>CAWJFN010000001.1:0-690647 GCA_963842195.1 uncultured Acidobacteriaceae bacterium
AACGGGTAATGTCCAGAGGCCATTCGCGACAAAATGATGGCGCGAGTCGTAGTCCGAAGGGCCGTACTCGTCGGTTTGCGCATGAACGGGATCGGTTTGATTTGTATTCGCGCCGGGTCCTTCCGCCGAGAGCATGTCGATGCTCTTGCTCCAGGTGTAAGTGGCATCGAAAGAAAAGCCCTTCGAGAACTGCTTTGCAAGGCGTACGTTCATGGCGTTGTAGGACGCGTTCACATCGGGCGTGGGGAAATATACAGCAAAGAACGAGGTATTTTGGGTGGGAAGCGGTCCGATATTTTGCGGATACAGGAAGTTTTGATTGAGGAGCCGGATCAGGTGACGGCTGCCGGCGCCCTGATATCCGATCGTCAGGACCAGATTGCTCACCAGTTGAACCTGCGTTTCCAAGGAATAAAGGAACGTATAAGGGTCGGGCAGGTGAGGCGAGGATCCGTAGATCTCAACTGCGGGGCCGGCACCGCCGCCGATGGCGAGAGGCGTGCCAGTACGTGGATCGACGCCGGTCGCCAACGCAGCATTTGCGGGATAGGTGAACGGGCTCGTTCCACTTCCAAGCGCGAACTGAATCTCATTGAAAGGACCGTAGGGCTGGCCGAAGCTGATCGGTGCGGGCGGTGTGCCGCAGCATAAGTTGTAGTGGAAGTAATTCGGATTGTTTTCGCGGCTGTTGGCAAACAGCACATCGTTCTGCCGGTTGTAAGTAAGGCCAAACCCGCCGCGCAGCACGACGCGTTGATGGGCCGCTACCGGAGCGTAGGCGAAGCCAATCTTAGGCATGAAATCTTTGTAGTTCGAGTTCCAAAGCTGGTTTACAGGTCTTACTTGAGCATCGACCAGAGGCGAAGGTCCCGTTGCGGAGAGGAACAAGTTTTCCGATTGATGGCGCGCCTCGGTGAGAGGAGAGAAGTACTCCCAGCGTAGACCGAGATTGAGGGTCAGACTGGGAGTGATGTGCCAATCATCCTGAACGAAGAGCGCCGGATTGTGGTCGCGGTAGTAGCGTGCCGCGTTGGGCGCGCCCCCTGTGAAGGCGCTGGCGTAGATGCTCTCGAAGATGGGCGTGCTATTCGCTAGATTCCACAGATTAGAAAACGAATAGAGAGGCCGCGCGCCGCCGAACAGGTTGTCGTTGTCCTGCTCCCAGCGATACTGTCCGCCGAAGCGGAAGGTTTGGTTACCCCAAACCTTAATCAGAGTGTCGCGGACTTCGTAAGTATTTTCGGCGAGGATCGAAGGCGTGTCAGGACTTTGCGGAGCGCCGGCGACCTGCATGTTCCCAAATGGATAACCTTCTACTTGGATACGCGGAATGCCCCAGTTGATGCCTTTGTTGTCCGTAAGTCCGTTATCGGCGTAGCGAGTAAAGTTACCGCGCAGCTCGTTTATCATGGTGCCACCGATATTACGGATGTAGGCGGCGGTAATGGCTGTATTCAGTGGCTTAAAGTAAACGTCGGCATCGGGAGCGCCGGCCGAAGCTGAATCTGCAGCAATTGAATTGAGATGAGTGACATAAGCGGATACAAAGACTAAGTCATTGTTAGTGACGTTATAGTCAAAACGGCCGTTAAATTGATTTCCTACCTGTTCCGCGGGCAAGTAATATTGAACGTACTGCAGATCAGGGACGCCATCAAAGCCGCTTCCGATGTTCGGCCCTGGGCTGTAATACGGGCTGGTGGCCGGGTTTGTTCCCGGACCCGGCGAGCCTACATCAAGACCGCCGGCTACCTGATTACACTGTGTGGCGGCGTTGCTGGGAAAGACCGAACAGCCATTATTCAGAACCTGTACGGTTCGTGGGTTGGCGTTTACGGAGCTAAAGATCTTCGCTATGGTCGAATTCGGCCGGGCGGCAATTACCAGCTGCCGGTATTGCGGCGTGGTGGTCCACTCCTGTCCGTAAGTAGTCGTCTTATTGTGCAGACCTTCGTAAGAAAGAAAATAGAAAAACTTATTCTTAATCGCAGGTCCTCCGAGGCTGGCGGCATACTGACGATAGTTGTTCTGAACGCGAACCGGTGCGGCATTGTTCGGTCCGCCCCACTTGTTATAAGCATTAAAGTTTGGATCCTGGAAACGGAACACGGCGCTGCCGTGTAGATCGTTCGTTCCGCTCTTGGTTGTGGTTTTGATTTGAGCACCACTGTTGCGGCCGTCTTCGGCTGAGTAGTCGCTGGAGATCACGGTCATGTCAGCGACCGATTCGGAGTTGGGTGTGACCACAGCGGCCCCGCCCCATTCGAGACTGTTGACGGATACGCCGTCGAGCAGATATACGTTCTGCTCGACGCGCTGGCCGCTGGAGCTGATCTGGACTTGGTTTTCGGTTTGAAAGACGGAGGTGTTAGACCCGCCCGGCCCCGTGGTGTTGCCGAGAGCGACACTCTGGCCGTTGCCGCTGCGGCCTCCCGTGCCGGTGATACCCGGCGCGGTCCTGACAAGTTCGTAAGGATCACGACCAAAGGTCGGGAGATCTTGGATCGCCTGACTGGGAATCGTGGCGCTGACGCTCGCATCGGCAGTCTGCAGAGCGGGAGCGGCCGTAGCACTGACGGTAACGCTCGATTCGACGGCAGCGGGCTGCAAAGTCGCATTCGAGGTCTGAGCCACATCGGCGGCGATTTGGACGTTCGTCACGGTAGTCGTCTGGAAGCCGGCCGCCCCGATCTGCAGCGTGTAGGCGCCTGCAGGCAACTGATTGAACCGGTAAAACCCCTGGTCATTGGCGGTGGCTTGCAACTTAGCCTGGGTTCCGTTATTGGTGAGCGTCACGGATGCACCCGGAATCACTCCTCCCGATGCGTCCTGAATTGTCCCCTGAAGGCTCGCGCTGTATTGGGCGTGCATTGGAACCGAGTACAAGCCCGCGAGCAGAATGATAAGCAACAACCTGGTGCGAGACATACCCCGTAGACGTCCACACGATGGCCACGGTGACACGCGCGAGTTAGTGTCTGGGCGCTAACAATTCGCCGTTCTGTATCCCGTCATATGGATGCATTGCAGGTATACTGACCCCTGAGCGGATGCCACAGCTTTTCAGACAGCTCTGCAGCACCAAAAGCATCGATGCGCTCGTCGATGAGAGCCATCAGGAAGGCAAAAGACTAAAGCGATCTCTTGGCGCGTGGAGCCTGATTGCATTCGGAATCGGCGCGGTTATCGGCTCCGGTATTTTCACTGTCACGGGCACAGCCGCGGCAGGACAACACCTCAGTTTTCCATCCATATTGAATGCGCCGGTGCTGGATCTGCTGATGCATGGAAGTGCTGCCGCATCTACCGTGGGACGTCCGGGCGCGGGACCGGGGCTGACGCTATCGTTCATCCTGGTGGCGCTTACGTGTGGCTTTGCGGCGCTCTGCTATGCCGAACTAGCGTCGATGATCCCGATTGCAGGCAGCGCGTACACGTACGCTTACACGACTATGGGCGAGATCTTCGCCTGGATTATCGGCTGGGATCTGATTTTGGAATACGCGGTCTCGAACATGTCCGTTGCGGTCGGCTTCTCGGCATACTTCAACGTCATGTGCGATTACGTGTTCGGAATGCACTTACCACGTTACTTATCGGAACCCGCGATTATGGAAGGCCGGCTTACGGGTAGTATCTTCAATGTACCGGCGCTCTTAATCGTCATGCTGCTGAGCTGGCTGCTGGTGCGGGGAGTTAAGGAGAGCGCGGGGGCAAACAACTTCATGGTCGCGGTGAAAATCGCAGCCGTGCTGTTATTTGTACTTGGCGCATCGCGGGCCGTGCAGGCCTCAAATTTGCATCCATTTCTGCCGAACGGATTTCCAGGTGTACTTACAGGCGCAGCAATCGTGTTCTTCGCGTTCATCGGCTTTGATTCAGTTTCCACCGCCGCGGAAGAATGCAAAAATCCGCAGCGCAACATGCCCATTGGCATCATCGGAACGCTGATCATCTGCGGAATCCTATACACAGCGGTGGCGCTGGTTTTGACCGGTATCGTGAGTTGGAAAACACTGGATAACGCCGCACCTATCGCCAATGCGCTGAAGGCGATCGGCATGGACAAGCTGCGCTTTACGGTAACGGTGGGAGCGTTATTAGGCATGTTGTCGTCGCTGCTGGTGTATCAATACGCACAGGCGCGAATATGGTTTGCGATGTCACGCGATCGGCTGCTGCCGGGTTTGTTTTCCCGCGTGCATAAGAAGCATGAGACACCGCATGTCAGCACCTGGCTGGCCGGGCTCGCCGTGGGTGTACCGGCCGGCATTTGGGACATCGGAACTTTCGCCGACCTGTCGAATATCGGAACTTTATTTGCGTTCGTCATCGTATCTGCTGGTGTGATCATCCTGCGCCGTGCACAGCCAGACCGGCCGCGTTCTTTCCGAGTGCCGTGGTGTCCAGTCACACCGGTCATCTCGATCGTGACGTGCTTCGTTCTGATGCTGGGCCTCCCATTGGAGACCTGGCTGCGCTTCGTGGGTTGGCTTTTGGTGGGCCTGGTCATCTACGGAACGTACAGCCGGAAGCGGAGCCCGTTTCACGAACCCGTGGCCGTACAGAGTCTGAGCTAATTCCCACGTGCATCCGCCCGAAGAGAGCGAGAAACCGGCTCTACAGCAATTCACTTTACTCTTACTCCTGCTGTGGGCCACCGTAGCGCAGCTTGCCTATTCCGTCTTTATGATCCGTGCGCAAAGCACGGCCTCATGGACGGTCTGGGGTGTGGTGCTTGCGCTGGATGTCGTCCTGCCGGTCAGTTGTTTGTTAACCGGATTCTACATTGCACTTGCGCGGCCGCGCGATCCGCTCGCATGGATCACGCTGGCGACGCTAGCCTCATTTGGCCAGATTGCCGGCTCTCCGGATCATTGGCTGATGCCGGGAGTCTGGCGGGGCATATTTTTTGTCTACGAAGGTCTGCTGCACAGTGCGTGGCCATTGTGGCTGCTGCTGTTCGCGCTGTACTTTCCGGTGCCGTTTGCTTCAGTACAGAAACATCGCTGGATTACGTGGATGCTGGCCATCATCTTCGCTCCGGTGGTGTTGCTCGGTATCTACGCCGACGCCATTCAGGGGCGGCACCTTGCGGCAATGCGCGATGTGGAGCGCGCACAGAGAGAAATCGGAGTTGGATTCGCCGCCTGTGTATTGACGTTTCTGATTTTGTTGTGGATAAAGAAGCGGCGCTTAGAGCCGGGCGACGCTCAGCGACGTCTGAATGTAATGATTGCGGGATCTTCCATCGCCGCGATTCCGTTCCTTCTTTATGTAGTCGTAAGTGTGGGTGTTTTGCCTAAGCCGCCCGGCTGGGTAACTGCAAGCTTACTGGTGTTGTTACTCGTGTTTCCCCTCACCATGGCGTACGTGATTATCGTCCAGCGTGCGATGGATGTGCGCATGGTGGTGCGGAGCGGAGTCAAATATGCGTTCGCGAACACCGGCATTCGTACGTTACGAATCCTACTTACGGTGATCGTGGTCTCGCTTACTATGCAGATTGCCCTCGGTAGCGAGCACCATTGGCAGGCGGTCGCTATCGGTTTGATCGGGGCGACGGTGGTCTTCGGGTTGCGCAGTATCGCCATGCAGGTAAGTGAATGGACAGATCGTAAGTTCTTTCGCGAGGCATATGACGCCGAATTGGTCCTGACAGATCTTGGCAACTCATTACCGGGGATTCGCGACGTAAGAACGCTCGTCGACAGGGTCGCCAAACGCATATCGGAATCGTTGCACGTCGAAGTCGTGTCGCTTCTGGTAAGTCGAGATGACGGTTACCGTCCAGCAGTGACACTGGGACACCGCACGCCGGTGGACGTGGAGTTCAAAAGGAATTGGCCAACCGTTCGTCACTTAAGACTGTTGCAGGCGCCCGCAAAAGTCTACTTTGACGATCCTCAGTCGTGGGTATATGGAGTGCCGGAGAGCGAGCAGAAATCGTTGCAAGCGCTGTCGGCACAGATACTGATTCCGATCATGCTCAATAGCGAAATGATGGGGATCATCAGCCTGGGTCCCAAAAGATCAGAAGAGCCGTATTCACGCGGCGACTTGCAATTGTTGAGCGCGGTGGCATCGCAGACGGGGCTAGCGCTGGACAACGCACGGCTCACGGAAAATATTCGCCGTGAAGTGGCGGCACGCGAGCGCCTGAACCGCGAGCTCGAGATCGCCCGCGAAGTGCAGCAACGGCTGTTTCCGCAGACACTTCCCGTGGTGCGCGGACTCGACTTTGGCGGATATTGCAGACCTGCGCTCGGGGTCGGCGGAGACTATTACGACTTCATCCGATTGGATGACGGATCGTTGGGCATTGCGGTGGGCGATGTTTCGGGTAAGGGAATTGCGGCGGCCTTGATGATGGCGAGCCTGCAGGCATCATTGCGCGGACAGACGATCAAGCCGTGCGCGGCAGTGGGCGAGATGATCGAGCATATTAACCGGCTGGTTTACGAGGCCTCCGCGGACAATCGCTATGCAACATTTTTTTACGCACAGTACGAACCAGAAACGCGCCGTTTACGGTACGTCAATGCGGGCCATAACGCGCCGATACTCTGCCGGCGGCGCAACGGAAACAGCGAGATGCTGCGGCTGGAGGAAGGAGGGACTGTCATTGGCCTATTCGCCAACGCCGCTTACCATGAAGCGTAGCGTACAGGTGGAACGCGGGGACATTCTGGTTGCCTTCACGGATGGAATCACGGAAGCGATGAACGTTGCCGAAGAGGAGTTCGGGGAAGAGAGGCTCATCGAGGCCGTAGCCCATTGCGAGGTGAGATCGGCAGCCGATATCATCAAATCGGTACTGGATAAGGTGGACGCTTTCACATCGGGGGCGCCGCAGCATGACGATATGACTGCGGTCGTGGTTCGGGCGCAGTAACGAACCCGCTCCTTTTGCTCGCGGGCTCGGGAACTCATCCCGGCGCTAGGCCGATCCCTGCCGGCCACTACCGCCCTCTCCGGATACCGCGTCCGGGATAAATGCCGCGCTCGAGCTGGCCGTTCTTAACCACCCAAACTCCGTTCACCATCACGTCACGAATGCCATCGGAATACTGCGCCGGATTGTCGAAGGTGGCGCGATCGATGACGTGCGCCGGATCGAAAATGGTGATGTCGGCATCGGCTCCCGCCTGCAGGCGTCCCCTATTCGAGAGCGCAATACGCTGTGCCGGAAGCAGCGTGATTTTGCGAATGGCATCGGCGAGCGATAACACGTGCTCCTCACGGACATACTTGCCCAGCACGCGCGCATATGTTCCGGCCGCACGCGGGTGTCCTTTGCCGTTATCGAGAATGCCGTCGCTTGCGACCAGAACTTCGGGATCGGCAAGGGCCTCGCGGACCACATCTTCAGGAATTGAGTGAATGGCGACCATGCCGCCCTGCTTACGGTAGCGCTCGAACGACTCGGCGGTCAGGCGCTCGGCGGTGGCGGCCCACTGCAGATCTTTGTATGTGATGCCGCCGTTGCGTGCCTCCCATCCCGGCGAAAAGATGGCCGACGCAATATCGGTCATGCCCGCCGTATAGGGATAACACTCGGTGCTGAAATCGAGGTTATGTCGCGCGGCGGCGTGAATCATTGCCAGCGCGACGGTTGTTTGTCGCAGCTCCGTGCTGGTAACGTGCACAACGTGCAGAGAGGCGCCTGCAGCGGCTGCATCGGCCATCACTTCCTGGAGGGCGTCGATGCCTCCGGGCTCGACCGGCCCGGCGCTGCGCAGGTGAACAAAAACTGCAACGCGCCGTGACGCGGCGAGTTCGAAGACCCGGAAGATCTCATCGCGGGAAGCTGCCGGGGTATAGGCGAGACCCATGCCGATGCCGAGGGCGCCCTCATCCAGGCCCTGCCGCAAAAGCGACAGAATTTGCTGGAGCTCCGCCTGCGATGCGGCGCTGTTGATGGCGCGGTCATGCGGGAGGAAGCTTCCACTGTCGTGAAACACTGCCATGCGAACCGGAATGTGGCCGGCGCTGGCGCCAAAGTTGATCAGCGATTTGCCTTCGCGCTGCGCATACCAAGAGCCGACAGGCGACACGCCGACTTCCATTTCGAGTGCCGTGGTTACGCCGTCGCGAGCCTTGAACTCGTAGTTCTGCTCCGTTTGTCCGTGCTGATGGATATCGATGAATCCGGGAGCGACAACCATATCCGTCGCATCGATGACCGAATCGCCCCGCAGTGGAGATTCCGAGACGGCGGCAATTTTGCCGGCACGCACGCCGACATATCGGATGGCGTCGAGGTTGGTCTCGGGGTCAATCACGCGCCCATGCGCGATGACGGTATCGAACTGCTGAGCAAAGGCCGCGGACACAAGACCAATGGCGAGCACAAGCAGGCGCATATTGGGTAGGTTGGCACAGAGCAACCTATAGCGAATCGCCAATTACACGAGTTTGTTATGCAAACCGAACACTGAATACCCTGATTCCGTTCTCCCAGGTGAGTTGCCGGAAGATCTCGGCGGATGTCAGAGTTTTCACTAACCCCAGTGTTGCGCGCGCGACGCATTGTCCCGCGAGCCTATTAGCCTCCGGGTTATTTGCCTGCGAGACGCCTGCCCCGTTGCCATCCGCGCAAGCGCAGTCACTACCGAAAATTAGCTTGCTTCGATGCCGCACAATGAAGTCTCGCGAGAACTCCTGGTCGCGAGACAATGCATTGTTCCCTGAATTCGCCGACATATCGGCGTATAGATTCGGGTAATGGGAGAGAAACTTGTCGGTTAGCCCTCCCGGCTTGATTGGTCCGGATGGATAGCCGCGATCAGTAGGAACATCAGCGCTGATGTGGGCCCAGAACAAATCCCCGTGCCCGATAAAATTCGTGTTCGGATAAGCACGGAGAATCCTATCGAACTGTGGATAGCCGGTGTTGTAGGGGAGTTCACCGGCGAAATGTGGATAGTTCTGGATGTGCATCATCACCGGAACCTGCATTTCCGCACAAATTGAATACACGCGCTGCATTTCGGGAGAGTCCAGCGGCAGGTGATACTTCAATTCCCCGATGCTGACAGCTCCGTCCCGAAGCGCCTTTCGGAGTACTTCGTCTGCACCCGGTTGAGCCGGATCCGTAGATACGGAACGGACAAAAACATTCGGCCGCCTGGCCATTTCCTGCTTAGCTTTATCCTCGTCTGGCGCCCTGGTAAGCAGAACAGCGTTGGTAACCCCGCAGCCTCGAATGTGCGTGAAACAAGCGTCGGGATCAGGGCGCAGATGCAAGTGCGTGTCCAAGACCGGACCGCCCCACAGAAACTCTTCTTGTGATAGTGCGTCAGCAGCGGCCATAGCGGCAAGCATTGCTTTCAGGAAGGCTCTACGTTCAATCGCGGTTTGCATCTCCGCACTCACTCTACGCCTTGCATGACCGCGATATTATCAACCGCAGCTATCGCGCTCTTCATTTATAATTTTGAGGCTCTATTGATGCGCCAAAACGTGCCCCCGATAAGCACGTGAGCTTGCGCTTGGCATCCACATGCAAACACCCATTCTCGTGGCATTTCTTGAGATCTCTCGCACGGCGGTTTCGATGTCGAGCGCCGGCATCCTACTCTTGCTTGTTGCGCTGTGGGCAGCAAAGGCCGACATCGCACAAGCCGGCGGTTTGAACAAGATCGTAGCTGCAGCCAATTTGTGTTTCGCCATCCCATTGGCCGTCTTCGGCGCGGAGCATCTCTCCGGCGCAAACTTCATCATGCTCAGCGTGCCCTCGTACATGCCATGGCATTTATTTTGGGCGTATTTCGTCGGATTTGCGTTGCTCGCAGCGTCCTTGAGCATCGCCACCAAAATTCAGGTGCGCTGGTCCGGTCTGCTGTTCGGAATCATGATGTTTCTTTTCGTGGCGATGGTGCATATCCCGCGAGTTCTCGCCAACCCCGGAGACAGGATCCCTTGGGTGATTGTTGTCCGCGAGATGTCATTCGCGGGCGGAGGCTGGATTCTTGCGGGAAACGCGATGCGCGGACAACACAGAAGTAAGCTAATTACCCTGGGCCGCGTGTTGATCGCGATCGCGGCTATATTTTTCGGGATTGAGCATTTCTTGCACCCAGCGGGATGCCCCGGAGTCCCGCTCGAAAAACTGACGCCCGCGTGGATTCCCGGGCGCCTGCTCATCGGCTATTTGACGGGCGCGATTCTTGTGGGCGCGGGGATAAGTATTCTGCTGGCCAAGAAGACGCGGATGGCGGCAACTTATCTCGGTACCTGGATTGTGCTGCTTGTCCTGTTCATCTATGGGCCCATCCTGATCGTGCAAATGACCGACCCGAGCACCGCGGTTAAGGTTGAGGGGCTCAACTACTTTGCCGACACGCTGCTGTTTGCTGGAGCGATTCTCGCGCTGGCCAGCGCGACCGCGCCGCGGATTGAAACGCCGCCTGCCAGGTAGAGCGCTGCCAGACTTGGCTTAAGCTTCCCGTTGATGCATCATTCTCCTTCATGTGCATCAAAATTCCACCAGGTCACGATAACCCCTGTCCCCCCACGCAATCAGACGAGGTTCATTCTCGGACCACCAGACGAGAACACGTCCGGCCAATGATCGGTCTCCGGCGAGCCGAACCACTGCATCCGAAATCTGATCCGTAGTTAATAGGCGAGAGGGCATGCTGCGTGACGTACGCTCCTCCGAAGTCAGAGACTCCCAGTAGTTCCGCACTTCATCCGTTCCGATCCAACCAGGCGCAAGACAATTAACATGAATACCGTCGGTCTGCGCCAACGACGCGAGCCTGGTAGTCATCCGGATCATTCCAGCCTTGGCAACGTCGTATCCGGGAATGCCACCCGGCGTCATGCGGCCGTGCCACAGGGCCGAGATCGATGCGATATTCACGATTGCTCCGCCGTTGCCGCGCCTCATGGCTTCAACTGCCCAGCGCGTGGCGTAGATTGCCCCCAGCAGGTCCGTCTCGATTGGATCGATCCAACTGCCGATCCCCTCATCCCCGTGTGGTGCAGAAGCGTTGTTGACCAAGACGCTCACCCCGCCAAAAGTTGCCTCCGCGAAGGCCACCAAATTCCTGACTTGCGACTCATGGCGCACATCGGCTTGAAAGAACGCTGCTCGGCCACCGTTGCGCTCGATTAGGTGAACCGTCTCAGAGCCGCCCTTCTCGTTGACGTCTGAGACAACAACTGCGGCGCGATCCAACGCAAACCGAGCCGAGATGGAACGTCCGCAGCCGCTTCCGCCGGCTCCGGTAACAATCACTACTTCGTTCTTATGCTGCATCTGGTAGAGATATGCGATCAGGCGTTTTCATTTCAATGACACCGCTGCGAGCAAAGAGCGCGCCGGTGGCCACCACATTTACAAGACGAACTGAGTCGACTTACAAGAACTTACGATATGGACGTCAGAACCGGCACCGAGTCGTGCTGCGCCAGAACCTCACTGACGGCATACCAAAGCTCCTGCACCTTGATGGGCTTTGAAAGATAAGCGTCCATCCCGGCGGCCAGACACATCTCACGGTCTCCGACCAAGGCATGCGCGGTCATCGCGATGATTGGTATTCTCCGATTCGGGTATCGGGTCCGGATTGCTGTGGTTGCCTCCAAACCGTCCATCTCAGGCATCGACACATCCATCAGGACAATGTCGAATTCTTCAAGGCCAACTTGTTCAACCGCTCTTCGTCCGTCGGCTACCACAACAACGCTGTGTCCGGCTTTTTCAATAATTCTGGTCGCCAGCCGCTGATTCACTGGATTGTCTTCGGCAAGCAGAAAATGCAGCGTTTTCTTGGAATGTTCGCCGTTATCTGCGGCACCGTCGTACGATCCTTTGATCTCCGCGGACGGCTCTGCTTGTCGCACATCAACTGAAATCTCGAAGGCAAAACAGCTTCCTGAGCCTTCCGTGCTCTCCAGTCGAATACGGCCGCCCATCATATTTACCAGGCGCGAGCTGATACTCAACCCAAGTCCGGTACCGCCAAAGCGCCGCCTCGTCGAACTGTCCGCTTGCGCGAAGGCCTCGAAAACCCGCTGTTGCTCTTCAACAGGCACCCCGATTCCGGTGTCCCGTACCGCAAAATGCAAGATCGTCTTCTCCCCGCAACCCGGTTTTGATCTCACCTCCAGGGTAACTTCGCCCCGCTCGGTAAACTTAACCGCGTTCCCAAGCAGGTTGATGAGAACCTGCTGCAGGCGCGTTGGATCGGCGACAATCGTTTGCGGTACATGTGGCTCAATGTTCATTCCGACATTAAGACCCTTCTCGCTCCCACGCACGCGGAGGGGTTTGATGGTCTGTTCCAGCAATGCCTTCAAATCGAATGAGGTAAGGACGCAGTTCAAAACGGCCTGCTTCAATCTTCGAAAAGTCCAGCAGATCGTTGATGATGGTCAGCAGTGCCTGCGCTGAGGCGCGGTTCAACTCCAGGTATTCGCGCTGCTCGTTCGTCACTTCCGTGCTCAACAGCAAGTCAGTCATCCCAATCACACCGTTCATTGGCGTGCGGATCTCGTGACTCATATTCGCAAGAAAGTCGCTCTTTGCACGGTTCGCGGCGTCCGCATCCTGTTTGGCTTTACGCAGTGTAATTTCTCCGCGCCGCAGACGGCTCTGCATGACCAGGAGACGGCAGCTGAAGCAGATGAACGCACTGATTCCGATCGCCGCCGCTGCCATCGGGTAATACTGCGCTACCCGCCCAAGCAGCGCCATGATCACCGCCGGATAAAGCAAAGGAAACAGTTGCTCGAACATGACGTGCCGTGGCTTGGTAATCCCGATCGTCTTCTGAGTGTCCTCATGACCTTCCCAGCTTGCCGCTACCAGGACCGCAACAAAAAGAACCAACGCCCAAATCAGATCGAACCACTCTCCGGCTTGCGGATTCACCCACGGAAAACTGCCATATACATCCGCCACGCCAGAAACGATGCAATAGATCGAGGTACTGAGAAACATGGAGCGCAGCGCGCGCGAGTTGGTCAGTACACCACGTAGCACGAAGCAGACGATGAGCAACGCATCGATGAACAGGCTGCGGTTCCAAAGTGGTCCATACACGGTGGGCGTCATGCTCTGCGGCGTGAAGTAGACGTAGAGTGTCGTCCAAAGCAGCAGTGTCTGGACCAGGTCCGCCCAATGCAGCGGATCGAATCGAGTCGGCTCGTACTCCGGTTCAAGGAATAGAGTCACTCCCAGCGGCAGCGTTGAAAACTGAAAAAGACAATCCTGTAAAGGGCTGCCAGCGGGATTGAATATCCCGAAAATTTGCGCGAACATCCAGAGCGCGAACGAGAAAGCGATTAGGCCCCAGAACGTGCGCCCCGCTGCAGCCGAACGCCGCACCGCTCCGAAGCACGCCGCCGCACACGCCGTGCCCTCTACAAATAAGATGGCCTCCGATAAGGTGGGCCCAATGCCATTGCGCCCGAAGGTCGCGATGACAAAGGCGTGTAGTAGGCCCAACGCACCGCAGACGACAAACCAGCGTGCCGTCCGGACCGGGCACCGCAACCGGGGACTCACGGAAGTGCGGCTCAAATCTGTGAATCGCGGTTTCAAGGCGCCACCGGTTTCTTATCGGACAGTCACGCTCGTTTTCCTTTCTGTCCGGCCACCAAGCTCCATTGCGCTAGCGCGGCTGCCAGTTCCAGGTGGGAGTAAGCGGCTTGAGATGGTGTTTCAGACTTGAGCGCGGAGCCAGTCAAGATAGGTGTTCGATCCATCTACGACCGGGACGGCGATGACCTCGGGCGTATCGTAGCTGTGCAGGCTGGTGATCTGATCGCGTAGCGCTGGAAAGCGCTCGGCGGTGGTCTTCACGATGAGCAGGATCTCATCGGAATTTTCGATCGCCTCCTGCCAGCGATAGATGCTGCGCACGGCGGGAAGGACGTTCACACACGCAGCCAAGCGGTCTGCCACCAGCGCATTGGCGATGCGAAGAGCTTCTTCCTGATTACCGCAGGTACAGAAAACAACGACGGCGTCGGTCATAAATGCCGGATTCGACTAGACCTTTCCCTCAAACAAGTTTATAAAGATATGTAAGGGCAGATTTGGTGTTCTTCCGTTCGCTTGTTCGACCGATTGCCGTAATTGCCGTGCTCGCCGGATTGGCGGCTTATGCAACCATCATGCTGCGCGGCCCGCAGGGCCTCAGCGCGCTTTCCGAGAAACACCGCGAAATCCGGCAACTGCAGGAACAGAATGCGAATCTCGAGCGCGACATCCAGGCCAAGCGGGAGCGCATCGAGCATCTAAAGCGCGATCCGAACACGCAAGAGCTGGAAATCCGGAAGCGGCTCAAGATGCAGCGCAAAGGCGAAACTCAATTCGTACTTCCCGATCAGCCGCACGCCGACCCCGGCAATCCGGCTCAGTAGGCACTCCGGCGGTGTTCACCCGCTCCGCGCGTGTGAGAATTGGGCAGATGTCTGTTTACGAAGAACGCCGGCAGGACCTGGAGCGCTACGAGTTTATGCTGGGCCGGGAGCGGGGACGGCTTGCCGTCAGCCTGGACTGCATTACAGATGCGCTGGTCCTGGTGGGCCAGCATGCCGTATATTGCCAGAGTGCGCGCCAGCTTGGCAAGCCCGCCATGGACATTCAGTTGATCACGAAGAGCCTGACGGACGCCAAGGAGTTGATCGCGAGCGTTCTGGAAAGGCAGGGATCGCAGAACACCGAACAGGGATGGATAGCTATGCACAGCGCTCAATTACTCGTCTTCTGCTACTTAGGAGCTGCACTCGCCGGAAGTCTTAGCGCGCAGCACAGCGCGGCCCTCAGAGTGAAGAGCGACGAGATCGGCGGCGTGGTTACGAGCGCGAAGGGACCTGAAGCCGGTGTGTGGGTGATCGCGGAGACCACGAGCTTGCCCACGCGCTACATCAAAGAGGTCGTCACGGACGATCAGGGGCGGTATCTGATTCCCGCGCTCCCGCCCGCAACCTACACAGTCTGGGCGCGCGGTTACGGTCTGCTGGACTCACCTAAGGTCGAGGCCCATCCAGGCAAACGAAGTGGATCTGAAGCCCGTCTGTCGCGCCGGACGCAAAAGCCGCAGCCCGCTATTATCCAGCGAACTACTGGTACGCGCTGTTGAACGTGCCGAACGAGAGCGAATTTCCAGGCACAGGACCGCACGGAAACGGCATTTCCACGAACATCAAGACACAGGGACAGTGGCTGCACCTTATTAAGACAGACAGCTGCGAATCGTGCCATCAGTTAGGCAACGAATACACACGCACGATTCCGCCAATGTTCAGCACATTCGACTCCCCCGCGCAGGCATGGCTGCGCCGCGTGCAATCGGGACAGGCGGGAAGAGCGATGATGGGCGGCCTGGCGCAGCTCGGCCCCGAGCGTGCCACAGCAGAATTCGGCGACTGGACAACGCGCATTGCGCGCGGCGAGTTCCCGCCTGAAGCGCCGCCGCGTCCGCAGGGTATCGAGCGCAATGTCGTCATTACGCAGTGGGACTGGGCGGATCCGAAAGCCTATCTGCACGACCAAATCTCCAGCGACAAGCGGAATCCGGCGGTCAACGCCAACGGACTGATCTACGGGTCGGCGGAGGAGAGCCGCGATTACGTGCCGGTGCTGGATCCGGTGCGCAACACCATCAGTCAAGTGAAGGTTCCGTATCGCGATCCGGATACGCCGGGACAGCCGAAGCCCTTGCAGCCATCGACATTCTGGGGTGATGAAGCGATCTGGGACAGTCACACCACAGTCCATAATCCGATGTTTGATGCGCGGGGCCGGGTCTGGCTGACATCGCGAATTCGCGCCAGCGCCAACCCGGATTTCTGCAAGGCCGGTTCGGACCTGCCCTCCGCCAAGCTCACACCAGTATCGAACTCGGGAAGACAACTGGCGGTCTACGATCCGGCAACGAAACAGGTTTCTCTGATCGATACCTGTTTCAGTACGCATCATCTGGTGTTTGCATCGGATGCCAACAATACGCTCTGGACCAGCAGCGGCGGCGGTGGCGGCGTGGTCGGCTGGCTTAATACGCGCCTGTGGGACCAGACACACGATGAACGGAAGTCGCAAGGCTGGACCGCGCTAGTGCTCGACACGAACGGCAATGGCAAACGAGACGCCTATCTCGATTCCGAACAGAAAGTCTTGACCGCGCCGAGCGGAGAGAGTCTGGGGACCTCATCCGCGCTGAGCGGCACTGCTGATCCGACCCGCGATACAAGACTGAACGCCGCCTTCTACGGCATCGCGGTAGGGACCGACGGCATGGTCTGGGGCAGCGTACTGGGATTTCCCGGCGGCATCGTGCGTTTGAATCCCGGACCGAATCCGCCCGAGACGGCCTTGGCTGAATATTACGAAGTTCCCTGGCACAACCCGAAGGCATCGGCTTCGGGATTTTCCCCGCGCGGTATGGACATCGATCGCAATAACGTGGTTTGGGTAGCGCTGGGTAGCGGGCATCTGGCCAGCTTCGACCGCCGCAAATGCAAAGGGCCTCTCAACGGCCCGACTGCGACCGGCCAACACTGCCCGGAAGGATGGACTTTGTATCCCACGCCGGGACCGAACTTTCACAATGTGACGGGCTCGGGTAGCGCCGATTCACATTACTATGACTGGGTAGATCAGTTCGACACTGTGGGGCTGGGAAAGAACACGCCGATCATCACAGGCAATTCGTCCGATTCTCTAATCGCGCTCGTGAACGGGAAGTTCGTCATCATGCGCGTCCCTTATCCGCTTGGGTTTTTCGCGAAAGGAATGGACGGCAGAATCGACGATCCGAACGCCGGTTGGAAGGGCAAGGGAGTCTGGACAACCTGGGGCACGCGTGCGCCCTTCCACAGTGAAACCGGCAAAGGAACGACCAGCAAAGTGGTGCATTTCCAGATCCGCCCCGACCCGCTGGCGGATTAACCCTCTGGCAGATGCCGTTAGGACTCCCCACGTTTTTGCAAGTGGGTACTACTCGTGTCGGCGGCTATGCGCTGCGATGCCGCCGCTGATTGAGGTGATATTCCTATGTAGGCGGAGCCAGACTGCGCGGAACGCACATAAACTTCCCCCAAACCTCATTCGCAAGAACAGATCAGTAGCTCATCAGGAGAAAAATGGCCGATCACCTACCCCAACCAGACGCTATCGACCGTCGCACACTGCTGCGGCTCGGAACGGCTAGCGCACTCGCCGTGGGCAGCGCGTCCGGGATGGAGCAACCGAACACCGGGATGCAATTCGCGGCCAAGGCTGTATCGAACTCCGAGGCGCCGAACCTGCACCCGCCCGTGGTCCAGGTCAAAGGCGGGAAACTGCGCGGGTTGAAAGACGGGAAGGTGTTCACATTTCTCGGTATCCCCTATGCGCAGTCGGAACGCTTCGAAATGCCGAAGCCGGTTCCGGCATGGGACGGCATTAAGGGCGCTCAGGTGTGGGGACCGGTTTGTCCGATCCCGCAGGCAACCTCAGTAGGCGCCGACGATGTCGTTCTTCCTCACCGCTATTGGGTGGAGAACGAGAACTGCCAGGTGCTAAATGTGTGGACCCAGCACTTGGCTACGGACGCGAAGAAGCCAGTCATGGTGTGGATGCATGGCGGTGGGTTCACGAACGGCTCGTCGATGGAATCGTATGCGTATGACGGAAAGACGCTCAGCGAGTTTGGGGATGTCGTTGCTGTCAGCGTCAATCACCGGCTGAACATCATCGGCACCCTGGACCTTTCAGCGTACGGTCCGGAGTACGCCAACTCCCGGTACACGGGTATGGCTGACTTACTGGCTGCCCTCGAGTGGGTTCGCGACAATATCGAAACGTTCGGCGGCGATCCCGGAAATGTGACGATCTTCGGCCAATCTGGAGGCGGAGGCAAGGTGACTCGCCTGATGCAGATGCCGTCGGCAAAGGGTCTCTTCCACAGGGCGATCTCTGAGAGCGGCGGCAGTCTCAATTACCGCAGTACGGATCCGGCCAAGAGCATTGAGCATCAGCAGGCAATCGCAGCTGCAACTCTGAAGAAACTGAACCTGAATGGCGGTCGGATTGACGAACTGAAGAAGGTTCCTTACCGTGATTTGCTGGCCGCTGGCACCGCCGCAACACACGAGTTAGCCAAACAAACCGGGGCGCGCGGCATGGGTTGGGACGTGATCGCTGACGACCGGTACGTATTGCGTGAGTTCTGCGACTGGGCAGCTTCGATTCCATACATGGCCGGAACCGTAATGAGCGAGTTCAACAGCAATCTCGCTAAGGGCGAGTTCACGAAAAACGACTGGAGCCCAAAGGAAGTAGACGATCGCTTAACGGCTGCCTTTGGGGACAAGAAAGCCGAGGTTGTGGCGGAGTTCAAGAAGGTTCAACCGCAGAAGAAAATCCAGGACGCGCTGTTCCTGGACACAACTTTCCGGCCGGGCGCGAAGATGGTGCTCGCAAGAAAGCTGGAGAACACCAAGGCGCCGGTCTTCAATTACATCTTCGCGTATGAATACCCGATCAATGGCGGAATTACCTCGTTCCATTGTGCGGAGCTTGCGTTCGCATTCCATGCTCTCAGCGACCAACATATTCGCTTAGCGACGGGCGCGACGCCTGCGGGATTGGCTTTGCAGGACAAGGTCTCTCAGGCCTGGGTGAATTTCGCCCGAACGGGTAACCCATCGCAGCCAGGCCTTCCGTGGAAGCCCTACACGGTGGAGGGTAAAGAGACAATGGTTTTCGACACCATCAGCGAAGTCCGCTGCGTGGATGACGACAAGCTCCTGTCACTCTTACCGCCTCCGGCGTTCCGGTTCTGAGGCGAAGCGCCCCTTCGTAAAGGATGAGCATGCAGACTCAACGCAAACCCAGCTCGGTACGTTTTCCGGCGGTGCTGGCCACGCTTCTTACTGCCGGTATGGTGCTTCCGGCGAGTGCGCGCCAGTCATCTGACCGTAACTCTCGGCCTTCTGTTGTCACGCCGCCTTCAGCGACGACGCCCAATGACACACTGCACTCACCCGAAGTTGAACAGGACAATCGGGTGACCTTCCGGCTCTATGCACCCGATGCTCGGGAAGTGAAGTTGCGCGCAGAAGGACTGGAAGCTACTCCTGAGATCACGCCCGAACAACTCTCGAAGACGAGTGCCGGTTTTCCCATGACACGCGCCCAAAACGGTGTTTGGAGCGTCACGATTGGGCCGATTCAGCCCGGCACTTATCGATATTCGTTCGGTGTCGATGGCGTGTCGACAACAGATCCGCGCAATCCTGTTGCGAGCGAAACGCTGACATCTGTGAGGAGCATGTATCAGGTGCCCGGCGCCCAGTGGCAGGAGTATCTGCCGAACGTGCCGCACGGAAGCATTGCAAGTGTTTGGTATCCGTCGGCAGTAACCGGCAGCTTGCGCCGCATGCACGTTTACACGCCGCCTGGCTATGAGCGCAACAGCCAATCGTATCCTGTACTCTACCTTCTGCATGGCGGAGGAGATAGTGATGACTCGTGGCCTACGGTTGGCCGCGCTGGGGCGATTCTGGACAATCTCATCGCGGAGCACAAGGCAATTCCCATGATTGTGGTGATGCCGGCTGGCCACATCTCGCGCGACTTTCAACTCCGCTCCGGAATGAACATGATGGGGCATGACGACTTCAATCGGGACATGACCGCAAGCATCGTGCCGTACGTGGATCAAGACTTCAGGACCATTGCCGATCGCGAACATCGTGCTTTAGCAGGTCTGTCGATGGGCGGCCTGCAGACGCTGACGCTTTCATTGACAAGTTCCGATCTGTTTTCTTACGTGGGCGTGTTCAGCTCCGGCTGGTTTGCGACGATGCGGGACATGGCGGAAAGGGACCTTGCAAGCTATAAGGCGAATGGGAAGCCGTTCAAGTTTTATTGGGTGGGCGTTGGCCGCTACGACATCGCGAACGCGAACAGCGCGGCGACGGTAGAACTGCTCAAAAATGACGGCGTCGCTGTCGTCACTCACGACAGCGGGGGGTTCCACGCCTGGAATAACTGGCGCGACTACCTGCGTATCTTCGCGCAGCGACTGTTTCAGTAGGAAGTGAAACTTGCCAACAGTGGCAGAGTGGACACAGCGGCGTCATCGTCGGGGACTCCGGCGTAATCGTGATCGATGCCAAGACCACGCCGTCCGGCGGCAAGGAATTGCTCGAAGATATAGCCAAGATCACACAGAAGCCGGTGAACACGGTCATTCTTACTCACAGCGATGCGGACCATGTGAACGGCTTGGCTTCGTTTCCTGCCGGGCTCACCATAATCGCGCAGGAAAACAATAAAAAGGAGCAGGAATCTGCTATCGCCCAGGGCGTCTACTTCGCGCCTCCCGCGGACCATCTTCCGACTAAGTTAATCGACAACAAAGAAGACGTCAGGATCGATGGTGTGAAACTCCAACTCCGGCACTGGGCGCCGGCGCACACCAGCGGCGATCTGGTTGTATTTATGCCGGCTGAAAAGATCGTGTTTGCGGGGGACCTTCTCACAGAGCATTCGTACCCGCTAATCCATATGGAAAAGAACGGCTCCTCCGATGGCTGGATACAGTCCGTGAAGGGCATGCTCGCCTTCGACGCCGAGAGTTATGTACCCGGCCATGGCAAGATTCAAACCAAAGCCGAGGTCCAGCAAGAGCTCGCGGATGCAGAAGCTCGGAAGGCCATGATCAAGAAGATGGTTGCCGAAGGAAAGTCACTGCAAGATATCAAGGATGCGCTCGGCGAGAAGCCACAACCGCCAGCAGCCCCGGGCGGCCCCCCGCGATTCCCGACGTTCACGGAAACCACCTATCAGGAACTCACAGCAAAGGAGACGTCATAACTGGCGCAAGAACAATGCATTTTTACACAGCGGCGTTCATTGTGCATCGTGCCGTACGCGGATCACAAATTCAGGACCATTGCCGATCGCGAACATCGTGCTTTAGCAGGTCTGTCTATGGGCGGCCTGCAGACGCTGACGCTTTCATTGACAAGTTCCGATCTGTTTTCTTACGTGGGCGTGTTCAGCTCTGGCTGGTTTGCGACGATGCGGGACATGGCGGAAAGGGACCTTGCAAGTTATAAGGCGAATGGGAAGCCCTTCAAGTTGTATTGGGTGGGCGTTGGCCGCTACGACATCGCGAACGCGAACAGCGCGGCGACGGTAGAACTGCTCAAAAATGACGGTATCGCTGTCGTCACTCACGACAGCGGGGGATTCCACGCCTGGAATAACTGGCGCGACTACCTGCGTATCTTCGCGCAACGACTGTTTCAGTAGGAAGTGAAACTTGGGACCATCAACGATGCTTGTCAAGCTAATGCACTGTGGCACAGGTTAGCAGGGCACAATTTTCAGATAAAAGCGTACAGGGCTTCGCTGCAAAATAGTAGTAATTCTCGCCTTCATCGCGCTCCTCGCCGACGATAACGACGCCGTTGTCGTGCAGAATCTGCGCGTACCTTTCAAATCCCAACGATCTCGACTCTTGCCCGGTGATCGAGTCATTCCACGTAACGGGTTCGCGGGGTGATGTAAATAGAAACCTGCCGCCGGCATTCAGCGCTGTTGCAACCTTTGCAATTACGATTTCCTGAGCTTCGGCGCGCAGCAGGAACATCAACCCCCATGCAACGACAGCATCAAAGGTGCGATCGAACAAGCGCGAGTCCTCGACAGCCGCGCATTCGGCGTGAGCGCCCGGGAAGCGTTCCCGAAACGCCGCTATCAATTTCGGCGATGCGTCTACACCGTAAACCGTGAACCCGTTGTCGATCAGCACCTGCGTAATCACACCAGAGCCGCACCCGAGTTCCAGGATGGAGCAGCCAGGAGGAAGCGTCGCCGTCCAATCTCGTACAGTGGACGGGCCGATACGAGTGTTCCGCGCGCGCATGAATACTTCGGCGAACTCCTCGTAACCGTTGGATTGATCTTGTGGCGGCACCTTCGCTATTCGTACCGCAGGGCTTCTGCAGGTTCAACGGCGGCAGCGCGGCGGCCTGGCACCCAACAGGCCAGCAATGTGACCGCGGCGAACAAGACGCCCACGGTGATCAGAGTTGCGGGGTCGGTCGGTTCGACTCCAAACAGAAACGATCTGAGAACGCGGGCCAAAATGAATGCGGCAGCAACACCCGAAACTGCCCCACCCGCGATCAGCCGAAATCCCTCTGCGAACACAAGGTTCCGGATGTTGCGACGCTGGGCGCCTACTGCGGCGCGAATCGCGATCTCGCGCCGGCGCGAGGCCACTGACAGCGACAACACGCCATAGATACCGATCAGTGTAAGCACCGTTCCGACTACTGAAAACCCGGTCAGCAGGCGCATCGCAAAGATGCGCGACGCCAACGAGTCAGAGCGAATCTCATCCAGGGTTTTCACATTTTCGACGGCAACTGTGGGATCGATCCTGCGCAGCTCCCGCTGGACAACTACGGCTATCGCCTTTGGATCGGCTGCGGTCCGGATGACCAGATGTTTCGAAAAGGCGCCTGCCTGCCAGAACGACAAATAAATTTCGGGCTGCGGCCTTTGAGTCAAATCGTCAGTGTGACCGTTCGCCACGACGCCGATGATTTGCGTGGCCGGCTTGTCGCGGCCGGAGAGCCAGAGCTTCTTGCCCACCGCGACTTGGTGCGGAAAGTAACGATCGGCAAGGGCCTGGTTGATGATTGCCACCGTCGCCTCTTTGCCGGAATCGGTCGACCGGAAGCTCCGTCCAGCCAGAAGAGGCATACCCATCAGGTTGAAGTAGTCGGGCGTAATGGACCGCAACGGAAATGAGGGCCGTTCGCTCTCTCTTGCCAGTGGCGGCTGACCTTCTACCTCGACCGTGTCGGGCCAGTTGTTTCCTGTAAGCGGCACGCCCCAGGCGAAGGCAGCGTGCTGTACGCCGGGCAGCACAGAAACTCTCTCCAAAGCACGGCGATGAAAATCGTCCAAATCGCCTTGTACCGCGGTCACACTCATCGTCAAGACATGTGAGATGTCGTAGCCGAGCTGCACCTGAGACAGATTGTTCATCGTTTTGATCAGGAGGCCCGCGCCGACCAGCAGCGCCAGTGTGAGCGCCGTCTGCGCCATGGCGACTCCTCGCAACAGCCGGCGCTCTCCCCTGCCGGTACTGCTTTTCGGCCCAGCGCTCTTGAGAACTTGCGCGGGATCAAGCAGAGAAGCGCGCAACGCAGGGATCAGTCCAGCCAAAACAGCGGATAGCAGAGCGGTGGCGAGACCGCAAATCAAAACGGGCCATCCGGTAGTAACAGCATCGAGGCGTGGAATCGCGTGTCCGCCGATCAATTTGAAAAGTTTGGTGATCCCTAAGGCAAGGCTGACGCCGAATACGCCTCCACACAGAGCGACAATCAGGTTTTCGGATGAGGCGCGCCAGAAAAGCTCGGTACGGCTGACTCCGAGTGCCGTACGCACTGCATACTCCTGCTGCCGCTGCATGCCGCGCACCAGCATGAGCGACGCGGTATTCCCGCAGGCGATCAGAAGAACCAGTGCCGCGGCGCCGAGAAGGGGCCACAGAACGCGGTCGCCCTCGCGATTCAATTCATTCGTGAGCGCTTGCACGCGAGGGGTCATGCCTGCAAAGCTCGGCTCGTATCGCGCCTGACGCAGAACGGCCGACGCCAATTCCGATTGGGCCTGATGGAGTGTTGTTCCGCCTCTCAGACGTCCGACCACATTCCATCCCGCCTCCTTCAGCCGCTTGGGATCGGGCGCAGCCGGGATCCAAAAATCCACCAGCGCGTTGGGATTGTAGTTCGGCTCCGCCGCAGTCGTCGGTGAAGGAAGAAAGCGCACGTCCGGCGGCATAACTCCGATCACTTCGGGAGGCGTGTCCCAACGGCTGATCCGGATCTTTTTGCCGATGATTGCCGGGTCGCCATTGAATTTTCGATGCCAAAGGTTGTAGCCCAGAATGATAACCGGCTTCGGTCTGAACGTTGTTTCGGAGTCGCTAAACGTCCGACCCAGGAACGGCCGGAGTCCCACCACACGGAAATAGTCCTTTGTAACCCACATCCCCTCGAGCGACTCACTGCCATCGCGAAGCACCAGAAAATTGAAGGACCAATCGTACGCTGCGATACTTTCAAAGGACTTCGCGTTCCGCTGCCACTCGATCCACTGCTCGGCCGCCCACCCCTCGGCGTGACCTACTTGTTTGCCGTCCGTCCGAGCGGGCGAAATCAGCACCAGCCGCTCCGGATTGCGGTATGGCGGCGAGGTCAACAGAACGCCGTAAATCAAGCTGAAAACAGCGGAAGTGGCGCCGATGCCTAAGGCAAGGGTCAGCACGGCAATCGAGGTAAATGCCGGCTGCTTCAGCAGACTTCGAATGGTCAACCGCAGGTCCTGGAACACACTTCCTCCTTTAACTAACGTTTCTACGGATTCAGCGAGGATCGGTTCCCAACTTTTTACAATCCACGCAGAAACGGATTCCGCTGTTTCTCCCGGCCAATGGTCGTGTTCTGCCCGTGCCCGGGCACGACAACTGCTTCGTCCGGCAGTGGAAACAATTTGGTTTTGATGGATGACAAGATCTGGCGCGAGTCTCCGCCCGGCAGATCCGTGCGCCCAATGGAATCGCGGAATAAGGTATCTCCCGCAAGAAGCTTGTTTTCACTCGGGATCCAGATGCTCACACTGCCCTGCGTGTGACCTGGTGTGTCGAGGACTTGAAACTCGCTTCCGCCGAGTGAAAGAACGACTCCTTCCCTCGCGGCCGCACCGATCTCCGGCGCTTTAGGCGTGTCAACGCCTAACCACCGTGCCTGCATATCGAGTTGCTGCATCAATTCGCGATCGTTTTCGTTCAGGTAGACGGGTGCGCCGCGCAACTGCTGCAGTTTCTGTGCTCCCGCGATGTGGTCGATGTGCGCGTGCGTGACCACGATAGCTTTCAGTTTTAGGTGGTGCTCGTCGAGCACAGCAGTGATCTTCTCGATCTCGTCGCCTGGGTCGATCACGATGGCTTCGCGCGTATCCTCATCGCCAAATATGGAACAGTTACACTGCAGCAAACCAACCGGCAGGATGACATGAAGCATGCGGTGCTTTCATCCTACTCGCATTGCGGCGCGGTATTGAGGCGGAAGGTGCGTCGGCCGCCATTCGCGGTTCAGCCACATGTGACGGGTCATTCCCTGAGCCAGCAGGCGGTCCGGATCGGATGAACTGATGAGGTATTCAAACTCGACAACGCGCGGAGTGGACTGGACGATCGAAGTCGCGATAACAATCTCCTGGTCGTAGCGGGCCGGAGCCAGATACCGGCAGCGCGATTCGATAACGGCCAGAAAGAGGCCTTCCTTCTCCTCCAGATCACGATAGCTGAAGCCCAGCGAACGCACCAGTTCCACGCGGCCGATCTCCATCCAGACGTAGTAATTGGCGTAATAGACCACGCCCATCTGGTCGGTCTCGGCATAGCGAACACGCAATCGGCTTTCGTGTGGGGCGAACATAATTGACGTCGTTGTGCTGCTGACAGGATAACGGGAACCTGATGCGGCTTCTGTTCGTTATCTCTGGGAGAGAATGGCCTTCGTGTCTCCGCTCATCCAGCGGTTCCGATCAAGCAATTTCTGGACCGTGGCCGGCGTGCTGCCGCGCGCGGACCGCATTTCTGCCTATATCTGGTGGAGCGTCCTCATTGTTCGCGGATTGCTCCCCGCGGTATTCGCGGTAGTCATGGGTGTGCTGGTCGGGGCCGTTCAGCACAAGGCTAATCTGACTACAGCGCTCGCGCTGTTCGGGGTTATCTTCCTGCTCCTGCAAATCCTTCCGCCGATTCACCGCGCCGTCGGCGCCAATCTCGGCAGCCGGACAGCCGCGTGGCTCTACGATCAACTCACGGCGGCCTGTGTCCGTCCCCCTGGGATGGGGCATCTCGAAAACCCGGAACTTACGACCGACTTGACCGCCGCGCGCGATTTCGATCTCGGAATCACGGGCCCGCCGATGACGATCTCAATGGATTTCATCGCCGGCGGCTTGGTCGAAATGGTTGGAGGCATCGCTTCGGCGATCGTGGTGGCGGGATTTCGATGGTGGGCGGCCATCGTATTGGCAGGCGCCTGGACCGCGACGCACTGGCTGTTGCGCGAAAGTGCCATCTGGCGCGATCGCAATACCGACGAAGTGCGCCAGGCACAGCGTCACGCGGATTACGCATATCGGCTCGCGGTTGAGCCGCCCGCCGCCAAAGAGCTGCGCCTGTTTGGTCTCGCCGACTGGATTGTGGAACGCTTTCGAACGCGCCGGCGGCGGCTTTTCGACTTACGCTGGGAGGCCACGCGACTGCGGCAGCGTCCGCTCGTCTGGAGCATACTCCTGGTGCTTGCGGCTAACCTCGTGGTGTTCTGGGCCATGGCCGAAGCTGCCTTGAGCGGCCATCTTACCCTGGCGCGATTGGTGACGTTTGCCGGCGCCGCCATTGGCACCAGCATGATCGCTTTCGGCGGACTATCGTGGGCGCTGGATGGAACTGCCGCGCCGATCAGCGCGGTACTTCGCCTCGAGGACAAGATGAAGAAGGAAGGCGCACTCACGCCAGGCAGCGAATCCGCCGAACGACGGCCTATGCGCGAGATCCGTTTCCGCGGCGTGACGTTCGCTTATCCTCACGCAACTCAGCCCGTACTTCAGAACTTCGATCTGACGATTCCCGCCGGTTCGTCGCTCGCCATCGTGGGCCAGAACGGCGCTGGAAAAACGACCATCGCCAAGCTGCTTTGCCGGCTTTACGACCCGCAGCAAGGGACCATTGAGGTGGACGGCACGGATATTCGCGCCTTCGATATCGATAGTTGGCGCTCGCGCATCACGGCGGTGTTTCAGGACTTCGTACGATTCGAGCTGTCACTGCGGGAAAACGTGGCGCCCGCCGGCGCTCCGGACAACATCATACGTCAGGTACTTGAGGACGCAGGTGCAGCGCGCCTGGGCCGTCTCGATACCGTGCTGGCGCGCGGCTATCCGGATGGGATAGATCTCTCCGGCGGTCAGTGGCAGCGCATTGCGCTGGCGCGTGCGCTTTGCGCAGTAAAACTTGGCGCCGGGCTGGTGTTGCTGGACGAACCGACCGCTCAGCTCGACGTGCGCGGAGAATCCGAGATCTTCGGCAGAATCCTGGCTGCAACTCGTAAGGTGACGACCATTCTGATTTCGCATCGATTCTCCACCGTGCGCCAGGCGGACCGAATCTGCGTTCTTGAGCACGGAAGAGTGGTGGAACTAGGCACGCATCAGGAATTGATGGCCAGCGGAGGCCGCTACAAGACAATGTTTGAGCTGCAAGCCTCGCGCTTCGAGGAAGAAGAGACGGTGCTGGAGAGCCTCGATTGAAACCGCGCAGCAAAATCGATCCTATGCCGGCTGCACTGCCCTCGATGTGGCGCGCTCTGGTGCGCGCACGGGAAGCGGAGCCGTTGCTACTGGCGGTATCGTTCTCACTGGCACTACTCGCAGCGCTTCCCGACGCTTTGCTGGCATTATGGCTTAGCCTTTTGGCAGACGGGCTGCTGGCTCGAAAACACGGCGAGGTTCTGACTGCTTCGGCCGGATTGGGAGCATCGGCCGCGGCCACCTGGTTTCTTCGCGTGATCAGCGACCGAACGCAGCGCCGCTTTCGCGAGCGTCTCACCATTACGCTCGAAGCACATGTTGCGCGCCTGCAGGCTTCAGTGGCGAGCGTCGAGCACCATGAGCGCCAGGAATACGTGGATCGCCTTGCCATGCTGCGCAACCAGGTGTTCGTGCTCGACCACATGTACTGGTCGCTGTTCACAACGTGCGGCTGGATCCTACGCCTGATCGTGACCTTGTGGCTGCTGATGTCTGTCCACCCCGCGCTTGGCTTGCTCGCGCTGTTTGCCATCCCGACAGTCTTTACGTCCACGTGGCGGCCTGAGGTCGAGCGCAAGGCTGACGAGCGCGGCGCCTGGGCCAATCGCCTATCGCGGCATCTTTTCGACGTCGCGACCACAGCACCTCCGGGAAAAGAGGTGCGCGTTACCTGCATCGGCCCAAGCCTGATCGCTCAGCGGCGCGCCGCTTGGGAATTCTGGTTCAAGCGCGTGGCAGCCGCCCGGCTCGGCAGCGCTGGTTGGCAAACGCTCAGTTGGACGATATTCGCGGCCGCGTATGTGGCAGCGGTCGTGTTTGTATCGGTGATGCTGAAAGCGTCGCCGGGAGCAGTGCTTCTGGTGCTTGCCGCCGGCGCGCGGCTTTCCGCATACATCGGAGCGACGGTAGGTGAGATTGGATTCCTGCGCGGCTTCTGGCTGGATGGATCGAGACGGCTTGCGTGGCTCGAAGACTACGCTGCATCGCTCGAACGAGGAGCGGACAAGAATGCGCCGGACGAAATCCGGCAGGGGATCGATTTCGAGCATGTCTCGTTCGCCTATCCCGGCACAGAACGGCTTGTACTCGACGACCTGAACCTCCATCTCGAACCCGGATCCGTGGTGGCGATTGTCGGCGAGAACGGCGCGGGAAAAACAACGCTGGTGAAGTTATTGTGCCGAATGTATCAGCCTACGAGCGGGCGCATTCTAATCGATGGCGTGGAGCTTGCGCGCATCGCTCCGGCCGAATGGCGTTCACGTCTCGCGGGAGCATTCCAGGATTTCTTCCGTTTCGAATTCAGGGCGCTGAACAGCGTGGGCGTCGGCGACCTGCCGCATCACGAAGATGTTCCCGCAGTAACCGCCGCGGTCGGGCATGCGGGTGCGGATGATGTAGTGGACCATTTGGCACAGGGACTCGAAACCCAGCTCGGGCCTACCTGGCCGGACGGGGTTGAGATCAGTTTCGGGCAATGGCAGAAGCTCGCGCTGGCCCGGGGCTTTATGCGCGAGCGCCCATTGCTGCTCGTACTTGACGAGCCGACGGCCGCGCTTGATGCCGAGACAGAGCACGCGTTGTTCGAACGCTTTGCCGCCGCCGCGCGCCAACGCACGGAAAGCGGCCGCATCACGATTCTCGTTTCGCATCGGTTTAGCACCGTGCGAATGGCCGATTACATCGTCGTGCTGGACGGCGCACGCGCAATTGAGTTGGGGACTCACGAAGAGCTGATGGCCAAAGGCGGACATTACGCGGAGCTGTATAGTATCCAAGCCGCGGCCTATCGCTGATTGGCGCGCCCAAGGCAAGTTACACAGTCTCACATATACTGTGTTTGTGAAGAATATCACTCTAAGCGTGGATGAGAGGATTCTGGCTGTCGTACGCCGGCTCGCCGCAGAACAGAATTCGAGCGTCAATGCCTTAGTACGCGATTACCTCAACAACCTCGCTGCGCAAGAGGACCGCGCCACTCGCGCCCGTACACGAATCCGCCAGCTTAGCGCAAGATCCAAAGCACGCCTTGGAAAAAGGACCTGGACGCGCGACGAGCTTCATGACCGCTAGCGTGTTCTTAGATACGAATATTCTGGTCTATGCGGCAGTCGGAACTGGACCAGAGGATCGGAAAAGGCGACGAGCCCTGGAGTTGATCGACTCCGAGGAGTTTGGAACTTCCGCTCAAGTGCTTCAGGAGTTCTTCGTCACTGTGGTAAGGAAGGCAGTTCGCCCGCTGTCGGTTCCACAAGCTATGGAGTGGATCCAGCAGTTCACAGCTTTTCCATGTCAGGCCGTTGACCATCGGCTGGTACGCGTTGCCATCGAACACTCCCAACGCTTCTCTATTTCCTACTGGGACGCCGCCATTCTAGCGGCGGCACAAGCTTTGGGATCTCATACGGTTTACTCCGAAGACCTGAACGATGGACAGCTCTACGGAGGAGTGCGTGTCGTGAATCCGTTCCGTGGCCAAGTTCCTCGATAGCGCAAAGGGCGCGGATGCGCGCCACCAGACAGCAAAGGAACTCGCCAGTCCTTCGGGTGGCGCGCTTGAGCCGCGACCGTTTTGCGCGAGGTTCCTCGATAGGCCGCTGTCGGGCTCTGCTACATTTTGGGCATGCGGGTCAGGGTGTTGTTTTTCGGAGTGCTCAAAGACATTGTCGGGTGCTCCGAAGACTTGGTAGAGGTGGCCGGGAATTCCACCCTCGGAGCTTTGTTTGACAGCTATTCCGCACGATTCGAAACCCTGCGCAGCAGGCGTCCGTCGATTCTATTTGCAAGAAACCGGGAATTCGCCACGCCGGACACAACTCTAGCCGAAAACGATGAGGTCGCATTCCTTCCGCCGGTGAGCGGAGGCACGGGACTGCGCATCGACGATAAGGCAGGACATGTTTTTGCCATTGTGCGGTGTTCTGTTGACACGCAGGAACTAACGCGCAGCCTGCAGCGGGACGAAGATGGTGCGGTGGTGGTATTCGAAGGCATAGTGCGCAACAACACTAAGGGACGCGCAACGGCGTTCCTGGAATATGAAAGCTACCAGGAAATGGCGCTCGGCGAGATGGCGCGAATCGGACGCGAGATCGCTACAAAATACGAGATCGGCCGCATCGGGATGGTTCATCGGTTGGGACGGTTAGAGATCGGCGAAGCGAGTGTCGTGATCGTAACTACGGCTCCGCATCGCCGGCCGGCGTTTGAGGCCGCTCTTGAAGCGATCAACCGGTTGAAGCGCGAAGTACCGATTTGGAAGAAGGAGTTTTTTGCTGACGGCGCAGTGTGGGTGGAGGGTGACTGGGACGAGCGTCTACTCGCGGCTTCGGGAAAGAATGCGGATTCTTAGCGCGAGTATCTTCATATGCCTATCGCTGACGACTGCAAATCCCATTTGGGCTCAGTTCAAGCGAGCTGATCCGGCACCGCAGAATCCGCCAGCAAGCCGAAATCCGGGTGAGCCGCCGACCTTCTCCATCCATGTTCACCTGGTCCGCCTTCTGGTGAGCGTGCGCGACCAGAACGGCGCATTGATTACGAATCTAAAAAAGGACGATTTTCAAGTCTTCGATTCGCAAACGCCGCAATCCATTTCGGTATTCGAACAGAACACGTCCCTGCCGCTCTCGGTCGCGGTTTTGATTGACACCAGCGGCAGCACGCAAATCGATCTCCATTACGAAGTCGATTCGGTTTCGAAATTCCTTCCAACGCTGCTGCGGGCGGGCAATCCGGACGACTCGTTCGCGTTGTTCAGTTTCAACTGGCGCGTGAATGTAGACGTCGATTTCTCGCGCAATCAGAAGAGAGCCGAACGTGTGCTGCACGCCCTTAAAGGCGAAGGCGGTACTTCTCTCTATGACGCAATTTATCTCGCGAGCGACTCGCTGGCCAATCGCGAGGGCAGGCACGTGATGGTGATTGTCACCGATGGCGGCGACACCACCAGCTACAAACGTTATGAGGACGCGTTGAAAGCTGCCCAATCCGCTGACGTTGTGCTGTTCCCCATCGTTGTGGTCCCGATCGCCGGCGACGCCGGCCGCAACATTGGAGGCGAGCACGCATTGGCGACCCTGGCATCTTCAACGGGAGGTCGGATCTTTTATCCGGAGGGCTTCGACCGTTTGGATCAGGCCTTCACTGATATTCTGCGTGAGCTTCGCACTCAATACCTGTTAGGTTTTTATCCGCAAGGCGTGCGCGACGAGCCGCGGCTCTTTCATCCAGTCTCGGTGAAGCTCAAGGAGAGCGGGTTGAGGATATCGGCGCGCACCGGCTACTACGAACCCTAATTAGTTCGAGTTAACATTCGACGCAAGGTGTCTTTGCCTCGACTACGCGCCGGGGCGAGTCATGGCCTCGGGCTTCACGTACTTATCGAATTCATCACCAGTCAAGTAACCTAGCTTCACCGCCGCTTCGCGAAGGCTCGAGTGCTCGACGTGAGCCGTATGAGCGATTTGCGCCGCCTTGTCGTAGCCGACGATTGGGCTCAGGGCGGTTACCAGCATTAATGAGTTCTGAACATATTCGTCCACCTTGGCGCGATCGACATCGATACCTTCGGCACAGTGCTCGGTGAAACTGTGGCAGACGTCCGAGAGCAGGCGCACCGAGTGCAGGAAATTGTGAATGATGACCGGCTTGTAAACATTCAATTCGAAGTTGCCTTGTGAGCCGGCGATTCCGATAGCCACGTCGTTGCCCATCACCTGCACGGCTACCATGGTCATGGCTTCGCATTGGGTGGGATTGACTTTACCGGGCATGATGGAAGAACCCGGTTCGTTTTCCGGTATGGTCAGTTCGCCGAGCCCGCAACGCGGACCAGAGGCGAGCCAACGAATATCGTTGGCAATCTTCATGAGCGACGCGGCAAGTGTCTTTAACGACCCGCTGGCAGCGACAAGCTCGTCGTGCGCCGAGAGTGCGGCGAATTTGTTTGGATGCGAGCGGAACGGCAGATCGGTAAGTTCGGCGACTTTACGCGCGGCGCGTTCGGCGAACTCCGGGTGCGCATTGATCCCCGTGCCAACCGCTGTGCCGCCTATTGCCAGATCGTAAAGACCATCCAACGATTGGCGCAGGCGCTGAATGTCGCGGTCGAGCAATGCCACCCAACCGGACATCTCCTGTCCGACTGTGATAGGCGTCGCGTCCTGCAGATGCGTGCGGCCGATTTTGACGATATCGGCGAACTGCTTTGCCTTCCGATCGAGCACGTCGCGCAGTTCGCGGACGGCGGGCAACAGGTTGCGCTCCACCTGCTCGGCCGCGGCGATGTGCATGGCAGCCGGAAACGTGTCGTTCGAAGATTGCGACATGTTGACGTGGTCATTCGGGTGAACGGGCTTTTTACTTCCCATATCGCCGCCGGCCATTTCAATGGCGCGGTTGGCGATCACTTCGTTCGCGTTCATGTTCGTCTGGGTGCCGCTGCCGGTCTGCCAGATGCGCAACGGAAAGTGATCGTTGAGCTGGCCTGAAATTACTTCCTGCGCCGCTTCCGTAATCAGATGTGTTTTCTCCTCGTCCAGCTTGCCGAGATCGTGATTGACCAGTGCCGCCGCCGTCTTAAGCACTCCGAAAGCACGAATCAGCTCCGGCGGCATGCGGTCCTCCCCAATATCGAAATGGATGAGTGAACGCTGCGTCTGCGCACCCCAATATCGATCCGAGGGCACCTCAATCTGGCCCATGCTGTCCGATTCTCTCCGTGTGGAAGGCATCACCACTATTGTCCACACCACTTCTGGATCCAGTCACAAAAACGCAATGTATATAATCGCGAGTCATGAACCCGATCAGCGGCAACCGCCGTCATTTCCTAGGAGCATTCGCAGTCTCGGCGGCGGGATTGAAAGCAATGGCGCAGGAGGCATCGTCACGGGATTGGACGGGCAAGACTCCGATTCGCTATCCCGATCCGGACGTTGTTGCGCTTGAAAAGGAGTTCACGAAATATCGCTTAGGCTCGGCCCTCATCGAGCGCGTCGCCACTGGGTTTCGCTGGGCCGAGGGACCTGCCTGGAACGGCGCAGGCAATTACCTGGTGTGGAGCGACATCCCGAATAACCGGCAGATGCGATGGCTCGAAGAAGACGGGCACGTGTCGGTGTTTCGCAAGCCGTCGAATTACAGCAACGGGAACACGTTCGACTGGCAGGGCCGGCAGCTTTCGTGCGAGCACCAGGCGCGACGTGTTGTGCGATACGAGCAGACCGGAGAGGTCACTGTGCTGGCCGACAAATTCGACGGTAAGCCATTCAATGCGCCGAACGATATCGTCGTCCATCCACAGGGCGACGTCTGGTTTACCGATCCCGGATATGGCGGCCTGATGATCTACGAAGGCGGGAAGTTCCCACTGGAATTGAAAGAAGCCGTCTATAGGATCGACGCGAAGAGCGGACACATCGAGAAAGTTACCGATGAGCTGGCGAAGCCCAACGGTATTTGTTTTTCGCCCGACTACAAGAAGCTGTACATCTGCGACACGGGAATCACGCATTATCCAAACGCCCGGCGCGAAATCCGCGTGTATGACCTGGATGGAACCAAGCTCCGCAACAGCAAAACATTCTTCACTACGGCGTGGGGCAACTACGGCGGGCTTGCCGACGGCATTCGCGCCGATAAAGATGGCAATATCTGGGCTGGAGTCGGTCAGGGCGGTCCGGAGGGCGACGGCGTCTACTGCATTACGCCGGAAGGACAGAAGATCGGGCGAATCATCCTGCCGGAGATCTGCGCCAACATCTGTTTCGGCGGCACGCGCCGTAACCGGCTGTTCATGGCGGCGAGCCAGTCAATTTACTCGCTGTACGTTGAAGCGCAGGGCGCCTATATCGCCTGACCCACAGCCGACTGCAGATCGATAAGAGCCGACTTCATGTCTTCCGCAGTCAACGTGTAGATCAGAGCAAAGCCTTCCTGCTTCAGCTGCGGCAAGGAAGCACGCAGCTCACGGATTTGCGTCGAAATTGCGTCGTTACGAATGTCGCGGTCCGTGCGCAACCGGTTGCGGGCGACACACGTAGCCTCTGGCAGATCGAACACGATTGCGACGGCCGGAACAGCGGATTCGCGTGCAATGGCCAGCAATCGCTCTCGCGCGTGCGGCTGAACACTGGTGGCATCGACAACGGTCAGGCGTCCACGCGCCAGCCGCATGCGCAGAATGGTTCGCAGCACGTCGAAGGCGTCCTCTGTCGATGCCTGATCGTTCTCGCTGTCCGACACAAGATAGCGGCAAAAATCCGAGGACAGCACTTGGCTGGACTTAAAATGCGTGCGCGCAAAGGTCGATTTACCCGCACCGGAGGGCCCAATCAAGAGGACTAGAGAGAGACGAGGAATCCTAAGAGTCATCTGGATTCGGGACTAATGATGCCGGTGCAGGAATTTCCGCTGAATGTCGGGCCAGAACTCATAGCCGATGGCGCCGAGAGCGCCTTCAGCAGAAACGGTCAACGCACGTTCGAACGTCAGGCCGACGCCGCGGTCACTGGACGGATAGTAAAGATTTGCAATGCCGCCGGCAGCCAGATTCCCCAGCAGATTCCCGTAGTTCGGACCCCATCCGCCGCTATCGGAGCGGGCCCGCACGGTGCTGAGCGTGGCGTACCAGATTCTGCTCTTGATGCTGCCCGTACCCTGCCGGAAATAACGCGGATCTTCGTGCAGCAGGGCCGGAAAGAGAGCATTGCCGAGAATGGTTCCATCGAAGCTGTCGGCAAAGGCAGCGCCGAATCGTTTTCCGTATCCGGCGGCGCCCTGTCCGTAGCCAACGTAAGCACCGGTCGCCTGGCTATAACCGGCATCAGCGCCGGCAGCCACAAACTCGAACGGATCGAGCGCACTCTTAAAAGCAAGGCTGAACTTTTGACGGACGGTTAAGCGCGCGGCGTCCTGAAGACTGGTGGTATTGAACTCCGGAATCACGCCGAGAATACGCTGATGTTCCTGCTGTTTCAGTTGCTCTTCGGCTTTCTTTTCCTCGGCCTTCTTATCTTCAGTCTCCTGAGATTTGGCCTGCTGGGGTGGTACGCTACCCTGCTGCGCGGCTGTGCCCGAAGGCTCGCTCGCAGCCGTCGGACGCTCCTGCGCGCTGGCCGCAGACACGAGTAGTAGTGCCAGCAAAATCGCACACACAGAGCTACTGCGCATTCGTCTCCAAAGCGATGTGTAGTCCAATTTTACTCGACGTACTTTCGGCTCCGCAGGTTACCCGCGGACAATGGCCCTCTAATCACGTAACAGCGAACGTGGTGGCGCAGCGCCGGCCGAGGGCTTCGGAACGATCGGGCGCGTTACCTGGCGCGCGAGAAAGGCCACGACATTGTTCAATCCATCCGGACCGAGCGAGTCCGCCAGTTCGGGCATCAGCGATTTGCGCTCGAAAACAATTTCTTTGACATCGGATTTATTAATTGAATGAAGCCGGCCATCCAAATCGAGCAGTTGAATAAAGTAATTCGAATTGTCTTTAGCGACACCGCGTATCTGCTTCCCGCTCTTTAACGTCACAAAAACCTGGTCAAAACCGGTCCGGATATCGGCGCTCGGATTTACGATGGCATCGCGCAGACGTTTTAACGTGGTCTCTGCACCGATGTTGCTCAGATCGGGGCCAACCAAGCCGCCGACGCCGCGAATTGCGTGGCAGCGGCTGCATGTGCCGGAACCGAAGAAGAGATCGCGCCCGGCATCCGAATCACCGGTGACGGGGGCGAGCGACGCGGGACTGCCCAGGCTGCGCAAGAAGGCGGCGATCTGCCAGGCATCCTGGTCCGGCAGACCGGATGGAGGCATGCTCGTGCCCGGAATGCCGCGTTCAATGATGTTGAAGAGTTGATCGTCCGGCATGTGCTGAACGTCCGCGTTCTCGGCAAGATTAGGGCCGCGGCCGCCCTCGGCGTTCGGACCGTGGCATGCCGCACAGGCATCACGAAAGTGTCTCTCGCCCGCTCCAATCGCCGGTTTCTGTCCGAGATATGGGTTCTGCTTCGCAGGCGCACTGCGGTTCTCCTCCGCATGTTCCTGGGCGGCGCAGACAAGTGTAGCTGTGAGGAAACAAATGAGGAGTTTCATGCCGGGCTACTGGTTGATCACAGTGCCGTCTTCGCGGCGAACGACACCCCAGCCGCCGTTGTAGAGCTTGTGGAATCCGGTCTCAGACCCGAACGGATATTTGGCTGCAGCCTTCTCATTGATCTCAACGCCCCAACCGGGCTTGTCGTTCGGGTACACCAATCCCTCCTTCACCACCGGATATCCGTCGAAGACCTCTTGGATGCGCTCGTTGGAAAACGTCCATTCCTGAATTCCGAAGTTGTAGCAGACCACATCCAGTGTGACATTGGCGCAGTGGCCGATGGGTGACACATCGCCAGGACCGTGCCAGGCGGTCCGCACCTGGAAGGCTTCGGCCATGGCGGCCATTTTACGGCACGGTGTCAGCCCGCCAGCCTGCGACACGTGTACGCGGATGTAATCGATGACGCTGTCCCGAATCAAGGCGTTCCATTCATGCGGATTGTTGAAGAGCTCGCCCATCGCGAGCGGTGTCGTGCAGTTGGCGCGGATCTGCCGGAAGTAGTCGATGTTCTCCGGAGACAATGCGTCTTCCAGGTAGAAGAGCCGGAACTGCTCCATATCTTTTGCGAATTGAACGGCTAAGCGCGGCGACACTCGCTCGTGTACGTCATGCAACAGCTCGATTTCCGGTCCGAGCTCTTTTCGCGCGGCTTCGAAAAGCGCCAGCGTACGGCGAACGTAGGGCTCCGGCTCGAAGACCTGATCGTTCGGTAGCGGCGCGGGCGATGTTTGTTCATTCTTTTCGCGGGAGACGCCGGGAGCGGCTCCGTACGCCGCCATACCGGGAACGCCGACCTGCAGCCGTACCGCCTTGATGCCCTGTGCCATGATCTTGCGTGCCTGATCCAAAGTTTCCGGAATCTCGCGCCCCGAGGCATGAGAATAGATCATGGCACCGCGACGGCATTTGCCACCCAACAACTCGTAGACAGGCAGGTTGGCCTGCCGGCCTTTGATGTCCCACAGCGCCTGATCCACTCCGCTGATGGCGTTGTTGAGCACGGGGCCATTTCGCCAGTAGGAAGAGTTGTACATGGCATGCCAGAGGTCCTCGATCCCGTCGGTAGGCCGGCCAATCAGGAAGGGCTTCAGATAGCGCTCCACGGCTGCGACAACCAGGTCGGCGCGCTGCGTAAACGTGGCGCAGCCATAGCCGTAAAGACCGTCCTGATCGGTCTGGATCTTCACAATGACTAGTCGCACACCGGCCGGCTCGGTCGTGATCACCGAGACATCGCGGATCTTCGGTGTGGACATGCCGCGCAGAGAGGGCACGGCCAGGGGGGCTGCTGCAACAGCCAGGAAATCGCGTCGTCGAAGAGGCATGGTGGTATGCAACCGATCTTATTTCATGATCGGATGGCGAGGCGCTCTACTTATGCGTTGACTCCAGCCTGCATTTCACGCGCGATTTGGCGGAATCCATGCCCACTTAAGCGCGCACAACGCCCAGCAAATCGGGCTGTGCGCTTCCACTAACCTCCTTCACACGCTCAACGGGGATTTGCTTGTGCCCGGGAAGCGGCGCCGACATGTAGGTTTTGAGCTCATTTTCGATTTCAATTTGCTCGGCGCGTGCGTTTGCGAGACGAACCCGAGCGGCGTTCGTCTCCTGTTGCTATTTCTGTGGGCGGAGCTTTGAGAGCTCGTTCAGGCACTTCAGAAAGCCGCGATCGAAGGCGCCGGTGAGCCCGTGCCGCGGAAGTTGTTTTGTGAGGAGATGGCTTTGCCTTCGGCGGTGGTGGGGCCGGTGCTGAGTTGGGCGTTAGCGCGGTTTGCGGCCAGGCGAGCCTGGCTGAGTTCCTGAGCGGGAGAATTTTCGCAGACGCCTCGCTGCGCTCGAGCGTCCGCGCCACTCCTTGGAGATCAGGCGAGCTGAGCTCCTGAACAGGTGTTGAGCCGATGACTGCAGGCGAAAACGCCTGCTCACACAAGGAAGCATTTTCTGTGACACGCTCCTGTTTGCGAGCTTCTTTACGTGCGTTGCGCTCGGCGGCGCGCTGTGTCCAGGGGTTGCGGTTGTAGTCTGACTGTAGACGTGAAGAACACCGCGACGCTGTTGATCAACTGCCCCGACCAGAGGGGCTTGATCGCGCGCGTTTCGGGTCTGCTCTATGCGCATGGCGCCAACGTCATTCACGCGGATCAGCACCAGGACCACGAAGCGGGTCTGTTCTTTATGCGCGTGGAATGGGGACTCGACGGTTTCAACCTGGAGGCATTCCGGGATGAGTTCGCGCCACTCGCGTCAGACCTGCAGATGATGTGGCGGCTGGAATCGGCATCGAAGCTGCCGCGTGTAGCGATCTTCGTGTCACATTACCTGCATTGCTTGACCGATCTGCTGTATCGGCATCAGTCAGGAGAGCTTGCGTGCGAAATTGGCCTGATCGTCAGCAATCACTCGGAGGGCCGCGCCATCGCGGAATTCTATAAAGTGCCGTTTCATCAGATCGCGGTGACCGCAGAAGCGAAAGCCGAGGCCGAATCGCACCAGCTTGCGCTGCTCACTCGCCATAGAATCGAGCTGGTGGTGCTGGCCCGCTACATGCAAGTGCTGTCACCCGGGTTTGTAGGAGCATATCGGAACCGGATCATCAATGTTCATCATTCGTTTCTCCCCGCCTTCGTGGGCGCGAAGCCGTATCATCAGGCACACGAGCGCGGTGTCAAGCTGATCGGCGCCACCAGCCATTATGTGAGTGAAACTCTGGATGATGGCCCCATCATCGAGCAGGACGTGGTGCGTATCTCGCATCGCGATCAGCTCGACGATTTGATCGAAAAAGGCAGAGATCTGGAACGTGTGGTGTTGTCGCGGGCGGTTCGCTGGCACCTCGACAATCGCATCTTGTCGTACCTAAATAAGACCGTTGTCTTCGACTAAACGGGGAACATATTTTGTCTAAACCACTGGTAGCAATCACCGGAGCATCAAGCGGCATCGGGGCGGCATTTGCTCGCAGGCTGGCTCCTGAGCACGACCTTCTGCTGATTGCGCGCAGACGGGAGCGACTGGAGGAACTCGCGGCGGAACTACACGCCGCCACGGGCTCGCAGATTAATATCCAGGTAGCGGATCTCACGGCTGAATCCGACCTCGCAAGCGTCGCCGATCGGGTCGGGGCCGATCCGCGGCTGGTTCTGCTAATCAACAATGCGGGATTCGGCACTAAGGGAAGGTTCTGGGAAGCGCCGCTCGAAGAACAGGAGAACATGCACAAACTGCATGTGATGGCGACCGTTCGCCTGACTCATGCCGCGTTGCGCAATTTCGCTCCCCGCGATGTCGGCGGCATCATCAATGTTGCCTCGGTCGCCGCCTGGGTGCGCAGACCGGGGAGCGCCAGCTATGCGGCAACCAAAACCTGGATGACAACGTTCACCGAAGCAGTCCATGTCGATCTCCGCAGTGCGAAATCAAACGTCATTGTGCAGGCACTTTGTCCCGGCTTCACGTACACGGAATTCCACGACAGAATCGGCCTGGATCGCCGCAACATTGCCTCCGAAGTGTGGTGGCACTCAGCGGAAGAGATCGTCGAGTCATCGCTTGAAGGGCTGCGCCGGAGAAAGCTATTCGTCATTCCCGGATGGCGGTACCGCGCGCTGGTGGCTCTGTTGTCGAAGATTCCAGCAGCGTTGCGGATCGGAATTGAAGCGCGTCTGGGTGGGAGAGCCCGATCCCCAGCGCGCGTGGGAGGAAATTCTACGAAGGCTCTGGGCGGATGATTCCGCGCCGGCGTTGGGCGATTGCGGTCCTGCTCGGGATCGGGGTGCTGGTCAACTATCTCGACCGTGTGAACCTCTCAGTCGCGAGAGATGCGCTACACGCTGAATTCGGGCTCTCGAATGAGCAGTTCGGATTGCTTTCGAGCGCCTTCAATTGGACCTACGCGCTTCTGCAGTTGCCGATGGGCGTGCTGCTCGACCGCTTTGGTGTCTTTCTGCTCGGCTCAATCGGCGCGTTCTTATGGGCGGTGGCGTCCTTCGGCTCCGCTCTGGCTCCGGGTATAAAAACCTTTTACGCGAGCAGGCTGCTGCTGGGAATCGGCGAGGCGCCTTCCTTCCCGGGCAACTCGAAAGCCGTGGGCTATTGGTTCCCGCGCTCCGAGCGCAGCCTTGCGACCGCGATTTTTGACGGAGCGGCGAAGTTCGGTCCCGCGGTCGGCGTTCTCTTTGTCGGCGCACTCACAATCCACTTCGGGTGGCGATTCACCTTCGGAGCCACTGGCTTCATCAGCTTCCTGTTCTTCGTTGCGTTCTTTTTTCTTTACCGGGATCCAAAGGACGATCCGAAGCTATCGCCCGAGGAGCTGCGCTTCATCACCGAGGGCGGCGCGCAACCGAGCGTGCCGCACAGCCAGCAAGCTCCGAGCGCCCCGTTAAGTTACTTGCTCGCGCGGAAGAAAGTAATCGGGCTTGTACTCGGGATGTTTGCGTATAACTATGTCTTCTATCTGCTGCTCTACTGGATGCCGACTTACTTTCGCAGCTTGAATCTCAGCCCGGGACAATCGGTAATCTACTCGAGTGTGCCCTGGATCGTCGCGACACTCTGTGACCTGTTGATCGGCGGGTGGCTAGTCGACGCGCTGGTAAGGCGTGGGCATCCCGAGACGGTTGTCCGGCAATCGGTACTGATCGGAGGTACGCTGTTGGGCCTCGCCGTCGCTGGGGCACAAACGACGCGCGATCCGGTGATCGCCGTGATCTGGGTGAGCGTGGCGATCGGGGGCCTGTCGGCCGCAGCTCCGGTGGGCTGGTCCGTGCCCTCGCTGATTGCGCCCCGCAATAGCGTCGGTAAGGTCGGCGGCATTCTCAACTTCGGGAATCAGGTGGCGGGCATCGCGTCGTCGATCGCGACCGGATACCTGGCGGGCAAGGAGAACGCATTCGGCAGAGCCTTTCTGGCAGCCGGCATCATTCTGGTATCGGGTATCTGCGCATACGTATTCCTGCTGGGGCGGATCGAGCAGGTGCCTGAGCCGGGCGCGCATCATTCTAGTCCCATTTACTTCGAAAAGTAGTGACGTCACGGTATAGCGAATGTACGCGTCCGCGGGTACTTTGGCTTTAGGGGGCTTGGTCAGGCCTGCTTACCGCCGATGTCATAAAAAATCTGCAGCGCTTTGATACCTGCACCGTCTCGAACGCAATTGAACAGTTTCGGGTTCGAACCAGAAATGAAGGTTTCGTCAATGGATCTGTGCGCTGCATGTTTCCCGATCTTCCCGCGGTAGTCGGATACGCGGTTACAGCACGCGTTCGGACCTCGTCCACACCGGTGGGCGGCCGCTGCTATTACGATCGGGTCGACTGGTGGTCTTACGTGCAAACGATTCCGGAACCGCGCTTCATCGCGATTGAAGATGTAGATCCCGTGCCGGGGCTCGGTGCGCTATTTGGTGACATACACGCAAATATCGCTCGCGCACTCGGCTGCATCGCTTACGTGACGAATGGAGCGATTCGCGATTTGCCCGGTGCGGAGGCGATCCGCTTTCAGATGTTCGCAAGCAATGTAGCCGTATCGCACGCTTATGCACACATAGTGGACTTTGGAAACGCCGTCACCATAGGCGGCCTCACTATAGCTCCGGGCGACCTGCTGCACGGCGATCGCCACGGAGTGGTACGCGTGCCACGCGAGATCGCAGCGGAAGTGCCGCATGCGGCCGAGAAAATCGCTCGGGCAGAACAATCACTGATTGAATTTTGCCAATCCCCTCAGTTCTCATTCGAGGCTCTCATAGCGCGGCTGCGTGAGACATCAGAGAAGTCGGGCACGCCCGACAAGGATCCAAGGTGAAAAGCAGAAGTTACCGCTTCACTGCTCTCGTGGCGACCGCCATTGGGGCAGCGTGGCTCGCCTCGTGCGCGAGAACAGAGCATGCTCAAGGGCTCGATTCGGCCGCGCAAATACCCACAGTCGCGGTTGCAAAAGTTGTCCGAAAGGCGATCTCGCGGGATCTCACCATCTCTTCCGAATTAGTTCCATTTCAGGAAACGGACGTGTTCGCAAAAGAGTCCGGCTTTGTCTCGAAGCTATACGTGGACTACGGCACACATGTCAGCAAAGGCCAACTAATGGCTGTGTTGGAGATCCCGGAACTGCAGGCGTTGCTGCAGGAAGACGAAGCCTCTATCAGAAGCATGAGTGACCAGGTGACGGATGCTCAGCACGAATTAGCGCGGATCGAGGCGCAACACAAGGTTCTGCATGTGCAGTACGAGCGGCTCAATAATGTCGCAAACCAGAAGCCCGGACTGGTGGCGCAGCAAGAGGTCGACGATGCGCAGGGCAAAGATCTGGCGGCAGAGGCGCAGGTGGAAGCCGCGAAATCCCGGCTGCAGGTGGCACAAAGCCAGTTAGCGGTCACTCAATCCAAATTAGTTCACGATCAGGCGCTTTACAACTATTCCAAAATCACTGCGCCGTTTTCGGGCGTGGTTACGCAACGCTATGCAAATCTCGGCACGCTGATGCAGGCGGGGACAAATTCGAGCACCCAGGCGACGCCGCTGGTAAAGCTTTCCCAGGAGGATCTGTTCCGGCTGGTGATGCCTGTCCCTGAATCTTACGTTCGCTACATCAAGATCGGCGATACGGTGAACGTGCGTGTGCCATCGCTGAACCGTGATTTCCCGGGCCGTGTGGCGCGCTTTTCCGTCGATGTCGGCCAGGCAACCAGAACCATGCACACCGAACTCGATGTACCAAATCCGAAGGGCGTGCTGGTTCCGGGCATGTACGCAGAAGCGAGTCTCGCGCTTGATCGCGTGGGAAATGCACTTGTCGTGCCGTTAGAGGCGGTAACGGTCCAAGGACAAAACGGCACGGTGCTGGTTGTTGACTCCTTGAACAAAATTGAGTTTCGAACCATCAACATCGGTATCCAAACCGAAAACGAAGCCGAGGTGCTGTCGGGACTCCGGGATGGCGACCAGGTGGTAATCGGCGATCGCGGGAGCCTCCACGCCGGAGAATTAGTCCAGCCCAAAATAACTCAGGTGGCCAGCTATCAAGGTCAAAGTTGAAACGATTCAGTAAGTAAGCGCAATGTCGAAATTTTCGATTCGCAATCCGTATTTTGTTGTCGTTGTCTGCCTGGCGCTGTCCATTATCGGCGTGGTCACGCTGGTGCGCATGCCGGTGGACTTATTTCCGGTTATCAATCTGCCGCAGGTGGTGGTTGCGACGTTCTACTCGGGCATGCCGCCCGAGGACATTGAGACGGACATTACAAACCCGCTGGAACGCTTCTTTACGCTGGCCGCCGGCATTGACCACATGGAATCGCGGTCCATGTTAGGCGTAAGTCTCATCAAGGTCTTCTTTCAACCAGGTACAAACGCCGATACTGACGTAACGGAGTTATCAAATCTCGCGCTGGCCGACCTCAAGCGCCTGCCTCCGGGCACACTGCCACCGGTAGTACTGAAATTCGATGCCTCCAGCCAGCCGGTCTGCCTGGTAACGGTGAAGGGCTCCGGCCTGGGTGAAACGGAGTTACACGACTTAGCTCAATTCACCATCCGCAACCAGATTGCGGTAGTGCCGGGCGCAACCATACCGCCGCCGTTCGGCGGCAAGTACCGCCAGGTGATGGTCTATGTCGATCCATACAAGCTGGCATCGCGCCAGCTAAGCCCTATGGATGTTGTCGACGCCGTGAACAGCTCAAACCTGATCCTGCCCGCAGGCGACGTGAAGCTGGGACCATTCGATTACTACGTGTATTCGAACAGCATGGTCGGAGACATGAAAGAGCTGAACGATCTTCCTATCAAGACGGTTGGTAATTCGTGGGTATCGGTAAAGGACGTCGGCGAAGCCAAGGACGCGAGCGCCATTCAATATAACGTGGTGCGCGTCGACGGGCAGCGTTCCACTTACATTCCGATCATGAAGCAAGGCGGCGACACCAACACCATTCAAGTGGTGAATGGCGTGCGTAAGCTCCTGACGAATTTGTATGACATTCCGAAGCAGCTGAAGACGACCGTACTGTTCGATCAGTCTGTGTTTGTCAAGGAAGCAATCCAAACCGTTCTGCACGAGGGCCTGATCGGCCTGGTTCTGACCAGCGTGATGATTCTGCTGTTTCTGGGAAGCGTCCGCGCTACTTCGGCGGTGCTGCTTTCCATACCGCTGTCGGCGCTCGCCACGTTCGTGATTCTCGGCATGACGGGCAGCACCGTGAACACGATGATTCTGGGCGGCATGGCGCTGGCGTTTTCACGCGTGATCGATAACTCGGTTATTTCGCTCGAAAACATTTACCGGCATCTCGAGATGGGAGAGTCGCCGATGGTCGCGGCTGAAGTCGGAGGCTCGGAAGTAACCTTGGCGGTGCTGGCAGCGACACTGGTCGGCGTTGTCGATTTCTTTCCAGTTACGTTTCTGTACGGCGTGAGTAAGTTCCTGTTTTCGGCGCTTGCCATTGCTTTCTGCCTGTCGCTGCTGATTTCGTTCGTGGTGGCGATGACGGTAATTCCGCTCTTCTGCTCGCGTTTCCTGAAGTCAGCGCCGCATGGCGCCGCGCACGGGAATGCGGCGGAGGATAAGCCGCTGTCCTGGTGGGATCGCTTTAACCTGCAGTTCAATCGAGGCTTCAATTGGCTGTTGGATGTCTATGAGCGCGCTGTCCGGTGGGCATTGATTCGTCCCGGACTTACTGTGGCCGTGCTCATCGGGGCATTTTTGGTCAGTCTGATTATCTATCCCTTCCTGGGCCTAGCTTTCTTTCCGCGCACCGACGCCGGGCAATTCACGATCAACCTGAAAGCGCCTACCGGATCACGCATTGAAGTGGCCGAGCAGTACGTTTCGCGAATCGAGGACCTGGTGCGCAAAACGGTGGGCGGCGACTTCAAGATGGTGGTCTCAAATATTGGCATGGTGCCCGATTTCTCGGCGCTTTACACTAGCAACTCCGGCCCCTATACAGCCACCGTACAGACGGCGCTCGAGGACGATCACCACCTGAGTAGCTTCGAGCAGATGGACCGGGTGCGCAGCGCGATTGCCGATAACTTCCCGGACGTACGCACCTTTTTCCAGAGCGGCTCGATGGTGGACGCCACTCTGAACATGGGCATGCCCGCACCGATTGATGTTCAAATCACGGGACGCCGGTTACCACAGGACTACAGCATCGCCCAGACGCTTGCCGCGAAAATCCGCCAGTTGCCGGGAGTGGATGAAGTCTATATCCCGCAAGACATGAATTATCCGGCGGTGCGCCTGAATGTGGATCGTGTTCACGCGGCGGAGCTGAATCTCACGCCAAAAGAAATCGTGGATAACGTGATCACCGCGCTGAATTCCAATACGATGATTGCGCCCAATTACTGGGTAGATTACAAGACCGGTAACGATTACTTCCTGACGGTTCAATATTACGAGCACGGCCGCCCGGCGATTCACAGCCTGATCGATCTTAGAGGAATTCCGCTGCGCGCGCCTAACCTCAAAGAGCCGACCACGCTGGACAGCGTCGTTACTCTGGAACACGCTCAGACGCCTACAGAGGTCGATCATTACCAGATTCAGCGCGCCACGGATATCTATGTGACTCCGAAAGGCGAGGACCTTGGCAAGATCTCCAGCGCCATTGACAACGTGATTAAGGAGGCGAGTATTCCCGGGAATGTTCGTGTGAATCTTCGCGGAATGGTGCAAGGCATGCGCGAATCGTTCAAGAGCTTCGCGTTCGGTTTCATTCTCGCGGCGGTGCTTCTGTATCTGATTCTGGTGGCGCAGTTTCGATCCTTCGTCGATCCGATTCTGATTATGCTGGCAATCCCGATGGGCTTCATCGGCGTGCTGATCATTCTCTTTGCCACCGGCACGACGCTGAATGTCATGTCGCTGATGGGAGTACTGATGCTCATCGGCGTGGCGGGCTCAAACAGCATTCTGATTGTGGATTTTGCGCACAAACTGCGCGAACAGAACTTATCCGTTTCCGATGCGGTTATCACCGCTTGCCGCGTCCGGCTCCGTCCTATTCTGATGACATCACTCGCGACTATCATCGGCATGTTTCCGATGGCGCTCAAGTTAGGCACCGGGTCTGAGCAGTACGCGCCGATGGCGATGTCAATCATCGGCGGGCTGACATCGTCGGTGGTGCTGACGGTATTTATCGTGCCTGCCGCATATCTGCTTGTGTACAGGAACCGCGACCGGCAAACCGTGTCGGCGGGATGTGCGGCAATGTGAGAAGCCGCATCACTGACTTTGGCTCGCTTTGTTTCGACCTGTCTGCGCCATCGCCGCCCCAGAACTTGCTTCACTCTGGCTGGCGAATCCAGCGTTGAGTCTTCCGGAGGCGCAAGCGATAGCGCTGAAAAACCATCCGCAAGTGCTCGCCTCGCAAGCGCAGTATCAGCGCGCAAATGAGTTTGTTACCGAGACTAAGTCGGCTTACTATCCTGCCCTCAATGCCGATGTTACTGGATCGCAAGCCAATACGGATGCTCGTATCGGAGCCGGCTTTCTCACCGATTCCCGACTGTTTACCCGCTTTGGATACGGAATCACGCTTTCGCAGCTGATTACTGACTCGGGCCGCACGCCCAATCTGGTCGCGAGTTCGCGCCTGCAGGCAGCAGCTAGCGAAAAGAATTATCAGGCAACGCGCAACGACGTGGTTCTTGGCGTTACGCAGGCCTATTACGAAACGCTGCTCGCGCAGCAGCTGGTCAAAGTTGCGCAACAGACTGTGGGCACGCGCCAAACGGTCGTCGATCAAGTGAGCGAGCTCACCAAAAATCAACTCAAGTCGCAGGTGGACCTGAGCTTTGCGCAAGTGAACCTGGCAGACGCACAGCTGATGCTGATCCGCGCTCAAAATCGGCTGACCAGCGCGTACGCTGCTCTCGGGCAAGCGCTGGGCACGAACCAGGCGATTCCGTACCAGCTATCGGAACAGCCGGAGGTGCCGGCGCCGCCGTCGGCGGAAGACACCCTGATTGCGCAGGCGTATCAAAATCGCCCGGAATTAGCGAGCGCGCGCTTGCAGGAAGAAGCGAACCAAAAGTTCGCGCGCGCGGAGGCGGATTTGAAGCGCCCTACGGTCAGTCTCACCGGTGTTGCTGGGTTTCTTCCGCTGATCAACCCGAGCAATGCCAATCCGAACATTGCGCCGGAATACGAAGGTGCGGCCGTGAACGTACAGATCCCGGTTTTCAACGGTCATCTCTTTTCTGCGCGGCGGCGTGCGGCGGAATTTCAGGTGCAGGCTTCAGATCAGCAGGTCCGGGACCTGCAGAATCGGGTCGCCAGGGATGTCCGAAATGCCTGGGAAAGCGCCAAAACCGCATACGAGGCGATTGGCGCCACGAACCAGCTTCTCGCCAGCGCGAACCTCGCTCTCGACCTGGCGCAGGGACGTTACAAGCTGGGATTATCGTCCATCGTTGAGCTCAGTCAGGCGCAGCTTGCGCAGACGCAGGCGCAAGTGGAAACGTTGAACGTTAAATATTCCTATCAGGAAGCCTACGCGGCGCTGCAGTACACGGTCGGAGGCTTGCGACCTTGAGGACGTCGCGCAAAACGGTCGGGCGCGGGTAAGTCCGCTGAGTTCCTCTTTCGATTGCCGCTGAAGTTGTACTCTGAAGCCGGAGGCAACACATCCCATCACCGGCGGCGCACAGAACTGCCAGCAGTATGATCGGCGGGCAAACGCGACGGCTTCTTCTACTCGGCTTCGGCGGATTACTGCTGCTGCTGGGGATCAGCGGACTGTACGCGCTCTCCGTGTTGGGCAACATCGAGCGCGAGAATGCCCGCATCCGGGAAGACTTCGTCAATCGCGACCGTATCCTCGAGCAGCTGCGATCCGATATTTATCTTTCCGGCACATACGCGCGCGATTTCCTTCTTGAATCCGATCCGCTTCGTGCGCAACTGCAGCGGCGGGCCTTTGAGGCTTCGCGCGTGCGCGTCGAGTCCATGCTCGACGCTTATGGCCGGGTTTTGCGGCCGGAAGAGCGGCACGCCTTTGACAATTTCAGCCGGCAGGTTAGAACGTACTTCAGCTTCCTCGAACCGGCTTTGAGTTGGAACGCCGAACAGCGAAACACTCTGGGCCGCGAATTCATGGCCGTCGGGCTACTCCCCAAGCGCGAAACTGTGGTGCAGGTAGCGGATCAGATCCGGGACGTAAATCAGCGGCAACTTGAGACCGGTGCGCGTCAGGTCTCGGCGCTCTTTGCGCATTTTCGCCAATCGGTTCTGCTTCTGTTTATCGCCACTTTGATAGGCGGTCTCCTGGTCACAGCCGCGAGCATACGCGGTGTTTTGAAGCTGGAACGTGAGGCAAATATGCGCTTTGAAGAAACTGTTCAGGCACGGCGAGCGTTGAGCGAGCTTTCCGCGCGGCTTCTCGAAGTGCAGGAATCGGAGCGCCGGGCACTCTCGCGCGAACTTCACGATGAGGTGGGACAATCGCTCACTGCGCTACTGATCGGGATTGATAACGTCTCGGCCACTCTTCCGTTATCGGCGCAATCGGATGCGCGCGATCATCTCAAGCAGATGCGCAGAGTTGCCGAACGCACGGTGGCCGTCGTCAGAGACATGTCCCTGCTGCTCCGTCCCTCCATGCTCGACGATCTGGGTCTGGTGCCGGCGCTGCAGTGGCAGGCTCGTGAGATGTCGCGCACCAGGAATATAGACGTGCAGGTGGATGCCGACTCTGTATCCGACGAACTCACTGACGAGCAGAAGACCTGCATTTACCGTGTCGTGCAGGAAGCGCTGCACAACGCCGTTCGGCATGCGAACGCGAAAAAAGTTCAAGTACAGCTCTCGCAAAACAACGGTCACCTGGCGTTGACGATTACGGATGATGGAAAAGGCTTTTCACCGGAGCGCGAGAAGGGCATCGGCTTGCTGGGGATGGAAGAGCGGGTACGCCATCTCTCAGGATCGCTGGCGCTACGCTCCAGACCGGGCCAAGGCACGCAGGTTCGCGTCGAATTGCCGCGCGAGGCTCGCGACGCATGAATCGATTTCGTATTTTGTTGGCGGATGATCACACTATCGTGAGAAACGGCTTGCGCGCGCTCATTGAGCGCCAGCCCGACCTCACGGTTGTCGCCGAAGCAAGCAATGGGCGCGAAGCGATCGAATTCGCCGAGAAGCACACACCGGACGTCGTCTTGATGGACGTCGCTATGCCGCTGATGAATGGAATCGAAGCCGCGGCCCGCATTACCGCTTCCCTCCCCTCGACGAATGTCGTGATTCTGAGCATGCATTCCGATGAAAGTTATGTGCTGCGCTCTCTGAAAGCCGGAGCGCGCGGGTACTTACTCAAAGATTCGGCCGAGAACGATCTCATTCAGGCCATTCGCGCCGTTGCCAATGGAAAAGCGTTCTTCAGTCCTGCGGTCAGCAAGTTGATCGCCGAGGATTATCTGCGGCAACTGCAGCAGCGAAATCTTGAGGACTCCTACGATCTCCTCACCAGCCGGGAACGCGAGCTTCTGCAGCTTATTGCTGAAGGTAAGTCGGCGAAAGAGATCGCCTCGCTGCTCAATCTAAGTCCACACACAGTAGATACGCACCGCTCAAATCTCATGTCGAAGCTGAATATTCACAGCATTCCCGAACTGATTCTCTACGCCGTCCGCAAGGGCGTAATCCACTGACGTTACCGCCTGTCAATCGGCGGTTCGGGTGGACTCTTTTCTTCCGGCTTCACAGTAGAGCGCACGACCATGACGCGGTTCAGCATGTCGAACCAGAAGGGCGCGCCCAGCGTGGCTGCGAGTGCGGTAAGCAAAATGCCGATGATTTTCAGCACGAACCATAGCCACCACTTACCATCCTCGAAACTTGCCGGTGCTCGCCAGACTCTCGGGTCGGATGGGCCTGCCGAGGTCAACGTCCAACCGAGCGGCAAGCCGAGAGCCTGCAGGTCGGCTTTCGCCTTACTGAAGTCAGGTGTCGTCACTCCGTCCTTCATGGCTCCTTGCGCCTGCGCCACCAGCGCCTGACGGAGCCCCGGGTCGTGCGTGAGAGTCCCGGCGACGGATAACGTGTCGGCATTGAATGCGGCAGCGGCAATGACAGCCACCGAGAAGACGACCACCTGCGCGCGCCGCTTGAACCATCCCGATGCTCGATCCATAGCGCCGTTGAACCAGTGCTCAACGCTGGTGTACATTTTTTCGAGATTCTGTCCGGCATCATCGAGCAGCGGACGCAGAGCCTCTCGCACCCGCTGGTCTATCGGATGATTCGGATCATTGAGTGCTGTGCGCAATCTGCGAATCAGTTCCGGCTCCGTACTTCCTGGCGATGGCGCGGCAAGTACCGGCGGAAATCCGGGCGGGTTGACGATCAGATCGATCATTGCTTGCGCGAACTGCCGGGATGGAATGTACGACGGCAGCGACTTCAGCCGCACGACCTCTTTGCCGGCCTTATCCAGTTCCGTGTAGGCGCCTCGAAATAAGCCGAAAATCAGCGGATGATTGTAGAACTTCTTGACCAGCTCGTCACCGCACAGTGGGGCCGGATTCGCTTGCGTCGAAGGTGGAGACCCGGTTTGCATCAGCTCACGAATTGCTTCTCTCAGGTTCTGCGCACGGTATTTGCTCCAGCCCTCGACCATTTCGTTGGCAGCAGTGCAGAGCAAACTGAAAAACAAGAAGAAAAGGACCAGTCCAATGCCGACGTCCAGGTAGTAAAGGGTGCCCACTTGATCCTCCGTTGGCCGACAGTTCGGGTCATCGTATCAGATATTGGATTCTGCGTTGAATTTGGGGCGCGGTCACGTTGCCTGATCCATTGAATCGCGCTTGGCACAACCAGCTTTCGAGTGGTCAGCGCCCGGAGTGATGACGGACAGTCCACAAGCTGTCGACACCGAAGCCGACCACATTTTCAACGTCTGTTTGAAAAGGGTAGAATGTCCGTTGGAGCGTTCTATGCCAAAAGACATAGCAGAAGTCTTCGACACCTTGACTGAACTTTGGAATACAGGCAAACCTGAGCTGGCTGCCCAGGTGTATAGCGAGCGAGCCCAGCGAACTGATCCAAATCAACCACAGCCCGCTCGTGGTCCACAGGAGATTGCAAAGTACGTCGCGCAAGTGCGCAGCGCGTTTTCCGATTTTACTTTGACCATCAATCAGAGGATCGGCGAGGCAGACCAGGTCTTCACAGAGTGGACCTGCACGGGAACCCACAACGGCGAGTTCCTCGGTGTTCCTGCAACCGGGCGGCGGATCGAAGTAACTGGCGTCACCGTGGACCGCATCAGAGATAACCAGATTGTTGAGGAGCGGGTCTACTTCGATCGGCTTGCCCTATTGCAACAGCTCGGAGCTGCGCCGGGTTTGATGGGGGATGATGCGAGAAGGGCTGCGGGAGGTCATTGACCCTGCGGGAGAGTTCCTGAAACGATGCTCCACTGAAACCGCAGGCGGAAACGCCTGCTCCACTAAAATCGCAGGCGAAACGCCTGCCCCATGCTAAACCGCGTAACGTTGGTTTACCGCTATCCAATCACCTGCTCAACAATGTCCGCGGCGCGGCGCACCCCGCCGGCTTGTTGAATCGAGCGCTGGAGGGCACGCGCGCCACGTAGGAAATCTGGATTCGACAAAACCTCATCGGTAGCTGTCCTGAGGCGCGAAGCGGTGAGCTTTCGGAACGGCACCATCTTCCCTGCTCCGCACCACGCAATGCGCTTGGCAATGGCCGGCTGCTCATAGGTGATTGGGATGGCCACAAGCGGAACTCCGCACATCAGCGAATCGAGTACCGTGTTCAAACCTGCGTGCGTCAATGTCAGCGCGGCCTTCGCGAGAACCTCCAGTTGAGGAGCGTAACCGACCACCACCGGATCGCCCGGGAGCGAGGCCGCCGCACGTTCATCGAGCCCTCCGCCGTGTGCAATCACCAGCTGCAGCGGTAGCTCTGCGCACGCTTCGGCAAACATGCGGAACACTTGCTCTCTGGCATTCTGCAATGTGCCGAGCGACGCATACACCACCGGCCGCCCGTCCAGCTTCTCCCATGGGAACGGGACCTCGGTCAAGGATGGCGAGCGCAGCGGACCGACGTAGTGAAAGGTTGCGGGTAATTGCGTTCGGGGGTAATCGAAAGCCGGCGCTTGCTGGCTAATTTGCGCGAGAGTTGAAAATGACTGCTCCGAATGCCTCCATGCGGGTAGATGCCATCGCTTGCGCCACACGTTAATGGTCCGGGTTACGGGACGGAGAAAGCGGTCGGACATGCCGTAGCCGATGCGATTGCGGGCACGCGCCCACATGCTCGGGCGATATTCCCAGCCGGCAAACGGCGGCGGGATATTCGGTTCCCGATTCAACGCTAAGGCGTTACAGACGGTGATGAATGGAATGCCCAGGTATTCCGCAATCGCACTCCCCGCAGGCTCAGTTTGATCCACCAGCAGAGCCTGAATTCCACACTGGGAGATGGCCGCGGGTGCATCGCGCAGCATCATCTCCGTCGTCTTCTGTATTTCGCCGATCGTAAAGCGTAGAGCGGCCATCCCGTCCAGCCGGCCTAGCTTTGCCAATGAGGCGGGGAGTGTACCCGGAGGATGATCCGTCTGCCCGATAGGCGCGAATTCCAGGCCTTCCGAGCGCGCTTTTGGCTCCAGGTCTGCCATGTGGATGAGCGTGACCCGATGGCCGCGTTGGATCAGCTCGCGGCCAAGCGCTCCGAACGGGTGTACATGCCCGGAAACAGGCGGACTGATGATGCCAAAGTGCATGCCCGGAGGCGAGCGGCTCAGCCCTGCAGCCGCCGATTCGTGCAGGTACCGGCACCTTTGCGGTAGAGCTCGGCCAGTGAACTCGCCAGGCTGGTGCTGGTCATCTTTCGGTAGCTCTCGGCCAGCGGCAGATGTCTCACCACACGCCGATACGCCTCGGGCAAGTTGTGATATGGAATCCCGGGAAAATAATGGTGCAGCGCGTGATAACGCAACCCCACCGGCGCCCACAACTCGGTCCAAAAAGCGCCCGGCGTGTCGATGGAATCGAGCAGTTGGCCCGTCCGGTCCAGCGGCGCTCCTTCGTTTTCGTATGCATGCGCCCCCAGCGTCCGTATCGTATTCACAAAACTGATCAGCGAATCCACCGCAAGCCACACCGCAAATACGCGCCAGGGTAGAACACCCCATGCCGCGAGTCCGATTGCAGCCAGCCAGATCGCCAGCGTAATGGCAGTGTCGCGGCCGATTCGTGCGATCGCTTCCGGGGATGCCGGCCGGCGATATTTCACGTTCATGGTCAGCGACGAGCCGTACACCACGAGTGCTTTCTGAAACTTCGCCGAAAGCAAACCCAGGGGCGTTAACAAGACGAACCGAACTACCAGGGCCAGGGGAATGATGAAGCTCTCCAGGGCAAACAGGATCGTCATCGTGCTGTTATGTGCAAACGGCTGGTATTCCGGATCTGCGGCGGTACCGTAGCTGCTGATTCGATGGTGATCCTGGTGTACGCCGACGTACACGAAGGAGGGCATGAGCAGCGGAAATCCGACCAGCCAGTTCCAGGCAACTTCAAAGCCCGGTAGGGTGCGGCCCGCTCTGATGCGTGATCTCATGCATGAAGCATAAGGCCCGATACAGAGCGCAAACGGCGAGCACGATGGAAGTGAGCATCCCGGCCGAAAATGGCTTCAGGGCGATGGCGGCTCCAAAGGCGGTCCAGCCGAGTGCGCAGGTGCTCAGCAGGTCAATCCAGTAGATCCATGGGCGCGGCCGATGAAGATCCCGGACAAGGCTCTTCATGGCGGTCTCATCAAGGCTGAAATTGTCCTGCAGGGAGCTACCGCCATAGCCTGCGCTCGGGGTGTGTCGCAAGGGCGGACGGGGAAGGAACAGCCGTTTCCATCGAGGGGTCTAAGAGTGCCAGTCGCGAGGTACCGAAATTTATCTCAGGAATGCGGACTTCCTAAAGAAATGGATCGATAAGCAGTATTAGAACACATTACTCAGGTCGATATACCAGATTCTATATACTGTTTTGGAAAAGAGGTATACTCGAACATTCTTAATAACCCTTAATGAGGCCCGGAGTACAGCCGCCGTTGTGCTTCGCTGACCTGAACTGGGTTCTGTCGCGACGGAGCGTTTGGATCGTCCGACCCACGGATTAACACCAGATTTGACGTATTTGAGGAACGGCCGGCGGACCGGACATTCGAGAATTTCTCTTATTGTGAAGCCACTGATTCTTTATTGTTGGCCGCTGTTCCCGAATAAGTATTGCCGTGGGGATTTGCTTCATTTGCGAAGAGATACCCCCAAAGGACTAAAATAATGAAAACTAGTTCATCTCGGGATGAAGCGGTGTGCGCCTGCCCTCGCATGGCAGATAAGCACCTCCTGACCGATAAAGTCTCGAAACGCTCCTAGTTCGTCGACCTAATTCCGGAGATCAAGAAGCGCAGACTGCCCATGCGACCAAATTACAAATTTCAACTACTCGCTCCTCCCCCGACCAATTCCGTTGCTAGTTTCGGCCGTAAGAAGTGCAATGCGCGACTTTATAGCCATTATTTAAGTTCCATGCAGCGGCTCAGGGGAAACGTTTACCTGAGAGATGGCGCCATCCAGGCGTGCGAAATCGATGAAGATGGGCGCTTTCGCATGCGCGGCGACGAGCACAGTTGGCACCTGCTGCTGGCGGACTCCGAGGGGAGCGTCATCGGCTGCGCCCGATATCTCGTCCATCCCAATACGGTTCCGTTCCACCGCCTACGGATCAGTCACTCCGCTCTGGCGAAGCATCCGGTATGGGGTGCGCAGGTGAAGGCGGCGGTGGAAGCGGACCTCGAAATCGCGCAGCAGCACAATTTTTCCTACGTCGAAATCGGAGGATGGGCCCTCACCGAAACATGGCGAGGCACGCGCGCTGCGCTCGAAATTTTAGTAGGTTCATATGCCCTGGCACACCTCTGGGGTGGATGCCTGGGTGCCTGCACAGCGACCGTTCGGCATGGCTCATCCTCTATGCTGCGGCGTCTCGGCGGTTCCAGTTTGCGGGCTAACGGTCAGGATTTGCCTGCCTATGAGGATCCGCAGTACGGCTGCGAGATGGAATTGCTCCGATTCGATTGCCGCACGCCCTCCCCGCGTTTTGTTCCACTGGTTTCACAACTAAAGGCCGCTTTGGCGGATGCCGTCGCGATTACACCATCGGAACCGCGGCACGACTGGTTACGAATCCCGCGAGAAGTCGGTGCGACACGCCTGAACCTGCTACGCACCGCTCCTTTGTACTACTAAGCCGAAATCCGCCTGGCGGCTTGGTATTGTGCACCGGTCTACTGGACGTTGCCGGCGGTCCGTGCCTTTAAGTCCTGCAGCAGGCGGTCCACCTGATCCTGTTTCTCGAGTTCGGCAAAACGCTGGTCGGGAGTCGGCTCGTTCGAAACAACCGTCCCATGGCCGAGTGCTTCGACTTCCGATACCTTGTAACGCAGCCGGTCAAATGCGGCATCGTTCTCGATGTCCTGAATCGCGGTGGCGCCGGAGCGCACGGCGAGGCGGGCTCGGCGATGCTGAGCGATGAGCAATTCGGATTTCGATTTTGTCTCAGTCATCTTTTGCTCCAGACGATGCAGCGCGTCTTTTAACATCTGAACCTGCTGCGATTGATCTTCGATCTGCTGCGAAAAGTTTCGGGCCGCGTTCTCATAGGTGAGAGAGCGTTCCAGCCCGACGCGCGCAAGATCCTCCTGACCCTTTTGCATGGCAAGCTCCGCTTTGCGTAGCCATTCCTGTTGCGAATCCAGGTTCTCTTTCTGGCGTTTCTCGAGCAGATGCTGATCGGCGATCGCGATCGCGACCTGAGTCTTCACCTGCATGAATTGGTTTTGCATGTCGAGGAGAAGCTGCTTGAGCAGCTTCTCCGGATTCTCGGCCTTATCGACAAGGTCGTTGATGTTGGCTTTGACGAGCGTGGTGACTCGATCGAGTAACGGCATAACTTTCTCCTTCCGTGAACTGAATAGCTGTTTAGCGTTGCGGCGCGCCTGGTTTCGCTTCGCCATTAGGGCGATCCGTGATCCCGCGAACTTTGCCGATCAGATCGGACATCTGCATGCCCGAGAGCGTCTCGAAGAGAGCGGGGATCTGCGCTGCCATCTTGGTGAGATCGCCGGTAATTTTGTTCATGCCCGCAGCACTGCCGTCACCGGTGGAAACGATGGTGATCTTGTCGACGTTGGACAGCGGGGCAGCCAGCGCTCTCGCAACTTCGGGAAGCCCGGTGATGAGCTTGTCGACGACGGCGGCCTGGTTCCACTCCTGATAAGCCTCGGCCTTCACGTTCATCGCTTTGGCCTCGGCCTCGCCTTTCCTGAGAATGATGTCGGCTTCAGCTTCACCTTGCAGACGCGTGGCGGTGGCTGCGCCTTCGGCTTCGATCATCATCTTGCGGCGGGCTGCTTCAGCAAGCGTCTCGATACGCTGACGTTCGATCTCGGCGTTCTTCAGGACGTTGGCGATCAGTTCCTTTTCGTGACGCAGAATCTCTGCTTCCTGAACTCTGACCTCATTCTCCTTTTCGACCTGGCGGATTTTGACCGCCTCGATGGTCACTTGCTGCTGCATGATGTTGGCCTGGATCTCGTAGGCTTTATCGGCCTGGGCCTGCTGACGCTTGACGATCTCGACGTATTGAGCCTTCTTGATCTCCAAGTCGCGCTGTGCTTCAGCCTGTTTGGCGAGCGAGAGCGCTTCGGCAAGCACGCGCTCCTGATCGGCTTGAGCCCTGGCAACAGCCGCAGCGCGCATGGCTTCGGCGCGGCGAATGGCGATATCGCGATCCGCTTCGGCGGCCGCCACTTCCGCATCCCGCTTGATCCGCGCCACGTCGGGGCGGCCCATGTTACTGATGTATTCGTTCTTATCCCGAACTTCTTTGATGGTGAAGGAGATGACCTCCAATCCCATCTTGCTCAGGTCGTCAGCGCAGGTGCCGCGCATGCGGTCGGCTACCATTTCGGGCTCTTTTACGATCTGCTCCACCGAAAGCTGGCCGATGATGCCACGTAAATGCCCTTCCATGACCAGACGGATCAGCGCTTCCCGATCCTGATCGCTTTTGGTGAGGAACTGCTCGGCCGCGGTCTGGATGGAAACCGGATCGCTCTTGACCTTAATCTGGGCGACGGCTTCTACGGTAACCGCGACACCCTGCTTCGTATAGAGGTCCTGCTGCGGCGCTACATCGAATGACATGAGTTGAAGCGAGAGCTGACGAAAACTCTCAACCATCGGGAAGATAACCGTACCCTTCCCTTGAACGATGCGAGTGCCGCGATACCCATAGACGATCAAGGCTTCGTGCGGACCTGCCTTGCGGTACAAGCTGGCGACGACCATCATGGCGGCGAGCAGCGCGAGGACACCGATTACCGCGATAAAAACTACTTCCCGTGACATACTTTGTCTCCTTGCGATGAGAGGGCTTGTGAATCTGCCTGCCCTACTGGGTCATCGCTTCCCAGGTGCGTACATACGCAATCCCTTTTTCAAAGCGCGTGACAATCACTTCATTGCCGCGCTCAATCGCCGTCCCTTCTTCGCTGCGGGCGGGAACCGCTCTGCGCACGCCTTCGCGGACATAGATCACCTCTCCGAAGCCGTCGGGGCGAATACGGCACGAGACCTGGCCCAAGACGCCAACCATGTCGTAATCGAACGGATCCAGCGGCGTCTCGCGCGACTGCAGAAACTGCAAAAACGAGGCCACGATCCAGGCGCCGACCAAGCCGAGCGCAATAGCAATGGCGAGATCGATCCACAGCATCAAGCCCGAGTGCCGCGTCAGGATGTATCCGGCGCCGCCAAACCAGGCCAGAAATACTGAAATGGATGTTGGATTGACCAGCGCAGCCATCCGGCCGGCGAACCCTTTGGACGACACACCTTTGACGAACTTGGCTGGGGCATGCGCGGCACTTTGGCCGTGCACGGCGTGCGCGACATGCACGTGCCCGGAATGCCCGGCATGTCCCATATGAAACCCGCCGAGCAGCAGAGACGCAAACGCCCACAACGCTCCCAGCGCAAAACAAAGCAGATACAAATCAGGCAAGGTCATGTGTACCTCCATTTCCGTTTTTGGGCTGCAGCACCTGCCACAGCCGATCAATGAGTTCGGGTGTTTCGAGCACCGCCGCGAGCAGCAGGACGCATCTTCGCGAATCGCTATGCCGCGCAATCCTCAGCAGTGCTTCACAGATCTGTGGGTCGCGCCGGAAGCGCTCGGCTCCCTGGATCAGCCACAGGTCGAATTTGTCCTCCTGCTGCTCAAGATCAGTAATGAGCTCGGTCTGGAAACCTTCCGGGTCATCTACCAGATAGCCGGGATGAACTCTGAAGAATTTCGCGAGCAGCAGCCGGGTGGTGTTGGTCAAGTGCTTGCGGTGTCCGCTCTCCAGCTGTGACAGATACGGCTGACTGATGGAACGGTTTAGTTCCGACCGTATGGCTGCGACGATCTCTTTTTGGGTCATCTCGCGATCCAGACCGCGAAGGTGGCCTTCGACCAGCCGAAGGTATTTCACTTTGTCCGCAACCGTCATATTGCAATCTGCTAATTGAATATCACAAATTGCAATAGGATGCAAGGGTCAAATTGACCCGGGGGAGGAACTAAAGTTCTATTGCAGCCCGGCCGGCAAAGCAGTACAAAGGGCTATGCCGCACTTGCGGTCGAAATGCAGAGAGCGAGGACGGCTGCTGATCTGTCAACAGCTCGCAGATCTGTATGAGCGGCGGTCCCGGCTGGACGCGGTGATTCGCGATCTGGAGTCACGAACCAATTCCGCGAACCAACCGGCGGCCACCGCGGCTGCAGCGGGGGGCTTGGAGTTTTCCGCAAAGCCTTGTAACCTAACAAATTGCCGGAGCGCCTAGACGTTTTTGGATGAGCCCGCGCCTTTCAGCTGGGCGAAGACTCAAGCAATGAGTCCGCGCCTCTCAGCTGGGCGAAGACTCAAGCGATGAGCCCGCGCCTCTCAGCTGGGCGAAGACTCAAGCACTCGAGGGGCGGCGAGGGCCCGGCGCATGAAGCCGGGTATGCTTGTCGAGCAGGACGTCATAGAACGGGCGCGCGAACGGGATGCCGCCGCTTTTAATCAGCTGGTGACGGCTTACCGCAGGCGGATTCTGGGGACGATTTCGCGATTGATCGGCAAGCCGGAAGATGTGGAGGACGTTGCGCAGGAGGTGTTCGTTCGGCTGTACTACTCGCTGGACCAACTTCGGACGGCGGAAGTGTTCGAGCCTTGGCTATATCGGCTGACGGTGAATGCTTCGTATGACTATTTGCGGCGCGCGAAACGGCGGACAGAGCGACGTATGGCTGATCTTAGCGAGCAGCAGGTCACAATGGCCGATTCAACGGCCGGGGCGCGTCAGGAGCACGAAGAGAGCGAACGCGGTAAGGTTCGGGACTTTGTTAATGCGCTGTTCAGTCATGTTTCTGAAGCAGATCGGCTTTTGCTTACGTTGAAGGAAGTAGAGGGCCTATCGCTCAAGGAGCTGGAGCGGATCTATCGCGTAAACGAGAACGCGCTTAAGGTGCGACTGTTTCGCGCCCGGCAGCGGGTTTTGAAGGCGTATAAAGCGGCGACAGACGAGGGTGAGTTGTAAGGGGAAGTTCGGGGGCGGAGTTGCTTATGTCGAGCGGCGAGCGTGAATTGGATGAACTGTTTCGGGCGTATCGGGCTGTTTGCCCCGATCCGGAGCCAAGCGTGGGTTTTATGCCGGGCATCTGGCAGAAAATCGAGGCGCGGAGCAGCTTTTGGCTATTGTTTGCACGCGTTGGACGACAGGCGACGACCGCCTCGGCGTTGGCTTGTTTGGTCTTATTGCTCCTCAATTTAATCACGTCCAAGCCGTCTGAGTGCGCCAACCTACGCCGACGCGCTGGCAGCAGACCACACTGCGGAGAAGACATACTACGCTGAAGCCATCCGAAGCGGACCTCCGGGCGAGGAAGTATTGACGCCAGCAGACGGGGCAAAATAGGCACGCAGTTATGGACCGCAATCAGGCGAAGGCGGCGCTACTGGCGCTGGTTCTGTTTTCAACAGGAGTCGGCGCCGGCGTCCTCGGACATCGCTATTACGCGGCATCCTCGGTGAGCGCCAAGACGTCGGAGGACTTTCGACATCGCTACGTCTCGGAGATGCAGTCGAAGCTGAATCTAACCCCCACTCAAGTCAGCAGTCTGGAGGCGATTCTAGACGAAACGAAAGCCAAGTACAGGCACGTGCGAGACTCGATCCACCCGGCAATGCTGAAGATCAAAGAGGAGCAGATCGCGCAGGTAAAGTCGATCCTCACTCCACAACAAGTTCCGCTTTACGAGCAATTGGTGGCGCAACACGAGCAACAGGCGCGACAGCAGGACGACCGTGATCGGGGAGAGGACCGGAGGCGAGCAGCCCGGCACGCTCCGTAGATCTCGACGCGGTTATCGCTGTTCTATTACAATTCCTCAAGAAAAGCGCCCCGCTGCGGCTGGCATCACAGTCGTATTTCTCACAAATCGCCCGTGAATACCCAAGCAAAAGTAATTATCTGGGATACTTACGGGTCACCTCTGCATTCAGGAAGCGTTCTATCAGGCCGTTTTTCATTCGGGGAACATAGCTTGGCCTTTCCCCTTAAGTGACTGAAAACGAAGAACTACAATCCATTTCGCAGAATTAGCATCGGAATTACTACTAAAGAAGCAGAAAAGCCATTGACCCTGTCTAAGGTGTGGCATACATTCGAAGGGTAGGGATAGGAGACTGCCACGGGAAGTCTCCGGCTTACATTCTTGCGGAGGGGAACATTGAGAATTACGTCACGGGCGGCATGGTCCGCTCTCATGTTTGCGGGGGTCACAAGCTTTCCGCTTTTGGCTACGCCAATTACGGGCATCGCGAACATCACGGGTGAAGTTACGGTCGCGGCAACTGCGGTCGACTTCGGCTCGCCATTCGGGATACCGTCGGTAGGCGCGGTGGAAACGGGATCGTTTGCCGGGCTGACCGGCGGGTCGATCCAGACTCTGACAGGCGGTCCACATACAGGTTCCGTCAGCGTTCCCGGATTCATAAGCTTTAACCAGGGAGTCGCCACGCCGATCACCTTCGATTTAGTATCCATTGCTCCAGGATTTGGGACCTTGGCAGGGTGTGCTCCGGGAGCTGCCCTGGGAGCTGAATGCACGCCCACCGGCTCACCTTTTACCATCATCCAGGGGCCGGATAACACGCTTGGCGTTTACTTGACGCTCGTCGGAACCGCTTATACCGGGACTTCCGGCAGCGGACTATCGGTGACCACCGGAGCGTTCACGACACAAACTGTACTGAGCGGGAGCAGCAACCCTGGCTCGGCTGCCGCACTGCTGGATATTTTACTAAGCGGAGGGACCGTTTCGGCAAGCTATTCGGCTCAGTTCGCGCCGGTGTCAAGCACGCCTATAATACCTGAACCCGCATCGCTCATCCTGATGGGCGTCGGCCTTTTGGGGGCGGGAATCGTTGCCCGCAAAAAGCTTCGAGGCTAGACGTTAAACCCCTTTCGAACAGAGAGCCCCGGCAGCTTGTTTAGGCTTGCCGGGGCTTTTCATGTGATAAGAACCTCCGGCATTTACGAGACGCGCTTAGCCACGTACTCGACAGTTTGGCCCATAGCGACAACCTCGGCGGTGAACTTGATCTGGTCGCCCTCAACCTTGCCCTTATAGTTGATTTTTCCCTCACTGCCCTGGATGTTCACCGTAATTGAGAACGAAATGTTGTCGCCGTCAACCTGACCGTCTTCAATCTTCGATTCGCCAAACATGTTGCTGGTGGTAGTCCCGGTGAGTTTATGCCCGTCCACCTTGAACACGAATGTTCTTTCGACACTGCCGGCCGGAGTGTCGGCGCTACCCTTCCATGTTCCGGTGACGTCCGCAGCGGCGGCGGACCATATCCCGGCAAAGAGTGCAATCAAAATGAGCAGAAGTTTCATAAGTTGAACCACCGCTAAGTTTACTTCACCGTGATCGACCCCGCGCCGGAGTTCCGACAGCCGGCCAGTTTGATCTGGTAGCGGTATTTGCCGGGATTTCCTTCCACCTTACAGGGCGGGCTCTTGGCATTGAAGTTGTGCCGCTGACAGGGACTCTTCCCTTCAAACCTCACTGAGAATCCGAGATTTCCCTGGCCCACCCAGATCACCGAAGTGTAAGTCAAGCCGGGACGCTCCGCCGTCAGATCCTGCACCGATGGTTGCGCCTTCTTATCGTGGCCGCAGCTAAGAGTTACGATCACTGGCCAAGGTGGTGGCTTGCACCCGTCGCAGGGCTTCGTGCGCGCGGTTTTCGCGGCCGTGTGCGTATCGGGTGACTGGGCGAAACACAACCATGCTCCCAATCCAGCCAGTGCGGCGGTATTCAACAGCAAAAGCCGTATCGTTCTCATAACCTTGCCCTTCCCTTGTTTGTTGAAACCGCGACCTTCTGTATGTGAGCGTACGCCGGGTCCCGCCGAAGCGCTGTGAAATCACGTATCGACGCGACCTCATAGACGGACATTCCTTGTTGAAAGCAAACTGCGAGGGTGGAGAGCGCGTCCTTGCGTTTACCGGTCAGCTCGAACACTCTAGCTTTTGCAAGCTCTGAGTCGATGTCGCTTGCTCCAAACTGTTCCGCTTTCCTGATAAGTGACAACGGGTCCCGTTCCGAGTGGCTCTTCAGGAGATAAAGAGCGAGCCAGATCCATGAGGAGCCGTCCGTGGGATCAGTTTGAAGGCGGCGCTCCACTTCCGTGGCGGCACGCTGATATGCTTCCTGAGCTTCCAACGCATGTCCGGGTAAGGACTCATACGAATCGGCCAGCCCCAGCCAATTGCGGTCGTCGGTTGGTTCCAGCTTGACGGCCTGTTTACTGGACGCTAGCGCCTCCTCATAGTTGCCGAGAGCGCGCGACGCTTCGGAGAGGTTCGAGTAAGCCAGGCCATTCGGCTTGAGCTTCAAACTTTTCGCAAATTGATCCTCGGCGTCGCTGAACTTGCCGAGTCTGATAAGGAGCGCGCCGAGATTGCTGTACGCCAGCGCAGAAGCGGGTGCAGCGACGGTCGCGGCGCGAAAGGCCTTGAGCGCTTCCTGATACTTTCCTTGTCTATCGAGAACATAGCCGAGATCGTTGTAGGCCATCCAATAGTTCGGCCTTTCCGTTCTCAAACGAAGATATGCCTGCTGAGCATCCGACCAGCGATTGAACCGCGCGTAAATTTGCGCTTGCCAGAGCAGAGTTCTCGGATTTGCAGGATCCATCGCCAATGCGCTACGAATCTCGTCCAGCGCTTTTTCCTGGTTCCCTCTTTTTTCGAAAACGTAAGCCAGCGATAAGTGCCCTTCGGCTAAGTTCCCATCTAATCGTAAGGATTTGTCCGCATTTGCCTGTGCGAGATCGAGAGCTCCAGAGTCTGTTCTGAGACCATACAGGCGGCTGTAGGCGAGAGCCAGCTTCGCATACGCAAGCGCATACTGCGGATCGGCATCGAGCGCAGATTTATATTTTTCGATCGCCTCATCCAGGCCATCATCATTGGGCCTGCTTCTCAACTCCTCAGCCGCTTGAAAGGCGCTGAACGCCGCAAGGGATTTCGTTCCGGCGCGAAACCGGGACTCTGCTCCTATTTCCCAGCGAACGTTCAACAATGCGGTGGCAGCGCGAATTGCCTTATCCGTCAAGGATGCAATTTCCGCCGCGCCACAAAGCACCTTGGCGTGTCGAAGAATCACATTGGTTTTCGCATCGATCACTTTCAATAGCAGATTGAACCGATCAGCAGATAAAAGCCCGGATGCCTCCAACGCGAGGTTTGCGCCGAGCGAATCGCAGAGCTCCTTTATTTGAGCGGTTACTCCGACTGCCGTCTGAGTGTGAGAGCTAAGTATTAGAAGATCCCGATTGGACGCTTCCGCGCGCGTGAGTTCGTTCTCAATTGCGTCGATGACGCCACTGACGATCGGCTTTGTGCGCGCATCCATTCCGTCAAACGCCGCGAACAAAGCAACAAAGCGCCTTCGCGGCAGAGGGTGAAAGAGATTTACGATCTCATCCCGCTCGAACCAAAGGGAGGCGCTAATTACCGACACGAGCGCGGCTCCAGCCGCAAGAACATTGCGTCGGCTCCATTCGAGTTGTTGCCAGTAATTCGGCCGCAGTGCCTTATCGAAGGCTTCGCAGCGTCTCGCCGGCTCCAGGCTTAAACATCCTTCGAGCAACCGCAAATATGGCCGCGGGAGGCTGCGCGTGTGCCGGCCCTCGGGATATGCGGAAGGCGCGCACCCGAATACCATTTCGAAGAGAATGACGCCCAGCGCGTAAAGGTCAGACGCCTTCGAGGCACTTCCGCCCTGCCAAAGCTCCGGGGCGATGTACCTTGGAGTGCCACAAACAGCGACTGATTCCTCTGCCTCGCCCGCCAATCCGAAATCCGTGATTACGACGCGGAGCAAGCCATCGGCGGCTCGCGTGAGGATCACATTGCCGGATTTCAGGTCGCGATGAATGATGCCGCTGCGGTGAGCCTCGGATAATCCGGCACACAGTTGCCGAGCGATGTCTGACGATTCATCAGCGGAAAGCTTACCGGCATCTGATACCCGGCTGGATAACGTGACACCATCGAGCAGCTCCATGGTGAGAAAGTCGACTTCAACATCATCTGTTTGCGCGGTGTGGATCTCATTGACGAGGCAAATGTTTGTATGCCGTACGCGAAGCGCGCCGTGAAGCTCCGGCGATAGCCGGTTGCGAAATGCGGACTTGGCCAATTTGATGGCGATTCGCTGGTTGCGTTTCCGGTCGAACGCTTCGTAAACAATACCCATCGCACCTTCGCCAATCTCACGCACGATCTTAAAGCGATTTGCAACAAGCTGACCCTGTTCAAACCTATGCTCGGCCGCGTGTAAAACGAAGACTGGCTGCTGCAGAAAGCTGCCCATACGCTGTTCCCATTCCACTGCGTCCTGGACGTCATGAAGAAGCCGAGCATCATTCGCTGAGGCACTCATAATGTACAGCTCGCGTTCCTCTGCCTTCAGGCGCAGCGCGGCGCTCACGATCGTCATTACCCGCGCGTCGTGCTCAGAGTCCTGCACGGCTCGGCGGCCAGCCTTTCAAAAAGCCACTTGCGCGCCCGGAGCCATTCCCGCTGCAACGTGCGCAGCGGAAGGCCCAGTGCATCGGCCGCATCGGCGTCGGTGAGCCCGAGAAAAAACTTCAGCTCGACGACTGCGCGCTGTTGGCGCGACTCGGCCGCTAGCTCCTCCAACAAAGCATCCAAGGCAGTTGCTAGCTCCAACGGCTCCGGGTGGTTTGACAGGACACGCTCCGGAAGGCCCTCGATCGGCATGAAATTGACAAATGGCTTGGAGCGCCAGTGGTCGATCAGATAGCGGCGCATGACTCTAGCGGCTAACGCGAGAAAATGGCCTCGATCCCGCCAATCCACACTCTTTGCGGCGGCCAACTTAATAAAGGCCTCGTTCACCAGCGCGGTTGGTTGCAGCGTGTGCCCGGGCCGTTCTTTAGCGAAGCAATGAGCCGCAATGCGGCGCAAATCGGGCAGCAACAATTCGAAGAGTCTGGATTCGGCCGGCTTGCTTCCACTCTTCCACTCGTGAAGTAACTGCGTCACTTCCCCTGCGCTGGTGGTCACGTGGCTCCGCTTCGATGGGCTAATTATAGACGAAAACTCGGCGGTGCGTGGCGGTGTTTTGCCGGCAGCCTCGCTTCCATCGGTGGGGATCAAGATGACCCCGATCAAAGGAGCAAATCATGAAGAGTTCAATTTCTTGTCTGGCTGTTGGCTTGACGGTGTTGCTGCCGGCCATCCAAAAGCGGGCGAGTGCCCAGACGCAGGTGCCGCAAGCAGAAACTACTGCCGGGCCCGCCCTGGCTTCGGCCAACGGCACTACGTTTCTGGCGTGGAAAGGTTGGAAACCTACCGGCTATATCTGGTATTCAACCTTCAATGGCAGCGCTTGGGCGTCACAGCAGCACATTTCATCCGAAACGAACGTTGCACCTGCGTTAGCGGCCGCCAACGGAACGGTCTATCTGGCGTTGAAGGGACCGAACGAGCCCAGCGACTCCATTTCCTATACGAATTGGAATGGTTCCACATTCGTTGCAACCAGCACGGTTCCAGGCGCGAAGACGACCGCGGCTCCGGCCCTCGCCGGATACGGATCGACGTTGTACCTGGCGTGGACCACAACGAGCGATTCGGTCGAGTACGCAACCTATGCCGGTGGCTCTTGGAGCGCTCCGAAATCAACACCCGCTTCCACGAATACCCAGATCGCGCCGGCACTGGCTGCATACGACGGCAACCTGTATCTCGCGTGGGTGGACAGCGCGAGCAGTCAGTTGATGTACGCGGAACTGCCCTTATCTGGTGGCTCCTGGTCAAGCGCCAAGACAATTGGAAAGGCTGGGAGCGCGTTGACAAGTCTAGCCCCGGCTTTGGGTGTTTTCAACGCGACATCGTCATCGGAGGCGGCGGGCCTGTATGTGGCTTACATCGAAGCGGGCCAGGTTAATTATCTGACGTTCGGTGTCGAATCGGGCCTGTGGATTCCAGGGCCTATCCCGCCCGGCCCATTAGCGACGAGCTTCACCCCGGCGCTGGTCACGATGGTCGCGCAATGCCCAACCGGAGAGACCGGCTCTATCGCGAGCTTTTCAAACTTTTACACGGAGGCGCATACTGATATTTATTTCAAGAACCTGCTCACTAGCGGCCGCTGCTACGTAATTAAGTGTCCGCCCTACACCTGCCAGTGAGCGCCGCTTGATTTTACCGCGAAGTAACCACCAACCAACTCGGGACGTCGGTTCCATTTCATAGCTAGTCGTCTTATGCAATACCGCCGTCCCATTTCTCGCCGAAAGGCCATCTTCACCACGCTTTCATTTCTTCCCGCGGCGAAACTGGCTTCGCAACAGCCGTCGGCGCCTCCCCAGAATCCCACCCCGCCCACCTTCTCGTCGTCCGTCAAAGTGGTTGACGTATTTGCAACTGTGCGCGATCAGCACGGAAGGGTCATCAGCAATCTGACGAAAGACGACTTTGTGCTTGAAGAAGATGGCCGGCCACAAAACATTCAATACTTTTCGCGCCAGACAGATCTACCGCTGACCGTGGGCCTGCTGGTGGACACCAGCATGAGCGAGCGCCGTATGATCGACCCGGAAAAGGATGCCAGCCGCACATTTCTCGAGGACGTCCTGCGCCCGGCGAAAGACAAAGCGTTCCTGATCCACTTCGACCGTGAGGTCGAGCTCCTGCAAGACCTCACTTCCTCTCGCGAAAAGCTCGAAAAGGCTCTGGATCAACTAAATCGGCCGGAGTGGAGCCACTCTAGCAACGGTGACTCCGGTCAATCTGGCGGGCAGGATAACCCCGACGGCGGATATGGCGGGCGTGGCAGACGTCAGGGCGGCTCTCAAGGTGGAACTCATCTTTACGATGCCATTTATCTTGCGTCCGACGATGTTCTCAAGAAAGAGACAGGCCGCAAGGCGCTGATCCTGCTCACCGATGGCGAAGATCGCGGAAGCAAGATTTCACTCGCCGAAGCAATCAGTACAGCACAGCGCAGCGATACGCTCGCCTATTCGATCCACATTGCAGACGAAAGCCGGGAGACGCCGTTCGGCGGCTTCGGCGGCCCGGGTATGGGCCGGCGCGGCGGCATGGGGCGCGGCGGCGGAATGGGACGGGGCGGAGGTCCTTATGGAGAAACGCGCCCGGACGGAAAGAAAATTCTCCAACAGATCTCGCGCGAAACTGGCGGCGGCTACTTCGAATACTCGAAGAAGAAGAGCATCGGCGATATCTATCAGCAGATCGAAGAAGAATTGCGCAACCAGTACAGCATCGGCTACACACCGGATCGCTCCGATTCCGAATCGGGTTTTCGCAAAATCAAACTGAGCCTGAAGAAGAATAAAGACCTTGTCGTGCAGGCGCGCGATGGCTACTACGCGACAGCTTCGCGCACGTGAGCCCAAGCGCAAAGGGCGTCAGCCCGTTTTGCGCGCTGCAACAGCCAAAGGGCTTGTCAGCCCGTTTTGCGCGCAGCAACAAGCGCAAAGGGCGTCAGCCCGTTTTGCGCGCGCGCAACGATTCGATACGATGCCTGCATGAAAGCATTGCTGCTGTCCGAGTACAGCCGGCTCCAAATTGTTGACGTTCCGATGCCTCGCCCAGCCGCGGACGAGGTCCTGATTCGAGTGGAAGCCTGCGGAATCTGCGGGAGCGACGTTCACGGCTACGACGGTTCCTCAGGGCGGCGCATTCCGCCACTCATCATGGGTCACGAAGCCGCAGGCACAATCGCCGCGCTCGGCTCCGCTATTGCACGTTTCCAGGAAGGCGACCGTGTCACCTTCGACTCCACAATCTACTGCGGGCAGTGCGAATTCTGCCGTAAAGGGGAAGTAAACCTCTGCAACAACCGCCAGGTACTCGGGGTATCAACCCCAGAATTCCGCCGCGAAGGCGCTTTTGCCGAATATGTAACCGTTCCCGAGCGCGTGCTCTACAAGCTTCCCGAAAGTGTGCCCTTCGCGCAGGCCGCTATGATCGAGCCCCTGGCGGTCGCTGTGCACGCCGTATCGCTTTCGAAAATCGGCGAGCAGACGACGGCACTCGTGCTCGGGGCAGGCATGATCGGGTTGCTCGTGCTTCAGGTATTGAAACATGCAAGGTGCCCGCAGGTCTATGTGGTCGATCTCGACAGTACACGTCTTGAATTGGCGCGTCAGCTCGGGGCCACGGCGGTCATCAATGCCAAAACGGCCGATACCAAAGCGGAGATTGCCAAGCTGACCTCGGGCGCAGGCGTGGACGTAGCGCTCGAAGCCGTTGGCAGCACGCCCACCGTGAAGAGCGCAATCGAGAATGTGCGCAAGGGCGGTCATGTGACGCTGATCGGCAACATTTCTCCGAACGTTGAGATTCCGCTGCAAATGGTCGTGAGCCGCGAGTTGACGCTGCAGGGCTCCGCCGCGTCATCGGGCGAATATCCCGAGTGCATCGAGCTTCTCTCGCGCGGCGCCATCGATGTTAAGCCGCTCATCACCGAGGTCGCTCCGCTCGAAAGTGGCGCCGAGTGGTTCAATCGCCTTCACTCACGCGAACCGAATTTGATGAAAATTGTCCTTGCGCCGCGAGGTCGGGGGTGAGCAATCTGTTATGAGCAATCCGCTATTCGATCTCACAGGGCAGGTGGCGCTGGTAACAGGAACGAGCCGAGGGCTCGGCCAATACTTCGCGCGCGCGCTGGCCGGTGCCGGTGCCGATCTCATCCTCACCAGCCGCCGCCATGAGGACTGCAAGCCTTTCGAAGAAGAAATTAAGCAGCTTGGTAAGCGCGCCGTCTCGCTCGATCTGGACGTGCGCGATGCTCAGAGCATCGAACGCATGGCGGCTGCTGCCGAAACAGCTTTTGGCAAGCTCGACATCCTGGTGAGCAATGCCGGCATGAACATTCGCAAACCCGCGCTCGACGTGACTTGGGACGATTGGAACCAGATCCTCGACACCAATCTTCGCGGCAGTTTCTTCGTCTCGCAGGCCATCGCACGCGGCATGGTCAAGCGCAACTACGGCCGCATTATTCTGATTGGTTCGGTCACCAGTGTCGCGGGCTATGCAGGACTTGCGCCCTATGGCGCCAGCCGCGGCGGCATTCGTCAAATGACGATGAGTCTTGCCGATGATTGGGGCCAGCACGGCATCACGGTCAACTGCCTGGCTCCCGGTTGGTTCAAGACCAAGCAAAATGCCGTGATGTACGAAGACAAGGAGTGGGTCGAATACCTTTCCGACCGCATTCCGGTGAAGCGTCCCGGCGCGCCCAATGATTTAGATTCGGCTGTCGTCTTTCTGGCCGCTGAATCGAGCCGCTATATTACGGGGCAAACTCTGCTCGTTGACGGCGGCATCTCGACTGGTGCCGTGCGGGCCCTACCGAAGCGTAAGTAGAGCGCGCGGGGCGGTTCCGTCGGATCCACATTGGTTACCGGATTCCCGCCCCACACATACGAATACCTGTTCGGAGTCTGCGGCCCCAGCAATTACCCGCTCGTTTCGGACTCAGGTCGCTTAGCGTTTCCGAAATGGAGGGCGACGACGTGGGACGCATAAAGCGCCGAGGCGAGTAATGACGCCAAGAGATCCGTTACCAAACGCCACTGCCCGTTGACCTTCATGTCGAGAGCGAAAAACATAAAGAACACCGCGAGATAACCGGCCCATCATTTATCAGAATCGCCGTCGCGTGGCTTCGGCAGTTTCGAGTGCACGCGGAAGCGCCGAGGCGGTTGCGATGTACTGAAAGCTACCGGGCTTGGGACAAGGTGTGGAATCACTTCAACCAAGCCGGAGAGCAGGGCCGAACACCTTGGGGCCGGCCGGTTTAAGTTATGGGTTTCGAACCCGCTGTCATATGTGGCCGCCCCGCTGGTCCACCCGGTTGAGCTAAGAGCTCGCATAGGTAGTTACCATTTGTGCCCGAATGAGGAGCATGTATTTGCCCGGCCTGCTCTCGCGGACAAGGAGGTAAATTCAGTATGCGATTTGCAGGACTGGATGTGCACAAGAAAGAAATCGAGGCGGTAGTAGTCGACGACAGCGGAAACATTCTGCTGCGTGAGCGTCTGGCGACGCGCCGCGAGGCGCTGGAAGTCTTTGCGCGGCGACGCCTGCGCGATTGCCGGGTGGCGTTGGAGGCAACCACCAAGACCTGGGCCGTGGTGGCGGTTCTGCAGCCGCTGGTCAAAGAAGTGGTGGTGTCAAATCCGTTGCGCACGCGCGCCATCGCCTCGGCCAAGATCAAGACCGACAAAGTAGATGCGCTGGTGCTGGCGCAACTGCTGCGCTGCGAGTATCTGCCCCGGGTGTGGACGCCGGATGAGGAGACACGCCGCATGCGGCAGCGTTCGACGGAACGCGCCAACTTGAATGCCGATCGCACGCGGCTGAAGAATCGCATCCACGCTGTGTTGCATCAGCGCCTGATCGAGCCGCCGGTTACGGATGTGTTCAGTAAAGCTGGGATGCGTTGGCTGGCCCAACAATCGCCTGAATAACAAAGGGCCAGCGGCGCTGAACTTACTTGCGCATACCTCAAGCGGAAACAGGCCAGAATCGATGACGAGTTAGCAGAACACGCCTACCAAGACCCGCAGATCAAGTTACTGATGAGCTTGCCGGGCGTGGATTACGCAGTGGCTGAAAGCATGCTGGCGGTACTGGGCGATATCTCGCGCTTCGAGGATGGGACCAGGATGCTGCGGGTTAATAGGCCCACAGCGACTGCAACCGCCGCTATAACGCGAAGCGGGGTTCCAGTGACCCACTCGCGGCCGATGCAGATCCCCACCGCATGTAGCGCAGGGACCATGAGTACGCAACCAGCCGCTGGCGAAAAAAAGAACCACCACGTGGCGATGGTCGGCAACCGCACTCAAGATGGTCGGATCGTCTTGCATTTGCTTCGGACTCAAGAACGTACGTTAGCCAACCCAGATCAGGACGAGACCAAGTACAGCCGCTTGCGCGTGCGCGTTACCGGCCAGAAAAAGAAAACGGGAGCCAAAGGACAGCCACGCTCGGCCAGCTACGGAAGCGGGAAACGCACTCGGGCGGTGCCTGCGCTGGATCAGATCTATGCCAGTGAGCAGTTGCCGCCGCTGGCGCAAACCGCGGCCGGTGAGCCCACCATCACACATGGGAACCCGCAAATATCCTGAGAGCACATCGCGTGCCGCGGTGTTATAATTCGTAAGCTCAGTAACAATAGATGAACGGTACAAAAGTAATTAATTTGAAAGCGACCCGATCACATCAAAAAAGACCAACAATTCGGCCCCATAAGTAGATTGTTTCGCGGATCGCCCGTTGCCATCATGGTCGAATATCCACGGCGTATACCCGGCTAACCTCGAGCAAGCCTTCGCTCCCTTTCCAATATGGGTAAGCCGCCTTGTGCTTCGCTGCGCTCGCGCAGCCTACTTGTTTTGAAAATATGTCAACTTTTCACTTGACACAATCATAGGTAGGTAAAGCTCCAGCTCGATGGTCGCAACTGGACAATGGTTCCGGAGACCGCCAACATAGCTCCCCTTTGTCCCCATTTCAGCCCGGTAGTGGCGGCCCTTTCAAGGATTTCTCGCAGCAAGATCCCCGACGAGCCAACCGGAAAACGTTCTGAAAACGATTTGCCCAAGGGTGCAACGTCCCTCCAACCCCAGAACTGCCGATGTGGCAAGCGCGATTAGGAGCAAGGAGTCGCACTGAATACCAGGCATGCGCCATGAAAAATACGGTTCTCGCTTCTCAATCGATTGGCCCGTATAATTCGCAATTAAACCAACCTGGCGAGAACTGCATACGGCGTCGAAAGCCACTCAGGCTGGAACGCAAACTCCCATTGAACAGGTCCCAACCATCGAGCCCCAGCAAGACTGCCAGCGATAGGGGATCCGGCAAACTCAGTCCCGGCGGCAATCCGGCGGACTCGCTCCCCGGCGACTTCGTAACAGTGCTTCCAAAAAACGGGTTTGGCTGATAATTAAGGGAAAAACTCTTCCCGTCGCGATCGAGTAGGCGAACTGCGGTGCAGGCACTTGAACGGCACTGAGAAAACCCGAGCGCCGTGATTCCGACCCCCACCGAGCACACGGGCCCGCGTATACGCCGCCCGTCCGGCCGTAGACAGTCCGCCGACGCAAAAGTTCCAGCAAGGCGGCGGCAAACGCACCGGGCGGCCCGGCCAAGCTGCCAACCATCGCCCCGAACTCGGTTGTGGGACTGTTGGTTGCTATATTCCCGCTGACGATCGTGTTGCCGCCGATGTATTTGGAAACCGGAGTTTCCTACAGGGCCGGCCTGACAATTACACGCCTGTGCCGGTGGCTGCTGCGAGCTTCCGCACACCGCCGCGGGCTACACACACGGGTTAAACCCCCGATCACCCGGATCACCGGGCGAAATCAGAAGTATCTTGGCAATCGGTCATTTCTGTTTGGTAACAGTGAGTCGGAATCTGTATCCAAATGGTATTCCGCCAGCCCCGTCGGATCCACGTTCGCCAAGGGGTTCGCACCCACATAGCCATAACGATTGAATGTTTGCGGATTCGTCAAATCCACGGCCGCCAACCGCGCCGGATCGGGCGTGATCCACCGACCCTGCGTCGTCTGATATAGCCGCGCCGGAAAGTTCTTCAGATCTGCTGCCTCCGCGCTCTGCCCCACGCCGGTAAAGAACGTGTCCGTCCCCGCTGTATTGATGTACTGTTCCATGTACGGAGCCACGGCAAAATCATTCACAACCGTGCGCGTCGTGCTCGAGAACAGCCGTCCCGTTCCCAGCCAGTCCGAATGTTGATAACCTCGTTCACGCGCACAACGGGCACCAAACGCCCTATGCGCTTGTACCAGTCCCGATGTGTTGTAACTCGCATCGCCTGTCCCGATAGCGGCACGTACGGGGTCCGCAGCGCACGCGCCGCCGCAATGAATAACTCCGGCCCGCTGCCCGGCGCATACACACCCTGATCGTACGTCCCGTTCGCGAACGAGTCCGAATCACTTCACGCGAAGGTTCGAATACCTTTCCGACCGCATTCCGGTGAAGCACCCCGCCGCACCCCTAACGATCTCGACTCGCCGGTTGTCTTCACTGCTGAATCGAGCCGCTATATTACCGGGCAAAGTCTACCGGAAGTTCGTCACAGTAAGCGGTCGAAGACCGCTCCCGTTGGTCGCGGCTCAGGAAACCATTGAAAACTCGGGAGCGCTTTCTAACCCATGACCGAAAGGGAGTGGCGGCATCTCGACTGGGGCCGTGCGGGCCCTGTTCGCATCCACTACCGTATTTACGCCGCAGTCAACACGACCGACTCACGCAATGCATCGATGCCGACGCGATTACAGAAATCGCCAAAGCCCTCGTCAAACAGCCTGGTCTCGCGGTAGCGCTCAATCACGGGCCCCAATCGCAACGCGATCTCGTGACCTTTGACATTCGTCGCAAATGCCTTCCCGAGGCGTGTGCCGAGCGGGGACGCACCAAGGTAGATGGTGTACATGTTGACGCTCGCGCCGACGATGCCGATCTCGGCCGTATACGGGCGCGCGCAGCCGTTCGGGCATCCGCTAGTGCGCAAGTGGACAATCTGGTCGTTAAGACCAACCTGGTTCAACTCGGCCTGGATCTCGGCCACGATGCCGGGCATGGCGCGTTCGGATTCGGTGATCGCCTGCGCGCAGGTCGGCAGCGCCGGGCAGGACATGGCATGCCGCAGCACAGGAGGCAGCGCCTCGGGTTCGGCGATGCCATACTCACGGAGCAACGCGGCCACGCCCGGACGGTCTGCGTCGCTGATGCCGCTGAAGTAGAGATTCTGCTGAGGGGTCAATCGCACCCCGGGGCGGTATTTCTGCACCACCGCACGAAGCCCGCTGCGCACGCGCCGATTCTCGTCAAAATCCTTTACCCGTCCTGCGATGACGCGAACGCCGACGAACCAGGTTGTGCTGCCGTCTTCATCCACGCTCTGGCGGTGCCAGCCGAGGTAATCGTTGGAGCGATTCCACACCAGCTCACGCGGCGGCGCAAGCTGACGCCCGACGCGCGATTCGAGTTCCTGCTTGAACTTCTCGACGCCCCAATCGTCGAGTACGTATTTCAGTCGCGCCAGACGGCGGTTACTGCGATTCCCGAAGTCACGATGTATGGTAACGATGGCACTACAGATCTCAAGCAGTTCATCCTGAGAAGGGCCAATCGAGCAGATAGGATCAGCCAGACGGGGATGCGACGCCTTGACTCCCGCGCTTTGGCCCATGCCGCCGCCCGCGAGAATCGTAAAACCGGCTAATTGGCCGGCTTCGTAATACGGCACAACGCCGATGTCGTTGGCGTAGACGTCCGTCGTGTTGTCGCCTGGAAACGTGAACCCGATTTTGAATTTGCGCGGAAGATACGCCGCACCGTACAGCGGCTCAACCGCCCAGGCGTCTTCGGACTCTTCGGCCGAGGCGACGCGCTCGCCGTCTACCCAAACGTCATAATAGGCGGTGCTCTTGGGCTTAAGGCTTTTCGAAATGAATTTAACAATGGGGTACAGTTCGCGCCGCTGTTCATTTTCGAAGGGAGCGGGACAGGAGACGACATTGCGGACCACGTCGCCACAGGCAGCCAGGGTGGTCAGAAAGTTCTCGTTTAAGCCGCGGATCAGTTCCCGAATGTGCAGCTTGGGAACGTAGTGATATTGGATGTCCTGGCGAGTGGTAATGCGCAGTGTGCCGTCACCGATATCGGCGAGCCGGTCCAGAGCCAGATACTGGTCCGGCGTCAGGAGCCCTCCAGGTACGCCCACGCGCACCATGGCGGTAATCTGCTTCTGCCCGGATTTGCGAAGATCGCGATCGTCCTGCTGATAAATTCCATGGAACTTAAGCACACCCGTGGCCGGTTTGGAAAAGGCGGTGTCGCTGTTTTCAAGCTCTTCAGCGATGGTGCCGCGCAGGAACCCGGCTTCGACTTTGGCCTGCTCCGCGGCAGAGGGCGGAACGGCAGAGGGTGCCTTGTCCATCTACAAACTAGGGTATCGCTTTTGAGGCCGCCGCGTCAAAGCCATTTCGGTGCTTTCCGATCGGAATTACAGCTTTTCATCAGGAGCGTACGAAGGATGCTGAACGCCGACCCGGACCCGGAGGCGGTGGAGGAGGCGGCTCCTCGATCACGACCTTTTTGGGACGGGCGTCGAGGCGCGCTGCAATCAGCTGCTGGTGCAGTTTTTCGAACTTCGGCGTCCCCGGCTCAACACCCTTCTCCATGACGTCCTTCTGCGTAACTTCTTGAGCCAGCGGCAAATACTTCTGCAAGTAGTTCTTGATTCGATCAATCACAGTGCGCTGCACGGAACGCATCAGCAGAAATACCAGGACCTCGCCGGGCGCCTTCGAAAGAACGGCATACAGCCTTGATGGCCGGGGTATTTTCAGAGCTACGATCTCCCTTTCCACTTTCTTGGCGCGGGTTTCGAGTCGGGTAACGGCCTCGACATCTGATTTCTGTAGAGCGGCGCCTTTCACTACCTGAGCACGCTCTCTGGGGGTCAGCTTCTCGAGCAGCAGAAAGAGGAAGACCGGAAACAAATCGGCTGGGAACGCGGGTCCGAAAGGCACCGACTGGCGGGCTTTGTGCAACTTCTGAAAGCCCGGAAGGTTCAGCTTCGGTCCCGACAGGACGGGCGAAATCAGCTCCAGTAATCCTTCCTCATCGAGCGCCTTCAGAATGTCGCCCGCAGCCGGCTCTTGAGCGATCTGGCGTAACTCGTGAGCGAACACCTCAGGCACAATTTTCGATTCGAGCCGGGCCTCGCGGACATTACGGTACTGTGACAAGGTCCGCTCGTCCACTGTAAAGCCGAATCGAACTCTTAGCCGGACCATTCGCAATATGCGGGACGGGTCGTCATAGAGCGCATGATTGCTGACCGCCCGCAGCTCTTTCATGCTCAAATCGCCCAGCCCGTTGGTGGGGTCGAGCAGCAGACCGCGGGAAGCTTTTCCGAGCGAGAGCGCAATGGCATTTACCGTGAAGTCGCGGCCGCGCAGGTCTTCGTGAATGGTTGCGAGCTGAACCTGAGGTTTGCCGCCCGGCTTCGGGTATTTCTCCTGACGGGACATTGCAATGCTGGCGGTGACATCACCGGGAAAACGCAATTCGACAATTTTCCTCGCATCGTCTGTTGTAACCAGTTCAGCCCCGGTCTGGTGTGCAACACTCTTGGCGAACTTGAGAGCGGGACCCTCGACGGTGAAATCGAGGTCGCGAATGGGAAAGCCGCCCATCATATCCCGCATGGCGCCCCCGGTGAGAAAGATGTTGAGATTGGCCTGTTCGGCAGCTTCGCGAATCTGGGCCAGAACTCTACTCTGCTCCCCGGTCAGGTGGCTTTCGAGTACGAACATGTAGTCGCTCATGGTGCTGACGCTCCTGGTCGTGACCTTGCGCGGCTGCGCGCCTGCCGCGGATGATGATCATCGACGGTTTGGCGCAGGCGTGATTTCATCACGTGTGTATAAATCTGTGTGGTGCCGATGTCGGCGTGGCCCAGCATGGTTTGCACACTGCGCAGGTCGGCTCCGCCTTCCAGCAGGTGGGTAGCGAAGGTGTGGCGAAGCACATGTGGACTCAGGGAACGGAAGATGCCGGCCTGTTTGCCATACCCGCGCAGCAGCTTCCAAAAACCCTGGCGAGTCATGTTGGTGCCCCGCGAGGTCACGAACAGGTATGGGCTGATACGGCCCTTGAGGAGTCTAGGACGCTGGTTAGCGCAATAACGCTCGACTGACTGGAGAGCGTCGCGGCCGACCGGTACCAGCCGCTGCTTATTGCCTTTGCCGATCACGCGAAGAATACCTTGTTCGGTATCCAGATCAGATATGCGGACTTTGATCAGTTCACTTACCCGGAGACCCGTCGCGTATAGCAGGTCGAGCATAGCGCGATCGCGCATTCCAGTGACTGCGTCTTCTTCAGGCGAGCGGAGCAGGTCTTCCACGACCGTCTCACTCAGGTACTTGGGAAGCGCAGAGCCCGTTTTCGGGGAGACGAGCAGTTCGGCCGGATTAGCGGCAAGCTGGCCATCTTCTACCAGAAAACCGAAAAACCCGCGTAAAGCTGCAATATGACGGGCGATCGAGCGGCTGCCAAGGCCGCTCACCCGCAGTGAGTCAACGTACCGGCGTAGCTGTTCGAGCGTAATGTCCGAGAGAGCCTGGTCCTTGAGAAAGCCGGCAAAACGGTCCAGATCGCGTTTGTAAGAAGCCAAACTGTTGGGCGCGAGGCCCTTTTCCGTCCGGCAGAAATGGAGGAAGCTCCGGGCACTCACCTGAAATGGCGTCATTCCCCCCATTTCTGCCAATGATACAATATTCGCGAAATTGTTTGAAACAAAGTGATTTTCACATCTGACCTTGGCGTCTAGTACCTCCAAACGGGTTGTGCTATACCGCTTCGACCGGCTGCCGCTCGAAGGGGTGGTGATTCCCGCGAGCTATCTGGCGACGGACCATTTGGAGCTGATCACAACCGCAGGAACGCTGCATACGGCATCATACGAGGATGCGAAAGCGTTGTGTTTTGCCTCCGAGCCCGGTCCCGACGACCTGTTCCGGGAACACAATCTTTTCGAGCGGCGGCCGAAAGTGCCTGGTCTGTGGACCCGTTTTACCTTCCGCGACGGAGATCGCCTGGACGGCATCCTGTCGCGCAACCTCCTGGATTGGCCGAAAGCGGGATTTCTGATCACCCCGCCGCGCGCTGGTGTGGCTCGGCAGCGGGTGTTCATACCGCGCGCCGCGCTTACCGGAACCGAGCTGCTGGGTGTGGTTGGAACATCGGCTCTGGCGGTAACACAAGGACGGAAAAAATCACTCCCAGAGGACGCCGGTCAACTCAGGATGTTCGACCGATGAGACCGGCACTCGCCGCGCACGAGGCGGCACGCTGCAGAGAAAATGCGCACAGGCGTTTCCAGCGGGCGCTATCGCCGTGCGGTTCTGCCCAGAGAGCAACGATTTCGTCGAGGTGAAATCGTTTTGGCTGATCGAAGGACTCCCATGCGTCGATTGCCCGGTTTTGTACGGTATCCACGGCGCCTTCGGGAACGGGACCAGCAATCGTGAGGTGCGGGCGGAATTCGAACTGTTCGGTATCGGCCAAATCGGCGGTATTCAGGTCAGCATGTAATCGGTACACCTGCGCGTTGCCGTCCGTCAGGTCAAGATACAGGACGTTGGTTTCAGGAAAGCGCCGGACGGCGGACAATTCCACGTCGAAGGCGACCGAGTTCCGGAGCACGCCTCGCGCATAATCCGCGGCAATGGACACCGGTACTCTCAGCGGACGCGGCGGAAGGATCGTGATGTGCGCTTGGGGGTGCGCCTCGCTCGAAAAGGTCTGCCTGAGCCGATCGAGGTACGGTCCCAGCGGACCCGGCACATAGCTGACCAACGCGAAGAAACCCCAATGAGGCGTTTCCATTTACAATTTTGTTGATATCAACGCTAACTATAGCGGATTCTTATGGGCTGGAAGAACTATTCTGCTTAAATGGAAGCTCCGTCGCCCTCAGATTCCGAAACATGCGGTCTAATTTCGGGAATGAACCACTGAGCCGGTTCAAAGCCGATGTATTTGGCAATCTGCAGCTCGCCGGTGGCGCCATCGTCCGGCACTGGCTCGAGCAGATCCCCTGGGCGTAGCGGCCGAGCTTGGTTGAGCAGGAGTTTCCAGGCAGCATACGGGCTGACGGCGTCAATTTCTTCTTGCGCTTCGTAGTCCTTGATCCTGACCGTCGCCAAACCTCCGGTGTGGGGCGCCCAACGAAAGTTCTCTCGCGGCGTATCCTTCATGCGGTGAACGCGATAGCGCATAGTTCTAAGACAGTCTAGCGCGGCAGCCTGGGAGCTCGCGGGAGCTTGTACGGTCTGTACAATGTGGACGGGGAGTTTTCCAACTAAACAACGCCAGTAAGCGGGCTGTGCGCTGAAATTAAGTAAGATCGCGCACAACGCCCAACGAACGGGCTGTGCGCTTAAAGACAACGAGATGAAAAAGCTCTGGTTGCTGCTGATTTTGCCTGTGGTGCTCCTAATGTGGTGGGGTTTGGGCCGCGGCGGGTCAGCGCCGGAAGTTCACTTTACCGCGGTCAAGCGGCTAACCATCGATAGCACTGTTTCTACTAACGGCAAGGTAGAGCCCGCAGCGTCGGGCGCGGCTCGAGCTGAAACCGCGGGTGTCGTGAAGTCCATCTCGATTCACAAAGGGCAGACTGTCCAGACCGGACAAGTATTGATAACGCTGGATACGGCCGCGGCGCAGTCGGAATTGGCGGCAGCGCTCGCGCGCGAGCAAGAAGCCCGGGCGGAGGATCAGACCATCCGGCAAGGCGGTAAGCCGGGGACTTTAGCTAGCGTGAATGACTCGATCGCAGCTGCCCAAGCCGCCGTCGATGTCGCGCAGCACAACTACGACGCACTGCAGCGGCTCGCTCAACAGCAGGCTGCAACCAAACTGCAGGTGCAACAGGCAAGCGACGCACTCACGCGCGCCAAACTGCAGCTGAGTGCCGCCGAGAATCAGCGCAAGACTCTGGTGACGTCCAGCGATCAAACGGTCGCGCAAGCGAAACTACACGATGCCGAGGCGGCTGTTTCTCTGGCGCAACATCGGTTGGCTATGAGCGCCGTGCAGGCTCCGATCGGAGGAACCGTATATCAGTTCGATTTAAAGATCGGAGCCTACCTGCAGCCCGGGGACCTGGTAGCGATGATCGGTAACCTTGATCAAGTGAAAGTTACGGTTTATGTGGATGAACCCGACCTCGGCCGCGTGGGCGAGGGCATGCCGGTAAAGATCACTTGGGATGCGAGACCCGGCCAGCAGTGGTGGGGGCGCGTGGACAAAATGCCAACCGAAGTTGTGGCACTGGGTACCAGGACAGTGGGCGAAGTTTCGACCATCATCGATAATCCTAACCACGATTTGATACCCGGCGTCAGCGTGAACGCGACCATTGTTTCCAAGCACGTGAAAGACACGCCCGCAATTCCGAAAGCGGCGTTCCGGACTCTGAACGGAAGCTCCGGAGTCTTCAAATTGGACGGCAAAGAGCTCAAGTGGACGCCGATCCGAGCGGGCGTCAGCGACATCAATAACGTCGAGGTCCTGTCGGGATTGAATGAAGGCGATGAGGTCGCGGATCGAGTCATCGAGCCCAGCGATGCGGAAATCCGGAACGGCATGCGCGTGCGGCCGGTCGTGAAGTAGAGCTGTTGGTATTTAGCGATTACTCAACGAAGCACTAGCGCACGAACCGCTTCACGTAGTCTTCACCCAGGCCCACTTCGATATAGTGCTTCCGGCACATATCGATTTTGGTGAACACATCCTCAAATCCGGTATTGCGGTCCTGGTCGTCGACATAGTACATGCAGCCTGAGATGTTGAAGAACGTGATCATCTCTTCGACACCTTCGGGAACAGTAAGGGTGTGGGTCTCTCCGGGTGGCTCAAAGACGTAGTCGCCGGCATTTGCGATCCAGTCGTGCTCAAGATAACGCCAGGACCCCTTGATGACGTACCCGTGCACGGGCGCCGGATGGCGATGCCGGCTCAGGATGCCCGCCCGCCGCACACGCAACAGATTGCACCATTGGCCGTTCAGGGTGTTTAGCATCAAGGGACGGAACCAAACATTTGCAGCTTGCGGAACCCACACGCGCTCGTCGTCTGGAATCGCGCGCACGACGATTTGTTCGGGCGAGAACGGATGAGTGGTCTGCATGGTTGCGCCGGTCAAGCAATAGAGTATCCGCCGTCAACCGGGATGACGGCGCCGGTCATGAACGAGGCGGCTTTGGAAGACAAGAATAGCACCGGACCTGCAACCTCCTCCGGCCGTCCCCAGCGTCCGATGGGGGTTCTCGAAACGAGCTGCGCCGAGCGTTCGGCGTCATCCATCAGAGGCCGGGTGAGCGGGGTTGCAATCCATCCTGGAGCCACTGCGTTCACGCGAATGCCGTCTACTGCCCAGGCGATCGCCAGAGATCGGGTGAGTTGCGAGACGCCGCCTTTGCTCGCGCTATAGGCCGGGACGCGGGCGCCTCCGAAGAAGCTCAGCATCGAAGCAATGTTCACGATACAGCCACCGGGTTTAACGAGCTTCGGGTGAACCGCCATGCACATGCGCATGGCGCCGGTGAGATTCACGTCGATGACGCGGCTGAACACATCCAGATCGAACTCCTGATCGCGGCGAATGATTCCCGCGGCGTTTACCAAAACGTCCAATACGGAAATGGAGGCCAAGAGGTCATCCACGGCGGGATTGTCCGTCACATCCAGCAGCTCGGCGCGCATACCGGTAGAGAGCGTCTCGTCCGATGGCAATCCGGCCGCGATCACGCTCGCGCCCGCTTCGAGGAAGGCTTCCGCAACCGCGTGGCCAATCCCGCTGGTACCTCCGGTCACCAGCACGGATTTACCCGAGAAGTCGAACATTAGATACATTCTGCCGCTACGCTGGTTGGAGACATGAAGGTTTTTGGAATCCTCTGTTGCGCGGGGCTGTTCTGTGCAATGGCCGCGGCGTGGCAATGGCGGAGTTTCGGCGATGGTCCCTCCGGGCCGAGATTGTCAATGCTGTCGCGCGATATGACGGACGCGCACAACGCAGTGAGAGTGCGGCTCGGTTTACCCGCCCTGCGCTGGTCGGATGAGCTCGCTGCCGAGGCTCAACGCTGGGCAAACACTCTGGCCGCACGAAACGAGCTGATGCATGACGGGAGCGATAAGCACGGGCAGAACCTGTTCGACATTTTCAACGGAGGCGCGAATCCGTGGCGGGTTGTGAGCGCGTGGGCAGCCGAGAGCCGCTACTACAACGCGCGAACGAACACCTGTTCCCGGCGCTGCGGTCATTACACGCAAATGGTCTGGCGGGACACAAAGGAACTCGGCTGTGCTGTTGCGAGGCATGGCAATCGCGAGGTGTGGGTCTGTGATTATGCCCCGGTTGGAAATGTGATCGGGGAACGGCCTTACTGAACCGAGGTGCGCCTCTGTCGAGAAACTCGGCTTCGATCATCGCAAACACTTCGGTGTAGCAGGCCTGAGAGGCCTGCCCTGGAGTTTGGACATTTTCCAACAGCTTGTGTTTGCAGGCGTCCTTTGTGGGGTAGGCGCTAGCCTGCGGCGGCCGCACAGGCCGCCTAAAATGCGACAATTTCCGAGTGATCAGAACCCGGCGACGGCTGCCGCACATCTACGTTCTCGGTGAGCCATTGTTTGTCACCTTCCGACTCCAGGGTGCACTTCCGAGGGAGCGCACATTTCCACCTTCGGGCCTGACTTCCGGCAAAGCGTTCGTTGCACTGGACCGCGTGCTGGATCAGGCCCGCTCCGGACCCTGCTTTCTGCGGCAACCGGAGGTCGCCCGGCGAGTCCTTGCGTCAAGCGAATACGGCGCTCAGAGGGGAGACTACGACCTGCATGCCTGGGTCATTATGCCGAATCACGTGCATTTGCTTCTCACGCCTCGCGTGGACGTATCCAAGGCACTCGGATCGCTGAAAGCTGGCAGCGCTAAGAGCGCGAACCTGCTGCTCGGGAGAGCCGGGCAGCGCTTTTGGCAGGACGAAAGCTATGACCACCTGGTTCGTAGCCATGAAGAGTTCCGACGCATAGAGCGCTACATCGAAAATAATCCGGTAACTGCCGGCCTTGCCTTGACGCCAGAAGATTACGTGTGGTCCAGCGCAGGGCGGCCTGTGCGGCCGCCGCAGGCTAGCGCCTACCCCACAAGCTAACTAAACCCAGAGACCTGAGTAGTTTTTGAATATTGGCTGTTATTTGAATATCCGAAAATGTCCAAAGTCCAGAGCAGGCCCGAGAGGCCTGCTCCGCAGCGCACGGCCTGCCCCACAAAAGCGGCGGCCCTAATGACAATTCATCGCGCGCGTACGGCGATCAGCGACTTTGACACGCCGAGAACGCGCTCTTTAACGATGCGAGATTTGGGAAACAGTTCCCGTAAGCGCCGCGCGTCCAATAATTGCAACTCGGTAAGGAAGTGGCGCTTGAAGAATTCCTTTTGATCGGCCGTGGGATGGGCAACGGCTTGCCAAACGTTGCAATGGTCCAGCATCAGCCGCTGCCAGCTTTTCGGTAAGCGGTGAACGAACGGGAGCATCACATGCATTTCCAGCGGGAAACTGCGATCTGGCGTCTGCACCCAATACTGGCGGCCCACCCGCTGCCACCTCACGCGCGAAGCGGATCTGGTTTGCTGCGCCTACGTGCTCGATGACGGAGTTGCTGAACACAATGTCGAAAGCATGCGTCGCCGAACGGAAGCAGGCAGCCGTCACCCGAGACCTGGGCCATCCAGGAATTGTTGCGATCGATTGCGGAGGGCAGATTGACGATGGTCAGGCGCGGTCGAACCGAAGCATACTGCCAGATACGCGGTGAGCCGCCGACATCCAGGATCCGGGTGTTTTCGGTAACGGAGAATGTCCGCTCGAACCGGCGCATGCGCTGCGACCGGAAGTGGTCGAACGCTTTCTGCAGCAGCGTCGATTCGCTCAAAGGCCAGAATAGCGCAAGCATGATGCAAACGTTCGCCTTGGTAAACTGAAGCCAAACCTCGCTTTCAGCACGGTTCCAGTGCTGTCACGTGCGTCTCTGGAGCAGTGCGGTTTCGCTCCGCATCACTTCGCAATGGCCATTCAGACTCTCTTCGGATCGGTTCCCACAGAACCAAACCTGCTCGATCGACTGAAAGCCGGGATTCAGAAGACCCGGTCCGGTCTGGTTGACCGCTTGGAGGACGTGCTCGCGGGCAAGAAAGAGATCGATGCCGATCTGCTGGAGGAGCTGGAGTACACGCTAATTACGGCCGATCTGGGCGTGCGCACGGTAGAGGACATTCTGGAATCCATCCGCCAGCGCGTGGATCGCAGCATGACAGATGATGCCGGTGAGATCCGTAATCTCATCCGCGAGCATCTGCTGGAGGTTCTGCGCCATTCCGAAACACCGATTCACGTAGTGAGCCAGCCCCCGGCTGTCGTCATGATGGTGGGCATCAATGGCGCGGGTAAAACCACTACCATCGGGAAACTGGCGCACCGTTTTGTCAGTGAAGGTCGAAAGGTTTATCTCTGTGCCGCCGACACCTTTCGCGCCGCGGCAATTGAACAACTGGAGATCTGGGCAGAGCGGGCCGGCGTGAAAATGATCCGGCAGAAGCAGGGCGCGGATCCGAGTGCCGTAGTATTCGATGCGCTTCAAGCTGCCAAGGCGAGCGGCGTCGATTACGTTGTCGTGGATACCGCCGGCCGCCTGCATACCAAAGAAAACCTGATGGCCGAGCTCGAGAAGATGCGGCGCACTTGCCAGCGCGTTGTTCCGGGGGCGCCGCACGAGGTTTGGCTGGTGATGGATGCCACGACGGGACAGAATGGGCTGGAGCAGGCCCGCAAATTCACGCAATCAGCGGGCGTAACCGGCATCGTGCTGACGAAGCTCGACGGTACGGCAAAGGGCGGCGTTGTGGTCGCGATTGCGCGCGAGCTGAACCTGCCGATCCGGTACGTTGGCGTCGGGGAAAAGATCGACGATCTGCTGCCGTTCGAGCCCGAGAAGTTCGTGTCTTCTCTCTTCGACTAATGCCCATTGACACAGAAGCCGGTTACATGCAGCAAGCGCTACAACTGGCGGAAAAGGGCCGGGGATTGACCAGCCCGAATCCGACGGTGGGCGCGGTAGTCGTGCGCGATGGGCGAATCGTCGGCCGCGGCTATCACACCTGGGCAGGCATGGATCACGCGGAAGTGGTTGCGATACGAGAGGCGGGCGAGCAGGCACGGGGTGCGACTCTCTACGTCACTCTGGAGCCGTGTTCGCATTTCGGTAGAACAGGTCCGTGCGCCGACGCGGTGATTCAAGCTGGTCTCTCGCGCGCTGTCGTGGCGATGAAAGATCCGAATCCCGAAGTCAGCGGACGCGGCATCGAGAAACTGCGGCACGCCGGCGTGGACGTTGTAGTTGACGCGGAGCATGCCGCTGCCGCCGAGCACTTGAACGAAGCGTTTGTTCACTTCATGCAAACCGGGCGGCCTCTGGTAACGATCAAAGCAGCGCTCACATTGGATGGAAAAATCGCGGCGCCGCAGGACAACGTGGGTTGGATCACCAGCGAGGTAGCGCGCGCGGATGTGCAGCAGGTCCGGCACTATTCGGATGCGATTCTGACGGGACTTGGAACTGTGCTGGAAGATGATTGCCTGTTGACTGACCGCTCAGGCAAGGAGCGCGCGCGGCCGCTACTGCGCATCGTGCTCGATTCTCAGTTGCGCATTCCGCTTGGGTCGAAGATGGTTGCAAGCGCGAATAATGACGTGATGGTGGTCGGGACCTCCGCTGCTCCCGAACAGCGCCGCAAGGCGCTTGAAAAGGCAGGAATTCGGGTGCTGGTTGCCGACGGGCCCGGTGGCAGAACCGATCCGGTGAAAGTGCTTGAGTATCTGGCGAAGGAGAAATACTTGTCGCTGATGGTCGAGGCGGGCGCAAAGGTGAATTGGACCATGCTGGATGCACAGATCGCGGACAAGGTTCTCTTCTATTACGCGCCAAAGATTCTCGGAGGAATGGAAAGTCTGCCCGTGGCGGGTGGCAAGGGACGAATGCGGCGCGTGGATGCGATTCTGCTGGACCGCTTGACCGTTCATGCGATATCGAAGAACGAGTTTGCGGTGGAGGCTCACGTAGTCAAGGGCTGATGTTCACGGGCATCGTAGAAGAGCTCGGGAAAGTAATTGCTGTTGTCCCGAAGGCGACCGGAGCGCACGTCGAGATTGCCTGCCGTGAAGTTTTGCGGGACGCCGCCGTTGGCGCGAGCATTGCAATCAACGGCGCATGCGTGACCGCGGTCGAACTGGGCGCGGCTGGTTTCGCTGCCGATCTTGCGCCAGAAACATTGAAGCGGACGAACCTGGGCGATCTGATTCCCGGAAGTGTTGTCAATCTGGAGCGGCCGCTACGCGCGGCGGGGCGTCTGGACGGTCATTTCGTGCTCGGTCACGTGGACGGCACGGCGGAGATCGTTTCCATCGATGCGCTGGGCGAAGACAATTGGTGGCTGCGCATCCGCGTGCCGAGTGAGCTTGCAAAGTACATCGTCGAGAAGGGCTCGGTTGCAGTGGACGGCATTAGCCTGACAGTCGCCGAGATTTCCGATTGCCTGGTCGGATTCACGATAATTCCGCACACATACAAAGAAACAAATGCTGAACGCACGCACCGCTGGGGACGCGTAAATATCGAGGTGGATATTCTCGCTAAGCACGTCGCGAAGCTGGTTTCTGAAACGATTCAGCACTGATTCATCGCCGCTTGCGTTGCGCTATCCTCGGAGCGAGGCAGTGGCATGACGATCGCGAAAAACTGCTGGATCTGCATGCGCCGTGCTCGTGATCGCAGGCACGATGTATGCGGTGCAGCGTGACATGCCGCGCCCGTTCCGCGAATACAACGGCGTCGAATACCGGATCGGAGATATTTCGCTGCCGCCAGACTTTCAGGCCAAAACGGAGTGGGCATTTGCCCGTTTGATGTATCCGCCCGGTCCCAACGATGGTTATCGCGGCAGATTCAGCGGCGATTGGCGTCAGGGCTTATCGCTGTGGACGCAGGATTTTCCGCGCGCCGACCGTCACTTCTCCCAGGCCGTACGGCGCCTGACCAGGATCGACGTAAGGTCGGTTGAGCAGCCGGTCAGTTTGGATGACGGCGACGACGTGTACAACTGGCCATGGTTGTACGCCGTGCAGGTTGGCGAGTGGGGAATTACGGACGCCGAGGCGGCAAAGCTGCGGGACTATTTGCTTCGCGGCGGCTTCTTTATGGCCGACGACTTTCATGGCACCGAGGAATGGCTCGTTTTCCAGGAGAGCATGAAGCGCGTTTTTCCGGACCGGCAGATTGTCGAGATTCCGAGTAGCGACACAATCTTTCATACGGTGTATGACCTCGATGACCGCTATCAGATCGTCGGCGCAGAACACCTCTACGAGGGACACAAAAAGGACGGCTACGTTGCTCACTGGCGCGGAATCTACGACGATAAGGGCCGGGTGATGGTGGCGATTTCGTTCAACTCAGACGTCGGCGACTCGTGGGAGTGGGCCGACGAGCCGCGCTATCCAGAGAAGTATTCGGATCTTGGAATGCGGTTAGGCGTCAACTACATTGTTTACGCGATGACTCACTAGAGCCTTTAGGGCCGGTCGTTGTGTGCGGCGTCATGATCGCCCTCGTGATCATCGTGGTCGTGATGCTCGGGTTCGCCTTCGAAGAGCGGCCGGTTCTGCGGATGTGAATGAAATGAGTGGCAGGTATAGCAGCGTACTTCCGCCTTGTTATCGAAGTTATCCTTATCGATCGCGGCCACCATTTCGATCATCTTGCGCGCGGTTCGTTTCTCCTTCTTATCGTCGGAATCGAACTTGCCCTTCACGTGACAAAACTCGCAGTCTTTGTTCAGCGCCCAGGCGAAGTAGCGCATCTGATCGATGAACTCGGATGCCGGGAGCGTCTTGAGCGGAGTCTTGACGTTCTTGAAATGATCGGCCGCGGCGGGCTCAGGCTTCAGCAGATCGGCAGCGGCGGAGTCCGGCTGCTTCAGCAGCGCGTAAGTGCTCTGCATCTGATGTCCATGCATGCTGGCGCTGAAGGTTATTGTGAGTGTCTGGTTGTCTGAGGACAGTTCGTATTTGCGCTCGAAGACATCGGGCCGGCCGGAGATCTCGCCTTTCACGGTGAGCGCGTTGCCTTGGACAGAGGCCGTCGTGCGCGTTGGCACACCCTGATGCGGTTTGATCGTCGGTTTGCCATCGGTGGCAAAGAAGAGCACGGCTCGTTGACCACCATGCTCGCCTACTGAGATCATGGTTTCCGTTACATTCGCACCAGCTTGGGAAATAACCTCCTCGTATTCCTTCAGCGGAGGGCCCGGAATTTTGCTTTTTTGAAGGTCGGCTTTCCACGTTCCGGCGAGGTTAGGCGACTGCGCCCAAATGAACGAGGCTGCAGCCAGTGCGAGTACGATCTGTTTAGTCATTCGGTGGGGTGAGTATAACATCGTGAACAAGCGCACAGTCCGGTTTGCTGGGCGTTGTGCGCGTTCTATTACCTATGAAGCGTAGAGATTTCTTAAGGACTGCGGCCGCGGCGAGCGGTCTTGTGTTTGTCGGATCGAGGTGGGTAAGAGCGTCGATTCCGAAGATGAAGATTACGCGCGTGCGTGCGTACTCACCGCCAAATCCCAACCCGCTGTTTAATCAGAGCGATCTCGTAATCACCGTGGAAACCGACGCCGGGGTCACGGGCATTGGCGAAGGCGGGTCGCCGGATACGCTGGCGCAGAGTGCCGGGCGGCTGATCGGCAAAGATCCTCAGTACATTGAACGCCTCTGGCAGGATATGTCGCGCGCCTTCTTCTATCCGGCTGGGCGGGAGAAAGAGGATGCGATCGGAGCGCTCGACCTGGCGCTTTGGGACATCAAAGGCAAGGTTCTGAAGCTGCCGGTGCACGAGGTGCTCGGCGGCATGGTGCGTAACTACTGCGAGTGCTACAACACTGCGGGCACGATTCCGGGGATACAACCCGGAATGAGCATTAAGGATCGCGCGAGGCTCACGGTAGAAGCCGGTTATCGTGCATTCCGCATGGGCGCGGCGGACTTGCCCATTTACTCGAACTTCAACACGCACGAGCGGGTGAATCAGTTGTATGAAGATTGCGTTCAGGCGCGAGAGGGCGTGGGTAAGAACGGCGACTGGTGCATTGACTTTCACCAGCGCTTCGATTTGTCGGATGCCATCCGCGGCTGCGACCTGATTCAGAACCTTGCACCCTACTTTGTGGAAGATCCGGTGCGCACGGAGGCATTTCTCGAAGACCTGCCCATCTTGCGGCGGAAGGTGAATGTTCCGATTGCAGCAGGCGAGGAGTGGGGTAATCGATGGGACTTCAACAAGCTGGTTGAGAATCACGATATCGATTACGTCCGCGCGACCCTGCCCAACGTGGGCGGTATTACCGAGATGATGAAAATTGCAGCCATCTGTGAGACGCACTTTGTCGGCATCGTGCCGCACTTCACAGGTCCCATCGCGACAGCGGCGCTGGTGAATTCGTTGGGGACGTTTTCGGGTCCGCTGCTGATGGAGTACAACTTCCAAGGTAAGGATCTGCCCTATTTGCCGCAGTGTCTGGATTTCAAGAACGGGAAGTTATATCCGAATGAGCGGCCGGGGCTTGGGGTTGAAGTAGATCTTAATCGACTGAAGCTAGTCAAAGAAATTACGGAACCAGTTACTGCGCGGGCGCAGACGTACTTTAGGCCGGACGGGTCAATTACAAATTGGTGAGAAGAAGGTGGCGCGGGCTTCAGCCTGCAGGGGCGGCATTCATGCCGGCCTTTGGGCGACCTGAAGTTCGCCCCAGCGCGCTAAAGCGCACGCCACTCCTTTTCAAAAGCTAAAGCGGACGCCGAATTCGCTCCAGAGCGAACGCGGAGTCGTGGTGCTGCTCGGATTGATGAAGCCAACCGGGTGCCCGAAAGTGGTCGCATCGGCGATGCTGGAGCCAAAATCGTTGCCGTAGTTAGCGCGATTGGTCAGATTGAAAGCCTGTGCGATGAGCTCTACGGCCGCCCTTTCGCCGAAGCGGATCGTTTTCGAAAGGCGGAGGTCGAGCTCGAAGAAGGGATCGCCGCGGAGCGCATCGTATCGTGAAATGGTGCACAGTCCGGGCGTGTAGCCGTTCAGTCCGTAAAAGCAGTTCTGAGCCGCCGCGTTGTTCCCCGCGAACGCAAACCAGTTTGTGGGATCGGTCGTCGGGACCACGACAGCATCGGTACTACCGCCGCCAGTATTCAACGTATTGGATGAGTTTACAGGATTGTATGGCCGTGGGGAGCCGAACTGCATGATTGGCGCCAGCTCCAAACCCCAGGGCAGGTTAAAGATGCCGCTAACGGTTACGTGATGGCGCTCATCATTGGGCGATGGTCCCCACTCGTAATACGCGAAGGGATTGGTCGAGAGCCTCGGGTAATTGCGGAACGAAGTGCCACCGCCGTCGTAGGAATAGGCCCAGGCAAGCGTGTAGTTCGCATTCAGCGAGAAGCGGCGCGACATGCGGCGGCGATAGCTCAAGTTAAAACCGTCGTAATGGGATCTCCCGATGGACTGCTCGTCGCGAACGCTTGCAAGTTCCGGTTCGCCCGAGGCGGCAAATGCCGGATCCAGAGGACGGAAGCAGCAGACGCCATTCTCTGGAACTCTCTGATCGATGTTGATGGTCTTGTTTTCGTGAAGCCCGAGGACATGCGTGTACTCAAGCTCAACGACGGAGCTGGAGGTGGGTGACCAGCTATAGCCGAAATTAAATTCTTCCGTGACCGGATTCCGGTAGTTGGGATCCATCAGACGGCCGACGCTGCCAGGCGCAAGCTGCGTTGAAGGAGGAGGAATGACCGGCATCGGATCGACGCCATAGCGCCAGCTCCCAAGAGGGATTCCGGTGCCCGTCACGATGTCCGTGGGAGCCGTCAGGCTGATAACCGTCTGAAACACCGTGGGATTGCTCATCTGCTCCATGAACAGCGGAATGTTCTGGAACACGTTTCCGAAATAAAGTCCGAACCCGCCGCGCAGCACGTGTTTGCCAGTGCCCGTCACATCAAACGCGAAACCAACTCGGGGGCTGAAATCTTTGTTGTCATCGTGCGGGAGCCGACTGACGTACTTGCTTGCGTACGGGTCGTTCAGCGCGACGAGTTCCTGATAGGTTCGGCTCTTGCCGATGTCCGACAGGCCGATCATGTTGAAGTCCTTGTCCCAGCGCAGGCCGAGATTCAGGGTCAAACGCGGCGTTGCTTTCCAATCATCCTGAAGATAAAAACCGAGTTGCTTGGTTGACACCAGGAAGTAGGGATCGCCGTTGGCAACGCTCATGGAGGTTACCGCGCCCGGAGTGGCAAATCCTTGCGGATATAAAGCAGCATTGCCCAAAATCGCGCTAGGGTCTGCCTGGAAGTCGATCTCGAGCGTCGAGCTGAATTCAAAAAAGCCGCCTTCCACGGGATTCCAGATAAGGTCTCCGCCGGCTTTCAGAGTGTGTTTGCCAATCGTTTTGGAAATGTCATCGCGGAACTGCCATTTGCGCTGGAACGACTGCTGCGGGACGTTGGTGTTCGTGCCAAAGGATGCGTCGGGGAATGTCACCAGCGGAGCGCTAATGTTGCTGGCGATCACGTTATTCCAATATTGATAGCCGACGGTGAACTGATTGACCGTTGTGCTCGAGAGCACCGAGTTCAAAGTAAAGTTTGCCAGCTGAAGGTGATTGACAGTGAAATTGCCGTTCGTGAGATCGCCGGTGCCGTTCGACTGATCGTTCAAGCTGTTGTTTGCTTGTGAGTTGTAGCTCACGTAAGCGGTGTTCTTGTCGTTGATCGTCCAATCCAGACGGCCGTTGTAGCGAGTCTCGAAGAAGGGGGTGGGGATGACGGCTGCAGGCTGGGCCGCCAGTCCTGCATTCTTGGCGAGAGTGAGCTCGGATAATGCCGTACCCGTCTCGGCCAGGCCCTGATTTTCACGCTGCCGCTCAATGGCAAAGAAGCCAAAGAGTTTGTCCTTCTTGAAGGGGCCGCCTACGGAACCGCCGAATTGTTGCCGGCTGTAATCGGGGTTTGCGAGCGTATACCCGCCATGACCGTCGGGCACTTTTTCGTTCGTATCCAGCGCCGAGTTGCGGAAGAACCCGAACACCGAGCCGTGATAATCGTTTGTGCCGGCCTTGGTGATCATGTTGATGGCTGCGCCTTCGGAGCGGCCGTTTTCCGCGGAGAAGCGCTGCGTGCTGATCTGAAATTCCTGCACGGCTTCGAGCGGAAGCTGCATCACCGGACCGCCCACCGTGTTGTCCTTGTTGTCAACGCCATTTACCGTGACGTTTACATTGCGCCCACCGGCGCCGTTAACGGATAAAATCGCGTAGCGATTCTTGGTCGGGTCGTATGAATCCGCCGCCTTCACACCCGGAGCGAGGTACGCGAGATTGGCTACATCTCGTCCGACCATGGGCAGATTCTCGACTTCCTGCGGGCTGACCGGAAGACTCACGTCCGTCTTTTCCGTGTTGACGAGCGGCGTCGTTCCCTCAACCGTTATGGTCTGGCTTTGCTGGCCGATACTGAGATTCGCGTTCCCGGTGGTGGTCTGACCCACGGCGAGGACCACATTGTCCATCACCTGCGTCTCGAATCCAGCCATCGAAATCGTGACCTTGTAGGTGCCGGGCGACACGAGATCGAAGCGGTACTCCCCAGCAGTGTTGGTCGCGGTTTCACGAACGGCGCCGGTTGCTTTGCTTTCCAGCCTCACGCGCGCGTCCGCGATGGAAGCACCGGTGCTGTCCTTCACCACGCCCTGCAATCCGGCATCCGCCGTAACCTGGGCAAAAAGAATGTTGCCGACGCTGAAGGCGATCAGCAAAAACGAAATGGATACGAGCGATCTAAATAGAGACTTTGGCATAAAAACCCCCCACTTGATCTCGCGCAGTGCCGCGAGTCAGATTTGTCTAGTAAGACGATCGACTTGACTGCTTAGCCAACGTGGACGCATGCTAGCTGACTTGGATAGTTACGGTAGTATGTTCCGGCTAAGAAACAAATGTCAAGGTTTCTTACGGGGGTCTTGCGATTCAAATTGCTCGTGAGGCGGCTTTCGGCCTGCGGCTCTATTGCGGGTAAATCGTCTCGTGCCGATTCAGCATCTCTACGAACTGATTCAGCCTCTTGATCCGGGTTTCCGGCTTTTTCGCCGTTTGCAGACGGAACAGGATGGCATAGCGGTTTTGTCCGTTCAGCTTCGCAAAAAAAGCTTGCGCGCGAGGGTTCTTCCGCAGAGCAGCGTCAAGGTCATCCGGAACACTGGCGTTTCTGGCACCATCGTAGGCGCTATCCCATTGGCCATTGCTCTTCGCCCGTTCGATAGCGGCTAAGCCCGCCGGCTGCATGCGGCCGGCTTCGATTAGCGCCAGCGCTTTCTGCCGGTTGATCTTCGACCAAATGCTTCTTTGGCCCCGCGGCGTGAACCTCTGCAGGAATGTTCCCGGCGGTCCGGGCTTCTTCTGGCCGTCAATCCAGCCGTAACAGAGAGCCGTTTCGAGCGCCTCGCCGTAGGACACGGCCCGAAGCTCCGATCCTTTCTTTCCGAGCTGAAGCCAAACGCCCGTTGACTTGGCGTGATTTTTGCGTAGCCACGCAGCCCAGGCAGCCTGAGTTTCAAACAGAACCGAGTCGTCCATCGTTCGACAGCGGCTTCAGCGTACTCTGTCGGCCGGACGGGTGCCCGTTGCGTCTTCCTGGTTCGAAGCGACAAGGCGCTTCACGTCTTCCAACTCCCGCTTCAGGCGCGCGCCTCTTCGAGCGAGGTTGACCACATAGAGCAGGACAATCAGCCAGGCGGCGAGAAAGCCGTAGAACATGAAAGTAAAGTTGCGAGCGTCCATGGTGATTCCTTTCAAACTGCGTTGGCGTAGCGCCGCAACGAATCGATCTCACGCGCGGTTGCTTCCTGGCGCATGCGTACCATGACGAGCGCGGCTGCAATCAGCAGAATGGCGAAGAAATTGATGTATAGGGCGTGTTCCATTGCGGGGTCCATATTGCCGCCACCAGTACGAATGCTGAGAACCGGCGCCGGATGCTGGGTTCGAAACCACTCAATGGATTTCCAAACGATTACTACATCGACAAATCCGAAGATGGAGAGTGCGGCCGAAAGACGCGCGCGCTGCGTCGGTTCGTCAATTGCGCGGCGAAGCAGCAGATAACCGAAGTAAATCAGTACACAAACCAACATGGAGGTGAGGCGCGCATCCCATGTCCACCAGATGCCCCAAATCACACGCGCCCAAATGCTGCCGGTTACGAGGTTGACGCAGGCGAACACCAGCGAGATTTCAGTAACGGACGCGGCAACCGAGTCCCAACGCAAGTTACCGGAACTGAGATACAGGACGCAAAACACCAGGGCGCTAAAGAAACCGGTAAACGCGGTAATCGCGGCGGGCACATGAAAAAAGATGATGCGATAGATGGGCCCCTGCGCCATCTCATCCGGCAGAACCAGCAGGACGTTGTATAAATTGAAGGCCAGAAGTAATGCACCGGCCGCAACCAGTGCGTAAACAACCTTTTCTCTCATAAACGGTTCTTTCCTATTATCAGTTGAGCAGAATGGGCTCCGCCAACATAAGAGATAGCGCCGTAAAGACAACATCGAAGACGAGCAATACCCGTCCCCAAAGCAGGCGGTCGGCGGTAAAGGGCTGATTGAGGAGAAGCGTATTGGTCAGCTCGATCGCTGCCATCAGCAGCGGAATCAGCAGCGGGTAGACGATTACCGGGAGCATTAACTCGCGTAACCGGAGATTGACGGTGAGAGCTCCGAAAACTGCGCCGACGATAGAGATACCCCAAGTGGCAAGCAAAAAAATCGCGGTGAGGACAAACGGCCGCTGCCACCAGGCGACATCGTAGAAGATTCCGAATACAACCAGAGATACCAATTCGACGACGAGCAGCAGCAGCAGATTGGCAGCGGCTTTCCCCAATAGCAGTCCCGCCGCCGAGACCGGCGAGGATAAGAGTGCGTCCAGGCATTCGTTAGGCAGCTCGCGCGCAAATCCGCGGTTGAAGACAAGCGCTCCGGCGAATGCGAACACCAGCCACAGAAGGCCGCCCGCCATTTCCCTGCTGGTGTCTGCCGAGGGGTCGAAGGCAAAGCTGAACAAAAGCAGAATTACGATTGCGAACGCACCCGCCGCATTGAGCGATTCTTTGGTGCGGAGCTCGAGCGCCAGGTCCTTCCGGGCCACCAGAAGCGCCTGCCGGATCTGTCGCATCTAGGCCGCGCCGAGCTCCGAGTGCATGCGGTACAGTAAACCGGGATCGTCAAGCATTTCAGCCGTGCGCTCACCGGCATAGCGCAGACGGCCATTTTCGATCAGAACCGCATGCGAAGCGATCGCGAATGCTTCGCGAAGCTGGTGCGTGGATAGCAGAATGGTAGCGCCACGCTGCCGCGCCTCGAGCAGCAGCTCGCTGAGCATTGAGATGGCACGGTCGTCGAGCGAGGTGAAGGGTTCGTCGAGCAGCAGCGTACGCGGCGAACTGAGAAACGTGCGCGCCAGAGCCAGACGCTGGCGCATGCCGCGCGAGAATTGACGCACCGGCATACCGGCAACCCGCGACAAGCCTACGCGCTCGAGCCAGCGGTTCACCGTGTCTTTGGTATTAGAGACTTCCCAGGCGCGAGCGTAGAAGTTCAGATTGTCACGCGCCGAGAGATCCTCATAGACGCCAATTCCGTGGCCGAGAAATCCCAGCTGTCTGCGCGCGCTCTGTGATCGGGGTGCATGGCCGAACAGCCGCGCCGCGCCGCGCTGGAACGTCGAAAGACCAACCAAGATGCGCAGCAGAGTGGTCTTCCCCGCTCCGTTACGGCCCAGCAGCGCACAGCAGGAGCCCTCCTGAACACCAAACGAGATATCCCGCAGCGCCGCGAAATCGCCGTAAAATTTCCAGAGTCCTTCGAGCTCGATGGCATCGGGCATTCGAATCAGGAGCGTACGGGCGAACTGCGATAAAGGAGCACCATGCCGAGCGCGAGAACTGCGAATGCAAGGCCCAGCAACCACGGCAGATGCGCATAGATCCGCGGCGTGCCCTCGGTAAGCGGCGGCGATTCGCTGTTATCGCCGGCGGCGTTCTCATTCGAGCCGTTATGCAATGAGCCGGTACCGGAGATATCGGCGGAGAATCCCCCGGAACTGAGCACGTTGTATATAGTCGCCTGCGTATTGGGCTCGGTGCCAAGCTGCTGGACATCCTTGCCGGAGAGGGTTACACCTTGCGGCACAACCAGCCGTAGCGGGCCGGCCGTCATGCCCTTGATGTTCACCACCCGCCCCTGGAAGGTGAATGGTGATCCGGCAGGGAGATTGTAAAGAATTTCGAATTCAGTCTGGCCGGGTTTGATCGGAAAATCGACCTTGAAGACGTCCGTCTCATTCGTCTTCTCGGCAGCGCGCGGCAGCGGCATCCCTTGCGGGCCCTGTGCCTGAACGCGCACCTGGCCATTCGACGCCGGCGGCAGATAGAAACGGATTCCACCCACGGCTGGATTGTTGTACGTCCGATTCGTGTCGTTTTGAATCACGATCGTCTCGTTGCAATTGATCTGGCTCAGGCTGGGTTCAAGGATGAGCATCCGCTGCGAGACATGCGCAACATTGGCCGACGCAGTGGAGTCGTAGATATCCAGCTCGACGCCCGATGTCGGGACATTCGGGGTTAGCAGCTTGTTGTAATTCACACCGGCGTAGCTTGCCTGGAGAAGCTGCGGACCGCCACCCGGCTCGTCCGCTTGAAAGGAGAATCGTCCCGAGGCGCCGCTGACGGCGGTCCCGAGCGTCCGCATGCCGCCCTGCCCTGGCTTGATCAAAGAGACGGAGACGCCTGCCTGCGGTTTGCCGGTGGTCTTATTCACGACTGTGCCATCGACGGCGGCGAAAACAGAGGCGGCGGTGAGTAATAGAATTGCGACGCTTCTCATGCGATCGCCTTTCCGCACTCGCCGCAATACTTGAGCGCTTGAGGAAACTCAGCGCCGCAGTGCGGACATACGGTTGTAGTGGCCGGCTTGCTCGGCGGGTTTTTTGCGCGAGCGGCTCTCGGCGGCACGCGCGTCGGCGTTAAACCGTGCCGTTTAAGAGTCGTCTCCATTTCCGCTAAAACGACTGCGAGCTCTTTCTGCAGAGCCTGTTTTGTCTGTTGGTAATCCTCGTCCGACAACTTGCCGAGGCGATACTCAAATTGCAGATCGCGGAGGTTATCGTAGATCGCCTGCTTACGGTCCTCCAGATGCTGTACCGGCGAGACGGGCACGGGCTCGGGTATGTCTTTGTCGCGAATGAAGAGTACAAAAAAGAGGACGCCGACAGTAAAGACGATGGCCACACCAGTCATCATGCCGGCTAACCCTTAGGCTGTTCGGACGGCTCGTCCAACTCGCGATCGATCTGGGTTCGGAACCGTTCGAGGGTCGCCTGGTCGGCCGGAGTTAAAGCCTGCGGGGTTGTTTGATTGCGACGCACCCAACGCGAGTAGATCAGAAAGCCGACAGCCAATGCGATCCCAGGCATGATCCAGGTGAATAAACCGAACCCTTCAGCAGGTGGAGACGCGAGCGCGACAATGCCGTCCTCTCGCACGATGGTCTGAATGACAGCGTCGTCACTCAAGCCTTTCGCCTGCATGCCGGCTATGCGGCGCCGCATGGGGTCGGCCGACTCGCAGTGCAACATGGGGCAGTTGCCGACGGTGTTGCGACAACCCGAGCAGCGGCAGGCGAGCTTGTCGCCCACGCGCAAAACATTGGCTGTCAGGTAAGAAGTCGGATCCTGCGCAAAGAGAGCAGCAAGAACAAAGAAGAACGCGGCAACGAGCTTAACGTTAAACCGCGCACAACGGCCTGTGCGCAGGTTGACGTTAGACCGCGCACAACGGCCAGCAAGCCGGCCTGTGCGTTTACGACTGTACCGTTGTCGCAGGGGCCGTAGCAAAACCCACCACCTCCGTGCGCGCGTAGTGCAGACGCACCTTTCCAGGAACGAGACAAATGAGCGTTCCGAACAGCAGTACCCAGTAACCGATCCAGATCCAGGAAACGAGCGGAAAGACGTACATCTGGAAAATCGCCTTCTTGCTGTCGGGAGTGACGCCCGAATAGTTCAAATACAGATCCTCATTCAGGCGACGGCGGATGCCGATGATGGAGCTCTGCTGCTGGCTCGATTTGTAGAGGCGAACCTCGGGCTCGAGTTGTGCGACCTCGCGTCCGTTTTGCGCCACGCTCAAACTGGCATGGCTGAACTGGTAATCGGGCGTCTCGCCATCGTTCACGTTCAGCAGTTTGATCTGGTAGCGGCCAAAGCGAACAGTTTCCTGCAACCCCAGATTCCGCGTCTCGTGCAGATTGAAAGCACTGCCGGTGAAACCGATAAACATGAACACGACACCCATGTGAACCAGATAACCGCCGTAGCGCCGCGTGTTGCGCCACGTTAACTCGAACGCGGAGCGTGGTAACGCCAGGTGTTCCTTAAGTTGTATGGCGCGTGATCCCTTCCAGAATTCGCCAAAAATCGTAGCCAGGACGAACGCGCAGAGTCCGAATGCAATTAAAGGCGCGATATCGTGGATGCCGCTCGCCGCGAGACTGGCAATCACCGCCAGACCTACGACGCTCGGCAACAGGAAGGCGCGTTTCAAGCTATTCAAGGAACTTTTGCGCCACGCAATCAGCGGCCCTACGCCGGTGAGGAATAACAGAAATAGCGCGATGGGCACGTTGACGCGGTTGTAATAGGGCGCGTCGATGGTTTCCTTTTCGCCGGTGAGGGCTTCCATGATGACCGGAAACAGAGTGCCCCAGAGGACTGCGAAGCAGCTTGCAAGAAGGATCAGGTTGTTGAAGAGAAAACTCGATTCGCGCGAGACGACGCTTTCGAGTTTCACCTCGCTCCGGAGGAACCGCAGGTTCTTCACGATCGCGAACGCGACCAGCACGGTGGCTGAAATCAAGAAGGTGGTGAAGTACGGCTTTACAGGTGATTGCGCGAAGGCGTGAACGGATGCCACCAGTCCCGTGCGTGTAAGAGTCGTGCCAAGAATACTAAGCAGGAACGTGGCCGACACCAGGACCATGTTCCAGACCTTCATCATGCCCTTCTTTTCCTGCATCATCACGGAGTGAAGAAAGGCAGTGGCGGTAATCCAGGGCATCAAGGATGCATTTTCAACCGGGTCCCATCCCCAGTAGCCGCCCCAGCCCAAGACCGTGTACGCCCATCCCATACCGAGCAGCACTCCAGTGCTCTGGAACAGCCAGGTGACGATGGCCCAGCGGCGCGTGGTGTGGATCCAGGCTTCTCCCGGTTGTCTGGTAATCAGCGAGGCCATGGCGAAAGCGAAGGGCACGGTGAAGCCCACGTAGCCCAAATACAGGAACGGAGGGTGGATCGCCATGGTCCACCACTGAAGCAGCGGGCTCAATCCCTGACCGTCACCTACATCGATGATCCCGCGCCCGATCATCATGACCTTGAACGGACTGGCAACGAAGGTGATCATTCCCGTAAAGAATGCCAGCGTCGTCATCATAATGGCGATGACGATGGGGATCATGTCCCGAAACTTGCGCCGGTTGGTGAACGTGGCCACCGCCGAGTAGGTCGCCAGCAGCCAACTCCAAAGCAGTAGCGATCCTTCCTGGCCGCCCCACCAGGCAGTGAATTTGTAGATGGCCGGCATGGCTTTATCGGTGTGGGATGCGACATACGCCAGCCGGAAATCGCCTTGTATCAGGAGTGTGACCAGAATCGCTGATGCTGCGGTTAGCAGAATCCAGGCCGAGTAGACAGCGCGCTCAGCACTGACGACGAGCGAGGGTCGCTTACCGTATTTGCCGAGAATCGCCGCGAGGGCGGCAAAGACCGCCATGCAGAAGGCGAGCAGAACCGAGAGAGCTCCGAGGTTTTCCATGCGTTGATTGCCCTACTATCTGGACGCGCCGCGAAGCGCAGCACGCCTACTCATGCAAATCTTCAGGCGGGGCCGCCGGAAGCGATTGTTCCAGGCGCCGCGCTCGTCACCTTGTTGCCCGCGGGCGTCTGGTGCGATAAGCTGCGCTGCTGCGGCTTGGATTCATACTTCGAGGCACACTTTGCCTGAATTTTTCTGGCCTCGAAGACGCCGTCAGGACCGAGCCGCCCGTCGGCGAGAGCCTGCGCATTATCCCGGAAGGTGTCGGGGAGCGGATCGGTACCCGAATAGACGACTTTCAGCGTTTTGGCGCCCTGATGCAGTACAAACGTTGTTCCGGCACTCGTCTTTTGAATCGACCCCGGCTGGACGTCGCCGCCGACTCGGAGGCGCTCGCCTTGGGCGCTTGTGCCCATCTGCTGCAGTTCAGGAATCGTCCGGTAATAGGTCGCGGTCTGCTTTATGCCGCCCATGGCCAGCCAGACCAGCGATCCGATGACCAAGCCCATCAGAATCCCAAACTTCACGTACGTATGCATAGGGGGAAATCTCTAGTATATCGAGACATCGCGCCGGCTGCCCAGGCCGCGCATATTTTTACATCTTCTGCAATTCAGGTAACAATCGCCCGCGGTTCGACCGATAAGTTCTTGAAGATTCGACACGAGGTGGCTGGCCGTGCTCCAAGTTAAACTTATCGCTCCCGATCTGTTGGTGCGCGAAGCCGCGTTCTCGCGCTCGGTGGCGGACCGCTGCCTGTATCTGCGCTACTTGGATGGCATTCGAAAATTGCGTGCGCAATTTTGCGCGAGCGCCGGTGTCAAGCGAGAGAATTGGCAGAGTGACGGCGGCAATGAGGAAAGCTGGCATGTGGTCCTCACAGACGAGGGCGACTCGGTGGTCGGTTGTTTCAGGGCATTCGTATATCAGAGCTTTGTTGCGTACCACAAACTTCGGGTAAGCCGCAGCGGGGTAGCCCGGGATCGGCTTTGGGCCGCGAAAGTGCAGATGGCTGTGGAGCGCGACCTTACGAGCGCTCGCCAGCAACGCGCTCGGTATGTCGAACTCGAGGGCTGGGCATTGAATCAAACGTATCCTGTGAAGAGGCTCGACGACCTGTTTCTCGCGTTCCATGCGCTGGAGCAGGCTTGGGGCGGATGCCTGGGCCTGTGTATCGTCTCCACGGGCGAACTCGCGCGCATTCTTCGCGGTGCCGGTGCGATGGCGATGGAACTTCAAGATACTCCCTTTGCGGTCCATTGCGACCAGCAGGGCGAGTACACAGAACTGGTGCGATTCGGGCGCGCAGCATGCCCACCGATGTTTAAAAGACGAGTCGAACTGCTGCGGCAACAACTTACGGAATCTGCAGTGATCACTCCGGGAGCACCTCAGCCCCTATGGTCCTCAGCAGGGTGGAATAAGCAGCAAGGGACTGAACCGCTTCGTGGCGCCGTGCCAGCGGGCAAGTCGACGCGTCAGGCATCGACTGCGTTCGAGAGATTGGCATCGACGTTGAAAATCGGCATCTGAGAGGTGGGAGATGGGCCGCTAACGGCCGGTGGCCGGCGGCTGTAAAGCCGCCGCTGCGCGCTGAAGCATACGCCACCTTCCGAGGCTCATTTCTATTATGTAGGGGGGTCGTGTCAAGCGATTTGGGTTAAATCACTTGATTTGTGCAACTTACGACTTGTGACTGGATTTGCGCGCTTCAGCTTTGGCCCAGATCATCGAGAAAACTCCGAGGCGGGATCGACGGCTGTGATCAACAAGTGATCGCGGGCGCGAGTGCATGCCACGTAAAGCAAGTGCCGTTCCGTGTTATAGGTCTCTTCGAGGTCAGGTTCGTCCGCGGCGGTTTCGATCCGCTGCTGCAATGGGATCACTTCGTCATCGCACGCCATAACGGCGACGGCACGGAACTCAAGTCCCTTGGCCAGGTGCATGGTGCTGACAGCGATGTGGCCGGGCGTTGTCTGGACGTGCTCGTCCAGGATCTGAGATGGCATTCCGGAGTCCGTTACCGCCGACAGCGCACGTTTTAACTGCCCTTCGGAACCTACGAAGACTCCGATCTCGTGCGGCGCGAGTCCATCCGCCTTACGGGCTTTGAGCCAGGAGCTGACGTACTTCGCCTCGGCGATCGCATCCTTTGCGATGCGTATTTCCGGCGGCGGCCCATTGAAGACGGAAATGGTGCCCTTCCGTTCTTCCTTGTTACCGTCTACATCGGAGACCTCGGGGCCGAGGAGCCGGTTGGCTTGCATCCGGATTTGGTGTGAGGTCCGGTAATTGATCTTCAGCGTATGCGAGCGGCCTCGGATATCGACGTCAAGCGATTTCCAGGAGAAGGGCTGCTGAAAGATGCGCTGGCCGAGATCGCCCGCAAAGAACAGCCGGTTCCGCTCGCCGGCACCGAGAGCGGCAAGAAAGCGCAGCTGCGCGATGCTGACATCCTGACTTTCATCAATCAAGGCGAGTCAAACGGTATGCGCCCGTTTTGCGTCAGATTCTCTGCCAACTGAGCAAAGACGTGCGAGTAGGTCACGAGCTTGCGTTCGGCATAGCATCCGGTCGGACTGCGGTCTGTAAGCTTGCTTGCATCACATCGGACGAATGCGGACAAATCGCCGATATGTACCGGTGGAATGAGCAAATGCGCATTTTGCGGCGGGATCAGATTTCGATATATCCGATTTGGGTCGCTTACACTCCCTGGCTCAGTTTCTTTGCCACAATGATCGTTACGCGCATTTGGCGCGTGGGCAACTATGGCTGCGGAATTGCGCAAACAGCTTGAGCGGGAGCTTGAGGCGCTTGCCAACCCCAAACGCGCCGAAAGCTCCGCGTGGTTCTTCAAGACCGGTCCCGGACAGTACGGCGAAGGCGATCAGTTCATCGGGATTGCGGTGCCCCTGCTACGCCGTACAGCCTTGCGCTTTCGCGATCTGCCGCTGGACGATGTTGCCACTCTGCTCGGTTCGCCCATCCATGAGCATCGGCTGGCGGCGCTCGAGATCTTAGTCGCGCAGTATGAACGCGGTACGCCGGCTCAGAAAAACGCGATCTTCCGTTTCTATCTGGATCACGCAAAACGCGTCAACAACTGGGATCTTGTGGATGCGTCCGCGCCATACATTGTCGGTGAGCATTTGAGGGCACGAAAACGCACTGTTCTTGATCGCCTAGCGCGGTCGAACAACTTATGGGAACGGCGCATTGGGATCGTTTCTACGCTGACACTGATTCGCTCCGGTGAGTTAGATGATGTGTTCCGGATTGCGAAAAAACTGCTGTCTGACAAACATGACCTGATTCGTAAAGCGGTTGGGTGGATGCTACGCGAGGCTGGAAAAGTCTCTGAAAGTGCGTTGCTCGATTTTCTGCACGCAAATTACGAGCAGATATCGCGCACGGCACTGCGCTACGCGATTGAACGGTTTCCGCCGGAAAAAAGGAAGCGCATGCTGGCTGGGGATTTTTCTCGCAATCAGGCGCGTTCGAGATAGCTGCCGTCGGAAGTGCTGACGCGGATCTTCTCGCCTTCGCCGATGAACGGCGGCACTTGAACCACCAGGCCGGTTTCCATCTTCGCCGGCTTAGTAACATTGGAGACCGTCGCGCCCTTGAGGCCGGGCTCGGTTTCGACAACAGTCATTTCGACGCTGGCCGGCAATTCTACGCTAATCGCCTTGCCTTCGTAGAACTCGACATTGACGCGCAACTGGGGCGTTAAATAGTTGACGCCGTCGCCGAGGAGGTCCTTCGTCAGGTGTGTCTGCTCGAAGGTCTCGGTATTCATAAAATGATAGGCTTCGCCGTCATCGTAGAGGAATTCCATCTCGTGTTCGTCAAGCGCGATACGTTCGACCTTGTCTTCTGATGAGAAGCGGTGTTCAATCATGGACCCGCTGCGCAGGTTGCGCATCTTTGCCTGAACGAAGCCGCGCAGGTTGCCCGGCGTGCGGTGGACCATGCTGAAAACCGAGTGAAGCTCGTTATTAAACTTCACCACCATGCCTGGGCGCAGTTGTGTTGCTGCAATCATTGTGTGTTGAAAAGGCTCCTAATCGCGGCGCAGCGGCATGCGCCATGGGAATTTCAGTTTATCAGCGAGAGGCACATACTTTCCCGGCGACGGCGGCAGGCACACGCCAGAATCCTGCCGAGTCGGCGTGACTTGCGGTGCGCTTGCCGGATTCCGTGTAGGTGAGCTGTTGGTTGGGCTCGCCGCGAACGATTACGGTTGCACTATTGGGGACTGCCGGGACGTCCACGCAGCGAGCGGGCATCGGCATCAGGGTGAGATGTCCGAATTGCACGGTGTTCTCTCGCCAGTCCGGCGGGCAATTTGAATCCTCAATGGGAACTTTGCCGTCGGGCCGGATCCGAATCCAGCAGGCTTGCGGGGTCCAATCGCTGCGCGCGAGCAGCAGCCGGTTCGGGACATACAGCCACGGATCCATGTTTTGATAGCTGACCCCGGGCAGATAAGGATTCGCCCACAGCAGTTCGTAGGCAACTCCTGGCCCATCGTGTAGCGTGAAGCGGTCTTCCATGGCCCAGCCTTGCAGAAATTGCGAAGTCTCGAGGTTCGGGTCGAGGGTCACCAGCGCCAGAGCCGCGATATGTGTTCTCCAGGACGGAGCTTCGAGTTCGGCCGGGCGCATGGACAAGAGGAGTTCGGCCGGAAGATCGGCGAAGAAATGAGGGTCTTGCGGTGCGGGGATCGGTTCGCAGCGCGGTTTTTTGAGCGTCGAGATACTCGAAGAGCGCGTAAAGCTCTGCGGCATCGGGAAGCGCCTCCAACCCGAGATGAGAGATCGCATCAGAAGCTGACGTGTCTTGCTGATCTTGCGCGAGCCGCATGAAGAGTGCATCTCGCATGCGGGCGAAGGCGCCGGGGCGGTAATCGGGGCAAGGCTGGACGCCGAATTTCGCTCGCTGGGCAGCCGTGATAAGAGCACCGGCCCAATCGAGCACAAGCGCGACTTGCCGGACCTCGCAGGGGTGGGCCAGCGCCCATTCGACCGCCTCCCTGCCTTTGCCTTCATCGCGGGCAACGGCGTAATAAAGAGCCAACTCGAAGCCGCGCTCGGGCGAATCGGGAACTGACTCTACACGTTTCTCGAAGTCAAGCCAGCGCTGGGTTTGACGTTCGCGGTCACGCTGCAAACGGTGGAGACGCTGCGGGGTGAGCAATAGAGTCGCGGCATGCGGAACCGAGTCACACAGCGCTGCAGTCGCACACAGGGCGACGACTGCCAACCGGAGGCCGTTTACCATGACATGTTTTGCGTTCGCTTCGGTTCGTGTGGATTGGGAAGGTATATGGTTCTACAGCGCTCGCAGCGATAAACTTCGTTCCCGTACTTTTCACGTACTTCCGGGAGCGGTTCAAACCAGCGCTTGATATGTCCGCGACAGAACTTGCCCTTGGCGTCTTTTTCCGTGCAGGCGCGCATACGCAACATGCGGCGCTTCACCTTGGTGCCGTCAGCGAGCGTATCAAGAAGCTCGTCCGGACCTCCGGGCCAGTAATTGGTGCGCGGATCGGCCTCGTGTGCGGGCGCGGGGACTTGTTCGTCCATCGAGATCAGGATACGAAAGGAGCAACCGGAGTCCTCGACGTGGAGGAGTCATTTGGGTTCGCTCTGCTGCTGCCTGAATCGGGAATCTTCGTCCAGCAGAGATTGGATTAGTTCGAGTGAGATGAAGAACGAAGTTTGCTGTAATGCGCCCAGCGCTGTCGGAAGGTTGAGGAGCTTTCGACGGGCGCCCTCGCGCAAAATGTCTTGAAGTTCGTTCCAAACGGCGGTTGGGATCAACACCTGGCCGAAGAGCGCGGGAAGCAGATCGACGTGTCCGATGACAACCAGGTAGTTGAGCGGTGTCGTGTCCGCAACGACAATCACGCAGGGGGCTGCTCTTCGAAAGCGCTCCGGTCGCGCTCCAACTCGGTTCGATCGTAATGCAGATGCACTTGGCGCCGCTTAAGGAACTCATGCACCTGCAGACGAGTGTGGAACCCAAGCATACGACGAACCTGAGCAGTGGATAACACTCCAGTCCTGTAGCCCTCCACTGCGAGCCCTTCTAAGGCTATGCGCGCGACATCGCCTTGCACTCCCAACTGTGCAGCTATGTCCTCGGGTAAGCAGAGCGTTATGTGAGCTTCTATGCTCGCCATGGCAGCAGTATAGCGGATGCAAACGTGTTCGTGCATCGAGCTCAGGATAGGTCCTCAGTTGGAATTCGCCGTCGAAACGCCCGTTCACCAGATCACTTTCAGGCCCTTGTAGAGAGCAAACTGGGCGTCGCCTGAAAGAACCGGGACCTTTTCCGCCAGCGCCTGGGCGATGATCATGCGATCGAAAGGGTCTTTGTGGCGGACAGGCAACTCCGCAAAGGTTTCGCAGTGGGAGGCTGTCAATGGAAGAATTTTCAGATCCATGTCAGTGATCGCACTGTCCAGTTGCGGCGCTGTGATCTCCAATTTGTTCAATCCGCGTTTTATATGAATCTCGATCAGCGATACCACGCTCAATTCGAGCGTGTGATTCGGATCGAGCATGATTTTCTTTGCCCGGCGTGAGGTCAGCGTTTGTGCCGCAGCTTTCAGAAATGTGGATGTGTCGAGAAGATACCGCACGTGTCAATCAGCGGCCTCGCCAATCGTGCCCGTGCAGGAATGCATCCGACCTGCGCGTCAGTTTCTATCGGGCTGTCCCAATGCGGGATCGAGGAACTTGATTTTGCCTTCGAGCGTTCCGAGTTTCCGCTGCTTGCGGCTGGGTTCCTTGGTGCGAACCAGATCGATCACCGGCTTGCCGTGGCGGCAGATGGTTACCTGTTCACCATTTTCTACAGCCTGGATCAATTTGGTCAGGCTGTTCTTCGCCTCTACTACGCTGACTTTCATACTTATCGAGTATAGCTCTTTTCGAGAGCCATTTTCTAATTGAGCCGTCGAGCAGTCGCGAGCAAGTCCGAACGCTGATGGTTCGTTCGGTTTGATGACTTTGATACCCTTAGACTTCTACCGGCTGCAAACTTGCTTGGCACCGGCGTTCAGAATCATGCCGGCTCGGGTGAGCGAGACCTACGTCCTCCGAACGTACCCATTCCGCGAGTCGGATCTGATTGTCAGCTTTTTCACGCGGGATCAAGGCAAACTGCGGGGTGTGGCAAGGCGGGCGCGTAAGCCGAAGAGCAGCTTCGGGTCGGGGCTGGAACGGCTGTCTCTGGTGAACTTATCGTATTCGCAAAAGGAAAACCGCGAACTGGTGAACCTGAACTCATGCGATCTGCTGCAATCGCAGTTCGATCTGCTCAGCGATTTCGACGACCGGCGTGGCGCTCGACTACGTGGCGGAAGTCAGCGATCATCTTTTGCCGCCGAATGAGCCGAACGAGCGCTTCTTCCGCCTGCTAACGGCGATTCTGTGCCACATGCACCAGCGCACGCCGGGAGCGGCTTGGACGGCGATCACGTATTTCTCACTTTGGGCAACGCGCTTGCAGGGCTTCCTGCCGGATCTCGGCACAGCACCCGGACCGGCACATCTCGCAGTCCTCGCGCGAGCTTGCGGCCGTTATGCTGCGCTGCCATGTGGCGGAGCTGCCGGTGATCGCGTGGAGCAAGGACACTGCGCTCGATCTGCGGCGCTTTCTGATCCGCCAGATGGAAGAGCATGTCGAGCGCCGCTTTCGCACGCCGGCACTCTTGGAGGGTCTCTAGTCTGCGCACATGGATTCTTTCCAGGACACGATTTTCAAACTCAAACGCTACTGGGCTGACCGTGGCGCGGTTATTCAGGAGCCGTACGATCTCGAAGTAGGCGCGGGCACCATGGCGCCCGAAACGTTTCTGCGCGTGCTGGGGCCGAAGCCGTATAAGGTTGCGTACGTGCAGCCGAGCCGCCGTCCCGCCGATGGCCGCTACGGAGAGAATCCGAACCGGCTCTACAAGCACCAGCAGTTACAGGTGATTCTGAAGCCGACGCCCGATGATGTGCTGGAGCAGTATCTGGGAAGTCTCGAAGCGATCGGCATCGATCTGCGCAAGCACGACATCAAGTTCGAGGAAGACAATTGGGAGTCGCCGACGCTGGGCGCGTGGGGCATCGGCTGGCAGGTGATGCTCGACGGACTCGAGATCACGCAGTTCACTTACTTTCAGCAGTGCGGCGGCATCGATCTGGAGCTCGTTCCGGCCGAGATCACTTACGGCCTAGAGCGCATCGTTGCCTTTCTGCAGAACGTCGACAGCGTCTACGACATCGAGTGGGCGCCGGGTGTGAAGTACTCCGATGTCCGGCTCGCGGATGAAGAGCAGTTTTCGGTTTACAACTTCGAAGCAGCCGATGTGGCAGCGCTTTGGCAGGCGTTCGATCTGCATGAGAAGGAATGCCAGCGGCTGTTGAACCAATTCAAAACAACGAAAGATCACGCGCGCTTTCCGGTGCTGCCGGCGTATGACCAGGTGCTGAAATGCTCGTCACCTGTTCAACATGCTGGATGCGCGCGGCGCCATCAGCGTCACTGAACGGGTGGGCATCATCGGGCGCGTGCGGAAGCTGGCAGTGGGCGTGGCGCAGGCGTGGACCGAGCAGCAGTGGCCTAAGGCAGAGGCAGTCGCGTAGATGCCGGACCTGTTGCTCGAAATTGGCTGCGAAGAAATTCCGGACTGGATGATCCGGGGGGCGCTGGAAAGTTTGCGCGAAAGTTTTTCGAAGGAAGCCGGCGGACTCGATGGGACCATCGAACTGCTCGACGCGACGCCCCGTCGTCTGGTACTGATTGCAACCGGCCTCGCCGAGCGGCTCGAGGATACGCAGCAGGTGATTCCGGGACCGTACGTTTCTGCCGGGACAAAGGCGGCAGAAGGGTTCGCGAAGAAAAACCATACTTCGGTGGAAGCGCTGCATCGCGAATCTGACGCGAAAGGCGAACGTTACTTTTTCGCCGCAGTGAAAAAGGGCGAGTCGGCTTTAGAACTGCTGACGCGCACGGTGCCGGGGATGATTACTGGAATTCCGTGGCCCAAGGCGATGTACTGGACCGGCAAAGAAGGCGTGCGCTTCATCCGGCCCATTCGGTGGATGATCGCGCTACTGGATGATGAGGTGATTCCAGTGGAAGTTGCCGGCGTGCATGCGGCCGAGACGACGCGCGGACACCGAGTTCTGGGTTCGAAGCAGCCCATTGCGGTCACGATCGCGACGTATGAGCAGAAGCTGCGCGAAAACTACGTGATTGTGCGCGCAGAGGATCGGCTCAAACGGATTCAGGATGCGCTTGCCGCCGATGTGGAACCGGATGGCGAGCTTCTAAGTACATTGGTCTATCTGACTGAGTTCCCGACGCCGATCCGGGGAAGCTTCGATAGCTCGTATCTGGAGCTCCCGAAAGAGATTCTTTCGACGGTGATGCGGCATCATCAGCGGTACTTTTCCGTCGTGAAGCCGGACGGTTCGCTGGCGCCCGCTTTTGTGGCTGTTACAAACACTCAGGGCGACCCGGACGGGCTTATCCGGCAAGGCAATGAACGCGTACTGCGCGCGCGCTTCAATGACGCGCGCTTCTTCTGGGAAGCGGACCAAAGGAAGAAGCTGGTGGATCGCGTGGACGATCTGGCGAAGGTCACGTTTCAGGCAAAGCTCGGGAGTTATAAGGATAAGACGGATCGAGTAGTAAAGGTCGCGGAAGAGATCGCGGCAGAGGTCAATGCAGACACCGCAGTTGTGAACCGGGCAGCGATGCTCGCCAAATGCGATTTGACAACCGACATGGTCAAGGAGTTTACGGAGCTGCAGGGCGTTGTCGGCGGGCTATATGCGAAGGCGCAGGGTGAGAGCGAGGCCGTCGGGACTGCTATCTACGATCACTACAAGCCCGTCAGCATGGAGGATTCGATTCCCCGGACGCTCGAAGGTCAGGTAGTTTCGATTGCGGACAAGCTCGACACACTGCGACAGTGTTTCAAGATCGGTCTGATTCCCACCGGGTCGAAGGATCCGTTTGCTTTGCGACGCGCGGCGCAAGGCGTGGTGAAGATTCTCTTCGAGACCCGGCTGGATCTTCCGCTGAATACGTTCATGGCTGATCCCCCGGAGTTGAAACCCTTTCTGATGGAGCGCGTGCAGTTTTACCTCAGGGACATCTGCAATTACCAATACGATGAAGTGAATGCGGTACTTCACGGAGAATTGAAGACTTTGGCGGATCTTGCCGACCGCGCCGACGCCATCCACTACATCCGGCCCACCGAGGACTTCGAGCCGCTCGCCGCAAGCTTCAAACGGATCAAGAATATTCTCAAACAGGCACAAGTGGAAAGGGCCGAGCCGCCGAAGGTTGATGTGCTGCAGCCGGGGCCCGAACAGGACCTGTACACAGCGTTTCAACAGGTCCGGCAGACTGCGCAGGCGACCACTTCGTATCGGGAGAAGCTTACGGCGATTGCATCGCTGCGCCAAAAGTAGATCTCTTCTTCGATAAAATTCTAGTGAACGATCCAGATCCGGCGATCCGTCAGAACCGCCTGGCCTTACTACATAGCCTGCTGGCCGAGTTCTCAACCATCGCCGATTTTTCAGAAATCGTGACGCAGGGCGGCTCCGCCGTTTAGGGAAATAGTGAAAATCCGCTTGCTTACGCGCGCGGTTCAGATCAATGCAGATATTCGCAGTCAGGAGAAATAGACAGGAATGAAGAAACACGTATATTCATTTGGCGGAGGCACTGCCGACGGCGACGGGAAGATGCGCGAAGTGCTCGGCGGCAAGGGCGCCGGCCTCGCCGAAATGAGCAAGGCGGGCGTTCCGGTTCCGCCGGGCTTCACCATCTCGACGGAAGTTTGCAACCTCTTCTTCGATAACGGCAATAAAGTACCGAAGGAAGTCGACGACGAGATCCATACTGCGCTGGCCAAACTTGAGAAGCAGATGGGCAAGAAACTGGGCGGCGTGGATGATCCGCTGCTGCTGAGCGTGCGCTCGGGCGCGAAGTTCTCGATGCCGGGGATGATGAACACGATCCTGAATCTCGGCCTCAACGACGAGACCACCGAAGGTCTGGCAAAGAAGACCGGCAATCCGCGTTTTGCCTACGATTGCTATCGGCGCTTCATTCAGATGTTCGGAGAAGTGGCGCTGCAGGTCGAAATGGAAAAATTCGATCACATCTTCGACAGCCGAAAAGCGAAGGTGAAAGCGAAGCTCGACACAGATTTGACCGCGCAGGATCTGCAGGCGATCATCGCCGATTACAAGAAGCTGGTGAAGAAAGAAACGGGTCGAGAGTTTCCGCAGGATGCGCTCGAGCAGTTGATGCTGGCGCGCGACGCCGTATTCAACTCCTGGAACACGCCGAAGGCGATCTACTATCGCCGCATGGAGAAGATTCCCGATTCCATCGGCACAGCAGCAAACGTGCAAGCGATGGTGTTCGGAAACATGGGCGACACTTCCGGGACAGGCGTCGGCTTCACGCGCAATCCATCCACCGGCGAAAAGGTTTTCTACGGCGAGTTTCTTGTGAATGCGCAGGGCGAGGACGTTGTCGCCGGTATCCGTACTCCGCAGCCGATTTCCGAACTCGAGCAGGTGATGCCCGAAGCCTACAATCAGCTTCGTCAGATCACCAGCAATCTCGAAAAGCACTATCGCGATGTGCAGGATTTCGAGTTCACTATCGAAGAAGGCAAGCTGTACATGCTGCAGACCCGCAATGGCAAGCGCACGGGGCCAGCGGCGGTTCGTGTGGCTGTAGACATGGTGGAAGAAGGCCTGATCTCGAAAAAGGATGCGGTGCAACGTGTCGCGCCCGCGCAGCTCGATCAGTTACTGCATCCGGTGCTCGACACGATGGCGCGTAAGACGCTGCAGAAGATTGCAACGGGGCTTCCGGCTTCGCCCGGCGCAGCGGTGGGTCGCGCGGCTTTTTCGTCCGAAGATGCGGTCCATCTCTCCGCAAGCGGCCCGGTCATTCTGGTCCGCAAGGAAACGACTCCCGACGATATCCACGGAATGGACGTCTCGAAGGGCATTCTGACGGCGGTCGGCGGTCTCACCAGCCACGCCGCAGTGGTCGCGCGCGGCATGGGACGGCCCTGTGTAGTCGGCGCTTCGACGGTTAGCGTGAACGAAGGCAGCAAGCGCGCGATCATCGTCATCGGCGGCAAGAACCTGATCGTGAACGAAGGCGACTGGATTTCGCTGGACGGCTCGACTGGCGAAGTTTATCTCGGCCAGTGCAAGACCAACGAACCCGATCCGAAGTCGCATTACTTCGCCGCGTTTATGGAATGGGCGGACGAGTTTCGTGGCAACTTCGGCGTACGCGCCAATGCCGACATCCCACGCGATGCCAAGCAGGCCCGCTTGTTTGGCGCCGAGGGCATCGGACTCTGCCGCACCGAGCACATGTTCTTCGCCGAGGATCGGATCGCGTACATGCAGGCGATGATTTTGGCGCGCGATGAAAAAACGCGCCGCAAGGCTCTGCTGAAGCTGCTGCCGATGCAGCGTAAAGACTTCGCGGGACTGTTTCAGGCGATGGACGGATTCCCGGTGGTCATCCGCACACTCGATCCGCCACTGCACGAATTTCTGCCTAAGCGCGAGAATCTGATGGTCGACATCGCGCGCCTGCCGCACGCGGATGCGAAAACGAAGAAAGAGCTGGCGGCAACCTACGCCGTCAGCGTCGGCGAACTTAAAGAAACATTTGCCGGAGCTGCTGCATCGCGTCGAAGAGCTGCATGAGTTCAACCCCATGCTCGGCCATCGTGGCTGCCGGCTCGGCATCACCTACCCGGAAGTGACCGAGATGCAGGCGCGCGCGATCTTCGAAGCTGCTGTGCAAGTGGCCAAGAAGGGCGTGAAGGTTATCCCCGAGGTTATGATTCCGCTGGTCGGAAATGTCAAAGAGCTGGAGAACCAGAAAGCGCTTGTGGTGAAGGTCGCCGACGAAGTCCTGGGCGCGGCAGGCATGAAGGATCTCAAATACATGGTGGGCACCATGATCGAGATTCCGCGCGCTGCAATGACCGCGGACGAGGTTGCCAAAGAAGCCGAATTCTTCAGCTTCGGAACCAACGACCTGACGCAGACCACTATGGGCTTATCGCGCGACGATTACACGAAGTTCTCGAAGCACTACGAAGAGCTGAAGATCTTTAAGGCCGATCCCTTCGCGGTGCTCGACCAGGACGGCGTCGGCAAAGTCATTGAGCATGCCGTTAAGCTGGGCCGCAAAGCGCGCCCGAATCTAGAAATCGGTATCTGCGGCGAGCACGGCGGCGAGCCAAGCTCGGTCGAATTTTGCTATCGCCTCGGCATGAATTACGTTTCGTGCTCTCCCTATCGCGTGCCCATCGCGCGACTGGCGGCGGCGCAAGCGGCGCTTGCTGACGGCAAAGCGGAAGCTCAGCGGACGGCGTAAAGCACGGAGATTACGGGGAGCCTGGCTCAGGTTCCCTCGTTTCGGTCAAATGCGTAGGAACCAATTGCGTTTATACATGAAATACGCCAGCGCGTACATACAGAGCGTAAAGGCAATTGCATATAGCAACGATGCGTTCGCGGGCGATGCAAGGGGAGCGAAGACCGAATGATAGAGCGTTTGCTGAAGCGACGCGCCACGCCAGCTGATCGCCTGAAGAGCCTCGGCGAGGAATTCCGAGACGAGATAAATCGTGATCGCGTTCATGCCGAGAATCGCGAATGGCCGCGCCATCCGGGTCCATTGGCGCATATCGATGAGCCAAAGCAGAATCGCCATCACAACAAAGTCCAGGCCGGCCATGAACATGGCAAACGAGTCAGTCCACAGCTTTTTATTGATCGGCAGCCACAAGTCGCAGATGCAGCCTGCGGCCAGCAGTAAGTTGCCGATGACGAACAGGAGTACGGCACGCTCGGCTAATGAGTTTTTAAGACGGAGAATTCGTCCGGCCAGCACGCCGAAAAGAGTGCTGGCGATGGCCGGGAGAGTACTTACGATACCTTCCGGATCCCACATGGCTTTAGGCGAATAATTGTGATGGCCGAGCACTAACCGGTCGACGTAATGCGCAAAGTTGCCTTCGAGATCCAGCCGACCGGCGCCATATCCAGGCACGGGAATCAGCTTCATCATCAGCCAATACGCAGTAAGTAAGCCAACAATCCACAATATCTGTCCGCGAGTCCCCGAATACAGAAAGATCAGTGATGCCACTAAGTAACAGATCGCGATGCGCTGTAGTACGCCCAAGATACGCTGCGTGGCGAAATTGAAATGAGGGAAGGCATATATCGCCATACCGAGGACAAACAGAATGGCGGCTCTTCTGGCGATACCGGTGAAAAGCGGTCCGCGCGCTTCGGATGCCGCCATGCGCCTGCCCAGGGAGAAGGTGATCGCCACTCCGACAATCCACAGGAATGAGGGGAAGACCGTATCCGTCAGGGTCCAGCCGTTCCAGACGGAATGGTGCAGCGGAGCGTATGAGATTTCGCCGCCTGGATTGTTCACCAAGACCATGAGCGCCATGGTGAGGCCGCGAAATACGTCGAGCGATAGCAATCGCTGCCGCTGAGCGTCCGGGGTGGATGCAGCCCGAGACTGCTGGGCACGAAGTTCCGGCGACGTGGAGGGTGTAGTAATAATCTCAAGATTATGTCACGCGCGCGCTGTCTCGCAGTACTGTCGTTCAGCGCGTTGCTGTTGAGTGCGAGCCCGGAGATCGACATCGCAGCGCAAGCCCAGCGCGCCCGTGCGGCCATGCTCGCCGGCAACTTCCGCGAAGCAGCCGGAATCTACCGCACACTCACCCGCGTGTTACCCCAGGATGCGGCGCTGCGCTTCAGTCTCGCGACAGCTTTGTATTCTTCTGCGCAATACAAGGAAGCGAGTCAAGAACTGGAACTCATTCGTGCGGCGGAACAGCAGAACTCAAGCTTCTGGTTTTTGCTCGGGCTAACCCGGCTGAAGCTCGGACACCCGCAACTCGCGCTGGAGCCACTGCGGCGGGCGGTCGAGACTGGATCCATCGAACAGCCAGGCAAGGCTGGAACTTGGTTCCACGCTGATCGAGACGCGCGATTTCGCGGCTGCTGAAAAGCAGTTCGATCAGCTAAGCCATACTCAGCCCGATGCGCCGAAGGTGCTGCAGGGCCTTGCGATCAGCCGCCTCGCTCTGTCACAAACTGCATCTCAATCTCCGGAAGCGGCACGCAGGTACGCGGAACTGGCGCGACAGGCTATGGCGAGATTAGCGGCGCTGCCGCCCTCGGCCGAGCAGCACGAGCTCGCCGCAAGAGTGTACCTGCAGGCTGGCCGGAAGACGGAAGCGATTCAGGAACTACGGCGCGCGGCGGTTCTTGCTCCCGGCAATGAATTGGTCCAGCAGAGTCTTGCCGAAGCACTCTGGGCCGACCGCCAGTACGGCGAAGCGGTCGCAATCCTGGAAAAGTTCGTGACGTCTGCGCCTGACCATGCGGACTGGCAGTTCGAATTGGGCGACGCACTGTTCAATCTTGGTAAGTCTGAAGAGTCGATTCAACATCTCAGCCGGGCAGTCGCACTCGATCCCAATCTTCTGGCTGCACAAGCGAAACTCGGTGAAGCTCTCCTCAGGACCGGCAATGCTGCCGCTGCCCTGCCCTACCTGGAGCGTTCGCGATCGATTGACCGGGATGGCTCAATCCACTTCCAGTTAGCTCAAGCCTATCGCCGGCTTGGCAGGATGGAAGACGCGGCGCAGGCGTCGAAGCGGCAAGGAGAGCTTTCCAAAGCTACGGGAGCGACCTCAAGCGAGCAGTGATCTGGATGCCGCGAGCAAGCTGCGGGCCTCCTCGGCCACGTCGCGAACAGCGGCCGGCTCGCTCGGCCGATACGGTGTCGAGAGCCACTGCAGCTCCCATTCGTCAAGCAAGACTTCATTTCCGCTTGCCAGACCTGAGAAGAAGACCTGCCAACGCGCTCGATAGTAATCTCTGATGAGACCGCTATACAGACGCGACGCGTAATCCTCCAACTCTCTCCAACCCCAAAAGGTAATCAACAGGCACGCGCTGCGGGTATAGTAGGCAGCTTCATCCGGGGTGCGAGCCCATGAGCGCGCTTGCGCGACCCAGTTTTCGAGTCGCCTGTCAGGCCGGACGTTTAGCAGAGCATCGATGCGATTCATCATGTGTAGAGCCGCTGCAGAGCTTCGATCGCGGTCGGCGCTACGTCCCTCGCGGTGACTCCGGCATGCGTCCGCCAACAGGCGATCTACGGTTCCGCCCGCCGCTTGCGAGACGAGTTCTATCAGGTCATTCAGGTATAGCTGCACGCCCCGGAGTTCATCCGCGCACGAGCAGAAGAGATCCACGGCGCGCTGAAACACGGGTCCCGTGTCCACAAACTGGGGCCGTGGATCAAGGCTGGGCCGCGATTGAAAGGCATGATGAGTCTTCCATACGCCGGTCGAGTAGGCGCTTCGCAGTAAGTGCTCCCAAGCCTCAGCCATAGCAGCAGGGTAAGCGCCGTAGCGGGCGCGGCAGTAGTCAGGAATCCACGAAGAGAGGTCGATCCTTTCGGATGACCATCCAACATCGGCCATCAGTTCGTAAACAACTTCGTTGGACTCGATCCCCTCCATATCGATGCCGAACCCGAGTAAGTTGGCCTTTGAAGAGCTGTGCGCAATGTCGTATGACTTAGCAGCGATCAGCGTGAGATCACCTTTGACATTGTTATTGCCGCCGAACGTATGCGCCATTCCAGCGATCCACGCTTTGCCGTAGAATCCGTCGAGTCTTTTCCAGGCATCGGGCGCATCGTGGTACTCGATTTTATGGACAGAGTCCATATCGCACGCGTAGTCGATGATCAAAATGCGGTCGTCCGGTACGGCGGATAAGAAAGCGGCAGTTGACGGCGCATCCCAGGATGTTGGGTCATTGGCAAAGATCCAGCCCTGCATAACCCACTTGCCATCAGGGTCGCCGGCCCGGATACTGTCGTATATATTGCGTCCAAAGGCCTTCAGATCGGCATACCTGCTATTTACAGACGCCGGCACGCGAAGCTCATTGAACGTATCGGCGAGATAGTACTCTCCGGTTTGAAACTCGCGCTTGTATTCAGTAATGAAGCGTTTCCCGATCTCCTGGAACAATTCGGCTTCGGCGGGATGCAACAGAAACGTTCGGGACTCACGAGGCAGTCCCGCGGAGGATCCTCCACCCCAGAGCAATGTAAAGGTCCGCACTTTCGGATAAATTCGAAGGAACGCTTCGGGGACATGCCCGGCGAAGCCAGGCACAATCGGCGTCATTCCGAGTTTGACCATCCGACTTAGAATCTGTTTCTGTAGCTCTTTCTTCTGGTCGATCCAGCCCTGCGGCAGCGGACCATCGAAATGGTTGATGTTTCCCATTCGGTGCCACGGCAGATGCGCAGGACCGGTGGTGAAGTGTTTCCACTCGGCCTCGCTTACACCGAAGCTTGACCACACTCTCTGCCAGATTGCTTCCTGCCCTTCCATCGCCAGCGGCATGTTCACGCCGTGTAGCGCCATCCAGTCGATCTCGCGTTCCCAGCGTTTCCAGTCCCAGAAAGCAGTCGAGTATCCGAAAGTACAGGGATTCAGGTACTGAACAAACTGGTTTGGGCAGACTACGCGGACTACGACCTGGTCCGGGATGCGCGCAGGCAGAGCCAGCCTGCTGCCGCTCCAGGTAATCATGCCGTGGGAGTTTTTTTTCAGGAACGCGTAGACGCCGCGTAGAAGCGCCACTCCGCTGCTGCCGCGTATCGAAACGTGTCCGCCCGCCGCCTGGATTTCATATACCTGCCGGCCATCCTCGAGCGGTATACAACCAAAGTCGAAGGGTTCGGCACGCGCGCCGATCAACCTCATCAGAGCCGAGCGCGCAAACGAGACGTATGAATTGCACTCCGGCTCATTGCGCGGCAACCGTGTCGCGGCGCTGGTAAGTCCAGCAGTCGCACAACAGGCCTGCAGGACTTTGCGTCGTGTAAGCATGAGAGAAATGTCAGGAGCAGCGGGCCGATCTAAATATTCGGCCCGTGACGCTGCCTGATTAAGAATCAAGAGTTAGAAATCCAACCGGGCTCCAAGCTGAATGTTACGAGGACCGATATTGGTGGTACCGGTAACACGACCGAAGCCTCCGTCGCCGAAGTTCGTGTCGGCGCGCCCGTATTGAGGTGTGTTGGTTGTGTTGTAACTCTCGACACGAAATTCGAATCGCGCTCTCTCCAGAATCTGCCAGGATTTGTTGATGGAGATATCGGCCTGGCGGTTTCCAGCAGTGCGAACGGCCCCGAACCATCGCGGCGCAGTTCCAATCGCATAAGGAGGAGGGCTCAGCACAGCCGCCGTATTGAACCATTGATTCGGCGTCTGCTTCACGGAGGTAAGAGCGCTCATTGACGTGATATCCGGCCGCAACACAGGAAATCCGTAGGCACCCAAATCGTTCGGAACTGTAAACTGAAGCGGCAAGCCGCTGCCGAGGCGAACAACCGTGGCAACCTCCCAACCGCCGACAACAGCGTTTACGACCCGGTTCATATTGGAACCGAACTTTTTACCTTTACCTACCGGGATATCCCAAATGGCGTTGCCGACGAAATCGTGCGGCAGATCGTGGGCACTGATAGAACGATCCAGGGAGACGTTATAAGCGTCTCTGATGGCGTCACCGACCTCCCAGGCCTGAGTCTCCGATGTATCATCGATGGCTTTCGACCATTGATAAGTGGCAAGTACAGTTAGAGAATTTGCCCAACGCTGACTGTATTTAAGTAACAGAGCGTTGTAACTCGAGCTTGCCCCCGGGGTATCTCCCACCAAGTTGACATTCTGAAACTGCGGATAAGGAACCAACGTTCTCCAGTAAGGAATCGTTGCGCCTGAAAGTGGGCCATTCGTGATGACGTTGAGGAACGGGTTCGCGACCTGGTTGTTCAAAGCGTTTCCCAAAGAGAGGTAACTGGGATCGAGCTGGTTGATATTTCTGGTGACTCCGAACGGCAGCTTGCGGCCCTGTGTGCCGGTGTATCCCGCCTCGACCACTGCGTTGCGGCCCACCTGATATTGAAAATCGGCGCTGTAGGTCTGGACATACGGTGTCGGATGGAGGCGTTGAAACGCATTGACGGTCTGTCCCACGTCTGTGAGCAGGCCTTGCGCGCTCCCGATGGGCTGATTAAGCCCTTGTGGAAATGGATTGCTTACCGGAGCGGCGGGGATAATCCCGCCTCCGCCTACAGTGGAGACCCAGGCTGTGTTTGTCGAAAAACCATCAGACGTACCCAGGATGGTGGTGGCGGCTGCGGGTAATTCGAATATGGCGTAGCCGGTCCGGAACACCAGCCGATTGCTGATCTTGTAAGCAAGTGACAAGCGTGGATCGAAGTTGTGGTAATCCGTGTCCCACCACCCCCGCTGGGTGGAGCTGTCGAACATCAGCCCCCCTTTGAGATTCAGGCCGGTTACCGATGAGAGCGGATTCACGGCTTCGGTGGCAAAGTAGTTCAGACGGTTATAGCGCTCCGTCCTGGGAGTTTGAATTTCATAGCGGAGCCCGTAAGTAAATGTCAGTCGATTATTGACGTGCCACGTATCCTGCGCATACCAGGCAAAGTAGCGCTGCAAAAGCGCGAGTGCGGCATTGTAGGGCGCATTGCCACCGGATCCCGTACCCAGCAGCAGCGATGCCAGGGCGTTACCGGAAGTGGACGCATTCGTTGAAGCGACAGGCCCGGACGTCAAGCCGCGGTCAAAATTGAAGTTCGCGGACGTCTCATCGAGCGAGTTCATGGGCTGTATCTCCATCATGTAGCCGAACTTGATGGAGTGCGCCTGCCATTGCTTGCTCGCGTTTGTCTGCAGGTTATAACTTTCGCGCACGGTTGAGGTGAATTCGGCATTTCCGAGCTGCGCATATCCGCTGACATTGAATTGCGGAAATGTATTGATGGCAAGCGCTTTAACAAGCGAGGACGGAAGGCCGACCAAGGTTCCGTCGGCAGCCTGGCCGGCCGTTGTATCGATCTCATGCCAGCGGCCCGCCCCAACAAGCACGTTTACGACCCAACTCGGATCAGGTATGAAGGTCTGACCGATGACAGTTTCGAAGCGTGGATCTTTCTCTCCTCCCGTACTGTCGGCGCCGTTCTTGAAGTACAGCGGTATCCCGTCCTCCTGCCATCCCTTAGTGATGCGTCCGAACAACGTGTAGCGCTCGCTCTTCACCCAATCGATTCGCGTGTCGAGCTTGTAATAGTTCGAGACGAGTTTGCCGGCGCTTGCGAAGTTATTCGCTTGGGTAACGGGATCGCCCGCGCTGGTTGGATTCGGATACAATTGCAAGGCCTTTATTCCCACCGGATCGAACCTGGTCGAGGGTATCTTGTTTCCCGGAAACGCAGTTCTGACGTAATTACCACTTCCATCTGTGGCTAACTTCGTGCTCGCCGGATCGTAAATGACATCGAGGGTGCCATCGGAATTGAAGGTTTGCGAGAAGTCGCCGGCGCGCTGAGCGGCGGTGGGTACGGTGGTGACGAGCGTCGTAGGCGTGCCTTGCTTGAATGCCTCAAAGCCACTAAAGAAGAACAGCTTCTTACTCTTCCAGAGGGGGCCTCCGAGATTTCCGCCGAATTGATTGCGTTGGAACGTTTGTCTGGGTATGCCGGAGAAGTTATTCGCCCAGCTATTAGCATCTAAGTGATCGTTACGGAGAAACTCGAACGCGCTGGCGTGAAAAGCATTGGAGCCGCTCTTGGTTACCAGGCTGACGACACCGCCATCAGTTTTTCCATACTGCGCATCGTAGGCTTGGCGGATGATCTGAGTCTCCGCCACGGCGTCCTGAGAAGGAACGGCGATGGCGCCACCCCAGCCGGGAGAGACGATCGAAACGCCATCCACCAGAATTGCGGCGGATTCATCGCGTCCTCCATTCAGTGCAAAGCGGTTCGTGTTCTGATCTGTCATAAACGGCGCCTGGCCTTGTCTGACCGCCGCCACGCCTGCCGTCGAATGCACAAACAGCAACGGATTGCGCTCGATTTGCGGGAGGTCGACCATCTGTTGGGTGGTGAACGTAACCTCTTTGTTCGCCGTTTGCGTGTCGACGCTTTCCGCGTTACCGGTAACTTCTATGGCTTGGGTGGTGTCGCCAATACTTAATGCGGCGTTCTGTTCGCCGGTTTGACCCGGTTCCAGCCGCACTGCGGCCGTGACGAATTTCTTGAACCCGGCGGCCGAAACGGTCAGGTCATACGTTCCCGGTTGCAATTGGGAAATGGTGTATCGGCCTGAGGAATCTGTGACGGCATCGCGCACTTCTCCAGTCGCCTGATTTTGGATGTTTACTCGCGCACCGGCAACAAAGTCGCCGCTCGGATCCGTAACTGCGCCAGTGATACTAGCGGTAAATACTTGTGCGCCCACAATTCCGGTCAAGGCGAGAGCCAATAACCCTGCAAAGGCGAGCCTGAAGTTCATAGAGACCTCCTGCAGCATCCTATACGTGCAATGCACCGCGGTGAACCGAGCCTAATCCTATTTGCGAAGGCTTGCGAGGTGTTTTCACGTGATTTGACACGTTTTCACAGGGAACAAGTGGCGAAACACGCCGCAGAATTGCCCTGCGGGACAGCCCAAATGCGGACCGCAGGCGAGCGCGGGTACATGATTAGACATGCCCACGAAAGCCTGGCGCCACACCGCGATGGCTGCCCTGGCTATTCCCGCGGCATTAGTGGCGGTGAACTCGGGGGTAATCGAATTCCAACTGAGCCGCCTTCCCGTAAAGCTCGAAAATCACCCGACGGAGCACAAATATCTGGTTGAGACCATGCCGGGCGGTATCGCCGCTTTCGATTTCGATGGCGACGGACTGACAGATCTCTTCTTCACGAATGGAGCGTCCGTGCCCTCGCTTCAGAAGGTAAAAGGGCGAGACGAAAATCGCCTGTTTCACAACGAAGGAAACTTCAGGTTCCGGGATGTTACTGCAGATTCCGGCTTGGCTGGCGAAGGTTATTCGATAGGAGCCGCAGCAGGCGATTATGACAATGATGGCAAACCAGATTTGTTTGTAGCCGGAGTAAATGGCAATCACCTGTACCATAACGACGGGAACGGACGCTTCAGCGATGTTACTGCCCGGGCGGGCATCGCCAGCCGCGACTGGTCTGTCGCAGCAGCCTGGTTTGACTATGATCGCGATGGACTGTTGGACCTCTTTGTCGTCAATTACGTCGAGTGGTCGCCCGAATCGAACCCCGTCTGCACGGAGACAGCGAAAGCTATTCCGGTCTACTGCCACCCGCAACGCTTCAAAGGCACCAGCAACAAACTTTTCCACAACCTGGGAAAGGGTCGATTTGAAGACGTGTCCGAAAAAAGCGGTATCGCCGGATTTACCGGTAAGGGCATGGGTGTGGCAGTGGCCGACTACGACGGCGACGGCTATCCGGACCTTTTCGTCACCAACGACACGCTGCCCAATTTCCTGTTCCACAACTTGCGGAACGGAAAATTTGAGGAAGTCGCTTTGGATGCGGGTGTGGCGCTCAACGACAGCGGCCGCGCGGTCTCGGGTATGGGCGCAGATTTTCGCGATTACAACAATGACGGAAGGCCGGACATCGTCTTCTCCGCTTTGACGGGCGAAACATTTCCGCTCTTCCGGAATATCGGGAAAGGAGGGTTTCAGGATAGTTCGTATGAAAGCGGCCTGGCACCGCTGACAATACGTCTCAGCGGCTGGGGTATCGCATTCGCCGATCTCGATAACGATGGCTGGAAAGACATCATCTCGGCGAACTCACACGTCACGGACAATGTCGGGTTGTTTTCGGGCGATCAATATGAGCTGCCGAACAGCATCTTCCGGAACCTTGGCAACGGGAAATTCCAGGACGCATCGGCGAATGCCGGGCCAGAGTTCGCAACGGCTCGAGCCCACCGCGGTCTGATTGTTTCCGATCTGGACAACGACGGGCGATTGGACGCTGTGATTTCGGTGCTGGGCGACGCACCCGAGCTCTGGCACAACCAGACGAAGAACACCGATCACTGGGTGGCGTTCCGGCTGAAAGGGACGAAGAGTAACCGGGACGGCATCGGGGCGCAGATCCGATTGGGAAATCAAATGAACGCACAAACAAGCAGTGGCGGATATGCATCGTCGGTGCTTGCGCCGGTACATTTCGGGCTGGGTGCGATAAATATCATCCCGCGAGTAGAGATCCTTTGGCCTAGCGGCAGAAGCCAGGTGTTGACAAATGTGCGTGGCGATCAAGTTGTCAACGTTTCCGAGCCAGAATAAAGCACGCTTGGTTGGCGCAACTTCAGGCTATAATCGAACAACCTTCGGCGACCGCCAACGAACGGGCAACTTGGATGCGGGCCTATTCAGAGCACGAACAACTAGTTGCAGACGAGCGCCGGCAGCTGGTCCAGAGAATTGTCGCCAGCCCCGCGTTCCTTCGTTCGCCCAGGCTCTCAGAGTTCCTGGTTTACATCTGCGAGCGCGCAATCGACGGTAGAGCCGAGGAGCTCTCCGAGCAGCAGATAGGCATTCACGTATTTAAACGGCCGCAGACCTACAATCCGAACGACGACAGCATTGTACGCTCGCACGCGCGGCTATTACGTCAACGGCTCCAGCTTTACTTCGATGAGCAGGGCAAGACCGAAGAATTGCACATCCAGATTCCCAAAGGGCACTACATCCCGCAGTTCCAGCGCAGCCCGGTGAAGAGAGCGGCAGAAGACGTGACTGAGGTGAAGGCAGCTCGGACATCGCGTCGATATCGTTCCACATGGATCCTGTCGGCGCTCTGCGCGGCAGCCATCCTCGTCTACGGAAGCGTACGGTGGGTAGCGCTATCTGAACCGCCGGCTCGCGCGGCAGCGCACCGGTTCTGGAAAACGTTTTTCGCCAGCGGCAAGAAGGTTTCGATAGTGCCGGCGGATAGTGCGCTGGCACTGTTTGAAGATCTCACGAATCAGCCCGTGCATCTTCCCGAATATCTCACCCGCAAATACCGGTTCAGCGGTTCGAAACTTCCCCCCTGGCAGAACAACATCCTCTCCAGCATTGCCGCGCGCCCGTACACGAGCATGGCCGATTTGAATCTGGCCGTCCGGCTGACGCGACTCCCGGAGATCGGTGCTCACCAGATGGACGTGCGTTATGCACGAAACCTGCAGCTTGCGGATTTGAAAGAAGGCAGCGCGGTATTGATTGGCGGCCCTCGCGCGAACCCATGGGAAGAACTGTTTCAGCAAAAACTGAACTTTTATGTGGACGTCCAACCGGTTACTTCGGAGAACACCGTCCTCAACAAATCTCCGCGGCGGGGCGAACGCACGCAATACAGCGAAGCTCGGGGCGAATCCTCCATGCGAGCCTATGGGCTGTTGGCCTTTCTGCCCGGCCTTGCGCCCGCGACCCGAATCCTGATTGTGGAGGGAACAAGTTCGGTCGGAACCGAGTGCGCAGCGGATTTTTTGCTGGACGATGCGCTCTTAGGAACTTTCCTTCAGCAGATTTCGGCCGGTCAGCGAGGCGTTCCGTACTTCGAAGTTCTTCTACAGAGTGCAACCGTGGGGGGCAACGCACAGCAGCCTGAGGCAGTATCGTACCGCGTGATCAAAAATTAGCGACGCTCTCAATTGCCGGTACGATGTAATGTGTCTCACTCACCGATCCGGTGCTATGATCAAGGTCAGAAAGCATCAACTCTACATGCGGACGCGAATTCTGTCTCGCATCTCTGAAGGCGTCCGAAAACGGCGCGTGTGTGCCTCTCCGTTCGCAACGGGGCTGTTGCTGGCAACGCTATGTGTGGCCGCTTTTCCACTCGCCGCGGCGCTTCATTCCGATGGTCCTGCTGATCCTCCCAAAACCGACAAACCGGTGACGATTTCGCCGGATGAGCCGGTGAAAATCGAGTCTCGCGTGCCGACGACGCCGGCCCCGACAGTCACGGCGCGACCCGCCAATATCCGGGTCGACAAGACGCTGGTCCTGATCAATGTCACCGTAACCGATCCTCTAAACCGCTTCGTGACCGGGCTCGAGAAGGAGCATTTCCGGCTCTTCGAGGACAAGGTGGAGCAGCAAATCTCGCAATTCTCGAGCGAGGACGCACCGATATCCATCGGCCTGGTGTTCGACACCAGCGGCAGCATGGGGCAGAAGCTACAGAAATCGCGGCAGGCGGCGAACGAATTCTTCAAGACAGCGAACCCGCAGGACGAGTTTTTCCTGGTGCAGTTCAATGATCGGCCTGAACTGACTGTGCCCTTCACGCAAGATACAGATAAGATTCAGAGCACACTTACATTTACCCAATCGAGGGGCCGCACCGCGCTGCTGGACAGCGTTTATCTCGCCATGCACGAGATGAAGAAAGCGCACAACCCGCGCAAAGCTCTGCTGATCATTTCCGACGGGGGCGACAACAGCAGTCGTTATACAGAAACGGAAATCAAGAACGCAGTGCGTGAGGCGGACGTCCAAATCTTTGCCATTGGTATCTATGAGTCGCTCTCCAGCCGCGGCCGTACGCCCGAAGAAGCTGCCGGTCCGGGACTGCTGAATGAACTCGGCGAGCAGACCGGAGGACGCGCGTACGCGGTGGAAAACATAGCCGAACTTCCCGATATTGCTGCCAAGATCGGCACCGAGTTGCGCAATGAATACATCCTCGGATACACGCCCAAGAATCGCGAGCGTGACGGCAAGTACCGGCGTGTCCAGGTCAGACTGAATCAGCCGCGCGGGCTTCCTCCTCTGAAGGCTTACTTCCGTCTTGGTTACTATGCACCGACTCAGTAAAACGGCTGCGCTGGCGATCTGCTGCGCGGCTTCGAGCATTTGTTTGCTCGCCCAGTTCCGGTCCGACACCCGACTGGTGGTGCTGCACGCGAGCGTTACAGACCGTCGCGGCAAGCTGCTCACTACGCTGGCGCAAAACTCGTTTAAAGTGTACGAGAATGGGCAACTGCAACAGGTAAAGATCTTTCGTCGCGAGGATGTTCCAGTGTCGCTTGGCCTCATCATCGACGACAGCGGCAGCATGATGAGCAAGCGCGCGCGCGTCGAAGCCGCGGCATTGAATATGGTGCGTGAATCGAATCCTCAGGATGAGGTATTCGTCGTGAACTTCAATGACGAGGCCTATCTGGACGTGCCCTTCACCAACGACATCCATAAGATGGAGCAGGGGCTAGCGCGCATCGACTCGCGCGGCGGCACTGCCATGCGTGATGCCATCAGCATGTCGCTCGACTATATGAACAAGAACGCCAAGAAGGACAAGAAAGTCCTGATGGTGATCACCGACGGCAACGATAACGCCAGCATGACATCGCTCGAGAAGGTGGTGGGGCGCGCCAATCAGATGGACACTCTTGTATATGCCATTGGATTGTTCACCGAGGAAGAAAAGCATGAAGCGACGAAGGCTCGCCGCGCTTTGAATTTGATGACCAACGATACCGGCGGCCTGGCGTTCTACCCAAAGGAAGTGAATGAGGTGCAGGCGCTCGCGACCGAGATTGCTCACGATATTCGTAATCAATACACGATCGCGTACTCGCCGAATATTCAAGCGCTCGACGGCAGCTACCGGCAAATCAAAGTGACAGTGGATGCGCCGGGAAAACCGACGGTGCGCACACGCTCAGGTTATTTCGCAACACCGGAGGTGGAGCTTAAGCCGACCGCGGCAGCAGCGCTCACTCCGGCTTCCGTACCGCCGTCTAAACCCTGAATGCTGCTCTTCCTATGGCTCGCTTCCCGGGGCTACCGCCTGCGGCCATGGAAGTCGCCGTACTTACGCTGGCGCATCGAAACATACTCCGGAATTCCAGCCGATTCGATCACTGCGCCGTTATTCTTTCGCTTGGTCTGGGCCGAGCGTCATTCCATGTTGCAGTATCTGCGCTGGGTTCGGGAATCGCGCCGTCTGCTTAAGGAGTAGCCGCACTTCGCCGCTAACATCGGATTCCCGAATGCTTACGGCTGCCCGGGAGCATGCGCATGGGCGCCGCGTTCGCCGCGTGTCTGAATGGTGTAGCCTGCAGGCAGCTTGAACAGCGAGGGATCCGGCTCCTTGCTCACGATGTTTGTTAAAGCATAGGTCGATTCGCCCGCCCATGGATCATTGCGGATCGCCTTCACGACAATCTGCAGGTCCGGTGAATACCAGCTTTCATGCGTCACCGTGATCGGTTGGCTATTTCCGATGGCTCCGGCCGGGATCGTTCGCGTCATCCTTTTACCATTCGCTGCCACGCCCGAACTCGAATCCACCCCCAAATCGGCTGCTGAAACATCGGCCTCATCACCCTGGCGACCCGGTCCTGGTTTTACCGGCGAATCATTTGTGCCCGGCCAGTCGCGAGTATGTAGTGGATGCTGGGTTGCGGTCTTCGATTCCGTGTTCAACGTGTAAGCGTAACCGGCCACCGGATCGGTGATGAACACCAAGGTCTTGGGACCGTTGTTCGCCATCGGCCCATGTTGGATTGTCACCTTCTCATAGGTACGGCCTTGACTGTCGCGAGCTATCTGACCGTTGGTGTTGCGCTCGATTACATTGCCGTCCGCGAGGCGCTGCACGAAGTGGTTCGTAAATGCGGCGCTGTAAGGCGCATTTGCGACTACCTTACCCGCGCGCGGGCCCCGTTCGAACTCAGGGCCGAACCCATGTGGTCCGCGAGGACCGAGCGGCCCCGCAGGGGGTGCAGAACCTGCCGTCTGACAAAGGACCCCAACCGCCGTCAGCAGTAATGCCGAGGCCAGCCTCATTGATGTTGTCATTTGTTCTTCTCCTCGACTCCAATTAGCAAGCCGGAACGTTTTATTCACTCTCGATGACATGCACGCCTACAGGTTCCCCATCGTCGCCCAAGAGCACGTCCGCTAAAACCGCTCGATCCGGGTTTTGGATCACATCCGAAATCGGCGCGACCACCACACCGGCGCTCGCAAGTGAGGAAACCGGCACTTCCATTTGCACCACGTGAGAAGACGAAATCGGCAGATCCGTATTCGAATACGGCAGCACGTAAAAGGTCTCGCCGCCCAGCGCGAATGTGCCCGCTACGGCGTATTGCGATTTCAGCAGCGGGGCACCAGGTTTTACTTGACGGCCGCCATGGGGCAGGAACATAACTCCCAGCGCCAGGCTGGCGGCGATCGCCATTCCCCATTCAATCCGGGTCCTCAAGCGACTGTGCCGGCGTACCGATTCGATATCGGCTTCCCGGCTCCGGAGGTCGTCGACCAGAGTTCGGCGGCGCTGTGCGTCGTCCTCGACACTAACCGACGCCACCATGGATTCGATTCGCACGGAGGCAATTCCAAACGCGCGCTCTCTTGCTTTACACGCCTCGCATGCCGCGAGATGCGCGTCCACCAACGCACGGTCGTCGGACGCCAGCTCGTCATCGAGAGCCCTGATCAGCACCTCATCGTCCAAATGTTCAGAGGGCGGCAAATGCTCGAACGGCATCATAGTAATTCCTTTAAATGCTGCAGACCTCGTTGTATGTTCTCGGCCACCGCCGAGGTGGACAGCTGCAAAATTTCGCCGATTTCCCGGTACTTGAAACCGTCCGCCCGCAAAAGAAGGGCCTGCTTTTGTGCCACGCTCAAATCCTCCACAGCGCGACGAAACGCCGCTTCCCGTTCGCCCTTCAGCAGCATTTCCTCAACGGAGGCGCTCAGAACGGCGGGACCGCCAGTTTCGGCAAGCGAGCTGAGTCCCTGAGTCTTGCGCGTAACGCAAGCTGTCTGCACGTTCCGAGCCAGGTTGTGAACCACGCGGTACAGCCAGGCCCGAAGATTGGTCCGTTCTCCGCCCGCGAGCAGATGCTCATGCAATTTCAAAAAGGCATCGTGAACCAGATCCTGTGCTACATCCGAGTCAATGCCGAGGCTGGAGACATACCGGCGCAACGCTAGCTGTTCCCGGTCATAGTGCTCCAGCACTAAATTTCGCAACGCCGTGTCTTCGAGATATTCCGCTCTCCACCTCGCGTTAGGCAGCGGGAGCGCGTCAACACGGCCCATAACGTCCTTACTCTACAGGACGAGCGCACACGCCGATTGTGGTCGCCGTACGCGATTCTGAGCGCGGGGGACGGTCACAGGAAGGCACTTGGGGAGTTGCACTTGGGATTGGGGAACACCTTCCTGTGACCTGCCGTCTCGCATGCTACTGGCTATAGAACAAACGAGTCTGCGCTTTTTCCGGCTGCGAAATGAATTTTTTTCGCTTTCTGAATCCCCGCTCCCCTCATGTCTTCCGAGAAACTCACGCAAAACGGTTGCGGTATTAAGCGCGCCACCCAAAGGACTGGCGAGTTTTCTTCACCGTCTGGTGGCGCGCATTCGCGCCCTTTGCGCGTCTAAATGACATGAGCCTTTCTGATCTCCAAAATGGAGATTTGCGATACCCGGTCGGACGGTTTCGCCCTCCGGAAACGGTCAACGCGCGGATGCGGTCCGAATCTGCGACTCCGCACTAGTTCAGTCGACCTCGGAAGAAGCACCGCAACTCAGGATCGAGCAGAGTGTGGTTCCGGCGCTAAGCAGGAAAAAATCTCGCGATAGAACTCGGGATGTGATTGCCAGGTCTGGCCGGTAACGACATGGCCATCGCGAACGGCTTGCTGACTCATGAAAGTGCCCCCAGCTTGCTCGGCCTCGAATCGGACGTGTTCATAGCAGGTGACGCACTTATCCTTGGTGAGACCAGCAGCGGCGAGCACCTGGATGCCATGGCAGATCGCGAAGATCCACTTTTGGTGCGTATCGAATTGCCGGATTAGCTCCAGCAGGCGGCGATCGTTTCGGAGGTACTCAGGTGCACGGCCGCCCAGAACGAGAATCGCATCGTACTCGTGCACGTCTACCTGGTCGAACGAGAGGTCCGCCTGCATGCCGTAGCCGGGGCGTTCGACATAGGTGTCCCAACCCGGCTCAAAGTCGTGCATCACCAGGTGCAAGCGACGTACAGAAGGGGCAGCCACGCGCACGTCCCATTCTTCTTCCCGAAACCGATGAAGGGCGTAAAGAGCTTCGTAGGATTCACCGCCATCGCCCGTAACGATGAGTATCTTTGGCATTCGTCAGCGCTATTGTATCTGCTGCTGCGAAGCCCTAGGCGCTTCGAGGCCCGACCAAGCCGCGTGCTTACCTGAAGAGGCGGGGAGCAAAATCGTTCAGGCACCGGCGCCACGTGAGCCATTCGTGTGTTGTGCTGGGCGATTAGAAGTAGACGTTGTGGATGCCCGCATTTGTAAGCGCGTCGCTGAAGTTCTTCGTCCCTGGACCGCTAGACGTGATCGAGCAGATCACTACCTGCTGTTTCTGCGGCGGCTAGATGACTGCAGGATCTGGGCTTAGCAACGCCAACCGGCTAAACAGGCCCATGGAGAAGCGCTGGATACGGGAATATTTCTGGGGATTCGTAGATGCTAAACGACTTCCCGGGAGTAATCCGACATCAGCTGTCCGCAATGCCGACTAACCAGCCGAGTGGGCCGCTCCCTAAATGGTCGTCGTAGTGGATTGATGTTGGCCCTTGATCTTACCGGCTGTTCTCGCTCTCGAGCTCACTCAATTCTTCGATTTCGCGCTGGAGTTTGCGCTGCTGCCGTAATCTAATCACGAGATAAGCGGCGATCCATACGACTGCCAATACTGTGAGGGGCATCGCCCTCGCAAAGAATTCTTTGCCAGCCATCACGGCGAATGTCAGAATCAATGTGCTGAGAGCCAGAACGACTGGCCCGAACGACCACAGCAGAACGCTAAGAAAGTAATCGCGCTCCCGCTCAATCTCCTCTCGGCAAAACTGAACACCGGTGCGTAAACCGGCGTCTTCGGGCATCGCCCTAAGCTGCCTTCCCCGGTTCAGAAAATATAATCCTGCCAGGCTCCAGGCGAGCACGAAGGCGAATAGCGCGTTCAGTGCTTGTCCTAACTGTACGAACTCTTTGATGCAGAAAACGTAAAGCACGACAATAACCAGCGGCACGAGTACGCTGTCCACGCGCTGCCTAAACCTTCTTGCGCGAAGTTGCCGCGCTTTTTGCCGAATCAATACCAAACTCACTATTGATGCCTCCGTTGATTGGCTTTGCCAAATTGTTTGTGGATCGTTGTCGTGGAAATCATTCCGCATGTAAGGCTCCTTGACCAAACCACCGCGTCAAGATGTTCTTGATCCGGTGTACACGCATTGCCACGCTTCCTGGCGACAGCCCAGTGACCTCTGCAATAGACGCGGCGTCCATATCCTCCAGCCAGCAGATGATGACCTGGCGATCGACCGGTTTAAGCCGCTGAATCAGCATGAACAGCCGCTTGATATTGATGCGGTTCTCCGCAGCGAGCTGAGCCTGCTCTTTGTCGGAAAAATTTTCAAGTTCTTCCAAACTCACAAGAGCCGAAAAGACCCGCCGTTCACGCACGACATAGGACGCGGCGGCATGGTGCGCAACGCGGTAGATCCAGGTCCGGAGCGAGCAGCGCCCATCGTACAGCCGGAAGCTTCGCCACAACTGAAAATGAATATCCTGGCTAAGGTCGCGGCGCTTGTCCGGATCGGCCTCGTACGCGCTAACCAGCCGTTGCAGCCCACAACCGTACTTTTCCACCGCGTCCTTGTAAAGGTCATCCTGACTCGCCTGTACGGCCGAGATTGCCTTCACTCCTTCCACACTCAAGCTAGTCGATACGAATGGAACTTTCTAACAATTTAAATAGAATCTTGGCGCTCTTGTCCTCTTTCGCCGCACCTGCCGGGCCAGAATACTCCTGCCTAGTTGGCCACTGTAGCGCTACGTCTCCATCGGATGTGTCGTCACTTTGACGTAAAACGCGCATGTCGGACATCCTCGACCACGAGCGCGCCCGGACCTCGGGTTCGCGACCCATCTCCGGTTTATGGCAGTCCGAAACGTGGCGGTGAAATGGAACATGCTAGAGAGCTTCGTAGCATTCGCCACTTCGCATTCGTGAACGCTATTTCCAAGCCCGATCAAGCCGAGCGCTTACTTGAAAAGCCGAGGAGCAAAATCGTTTAGGCACCGGCGCCACGTGAGCCATTCGTGTGCCGTGCCCGGCGACTCGAAGTAGACGTTGTGGATGCCCGCGTTTGTAAGCGCGTCGCTGAAGTTCTTCGTCCCTGGACCTTCGGCAGATCCGATGCCGAGAAATAGGACCTTCACCTTCTTGTTGAATGCCGCCGGGTCGGCGAACGCTCCGCCGCAACTCGTCTTCGGATCGAAAGCGGTGTCTCGGCCGGCGCAGTTACCGCTGAAGCCGCCCAGGTATGCGAATCTGTCGAGATTATTGAGCGCCGTCTTAAACGTCTGAGCTCCGCCCATAGACAAACCCGCCATAGCACGGTTCTCGCGGCCCGGCAGTACCCGATATGTGCGCTCGATCATGGGGATTAAATCCGTGAGCATCATTTGGGTGAATGCTTCTCCCCAATTCGGCGGGAAGCCCGGACGACTTGCACCACGTGCTCCGGGAGCGGCCGGAATGTCAGCCGTGGAGCGCCTGGCGATGATGCTGCGAGCCCAATACAGGCTTGCGTCTTCGCCGGGCTTCACCGCGTTCAAGTTATCCATGATGATAATCATCGGCTTCGCCTTATTCGCAGCAATCAGGTTATCCATGATGAGATCCACATGGCCCTGATTCGGCCAGCCCTGCTCGTTCTCGCCCCACCCGTGCAGCAGATACAGAACCGGATACCTGGTCTTCGCCTTCGCGTCATAGTCGGGCGGCGTGTACACAAAGCAGCGGCGCCATTCGCCCGTCACCTTCGAGAAATACCGGCGCTCGCGTACTTCGCCGTGCGGCACGTCGCCGGGTGCGTAGAAATCGGCATCGTGCGCGGGGATCTCGATGCCGCTGTTATCCCAGCCGGAACCGAAGAAGGTTCGGGTTGCGGGATCTGCCATAACTGCGCCATCCACGACGATGCTGTAGTAATGGAACCCTTCCACCTGTGGCGCGATCGTTACTGTCCAAAGTCCGTCCTCCCAGCGCGTCATATCGTGCACGCCGCCCAGGCGGACTTGAACCTTTGCTGCGTCCGGCGCAGCTACGCGAAACGCGACGCGGTGATCCGGATAGATGCACGGATACGGCGCTCCCGGTATGTTGAGCGACGAGGGCTTGCAGTCGTTCGCTGTCTGCCCCCAACACAATCCACAAACGAATGCGGTGAGAATAAGTGCCGATTTCATCAATGCTCCTGAAGATCGATTGCTTCGCCGCGGCTCCGCTTGCCTGGTTCGCGGCTCCGTATATATCATCACAACGTGCGTTACTCAGTTCTGGCACTTACGGCGCTGCTAAGTAGCAAGCGCGGCTTCGCAATCTGTCTTCACACTGCGTCCCGACGATCCGAAAGCCGCTTACGTAAGCGCTTCGGGCTCCGACACGGACCAGAGCTCGACGCTTCAGGCCGCGATCGATCACCTTCAGGAAACGACACATCATGGAGTCGTATTCGTCGCCGAAGGACGTTACCGGATCGAGCACACGGTCCACGTCTGGGCCGGGATTCGCCTCATTGGCTACGGCGCACATCGCCCTGTCTTCGTTCTGCCACCGCACTCCGGCGATTTCCAGAGCAGCCCGGACCACTACATGCTCTGGTACACCGACGAGCGTACGCCACCCGGCCAACCGATCGCGGACGCCAGCGAATTCACGTTCTACAGCGGGCTCAGCAACATCGACTTTGAGATGGGGGACGATAACCCCGCGGCCGTCGCGATCCGCTTCAACGTCGCCCAACACAGCTTCATCACGCACACAGACTTCAAACTCGGCTCCGGCAAAGCCGCCCTCGAAGCGATTGGCAATCAGGCAAACGACATTCACGTGCATGGCGGCCGATACGGCATTATCACCGGCAAAACATCACCCGCCTGGCAGTTCCTGCTCATCGACTCCACCTTCGAGGGCCAGAGCGAGGCGGCGATCAGCACGCACGAAGCCGGCTTCACTCTCATTCGCGACCGCATCTCCAACGCCCCGGTCGCAATCGAGATCCCCGACGGACAAGTCGAGCAACTCTACGCTCGCGATTTACAACTGGACCACATCTCTAAATTCGCGCTGGAACCCGGCGACGTGCACAACTTACGCAATGAGATCACGATGACGAACATCGCCTGCTCCAACGTGCCCCACTTCGCCCCCGGGATCGACGCCAGATCACGCAATTACCTGGAGGAGCAGTACACGCAAGGGCTCTACATCGGGCCGGATGGACGGGAGCAAGGAATCGAGTCTCATCACCGCGAGCGAGCGCTGGCAAGTGCTCCCGCCGCTCTTCAGACCGACATCCCAGCGCTGCCTCCCATGACCGATTGGGTCAACGTGCACAGTGTCGGAGTCAGGGGCGATGGCGGTGATGACGACACCGCAGCCATCCAACGCGCAGTTGACGGACATCGCGTGCTGTATTTTCCGGGCGGCATGTACCGTTTAACCGGCTCCATCCACCTGCGCCCCGATTCGGTGCTGATCGGCTTCAGTCCCTTCACCACACAATTCACGCTCATCGATGCGGATCCGCAATTCCAAGGCAATGGTGCACCCATCCCGCTCCTGATCGCGCCACGCGGCGGTAAGACACTCGTCACGGGATTCGGGATCTCCACGGGAAATCTGAATCCGCGGGCCGCCGGTATCGAATGGCTCGCCGGTCCGCAATCCTTTCTCGACGACACCGAGTTCATTCGGAGTCATAACGAAGCCGGCCGTTTCTTCGGCCCGGCCATGCCGCCCCCGGCGAGAGGCACACAGGTCCAAGTCGACGCGCAGTACCCGAGCCTCTGGATTCATGAGGGTGGCGGCGGCGTTTTCCGCGACCTCTGGTCTCATGCCGGAACTGCGAACGCAGGCGTGGTCGTCGAGAACACGACCACACCCGGCGTCATCTACCAACTCTCGAACGAACACCACATCCGGCGTGAAGTTCGCTTCGACCATGCCGCAAACTGGACCGTTTACGACCTGCAGACCGAGGAGGAAAAGCCGGAAGGGGCCGACGCGGTTGCGCTTGAAGTCGTCAACTCGCACGACCTTCTTTTCGTGAACACGTACATGTATCGCGTCTCGCGCAATATCCTGCCAAGGCTCTACGCCGCGATGGGCGATCACGCCGGGAACGTCACGTTCGCGAACGTCAAAGTCTTCAGCCAGACGCGCCTCGCTTTCGATAACAGCCTCGTCGACATCGCCAGCGGAGTCCAAATTCGCGCGCATCACTTCGCGCACTTCCTCCTCTCCAACCGTCTCGCGAAAGGAACCGTCTTGCCGCTGCCGCCTGTATTCGCGACAGGCGCAGAGTTAAGGCGAGTCGCCACCGGCTACAGCAACGCATCCGGCCTCACGGCCGACCCATCGTCCGGCACGATCTACTTCACCGACTCCGCGATGCACTCCGTATACAAGTACGCGGACTCCACTACCAAACTTCTCGCGCACACGGAGAACATGCCGCAGGTCGTGGGCTTCGTCGAGCCAAAGTGGCTGCTCGCCGCCAATTGGGAGCGATCCGTCTCGCTCATGGATACCACAACAGGGCAGGTCACGCCCGTTCGGGAAACGGAAACACCGGTTGCCGGCACTGTCCTTCTTCTCCCTGCCGGGCTGCACAACGAAGAGATCCAATTGCAGTGGATGCTCCAGCACGTCGGCTACAAATATCGCCTGGGCAGCAACACCGCAACGCGCAGCGATCTGATCCCCGAGCACCGGGGCTACTACTACGCGCCCGGCAACAAAACAGCGCTGATGGGAGGTGAACCCGACAAGCCCTACGCTGCCTGGCGCTGGCGCCCGCTGCCGGAAAGCTCCCAACTTGTGGCTTTCCCGGCCGGCGCATCCCACGCCATCACGAGCGAAGACGACGAAAAAACGTACGAAGGCACGATGACGGGCCCCGAAAACTTTTCCGCCGAGATGATCATCGAGCGCGGCGGCAATGCTGTTGTGGTCGATAGCGCCGGCAACCTATACCTTGCCAGCGGCCAAGTCTTCATCTACGACAAGCAGCGCAGACAGATCGGCGTGCTCGACGTCCCGGAGCGCCCCAGCAGCCTGGCCTGGGGCGGACCCGACGGCAAGACCCTCTTCATCGGTGCACGCTCGTCGCTGTACGCGATCACAACAGCCAATTCGGGAGCGGAATGAACTACACTCCGGATTGCTCAGGAATGACGAGGGACTCGGAATTTGGGAATTGGCGGCGCTGAAATCACCGGAAGGACGCCACGAACTCTCAGAGCTAGTCAGCCCTCATGCACTTCGCCGGGTCCACTGCCGACGCCCTCCTTGCGGGTAGGTACGACGCGGCGAGCGTGGCCAGCAACAGTGTGACAGGCACAGCCGCAAAGGTTATCGGGTCCATCGGAGCCACGCCGTACAGCAGCGATTTCATCAGCGGGGTAAGCACCGCTGCGGCGCCGATACCGATCGCGATGCCCACCGCACAGAGGCCGACGCCGTAGCGTACAAACATCAGGCGGACGTCCGCCGGCCGGGCGCCGAGGGCAAGGCGGATACCGATCTCGCGTGTTCGCTGTGATACGGCATAAGCGATCACGCCGTAGATTCCGATCAAGCCAAGCAGCATTGCCATCGCTCCGGCGATGCCGAGCATTACCAGCGTGAAAGATGTGCGCGCCATGGAGCGGTCCACCGTCTCGCGCATCGTTTCCGGGTTCGCCACTGGCAACGCGGCATTCACTGATCGCACTGCCTGGCGAATCGCGTTTAGGAGCGCCCCGGTTCCCGCGCGATCCGTCCGAACCGTAAACGCCGCCGCCCTGGTTCCTACCGTGATAGGGGGTGGGTAGTAGAGTTGCCCGAAGATCGGCCAATAGACGACGGCCGGCGCCGGTTGTTGAGCGCCAAAGTGCCGCACGTCCTCCACGACGCCCACAATCTCGCGCCAGACGTCGGCATCGTTGGCGCGGACACGTTTGCCCACCGCAGCCTGGGCCGACCCCCACAACTCGCGAGCCAGGTTCTCCGAAACCAGCACGAACTTGCGGCCGTCGTAAATGTCGCTCCACGTAAGGTCGTGCCCGGCCTCGATCCTGATGCCGAGCGAGTCGAATAACCCGGGCGACACGTTCACATAGAGCCGCATGGGCGGACGACTTCCATGCGCGTAACTTTGACCTTCCTTGAGGATTCCGTCCCAATGGGCAGGCGTGCCACCCATCGGCAGCGCGCTTGCAAAACCCACGGAGCTAACTCCGGGGAGCGATGCCACCTTGTCGGCGATTGCCTGTTCCATTCGCGTTACGGCTTCATCTTTAGGAACCAGCGTTGGCGGCACCATCACCCGAAAAGTCTGCACCGCCTCAGGCCGTTCGAAGCCTGGGCGAACGGTACGCATCGTCTGAAAGGTTTGAATCATCAGTCCGGACGAGATCAGAAGCACGAGGGCGAGAGACACCTGTACGACAACCAAGATGTTCCTTGCTCTATGGCGATCGCGGCTGTGACTCATGGTTCGTCCGCTATCTCGAACGACGAGGGAAACGCCCGGCCCCGCGTATCGCAATGCGGGTATGAGACCGAAGAACAGACCGCAAACAATCGACACGATCATGCAGAAAGCCAGCGCATGTGAGTCCAGCCGGATCTCGCTCAGGCGCGGAAGGTTCGCAGGTCCACTGCGGACCAGCAGCCGCAGTCCTCCGTATGCGATGGCGAGGCCCAGCGCTCCGCCCGCGGCGCCCAACAGAAGGCTCTCCACCAATAGCTGGCGGACAATCCGGGTCCAACCCGCCCCCAGAGCCGCTCGGAGCGCGAGCTCCGATTGCCGGCCATCCACCCGCACTAGCAAAAGGTTCGCGACATTGGCGCAGGCGATCAACATCACCATCGCGAGCGTACTCATCACCACCCACAGCAAGCTTCGAACGTTACCCACGACGCTATCCCGCAGCGGGCGGATGTTCGGGCCGATTCGCCAGGAAGAAAGAAAGAGCTGCTCAGCAAAGCCGCGGTCGCCCGGCGCGCCCCCTGGATTGGAAGCCCACGAGCGCGCCCAGACGGGAAGGAGGCGCGCGATGTCCGCATTCGCCCGGCCGATCGAGACTCCCGGCTTCAGTCGGGCAATCGATGCCAGGGAAAACCCCTCCAAAATTGCCTGCCGGCGATCCAGTTGCATGGGAAGAACGATATCGGCGGGCGTATCCGCGATGCGAAAGCTCAACGGCATCACACCGACAATCTCGCGAGGAACGGAGTCGACCAGAATCTTTCGGCCGATCACCGACCGGTCGCCTCCAAATCGCCGCCGCCAGTAACCGTCGCTCAACAGCACCGCTCCGTGGGCGCCAGGGACCTGATCTGCTGCTGTAAACGGCCGTCCGATCTCCGGCTGGACGGCAAGCGCCTGAAGCAATCCATCGCTGATGACGTTCGCGAATATCTGTTCGGGCTCCCCCAGCCCGGTGATTGTGACCGCGCGGGAGGTCCAGACCCCCATGGATTGAAACGAACGGTTCTGCTCCGCGTAAGTGAAATACATCGAAGTGGAAAGTCCCAGCCCGCGGCTGCTGGTGACTCCGCCCGCGCCGGGGGCAACTTGCGCCAGGTCCACCAGTTTCTCGGCGTGAGGAAACGCGAGAGGCTTTAAAAGGACGCTGTTGACCACGCTAAACACTGCTGTGTTCGCCCCGATTCCCAGCGCGAGCGTCAAGACGGCGACGGCGGTAAAGGACGGATGGTTTCGGAGCCCGCGCAAGCCATAGCGCAGGTCACTCGAAATCGAATCGAGCCACTGAATCCCGTTCATGCGATAAATCTCCTCCCGCCGCGCCGTCAAATTGCCTGCTTGTTTCGAGGCCGCGGCGCGGGCCTCCTCCGGCGTCAGACCCTGCTCGACCAAGGAATCGGTCAGCATCTGAAGATGCGACTCCATCTCCTCGCGCCACTCCTCATCCAAGTGATCGCGCCGCAGAAGGCTTCGCCAGAACATGATTACGCTGTCCGCATGACTAACTGAATTGCCCGAACCATTCTGTTGAACGCGTCCGACTCGGCCTCAAGTTGCTTCTTGCCCGCGGGAGTCAGCCGGTAGAAACGAGCCCTCCGGTTGTTCTCTGTGACCCCCCATTCGGCCTTCAGCCACCCTTTAAGCAGCATCCGATTCAATGCCGGATAGAGCGAGCCGTCTTCAACTTCTAGATCTCCTTTGGACCAGGCATGAATGTGCTTGGCGATCGCGTAGCCGTGCAGCGGGCCCTGACTGAGCGTCCTGAGGATCATCATGTACAAAGTTCCCGGCATTAGCTCGGGGTTGGCTGGGGTGCCCAAGTTGAGAATACCTTTCTAGACTGGGTATACAACAAAAGACAACGGAAGTCAACATCGGACCTAGACGGAACCTCTGGAACTATCGCCCAACCGAAGCTGACAAACGGAATCACACGTGTCGGTTTGATACTGATTCGTGTACCCGCCACTCTCCGCAATCGCGATAAACTCACACCCCGCCCTCACAATCTCCGGCGAGCGCCGATCGAAATGCAGAGTGATCAGATCTCCTGTGCAGTTATCATGCTTCGTAAACAGGCCGACAGTGGGTGTGCGTAGCCTCCGATATTCTCCGGGGCAAATGCCCAAACCAGCCGATGATCTTATCTGCTTCGGCGACAATCGCTTCGCTTAGGCGATGCTTGGAAGGTATGGCTGTGAAATACTGCGTCGGTCGAGGTGGTCTCGCAGGTTCGTTTATGGATATTTCCGCCGATCAGTTCGAGAACATCAAGACGGCAAAACGCAACCTGCTCGTACTGCTTGGCATCGAAGAAAAATTCGAGATGGTGATTGACAACTACCGCGATTACGAGCATGCCCTCTTCGATCTCGCACTAGCGGATATTACCTCGCGCATGGCTGATTCGTCCTCGTTTTACGAAGCCGGAAACCTGATTACTCGAAGGCTAGCGAACTGTTTGACCCTTGGAAGGCTGTACGAGGATCAAGTGGGTCACGATCTCGCGACCGTGTACAGCAGGACAGCTGACGTCCGGACTCAAATCATTGGTGCTTTTCGCGAACAATCTAAGCGACTCCTGGGCTATCGGACCATGAAAGAAGTGAGAAACTGTTTGCAGCACAGGTCCCTCCCGCTGAAACAGCTCGCTTGGAGACGCGCGTGGGAGGAGCACAACGGTGACCACCTTCGGCACCATCGCCTCACCGTGCAGCTCGACGTACGCGAGCTTCGAAACGACCGGAAGGCCGGTAGCCGAGAACTGATTGAGGAGTTAGAGCGGAACCCTACTGCGGACGATACGACACTGTTATTGCGTCAGTACGTTGAAGGATTGAGCTGCGTCCACAAGGTGCTTCGGGCGGCGACGGAGGGAGACATCGAAGTATGGAAGAGCACACTGCGAGGTATCATCCAACGGTATAGCGAAGCCGGCGCTCAATGTACCAAGATTGTTGTTGCCTTTAAGCGCGATGACGAGAGTGCGCTCGAAGAAGTCTATGTTGTTGCGGATATGATCGACCGATTCGAACAAGCCCGCGTGAGGCTACCGCCTATAGGTCTCTCACGAACATACGCGTCGAATGCACCATTATGAAGGGAGGCACGTTTGGGTGCCCCCAAGCGTGCGAAGCAAACGAGATTACGCCATGGTTGCTTGGATGCCGTTTACGGAGGTCGAATTGGCAGCTGTCAGGTCCGACAGCTAAAACAACCAGCGGAGACTGGGCTGGGCCCTGCGGATGCCCCCTCCACCATCGCACGCCGCGCAGCTCAGCGAAGGGGTTTGCGGCCGGTAGGCAACACATCGAGCGTACTGATGCAAGAACCGGATTTAGACGTAACGTTTACGGCCAAACTTGCCGGTGCCCAAACTTGGTCCTGGATACGGGCCGGTGGACAATGGGTGGACCGAGGCCGACTTATCAGAGTGATCGGATTAGCAACTGACATTGGGTTTCGAACCACCAACTGATCACCGACCAGCGCTTCGGAATCAAGTACACAGATGCGATGATTCTTTTAGCCCGCGTAGCGCCGTTCGTACGCCGTTCGCGACAGCTCTTTCAGGAAGTCTGGTTTGGATTTGATGTCATCTTTCGTGAGGCGTAAGCGATATCTGCCCCATCGCTTGTCATAATCCAGAGTTTCCAGTCCGGCCGCCTCTATTTTGGCATCCATTTCATCGGACTGAGGAAGCTTAACTTCGAGGTTAACTTGGTTTTTCTTCGGTCGAAACTGAACGAAGTTGTAAGCCTGACCGTCCTTCGAAAGGCCAATATAGAATTTGTTGTACTTCAACTCCAGACTCGGATCGAGATCCCTCAACGCAGATAGAAGCTGATCGACTAACGCAACGGTTGCCTTTGACCCTCGGTTCTCCCAGTACGTGCGATCTGTGGGTGCCGCTTCGGCATCTTCATCTGCATCGATGTTCCCCCGACTGAGTTCGTTCATGACAGTCGTGAACACCACAGTTACTTTGTCCGCTACCTTGAGGGCTTGCACCTGTATAGCGATCAGGGGAATCGTCCCGTTGAACAGTGCCACGACGTTCAGGAATCGACTCGTGATGTCTTCGGCTATCAGGACCGCGCAATGGTCATATTGCGGATAACGCTTACGCTCGATATCCCAATACTCGATCGTCCGTATGATATGAGCTTCGTCCGTAGCACCTAGCTGAAGCTCAACCTCATAGCGACGTTTGGTCTCAGGGTCTTGTAGGAGCAAATCAAGCCGTCCAGCTCTCGGCTGGGTGCGCTCACGATCCCGCAAAACCAGGTCACCCAGACCAAGAATTGCGGGATCACTCGCTATCAGCTCTTGTAGCCATCGCTCGTTGTATTCTGGGTGGCTTCTCAGAGAGAACCGCTCGTGGGGTGTGTATCCCTTGCTCATAGGAACACGCGTATCGTATCAATGCAGGACGACGACGACGAGGAGCGCGTGAGGCTTGGCCACGTCTTCCCGAAGGAGTTCAGGTGTTTCGAATCCGGCTTCGCGATGCCAAATGCTGCCAAAACACTTGCCTAATGGCTGTCAAGCGCATAATTTAAATGCAACCCGGCTAAATCGACGGTATTTCAAGGTCCAGATTGTTCCAAGCAGGGTAGAGAATGCCTCTGTCTTCGCCACGGGGTCCGGACGTACCCATCAAGCAGTTGCAGCGAGCTCTAATAGTAAAATTCGCGTCGCAGCTGCTTGCGTCTTCACCCGGTGAAACGCTGATTTCGCTTCGATATGAGCCAAATCCAGTCTGGCCCTCATTTTGATCCTGATCCACAACTAGCAAGTCCTTTTGCTAAATAGGTCCGATAAAGCCTGAAAACCCGCTTCCGTCCGCTAATCGTTCTGTACCGGCACCGGAATCGCGATAAACTCACATCCAGCCCAGACCAATCGCCGCAGCACTGACGAAATACCGCGCATTCCGCGCACGCAACAACTATTTCCGTAGTATTTACATCCACTTACATCCTGGTTCCACCTGTCTTGCATCCGCATCCGGCTATCATCGCCACGGTTCTGGTGCGAATCGGAACCTCATCGGTCCTTGAAAATTGAATAGTTTTACCGCCACGTTGGATTGGCTTCGTGTCGCAATATGCTGGTGGCGCGGACGCTCGCGCGTAGCGGGGCGTCCGCGATTCTCCCGCGTCGATTGGGTTCGTTTCGCAAAACAGCGCAGAGCCGCTTGCGGGGCAGGCGCTAGGCTGCGGGGCAGGCGCTAGGCTGCGGGGCAGGCGCTAGGCTGCGGGGCAGGCGCTAGGCTGCGGCGGCCGCACAGGCCGCCTCCCGGTAAACTTGGCTTGTTTCGCAAAAAAATCGATCCGCGTCGATACAACACCTTTCTCCCTTGCAGCACGGTTGGCTTCGTTTCGTAAATTCACGTATCTGCTTGAAAGCGCAAAGTGTTACACCGCAGCTCAGATGCGCCACTGCAACAGATTGGGTTCGTTCCGTAATGGCCGATTGGGGTTGGGTTCGTTCCGAAAACAGGCAACCGCAGCTTTGCTACTCTGACCCGCCGCGATGAAACCCTGCGGCAGCCGCCCGCAAAAGATCTACTCGTTCGACCAGTGATCGTAAGCCGCCGCAAGCCGCCGCCCGATACTATTCCAATCGTATTGAGAGCACACCAAATCCCGCGCCGAAGCCGTTATGGCACTGCGCCGGCCCGCATCGCTGCACGCACTGAACGCCTCGATCCACGATGTCGCCGAGTCGCCCGCAATCAGCACCTCGCGCCCGTTTGCAACCGCGAGCCCTTCAGCCCCGAGCTCAGTAGACACGACCGGCGCACCCGCCGCCATCGCCTCCAGGATCTTCAGTCGCGTGCCCCCGCCGGTCAGCAGCGGCACGATCGCCGCAAACGCATCGCGATAGTAAGGCCTCACATCCGGAACCGTCCCGGTCACTTCGATCCCCGCTTCGTCTTTCAGCGCGTACACTGCCGGACCCGGATTCGATCCCACGATGCTCAAGGTCATCTGCGGAAATCTGGCTCGCACCGCCGGCCAAATCTGCCTCACGAACCAGATGATGCCGTCGGCATTTGCGTGATAGGACATCTGGCCCACGAACACAATGCGGTTCGACGCCGGCATCCCGCTCGCCGGCTGAAAGTAGTCGGTATCGACGCCGTTCTCGATCACCGCTACCCGGGCGTCCGGATTACGGCGTTCCAGCTCTCTCTTTTCACGCTCGCTGCACACCACGTGCGCGAAACAAGTGTGCAACAGGCTGTTCTCCACACGCTGCAGGCCCCTCGCGGTCATGCCTGCGTACGCTCTCCGCACCCTTGAACCGGCTGTCGCGGCATAACGAAACATCGCTTCCGATTCGATATTGTGCCAGTCCAGCATTATCCTCGTAGCCGGAGAACGTTTCTTCACCAGAGGAACGCACTCCGCAAGATGCATGCTGTCGAGATGGACAACGTCCGTCTGTTTTGTTGCAAGCTGCTCACTGACTATCTGCGCCATCTGGCCCGATGTGTAATTAACGACGGGCAGGGGCGTCCCGAGCAGGCCGCGCAGAACCTTCGCCGGCGTGTATTTCTTCGGCGCTGGAACCGCAATCACCTCCCGGCAAAAAGAAAACGCATCTTTCTGCGTCTGCTGTTCGCTTGCGTCCGCGAAATACACGTAGGTCACATCGGCGCGATCGCCCAGCGCGCGTGCCAAATGGTAATCGCGCAGCTTAGCTCCGCTGTTGGGTGGCCACGCCTGTCGGGGCGATAGGAAGAGAACGCGCACGCACATTCATCCTACCGGCCCGCGAAATTCATATAGAATCTGTTCAGGATGTTGCTGCGCGCTTCTCTTTTCCTCTGTTTGATCGGTGGCCTTAGTGCCGCGCCTCCGCCGTCGCCGAACTTCCAACTTCCCCAAGGAGCTCTGGGCGATCCGGCGCATCAACAAAGCGCACAAGCCGCCGGGCGCGACACCGAACAAAAAGAGGAACTCAGCGGACTTAGTCGCGCCGGGCGCGTCTGTTGTGCGCGAGTCCCTCAAAAGGTGCTGCAGGACGCACTCAAATCGGCACTCTCGGGCTCGGCGGCGCGCATGCCGGTCTTCCCAGGCAAGCCTCAGGTTCTGACACTTTCCCCTCCCGGAGCCTGCTCGATTCCACTGCTGCGCGCACCCATCCCGAAAGGCAAGCGCTACACCATGCGAACGCTCCCGGCACAGAACTCGCCGGACGCTGCCATGTCAATCCCGGCCGGTCCCGTCTGCGAAACGAAATAGCTCGCCGACAGCTTATTGCGGATTCGTCCTCATCCGGCTAACCGTCAGCGCGTTCTGCAAACTGAACGTCAAGACTGTCTCCGACGGGATCTTCACCTGGTCTCCATGCGTGAAAATGTCATATCCTATCCCCGCACCGCCGCCCGCACCAGCACCGATAGCCGCGCCTTTGCCGCCGCCAGCGAGGGCTCCAATCACTGCTCCCGCAGCCGCCCCCACGCCAGTCCGAATCGCCGTCTGCTTGGCGCGCGACTTTCCAGCTTCCGTTACCGGTCCGCTACTCACGTCGTAGTGACGGCCTTGATAATCAATCCCGGTCAGTGTCACTTCCAAACCTGCATTGCCCCTGACCCGCCCTGCACTCTTCGCCGAATCCAGCAAAACCGTCGCGTCCGCGCCGGCAGGGATCGCCACTCGGTCGCCTGCGGTTAGCGGAGCATCCAGCGATGCATGAAAAGTCTGTCCCGCCGTGTTCTTTCGGGAATCGATGGCGTCGATCATGCGAACTGTGACTCGTGTCCCGGCTGGAACCGTCAAGCCTGCGGCAGCTCGATCGCCCCTATGTTCTTCCGCCCCGCGATGTTCCGTCGGCTGCGGCTGTGCCGGATAAGGGCTTCCCGTGGGCGGAGCCGGATTCGCTGCCGGAGGTTGTGCGGCTGCCGTTGCACCATTCACTTGCAACTGGTCGGTCACGCTCTTTACGCCTGCGGTTCCATTGACGACTTTCATTGCTTCCAACTCCACGTCCGAACTCGGCACATCGCCGCTCAACGTCACCACACCGTCCTTCACCGCTACATTGATATTCGCGGCCTTGGTCGTCGCATCCGAGTACAACTTGCCCTTGATATCGTTCGCCAGACTGTCATCGCTGACTGCCTGCCTGCTGCAGCCAATGCTCAATGTAAGAACTATTGCTGTTGTTAAACCTGCTATGTGCAATCGATACATGTATCCCCCCAGAATTGGAGCCCGTTGCGGCCCATAAAACAAATAGCCACGCCTTCAGCCTATCGCGGCTGAGACATCATTAGAAAAAAGCCGGCTCACAGTCCGCTCACTCCATCCTATAGACGCGGACCGCACCGGTATTTCCACGCGGAAATCCAGACTGCCTGCAACCTCCGGAAGTTACAATGGTGTTTTGGCGATGCAGATGGAGAGCGACAAGCGCTTGGACGATCCGAACGCTGCCGTATCTGAACCCCGCACCGAAGAACAGACTCCACCAGACGTGGCGCCCCCGGCTCGCACTCAGCGCAACGCAATTGCCGAGTGGGCTGTGACGATTCTGGTTATGCTCTTCGCTTCCACCACAGTCGCTTGGTCGTACGTGATTCCCACTGGCTCCATGGAAGATACCCTCCTCATCGGCGATCACATCATTGTCGACAAGCTGGCGTACGCCGAACCTGGCACCATCAGCCGCTTCCTCCTGCCCTATCAGAATCCGAAGCGCGGCGACGTCTTCGCTTTCCGCTACCCAGTCGATGTGTCGCAAACGTTCGTGAAGCGCGTCATCGGAATCCCTGGCGATCGCATCAAAATCGTTGACAACCGGCTCTACCGTAATGGAGTGCTCCTGGACGAGCCTTACGTCTTCCACAAGTCTCCGTTCGTCAGCTCATATCAGGCAAACTTTCCTCCTCCTTACGTTTCGAACGGCATCGGCCCTGACAGCCGGCGGGAACTGTTCCTGCGCGACATGCTGCAGCACCATGTCGTGAACGGGGAAGTCGTTGTCCCGCCAGATTCCTACTTCGCGATGGGCGACAATCGCGACAATTCGCTCGACAGCCGCTATTGGGGCTTTGTGCCGCGTCAGAATATCATCGGCAAGCCGGCGCTGGTGTTTTGGTCGTATGACGCCCCGACCGATGAACTCATGCCAAGCTCGCCCAAAGACTTCGGCCGCCATCTTATTGATGTCGGTGAGCATTTCTTTACCCGGACCCGTTGGAGCCGGACCCTGCGCCCGGTTCGCGGCTTCACGGCGCAGCAGTAAATCATTACCCGCAAGGATTCGATGGCACAGGAAACAATCACCGCCGCGACGGCGAGCAACTCCGAGAAGAAAAAGAAGCAACACGGCGATGCGCGTAATGGCATCGCCGAATGGGCCGTTACCATTCTGCTGCTGCTGTTCGGCACGACTACCCTCGTTCAGGCGTTTGTGATTCCGACAGGCTCGATGGAAGACACGCTGCTCGTCGGCGATCACCTGCTGGTCGACAAGCTCGCCTACGCGCCGGGGGGTTCCATCACCAAATACCTGCTGCCGTATGAGGAACCTAAGCACGGGGATATCATCGTATTCCGCTACCCCGGCGACATTTCTCAAACCTTCGTGAAGCGTGTCATCGGCCTTCCCGGTGACCATCTAAAAATGGTGAACCGGACCGTTTACCGCAACGGTCAGCCGCTATACGAGCCATACGTCTATCACAAATTCCCGTACGATCCGATCCGCGACAACTTCCCGGTCGATCCGGCGCCTATGCCCGACGGCGCGCAGGCGCAGCTGCTGCAACAGGACATGCTGCAGCATCACGTGGAAAACGGCGAAATCATCGTACCGCCGGGACATTTTTTCGCTATGGGCGACAATCGCGACAACTCAGCCGATAGCCGTTTCTGGGGCTTTGTGCCGCGCGACTACATCATTGGCAAGCCGCTACTGATCTATTGGTCGTATCGCGCCTCAACCGAAGAGCTGGCCGGCACATCTGTCGGCTCCATGGTCGATCATTTCGTCGATCTCGCCGAACACTTCTTCACCCGCACGCGCTGGACCCGAACGCTTCGCGTCATCCGCGGTTTCCCCGATGCGCGCCTCCCGGATCATTCGCTTCCTCTAAATCCCGGTTCACCCAACCCGTAACGGTGCGGCCCGGCTCGCCGTGACGTCCGCCGCTCTTGCGAAACTAACTTCACATGCCAAATCATCGCTACGGCCTCATCATGGCGGGTGGCCGCGGCACTCGCTTCTGGCCGCGCAGCCGCAAACGAAACGCCAAACAGGTGCTCCGCTTCTTGGGTGAGCGATCGCTTATCCAGCAGACAGTCGATCGCCTGAAGCCGCTCATTCCGCCCGAAAACCTCTGGATCATCACCAACGAATTTCTGCAGCCGGAAATCCGCAAGCAACTGCCGGAACTTCCCGCGCAGCAGGTTATCGCCGAACCCTCGCAGCGCAACACTACTCCCTGCATCGCTCTGGCGGCGCACATCTTGTCGCAAGCCGATCCCGAAGCGGTCATGGGTGTCTTCCCTGCCGATCACCTCATCCTCAAAGAAGCGCGCTTTCGCAACTTCGTCAAATTGGCCTTTCGTGGAGCCGAGGCGGGCGACGTGGTAGTCCTCGGCGTTCAGCCGCGATGGGCCGAGACGGGCTATGGCTATATCGAATTTCCCAAGACCGTTAAGCCGGGTGCCGGCACGCCCTTGCCCGTGACCAGCTTCCGCGAAAAGCCCGATGCCCGCACAGCCAAGCGGTTCGTCGAGCGTGGTAATTTCTTCTGGAACGCTGGAATGTTCTTTTGGCGCGCCTCCACTGTGCTCGATCTCATGCGCCGCCATCAGCCAAAGACCGCCACGCTGCTGGCCGGTCTGCCGGTATTCAATAGCAGAAAATTCCCCGCGGCGCTGGCCGAAGCGTATCCGCTCTGCGAGAACATCTCTGTCGACTACGGCATCATCGAGAAGGCCGAAAATGTCACGGGTATTGCGCTTGACGACATTGGCTGGAACGATGTCGGCAGCTGGGAAGCCGTCTACGATCTTGCCGATAAAGATAACAACAAGAATGCGTCACGCGGTCCGTTGGTCGTCGAAAACAGCCGCGGCAATTACGTCGATGCGGAAAAAACAGTCGCTCTGGTCGGCGTTGAAAATCTCGTAATCGTGGACACGCCCGATGCTCTGCTCATCGCCGCTCGCTCGCAGGCGCAGGCAGTCAGCAAGCTCGTGAAGACGTTGGAAGCGCAGAATCGCGACGATCTTCTCTAGCACCTAATCCGGAAGCGGCTTCGCATTGTTGAAAATCTTCGTCAGTGCCTCGATCGCGCGATTTACGTCCTGCTCCGTCAACACATACGGCGGGAGAAATCGGATCACCGTATCGTGAGTTACGTTGAACAATATGCCTTCCTTGATGCCTTCGAGCACAAGGTGTTTGCACGGAAACTCAGTTTCGACACCAATCATTAGTCCCTGGCCGCGCACTTCCTTTATGAACGGAAAACTGCGCATCAGCTCGGTCAACTTCATCCGGAAGTAGCCGCCCACCGAATTCACGCACGGAAGAAGCTCTTCCATGATGTCGAAGAACTCCAGCGCGACACGGCACGCCAGCGGACCGCCTCCGTATGTCGATCCGTGCATGCCCGGCTTAATCGCGGCAGCCGCTTTTTCGTTTGCAATGATGACACCCAGCGGAATTCCGCAAGCCATCGGCTTGGCCGCGATAACAATATCGGGCAGCAGCACCGGGTCCAACAATTGATACGCAAAGTAGGTGCCCGGGCGTCCGACGCCGCACTGAATTTCGTCGAACACCAGCAGCGCGTTGTGGCGGTCCGCGAGCTCGCGCGCTTTTCTCGCAAACTCCTCCGAGACGGGCAGGATCCCGCCCTCGCCTTGAATGAACTCGAGGACAATGGCGGCCGTATTTTCACTCACGGCTGCTTCCAGCGCCGCGACGTTATTGCGCTCCACGAAACGCGCGCCGGGCATCAACGGCTCGAAATCCTTCCGATATTTCGGCTGGCCCGTAATGGAAAGTGCGCCGAGTGTGCGTCCATGAAACGAGTTGTCGAGCGAGATGGTTTCGTACTTACTCGGACTGACAGCAGTACCGTGCGCTCGCGCCATCTTCAGCGCGCCTTCCATCGCCTCGGTACCGGAGTTACAGAAAAAGCTGCGCTGTAACCCACTAATTTTCGCCAGCCGCTCCGCCAGCCGTCCCTGGTACTCGTGGTAGTAGAGATTGGACGTGTGCAGTAGCAGTCCCGCCTGCTGACGAATTACCTTCGTAATGCGCGGGTGCGCGTATCCCAGCGAATTAACGCCGATGCCGCTGATCAGGTCGAGATACCGGTTCCCCTCAACGTCATACAGGTAACAACCTCTTCCACGATGCAAGGCCAACGGGTATCGGGCGTAGTTCTGCAACAGATACGCGTGCTCGAGTCCCATGATCTCCTCGAGTGACGATGTCGGCAAAGACACTTCCGGCTCGGCAGAGTAAGTGGTGGCCATGCTTTCTATCATACGGAGTGGCCGCTACTTCTTCTTCTCACCCAGGATATATTCAAACTTCACCAACCCGTTCCGATAATCCAGCGTCAGCCGGAACAGTGATAGGACGGGTAGACCAAGAATGCCCGACATGCGGACCTCTTCGTGATCCGGCCGGTTGTTCAAATCGAACGCAATCAGTCCCAGGTTCGCCTGCCGGTAGTGACCGAATTCCAGCTCGGCTCTGTCCGCCTCGAACACATTCTTCACTTGGCCGGAGATGCCTCGGACACTGACGAACGACGTGCCCCGCACCTTTGTCGACAGCCGAGCAAAGGTCGAATCCACGTTCGAGATCGTCGACCCAGTGTCGAGCAGGAAGAGACCGGACGTCTTTCCATTGAGCTTCGTGGAGATCATGAGTTGATGGCCGAATCGGAAGATGGGCGTGAAGTCCTTTTCGTCGGCGCTGATCTCGCGGTCATAGCCCTGCGGATTCGGCGGCCGCGCAGGAAGAGGAATCAGATGCAGCTTGAATCGTTGAAAATCGATTTCCTGTAAGTAGCTGGCGAAGAAATCTGCTCCGATCAACCCGTCGATATCCGGGCTGACGTGTTGTTTTCCCTCTGTCGCCGCAACCACGCACGTCTTGAACTTAATCCCGCCCACCTCGCACGTGTCCGACACAGCCATAAACACTTTGCGTTTCCCGGCGTCGCCAATGCCAAACGCTTCGGTCGAGCCCAGATGATTCAAACCCGCCTTATCCACCGATTTCTCATCGATCAGAATGCCCGACGCGCCCGTGTCATACAGCAGATGGAGGGGCCGTGCGTCGCCGATTCGAAACTCCAGTCCCACACCCTCGATGTGATTCGCGTCTCGCATCAACCTGAGGAGATGCAAGGTCGTTTCCTGCCGCTCGCCCTCAGGCTCGAAGGTCTTACGGCCGTTAAGCTCATGCGAAACTTCCGACTGAGTGCCGCGAATCGCGTCGCCATGCTGATACAGCCACGGGTGCGCAGCCATGAAGGCTGGCAGCAGTTCGCGCCGCTTCTCCGGAACAAGATAGGTCATCCAGAGCCGCGTGATCAGTGCATCATCCGGATCGATCTCGTGTGCTCGCAGGCAGAGCACACGCGCACTCCGGCGCATGGAGGCAGCATAGAACAGGCGTGACATTCCGTAGTAGGCGCGCGCGGTGGTTTCCCTCATCTTCAGAGCCTGCCGGAATAGCCTTTCCGCGTCTGTCATCTCACCCATGTAAAACGCATACTCGCCGCACGCCGCAATTACGTCCGGTGAATCGGGGAACACCTGCGCGTCCTCTTCCGCCGCATCAACAGCTTCCTCGACTTTGCCCTGATACACCAAAGCGGATAACAGCGCGGCCCGCAGCGCAGCGTCATTCGCCTGCGCCTTCGCAGCCTCCTTCAGCAGCGGGATGGCACGGTCGTAATCGCCGTCCTTGTACACAGAAAGCGCATTGGGAGTTTGTCCGGCTGCCAATGCAGAGAGAGCCACCGCTCCCGCGACGATTGAGAGGGTTCGCATCACATCCAGTAATTCTGCCCTATTCCGGTCCGTTTGTGCAGACCCGTTTGCTCTCCAGCGCATTCTCGATCACCCGATTCGAATCGAAGTCGGCGACCTTCAACAAACTCGCGGCCGCCATCTCGATCGCTTTCCGCGGCATCAGTCCGATCACTTCACTCTCTTCTATCTCCACCTTGTGCTCGGCCGCAAGGCGCTGCACCTCGGCAAAGACCACATGCACAGGAGTGTGCTCAAAATCCGTGAGGTTCATCGAAACCTGTACCAGGTCCCGGGACGCGAGCGGCAGACCCAATGCCTTCACATACGGCAGCCCGCCGCTGCTGGCACGGATTCGCTTTGCTATCGACCTGGCTACATCCAAATCCGTAGTCTTCAGATTGATGTTGTACGCGACCAGCACTTTGCGTGCCCCCACGATGACGGCGCCGGCTGTCGGGTGCAATTCCGGACCACCCACATCCGGGTGCTTCGTTTCGTCGTTCAACACCGCCTCACGCAATCCTTCGAACTCGCCCCGCCGTACGTCTTCCAGCTTTACGCGGCCCGGGCGCGTTGCCGCCGCTTCATAAAAATAGACCGGAATACGGAGTTCCCGCCAGATGCGCTCACCCGCCTCGCGCGCCAGATCCACACATTCGGCGATGCCGGTATCGTACAAGGGCACAAACGGCAAGACGTCCAGTGCTCCCAAGCGCGGATGCACGCCTCGATGCTGGTTTAAATCGATGAGTCGCGCGGACTTCTCCACCGCTTCAAGGGCAGCCTGCAAAACGGCGCTCCCGTCCCCCGCGAATGTAATCACACTGCGATTGTGGTCCGGATCGCTTGTCCGATGCAGGACCGAGATGCCGCGAACTGAAGCAATGGCACCTTCGATGGCATCAATGACCGCTGGATCCCGGCCTTCGGAGATGTTAGGAACACACTCAATCGGACGTGAACTCACGCGCCTATTTTCCAACGAGTGCGGTTGAACGCTGTCACTCCGTTCCGCAATACCATCGCCGCATGGTTAATTCCAAAACGACGCGCGATCTCGCGATGGTCGGGCACATTCACCACCAGGATGTCCGCCCGCTTGCCTTGTTCCAGGCTTCCGGTAACGTGGCCGTATCCCATGGCGTAAGCCGCATTGATGGTCGCGGCTGCAATCGCTTCTTCAGGAGACAATTGCCCCTGCACAATGGCCAGCGACACTGCCATTTGCATACTGAATCCAGGGGACCGATGGGCATCATAGCCGGACGAGAGCGCAACCGCCCCGCCCCATTCCAAGAACCGCTTTAATCCAGGTCCGGGGCCATGCGCCAAATCGACGGTTGGCGAGAACACCACGATGGCTGGGAATTTCACCAGTGCCGCGAACTCCGCTTCACTGAGAGTAGGCGGGCAAGCGACCGTACGAGGCATGATCCGCCGCAGCACGTCTTCCAACAACTTCTCATCGCCGCCATCCCATGCCAGCTTCATCCCCACGTTTGCCTGGCGTATGTCCCATAGCAGGTCATCAGAGATTGCGAGCGCAGCGCCGGAAACTTCGACGAAATCCACCAGCTTTCTGCGCGCAAGCACTCCCAGTGCACCCCTGAATTCCTGTCTTTCGACCTCCGTATGGATCGGCCGCGATATCCGCCAGGTGCGCACGATGTCGACTGGATTACTTCCGATCTTCGTCAACTGCCGGAGCATTGCTGTATCCGCACGGAAATCCTCCAGGTCGGAGCCGGATCTTAGCTCTGCCGCTACCGTCCCGTGATGCAGACAGGAGCGTAGCAGGGCCAGTCCGTCATCGTAGATCTGCCGTGTCTTTTTGGGCCGTGCCGGCTTAGTAGCCGATGCCGCATCGGCGCGCATCGACACCAGCAGACCGGCATCTACGAAGCCGGGCATGACAACCAGCCCTCCCAGATCGATCGAAACTGCTTTTCTCGCTTGTTTTAAGTTCTCGATTCGTCTCGCGGGTCCAACAGCGGCTATCACGCCATCGCAAATGAGGACCGAACCGTCCTCAATAATGCTTAAGTCCTTGAGAGAGGAGCCCCGACGCGCGCCGCTCAAGCCTCGCAACGTAAGCAGTTGCCGGGCCCCGTGGAGCAGGGTGTACTGTGACAAAGTTGTGTAAAACTTGCCGGAAAACTGTGGAAACTAGATTATAGAGCAACTCTATACCGGTCCAACATCACTATTCTGCATCTGCCGTACGAGAGCCTGAAACGAGAAATAATCCTGGATCAGTGCGTATACGACAACCAGAACGGCTATAGTGGCCAGAATTTTCCACAAAGTTTCTCTGGGGCTTCGCGGCAGCCCGGGCAAACCAGCCACGAGCCCTATCAAAAACCCGGCGATCAGGCCCCCGATGTGCGCCGCCAAATCGACTCTCGAATAGAAGCTGAGCACGAGCGAGAAGATCAGCCATTGGCCGTATTGCGCCCGGACCATCTGGACCAGCGGATCGCTGCGCCGCCGGATCGTCATCGCTAGCATGATTCCGATCAATCCGAAAGCTGCTGCCGATGCGCCAAGCGACGGAACCATTGGCGATCCCAGATAGCTGAATAGGAAGCCCACGTATGTGGACACGACATACGCTACCACTAATCGGCCGGTTCCGTAGAACTGCTCCACTTCGCTCACGAGGATCCAGAGCGCATAAGAATTCATCGCCAGGTGGATCAACCCCCCGTGGAGGATTCCGGCGGTGATCAGGCGCCACCACTGGCCTGCGGCGATTAGCTGTCCCTGCTTTGCGCCGAGGATAATCGCAACCGCGGTGTTGACGTTCCAGACGTTGCCGAGCACCGAAGTATGCGAGAGCTGGGCTCCCACAACTACTTCGATCAGAAAGAGCGTGCAGTTAACGATCAGCACGATCATGCTGGTCAAATTCGCCCGCGGCATCATCGACGCGGCAAGCTGCGATGCGCGCATGTCAATCGCGCGCGGACCCAACTGGGCGTTGCAATACGGACACACTCGATCCGCAATCGTGATGAAGGCCCGGCAATTCGGGCACATCCGGCGCTTTTCCACGGTCCAATTGTAGCCGCCCGAACGATGTGTCCCTGTTAGAATCAGTTTTCGCATGAGTAAGTCAGAGCAGGGCATCCGTGACGACATCGTGCGCGTATGCCAGCGCGTTTATGAAAAGGGCTGGGTCGCGATGAACGATGGCAATATTAGCGCCCGCCTTGCCGACGATCGCATTCTGTGCACGCCGACGGGGATCAGCAAAAGCCTGGTCGGCCCGCAGGATCTCATTGTCTGCGATCTGTGCGGTAACCGGGTGAGCGGCGATGGCGACCGCACTAGTGAAATCGCCATGCACACGACCATCTACTCGATGCGCTCCGACGTGCGCGCCGTTGTGCATGCGCATCCGCCCGTGGCTACGGGTTTCGCCGCCGCCGGCCGCGCGCTCGATCAGGCTCTCTTGCCGGAGGTGATTGTCCATCTCGGCGCCGTGCCGCTGGCTCCGTACGGCCTTCCTGGAACTCCCGCGCTGACCGAAGGGATGCTACCGCTGATCCCCAAGTACGATGCCCTGCTGCTTGAAAACCACGGCTGCACCTCTTACGGCGCCGACGTTTGGCAGGCGTTCTTCCGTATGGAGATGGTGGAGCATTTTGCGCGCATCACTTTTGTGGCCGAAATGCTCGGTGGTCCTCGCGTTCTCCCGCGCTGCGAAGTCGAGAAATTGTTCTCGGCACGCCGGCGCTATAACATCGATTCCCGTACCGAGATGGAGCGCGGAATGCCGCTGGTGGCGGAAGACTTGCTCTAACCACTATGCCGGCAGCATCCGATTTCGCCCCGCTGCTCTGCTCGCCTGACGACGCCGATCTCGCCGCGCGCTTAAAACGGCGCGATCTCGGCGCCATAGAGGTGCTATACCGTCGCTTGGGCAAGCTACTCTTCGCGTTGGTCTTGAACGTCGTCGCGGATCGCGGAACCGCCGAGGATGTCACCGCCGAAATCTTCATGAAGGCCTTCAACCTGGCGGAGACTCTGCCCGAATACCACGTTTGCCTGGGCGCGTGGATGCTGATTCTGGCGCGCAATCACGCACTCCAGTACAAGCGGCTGGTCAATTCGCGCTCGTCCGCAATCGAAAAGAGCAGCCTGGAATCTCCTGCGCTCTTTAAACAGGCTGCGTCGCCGCCCTCAGTCGAGGGTGTGGCCGCAATGCGCGACGCCTTCCTGCATCTTAGCGATGGCCAGAGGCTCGCACTAGAACTCGCCTGGTATGAGGGTCTCACGCTGCCTCAAATTGCATCCAGGCTCGAGAAGCCGGTGGAAACCGTGCGGGCTTTTGTGCTCTCGGCGCTTGACAGTTTGCGCGGCGCCGGTGCGTGAAACGGGAATTCGCCGGTTCGCATCAGTGCGTGCTAGATCTCGCGGTGAGGCGGAAGTCATGCCTGGAACTGCTCAGTCACTGTATTCTGCGCAGTCTGATTGTATTCCGAAACGAAGGGGTCGAAATCAGCCGGGCCTTGAACAGGATGGTAAACACATCGCCGTTAGAACGAACTCGCTGACGCGAGGGACGCTACGCGTGGGCTGCGGATCGGCTGTTCGGGCCTTATTAGCGGTCGCACAATTGGGCGATAATGAAGGTCGTCCGTGCTGAGCTTCCCAGGATTCTCCAGCGACTCGTTCCGGCTCCCTGGCCGACCAAACGGCGAAAATCAATTGAAATCCCATAGCGGTACGTTGCCATAGTTGGCCGCATCCCTCGCAAACGTCAGCGAGTTCCATCAAACGGCCTTATCGAAAGTGAGCCAGCGGTCAGTTCTGCCCCGTCTCTTGACTTATCGTCGCTAGCTCACTCCCGATAAGGTTCTAGCGTCACACGCGAGTAAACCGCACTGCACTTGTATTCGAGTCTGCCAGTGAATTTACGCCGTTGCTGACAACGCGATAAAACCTAGCATCGATTCTGCAATCTTGAAGGTCAGATCGCCAATTGTGAGAGAAAAATATTTGAAGGCTTTGCCGTCGCGGGCCCACTTCCAACCGCACGGTTATCCAGAGCACAGCATTCTAGATTTAGCCGGTTGTGAACGTACGTCCATAGTCGTTTGTGGGATCGCGGTACATGGTGTGCACGTGCATCGTCGGATCACCGCCCACGCCTTGTGGCGAGAACTCGATCACCAACCTCGGCCCCTGAATGCGGTAATAAGCGCTGCCATTTCTGCCGGTCTCATGCGTGGTCGGTCCGCTCCAGGCAAAGTAGGTCTCATCCAAGCCAGCCTTGATTTCCGCCATTCGAGGCATGGCGTACGCATCATTGACGATTTCAGCCCATTCCGATATCACGTCGAGCAACATCGCCCGTTGCTGTTCATTCATATCAGACGCTTTCAGTCCTTCCGGCTGGATCGTCTCTCCTGCGTGGCCGGGCCCAAGCACCAGGTCGTGTACCTCGTAGTTCAGAATGGCCTGTTTTCGTTGGTTTGCATCTAGCGCGTTCAATAAGGCGAACGCCTTATCGTTCTCCTGGGCGAGCGCGCGGACCGTCTTGCCGTTCGATCTATAAACTGCAGGCTGAGCACCGGTCAGGGTCGGTGTGATGACGCCGTGCTCTCCGGCCATGACGAGGTTGAGGCCGAGATGATGACCGCCGAACTCCAACATCCAGGGTTTTGTGCTACTCGGCTCCCCGAAGATACCGATCGTGTAACAAGCGGTGCCGGAGCAGTACGGAGTGCCGCTATCCGATAGCGCTTGATCCGCACCCATGATGTCGAGAACCTTCTGGTAGCCTTTGGCGCTTAACGCGACCTGCAGCAGGTGCATAGCTGCCTCGCGCTGTGCGTCACTCAGGTTGCCGAGACGCAGACCAGGACGCGGCACGTCACTGACGGGATAGTTCGACCACACTGCTTGCCCATACTGCTCTCCAATGAAACCGCCGCCAGGCCCCATGCCCGGACCGCCAGGACCTCGCCCTGGACCTTCGCCACCAGGAGGGTGTTGACCATTTTGTTGCCCCGGCGTGCCGGGACGAGCACCGGGGCCTTGCATCGGCCCTCCGCGACCAGGGCCGCCGGGACCGCCCGGCGCTCCGGTCCTCGCGAACCTGGCGGCGGTGGCCGTCTTCTGGGGGGTGAACGGAAACTGCACCTTCTGGCGCTGGTCAGCGCTCAGCGAGTTTAGAAACGCTGTGGTGGCGGTGACGATGGCCTGCGTCTGGTCAGTATTTGGAGTTGCAGCTTTAGAAGTATCTTTCCCTTGCCCGAAGAACCCAAAGGCTGTGACACAAATTAACGCTGACGCCGAAGCGAGAAGAATAAATTTATTCATCGATTACTGTTTCATTCCTGACAGCTCAGGCAACGGCTGGCTCAGACTCGCCCGGCGCCGGTTTTTCAGTGATGATGTTTCGGCTGTCCTGTCTATCGTGGCGCAACCACGCAACGACACTGATCACGAGTAATAAAGCGGCAACCAATGCTCCGCGTTGTGCAACGCGATCCACTACGACATCCACAAAGTCAGGAACATCGAACAAGCGTTCGATAATCCAGCCGAGCGACGCGAAACCGGCGAACAGAGCACCAGTAAATCGAAAGACGGTATACGCAGGTGTCCGGCTCAGGATGATCAACGAAGGCAGGATCGCAGCGACGACAATCAACTGCATAGTCTCGATGCCGAGATTAAATCCAAGAATGCTTGCGATGCGCTGCCAGGCACCCACGCCCAAATTTTGCAGGGTTGTCGCGAACGCTAATCCATGTACGAGACCGAAACCTGCAGCGATCATTGGTTCGCGTCCCGGGAACAGCGGGCGCAGAGCGTGAGCAGCAGAGATCAGAATGGAAAAGGCAATCAGCACTTCGACGGGACGTTCCGGCAATGAAACAAGTCCTGAGGCTGCCAAGGCCAAAGTGACGGAGTGACCCAAAGTGAACGCCGTGACGACCCGCAGTATCTGAATCAAGCTGTGGCGGAGACCGCCGAATGCCACCCAATGAGATCGCACAGCCAACAGCGGCGCAGGTAAAAGCAGCGCTATCAGAAACAGAAGATGATCTGTACCTTCGGCGATATGGCGCATACCCAGGCGGAACATGCTCGGCACACCGGCGAGAGAGGCCAGCGCTGTCACAAGAGTGGACCGCCACCGCGATGTCAATGCATCCTGTCCACCGCCTGACCGCACATACTCGACTCGATAGTACGACTGGTTTTGATTGCGGCTCTGGGCAATGATTTGGATATCGCGGTCTTGCGGAACTAAACAGTTCATCAGGTACACGGACATTCGCGGTTCGTAGTGATTCTGAATAACGATTGTCCGGTGCGATCCTCCGGCAGGCAAATCCGCAGCGAAATCAATATGGATCTCGCCGGTTCCTTCCTTCATATCCGCCGGGGCCGGAAAGCTTACGCTGCTCAGGCGAGGCTTCAAAGTCTGTCCGTCTACGGTGAGTGAGAGATCACGAACAACTTTTTGAGCGTATATCTGCTGCTCGGCTTCTGAGAGAACACCGTCGGCGTTAACGTCAATGGCTCGAATGACGGCAGTCGAGACAGCTACTCCCGGAATCAGGCGCATGGAGGCCCGGATATGGCCTTGCTCGACCGAAACGATGATTGCTTGCAAATACTCGTCAAGCCTGTGCGCAAACACAGGTGCTGCGAGCGATAGCGCCGCGACAATGATGACCAGCTTTGTTTTCATTTGCTACTGAATTGTCGGCCGTAGTCATTCGTGGGATCGCGATAGATCGTGTGCACGTGGTTCGCAGGCTCGTCGTTTTGCGGAGCATATTCGATAACGAGGTGCGGCCCCTGAATACGGTAATAGGCAGTGATATTACTCCCGGGCTCGAAATCAGTCGGACCGCTCCATGCGAACCAGGTCTCGTTCAGGTCGGCTTTCAGTTCACTGATGCGCGTAGAAGCCGCACTCTCATTGATGATGCCGGACCATTCTGCAATCAGGTCGATCAGCAGCTGCCGCTGGTTACCGTTCATTGCGGAAGCCTTTAGCCCTTCAGGAGCGATTTTCTTGCCGTCCTGGCCAGGTCCAAGGATCAAGTCAGGAACGCGATAGCTGAGGACAGCTTGCGCGCGCTGTTTTGGATCCAGAGACTGCAGGAGCGCGAGTCCCTTGTCGCTCTCTCGTCCGAGGGGGCGTATGGTTTGTTCATTGAGTGTAAAAGTGGCCGGCTGAGCACCAGTCAAGCTTGGAGTCATCACGTCCCGGCTTCCGGCGATGGTGATGTTCAACGCCAGGTGATGACCGCCAAATTGAAGCATCCACGGCGTCGTCGTTGAGGGATTGCCAAGGAACGAGATGTAGTACAGATCCTTTCCGAACATATCTCCGCCTCTGAACGGCGGACGGCCGCCTGGGCCGCCTCTCGCGCCGAACGCGGCCGGAGGACCGCCGGGAGGTGGAGGACCGCCATTTGCGAACTGAGGTGGTGGGCCACCATTTCCACCGGGTGGGCCGCCGCCACGTGGCCCTCTTTTCGATCCGTTCGCCTTGAAATCATCATCGGCTAAGCGAATCTGGTTCACTTTTTCCAGGCCCATTGGGCTGAGAACTATGGCCATCAAGTCCATAGCGGCGGCTTGCTGCGTTGCACTCATTTCCTTCAAACTGATCCCCCCACGCGGAACGAATCCAGTAGGAAAATTCGACCAGCGTTTGCGCTGCTCCTCGTCGTCGAACGAATAGAGTACTGACTTCCGCTGCTTCTCATCAAGCGTGGAAAGAAAGGCATTCGCCGCGGTTACGACTCGCGACGTTGTTGCCGGCTCCTGGGACGGTTTAATCGTCAGACAAATCAGTACCAACCCTACGATGCTGAACACTGTCCTCATCAAGAACGATTTCATGAGTTGCTTCCTTTCTACGCCATCAGGCGACTTGCGGCTTAGCAGCCTGACAAGGCTCACACCCCCGGACGCTCGTCAGGGAGGATAAAAACCTGACCACCAATAAAGTGCGATCGTCCTCGGCCGGGCGTTCAGCACCCGCAAATGCAGTAACTTCTTCGGTGAGCTGCTCGCATAGGGTGGCTGGCGTGACATCGAGCGTGCTTGCGAGCGTTTGCATTATGCGCTCTTCTCCGAACTGCTCAGCACGCTCGTTGGCGGCTTCGCTCATTCCATCCGTGTAGAGGACGAGCGTATCGCGGTCCTTAATCTCAACTTCTCCCGCCGAATATTTTGCTTGCGGCAGACAGCCGAGAAGGGGCCCTCCCTCCTCCAATCGGTCTACCCGGTTCCGGTCTTTCCGAACGAGCATCGGGGCGGCGTGACCCGCATTCACATATCGCAAACTATTGGTTTGCGGATCGAAAACGCCCCAGAACAGCGTTGCGAATCGCTCGCTCGCCGTCCGCTCGCACAACATCCGATTGATTCGCTCGCACGCAAATTCGTGCTGAGATGCTGTTGACGAGCGAATCGCTCCCTGAAGCACACTCACCAAAAGGGCCGCGGGAATTCCCTTACCCGAAACATCGCCTAGCACGATTGCAAGCTTGCCGGAGTCAAGTTCAAAGACGTCGTAGAAATCTCCTCCGACGTGGTCGGCCGCGAACGCCGACGCGGCGAATTCAATGTGGGGATACATTGAGTGCGGTTTGGGCTGCAGGTCACTCTGAACACGCCTTGCCAAGTGAAGTTCGCTCTCGAGATACCTTCCGCGCAGATAATGACGCGCGCGCATACCAATGACCGCAAGCGATACTAGCAGCGCTAGGGAGGCGATTATACCGAGAATCAGGTTTTCGCGAAGACCGCCGAACGTATCGGCGACTGCTTGAATTGAAATTCCCAAATCTAGAACGTAACCCATGCGCCGATCATCGGCGTGGTTCCGTCGTGGCATTCGGAGCGGCAGCATCATCGATAGCGCTTTGCCTTTCGATGTATTGATCATGGTTCCGCGATTCTTGTGCTTTTGCACGCCATCCCACCATCGCGGCGGAACTTTTACCGTCGCCGGCGGACTTCCTGCTTCCGAGACAACGCTGTTGTCCGAGTCCAGCACGCGCACCCACAGGACACGGTCCGCTGCAGACTGGATTGCGTGTTGCAGCAGTGGCGCTAGCTTGTGCGGATCATCGATTCCGGTACTCCGGGCTGCAGCGGCCAACGCGCCCGCCTGACGCGCCGCCTCTTCTTCGGCTTGCTGCGGAATGAGGACTGCGACGGTATACAAGTAAGTCCGCACGCATTGAACACACAGCGCCAGCGCGACCAGAGCGCCAGTTGCCAACACAAAACCGAACTTCCATTGCGAATGCTTACGGGATGTCATGCCTGATATTCCTTGCACACCAAGCATCGCCCGCAAATCTTAAATGGGTCTGAAAATCTGGGCTCAAGAAGGCGCATAAACCGAAAGGCTCTCGAGATTGATTTCGGCGACGCAGCAGGTCAAAAAATCGCCCATTATGGCCGCTGGAAGCGCCTTTGAAACAACCTACCGATTTGCAACTTGTAATCTAGGCTGAACCGCCCCGGACCCAGGATCGCGATTGCAAGGAAGCCCCCTAGATAAAGCACGATTGCTTCTCCGTGGTCCCCGCCTCGTCCGAAGAACTGAAAATGGTGAACCAAGCTCCAAGCAACGAATATATTTGCCAGTATCCACAGCGCTGCCCAACGCGTGCCTAAACCTAGCAGAACTAGGATTGAGCAGATTGCATCGGAGATAAGCGCAAAAATAAGACTCGGGACTGGCCCCACGTGCAGTGGATTAGGGAAATGCTGCAACATCTGGGCGAAGTTCGTGGGTTTCTCCCACCCGTGCTTTAAGAAAAGGCTTAAGCCGAACCAGACGCGCAAGCACAGAAGTCCCCAATCAGCGGCGAAGGGCGATGTCGCTCTTGAAATCTCTGGGATTCCAGTCGCGTCTGGCTGATGGCGTGTGAGGGAAGAAGCTTGCATAATGCGAGCCTCCTCCGTTCACCTTAAAGTTCCCTTAAAATCGAAAAAGTCGCTCATTAACCGGATTGCTCACTGGATGTATGTAGATTCGACGGCTGTCCGAAAGGGTACGGAAGCCGAACGGTAAAAGTGGAGCCGTGGCCAACGGCGCTTTCCACTTTCAGTTCTGCCCCATGACTCTGTGCAATTTCGCTCGCGATTGCCAGCCCTAAGCCGGTTCCGCCGCTTTCACGCGAGCGCACTTGATCGGCGCGCCAGAATCGGTCGAAAATAAACGGCAGTTGCTCAGTGGGAATGCCTATACCGCTGTCCGCGACGGCGATCTCGATATGATTTTCGCGTTCCGCCATGCGAACGGTGATACTGCCGCCCGGTGACGTATATTTGACTGCGTTATCGAGCAGGATCAGCATCATCCGCCGGAAAGAAGCCTCATCGAGCGCGATATAAACCGGCGTCTCCGGCAGATCGCTCGCAATTGTCAGCCCTCTGTCAGCGGCGAGCATCGCTGCCTCACTCGTAACGTCCGATAAAACAGCCACAGCGTCGGTGGACAATAACTCTACTGGGTTGGTTCCCCCATCCGAGCGCGCCAGCCACAGCAATTGATTGATGAGATCCGTACAGCGTTTCGCTGCGCGCAGGATCTTCTGCAAGGACTCTTTTAGCTCATCGACGCTCCGCTCACGCCGAAGCGCGAATTGGGCGGCTGTGTAGATGAGGGTCATAGGCGCACGCAGTTCGTGTGACGCATCCGCGGTAAAGCGGCGCACTTGCAAAACGGATTGCTCTACCCGGTCCAGCATCTGGTTCAGAGTTTGTGAAAGCCGCTGCAATTCATCCCCGGAGGCCGGAACGGAGAGTCGCGTCGAAAAATTCGTCGCGTTTATCGCCTCCGCTTCATCGATGATCTGATCCACTGGCGCGAGCGCTCGGGCGCTGAGCCAGTAGCCCCCCGCTGCCGCCACCACGAGCACGATCGGGACGATCAGAAGCAATACCGAGGAGAACTCGCTAAAGATATTCTCGAACTTGCCTCTAGGATCGGCTACCTCAATGATGAGCCGCTGGCCATTGACATAGATCTCCTGCGCGGCCATACGAAACGGGAACCGTCTTGGCCCGGCATTCCGAAAAATCATCCGACCGCCAAGCTTCCAAGCGGCTTCTGCGTGGACGCGATGGCGGGTCAACCCATCGGACTGCGCTATTAACTCGCCGCCCGGTCCCACTACCTGGAAGAGATCTCCCAAGTGCTCCAATCCACGAAGTCTCGCCGCGAGATCATCCGGGCTCGCTTGGCCATAGTCGTCGATGAAAGCGTGGAGCCCAATCAACCGAAACCGTAGACCCTGATCCATCGCGTGATCGAGGGTCACGTTCAAGGCCCATTGGCTCGCGCCCGCGAGTGCCAACGCCACCAGAATCAACGCACACGAATACCAAAGCGTAAGGCGAAAGCGCAACGAGCGTGGATTGATTCGCCTCAAGTTGACTCCTGCCGCAAGCTGTACCCAACTCCGCGCTCGGTGTGGATCAGCTTTGACAATCCTGATGCGTCGACTTTCGAACGCAGGAATCTGATGAACACATCGATGTTATTGGGACTAATCTCGCGATCGTTCCAAACCGTTTCGATAAGCCGGTCTCTGGTAACTACGCGCGGGGCCGATTGCAATAGGCACTCGAGGAGCGCGAACTCAGTACGCGTCAAATTCAATATACGGTTCCCACGCCACGCCTTGTGTTCACCCAAATCGAGCTTCAGATCCGCGAAGCGCAATTGGGCATTCTTTTGGTCAGGTCTCCGCGTCCGGGCACGAATTCGCGCTAGCAGAACGTCAAACGAAAACGGCTTCGTGAGGTAATCGTCCGCGCCTGCATCGAGCCCACGCACAATCTCCTCCGGAGCATCCCGCCCGGTAAGCAACAGGATCGGTGTAGCAATGTGTTGCCTGCGCAGCGCGCGTGTCACTTGCAAGCCGTCCATGAACGGCATCATCACATCCAGAACGATAATGTCGAATGCGGAAGTTTCAGCCAAACGCAAACCGGTTGCGCCATCGTGCGCAACCTTGACCTCGAAAGACTCGTCTTCGAGTTCCCGGCGCACATACTCCGCTACCTCACGGTCATCATCCACCAGCAGAACGCGCATTATGCCTGATCATCATTGCACCAGATCGGCTGCATCGACTAACATTTCCGCGTGTGTATTTCATGCTCTGTCCTAATCGTCCGCCTTCAAATTGCTTGAATCCACGAACGTTCACAGATTAGGGTACATTCCTTAAAAGTGTCTGAAATATCGAGTGCGAGAGAATCTTTCAGACAATTTTCAGAACAAGCGCTGAATGTGGAATCGGAGCAGAACAAAGCATGATCCGCAGGTTCCTTTTCTGGACACACCTCGTAATAGGCGTCACAGCGGGTGTCTTCGTCTTCATCATGGCCGCGACAGGCGTCGTATTGGCATTTCAAAAGCAGATCACGGACTTTGTGGACCGAGATATTCGATCGGTCTCCGTGCCGAACTCTGCGCAGCCACGTGCTATGAATGACTTGCTCGAAGCGGTGCGAGGCGCTGGTGTTGGCGAACCGACTGCGATGGTGGTTTCGATTGCCCCGGAGTCAGCCACGCAGGTTTCCATTGGGCGCGGAAAAAGTATTTACGTTGATCCATACAGTGGCGCAGTTCTCGGGGCCAGTTCCGCCGCAGCGCGTTACTTCTTCTCCGAAGTCGAACGGTTGCATCGGACCCTAGGAGCGCCACTTGGCTCGAAGGGCGCAGGTCACTGGCTTGCGGCTGTATCGAATCTGCTATTTGGTGGACTCATTCTGCTCGGCCTACTTCTGTGGCTACCGCGCAAATGGAATTGGAAAGCCGTACGCGCTTCCATTGCATTTCGCAGGGGATTGCGCGGCAGGGCACGCCACTGGAACTGGCACAACGTGCTTGGCATCTGGTGCGCGGCACCGTTGCTGATCATTGTATTGACGGGCGTCGTGATGTCATTCGGATGGGCGAACGCGATGCTATTCCGATTGAGCGGTTCGACCCCGCCGGTTCAAGGCCGTGGTCCCGGAGACAACGGCAGGCATGGACGCGATATTCAAATCGGAGACAAACCCAACTATGACAGGCTCGTGGCAATCTCAAAGACGTTCGTCCCAGACTGGCGGACAATCACGCTGAATGTCGCGCCCAGCGTAAATGCACCCGTGCAGGTGACGGTCGACGCCGGTACGGGCGGGCAGCCGCAGAAACGAACGCAATACCTCTTGAATCGCGACACCGGAGCTGTCCTAAGAACCACAAAATTTACAAACGGCACACTGGGACAAAGACTTCGCTCATTTGTGCGATTTGGGCACACGGGCGAGTGGGGCGGATTGGCAGGCCAATTTATTGCCGCAGTCGCTTCTCTTGCAGCATGTGTGCTGGTGTATACCGGCCTGTCGCTTTCGATTCGTCGTCTAATCGCCAGGCTCACGCGAAAACGTAACTCAATTCTTGCCGGTGAGTCACAGACTGAGCGGCTTCCCGTTGAAACACATGCTTAGCGGGAGTCGCATATGAAACGTTCATTGGAAAAGAGCGATTCCAATCTTGCTGAAGTCCTACCCTGACCAGGGCATCGCCACCCGCCTCAACGATGGCGGCCACAAAGAGCATGCCAATCGCGGCTAGTTTTGCTTGCGTTCAAACCCCCGGCAATACTACTACGCTGCTGGTGCGAAATGGCGGTAAATGCGCATCCGGCTGCAGCACAAGCAGGCATGCCTGCTCGCCGCAGTAGTCTCCTTGCAATCGCCATGTGACCGCTATACCGCGTGGAAAAGCGCTCGTGGCACCTCGCGACGGAGATTCGCTCTCCGCTCGCGGTGGATGCGCTCAACTGCGGGGGGAGGGCGCTTCGGGCGGCTGCGGATGGATGGAAATCCAGCAAACGACGGCAATGAAATAGAGCCCGGATAACACGTGAAGCGGCATGCTCCAACTGCCGACACGGTCAACAATCTGGGCCAGAACAATAGGACTCAGAATGCCACCGATCTGGCCGGCGGTGTTCATGGTGGCGCTCAGTACGGCTGAATTTTTTCCGCCGAGTTCGATGGCCGTAGCCCAAGCCGGAGCCAAAGTAAACATCGATGCTGCGCCGCCCAAAGCAATGAGTAATCCCGCCGCGCGTGCGTCTCTAACGAGCGTCCCAGTAAGCATGGCGACGGCCGCGAATAAATAGGCGACCGCCCCCACCCCGCAGCGGCCGACGCGCAATCCGAAGCGGCGCGAAAGTGCGTCTGTGGTGACACCGCCGGTGACATCCGCGACCACACTGAGCACCAGCGGCATCCCGGCGAAGGTAGCAAGCTGCCAATTTGCCATGCCGCGGGACTTTGACAGATACGTCGGCAGCCACGTGATGAAGAAATAGAAACCGTACGTGTTAGCAAAATATTGCACACAGAGTGGAGTCAAACTTCGCGTGCGGAGGACATCGGTCCACGAAGCAACGTGACCAGGCGCTAGCCCGCGAGTGCTTTCTATTAGATCGCGCTCCGCTTCGCGGACCGATGGGTGATGACGAGGCTCATCGCGAAACCACCAGAACCAGAGCAGCGCCCACAGAAAACCGACAGAACCGAAAATGACGAAGATAGCTCGCCAGGGCAAGAAGGTCGCCAGGTAGGCCACCAGCATTGGAGTGAGCCCGCCAGACAAATGAGCTCCGGCGAAAAACATGCCCTGTACGCGGCCACGCTCGCGGGCGGGAATCCAGCGTGTGAAGACGCGGGCCGCGTTGGGCCATGCGCCCGCTTCACCGATGCCGAACAGGAAGCGGACAAGCAAGAGAGCGGCGTAGTTGAAAGCCGCCGCAGTCGCCATGGTGAAGGCCGACCACCACAGAACGATGCGGGTAAGCACGCGGCGGCTGCCGACGCGGTCAGCCCACCACGCTGTCGGGATCTCAAATATCGCGTAAGCCAAGGTGAAGGCGCTGAAGACATAGCCCATCTGAATACGGGTGAGCCTCAGATCGTGCATGATGTTCGGAGCGACGATCGAGATGCAGACTCGATCCAGATAGGTGATTGCGGCGAGCGCCATGGTGAATGCCACGACGCGGTATCGAACTCGGGTCAGGAGCGTGCCGCGCCTTCGTCGATCGCCTTGGCAACCCGATTCGCAGAGCGCGTCGCTGCTTCCTGCCCCCAGTTCAGGTTGTCGCAATAAGCCCCCGCAAAGTGAATCCTGCCTTGCGGCTCGATGAGGGCCGGCCAGAATTTTTTCAACTCGCCGGGCTTATAGCTGGTCGTCTCACAAGCCATGCACCAGGGATCGCGCGACCAGTCGATGACCATGGCATGCTCTATGGTATCCGCGTTTTGCGGGTAGAGATCACGGAAAGTTGATAGTGCCTGATCCGCGTTCACGCCGGGTTGTGCTGTTCCCACCACGAGTCCTCGTGGCGTTGCAACATCGTCCGCCATGGACCACACGTGCTGCAAATCCGGCTTCGAAAACTCGATGTTGATGCTCGTGCCTTGCTCCTTCCAGAACTTGGTTCGCGACTGGAAGACGGGACGGGTTGCAGAGTAGTAAGGAACGTTCTCTACCGCCCACCGCTTGATATCCGGCAACGCAGGCGTAATCGGAATTTGGCGCAGCATGACACCGGACATGCAGCACACGAGGTACTCGGCCGAGATCTGCTTGGATTCGCGAAACTCGCGATACTCGACGGTAACGCCGCTGTCTCCGTGGCGAATGCCGGTAATGGGACAGCCGAGCTTTACGCAATCTCCAAGCTTCGCCGCAAAGGTTTCCGGCAGGCGGCTGTTTCCACCGATCAATCGAAAGACCTGCGTTGGCCAGAGCGGTACGCCGCGGCGCTTCAGAATCGCCGTATGCCAGACCGCCTGCAGCGCGGACGATCCTCCGCCGGCAAATCGAATCCCCGCCGCAGAGGCGCCTTCCTGCTGCAATAGGCTCGTAAGCGTAATGGCGTCGAGATTGTCTAGGCCGACGCCGAAGGGCTTGTATTCGTCCTGAAAGGCACTTGTATATTTGTCCAGATATAGGCTGGGAAGCTCCCACCAAGCGTGCCGGCTGAGATACTCGACCTCCCGCTGATTGAAGCCCAAACCGGAAAGCACCTTCTTGTCGGCCAGCTGCTCCTCCGTATAAAGTCGATTTCCGATGCGCCTGAGCATGTGTTCGCGCCGGTGATCCTGCAGGTGCGGGAGGTCAAATTCCCGTACATAGTTCCAATAGAGTTCGTATCCGGGCTTGGTAAACTGCTCTGCCCCGGCATCCACGTACAAGCCGTCGGGCACTTCGTCGCGGACGGTTTTGACGTGTCCGCCAACGCGGCCGGAAGCCTCAAGCACGGTCACATGATGACCACGGCGGGACAACTCATAGGCGCAGCAAAGACCGGCAATGCCGCCGCCACCGATCACGACTTTCTTCTTGGTTGCCGCTGCGCCGCTTCGGGAAGTTGAAACGAGACCGGCACAAGCGGCCAGCTGCAAAGCATCTCGACGCGTCATGAGGACTGCCTCCAATGGCGAAGTCTATAACAGCGCGGGCGGGCGGATCATTATTCGATCAGCATGCAGTCGCCGTAGGAGAAGAACCTGTATCGTTCATGCACGGCGTGCTGGTAGGCCGAGAGCGCAAGCTCTTTTCCCGCAAAGGCGCACACCAGCATCAACAGGCTCGAGCGCGGCAGATGGAAGTTTGTGAGCATGGCTCCGGTTCCACGAAACCGGAAGCCAGGATGTATGAAGAGATTCGTTTCTCCACGGATGGCCTGCATCGGTCCGCGTAAGAGTGCCGTTTCGATTGTGCGGACGCTTGTCGTTCCCACACAGAACAAGCGCTTCGCACGCACAAGCATCGCTGCATTCTCGTCCGATATCTCGAAGAGCTCTTCGTGAAGTTGGATCTGCGAAAGGTCTTCGCCGCGTAACGGCGCAAAGGTTCCGAGTCCGACATGCAGTGTCACATATGCGATTGCGGCTCCGGCCGTGCGGCAGGATTCCAGCATCTGCGGAGTAAAGTGCAATCCGGCGGTGGGCGCGGCAACGGACCCGCGCTTCTCGGCGTAAACAGTCTGGTAGCGTTCACGATCGTTCGCGTCGGGTTCGCGATGAATATAGGGCGGCAGCGGTGTGTGCCCGATCTTCTCCAGGAGCTCGGCAACTCTCTCGGGACCCACAAACCGGATGGTACGCTCGCCGAACTCTCCATGAGATAACACCTCAGCCATGAGCTGCTGATCGAAGACAATACGATCACCAGTTCGGACACGCTTCCCGGGCCGCACCAGAGTATTCCAAGTGGTCTCGTGTTCGTCTAGGGCCCGCAGCAGGAACACTTCTACGTGCGCGCCCGATGCGCTGTTTCTGCGCCCGAGCAGCCGCGCCGGAAAGACGCGCGTATTGTTCAAGACCAGGCAATCGCCCGGCCGCAGGTATCTGTGAAAGTTGGCGAACATGTCGTCCGTGAACGTTTGCCGTTCACGCGAGACGACCAGCATTCGCGACGCTCCGCGCTGCGCGGCTGGCTGCTGCGCGATCAGCTCTTCGGGCAACTCATAATAGAAGTCAGAAACTTGCGTCAAACCCTTATTTTAGGAATCGAGAGCTCGTGCGACGAGACTGCGGCTGCAATTGTGCAGGACGGCAGGACCGTTCTCTCGAGCGTTGTTGCCTCTCAGCTCGACACACATGCCAACTACGGCGGCGTGGTTCCGGAGCTGGCCTCGCGTGAACATCTGCGCGCAATTGTTCCTGTGGTGCGGCAAGCATTCGAACAGGCACGCGTCTCGCTCGACGATTTGAGCGCGCTCGCAGTGACGCAAGGTCCGGGGCTGGTCGGATCGCTTCTAGTCGGGGTCACATACGGCAAGGCGCTGTGCTTTGCATGCAACCTGCCGCTCATCGCGGTGAACCACGTAGAAGGCCATATCCACTCCGTGTTGCTGGAACACCCAGGGCCGGCATTTCCGGCGCTCGCTCTGGTGGTCAGCGGCGGTCACACGCATTTGTTTGAGGTCGCCAGACCGGGCGACTATCGCTTGCTGGGCAAGACGCGCGACGACGCAGCGGGTGAGGCCTATGACAAGGTGGCGAAGCTGCTCGGCTTCGGCTATCCGGGCGGTCCGGTGATCGATAAACTTGCGCTCTATGGCAATCCTCGCGCGGTGAAATTCACGCCGGCGAAGATGAAGGGCAATGAGCTCGACTTCAGCTTCAGCGGTCTGAAGACAGCCGTTCTGCGGTGGACCGAGCAGCACGATCTGAGCAGTGAGATTGCGATTCGCAAGCAGCTTCGAAAGCCGGCGCTGAGTGAACTTCTCGCGGCGACGCCGCAAGCGACGCTGGATTTGCTGGCCAGCTTTCAGCACACGGTCGTTGAGGAACTGCTGCGGCGCGCGAGTGCGGCCGCAGAGCAGATCGGAGCCGAATCGGTGATCGTGGCCGGAGGCGTGGCCTGCAACTCAGGTCTACAGATGCGGGCGCGGGAGTACCCGGAACTGCGCTTCTACTTCCCTTCGCTGAACCTTGCGACCGATAACGCGGCGATGATTGCGGCGGCGGCATTCCCAAAGTTTGAGCGCGGCGACTTCGCCGGATTCGACTTGAAGGCGCAAGCGAGCCTGACATTAGCGTGAATGTTAGGGTTGAGGTATGGGACCTCAAGCTCCCGGCGAGCATCCGAAACTGCCGATCCCGGGTGTGCAGAACATCATCGCCGTGGGGTCCGGAAAGGGCGGAGTCGGCAAAAGCACCATCGCCGTGAATCTCGCCATCAGTTTGAAGAAGCTTGGCCACACGGTGGGGCTGCTGGATGCCGATGTGTACGGCCCGAATGTGCCGCTGATGATGGGGGTGCGTGCGTCGCCGCAGGCAATTGGACAGCGCATTCAACCGCTGGAAGCGTATGGCGTGCGTGTGATGTCGATGGGCTTTCTGAATCCTGGCGACAAGCCGCTGGTGTGGCGCGGGCCGATGCTCAACAGCGTGATGCAGCAGTTCCTGCGTAACGTCGATTGGGGCGCGCTCGATTACCTGATCATCGATCTTCCGCCGGGCACGGGCGATGTTCAACTCACGTTGATCCAGACCACGCCATTGACCGGAGCGGTGGTGGTGACGACGCCATCCGATGTATCGCTGGAAGATGCGCGCAAAGCGGTTCACATGTTCGAACAGGTGCGCGAGGACGTGCTCGGCATCGTCGAGAACATGAGCTACCTGGAGCACAAGGGAGAAAGACTTTACGTCTTCGGCAAGGGCGGCGGTAAGCGCACAGCCGAGCTGATGAAGGTGCCGCTGCTTGCCGAGATTCCGCTGGATGCGAAGACGCGCGAGGGCGGCGATTCCGGAAAGCCAATTGCGGCTTCCGGCGAGGCTACGGCGCAAGTGAAGCTGTTCGAGCAACTGGCGCGGACGGTGATCGAGAAGGCCGAAGAGACGAAGCAGCGGCAGCGGCCGACCATGACGATTGCCGAGTAGCTGAGACGCTTTTGGGCGGGAGCCGGCCTGAGAGGCCGGCGCAGCCCGAGGGGCTGCCCCACATGCAAGACCGGGTGCGCGGCACGAGTGCCGGTACGGCGGCGACGAGTCGCCGGCGCCACCACAGCAGTTATTACGGAACGAACTATTTTAGACCGCGCACAACGGCCCCCAAACGGCCTGTGCGCTCAGGGTGTACCGCCGCGGGCGTCGAGGATGGCCTGGTTATGTGTGCAGACCAGGCAATTGCAGCCGCCGGTTGACTCGTGTCGGGGGAGATTGCCGACGCCAGTGGGACCGACGTGGCCGTCGTCGCGCAGCTTTTCGCGTTCGATTACGTCGAGCCAAGTGTCGACATCCATGCGCTGGATGCCGCAGCCGCCGCGGCTGGGGTCGGGTCCAGCACCGGGGGGTAACGTCCAAAGATATTCATCGGGAATGCCGTCGGGGAAATTGATGCGGCGATAAACAAACTCGGGCGCGGGCCACATCTTCTGCCCGTCTTTAATGAGTTTTTCGTTGTCGGGGTAGAGCTTCGTGACGGTTTTGCCGTCCAGAATACGCACCTCGATCCACTGTTCGAGCCGGGTGATTTTTTTCTGCTTCTTCGGGTGCTTCTGGCCCTGGAAGAGAAGTTGTGCCTTGGTTTTGGTGGGCTCGATGTTGCTGCCACGCTTGCGAGACGTTTGTGCCGGGGTTCGGAACTCGTTGGTAACGTCAGCGATCTTTTGGTCGAGGTTCTTCATCGGTGGTGTCCTGTTTCTTTTCGGGAAGTCCAAGTTTGGCGCGCTTATAGCCGATGTCGTACGCGAGTTGTTTCTCCTTCACCTCGAGACGATAGGTGGTGAATTCTTCACGTTTGCGTATGGCACGGAACTTTTCGAGTGCGCGAAGAGCGCGCTGGAATGAGTTTTCAGCGGCGGTTTTGTAACGACAGGCGTTCAACAGCCGGCGATCGAGAAATTCGATTATTTTTAGATCGTTCTGAGCTTCGGCTTCGAGTAGCTGCATTTCGAGGTGGCAGATCCTGCCGCGGCAGCGCTGCTGCATCCAGTCGAGCTCGGCGAGCGTTTTGACGAGCTCGGGGACAGCGGGGTCGTTGGCGTCGTACTGCTGGCGCCAGGTCTCGAGAAGCGCGTCGTATTCGTCCTGCGATTCGCCGGGCAAGAGAAAGAAGCGCTGTTGGCACATACCGTGCGCGAGAGAGTTCTGGCTGGAGATTTGCTTACCAGCGTCCGTTTGCGGGCCGCCGGAGGGCGATTTGACTTTGTTCATTTGTCCGCGAGTGTGGCAGGCGGGCGTGCGGGGCGGAGGCAGTTAGACGGGGCAAGTGTCTGAGGTGTGGGGAGATCGAGGTTTGACGATTTTTGTGACTGAAGGTTTTGGGCGCGGATGAACACCGATGAATGCCGATCCGGCCTAATGAGCCCCCTAGCAATTTCCCGCGGAAACTCTCACCTTCGCGTCTGATTCCCACGTTTGCGATGAGACGCGTCTTCCTACTGAGCGCCCTCTGTACGTTACCGGCGCTCGCACAATCCGATCACGACTTATTACATCGCGACGCCGTGTACCGAAACCGGCACTTTGAACTTACGGGTATCAGCGCTGCCAATGATGGCCGCCTGTTCATCAATTTCCCGCGCTGGTCCGATCGGTACCTGAATGCGGTGATCGTTCATGCGCCTGATGCGGAGGACCAACCCTACCCGGACGTGGAGTGGAATCGTTGGGACGGTAAACCCCAGACGGCATCGAGTCACTTCGTCTGTGTGCAAGCCGTAGTGGTCGACAAGGCAAACACGTTGTGGGTGGTCGATGCCGCCGCTCCGCTGTTGGCTTCCCCAGTTCCGAACGGCCCGAAACTGGTGCGTATCGACTTGACAACGAACAAAGTAAGTCAGGTGCTTCCAATGGAGACGGTAACGCTGCCGGATAGCTATTTGAACGATATCCGCATTGACAACGATCGCAACTTTGCCTACCTCACGGACAGCGGCCACGGCGGAATCATCGTGGTTGATATCAGTAGCGGCGAGGCATGGCGCAAGCTGGACGGACACCCGTCAGTCCTGGGCGATCCGAACGTGCCGGTGATCGTACACGGATTCGAGCTGAAACAGCCGAACGGAAAACCCGCAGTCTTCAATTCAGACAGTATCGAGCTGTCAAAAGACGGTGAAACGCTGTACTATAAGGCGATCAACTCCACTACGCTGTGGAGTGTACCGACCGCTCTGCTGCGAAACAGGAGCGCAAACGCGTCCTCAGGCGTAACATCGGCGGCGACCAATCTCTTTCCCACGGACGGTCTTTGGATGGACTCGAAGAGCCGCATCTATTTGAGCGACGTGGAGCACAGTGCGGTTCGACGGCTGAACAATGATGGGCATCTCGAAGTCGTTTTCCAATCGGATGCACTGGACTGGCCCGACACGTTCACAGAAGACGGTGCGGGAAACATCTACATCAGTGCGTCCCGACTGGACGAGCAGCCGCGATATCACGATGGCTACAGCGTCCGTTTCGGCCGTCCTTATTTGGTGTTCCGGCTGGACGGCGTGGACACGCATTGAGACGCGGCGGCTGAATCGATGAATTCCACCCAATGTTGAACGCGCGGCGATAATCGTAGGACAGCGCAACCTGACGCGCTGCTATGAAGAGTCCGGACAAGATTATTGTTGTTCATCGCTTCGCTCCTTTGCGGGCTCACTTGCTTTCACTGCTTGCAGAACTCGGCGAAGATGACTGGGCTCGGCCAACAGCAGCACCGCTCTGGTCTGTGAAGGATGTCGCCGCACACCTTTTGGGCGGGGATATAGCGATCCTCTCCGGTAGGCGCGATGGCTTTCGCTGCAATCAGGAGATCAACAGCCAGACCGAACTCATTGAGCTGGTGGATCGGCTGAATGCCGAATGGGTTCTGGCCTTGCGCCGGATCAGCCCGCGCTTGCTGCGCGAACTTCTGGCTTTCTGCGGGCCGGAGGTGGACGCGTGCTTTTCCTCTCTCGATCCAATGACGATCGGCGAGGCCGTTTCCTGGGCAGGTCCTGAGCCGGCACCGGTTTGGCTTGACCTTGCCCGCGAGTTTACGGAGCGGTGGCATCACCAGCAACAGATTCGGGATGCGACAGGACGGCCGCCCCTCTATGATCGCTACTTTCTAGCTCCGGTGTTGGATACATTCGTGCGCGCTTTGCCCCATGCCTTCCGCAACACAAAGGCGCTGCCGGGAACCGTTGTCAAGTTTCAGATTTCAGGCGAGGCTGGTGGCGTCTGGTACGTGTACAAATCCGAAGGCGCCTGGATGCTGCTTGTCGATTCACCGGCCGAGCCGGCCGCGTCCGTGGTCCTCCCACAGGACGTTGCCTGGCGGCTTTTTACGAAAGGCATCGATCGTGGGAAGGCACGCGGCCTAGCCACAATCGAAGGGAAAAGCGAGCTTGCCGACGCGATTTTTGGGGCTACCGCCATCATGGGTTGAAACACAGATATGATCAAACCTCGCGCGCTTCGCCCAGGAGATCGGGTGGCCGCGATTTCGCTGTCGTGCGGTTGGCCAAGTGTGTATCCGCGCGCGTATGAGGATGGGAAGCGTCAGCTAGAGGAAGCGTTCGGCGTCGAGGTGGTTGAAAGCCGCTACGCACGTGCGGACATGGAATGGCTTGCAGCGCATCCTGAAGCTCGGGCAATGGATCTGATGGAAGTGCTCAAGAACCCGACGATTCACGGCATCATATCCACAATTGGCGGTGACGACTCCATTCGCATGTTGCCGTACGTCGACTACTCTGTGATTCGGCAGAATCCGAAGGTCTTTCTAGGCTATTCCGACTCAACCGTTACTCACTTCGCCTTTTTGAAGGCCGGTGTGACCTCATTCTACGGGCCGTCCATTATGGCGGGCTTCGATGAGAACGGAGGAATATCGCCTTACATGGCGGAATCCGTACGCCGGATGCTCTTCACATCTTCACCGATGACGCCCATTGTTCCCAACCCGGATGGATGGACGATCGAGTCCTGGGAATGGGCAAGCGAACGACGGAACGCAACGCCGCGAAGGCTGCAGCCGTCCGCAGGCTGGAAGTGGGTTCAAGGCCAGGGACAGCATCGCGGCAGACTCATCGGCGGATGCCTGGATGTTATCGACTGGCTCCGGGGCACACCGGTTTGGCCAGAGCCGGTCCAGTGGAGAAACAGCATCTTGTTTCTGGAAACGTCCGAAGATCGACCCTCCCCTACTCTGGTGACCTACATGCTCCGTTCGATGGCCGCCACTGGGGCACTGGATCAGGTCCGGGGGATACTTTACGGCAGGCCGTATGGCGATGAAGCGAGCTTTGAAGCTTACGATGAAGTTCTCCTGCGTGTTCTCGCCGAGCAAGGTTTAACGTCGATTCCTGTAATCACGCGCATGGATTTTGGACACACGGATCCCAAGCTCACTCTTCCTATCGGAGTTGCAGCCGAGATAGATTGTGATGCTCAGCAGATCCGCGTGGTCGAGGCGCCGACAGTCTGGTGAGGCCGATTCGGCGAATCGGCCGCAGGTTGCAACTGCGTTGCCAACCCACCCCACATCAAAGCCGATCGATGCTGCTAGAGCTGCAGACGTGGCGCGGCATTACGGAACGAATTATATTAATCGCGCACAACGGCCACCAAACGGCCTGTGCGCTTCCTCCTTTAATCGCGCACAATCCTGCCCTTCCCTGCGGGCGGGCGCCCGACCAAACGGCCTGTGCGCGGACGGCAAGACCGTCCGCGCCGTGCCGGGACGAGTCCCGGCACTGCAGGCGAAAACGCCTGCTCACACACGGGCGTCGAGGATGGCTTGGTTGTAAGTGCACACGGAGCAGGAGCAGCCGCCAGTTGACTCGTGACGGGGTAGATTGCCGACGCCGGTGGGACCGACGTGACCATCGTCGCGCAGCTTTTCGCGTTCGATTACTTCGAGCCAGGTGTCCACCGTCATGCGCTGGATGCCGCAGCCGCCACGGCTAGGGTCAGGCCCAACATCGGGAGGCAGAGTCCACAGATATTCATCGGGAATGCCATCGGGAAAGTTGAGGCGCCGATAGACGAACTCAGGCGCAGGCCACATCTTCTGTCCGTCTTGGATAAGTTTTTCGTTCGATGGATAGAGTTTCGTGACGGTTTTGCCGTCCATGATACGCACCTCGATCCACTGTTCCAGCCGGGTAATTTTCTTCTGCTTCTTCGGGTGTTTCTGGCCCTGGAAGAGAAGTTGCGCCTTGGTTTTGGGTGCCGTAACGGCATTCTTCTTGGACGCCTTTTGGGGCGTCTCGTACAGGTAAGAGATGTCAGGCAGGTCTTGTTTCAGGTTCATCATTGGATTTGTTTTGCAGTTGGGGAATCGGAAGACCGAGTTTGGCAAAGCCGTAGGCGATCTTGTGAGCGGTGTGGTTGACGCGCAGGTCGTGACGCGCTTCGTTTAGCTCGTCGCCCTTGCGCACGGCGCGGAACTTTTCCAGGGCGCGCATTGCACGCTGGAAGGAATTTTCAGCGGCGGTTTTGTAGCGGTAGGCGTTGTTGAGACGACGCTCGATTTTTTCGATAGCGGCATCGTCGTCCGCAGCTTCGGCGTCCGTAAGCTTGATTTCGAGGCGACAGATATTGCGCGTACAACGCTGCTGCATCCAATCACGCTCGACGAGCGTTTCGACGAGCTCGGGGACGGCGGGCTCGTTGAGATCGTATTGCTTGCGCCAGGTTTCGCGGAGCGTGTCGTAGGCTTCGCGCGATTCGCCGGGAAGCAGGAGGAAACGCTCCTGGCACATGCCGTGCGAGGTCGCGTTCTGGCTGGAACGTTCTTTGCCGTCGGGGGTGTTGGGGCCGCCGGGACGGCGTTTGGACTTATCCATTTCGTACGCGAGTGTGGCGCAGGGGCGTGCAGGGTGGAGGCAGTTACGCGGGGCAAGTGTATGAGGTGTCGGGAGATGTAGGTTTGGTGATTTTTGTGACTGGAGGTTCCGGGGTCGGTGAAGAGCCGCCCTGAAAGGCCGCTCCACCACGGAACTCGAAGCTGATGGTGCGCGCAAGCACTGGCGTTTGCTGTAAACTTTGGACTCTGGCCACCTCGGATCAAAGAATCGCGATGCTGTCGCAGGCACTGGCCACCTCGACGGATATGTACAAGGAGAACAGCCGCATTCTGGGGTTGATTGAAGATAAGGCTCAGAAAGCGGCTGGGCTAGCCGGTCTTTTTCTCGCAGCGGCGTTCTCGTTTCTCAGAAAGGATTCGCTCCAAAGCCTTTCGGTTTTTCTGGGATGGACGGGCCTATCAATTCTAGGACTATCCATTGCATTGATGCTTGCCTGCATCCTGTTAAGCGCGTGGGTGCTGTGGGCGCGTGAGATGATAACGCCGCCCGATCCGGAAAGCGTACTCCGTCACGTCGATCTTTATCTGAATAGGGACCCGGCGGGCCCCTCCGATACATCTCGCGAGAACAATCTTCGCGATCAGGCAAGAAGTTGGAATGCAGCCTTGAAGGCACAGGACAAAGCCATAACGGAGAAATCTAAACTTCTCGTTCTGACGCAAACGCTGCTTATCGTCGGCATCAGTACTGTCGTTGCGCTTCTGGCGCTATCCATTTATGTATACGGCAGTGCACCGGTACTCGTAGAACATTCAACACCTTCCCATACAACGCCAAAGGAGAGACCCGATGCCAAATTGCCTTGAGCCAGGATGCCCGAATAGGGCTATTCTGGGCAGTGATTTTTGCGGAGATCACCAGGTGGGCGGGAAGCCAATTATCTATCTGAAAAATGAGCGTGAATGCGATCAGCCATCCCGACCGAATTCCGCCGGTGATGAGCCGAATGTGCCAAATAGTGGAGAGAACGACGATTAGCAGGTTAAACGCTGATCACTACGACCCGGTTGATCTGAGCGAGAGGTGGGGATTGAATGGCAAAATGCATGGAATCGGGCTGTAGAAAGCAGGCTGTTGCTGGTAGTGATTTCTGTGAAGATCATCCTCTGACAACCCGCGTCGTTCGGTACGTTGCATCCAAGAAGAGGTTTTCACGGAAGGCGGCATCGGCCGCCAGCGGGAAGCGAGTCGCAAAGAAGGTCAAGAAAGTCCCGGCCAAGAAGGCAACGCGAAAGAAACGCTAGATCAACACACTTCATCGGAAGTCGGGCAGCCTGTTGACGATACGCGCGGTCTCGATGCTGACGCGGACTACCTGGCCGACTAAGCGGACGACGTAGTCGGGATCGTCCTCGCGGTTGGGATCGGAGTCGCCTTTCACCTGGTATTGATCAATGACCCATTCGAGAGCAGATTTTGAGCCGAGGCGGTACTCGAAGGTTGCGGGCGGGATGCCGGCCAGGGTCAGCGATTCGTTGATTTGAATTGAGTTCCGGTTTTTGGCGAGTTTCATTTTGACGACGCGCTCGGAGTAGGGGACGCCTTTTCGCTCGATGGATTCGAGCGGCCACGGGTCTAGCGATTCGTAGTGGACGTGGAGTCGCGCGAGTTCCTTGCCGGCGTCGGCAAAGGCGTGGAAATCCGGGGCGAAGGGGATGCGGGGCAGTTCGCGTTTCAGGTTGTCGGCGTAACGCTCGCGATAACCGGGATGGTGCAGGAGAGCGTAAATGTAATGGAAGACGTCTTCTTCGCCGATGGATTCGTCGGAGTACTGTTGCCGGAATTGGTCGACAGCGGAGTCTTTGAGGTGGGAGAGAGGGAAACATTGTCCAGGTCGGCCTCCCGGTGCATGACTTGGTATCAAGTCCGTCATTTGCGCCGAGAAGGGCATCTGCGAGTCGATGCAGCAGCAAATAACACGCGTCGGAGCGATGAACACCTCGAGGCACTTGTAGACTTCCTCATTCAGGATGCGATCGAAGAAAAGCCACCTTTTTGTGAACGGGCGATATAGCGAGGCGCGAATCTTGGAGTCCTCGTAGACAGCTAAGCGGCCCCGTGCCGCATCCTGCTTCAGGTCGCGGCTCCATCTCAGGCGATCCGGCCAGTCCGCTTCCGGGTCTGACTTGTGACGATGTACTTCGGTGTTGTAATCGGAGATGAAGCGACGCATTCGCGCGGCCAGTGTTTCGCGGTTCCAGTCGTAGACTACATCGTCGCGATTCGTCTTCACGCCTACGGTGTATAGCCCGAATAGATCCGAGATCGGCAGGAAGGCAGCGTACTCATCCGCGTTTTCGGGTATGAGCCATGAGTGGCGCGCATCGGGAACGAGGCTCTGCCATGGGATTTTGCCTTGCGCGAGGGAATCCAGTTTTTCGCGCTTGCGCCACATCTCGGGGACGCGGTGATAACGCAGACGCGGCGCGAGGCCACCCTTTTTGATGGCGAGAGTGACGCCGACACCGACCTGAATTCCGAAGACGTTGTGCGTGGTACCGGAGAGCTTCGGGTTGCGGCGCACGTTTCCGTGCAGGTCAACATGATCGATGTGCTGGAAGTCTTTCGCGAGGTGCTTGCGCATTCCGTCGAAGGCGTGCTGGTCTACGAAGCTATTGTTTGAGACGAAGCAGGCGCATGCCGTCGCGATCGCCAAGACGATCAGTCGCCCAACGGAAGAACTTCACGTACATGTCGAAAAGGGAGTTCTTATTGGTGGCTTTGGAGTCTTTCGCGTAGGTGTCGCGAATGCGGCCGTCGACCTCCTTGTATTTTCGATTCTTGTTATTGTCGTTCTCGCTTTTCTGACCGACGTTATACGGCGGATTACCGATGATTACGGTGATGGCGGCTTGTTTCTCTCGGGCGACCCGCTGTGTGTTGGCTGGCGTGAAGAGCGCAAACTGCTGGGCTTCCGCCATATCTAGCGTATCGACGAAGCAGAGGCCGTCAAAGGGTTCGTAGGCGCCCAGGCGCTCATAGTAGGCGTGCTCAATATTGAGGCTGGCGACATAGTAAGGCAGCAGCATCACTTCATTGGCAAACAGGCGGTTACGGTAGGCCTCAGGCAGGGCATTGCCGGGAATGCGCTCAATCAGATTCACGATGAAGTTGCCGGTTCCGGTGCAGGGATCGAGGATCACGACCTCAGGCGAGGCGAGCGTGTAGCCGAAGTGCTCCTTCAGCGCATCCTCGACTGAATTGCACATAAAGTCGACGATTTCGTGCGGCGTGTAGACGATCCCGTGCGTGTCGGCGACATCGGGCGAGAATTTCTGAAAGAACTGTTCATAGACAGAGTTCAGGAAGTCCTGCTTTTCGGTGAAGTGCCCTAGGTTGGCCCCTGCGTCCTCGATGGCTTTGTAGTAAGGATCGAGTCTTTGTAGAAATTCCGTCGTGGTGAAACTGCCGATACTGAGAGCATTGATAACGCTCTGTATCTGTGCGGCGACGATGTTGCGATGGGTGAACTCGGGATTTTGGAAGAGGTTGCGCATCAGCCGTTCGGTGAGGAGGTGCTGGATGAGCATCTCGTCGACCATGTGCTCAGAGAGCTCGGGGTTCAGCGATTCGCGGCAGAGCTTGACGAATTCGGCGAAGGCCTGTTTGAAGCGGACGTTTTTCTTGTGTGCTTCGCCGATGTGATCGTAGAGCGAGCGGGCGAGATCCGGGATGCGGCTCTTGAACTCGTCCATGGCGCGGTGGAATTCGCGCTCGTCGGATTCATCGTGCGAGAAGAAGCGGTTGAGAAGATCCGCGATTTTGACGGGCTCGCGAAGGGCAAACTCTCCGGCTTCACCGCGGTCCTGATAGAGGACGGCGGTACGGGTGTCCTCAAAGATGGTGTTGCGGGTGGGGTAGCCGGCTTTGAGTTTCTTTTGAATCTCAGAGGCGAGCTTGTCCGATGTGTCCTTGGCTTCCCACCAGCCGCGGGCCAGGCGGAATTCGTCACGGACGGTACCATCGGGAACGACGCGCCTGCCGCCGGAGTAGGTGGAGAGCTCCGGGATCAGGGTCCAGCCGCGTTTCTTGGCGGCTTTGTCGAGAAGGTTCTGAAACGGGCCTTTCAGACCGAGTTCGTGACTGACCTGCTGGCCTTCGAGGTGCTGAATATCTTTGAGGTAGCCCTTTACGATGGGATCGTTGGGGCTGAGATCGAACATCGGATGTAAAGCATGTTACCAAGCGGAGCAATTGGCACTGCTGAACCTGAAATGAAGGAGATAAGGCGGCCAGTCAAGCTCGCTCACGCTTCGCGGCTCAGTTTCAAATGATTCGCAATGTGGTGCTTGGGTGGAACTCCCGCCGGGCGCGAGGCGGCAGGCGCGCGATCGGGCTTGCTGCCCACATTTGGCCGATTCGGCGAATCGGCCGCAGGTTGCAACTGCGTTGCTAACCCACCCCACATCAAAGCCGATCGATGCTGCTAGAGTTGGAGGACCGTTCGCAGCCCTTCATCAACAAGGTGTTGCAGGTGTGGGGATAGCGTGCCGGCGTGCTCGGTGAGGAAAGTTCGGTCGAGAGTTAGAAGTTGGGACACGTTCACAACTGAATCGCCCGTAAGGCCGGCAGAACCCGCGGGCAACAGGACATTGCCGGGAGCGGCGGGGTTCGGGAAGATCGGCCCACCAGATTTCACCTCGGCGAATCTCGCTGGCGCTAGTACGAGGCGTCTTCTTCAAGCGGTTTCAGTTGGGCTTGTTGCAATGCGGGATCTACCGTAGCCGATTGCCGCGAATATACCTCGTTCAGGCGTTCCGTAATGGACCGTCCATCTTGTCGATTCAAAAACTCTGCCATCGCCTTGGCGTACAACTCACTTCTGGAAACCCGAAGCCGACGGGCCGTTGCCTCCGCCCTTTGAAACAGGTCCTCCGGGACGGAGATCGCGGTCTTCATTGTCACAGTGTAACTCGGGTTATACCGGAACCGCACTGGGATGAACAGGCGCGAAGCCGCAATACGGTCGTGCACTCGGCTGCTTTGCTAATCTGTGGCTTAGTGTCATCGCCCTTGAACTTTCATTTGGAGCAGTACGAAGGGCCGCTCGACCTCCTCCTGGACTTAATCCGCAAGCAGCAGATCAACATTTACGATATCCCGATAGCCAGCATCACCTCGCAGTACCTCGAGTACATGCAGCACGCTGCCTCGCTCGATATCGAGCTCAGCTCCGAGTTCGTCTTCATGGCGGCGACGCTCATCCATATAAAAAGCAAGCTGCTGCTGCCGCGCGACCCGGAGCTGGACAAAATGGCGGGCGCAGAGGACCCGCGACAAGAACTGGTGGAGCAGTTGATAGAGCACGAACGCTTCAAAAACGCTGCCGAGATGCTTCATCAGAAACGGGTGATTGAAGAGGCCGTGTGGTCAAACCCGCAGATCGGCCGCTTTCTGGCGGAGGACGAAGGGCCGGGGCTTGCGGTAACGATTTTCGATCTCGTCAAGACCTTCCAGAGCGTCCTCGAACGAACCAAGAACCGTCCTCAATATGAGGTGGGAGACGAAGGAGCCAGCGTTCCCGACATGGTCCAGTTCCTTCGGAATCGCTTGGCGCGCATTCCTCGCAGCCAGGCAGTGTCGGCAACCGAACTCTTGGAACAGCAGCGCAGCCGCCGCGCCATGATCTGCCTGTTTCTGGCGATTCTGGAGCTCGTCAAACGGCAAGCTGTCGAACTCACGCAAGGTGAGGCGTTCGGCGACATCGGGTTGAGCCGGGGCGAGGCGTTCGAGGAGTCGCAGGCCAGCGCTGAAGAGCTCGCCGCCGTGGAGCAGGATTACGACTAATGTTGAACGCGCACAACGGGCACCAAACGCCCTGTGCGCTCGAACAAAGACATGGAAGAAGTAGTGGAAGCCGCTGAGCCGGACGAGCCGGTTGCAGCCGACATTCTGATCGCCGAGGCCGTGGCCGAGCCTACTCCGGCCGCCGATGCCACTGCGCCGGTGAAGGCGGTGATCGAAGCGGCCATTTACATTACCGACGAGCCCCTCACCGCGGAACAGATCGCCACAGCAATCGATCAGCCTCTCGATCACGTGAAGGAAATCCTGGCGCAGCTTGTCTCGGAGTATTCGGCCTCCGATCGCGGACTCTCGATTCGGGAGCTGGCGGGCGGATATAAGATGTCGACCAAGCCGGAGCATCACGAGTCGATACGGCTCTTCGTGAAGCGGCTGCAGCCGCCGCTGAAGTTATCGCTGGCGGCTCTCGAAACGCTTGCGGTGATTGCTTACAAGCAGCCCATTACCGCGCCTGAGATCATGGACATCCGCGGTGTGCAAGGCGCGGGGGTTCTGAAAACGCTGCTCGACCGCAAGCTGATTGCGACCGCGGGCAGAAAGAATGTCCTGGGCAAGCCGATGCTGTATAAGACCACACGCGAATTTCTGATTCACTTCGGGCTGAGTTCGCTGAACGAGTTGCCGACGTTGAAGGAGTTCGAAGAGCTGGGACGGCTGGCGCTCAGTGATTCGACCGAAATCGCGACATCGGAACCGAGTCCCAGCCGCGAGGGAGGAGGCGATGCCTGAAGAGCGGCTGCAGAAAATACTGGCGCATGCCGGGATCGCCAGCCGGCGCAAAGCTGAAGAGCTGATTCTGGCGGGCCGTGTTTCTGTTAACGGCGAGACGGTTACCGAACTGGGCTCGAAGGCCGACCTGGCGGTGGATCGCGTCAAGGTGGATGGCCAAATGCTGAGCGCGCCGAAGCATCACGTTTATATCGCGCTCAACAAGCCGAAAGACGTGGTCACCACCGTGCATGACCCGCAGCGACGCGAGACCGTGATGTCCTTCTTCAAGGGCATGCGGGAGCGCATCTATCCCGTTGGCCGCCTCGACTATGCCAGCGAAGGATTGCTTCTGCTGACGAACGACGGGGATTTCGCCAACAAGCTGACTTCGCCGGCTAGTCACGTAACGAAGACTTACCTGGCCAAGATTAACGGCAATCTCACGACGGAGCAGGAGGAGCAGTTCCGAAAGGGCATTCCGATGCATGGGCGCCGGACTGCGCCCGCCGGCCTGAAGCTGATTAAAAAGGGCGAGAATCCCTGGTACGAAGTGCGACTGGTGGAAGGAAGGCAGAATCAGATCCGAATCATGTTCAAGCATCTCGGATTTCTGGTTGAGAAGCTCAAGCGCGTGAAGATCGGCTTTCTCGAACTCGGGGCGCTGAAGCCGGGCGCTTACCGCACGCTGACGAACTCCGAGGTGGAGCGGTTTCGCAAGCTGCTGCATCTAAGTAATGACCCGCGCACAACGGCCAGCAAAACGGCCGGTGCGCTAAATCACGGCGGGACCGAAGCACATGATGACCGACAGCGAGATCACTGAAGTACTGCAGTCTGCGAAGACGATTGCCGTGGTCGGACTATCCAACAATCCGATGCGGGCGAGCTTTGGAGTGTCACGATTTCTGCAGCGCCAGGGCTATCGCATTATTCCGGTGAATCCGAACGAGACGGAAGTTCTGGGCGAGAAAGCCTATGCGTCGGTGCGGGACGTGCCTGATCCAATCGATATTGTGAACATCTTTCGGCGGCCGGCACGCGTTGCCGAGATCATCGACGCAATAGCGGGACGCAGTGTTGGCTGCGTCTGGATGCAGGAAGGTGTGGTGAATGAGGAGGCGGCTCGCAAAGCGGAGGGCCTCGGAATCCCGGTGGTGATGGACCGCTGCATTCTGAAGGAGATGGCCCGGCTGCTTCCGTAGCCCGTCCCGAAGATGCGCCCGCGTACGACGCCGCTCCTGGCCTTGGCGCTAGTGTGCTGGCTCGGGATGGCGGGCTGCACGACCCAGCCGACGGACGTTGTTGGCACTGCTTACATCGCGCCGGCTAGCGTCAACCTGCGCCGCGAGCTATCACAGAAGAACGCGGCCGTTGCAGTTTTGAAGCACGGCGATCGCGTTCAGATACTCGAGGTGCGACGCCGTTTCGTTCGGATCCGCACTAGCCAAGGCGTGGAAGGCTGGATGGATTCGACGCAGCTGCTGACGCCAGAGGAGATGAGCGCGAATCCGCAGCGATGCCGAGAGGGCATTGGCTCTGCCGTCCGAGGGCTCGGCCACGGTGTTCGAAGCGCTGAACATACACCTCGAGCCCAGCCGGCAGTCTCCGGCGTTTGCGCGCATTCCGGATAACGGCTCGGTCGAGGTTTTGGCGCATCGGCTGGAAGCGAAGGTGACCGGGCCTCCGAAGCCGCCGGCTTTCAACTTCGAGCGCCCCGCGACTGAACATCGCGCACGCAAGAAACCGAAACTGGCACCGGCTTTTGCGTTACCGCCGAAGCCGCCACCGCCGAAGCCGCCGGCGAATCTGGAAGAACTCTCGGCGGCAAAGGTCGCGATACCTAAGCCTGTGACGCCGAAGCCGGAAGAATCAAACAAGCCTGTGCCGATGGAAGACTGGACCCTGGTCCGTACAAAGGACAAGCAGTGCGGATGGGTTTTATCGCGCAATCTGATCATGTCGATTCCCGATGAGGTGGCGCAATACGCGGAAGGCAAACGGATCACTTCGTACTTTGCTCTCGCGAGTATCAATGACGAAGAAAAGGGACTCAAACACGACTGGCTGTGGACGACATCCTCGGAGGTTGTGCCCTATGACTTCGACGGCTGGCGAGTGTTTATCTGGAATCGCAGACGTCATCGATACGAAACGTCGTACCGCGAGCACGACGTTGAGGGCTACTTTCCGGTTCAGGTGGAGCCTGCCGAACCGGGCGCGGACACACGCACATTCGAGCTGATTACAAGAGGCGACGACGGCAAACTATATCGCCGCGCCTTTCTGTTTAACGGCGTGCGCGTCCATCTCTCCGGCAAACAGCCGTACACGCCCGCTCCGTCTTCGGCTCCTGTCAAGAGCGAGCCGGTTCGCAGCGAGCCAGTTAATACTGCGGCCAAGCCCGGAGTGGTTGCACCGGGCTGTTTGAGAAATTGAGAAGCAGGTTTGGAGGTAAGCGCTAACCGGATTTCTCAGTGTTGAGGTGCGCCGGGCAGTTCCGATACGGAGTGGCTGCCGCTCAGTTCGCTGTAGCGCGCGAACTCTTCCTTGGCGCGATCGCTCATTCCCTGCTTCCGATATACCTGGGCCAGAATGTAATGCAAAGGAGCATTGGCGGGAGTCAATTTCTCCGCTGTTTCGAGCTCAGTTTGCGCTTCGGAGAGACGATTTAAATTCGCATACGCCTTTCCGAGCTGCTGATGTGCGCGTCCGTCCTGCGGGGCAATCGTAATCGCTTTTTGCAGGTATGGGAGGGCTGCTTCGGGCTGAGACCTTTCGAGCAGGAAAGCTCCCATGTCGGTGAAAGGCGCGGCGTCGGTGGGCGTGTCTCCCTCCCACGCAATGGATTGGCGGAAGGCTTCCGCCGCATCATCGGCGCGCTGAAGAGCCTGGTAGCACAGGCCGAGGTTATCTTCAGCCCTTACGTGCTTCGGGTCGAGCCGGAGAGCCTGCTGCAATGCGGCGATGGCCTCTTCAAATCGGTTCTCATTGTATTTAGTGCGGCCGAGATAGTACCAGCCCCAAACACTTTTTGGATCCCACTCGACGGACTTACTGAACCACTTATCGGCATCGGAGTAATCACCTAACTCGACGTAATCCGAGCCGACGATGAGTAAGTCGAAAGCGGTCGGGGTGCGGTACTTCGCGCCCTCGGTGTACTGAGCCAGGGAGCCGCGGGGATCAGGCTTGCGAAACAGCACCAGACCGAGGAGATAGTGCGCGTCCGGCGACTGTTGGTGCGTTGCGGTGTAGTCGCGAACGATTCGTTCGGCCTCGGCAACATGGCCTTCGGTGAGCAGCGACCTGGCTCGGACAAGCTCGGGATCGGAGGCGGTGTCGCCGAGCGCGGGGATGGGCAAAGAAGCGTTACTTTGACGCCACGGATTCGCGGAACAGGTCAGTGCGACGAGGAAAAAAGTGACGCAATGAAAAGACCTGCTCCAGTCCATGGTCCAAAGTTAAGTCACATTCGCGGTGGCGCGCTGGGGTGCGTGGAGTTCCTGCAGGCTCCAGACGCGAATGGGATCGCGGCGGCGAGAGGCGACGGCTTCGGCGGCGGCTTTGGCTCCGCTCATGGTGGTGATGCACGGGATGCGATACGTCACGGCGTTGCGACGGATGGTCTGCTCGTCCGGGAACGATTGACTGCCAGTGGTGGTATAGACAACCAGTTTGATTTTCCCGGTTTTCAGGAGATCGACAGCGTTGGGCCTGCCTTCGTTCACTTTGAATACGGTTTTGCAGGGGAGACCAGCAGCTTTGATGGCCGCGACGGTGCCGCGGGTGGCATAGAGTTCGAAGCCGTAGCCGTGGAATTTTTGCGCGACCGCAACGGCGGCCGGCTTGTCGCGGTCATTGACGCTGATAAAGATTGCACCCTGATCGGGTATGGGAGTGCCGGCCGCGAGCTGAGCCTTGGCAAAGGCTTCACCGAAGCTTTCGCCAACGCCCATTACTTCGCCGGTCGAACGCATTTCGGGACCGAGCGCAGGATCGACGCCGGGGAATTTCGCAAACGGGAAAACGGGGCTCTTGACGAAAAAGTTGGGCACGCTCAGGGTGCCGTTGACAACGCCGCCAGTCAGATGCGAGAACTCGCCAAGGCTCTTGCCGAGCATCAGGCCAACGGCAATCTTAGGAAGCGGAATACCGGTTGCTTTGCTGACGAACGGAACGGTCCGCGAGGCACGCGGATTTACTTCAAGGACATAAACTTCGCCCTGTTTGATGGCGTATTGCACGTTCATGAGGCCAATGACGTTCAAGGCGCGAGCGAGCTTGGCCGTGTAGGTTTCAATGGTGCGCAGACAAGCAGTAGAAATCGAGAACGAGGGCAGCACACAGGAACTATCTCCCGAGTGAACCCCTGCTTCTTCGATGTGCTCCATAATGCCGGCGATCAGTACATTTTTGCCGTCGCAGAGGGCGTCCACGTCTACTTCGGTAGCGTCTTCGAGAAAACGATCAATCAGAACTGGACGCTTCACGGAGAAGCTGGTCGCTTCCTGCATGTAGCGGCGCACCGTCTGCTCGTTGTAGGCGATTACCATGGCGCGGCCGCCAAGCACATAACTGGGCCGTACGAGAACGGGAAAGCCAAGATTTTGCGCAACAGTGCAAGCTTCTTCGAGACTGGTAGCGGTGCCGTTGGGCGGGCATGGAATGCCCAACTGATCGAGTAACTTGCCAAAGAGTTTACGATCTTCTGCGAGATCGATGTTAATTGGATCGGTGCCGATGATAGGGAGGCCGGCCTCTTTCAGCGGCATGGCGAGGTTTAGAGGCGTCTGGCCGCCGAACTGGACGATTAAGCCGTCGGGTTTCTCGACATCGTAGATGTTCAGCACTTCTTCCTGGGTGAGCGGCTCGAAATAGAGACGGTCGCTGGTGTCGTAATCGGTCGATACGGTCTCGGGATTGCAGTTGACCATGATCGACTCGACACCAAACTCCTGTAATGCGAACGAAGCGTGGCAACAGCAGTAATCGAATTCAATTCCCTGCCCGATGCGATTGGGGCCGCTACCAAGGATCATGACTTTCTTACGGCGGCCCGGCTCGGCTTCATCTTCCGATTCGTAGCTGGAGTAGAGATATGGCGTGAAGCTTTCGAACTCGGCGGCGCAGGTGTCCACTCGATTGAATACAGCGCGAATTCCAAGGTCTTTGCGGGCTCGGCGCACGTCGAGCGGCTCGACGCCGATGATGTCTGCTATCTGGCGGTCGCCGAGGCCGTCGCGTTTCAGGCGGCGAAACTCACGCGCGCTGATGGATTCCAGCTTGCGATCGTGCAGCGATTTTTGTAGTGCCACAATTTCCGAGACCTGCTGCAGGAACCAGCGATCGATGTTGGTCATTTCGAAGACCCGGTCGACTGAGTAGCCTTGCTCGAAGGCAAACTGGATGTAATCGAGGCGCTCCGGATTGGGCGTGATGAGCCGCTGCGGAATCAACTCGGGATGCAGAGAGCGGGAATTCGAAGATTTTCCGGTTTCGAGGCTGCGCAGACCTTTTCCAAGCGCTTGCTTGAAGGTGCGGCCGATGGCCATCGCTTCACCGACGCTTTTCATTTGCGTTCCGAGGACAGGCTCCGCACCCGGGAATTTCTCGAATTGCCAGCGCGGAATTTTCACCACTACATAGTCGAGCGTGGGTTCGAAGCAGGCGGGCGTGGCGCGCGTGATGTCGTTCTTGATTTCGTCGAGGCGATAGCCGACGGCGAGTTTGGCGGCGATTTTGGCGATGGGGAAGCCGGTCGCTTTGGAGGCAAGCGCAGAGCTGCGTGAGACGCGCGGATTCATCTCGACAATGATCATGCGGCCGTTTTCAGGATTAATCGCAAACTGCACGTTGGAGCCGCCGGTATCAACGCCGATTTCATTCAAGCAGCGTAGCGCGGCATCGCGCATCATCTGGTACTCGCGATCGGTGAGCGTTTGAGCAGGGGCCACGGTGATGGAATCGCCCGTGTGCACACCCATGGGATCGAAATTCTCGATGGAGCAGATGATGATGCCATTGCCCGAAAGGTCGCGCATGACCTCGAGCTCAAATTCCTTCCAGCCGAGAACGCTTTCTTCGACGAGCACCTCGTGGACCGGCGATAGATCGATCCCGCGCTCGAGGATGTCGACGAGATCCTCCTGGTTGTAGGCGATGCCGCCGCCGGTTCCGCCGAGAGTAAAGCTGGGGCGCAAAATAATGGGAAAGCCGATGCGGCGCGCGAAGGACAAGCCGTCGTCGACGTTGTTGACCAGTTGCGACTGGGTCATGTCGAGACCGATCTTCTTCATGGCGTCTTTGAAGAGGAGCCGGTCCTCAGCTTTCTTGATGGCGTCGATTTTGGCGCCGATGAGCTCGACACCGTATTCATCGAGCACGCCGGCTTCGGCAAGCTCGACGGCAAGGTTCAGCGCGGTCTGGCCGCCCACGGTGGAGAGCACGGCGTCGGGCCGCTCCTTGCGGATGACCTCAGTGGCGAAGGCGAGACTGAGCGGCTCAACGTAAGTGCGGTCGGCGAGCTCAGGATCGGTCATGATGGTCGCGGGGTTGGAGTTGATGAGAACGACTTTATAGCCCTCCTGGCGGAGAGCTTTGCAGGCTTGCGCGCCCGAGTAATCGAACTCGCAGGCTTGCCCGATCACGATCGGCCCGGAGCCGATGATCATGATGCGCTTCAGGTCAGTTCGTTTCGGCATTTTAGTAGGGTGTCACGGAACAGTCCGCACCAGGTCGCTTACGCTTCCGGCTCAGTTTTGACATCGATCTCAATAGGGTTTGTGCTCCTGCATAAGTTTGGCGAAGTCTTGGAACAGATAGTGTGAATCGTGCGGTCCGGGAGCGGCTTCGGGATGGTATTGGACGCAGAAGACCGGCTCACTGCGGTGGCGCAGGCCCTCAACGGTGTTGTCGTTGAGATTGATATGTGTGATTTCGACCTGGGAATCGGGAAGCGATTCCGGTTTGACGCAGAAGCCGTGATTTTGAGAAGTGATCTCGACTTTGCCCGTGCGGTGGTTCAACACCGGGTGATTGGCGCCGTGGTGGCCAAATTTCAATTTGTAAGTCTCGCCGCCTAACGCAAGCCCGAGGATCTGGTGGCCAAGGCAGATGCCGAAGATGGGAGTTTTGCCGATCAGCTTGCGAACTTGGCGCGATTGCTGTTCCAGCGGCTCGGGATCGCCGGGACCGTTGGAGAGAAAGACGCCATCGGGCTTGAGCGCGAGCACATCTTCGGCGGCAGCATCGGACGGGACGACAGTAACACGCGAGCCGATTTGCACCAGGTGGCGCAGGATATTGCGCTTGATGCCAAAGTCGTAAGCGACGACATGGAAGCGAGGCTCGGGAGCAGGTGCCGGCTTGTCGGAGACGGATACGGGATCGACACCTTGAGTCCACTGATAATTGCGCGATGTGGACACCAGTGAGACGAGATTGCGGCCAGTCATCGCGGGCGCGCTGCGAGCGGCTGCGACAAGCTCTTTGGGATCGCGATCGCCGACGGCGATAATGCCGCGCATGGCCCCCCGGTCGCGAAGAATGCGGACCAGCTTGCGAGTGTCTACTTCGGCAATTACGGGAATGTTGTGCTTAGCAAGGAAGTGTTCGGCGCGATCTTCCGATCGCCAATTGCTGACGACGGGAGAGATTTCGCGCACCACGAGACCTTCGATGTAGGGCCCAGCGGCTTCGCAATCGGCCTGGTTTGCACCGTAGTTGCCGATTTGCGGATTGGTGAGAACGACAATTTGCCCGCAGTAGGAAGGATCAGTGAAGATTTCCTGATATCCGGTGATGGCGGTATTGAAGACGACTTCGCCCGAACGTTCGACCGGCGCACCAAAGCTAACACCCTCGAAGACGGTTCCATCTTCCAGGGCCAGAACTGCTTGCTTCAACGAAATAGGCTCCTACGAGGTGGGAATGCTGCAAGGATGCAGGACCGGAGGGCCGATCACTTTATTAAAACATGCTGCAGGGCGCCGATTCGAGCGCACTGTTCCCAGGATCGGGCCGGGGTTCAGAAAAAGCCTGCTACTGCTTGCATTTCGCGGGCAATTTGGCGGAAACCGTACTGCACAACCTCTTTCACGCGCTCGACCGGGATCTGCTTGTAACCGGGGAGCGACATTCGATGGTGATACGGTCGTGCTTTCCGCGCTCAATCAAAACGGGTGTTTGGACAAGAATTGCGAAATTTCTTCGAGGATGGCATCCCGCGCTTTGCCGGGCTGGAGCTTCTTAGCCCATGACCGGCCCGGGTGGATAACGTCCCACGCCGGAATCCTTCCTTGATATCGGCCGCTGCCCGGATCGTGGTTACCGAAGCCATCGACCACTCTATTCCATAGAGGGGAGGCAATTTCGATTAAAAGGTTTTCGCCCAAGGGAATCCAGATGTCATCTACAGCGAGATACCGGCAGAAGAAATCACCGAGCCCCAGGTTTTCGGCGATATTAATTGATTCCGCGTGCTCGGCTAATCGGTCATATAGGACGCTTCCCGGCGCGGTATCAAGACCGAAGCCTCCTTTGCGTGCGCCCTTCGGGACCGCCTTGCCAACATAAATGGGAGTGTCGCGGCCATCATTCGGGCGATTCCGTTCAGCTATCGCGTGGTAAGACTCAAAGTTGCCCTGATAATAGATGGCATAAACGCCGGCACCGATGAACCGCTCCTTGGGAGGCAGGGTACTTCGTTCCTGCGCTAACAATGCATCCGCAACGCTGCTTCCCAGGTTCTTTTTGTCCAGCGGATTGAAAACTGGTTCAATGCGCATCTTTCGAGCGACGTTCGGCCAACTGGGCCTTGATGCCCTCCGCTATGATCCGGCCGAGTTGCACAGGTACCGCGTTCCCGATTTGGCGCATATTCTCCAACCATGAACTCCCAAAAACGAAATTCTTGGGGAATGTTTGGATAAGCGCGGCTTCACGCACCGTAAAATATCTGACGCTGCCATCGGGAAGGGCGATCATGTTTTCACCACCCGGTACGCCATGATCGCCGGCCTTGAGCGTTTTAGCAGGTTCGTCCAATGGCGAGCCGGTATGGCCCACATACGGGCGCGCGCCAAGCTGGTAAACGTGATTGGGGACGTGATCCGATTCCCGAGAGTTTGGTTCTGGCAATCCTTTGAGCACATCGCGAACCGTGACCCAGGGCTTCAGGCGAAACAGCGGTGCCGCCGCAAGGCGGCGTTCAATGCCATCCGGTTTGGGAGGTCGCAAAGATTTGGGAACTTCATGTCTTTCCCAATACTCACCTGAAAGCCATTGCGAAGCTTGCAACGAATCCTGCGAATGGGTTTCGTCGGGAAACGACCACTTCACGCCCAAATCGTCCCGGAAAGCAACGAGGAAAACTCTTTCACGCCTTTGCGGCACCCCATAATTCGCGGCATTCAACAGTTTTGGCAAGACGTTGTAACGGATCCCGCTGTACCCTTTTCCATCGGCTGCGACATATCTTTCCAAGCGACGCCGGTGATCTGGCCAATCCTCATCGGCCCGCCGGCGCACTTCAGGGAACCGGAGCATCCACTGAATGTAGGTGAAGTAATTGGCGAAGGCCTGACGAGTCAAGCCTCTTACGTTCTCGATAAGAATTGCCTTTGGACGCAATGCCAGTACCGCTTTGATTGTGTCCGGAAACAAGTTGCGTTCGTCGTGAAATCCCTGGTGCCTTCCGCCGATGCTCCACGGTTGGCACGGCACACCAGCCGCGAGAAGGTCTATATCGCCCTGAATTCCAGAGAAGTCAAAGTTTTTCACGTTGGCTTCTTCCAGCTTCCAATCCGCAACATGCTTCAGTCCAATTCTTTGGTTTGCCCGGATGGTTTCGCAAGCATCGTGATCGAGTTCCACCACCAATTCGTGACGGAAGCCTGCCTGTGAGATGCCGAGAGCTAAGCCACCTGCGCCGGCGAAGAGTTCAACTGAAGTCATTCGGAAGTTTCTAAGAACCTCGCGATTTCGCTGGCGATCAATTGAGCATTCTTCAACTGGCATTCCCAAACGGTCAAGACCTTCCATCCGGCGGTGCGCAGAAGCCGCCTGTTGCGTTCGTCGCGTCGATGATTCTGCTCTAGCTTGGGTTTCCAGAAATCAATTTTGGACTTCGGAAGCCGCGTTAGCGGACATCGTGAGCCATGTCTGTGCCAAAAACAACCGTGAACGAACACGACCTTGCGACGAGACGGAAATACCAGGTCTGGCTTGCCCGGAAGCGATGAGTAGTGAAGACGGTAACGGAAGCCAAGAGCGTGAACGAGGTGGCGGACGATCAACTCCGGCTGGGTATCCTTCGATCGGACGCAGGACATTCGCTCCGAGCGAGCGGCTGGGCTAAGCGTGTCCATGTTTACAGTCTGAAATGGCCGGTCATCCGTGTCAAGCGCGCACAGCCCGCCCCGTCATTGTCGGATCGGAATCCATTACAGACGGGCGACTGAATCGTGATCCGATGGGTTGGAGTGGCTCTTTAACGGGCGTGATGGCAAATCGGATGCGTTCGGCACCCGGCAAAGCCGAGACTCGCCTGACCGACTGTGATGCGAAAACGAGTGCTCCGGTAGACCGGCGCACCAAAGCTAACACCCTCGAAGACGGTTCCATCTTCCAGGGCAAGAACTGCTTGCTTCAACGAAATAGGCTCCTACGAGGTGGGAATGCTGCAAGGATGCAGGACCGGAGGGCCGATCACTTTATTAAAACACGGTCGAGGTGCGTTGGGAGTGGCAGCCTAGCTCAGCGGCACAATGAGGAACGGCTTAGTTGTGGGTAGTTTCGAACCGCCCTCGGGTTCGACACTGACGGCAACTGCGGCAATAGAGGAAGCCACGGCCTGATCAGAGGTGTGGACAAAGCCGCCGACGCTGTTGGTCTGGAAGAGTCCGGCGGGAACGGGATTGCCCGTCGCCGGGACGAGCCAGAGCTCGAATGTCTTGTTGCTCGCGATCTTCGGCAGATCTGAGCCGACCACTACAAAGCCGCCGTTCGGATTCACGAAAACGCGTCCGTGCGCGACGTTGTCCGATTGACCAAATTGCACGGCGCGGGTTTGGGAGCGGCTGAGAATCTCGACCACGGAACGCAACTGATTGCGTTCGCCGGAGACCTTGTCGAGCGACCGGCGCACAGCAGCGATTTCTCCGGCCGACCAGAGCGAGAAGGTAAGCAGGACGAGGCAGGCGGCAGCAAGCGCGGGCATCGCGAAGCTCCAGCGGCGGACCGGCTTTGTCGGCTGGATGGCGGCGAGCAGCCGCTGACGTACCCGTGCGGGAGGCGATACCGCGTCGGCGAGCCCAGCAAGCGCGGCGGTGGCATTTACGGACTCACGAATGCGGCCGAGGCAATACTCGCACTGATCGACCACGTGGGAATCGATCTGAGTGGCGGCCTCGAATTCCAGCACGCCGAGCGCGTAGAGATCGTACAATGCATCCATTTCTTCGTGTGTCACTGCGCCGCTCCCAACTTCATGGCAGTGCGAAGCCGGCCGAGGCCCGACCTCATCCAAGTCTTGACAGTGCCGAGCGGCTCCTGCAGACGAGTTGCGATCTCGGATTGAGAGAAACCTTCGAAATATGCGAGCTCCAGAACCTTCTTTTCATTTGCGTTCAGAGTGGAAAATGCGGCCTTCACCGTCCGTGTCCTGTCTATCAGGGCTTCCGGTTCACCGGAGGAATGGGAGAAGAACAACGGGTCGACATTCTCGAGCGGGCGCAGTTTCATGGTGAAGCGGTTCTGCGCCGAGCGAAGATGATCGATAGCCATGTTGCGCGCGATGGAAACAATCCACACGCCCAGGGTTCCGCGATTGGGATCGAAGTCGCGGGATCGATTCCAGAGGCGAAGGAACAATTCCTGAACCAGGTCTTCAGCTACGGACTGATCGCGAACGATGCGCACGAATAACGAATAGGCGATGGAGCCATACCTGTCATAAGCCGCAGCAAGCGCGTCGGGATCGCGACGTGTGATCCGTTCGATGAGGTCCGAATCAGCGTGGACTTGAGGCATCGAAGGTTATGCGCGCACCGGTTTCGAGGCGCGCAGCAATGCCAAAATGCCCGCTCGCGAAGTCAATTGCTGAAGCGTGCGCATCAGGAAGCGGTGGTTGAACTTAGCACCGGAAATTAGCTTTGTATCGCAATTACTTACTATCTATACGAGACGCGCGCCGCCACCGGATTACTGGTTGTAGTTTTGAATGTATGTGTCACGGGGCATACCCTGGGAGCGCGCACGCTGGCGAAAATGGACCGCTTCGGTGCGGGTCATGGGTGCACCGAGAACCACCATGTAAGGACCGCCACGACCGCCGGGAGAAAAAACGGTGGGATTCAAGCCGGGATGTTTCGTGGCGACGAGTTGAGATTGTTTTTGCGCATCGGATTCGCGATTGAAGGTGTAAGCCACAACGCGCCAGACCTTCTGATCCGTAAGGGCTTGATGCGCGGGCGGCGGTACGTGGTTTGCGGTGGCTGCGGTGCTCGTTTCCGGACCTAACACGTGTGATTGCCACGCAGGCGAAGACGCGGCCGAGGAGGCCGGAGGCGCTTTGGGAACGGACAGTGCCGTTTGCGGCGATACGGGAGCAGGCCGGCCACGATTCGTTTTAGGGTGCGCGAGCCAGATGACAGCAAGCACCACCAAAGCGCCAACGATGGCGTAAATCCAAACCTTCATTGAGGGCCGTGCTGCCATCCGTCTGCGTGGAGCGGCGACGGCCTGGAACGGAATATCAATGGGCGGTGGAGGGGGTACGGGTTCGCCGATGATGCGCCGTTGCGCCTGCGGCTTCACTTCGAGTGGTTTCGGCGGATTGGGCACAGCAAACGGGACAGGGCGGGCGGCTGGAGTTGGGGCTGCGCCGAACGATCCGGCTGCGGCAGCTGCTGCCTGAGCCTTTGCCGGCATCGCGACATGTTCGCCGCGAAGCATGGCGCCGAGTTCCATGAGCGTGGGCCTGAGCTGTACATCGCGTTCGAGGCAGCGTCCGATTATTCTGTCGAGGGGCGTGGGAAGGTTTCTGGTTGCGTCAACGCGATCGCCTTCGTATTGCTGCCGGGTCAGAGTTTCCAATATAGTCGCGCCGAGACACCAGATATCGGCCGCGGGCGTCACGTTGGCGTCTTCCGACTCAGGAGCTATGTACGACGCCGTTATGGCACTCGGGCCGTTCGCAGTATTGATGCGCAACACAGGCTCGCCGCAAAGCTTGACAACATCGCCGACGGCAAACACCGTTGACGGCGACAGCGCCGAATGGACAAATCCGCGCGAGTGCAGAAACTGGAGGGCGGCGATAGCGCTGCGCAGGACTTCCTTGGCCTCGGGGGCCGTCAGTGCACGTTCCCGCAAGACGTTTTCGAGCGTCTCCTCAGGCTTAATAAGGACGATATACGGCAGCCACGTTCCGTGAAGCTCGCACGTTCCCGAAGTGAGCGGGGCTGCAATATGTGGGTGAACCAGGTGCGTGGCGTCTGACCAGAGTGTCAGACGCTCAGGTGTGATGACACCGGACGCGAAGACGTGAATCAGCGCGTCAATAAAGCGGTCTCCGAGCACGCGGATCTTGAAAGACGCCGTGCTCTCCGAGGCGCTCAGGCATTGCTCGATTTCGTATCCCCCGTCGAGGACTTTGCCTTCCAGTGCTTTCCAATTGGGCGTGAGGTTGGTGATTGGTTCTGTAAGCATACTGAACTAAGCCGCGCCCAAGATCCCGGGGGAGGATGACGACGCATCTTGGCTCCCGGCGCTATCCCGCCACTATACCACTACGCGGGGAGTCCGTTTCGGTTTATCTTCAACGACTTAGCTGAATGATTGCAAAAAGTTCATAACTTGCTACGAGTATTGCTACGGAGGGGCTTATCAGGCATGGGATGCCGCAACCTATAATCGGAGCATGAATCGCACAGAGTGGATCGCAGCGCGCCAGAACGACCCGGTTCGGACTCAGATCCATTACGCACGCGCGGGCATCATCACGGGCGAAATGGAATATGTCGCGCAACGGGAAAAGCTTCCTGCGGAGCTGATTCGAGACGAGGTGGCGCGCGGCCGGATGATTATTCCCGCCAATATTCATCACGACCGTCTGGAGCCGATGTGCATCGGCGTTGCGTCGTTATGCAAAATCAACGCGAACATCGGAAATTCCGCGACGACTTCGAACATCGATGAGGAGCTCGAGAAGCTTTCGTATGCAGTGAAGTTCGGCGCCGACACAGTAATGGATCTGTCTACGGGCGGCGATATTCCACGCATTCGCGAGGCGATCATCAATGCTTCTCCGGTGCCGATCGGCACAGTGCCCATCTACGAGGCGTTAAACCGGGTGCGCCGCGTAGAAGATTTGAATCTCGGCGTGATGCTGGAGGTGATTGAAGAACAGGCCGAGCAGGGCGTGGACTACATGACGATTCACGCCGGAGTTCTAGTGCAATACGTGCCGCTCACCACCAGACGCATCACCGGAATCGTCAGCCGCGGCGGAGCGATTCTCGCCGAATGGATGGTGAAGAAGCACAAGCAAAACTTCCTATACGAGCACTTCGATGAGATCTGCAAGATTTTCCAGAAACACGACGTAAGCTTTTCGCTGGGTGACGGTTTGCGGCCCGGCTGCCTTGCGGATGCCAGCGATGCGGCGCAGTTTGCAGAGCTAAAGACGTTGGGTGAACTGACGAAGAAAGCGTGGGATTACGACGTTCAAGTCATGATCGAAGGGCCTGGGCACATACCACTGGACCAGATCGGCATGCAGGTGGAGAAAGAGCGGGAGATGTGCTACGAAGCTCCGTTCTACACGCTGGGACCGCTGGTAACAGACATCGCGCCGGGATATGACCACATCACTTCAGCGATCGGGGCAGCTTTGATTGGCTGGCATGGAGCGTCGATGCTGTGTTACGTGACGCCGAAAGAACACCTTGGGCTCCCGAACCGCGAGGACGTGAAGCAGGGGATCATCGCGTATAAGATCGCCGCGCATGCAGCCGACGTGGCACGGCATCGCAAGGGGGCTCGCGACCGCGACGACGAACTCTCACGCGCCCGCTTTAACTTTGACTGGAAGCGCCAATTTGCGCTGTCGCTGGATCCGGAGACGGCGCAGGCGTATCACGATGAGACGCTGCCCGAAGAAGGTTTCAAAGACGCGGCTTTCTGCTCCATGTGTGGACCAAAGTTCTGTTCCATGAATCACTCATCAAAGACGCAGGAGTTCACAGAGGCTGACGCGGCGGCGATTCTGGAGGCCGCGGGGCTGGTCAAGATCGAGTAGCTTTTGAAGCTTCGCTCAGACGATCGCGTTCTGCTATTGGCGCTTCCCTCGACGGAAGAGCTGGCCGCCATGGCGCGCATATTGATGCACGGAGTGGTGGTGGGATTAGGCGATGTTGCGGAAGTGGATGCAGCTCGAAAGTCGCTGGCAGAGTTCGACAATGTGATGTTCGTCGAGGCGCTGCCGGATCACATACCATGGCGCGACGCTTACTTTACGAAGGTGATTATGCCCCCGCATCTGGAGTCCTCGCTGAGGAGCGCTGCGGCGGAATTGCACCGCGTGCTTGCGCCAGGCGGTGAGATTGTGCGGGAAACTGCCGATGCCTGACGGCTGGCCGGTGCCGATTATGCGCCGCTTACTCCTGAGCGGAGATCTGCTGATCGGAATCGCGCCAGGCGCTGATCTTCAAACGGCGGCACACCCAACACAGATCCTCTTCTTCAGTCTGCTGCGGACCGGTGAGTGGTGTACATGTCGAGCCGCACACCGCGCACCGTTTGGAAACGGTTGGCTTTTCGGGTTCGACCGATTTCTTGGCCAGTTCCAGTATCTCCGGGGAGATGATGGGTTCGGCAATCGGTTTCTTTTTCATTTCTGACTCCACTATAAAACAGATTGGCGGCAACTCCCAAGGCGGTGACTGGTAAGAGCGCCAGTGGGTATTAGTACGAAAGACTGGTACTCGTCCCGACGCCCGAGGCTCGAAAACGCACCCTGGTTAAGATGACTGTGGGTCATGGGCGATATCGCATTCTTTTTTCCCGGACAGGGATCGCAATTCGTTGGCATGGGGAAGGCGCTGAGGGAAGAGTGTGAGGTGGCACGGCGTGTGTTTGAGGATGCCGATGATGCGCTCGGCTTCTCGTTATCGAAGCTCTGCTTCGAGGGACCCGAGGACGAACTGAAGAAAACGGAGAATCAGCAGCCCGCGCTGCTTACGGTATCGATGGCGGCGTATCGCGTGTTGGAGGCCGAAGGGTTGAAACCCGATCTGGTGGCCGGGCACAGTTTAGGCGAGTATTCTGCACTGGTGGCGGCGGGATGTCTCGGGTTCAAAGATGCGGTTCGCCTGGTCCGGAAGCGGGGACAGTATATGCAGCAGGCCGTGCCGCAGGGCGACGGGGCTATGGCGGCACTGCTGAAGCTGCCGGAAGGCAAACTCGATGAGGTGCTGAGCGAGGCGGCGCAAGGCGAGGTTGTGTCGGCAGCGAATTTCAATTCGCCGGAGCAGGTGGTGATCGCGGGTCATGCGGCGGCCGTGCATCGGGCAATGGAACTCGCCAAGGCTGCAGGAGCGAAGCGAGCAGTAGCGTTAAAGGTAAGCGCTCCGTTTCACTGCGCGCTGATGAAGCCGGCGCAGCAACGGCTGGCGCCGGAACTGCACGCCACGGAGTTCACCGATCTCGAATTCGCGCTCATCAATAATTGGCGTGCGGGAGAGATTCGGACCGGTCCCGAAGCGCGGCAGGGTTTGTATGAGCAGATTCCGAATCCGGTGCGCTGGACCGAGTGCGTGCGCAAGGCAGCGCAGAACGGCATCCGGCGTTTCGTCGAAGTTGGTCCGGGAACGGTTCTGACAGGACTCTGCCGCAACATCGACTCGAAGCTGCAGGGCGTCAAATTCGGTGAGCCTGGGGATCTGGATAAGGTGCAGCATGCGCTGGGTTAGAGCGGCGGGGGCTCGAAATCCGCTTGCTGTCGCGCGCGGTTCAGAAGCGTGCACCTGCGCTTCCAGGTGCCGGGCGGAGCGCCCGGCGCAGCTCCAGGAGCTGCCCCACGCAACCGGTACCCAACTGAGAAAACTTGGAGTCGCGGCGTTGATGGTTGTAAGCATTCTCTCTGCGTGCCGGCAGGGCTCGCGAGTGAACGAAATCGAGACGCTGGATGAGAACTTCGTGCGTGAGACGCTGGCGCTGAGTCCTTCGAATGCAACGACGCAGGGGTATCACCAGCACAACGGGCTGGCGCTGGATGAATTGCTGGATGACTACTCAGCAGCAGGAGTGCAGCGCGCGCGGAGCGTCTACCGTCATTTTCTGGACAGCATCAACCAGCTGGACAAGAGCGGCATGACGGCGGAAGACGAAGCCGATCTCGACATCATCCGCCTGCAATGTCAATCGCAACTCCTCGATCTGGATCACATTCAGAGCTATCAGCACAATCCGACGCTGTATGTGGAGATGATCGGAAACGCGGTGTACAGTCCCTTCATTTTGAAGTATGCAGAGGATGAGAAGCGCTTCGCGCAGATAACGGCGCGAGTTGAAAAGATTCCTGCGGTGCTCGGAACGGCCAGGCAAAACCTGAAGAATGCTCCGGAGATATGGAATCAGGTCGCGCGCGAAGAAAACCAGGGCACTATCGATCTGATTGACAAAACAATTCGAGCTAAAGTGCCCGGCGACCTGCGTGCGCGCTATGATACTGCAGCTAACGCCGCATTGAAGGCGCTACGCGACTTTGACGAGTTTCTGGCGAAGGATCTTAGCCGGCGCACGGCTGATTGGCGCTTGGGCGCATCCGTATACACGGAAAAATTCAAGCTGACGCTCGCAACCGGCGATACGCCACAAAGGATGCTTTCGGACGCTGAAGGGAAACTGAATCAGATTCGCGCTGAAATGCGCAGTCAGGCGGTGGCGATTTACCCAAAATTCTTTCGCGGCAAAACGCCGCCCGGCGATTTGAACACGGTGGTCTCGCAGGTACTGGATCAGATCGCGCACATGCATACGAGCCCGGACGACTATTTTTCGCAGGCGAAACGCGACCTCAGCGGTACAACGGCATTTGTGAAGAGCAAGCAGTTGCTCAGCTTACCTAAGAAGGGCAATCTGCAAGTAATCCCGACGCCGGAATTCATGCGCGGCATTTACGGAGTGGGAGGATTTTCGGGTGCGCCCGCATTAGAGCCGGACCTGGGCTCGTATTACTGGATCACTCCCTTCACTCCGGACATGACAGCCAGCCGCATCGAATCGAAACTGCGCGAGTACAACTTCTACGGCCTGAAGATCCTGACGATTCATGAGGCGATGCCCGGGCACTTTGTCCAGGCCGAGTATGCAAGCGAGGTACAGCCGAAGTGGCGCGGCGCTTTGCGGGAAATCTACGGCAATACGCCATACGTAGAAGGCTGGGCCGTTTATGCGACCCAGCTCATGATCGACCAGGGATACCAGGACACTCCTGAAATGCGTTTGACATTCGAGAAGCAAATGCTGCGGGTAGTGGCAAACACGATTCTCGATGTGCGGCTGCAGTCGATGAACATGACAGATCAGCAGGCGCTCGACCTGATGATCAACGACACGTTCCAGGAGAGGGAAGAAGCAGAAAAGAAACTGCAGCGCGCGAAACTATCGTCCTGTCAGCTGCCGACGTACTTCGCCGGGTGGAGAGGATGGGAGCAAGTTCGAGCGGCGTCGCAGAAGAAGCAAGGCACAGAGTTCCGGTTGTCCGAGTTTCATGAACGCGCTCTGAAGGAAGGCGCGGTGCCGCTGCCTATCCTGAGCAGAATTTTGCTGCAATGATGCGCTGCCGAAATGCTTGCATTCTGTGGGAAAGCGCAGGAGGTCAACGGCGCGGCGATCCCGGGCTCTATGTCATCCACGCGATCTGCTTACGGCGCGTGCCAATCGAGCGCGTAAACCTCCTGCGTGCCGGTATCGCGCAGCAACAGAGGCGATCCATCGGGCGTGAGGCCAACCCAGAGGCCGCCCGAGTATCCGGTGAACCTGATGTTTTTCAGGCTCGCGACCTCCTCCACTTTGTGATTCTCGACGTTGATTCGCAGGAACGCAGCGTGATTCCCCAGGCGTTTAAAGTACACGAATCGGCTATCGGGTGACCAGCGCAGAAAACCCACGTCGCTCTTTACCAGTTCAGACCATTTCCTGACGTGGGTATCGAACAGCATGATGGCATGCGAGTCGAAGGTACGCGCTGCGATGTACCGGCCGTCCGGCGACCATTCGGCTTCCCAGAGGTTCTCTGAGCCCGGGAGACGCTCCACTTTGTGATCGCCTAAGTGCACCCTGGCGATTCCGCGCGGCGTTGGTTCCAGCCAGTGAATGTAACTGATGAGGAGAGACTTCCCGTCGGGCGACCAACTGGGTTGCTCCTGATTGTGCTGCTCCGGCAAGACGGGGGTGAGCGCGCCGCCATCCGCCGGGACGAGATAGATTCTCTGCGGCGTTCCGGGCACGAGCCCTGCAAACGCGATCTGCTTGCCGTCGGGCGACCAGGCGACATGAATCACCTGCATGGGAGGATTCGTGAGCCTAAGGCGCTGGCTGCCGTCCAATCTGCTTCGCCATAAAGCACCGTCCGGAAACCCGGCGTAAGCGACCCATTGCCCGTCGCGCGAGAAATCCAGAAACTCGGCTGAAAGACCCGAGAGGTACGGCAGCCAGTGGCGTGAACTCAACTCATAGTGCACCAGTTCACCACGCAATTGTTGGCCGATGACATACAGCTTCTTGCCGTCCGGGCTGAACGCGGGAGCGAGCGAGTTCAATTGCCCGCTGGTGAGCGGTACCGGCTCGCTACGAATACTTCGGAATCGGTCGAGCACCCCGCGGCTTTCGCGGGTTGCCCATGCTTCCGTTTTTCCGTCGCGTGTGGATTGAAAAACGAAGTATTTGCCGTCCGGACTCCAACTGCCGTAGCATTCCTGGGCAGGCCGATTCCAATCGGGTAGAAACGGACGCAGTCCGGTGCCATCGGCTCGAACTTCCCAGATGGCAAGAGCGCCGATTCTGTCGATCACGTTGCCCACCGTGAATCGCAGGCATGCGCCGTCGGGCGACCAGCGCAGCCAGAATGCGCCGCCGGGCAGGCTCGCAATCTTTCTGGAACTGCTTCCGTCCCGGTTTGCGCGATACAGATCCCGATCCCGGATGTAGGCGATTTCACGGCCGTCGCGCGACCATGCGGCCGCCGTGGCGAGAATCTGGCCGACACGATGGAGTGTCCCGGTTTCCAGCGGCAAATCCCACAGCGGCCAGCCGAGTTTGTGAGCGAAGCTGGTGACCAGGAGCTCGGCTCGGTTTGGCGAAAGGTCCTGGATTTGGGGCATTCCGAAGGGTATGGACACCAGAGCCGTTTCGCCGCCTTTGACGGGAATCCGGGCAAGTGCTTCCGCTCCGCCTGAACCTTCCGCTAAATAGAGATAGGAGCCGTCCGTAGCCATGCCGCCCAGCGGTCCGGCTTTGGGCTGCGCATCGTTACTGATACGGACGTAGCCTGAAACGCGCGGCGGTGGAACAGGGCGCATGAGTAAGTAAGCCACGACGGCTATGCAAAGCGAAACGGCCGCCGCTAAGAATACAGACCGTGCCCGGCGCGTCCGAAGCAGGGGAACGTTCTTCAGCCGTTCCAAATCGCTGCGAATCTCTGACGCATGCTGATACCGTAGCTGCCGATCCTTCTGAAGGCATTTCAGAATCACGCGCTCGAGCCCGGGAGGCATATGACTGTTCAGCGACCGAGGTGAAACGGGATTCGCATGCAGGATCGCATGGAAGATTTCCGTGGAAGTTGCGCCGGGAAAGGGACGCACTCCCGTCGCCATCTCATACAACACCGCCCCAAAAGAAAACAAGTCGCTGCGCGCATCCAGAGCTTCGCCCCGCACTTGCTCGGGCGACATATACTCCGCCGTGCCCAGTGCCGCGCCTGCATCGGTGAGTTGCTCGCCAGCGGCGGGAACTGCGCGCCTTGCGCCTGACTGCGTGACAACTTCGCTTAAAATTTTCGCGAGCCCGAAATCGAGAATTTTGGCGTGCTCCCGCCCGGTAACGAAGATGTTGGCGGGCTTGATGTCGCGATGCACGATGCCCGTGGCGTGCGCAGCATCGAGCCCGTCACAAATGTCAGCGGCAAGAACGATGACGGTCTGCACCGGCAAGGGCCGGCCGGAGATGCGATGCTTCAGCGTTTCGCCTTCGAGGCACTCCATGGCGATGAAAGCGCGGCCTTCCTGCTGGCCTATGTCGTAAATCGTGCAGATATTCGGATGGTTCAGCGACGAGGCAGCTTCGGCTTCGCGCTGAAAACGAGCCAGCGACAGAGAATCGCGTGCCACGCTATCCGGCAGAAACTTGAGCGCTACGAAGCGGTGCAGCCGCGTGTCCTCGGCTTTATAGACGACACCCATGCCGCCGCCGCCGAGCTTTTCAAGAATGCGGTAGTGAGAAACCGTGCTGCCGAGCAACGGCCCTGTTTCCCCGTTGGCGTTGCCGAGGGTGAGATATTCGGCGATTTCTATGGCGGGCTTTTCCAGGAAACCGGCTGCTTCTTCATGCGCCGCGACCAATGAAAGCACTTCGCGCGCGAGCGTCTCATCGCCGTTAGAAGCCTGATGCACGAAGCGGCTGCGGTCGTCCGATTGCTTCTGCAAGGCGGAGTGCAGCAGTTCGTCGATTTGTTTCCAGCGTTCACGATCCACTGACTGCGCCAGTCGTCATTTCCCGGTAGAGCCACGCTTTCGCGCTGCTCCAGTCGCGCATGACTGTCGGAGACGAAATGCTTAAGGCCTCCGCAGTCTCTTCCACGCTGAGGCCGCCGAAGAAGCGCAATTCCACGATCTGCGCCTTGCGCGGATCAAGGCGCGCCAGTTCATTGATGGCGTCGTCCAGCGCAATCAGGTCCTTGCTCCGTCCGGCGTCCACGACCGCGGCCTGCTCCAGCGAGACATGCTGCACGTCGCCGCCGCGTTTGAGGTTGTGCCGACGGGCATGCTCCACCAGAATGCGCCGCATCAACTGGGCCGATATCGCCAGAAAATGCGCACGGTCCTGCCATTGCATGCGCTTGTAGTCCACCAGCCGCATGTACGCTTCGTTCACCAATGCGGTGGTCTGCAAACTGTGGCCGGGGCGCTCGCCGGCGAGGCAGCGCCGCGCGATCCGCCGCAGTTCCTGATACATGATCGGCGTCAGCCGTTCGAGGGCCGATCTGTCCCCTTCGCGCCAGGCGCGCAGCAGTTGGGTCGCGTCTTCTCGATCTGCTTCTACATGCATAACGTGACCGGCGAAACATTATAGCGCTCGGACGGCATGCGTGATAGTTTGCCGAGTCTGTTTGCGCCTTTCCAGATGCGGAGATATCAAGCCGCTGAATGGAGCACAAGGAGGAAACATGAACGCTTCTATAGCAATTCGGATGGGGGCAGCAGCTTTGTCGGTTGCGCTCGGAATACCAATCGCGGCTATCGCGCAGGAACACGCGCCGGCCCAGAATACTCGCTACACCATTGTGGATCTCGGTCCGGTGGGCGGACCGCCTGGGCAGCCGTTCGTGATTAACAACGTCGATTTGGCGGCCGGCGCGGCGGCCGCTGCAAACGGCTCCATGCATGCTGCTCTCTGGCTGCAAGGGCTGAAAATCGATATCGGCGCTCACGGACTCGGAGGACCCAATAGCATGGCCTTTGGAGTGAACGAAACCGGCGAGACCGTAGGCGCAGCTCAGGGTTCAGACCCGAATTCCGAGGACTTTTGCGGCTTTAATGCGTACGGGCTGCCGCACTCGAACACAAGCTGCCTTCCATTCGTATGGCGCTACGGTGGAATGACTCGGCTTCCCACGCTAGGAGGACCCGACGGGGCGGCAAACATGATTAACCGCCAGGGCGACACCGTCGGGTTTGCCGAGACTACTGTGCAGGAGCGGAACTGTTCCGTATTCCAGTTCAAGCCTGTTGTTTGGAGGGACGGCAAGGCTCACGCACTGCCCACATTCGCCGGCGATCCGGACGGAGTTGCGGCCTGGATCAACGACAAGGGTCAGATTGTCGGCTCTTCGGGTACGTGCGCACCTTTCAATTCGAATAGCCAGCTTTATCTCAGCGAAAATCATGCTTTGCTGTGGGAGAACGGCACTGTGATTGATCTCGGCAATCTCGGCGGGACGGGAGGGATAGCCGGCAATCACGCCTGCGCGATAAACAACCGCGGTCAGATAGTTGGCCATTCGGAGCTGCGTAACGACACCAGTTTCCACGGCTTCCTTTGGAGCAAAGAAACACGCATGCAGGATCTCGGAACGCTGGCCGGCGATTACGCCAGCATCGCGGTGGGTATCAACGACAGAGGCACCGTAGTGGGTGCATCGCTGGACGCTAATTTCAACTCGCGCGCCTATGTATGGGAGAACGGCGGCATGACCGATCTCAATACGCTCGTCCATGGCAGCTCGGCGTTGTATCTGCTGCTTGCGCAGGCGATTAACGATCGGGGAGAAATCGTGGGTTTGGGCGTAACCAGCGCCGGCGAAGCGCATGGCTTCGCGGCAATCCCTGCGCGATGTGACGATGACGCGGCTGCCGCCGAAGTCTCAGAGGAACCAATTAGGCCGGTGCTTTCCGACAGTGCTCGGCAACGGATACAGCAGGAACTGGGGCGGCACTATCCCGTTGGCGGATTGAAATAGCCGGGCGAAAGCAGCAAGAGAAGGCGCGCAGACGGGCAGATTGGCCGACGGGAGTTGGAATCTGCCCGCGACCGCAGGAGATTCTGGAGCAGCGGGCGGCGGCGCAGGCGGCGTAGCTTTCGGAAGGCGGGATCTTCGGGGCTGCGATTGTTAGTTGACTCTGCCGAGATATTTGTCGAGCCAATTGAGCACTTGTTTCGATAATTCCTCTTTGTTCTGGCTGATGTCGTGCGGAGTATCAAAGACTACACGGCGCTTGTCCGCTGCCGGTGTTCCAATCATCCGATACATGGGTTCCTGCGCCCGATCGGGGGAAAAAGTGAAATCGTAGCGGCCATTGATCATCAATACCGGCTTTTTCAAACGCGGTGCGAAATTCACCTGATCTTCTGCCGGCAAGGCAGGCCCGAGGAAAAAACCGCCGTCCAGGAACACGACGGTTCTGAAGCGCTCTTCCAGAGCCGTGAAGATGATACCGTCGGCCGTGCCCTGGCTGACGCCGAGATACGCGATCCTCTGCTTGTCGATGTCGGGCCGGGTTTCGAGATAATCGAGCGACCGTCCTATTTCCTTGGATTGTTCGGTAAGCCGATTTAGCCGGTGCATATCTCCGGGCATCATGAATGTACTCAAACGTTCGTAGGTTCCTTTATAGATCGGGTAGAGGAGCGCCCGCCCGCTCTTGATGACATAATCCACGAACTGCATGTCACCCAGATTCTGGCTGGTGGGCATTGTGTTCACACGAGCGCTGGGAAAGAACAGAACGGTTTGATAGGGCGGCCGGACGTTCTTCGGGAGGAAAAGATAGAGCGGAAGGCGCTCATTGCCATATCCCGCATCGATCGTGATCTTCTCTTTGATCCAATCGGTTGTATTCTCCACAACGCCTTCCGACTTTGCGTTCAGCGCGATGTGATCGTAAGCGTACATGGTCCGGAAAGCCCGGAACACGTCATCGGATACTGGCCTGGCTTTCGCGAAGTCCCTGGTTCGCCGTACCACTGGCGCGACAGCAGCGGCGGGAAGCGGCCCTCTATTGCGCACACAGCGGAAGCCATTCAAGGCGGAGCGGTCGAATGGCGGAAGCGCTTCCGGGTCGTACGCCTGATACGTTTGCGTTCGCCAAGCTCCCCCCAAGATGAAGCGCCGGTCTCCATCAACGGCAGTCCAACACCATTCCCTTACGTTGCCGCTCAGATCGTAAGTGCCATAGGGACCAACTCCCCGAAATGTCCCCACCGGAACCGGCCCTCGCGCATTGAAATTGCTTTGATTAATTCGATAGACGACGAGGTCGGAGGGAGCGACCTTGTACCATTGCACGAGCGTGGGCAGAGTCTTGCCGGTGAAGGCCGCGTACGCAGCGGCCTCATACCAGCTCACGCCGGAGACGGGATAGTCGGCCTGCCCGGGCGGAAAATGGCCGCCCTCCCAGGTAGAGGGCCCGGGACGGCCCGTGGGATCGCGAAACTGCTGCATGGCCTGATGCCAGGTGAGTTCTTTGCCGTCGCGAATAAACTTTTGCTTCCAGTACTCCGGCTTGTCGTACCCGGCGCGGTCCACAAACATCTGATATTGGCGGTTTGTTACCTCAAATCGATCGATCTCAAACGCCGGGAGGTTAAACCCAAACCCGCCGACGAAATCGATCATCTCTCCCGATTCGCCGGCCGGGACTGTGTCCATGCCAGCAGATGCGAGATGCGCTCCTAATGCGAACTGCATCGTGTCAGCCGTCTCTGGGGCGGCGATGAATTCTCCTGCGCCCCGTTTGGAGATTCTCCAGCGAAAGTAACCGTTCGGGATACGTACATTTTTGAGCGGAGTCACGCCCAACGAAAACCAGGAGCCCGGCTTGACATAATCCTGAATTTCGACCTTTGCCGCGGAGGGCGTGGATGCTATCGAAATGAGCCGAGTGGAGGCTTGCGCGATGTTCGCGAGCTGGGCGTCACGCGGCAGGATTCGCTCGGCCCTGCGCAATAAGAGGAACGCCGCCAGAGGTTGATCGGCGGTGAGGCGGGAGATCTCCGGGATGGCTTCTTCGCGCACCCAGTGCCGTTGCGCCGAACGCTGGTAGAGCCATACTCCTCCGGCCATGAGCACAAGCAGCAACAAAATCGCGGGAAGGAAATAAGCCGAGCGCAAGAAAGCACGCACACCGGTGGAAATTGGAGTGCCCACCGGGTCCGCGATGCCGGACAGTGTGCGAGCGACCTCGGATGCGGACTGTGGACGCTGGGCCGGATCTCTTTCCAGAAGCTTCACGACCAGATCACTCAGCTTGTGCGGCACTTCAGCGCGCCGCTTGGAAGGCGCGTGCACGATTTCTTGCGAGCCGCTCGATAGCATTTGTCCAAACGATGCTCCCGGAAACGGCAACTTCCCGAGCGCCATTTCATAGAGCACGAGTCCTAGTGCGAAGAGGTCCGCGAGAGCAGTCGGCTCGCGGCCCTCCACCTGCTCAGGCGCCATGTACGCGGGCGTGCCCATAACCGCATTCGTGCCGGTCAGGCCAGTTTCCGAGAGCATTTTGGCGAGCCCGAAATCCAATACCTTCACGCCGTGGCGCGTGAGCATGATATTGGCGGGCTTCAGATCGCGGTGAACAATATCGCGCGAGTGGGCTTCGGCCAGCGCGCCGGCGATTTGTGCTCCATAGCGCGCCACCAACTCGGGGGCCATGGGGCCTTTCTTGATTTCGGTGGCCAGCGTAGAACCTTCGATGTACTCCATGACAAGATAATCCGGGCCGACGTCATAGAGTGTGCAAATGTGCGGATGGTTGACTGTGGAAATCGCACGCGCTTCCATCCGAAAACGTTCGCTGTAACGAGCCGCCGCGATCTTGATGGCTACGACTCGCCCCAAACGGGTGTCCAGGGCGCGATACACGATACCCATGCCGCCCGCGCCGATCAGAGCCTCGATTTTGTATGGACCGAGCTGGGATCCTGCTCCACAGATTGTTTCTGTGGAGGGCTCGAAAAGATCGGGAGCCGGCCGATCGGGCATCTGGCGGTCAAAATCCAGTGCGAGCATGCGCTCCACGCGCGACCGGATGTCGGGATCCGTGCACTCCAGCAGAGCGGCGCGCTGGTCAGGATCCCGGTTCCGGGCCGCGTGGTACAGATCTTCGACCTGGCGCCATAGCTCGGGCGTCATGCTCGCCGCACCAATTTATCCTTTGATGACATGTTACGCCACTTTCAAGGCTCCATGCTCGCGCTCTTGCATGTCAGGACGGGCGGCTGGGCGTCGATGATAACGCACTCTCCGGCGTTACTCGTCACGCAACACGACGGCTGGGTCCATGCGTGCCGCACGCAGAGCGGGAATGAGCACAGCGATCATGGCGGAAACGATCAAAACAGCAGCAGCGGCTGTATAAACATTCAGGTTTAGAGGAGAAACACCAAACAGGAACGCGGCGAGCGCGCGATGCGCCACGAACGACAGAAGCAGGCCAACTGCTAAACCGGTAATGACGATGGCAATGTTGCGAACGATCTCGAGCCATACTACGTCAGTGCCTGTTGCGCCGAGGGCCATGCGGATACCGAACTCGCGCGAATGCCGTGTGACCGAAAGCGATGCCACTCCGAAGAGACCAAGCGCAGAGAGGAACAGAGCAAATACAGAGAATCCCAGCAGCAGATCGGTTTCGAAGCGGCGCTCCAGGGTGGTCGATTGGATGATGTGGTCCATCGTTTTCGCGCCGCTGACCGCCAGGTCAGGGTCGAGACGCCAGATCGTCCTTTCGACTGCGGGAAGAAGGCTGAGTGGATCGGTTTTTGTGCGGATGGCGAAGCTGTTTGCGTAGCCAGGGAATTTGACCAATGATGAGTAATACTGCATCATCGGTTCCGTTTCGAGCGGCCCACTATGCACATCACCCACGACTCCGATCACCCGCATCGGCGGGTTGCCGTTATCTCTGAACTCGCGTCCGATCGGGTTTTCCGCTGGCCACAGTAGATGGGCCATTTTCTGATTGATGACGGCGACCTTTCCGGAATCGTCCTCGCGCAGCGCACGGCCGGCGATGAGCGGGATGTGCATCGTTTCGAAGTACCGCGGATCGATGAGACGGGCTTCCGCCCCCGCATCTCTGTTAAGCGGTTTGCCCACGGCTCCGATTCCGTGGATTTCGTAATCGCCGGTTAGCGGAAGAACGTTGACGACGCTGGCCGATTCCACGCCGGGAAGCGCGCGCACCCGATCGAGCAGCTCGCGCTGGGTAGCCAGCATTCCCGGCTTATCGGCGTAAAGTTGTGGGCTAAACGAAATGCTGAAAGTCAGCAGTCTGTTTGGATCAAAGCCAGGATTGACATGCATCACGTTTGAAAAGCTGGCGCCTAGCAGACCGGCGCTTACCAGCAGCAGCATGGAAACCGCAATTTCTGCCGCGATAAGTGTGGCTCGAAGACGCTGCGAGCGGCGATCGCCGGTTGAGGAGCGACTCTCACTTCGAAACCAGCCGGCTGAATCGGGAAGAACCAACAGCGGCAAGGCTCCGAAAGCCAGTGCCGTGGCCAGAGCCAAGCCAAGCAACAGAAGTATGGTGTGGGTGTCGAGCGAAAGTTCATACAATCGGGGCACACGGGCCGCGCCGATCCTGCGGATCAGATCAATCGCCCAGATGCTGAGACTCAGGCTGAGCACGGAGGCAAGGGCGATGAGAATACCTTGCTCGATCAACGCTTGGCGGAACAATTGCCAGCGGCTTCCGCCAAGCGCTTGCCGGATTGCGTACTCGCGCAGACGGTTGGCATTGCGCGTCACCAGCAGGTTGCCGAGATTGAACAGCACTAACAGCAGTAGCAGCGCGACAGCTGCAAGCAGCATCCAGAGCGCATTTCGAACTCCCCACGCCATGCTTTCGCTTAACGGCGTAACCTGAACAGCGATGATTTTGGCAAGATGTTCGAGAGGTTCACGATATTGCGGATTCTTCTCCACAATGTAGTGGAGACTCTGGATGGCCGAAACCTTGAACTCTGCCGCTGCTCGGGAGGCGAGAACGCCAGCGTGCACGCGCCCGACGAGGTAATAGCTGTAGTTGTTCTGGTCAATCATCTTTTGAGTGATGACCAACGGCGTCCAGAATTCCGTTTGTTCGGGAGCGAAACGCATGACGGCACCGACATCGGCCAGGCGAGGAAAATCGAAGCGGGGCGGCGCCACGCCGATGACCGTCATGGTTGCACCGCTGAACTGAATGCTTTTGCCTACAATGGCGGGATCACTTCCAAACCGGCGCGCCCACAATTGATGACTGAGAACGATGACTTGTTCGTGCCCAAGGGTTGCGTCTTCCGGGACGAAGCCACGGCCTAGAAGCGGTGAGATTCCGAAAACACGAAAGAAATCCGGAGTCACTCGAGCACCAGACAGGAGTTCGGCACGATCCCTGCCGGTGAGAATTAAATCCATCGTGTTGATGGCGGCTGTGTCATCGAGGAGACTGGATTTCTGCCAGCGCTGGAACTCGTCAAGTGTGCAGATCTGAGGACCACTTCCCATGAAAGGTACGGTTTCGGTGATGGTCACGAGGCGATCCGCATGCTTGAACGGTAGGGGACGAAGAATCACGGTGTTTAGCACGCTGAAGATGGTATTGACGCCGGCGAGACCCAGACCGAGAGTGAGGACAAAGAGAGTGGCGAATCGCCAGCCGGTGCGGAGGTTGCGAAGCGCGTAGCGGATGCCTGATGGAATGTTCATCCATCTCAATGATGCACCTGGACTGGTGGCGAACGTCTATCTGGCACGCACAACGGGCACCAATGGTAGATTGGTCGTTAAAATGATCGCCGACATCGAGCAGATCGAAGCACATCGCCCGGCGCTGACAGGCCACTGCTATCGGATGCTCGGTTCAGTAGTTGACGCCGATGACGCCACGCAGGAAACCATCATCCGAGCATGGAAGAATGCGGATCAGTTCGACGGACGGGCAGCATTATCGACTTGGTTGTATCGCATTGCAACCAACGTTTGCCTTGCTCAAATATCCGATCGAAGGCGGCGTGCCCGCCCGTTTGAAGAAAGCCCGGCCGGTACACCTAGCGATGCGTTGGTCCAGCACCCGCGGACGCGTTGGATCGAGCCCATTCCCGATGCCCGTGTAATACCAGCAGACGCCGACCCTTCCGAACGCGCGATGCTGCGCCAAAGCATCCGGCTCGCGTTCGTCGCTGCTCTGCAGAGTCTCTCCCCAAAACAGCGCGCGGCGTTACTCATGGTGGAAGTGCTCGGCTGGTCCGTGGCCGAAGCGGCGGAAACGTTGAGCACGTCTGTTGCTTCTGTCAACAGCGCACTTCAGAGGGCTCGCGCCACTCTCGCGGGCCGCGATTGGCGCACCGTCCCGCCGGAACTGACGGAATCCCAGGAACAGATGCTGAATCGATTCGTCGACGCTTTTGAAAGCTATAACGTGGATCGATTAGTAGCGCTGTTGCGAGACGACACGACGTTCTCCATGCCTCCTTATGCCCTCTGGCTTCAAGGCCCGGAATCCGTGCGCGCTTGGCTTCTGGGTATGGGCGCGGGCTGCCGCGGTTCTCGTCTTCTCGCAACGGCGGCATGCGGTTCGCCGGCTTTCGGTCAATACAAGATAGATGGCGACGGTGGACATAAGCCATTCGCTTTAGTTGTTCTTGAACTCTCCTGCGACCACATTGCAGGCTGGAACTCGTTTCTGGACACAGAGACGCTCTTCCCCAAATTCGAATTGCCACTACACATTCCCCATTAGTAGTGTCGGTTGCGCGGTGGGCAAATTTTTTGAGTCGGCAGCGATGAGTTTGGCGAGATTCACCGATCTAACAGCTAGGGGAAAGTCTTGAAGTTAGTTCAGGAGTGTATCAATGCAACGGTTTTTATTGCTCTTGGTGGGCGTTTGCTTAGTGAACACATCGGCTGTTCAGTCCTACGGTCAATCCGTTATTTCCGGTGATGTCACAGGAACTGTTACCGATCCAAGCGGCGCCACGATTCCCGGCGCGACGGTCACACTGACGAATGCCGGTACGGCTACATCGCAACAATCAACTACGAACGGCGGCGGGAGCTATCGCTTTGCCTTCGTCCCTCCCGGTACTTACCGCCTGGAAGTGAGCGCGCCCGGTTTCAAAGACCAGCAGCGAACCGGTGTGGTTGTCGCCGCCGGTCAGCCGACGACCGCTAGTTTCCAACTCGCGCTAGCCGGAGCCAGCCAGACTGTGGAAGTTACTGAGAGTGCGGCCGCTCTTCAATCGCAAAATGCAGACGTGGCCACCAACTACAACCGCCAGATGATTGAGAACCTGCCCAATCCGGGCGGCGACATCACCTACTTCGCCCAAACCGCGCCAGGCGTCGTCATGAACACCGACGGCGGGAACGGGAATTTCTCGGCGGTAGGCATGCCTGGAACCTCCAACCTCTTCACAATCAACGGAATGAACGATAACGATCCGTTCTTGAGCGTGAACAATAGCGGCGCTTCCAACTTGATGCTGGGATCAAATGACATTTCGGAAGCCAATGTAATTAACAATGCGTACTCGGGACAATACGGCCAATATGCCGGATCCCAAGTTTCATACATCACGAAATCTGGAACCAATGATTTCCACGCTAACGCCATTTACAACTGGAATGGGCGTGCTCTGAATGCGGACCAGTTCTTCAGCAACTCGGTGGGTCAGCCAACCCCCTTCAATAACTTCAACCAGTGGGCCACCGGTTTTCAAGGTCCCATCTGGAAGTATCATACGTTCTTCGATGTCGATTACGAAGGTCTGCGAAATCTGCTGCCCGGGTCGAGTACGCTGACGCTAATTCCAAGCCCGCAATTTCAATCCGCAACTTTGGCAAATTTGGCGGCTGACGGAAATGCAGCCGAAGTGCCTTTCTATCAGCAGGTTTTCAAGATCTTTAACAGCGCTCCCGGAGTAAGCAGCGCGGTACCGGTAACCTCCGATGGGGACGGCGGCTGCGGCGGAAACGCGTTCGCAGGTTTGGCGGCCGGTGCTCCCTGCGCGCTGCAGTTCCGAAGCACGCCGCCCGACCTCAATACGGAATACCTGTGGTCAGCGCGCGTCGATCACGTCTTCAATGACAAGGACCGGGGATATATTCGCGTGGTGAGAGACAACGGCTTTCAGCCGACCTACGCGAGTCCCTACGGCCCAACTTTTAACGCTCAGAGTAACCAGCCCCAGATGCAAGGTCAGGTTTCTGAGACGCATGTATTCGGCCCCACCGCCGTCAACCAATTCAATGCTTCGGTTCTTTTCTATGCTTCTGTCTTCACGCCCTCGGATGCCAGCGGGGCTTTGGCCGCACTGCCGACGTATCTCAACTTTTCCGGTAATTCTTTCTCGCAAGTTGGCGCTTTAGGGGAACCTCCAGGCTTCTTTTTCCCGCAAGGAAGACGTGTCTTCCAATATCAGATCTCGGATGATTTTTCAAAGACCGCCGGCAAGCACACATTCCGGATTGGCTTCAGCGCCGTCCACCAGAACGTTAGCGATCTGGACTTCGCAAGCGTTGGCGGCCCCGTGAATGGACAGATCACTACCTCCTTAACTGATTTCTTTGCCGGCGGAGGCGCCAGCACCTCTCTGTTTCAAGCCTTCCCGTCGTCGCCGGAGCAAGGCCTTAAATTCAACATTCTGGGCGGATATGCCGCCGATGACTGGAAAGTTAGCGAGCACCTGACGGTTTCGTTGAACCTGCGGCTGGAACACTACGGCAATCCGACTTGCAATTCCAACTGCTTCTCCCGCTTGGCAAGCACCTTCACTGGCGCTGCCGACCCCAACGCGTTATCTACGCCTTATCACCAGTTCATCGTTGCCAACCAGCACAATGCCTATGCCAACACTCAGGCGGTTGTGTGGGAACCGCGGGTTGGAATTGCCTGGCGGCCGTTCAACAGCGACAGAACCGTCATTCGCACAGGCGCGGGGATCTTCTCCGACACATTGCCTGGCGGCTTGGCTGAGAACTCCGCCTTCAACGCTCCTAGCCTGAATGCCTTCAACATCCCGAATGGCGCCATTGCTCCCGGCGTCCCGGGAAGCCTGTTCACCACGGCAGCCCAGGCCAACCAGGCGCTGCTCTCGCAATTCAAATCCGGAGGGAGTTTCAACTCCATCTCCAGTGCCGTTCCCGGATTTGCCGCTCCTAACTTCGACTCATTTCCGAGTCTTTTCAAGCAGCCTACTTACTACAAATGGAATTTCGAAATCGTACAGTCATTCGGGACTAAGAATCTGTTGACAGTGAATTACTCAGGTATGCATGGCAGTCACATCCCGATCGGCGATTTCGGCCTCAATGCCTATTGCCCGCCTTCGGTCTGCACCAGCGGCTTTGTAGGTTTACCTGCCGCGGCTCCCAATCCAGCTTTTGGTACCGTGCTGCAGTACCTTTCTGCTGGTAACTCCAACTACAACGGAGTTACTGTAAGCTTTCAGCGGCGCCTTTCCGCCGGCCTGAGCTTTACCGCCAATTACACCTGGAGCCACGCTCTGGATGATGTTTCTAACGGAGGCGTCACCAATGAATCCTTCGGTATCTTCCAGACGGATCCCGATATTAGTTCGCCTCAGAACCCCTTCAACATCCGAAGCAACTACGGAAATGCGGATTACGATGTTCGCAATTACTTCAGCGCGAATATGGTGCTAACGGATATGTTCCGCCATGCCGGCTTTAAGTGGGGCCCCAACCAGGTGTTCGGAGGTTGGACGCTTTCTACTAACTGGTTCCTGCGTAGCGGCCTGCCGTTCACCATCGTAGACGGCAGTGCGGTGGGAACTCTCACTGGCTACAATTACGGAGATCCAAGTGGCAACGCTGCCATTTTCGCTTCACCTTTAACTAATGTTCCGTCCACTTGCACCAGCGCTGTCAACTCGCCCTGCCTCAGCACTTCGCAATTCGCCCCGGCAGCCAATGGGGTTCCCACCGGCTTTGGAAGCATTGGGCGCAACTCCATCTATGGTCCGCATTTCTTCGATGTCGATATGGCGCTCATGAAGGAGATCCGGATCAAAGAGCGCCTCGCATTCTCCTTCGGAGCGCAGGCTTACAACGTGTTCAATCACCCGAATTTCGACAACCCGGTGGCTGACATCTCCAACCCCCTGTTTGGAACCAGCACCGCGGAAGTGGCGCCTCCGACCAGCCTGCTGGGTGCGTTCGTACCCGGCACTGCTGCCTCACCGCGCTTCGTGGAGATCAAGGGAGTGCTCCGGTTTTGAGGAACTCGGGACCAGTGAAACATTCCGCCAAAGCAGTTGCCGCAGTGCTCTACGGCCTGGTACCTATGGTGGCCTTTGGCGCAAGCGGGTGGGTACACGCCCAAACGGCCGGCAGCCAATATGCGCAAATGGCGCCCGTCGCTGAATATCTCGAGACGGATGGGCAAGCGGAGATAGCTCTGGCACGCAGCGCTGCCCCGGCCGACATCTCGCGCCATGCGACCGTGTTGGTGCTGAAGCGCAGCGGGTACGAGGTGGCGGAAAAGGGCAAGAACGGGTTTGTGTGTCTTGTCGAGCGCGCTTGGATGGGACCACTGGACGACGCAGAATTTTGGAACCCGAAGGTACGAGGAGCCATTTGCTTCAATCCCCCCGGGGCGCGCTCCGTTCTGCCGATCACTTTCAAGAGGACCGAGTTCGTCCTGGCGGGCTTGACGAAGGCTCAAATGCGTGCACGGCTCACGGAGGTGGTGACGCGCAAGGAACTCCCGGTGCTCGAGGCGGGATCGATGTCCTACATGATGGCGAAAGGCAGCTACTTGGGGGATGCGGTGGCACATTGGCATTCGCATCTCATGTTTTACGGCCGCCGATCCGACGGATCGGAGTGGGGCGCCGATGCCGAACACTCGCCTGTTCTTTTGAACCCCCAGTTTCAGGGTGCCCCAGAGCCTTTGACGACTTATATCGTGATAGCGCCAAACTGGTCGGACGGCAGCCCGGCGCCTTTGCATGATCACTGACAGCGCGTAAAAACTCGACTAAGTTGCCGTCCAGTCGCGCGGCCTATCTACGCGCGAGTAATTCCTAAGAATGCCAGTCATCCGGATCTCACGGGGAGTCAGCGAACTAAATTATGCAACATCGAACGAAAATCCTAGCACTAGCCCTCTTCTTAAGTGTTACGAGCACGATCTTTGCACAAACCGGCAGCATCGCCGGCGACGTGCAAGATGCTACAGGCAGCTCCGTGCCACATGCCCAAGTCACTTTGAAGAACGTTGACACCGACGCGTCCAGGAGCGCAACAACGGACGTTACCGGCGTGTATTCAGTTCCCGAACTGGCGGCTGGCAAGTATGACATCACCATCACAGCTTCCGGTTTCCGGAACGAGGAATTCCGCGGGGTCACGGTGACAGTCGGGCAGAACTTGACATTGAACGCGAAGCTGACTGTCGGCGGCACCTCCCAATCCATTGAGGTGCAAGGGGACGCTGTGCCGACCGTGGACACGGAAGATGCCCAAATCAGCAACCTGGTAGATGCCAAGCGAATTGAGAACTTGCCGCTAATCACGCGCGATCCTTACTCGCTGGTGGCGTTGTCGAATGGAGTTCAGAAGACTACCTCGTCGCTTGGCGGATTTTCAATCAATGGCCAACGGGAACGGAACAACAACTTCCAACTGGATGGTCTTGATAACAACGACGCCGGCGTTCCTGGCGCCGCACACGGGATGACGTCGATCAATCCTGACTCGGCTCAGGAATTCCGTGTGATCACTAACAACTTCCTGCCGGAATACGGCCGGAATACGGGCGCGATCGTTGATGTGATCACCCGAAGCGGAAGCAATTCTTTTCACGGAACTGCTTACGAGTTTCATCGAGACCGCGATCTGGCTGCCCGCGACTACTTTAATCCGACTCCTGACCCGCAGAATCCGTTCGTTTATAACGATTTTGGGGCATCGGTGGGTGGTCCCATTCAGAAAGATAAGACCTTCTTCTTCATAAATGTGGAATGGCAGCGAGTGCGGCAGAGCCTGGATAACGAATCGACCGTGCCCACCGCAGCCTTCAAGAGCGGCATCTTCAACTTCAATGGAGAAACCATCAACCTTTCTAGTCCGAGCAGCACAAACAACGTCCTTGGGCTGAGTCTTGATCCCCAAATACAGAGGATCCTGGCCGTTTTTCCGAATCCCAACGGACCCCTGATTGACGGCGCACGCGGGATCTATAACTTCTCGACAAGTCTGCCTTCCAACTCCGCTTCGACGACCTTCCGCCTGGATCGTTCGTTTGGCGAGAAGCTGAACTTCTACGCTCGGTACGTCTATAACGGCTCCGATAATCCGAACACAACGGATGAAACTCTGCCCGGTATCGGCGGTATAAGTTCATCCGGGCAAACTCATAACTTATCGGCCGGGCTTACTTATTTGATTTCACCCGCCCTGACCAATGAATTCCGTGCGGGTGTGAATCGCGTGGACGCGCCGTTTAACTGTAACGGTACGAGCACTATCGACAAATTCAGTACTCCGGACCCGTTCGGAGCTGGAACCGATTACGGGTTCGGAACCGCCTTTGGCCAGTCCACGATCGCTAATCTCGAATGCGGCGCTTTGGGCGACAGCAATGGCCAGGCAGAACGCGACGGCACCTGGGACGTTCGAGACAACGCGACCTGGGTTCACCGTAACCATACCTTCAAGGGTGGCCTTGAGTTCCGCTATGTCTTCGATCTCAGTTATGATGATTTCTTCTCACGCCCGTCACTAAGCTTCGATGTGTTCAGCAATTATGGGATCAGCACTGTCGGTAACTGCTCGAGTGCTTGCCAGAACAGCGCTGTGCTGCAAACCCTGGGAGCCATTCTGCTGGGCCTGCCCGCCGAGCAAAGCCAAAACCAATTCTTTAATAGGGCCGGTCAGCGTACCGCAACCGATTACCGTCAATTTGTTCAACACGAATATGCAACTTTCCTGCAGGATGTTTGGAAGATCAGGTCAAATCTCACGTTGAGCTATGGCCTGCGATACCAGTTCAACGGTGTACCTTTCGAACGCGGCGCCAATCTCTCGAATCTGCTGGATCAGTTGCCCTGGACCGCAGGCGACAAGACCTTCCAATTAGTTGGACCGGGCACCGGCCGGCAGCTCATCAATAACGATGCTTACAATTTCGAGCCTCGCATCGGGTTGGCGTGGAATCCCGCCAGTGACGGCAAGACGTCCGTCCGCCTGGGCTACGGCATCTTCCATGACCGGCTCTTTGGAAATCTATTCGGAAACATCCGCTCGGACCCACCGTTCCTCGGCTCAGTGGCAAACTATCCGCAAACTGCGTATTCGAACGGTGCCGGGCCGCTAGTCACGCTCAGCGCACTGCCAGTGCCAGCAACGGTTCCCACGCCGAGCGCTACTGTTCCGGAAGGAACCTACCTTTCGGGCGTCGTCCTGCTCGACCCGAACATGAAAAATCCGTACTCGCAGGCCTGGAACGCCGGCGTTCAGCGCCAGTTGAGGACCGGAATGACGCTCAGCATTGATTACGTCGCCAATAACGCACATCGGCTGTTCCGCAGCGTGGACGGCGACCCTCCTCTTCCGTCTCTGATTGCGGCTGGCCATAGCAACGGCAGTTTGCCGTACACTCTCAGCGGGCCGATCCTGCGTCTAGCTCCTTTATATGGATATCCTCAGGTAACCGGAAACACGGTGTTCAGTGAGCCGGTCCTCGCCAAGTCCATCGGAAACTCAAACTATAATTCGCTGCAGGTTGGTCTGAATCAGCAGTTCCACGCCGGCATTCAGTTTCAGGTGAACTATACGTGGGGACACGCCATCGACGATTCCAGCGATCCCATAGTTGCCGCTGCGGGGAATCGCAACATTGCCAGGGACGTGTTCGATCTGCAGGAAGATCACGGCGACTCCGATAACGATGTCCGGCAGCGCATTGTTGGCAACTTCGTTGTCGAATCGCCATTCGGGAAAGGGAAACGATTCGTCAGCAGTGGCATCGGGGGAGCCATCCTCGGCGGCTGGCAAATCTCCGGGTTAACGAGTGCCCAGAGCGGATTGCCCTATACCGTATACGGAACGCGCGACAGCCAGTGGGTGGGACTCAGCAACTATCCCGATGTTGTTGGCAGCATGGCCGTTCCTGCAGGAGCACCTCGCAATCAGTTTGGCCCTGCGCTCACCTCTTTTGCCAACCCGCCGTTCGGGCGCAAGGGTACTTTCGGGCGCAACTCACTAGTCGGACCCCGGTACATCGATACCGATGCTAGTCTCCATCGCACATTCAACCTCAACGAGCAAATAAATCTTCAGTTCCGGGCCGAGGTCTTCAACCTGTTCAACCACGTGCTGTTCAGCCAACCTGACAACGTTTTGGGTGATACCGGGACTTTCGGTCAGTCGCTTAGCACGATTCCTCAGGAAGACGGCACCACTTCAGCTCGCCAGATCCAGTTGGCTCTGAAGCTTAACTTTTGATCCGATCCCGGCGCAGGATCGGCGCGCCGCGGAAGGCCGATTCGACGGAAGCCGTCCCGCAAAAAGAATCGGCCATTCGGGTGAAATGTCGCCGCACTTTGGCCCAGAGAATCAGATTCTGTTTCTACGTACAGAAGGCAACTTCAACTACCTGGAGTGGATGCATCCAGACGGCTCGGGAGGGTCGCAGGAAGGACACCTGCGCCGCCAACGCGAAAAGGACATGGCCGAACTCCGCCAGCTCCAAACCAAACGTAAATCAGGACCGTGCGCGCTAGCAAGCGGAGTTTCCTTTGCTTCCGCACCACCTCGACACGGAGCCGGAACTGTAAGCGCCCATAGCTCGGCGCCCGTAAACCCGGGACTGGCCTCAACTGCGGGACTGTGTGAACCCTTGATGACTACCCACGCGTAATCGGCACGTCCACTTCACCGCGAAAGCGACGACACGTCAACTGGGATTCGTAAACGTTGCGGCCTCATCGTTATGCGCCGCTCGCAGCTGGGCGGCCGCGTGGGCCGCCTGCTTGCGTCGCAACCACAACGGCAAAAGCGGCAGCACCCTCATAACAAATCGATAGGCCCGGCCTGGAAAGACTCGGGCCTCTCCCCGCTCGAATCCGGCCAGCGCTTCTCTTGCGCACTGTGTGGCAGAGATCCGGAAGAATTGTGGGGGTGCCCCGACCATGCCTCCCGGAGAGCCGGACACTTGATCGAACTCGCTCTCTACCGGGCCTGGGCATACTTGGGTCACCCTGACGCCGGTTCCTGAAAGGTCAGCGCGCAGCGCTTCGCTGAATCCGGCCACGAAGTGCTTGCTCGCTACGTACGCAGCCGCGTTTGGCAGAACCGTCAAGCCCGCGCCCGACCCGATGTTGAGCACTCCGCCGCGGCGGCGCTGCACCATGCCGGGTACCAATGCCGAGGTAAGCTTGGCCACGGCAAAAATGTTGGTCCGCAGGATTTGCCGCGTCCGCGTCCACTCCGCGCGATCGAACAACCCCGAATCGCCCAACCCCGCGTTGTTTACCAGCACATCCACCGCGCCAGCCTGCTCGGATACTCTCGCGAGTAGCCTCTCGGTCTCATGTTCGTCCGATAAATCCGCCGCCAACACGACAACCTTCAATCTCGGATACCGTCCTAGCAGTTCCTCTCGGAGCCTCTCAAGCCGGTCCAGCCTTCGGGCCGGCAACACCAGCGTCTCCGCACGTGCGCCGAACTCGAGCGCCAGCTCCCGCCCGATGCCTGACGAAGCTCCCGTGATCAAGACAACGCCGTGGTTTTTCTCGTTCCTCGTCATATCGCTGACCCTCGTGACTGAAGCAGGCGGATTCCCAGAACGATCAAACTTCCGCCCAGCACAAACACGCCGATCCACAGTAGCCCGATGAGTTCGCCAGGCCGAGTCCTGCCGCTGCCTATCGCCGCACCGAAAAACCCGGCGCTCACCAGAACAGCAGCCGCCGCGAATCCAATTCGTACCGCCCATGCGATGGGCGCGGAAAAGCCTGCGTGGTCGGTGAAGAGCAGCGCAACGAGGGCGAGAATCGTGAGGACGCCGGCGTGCGCGTGCCCGGCCCGGAACATCGAGCGCTGAAACTCGGTGAACCCGGCATCCTTGCCTGAAAGGACACCGAGAAGAAATGTGCCGCCGTACTCAATTGTGGTCATGATAATCAGCAGGAGACCTGCGATCAGTTTGGTTGCATCGGTCATAGTCGTTCCTCCTATCGAACTCGAAACGGAAAGATGCCAGGGAATCCCGCCGCGAGCACTGCGCCAACGAATACGAACTGCAGAAACGTCCTCAGTGGCAGGGTCGTCGCCGGTCTGCCGCCAATCGTCAGACCTTCGCGAGCGGCGCGTATGTTGGCAGGGAAAAGCGCGATCAACAGCATGGCGAGGCACGCCGCAGCGAGGGGCGCAATCGCCGGGATCAACAGTCCCACTGCCCCGAGTATTTCCAATACGCCTGTGGCGCTCACGATGAGGTCAGGACGCCGAAAGGCGCGCGGAACCATCGCAATCAGATCGGCCCTCTGCTTTCCCCAATGGGCAGATGCCGTGAATAGGAACATCACAGCCAGCCCGCCGCGCAGGCACCAGATCCAATCCTCGAAAAGGGTCACACCGGCGGCGCCGATGCCCCTCAACAGTAGTGTAGAGATGACCAGAACGATCAATGGAAACATCTTGCTTTCCCTCCCGCTGCAATGTGAACAGCGTCAACATCACCTTACCACTTCATGTTGACACTGTCAACACCTATGGTTAGAATTCTTGTATGGCTCGTTCGACACATCCGAGACCGGGAAAGAAGCCCGCCAAACCGTACCACCATGGCGACTTGCGCCGCGCGCTTCTGGATGAGGCCCTACACACCATTCAGACGCATGGTGTCGAGCAACTGACGCTCAGGACCGTGGGCGAACGCCTGGGCGTCTCGAGGAGCGCGCTCTACCGGCATTTTGCTGACAAGCAGTCCTTGTTGGCAACGGTAGGGAAAGAAGGGTTCCGTCTGCTCCGCCAAGCCGTCGCCGTTGCCTGGGAAAGGAACGGGCGTGGCCGCATCGGCTTTCAAGCCATGGGCAAGGCATACGTTCAGTTCGCGGTCGCGCATCCATCGCAGTATCGGGTGATGTTCGGCGGATTCATCGAGTCGGCCGCAAAAGACGATCACTTTGTCGCCGAGGCCAAGGCTGCCTTCCAGGTGTTGGTCGATGCGCTGGTCGAGCAGCAGAACGCCAACAAGATACGTCAAGACGACCCGGTGCTGATGGGGCGCTTCGTGTGGGCCCTCTTCCACGGCACTGCCATGCTGTTCATTGACGGACAATTGCCCGAGACGGCTCAACAAGACGCATTGGTGCACTACACTTTCGAGAGACTCTACGCATCTATTCGCCAAGAAACGTGACGGGCCGACTAACCCCACTGGTTACGGATCCTCTGGATTGCGGGCCGCGCCGACCACCTGGTGGTATCACGCGCTTGTCGCCGATGTGACGTCTCGCCGCGGGCTGGCATGCCGAATCCGCGATTTCTTGATCAGCATTCGAAAATCGAACCGTGTCGCTTATGAGGAACTCGCGCAAAACGGGCGCAGAATCAGTCGCGCCCTTTGCGCTTATAAGCATCGGGCGATATCGACGAGATCGCTAAACAGGCCGTAGGCGGTCTGCTCGACTCCGGGATTGATCGAGACGGTGCCGATGGTACCCATCAGATCGGTATGCAGGAGCAGCAGATTGGAGGCGCCGCGTACGCACGCATGCAGATCGCCTTCGGGCAGAATTTCGGGCTTCACCTGGAGGTGTACAACTCCGCCGTCCGATCGGGCGGCGCGGCTTACCTGCACCACAGTCTGCCCATTCTGAGCCAATTCCAGAACACGCCCGGTGGTGAGATTGCCGAGACCTGTCCGCTCCACTCGCTGCGGATTCGTGCGGGCACTCATCAGAACATTCGCCAGAGCGGCAGTTTTGGCAGTCGAATCCCAACCGTCGATATCGTAAGAAACGTCAGCTTCAGCGATTCCGAGTGACTGCGCCTCGCGTATCCCGTCCGCCATAGAGAGACCGCGCTGCATCGCGGCAATAACGACTTTGGACGTCGAGTTCAACACGCCGCTGAAGCCGTGGATGGACAATCCCGGCAGGTTGTTCCGAACGGAGTTAAACACGGGCGTGCCATCCATGACGGTGGATTCGAAGCGGAACTCAACCTGCGCACGTTTCGCGTGGTCACGGAGCTCGGCGTAGGCGTAAGCGATAGGACCTTTGTTGGCTGTGATCACGTGGATTCCGCGGTCGAAGGCTGATTGGATGTGACCGATGGCCGGCTGCCCAGACTCGGGATTGAGGGTGGTTATTTCGAGCAGAACATCGGGTTGAGTAAGATCGAGAAACTCTTCGAAGCTCGGTGCGGCGGGCCCAAAGGCCGGGTCTAAGCCGAGGCCGTGGGGATGGTAAGCGGTTCCATGGCGGCGCGTGTGGATACCTGCTATGAGAAAAGGATAAGAAGATCGCCTCTTATTTAGAAGATCAGCAAAAGCCCGGCCTACGCTGCCGTAGCCCGCAAGTGCGAGTCTCACGAACCGAGCGTAGCAATCGGCGGATGCTACGGTTGACACCGTGGCGGCGGTTGGTCAGACTTAAGGTCGAGAAGGGTAAGAGGTTGTTGTGAAACGATTTGTTTTACTGGCGCTATCGGTCAGTGTGGGGTGCGGACTTGCTCAAGACGCGCCGCGTACACAGACGCCCGGCGACACGGGCGTGCCGATTCTTGCGCGTCCCTACGAAGCCGCGCGAGACTTTTTCAATTTTTATGCGTTTGCGAACGCGGTGGTCGATTCCACTGGTTTGCTGGCAGGCGCCACCAGCCAGCAGGCCGGCTTTGGCGAAGAGGTCGGGGGCGGCATAAGCGGCTATCATCGATTCGAGACCGGCGACTTTTCGCTCAGTTATCGCGGTTCCTATCGGACATACCAGACTTCCGGTTATCCCGACGGCAGCGATCAGAACCTGTCGTTTACTTATAACAAGACGTTCCACAGAAGGTGGCAGCTCGGGTTTGCACAGGGCGCGGGTATCTATCTCTACGACGGGTTTTTCTACAGCCCGAATCCTACCGACGCCAATCTGATTCAAACGAATCCGTTCGGTTCCGAGACCAAATTCACGCTGACGAACTTGAGCCTGGCGTATCAGCAGTCGCTGCGATTGAGTTATCAGTTCACCGGCAGCTTCTTACTCGAACGGTACAACGCGGCGGGGAGCATTGGAAGCGATTCCGTTAACGGCTCTGCGTCGGCCCTGTATCGGCTGACGCGGACGACTACACTTAGCGGCAGTTACTCACATAGCTACTTTACCTATCAGCGGGGCGCGGGATCCAGTAACGTCGACAGCGTTTACCTGACGCTGTCGCGAAATCTGGCGAATCACTGGAAGGTTGGCGTATCGGGTGGTGCATCGATCTCGAATACCTCGGGGACATTGAACATTCCTGCGAACGCTATCGTGGGACAGGAGATCATTCCCGTATTCGTCCTGGGCCGCTACAGCACTAAATCGACGCTGCCTTACTATCAGGGAACATTGATCCATAGCTGGCGCCATTCGCTATTTACAGCAACTGGCGGGCAAAGCGTCAATCCAGGGAACGGATTCTATCTGACGTCGCGCAACCTAGGCGTGAGCGGTATTTATCAGTACATGTTCCGGCAGTCGAACGTTGCCTTCGGCGGTTTCTTCTCGAAGCTGTCGAGTCTTTCGAACCCGGTGGCGGCAAGCTTTTACAGCACGCAGTTCACGGCGTCTTATTCATACAACCTGCGCCCACACATCGGCCTGAACGGACATTATGAGTTCGCGCGCTACGATAATGTGGGCGCCTATGCCGGCCGCAGCGATAACCGGCTGTATTTTGGTGTTTACGTCAGTTCGAAGAATATTCCGATGGGGTTGTATTAGCGTTATCCCGTTACTGCTCCGGTCGCTGCGCTCCCGGCTCTGATAGCGGCGTCTGAGTTACTGCGCCGGTCGTCTCGCTCGGGGCTACTGCTCCGGTCGCTGCGATCACGGCTCTGACAGCGCAATCTGAGTTACTGGTTTGGTCGCTGCGCTCCCGGCTCTGATAGCGCAATCTGAGTTACTGCTTTGGTCGCTGCGCTCGGGGCTACTGCTCCGGTCGCTGCGCTCCCGGCTGCGATAGCGCATGTTACGAACTCTCGGCCAGCACCTGCTGGAGCCGTAGCGCGAAATTCTCTCCAGACTCGGTCTGAAGTTGCCGCGTGGCGATGGGAAGCATCGAGTCGAGTTCGTGAACCAGGCGCAGCAGACTCTTGATATTCGACTCAATCAGCTTCGCACTGCCGGGCGTACCGGCATCGGGCAGGTAATGTGCGTCGACTCCGAAGTCGATGCGGAGATCTTCCTGAGCAGACGGTGCCCCTTCTGCCCCGTTATCGAATTCAGGACCAAAGCAGGACAAGAGAACGCGTGCCGGTCCGAGCTTCCAATCGCCATCCACCAGGATCCACAAATCCCACCAGCTTTCGACCGCGTAGGCGACATCCTCACCACCATATTCACCGAGTATTTCGATCACTTCCGCGGGATCGACAGGCCCGTTGATCGGGCGCTCCAGGACAGGCGGCTCGGTTAAATCGACGGCGAGAATGGATACGGTCGATTGCGGCTGCTCGCGCTGCGAGAACGGGAAGGTTCGTAGGAGCTTCTCAAACTCGCGCCTTCGGTTCGCGCGCCTGCCGCGCTCCAGCCAGATGGACAAAAAAAGTTGGTCCGTCACACTTTTATTATCCGCAGCGCGGCTCGATCTCACGCAGAATCAACAAAATACACCCAAAATGTTTTAGAGGACGATTTTCCTGGGATACTAGAGAGAGAGATGTTGACCGATCTCGTGCAGATCAAGCGTTTTGGCGAGAAACAGCGCGAGGAGAACCTGCGTTTTCGTGCCTGGATGAAACGCCACAACTTTGTCGAACGGCGCTTCACGGCAATCGCGCGAGAAACCGAAGAATCGATCGACTGCACGGCATGCGCTAACTGCTGCCGGGTGGCAACCACGCAAGTGACGGATCGCGATACCGAGCGGCTGGCGCGGTATTTGGGCATCGGCGTTGCACAATTTGTCAAAGACTACACGACCGAGAGCCAGGACGAAGGCCGGATCCTGCGCCGGACCGAAGCAGGTTGCGTTTTCCTCTCGGGCAATCTTTGCTCGGTGTACGAAGCGCGCCCGCAGACGTGCGAGCTCTTCCCGCATCTGGTGAAAGGCGCGGGGTCATTGCTGAGCCGGATGTGGCACATGCCCGACCGGGCCGTCTATTGCCCGATTGTTTTTAACACGCTGGAGCAGTTCAAGTCCGAAACGGGTTTCAAGAAATGACGGCGCTAATTATCGTAACGACTGCGTTCCTGTTTGGCGCGCTCGCAACAGCCGTTTATCAGTATTCGCATGCCCGACACTGGCGCGGCGTCGCCGGCCGGGCGACTGAAGAGAGCGAGCAGTGGCGCAAGGAACTCGAAGAATCGCGGCGCACAGTGATCCAGTTGCAGGCGGAGACCGAGAAGCAGCGCGAGATTGGCGAAGTGCAGCTAAAGCTGCTGACGCAGACACAGCAGCAGTTCGAGGAACGGTTCAGGGCGCTCGCCTCCGAAGCTCTTCAGAACAATAGCCAGCTGTTTCTCGATCGCAGCCGCGAGCAGTTTCAGAACATTGTCGCGCCGGTAAGCGAGACGCTGCGCAGCTTCGAGGAGCAGGTGCGCGCGATCGAAAAGTCTCGGGTTGGCGCTTACGAAGGCATGACGGCCCAGGTGCAGGCACTTACGCAGTTGCAGGAGCGAGTCCGGCAATCGGCGGATCAATTGAAGACCGCACTGCGTTCGCCGGTTCAGCGCGGACGTTGGGGCGAGCTACAGTTACGGCGCGTGGTGGAGCTTGCGGGAATGCTCGAATACTGCGATTTTCTCGAGCAAAAGACATTATTTGGCGAGCCGAATCAGCGGCCCGATCTCATTGTGCGGCTTCCAAACGCTTGCCACGTGGTGGTGGATGCAAAGGTGTCGTTCGAGGCCTATCTGCGGGCGATTGAGAGCGAAGACGAAAGCGAGCGCAGCCGATTGCTGGGCGAGCACGCACGCCAGGTGAAGACGCATGTCAAATCGTTGGGCGAGAAGTCGTACTGGGAGCGCCTGCCCGGCTCCCCGGATTTTGTCGTAGCATTTCTGCCACTCGAGTCTTTGTTCAGCGCGGCCCTCGATCATGAACCGGCGCTGCTCGATTTTGCCATCGAACGCCGGGTCGTCATCGCCACGCCCACGACGTTGATCACTCTGCTGTTAACGGTCGCGCACGGCTGGCGGCAGCAGGCGCTGAGCGAGAGCGCCGAGAAGATACGGGAACTCGGCTCGGAGCTGTACACCAGGCTGCTGACCATGGGGCAGCACTTTGAAAAGCTCGGGGATGCGATCGGCAAGACGGTTGCGACTTACAACCAGACGGTGGGCTCACTGGAGCGGAATGTACTCTCTTCGGCGCGCAAGTTCAAAGAGCTAAGACCGCCCAATTCGGATCAACTTCAAGAAGTGGACAAGATCGATTCCCTGCCCCGGACGCTCGATACGTCTAAGTGGCTGCTCAGTAACTAGGAAAGCAGTTTCGCCGTTTCTTCGTCCCTTGTCCGGAACGGAGTCGTTCAGCCCCGGAACAAACCCGCGCAAGCCCGGATGAACTTCTGGCCCCAAAACTGCGTTTATGGGGGTGTGGAGTTTTTAGATCGCGCACAACGGCCAACCCCGCTTGTTGCCGGCGAAAGACGCCCAGGTGCTTGAGGATTTGTAATGTCAGCCGCGGCGGTCGCTTCAGTTTCGGTACACTCAAAGACTCCGCTAAGCTCGGAATCAATAGCCGCACCTTGGAATTGGATCAGGTCCAGGGCGCGCCACGAAACGAGACGCAACTTGGACGCCGAAACCAGTCTGGTGGAGCGCTGCCTGACGGGTGAACAGGGCGCTTGGGAGGAGTTGGTTAAGACCTACACCAAGCGTGTCTATTCCATCTGCTACCGCTTTACCAACCGCGACAACGAAGCACAGGACCTGACGCAGGATGTTTTTCTTCGGGTTTTCAAGAGCCTGGGAAGTTTTCGTGCGGGTGAAGGCTCGTTTTCGGTGTGGCTGACGCGGCTCACCCGCAACCTGCTGGTGGACCATTACCGGCGCACCAAACAGGAGCGGGTGACCGACGCGTTAGATGATAAGCTCGGCATCCTGGAAGAAAAGACCGCACAACATTCCCGTACCGACGGGCTGCTTGCGGGACGCGAAGCCGGCGAACTGGTGCAGGCGGCTCTGCAGAAGCTTTCGCCGGAGTTGCGGGAAGCGGTGATTTTGCGCGATTTGGAGGAGATGGAGTATCGGGAGATTGCGCGTGTTTTGAGCGTGCCGGAGGGAACGGTAAAGTCCAGAATCAACCGCGGCCGGGCGGAGCTTGCCCGAGTGCTGCGGCGGAACAAGGTAACCGTGTAGGAGTGAAGTGATGAACTGCGCGAATCTTGAAAACCTGCTGGCCGATTATCTGGACGGCACACTTGCGTCCGCAAGCCGTTCCGCTCTGGAAACCCATGCCGAGACGTGTGCCGGGTGCCGCGAGTTCGTGCAGGATGCTGCCGCCGGTTTGCGCCTGGCAGCCCGTGTTCCTGAAATCGAGCCACCGCCCGAGTTGATCACCCGGATTGCCTACCAGGCGCCGATCGGCCGCACGCGGCGGCCCTTTGAAACCCAAGGCTGGCTCAGCCGGCTCGTTTCGCGCTTTCTGCAGCCTATTCTGCAGCCCCGGTTCGCGATGGGAATGGCCATGACGATTTTGTCCTTCGCGATGCTGGAGCGCTGCACCGGTGTGCGCGTCCAGCATATACAGACTGCCGATCTGAATCCGGTGCGGATTTGGGACGGGGTCGAAGACCGCGCCATTCTCTTTAAAGATCGCGCTGTGAAGTACTACGAGAACATTCGCTTCGTATATGAAGTGGAGGCGCGCCTGCGCGAACTCGAGCAGCAGGCGACCGCCGACGATGAAGCCCGCCGCAAACGGGCGGCGCGGGAGCGGAGACAGAGTTCACCAATCGTGAATGGCGCAGCGAATGCGCCTCAAACTGGCGCAGCCAAGTCGCCAAAAAAGGGAGAAAACAAAAAATGAACTGCTCTTTACACACTGATACTCCCGCCGTTGCATTTTGCCGATCTTGCGGCAGACCTGTTTGCGGCGTCTGCCAGCGTACTGTAGATGGAACCGTGTTCTGCCCCGAGCACGCGCCGGCAACCGCTTATGCGGGCGGAGCGCCAGCCGGGGGACCGGGCGCGGCGGCAAACCCATATGCCGCGCCGACAGCACCGCTGCCGCCCGTTTCGCCCATTCAGACGTCTCCGGGACTGGCATTTCTGCTCGGCCTGATTCCCGGCGTCGGAGCCATTTACAACGGGCAGTACGTGAAGGGTCTGGTTCACGCCATTGTCTTCGGACTATTAGTCAGCCTGATCAGTGCCGCCGAGAATACCTCGGGTCAAGCATTCCTGAGCATGACGATGGTCGCTTTTATTTTCTATATGCCTTTTGAGGCTTACCATACGGCGAAAAAGCGGCTGTACGGCATACCGGTCGATGAATGGTCGGGTCTCGCGATGGAGGGCCGCTTCTCGGGGCGCTTCCCGCTGGGACCGGTGATCCTAATTATTATTGGCGTTCTTTTCCTGCTCGACTCACTTCATCTCTTCAATCTGCGTGATCTCGGACGTTTTTGGCCAGTGATCCTGATCGTTATCGGGGGCGCGATGCTGTACTCCCGGTTGACAAATCCGGATGCCCGCGAAGCTCGTGCGGCACGCCGGTCAGGCCTGGTGGAGACAACTCGTGAATAACCGATCAGCCTTGATCGCGCATGCCGTGCGCGGCCCGATCATGCTCATTACGGTCGGCATTCTTGCGGCCGTGCATCAGGCCGGAGTAATGTCGTTTACGCGCACGTGGCCCGTCCTGATTATCGTGCTCGGGCTGATGACGCTGCTGGAGCGCGCCGTGGCTCCTCCGGCGCCGCCATATCCGCCGCAATCTCAAGGACAGCCATACACGCCGCCGCCGTCCGCGGCAGGAGGCGGCCGATGAGACCTCGTGGATCCGTTGCCGGTCCGCTGGTTCTGATTGCTATCGGGATTCTGTTCCTGATGCACTCGATTGCGCCGGAGTTCCGCGTAACCGAAATCTTTTCTCGGTATTGGCCATACTTTCTGATTTTCTGGGGAGTTGCCCAACTGATCGAGATTTCGATTCGCGCGCTTCGAAATGCCCCAATCCCGGCCAACGGAATCTCCGCAGGCGGGTGGGTTGTGGTGCTGCTGATCTGCTGCGCCGGTTTTTCGATGTTCGAGTTCCAGCGGCCCGATACGTGGTGGAGACAGGCCGGTTTTGAGCGCAGCCTGGACATGTTCGGCCAGGAGCACCAATACTCACTTGCACCCAGTCCAGCGCGCGGCCGGCAAATCGCCCCATCTCATTGTTGAGGGATTTCGCGGGGATGCCCGAATCTCCGGGACGGATACCGGCGAGGTTACGGTCAACGGCCGGAAGACCATCCGAGCCATGGATCCGGCAGAAGCCGACCGGGCAAATACGATAACGCCGGTCGACGTGGCGGTTCAAGGGAACACGGTCATCGATTCGCTGCAATCAAGATAAGGCGGCCAGCCGCGACCTTGTAACTACAGACCTGGAAGTCACGGTGCCCAAAGGAACGACCATAGAGGCAACCGGCAAGCTGGGCGATTTCGATGTTTCGTCACTGAGCGGTGACGTGGATCTGAGCAGTGAGAACGCAGGTGTGCAGCTGCAGAATGTTACTGGGAACGTCAAGATCGATACACGTAAGAGCGATGTCATCCACTGTACGAACGTCAAGGGGAGTGTGGAACTGCGCGGTCATGGAGACGATATCGACCTGTCGAAGATATCGGGCCAAGTTACGATCACGGGAGATTACACAGGCACGATTTCGCTGCACGATCTGGCCAAGCCGGTTCGCGTGGACAGCATGCGGACACAGATCAGCGCCGAGCGTGTTCCCGGAGATGTGAAGCTGGACCGCGGAAGTCTGAGCATCGAGAACGCTGTGGGTCCGCTGAAGATCACGGCACGGTCTACGGACATCACACTCACCCAGTTCACCGACAGCCTGGAAATCGCCGCTGAGAAGGGCGATATCGAGCTGGCGCCGAGCCGGCTGCCCTTGAGCAAGATGAACGTTCACACAACGGCGGGACACATTGAGCTGGCGGTACCGCAGAGCGCCGCCTTTGCCCTTTCGGCAGTCACGAATCACGGCGATATCGAAAACGAATTTGGCGGTGGTCTGAACGAAAGCACCGAAGGACATCGCTCTAAATTACAGGGAGCGATTGGCGCGGGTCCCGATGTGACGTTAACAACGGATCGCGGCAGTATCACGGTTCGTAAAGCCGGCGAAGGCGATGAAGGATCGCCGGATTCAAGCGGCCACAAAACGAAGCAATCTTCCAGCAAACCGGAAGATGTAGCCGAAGCTCAACAGTAAATCGCCACACTCACCCCACCAAATAAACCGTCACGGCACATGCGGCCCAATGAATCGAGCCGCGGCGGGCAAAGTGCCCGCGCCACCTCATCGGGTTCGCGAATAGCAGACCGCATGTCATACTCGGGGTTAATTCCAGAACCGATGGGGTAAAGCTGCGCTCCCATCAGTGAAAGTGCTGAGAAAGGGAGCCGTTGACTGCTGTGCAATGAGCGAAAAGCGGATCATCGTTGCCATCGACGGACCTGCCGGCGCGGGCAAGAGCACACTGGCGCGGCGAGTCGCGAGGAAGCTCGGTTTTCTGTATATCAATAGCGGCGCCATGTATCGTGCCATCGCTCTGTGGGCGCTTCGGCTGCAAACTGATTTGAGCGACATGCACCGGCTGGAGCAGTTAGCGAAGGAGGCTCGATATCGAGCTGGATGCGAAGACCGGTCATATACGTTTGAATGGCGAGGACGTGACCGAAGCCATACGCGATCCACATGTCTCGGAGGTAGCGTCGAAGGTGTCGGCCGTTCCGGGCGTGCGACGAGCGTTACTGCGAATACAACGCGGCATGGCGCAGGAGAACAGCGTTGTCATGGAAGGCCGGGACATCGGATCAGTGGTGTTTCCGAAGGCGCAGGTGAAGATTTTTTTGGATGCGAAGCCTGAGGAGCGAGCGCGGCGGCGCGCGCTCGAACTGCGCGAGAAAGGAGTTTCGGCGGAGGTCGGCGTGGTTGCAGGCGAAATCCAAAAACGCGACGATCGCGACCGCAAACGCAGTGAGGCTCCGCTGGTTCAAGCGCCCGATGCGGAATTGGTAGACACGACCGGGCTCTCGGTGGAGGAGGTGGAAGACGTGATTTTGCGCCTGGTGCGCGCGCGCGTATCGAACGGGAAAGAGGCGACGGCTTGAGAAATCTCCTGGTGATGAAGTTCGGCGGCACCAGTATGGGGAGCGCCGAGCGGATGCGTGTCGCCGCCGAAATTATTGTTCAGCAGAAATCGCGACGCCCGCTGGTTGTGGTGGTCTCGGCAATGTCGAAAGTCACAGATCTCCTGTTGGAGACGATGCGCCGTGCCGAACTCGGCGACTCGTAACGTGGTGGAGACGAATGTCGACAGACCTCCTCAGCCGTCATTTGCATACTTGCGAGGAACTTCTTTCCGGACCGGGTGGGAGGAGTTTGTGTGAAACAGCCAGCAAAGAAATACAATCTCTCGTGTCCGAGTTCCAACGCATCGCCAACGGCATCGCGATGCTGGGCGAACGGCCGCCCCGTTCTGTGGACGAAGCTCTCGCGATCGGGGAACGCCTCTCGTCGACGCTGCTGGCGTTCTATCTGCAGTCGATCGGTGCGCGAGCCCAGGCGGTAAATGCGGCCGAGGTGGTGGTCACGGACGCGGTGTTTGGAAACGCATCGCCGCACATGGAGGCAACGCGCCTGCAATGCGAAGCGAAGCTGGTTCCATTGATCGTGCAAGGCGTGGCGCCGGTCGTGACGGGCTACAACGGAGCGACGGCGGATGGGCGGCCGACAACACTGGGCCGCGGCGGTTCCGATTTTTCGGCCTCGATCCTCGCTTCGGCGTTAGACGCTCAAGGAACTTTGGATCTGGACCGATGTCGACGGCATCATGACGGCGGATCCGCGGCTGGTAGACAACGTGGCGGTTTTGCACGAGGTCACGTACGCTGAAGCGGCGGAACTGGCGTATAACGGCGCTAAGGTGCTGCACCCGCGAACGCTGGCGCCGCTGGTCGAGAAGCGAATCCCCGTCTGGAGCAAGAACAGCTTCGCTCCGGAGAAGCCCGGCACGAAGATCGTTTCGCATTTCGACGAGCCAAAGGGCGTGCGCGCCGTCACGTCGATGTCGAACGTAGCGCTGATCTCGATGGAACCCTCTGCGGCCCTTAGCGGCACGCGTCTCATCGCCCGAGCCCTCGATGCCCTGGCGCTTGCGAATGTCGAACTGCTGGTGTTCAGCAGCTCCAGTTACCGGCAGAGCTTTTGTTTCCTGATTCGCAAGCACGATCTTCCGACGGCCCTCGAAGCTCTGGAGAGCAATCTGTCGATTGAGCTGGCGCATGGCTACCTGAAGCCCATCGAAGTGGATGAAAACGTGGGTTTGCTTGCAGTCGTCGGTGAGGGAATGCGCGGAATACCCGGCCTTGCGGGACGCGTGTTCACTGCAATTTCGCGCGAAGAGATCAACATCATCGCCATCGCACAGGGTTCGAGCGAATTGACAATCGCGATTGTCGTTCGGCTGGACGGATTGGAACGCGCAGTGCGCAGTGTTCACGAAGAGTGCCGTCTAAGTGAGCTTGCCGAAGTGCATTCGTAAGCCGCTCGCCGCTCCCTGCCGGTCGCGGTTCTGAAGCGCATACCTGAAGATAGTAATCGATATACTGGCTCATCGACCATCGTGCGAGATGTGCTATCCCAACTCGGCGCCGCGTACGCAATTAAACCGGTACCCTCGTTTGCTGTTGTCAGGAGTGGCTTACCTCGTACCGTGGCTCTGCTCACAGGTGGAGTATTCTCGCTTGCCATTCTGGCAACGCTCACCGCTCTAATCGGCCACGGCGGACGCGGTCAAGAGAACCGTTTCATCGGAGCGAACCTGTTCAGAACACCCACATTCAGCGCACATTTTACGGGTGGATCACTCGCTTTTGCTCCTGATGCTGTTATGGACGCAAAGGAGAAGAAACGCGTGCTCAATAGCGTGATTACAAATCTGCGCGCATCCTACGTTTACCCGAACGTCGCCAGACAGATGATCGACGCGTTACTTACTCACGATAGGAATGGAGACTATGAACATGAGACAACGGGACCAGATTTTGCCGCCCTTCTTACCAGGCACTTGCAGGATGTAAGTCACGATTTGCACCTACGCGTGGTTTATAGCGCTACCGAAGTGCCTCCGCTTGGCCCGCCGGAGGCAGACGCGAATTTCCAAAGCATGCTCAAACGGGATAATTGCGCGTTTCGGAAGGTGGAAGTTCTTCCACACAACATCGGCTATCTCAAGTTCGATGCCTTTGCGCCTGCCAGTCTGTGCCGCGAGACGGCTGCTAATGCTATGCGATTTCTGGCACACGTAGACGGGCTTATCTTCGATCTGCGTGAAAATCAAGGCGGTGATCCGCACATGGTCTCTTTTATCGCGTCCTATCTTTTTGATCGACGCACACACCTCAACGATATCTACAGTCAGATTGACAAATCCACAGAGGAATTCTGGACCTCAGAAGATGTGGCCGGTCCTGAATTTGGTAAGAAGCCTGTATATGTTCTGACGTCTGCAAGAACGTTTTCAGGGGCCGAGGAGTTTACTTACGATCTGAAGAACCTGAAGCGCGCCGTCGTCGTTGGGGAGACAACCGCCGGCGGCGCGCATCTCGTCATGATGCACCGCATTGACGCCCATTTCATTGTCGGCGTTCCTTTTGCCCGGCCTATTAACCCTATATCCAAGACCGATTGGGAAGGAACTGGAGTGGCGCCTGATGTGAATGTGAAGTCCGCAGATGCCCTGAAAATTGCCGAGCAACTCGCAGTGCGCAAGCTGGAGCATAGAAACGAATGAGGTGCCCATTGGTGATCAATCGCCGGGGCGGTTTACCAGATGCACACGGCGCTTTCACAAATCCTTTACACCATAGGTACAAACGTCCTCCGTTTCTGCCGTATCGTTGCTTCTGAGTACGCGCGCCGTTTAAGGCGACTCGTGTCGCGAATCTTTGCGCGTGTCCCGAGGTGACCTATGAAAAAGAAGTTGTTTACAGCCGCTCTTGGCGGCGTTTTCCTATTCTCGACGTGCGCGTTTGCAGATGATAACGATCGTGCGCCAATTCTGCCCACATTACCGACCAGCACCAAGCGAGTCGTATCGACCGTGCCGGCCAATGGCGACGTGAATCCATATGGCGTCGCGTTTGTACCCTCAGGTTTTGCCTCGGGCGGAAAGATTCACCCCGGGGACATACTCGTTTCCAACTTCAACGCGAGCAGCAATCTGCAAGGAACGGGAACAACCATTGTTTCGATTACCCCTCAAGGCGAGCAGTCACTGTTTTTTCAGGGCCCGGCGGGTCTTGGTCTAACTACTGCGCTTGGCGTGCTGCGCCAAGGTATTGTGCTGGTGGGTAATTTACCGACGACAGACGGAACAAGCAATACTGTTATGCCCGGATCCCTCATCGCGATAGACCGCTGGGGTAAACAGATCGCCGCGTTCACGGACTCAACGTTCCTGGACGGGCCCTGGGATCTCACACTCGTTGATCGTGGACATGAAGCATGGGTGTTCGTCTCGAGCGTGCTGAACGGAACGGTAGCGCGCCTGGAGTTCGACACTTCGAATGATGGGGAACACATCTGGCTGGAAAGTGCAAACGTAATTGCGAACGGGTACGCGTTCCGTACGGATCCTAATGCTCTCGTCGTGGGTCCTACCGGGCTGGCGTTTGACAGACGCGAGGGCGTATTGTTCGTTGCCGCTACTGCAGACAACGCGATTTACGAAATCCGCGATGCATTGACGCGCTCGGAACCGGTGGACAAGGGGAGACTGGTGTACAAGGACAATGCCCATCTGCGCGGTCCGGTAGGGCCTCACCCTGGCGCCGAACGGGCATCTGATCGCCACAAACGGCGATGCAGTGAACGGCGATCCGAATCACCCGAGCGAAATGATCGAATTCACGCGATGCGGACATTTTGTTGCTCAGCTCTCGGTGGACCTGGGGGGTCAGGGCGGAGCTTTCGGCCTGGCGATCCACGGCCCGGATGACGAGGCGCGGCTTGCAGCCGTGGACGACGTGCAAAACACACTCGAGATCTGGGATTTGAAGAACTGAGCTGCAAAGGTGGGCGGCCCAACCCGAGTTCCCGGCCGCCCTTCTCAAATCCAGAAACATTCGGGTTACATTCGCCCGCACAACCTGATACAGTAGAGGAGTCTTTGCTGCGTCCTCATCCTTGGGTACCTTCTGGCCTTCTTTCGTTCCTGACCAATCCTCCGGTTCGGTTGCTATCGGACAGCCAAGCTGCGCCAGGTCAACACACAGAACTAACTCTGCTGATGTTGCCAAACCGCAGCCCAATTGCGTTGCCCGGTGGTTACTTAAAAGAGCAGTCCGACAGAGACAAATTCACTTTGAAAAGGATTTTCAATGACAAATATTTTTGTCGGAAACCTCAGTTTCCAGACGACTCAGGACGATCTGCTTGCCACGTTTTCGCAGTACGGCAACGTTGAACGGGTCAACATTGTAACGGATCGCGACAGCGGTCAATCCCGCGGTTTCGCATTTGTCGAGATGACGGAACGGCGTGATGCCGAGAATGCGATTTCGCAGCTGAACGGCGCGGAACTGAATGGCCGGGCTATGAACGTCAATGAAGCCCGTCCTAAGCCGCAGGGCGGCGGCGGTGGGGGTTTTGCGAATCGCGGTGGCGGCGGCGGCGGTGGCCGTGGGGGCAGTCAACGCGGACGCGGCGGCGCTCGCTGGTAGTTTTACGGACCAATTTCAGCTTATGATGGGCGAGAAGCATTCTCGCCCGTCGGATTAGAGTCTGGGAAAACTACCAGACCGATTGATCGGCACCAAAAAAGCGCCTGGGTTGTTTGCGCGGGCTGAGCGGTGGCGCATTCCGGTTGTGTCGATTTTCTCAGGCCCATTTAGTGTGCGAAGGAGCAGCAATGTCAGGTCGCGGACGACAGACATTCAACAAGCGGCTGAAAGAGCAGCAGCGGAAAGAAAAACAACAGGAGAAGCTTGCACGGCGGCTTCAACGTAAGGTTGAGAAGGAACACCCGGCTGAAACACCTGCTGAGGAGCCAACGCTCGATCCGGAATCTGAACACGAGCCCAACCATCCGCCGCCTGCTCACGAACAGCTTTAATCGAATCCCACCCCACCATGAACACCGCCATCATCAGCACCGATCTCACGGAGACCAAGCCCACCTTGAGTCCCCAACCTTCTACCGGAGATGATCCGAATCAGAAATTAAACAAAACGACAACGGCGGTTCTGGTCCTTCTGCATATTGGGGCCGTGGCTGCGCTATTCTGCTTCAGCTGGCGCAACCTCGCCGTGGCGGCATTCCTGTATTGGATGACCGTCGACCTCGGGATTAGCCTCGGGTATCACCGGCTGCACACTCACCGGTCCTACAAAATTCCCGTTTGGCTTGAGTATTTCTTTGCGGTGTGCGGCGCGGCGACGCTCGAGGGCGGCCCCATTTTTTGGGTCGCGACGCATCGGGTTCATCACCAACTCTCCGACAAGCGTGGGGATCCCCATTCGCCTCGCGATGGCGCATGGTGGGCTCACGTGGGCTGGATTCTGGTGGGCGAGGCGAAGCACAACAACACTCGCCTGATGTCGAAGTATGCGCCGGATCTGGCTAAGCAGCGGTTCTATGTCTGGCTGAACAACTATCATTGGGTACCTGTAGTGGTGATGGCTGCTCTACTTGCGGCCATCGGGGGACTACCGCTGATGCTTTGGGGCGTCTGCCTGCGCGTGGTGGTCGGTTTACACGCCACTTGGCTGGTGAACTCGGCGACGCACATGTGGGGCCGGCGGCGATTTCCTACACGCGACGATTCACGCAACAACTGGTGGGTCGCGCTGCTTACTTTTGGCGAAGGCTGGCACAACAACCATCACGCGCATCCCACGTCTGCCCGGCATGGGCTCGCCTGGTACGAATTCGATCCATCGTGGATTCAAATCAAGATTCTGAGATTTCTGGGGATCGCAAAATCCGTGCACGTGGCGCGGCGTAAAGATACGGTGCTGGATAAGGCAGCTTAGACCTGCACTCAAGACACGCGCGATAGCATCAGAGCGTGCGCCGCCTGCTGCTCGTTTGCCTCTCTCTCGGGCTCTGCTACGCCGTATCTCGTCCCGATTGGGCCGAACTGCGAAGCCGGATCATGCAAACGCTCCACGTTCCGGAGCGTTCGCCTGCGCTTGCGAGTAAGTTCTACGGCAAATTTCGTCCGGCTTCAGGAGTAGACGCAGATCGCGTTTCTTACGGAACGGACTATGGCTTGCGTGTGCCCGCGATCGTGTATCATCCGGCGGGTGCAACCATTGAGAAACATCCTGCGCTGGTGATTGTGAACGGCCACGGCGGCGACAAGTCGTCCTGGTACGCTTACTGGGCCGGGATTCTGTATGCGCGCGCAGGAGCGGTAGTCCTGACTTACGATCCCATTGGTGAATACGAGCGCAATAAAGAACTTCGTTCCGGCACCAGACAGCACGACACTTTAGTCCAGCCCGACGACATGGCACGGCGGCTGGCAGGCCTGATGGTCACTGACATCATGCAGGGTGTGGCGTATTTGTCTGAGCGTCCCGATGTGGATCCGAAACAGATTGCGATACTCGGCTACTCGATGGGATCGTTCATCGGTTCGCTTGCGTGTGCAGTGGACACCGGGATTCGGGCGTGCGTTCTGGTTGGAGGAGGCGATCTCGACGGACCGGGCGGCTACTGGGATTCGAGCGTTAAGAAAATGTGCCAGGCCATCCCGTATCGCTCACTGGCATTTCTCGGCGATCGCGCCGCCGTTCTGTACGCATTGCAGGCGCGGCGTGGACCGACGCTTGTCTACAACGGAAGCGCCGATGAAACGGTAGACATTCCGCATCACGGCCAGGACTTCTTTACCGATTTGCGCGCCCGCACGATCGCCGAAGCAGGAAGCGGGAAGAACGTCTTTGAATTCGGCTTCGTTTCGGGCGGTGGCCACCGGCCCTATTTCGTCACTCGCCCGGTTGCGCTCTGGCTTGAAGACAAACTGAAATTACCCGAGTGGACTCGCAAACGGATTCACGCAATGCCGGAAACGCACATCGGCGAATGGGCGCTTGCCAATCACTTGCGCACAGACGATCCGCCAACGTTCGAGCACAACGAAGGCGGAACAATGGCGCTGGACAAAGATATCCCAGCGGTTCCGCGCGACAGTTTGCGTGCGGTTCCGGAAAGCGTGTGGCAAGCCGAGCAAGGGGATTACATCTATGAAAGCTGGGTAGAGAGGGCGCAATCCGAAATCGCGTCCAGCACACGATAACGCGCCGAAACGTAAGAAAGAAAACGGCGTCCACCTCAGAGAGGAGTGGAAATACATACAGATGCCAGTTTTAGAAGAAGTGTTGGTGGAGGAACTGCAGGATCTGCTCTCAGCCGAGAGCCAGCTGGTCAAAGCGCTTCCGAAGATGGCGAAAGCAGCCAGTGACCCGAAATTGAAGCAGGCGTTTCAAAAGCATTTAGAAGAAACAAAGGGCCATGTTGATCGTCTGAAGCAGGCGTTTGAGCTGCTGGGCGAGCGTGCTCGCGCCAAGCATTGCAAGGGAATGGAAGGCCTGATAAACGAAGGTCAGGAAAAGATTGAAGAGAGCGCCGAAAAACCTGAAGCTGCTTCGGATCTGGCACTTGTCGCCGCGGCTCAGAAAGTGGAGCACTATGAGATCTCCGGCTATGGAACCGTGCGGACGATAGCAGAACAGCTTGGCAACAAGAAGGTTGCACGGCTACTGCAACAGACGCTTCTCGAGGAGGAGAAGACCGACGCGCTTCTGACGAAGCTCTCCCCTCCACTGCTACAACAGGCTAACCAGGACTCTGGCGAATAAGTTCTAATCCGACAGTCCGTGCTTAATGGCGAAGCGCACAAGCTCGCCCGTGCTGTGGAGATTGAGTTTCTCCATAATTTTGCCACGATGCGAATCGACGGTATAGACACTGAGGTTCAGCTTCGTGGCAATCTCTTTATTGGTCTTTCCTTCGGCAATCAACTGGAGCACTTCGCGCTCGCGCCCGGACAACAGATCGACCGGGCTCGCGACGTCTTTGCGATAGTCGCTGAGCAGGGCGCCGGATACCGCCGGGCTGATGTAGCCATCACCTTTGGCAACGGATCTTACGGCACTAAGCAGCTCGGTATCGATGGCGTCTTTCAGGATGTAGCCGCGCGCTCCGGCTCGTAATATTTCCCGGACGTACACCGGTTCCTTGTGCATACTCAGCACGAGGACTTTGATGCGGTGGTTCGCCGCCACCATTCGGCGCGTCGCTTCGATGCCGTTGAGCTCGGGCATCGCGACGTCCATCAAAACGATGTCGGGCTGCACCTTCTGAGCAAGATCGACAGCTTCGTTGCCGTTCGCGGCTTCACCGACGATCTGGAGATCGGTGTGCGCCGAAAGAATCAGCCTCAAGCCCTGCCGCACGATGGTGTGGTCGTCAGCGAGGAGAATTTTTATGCTTCGATCGGGCACGCTACTTCAATCTCCACTCCCTTGCCGGCGCTGGCGTTAACGCGGAGGGTTCCGCCGCAACCTCGCGCGCGGGTCTGCATACCGGCAAGCCCAAGACCAGATGATTTCGCTCTTCCATTCGCATCGAATCCACGACCATTGTCCCGGATGGTAAGACTGACGTGTTCGCCATGTTTGTTCAATCCAATTGCAACCGAAGTAGCTTGCGCGTGCCGCGCGATGTTGGTAAGCGCTTCCTGAGCGATGCGAAACAGATGAGTCTCGGTCTCATCGCGCAGCCGCTGTGCACCCAAATTGCCGGCATAGTTCACGGCCAGGGCTGTGCGCTGCGAGAAACTATCCGCAAGTGACCGCAGCGCGGCATCCAGTCCGAAGTCGTCGAGAATGGTTGGCCGCAGTAGCTGCGACATTTCCCGAACATCCTGGATGGCCCGGTCTACGAGACGCATACAATCATCGACGCGGGATTCGTCTGAAGCCGTGCGCAGCGCAGACAGATTCGCTTTCACCGCCGTCAGAGCCTGTCCGAGTTCGTCGTGTAGTTCATGCGAAAATCGGCGCGCCACATTCTCCTGCGTTTCGAGGAATTGATATTGCATCTGGGTCAGTTCGGTTGCCTGCAGCTGCAACTTCCTGAACAGGCCCGCAGAGACTCGCACAGTCCAGGACGCACACAAGAGCGAGAGCACAACACAGGCAGCAAACAGCCACACGGTCCAACGCAACAATCCGTGTCCCTCCTGATAGATGCTCTCCCGCAGCAGTTCCGCCTGTTCGTATGCCGATTCCAGAGCCGAGCTCATCTGGCCGCGCGATGCCTCAAGTTGATTCAGGATCTCCTCGCGCTTTACGACATCGCTTCTGCGTGCCAACCGCAGCCAGTTTGCATTTAGATCCGCCTGTTCTTTTTCGATGTCATCGATTGCCGCTCTGGCGAGAGCCTCACGGCGAGCAAAGGTCTGTGTATGTTCGTCGATGTGATGCACCGTCCTCAGAGCGACGACGAGCGCCGAGAGAAGCAGCACTGCGGAGATTCCAAGTCCAACCACCAGAAGGCGTTGCAGATGAGCTTGCGTGATGGATTCGGATCGCGCCACTGGTGATGATTCTTTCATTAATGTTGCCGGACCGCTATCCCGTAAACAGGGGATTGTTTTTCCCCTTCCGGAGCGATGGCGCAAAACGGCCCCAAAGCGCAAAGTAGAGTTGTGAGCGGCAAGGAAAGACATCGGGCCCAGCCGGGAAACAAAGTAATAATTAAAAACACGGCGGGCCCGATTGGTCTTTGGTTCGAATCGCGCAAAACGGCACAAAACGACTTTGCGGTTTCGAAAAAGGCCCGCCACTGACTAAAAGGAGAAATCAATTTATGAACAAGTTATTTACATCGACTCTGCTGACCGTTGTCGCGGTTCCCTTCCTGATGGCTGCTCCGGCTGCCAACAAGGCTCAGAACCAGTCGTCAACCACTGATCAAACTCAGACGACCCAGACAACGACTCAGAAGACGAAAAAGCATCACCACAAGACTAAGAGCACCGCGACTACGGAAAGCAGCACCAGCAACACCACGACTTCCGGCAGCACGGATACGAAGTAACAGGCAAGTCACCGACCAGACAGCCAAAGGTTGAAGGAGAAAACAATGAACAGACTAATTAAATCCGCCGTTCTGACGATCGCTGCGGTTCCGTTTCTAGTGGCGGCGCCAGCTGCTAAGAAGGCCCAGCCGCAAGCCGCCGATCAGGTGCAAAGCACCAAGAAAACGACAAAGAAGCACGTCAAGAAGGCTAAAAAGACTGCGCCCGCGGCTCAGAGCAACGCCGCTGCGCCCGCAAGTTCTGCGCCAGCGAAGTAACCAACACCCATTCGCATTGGCGGGCCCGGATCTTCATGATCCGGGCCTATTTTTTTGTCATCCAGGCGGCGTCGTCGAGCTTCACTCGTGGCGAAGGGCGCGCATGGGATCGATTCTGGCGGCACGTTGGGCAGGAAGAAAGCCGGCCAGCATGGCGAGAGCAACAATGAGCAGCAGCGCAGATACCATCGCTGGCGGGTCGACGGTTTGAGCGCCAAACAGGAAGCTTTTGAGCCAGTGGGTCGCGGCAAAGGCCAGAGGGATACCGGCAACGAGCCCTGCCGACATCGCAATCAGCGCATCCCGCAGGACGAGCCAGATGACTTCGCGGCGCTCGGCGCCGATGGCCATACGGATGCCGATCTCGTTCGTCCTTCCGGCAACGGAATAAGCCGTCGTGCCATAGACGCCGACTAACGTCAATACAAGCGCGAGTAAAGCGAACGCAGCGCACAGTGTAGTGATCATCTGCTGCTGATCGAGAGAGCGTTCAATCTGGCTGTTGAGCGTGGCCGTGCGCAACATTGGAAGTCTGCCGTTGACTTGGTTGAACGCTTGCCTTACCTCGGGGACAACGCTCAACGGCGCCGCGGAAACCCGGAGTACCGCATCGAAGTCCGGACTTGGCTTTTGCCACAGAGAGAAGAAGGCCATAGGCGGCGCTTGCTCGTGGAGATCGTAGAACCTGGAGTCTGCGACTACGCCGACGATCTCAGCACCTGGCGCCGAAAAAGGGCTGCCCAGCATCATGCGGCGGCCGATAACGTTCTGATGCGGCAGGTAAGTTTGAACAAAACGCTGGTTCACCACCGCGACTGCCGGCGAACCGGGCGTGTCGCGAACACTGATGGTTCTGCCGAGCAGTAGATGAATTCCCATCGTTTCGAAGAAGCCCGGAGCGACTGCGACATCGTAAACGTCCATGTTGAGATTCGCTGGCGCGTTATACCCCTCTATCGAACAGTTGCCGGACGAACTATGTCCGCTTTCCGGCGTAAAACGTGCGATGCTGGCCGAAATCACAGCGGGCAAGCGGGATAGGCGGTCGCCCAAACCGCGATAAAGCTGAGCGAGCTCAGCTTGCTGGTAACCGGCAAGACTGGCATCGCTCCTGACCACGAGAATGTTGTCGCGCTGGAATCCAAGGTTCTGGCGCTCTAACTCGACGAGGCTGTGAGCCAGAAGCGTGCCCCCAAAGACCAGAATCAGCGACAGTGCTATTTGCAGAGCGACCAGGGTTTGTCCGTTAGAGAGGCGCCACTTTCCGAAGACAAGCGGTTGGCGAAGGTTGCCGGGCCGCGGATCTACCCGGCTGAACTTCAGTGCCGGGAACACGCCGAACAGAATTCCGGTGCAGATACAGAGTGCGAAAGTAAAGGCGAGTACAGCGAGGTCTGGCCGGACTCGCACCACTGAAGAGATGTGAAGAAGGACGGTGAGGCCTTTGATGCTCCACCATGCGAAACCGACGCCCACGCCCCCTCCGATGATGGACAAGAGAATGCTTTCGGTAAGCACCTGCCGAACCAGGCGCCGTCGAGAGGCGCCAAGGGCGAGGCGAGTGAGAAACTCGGGACCACGCGCGGATGCGCGGGCGAGAAGAAGGATGGCAACGTTGGCGCAGGCGATCAGCAGCACAACAGCTACAACCGCCATAAGCAAATGGAGCGGCTGCGAGTAGAGGAAGCGGAGTGCTGAGATGCCGCCGCCTCCCGGTTTCAGCTGAATGTGAAGATTTTGGATTTTCCGGCGTGTGTCCGCAGACGGATGAGAGCCGGCCTGCTCCAGATAGAACTGATGGATGCGAAGATTTACAGCAGTCTGGGCGCTGGCCTTGCTGACAGCGGGTTTGAGCCGCCCCAAAAAGTTAAGCCAATAAACATTTCGCGCGCTGAGATAAGACTCGCGGAGTAGTATTTGAGGCTGGAACGAGAGCGGAAGCCAAAAATCGGGCGGGGGTTGGATGCGCTCGCCGAAGAACTCAGGGCCAGCAACGCCCATGATCGTAAACGCAGTTCCGTTCAGGATGGCCGTTCGGCCGAGTACTGCGGGATCGAGATGAAAACGATCACGCCAGAACGGATAACTGAGGATGGCCGTAGGGTGCGCAGCGGCTGTGTCGTCGCGAGGTTCAAGAAGGCGGCCAATCGCGGCACTCACGCCAAGGAGTCGAAAGTAGTTTCCCGAAACCAGATGCACCGTGGCGCGTTCCCAAGGTCCGGCAGTACTCTCGCCCCAGACGTGCAGCACCACAGTGTCATTGCTTTGGCGGAACGCGCACAGGTCTTCGAAAGAACCGTTGTGCGACTTCAGGTACTCATAGAACTGGTATGAGAAGGTGTCGGATTGGGGGTTACCGCCGTCGTAAACTCCGGTCGCGATGCCGTCGTAAAACAGGACCAGGCGCGCCGGGTCCTTCACTGGCAGGAACTGCAGCATTACGGCGTTGATCAGCGTGAAGATGGCAGTATTGGCGCCGATTCCGAGTGCGAGCGAGAGCACAGCAACGGAGACGAGCGCAGGAGTTTGGCGCAGTTGGCGAAGACCGTAGCGGAGGTCTTTGAGGGTGGTCTCAAGCCACATTTTTGCGATGGAGCTAGTTTACACGTAAGGGCCTGAACTTGATTCGCTGCATTTAGGCAAGCGGGAAACAGAAGCATTCACCGGCAATCTCCCCATCGTCCGCCTCGAAGAGAATTGTTCCTCACTCCCTAATCAACTTCTCCCGCTAATATAAGCGAGAATGCCTTCTTCACATTCGCCCACGTTCGACGAGGGAAGGCGCTTCCTCCGGACCATGCCCAGAAGGTCCATACTGATCTTCCTTTCGAGCGTGGCCTGTCTGTTTGCAGCAGTCGGCGCCGGTAACAATCTATACAATATCGATCATACAGACGGCGGCCATCTAACCGTTGCAATAATCTCGAGCGCAGTTGTGGCGATAGGCTGGGCCTGGTTTGCATCAACACGCGGACTGCGCGGGGTTCTCTTGATGGCTATCGCCACTCCAGCGTTTTTCACCGCCCTCAACAGGCTCTATCCGCTGCCACATCGCACGTTGACATCAGCTCAATTGCACAATGCAGTGATAATCCATGCCATTCTCATTAACATATTCATCGTGCTTGGCTACTCGTTAGTGGTCTTATTTGCGCGCGCCGAGGGGAGGCGGTTCTTCGCTGCACATACGGAAATCGAATTAGCGTCCCGGATTCAACGTCGTCTCGTGCCCCCATTGTCGGTCGATTCCGCTGCTTTTGAGGCACACGGAAGGTCATTGCCAAGCGGTACGGTCGGAGGAGACCTGCTGGACATCGTCGACTGCCGCAATGCCTCGCTCGCCTATGTCGCAGATGTCGCAGGCCACGGAGTAAACGCGGGCGTGTTGATGAGCATGTTAAAAGCGAGCGTCAGAACACGATTCGCCGCGTCAGGTGTAACTGACGAGGGACTTCTGGAATGTTTGAACAATGTTCTATACCCCTTGACCGACACATCGTCCTATGCAACCTTTGCCTTCGTCTGTATCGAGAAAGGAAAGCCGCTTCGATTCTCGCTGGCCGGCCATTTGCCCATTTTGCATCTGAAGATGAAATGCAACCAGGTCGAAGAATGCGCGATTGCGAACTTCCCGGTCGGAATGTTTCCAGCAGCGAACTTCAAAACCGGAGAGATCGTTGCAGAACCAGGCGACCTGATCGCGATCGTAACGGACGGCCTTACCGAAACCACCAACAAAGCCGGCAACGAAATCGGATGCCGTTACATACAAGACGCGATGCGCCAGATGAGCTCGCACCCGCTAGACGCTATCGCCGATCGTGTCTTCGAGCAGAGCGAATCCTTCGGCAAACCGGCAGACGATCGCACCCTCCTCTTGATTCGCGTGCGCTAAGGCCGAAATTCCAGGGCGCCGTCGCCTGATTCTCGCCGCCCCACAGACTCCGCATACCAGAAGGGTTCCCGGTACTCCGCATCCGACACTCACGACTCCATCAGCTGTCGGATGAGATCGAGATTTTCACAAGTTACATGACCGGACCGATGCGCCAGGGGGCAAACTCGTGATGGCCTAACTCCTCGGCTCGGGTCTTTTCACCGGAAGCGACTCGCAGCAGGTGCTCGAAGATTTCCCGCCCGACATCTTCTATCGTGGCTTCGCCTTCGGCAATTCTGCCCGCGTTCACATCCATGTTGTCCCGCATGCGCCGATATGTATTTGAATTGCTGGCAATCTTCAGGACCGGAATGCTCGGGAACCCGATAGCGCTACCCCGGCCCGTGGTGAAAGCGATCAGGTTGACGCCGCCGGCCGCAAGACCTGTAATCGAAACCGGATCGTAACCCGGCGTGTTCATAAAAACAAACCCCGGAGTAGTCACTCGCTCCGCGTAATCCACCACGTCCTCCAGAGCCGACGTGCCCGCCTTCGCCACCGCGCCCAGCGATTTCTCCAGTATGTTTGTCAGCCCGCCTTCTTTGTTCCCGGGTGACGGATTGTCGTTAAAGCTGCCGCCGAACTGACGTAAGTACGCTTTGTAAGCTTCTACCTGCCTGAGCAGCTTGCGTGCGACTTCGGCGCTTCGTGCGCGCCGGATCAGCAGGTGCTCAGCCCCGAAGATCTCGGTCGTTTCGGCGAGCACCACGGTGCCGCCCTGATCAACAATCAAATCGCAACAGTAGCCGAGAGCCGGGTTGGCCGTAATGCCCGAAAAGGAATCCGATCCTCCGCAATTCAAGCCAAGCTTCATGACAGAAGCCGGCACTTCGGTGCGCTTCTCGGCGGCGGCACGTTCAATATACTGTGAAATCTGCTTGCGCGCAGCGTCCAGAGCCCCTCGGGTACCGCCGGATTCCTGCAGAGTCAAACCCTGGAGAGTGGCGGGTGTTTTAACCGTCTGATCACCGCGCCCCAGGTAGTGACCGATCTGATTTACCTCGCAGCCGAGGCCCAGGATGATAGCGGCGGCAACGTTGGGATGGTCCAGCACGCCCTGTAGCGTGCGCTGCAACTGCTCCGTATCCGGGCCGACCGCCATCCCGCAACCTTCACCGTGGGGAAAGGCGATGATACCGTCCACGCTGTCGGGTAAGTTTTCCTCATCGAAGCTGTGCGCAATCAGCTCCGAGGTATACGCCGCACAATTGCTTGCCGCCACGACAGCTATATAGTTGCGTGTGCCGACACGCCCGTCCGCACGTTTGTAGCCGCGAAATGTTCTGCGCTCCAGATGCGTGGTTCTTGGGGGCGCGGCCTCACCAGGCGCGATTTCGGAAGCATCCAGTTCCTTGTAGCCCAAATTGTGAACGTGCACATGTTCGCCGGGGCGGATCGGCTTAGTTGCAAAACCAATAACGTTCCCGTATCGAAGCACAGATTCGCCGGCGGCGATCGACCGAGTCGCAACCTTGTGGCCGGCCGGAATTGCCGTTACCGTGAGAACCCGCGCGCCGTTCATCTCGATTTCGTGTTCAGGCGCCAGAGGCACGCGCGCAATAGCGACGTTGTCCGCCTCGTTCAGCAAAATCACTGATGTCTGCGCGGTCGGTAGCTTTTCGATTTCGTACAGCATGTGGGGACACTTTCACTGTACGAAATACGACAACGAAACGATGTACGATTATCAATGCTCTTAAATGAGAATGGCAGGAAAACTGGTTGGGACGTACCGTCTCCAGCTGCATTCTAGTTTCGGTTTCGCTGATGCGGCCGCTGTGACCGGCTATCTGCGGCAGCTCGGGATCTCCCATGTATATAGTTCTCCCTATTTGCAAGCAGCGCCGGGAAGTAAACATGGGTACGACGTAGTGGATCACCACCGCGTGAATGAAGAGCTTGGCGGCTCCGAAGCTCACGAGCGATTTTTGAGAAGTCTGAGCGCGTCCGGGCTCGGACAAGTGCTGGACGTCGTACCGAATCACATGGCAATCAGCGGCCGCCGTAACCGCTATTGGTGGGACGTTCTTGAAAACGGGCCAGCCAGCCGTTACGCTTCCTACTTCGACATCGATTGGGCGCCGCACGAGGAGAAGCTGCGCGGCAAGCTGCTGGTTCCCATTCTAGGTGATCATTACGGACGGGTTCTCGCCCGCAAAGAGATTCGCTTGATGCGTAACGGCGGTGAGTTCTTCGTCAAGTACTTCGATCATGAGCTTCCCGCAGCTCCCAGATCACTGCCGCCGATTTTTTCTGAGGCCGGATTCCGGAGTGGTTCCGAATATCTGGCCTTTCTTGCAGACGCCCTGGCGAGTCTACCGGCTGCGACCAGCACCGACCCGGCACTGGTGATTCAGAGGCACCGTGACAATGCGGTGGTCGGCGGACTGCTTGAGCGTCTGTTTCACGAAGTGCCTTTTATTGCCGAATCGGTGGATTCGGTTCTGGACGAGCGAAACAACGATCCCGACAGACTGGACGAAATCTTAGAGCAGCAGAACTACCGGCTTGCTTTTTGGCGAACTTCGGACCAAGACCTGGGATACCGCAGATTCTTCGACGTGAATACACTGGTGGGCCTCCGCATGGAAGACCCGCGCGTGTTTGCCGATACGCACGCCGTCATTTTGAAGTGGGTGCGTGAAGGTGTGCTCGACGGGATTCGCGTGGACCACCCGGACGGCCTGCGAGATCCACGCCGGTACTTCGAACGTCTCAGGGCCGAAGCCCCGAAGGTCTGGATCCTGGCCGAGAAGATCCTGGAACCAGGAGAGCGTCTACGCGCCGAATGGCCTATCAACGGCACCACCGGTTACGACTTCCTGAACGAGGTGAATGGCGTATTCGTGGATTCAAGGAACGAACAGGCTTTTTCTGAGATTTACTCGGAATTCACGGGCGTGCCCACCGATTATTGCGCCGTGACGCGTGACAGAAAGCACCGCGTTTTGCGTGACCTGCTTGGCAGTGATGTGAATCGTTTGACAACACTGTTTCTTGAAATCTGTGAAGCGAATCGGGATCGCCGCGACTACACGCGGCACGATGTAGTGCGAGCGATACGCGAGCTGGTCGCCTGCTTTCCGGTGTATCGGACCTACGTGGTTCCAGAGCGCGATGAAATTACCGAAGATGACATCCGGTACGTAACCGAAGCGGCTGAGGCATCGAAGCGAAACAGACCCGAGGTCGATCCGGACTTGTTCGACTTTCTAGCCGATGTCTTGCTGCTGCGTGTGCGCGGGGCCCTCGAATCCGAATTCGTCATGCGATTCCAGCAGTTCACGGGGCCTGCCATGGCGAAAGGCGTCGAGGACACAGTTTTCTACAATTACAACCGGCTCATCAGCTTAAATGAGGTGGGCGGCCACCCCGGTACATTCGGAATCCTCATTGAGCATTTTCATCGGCTGTGTTCCGAACGTCAGAAATCTCATCCATACAGCATGCTCGCGACATCAACTCACGACACCAAGCGCAGCGAAGACGTGCGTGCCCGGATCAACGTTCTGTCCGAAATGCCCGGCGCGTGGAGGCAAGCGGTCCATAGCTGGGCACAGATAAACGCGAAATACAAAACGGGCGGCTGTCCCGATACGAATACAGAGTATTTCCTGTATCAAACCATGCTTGGCGCTTGGCCCATCGGCACTGATCGGCTGCTTCCATATATGGAAAAAGCCTGCCGCGAGGCCAAGCAGCAAACCAACTGGCTTTCTCCCAATGAGCAATTTGAAACCGCCACTCGCAACTTCATCGAAGCCATCTACCAAGACGAACAATTCGCGCGGGGCTTCAAATCCTTCGTCGCGCCGGTCATCGAACAGGGCCGTATCAATTCGCTGTCACAGGTGCTGCTGAAAATGACAGCGCCAGGTGTTCCGGATACTTATCAGGGAACAGAGCTGTGGGATCTCAGCCTCGTAGACCCGGATAATCGCCGCCCAGTTGACTACGCATTACGCAGGCGTCTTCTCCGCGAGCTACCGAATCTAAGAGCGAAGAAGGTGTTGTCTAGAGTCGAAGAAGGAATGCCGAAGCTATGGACTGTCTGGAAGGCGCTCAAGATTCGAGCCGAACATCCAGAGTGCTTCGGTGCTGCCGGCGACTACCGTCCCGTACAGGTTAGCGGCAAGAGGAGTAACCACGTGATCTGCTTCACGCGCGGCGGCAAAATAGCAACCGTAGTGCCGCGGCTGACGCGGAACGTTGGCAGCAACTGGGGCGATACAGCGATTCATGTTTCCGAAGGCACCTGGCGAAACGCGCTGACGGATACGAAAATGCGCGGCGGGTCGATACCGGTTGCATCTCTGTTTCGAGAATTTCCCGTTGCTTTGCTTGTGAAGCAGTAAGCTATGCACAAATTTGAAGTGTGGGCACCCAGAGGTCAAAGTGTTTCGGCACTCATTGGAGGCCGAAGTCACGCGATGCAACGCGATTGCTGCGGATGGTGGTCGGCGAGCATTGCGAATGCCGGCGGGGGGACAGATTACTGCTACATCATTGATGGAGCCGACCCGGTTCCGGACCCGCGCTCAGCGTGGCAGCCGTTCGGAATCCATGGCACGTCGCGCATCGTGGACCACAGCGCGTTTCAATGGACGGACGAAAACTGGCAGGCTAGACCGCTATCGAGCGCCATTATTTATGAGCTTCACATTGGAACGTTCACTCCGCAGGGCACGTTCCGAAGCACGATCGATCGGCTTGAACATCTCGCGGAGCTCGGAATCACTCACGTTGAGCTGATGCCGCTCAATGAATTCTCAGGCGATTGGGGATGGGGGTACGACGGGGTTGATTTGTATGCGCCTCATCATGCATACGGCACGCCTGACGATTTGAAGGTACTCATTGATGCGTGTCATGCGCGCGGGTTGGCGGTAATTCTCGACGTTGTCTACAATCATTTCGGCCCCGTTGGAAATTACCTGGACAAATTCGGTCCGTATTTCACGAGTGCCTACCAGACGCCATGGGGCTCCGCGGTAAATCTCGATCATCAGGGCAGCAAGGAAGTACGGAAATTTTTTGTCGACAACGCCCTCATGTGGCTGCGCGACTACCATTTCGATGGCTTGCGGCTCGATGCTGTCCACGCTTTCTTTGACAAGTCTGCCATTCACTTTCTGGAGCAGCTTTCAACCGAGGTTGATTCGCTCGCTTCACAGCTCGGGCGTCACCTGATATTAATCGCGGAAAGCGATCTGAACGACCCGCGTGTCGTGTCCACGCGTGAACGCGGCGGACTCGGTATTAACGCGCAATGGAGCGACGATTTTCATCACGCACTGCACAGCATTTTGGCCGACGAGAGGAACGGGTATTACGAAGATTTCGGTTCTTACGAACAGCTCGCAAAGGCACTGCAACACGCCTTTGTATTTGACGGCATCTATTCACCGCATCGCGACCGCCTACATGGAAGACCGGTTATCGGGCTCTCAGGACATCACTTTCTCGGCTATTCGCAGAATCACGATCAGGTCGGAAATCGGGCGCAGGGCGAGCGCCTGAGTCAACTGCTTAGCGTGGGCAAGCAAAAAATTGCCGCGGCGTTGGTTTTGACATCCCCGTTCGTACCCATGTTATTTCAAGGAGAAGAGTTCGCCGCCTCCACGCCGTTCCAATACTTCACGCATCACGACGATCCCGAACTTGCCCGCAGCGTCTCGGACGGACGGCGAAATGAGTTCAAAGCCTTCGGCTGGAACCCCGAAGATGTTCCCGATCCGCAGGACCGGGCAACGTTTGAGAGATCAAAACTGAACTGGAGCGAGATCGAAACCGGATTACACGCGGATATGTTGCGCTGGTATAAAACGCTCATCGGCCTGCGCCGTTCCTGTGGGTCTCTTAGCGACGGGAGCATGGATCAGGTGCAAGTTCGATTTGATGAGCGTGCGCAGTGGTTCGCGATCAGGCGCGGAGACATTGAAACTGTATGCAATCTGGCAAGCCATTCCCAAACGCTTCCGCTTACTATCGGCGCCATCGACATGGTTGGCTCTGAGATCGGCTGCCGCCTTCGCGGAGAGACAGTGGAATTGCCGGCCGAATCTGTGGCTATCTGTTCACATGCCGGCCTGAAAGGCGGCACAACAGGCTAAACCTGCGCCACCCTGGCATCAGTGCGTGAGCATTTCTGTCAGCACACGGCCTGACGAGCCACTTGGTGTCTGCACATCCAGCATGGTCGCGAGCGTGGGGGCGATATCGTTCGGGGCAATCGTCTCATCGTACCGGCCGGCGCGAACGCCCGGTCCCATGAAGATCACGGGCACGTGCCGGTCGTAAGCGTAAGGCGAAAAATGAGTAGTCCCGCTTGATCCTGGCATGTAGCCGGGCTCGAATATCAGCATCAGGTCGGCACTCCGCCGCGGGAAATATCCGTTCATCTCAGCGGCCGCTATGAAGTCGCCCGTTACACCGTTCTCTAACTCGCGTCGTGTGTAAACACGTGCCACGTGCAGCGACGCAGCTGAGAACAACGCCTCCTTTGCAGCCGCATAGACCTCTTCTCGTGGTGGCGGGGTTTTCAGATGAGAGATTGCTTCCCAATCGAGGTATAGAGCCGTTTCTCCACCGCCCGAAGTAATCCAGTTGGTCTCTCCAAATTTCTTGTTCAGTACCGATTTAACAATGTTCTCCGCATTGCCTGCAATGTATCCTCCCGGTAGCTTGTCCCGTTCGTCCACGGCCGGCGCGGTCGCCACGCCGTGATCCGCCGAAAGGACGATCAGCACGTTTTTCAAACCGACCTTTTGATCCAGGAGTTGGAAGAGTTTCCCGATCTGTTCATCAGTTCGAATCGCCATATCGCGGACCTCCGGCGCGTCCGGGCCCACAGCATGACCGACATAGTCGTTAGAGGAAAACGAGACCGTCAGCATGTCGGTGGTGTCGTGCTGGCCCAGTTGCTCGCCCGAAACTGCCTGCTCTGCGAACTTCTCGATCAGCTCGTTTCCCCAGGGGCTTGCAGGCAGTTTTGAGAATGGCGTTTTGCTGCCCGACGGGGCGCGAAAACTCCATTTAGGAAATGCATCCCACCGGCGGTTAACGTACCCTGCTGGCAAATGTTGCTGATTGAAGTTCACCGCCCAGTCAGGAAGCTTATTGACATAGAACGTGCTGCTGATGAAGTTACCCGTCACATCGTCAAACCAGTAAGCGGCGTTGGCACGGTGACCGGAGGGAAGAATTGCGGCACGGGCCTTGATGGATATGCCGATTACCTTCGAGTTCTCGTGGGCGTTGCGGATCTCGTCACCGACCGTGGTTACCAACAGGCGCCGGGGCGACGCCGGATCGTCGTCACTACACTTTGGCCCCTTCTCCGCGTCGTGTCCGCCGACCAGTTTTTCGTTCCAGTCGCACACGCTGGTGACAATCGCGCGCTCGTCGCGGTCGTACCAGGCGTTCTGGACGATGCCGCTGACCGCCGGCATGGCGCCAGACATGAAGATGCTATGGCCAACCGCAGTCACTGTCGGCACTTGCTGATAAAACGCGTTGGTGAAGACGGCGCCGTTCGTTAGAAGCTGATGCAGACCCCGGTGGTACTGGTCGCCGAAGCGCGTGAGGTAGTCGTAACGAAACTGGTCGATCATGATGGCGACGATCAGTTTCGGTTTCGGCTGTTGCGCCGCACATAGCAGCGTGGCAACCAGTAACGCAATCGAAACTAGCGATGAACGATAAAAGCGCATTCGGCGTCAGCGTACCAGAGCGCGTTGCAAGCCGCTACGACTCTGTCCCGCCATCCGGCACGATTTCGCGATAGCGGATTCCTGGCGGTCTGGTGAACAAGGCAGGATCAAATGGCACGGTTGCGTACTCGATGTACTCGTAAGTTCGGGTACCGTCGCCCTCTGTCCAGGAGAGCTTAATTGGCGTCGAAGTGCTCTGCCTCACCACCAACTCGGCATGCCAGCCGTTGCCTTTCAGCACGTAGGAATCGGTCGGCTTCGCGTTCACGATCGGCCCGGCTTGCTTCGCCGCGCCGGCATCCTGAAAGAACTGCACCTCACTGCCGAACTCGACCCGGTCTAAGACTCCCAACCGATGCTTTGGATCGAACGGCAATACGATCGGCAGATGCAGATCGTTTTTTCCGCCCTGGTCCATGGCGTGAGTTCCCTTTTTGTCGATCAGATTTACGCTATATGCGTCGGGTTCGGCGATGATGGTTAATTTATGGACGCCCTGCCGCGCATCAGGCGGATCTTCAATGCGCGCATAGTGCGGATTCGCGACGTAAATCTTTTTCGGCAGGCTGGCCTGTGAGTTAGGCTTAATCCCCGTCCCGGTCAGCCGGACAACGATAGCGGTCATGTTCGCCGGCGGATTCTGGTCAGTTTGCGCACCGCGAACGATCATAGTCGTTGCGAAAATTAGCACGAGCCGTTGCGTTAGCATTGGTGTTTCGTCAAAGTGAAGACAGTTCTCGAACTGCGTGGCCTCACCAAGCATTTTCCAACACATCGGGCGGTCGACGATGTTGGCCTGCAACTCGAAAAGGGCGAATTCTTCTCCTTGGTCGGTCCCTCGGGCTGCGGCAAGACAACAACTCTGAGGTTAATCGCGGGTTTTGAGACGCCTACCTCAGGCACAATACTGATTAACGACAAACCCGTTGCGGCGCTTCCTCCCTATGAGCGCGATGTGACCACGGTCTTTCAGAACTACGCTTTATTCCCTCATCTAACGGTCGCACAGAACGTGAGCTTCGGGCTGGAGCGCCGCCGGATCAACAAGGCCGAAGCCGCGGAGCGCGTGCGAAGCGTGCTTGATCTGGTGCAGCTCACGGGGAAAGAATCGAGACTGCCACACCAGATCTCCGGTGGCGAGCGTCAGCGAACGGCGTTGGCCCGAGCGCTGGTAGTCGAGCCGCAGGTGCTACTTCTCGATGAGCCGCTCTCTGCGCTCGATCCGCAACTGCGCAAACAAATGCGGTCCGAATTAAAGGCACTCCAGCAGCGCGTCGGAATCACGTTCCTGTTCATTACGCATGATCAGGAAGAGGCGTTATCACTGTCGGACCGAATGGCGGTCATGAACTCGGGCCGTATTCTGCAGTGGGGAAAGCCGCGCGATCTCTACCATCGGCCAACTTGCAACTTCGTCGCTGAATTCTTGGGCACTGTGAACCGGATCGATAACGTGGCACTGCGGCCCGAATCGTTGCAGCTTTCGCGCGAGATGCCCGGCTCCGGCCTGCGGTCCGTCTGCGCAACTGTCCGAGGCTCGACATTTCTCGGCAATCGCGTGCACGTCGATGCTCAACTTGAGAATGGGACAACCTGCATCGTAGAATCGGATTCCCACGAAGCGAGTTACCAGGCGGGTGAGCGCGTCTACCTTTCGTGGCCGGCATCCGCAGAGCTACTGATCCCGGCAGATCACGAGTGACACGCCTTCGAACAGTCTTTCTGACACCTAGCGCAGCGGTGATGCTCACGCTGTTCTTTGCACCGCTTGCCATCGTCTTGATTTACAGCTTCCTCAGCCGGGGCGCGTATGGCGGCGTGTTGCCGCCTTGGTCTCTGGACAGCTACGCGCGGATTTTCGACCCACTGTACCTCCTCATTCTCTGGCGCTCGGTTTGGATCTCCGCGCTTGCTACTTTCCTATGTCTGCTGCTCGGGTTTCCACTCGCGCTCTACATCACGCGCGCAGTTTCGCACAAAACGCTGCTGCTGAATCTCGTCATGCTGCCGTTCTGGACGAGTTTCCTCATTCGCATCTACGCGTGGATGTTCCTGCTGCGCGATACCGGCCTGATCAACAGCGCATTGCTGGCGCTGCATCTGATTCGCGAGCCGCTCCCGCTACTGTTCAATACGGGCGCGGTTGTGCTCGGACTCGTGTATGGCTATCTTCCCTTTACCGTGCTGCCGCTCTACGCAACACTCGAGAAACTCGATCCGATACTGCTCGACGCCGCGGCCGATCTTGGAGCCACGCCGGCCATTGCGGTTTGGAGAATTGTTATTCCACTCGCGAGGCCCGGCATTATGGCGGGGGCGTTGCTGGTATTCATCCCCTGCCTGGGCGCATATCTGACGCCTGACCTCATGGGCGGCGGCAAAACGATCATGGTCGGGAATGTGATTCAGAATCAGTTCACAAGCGCGCGCGACTGGCCGTTTGGAGCCGCCATATCGCTGGCCTTGATGCTCCTGGTTCTGATTACGTTGCGCGCAATCGGCCGCAAAGGTGAGGAATTATTGTGAAACGCTTCCTCACGGTCTATTCCGCGGCTGCCTATGCATTCCTGTATGTTCCGCTGTTTGTGCTTGGGGCATTTAGCTTCAACGATTCGAAGATCGCCGTATGGCGAGGCTTCACGTGGAGCTGGTACCGGGCAGTATTTCGCAATCAGGCGTTGCTGGACGGGACAATTAACAGCCTGGTGATCGCGGCCACGGCAACAGTTGCCTCTACCCTGATCGGTTCTGCTGGCGCGTATGCCGTTTGGAAGCGCCGTTCCGGCTGGCTCACGAATTCGCTGTATCTTTCGCTCATCACCCCGGAAATCGTGACTGGCGTTTCACTGCTGGCATTCTTCCAATGGATGTTCCGTTATCGTCAACATGCAGCTTGGGATCGGAACCGTCATTCTTGCGCACGTCTCGTTTTCGCTTGCTTACGTTTTCATAGTCGTGATTGCGCGGCTGCGAACGTTCGATGCCACGCTGGAGGAGGCAGCGCTCGATCTGGGCGCGAACGAGTGGCAAACGTTTCGTTACGTCTCCGCTCCCCTGCTGCTACCGGCCATCATTGCGGCCGCGCTGTTATGCTTCACGGTCTCATTTGACGATTACGTCATCACCAGTCTGGTCGCAGGCGTCAACTCCGAAACGCTGCCCATGATCATCTACGCGATGGCGCGCCGAGGCGTCAGTCCGGAAGTAAATGCGCTCTCGGTCATCATCACAGTGGGGCTCGGAACATTGATTTTGCTGGCCGGGAGGTTGGAACGGCGATCGATCGGGGCCAGATGAACAGGCGTATTTTTCTGATGGGCGCCGCAGCGGCGGCTGCAGGCTGCTCATCGAGCCGCAGGCACCGGCTGAATGTCTATAACTGGGAAAACTACGTCGCGAGCTCCACGATTCCTGAGTTTGAGCGCGAGTTTCAGTGCCGCGTTCGCTATGCCACTTACGGTAGCGCTGAAGAGATGCTCGCGAAGGTGATGAGCGGCAATTCAGGGTGGGATGTGGTGTTTCCGTCCAACAGCTTTGTGCAGCCTATGCACGGGTTGGACCTGCTCGCGCGCCTCGATCATCAACTGCTTCCGAACGTTACGAACCTGGACACCCGCTTCCAATCGCCGCACTGGGACCCGCAAGCTCAAATGGTCTGTGCCTTACATGCACAGTGCAACGGGGATTCTGTATTCGAAGTCGGTAACACGGCCGCCGCTCGCGTGGGCAGACCTTTGGACCAACTCCTATGGGCGTCGCATGACCATGCTCGACGATCCCGCCGAAGTCTTTGCGGCGTCGCTTAAGTTACTAGGCTGCTCCATTAACGCGACCGATCCACAACAACTCAAAGCAGCACGCGATTTAGCAATCAAACAGAAACCGCTCCTACGTGCCTACCTCAGCGAAGAAGTTCGAGATCAGGTCGTGGCTGGCGACGTATTGGTCGCGCAGATGTGGGCGCAGGTTGCTCAAGTGGCAATGGATAACTCATCCGGCCTGGCGTTCGCGTTTCCGCGCGAAGGATTTGCTCTGTATGCAGACAATGCCTCCATCCTTCGCGAGAGCAAGCGTCCCGAGCTCGCGCACGCATTTTTGAATTACTTGCTGCGCCCCGACGTCGCGGCACGGATCTGCGTAGAAATGCGCACCGCCACTGCGAACCGTGCGGCTCGGGATCTGTTGCCATCTGCTCAGCGCGACAATACCGTGCTGTATCCGTCTGCGGATGTTCTCGGTCACGGCGAGTGGTTCCGAGCACTGCCCGCACCCGCGCAGCGCTTGCGTGATCGCTACTGGACCGAAATCAAGTCAGCATAGAATGGCGGCTTCGAGGATCTATGTATCTCTTACGGTTTGTGGCGGTTCTTTTCGGTGTCGCGATGGCGGCTTCGGCGCAATGGATCCCTGGCGATCCGGTGAAGAGTGCGCACAAAGAAACGGACGGTGTTCTACTCGATATGCAGACCGGCGCGTTAAAGCTTCAGGTCTGCACGGATTCAATGATTCGCGTTCTTTATTCACCTACTGGTACATTCACGCGGCACAAAGATTACGTCGTCGTGAAGGAGAACTGGACGCCAGTCAAGTGGAACATGCAATCCGATGATAAGGACATCACGCTCACGACGGATCGCCTCAACGTGAAGGTGTCACGGGCGGACGGAGCCATAACATATGCCGATGCATCCGGGAAGCCGTTGCTCAGCGAAGGCCCGAAGCAGATGACGCCGGCGGTGGTCAATGGCGAGCATACGTACCGCGCCGAGGATGTCATCAAAGTCTATGGTTCGGAGGAAGCGTTCTATGGTCTTGGGCAGCATCAGGCCGGAGTCTGGAATTACCGCGGCGAAACGGTAGATCTCTCGCAGGAGAATACGAATATTGCGGTGCCGCTCTATCTTTCAACCCGAGGATACGGAATCTTTTGGAACAACACTTCGGCAAGTAAGTTCAACAACCGCTTCATCCATTACATGTTCCTCGATTCCAACGTCGCCGATGTTATCGATTACTACTTCATGTATGGTCCTGAGTTCGACAAAATCATTGCCGGCTATCGCGACCTCACGGGCGCCGCACCCATGTTTGGTAAGTGGGCGTACGGCTTCTGGCAGAGTAAGAATAAGTACTCCACCCAGCAAGAGCTCCTGGGCGTAGCCGCTAAATACCGTGAACTAAGAATTCCAATAGACAACATCGTGCAGGATTGGTTCTGGTGGACCACCACGGGCGAGTTTAAATTCAACGATAAATATCCGGATCCGAAAGGCATGGTGACCCAGCTCCACGATGAGCACTTTCATCTGATGATGTCCGTGTGGCCGTTCTTCGACCCCGGAACCGGGACTTACTCGGACATGGATAAGCGCGGATACTTCATCGCGAAAACCGCCGTTAAGGGATTCCATCCGCAAGGCGCAGCGCTGTACGACGCGTTTAATCCTGCGGCCCGAAAGTATTACTGGGATCTGCTGGATAACTCGCTCTTCAAAATCGGCGCGGATGCCTGGTGGATGGATACAACCGAGCCCGAGACTGAAGGCCGCGAAGAAAACATCTTGGGCGATCACAAAATCTTTATCGGTAATGGTGCGCGCTACTCGAATCTATACCCGCTAATGACCACGGAGGGCGTATACCAGGGACAGCACGCAGCTTCTGACCAGAAACGCGTGTTTATCCTGTCGCGATCGGCGTTCGCCGGTATTCAACGGAACGCTGTAACAGCGTGGTCAGGCGACATTCTTTCGGACTTTTTGACTTTCAAACGGCAGATACCCGCAGGATTGAACTTTGAGCTCTCCGGTATTCCGTATTGGACGACCGACATTGGCGGTTTCATTCTAGGCCACCCGGAGGATCCTCAATACCGCGAGCTGTTCGTACGCTGGTTTCAATACGGCGCCTTCTGCCCTATCTTCCGTGTACACGGAACGCGTGCGCCGAGCGAGAACGAACTCTGGTCGTATGGGCCGGACGCCGAGTCGATCCTGACCAGCTTCGACCGTCTGCGCTATCGGTTGATGCCATACATCTACTCGATAGCCTGGATGATTACGAGCCAGGGATACACTCCGATGCGTCCGCTGGTGATGGACTTTCGCGATGATACGAAGGCGCAAAATATCGGCGATCAGTTTCTCTTTGGTCCGGCGATTCTGGTAAACCCGGTGACCGAACAAGGTGCAACGACACGCCGCCTGTATTTGCCCAAGGCACAGTGGTTCGACTTCTGGAGCGGCGCTGTGAAGAACGGACCGATGGATGTGGATGCTGCCGCGCCACTCAGCCGGATTCCGCTTTACGTTCGCGCAGGTTCGATCGTCCCGATGGGTCCAGATTTGCAATATGCGACGGAGAAACCGGCTGATCCCGTTGAGCTCCGCGTCTATCCCGGTGCTGACGGAGACTTCAGTATCTATGAAGACGAGAACGACAATTACAATTACGAGAAAGGCGCGTACGCAACTATTCCTTTGCACTGGGACAATGCTGCGCATACCCTCACGATCGGCGATCGCAAGGGGCAGTTCCCAGGCATGTTGAGTTCGCGCACGTTTCGCGTGGTGTTCGTCGGTGACGGTCACGGCACGGGCATCGATCCGACCGCCGAGCCCGACCAGACCGTGCAATATAACGGAGCTGCAGTTACCGTCACGCAGCGCCGATAGGCAGAGTCACGATAGGCGTGGGATGATCGCCTCGGGATCGTAGACGCAGCCGCCCCAGATGCCGCCACTCGCGTGCTGAAGCGCCGCCCACAAACGCGTATCGTCGGGCAACAGCGGATCCGGTTGCAAATCCGTGCGCGCGGGACGAGCTTCGAGCCTACGCTTTCCTTCTTCAGGTTCAAAACGCTCGTCGCCCTCACCGACAAAGTTCACGCTACCGTGCAGATTCACACGATCGACAATGATCTCGATCAGATCGCCATCGCGCAATTTGCCCAGCGATCCGCCTGCGAGCGCCTCCGGCGAAACATGGCCTAGACAAGCGCCCGTGGACACCCCGCTGAATCGCGCATCGGTGATCACCGCGACGAACTTCCCGAATGGAAGATGCCGCAGGGCAGAAGTAATCTGATAGGTCTCTTCCATTCCTGTGCCCATAGGACCGCGGCACATCAGGACCATGACGTCGCCCTCTCGTACTCTTTGTTCTTTGATAGCAGCGATGGCGTCGTGCTCGGTGACGAACGTATGCGCCCGACCGCAGATCCGGTACACGCCATCGGCATCGACCACGTCCGGGTCGATGGACGTGCTCTTGACAACACAGCCTTCGGGCGCAATGTTGCCATGCGGAAAACATACGGTCGGGGTGAGTCCGCGAACTCGCGCCGAATCCGGACTCATGATTACATCCTCGGGATCGATGCCGTCGAGCTCCGTCAAGCGCGCACGGAAACGGACGCGCCGCTCCGATTGTTCCCACCAGTCGAGCATGGAATCGAGTGTTTCGCCGCTCGCCGTGAGTGTCTTCGTGTTCAGCAGCCCGGCACGGCGCAGGTGCAGCATGATCTCGGGTACACCGCCGGCGAGGAAAAGCTGCACTGTCGGGTGATTGCGTGGGCCGTTAGGCAGCACGTCCACGATGCGGGGGACGCTGGCGTTCACGCGTTTCCAGTCGTCCACAGTTGGCCGCTTTACACCTCCCGAAAACGCGATCGCCGGAATGTGCAGCAGCAAATTTGTAGACCCTCCGCATGCCGCATGCAGGATCATGGCGTTTTCCACCGCGTCGGCAGTGATGATGTCGCGGGCTCGCAGTTTCAGCTCGTGAAGACGTAACAGTGCCCTTGCGCTGCGGCGGGCCATATCCAGCCACACAGGCTCGCCCGAGGGAGCCAATGCAGCATGAGGCACCGTCAGCCCGAGAGCCTCGGCCACCACCTGGGACGTCGCGGCCGTGCCGAGGAACTGACATCCTCCGCCGGGGGAGGCACAAGCTCGGCAGCCCGCCAGCGCAGCTTCTTCGAGTGAAATTTTGTGATGGGCGAAGCGCGCGCCGATGGTTTGCACTTTGCCCGCATCTTCGCCGTGCTCGGGCATGAGCGTCACGCCACCCGGCACCAGCACGCAGGGTAAATCGCGACTTCCGGCGAGAGCCATCATCATCGCAGGGAGGCCTTTATCGCAGGTTGCGACGCCAATAACGCCATGCCGCGTCGGCAGCGAGCGGATAAGGCGGCGGAACACCGTCGCAGCATCGTTACGATACGGCAGCGAGTCGAACATGCCCGACGTACCTTGAGAGCGTCCGTCACACGGATCCGTGCAAGCACCCGCAAACGGAACCGCTTTATGCCGTTTTAGCTCGTGCGCCGCTTCGGCAACCAGCAGACCGACCTCCCAATGCCCGGTGTGATAGCCAAGCGCAATGGGCGTGCCATCGGGCGCACGGACGCCGCCATGGGTACTCAGGATAAGCACCTGCTTGCCCAGCATGGCTTCAGGCGCCCAACCCATGCCTGCGTTCTGACTAAGCCCGAAGAGATTGCCGGACGATTCGTTGAGCAGCATCTCGGGAGTAATCGGAAGGGTGCCTTGTGGTCCGGGAGCTTTGGTGCGAACGTTGTAGATGCTCTCATCGCCGGAATCGATAACTCTGGCTAATTCCAAGCAACCTCCTCAGATACACTCTTTGTTTCCATGTTGGACAGCGGCGGAAAGAAACCGGCGGAACGGCATCTGATCGCAATCTACCCCGGATCATTCGATCCACTCACGAACGGGCACCTTGATCTCATTGTGCGCGCCTCGAAGCTGGTTGACCATCTCATCGTAGCGATACTCAGCAACACGCAGAAGGGGCCGCTGTTCACCGTCGCTGAGCGCGCAGATATGATCCGCGAAGCCGCTGCGCCGTTCGGCAATGTTGAAGCGGCCTCTTTTAGCGGTCTGCTTGTGGATTACGCGGGACAGTGTAACGCAAACGTCATTGTCCGGGGCATTCGCGCTATCTCCGATTACGAGGTGGAACTGCAGATGGCGCTCATAAACCGCCGCTTGCGGCCGCAGACGGAGACGGTTTTTCTGATGGCGAGCGAAGAGTATTCATTCGTCAGCTCGCGCATGGTGAAGGAGATTGTTACCTTAGGCGGGGATGTCTCGAGCTTTGTTCCTGAGAATGTAGCCGCGCGGTTGCGAGCAAAGTTTAAGCCAACACGCTAAATTGGAAGTTTATGCAAGCAACCGCTGAAATTGCCGAACGGATTTCCACCATCAGTGTGTCTTCCACGCTGAAGGTATCTGCCGATGCCGAACGCCTGCGCCGCGAAGGCGTTGACGTGGTGGATTTTGGGGCGGGCGAACCCGACTTCCCAACGCCGGCGAACATAAAACGCGCCGCTATTCAGGCCATTGAGGCAAACTTCACGAAGTACACCAATGCAGGCGGCACGCAGGAACTTCGTGAAGCGATCTGCGCGCGCCATCGAACAGATTTCGGCACGAATTATTCACTTCCGGAGTGCATGGTCACCGTTGGCGGAAAGCACGCCATTTTCAATCTGATTCAGGCGCTTATCAACCCCGGCGATGAAGTTGTGATTCCGGTTCCTTACTGGGTCACCTACAAAGACGTCGTCAACTACGCAGGCGGCAAGTGCGTGTTTGTCGAGACCGACGAGAGCACGGGCTTTGAAGTGACCGCCGCCATGATCGAGCGGCATCTCACACCAAAAACCAAGCTGGTCATCATCAACTCGCCCTGTAATCCGAGCGGCGGCGTCCTCACGAAAGAGGAGTTTCGGTCCATTTTCGCTCTCACATCGAAGCGCGAGATCTACATGATGACTGACGAATGCTACTGCCAATTTCTTTACGACTCGGAGCCGTTCTCGATTGCGGCAATGCCGGGCGCGAAAGAAACGGTAGTAGTCGCCGGATCGCTATCGAAGACCTATGCCATGACCGGATGGCGTATCGGTTTTGCGCTCGCTCCCGCGCCGGTGATTGGAGCGATGATGAAGCTGCAGAGCCATAGCACGTCGAATCCGACCTCGATCGCTCAGAAAGCGGCACTCGAGGCCGTGCGCGGACCGCAGGATTCCGTTCCTGAGATGCTTGCAGAATACCGCCGCCGCCGCGATTTTGTCGTGGAACGGCTGCGAGCGATTCCCGGCGTTTCGATTGTGACACCCAAGGGCGCTTTTTACGCTTACCCCAATATCAGCGTCGGTTTCAGCGGCGGACGCATCAGGAATTCATTCGAGTTCTCCACCGCGCTGCTTGAGGAGGCTCACGTGGCCGTGGTGCCGGGCGAAGCCTTCGGCACGCAAAATCATGTGCGCATCTCGTACGCCACTTCAATGCAGGAGCTGGAGCGCGGCTTGGACCGGATGCAGACCTTTATCGACCGTGTAAGGCGCTGACTTCCAATCCCAAGCATTTTCTTGCAATTTGAGCCGGTTCGGTATAACGTAAACGCTTGCGTGATGGTGCGTTGCCGTTTTGAACGACACCTCCCGGAGGGCACAGCGATTGGGCGTAAGCATCAAAGACGTGGCACTGAAGGCCGGAGTCTCGACGGCAACCGTATCGCACATTCTAAACGGTACAAGGCCGACCAGTCAGGAAACGCGTAATCGCGTCTTAAGCGTTGTTCAGGAGTTGGGCTATGCCCAGAATCAGGCCGCGCGAAACCTGGCACGGGGAAGAAGTTCCCTGCTTGGGCTAATCATTTCCGACGTTCGGAATCCGTTCTTTCCGGAGATCACAGCCGCGTTCCAGGATCAGGCGCTGGCGCACAACATGGACGCGCTGATGCTGAACACGAACTACGATCCTCACCGGACACTCAACTCAGTGCGCCGGCTGATGGGTCTGCAGGTTCCGGGCGTCGCGATACTTACTTCGCAAATTGATCCGGGCGTTGTGGACATGCTGGCCGGGCAGAACATCGCAGCGGTGTACCTGGACCTGGGGCGAGTTGATAAACACATCAGCAATCTGGTTGTCGAGTACGAGCACGGCATCGCGGAAGCTCTGGAACACTTAACAAAATTGGGACACCGCCGGGTCGGATACATCGGCGGCCCGCCACACCTCCAGTCAGCGCAACGCCGTAAACGTGCGTTCATAGATACCGCAATACGCCTGGGCGTCGATCCGGATCGCACGTTTGACTCCGATTTTACGGTGAAGGGTGGATATTTCGCGGCTTCCAAACTCCTGGCGCATCGCGCCCCCACCGCGATCGTCGCCGGTAACGACTTGACCGCAATCGGCATCTTGCATCGCGCCTATGACGGGGGCGTACATGTCCCGAATGATTTGTCCGTGGTGGGCTTCGACGATATTATTTTCGCGGAATACACGCAGCCAGCACTGACAACGGTAGCAGTTCCGCGCGCCGAAATCGGAACCGCAGCCTTTCATGCGCTGTGGTCTTTAATCACGGAATCTTCCGGCGTCGGAAAGGAGTTCCGGTTGCATACGCATCTCACGGTGAGGCAATCGACACAGCCGCCCAAGGTTTGACGGCTGCGCGTATCGTAGACGGCGCTTGCGGTCCGCGCGTTATTTTTTTTATACGGGTTGAGGATTACGCTGCAGAGCTGTGGGGTGGGGGAAGCTGCGCGTGAGGAGCTGAGACTATCTCTGGGCGCGGGCGTTGCAACGACATAGAGCTGGAAAGAATGCCAGAGAGCGAGCATAACGAACTGCTGGTAAATCAGATAGGGGCTACGCTGCAGCCAGTGGGTGGCGAGTGGTGGCGGCGGTGTGATCGCCGGGGCTTACTACGGCCAAAGATCCATCCCTGGTCTCAATCACTATCGCTCATCGAGAAGCTGCCAACTCAAGGAGCTCAAGCGGACGTATACGGCCGAGCCGATAGTGATAGCCATTACTTACTAAAGATCTACCCCGGAAGCTGAATATCCAAAGTCCCGCGTAGTACAGCGCGAAGTTGCTGTCTACGCAAGTCAATCTCAGGGAGTTGGTCTCAACGGCATGATGAGGAGAAGGGTGATGTGCTCGTGTTGGAGTGGGTCGACGGAACCTCGTAAGGTGATCATGTGATGCGATGGCTGGGAAGTTGATAGGTCCCCAAGGCGACGGGAGATACAGCTGAATGAGCAGTTGGCCGCCGCCTGCGGAGTGCCATCGCCGGGAAGTAGTGCACAAGGATCTAAGCCGGAAAACATATGGTACGCAGTGGGCAGGTATCTACCGCCGAAACCGATGGCCGCTCCACCAACGAGAGTGACAGCAGCTCCTGGACCATACACCGAGAATACGTAGCTCAGAGCGCCGGGGTGAATCCAGAAGATCTGCCGCGATATCTCATTGGTCGTACGAGCTGTTGACCGGAATCCTGCCTTATGAGAATTCGTTCCGCAACGAGGGGATATGTGCCACCGTACAGCACCGGGAGAACGTGGGCCCAAATCGCCGAGCTCTGAGAGCTGCCGCCGACGATCCAATGACGCGCGACTGCCGCGTATGTGAGCATGCCGGTCGGCACGCTCGGGATGGAAGGAGTGTCGCGAACGTGGGGTCATGCAGTAACAAAGACGATTACGAAACTGCATTGACGTGTTATAAACAAGCGATAGCGTGCGCTCCTGAACAGGAGCGGGCGAGCTCGGAGTTTGCTGAGCTACTGGGAGATACCTTTGAGGCGGCGAGACGAGGCCGGCCCCATGATTCTTGCTGCAGTCCTCCAACGGCCTCATGCGATCTGCAAAGCGGAGCATGAACAGGAACACGGCTCCGAGAGCCTCGACAAGCTTGGTCAAGCGCTGATTAAGTGCGTTGAGGCACGAGGCCTCGCGTGAACTCCGACGGACAGGGTGAGGTTGTACGAACGCTCGTCGATTTTTTGTCTGATGCTCCATCGACGCCTCGGATCGATCTGTCCAATTGCTGGACGGCATGGACCGGGAAGTGATCTGGGCCAAGCGCCACCCCTGTTGATATTGCGGTCCAACATCGGCTCGCTGCTACCATCCCGGACCACGTTGCCTACCGCTGGTGCTAAACTCAGCGTCGAGATGCCGCCAAACCCCCACTGGATCCCTCGTCAGCCGCCCTGGCTGCGTCGTGCCGAGCGACTGGGTGCATCAACAACCCCGACCAGACAGGAAGCCGCCGAACTGCAGGCTGAGTCCAAGAGTGCCGGATCGCTATCACCGCCACCGGCGGCCAAGCAAGTCAGTCCGAAAAGTGCATCGGCGAGGGCGAACGAGGTCACTGTAACGAGATCGACTGCAACGCTGGGTTGAGCGACTGCAGAGGCGGTCGACTCGTAGAGCAAGTGAAAAGGCTCGAAGCAGACCCGAAGATGATCCGCGACCCTGTAGACTGCTTGACCCTGACAAAGCCGCGCAGCACTTTACGAAGATTCTCGCCAAGGACCGAGTCCGTGTTATTCCCGCGGTTCTCGATGAAAGGTACCATAGTGGAGCGATAGCTCTTCGGATTAACATCTGGCTTGCAGACGGCTGCACGGCGATGCAGCGGGACCATGCAATTGATTTGCTCAAGGCCGACAGAGAATTATTTGGCGAACATTGGGCTAAACTGACATCGCAGGCGTCGTCGTTCCCAGATATTAGATGGGTAAAGGAACCGGCGGACAGTTGAGGCGGTTGAAACAGCTGTCCGGCAAGCGCTCGAACACCCGTCACCCACGGAGCTACTGACCGTGTGAAGCGAGGCGACGCACTTTGGATTTATGTTTCAAGCGAGCGCGGAACCGCGTCTCGTCATTTACGTGGCTTTACAATTCCGCGTAAGAGACACATGCGTAATATCGGAGGGATCGCGATTTCAGGCATGAACCTTTGAATTACGGCGTGTCGCCAGGCAAAGATCGCCAATACGGACGAAATGCTGGCGGATAGCTGATTTATCGGCCAGCGGAAATAGGAGTTAGTGCAAGAAAGATATATTGGGACACAGGGCGCGACCAGGATGCCATACGTTACCAACGAGGGCGCGGAATTGTACTGGGAAGCGCATGGCCAGGGCGATCCGGTGCTGATGATCATGGGCCTGAGTTTCACGCATGAGATGTGGTTTCGCGTGCTGCCGGCCCTCTCGAGCCTCTATCGGGCTGTGGTCTTCGACAATCGCGGCATGGGAAAGAGCAGCGTGCCTCGCGGGCCCTACTCTATCCGCCAAATGGCACGCGATGCGTACACTGTGTTGCGCGCCGCTGGCTACTCGCGTGCTCACGTGATCGGCGCCTCCATGGGAGGGATGATCGCGCAGGAACTGGCGCTGATGTACCCTCCGGCAGTAAGGAGTTTGCAGCTCGCGTGTACCACTCACAGCGGCCTCTTTGGCCGTTGGCCGGATCTCCGCTGCGTACCCTGGAAAACCAGCTACTGGCTGAAGAGCTACGCATCGATGGAGCGCGAGCGCGCGTTCATGAAGCTGTTGTACGCCGAAACGACGCCGCTTGAGCGCATTGAAGAAGACATGCGAGTGCGTTGCTCCTGCCAATGTGAAACCAAAGGTTTCATAAATCAGTTTGCCGGTATTCTGATGTGGAGCGCATACCGGCGGCTGCCTTTACTTCGCGTTCCTGCAATGGTCGTCCATGGCAGGCAGGACCGGCTGGTGCCAGTTGCAAACGGCCGGGCGGTGGCGCGGCGTATACCCGGGGCACGATTTGAAATCGTCGAGAACGCTGCTCACATCATGACCACCGATCAGCCTCAGATCTGCTCCCGCATGATGCTGGATTTCCTGGCGGGGATCACCGGCAGTGAAACAGATGAACGGCAACTGGGTAAGCTCTTAAGGTAGAGGCCTGCGACCGTTGACGCTACTCGACATGATCGATCTGCTCGAACACCAGATCGAGTTCCTGCGGGCACGTGTCGCCGCTACCGAAAATTCGACAAACCCGGTCGCTCAAGCGGCAAGCAAACGGATGCGGGGTGCGAAGAAAGCACGAAAGAAAACCGCTTCGAACAAGGGCGCGGCGAAGCGAAAGCAAAGTAAGAGCGCGAACCAGCAACTGCTGTTGCCGCCTACCGCCGACACGCCGCCCAGCCCGACGGAAGAGACACGATCTTTGGGAAAACGTCAGGCACTCGGTAAGTCGTTGCTGCAATTGCGCCGGTCGGCGGCGAGCCGAACTGAGCATGTAAGTACGAACGCGCGCTGACCCCTCGCCGCTCCATCAACTCTGGAATTTAACCATTTTCCGCGCCACAAAAACCCGGACGGTGTCGTCCAGATGATGGAATTGGCCTCACGGTCGAAAGGAGTATTGATGACAAGAACGCAATCGACAGTCGTTGCTGTTTTCAAGAACAGAACGGATGCGCAGGCCGCAGTCGACGACTTAAAAACGAGAGGATTTGATAGCGAGGATATCTTCTTGAGTTCGGAGGGACAGAACGTTTACGACACGACGCAGTCTTCAGATGAGGATACGCGCCATCACGAAGGGGGAATCAAGGGATGGTTTAAGTCGGTGTTCGGGCAAGAGGACGATGCCGACCGCCCGTACTATGAAGAAGCGGTAAGTAGCGGCAACGTTTTTGTCAGCGTGGAAGCTGCCGACGATAAGATTGACGCAGCTGCCGATGTGCTGAATCGGCACAACCCGATCGACGTGCGGAGCGAAGGCGGCCGCGTTGAAGACACAACCGCGAGCGACACTCGTACTAGCACTGGCGCAACCAGCAGCAGGAAATCGCCGGCCCCTGCAGCCACGAGCACGACAGATGCCGATCAGACGAAAGCGATTCCCGTAGTCAAGGAGGAATTGCAGATCGGGAAGCGAACAGTGTTGCGTGGCGGCGTCCGCGTGTATTCGCGCGTAATTGAAGAACCCGTTGAGGAAAACATCAATTTGCGCCAGGAGCATGTACGCGTCGAGCGGAACGCAGCCAACCGGCCCACCACAGACGCGGATTTACAGCGAGGCAAGGAGCAGGTTATCGAAGTGAAGGAGTACGCCGAAGAACCGGTGGTATCCAAACAATCCCGCGTAGTGGAGGAAGTCAGAGTTCGCAAGGATGCTGAAGAGCGCACGGAAAAAGTGCGCGACACGGTTCGCCATACGGAAGTGCGGGTCGAGAATCTGAGCGACGAAAAGAACGCGCGATCAGCGACGCAGACGACGGGAACAGCGGCGGGGATCGGGGATGCTGATTACCGGCGGCATTACGCGGAGACATACGGCGCCTCGGGCCAGGACTATGAAACCTACGCGCCGGCTTACGAATACGGCTATACCATGGCCAGAGATCCACGTTACGAAGGTCGTAGTTTCTCGGAAGTTGAATCGGATCTCCGGCAGGACTACGCCAGAAGATATCCGAACAGCACGTGGGACCGGGTGAAGGCCGCCGTCGAGAACGGTTGGCAAAAGATCACCGGGAAGGCGTAGGCCAGGATCGCCATGGCTGAGAACGACGAAACCAACGATGTAGTTGTTCCGGTCGTCAGCGAGGAGTTGCACGCGGAGGCGGTCCCTGTAGAAAAAGGGACCGTCCGCGTCACCAAACGTGTTGAAGGCCACGACGAGATTCTGGAGCAGGAGCTTCGTAAGGGAAGGGCTGAAGTAAAGCGAGTCAAAACCGACCGGGTGGTTGACGGCCCTCAACCGGTCACGCAGTCAGGAAACACTGTGATCATTCCTGTTGTTTCTGAGGTTCTGCGCGTACAGAAACAGTGGGTCGTCACTGAAGAGATCCATATTACGCAAATCGAGGAACGCGAGCGCGTCGAGCAAAAGTTTGCGGTCAATCACGAGGTTGCTGAGGTGGAGCGGTTTGACGAAGCCGGGAATGTTGTGCCGGCTCCGATCATGGAACCGGCTTCCGGGCGGCGCACGGGGTTGACACGCCGGCTCGCAAAGGCCGCTTCTCAGAGTGCCGGCCCATCGCGTACGGAGCGCCGGGTGCTCTCGGACACCAAGAGCATCGTACGCGATAAAAAAGTTACCTAGAAATATTTCGTGCGGGCCGCGCCGAAGTTGTGTAGCATAGGAGTATCACCTACCAAGACCTGAAACAGGATCTCAGTGGCAGAGCCTCCGCTGAGCTCGCGATGGCGGTTAAAGCTATCCTGATGGATCAAGTGCATTCGGTGCGAAGTCTGCGCTATGCCTGGGCTGAGGACGGCACTGTCCTCCTCGCTCTCGATTGTCACGACGGGGGCGATACGTTGCCGGTGATGTGTTTCGCTGAGTTGCACAAGGAACTCGGCAGTCTCTGTCCATGGCAACTGAAGCTTCCCGTTGTCATCGGCACCACCGGTGCGCTCGCAGAAGTGCTCACCATGTACCACGCCTTCGAATTCAGCCATGCGGGTCAGCATAGTTTGATGCTGGTCTCAACTCCTCCGGAAGAGTACTTCGAAGCCAAGGCAGCCTAGTCCGCACCTCACCCGACCGGCTTATTCGTACCGCAGCGCCTCCGTCGGATTGAGTTGCGAAGCGCGGCGCGCCGGCAGCAGCCCGAATCCGACCCCGACAGTGAACGACACCGCGAACGCAACCAGGATCGAGAGCGGCGAGATCGGCACGTGGACTTGGCTTGCAATGAGCCGCACGGCGATCGGGAGTGAAAGTCCGACAACAATTCCGACAAAGCCGCCCGAAAGGCTGATGAGCACAGATTCGATCAGAAACTGCAGCATTACTTCACGCCGCGAAGCGCCCACAGCCATTCTCAAGCCGATCTCCCGCGTTCGTTCCGTGACGGTGACCAGCATGATATTCATGATCCCGATTCCCGAAATCACCAGCGCGATTGCGGATACGATGATGAGCACAATGGTCAGAACATTGGCGATGGATTCCGCCGTCTCGAGGATCGCACCCAGGTTCTGAACGTTGTACTTAGCGCCGCTGCGATGGCGGTGCTGCAGGATTTGCCGAACCTCATCGGTGACCATCGGTACGTCGGTGGCGTTACGGGCCTCGATGTAAACCGGATCGACGCGCTCATACTGGACGAAATACTTCATTACCGTGATCGGAATGAGGATGGTTTCATCCGTGATTTCACCCTGCCCGAATGTACTGGTTTTTTCGCGGAAGGTTCCGACCACTGTGAACTGAAGCTGGCTGAGCTTGATTACTTGGCCGATTGCGGCATCGTGGCTGCCGAACACTCGAATTGCCAGCTTGTCGGTGAGCATGGCGACGTGCTCGCGGAGCGTCATATCGCTTTCATCGAACTCACGGCCGCTAAGCAGCACCAGGTTGCGGACGCGCGCGTAGTACTGATCGGCGCCGTCGACGGTGACCGAGCGAACCTTTCCCGCCACCACGATCTGATCCGTAGTTTGCATCACCGCGGAAGCGGCCGCGATGCTGTCGCCCAACGTATCCCGAATTGCTTGCACGTCGGAGAGCTTGACAAAGTCGGCCTGGACCTTCGCCGCGTTCTCGCCGCTGGCTTCGAGATTGCCGTAAACGAGATTGGAGCCGATGCCGCGGATTTGATCGAGAATCAGATCCTTGCTGGCCAGCGAAATCGTGACCACCAGAATGACGGACGCGTTGCCGATGATAAGCCCAAGCGCCGTCAGAAACGTGCGGAGCCGATTAGCGTGAAGTGCCTGGAAACTGAACTTGACCGCCTCGGCGAAGTCCATGCCAGGACTCTGAGTGGGCTCTCGAAGCGGCGGCAGAGTTAAGGCATCGGTCCGGACGACCGGTTCCTCGACAGTCTCAACTCCGCCAGGGGTTTTAGCCATACTGCTCCTAAAGCCACCTTATCGCGACCCGGAAGGAGAAGAAAACTTTACGCGCCGCCGGCCTGTTTCAGAAGCCGCGCGGCTTCCTGTTTGGACGGATCATCTACCGTCAACTGCGCACGCATGTACTTGACCAGCAGCCCCCGAGCCTCGTCGAGGTTGCGCTTTTGCCGGATCAGGATATCGGCCCGGGTATACCAAACTTCAGGCGCATCGGGCTTTATCCGCTGCGCTTCGGCGAGCATGAGGTCACTCTCATGCGTACGGCCCTGTCTCGCTAGAAACTTCGCGTACTCCAGAAAACCCGCTACTTTGTGCGGAGTGGCGGCAATCGCCTGACGAAGGTGGTTCTCGGCCGTATCGAATTCTTTGGCCCTTTGGGCCAGCTTAGCCTTCTCGAAGAAACCTTCTGTTGGATCAACGGTGGCTATGCGATCTGCAACTGCCGCTGCTTTTTCAAATCCGCCGCCAAGGAACCCCGGAGCATCGAGATAATAATCGAACAGGTCACTCAGTGCGTCCGGATTCCTCGGATCGAGTTTCACGGATTGTTCGAAAGCCTGACGCGCCTTCGATGCATAGCCAGGTGCGAGCAGCGGGTTCGATGTTTCGGCGCGTCTTCCATAGGCTCGGCCCAACCAGTCCATGTATTCACTGTTGTTCGGCTGTGCAGCAGTTGCTTTTTGCAAATAGTCAGTGGCTTTTTTGAAGTCCCCGAGCATGAAGGCGTCGCGGGCGATCAGGAATTCGGTCGCCGTGTCGTTGCTGTGCGCATCCAGCAGAGCGAGAGAAGCCTCGTATTCCGTCTGTCTGTACAGTTCTTCGGCTTTCAAAAGTGATTGCGAATTTGCCGCCTGCGATCCTGCTACAAACCCGACCGCGAGCCCGGCTAGTATAAAAATGCGAGACAGCACAATTCCCCTCTGCTTATTAGCGGTATTCTAACCCGTTAAAGCTCATCTATGAAATGAATACGATAGCCTATGGGGTTTCAGATGCGGGCTGAAGGTACTGGGTTGCAGCAAGACCGGTATTCGACGACGCATCGGCCCGGGTGGACGTGCTCTGAACTACACTCCCGTGATCGCAAGCACCAAACCTCCGGGGATATAGTATTTTGTAGGCTGAACAGATAAATACGAAAGGGTTATACAACTATGCTCGCCGAATCCTTGAAGCGCGCACAACGTCCCGCAAAATGGGCCGCGTGCTTCCGTCGTGCGCTGGTATTGAGCTGCCTCGCCGCCCTCGGTACCTGTGCCGCCTGGGCGCAGGTCACGACCGTTCAGGGCAAGGTATTGGATGAGAATGGGCAGCCGTATAAAGGCGCGGTCGTTACGCTCGACCGAACTGATATTAAGGGCCACTACACTACCAAGTCGGACAAAAAGGGAAACTGGATTTACACTGGCCTTCCTAAAGGTACGTACGATATCTCCTGCACCATCAATGGCCAGGTGATCGACAAAGTCAATAAGTTCCAGACCGATTACGGCGACGCCAAAGAAGTCGACTTTGACGCCCGCAAAGCCAAGGCGCAGCAGGCAGCCATGAATCAGGCCGCGGAAACTGGCCAGCTCACGCAAGAACAGCAACGCGGCATGAGCAAGGAGCAGAAGGAGCAGTTTGAGGCTGCCGCCAAGAAGCGCGAAGACCAGATGAAGAAGAACAAGGCGTTGAACGACGCGTACAACGCCGGCGAGGACGCGCGCAAGAAGGGCGATGCCGACCCTTCACAGACCGACGAACAGAAGACCGCAAAGGCTGCCGATTATCAGACTGCGATCGATAACTACAAGAAAGCCTCTGAACTCGATCCCAACCAGTTTGCAATCTGGAGTCAGATGGGATTGACGTACTACAACTTGGGCAACTTGCAGAAAGGCGACGATCAGACCAAGTCTTACGAGGCCGGTGTCGCAGCCTATCAGAAAGCTTTGGCGCTGCCGTCCGACAATGCGTCCCAGGCGGGCATCTATAACCAGATCGGCAACATTTATGGCGCCGAGAAGAAGGTTCCAGAGGCGACGGAAGCTCTGAACAAAGCCGCGCAGCTTGACCCTTCAATGGCCGGCAAGGCCTACTACAATCTAGGCGCTAACATGGTGAATACCGGTCATCCGGAACAGGCGGCGGAATTCTTCAAGAAGGCCACCGACTCGGATCCGAACAACGCCGAAGCATGGTATCAGTTGGGCAGTCTTTTGATGATGAAGGGTTCGGTGGATGCAAAAACAGGGCAGCAGACGTATCCGCCGGAGACCGCTGACGCCCTGAAGAAGTATTTGCAACTGAAACCGGACGGAGCGCACGCGCAGGAAGCGACCGCGATGTTGCAGGCTATGGGCGAAACGGTGCAGACGAAGACCGTTGTTCCGGGCGCTAAGACCAAGAAGAAGTAGCCCGCAGCAGTAGTATGGAGTTGTGAGAACGTCGGCGGTGATAGTGGCGCGGGCTTCAGCCTGCCGGGTCGGCATTCATGCCGACCTCGATCGGTCGGCACTCCAACCCGGTTTTTCGCGGGAGCGGTTGCCATGATCCGAGTTGTTATCGAAGCGGTATTCGCGATCTTGGTAATCGTCGTTGCCCGGGCGATCATCACAAGCCTGCTCAAGGGTATTTCGAACGCCTCCTCTGCCACGTTTCAGCAACAGCAGCAGCCGCCTCAATCCGGTTCTCAGTCCACGCCCACACCGCCGAAATCCGGCAGCGAACTGCACCGGGATCCCGTGTGCGGCACTTATGTGGTCGAGTCCACTCCGCACCGAAGGCAATCGGCCGGCCAGACGTTCTATTACTGCTCAGAAGCCTGCCGTGAAAAGCACGCCATGGCTGTGCGCTGATGCTCGCCGGACCATCGGCTTCTGACGGCTTCTACAGATAACGTTCGCGCAAAATCTTCAGATGGTGCGCCACATGTCCCGGAATGATAAAGGCGAGTGCACGCACCGTGAACGGATTATCGCTTGCGATGCCCCGCCGCGTCCATGCCTCGGCGGGCATATTGCGCAACAGCGAAATTGTCGCGAGACGCACGTATCGAAATTCCTCAACGTGCCCGGCCCAGGAGGTCCCGTCCGCTGCTGCGCCGTTTGCCGCGACGTTCTGATCGTAGCTGGGCAATGGCGTTTCGAAACCGCGCGCAAACCAGAGAGCCCGAAAAGCGAACGCACGCTCCGTGTCGGAGATGTGATTGACGACTTGACGAATGCTCCATTTATCCGGCGCGTACCGATATCTGGACTTCTCCTCCGAGATGCCGGAAAAAAGCTGCACCGATTCCTCGAGCTGGTTCTCGACGATTGACAGTGCGTCATCGCCGGCCGCCTGATCAATATAAGTGAAATAGTAAGGCGCGGTTTCGCTGGGCTGAGGACGGCCATGCATGCAGATACTCTAGCGCGGTTCTAGTGTTCAGAGTCAAAAATTGAGCAGCGCGCGACGCGCTCTGAAATTTCAGCGCACACATTGCTCTTCTACAGGTGGCGTGTTATATGTAGAAGAACAAGGCATGACGTCCGACACCAACCCGAAGTCCGACATCCCCCAGGGCACCCTTGATTTATTGATCCTGCAGGTCGCGGCACTCGGGCCGATACACGGCTATGCAATCGCGCAGCGGCTTCAACAAGTCTCGCGCGATGTTCTGCAGGTTCAACAAGGCAGCCTTTACCCGGCTTTGCACCGTTTGGAGAACAGAGGTTATCTCGCCGCGCAATGGAAAGAATCCGATACCAAGCGCGAAGCGAAATTTTACAAATTGACCGCCAAGGGCCGTAAGCAACTTGAAACCGAAACAGCGAAATGGTCGCGTCTGGCGGATGCGGTAGCCCTGGTGCTGAAGCTCTCCGAAGGGGAGGCAGTATGAGCTGGTTCGGCCGATTTTTTCAGAAACGGCGGCTTGAGCACGAATTGCGAAAGGAGTTGCAGTTCCATCTGGAAAACCAGACGGCTGCCTACATAGAGGCGAGGGTTTACGGAAGAGGAAGCGCGCCGCAAGGCCCGACTTCAATTCGGGGGCGCAGAACAGGTGAGCGAGGAGTGTCGCGATGCGCGTGGAACGCTCTGGCTGGAGTCGATTCTTCAGGACGTTCGCCTGTCTTTGCGAGCGCTTCGGAAGGGGCCGGGATTTGCCATCGCCGCGATTGGGACGTTGGCACTTGGCATTGGCGCGAACACCGCCATATTTCATCTGCTCGACGTTGTGCGCCTGCGAACCCTGCCCGTGAAAGATCCGCAGCGACTTGCGATGGTTCAACTGGCGGACAGAACGGGCTGGAGAGGATCCCAGGCGACGCCGTACGAGGCTCTCACGAATCCAATCTGGGAGCGATTCCGCGACACTCAGCAGGCCTTTTCGAGTGTGCTGGCATGGGCGAACACCAATTTTGGTTTGACTTCGGGCGGCGAAACCCGTCCCGTCCGTGGACTCTTTGTCAGTGGCGCTTTCTTTCAGGTGCTCGGGGTCGAGCCCGTCATAGGCCGCACTTTCTCCGCGACAGACGATCGCCGCGGCTGCGGTGTTCCGGGTGCGGTGATCAGCTATTCGTTTTGGCAACGCGAACTCGGGGGAGATCCGGACGTTATCGGCAGGAAGCTCACACTCAATTTCCAAAAAGTGGATGTGATCGGCGTGACCCCCGCGGATTTCTCGGGACTCGAGATCGGTCGTTCCTATGACGTTGCGGTCCCAATCTGCTCACAAGCAACGCTGTGGAACGCAGGCAACTGGCTCAATGAAGGTACAGTGTGGTGGCTCACCGTAATGGGGCGGTTGACACCGGGCGAGACTTTCAAAGAGGCAAGCACGAAATTGCGAGCGGTTTCGCCGGCTCTCTTTCAAACCACGCTGCCGTCGAACTATCCTGCCATTAACGTCAAAGATTATCTGAAGTTCAAATTAACTGCCGTTCCTGCTCATAGTGGAGTTTCGGCGGTGCGGGACCAGTATGGAGTTCCGTTGCTGTTCCTCTTAGCAACAACGGGCGTGGTCTTACTGATCGCCTGCGCCAATCTGGCGAATCTTATTCTGGCGCGCGCTACGGCTCGGGAGCACGAATTCGCGGTGCGGCTAGCCATCGGAGCATCACGCAGACGGCTTGTACAGCAACTACTCACCGAAGGCGTTCTGCTGGCAGCTGCTGGCGCCCTCGCTGGATTATTGGTCTCCAGTGTCCTAAGCCGTTTTCTTGTGGCGCTGCTCAGTACGAAAGACGATCCGCTCTTCCTCGATCTTAGGCCGGATTGGCAAATGCTTGTTTTCACGATTGCCGTCGCTGGCCTCACGTGCATTTTGTTCGGACTCACACCGGCGCTTCAGGCCACGAACACAACTGCGAGTGAAGCCATGAAAACGGGCAGCCGTACTCTTTTTGTCAGCCGTGGGCGATTCGGATTGCGACAGGTCCTGGTTGTATCCCAGGTCGCTTTATCCCTGGTTCTAGTAGTGAGCGCGCTTCTATTTTCGGGTAGTCTGCGTAATTTGCTCGCCGTGGATGCCGGGTTTCGGCAGAACGGAATCCTCATCGCTAACATTGATTTCTCCCGCTTGAACATTCCCGTTGAACAGCGGATTGCGTTTAGGCGCAATCTGCTTCAGAGAATACGCGCGCTTCCGGGAGTATCCTCGGCTGCTGAAGCTGGAATCGTTCCGCTAAGCGGCGGCGGCCTCGAGAATCTCGTGTGGAAGGACGGACTGGCTACGCATCGCCAAATCGATTCCGATTTCAACTCGTTGGGCGAAGGTTACCTCAAAACATTGGGAATGCCGCTACTTGCGGGACGGGACTTCAACGACCACGATACAAGCTCGAGCCCTCGGGTCGCGATTGTCAACCAAACATTCGCCAGAAAGCTTCGACTGGGCGTGAACCCGGTTGGACAGCGATTCCGAAGAGAGGCAACGCCTTCCGAACCGGAGCAGACGTTCGAGATCGTGGGCTTTGTGAGAGACACGAAGTATTACAGCTTACGGGAAGAAATGCAGCCCATTGCTTTCCTTGCAATCGACCAGCAGAGTCAGCCCGATCCGTTTGCGCAGATCCTGATTCGTTCGAATTTAAATCTAACCGACTCCACATCCGAGTTGCGCAAAGCCATCGGCCAGGTGAGTCCTATCATCGGCATTGACTTCCGCTCGTTGAAAATTACGATACGGGAACGTCTGATGCGAGAACAGTTGATGGCCACGCTTTCAGGGTTCTTCGGCATTGTAGCCGTACTCATCGCCGCAATCGGCCTCTACGGCGTGATGTCGTATATGGTGATCCGGCGGACAAGTGAGATTGGTGTTCGCATCGCGCTCGGTGCGGCGCGGCTCGACATTCTGACACTGGTTATGCGGCAGGCCGGCTTGCTATTGGCAATGGGAGTCGGCGTCGGCGCTGCATTAGCGCTTGCGGTCACCGGGACGGCCCGATCGATGCTTTACGGACTCACGCCGTACGATGCCCGGACCATTGCATTTGCAGCAGGTCTCCTGGTCGCCATCACGACAGCCGCGAGTTTCATCCCCGCGCGGCGCGCCGCGCAACTGGAACCCATGACAGCGCTTCGGGAAGAGTAAAGAAACCATCAATCCGCCTGTGGCGCCGGTGCTTTCGAGTCAGTAAGGTTCGGGTACATCGAGCGCCGACGTCGGCGCTATGGTTGTGCGGCGCCGAGGTACGTGGCCAGGAACCACGTATTGCCGAAGGGGTCGGTGATGGTCGCCGCGCGGTCACCGTACGGCGCGGTATATGGCGGGTTCACGCCTGTCGCGCCGGCAGCAACTGCTCGGGCGTAGAGTGCGTCAGTGTCAGGCACATAAACATGCAGATACGACGGGTTGGGATGAGATTCACCAGACGCTTCATCGATTTCGAAAGTGGCGTCTGCAATTTCGATGGTGGCGTGGTGGACGATGCCGTCAGGTGATTTGTGAACGCCGGTGGCTTTCGCCTCGAGAGCTGCTTCGATGAACGGAATCATGTTGTGGGCGTCGCGAACATGGAGATATGGCTGAACGGTGAGCACGCCTTCGGGACCCGCATCCCAGCCCTTGGGAGTGGCAATGTACCAGGTGTTGCCGAACGGGTCCTTAGCAGCGCCCCAACGATCGCCGGAAGGATGATCGTCAGTGGGCGCGTAGATGGAGGCGGCGCCGGCCTGAAGGGCACGGGCGAAGGTGGCGTCGGCGTCTGGGACATACAAATGAGTGGTCATCGAACGCTGAGGATATTGTTCGTTTGCATCGCCCAGCTCGATTACGGAATTGCCGACGGCGATTTCGGCGTACATGATCGAGCCGTCGGGCCTGGGGACACGAATGCGCTCCGCACCTTCGAATGCGGCGACCAGGAAGTCGATGAATCGTGGGCCGCTCTCGACAAAGAAAGACGGCGCGATGTTGGGGAAGTTGGGACGCCGGAATTGAATGGCTTTTGGCGGCGCTGGAGACGGAACTGCTGTTTGCTTCATTGAGATCCTCATTTGGATTTTAGAGACGTACCGCATATCGGGCGGCGACCACAGCTTCAGACAGAGTAACTGACGAGAGTGAGAAAGGTTACGGCTGCTAAAACTTCCTGCTACAACAATGAGTGATGAATTGGATTTCGTTAGGCGCTGCATTGATGGCCGCCGCCGTGGCCATGGGTGCGTTCGGTGCGCATGCTCTCAGAGGAAAGCTGGACGCCGGCTCACTTGAGATCTATCGCACCGCGGTTCAGTATCACTTTTTTCATGCCCTCGGCATTCTGCTGGTTGCGTTACTGGCAAGGTCGGGCGCCATCTCGCTGGCCGCGCAAGCGCGAGTCGGATGGCTGCTCTTGATTGGAATCATCGTATTCTCGGGGAGCCTGTATGCGCTCGCCGTCACGGGAGTACGGATTCTCGGCGCCATCACACCCATCGGCGGAATCGCTTTCATCGTCGGCTGGGTGCTGCTCGCGTATGAGGCCACACGTACACAGAGCTGAAACGAAACCTATTTGCGGCGATGTACCTGGATCAACGTGCGCGAGCCGAGCCCGAACGGGAGATCATAGCGAAGGACAACCTCAGCATGCAGGCGGTGTTTCGCGGCTTCGCTCAGTTCCTGGTCAACTTCCGGCCCCTTGTAAAGCAGCAGGCGCGTTCCATTCTTGAGCGCCGTTCCAAACAACTCGAGTATGCGGCCGATCGGGGCTACCGCACGCGCCGTGATCACATCCGGACGCTGCTGCTCGAGAACCTCTTCGGCGCGATTTGGAAAAACGTGTACGTTTGCCAGGTGTAACGATTCCACCGCGGAATCGACAAAGCGCGCTTTCTTCTGAATCGATTCAACCAGCGAGAAGCGCACTTGCGGAAGAACGATGGCTAGCGGGATGCCGGGAAATCCCGCGCCGGTGCCTACATCGAGCACGCGTTTAGCTGCGACAAAATGCTCCCACGGTGCGACCGAATCGTAGACGTGTTTCACAGCCGCTTCGTGCGGATCGGTCACACGCGTCAGATTCATGTATTCATTCGCCGACGCGATCAGTTGCAGGTGCTGGCTTGCTTTTTGGATCAGTTGCTCGCGATGCGGGATGCCGGACGGAAGTGTTCGCGCAAGTTCCGCCTCAAACCCCATGTCTCAATCATGACATCCGGGTCCGCCGAATGTTACTTGGATTGCGCAAGCCGGAGCGCATCTTCAAGCTCGTACACCCGGTCCTCGAGCGTTTTGGATGACTTTCCCGCCGCCTGGGTATCGGCCAGCTTCTTCTTCGCTTTGTCCACCTGCTTCTGGAGTGCGATTACTTGAGCGGAAGGCGGCGCGTGCGGTTCAGGCGCTGCTTTCGGCGACACCTGCTTGGAAGCCTTCACCGCGCGCACCTTTTTCGCCTTGGAAGGGATGGCGATCTTTTCACCAAAGTCTTCCAGCAGTTCGCGTTGCAGTTGGAACAGCTCGGTGGCGAGCTGGTTGAAGCGCGCGATCAGCTCTTTTTTCGCTTGGCTTCGCAGCTTCAGGTAATCGGTTTTAGCCTGACGATATTGCTCTAATGCACTCGACATTGTTTCCAATGTCTACTTTAGTGGGTCACCGGCCGGAGCATCGCATGCACCGGCGGCACAACCGTTTGCGCATGCATCGCGAGCTGGAAACCGAGAATCACCAGCATCGTCAGCAGCCCAAAGCGCAATGGACGTTGCGGAATTCGTCCGGCAAGAAATGAGCCCGCGAAGGCTCCGCAGATGCCTCCAATGACCAGCTTGGCAAGCAGTGCCGTATCGTAATTGCCGGCGCTGATCTGAATCAGGCCGCCAACGAACGAGACACCAAGCCCGAAGCACAGATCCGTCCCCACCACTTCCGCTGTCGTGAGCGAAGTGAAGCTCAGCAGCAACAATGACCCGAGCGCTCCCGCACCTGCCGAAGAGAAGCCCACTTCCGCGCCGATCGGCAGAGCGAACCACGGCAGGATTCGCGATCTGTTGTTTGTCGAAGGCCTGGGATTCGGACGAAATTGCCGGTACAAGTGAAACAGTGCCGTGCTGACGATAAGCGTTCCGAGAATGGCGTATAGCGCACCTTGATAAGGGCCGTTTTTCAACCTGTTCAGCAAGAAGCCGCCCCCGATAACGCCAGGCAGGCCGCCCAGTAGCAGCAGCCCCAGAATACGCAGGTTCACCTGGCGTCGGAAGGCGTACACGGGCACCGCAGCAATCTTCACGATGCTGCCATACACCAGTGCCGTGCCGACCGCTGTAGCAGGTGAGACGCGCAGCAACAGAATCAGCAGCGGCGTTGTCATGCTGCCGGCGCCCACGCCCGTCAGTGAGATCGCCAGGGCGATAACGAACCCCAGGAGAATTTCCATTTCAATGCGCCTCGGCGATATGGATTCCGCATTCCAGCTTGCGTCCGGCCCAACGGCCCGACCGCAGATTGCCCGGGTCGGCCGGCAAGGCGGTGCAAGGTTCGCAACCGATACTCGTGTAGCCCAGATCGTATAACTTCAGCAGCGGAATCTCGTGTTCGCGCGCGAAACTCCACACATCTCTGTCGGTCCACGCTGCCAGCGGGCTGACCTTGCGAAGTTTTTTCCCCGAAGGTAGCGGAAACACGTCCGAGACTGCCAGGTTTGCGCGCGTCGGTGACTGCACGCGGCGCAATCCGGTGAACCAGGTCTCATAATTCTCGAGCGCCGCAAATAGCGGACCGACTTTGCGCAGCTTGCAGCACTGATCCGGCTGCGATTGATAAAGCACTCCAAATTTTGCTTCCTGCTGCGCCACTGTTTCCGCCGGCATCACGTTCACAAGATTCAGGCCATAACGCGCCGCCATCTCGTCGCGATATTGATAGACCTCCGCAAAGTGGTATCCAGTCTCGAGAAACAGGACGGGCACATCCGGGACGCGTTCGCGTACCAGATGCAGCACAACCATGTCCTCAGCCTGAAAGCTGCACGTAACGCAAGGTGAACCTGATTCGGCCAGGGCTTCTGCGATTGCCGCGCCCGCTTCCGCAATTTTGTTTTCGAGTTCAGTAACCTGCGCCGGCATCAAATCCCTCCGCTATCGCTCACCTAGATGCCTCCGCTATCGATCACTTAAATGCCTCCGCTATCGCTCACCTAGATGCCTCCGCTGTCGCTCCAGCCCGGCGAAGGCGGCACAATGTGAGCGCGCTCGAGTAGGCGCTCTACCGCATACAGCGCCTCGGTATTCGATTCCGGCAGCCCATCGCTCGCGGCATCGATTGCTCCATCAGTCGTGACAATGGAGAATTCTTGGCCGGAACCAGTGATGATCACGAGTGCACCAAAGCCGAGGAAAGAATCGATGACCTGCTCAGCCTGCGTGCTAACCGTAAAAACGACACAGCCGCGATCGAACAGCAGCCGCTCCAGGCGCCACGCCAATTCAGAGCGATGCCCAAGATGAATGGCCGCGCCGCGATGCCCCTGCCGGGTAACCCGCTCCGCCAGGCTAACCGGCGTCGTGGTTTGAATCTTTTGCTGCGCGCGGACGGGCACTGAATCCACAACACGGCCCGTAATCATCCCCGCCGCGACGGTCGCATTTGTCGCCGGATCGATAAGGACAAAGCTACCGGTGGTGCGATTCTTTTGGTAGGGATCAAAGGCAAGTGGACGCGCGGCCGCGATATGTACGGATCCAATGCCGTTCATCTCGAGCGTGGTGCCGGGCTCCCGTTCCAGCGTGTTGATGTTGAGCCGGTACTGAATCTTCTTGAGATCCGCCAACTGAAGCGAGGTATTGTGCTTCAATCGATAACGCTTGTTTAACTCGGCCGGATTCTCATTCAGCCAGACAACTGTAGCTTCAACCTCGGTCGCCGTTTGCGGAGCATCTTCGCTACTCACGATCATGTCGCCGCGGCTGATATCGATTTCATCCTGCAGCGTCAGTGTCACTGACTGACCGGCGTGCGCCTCGCTCAAATCTCCGTCAAAGGTTACGATGCTCGCAATGTTCGTCGTGCGTCCCGACGGCAGAATCGTAACTTCATGGCCCGGGCTCACAGCGCCCGATGCGATCGTGCCTGCATAGCCGCGGAATTCGTGATTGGGCCGCACCACGCGTTGCACCGGGAAGCGAAACGGTGCACGCTGCACACGATCGCCCACCGGCACGCGCTCCAGATATTCAAGCAGACTGGGACCGTGAAACCAGGGCATATTCGCGCTGCGCGTCACTACGTTATCGCCCGCAAGCGCGCTGATCGGTACAAAATAAGGCTCGATCGCCTGAAAATGAGACAGGAAGCGGCGGAACTCGGTTTCGATGTGACTGAAGACGTGCTGATCGTACTCGACCAGATCCATCTTGTTCACCGCGAACACAAGATGCGGCAATCCCAGCAGCGATGAGATGTAGGCGTGACGCTTCGACTGCGGCAATAAGCCCTTTCGCGCGTCGATCAGAACGATCGCCAGTTCGGCCGTCGAGGCGCCCGTCACCATATTGCGCGTGTACTGCTCGTGCCCCGGCGTGTCGGCAATGATAAATTTGCGCTTGGGTGTCGCGAAGTAGCGGTACGCGACGTCGATCGTGATTCCTTGCTCGCGTTCGGCGCGCAGACCATCCGTCAGAAGCGAGAAATCGATGGCGCCGGCGTTGCGCCCGGCTGAGGCCTTGCTCACCGATTCCAGCTGATCCTCATATACGCTGCGCGAATCGTACAGCAGGCGTCCGATGAGTGTCGATTTGCCGTCATCCACGCTACCTGCAGTTGTGAAGCGAAGCAGATCTTTCGACTGCTCCTGCTCGAGGAACTCGGCGAACGTGTCTTGAGCTTCCAGGACAGAGGTCACTTAAAAGTAGCCTTCCTGCTTTTTGATTTCCGTCCAAGCGCAAAGGGCACGGCTGCGAGCCGCCGATCAACAAAGCAATATGCATGCCCGTAGGGCGGCTCGCCCGACACCGTGCCCGTTTTGCGCGTGTGTCTCAAAAGTAGCCTTCCTGCTTCTTGATTTCCATGGACCCGTCTTGATCGTGATCGATAACCCGGTTCTGCCTCTCCGAACGGCGCATCGTGATCAACTCCTCGATGATGCCCGGAACCGTATCGGCATCGGAACGGATCGCGCCCGTACAGGGACTGCAGCCTAGGGAGCGCATCCTGCACTTGACCATCTGCGTCCGCTCACCCGGCAGGCGCGGAACGAAAGGCTGCTCTACCGGTAGCAGAGAATCGCCGCGCACCAGCATCGGCCGTTCCTTCGCAAGGTACAGCGGAACGATGGGGATGTCTTCTGCGTGGATGTATTGCCAGACATCCATTTCCGTCCAGTTTGAGAGGGGGAAAACCCGCAGGCTCTCGCCCGCGTGAATGCGCGTATTAAAAATGTTCCATAGTTCGGGGCGCTGGTTGCGCGGGTCCCATTGCCCGCGTGTGTCGCGGAAGGAAAAAACACGCTCCTTCGCCCGCGATCGCTCCTCGTCCCGCCGTGCGCCGCCGATCGCGGCATCAAATCCCCCGGCGCGCAAACCGTCAAGGAGCGCCGTCGTCTTCAGTGCACCGCAACACCGCTGGGTTCCCCAGGCAAAAGGGTTAGCGCCATCGTTCAGAGCTGCGGTGTTTGTATGGACGATCAGCTTGACCCCGATTTCGGCCGTGTACCGATCGCGGAATTCAATCATCTCCCGGAACTTATAACCGGTGTCGATGTGTAGCAGCGGAAACGGGATCGGCCCTGGATAGAACGCCTTCTGCGCCAGGCGCAGGAGCACGGACGAATCCTTCCCGATCGAGTAGAGCAGGACCGGCCGCTGGCACTCGGCCGTGACCTCACGCATGATGTGGATGCTTTCGGCTTCGAGCTGCCGCAGATGGCTAAACCTGCTCACTTAACGAAAGCGTAACACAATCTCCCATTCCCCATGGACAATTGGACTTAAAAAGTCCCTTTCTCTAGTAGGCTTACCCTCAGGACCGCTAATACGCACTCCGAAATGGGAATACTACGGGGAGGTCTACTGTTTGTACAGTGACAAACGCTCACCTCATGTCCCAACCCCTCCCTAACACCCTCCGGCGAAATTCTGTCGGCGCTGAAAGATGTCCTCGGGCCGAAGGCGCATACGGAACCCATTTCCGGGTGTGGGCGCCTTCGCACCGCGCTGTAGACGTGGTCATCGAAGGCAACCGCAAACCGGTTGCGTTACGTGCCGAGGGGAATGGCTATTTTTCTGCGTTTCTCGAGGAGATTGGGGCTGGCGCGCGCTACCGTTACAGCCTGGGAAAGGACGCACTGTACCCCGATCCGGCCTCGTGCTTTCAACCAGATGGACCGCATGGCCCCTCGCAGGTGATGGACCCGGAGGCGTTTCCGTGGACGGATCTCCACTGGCGTGGCATTCGCCTGGAAGGACAGGTCTTCTACGAGCTGCACCTGGGCACATTCACGCCCGAAGGTACCTGGGACGCGGCAGCCGCCAAGCTTCCCCATCTGAAAGAGACTGGCATCACGGTGCTCGAACTGATGCCGGTCGCGGACTTCCCAGGGCGGTTCGGCTGGGGCTACGACGGCGTGCAGGCTTACGCGCCGGTCGCCATTTATGGGACCCCGGACGACATGCGTCGCTTCGTTGACCGGGCACACAGCCTGGGTATCGCGGTAATCCTGGATGTCGTCTACAATCACCTCGGTCCGGATGGGAATTATCTGTCGAAGTACTCGCCGTTCTATTTCAGTGAAACCCACAAGACGGATTGGGGTCCGGCGATCAACTTCGACGCAAAAGGCTGCAGTGCGGTGCGAGAGTACTTTCGCGACAACGCCGCATATTGGGTCCGCGATTTTCATTTGGACGGGTTGCGTTTGGACGCCACCCAGGACATTCACGACCAATCTCAGCCGCATATCCTCACAGAGATTTGCCAGGCGGCCAGGCACGCTGCCGGAGAAAGGTCGATCGTCTTAATAGCTGAAAACGAACCGCAGAATACGCGCCTCATCAGGCCCTTAAAGGATGGCGGCTACGGACTCGACGCGCTCTGGAACGACGATTTTCATCACTCCGCTATCGTTGCGCTGACTGGACATGCGGACGCCTACTACAGCGATCACCGCGGAAGTTCGCAAGAGTTTTTATCGGCCGCCAAGTACGGATACTTGTTTCAGGGCCAATCGTACCGCTGGCAGAAGAAAAGGCGGGGCCATTCCACTCTGGGATTGCCGCGCGCGGCCATGGTCACCTTCATTCAGAATCACGATCAGATCGCCAATTCGGCGCGTGGCCAGCGCGTCCACCAGCTCACGTCGCCGGGACGCTTGAAAGCGATGACGGCCTTTACGCTGCTAGCGCCGGGGACGCCTATGCTTTTTCAAGGTCAGGAGTTCGCCGCCTCGGCGCCTTTTCTTTTCTTTGCCGATCACAAGCCGGAACTGGCGAAACTGATCCGAACGGGACGCGTCGAGTTTCTTGAGCAGTGGCGATCCCTGCAGCTTCCCGAAATGAAGAAGTGTTTTGCTGACCCGGCACAGGATTCGACCTTCCTCCGCTGCAAGCTGGATTGGTCCGAACTGGAAACTCATGACGAGATTTACGCCCTGCATCGAGATCTGCTACGTCTCAGACGGGAGGATCGGGTCATCGCGCGACAGGGCGCAGACGGAATCGATGGCGCGGTGCTCTCGCCTTCGTGCTTCGTGATTCGCTATTTCACTCCTGCTTACGATCGCGACCGGCTGCTACTGATCAATCTTGGAACGGATCTCGAGTTCAGCCCCGCACCCGAGCCGCTTCTCGGACCGCCCGCCGGCACCGAATGGACAAAACTCTGGTCCTCGGAGGACCTGGACTACGGCGGTTGCGGCACGCCGCCACTCGACACTGACGACGGCTGGCGCATTCCCGGCGAATCGGCCGTCCTTCTGTATCCCGTAACTCTTAACAGATGAGAACAATTTTCAAACGCGAACCCAACGCATCTGTCACCGATGCCGACCGCCAGAAGCTCACCGAGACTGAGTGGCTGGTCACCAATGGCCTGGGGGGATACGCGAGCGGCACCATCGGTGGCACACTGACGCGCGTGTTCCACGGATACTTGATTTCGGCTTTGCGTGCTCCGCTCGGGCGCACCATGATGCTCAACGATGTGCTGGAGCACATCATTTTGCCGACAGGCGAGCGGATTCGCCTGAATGGCGAGCGCACGATTAGCAATGAATATCAGGGCGGATCAAAGTATCTTACAAGCTTCCGCTTGGATGATGGACTGCCGGTCTGGGTGTATGAAATCGCGAACGTCTCGCTCGAAAAACGTCTGGTCGTACCGCACCGGCAAAATACCACTTATATTAACTACCGCCTGACTTACGGCGGCGGTCCGATCAAACTGGAGCTTCGACCAGCTGTAAATATGCGTGAACATGAGGCTCCAGTCAGCACACCGATCGAGCCCTATACCATTACGGTTCGCGAACACATGTATGAATTGCAAAAGGCGCAGAGTGACTTTCCGCCTTTACGCATGTCTTTACTCGGCAAGGAAGCGAACTTCTCGATTGACTGCACGACCATTCACGATGTGCTTTACAGCCTCGAGCAAAGCCGCGGTTATATCTTTCAGGGAGACCTGTGGAGTCCTGGCTATTTCTCGATACAGCTCGATGCCACTCATGAGGCTACGCTGATCGCCTCCACTGAGACTTGGGAGGTGTTGCATGCCCTAAGCCCAAAAGAGGCACTCGATGCCGAACACGATCGCAAGCGCAGATTACAGGTCGAGGCACATCCCGATACCTGTAATCACAGGTGCGGAGAATTGGTCTGGGCGGCGGACCAGTTTATATTTGCGCCCGTCGGACGCCAGCAGGACACAGCACGCGCCAGAGCCGCGGGGCATGAAATCCGCAGCGTAATCGCGGGCTATCACTGGTTCACCGATTGGGGCCGCGACACCATGATCAGCCTGGAAGGCCTGACTCTGGTCACCGGCCGCGAGGTAGAAGCAAGTTACATACTGAGAACATTTGCGCACTACATAAAGAATGGCCTGATTCCCAACATGTTCCCCGAAGGGAAGAAAGGCGGCTTGTATCATACGGCCGATGCGACTCTTTGGTTCTTTCACGCGCTTGGCCGCTACGTCGAATATACGAAGGACCGCCACTTACTTGCTAACTTACTGCCCCGATTGCTCGAAATTGTCGGCCATCATCTTCGCGGCACATTGTTCAACATACACGTGGACCCTAAAGACGGTCTGTTAGTGCAGGGACAGGAAGGCTATCAACTTACTTGGATGGACGCCAAAGTCGAAGACTGGGTAGTAACTCCGCGCCGGGGCAAGGCGGTCGAGATAAACGCCCTATGGTATAACGCACTCAAACTGCTCGAAGGTTGGCTGCGCGACGCGAACCGCACCAGCCAGGCCAACGGCATAGCCGGTCATGCCGCCAAGTGCAGGGAGTCGTTCAATAAACGCTTCTGGTACGCCGATGGTGGCTATCTCTACGACGTTGTAGATACCGAAGGCGGCGGCGACGATCCTTCCTGCCGCCCAAACCAGGTATTCGCAATCTCGCTCGAACACGCCATTTTGGAGCAAGCGAAATGGAAGCCGGTGATGAAGGTGGTCGAAGAGCGTTTACTCACACCGGTTGGGCTGCGTTCGCTCGCGCCCGGCGAGAAGGACTTCAAGGCGAGATATGACGGCGATTTGCGATCGCGCGATGCCGCCTATCATCAAGGCACGGTGTGGGCTTGGCTCATCGGCCCATTTATTGACGCCTGGCTGAAACTGCACCCCGACGACGCAAAGAAAGCACGCGCCTTTCTACGCGGCTTCAATCAACACCTCGACGAACAGTGCGTGGGATCCATTAGCGAAATCTTCGATGCTGAGCCTCCCTTTACTCCCCGAGGCTGCTGCGCCCAAGCCTGGAGTGTTGCCGAGGTTTTACGCTGCACTGTCAAAACGGCAGTTCAGGCCACCCCTGAGCAGCGGCACGAAGAGATGGCCACCGCGGGCGCAACATAAAACGTCCGCTCTTATCCGATCCCGCTGAACCTGACCTTTCCAGGTTGTTTCCGCTCACCCCTACGAAATTTGCGCCCTGTTTAGACTCACTTGCAGGCCCGGTGGACCGCAGGCGTGACACCGCCCCGGCTATCATCGCGACTGTTCGCGTGCGAGCGGGAACAGCACCGATTTTTGAAAATTGAATACTTTTTGCCCGAAAGGGGGGCACGCCGTAGGTGGCGCGGCCACTCGTGGCCGCCGCGTCGGGACTTTTCCCGACGCGCTTCAGGCAGGATCGCGTGCTCCAGCGGACGCTCCTTCGGCCTGCTCAAAACCTGCAGGACAATGGCTTCGTTTCGCAAAACTGCTGCGCGGATGCTCGAGCGCAGCAAGGCGTCTGTGATTCTCACGCGCCATTGGCTTCGTTCCGCAAAAAAGCCCATGCGGTTCGTTCCGTATTGGGGCGTCCGATTTGGGTTCGTTTCGTAAAATAGGCTCGCCATGGCCCGCCGGCGCTTCTTCGTCTCCGAAATCCGGCGTGGCGGCGCCGAACTCACCGGCCCTGAAGCCGACCACCTCGTCCGCGTCCTCCGGGCGGAAATCGGCCAGGTCTGCGAAATTTCTGATAACCAGAACCTCTATCTCGCTGAAATTGAGACTGCTCGCAGATCGCAGGTTATTTTCCGCGTGCTTGAGAGCCTGACCGGCCCTCCGCCCGCCGTTCACATCACGCTGCTCGCGGCTCTAATTAAGTTCGATCGCTTCGAATGGCTAATCGAAAAGGCTACTGAGATGGGTGTCGCCGCGATTCAGCCGTTCGAGGCCAGCCGCACCGAACACGGTCTGGCCCAGGCCGCGGCGAAACGCGCCGCCCGCTGGGAACGAATCGCGCTCGAAGCCAGCCAGCAGTCGCGGCGCCTGCATCTGCCGTCGATACGCCCGCCGGTTCGTTCCGTAATTGCGCTGGAAATACCTGCAAACATTCGTCTTCTGCTCGATGAGGACCCCGGGACAGCACCCATTCTGGCCCGACTGCCGCAGCAGCGCTCTATAGAAGACCACGTCGCCCTCATGCTCGGCCCGGAAGGCGGCTGGACGGAAGAAGAGCGACAGCGGGCCATCAATGCCGGTTGGCTTCCCTGCTCCCTTTGCGACACCATTCTTCGTGCGGAAACCGCAGCCGTGGCCGGACTCGCTGTCATCCAAGCGGCTTGGTCACTATCGCGCAATGCACGGGACGGTTGCCCACCGGAAGCATCGTAAACAGCGCCGCCCCGGTTCGAAAGCGATTGGCCCGAATTGCCGATACCCGGATAATCGCCACATCGCCCGAGCCTTCATTCAGCACCAGCGCGTACTGATCGTCTGGAGTGATGGCAATAAAGCTCGGCTTGCGCCCGACCTGAACCACACCAATTACCTTGCGCGCGTCCACATTCAGGATCGACACATCCGAACCGCTGGCATTGCCAACAAACAAAAAGTTGGCAGGCGCTTGAGGCACACCGGAGCATGCCATAACTCCCGGATCGCGTCCTGCCAGGACCGTTTGTTCCACCTCCAGCGTTTGGTAAGGGAAAACGATGGCCACCGCATCCATGCCTTCGCCGGTTACAAAGAGCTGACCGCCATCGGGAGTGAAACACAGGTTCTGCGGCTCCATTGCGAGTGGCAGATCGGCCAGAATTTGCAGCTCTGGCACTTTGACGGCGGTTAACGTACGGCCCTGCGGCCGCGCAATCAGAAGCAGTTTGCCGTCGGATCTGAAACGCACAGCGCCGACGTCGCCATTCAATGCAACACGCCACCGGCCTCCATCCGCAATGTTGAACAGTTCCACTCCCTTGCCGGTAGACACCGCCGCAAACCCGGTGGGCGCCAAATCGAGTGCAATCGGCTCGGCTTCCAGCTTTTCGCGGCGGACCACCTTGAACCCGTCCGTCTCCGCAATCAACAACACACGATCTCCGGCCGAAATCGCAGCGGCATGCCCGCCATCTGCAGTCAACTGCATCTTCTGAATATCTCCAGCCAACTTGCGGGCCGCGATCGGGCTCAAGTTGCTGTTGATCACATGTACAGTCCCGGTCGCCGGAGTCAGCGCGTAGCTGAAACCGGGCTCGCGCGCCGCCATAACGGCGGCCGGTGCTGCACCCAGAGGAATGGTTTTCACAAGCTGGAAGGCAGTGAGGTCGATGGCGGCCAGAGCATCGTCACCGGCGGCTGCAATCAGCGCATATCCGGGGTATCCGGTACCCTTTTTTCGTCCACAACCGGTACTCGCGAGCACTATCCCGCCGAATGCGAGCCACTGTCGTCTCGTCAGGGTCACAGAATCGCAAGCATTTGAAAATAATGCTTTTGTCCGGTGTAAGCTGGTGTTTATCCCCCTATGTTACTCTGCGAGGGGATTCCCCGAGTACTAGAACTCGTTCATTCATGAATTTCCGTTCGGTTTTCAGCCTGATTTCGTCCGATCTCGCAATCGATCTGGGTACAGCCAACACGCTGGTGTACGCCAAAGGCAAAGGCATCGTTGTTAACGAGCCCTCGATTGTTGCCATCAACAAGAATAACGGGGACATTGAGGCGGTCGGCAAAGAAGCCAAAGACATGGTAGGCAGGACTCCGGGCAATATTGTTGCGATCCGGCCTATGAAAGACGGCGTCATCGCCGACTTCAAGGTCACCGAGCGCATGCTGAACCACTTCATCACCAAGGCCCACGGCCGGAAGATGCTGGTCCACCCGCGCATCGTGATCGGAGTGCCGAGCGAGATTACGCAGGTCGAAAAGCGTGCGGTCAGTGAATCTGCCTTACGCGCCAAGGCAAGCGAAGTCCATTTGGTGGAACAGGCAATGGTCGCGGCCATCGGCGCCGGTCTGCCGATTACCGAACCTTCCGGGAACATGGTCGTCGACATTGGTGGCGGCACCACGGATGTGGCTGTCATTTCGCTGTCCGGCATCGTTTACTCGCGTTCCGTTCGCGTCGCCGGAAACGAGATGGACGACGCGATCATGAATTACCTGAAGCGCAAGTACAATCTCCTGATCGGAGAACGTACCGCCGAACAGATCAAGATTCAGATCGGCTCGGCTTATCCGCTTGACCGGCCCATCACAATGGAAATCAAGGGCCGCAATCTGATTGAGGGTGTTCCCAAAACGATCACTATCGAAGACAGCGAGATCCGGGAGGCTCTCTCGGAATGCGTGGCTACCATCGTAAACGCCATCCGGGTCGCCTTGGAACGAACGCCTCCCGAGCTGAGCGCGGATATCAGCGACAAGGGCATCGTTCTCACCGGCGGCGGCGCTCTCATCAAGAATATGGACCGGCGCATTCGAGAAGAAACCGGATTGCCGGTCTCTATTGCAGAAGACCCGCTCGCGTCAGTCGTGTTGGGGACGGGCAAGATGCTTACCGACTTTAAGCTGCTTCGCCGTATTGCGATTGAATAACGCCCTGCCCGGCCGACTGATTACAGCCTAGAGTAGAGATAGAAGTCCATATACAGAACCCCCATGGAATTGTTGAGCCGCTACCGTAACCTCACGGTTCTATTGATTGTTGTCGTTGCTCAACTACTCTGCCTCGCTTATCAGGTGAAGACGAATAATCACGACGAGCGGCTCATTCGTGTTTGGGCCGTATCGGCGGTAACGCCCATGGCGGGCGTTGTCGAAGGCCTGCGCCGCAATACCATCGGGTTTCTGCAGGATTACTTCATCCTGCTGGATGTCCGTGACCAGAATCGCAAACTGAAGGCCGACAACGATCACCTCCGGATGGAGAACGTTTACTACCGTAATCAGTTGTCGACGGCCGAGCATGCACGGGCGCTGACCCTGTTTCAGCAGCAATCTCCGTCGAAGACGGTTGCCGCTCGCGTGATCGGCAACAGCACGGTTGCCAGCGCGAAAGCCGTTTTCATCGATCGGGGCGGGACCAGCGGCATCGAAAAGGAAATGGCCGTAGTCACACCGGAAGGTATCGTCGGGAAAGTTACCGCGGTCTATCCGCTGGTGTCGCAGGTGCTGCTGGTCACCGACCCGACCTTCAAAGTAGGAGTCGAGTCTCAAAAAGGCCACGTCCACGGCGTCCTCAATTGCGGAATCGGCAAATGCACGGTGGAGCAGATTCAGAACGAGGACAGAGTCGATTCAGGCGAATGGTTCTTCACCTCCGGCGAAGACCGTATCTTCCCGCGAGGATTCCCCGTCGGCACTGCTGTTTCTGTTCAGCCCGGCCAGGGAATGAAGGACGTGAAATTGAACCTGAGCGGCGCGCCTGGTGGCGTGGAGGAAGTTCTCGTCGTGCTGCAAGGCGCGCATCAACCACTTCCAACCACGCCGGTCCAAGAGCAGACGGACGCCAGGCTCCTTCCCGAGCCTCCCGCGGATGCCGGCGCGACCGGAAACCAAGTGGCAAAGCCCCAAACGGAGGCCGACAAAATCGTCGAAAAATACAACGCGATCGGAAAAGAACAGAACCACGTTTACGGCGGTTATTTATCGAATTTGCCGAATTTCAATGCCAAACCTTCTGCGGTAACACGGGCCGCCGCTGCACCATCCGCTGCTGCGCAAAACGCCCCGCCTAAACCCGCCGCGGTGAATCCCCCGGCGCCGAAACAAACTCCGTCAATTTTGGGCGCTCGCCCCGGCGTTCAAGCTGCGCCGGTTCAGACACCTCCGCCCGTCGCGAAGCCGCAAAAGCCCGATGCGCCCGCTCTGCTAGGCGCGCCGCGTCACAAGACGCCCGCGACGACGCCGGCCCCCTCCGCGAACGAATGACTGAGACCACGACAGACCACCTGCTCAGAAGGCCCGTGCAAGAAGGCTGGTTCAGCCGCTTCCAGGTGGTCGCGCTCGCAATCCTCACGATCATCGCGATTATCGGGAAATTCTACTTACCGCGGCTCATCCCGAACACCCAGTGGCTGGAGTTGCCGCTCCTGCTGACGATTTACTTCGGACTGATGCGGCACAGCCAGATTCAGGCCTTATTTTTCGGAGCCTTTGTCGGCCTTTCAGAGGATTCCCTCGCGCCGGACAACTTACCCATCGGAATGTACGGCATAACCAAGACCCTGGTCGGCTATTTCGCGGCCTCCGTCAGCTTCCGCTTCAACGTCGAGAATCCAGTCATCCGGGCGATCCTCTGCTTCTTCTTTTTCTTTTTTCACGAGTTCTTCTACTGGATCATGCGCCGCGCTTTGCTTGCGCAAATCGTGCCATTTGATCCGCAGCAGACCTTCGTTCACGGCGCATTAAATGCTCTTCTGGCCATACCTTTGTTCGTAGTTCTCGATAAAATGAAAGTGTCGGGTGCGTCCTAGCGGACACTCCGGTTTGTTCAGTGGCTATTCTTCAAAGCGAGCACAGGCGGGACGATGCAATTTCTCCTGACCGGCTGATCCGGGACGATCCGAAAACAGCGTCGAATAAAGTCGCCGTTTTTCAATACCTCACGGTCTTTGTTTTTCTCTTCCTCATCTCCGGGTTTTGGAAGTTGCAGGTTCAGAACCCCGACGTTTACAGCGAGGCGGCCGAACGCAACCGTATCAAGAGCACACCCATTCTTGCTGCGCGCGGCAAGATCCTGGACCGGGAAGGGCGCGTGATTGTGGACAATAAGGCGTCCTATTCACTGCTCCTCAATCGCGACCAGATCAAGTGGGAGCACCTGCAGCCCATCGCGGACGCCATGCACTTGAACTATGACGATCTGGCGAATCGAATCCGGCATATGGGATCGCAACCGCAGATCATCATTAAGGATCAGCTGACGCGGGATGACATTGCGTTCGTTGAATCTCACCGCGATGAAAGCGCTTATCCCGAAATGGATCTGATCAAATCGTGGCGCAGGCAATACCCGCAAGATGGTTTCGCCGCGCATGTGGTCGGTTATGTCGGTGAGATCAGCGAGTCGGAGCTGGATCAGCCGGGGTTCATCGACTATCACCAGGGCGACATCATCGGCAAGGACGGCCTGGAGCGGGAATACGATTCTACTCTGCGCGGCACGGATGGACAGGAACGCGTGCTGGTCGACAACATGGGCCACGAGCGGCAAATGGAAACGGCAAAGGAGGCGGTCCCCGGAAAGGATCTGCGTACCACCATCGATCTCGACCTGCAAGCGGTTGCCGAGCTGTCCATGGAAAACAAGCATGGCGCCGTCGTAGCCATCGACCCCAGAAATGGCGAAGTGTTGGCGATGGTCAGCCGGCCGGCATTCGACCCTAACAAATTCACCGGACGAATCACGCGCACTGACTGGAACGAAATTGCGAATGACAAGGACAAGCCGCTGCTGAACCGCGCGACGCAGGCGCAGCTTGCGCCTGGATCGACATTCAAACCGATCATGGCCATGGCCGGTTTACAGGAAGGCGTCATCGACGACACTACCGAGTTCCACTGCTCGGGCGGCGCGTCGTTTTACGGCCACTATTTCGCGTGTCACATCAAGCGTGGCCACGGCGCTATTTCGTTGCATCGAGCTATTGCTCAATCCTGCGACGTTTACTTCTATAACGTGGGAAACCGGCTCGGTATCGACCGCATTGCACACTATGCTGATCTCGCCGGTGTAGGCCGCAAGACCGGCATTGATTTGCCGAACGAAACGCAAGGCACCATGCCATCAACAAAGTGGAAGCTGCACATGTCGCGGCAAAAGTGGTACGCCGGAGAAACCATTTCCGTAGCCATCGGACAAGGCGCGGTAACTGTTTCGCCAGTCCAGATTGTTTCGGCGCTGGGAGGCCTGGGCGTGGGTGGGCGCTGGTATAAGCCGCGCTTAATACGAACCGAATCTCCGGTCCTGCTGCGACACGCAAACTGGGATCCGGACAAGTTGCAGGAAGTGATTTCCGGAATGTACGCGGTGGTTAACGAAGGCGGCACCGGTCGAGCGGCACAGCTTCCAACGGTAAAAGTCTGCGGAAAAACCGGCACCGCGCAGGTGGCGTCCAGCGACCGCACCAAAGGCGCCAAGATGGGTACTGCGCTGGCGAACAACGTCTGGTTCGTAGGCTTCGCGCCTATGGATTCGCCGGAGATCGCAGTGGTGGCCCTGTTTGAAAATGGCGTGGAAAGTTACAATGCCGTTCCGATTGTGCGCGATGTACTGAAGGCGTACTTCGATAAGAAAGCGCGTCAGCAGAATCCACAGCTCACACTTACCGAGCCATTTCATCCGCCGTCGCTACTCGGCAGCCCGCCGGTGGCCCTGCTGGGGGCTTCTCTCCTGGAAGGTCTTCCTCAATAAGTGTTCTATCGTTCGATTCGCGATCTGGACTGGCCGCTGGTCGTCGTATCGCTGGCCCTATGCACGCTCGGCGTGTTGCAGATCTATAGCGCAACATTCGCGACGAAGTGGGGCGACGCATGGTGGAAACAGATCGTGTGGGTGGGTAGCGGGCTGGTAATGATGTGGGCTCTGTCCAACATCGATTACCACGTGCTGTTGAATCGAATCATTTACTTCTACGGCCTGGGCCTTGTGTTGCTGGTCACTACGCTGGTGGCCGGCAACAAAGTGTTCGGTTCAACGCGCTGGATTCGTGTGGCCGGTTTCACACTACAGACTTCCGAATTCATGAAGATCATTCTGATCGTGCTGATCGCGAAATTCCTCACTGACTGGAAGCTGGATACGCTCGAATGGAAAGACATCGGCAAGCTGGCGGCGCTGGTGGGAATTCCGATGCTCCTGGTGATGAAAGAGCCGGATCTTGGAACGTCGCTCACCTATCTGCCGATCCTGATCTGCGGCATTCTGATGGCCGGACTGCGCTGGAAATACCTGCTGATCATCACCGCTATCCTGATGGTCACATTGCCCATCGGGTATCATTTTCTTAAGCCTTATCAGAAAGATAGACTGGTAAGCTTCATCTACCCGGATCGTGATCCGAAGGGAACCGGCTTTCAGGTGATTCAATCGAAGATTGCAGTTGGGAACGGCGGCATGTGGGGCCGCGGAGCCAAGGAGAGTTCGCAGACTCACCTCGGGTTTCTGCCGGTTCCGCATACGGATTTCATCTTTTCTTCGTTCGCTGAAGAGCACGGGTTTGTAGGCGTTGTCATTGCGTTAGTGATGTACTTTCTGTTGATCATGCAGATTGTGCAGAACGCGCAAACGGCGCCCGATAGAGCGGGATTGTACCTTTGTATGGGTGTTGCGGCATTATTGCTGTTTCACGTGTTAGTTAATGTAGGAATGGTAGTCGGCCGGATGCCGATCACCGGGATTCCCCTGCCTCTGATGAGCTCGGGGGGGTCTAACACATGGTCAGTTTTCCTGATGCTGGGTTTAGTCAACAGCGTCAGATTGCGAAGGTTTGTGAATTGACGGTCTCCAGGTTGGAGCCCAGCGCACAGGCGGGTTATGCCGCTGTGCGCCGTTTAACAGGCAGCGCACAGGCGCTTGGTGCCGTTGTGCGCGTTTAACACGGGGTAGAACGTGAGCGGGACAACAGGTTTCGGATTTGCTGGTGAAAAGAATTTCGTGAGTTTTTCGATAGCGAGATAGGCTGCATCCAAACCGCGGACGTTAAGCTGAGCTAAGTCTCCGTCCGCGCGATGGGCAGAACGTTAAGACGCCTTATGTTTTTGGGCGTTCACGGCGTCAGCCGCGCACCGGGATAACCGGCACGCTAGTCCGGAGTTGTATGTACTCGTCATCACGGCCCTGAAGGCGGTGATATATGAGTAAGGAACTGGTGATTGGATCCAATCGCCACGAGACGAAAGTAGCAGTATTAGAAGACGATCAGCTGGTAGAGCTTTTTTTTCAGCGAGGGGACGAATACTCGCTGGCCGGCAGCATCCATAAAGGCCGCGTGACACGCGTGCTCCCCGGAATGCAATCGGCGTTCGTCGATCTGGGTTTGGAGCGCGACACGTTTTTGTATGTGTCCGACTTCTTCGAAGAGCACGACGATATCGACACGGTGGCCGAGGAGAAACCGGCGCGTGGCCGCGATCGTGAGCGGGATCGAGATCGGGACCGGGGCAGGACTCAAAACCGTGAACTTGAGCGCGTCGCCGCGCCAGCACCCGCGCCCGCTATTTTAGAAACCGAAACTCGCATCATGCAGCCGGCCGAATCGCCTGCGGCAGCAGACGAGATCGCACCGGGCGAGGAAGGTCTCCCTGTAGCGCGGATCGCTTCTCCGGAAGTGGTTGAGCAAAAATCCGGGGATCGGGACACAGACCGGGGACAGCGCGGCGACCGGCGCGGCCGCAGATCGAGACGCAGACGTTCGCGCGGACGCGGCTTTCCGGAGAACAAGTATGCACAGCCGGCCACCACTGACAGTGCCGAACCCGAGCTCGTCGAAGAGCAGGAAGAGACGCCGCGTGATGTGATCATCCTACCCGGCGAGTCGCTCGCAAAGTACCGCAATCGACCGGCGACCGATGAGGAACTGTCCGCCGCTCACGGCGACGAATCTACGGGTCAGCAAGACGCGCCCGAATCGGAGGTGTCACCACATCAACCGGACGCATTCGGCGGCGTACCTGCTGAGGACTTGGAAGCTCAGGCGCAGGAAATTGAACTGGTGGATAAAGTCTTCTCGCATCGTGACGAAGACGAGCCCGTCGCCGATGAGCAGGAAAAGCTCGCGGCGGTGAAAGAGGATCAGCCGGCATCACCATTTCTGGTTCAGGACATCGATGTGGGCGAAGAAAGCGCCCCATTGGTGGCAAGCGAAGGTGAAATTGCGGAGATCCCGCGCGCCGCTGAGGTTCGCGTCTCTCTTCCGCGCGATGAAGAAGGCAGCGATGGCGCGGCGATCGACGACGAATTGGGCGATGGTATTTCCGCCGCCGAGTACGCCGAAGACGAAGTCTCCGGTTCAGAGCCGCTGGATATAGACGATCTGGAACTTCCGGGATCACCGGCGGGAGTGGCGGGGGAGCCTGGAAGCGCGGCTGAATCCGACGTTCCTGGTGGACCAGCGGTGCAGAGCGCAAGCGTGCGCGAACAGGGCGGCCGTTACATGCACCGGGTATCGCGCAGAATGCGGCGGCGGCGCGGAGGCAACCGCTTCGACCAGCACCCAGCTCAGCAGGAACCAAGGGTTGAAGGTCCAGTTGCTTCGGCGGCAGCGGCGCCGGCATTGCAGACGGAAACGCGACCGGAGACGCGCCGCGAAACTGAGGACGAGCGCTCGAGCGAGCGGCCCGACCGCGTCATGCCCTCCATCTCCGAATTGCTGAAGGCGGGACAGGAAATCATCGTTCAGATCGCAAAAGAGCCACTGGGTCAAAAAGGGGCCCGGATCACATCGCACATCGCACTTCCTGGCCGGTATGTGGTGTTCATGCCGAGCGTGACACACCTCGGGGTGTCGCGGAGGATTGCCAGCGATGAAGAACGGCAGCGCCTGAAGCGGATCCTGCAGGCACATCGCGGCGGCACGACCGGCGGGTTCATCGTGCGTACGGCGGGCGAAGGAGTCCCGGAGGACGAGATCGCTGCCGACATGGACTTTCTGTACAAGCTCTGGCTCGACATACGCTCCAAAGCGGAGAAGCGGCCCGCGCCACTCCTGCTGCATCACGATCTGGACATCGTGCAACGCATTCTGCGCGATCAGGTCACCGAAGAGTTCAAGGCTATTTGGGTTGATAACGAGGACCTGTATGAAAACGTTCTGAGCTTCATGCAGCGCTTCCAGCCCGCGCTGGTGAATCGCGTAAAGATGTACACGCGAGAAGCGCCGATTTTCGACGCCTTCAATGTTACGCAGGAGCTCGAGAAGGCGCTGCGGCCGAAGGTGTGGCTGAAGTCCGGTGGTTACATCGTGATTAATCAGACCGAAGCGCTGGTTGCCATCGACATTAATACGGGTAAGTACGTCGGCAAATCAAACCGGCTGGAAGACACTATTGTAAAGACGAATCTGGAGGCGGTGAAGGAGATTGTACGGCAGATCCGCTTGCGGGATTTGGGCGGCATCATTGTAGTCGACTTTATTGACATGGACGAACGCAAGAACCGGCAGAAAGTAATGCAGGCGCTTGAAGAGACCATGCACGCCGACCGGGCACCGTACAAAATTCTTCAGTTCAACGATTTTGGTCTCGTGGCCATCACGCGCAAGCGTGTGAAGCAGAGCCTGGAACGCACGTTGTGCGCGCCGTGTCCGTATTGCGAGGGCGCGGGATACGTGAAGAGCGTGCAGACGATCGTCGGCGAGATTCTGGTGGAGGCGCAGAAGATCGCGAAAGCAATTGAAGGCAAGGACGTCATGCTGCGCGTGAACACTGATGTAGCCAAAGTCCTGAAGGCGAGCGACAACAAGTACCTGGAAGAACTCGAGGAGATCCTAAAACGGCCGGTAATGGTGAAAGGCGATCCAAGCCTGCATCACGAGAAATTCGATTTGGGGTAGATCCTCCGCAATTTCTTTTTGCCCACCGACTAAATAACTGGACCACTAAACTTACGCAGTAAGTTGCGGATGTTAAACTGGAGGCGATTTAGCAACGATCGCCTTCGCATCGCGCGAATGCCGCGCCCGCGCAATCATCAGGAGAGATGGCCGAGTGGTTGAAGGCGCACGCTTGGAAAGCGTGTTTAGGGGAAACTCTAACGTGGGTTCGAATCCCACTCTCTCCGCCAAGGATTCTTTACGGCGCGGTGATCTCGGCTTCCTTGGCGAGCTGATCGTTGATTTCACGATTCTGTTTTTGGATGCTCTGGTACTGCCGCATGGCGTCGCCCGCAAGCTGGGCCTGACCGGCAGCTCGATAAGCGCGCGCGAGGCTGTAATGCACGCTGCCGTCGTCGTCCAGTATGAGCGCCTTCTTGAGGTATGGAATGGCTTCCGCATTTTTGTTCAAGGCGAGAAGGGTCAATCCTAGAGCAGCATCGGCGGCAACGGGAACGGCTGAGGGCCCCTGAACAGCCAGCTCGAGGTAGGGCAGCGCTTTTTCCGGCTGCTCGGTGCGAAAGAGGCTCGCGCCCATGAGGTAATTGAGATCCGGAGCCTTGGGCGTTTGTGCGAGTTGCTCTTCAGCTAGCGGTATCACCGAGCGATAGTCTTTTGCGTCGAACAATGCAGCAGCTAATTGCCGCTTGACGCCCGGGTCGGCAGGAGCCAGCTTCAATGCCGCGCGCCACTCATTCGCCGCCTCGAGATCCTGTCTGTGGTCGTGCAGAATTTGAGCCTTGAAAGCATGAATTTCGACTGACTCCGGCAACGCGCTCAGGTGCTGGAAGGCTTCGACAGCAAGTTCGTTATACGCCTTGGTTGCCCAAAAGAGTGCCGGCGGAGAGGCGTTCGGACCAGCATCCTTGATGGCCTCGATGAAATGCTTTGCGACAAAGGCGCATTCGGCGGCCTGAACTTTGCAATCGGGCGCTGGCAGGCTCTCCTCGTGCTTCTGCTCGTCGGCCGCCCAGTCCTGGTGATTGGTCTCGCGATAGACCTGAGCCAATCCTGCGTGAATGCCCGGTAAATCGGTCGACTTACGCTCGGCTTCGCGATAAAAGAAGAAAGCGCTGCGGTACTGATGCCGATCGAGGCGCGTGTCGGCGAGCAGAACTGCAACGTAGGCGGATTCAGGCGCGCTCCGATTCAAGCGATCGAATGTCCCGGTGGCGAGCGATTCGTAAGCTTTACCGAGACCGTACCAGGCGCGCGGGTCGCCCGGATTTTTTTCCGTCAATTCGCGGTAATGAGCGGCGGCATTGTCGAATTGCTTCTGGTCCAGTTCCGCGTCAGCCAGCATGCCGAGCGCGTTCAGATTCGTGGAATCTAGCTTGACCGCCTTTCGAAGAAGTGCGATCGCTTCTCTCGACTGCTTCAACTGAAGCCGCGCCATAGATAGCGACAGAAGAGCCGGTAAACTATCCGGCTCGGCTGTGAGTACAGCTTCAAAGTGAGGGATGGCGCGAGCAGGCTGTCCTGCCATTTCTTCTGCCAAAGCGAGATTCAACAGCAGGCCGGTATTGCCGGGAAGCGCTTTGACCAGCTTTTCGTAAATCGGTATCGCTTCAGCGAACTTGCTTGCCGCCATGAGTTCGCGGGCGTGATGAGACTCCGCGGCCAGATCCTCGTCCTGCGAGAAGAGCCGCGCGGGGATTAAGGCAACAAGAAACGCGGCTTGCAGGGCAAGCCGCGTTGTGAGAACCACCATCGATCAATCTTAGAACTGAAGGTGAAGCGCGAACCTGATGTTTCTCTCCCCGTAGGAACTGGTAACTTGCATGAACGAGCCATCATTCACATTCGAATCCGGCGCGCTGAAGTGCGAAGTATTCGGCAGATTGTAGAATTCTGCCCGGAACTGCAGATTCACCCGCTCCGTGACTGGAAAGTTACGCATAATGTCCACGTCCGTATTCCACACTCCGGGACCGCGCAGCGTGTTGCGTCCTACGTTGCCGTAGGACACCGTATTTACAGGCGCGAACGCGGCCGGGTTGTAGTAAAACGCTCCCGGTCCCACCCCGCCGATGAACTGCACATGCGTTAGTACCTGGTTCGCGGTCTGCGATTGATCCCCGGCATTCAGCGACGTGCCGTTCGCCGTGACAGTGAACGGAGTCCCCGTGTAACAAGCCTCTCTACCGCTGAACTGCCAACCGCCGATGATCCGAGAAGCGATCCCCGTACTTAAGTAGGGTTTGCCTTTGCCGAACGGCAACTCATATACCCAACCCAGTTGGAAGACGTGGGTGCGGTCGAAGCCGGCGGTGGCCCGATTGCGCGGAAACTGCGATCCGTACCAAGCCATTTCAGCCCAGCCATCATCGTCCGTGAAGTCAATCGCGTGCGACCAGGTGTAAGCGCCTTTCAACATCAGGCCATTCGAAAACTGCCGGTTCAAGGCAACTTGCAGTGAATTGTATTCAGAGCTGAGATAACCGGACGAATTATAGACCTGGCTTACATCGCCGAAGGCTTGATACAGAGGCTGGCCCGCGAGGCCCGTTCCGGGAGTGCCAGCATTCAGATCATAGTCGGCGAGCAGATGCGAAGAATGTTGGCCGACGTATCCAGCCGAGGCTACGACTTGAGCCGGCAGCTTCCGCTCAACCGTGAAGTTCCAGGATTGGATATAGCCGCGCTTCAGTTCTCCCGGCAGCGGAGCCCGTTCTTCGGCGTTGGGATCGAGCGGCACGATGCCTGTCGATAAGTCGGGTCCGATGATCGGAGGAATGCCATTGGCCAAAGTCCTCGCCGGCAGGTAGGAGTTGGCCCCCGAGTAGCTATCGTTGATGGTCAACGGATAGAAACCTCGCCATGGACGTGAGTACGGAAGCGGATCATAGTTCAAGCCGTAGCCGGTACGAATCACGGTCTTATCGTTCATGCGCCACGCGATTCCAAGGCGCGGAGCAAACAGCTTATGGCTGACGGTAACGTACGCGTTCTCCGGCACGCTTCCGCGGCCGCCCATGTACACGTCGTTGTTGGTGGGATTGTAGCTTTCGATTCCTTTCCCGTTGCTGCGGGTCATCAGTGGGTAGAGCTCATAACGCAAACCGAGAGTCACAGTCACGTTGCGGGAAGCCTGCCAACGATCTTGGGCAAACCACCCAAACTGCCACTCGCGGCCCGTCATCAGAATGTACTGCTCACCCTTCTGTACATTGTCCGGAAGACCGAGCAGGAACTGTGCGTACTGGTTGTATTGATTGGCTGCCGGAGCGCCCGCCGCGTTCAGTGTAGTGACCCCGCCGTTGAAATCGAAGTAGCCGCGCGGCCCGCCCGCGCTTAATTCAGGCTGCCAGTGATTGAGATGATGCCGGACCAGGTCGAATCCCACCCTCAACTCGTGAGCGCCGTGTGTATACGTCAATTTGTGGCTTGTCGTGTACGTCTCATCGGTACGGAATAGAGGCATCCAGTCCGGAACGCCGAAACCGGTATAGTTCCCCACACTCGTATCCGGGAAGCCGCTATCGCGAATGTCGGCTCCATTCAGGCCCGGAATTCCCAACGTGCCCGAGAAATTTTTGCCGTAGTCTACGCCCTTGACGTTTTGATTCAGCCGCTCGTAACCAACCGTCCCGTCCAAAACGAGATTCGGGGAAAACGTATATGTGTGGCCGATGGATGCTACCTGAACGGTGGTTTTGCCGAGTCCCGGGTCGCCTGCGGGCGTCGGTCCGCCTGCAATGCCGAAGATCCCGTTTCCGCCCGATGTAGCGTTCATGAGGTCGTATTTGAAAAAGATCACGTGCTTTTCGGTGCGGTTGTAGTTCACCTTTACATCCGTCTGATAGCGGTTCAGAATGGGGCTCGTCGTGGCAGCGTAGTTGTTGACAGTACCGGGCAAATTAGGGGCCGGATAAAAGTTCTGTAGCGCAAGAGCCTGCGGGCTTAGCAGCGCTGTCGGAATAACTCCGTTCTGAAAGAGCGTGCGGCCGGAGCCATCGGCGTTACCGGTGAACGGATTGTAAATCGGCGTATTGTAAGCGCTGAAATTGCCCGCCCGCTGATCGAGCGTCGGAACGGTGAACAAGCCGTTGCCGCTCGTCTTCTGGTTGGTGGCATCGAAGCTGCCGAAATAGAAAAGCTTGTTCTTTACGATGGGACCGCCGAGGGTTCCACCGTAGTTGTTGTAAATGCCCACGGCCTTATCTGTGCCCGGCTGCAGGAAGAAATTGCGAGCGTTCAGATGCTGATCGTTGTGGTATTCGAAAGCGCTGCCATGCAACTCATTCGTGCCTGATTTTGTGACCACCGTAATGGCAGAAGAACCGGCGAGACCTTGCGAAGCGTCAGCCGCGCTGGTGGTGACGTTCACCACATCTACAGTATCTGCCGGAGCAACGTACCCGGTATATTGCGGAAGCCAGACATTGATACTTTCCGCGCCGTCGATCGTAGTGACGTTCGTCTGACCGTTGCCGCCGTTAATATGTGTGTTCAGAGGAATGCCGGGCACGTCTGTTGGTGAGTTGTAGAACGTGGACGGCATGGCTCCGGGCGACAGATCGATCAACGATTGATAGTTTCGATATCCTGAACCGGAAATCGGCAGATTGGCAACCGAAGAGGACGTAATCTCGGTATGCGTATCGGCCTTGTCAGTTTGAAGCGCCACCGCTTCGGCCGAGACACTCACCTGTTCCGTCGCTTGCCCAAGTACCAGGTGCATATCGATTCGGTCGACGGTGTTTGGAGTGATGTTGACGTTCGTCTCCTCCGCCTTGCGGAATCCCGAGGCCGTAATACTGACCGTGTACTTGCCGGGAGCGAGATCGACGAGGTTGTAGCGGCCACTCGAGTCCGTTTGGGTGTCGCGGACTTGCCCCGTGCCCACGTCCGTCACCGTCACGGCCGCATTGGGAACCACAGCACCGCTGGGGTCGCTTACGGTTCCTACGAGGGATCCGTATAGAGTTTGGGCGCACACGTGTGCATTCAGCCCGAAAAGTACAGCACAGCAGCCAAAAAGCAGGCTAAACCGCCTGATGTGACAACCTGAAGCTACCATTTTCCCTCTCGTTTGTTCTGCTGACTACAAGAGCATCGATCAACTGCAAAGAAACAGAGATGCGAGACAACCCACGCGAAAGACGCGCACAAGGCGATAGTGGTACTGTACGACAAAGCTGCTAGTTCTTCGACTGGTAATCTTTCTAGCAACTAACACGAAGCGATTAAAGAATCAGTTCTTTGAGAGACGTAGATGAGCTTCGACCTTCGCCAAAGCCTGCTTGGCATCGGGCGAATCGGGTTTAAGGCGTAGGACGGTTTCAAACTCGCTTTTGGCTTCGCTGAGACGCCCGAGTTGAGCTAACGATGCAGCTAATTGAAAGTGCAGGTCGGGATCGTCTGGCCGGAAGGCGAGCGCTTCGCGGTAAGACTGTGCAGCCTGCTCCCGATTGCCCGAATCGGATAATTCATCGCCCCACATGTAGAGGACCTCACCCAGGCGCTGCTGGGCGTTCTTGTGGTTTGGATTGCTATTCAGTACTGCTTTAAAATCGGCCGCTGCTGCAGACCACTGCTTATTGTTCGCTTCAACGCTCGCCAGGTTATAGCGTGCGTCTGTGTACTTGGGATCGAGCGCAAGAGCCCGCCTGAACTGCTGTTCTGCTCCAGAAATATCATCTGTCTCGAAAAGAGCCGCGCCCAATTCGCCCGCAGCTATGGCGCTGTTGGGATCAGCTTCCGCTGCCAGCCGGAAGTACGGCACTGCCGCGGCAGGGTTGTGTTGGCCCATCATCAGGTCGCCTAAATTGAAATTGGCGGAAAAATCGCCCGGATATTTTTCGAGCCGCCGCTTCATTAGCGCCTCTTGAAGAACGGCGCGCTGGTCTCCTTCGCCCGCCGGCAGCACCTGAAGCCAGAAGTGACTCATTTCATCGGTCGCGTGGTTCCCGGCCTTCACGCGCTTAGGAGGGTGGTTCGGATTCAGCGGATTGGCGGCGGAATTATCGTAGTGATAGTCCATCGAGATTACGGTTCCCTTGGGCAGCATCAGCGGATGCTTCAGCCGGTAAACGCCCTGCCAGTTCAGGTCCCAACGCGGAATGCGGATCAACCACTTACGCGAGCCATCGGGAAGCGTGGCGTAAGCTTCCATCAGAGTTGCCAGATAGTGCGCGTGCGGATAGACCGCCAGAACCTGTACATCGAGTGGAAAGCGGAACTGGTCGCTGGCGATGAAGTCTTTGTCGCCAGCGGGAATATCAAGACCTCCGTCATGCTCCAACTGCACCAGCATTGGAAATTTCGTCTGAGGTTTGTCCGTGAAGTATAGCCCGATGCTCGGGCTCACGGTCTCCTCTTTGCCAGAACGGCGGATGTGGACATTTAGCACCAGATCCATGCCTGGTTCTACGCGCCAAGCTAACCCCTCGGGCTCAACGACCGGCGGGCTCCCGGGCTTCCAGGAAAGGAAGTGGCCGTCCGGATCGAAGGTGTCTTCTTCCACGGTGAGATCCATGCCGGGGAATCCTGCCCCTGGTTCGGATTCCTTCCGAAGCGCCGATCCGGAACGATCGAGAATCACATTCGCATGATGGAAAACCTTCTGATTGCCGGGCCGGATCTCCATGGCCTTCACCCAGCGCGTGGTTTTTACCGGAACGGGAATTACAAAGTTCCAAAAGATTTCAGGACCGTCCGCAGCTACGTGATAGGGTTGCGCCACATTCAGAATCATGTCCGGCGGCCCGAGCATCCATTCGGAGTTGAACTTGGGCGCAGGCGGCGAATCGGCAGGGTGTCCGGGCAGGGCTCCATGTTTCACCCAGTCTTGTATTAATTGAATCTGTTTGTCAGTTAAGCGCCGTTCCTCTTCGAATTCGCCATAGCCCGCTTCGGGCAGCCAGGGCGGCATGAAGCGCCTCTTCGTCACCGATGCAATTTGCGTTGCGTGGCGCTTCGCGTCGTTGTAATTCAGCAGTGAGAATGGGCCGGATTCACCCGGCCGGTGGCAGGTGGAGCAATTTTGGTAGATGATCGGCGCGATATCACGATAAAACGTTGGCACGGCGGAAAGGTTGGCAGCGCCGCAATTCAAAACAGATGCCAGAACACCCGCAAACAGGCCTTTGTACTGCATGAGGAATTTTCATGCTAACTCATGTTGCTCCGGAACTAGCCTTGCGTGTGCGACAATCGCAACCGGTCCCTCTCGCAACCTTTGGATGTTTCGTTGGCTTCTCCTATTTAGCGTTGTTCTGTTGGCACTGACGTTCGCCGGTTTCGCGGGAGTGGATGTGGCGCCTCCGATCCGTTTTGTCGAGAAGGCCTCCGCCGCCAATCTCAATTTCGTCCTGGAAAATAATCCGACCGAGAGCAAGCACATGATCGAAACCATGGCCGGTGGCCTGGCGGTTTTCGACTACGATGGCGATGGCCGTCCGGATATTTTCTTTACGAACGGCGCCGAGATTCCCTCGTTGCGGAAGTCGTCGCCCAAATACTGGAACCGTCTTTATCGAAACGAAGGCGGCATGAAATTTCGCGACGTCACAGAGCAGGCCGGAGTTGCAGGCACTGGCTACGACATGGGCGCCGCGGTTGGCGATTATGACAACGACGGACATCCGGATCTGTTCGTGGCTGGCGTAAATGGCAGTACGCTTTATCACAATTTAGGCAACGGCCGCTTTGAAAATGTGACGGCGAAAGCCGGAATCAAGAACAAGGGATGGGCGGTGGCTGCCGGCTGGTTCGATTTCGATCGGGACGGCAAACTCGATCTGTGGGTGGTGCACTATACGAAGTGGCAACTGCCGGACGACCGTTATTGCGGCGACCGAAACCGAGGCATTCGCGTTTACTGCCATCCGAAATATTTCGAAGGCCTGCCGAGCACTTTGTATAGGAACCGCGGCGATGGCACATTTGAAGACGTTACCGAGCGCGCCGGCTTAGCTCAATTTGCCGGGCGAGGCATGAGCGTCGCCTTCGCCGATTACGACCACGACGGCTTTCCCGACGTGTTTGTCACAAACGACAATATGCCTAATTATCTGTTTCACAACAAGGGGAACGGAACTTTTGAAGAGGTAGGCCTTGCAACCGGCGCAGCATTGCCTGACAGCGGGAAAGCGGTGGCAAGCATGGGAGTGGAATTTAAAGATTACGATAACGATGGCCAGCCAGACCTGATCGTAACTGCCTTAGCCGGCGAAACGTTCCCGGTCTTCAGAAATGACGGCAAAGGCAATTTTCTGGATGCCACTTATTCATCGCGCCTGGGTGCGGCGGCGGTGAAGCACAGCGGCTGGGGCCTTGGGCTGTTTGACTTTAATAATGACGGCTGGAAAGATCTTTTCACCGCGAACTCGCATGTGAACGATCGCGTCGAGCAGTTTGAATCTTACTCGTATCGCGAGAAAGACAGCGTCTTTGCGAATTGCGCCGGTAAATTCCGGGATGTTTCAGAAGAAGCTGGTTTGAATCTGACGAAAGCGCATCGCGGCGCGGCGTTCGCTGACTTCGACGGCGACGGCAGCATCGATGCCGTGGTCACTTCGCTCGGCGAGCCGGCCGAGCTTTGGCGGAATGTCAGCCCCACGCCTCGGCATTGGATCGTTTTGCGCTTACACGGCGTCAAATCGAACCGTGACGGGATCGGGGCTGTGGTGCGCATTGGAAATCAATATGCCGAAATGACAACCGCTCTGGGCTACGCGTCGTCAGCTGATTGGGGGCTGCACTTCGGATTGGGAAAGGTCGCGGTAATGGACGAAATAAACATTGTCTGGCCCAGCGGAACGACACAGAAGCTCACACACGTGACGACCGACCGAATTGTAGATGTGACAGAAAAGTAAGCTCTATCCAGGGACGGGCTGCGGAGTCGCATCCGGATCATCGCACTTGACGCAGGTCAGCTTGGCGCCCAGGAACTGCCGGCGTCCCTGCTCCGTCGTCACCCAGGGACGGTTTTGCCACGGAGGATCGTGCCGCACATGCCGCGTGTGTCCACAATCGAGGTCCGCCACCCAATGGTTCTCTTCGTCCTGATGGAAACTGACAATTGTGCGCTCCAAATTCGATTTTAGTGTTGAACCTGAGCAGTGATACTCTCCTCAAGAGGCACACATGCCAGCACAAGTCAGAACATCAGCGTCTCCAGCATCATCCGTCTTATCGCTCCTGCGCATCGCCGCGGGACTTTTGTTCGTGTGTCATGGTGCGCAGAAGATTTTGGGGGCATTCGGTGGGATGGGAGGGCACACGGTTCCCACTTTTTCGATTTTCTGGTTCGCCGGAATCATCGAGCTCATCTTCGGCTCGCTTTTCATCATCGGCCTATTGACCAGAATCGTTGCCGCCGTGCTGTGCGGCGAAATGGCTGTCGCATATTTCCGCATGCATGCTCCGCACGGCGGGGTGCCGCTGCAGAACGGCGGCGAACTGGCCGTCCTGTACTGTTTCCTGTTCCTCTACTTTGTCTTTGCCGGAGGAGGCTTGGTCGGCGTCGATCGAATTATCGGCAGACGAAGCTGAAGGTGCAGCCTCCGATACGGTTGCGCATAAACTAGAGCGCATGGATCGTCGCGATTTCCTGAAGAGCGCCGGCGCCGGTATAGCGCTAAGTGCACTCAATAGCTACGCAGCGGAGCTGAAGGATCACAAGCCGAGGAGAGTTGGGCTGATCGGCTGCGGGTGGTACGGCAAGATCGATTTAACCCGTCTGATCCAAATCGCTCCGGTCGAAGTCATTTCGCTGTGCGATGTCGATCAGCACATGCTGAACCGCGCAGCCGAGATCGTCCAAGGCCGTCAGCAATCGAAGAAACGGCCGCGCACCTACGGCGACTACCGCGAGATGCTGAAAGAAAAAGATCTCGATGTCGTCCTGATCGCGCCACCGGACCACTGGCATGCACTCATCATGATCGAAGCGGCGAAATCCGGCGCTGATATCTACGTTCAGAAGCCGATCAGCAGGGACGTGGTGGAAGGAGAGGCGATGGTGGCGGCCGCGCGCAAGTATAACCGAGTGGTGCAGGTGGGCACCCAGCGCCGCAGCACACCGCACATCGCCGAAGCCAAACAGCGCTACATTGATTCGGGAGCGCTCGGTAAGATCGCGCTGGTCGAGGTCTACTGCTATTACCACATGCGCGCTACCGAGAATCCTCCCGATACTGCTCCGCCTGATTACTTCAATTACGACATGTGGACCGGACCGGCTCCTATGCGCCCGTACAACAAGCTGGTACATCCGCGAAGCTGGCGTGCGTTTATGGAGTACGGCAACGGCATTGTGGGCGACATGTGTGTCCACATGCTGGACATGACACGCTGGTATTTGAACCTGGGCTGGCCTACGCGCATTTCATCTAGCGGCGGAATTTTCGTGGATAAGGCAAGTAAAGCGGACATCTCAGATACACAGACCGCGACATTTGAATACCCCGACCTGCGTGTCATCTGGCAGCATCGGAGCTGGGGCGAAGCAAACGATCCGAAACATCCCTGGGGCGCGACTTATTACGGAGACAAAGGCACGTTAAAAGTGGACGTTTACGGCTATGACTACACACCCGAGAAAGGTGAGCCGGTCCATCGAGACGTGACCTACGAATTCGAAGAATACCCGGACGACCGCGCCAAGGACGACCTGGACCTGGAGAAACATGTTGCGCCGGCGGTTCGCTATCACATGCTCAACCTCTTGCATGCGATCGATAACCGTTCGAAGCCGATCGCAGACATTGAGCAGGGCCATATTTCGACCTCGTCCTGCATTCTCGCTAATAATGCGATGAAGCTCGGGCGGACGTTAGAGTGGGATGCCGAGCGGCAGCAGGTGAAGGGCGATGACGAAGCCAGCGAATTGCTGCGCCGCCATTACCGCGAGCCTTGGATTCATCCCGAAGTCGCGAACGTGTGAGAGGCGTGAGCTTCCGCACTGAGTTCTTCCGCCAGATCAGCGGCCCGCTCACAATCGGCGCTCGAAACATCTGCGTGTGTAACCATACGCATCAAGCTCGGGCTGATGCCATTGGCGAGAACACCTCGCGATTTGAGTTGAGCACTGAATGCGGTGGTAAGAAGGCCGAGCGAGCTTATGTCGAAGATGACGATGTTCGTCTGTACCGCATTCGGATCGATTACGATACCCGGAATATTCGCCAATCGTTCGGCAAGTAAGCGCGCGTTGGCATGATCTTCATGCAGTCGAGCCGGAGAGTCTTCGAGCGCCACGAGCCCGGCCGCGGCGAGTATACCCGCCTGGCGCATGCCGCCGCCGAGACGCTTGCGATAAAGCCGTGCCTGTGCCATCGAATCCGCAGTACCCACCAGCAGCGATCCGACAGGCGCAGCAAGGCCTTTCGACAAGCAGAACATCACCGTGTCGGCATCGCGCGCCATCCGCGCCACGGAAATCCCTAGCGCAGCGGACGCATTGAAAATTCGTGCGCCATCGATATGAACCTTCAGTGCTCGGGCGTGCGCTTCGAAGCAGATCTCATCGATGGTTTCGATGGGGTACACAGTGCCTCCCGCCATGTTGTGAGTGTTTTCGAGCGAGATCAGTGTGGTCGGCGCGTTGTGCGGACCCTTGGCGCGCAGATGAGGCGCGATGCTTTCCCAGGAGAGAACGCCGTCCCTCGTCGGGATGGAGCGGGCGATGCAACCTGAAAACCACGCCATCATCGAGAGCTCCCAATCGATGATGTGTGAACGCGAATCGCAGGCCACCTCTTCGCCGTGATTAGTGTGCAGCTTGATAGCGATGGTATTGCCCATGGTGCCGGTGGGCACGAAAAGGGCCGCTTCTTTCTCGAAAATCTGCGCGGCGCGTTCTTCGAGGCGGTTCACGGTCGGGTCTTCGCCATAGACATCGTCGCCGACCTCGGCGCTCGCCATTGCCGCGCGCATCCTGGGCGTCGGCTTTGTCACCGTGTCGCTGCGCAGATCGATTGCCTGCGTCTTCGGGTTGCTGAGACGGGCGGGATCATCCAAGACCGGCTCATCACGCACTGACAAACTCCTGCAAGACTTCATTGGAAACCAGCACGCCGCGATCGGTCAGCCGCAATCGCGAACCCGAGCGCTCCAGCATGCCTTCGGAGATCCATCTCGAAATCGGATCCGCAAAACGAAGCCATTCTTCCGAACTCGGCTCGATTCCTGAAGACAAACGAAGTCCCACAAAAAAATGTTCCTCCACCGCATTCGCGGGTTCTGTGTCCGCGAAATTGGCTGCGCCGTTCAGGTACGCGGTTAGATCGTCGGGATTGCTCCAGCGCCGTCCGTTGTCGAACGAATGCGCGTCGAGTCCAAAGCCGAGGTACGGCTCCAGGCGCCAATACTTCAAATTGTGTCTCGATTCGTTTCCAGGGACAGCGAAGTTTGAGATTTCGTACCGCTCGATGCCCATCGATCGCAGGCGCTTGACCGCAATCTCATAAAATTCGGCGGTGAGATCGTCGCTCGGGAGGAAATTGGCGCCGTAGCGGGTCCCGCCCAGCAGCGCTTCTTTGCCGAGCCTGCTGTCTTCGTCCATCTCGAAGATGTAAACCGAGACGTGAGGCGGACGGAGACGCTCGATCCAATCGAGTGATTCGGCCCAGGATGGACGGGTTTGGCTGGGCAACCCGGCAATCAGGTCGACGTTGATGTTGTCGATACCTGCTGCGCGTAGCATCGCAAGGTCTTGAACGACTGTTTCGGCGGTGTGACGCCGCCCGGTCTGACGCAGCTCGGATCCGACAAACGACTGCACGCCGAGGCTCACTCGATTGACCCCGCAAGCACGCCACTCGGAAACCGATGCAGGGGAAAAGGATCCAGGAGCGCATTCAAGCGTGACTTCACGTAATCGTGCCGCAGGAACCGCTATGAGCAGTTCGCGGAGTTCTGCAATTGGCATCAGACTCGGGGTGCCGCCGCCAAAATAGACCGTTTCCGGCATCCAGTTCCACTGATGAGCACGAATTTCATGCATCAGTACGCGCGCATACTCTTGCCTTGCTCCTGGTGCGGCAACGTCCGAAGCAAAGTTGCAAAAGCTGCACTTTTGCATGCAGAACGGATAAGAAATGTAAACGCCTGCCACGATCGCTAGAAGGTAACGGTCTCGCCCAGGAGTTGTTCGCTTGCTCGCGCAATCAGTTCGTCCAGAGTTTCACCGGTTTCAGGCAGCACAAAGGCCTGCTTGTCTGCGTTCCAGTCAAGTTTGAAGCTCTTCGAGTGGGCGGACACCCAAATTTGCCGCACCGGAGTGTTCGGACTTACTACGAATTTTGCTTTTGGCTCCTCGAATTCCAAGGCCAGCGCACCGGCATTGAAATCAGGCTCGAAGCCATACTGATCCGAAGCACGGGCAAGCTTATTGTAAAGATTCTGTAAAGCCTGATCCGAGCGGGTCCTAAAATCCTGTTCGTCCATCCCTAACCCTTCATTGTCGCTCGCCGTCTGAAGATTTGGTAACTTTAACCTGCAGGCGGTCATCTGGTAACTACGTACATTATGGAGTCGTCGTGTGTCCGCCAAACTCTGATACCCGGCACAAGCAAGCTTTTCAGCGACTTCCTGTACGATTTCGAGAAGATTAGCGCATTTTATCCCTATTGGTTTGCCGATCCGAACGCGTTTCGCGAGGCGGCGAGCCGGATCGAATACCCGGAGGCACGGCGGAGTGCTCTGGTATCGGCACTACGGACCGAAAACGGAGATTCGCCGGCGCTAGACGTTTTGTCCGGTGCGGGTACAGTGGCGGTGGTTACGGGCCAGCAGGTCGGATTGTTTTCCGGCCCGGCGTACACCATTTACAAAGCTCTGACGGCTATTAAACTCGCTCGTCAACTCACCGAACACGGGATCCCCGCAGTTCCGATTTTCTGGTCCGCAACTGAAGATCACGATCTGGCCGAAGTGGATCACGCCTGGGTCTTCAATGAGCAAGGTATTCCGCGCAAAGTTCAATTAGGTCCGGAGTACACAAATGGTGGCCCAGTGGGCAATGTACTGCTCGGAGAGGTGCCAATTCGAGAGCTTCGCGAGGGATTAGGCCAGCTTCCATACGCAGATGAAATCGTCGAGCGAGTGCGCGCCGCTTATCAGCCCGGCGCAACGCTCGGCTCGGCATTCACTGCGCTGCTGAAGGATGTCCTGCGAGGTACGGGCTTGCTGTTCATCAATCCGCTGGCGCCGCCCGTCCGAGAACTGGCCGTTCCATTTCTCGAGGCAGCCGCGGATCGCGTTCAGGAATTGGTGGACGCGCTGCGCAGTCGCAATAAAGAGCTCAGCGCGCGAGGATATCACTCGCAGGTGAACGTTGAGGCGGAAACATCTCTGCTTTTCGTGATCGCGAACGGCAAGCGTCTTCCGCTGCGCTGGCAAGACGGCAAATTCGTCGCCAAGGACCGCGCCTACAACCCCGCCGAATTGCGCGACCTGCACGAGAAGATTTCGCCAAACGCGCTTTTGCGGCCGGTTATGCAGGATTACATTTTGCCGACGGTTGCGTACGTCGGCGGACCGGCTGAGATTGCGTACATGGCACAGGCTCAGGTGGTCTACGAAAAACTGCTGGGCCGAACGCCGGTGATTTTTCCCCGGAACAGCTTCACACTCCTGGACACGCGCGCGTCAAAACTGCTCGACAAGCATAACTTGCAGATTAAGGATCTACTCGACTTTCATCAGAACGTCAAGGCACAGATTGCCCGGACCCTCATCCCCGGCGACCTTGAAGACGAGTTCCGCCGTGTTCGAAACAGCGTCGCAGCATCGCTCGAAAGATTGCAGTCGGATCTCGCGAATTTCGATCCGACACTGCAGGCGGCAACGAAGAAGAGCTCTGCCAAGGTCATTTACCAGATTGAAAAACTCGCACGGAAAACAGCGAATGAGACGCTGAGGCGCGACGCGCGCGCATCGCGAGACACAGAGTACCTCTTGAATTTCATCTATCCCGAGCGCCACCTCCAGGAACGCTTCTATTCCATTGTTCCTTTCCTTGCAAAGAGCGGATTAGATCTGCCCACGCGCCTGCTGGAGCAAACCCAGCTCGCCTGCCCCGACCACATGGTGCGGGTTCTATAATTTCAACAAATTTATAATGGCGTTTTGAGGCTTGCGAAGACTCTATTCTGCTCGGTGTTCTTCTGGAGCGCCTTGCAGGCACAGAGTGCAAAGACACTCGCCGACCGTGCAGAACAGCAATTGCGAAGCGGCGACACTCAAAGCGCTCTTGTCACTCTTGGTCAAGCAGCGGAAGCTACTCCCGCTAGCGCCGATTCTGAAGATCGCATCGGATTTCTGTACGCTGTCGCGGGCGATCGCGATCGCGGCGTAGAGCACTTCGGGAAAGCGCTCGCGCTTGATCCGAATTTTGCCACGGCGCACTATCATCTGGGCGTCGCATTGTGGCAGGCGAATCAACCCGACCGAGCGGTTCCGGAACTGGAGCAAGCTACAAAACTAGCGCCTCAGGTATTCGACTACCATTACCGGCTCGGATCAGCGTATTTGCAAACGGGAAAGGTCGATCAGGCGGCGGCGGAATTGAAGCGAGCGGTGGTGATTGACGGCTCCCAAGCGCCAGCCTGGGATGACCTGGGGCACGCGCTACAACAGGAGCGGGACATAGCGGGAGCCTTGGACGCATATCAACACGCGGCGACTCTTGACGCTTCCAGCAGTCCCTATCGCAACGAGTACGCTTACATGTTGATCGAAGCGAGGCAGCCCGATCGCGGCATTGAGGAGTCGCAGAAGGTGCTGGCGCACAACCCCTCGGACATCACGGCGTTGATGGATATTGGTTATGCACATCTCAAGAAAGGCGACTTTGTAGCGGCCGAGAAAGCATATCGCGAATTGCTGGGTGTGGATCCGAAATCGGTTCCCGGCCATTACGACCTGGGAATCGCCTTGAAGATGCAGGATCGCATTGAGGACGCGCAGGCAGAATTGCAGGAGGCGATCCGGCTGGATCCTGCGATGGCCGAGGCGCACTACACGCTCGGAATCACCTATTGGCAGACGGGTGATTTCGCGTCGGCGGTCAAGGAAATGCGGGCAGCCATCGCCATCAGGCCGGAGTACGCGGAAGCGCATTACCAACTCGGCATCGCGCTGAAGCAGAGCGGAGATCTCGACGGCGCTCTTAGCGAACTGAAGGAAGCCATCCGCCTCGACCCGGGCACCCCGGGACCGTACAACACGGTCGGACAGATCTTGCGCATCAAGGGCGACAAACAGGCAAGCGAGGAGGCGTTCGCCACAGGTGCGCGGCTAAAGCGCGAAAAAGAAGCCGAGCTCGCCAACACCTTGGAGCAAGGCATGCGTGGCGGCACATTCCCTCAGCCGATCACTCAGAGTCCTCGATAATGGCAGAGTTCTCGCGGCGCACATTCGTCAAATCGCTCTGCGCTTCGATTCCGGTCTTCTCGGCGGAGCAACTCCTGGCAGCGACGCCACTGGGCGTTCAATTCGTGAACGTGGCGCGCGAAGCGGGCTTACGGACAAAAACAATCTTTGGAGCTGAGAGCCGGAACAAATATCTACTTGAGACCACCGGATGCGGTGTGGCGTTTATCGATTACGATGACGACGGCTGGCTCGACATCTTCTTTGTCAACGGCACGCGTTTTGAAAGCAACTTCCCGAAGGGCTCGGAGCCGGTAAGCCGCCTTTACAAAAACAATCGCGACGGAACATTCACGGACGTCACTTTGAAAGCGGGTGTGGCGCGCACCGGCTGGGGACAGGGAGTTTGCGCCGGGGACTACAACAATGACGGGCACGAGGATTTGTTCGTCACCTACTGGGGCGACTGCTGCTTGTGGCGCAACAATGGCGACGGGACGTTCACCGATGTGGCCACGAAGGCAGGGGTAACGACACGAACGGCGAACGGTTTGAAACGGTGGAACGCCGGATGCGCCTTTCTCGACTATGATCGCGACGGGCATCTCGATCTCTACGTGGCTAATTACATCGACTTCGATCCGAAGACCGCGCCGCTGCCCGAAAGCGGACCGTGTCTCTATGAAGGATTGATTGTTGCTTGCGGACCGCCCGGACTGCAGGGTGGCAAGGACATTCTCTTCCATAACAACGGCGACGGGACCTTTAGCGATGTTTCGGAGAAGGCCGGAATCCACAAGAAGCAAGGCACGTACGGACTCGGCGTGCTGGTCGGCGACTTCGATAACGACGGCTGGCCCGACATTTACGTCGCCGACGACTCCGCTCCTTCGGCGCTGTTCAAGAACAACCATGACGGCACGTTCACGGATATCGGCCTCGAATCCGGAGTAGCCTTCGGGGCAGATGGCAAGACGCAGGCGGGGATGGGCGTCTCGGCGGCGGACATCTACGGAAACGGCCGGCTGGACATCGTAAAAACCAACTTCGCGGGCGACACTTCGAGTCTCTATCGCAATCTTGGGGACGACAATTTCGAGGACGTGACGTTTCAATCGGGTCTGGGAAGAAACACGCGCTTCCTGGGTTGGGGAGCGTCGTTCCTGGATTTTGATAATGACGGATGGCCTGACATCTTGACCTGTAACGGCCACGTGTACCCGGAGGTTCGAGAGAAAGCCAGCGAATCGGGATACCGGCAGCGCAAGGTTCTCTATCACAATTTGGGCAACGGCAAGTTCGAAGATGTATCGCAGGATGCAGGCCCTGGAATTCTCGAGACCGTCGCAGCGCGCGGATGTGCCATTGGCGATTTCGATAACGACGGCGATCTGGACGTGGTAGTGAACTGCGTAAACGACGTGCCGCAGTTGTTGCGTTGTGACAGCTCACTCAAGAACAACTGGCTTAAGGTAAAGACGGTGGGGACAAAGTCGAATCGCTCTGGTATTGGTGCTCGTGTCTTCTGCAAGCCGGAAGGGGAACACCAGCAGATGGACGAAGTCCGCAGCGGCGGCAGCTACATCTCACAGAACGATCTGCGTGTTCACTTCGGGCTCGGTAAGGCCACGAAGGCGGATATCGAGGTTCATTGGCCTAGCGGTCAGGTGGATAAAATCTCCGCGGTATCTGGGAATCGCGCAATTACTGTCCTTGAGGGCAAGGGCATAGCGTAAGCGTTGCCGCATTTGTATTCTGATACTTATGCCAAATCGCACTAACTTGACCAGGCGCAGGTTTGGGAAATTAGCAGCAGGCGCTTCTGCGATGGCGCCCTTCATGGCGATGGACGCTTCCGCACAGAGCGGAACGCCGAAACAGAACTACTACGCTTTCCCGAATGGCTTTCTTTGGGGCTGCGCCACCGCCGCGTATCAAATCGAGGGCGGAGCGACGGCTGACGGCAAAGGACCATCGATTTGGGATCAGTTTTCTCATACCCCCGGCAAGACACACGACGGCGATACCGGCGACGTCGCGGACGATGACTACCATCGCTACAAAGAAGACGTAAAGCTGCTAAAGGATCTGGGGTGCAAAGCGTATCGCTTTTCAGTTTCGTGGCCGCGTATTTTCCCGCAAGGAACTGGTTCGCCGAATGAAAAGGGCGTAGCGTTTTACCAGCACCTGGTGGATGAACTCCACGCGAATGGGATCCAGCCGTTTTGTACTCTTTTTCACTGGGACCTGCCACAGGCATTGCAGGACCGCTTCGGCGGCTGGCAATCACGCGACACTTCGAAAGCCTTCGGCGATTACGCCGGATACATGGCGAGCCGCTTATCCGATCGTGTTAGCCACTTCTTTACGATGAACGAGTTTTCGTCCTTCGTCGATATGGGATACGCGCAGGGTGTCTTTGCGCCGGGATTGAAGCTCGACCGGCGCGAATTGAACCAGGTCAGGCACAATGCGGTCCTGGCGCATGGTCTGGCGGTGCAGGCAATTCGAGAGAAAGGGCGAGCAGGAACCAAAGTCGGAGTGGCAGAGAATCTGACCAGCGGCGTTCCGGTTATCGAGACGGAACAGCACATCAAGGCAAGCGAGCGCGCGACACGATTGCTGAACGCGCAGTATCTGACGGTCATTCTGGAAGGCAAATACCCGAACGAATATCTCGAGCAGCAAGGGGCGGACGCTCCGAAGTTCGATAGTGAAGATCTCAAGATAATCGGAAGTCCACTCGATTTCGTCGGCATCAATCTCTACACGCCGACTTACGTTCGAGCTGCGGATAACAAGGCCGGATTTGAAGTTATCCGGAACGGCCCGTCTTATCCGCATATGGCGTCGCCGTGGCTGGCGATCGGACCGGAAGCGCTGTATTGGGCGCCGCGCCACGTAAACCAGATCTGGAAGGTGCCGGAGCTATACATTACCGAGAACGGATGTTCCGCTGACGACAAGATTGCGCCGGATGGACACATCTATGACACGGCACGGGTGATGTATCTGCGAAATTACCTGATCCATCTTCACCGGGCAGTCAGCGAAGGGTTCCCAGTGCGCGGTTATTTTGTTTGGAGCTTGATGGATAACTTCGAGTGGGCCGACGGGTATAACTTGCGCTTCGGGATCTATTATGTCGATTACAAAACGCAAAAAAGAATTCCGAAGCAGAGCGCTTTTTTCTATCGCGACACTATTGCGCGAAACGCGATCGTGTAGCCACTCGCGGCGATGCTGAGCAGGTTTGCACGAGGGGCGGCGAAGTTTGCCGCCTCGCTATGCAGTCCGCTCTTCATCTTCGTCGCAGCGGTGGGAATTGCGATCACCGACCTGTGCTTCGCGCTGTTCGGGAAACGGAGTCCCAGCGCTGCCGATACTCCGCGGAACCTGGCCGCAAGTGTGGTCATACCGAACTGGAACGGACGCGACCTCCTGGAAAAATTCCTTCCATCCGTTTTGGCGGCCACTTCCGGGCACTCGGACAACGAAGTAATCGTTGTTGACAACGCCTCAAGTGACGGCAGTGTCGAGCTTCTCCGCGACCGTTTCCCCCGCGTACGCGTGCTGCGGCAAGAGCGGAACCTCGGATTTGGCGGTGGATCTAATGCGGGCTTCCGCGCAGCTCGCAACGACGTTGTGGTCCTTCTGAACAACGATATGCGCGTCGAACCGGATTTTCTCCCGTACTTACTCGATCCCTTCCAGGACCCGTTGGTTTTTTCGGTATCCTGCCAGATCTTTTTTTCCGATCCAACTAAGCTGCGCGAAGAAACAGGACTGACCGAGATCTGGTGGAAGAGCGGGCGCCTGCGCCTTAGCCACCGTATCGATCCGAAAGTAAACGTCACGTTTCCGTGCGCATACGGCGGCGGCGGTTCTAGCGCATTCGACCGCAAAAAGTTTCTGGAACTAGGCGGATTCGACGAACTTCTCAAACCGTTCTATTACGAAGACACCGATCTCGGACTCATGGCGTGGAAGCGCGGTTGGAAGGTACTGTACGAGCCCCGCAGCATTGTGTTTCACGAGCACCGCGGGACTATCGGAAAGAAGTTTGGCCCCGAGTTCATCCACACGGTGGTCAAGAAGAACGCTCTGCTGTATTGCTGGAAGAATATTCACGATTGGCGCATGCTGCTCTCGCACCTCGCGGCCTCGTTCGCGGCTGCTCTTTTTGCGATCGTCGCAGCCAAACCGGATGCGCGCTGCGCCTCGTTGGGACTTGTAAAAGCTTGCTGGCAAGTGCCGGACGTGATGAGGGCGCGATGGCGGGCGCGCGAACTCGCGGCGGTTTCGGACAGAGAAGCGTTTTCGAGACCCCGCGGCGGATATTTCCGCGATCGCTTTATCGCGCCTTCATCGCCCGTTCCGGAGCGCCTCAAAATAATGTTTCTCTCGCCTTATCCAATCGAGCCTCCCGTCCATGGCGGCGCAGTATTCATGCTGCAGACGCTGCGATCTCTCGCGAAACTTGCCGACGTGCATCTGGTTTCTTTCCTGGACAACGCAGGCCAGCTCCCAGCTCAAGCGCCGCTCAACGACATCTGCAGCAGTGCGGAGTTCTTCCTTCGAAGACATCGCCGCATGACTCACCTGGCAACCACCACCCCGCGCGTCATCCGTGAATTCAGCGATCGGGACTTCGCCTGGATCCTGCATCGCGCCATATATCTGAAGCAGATCGACGTGGTCCAGATCGAATATACGGTTCTCGGCCAATATGCGTGCAATTATTCGCACATTCCGCAGTTCTTGTTCGAGCACGACATCTCCTTCCAATCGCTCGAGCGGCGTCTCGGCAGCGGCGGCTGGTCACTACGAGCGGCCATTGCTTACACGCAACTTCTGCAGTATGAATTGCGATTGCTGCGGCGGTTCGATCGCATCCAGGTATGTAGCGCGGAAAATGCCGACTACTTGCGCGGGTTTGCTCCTGAATTATTCAACCGTATCGATCCGGATATGCGGGCCGTCATCGACACGAATGCCTACAGGTTCGTAACCGAAAGACGCGAACCGGGCTCCATTCTCTTTCTGGGGAGCTTCAATCACCTGCCAAACATTCAGGGACTTAGCTGGTTCCTGGATGAAGCGTGGCCGCGGCTATTGCAGTTGCACGGATCCGTGCGACTGATCATCGCCGGTTCGGGTTCAAGCAAAGCGCTGCAAGCGAAACTGAATCATCCGAGCATCACGATGCTCGGGTTCGTCGAGGATACGCACGATTTGCTACAGCGCTGCGCAGTGCTGATCTGTCCGGTCCTCAGCGGTTCGGGCATCAGAGTGAAACTGCTCGAAGCCTTTGCGTCGGGCCTCTCGGTCGTGTCCACGCGCTTGGGTGCGGAAGGGCTCGCAGACGACAAGAACCTCGTCTGCGAACTGGCCGATGCACCGCAAGAATTTGCCGCAGCGGTAGTGAGGCTGGTTACGGATGAATCGTATGCGCGTGAAATGGCTGCGCGTGCTCGGGCAATGGTCGAACGCGAGCACGATGCCGCAGTGTCGACGCAGAAACTCTGCGAGACATATCGAACGGAAGTACAGCGACGCCGTCCTCACCATTATTGATAGCCTAGATTTGGGGATGCTCTGATTCAAACCGTGTCGACTGTTTCGGCGATTATACCGACGTGGAACAAAGCCAACCTGCTCGCAACAGTGCTACAGGACCTGCGCGCGCAAACGCGCCCGCTCGACGAAATCATCGTCGTGGATAACGGCAGTTCGGATGAGACGCCCGCGGTCGCAGAAACGTTCGGCGCCACATTGGTTCGGTTCAGTGATAATCGTGGCTTCGCCGCCGCTGTGAATGAAGGTATTCGGCAGGCTAAATCGGACTGGCTTCTGATCGCAAATAACGACGTCGCATTTCAGCCCGAATGGCTGGAACATCTCGTGGACGCTGCGGAGGAGACGAACGCCGCGTTCGCCGCCGGAAAGCTATTTCAGAAGGCGCATGCCGATCGTATCGACGGCACCTGGGACATGGTCTCGCGGGGAGCGTACGCGTGGCGCTGCGGTTACGGAAGGCTCGACGGAGCGCTGTGGCGCAATCGAAGAAGGATCTGGTTTGCGCCGATGACAGCAGCGCTTTTCCATCGGCGTGCTTTCGACATTGTGGGACTGCTCGATACGCGTTTTGAGGCCTACTACGAGGATGTTGATTTCGGTATTCGGTGCGCGCTGAATGGCCTTGAAGGTGTGTTTGAGCCCACGGCGGTCGCCACCCATCAGGGGAAGAGCACTCTGGGCAAGAATGGCGCTCGTGTTCTGTATCTCACCGCTCGGAATCAGGTCTTTCTGCTCGCAAAGCACTACTCTGCAAGCACGCTGCGCCGATTCGCATGGCCGATTCTTGTCGGCCAACTGCTCGCTCTGGTGGCGGCGGGAACACACGGCCATTTCTTCACCGCGTTTAGAGGAAAGTGGGAGGGGGTGCGGCAATGGCATGAATTTAGAGATAAGGCCGCGATCAACAGCCTCGATTCCGGGAAACTCATTGAGTCTGCTCTATCTCAGAGTGAGCGTGAGATTCGCGACATGCAGAAGCGGATCGGATACGACCCCTACTGGCGCATTTACTTCAGCCTGGTGCGCTCTGGATGAATCCGGGTGGCACAAGCACTGTGCCGTCCTCGGTAGCGGTGAGCATCGTCACTTACAACAGTGACCGGTACATAGCGCGATGTCTGGAGTCTGTGCTGCAGCAGGATTATCCAGTTTTGCGCATCGTCGTCGTCGACAACGCGTCTTCGGACAATACGCTCGCGGCGTTGCGCGACTTCGCGTCAAATATCGCAGTGATTCGAAATTCATCGAACACCGGTTTTGCGGCGGCACAGAATCAGGCCATTGCGGCGTGCAAATCGGATTGGGTGCTGACCCTAAACCCGGACGTGCGGCTTACGCCGAGCTTTATTTCCGAACTGGTGCGCTCCGGCGAAATCATGGCCGATGTGGGAACAGTTTGCGGAAAGCTGCTTGCAATGGATGCCGATTTCGGAGATTCCCTGCGCAATCCGTCTTCGATTCGACTGGAGTCTTTTTCACTCGCAATCTCCGCCACCTCGATCGTGGCAGCCGCGATCCGGACCGCGGTCAGTATGACGCTGAGGAATTCGTCTTTGGAGCGACCGGCGCAGCGGCCCTCTATCGCCGGCGCATGATTGAGGAAATATCGCATTGACGGCGAGTTCTTCGATTCGGATTTCTTTGCCTACCGTGAAGATGCGGATGTTGCCTGGAGAGCTCAGTTGCTGGGCTGGCGATGTCTTTATGCGCCTCGAGGCGTCGCGTACCATGTGCGGCGTGTTATCCCGGAAAACCGCCGATCGCTTCCCGCCGTTCTCAATATGCATTCGGTCAAGAACCGTCTCCTGATGCGGATCAAGAACCTGACGCCGGATCTGTATCGAAGGCTCTGGCTTCCGATCACGTTGCGGGATCTCCTCGTAGTGGGCGGTTGCTTCTTGTATGAATTTCGGTCCCTGCCTGCCTTCTGGTTTGTGTTGCGGCGTTTCCGCCCTACCATGCGCAAGCGGTTCGCGATCATGAGCCGCCGCAAGGCAAGCGACCAGGAAATGGCTCGCCTGGTTTGCGGACACGCCGGCGAGCATGCCTGTCCAGAGAAGTGAGCGGGTAAGCTCAAACATGGCGAGGTGAGCGCCTGTTTACGCTCCGCCTGACTTCCGATGCGAATCGCTTTGCTGGGTACTCGGGGTATCCCGGCCACCTATGGAGGATTTGAAACCTTTGCCGAAGAGCTTTCAACGAGACTGGTTGAACGCGGCCACGACGTAACCGTCTACTGCCGCGAACGGCACTCACAAACGTGCTATCGAGGCGTACAGCTGCGCTATTTGCCGACGATTCGCCACAAGTACTTGGATACCGTCGCGCACACCGGCATCTCGACCTTCGATCTCTTGTTCAGGCGGTTTGATGCCGTGCTTTACTGCAATGCGGCGAACGCGGTATTCACCCTATGGCCGCGTATTCTCGGTATGCGAACAGCCTTGAACGTCGATGGTCTCGAGCGGCATCGAAAAAAGTGGAACCGCGTGGCCAAAGCCTGGTATGTAATGTCGGAATGGCTCGCCACCTGGTGTGCTTCGGCGGTCGTGACCGATGCCGAGAAGATACGCGAATACTATCTGGAAAGCTACGGCAAAGAATCCACCTTCATTCCTTACGGCGCTGAGGTCGGCCGCGTGCCCGGAACCGATCATCTGCAGAGTTTGGGAGTGGAGCCCGGCAGATACGTACTGTATGTCAGCCGTTTGGAGCCCGAAAACAATGCCTTGATGGTCCGGCAGGCATTCGAGCGCGTCGCGACCAGTTTCAAGCTGCTCTTGGTCGGAGACGCCCCGTACGCGGCCGCGTACATCCGTGAAGTCAAAGACACGCGCGATCCCAGGATTATTTTTCCAGGCGCTATCTATGGCGAAGGTTACAAACAGCTCCAGTCGCACTGTCACGTTTATATTCAGGCGACGGAAGTTGGCGGAACCCACCCGGCATTAATCGAGGCAATGGGGCGCGGCGCCTTGGTGCTTTACCTGAGGACGCCGGAAAGCGAGGAAGCCGCCGGTGACACGGCCATTCCGTTCGAAGATGATTTGCGAGAAAAACTGCAGTGGGCGGTTTCTGTTGAAAGCGAGGAGCGTCACGAGTGGGGCCGGAAGGCGATGCAGCGCGTTCAGAAGCTCTATAGTTGGAATGCGGTCACGGATGCCTACGAAAAGTTGTTCGAGAAACTGGCACATCGCATATGAGTAGTACCGTCCCGACCACGCCCGTGAGCGAATCTGACGGACGCGTCCACGCGCTGCCATACCGCTGCTGGGTTGAAGTTTCCCGCGTCCAGATTGCAGCCAATTTCCAGGCGATTCGAAATGCAGTGGGCCCCGAGGTGGAGATCATGCCGGTAGTGAAGGCAGATGCCTACCGGCACGGCGCGGTCGAAGTGTCGCGCACGCTGCAGGAACAGGGCGCCCGCTGGCTGGCCGTGAGCAATACCGACGAGGGTGTCACGCTGCGGGACGCCGGCGTAAGTACGCGGATCCTGGTCATGGCCGATTTCCTCCCATTTACGCGAGAGGCCATGCTCGCGTACGAGCTAACTCCGGTGATTCACAGCCTGCAAGACGTGGTGGAGCTGAACCGGCTTGCCTGCGCGCGTGAGCGGCGCGTTCCCTTTCATTTGAAAATCGATTCCGGTATGAGCCGCCTCGGAGTGCTCGACGAGCCGTCGGCCGTCGTCGACACGATCCTCAGCGCGCAGCACCTCGAACTCGAGGGCCTGATGACACATTTCGCCTCCGCCGGAGATTATCAGAGCACGCAAACGGAACAGCAGATGGCGAACTTTGATCGCATAATAGCTGCTCTCGCGGACGCGGAAATCCGGCCCGAATTGATTCACATGTCCAGCACCATCCCAGTCGCATACGCGCGGCGACCGGCGTGGCGTCGCATGGTGCGGCCGGGCCATGCCATCTACGGGTACATCTCCCCGGCGCGCGGACATGCTCCCGCCAGTATCCTTGACGTGAAGCCCGCACTCAGTTGGCGGGCCTCCATTCTTTGTGTCAAAGACATTCCAGCGGGAGCCTCGGTCGGCTATGGTGGAATGTTCAAGGCGCCGCGCCGGATGCGCATCGCGGTACTCGCCGCGGGCTACGCCGACGGCATTCCGCATCGGCTCTCAAATCGGGGCAGCGTGATTGTGAACCGGAAATTGTGTCCCATTCTCGGTGCGGTCTCGATGGACCTTACGTCGATCGACGTGAGCGCCTGCCCAAACGTGAGGCCCGGCGACGCCGTCACGCTACTCGGGTCCGAAGGCAAGGTGAGCATCGACGCGCAACAGATCGCGAAACTCGCGGGCACCATTTCGTACAGCGTGCTTTGCGGCATCCACGCCCGCGTGAAGAGAATCTACATCTAAAGATTGTTTAAGCCCTTCCGAACAAACAACTTAGACCGGCTCGTCTGATTCTTTCCGTGCTACAGTCAGAAAAAGACTGTCAGAAATCGGGAACAACGAACGTTTGTTTACCGTCCTGCACATCTGACGGGGAGAGTTTGTCCGATTGAAGAAGAAATGGAAAGTTCTGCTCATCCTTGGGCTTCTTGTGGTTCTGGGAGGAGCCGTGTTGGCGAGTGTCAAGATCAGCCAGCGCGGTGTAGTCACAATCGAAACCGGGAAGGTGTCTCGCATGGACCTGACCTCGGTTGTGACCGCCTCCGGTGAAGTCAAACCCCGAAACTACATCAACATCGGAACCAACGCCTCGCTACCGGCGCCCATTACGGCAATTTTTGTGAAGGAAGGCGATCGCGTTCGCAAAGGAGAAGTGCTGGCGACCATGGCCAACATTCAACCAGCTGCCGATGTGAAAGCTCAAGAGGCGGGTCTCAACGCCTCACTGGCTGACTCGAACGCGAGCGAAGAGGCGTTGAAATCGGCGGACGACAATATCGCCGTAGCGGAGGCGCAGGTGGATCACGATCGCGCCGATGTGGAACAGAAAAGGATTGATCTGAAACGCAGTCAGGAACTGTTCAATGAGAAGCTGATTGCGAGCCAGGATTTTGAAGCCAAGAGAGCTACCTTCGATCTCGCTGTCGCAACGTTGAAGGCTTCCGAGGAGAAAGTATCGCAGGCCAAAGCGGCAAGAGAGCAGGCCGCAGCACAGCTCTCTTCCACACAACGGAAAGTGGCGCAATCCCAGGCGATGCTCACGCGCACGCAGAACGTTCTGTCGCAATTTCAGGCCGTGGCGCCGCTCGATGGTGTCGTTACCAACTTACCCGTGCGAGTCGGCGAAACTGTAGTTCCCGGAATTCAGAACTCGCCCTCATCGACCATCATGACCATCGCCGACATGTCGATCATCACGGCTGAGGTTCACGTGGACGAAACGGATATTGTCAGCGTAAAGACGGGCCAGAGCGCAGATGTCACTATTGATGCAATCCCGAACCGAACCTTCAAGGGCAAGGTAATCGAAATCGGCGATACCGCGCTCGTCCGCTCCACTGGAGTCGCAGCATCTCAGAGCCAGACCTCGAGTCAGGAGGCAAAGGACTTCAAGGTAGTCATCGCGCTTGATATTCCGGAGGACCTGGTGCGGCCCGGGCTCTCTTGTACCGCCAAGATCGTGACCGCCACGCGGCACGATGTGCTGGCCATTCCGATTCAAGCGCTCACCGTTCGCGAAAAGGGTCAACTGCAAACACCCAAACCCGGTCAGCAATTTACGCCGGCGCAAGAAAAAGCCGCTAAGGAAGAGCTGCAGGGCGTGTTTGTGGTCAATAACGGTAAAGCTGCTTTCCGGAAGGTCGACACCGGCATTAGCGGTGCAACCGACATTGAAGTGCTCAACGGTTTGAAGCAGGGCGATCAGATTGTTACCGGAAGTTACCAGGTAATTCGAACCCTGCGCAACGACGCGAAAGTGAAGATAGAGAATAAGCCTCCCGGGCAAGCTCCGCCGGCGAACGGATAACCGGAACTCTTATGCCGGCACTCGAAACTGCGAGCGAAAACCTAACTCCACAGCAGCGCGAGCAGCGAGGCGAGCAACTGCGTGGCTCCGGCATTGTCATCCGGACGTATGAGCTTTGGAAGACCTACATTATGGGCGACCAGGAGATTCATGCAGTCTCAGGCGTCGATATCGAGATCCGCCGGGGAGAATATGTCGCCATCATGGGCCCTTCAGGGTCCGGGAAATCAACGCTGATGAATCTGATCGGCTGCCTGGATACTCCGACCAAAGGCCTCTATTATCTAAATGGCAAGCTCGCCAGCGACATGGAAGACGACGAGCTGGCGCGCATACGTAATAAGGAGATCGGATTCGTTTTCCAAACATTCAACCTTCTGGCTCGCGCGTCGGCTTTGCACAACGTGGAGTTGCCGTTGATCTACGCCGGTATACCGTCGCAGGAGCGAATCGAACGCGCTCGGGAGGCCATGCGAGCGGTGGACCTTGAACAGCGTATGTACCACAAGCCGAACGAACTGTCGGGCGGTCAGCGGCAGCGTGTCGCGATCGCGCGTGCACTGGTGAACCGGCCCTCTATCCTGCTCGCCGATGAACCGACGGGAGCTCTCGATTCGGTAACCGGTAGCGAAATCATGGCACTATTCGAGCGGCTCCACGAGCAAGGCAATACCATCGTATTGGTTACGCACGAGCTCGACATCGCTCAGCACGCGCATCGGGTGATCCACATCCGCGACGGCAAGGTGGAGCGAGACGAGCCCGTACGCCGGGTCTGATCGGGCGGCCGGTGTCGATCGCGCGTCGGAATCGGCAGTGATATGTTAATGAGCGGGGATTGTGGAGTCGGACGTTTGGCTGTGAGCCGGAAACGTTAAGGCACGCCACCATCAAATGCCCCGCCGGCAGGTCGCGAATGCAGCCGCTTCTCACAACTCACTACTCCGGCTCGGATCGGGCTGCATCGGACGAAGTTCCGTCTGATGCCCCGCTGCGAATTCTGATGGCTGAGGACAACCCGATCAACCAGCGCGTCGGCAAGCTGATACTCCAGCGTGCCGGTTTTACCGTAGATCTTGTGGCTGACGGGAACGAAGCTGTAGAGGCCCAGGCGCGCGCGCCATACGACATCATTCTGATGGATTGCCAGATGCCCACCATGGATGGCTTCGAAGCGGCGAAACTGATCCGGGAGTCGGCGAACCGTCAGCCGGTGATTATTGCGGTCACTGCAAACGCTCTTGTAGGCGAGCGCGAGAAGTGTTTGCGGGCGGGCATGGACGACTATCTATCTAAGCCGTTTCGCGCCGATCAACTGGTTTCGTTGGTCAAGAAGTGGTGTGCCGCAAAGATCGGCAGCTGACCTCAAATTCGTTTACCGGTGCCATAGTAGCAACAGCGCGAATAGAACAATCCACAGAAAATCCAGATAGTGCCAGAAGAGCGACGCTCCCCGGGATAGGGCGCGCGTCTTCATCTGGTATTTGGGGCCGCTTACAGGCTCTCGCGTTCTCAGCGTCAGGTACACCAGGGCAGACAAGCCCAGCACGATGTGAAGGCCGTGCAGCGCTGTGAAGAGGAAAATAAACCAGGAATGCGGATTGTGGATCAGCACAACACCGGAGTGGATAACCTGCAGCCATGCCGTGACCTGTCCTATCAGAAAAAGCAGGCCTAGCGCCGCGGTCCAGGCGAAAAAGCGAAATGCTCGCTGCTGATCGCCTCGCAGCAAGTGATGGCGCGCGGCTTCGAACGTAACGCTACTTGCAATCAGGACAGCGGTCGTAACCCACAGGATCGGCGGCAGGTCGATGTGACCCCAAAAGATCTGCGCGTTCGAGCGGATCACAAAGACCACGATCATCGCGCCGAACGTCATCGTCACCGATATCAGCACTAGTCCGGTGGTCAGAAGATATAGCGAATTCATGTCGCGCTCTTGGGCGACAGTTGCGGTCGTAGGCACCTGTTTTTATTTTCTCGCGAGCAGTTTGCGAGAATTGCCCTAACTGGAGGTTGTGCGGCAATGAACCTAAAGTCTTTCCTGCGCTGCGGCTGTGGCGCCCTCCTTCTTACTGCGGTCGCTTTCGGCGCCGGTGATGCGCGGCTGCGGCAATCGTACCGGAATCCGCCTCGTGGCGGTTGGACCTTCGTGCATCTCGAAGGCAGTCCGTCTGAGATCGGTTTCCAGCACGGCTATTGGCTGGCGAAGGAGATTGAGGACGACAAACTTGCTATAGAACTAAGCACCACACACGAGGTCAACCATAGCTGGAATGATCTCCGTGACGTGTCTAGAACCATACTGTGGCCGCACGTTCCTCAGGAGTCGCGCGAAGAACTCCTCGGCGTCGAAGCGGGGCTCAAAGAGCATGGCTCGAAGCTTGACGTTCTCGACCTCGTCAGCATGAATGCGTATATGGAGTTCCCATATTATTACGGCGGCGGACTCGATTCGCACCCGACGAAAGGCGCGACTCCCAGCGTGGGCGAGCATTGCAGTGCGTTCATAGCAACCGGTGCATACACGAAAGACGGACGAATCGTCATCGGCCATAACAACTGGAGCGATTATCTGTCCGGCGCCCGATGGGACATCATCTTCGACATTGCGCCAGCTTCCGGACGTCACTTCATCATGGATGGCATGCCCGGGCTCATCCACAGCGCGGATGACTTCGGGATCAATGATGCCGGGATCATGATCACGGAAACGACTATCTCGCAGTTTCATGGCTTCGATCCTAATGGCATCCCCGAATTTGCGCGCGCCCGGAAAGCAATGCAGTACTCAGAGTCGATTGACGACTTCGCCAGAATCATGAAGCAAGGCAACAACGGCGGATATGCGAACACGTGGCTAATCGGAGACCGAAAGACAAACGAGATCGCGCGCCTCGAGCTCGGACTGAAGAACGTCACGTTGGAGCGCACTTCGGACGGCTACTTTGTGGGCTCGAATTTCCCCATCAATCCCAAGCTGGTGAAGGAAGAGACCGACTTTCCGATCGATGATCCAAACACGCCGAACCAGGTCCGGCATCGCCGGTGGGATCAACTGATGGGGGAGAACAAAGGCCAGATCGACATCGAGGCTGGCAAGCGATTTGAAACGGATCACTACGACGTGATCACAAAAGAAATCGATCCGAACGAGCGGACCATCTGCGGGCATATCGATAAATCGAGCCGTGGCCTGAAAGGCTGGCAGGATCCGTTCGGCCCAGCTGGAGCTGTTGAAGCTAAGGTTTCGGACAGCGCGATGGCCGAGAAATTGGAATTCGTCGCCGGTTTAGGAAAACCTTGTGGAGTCGAGTTCCACGCGGCGGAGTTCCTGAAGCAGCACAAGGAATACGCCTGGCAGAAGCCACTGTTGGAAGATCTGAAGGCGAATCCGTGGACCGAATTCTCAGGTACCGAGGCGCGGCAGACGGCTCAGACAATTCCTTGATTCGGAAATTTCTTAATTCGGTGTCAGTCACCGAATTAGGTAACGTCCGAATTGGCGGATGCAAGAAGGAGGCCCGCGTGCATTCTTGTTTGGGGGGAAGCATTGCGCGCGGGCCGGGTTGCGTTGTCTGAGCAGACGCGGCCTGACGGCCTTCGGTTAACACGGAAATTTAAACCAAACCTAAAATTGCGTTAAGACCGACTGCGCCGAGTCCTGCAGGAATCAAATACTTCCATCCGAACGACATCAACTGGTCGTAACGCACCCGTGGAAGTGTCCCGCGCAGCCAGATGAACAAATACACAAGCGCGCCGAGCTTCAACAGGAACCAGTACAATCCCGCTATCTGTTCGCGGACAGCAGGCATTAGAAATGCAGCACCGGCAGCGAGGAACAGCAGCGCAATCACAATCAGAATCACGGCTTCGTATCGGTAATACATGCGCGTTGCGCGCCAGGCGCAATAGCACCCGATAGCGACGAATGTCAGCAAGGGCACGATCGTGTCGAGCGTGTAGCCAAAAGCGGCGATGCTGGGAAGCGGCCGCAACCAGCCGCCCAGAAATAAAGTCACAGCGACAGCGCAGACCACCAGAACGTTGCCCCACTCGGCGAGCATGTACAGGCCCCAACGAAAGCCGCTGAACTCCGTGTGGTACCCGGCGACCAGTTCCGATTCAGCTTCAGGGAGATCGAAGGGCAGACGATTCGTCTCGGCGATTGCGGCGAGCAGAAATACCCCGAAGGGGATGATCATCGCGCCGTAGTTGGAAAAAATCATCCAGCAATGCGAATTTCGTTGCTGTTCGATAAGGCCGGTGAGACTGAGTGTGCCCCCGCGCATGACCGCGGCGAGCAGGCCGAGACCGAGCGCGACCTCATAACTGACAAGCTGAGCCGCGCTGCGGAGAGCACCGAGCAGAGGGTAATGGCTATTCGAAGACCATCCGCCGAGAATGATCCCGAGGATCCCGAGCGCCGACACCGCTGAGATCAGCAGCACTCCAACGTTCACATCGGCGATGAAGATTGCGGCGCTGAACGGCAGAACGACGAAGCCGAGCAGAGCCGTCACAAACGAGATCAGCGGCGCAAGGATGAAAAGCGGCCGCTCGGCTCTCGCAGGACGGATGTCTTCTTTAAGCAGCAGCTTCAGCGCGTCCGCGAGCGGCTGCAGCAGGCCATGAGGTCCCACTCGCATCGGACCCAAGCGAGCTTGCAGATCCGCAAGAACCTTGCGCTCGAGGAGCACCAGATAACCGACCGCAAACGGGAACAAGGCCAGCAGGACGACCGCGGTCAGAATGTGAGGCAGCCAGGGTGTCATTGCGCTTGGTTGACCATCGTCAGCACATTTAACGCCGGCTCGGGGAACACGCCGACGATCAATGTCAGTGCGGCGGTGGCTGCAAGCGCCAGGCGTACCCCGAAGCTAGGCGCCATTGGCTCGCTCATTTCGAGCGGCTCCAGATACATCTCGCGCACCAGGCGGAAATAAAAATAGAGGCTCACCACAACGTACGCCGAAGCGATGACGGCCAGAGCGATGTGTCCGGTTCGAATGAGAGCCGCAAAGATGTAGTACTTGCCGATAAACCCGGCGCTCGGTGGAATGCCTGCCAGAGACAACAGAAGAATCGCAAACAGACCGGCGTGCACCGGGTGCGCGCGTGACAGGCCGCGTAAATCCGACACGCTTTCGCCGGCGATGCCGCGCCTGCGTAGCGATGTCAAAACTGCAAACGCGCCCAGATTCATGAGAGCGTACACGAACAGATAGACGTAAACAGCCTCAAGCGCACCCGCAATGATGCCGAGCAAGGCATATCCGGCATGGGCAATTCCGCTGTAAGCAAAGAGGCGTTTCACGCGATCTTGGGTAATCGCAGCGATACTGCCAAAGGTTAGACTGAGCACGGCGGCGGCGCTGAGCAACGGCTGCCATACATCGGCCGCCTCGTGCAGCGCGCCAGGGAGGATGCGAAGCAGCACCGCAAAGGAGGCGACCTTGGACGCTACAGACAAATACCCGGTGATGGGAGTCGGAGCTCCATCGTAAGCGTCCGGCGCCCAGGTATGAAACGGAGCGGCCGAAACCTTGAATAATAACCCGACGGTGATGGCAACGATGGCAGCCCAGAGTACGGGAGATCCGGAACCCTCATCCAACACGTGGGTGATCTCGTGCAATTGGGTCTGTCCGGTGATGCCGTAGAGCAGAGAAAATCCGTAGAGCACAAAGCCGGATGACACTGCGCCAAGAAGCAGATACTTCAGAGCTGCCTCATTCGACCGCCGGTCGGCTCGGGTGAAGCCGACCAGAATATAAAAGCTGATCGCGGTCAGTTCCAGCCCGACAAAAATCGAGACCAGATCCACTCCGCTGGCCATGAAGTACATGCCGCATTGAGCAAAGACCGCAAGCGCATAGTACTCGGCGCGCTGCTCGTGCACTTCGTCAAGATAACGATAAGAAATCAGAAAAAGGACGACGATCGCAAGCCACACGATCGCGTTTGTGAAGATTGACAGGCCATCGACGAGGACGGCCCCCTGCACGGCAACAAGCGGCCCATTGCTCTGCAGCAGCGCCCATTGTCTGGCGAACGCCCACAGAATAAGCAACTGCCCTGCGGCGTTCAGCGAGAAGAACATCCGTCGCGCAAAGACACGGTTCCCTGCCGGCAACGCTGCATCGAGCATCAGCGTTGCACATCCGAAGATGGCCATCAGCAGCGGCGGGAGCAGTGCCGGATAGTTCATCAGCGATACACCTGTATGCGTTGGAGAAGAGCGGTCACGGCCGGGCGCAAAACGTCAAAAAGCGGCGCCGGATACACTCCAATGCCGAAGGCCAGCAGCACCAGCGGAAGCACAATCACCTTCTCGCGCACGCTCAGGTCCGCCAGCGAGCGATTACTTTCGTATTTGAGCGGACCCATCATGGTCCGCTGATACAACCACAGCAAATACGCAGCGCCGAGAGCTATACCGACGACGCCAACTGCGGCCCAGGTACGATTCACTACAAAGGCACCAGACAAGATCGTGAACTCACCTATAAATCCGTTCAGAAGCGGTAGGCCGGCGGAGCTGAACACCGCGATCGCAAATACGGTCGCGAATACCGGCATTACGTGCGCAAGACCACCAAAATCGGCGATCTCGCGCGTATGACGCCGCTCGTAAATAAACCCGACGAGCAGAAACAGCAAACCCGTTGAGATGCCGTGATTGACCTGTTGAATGACGCTGCCGGTGATGCCGTTGAAGTTGAGGGCAAAAATGCCGAGTGTGCAGAATCCCAGATGACTGACGGACGAATAGGCTACCAGCTTCTTCCAGTCGCGCTGCATGAGACAGACCAGCGCGCCGTAGATGATGGCAACCAGCGACAGCGTCACCATTGTTCTGACAACACCGGGCGCAGTTGACGCCTTCGGAACCAGCGGCAGCGAGAACCGGATGAATCCATAGGTGCCCATCTTCAACAGAAGACTTGCCAGCAGTACGGAACCCGCAGTCGGCGCTTCGACGTGAGCATCGGGAAGCCAGGTGTGAAGAGGGAACATCGGAACCTTCACCGCAAATCCCAAAAACATCGCCCAGAAGATCCACTGCTGAATGCCGAGCGGTAAATTCGCCTGCATCAGTTTCGAAACATCGAACGTATAGACGCCGGTGGCTGCTCCGTACTGGAAATAGAGCGCCAGAATACCGAGAAGCAGAAACACGCTCCCGAGCAGTGTGTAGAGGAAAAACTTAATCGCCGCGTAGGATCTGCGCGGTCCTCCGTAGATGCCGATGATAAAGTACATCGGAATCAGCACCACGTCCCAGAACAGGTAGAACAGGAACAGGTCCAGCGACACGAAGACGCCGATGACGCCCGTCTCAAGCAGCAGAATCATGCCGAAATACAGCTTTGTGCGCTCTTGAATCGAATTCCAGGAGCAAAGCACTGCGATCCAGGAAATCAGAGTCGTGAGTAGTAGCAGTAGAAGGCTGATACCATCGATGCCGATCAGGTACTGTGCACCTAAAGTTGGAATCCATGCCGCGCGTTCGACGTATTGAAACGCTGCGCTCGAGGTCTGAAACCCGGCAAGCAGGGCGAGCGACAGGACAAAGGTGAACCCGGAGAACACATTCGCCGTGATACGAACGGCGCGCGGGTTGGAATTCGGAACGAACCAAAGCGCAATACTCCCGATGAGGGGCAGAAACAGAAGGATGCTAAGCAGATGGGAGGTCATCGGATGATCGTCACCGGCTTAATGCGTAGCCGAGTGCGGCGAGAGCTCCTGCCAAAAAAATCAGCGCGTAGGTCTGAACAAATCCCGACTGCAGAGCGCGAAATGGCCACGATAGGAACCGGGCACCAATGGCGGCAGACCGGACGAAGCGGTCGACAATGGAGTCGTCTGCCCAGCCGAGTGCTTGGGCCGCTTCGCGCGAGAGCGCTGCCGCTCCGTTGACGGACCCATCGATGATCAGCGCGTCGGCCGCTGCTGCACCGGCGGCCGTTCGCAAGACAATTCCTTCCAGCAGGTGCTCTTCATAGGCAGCGTCTATGTACCAGCGATTGCGCAGGATGCCTGTTATGGGCGCGAATCGATCGTCGATCCAGGCGCGCGCGCTTGGCCGGCCGATGTAGAAGTGCCAGGCCAGCCATATTCCTGCGAAAGCAAGCACCGTGGAGGTCAACATCGTGGCCCAGGCGTTCCAATGGATAGGTACGAACAACCATCCGACCAAGGCGCAGCAACACGAGAGGACGACTAGCGGAACGCGCATGCTTGCCGGCCCTTCATGGGCCGCGAGCCGATGTTGGCGCGCTTCTCCAAAGAATGCCAGAGACATCAACCGCCAGGAGTAGAAGGCCGTTAACAACGACGTAAAAGCTCCTGCCGCGGCGATCAAAGCGTGTCCCGATTCGAATCCGGCATCCAGAATCAGGTCTTTGGAGAAGAATGCCGACAGCCCGGGCACACCGGCCAACGTTAGAGAGGCGATGCACATGGTCCAGAACGTAATGGGCAAATCCTTCCGCAGGCCGCCCATGTGCTTCAGGTTCTGTTCGCCGTGAAGTGCATGAATGATGGATCCCGCACCCAGAAACAGCAGAGACTTGAAAAACGCGTGCGTCACTACGTGGAACATCGCCGCACGCGCCGCTCCGACTCCCAAGGCGATGAACATGAACCCAATCTGACTGATAGTCGAGTACGCCAGCACGCGTTTGATATCGTTTTCGGCCAGCGCGACAGTAGCGGCAAACAATGCCGTTACGGTGCCGAGGATTGCAACCCCCATCGCGACTTCCGGCGCAAGCACCAACAGAAAGTTGGAGCGCGCAAGCAGGTATACGCCCGCGCAGACCATGGTCGCTGAATGGATGAGAGCGGAAACGGGAGTTGGGCCCTCCATAGCATCAGGCAACCAGACATGTAGCGGGAACTGCGCCGACTTGCCGACTGCGCCGATCACAAGCATGGAGGACACCAGCACCACGGTGCTGTGCGGGAGATGGGGTGCCGAATGTGCGACAGCGCCGTAGTTGGTGGTTCCACAACTGAACGCGAGAGCGAGAATAGCAAGCACAAAACCGGCGTCACCGACCCGGTTTACGACAAAGGCTTTGGTTGCGGCCCGCGCGGCGAGCGGACGCTCGAAATGGTAGCCGATTAACAGATAACTCGCGAGCCCAACGCCTTCCCAGCCTGCGAATAACAGAAGATAACTGCCCGCAAGAATGAGCAGCTTCATCATGGCGATGAAGAAGAGCAGCCCACCGAAGTAGCGCCGCTGGTCGTGTTCATCGCGCATGTAGCCGAGCGAGAACACCGTCACCATCAGTCCGACGATGTCCACCAGCAACAAGAGCCAGGAGGTCAGCCAATCGAAGTACAGACTGACGGCAGCCCCAAATCCGGGGATCCATTCTCCGATCTGAAATGTCACAACGCCGTGCTGTCGAGTGGCGAAGGCCGCAAAGATCGCGAGCGGCAGAGCGCAGCCGACGATGCCAACCGCGAATACGCCGGGCCAACGCTGAGGTGTTTGCGCGGGAACCGATGCAAACGAACCGCCGAAGAAGATCACCACCGTTGCCAAAAGCGGAAGCGCAAGGTTTAGAAGCAGGGCGTAGCTCTGCAGTACGTGCTGTGGATCTACGCAAGCGCGCACAACGGACAGCAAAGCGTCGTGTGCGCCAATTACCATTTCAGAAGATCCAACTCGTCGGCTAGCACCGTCCCGCGATTCCGAAATAAGGCAATCAGGACCCCGAGCGCCACGGCAGCTTCAGCCACCGCAACGGCCATCACAAACAGCGCGAAGACCTGCCCGGTTACGTGCTGATGCATTCGGGAAAAGGCGACCAGATTGATGTTCACAGAGTTCAGAATGAGCTCGATCGACATCAGAATCACGACCACGTTGCGGCGCAGCAGCACGCCGCTAATGCCGATGCTAAAGAGCAGAGCGCTCACGATCAAATAATGCAGCGGCGTGATGGTGTGCTGCACTATAGCGAGACCTGCCCTTTGCGCTCTCGCTGATGTCCCATCCAGACCGAACCCACAATGGCAACCAGCAGCAGAACAGAAGCAATTTCGAACGGCACAAGATAGCGAGAAAACAGAAGATCGGCAATTGCTTCCGTATTTCCGCTGCTTACCCGAGTTGCCTGCCATTCGAAGCGTCCTTTAGCGAGCAATGCAACGAGCTCGCCGGCGAAGCCGGCAGCAGCCAGAACGCCGATGGGCCACGCCTTCCGAAAACGGCTCATCTGTATCGAAGCGTCCAGGTTCACGAGCATAATCACGAACAGGAACAGCAGAGTGATGCCGCCGATGTAGAGGATGATTTGCGCTACAAAGAGGAACTCGGCCCCGAGCAGCAGGAATAATCCCGCAACACCCAAGAGCGATACTGTCAGCCATACTGCCGAGAACACCGCGCTGCGGCGCGTGATCGTCAGCACTCCGCCACCGACCGTCAATGCGGCGAATACGTAAAACAGGATCGTCTCCATTTCAGTGCTTAAACGTCTCCGGAACTGGCCCTTCTTCGAGCATCTGCCGATCCCAGATCAGTCCTTTGCGGCTGAAGGTCGCAAGCTCAAAATCCTGCGTCAACTCGAGCGCGTCAACCGGGCATGCATCTTCGCACAATCCGCAGAACATGCACCGCGACAGATCGTAGGTGAACGTAGTTAACACTTTGTGCTTGGTCTTTGGATCGCGCGTGCTGCCCACCACGATCAGATTCTCGGGGCAGGCGACCGCGCACAGATCGCAGGCGATGCACAGCGTTTCGCCCGTTTCCGGATGAATATTCAAGCGCGGAGCGCCGCGATAGCGTTCCGAAACCGGAGGCCGCTCGGCCGGATACTGCTGCGTGTATACGTTGGCCGGCCGCTGTTGACGGAACGTAACCGCGAGACCCTTCCATAGGTCGAGTAGTAACAGCCAGCGAATTCGTTTCCACATGATACAGGTCGGGTAAGCTTTCCACGCACAGCGCACGGAAAGCGGGTTCGGAGGCAAACCCCTATATCTCTATCGTAAACGGTCAGGTTACCTCGATAGTGGCTCCCATAAGCGTGTATGCCAACGTCATCGGCTAAACGTCGCGCACGGCCAAATAAAACAAAATCTCCACCTTCTGTTTGGCGCTATAATGCTTTGGTAGCCCCCGAGACCGCACTGCCCTGCGATAATCGCTGGAAGTCTGCGAGCCGCCTTCATCAAGGACCGCCCGAACCAATGCCCGTTCCCAAAGGAGTATCCGATATGGATGAAAAAGAACGCAGCCGTACCTTGGCCCTAACGTTGGGCCAGATTGAGAAACAGTTCGGAAAAGGCTCCATCCTGCGGCTCGGCGCCAAAGAAGCGATCGTACCCGTTTCGGCGATTTCGACCGGTTCGATCTCGGTAGATTACGCGCTCGGAGTCGGCGGCCTCCCGCGCGGGCGTATCTGCGAGATCTTCGGTCCGGAATCGTCAGGCAAAACTACTATTGCGCTGCAAGTCGTGGCGGAGGCCCAGAAGCAGGGTGGAATGGCGGCGTTTATCGATGTCGAGCACGCTCTGGACCCCATCTACGCCAAGCAGCTGGGCGTGGACGTGGACAATCTGCTTGTCTCGCAGCCTGACTTCGCCGAGCAGGCTCTAGAAATCACCAGCGCATTGATCACTTCGGGGTCAATTGACGTACTGGTGGTCGATTCCGTCGCCGCTCTCGTGCCGAAGGCCGAACTCGACGGCGAGATGGGCGATTCGCACATGGGCGTGCAGGCCCGGCTGATGTCGCAAGCTATGCGCAAGCTGACCGGCATCGTTTCGAAATCCAATACCTGCCTTGTTTTCATCAACCAGATCCGGGAAAAGATCGGCGTGATGTTCGGTAATCCCGAGACCACAACGGGAGGTCGAGCTTTGAAGTTCTACTCCTCGGTTCGCCTCGATATCCGCCGGATTGCGGCCATTAAAGACGGCGATTCGGTTACCGGCAACCGGACTAAGGTCAAAGTTGTCAAGAATAAAGTCGCTCCGCCCTTCCGGGAAGCCGAGTTCGACATCATTTACGGCGAAGGCATCTCCCGGGAAGGCGACCTGCTGGACTTGGGCGCCGCGCATAACGTCATCGAAAAAAGCGGCTCCTGGTTCAGCTACAAGGGCGAGCGCATCGGGCAGGGACGCGAGAATGCCCGCCAGTTCCTGAAAGACAACGCCGATATTCGCGCGCGCATCGATGCCGAGCTGCGGAAGGCGCTCGGATTGACAAAAACTATTGAGGCAGAAGGAGTTCCGGCCGTTCCTACGCCTATCGACGCGGCCAAGTCCGCCAATGGACGCGGTCGCTGAAGCGATCTGGTGAACCGAGTCCCAGGTTCAAGTCATCTCATAAACAGGCACTGAGGGTACTTCTCCCGAAGTGCCTTCCTCTGTTACGCTGAAATTTTGGAGCACGGCCTCTGGTGCTGCTCCGCGTGTCACCATGGAACCTCTTGAAACGAATAATGGAATTTTGACGGAAGACGTCCAGCCGCAGGGCGGGACATCGCCGGAGAACTCCGACCAGCCGAATGGCAACGTGGCCGAGCTGACAGCCGACCGCGACCGCCTGTCGAAAGAAAAGGCCGAGCTACAGGATCTGTTACAACGCCGGCAGGCCGAGTTTGAGAATTTCCGGCGCCGGTCCGAGCGCGAGCGCAGCGAGATCTTCGAATTCGCCGCCATGGACACGGTAAAGGCGCTACTGCCGATTCTGGACGACTTCGAGCGCGCTCTGAAGGTGGAGACCGCGGACAAGGACTACGCGCGCGGCATGGATCTCATTTATCAGCGTCTGCTCGAGTCACTGACGAAGCTCGGGCTGGAGCCGATCACCAACGACGTTCCCCTCTTCAACCCGCATATCCATCATGCTGTGGAAATGGTTGATACAAAAGACCACCCCGATCAGACTATCTTGGATGAGTACCAGCGCGGGTACTATTTCAAAGGCCGGCTCCTTCGGCCGGCGATGGTGAAAGTGGCGGTTAACCCGTAATCGCCGCCCGCGGCTGTCAAAACCTGAGATGAGCGTCGCTAAACGAGATTATTATGAGGTCCTGGGCGTCTCGCGCGGCTGCGATGAGCAGACGCTGAAGGGCGCCTACCGGAAGCTCGCCCTTCAATATCACCCCGATCGGAATCCGGGTGACCACCACGCGGAAGAAAAGTTCAAAGAGGCGGCCGAGGCCTATGCTGTTCTCAGCGACGGCCAGAAGCGCGCTGCCTATGATCGCTTCGGTCATCAGGCCGTCAATGGCGGCGGTCAGGGTGGCTTTAGCGGATTCGATGAAGCTACCTTCGCCGATTTTGGCGATCTGTTCGGCGACCTGTTCGGTGACATCTTCGGGAACTCGCGTGGCCGCCGGCGCGGACCGCAGCGCGGCGAAGATATCCGTTACGATCTTCAGATCACATTTGAAGACTCGATGCGCGGCATGTCGGCCGATATTCAGATTCCGCGCATGGAAGCGTGCGGCAAGTGCTCGGGTACGGGTGCGGAACCGAACGGTGGCTTGATCACGTGCTCGGTTTGCAATGGCCGGGGCGAAGTCGTATACCAGCAAAGCTTCTTATCCATCCGCAAGACATGTCCCACTTGCGGCGGCCGCGGCAAAGTGATCCGTCAGGCGTGTGCGCAGTGCCGGGGCGAAGGCTTCAGCCGGGTAGAAAAAAAGCTCAAGATCAACATTCCGGCGGGCGTAGATACCGGAACCCGGCTGCGTCTTTCCGGCGAGGGCAATCCGGGTGTACCGGGTGCCCAGCCGGGCGACCTGTATGTGGTGGTGAACGTTGCCGAACATCCCGTCTTCGAACGGCGCGAGAATGACCTGCACTGCTCGCTGCCGATCAATCTCGCTCAGGCCGCACTGGGCGCCGATATCGAGATCGAAACTTTCGATGGAGCGCAGATGATTCGCCTGCCCGAGGGAACTCAGCCCGGCGCGCAATTCAGACTACGCAATCTCGGTGTCCCGCACCTGAATAGCCGCGTGCGTGGCGATCTTTACGTTCACATCGATGTTCAGGTACCGAAGAAGCTGACCAAGGACCAGCGGCGGCTTCTAGAGCAGTTGCGCGACGTCCTGCCCGCCGATAACGCCCCACACGAGAAGAGCGTGTTTGAGAAGGTGCGGGACTTCTTCGGCTGATCGGCTGTTCATTCCACCGTGAACGTCACTGACTCTTCCGCCGCGTGAGCGCCTTGTTTGGCCACGAAGCGAACCTGGTAATCGCCCGCTGAAAGCTGCTCCAGCGGAACAGTCGCAACATATTGAATTCTGCCCTGAGCGTCCGCATTGCCGAGCGCCGGCGAGCCGCTCCCGAGCACCTGCCCGTCCTTGCTGAATTCCATCTGCAGCGTCGGTTTTTCCGTATCCGCCTTTCCGGGATAGATGACCACGTAAAAAGACAATCCATTGGTATCGGCTTTCTTCACCGTGGGATTGATCATCGGCGAGACTACCTGGCCGCCCATGAGCAGCGGATCGCCATCCGGCGTATCGCCCTTCGGTTTCAGATCGCGAACAGGCGCCACGCTGCTGATGGCTAGAGAGCCGTCGAACGCCGGCATCACAAAAACGGATTTACGGGCGCTGATCCGATTCCCTTCGCTATCGAGCACCGCCGACTCGAGCGTGTAACGCCCCGGAGGAAGCTCGAAATTCTGCGCGTCGATAAACTGGCTGGACGCCTTGATGGCGTTCACTTTCGAGGCTTCGACCTTCAACGGAAGTTCGTTATGCAGTTTTTTTACGATCTCTCCCTTTCCGTCCTTCACAACCATCACGTAAGCAAAGTTTGCATCGTACTCGCCGGTCGTTTTGTTTTGCTGCATCGTCAGATTGCCAATAGGGACATCCAACACCAGGACGCAATCGGATGTGTCGTTTAGCCCCTTAAAGTGCAGTGCCGCAGTCTGAAAACCAAAGGTGCGAGGTAATGGCGTGGCGCTCAGCGCTTTCAGTAGCGGCACTTCGTAGGTGGCGAGCACGGCCTGTGTCCGCATGGAGGGAGGCAGCGCGAAGTATCCCGAGCGCGACTGCACGCGCGTGTTCGCCACGTCCGTCCGGACGCTCACCTTGCGGAACGAACCGTCATAGGTCTGAATTTGCGGATCGTAGCTGATTTCGTAGTAGGTCTCGATATCTTCGGTGAGCCGCTTCAATTTACCGGAGAAGTCGTTGGTATTGGCGATGAGAAAGCCGCCCGTGGAATCGGCGAGTATCGCGAGCGTGTTCTGCACGTTTGCCCTGCCGGCTTCAATCGCCATGTCGGCGGACTGAGCGTTGCTGGTACTCACGTTTCCGCGATGCATATTCTCCGCCGAAGCGCTCATCGCGTCATGCAGCTGCCCATTGGATGAATCATTCTGTCCGGCCACACCCAGGCCGCGCGCGTCCAGCGCATAAAAGCTCACGTTCGAGCGGTTAGCAATGCTGATGACCTCTTTGAACGGCTCTTCCATCCCCTGCGGAATCTGAAATCCGGGCGTGAAGTAAAGGATGGTTTTGCGGCCCGGCAAGCTGTACTGCTCTTTAACCGCCTGCAGCAGCGCACTGATTTTTGCCCTGCCCTGGTCGCTCGATTCATCCAGTTGCTTGCTCTGCAGCATGCGCAACATCATTCGCGCCATGATCGCATTGGCGGCAGCGGGGCCGTTAGCGGCGGCTGCGGGGCCGCTCTGGCCCGAACTTCCGTTCGACATCGAGTCGGTTTGGTCGGCCAGGCCCTGGCCGGCCTGGTTCGGACCTAGCATCTCCTGCAGTTGGGTGCGGATGCGTGCCGTATCCGAAGCGAAATTCAAAGCTCCGCTGGTGGAGCGCTCCACTGCCTTCTTAAGCAGATCCCGATCGTTGGTGAATGGCTGAATGGCCTCAAGCGCGCGATCGATCGTCAGCACTGAGATGTACACGTTGGGCTGCAATTCGTTTTTCAGCAGACTCAGCGCCGCTTCGCGCGACAACCGCCGGCCGTCATTATCCAATCCGTCAAAAATCATTGTGAGCAGCCGGATCTGCCGCAGCGGATCGAGCGCCGTCCGAGCGCCTCCCGAGGAAATGGCTTCGTTTCCCTGCACCAGCCGGAAGGATTTGATGGCGCGTTTCTCGCCGTTGTCAAAAACCTCGAAATCCTGAGCTTTGAGGTCATTCAGCGGGCGATTTTTCTTGTCGCGCACGACAACGTCGAGTACGACTTCTTCGCCTCCGGCCTTGAATGTCGGCTGCTGATTGCCTGCAGCGGATGGAGCGGCTTGCCCGGGCCCGGCACGCATACTACCCAGCGCAGCTGCCACCGAAAGCGTAACCGTCCAAAATCGAATCATGCTTGCCTTCGCTATCTTACACGTAATTGAGGCAGGTAACCGAGCACGTAATCGCCGCAATTGAAGCAAGAAGTTTAGGTCAATCGGGGTATTTCGTACCAGGTAGCCGGATATCGTGATCAGTAAATTGGTGATGTCCACCAGGGAGATCGACGCGCACCATGTGACAGGATACGCAGCGTGTTGTTGCCACTTTGCACGCCTTTGCCTGCGGCTTTCCGCCCGCGTGGCAAGCCTGACATTTGGCATCGTAATCTGTATCGTTGTGATCCACCTCGCGGTGCGGATCGTGACAGGCAAGGCAACTAATGCGGCGGTCATCGGCATCGTAACACTTGCTGTTCGCCAGCCGGTACGGCTGGAAACGAACGTTGGAAGTGCCGTGGGGACCGTTCATTGCAATCTGGTCCCAGGTGCGGTGGCACTGGCCGCAGAAGTTTGAGATCTCTTCCGTGCTCATGCTGGAAAGCTTCTTCATGCCGAACAGTGCCGTATCGCCCTTTTTGAGCCCTTCCAAATGATTTTCGGTGGGCCCATGGCAACGTTCGCACTGCACGCCAGGTGTCATGCTGTCCACTGTCACCTGTGTCGCCGTCGCGCCATTGGTGCTATGACAGCCGAAACAGAGAGCGGCCTCGCGCGGACCCATATAACGGCCCGCGGCTTCCAGCAGATTCGTCGGATGCAGCTTTTGGGCGCCGATAGTAATATCGAGTGCATCGATCAGCCGGTAATAACTCACGCGGCTCTCATACATCGCGCCGTCCTTTTCAAAAACGTACGTCTGTCCGGCAGCGCCGAGCCCGAAAGCCCAACCCAGCGGCGTCGAGAAAGTCTGGACGCCATCGGTGACGGTATAGATGCTCTGATCGCCGCGGCGTTCGATGCGGTAAGAATACTGCTCGAGCTGGGCGTTCAGCACGGGATGTTGCCGCAGAATGCTACATTCGGCAACGGTTTCCATGGCATGCGCCATGGAGGTGGACGGGTGCAAGCGCGCTTGCGCCGGGTGACAGGTGGCGCAGTTTCTTACCTCTCGAAAATTATGCAGCGGCTGCTGAGCAGAGACTGCGGTAGCAAGAAACAACCAACCGGCCCCAATTACCGCCCACCGGCTCATTTCTGTTCAGGTTTCGCGTCAGCTGCGCGCTTCGGCCGCCGCTGTGCTTTCGTCAAACGATTTTCGCAACTTCATGAACTCCGCACGTTCACGGGCGGCATCTTCTTTCCGCCCCGCCTTGCCGTAAGCGGTGGCTAAGAACAGACGTACTTGCGGGCTGCCGGGCTCCAGCCGCTTTGCCGTTTCCAGCTCTTGAATGCCCTTTTGCAAATTGATATCGCTCGCCATCAAAATTCGCCCCAGCACAGCATGGGCCGCGAACGAATCACGCGATGCAGCCACCGCCCGCTCGGCATACACTAGTCCCGTTTTGTAATCCTCGCGCTGCGCATACTCGCCCGCCATAGTGACAAGCGCAGGCACGTGATTCGGAGTAATCTCCAGCTCCTGCTTAAACTGCTCAAGGGCCTGATTAGCGTCACTGTATAGCAGGAATGTGCCGAACAGGTAATGTATGTTCGATTCCTTCGGATACTTTTCAATCAACCGTTTGAATTCAGCGGCGGCTTCGCTCATGCGCAGCGCGGTGGCGTCGAACATGGCGCGTCCCACATCCATCACCAGCTCGTGTTCGGCAGGCGGCACTTCGGGCGGAAGCAGCGGCTTGCGCAGCGCAGCGATACCCATCGCCTGCACATAATCGGGCATATCTTTACCGTGCTGCGAGAACTGTGTCAACAGCTTCATGGCCTCTTCGTAACGCTCATAGCGGGTCAGCAGCAGGGCAAGATGATAGGTCGCGACATCGGAAATCTGCTCGCTCTGCCCCAGGCCGAGAGTGTTTGCCCGCTCCAGGTGCAGCAACGCTTCCGGATAGTTCTTCGTCTCGAACTCGCATAACCCGAGCATGGCCCATGCCACGGCAACGTTCGGGTTAGTAACCGTCAAATGCCGGAACGCCTCGCGCCCTTCCGCGTACTGATCAAGCTGATAGTTCAGCATGCCAAGGCTGAACCATCCCTCCTCCCAGGAAGGCTTCAGGCGTAATGCCTGCTTGTACAGCCGGATCGCATCGTCCACTTGGTGGGCTTGCGCGGCCGCTTCGGCTTGCTTGGCGAGCCGCTCAAATCCGCTTCCCGGCGCAGCGGGCTGCTTCGTGGTTTGGGCAGGCGCGGCGAGACCACAGCACGCCAGCGATAACCAGCACGGCCATTTCGCAGATTGTTCTGTGTGTCATTGAGTCGATTGCACCGCGACCTGCTGCGCCTGACGTTCTGTATTGAGCTTATCGACAATCGCGCGTTCACGGTCGCCCTGTTCTTTTTGCTTCTCCCGGTAGTAAATCGTCGCCAGAGTCACATGCGCCTCCAGGAATGACGGCGTTTCTTTGACGATGGATTCCAGCTCATCTCTAGCTTCCTGCTCTTTGCCCTGCGCCAGGTGGACCGAGGCGATTTGAAAGCGCACCGCCAGATCACCGGGCCGGACAACCAGTGCGCGCTCCAGGTACGGCAGCGCGCGATCGAATTCCTGATCGTTACGGAGCAAGAATCCCATGCGCAAATTGGCGTCGAAGTTATTGGGATCTTGCTGCAGTTCTGTCGCGAAGGCCTGCCGTGCGCCCGCCTGATCGCCGGTCATCAGCAGTGCCATTCCGTAATAAGAATAGACGTCGGGCAAATTGGGATTCAGCTCGATGGCTTTTTTGAGATCGTCCAGCGCGCCATGAAAATCGTGGCCGGTGAATTTCGCCGTGCCCATCAGCAGCCGCACCTCGGCCGAATCGCCCCGGCTCGTAATCCGGTTAATAGCCTGTTGCGCCTCTGCGGTGCGGCCGTCTCGCGCCAGTGCCGTTCCCAGCAGGTACGCAACTCCGAGATTCTCGGTATCCGCCTGGAAAAGAGGAGTTAATAAGTCCGTCACCTCCTTGTTGTGGCCCATCCGCAGATTGCAGTCTGCCAGCAGCAGAAGCGCCTGAGTGTTCGCGGGTTGGGCGGCGCGCACTTTTTGTAATTCCTCGGCGGCACGCGGAAAATTCGCCGTCTTGTAGTATGCCAGCGCCAGATTCAGACGCACCGCCGGATCGGGCTTGGTCTCAAGAGCGCGCTGATATTGCTCGATAGCGTCCGCGTAACGGCCACTTCCCGCCAGCGCCGCGGCTAAATTGGAGCGCACTTCAGCCACATTGGGATACATGTCAAGGAACAACTCATAATCGTGGATCGCCTGTTCCAGCTTTCCCTGCTGCTGCAGCGAAGTGGCTTCTTTCAAGAGGTCCTGCGGCGATTGCCGGGCTTGTCCAGACATCAGACCAAGGGACAGGGCGGCTGCCCGACAAACTTTGGAGAGGAAATGGGGACATTGCGGGCGAGCGTCAACCAACTCGCGCGTCCGAACCGGTAGCGGTGTCGCCATTTCCTTTCGATACGTCATTTTTCAGCCCCGTTGCGGCGGACCCGCGCTCGCCGTTCACGACGCCGTGCTCTCTCCTAACATCCACACCGAGATAGTCTCAGTTGCCTTCATCCTCAACTTCGAGCGCATAAATCGAAGCGTAGTTCACAACCGGCTCGAACGCGAGAACCAGTTTTCCCTGCGCATTGGGCTTCAGGTGACGAAACGTCTTGGTCAAGGCACGCGATCCGCCGACCTGCTTATAGATATCGAAGTTTTCGAGCAGCCGGACGCCGTTGCAATCCAGATTGAAAATGCGGCTGCCGGGCCCGGTATGCGTCTGGTCCTGCGGGCCGCCCCAATACGCCTCGGCCAGATACACGGTGACGCTGTAAGAATCCCGAGTATCGGCCGGTATGGCGTAGCTGAAGTTGCCGTAGCGCTCGCCTGCATATAGATCCGGATCGGGAGTGCCGGCAATGGCGCTTCTGTGAATCGAATTCTGGCCGCCGCTGTAGTACATATCGGGGCTCCAGACACGCCCCAGATGATCAGTGACGGAGGTTTCCTGGGAGACCAAACGAATGGGAAGCTGTCGGTCAGGGAGACCGGGAAGAACCTTTATTGCGCTGAGAATCGCTTGGCCGCGTTGACTGAAGAACTCGATACGCAAGTTACCGTCAGCGCCGGGATGCACATCCCGGAACACGCGCTCATCGGCGATGTTAGGCCCGCCGGCGTCGGAGATGATATCGAAGTTGTTCAACAGTACCTGGCCGTTTAGCTTCACTAGAAACGTGCGGCTGTTTTCGCCGCCGCCCGTGATCATACCGGGACCATAAATGGTTTCGACGAAGGACAGGTGGAGCTCGTAGCTTCCGGGCGCGAGCGGAATGTTATAAGAAAACTCCCCGATCCGGACCGTCTGAAAGAGCATGGGATCGTTGGTTCGCGCCAGAAACTCATGCGGGCACACGGCCGGGCTGCCGCCCGAAAAATATCGGTCGCGCTCCCAGAGGTTTCCCATGCGGTCAATGTGTCCGCTGGTGCAACCCGCCAGCAGGCGAACGGTCCTCGCTCCCGTCATTCGCTACCGGCGGGGGAACGGCAGAAAAGGAGCGGATCGGAGACGACGGCGCGGCCGCCGCCTTCCGGTCAGCCGCTTTCCACAGCAAAACCGCCATTAGGGCAACGCCGCAACCAGCAAACGCGATGTACGGCCAGGCTCGCGTCCGCACCGACTGCAACGCCACCGGACCGGGTACCGCAGCCACATCTGCGGAGCGCGCAAGCACCTCCAACTCGGTGCCATCGCGCAACTCGGCACCACCGCCGCTGGTTTCGGCAAAACCGGCCTGCCTACCTTCGAGTGCCTCATTTACGTGCGGAGAATGTGCGCGCGCCCGGGCGAACAGAGGAACATAGGTTCCGGGCGAAAGCACAATACGAATCTCCTCGTGAGCGCCCTCAGCAGCGTAGTATTCCTTCAGCTTCTTGCGCAAGCGGTGAGCTTCGACGCGGGCTATTGCATCCTGGCTCGAATCAAACTCGGAAGGCCGCCCCAGCACCTCGGTGGCGATGTTGTATTCCTTGATTTGATCCGCTTCTCCCTCGAAGCATTTTTGGCATAAATATGCCAGCAGATTGGCAAGCCGGGGACAGCGCGAGAACCGCTCGGAGGCTAAAACGGTTTGCAATGCCGCCCGCTCCCGCTCCATTGAAGGCGCGACAGGGCTCCTCATAGAAGTAACGTTAATCCGGTATACCACAATTGCGCCAGTGTGCATGCGGGGAACATAACCAGCTCTCCGGGCTTAACCGTTACACCTATTTCCGGCCGATATTTCGCCGTACTCGACAGAAAATAAAGGTTCTTGGTTCGTATGTCGCGTTCTGCACCAGCGGAACAAAGTAACGGAAGTAACGTGACGCTGATTGCAAAATCCACCTATACTCCTAAAGAAAAGTAGTACCAAAGGCGGAGTCTCTACTTATGACGACAGCTTTCAAGCGGGTCTATCGAATCGCATTGTCCTTCTGCGCTTTGCTGGTCACGACAGCGGGATTGCACGGTCAGAGCACAAACGGTACTCTCACAGGAACCGTGTCGGATGCCTCGGGCGCGGTGATCCCGAGCGCGAGCGTCGTGATGCGAAACACCGCGAGTGGCGATGAGCGGCGGACGGTCACTAATAATGACGGCTTTTTTTCCATCAACGCCGTTCCGCCCGGCGACTACACGGTGTCGGTGGAAGCCAAGGGCTTTCAGAAGCTGGAGCGTACCGGGGTCCACTTCGACGCCGGGGACCGGCGCAACCTGTCGGACCTGTCGATGCAGGTCGGCACGTCCTCTGAAACCGTCGAGGTGACCGGCACGGCCGAATCGGTGACGCCAGTCGATTCGGGCGAGAAGTCAATGGTCATCAACACGAAACTGTTGCAGAACGTGCAGATCCAAGGGCAGAACGCAGCCGAATTCATCAAAATTCTGCCGGGCTTCGCGGTAGGCGGTACGCTTACACCAGGTTCAAACTATAGCGCGCAGCAGCAAAGCACGGGCGGCGGCCCAGTCGGCAGCTTCTCCGCCAACGGACTTCGCACGGCGGCGCTTGACATTACGTCAGACGGCGCGCATGTCGTTGATCCCGGCTGCAACTGCGGGCAGGCGGTGAACACGCAGGCAGACATGACGCAGGAGTTGAAGGTGCTGACGTCCAATTTCGGCGCCGATAACGCCAAAGGGCCAGTGCTCATCTCGGCGGTCGGCAAATCGGGCGGCAATCAGTTCCACGGCGAGGCCTATATCTACGCACGGAACAGCGTCTTCGATGCTAATAACGCGTATAACAATTCGCTGGGCTATTATGCCAATGGCACGAAGATCGGACCGAAGCCGGACACCTACTTCTACTACCCGGGCGCAAATATCGGCGGTCCGGTGCTGCTTCCGCACACGAACTTCAACCACAACCGCGACAAGCTGTTCTTCTTTTTCGCCTACGAATATTACAAGCAGCAGGTGCAGGATCCCAGCCATGACGTGTTTACGTCATTTGTTCCAACTGCCGCAATGCGGGCCGGGAACTTCACGCAAGCCTACCTGAACTCCGTGACGACCCCAAACTCCGGAGGTTCGGTCACCACCGCAGCTAACAAGGGACCGTTTGGAACGGCTACAGGACAAATTCCGCTCAGCTCTATCAATCCCGTGGGACTAGCGATGATGAATCTCTATCCGCTCCCCAATACCACAGCTCAATCAAATCCTGGCGGATATAACTACATCTTCGCCACCACCCACTCGGATAACCAGTACCAGCTCCGTCCGCGCATTGACTGGAGCATCAACGACAATACAAAGCTATTCGTCAGCTATAACGCACAGCGGGAGTTGAACCACAATAACAGCACTGAATGGTGGGGAACGAACCCGACTGTGCCCTACCCCTCGCCCCTGCAAGAAGGTAATTCTTCCGATTCGATTTCGGCGAATCTTACCAAAGTATTTACTCCCACCTTAACCAACGAGTTTATTTTCACTTACACGAACCTGGACGTGCCGAATACTTTCGTAGATCCGGCGAAAGTAGATCCTGCCAAGGTTGGCATCAACTATAAGTATCTGTTCAACAATCAGCCCCACACCGTGCTTCCCGTCATGACCGGCTGGAGCGATGGCGTGGCTAATATGTTGAACCCCAGCGGATTTCAGGCCGCCAAGGGCAACCTATATGCCGACAAATGGCTGCCCACCGCCGCCGACAACATCTCCTGGGTGAAAGGCACCCATACCATGAAGTTCGGCTTCTACTGGGAGCACACCAAAAACCAGCAGCCGAGTGACAGTTACCAGAACGGCGAGTTTCAATTTGCCAACTGGAGCCAGGGCAGCACCGGCAACGCGTACGGCGATATGTTGACCGGCGTCATCACCGGCTACAACGAATCGAATTTCGATTACATCCTGCCGATGCACTACACGTCAACAGCGTTCTTCGCCATGGATTCCTGGAAGGCTACGCGGCGATTGACATTCGACTACGGTTTGCGCTTCGATCACCTGGGCCCCTGGACAGAAGACAACAACGTAGGCGCGGCAGTCTTCGTGCCAAGCCTGTACAATCCCAACGCTACTGCGGCCAGCCTCACTGGATTCACCTGGCACGCCCGTGATTCTAAGATTCCGAATTCCGGAACGGGCTCCCGTTTGTTCTTCTACAATCCGCGTCTTGGATTTGCCTGGGATATCTTCGGCAGCGGCAAAACTGTGGTACGAGGCGGCGTCGGCTGGTATCGCTATCACGATGAGCAAAACGTGCAGGCATCGGCGTTCGGCACGTCGGCGGGCGCATTTACCTTTGGCGTACCGAACCCGCCGAATAACCAGCCTTTAACATTTAACAGCCTTGCCGCGCTCACTCCAGGCAGTGCCGTACCCGGTACCAATTCACTCGATCCGAGCGACAGCCAGCAGCCTGAGACACGAAGCTACAGCTTCACGATTTCGCAGCGTATGCCGGGGTCGTCACTGGCGGAAGTTTCGTATGTAGGCAATCAGGCCAGATATCTGAACGACTGGAATAATAATTTCGGTAATCTGAACCAGATACCTTACGGGACCCTGTTCGAGCCGCAGAACGTTGGGATGTTCGGAAAGGCCGGGAATATCAGTAACTCGCCCAATACGACCAACCTGCAACCATTCCCGTTATATGGGAACATCCACGAAACCATCCACCAGCTTTACTCGAATTACAATGCGCTGCAGGCGAGCTGGAACAAGCAAAGCGGACGCGTGAATTACCTGGTCAATTACACCTTCAGTAAAGCGCTCGGCATCCGCGGTGAAGGCGGTAATAATGGCGTGGGCGATCCCATCAATATTAACAACGATTACGGCGTGCTGCCGAACGACAGAACGCAGGTCTTCAACGCCGCTTACATCGTTCAACTGCCGGATCCGATGCACGGCAATAAGCTCCTCAAAGGAGTCGTAAACGGCTGGCAGGTATCAGGCATTACGCAGATCCAGAGCGGCTCACCGCTGCAGGATCAGGTGAGCTCGAATTTCGGCTTGGGCGGCAACCTGCTGCCCGGTGCGACGCTACCCAATGGTTTGAACGTGGGTGGTACCGGAATTAGCTCCGACATCATCACTGGCAGCCCGAATATCAGTGCGCAGCCGATACTGACCTGCGACCCAAGCAAGAACCTGGCAAAGAACCAGTTCATCAACGGGAACTGCCTGGCGCCGCCTTCGCCGGGACACAACGGCTCATTCATCTTCCCTTACCTGAAGACGCCCCCATTCTGGAACACCGATCTGTCGCTCTTCAAGAACTTCCAGATCTCGGAGTTCAAGAAGATCCAGTTCCGGATGTCGGCCTATAACTTCATCAACCACCCGCTCACGGCCTTCAACCCGGCAGGCAACGATTCGAACTTGGCCTTGAATTTCAATAACAGCGGCAAGCTCACGAACAACAGCTTCGGTTATGCCAATTACCTGTACGGCGCACGGAGCATTCAGTTCGTGTTCAAGTTCTATTTCTAACCTTCAGAGATCGCCCGGGAGAAGCTCGACCAAACTGGTTGAGCTTCTCCCAAGCGCAAGCGCATCAGAGCTTCACTTGGCTGGATACTGTTTCGCAAACTTATTGCGAGCGTTATAAACGTCAAAGCTGCCGTCCGGGTTTGCCGAGATCCTGATGTAATATCCGGTGTCCGCTTCCGTTACGTTCGCGATGAACGGATCGCCGACGTTGTGGTCTTTCCCCCCCGCGTCCGCGAAATGCAACTGCCACAAATCCGCAAGCCCCGGCGACGATTTGACCACGTCCCATGCAGCCGGCGACGCGCCCTTCTTCGCGCCGTTATCCATTACGGCGACGCGCGGCTGCAGTGCATGCACCAGCGCGGGGCTGTTGCTCTGATCGAGTCCGTGATGTGAAACAACCAGAATATCCGCTGTGCCGATCTTGTTATTCGGACACATCAGTTCTAATTCCTTGTTCCACGTCAGATCGCCAAGATCGACAATCCTCAGTTTGCCGAACGTCAACACCAGGCCCACCGAGCGCGCGTTCTCGCTTTTGTCGAGCTCTTTCTGCTGCACACCGGAGCAGAACGAGTTGGGCTCGCCGGCGCCCGCAAGCGGGTGATCGATGATATTCCCGTCGGCGCTCACTACCTGCACCTCCAGGCCCTTCACCGGCACCGTGTCGCCTGGCTTCACCACGATGTGGTTGGCCGCCCCGATCGCTTTGATGTAATCGTCATACGGCACCTGCGCCGACTTGCTCTCTTCGCGGTTCGGGCCATGGTCGATGAAATTTCGTATTGGCATCTTGGCCACCAACTGCGGCACGCCGCCCACATGATCGATATGGAAATGCGTGATCACCAGGTAATCGATCGTCTTGACCCCTGCCTTCTTGCAGGCCGCAGCGATGCGGTTCGCATCGCGATAAGCATTACCCGGCCAGCCCGTGTCCACCAGCAGCGATTGACCCGACGGGGTTACGAACAGCGTGGACTGGCCGCCTTCGACGTCTATGAAATAGATTTCGAGCGGCTTTGAATTCAGAACCGGTATCCAAAAGACTGAAAGAAGTACAACTGCTAAGGCTCGCATCGCCGTCGATCGTATCAAATTCATGTGCAAAGGCTTGCGGAACAAACGATTCAATTCGCACGTCTTCTGGAGTAGAATCTGGAATCAAGCGCACAGACCGTTTTTGCTGGCCCATGTGCGCGCCAGCCTCGAGAGCACGTGAGCGATGCCGTACTGTACAAATTGTGGAACTTCCGTCGATCCCCGGGCGGCGTTCTGTCACAACTGCGGTGCGGCGCAGCGGCCTGTGGCCAGCGGTCAATACGAGGACTTTCTCTCCGGTATCAGTGACCGCACTGCCTGCATCCTCTGCTACATCCCGGTATTCGGCGTTCTGCCGGCCATCATTTTCCTAGCCTCGCGGAGATTCCGAACCAATTACCGGGTCCGATTTAATGCTTTTCAGGCGCTCTATTTGTTCCTTGCTTGGCTCATTCTGTCGTCCGCCTTTCCAGTGCTGTTTGTGACCGGCGTGCCGGGTGCTTGGATCGGCGGCGGAGCACTCGGCCTTCTAAAGCTGCTCCTATTCATTTGCTGGATTTACCTGTTGATCAAAGCTGCCAACGAGCAGGAGGTCCGGCTGCCCGTGGTGGGCGATCTGGCGGCACGATCTACCCACGAGCAGCTATAAAAGCGGAGAGGCGTCCGGTGGCCGTTGCGGGGTCCACTTTAGTATAATTATTCAAGGCTGTGAATAAAGATTCAACGCGGCACCGCGTCGGTGTCGCCGGTTTCCGCGGATATAGCGGGGCCGAACTGGTCAGGCTTCTAACACGTCACGCCGGAATTGACATCTACCTCCTGGAACACCGCTCGGATGTCGAGTCGAAGGCCCTGCCTCTCGGGACGCGGCCTCCGGAATTGATTTCAGCTACGCCGGAGGCAATAGCCGAGGAAGGCCTCGACCTGGTTTTTCTGTGCACGCCGGCGGACGTATCCATCGAGCTCGCGCCGGCGATTCTTGACAAGAACATCAAGGTAATTGACCTTAGCGGCGGATTCCGCTTGCGCGATGGCGAAACCTATTCGCGCTGGTACAAAGAGCGGCACACCGCTCCGCATCTTCTCTCCACAGCCGTGTACGGGCTGCCGGAGTTCTATCGAGACAATATCCGGAGCGCACAGCTGGTTGCGAACCCGGGCTGTTATCCGACGGCAGCGAACCTGGCCATTCGACCTTTGATCGCCGCGGAAGTTGCTGACCGGGGCCGCGGGATCATCTGCAACGCGGCTTCCGGAGTCAGCGGCGCAGGCCGCAAACCATCCCTCAAGACCAGTTTCTGCGAAGTGGCGGATAACTACAGCGCCTATGGTGTGATGGAGCACCGCCATGTTCCAGAGGTCCTGCAGAACTCCAACCTCGGGGAGCGCGAGTTCACCTTTACGGCTCACCTGCTGCCGATCGAGCGCGGAATTCTGGAGACGATTTACTTCCGCACTACGCGCATTGCAAGAGCCGTCGATCTCCTTTCCATTTACGAAGACGCCTATGCCGGCGAGCCGTTTGTAAGGCTCTACGCCCCCGGCAAACTGCCCGACCTGAAGGCCGTGCAGCGCACCAATTTTTGCGACATCGGCTTCGTTTTTGACGCTGAGAGCCAGCGCGTGGTTATCGTTTCCGCCATCGACAACCTCGGGAAAGGGGCGGCCGGACAGGCTGTGCAGAACATGAACCTGATGCTCGGCTACCCGGAGACAGAGGCACTGCTTTGAAAGTGTTGATTAAACTCGGCGGAACTCTGTTGGACGATGCGGAGACGCGCGCTTCCTTGGCCTTGCAGTTGGCTCACGTTTCGCGCCAGTGTCAGCTGGTTGTGGTGCATGGCGGCGGCAAGCAAGTGACACGCTTTCTGGAGGAGCGGGGGATTGCAACCAGATTCGTGGACGGCCTCCGGGTGTCCGACGAGCCGGTCATCGATGCTGTTACCAAGGTCATCGCCGGTGGGTTGAATAAACAGCTTGTAGCGGCCATTCTCGCGGCGAACGCGCCGGCGGTGGGACTGTCCGGAGTAGACGGTCTCCTCACCCGCGCCGATCGCTTGAACACCGAGCTCGGCTTCGTTGGGAAACCTTCGCGAACGGATGGTAAGCTGCTCGACCTGCTGCTCACGGCAGGCTACCTTCCCGTAGTGGCCTGCATCGCCGCCGACGAACACGGGGCCATCTACAACGTCAACGCCGACCAGATGGCGGTCTCCTGTGCCGTCGGCTGGCATGCCGAGAAGCTGTTCTTCTTAACCGACGTAAGCGGCGTGCGCGGCGCCGACGGAAGCGTTGTGCGCCAGCTCGATCCGGATCGCGTAGCTGCGCTCGTCTCTTCCGGTGTCGCCCACGGCGGAATGCAAGCGAAGCTCGAAGCGGCGGTTGCGGCCCTGCAGGGCGGCTTGGCTGAGGTTACAGTCGCTCTCGGCCGCGAATCTCGCGTTTGTGAGCGGTTGTTGGCCGGCGAGCTGCTAGGTAGCCGATTATCGGGGCAGCAGCAGCCAAAGCAGGTACTCGCGTGACGCAAACGGCAGTGGCGGTGCGCAAGGCGGCGATGCGCGATATTCCGCACATCCTGGCACTCATTAACGGTTACGCGGCGCAAGGCATTATGCTGCCCCGGACCGAATTCGAAATGTCGGAGAATATCCGCGATTTTTCGGTCGCGCATTTGGAAAACGTACTGATCGGCTGCGCGGCGCTGCATTTTTACACGCCCGTGACGGCTGAAGTGCGATCTCTCGCCGTTTCCCCGCAAATGAGAGAGCACGGAATTGGACGCTCGCTCGTCGAAGCGCTCGAATCTGAGGCTCGCGAGAACGATTTGGATGCCATTTTCGCGTTCACCTATGCGCCCGGATTCTTTTCCCGCCTGGGTTTTCTCGAAACCGAACGCGGAGAACTGCCGCTGAAAGCCTGGAAAGACTGTCTTCGCTGCCCCAAATTCCACAACTGCGATGAAATCGCTGTACTAAAGCGCCTTAAACCCGCTCCTATTGGCGTATTGTCCAAATCTCGCTCGCTTCCCCTCGCCGATCTGGTACAACTGCCCCAACCTGCAAAAGTTACATTCCGTTAGAACTTTTACCTAAGTCTTTTCATTCCGCAGATTTAGTGAAGAAGTCGTGAGAAAAATCGGAAAATTTTGCACACTTTCAAATTTTTTACTGGATTTTTACTGAAAAGTACCGGTATACTCAGTACCAAACCTGCTTAGTACTGGGTTGAGGCTAGAGGAGGAATTTATGCGGGCTCAAACAGTGGATATTCAAGAATCATCAGGCCGTATCCTTTGTTGCACCATCTTCCGGCCCGGCGGGCGGAAATTGTTGGCTAAAGGTCATATCTTAAGCGATGAAGACGTCCGCCTGCTTCAGACCGAAGGCATGCGCCAGGTCTGGGTTACCGAGTTGGAAGAGGGAGAGGTCAGTGAAGACGATGCAGTGATGGCGGTTGCGGGAGCCATGTGCTGCGGCGCTATTGAGATTCGCATGGCAGCCGGAGGCCGCGCCAATCTCATCGCCACCGAAGACTCCTGCACACTGGTAGACGATGAGCTCCTGAAGCAGATCAACTGCACCAGCAGCGTCGTAATCGCGACGGTAGCGAATTACCGGTTTATGCGGGCAGGCGAGCGCGTCGCCACCGTCAAGAGTGCGCCCTTTGCGGTATCCCAGGCGCAACTGGAAACGGTTTTGTCAATCCTCGGTGAACGCGGTCCTATTTTGCAGGCCCGCCCCATTCGCGATCCCAATGTTGCCGTGCTCTATACCGATCCGGTACACGGGGACCGCGCGCGCACCCTCTTTGAAAGCGTAGTTCGGACCAGGCTGGAGCGGTTTGGCGCCGGCATCCGGTATGCGCTCTCGTCCGTTGAAGACGAGGAGCACGTGACGCGAGCCCTGCAGCACCTGATGCGCACCAGACCCGGCGCGATTCTGGTAGCATCCACAACCGCCCCGGCAGGACCTGAAGATGTCGTCGGCCGGTCGTTCTCGCGGCTCGGGGCACATATGGAACGCTTTCTCGCTCCGGTTGAGCCCGGGAATCTCACCTTGCTCAGCTACAAAGAGGACGTGCCGATGGTCTCGGCCCCCTGTTGCTTCCGTTCCGCAAAGCCGAACATTCTCGATTTGATTTTGCCGCCGATGCTGGCCAAGTATCGGATTTCTGGCTGGGAGATCGCCTCGTTGGGGCATGGGGGTCTTCTCGCTTAACCTATAAAGCTCCTCCGGGCCCCATCGAATCACGGTCGGGTGCTGTTCCAGTAAGCGCGCACAACCCGGCGCAAACCGGGCTTGAGCGCTTTAGCCGGGTGTTTCTCAGAACGTGCGAACGGATCAATGCCGTCGCGCTCCTGGGCAAACCCCCGGCGTTTTTTCTTTTCGGGGATAATCGCCTTCAACGTGCGTGCTCCGGTGTTTGCTGGTATCCGAGGTTCATTACACCGGCTATCGAACATCGCTTCCTTTGGTGCTGAGTCGCTAAGTCGCGGTCCTCGAGCCGGGAAGCTAGCGCGTTATCATGGATTTTCCACGCATGCCCGAAGTCTCGGAAACCAACGATCTGGGCGCTCAAGTCATACGGGTTATTGCCCAAACGCAGCGCATTCCGGCGAATTCCATTTCGCTCGACAGCACGTTTGAGCAACTCAAAATAGACTCTCTGGACGGGATCAATATCATCTTTGCTCTCGAAAACGAGTTTTCAATCGACATCCCGGATGAGGGCGTTCAAAACATGCGCTCAGTGCGCCAGACGGTAGAGGGAGTTCGGAAACTGCTGGCGGACAAGAGCAGGCAAACGGTTCCCCCGGGTGTTGCATGAACCGTGTCGCGGTGACCGGCCTCGGGCTGGTCTGCGCGCTCGGTAATAACGTCAAGGAGTGCTGGAGCCGGCTGGCTGCCGGCGAAACCGGCATTCGCCAATTAAGCGATCCTGGTAATCCTGCCTATAAGTTTCAAAAAGGGGCGGAGGCATGGAACTTTGACCCCTCCGAACACTTCACCGAAAAAGATCTGATAATGCTGGAGCGCTTCAGTCAATTCGCCGCCGTTGCCGCCCGCGAAGCGGTGGCACAAAGCGGACTGCGCTTCGAAGGCGAGCTTGCAGACGAAGCGGCGGTTATCACCGGCAGCAGCGTGGGCGGGCAGTTCTCCGAAGAGGAGGGCTACCGTCGCCTTTATCGAGAGGGCAACCCGCGCGTTGCGCCGCTAACGATTCCGCGCACTATGGCGAACGCGGGCGCCAGCCGAATCTCGCTCGAGTTTGGCATCCACGGACCCGCCTATACCGTGGCCACTGCCTGCTCGTCTTCGAACCACGCTATTGGCCAGGCGTACTGGATGATACGGAACGGCCAGATCAAGGCGGCGATCACGGGAGGCAGCGAAGCCGTCTTTGCCGAGGGTCTTCTGCGTGCCTGGGAAGCTATGCGAGTGGTCTCGCCCGATGTCTGCCGGCCGTTTTCCGCCGATCGTAAAGGACTCTCACTCGGCGAAGGCGGCGGCATGCTGGTGCTCGAAAACTGGGAGCTTGCTTCCTCGCGCGGCGCAGACATCATCGCGGAAATTGTCGGGTTCGGGATGAGCTCCGACGCCCACCACATCACGCAGCCCTGTGTAGAAGGTCCGGCGAAATCGATGCACTGGGCCTTGCGCGACGCGCAGATCGCGCCCGAAGAGGTCGGCTACATCAACGCACACGGCACCGGTACGCTGGCAAATGATGCCATTGAAAGCCAGGCGATCCGCTCAATTTTCGGCTGCCACACGGACCATGTGTTGGTCAGCTCCACGAAATCCATGCACGGCCACACTCTGGGTGCCGCTGGAGCCATCGAAACAATCGCCGCTGCGCTTGCCTTGAAGCATCGCCTCATCCCGCCTACGGCAAACTTCACTCATCCCGATCCGGAGTGCCCCATCAATCTCGTTGCCAACCAGGCACGGCCGGCCGAGCCCCGCATTGCGATCTCCAACACCTTCGCGTTCGGTGGATTGAACGCCACGATCGTACTGAAGCGCGCCTGATCTGGCACGTTTTGAACCGTTACCAGCGCTGTTGTACATCCGGTACACAATTGAAAACACGAGCAGTTTCAGATTTCCCGACGGCGTACAAGATCAACCTGCCGCGAGGCCGTACGCTGGTCCATCAGCCCGCCTTCCGGCGCTCATCTGCTCAGCGGTCTCGGCGATATCGGCGGCTTCCGCCATGACAACTTCAAGGTCTCGCCGCCCCAAGGGATGTACAAAATCCGGTATTCACCAACACTTCCAGCCTGGATTTCGCGCAGAACAACGCCGCTTTCATTGTGCGTGTCGTACCGGTAGCGCAGGGAACGGGGCTTACTCACTGGATGCTGGTATTACCTGGAATCCGTTTGCATCGCAGCCTGCCGGAGCGAACGCGGGAACGGTTGCTGTCGCCGCCGATGGGAGCACAATTCTGTGGTCACCTTCCGGCACATCGGCCGGTTTCTACTCCAAGGACCATGGCACGACCTGGACCGCCAGCGCGGGTTTGCCTTCGGCGCTGCCGGTGCTCTCGGATCGCGTGAATTCGCTGAAGTTCTACGCCTTCGATAACAGCGCCGGCGCCTTGTATCTCAGCACCGATGGAGGCGCGACGTTCGCGGTTAAGTCACAGGGGCTTCCCGCCGGAGGCAACCTCAATGCGGACTTCGCCTTCGAAGGCGACCTGTGGCTCACCTCAGGTTCGGGTCTTTATCACTCCACCAACTCGGGCTCATCATTCACGCAGACAGCGCAAGTGCAGGTCGCTTACAACATGGGTTTGGGAAAACCAATCCTGCCGCTTCTCTACCCAACTCTGTTCATCGCGGGCGAAGTGAACAACGTGTGGGGTATCTTCGCGTCGGTCGATGCTGGATCTCACTGGTTCCGCATCAACGACGACCGGCATCAGTATGGTTGGATCACTGTCGTCAAGGGGGATCAGCGCGTCTTCGGCCGCGTCTACCTCGGCACCAACGGACGGGGCGTGATCTACGGCGATTTCGAGCCATAACGGATGGTGGCGGTCCGGCTCGTGCCCACCAGCGCGTCGGACCGCCATAGCGCGTGCAAGAGTAGCTGCTTCCGCATCCTTGTAATATGAAGTCCAGCTCACTTTGCGCTCTTTTCAGTGCAACATCTGTGGATCAACAGAGGCCATTGCATCTCTCTTCGACATCGATCGGGAATGGCCCTCGTGTTTCAAATGTGGTTCGTGCGCGCGAACGCGCTGGATCGTGCATGCTGTTTCTAAGGCGCTCTTTAACAAAAACCTTTCTCTACAGGACTTCCGGCCAACCGAGAACGTCCAGTGCCTGGGTCTCAGCGATTCTGAGTCGTTATCCGGAGAACTCGCCAAGCGTCTGCACTACACGAATACGTTTCTGCATCAGGAACCAAAGCTGGACATCGCGCAGGAGCCTCCTGCGGAATTCATCGGCAAATACGATGTCGTGATCGCAAGCGAGGTATTGGAGCATGTTGCTCCTCCCATCCAGAACGCGTTTAACCATCTTGCTCTGCTTCTCAAACCGGGCGGGACTCTAGTGTTCAGTGTTCCGTGGCTTCCTGCCGTCACAGTGGAGCACTTTCCGAAACTCCATCGATGGAGGATCGAACAGGAAGCGGGTGCATTCGTTCTCCTGAATGAAACCGCCGCCGGCGAGCAGCAAAAGTTCACCGATCTGCGTTTTCATGGCGGACCCGGCTCGACGCTCGAAATGCGCGTCTTCGGAAGAACGGATCTGGAGAACAATTTCCTGCGTGCCGGATTTTCACAGCTACGGTTCGCAGATCCACATGCCGACCTGGGAAACGGAATCATTTTTCACGATGCCATTTCGCTTCCTTGTACAGCGCGATTGGGGGCTGACGACACGTCGGGCGTTTCGGTCAACGGCCCCGTTTCGCAAGAGCAGCGTAAGCTGATCATTCAGGATCAGCACTCGGTCCGCTTGCTTTCGGGATGGTTTGAAGCTAATTCGGGTTGGCGCTGGTCCTCATCTCATTTCAGTTTCGTATTGCGGAGGCCGCGGCGACACCGCTGCCGGCTTGTCATGCGTTTTTATAATCCTCGTCCCGCATCCGGACAACTGCTACGAGTGAGCGTGTGCGGTACTGTGATCGGCAAGATGGAAGTGGGCACCGGTTCGCAGATCTTTTCCGAGATGATTCCCGGCTCCGCCCCGGAAGCAGAGCACCTGGTATTCAATTGTGAAATCACGCCACAACCGCCGATACCCAACGATGACCGTCTTCTCGGTGTACTTGTCGATTTCAACCGCTCGATAAGGCGCGCCTTCAAACCGCCCTTCGGTCTGGAATAGACAAGCGCAAACGGCGTTTGTCAGCCCCTTTTTGCGCGTATTTGTGCGGCTACTCGTTCTCGTCCAGCACTTCCATTGCGGAAACTGTCGCGTAATTCGTAATGGGCTCGAATGTCAGGTTCAGCTTTCCCTGCGCAGACGGTTTCACATGGCGAAATGTCTTTGTCACTGCGTGGTAGCTTCCCACTTCCTTCAGGATGTCGTAGTTCTCAATCAAAGTGCTTCCGTTGCAGTACACGTTGAACCGGCGGCTTCCTATGCCGCCATAGCCCGAGGCTTTCGGGCCAAAAAAGAATTCAGCATAGTGCAGCGTGATGGTGTACCGGTCACGCACATCCACGGGAATCGCATACGTGAAGTGACCGAAGCGCTCGCGAGAATACAATGGCGGATCCGAAGTGCCGCTCACCGGATTCCTCTGCGGCGAGAAAACGCCTCCGAAAAAGTAATTGTCGGCGCTCCACAACTGGCCGGCGTGATCAATGTAAGGGCTCTGTTGTGTGACTAATCGGACCGGAAGCTGCTTGTGCGGAGTGCCGGGAATTACAGCAATCGCATTCAAGATCGGCTGCCCGCGATCGCTCTCGAAGGCCAGATGTAAACGGCCGTCTGGCGCTGGGGCGATATCGCGGAACACTTTTTCGTCAGCGACATCTCCGCCCATGGCATCGGACTCGATGTCGAATCCCGGCAGCAGCGGTTTGCCGTTCAAGAGCACGGAAAACGTGCGGCTCAGCTCTCCCCCGCCCTCGAGTCCTGGCCCGAAGGTCATCTCCACGAAATAAAGATGCAGTTCGTAGACACCGGGCCTGAGCGGAATATCGTAAGAGAATTCGCCTTCACGCATCGACTGAAACAGAATCGGATCATTGGTTCTGGCTACAAACGCATGCGGGCCTTGCGACGGCCGCCCGCCGTGGTAATACTCGTCGGCACGCCACACCACGCCGCCGCTTCCTATGTGCGGCTGCCGCCAGTAGCCTGCCAAGATGCGAGCCTCGGGGCCCGGAGCTGCTAATGCCGGCGCATTCGTAGTGATCGCGGGAACGGAGTTTGGCCTTTTCTGCTCTTTCCGTTTTGTCAGAAAGATCAAACCAGCGCACAGCGTTATGAGGACAACTGCTCCGGCGCTGTACCACGCTAATGAACGCCGCTTGTTCTTCGCGGCAAACCGCGGCTCCTCCCGCGCGGGCTGCATTGCTTCCTTTGCAGGCTCCGCCGCCACGAACACCGGAACGTAACTGCCCTGCGGAAGTGAAACTCTGATCGCCCGGTCCCGGCCTTCGCTGTCATAGAACTCCTTCAGCTTCTTCCGCAGGCGGTGCGCTTCTACGCGCGCGATCGCATCCTCGCCCGGCACAAATGTGGAAGGACGGCCGAACACTTCCGTCGCGATCGTGTACTCCCGGACGTCCTCGCTATTCCCTTGCAAAGCCTTGTCGCCGATATAGCGGAGCAGGGATGCGAGACGCGGCGACCTGGCCAGCTTCTCCACCACGAAGTCCAGTTCTGCTCGCAGCAGTTGCAGATCTTCCAGCCCGGCAACCCGCTGCGCCGGCCCATTATAAGACTGCATTCAGCATTCATTATGCCTTCCGCCGCGTCGCGGGCTCTATTCTGCTACTTATCAGCCTGCCCCGGCATCACTGGAGACAGCCATGAAATTGCTCGCGCTGCGTGCCGGTCAAGTGAAACTCAGGCATTCACCCCACGGCGACTGGAGCAGCGCGATTGAAAAGCAGCGGCTCACCGGCCCCGAGCGTGTCCACTCGGAAGGCCTCGAAAACGATCGCCAGGCCGATAAGCGCTATCACGGCGGACCCGATAAAGCGCTGCTCGCCTACTGCGCCGCTCACTACCAGCTGTGGCGTAATGAATTAAACTTGCCGCACTTCGGCCCTGGAGCGTTCGGCGAAAATCTGGAGATCGAAGGGCAGTCCGAACGCGATGTTTGCATCGGCGACAGTTATCGCATCGGTTCCGTTTTGCTGCAGGTTTCTCAGCCCCGCCAGCCTTGCTGGAAACCGGCGACCCTTAACCATCTCCCGGAACTCACTCAACTTATGTCTGACACCAGCCGCACCGGATGGTATCTGCGAGTTCTACAGGAAGGTGTCCTCGATGCCCCGTGCTCCATCGAACTGATCGAACGGCCTCATCCGGAGTGGAGCATCGAACGAGCAAACCAACTCATCTACGCGAATGCCGAAGGCTTTGCATCTCGAAGGCAGCTCGCTGCTTTGCCTGAGCTGAGTGCCGCGTGGAAGAAAATGCTCACCAAGAATGTCTGACTGGCGAAGCTGTTCTCTCTCACCCGAAGTTAGCTAATTGCTGGTCCAAATAGGCAAGCGCCGCCGCGAGTTGTTCACGGTGTCTCGGGTGCGTTGCGGCCGCGTGCTCGCGCACGATACGTTCGCGGGACAGCTCGAGGCTCTCCCGTTCGCGCTGCACTTGAGCTTGCTCCTGGGTTAACCGGGCTTGCGCCTTGTTCATGCGCATCGCCTCCGCAGCTTCTTTCTGCTCTTCCACCGACTTACTTTCCCATCCGCGTGCCATAAATCTATTCTAAGTTGGGTTTACCACGATTGATTCCTGGAACGGTACTGCCAGCTGAACTCCGGCGTCCGCTACCGTCCGCAGCGCAGCTAAAAGCAGTTCGCTCTGGACTCTCAAAAACTCGTCACCTTCAGTCGTCAGGACGTAAGAGAAGATCTCTAGCTGAAAGGCGTCGGCAGTCACCTTTGTGAATCGCACAGGTACCGAGGTCGGATCCACTTTGGGATGCGAGCGCAATAGCTTTTCCAACACTTCCATCACCTCGCGAATCTTTTCGGGAGGCGTGTTGCGCCGCAGTTGTAGTGTCGGATGAAACAACAACCGGTCGCGGCGCGACAGGTTCTCCAGCGTCATGGTCGAGAACTGGGAGTTGGGGATGGTTACCACGGTCCGCTCTGGTGTACGAATACGCGTCGACCGCAGTCCAATATCTTCAACTGTCCCGGTTTGTCCGCCAAACTGGCATACATCGCCGACCAGAACGGGACGGTCGCTGATCACCGAGATTCCGCCAAATAGATTCTCAATCGTCTTTTGTGCGGCCAGTGCCACCGCCAGGCCTCCCACTCCGACACCTGCCAGCACCGCCGTGATATTGAACCCCCACTGATTCAACACCACCAGGATCGCGAAGCAGAAGATACAGATCTTCACGAAGCGTACGCCCAGCGGGAGCACCGAATAGGACACTGCCTTCTGGCGAGGATCAAGCCGCGAAATCCACTGGTCTGACGCAACGTCAACGATGCGCATCACCAGCGATGCGGCGCCCAGGATGAACAGGAGCGCCAGTAGTTTTAGCAAGTACTCCCGGACCAGCGCAGACGGTGCGATTACCGCCATGCAGGCGCGGAAGACAATCAATGAGACCAGCAAGCGGAGCGGCTCGGTGAAAGCCAATAGGCGGTACTGCTGAAGCCAGCCGGCATATCGTTTTGCTATCGGCTTGGCAATTCCAATCGCAGCGCGCGACAAAATCTTCGACACTAACGAGAGCAGTAGGGCCACAACGACCAGCGCTAGCCACACCCAAATCTCCGTGCCCAACAGCTTGAGATTCACCAGCGGCTTGGGTATGAATTTCTCCAGCGGCGATGCCTGAATCAGTCCACTCAGTTGCGGAATGCGCTGAACGCTATCGGCTGAAACCACCCAAACATCCACACCAGCCTGGTTTTCCCGAATCATGTACAAGGACGTCGTCCGCTCGTTCACCTGGAACGAGGCGAGACGATCCATGTCAAAGGCAAGCTGGTCAGCTTGATTGCCCTCCGGCTTGTCACTTAACTGTTCCACCTCGAAATCCGTATCTCGATCCAGCAGGGTGCAAAGATTTCTTGCCAGCTCCGGACCATGCACTACTCGCTGATTGACGGGAACTCTGCTCAGGTCGAGATATTTTGCTGCGCGCGTGAAATTGCTGGCGTGGCAAGCCTCGAGCAGATTGTAAATGGAATCACGCGGCGTGTCGCGGTTCAACGGATCAACCGGGGATTGCGGCGCAGTCGCTTTGCGCGTGCTTTCCCCCGCTGCGCTCAACACCCCCTGTGCATTCGCGGCGACGCCGGCGACCGCAACCAACGCCGCTAGAGTCACATACTTACCCGCTGCCCTCATCTTCAATTCAGATGATTACACGCCGCCGCGGCTAATCTTTAACGAGCGTCGTTTTGATTACTTGCGGTTTCCTGAGGCGCTGCATCGCTGACGTCCGCATACGCCAGCCAGAAGCCCATCATTTCTTCGTTGCTCGGCTCGCCCCAGCGCACCGTCTTTGAACGATCGGGATTCAGAGGATTGTTCGATGAATTATCAAAGTACGCAGTTGTAATCAGCTTTGTACCTTTTGGGAGAACAAATTGCTGCTTAAGAAAGTAGGTCTCCTGCCACCGGAAATCATACTTGGGCACGTCAAATAGCAGCTCGCGATGTCCATCCGGGAACACCGCCTCGGTGCGCATGCTTTTCCCACGGAAATGCATGTGTGCCGTATAGGCAACTGCGGTTACGCTCTTCGGAAGAACATAGCACGAAGTTACTCGATGGTTTCCGTCACCGGGAGGAATCAAAAACCAGTTATTCCATATCTCGTATTGAGCAACTTCGTGGACAACCGGCTCGCGCGCGAGCACTAATCCGATGCTGGTTCTGTCTGTTACGTCGCGATTGAGACGATTACTGTAATGTATCTGAAATTGCAAATACGAACCCGCTGCAATCTTTAGCGCGTACCCTTCAGGGCGAACCTCCGCGAGATGACCCGGCAAATAGATGGCCGGAACGTGATTCACGTAGGCGCTGGTGGGGTCTTTGAGTCGAGGATCGGACGCAGGTTGACATCCGTCGTCGTCGACCGGCGCGTCCGGCTTCATATGGTTGACCTTGCCGGTTCGAAAGTGAAATTCGTCCACTTTCTCCACATCTCCGTGCTCGGAACGCAGACCCGGCACTTTGTCCGCCGCCACCACACTTACTGTCGCATGATGAACTACCCGGCGGTCTCCAGGAACTACCTCCGCCGCTTGTATCCATTTATCTTCGGCGAAGTTTGTGGGCACGTATATGTATTCGTAATCGTCCTGATTACCTGCCCTTACCGGCTGCTCCGGGATCGCAATGATCACATCCGGTTTGATGTGCCATCCGCTTTCGAAGACCGGCGCGGCCGGTAGGTCCTTCGGATCGCCTTCGGGCGCGCCCTGCGCAACCCAGGTTTCAATCGTGGCGATCTCATCCTTCGACAATCGCGGATCATTCAGGAACGATCCGACGTGCGGGTCCTCGTGCCACGGCGGCATTAAGCCGCGCGCCACCGCTTCCCGGATTGCCGCCGCCCACGGCCGTACCTCTTTATAAGAAATCAGCGGCATCGGCGCGATGTCGTTCGCGTGATGACACACGGCGCACTTTCTATATAGAATCGGCGCGACGTCTTTGCTGAACGTGGGGGCACCATCCATCGCGGCAAGCTGCGCGGCGTAAAGTGGCACACACCAGGCGAATGACAGAACTACTGCTCGCATTGTCACTCGCCCTTACTTTATCGCATCGCATTCTGCGGTTTCGGCGCAGACGGATCTTCGGCAGCAATATCCTTAATTCTTGGTGCGTAGAATCCTGACATTCGCAGTGGGTGCGCTCGCCCTGGGGCGCGAAGTGCCGGCCGCGCCCCTTGCCCCAACTCATGTGGACAATTTCAGCGGACATCCGCGGCTGGTCGTTATCAGCGATATCGGCAACGAACCTGACGATCAGATGTCGCTTACGCGGCTGCTCCTGTACTCGAACGAAATCGATATTGAAGCACTCATCGCGGTTACCTCAACGTGGCAGAAGACCGTCGTGCATCCGGAGACGATGCGCACTCTGATTCGCGCTTACGGACAAGTGCGTACCAACCTGATGCAGCATGCGAAAGGTTGGCCAACGGAAGAAGATCTCGAGAACCGCGTCTTCAGCGGACAGCCGGCTTACGGAATGGCAGCCACAGGCCCGGACAAGATGTCGGAAGGAGCATCCGCAATTATCGAAGCAGTGGATCGCGACGATCCTCGGCCTGTGTGGATCGGCGTATGGGGCGGAACAAACACCTTGGCACAGGCTCTGATGCGAGTCCGCGCGACGCGCACTCCCGAGCAGGTTGAGAAGTTCATCTCGAAGCTGAGGGTGTACTCGATTTCCGATCAAGACGACACTGGCCCGTGGATTCGCCGCGAGTTCCCGGATCTGTTCTACATTGTTCAGCCCTCCACGCCCACCGGCGGCGAATATTATTACGCCACTTGGACAGGCATCAGCGGCGACAAGTATTACCGCAACGGCGCGGGCGCGGATTTTACGACGGTGACGAACGAATGGCTCGACGTGAACATTCGAAGCAAGGGTCCACTCGGGAAGCTATATCCGCGGTTTGCGTTCATCATGGAGGGAGATACGCCGTCGTATTTGAGCCTCATCGATAACGGACTGAATTCATTCCGCAGACCGGACTGGGGCGGCTGGGGCGGGCGCTACGTTTTTCGACAGCCCTACGGAGAGACTCACGCCATCTGGACACAAGGCGGCGATCTCTTCTCGCGGGTTACGTCGCAAGATGCCGTTCGCGGTTCGGACGGACAGCCGCACGTTTCGGATCAGGCAACCATCTGGCGTTGGCGCGAGGCCTTCCAAAATGATTTCGCAGCCCGGATGAGTTGGACTGTGGCGGACTACTCGCATGCCAATCACAACCCCATCGTCGAGGTGAACGCGCAAAGCGGAACGGCGCCGATCTATATGGATGCGGAAGTTGGGACGCCTTTAGTGCTCGATGCAAGCGGCAGCCACGATCCGGATGGGCAGAGCTTGCATTACAACTGGTTTCAATATGCGGAAGCGGGCAGCGCCGACGGGAATCTTGCTGCACTGACGATTTCCGGTGCTGATCAGGCCAAGGCCGTGATCACGCCGACTTCAACATGCCGGCCCGTGTGGTTGCCTATCGGTCCACCCTGTTCGGGCACTGGAATTGCGCACATCATCCTGGCGGTTACCGATACTGGGACACCGCCGCTGACGAGTTATCGGCGGGTGATTATCACAGTACATGCCGGCGACCGAAATTAGCTCGTGGCGGACGTACAATGATTGCCGTAGGAGAGCAACTTCTATGCCGGGGTTGGGGATACGCTACTCCGTCTTCATTCTGTTATTTGCGGCACTCGGTTGGGCGCAAGAACCACAGACGACATTGTTGGTCGGCTGCGAGCCAAACGAGAAGCCGAAGCAGGTCTTAAGTCCAGTATCGAGCTCGCCAGACGGCAACTGGCGCGCCTACGTTGAGGTTCAAGTGCGTGACCGCGAGTGCCTGCACACAACTCGGTTATGGGTCGCCCGGGGCAATGGGCCATACCAATTGCTCTACCTCATGCCGCCGAAGCGTACCGCCGTCGAGAACGGAATGCAGATTCTGGGTTGGGCCAAGGATTCCAGCATGCTCCTGGTAAGGACAGCGGCATGGCAGTGGGGGTCCGATGCAGGAATTGGCGAACACGTACTCGGCATTGATGCGCGAAGCGGAATGGTATACGAGCCTCAGCTTGAAGCAATGCTTGAGGGGCGTAAAAACCGGCAATGCTCATTCAACATCAAAGATGCCGGATTCGGCGGTGACAAGGACGTGAGTATCCTCGTGAGGGCGCAATTTTCTACTTGGTTTGATGTCGATGAAACCGAAGCAGACCTGCCGCCGGCAAAGCGCTGTGGGAACACCGAGGAGACCTGGAGTTTTAATTTCCGCGATGGGGAAATTAAGCAGGTACCGAATACGGAGCACTTCCGGGTATTCGGCGGCTCTGCCGAATCAAAGCAGCGTTAATCGCGATAAGGCCGTTTCAGAACAATCCTATCTATTGGTTCCAGCCATGCACGTTAGCGCCCGGGCCGTGGTTCGTTTCAGATTGGAACGAAAGTCCCGATCTGGAATCCGGGTCGATACGAAATGGCGGTCCCAGCGGGTCACAGCCGATGTAAGTTATTGACTCTGAAGAGAATTGCGGTTGGGTTTGCGGGTGCTTTTTCCCAGGGCGTAGGGAGAAAGACACCAAATGAACACCGCTGCCAGACTCGCACCGCAGACAGCCGAAAAGAACAACACTCGCCGGGACCAGTTAATCCTGGAGTTTTTGCACCTGGTGAAGCCGATCGCATGCGGCGTGCAGAAAACGATTTCCGTTCATACCGAGCTGGACGACCTGATTCATGCCGGCACCATGGGCTTGTTTGACGCGGCGACAAAGTATCAACACGAGAAGGAAGTGCCGTTTCCGGTCTACGCCAAGCACCGGATCCGGGGCGCGATTCTGGACAGCCTGCGCGATCTGGATTGGGCTTCTCGCGATGCCCGCCGGCAGTACAAGCAGATTGAGAACGTGACACGGGATTTGACAGTGAAGCTGCAACGGACGCCGACACAGCTCGAAATTGCCGAGGCTATGGGTTTGGATGCGAAGCGTTGGCAGAATCTGATGATTGATTTCCGGACCCTGGGCATGAGCGCGACACGCCAGACGACGGCCGATTCGGACGATCAGCCTGCGCGGGAGGTACCGTGCCCTTCCACCAACAATCCGGATCACGTGTATGCGCGATCGGAGATGCGGCAGAAGCTGGACTCCGCGATGAAAAATCTCCCGCAACGTTATCAACAAGTAGTAAAGCTTTACTACCTGCGTGACAAGACGATGAAGGAAATTGGCAACATGCTGGGTGTGAACGAAAGCCGCGTTTCACAGATCCACAAGAGCGCGCTGGCTAAGATGCAGATGAATCTCGGCACCTGCGGCGTATCGTCGGCCGCCTCGCTCTGCTAACCGCTTTGTTCCGGCGCGGCTCAGTAAGGCGGGGCTCTGGGGTTGTCAGAATCCGTCCCAGACGAGCGCCGGAAACGCGGCCTGCATGCGGAATCCCATCGATTCGTAAAGCCGGATGGCGCCGACATTTGAGGCCGTCACCGTCAGACTGACTGTGGTGCACCGATCGTTTCTTAAACGTATCAGCGTTCGCCTTATCAGCTCATAGCCGAGTTTCAATCCACGGATCGCGGGCAGCACGCAAATCTGCGTCAGATGACCGGACGTTGCCGAGACGTGGCTCGCCAAACACAATCCGCATACGCGGCCCGTCGCTGCATCCAGCGCCAACAGAGACGCCTCCGGAGAGAACTGGCCGCATCCCGGGTAGCGGATGATATTCGACAGAAAGACGCGTGCGCCGGGAATGTTGCGATATTGGTCGTTGATTTCGCTGTCTACGTGCCCCCGATACGACGCGGCGAGCACCTGCGCCATTTCTTCCAGGTAACGCTCGGCCCAGGGTACAAATGTAACTCTGAATCCCGGTGTTGCGGATGTGAGCTTCGCGACCACCTCGGAGCCGATACTCATGAAGGAGCGGCGATGCGCTTTCAAGTTTCGTGCCAGGGTAGGCGGAAATGCTGCCGGCGCAGTTTGCAGCATCATCAACTGCGATTCGATACGGCGGATGCCGGGGGTGCGCATCAGTTCCTGCATCACTCCGGCCAGCAACAATGTCTCGTAGGAGGCGTTCGAGCACTCGGTACGCACATAGAAATCCCCGATCAGGCCCTTGCGCCCCTCGCACACGTAATAGCCGTAGCCCATCACTTCCCTGCCCACCCGCAGCGCGCAGCCGTAAAGAGAACGAATATTGAGAAATCGCCGGAGCAAGTCGGCCGAGGGTCGGAAATCCCAGTCGAAACGGCGCTCCCACATTGCGATTTCTTCCGCAAAAAGCGCATCAAGATCGGTACCGCTCAGCTTCGGCAGTGCGATCAGCTCGGGCAGCGGAGCCTCGGAACGGACTGCCATCGCCTTGAATTATACGTGGAGGCTGCTCGAGCCGGCCAGCACAGGCTCCCGCTGTAGGAAATGACCGATGTTCTTCGTTGCCTGGCGCGTGCGGTGGTTGTTTTCGATGAGGCTGAATCGCACGTACCCCTCGCCCATCGGTCCGAAACCGATTCCGGGCGATACCGCCACGAGAGCGTCTTTCATCATCAGCTTTGCGAACTCTAGCGATCCCATCTCGCGAAACGGTTCCGGTATTCGCGCCCATAGAAACATGGAAGCTTTGGGCGGCTCCACGGGCCAACCTGCACGCTGCAATCCCTCGACAAGCACATCGCGGCGCGATCGATAGACGTGACAAATCTTGCGGGGCTCATCCTCGCACTCGCGAAGTGCGATGATCGACGCGATCTGAATGGGCTGGAATATGCCGTAATCGAGATAACTCTTGATGCGCGCGAGCGCCCCGATCAGTTTTTTGTTCCCGAGACAGAACCCAACGCGCCAGCCCGCCATGTTATAGCTCTTCGTCATCGAGTAGATCTCGACGGCGTGGTCAGCAGCGCCCGGGACCTGCAGGACGCTCGGGGGGCGATAACCGTCGAATCCAAGCTCCGCATAAGCGAAGTCGTGAATGATATAGGACCCGTGCCGCCGGGCGAGATCCACCACCTCGCACATGAACTCGTAATCGACGCAAGTGGTCGTAGGATTGTGCGGAAACGAGATCAGAATCACCTTCGGAATCTTTACAGCCTTGCGATACAGGTCCTTTAAGCCTTCCAGAAATGTAGCCGCATCGGGCATTGGCAGCATACAGGCATCGCCGTCGGCCATGATCACGCCGTATTGATGAATCGGGTATGCCGGGTTCGGCGAGACGACCATGTCTCCCGGACCGATGATGGCGAATAAAAGATGGGCGAGCGCGTCCTTTGCGCCGATGGTGACAATGGCCTCGCTCTCCGGATCGAGTGTGACGCCGTACTGCTTACGGTATCGCTCCACGATAGCCTGCCGCAGATTTGGGATGCCTCGCGACCAGGAGTACCGGTGATTGCGTGGATTCCGCGCCGCTTCCATTAACTTCTCAACTATCGGTTGAGGCGTCGCCCCATCGGGATTTCCCATCCCCATGTCGACGATGTCCAGGTTTGCCGCACGTGCCTTCGCCTTCAGCTCGTTGATCACGGCAAATACATAAGGCGGAAGTTTTTTGATGCGGTAAAACTCATCGCTCGGTAACATACTTTGATTTCAGTGTAAACAAGGTGCGCGAACTGGCAAAGATCGATCCACTCGAAGAAAAGCAGTTGGCCGACCCTTGACGCCGCAAAGTTTTATTAAAAGCGCTCCCGCACGGTCGCCATCCGCAACTATATTTGGGAGTTGCTTCACCCTCTGTTGGCAAACAGCGCTAGCTTCAAGTGAAAGCGATCGGTTGCGTAGCCCTGGCGCCAGGCCGAGCTTGCGCCGGTCAGAATCTCGGGCTAAGTTGAGGTATGACAGTCGACGCCATCAAAGAGGCAATTGCCCGGTTGCCGGAGAACGAGCGCCACTCGTTGACAGCGTGGCTCAATGACCTTGATTATGACGATTGGGACAGGCAGATGGTGGCGGACTTTTCGCCTGGCGGGCGGGGCGTGCCACTGGTAAAAAGGGTCGAGCGAGATATTGCTCAAGGGAAGGCGGTTCCGTTCGAAGGGGGAAGGGAGCAGGCTAAAGCCCAGCAAAATCGGCCGCGCCGGTGAGCTTCACACACAAGACGCTCCCATCGTTTTGGCGCTCTTACGCCGATCTGCCTGAAGATGTTCGGCGCAGGTCCGACAAGCAGTACGAACTGCTGACCACGGACGCAGCGCATCCATCCCTTCAATTGAAACCGGTCGGCGCATTCTGGTCGGCGCGTATATCAGACGCGTATCGTGCGCTCTCCGTTCGAAAGGAAAATACGTTCGTGTGGTTCTGGATTGGCAACCATGACGATTACGAGCGCCTCTTGAAGGGCTGAGTCGTAATGAGGCCGAGAACCCAGCGATGAACCTGACCGGTATCGATTACGAACGCCTGACGCGCTGTCCAAAGTTTCGCAGCCGGCACGTGCACCGCTTCACTGTTAAAATCCCCCGTACATTTTGCATGCCGCGGCGCGACTCATTGAGAGGCCTATGCACACTCGGTTGCGAAACTACGCCCGCTGATCCGATGCTGTTCCGGGCGCGACGGAGACTCGCGATGCCAATTCCTGATTAAGCCGCACTGTTTCGCATTGCCCGCCGATCCGTACCAGCAGTGAAGCGTTGCGGACCCCGGCCTCGACCACCACCGAAACGCCCGGTCGTAAACCCAGGCCTTCCAATTCCCGAAGCGCGGGCGCGTCCCGGTCTGACACACTGCTGACGATCGCCGGAACGCCACAAGCCCAATTCAGCAGATTGATCTCGATACGTTCGGACACTATTCCGCTCCTTTCCGGAATCAGGTGACCGTGCGGGTCGGTCAGCGGATCGCCTAATTTGGCGGCGATTCGATCCTCGAGTTTCTCCGATATGAAGTGCTCCAGGCGCTCCGCCTCTTCGTGAACTTCGTCCCATCGATACTCCAGGAAATCATGCAGGAATCGCTCAAGCAACCGATGATGACGCAGCACCTCCAGAGCGCGTCTCTTGCCGGCAGCGCTCAGCCGTACGCCATGATGTTTTTCGTACTTCACAAGCGACGGCCGGTTCGCGGCGAGTTTCCGGAGCATGCCTGTAACGGATGCGGCACGGACATCCAATCGCTCGGCTATAGCATTGCTCGTAACTCGCTCCTCTGCTGGTCCGCTTAACTCAAGAATCGCCTTCAGATAATCATCAACCGATTCGGTATTCCCAGGAGTATGCTTAGTAGCCGCCACTAAATCTATAGCTTACTGTGAAAAGGCTGAGATCACCTGAACCAGCACTTGGCTGGTACCACATTTTAGCGCGGGTTTATCATCGTGTTAACCTATTTTAGGCATGCCTAAATTTGCTGCTCTCAGTTTCGCTATACTTTTCATCGCGCTCGCAGGACGGCTGATCAGCCCTACGCGCGCGATAGCGCAAGGTGAGACAACCAGCGCTATCGCCGGACAGGTTACAGACGAGAGTGGCGGCGCTATCACCCACGCTCAAGTCGCAATCGTCAGCAACGAAACCGGCTTACGGCGCAGCGTGCTTACCGCTGAGACCGGACATTTTCAATTTCCCCAGTTAACGCCCGGTACGTATACCATCCGGATTGTTGCTTCAGGCTTTCAACAACAAGAGAATAGGACCGTCGCGGCTCCACTCGGCCGCACGCAAACGGTTGATTTTGTCCTGAGAGTAGAAGGTATTCAGCAGAGCGTGACCGTGACGGAGCAACCGCCCCTGATCAACACACAGAACGCGAACACTTCGACAACGTTTAGCTCACCACGATTAGAAAACCTTCCGAATCCAGGCGGCGATCTGAGTTACCCGCTGCAGTTTGCCTCGGGCGCCCTTATCAACACGGCTGGAAGTGGAAATGATTTTGTGGGCGGCACAAACGGATATGGCAATGTGGAATTTAACGGGCTGCCCGCGCTTTCTAACGGCTACATCGTGGATGGGCTCGAAACCAATGATCCTCTCACGAATCTGAACAGCGGCCTTTCGACCAACCTCGTTCTTGGATTAAACTCTATTGCCGAAATCACGGTGAACACGCTCTCTTACTCGGTCGATCAAGGCCGTTATGGAGCCTCGCAGGTGAACTATGTCACCAAATCCGGAAGTAACCAATTCCACGGCAACCTGTACGAGTTATGGAACGGATCCAGATTTGATGCGGCAAATTTTTTCACGAATGCCACACCCGGCAATCACAAGCCGCGGTCGACGGTGAATCATTTCGGCGGTAGCCTCGGCGGCCCGCTTATTCACGACAAACTCTTTTTCTTTTTCGACTCCGAATGGGTGCGGATCGCGCTGCCAATCGTTTCCGCGACAACGGTTCCGACACCCGCTCTCGAGAGCTATATCTTGAATCAACTTCCCATCGGGGGGAAGGACGTGTTGACCGGAGCCACTTATTCCGCTCAGCCTCAGCTTGTGCCCTTTTATCACAAGCTGTTTTCGCTATACAAGAACACGAGCGGTACGCCCTTAGCCATGCTTGGCTGCCGTTTCAACAATAACGGGAACACCGCAAGTGGCAATCCACCCAGCGGCGATGGGTGCGCCAACCGGCAAAGCGTCTCTCGCTCGAGCGACGATCACGAGCAGGTGCAGACAACTCGCGTTGATTACAACGTCAACGAGAAAAACATGGCGTGGTTCCGTTTTCAGGCCGACACAGGCTTGCAGGCCGCATACACAGACCCGATCAATCCGCTGTTTAATGCTGTCTCGCCCCAACCGCTTTACTCGTTTGCTTCCGGATACACCCACGTGTTCTCTCAAAACCTCGTGAACTACTTTAATCCGGCATTCTCCTGGTATGAGAGTCTGTTTGGTCCTGCAAATTTTCAGCAGACGCTCTCGGCATTTCCAATTGTCCTCGAGGGTAACGCCTCTAGTGCACCGTTCACGACGATTGGCGGACTTGACAATACATGGATTCAGGGCAGACGCGCCAGCCGCTTGTTCATCAACGATAACCTTGCCTGGACCGTAGGCGCGCACGAATTTCGGTTCGGTACCAACACTCGAATTTTTCGGTTGAACGATTACGATTTTGGTGAAGGCGCGGTCCCGACGGTCACCTACACGGACCTGCCCGAACTCATCTACGGCGCCGCATCCACTGCAACCGTGACCTATCCGGTGGCGCGCTCGCAGCCATTTAATTTTCTGAATGCGGACTTCTATACACAGGATGCCTGGAAGGTTAGACGAAATCTGACGTGGACACTCGGCATGAGAGTTACTCACAACTCAAATCCCCTGAATCCACACAATGTAGTAGCGCGCCTGCCTGGCTCGTTCGCCGCTATGCCGCACAATGTAAACCAGCCCTTGAGCGCGCTGATACAGACCGATCTTGGAAATCTGTTCCAGTCGACGCCGTTTGCGATTCTGCAGCCCAGAACGGCGATTGCCTGGCAGATTAGGCCAAAAACAGTGCTACGGACGGGCTTTGGTCCGTTCAGTGATCTATTGCCCGGAAGTATCGCTGACTTGATCGGTGCAAATCCTCCTTACGTGAACACATTTCAGGGCGGTTTGCTGGGGACTGTGGGCGGTATTGCCGTTGCGCCAGGCGTGGCGAACAGCGCGATCGATACGACCGCTACAGCGAATGAAAATTTCGTCGCCGGTTTTCGCAATGGTGTACTGTCGTGTGCGTCCCGGCTTGCAAATCCAAATGCCTGCCTTCCGCCCGTGTCCATTACCGCAGTGCCGGACGGTAAGCTGCACGCGCCCTACTTCATGCAGTGGAGCTTCGCATTGGACCATCAACTTGGCAACACCGTCAGCTTGAGAGCTCAATACGTTGGCACCCGCGCTGTGAACCAACCGTACACGATGCAAGTAAACGGCTATCAAACCGTCTGTTCGGGCTGCTTCTCGCCATTTCCCTATGGGCGAGCGACTGATCCGCGATTAGCAGCGGTCATCCAACTGAACACCGGCGCGAACAGTCATTACAACGGCCTCCAACTCACAGCGGAAAGGCGGCTCGGGCACGGTCTGCAGGCGCAGATTAACTATACCTGGAGCCACTGCATCGACACAGTGTCAAACGGGGGATTTCTCCAATTCTCCGCCGACGCGATTCTCTCACCCATTCCATACGATCTTTCGCGAGATCGCGGCCCGTGTGACTACGACGTTCGGCACAATCTCACGGGCAACTACGTCTACCAAATTCCAGTGAAGGCGCGTAATCGCATACTCGGGTACGTTTTCAACGGATGGCAAACATCAGGCTCTGTGTTTTGGCACAGCGGCATTCCATTCTCAGTGCTGAGCGCGCCCTATACGGCCAATGGAAGTGGCATCGTGAATGGCAATGGCCCGCAATTTGCCAGCGTCGTCCCAGGTGTTCCGTTATACGAACACAAGCCAATTTCTGGTGTTACACAGCCCGGAACCATACAGTGGCTCAACCCGAATGCCTTCGTCTCCGCGGTCGATCCGAGCACGGGCGCTTGCATAGGCGGGGATAATCCACAAAGCTGCCAATTTGGCAACCTTGGCCGCAATGCCCTTAGAGGTCCCGACTTCACGTGGGGTGATTTTTATCTCACCAAATGGTTTGCGCTCGCCGAACGAGTGAAACTTCGCCTCGAAGCTCAATTCTTCAATGTCCTCAATCACCCGAATCTTGGCTTGCCGTCAGTTGTAACTGCCGGAATCCCAGGTAACTCGCCAACCCAGACCGGATTCGGTGCTCTCACCTATACCACTTCACCTCCAACCGGGTTGCTCGGCGTTGGCTTGGGAGGCGACAGCTCGCCACGCATGATTGCGTTCCAAGCACGCTTGGAGTTTTGAAACCGGCAGATTGGCACTCGATGTACAGGGCTATCGGAAACTGACGTCCTTGTCGTGATCGATTACGAACCGCTGACGCGCTGTCCAAAGTGCCGCATCCGGCATGTGCGCCTTCACTGCTAGAATCCCTCTTATATGAGATTCCTGCGATGTGTGCCGGTTCTGCTTTTGGCGATTGGACTATTGGGCGGTCAGACCGCGAGCAAGTCGAAATCGACGGCAAGCACCACTGCTTCGGCGCAAACAACTGCCACTAAGAAGGGAGGCCTGGTCGATATCAACAGCGCCAGTGCTGAAGAGCTCGACGCTCTGCCCGGCATCGGCCCGGTGATGGCTAAGAAAATTATCGACGGGCGGCCTTACCGGGCGAAAACCGATCTCGTCACCCGAAAGATTATTCCGCAGTCGACTTACGCCAAAATCAAGGACCAGATCATCGCGCACCAGGTAAAGAAGTAGTGTTAGGCGAGGGTTAGGGCAAGTTCGCGCGTGGCAAGGCTGCCATTTCCCGTGGCTGTCTCCAGTTGCGCAAAGTTCCGAGATGCCTGCCCGCTGATCGCGGCAAGATCCGCGTCCACCATAATCCGAACCAGTTCTTTGAATCTCACGGTAGGCTCCCATCCGAGCACGCGGCGCGCACGCTTCGGATTAGCAAGCAGGTGGTCAACCTCTGCCGGGCGGAAGTATCGCGGATCTGTCTTCACGTGGTCGCGCCAGTCAAGGCCGGCATACGAAAATGCTTCCTGCACAAAGTCCCGAACGTTATGCGCTTCGCCGGTGCCGATGACGAAGTCCTGGGGCTCGTCCTGCTGCAGCATCAGCCACATGGCTCGAACGTAATCGGGTGCGTATCCCCAGTCGCGGCGCGCTTCCAGATTCCCAAGGTATAGGTCGCGTTCGAGGCCGCACTTGATACGGGCGACTGCCCGGCTGATTTTGCGCGTCACAAATGTTTCGCCGCGGCGCGGTGACTCGTGATTAAAGAGAATTCCGCTCGACGCGTGGAGGCCATAGCTCTCCCGGTGGTTCACTGTAATGTTGTGTGCGAATACTTTCGCGCAGGCGTGCGGATTGCGTGGATGGAAGGCCGTTATTTCCGATTGCGGCGGCAGCGCGCTCCCGAACATCTCACTCGAAGATGCCTGATAATACCGACACTGCACACCGGCGCGACGAATCGCTTCGAGCAGCCTCAACGCGCCGACCGCTGTGACATCCACGGTAGACTCCGGCACTTCGAAGCTAACCTTCACGTGACTTTGAGCGGCCAGGTTGTACACCTCGTCCGGGCGGATGTCATACAGCAGCTGCAACAGAGAAGATCCGTCCGTGAGGTCCGCATAATGCAGAAACAGCGAAGGGTGCGGCTGGTGCGCATCCTCGTAAATGTGGTCGATGCGCTGCGTATTAAACGATGACGCGCGGCGCTTGATCCCGTGTACCTCGTACCCGAGTGACAGGAGATATTCCGCCAGGTACGAACCATCCTGGCCCGTAATGCCGGTAATGAGAGCTTTTTTCATTTTGGATACAACGCGGAGCTAACAGCGACGTGTCGGAATCGCGGCATTGTTCTCACCCGGATTCGAAACCAATCCGCTTAAAAGTGAGCCAATGCCGCAGATCATCGCTCTAACGGCCGTAATAGAAATACGTGTCAGGCCGATAGCCGTCGCGATAGTACCGATGTTCCCAACGCTCATGCTTCCCCCACTCGTTTTCACGCCGTTCACGACGTTCGTGCTCGCGCCATTCACGCCGTTCGTGATTTCGCCACTCACGCGCTTCGCGGTGATCGTTGTACGGCGATCGCGTATCGTAGTAGTAATTTCGATCGCCCGGATAGCGGTAACCGTCCTGGGCGCGAGCCGCCGTGGGTAGGATGAGCCCAGCGGCTGCAATAAAAAGCAATGCGAGGATCCCGGATTTCTTCAACATAACGGCTCCTTTACTGTCTTCTCCGATGTATGGGAGCCCGGGGCCGTTCCCGCCGAAAGCAGTGACGTGCCGTTAACAGAAATACATCTGGACATACGCTTCGGATCCCAAATCAGTTTCGAAACTGAACCAGGGAGCGTCAGCGACCCCTCGCCGCAGGCGCCGACGTGATCGCCTTCAAGTAGCGGTAATAAAACTCGAGACCATCGTAAAAAGAGCTGGCGCGGAGCCGCTCGTCTTTGCCGTGCGCGCGAATGTCGTCGCGATCAACCGCCACGCCTGAAACTCCATAGCTTGGAATGCCGGCTGCAATGGTATAGATGCTATCGGAAGCGCCGGTTTCCATGTCGGGGATCACGGGCGCGCCGGGCCACATCTCAGCAGCGATTCGTTGCAAAGGTTGCAGCACATCTGGCTGCGGCGCCATGGGTGTAAAGGCCTTTTCATCGGAACCGCGATCGCGCAGTTCGCCAGTAACTTTGTCGAAATAGCGTACGATCACCTGCGGATCGGCGAAGATCCGAAGAAGATCCTGCCGCACGTCTTCTGCTGAATGCCCGGGCAAGATCCGGCAATTCACCACAGCCTCGGCCGTCTGCGGAAGTGCGTTCTCGGCGTGCCCTCCCTGCAGCATAGTGGCAACACATGTGGTGCGCAGCATGGCGTTGAAGTGAGGATCGGTCGAGACACGATCGAGCGCCGCAGTATCTGGCGGCGTGCGCAAAATCGCGTTCAAATCGGAGCCTCGCTCTCCCGGCTCCATCTTCGACAGCCTTTCAAAGTAGGCGCGAGTGACAGCATTCAACTCCACGGGAAAAGGCGAGTGTTCCAAACGCACCAGCGCATTCGCGATGTGATAAATAGCGTTGTCCGGAACCGGCAGGGAACTGTGACCGCCCGGATTGGTCGCTTTGAGTTGAAAGCTCGCGTACAGCTTCTCGGTTACTTCCATCTCGACATCGAACGGCTTGCCATTATCCGTGTACACACCGCCGCTGTCAGGATTCAGCACGTACTCGGCATCGATCAGATCACGGTGGTGTTCGAGCAGCCATTTCACGCCGTTGTATGTGCCGCCCTCTTCATCGGCTGTGAGCGCCAGAATGACATCGCGATCCGGGCGAAAACCTTCCCGCTTCAGGCGAATCAAATCGGCGACGGCGATCGCATCGCCCGATTTCATGTCCTGTGTGCCGCGGCCATAGAAATAGCCGTCCTTCTCCACAAACTGAAACGGATCTGTAGTCCAATCCTCGCGCCGCGCCTCGACAACATCCAGGTGGCCAATGATGAGGATTGGCTTGCGGCCGCTATCGGAACCGCGGAACCGGGCTACGAGATTTCCTTTTCGATCGGTCGGACCGAGAACCTGCACATCGGCAGCGGGGAAACCGGCGGCGACCAGCCGCTGCGCCATCGCTTGCGCGGCGGTGGTTGTACTACCAACCGAGTTGGTGGTGTTGATCTCGATAAGCTCCTTCAGGATGTCGTGAGCAAGTTGGCGATCGGCGGATTCAGCTGCGAAAGCAGCCGAACACACCAGCAGAGTTAATAAGAAGCGAGATAGAGACACTGGGTCCTATCTTAGCCTCGCGAGTTTTTGAGCTAAAAACTCATTCCGCTGGGTAGCCCGTCCGAGCTCGCACCCGCACCGGCTTCGGCGTCTCCTTCACCACGACTTGCAGCTCATGCCACAGAGCATTGCCTTGCTCCTCCGGCGGCTGAAACGCGAGCAGATATCCGCTTTGCAGATTACGCGAGATGTCGTCGAAGATAACGCGCAGCTCCTTCGAACTCTTCGCCTTATACATGTGGCCACCAGTAGCTTGAGCAAGTTCCAGCAGCAAGTTGGCGGAAGCCGCATCTTTAAGCGCGTCGCCCTCGGCTACAGCGAAGACGGGCACACCGGCCTTTCGTGCGCGGCGGGCGGCGGATTCATGATTCAGTACGCTGGCGTTGTCGCCGCCATCGGTCAGGAGTACGATGGCTTTCTTGCCCGGACGCTTTTCAAGCTCGAGCGCGAGCTCGCTAATAGAATCGAACAGCGCTGTACGGCCGCGCGCTCGAAGGCGCATGAGAGCACGCTTGAGCGCCACTTTGTCGGTGGTGTTCGGCTGCACCTCGGCGAGCTGCTCGGCGAACGTGTAGAGCGCCGCGGAGTCACCGGGGCGCAAGGACTGAATCACCGTGCGTGTCGCGTTCAGAACTTCAGGTAATGCACTCTCCATGCTGCCCGTTGTATCCAGCAGCAGTGCACAGGAGATGGGCTGAGCTGTGGCCTCGAAGATGCGAATCGGCTGTGCTTTTCCATCGTCGAGAATTTCGAACTGCTCGCGCGCCAGTCCGTCGACGGCGCGCCCGCTGTGATCGAATACGGTCGCGTACACCTCAACCAATTTGACCGAGTCTTTGAAGGTGACCGTCTGCGCTGGAACGAGCAGCGCCGGCATTGACGCAAGTAGCCGCAGGACATGCCAGGAATTCATTGCTGTACCAGAAGGTCTTCAATCATGGCCCGATTTAGCGATTGATACGCCTGGAGAGCGGCGCTCCAATCGCGCATGTCGCGAAGCTGCATCTTCTTAAGAACTCCGTCCGCCGCAGGTGCAGCGACGGCGGCAACCACCTGCGCGGGCCAAGCTTCGGAATCGGCGAGCCAGGCGAGAGAGATTTTCAATTCAGCGACCCGCTGCGCCACACGCGATGGAAGCACGTAGTGTTCATATTCTTCATAAGGCTGGTGGCGCCGCAAGTGCGGTTGCGTACACCCATTTAGCTCTGGCGCGATCTGTCCGAGCACGTCGAGCTGCGGCAGCTCGCGCGCGGCACGCTTCATCGCCCTAAGTGCGGGCGTGCTCCAGAGTTCCGGCCGGGCGTCGCGAATGAGCGCATCACCCAGAAAATAGAGATCGCTGAGGCTTACGCTCTGCCACACGTCAGTCCAATCGCATTTGGCCACCGCGCTGAGCATGGCTTTACGCCTGCTGAGGGACAGCAACCCTGTCGACTGCTCTCGCAGTTCGGCGAGCATCGGGGCGGACACGGCGGACTGAACCATCCACTCTTTCGCGATTCGAATGCGCGCCGCAAAGGCCTGCAGGACGGGATCGCTGAACAACTGCCAATCGGTCCCGCGGATGCTCCCGAGCAGCGCAGCGGCAAAGGCGTCACCACCCGATCCCTGCAAGATGATTCCCCGTGGCGCGAGCTTCGCCCGACGCGAGGCTAAAGTGCGCAAGGCCGCCGAGGAAAAAACTGCCCTCAGCCTGGCTCTGGGCGAGAAATGCAGATTCGGGAAAGTAATTCCGCTTCGCGCCGGCCGGACCCAGAATTAGAAACTCATGCTTTCGCAACAGCATCGGATCCTCCGACACAACCAGATCCGACGGCTGCAGGTACCACGCATACACCAGTCCGGTCATTGCAAGCTGGGTCCAGGGTTCGAGATCGGCAAGGATCTGATCGGCAACGCGCTCCACGTCGCGTTCATCATGTTTCCGCTTTCTGCTCAGCTCTTGCAGACGGCGAACGCTGGCTTCGAGAGCGCCGGTCTGGAACTGCTCCAGGCGCTTCCGTTCGTCGCCTTGCAGATGCCACGTCTTCGACACGGGCATCACGGCAAGTTGCGCCACCGCCGCCTGAATGCGGTCGGTCCGAGGAACTGAAGGGTGAGCAACTGCATCCCGAATCGCAAACAGCACATCGAGCGGCGGCGACTTCTGCAGTTGCAGCACCTGATCAAATGATTTTCGCCGTCGACTGGCGGAATCTAACGTGACTTCGCCAGTGCTCAGAACCACAAGCTCTGGACGCTTGGGCCCAAGCAGAAGATCGCGAATAGCATCTGCGCGCGATGACGGACCTCTCGGAACAAGCGTTGCCAGATCATCAAGAAAATCCAGCGAGGCGGCGGTCCAGGCCGACGCCGAAGACGCTTGTGAACAACGCTGCACCGCTTTCCGCAACAACGCGAGGCTTTGCTGATCCGTCGTTGCGCCCGCGTTTTTCAATATTGAGAGCAGCGCTAGGAAGCTGTGCAATTGGCCGAGACGAACGTTCGCTGTCAACGGATCGAGAGTCGAGAGCTTCGCGGCGAGATCGAGAATGCCCTGATAGTCGTTCGCGTCCAGGTCACCCAAGGCCGCGAAATACGGGTACAGGCTGCCGTACATGCTATAGTTTTGCGCCAGGAGAAGGGCGGCTTCAGCCGTCATCGGCTGATTACGGTCGGAATCCAGACGGCAAACCGCAATGAAGTTTTCGAGCTCGGACCGTTCGCGCGATTCGGCCTTATACCCGGTGCGCGCGAGACGAATCAGGATCTCGTCTTCGTCTTCGGGCGCAGCGCGGCGCTTCATCTTTTGCGTCAACTTCGCGACATCTGCCGAAGCGTTCTTCTGACCTTTGGCAACCATCCACACTTCGGCTGCGCCCGGGAAATCGACGCTACCGTCCTCGTTGAGCGGCACCTCGCGCAGGAACTCGAGGAAGACGTCGCTGGTGAGCAAACGTTCCGCGCCGCGCTTCATATCCGCTGATTCGCGGAAGTAATCGTAATACCGTTTGGCGCGATCGGGCGAGCGCGTAAAGAACCGCTGATGAGCAGGATCAAGCTGCGAAAGCGCGTTTAGAAACGCCAGCAAACGTCCGTCATCGCGCGTCAGCAAAGCATGTAAAAACTGTGCCGAATCGGAGGGGTTGACTCCGACAAGATACCGCCACACATCTTGTGCGCCTCGCCCGCCCGGAACATCGACGGAGTTTCCATCGATACTCAAAGCAGCCGCGTACATCGACAACGGTGCGCTGAAGTCGGCAAGCGATCGCAGCGGAATAGAGCGGCAGAGGACCTCAGCAGCGGCACGGTCCATCGAGTTCAACGCCAGATACACGCGGGGCACGCGCTCGTCGGTGGCGAACGCTTCGAACATCCCGCCCGGATACTGCTGGTGTTCAAAAAACGCGTTCTTCCAAAGCGATTCCGCCGGAAAGATACCTACTTCATCCACGGGGATCTCCAGCGTGAAGCTCTTGCCTGCGCCCAACGCGTCCTGGATTCCCGGCACGTCAACCGCAAGCGCCGCCACAATGTCCTGCTTCTTGGCTTGCTCCTTCTTTTCAGAAGAGTGAAGCGTAAGCTCGTGTTTGTCGCGCGCGATTCTTAAGCCGAGAATTTTCAACGCCTGTTCCGTGCGACGCCTGCCGGCTTTATCGGACAGCGACAGCACGATATCGATTCGCCCCGACTTGCGATCTCCAAGTGCCGATAACGCGGCAAGCTGCTGGAAGTACTCGTGGATTTCAGGACCCAGCACCCGAAAGCTTTGCTTCTGTTCGCTCGCGAGCATGCGTGAGTAATCGATGAGAAAAAGGTCGGTTCTGGCCTTCGCTTGTCCACTCACGAAGAACTGCAATGCGTCAGCTCCCCCCAACAGTGGCGTAACCTCCGAACGGGCTTCTGATCTGGCTCGGACCAGGGCATGCCCGCTCGGGTCGTCAAACGCCGCCAATTGATCGGCAAACGCTCGCGCATCATCCATGCGGCCAGCCCGCAGAGCGACTTCGAGACCACGATGAGCTGTCGCCAGGACCTGCTCGGAAGGCACGTGCGCATCGAGCTGAGCTTTCAGCAACGCGCCATAAGCGTTTGTAGAGTCCGACCCGTACCAGTCCTCTAATCGCGCACGTCGAGCCAATGCCTCAAGGCTGGAGTTCGCCGTCACCTCTCGTCTCAGGAGACGGCGTGCGCTGTAGAAATGCCCCGAAGCCTCCAAGGCATCGGCCTGTGCCGACGCGGGGGATAGTGGCTCCGCGCCACTCGCCACCAGCGCAGTAAGACAACTCAAACAAACCGCAACGCGCAACACCCGCTTCGTGCTTCCCTCAACTGAATATAGCGGAATTCGATTAGGCGAGGCCAGCCGCGACCAGGCTCCGTTTTGCCGGCGATTACTTACTAGTACTAAACGCTCTGCTAGCAGCTAACGAAAGTGGACCGGGACGCCGATTAGCTCTACAAGCGCGACTCGACCGCGCATCATAATATGTCGTTCACTGCCACAGACGAGTTCTACCTGCAAGCAATTTCCCGATCTCATCCACGCGACTCTTTTTGCGATGAACCGGCGCTTTCCCGACCGCCGCGCTCACGGAAGAGGAATTGCTGCACCACATTCTCGAAATGCAATCTTCGCGCGAGAGCCTACAGCGTTTCGCCAGCGATCTCACAAAGCGCGTCGATGAATCCGCCGAGAGCGCGCTCGAAGCGCGAAGAGCGGCACAAGCCAAGAGCGACTTTCTGGCGATGATGAGCCACGAAATGCGCACCCCGCTGAATGGGATCATCGGCATGACCTCGGTCTTGCTCTCGCGCGACTTCGGCAGCGCAGATCGCGATTATCTGGAGACAATTCGCCAGTCCGGAGAAACGTTGCTGACTTTAATTAATGACCTTCTGGACTTCTCCAAAATTGAGGCCGGGTGTCTGGACCTGGAATCGGAGACGTTCCCGCTCTCAGACGCAATTCAGGGCGCTCTCCAGATGGTCAAATCGCTGGCGGCCCATAAAGGTTTGACTCTGGCGGCAACGGTCGATCCCAGGCTTCCGGTTGTGGTGCGGGGAGATGTGGTGCGGCTGCGTCAGGTTCTGCTGAATCTGCTGAGCAACGCCATCAAATTTACGCCCCAGGGTTGCATCGAACTAAAGGCGGATTTGGCTTCGGAGAACGCCAACGCGTACGAACTACGATTCTCGGTAACCGATCAGGGCATCGGCATGACACCCGAGCAACAATCACGTCTCTTTAAGCCCTTCTCGCAAGCCGAGACGTCCACCGCGCGACGCTTCGGCGGCACTGGGCTCGGTCTGGCCATCTCCAAAAGATTGACCGAGATGATGGGCGGCCAGATCGGCCTTACGAGCGCTCCGGGAAAAGGGTCTTCGTTCTGGTTCACGGCGCAGCTCGGCAAGCCTGAGGAGGAAGAAGGCGAAACTGATTCGTCGCCGGCAATCGAGACCGCTCTTCAAGCCACCAGCACTGCGCAAGCATCGATTCTCTTAGCGGAAGACAATCCGATCAATCAGAAGGTTGCGATGTTGATGCTCCGCCGGCTGGGCTACTCAGTGGACGTAGTGCAGACCGGCGCAGAGGCGGTCCAGGCGGTGGCTTTCAAGCGCTACGATTTGGTTCTCATGGACTGCCAAATGCCGGACATGGATGGCTTTGAAGCCACCCGGCACATCCGCGCCTCCGGCGGCGTTAGCGCAGCGATTCCGGTAATCGCGATGACCGCAAATGCATTCGCGAAGGATCGCGAAGCCTGCCTTGCTGCCGGCATGACGGACTATCTGGCGAAGCCGGTTCGCGAACGGGAGCTTGCCGCCAAGATCAAACACTGGCTTGGCACACGCGACAGCACCGATGCTGCTCCTATGCCGTCGCCTCAATCTGCTCGGTAACCTGCTCCCATTCCGCCATAGCGCGCTCGAGTTCGGTGCGCTGCGAATCGAGCAGATCGGCCAGACGCGCCGCCTCCGCCGGTCCTGCGTAGTCCGATAACGAGAGTTCCGCCGCCTGAATTTCCGATTCGAGCTGCGCGATCCGCGCCTCAAGCAGCGCGGCTTGATCCTGCATCTGCTTCAGCTTCATGGGATTCATTCGCTTCGCCGGGGCGGTCGTCGCGGGCATCGGAATCGGCTCGGCCGGCGGCACTCCCGTTAAGACATCATCCAGCGTGGGCGTCTGCTCTGCCCCGCCTTGTTTGCGCCACAAATAATCGGCGTAATCGCCCGGATACACCCGCACTTCGCCATCTGCGACTTCCATCACACGATTCGCAAGCTTTTCCAGAAAATATCGGTCATGAGAAACAAAGACCACGGTGCCCGTGAAGTCCTGCAGCGCTTCGAGCAGCACATCTTTCGCGCGCATATCGAGGTGATTCGTCGGCTCATCCAGCAATAAGAAATTTGAAGGATGCAGCAGCATGCGCGCCAGCGCGTAACGGTTGCGCTCACCGCCCGACAGCACGGCAATGCGCTTAAACACGTCGTCTTCGCTAAACAGAAAGCACCCGAGTAGATTCCGCAGCTCGGTTTGCGTGCTGCGCGGAGCGGCATCGCTCAAATCATCCAGAATCCGTGCGTCCGGATCCAGCTCCTTGTACTGATCCTGCGCGAAATAGTCCGGCTCGGCATTGTGTCCCAATGTGTACTCGCCGCGGGCTCAGCGGTTCCGTGCCCGCAAGCAGTTTGATCAGCGTGGATTTTCCTGCGCCGTTCACGCCTACCAGGGCGATGCGATCACCGCGCTCGATGGTGAAGTTCACACGGCTAAATACTTCTTTCCCTGCGTAGCTCTTCGCGACATCCTTGAACTGGGCGACTACACGTCCACTCGGCTTCGGCTGAGGGAACGTGAAGTGAATCGTCTTCTCTTCGGGCGGCAGCTCAATGCGCTCGATGCGTTCGAGTTCCTTGATTCGGCTTTGGACTTGCTTGGCCTTCGTTGCCTGATAGCGAAACCGGTTGATGAAGGCTTCTAACTGCTGGATCTTATCCTGCTGATTTTTGTACGCGGCTTCGAGTTGCGCCAGACGTTCGGCTTTCTGCTGTTTGTACTTCTCGTAGTTGCCGCTATAAAAATGGACCTGCTTGTTCCAGATTTCTACGATTTTGTTCGTTGTCACATCCAGAAAATACCGGTCATGCGAGATCAGAATGTAGGCGAACTCGTAACTGTTGAGATACTCTTCGAGCCAGGTTCTCGCCTCGATGTCGAGGTGATTGGTGGGCTCATCCAGCAGTAGAACGTTCGGCTTCTCCAGCAGGAGCTTAGCCAGCGCAATGCGCATCTGCCAGCCCCCCGAAAACTCGTCGGTATGCCGCAGCCAATCTTCTTTCCGGAACCCAAGCCCGGCGAGCACGGCGCCCGTTTGCGCTTCGATTGCGTATCCGTCGCGCGCGCGGAACTCGCTGTCGGCACGCTCAAATCGCTCCGCTACCGCCCGGTACTCATCGCTCGCAGGATCCAGCTCGCTCATGCGTGCGGTCAGGTCTTCGAGCTCCTGCTCCAGGTCCTTAACAGCCGCAAAAACACTCATGCATTCGGCGAAAACACTGCGGCCGCTCACGCTCAATCCGTCCTGCGGCAGATAACCGAGCCGGATGCCTTTCATACCGGACATCGAACCGTAATCGAGCGGCTCAATGCCCCCGATCACCTTCAACAGCGTCGATTTGCCCGTTCCGTTGCCGCCGACAAGACCCGCGCGCTCTTTCGGCGTTATGAGCCAGTCGAGGTCTTCAAAGAGCAGCTTCGGTCCGAACCGCTTGCCCGCTCCGGAGAGTTGCAGCATCCTCTCTTATTGTCAACGAGCCTGTAATTCAACTCGTGTCACGCTCTCGTGTCGAAACGTGAACTTTAACTCCGAGCCTTCCACGCGTACGGTAGAATGGCTCGGCCTGATCGCCAGCGGCTCATCTTCGGTGTTGGCATCGTATATGCTCGTCGAAAACAGCGAATCGACCGAAGCCGTCTCTGCCGGAGTAAAACCAGCCAGTGAAATCGTCGCCGGGATGTCTTGATCTAAGTGCCGGTTCACACAAAACAGCGTCAAGCGATCGCCGGCTTCATTCACAGCGGCCACAACGTCCAGATACGGAACATTAGGGATGTCCGGCAGCCGCGTGATGCCGTCGTGAACATCGTAATGCGGCGAGTCGTTTTCAACCGCCACGGGAGTCGCCACCGGTGCGCTCGAGTAGAGCTGAAACGCATAGTACGACGGAGTTGCAAACACTCTTCCACGCTTCTTCCAGATGCCGGCGAACTCGATGATCCCTGTCATGTCCGACACCGGAACAACATCCGCATTCTGAAGCAGCATGTTGAAAAATCCTCCAGCCGCGACCGCGCCTCCCATGTTGTCGAAGCGCGGCGCAGTCGCATTACGCCCAAACGCGCAGATGAACAGCCACTCCGTAAAAGCCAGATGCACTTTATCGCGGTCGCCCGGGACCTGATCGATCTGCTCCTGCATCGCGCGTAACCGCCTGCCAAGCTCAACGGGCAACGCGAAGGTATCTTCTGCCAACTGGTCGGGCGTCAAATTCGTCGCCTTCGTGCGATCGGTCGTCACCACAAAGTGAGTGGAAAGAAAATCAAACGTACCCGGCGGATCGGTTAGCTGTGCCGCATTCCACTTCTGATACACGTCCGGATCCTGACCGGTTGCGATCAGCCGTGCACTTGGATCAACGGCCCGAATTGCCTTACTGAACTCGAGCGTGCGGCGGGGCAGTTCCTCGAGCGTTGGGTAACCGAGGTTCCAATTCCCCCACAGCTCATTTCCGAGCTCCCACAGTAATCCGCTGTGCTTGCTCCAGTGCTGGTCGATGTACTTCACCCAGTCGGCCGCTTCATCGGGCGTGCCGCTGCCGAGATTCAGTGCAATTTGCGGCTGCGCACCGATCAGCTCGCAGAAATGAAGGAATTCATCCGTGCCGAACTGGTTGTATTCGGGGATGCCCCACGCCACGTTCAGCATGCTGACACGCTTGTCGAGAGGTCCGATGCCGTCGCGCCAATGATAGGCGGAAGTGAAGTTACCGCCAAAACGAATCAGCGGCGTGTGCATGTCTTTCGCGAGTTGAACCATCTCGGGATCGAGGCCATCGACAGCATCGTCCGGCATCAGGCTGGCCTGATCGATGAGGACTCGCTCATCGCCCTCGACTTGAATCACGAAATCGGCGGCTTCAAGCGGTAACAGTGAATCCGCCGGGAGCGCGAGAGTTGAAGTTGTACTTCATCCACTCGCGGGCGCTCGCGTCGAGCGCTGCGTGCGCGAATACGTGGTCCGGATGCTCGCGCCGCCGCAGCGAAATGTCGAGCCTTTCAGGTCCGCTCAGGTGCTTGACGTACAAGCTGCCGTGATATCGGAGCTCCCGGTATACCGGCAAATAGACCTTCTGTTTGATGCCGGTCGCTTGATTCGGCAAACCAAAAACAGCAAGAGAACGCCAGGAGTTCGCGGCATCGCCCCAGCGCGGCTCGTACCGATTGCCTTGTTTCGGATCCAGCGGTTCCCACGGAAGCGGCAGGCCTAGTTGGGACGCGCGCGCCAGCGACGGCTCTTCCTGAACCATGCGCGCGACGTTGGAAGCGCTCCACAGATTTTCCTCGAAGCTCGGATTCTGCAGAATCTCCGCCCAAAGCCCGTTGTAAGTGGAGTTGCCGATCGGCTCCAGAAAGCTGCCGAACACCGTCCGCGGTATCTGAAACGACGCTCGTTTCCCCGCATCCACCCGAATCCTGACAGTCGCTGGGGCAGATTGGAAACCTCCAGGCCGACTCGTGGCGCGGCGACTCGTCGCGGCCGTGCCGGGACTCATCCCGGCACATGCGAAAGCTACGCAAATCCAAACAACCACCGACAACTTCATCTGCTCTCCTGCTCACTCTCAGGCAGCACTAATCGGAGCTGTGTTTTGCTCGACTGCCTCGCCTGCGCCGTCAATGTTTCGGCGGTGCGCCGCTCGGCATCCGCAGCCGTCCTTCTCACGCTTTCGATACAACACTACAGAGAGTTTATAGTGTGCTGCCGCGAGATCCGGATCTTTGGCGACCGCCTTCCTCAGCAGCGCCTCGGCCCGGTCCAGATCGCCTTTCCGCAGCATGAGATCTCCCAGCGCGGCATTGGCTTTTGCATGCTCCGGCTGTGCTGCAAGCACCTGGCGTATCAGCGACTCCGCAGGTTCCAGTTGCCCGTCGTCCAGCTCGAGCTGCGCCAGATCGTACTTCGCGTCCACCAGACCGGGTTCGAGTGCGATTGCCTTCTGCAGTTCCCGCCGGGCAGCGTCCGTCTGGTTGAGCCGGATATCAAGCCAGCCCAGCGCATAGTAAGCCGATGCCGACTTCGGTTCGCGTTTGGCTAGCTCCGAGAAGAGATCGTGCGCTTGCTGCCAGTTCTGAATGGAGATTTCGGCGCGGCCGAGTAGATAAAGGACAGAGTCGTTCCCAGGTTCCAGGCGATGGGCGGTGCTGAGAGCATCGACAGCATCGGGCCCCAGATCGCGGCGAATGCAGATCTGGCCAAAATGCGCGAGCGTTGGGACGTCGTTCGGATGTGACTGGCGCGCTTTGATCAGGATCGCCAAAGCCTTCTCATCCTGCCCCTGTCTCTCGGCGAAGCGTAGCCGACCCGTTGAGCGCGGCGACATTGTTCGGGTCTAGCGCCAGCGCGTGCGCAAAAGCGTCTTCCGCTCCTGCGAGCATCGTCCGGAAGATCCGCCCGCGCCAGCTCAACCCAATACTCGGGATAACCGGCCAGTGCCGGCTGTAGTTGCGTTAAAGCGATGAGTGCCGCGTCCCGGTCGCCCGTACGCAATTGCGCTTCGGCGAGGCTGAAGCGCACCGTCGGGTTGGCGCTCCCGAGCTGGACCGCGCGACCGAGATATTTCTTGGCCCGCGCATAATCCCCATCGCGGAAATAGAGCAGCCCCATATTCTCGTGCAGGGAAACCGAATCGGGCACGATGGCAAGGCCGCGATCAAATGCGGCAGCCGCAGCGGATGTCTTGTGCAGCTCAGTTTCCGAGATGCCCAGCAGATTCCACAAATCTACATCCCGCGAATTTTTCTGCAGAGCAGCCTGCACCATATCGGCCGCCGCTTGAAACTGCTGTTCTCGTATTCTTGCGAGCGCTTCGCGTTTTGCCGGTCCGGCGTCCATCTGTACAGCACTGAGGTTAGAGGTAAGGACGCCTGCGGCTAACAGGATTCCGAGCATCGCGCGAATCCCGCTTCCTGGCCGTGCTTGCGCGGTCCGAGCCACATAATTCGCTTGGAGGTTACCTTGTACAGTGATCACCGGATAAGGCCAATCGGCTGGCTACTATTTTCTCTACTGATCTTTTTCTGCGCTCTGGTACAGGCACAGACAAACGAAGGAATTCTGGCCGGAACGGTTCTCGACCAGACGGGCGCAGCTATTGAGGGTGCGCAGGTCACGGCCAAGGCTGAAGGAACTGGCATCACTCTCACTTCAACGACGGGGACAGAAGGAGCGTTTCGATTTCCTTCACTGCCGATCGGTCTATACGACGTCAGTGCGACTCAGACTGGTTTCGGGACGCAAACTCAGACAGGCGTTAACGTCCAGATCGGCGCTACCGACGTCAGTCCGGATCACTTTGAATGTGGGAACCACGGGAACCGAGGTGACGGTCCAAGCGAATCCGACTCACATCGAGACCGAGAGTTCGGACGTCGGCACGGTCATCACATCTGAACAGACGGTGGAACTACCACTGGCCCTTGGCGGCGTCGGCGCAATGCGCTCGCCCGAAGCATTTGTGTTCCTCGCCCAGGGCACATCGGGACCGGGAACAGCGAACAGCAATAATGGAATTTTCATTTCGAAGATCGGCGGCGGCCAGAGTTTCGGCAGCGACGTGCTGCTGGATGGCACGAGCATTCTAAGAACCGAGAATGGCTCCTCCTTCGACGAGGCAGCCCCTTCGGTTGAGGCAATTTCGGAGTTTCGAGTCATCACCTCGACATTTCCGGCGCAGTACGGCCGTACGACTGGCGCATCGAGACGTTCTGGACCAAGTCTGGGACGAATCAGTTCCACGGCACCGCGTATGACATTCTGCAGAACGACGATCTGAATGCGAATGGATGGTTCAACAACGCGTTTGGCGCTGCCAGACCGCTGGATAAAAAGAACGATTACGGCGGTAACCTGGGCGGCCCGGTGTGGATTCCGAAAATCTACAACGGCAAAAACAGGACGTTCTTCTTCTTCAACTGGGAACAGTACAACCAGCATCAAGGCGGAACGAACTATAGCATCGTCCCTACTGCGGCCGAGCGGTCCGGGGACTTTTCCGCGTTGTTGACTAACACTCAGATTGGGACCTGCGGAGGCACCCCGATTTACCAGGGACAGATTTTCGATCCCACGACGACATTCACCGCCGCGAATGGAGATATCTGCCGGACTCCGTTTCCGGGCAACAAAATTCCGACGTCGATGATTTCGAAGGTATCGCAGAACTTCTTGAGTTATTTGCCCAGTCCGAACCTGAGCACTCCGCTCGCCAACGGCGATAACTATCAGTTATCCAGCTCGCATCCTTTAGAGAACACGACCTACACTCTAAGGATTGATCAATCCATTTCGGACAAGAGTAAGTTTTTCGGAACCTACGACACGCGAGACAATGCGAGATACTCCTCCGGGACGCTTACGTTTCCAGCGCCCATCGATCCAAACGGATGGAACCAGAACTTTGTTACGCATTACGGCAGAGCTGGATGGGATTACATCATCTCGCCCACTTTGCTGAACCATCTTGCGCTTGGGTACAACCGCACTAACAGCCAGAACTACACGAGTGGCGCGTTACAAGCGAAAGCGGGCGGCTTCAACTGGGCCGCTAAACTTGGGATCTCGGGTCTGACCGGAACGGAATTTCCGATCGTAAACATGGGTGAAAACATTCCCGCAATCGGCCGCGCGAACAATGACGATAACGTCGATAACGGTGAGCGCTTGAACGACACTCTCACCTGGATTAAGGGCAAGCACAACCTGACAATGGGGTTTGATTTCCGCAACCAACTCTACGCAACCTACGCGAACGACACCGATACGGGCGTGTACAACTTTGCGCGTACTCAAACTGCAGGCTCGAATTCTCTTACGGGTACGAGCGGAAACGGAATCGCAAGCTTTCTGCTGGGCGATCTGAACAACGGCAATGCCTTTCTACAGGGACACGTACCGAGATGGACTTTTCAGTACTACGCCACGTTTCTGCAAGACGACTGGAAAGTCAGTCCGCATTTCACGTTAAATCTGGGGCTGCGCTGGAGCTTGGATGTGCCGCGAGCGGAATCGCATAACGACACTTCAAATTTTGATCCGAACGCGCCGAATCCCGCGGCGGGTGGCCGCCCGGGAGCGATGGTTTTCGGCAATACGTGCAGTGGCTGCAATGCCAAGTGGGCCGATACGAAATTTCACGATGTCGCCCCCCGGTTCGGTTTTGCTTTCAATCCGAACGGCGGACGAATGGTGATCCGAGGGGGCTACGGCATCCTTTACTCGCCGCTCCAATATACGGATTTCGGCGGCAGCCAGGTGCAAGGTTACTCGGCGACGCCGACCTTCAACAGCTCGAATAATTTCAATCCGGCATTCAATTGGGACAGTGGGTTCCCCGCGTTCGCGCCGCCCCCGTTCACGAACCCGTCGGTTGTGAATAAGGGCAATCCGAATTATATCCAACCACGATTCGGCCAGCCGGGAATAATTCAGAGCTGGAGCTTTCAGATCCAGCAGCAGGTATCGAAGGACATGGTCGCGAGCATCGGTTATGTCGGGCAGCGTGCTCAGAACCTCCGGTCGGCGCTCATGAACTACAACAATATTCCCTATCAAGATCTGGCGCTGGGACCAGTGCTGGGACAATCTTTTACCGGCAACCCGCTCGGGGTTGGCACTCCCTATCCGGCGTTCTTGCAGGATTGGGGCAACGGGGTCAGCTTGCAGCAAGCACTGCGGCCGTTTCCCCAGTACAGCTACATCTATATGGATGTGCTGCAGAATATCGGTCAATCAACGTTCCAGTCTCTCCAGGCTAGTCTAGAGCGCCGGATGAGCGCTGGTCTCAGTGTTCAGGCTTCCTTCACCTGGGAGAAGATCCTCACCGATGCGGACAGCATCTTGCCGAGCATCAATGGCGGCATCAACCAGGTGCAGAATCCAGACAACCTGAACGGTGAAAAGGCTTTGAGCAGCCAGGACGTTCCGTACACGTTCACTGCCGCTCTTCTGTACCAATTACCGTTCGGAAGGAATCGATCCTTTTTTAAGAGCGGCATCGGCAATGCTGTCTTGGGCGGCTGGGAAGTAGGCGCAGTCCTGCGCTATCAATCGGGCACGCCGATTACATTCGGTTGCGCCACTGGCATACCCGGATGGGATAACTGCATTCGCTTCAATCGCGGATCGTCGTCTGTGTTCAGCCAGAGCGTGCTCAACGGCACGTTTGATCCGACAACGGGCGACCGCTACTTTAGTCCCGTTTGCGCTTATTACGGGCAAGCCGGATGCGGGTTCCAGGACCCCAATACAGAACCGATCGCTGCCGGCAGTAGCGTTACGGTTCAACAGGCACGAGGCGGAGCCTACTACCTGGGAGACATGCCGCGCAACAATCCGGAAGCATTTGGACCAAACTACTACAACGAGGACATCAGCATTCTGAGAAATTTCCACTTGTTTGAGTCGGCAAGTTTTCAGATTAAGGCCGAGCTTCTCAACGCATTTAATCGCCACATCTGGGCTGTGCCTGATGCGGCGGACACGGGTCCATACGACCGGAGCTTTGGAATCGTGACTGGCACGCTGGACTCGCAACGCATCGTTCAATTCACTGCCAGAATCAACTTCTGATCTGACCTTTGTTGTGTAAGCATGGGCCGCGGCACCCCGCCGTGGCCCATTCACAAAAACGTCAAAATCTTTATCTCCCCCCGCATCACCCACTTACCTCGTCCCCCGCCCCTCACTCGGCACGGTCCCACGCCACACTCGTGCACAAATGCACGAAACACACAAACGCGGCGGTCCTCAGTCCGACGCCGGCAAAACCCGTTGCAGCCAGAACTCCACCGATCACGGCATGTGCCAGGAGCGTTTCTTCCTCCTGCCCGGCGAATCGCAGGAAAAATACGATGCGCTCCGCAACACCTGGCGCAAGCAATACGATTGCAACAAGCCCGCCGTCCCCGAGCTCGTCGAAACGCTCGTCGAGCGTGACTGGATGCAGCAGCGCTGCACGCGTAACATCTGCCGATTGGAAATCAAGCTCGCCGCCGCCGAAGCCGCTGACGAAGACGTGGCGATCGAAAAGCTCGAGCGCCGGCTCAACAACGCCTATCGCTACAAAACCGCCGCCGAAAACTCCTTCCAGCGCGCGCTCCGCGCTCTTGAGAAGTTTCGCGCCGTGCGCAAACGCGACGAGTTCACCGCAACCCGCATCGATGTGCGTAGAACGCACATCGCCTACGAAATTGCCTACAAACGCGCCAAGATCGGCATGCCGGCTCCCGAAAGCACTAATGATGGACAAACCACTCGAGAACAAGATTTGTAGTATTCAGCACGAAATCAAACCTGCGCTACAGCCGCACCGTAAGAGCACGGCTCCTCCCAAAACCAAGGCGCAACTTCTCTTTCAGGGACAGAAACACCCGAAGAAGCAAAAGAAAATCACGCGCCAAGCGCACAGGCCGTTTGGCGGCCGTTTGTGCGCGAATTAAGAGTGAACAGTGGATCGAGGTGCGTATCCTGGACGGCAAAACCGTCACCGCGCTCTACCCTCGAACGACAAACTCATCCAAGATGGACAGAAGATGTGGCCCGCAAAAGCGCACAGGCCGATTTGCTGGCCGTTGTGCGCGATTAATATAGTTCGTTCCGTAATGAGCTCCATTTGCAGTCATCCCCTCAGAGACACCGCCGGTCGCAAATTCGGCACAACTCATCCCTCAACCGACGACCTTGCCGCAATCTCGCCGTATCGTCGAGCCAGGAGGTAATACAAATGAAGTTCAGGACATTAATGATGGTCGGCGTCGCGCTGCTCGACCTCACATTTGTAACCGCTCGCCTGCACGCGGCTCAGGACGCCCGTTTCGACACGAAGGTGCGAAACGATTTCTTCGCGGGGTTCGCCGGCGACAAGGCAGCGCTGGAGCGTGGAATGAAAGCCTGCGAGAGTGTGCTCGCCGCCGACCCGAAGGCCGCCGAAGCGCTGGTATGGCACGGATCTGGCCTGATGTACTTGAGTGGCCAGGCATTTCAAAGCGGCGATCAGACGAAGGGAATGGATCTGTTCATTCGCGGTCAGGAAGAAATGGACCGGGCCGTCAATCTCGAACCGGACAACGTTGCCGTGCTGATTCCACGGGGAGCCACTCTCCTCCAGGTAACTCTGTTTATGCCTGGCAACCCGCAATCGAAGCCTCTCCTCGAGAAAGGATTGACAGACTATCTAAAGACATTGGATTTGCAGAAGACATATTTCGGCAACTTGGGCGAGCACCCGCGCGGTCAATTGCTCTTTGGAATCGCGGATGCCAACGCACGCCTCGGTAATGCGGCGGAAGCAGCCAGATATTTTGAACGCATCAAAGCGGAGTTGCCGGGAACTGAATACGCCAGCCGTGCAGACACATGGCTCAACACGAAAACTCTGACACGCGATCAGGAAATGTGTATAGGCTGCCACGTCGCGTCGAATTCCAAGCCGGGAGAGAAGCAATGAGTTGCAGGGCGTCGTACCGCTGGTACGTGCAGTTCGAAGCCATTGCCATAGCCATCGGCTTCATCGTTCCGGTGCTCGAGGCGTGCTTTGTTCACGGCATGACGCTCCGCTGGTTTCTGCTCGACTGGCTCTTCTCAACCGTCTACGCAAATTGCATCGGTCTGCCGAACTTCTTCTTTATGCCGCGGCTTTGGGAGCGCAGCCTGCATTGGCGTCCGATGCGGCGTTGGAGCGCGATTGGCGGCACCGTGGTGGCCACGTCAGTGATCGGATGTCTTGTGGCGGGGCTTTTGCCCTGGGCGATCTTTCGAGGCAGCTACGGCTTCTGGTCATCGTATTCGAGTTCGTTAACGCTTTCCATACTCATATCCGCCGTCATGACCGGAGTGATCGGCACCTATGAACAGTTGCAGGCAAAGCTGCGGAACCGTGAGCTCGAGTTGAAAACGAAGGAACTGGAGCGTGAGAAAGCTCTGAAGGCGGCGACCAACGCGCGCTTGGCTTCGCTCGAGTCGCGAATCCATCCGCATTTCCTGTTCAACACCATCAATTCCGTCTCATCGCTGATTCACGACGATCCGGCCGCCGCCGAGCGGCTCCTCGGGCAAATGGCGGATCTGCTGAGATTCTCGCTCGATTCCGCACAGACGGGACTCGTGCCGCTCGAGCGGGAACTGCAAGTCACCGAAGATTATCTCGCCATTGAGAAGGCGCGCTTTGGCGACCGCTTGTGCTACCAGATCGACGTGACGCCTGTTTTGAGAGATGTGTGCGTGCCGCCTCTGTCACTGCAAACGCTGGTCGAAAACAGCATCAAGTACGCTGTGGGCCCGCAACGGCAGGGAGCAACGGTCCGCATCTCAGGATTGCTCGACGAATCAAAAGTAAAGCTTTCCGTGGTGGATGATGGCCCTGGATTTTCCGAGCAGTCATTACCACAAGCTCACGGACTGAGCAACCTCCAGGAACGCTTGAACACGCTTTTTGGCGATGATGCGACGTTGAACATCACCAGCCGTCCCGGCCTGACAACGGTAAGCCTCATCCTGCCCGTCGTCGCTGCCCGCCATTCTGTAGGGCAGGATGGAATCCTGCGCGCCGATTACCAATCGGCGCTTGACAATTGATTGAACAACCATGTTGCGCGCCTATCTGGTGGATGATGAGATGCTCGCGCTCAAGCGCCTCGCGCGTCTGCTGCAGCAGACTGGCCGAGTCGACGTGGCAGGCATGAGTTCGGATCCGGCCGCAGCCGTTGAAGCGCTCAAGAACCAACCCTGCGACGTGCTGTTCACGGACATCGAAATGCCGGAAGAATCCGGTTTCGAAATGCTGGCGCAGCTTGATCCGCAGCCGCTCGTCGTGTTCACCACGGCTTACTCGCAGTATGCGCTGCAGGCCTTCGAAGTGAACTCCATCGATTACCTGCTAAAGCCTATCGACGAGCGCCAGCTTGAGCGCGCGCTCAATAAGCTCGAGCGTATCCGCGGAGGCAGTGAGCCCCGGCCCAAGATCGATGCCTTGCTGGCGCAGCTCGCCTCGGCGCTCCCGCAAAAGCAATCCTTCCCGGCGCGGCTTGCATCGCGCTGCGGCGACCGTATCGAGTTCGTCGATGTCGCGCGCGTGACGCACTTCTATGCCAACGAAAAGCTCACCTACGCGGCAACGGCGAAGAAAGACTACGTCGTCGACTTCACGATTGCTGAGCTCGAGCATAAGCTGAACCCGGCGAAGTTCGTGCGCATCCACCGCTCAACGATCGTGAATCTCGATTTCGTGAAAGAGTTGTACTCCTGGTTCTCGGATCGCATGATGGTGCGCCTGAATGACGGTAAGGACACCGAACTCACCGTTTCCCGCGAGCGCGTGAAACCCCTCAAGGAAAAACTCGGCCTTTGAGCAATGCCGCTGTGACTGTCATCACATCACTTGCGATATCTTCTGCGGTATGCACATAGAAGGGCCGCCGGCTACATCCCGGCCCGCCGATCCTCGACGCCGATTTGGAATCGATGTCGAAACGGAGCCGGGAGCGTGAGCGACCATTCACAAATTGTATTCGACGGAGATCAGAAACAGCCCTCGGGCTGGAGCCGTCGGTCCCGCGTGGACTCCACAATCGGGGACTAAACGCGCCAGCACGTCGTGGCGCGCTAAGTTGCCCTTACCCACTTCGAGCAGCACTCCAACGATGTTGCGCACCATGTGTTTCAGAAATCCCGACCCGCTGACGGTATAAGTCAGAACGCGCTCGCTTCGGACCAGATTGGACCGGAAAATCGTGCGAACCTTTGACACGCCGATGCTGTCACGCTCATCCGTGGCGGCGAAGGCCGTAAAATCATGTTCGCCTTCCAGCAGCGGCGCCGCCTCCATCATGGCTCGTTCGCTGAGCGGGTACGGGTGGTGATAAACATAGCTGCGATCGAACGGAGAGCAGACTTCCTCCCGAAAAATGCGGTACTCGTATGTTTTCCTCACGGCATGAAACCGCGGATGAAAATCCGGGTGAGCTTCGGTAACGTCATCGATGCGAATCGAGGCAGGCAGGAGACGATTTACCGCCCTGCGGAAGTTATCTGCCGGAATCGGATTGTGAAGCGACACCGCCGCGACCTGTGCATAAGCATGAACACCGGCGTCGGTACGGCCTGATGCCGCGACGTGCACGGATGAACCCTCGATGCTTCCGATGACTTCTTCAAGCGTCCCCTGAATAGTAGGAAGCCCTGGTTGCACTTGCCAGCCGTTGAAATCGGTTCCATCGTAGGCGACGTTGAAACGCAGCCTTCTCATCATCTGCGTCCCGAATCAGGTGCGGCGCGAACCCGGCCTGACCAGCGGCAAGCCTTGTTTGCAGAGCGGGCAATCGCTCGCGTCATAGGCGGCCGCATCGAGCTGCTTCAGCGCCAGGCGAGGCACTCCCACATCGGCGCGGCCGTTACTGCGGTCGATGATCGAGCCCGCCGCAAGCACCTCGGCGCCCGCCTCCTGCAATACCGAGACGACTTCCTTGGTGCTGCCCCCGGTTGTGATGACGTCTTCGATCACGACCGCCTTTTCGCCCGGCTTGATCTCAAAGCCGCGCCGTAAGGTCATTTGATTTGTGGCCGCATCACGTTCGGTAAACAGCGATCTAGCCTGGAGAGCGCGGGCGACTTCGTGCCCGATCACGATGCCGCCGATGGCGGGTGCAATTACCACCTCGACGCGGCTGCCGTTCAACATCGGCCCCAGAGCGGAGGCGAGTTCCCGGCCGAGGCGCTCGGCATAAGCAGGCACTGCGAGCACCTTCGCGCATTGCAGATATTCGCCGCTATGCAGGCCGCTCGTGAGGCGAAAATGTCCGCGGAGATAAGCCCCAGTCTCCTCAAAGAGCGACATGACGGGATCGGCGGCCACGAGTGAAGGATAACAAGTGGCTTTGCGCATCTATGTAGTATTCTATCTCCATGCACTTGCCGTATCCGATTCTGGCCGGCGTTCTCGTCCTCGCGAGCGCAGCGAATCCTCAGGAACTGAGCCAGGCAGTTGCAACTTCTCAGTACAACAACGCGCGAACGGGCGCCAATTCGAGCGAGACAATCCTCACGCCGCGAAACGTTGGAGTTAAGACGTTCGGAAAGGTCTTTTCCCTTGCCGTGGATGGTGACGTGTATACCCAGCCGCTATATCTGCCGCAGTTGCAGATTCGCGGTCAGGGGAAACACAACGTGATTTTCGTCGCTACAGAGCACGATAGCGTGTATGCATTCGACGCCGATACGCGTGGGCAGCCGCTGTGGCACGTCAGCTTTCTTGATCAGCAGAAAGGCGTCACAACCATTCCCGCGCGCGATCTCCGTTGCCCGTTCATAAACCCTGAGGTGGGAATCACGTCCACCCCGGTCATCGATATCAAAACCGGAACACTGTACGTGGTGGCTCGCACGAAAGAAAAGGGGAGTTATGAGCAGCGGCTTCATGCGCTGGATGTGAAAACCGGCGCAGAACGGCCTGGAAGTCCGGTGAAAATCGCCGCCTCGGTTCAGGGCGGTGCCGCAGGCAACCAGCAAGCGATTCTTTTCGATCCGCTGATAGAGAATCCCAGAAGCGCTCTTCTGCTTAGCAACGCAACCGTGTATCTCACCTGGGCCTCTTCGTGCGACGTCGGCGATTACCACGGTTGGGTGATGGCTTACGACGCACAAACGCTGCGGCAAAAGAGTGCTTTCAACACCTCGCCCGACTCGAAAGAGAGCGGCGTGTGGCAAAGCGATACCGGTCCTGCCGCTGACGAAGCCGGGAACGTCTTCATCGCCACCGGCAACGGCAAGTTCGATGCCACCAACGGCCGGGACTATGGAGACACCCTTCTGAAACTGGGCTCCGACAAGCGCAAGCTGGTCGTGCGCGATTACTTTACACCGCACGATGAGGCGGTACTGAGCAAGCAAGACAATGATCTCGGCGCAGGCGGTCCGATTCTTCTCCCGGATCAGCAGGGGGCTCATCGGCATCTGGCGCTCATCGGCGGCAAGGACGGCAGGCTGTTCGTCATAGACCGCGATGACATGGGACGGCACAACGCAGATAGGGATCGCGTCGTTCAGATCGTCAAGTTAGAGGGCAAGCTGCATGCCGCGCCTGCCTATTGGAATCAGCACGTTTATGTGTTTGGCGATGACGACGTGCTGCACGAATTGGCGGTTCGCGATGGAACGCTTGCCGTTAAGCACAACGCAAGTGGCGGACCCATAGATCCGGGAGCAACACCCACGGTATCGGGTAACGGCGATCATGACGGGATCGTCTGGACTATCGCAACCAGGAACTGGGAAGTGTTTCCTGAGAAAGTGGCTGTGCTTCACGCCTACGACGCTGCCGACATTTCTCACCAGCTGTACAATAGCGCGGAGAATTCCGACCGCGACCGCGCGGGCATCTCAGTCCGATTCACCATCCCCACCGTCGTAAACGGCCGCGTCTACATCGGTTCGCGAAGTGAAGTGGACGTCTATGGACTGCTGCGTCCTACGCGATAAAATCTTCGGCTGGGCGAGAGGGCGCGATGGAATCTGCACCACATCTCGGCGGGAGCTCCGCCGGCCTCTAAGACCGCTCATCGTTCTTATTCCGTTCGTTCAGAATTCCGTGCGCCAAAGCCATTACCCGGCGAATATTGATGCATGAAGATTCTGTTCACGTCCTGCGCGACCTTTCTGATCGCCACATCCATGTTTGCCTCCGAACAGAGGCGGATGCCGTCCTTTACCGTCGATGTTCAAGGTGACGGCAAACCCGTCATATTGATCCCCGGACTTGCCTGTTCGGCGGAGGTCTGGGATGCCACGGTAGCTCATCTGAACGCCGAGCATTACCAGACGCATGCGCTCACCATCGCCGGCTTTGGCGACGTGGCGCCTATCAAGTCGGATCACCTCCTGCAGTCTGTTCGTGACGACCTCGCTGCATACATCCAACAAAATCATCTGGATCACCCGGTCGTCATCGGCCACAGTCTCGGCGGGTTCATCGCCTTGTGGTTTGCCAGCACCTACCCGGCAGTTCCAGGCAAGGTCATCAGCGTTGACGGCTTGCCTTTCCTTCCCGCCATGATGGATCCTGCTGCCACAGTCGAGAGTTCCAAAGCTGCAGCGGGTCAAATTCGACAGGGTATGCTGGCCGCATCGCCAGAACAATATGCGGCTCGGCAGCGGCAAACACTCGAATCGATGGTTACATCTTCCGCCAATGTCGACCGCGAACTGAAAGCGGAGCGCAATTCCGACCGCGCTACGGTAGCCGAAGCCATGTCGGAACTCTTCACGAACGACATACGCGGCGATCTCTCAAAGATCACTGCTCCCGTTCTTGTTCTCGGCTCCTGGATAGCATACAAGCAGTACGGGGCGACGCACGATAGCAGTACGGCTCTCTATCAGGCCCAATTCAAGAACCTGCCTTCAGCAAAAATCGCGCTCAGCGACACGTCAAAGCACTTCATACAATTGGACGATCCCGACTGGTTTTATGCCGAGATCGACTCCTTCCTGAAGTGAGGCGCGGTTTGCGTTTCGAAGCCAGTCTGCGCGATGCTGAACTTCGGGCTCTGAACCTACATTTCTTGTTCAATTGTCTGAACAACTCGCGTTCTCTGATCGCCGAGGACGGCGAGCGCGCGCCGAAATGCGACGTTCCCAAAACGCTCAACTATCTCGAGACACGCCTGGATCCCAGCGCTTTTTTCCGTGTCAGCCGTCAACATATCGTGAACTTGCAGTGGATCAAAGACGTCCAGCCCTGGTTTTCGGGATCGCTGCGCCTGCTGCTCAAATCTGGCCAGGAGATCGAAGTTTCTAGCCGCCAGGCTCAGCGCTTCCGCGAAATCATGAGCTTGTGACGGCTGTCTCAAGCGCCATCGGAAAATAAATAGATTTACACTCGCCGCCGTTTGCTGTAAGATCCGGCTCATGACTCGAACCTATCTCGCCGCGTTCGCGCTGATCGGTTGTTCGCTGCCCCTCGGAGCCGGGAACGACCACAAAATCGTGAATGGTTATTTCCCTGAGTGGGGCATCTACGCCACTCCAAATCCGTTCTTCGTCAAAAGCCTTGTCCTGAGCGGCAACGCCGCCCGGCTTACGCATCTCTCCTACGCTTTTGGGCTTGTGAAGGACGGCGTCTGCACACTCGCCGATCCCTGGGCTGACGTTCAGCGCCCGTTCACCGCCAACGAAAGCGTAAACGGGTTGGACGATTCGGTCGCTGCCACTGCGCTGCACGGCAATTTCAACCAGTTGGTCGAGTTGAAGAGCATGTACCCGAATCTGAAGATCGTTATTTCGCTTGGCGGCGGCGGTGTTGCGGCGCCATTTGTTCAGGCCAGTGCTAACCCCGCTGCTCGAAAGAAGTTCATTGCGTCTTGCGTCGATATGTTCATCAACGGTAACTTTGGCCAGGGCGTCGCCTCCACGCCAGGCATTTTCGACGGTATCGACATTGATTGGGAATACCCCACCGCCGCTGACACCGTCGACCTGGTGGATCTCACGCGCGAATTTCGGCAGGCGCTCGATGCGGTTCGCCCGGGATTTGTGCTGACTCTGGACAGTCCTGCCGGTCAATGGGCTTACCAGAACATCAACCTGCCGGAAACCGTCAAGCCCCTCGATTTCTACAACGTCATGACGTACGACTATAACGGTCCCTGGCAGAATTCGACCGGCTTCGTTGCGCCGCTATATCAGACCCCCTTTGATCCCGATGCAAATAACAATGTCGATGCTACGATTCGCGGCTACTTCGATGCGGGTGTTCCCGCCTCGAAAATGGTTCTCGGCATCCCGTTCTATGCATACGGCTGGACGGTTTCAGGCGATACTCAGGCCGGACAATACGTCGCCGGGGTGCCTGTCGACCAGGGCGATGCCTTCACCTACATTGAGACGTTGATGTCGACCTTCAAGGAGTATCGCGATCCCCAGGGCAAGACGCCGTTTTTATTCAATGGCAAGCAGTTTTGGACCTATGACGATCCGGTTTCTATTCGCGAAAAGATACGCTACGCGCGCGCTAAGGGTCTGGCCGGCGCCATGGTGTGGAACTTGAGTGACGATCTGCCTGACGGGAATCTGCTCGGCACAATCGTCGCTAATCTGAACGCAGACGAGTAGCCTGGCACGCTGTCCCGCTCAATCGGCAACCGCTCGCGCTCCCTGCCGATCGCGGGTTCTGAAGCGCGATTCACGCCTCGCGCCGTGATGTTCTGCGGCGCGGCAAACGCGGATTTGCCACAACACCGAATCGCCTGTCTCCAGCTTCAATCGCCGCCACAATTTCCTGAGCGAAAAATTCAAAGCGGTCGTTGCTGGCAGATAGATATAACCACTTGCCCAATATCGAATGCGGCGTCAAATACGGGAAGTCGAGGCATAGTGAAGCGTGATGATCGCGCTCGGTCGGGACAAGGACTCCGTTCCACGGTTCGGAATTATCGGCCAGGGCGAGCACGAGCTTGCCCCGCAGATACACAGCCTCGGAGCCGAACATGCGCTTGCGTTCACAATCGGCGCGCTCGGCCAGAGGTTCGATCAGCCAGACGAAGCGATTAGGACGGCGTGCGCGCTGTGATGCTGAATCCGTGCGGTTTCGAAGCGCCACAAAGCGAGTCTAGCGCGGGAACACTTTCACAACACGCGGTGTCTGCATGGTTAGACGGAGCGTCGCATGTTTCAGCAAACGTTTCTCGACACGAGCAACGGCGTAAGAAAGCCGATTGCGCTCGGCATATCGCTACTGCTCGAGGTGGCAGCAGTTTGTTTGACCATCCTGCTTTCAGTGATTTACTCGCAGACACTTCCCGCAGCGCAGTTGCGGGCTCTGCTGGTTGCGCCGCCGCCGCCTGCGGCACATACTCAGGGACCTCAGAATGTAATGAAGGCGCAAGTGCAAAATTACGTGCGGCACTTCGGCGGAATTCAAGCGCCTGTTCGCGTTCCCACGGCAGTTGCTCGCAATGTGGTCGAGACGCCTGCGCCTACGGTCGGCGTTGATTACGGTTCCAATGTGCCGGCGAGCTCGCAGGGCCTGGACGGCGTCATCGGAAGCGTCATCGATGGCGCACCACCACCCATGAGAACGCAGCCAGCTTCGAAATCGGCGGCCGGACCGATACATTTTGCCACTAAAGTGGCCGAGGCGAATCTCATTCGACGCGTGCAGCCCGTATATCCGAAGCTGGCGGCAGAAACACACGTCCAGGGCCTGGTGGAGTTCCGCGCCATTATCAGCAAGGAAGGAAACATACAGAATCTGCAGCTGGTGCGTGGACATCCGCTGTTAGTAACAGCGGCGCGCGATGCAATTCTGCAATGGCGATATAAACCAACGCTGCTGAATGGTCAGCCCGTCGAGGTCTCAACCGACATCCTGGTCAACTTTACCCTGATGCAGTAGCTGATTTTGTCAGCTTCGATTGGATCAGTGCGGCAAGCTCGCCGACATTCTGCAGCCGTGCAATCTCGGACGTGGAGAACTTGATCTGGAAGGCTTTCTCAATTGCCACGATGAGTTGGATATGGCTGAGGCTGTCCCAGTCTTGCACGTCGTCGGCTGTCATCTCGGGTACAGCGACGATGGATTCATCGTCGAATACGTCGCGAAATGTGGCGGTCAGCTTTTGGTAGATATGCGCGGCTTCCATGTGCTTTCGGAAGTATGGTAACGCGCGGCCGCTAAACGGTTGGAAGCGTCAGCGCGCGCATACGGTCGAGAAATTCCCGGGGTACCTGCACGTTATAGCGGCGGCCGGTTCCCAGCGCGATATCGGGCTTTGCCTTGCCATGGAAATCGGACCCTCCCGTCGGCACTAACCCGATTTCCCGCGCAAGATCGCGATAGTAGGCCTGAAGATCCGGCGAGTGCTCCGGGTGGTAGATTTCCAGTCCGAGTAATCCTGCATCTCTCAGGTACACGAAAATGTTGCGCTCAAGATCGCCGTGGGGCAGCGACACACGAATGGGATGAGCGATGACCGGGATCCCGCCCCCCGCACGAATCAGTTGAATTACCTCTTCAGTGCTCTGACTTTGACGCTCCACATAGGTGGGAGCTTCTTCGCCGATATATCTTTGAAAGGCATCGTCGGCATCCGCAGCATAACCCTTCTGCACCAGCACACGCGCGAAGTGCGGCCGGCCAGCGAGACTCTTTCCGAGGGCCTCCACTTCTTCGATGCGGATATCAATCCCTTTCGCGGAAAGAGATTCAGCCAGGCGCTGGTTGCGGTCGCGCCGGTCTTCGCGCTGGCCGGAAAGCCAGTTTGAGAAAGCGGGAGAGGGCTCGCCGAACGGGAAATAGCCGAGAAGGTGAACGTAGCGAGTGCGCTCTCCGTCGACTTCCAGCCGCGAATTCAGTTCTATTCCACGCACCAGGTCGAAATGAGCATCGCGAGCGGACGGCAGCGCTTTTTCATAGCCGTCGAAGGTATCGTGATCGGTTATCGCAAGGGCACTCAGCCCGGACCCGATCGCGGTGGAGATGAGGTCCTCAGGCGCAACGCTGCCGTCGGATTCATTCGTATGACTATGCAGATCAATGAGCCCGGACAAGGGCTGATGATGAGTGAACTCGTTCACTAGTGCAGTTTCAGCTCGGGGTAGACGTCAAACACGAACGTCTGACCGCAGGTGTGTGCAATCAGCTTTCCCGGACCGAGCGTCTTTTCCTTGATTCGCGATTCGAAAAACACTGCGCCGTCGGTGCTGTCGCCCGGCTTGAGTTTTACCGGGACGAGCGTGATGGCGGAGGCCGCCGCGGCAGCCTTGAAGCGCGCATTGACGAATTGGGCCATCGCGGCTTCCCGACGCTGTTCGTAGCCATTCGTAGAGCGATAGTTCGACAGCGCATAGATTGTGTCCTCGTAAAGCAATTGCAGCTTGATCACGTCGTTCCGGCCGGCTTTCTCAAGCAGGGACGAGACCACATCGTCCGCCGAGAGAGCGGGCAGGACGGCTCCATCCTGCTTGAGGAACGTGAAATCGCCCGGCCTCACTGTCCAGGACACCAGCGAACCGTTCGTGACGGTGATTTGAACGATGTGAAAATCCTTAACATGAGGCGGCAGCGGTGCGTACATCACCGTAATGCCTTCCTTGGTCAATGCCTCGTACTGCATGCCGTGCGATTCGAACTGAATCGGCGCTGGACCCGGGGCTGAGGTATCGGGCAGCGGCAGCTTCTGCGCAGCGGAGGAGGGCGGTGTCGCGCTTTGAACCGGCGCCTGGTTGCCTTCCGGACTCACCTGGCCCATGGGCCGTTGAGCGCTTGCCAGCCACGGCGAAAGACCCACCAGTGCACTGATAACAGATACGCGCACCGGGGACAGACGGACGTCGAACATTAAAAGACCCACCTACATCATAGACGGGCCAAAGGAGCTTCCGGTAAGCCGCGTCGGGCGAATGTGACGGCGGAGCAATGGCGCTGTAGCCAGAAATTTCTAAGCAGCAACGCGATGCGAGTTGCCGCCGGTAGGCGCAAGGGCGAGTTCCAGGAACTCGTTCTCAAACCGCTGCTGCTCACGCGGGTCCTGCGACGGCCTGATCCGGCGGCAGGTGCGGCGCAGCGCCTCTTCAAACGAGAGCTCCGCAGCTTCTTCTCCCAAAACGTTTTGAATCAATGCGTAAGCGGACTTACGAGCCGCGTTGTGCGATTTGGCGAACATCAGGGCGTCGTACAGGTCCTGAATCTTCTGTTCGGCACGTGTCATGTCGCTTGTTGGATGCGATAGCGGTGTATAATGATGCGCCTATCGGAAGGATCCGCTTTTTCCCGCCTATGCTGAGGCTCCAAATACACGGTGGGCATGTGCGGCGTGCGTGGCTTCGTCCAGAATGCGATACACCTCCTCATCGGAGGTCTGCGCAAAATCCTCGTACCAGATACCGACTGCCCCGAACGGCTCAGGCGTCGCGACACAGATAACCTGATCCACCTCACCCAGCAGATCGTGATAGCTCTGGCGCGAGGCAACCGGGACCGCTACGAAAATCGCCTTAGGATGCTGCAGCCGAACAGCGCGCACGGCGGCCAGCATACTAGCCCCCGTCGCGAGGCCGTCGTCCACCAGGACCACAGTACGGCCCCGTACCGGGATAGGCTGCCTGCCGTGCCGGTAAATACGCTCACGCCGGACGAGTTCAACAGTCTCGCGCGTCGTAATTTCGTCCAGTGAGGCTTCTGAAACGCGCAGATGACGAATCAGATCGTCGTTCAGAACTCTGACGCCTCCCGTGGCGATGGCCCCGATTGCAAGTTCCTCCCTGCCTGGCAAGCCCAGCTTGCGGACCAGAAAAACATCGAGCTCCGCGTCCATAGCCCGGGCGATCTCGGCAGCAACCGGAACGCCGCCACGGGGTAACGGCAGAATCAGCGCATGCTGGTCCGTAACTTTCTTCCGGGTGAGCTTTGCGAGCTCCTTCCCGGCTTCCGAGCGGTTTCTGAAAAGTGGCATCTGGTACGGCACCGTTCTAGAACTTAAGACGCGCTAAATCGTGTCCGTTTGTGGACTAACGTGGGGCAGAAAACGTTTCCTTAACGAGGCCTGTGCCATAGCTTACGTTTTGTTAATTCAAGGCGAATTTACTCTCTGGACGCCGCCAATTTGCTTGCATATTTTACACCGCCAAACAGGGAAAGACCCACAATTTTCCACAGGTGTGGAAGAGTACGCATAGGACTTTTCTAGTACGATCCGCACTCGGCTTTTAGACACCTTTCTGCTTGCCCCTGACGCTGGCATCTGCTACAGTGTATTGCAGATTTTCCGATGCAAGCTGGTTGTATTCCTGCGAGCCCTGAGGTTTGGCGGAGGGCTCGTCTCTCCTCATTGTTGACGGGCAAACGGGCGTTCATAGCGCATCAATAATAGGAGATAGTAGTGAGAGAAAAAGGTGTAGTTAAGTGGTTTAACGCCGCGAAGGGGTATGGATTTATCCAACGCTCTAACGGCGATGATGTTTTCGTACATTTCTCGGCGATTCAGATGGGTGGTTATCGAACGCTCGAGGAAGGCGCGGAAGTGGAGTTCGAAGTAAAGCGCGGTCCAAAGGGACTGCAGGCGGAGAACGTAGCTCGTCCGTAGGTACAAACCAGCGAAAAGATCCAAAAAGGCCGCCGCAGCATTTCCGCTGCCGCGGCTTTTTCGTTTCTGAGCCCGCCTCTGCCAGGCTGGAAGCCTTGGGCGCGCTGTGGTTTGCTGGTTTCTGGGAGAGCTTACGTGGATACGTTCTCGCAGGACATCAATTACGCGCTGCGTGGTTTTAAGAAAAGCCCCGGATTCATGGCTGCGGCCGTATTCGCACTCGCCGTCGGCATAGGCGCAAACACCGCGATCTTCAGCGTCATGGATGCCGTCCTGCTGCATCCGCTTGCCTTCAAACACCTCCGTAATCCTGATCGCCTCGTCATGATCTGGGAGAAGAATCCCACGCTCACGCTCTTTTTCGCCAACCGGATGCCGCCGCGTGTGCGCAATTTCCGCGCCTGGAAGGAACAGGCGCATTCGTTTTCCGACATGACGGTCTGGAATGACACCAGTTTGACACTCACCAGTGCGCGCGATTCTGCAGGAGCGAAACCGGAGCAGGTTGAATCAGCATTCGTAGACCCTAATTTCTTCCCGATGCTGGGAATCCGCACTCAGCTTGGGCGCGGATTCAAAGCCGATGAAGGTCAACCGGGCAAGGATCGGGTGGCGATCATCGGCAATGAACTATGGAGAAGCCGCTTCAACCACGATCCGCACATCCTCGGAAAAACGGTGATCGCGAACCGCAAGGAATACCAGATCGTCGGCGTTCTGCCCCCGGCTTTTGAATTGCCGGCGATTTGGGGAGGCTCTGATCAGAAGAAGGCACAACTCTGGCTCCCGATGAATCTTTACCCCGGAAAAGACGCGGAGGAAGGCTTCAATACTCAGGTCTTTGCACGTCTGAAGCCAGGCGTCACGGTGGCGCAGGCACGCCAGGAAATGGACGTCATCGCGGCGCGCCTGGCGCGAGCCGTACCTGACAAGAACGTCGGCTTTGGGGTGAACGTGACCACTCTCGCTGAAGAGGATGTCGGTCCGGAACTTCGACAAGCGCTGTACGTGCTCCAGATTGCGGTCGCATTCGTTCTGTTGATTGCCTGCGCTAATGTTGGCAATCTTCTTCTGACGCGTGCCATCGCGCGCGACAAGGAAATCGCGATTCGCACAGCTCTTGGCGCAAGCCGCTTCCGGATCGTCCGGCAGATGATCACTGAGAGTCTGCTGCTGAGCACGTGCGGCGCGGTAATCGGCGTCTTCCTCGCCTTTTGGGCGCTACGGATTTTATCCGCACTCGCCCCGCCTGACACCCACGGATTTCATGAACTGCGGATCGATTCGCCGGTCCTCGCATTTACTGTGGGCGTCGCCATAGTCACAGGCCTGTTGTTCGGATTGGCGCCGGCTTCGTTCGCCTGGAAAGAACGAATCAACGAGACGTTGAATCGCAGCAGCCGCAGTGTTGCCGCAACCTCCGGGCGGCTTCGAAATGCTCTGGTAACGATCGAGGTAGCGCTTGCCGTTGTGCTGCTCGCCGGCGCCGGCCTGATGATCCGGACCCTCAGCACGCTTACCAGCACCGATCTTGGCTTTGAGCGCGATCATCTCTTCATCGCCCATATCACACTGCCGTCCGTGAAATATGAAAAGCCTGCGGATGTGGCTGCCTTTAATGACCGCCTGCTCGAATCTGTGCGCAACCTGCCTGGCGTCAGAAACGCGACCCTCACCACCGCGCTTCCGATGAAAAGCGTTTCCGAAAGCTCGTTCGAAATCCCCGGCAGACACATGAAACCGGGCCAGATGCCCGTCTCGGATTGGGCGCGCACCAGCGATGGTTATTTCGAGACCCTGCGCATGCGCGTCCTGAAGGGCCGCACTTATACGCGCCAGGAAGCTCTCTCGGACAACCCGGGCGTGGCGGTTGTGAATAGCGGTTTCGCGCGCACCTTCTGGCCGGGAGAGGATCCGCTCGGCAAGGCGTTTGTCTTCGGCAACGATGAAGGGAAGAACACGACGTACCACGTCATCGGAGTAGTGCCCGACGAGCACCAGCTCGGGCCCGACAATCCTCGGCACACCGAATTCTATCTGCCCTCCCATCACCTGAGCGGAATCTATCTGGTCGCGCGCACGGTGGGCGATCCGCTGCTGATGGCGGCAGCCATTAAACAGCAAGTCTGGAATATCGACAAGGATCAGCCCGTTTCGGAAGTTGGCACCGAAGAGGATGCCCTTCGCGAATGGGAAACGCCGCGACGCTTCAATATGACGGTGCTGTTGAACTTTGCGGGAGTCGCGCTGTTGCTGGCCGCTGTCGGACTATACAGTGTCCTCGCCTATTCAGTTACTCTACGCACTCGGGAAATCGGCATACGCATCGCGTTAGGCGCAGACCCGCGGAAAGTGGCTCGTTTTGTACTCGGCCAAGGTTTTCGCATGGCTCTAGCGGGTGTCGTCATTGGAATCGCGGGCGCCTTCGCGCTCACGCGCTTTATGCAGAGCCTCATCTTCGGCGTGAGCGCCACCGATCCGATCACGTTCGTACTGACGCCGCTGTTATTGATTGCTATTTCGCTGGCCGCGAGTTATGCGCCGGCCCGTCGCGCCTCGCGTGTGGATCCGGTTGAGGCGCTGCGGCAGGAATAACCGCGCGCCTCAACACGGGAATCGATCAGAACCAATGAAGCAGGTAGGCAATGATCACGATCACCAGAATCAGACCGAGACCACCGGAAGGGTAATAGCCCCAACCGCGCGAATACGGCCAAGCCGGAACCGCGCCAATCAAGAGAATTAGCAGAACGATAAGAAGGATCAGCCCCATGCGCGTTTGACTCCGCGCCGAAGTAAATGAATACAGGGAAATTACTAGCTCAGGACGATACAGCGGCTAGAGCGCGTTTATTATCGGGCGCTTCGACGGTCTGCTGAGCCAATCGCGCGTTCGCTGCATCTCTGGCCTCCGCCCAGGTATCGAATAGCGCAAACGACTGATAGCACCCGAAGCCGCGCAGAACCCAATATACGTATCCAAGCTCAGACCTGGTCTGACGGATGGTGAAGTAACTGGTTCTCGCCGGCTTTGCGATCGTGGTCGCCGGTGTCGGACTTGGCTGCTGCGTAACGCGCACTCGCGGCCCCGGCCGGCTCGACAGCGCACGCTCAACACCAATCAGGATTGCGGCCGCGCCTTCCAATAAAGCGATGCCGGTCCGGTTTCTCGATAACCCGCTAATCAAACGCTTCCATCGCATTCGCGATCTCCCTGCAAACTTGAAACTACTTTCTAATAACCTTACAGCGAAATCACATTTAGCGCCAGCAGAAGCTCAACTATTACAAGGCATGGCAGATCTGCGGCGTTACAGTAGTTTGCAGCGATGGCAGCGATGAAGGTGATGCGCTCGAACCCACCAAGCTCGAATAAGCATTTAATCCGATGGGTGGAAAAGATGGCCGACCTGGCGCGCCCGGCGCGTATCCACTGGGTAGACGGATCGCAAGAAGAATACGACACGCTCTGCAGCGAGATGGTCGCACGGAAAACGTTTATTAAGCTCAACCAGGATCTGTGGCCGAATTGCTTTCTGGCCCGCTCTGACCCGAGCGATGTCGCGCGCGTTGAAGATCGGACATTCATTTGTTCCCTGTCTAAGGACAGCGCCGGGCCTACCAACAACTGGGTCAACCCATTCGAAATGCGGCGCAAGCTGAGGACGCTCTTTGCCGGCTGCATGCGTGGCCGCACCATGTACGTACTGCCCTTCAGCATGGGACCCGTCGACTCGCCCATGTCGAGGATTGGTGTCGAGCTCACCGATTCGCCCTATGTCGTGGTGAACATGCGCATCATGGCGCGCATCGGTCTTCCGGTGTTCCGCGAAATCGATAAAGACGTCAGGCGCGTTGTGCCTTGCATGCACAGCGTGGGCGCGCCCCTGGCGCCCGGTCAGCAGGACGTGCCGTGGCCGTGCAATTCGGAAAAGTACATCGTGCATTTCCCGGAGTCGCGCGAGATCTGGTCTTATGGCTCTGGTTACGGCGGCAACGCGTTGCTGGGCAAGAAATGCTTCGCGCTGCGCATCGCATCGAACATAGCCCGAGACGAGGGTTGGATGGCGGAGCACATGCTGATCCTCGGAGTTGAGAGCCCGGAAGGGGAGAAGACCTACGTCGCCGCCGCATTCCCCAGTGCTTGTGGCAAGACCAATTTCGCGATGATGATTCCGCCCGCCGGCCTTGAGGGCTGGAAGGTTTCGACAGTTGGGGACGATATTGCCTGGATCAAGCCGGATGCTGCCGGTCAATTGCGCGCCATCAACCCCGAAGCGGGGTTCTTTGGTGTAGCGCCCGGTACCTCTCCGAAAACAAACCCGAATGCCATCGCTACGCTGTCGCGTAACACGATCTTCACCAACTGTGCCCTGACGCCCGAAGGAGGCGTCTGGTGGGAGGGTTTGACCGACCAGCCGCCTGCCGAGTGTATCGATTGGTGCGGCGAGCACTGGACCCCCGAAATCGCCGCGCGGACCGGTGTGAAGGCCGCCCATCCCAATGCCCGCTTCACCGCACCCGCCTCGCAGTGCCCGACCATCGATAGCGCCTGGGAATCGCCCGACGGTGTGCCCTTGAGTGCCATCGTCTTCGGAGGCCGGCGCGCCGCCACCATTCCCCTGGTCTATCAAGCCTTCAACTGGAGCGCCGGCGTGTATGTCGGCGCCACCATGGGATCGGAGACAACCGCCGCAGCAGCCGGTGCAGTAGGAAACGTCCGCCGCGATCCCATGGCAATGCTGCCGTTCTGCGGCTATCATATGGGCGATTACTTCCGGCACTGGCTCAAGATGCAGCGCACCCTGACAAGCACGCCGCGGATCTTTCACGTCAACTGGTTTCGAAAGGACGGCAACGGAAAATTCGTTTGGCCGGGGTTCAGCCAGAACATGCGGGTTCTGAAATGGATCGTAGAGCGGGCGCGAAGTGGTGCAGTCGCAAAAGAAACTCCTATCGGCTGGATGCCCCGATATGAGGACATCGATTGGACCGGATTAGACTTTCCAAAAGACCAATTTGATCAGCTACAATCCTTCGACCGTTCAGCTTGGCGCTCGGAAGTTATTGGACACGAAGGACTTTTTATCGATCTTCACGATCATTTGCCGCCCGAATTGGTGTACGAGCGGGAGCTTCTTATATGCCGTTTGTAGCCGAAGGTAAGTAGAAGGTTTACAGTATTTTACCCGCTTCTCTATCGGGTTTTAAAAAACTTTAATGTCCACTTCAGGACACCTTCACCCTAGCAATGCGAATATACTCATTGAGAGCACTATGTGCTGTCATCAGTTGTTATAAGGAGATATCTCAAAAATGAAGAAGATCATGACTGCCGCCCTAGGCCTTTCGCTGCTTTCTGGAACCGCCGTCTTCGCTGCTCAGAACAGTTCAACCGGTAGCACGGACACGACGAGCACGACCACGAAGAAGCACACCAAGAAGCACAGCAAGAAGAGCACAGCCACCGATACGACCAGCACCGCCACGAAGTAAGCGGCTGTTCGACTTTCGGTCATGCAAACCTGACGCGGCTCGGGACGGAGGCGTCCACGGGCCGCGTTTCATTTAATAAGTCCTGATTGTGCGACCCTACCAGAGGTAGGGACTGTGCACACGTCCGCAAAACTCAAAAAAGGGAGATTGAAAAAATGAAGAAAATTTTGATCGGAACGCTCGGCGTATCGCTGTTGTCTGCTACCGCGATGTTCGCTCAGAACAGCTCAACCACCAGCACTGATACAAACACGATGAGTGGCACTTCAACGAAGAAGCACCACAAGAAGCACAGCAAGAGCCGAGCACCGCGACCACCAGTACCGATACCGCAGCACCTTCGAAGTAACAGCTGACCAGCTAACTGAGCCGCTTCCTTCGCTCACCGAGCCACGACTTCGGTTATTCGAGCGACTTGCTACCGCGCCGCGACCACCGGGAGCGGATTAGCTAGTGAATACGTGCTCGTCCTAGCATTCGTCTGCTTGGTGTTCGAACTGCACAGGCGGCTCGACGGCTTGTTTGGCCTTGCGCCGAAACTCCAGGACGAGTTGCATCACCAGGTTCTCTATCTGGTCCCGAACCGCGATGTAGAAATCCTCTTCGCGCCCGATCGGATCGTCAATTTTCCATTCGCGAATTTCTGTCTGCAGGCGTGTAGGCAAGCGTCTGCCGCTCATGTTCACGATCAGGTCGTAGGTGGAAAGCGGCATCCGGTTCACGTTTTTCGCGAATTGATCCTCGATGTTGATGTTCTTGTCGAGCATTACCTTTTGCGTCAGCGGCTGCACAATAGCCGCCGGCGCCAAGCCCGCGCTTTCACATCTCCATAACATCGGAGCCATAGCGGCGCGCAAAGCCTTCCGCCATCTGGCTGCGGCAGGAATTTCCGATACAGAGAAACAGTACTTTCTTCTTTTGCACGTGGTTAGTTGCGATTCGCCTCGACCTTTTCGAGGAAGCGCCGGTGTACGTGGTTGTGTGAGCTGAGTTCCGGATGGAAAGTTGCCACCAGGTGCTTCCCCTGGTCAACCAGGACCGGTGTTCCCAAGTACTCGGCTAATATCTTGACGCCCTTACCGACCCGCCTGATTACAGGCGCTCTGATGAAAACCGCTTCAGCCCGCCGGCCCTCCAGCTCGATTTCGGCTATCCGGCTGTCAACCTGCCGTCCATATGCATTCCGCTCCACAGTGACGTCCATCAACCCAAGCGATTCCTGCTGCGGATTCAATACCTCGGATGCCAGCAGAATCGCTCCCGCGCAGGTGCCAAAGATCGGCTTCTGCTCCCCGAAATCGCGGATCGGCTGAAACAGGTTCTCGACGTGTAACAGTTTCAGCATGGTTGTGCTTTCGCCGCCGGGGATAACCAGTCCGTCGAGCCCGGAAAGATCCGCCGCTGTGCGCACCTCCGATGCTTCCCCGCCCGCCTGCGCAATCGCATTGCGATGGGCTTCGAAATCGCCTTGCAGCGCCAGCACTCCGACCTTCATTTTCATTTCCGGCGCTTCCAAGTGTTGTTACCAACCCCGCGTCTGCATTAGTTCCGAAGATTCCAGCTTCGAAATTTCGAGTCCAGGCATCGCTTCGCCCAGCTCTTCGCTTGCTTCCAGCAGCTTGATGGGATCGCGATAATACGTCGCAGCCTTCACAATCGCTTTCGCGCGCCTCTCGGGATCCGAGGACTTAAAGATCCCCGAGCCCACGAAAACCGCCTCGGCCCCGAGTTGCATCACCAAAGCCGCATCTGCCGGGGTGGCAATCCCCCCGGCCGAGAAGTTCGGAACCGGAAGTTTCCCGTGCCGCGCCACGTATTGGACCAGCTCCAGCGGAGCCTGCAGGTTCTTCGCTTCATGCACCAGCTCTTCCTTGCCGAGCACGGTGAGCTGCTTCATCTCCTTGACGATGGTGCGGATGTGACGAACCGCTTCGACAATGTTGCCGGATCCGGCTTCGCCCTTGGTACGGATCATCGCCGCGCCTTCCACAATCCGGCGCAGCGCCTCGCCCAGATTTCTTGCGCCACACACGAACGGCACTTTGTAATCCTGCTTGTCGACGTGATGCTCTTCGTCGGCGGGCGTTAAGACTTCACTTTCGTCGATGTAATCGACGCCCAGTACCTCGAGGATACGCGCCTCCGTAAAGTGCCCGATCCGTACCTTTGCCATTACCGGAATCGACACCGCCGTCATGATGTCCCGGATGACCCGAATCTGCGACATGCGCGCCACGCCGCCCTCTTTACGGATATCCGCGGGCACGCGTTCCAGCGCCATTACCGCTGCCGCACCAGCCGTCTCGGCAATGACTGCCTGTTCCGCATTGACGACGTCCATGATGACGCCGCCTTTTAGCATCTCCGCCAACCCGACCTTCAGCCGGAACTGATCGCTTTGAAAATCCACCTTTCGCTCTCCTTCAAACTTTTGTTGCTTCTACACCAGAGCCGCAGCGGCTTCGAAGTCGCCGGCGCTCCGATTTGCAGCCAGCTCCATCGCAGCCGCCTCGCCTAACATCCGGATCCCACGCGTGATCTGCTCGGGTTTCAAACCGCCGAAGCTGATCCGCAAACTACGTGTGTGCGCCAGCCGTAATGAGAAGTGCCGCCCGGAGAGAAAACTCGCCCCTCGTTCCTGCACCTTCGGCAACAAACCTTCTGCCGTCAAGGGCGCGGGCAAATCGATCCACAGATTCATGCCTCCCTCGGGCCGTGTGTACCTCGCCCCGGGGGGAAGATAACGCTCGCAGGCTTTCAAGACGGCGGCGAGCCGAGCCGATCCGGCCTGCCGGCTGCGGGTCAGATGGCGTGCAAGTTCGCCCGATTCGGCGAACCGCAGCAGCACCGCCTGCGATAACTGATCCGAGTGCAGGTCACTGATCTCTTTTGCCTCGGCCAGCCGATCAATAACCGCGCGCGGCGCGATTATCCACCCTACTCGCAGGCCCGGAAAGGAAACCTTAGAATAGCTTCCCAGCAGGATCGTGTTTCCGCTCACGTCGAGCTGTTTTATCCGCGGCAGAGTTCGGCCCGTATATCGGAGCTCGCTATAGATGTCGTTCTCGACCAGAACACATCCAAAGCGTTCGGCTTCTTCGATGACGCGCTTCCTGCGCTCGAGCGGCAGGGTAGCTCCCGTCGGATTCTGAAAACTGGGCGTTACGATCAACACCCGCGGACGGTATCGCTCGAGAATCGGGCGCAGCGCGTACGGGTCCAATCCGAATTCGTCTACCGGAACACCCACAATTTCTGCACCTGTTCGCGAGAACACCCGCAGCGCGCCGTGGTACACCGGGTCTTCCATGACGACACTCACCCCAGGGCCGGTGAACAGCCTCGCGACCAGATCGAATGCCTGCTGGCAGCCGTTGGTGATCATCAGATCGTCGCCTGCTCGCGCCACGCCTGCCGTAGCCGCCTGCTCCAGCAGATACTTCCGTAGCGGTGCGTAGCCTCGTGACGACCCGATCTGCAAAATCTCCGATGCGTCCGCGCCGTCGATAACCTCTTTGCAGAGACGGCGGAACTCCGTTACGGGAAACTCATCGGCAGAAGGTTGCGAACTCGCAAAACTAATCTCGACCCTCTGCGACAACGGGGCGGGCAGCCCGACAGTTGGTGCCAACAGAGTGTCCCAGTCGCGGCCTGTTCCGTTCCGCATTGCCTGGGCCGTGTCCCGGCCTCTGGATACGAAACTGCCTCGTCCTACTTGTCCTTGAATCAATCCCGATTCCTCTAACAGACTGTATGCTGCCGAAACCGTGGTCCGGTTCAGTCCAAGTTGGCCAGCCAATTCTCGCGTCGGCGGCAACCGGTCTCCGGGACGGAGCACTGCCTGCTCAATCAGTTTCGTGATCGCAGAGCTTACCTGCTTATACACAGGACGATCAGACGCAGGATCCAGGCGGATTGGGGGCAGAGTAGCCAATGGAGCCCATCATACCAAATTGGACTGCTCGACACCAGCCATTTACCTCAGCCAGTATTCACTCACAGATGCTTAAAACCTCACGAGCTAGTCTAAAGAAGGACCCGCATGCGCTCCCCCAATCTGGGCCCGCTCCTCCTCATCGTCTGCGCACTGTTCGGCTTGACTATGCCGGCCGCGCAAACACGCAAAAACAAAGAGCCCAAACCGCAGATTCTGCCGCTGCCGCCCGAGCCCCCGATGGCCATTGCCGGCGATACGAATGCGCTCGATTTCCACATTTCACCGCTGCTCAAAATCGGCGGCCTATCGGCGCAAATCCGCCAAAGCCTCAACGATCTTATCCGGGACACGCACGGTGAGACGATCCTGAAACTGCGCGCGTTTGTCGCCGGCACGGGCGACGCGCGCCGCGTACAGGCCGACGTGGCCGAGATCTTCACCGAGCGCAAATTGCCGCTGCCCGTCCTCACGATTTTGCAGGTCGGCGCATTGGGCGAAGAGCGCGCGGAGGTGGTTATTGAAGCGGTCGTTTCCACACCTCGCATCGTCAATCCCAATGGCTTGGCGTTCTTTTTTGGACAGCACGGGCCGACTCTCGCCGAAGCGCTGCGCCACCTGAAGCAAAGCACGGCCGAAACCGGAGTGGCGTCGGATCGTGTCCTAACATGTACTTGCTTCACCTCGCGCATCGACGATTTCGAGGCATCCAGCAGGGCAGTTCGCGCGTTATTTTCCAACGCCGCAGTGAACATCGTGCAAGCCGTGCGCGATCCCGCAAACGACGCCAGCATGTGCGAAGCGACGGCGCAGCTCGGCGCACCTCCACCCGGACCTGTGGTGCATGTGCCATCCGCAAATGCCAGCCTGGTGAATTCACCGCGGCTCGTCTTTACCGGCTTGCAACTCTCGTTCGGCGACTACCTGGATGACGGACACCAGGCTTTCGCCCGTCTGAAACGCCGTGCCGCCGCCATTGCGCCGGTCGAGACCCCGGTCATCGTGAACGCGTTTACGCTTGAGCCAAGCGCGAGCGCAGCCTTACGCAAAACCAACTCGCTCGCGCCCGGCACCTTTTCAATCCAAACAGTCGAGGGTCTACCCGCCATTGACGCCTCGGGCGGCATTGAGGCGATTCTTGCGCCCGATGTCGAATCGGCAACGGTCCAGAAGGCTAAAGGTCCCGACGCTACAATTCATCCTGAATGACGACACCTCTCGTTGCTGCTTTTGGCGAAATTATGCTGCGTCTCACGCCTCCCGGATTCGAGCGCTTCCTTCAATCGCCGCAATTTCAAGCTACCTTCGGCGGCGGTGAAGCCAATGTCGCCGTTTCTCTTGCCCAATTCGGCGCCTCGTCGCGCTTTATTACCGTCCTTCCTCAAGCGAATCCTATCGCCGATGCATTTCTCGGCGAGCTGCGCCGCTTCGGGGTCGATGCCGGTCACGTGGTCCGCGGTCCGGGCCGCCTGGGCGTTTACTTTGTGGAAGCCGGCGCCAACCAGCGTGGGTCCAAAGTCGTCTACGACCGCGAAAACAGCGCTATCGCACTAGCGAAGCCCGGGTCCATCGACTGGAAGTCCGCCCTTAACGGGGTTACCTGGTTCCATATCAGCGGTATCACGCCTGCCATCAGCGCCTCCGCGGCTGAGCTCTCAGTCGAAGCCCTCCAAACCGCGCGCTCGCTGGGAATTCAAACCTCCTGCGATCTCAATTACCGTAAAAATCTCTGGAAGTGGGGCAAAGCAGCCTGCGAGGTTATGCCCGAGCTGATCAAGCTCACCGACATCTGCATTGCGAACGAGGAAGATTGCCAAAAAGCTCTCAGCGTCCATGTCGATATCGACGTCGAGTCGGGAACTCTGGAGCGCGAAAAATACTCTGAACTCGCCGAACGCGTGCTCGCGACCTACCCGAATCTGAAAAGGATCGCCATTACGTTGCGTGAATCGAAAAGCGCTTCGCATAACGGATGGTCGGCCTGCCTTCACGACGGGAAGACGTTTCTCTGCAGCCATCGCTACGAAATCACGCACATCGTGGACCGTGTCGGCGCCGGCGATAGCTTCGCGGCCGGTCTCATCTATGGAATGACGCACCTCGGTTCTACAGCTGAGGCGCTCGAGTTCGCGGTAGCTGCTTCGTGCCTTAAGCATTCGGTTCCGGGCGATTTCAACCGCTTCACTGTCGACGAGATCCAGTCACTCGTGGCGGGCGGCGGTTCCGGCCGCGTGCAGCGCTAGTGAATCCCGAGGGTACCCGCGCGCGTTCGGAAGAGATCAGCAACCGATTCGGTAACCGATAGGGCGAACCGATCGACATCAGCGCTTTAATCTATTTGACTAGTCGGTGTAGCCTTGAGTATCGTAGGCTCCACAGGGCCTGCCACAGTCTTGGATTTTGGCGGGATAGCCAAGTTGCTTTCGAAAGGGCTTCGCAGCATGCGGAATGTCAACAGGAAGTTTGCAGCCGTTTTCGTTTGGGCAGTTGTTCTGGGTCTGTCTTCGACGATGTGGGCGCAGAGCGTAGCGGTCGCACAGGTCAGCGGTACCGTGACCGATTCTACGGGCGCAGTGATCGCGAATGCGCCGATAGTCATGACCGAAACGGATAAAGATGTAAACCACACGGCGGTCAGCGACACATCCGGCCACTATGTGTTTCCGAATCTTCCCGTCGGACCTTACCGGCTCGAGGTCAAGGTACCCGGCTTCAAAGACTATCTTCAGTCCGGGATCGAGCTTGTCGTCGACAACAACATTGTCATCAACGTTGCGATGCAGGTGGGCACCATCAATGAACGGGTCGAGGTGAAGGCCAGTGCGGGGATGGTCGAGACCAAAGAAAATGCCGTTTCCGCTGTCGTCGATCAGCAGCGAATCAATGAGCTGCCGCTGAATGGCCGCCAAGCGACGCAACTGATTCTGACATTGGGAGCAGCAGCATATGCAGATAGCGGCGATACGGGCAGCAAAACCTTTTACAGCGCAACCAGGATATCGGTGGCAGGCGGACAGGGCAATGGGACAGCCTACCTTCTTGACGGCGCCGACAACACCGATGCCATGTCAAATGTCAATATGCCGTTCCCCTTCCCAGACGCTCTCGAAGAATTCAGCGTGGATACTAGTGCCGTGTCCTCGCGTTTCGGCACGCATCCAGGGGCGACCGTGAACGTCGTAACTAAGTCGGGCTCAAACGCGTTACATGGGGATCTGTTCGAGTATCTGCGAAACGGCGACTTGAACGCTCGCAACTTTTTCGCACTGCAGCGTGACAGCTTGAAACGAAACCAGTTTGGCGGGACCGTGGGCGGAAAGATTATCACCGACAAATTGTTCTTTTTCGGCGGCTATCAGGGCACTCGCAACCGCTCGAACCCTCCGGCGAGCATTGCCCATATTCCAACGGCCGCCGCCTTGAACGGAGACTTCAGCACACTGGCGTCCGGATCGTGCCAATCAAGCGGCAAAGCATTGACACTCACGAATCCGGTCACGGGAAAACCATTCCCGAATAATCAGATTCCGGCCGCAATGCTTAACCCGGTCGCGTTAACGATCGCTTCGAAGTATCTGCCGGTCGGCTCAGCGGATCCATGCGGCAAGGTCACCTACGGCATTCCGGTGACGGGAGATGAAGATCAGGTTATCGGCCGCGTTGACTGGGCGCGCAGCTCGAAGCAATCCGTTTACGGACGGTATTTCATCGATGACTATCAGAACCCGCCGACGTTTAACGGCTCCAATCTGCTGACCACGACGGCCCCGGGCAATTTTGAGCGTGCGCAATCGGCCACCATTGGCGATACCTACACCTTTGGACCGGGCACCGTCAATTCAGTTCACCTTACGTTCAACCGCATACGTGACAATCGAGGTCCAACCAATCAGGCGATTAATCCGACCTTGCTCGGCGTCAACATGTATAGCGCGGTACCGAATTTTCTGCTGCTGTCGATCAGCAATTACTTCAACACGTTCTGCGGCACCTGCGCGCCGGGCCATTTCAATGTCACGAGCTACCAAGTGGCCGACGACGTCGACGTGATCCGCGGCAGGCATGAAATGGCATTCGGATTCAATCTCATTCGGATTCAGAACAACACCATCTCAGGCTTCGACGAGAACGGCACCTTTACCTTTAACGGGTCGGTGACCGGAAACGGTCTGGCAGATTTCTTGATTGGACGTCCGAATGATTTTCAGCAGACAAACCCTACGCCGGACGATCTGCGCCAGTGGGTGATGAGCTTTTATGCGCAGGATAGTTTTCGGGTCTCGCCGCATTTTACGTTCAACTATGGGTTGCGCTGGGAACCGACGTTCTCCGATCCTGACAAATACGGACGCGGGGATTCGTTCAGCCTGCCCGGGTTTTTCTCAAACACTCACAGCACAGTACACCCGCAAGCGCCCGCCGGACTGTTCTTCAAGGGCGATCCAGGCATTCCGGCAGCAATGTGGAACGGTCACAAGGCTAACTTCGCGCCCCGAATGGGGGTGGTATGGGATCCGCACGGCGATGGTCGCGATACTCTTCGCGCCGGTGCGGCCATCCTCTACGACTCCACCGAAACCTGGTTCAACGAACGCGAGACAACCAATCCTCCGTTCGGCAATAACATCGACGTACCGACACCGGCGGGAGGATTCTCGAATCCGTGGCAAGGTTATCCGGGCGGAAACCCGTTTCCGCAACACGGCAATCTGTTGTTTCCGACGGCGGGCGTTTACGTCAACATGCCGCTTAACCCGAAACCCACGTATGTGGCTCAGTGGAACGTCACATACCAGCGGCAGGTCGCCAGAGATTGGCTCGCCTCGGCAAGCTATCTCGGCAACGAAACGGACCATATCTGGATCACGCACGAGACGAATCCCGCAGAATTCCTGGGTCCCGGCTCGACGACCGCGAATACGAACAAACGGCGCTTACTGTACCTGCTGAACCCCACGCTTGGTGCCGCTTATTCGAGCATCGACACCACGGATGACGGAGCGGTTGCGCACTACGAAGCTTTGCTGCTTTCGCTGCAGCATCGTTTCAGCAATCACTTCGAAATGCTGACGAATTACACCGATTCCTATTGTTTGTCCGACTATGATTTCGGCGCGGCGTTAGCGACACCGGCGAATTCACAGCCGTTCAATCGCCACGCCGACTGGGGTCCGTGCAGTTCCGACACACGGCACATCTTCAATCTCTCGCTGGTCGCGCAGAGTTCTTGGAAAAGCGGCAATGCTTGGGCGAAACGCCTGCTCAGCGACTGGCAGCTCGCGCCTCTGTTCCACGCCTCCAGCGGGCAGCCGTTGACGGTAACAACCGGGAAAGATAACTCACGCACCGGCCTCAACAATGACCGGCCGAACCAGGTCTTAAACAACCCCTATTCCGCGACTTTGTCCTGCTCATCCGCGCCTTGTGTCCAGTGGATCAATCCGGCGGCGTTTGTTCCCAATCCGATCGGCACGTTCGGTGATGTCGGCCGGAACGCACTGCGCGGCCCGAAGATGGTGAACCTGGATATGGCGCTGAGCCGAATTTTTCGTTTCAACGAGCGCTTTAGCTTGCAAGCGCGCGCAGACGCCTTCAACATCCTGAACCACACGAACTTCGTAGGGGCGATCTCGCCGGCAGGGCTGGTATCGGCGTTCACCACGATGAATACCAACCTGAGTTCATCTTCTTTCGGACAGGTGGAATCCGCGTTTGATCCACGAATTCTGCAGTTCGCGCTCAAACTGTACTTTTGATTCGTCGGCCAATCACGATTCCGCCACTGGGCGGCGTTGATTCCATTTGCCGCGGGTGAAATCCGGGAACTTGACCGGCGCGCTTCCCTGTGCGAGCGACATTGTGCTCAACGGCGCCGGCGCTGACCAGGCCGCCGCGTCATATACGTCCATATCCGGCGGCAGACCTTTGCGTACGCACTCCATCAAGCGGTAAACCATGATGAAGTCCATGCCGCCATGGCCGCCGAGCTTCCGCGCAATCTCTCCTTCCCGTTTCCATAGCGGATGCTCGTATTGCTGTTTATAAGAGTCGATGCTGCCCCACTCCTCGCCGCCGGCTTGCCCGTCGATGTAGATGCGCGGCGGGTAATCTTTGAAGATTCCTTTGGTGCCGGCAATCGAGTTCAGGCGGTCGTAGGGATGAGGGTTTGAGACGTCGTGCTGAAGATTAACCATGAGTCCCGACGCGGTTTTGATGAGCGAGACATTCATGTCGCCTTCGATGTAGCGCTCCTTCCATTTAGGATCATCTTTGGGAATATGGGCGGCCCGATATTCGGCCAAGCCTCGCGCCGGCGTACCCATCGACACTAAGTAATCGAAGCGGTCGCCACGATTGATATTCATGTAATGAGCAACCGGGCCGAGGCCGTGCGTGGGGTAGAGATTCCCGTCACGCTCAGTATGAACCCAACGGCGCCACAGTCCTTCTCCTTGGTTCGAGAATAGTTCCGAGCGCAAGTCGTGCAGATATGCCGCTTCACCATATAGCAGCTCTCCGAAGACTCCAGCACGGACCATCGCGAGAACCATCAGTTCGTTAAAGCCGTAACAGCAGTTCTCCATCATGATGCAGTGGCGGCGTGTTTTTTCGGAGGTATCGACGAGTTTCCAGCAATCTTCAATGGTGGTGGCAGCAGGCACTTCCGTAAACGCATGTTTGCCTTTATTCATGGCCGAGACCGCCATGGGAACGTGCCAGCGCCAGGGAGTCGCCATGACCGCAACATCGATGTCATCGCGCGAGAGCAGATTCTCGAAGTCGTGATCGCCGTTGGTGTACAGCGTGGGCGTCTTCTGGCCTGCTTTCTCAACCAGCGATTGTGCGTGCTGCGCTTTTTCGGCAACAACGTCGCAGAGGGCGGTCACCTTCACATCGGCGGCGAGAAAATTCTCGAGGAGTGAGGTACCGCGGCCTCCCGTTCCGATCAATCCGATTCGCGGATCTGTGGCGGCGAACGGAACGTTCATCATCGTTTGTGCTTCGTGCGTTGCGTTGCCGTGCGCGAGCGCGGACGAGGTGACCACGGCGGTACTCAGTTCAAGAAAGCGGCGGCGAGATGTTTCAAAGCTGGACATGGCATCACTATATCGATATAGTTTTTTCGCATGCTCAAACGATTGATCACTTCAGGTCTAATGCTCGCCGCGGCAGCTTGCGCCGCTTCCCTCGCAATGCTCAAATCGCCTAATGGACAAATTGCAATCTCGTTCGATATCGGTCCTACGAAGTCGAGCGGCACGCATCAGCTGGTGTACTCGGTTTCATTCCACGGCAAGCCGCTGATTGACAATTCAGCGCTGGCGCTTGAATTCGTAGGTGCGCGGCCGCTGGGCGCAGACGTCGAGATCGTGAATCAGATGCCTTCCGAGGTGAACGACAGCTATCGTCTGGTAACCGGCAAAGTGAGCGCGGTTCATAGCCATGCCAATGCGCTGACGCTCAATGTGGAGGAGACACATGGGTTGCGGCGCAAGCTCGCGATAGAGGCGAGAGCATACGACGATGCGGTCGCGTTTCGTTACGTTGTGCCGGACCAGAATGCGATTCGAGAGTTCCGCCTGGCGCGTGAAGATACGGAGTTCCGCATCAGCAAGGATGCGACCACATATGCGCTCGTGTTGCCGCACTACCGGACGATGTATGAGAGCGAGTACCTGAAGCTTCCGGCAAGCGCCTTCGCCAACGCAAACGGATTATCCCGCAAGGTGTTGATCGGACTGCCGCTGCTCATGGAAATACCGGGCACCGGCTGGATGGCAATTACCGAAGCTGACATGCGCGGCTACGCCGCAATGTACTTGGTGAATCCCTCTACCGATTGGGGCGGGCACGAGTTTGTGGCTCAGCTAGCACCAGGAGACGATCCCGATGTGCTGGTGAGCGGAACATTGCCGAAACATTCGCCCTGGCGGGTGCTGATGATCGCAGATCAACCCGGCGCGCTGATCGAGTCGAATGCGCTAACGAACCTGAATCCACCGTCGGAGATCGCGGACACGTCGTGGATTCACGGCGGGCTGACGGCGTGGGATTGGTGGAGCGGCTCCGTAAACCGGGATGGAAAGCCATCGTTCTCGACCGAGACGATGAAGTACTACGTCGACTTTGCAGCCAACTCGGGATTCCCATACATGCTGATTGACGCCGGGTGGTCAGCGCCGAACGACATCACCAAAATGAACGGCAAAGTGGATATCCCGGAAGTGGTCCAGTATGCGGCACAGAAGAACGTGAAGGTCTGGATCTGGCTGACCTACAAGCTTGCCGACGCGCAGATGGACGAGGCGTTTCCGCTGTATCAGAAATGGGGTGTCGCGGGATTGAAGATCGATTTCGTGGAGCGCGACCACCAGAAAGGCATCGAGTTCTACTACCGTGCAGCGCAAAAGGCGGCCGAGCATCACCTGATGCTGGACTTTCATGGTCCGACAAAGCCGACGGGCATGGATCGAACCTACCCGAACATCCTGGGGTATGAGGCGGTACTTGGGATGGAGCAATCGCGGGCGGGAATGCGCGATACTCCCGATCATCGAGTCACGCTACCGTTTACACGGATGCTGGTGGGGCGCATGGACTACACGCCCGGCGGCTTCGACAATGTCACTCGCGACGAGTTCGTGCCGCAAGCGCCGCATCCCATGGTGATGGGCACGCGGGCACAGCAGCTCGCCATGTATGCGGTGTACGAAGCGCCGTTTCAGATGGTGTCTGATACGCCCAAGAACTATGAGGATCAGCCTGCGTTCGACTTTATCAAGCACTCGCCCACAACCTGGGACGAGACCAAGGTGCTGAACGGCCAGCCGGGCGAATACATCACCGTCGCGCGCCGAAACGGCGACCGTTGGTATCTCGGCAGCATGACGAACTGGAACCCGCGCGAGATTGACATTCCACTGAGCTTTCTTGGCGAGGGCAAGTACACTGCCGAGATTTACGCGGATGCTGATGATGCAGACAAATATCCGAAGAACGTCAGCATCCGGAAAGAGACCGTGACGTCCCTCATGCATCTGCATGCGAAGCTCGCCCCGGGGGGAGGCTATGCGGTGCGGTTGGTACCTACGAAGTAGCGCGGTAGTTATTCGCCGACGGCCATCGGCAGAAGCTCTTCCTCGGGATCGAAAACCCGTGGTGCCGGCTTGCGCTTCTCCGCGATGTGGATACCGTGCAGCTTGCGGTATGTCGGGCTGCTCAGCCAGAGTTGCTCGTGCGTTCCGACATCTTCGATGCCGCCTTCGCTGAAGACCACGATCATGTCGGCGTTGCGGACGGTCGACAGCCGATGGGCAATGATGAAGCAGGTCCGGTCGCGGGTAACGCTTTCGATGGCGTTCTGAATTAAGCGTTCGCTCTCGTTATCGAGATGGCTGGTGGCTTCGTCCAAGATCAGAATCCGAGGGTTGCGCAGGATAGCGCGTGCGATACCGATGCGCTGGCGCTCGCCGCCCGAGAGTCTCATCCCGCGCTCGCCCACCTGTGAATCATAGCCATGGTCGCAACGCATAATGAATTCGTGAGCGTGAGCCATACGCGCAGCCGCTTCCACGTCGGCGCGCGTGACGCCCTCCAAACCGTAAGCGATGTTGTCATGGATGCTGCGCGAGAACAGCTCCACTTCCTGCGGCACCACCGAAATCTGCTCGCGCAAGCTTTCTTGTGTGACCTGCCGCAGATCCTTCCCGTCGATCGTGATTTTGCCCTTCTGAGGATCGTAGAGGCGCTGCAACAGGTTGACCAAGGTGCTCTTGCCGGAGCCGCTGGGACCGATCAGGGCGACGGTTGAGCCGGCGGGCACGTCGAAATTTACTTTGTCCAAAGTCCACTGGTCTGTCCCGCCGTATTGGAACGAGACGTTCTCGAACTTCACGGCAGCATTGGCCGGCTGAAGCCTGCGCGCTTCCTGGTTGTTGGTGATAGATGGCTTCTCGTCGAGAATCTGAAAGAGCCTTTCGGCCCGGGAAAGATTCCGCCGCAGCTTCGGCAAAATGATCGACAGCGACGAAATTGGGCCGTAGACCATGTCTTGCATGGCGATGAAGAGCACGTAGTCGCCTATAGTGCATTGGCGGGTTAAAACCAGATATCCACCGAATGTGATCACTCCCACACGTCCGGCTGTGGCAATGAAGGATTGGGTGTTCTCGACGAAGGCCCACAGCTTTTCGCCGCGGTAGTGCTTGCCGCGAGCGATGTTCAGAAGACTACGCTGGGTCTGAGCCTCACGCTTTTCCTGGGCGAATTTCTTGACTGCGCGCACATTGCTCGCAATGTCATAGGATTCTTTGGTGACTGCTTCGAAGGCCGTGCTGACATCCTGTTCATAAGAATGGAGCTTGCGGCCGAGACGGCTGATGGCGAGGACATAGGCCGGAAGGGGAAGCGAAACGATCACGGCCATCCAGGGATTTTTCATCAGCAGCGAAGTCAGGACGCCGACAACGACGAGGATTGGCGGGATCAGGTTCTGGCCCAAAATCTCATACAGAACGACGTAGATAGCCGTGCCCCCGCGATCGAGAGCGCCGACCACTTCGCCCGTATTCACAGCTCCGTGGTACGACGTGTCCAGGCGCAGGAAGTTCTCAAAGGCTGCGTTCTTTACCTCGTCCTCACACTGCGATGCGGCGTGAAGCAGGCGGTAGTTATAGAAGGACCGCAGAACTCGGGTAGCCCCGGTGGCCACAAAAATCCCAAGCGCGGCCGTAATCAGAGTGCCTATCGCCCCTTGAGCATGGGTTTGCAGCGACTGAAGGATCTGGTCGATCAGGTGCCGCGTCAGGAACGGGACGGCGATGTCCAGCCCGGAGGCTAGCGTAATCAATAGAGCAAGTCCAGCCAGTGTCCAGCGATACCGGCCCATCAACGAGACGACCTTCCAGCCAAGCCATCCGCTTTTGTTTTGTGTTGTGCGGCCCATAGGGGTGAGTACTAAGTAAGTCCGACGGGGGGCTATTCCTCTCAAAAAAGTGGAGGTACTAAAATTCCTGCCGTGAGTAAAGATTACCTGATCGTCTCTTTGGACGCTAGTAAATTTTGCACGATTGTGAAAATTTCGTAGATTTAATGTGATTTGCCGGTTTTAAGGGAGTAAATTATCCCAATAGGGGGGAGGGAAAGCCTTTTTTGCGAAACGAAGCCAACATGGGGCGGCAATTACGGAACGAACCCAAGCGCCGCTAGTTGACGGATTTGAGTGTCATTCGGCATTGTGAAAGACACCATGGCAGAGGCGGAGCAGGAGCTTGCGAGGCAATTCGTCGAATTTTCGCGGCAGAAGCTGATAAACGAGTTCTGGGAGCGAACCTGCAAGTGTCTGGATTCGTTGAGCGAAGAGCAGATTTGGTGGCGGCCGAATGAAGCCAGCAACAGCATCGGCAACCTGCTGCTCCACCTGAACGGTAACGTGCGGCAATGGATCGTGGCGTCGCTCGGCGGAAAGCCGAATCGCCGAGACCGGGATGCCGAATTTGCGGAACGAACCCAAATTCCGTCGCGGGAGTTGCGCTCCGCGCTAGATGAAACGCTTCGAGATGTGGAGGAGATTTTCGACCGGATCACCCCGGAGGACCTGCTGAAAACCCACACCATCCAGCGGTTTGAACAGGTTACCGGGATGCAGGCGATTTATCACGTCGTCGAGCACTTCGGGATGCACTACGGTCAGGTTCTATACATTACAAAGATGATTCAGGGCGAGGATCTCGGCTTCTATCGGCACCTTAGCGGATGGGGCGTTCATCCCAGCAGCCACTCAAAGTAGACGAGGGCTAATTGAGCCGGGTGCGGAACATGCCGCAAGCAATTGAAAACACCGCAGATAAATGTCGCGACGCCGTGTTAATCATTCATACCGCAAAGCCGTAATTGGATCGATGGAACTCGCCCGCCGTGCTGGGACAACGCCCGAGAATAACGCTATCAGTCCCAAAACCGCCATGGCAGTGGCGCCGGTCCACACATCAGTCGGTGTCACACCGAACAACTGCGAAGAAACGAACCGGCTCAACACGTAAGCGCCGGGGACACCCACGATGAGGCCACCTCCCAACAGGATTAGTATTTCGCGCATCACCAGCCACAGCACCCATGATCTTGGGGCACCCAGAGCCATACGCAATCCGATCTCTCCGGTCCGCCGCGCAACCACAAACGCCATCACGCCGTAAAGGCCAAGCGCAGCCAGCACCGTCGCCAGCACGCCAAATACTGTCGATAGGAAAGCGATCAGGCGCTCGGTGCTCAAGCTTTCATCGAGCTGATTCTTTAGTGTCTTCACGTCGTACACCGGCACCGAGCCGTCCAGCTTCGCCATTATTCGTCGCAGATTCCCAAAAATCGCCAGGGACGATTGGCTGCTGCGAACGTAGAAAGTCACGGCGGCGGGACTGGCGGATTCAAGGTAAGGCAGAAAAACCTGACGATGCAGGCCCTCGCGAGGACCTCCGAAAAGCGAGTTTTCTACCAGCCCCACGATTCGTATAGAGGGCTTTGTGTCGGGGCCATGACAACAGCCGATGCGCCGGCCGATTGGGTCCTGCGCGCCGAAAAAGTGTTCCGCAAATGCGCGGTTGACGATAGCCACCGTCCACGGTTGCGGATCGCCTCCGCCATCCACTCGATCGCGCTCATCGAAATCCCGGCCCCGAAGCAACGGTACACCCATGGCAGTCCAGTATCCTGGAGACACGAGATTGTAGTACACCTGCAGGTCTTCTCCCTGTTCTGCCTGGTGGCCCCCCACGACAACGGTCAAGTCCCATTCGCGCTTATTCAGCAGGGGCCACATTGCATAGGCCGCCGATTTCACACCCAGTAGCGCCCGGATCTCGCGCAGCGCATCGCTGTAGAAATCGCGCGTGCGCCCAACCGAGTAGCCATTCTTGGCCGGATCTACCTGAAACGAGACCAGACTTTGGGCGCTCTCAAAGCCTGTGTAAGTATCTTTCAGATTTATGAGTGTCCTTGTAAATAGTCCCGCCCCCATGAGCAGCAAGAAAGAGAGCGCAACTTGCGCCATAATTAGCGTTTTTCGGAACCTCGCCGAGCCGCTGGCTCCGGCCGTCGCGCCCGCCACATCTTTCAGCGTGGTCATCAGGTCCAGTCTCGTCGCCTGCAGAGCAGGAGCCACACCGAATAGCAACGCAGTTGCGAAAGCCACGCCAACACTGAACAGCAGGATTCGCCTATCCGGCGCCGCGTGCAGCATCAGCGTTGCGCCATTCGCCGGCAGCATGCTCAGCAACCCGCGAGTTGCGGCAACCGATAGGCCCAATCCGAGCGCAGCGCCTATTAACGACAGCAACATGCTTTCCACCAGCAGTTGTTTGATAACGCTCTTCCGGCCGGCACCGATGGCCAAGCGTACCGCCGTTTCTTTCTGTCGCGCAACAGCTCGCGCGATTAGCAGGCTGGCGACATTCGAGCACGCGATTAGGAGGATGACAGCTGCCATGCACATCAACACGATGAGCGCCGTCGAGTATTGCTGGCGCAGACCCGAGTAGCCAGTTTCCGCGGTCTCGACCAATGCAGAGCGTTTGAGAAACTGGTCGCGATCGTGCTGCGAACGCCTGCTCAACGCCGGTTCTCCGGCCTCCTGTCGCAGGATCTGGTGAAATAACGATTGCAACGAAGCGCGCGCTGATTCGACTGTGTATCCTGGCTTCAGCCGGGCGAAGATCTGTACCCATTGGCTGCGGCGGTTTCCCAGGTCGTCCCGGCCGGGAGTCATCACCGGTGTCATCAGAATCGGAACACGGATGTCCGGCGAAAGGGCCGGGTCCAATCCTGCAAAACCCGACGCCGACACGCCCACAATTTCCATTGGATAGTTGTTGACCAGGATCTTTTTGCCTACGACTCTCGGATCCCCCGCGAAACGATGCAACCAATACTGGTAACCCAGAACGACGGATGGGTGTCCTTTGTATATCCGGTCATCCGTTTCCGGCGAGAACAGGCGTCCAACTGCTGGCCGGATGCCAAGCGCCTGAAAGTAATTACCTGAAACCAGTTCTGCATCGACACGTTCGGTGCCACCGTTGACGGTGATAGAAGACGGAGTCTCAAACCGGCAGAATACAAATTCAAAAGCTTCGGCTTTACGCTGGAAGTCCTGGTACATGGGATAAGAGGCCGCGCGTGGACCAGCGTTGCCGCCGAAGTGTGGCCCTGTTGACCACATCATGACTAGCCGCTCGGGATGCTGCACCGGAAGGAAACGAAGCACAAGCTGGTCAAGCAGTGTGAAGACTGCGGTATTTGCCCCGATACCAAGCGCAAGCGATAGAACGGCGATGCTCGTGAACAACGGGTTCAGGCGGAGTTGGCGCGCGCCGTATCGCACATCGCGCCAGAGCGTCTCAAGCGCTGGAATGGTTTGCATTTCCCTCCGGTCCTCCTGCAATAGAGTGGCGTTGCCAAATTGGCGCCGCGCTGCCGAATCGGCATCGCTTGGCGTCATGCCCGCGCGGATATATCGCTCAGTCAGCAGATGCAAGTGCTCGTGCATCTCATGGTCGAATTCGAGATCCGGGTTTTCTTCGCCTAACAGCCTTTTCAGTTTCGCCGCGAGGATGCCGAAGTTGATCACGTTACTTCTTCGGTTCGAGATTCAATACGCGCCCAATCACGCCCGAGATGCGATTCCAATTTTCGGTCTCGCGCTCCAACTGCTTCAAACCGCTTTTGGTTATCGAGTAAAACTTGGCTTTGCGATTGTTCTCCGACGTGCCCCAATGGGAATGAATCCAACCTTGTTGTTCGAGTCGCAGCAATGAGGTATAGACCGTACCTTCATTAAGTTGGAGCACGTTTTCGCTGACTTGCTCGAGGCGGCGCGCGATGCCGAATCCATGTAGCGGGCCCAAGGCGCGCAGTGTTTTCAGGATCATGAGATCGAGCGTGCCCTGCAGAACTTCCGATCTCTTGGCTTCAACGGCTATTCCTTTGGGCATTGCAAACAAGATTATCAGGAGTCCTGTGGAATGTCCAGAGGGGATTTGAGTGCGGCCCCGCTTGCTTCTGCAGGTGGCATTAGTCCTTCAGCGCGAATTTCCAGCACGAGCAGCGCCAAGACCTTGTACTCCCTTGGCCGGATACCCGAAGGTGACAGCGGTCCAGATGCACCGGAATCACGCGGTCCGGTTGATACGGTGATGTGCAATCGTTACGGTAACGCCCTATGGAAGTGCATCTCAATCCCGAACAGGAAGCCCGGCTGCATCAGCTCGCCTCACGGCCCGGCAGGAACCCGGAGCAGATGCTGGAGCAAGCCGTTGACCGCATGCTCGACTATGACGAGCATTTCCTTGCCGCCGTCGAAGAGGGCCGCGCGACAGCCAAGTGCTTTCAAAATTCCTTGGCCCGAGATGTGATGCGCTCTAATGCCAGAAACTAGTGGGGCGAGTTGAATCCGAACGCCCACTTCCATGCGCCGCCATGCTTTAGATCTGCGGCAGTCAGGTCTTCGAGCTTTTTGGCGTTCTTTTCCTTTCAATAAGACTTTAGAGACCGGCGGCATATACGCGTGGCGCGTGGCCGCCTGGGAACCCGTACCAGTACGGCTGGCCGGAGAAAACAAGGCTGGAAGAGGTATATACTTGTGCGCGCCCTCGTAAAAATGCGCGTTCTTGAAGGAGCAAATGAATTATGCGTCTCATGTTCCCTATGGCCGTGGCCCTCATCACAGTCCCGGCTTTCGCTCAGGACGTGGTTCAGTTGGCGCCCGATCGAGTGAAAGTGGTCTTTGAAAACGATCGTGTGCGCGTACTTCGCTTCACTGAGCCAGCACACAGTAAGCTTCCCATGCATTCGCATCCCGCCTATGTCGCGGTGGGATTCACGAATGACTATTCCAGGTACACGTTCCCAGATGGCAAAACCAGCGAGGAACGTGCGAAAGCGGGCGAAGTGACGTACTCCAAACCCGTGACCCACGCCTCTGAGGAGCTTGCCGGGGCGAATTCGGAAGCCGTCATGGTGGAGTTAAAGGAGCCGGGCACGGGCGTCGCGGCGAACACAACCCTAGACCCCGTCAAAGTAGATCCCAAACACTACAAGGTCGTCATCGATAATGACCAGGTTCGCGTGCTGCGGGCCAGGTACGGGCCGCACGAGAAATCGGTGATGCACGAACATCCAGCTTCCGTCGTGGTGTTTATGACCGATGGCCAGGGCAAATTCACCCTGCCGGACGGCACCACGCGGGATAGCAACTTCAAGGCCCACGACGCGATGTGGGCGGATGCCGGAAAACACCTGCCGGAGAATGTCGGCGACACGCCATACGAAGTAGTCGTGATTGAACTCAAGAAGTAGCCCGCAAACTGGATACTCAAGGAGTTGGAAACACGGCCATAAGCGACGCGTAGCGAGAAATTAAAGGGGACCGACGCGTCGAGTCAGGCTCTCGGTTTCAATGAGCGTTGGACCGATACGTGGGTGAAAATGCCGAATAGAAAATGGCAGTGCGTTGCAAGTTATCAGTCGCCAAACAAATGTAAGTGAGCATTACTCGAAGTCGAGAACATGGATGTCCAAACAAATAAAGGGAGAACTGACATGAATCGGAAAATCATGGTCACATTGGTAGCGGTGTGCTGGCTGGCGGTGGGAGTCACGCTGGTCGCGCAGGAAGGCGGAGACGCATCCTCTAAGGTGGAGCAACTGGAAAAAGACATGCACCGGGCGCAGATGAATACCGATGCCACTTGGTATGACCAGCATCTGGCCGACGGCTATGTCGAGGGGTACAGCTGGGGCGAATGGGCAACCAAGGCAGAGGCTATCAAGGATATGCAGGACAAGTCCATCAAATTCAACAAAGCCGAACTCAGCGACTTGAAGGTGGCAACCTTCGGTCCCAATACCGCGGTCGCACACTACAAATTCACCTACGATGGGACCCTCAACGGCACGCATCGGGCGCGTACGGTGATTTGCAGTGACACTTGGATCAGCCAGTCAGGCGAGTGGAAGATCGCCTCGAACCATTGCTCCCACGTGGAGGGGAAATAGAGCGACCGGCGAGTCTGAACGAACAGGCGCGGTACGTCTGAGGCCGTATAGGTCGAAGGGGTATTCAACATTGCGAGGCAGAATTACGCGCCCTAAGGTCGTCGTGCTTTCCGCTCTTTGATGTTTGTGGGTTGCAATTCCGGGAATCGACCTGCGATCCGAGCCGAAGATCAGGCGGCGATTCGAAACTCCACACCGACTGGGACAAGGCGGCCCAATCAAAACGAGTGGATGCATGGATGGCACTTTATTTACGCGATAGTTGGTCGAGAGGTGGGATAGCTCTACGCACTTGGTGGACGACGGGCAATCCGGACAGTGGGATGCGATTGAGGTCGATCTCATAGAACACTATGAGGAGTCCTGTGGAATGTCCAGCTTGAGTGCGGCCCGCTTGCTTCTGCAGCCGCCTTTCTTCCGATAGTGAGGCGGCTGCGCTTGTCGCGAGTTGCGGTATTGTGGCGGTACTGATGGAAAGCGCGGTGGTCAGGCCACGGGCGGCGGAGCGCTCCCGCTCATCCTCGCTGCTGTACGCGGCTCTAGCTGCACTCTTCATCATTGCGATCACTTACCATGCGCGCGCTCTCGAACAGGCATTTCCGCAATGGTTTGGCGCCGATTTCGCCCAGTGGCCTTTTGCGCTGGTCGCCGAGGACCGGCCTTCTTTCGCCGCTTATTTCTCTTTCGAGAATGCGCACACCGCTGGGCTCCGCGACGGCGATACGCTTCTCGCAATTAACGGTCGTCCTCTGACCTCGCGATCTGTGTATTCAGACATTCTGTTGACGTTGCATCCAGGCGACGTACTGAACGTGACATACCGGAGAAATGGAGAACGTCTCGACCGGCAAGCAAGCATACGCCTGCTCAAGTTTGAACCTGTGCACCTCGACTCCCACGTTGTTCAGGCCAACGTGATGGCAGCGTTATTTTACGCCGCCATGCCGGCGTTCTGTCTCGCGCTCGGCTTTTGGGTAGTTAGCGTCAGGATACGAGATGTTCGCGCCTGGCTGCTGCTGGGTGTGCTGCTAAGCCTCGCGGCCTTTTTCAATTCCTCCCCTGATTTTTGGGGGCCGCGGTTCAGAACGCTGGGCTCCATTTACCTTCTGCTTCAGCAGGGCAGTTGGTTCGGCTGGCTGTTTTTGCTTGGAATCTACTTCCCTGAACCCTTCCCCGCAACACTTCGCTGGAAGTGGTGGAAATGGCTTGCGTGGACCCTCCTGCCGCTGTGGTGGATCGTTTCCGTCACCGAGACAGTTAGCTTCGTACTCGAACTTTACAGCGTCAAGGCCGCCTTGCCAATAGATCACTTGCTCGCCAGAGCACGGCACCCGGGGCTGCTGGTGGGTTGCTTAATGATGCTGGGTTTTCTCGCCTGCGTCGCAGTGAAATACCGCATCGCCTCTTCGATCGATGCGAAACGCCGATTGCGCGTGCTCTACGCCGGAACGATCGTCAGCCTGCTGCCCCTCACTGTCGAGTACTTGATATGGCAATTGAAGGGAGTCGGCGAAGGCTATTTTCCATGGTGGGTGTCGGTATTGGTGTACCTGATGTTTCTGCTCTTACCGGTAACGCTGGCTTATGTGATCGTCGTGCAGCGCGCCATGGATGTGCGCGTCGTCATCCGGCAGGGACTGCAATACACTTTGGCGCGGCGCGGCGTTCTCCTTGTGCAGATTTTGTTCAGCGCGGCGTTGTTCATCGTGGTCGCGATGCTGGCGACCTCCCATGTGCTGGGCCCGATAGCAACAGCGTCGGCTCTGGGTGCCGGCCTCTGGGGCATTTTCCTGTTGCACGGTGCAAGCCAGCGGGTCGCAGTCTGGGTGGATCGCCGCTTCTTCCGCGATGCCTATAACGCTGAACAGATCCTCAGCGACCTGGCCGAGAAAGTTCGGACGATTGTCGAGATCCAGCCGCTACTTGAAACGGTTACTCAGCGGGTGGCGGACTCCTTGCACGTAAAGCACGTAGCGGTGCTACTCAACGGAGGCGGACCATATCGTCCGGTGCATGCCATCGGGTATCAGGAGCGTCCGCAATTGGCGCTTGCTTCGAATGCCGTCACCCTGGAGATGTTGAAACGGGCCAAGCAGCCTATTCGCGTCTACTTCGATGATCCCGACTCTTGGATTTACAAGGCGTCGGATATGAGCGATCAAGAGCGCGATCAACTGGCAGCTCTTCACTCGGAAGTCCTGCTGCCGTTTTCGGTGAAGGATGATCTACTCGGCTTCATGAGCTTGGGCCAGAAGCTCTCGGAAGCGCCCTATTCCCCGACTGATTTGCGCCTGCTGAGCTCGGTGGCGGCGCAAACTGGTTTGGCTTTGGAAGTGGCCCGGCTCACGACTGCCGTGAGCCTCGAAACTGCGGCTCGCGAGCGTTTGAATCGCGAGCTGGAAATTGCGCGGGAAGTGCAACAACATCTTTTTCCGCAGCACTGCCCGTCAATTCCTGGCCTGGATTACGGCGGACTGTGCCGGCCTGCGCGCGAAGTCGGCGGAGATTACTACGATTTTCTGGAACTGCCGGAGGGCAAGCTCGGCGTAGCGATCGGCGATGTTGCCGGCAAGGGCATCGGCGCCGCGCTGATGATGGCCAGTCTGGAAGCTGCGCTACGCGGGCAGGCTGCCGTGGTGGGGAATCTGACTGAGCTAGTGGGGCGAGTGAACAAGTTGGTCTTCGGCGCCTCGGCGGCAAATCGCTACGCCACTTTCTTCTACGCGGAATACGAGCCACGAGATCGCCAGCTTTCATATCTGAATGCCGGTCACAACCCGCCTATGATTGTGCGATGTTTCAATGGCGAGAGCAGGCTGTTTCGTTTAGAGGCGAGTGGGCCGCCCGTTGGACTCCTACTGAATTCAGGCTATGAGCAAAGCGTCTTCGCTTTAGAGCCTGGGGACATTGTCGTGCTGTTTACAGACGGCATCTCCGAATCGATGAACAGCGAAGAGGAGGAGTGGGGCGAAGACCGACTGATCGAAGTCGCGAAGAGCTGCGACGGGCTGCCTGCTGTGGAAATCATGAATCGCATTATGGAGGCCGCACAAGCCTTCGCCGCCGGCGCACCGCAGCACGACGACATGACCGTGGTCGCGCTTCGGGTTTCTGTCAATAAATAGGCGCAGTGGAAGCTGTCACTCGCCGCGCAAGACTTCGAGCGGGCGCTGACCGAGGATCCGGGCACTGGCAAGCCAACCCGCGGCGTTGGCAAGCAGCACAGTAGCAATGGCGGCGACAAGGAGCGAGAACCAGTCGAATTGAAACGAGGTGTCGATGAACTTCTCAGCGATGATGCGAGTAAACAGATTGGCGAGGATGGCACCGATGAGCCCGGCAACGGCTCCAAGGATCGAAAACTCTATGCAGAATATACTGCTGACGCGGCGGCGAGTTGCACCGAGTGTCTTCAGGATGGCGACTTCACGAATGCGGCGGTAGCGCGTGCCAGCGACGCTCGACGCGAGTATAATCACGCCGGCGGCGATGGCAAACAGAGCCAGGAAGCGGATCACCAGCGCGACTTGATCGACCGCCTCCTGAATGCGCTTCAGGACATCTGCGAGATTCATGACGGTAACGGTCGGGAAACGATCGAAGATGGTGGCCTCGATTTCGGGAATCCTGGCGGGGTCGGCGTGCACTGCGCCGTAGAATACGACCGGGAAGCCGGTCAGAGCGCGGCGCGGGAACACCAGTTCATAACGCACCGGCGCGCGCGCTTCACGACGGAAGACGGCCACGACCGGCGCCTCGACGTTACGGCCGGCGATCTGGAAGAGCACGCGGTCGCCGAGTTTGATGTGATAGTCACGCTTCTGCTCCTCGGAAATAGCGAGTTGGGGATCATGGCTCTGAGGCGGCCACCACTGCCCTTCCCTCAAAGTGAGGCTGTCGGGGCGCGCTTCGGCCGTTGTAATGCGGACGGCTTGCAGCCGGTCCTTGCGTTCTTTTGATAAAGCAAGATGATCCGCCGGAGTACCGTTTTTCGAGAGCATCTTCGCCACGATGTAGCCAACCAGCTCGACCTTGCCGGCAACTCCGGGTTGAGCTTCGATCAGCTTCGCGATTTCGGTTGAGTTGCGGACATCCAGCAGGAACAGATTACCTTCGCGTCCGGGACCTTCGCTGGTCACCTCGCGCAGCACGGTTCGCTGCAGCAGATAAGTGCTGAGCGTAAACATCACGCCCACGCCCAATGCGACGAGAACCGATTTGGCTTGATTGCCAGGGCGGTAGAGGTTTGCAAAGCCGTGGCGGAAGACAGCGGGTAAGTGCGCATGCGTTCGACGAACGATCCAGCGCATAAGAAGGAGCAGCACCGCAGCGACGATGGCGAGCAGCACAATGCTCGCGCCGAGGCCTGCAATAAAATAAAGCCCCATTCTCCAGGAGCCGCTCAGCCAGACGGCGATACCGGTGAAGCCGAAGAGAATGAGCGCCGCCCCTCCTATACTGGGAATCTTCTCGCGCCAGTGACGCCGACTTTCGAGAGCGGCATCGGACATGTTGCGGCGGAAGACGAGACTGGGCCGGATGTTCCGAATGCCGATGAGTGGAGGCAGCGTGAACAGCAAGGTCGCGAGAACCCCGAGACTCATGCCCTGCAGCGTGAATGACCAGTCCCAGGGCACTTGCGGCAATTGAGAGAATACGCGCTGAATCAGAATCGGGAAGGACTTTTGAACAAGCGCACCGGCGATGACTCCAAGAACGGCTCCTACGATTCCGAGCCACAAGGTCTGAATCAGGTAGATCTGCGTGACCTGGCCCGAGCGCGCTCCAACGGCTTTCATGGTGCCGATGGTGTCCATACGCTGCTGCAGATGCGAGTACATTGCCATGGCGACGCCGAGTGAGCCGACGATCATGGCGATCAGGCTAATCAAGCTTAGAAACGTCGTGGTGTTGTCGATGGCTCTGCCGACTACCGGACTACCCTCGCGGTAATCGCTGATGAAGACGTGCGGAAGAATTGCATGGAGCCGCTCCTTCATCAGGTCGAGGTTAACGCCGGGCTTGAGTTTGAAGAGGAAGCGCTGAGCGGCCCGGCTGCCGAATTGGATGAGTCCCGTACGTTCGAGTCCAGCGCGACTCATCAGAACACGCATGCCGGGACCGAATCCGGAGGCGAGGCGATCGGGTTCGGTTACCAGTGTTCCGGTGATGCAATACTCTTTGCCGCCGAGGCGGATGGAGTCGCCGCGATGCACTTTCAAGCGCAACAGCAGCTCGGGCGTGACCACGATGGAGGAATCGTCCGGCAGGAGCTTGGAAAGCGGTTGGTGCGGGTCGAGCGTCAGGACGCCATAGTACGGATAGACCGCGGGGTCCACGCTTTTTACCGAGACCATCTGAGGGAAGCGCTGGCGGGGCGATGCCGCCATGGAGATGGTTTCGGTGACGCGCGTGCCAGTGCCGTATTCACGTGCGAGTTGCTGCACCTGCTGGACGCGTTCCGGTGTGGGAAGGTCCCAGATTTGGGCCTGGACATCTGCGGCGATCAACTGCTTGGCATTGCGCAGAAGCATCCCCTTGAAGGCGTAGCCGAACCCCTTGACACCGCTAAGCGCGGCAACGCCGATGGCCACTGCCAGGATGACGAAGAGAAACTTGCCTGGAGCTGCACGCAGTTCGCGCCAGGCAATGCGGCAGGAGGTGGGAAGAAACATCTCAGACCTCCACCGGATGCGCGGCGAGTTCGTCACTCAATACGCGGCCATCGCGAAGCTGGATGACACGGTCGGCATAATCAGCCAACTTGCGGTCGTGGGTAACGAGAATGAGCGTGGTCTTCTCTTCACGATTGAGCTGGACCAGCAGATCGAGTACGTGCTGGCCATTGACGCTGTCCAGGTTGCCTGTAGGCTCATCCGCCATCAAGATCGGCGGCTCCGTTATGAAGGCCCGCGCAAGTGCAACGCGCTGCTGTTCGCCGCCAGAGAGCTGGACAGGATAATGATGCGCGCGGTTGGTGAGCCCGACGCGCGCGAGCAGATCCGCGGCTCGCTTGCGGATATCGCCGCGAAGGCCGCAGAGTTCCGCAGGAAGCAGGACGTTTTCCGCCGCGGTCAATGTTGGGACGAGTTGATAAGACTGAAAAACAAAGCCGATTTTGAGCCCGCGCAACCGCGCCAGGTCATCTTCGTTCATGTCCGTGATGTCGATTCCGTCGAGGACGATGCTGCCTGAAGAGAGCGTATCGAGTCCGGCTAGCAGCCCGAGTAGGGTGCTCTTGCCGCTGCCCGACGCGCCCATGATGGCAATAAACTGGCCGCGCGGAACGGTGAAGCTGACGTCGCGCAGGATCTCAACGCGGTTGGGCGGATTTTCAATTATTTTCGAGACCTGACGGACATCGATGATGTTGTTAACGGCGGCCGGAGCGCGCGGGTCGGGGGGCATGTCAATCTTGAGATGTGCGGCGAAGCGGATCTACTGCTATTTTTGCAGTCTGCCTGATTTGTAGCATTCTGTTGTCGGGCTGCGGCCGGCAAAATTCTCAGACAGCTACTGAAGAACGACGCACTCCGGAGACGGCAAGTTCCGCGCCTGCTCCGGCCGAGACCGACCGACGCCCGGTGATTGTCACCTTTGGCGATAGCTTGACTGCCGGAGTAGTAGAACACAACTATCCTGAGTATCTGCAATCGCTGCTCGACCAGCATGGTTACGTTTACCGGGTTGAGAACCAGGGTGTCAGCGGAGATACGAGCACGGATGGGCTGGCGCGGATCGGTAACGTGATCGCGGCGCATCCGGCGCTGGTCGTCCTGGAGTTCGGCGGAAATGACGGACTGCGCGGCATTCCGGTGGACGCGACGAAGCAGAATCTGGCTGCAGATGATCGAGCAGTTGAAAGACGCGAAGATACCGGTGGTGCTGGCCGGGATAACATTGCCTCCAAACTATGGGCCCGAGTATGTGAAGCCATTCACGGCGATGTTCCCGGAGGTAGCGAAGCAGTACAAACTGCGCTTGATTCCGTTTCTGCTGGTGAATGTGTACCGGCACGCGGACATGATGCAGCCGGATGGAATTCACCCGAATGCGGAAGGGAACAAAGTGGTGGCGCAGGACGTGTTCGATGCGCTCCGGCCCATGCTGAAGAAGACCGGGAATGGCTGATCCGTTTTCAACGACGCGGCGCTCGGCGCTTCGAAAGGAGCTCAGCCTGCGCGACCTGGTGTTGTTCAATGTGGCGGCAATTGTCAGCACGCGCTGGATCGCGGCGGCGGCTCATGTGGGGCCGGGAAGTTTAGTGCTGTGGATGGCAGCGGCGACGTTATTTCTGGTGCCGTCAGCATTCGTGGTGGCGCGTTTCTCTCGTTTGTTTCCACAGCAGGGCGGCCTGTATATCTGGACAAGGGAAGCGTTTGGAGACTGGCACGGCTTCGCGTGCGCCTGGTTTTATTACATGAATAACCTGTTCTGGATTCCGGGGGCTCTGGTTGCGTTTATCGGAATGATCACGTATGCCTTCGATGCGCGAGCGGCGAAGCTGGCGGAAGATCCAAAGTTCGTGCTGCCGTGTGCACTGGTTCTGCTGGCCGCGATTGTCGCGGCAAACTACGTCGGTCTCCGAGTGGCCAAGTGGGTGGACAACCTCGGCGGAATTTCGGCATACGCGATTTGGGTGATTCTGGTGTTCGCCGCCTTGTTTACGTTTGCGAAGCGAGGCTCAGCAACCGAGTTCCATTTCGTGCCGCGGCTCGACTATGACAGGCTGAACTTCTGGTCACAGCTCGCGTTTGCGATGACAGGCTTAGAGCTTTGCCCGATCATGTCGGGTGAAATTCGGGATGCGCGGCGGGCAGTCTTTCGGGCGACGTGGATCAGCTCGGCGCTGGTGGTTGCGTTTTACGTGTTCGGCACGAGCGCGATTCTGGTGTTCATGGGACCTGGAGACGTGAGTCCCGTGATCGGGCTCGCCCAAGCGAGCCAGGAGGCATCGCACGTGCGCTGGCATGGCATTGGGTTCCACTGTGCATTGCGGTCTGCATTCTGTTGAGCACGGGCGGGCAGCTCGGGACATATATAGGCGCCTGCGCGCGATTGCCGTTCGTATTGGGCATTGGCAACTTAATGCCGCCGGCCTTTGCGAAACTGCACCCGCGTTACGGAACACCGCACCTTTCGATTCTTTTCCTAGGGGCGGGCGCGGCAGTGCTTTTGATCATCAGCCAACTCGGAGAAACGTTCCGCGCCGCTTACCAGATCACGGTGGACATCACTGTAATAACGTTGTTCATCCCGTTTCTGTATATCTTTTGTGCGGCATGGAAGTTCGGGCAGAGACTGGCAAGCGCGTGCGGGCTATTTGTGTCGGTAATTGCGATTGTGCTCTCGTTTGTTCCGACTGCCGACGTCCGATCCACATTTTGGTTCGAAACGAAGCTTCTCGGCGGCTGCATTGGGTTGTATCTGCTGGCGTGGTTTTCTTACCGGCACTATCGGACCGAAGCATGAGTTATCCCGATTCAGTGCGGTATCTGTACGCGCTCGGAAATGAGCTCAAGGTCGGAGCCAAATTTGGCCTGGAGCGCATGCGCAAACTGCTCGATGAGCTGGGGAATCCGGAGCGGGGGCAACGCTTCGTGCATGTGGCGGGGACCAACGGCAAGGGATCGACATGCGTGATGATCGCCAACGTTCTCCGGGAGGCCGGCTTGGCAACGGGCCTGAATACTTCGCCGCACCTGATGGAACCGACTGAACGCATTCAGGTAAACGGCGAAGCCATTTCTGAAAAAGACTTCGCCGAAGTATTTGAAGTGGTGCACACGGCAGCGGAGCAGCTGCTTGAGGCGGGCGCGATCGACGCGCATCCTTCTTACTTCGAAACGGTGACGGCGATGGCACTGGTCGTGTTCCAGCAGCGATGCGCGATCAGCGTGTTGGAAGTCGGATTGGGCGGCCGTCTGGATGCAACGAATGTGGTTACGCCGGAGCTGTGTGTGATTACGCCGGTATCGTTCGACCATGAGTCATTTTTGGGAAACACAATCGAGTCGATTGCGGGCGAAAAGGCAGGGATTTTAAAACGAGGCGTGCCGGTAGTGATGGCGCGTCAGGAGGTGACGGCTGAGCGCGTGATTCGAGATCGCGCACATGAGCTTGGGTGCGAAGTGATCTCGACCGATGAAGCCACTGTTTCGGAGATTCGGGCGAGGGCAGACGGATCGGACTTCGTGCTGGATGGTGAGCGATACGCCTGTCCACTACCGGGACGGCATCAACTCCAGAATGCCGTTACAGCGATCCTGGCGTGCAAGACGCTTAGTGTTCCGGTGGCGGCGATCCGAGCCGGGCTTGCTGCGGCGCGTTGGCCAGGGCGGCTTGAATACGTGTCGCACGATCCGGATTTCGTGCTCGATGGCGCGCATAATCCGGCGGGTGCGCGCGCGTTGGCGGACTACATCCGCGAGTTTTGCGCAGGGCGCACGGTGTGGATGGTCTATGGAGCGATGCGCGATAAGGCGATCGAGGAAGTCACGGAGCAACTGTTTCCTTTGGCGGACCGGCTGATTCTCACGGCTCCTGACTTTCCGCGCGCGCTGCGGCCGGAAGCGATCTCCCATAGCCATGCAAATGCCGTGATCGCGGAGACGCTGAAGGAGGCGATTGCGATTGCAGGGACTGCGCGGCGTGAGGCGATCGTGTTTTTCACCGGGTCGTTGTATCTGGTGGGGGAAGCAAGGAAATTGCTGCTGGAATCGCGTAAGCTGGAGGTGTATGGCCGAGCCTGAGAATTGGGATCCGTTCATTTGCGAAGATCCGCCTGTAAGAAGTAGACGAAGAGATACGAGGCTGCCATTGCAGCGTGGTATTCGTCGATGCGGAAGAGGGGCGGTGGGTCAGCAGCAAGAAGTCCCCGAGCTATTCGCGAGTGGCTTTCAAAATTCAATACACAAAACCCGCGCTAGCGGATTTCAAAGAGATCATTGAATGGTCGTGGAGGAATCATGAGGTACGACCGAGCGCTCAATTTGGAAGAGCATTACTGAATCACATTGAGGTTTTCAGAAGAGTACCCCGGTTGGGCGTCCCGCTGGAAGAGCATGCCGGACGTTCGCAGAATTCTGCATTCGCCGTATTCACATTTATTATCGGATCAGGGAAGACAAAGCAGGTCATCGAAATTCTTCACTTCTGGCACTCCAAACGACAACCGCCGCATTTCTGCATCGTAGCCTTTGCTCTCTCCTACAATGGACATTTCATGAAGCGGTTACGCGGCCTGCTGGTTGCAGATCCACTTATCGTGCTCTCGACTATTTTTTGCGGTAGCATCAGCCTGATCGTTTCGCTTTTCGACAGTACCGGCGCCGCGCAAATTCGCGTCGCCCGGGCGTGGGCGAGAAGTCTACTGAGGGTGAGCGGAGTGAAGGTGCGGGTGGAGGGGCTGGAACATATATCGCCGAACGGAAGTTATGTGTTCATCGCGAATCACATGAGCTACATGGATACGCCCGTGGTGTTGGCGCATGTGCCCGCCCAATTTCGCTTCCTCGCAAAACGCGGACTGTTCAAAATCCCGTTTCTGGGACAGCATCTCAGCCGGGCGGGACACATTCCGGTGCCGCGGGGAGATCCGAGAGCCGCGGTGAAGACACTACAGAAAGCAGCGGAGACGATTCAGGAAAAGAAAATTTCGCTGCTCGTTTTCCCCGAGGGCGGGCGCTCTCACGACGGCGCGATGCGTGAATTCAAAGAGGGCGGCGCTTATATTGCGATTCGGGCAGGGGTTCCACTTGTTCCACTAACTCTGGCCGGAACTCGGGAAGTGCTGCCTTATGGGTCGGGGATCGTGAAGTCAGGCAAGGTCACGCTACGCATTTCAAAACCTATCGAGACGTCGGCGATGAACTTGAAGGATCGGGGACCGGTAACCGAGCAACTTAGAAAAATAATCTCGGGGGAGGATTAGCAGCAACCGGTCTTGGCCATGACTATTTCGCCGATCTGTACCAGCGTCGGGTACTTACCGGTGTAGCAGGAGTAGCAGAAATGGCGCTCATCGTCCTTGAGTGCCGCATGCAGTGATTCGAGCGACAGATAGCCCAGCGAATCGGCCTCGACATACTCGCGGATCTGCTGTAAGTCGTTATTGGCGGCGATGAGTTCGCGCTCCGAGGGGGTATCGACACCGTAGTAGCAGGGCGAGATGGTAGGAGGACAGGAGATGCGCAGATGCACCTCGCTCGCTCCGGCGCTACGCACCATGCGAACGATTTTGCGGCTGGTGGTGCCGCGAACAATCGAGTCGTCCACCAGAATGACGCGCTTGCCTTCGAGTAGATGGCGCACGGGATTCAACTTCAGCTTGACTCCGAAATCGCGAATAGCTTGAGAAGGTTCGATGAAGGTCCTACCCACGTAATGATTGCGGATGAGCGCTTGACGATACGGAATGCCGGATTCAGCAGCATAACCAAGTGCAGCCGTTACTCCCGAATCGGGAACAGGCACAACGACATCGGCCTCGACCGGGTGCTCACGAGCAAGCAGGCGTCCCATGGTTTCGCGTGTTTGCGCGACCGGCTTGCCGAAGACAAGCGAATCGGGGCGAGAAAAATAGACATGCTCGAATGCGCAGTGCGCAGGGGTTCCCGCCGGCGTATAGCGCTCGCGCGTCATGCCTTCAGGGCCGACGATCACCATTTCGCCGCGCGGCGACGTCGTCCACGTAAGTTGCGCCAATCAGATCGAAGGCGCAGGTCTCAGAGGCAAATACTGTTGCAACACCGCCGTCCTCAAGCTCGAGGCGGCCGATAGCAAGCGGACGGAAGCCATGCGGATCGCGCGCTACGATGACCCGATCCTGGGCCAGAAAGACCAGAGAAAAAGCGCCTTCAATCTGCAGCAGCGCATCACGCAAAGCTCCGGCGAGCGTTCGTTCACGCGAGCGTGCAACCAGGTGCAAGATGACTTCGGTGTCACTTGTGGATTGAAAGATGGAGCCGTCGTGCTCCAGATCGTTGCGCAATTCGATGGCGTTGGTCAGGTTACCGTTATGCGCAACTGCCACCTGTCCCTTACTGCAAGCGACCGACAACGGCTGCGCGTTGCGGAGCGTGGTATCGCCGGCGGTGGAATAGCGCGTGTGGCCGATGGCGAGACTGCCCGGCAACTGATTCAGCACGTCGGGCGTAAAGATATCAGCCACGTGGCCCATATTGCGAACACTGTGGATCTTGCGACCGTCGCTGCAGGCGATACCCGCGCTCTCCTGACCCCGGTGCTGAAGCGCGTAGAGTCCCAGATAAACCAGGTTTGCCGCCTCGGGATGGTCGTAGAGAGCAAACACGCCGCACTCTTCGTGCAGCTTGTCGGATGTAATTGACTCGCCTCGGAGTTTCAGCTGACCTTTTGAGTTCTTCAAAGTACCCGATTTCCTCTTGGGGGAGGAGGATGGTCTATGTTAGGACCGGATCATGCAATAGGTTCAGCAGACCGGTATCCCAAATTTTGTTCAGCTCGTCGACCCGGCTGTCAATCAAAATTCTATTTCGGTTACGGACAATCAGTCGTAACTCAAGTGTAACGCCAATCTCAAGGGCTTCGATACCGTTTCTCGCCGCGACCGCCATCACAGGCGCGGGATCGGCGGCAGATACCAGTACTCTTGAGGGACCCTCATGGAAGAGGAGGAGTTCGGGGGCGAGGTCCGAATCCAAGTAAATATCGGCGCCCACGGACCCGTCGCCGAAACAGCACTCCGCGAGCGCAACAGCCAAGCCGCCGTCGCTGAGATCGTGGGCGGACTCGACGAAGCCTTCGCGGACCAACTCACGAATCGCGGTTTGGACTCGCTTCTCGTAATCTACGTCCAGAGCCGGTGGCGTGCCCCACAGCTTGTCGAGAACGATTTTGGCGTACTGGGTACTTCCAAACTCGTCCTGCGTGGTCGGACGAAGGCCGCCAACCAGGATGATGCTGCGACCCGGATTCTTGAACGTGATACCGGCCGGAATGCTGGTAGGCATGATTCCGACAATTCCCACCACCGGCGTAGGGAAAATGGGAACTCCTAAGGTTTCGTTATACAAACTGACATTGCCGCCGGTGACAGGGACTTCAAAGAAACGGCACGCTTCAGCCAAGCCTTCGATGGATTCGACCAACTGCGCCATGATCTCGGGACGCTCCGGATTTCCGAAGTTGAGGTTGTTCGTGGTGGCGACCGGGAGCGCGCCAACAGTGGAGAGATTGCGGCAACATTCGGCGACGATCAGTTTGGTGCCGAGGCGCGGATCCAGCATGCAGTAGCGGCCATTGCCATCGAGCGCCATGGCGATGGAGGTGTTCGTCTCCTTGATGCGGACGACCGCTGCCTCGGAGCCGGGACCCGACACAGTGTTGGTCCGCACCTGGTGGTCATATTGTTCCCAGATCCAGCGCTTCGAACAGATGTCCCCGGATTCCAGCAGTGCCTTGAGATCACCGAGCAGATCGGTGCTGCGAAATTGAGGTCCATGCAGCGGAGCGGCGCGCAATGGTCTGGAGTGAGGCCGATCGTATCGCGGAGCTTCGTCTGCCAGAGCGCGATTTGGAATTTCGGCTACGACCTCACCGCCGTGCTTGACACGCAGCATGCCGTCTCCGGTAACCGTGCCGATGGTCGCGGCGTCGAGTCCCCATTTGTGAAACACCTCGAAGACTTCGTGCTCGCGGCCGCGCTGTGCGACGAGCAGCATGCGCTCCTGAGATTCCGAGAGCATCATCTCGTAGGCGGTCATGCCCGATTCCCGTTGCGGAACGCGATCGAGATCGATCTCGACCCCGGTGCCGGCACGGCTACCCATCTCGCACGTGGACGAGGTGAGGCCGGCGGCACCCATATCTTGAATGCCGACGATGGCGCCGGTCTGCATGGCTTCGAGGCAGGCTTCGAGCAGGAGCTTCTCCATAAACGGATCGCCGACCTGCACGTTCGGACGCTTCTGCTTCGATTCTTCGGTGAACTCGGCCGAAGCCATAGAAGCTCCGTGAATGCCATCGCGTCCGGTTTTCGCTCCCACGTAAATGACGGGATTGCCGATTCCGCTCGCTTTACCGTAGAAAATTTCGTTGTGCCGGAACACGCCAAGCGCAAAGACATTCACCAGCGGGTTGCCGTCATAACTCTCTTCAAAAACGCATTCGCCACCGAGCGTAGGGACGCCAAAGCAATTGCCGTAATGCGCGATGCCGGAGACGACTCCTTCCACGATCCGCCGGTTGCGAGGACCCGTATTGTCATCGTCGAGTCTGCCGAAGCGGATAGAATCCATGACGGCGATCGGCCGCGCCCCCATCGTGAAGATGTCGCGCAGGATTCCGCCGACGCCCGTGGCGGCCCCCTGGAAGGGTTCAATGAAGCTGGGATGGTTGTGCGATTCTATTTTGAAGGCGATAGCAAAACCATCACCGATATCGATGATGCCGGCGTTTTCGCCGGGACCTTGCAGCACGCGTTTGCTCTCGGTCGGCAGCTTCTTCAGGTGTATGCGAGAGCTTTTGTAAGAGCAATGCTCGCTCCACATCACACTGAAGATGCCTAACTCGGTGAAGCTAGGTTCGCGCCCGAGCAAGCTGACGATTTTGTCGTACTCGGCAGGCGTCAGTTGATGCGATGCGATCACTTCGGGCGTGATCAGATTCATGCCTTAGAAATGAGTGAGGCCGCGGTGACAAGCGAGTTCAGGATGGTGATGCCGTCGGTATTGCCGAGCAACGGGTCGGCGGCACGCTCGGGGTGCGGCATCATTCCCATCACATTCCGGCCGGCGCTCAGGATTCCGGCGATGTCGCGCATTGATCCGTTGCAATGGGCCCGATAGCGGAGCACGATCCGGTCGTCGGCCTCGAGCTGATCCAGCGTCCTCTCATCCGCCACGTAGCAACCTTCGCCGTGGGCTATGGGCAGCCGCAAAGTCTGTCCTCGCTGGGCGCGGTGAGTGAAAGGTGAGTCGGTAGTAACTACCTGCAGCGGGACGGTACGGCAGATGAACTTCAGTTCGGCGTTGCGAAGTAGGGCCCCGGGTAATAACCCACACTCGGTTAAGACTTGGAACCCGTTGCAGATGCCGAGGACAGGTCCGCCTTCGCGCGCGAAGTTCTTAACGGCTTCCATAACTGGCGAGAATTTCGCAATGGCGCCACAGCGCAGATAATCGCCGTAAGAGAAGCCGCCGGGAAGAATAATGGCGTCGGCGCCCCTCAGGTGGGTGGAATCGTGCCAGACAAATTCGGCCTGATGGCTCAACCCCCGCGAAACTGCATACCACGCATCGTGGTCGCAGTTACTGCCGGGAAAGACGATAACCCCAACCTTCATGGGCAGCGATACAGCGCTACTAAGATCCACCTGCCGCGGCGGGAGCAACTTTTTTTCGGGTAGCACGCCGTTTTTCGACGGGCGGCTGACGATCGCTCTTTTTCAGGGCAGGTAATACGATGGAGGTTACAAATTTCTTCTCACCATGCTCGTCGAATTTGATAACGATGTAATCGTCATTACAGGAAAGTACCGAGCCGAGTCCGAATTTTCCGTGTTCGACTTGTGCGCCCTGGGCGAACGCAGGCTTGCTGGCCATGGCAGAGATCCTCTATAGGTCATTGTAACAGTTCGACTTAGCGAGTGTCGAGAGGCGCCGGAGGCAGCCCCGGCGGAAGCCGGTTAAGTACTTCCATATAATGGGTTAAGCAATCAATGGAGGACCTGAAAAAGAAGCTTCAGGAAGAGATCGCCGCGCTCGAATACGAGTTGCGGAACGAGCTGCCGAAAGAGATCCTGAAGGCACGCGCCCACGGCGATCTGAGCGAAAACGCCGAGTATCATGCGGCGAAGGAGCGACAGGCGTACGTGAACGCCAGGCTGGGTCACTTACAGACGCGCCTGAGAGACTTCTCCATGATCGATTTTTCCAAGATCCCGCGCGACCGTGTCGGCCTGGGGTCTCAAGTGGTGGTGCTGGACCTCACCAAGGACGAGGAATTGACCTATAATCTGGTCACGAGCGAAGAGGCCGATGTGGCGAACGGCAAAATCTCCACCAGTTCTCCAATCGGGCGCGGACTTTTGGGCAAGCGCGTGGGTGACACGGTGAAAATCAACATACCGGACGGCATTCGCGAGATGGAGATTCTGCAGCTGACAACAATCCATGACAGTGCGTCTTCCTAGGAACATTCCATGACTTACACGCGTGCAATCGGCCTCGGCGCTAACAAGATTATCCGGGTGATTGTGCGAGCGCTGGCCTTGTCCAAGATCAATCCCAACGTTCTTACGTTTCTCGGGCTTGTTATCAACATGGTTGCCGCGGCTTTTCTTGCCTTCGGGAGCTTTCGTATCGCGGGACTAGTCATCATCTTTGCGGGACTGTTCGATATGGTCGACGGCCGCGTTGCGCGCGAAACGAATCGAGTTACACGCTTCGGCGCGTATTTTGATTCCGTTCTCGACCGCTATTCGGATCTCGGATTGCTTGTCGGGCTGCTGGTCTACTACGGAACAATTAACCGCCCATCTTACGTGGTCCTGACTTCGGTGGTGATGACGGCTGCAGTCATGATCAGCTACACGCGGACTCGGGCGGAAAACATGATTCCTACTTGTAAGGTCGGTTTTCTGGAGAGGCCGGAGCGAATTGTGCTGCTGATTATCGGCGCACTGTTCGATCGAATGGCGCCGGTTTTATGGGTAATTGCGGTGTTGGGCAATATCACGGTAATTCACCGGATGGTCTTTACCTATCAGGAATCTAAGCGGCTCGAAGAAGCGCAGCTTCGCCCGACCGCCATCTCGGATCCCACAGCCCGGCGCGTTTGATATTACTCCGCCACAGACAGCCTGTTTTTTCGCCAGAAAACATGCCGAACTGAGGGCGCTCACGCTTCCGACTCAGTTTCCGTCTTCGAGGATGACGACGGCGAAGGCCAGTTCGGCAGTGTGTGTTAGAGAGATTGAGATCCGTTTGACGCCCATGTGACGCGCGATATCGAGCGCCGCTCCATTCAGGCGCAACGTTGGACGGCCGGAAGGTTCATTAGCAACCTCCAGATCGGACCAGCGGATGCCACCCTGCCAACCGCGTCCGATGGCCTTCATGCCGGCTTCTTTAGCCGCAAAACGGGCAGCAAAGCGTTCGGCCGAATTGGCCTTGCTTCGCGCGTACGCCTGCTCCTTCGGCGTGTAGACCCGGTTCAGGAACCGATCGCCGTATCGCTCTATGCTTGCGCGAATACGACGAACATCGGCGAGATCGGTTCCGATACCGAGAATCACGATCAGGACTGTTTCTTACGGAATGCCGCCCAGCGCTTCTTCTGGGCCGCGGCAATTCGCTTCCGCGCTTCGGCGCTCAGCACTCTCTTCTTGCGTGGAGAAGAAGCCCTACTCGCCGATGATCCGCTCGATGACTCGACGGTTCGAGCAGAACGGCCGGCGGCCGGTCCACGGCGTCCTAACATGGAACGCACCTGAGTGATTTGCTCATCGAGTCGTTCTCGCTGGGATTCGAGGCCCTGAAGAGCAGCTTCTAAAATCTGGTGATTTGGTTGGGCGGTTCTTGGCATATCTATACCTTGTTAGTAACACACTTTGCTTGGAACTACTAATTTCAGACGCTACCCGGCTTCTGAATAGCACATTAAAGTTACGGGCCCGTCGTTTACTAATCGGAGTTGCATATGTGCCTGAAACACCCCGGTTGCAACTCTCAGTCCGCTAGATCTGCATCTGTCAACGAAATAGTCGTACAAACGGTTTGCGAGTTCTGGCCGGGCAGCTTCCGAATAAGACGGTCTGTTTCCCTTCCTCGCCTCGCCATAAAGTGTAAATTGCGATACTATCAGAACGTCACCTGAAGTATCTACAACGCTCAGATTCATCTTTTCTTGTGAATCGGGGAAGATTCTAAGCTGTAGGACCTTTTGCACCAGATAATCCGCGTTACTTTCAGTGTCGTCGTGGCGGATTCCCAGTAGCACCACAAGCCCCCTGTCTATCTGGCCGACTATATTGCTTCCTACGGATACACTTGCTTCGGAGACGCGCTGTACCAGAGCTCGCATGGCTTACGATTTAGAAAATAGCAGGACGGTTTTTGTTTCCCAGGGCTCTGCTCACGCTATGGGCCGGGGCGTGTAACTACGTGAGTCGGAACTCCTCCGGCTGCTCCGGGAGCACAAACGGCTGGAGTTCCGGGTAATGAGCGACCAGAGCGGGCGGCGCGCACACGGGCTCACCTTTGAGGATCGAGGAGACCTCGGTCGCGTTGACGATGGCTTTCCCCAGGTAGTGATTATTAGTGACAACATAGGTGTCCTGCGCAACCTCATCGATCGCCTTGATGCGATCTATCCAGGGATCGAGTTCCTCGACAGAATACAGGTAATCATAGCGCTCGCCGGGATGTTTGTTCTGGGTGAACCAGCTTTTGTAATTGCGCCCGTGCAGGCGGATGTACCCAACTGAGGAGGTCGCGAATGCACTCGGCTTGACAGAGCGCTTGAACAGTGGTTGGTCGATGTTGCAAAGCCCAAGCTGCATCTGATCCAAGAAGCTAAGTATTTCCTCGTCACTCCAACTTGCGTGGCGTACTTCGAGTACGAGCGGATAGTCATCGAACCTCTGGCGCATACGCGCTACATAATCCCGATTTTCGGGCGTATTTCGAAAGGACCAGGGAAATTGCAGTAGCAGCGCCCCAAGGCGGCCGGCTTCGACTAACGGCGCGATCCCGTCCTTAAATAACGTTTCGTCCGTGGCGCTTGCATTGCGGTCGTGAGTAAAGCCGCGCCACAGCTTGGCCGTAAAGCGAAACTTCTCATTCGCCTCAACGTGACGCCTCCAGGATTCTGCGCTCTTCGGCGGAATTGGACGGTAGAACGAAACATTGATCTCAACTGTGTCGAAGTATTGAGCCAGATAGGCGGGCTCACTGAAATCCCGAGGCGATTTAGCCGGATAGACAATTCCACGCCAGTCCTTGTAAGCCCACCCCGCTGGACCGATCCGGATCAATGGCGACTAACGCGAGACCGAATGTTCGTAGTTCCAGGCTACTCGGAACATTGTCGCTTCATCAAAGTGTTTGGTGAAGATCTGCAGTCCAATAGGCAGACCGTCCGGAGACGAACCGCACGGAACGCTCATGCATGGAACTCCGGCGAGATCACCTGTGAGGGTGTAGACATCGGAGAGGTACATAGCGAGGGGGTCATCCACTTTTTCGCCGATTTTAAACGCTGGAAACGGCGAAACAGGAGTAACAATCGCGTCCACTTCGGTGAATGCGTTGGTGAAGTCGCGGGCAATAAGAGCCCGCACTTGCTGCGCCTTTTTGTAATAAGCGTCGTAGTAGCCTGCGCTGAGCACATAGGTGCCAAGCATAATACGGCGTTTCACCTCGATACCGAAACCAGCGCCGCGCGAATTGCGATACATATCCGAAATTGAGTCACTTTCGACGCGAGAAGAGTAACGGACGCCGTCATAACGGGCAAGATTCGAACTCGCCTCGGCGGTGGCGACGATGTAGTAACACGAGAGCGCATATTCTGTGTGCGGAAGGCTGATATCGCGCACCTCGCAGCCAACTTTTTCAAGCTGCTTGATCGCGGCGTGTATTACATCGCCGGTTGCAGCACCCAAGCCTTCAAAATACTCTTTCGGCAGACCAAGTTTCAGACCCTTGACGCTCTGGCGCATCAATGCACCGTAATCGTCAACGGGCGCATAGGCGGAAGTGGAATCCTGATCGTCGCGTCCGGCGATGACCCGGAGCACCGTGGCGGCGTCCTCCACCGTGCGCGCGAACGGCCCCACGTGGTCGAGCGAGCTGGCGTAAGCCGCCAATCCGTAGCGCGACACGCGCCCGTACGTTGGGGTAACTCCAACAACGCCGCACAGGCTGGCGGGTTGCCGGATGGAGCCTCCGGTATCGGAACCCAACGCTGCGACGGCTGTGCCTTGGGCAATTGCCGCAGCGGATCCGCCGCTCGACCCACCGGGCACGCGGTCCAGAGCCCGTGGATTGCGAACCGGGCCATAGGCAGAATTTTCGTTGGACGAGCCCATCGCGAACTCATCGCAGTTGGTCTTCCCGATGATGAGTGCGCCCTCTGCTTCCAGCCGGAACACAGCCGTGGCGTCATAGGGCGGAACGTAATGCTCAAGAATCCGCGACCCGCAAGTGGTCCTGAGACCTTTGGTTACCAGCACGTCCTTGATGCCCATGGGCACCCCGGCAAGCGAACCGGCATAATCGTTCTTCGCGATAAGCTCGTCCACCCGCTTAGCGGACGCAAGCGCACGCTCGGGCGAGAACGTCAGGTAGGCATTCGTGTCCGCATTGTGCGTCCCGGCGAAGTCTACCGCAGCAACTGCAATCTCAGACGCGGAAAACTTTTTTTTGAGTAGCCCATCCCGGATCTCCGGAATCGTGAGCGTCGCGATGCTCCCGTTCAGGCTCATCGTTCAATGACCTTCGGCACCTTGAAGTACCCGAGCCCGGCGGCAGGAGCGTTGGCAAGAGCTTCGTCATTAGTAAGCGGGTTGTGAGGAATGTCTTCCCGAAGGGGCGCGATCTCATCTTCATCGAACAACACCTGAGCCATAGGCTCGACATCTGTAGTATCGAGCCGGTTCAACTGTTCGATGTGACTCAGAATCTGGCCCAAATCGAGTGACATGCGGCGAACTTCTTCTTCCGAAAGCCGCAAGTTAGCCAAATCGGCTACATAGCGGACTTCTTCATCAGTGAGCTTCAAGCGGTTGCCCTTTTGCGGGAGATTCGATATACCTTCTTTAGCACAGGATCCTGAATAGCGTCCGCTTCGTCAACGTCGTAAACCGCCACTTGCAAACAATTGCGCGGCGATTCTTCGCGGTGCATCTGCCGCCTGGGAATGCCGATTCGGAACTCGATGTCATTAAGCAGTGTGCTGCCCATTGTTTTCTGAATGCGGTCGACAATCTGCCTGCTCAACGCGTGCAACTGCCTTTGCCAGATTGCATCTTCAACTTCCACCACCAACTTGCTGCGTACAACGGAAATTCTTCCGGTGTGGCGAGCGATTGTCTTACCGACGGCAAGCGGCCAGATGCCACGCACGAGATCGTCGTCGCTGAGGATCTGACGGGAATACTTGTTTTGTTTGAGAAGCAGTGCGGCGCGTTCCATTTAGCCCTGAGGTCCCATTTCCTGCGGGACGAGGCAGCGGGGGAGGGAGCGAATAGATTAAGGCCAGCACCGATGGCGCTGCGCGGAATTCGAGTGTAGCACGACAACTCGCCGTTACCTGGGCGGGACGGTATTCAGGTAGTTTCCGTAACCGATGATCACGGTAGAGGCGATGAGCAGAGCGATTCCGAGCGTCACCAGGCGTGCGGCCGTGCGGCCGGCTCCTTTCCATTCGTGAAGCGCAACGCCCCACAGGGTGCTGAAGATGACGATGCTCGCCATGTGCAGCGTCCAGCTCGAAAATTTGTAAGCACCCATCTGCGTCTCACCCATGGTGTAGAAGAAGAACTGCATATACCAGGTCACACCGGCGAGAGCGCACAGGAGGTAATTGCGGACGATGGGAATGGTGGCCGTTTCGCGCATGATCGCAGCCGGCGTATGCGTGAGGACGCTGCCTGTCGGCCCTGTCAGCGCGGTCTCCTGGATCGGCTGCGGCGGATCGGCAGGCGCTAAGTGCTCAGGAACTCTGCTGGCGAGATACTCCCAGCCGCTGCGATTTCGAAGGTTGAGACTGAAGGTCCAAATGAAGTTCGTCGTGAAGCCGCCAAGCAAGACTACGACAAGCACGGGCAGACCCTGCCAAAGCGGCGGCGTTCCGGCCTGCATTGTGAGCTGGCGGATCGGGTCTCCGGCATCTAAGCCAAAGTTGAAGCAGGCGCTCATGATTCCAGAGAGCAGCGCGATTAGCAACCTTTCTTCAAATTGAACTCCTGAATCGCGATTCTTTGCGCTTCGGGGGACATGTTCCGTTCCTTGTACACACCCGCCAATCCGGCAATGCTGAGTCCGATCAGGCAAACCGCAATACCGGCAAGCACGACGCGGCCCGATCCAGTTCCGAGGACCTTGGCTGCGAATTCGCCATGAACAATGGGTGGCATCAGCGTCCCGAACGCCGCGCACAGACCCATCACCACCGCCATCCCGAGCGAGAGCCCGAGATAGCGCATGGTGAGGCCAAACGTGAGGCCTCCTATTCCCCACGCCAGGCCGAAAACGTAACACAAAAACCAAGTGCGACCCGGAGCGGCGACCAGAACGGAAGGCAGGCTGCGCGTCAACAATCCGCCGACGATCCATGGCGCAATGATCCAGCTAAAGATCCCGCCCACCAGCCAATATGTTTCCCACGACCACTTCTTGACCGCACGATACGGCACATAGAAGCTGCCGGAGGCGAGGCCTCCAAGCCAGTGGAAGAGCACGCCTAATGCAGGATTCGGTGTCATGAGTGGCTATGTTGCCTCAAGTTAGCTTCAAGACTAATCTATGACGATAACAACGTCCAGAGTGCGAGGGCCGTGTACGCCTTTGATTCGCACCATCTCGATATCGGAGGTGGCCGACGGGCCCGAGATGGTGGTGAACAGCGCCGGCGTGAGGAGCGCCATCTGCGCAACGCCCTCAGGAACGGTCTCGACAATTTGGGATGCGCGAACAACGCACAAATGATAATCCGGGATGAGTGTCAGCGCGCGACGGCCTTCACCCGACGTGTGGTGCAGAACAATGGTTCCGGTTTCCGCAATGGCCACGGCGCAGGCGGTGACCACGCCATCGGAGGCGTCCAGATCGGCATTTGTCGCCGAGTCCGACAAGAATTCGCGTCCAAGCGGCAGCCATTCGCGGGGAAGGCCGCTTGGTAAGGCCAGCCGCGATTTCGATCGGTCTGTGAGCGCGGCAGCGATAACTTGCGCGATCTCCGATGCGCGGCAACGGTACACGCCGGCATTGTAGTCGTGCAATCGGGATTCGAAGAGATCGATTCGACCAGCAATGTCGCGATCTCCGGACATTCTGTAGCGGCGGGGAATCGCGTCGTACTCCGCGCCGGGGAACGCTTCGTTCCGCCCCAGCGCAATGCGAATACGCTCCAACATCTCGGATTTGGCACTGCTACTCATTTTGTTTTGCGCTTGGCCCACCATTGGCGGAAGGATTCCTTCGGAATGGGAGAGAGATCCCGAGCCGAGGTCCATCCGGCGAGCATTCCAGGAAGATGGCGAATCTTGCCGTTGCTCTCGAACGGGATTTGAGCGACTCGCGCCACAGCCTGGGCTCCTGAAAGCCGGGCCGACGTGGACAACGCGAAGGCGGAGGCTTTCATTGCGACACGTTCGGTGAGCGGCGCATCACCCTGCTCCACCACTTTGGCGCGGAGATGGACCAGGATTTCCGGAATGTTGATCTTCACCGGACACACCTCATAGCAGGCGCCGCACAGCGAGGATGCGTAAGGCAGCGTCTGCGAATGCTGCATGCCCTGCAGTTGCGGCGTCAGGATTGCTCCGATGGGACCGCCGTATACGGAGCCGTAAGCGTGTCCGCCGGTTTGGCGATACACCGGGCAGGCGTTCAGGCAAGCGCCGCAGCGAATACAGTGAAGCGTCGATCGGGACACGGGGTCGGCTAAGACGCGCGTGCGCCCGTTATCGAGCAGGATGACGTCAAACTCGTTCGGGCCATCTCCCTCACTGACGCCGGTCCAAATGGAATTGTACGGATTCATGCGCTCGCCGGTTGCCGATCGCGCCAGCAACTGCAGAAACACTTCGAGATCGCGGAACGATGGCACTATCTTTTCGATTCCGATAATGCTGATCAGCACGTCGGGAAGAGAAACGCACATTCGGCCGTTACCTTCCGACTCGACTACGCAGAGCGAACCGGTATCGGCAATTGCGAAGTTCGCACCACTGATCGCCGCCTTAACGCGCAGAAACTTTTCGCGCAGATAAGTGCGAGCGGCGGCCGTCAAGTCTTCGGGTTCAGCACCGAGGTGAGGGAGACCCATCTTTTCAGCAAAGAGCTGGCGTACCTCGTGGCGGTTCCGATGCAGTGCGGGCACCACGATGTGCGACGGCTTATCATTCCCGAGCTGAACGATAAGGTCGGCGAGATCGGTCTCATACGGCGTTATACCTGCGGCCTCCAGTGCACGGTTCAGTCCGATTTCGTCCGAAGTCATGGTCTTCACCTTGATGACTTCAGTGAATCCGCGCGCCTTCAGCAGATCGACAATGATGCGGTTCGCTTCGTCGGCATCGCCAGCCCAGTGAACACGGCCACCCGCACGCGTGCAGGCTTGCTCAAACTGCTCGAGATATCGATCGAGGTATTTGAGGGTATGCTCTTTGATCTGGCGCGCCGATTCCCGAAGCTCTTGCCAATCGGGAACCTCGCTTACAACATTGGCGCGCTTTGCGGCAATGGTGCCGGTAGCTCGGCGCACATTGTCATGCAGCTGCTGGTTCGCCAGAAGGTCCCGTGCAGCTTGCGGGAACGGTGGCGCTTGCGCCGCATCGCCAATTCGAACCGTCAAGCTGCACCTTCCGCGGTGCGCGCAAGAATCTCGGCCAGATATACACATCGTGTCGCGGCGCCCTGGCGTGAAAGGCCGCCCTGGATGTGCATCAAGCAGGAATTATCGAGCGCCGTACAGTATTCGGCTCCCGTCGCGAGCAGATTGCGGAGTTTGTCGGACAGCATCGCCACCGAAACATCGGCATTTTTAATCGCAAACGTCCCTCCGAATCCGCAGCATTGATCGGATTCAGGCATGTCGACCAGCGTGAGACCGCGAACGCGGTTCAGCAAGCGCGCCGGCTTGCCGTTGACGTGCAGCGATCGCAGCGAGTGACACGATGGGTGCAGCACGACGGAGTGAGGGAAAAAAGCACCAACATCGGTGAGACCGAATTTGTCGACCAGAAGCTCGGAAAATTCGAAAACTCTAGGTACGAGTTGCTCAATGTCATGCTGCAAAGCGGGATCGCCGAGCCCGGCCGCGATCTTCGGATATTGTTCGCGGATCATCGCCACGCACGACGAGGACGGGATGCAAACGATTTCGGAGTCTCGATACAGTTCGGCAAAGTTACGGATCAGCGCAATCGCCTCGCGATGATAACCCGTGTTGTAGTGCATCTGGCCGCAACAGGTCTGCGCTTCGCGGAATTCCACCCGGTGACCAAGCCGCTCCAGCACAGCAACAACAGCCTTGCCGCTTTCGGGAAACAGAGTGTCGTTGTAGCAGGTGATGAAGAGTGAGACAAGCACTGGATTGATGTTATGTCAATCTCATCAATGGATCTCTTTGGGTGGTATGAACGGCTTCTGCGGCTCAAACAGGGCAAATGTAAACACGTCGGTTGCCGAAGCGATGGAGACGTATTGCTTGCCGTTGATCGAATAAGTGATGGGAGAAGCCGTTAATAACTGGCCCATTCCGTAATGCCACAGGTCGCGTCCGGTCGAACTATCGACTGCGACAAGTTGGCCTTCATCATCGCCAAAGAAAACCAGGCCGCCCGCGGTTGTGACACTGCCGGCCCACATGGTCGCCGGTCCGGCCATAGGATATTCCCAGCGTTTGTTGCCGGTAACGGGATCGAGAGCACGCAGATAGAACTTTCCAGACTCGCCGGGAGGTGGTCCGCCTCCTCCCGCCATCAGGTCGTGCATGGGCTCGGGAGTGTGCATGGTACTGACGTAGAGATCGCACTGCTCCAATGTGGGCACGTATAACAGCTTTTCGCTCGGACTCCACGACGGAGACATCCAGTTTGAGGCGCCGCGTGTCGATGGACAGACCCTGCGGCCGGCCGGCGTCGGGTCCATATCAGGCACTTCGATGGGATGACCTTGCGCATCGATGCCCTTGGCCCAATTCAGAAGCTGCACAAAAGGGTGAGCCGTCAGGTATTGACCGGTGGCACGATCCAGGACATAAAGAAATCCGTTGCGATTCGGGTGCACCAGCAGCTTGCGCGGCTTGCCGTCATAGTTCATGTCGACCAGCACGGGAATGGATTCGGCGTCCCAGTCGTGCGTGTCATGGGGCGTGAATTGGAAGTACCATTTCAGCTTGCCATTATCGGCATCCAAGGCAACGATGGAATCGGTATACAGGTTCGCGCCGCGCCGGCCACCGCCGTAATAGTCGGGCCACGGATTGCCCGTCGTCCAATACGTGAGGTTCAGATCGGGATCGTAAGTGCCGGTCATCCAGGTAGCGCCGCCGCCCCACTTCACATCGAACTCGCCCCAGGTTTCCGCTCCCGGTTCGCCCTGTGCGGGAACGGTGTAGAACTTCCAAAGCTCCTCACCGCTTGCGGCTGCGTAGGCCGCGACGAAACCGCGCATTCCCGAATCGCCGCCCGAAACACCTACGACGATGCGATCCTTTATCGCAAGCGGCGCCAGGGATGCATAATAACCGCTCTTCACCGGCGCATACTCGCGGTGCCAGAGCACTCCACCGGTAATCCGATTCAAGGCGATGAGGTAGCCGTCGGAGCTAACGAAGAACACAGCGTTGCCGAGAATTGCTACACCGCGATTCGCGTCGTTGCGCGTCGCCTGATCGTCGCGATAGCTCCAGATGGTCCGGCCAGTACAGGCATCGATTGCGTATACTTCGTTGCTGTTGCTTAGGTACATCACTCCGTCATAAACAATCGGCGTCGCCTCGAGGCGTCGTGCATCGTCGATATGGTTGGTCCACTGTGGCACCAGTCTGCCGACGGTCTCGCGATTGATCTGAGTTAAAGGACTGTAGCGCTGCGCCCGATAATCGCCATGGTAAGTGAGCCAGTTCTGACCGGGGCTCTTGGCGATGTCAGAAGCCGCGACCTGAGCCGTGACACACACGGCACAAGCTAGAAGGCATAGGCTTATCCGCTTTAACGGTATCGGCATCGGAGCGAGCGGGAAAGCATGCGTTCGTGCAATTTCCAGAATACACACGAGGGTTTCTTCGAGAGATTCTTAAGCGCGAGCCGATGCTCAGCCAGGCAGTTCGGGCGCCAGCTTCTGAACACCCGGAGTGTCGGCGCCGAGCCAGTCCGGATGCCGAGCGGTGGTATCGAAGTGCGAAGTGGTCTTGAACAACTCGAAGTGACCGTCTCTCGCGGCCTGCTCGGTCTTGGCGATCAGAGACGCGATCTGGTCATCATCCATAGGACGAAAGCTTTTTGCCGCTTCGAAGGCTTGATCTAAAACCTGCTTCTTATCGATGCCAGTGATCACGACGGAGGTGGGCAGATTGAGCGCGTAGTGAAGGCAATCCAGCGGCTGCACGGTATTGCTTTTTAGAATGATGCCATCGCCTCCGCAGAACGGCTTCATGCCGAGCACGCCGATTCCCTCCTCCACCAGCTTCGGAACCACAAGCTGGGCGAAGCTCCGAAAGTGTGCGTCCATCAGATTCAGGGGCATCTGCGCGGTGTCGAACTTGAAGCCGTGCCGGCGTGCGACTTCGAGCATATAAAGATGAACGTGTGGATCCTTGTGTCCGGTGAAGCCGATAAACCGGACCTTGCCGGCCTTCTTAGCCTCGAGTACGGCCTCCATGGCGCCGCCCTCGGCGAAAATGCGGTCGGGATCGTCGAAGCGCAGGATCTCATGGTGTTGCAGCAGATCGATGTGATCGGTCTTTAGCCGCTGGAGCGAGGTCTCGATCTGGCGCGCCGCCACATCTTTGGTTCGTCCGTCGAGCTTCGTCATGAGAAAGACCTTGCTGCGGTACCCGCCCTGGCTCAGGGCCTTGCCCATGACCATTTCGCCCCGGCCCTCGTTATAGTCCCAGGAGTTATCCATGAACGTGAGCCCGCGATCGACGGCCTCGTGAATCAGACGAATGCTTTCGTCCTCCGACAGGGTTGCTTTGGAAATGTGCGAGCCTCCGAGCCCAATGGCCGAAACCGTCTCGCCGGTGCTACCTAGTTTGCGGTACAGCATTTCGCCGCGCAATTCGCCGGCTGACTGCGTTCGGGGAAGCTTGGACGCCGCTCCATTCGTTGAGTTCTCCGTACCTGGCGTCGTGTTCTGCTGCGCAGATGCCAGGGACGTAAAACCGGCCACCGCGATGCTTTCTAAAAAATGTCTGCGTTCCATATGTCCTCAAATCGGGAGCAGAAGCTTGTCGATAGGAGGACACGCGAGGGATCAGGCGCGTTTCAAACGAACGATTGAGGCACGCGTGGGCGGAAGCGCTCCGGAATTCAGAAGAGGTGCTTGATGCCTCGTCCAATCCCTTTCACAATTTTTCCGCCGCCTTTAGCGGTGCCCACGGTGACGTCTTTGCCGGCTCCAACCGCGCCCTTGCCCACGGAACCGGCGGCATCGATGGGATGAAGCGTTACCAGATCAGCCGCGCCCTTGCCGGCGCCTTTGGCCAGATCTCCCGCACCCTTTCCGGCTCCCCCCGCGATGTTGCCCGTTCCATTGGCAACCTGGCGGCCGGGACTCGGTTCGGGCTTGCGGCTCTTCTTGTCCCGTTTGCTACTGCTCTGCGTTTGGCTTGACGAGATTTGATCGGTCTGTTCCGGCTGATTTGTTACCGTGGCGTTCTGGCCCCATCCGATCGCCGCTAATGCGAAGCCGAGCAAAACTGCCGGGGCCAATCTCGATGTGCGCATGTTCGCCTTAGTTTAATTAGACACTATCGTGACTCACCCAGGGCGGGGTCGCCGCAACGGGGGAATGAAAACCTGGACGTTGCCCATAGGCTGATTTCCGCAACTTAGGACTAGCTCTAGAAGGTTACGCCCTCAGATTTTTCCTAGATGGATGGCGAGCAAAAATCCTATGTTTCAGCATGAGTAACTCCGTGCCTTAGCCTCACTCTGTTCCTAGGTGATGAACATCGGCCGGCAATTGAGAACAGTTTTGGCGATTTCGATGGGTGCGGTTTCAATCGTATCCTTGCTGACCGGCCTCTTCGTCGCAGTCATCCGGCACGACATTGCCGGAATGTATGCAGGCACAGCGCCGCTACAGGCGAACTTCGTCCAGCTGCAGGGCGGGTTTGAGCGCCTAAGCGGAAATTTCGGTCGCCTCGTCACAGCACGTCCGGGCGAAGTCATCGCGGCGGAACAAGACGCGAGTGACGCGCTGGTTCGAATTGAATCGAGCACTGGCAAGATCCACCAGGAAGCGCTTAGAGAAATAAAGAAGAGGCTGCGGGAGACGACAGCAACCGGTGCTCCAGGAAACAAAAATGCGACGATAGCGCGTCTCACGGCTCTGACTGAAACGACCTCAGAAGTGGACGCACGAGCCCGATCACTTCAGGCTCAGCTGCTGCGGTTATCAAGATCGGCTTCACCGGTTGAAGCAGCGAAAACTCAGGATGAGATGAAGAGCGGGTTGGGCGATACCGCTCAGGCGCTTGACCGTTTGCGCCTGGAATTGGCTCCGCTCAAGCGACCCGATGACATGCAGCAGTTGCAGGACTGTACGCGCCTGCTGGACCAGCTTCAACAGCGCTTGGCCGGCGAAAGCGGCATGGGTGCGAGCGTCCAAACCGGTCTTCAACAGAAGGCTCAGGCGGAAGCAGCGCTCCAGGACTCGTTGGTGTCGATGAAAGCGGTGGCCAGGGACGGATCCGTCCGCGCCCGAAAGGTGGAAGCGGCGCAGACGACAACTGTTCAGCGAATCGAGACACTATCGGCTGTCGCATTCGGCGTGATGTTTACATTAGGTGCAGCCGGTCTGGGACTCACCTGGTGGCTCGGCAACCGGCTACGCCGTTCCATTCTGGTTTCAGAGGCGCGGATGAGCGCCGCAGTCGCTACTCTGCGCAAACTGGTTAGGCGCGTGACAAGCAGCACAGAAGCGCTGCGCGGGACGTCGAGCAATCTCACGGACAGCAGCCAGGCGGTCGCGCAGAATCTGGAATCGCTTATGGGCGGCAGCGAACGCATGCAGATAAGTATCGAGGCCATAGGAAAGAACGTCGGGCAAGTAGTTCAGGCTGGGGTCAGCGCCACTCAGCTGACAGAGGGCGCGGCAGAGGCGGTTGCTCGCTTAAGAGAGACCAGCCAGCGGATTCGCGAAGTGACGGGCAGGATCAAGAGCATTTCCTTTCAGACGAACCTGCTCGCTCTGAACGCCACCATCGAGGCAGCTCACGCAGGCGAGGCCGGGCTTGGATTTGCCGTGGTCGCGGGAGAGGTGAAGAATCTGGCAAACACCAGCGCGCAGTTCACCGACGAGATCGAGTTGTGTGCTGCCGATATGCACGGCGAGGTCGCGCGTCTCACCGAGTCTATGACCGAGGTGCAGGCGATCATCTCACAGATCAGATCTATGCAAGAAGCGGTATCGACGTCGATCCGGGAATACAGTTCGACGGCAAAGGATGTGACCTCGCGAGTTACAGAAATCGCGGGAAACTGCCGCGGCTCGAGACATAAGCCCGGTGTCCTGGACATAGCCGGCCAACTAGCTGCGTTGGCGCGCGAACTCGATGAAACGTGTCGTCAGAGTGTGGGCAAGTGACGCAATCCGCCGGCTAACCGGTTTGGGCCAATCGGCTATAGAGTGCTCTTGAAAGCGGCCGTTGAACGCGCGACACGCGCGCGTTGAATCGCGGTCTGCCACAGGACACCTGCAAGCGCGCCACCGGCGATCCCGATCCCGAGAACGCCAAAATGCCAGACCACGATATGCGGAAATGTCAGGACTGGACAGTGTAAGGCCAGTACCGCGACACCAGCCACGCCCGAAAAAAAACCAATGCCTATTGCCGCATCAACGGGTGACCGGAAAAGCCCGTTTCGCAATACCAGCGCGAAGAGCACTCCACTTATCAACGCGCACACAGCTCCCAGCCGCATACAATGCACTCCCAGTGCGAAATGACTGGTGTCAAAATTCCGAAACAGCAATAGCGCGACGCACACCAGCAGGGCGCTGCTAAATAGCATCGTCAGCCCTGGATTCAAGCGCCGTTTTGCGCCTGGAATTGCGCGCTGCACTAGCGCGATGGAGGCCGCCAGCGCACAAATCGCAATGAGCGCGTAGTAAAGAATCATTTGCAGCGGCGTAAGCACCCGCAGTGCGTATTCGCGCACCGCCGATGCGCCGGTGAGAACGAAGGCCAGGAACAGTAACAGCAGCAAGCTGGTCAATACCCAATCGGAAGGACGCGGCCGGACCGGGCGCCACTGCTCCTTGATAGCGCGCTGGATGCCTTGTACCCGTTGCGGATCGGGAGTTTCGGTGATTGGCAGCTCCCGGATGTCGTCCCCGCTCATAGCTTCCCGCCCAAGCTCGCGCGCAGCTTCTCATAGCCCCGATGCGCCTTCTGTTTCACGGCTCCAATGCTGCTGCCGGTCGCGCGTGCCACCTCTTCCAGGGTCATTCCCGATACCTTCATCAGGAGGATGACTTCGCGCTGCTTCTCCGGCAGCTCCTTCAATAGCTCAATGATCTTCGGCTTGCCATCCTGCGGCTTCTGGGTGGCGCTATGCAGAGCCTGTTCATCCACAAATTCATGCTGCGTGATTCGTCGCGACCGCCGGTACGAGTCGATTTTTACCCTATGGGCGATCGCGTATAACCATGGCAGTACCGGCTCGCCCGGGCGATATGTGTGTCTGGCATTGTGAATGCGAAGCCAAAAATCTTGAAGCAGATCTTCGGCATCCGCGCGATTCCGCACTTGCCCGAGAAAGAATTGATAGACCTGCGTGCTCAAGCTCTCCACCAGCAGCGATCCTGCATCCGCGTCGGCGCGCTGATAGCGTTCCATGAGGCACTCCAACCCTGCTGTAGCAGGCTTGCTGCTCGGACGCGTCGAGGTTACAGACACCGCCTACCTACCAATTCGCATCTCAGTCGGAAACAGTTACGCATCTGCACACACAGAGTACGTTTCCGGGGCGATTCGCAGATGTTCGCCTGAGATTCAGCCGCCCCGTTTTCTGAAACTCTCGCGATTCTAGCAGCTTCACCTGACGCCAAGGAGTAAATTACAGATTGCTGCTCTCACGAGCCAAACTCAATTCGTCCGCCGCGCTCTGCCTGGCCATCCTTGTAATGTCCCGGCCCGCCACCCCGTATTCGGTCCTCTCACACGAGGCCTTGGTCGACGTGCTTTGGGATACCAACCTTAAGCCGGTGCTGTTAGCGCGCTTCCCGAACGCCACCCCCGAACAGCTGAAGCAGGCACACGGTTACGCCTACGGCGGCGCAATTATCCAAGACATGGGCTTCTACCCGCACGGGAACGGATACTTCAGTGATCTCACGCACTACGTCCGGGCGGGCGACTTCATCCAGGCGCTTTTGGCGGACGCCAGAACACTGGACGAGTTCGCGTTTGCACTCGGCGCCTTGTCGCACTATGCCGGCGATGCCGTCGGCCACCGATACGGCACGAATCGTGCTGAGCCGTTGTTGTACCCGGAGCTCGAAAAACGCTACGGCGCCGTCCTGACTTATGAGGACAACCCCTCCAAGCATCTCAAAACAGAATTCAGTTTCGACGTGCTGGAAGTGGCCAAGGGCAATTACGCCCCCCAAGCGTATCGCGATTTCATCGGCTTTTACGTCGCTACCCCGCTGCTGGAACGCGCCTTTCTCGAGACCTACGGCTTCGCGATGGGCGACATGTTCGACGACTTAACCCAGGCCATCAACTCCTATCGCTATGCCGTCAGCCGTACGATTCCGCTGGCGACTCGCGTGGCGTGGGTGCAGCATGAGGATGAGATTACCAAGGCGCGCCCCGGCATCACGCGCCGCCGCTTTCTGTTCCTGATGAGCCGTTCGAGCTACGAGCGTGACTGGGGCAAGGAATATGATCGCCCTAATCTGATTGAGCGTATCCTGGCTTTTCTTTTGAAGCTCCTGCCGCCCATCGGGCCCCTGAACACGTTGCGGTTCAAAGTGCTGACGCCTCCCGCCCAGAAGGAGTTCATCGACAGCTTCGACCGGGCCGTCAGGACTTACCGCGATCAAGTGCATGCTGCTGGCTCAAGCACTCTGCGTCTGGATAACACGAATTTTGACACCGGGGCCCTAGCGCCGCCCGCGACCTACCGCCTCCAGGATGTCGCCTGCGCCTATTGGCTCGACAAACTGGCTGAGGAACGCTTCGTCCACGCGGACCGAGCGGTGAGCGGTCATCTGCTGAGTTATTATTCGAATCTCAATCTGCCTTACGCAACCAAGCGCCACCGCAAAGATTGGCAGCGCCTTCTGGTGGAACTCGGTCAGCTGCAGCGTGTCAGCTCCGCCAAGTCGGAATCGGCGACTGCGGATATCCGCGGTCAGCTACACTAAGAGTTGTTTCATAGCAACAATTCATGCCAGAAAATACTAAAGACGCCGCCAGCAAACCCGCTCATTCCGCTTCATCGAAGATCCAGCAGAAGGACAATCTCTACGAAGCCGAGTATTTAGGCAGCGGCACTTTTAAGATTGTCAAGCCGAAGAGGCAGGATCGCAAGCGGCGTCAATCCGCGCTGAAGGGCACTACCGCGGGCGCGCGTAAATAGCTCACTCAAAGATCACAAGGTCGCGGTCACTTTACTCAGCGTGCGCGGGCGATCCGGATCCAAATTCTTCACTTCAGCCAAGCTTGCCGCGAATAGTTGAGCCGGTACGATGTAGGGGATCGGTGTGTAAACTTCCGATGGCAGACGGCTTTTGTTCGAGAACGCTACCGCAATGGTTAAGGGCTTTCCGGTCTGCCCTGGAAGCATCTGCGCGGGCTTGTTGCTCTGGTCGGTCGAATGCCAACTCGTTTGTTCCAGATGATCGGCGAAGGCGGATGGCAGCTCTCGCACGGTGAGCGCAGCCATACCTTCATTGCTCGCGCGTTGCTGCAGGATCCGGAACTGATCATTCTGGTCGAGAGCTTCGGCCCGAGTACACCATTGATCGGGCGAATACACTGATGGTAATTCCGTACGCGGCGCGCAGGTCTCAAAGGGGGTTTGACCCGCTTCCGCGAGTCCCGATATTCTGTGGTGGATTATTCTGGGATACCGCAACATGCCCAAAGAACTGCCTCCCCCTTATCCGGAAATTTACGAAGCGGTCACCACGGGCAAACTCATTCCGTTCCTCGGTGCGGGTGCCCCGCTGTACGACCGCAACCCCAGCCAGACGCCATGGTTCCAAAGACAGCAGGGCAAGGAGGTCATCTCACATCTGCCAACGGGCAACGAGCTTGCCGAGTATCTTGCCAAACGCACGAGGCTGCCCGAGAGCGAGCGCGGCGAGCTGACTAAAATCGCCCAATACTACGAAGCTGTTGTAGGTCGCGATCCGTTGCGGGAGCGGCTTCGAGACATTTTCTCGTGTCCCCAACACCCCACTCCGCTGCATATGTTTCTAGCCGAGGTTGCCGCACCTTTGTTGATCGTAACCACAAATTACGACGACCTGATGGAGCGGGCTTACGACACGCTCGGAAAGCCTTACGACGTGGTGGTCCACATCACGGACCAAGAGAAGGTGCTGTGGTGGGAACGCGGAAAACCCGAACCGCAGGAAGTGCTAGCGGACGATCTCCTGATCGAACTGGATCAAGTCTCGGTGATTTACAAGATGCACGGAGCGATTGACCGGCGAAAGGGCCGAGTAGGTCATTACGTGATCACCGAAGACGACTACATCGAGTTTCTGACACGCATGACGCGGAGAAGTGTGATTCCCGCAATCTTTGCCGAGCCGTTCCAGACTCGCCCTTTTCTGTTTCTCGGGTACGGTCTTTACGACTGGAATCTGCGGGTAATCCTGAATCGTATTCAGGATTTCCGTGGACAGCCGAAGTTCCGCTCCTGGGCGGTCGAGACGCTGAGCAAACCGGTCGAGCGAAAGCTGTGGGAAGCGCGAGGCGTTAACGTGTACGACGGTTTGACGCTTGGCGAATTTTTGGAGGAACTGAAGCTCCAACGCGGCGACTCGGCGGGAGGACCCTCGCAACCATGAGCGCTTCTCTGGGCGACCCGGTGCGCGACTCGCCTTACCAGGGTCTAGAGCCCTTTTATGAAAGTGATGCTGCTTTCTTCTTCGGGCGGGAGCGCGAAACCAAGCTGATTATCGCCAGCATGTTCGCGTCGTCACTGACTCTTCTCTACGGTGCGAGTGGTGTTGGCAAATCGTCCGTACTCCGCGCCGGCGTGCTGCCGCGATTGCTGGAGCGGCCAGATTTGCTTCCGATCGTATTTCCAGTCTTGCTGAACGAGCCGCGTAGCAAGTCAGCTTCGCTACTAGCGCGCGGCTGGCAAGACGATCCCCTAGGCGGAATCAAGGAGACGGTCGCTGCAGCGCTGTTGAACGTCGCCGGTAAGCGCCTTTCAGCAAGCGCACGCGAATTCTTTTCGGCCTCTCGCATGAGACCGTTGCGCGAGTTCCTCGCCGCCTGTCACGAATTCTCGGGCCGCCGGCTGATGGTGGTTCTCGATCAATTCGAGGAGTATTCGCTTTACCACCCTGAGGACGATCCGTTCGCCGAACAGTTCCCCAGCGCAATTACACCGGGAGATCTCTCGGTCAGCTTTCTGGTGGCATTGCGTGAAGACGCGCTTGCCAAGCTAGATCGCTTCAAGGGCAAAATCCCGACACTCTGGGACAGCTACCGCCGCATAGACCATTTGAGTCATGCAGCGGCGGAAGAGGCCATCCGCCTGCCGCTCCGCGAATACCATCGGCAGCACCCGAACGATCCATCGTTTGGGATCGAAGACGAGTTGGTCCATACGGTTCTCAGGGAAGTCCAGACCGAAAGCGTTGTGTTCGAGGCGACCGGGGGTGGAAGGATCGCTCCGCCGACCGGTTCGGATGCCCGCATTGAGACACCTTATCTACAGCTAGTAATGACGCGGCTGTGGGAGCGGGAGCAGGCCGATCGGAGTACCCATCTGCGCTTGAGGACGCTGTACGACGAGGGCGGCGCTGCCGAAATCGTAAAGACCCACCTTGACCGCGTCATGGAACAGTTTACGGTCGACGAGCGAGACGTGGCGGCGCAGGTGTTCCACCGGCTGGTGACCCCTTCGGGCGCCAAGATCGCCTTCAGCGTACGCGATTTATCCGAGTACGAGGGTGTGGAACCCGACCGGCTTGCGCCGATCCTGCGGCGTTTGGAAGAGGGGAGCCGCCGTATCCTGCGCCGCGTCGCCGCGCGCGCCGGCGCCGCAGGGGAGCCGCGTTACGAGATTTTTCATGATCGCCTTGGCAAAGCGATTCTTTCCTGGCGGGCGAAACGCATACAGGAGCAGGAGCGTGAGCACTCGCAACGGCTGGAGGCAGAGCAGCTTCGCTTTGCGGAGGAATCCGGTGCCACGTATCGCAACCTAGTCGACAGTGCAATGCATGAGCTCGGATTGCTGAAGGCGATCTGGGCGGCGATGATGTTTTACCTTGTCTCAACGGACGGGACGCGATTTGCCCGAACGGCACGCGAATTGGCGGAGTTGTCGGAGCAGTCGGAGGGCGATGTAAATGAGGTGACCAAACGCTTGAGCGAAGCCAGAATTCTAAAAAGGGTTTTAGAGTCGGCCGACTCCGCGGAGGCTATTTACCGGGTCCGCAACGACGGGACGGCCCGCGCCTTGTCGAAGTGGCACTCGCAATACGTGAAAAGTCGGACCCAGAGCTTGCCCGGCCGGCCGAGACCGGCTCCAGTGCATCCTCCCGCAGAGCCAAGGAAACGTGAGTTTCCGTACCACAAGATGCGCGACCTGCTGGAAAATGGACGAGTCATTCCGTTTCTTGGCGTCGGCGTTTCGGTGAGCGCGCACGCGGAAGGTGCGGTCGGCATCGGAGCAACCGATTCGGTGTTGCCTTCCAACGCGGCCTTAAAAGAGCTGCTGACTCGCAGATGCGGGCTCACTGCAACCCAGGTCGAGCCAAGTACTTTAGCGGAAGTGGCCTCATACTACGCCGACATCGCTGGCCGTGAAAGCCTCGACGAGTGGCTGGACCAGACGCTCGGGAGTATGGATCATACACCGAGTGCTACGCATCGCTTGATCGCTGAAGTAGCGAAGTCCACGCCGCTGCTCATTCTGACTACTAACTATGACACGCTGATGGAGCAGGCCTTAGATGCAATCGGCGCTAGGTATCACACCCTGGCGTACCTGAGTGCGAGGCACCGAAGGTTTGCCTTATTCCGTTACGGCACTTCAGAGCCACAGTTCATTCTTGGACGCGACTTGAAATTTGAACTGGAGATGCATCGGCTCCGAACCACATGTCTAATGAGGTTGAACGGGCCAGCAATAAAGGCCGGCACGAGAATCGGACCATACATTATCACCGAGGAGGATCAGATTCGTTGGCCCTCGGCACTCAACCCGGGCGAATGGCCCTTTCATATGGACAAACTACTTCTGTTTCTGGGGCACCCGCTGATCGACTGGTTTCAGCGCATGCTGCTCCACACGGTCCACGGAATCTGCGCAAGACAGTCCGGGGCCGTGATTCTGCGTTCCGCGCCGCTTAGTTTGTTGACCTGGCGAGCATACGGCATCGAGACTTGGGAGGTCGATCTCAATGAATGGGCAATGAAGATGCAGCAAAAGGATCCAAACTACCAACGAAACGAGGGATCGCCAGGATCGCCGGTCGGCTAAACTGACAATTCCCGTCCAGGAATTTCGCGGCAGAAAAGACTCACAGCACAACCAAACCCGCTCATTCCGCTTCATCAAAGATTCAGCAGAAGGACAATCTCTACGAAGCCGAGTATTTAGGCAGCGGCACTTTTAAGATTGTCAAGCCGAAGAGGCAGGATCGCAAGCGGCGTCAATCCGCGCTGAAGGGCACTACCGCGGGCGCGCGTAAATAGCTCACTCAAAGATCACAAGGTCGCGGTCACTTTACTCAGCGTGCGCGGGCGATCCGGATCCAAATTCTTCACTTCAGCCAAGCTTGCCGCGAATAGTTGAGCCGGTACGATGTAGGGGATCGGTGTGTAAACTTCCGAGGGCAGGCGGCCTTTGTTCGAGAACGCTACCGGAATGGTCAATGGCTTTCCGGTCTGCCCTGGAAACATTTGTGCATGCTTGTTGCTCTGGTCGGTAATCAGCAGCATATCGGCCCTGATGGAAGCCAGTTTGTTCAGCAGCTCGCACATCGGTTCCCAGGTTACTCCCGACGGGCAAAATACGAAGGCGGGGAACGAGGCTTCGAGCATCGCGATCGGTCCGTGCAGCAGATCGGCCGAAGAGAAGCGCTCGGCCACCACATAGCACGTCTCCATCAACTTGAGCGCGAACTCCATGGAGTTGGAGTAGTTTAGGCCGCGCCCAATGCACACCGCATGCTGCATGAAACGGTAGCGCTCGGCACGGGAACGGACCTCGGGCTCGAGCTTCAATGCTTCGGCAGTCCAGTCCGGGATGCGCTGTAGCTCTTCGAGTTGAAGCGGCGCGCCCAGCGCGTAAGCCAACAGATAAACGCAAGCTAGTTGCCCGGTGTAGGTCTTGGTTGCGGCAACGCTCTTTTCCTTTCCTGCCCGCACCAGAAAGGCATGATCGGCGATGCGCGCCAGCGTGCTCTCGCTCTCGTTAGTGATGCCAATAGTAAAGGCGCCGGCCGCTTTGGCTTCTTCGAGCACGATGTTGGTGTCAGTAGATTCGCCGGATTGGGAAATCGCGACGACGGCGGCATCTTTGACATTCACATGCGAGTGATAGAGCGTCGATACGGAGGGCGCGGCGAGCGATACCGGGATGCCGGTGGCGATTTCCAGGAGATAGCGGCCGAACTGTGCAGCATTGTCGGAGGTACCGCGCGCGGCGAGTACGATCAGGCGTACGGGATTTTGCTCGAAATGCCGGCGCAGTTTTTCGGCATGCCGCCATTCAGCCTTAAGCGTTCGTTCAATCGCTGCGGGCTGCTGGCGAATCTCCTCGGACATCTTCGACATGCTAGTGAAGATAGCAGAGCAGACGACGCCGGGAATGCTACATCAAAACGCGTTCGCCGTGCTGAGGCCCAAGGAAATATTGAGGGCTGATCCAGCTCGCCATGGGCAGGCGCGTGATGCTGGGTTTGATGAGGATCAGAGTATTCGATGCCTTGTTATCGCGGGTGTTTTCGCTGAGAGCCTGGTTGATCCCAGGAATTTGTGCCAGGCCGGCGATGCCGCTTCTGGATACTGTGTGGTCCTGTTCGTCCATTCCGGCGAGAATGGCCCACTCGCCTTCACGCAACCGGATGGTGCCCTTGAACTCGCGCTGAGCAATACTCGGAACCGTGTTGAGGGTCAGCGTCCCGAGCGCCTTGTATGCGGCTTCCACATCCAGCGAAACATCGCCATCTCCGCTCACCCGCGCCCCCAACTTCAATTCGAGGCCCAGGTCCTCCTGCGTCACTTGGCCGATCGGGTTATAAATGGATCCGCCGCCGCTCTGTTGAAAACCGCTGTACAGTGACTGTGGAATCGGGTACTTGTCGCCGACGTGAAGCGTCGCGGTCTGGCGGTCGCCGAGCACGACAGTCGCATCAAAGAAGTTACGACTGGAAGATTTTGTGTAGGTCGCAAACAGCGTGGCGTCAGTGAGAGTAACGCCGAAAAAAGCTCTGCCGATGCCAAACGCAAAGACCTGGCCAACATTGGTAATGTTCGGCAGTAATGTCTGGAACCCGCCGATTTTGAAGAAGTCATAGATCTGGAAGGAGGTCGGAAGGGCAAGCCCATAATGGTAGTTCACATCCGAATCGACGGTAAGAAGCTGTACGTCAAGCGAGACCTGGGCTTTGGGAAGAATCAGCGCCTCGAGCAGCGACCTGGCGATTCTCGCGCGAGAAACGCGATCGCGTACGAATACAGTCTTGGCTGAGCTGTCCCAACTAATGCCGCCGCGTAAGGAAAGCGCGCCGCGCACGGCGTTTGCAGCGTCCGTGACTTCTTTGAAATCCACAGCGTCCGGAAGCTGGACCGTCACCATGGTGACCGGCTCAAACTCATTGCGCTTCGGTTCGGTGTCCCGAGCCACAAAGATCCGGTGTGCTGACAGAGGAAATACAAAGGTGTGAGTAACCGCAGTGACACCCTCCATGGCGGCCCGAAAATCGGCGTGATCGATCACGAAGCGGATGTTGCCGCGCACGTCGAAGTCGGGATCGAAGACCACGTCGATGCCGTAGGCGTTCGCTACCTGCGTCAACGCCGGCTTTTCATCCAGGCGTAAATCAAAGTCATGCACGTCGGGGCTAGGCTGCAATCGGGGCGGCGGCTGTAGATGCTCATCGGTCAAAGGACCAAGCGAAACGGCATCAGCCGGAGGTTCGACAGCGGATTCGGGCGCAGTTTCGGCGGCCCTGATGTCTGGTGCGATGTCGGCGCTCTCAATATTCGCTTTGGTGAAGAGCTGAGCCGCTGGAGCGAGCGCATCTCGATTGACGGCGTACGAAACCGTGTGCGGGTCGCGCGCGGCCGCTTCCGCATAGAGCAGATACGCCCGGACGATCTGACCGGCATTTTGCGCCCGTCGTGCCTCCTTGGCAAGGTGAGCCGCGACATTGCGAGGATCGGCGGAGGACACAAGCGCTGCCAGCGCCAGAACTACTATGAGTCTTACTTTCAAACTGTTACGACGAATGAGCGCGAGAGAACGTGCATGCGGTGCTCGAAATCAGTGTCCCGGCGCGACGTATCCGGGGGGCAGCGCCGCTCCTTCCCCGAAGAAATACTCTTCCATTTGCTTTAGCAAAAATTCCTGCGCCTCCGGAGTTCCCAGATTCAGACGGTATTCGTTCATAATCATCTTCATCTGCTCAACCCACATGCGCCAAGCTTCCTTCGAAACGTTGTCGTAAATGCGTTGGCCCAGCGGATGTCCGTCGAACGGCACTTCGTCGAGCCCTGGCATCTCTCGCTGGAACTTGACACAGAACACCTTGCGCTCGGGGGTTGGACCCGGGGTGGTAGCCATACAAATCCTCTTGGTTCTCTATTTGAGGATAGCCCAGCAAGGGAAATGACGCTGTTAATAAGCGGCCTGTAGTTCAGGCTCGGCCGCATAGGGCTCCGGCGCCGCCACGGCCCTGCCGCGCTGGCTCTCCTGCTCGAGAAAGGCGGCCAGCCGTAGAGGTTCCACGGCGCCTTGCGCGAAGTGCTGCTGCACTGCCCTGACATATCTGCGCAGGACTTCGCCGCGAGCCGATTTCCGCACGCGGCACATCTGCAGATCGAGCAATAGCTCGAGTTCCCACTGGGTAAAGGTATGGCGGCGGACTGTGCCGCCGATGATTTCTTCTACGAGTTGATTGAGCGCGGTCAGCTCAGACCGTTCCGTTTGACTATCGGTCATAACCACTTGGTGGGTAAACCGAAGGACAAATCTTAGAAAATGTGCGATTCGCGACGTAAGGGAGCCACTTTCTTACGAGGATTGTCGTGTATCTACTCGCATTCACGTCGCTTTGGCCGCCGATTTTCGGCGTGCTTGCGCTCGTGCTGCTGCTGAGCGGATTGGACGACCTGGTACCCGGCCTCATCTGCCTGTGGCGCCTGACGATCCGGAAACAGCCTGAACCGAAGCTCCGCACTCCAGCCTCCATCTCGCCACGCCGTATCGCGATCTTCGTTCCCTGCTGGAAAGAAGCCGGCGTAATCGGAGACATGATCCGCCACAACCTGGCCGCAATTTCCTATCCGGCATTCGATTTCTTCCTGGGAGTGTACCCGAACGACGGCGCGACGGTTGCTGTTGTGCGCCAACTCTCGGCGGCGTTTCCGAACGTCCACGTCGCGATGTGTCCGAATCCAGGGCCGACTTCAAAGGCGGACTGCCTCAATTGGGTGTATCAGCGGATGCTGTCGTACGAGGAGGAAACCGGCTTTCATTTCGACACTGTGGTGCTGCACGACGCTGAAGATCTCATCCATCCTGATGCTCTTCCCACTATCGATCACGAGCGCCACCGCTACGATATGGTGCAAGTTCCGGTGCTGCCGCTTGCGACTTCGCCCCTCGAATTCACGCATGGCATTTACTGCGACGACTTCGCCGAATATCAGATGGTGGACATGCGCGCTCGCCAGTTTTGCCGGTCCTTCATTCCCTCGAACGGGGTAGGAACCGGCTTTGCGAGAAAAATTCTTGACCGTCTTGCCGCCGAGCGCAATCAGCTTGTCTTCAATCCGGCGAGTCTTACCGAAGACTATGAGATCGGCGTGTATGTGCACAGTGCGGGATACGCACAGCTATTCGCGCCGCTGCGTTCGGGCCGTCACGGGCTGATCGCAACCAGGGAGTACTTCCCGCGGCGAGTTCGTTCCGCCATACGGCAGCGCACGCGCTGGGTGACCGGAATCGCGCTACAGTCATGGGCGCGCGATGGGTGGCGCGGGTCGTGGCGCTCAAAATACTGGTTTTGGCGCGATCGCAAGGGACTCGTGGCGAACCCAATCAGCCTGCTTACGAATCTGTTATTTCTGGCTGGGCTGATCGATTGGCTGCTCGCCGGAATTGAGCATCGCCCCTGGATGTTTGCCGTCCCCGATCCTCGAGTCATCGCGCTGTGCTGGGCTACCTCGCTGATGCAGTGCCTGCGTCTTGGCCTGCGCATGTTCTACACCGGACGCATTTACGGTGCCGGCGTAGCTTCGCTGGCGCCGCTGCGCGCATTCTACGGGAACTTCATTAACTGCTGTGCTTCGCTGGGCGCCATGTGGCGTTTCGCGCAGGCGACTATCAACGGCAGCGCGCTGGTGTGGCTTAAGACAGAACACGCGTATCCCTCACGAGTGGCGCTCGCGCCCGAGAAACGGGAACTGACGGAAATCCTCGTCAGCTCCGGTTTCTTATCGGAAGCGAAGATGCACGAAGCCAAAACAGAATTGAGTTCCGAAGCGTATCTGGCGGAATTCCTAACCAAACGCGGCTTAATCTCCGAGGATGAACTATGCCGCGCCATCAGTGCCCAATCCGGTGTACCGCTGACGCGCGTGGATGTGAACCGGGTAAAGCGGAAGACGCTACGCTGTCTACCCGTGCACATCGGACAACGCTTCGGGCTGGTTCCTTTCTGGATTGAAAACGGGCGTATTTTTGTCGCCGGCGCGCGTGTGCCAAGTCCCGATGTATACGAACAGCTGCAGCGCTTCACGCAATTGCCTGTCGAATTCCATTTGGTCACGAAGAGGAACTACGAGGAACTCCGGGCACTCCTGTGAGAGCGGATCAATGTCGAAATCGCCGGAATACCTCAGGAGCACTCACATCGGCTTCGAACATTCGTTCCAGCACGTCCTTCACTGGTCCCAGCGGCGCGGTCCGATTCCCGGTCGCCGCGCAAGCCTGAATGTCGCCGCTTCCCAGCAGTGTATGCAGTTCGTCAGAAATACCGCTGCCGACGTTAAATCCACGCGCAAACGGCGAGAAGGCCGGCAATACGACGCACTGCCGCGTGTACAGAAATACCGGGACGCGCCGGCTTGCTCCGGCAGCGTCTTTGATGGGAAGCGACGGATGCAGGTGACCAAGGACGAAAGTCCGGCCTTCCGTAACAGCCTGGGGAAGCCGGTCTCCGTGCATGGCTGTGAGGCTTCCCTCGGACCACACTTCCATCGTCTTCACTGGCACTAGCGCAAACTCCTTCGGGAACGCACGATCATGGTTCCCGCGCACGGCGATCAGCTCCACGGAACGGCTGAGCGAGGTCAACATTTCCTCGACCCACTCGCGTTCGGGGCCGCATGGCCGCGGTGCGTGGACAAGATCGCCGAGAAACACGATCCGTTCCGGGCAGCATTCCTCGCAAAAGCGCAGCAGTTTTTCGCGCGTGCGCTCGTCCGCAAGAGGCCCGAGTTCACCGCGGCGCCGTTGCGCCCAACTGTAGCCCAGGTGAATGTCGGCAATCACAGCAGTTTTGGATTCGTCAATCCAGAGCGCGCCGGATCGGTGCGCGTAGAGCCCGTCAAAAAGAGAAGCGGTGCCGCTCAAATCGAATTATCCCAATGCCTGCATCCAGGCCCGGAGGCTAGTCTGAAGATAGTGCAGCGCATCGCAATCGATATGGATGAAGTGATGGCAGACACCATGGGCCATTGCCTCAATCTGTACAACTCGGATTTCGGAATGCAACTCACGCCGGAGCACTTTCGCGGCCGGCACCTGTTCGAAGTCATCGATATTGAACATCGGCAGCGCGTTCTTGAATACTTCAGCAGCGAAGAGTTCTTCGCAGAGATCGGCCTCATGGAGGGCAGCCAGGAAGTGATTCGAAGTCTCGCCGAAAAATACGAAGTTTTTGTCGCGAGCGCAGCCATGGATGTGCCCTGTTCTTTCACCGCCAAGTTCGAATGGCTGAATCGTCACTTCCCGTTCATCCCATCGAGCCATATTGTGTTTTGCGGTGACAAGAGTATCCTGGCCGCTGATTACCTGATCGATGACAATATCCGTCACCTCACCCGTTTTCGCGGTGAAGGCATCATCTTCACGGCGCCGCACAATGTGATGGAGACAAGATTCCGACGGGTCGCCAGTTGGGAAGACGTGCGGCAGATGTTCCTGAGTGACGCAGACGCTGGAGCCTAGCCGAACGTCGGATTATCACACACGAAGCTCGTAGCCAAGATTCTGCATCGCTTCGATGATGCGGCTGCGGATCTCGGCGGCTTCTTCCGCCGTGAGTGTATGATCGGGCGCCCCGATTTCAAGGTGATAGGAAACGCTCTTCTGCCCTTCTGCCAGCGGGGGTCCCGTGTATTGACGAACAAATTCGATAAAGGCCAGATCGGACCCGGCAAACTGCGTCAGCTCATCCTGCAGCCGAGCCACAGGAACAGCCATCCCGGCAACCACGGAAAGATCGAAACCGCTCGTAGGGTACTTTCTGGGCGATGCATAATGGAAAACCTGCCGCGCTTGAAGTTGCTGCGCAAGCCGTAAATCGACATCGAAAATTACGGCACGCCCTTCGATTCCGGCCTCGAGCAGCAGCGACGGGTGCAGCTCGAACAAGCGTCCGATAACAGTTTCCGACCACTGCGCTTCGGCTGTTCGCGCTGGATGCTCATACGCTCGCGCTTCAGTGGCGGTGAGGCGGACCGCGGGGAACAGGCACTCCAGCACGCGCTTCAGCTCGAAGAAGTCTTGATCGTCTCCGTGAAGGCCGTAGAGAGCAGCCGCCAGGTGTGGGATCTCATCCGGAAGTTTGTCGCCCGTAGCCGGGTGAATCTCGCGACCAATCTCAAAGATGCGAAACTCTTGCGAGTGCCGCACGTTGCTCGCGATGTTCTTGAACAGTCCTGGAAGCAAGCTGCGCCGCAGATGTGTCAGCTCCGATGCGATCGGATTTTTAATGGCGATGTGCTCGTCGATTTGCAGAGAGAACCGGCGCACTTCAGATTCATTGACGAACGAATAATTGTGAACTTCCGTGAAGCCCTGTGCCGCCGTTTGACGGCGAATGCGGCGCAGAAAGGAACGCATCGGATCGGATGGCGGTACGACGGATGCCACCAAAGGCGCCGTCGGCGTGATCTCGCCGTAGCCGATGATGCGGCCAATCTCTTCCACGAGGTCGTCCTTTAGCGAAATGTCTTTGGTGGCCCGCCAGCTTGGAACGCTAACTGTGAGCAGATCGGGCGCGGTTTCGGCGATACCGAAGCCAAGGGAGGAGAGGATCTCGATGATTTGCGGCTGGCTGACATCCTTCCCCAGCTTGCGAACGACGAAGTCGACCGGCAACAGAATTGGTTTCACCGCTGAGGGTTCAGCGCGGCGGTCGCTCACGCCGCCAGAAAAACGCGCATCCGGACAGAGCTCTCGTAGAAGCGCCACTGCGCGCGCCAGCCCACGAACCGTATTCTCCGGATCAAGCGATTTCTCAAAGCGCATCGAAGCATCGGTGCGCAGCTTCAGCCGGGCGGATGTCAACCGCACGCGCGCCGCATGGAAGTTAGCGCTTTCGAGCACCACGCGAGTTGTCGTTTCTGAAATCGCGGTCTCCGATCCTCCAATCACGCCGCCGAGCGCAATCGCCCGTTCGCTATCGGCGATGACCAGGTCGGCTGCGGTCAATGTATAGGTTTCGCCGTTCAAGGCAGGAAGGCGCTCACCCGGTTGCGCGCCACGCACGAATATGGTTTGGCCTTCCAGTTTATCCGCATCGAAAGCGTGCATGGGCTGCGGCAGCTCGGCGAGGATGTAGTTGGTGACATCAACGATGTTGTTGATCGGATTGATACCGACGCTTTCCAGGCGTGCCTGCAGCCACAGCGGCGAGGGTCCGACCTGAACATTCTCGATCAGCAGCGCGCTGTATCGGGGGCACGACTCGAGGTCCTCAATTTCAACTTTGACGGCCGGATCGCCCACAGGGAGCAGATTTGTGTTCACCGGATCGCGAAGCGAGGCGTGTGTGATCGCCGCCACTTCGCGCGCCATGCCATAGTGGCCCCACAGGTCTGGCCGATGGGTGAGGCTCTTGTTGTCGATTTCGATGATCCAGTCAGCCGCCAGGCGCGGGAGACTTTGTCCTGGAGCAGTACCTTGCAGCTCAATTAAGCCGGAATGATCGCGATTGATGCCCAGTTCGGCGGCGCTCGCCAACATCCCTTCGCTTTCGACGCCCTCAATGACAGCGCGCCCTATGCGCTTTTCGGCGAGCGTGGTGTCCGGCGGCACCCACGCCGTGACCAGGCCAGGACGCACATTCGGCGCGCCGCACACAACGCGCTTGCGTGATCCGTTGCCCGTGTCAACCACCACCGATTTATTTTTGCCCTTACCTATCAGCTCCACTGTAAGCACGGCCGCTGCGATGACATTTGCGAAATGAGCTCCGGCTGGTTCGATGCCTTCGCATTCGGCCGTCTTCATGGTGATGAGCCGCTGCAGTTCGGCCGGATCCGCTGCTGTGCCCGGCGCCAGCTCACGCAGCCATTGGTAGGAAAACTTCAACTTAGGTGATGTCCTTTGCTGTGATCATGGCAGGTGCTGTCATCATCGCCGGTGCCGTGATCATCGACAGATTCAAAACTGTGTCAGGAAGCGCAGATCGCCGCCCTGAAGCTGCCGTATGTCATCAATGCCGTAGCGCATCATCGCCAGTCGCGTCAGACCCAGTCCAAACGCGAAGCCGCCCCACTCATCCGGATCGATGCCGCTCATACGCAAAACGTTCGGATGCACCAGGCCGCAGGGCAGCAGCTCCACCCAGCCGCTCTGTTTACACACCGGACAGCCTTCGCCATCGCAAATGAGGCAATGAATGTCGAGTTCGAATCCCGGCTCAACAAAAGGAAAATATCCTGGCCGGAGCCGGACCGTGATATCACGTTTGAAAATCGAGCTCAGCAGAGTCTTCATGAAGTAAATGAGATTCGCGACCGAAACATCGCGATCCACCATCATGCCCTCGAGCTGGTAAAACGTGTGCTCGTGCGAAGCGTCCACTTCCTCGTTGCGGAACACGCGTCCGGGAGCAATCATGCGCAGCGGTGGACCCAGTTTTCTCATGCCGCGTATCTGAACTGGTGATGTATGAGTCCGCAACAGATTGCCATCCGACAGCCAGAACGTGTCCTGCATATCGCGCGCCGGATGTGTAGGCGGAACGTTCAGGGCGTCGAAATTGTGTTCCTCGGTCTCAACTTCAGGGCCGTCCAGAACTGCGAAGCCGAGCGACGTGAACAGATCCTCAATCTCATCTTGAAGCTGAGTAACCGGATGCAGGCTGCCGGGCCGCACACCTGGCGCAGGCAGAGTGACATCGATCCACTCCTTCGACAGCCGCTCGGCGAGTTCCGCCCGCTCGAAACGGCTCTTCTTCTGTTCGTATTCGCTCTCGAGGTCCTGCTTGACCGAGTTCAGCAGTTTGCCCACGCGGGCGCGATCTGCCGGCGACAACTTGCCGAATTCCTTGCTGATCAGCGCCAGAGCACCTTTGCGGCCCAGCGCCTGTACACGAGCGTCTTCCAGTTCTTCCAGGGAAACGGCGGAAGCAAACGCCGCGAGCGTGGCGCGCCGCAGCTCTTCCAGTTTGTTGTCCAGCATTTGCACTACGCAGCTTCGCGCACTATCGCAGCTTCGCGCCCAACTCCTCCAGCATCGCCGCGATTTCCTGATGGCCTTTCAAAAGCGCCAGATCGAGTGCGGATTGATTGTTGTCTGCGCGCGCATGCACCTCAGCACCGTTGGCGATCAGCAGCTCAACCAGTTCGCGATTGCCGGACTGAGCCGCGCCCTGCAAAGCCGTCCAGCCGCCATGCTGACGCGCGTTCACGTTCGCCCCGCGATCGAGCAAAACGCGCGCGACAGCAATCTTCCCGCCCGCGACAGCCGCGTGCAGCGGCGTGTTTCGCATGGCATTGTTCGACAAGGCATGCACGGACGCGCCCCGATCGAGCAATTCCTTCGCGAGATTCGGGTGTCCGAAGAACGCCGCCAGATGCAAAGGCGTCCATCCATCGCTGCTGTGCGACTCAAGCAGCGACGCGTCCCGGTCGATCTCATTCAGGGCAGCCGAGTCGAGTCCGGCCACACACGAAGTGAACAGATCCAGTTTCGGATTCAGACTCAGCAGGTAGTCGGCTGTTTGCTGCTGCCCGTAGTATTTGGCCAGCAGAAATGCGTTCTGCCCGGAATCGTTGGTGGCATCTAGTAACGCCGGATCTTCCGCGATGGTCGCGCGCACGGCATCCAGATCCCCGCCTTTTACCAATTCATGAAAGGTCTTTACGTCAGGCATGCTGGGCAGCAGGTAAATAGATTTTGTCTGTTTTGGTCAATTCCCAATCCAGGTGGTTGATGTAGAAGAGTAAGATCTCGCGACTGTACTTACCCGCGAATTCATGGAACACTTTTTCTTGCCAGCCTTCTTTGAGATACTCTTCCGGCTTCAGATCCTTGTCGAAAAAGCCGTTATCATTCGGAATTCCGACAAAATTCAAGACATCGACGATCATGTCGAGATGTGACAGCAAGAACACCTGGGCGAGATCAGTGGCAAAGTCTTCCTCGCCGCCTTCAATGCGCTCCCACAGCCGGGGTTCCATTTTGCGCAGAGTTTCCGAGTTCAGCTTCGTCATGCGCGCGCGCAGCTTGAAGCGCTCATAGACTTGGTATGTCTTCAGTTTGCCGATGGAGATACCGCGCACGAGTTGACGAAAAACATCTTCCCCAAGAGCCTGAAAGACGCCGCACAACTTCATCGTGCCAAGAGTAACATAGGAAAGCTCGCGCGAAGTCCAACCCATCCGACCCAAGTTTCTGATGAATCAGTAACTTGGAGAGCCTGCGCTACAATCGTCAAGTTTGGGCTCATCCCGCCAGAATCCATGAGTAATCTGATTGTCCTCGGAGCACAGTGGGGGGACGAAGGAAAGGGTAAAATCGTCGACCTGCTCTCCGACAAATTTGCTGCCGTCGCGCGCTATCAGGGGGGCCATAACGCAGGCCATACGGTCTATATCGGATCCCGCAAGTTTGTCTTGAAACTGATTCCGAGCGGGATTCTGCGGCCTGGCGTACAGGCGATCCTCGGCAACGGAGTTGTCATCGATCCCGCGGCGTTAATGGATGAAATTTCGGCTCTTGAAGCCATTGGGCTCGACGTTAAGAATCAACTCAAGATCAGCAATCGCGCGCACATCATTTTTCCGTTTCATCGCACGCTCGAAAAGATCTCTGAAGGGCGTGAAGACCGGATCGCGATCGGCACCACCTCGCGCGGCATCGGACCGTGTTACGAAGACAAGATCGCGCGCCGGGGCATCCGGGTTGCGGATTTGATCGATCACGAATTCGATCAACTTTACAGGTCACTGGCAGAAGATAAAAAGATCATCGCGGAGGCGTTCCACCTCACCGACCGCGCTCAGTTCGATGAGATTCTGGATAACTATCGCAAGCTGGCGGACCAGATCCGGCCGCTTGCCTGTGACACCTCACATCTACTGAATGCGCTCATTCGCGACGGCAAGAGCGTGCTGTTCGAGGGCGCGCAAGGCACCATGCTGGATATCGACTTCGGCACCTATCCGTTTGTAACCAGCTCCAGCGCCGCTGCCGGTGGGGCGTGTACCGGGACTGGTGTTCCGCCTACGAAAATCGACGGCATTATCGGAGTTTCGAAGGCTTACATCACGCGTGTCGGGGCAGGGCCGTTTCCTTCGGAAGACCTGGGCGAAGCCGGCGAAAAAATTCGCAAGGCCGGAAATGAATTTGGATCGGTGACGGGCCGCCCGCGCCGCTGCGGTTGGTTCGATGTTCCACTGCTGCGCTACACGGCGGAGGTGAACGGCTTCGACAGCCTGATCATCACCAAGCTTGACGTCTTGGATGATCTTGATCAAATCCCTGTGTGTGTGGCTTACGAAGTGGATGGAAAGGTCATCACGCACATGCCTGCTTCCACGCGCCGCATGGAAGCTATCAAGCCGGTATTCGAACGTTTGCCGGGATGGAACGAATCGACACGCAACGCCACCAGATTGCATGATTTGCCCCAGCGCGCACAAAATTACCTGAAGTTCCTGGAAGAGCGAACTGAGGTTGAAGTGGGCTCGGTCTCGATTGGGCCCGAACGCAATGAGACGATGATCATCGCCGGGTCGAAGCTGGAACGATTGCTGGCCTAATCCCGGAATCCCGGCACTCAGCGGGCAGCGGTTTTGCCGCTCTTCTTCGATGTTGCGCCGGGCCTGATCGGCTGTTGCTCCGGCGCCCAATACCCAAGCCTGTAGGTGCGTGTATAGCCCGCCGTCTGGTTCGCGATCGTGACTGCGATGGATCCGGTCGCGTCACACTCATACAGCTCTTCGATGTGCTGCTCGGTTGCGTGCGATGAAAACGCAACGCGCGCCTGCTGCAACCCGTTCACATTTTCGAGCGCCGGATCGAATGGAAATTGGATCTCGTCCCAGAGCATGACTTCGCCCGTGGGCGTTCCGTCGTCGCTGCGATGGCTGCATTCCAGGAATCGGAAGTGCCCGACATTGTGCACGGGCGAGTAGCGGCGATGAATTCGCAGGCTCGGATCACCTGGCGCAGGCAGATCCGTCCCCTTGACAAATAGCGGGTCGAAGACGATGCGGGACCCGCCATCCGCTTCTCGCCACACACCAAAGTGGCGTGCCAGGCGCTCGCTCAAGCGATAGGTCTCCGGCTGTGCGGCCTGGATTGCAAGCCCGATGGCAGTAGCCGATCGTGTGTATGTAGAGCGTCGTACACGGCGTCCGAAACGCTCGCGCAAAACGCGTGCCACCAGCGGCAACTCGCTTCCGCCGCCGGTAATGTAGAGAGCCTCCATCTCACCTTCGGGACGCTTTGCAATCAGTTCCTCCGTAACGCTCAGCGTCTCTTCCATGAGCGGCCGCGCCTGTTCATAAAAGTCAGCTACCGCAATCTGCACGCTGCCCCATTCCGGTTTCACGTGTTCGAGGTCGATAACGACGCGTCTCGAATTCGGATTCAACGCCTCTTTCTTCGTGCGGCACTCCTCCAGCAGACGGAACCACGCCGCTGCGGTCAGCCGATCACGCTCACAAGCGCCGGCACCGGCTGCTTCGAGGGCCAGGTCGGCCAGAATTTCGTCGAAGTCGTCGCCGCCGAGTGTGGCAATCCCCTCCGACGCGATCACGTGGTGAACACGATCATCAATTGTCACCAGCGAGGCATCGAAGGTTCCGCCGCCCAGGTCGTAAACCAGGACCGTTTCGGGGAGGGATTTCGTTTGCCGCTGCCGATGCCCGAACTCGATGCTGGCCGCGCTGGGCTCGTTCAACACGCCCAGCACGTTGAACCCGGCGCCGCGAAAAGCATCCACGGTCAGAAATCGTTGATTGCTGTTGGCGTGTGCAGGCACGCCCAAAACAATCTCCAGCGTTTCATCCCGCGACGTGTGAAGATTCGACCGCTCCCGTAGAGCTGTCAACAGTGCCCGAGCGAGGCCGTTTAGAAGTTCCAGCACCTTCACTTGCTGATACCCGAGGTCGAGCACGGTCTCGGGACCGGCATTCTCCAGCAGGCGCTTGATGGACCGGATTACGGTCCAGGAATCATCGGTTTGGACATCCCAGGCGTCCCAACCAAAGCGGCGCTCTGCTCCACGGATTGCTACCAGCGAGGGATACCAATCCGGAGTCGCGCCGTCTTCGGCATCGAACGAGACCAGCGGATAATTGCCGCGGTCGGCTGCCGCGACTACAACTCGATTCGTCCCGAAATCAACGCCTAATTTCATCGCACCTATTTATTCAGTGTAGGCCGAAGCGAATCGGATGAGCTGGCCGCGGCCGGCTCGCATAGCACCTGAAAGTTAACCGAGTTGGCAATGAAGCACTTCTCGTGGGCCGAGTGATGCAACTCGCTGGCGAGCTGAGCGTCGGACCCGGGTGCGAGCTCGACAACGGGCCGTAAGATGACCTGGGTGAATCTCCCGCCGCCGTCGGGGGTTTGCTCCATCGTGCCTTCGGCGTTATCGCGATAGCCGGTGACCACCACGCCTGCGTCGGTGCACAGGTGCAGATACGACAACATGTGGCACGTGGATAACGCCGCGACCAGCAGCTCTTCCGGATTCCAACGCGAGCGGTCCCCCCGGAACGCCGGATCGGAAGAAGCGCGAATAGGATCTTTGCCTTCCGTGGTGATTTGATGAGCTCGCGAGTAATCGCGATATCCGGACGTCCCGGTTCCCTGGTTTCCCGTCCACTCCGTTGCAATCGAGTATCGATGTTGGCGCTGGCTCATGCTTGAGCATACTGCGCGGCTTGCGCTAAAGCTGTCCGACATCGATGAGAGCACGCTGCGTCTAATCTGCGGACGCGAAACTCGCGCATGAGACAGCCGAATACAGACCCAAAGGTTGCGCCGGCCGCGGCTCAGCGCAATATCTCCCGCATTGCCGATCTCGAAGCCGCATATCAGGAAAAGCTCACGCCGCTTGATCGCGTCATCCAGGGGATTGCGGACTGGACCGGCAGCTTGTCATTCATCTTTCTACATTTGATTTGGTTCGCCTGCTGGTTTTTTGTAAACGCCACAAACGTGTTCCCGATGCGCAAGTTCGACCCGTTTCCCTTTATCCTGCTCAGTGTCATCGTCTCGTGTGAGGCCGTGTTGCTCAGTACGATTGTTCTCATTAAGCAAAACTGGATGGGTCGTAAGGACGAGCACAGGGATCAGCTGCACCTGCAGATCAATCTTCTGGCCGAACAGGAAATCACGAAAGTGTTGCGGATGCAGCTTCTCATCTGTCAAAAGCTGGGAATCGTTGAAGCCGGCATAGATCCGGAGATTGCTGATCTCAGCCAGGAAACCGTGGTGGAGCATCTGGCCGAAGAGCTGGACCAGCGCCTGGAAGACTCGGACTAGTCTAGTTGCAATCGTTCGTTTGGGATCTCTTGCAAGTTCGTTACGTGACAGTTAGTATTCCCACAGTTCTCATAGACAAACGTGCTGTTTTCACTTATACTTAAGCAGTCTGAGCATTCTCGCCCATACTTCAGATTTCTGAGCTAAGTCAGAACTTCTGGATTCTCCCTCTTAGAAAACGTGTTGACCCGGTTTTTCGTAAGGAAGGATTGCATGCACTTTGCGTACGAGGGCTTCACGCAGCAGGGTGATTGCAGACGCTTTCAGTTTCGAAGCGTTGAAGAACGTGCCCCCGGCAGCCTTTTTTCCATTGAAATAGATCTGGAATTGCTGCTGAAGAACCGGATGCTCGTGCAGGACGGACCAATGTTCTGCCTGCAGCTGCTCACTTCGGCATCGGTCGCGGGACCAACAGGTTTGAATGCATTCCACAGCTACAGAGTTGTTGGAGAGGACTTTCGCCCGTTACTCATGGAACGGGAGCGAAAGGCAGCAGAGAAGGCATTGAAAAAGCCTGCTCGAAGGCCATTTCGAAAGCCGCCATTCACATCCAACCTCCGTCTGGGAATGGGAGCGGGAAAGTAATACGCGCCGCTGCTTCACAGTAAGAAGAGCGTTCGAAATGCCGCGTCGCGGCGCTTTGGAATGAAGCCCGCATCTCGAATGACACGCCGGACCTCTTCTTCGCTGACGCTCCCGGGCTGCACTCTTCCGAAATCGTCGGCGCCGAAGCGCAGCGCGATCTGCCCCACTTTCAAACCGCTGCTATTGTGCGTTACCTGAACGTGTGGAGCCTTTACGTAAAGCCGGCAGACTGCCACCAGTTTTAAGTACTCCACAGCTGTTAACGGCGGCGAGCACACTGGAGCAACACATACTGTTTCGTCATCCACTTCGTCTAATCTGTCGAGCGCTTCGTCGAGAGAACGGATCGCCACGGCAGCCGAGGCATCTTCTTCGGTCGAGTAAGTGACTATATGACCGGGATGTAGAGTACTTCGTAAATTGTAAGCACTGGCAGCAATTTGGAACAGATCGCCGCAGGTAAGCAGTTCGGAAGCTTCTTCTCTCGTCACACGCGCATCTCTTGTTTCAGTCCCGCGAGAGCCAGAAACAGTTCCAATCCTTCCATCTCTTTCGGACCGAGTTCGAATCGGATGTGCTCAGTCAGGTAGCGGCGTGCCAGTTCTCGAGTAACTTGACGTTTCTCTGATTCCGCGTTTACGATGTCGTTCAATCGCGCGCGGCCGTAATCATATGAGCCTGTCGTTATGAAGCTCATTGCTCCGACTGGAATGCGTGGCTTCCCTGCCCAGGCTGCAAAGACAAATGGCCGCCGCGTCAGTTCGAACCACTGCGCACCCAAATCCAAATACGCATAGGTTTGCGCCTCGGGATCAATCCGGAGCGCCGGATCGCCGATAATCAGCGCCGCATCGGCCGCCGCCAGCATGTCCGCTAAACTCGGCGCGCTCTCGAATGTCTCCGGTTCAACGGAAAATCGTTCACGCAAAATGACTCGCGCCAGTTGCACCGATGTCCTCGAGCTTGTGTCCGCGGCGAGCGTACGGATCTTGCTCCAGGGCCGTTTCGAGAACAGCAGAATGCTGCGCACAGCGCCGCAGCAGCCGATGCCCGCGCCCGGCACAATCTCGAGTCCCTGTCGCGCTATTTCTGCCACCGGCACCAGGCCGATATCCACTTCATCATTCTCCACGCGCCGCGCGCAGATTGAAGGAATGGAGAATGTCAGATCTACAGCTTCGCGCTGGGGCCCATGCAGCATACCCCAGACAAGCGGAACCGTATTGAGATAGCTCACCGCGTCAACACGGAATTTGGGCGGATTAGTCAACCTTCAGTGTAACGGGCGCGTCACGTGCTTCTGGCGGAATTGACATCAATGGGGCCGCTTACGTGCGCCGCGCCTCAGATTCAAGGGTGCGAACGGTTGTATCGGCGGTCTCTTGCTTCTCGTCGATTTCGTGCAGCGGGCGCGTCGGCTTAAACACGAGCACGCCTAATGGAGGAATGGTCACGCACGCCGATGCTGGGCGTCCGTGCGCTTCGCTCGGCTCGGCTTCTACGTAACCACCGTTACCCAGATTGCTGCCGCCGAACATCGCCGCATCCGAATTGAAGATTTCACGGTGCCCGCCGGCTTCGGGCATACCGATGCGATAGCCCAGATGCGGTGTAGGCGTGAAGTTGCACACAAATACCAGATAGTCATCTCGGCGCTTGGCCCGCCGCACAAACGAAATGATCGAGTTATCACTGTCGTGAAAGTCGATCCACTCGAAGCCGTGGAAGGTGAAGTCGATCTGATACAACGCCGGCTCACTTCGATACAGCTCGTTCAGCGCCGCGCAGTAGCGCTGTAACTTGCGGTGAATTTCATGATCCAGCAGCCACCACTGGATATCGCTTTCCGAATTCCACTCCGATGTCTGCCCGATCTCGGAACCCATGAACAGGAGTTTCTTCCCCGGATGCCCGTACATGTAGCCGAGAAACGCGCGCGCATTCGCAAAGCGCTGCCATTCGTCTCCCGGCATCTTGTCGAGCAGGGCACGCTTGCCATATACCACTTCGTCATGCGAGATTGGCAGCACGAAATTTTCTGTGAAGGCATAGACCATGCTGAAGGTGATGGCGTTTTGGTGATACTTGCGATGCACCGGATCCTTCTCGAAGTAATGCAGCATGTCGTGCATCCAGCCCATGTTCCACTTCATCGTGAAGCCAAGGCCATTCAGATACACGGGCTTCGAAACTCCAGGGAACGCCGTCGATTCTTCGGCTACCGTAATTGCTCCCGGGACCTGATGCACAATCTCATTGGTCTTTCGCAAAAAGTCGATCGCTTCCAGGTTTTCATTCCCGCCAAACCGGTTGGGCACCCACTCTCCCGCTTTCCGTGAGTAGTCGAGGTACAACATCGATGCCACCGCGTCCACGCGCAATCCGTCGATGTGATATTTCTTCAGCCAGAAAAGCGCGTTCGACATCAGAAACGAACGTACTTCATTCCGTCCGTAGTTGAAGATCAGTGTGCCCCAGTCGCGGTGCTCGCCAAGTCTCGGGTCTTCGTGCTCGTACAGCGCTGTGCCGTCGAAATACGCCAGCCCATGCGCATCCTTCGGGAAGTGTCCTGGAACCCAGTCCATGATCACGCCGATCCCCGCCTGGTGGCAGCAATCCACGAAGTACATGAAATCCTCAGCGCCGCCGAATCTGCTGGTTGGCGCATAATAGCCGGTTACCTGATAGCCCCACGACGGAGCATAAGGATGCTCGGCGATTGGCATCAGCTCGATGTGCGTGTAGCCCATTTTCTTTACGTACTCGACAAGCTGCGTCGCCAGCTCACGGTAAGTAAGAGATCGCCACTCTTCTCCTCTGCGCCACGACCCAAGATGAACTTCGTAAATAGACACCGGCTCGTCTAACAGGCGGATGCTGGCACGCGTTGCCAGCCATTCATCGTCGTGCCACTCGTAAGAGTTGATATCTGTAACGATGGAAGCCGATTTCGGAGGCGTCTCCATCAGGAAACCGTAGGGATCGGCTTTCATTTGGCTATATCCGCGGAAGCGCGATTTGACGGAGTACTTGTACGGTGTTCCGATGGTTACGCCCGGCAGAAAGATTTCCCAAACACCGCCTTCTCGCAGCCGCATTGGGTTCTGTCGCGTGTCCCAGGCATTGAAGTCGCCCACCACGCTCACCACTAGCGCGTTTGGAGCCCACACTGCAAAACGCGTGCCCGCTACGCCGTCTACTTCGGCAGTGTGCGCGCCCAGCGCGTTGTAAGTCTCGTAATTCGTACCCTCGAGAAACAAATGAAGATCGAAGCTGCTGATCAGCGTAGGGAACCGGTAAGGGTCTTCGACTTCGGTTACGGTCCCGTGATGATCCGTCACTCGCAGCCGGTACCGCTCCGGTTTCGTACTTAGATCACCCTCAAAAAGTCCGGCCACATGCAGCCGCCGCATGGGTGCGCGAGCCACATTGCTTACGATTTCCACTTCCTTCGCATGCGGAAGCAGCGTGCGCACAACCCAGCCCTTGCCTCCCCCATCGGCCGCATGCGGGCCCAACAGTGCGAACGGGTCGCCGTGATAACCGCCCGCGATAGCTTCCATTTCCTGATCAGTCATTCTGATACCGTTGTTGTTGTGGACACATCGATTTCATCCAATCTAAAGCCGAGCTGTAACGCCTGAGCGAGTTGTACTCGATTTCATCACACGCTGCTCGCGTGGTCTTGAAACGTCCCGCTTCCCACTCTGAGGAGAATAGCAATCGATCACCAATCCGGGGAATCTCTGCAGGAATTTTTGCGGGCATTGCCCAAAGCTGAGTTGCATCTACACCTCGAAGGCTCGGTTGAGCCTGAAACGATTCACGAGCTTGATCCTACGCTATCGTTGGATGCCATTCGAGCGAATCTTCATTACAACGGCTTCGCAGGTTTTCTGAAGGCGTACGTCTGGGTGACCCAGCGGTTGAACACGGCCGAGGCCTATGCGCTTGCCACGCGGCGTCTGCTGGAGCGGCTTACCGCCCAGAATGTCTGCCATGCGGAAATCACCCTATCGGTGGGTGTCATCCTGTGGAAACAACAAAACATCGAACTGATTTTGGAAGCAGTGCGTGCTGAGGCGGACCGGTTCCCGGCGATCGAAGTAGGCTGGATCTTCGATGCCATCCGCCAGTTCGGAATCGAGGAAGCAAAGCGTGTTTTCTTTCTCGCCCGCGCTTATCGCGAGGCGGGCGTAGTGGCCATCGGGATCGGTGGCGACGAGGAGCGAGGTCCCGCTTCCTGGTTCGGCCCGCTCTATGCCGAGGCGCGCAATGCCGGTTTACACTTGACTTGTCACGCCGGCGAGGTTTCGAGCGCCGAAAGCGTGTGGCAGGCCGTCAATATTGGAGCGGAGCGCATCGGCCACGGCATTCGCGCCATCGACGACCCGAAATTACTGGAAACGCTGAAAAGCCGCGATATCCCGCTGGAAATCTGTCCCTCAAGTAACGTGTGTACGGGTGCGGTATCGCGCTTCACCGATCACCCGCTGCGCAAACTTTGGGATTCGGGTGTACCGATCGTGCTGGGCACCGACGATCCGGCACTGTTCCTGACGGATTTGCTGCATGAATACACCGTGGCCAGCCAAATCTTCGGCTTTTCACCCGATGAACTGCGCCAGCTGGCGGCCAACAGCCTAAAATACCGATTTGCGATCTCGAAATAACCGCCGGGCAACGCACTGCGCTGCCGCTTGGCAAGATCGGCGGAGTTGCTTCACTGTTTTATCCAAGCGCAGCTTGGCTGCCCGGCTCGTTTAGCCGCGTCCGCCGCCGACGCGATCCTCCAGCAGCAGACGGATCAAGGCCTCCATCTCGCGAATGCGATCGCTTAACTGCTCGATGTCCGTTTCATCGGCTTCCACGGAGGCGGCCACGCGACCGTGCTCCAGCGCTCCGAACTGTGTACCCAGGCCCCGAATGACCCGCCCGGGTATGCCCACCACCGTGGCGCCTTCGGGTACAGAGTGAACCACAACCGAACCGGCGCCAACTTTCACGTTGTCTCCCAGAACGATATTCCCGAGCACCGCGGCTCCCGTGCCGACCACCACGTTGTTGCCGAGCGTAGGATGCCGCTTACCCCGCTGGTTTCCCGTGCCGCCGATGGTCACGCCTTGATATAGCAAAACGTCGTCGCCGATCTCGGCGGTCTCCCCGATGACGACGCCAAGTCCGTGATCGATAAACAGGCGCTTGCCGATCCTGGCGCCGGGGTGGATCTCAATCCCGGTCAGAAAACGGGCGAACTGCGAGACGAGCCTCGCCAGAACAAACCAGCCTCGACGATAAAGTTGGTGCGAGATTTTGTGGAACAGAACCGCATGCAGGCCGGGATAGCAGAGCAAAATCTCCACTTCGTTCTTGGCGGCAGGATCTTCCCTTTTAATCGCCTGAACGTGGTCACGAAGGGACATCGGAACTTTCTATTCTCTCTTAGGATGCTGCCGATAGGCGATACGGTGCTCCATGTTAGCCTGAAATGAACCGGTGCCGCAGTACTATTTTCTGATCCTCGCCTTCGCGGCTGCCGCAACCGTTTTGCCATTGGCCGCGCTCGGCGTCGGCCGTCTGCTCCGCCCTTACCGTCCGACCACAACAAAGCTGGAGCCCTACGAATGCGGGATTGTGCCTGAATCGGACGCCCGCGGACGCTATTCCGTCAAATTCTACATCGTGGCTATGTTGTTTGTGATCTTCGATGTGGAAACGGTATTTCTGTTTCCTTGGGCCGTACGGTACAAACAACTTGGCTGGTTCGGCGTGGCCGAAGCCGGGGTCTTCCTCGCCTTCCTCGTCGTGGGATATATCTGGATACTCCGTAAGGGCGCACTCGATTGGACGTAAATGAAGCCGACCGGCTGTGATTGCCCGCGCCGGAGATGACGAAACGGATCTACTACCTCGATTGCTATCAGACTAGCTTCGAGGCCGCAGTTCTGGAGGCGGCAGATCACGGCCGTCGAATTTACCTCGACAGCACGGCGTTCTACCCGGCATCCGGCGGTCAGCCGCACGATCTCGGTCTAATTGGCGGCCAGCCTGTGCTCGATGTTATCGATGAAGGGGAGCGTATCGCCCACCTCACCGCAGGCCCGGTGATCGGCGGTAAAACGGCAGGCACAATTGACTGGCCTCGCCGCTACGACCATATGCAGCAGCACACCGGCCAGCACCTGCTTTCAGCCGTTTTTGTGGAGCAGTTCGGGCTTCCGACCCTCAGCTTCCACTTGGGCGCGGATGTCTCGACTATCGAACTCGGCAGCAAGGGCATTTCTGCCGCCCAGATCGAACAGGCCGAAAACCGTGCCAACGACATCACGCGCGAAGCGCGGCCTGTAACCATCAGTTTCGAACCCGCGGAATCAATCGAAGGATTGCGAAAGCCAAGCGCGCGTTCCGGCGCTCTACGAGTGATTTCCATAGAAGGGCTGGACCGCAGCGCCTGTGGCGGCACGCACGTGCGATCCACTGCCGAGGTGGGTCCCATACAGATACGCCGGACCGAGTCGATCCGAGGCAACGTAAGGGTCGAGTTTGTTTGCGGCGCTCGCGCGAGTGCTCGTGCCCGGCAAGATTATCAAGTGCTGACAGAACTTATGCGCCTCACTGCCGCCGCGATTGCCGATGTACCCGGGCAGGTTGCAAAATTGCGCGATCGTCTGGCAGTGTCTGAAAAAGATAACGAGCGCTTGCTGGCGCAGGTTGGCCGCATGGAGGGCGAAGCATTATTTGCCGCCACGCCCGAGGGAGCGGATGGGATTCGGCGCGTAATGCTCCACGTTGCGTGCGTAGATAACGCAGTTCGCACTAAGCTCCAGGTCTTCGCCGCCCAGGGCAGAAGCGTAGCAGTTGCTATTGGGACGGATCCGCCCGGCGTGCTAGTCGCGTGCTCGCTCCTATCGGGACTGAATGCCGGTGGCGTTCTGAAGACGGTGTTGTCGGCAGCGGGTGCCAGAGGCGGCGGCTCGGCAACGCTTGCGCAGGGCAGCCTGCCCAGTACCGACCTGGTCCCGGCCCTTGCCCGCGCTCTCGGCTTTGAATCAGAATCTTAGTGCCGCGAGTACGACAGCAGCACTAGGCCGGCGGCAAAAAACGCCGCAGTAAAGACCAGCGCCGTTTTCGAGTTCTTTCCGGTGCCCTTGAACTCCTGCCATACAAAAACTCCCCAGGCGATCGCCAACAGCACCGAGCCGTAGGTCCAGAACGTGACGGCGGGGAACGCGGGGACCTCCGATTCCGGCACTGATCTACCCAAGAGCGCTGCCAGCATTCCGCCTGCCCAAATGGCGCCTCCGGCGAGTCCCCAGGTGTGCTGCCTGACGCCTCCGCGCAGGTATGCGCTGAACGCTAGCCGTTCGCCCTCGATGGCAATGTTCATAAAAAAGACATTGAACACCGCTGTCGAGATGACGATTCCGATGCAGAACATCAGCGTCCCGGCATAAGCGCCGAGGCCAAGATCGCCCCACAAAGCGTTCTCGGCGACAGGATACGAAACACCGATGATCAAGCCTCCGATCGTTCCTGTAAGCAGGGCTTTAGCCTTGCGTGCGCGGGCCGCTGCAGCTTGCCTGCTGGTGACAGTCCCTTGCTCTTTGCGGGAGTTAGTCGCAACAGCGGCCACGACCACCGCTGCCAGCAGCAGGAGCAGACCGATGCTCAGCAGTAGAAGATTGCTCGCCTGACCCAAGCTGAACAAAGATCCGACAATTACCGAAAGTCCGATCACAACCGGGTACGAGAGCGCCATGCCGGTGAGCGAAACCGCGGCCAGCAGTAGCATGTTACCTAAGTTGAACAGGAAGCCGCCGCCGATGGCCAATGCTTGGGATCGCATCCCGGCCACCGCGATGCGGTCGTTAAACGACATTTCGGACCCTTGAGTTCCCAGCGTGACTGCGGCCAGGAGCGCCAGCAAAATCGCGCCGGCAGCAAAATCGAAATAGAAGAGTTCGAACCGCCAACGCTGTCCCGCCAACTTGAACGTGTTAGCCCAAGAGCCGAGGCAAAGAAAAGACAAGATCAGCAGCAAGACAGCCGCGGAATGAGTTGAGGGGAGAAGCACTGCGGCGCCACTCTCGATTGGGATTTAACTGCTGAACTTACTTCAATCGGGACTTCAAAAGCCGCGCTGCGGACGGTAGCCAGGGCGAGCGCGGACTCTGTATTTCTTCATTGCCTCCGACGTGAGGTCGACACGAATCGTTCGAAATCCCTCATTCGCATTCGGCTGCGGATAGTAAGTAATCGTGTAGCTGTTTCCGAGATCTTCGCGTATTGATTCAAAGGCTTCCACTTGCTTCTGCCAGGTTTTGGCGAAGTAACTCTTACCGCCGGTGGTTGTCGAGATGCGTTTAAAAATCGAACTCGAAATAGGATCCTTTGTAACTTCGTTGGTCGAGATCACGTAAATCGGAATACCTTCGTCTTCGGCAACCGCGCGGACGTCGTCGGGCGCGATCATGCTTGCGTTATCGGGACCATTGGAGAACACAATGACCACCTTGCGGCCAGGCACTTTGGCGGCGTCGCGCAAGGTCAGCAGCAAACAGTTGTAAAGGGCCGAATCGTCACCGGCAACCGCTCGTCTCAGTCCGGCGATGGCAATGCCGCGGTCACGGTTCAGGAGAACCGCGCGGTTCAGATTGCGGCTGTAGGTGTAGACCGCGACCGAATCGGCACGATCCAGGCCGCGAATGAAATCCGCAATGGCGTCGGAGGCGTATACGAAACCGCGGTACATGTAATTACTCGTATCGAACAGAACAAAAACATTGGTACCGGTGCCGCTGGCGCGGAGGTCGACGATGTGGGCCCCCGGAGGCAGCGTGGCAGCCACATCCGAATCGCTGTGAATAGGTCGCGTCTCGCCGCCAGCCAGCACCTGAAGCGGTGCGTGATTGCCTTCTGCGAAGGTAGCGACCTTTTCGCTGATATTGTCTTCGAAGACGCGGAAATCTTTCGGCTTCAGACCGTTGACGTAATGACCTTTCTGGTCGGTTACGGTGAAGCCGAGTACCACCATGTCCACCTTTATCTTGAAGGTGGTTTCATCCTGCGCGCGCACCCAAAGTGCGCCGGCGAGTAAGAACAATGTTGAAACAGCGATAACACGCGTGTAAGTGCTGGTACGCATTATTCTAATTTTCCGAAGTTGATATAGCGGAGCGTTGAGTGCTCCGGTGTAAAACGTCGTCCCCAGTGGCGCTGAGCGATCGAATCAGAGCGGGCCAGTCTTCAAGATGGGTGGCGTAAATGTTTTCGATCGCGGTTTGATTCCATTCGCGAACATAGGAATCCAGTTGATCGGCGGGAATGCCGGCCCGATCCGCCAGCGCGGCATAGTACAGATTGTTCGATTCCCATGTTTCCGCCAGGATCCGGCTCGAATAGCCCATCAGAGCCGGAAACGTGCGTATGCAAAGCAACTCCGGTTGATAAGAGTGTGTGAGCGTCGGTTTTGGTGTGCCGAAGGTGCGGGCTATGGTTTGAGAAGACACCTGAGAAGGGTATTCCGTAGAGAGCTCCGAAAGCTCCAGCGCGGGCACGTCGGGCGAGGCGCCCTTCAGTTTCGGGTCGTCCGCAATGGCATAGAGAACCGACGGAGGAATCTGAGCTTCGGCTGCGGCAAAATCGCCGTTTTGCAGATGTTCCCGTACGCTTTCGACATTGCCCGGAGTCAGCAATCGGCCGAGTGCATCCATCACCCGCGGTTCGAGCGCGCTATCAAGAGCCGCAGCGGCCAGAAGACTTCTGCCGCGGTCGAGATGCAGCGATACCCAGCGCAGCTGATTTGGTGTCACATTGCGCCAGCGAGTCACGGTCACGTTGATAATCATCTGCGGCACCAGATCGGCCCAAATGAGAGCCTGTTCGCGGCGTGGCGTGAGGAAGTTCTGTTCGGCTTCCGCAAGCGCGTAGGGAAGCGAGATCAGCGAGCCGGTCAGGCGCCCGCCCGCATTTGCCGGCCAACCGCTCCCGCCGACTTCGGTGGCCCGCCAGTAGGCGGGCGAACCTTCGGGTCCGATGAAATCGTGGCTGCGGACGAAAAGCGAGTTCGTGAGTAAGACCTGTGCTCCCGGAGGCGCGTAGTAACAATACAGAAGTCCCACCAAAGTGTCGCGCAGCATGGGTGCCAGGGCCCCGCGGACGTCTTTCTTTTCGGCGTTCTTTCCCAGCGCATCCAGATCGAGTTTCCGCTCCTGGTCTATATGGCGATCACTCCAATAGCCGACTGACAGCGAGCCCTTTTCGTCGCGAGACGCCGACCCGCGAATGGATTCGCTCTCTTCAATGCGTTCAATCTGATCTTCAATGAGCTTGGCCGATTTAGGGTCGGGTGTGTGTTTTGCCAAACTGTCCGCGGTCTGAAATAATGCGTCCAGCGGGACCAGGCGCTGCGCATCGAAGATGCGCAAGAAAGTTTCGGCGGCAGAGGGCGGCCCGGCTTCATCGGACGGATGGAACTTGCCCACCAGAACCTCAATGAGCCTCTCCTCGCGCGAACCAACGGAATCGAGTTGGGCTGCCGCGAGTAAGGTGTCGACGCCCGAACGGCCAGCGGCGAAGACCTCCGACTCCTGACGGACCTTAAGTAACGGCGAGAGAAGTTGGGCGAAGCTGGAGTCTTGCTTTGCCTCAGGAATGGCGCTTTGACGCGCCAGAATGCTCCACAGCTCCACCAGCGACTGGAAGGTTCCGGCAGCATCGGCACGTGTCAGGGGATCACGGATGCTTGAGATGTCGAGACAGACGTCGAGAAAATGTGTAATAGAAGATTCGCTTAACGATGGCTGCTCGGCAAGCACGCGATACTGTGCGCCGTATGTCCGGTACTCGTTGATGAGGCGCGCCGCAAGCTCGGGCGAGATCGGTTTCGTGCGGTTACGGTCGATGTCGTTGAGTGTCAGGAAGATCTTCAGAGGTTCGTTGTCGGCAGTCTTGCGGCTGAGCCCGAACAGCGCCTCCACGAGATCGTCCGAGCTGCGCCAGGTGCTGGCGGACCGGGTCAATTTGCCGTCGTATTTGCCGTGGGGATGCTTAATGAACAGCGTGCGCCATACGTCGATGTTGCCCGGGATCTGAGGCTCGCCGTTGGGCCCGATACGCAGGGCAGCCGTCAGCAGCATCAGATCTGTACTGGAACGGAAGACGGGCCGGGCTGGACCCGGACTTGTAATCTTCCCGCGAAGCGCATCGTAGACGCGCTTCACTCGCTCTGGTTGCGTGAGGTAAGTCAGCGCAGGTCCGTTTTCCAGACGTGAAAGCGTATCGAAGTAACCTGCCATCCAGCCGTCATCGGTGGTGAGGAGTCTCTCAAAAAATGCGCCCGGCTTGTCGGGCGAAACGCCGACCATGGAAGCCCACGCCTTTGACGAGCCTGGAACAACGGCAGCGCCGTTGCGGATCTGAAACATGCCTCCGAAGAAATCGAGCACGTTGGCGTAAAGGCGCAGCTTGGCCGGCGGTGTCTGATTCCGAATGGCTTCCGCGGTGGCACGATTCAAATGCGAGAGACCGAGATACAGGCGGCAGAGCGATGGATCTGACAGAAAGGCGTCGATGAACTCGGCCTGGCCCTGCTTCCCGAGGGCCGCCAGCCAGTAGTTCACGTCGTAGAGCACGGGAACTGTCGTCGCGCCGTATGGCAGCTCAAAGGCACGGTTCGCTCGTAAATCGCCCTCCAGTTCCGTGAGCGGAAAGCCGGAATCAACAGTGAGAAAGGCGCGCGTCGGGTTCACGGTCTCGAGCACGATGTCGGCGCCGCAGGATCCTCGCATGCGATAGCCAAGGACCTTCAGGAGATTGCCGGTTTCCTCGCTGTCACAGGTCGAAATAACAATTTTGTGATCCTTCGTAGCCAGGGCCTGGAGTTCACGAGCCTGGCCAACGTAGCGCACCAACAGCTTCAGGTACTCGGTCTGCGAGAGGAGTTCGTTGCCGGAAGCCTCATAACCGTTGGTAACGATGTTGCGGGCGAGGGCCGGCAACAGATCTTCGGGCCGCAGGTCAGGCGAGAGCGCCGCCATGCGCGCAAAGGACGGGAGCGGTCCGGGAATGTTAATCGTCGAAAAAGGTTTTTGCTTTGAATCCCGGCCCGGGAGTCCGAGATCGGCGCCTCCGATCGAGCGATAGTGCTCGAGATCGGTGGACAGGTCAGCCTTCCGGCCCTGGATGAAATCCATGAGAACGATTTGCCGGAACGCGAGCCGTTGCCTGCCGGCGTCGGTCTCCTCGCTCGCCCATTTGAGATATGCGTCGCGGCTGGCCGGATCGCCATGGCGATAGAGAAATTCGGCAAGCTCGGCGCGCGCGGCAGCGTTCCCCGGCGTAGCCGCTTGCTGTTCCAGCAAGGTGCGGGCGCCCGCTAGATCGCCGGCGGATTCGCGCTCGGCGATCTGTTGCTGAACGGCTGTCAGGTTAGCCGCTCCAAGTGAAGACGAAAAAATGAATACCGCTACTGCCGGCGCCAGGAACGATACTGTCCGGCGCACAGAAACGGATTGCCAGCCGAGAAAAGGCACGATCCAGCTTCCCCCAATTGGATTCTTACTCTAACACTTGTTTATGACGGGGTCACCTGGACGGGTACCGGAACCGCCGATCCAAAACATTTTCCCGTTCAATTGTGAGGTAGGGCGGTTGAGATTCCGAAACGCTGCTCGTCACTAATCTCTTGGTGTCTTCCCATGTGACCTTCGGCCAGCGGTTCCGGCAGAGTCCGGCGGCGGCGTATTGCCTGGTCGCGCTGCTCGCGGGCGTGTATCTGCTGCCTTTCGTACGCATGCTGACCACCACAGTGGACGAGGGCACATTTCTGTACGGCGCTCAGGTGGTGGCACAGGGCGGCGTGCCGCTACGCGATTTCTTTGAGCCCTCGGGGCCGGGCAGTTTTTACTGGCTGGGAATGCTGTTCCGGTTGTTCGGGACGACCTTTCTGATAGCTCGTGCGGCGCTATGGTGTGAGGGCGTCGCAACGGCGCTCCTGGTGTTTTACCTTGCCCGGCGGTTCGGTTCCAGCGGCTTTCTGCCGGTGTTGTTTGTGACCGCCACGGGCATTCCGTGGATGGTAATGAACAGTCCACATTACGACAGCAATCTAATCGTGCTCGTCGCTGTCGCCGTCTTTTTTGCCGCAGAATCCAGGCGGCGTGCCGCCCTCTTTTGGGCAGCGGGAGCGCTAACCGGTATCGCCAGTTGGTTTCTGCAGGACAAAGGCGCGCTGATGGCCGCCGCCTTTGTGGTTGCGGTGCTGGTTCTGCATCGGAATCGGGGCGTTCGGCCAGCCGCGCTCGTCGCCGCGGGATGGTGCTGCGGATTCGGCATCGAGATCGCCTGGTATTGGCATCTTGGAGCTCTGCACGACCTGCTCTACGCGAATTTTATTTGGCCCGCTTCCCTGTATGGCGCCGTTAATCGCGTGCCGTATGGATTTCCGCTGTGGACGTGGATAGTGCAGCAAATTCACATACCGCGTTCGCTGCCGGTCGCGGTGATTGCGATATTCGGAATTGCCGTTCCGTATATTCTCGTCGCGGCTCTGCCGTTGCTTTCGACTGCATGCGTCGCGCTCCGGCGAAAGGTGTTCCATCGCCACCTGGCGGCGCTTTGGGTAATTGCGGCTGCGTTGTTTATTTCTGAATGTCACCGCTTTGACCTGACTCATCTGCGCAGCGGAGAAGTTCTGATCGTCATCGCTGTTTGTGTACTTTGCGAACGCTACCCTGGACGGCGTAGCATGTGGGCGCTGCGGGCCGTGAGCCTGTCGCTGCTCCTGCACGCGTCGGTTCTGACCATCGATGCGCTGCAGCACGAGACGGCGGTGCCAAGCCGAAAGGGAACTCTGTACTCGGACCGTGCAGATCATGCCCTGGCGTTTCTTCTGACTCACACACAGCCGGGCGAAAACGTGTTCGTTTACCCCTATCGGCCTGCCTACTACTTCCTGGCAGACGTGAGAAATCCGACCAGCTTCAGCATTCTTATGTACGGCTATAACAGCGGCGCGCAATTTCGCGAGGCGCTGCGCAACGTAGATGAAAAACGCGTCAGGTACGTCCTTTGGGACGCATCGGCTCCGGAGACTCTGAAGGCGATTTTTCCGGCCTACAAGTCGCCTGGCTTCGAGCGGCAAATTATGGAGCCCTACCTTGAAGCGAATTACCGGCAGCTGGCGTTACTCGATGGGTTCCGGATTCTAGAGCGGAGAAACTAAGCGCGCAAACTTTGAGGCTTGGGCTGCGGAATTTTGACTTGTTGGCGCGAGCGAAGCAGAATCAAGGCGCCGAGAACGAAAAGTGCCAGTGCGATCCACTGCGTCAGTGAGAATGGTCCGACAAGGGATTGTTCGTGCTCACGGTAGAACTCGATGATGAAGCGAGCAGTCGAGTAGAGCACCAGATACAGGCCGAGAACGTTCCCAGTCTTATGCGAACGGTGCAAAGCGCGGTAGAGGACTCCGAAGATGAGCAGGTCGGCTGCCGACTCGTAGAGCTGGACCGGATGGAGCGGCTTATCGAGCGGGACAGGAGCGGCGAAATCGGAGCGGAAGTGAACGCCCCAGGGCAGATCGCACTCTTTGCCCCAGCAGCAGCCCGCAGCAAAGCAGCCGAGACGTCCGATGGATTGGCCGAGCGCGATACCGGGAGCGAAGACGTCCATCGTCTTCAGAGCAGGCAGTTGCTGTTTTCGCAAATACATGGCGGCAACAATCAGCGCGCAAATGAAGCCACCATGGAAAACTCCGGCGGCCTGAAGCGTTTCGAGCGAGAGGATCTGCCCCGGGTTGCGGATGTAATCCCCGAGATCGAAGAGAAACATAAACAACTTCGCGCCGGCGATACCCGCCATGGCGCAATACACAGCGAGGTTGGTCATTTTATCCGTGGGCAGACCCGCCTCTCGCGCCAGACGCAGCGTGACCCAGAGTCCGGCAAGAAATGCCAGGGCGACCAGAACGCCATAGGTCGGGATGTAAAAGGAACCGATACTGATCAGCTTTGGCAGCATGAGAGTGAACTACTTGTGTGCGAACTCCGGACCTTCGGCTACGTCGCTTGCGGCGGGGGCGCAGAAGATCAAGCAGCAGAAACAGAGCACCAACCGTGATGGCGCTGTCTGCCACGTTGAATGCCGGAAATGACCATGCGCCGTGATAAACCTCGATGAAATCGGTGACCGTGCCGTGTATGACACGATCGAACAGGTTGCCCATGGCGCCGCCCAGGATCAGCGCCAGACCAAGCTGGGCGGGAACGGCACTGAACGATCCGCGTCTGCTGAGCAGGGCGGAGGCGACAAAGATGAGCACCACCGTGGATACACCAATCAAGACGAATCCGCGCAGCACCGGGTTGCCGTCAGCGAGTACTCCAAACGCCGCACCGGGATTTTCAGTGTGGATGATGCGGAGCCATCCGGGAATCACGGGAATGGATTCGAAGCCGTTCATCGAGTGCTGAATCGAAAGCTTCGTAATCCGGTCGCCGCCGACGATAGCGGCAGAAACCGCCAGCGGAACAAGCCGCAACAGTGATGATCGTTCGTGATCCACTAGCTGAGAAACTCCGGAATCACCGAGGCGCAGGCGGCGCAGATGGTTGGAAAATCGGCATTGCTGCCCACGTCGGTGGTGTACTTCCAACAGCGCTCGCACTTGTCTCCGCGGGCACGGTCGATCGTCACGGCAAAGCGTTTGCCGGCTTCAGCCCGATGCAGTTCCACTTGCGAAACGATGAACCAGGCGGGCAGATCGGCGGCGTGCCGTTCCAGCAGCGGATACAAGTCAGGGCCGGCGTAAATGGCGGCTGCGGCCTCCAGCGAAGAGCCGATCATTCTGTCTTCACGCGCGGCGTCGAGGCCTTTAAGGACCTCCTCCCGAACTGGAACCAGGAGATCCCAATCGGCTGCCTGCGCGCGCTGCGATTCTGTAATACCTTCGGTGAGCGACTCGGGCTCGGGGAAATATGTGAGGTGCACGCTATCGGGCGCGCCGGCCGGGAGCTTCGAGTGCTGCCAGACTTCCTCGCAGGTGTAGGAAAGAACCGGTGCCAGCAGCCGAACAAGCGCCAGGTTTAAGCGATGGAAAGCGGTCTGGCCACTGCGCCGCGCCAGCGAGTCCCTTCCGCCCGTGTAAAGACGATCTTTTGAGATATCGAAGTAGATTGAGCTCAGGTCGACCGCTACGAAATCGTAAATGGCGCGATAGACCTTGTGGAACGCATATTCGCCGTACCAATCCAGGCACTTGCGAACGAGTTGTTCCGCGCGCGCAAGAATCCAGACATCGGTTCCCAGCAGGCGCCCGCCAGCAATCGAATTTGCCGCCGGGATCGAAATCATAGAGATTGCCAAGCATGTAGCGGAAACCGCTATTGCGCAGCTTGCGATATGCTTCCGACAGCCGGTCGAGAATTGTATCAGACAGCTTGACGTCTTCCATGAAGTCGACGGAAGCGACCCAGAGGCGAAGCAGATCGGCGCCGGATTTCTTGATGATCTCCTCGGGTTCGATGGTATTGCCGAGGGACTTGGACATCGCCTTACCATCGGCGTCGAGCGTCCAGCCGTGAGTCGCCGATTCGCGATAGGGCGAGCCGCCTTTGATACCGACTCCCACCAGCAATGAACTCTGGAACCAGCCCCGGTACTGGTCGCCGCCTTCCAGGTACATGTCGGAAGGCCATTCCAAACCGTTCTGCGGCGTGAGCACTGCGAGATTGCTGGCGCCTGAATCGAACCAGACATCGAGAATGTCGGTCTCTTTGCGAAATGAGCCGCCGCCGCATTTGGCGCAAACGCGGCCAGAACCCATCAGTTCTTCACCGATTTGGTGTACCAGACGTCTGCAGTGTGCTGCCGGAACTGCTCAACTACGCCGTCCAACACGCTTTTGTCGGTGAACGGCTCGCTGCACGCATCGCAGTAGAAGACCGTGATGGGAACGCCCCAGACGCGCTGGCGGGATACGCACCAGTCGGGACGCATCGAAACCATGTTGGAGATGCGCTCCTCACCCCATTCGGGATGCCATTTCACGTTCCGGATAGCGTCGAGAGCGCGGGTGCGTAGCTGGTTGCGCTCCATGCCGATGAACCACTGTTCGGTGGCGCGGAAGATGACTGGATTATGACAGCGCCAGCAGTGCGGATAACTGTGGTCGATGTTGTTCTCGGCAGCGAGAGCGTTGTGCTTTTCGAGCAGTTTGATGACGATTGGATTCGCATCCCAGACGGTCTTGCCGATCAGCTCGTCGGGAAGTTCGCCGGAAGCGCCCTCGGCGCGAAACAGGCGGCCAGCGGCATCGACCGGGCAATAAACGGGCAGCCCATAACGCTGCGCGACGACGAAGTCGTCCTGACCGTGCCCGGGAGCAGTGTGGACAGCACCCGTACCCGCCTCGAGTGTCACGTGGTCGCCGAGCATTCCGAGCGAATCGCGCTCGATAAATGGATGACGGAAGACGATGCGTTCGAGCTTGTTCCCCGGAAAGCGCGCGATTACGGACGGATCAAGACCCAGAGCTTCGGAGACTTGCGGCAGTAGGCCCTCGGCTACGATCGCCACACCCTGCGGAGTATCGACGCCGACATATTCGAACTTTGGATTAAAGCAGATGCCGAGGTTCGCCGGAATGGTCCAGGGTGTGGTGGTCCAGATCAGGCAGTAGACGCGTTTACCGGCGAGCGCAGGATCAATAGCGGCCGGGTCCGAAGCGAGGGGAAACCGGACGTAAATGGAAGGGCTTGAATGATTCTCGTATTCCACCTCGGCTTCGGCGAGCGCGGTGCGATCTTTGATGCACCAGTGCACAGGCTTCAGCCCTTTGTAGACATAGCCTCTATGAAGGAAGTCGACGAACGCCTGCGCGATGACCGCCTCGTATTCGGCGCTCATCGTGAGATACGGATCTTCCCAACGCCCTAGAATCCCGAGGCGTTTAAATTCGGTGCGATGAATATCGACAAATTTGGCGGCGTAGGCGCGGCAAGCGGCGCGGATCTCGGCGGCGCTCATGGACGCTTTACGTTTACCGAGATTCTGATCCACCTTGAACTCGATGGGCAGGCCGTGGCAGTCCCAGCCGGGGACGTATGGGGCGTCGTAGCCGGCCATGCTCTTGGACTTGACGATGAAGTCTTTCAGGATTTTGTTGAACGCGGTCCCGAGATGAATGTTGCCGTTGGCGTAAGGCGGACCATCGTGGAGGACGTACCGGGAACGTCCCTTTCGCGCCTCGCGAATGCGGTGATATAGCTTCGTTTCTTCCCAGCGGGCTAGCATTTTTGGCTCCGCCGTGGGGAGGTTCGCCTTCATGGCGAAGTTCGTTTTGGGAAGGTTGACCGTCGATTTGAGGTCAACTTCTGATGCATTCATCGGGATAACTTTATGGTAGCGGAGAGGTGCAGCGGTGACCGCGACGGTGTTTTTCGGCCGTATCAAAGGCCCGGCGCACTGCTGGCTTAACTAGTTTAAACTAGTCGAATGGATCAAATTGGCACATTTGAAGCAAAGACTCATCTTTCAGCGCTCCTGGATCGAGTAGCGAAAGGCGAGAGGATCACGATCACGAGGCATGGCCTTCCAGCCGCAATGCTCGTTCCGGTCGGGGACACCGAGGTCCGAATGTCGCACCGTGAGGTGCTTGAAGAAATGCGCGCGCTGCGCCGGCGCGTTAAGCCGGGCGAGATGAGCATCCGCGAAATGGTGAACGAAGGCCGGCGCTTTTGAGAGGAGCCGTGGTGGATGCGTCGGTAGCGCTCGCCTGGTGCTTTCCGGACGAGGCGAGCGACTATGCTGATCGTGTACTGGAAAAGCTTGAGGGCAAGGCCATCCTGGTTCCGGCTGTGTGGACGCTCGAGATCGCAAACGCGATCCGCACGGGCGAGCGGCAGAAGCGTTTAGGTGAAGCCGAGATTCAGCGGTTTCTTGTGCTGCTGGATAATTTGCACATTGTGCAGGATACCGGCCCAACCGGCGATCAGGTGAGACGGATACTTCCCGTAGCCACGTGAGCATGGGCTGTCGGCATACGACGCGGCATATCTGGAGCTCGCGATGAGAATGGCGACCGCGCTCGCGACCTCGGACGCGCAATTGCGAAGAGCGGCGCAGGGGGCTCAGGTGGAGCTATTCCTTATGAGAACCCATGAACATGGGTAAAGGCAGATTTGTTTCGGAGACGTCTTGAGACACAGCGGCTCCAGTACTTGACGGCCACGCTTCCCGGCGATACGATTACCCCAATTGTGCAGGAGCGCAAAGGCGAATTGTGCCGTTTTGCGCGGGTTGAAAAGCGCAAAGGCGGGTTGTGCCGTTTTGCGCGGGTTGAAAAGCGCAAAGGCGGGTTGTGCCGTTTTGCGCGGGTTGAAAAGCGCAAAGGCGCATTGTGCCGTTTTGCGCGGAGTAAAAGGTCGGCCAAAAAACCTTCCGGAGGTCGTCGATGCTGTCGGGTAATTCAGGGTCGTATTGTTTCCAAGCTTGCTGCCGCAGCGCTCGCGTTCGGGCGGCTCTTTTCCTGCTGACGTTGGGTTGCGTGCTTTGCATACCAGCCTCGGCGCAACTCTACACAGGATCTGTAACCGGCGTGGTAACAGACCCGTCCGGTGCAGTCGTCCCGAACGCGCATCTCAGGCTCACTGACGAAGAAAAGGGCTTTACATTCACGGCAAAAACCGATTCGAGTGGCGGCTATGTCATCCGCCAGGTGCCGCCGGGCAAGTACAGGCTTTCGGCAGAAGCGCAGGGCTTCCGAGCGGAGAGCGTGGCCGGCATCAAGCTCGACATCAGCCAGAACGTTACTGAGAACTTCGCGTTGCAAGTGGGCCTGGTCACACAGACAGTGCAGATTACCGAAGCTGCGCCCCTGCTCTCGACCCAGGACGCCGTTACCGGACAAACTGTGGACCGGAAATTCATCAACGATCTGCCGCTGATCTCACGTTCGGTAACTGACTTGGCGTTCCTCACGCCCGGCGTTACCGAAGTGGACACGACCTGTCAGGGATGTACCGCGAATAATTTTGTTTCGAATGGCGGCCGTAATGCTACCGCCGACATGCTGCTCGATGGAGTTACGGTCACCAATTTTGAGCAGAATAGCGGCATCCAGGTGCCGACTTACACGCCCTCTGTGGATGCGGTCGAGGAGTTTACCGTTCAGCAGACTAACTTCAGCGCGGAATATGGCTTCTCCGGCGGCACCATCGTCAACATGCTGACGCGCTCCGGTACCAACCAGTTCCATGGCAGCCTCTACGAGTTCTTCCGCAATCAGAAGCTCGACGCCAATAACTGGTTCAACAATCAGAGCGGCATCCCGATCGCTCCGTTGCGTAATAACAACTTTGGCGGTACCGTCGGCGGCCCCATCAAGAAAGACAAGCTATTCTTCTTCTTCGATTACGATGGAACCCGTAGCAGAACGGCGAGCAACAGCCAGGCTGGTGTGCCTAGCGCCGCCGAACGAACGGGCAATTTCGGCGAGCTGTGCGGCTACGCTGGAGGCACTTTCAATTCCGCTGGCCGCTGCTCGGCAGATGGTGGGCAACTTTGGGATCCCTATACGGGCGTCTACAATGCGGACCTCGGAGGACCGGTGCGATCCGGCTTCATTCCATTTAACAATCTGGCCACTTACACAAGTCCGGGCAGCCCGGTGCTCGCCGGAACGCCATATCAGGTCCCGGCTGGTGCGGGAAACCTGATCGATCCCGTCGCGCTGAAGCTGATGCAGTATTACCCGCTACCAAATGAAAACGTGGGAACTGCGGCCTATAACCCATACACAAACTGGATCGGTTCGGGATCAAACCAGAGCAACAACAATCAGTACGACGTCAAGCTTGATTATCGAATCAACGATAAGAATCTATTGAGCGGAAAGTACTCGCGGCAGGGTAGCTTCAGTCACGGATTCAACTGCTTTGGGAATGTTGCGGATCCGTGCACGTCGGGACCTACTGACAGTACCGCTCACCTGGCTGCGTTGAACTTCACGCACACGTTTAGCCCGACCGTATTGTTGAACGTAGCGTGGGGGTTTACGCGCGGCGCTGTGTTTACGCATAGCATCGCGGGCGATTTTAAGAATCTCGACCCGGTGAAGCTTCTCGGCCTGCCGCAATACATGGACACGTCCGGAGTTCCTTTTATTCCTGCAATCAATTTGAACAGCAGCTACAGTCAGGCCGGCTTGAACAGCATCGGGACACAGCCGTGGAGCTATTTGCGCCAGGGCCAGGAAACTCACCACCTGCTAGGGACCGTGAGTTGGGTCAGAGGCCAGCACGAATTGAAATTCGGCGGCGAAGGCAGGATGCATCGCGATAATTTCACTCAGCCCGGCATTCCGGGTGGACAGTTCACGTACGATTTCACCGGCACCTCGGAGTTCCCGTTTTCCGGTGGCGGCGATGCCTTGGCGAGTTTTCTCATTAGCAACGGCGGTCCCGGGACTTCGAGCAGCGGCTACGAGATTCCGAACCTGGTCAGCACGCAAAGTTTTCAGGCCGGAGGATTCATCCAGGACAACTGGAAAGCGAGCAAGAAGCTCACTGTAAATATTGGTATCCGCTACGATCTCGATTTCCCGCGTACGGAGCGCTACAACCGGATGAACGGGCTCGATCCGTCCGTAGTGTCTCCATTACAGGTGCCTGGATTGGGGACGCTGCATGGAGGCGAAATCTTCGCGAGTTCGAATAATCGCTCACCTGGCTACAATACGTCCTTCAACACTTTAGGGCCGCGCTTTGGGATCGCATACACGCCGATTGAAAAGACTGTCATTCGCGCCGGATATGGAATTTACTACTCGAGTGTCAGATCCGGCGCGGCAGGAGTTGGACCGCCCGGCTATCAAGGCTATGACGAGTACACGCCCTGGATCAACACTTATCAAAACGACGGCGTCACGCCCTGGGGTAGATTGAGCAATCCTTTCCCTGCCGGGATCAAGCTTCCTCCGGGCAGTTCTCTGGGCCTGCTGAATGATATCGGCTTCACGGCGGTAGGCCCGATCCCCTCGATCGATTCGGCGGTCCCGTATGAGGAGAGCTGGAGCTTCGGCATACAACGGGAGTTGCCGGCTGACTTCTTAGTGGACGCGAATTACATCGGCAAGGCCGGTCATCATCTCTACTTCGGGGGCGCCGGCGGTTTGAACTATCTCGGTCCACAGATCGAGCATTACAGCGCGGACCAGATCGCCGCCCTGAATACGTATGTAAACAATCCGTTCTACGGAATCATCACCGACCCGAACAGCTCGCTATCGAACCCCACCGTGCAGGCATTTCAGCTTCAACTGCCGTATCCGCAGTTCACAGGCTTTAATGGCGACTCGCCGCCCTGGGCAAATTCCATCTATAACGCGCTTCAGGTGCGCGTCGAGAAACGCTTTTCTCGTGGGCTTGAGGCGCTGGTGACTTACACCTGGTCGAAATCGATCGATGATGCTTCCACCACCGACGGCAGCACCACGTGGCTGGGCGGAATTGCAAATGGGCCGGAAGATCCGAACAACAGGCGTCTCGAGCGAAGTCTTTCGACCTTCGATATCCCGCAGGTTTTGCAGTTTAGCTATACCTATGAACTTCCCATCGGCCGCGGCAAAGCCATTGGCGGAAATATGCATCCAGTTCTTAATGCGTTTATCGGCGGTTGGCAGACGAATGGTATATGGCGCTTTACCGATGGCCGGCCGCTGCTGCTCAGCCTTGCGGGAGGCCAGCCTCTGCCTACCTACGGCGCCCAACGGCCCGATCTGCTGGGCCCGCTGCACTGCAACGGCGGCTCGGATTTTCTCACTAACTACTTTTCCAATCCGGAAGTCGCGGTGGCTCCGCCTGCCTTCACGCTGGGAACTGCGCCGCGTAGCGACGGAACTTGCCGGCAGCCCGGCCAGGCGAACGCCACGCTTTCGCTATTCAAGGAATTTCCGCTGTCAGTGCTTCGAGAGGGCGCCAAAATGCAGTTTCGATTTGAGGCATTCAACGCGCTCAATCACCCGCAGTTCAACGGCCCGAACACTCAGGTCAATGGCGGAAACTTCGGCGTGATCACGAGTACGGCGAACTCGCCCAGAGAGGTGCAACTGGCGTTGAAGTTCTACTGGTGACGAATGACGGCCGGGTCGCCTTAAAGTCAGCCCTAGCTGTCGATTCGCCACACGATGTTCCCAGAAACGATAGTTGCCACGGGTCCACCGCGAAACTTGCGTCCATGAAAGGGCGTATTGCGGCTCTTTGATGGCGACCGGTTCACGTCATAGGTCCATTCACGCTCGAGATCGAAGATCGTCACGTCGGCTGCGCTGCCGGGCGCCAGCGTTCCCCGATCGAGCGAAAGAATTCGTGCCGGATTGACCGTGAATAACTTCACTATGTCCGGCACCGTCATGCGCCGAGCGTGATACAGCTGTTCCAGTGCCAGTCCAATGGCTGTTTCCAGTCCGATAATGCCGAACGGGCAGCGCTCGAACTCCTGCATCTTCTCATCGCCCGGATGCGGAGCGTGATCGGTCGCGATGGCATCAATCGCGCCGCTCACCAGGCCTTGCGCTACTGCCTCAACGTCGGCGGTTTCGCGAATCGGCGGCTTCATTTTGTAGTTGCTGTCGTAGGGCCGCATGTCCGTCTCGGCCAGCACAAAATGGTGCGGGGTTGCTTCGCAGGTGACGCTCAACCCGCGCGATTTCGCGAACGCAACCATCTGCACCGAATGTTTCGAAGAGATGTGGGCCACGTGATAGCGAACGCCCGTGACCTCCGCCAGAATCAGATCGCGAGCGACCATCACGTCCTCCGAACTGCGGGGAATGCCTCGCAGTCCAAGGCGTGTCGATTGCAGCCCCTCGTGCATGTCGCCGCCCGCGCTCAGATTGAGATCCTCACAGTGCTCGATGAGCGGCATGTCTAGCGCCTTTGCAAACTCCATCGCGCGGCGCACCAGGCGTGCATTCATAACCGGCCTGCCGTCGTCTGAAATCGCCACCGCACCGGCATGCTTCATGGACGCGATTGAAGCCAGCTCTTCGCCGGCGCTGTTCTTTGTGATGGCGCCGATCGGATACACGTTCACAGCGGCCAGATGCCGAGCGCGATCCAATATGTAGCTGGTGACAGTCGGGTTATCGTTCACCGGCTGCGTATTGGGCATGCACGCGATTGAGGTGAAGCCCCCTGCCGCAGCGGCGCGCGATCCGGTTTCGATCGTCTCCGAATGCTCAAACCCCGGCTCGCGCAGATGTACATGCATGTCGATGAACCCGGGCGCGACGATAAGTCCGGAAGCGTCGAAGGCTTCACCCCCAGTTGCGTCGATATTCTCGGCGACTTCCAGCACCACGCCGTCCTCGATCGCGACATCCGACACGCGGTCAAAGTTCCGCGCCGGATCGACGACACGTCCGTTCTTGATTACCAGCCGGCTCACCGCGCAAGCACCCTTTCCAGCACGGCCATGCGGACCGCGATGCCGTTCTCGACCTGATTTAAAATTGCAGAGCGCTGCGAATCTGCGACCTCGGACGAGATCTCGCGGCCGCGATTGATTGGGCCGGGATGCATCACGATCACGTGGGGCTGCGCACGCTCCATGTGCTCCAGACGCAATCCGTAGAATTGAAAATACTCGCTTGGGCGAATCGGCGGCTCGTGCTGCCGTTCCAATTGAACGCGCAGCATCATGATGACGTCGGCATCATGAATCGCCTCCTCCATGTTGTTCGTTAGCCGAATCCCCGGAGCGATCTGGCCGATCTCGCGGGGGAGAAGCGATGCCGGGCCGCACAATACAACTTCGACGCCGAACTTCGAGAGCAGGAATACGTTGGAACGCGCCACGCGGCTATGCGCGATATCGCCGATAATCGCTACCCGCAGTCCCTCCAGCGTGGGCCGGCGGTCTAATATCGTGCGCGCATCCAGCAGCGCCTGTGTCGGGTGTTCGTGTGTGCCGTCGCCCGCATTGACAATCGGGATCGGCAGGTAGCGCGAAAGAAAATGCGGCGCGCCCGAGGCAGCGTGGCGCATTACGATCGCATCCGGCCGCATCGCGCCCAGAGTGTTCAGCGTATCGACCAACGATTCGCCCTTAGAAACGCTCGACGCCGATGCTGTGATGGAAAGCGTTTCGGCCCCGAGCCGTTTCGCCGCGATCTCGAAACTGGTGCGTGTGCGTGTGGACGCCTCGAAGAACAGGTTTACGATCAGGCGGCCGTGCAGAATATCAAAACGCTTGAACGCCTCACCGGGAGGCAGTTGGAAATCTTTCGATCGCGAGAGGATGGATTCGACGTCCTGGCGCGTAAGTGACTCGATGTCGAGGAGGCCCCGTGGCATGCCAGACTTACGCGCTTTGCAGCACGGGATCTTCTACACGCTCGACCAGCAGTACTTTCTCCTGCCCATCGACCTCTTTGAACTTTACTTCGATGATCTCGTTTGAACTAGTCTGGACCATTCGCCCGATATAGCGGGCTTCGATTGGCAGTTCGCGATGTCCGCGGTCGATCAGAACCAACAGCTGAACTCGCGCCGGACGACCGTGATCGAACAGCGCATCGAGCGCCGATCGAACCGTTCTTCCTGTATACAGGACGTCGTCCATAAGCACGATGTCCTTGCCCACCACGTCGAAATCGATTTGGCGCGCGTTCAGTACCGGGCGTTCCGCTACCACTGACAAGTCGTCGCGATACAGATTGATGTCGAGAATGCCGACCGGAATCCTGCGCCCTTCCAGGCTTTCGATCTTGCTCGCGATCCGCTCGGCTAACGGGGCGCCGCGCCTCTTAATGCCGACAAAACCCAACTGCTCCAGGTCCGAGGTCTTCTCCAGGATTTCGTGCGCGAGGCGGACCAACGTGCGGTCGATCTCCGACGCGCTCATCAGTTGCTTGATCTCCCGAACAGTTGGCATCGGTGCTGAGTGTGCTACTGACAGGCCAGATTAGCACGCGCTTCCTTTTCCGCAGGCGCGTTGTTCAAGACAACGCCATCGGGACGTCCAGCCGCACTGTTTCCAGCCAATAAGTTCTACAAAGAGAGATGGTATTCAGCGTCTGCCCCAAGTCCCGCGGCTTCACGATGTAGGAATTTGCTCCGTGACGATAGCTCGAGTCGATATCGACAGTCGATTCCGATGTGCTAAGGATTACAACCGGAATTGCCGATAATTCGGCGTCTTGCTTCAGTGTCTTTAGCACCTCGCGGCCGTCAATTTTAGGCAAATTAAGATCCAGGAATACCACCTTCGGCCGTGGTGCGTCCTTGTGTTTATTACGCCGATACATGAAATCAAGCGCTTCCTCTCCGTCCACGACGTTCGCCACGGCAACCTGATGTTCAGTCTCGCGCTGCAGACCCATTTGCACCAGAAGTGCATCGCCCGGATTGTCCTCAACGAGCAAAATATCGCACTTATTCGTCGCCTCTACGAACACGTTATTGCCTCCAAATGTTGCCAGGCTTGGTACGGTACTATTATCACAAGTCACACATTCTTTTAATTGACATATTTGACTGGCCGATCGCGTGGAGTTTACGCCATGTGCGTTTCAATATGCTGCCCGCTCGCGGTTTAAGATTCGAACGTTACGCACTGCCCCACGGAACGCGATTCCATTAGCCAGATTGAGGCGCCTGCTAGCGCGACCGCATTCGAGAAGACTCCCGTATTCAAAGGCAACATGCCCGGTAAGCACGGAATCTGTGTTTTCAACGTAAATTGCTCGGTCACGTACATAAATCGGGCCGCTGAGGAAATTGTACGCTGGGCGCCCGGGCAGGCTCTGGGCAGAGACGTGCACGACGTGTTCCCCTTCGTGGGCGCATCGCAACCTGTGGGACCGCTGGTGCATTCTTCCGATGGAAATGGCCTGGGCGGGGAGTCACACGAAACCAGCTTCGAACGCCACGATGGAACCTGCGCGCGAGTAAGCTACACCTGGGCTCCCATGGCCGGCGGCGGAGGCGTGCTTGCTCTTCGGGAAGCGACAGGAGCCGAGAGCGTCACAGAGGAACTGGTTGAATCCGAACGCCAAAGTCGGCTGCTTTTTGAACAGAACCCGTTTCCGATGTGGGTGTACGACGTCCAGAGCATGCAGTTTCTGGATGTGAATCCGGCCGCGGTCAATCATTACGGCTACTCTCGGGAAGAGTTCCTGTCCATGACGCTAAAGGACATTCGACCCAGCGAAGACGTACCAGCGCTGCTCGACGGGGTACGCCGGAATGCGGGAGCGTTTCACGCCAAAGGACGCTGGAGACACAAGCGGAAAGATGGACGCATCATCCTGGTCGATGTCACGTCCACCGCGACCACTTACCAGCAGCGGGCGGCGAAACTCGCCGTCATTCATGACGTCACGGATCGCGAGGAATCAGAAGCCAAAGTCCGGGAGGCTACCGCGCGCATTGACGCCGTCATGAACACGGTGCCGCTCGCAATCTGGGGCGTCGATCTGGCCGGCAAAGTCAATTTTTGGAATCGTAGAGCCGAACGCCTCTTCGGGTGGAAAGAAAGTGAGGTCGTCGGTTCGCATCTGCCGTGTGCGCCTGAGGAACGGAGCGCGCTGTTCGACGCTCTGCCTCAGGTCCAGTCCGACGGCGATGTTCTCGCCGGTGTAGAGCAGCAACTTGTCTGCAAAGACGGAAATTTTCTCTATTGCGAAGTGTGGGATGCCGCTTTGCGGGACGGCAACGGAGAGACGATTGGAACTATTGCGGTTGCGGCGGACACGACCGAGCGCAGGCGTTACCGCGAATCGCTGGTCGAGAGCGAGCAGAAGTTCCGGACCCTATTCGCCGACAATCCGCAACCGATGTTGGTATTCGATTCCGAGTCGTTTCGATTTCTCGAGATAAACGAGGCGGCCGTTCAGCATTACGGTTACTCGCGTGAGGAATTCCTCGCGATGACTCTTTTTGATCTGCGGCCGGCAGGAACCGCCTCAGATTTAGTCGACGCTCTGCGCGGATCGGGCGATCTGCAAGAAGCCGGCGAATGTCAACACCGGCTGAAGGATGGCCGGATCATTGCCGTTAACATCGCTGTACACCGCCTCGACCTATTCGGACGTCCGGCAGTATTGGCCCTGATCCACGACGTAACAGATCGCAAGCGTGCGGAGGAACAGCTTGGAATGTACATCCGGAGTTTGGCCCGATCGAATGATGATCTCAAACAATTTGCTTACGCCGCGAGTCACGACTTGCAGGAGCCGCTACGCAATGTTCGTCTCTTCACAGAACTGCTGGCGCAAGTCGAGCGTGAGGACGGCGATGGCCGCATTGCAGAATATCTCGGGCACGTTTTGGATGGCGCAAAACAGATTCAAAACCTGGTTCACGGTCTCAGGCGATATTGGGAGCTCGGTGAAATGCCCTTTGCCGGGACTGCACCAGTGGACGGCTCTGAAGTGTTACAGTCTGTGCTCGCGGGGTTGCGTCCGGACTTGAAAGCCGCTGGTGCTGCGGTTCGCTGTGACAAGCTGCCTTCGCTCGCTGGTAACGAACACGAACTCCGGACCGTCCTTGAAGAACTGCTCAAGAACGCTATAAGGTTTCGATCTCAGCAGGCGCTCTGTATCGACATCTCAGCACGGCCGCTTGAACCGCGCACAACGGCTACGAACCAATCGGTGTCCTATATAGAAAGCGTGTGGGAGATAGCCATGCGCGACAATGGCATCGGCATCGCGCCAGCTTACTCGACAAAAATCTTTGGCATATTCAAACGCCTCTCGCGTTCCTACGAGGGCATCGGCCTCGGCCTGGCCGTCGTGAAGAGAATCGTTGAACGCCGTGGAGGACGCATTTGGGTCCAGTCTGAGGAGGGTCAGGGCAGCACATTTCACTTCACGTGGCCGGCCGCCTGAACAACAAATGAACGTCCATTCGAAAGCACACCCGAAAAGATGGAGGATGCGTTGAGCCAGCAATGGCCCGCACTGGCGGGCAGCTACGATCCGTGGCTGGTTGCCCTGTCGGTTCTCATTGCCATCTGCGCTTCTTACACGGCCCTCGGTTTAGGCTCCAGAACCACGGTTGCGCGCGGGCGGAAGCGTATCGCTTGGCTTACCGGGGGTGCCGTTGCCATGGGATTCGGCATCTGGTCGATGCACTACGTCGGCATGCTCGCGTTCGCGCTGCCGGTGCCGGTCCGTTACGATCTGCCTACGGTAATCGCGTCATTGCTCGCGGCGATTTTCGCCAGCGGTGTTGCTCTTTTTGTGGTCAGCCGTGACCAGGTAAGCGCTGCGCAGGCTGCTGTCGGGAGCCTTTTTATGGGAGCGGGCATCGTTGCTATGCACTACATCGGCATGGCAGCCATGCGCCTGCCTGCCATGTGCGATTACAACCGTGCTCTGGTTGCGCTCTCGTGCGCCATCGCCGTGGCCGGTTCGCTTGCCGCCTTGTGGTTCACATTCCACCTGCGCTCTCCCAATAAAGGAGTGACGCTGTTGAAACTACTCAGCGCGTTAGCCATGGGCATAGCCATCGCCGCCATGCACTACACCGCCATGAGTGCCGCGAGTTTTCACCTTTCGCGTGAAACCGTCGATTATGCACATGCGGTGAGCGTGTCGGACCTCGGCGTTACGGGAATCGTGATTGTGACGTTTCTTGTTCTGGGGTTCGCCTTTTTCACGTCACTGCTCGATCAGCAGCTATCGACGCAGCAGGCGCTCGCTGAAGAACTCTACCGGTCGAAGCAGATGCTGCAGTCCATTCTCGACAACATTCCCCAGCGGGTCTTCTGGAAGGATTTGAACGATCGCTACCTGGGCTGCAATCTGGCTTTCGCCAGCGATGCAGGCCTGAATAGTCCCGATGAAGTGATCGGCAAAACTGACGAACAACTTCCCGGCTTCAACAAGACTTTGCCGTACTCTGCCGATTTCCGGAAAGCGCTCGAGAGTGGAAACTCGGTAGCGAATTCCGAATACGAGACCGTCACGGCCGCTGGTGCGCATCGCTGGATACGCGCGACGTCCACGGGTTTAAGGGATTCCACCAGCAGGATCTGTGGCCTTCTCGGCACCTACGAAGAGATCACCGAACATAAGCGTGCCGAAGATGCAATCAAGCGCTCCAACGCGGCGCTGTCTGAATTTGCGCACGTCGTGTCGCATGACCTGCAATCGCCCCTGAGAGTGGCCAACAACTATGTTCAGCTCGTGATGAAGATGTACGGTGCGCAGCTGGACGAACGTGCGCATACGTTTTTGAACTTCATCCAGGGCAGCCTCCGAAATATGGACGAGTTGATTCGCTCGCTCCTCCAATACGCCACTGCCACCGAGCCCGAGCCGGAAGGACAAGGACCGATAGCGCTGGCGGCGATCCTGCAACGGGCGCTCTCGAACCTACAAGTGATGATTGCCGAGACCCGAGCCGAGGTGAGTTCTGATGCCCTGCCGGAAGTTGTTGGATATCCCGTCCAGCTCACTCAAATTCTTCAGAATCTCGTGTCAAATGCCATCAAGTATCGAAGGCCCGATGTTCCACCTCGCATCCATGTCGGTGCGAGCGAACGAAACGATGAGTGGGTGATTTCAGTCCGGGACAATGGAATCGGCATTGCACCTGAGTATCAGGCTCGCATTTTCACGCCGCTAAAGCGCCTTCATGGGCCTGAAATTCCCGGATTCGGGATCGGGCTCGCAACCTGCCGCAGGGTGGTGGAGCACCACGGCGGGCGCATTTGGCTTGACTCGGAGCCTGACGTTGGCTCAACGTTCTACTTCACAATCCGAAAGAGCCGTACAGCAAAGCAGCGAGACGGCGGAGTAGACATGCTTGCCGCACCCGTCGCCGGTCGGGGTCGGAGATCACGGGGCGACCTGCCGGCCCCGAACTTCTGACATTCTCAGTTAGAGGAATGTTGGACGGGTAAAGGTGGGGCAGACGATCGCCTTGCGTCGTCTGCCAGGCACCGGCGCTGGACCATCCCCACTTACGACGGGTAGCCAATGCGGAAGTCGTCTTCGATAGAACAGGCTTGAGCCTAACTGGCAGACGACACATACCGATGGTCTGCCCCACCCTGCCCCAGAAGTAGTGCGGACTTCGACGAAGAATTCCCCTGAAAATGGAGAAACTCTCTACGGGCCGCTCCGTTTCCCGATATACTCCTCGTCACTGCATTCTCGTAAAGAATTGCGCTGACAAGGAGGTTTTCCATGCGAAACCGGATGGTTGTGCAGATTGTGGTGTGTTTGCTTGCAGGCACCGTTTGGTTGACTGCGGCACAGTCGGGCGTCAAGTCCGATGAGGCGAGCGCAGCGCCTGCCCTGGTGCAAGGCGCGGTACCGAAACTGATTCGCTTCAACGGCGTGGTGAACGATGCCGCGGGCAAGCCAGCCGCCGGGGCCGTGACGCTCACCTTCGCGCTGTATGAGGATGCGCAAGGGGGCACGCCGTTGTGGATAGAGCGGCAGCAAGTTCAAGTGGATGAGCAGGGGCGCTACAACGTGCTGCTGGGAACCACGCAGGCCGATGGGTTGCCCATGCATCTGTTCACCTCGGCGCAAGCGCGCTGGCTGGGAGTGCAAGCGGATATCCCCGGCGCAACCGAGCAGCCGCGTGTGCTGCTGGTAGGCGCTCCGTATGCCTTGAAGGCCGTGGATGCCGAGACTTTGGGAGGCAAGCCGGCATCGGCGTATGTGACCACCGACAGCCTGCCCGCATCGCACACCGCGCAGGCGAGCACAAGCAGCAGCGCGAGCCCGAGCGCCAAGCCGAACACTGCCAAGACAGACGCAACAACGAACGCAGCAGCGGCGACGACGGGCAGCGGCACGGCGAATGTGGTTCCGTTGTGGACATCGGCGACTACGCTGGGCAATTCGGTGCTGTTTCAGAAAGCCGGGCAGATGAGTATCGGCACCAGCGTGCCGACGGCGACGCTGGATGTGAGGAACACGGCTCCCACGGGCGTGGTGTATGCGCTGAAGGGGATCTCTTCGAGTACCAGCGGCGTCGGCGTGCTGGGCTCCAACTCCGCAGCGACAGGCAACACAATTGGCTTGTTAGGATTTGCGGAGAGCACCAGCGGGACGGGGCTGCAGGGGAACGCGACGTCGCTGACCGGGCCGAGTGCCGGGATCAAGGGTTTCGCGGCGAGCAACGACGGCACGGGCGTGCTCGGCGAGGCTACCGCGAACAGTGGTGTGACGCACGGCGTCGCTGGCGTCAGCACCAGTCCGAACGGGATCGGGGTACTGGGGCATGCGACGGCACCGGGAAGTACAACAGATCCGGCACCTGTGACTTTCGGCGTAGAGGGCATCACCGAAAGCCCAGGAGGCATTGGCGTGCTCGGAACTGCAAGTGCGGCCCCTAATTTTATGAATCCGGGCGTCGGAGTGGAGGGGACTTCCGACGGTGTCGGCGTGGTGGGTATCAACACTGACGCCCCGGGAGCGGGGGCTGGCGTGTGCGGAATCTCGGCCGACGGCGCCCTTCCTTTTGGGAGTCCGCCGCCCTGCGAAAACACTGGATTCCAGCCTGCAGGTGTGGTCGGTATGGCGGGTCATTCCAGTACCATTGGGATCCTTGCGATTGCGGGTTCGCACAACAGTCCAGCCCTGATGGCTGTTTCGCAGGACGACCTTGAGGGGTCTACGAGCCCCGCAGTTTCCGCCACCGCCTTCAATAACAGCGCCATACAGGCGGTCAATACTGGAAATCCTTCACAATTAGAGGAGATCCCGACACTGCTGCTCATGAACACCATACCCGGAGCGCCAGGGACCTTCCCGCCGGGAGTGCTGTTGTTTCAGGCCATGTCCCCGAACGTGACCGGGAAACCGACCTGCACCATCGATATTCTCGCCAACCTGGTCTGCACTGGGACCAAATCCGCGGTTGTGCCGGTGGATGGACAACGCAAAGTCGCTCTCTACGCCATGGAGTCGCCCGAGAACTGGTTCGAGGATTTCGGCTCGGGCACGCTGACGGATGGCGCCGCGACCGTGACGCTGGAGGCTACCTTCGCGCAAACCGTGAACACCGCCCTGGAGTATAAGGTGTTTCTGACTCCGAACGGGGATTGCAAGGGACTGTACGTTACGAACAAATCCGGCGCTTCGTTTGAGGTACACGAATTGGGTGGCGGGCGTACGAGCGTGGCGTTCGATTACCGCATTGTGGCGCACCGCAAAGGCTATGAGAACGTTCGGCTGGCCGATATGACTGCGCGGATGGAGAAACTCTCGCATCCCAAAGTGTTTGATCCGGCTTCGGCAAAGGCGGCGGCTTCGGCAAAGGCGGCGGCAGCGACGACGCGGGCGGCAGTTACGAAATAGCCCGCACACTCGAGCACCGTACGTTATTGGCAATCCGGCGTGGCGCACGCACTCATGCGTGCCGCGTCGCGACTCGTCTCGACGCCAGCGCTCGACCAGGGATAGTCCCGCGGATTCCGTACCAACCCGGCCTTCACCGGATTGCTTTCGATATACATGCGAATCCTCTCGAACTCGCTCTGATTCCGTACCCAGTGGTCGTAAGATTCTTTCTGCCAAAAAGGCTCTCCCGTTCGCCCCAACAGGCGGTTGGCTTCGCGCGCGGTCGAACCCTTTAACGACTTCAGCAATCGATGCGGAGCGATGGCGGGGCGGATCAGCAGGTGAACATGATTTGCCATGACCACGTATGCTCCCAGTTCGTAGTGCCCCAGGTCCACTCCTTTCTGGATCGAACCGATCACGATCCGCGCAATATCCGGCTGCCGGAGGTACATCGGTCCATGTCGCAGAATGTCCAGTTGGCGGTCCAGCCAGACAAACGCCTGGCCGGAGGCCAGCGGGCCGGGGGGAGGCAGCAACGAAGCGGGTACACTGCCATGCAGGTGCCAGGTGATAAATAGCGGAGTACCTGCCGGATACACATGTGGCAATCGGCGCCGATGCGGATTCATGTGTCCAGATAGTTGACGGAGGTGCAAGAGTTCTCATCTGAGAAAGTGCCAAGGGCACGGATTCCGTGCCGCGAGGCGTCGAGAAAGTCTCGACGCGGCACGCAGGAGTGCGTGCGCCACGTTGCTGCTTTTTCGAGATGTATACTCCTGTCACCGCATTTTCTCAAAGGTGCGCTTACAAGGAGGTTTCCATGCGAAACCGGATGGTTGTGCAGATTGTGGTGTGTTTGCTTGCAGGCTCCGTTTGGTTAACTGCGGCACAGTCGGGCGTCAAGTCCGATGAGGCGAGCGCAGCGCCTGCCCTGGTGCAAGGCGCGGTACCGAAACTGATTCGCTTCAACGGCGTGGTGAACGATGCCGCGGGCAAGCCAGCCGCCGGGACCGTTACGCTGACGTTTGCGCTGTATGAGGATGCGCAGGGCGGCACGCCGCTGTGGATGGAGCGGCAGCAAGTTCAAGTGGATGAGCAGGGGCGCTACAACGTGCTGTTGGGAACCACGCAAGCCGATGGGTTGCCGATGCATCTGTTCACGTCGGCACGTGCGCGCTGGCTGGGAGTGCAGGCAGATCTGCCTGGATCGGCGGAGCAACCTCGTGTGTTGCTGGTGGGAGCGCCTTACGCCTTGAAGGCGGTGGATGCCGAGACCCTGGGAGGCAAGCCGGCATCGGCGTATCTGACCACCGACAGCCTGCCCGCATCGCACACTGCGCAGGCGAGCACAAGCAGCAGCGCGAGCCCGAGCGCCAAGACGACAACTGCCAAGACAGACGCAACTACGAACGCAGCAGCGCCGACTACGGGCAGCGGCACGGCGAATGTGGTTCCGTTATGGACCTCGGCAACAACTCTTGGTAATTCGGTGCTGTTTCAGAAAGCCGGGCAGATGAGTATCGGGACCACCGTTCCCACCGCGACCCTGGATGTGAGGAACACGGCTCCCACAGGCGTGGTGTATGCGCTGAAGGGGATCTCTTCGAGCACCAGCGGCGTCGGCGTGCTGGGTTCGAATAGCGCAGCGACAGGCAACACAATTGGGCTGCTGGGATTTGCGGAGAGCACCAGCGGGACGGGGCTGCAGGGGAACGCGACGTCGCTGACCGGGCCGAGTGCCGGGATCAAGGGTTTCGCGGCGAGCAACGACGGCACGGGCGTGCTCGGCGAGGCTACCGCGAACAGTGGTGTGACGCACGGCGTCGCTGGCGTCAGCACCAGTCCGAACGGGATCGGGGTACTTGGGCATGCGACGGCACCGGGACCCGGTGCCAATGTCGGAGTCGAGGGCATCACCCATGGTCCGGGCAGCACCGGAGTGCTCGGAACAGCCGGTGTCGCTGAGCTAAGCGCGAATACGGTCGGCGTGGAAGGGTTGACTTTTGAGGGTGTCGGTGTTCTGGGCGTCTTTGAAAATGAGGCGGCCGGCGTGGGAGCGGGTGTTTGCGGCGTCACCGCTGGACGAGGCGCGGACGCCTGCAACAACGGCTCCCTGACTCCCAGCGAACTTTTCCCTAGCGCCGGTGTACTGGGGGTCGCGGGATCGTCACACGACGCGGGAGTACTTGGCATAGGACAAGGCCAACCGGCTGTCATGGCGATCCTGGAGCAGGATCCGGGGGGCGGCGGCACGGCCCTTCTCGCTCAGGCAGTACAAACAGACGGGGGCACTGCTATAACGGCAATCAATACTGGGGGAGGTTTAGATCCGGACCCGACGCTGCTGCTCATGAATAACATATCCGGAGCGCCAGGGGACTTCCCGCCTGTTGCATTGGGTGGTCCAATCCTGTTTCAAGCGACTTCCCCAAACGTGACCGGAAAACCGACGTGCACCATTGACGTATTCGCCGATCTGGTGTGTACCGGGACCAAATCCGCCGTCGTCCCCGTCGAGAACAATCGCAAAGTGGCTCTCTACGCGATCGAAGCGCCCGAGAACTGGTTCGAAGATTTCGGAGGCGGAGTGCTCAACGACGGTGCCGCGACCGTAATCCTGGACGCCACCTTCGCGCAAACCGTGAACACCGTTCTAGAATACCGCGTATTCCTCACTCCCAACGGTGACTGCAAGGGACTGTACGTGACCAACAAATCGGCAAACTCTTTCGAGGTTCATGAATTGGGCGGCGGTCGCGCCAACATCGGGTTCGATTACAAGATTGTGGCGCACCGCAAAGGCTATGAGAATGTTCGCCTGGCCGATATGACTGCGCGAATGGAGAAACTCTCGCACCCGAACGTATTCCATCCGGCTCCCGCAAAGACGCGAGTCGCGGAGGGCCGCGCGCGACAATAACGGTTTGAGCACAAAACCCGAAGGCAAGACCAGGGTGGCCCTGGTTTACGGCGGCCGCTCCGGTGAGCACGAGGTGTCGGTGCGCTCGGCAAAATCGATTCTGAACGCGCTCGACCGCTCGCGCTACGAACTCAGCGAATACTTCATTGCTAAGGACGGCACCTGGAGTCCGCGTGCACTGTCGCCCGAGCCGGCCGCGAACCCCGGGATCGACGTCGTCTTTCCCGTGCTCCACGGCACATTTGGCGAAGATGGCACCATACAGGGACTCTTCGAATTGGCGGAATTGCCCTATGTCGGCGCGGGCGTGCTGGCCTCCGCGGTGTCGATGGACAAAGTCATCACCAAGCGCATGTGCCGTGAGGCTGGTCTGCCGGTGGTGGATTTTCTGGTGCTCTCGCGAGCAGAGGCTTGCAGCGGCGCTGTCGAGCTGCCGTTCCCGTTTCCGGTCTTCGTGAAACCGGCCAATCTCGGTTCCTCGGTGGGCATCAGCAAAGCCAATAACAGAGCCGAGCTTCACGCGGCGCTCGCCACAGCCGCGCAGTTTGATCGAAAACTTGTTGTCGAAAGAGGAATCTCCGGTCGGGAGTTCGAGTGCGCCGTCCTCGGCGACAACCCGGCAACAGCGGCGACGCCGTGCGAAATCATGCCCTCGCAAGACTTTTACACATACGAAGACAAATATATTCTGGACAAAGCCCGCATCGATCTTCCCGCGAACTTGAGCAAAGCGCAAACGGATGAGATCAAGCGGCTTGCGGTGGCGTGTTTCAATACGGTCGGCTGCGAGGGTTTGGCCCGTGTCGACTTTCTTATGGAGAGCGCGACGGGCAAACTGTTCATCAACGAGATCAACACCATTCCTGGCTTCACCTCCATCAGCATGTACCCCAAAATGTGGGAGCATGCCGGCCTTCCCTACTCGCAACTGCTCGACCGGTTGATCGAACTGGCGCTGACACGAGCCCAAGAACGCCGCGCAACGCGCTATTCACTTTGAGAAATCAGGGAGTGCCTCGTACGTCCGAAAAAATAATGAGAACGGTTTTCAAGTGGCTCTCGGGACTTCTGGTAATTACCCTGTTACCCGGGCAAAGTACCTCGGATTCCGCGCATCCCCAGCAGCAAATGCAGGCAGCCGCACCACGCCTGCCCGATCCCGGCGACCCGGCGCGCGATCTCGCTCCACAGCTCCAGCGCTTCCTGAATGTCCTTACCGCTGTTCAAGACCATGCCGCTGACCAGCCGAGTATGGACAAAATGATCTATGAAGGCGCCATTCCGTCCATGCTGCGGCGCCTCGATCCGCACACTCAGTTCTTCGAGCCGGCGCAGTTCGAACAGCTCAAACAAATGGAAGCCTCGGAGCAAAAGGGCTTCGGCAGCGTTGTCTCAGTTCTCCCGGGCCAGGTAATTTTTCTGCAAATCTTTCCCGGCACTCCCACCAGCAAGGCGGGTATTCAGCCCGGCGACGAACTGCTGGCGGTCAACAATATTGCCATCCGCTCGCTGGAGCCTGAGCAAATCATGCAACTGCTGACCGAGGCGCGGCAACAAAAGATTGAAATTTATGTGCGCCGCCAGGGTATGCCAAAGCCGCTCGAAATCTCACTCACCCCCGAACTGGTGGATTCGCCGAGCGTCGATCGCGCATTCTTATTGCGGCCCAAAGTCGGATATGTGCGGATTGCAAGTTGGGATATGCAGACTTCAAAACAATTTCGAGCTGCTATCGACGGGCTCGGCCCTGCGTCTCTGGAAAGCCTGGTGCTCGATTTGAGAAATAACCCGGGTGGCCTCGTTCGCGCCGCGCTCGATGCTGCCGCCATGTTCCTGCAGCCGGGACAGCGGATTCTTACGGCGAAAGGCAGGACCGGCGTTGTGGAAAGCGCTGACGTTCCGAAGCAGGCGAAGCCCTACACCTTTAAGCTTGCGGTGCTCATCAACGGCAAAACCGCCAGCGCGTCTGAAATCCTCTCGGGGGCGCTGCAGGATCACGATCGAGCCGTCATTGTCGGTGAGCAAAGCTACGGCAAGGGTCTGGTGCAAACTGTCGCGCCGTTATCCGAAGGCGCGGGCCTTGCGATTACAACGGCGTTTTACTACACGCCGAGCGGCCGGTCAATTCAAAAACCGCTGCGCGACTCGGCGCTGTCACAGACTTTTGCCGGTACTAGGGAACGCCCCACGTATAAGACGGATGATGGCCGGAAAGTAACAGGCGGCGGAGGCATTCAGCCCGACATCGACGTGGGCCCGCCTCCGCACAGCCAGCTTGAGATCGTTCTCGACGCCAGCGGGGCCATCACCGCATTCGCGACTGAGTACCTGTCCGGCCATTCTCCGCTCCCTGATTCGTTTCACGTGACGCCCGCGATGATGGACGAATTCAAACTGTTTCTTTCGGCGCGTAATATTCAACCAAACGTATCCGAGTGGTCGCAGGAACAAGCCTGGATCGCGAGCCGACTGCTCGAAGAAGTGATTACACAAGCGCGTGGCGTGGCCCAGGGCGATGAGATTGCCGCTGAGCGCGATCCGCAGATTCAGGCTGCCATTTCCGCACTGCGGAATCCGAAGCTGCTCGCCGGCATGTGAGGGAACTACGTTTTCAGCGCATCACAAAACATCGCAGATTTCTATTTCACTCCTGCTCATACACTTAACTCGCCTCGCTCGCCCCGCGCCGCGCGCCGTCGCGCCACACTCGCCTGCGTATGGAAAAATCGCAATCGCGCTCCGGCGGCCCAAGTACTCCAGAGGGCAAAGACCGCTCTAGCCAAAACTCCACGAATCACGGCATGTGCCAGCAGCGCTTCTTTCTCCTGCCGGGCGAATCGCAGGACGACTACGACGCTCTTCTCGAGACCTGGCGCAAGCAGTATGACGCGAACGAGCCCGCCGTCCCCGAGCTCGTCAAAACACTCGCCGAACTCGACTGGATGCAGCAAAGATGCCGCGGTAACATTTGCAAGCTCGAAATGCAGCTACTCGAGGCCGAAGCTCAGAACGATCTAAAAATGATCGAATTTCTCGATCGTCGGCTGTTGAACGCTTACCGTTACAAAACTGCCGCCGAAAACTCCTTCCAGCGTGCATTCCGTGCGCTCGAAAAATTCCGCGCCGTGCGCAAGAAGGAACAGTTCACGAAAGAGCGCCTCGACATCCGCGAGGATCAAGTAATTTACAACATTGCTTATAACGCCGTCCGCCTTGGATGCCCATTCCCTGAAATCAAACCTCGCAACCATGACCGGCAGAATTCCTGATCTGCACCCCGGAATCATGCCATCCTCGACGTCCGTGTGTGAGCAGGCGTTTTCGCCTGCATCCCGCACTTCGTTCCGTAATATGCCGCAGTTCGAACATGTTGTTGTGGGGCGCAGCTAAATATTCTGCAGCAGTGCAAATTTGAAATCGATCTCCACTCGGAGCCGGAAGCGTCAGCGCCCTAAACTGGGTGCTGAGTCGCCCGGCTGACATTGCGCTTACTAAGCCGCGGCACCGGAGCCCGTCGCGCGCGCCAAGGTTCGTTCCGTAATGGCTGCTGGGTAGCGCGGGCACTGTTCCCGCCGTGCCGGGACTCATCCCGGCACTTGCCGGCGCAAAGGGCGTTTGGCAGCCCGTTTTGCGCGCTTAAGGTAGTTCGTTCCGTAATGGTGGCGCGGACGGTCTTGCCGTCCGCGTACGAGCCGTTTGGCAGCCCGTTTTGCACGGTTAAGGTAGTTCGTTCCGTAATAGGCACTGATTTCTGCATTTCAATCGCTTATTTGCTGAAACTCAGCCGGTACGTCGCTCCGGAAAGCCAGTCTGCCATAGAATGTCTCAATCAACCTTTGTCGGGAGGATCTTAAGTGCGTACATCCAGCCGTTGCCGTTGCCGCTTTGTCGCAGGCCTCATTTTCGCCGCCTCTCTTTTAGCTCAAATCGATACCGGCGTCGTTGTCGGTACCGTGAAAGACAGTTCCGGAGCGCTTGTTCCCGGAGCCGCCGTGGTGGTTACGAACACCGCCACGCAGGTAGCTGTTACCACACACACGAACAGCGATGGACAATACCAGGTCAGCGCGCTGATCCCGGGAACTTATTCGGTACGCGCGTCCGCTCCAGGCTTTCAGTCCGAGCTGAAGGACGGCATCCAAATCGATGTACAGTCGAGGCCTGCTGTGGACTTCGATCTGAAAGTCGGAGAAGCGTCGCAAGTGGTCGAGGTCACCTCGGCAAATCCGGTACTTCAGACCGAGAACGCCGATCTCGGCGGAGTGGTGCAGAAACAACAGATCAACGATTTGCCGCTGAATGGCCGTAGATACTCGGATCTTGCGCTGCTCGAACCGGGAATACAACGGAATCTGACGAATCAGAACAACACGGCCCCCGATCGTTTCAGTTCGAACGGCAACTGGGAAACACAAAATTATTTTTCGCTGGATGGCATCGACAACAATTCCGGATCCACCAACCTGCAGGAAAGTTCCGTGCAGGTAATTCAACCGCCGCCCGATGCGCTACAGGAGTTTCGTCTGCAGACCCGGACTTATTCAGCCGAGTTCGGAACCTCCGCGGGCGCTGTTGTGAATGCCAGCATCAAGTCGGGAACAAATCAATTCCATGGCGATCTGTGGGAGTTTGTTCGCAACAGTGACTTCGATGCTAATTCCTATTTCAACAACCGCAACGGCGTGCCGCGAGGGCATTTCGCGCAAAATCAATACGGCGCGACGATTGGCGGCCCGGTGATTAAGAATCGCACCTTCTTCTTCGGCGATTTTCAATTCTTCACCAGCCGGACGGCAACCACGGTGCAATCCACTGTCCCCACGCCGCTGATGAAACAGGGCATCTTTACTGAGCTGGGATCCAAACTGACGGCGTCGCCCGTCGCGGGCCAGGGGAACTGCGTTCAAAACAACGTTGTGGCGAGCGCCTGCATCGATGCCGCTGCTGTGAAGCTGGTCAATTTGTTTCCTGACCCCAACATACCTTCGGCGGTCGCACTCGAAGGTCAGCCCGGGAGTTGGACAGGCAATCCGAATTATCAATATCAATACTCGGTTCCGAATGACTCGCATTCGTTTGACGTGCGTATCGATCACAACCTGAACCCGACAAATCGTATTTTTGGCCGTCTGAGCGAGTTCATCATCAACCGGCAGGATCCGCCCTGGACGAGTAATCCCGTGGCTGGAAACGGTGACTTCGCGACCGAATATCGCATTCATGAATATTCCGGGGCGCTGGCGTGGGATGACAGCGTCTCACCCAGCGTCCTCAACGAACTCCGGCTTGGATTCAACCGCGACTTCGCGCATAGCGACCCCATCGGGTTAAAACTGGGCCAGTCGCTTGCCTCGCAATACGGTTTAACCGGCGTCCCAAGCGGCCCCAACAGTGCCGGCATTCCGCCCATCAATATCAACGGCCTGACGCGTTTGGGATCGTCGCCGTGGCGTCCACAGTTTCAGATCTCGCAAGTGTGGCAGATTCTGGACAACCTGAGCTGGCTGAAGGGCGGTCACAGTTTCAAATTCGGCTATGAAAGCCGCCACTCGAGCGATAACTTCCTCGATATCGAATCGCCACAAGGTCAGATCACAGTGAACGGCATTTACACCGGACAAAGCAGCTTCGGTTTATCCGACTTTCTGCTCGGAGATGTCGATTCCGTGCAGTTCACCACGCCTACTGTCGTTCACAATTACCAAATCGGGAACAGTTTCTATGCGCAGGACACGTGGCGCGCACGTCCGAACTTTACCCTTACTTACGGCATTCGCTACGAACTCTTCTCGCCGATTTTGAATCACCAAAACCAGGTATCGAATTTTACAGCCGCCAATGGAGGTGGCCTGGTAACGGCTGCGCCCAATGCTTCCGGATGGTACAACCGCGCGTTGGTCCGCCCTGACAAAAACGACTGGGCGCCGCGGATCGGGTTCAGTTACCATCCTGCCGATTGGGTGGTGCTGCGAGGCGGCTACGGCATTTTCTATCAACATTCAGTCCGCATAGGATCGGAAAGTATTCTGGCTCTGAATCCGCCATTTGTTGTCTCCTACAACCTTTCGCAGATCGCCGGCAGCTCGCAGACGGAATTTCAGCTACAGAATGGTTTCCCGGGAGCCCTATTCAACGGATCGTACAGCTTGCCGAATATTCAAATTCGCGCTCAGGATCCAAACGAAAGAACCAGTTACGTCGAACAAACCAGCATCGGCCCCGAGTTCCGGCTCGGTAATTCAACATCATTGGAGATCAACTATGTAGGTAACTTCGCGCGCAAGCTGAACCGGCTGCGTAATGCGAATCAAGGGTTTGTTACAGGGTTCGATGCTTCTGGCGCACCCATTGTGGAGTTTCCTTACGCTAATTTGAACAACGCGGCAGCCGGCCAGCATGCGTTTCTCGAGCTGGCTACGAACGACGGCAACTCAGATTACAACGCGATGCTCGCTTCATTGCGGCATCAAAGTTCGAAAGGCCTGAGTTACGGAGCAAGTTACACCTGGAGCCACAACATTTCCGATGTCGTAGATAACCTGACCGGTACAGCGTTCCCACAGAACGCGTATGATTACGCTGCTGAGCGCGGCGACTCACTATTTGATCAGCGGCAAAGGTTCGTTGGCTTCGTCACTTATGAGCTTCCGGTCGGCCAGGGGAAGGCAATTCTAAATACCAACGGTATCGCCAGCCGGATCTTGGGCAACTGGCAGCTGAATGCGATCGTGACAGCGCAGACGGGAACGGCCTTCGAAGTAAATGCACCGGATGTGAGTGGCACCGGCAGTTCCCACGATTCACGCGCCAACTGTATCGGCAATCCATTTATTGGAACTTCGAGTGATCCCCGCACCGGCATCTGGATTAATCCTGCCGCTTTCGCCGTGCCCGCTCCCGGCACGTTCGGCAACTGCGGCGCCCGGAATCTGCACGGTCCCGGCTTCACCAATGCGGATCTGAGTCTTTTCAAATCCTTCCCAGTGACGGAGAGAGCTCGCTTTGAGTTCCGGGCTGAAGCTTTCAACGCTTTGAATCATGCGAACTTCGCCAACCCGTTTTCGTTCTATTCGCCGGCCACGGTAGGTGCCTTCGGACAGATCACCAGCACGGTGGGCGATCCCAGAGAGCTTCAATTAGCGCTTAAGCTGTATTTTTAGAGACAACCTGATGAAGCGCTATGCAATCGCTACAATTCTCGTTCTGTCGTTTGCCGGATTGTACGCCGAGACTCCATACGATTCCAGCATTCGGCCCTCGCTCGTGCCCTATGAAACGCCGGCCAACCGCGGTGCTGCGGCGCTTTGGCAAAGCCTGAAAAAGCTTCACACGCGTGCCAGTCTCATCATGATCACCGCGCATCCGGATGATGAGGACGGGCCAACGCTAGCCTACGAGTCTCGCAATATCGGCGCGCGCGTGACACTGCTCACGCTCAATCGAGGCGAAGGCGGCGCCAATGTGATGTCCTCGGATTATTGGGATGCGCTGGGCTTAGTGCGCACCCAGGAGCTTCTCGCAGCTGACCGATATTACGGTGTCGACCAGTACTGGACCCGCGTATGCGATTACGGTTTCTCCAAGACGATGGATGAAGCACTCACGAAATGGAACCACGACAGCGTGCTTTCCGATGTCGTCCGCATCGTTCGTACGACTCGGCCGCTCGTTGTTACTTCCGTCTTCGTTGGCGGCCCCAGCGATGGGCACGGCAATCATCAAGTGGCCGGGCGCATGGCCAAAGAGGTCTTCGAAGCTGCCGGCGACCCGAGCCGATTTCCCGAACAGATACGCGAAGGTCTGCGCCCCTGGAAGCCGCTGAAGTATTACGCCCACACGCCGTGGTTTCAGCGTGGTGATACGAAAATTACGAAGACGCTCGATGTGCCGGTGGGCAATTACGATCCGCTGCTGGGCGAATCGTATCTTCAGCTCGCGCGAGAAGGACTCGGCTTTCAAAAATCGCAAAACGGCGGCACAGGTATGCCTCCGGCCGGACCCTTGCCCTCGCCCTATCATCGCTTCGCTTCGCTCGTCTCCGCGCAAGCTGAAGAGCAGAGTTTTTTCGATGGCATCGACACTTCGCTCCTGGCAATCGCTCCCAACAATGGCCCCATTCACGACGGATTGGTCAAAATCAATGCCGCGGTCGAGGACGCGGCCACGCATTTTTCAGCTACATCCCCACAAGAATGCGCACCGGCGCTCGCCCAAGGGTTCAAAGCCACCGAAGCGCTGATGTCTCAGGTGAAATCGAGCAGCGTTTCAGAGGACGCAAAGTACGACATCCTGCACGAGCTGAACATAAAGCTCGCTCAATTTAACAACGCATTGCTCGAAGCGCTCGGCATCTCGATGCGTGCCACCGTGCTGCCGGATCACGAAGTAAATCCCTTGTTTGCTCTCTTCATGGGAGACCCCGATACGTTCCGCATGGCGATACCCGGACAACACTTCGGCGTGGGCGTCAGCGTCGCGAACCAGAGTTCGGAAAAGGTCGCGTTCACGCGAGTTTATCTCGATGCACCGAAATCTGACTGGTGGAAGATCTCGACGAAGAAGGAAGGTCCGCATTGGGAATTTGAGGTAACTGCGTCTGAGTCGATTCCGTTCACGCGGCCATACTTCACTCGCCCGTCTATCGAACAACCCTACTACGATCTCTCTGACCCGAGCCTGTTGGGACGGCCGAATACGCCCTATCCTTTGAGTGCCTGGGCAGAGGTCGACTGCGACGGAGCGCATTTGAAGATTGGACAGATCGTCCAGACGACCTCTCGTGAAACCGGTCGCGGCGTTGTCTTTGAGCCTCTCGCCGTCGGGCCGGCTATTTCCGTACAGGTTTCACCCCGCGCCGGCGTTGTTCCACTCGCCGCGAAGACGGTCGATCTAAACGTCACTGTCCACAGTAATGTGAAGGGACCCGCGCAGGGGACGCTAACTCTCCGGCTGCCGGAAGGCTGGAAGAGCGATCCGCCTGAGCAGCCATTCACCACCGCAAAAGACGGGGATGATCAAGCCTTACACTTCCGCGTGATTCCTTCCTCGGTTGGCGAGCAACCCTACCAGGTTGAGGCGATTGCGAAGTACAACGGGCGCGAGTATCGGGAAGGCTATCAAGTCACCGGTTATTCAGGTTTGCGGCCCTATTTCTTCTATCAGCCTGCGACTTACAAGAGCACCGGAGTCGATGTCACAGTCGCGCCGGATTTGAAAGTCGCCTATATTATGGGCAGCGGCGACGATGTCCCAACCGCGTTAGAGCAGTTAGGCATCAAGGTTTCGTTTCTTAACGCGTCCGATCTCGCTTCCGGTGATCTTAGCCGTTTTGACGTGATTCTGCTGGGGGTTCGCGCCTACGCCGCGCGTCCGGATCTGATCAAGAACAATCAGCGTCTGCTCGATTACGTGAAAAACGGCGGTGTCGCTATCGTTCAATACAACACGCCCGAGTTCGACCACGACTACGGCCCATACCCATACAAGATGGGTGAAGAACCCGAAGAGGTTACGGATGAAGAGAGCCAGGTAACCCTGCTCGCTCCTTCGAATCCGATATTCACCTGGCCGAATAAGATCTCTGAAGCAGACTTTAAGGGTTGGATCGAAGAGCGCGGTTCGAAGTTCATGACCACGTGGGACCAGCACTATCAACCCTTACTCGAAACGCACGATCCAGGTCAGGCTCCGCAGAAGGGCGGCTTACTCTACGCGCAATACGGCAAAGGCATCTACATCTACAACGCCTATGCCTTCTATCGCGAACTCCCGGAAGGCGTGCCGGGCGCATTCCGGCTCATGGCAAATCTGTTGAGCCTTCCTAAGAATCCGAACCGGAATGCTAACGAACCTTCCGCGAGGCTTCAGAGTGCGTTGCAGCTTGCGCGCGCCCATAACTATAGAGAAGCCGATCATCTTCTCTCCGGACTGGAGCCTCCGGAAGATATTCGCGGCGCAATCGCCTTTTATCGATTGAAAGCTGCCGTGGATGCAGGCCTGGCGCGTCCCGGGGAAGCCTCGGCCGACATGCACAAAGCACTGGAACTTGCGCCGGACGATCCGGCTCTGCGCAATGTCACTGCGCGCGCGGATGAAGCGGCTGCAGACGCGTTCGAGGCTTCCGGAGACAGTATTAAAGCAGTGTTGAACTATCAGGAGGCCGTGAAGCTCGATCGCACTCAGCAGCAATACCGGCTTTCGCTGGCGGTCGAGCTTATGCAGCACCACACCTTCAAGGCGGCTGCTCAGGTTCTTGAACAAGCCGTGTCCGACTTCCCCGGCTCCTCCCGGGTTCAGACAGCGCTTGGGCTCGCCTACTACCTCGAAGACGATCAGGCGTCAGCTTCTGCCGCACTGCTGCGTGCCATATCGCTCGACAATACTTTTGATCCGCCGCGTGTGTATCTCTCGCAAATCGCGCTGACGCAAAACGATGCCCCAACAAAGGATGTGGCGGACACTCTCTGCAGGTATGCTGACGCGCATGCGGCCGACGCCCACGCCAACGCCGTCTGTGGTGCGCTTCGTTTGAAGGCCAACGAGAATCCGGACCAGCAGATTTTGCAGCGGCTTGCCTCCGCCGCTCATTCGGCTCCGAACGACGCCTTGTGCCGCTGTGAGTACGGCAAAGCGCTGACCGAGTTACATGATCTTACCAGCGCACGCAAAGAGTTCGAAGCCTGCGTGGCGCTCGAGCCGGGCTCTGTCGAAGCCCATTTCCGGCTTTCCCGCGTGTACCGCCAGCTCGGAATGAGCGGACCAGCTCTCGAGCAATCGAGACTGCGCGATGCTGCCGAACAGCGCCAGTCGGCCGCTAACGAGCAGCGCTATCGGAACGCAACCGCTTTTCTGGTGAGTTTGCAGAGGTGAGAAAAGTCACCCCGCAGGCACCGCATGCGCAGGGTGGCCGTAGATCTCCACCGCCTCTTCCGGCCTGCCGTCAAAGATCACGCGGCCGTGGTCTAACAGAATTGCGCGGTCGCACTGCTCGACCACTTGCGCCATTGAATGCGTGACAAGGAGAATAGTCTTTCCGGCACGTCGGAAATTGCGCAAGCGTTCCAGGCACTTCCCTTGAAATGAGCTATCTCCCACGGCGAGGATTTCGTCAATGATCAGAATCTGCGGGTCCACTTCAGTCGCTACCGAAAAAGCGAGCCGCATGTACATGCCCGATGAATACTGCTTCACGGGTGTGTCGATGAACTCGCCGATCTCGGAAAAGTCGATGATGTCCTGCTCCCGCCGCGCCATTTCGGCCTTCGAGAATCCCATCAGCAGCCCGTTCAGCAGAATGTTTTCGCGCCCGGTGAGTTCGGGATGCATACCCGCCCCGAGCTCAAGCAGAGGCGCTACCGAACCCGACACCGACACACTTCCCGCCGTGGGTTTGTAAACTCCGGCTATGATTTTCAGCAGTGTGCTCTTTCCCGAACCATTGCTCCCGATGATGCCGACCATCTCGCCATGATGGACGCTGAATGAGATGTCCTTCACCGCGTCAAAGTCGTGATACTCCACTTTCTGCCGAAAAAATCGCGCAAACAGCTCGCGCACGCTGTCCGGACGCTCGTGCATAAGCCGGAAGCGCTGCGTGACGTTTTCTACTTGAATTGCGATCAAGTTGTTTTTGGGCATTACAGCTTACACGTAGAAAACAAATTCGTGCTGGTACTTACGGAAAAGTCCAAACCCGATGGCGAGCGCCAGGAATGCACAAAGAAACGACGCGATTATCGATTCCAGGCTGGGGAACATTCCGTAATAAACGTACATGCGCATGTCGCTGAGCGAGAACGTCAGCGGATTCAGCCAGAACAGCCAACGGTACTTAGGCGGGAACATGTCGACCGCATACAGGATCGGTGTGATGTAGAACAGAACCTGCAACAGTATCTGAATGATATGAGCGACGTCGCGATAATACACATTCGCTGTGGCAAAAAAGAAGGTTGCGCCCAGGGTGAGAATGCAAAGCGAGATCAGCGGAATCGGGATAAAGATCCAGGTCCAGTGAAACGGATGCCTCAGCACCAGGACAAACAGCGCCAGGGGAATCAGCGAAAGCAGTAAGTTGATGATATTCGAAACCACCGCCGCCACGGGGAACACAAGCTTCGGAACCGCGACTTTCTTGATCAACTCCGCATTGCCGACCATCGATTCTACGGCGTAGGACAGTGATTGAGAGAAGAACGTGTACGGAAGCAGCGTACACAACATGAATATCGAATAGTGCTTGATGTTGACGGGCATCAACGTCGAGAAGACGATCGTCAGCACCAGCATCAACAGCGCCGGATTCAGTAGCGACCAGAGGAACCCCAGGACGGATCGCTTGTAACGAACCTTCAATTCCCTCAGCGCGAGCGCCCAAATTAATTCGCGATAGCGGTAGATGTCCCGCACTAGTTCATTCATTCAGCATGGCCAATCAGCAAACGTCGGACGGCACACAGCGGCCAAGAAATCGCCGCGTACGCCTGTTATCTCTTCTATTCTAGCTTCGGCTTCAGGTAAAGCCGAGTTGCGGCTAAATCACGGTGTGCCCGAAGGAGTGATGATTCGCGATTCCTCTGCGGGGGCTGCAGCCGCATCGCCGGCGGCTTCAACCATAACGTCAGGATTGCGGCCGGGCTGCGAGCCGTAACGGTTTGCGAAGCTTCTGGTGAACTCGGCGCCCAAGAAAAAGATCTGACCCGAATAGTAGACCCAGATGACCAGAATCACAATGGATGCAAAGGCGCCGTAGCTGGAGGCAATGCTCGCTTTCCCAAGATAGAGTCCGAGCAGCAACTTGCCTACGGTAAACAGGAGCGAGGTTACGGCGCCGCCAAGCATTACGTCGCGCCATTCAATCCGCACATCCGGGATGACTTTATATATCGCTGCGAACAGTCCGGTGATGACTGCAAACGATACAAATGCGTTCACAAAGTGCAGCAAGACTTCGATGCCGGGCAGCACGGATTCCGAAAGTGCTCCGAGCGCAGCGATCCACGCGCTGACGGCCAGGGAAACGATCAGGAGAAAACCAATCGACATCACCATGGCGAACGAAAACAGACGGTCCTTCACATACGAAACGATCTTGGTGCGCATTCCGCTCAGTTGAGGAGTGGGAACCTCCCAGATCGTATTCAGAGCGTCGCGTAGTTCGATCATCACGCCAGAGGCCCCGAACAACAAAGTCAACAGCCCGGCTGTGGTTGCGATGATTCCATGCGTGGTGTTTCGGGAACCCTCGAGTAGCGCTTCGGTGGCTTTCGCGCCTTGAGTGCCGATCAGCATCTGAACTTGTTGGACGATATCGCGCTGCGCGGTGGTGTGTCCGAAAACAAGTCCGACGATGGCAACTACAACCAGCAGGAGCGGCGTGAGTGAAAGCAGCGTATAAAAGGCGAGCGAAGCTCCCAGACGGGGTGCCTTGTGCTTACTCCAGGAATCGAAGCTTTCGCTGAACAATGACTGAAAATCACACCACCGGAACGATTTCAGCGGCTTCCGATATCGGCGCGCGCCTCCGGCTGCCGTGCTGACTTCATCGCCGACGGGCTCGAGTATCTGCTTGGTTTCGTTATCAGAGCTCAATATCCGCTGTCCTTACCTGAATGTTTGTCGCGGGGTGGAGGCGGGCCGTTTCAAATTGAAACCGCCGTTCCATTGCGGGATTCGAAGCGGAACCAGTGCCTGCGTCCATACAATACCTCGTTTTTGTTTTCAGTAACTTGCGTACGCAGCAGCGGTGGTACAGCGGATGCCTTTAGATAAGCATGAGCATCTGGTTGATCATCCTGGCGGTTCAAGTGGTTGCGGCAGTTGTCGCCCTGGTTCGCGAACGTGGCGAGGATGACAGCTTTGCAGGCGACAAAGTCGGTTACCGCAGCTAAGCGCAACGCGCGGTTCACGCCCGGCCATACAGAAAAACGCAGGGCTCGTGACGGCTCTCGCCGCCATCGTTCACCGAGTATGCCTTGTAGCTCTTATGACTGCCCCACAACGACGCCGCCGCATGCTCCCCATCCTTTCGCAGCGCATAAAACTCGATATCAAGCTGGTTCAGTTTCTTCTGATCGTCGTTGTAGTTTCTCGATACTCGCTTTAGAGCTTCCATTACCGCTTCGCGCGGCGACATGCCTTTGCGCATGGCCTCGACGATAGTGTGTCCGCCGCAGATACGAATATTTTCTTCGCCGACGCCCGTTGAGCCTGCACCGCCCACGTCCTGGTCCAGGTACAAGCCCGCGCCGATGATTGGAGAATCGCCCACGCGGCCGGGAATCTTCCACGCCAGGCCGCTGGTCGTGGTCACACCGGACATCTCGCCCTTTTCATTTAATGCCAGGCAGTTGATGGTTCCGTAGGTGGGATGATTTGCCATCTGCCACGCCCAGGCGAGCGTCGCCTCGTCTTTGTCCGGGAACGCTTCGCGCAGACGGTTCATCGCGCTCGCATCGGGAGCAAGGTTCTGGTCCATCGAGATCCAGTTGTTAAACGCGTGTGGGTTTCGCAGCGACTGTTTCCAGACCAGCCACGCAGTTCTTGCTTTCTCGGTCAGCAGATCTTCTTTTTCATAACCATGAGCTTGCGCAAATCGCAGTGCGCCTTCGCCCACCAGCATCACGTGCGTTGTGTGCTCCATCACCAGCTTGGCAATTTTCGATGGCGTTTTAATTCCTTGGATTGCTGCCACCGATCCGCACCGCCGCGTCGGACCGTGCATCACACTGGCATCCAGTTCCACCACCCCGTCCTCGTTCGGCAGTCCGCCATAGCCGACGCTGGTGTCATTCGGATCAAGCTCGATGATGTTCACGCCGGCAATGACGGCATCGAGCGTATCGGCTCCGGTTGCGATCATCTGGTGCGCTTTAGCGCACGCCGCCAAACCGTTTGCGCTAGAGATCACGACAGGTTTCTTACCTCCCGATCCGCTGCTCTGCGCTGCTCTGGTCGCGGCCGGCACAAGGCTAATCGCGGCCGATCCGGCAATCCATTCTCGGCGATTCATCATGTTGGAGTTCTACCACAGCGAGACCACGACCGTGGACGCCTCGAGAGATGGCGCACTTGTTGGAGCGCAAGCCCACGGCATCTGTGCACCCCTCACCGGTGACTAATTTTTCACCACCATCGAATCCGAGCGAAATCTCAAGATTGGCGCTGCCAAACGGGCAAGATCCTCAACGTAATCCTGCTCACTGGACGGCCGAACCAATGTGCGGCCACTCCTGACGGGCGCTACGTGGGCGTTCCGATTCGCGACGGCAATAGCGTTGATCTCGTGGACACTACATTGCAGAAAGTGGTGAAAGTTTCTACCCGTGAAGGAGCCGCATGACTGGTACAACGCAGCTCTGGGTGGTGGGCAAAGGCCCGAAGCGCTTACCGGGGCTGGCGCGCTGATTCAGCTCGCAATCATGGCGGCGCGGCACAGGCAACTCCGAACGTTACAATACGGTTTCCATGGTCGAACAAATCTCGCCCGCGCGCGGACTGCACGGAGTTCTGACTGTGCCCGGCGACAAATCTGTTTCGCACCGATACGCGATGCTGACCGCAATTGCGGAAGGCGAGTCGCGCATTTATAACTACTCCACGGGTGCGGACTGCCAGTCCACGCTCTCGTGTATGCAGGCATTGGGCATCTCACACCAGTTTTTAGAAGAGGACGGGCGTAACGTTCTGATCGTTCGCGGGAAGGGAATTCACGGTCTCCGCGAACCCTCTTCTGATCTGGATGCAGGCAACTCCGGATCAACGATTCGCATGCTCTCCGGGATTCTGGCGGCGCAGCCGTTCACAACACGCATCGCCGGTGACAGCTCTCTCGCAAAGCGGCCGATGCGGCGTATCATGTCACCACTCGCCGAGATGGGCGCTCAAATCGCAGCGGCCGATGGCCAGTACCCACCGCTTTCCATTACGGGAGCGCCTCTGCACGGCATCGATTACCCGCTCCCGGTCGCGAGTGCGCAAGTGAAGAGCTGCATTCTCCTGGCAGGTCTTTACGCTGACGGCGAGACCGTCGTTCGCGAACCGGTAACCACTCGCGACCACACCGAAATTGCGCTGCGCGAGTTGGGGGCCGAAATTGCCCTCGCTCCGCGCTGCGTTCGTCTGCGTGGGGGTGCCACGCTCTCCGGAAAGACACTCAGAGTCCCGGGCGACATCTCGTCAGCGGCATTCTTCATAGTCGCCGCACTGATCGTTCCGGATAGCGACATCATCATCACGAACGTGGGTCTCAATCCGACTCGGACCGTTCTTCTCGATCTGCTGCGCGGAATGGGAGCTAACATCAAGCTGCTGAGCCTCGAGCAGGTGAACGGGGAGCTCATCGGCAATCTTCAGATCAAGTCCTCCCGCCTTCGCGGCGGTGTCATCGAGGGTTCCATCACAGCCGCTGTCATTGATGAGATCCCGGTTTTATCTATTCTTGGCGCTACGAGTGATGAAGGACTCATCGTGAAGGACGCGGCCGAGCTACGCGTCAAGGAAACGGATCGCATTGACGCCATCGCCGAAAATTTGCGGCGCATGGGCGCCCGCGTCGATACTTCCGAAACGGGCATCGAAATACCGGGTGGCCAGAGGCTGCATGCGGCGGAGATAGAATCTTTGGGAGATCACCGAATCGCGATGGCTTTCTCGATCGCAGCGCTGATCGCAGACGGAACCTCTACCATCCAGGAGTCGGAAGCTGCGGCAGTTTCGTTCCCGGAGTTCTACTCCACGGTTCGACAGATCGCGCGCTGACGAAAGTGCTCATGGAAGAATCGCTCGAATCCGATCTCACGCACGAAAGCTTAATTCACGATCTCAACAACGTCTTCGAAACCATTACCGAAGCTGCCGAACTGTTGAGCTCCGACAGACATTGGAAATCTCTCGCTACCACTTTGAGCCGCAGCGTCGCGCGCGGCAAGCGCCTTCTGGGCGCCATCCCGGACCGCACACCCGATCTTGCGTCAGTGGTGGAAGACGCAATCGAGTCCGTAACCGACTACTGCATTGCGGCACGTAAGCCGCGCATGAGATTTGTGCGGCAGATTCCGGCCAGCCTGCATCTTCCCGGCTCGGCAAAGGACTGGGAGCGCGTCTTTGCAAATCTGTTTCTGAATGCCGCCCAGATTATGCATCGGCCCGGACGTATCGACATTGCAGCCACCAAATCGGAGGATGCTCTCACCATCAGCGTTTCCGACAACGGCCCCGGCATTCCGCCGGAGATCCTTCCGCGCGTGTTTCGTCCGAACGTTTCGACGAAATTAAATTCGTCCAGCCGCTCCGGCCTGGGCCTCCACATCGTGGCCTCTATTGTCAAGAAGTATTCGGGCCGGGTGAGCGCGGAAAACCGGGAACGGGGTACTGGAGCGGTATTCACGATATTTCTGCCGCCGGCCTGATCTTATGCGGAAATGTATGCAAACCCAACCACGGTGCGTCTACGTTTGTTTGAGGACGCAGAGAGCCTCCCGCACTTATAACCGTTCCGCCTCACGATGAAATATCTGTGCATTCATTGCCACTTTTATCAGCCGCCTCGAGAAAACCCGTGGCTCGAGCAGATTGAACTGCAGGACTCGGCGTACCCATATCACGATTGGAATGAGCGCATTTCGGCCGAGTGTTACGCGCCGAATACGGCCGCGCGCATTCTCGACGACGCGCAGCGTATTAGCCGCATCGTCAACAACTACTCGAGGATCAGCTTTAACTTTGGACCAACCCTGTTGTCTTGGGCGTCCGAACATGCTCCCGAGGTCTACCGCGGTCTGATCGAAGCCGACAAGCAGAGCCAGAAGAATTTTTCCGGGCATGGTTCGGCGATGGCGCAGGTGTACAACCACATGATCCTGCCGCTAGCCAATGCCCGCGATAAAAAGACTCAAATCCGTTGGGGCTTTGAAGATTTTGTTTATCGTTTCGGGCGCTTGCCGGAAGGCATGTGGCTGCCCGAAACTGCCGTCGATCTGGAGTCACTAGACTTGATGGCTCAAACCGGACTGTCGTTCGCAATCCTCGCTCCGCATCAGGCGAAGGCATACCGGGAGCTCGGAAGTGATGGACCGTGGCAGGATGTCACCGGCTCCAAGATCGATCCCACGCGCGCTTATGTTCTACGTACACCGAGCGGCCGCAATATCAACCTGTTCTTTTATGACGGCCCCATTTCGCAGGCGGTCGCATTTGAGAAGCTCCTGGACAATGGCGAAAAATTTGCCACGCGTCTGGTAGGCGCGTTTTCCGATACTCGGACGTGGTCCCAACTTGCACATATCGCAACGGACGGCGAGACCTACGGGCATCATCATCGGCATGGCGAAATGGCGCTGGCCTATGCGGTTGACTACATTGAATCGCGAAAGCTCGCCAAGATCACCAATTACGGCGAGTATCTGGAGCACAACCCGCCGCAATTCGAAGTGCAGATTTATGAAAATACGGCCTGGAGCTGCGTGCACGGCATTGAGCGCTGGCGCAGTAATTGTGGCTGTAACTCCGGTCGCCTCGGGTGGAATCAGGAGTGGCGGCGTCCGCTGCGGGAAGCGCTTGACTGGCTGCGGGATATCGTCAACCCGGAGTTTGAAAAGCTCGGTGCAACTTTCTTCAATGATCCCTGGGCAGCACGCGACGCCTATATTGCTGTCGTGCTTGACCGCTCGCCCGAGATCCGCTTGCGATTTTCCCAGGAGCACTTTCGCCATGACTTAACGCCTGAACAGGAAGTGGTCGTTTGGAAGCTGCTGGAGCTGCAGCGCCACGCCATGCTCATGTACACGAGCTGCGGCTGGTTTTTTGATGATCTCTCGGGAATCGAAACCGTCCAGGTCATTCAGTACGCAGGACGTGTAGTTCAGCTTGCCGAGCAGCTCTTTTCCATGTCGCTCGAAGCGTCATTCCTGGAACGGCTGTCCGTAGCGCGCAGCAATTTGCCTGAATATGGAGATGGTACGAACATATACAACCGGTACGTAAAACCATCCGTCGTCGATCTCGAAAAGGTGGGGGCGCATTACGCCATCAGTTCGCTCTTCGCACCCTACAGCGAGCGAGCCGACATATTCTGCTACACCGTCAAGCGTCTCGACTATCACACGGGAGAAGCCGGCAAACTACGCATGGCTCTTGGACAGGCGCGGCTGACATCCAAAATTACTCAGGAATCCGAAGTACAGACGTTCTGGGTTGTGCATTTCGGCGATCACAACGTTGCAGGTGGCGTGCAGCCCATAGCTGAAGCGATCGGCTACCAGGACCTGCTCGAGAAGATTAACGATTCGTTTGCGCGTGTGGACATTCCCGAAGTGGTGCGCTTGCTCGACAAGCGCTTCGGCAAGACCTATTCCCTACGTTCGTTATTCCGCGACGAGCAGCGCAGGATTGTCCGTTCGATCTTATCGGGAACCGTAGCCGAGGCCGAGTCGGCATACTTGCAGCTATATGAGCATCACGCCGCTCTGATGCGCTTCATCACCCGGCTGGGAACGCCTATGCCGCGTGAGTTCACGGCTGCGATCGAGTATGCGATCAACAGCTTGTTGCGCCGAGCCTGCTCGGCCGAGGATCTGGACGGCGATCGTATTCAGAACCTGTTGCGCGAAGCTCAGGCGAGCAACATCAGCCTTGACCGGACAACGCTGGAGTTTTCTCTGCGGCGCAAAATTGAATTGCTGGCGGCGCGCTTTAGTTCGGATCCATCAAATCTGGACAAACTAGACGAGCTTCGCTTCGCACTGAGGATCGTCAAGCAGATGCCCTTTCCCGTGAACGTCTGGTCGGCGCAAAATCACGTCTACGCCACGCAAGCCGGGCTCTACCAACGCACCAGAAGGCGTGCGCAGCGGGGCGATCCGCGCGCAAAAGCCTGGGTGGAGGCGTACCTGCAGCTTAGCGATCTGCTGTCCATTCGAGTGCAGTAGGATTCCGCACGGTTCTTGGTTGAACCCGCCGACTCTCCCGTTCGAAAACGGTTTTGCCGGAGCCTATCACCGCTCCGATTTCGAGTCGCTGTTTCAACTAAATTCGAGGATGTCCGGAATTTAGTTGAAACCGGCGACTCTGAAAGCATGATCAACCCGCGCTGGCGTGGCGAACCGGGATGGTTCTGACGACGGCGAGTTCCAGTTCTTTTACCAGAATAGGCAATTCACGGTAACCATGAATGCGGTTCCAGCGGGACTCGGCCCAGAGTAGAGCGCTGGCGATCCAGCGCAAGTACTGATCGCCACCATACCATCGCTTCACATTGCGGCAAATAGTCTCCACGCTGGAGAATGCGGATTCGATCATATTGGTGGAGGCCAAGCTGACCCGAAGTTTACTTGGAACTCGCAGTCGCTGCATGGTGAGTGTTTCCTGCATACCTTCCTCGAGGCTACGGGCGGCACTGGGATTGAGATGCATCAACTGATGCAAGAGCAAATCCAGCGCGCGCTTGGCGTCGCCGTACTCACGCATCTGATAAGCATTGCGCAGCTTGATTCGTACCGACATCTGATGTTCCTCCGTGAGATGCTCGACGACGTTGCGGATCTTGTGTACTTGGCAGCGTTGAATCACAGCGCAGGGGCCGGCTATTTTGCGCACTGCAGCATGCAATGCTTTGCTGCCATCGAGCACATACATGCGTGGCACCTCGAAGTCGATCCCACGTTGTTGCAGATCTTCGAGCAGATGTCTAAGCACGGTGCTGTTTTCGGTAGCCCCTTGCCGTAAACCAAGAACCAGCTTTTCCCCTTGTAATGTAAGGCCCAGCGCAACCATGACCTGTTGTTTGTCGAAGCAAGTCCCATCCAGCAAGACGGCACAGAACTGGTGACCATTCAGTGGCCTCGTCTCCAGTTTTTGTAGCTGTCTACGGCTTGCTTCAACGAAGTGCTCACTCACAGTTGACTTCTCAATTCCGTACGCCTGTTCGAGTTCGCGCACGATCGCACTGTAATGCCGCATGCTGAGCCCGTGCATGATCTTGTGCCACACGGCATCTTCCATCAACGATGCTCGCTGTAACGTTTCGTAGCTGCCGAGCGGCACTTCGCGTTGGCGCACGTCACGCACTCTGGGCCGCTGCAAGGGAACCTTCTGTCCGGCGACCACACAATAACCTCGTTGCGATCCCCAGCGCACGGCATCGCGCAGCGTGTTCCCTTTCTGCTTGGGGTCGGCAATCTGATCCACTTCCCAGCGCATCATCTGTTCGGCGACTTGCGTGAACGTTGCAACCGCCAAGTGCATCAACCCTTGCTGTACCAGGGCCGCTGCTTCTCTCACCGGCAACGCTAATTGGATGGCATCCTGCGATGTGCTGGCTCTTGCGCGAAACTTACGCACCGCGCGTTCTTTATCGATCTGATACTGTCTCTTCAACGGCGACTCTCCTGTTCTCGAAAACGGTTTTGCCGGAGCCTATCACGGCTCCGGCTTGAGTCGCTGTTTCAACTAAATTCCGGACATCCTCCCAGTCGGTGACAAAAGGCACTTGCAAAATTAATGGTGTTGGTGTGAGTTGGGTGCAATTATAGAACAAAAGAATGAGAAATGTTTGAAGGGAGGGCCATTACCTTGTACTCTGTTGTTTCCAGACAAACAAAAAACAAGGAGCAAGCCCTCAGATGCAGAGTACCCCACGCGAACAATTGCAGCAGTTTTCACACATTTTGCAAACGGTGTTATTCGAGCGCCTGGAACTGGAGTTAGGTCCGTTATCGGAGAAAGCACGTTTGCTGGTAGCGGTGCTGAGCCGATTACCGTTGTCGCGCTGGATGGCGCCCCAGCGCGGCTGGCCAGGGCGTCCCGTCAAGGACCGGCAAGCGCTGGGAGCGGCTTTTCTGGCCAAAGCCATTTATGGGCTGGAGACGACGCGCCAACTGCTGGAGCGGCTGCGCAGCGATGGCCAGTTGCGTTGTTTGTGCGGCTGGAACACGCTGCGGCAAATCCCGCATGAATCCACTTTCTCGCGCGCCTTTGCCGAGTTCGCGCGCAGCGAACTGCCGCAACAACTACACGCCGCGCTGATTGCCGAGACCCAGAAGGGTCGGCTGATCGGCCACATCGCACGCGATTCGACGGCGATTGAAGCACGCGAGCGCTTTCCGGCAAATCCGCCGCCTAAGCCTGTTCGCCGCAAGCACAAGCGCGGTCCCAGGCCCACGCGCCATACGCCGCGCGCCCCACGCAGCCGCATCGAGCAGCAGCGCCGCCTGCCGGTGTCCGAGATGCTGGCTGAACTGCCGCGCCACTGCAGCCTGGGTGTGAAGAAGAGCAGCAAAGGCCATCAGCAATACTGGCGCGGTTACAAATTACATCTCGACGTAGCCGACGGACAGATCCCGATTACGGCGCTGCTCACAGGAGCCTGTCTGCACGACTCGCAAGTGGCCATCCCGCTGATGACACTCACTTCGCAACGTGTGACTTACCTGTATGACCTGATGGATGCCGCCTATGATGCCAACGAGATCGACGCTCATAGCAGAAGTCTCGGGCACGTTCCGTTGATTGCGCGAAATGGCGCCGCGGCGCCGATTTCCAAACTCCAGCAGGACAGCTTGCGCCGTTATCATCCGCGGCGCAAAGCGCCCACACATTATGCTCGCAAACGGCTTCCCTTCACCCCGGCTCAGGAGCAGCGTTTTGAACTGCGCACCATGGTCGAGCGCGTTTATAGCCGCTTGAAGGACGAGTTCGGCGCGCGCTTCATCCGCGTACGCGGAGCCGGCAAGATCATGGCGCATCTGATGTTTGGCGTGCTCGCTCTCACGGTCGATCAATTACTCAAACTCACCGGCTAGCGGCCAACGCTCTTTCTGAAATCCATCGCGCCGGCGTCGCCGCAGTCGCGGCGTGCGCACTTTTGCCGCTGACCGCCAAACAACCCCTCCACGTCACGCCAATCGCACACATTCACAGCCAATCTCAGAATGTCAACACTCTTAACACGCTATTCTCGGCCACTTTTGCAAGTCGGTGACAAAAATCGCAAAAAAATTATCTCGCTTCAAATGATCAACTTAGGCGCTTTCTCCAGCGTCGGACCGCTGCCTCTTGGCGCTATTGTGAAGTCAACCGAGAGCGATTTGCTGACGCGACGTCGCTCTCACCTCCACGTTCTGTCGTCGGCTTTGTTCCCGCGTGCGGACACACGCGTAAAGGAACGGCGGTTTGGGCTCCGCCGTACCCGCGAACGCGCCGGCATTATGGCAGTCGTGGAGCGGCGCTGGACTGGGCATCCAGCGTCTGGACGGGTGCATGTCTTTCGGCGAAGCATGCACCCGATCTCTTAACTTACCTTTTTCCTTGCGAAGCCCCGGACGGCCGTGACACAGTAACGATTTGTACTCTCACCGGCTGTCCTGGTCCTTTTCTCCAAATTCCTTTTCCCGCCTCTTGGCTTCAAAGCGAAGCGCCGGTGTGCCGCTGCTTGACCTCACAACTGCCAATCCCACCCAAGCGCTTCTCGACTACCCGCATGCCGAAATCGCTGGTGCGTATGCCACGATTCCAGAGTTCACATATGAGCCCGACGCATGCGGTCTACGGCTTGCGCGCGACGCAGTCGCGACTTACTATAGCCGCCGCGGCATGTTTGTACCCGCTGATCGAATCGTGCTCACGGCTAGCACCAGCGAAGCTTACGCTCTGTTGTTCAAGCTTCTATGCGATCCCGGAGATGAGGTCCTGGTACCGGTGCCGTCCTATCCACTATTCGAATACCTCGCCGCCCTCGAATCCGTCCGCATCGTTCCGTATCAATTGCTTTATGACGGCAGCTGGTATATCGATCTCGATCACCTGAAAACGCAGCTTTCGAAACGGACCCGGGCGATTGTTTGTGTTAATCCGAACAATCCAACCGGATCGTACGTGAAGCACCCGGAAGCTGATGCGCTGTTCACCATTGCAAACGATCGAAAACTCCCCATCATTTCCGACGAAGTGTTCATGGATTATGGCCTGTCGGAGTCCACAGCTCGTGTGCAAACGCTGGCGGCAAATGACGAAGCGCTCAGCGTTTCGCTGAACGGTTTGTCCAAGAGCGCCGGCATGCCGCAGATGAAGCTCGGCTGGATTGTGATCAACGGCCCTGAGTTCCAGCGGACTGCAACCCGAGATCGCCTCGAGCTGTTGCTTGATACCTATCTTTCGGTCGGCACTCCTGTACAACGCGCCCTGCCGGCTCTATTGGAAATTGGCGAGCGTCTGCAGATCGCGCTGAGGGATCGGGCGGCGCGCAACGTCGCCGGTGCCCGTCGCATTCTGGTAGGTAGCTCCGCGCACGCCCTGGCCGTCGAAGGCGGCTGGTCGCTGATTCTTCAGTTGCCGAACGTGATTTCAGAGGAAAACTGGATTGCCGGATTGCTGAGTGAAGAATCTGTCATTGTCCAGCCGGGCTATTTCTTCGACATGCAAGCCGAGTCACATGTCGTCGTGAGCTTGATTACCCCGCCTGACCAGTTCGATGACGGCTGTTCTCGCCTGCGGCGTTTTGTGTCGCGGTACTGACGCTAGAACGCGAGCGGGATACGATATTTAGCTACGTATCGCGTGAACCCTGTCCGTAGCGATCCATCGCTCTCATAGGCCGCGGAACACGCGGCCGCGTGCTAAAATTCAGGCTTAATGCTGCAGGACCTTGCTCTTGCGCTGCGTCTTCAGGCGCTGGACCGCAAGATCGCGGGTCTCGAGAACGAGATCGCGATTCTCCCCAAACACATCGCCCAGATTGAAAAAAAGCTCGAAGCGCACACGCGCCGCCTTGAAGCGGACCGGGCAGCGCTCAGTGCTAATCAGCGAGATCGCAAAAAACTCGAGGGCGACATTCAGGTTCACGAGCAAAAAATTTCCAAGCTGCGCGACCAGACGCTACAGGCCAAAACCAATGAGCAGTACCGCGCGTTTCAGAATGAAATCGCGTATATCGAGGCCGAGATTCGCAAAGCAGAGGATCGGATTCTCGACCTGATGGAACAATCCGAACCGCTGGACAAGAACGTGAAGGGCGCCGAGCTGGCGTTAAAGAAGGAACAGCAGCAAGTAGAAGCAGAAAAGAATCGTGCCCGTGAGCGCACTGCCAGCGACCAGAAGCAGCTCGAAGAAGCGCGCTCCGAGCGCAAGAGCAGCGTGGAAAAAATCGATCCTGCACTTTACGCGCATTATGAACGCATCCGCAAGAAGACTCGGAACACGGCAATTGCAGATGCTACCGAGGAACGCTGCGATGCATGCCAGATTTCACTTCGCCCGCAATTCATGCAGGATCTTCGGAAAGGCGATCAGATCATGTTTTGCGAAAGCTGCGGCCGCATTCTGACCTACAATCCGGTCGTCGATGTCGCGAGCGATGTTGCCGTATCGGAGCAGAGGGCCTGATTCGGACCCTTTGAATTGCATCGAAATTAATCGCCAAAGCCACGTTTGATATGCTCACCGTTTTGAGCGGGTCTGCCGCCGCTCAGGAGGTGCGTATTGAAGGTCTTCGACAGTTCCGATATCCGGAACGTGGCTTTTATCGGACACGGACATTGCGGTAAAACATCGCTCACATCCGCTCTCCTCTTTACCGCAGGAGCGACGGACCGATACCTCAAAGTCGATGAGGGAAATACCATTACCGACTTCGAGGAAGAGGAAGTGGCGCGCAAGCTAACGATCACAACTTCTCTTGCTGCATTTCCCTGGCAGAAGGCCAAACTCAACATTCTCGACACGCCTGGTTACAACATTTTCCTGAACGACACGCGCGGGGCGATGCTCGCGGCCGATGCCGCTGTGGTATTGCTGGACGGCGTCGCAGGCGTTGAAGTCTCGACAGAAAAGGTTTGGAGCTTCGCCGAGGAATTTGAGCTTCCTTGCGCGTTACTGGTGAACAAGCTGGACCGCGAACGCGCCGATTTTGGCCGCGCAGTGGAGAACATTCACGAAGTATTTGGTAGGGCCGCCGTGCCGGTTCACCTTCCGTTGGGATCGGAAAAGAATTTCAGCGGCGTCATCGATCTGATTCGCATGCGCGCCTGGTGCTATAAGGCCGGTGGCGACGGCAGAGGCAAGGATACCGACATTCCCACGCCGTACGAAGAAGCGGCTGCCAAGGCGCACGAAGCGCTGGTGGAAATGATCGCCGAAGGCAACGACGAACTGATGGAAGAGTTCTTCGCAACCGGCACTTTGCCTGTTGAGCACATCGTCAGCGGTTTGCAGCAGGCGATGCGTGAGCGCCGCATGTTCCCGATCTTGTGCGGTTCGAGCCTTCAAAATATCGGCTCGGACGTGCTGATGAACTTCATGGCGGAACTCTTTCCGTCGCCGCTGGACCGCCCTTCGATCGCGGCAATTGAAGACGGCAAAGAGATCAAGAAATCAGTGGCGCCGAATGAGCCGATGTCGGCATTCGTGTTCAAGACCTCCGCCGATCCGTTCGCCGGCCGAGTGACTTATTTCAAAGTTATGTCCGGCACGTTAAAAGACGATGCCCATTTGACCAACATGCGCTCAAATGCGGCTGAGCGCTTGGCACACATTGCAACTCCGTTCGGAAAGACGTTACAGGCTGTGGCCGAGTTGCGGGCGGGCGACCTAGGCGCGGTGGCTAAGCTAAAAGATACGCTAACGGGCGACACACTTTGCGAGAAGACGAATTGCGTGGTTTTCCGTGGCATCGAATTCGCGGAGCCATCCATCGCGTACGCGATTTCCGCCAAGACTCGCAACGACGAAGATCGCCTCAGCACTGCGCTGCAAAAGATTCTCGAAGAAGACCGGTCGCTACGTTTTTACCGCGATCCAATGACCAAAGAGTTCCTGCTCGCTGGTAACGGGCAACAGCATGTCGAAATCGTAGTTAGCCGGCTGAAGCGACGCTACGGCGTTGAAGTGCAGCTCCACGCGCCCAAGATTCCCTATCGAGAGACCATTCGGGGGACAGCAAGTGTGCAAGGCCGTCACAAGAAGCAGACGGGCGGTCACGGACAGTTCGGCGACTGCTGGATTCGCATGGAACCGCTGCCGCGTGGCGGCAAGTTCGAGTTCGTGAACGACATTTTCGGTGGAGCTATTCCGCGCCAGTACATTCCTGCGGTGGAAAAAGGCATTGTCGAAGCGGCTGAACAGGGTTTCCTGGCCGGATACCCGGTCACAGATTTCAAGGTCACGGTTTATGACGGGTCCTATCACGATGTCGATTCATCCGAAATGGCCTTTAAACTGGCAGGGCGAAAAGCGTTTCGCGCTGCAATGCAGCAGGCGAAACCGGCGCTGCTGGAGCCCATTATGAAGGTTGAAGTCGAAACACCGCAGGAGTTCGCGGGCGATCTCATGAGCGACTTCAACGGACGCCGCGGCCGCATTTCAGGAATGGATCTGAAGGGGAACATGCAGTCGATTCGTGCCCAGGTGCCGATGTCGGAAATGCTCAACTACCAGAATGACCTGATCTCAAAAACGCAGGGGCGCGCTTCGTTCCACATGGAGTTTGACCACTACGATTACGTGCCGGCCGTGCAGGCCGAGAAGATTATCGCGGCGGCAAAGGCACATATGACGGCGGAAGAGGAAGAATAAACGTTGCTCGTGAGACACGAAGGTGCCCTGGGCGCGCCGGCGGCTATGACCGCAGTTGCCGTAGGGCTTCTGCGCAGGCATTCAATGGGCCAGTGAACCGTAGCGACCTGCAGTCTCTATCCCGGACCAGACTGGCGGAAGCAAAAACGCTGCTGGATGGCGGCTTTCCTGACGGCGCATATTACCTGGCTGGCTATGCAGTCGAATTTGCTTTGAAGGCGTGCATCGCAAAGAGGACGCACCGTCACGATTTCCCTGACAAGAAGAATGTGGACGCGAGTTATACGCACAATTTGAGCCATCTCGTTAGAGTCGTTAATCTGGAGATAGCGCGTTTGGCGGAGGCCAACAGAAACCCGGCCTTTCGGAACAATTGGGATCTTGTTAAGCAGTGGGCAGAGCAAAGCCGGTATCGCAGAAACGGTACAGAACTCGCGCAGGCGCTTATCGGGGCGATCGACAATCGAAGAAACGGGGTAATTGTTTGGATAAAACGGTACTGGTAGCGCCCGATTTTGCGACGGGATTGGAGATTCTCGCCGCTCTGGACAGCTCAGACCTGGCGATTAGCGTCGCATTGTGGGTCTACTTACCGGAATACGAAGATTGGCGATTTGTGCTCGGATCGCGCAAACTAGATAATGTTGAACCTTCGAAAGCATACGGTCTGATTCATGACGCGCTTGCCGTTGCAGGAATATCTTTGCAACGGACTCCTCCGCTGCTGATTCTGAAGATGTCCGATCCATTCATCCGTGCATTGCGCCGGCTCTTTGCGAGGACGAAGAGCGTTGAAGGTATGCGCCTGGGTGGGCAGTTACTTGGCGACCGCTTTGTGGAGGACGCTGTCGTTTTTCGCATCCGGTAATCCTTCGCCGGGCCTTGGTTAAGTCAGCTCAACAGAAGATCCGGTCGAATACTCCGCGCATCTGCCGCTGTAGCGCGGACAGCTCGTCATCGAGCGTCAATGCCGTGGGGCGCTCCTGAGTCCAGCGCTGCAGCAGGCTTGCGACCATGGCGCGGTGTTCCGGTGAACCCGGTAGTTTTTCTTCGGCTCTTCCGGTGACCACACGCGCTGCATGATCCAGGGCGCGGAAGAAAGTGGTGGCCTTCAGCAGGAACTCGGCGTCCGCACGCTCGAGATGACCCATCTTCTCGACAATGTCGATGCGCTCGGGCGTGTTCAGGCTTTTGAAAAACATGCCTGCGCCCTTCAGACGCAAATACATCAGGACAAAATCGGCATCGTAATAGCCGCCCTCGCCTGCCTTGAGCGGCGTGTTCGATCCCTGCTCACGCTGCAGGCGTATTCGCATCTGCCGCAGATCCTGTTTGGAGCGGCCGCTCTGCCCGTAGCGGCGCCAATCCACCTGCTGGAGACGCGTCAAAAAGTTCGTCGCGCCTTCCAGGTCACCGGCAACGCCCCGGGCTTTCATGTAGGCGATGCCTTCCCAGGCCTCGGCATGATTGGCGAAATACTCGACGTACTTAGATTCGGTCTGCACCAGCATTCCTTCGCGGCCGTTCGGGCGCAAGCGGGTGTCCAATGAGAGCACTGGCCCATCGCCGCCATAGGCCGTCAGAATGTCGATTACGTGCTCGGCAACACGGGTCCAGAAGCGCTGGCGGACGCTTTCAGAATCGGGAATGATAAAGAGCAGATCGGCATCTGAGCCGATATCAAACTCCCGCATTCCGAGCCGCCCCAGTGCCACCACCATCAGCTGTTCCTGAGGATCCTGGAACGGCTTTCCGGTTGTGGCGTGAGCGTGCGCATGAGCAAGCGCCTGCTCCAAAGCGATCCGGTAAGCGCGCGCGATCACGAATTCAGCCAAACCGGAGGTGCGGTCGAGAGTTTGAAAGACGGACTCGGGAAGGCAGACGCTAGCGGCAAGGATGCGGAACATTTCGCGCCGATAGAATCTACGCAGTCCCTCGATGTCATTCAGCGGAGCGGCCAAGCTCTCAAAGACCGGGCGCATCGCCGGATTCTCAGCTATTCTGCGGAGCTCCTCCACCAGATCGGGTTGGCGCGCTAGCTGATCGGAAAGAAACGTACTCAGTTCAAAAACTTCCGCGGCGTAGCGTCTGACCACAGCATGTGAGCGCAGCAGACGCGCCGTCTTGCCGCCGACCGGCAGCGCCGATTCAAAATCTTCGAGTTTCCGGTGGGCCTCGCGCACCGCTCTTCGATCCGTAGCGGGAAGGCTTTCGGGCGGAACGCCGGGGGAGGTTGGAAGCGAGACGTTCGGGACGGCCGTATTTGCGGGCACATAATAAAGCGGCCGCTGCGCATGCACGATGCGGTCGTAAATAACCTGGACGTTCTCCAGGTGCTGATTCAGAATCTGCAGCAGTTGTGCCCCTGAAGCAATCCGTTGGCCACCGGCGCTTAGCGCGGGCATACGCCGCGCAAGACGATCCAGTTCCATCGGATCCAGCGGCAATGCATGGGTCTGCCGATCGTCCTCAACTTGCAGCCGGTGTTCCAGGTTGCGCAGGAACTCGTACGCGTTTACCAGACGAGTATGCTCGGTTTCTGACAGCAGATCGCGGTCAAGGAGACTGCACAAAGCGAACATCGTCCCGCCATGCCGGACAGAGGCCTCTCTGGCTCCGTGGAGGCGCTGCAGGCATTGGACCAGAAATTCAATATCGCGGATACCTCCGCGCGCCAGCTTCACGTCGAGTTGATCCTGTTTGAGCCGCTTCCGGGCAAGTCTCTCGCGCATGCGCTCGCGCGTGACCGACATGCTCTCGATGGTCGAGAAATCGAGGGTCGTCGAGTAGATTGACGGCTCGACGGAATCGAGCAACTCCTGACCCAGTGCGACGTCACCGGCAGCCACGCGCGCCTTGATGAGCATCTGAAGTTCCCAATCCCGCGCTCGCTTGGCGTAGTAATCTTTTGCGCCCTGCAGCGACACGCAGACTTCGCCCAAGCTGCCCTCAGGACGCAGGCGCAGATCGACACGATAACAGACGCCGGCGGCCGTGTATGTAGACAACAGGTTTGTCAGCTGATTGGCGACTTTCTTGAAAAACTCGCGGTTGGCGATCACGTGCGGACCCGTGGTCTCGCCGTTCTCGCTGTAAAGAAACATCAAGTCGATGTCGGAGCTGTAGTTCAGCTCGCGCCCACCCAGTTTGCCGAGTGCGACAACCGAAAACAGAGCTGCTTCGCCGTTGCTCATCGGAACACCGTAACGCGGCCGGAGATCCTCGGTTACGGCACGGAGAGCGTGATCCAGAATCGCATCGGCGAGATTCGAAATCTCTTCCGTAACCTCAGGAATGGATGCCAGACCGAGGCCGTCGCGCATCACGATGCGAGCCAGTTCCTTGCGGCGGAACAGGGCGAGCCGAAGCGCCGTATCGGCATGCGACGACCGTTCTCCGCTAAACGACGCCAGACGCACGCGGTAGTCGGCGACTGAGAACGGCCGGTCAGGCTCGGCGAAGCTTGCGAGCCACTCAGGATGACGCAAAAGCTCTTCTGAGAGGAAACGGCTCAAGCTGAAAACGGTAGCAAGCCGGTTAAGACGATCCGCGGCGAGAAGGTCGTCCAGATAGCGGCCGTGGCGTTCCGTCAACTGCGAAAAAAAGTACGCCGCGCGTACGGGATCGCTGGAACCCGCAATCGCCTCAGCAGCCGCTTCCTGGAGGCTGCGCACAAGTTGCACTCCGTGGATCAGTTGAGTCCGGCCCTCCACCGCTCGATTAATAGCAATTGCTTCTCCACTTGCTGCCGCTCAGGTGCGTTCGGCTCCAGTCTCAAGTAAGTTTCGAGATCAGCTTTGGCGGCCCTATGATTCATCTGACGTAGATGAATCAATCCGCGATGCCGATATTCTTCTGCATAATCCGGCATGGCGTCGATGAGAAGGTCCAGTACCTGGCGCGCCTTATCGAATGCCTGCCCGCGAAGATAGATGGCCTTGAGATTGCTCAACATACGCACCAGAATCTGCCGCTTGTGAACAGGCGCGAGCACTGCTGGATTGGCTCGTAAATCTACGCCCGAAGTCTGCTTGGCGAGCGCCGAACAATCGGCAAACGACAGCAGCCGCCCTCCGTGAAATGGGTCTATCCAATAGCGTGCATTTTTGTCCTCGTAGGCGACGATGAAATGACCGGGAAGTCCAACTCCATACACCGGTCTCCCCAATCGCCGCGCGACTTCGACGTAGAGCACGGATAACGTGATCGGGATACCGACGCGGCGCGTCAGCACAGCATTGAGGCAGCTATTCCGGGGATCGTAGTAATCTTCATCATTGCCGCGGAACTGCAGGGTGTCAAAAAGCAGCAAGTTTGCGCTCTTGATAAAGTCGAGGCCGCTCGCCTCGGGGGTCAACGAAGCCTTGACCTGGCCGGCTATATTGTCCAGCCGGAACAAAGATGCTTCCATGTCGAGGCCCGGGAACTCGATACTCGCGAGTTCGAGAGCCGCCACGTCGAGGCCGACCTCCGAACGTTCGTCCCGCAGAGCCTCAAGCAACCGCCGCACGCGACTTAGCTTACCACCGCAATTTCCAAATTTAAGTACGCCATTGCGGAACCAACTTGTGTTTTGGTACTTCTAAACACTACAGTGCCGATCACTGCCGTTGCGAGACTCGCTCGCCTTGTTGCGTTGACGGGCTTACTCTGTAGCGCCGGCCTTGCACAGATCGAATTTTCCCCGGCCGCGCCGCGCTCCGCGCCGTTACAACCAGCGGCACCACTGAGGACCGTCACCGGTACGGTTTTCAATACCGTTACCAATGAACCGGTACCGCGCGCGCTGGTTCGCGTCACCGGGCCTGACACGAAAACGGCCTTCAGCGCTCCCGATGGGCGCTTCGAAATTGCAAACATCCCTGAAGGAACTGTGCAGATCACGGCGCAGCGCCCTGGCTATGTGGATAGCCGCATGTCGCCTCAAAATGAGGCGCGGCTCAACTTTTTCACCGTGAGCTCAGGAAGTAACGACTTCCGGGTTCCTCTTGTGCCAGAGTCCGTTATCGAAGGGAATGTGACCGACCAGGATGGAACCCCCGTGGAAGGCGCAAATATTCAGTTGTTCCATCAGTTCATAAATGAGGGCAGGCTGCAATGGCAAGGCGGCGAAATCGCCCCTGCCAACGACAACGGCAGGTACCGCTTCGAAGATGTTCCACCCGGTACGGTAATGCTGTATGCGCAGCAGAAGGTTCTCGGCCGAATGGCCTGGAACGCACCAGCACAGGTGTATCCAGGTATGTTCTATCCGGCCAGCCGCGAGCTTGCGTCAGCGCAGCCGATGGACTTGAAGCCTGGCCAGACAGCGCGCGCTGACTTCGTGCTTACCGCCGTTGCCGGGCATCGCGTGAGCGGCACCATTTCGCCCTTCGACAGGCGCGGCGGGGCAGTCTTTTTCACGAAGACGGAAGTCGGGCAGCAGTTTTTGCCAGAGCAGCCGTCGATGGATCCTCGGACAGGAAAGTTCACGCTGGACGGAGTGCCCGATGGCTCCTGGACCTTCATCGTGAGCGGGTCTGGACAAGGTAAACCGCTGCAAGCCACTCTGCAGGTAGGAATCAGCGGCGCCGATGTGCAGGGATTGAGCGTGGTTCTGCAGGCTGGTGTGGACATTCCGGTGCAGATTACTCATGCGCCGCCCGCGGGCGAGTCAGGAACGGTTAACGGCATGGGCCTGCAAGCGAAGTTAGTGGGCGCCGCGGGCTTTGACGAGCAATACGCAAACCAGCAGGGCCCTCCGGTTGCTAATGCGGAGCCGAAGCTTTCGTTTTTGAATGTCGCTCCCGGTCAATACCGGCTGCAGCTTGCCGGTTTTGGACCTGAGTGCGTCGGATCGGCTTTTTCCGGCGGCGTTGATTTGGGGCGCAACCCGCTGGTGGTGACGCCCGGATCGGTTCCAGAGCCTATTGCGGTTACGATGCGCAATGACTGCGCCACGCTGAGCCTGCACGTCAACGGGAACGCCGCGTCGGCGACAGTGCTGATTCTGCCGGAGGACGGGCTCCTCCAGCCAATTCAAACCGCGCTATTCGGCGGCGCAACTTCGGTTCAACCACTCAGTCCAGGTACGTATCACGTGTATGCGTTTTCCGATATCGGCGGGCTAGAATATGCGAATCCACAAGCGATGCGCGACTTTGCGGGCCAGACGATTGAGCTCAGCCCGAACCAAAAGTCCGAAGTCACGCTGGACGTGATCGAGCGGAAACATCCCTGATGCGCTTGCTGCTGCTTTGCTTGATTACCGGATACGCCGCCTCCGCGCAGCAGGACCGGCCTTCGTTTCCCACCTCAGGCCCTTATAGCATTGCCGGCGTAGTTGTGCAGCATCTGAACAAGCAGCCGATCACGCACGCCCGCATCACCATCCGCTCCGTGGATCACAACGATTTCTGGTTCTCCTGCATCACCGGAACAGACGGGGGATTCGCCTTCGGCAATTTACCGGAAGGCAAATATTCGCTTGCCGCCGAAGTGCATGGCACGTCCGAATTTTTTCACGCTCACGATCTCTTCTCGACTGCGGTGGTCGTCGGAAAAGGGATAGATACGACGCACCTGGTGTTTCCGTTCACCGCGCCGGCGTCGCTGAACGTCAGCGTGCTCGATGAGGAGGGGGATCCGGTGCCTGGGGCGGACGTTTACGCGTTCCGGAATGCCGTCGCGTCGGGCTGGGCGCGGATTGAGCAAGTCTCCAATATGCGAACTGATTCGGCGGGCCAGTGCCGGATGGATCATCTTCGTCCGGGCACTTACTACATCGGCGTATCGGGTGCTCCTTGGTATGCGGATGCCAACGAATACTCAAGCACGGGTGCCGAACGCACTGTTTCCAAACTGGACGTTGCTTTCCCGAACACGTTTTACCCGGAAACGACTGATCCGGCGGCCGCATCACCGCTGATGCTGCCTGAGGGCGGCGCCGCCGATATTCATTTTGCTTTGCATTCTGTTCCGGCGCTGCATATCGACTTCGTCAGCCGATCGGAGAAGGAAACGCCGGAGAACGAAGGCCCGCAGTGGTCCGGGCCGGCGTTTATGCCGATTCTTTCCGGTGTCGGTCCGTTCGGCGTGGAGATGGGAGGCAACAAGATGGGGCTGCGCGGCGGACCCTCGGGGTTCGGAATCGGCGGAATTGCACCCGGACGCTATCTCATTACACTCTCGGGACGAGGACACGCGGCTACGCCGACACGCGCTGGCATGGTGGATCTCACTTCCGACACCACTATCGAGGCATTGCAACTACCCGAAACCAGCATCCGCGGAACAGTGAAGATCGAATCGGCCAAGCGGCCCGGGCGGGCGTGGATTCAAAATGTGAACAGTGGGAGAACGGTATTCGGTCCCCTTTCAAACGATGGTTCATTCTCTATCCGCAGCGAAATGATCTGGCCCGGCAAGTATGAGGTTCTGCCTCCTCCGGGCGTACCTGAGCTGTACGTCAAATCCGTCTCGGTGAAGGGTGCACCTTTCAAAGACGGCCTGATCGATCTGGCGGGACCTTCAGATGTCGAGATGACGCTCACTCTGGCGGAGGGAAACAGCAAGATCGCCGGTGTAGCCACGAAAAATAATCAGCCGTTTGCCGGTGCGCTGGTTCTGTTGTACCCCGACAACATGGGCGCGAACCGCGTGATTCCTGCCGATCAGAGCGATGGCGACGGTTCGTTTACTCTATATCGAGTTCCACCGGGAAGGTACACGCTCATCGCTATCGATGACGGGGACGAGCTCGCGTACCAGGACCCGGCGGTTATCCGTCCCTATCTTCCCCACGGCCAGCGGATGACGGTTCCGGTTGCCAGCGATCAGCCGGTCCGGGCGGAAATTGTAACGCGGCTCACTGCCGAAACTCAGCAGCCAAAAGGGGGCGCCGGTAGACAATAAGACCGTGCAGATTCCGGAAACTCTCGTAAGTGCGATTCAGCAACGAAGAGCGATTCTGTTTGCCGGCGCGGGATTGTCATGCACTTTGGGGCTTCCGCTCTTCGATGTGCTCACGAAGCACTTCGCCGAGGAACTGGGACTTGAACAACCGCCAAATGTCGAATTTCCCATTCTGGCCGAATATTACTTCCTAAGAACATCGCGGCAGGAGGAGTTGTTGCAATGGATGCGCCGAACATGGCATCCAGGCAACATCGATATCTCCGCATCGGAGGCGCATAACGCCATCCTCGATCTCGACTTTCCGGTAATTTACACGACAAATTACGACGATTGGATCGAACGCGCATTCGCTCAGAGCGGCAAACCGTACCGGAGGATCGTCAAAGTAACGGACCTCTCCGAGATTAAGCCGGGAGAGACGGAAATCATCAAGTTCCATGGCGATCTGGAACATCCCGACTCGATCATTCTTACGGAATCAAACTTTCTGCGGCGCATGAGTCTGGACGAGCCGCTCGACATACAGTTGCGTTCCGATAGCTTGGGCCGGCCTATTTTGTTCATTGGCTACAGTCTGAGCGATCCGAACATTCGTTATCTGCTGTACAAGCTGCGCCAATTGTGGTCTCAACATAGCCAAGAACGTTTGAAGCCGAATTCATACATCCTGATGGTGGAGCGTGACGAGATCCAGGCAACGCTGCTGAGTGAGCGGGGCGTCGAGCCTATAGTATTTGCGGAGGGCGACGCGAGTGCGGGGTTGACTAAATTCCTGACCGCGCTGCGCTCGGAGGTGAAGCGATGAATCTCGAAGTCACGCCCACGGAGCTGTCCGCGAGATTGCGTGCCGGTGAACCGGTACGGATCATTGATGTGCGCGAGCCGGAAGAGGTGGCGCTGGCGCGGATCGAGGGAGCGGAGCTAATTCCGATGGGAACGGTGCCGGAACGACTTCAGCAACTGGAGGCGCTATCGGATGAGATGGACCTTGCCATCCTGTGCCATCACGGCGTGCGCAGCCTGAACGTAGCTGCCTGGCTGCGGCAGCGGGGGGTTGAGAATTGCTTCAGTATTTCCGGCGGCATCGACCGGTGGAGCGTCGAGATCGATCCCGCCGTGCCAAGATATTGACTTATGCGGCGCGTGCGGCGGAAACGGCTTCGCGGAATTTACGCGCGCGCTCGGTGATTAGCTCATAGTTGCCGTCGCTGCAAGTTTTGGCATTGATCAGCTCGCCGCCAACGCCCACGGCGGCCGACCCTGCCGCAATAAAATCGGCAATAGTCTCCAGGTTGACGCCCCCAGTCGGAACGAGGTCGATCTGCGGAAACGGACCTTTCAGCGCCTTGATGTATTTGGCGCCTCCGAGTGCGCTGCACGGGAACACTTTCACGCCATCAGCGCCGGCTTCCCAGGCGGTCAGAATTTCCGTCGGCGTCAGCGCGCCCGGGAACACAGCCTTGCTGTAGCGTTTCGCGATTTCAATTGTCCGCAGGTTCAGCGAAGGTGTTACAAAGAACTGCGCTCCGGCGAGCATGCAGGCGCGAGCGGTCTCGGGATCGAGCACAGTTCCAGCGCCGAGCAGAATGCGATCGCCGTAAAGATCCGCAACCGCCTCCAGCGCCTTGATTGCGCCGTCAACCGTCATGGTAATTTCCACGCAAGCAATACCGCCTTCGTAAACAGCCGCAGCGGCGTCGATCGCCATACGCGCATTGGACGTGCGGACGATAGGAACAACAGCAATATCTTTTATTTTTTGAACTATTTCACGCTGATTCAAGGTTGTATCTTCGCTTACGCCGGATAAGGTTTCTTCTTGTCCTTGAGCTTCAGGTTGACTTTGATGAATTTGTGGCTATCGAAAACACTGACCAGCTTAGTGGGGCTGGTCATTTCCCCAGTCTCGGCCCGAACCTGATAGTTAATATCCGTGCTAAGTCCATAAAAGTGATACTTGCCGTCATGCTGGGCGATGTAAGACCGAATCTGAAGTGTCTTAGTGTCCTTCAGCAGTACGATTGCGCCCGGTACAGGAGCCCCCCGGTTATCCTGAACGACTCCCTCTATGACTCGCGTGTTCGGAGGAATGTGAGTCTGACCGGGCTGCGGCACCACGGGCGGCTCCGTCTGCTGCGCAAAAGCAGCAGCGCCAAGAGCAAAAATAAGAACTGCTCTGAGCAGGTATTTCATACGCGACACAAGGAATCACACGACTGGGAAGTCGGCCGGGTGAACAGTAAGCTAATGCCAGTTTTCGTCTTCCTCTTCTTCGTCCTCGTCTTCGTCTTCGTCCTCATCTTCGTCGTAATCGTAGTCCTCGTCCTCGTCCTCATCATCATCTTCGGTCTCGAGTTCAACGGGATTAACGCTCACTACCGACAGAGATGCTCCACATTCATCGCAGGAAAGGACATCGCCTTCGTCCAATTCTTCCTCTTCAACGTCGATAGGAGCGTCGCACTTGGGACAACTGACCATAGATGAATCCTTTTGCGTCTAGATTACTGCGATCTGTAAATTAAAAACACAACCTTATCACTACCGGCGCTTCGTTCGAATGGATTACTCGTGTTGCGGAACGGTTACATCATGTAATGCAGCATCGTGAGCGGCAAGCTCCTCGGGCCGCAGGGTGACAAGGGTTTTTTCCATATCTTCCGAGGTGCCGATCATTTGTTTGAGATGCACCGCAGCGAGGCGCAGGCAATAGGGGTCACTGAGCTTGCGTCCTCGCTCACGACAGAGGTCCAGCAACGCGGGATGCGGAAGCGCAATGACCTTCTCTTCGGTTTCACCGCCGTCCTGGGTGAGAAAGAATTTAACGTCGACAGTGTCGGCGTGACGTATGGAAATGCCGGTTTGCAGCCATCGAAATTGTACTGTCCACATCCGGCCGAACGGATCTGGACCCGCCTGAAACAAGCGGTACTGATCGGCCATGACCCGATGCTAGCACGCAGAGCGCCGTTTTCCCGAGCCACGGGAACCGGCCGCTAGCGCAAAGTTTCAGATGGCCCGAGCCCGCTGATTGATGAGCGCAAGAAACTCATTGCGCGTTTCCTGATTGTCGCGAAACGCTCCGAGCATGGCGCTGGTGATCGCACCGGAGTGCTGTTTTTCGACGCCGCGCATCATCATACAGAAGTGGCGGGCCTCGCACACCACCGCTACGCCGCGCGGATCGACCAATTCCTGAATCGTTTCCGCGATTTGACGCGTGAGCCGCTCTTGAATCTGAAAACGCCGCGCGAACACATCGACGATCCGCGGGATTTTGCTTAAACCGATGACGCGCTTATGCGGCAAATACGCCACGTGCATCTTACCGAAGAACGGCAGCAGGTGGTGCTCGCATAGGCTGAAGAATTCGATATCGCGAACGATGACAACCTCGTCGTACTCGACATCGAAAAGTGCGCCATTAACAATCGCTTGTACGTCGGTCGAATAGCCGCTGGTGAGAAATCGCAAGGCCTTTTCCGAGCGGTCGGGAGTGCGCACCAGACCTTCACGGCCGGGATCCTCGCCGAGATCGCGGAGAATTTCACGCATATGTGCGGCAATGGAACCGGTTTCCGAAGGAGGCGGGAATTCAATGACAGACTTTGGTTTGGCAGAAATACTGCGGGGCACCGGTTTGCGAGTTCCGGGACGCTGCAGGTTCGATACTTTTGCCTTAGACATGGACAATTTGACTTTCCTCGCGAGCTGGAACAAACTTCTTCCTGCTCCGATCCGAGATGACAACTTCAAAGCCGTTACGATCGGTCTCCTGGACGTGAACCCGCGCGAGGCGAGCCGATGAATCCCCAAGATAGTCGCTCCAACGGTCGCGGAGAAGATCAGCGATGAAAAGCGCCAGGTTTTCCGTAGTCGGCACTACCGCACGGAAGTGAGGAACATCCAGATTCAGATTGCGGTGCGCCACCACGCGGAGGATTTCATTCTTGACCAGGGTATCAAGCCGTCCGACGGATACGATCTGACCATCTTCAGCGCGCACGGGGCCGGCGACGGTCACTTCCAGTATGTAGTCGTGCCCGTGCCCGAACGGATTGTTGCACTTCCCGTAGAGCTGTGAATTCTGCGCATCGCTGAGGGCGTGCGAATGCAGCCGATGAGAAGCTGAGAACCGGTAGAGACGCGTAAGGGTCGTCATAGCAGCCTGTCCTGGCGCGTGATATCCACGTACAGATCGGGGCCTTCGAACAACCGAACCTTCGCCAGCTCCGAAGGGCCAGAGAAATGAGGCTTCAGACGATTCCAGATTTCGCGCGCCATGTTGGCGGGGGTGGGTATGACGCAATCAAAAGGCGGAACTTCCTCGTTCAGAAAACGGTGGTCCATGGGCGCTATGATTTCATCTTCAAGGATCTGTTTGAGCTGCTTGAGATCGATAACCATCCCACTTACCGGATCCGGATCGCCCTCGACCGTGACTTCGACGACGAAGTTATGCCCGTGCCCGTTCGGATTGGCGTCTTCGCCAAAGAGCTCACGGTTCCGCTCGTCGTTCAGATCGGGACGGCGGCAAACGTGAGAAGCGGAAAATTCGGCCTTACGCGTGACGAACATGTCCCAAAGAATTGGATGCCAAGCGCACGATGTTGGATACTGTTATTTAGCCCAAAATCAATTTAGCGCCCGGTTTGGTTGAGGGCTTTCGATTCGCGAACGTGAACTTCAACAACATCTTACGGGCAGTCGTGATTGCACTCACGGCGGCCTTCGTCAGCCTGATCGCCTTTAGCCTGCGCGATACAACCGCCCGGGAGGGAGCCAGGGCTCCGGATTTTTCGCTGGTCACGGACCAAGGCAAGCAGGTAACACCGACATCGTTTGGAGGCCGGGTGTTGGTGCTGAATTTCTGGGCGAGCTGGTGCGCGCCTTGCCTACAAGAGATTCCGTCGCTCGATCGCTTTCAGCGCGAGTTTGCCAGCTCGGGCGTGGTGGTGGTGGCGGTCAGTATCGATAAAAGCGCCGACAAATATCGAAATTTTCTGAAGCGCATTCCAGTTTCATTTGAAACCGTACGCGACAGCAGCGCTGATCTGAGCGCAAAGTACGGCACCTTCCAGTATCCGGAGACTTACATCATCAAGGACGGACGAGTGGTTCGTAAGTTCACCGGAGAGGAAGACTGGGTGAGCGATGACGTTACGCAGTACGTCAAGAGCCTGCTTTAGCGGCTGAACTCCGTTATGGCGATTTCCGAGCAAGCGCTTAGCGACGTTCAAAGCCTGCTCGGACCGCAAGCGGTTCTCTCAGCCGCAACCGATCTCAAGCTATATGAATACGACGGCGGCGTCGATAAGTCGCTTCCGGACCTGGTCGTTTTTCCACGTTCCACGGAGGAAGTTGCCGCGCTGGTAAAGCTTGCGCGCAAGCACGGCTTGGCGATTGTCGGGCGCGGAGCAGGAACGGGATTGAGCGGCGGCTCGATCGCGCGTGCGGGGGGCATCGTTATCTCGTTTTCGCGGATGAACAAGATCCTCGAAATCGACATCAAGAATGAGCGCGCAGTGGTGCAGCCCGGCGTAGTCAACTTGGATATCTCGCTGGCAGTGCAGCCGTTCGGCTTCTTCTATGCTCCCGACCCTTCCAGCCAGCGAGCCTGCACGATCGGCGGCAACGTGGCTGAGAATGCGGGCGGTCCCCACACCTTGGCGTATGGTGTGACGACTAATCACGTGCTGGGACTCGAAGCAGTATTGCCAAACGGCGACGTCATCGAAACCGGCGGCAAGGAAACAGATCTGCCGGGTTACGATCTGACGGGCCTGATCACAGGATCAGAAGGCACAATGGTGCTGGTCACTAAAGTTGTCGTGCGGCTGATGCGCCAGCCGGAAGCCGTCAAGACAATGCTCGCCATCTACAACACGACAGACGAGGCAGGCGCAACGGTCGGCGAACTTACCGCACGCGGTATTACGCCGGTCGCGCTCGAGATGCTGGACGGTCCGATGCTGTGCATGGTAGAGGCGGCGACTCATGCGGGTTATCCGCTGGATGCCGCCGCGGTGCTGCTGATCGAAGTAGAAGGTTTGATCGAGGCCATCGAAGAACAGGCGACTCGTATTGCCAACGTCTGCAGCGCCTGTGGGGCGCGTGAGGTGCGCGTGGCAAAATCGGCGGCCGAGCGTGATCTGTTATGGAAGGGCCGCAAAAACGCATTCGGCGCGATTGGGCGCGTCAGTCCCACCTATTACGTGCAGGATGGAGTGGTGCCCCGAACGAAGATTGCCCCCACGCTGCGCGCAATCGACGAGATCGGCAAGAAATACGGGATCGCGGTAAGCAATGTCTTTCACGCCGGCGATGGGAACATGCACCCGATTCTGCCGTTCAATCCCCGCAAGCCGGGCGATTTGCGACGTGCGCAGCTCGCGGGCGAGGAGATTCTGCGCTTCTGTGTGTCGGTGGGCGGCTCCATCACGGGCGAGCACGGCGTTGGTATGGAAAAAAACGAACTCATGCCGGAACTTTTCTCTGACGACACGCTCGAATTGGTGCGGAAGTTTAAAGCGCTATTCGATCCTGAGTGTGCCTTGAATCCGGGCAAGGTCTTGCCACGCGGCAAGGGATGTTTGGAGATCCGGCAAAGGCCGAACGTGGTGCTGTAATCGGAACGTTAGCCGAAGTTCGTCACAACCACTCCCTTTGGTCGTGGCTCAGAAGGCGCTCGGGTTTCCACGAACTTCCATTAGAGCGGTCGCGAACCTTATTCGGTTCTCAAAGCTATTGTGGGATCGAGACGCGTCGCACGAACGGCCGGTACGTAACTTGCGGCCAACGCTACGAATAGCAGAAACGCCGGCACCAGCATAAACGTAAGCGGATCGGCCGGAGTGACACCAAACAGTGACTTGCTGAGCGCCTGTGAAGCTGCCGCAGCGCCGAACAGACCAGCTACGATGCCGGCCAGCGTAGGTTTGAGGCCTTCCTTAAGCATCAACCCGCGCACGTCACCATTGTCAGCGCCGAGGGCCATGCGAATTCCGATCTCGCCCTTGCGTTGCGAGACCGCATATGAGAGCACGCCATACAGTCCCACAGCGGCCAGAAGCAGCGCCAGACCGGCGAATGCCGCGAACAAAAGCATGCTAAAGCGGCGATCCGCAGCGGATTCCCCTAAGATCTCGTCCATTGTTCTGACGTCGAATACCGCAATGTCGGGATCGAGGCGCTTCACCTGATCGCGCGCCGCGAGCGAGATCGAAGCCGGATCGCCGGCCGTATGCAGGACAGCATACACGTTGGTGTTGCCGCCGTCCAGCAACGGAATGTAGAGAGTTGGTTGGATCTTCTGATCGAGGTTTGTAAGGACATCACCGACGACACCGATAATCTGATAGCGAGGCGCAGGAAGTTTTGTGATCTGTTCGCTCAGAGCGTCAGTTTCAAAATAGATCCGCTTGCCTAACGGATCTTCGCCGCCGAAAAAGTGTTTTACGAACGATTCGCTCACGACTACCTGGCCCAGTTTTGGATGGCTCTTATCGAAGCCAACTCCATCCTGCTGATTGAATACGCGGCCGCGCAATAAAGGAATACCCGCTGCGGCAAAATATTGAGGATCCGCCTGCCGATCCAAAGCGTCGGGCATGTGCGCGGGATTCCGCGGCTTGCCCTCTATCCAGAAGACGCGGTCATCACAATGTCCATGCACGGGCGCGCACGAAACGAGCCCGACGTTCGTCACGCCCGGTATGGATTCGAGACTCGACGATAACTGGCGGGCGAAGGCCGAGACCCGCTGCGGCTCTTTATATGCGGCATCCGGAAGAGAAACAGCCAAGCTTAAGGTGTGATCGATGCGGACGCCTGGGCGCACGTGATAAAGGGCGGAAAAGCTGCGCAGCAACAGCCCGGCCGAAATGAGGAGAACAAGGGACAGTGCGATTTCCGCACCGATCAATACATTACGAAACCGGCCGTGAGACCGGCCGCTTGTGGACGAGCGGCTGCTTTCTTTCAGACTGGTGACTAAATCCGCACGCGACGTTTGCAAAGCCGGGAAAAGGCCAGCGGCTACGCCGACAATCAGGGCTACCGCGAAAGCAAAAAAGAAAACGGTGGGACTGAACGAAACGTCTCCGGTACTCATCAACGAGTCCGCGCCAGGCGCGTGCGAGGCGAGTATTTGTGCAATCGAGAGAGCAAACATCGCGCCGATGCCGCCGCCAATCAGGGAAAGCAGAGTGCTTTCGGTGACGAGTTGACGAATGATGCGCGCACGGCTCGCTCCAATCGCGGCTCGAATCGATACTTCTCGCGAGCGTTCAGATGCGCGGGCAAGGAGCAGGTTGGCTACATTGATGCAGGCGATGAGCAGAACGCAAGAGACAGCGCAGAAAAGAATGATCAAGGGCCTGCGGACATCTCGAACAAGAGATTCCTGAAGCGTGACAACTGTCGCCGCAACGCCGCTAATTTCGTCGGGATGCCCTGCATGGTAGCGGCCCTCGATGGCGCTTAGCTCGGCCTGCGCTTGTGGGAGCGTTGCGCCCGGGCGCAGACGGCCGACCACCAGAAGGAAATGCATATCATGCCGTTCTTGCCGCGCGGGCGGCAGAAATGTCAACAATGGCTGCCAGACATCCACAGTACGGTCGGGAAAGGAGAATGTCCGCGGCATGACGCCTACGATCTCGTTGTTCTCTCCGTCTATTCGGATCTGTTTGCCGATGACGTCGCGTGTGCCTCCGAACTTACGTTGCCAGAGCGCAAAGCTGATCACGGCAACGCGAGGCGCGCCATAGCGATCCTCGTCTGGCCGGAAGGAGCGGCCAAGCAAAGGCGTCACTCCCAAGGTTTGGAAGAGGTTGCCTGAACAGGCGCAGGTATCGATTCGCTGAGGCTCCAGGCCGCTGCTGGTGCTGGATAAATTGGCGGGTCCGGTGGTAAATGCGGACATCGATTGGAAACTGGTCGAGTATCGCTGCCAATCCAGGAAATTGCCCGCGGAAACCCAATTGAACTTTTCAACGGTGTCGAGGTGCATTTCCTCAAAGAGACCCGCGAGACGATCCGGCTGCTGGAACGGCAGAGGATGAAGCAGAAATGCATTCACAACCGAAAAGATGGCCGTGTTCGCCCCCAGACCGAGCGCCAGAACGAGGATCGCAGTCACGGCAAATCCTGGACGTTTCGCAAACTGCCGAAGAGCGAACCGCAGATCCTGTGTAAACGTGTGGAGCATATGTCAATGTAGTGGAGGCATGCCTTGAGCCGTTAGACTTTCGCTCATAAGTTATTGAATTATCGGACCATATAGTTGATTGAAGGTGTCCTGAAGCGCGCGCATGGGACGGCGCCGTGCGGAATCGGACAGTTAGAGACACAGCGGCAAACGTGAGTAGTCGAGGCGCGTTGCTTGTAAACTGGCATTGAATGACTCTGGATGAGCTAGAAAGAGAGTACGTTACGCTCCGGCAGCAGGCAGAAGCTGTACGGAGCTATCTTTGACGCCCCTGCCAAGCAACGACAGCTAAAACAAACTGAAGCCGAAATCGGCGATCCGGATTTCTGGAACAATCCCGAAAAGAGCCAGCGCATTATGCAGCAGCGCAAGCGGCTTGAGGAGGCGATCCAGCATTCGAACTCCGTGTCGGCGGCAACATCGGATATCGAGACGTTGTTTGAGCTCGCCCGCGAAGGTGAGAGTGTGGATGGCGAACTGGAGACGGAGATCCGCTCTCTGGAGACACGGCTGGATGAGCTCGAAACCGGGATGTTGCTCTCGGGCGAGAACGATGCGCGCGATGCGATTGTCACCATCCACCCGGGTGCGGGGGGAACGGAAAGCCAAGACTGGGCCGAGATGCTATTGCGCATGTACTTGCGCTGGGCGGAGCGGCACGGGTTCGTGGCAGTGATGACCGACCGGCTGGAAGGCGAAGGCGCCGGAATCAAATCCGCGACGGTGGAGATCAACGGCGAAAATGTGTATGGCCAACTTCAATCGGAGGTGGGAGTACACAGGCTGGTGCGTATCTCTCCGTTCGACGCGAATGCGCGGCGTCACACTTCATTTGCTTCCGTCTTCGTTTACCCGCAGGTCGATGACGATATCAAGATCGACATCAAACCGGAAGAGCTGAAGATCGACGTATTTCGCGCCAGCGGCGCCGGTGGCCAGCATGTGAATCGCACGGAATCGGCGGTTCGGTTTACACACCTGCCGACCGGGATTGTCGTGCAGTGCCAGAACGAACGCTCTCAACACAAGAACCGTTCGAGCGCGATGAAGCAGCTGCGGGCAAAACTCTACGAGTATGAGATCGAGAAGAAACGCGCGGCTGACCAGAAGCTGGAAGACTCGAAGCTCGAGATCAATTTCGGAAGCCAGATCCGCAGCTATGTGCTGGCGCCGTACCGGCTCATCAAAGATCACCGGACCAAGCTAGCCATCGGCGATGTGGACCGGGTACTGGACGGCGACATCGATTCGTTAATTCATTCGTATTTGGTGTGGCGCAAAACCGGGCGCACGTTAGGGGACAGCAAGGAAGATTTGCCGGACTAAGATGACGGACGCGCAGCAACTGTCCGCGGCGGCGGAGATCATCCGGCGCGGCGGGCTGGTTGCGTTTCCCACAGAGACGGTCTACGGACTGGGCGCGAACGCGCTCGATGCTGCCGCAGTAAGCCGCATCTACGAGGCCAAAGGCAGGCCGCCATCGAGTCCGCTGATTGTTCACGCGGCTGATCGCGAGATGGCGAGATCACTCGCGGCTGAATGGCCGGCAATGGCGGACGCACTGGCTCAGCGATTCTGGCCTGGGCCGCTGACGATCGTTGTGCGCAAGGCGGCTTGTGTGCCCGATATTGTTACGGCCGGGCTGGACTCAGTAGGTTTGCGTGTGCCCGCGCATCCTATCGCCTTGGCACTGATCCGCGAAGCCGGGCTACCAATTGCCGCGCCGAGCGCCAATCGATTCATGCAGATTTCGCCGACCACTGCGGAACACGTACGCAGACAATTGGGAGATAGAGTCGATTTCGTTCTGGATGGTGGCCCTACGCAGATAGGAATCGAGTCAACCGTCGTGTCCGTCACGGGTGACCGGCCGATCGTTTTCCGGCCAGGCATGATTACGATTTCCGCGCTGGAGTCGGCAACGGGAGTGAGGTGGACCGCGCGCGCTTCAAACGAGCCGTCGAGCGAATCGCCCGGGCTTCATCCGAAGCATTATGCGCCGCGAACGCCCTTCTTTGTTTTACGCGACGGCGAGCCCGCGCCGGGGGGACGCGGCCGTGTGCTCGCCCTGCCGCGAGATGCGGACGCGTATGCAAACCGGCTTTATGCCGCGATGCACGAGGCGGATCTTGAAGGATGGGATTGGATCGCAGTCACGGAACCACCCGACGCGCCCGAGTGGGATGGAGTGCGGGATCGTTTGAACCGAGCTAGCGCCAAAGAGCCTGGCTAAGCTTTGGCGAACTCGAAAGCGCGATTGTAATCGCTCAGGAACTGGGTCAGGCCCTTTTCGGTCAGCGGGTGATGGAACAGCGCCAACAGCGCACCGAAGCTGAGCGTTGCGATGTGGGCGCCGGCCCTGGCTGCCTGAACAACATGATGCGGGCCGCGAATGGATGCCGCCAGAATTTGAGTCCGATATCCAAACCTGTTGTAAATAGCTGCGGTGTCAGCGATGAGGCCGACACCCGATTCGCCGATATCGTCGAGCCGCCCGATGAACGGACTCACGACATAAGCGCCTGCCTTGGCCGCGAGGATCGCCTGAGGAGCCGTGAAGCAGAGTGTCGCATTTGTACGAATACCGTCCCTCGTCAGAGCGCGTATCGCGACAATGCCGCCTTCGGTAATCGGGACCTTCACCACGATATTCGAATGAACACGCGCAAGAGCTCGTCCTTCGGCAATCATCTCCTGAGCGTGGGTGGCAACCACAGGCGCGCTGACATCGCCGTCGATCAGCTCGCAAATGCTGCGCAGCTGGTCCTCCATTGGGACGCCTTCTTTGGCGATCAGGCTGGGATTGGTGGTAACTCCATCGATGATGCCCCACGCCAGAGCCTGGTTGAGTTCATCGAGATTTGCGCTGTCTAGAAAAAACTTCATCTATAAGTGCCCAGACCGAATTCGGTATGTGGGCCATGAGTCACTAATGCCCTATGGTAACAACACCAAGGCTTTAACGACCATCACCCTATAATCGGGAGCAAGTGTTATTACCCGAAGCGGCAGTGTCCCGAATAGCTGCCATTCCAGGTCTGACTATAGTACGCAACGCGCCACTTTGCGGGTACACTCGATTCCGCATTGGGGGCCCGGCGGCGGTTCTGATCGACACGGCGGATCGCGTCGCATTCGTAGAAGCGCTTCGTGCAACGAAGGCGTTCGCGTTGCCGCGCATGGTGATTGGCGGCGGCACCAACCTGGTCGTTTCGGATGCCGGATTCGATGGCGTCGTGCTCCGATTTACCGGCGCACGCATTCAGCGTGAAGGCACGCTGCTGCGAGCTGAAAGCGGCGCAGTACTCCAGGACGTCGTCGATTACAGCATCGAAACCGCCTTAGAAGGAATACAGACCCTCACCGGCATTCCCGGCTATCTGGGCGGCGCGGTGTACGGCAATGCGGGCGCGTACGGGCATTCGGTACAGGAAATTCTGCGGCAGGTTACGTTCACCGACGGCAAACAGATTTGCAGCTTCAGTAATGCCGAATGCCAATTCACCTATCGCGGGAGCGTGTTCAAGCGCCGCAAGGATTGGATTCTGCTGTCCGTGGAACTGCAACTTCGCGCGGGAGAGACCGCAACACTGGCGCGAGAAGCCGCCGAGATTCGCGCGATTCGCGATGCCAAATACCCGCCCACCATGAAATGCGCGGGCAGCATTTTCAAGAATCTTATCTTCTCGCACCTGCCGCCCCATGTCCAGGCAGAGGTCCCGGCAAAGATGGTGCGTGAAGGCAAGGTACCCTCGGCCTGGTTTCTGGAGCAGACCGACGCGAAAGGGATGCGCGTGGGCGATATTCAGGTCGCGTCTTATCACGCCAATCTCATCTACAATGACGGCACAGGCACGGCCTCGGACCTGGTGAGTGTCATTCAGGAATTGAAGCGCCGGGTCCGCGAGCGGTTTGGGTTCGACCTCGAAGAAGAAGTGCAATATGTCGGCTTCGACAATGTGCTCAAAGGCGACTAGTCGGTCCGTAGAGCGTCGAATCGGACGCTGGAGCTGGGTGGTTTCTCGCTCCCAATGTCCCGGGTTTCCTTTCGCAGGGTGAAAGCTTTGCCAACCTATCCGACTGGACCGAGCGATATGTCCATTTTTGAACCCGATGTCCCACAGACGGGCGAGGGACTGCGCGCAAGCGTATGAATTTGTTCGGCCAGGAAGCGGCAGGTAAAGTGCCCTGAAGTTACGGAATGCTTACCGATTTTCGCCATGCTTTGAGAGTCTTCCGCCGGGCGCCGGCGTTCCATGCCATGGTGGTGGCGATTCTGGCGCTTGGGATCGCGTCGAGCGTCGGGGTGTTCAGCCTGGTCGATGGGATTTTGCTGCGCCCGCTCCCCTATCGAGATCCACAACGTCTGGTAACGCTGACGAGCTACGCAAATAAGCCGCCCTTTGACGCGAACGGTTCCATTTCCTATAACGATTTTCTGCAATTTAAAACGAGAGCTCGATCATTTGCCGATGCGGCGGTTACTTTTCGCACCGGGTGGTCCCGCGTCACACTGGATTCGGACAACGGCCGCATTCCCGTTCAGGGGGCGTTCGTTTCGCCGAATTTCTTTCGGCTGTTCGGGCGGACGCCGCTAGTCGGGCGGACGTTCACTGACGATGAGAACGCGCGGGCGGAACACGTCGTGATCATCAGTGAGGGGCTTTGGGCGCGACGCTTTGGTTCTTCACCATTGGCCATCGGACAAGACCTCGTCATCGGACACGACCGGTGGAAGGTAATTGGGGTGATGCCGTCTGACTTTCAGGTTCCGTTCCTGGATACGCAACTGTGGACGCCCGTGTTGTCGCATCCGGAGTGGCACGATACCACGGAAGGCAACCCGCTCGACCAGGCGCGTTGGGACGTCATGGCGCGCCTTAAACCGGGCGTGACGCTCGCAGCCGCTCAGTCCGAGGTGGATGCGATTGAGCGCGGACTTAAACCGGCGCAGTCACGCTTTCAGACAAATAATGTCAAAGTCGTCCGCTTGCGCGAGCATTTTGCCGGGAACGTGCAAGGGCCATTGCTGGTCCTTTTCGGGGCCGTGGCGTTTTTGTTGTTTATTGCCTGCGGGAATGTTGCCAACTTACTCCTCACACGAGCTTCGCAACGAGAGCGGGAGTTTGCGATTCGCACTTCGCTTGGCGCCAGCCGGAGGCGCATTCTGAGACAGCTGATAACGGAAGCTCTGGTGTTGTCCTGCGCCGGAGGAATGGTTGGGATCGCTGCCAGTTTTGATCTCGTACCGCTGCTGAAGGCGTTAGCACCGGCAAACACTCCATTGCTCGATAGCGTGAGCATGAACTATCGCGGTCTGTTCTTTGCTTTCCTGCTCTCGATCGCAGTCGGAGTGTTGTTAGGAATGGCGCCCGCCTGGCAACGCCTGCGCTTCAGACCGAGTGAGTCACTCAAAGCGACGGCACACAATTCGACCGAGGCGCTTCGAAGCCGCCGGTTCAAGAGCTGGTTAGTGGCGGCAGAATTCGCGCTGGCAATGGTGTTACTCACCGGAGCCGGACTGCTAATTCGTAGCTTCGTTGCGGTGCTTTCTGTGGATCCCGGATTCCGTACGGAGCGAGTTCTCACGTTACAAATTGCGCTACCCGAAAATACTTCGACGCCCAGAGCGGTGCAGTTTTATCACACTGCAGTGCAGCGCGTTCGGGAGCTTCCGGGAGTTCAGGCAGCCGGTCTAATCAGCAATCTTTTCTTTCTTGACGAAACGCGCACGCATGCATTGCGAGAGGTGGAGGGCCATCCACGCGAACCGGCCGCCGCGTGGACGCCGCTGGTGTGGGCGCAGATCTCCGGAGATTACTTTCAGGCGATGGGAATCCCATTGCTGCAGGGCCGTTTTTTCACGGATACTGATGGCCCCCAATCGCCGCTGGTGGCCATCATCAACGAGACTCTGGCCCGTCGTTACTGGCCGCACGAGAATGCGGTGGGTAAACATCTTAAGGGCTTCGATCCACGCGGAAAGCATGACGATTGGCTGACCGTGGTTGGTGTGGTGCGGGACACACGAAGCGGCGGCTTGGAAAGAGCGCCGTTCTCGCAGATCTATGAGGCGCAGTCGCAGAGCGGGGATCAGCTGGGGAGTCTGGTGGTACGTACTGCCGTGGAACCAGCGCAGCTTGCACCGGCTCTTCGGACGGTGCTGCGGAAGGTGATTCCCGGCCTCACGATTTCGTCTATTGAGAGCGTCGAAAAATTGCTGTCAGCGCAAGAGATGCAGCGACGTTTCCAGACCTGGCTAATGAGCGCGTTTTCCGGGATCGCACTTGCGCTAGCTGCGCTGGGGGTGTTTGCGGTGATGCATTACTCTGTTGCGGCGAGAAGAAACGAGATCGGCATTCGCATGGCACTAGGAGCTAATCCGGGCGATGTCGCACGTCTGATACTCGGGGATGGAACGCGCCTGGCGGCGGGCGGCGTGATTGTAGGGGTGGCGGCAGCCATGTGGCTTACGCGGGTCATCGCGGGCATGCTTTACAACGTGAAGCCAATCGACCCGATCAGTATCGGGGCTGCGGCTTGCTGTTTGTTGACGGTCGCTATGCTCGGTTCCTATCTTCCCGCTCGTGCTGCCGCACGGCTCGATCCGATGACCGTGATCCGCGAAGAATAGATTCATCTCACAGTGTGGAGTTGGGCGCGGCGTTCGGAGCCCAGCCAAAGCTCGACGATGGCAGCGTTGATGGAGAAACCGATCCAGAACGCGATTCCAAAGAACTGATGCGGTCCAAGGTGGGTCAGCGGACTGGTGGCGAAAAAGACGCCCATGACGGGGCGTGTCGTTGCAATGCCGAGCAGGACGCCGACAGCCCGTGTCATCCAGTCTCGCTTTCGCGCAGTATCGCCCCGCAGGCGAAACCAGTAGGCGCGGCCCAGAGAATACAAGAACCAGGTGTCGAATACGAGCACCGCGGAGCGCTCGATCCAGCCGCCGATCGGATACGCGCTCATGGCGTAGGCGGTGACGCCGGTGATGACGCCGAAGGGAAAGAAGAGCCGCTCCAGCCATCCGCCATCGCTGCGGCGCAGCAGAATGACGGCAGCGAGAATGACAAAGATGCCCGCCGGAATAATGTGCGCCACCGTGAGGACGGCGTGTGAGGCGAAGGTTGCGTCGACGGCAGCCATCTGCGGCGGCCTACTCTGCGAGGGACGGATCAATTCGACCAGCCGGCGGAGAACCACGGCGATCGCGATAACAACGCAGAACCAGAAGCCCGCCAGAAGCCACAAAGGATGGCCGGACTTCGATCGGGAGACGGACGATACTTGGGAGCTCATTATATGATTCCAAGCCCCGCATTCTGCGCTGCCGTTTGCAGCTTTCTGTCAGCGGTGGCGATGGGAAGGCCTCGCGTCAGGGCAAGGCTCAGATAGCTCGCGTCGTAGACGGCCAGATTGTACTCTAACGACAGTTCCAAAAGCTCTTCATTCACGGGGACGTCCGTGATCCGAATAGGCAGGGCACGTATTTCCTGCCAAAGCCAGAAACGCCTTCTGCCGCTCCAGGCGGACGCGAGCAACGCCCTTGCCGAGTCCGTTCAGCAGCTCATAAGACCAGATGGCCGGCACCCATGCGATGTCTTGGTGGTCCTGAAGGTGCGTGAGTATCGCTTCGGAAGCCGCTGTCGCCTCATCCTCGAAACACCAGTGCAGCGTGAAGCAGGCGTCGAGGACGAAATCCATCTACTCGCGGCCTTCTTCGATAAGCTCCTTGATCGAAAGCCCGCCTAAGGTAACACCCTTGCGCAATTCTCGAATGCGTTGCCCGGCCAATTGCGAGCGCGTCAGCGCCGGGCCGACACTCTCCCCTTGCTGGATCGACGCTAGCGCGGAGTCAAGCACTTCGTCCACGGAACGGTACTTTCCGGTTTCAATGGCCTGGTGAATGACTCTTTCTTGATCGGGGCTCAGTTCAATGGTCATGGGCTACTTGCTTCCCTTGTACGGGCCTCCAAAATAAGGATTACACGATCTGGTATCAAACCACACCCTGGCGGCTTTTCTTCGCTGGCTTCCTCCGGCTATCTCGCGGGCAGTTGCGATACCTGCTGCCGTTCCATCCACAACGGCGTGCCGCCCTGCGCATCCTCATACAGCGCAAACGTCAGCGTAACGGTCCCGGCGGCTGGCTTGCCCGCGGCATCGTTCACCACGCCGTTGAAGCGAATCAGTTTCGGTACCGCGCCTTGCACCAGGGCAGGCGCTGCGCTCGCCTCATCGGACTTGACGCCCGACTGTGCCGCAGTCAACCAAACGGTGCCTGCAAGCAAACACACCACAATCTGCACAACCATCCGGTTTCGCATGGAAACCTCCTTGTAAGCGCAATTCTTTACGAGAATTGCAGTGACGAGGAGTATATCGGGAAACGGAGCGGCCCGTAGAGAGTTTCTCCATTTTCAGGGGAATTCTTCGTCGAAGTCCGCACTACTTCTGGGGCAGGGTGGGGCAGACCATCGGTATGTGTCGTCTGCCAGTTAGGCTCAAGCCTGTTCTATCGAAGACGACTTCCGCATTGGCTACCCGCAGCGCAGTGGCGATGGTCCAGCGCCGGGCGCCGCGCAGACGACGCAAGGCGATCGTCTGCGCCGCCTTTGCCCTTCCAAGATTCCTGCAAGTTCAAGGCTGGATCGGTCCACAAATACCGGTACGCGGCCTTGCAGCGGTTTGTTCCGCCGCCCGGTTATGTAGTCGCCGACTTAAATGCCTGCCCGACGTGGAGAACGGCCGAGATGGCGCGATGGTAGTTCATACGCATCGGTCCGAGCACGGCAACATGCGCCTGCAGACCGTGCGGCAAATTGAACCGGACACCGATGAGCGAAAGTTCGCTCATGCTGGGGTGGACATCGGACAAACCCACGCGAATGGCGAGCTCGCCATCGCGCTGCTCAAGAAAGCGCTCGAGCAGTTGGAGAATGCGTTTTTTCTCTTCAAGCGCGCGGAACAGATCGCGCATGCGCTCGCGTGTCAGGTGCAGATCGAGGCCGATCAGGTTCTCGGCGCCTTCGAAATGCACTTCCGGCATCAGTCCGAGATCCAGCAGACCCTTGCCATATAGGAAACTGACGCGTTTCAGAATTGCGTCGTAGGTTGCACTTTCCAGCTCGAACCGGCGTTTCAGCTCGCGATGGATGTTTGGAAGCGCCCAGCCGCCAAAGTTGTAGTTGATGTAGTTGCGGATGGACGTCAGCTCGTCCTGGCTCACACGATCGTCCACTGTAATTACTTTGTTACGCACCATGCGGTCGCGCGTGACGACGACCATCAGGATGCGGCAGTCCGGTAGAGCGATCAGTTCTACCTGGTCCAGCGTCTGGTTCTCAGACGGGATGGCGGCGGCGATGCCGAAGTTGCGGGTGATCTCGGTCAGCAGTTGTGATGAACGTTCAATACGCCCTTCCACTGTGCCCGCCCTTTGGAGTTCGGCGTGCAGGCGATCGAGTTCGGCCTGAACGATCCGGCTACCAGCGAGCGTTTTCGCATAGCTCTGGTAGGCGAGGTCGGTTGGAACTCGCCCTGCCGAGGTGTGCGGTTGCGACAGGTAGCCTTCGGCGAGCAGATCCGCCATCATGTTACGTATGGAGGCAGGGCTCATCGGGTACTTGCGCGCAATAGTCCGGGAGGCAACCGGTTCGCCCGTCTCGATGTAGTTATGGACGATCGCGTGCAGAACCTCGTAATGACGCGGCGTGAGCGGCCCAATCAGATTCATCTGTTTACGCGAAGACCCAAAAAAGAAACACAGGCGGTCTCAATACCGCCATGCTACTTACCTTGATTATAGAGGTTGCGTAGGGAAACGCAACTGCGTCAACAGCTTTCAGTCCCTAGGAAAGGACTGAAGGCTCCAGGACTTTCGCATGACGCCATAACCGTTCCAGGTCGTAATAGGCGCGGGCGGACTCGGAAAACACGTGAACGATGAAGTCGCCGTAGTCCATCAGAATCCACTCAGCGGTGTCGTAGCCTTCGATACTCACCGGCAACTCACCCATCTCCTTCAGCCGTTTTTCAATTTCATCAGAGATCGCCTGTCCCTGGCGTGCGTTGGCTACGGAACAAATCACGAAGTAGTCGGTGAAGGAGGTAACTTCCCGGAGGTCAAGGATTTTGATGTCCTCACCCTTTTTGGATGCGGCGGCGTGGGCCGCAACCAGCCAATTCGGTTGCTCCAGCGCTTGGGCTGTGTGCGCGGACGGGTGGGCTATGACTGAGCGTCGCGACAGAGTTTCCGGATCGTCTCCTGCGCCTAGGGTACTACACTGAGGATGCATGCGTAAATGCTCTTTTTGGCTGGTCAGAGGCGCGTTTTTGTGCCTGTTGACCGGACATCTTGGAGCATCTGGACGGGCCGCTCCAGCCGAGGCCGGCGTCGATTCCGCGCAATCTGCTCTGTCGGACGCCTTACTCGCCAGGGCACAACACGAACTGGACCGGATTAAGGTTCTGGTCGACGCGGGAACCCTGCCGAAAACCAGCCTTCTGGAAGCGGAAGCGCGGCTCGAGGATGCCCGGGACCAGGCAATTCTGGGGCGGACGCTTTACGGCAAATCCCGGGTGCAAGACCTGACGGATGAGGATGCCGAAGCGATGATCCGGGCGGCGCAGCGACGCGTAGGGCGGCAGCAGCAGATCGTTGCGGAACGCCAGAACCTGCTCGATACGGGGATTTTGGCGCGCAGTGAATTCACTTCTTTTCAAGATGAGCTCGAAAGCCGGAAGCACGTGCTTGAGCTGGCGCAAAATCGCGCCCAGCTCTTGCGTGAACTGCGGCAGATGGCGGTCGCGGAGGAACAGCTGGAGCGCGAAACTGCGCAGCACTTTTTGGCGAATCAAATGATTCGCTATGCCGGGAACGGTGTGTTTAAGCTGACCGATCTGCCCGCCATTTCTGCTCAGTTTGAGAAGCAGTTTCATCGAGTGCTGCCGGTGAGCGCGATCGGCGAAACGCTGGTTCATGAGTCGCTAGGGCTCGATCATCGGAATCGAGTTGATGTGGCTGTAAATCCGGACAGCCCCGAGGGCCTTTGGCTGAGGCATTTTCTGGAGCATCTGCACGTTCCGTATCTCGCGTTTCGCAGTGCCATTCCGGGTGCAGCGACCGCGCCGCACGTCCACATCGGCCCGGAAAGTACACGCCTGCATTTGGCAGCGGATATGCGGGAACGGACCTAAGCAACAGATGGAGATAACGCGGCGCACTCTGTTCGCGGTGGCACCGCTGGCATTGAACGGCGCCGCCCAGGCGATCGCGCAGGTTTCTCCACCCAAGCCTGTCGGACCCACTCCCTCGGCGCGCCAAGTTGCCTGGAGCGGACTCGAGTTCTACAATTTTCTGCACTTCACCGTGAACACGTTTACGGACAAAGAATGGGGTTACGGTGATGAAGATCCGGCGTTATTCAATCCGACCGGCTTCGACGCCGATAGCATTGTGCGCACGCTGGCGGATGCCGGCAGCAAAGGCGTAATTCTCACCTGCAAGCATCACGATGGATTCTGCCTCTGGCCGACTAAGACAACCGAGCACTCGATCAAACATAGTCCATACAAAGGCGGCAAAGGCGATATCGTACGCGAGATTTCGGAGGCCGCTGGCCGTGCGGGTCTTAAATTCGGGGTGTACGTTTCACCTTGGGACCGTAATCAGGCGACTTACGGAACGCCACGTTACTTGACCGTTTACCGCGAACAACTGCGCGAGCTCCTGACCAGTTATGGCCCAATCTTTGAGATCTGGCATGACGGAGCAAACGGCGGGGACGGCTATTATGGCGGCGCACGAGAAAAGCGCATCATTGACAAGCTGCACTATTACGATTGGCCGCGGACCTGGCAGATGGAGCGCGAGCTTCAGCCCGGGGCGGTCATCTTCAGCGACGTGGGACCGGATGTGCGCTGGGTGGGCAATGAGAACGGCGTTGCGGGCGAAACCTGCTGGGCAACCTACACACCGGAATCTCCAAACGGCGGTCCCGGCTCGCCGGGCGATGTGCGGGCGGAGGAATCGACGCGGGGCACTTTGAATGGCAAATTTTGGATGCCGGCCGAGTGCGACGTCTCTATTCGTCCCGGCTGGTTCTGGCACGCGCGCGAGAACGGCTCGGTGAAACCGCCGCGCACTTTGTTGGACCTGTATTACAAATCGGTTGGCCGCGGTGCGAGCTTGTTATTGAATGTTCCGCCCGACCGGCGTGGGCGTATTTACGACACAGACGCCGCGTCACTACGGGAATTCGGCAATCTGCTACGGGCGACGTTTGCGAGGAATTTAGCTGCGGATGCCTCGGCGACCGCTTCGAACGTGCGCGGCGGTGAGCGGACTTACTCGGCGAGCAATCTGCTGGATGCCGACGACCGCACTTACTGGGCAACAGACGATGCGGTAACTACGGCGGAAGTTACTCTGCAGCTTGGGGGCGCCACAACTTTCGACCTAGTGCGTCTGCGCGAATATATTCCGTTGGGGCAACGAATCGAAGAGTTTACGATTGAGTTCTGGAATAACGGACAATGGTCAGTTTGGGGCCGCGGCACGAGTATAGGTCAGTGCCGTATCCTTCGGAGCGAGCAAGCGGTAAGTACAAATCGTGTGCGGCTGCGGATTACTAAGTCGGGCGCGTGCCCGGCGATGTCGGAGTTCGGGTTGTATTTAGAAGCTAAGTAGAAAGATGGAGCGGCCTGAGAGGCCACCGCTCGACCTTGGGGACATTCGCTAGGAACGGATCAATCTGAATCTGAGCCGGAAGCGTAAGCGCCCCCAGCCGCTTTCGGCGACTCAGTCGGGATGACGGGCCAGGTTCACGCCTTGAGAGTTTAGAACATAGTCGATTGCTGCGTATAGCTCACTTGATTCCAGAGGTGGCGCGTGCTGCCGTGGTCTGCCCAGTAGCGCCGTCGTCCAGGGCTCAAGTCAGCGGATCGAAAGGCGCGCGTTGCATAAGCTTTGAAGTCGACGAGCATTCGTTCTGGTTTCTGTTGGGCCGCAATCACCGCATGGACATGGGAGGTCCGAACGTGTATCGCATGTGCTGTCCATTGCCGATATGCACACACGGAGAAAACGGACTTCAGTGTGAGCAATCGGGCTTCGCTGTCCAGGACGCAGGGAGTCTCATTAATCGCGATCGCCTCCAGTTTTGGGGCGCTTACGCTTCCGGCTCCGATTCAGATCGATCATGAAAATGTCCAAACTCCAGGCATCGAGCTTAGAAGGCGAGGTTCAGGCTCATTTGTATGACGCGCGGATTGAACAGGTTCAATCTACCGGCGCCGTTCAGCGAGACGAGGCTACCGAAGGCGCAGTTCCCTGACGGACCCGAGGTGCAGCCGGCCGGGCTGTCTGAAACCCGATTGTCGGTGCCGAAGAGTAAGTTCTCATTCTGACGCCATGTTGACGTCAAATTGAAGACCTCGAGCTTGTATTTGAGCTGCGTACGCTCATTAAAGCGGAAGTTCTTCCCGAACGCCATATCGATATCCGTGTAGAACGGAGTACGCATGGTATCGCGACCCAGGTTTCCGAAAGTGCCAGGAATCGGCGATGCGAACGCCGCAGTGTTGAACTGCTCGTAAATGGTTTGATTCACTGCGTTCGGATCCCCCACTAGGTTGGCCCGAATGTCATCCTGGCGCGAGAGTCCGAGCTGGTCGTTACCTCCGGGTAGTCCGAAGATTGTGTAGGGCAAGCCGCTTGAAATGGTGTAGATGCCGCTCGCCTGCCAGCCGCCAACTAAAGCGTTCCATTTGCCGAGATCCCAGCGTTTGCCTTTGCCCACCGGTATTTCGTAGGATCCGGTTGTCACGAAGCGATGCTCCTGATCGAAATTGGCAGGCCCGTACTCTGCGCGAATATTGTGGGGGTCCTGCACGAAGCTGTCCGCGCCGTATTGCAGGCCGATCACAGACAATGTGTCCAAAGCCTTTGAGAACGTATAGTTCATCTGGTATTGCAAGCCATTGCTATAGCGCTTATCTAAACGCACTTGCAATGAGTTGTAAGTGGACCAAAAGATGTTGGCATTGGCATAAGTGTGCGTGCTGATATTCGGATAGGGATTGCGCGTGTCGACCGGCTGGAAGTTAGGATCGTTCAGGCATCCGGGGCTTGAAGCCGCAGCCTCCTGGACTGAGCGCAGCGTGTTACAAGGATCGCCGGCAACCGTTGGCAGGAAGCCGGCATTGAAATACCAGTATCCATTTTCATGCGCGGCACGCGAGCCTATGTAGCCGATATCAAGCAGTGTGTTTTGGCTCAAAGAGAACTGGGTGTCGAGGGACCATTGCTGCGTGCGTGGGCTCTTGTTACCGGGATAATTGACCTGATTCGCAGCCTGCCAGCCGGCGAGTTGGAAGTAACTGTAATTCTGCGCGCTCGGCAATGGGTCCCAAAGGTTTCCAAGCTGCAGTGGTGAGGTGGGCGTGTTTCCAACAATATTCGGGTAACTCACCGTTGGGGCTGTATAGAGATTGTCCTCGTCGTAGGTCGTAAGCTCGTAGTAACGCGAGTAAATATCGTAGAAGATGCCGTATCCCGAGCGAATGACGAAGCGATCCGTGCTGAAAGGACGCCAGGCGAAGCCGACGCGCGGCGCGAAATCGTGCCAGTCCTGGGGAACAAGCGATGAAGAAGCACAACAGCGAATCAGGTTCGGATTAATGCCAGGCTGCGACTGTACCTGCTGTGCAAACGCGGAATTCGCCCACAGGAACCCGCCGCCATTGCTCTCGTCCAGGGCGACGCCGCTTCGGTCCAGAGAGCGAAATGCAGGCGGAATCTCGTAGCGCAGGCCTAAGTTGACGGTTAACTTCGGTGTGAGCCGGATATCGTCCTGAACGAACATGTTCCAGTTCATTCCACGGACGTCGTACTTATCGGCGCCTACGTTCGCAGGATGGCTGGCGTTTTGGACCTGACCGAGCAGAAAATCGGCGAAGGCGTTGCCGGCAGTCGGCCCAGGTGATCCGGCGGCCCCCGGGTCCAGAGCGGTAAACGCGCCGTTAAACCCGAGGGAACCCTCCACTCCGTAGCCATCGATCAAATCGAGCTGCAGCCGCCGCACATCGACACCCATCGTCAAGGTGTGACGCCCGGCAACGATCTTCAGATTATCGAGCCACTGATAAATGTGATTGTTTTGGAACCAGCCGGAGTTACCGTTGCCGAGTGTCTGGTAACCGGACCAGCTCAGGATGGGAGGGCCGTAGAACTCAGGAATCTGCGGCGTGTTTTTGAAGCCGAGCTGTGCAGCGATGTCGGGGCCGTTTGAAGTGTCGGAGCCGTCCTCAAAGTGAAGCCGGTTATAGCCAAAGCGGGCTTCATTGAAAATGTTCGAACCAAACGTGTGCTGCCAATTCAGGCCGAAGAGCTGATTTTGGGTGAACTTGATCTCTCCCGAGAGCGGCATGGCAGAGTTGTTAGTGAACTTCTGCTCGCCAAGAATGCCGGTGAAAAACAATCGATCTTTGTCGCTCAGATTTTGATCACCGCGCATGGTATACGTGTGCGTGTCCCAGGGCTTCGGCGTCGAGATTCGATAGTTCCCACCGCTAGTACACGGATTTGCACACACCGCGTTCGGCTGGGGAATGTATTTCAAGATGTTTTGCGCGACAGCGCTGATGTCGGTCGAAGGGATTACGTTTCCTGGAAATGCGGAACGGGTGATCGAGCCATCCGCATTTACAACCGTCGTGGACGGATCATAGATGGGATATGGCCAATCGGAGAAGTTGCCGCTCCGCTCCTGTTGCGTCGGGACGACAAGGGTGGACGGCTGTGCCTGCCGAATAATCCCCCAATCGCCTGAAAAAAAGAAAAAGCTCTTGTTCTTGCCGCTGTATAGCTTCGGGATCTCCAGCGGACCGCCGAAGGTGAATCCGAACTGGTTCTGCTTCAAGGTGTTCTTCAGCGGAAGCGGATTCGGCCCGGGATTCTGCTGATTGAGGAACTTGTTGAGCGGGTTTTCGGGTTGAAAGAAATCGTTCTGCAGGAAGTCGTAGGCGTTGCCGTGGTAGCTATTGGTTCCGGAATTCACCGCGACATTCACCTGTGCCGATCCTTGTCCATACTCGGCTGAATACAACCCGTTTTGCGCTTTGAACTCTGAAACGGCAAAGGAAGAGGGAAGATTGGATGGCGATGCAAAGAACTGATCGTTGTCGGTAATTCCATCGATCAGATAACTGATCGATTCGGGACGCGCGCCGTTGATGCTGGTTTCGAGATAGTCGTTGTTCAGGCCATGCATCGTCCAGGCCCAAGCGGGTCCTCCGCCCATGATCGCGGCGCCAGCTTGCACCCTCAACAGATTCGAGATATCGCGGCCGCTGATGGGCAGCTCTTCGATGAGTTCCTGATTGAAGGTGGCGCCCACAGTCGTGTTATCGGTCTGCACGAGCTGTGCTTCCGATTGCACCGAGACCTGCTCGTTGACGGTTCCGATGCTCAGAGCGAAATTTTGCCGGAGTGTCTGATCTACGCCCAGCTTCAGCCCTACCGCCTCGGCTGTTTTGAATCCGGCAGTCGAGACCGTTAGCTTGTAGTTACCCGGCTGGACATTGACAAAGACGTAGTCGCCGACGGCACTGGTCACCTGCTCCTGATGGATGGTCGTGTCCACGTTCAGAAGCGTGACGCGCGCACCCTCAACCGGCGCTCCACTCGGATCCGTGATATGGCCGAGCACCGTCCCTTGGGCATTTTGTGCACGCGAGGCCAAGGGCAATAGTAAGAACACAAGGGCCGGCGCGCAGGCGCAAAACGTCCTATGCCGGTTCGAATATCGATTCATTGAACCTCCTAACCCCGGTTCGCAGCGAGGATTCGCCGGAACCGTCCTCATGTAGACCCGATTGCAACCGCTTTCAGGAAAGGCCCGTTTCTGTTCCAAGCGCAAAGCCTCGGTCACGCTGTGGAGGGCCGTAGAACTCTGTAGCAGCTCACGAATATTGTAGAGAATGACTTGGGTTCTTGCAACCAGTAAAATCACGGTGCTATATAGCTCAACAAAATGTAAGCGCCGACTTTCTTGCCGCTGCGAGTGGGGGGTTGGCTAACATTGCAGCAGTGCCGGATTCGATTGAGCGCATCCTTATTACCTCGGAACAGATTCAGAGGCGGGTTAAGGAGATGGCGTTCGAGATCGAACAGGATTTTCCGCCCGGTCCCATCTATATGATCTCCGTGCTGAAGGGCTCGTTCATTTTTGTGGCCGACCTTGCACGCGCTCTCAAGCGCCACAGCGTCCGGATCGAGTTCATGGCGATTTCAACTTATGCAAACGCCAAGACCAGTTCCGGGCAAGTAAAGGTCACGCGCGATCTGGATGTCAACATAGAAGGGGAGAATGTGCTCATCGTCGAGGACATTGTCGACAGCGGATTGACCTTGAATTATCTGACGCGCTTATTGCAACAGCGCAGGCCCAAATCGATGGAAATTGCCACGCTGCTGGACAAGCCGGACCGCCGCGTGGAACCTGTATCGGTGAAGTACACCGGATTCCGCATTCCGGACGAGTTTGTCGTCGGCTACGGTCTCGACTATGCGGAAGACTATCGGAATTTGAACGACATCTGCGTGTTGCGGCAGAGCGCGTAATCAGACGGTAGGTGCAACCTTCGGCTGCGGAGGCGGGAGATCGCGCGCTTTGCACTGGGACGCGAAGCCGTTGCGGCCGTGGGATCCATCGCAGAAGGGCTTATTTTCGGCCATGCCACAGCGGCATAGCGAGATCACCACTCTGCCGCCGAGCCCGTAACAGTTTCCTTCCGAATCGCAGATGGTGAAATCGCCTTCGATACGAAGAGGTCCGTTGTTGACAATGGTGACTTTCGCGGACATGCATCCCGATCGTAGCAGACCCCCGAGGTTGAAGAACCGCAGGACGACAAAGGCGCTGTGCTGCGCCACTACGCATGTGGCTTCCTATAATGAGGATTCGTCAGGTGCAAAAGTGATCCAATTCATCTACGAGTCCGACCGAGACCTATTCGAGAACGCGATCACGTTCGCGCAGAGGCAAGTACGGAAGCTGATCGAGAATCAGCCAGACTTCTACCCGATGTACACGGAAGTGGGTAAGTGGAAGCATGAAGGAGCCGCCTGGACGCATTGGTGCGACGGCTTTTTACCCGGCATGATGTGGTTGTTCTTCAAGCACCTGGGACCTGATAAGCCGGACTCCAGGTTCTGGTTCGAACATGCGATTCATTACACCAAGCCGCTGGAGCCGCGCAAGACTGATACCGAAGTACACGATCTCGGCTTTATCTTCCTGTCGACTTACTATCGCTGGTATAAGTTCACGCGCGACCCGCAGCTTCGGGAAGTAGTCCTGCAGGCGGGCAGAACGCTGGCGCTCCGGTTCAACGAAGCCGGCGGCTATCTCAGGTCCTTTGTGGCTGAGGATTCGCTGTTCATCGACATCATGATGAACGTGGGAATCATTTTTTATGCGGCACGCGAGTGCAATGACCGGCGGCTGCGCGACATCGCGGTGAGGCATTGCAACACGACGCGCCGTTTTCTGGTGCGAGGAGATGGTTCCACTGCCCACGAGGGCATCTTCGATCTCGACACGGGAGAGTTCCTCCGTCAATCAACACAGCAAGGTTTTCGAGGAGATTCGTGCTGGTCGCGCGGGCTGGGGTGGGCCTTGTACGGATTTTCGACCGCTTACGAATACAGCCGCGATCCACGTTTTCTGCAGACGTCGCAGTATTGCGCCGATTACTACATCACGCACACACCCGCTGATGGCGTTCCGCCCTGGGACTACAATGCACCGCGCGAAAACCGGGGGCTGGTGGATACGTCTTCGGCAGCGATTGCGGCGGCAGGCATGTTGCGTCTGTGCCGCCAGATCCCAGACCCGATGAAGGGGCATTTCTACTGGTCGACGGCGATTCAGATTCTGCGCTCGCTGTGCAACAAGCATCTGGCCGCAAACGATGCGGATTGGGAAGGCGTTCTGAAAGGCGGCGTTTATCACATCCACAAGGATTTGGGAGTGGATGAATCCGTGATGTGGGGCGAGTATTTCTTTGTCGAGGCGCTGGAAGAAGCGCTGCGGGTCATGCAATCGCAGATTGTGCCGCGGCATGCGATGCCGGTGAATGGCGCCGGCGAGTATCTCATTCAGTAGATCGTTTGCCAAACGTAGTTCTTGATGGGTCGATGCTGCGCACGATCTTAGTTATCCTTCTAATCGCCGCCACCCGGCTGCACGCTCAGGCTCCGGTCTACGTTGCTCTGTGGTTCGATACCGAAGACTATGTGGAACCCGCTGCCGATGATGCCGCTCTCAGGATCGCCAATGATCTGACAAACACCGGCGTTAGAGCCACGTTCAAGCTGGTCGGCGAAAAGGCTCGCGTTCTGGAAAGCCGGGGGCGCCGGGATGTGATTCAAGCACTCTCGAAACACGACATCGGCTTTCACTCAAACTGGCATAGCGTTCATCCAACGCCGGCCGAATACCTGGAGAAGCTCGGTTATCTCGAGGGGGCCGAAGAATTCGAGCGCCGCGAGGGTCCCGGGGTGGCGGATATCAAGAGAATTTTCGGCAGGCAGCCATCCTGCTACGGTCAGCCCGGCAATTCGTGGGGACCGCAGAGCAATCTGGCGCTGAGACGACTCGGCATTCGTGTTTATCTTGATGAGGGTGAGCAGGTGGGTGTGCGTGAGCAGCCGTTCTGGTACGGCGGCATCCTGCATGTGTTCCACATGGGACAGAATCAGTTCCGCGCCGACTTGAACGCCGGCGTCGAGGATCGCGCCGCCAACGACCGTTTTGACAGCGCGGCGAAGCGGCTCGGCGATTCAGGAGGCGGCGTCATCAGCATCTACTATCATCCGACGGAGTTTGTGACCTCTGAATTCTGGGACGCAGTCAATTTTAAGCATGGCTCGAATCCCGTGCGCCAGGATTGGGTTCGTCCCCAGCGGCTGACGGCGCAGGAGTCGGAGCGGCGCTTTGGCGTTCTGAGAGCATTCGTCGAGCATATGAAGACGAATCCGAACGTTCGATTTGTCACGGCAAGCGATCTACTGAAGTTGTATGGCACTCCGCAAAGCCGCGTAGTTGATCGGAAAGCCGTTGCGGAGTCGCTGAATCGCGGTATCGTATTCGCCGAAGTTCAGGGTCAGATGCTGTCTCCGGCGGACATGCTGTTACAGCTATTGGGTCTCTCATCGGCAGTTGTGGACGGACCGACGGCGCACGGCGCGTCCAATTACGCGGGCGCATCTGTTCCGGCTTTAGTGTTCGAAAAAATTGTCGCGGATGTTTCTGATTTCATCCGACGGAATCACCGTCTTCCCGCCGAAGCGTTCGTCGGTGCGGACACCCTGTCGCTGGCAGACTTCACGGCTACCCTGGCCGGCAGCGTGCTGAATCCTGGCAAAGACGTAACCGTCCGGCGCGGGAACATTCAGTTCGAAGAGTATTTCGCCAGCGATTCTCGCAAACCTTTTGATTGGGTAATTCACAAGGAAGGGTTCGACGGCGCCCATCTTCTGGACCTCGGACGCCTACAAGGATGGACACTCAAACCCGCTCTGCCGGCTCAGTAACTCTGATAATCACGAGTGGATCAGGCGTGCAACGCTGGCCGGCGTGCCACAATCTCAGCAACCGGCCGGCGATGCGCCGGATCGCGCGATGGTCCCTCGTAGTCATGTAGGATCTCCCAACCGTTGAAGAAGGTACGCAACTCTCCGGGCGCGGCGCGTTTTTGTTGGCTGTGCCTTTCTCCTGGTTCGGGCGTGTGTACGATTGCAAGAACCAATCCGCCGGGCCGTACTGCCGCTTTGACCTTTGCAAATAAATCGCGTTGCAGATAATACGCAATCACGATCAGGTCGAACGAGTCTGGCGGCAGCGTGAAGCTCGCAGCCGTTAAGTCTGCCACTTCCGTGTGAAGTTGAACATGCCGTGCCACCGCGCTTTGTCTTGCCAGCTCAATCGCCGCCGCCGAACCATCGAAAGCCGTTACATTCCATCCCTTTTCTGCCAGGTACAGCGCGTTACGGCCTGTTCCGCAGGCCAAGTCGACGGCGGCCCCAGGAGGCAAATGCTCGACGGTTTCGGTGAGTAGAATTGTGGGCTCGTGCTCGTGACCACGCTCGCCCGAGCGATACATTTTTTCCCAGCCCGCAATATCCATAGCCTCAAGGTGTGATTGTCGCTAAAGCTGCGGCGTTGCAGCGGATTATTCGTAGCGCAAGGCCGTCAGCGGATCCAGCCGGGACGCCCGGCGGGCCGGGAGGAGGCTGGCCATCAGAGCTACAGACAGCAGGAACACGCTGGCGCCAACGAATGTACTGGTATCGCGCGATTCGAGGCCGAACAGTAGCGAGCGTGTGCTTCCAACTACGGCCGAAGCTAGCAACACGCCCAACACGGTGCCGCCGAACAGCAAAGCCAAAGCTTGTTGGAGAACGATCCTGATAATGCTGCCGCGAGACGCTCCGAGGGCGAGGCGAATTCCAATCTCATTGCGGCGCGCAAGGACGATGTACGAGATGACGCCATAGAGGCCGATGGCCGCCAGCAACGCCGCGAGTGCTCCGAAGAAGCCGGAAAGGACCGCCATAAGCCGCTCGCGCACAAGGCCGTCGCGGACCTCCGTCTCGAGGACGCGGAAATCGCTGCGAATGTCGGGAGAGATGTCGCCGAGTTTCTTGCGGACGGCTGAAATCACCGCGGCGGGCGGAAAGGAAGAGCGGATAAACACGTTAGGGAAAGCGCTGACCCCCCGCTGCTCCGCGGAGCCGAATACTTCGGGCGGAATCGGCTCGCGCAAGCCCGCGTACTTGGCGTCCTTCACGACGCCGGCGATTTGATACTCAGTCGCAGGATAGTTTGGTTCAGCAACCGTCCGCAGTGTGCGGCCGACGGGATTCGCGCCATTGAAGAACCTGCGCGCGAAAGTTTGGTTCACGACCGCTACTCGGGGCGCAGATGGCGTGTCGTGATCGTTTATTGCGCGCCCTTCGAACAGCGGCTCGCCCATGGTCTCAAAGTAGCCCGCACTTACCCAGGTGAATTTGGAAGAGCCCTTCTCGCCGGCCAGATGAAAGCCCAGAGTCCAACTGCTGCCATCCAGCGGAACATGTGTTGATGTACCTGCGGACGCCACTTGGGGTAAAGAGCGTAGTTGGTCCATGACGTTCCTGTAGTAAACAGTGGCACGCTCCTCATTCCACTCAGGCGTCTTGCCGCTCGTCGAGGGTGGCGGCGTGACATGCGAAAAGTCCAGCGACGCGACCACGATGCCTCTCTCCCGGAAGCCGGGATCGAGTGTCATCAGATTCCAAAAGCTGCGGACAAAGAGGACAGCGGTGATGAGAAGAACCAGCGAAATGGCAACCTGCGAGACCACTAAGGTGCTTTGAGACCAGCTACGCTGGCGATTTCCGGTAACCCCGCGGCTGCCGTTCTTCATCACTTGGCCGGGTTCGGCCTGCGCGCCACGGAATGCCGGAAGCAATCCGAAGATCACGCAGGTGGACATGCCAACCGCCGCTGCGAAAGCGAGAACACGCCAGTCAAGACCCAAATCGAGGTAAATCGCATCGCGCTGCGTGGCGACGAAGAGTACAATGGCTCGGCCAAACAGGCGCGCCAGGCAGGGGCCGAGGAGCGCTCCCGTGGCGGCAAGTATCAGGGCTTCGGCTAATAACTGCCGGATCAAGCGCCAGCGCGACGCACCGATCGCCAGGCGCACAGCCATCTCCCGCTGCCGCGTCGTGGCGCGAACCAGCATGAGATTCGCGAGATTGGTGCAGGCGATCAGCAGCACAAGGCCGGTGATGCCGAGCAGCAGCCACAGAGACGTGTCATAGGTATCACGCAGGCCGCTGACGCCATGCCGACCCGGATAGGCCACGAGATGGGATTTCAAATAGTCGTTATGTGTCGCGGCCTCGTACCCGGCCGGCAATGTGGCCTGAAATATTGCGGAACTGATGGAAGCGAGTTGATCGTTCGCCTTGGCCAGCGTCCAGCCGGTCTGCAAGGGCCCCATCACGGTTAGAAATGAATAGTCAGTGCGGCGAAGGGCATCGTCGTCCGGCGAGTAAGAAGGCGTCGCGCAAAGCGGCAAAGCGAGCGCGAAGGTCTTGCCCACCTCGGGACCGAAAAAACCCGGCGGGGTCACGCCGATAATTTCCGTCGGATGTTTTTGAATCAGAAACCTGCTGCCGATGACGGAATCACTTCCGCCGAATTCACTCTGCCAGAATCCGTAGCTGATGACAGCTCCGGGTATACCGCATCCTGGACGATCGTCCTGCACAGTGAAAAGACGTCCCTTGACTGGAGTCACGCCGAGAGTCGGGAAAAATCCACCACTTACCCAAAAGCCGTCTACAGGGCGTTGCCTCGCGCCCGCGCCAATCTCGAATGCATTCCGAGCCCAGGCAAACACGCCTGAAAAGCCGCGTTGATGGTCGCGGATCTGTTCAAAGACCGCGTAAGAAAGCGAGGTGGGGCGCCGCGAGACACCGAAACCGTTGCCGCCCTTCATTTGAATTAAAGCCAGTTGCTGCGGCTCCGGAACAGGCAGGCTGCGCAGGCGGACGGCATCCAGCAGCGCGAAAATCGCGGTGTTTGCGCCGATGCCCAACGCGAGGGTTGTAATCGCAGTTACTGCAAAGCCCGGGCTCTTGCGCAAGGTGCGCACGCCAAGGCGCAAATCCTGCGCCGTGGCTTCGGCCCAACGTGTGCCGCGCGCCTGACGGCACTCTTCACGTATTTGCTCCAGACCACCGAATGCCAGAAGCGCCTTACGCCGCGCCTCTGGCTCGGTCAGACCGGATTGCCGGTAATCGGAAACCTGGCGCTCTATATGGTCCTGCAGTTCTCTGGCAACTTCAGATTCCAGTTGTCGCTTTCTGAAGAGCCGTCCCAGCCAATTCATATCTCGTCCTTCTACATATGAATGCTAACATGTAGAAGCTTGAGGCAAGATGCGGCTTCTATAATTTCTTGTACAACGATCGATAATCGCTTATGTTTACGCCGTTGCGGCGGCGGGATGGCTTTGCGCCGGCTGATAACTTCCGGCGGGCGCCCGAACCGACATCGCGAGCCGGTTCCATCCGTTAATCTGCACCACCGCGAGTGTAAGCTTCACAATCTCCTCTTCGCTGAAGTGCTCTCTTACCCGTGCATACAAATCGTCCGGCACACCTTTCTCGGCAATCAGCGTGACATATTCCGTCCATTCGAGTGCGGCGCGCTCCCGGGCCGTATAGTACGGCGCTTCTCGCCACGCATTCAGCCCATACAGCCGCTGCTCGGTCTCGCCATGGGCTCGCGCGTCCTTGGTATGCATGTCCAGGCAATAGGCACAGCCATTCAGCTGTGAGGCGCGCGTCTTGACTAATTCGCGCAACTCCGGCTCCAGACTCGAACTGCGAAGCGGTTCTTCCAGCGCATACATCGCCTTCATCACGCCACTGAATACCGGGTGAGCCAAGCTGATTCTTGGCTCAAAATTGTGTTTCTCTTTGTCTGCCATAGGGTTTTCTTCCTCTAACTCTCCGACGAAATGACACCGGAATTTGTGACGGGCACCGGATTTTTTGTACGCTGAATTTATTGAGCTCTCGCAATCTTCAGGAACCGCGCATTCTGTCCCGCCAGGCTGCGTTATCTTCCGAACGCAAGCGGCTTCTATCTCTCGCCTACGGCTATCTCGGAAGTCTGGTGGAAGCCGAAGACATTGTGCAGGAAGCCCTGCTGCGTTTTGAGCAGTCGGACCATGGATCCATTCAGAACATCGAAGCTTGGTTAAGCACGGTGGTAACTCGCCTGTCGATCGATAAACTTCGTTCGGCGCAACATAGGCGCGAGCTGTACCCGGGCGAATGGCTTCCCGAGCCTATCTTCAACGCACCGACGCCAGAGCAGGATGCCATCACGCGTTCGCGCCTTTCTATGGGTCTCTTGTACCTTATGGAGAAACTGGAGCCGGAGCAGCGGGTTGTGTTTGTCCTGCGAGAAGTCTTCGAACATTCCTATCAAGCGATCGCCGAGATTACCGGCAAGTCGGAAGTCGCGTGTCGCCAGTTGATGGTCCGTGCCCGTGCCGCACTCGATCGCACCAAGGAAGTTCCGCCTCCATCTCGGGCGGTCGCGGAGTCCATTGTTACTCGCTTCATCGACGCACTCGGACATGGCGATGAGAAGGAGCTACTCGGGATCATTGCGCAAGATGCTGTGTTGGTTGGCGATGGCGGCGGTAAAGCACGTTCCATCCTCAATCCCGTCTTCGGCGCCGCTCGCATCGCGCGATTTTTTGTGGGCGTTCTGCGCAAGAATGGCAGCGTATTCGACATACGTTTGGCTACTGTAAATTCAAGCCCGGGCATGCTGACCTTTCGCGACGGCCAACTCACATCCGTCGCCTGCGTTTCCATCCAAGGCGGTCGCATTTCAGCCATTTACTCGGTGAACAATCCCGACAAGCTTTGTGCTGAGCTTTCTGTGATGCGATCGGAGTGATCGGCAGGTATTCACGGGCTAAGCGCACCCGAATCGCGCGTGATAACTCGCTTTTTTTGCGGCACCGGACTGTACTCAGCGATGGAAGAGCCGGACTTCCACGGTTGTTAGTAACGGATTTTTACGGAGTCTCTGACCAGGAATTCGCCCGCAAAACGCTCAACAGGCTTCGAAATACTCGAATAGAATTAGACTTGGCGGAACCGTTTTTGTGCTAAGAGGGTCGGGATGCCGCTGACAAGGGTTCTCCTGGCTGACGATCACACCATGTTCGTAGAGGCCCTGCGGGCTCTGCTGAAAGACAGCTTCGACCTGGTGGGAGTCGTGCATGACGGAAGGGCGCTGCTTAAAGCGGTGGCCGATCTTCACCCCCAGGTCGTGGTCGCGGACATTTCCATGCCGATGCTGAACGGAGTGGACGCCGTCCGCCAGATCAAAACCCTTCGGCCTGAGACAAAAGTAATTATGCTTACCATGCACGCCGAGCCGCAGCTCGCTGTCGAGGCCTTTCGTGCCGGCGCTTTGGGATACGTGCTGAAGACTTCACCCGGTGAAGAACTCATTACTGCAATTGAGGAAGCCTCCAAGGGACGCGCATATCTCACTCCATTGATTGCCAAAGACCTGATTAGCGTCCTGATTGAAGCGAAAGCTCCCGAACAGGCCGAGCCGCGGGAGACGCGGCTTACAGCGCGCCAGCGGGAGGTGTTGCAATTGGTGGCGGAGGGCCGGACGATGAAGGAAATCGCGTCCATTCTACACATCTCGCCGCGCACAGCAGAGTCGCATAAATACGAAATGATGGACGTGCTGGGTGTATCCACCACAGCCGAGCTGATCCAGTACGCAATTCGGTTGAAGCTGGTGTCCATTAATGAGGTTTAGCCGGCTACTCTGCCCAGGTCCAACATAAGCATGGAGAACGAAGGCTTTTCCCGGCATGGCCAAATCCTGACTGCCTCACTTACCTTGGGCGCGATAGCCATGATCGTGGCCGTCGCATGGTATTACCTGCGTCAGCGGGCAGCAATCGAGAGCGCAGTGACGCAGGAACTCGCAGCCATTGCGGAAATCAAAGCGAAGCAAATTGTAAATTGGCGGCGTGAGCGTTTAGGGGATGGACGCGTGTTGGCGTCCTCCGCTATAATGCGCACTGCCAGGCGCGCGCTTTCCAGCCAGGTGATTCAACCGGCTGATCGTGCCGACCTGCTCGACGTCTTGGAAAGATGCGAGCGTGAGTTTCTTTATACCGGCGCGGCGCTGGTCGACCGCACCGGCGCGATTCGCCTGGAATCGAATGTCGCCCCGTCAAACGCGTCGCGTATAGGTGAACTAGGACGGGCAGCTGCACACTCGAACGATGTAACTCTTCAGGATCTGTATTGGGATGCCAAACTGGGGCGCCCGCTGATGTCGTTATCCGTCCCCCTGGAGGGTTTGGGTGCGTTTATCCTTACCATCGACCCCGACCGCTTTCTGTATCCGTTCGTAAGTTCGTGGCCCGTGCCAAGCGCTACCGCAGAAACAGTTCTTGTCCGGCGCGAGGGGGCCAAAATACGTTTATTTGAGCGACCTCCGGCAGCGTCCGGGAACTGCTTTTCATTTCTGGCGTCCCGTCCGGGTGCTCCACCGTCCCGAGATCGAGACGAAGTTTGGCTGGGTGTTCAAGCAGCCGGACTATCGCGGAGTAACTGTTTTGGGGACCGTGCGGTCCATCCCCGATTCGCCGTGGCATTTGATCGCCAAGGTCGATGCCTCGGAGGTTGACGCTCCGGTATCGCGCCTCGGATGGGAAATGGCTTTGATAGTCGCTCTCATTGCCTCAGCCAACATGGCCGGTGTCGGGTTCATCTGGCGCGATCAAAAAATGCGCGTCTACCGCGAACGCGAAGAGTGGTTGCGGCACATTGCAAACGAAACGCCGGCGTATCTTTGGATGACAGCGCCGGATGGCGAGAACTCCTTCATCAACAAACCGTTGGCCGAGTTTATAGGCACGGATAAGGAAAGCCTTGGCAACAATTGGAAGATCTACTTTCATCCCGACGATGCGGACCGGGTGTTTGAGAGGTTTTTTCAGTGCGTGGCAAACCGCAGCGAGTTCCTCGATGAGCACCGGTTGCGCCGCTTCGATGGAGAGTACCGCTGGTTTATCGGCAAGGGCTTGCCAAGATTTTCTCGTCAAGGTGAGTTTCTCGGGCATGCAGGTTCCCTGTTCGACATCACCGCGCGTAGGATTGCGGAGCAGAGCGCTCGCGAGAACGCGGAATTGCTGCAGGGCCAAAACCGGGTCCTGGAGCTGATCAGCAAGAACACTCCGCTCCAGGAAACGCTGGATGCGTTGGTACGTGTATTGGAAGCGCTATCGCCCGATATGTTGGGTTCTGTGCTGCTGCTTGATCCTGACGGTCTACATCTGCGCCACGGAGCCGCTCCGAGCCTTCCGGAAGCTTACAATCGCGCTATCGACGGCGAGCCCATCGGGCCAACCGCCGGATCGTGCGGATCAGCGGCATTCCGCGGCGAACCGGTCATCGTCGAAGACATCGCGACCGATCCCTTGTGGGAACACTATCGCGATTTCGCACTCCAATATGGACTGCGTGCCTGTTGGTCCACGCCCATCTTCGAGGAAAGAGAACGCCAGCAAAAACCTGTGCTGGGCACATTCGCTCTTTATTTCCGTTCCCCGGGCTTCCCACTCCCCGGCATCGGCAACTCATCGAAATGGCCACCCAAACTGCGGCCATCGCGATTGTCAGAAGTCGTGAGACCGAGGCGCTGCGCAAGAGCGAGGAGCGGTTGCGCCTCGCGACCACCAGCGGCAATCTCGGAGTTTGGGAATGGCACATCGATACCGATCGGCTCACCTGGAGTGACGACCTCAAGGCCATATTCGATTGGCCAAAGGACACCGGGGAGCTCACGCTGCAAATGGTGTTTGACACTATACATCCGGAGGACCGTGACCGGGTCGAAGCAGCTCTCCGTTCCGCGGCGGCAAAACATGTCGATTACGATGCTGAATACCGTATCCGGCTCAGTGATGGGTCGCTCCGCTGGGTCGCCTCGCACGGTCGTGCTCACGACGGACCTTCCGGTAATCCTATGCGGATGGTGGGAGTCGCGCGCGATATCACATCCAGCAAGCAGGCTCAAGAAGAGATCAACCGGCGCGAGGCCCGGCTGGTAGAAGCCCAGCGCATCGCCCACGTTGGCAGCTATGAATGGGACATTCACGACGAACAAGGTTTATCGCTCGGCGGAACTCTGCAACATATTCGGCCTATCACCGGATGAATTCGAGCCCACGGTTGAGGGTTATCTGAAAAGGGTTCATCCGGAAGACGTGAGCCAAACCCGGGAAATCATGGAAACAGCCTTTCGCGAATGTAAATCTTTCGACCACGAAGAGCGTATTGTGCGCCCCGACGGAAGTGTTCGCGTGCTGCGCAGCCAGGGACAATTTATCTGCCAGGAAGGTCGGCCGCAAAAGTTAGTCGGTACCTGTCAGGATATTACCGACCGCAAGCGCGCCCAACAGGAACTACAGGCAGCCAATGCCGCTTTAGCGGAAGAGCTGAAGCAAAGGGCCAGGACCGAAAAAGAAATTCGCGCATTGAGCGCACGGCTCATCAACGCTCAAGAAGAAGAAAGATCCCGCCTTGCTCGCGAGCTGCACGACGATCTTAGCCAGCAAATCGCTGCGCTTAGTATCGGCGTCAGCAATTTGAAACGAGGAATTCCTTCCGATTTGGCCGACGCGCGCGGCCAGAGCGAACGCATTCGAGAAAAGCTGGTTCATCTCGCCGATAGCACTCGCCGGATTTCACACGAGCTCCATCCAGCCATGTTGCAACACTGCGGCCTTGAAATCGCCTTACGCGCATTTTGCTCCGAATTCGGCGCTCTCGCGGGAATCAGTGTGGCGTTCCGCTCTAACGGCTCATTCGACACCGTACCCGCCACCATCGCCCTCTGTGCCTATCGAGTTACGCAAGAGGCACTACAAAACATCGTCAAGCACGCCAACACCGACCAGGCCGATGTCGCACTTACTCATTCACCGGAGACGATCAGGTTGACGGTGTCCGACCGCGGAGTGGGCATGGATCTGACGAGCGGATCCGGCGGCCTTGGCCTAACCAGCATCAAAGAGCGCACGCGATTGGTGAATGGAACAGTAACTATTCAAAGTCAACCAAATCGGGGAACGACATTGACAGTAACTCTTCCCGTGCCGGCCTGATTCCCCGTACGCTGGAAACACTCAATGCACCGGATGCGGAGCCTGCAGGTAGGCCCAGCGTTCCGCCAGCTTGCCTGCCGCTATTCGCCAGATGACGATTCCGCCGAACTCGATCTTCTGCTGTGACTGCTGATCGGTAGCGCGCCAGGTATTCCGTACCACCACTTTGTCGCCTTCTGCGACGATGTCTTCGACGGTAACGTGAATGTCGGGAAAACGCTTGAATGCAGCCGCCAAATACTGCTTAGGACCAGCCGGCCCCGGCGGAAGGCCCGGCGGCACATCGCTCCCGTGTTCCTGATAATCCGGAGCGAAATTGCGATCGGCGGCGGAAAGGTCCTGCTTATTTACAAAATCTTCAAAGTGCTGGCGAACGAATCGTTTGGCGTCTTCCAGGTTCATCATCGATCAAGTATATTGCCACGTTCGGTGCCAAATCGGATCGAGCCGAAACTGAGTCGGAAGCGTAAGCGCCCTCAATCCGGTGGCCTTAAGGCCGCGCCGTGGCGCTTCATCCCCCCGCTATACTCGATATATGCTGCAGGCTACCGAGAAAATTTGGCATAATGGCCGGCTTATTCGTTGGGATGACGCAAAGATTCACGTCCTTTCCCACGTAGTCAGCTATGGCAGCTCAGTATTTGAGGGCATCCGGTGCTACGACACCGAAAACGGCTCCGCGATCTTCCGCAGTGCTGATCACGCGCGCCGGCTCGTGGACTCCGCAAAAATTTATCGAATGGAATTGCCTTACTCCATCGCAGAACTTTCGGCCGCAATGGTCGATGTCGTGCGCGAAAACAAACTCCGGTCCTGTTACATCCGCCCCATTGTGCTGCGCGGCTATGGAGATGTCGGCGTCCTCCCGAAGAGCAATCCGATTGACACCTACATCGCGTGCTGGAGCTGGGGCAAGTACCTCGGCGACGAAGCATTAACGCAAGGTGTCGATGTCTGCATCTCGTCCTGGACTCGGATTGCACCGAATACGCTGCCAGCGCTCTCGAAGGCCGGCGCCAATTACATGAACTCGCAGTTGATCCGCATGGAAGCAGCGGCCAACGGATATGCCGAAGGCATCGCTCTTGATAGCGCCGGATACGTCAGCGAAGGGTCCGGCGAGAACATATTCATTGTTCGTGACGGCAAAATTCTGACTCCGCCGCTCGGCGCCTCCGTGCTGCCTGGCATCACTCGCGACAGCGTAATCAAAATCGCCGGCCAGCTCGGATTTCCAGTTATCGAAACCATCATTCCGCGCGAGCTTCTGTACATCGCGGACGAGGTCTTCTTTTCCGGCACAGCCGCCGAGGTAACGCCGATACGCTCCGTCGATCGCATTACCGTCGGCGAAGGCCATCGCGGTCCCATTACAGAGAAGATTCAACGCCGCTTTTTCGAGATTGTAGACGGGAAGTTCAAAGATGAATTCGGCTGGCTGACGTCCGTGACCGGCGTGCCGGAAGCAGAGCCAGTCAACGCGTAAATGGTTAGGGGTGGCGCGGGCTTTAGCCTGCCGGGGCGGCATTCATGCCGACCTCCAGCCTTCTAGTCCACGCGCGAGCATCAAACCAGCAGCCACCTCCCCCGAGATTATCTGCCGGCCCAATGCCCGCGCTGTGTCTATTGGTTTTGTAACTCATTCCACTTGTTCGCCGCTAGAGCGCCCATGCCTTTTTTCGGGGCTTTTCAACATCTTCTTTCTTCCCCCTTTGCAACACTTTGAAGTGACTGCTGTTGTGTGTAAATTGTGAATAAAACAAGGATGGGATGAAATGTCCGATTGCATAGGCAGACTCTCAGGCACATCGTCGGTGATCCACGTCCGTTACAGCCGCATTCTTGAAGGCGTAGACGAACTCATCTCGCCGCCCGAGGTCACCGAATATCTCGCACCCGGTTTCATCGATGTGCAAGTGAACGGCTTTGCCGGCGTCGACTATAACGATCCGGCTTCATCGCCCGATGCGATCCTCCGCTCCGTGGGCAGCATGTTCGCCACCGGTGTCACGCGCTTCTTTCCCACCGTCATCACGGGCTCGGAAGAACGCATGACCGGCGCGCTTCGCAACCTCGCGGCAGCCAAACAGAGTTTCGCTCAAGCCGGCCTCCCTGAGGCTGAAGCTATCGAAGCGTTCCACGTCGAGGGTCCCCACATCTCGCCCGAAGATGGCCCGCGAGGCGCACATCCCCGCGAGCACATCCGCCCTCCCGACATCGAAGAGTTCCGGCGTTGGCAGGACGCAGCGGACGGGCAGATCCGTCTTGTCACCGTTTCGCCCGAGTGGGACGAAACACGGGCGTACATCAGGCACCTCGTCCGCTCCGGCGTGGTGGCGAGCGTGGGTCACACCAAGGCCACCAGTGACCAGATCGCCGCTGCTGTAGATGCCGGCGCCACCATGTCCACCCACCTCGGCAACGCTGCTCATTCGGTTTTGCCCAAGACCAGGAACTACATCTGGGATCAGCTCGTCCAGGATCGTCTGACAGCCAGCTTCATCTTGGACGGGATCCACATTCCGGGGCCATTCTTCCGGGCCGCGGTTCGAAGCAAGGGTGCCGAGAACTCTGTGCTCGTAACCGATGCCGTTATGCCGGCCATGTGTCCCCCGGGTCCTTATAAGCTCGGCCAGGTGGATGTCGAACTTCGGAGTGACAACTCTGTCGTGATACGAGACACCGAGCGTCTCGCCGGGTCTGCTCTTCGGATGGATCACGCCATCGGCTTTGCCGTACGTCTAGGGGGTATATCCCTCAGACAAGCCTTGGCCATGGCAACCACCAATGCAGCGCGGGTCGCCAGAATCTCCGGCCGTCAGCGCGGCCTCACCCCAGGCGAGCGGGCCGACCTGATCCGCTTCACTTGGGATGAAGCCACGGCCGAGCTCCACGTCCTCCAGACCATCGTCGCCGGCTCGACCGTTTTCCAGACTTGAAAAAACGAACCCAAACCCAACTTGCCTGAGAGCACAGGCCGTTTGGCTGGCCGTTGTGCGCGGTTCAGATAGCGTTCGTTTCGTAATTCTCCTGCAAGCGTCTGATTCTAAAAAGCTGGCGTTATCGGGTTCGTTTCGTAGGAGCCGCTGTTGGATATAACGGTACCTGGAGAAGACATATGGCATTTACACTTCCACCGCTCCCCTACCCCTCCGATGCGCTGGAGCCGCACATCGATAAGCAGACCATGGAGATCCACCACGACAAGCACCATGGCGCGTACGTAAACAACCTGAACAAGGCGCTCGAATCGGCCCCGGACCTGCGAATAAGTCGGTCGAGGAACTGCTCGCGAACAATCTTGCGAGCGTTCCCGAGGCGATCAAGACGGCCGTCCGCAACAACGGCGGCGGTCACGCCAACCACTCGTCTGTTCTGGAATCTGCTCTCGGCGAAGGGCGGCGGCGCGCCAAAGGGCGATATCGAGAGCGTGATCAGCTCGAACTTCGGCGGCTTCGACGGATTCAAGGAGAAATTCAATGCCGCCGCGACCAGCCGATTCGGCTCCGGCTGGGCGTGGCTGGTGAAAGACGGCGGCGGCAAGTTCGAGATCATCTCAACCGCTAACCAGGACAGCCCGTTGATGGAAGGCAAGAAGCCGATTCTGGGGCTCGATGTTTGGGAGCACGCCTATTACCTGAAGTATCAAAACCGCCGGCCCGAATACATCGCGGCCTGGTGGAACGTCGTCAACTGGGACGAAGTAAACAAGCAATTGAAGTAGAGCTGAACGCTGGGCCGACGACCCGGCTTCAATTCGACCGCGAGCCCGATGTCCGGAGTTGGTCGCGCGTGCTTTCCAGCGATACATGATGCATGGCGGTGAACCCCATCTCGGCTGCGATCGTCGACGAACATCTCGCGGTCATCTATATAAATGGATTCGGACGGCGTCAGCCTGCGCCAGATTCAGCGCCAGTTGCCAGATCTCCCGGTCGGGTTTGCGCATGTGAACGAAGTGCGAAAAGATGACGAAATCCGCGAGTTCGCGCAGCCCGAATTTGCGCACGCGATACTCGGTGAGATCCTCGCCTTCGTTGCTGATCAGCGCGAGCTTCAGTTCGTTCGCCGTCTTTGACTCGCTTCAAGAAGTGCGATATTGTCCGGCCACGGCACGGATTCGCTGTAGGCGAACTCGCGCAGATCTTCGGCTGTAAACGGCGCGGCTGAGCGAAGAAGACCTGCCGTAGATACTCCTCGAAGCGCATGATAGCCGCGTTCGAAGCTATCGAACATGAGGTGATGCCGCCGCTCGATCTCCTCGAATCGCACGTCGAAGTGGCCGCACAGCTTCCGCCTCAGGCGCGTATCCCAGCCATTGGTGCCGAGGACACCGCCGATGTCGCTAAAGAGTGCGTCGATAGCGCGAATGTGCCATGCAGTTAGCCTCGCATATGGCAGGCTTGCTGGGGCGTAGTTTAGAACTGGATCCGAAACGGGCGCGTAGCTCAGCTGGTTAGAGCGCCTGCTTCACACGCAGGAGGTCCGGGGTTCGAGTCCCTGCGCGCCCACCATTTACTCCTTTAGAATCAATCTGCCCTCCTTCCTGAAAACGTAAACTGACCACAACTGTGCACGAAAGTGTGCAGAAAATGGTTCAGTTGACGTTCGCTGTGCCGGAAATTCCCGCGCTCGTTGGCCTGACGGTCGAGCTTCGCGAGCGCCTCGCGCATCATGCCGAGTTTCGCCTGGCTGTAGAGCTTGAAGACCTCCGCATCGCTCTGCCGCAACATCTGCGTCACCATGTGATCGGCGACGCCGCCCGCGCTGAGCCGTGTGGCGAAGGTGTGCCGAAGCTCGTAGGGCGCGAAATACGGTACGCCCGCTTTCTTCAGCGTGTCCGCCCAGACCTTGCGCAGGTTGGTCATGTACGGCTTTTTTCCGGTTGTTATCGGGCTGGGAAACAGGTACTCGGTTCCGGGCGTCTCCTCCATCTGACGCCGGAATGCCTCCCGTGCCGCATTGGTCAAAGGCATGTCGCCGATCCCGGTCGCTGTCTTGGAGTCCGCGATATGTACGAGCCGGTTTTCCAGATCGACTTGCTCCTTCTTCATCGGAAGAAGCTCCTTCTTGTAGCGCAACCCGAGCTCTGAAACGATGACACGATATTCCGCAGGTAACTCGGAGCCGCGAACTCGATTTTCTGCTGTTCGCTCGCCGTCATGTAGTGCGGTTTTCTCGTTGACCTCCTTACGGAAACCGGAAACTCGACCGCGACACACGGATTCGTCGCCAGCCGCTTCTGCTTCACCGCGACATTCAGAATATGCGTCAAAACCCGAAGCTCCTGGTGCGCCGTTGCCGGTTTGATAACGTCGCCCAATTTGATTCCGAGTTTGGTTCGTATTCTGCGCCGCGACTGAAGCCGATCCGTCAGATAGTTTTCGACCCCTTCGGAAGTGATATCCGATAAGGCCGTCTCGCCGAATACCGGTCTGAGAGATTTCAGAGCATTCAGGTTCACCTCGTGATTGCCAGCACTCCGAAACGGTGGCTTGGAGCGCTTCTCCAGAAACCAGTCGGCCCACTCGTTGAATGTGAGTCGTTTGCTGCCCAGCAGAACCGACAGGCGTCCCTCGTCGCGTGCATCGAGCCGATCCCGCAGGAATCGTTCCGCCTGCTCGCGATCCGTTGTGGCCGCCGATTCGCGTATCATTTCTCCTTTCTGGTCCTTGTAGCGGACCTGCCAGATATCTGAGTCGTTCCGTTTGTAGACTGTGCCGCCATGCTTCGGCGGCCGCCCTCGTTTAGCCATTGATTCCTCCATTCACGTGAAACTGCTGGCGCCACCGATCCAGTTCCGAAAGCCGGAACCGGATCGAGCGCCCCATCATTCGGAAATGGGGAATCTGCTTCCGCTCAACATAAGCATAGACAAGGGACGGACTGACGCCAAGGAACTGGGCCGCCGCTTTGACGTCGATCGGTCGCTCAAAGGATCGTGGGCTGTCCTGCTCAAGTACAACTGCCGGGCTCGCCATGTGCCTGCCTTCCGCTGAAGGCGCTTCTGATCAGCGCCTCAACCTGTACGCCATGAGATGGGCACGGCGTGACGAACGAAGGTTCCCTCGCGGCATCCCGCTTAACGAACGCTATTCGCGATTCCAGAAAGTTGCCAAAAAATTTCGGAATGTTTCAGCAGATCAAGCAGACTGGCGGACTTTCAGAGAGTTTCAGTTGTTTACCCGTTTTTCATGCCCGCACTGCCGCAGACAACGCGATACCAGCCGCAAAGACCGGTAGTGGAACATAAAGGGTTGTTGCGCGGCTGTGGCTTGTTTTCCGGTCAACCATTTGCTCTCGTTGAGTTTGGCTCGTGCACGATTCGAGGCTGTTCGTGCACATTCGTGCACGCCTCTGTCACGAGCCCGGATGATGACGCCATACAAAGTGTGAAACCTATAAAAGCCAAGACAAGATGCCGCGGAATCCGACTGGACGAACCACTGATCGGGCGCGTTGAGCGCGCGGCGAAGGCGGGAGGCTTCTCGAATCCGAGCGCGTTCATTCGCGCGGCGATTCAACGAGAGCTGGCCGGACGCGAAAGCGAGGTGGAAGCCGCGGAGGAGCGAATTGCCGCGAGTCTCGATCGCCTCGCTCGTGAGATCAGGAGCGTCAAGCTGGCGCAGCAGGCCCTCTTCGCCTTCGTGGACTCTCTGGTTAAGACTCTTCTGACCTGCATTGCCGAACCACCGAGCGACGCTCGCGATCAGGCTGTTGCGCAAGGAAAGTTCCGCTATGATCGGTTTCTGAAGAGCGTGGGTGCCGCGATGGCCGGCGACTCCAAGGCTGCAATGATCGAGCTATTGAATCATTCCGAGAAGGGCTGACGTTTCTTAATGCGTTCCGATCAGGCTGAACCGCCCGCCCATGGCGGGAAATTCGGAGCACGTGGAAGATTCAGGTTTTCCCGCATCAGCGCGGCGGCTGGTAAAATTCAAACAGGGCAGGAAAAACTAATGAGGCAGCCTCTCCAGTCAGAACCCCCGCAAATCGGACCTGCATCCCGCTTGCCCGGCAGCAGCGCCGCGCCTGTTCCTCGATCGGTCGACACGGCAACGCTCGACCTGCTGTCGGTTTGGCAGCGCGAGGACGCGACATCGGACCCAGCGCAATTGAAAGCGGCGGAAGAGGAACTCGCCGTGTTCATGAAAGCCGTCAATGAGGCTCGCATCGCGTCAGGTGAACCGCTCGTCTACCCGTGAGCGACGTTCTTTTCCTCGATTCCGGTCCGCTCGGCCTGATAACGCAGCCACAGCGCAGTCATGAAGTAATCGCGATAACGGACTGGCTCAAGAATTGTCTTGTTGCGGGTGCTCGCGTTGTGGTTCCTGCCATCGTCTATTACGAGATCAAGCGCGAACTTCTGAGGGCTAACAAGACTATTGGAATCGCCCGTCTTGACGCATTCGTGAACGCCGCCCCAGACCGATACGTCCCACTGACCGATGATGCCCTTCGCTTTGCGGCGGAATTGTGGGCTCAATCCCGACGAGCCGGCCGACCAACGGCGGATGCTACGGCTCTCGATATCGATGTTCTGCTGGCCGCCCAAGCTCTCCTAATGGGGTCATCGCCCGTTGTCGCAACGACGAACGCGAAACATCTGTCGCAATTTGTGACAGCACAACACTGGACGAATATCGTCCCATCGACGTTTGCACAGGGATAGTGACAATTCCAGGGACACAGCACAACCCGTCTGCAAAGGTCCGATCGTTCCGGATGAATGCGGTCACGGCTGGGTGTGTTGTGATTGGAACGTGAGCGCTCGAGCAATCATTGGCTTGATTGTGCTGCTTTGCCTGGCGAGCGCCTGTGGATTTCGATCTGGCAACAGGGTGTTGATTCCCGATGGGTACATTGGCTGGGTACGGATCTACTATCGCGAAGCAAGCTCTCCTCCACTGAATAAACAGGGGGCAAATTATCTCGTTAAAATCGACGATTCCGGAAGCGCGCACACCAGCTCGATGCGTGAAATAGGGTATGGCAACGACGAGTATTTTTATGTCTCGTCGGGCGGCATTGAGAAGAAGCTTAAGCTTCAGGGAGTGGAAGACCAACAGGATGATATGGTCTATGACTTTACGTTTCAGTCCGCACCGAAGGAAGTCACGTTATTCTTTGTCGGACCCCGCGGTGCCATGAAGACGCAACGCCGTCCGAACCCGTAGTATCGGGTTCCGCAGAAAACGTATACTGATCAGAAGAACGGCTGAAGGCTTACGGTTTGTTCTGCTGACAATTCATATTGAATCCAATTGCCAGGTGGATATCTTGGCCAGCCGTATCGAGCGGGAATAGCCAATCGGCAACGCTCGTTATCACGGCTTTCTGGAGGATAGGATTACCGCTAGAGAAAACGGGGGGCGATGTGTGCCCATCCGGTTTGACGCTGATGACAAATTTCACGAGCCCGCTGACATGCGCGACCCGCGCGATGGGTGGATATTTCGGAAGAACATATGCAATGGGCCGAGCAGGAGACGATTCAACGAGATCGACTGTCTGCTTCGGCGGAGGAACTTGTGATTTACGAAAAAGTTCGGAAGGCGTGTACGTGCTCTTTCCGAACAGGCCATCGAGTGTCCCACTTTGCAAATCACTCAGCAGCGGAGTAGCTACAGGCTTCGACGATGACGCAGGCTCACCGAGGCCAAAAATCGGACGGTCCGTGATCGGGGACCCGAGTACTTGATCAAGCCGACCGAAGAGCTTCATCGTCCAAGACGTGTGCTCGGGCGTTACTGGATGGGTATCGAACATGTCCTTATCCAGAACCTCCATCCGGATACGGCGGTTCTCGGAGCCGCATCCAACCTGCATGACCACATCGGCGCCGCTGAAGTGTAGACAGTTCTTGCACCGCTTCAGCTCACGGTTCAGATCCCTCGCCGGAATTGCACACGGGTTCGTTCTGCCCAGCAGGTCTGAAACGCTCTCTTTGACCAAACCCGTTGCGGATTCCAAGGTTGCGGATTGCGTGCAGACATCCCCTGGCGGCGTCAATTGGATTCGCTCGATAACCGTGCCGCCGTCGCCAGCCGCTTTTGCTGAGAATATCTCGTAGAATTCGAATGGCGGCCCGAAATCGAAATAGGTACGACGACCTATCAGGAAGCGATCCGGTCGCGGCGGTTCGGTCTTTCCCGCCCGCAAAATACCAACGGAAGTCCAGAAGGTGGCTATTCCGCCGAAGAGCATCGTCGCAGCGAGAAGATGTGTGGCAACAAAAAATGAGTGCCGGTCCGGGTTTGCTGTCATTCCGAAGACCTGACATTACCATAGGCGCGCTATATTTCCGGATCGAAACGGGGGAGGAGATGCAATGCGCAATCCAGGGAATCCCCATCGGCAGCATCGCCCGTGGCACGAAAGACCTTTTTGAGCGCGGAGGTCTCAGCCGAGCTGCCGGATCGCCATACGAGGAGCACCATACCGAGGGCGACAAGCCAAGTCCGTGCTAAGCCGCTCGGCCAGCCGGCTTGGTCTCTCTCCCATCTCGAAAGCGCATCTTCTTGTTTAGGAGGCCGTAAGCTATGGCGGTTAATCCTAAGCAGGACATCCACACTGCGTTAAATACCGGCATCTGAACTATTCTGACCCAGTGAGCCAGCCCGAAACACGAACAGACCTCATTGTCGTGATTATCAGTGTAACGCGGACGAGCAACGGGAATTCCCGATTCGCGGAACGCCTTGGTAAGCTCTTGGAGCGGGAAACATGTGCTAAAAAGTGTGCCAGAAATCGGCGTTTCGGCCATCTGTTCTGAGCGGAAGCAGATGCCCCGAGCCTAACTAACCGATAGAAAACAATCGACCACAAGTAATCCGTGGAAGCCCCTCACGTTCTTCACACGCAGGAGGTCCGGGGTTCGAGTCCCTGCGCGCCCACCATTTCGGATGTTTGTCCGAACCGGACACATAGGTAACACTTTGGTCCGAAGGGTTTTCCAGGGGCTGCAAAGTTCTTTCCTCCAATCGACGTAACCGAGGCGTAATCCATAAAGCTGACGAGCCAGATACCGTCCTCGACTTCCTTGATGCCTACTGCCTGACCCGCTCGCGATTTGCTCAAATTGATTTCTTGCGTCGACATTCAATTTAGAAGAATCTGACCGGCCTTTCTACGCATTTGAGGGTGAAGCAATTCAGTTAGGGCGGGCAGAGGCGGCTTAACGTTATGGATAATCGGAAAGCCCGGCGAGGTGCGGGCAACCTGCTGGAGATCGGCGATTTCAGCTCCGTGTGGGGTTGAACTACGGTTTCCATGTTCTCGCATTTCGGAAACGGATGAGTGGTCTTGAACGTGCTCCTGCTTCCGGCCATGAAAGCCCACCGTCGAACATGCTTGTTAGTAACAACACTTATCGGAATCGCGGCTATCTGTGGGAGCCAGACCGCAGCCGCCGTCGACAGTACAGCCGTTCAGGCATCCGCCCCCGGCGTTGTCCCACGGCTGATTCGCTACAGCAATGTTGTCCTCGGCCCCGACGGCAAGCCGCAGGCACGCTCAGTCAAACTTACTTTTTCACTCTACGCCGACTTACTCGATAACACTCCGCTATGGATGGAGCAGCAGGAGGTTCAGCTGGATGAACAGGGGCGCTATAGCGTATTGCTAGGCGCGACTAAGGCCGACGGTTTGCCGCTCGACTTATTCACGTCAATGCGCGCGCGCTGGCTAGGAGTGCAGCCGGACCTGGCAGGAGCCAGTGAGGCAGCGCGTGTGCTGCTGGTGGGCGTACCATACGCATTAAAGGCGGTGGATGCCGAGACGCTGGGCGGCAAGCCGGCGTCGTCCTACCTAACGGCCGAAACGCAATCGCAAGCGGCATCGCACAACGCAGACCAGAGCGCCGGGAGCGGCCAGAACAGCTCTCAGCCGGGCACGCCGAAGAACGCTTCGGCCGCAGTAATCGGAGGCACAGGGACCGCCAACTTCGTTCCGTTGTGGACCAGCGGCACCACACTTGGGAACTCTGTACTGTTCGAACACGCGGGACAGCTGGCCATTGGGACCAATACACCGACGGCAACGCTCGATGTGCGGAACCCGGCTGCAAGCGGGGTAGTGTACGCGCTGAAGGGCATCTCGGTCAGCCCGAACGGAGTGGGGCTGTTGGGGGCCGATTCAGCCGCGACGGGCACTACGATCGGCGCGCTGGGGTTTGCCGCAAGTACCAGCGGCGCCGGTTTGCAGGGAAATGCAACCTCGGCCACGGGCGTGAGTTTCGGCGTGAAGGGATTTGCCGCCAGCAACACTGGTACCGGTGTGCTGGGAGAAGCAACGGCCGCGAACGGCACCACACGTGGGGTCACAGGCGTTAGCCTGAGCGCAGCCGGCATCGGAGTGATTGGAGTCAGCGGATCGCCCGGGAACGTTCCTGTCGATATCAGCGCGATTGGTGTGCAAGGAATTTCGGCCAGTGATAGCGGTGCCGGCGTGCTCGGGGTGAGTCCGTTCGAAGGCATCGGGGTTGAGGGATCCACATTGATTGGCGTCGGCGTGGTCGGAGCTTTCGGCGACTTCGCCGGCAGCGGTGGAGGCGTTTGCGGCGTGACCGCCAGTTCAGCTGGCCAGGCGGCCGGTATTTGCAAGAGCAGCGCGCCCTCCGCCGGTGTGATTGCTATCGCCGGTACTTCACACGATGCGGGATTGATCGCGCAAGCACACGGAGAGGCAGCTGTGGCGGCTACCGATGAGGATGGGATCGCGATTGACGCGTCCAGTAGTTCAATCAATCTCGATCTTCCGACAGCCGCCTTCTCGAAGACCTTCTCTGACAACCCCGATTCATTGGTGCTGCAAACAACCGGACCGGGGGGCGCAAGTCCAAGCTGTACGATCGATATCGCTGCTAACCTGCATTGCTCCGGTACCAAGTCCGCCGTGGTGCCTGTCGATAACGGCGCGCGGAAGGTTGCTCTTTACGCCATGGAAGCGCCCGAGAACTGGTTTGAAGATTTCGGGTCGGGGAGACTGAGCGGCGGCACGGCTACGGTGCCTTTGGAGCATGTGTACGCACAGACCGTCGATACCGCGATAGAGTACCACGTGTTTGTAACGCCGAAAGGCGATTGCAAAGGTCTCTACGTCACAGGCGAAACGCCAGCTTCGTTCGAAGTCCACGAGCTGGGCGGAGGTCAATCGGACGTAAGCTTCGACTACCGCATCGTGGCAAAGCGCAAAGGCTATCAGCAAGTGCGCCTGGCGGACATGACAGCGAGGATGGCGGCTGTGGCCCATAACGTGGAGCGACAGAAAGCGTTGCACGTCATGAATGCGGCGGCACTGACCAATAAAGTTCCAGCAAAAGCGCTGCGGGCTCCTAGATAGCGCAAACGGCGCGGATGCGCGCCGCCAGACAGCAAAGGAAGTCCCTAGTCCTTTGGGTGGCGCGCTTGATTCCGCGACCGTTTTGCGCGGTTCCTTATAGAAAAGCCCGTTCGGCCTTTTCGATCAGCGACCGAGGCCGGATCTCAGCACTGAGATGCACGTGCTAAACTGTTGCATTCAGGCGTGGAGAAGTCTCTGCGCACCCACCACTCGACGTCTTCCCACGTCCGCGCGCGGACCAGTCCTCCACGCGATTCCTGAGCCCCGTCGCACAATTTTCAGTACGAAAGGGCTAACCATGTTCTACAGAGCATCGATATTGCTTTGCCTTGGCGTTGTGTGCGCGACCGCGCAGCAGACCGACTCCGATCCAGTTCGGATCGGCAACATCACCGTCTCTGGTTCGGTTCGGACCCGGTCTATGTCGTGGAATTGGTTCGAGGGGAACGCCAACAACGACTACACGTATTCGGAGACGATTTTTCGCGTCAGTCTTGCCGAGAATGGCGAAACGATTGACTGGAAGCTCGAGCTAGCGGCGCCAGTTCTGTTAGGCCTTCCACGCAACGCAGTTGCAACGGGGGCACAAGGCCAACTCGGCTTCGGAGCCAGCTATTACGTCGCGAACGACCACAATACGAGCACTGCTTCCGTTTTTGCTAAGCAGGGTTATCTCCGGTTCAAGTTCGGAGGAGGTCCGTTCAAGCAATCTCTGCTTGTCGGGCGGACGGAGTTCAACGACGGACTTGAAGTACTCCCCAGCGACAAAACGCTCGCGGCCCTGAAGCGCGATCGCATCTCGCAGCGGCTGCTGGGCAACTTTGGGTTTTCCGATGTAGGACGGAGCCTTGACGGCCTGGAGTATGTTGCTTCCACCGGCAAAACAAACATCACGTTGCTCGCCGCACGGCCGACGCGCGGGGTGTTTCAGGTGGATGGCTGGGGCGAATTGAACACCAACATCTTCTATGGCGCGCTTACGCGTGACACAGGGGGAGGCTCCAACACCGGTGAGTGGCGAATCTTCGGCTTGGGATCGGACGATTACCGCGACAATGTTCTGAAAACGGATAATCGCCCGCAGGCCGTTCGCGCCGCTGACCACGGACACATCAATCTGGTCACCGCCGGAGGCGATTACATCCACGTCACGAAGACACACGCCGGTCCCGTCGATTTTCTGGTCTGGGGCGCGTTGCAAGGCGGTTCCTGGGGCGCTCTCAGCCAACGCGCGTACGCGTATGCTGCGGAAGCGGGCTGGCAGCCGGGAGGATTGTCGCGGATCAAACCGTGGATTCGCGGCGGCATTGATTACGGCTCTGGCGATAAGAATCCCAACGACTCCACTCACGGTACCTTCTTCCAGGTGTTGCCGACTCCTCGCATCTATGCGCGCTTTCCGTTCTTTAACATCATGAACAATCGGGATGCCTTCGGAGAACTGATTCTGCGCCCCGCGAAACCACTCACCATTCGCTGCGACATTCACTCACTCGCACTCGCCAGTAAGAACGACCTCTGGTACAGCGGCGGCGGCGAGTTCCAGCCGTGGACCTTGGGCTACACAGGCAGGCCGTCAAATGGGCACTCCTCGCTCGCGACCTTATACGACGCCAGCATCGACTATGCATTCAAGACGCACGTGGCCTTGGGCGCTTATTATGGGCACGCGGCAGGCAAACTCGTCACCGAGGCGATTTATCCAAAAGGCGGCGACGCCGATCTCGGCTACGTCGAACTGAACTATCGGTTTTAAAGGTTGCGCAAACTCGCGTCGATCAGCGCTTTTGTGCCACTGACTGGGTCGCCGCGGCCTTCGAACTCCATGGAAAAGTAGCCGCGATAGCCGGATTCTTTTGCGATCTGAAAACACTTCGGCAAACTCACGCGATAGAGAGTGCCTTCGTCCAACTCGGAATCCTTGACGTGACTGATGTTATACGCATACCGAAACATGGCGCGAAGGGCTGAGTCGTTGAACGCTTCGTCGCCGTGCTTCTCAAGCATGGAGTTACAGAAATCCGGAAGTGCGTGTAGGTAATCGTTGCCCGCGTCCTTGATAACGGCGGTGACAAAGAATGCGTCTTCCGCCTCGGGATCGTCGTTCTCCAGGTTCACCAAGACTCTTTTGCTGGAACCATACTCTGCTACCTGTTTCAGACATTCGACAGTTCGCTGCAGGTCAGGCTTCGCCCCATGTGCCTGTTGAATGCTGACGCGAATGCTTGGAGCACTAAGCGCAACAGCGACATCGATCCAGTCGCGCGCGCAGTCCACGGCCGCTTTTCGATTGCCCTCGTCCGGATCATAGAAGCTGTGGTGCGGGTCGACCGGTATATTGACGATGCGAACGCCGGCGGTTCGAAGCGCTTTGTTGAAGCCGTCCAGGTAGCCAGGCTCGGTTGAAGCGAAGTGGTCGTTCAGAGGTTCAATGCGCTGTACCCCAAAGCTCGACACTACAAACTCGGGGAATTCTTCCAGCTTCCGGCTTCCGGTTTTCGGATGGAACAGCTTTCGAAATGGCCACGATGATACTGCCAGACGGTCCCGCGGCGCTGTTGGAAATTGCATGTCCGGCTCGGCCAACGCGGAGGCGGACACCGGCATGAATCCGGCTGCGGCGGAAGCCAACAGAAAATCCCTTCGACGCATGCTATCGATGCCAGGAATTACATCTTGTAGCGGCCCATATCCTCGTCATTTAAGTTCTCCAGCCACTTGCGAAGCTCTTCATTGTTGACCTTCTCCGACACGCTGCTCGACTTCTGCGAGGATTGCAGGACCTTTTCTTCGACATAAATGGGACAGTCGTGCCGCAACGCCAGGGCGAGCGCGTCGCTCGGGCGTGAGTCGATGCTGATCAAGTGTCCTTCGCGCTCCAGCCAGATCAGAGCGTAGAAGGTGTCATCCCGGAGTTCGCTAACAACGACTTTCTTAATCGTCGCTTCGAGTCCCATCAGCAGAACCTTAATCAGGTCGTGCGTCATTGGACGCGGCGTTGTGACTTTTTCTATCTCAAGAGCAATGGCGTTTGCTTCGTAGATACCAACCCAAATCGGCAGCACGGCGTCACCGGCCAAATCCTTCAGCACGACGATGGGCATGTTGGTCATGGGGTCCATCATCAGACCCCGAATTTTCATTTCAACTTCCATTTCCGCCTCCGTTGAGCCAAACCAATCACTGCAGATACGGCATCCCGTGCGGCAGGCGCTCTCCCGCCAGGCTGTTGGGACCCGCCCGCGTCACCAGAACGTCGGCATATTGCCCGACGAGACTTCGGCCGTTCGCTGGAGCAGCCAACTGCGAGTCCGTAAAATTCAAGGTTTTGTTCTGGGTCGTCCGGCCGATCCACTGACCGGTGGCGTTGTTGTAGCCTTCAATATGTACCTGCTCTGTTTGTCCCACGTATCCGGAATTACGGCGGATCTGGATGGCGCGCTGACGCTCCTGCAGAGCCATGAAACGCCGCGTTTTCTCCTCTTCCGGGATCTGGTCCTCATACTGCAGGGCGGGCGTATTCGGCCGTTTCGAGTACTTGAAAATGAACATCGAGTCGTACTCAACTTCCTCGCACAAGCGCACGGTGGCCTGAAAGTCGGCTTCGGTTTCGCCTGGGAAACCGACAATGATGTCGGTTGTGATTGCGATATCGCGTTTGGCGTCCTTCATCCATTCGATCCGCCGCATGTACTGGTCGCGCGTATAGAGCCGCTGCATTCGGGCCAATACGTCTGAGGACCCGGACTGCACCGGCAGGTGCACGTGATTGCACAAGGACTGATTGTCGTCGATGACGTCGATGATTTCTTTGACGAAGTCGCGGGGGTGAGAAGTGGTGAAACGAACTCGCCGGATGCCTGGAATATCACCGGTTCGAGCCAGCAGCGTAGCAAAGTTCCAGCCGGCGGAAGAAGGATCGCGGTAGCTGTTGACGTTTTGACCCAGCAGTTGAACCTCGCTGTAACCAGTCTCGGCGAGCGATTGCGCCTCTCGCATGACACTCTCGCTGGTACGGCTGCGCTCGGGGCCGCGAGTGAACGGCACGACGCAGTAAGCACACGCTTTATCGCAACCTTCGATGATCGTGATGTACGCGCGATGGGGATTATCGCGCCGCGCAAATGGTGTGTCGAACGTTTCGTCCGTGTCCAGGCTGAGACCCGTGACGCGACGATTTCCAGCTTCGAGCTGCACCAGCATCTCTGGCAATTTTGTGTAGCTCGCCGAACCGGCGACGAGGCTCACGTGTGGCGCGCGCTCAAAAATGCGCTCACCTTCCTGCTGCGCCACGCACCCGAGGACGCCAAAAATCTTACCTTTCCCGGCTTCACGTTTGAATTGCTGGAGCCGGTGAAACACCTTCTGTTCTGCCTTGTCGCGAATGCTGCAGGTGTTATAAAGAATCAGTTCGGCTTCGTCGGGCTCCTCAACCTGCGAGTAGCCTTGCTGAAGCAGCGTGCCCACAACTTTCTCCGAATCGTGGGCGTTCATCTGGCACCCGAACGTTTCGATATAGAACGTTTTCATCACTTACCCGTGCAGCAGACGCATTACCCAGCCGATGCCAAAGAGCGCGACCATGAAGCAGCCGAAGCAATAGAGGCCATAACGAACGCGCTCGCGATCAGTGCGCTTGGTGACGAGACCGAGAATAATGCTGCTAAGCAGCGCAAACAGAATGGAAGTCTCGAAGTGATTCAGGTTGAGAGTCATGGATGCGATTAGTCCTTCTGCCTGGTCGCGATTTCGTATGCATCCACCATGGCGAGGATGTTCAGTAAGCCTGCCGCAACCAGAAATTTCGATCCGTAGTCAGGGACATGCCCGGCCACGTCAGGAGCTGCGTACCCGGCCCAGGTCGCGACGAAATACAGCAAGCCGGACGACAGATCGCCAATGTAGCCGCCGTACTGGATCAAGCGTGAGAGCACGTCTCCGGTGTGCGTGATTTGGAACATGGGGCCGCGCATGAGCAGGCCAATAGCGAAACAGATCAGGACAGTAACGAAAACGATAATGCTGCGCCCGCGCCGCCCCACCATGAAGTGTCCCGCGCCAGGGACGAGCCAGGCGGCGATAACGGTCATCAGAGGCGAGCGGATCGGCGCCGAGGCGCTGATTCCAGAAGTGTTTGGCGGCATTTCTTCCAGTTTAACTGGAGACTGCGAGCGTGACGGACTTATGAAAGAAACGCCTTTACGCCGGCTGGTCCGGAACGTGCCCAACGAATCAGACGGCGATCGCGCCAAAAACATGCGCGAAGCGATAGACTGGTCGCTGCCGATTCCAGAACAACAACGGAGGCCACTACATGGCGTTTGAAAAGAGAGTCACGCTACCGGGGAGCGAGCGTAAGCCGCTGCCCGATTCGCAATTGATCGGCAGTATCAAGCCGGACGAGATCGTGCGCGTAACCGTTGTGCTACGCCGCAAGGGAAGTGAACCGGCGGTTGCCGGCGGTCACGAGGTGCGCGATCAACTCTCGCACGACGAGTTGGCGTCCCGACATGGCGCGAACCCTGACGACATCGACCTGGTGGAGCGCTTTGCTCACGAATATGGGCTCACTGTGGTCGAACACAGTCTTCTTAAGCGGCGTGTGGTGCTAACCGGCACAGCGCAGGCGATGAGTACGGCATTTGGGGCAGAACTCCGCTGTTATCGGGTGGATACCACCGGGCCACACTTCCGAGGACGCACTGGAGCGCTCAGTATTCCCGCCGAACTTCAGGGCGCCGTGCTCGCAGTGCTCGGCCTCGACACTCGGCCGATTGCCAAACCGCATTTCCGAAAGAAGAAGAAGAAGCAAACCGGTCCGGCTGGAACGTTCACTCCGATGCAGGTAGCGCAGCTTTACAACTTTCCCGCAGGTGTGAACGGGGCCGGGCAGACGATCGCGATCATCGAACTGGGCGGCGGTTACAGCAGCGCGGATCTGAAAACGTATTTCCAAAGCATCGGCGTGAACGAACCAAAGATTTCTGCAGTTTCCGTCGACGGTGGGACGAACCAGCCGGGTTCGGAAGCGGACGCGGAGGTGATGTTGGATATTGAGGTGGTTGGAGCAATCGCCTCGGGCGCGAACATCGCAGTCTATTTTGCGCCGAACACCGATCAGGGTTTCATTGACGCGATTACCGATGCAGCGCACGATACGACGCGCAAACCCTCAGTCATCTCGATCAGCTGGGGCGGCGCGGAGGATGGATGGACGCAGCAATCACAGACGGCGATGAACGCCGCCTTGCAGGACGCGGCAACGCTCGGAGTTACCGTGACCGTTGCGGCGGGGGACGACGGATCAACCGATGGACAAACGGACCGCAAGCTGCACGTCGACTTCCCGGCCGCGAGTCCGTATGCGCTTGCCTGTGGCGGGACTACTCTGGCGGCGTCCGGCGGCAAGATCTCGTCTGAAACAGTCTGGAACGAAACCGCAACAAATGAAGGCGCGACGGGCGGCGGAGTCAGTAACGCATTTCCGCTTCCCGCCTATCAGAACACCGCCGGAGTTCCCGCCAACCCGGAAACGAAGTTCGTAGGACGCGGCGTGCCCGATATCGCGGGCGATGCCGATCCGACAACCGGCTACCAGGTTCTGGTCAGCGGTCAAGCCACGGTTGTGGGCGGCACGAGTGCCGTAGCGCCACTTTGGGCCGCACTGGCTGCGCTGATAAATCAAAAGATGGGCAAATCGGTGGGGTTCCTCAATCCTGCTCTGTACGCAATGAACAAATCCGCTTTCCATGACATTACGTCCGGCAATAACGACAGTGGTGGTCTTGGCGCTTACAGTGCCAAGCAGGGGTGGGACGCATGCACCGGCCTCGGTAGTCCGGATGGCGCTGCAATCCTCAATGCATTGCAGTCTTCTGCTCAACCGCCACCGGTTACAGAACTCGAAACCTCCGCAGTCGCATCCAGGTAAGCGAGTGTCCCAGGGCCAGCGCGTTCCCATACCCGGAACCGAACTACAGCCTCGCACGGGAGAGCGCTGGCACCCTTTGTCCGACTTGTCCGCTCGATTCGCAGCGACGCTGGTATTACGCAGATCGAGCGCGAGCCCGTCGGAAGAAGACCTGCTGTCGGGCCGATATCATCCCGAATCACAGTCCCAGGCGCGGGAGGCGCTTGCCGCAGAGCCTCGAGACCTGTCTGCAGTCAGCGCTTTCGCACGAGAGTACGGATTGAGAGTGGAGGAAGATGCGGCCAGCCGGCGCGTGCGCGTTGAGGGTACGGGCGCACAGATGCAATCGGCATTCGGAGTGCAGCTCGGCATGTCCGAGGACGCATCCGGACACCAATACCTTACATATCGAGGGTCGATTTCGCTGCCGACAATGGTGTCGGGGATTGTGACGGCCGTTCTGGGATTGGATCAACGACCTATTGCCCGGCACGCGGCACCCGTCAAAGAGTAAAGCCGGCCGCCCGCGCATCCGACTCGAACATTCGAACTGTATCGAGCGACAGCGCCGTCAAATCCGTTCCTGACATTTTCAGCGCTTTCGCCAGAATGTCGTGCGGAACGGTGACGATGTGAGAACCGGAGGCGTCTGCCTGGAAAATATTGAGGACCTCGCGTACGCTGGCCCACAGCAGTTCAGCAAGAGGTCTCTCTTCGAGAAGACAGCGGCTCGCGCGCATTAAAGGCGCGGGATCACGGCCGGTATCTGCAATCCGTCCGGCAAAGACGGAAACTACAGCGGGAACGGTTTCCGCTAACGCGGACGCGACTTCCCGCACTTGGCTGAGCGTCAACAAAGCCGTCACGTTAAGCTTTACGCCTTCGTTCGACAGATCATGTATGAGCGGCGTCAGCGATTCACCTCGCGTATTGGTGACCGGCACCTTGACGTAGACGTTTCCACCCCACCCAGCAATCTTCAAAGCCTGTCGCCGGATTTCCGGCGGCTCATCGGAAAACACTTCGAACGAGATGGGCTTGGAAGTCACAACGGTGAGGATTTCCCGCGCAAAACTTTCGTAGTTCGCAATGCCTGCCTTCTTCATCAGCGTTGGATTCGTTGTCATGCCGCAGATCAAGGGATTTGCGTATAAATCGAGAATCCCGGCTTTATCAGCACCGTCGGCAAAAATCTTCACGCCCAGAGAGTGTAGAGGATGGGCTGCGTGGGAGCTTTCTGTTTGCGGCGTAAAATCCAGCGTGCTTACCTTCATAGGAAATCCAATTCTCCTTCTATTTTAGTGAGGACAGACTTGTCGTGAAGACGCCAGGTTCGAGATGCGTGCGGGCGGGCGGTAATCATTGCGCGATTACCTTGGTACCTTCGAAGTCGAACCGGAACCGAACTTCGCTCAACCCCTGTGCGCGCATGGCATGCCGCAACCGGCTCTGATCCTCTGAATAAAACATGAGGAAACCACCGCCGCCGGCGCCTATCAGTTTTCCGCCCAACGCACCATTCGACATCGCGTAGTCATACCAATCATTAATGCTGTCGCTTGACATATTGGCCGAGCGCTTCTTTTTATTCTGCCAGTGGACATCCATCAGACGCGCGAACTCTCTCAGGTCCCCGGCTTCGAGTGCTCGCTGGCTCTGGAAGGCCAGCTCCTTCACAAAATGCAGGTTCTGCAGCATGCCGGAATCCATCGTTTTGCTCTTATCGTTCTGCTCTTTCAGAACATTCGACGCCGAACGGGAGTAGCCGGTGAAAAACAGAAGTAAGTTCTCCTCCAAGTTATACTGCGTCTCTTCGGAGATCCGCAGCGGCCAGGCTGCCGTTTTTCCGCCAGGACAAAACTGGAAACAGGTAATTCCGCCGTACGCTGCTATGTACTGATCCTGCTTACCGATCGGCTCACCGAGCCGGTTAATTTCGATATCGCATGCCTGCTCGGCCAGCTCGTGCGGATGCACAAGATTTCTTTTCTGGGCGTGCAGCGCCTTAAGCAGAGCGGTAGTGAAGCTACCGGACGAACCAAGTCCGGTACCCGCCGGAATGTCTGCCATGGAGGTGATCTCCAGGCTCCCGTTTTCTTCGATTCCAACGACGCGAAGGGCCTCGCGCACAATGGGGTGCTCGATTTCACTGATCGTTTTCACCCTCTCCAGCCGCGAGTACTTGACGATGAATTCCTGGTCAAATGTGTCATGCAGCGTTATGTAGACGTAGCGGTCGATAGCTGCGGAGATCAGAAATCCGCCGTTGCGTTCATAGTAGGACGGCAAGTCGGTGCCGCCGCCTCCGAGCGTAATACGTAAGGGGGAGCGTGTGATGATCATGATTCGGTGTGGAGAACAGTTGTAAAAATTGGAACCGCCGAGTTAATTCATGGAATGGCCACTGATAACAGCGGCAACGGACTTCTCATTGCAAAGGGCTTGGTACCGCGTGTACATTCCATCCACAATGGCATTCCAATCGAAATGCCTGAGGGCTCGCTTACGGGCTGCTCTCCCCATCTGTTCCCGGCGTTCATCATCTCGGATCAGTAGAAGTATGGCTTCAGCCAAAGCCTGGCTGTCATTCTTCTCTACGAGAAAACCCGTCTCCAGATCCTTAACGGTTTCGACGATACCTCCGCTACGCGTAGCGATTACCGGTGTGCCCGCGGCCATTGCTTCCACCGGTGTGCAGCCGAAGGCCTCATTCCAGATGGGCGGAAATACGAACACGTCCGCATTGTAATAGTGTTCGACCAATTCCGGACGGCTGAGAAAACCGTGAAACGCGACTTTCTCCGCAAGATCTCCCGTCAGTTTTGACTTCAGGAAGCTGAGATACGTTCCCTGTTCTGAGGAGCGGAGCCGAAGCTTTGCTTTCAAAAACGCGCGCCGGTCCTTCTCAAATAGCGGAGCGACCGCCTCAAGCAATGGCTTGTCCTGCAGGTCGAACGATTCTTCGATAGGATACGCGCCCTGAGGGCCGACGATATCCAACCGGACCTCGGGATACTCCGCAGCCACGATTTTAAAAGCATCGAGCAGGACATGCGGTCCCTTGTGAGGCCAGACTCCACCTATATACAGAAGCCGCCTCGGCCGGCGTTGTCTCGCGGCTGCATAGTCTTTCTCGCGGCCGAACTCCTGGGTGTCGATGCCGTTGTACATCGTCTCACAGCGGGCGCCGATGGCGGGGAAGTTCCGCCTGGTCTTGTGCGTTACGTAGTCACTCACCGTCAACAACAAATCCAGCGGCTCAATCCGGCGCGCGATCATGGTTGGTTTACTTTGCGAAAACCATTCCGCATGGATGTGAAGAACGATTTTCGATTTTGGATTCAGAGCGCGAATCTGCGGCACGTACTGCGTGCAATGTTGCACGTGAATAACATCGCACTGTTCTTTTGCGAGGTCCATCGCCACCTGCTCGCCGAATGAGGGATATAGCAAACTCGATGTGGAGATCGGCATGGATAGCTTGAGCAGTCGTGAAAGGTACTGTTGCCGAGCCTTGAATACGAGCTTGTCTGTGGGTGCAGCCGGAAGAAAGCGGTAAACCGCGCCGTCGTAAACTCCAGACGCAGCTCCCATCTGGCTGTCCAGGAGCCCGTACACCCGCACCTGACAATGCTTCGCCATCGCTGAAGCAGTCGTATACATGGCAGCTCCCATCGATCCGTGATAAGGCGGGAGAAGCGCCGCAGTGGGGTACGTGACAAAGCCTATCTTCATGTAGATCTGTTAGATGTAGAGTCTGTTGCGTGGCGCCGAGCTAAGGTGTATTCGAGACCATTACAGGTCCGGTATTGCCGGACATGGGGGCATCTGAGCTGGTATAAACTAGGAGCTTCCGACGCGTCCGGAGGCGCAAAGTGTTCTTGATCTCGCCGGTCCGGAGATAGATACAGCTACCGCTATATCAACTGCTGGGGACCGCGACTAACCTCTTGCATCTCGCGAAGCCGGTGAAGAACAGGGCTCTGGAATTGCCCGGCAACTCGTGTATTGTACGAGAATAGCAAATTTCCTCCTGCAACAGCAGCTTGCCCGTCAATCTTCCGATCTCGAGGTCTATCTTTCGGCTAGTTTCAGTACTGGTCCCGCGTAGAAGGAGTGCAATTTAAGTGCCACAAAGCTGGCCGACGCGTCGGCCCCCAGGTGCCGCGGCGAGGGTTAGGACGCACCTCCGCTTCCGATCGAAATCCGGTCTGCACGCGCACCACACGCAGACGGCTGATTAGAATGGGAAATTCAGGACGCGCGCGCCCGCATATGGTTCGACTCGACACTTGGATGCTGACACTCATTCTCCGCGGCAGCGGCAAAGCGAAGCTCCTTCGGGCGGCCGTGCTGATTGCCCTCATTGCGTTCACCGATTGGCGGTTGGGAGATGAGATCCCTCTCGGAGTTCTTTACCTGTTTCCTATGCTGCTGGTAGGAAGCGTGCTTACCAGGCTCCAGATCGGGATGGTGGCGGTTTTATGTACGTTCCTGGCCGAACTGTTCGACGGCCTCAACTGGTTCCACAGCCCAGGATCCGGAATCACCCGCGACGGCTTCATGTTCATCGCGTTTTTCTTTGTTGGTGTATTCATGTTCGAAGTGAACCGCACGAGAACGCGCACCTTATCTCATATGGACGAGATGCAGACGGAGGCACAACGGCGGCGGGAAGCAGAGGAACAACTTGAGGTCCTTGTCCGAAGCAGCCCGATTGCGATTGTGATTGTGGATGCCGATAAACGGGTGTTACTTGCAAACGACACCGCAGATCGGCTACTTGGCATTGAGACAGGCTCTTTGAGCGGGAGGTGTATCGGCGACTATTTACCCTCGCTTGCGACCATCGGCGACCTCGGCGAAGGCAAGCAGACTTTTCGCACCATGATGCAGTGCAAGGGGCGTCAAGAGTCGGGCGATCTGTTTCTTGCAAATGTCTGGTTCTCTACTTATCAGACCAGCACCGGTCCCAGGCTCGCGGCCATGATTATTGACGCCTCCGAGGACCTGAGAACCCGGGAAGAGACTACCTTCGACCAACTTGCGGCTACTTCACGGATCCTGCTTGGGGCGGTGTCGCATGAGGTTCGAAATATATGCGGCGCCATCTCTATCGTGCATGCGAATCTGGCCCGAGTCGATATTGCGGCCCGCGATAAGCATCTTGAAGCGCTCGCAAATCTCGTTTCCGCGCTTGAAAGGGTGGCTACGGCCAATCTTTGGCAGGCAGCGCACCAGGCGGGAAATACCGACCTCAATTCGCTGCTCGAAGAGTTGCGCATTGTTGTCGAGCCGTCACTCGCCGAAAAGGGGGTAAAGGTTCAGTGGAGCATATCATCGGGTCTTCCCCCGGTATGGGCAGAGCGCCAGACCTTGATGCAGGTCTTTCTAAATCTCGTAAGAAACAGTGAACACGCTTTCGCCAATCGATCACAGCGCAAACTCGAAATCGCTGCACTTTTCGAAGGAGAAAAGGTCTGTATTTTGTTCACGGATAACGGCGGCGGCGTAGCCAATCCCGACCGCCTGTTCCGCCTGTTTCAACCAGGGACGGAGCGAACCGGGTTAGGCCTGTATTTATCGCGCACACTGCTGCGATCGTTCGGAGGGGATCTGTGCTATCGGCCGGAGCCAGGCGTCTCCACTTTTGCGGTCGAATTAGCGCCTGCCTTCTCCGGCGCGCGAGGAGCGAGTGATGGACCAGCCCATTCGGATCTTGATCATCGACGATCACACGTTATTTCGGGAGAGTCTCACGCGGGTGCTCGCGGGTGAGCCTGATTTTCAAGTAATCGGTACCTGCGGGTCGACATCGGAAGCGTTCAAGCTGCTCGGCCGCGAGCAGGCCGATGTTGTTCTGCTCGATTACGATCTAGGTGACGAACAAGGATCGCTTTTTCTCCAAACCGCGAGAGAGAAGGGATTTGCAGGCCGCACCCTGATCGTCACGGCAGGAATGAACGACCCAGCCATGGTGCGGGCGTTTGAAACCGGAGCCCACGGCGTATTCTTCAAGAACAGCTCTGCCGAGGAATTGTTGAATGCAATCCGCATGGTCTTCCGCGGGCAGGCTTGGCTGAGCACAAAGGCGGTACGTTCTCTTGTTACCAGCGCCAATCTCAGGAATCACGAACAAGACACACCGACAGTTTTGAACGGACGCGAGCGCGCTGTGTTGAAAGCCGTTTTTCAAGGATTGACCAATAAAGAGATCGCAGGAGATCTACAGATTTCCGAAAGCGCTGTGAAGGCTGTCCTGCAACAGCTGTTTGACAAGGCAGGCGTTCGGACCAGGGGCCAGCTTGTGCGAATAGCGCTTGAAAAGCACTCAGAGGACTGGCTGGGTACATGAAGCATGCTCCGAAGTTCAATTGTTAGTTGCCTTGTTCGTCCGTTCGTTCGCTTCACGCGAGTTCTACCACCTTCGATTTCCGCATACGAGAGTCGCGCGGACGATAGCCGAGATACTCCATTCAGGATCTGCGGTGAGTACGTTTCGTTCGTGTGGCGTGAGACTTCCGTCGAACGCTTTGATCAGAATGTGAGTGTCCAGATTCGGCATCCCAAACAACTCCAGTCGAAAAGAGATCGTCCTGTGGATTGGATAGAACGCCTTTCATGATTTCGATGAGGTCTGAACATCCAGAAAGGCACGGGCGTAACTTTGGCTACGGGGCGTCCGCGTTTGGTGACGAGGACGCCGTCAGCCGGAAGACGTTCCAGCAACTGCAAACACTGCTGCCGAAAATCACTGACGTCTTCACATTTCAAGCGTACAGAATGTTGCACATGAGAACGGATTCTTTGACATATCCAGGCGGTTTCAGACGCCAACGGCGGCGGCGACATTCCGCTCGAATCGCTGCGCCGGATCCGGCAGATTCACGATCGGAAAATCGCCCAGTCCAAAGGCGGCTTTGCGCTGGCTCCGGACGATGCGAGCGCAGTCGATGCGCTCAAAACCTACACCGACGCCATCCGCTCGACGGTTGCTGACACCGATCCCGAACTTGCAGCGACCAACAAAGAATTCAGCTTCTGGAAGAACGTCGACGAGGTGGCGGGTGATACGCTGACGCGCAAAACCGGACAGCGTTCGCCGTTGACTCAGTGGCTGGGCACCGCAGTGGGCGGAGGCATCGGCGGGGCGGTCGGCCACGCGATCGCGGGCGAAGGCGGAGCCGCGGTCGGATCGACGGCAGGCACCTGGGCCGGCAAGCAGCTCGGCAAGTTCGGAAATTCGACCTTCTACAACAGCCGCATGGCGCTGCTCAAAAGCCGCGTGGCGGATCTGATCGCCGCGGGCGACGTGCCCGGCGCCCGAAAGCTGCTCGAAAACGCCGAAAGTACTATCCCTGCGCCTGCAACTACAGGGCTCGCAAACGATGGCGCAGATGTGGCAGCATCAAGCGATGTCGGACGAGATGCGACTGATCCTGGCTCTGGAGAAGGCGAACCCGGAGGAGCACGACTGGTTTATCAGTCTGATCAATCTGTCGGGGCACACCTGGAATCCGGAGCAGGAGACGGACAGCAACTAAGCGGGGCACAACGCCAGGCCGCGCAGATTATGGCCGAGGTAAAGGCCAAAGGCAAGCCTCCAACGAAGCCCATCGGCGAAATGGCTCGCGTGCCCGAATTATCCGGCAAACGCGACGACAATTTCACACCTGGGGAGAGCACACGCTTTCATATCGGGCGCTCGCGATTCGATGCGTTTCCGATCGAAGAAGAGGAGCACTCCGATGTCGCGCCTCACGTCGACGCGCATGTAGGGAACGTTCATCTGAACGTCTCGAGTTTCTCGGCCGCGTTCTGGGCCGCCCGCTCGATGATGCAGGGCTTAAAGTCGGAGGATTTCGTTTCGGGCCTGAGCAGTTGGAACAGATCGCAGCCGGAATTGAACATCACGCCAGTGCTTTTGGGGCTGGCACACTGCCGGTTATTCAGCGCTTGCAGGAGGCGATTTTAAAGGCTAGAGAGTCCGGGCGGTCAGCCGTTTTTGTAAAAGATAGCGCCTCAACGCCCGCATGGCTGAAAGAGAGTCTTTTGGATCAGGAGCTAAATCACGTTCGGCAAGGCTTGCTCGGTCCCACTGCTGAGCACCTGGGGGAATCGGCCAAGCCATTCGTGAGCTCTGTGCTCGGCAAGAAGGCGAAAGCGGCGCTTGAGCGAAGGCTTGAATATTCGTTTGGAAAAAACGATCACGCCGCGGCGCTCGAAATCGGCGAGCGGCTGATGCGGCCGGGTGCGTATGAGGAGCTAGGCCTATCGGGAGCCGAGAGAGATGTGCTCGCACAGCAATACATGCAATCCTTGAAGAAAGAGTATGGAGCAAAAGCGCAAGCCGTCATCGCACGTATTCGGCGGGGTAACGGCACCGCCCCTTGATGCAAAGGCTAAAGAAGCTTATCGCAAGCAGTGGGGCTTTGATCCGCCCGCGGCGCACGTACTCCTGCTCCCGCCTGAATATCGTCAGAAGCCCGAAAACGGAAACGGCGCAACGCCCAGCCATGCAGAACAGAAGCCGAAGAGCGGCGCCGAAATCGATGCCGAAAAGCTGATGGCAGAAGCGAAGGCGAAAAAGAATTCGCCGTCGTCGCGCCGATCAGCGTAGCCGCTATGCCGAGAGGCAGGGAAAGAGCGCTTAAGCAGCGCAACCTCAAAAAGCAATACCTCCGCGACCAAAGCGGCAAGGTGCTCGCGATCGCGATCCGGTTTTCGCCCTCATCCGATAAGCTTCCGAGCCGGCTTCCGGCAGGGACTCGTCTGCCGAATGGCAAAGTGATCGTCGGCGGCGAAGACGCCGAAGCTGAAGATGTCAGAGTTCCGATCGAAGTAGGCCGCGCGACGCTGGGCAATGCTGTCATAAATCGCAAATCCGGCGCCGAGCTCGAAGCTGACCGGATGATGGACGCTGCGAAAGCGAAAACCGCCGCGAAGCCCAAGAGCGGCGCCGAGATCGAAGCAGAAAAACTGATGGCGGAAGCCAAAGCGAAACAGAATTCGCCCTCATCCAAACGCTCGGCGTAAAAGCAAAGCACTCACCCTCAAACCCTCAAATCTGAGTTGGTAATTTTCCAACCTTCGCAGCCGCAGGCGCCATAGCGCCCGACCCGCCGCCGCTCAACCCCACAACACAAATGGAAACCAAAGCTTTCAGAACAAATTTGAACTGCCAGAATTGCGTCTCGAAGGTGGCGACCCGCGCCCGCAGCAAGCGGTCTCCCAACGTTCATATCGTTACAACTCCGGTCGCTTCGCTTCCGGCTCTGATAGCGGAATCTGAGCCATTAGCGCAGCGATTGAACGTGAGCGTTGGTGTCGAAATTGGGACAGCCCACTCGTGATCGTGAGTCCGAGCCGCGCCCCAAGGAAGCGGCCTCTTGAAGTAACTAGAACTTCCAGGCCATGCCGACAGAGGCGCCGTCCAGCGTTCCACCCGTCCAGCAATGCGGATTCGAACCGACCAGACCTCCGGCCGCAGCGAAGGCGTCGTGACAGTCGGTGGCAATCGCGCGGCCGCCCGCGCCGAGATCGTAATGCGCCGCGGGGCCGTTCAGTGCCATTGCCCAACCCGTATAGACGCTCAGGCTCTCGTTCAGTTGGTGCTTGATGGCTACGGTGAACATATTCGCCGAGTTGTCGGAGTTCGCGCCCGCTGTAAAGTCAGTTCCAGGAACGCCGCCCGGAGGCGTTATGTTCGAATCGTTGTGTTGTCCCGGATCCCCCGGCGTGCGAAATGCGCGTGCCCAACCAAAATTCAAACTGTAATTTCTGGTGATCGGCTGGCTGACGGAAAACCACGTCCCGAGACGTTGCCGTTCATTTTGGAATTGCAAGTCGGAAGCAACATAGCGATGCATCGTCTCGAAAATGCCACTTACAGACGTCTTGTTGGGAAAACGGTATTGCACGCCGATTTTACCGGCATCTTCATCGGCAACGTCCTGAGCTTCGAGCACCTGTGATGCAGCGTTGCCCGATGCGTACAGTCCTGTAATATCACTTTCCCGATTGACCTTCATGTGGCGTTCGTACGCGGTCGCGATATAGAGCGGTCCGTTGGTATAGGTAAGGCTGGCGCTTACGGCATCGCCCCAGGATCCATCGCTGCAGGTGAGCGGGACAATTCCGCCGCTCCCCGGAATATTGCCGCCTGTGCAATCGGATTCGCCGGCGGCCAGGTTGTCATTGTTGGTGGCCCGGTTCTGGCCGGGCGAAAATAGTGTCGACAGGCTGAAGCCGCCCCAGACCGGGGATTCCCACCAGATGGAGTGATCCATCCGGGTGCCAAACTCGACGCGATTATCGCCGCCCGTGTTGCCCATAATCGATTGGTAGTCACCGATCATGCCATAGAACGGATTCATTCTCATGGTCGAGTTTTTATATGGTGCGTCCGTTTTGCCGAATTTGATCGCGCCCCACACCGGAGACGAGAATCCGATGTATGTGTTTCGCGAGGTCAAAGCGCCTTTCACGACGTTGCTTTCGCTGCTGTTGGTCTCGCCAAGACCCGAGGTCGATGCGAGATCCACCTGTGTCTCGAACTGATAGATAAAGGTAAAGGACCTATCCATCAGATTCTGATAACCGCGAACTCCGACGTAGGAGATGTTCGTCGACAAATCAGGCAGCCAGCCCATATTCCCCACGGGCGGACCGTCCGGGCCCATCTTTCCGCCTAGTCCCTTGGTGAGAGTGTCAAAGGAAACGTTCATGTTGCCATACGGCGTGACTTGACCTTCCCACCCCTCGCCCCTAGAGGTGTAAAAGCTGATGCCGTCGGCCTTGCGCGTACCTGCCTGAGTCTTGCTCGGCTCGGGCAGCGCCTCACTCTTCGTAACGGGCTGAGCCGCCGCTTGCTGCTGCTTGTCGTCAGAGAGCTTTTGCAGTTGTTGCTGAACCAGGTTCATCTGCTGTTGCAATGCCTGCAGCTGCGCCTTCAGGTCCGAAACTTCGTCGGCTTTCGTCACACGCGCGCAGAGCATTACACATGCCGCAACCAACACGAGCTTCGGCTGATTTTTCATAACAACTTTGTCTCGCCGCCAGACACAAACTCTCCTCGGTCACAGGCCGTAGCGGCGTCAGAAAACCCTGATCAGATAAGTGCACATCTCAGCAGACTTAATTCCAAGATGGCCAAATACCGAACCTGGTCCGTAGGGAAGAGAGTTGCTGCGCTCTCGGTTGTGCTCATTGCGATTTCCGTCGCCCTGGGCTTCGTCGGCGCCACGAGCACGCGCACACTACTCGCCGGTCTAAACGGTGTATCGACGAAATCTCTGCCCGGGATCAAGCACATCGCGGCCATTCAGGCGCTCGGCCTGGAGTTCCGGGGCACAAGTCTGCTCATGGGAACACCGGGGCTCAAGGACGACTACAAGACCAAGCAACTGGCGCACCTCAAAGAACTACAAACGCAGATACAGGCGCAACTCGAACAGTACAAGCAATCTGTTTCACCCCACGAACGTGTCCGCTACGACAAACTTCAAACCGCAACAGCCAAGTTCGTGGGCGCAATCCAGCATTTCCTCGACTTGACTTTGAGCGGCAAAACGGAGGATGCGGGCGCCTTCTGGTCGACTTCGGGCGGCGCGGTATCGAAAGCGTTCCGAAAGGCCCTCGACGAAGAGGTCCAGAGTAATGAGCGAATGACCGACCGGTTTCTCGAGTCGGGACTTACGGCTGCGCACTGGGCAACCGTGCTCTCGTGGTCTCTGCTTGGGATCGCTGTTCTAATGGGCGCGATGCTGGGTACGTTCACCGTGCGCAACATCACGCGCGTACTGACCGTCGTCGCGGAACACCTGCGCCTGACGGCTGAGCAGGTCTCCAATGCTTCCAATCAAGTGGCATCGGCAAGTCAGGTCTTAGCAGGCAACTCCACCGAGCAAGCGGCGGCACTCGAACAAACCTCCACCTCAGGCCAGGAAGTCACCGCGATGATCCGGCGGAACGCAGAGAGTTGTGAGTCGGCTGCGACTCTGATGGTAGTCACCGAGACCACTCTCGCCGAAACCAACCGAAAGCTTGATGAGACCTTGGCCAGCATGAAGGAGATTACGAATTCGAGTGAACGCATCGCGAGCATTATCAAGGTAGTCGACGGGATTGCGTTTCAGACGAACATTTTGGCCTTGAACGCAGCGGTCGAAGCGGCACGCGCGGGAGAGGCAGGCATGGGCTTTGCGGTGGTTGCCGACGAGGTGCGCAACCTGGCGGGCCGCTGCTCGGGTGCCGCCAAGGACATCTCCACTTCTATCGCGGAATCGGTCGAAAACGCTAGAACCGGTAAAAGCCGGCTCGATGAAGCAGCCGCATCGGCACGCAATATGGCGGTGAGCGCTATGAAGGCAAAGGATCTCGTTCAGGAAATTAACGGCGGGGCAAGGCAGCAGAGAGCCGGCATCGATCAGATTGCCCAAGCCCTGATACACATGGAAACAACAACGCAGCAGACCGCGGCCATCGCCGAGGAGAGCGCGTCAGCCAGCGAGCAGTTGCGCGCACAGGCCAAGTCGATGGAAGACCTCGTAGCTTCCCTCGAAGCTCTGGTCTAACTTCCCGATGTCCGTTTCGCGGCGGCCGCCTTGCCCCGCTTCTCGGATACCGCGGGTTTCTTCAGCGCGGCCAGACTTTTTTGAAGCGCCTCAGTGATGTCTACGACCGAGGCGGCCTTGACCGGCTTTTCTACTGTCGGGACTGGCTGCCCGGCGACCTTCTTGGCGATGATCGATTCGAGCCGTTCGCGGTACGTATCGCGATACTTCTGCGGCTCGAATTGCCCGGCGAGCGAATGAATCAAAGTTTCCGCCAGCTGCAATTCTTTCGCTGTAACAGCGTTCGTGTCGGCGTGAAACTCCTCTTGGGCCCGAACCTCGTAGCTGAAAAACATCGTGTGGGCGAGCATGCCTTTGGCTCCCGGCCGCACGATAACGACGTGTTCGCGGCTATGCATGGCAAACTGTGCCACCGCCACCAGCCCGGTCGTTTGCAACGCCCGGTAAAGCAGCGCGTACGCTTTCTCGCCCGCGCCTTCCGGCACCACGTAATATGAAGTTTCGAAGTAGACCGGATCGACCTCGGCGAGATTGACGAACTCTTGTATCTCCATCTCGGTCGCGGTCTTCGGCGCGATGCTCTTCAATTCCTCAGGCTCGATTGCCACGAAGCGATCCTTCTCATATTCGTAGCCTTTCACCACCGAGCGCTCGGGAAGAACTTCATTCGTCCCCTGACGGACCGAGACCTGTTGTATACGCGATAACGGCTGAGGCTCGCTGGGCATCGCGGGCACGGTCGCGGGCGGCTCGAGTTCCCTGCCCCGCCCTCTGGGCACAATCGGCTGAGGCGCCGGTTCTTCGGGGACCTCCTCAGGTTCCGGAGCTGCGGCTCGATACACCCGCCGGAAGCTGACGCGTTCGGCCCGTGCGGCGCGGAACAAGCGTACGGGAATCGAGATCAATCCGAAAGTAATGTAACCGCGCCAAACTGTGCTCGCCATGTGGACCTATAGGTAGGATTACGGAAAATGGAAAGCGTTACAAGCGATGCTTTATTTCGCCGTCCAGCCGCCGTCAATCAGCAGTGTGTGACCGGTAATGAGAGACGCGGCCGGAGACGCTAGGAAAACAACGGCGCCGGCCACCTCCATCGGTTCGCCGATACGGTGCAAGCCTGCGATCTTCCGAATCACACTGGCGCGAAACTCGGGATCGGACAACGCCGGCTCTGTCCCCGGCGTATTGATGAACGTGGGTGCGACCGCGTTCACATTGATGTTGTATTTGCCCCATTCGACAGCCAGGCATTTAGTCAGATGCGCGATGCCGGCCTTGGTCATGCAGTACACGGACTCGGTAGGCAGTGCCACGAAGCCTGCTTGCGAGCTCATGTTGATGATGCGCCCGCGCTTCTGCTGGATCATCACTCGTCCCGCCGCTTGTGCAGTGAAAAAAATTCCCTTCAGGTTGACAGCGAGAGTTCGATCGAAGTCGGCCTCCGTAACATTTTCGGCGAGATTGTCCGGCGCGATCCCGGCATTGTTCACGAGAATATCGATACGTCCGAATGAACGCATGGCTTGTTCCACCGCGGTATGGATTTGATCGACATCGGTGACATCCATCTGCAGTGGAAGCGCCTTGCGGCCCAGCTTCTTGATTTCTTCGGCCAAGCCTCCATCGGCGTTCTCATCGCGCAGACCTAAGCGACATCCGCGCCCGCATGTGCCAGTGCCAGAGAAATCGCCCGGCCCAGCCCGCGCGCCGCTCCGGTAACCAAAGCGACCTGCCCGGTAAGATCAAAGCTCGGAAACGGGTCCATGGACGCTTATTTAATCACCGTTGAAGCTATGGATCGCGCCAATTCTCGATTACTAGATTTACTCCGGTCTTCTGAATGGCACTAAAATCCTCCGTGTTGCCGGTGACGAGCGGCACACCAACGCGAACGGCCACTGCGGCAATCAAGCAGTCCAGGAGTTCGAGGCCGAAACCGCTTTTTCTCGCCCTTGCTTTGATTGTGCCCGCCGCAACGTAGTCATTAGAAGTAGGAGTGATCTCTTCGTTTTGGCTCAGCCATCTTACAGCCATTCTCAACTGTGTTGAGGCAGCCTTTAGCTCAAGACCATAGACGATTTCATAAACTGTGATGCTCGTAAACGTGAACACGCCGTGTTCTTTCGCGTAGCGATCCGCATGACTGATGACATTCCGATTGCGGCCCTTAAGGTATTCGGAAAGAATATCTGTATCTAAAATGGACCTGACCATCGGCTAGAGAGGAGACTCAGTTTCAGATGGTCGTCGCCGCTCCTTGTACACGATGGAGACAACTTCATCAATGAGAGCTGTGTCTTCCGGACTGCCGAATAGCCCGAGACCTTGCTCAAATACCGTCTCTGAAACTGACCTTCGACTCAAAAGGCCAGTTTGTATGAGCCGCAGAACGGCTTCATCTTGCGTGATGTGCTCTTGTTGCGCATACCGCTGGATGTCAGGCTCGAGGTTTGCCGGAATTTCCAAACTCATTGATTTCGCGCCTCCTGTCGCCGAGTTAGAGTCTCTGCCTTCCATTGTCACCCATCACATGGCCGCTTATTTAATCACCGGCAACAGTGATCGTTCAGAGAGCCCGATCGGAGTTAACCGGTCAATCTGAACTGCCACCAGTTGATTCGGCTCGCGAACGCAAGCCAGCTCGACTTTCACGAAGTTACTAGTTAGCGCGACTCCACGTTGCTCCAAAGTAACAGCGGACAACGTTTTGCCGATCAGGCGCCGGCGAAACTCGAGGTTCTTCTTATCGGATACGTCGCGCAAAATGCGAGTCCTTTCGCGCCGGACGTCGACCGGAACCGCGTTGCTCATCGCGGCAGCCGCAGTGCCGGGACGCTCCGAGTAAGTGAACACGTGCAGATAAGTAAACGGCTGCTGCTCGATAAAGTCAGCCGTTTGCTCGAAATCTGCATCTGTTTCTCCCGGAAAGCCGGTCATTACGTCCGCTCCGATAGCCGCATCAGGCATGTAGCGACCGGCGAGTTCAAGACGGCTCGCATAGTGCCGCACCCGGTACTTGCGATACATCCGCTTCAGCACGGCATCAGAACCGGATTGCAGAGGAATGTGAACATGCTGCGCAATGCGAGGTTCCGCAGCCATCAGCCGAATCACTTCCTCGCTCCAGTCCATCGGCTCGACGGAGCTGATGCGAATTCGGCGGACACTGGTCTTCGCAAGCAACGTGCGCAGCAGATCGATGAAGCGCAAGCCTCCCGGCAGGTCCCTGCCCCAGCGTCCAAGATTGATGCCGCTCAGCACAATCTCGCAATAACGGCTGGCTAAATCGGAGACCTGATCGACAACACTTGCGAGATTCGCACTTCGACTTCTGCCACGCACCGACGGAATAATGCAGAACGAACAACGATTACCGCAGCCATCCTGGACCTTCAGGTTTGGCCGCGTGCGATCTTCACGAATGTCGCGCACCGGCGTCGCGCGGAAGTCTTTCTGGGTCGTGATCTCTGCGGCCCAGATGCGGCCGTGATACGGCTCTGTCGCATTCGAAACGATCTCGGCGATTTCCGTTTTGTGCGAATTTCCAATCACCCAGTCGACGCCCTCGATCTGCGCGATCTCCTCCGGCGCGCGCTGTGCATAACAGCCGGTCACCAGAATCCGCGCCTTGGGGTTATCGCGATGCAGCGAACGAATGGTGCGGCGCGCATCCACGTCCGCAGTATGTGTAACCGTGCAGGTGTTCAACACGATCAGATCTGCACCCGCAGGGTGGCGCACACCCGTGTACCCGGCTGACTCGAGCGATTCCTCGATGGCGGCTCCATCGGCCTGCGAGGCGCGGCATCCGAAGCTCTGTACAAAAACCTTCTGCACTAACAACCAGTGTAAGAGGCAAGCGGACTGGCCGTTGTGCGCGTGAACAGTGTAAGCGCACAGCCCGTTTGGTGGGCGTTGTGCGCGAAGTGTGAGAATGGAGTCTGTCTGCGCGATCGGGCAACCGCTGGATGGTTTTCCGTCTGGAGGAAAGTCCGGTCTTCATAGGGCGACATGCCGGCTAACGGCCGGGGATTCGCGCTCAAAGCGCGCGTTACGGAAAGTGCCACAGAAAATATACCGCTCGCCGCAAGGCAAGTAAGGGTGAAAAGGTGCGGTAAGAGCGCACCGCGGGACGAGTAATCGCTCCTGGCAGGGCAAACCCCATGCGAAGCAAGACCAAATAGGGGAGGAGGAGCGGCCCGCTCCGTTACCACTTCCGGGTAGGTCGCTTGAGCCTTTCAGTAATGGAAGGCCCAGAGGAATGGTTGCCACCTGCTTCGGCAGGAACAGAAACCGGCTTACAGATCGCGCAGACTGATTCGTGCCGTTCCCGCAGACCGCGTTTTCGGAATGCAAACGGAACCCCGACCGCAGGGAGGGGTGCATTTTCAAAGCCGGACGTCGCGATGGCCGCCCGGTTTCACACATTCGTTGCCGGCTATAATTCAAATCCAAGCGGACCCTCTGAGATCTGAGAGCTCAAAACTATCGCCCCCACAAACCCTCGAGTAACCCGAAGTCATGCCGCGACCGCTTGGCAGCAACATATCCCTGCTGCATTTCGTCGGGCTTCGCTTCAAACAGTCCCACCGCATCATCGAGAAAGAAATAGATCTGCGGCCGCCGCGCATTGCACATATACGTGCAGACAGAATGAATACCGCTGCCTTCGTGACAGGCTGAGCAGGAACCGAGCACGGCGATCGGCCCGAACCGGCCGGCCAAACGCTTGGGCTGCTCGAACGGATCCTCGTCATGCGTCATGAAGACGGGGAATCTCTTGTCGTTCGGCTCAAGCTGCCTCAATCCGCCAGTTCTGCCTGCGAAAAGGTCTTCGCGACTCAGATCAAATTCCGCTTCGTCGCGTTCGCCTCTATCCATAACATTCGCTGGAACCGTTCGATACAGCCGAGTCTGCACGGATTCAGTGATGTGAGTGGGAACAATCTCTCCGTTTGTGTCGATCAGCATCATCTGCCTCACCAGCGCGGATCTCGTTCGTGGCGGAAATTGCGGGATGTCCGGATTCTGGTCTAACATCTTCTGTTTCACAATCAATGGGTCAGGATATTCGCTCAACTGCTTCAAATACGCCAGTGTTTGCTGGCGTTCGCCCGGCAGCCGAATAAAAACCAGAAAGATCGATTCACTAAAAAAGGCCGCGTGCGTCGATGCTGCCGGCCCGCCTCCGCGCGGAAAGACGCATACCAATGGCCCGCGTCCATCAAAGAACTCTGGAAGTGGCGAGCTATCGGGCAAGCGGTCGATTTCGCTGCGAGTCAGCGCCACCCGGCGCATCACTTTAGCCAAGCGGACCTGAAGCTCTCTAGCCGCCGGAGCATAAGTTTGCTCGGCACTCGTCTCGTCAGCCCAATCGAAAACTCTCCAGAGATCGTGCTGAAATACGGCGCGGCGCACGGGGTCGGTAATCAGTCGCTCGGCATGGCTCGATAAGAATTCGTCTAAAACGGCGAGCGCATCGGTATGAGACTTGCCCGTCAAAAGGTGCTTGGTTGAGCGCCAGAGGAGCGGGTCCACATCGTTGGCCCCATATCGGCGGCCGTCGCGCGAGATGCGCACGTGCAGCACGTCGTGAACACGATTCCAAATATGGTTCGGATCTGCATCGTAAATCACCAGACCGGACGTCGCCCTTTCAGCTGGCTTCCACGCTCTCCCGGCAGCCAACCTTCCACAAACCGCCGCCCCAACCGCCAACGTAAAGACCCGAGCTGCCCTTGTCACGCCAACAATGCTCATCCGATGATATAGCGCAGAGTCGTCCGTAATCTCGGCAGCGGGCTTCGCATCGTGCTGCTTGGGTTCGTTTCGCAAGCGCACCGGGCTCCGAAGTAATCGGATCCGGGAAACGGAGCCGGAGAGTAAGCTTCCCAACTCGAATGCTGCAGCATGCATCTCAGCCGCTGGGCGGCGACGGCAGCGAGGAGCGTTTTCTGAATGCAAACAGAACCCCGACCGCAGGGAGGGGCGTTTTCCAAAGCCGAACGTCTTGATCGCACCGCTCATGTTCCACTCGGCCCGGACTATTCCCCGAGCCATTTGAGCACCTGGCGGGCCGGATTACATTGTCGGGATACGGGCGCCCACTTGTACACAACCGCCCGCTGGCCCCCCAGAATGGGGCAGTTCGCGACTTGACGAATAATTTGCACCGTCTTTTCTAGCCACTTAGCCGTCTGCGCGGAATTCCGGCTTGGCCCTGGCGCTTATACTTGACGCTGGTCCCGTGGCACCCGGAAACCGCAGCAAGCGGCCAGGGGCGGCTGTCACGGGTTCTCAGCGCACGATCGTCGTCTCGGGTAAATGTTCACTGCATTCACGCCGGGTCGGAACGTGCCCGGATCTTCGACAACTGAATATTTCTCTAGCTACAGTGACGTTGGGTTCGTTCCGTAATCTCGGCAGCTGGCTTCGCATCCTGCTGCTTGGGTTCGTTCCGCACTGTGACCCAGGGGGTGCACTAACCCCTTGGGTTCGTTTTGCAATTTCCGCTATCTCGTTGATAACCCGTTGAAGTCGCAACACCACGACCGCAGTGACCGCACCCGGGTTCGTTTCGTACTCGCAAATTGGGTTCGTTTCGCAAGCGCAGCGCATGTCCGCACGCATTCCTCCTTCGATCGCACCGGCGCCTGAACAACCTATACTTTGGAACATGCCCTATTCACGACGAGACCTCGGCATTCTGCTGCCTGCATTGATGGCCATGGAGGGTTCTGCGCGTGCAGACGACCAAGGCATACTGCCGTCGAAGTGTTACCCATTCGACGCCTTGACCGTAAAGACAGACCCGCAGAATCACAATCAGACGCGCAATGTTTTCGATGGCCGAACGCACAACGGCACTCGTCTGGACCTGCACATCACTACACTGGCGCCCGGCCAAATGCCGCACCCAGCCCACACCCATGTTCACGAAGAGATGATTTTCATGCAGGAAGGCACGCTGGAGGTCACCATCTCGGGCCAGGCAACCCGAATTGGGCCCGGCTCCACCGCTTACGTGAAATCGAACGATTTGCACGGCTGGAAAAATGTCGGCGACACGCCCGCGCAATATTTCGTTCTTGCCATTGGCAAGCAAGGCGCGGCTTAGTGCGCGCAGGCATCGTGAACGAGATCTCGAAATTCGGGAATATCAGCGAAAATCATTGAATTCCACAACTGGAATTAAGATAAAGTAGAGCTCAGGACCATCGCCGGGGCTGACGCAGTATGCCATCGAGATGAATGATAACCGAGCATTCCGGAACTCAAAAAGTACTCCGTTAGACGACCAGTACGTCACAGCGCCCTGTACATTAGGTCACAGTTCCATTAAGATGTCCTGTGCGGGCTAAATTTCCGCGTTTGAATTTGATCGCTTTTGTACGGAGGTTTATGCGAAAGCTTTTTTTTATTGCCGGCTTTCTTTGTGCTTCTCAACTGTTTGCGCAAGACACCGGCCTTTACTTTAAGCCACTACCGGCTCCTTGCCGTCTCGTGGACACCCGTAACGGCCAAGGCCCTTTTGGGGGAGGAGAAACACGAGCCTACAATTTCCTGAACAACAGCTGTGGGCTTCCGACGGCGAATCCGGGTAACGGACTGGCGTATTCGTTGAATGTCACAGTGGTGCCGCGCGGACCGCTGGGCTATTTGACCGTCTGGCAAGACGGAACCAGCCAACCCAGCACGTCTCTGCTGAATTCTTTGGATGGAAGAGTAAAAGCCACCGCCGCAATTATCAACGCCGGGTCCACTACTGCGAGCATTGATGTATTTGCCAGTAACCCGACGGACGTGGTGATTGACGTGAACGGCTATTTCCTCATCGAAAACACGCCGGGCACCAACGCGTTTTACCCACTGACCCCATGCCGGGCCGCGGATACGCGCAATGCCACAGGATCGTTGGGTGGTCCCTACTTGGCGGCGGGCCAAGCGCGATCTTTCCCCATTGCTTCTGGCACCTGCCCTGTCCCCGGAAACGCTGCCGCATACTTACTGAACGTGACCGCTGTTCCGCATAGTGCACTGGGGTACCTCACCCTTTGGCCTGACGACGCAGGTATGCCGAACGTCTCAACGCTGAATGCACCGACGGGTACGGTGACGGCCAACATGGCGATCGTCCGACCTGGAGCCGATGGAGGAATCGATGCCATTGCCAGCAATGATTCGGACCTGGTGATCGACGTGACCGGGTACTTCGCGCCTCCAAACGGCAGCGGCCTTTGCCTCATCAGTCAGGTTCCTTGCCGGGTTTTCGATTCACGCCAGAACAATGGGGCGCCTCTACCCGGCGGACAGACCACCGAAATTACCATCGAAGGAGCGGCCGGCGCTTGCAGTGTCCCAACAGACGCTTATGCAGTTTTGGTCAACTCGACGGTTATTCCGCCAGGACCCCTTGGCTACCTGACGATGTACGGAGAGACCGGAGCGGGCGAGACCCCGCCGCCTAGCGTATCGACACTCAACGCTGTCGACGGAGCCGTTACCTCGAATCTTGCCATTCTTTCGACAAGTCCGGGGCAACGTGACGACGCTTTTCCATCGAACTCGACGCACTTGGTGGTTGACCTTTACGGATATTGGGAACTCCCGTAGAATTCATATGCAGAAGCGGGCGGTTCGATAACGGCATCGCCGGTACTCAGCCGCCCGCAACCACCTCAAGCCCCAAACCGTTCAGTCAGAGTTCTTCCTTAAACTCTTCTCTCGTGCCGCGAGAAACTCATCGCCGGGCCTCCACGTCGGCAGCTTCGGCGCATTTGCAATATCTAAGCCAACCGTGAGTCCAAAAGTAGCCATCTGCTCCATACTGGCGAAGTCCCAGTCTTCGTGATATTCGTCCGAAGGCTGATGATAATGCAAATTGTTATATTCTTCGAACACCTTCTTCCCAAAATCAGCGGACTTCCCGACATAATCAGTACCCGCGTCGATTGAGAATGACGGAATGCCCACGCGTGCAAGCGAAAAATGATCAGACCGGTAATAATGGCCTTGCCCCGGCTCGGGATCAGGCTTGATGACAAGGTTGAGCCGCTCGGCATCGCGCTGCACTAGTGGCCATACAGTCGTGCGCTCGGCGCCGGTTACTAAAACGTCCCGCGTCTTTCCGAACGGATAAAAGGCGTCGAAGTTCAAATCGGCGGCCGTCAGTCCCGCCGGAACTTCCGGGTGCTCGCCATAATACTCGGAGCCAAGAAGTCCCATTTCTTCGGCAGTAACCAATATGAACAGCGCACTGCGCTTCGGTTTCACTGGCAGTGAGGCCCATACGCGAGCCATTTCTAGCAGCATGGCGCAGCCCGTGGCGTTATCCACAGCGCCGTTGTAAATCCTGTCGCCCTTCACTGGAATGCCAACCCCAAGGTGATCCCAGTGAGCAGTGAAGAGAACAGCTTGCGCCCTAAGACTCGGATCTTCACCATCGATGCGGCCAATCACGTTTCGGCTTTCGATTTCGCGGATCTTGACGGGAATACGGCCGATTACGCGAACACCGAGCGGAATAGGCCGGAACGATTTTTCATTTGCCATGGCAAGTAGTTCATCCAGACTCTTGCCGGTGCCGGCAATTAGTTTTACTCCCGCATCCTGAGTTACCCATCCGGCGAAAGCTAGCGCCTTTTCGCCCGGCTTAATCCGTAACTCGGCGTGCTCCTGACTCCATGAGCCGCTAACAACACCCCAGCCGTAGCCGGCGGTCGGCGTGGTGTGAATGATCAGTGCCGCAACAGCCCCGCGGCGCGCGGCTTCTTCAAATTTGTAAGTCCAACGCCCGTAGTAAGTGAGCGCGGGACCGCCGAAAAAATTTGGATCGTCCGACGGCGGCTCGTTGGTGAAATATACCAGCACCTTCCCCGAAACATCGACGCCTTTGTAATCGTCCCACCCAAACTCCGGCGCAGAAATGCCGTGACCGACAAACACTGCCTCGGCGCTGAAGTCGTTTCTGGCTTTCTGTGCGAACGTGGTTCCAACGTAGTCATTAACCCAACGCAGTGACGTGGCGGGGCTCTTACCGGAAATTGTTAACGTTGCAGTGGGCAGCGTGGTGCAGCCAACGAGGGGAACACTTTGGAAGTAGGTACCCTTGTCGCCGCCGGGTTTAATCCCCTCCGCCTGAAGCTGTGATGCCAGGTAATTGGTGGCGAGGTTCTCGCCGCGTGTACCTACACCACGTCCTTCCAACTCGTCCGAGGCAAGGTACTTCACGTGCGCCCTGATCTTGTCGCCTGATACATGCAGATCCTGCGCGCTGATACCAAAACTCAAGACGGCTAACAATGGAACGGTCCTGCACAACATGCTCTCAGTCTACCGGTACTCTGTAAACTTGAAGCATAAAGCTACTCCTGGCAACGCGGCGGCGAATCCGCTGACTCGTCGTCCGGAACACATCGATGACTAAGCGCGGCAATCTAAAAATCTATCTCGGCTACGCAGCCGGCGTTGGCAAGACTTATCAGATGCTGGAAGAAGCTCAATGCATGAGGGCAGGGGCCGTTGACGTTCTAATCGGCTATTTCGAGCCTCATGGCCGCAAAGACACCATCGCGAAGACCGAAGGTATGGAGATGATTCCGCGCAAAAAGGTCATGTATCGCGGGTCAGTCTTCGAAGAGATGGACACGGAGGCCATCGTGGCGCGCCACCCCCGAGTCGCGGTCGTAGACGAGTTCCCACACACTAACGTTCCGGGCTCGGACCGCGAAAAGCGCTGGCAGGACGTTTTGCACATTCTGGATCAGGGGATCGACGTCCTGACAACCATGAATGTCCAGCACCTGGAGAGTCTCAATGATCAGATGGCGCAGATTACAGGAATCAAAGTACGCGAAACGATTCCGGATTGGGTAGTCAAACAAGCCGACGAGGTCATCATGGTGGATGTTACGCCGCGGGCGCTGTTGAACCGATTGGAGCGCGGCGTTGTGTATCCGCCCGATAAAGCCAAGCGAGCGCTGGAAAACTTCTTCAAAGAATCGACCTTGGTCGCGCTGCGTGAAATGGCGCTGCGCCAGACTGCGCATGAAGTCGAAGAGCGGATGGAGCACGACGGCCACGCTGCCGAAAGCGTCACCGAGAACGAGGTCGCTGAAGTGCCGCGGCGTCTGGACGACGCCGTCATTATCTACATCAGCGACGAACCCTCAACCGCGATGTTGATCCGCAGAGGCCGGCGGGTCGCGGACGTCATTCATGCCAAGTGCTTCGCCGTGGCGGTAGCCGAAGATGGCGGGCTGCAGAGCTTGCCGGCCCCCAAGCGAGACGCGGTAGAGCGGCATTTGAATTTCGCGCGCAATCTCCATATCGACACAGAAGTGCTTGTAGGGCGGGATCACGCCAAGGCAATTGTGGATTTCGCGCGCTCGCGGAGCGCGCGGCAAATTTTCCTGCCTCGTGTAGCAGGCAAGGGCGTGGATCGGCTGCTGGGCAAGACCCTGGTGAACCGCATTGTCGGACTCGCACACGATATGGAAGTCACCATAGTCGCCGATCGTCGGCAAAAGCAGGCGCTGAAATAAGTGCCTCTGCGATAGACTGAAGGCTTCGGGCCGTGGCGCAGCCTGGCTAGCGCGCTTGCTTGGGGTGCAAGAGGTCCCGGGTTCAAATCCCGGCGGCCCGACCAGTCATCTTGCGCGCGCATTCGTCGTGCTTAACCAAATTGTCAAACTCAATTTCGTGAAGCGTCTTGTGCTGATTGGCGCTGTCTCGGTATTGTTTGGTCTGACAATTCGCGCTCAGGACAACTACGAAATTCAGGTGTATGGCTCGGAAACCGTGCCTGCCGGGGACACCATGGTGGAGTTGCACAGTAACTTCACCGCCGAAGGGAACAAAGCACCGGCGGACGGAACCCTACCTACTTACCATCAGGAGCACGAAACAGTCGAGATCACACAGGGCTGGACGGAATGGTTCGAGACCGGCTGGTACATTTTTACCAGCGGTGCCGCAGGTCAAGGCTATCGTTGGGTCGGCGATCACATCAGACCCCGAGTACGCGTTCCCAGCAGTTGGGAATGGCCCGTCGGCGTTAGTATCTCAACCGAAATCGGTTATCAGCGGCCTGACTTCTCTCGCGACACCTGGACCTGGGAAATCCGCCCGATCGTCGATAAACAATTAGGACCATGGTATCTAGGTTTCAATCCCGCGCTCGAGCGCTCGTGGCATGGACCCAGCGTAGCGAGCGGCGTTGAATTTTCTCCGGCCGTGAAAGTCAGCTATCAGGCTACAAAGAAGGTTCAGGTGGGATTTGAATATTACGGCACAACCGGACCAGTTACCGGCTTTGATCCGTTTCGAGAGCAACAGGAGCAATTTTTTCCCGCAATTGACCTGGACTTGAGTCCGGATTGGGAATTTAACTTCGGCGTTGGCGTCGGAGTCACGCAATCGACGGATCACCTGATCGTTAAAATGATTCTCGGGCGGCGCTTTCATTTCTTCTCGGGCCGTGGTCCCCGGCTCACAAGCGGCGCTTCCCGGCCAGGCTTCTGAATGCGCTGCACGCTACAATGACACTTCGCCTATGTCACAGTTGCTCGCGGGGAAAACCGCGTTGGTTCTTGGAGTTGCAAACAAGTGGAGCATCGCGTACGCAATCTCGGCAGCCTTCGTACGTGAGGGCGCAACCCTGGTTTTGACATACCAGGGAGAGCGGCAACGGCAGACAGTTGAGGAACTTGGCGGCGAATTGAAAGCCGCCAAGATTGTGAACTGTGACGTGACCAAGCCTGAGGAACTGGAGAATCTTGTATCGGAGTTGAAGCAGGTAGCTCCCGCGCTGGATGTCGCGGTGCACAGTATCGCCTATGCCAAAACCGAGGATCTTAGCCGGCCATTTCTCGAGACGAGCCGCGATGGTTATCTCCTCGCGCAGGAGGTCAGCTCGTATTCGCTGGTATCCGTTGCGCGCGCAGTTACTCCGTTGATGACAAGGGGTGGATCCGTGATGACGCTAACCTATCTGGGTTCTTCTCGCGTGATACAAAACTATAATGTGATGGGTGTAGCGAAGGCAGCGCTGGAGGCATCCGTCCGATATCTCGCAAACGATCTCGGACCATTGAATATTCGTGTAAATGCCATTTCTGCGGGTGCGATTAAAACAGCGTCCGCTCGCGCGGTAAAGGGATTTTCGAACTTTCTGGAAGCGGCAAAGATAGCTCCCCTGAGGCGCAACACCGACCCGGCAGAAGTTGCAGATGCGGCCGCGTTCTTGGCGAGCGATCTCAGTCGTGGAGTTACTGGAAACGTACTATACGTTGACGCCGGTTTTCAGATCATGGGCATCGGTGTACAACAGTAACAAGACTACTAACTATACACAGTCTGCATCGTCCAAATTGACAGTTAATTTCAGCGTTCACTATCCTAAGTATTTCAGGGGCTCCTATGTCCCTTTATGGCTCGTGTTCTTACTTGTACCGAGCCTGCTCGTCTCAATGTAAAGCCATATGATTCAGGTTGAAAGTCTCTCCAAAAGGTACGCGCGCCACATCGCCGTGGACAATATATCGTTCTCGGTGGATAAGGGCGACATCGTAGGATTTCTCGGTCCGAACGGCGCCGGAAAAACCACCACCATGCGTATTCTTACATGCTTCATGCCGCCTACCGAGGGCAAAGCGTCAGTCGCGGGATTTGATGTCTTTGAGCAGCCATTCGAGGTGAAAAAGCGGATTGGGTACTTACCCGAAGCCCCGCCCGTGTATCCGGAGATGACCATTCGCGATTACCTTGCGTTCGTCGCGCGCATCAAAAACGTTCCGACTGCAGATGTAGCGGGGCGCGTCGACGATGTAATGCGGCGCTGCGCAGTATCCGATGTGAGCGACAAAATAATCAGCAAACTGTCAAAAGGCTACCGTCAGCGGGTCGGCCTCGCGCAAGCGATTATTCACAATCCCGATGTGCTTATTCTCGACGAGCCGACCTCCGGACTTGACCCGAAGCAAATCATTGAAACGCGTGAATTGATCAAGGGCCTTGCGGGCCAGCATACGATTGTTCTCAGCACACACATTCTCTCCGAAGTTGAGGCCGTCTGTCAGAAGGTAATCATCATCAACAAGGGAAAGGTGGTCGCTACCGATTCAGTGGAGCGGCTGAGAGGCCCAAAAGGCGCGGGCGCTGTCCAGGTCCAGGTGGACACCGCAGGAAATGCAGACTCCGGCGACGTTCATCGGAAGTTGGAACAGGTGGCCGGTGTAAGTAAGGTTCTGGAGCGTACCGCCTCTCAGGATCGGCTGGTCTTCGAAGTGGAGAGTTTACCCGGACAGAATGCGAGAGCCGATATCGCCAGAGCGGTGGTGCATGCCGGATGGAATCTGCTCGAACTCCGGCCGGTTACGCACAGCTTGGAAGAGGTTTTCCTTGAGGTCACCGGAGCGCAACCGGACATTGTGCCGGTCGAGGCTGGAGGTGAACAATGAGGAACGTCTGGACTATCTGCAGGCGCGAGCTCTACGCCTATTTCGTTTCGCCGATCGCGTGGGTGCTGCTGGCGATTTTTGCTTTTCTGAGTGGTTACTTTACCTCCTATATGGGCGTATTGTTCGCTCAGGCTTCGCTTGAAAGCCAGATGAGCGGACAATCATTTCCCATGAACATAAACCAGGAAGTGATCGCGCCATTGTTTTCAAACATCGCTGTGATCGGCCTGTTTCTGATTCCGCTGATCAGTATGCGCCTGCTCGCAGAAGAGAAGCGTCAGGGCACCATCGAACTGCTCATCACCTCTCCCGTCCATGATCTCGAGATCATTCTCGGCAAATGGCTTTCCGCTTTGATCATGTATCTGTGCCTTCTTGCCGTTCTAATGATCGATTGCTCGTTTCTGTTTATCTATGGTCATCCGGACTGGAAGCCGGTATTAACCGGCTTGCTCGGCATGATACTCGAGGCGGGCTGCCTGCTTTCACTGGGTACCTTCATTTCAAGCCTGACGAAGAATCAGATTGTAGCCGGAGCCGTGGGTTTCGCTGCGGCGCTGATTCTCTGGGTTTTGGCTTGGAGCACTTCATTCGGCAACTCCGATTCCGTCCAATTCCTGAATTACCTGTCCATCGTAAGTCACCTCGATACATTTACGCGCGGAGTGATTGACAGCAAGGACTTGATTTATTACTTCTCCATGATTTTCCTCGGACTATTCCTGACATCGCGCTCGCTTGAGTCGATGAGGTGGAGGGCGTAATGGCGAACCCCCGGAAGGATACGCTCGCAGCTCGTCAGGCTCGCTACGGCGCCACTGCGCTCCTGTACACGATTGTTGTCATTGCCGTCTTGGTGCTGGTTAACTGGCTGGGCAATCGCTATAACAAGTCCTATGACACAACCGCAAACAAGCAATTTACTTTGTCCGACCAGACGAAGAAAATCGTAAACGGCCTGAAATCCGACGCGACCATCACTTATTTTGACACGAAGCGCGGTTTTGAACGTGCAAAACCGCTCTTGGATCGTTACGGCAATTTGTCGCGGAAGGTACACGTGCAGTATGTGGATTACCTCCGCAACCCCGCCGAAGCGGGTGCCTTCGGCGTCCGCACGGCAGGGACCGCCTTCGTACAGATCGGACAACGGCGCGAAGAGGCGAAAGCAGTAACCGAAGAAGGGCTGACCGGCGCTTTCGTCAAAGACCTCAAAGGCGTCCGGACCGTCTGCATCGTGAGCGGTAGCCGCGAGCATCCGCTGGACGAGACCGGCTCAACCGGCCTTTCACAGTTCAAAACACTTTTAGAACGGGATAACTACCAGGCTCAAGCCGTCACCTTGGTGGATAAAACTCAGGTACCGGACAACTGCACCGTCCTCGTAATCGCTGGACCACAGTTTGATTACGCCCCTAATGAAGTTACAGCAATCAAGGACTATGTCCAAGGCGGCGGCAGAGCGATGATCCTGCTCGATCCCCCATTGAACTTCCAACGTGAGCACATCGGCGAGAACTCGGGATTATCCGACTTACTGGCGAGTTGGGGCGTGACGCTCGATAAAGACTTAGTGTTAGAGCAGAATCCTGTCGGCCAGATGCTGGGCATCGGACCGGAAGTACCTCTCGTCCACAATTATGCGTCGCAAGCGATCGTAAACGATCTGAACTCAGTAACGGCATTTCCACTCGTCCGCTCGATACAGATCAAAAATACGGACAAGACCACGGTAGACAAGCTCTTTTCGACAACGGACAGCGCTATTGCGACAACTAAGCTAAGCTCGAACGAGATTAACGCGACGGATCCGAGTAACAAGAAAGGACCGTTCACCCTTGGTGCAGCCGGCACTTATACCACGAGCGATCCTAAGAGACAAGGGCGCTTCGTTGTGATCGGTACGTCCGGATTCCTGGACAATCGCATGCTGCATTTTCAGGGTAATTCCGATCTATCTCTAAACGCAGTGAATTGGTTATCTTCCGACGAAGACCTAATTTCGATTCGGCCTAAAGAAGCAGAAGACCGGCGACTGAATCTCTCGCAAAGTCAGAGCCTTGCGTTCCGGAATGTCGACATTTTTGGCATTCCGTTAGTGATTATCGTCTTTGGCGTCGCTATCTTCTTGAAGCGGAGATAGGATGAAGCCTCGAAATCTTCTGATCGCTTCGGTGATCCTGCTGATTTTGGCGGGCGGTGTTTGGTGGGCCAAAAAACATCCGGGGGCCGGGACGGCGAGCACCGACACAAACCCGCCCTCGCCCAAGCTCGCGGATATCACTGCGGCTCAGGTTCAGGAAATCGATCTGACGAAGAAGGGCGCTCCAGCAATCGTGCTCAAGCGCGCGGGCGAAAAGTGGTCGATTGCTGCCCCTGAGCAATACCCCGCGGATCAGGACAGCGTCTCTTCCCTGCTCTCCCAATTCAACCCGCTGAATGCCGATAGCGTGGTCGAGGAAAAGCCTACGAATCTCGGCCAATATGGGCTGAACGATCCATCGCTAACCGTTGCGCTTCATGAGAAGAACGGTAAGACGGACCAAATCGTCCTAGGGAACGACGTGCCTGTGGGGTCGTTGGCGTATGCACGATACGGAACCGATGCAAAGGTTTACGCCATCTCAAGTTCGGTCAAGACCGCCCTGGACAAGGGGATCAAAGATCTACGTGACAAGCGCCTTCTGACGTTTGACTCAAATAAGCTGACGAGCGTAGAACTGGCTTCTACGAAAGGCGACATTCAGTTCGGAAAGAACAATCAAGGCGATTGGCAGATCGTGAAGCCGCAGCCGTACCGAGCCGACAACTTCGGCGTCGAAGAGCTGATCCGAAAATTAGGCGACGCCAAGATGGATCTCTCCGGCACACCGGAAGATCAGAAGAAGGCAGAAGCCGCGTACGCATCCGGCCAGCTCATCGCGACCGCCAAAGTGAGCGACGCAGCCGGTACACAGACTCTCTCGGTGCATAAGAACAAGGATGATTATTACGCAAAGAGCAGCGCGGTCCCTGGTGAATACAAAATTGCGTCCGATGTCGGGAAGGAACTGGACAAGTCGCTCGAGGATTTCCGCAACAAAAAGTTGTTTGATTTCGGCTTTAGTGATCCAACCAAGATACAAGTGCAACAGGCGGGGAGCGACAAGACCTATGTTCGCAGCGGAACGGACTGGAAATTGAGCGGACAAACGATGGACGCAGGAACGATTCAGGGACTTATCGACAAGCTGCGCGACGTCTCGGCTGCGAAGTTCGTGACGACCGGTTTTACCACTCCGGCGCTGACCATTACGATCACCTCAAATGACGGCAAACGGGTGGAGCGAGTCGAGTTTGCCAAAACTACCGACGCCTACATTGCGCGGCGCGAGAATGAGCCCGCCCTCTATCAGCTCGACGCCAAGGCGTTAACCGATATTCTGGAAGCAAGCAAGGGGATCAAGCCCGCGGCTCCCAGCGCAAAGAAATAAGTCGGGCCGACAGGCCCACTATGTCCGCCCTGAACACGGATCTATACGAACTCACAATGGCGGCGGGCTATTTCGCCGCCGGAAAGTCCGCGGACATAGCAACGTTCGAGCTGCTAGTCAGACGCTTGCCATCGGGCCGCAACTTTCTCGTTAGCGCGGGAGTCCAGCAAGCGGTCGAGTACCTGCTTGGCTTGCAGTTCGATGACGAAGAGATTCGATACCTCCGCTCGCTTGCCCAGTTTCGGCGCGCGCCGGATGAATTCTGGGCCTATCTCAGCAACTTGCGGTTCACTGGCGACCTTTTCGCGATGCCGGAGGGTACTCCGTTCTTCGCTGGGGAGCCAGTCATTATCGTCAGGGCTCCGCTCATACAGGCGCAGCTGGTCGAAACATTTCTTCTCTCAACGCTCAGCTTTCAGACGAGCGTCGCTTCCAAGGCCGCTCGCTGTGTGATTGCGGCCCAAGGGCGCATAATCACCGAGTTCGGTACCCGCCGCGCGCACTCACCGTATGCTGGTGTCCTTGCCGGGCGCGCGGCATTCGTCGGAGGATGCGCGGGCACCAGTAATGCCGAGGCGGGAATGCGATTCGGTATCCCGGTATCTGGCACTGCCGCGCACTCCTGGACAATGGCCTTTGAGACTGAACGCGAGTCCTTTCGCAGTCTGCAGAAGTTGCTCGGAGAAGAGACCGTCTTCCTTGTCGATACTTACGACACGCTGGAAGGAGTGTGGTTGGCGGCTCAGCTCGGACGGCCCGCCTGGGGCATCCGGCTGGATAGCGGCGACCTGAATGAAGCCTCCCGCCGCGCCAGACAGATTCTGGACGGCGCCGGCCTGCACGACATGAAAATTATGGCGACCAATGACCTTGACGAGTATCGTGTTGACGCGCTGATCCGAGGCGGTGCCCCGATTGACGCGTTTGGCATTGGGACACAACTGGCGACATCGGCCGATGCACCCGCGTTGTCCGCTGTTTATAAGTTGGTTGAGATTCGCGTCGGCCAGCGGGCTCGCTACACCGCGAAATTCAGCGGCGAAAAGAGCACGCTGCCTGGAGCAAAGCAGGTATATCGTAACGCATCGAGTGACCTAATCACCTGCTATGGCGAATGCAGTCCTGAGCTGAAAGGCGAGCCGCTGCTCCAGCCTGTGATCGCAAACGGGCAGCTCGTGGAGCCGCTTCCGTCACTTCGTGCGTCTCAAGAACACGCTCGAGCCTTGATTGCTAAGCTGCCGTCGCCGCTTCTCTCGATCGATACTTCCGCGACGTACAAGATCGCGATCAGCCCAGAGTTGCTGAAGTTAGCCGAGACTGTCCGGCGAGAGCACCTGACGAGCCAACCGGTGGAGACAGATAATTGAGTTGTGAAGACAGTTTTCTTCGACGTCGATACGCAGATAGATTTCTTGTTTCCTGCCGGTGCTTTGTATGTGCGCAATTCTGAGAAGATCGTTCCGCTACTTGCCAACCTGACACAACTCGCTGCTGCGAACAACATTCAGATTATCTCCAGTGTCGATGCGCACGCTGAAGACGATGGAGAGTTCAAGAGTTGGCCTCCCCATTGCGTAATCGGCACCTCAGGCCAGCAGAAGCTGTCTGCAACCATATTTGGCAAGCCCGTAATCATCTCCAGCACTTTGGGCGCATTCGACCGCGCACGAGATTCGGCCCTGAACAGCCGGCAGATCGTCATCGAAAAACAGCACCTCGATTGCTTCACGAACCCGAACCTACAGCCGCTTCTCGATACTATACGTGCGGATCGCTTTGTTCTCTATGGCGTTGTGTCAGAAATTTGTGTTCGCTCGGCGGCGTTTGGCCTTCTGAAAACCGGCGCAAGAGTTGAGTTAGTTACGGACGCGATTCAGGCGATCGACGCAGAGGCAGAGCGTAAGTTTGTTTCTGCGTTTCGAGGAGACGGCGGCGTACTTACTACCACGTCCGCCGTTGGCTCGTCTGTACTCGCCCCTACTTATCGATAGAACGTCGCAATATGCTGACCTGCAGGCAGGACAATTGCGCTTTGGGAAGAGTCGTTTGCATTTCTCTTCCAAAAAACTGTCCCATCGACCTCGATCGACGAAACAGAAACGTCTGGCTTTGCAATTGCCCGGCTGCGGCTCGCATAGGAAACATCAATATGGTCTTTCGTCGCCGACGCAGTTTGCAGGTCCCCGTTGAAATCGGTGATCGTAAGCGGGGTCTGGCTGATTCCTGGCGCTAGGCGGTGTATGCCGGCGGGGACGAGCACGAACCGGCCGTTATGTATGGGCCAGGGCTTCCCGTCAACTTCAACTGGTCCCTGCCACATAAAGCGCGTCACCTCCGAAGCCTTGATCTGCACCTCATCTGGGCTTTGCGCGGCGACACTTGCGGTGCTTGCCGCCGCCGCAAGGAGAGCCAGGTCTTGCTTCTCTAATGAGTTCTCAAAATAGAGGGCGACTCGACCGAACGACGACGCCGCTTGATGTACCAACTCGAGTAACTCGACGCCCGTTTGCTTTTTGGTCGGATATACATCCTGATAGCGCTCGACTACGTTGATGTCGACCGCGATGTTGTGCATGTCGGGGCTGATCTCGCGATACTCTTCGCTCAGCTTCGCGTAGCGATCCGGTCCCAAGTTCCACAGCGTCGCGGGATCTTCTACCAGTAGCGTGCTTTGGTGCGCGCGAACCAGCGGCAGACTGCGTGAGACATCCGCTCCAAGCTGGTCACGGATACCCGTGTCCGACCGATCGTCGATGTGCGTCAGTACAATGTCGAGCCAGGGCTTGCTCTGCCTGGCGACCCGCATCTCGTTAAGCCAATCGGCTTGCATGCGCGATGCCAGCACGGCGCGGAAATCAAGAAATTTTCGGAGCCCTTGCGGGTTCTTGGCCGCAGCGTACGGAGAGTCGCGGTCAAAGAGTGCTTTCGGATCGAAGCCCGCGATTTGCGAAAACTCCGCTCGCACGTCATCGTTCATCGGCGTGAATCGCGAAGGGTTAGACGCGCCCTCCAGCGACTCGAAATAAAGCTCGGCGATGTTTACTCCATCCCAATCAAACTTATTCAAAAGTACTTCGATGCGGCTCGCGACCTCGCGCCGGCAATCCGGATTCTGCAGGTTCATCAGCTTGCGCCAGTCCAGCTGTGCATCTTGTCCCAGGGCCGTTTTCTCGCGCCATTGGGGATGTTCCCCCCAGAACTTCTCGCTGACATGCGGAAGTTCGAGCCAAGCGTAGACGAGGATCGCATTTCGATGACACGCTTCGATGAGCTTTTTCAAATAGGCGTCCTGCGCGGGATCGGGATCCATGTTGTGCCAAGCCGCTACGTGCAGCGCGCTGAATCCGGCTTGCCGCCATCGCCGCGCAAGATAATCGACATCGGCTCTAATGCGATATGACGAATCGAAGAACGCCCACAGGCCATTCGTTCGCAACGGCAGTTCGAGCCCAAGATCGACCAGCGCATGCATCAAATACGGATACCGCTCGAACCCGCATGCGCCGGGAGACGTCGCCAGCCACAGAATCGCGCCGTGCTCAGTGCGCTTGCCGGCGAGCACGGGAGCGTGCTTCCATTTCTCACTTGCGAACACTTGAAAATCGGCTGGAACGTTCATCACAGGCACAGTAACCGGCTGCTCCCAAATTGTCTGCATCGCCGGCGCATGGGTGTCTTCAATCTGCCGCACGGGTAGTGATTCAGCCCGCGGCGAAAAGCCGACCGCCTGCGCGCTCGGTCCGGTGCCCTCGAGAATAACGATGCGATCCGAAGCAATTGACGTTACGTCCGCGCGCGTATCGCCCCCGATCACGATGATTGCAGACGTCGTACTCGCGTCAGGGGCGCGAGGAATTCCTACCGCGCCGAGAATTCTTGTCCACGCTGCGGGATCCGCGCCGTTCACTTGAAAGGAAAGCGATCCGGCCAGCGCGGGCACGACCGACGAGATTGCGAGTGCGGCTATCCAGATCGGCAGCTTCATTTTGTAAATGCGTACCAAAGGCCAACGCGGATATCGTCATAGTTTGGACGCCGCGGATTTCCTAAATTGTTGGTGTAGACGCCACGCAGAAAGTCGGCCGAGACATACACGCCCGGACGCATCCAGGGCATGTGCAGTTTTAGGCCAGGCCCGACTTCGACAGTTTCGGCCCAGTATTGATTTTTCAGGTCGTGCGTGTAGTTAGCATTGAACAGAACCTCGGCCGATTGATCACGAAGATGAAATGTCCAGCCGCTGCGATTTTGTGAAATAAAAATCCAATCCTTGTCATAGCGGCTGATATAAATGGCATCGCCTGTGCCTTCAAAGAAGGCCCCGGCACTCGGGCTTCCGAGGAGGTGGCCAAAACCTTTGGCATAGTTCACTCCTCCGCGATAATCCGGAACCGCCGCGCCCACATCATGCCGGAAAGGAATGTACTTGAGCGACTCGCCGGCTTCAGCCCATCCCGTCACGTGGTGCCAGGTCTTGGTTGAAACGCCGGCCGCCACGATGAACGCGCTATCGGACAAATACTGCGGTGCAATGGGATTCTGCGGCATGCTGCTCCTCAGATCGCCAATAAAGCGCGTTGAGAAATACAGCGAAATAAGGTTATTCGCCGTTTTCCACGGCAACGGCACTGTGCGTTTGATCTGGCCGTAGCTGAAAAGATCGCGCCAACGCGATGAGTACATGGGCAGCGTCCAGACCGTCGTTTGCGCCACCGCATCGCCGTTCAGATTGTGAAACGCCTTGCCTGCTTCGGCCGCGATTTTAGGATCGGACGCGTGCCGGGCACGGTCGAACCACTGGAGCGCATCCAGATCATCATGTGCGTAGTTGTAGGCGTATGCAAGCTTCAACATCACTTCCGCATCGTCAGGATTTTCTTCATGCGCGCGGCTGAGATATTTGATCGCATCCCGCGAATAGCCGAGCGCGAAACTCTTCAGACCCATTGCCTTGGCATCGATGTTTAAAGGAGTGTCTGAAGCAGTTCCGCGCGTGAGCAGCGTCGGGACCGGAGTAACTGCTTGGGCGGCCGTCCGTGATTTTGCTCCTCGAATTGCATCCAGCTGCCGTCGCGACAGCTCGTCGTGAGGATCAAGCGCAAGTATGCGCTCGAGCTGCGCGACCGCTTCGGGCTCCTGGTGCATTGCCAAATACAAATACGCCAATTCGCGGCGCAGCGCAACATTCTGTGGGTCGATATCCAGCGCTTTCGCGAACTCATACGGATACGGATAACGCGTCCCGAGTTGAGCCAGCGCCAGCTCTGCCGTACGCGAATCCTTCTCGCGGGATGCAGCCAGTAGCGCCGCTCTTGCTTCCTCCACGCGATTTAGCTGTTGCCACACGCGCGCCAGGATCAGCAGAATCTCGCTCATCTGCGGCTTTAGTTTGCGGCAGACTTCGTATTGCTCAGCGGCTAACGGCAAATCGTCCCGGAGCTCGGCCAGCCGCGCCAGTTCCCAGTGCGCACTGAACATCGCGACGTCGTTTGGATTTCCGGCGGTTGCCAGGGCCTGCTTCCAGCGATCAATGCCTTCGGCCAGCGGCCGGTCGATGTTTTGAAATGCCTGTTCGGCCGTAGCACGCGTTGCCGCGGTTCCCCGCTTGCGCAAACGATCGAACATACGGCGTGCCTCGATGGGCTTCTGTGTCTCGTAGGCGAGAAACGCAAACTCGAGCGCGGCCGTTTCGTCCGACTGGTTAAGTTTCAGCGCGGCCTGGAACTCGTCGCGTGCCTCGCTGTTGTCGCCCGTTTTGAGCAGCGTGTAGGCCAAGTCTTTGTGTGCGCCCGGATTGTCGGGCTGCTTCGCGAGGCCCTTTCGAAACAGGTCAACCGCGGTATCGTAATCTTTGTTTGCAAGCGCCTCATAAGCCTGCGTCAGCTCCGATTGTCCGGGTGTTTGTGCTCGCAGACAGCTGGCGCAGACGAGCAGGATGATCGCCGCAACGCCGCAGCTTCGGGACATGAAACGGGACAACATTCGCTAGTGACATAGTTGAAGACAGGCCCGGAACTTCTCTTAAGTCGTGCGCGGCTTGGGCAGAGATCCGCTATATAGCTGCACTCGCACTACGCCTAGCGCCGGGCCATCCATTCTTAGCCTAGAATTAGTTCAGCACAATCGCTATAGAGCAGCATATAATTCTGATAAGCCGAATAGCAAAGTATAAAAGTAAACTCCGACACTCGCATGTCAGCGAAATCAGAAGCCAAACCGCCCGCATACCAACGCATCCAACACGCGATCCGCGAGCAGATCGAGCGCGGGAGGCTGAAACCGGGCGACTCCGTCTCCTCCGAGCGCGAGCTGGCCCGAATGCATGGCGTCAGCCTGATGACAGCCCGCAGCGCATTGGCGGGTTTGGAACGTCAGGGACTGGTCGAACGGCGCCGCGGCGCGGGAACGTTTGTTGCCACCCCGAAAGTAGACTACAACCAGCTCGTCAGCACAACTGAGCTGATGGCAAGCCGCGGATTCGGAGTGCGGTCGCGCGTCCTTTCCTCGAAAATTGTTCAGGACGTGCCCGAAGTGGCCGCGCAGTTGCGTCTTAAGTCCGACAGTTCTCTAGTCAGGCTGGAACGCGTCCGGCAGGTAGAAGATGAGCCGCTGGCGCTAGAGACTAGTTATCTGCCGGCTGAAAAATACCGCGAGCTGGCTGACAATCCACTCGATCGGGGCTCCTTGTTCGCGACACTCGAAAGCAGGTATCGACTTGAGATTGCATACGCAGATGAAGAGGTGGATGCAACGTCCGCGGACGACCGGACAGCCAGGCTCCTCCGTATTGCAGAAGGCACTCCCATTCTCCGCATACGGCAAGTAATTTATTCGACATCAGGCGAGCCAATCCTATACGTGCTCGGCCTCTACCGGTCCGATAGGCACAGATTGCATGTCCGCCGTTCCCGCCGATAATCGACCGAACGCGAGGCCGGTGCTGCTGGAAGTAATCGTCACGTCCGTGCACGAGGCCATCGAGGCTCAAGCCGGCGGCGCTGATCGTCTGGAGCTTGTCGACTCGCTCGCCCATGGCGGCCTCACGCCCGCATTTCGTCTTACGGAAGACATCATCCGAGCAGTCTCCATTCCGGTGCGCGTCATGCTGCGTCCGAATGCCTCCATGTCGATTTCTGAACCCGGAGAACTGAGCCGCCTTCGCCTGTGCGCTGCCGCGTTTGCGAGTCTCGGTGTACACGGTATTGTGCTTGGATTTTTGAGAGACGGCGCTCTTGACTATAGCGCGATGGAACAAATCCTGGATGCTGCCGCCGGCACGCCCGTAACCTTTCACCGCGCGTTCGATCACGTCGAAGATCAAGCTCTCACTCTCGAGCAATTGAAACGATTTCCGCAGATTGACCGGATCCTTACCGACGGCGGCAGAGGCGGCTGGCAGAGGCGCAAGAACTGCGTTGCTAAATGGCAGCGCGCCGCCGCGCCTGAGATTACGATGATTTTCGCGAACGGGCGCGAAACCACACGTCTTCCGGAACTGCGGGGCAACGGCATCATTCGCGAGGTTCACGTCGGGCGGGCGGCCCGGGTTCCGAACTCCCACAGCGGCGTCGTTACGCGTAGCCAGGTGGCTGAGCTAAAGAATCTGCTTGCGGCTAACGGGACGCGCGAATCTCATCCTCCGAGGTGAATGGCGACGCCGGCAAACCTGCCGCGTTATACAGATTTACTGTAGGTGCATTTTGCCATCCGTAACGCACATATTTCGGATTGGGTATCTGTGGGTTTGTCACGACAACGCTCGCGCCGTCGATACGAGCAGTCGCACTTGCAAACTGCCCGTCATCTCCCGCGATTTCGAAGCCTTGTAGCGTTCCCCCCTTTGCCGTCAGCCCCTCTGCATGGTCGAACCATACGCGTGCTGCGCCCGCCTCAATACTGGTCTGCCGGAATAGCGGGCCCGAGTACTCCACATTGTCGTGGTAAGCGATCGCGCGCGCACCAAGCGCAAGCCGCAACCCAACGGTCTGTTTATCGGCTGGATGGACATTATCCGGATCGCCAATGTCGATTGTCACGGCCATGGCAGTATGGGATAGCGCGAGCGTCCGTCGTTGTGCCTCGCGGATGACCGGCCAATCTTCCGTGGCATCTGATTTGAAGCTGGAAATTTGAACGAACAAGAACGGGAACTCGCCCTCATGCCATTGCCGCCGCCAATCAGCGATCAGGACGGGAAAGAGATGTTCGTATAACGGCGCACGTCTTAAGGCGCTATTCGACTCGCCCTGATACCAGATCACGCCTTTGATACCGAACGGCGTTGCCGGCGCTACCATCCCGTTGAACAATGCCGCCGGATTCCAGGATCGAGGATCGGGATGCCAGGAATGCTGCGGCCGTGGTGCATTCGTCTTGAGCGCCTCCGCATCCTCCCGCTTCTCGGCCGCGATTCGTAGCGGCAAATCTGCCTGGTCCGCGACCATTCGGGCGCGCTCGGCAAAAACAGGCATTAGCGACGGATGTGCGGCGATGCCCTCGAGACTCGTCCAGGCCTCCGCAACTGTACCGCCCCATGTTGAATCGATCAGACCGATCGGGACATGCTTGCGCCCGGCGATTTCGCGGCCGAAAAAATAAGCGACCGCCGAAAACTTTGCAGCGGTTTCCGGCGTGCATTGAGTCCACCCTTGATCCGTTTCAAAGTCGTTCAGTGGATAGTCGGACGTGGCGTGGCGCGCCAGAAAGAGCCTGATCCCGGGTTGATTCGCGTTCCTGATCTCCTCGGCGGCGTTGTTAACCACTCCCGAGCCCGGAAATCCATTCAGTGGCATCTCCATATTCGATTGCCCTGACGCAAACCACACATCGCCGATCAGCACGTCTTCGAGCACCACTTTGTTAGTGGCAGTTACGGTAAGTTGAAACGGACCGCCCGCAGATTGCGGAGCCAGATAGATATTCCAGCGCCCGAGATTGTCGCCGCTTGTGGTTTGTACACTCCCGTTTAGGGACACTGAGACTTTTTCGCCGGGGTCGGACCATCCCCAAATGTGTATCGGGCGGTCTCGTTGTAGCACCATCCGGCTGCCCAGAATGCGTGGCAGTCGAACCTCGGCGTGCATCGTCCATGGGTCGAGCGCAATCAGAAACAGCAACATCGAGAAGTAGCCTGTCGATATGTGCCGCGCAAAGTTCCGGCAGTCTGTCAGAATTGATTTTCGTCGAAACGTTAGTGTTTGTTGGCTTTTGGCAGAGGCAGTCATTGAGCGAGACCATCATACTCTGGCCTGTGGCGCCGCCTCGATTGGGGTGATCTACCTGAATTCTGCTTGAGATCGTTTAGGGACAGGTTCAGTGGCTTCAAAAAGAGCCCGCAGCAGCTGATGCACGTTTAGAGGCTTTTTTAGAATGCGTTTAGCGCCGAGCAATCGCGCCATCGACAGATAGCCGCCGGCTTGGGTCGTTCCCGACATCGCCACAATCGTAGTTTTCAGATAACGTCTGCGCGTGTCCCGAATAAGTTCCAGACCATCTTTTTCAGACATGACGATATCCGTAAGCACAACGTCTGGAGGATCGGCTGCCAGCAGAGCAAGCGCTTCTTTCCCATTACTTGCCTGAGTTACTTGATAACCGGCAGTTTCGAGCAGCTCAGCAATGACCCTGCGCTCCGATCCGTCCTCATCAACGATCAGGATGGTTCGGGATGGGCGTGCGGCCTCGAGTGCCAGGCGCACTCGGAGTGCAACTTCTTCTATGGAAGACTCACGGGTAGCGTGATCGGCCGGTATTACAAGTAAAGGCACACTGCCGTGATGTACGTGCCAGCGTTTGATGTTTGAAGCTTCCCGATCCGAATGAGAGCAGCCGAGTATCAGATCAAGACTGCCCTGGAGCTGGCCGCTTAGTAGATCGGCATGCTGATAGTTCACGGCCTCGAGAACATCGTAATCGCTGATGGCGAGAGCTTCGCGAAACAGCGCGCGGCTCTGAGGATCCTCCCCGATTACAAGGATTGTTTGGGATTTGCGGGAAATACTCGTATCGCGCGGTTTATCGGTGGGAGCACGGCCGGTCATAATCTGGCCGGTCTGATATGGGCGTTCAACTCGAGCGTAGATCCCGTTAGCAAAGTCTGGCCCTTCGCCGACAATTGCCGGGATACTTGCCGGTACAAAATCAGAGCGGCAATGGCGTTATCAATCAGAGCACGCTCCCGGCGAAGGTGTATTAACGAGCGGTTCAACGCGTTCTCGGAAACTAACTTGCGCATAAAACTTCTTCCCTTGACAGCCCAGAGTAGAACGATTCCAGCACCCGGTGGTACCGGGAGTTCCGCGGTTAAGAGAGAAAGGAATTACGGAGTTTACCTCCCGAAACAACGTTGTTGTCAACCCAGCGGCGCACTTGTAAACCACGCACGTGATGTGGAGTCTTTTGGCGGGTCTTCAACAAATTCTTAGAGCATCGTCGCTCCGGAAAACTCCTGATACACCGCTGCCTGCAAAGCGCCTCTAATGTAAGAAGATACTTTACGGCAGTATGCCTGGGCAAGGATCACGGGATGCAAAAGCGCTATTGCGCTGTCCCGGTCATATCGTTACTGCTCCGGTCGCTTCGCTTCCGGCTCTGATAGCGGAATCTGACACATGAGCGCAGCGATAGGAGCGCAAAGTTACGGGAGTTAGATATGCCGGTAAGTGGAACCAAAGTACGTCTGCTGCTTGGGGAGGATAACATCGACATCCTGCGCGAAACTCGCGCGCTCCTGTCCGAGGAATTCGATTTGGTCGCCACTGCGGAAGATGGGATCCGGTTGGTTGCTGCGGCACAGAAATCCAGGCCGGATGTTGTCGTTACCGATATCAGCATGCCGGAATTGAACGGTATAGAAGCCAGCCGGCGGATACTCGAATTGGGGTGTTGCAAGGCGGTTGTTATTTTGTCGGTGACGAATAGCCCGGAAATAGTGATCACCGCATTCGATGCTGGAATCCGTGGTTATGTTCTGAAGGAAAATGCGGGCGAGGAGCTGATCAGCGCCATTCATTCTGCCGTTCAAGGCAGAGTATTCCTGTCCTCAGGAATTGCCTCAGCATTGCTTCGGAAAAGGGGTAGCGAGTCCCGCAGCTGAGCAATTCGAGGTGGAAGTGAAACAACGCCCGACCGAGGCTGAGCCCGCTCATCGGCCATTGACAATGCCTCGAATTTTAACGAGGCAGCGTTCCGAACCAAACTGACGTCTCCTTGCAAAGAGCCGCGTAAAACGGTCGCGGTATTGAGCGTCGCCACCTAAAGACACAACGAGTTCTTTCACGGGTTGGCGGCGCGGATCCTCGGCCTTTGCGCTTGTCAAGGTATGCCCGGCAAAAAGGACAGCTTCCCCAAATTATGGCCCGTTGTGCGTCAGGTCAAGAATCGCGATGTGTTGGGACTCGGAGAATCGGCCGCTTCGAATCGAACGCGTTCGCTCGAAGCCCGAACCAAACGTGCAGACAAAGTTGTCGATTCGGTTTGCCCGTACTGCGCGGTCGGCTGCGCACAGCTCGTTTATGTCAAGGGCAACAAGATCATCGATATTGAGGGCGACGCTCGCTCACCCATCTCGAACGGCTGCCTCTGCCCGAAAGGCGCGGCGACGTTCCAACTCGTGACCGGGTCTCATCGTGTCAGCGATGTGCTCTATCGGCGTCCTTACGGAACAGAGTGGGAGAAGATTCCGCTCGAGCGCGCCATGGAGATGGTGGCGGAGCGCGTAAAGAAAACTCGCGACGCAACTTGGGAAGACAAGCACAAAGACGGACACCCGCTGCGGCGCACTATGGGTATCGCGCACCTGGGCGGCGCGACGCTCGATAACGAAGAGAATTACCTGATAAAGAAACTCTTCACGAGTCTCGGAATCGTTCAGATCGAAAATCAGGCCCGTATTTGACACTCCTCAACGGTCCCCAGTTTGGGGACCTCGTTTGGAAGAGGCGGTGCGACAACCTATGCGGCTGACGTTGTCAATTCCGATGTCGTGGTAATCGAGGGATCAAATATGGCCGAGTGTCACCCGGTGGCGTTTCGCTGGGTGATGAAAGCCCGTGAGCGGGGCGCCACGGTGATTCACGTCGATCCACGTTTCACCCGCACGAGCGCTGTCGCAAACATTCACGTCCCCATCCGCGCAGGCTCCGACATCGCGTTCCTCGGCGGCATTGTTCGCTACATCATCGAGAACAACCGCTATTTCAAGGAGTACGTTGTCAATTACACGAACGCGTCCGCGATCATCAACAAGGATTTTAAAGACACCGAAGATCTGGATGGCTTGTTCAGCGGATGGCAAAAGGACAAAGGGCACTATCAAGCAAAAACGTGGATGTATCAGGACGTAGATCCGGAGCCGGCGGGGGGTGCGCGCGAATCCGAAGCCGGGAAGAAGGGCGAACCCATTCAGCGCCAGCCCATCCAAGCCGAACATACTGACCCAACGCTTCAGCATCCGCGGTGCGTGTTCCAGATCGTCAAACGCCACTTCGCGCGCTACACGCCCGAGATGATCGAGCAGACGTGCGGCATCCCGCAGCATCTGTTTCTGAAGGTGGCTGAGACCCTGTGCAGCAATTCGGGGCGGGAGCGCACCGGAATGTTTATTTACGCAGTGGGCTGGACTCAGCACACGGTCGGCGTACAGTACATCCGCTCGGCGGCAATCATTCAGTTACTGCTGGGCAATATGGGGCGGCCGGGCGGCGGCATTATGGCATTACGCGGCCACGCTTCTATTCAGGGCTCGACCGATATTCCGACCTTATATAACCTGCTGCCCGGGTATCTGCCGATGCCAAAGGCCAAGCACGACAAGGACCTCGCCACTTATCTGCGGCTCAACGCATCGCCCTCGGGTTGGTGGGGCGAATTTCCGAAGTACTTCGTATCCATGATGAAGGCCTGGTTCGGCGATGCCGCGACCAACCAGAATGACTGGTGTTACGACTACCTTCCGACGCTCACGGGCGATCATTCGCACATGAATACGGTAGTAGATATGGTCGACGGGGCCGTCAAGGGCTACTTTGTAATGGGCGAAAATCCGGTGGTCGGATCCATGAACGGGGCGCTACAACGCAAAGGTCTGCGGCAACTCGAGTGGCTGGTGGTCCGCGACTTTCAGCTCACCGAAACGGCAGATTTCTGGCGTGAGGCTCCAGAGATCGAGCGCGGCGAAGTGAAGCCGCAAAGTATCGGTACCGAAGTATTCTTCTTCCCGGCGGCAGCTCACACCGAAAAGGACGGAAGCTTCACGAACACGCAACGGCTGCTGCAGTGGCATCACAAAGCGGTTGAGCCGAAAGGTGATTCGCGCAGCGAACTCGATTTCATATTCAAGCTTGGACAGCACCTGAAAGGGCTCTATCGAAGCGAGTTCGATCAGCCGTGTAATTGGCCGATTCGCGATTTGACTTGGGATTATCCGACCCATGGTCCTTTGAACGAGCCGAGTGCCGAGGCGGTACTGCATGAGATCAATGGCTACACGGTTTCGGATCGAAAACCGGTGGAAGGCTATACGTCACTCAAAGATGATGGTTCGACCGCGTGCGGAACGTGGATTTACTCGGGCGCTTATCGCGACGGCGTCAACCAGACCGCTCGCCGCAAGCCGTATTGGGAACAGAGCGCCGTCGCTCCCGAATGGGCATGGGCTTGGCCGCACAACCGGCGAATCCTGTATAACCGCGCGTCGGCTGACCCGGACGGCAAGCCTTGGTCGGAGCGCAAAAAGCTTGTCTGGTGGGACGAAGCGAAAAAGGAGTGGGTGGGAGAAGACACGCCCGACTTCATCGTGGAACGGGCGCCGTCGTATCGCCCGAGCAAGGAGGCGCGCGGGAAGGACACTATTTCGGGTATAGACCCGTTTGTAATGCAGTCGGATGGGAAAGGCTGGATTTTCGTTCCCGCGGGGCTTGAGGATGGGCCGTTACCCACGCACTATGAACCGGAAGAATCGGTAATCAAGAATCCTTTGTACGGCCAGCAATGCAATCCCGAGCGGATGGAGTGGCTGCGAAAGGATAATCCTTACCATCGTCCGTACGACGATCCGAGATTTCCGCATCTACTGACGACGTATCGGTTGACCGAACATCATACGGCCGGAGGCATGAGCCGATGGCTGTCGTGGCTTTCCGAACTGCAGCCAGAGATGTTCTGCGAAGTCTCGCCTGAGCTGGCTGCCGAATGCAAGCTGAAAAACGGTGATTGGGCGACTATCCGTACGATGCGGGGAGAGATTGAAACACGCGTGCTGGTGACCAGCCGCATACGCCCGCTACATCTAAAAGGACGAACCATTCATCAGATTGGACTGCCGTATCACTGGTCGAGCAAGGGCTTGGTTCGTGGCGATGCAGCGAACGATCTGATCGGGTTTGTGGCGGACCCGAATGTTTCGATTCAGGAATCGAAGGCGCTGACAGCGAGCATTGAGCCTGGCCGCAAGAGCAAAGGACGGCGGCATGTCACGAGCGGGCGGCTGGTGAAGAAAGTTCCTTCGGGGCAGGACCAGCGCGATTTGCCGGCAGCACGTCACAAGCCGCAAAGCAAACATGGGTTCAAAGCGATGGAAACCAAAGAGGGGAATGTGTAAGTGGCCGGCGAAAAGGGTTTTTTCACGGATACGACATTGTGCATCGGCTGCAAGGCTTGCGAAGTTGCATGCAAGCAATGGAACCAATTACCAGATGATGGGCTGCTGTTCTCGGGTATGTCGTACGACAACACGATGCACCTCGGCGCGTCCACGTGGCGTCACGTAGCATTCATTGAACGCCCCGTCCCCTTACGTCCACACGATGATGGTGCGTTTTCATGGCTCTTTTCTTCCGATGTATGTAAACATTGCGCCCGCGCCGGGTGTCTCGAAAGCTGTCCCACAGGCGCCATCATGCGAACGGAGTTCGGATCTGTCTACGTCCAGCCGGATGTTTGCAATGGCTGCGGGTATTGCATTGTGAATTGCCCGTTTGGAGTCATCGACCGGCGTGAGGAAGACGGCCGGGCATGGAAGTGTACCCTCTGCTATGACCGTTTGCGCCAGGATATGCAACCGGCTTGCGCAAAGGCCTGCCCAACGGAATCGATTCAGTTTGGGGATCTGGATGATTTGCGTGAACGCGCTAACGAACGCGTGGAGAAGTTGCACGAGCAAGGCATGGAGGATGCTTACCTGTATGGCGCCGATCCGGCAAGCCAGCCGGGCACCGAAGGCTTGAACGCATTTTTCCTATTGGTGGACAAACCAGAGGTCTACAACCTGCCGCCCGATCCGGTTGTACCGACCAAGAAGGTTAAGGACGCCTGGAGGTCGATGGCATTGGGAGCGGCCGGCATGGCATTGGCCGCGCTTGGCGCTGCATTCTTCGGCAGCAAGGGCCAACGTGCATGACTGCCGTTCGCTATCGGACGTCTGTCGAACCCGTGTATACAGATGGCCGCGATATCGACGTGGATGTCGCCGAGCTTTCTGGAGAAGCGGCAGATCAGCGAGCATCCGGCTCCAGCGGCAAGCATATACGGGAGCTTGCGCAGACTTGGAACATTGCCGGAAGCACAGCGCGCGGATCCGACCTATTATGATCGCCCGCTGCTGAACGCGCCTGTCTGGGAGTGGGCGATCCCGACCTATTATTACGTCGGTGGACTCGCTGGCGCCGCGCTGGTACTGGGCTCCGCAATTCAACTGAGGCGCTCGCAGAACCTTGAGCGCCTGGTAAAACGCTGCCACTGGATCGGCTTTATCGGCTGCTGTATCAGCGGCGCGTTGCTTATTTACGATCTGGGACGCCCCTCGCGGTTCTTCAACATGCTGCGCGTTTTCCGTCCGACATCGCCGATGAACATCGGCGCGTGGATCCTCTCGGCAACTGGCGGCGCGGCGATGACGACCGTGGTGCTGCGAAGCCGTCTTGGGCTGCCCGGCGCAATCGGTAGAGCGGCTGGATATGCGTCGGGGGTGTGCGGAATGGCACTGGCGACCTACACAGGAGTTTTGGTCAGCAACACGGCTGTGCCGGTGTGGCAAGCATCGCGCCGGGTGCTTCCAATTTTGTTCGGCGCCTCGGCGATGGCAAGCGTGGGCTCGCTGTTCGATATCTTCACTCGAGATACGGAAGAGCAACGCATCACGAGAGCTTTTGGAAGTGTCGGGCAAGTTGCAGAAATTGCCGCAGCCATCTCGATGGAGAAGCAGGGATCCGTAGTTCCGCGAGTCGGAAGACCTCTAAGAAAAGGATTGAGTGGCGCCATGTGGAGAACGGCGGCCGCATTCACTGTTTCCAGCCTAGTAATTGGCTTCCTGCCTGGAAAGACGCGTGGTAAGCGCGTCGCTTCGGGAATTCTCGGTACGCTTGGATCGCTGCTGATGCGCTTCGCCGTCGAGCGTGCGGGGGCTGCATCGGCTCGCGATGCGAGAGCTTCATTTCATCAGCAACATGCCGAAACATTTCCGCGCAGTGTAGAGTCCCTTTAGCGCCGAAAGCACCACGAGTATTCGATGCCCCAGTACTTCTCCCGAAGTGCGAACACGATATATCGGCTGATTGTCTTTGGGGGCGTCGCAACAGTTGTGATTGTGAGTTGGCTCGGATACTTGATCGTGCGATCGTCGTACGAAACGATGCAGAACGTTCCGCGCGAACAGCCGGTCCCATTTAGCCACGAGCATCACGTAGGTGGTTTGGGCATTGACTGCCGATACTGCCACACGACAGTCGAGTACTCATCGTTCGCAAACATTCCAGCCACAAAAATCTGCATGAACTGCCACTCGCAGATGTGGGCAACTACTCCGGCGCTCGAGCCTGTACGCGAAAGCTATCGGACAGGCAAGTCCATCGAGTGGACGAGAGTTAACGATCTGCCGGACTTCGTCTATTTCAATCACAGTATCCACGTGCATAAAGGCATTGGCTGCGGGACGTGCCACGGCCGCGTGGATAAGATGCCGCTTACCTGGCAGGCACAGCCTCTCACAATGGAGTGGTGCCTTAACTGCCATCGCCATCCGGAGCGATATGTGCGGCCGCGGGAACAGGTCTTTTCCATGGACTACGCGCCTCCCGCAGACCAGATCGCGCTAGGCTCGCGACTGGTTCGGCAATATCACATTCAAAGCCTCACGAGTTGTTCGACGTGCCACCGATGAGCCAAACCCGCCATACAGGTTTTGTTCCCATCGAGGCGTTGAGCGCACGCACTCCTCCGCGATTCTGGCAGAGCCTTCCCGAATACGACGGATCTTTAGTTGCGGCCTGCGATGAAGAATTCAACGAGGAAGGAATTGAGATCTCAAGCGCAAGCCGCCGGCGTTTTCTTTCGTTGATGGCGGGGTCTATGGCGCTCGCCGGGTTGACAGCGTGCACGCGACAGCCGACGGAAACAATCATGCCGTATGTCGACCCGCCGGAGAACGTTGATTCCCGGCAAGCCGAAATACTATGCGACGGCTGCGCCGGTGAACGGCATCGCGGAAGGTGTCATTGTCGAAAGCCACCTCGGCCGTCCGACTAAGGTGGAAGGCAATCCGGACCATCCTGCAAGCCTGGGCGCGACGAGCGTTCACTCACAGGCGTGCTTAATGGACCTCTACGATCCGGATCGCGCAAAAGAGATTGTGCATTGGGGTGATCCGCAAGAGTGGGATTCATTCTTACTCGCATGGCAACACGCGATCGCGCCCATCGCCGCCCGCAATGGCGCAGGCTTTCGAATCTTGAGCGAAACGGTCGTGTCGCCAACCCTCGGAGCGCAGATCCAAGCGGTGTTGAAAAAATATCCCGGCGGCGCAATGGCACCAGTTCGACCCTGCCGGTCCACACTCGGCTCGCGAAGCTGCGCAGCTTGTGTTCGGAAAACCGGTAAACACCTACTACAAGCTGGATGCGGCAGATGTAGTGGTGTCGCTTGACGCGGATTTTCTGGCGTGCGGGCGCGGATCAACTCGCTATGCACGAGATTTCTCGGCTCGCAGACGCCGCGGCAATCGCCTCGATATGAATCGCCTGTACGCGATCGAGAGCACCATGACTGCGACCGGCGGCAAGGCCGATCACCGGCTCGCTTTGCGCTATGCCGAAATCGAGGAGTTCACGCGAGAATTGGCGTCCGCGCTGGGCCTACAGGCGGGCGGGAACGGAGCGTATTCATTCTGGGTCGAGCGCCTGGCGCGCGATCTCGCGGCACACAAAGGCTCGTGTGTCATCATTCCGGGCGAGCACCAGTCCGCTGCCGTACATGCCTTCGCCCATGCAATCAATGGCGTCCTCGGCAACACGGGAAAGACCGTAATCTATACGGATTCGCTTGAGGTTCAGCCGGCCGATCAGATCGAGTCTCTGCGCCAGCTTGCTCGCGATATGAACGGCGGGCAAGTAGAGCTGCTCCTGATTCTCGGTGGCAATCCGGTCTATAACGCGCCGCTCGATTTCGGGTTTGCTGCTGGTCTCGATCGGGTCAAAATGTCGGTGCATACGGGTTTGCACTTCAATGAAACTTCGCTGAAGACGAGCTGGCACATTCCTGAGCCGCACTTTTTGGAAGATTGGGGGGATGCGCGCGCCTTCGATGGCACCACCAGCATCATCCAGCCGCTGATTGCTCCGCTTTATCCGGGCTCGCATTCGCAGCTTCAAGTGCTTGACGCGATTGTGCAGTTTCCGGGCCGCTCAGCTTACGAGATTGTGCGCGCATACTGGACAGAGAAGAGCGGCGCAAACGATTTTGAGCTGTGGTGGCGCAAGTCGGTCCGCGACGGTCTGGTTGCGGATTCCGCTTTGCCGCCAATCACTCCGGCACCGCGCAACACCCTTCCCACGAGTTCCACGCCGATGGCGAAAGGCCTGGAGTTAGTCTTTCGACCGGACATATACATGTACGACGGGCGCTTCGCCAACAACGTCTGGCTGCAAGAGCTGCCGCATCCAATGACGAAGCTGACGTGGGACAACGCCGTGTTCTTAAGCCGGCGGACCGCTGCCCGGCTCGGTTGCGAGAACCAGCAGCACGTAGAGCTGATATTTCGCGGGCGGCACGTGAAGGGTTCAGTCTGGATTTTGCCCGGCCAGCCCGACGACTCGGTCACGGTCGACCTCGGGTGGGGACGCTGGCATGCCGGGCGCGCCGGAACAGGCGCCGGATTCAATGCGTACGCCCTGAGGTCTTCCGACGCGCTGTGGTCGGGGTCTGGACTTGAGATTCGAAAGCTGGACGCGCCTTATCCGCTCGCGACAACGCAGATGCAGCAATACATGGAAGGGCGTCACGTCGTCATTGAGAACACCGTTGAAGGATACAAGCGCGATCCCGGTTTCGCCGCGCAGATCAGTCATGCTCCCGAAGAGAACCTCACGCTTTATCCGCATTGGGAGTATCGCGGCTATGCCTGGGCGATGTCCATCGATCTCACTGCATGTGTGAACTGCCAGGCGTGCGTTATCGCGTGTCAGGCGGAAAACAATATTCCCGTAGTCGGCAAAGAGCAAGTGCTCGCGCGGCGGGCCATGCACTGGCTACGCATCGATACCTACTACAAAGGCGACCCGGAGCTTCCTTCGGCGTTCTACATGCCGGTGCCTTGTATGCAATGTGAAAACGCGCCATGCGAGCTGGTATGCCCGGTGCAGGCGACGAATCATAGCCGCGACGGGCTGAATGACATGGTTTACAACCGCTGCGTCGGCACACGCTATTGCTCGAACAATTGTCCATATAAAGTGCGGCGCTTCAATTTCCTTCTGTTTCAGGACTGGACGACTGAGACCTGGAAGATGCAGCGCAATCCGGATGTCACGGTGCGCAGCCGAGGCGTCATGGAGAAATGCACCTACTGCGTGCAGCGTATTCGCGAAGCGGAGATCACGTCGCAAAACGAAGATCGCTTTATTCGCGATGGCGAGGTGAAGACTGCCTGCCAGCAGGCCTGTCCGACCGAAGCCATCGTATTCGGAGACAAGGCCAACAGCAACAACCGGGTCGCGAAACTCAAGGCCGAGAAATTAAATTACGCGTTGTATGCGGAGCTGAACACGCGCCCGCGCACGACGTATCTCGCTGAGCTTCGCAACCCGAATCCGGAATTCGAAGGAGTCGCGCGTTCGTGACGGTTGAAGAACGGCAGCGGAGCACCGGGCCGTGAGTTGGACCCGAACAATGCTCTCGCCGTCATTGCGCCGAGCCAAACATTCGAAACCGTCAGCGAGCAGATCAGCTCTATCGTGCTCACGCGCAAGACGCCGCTCTTCTGGTGGTGCGCATTCGGAGCCGGCGTTTTTCTGCTGATCGTATTTGTAATCGCCGTTGCCTACCTGCTCGGAAAAGGGGTCGGTATCTGGGGCATTGAGATTCCTAATGCCTGGGGATTCGCGATTACGAATTTCGTGTGGTGGATTGGAATCGGCCACGCGGGGACACTGATCTCCGCGATACTGCTGTTATTGAATCAGGCTTGGCGAAATTCCATCAACCGCTTCGCCGAAGCCATGACTTTGTTTGCCGTCGCATGCGCCGGCTTATTTCCACTGCTACATCTGGGCCGCTCATGGATTTTCTATTGGATCTTGCCTTACCCGAACACAATGACTGCGCAGCCAAATTTCCGCAGTCCGCTGGTTTGGGACGTATTCGCCGTATCGACATACGCGACGATTTCGCTGCTGTTTTGGTATCTCGGCATGATACCGGATCTCGGAACGCTGAGAGATCGCGCGACCACGCGCTTTCAGAAAGGCTTTTACGGCATTCTTGCCTTCGGCTGGCGCGGCGCTTCCCGGCATTGGAAGTTTCAGCAGAGCGCATCACTATTGCTCGCAGGCTTGGCGACGCCGCTGGTGCTTTCGGTACACACGGTCGTCAGCTTCGATTTCACCATCGCGATTTTGCCCGGATGGCATTCGACGATCTTCCCGCCCTACTTTGTAGCCGGTGCCATCTATTCGGGATTTGCCATGGTTGTGGTGCTCTGCATTCCACTGCGCGCGGTCTACGGTCTCCACAATCTCATCACCGTCCGGCATTTGAACAACTGTGGAAAGCTGATGCTCGCCACCGGATTGATCCTCGCCTATACCTATGTCATCGAGCCCTTCACGGCTTGGTACGGCGGCAACGAATTCGAAATGGCGGTGATTCGCAATCGTGCCTTCGGACCACAAGCGTGGAGTTTCTGGCTCGTCATCCTGCTGAACGTAATCATCCCGCAGGCACTATGGTTTTATAGAGTGCGGACCAGGCCGAGACTACTGTTCTTTATTGGCATGGTCGTGCTGATCGGCATGTGGCTGGAACGATACATGATCATCGTCGCCAGCCTCGGCCGCGATTTCCTTCCTTCCTCGTGGGCGAATTTCGTGGCAACATTCTGGGACAACGCCACACTCTACGGCTCTGTCGGACTCTTTGTGACGTTATTCATGCTGTTCGTGCGCTTTCTGCCGATGATCTCCATGGCCGAAGTGCGCGAGCTGTTGCCGTTCTCCAAGCCTGGCGGAGGTACAGAGAAATGAGCGCGCGGGACGGTTACGGGCTAGTGGCGGAATTCTCTGACGCAACGGCACTGGTGGAAGCGGCGAAGCAGGCGCGAAAGGAAGGCTATGAACGGATCGAAGCATACTCGCCGTATCCCATCAAAGATTTGGATGAGGTGATTCGCGGCTCGAATCTCGTACCGCTGATTTGTCTTGTTGGCGGTTTGCTGGGGGCGGCGGCGGCCTGGACCATGCAGTACTACATTGCGGCAATCGATTATCCGATCAACGTAGGTGGGCGGCCCCTGTATAGCTGGCCGTCATTCATTCCGATTCTGTTCGAAATGACGGTGCTGCTGGCTGGCTGTTCGGCCTTTTTCGGCGCGCTCGCGCTGTGTGGTTTTCCCCGCGTGCATTTTCCCCTGTTCAATTTGCCGCAGTTCGCAAACGCTACCAGCACGCGCTTTTTTCTTTGCATCGAAACGCGAGACGCGACGTACGATTCCGAGTTCACAGCGCGCTTCTTGCAAGACCTCAATCCGATGGGAGTTTGGGAAGTCAGTGATAACTAAGAGGGCCGTGGTTGTTATCTTCGCGATGCTCTCGGCCGTGACGGCATGCCGTCAGGACATGCAGGACCAGCCCAAATACAAACCACTCGGCGAAAACAGGTTCTTCGCTGACGGCCGGGATGCGCGTCCGATCCCGGCGGGAACGATCGCTCGCGATGAATTGAATGACACGGATTCGTTTCACAGCGGCGCTGTGAACGGCGCGTTCCTGGATACCATTCCCCTGACGATCGACACAGCCTTGCTCAATCGCGGCGGCGACCGATATAACATTTACTGCAGCCCGTGTCATGGCCGGCTCGGAGATGGCAACGGAATGATTGCGCAGCGCGGCTTCCGAGCCCCCGCGAATTTCCAGACGGATAGGCTTCGTTCTGTGCCGCCCGGCTATATCTTTCAGGTAATCACGAATGGATACGGCGCAATGGGTGACTACGGTGATCAGATTCCCGCCGGCGACCGCTGGGCGATTGTTGCATATTTGCGCGCACTGCAACTCAGTCAAAACGCGACGCTCAGTGACGTGCCGGCCGGCGCGCGCGCGCAACTTGGAGGCGAGCGATGACATCGCCGATCAGCGCTTCTGCGTTCGATCCCTCGCCTGAATTGCAGCGGGATTTGCGGCAGGTCTTCAGACCGGCGCTTGGCATCGGAATCATGCTGCTGGTTATTTCGGGGATCGGCGGATTCTTCAGTCCCGGAGATTTCTTTCGTTCGTACCTGATGGGTTATCTGTTTTGGTTTGGCTTGACACTTGGCTCGACGGCCATCGTCATGATGCAGTATTTGACGGCCGGTGCGTGGGGCATTATGACGAGGCGCACACTCGAATCGGCAAGCCGAACTCTGCCACTCTGCGCACTGCTCTTTATACCGATTGTGATCGGAATCCCGAGCTTGTACGATTGGGCTCACGCGGACCTGATTGGAAAAGAATACGTGTTGGCTCACCGTCACCCGTACATGAGCCCATTCTGGTTCACCGCACGAGCCTTCACGTATTTCGCCGTCTGGGGCATCTTCGTTTATTTCCTAAATCGCTGGTCTGCGGAACAGGACCAGAAAGGTGGATTTGAGAAGCGTCTCGCCGCGCTGAGCGCTCCCGGTCTCATTCTCTACGTCTTCACCGTCACTTTTGCGTCAGTCGATTGGGCCGAATCGCTGGAAACAGATTGGTATTCGACGATCTGGGGATTCCTCTTTGTCGCGCAGCAAGGCTTGTCCGCCTTCGCATTCGTAATCATTGTTATGGCGCTGCTTTCGCGGCGCGAACCCTTGGCGAGCACGTTCAAACCGTCGCACCTGCACGACCTGGGAAAGCTGCTGCTCACGTTCGTGATGGTCTGGGCTTACTTCGCGTTTTCTCAATTGCTGATCGTTTGGTCCGGCAATCTAACCGACGAAATTCCCTGGTACCTGAGAAGGCTGTCCACGTCGTGGGGCTGGTTAGGAGTGCTGCTGATCGTGTTCGAATTCATCGTGCCGTTCCTGTTGCTGCTTTCGCGGCCCCTGAAACGAAACGTGATCGCGTTATGTTCAGTGGTCGGGATCATCATCGTCATGCGCTGGGTCGATCTAATGTGGATCGTGATGCCGAGCTATTATCAGCGCGGCTTCCGGCTGACGTGGCTCAATCTCTGTGTTCCATTGGCTATTGGTTGCTTGTGGGTCTCCGGATTCGCTTGGCAACTCAAGAATCGCCCGTTGCTGCCTCTGAACGCACCGAATCTCGAAAAGGCTTTACACCATGGCGAATGAAGCGGATTTAGGAGAGCCGCGGCATGATGATGTTCGCTTCGAACGCTCCGATCTCAGCACACGTGCCACCGTCGGAATTCTCGCTGGCGTGCTGGGCGGGATGTGGATCATCGTGGGGCTTCTATTTTTTTACTTTGTTTACCTGGAGCACTACCGCGCGCGTGTGAGTCCACCGCCGCTGCCGATTGAAGCACATGGAAATCCGATGCCGCCTGAGCCGCGACTGCAGAGATCGCCGCCGCAAGACCTGAAGTCGATGCGGGCGCGGGAGGACTGGCAACTCACGCATTACTCCTGGGTGGACAAGCGTCAGGAAACCGTCGCTATCCCGATCGATCGCGCGATCCAAATCATTGCGAAACGCGGCATACCGGCACAGAAAGAGCCGCCCGGCATGAAGCTATCGCAGCCGCAAGCGGGCACTCGGCTAACCGGATTTGAAGGAAAAGTGGAGCCTGAACCGCAATGAGACTTTCGCATCGCGCCGCTTGGCTGATCGTGCTTCTCGCGCCTTTTGCATCGTCTCAAAGTCCGCGCCCCCAGTTTGCCGGCATCGGAATCGAGCAAAAGTTGAATGCGCAGGTTCCACTGGATGCCGTGTTTCGCGATGAAGGTGGGTCGGCCATTCCGCTGCGCGCCTACTTCGGCGACAGGCCGGTTCTTCTGGTACCGGTTTACTTTCGCTGTCCCATGCTCTGCAGCCAAGTGCTTAGCGGTGTTGTCGCCGGACTGCGCCCGCTTTCGATCAAGCCCGGCCGGGATTTTACGATTGTCGCCATCAGCTTCGATCCGGCGGATACGCCGACTGATGCTGCGCAAAAGCGCGACCAATATTCGCGCAGCTATTCGAGTAAGGCGGGCACAGCGGGATGGCATTTCTTAACCGGCTCACAGGCTTCGATCACATCCGTTATGGACGCGATCGGATTTCATTACCGGTGGGATCCGGCAAATAAAATGTTCGTGCACGCGAGCGGCGTAATGGTTCTCACGCCGGACGGCCATGTGGCGCGCTATCTATACGGCGTAGATTACGAGCCCAAGGATTTGAAGCTGTCGCTCATCGAAGCCTCTCATGATCGGATCGGATCGCCCGTCGATCAAATTCTGCTCTTCTGTTACCATTACGATCCCAAAACCGGCAAGTATGGTGCGGTGGTGATCAATCTCTTGCGCGGTGCTGCGATTGTAATGCTCGCGATTCTGGCCGTCGGGGGCTGGGTGTTCTGGCGCCGCGACCTTCGGGAACACCACGCATGAGAACGCAGCTTCAGTTCTTCCCCGAATCAGCGTCGTCCGTCGCCGGCGAGGTGAACGTCTTCTTCATCCTCATGGTTGTGCTCTGCACAGCGGTAGCGGTCGCGATCGCGGCCTTCCTGATCTACTCGGCAATCCGCTATCACCGGCGCAGCGAGGACGAGATGGGAGATCAGACCCGCAACAACATTCCAATCGAGGCCGCCTGGATCGTCACGCCATTTCTATTCTTCATGGGCATGTTCGCCTGGGGAGCAAAACTGTACTTTGACATCGAGCGGCCGCCCGATAACGCGATCAGCATGTACGCGGTTGGAAAGCAGTGGATGTGGAAGATTCAGCATCCGGAAGGACAGCGGGAAATCAATGAGCTTCACATCCCGGTAGGCAGACCGGTGAAGCTGACTATGACCTCCGAAGACGTGATTCACAGCTTTTTTGTTCCGGCATTCCGAACCAAGCAGGACGTGCTGCCAGGCCGATATACGACCACCTGGTTCGAAGCGATCAAGCCCGGCAAATATCACTTATTCTGTGCCGAATATTGCGGCACGAAGCATTCCGGCATGATCGGGTACGTGTACGCGATGACGCCCGGGGAATACCAGACGTGGTTGACCCAAGGCGCGCCGGAGGGCTCGCTGTCATCACAAGGCGAAAAATATTTTCATCAATACGGCTGTGCGAATTGCCACCATTTCGATAATCAGGGCCGCTGCCCCGATCTGCGTAACCTTTACATGCGTCCGGTGCAGATCTCGACAGGTCAAACTGTGCTTGCCGACGATTCCTATCTGCGCGAATCGATTCTCGATCCCGACGCCAAGATCGTCTACGGATTTCAGGCCAATATCATGCCGAATTTTTCTGGACAGCTTTCGGAAGATCAGGTGCTCGCACTCATTTCCTACATCAAAGCGCTGGGCCCGCAGCCAGGCACCGCACAGCCGTCAAGCGCAGGGACCGTGCCGAAGGCGTACGGCACTCAACCCGGCATCGCAGGACCAAATGCGACGTCCATTTCAGGTTCACATCTGGAGAAACGCTGATGGTCGAAGCAGTTGAAATACCCGTCGCGAAGAACTACTTAACAGAGAAGCAGGGCATTCTGTCGTGGCTGCTCACAACCGATCACAAACGGATCGGGATCCTCTATACGGTCTCGATCACTGCGCTCTTCTTCGTCGGCGGATTTTTTGCACTGATGATGCGCCTGGAACTGGTCTCGCCGCGCAATTGGTTGGTCAGTGCCGAGACGTACAACAAGCTCTTCACCATGCACGGCATCATTATGGTGTGGTTTTTCCTGATTCCCTCGATTCCGAACACGCTGGGTAATTTTGTCATTCCCATGATGATCGGCGCCAAGGATCTCGCATTTCCGAAGCTCAATCTCGCGAGCTGGTACGTGTTCATGTTTGCTGCCGCAGTCACGATGTACGCACTGTTCCGAGGCGGGGTCGATACGGGCTGGACATTCTATACACCTTTCAGCAGCACTTACTCCACTACATACGTCATCGCAGCTGCTATGGGCATTTTCATCAATGGCTTCTCGTCTATCATGACGGGTCTGAATTTCATTGCAACTATCCACCGCATGCGTGCTCCGGGCCTGACCTGGTTTCGCTTGCCGATTTTCCTATGGTCCATGTACGCGACCAGCGTTATTTTCGTACTGGCCACACCCGTTCTCGCAGTTACTTTACTCATGGTTGCGGTGGAGCGCTTCTTCCAGGTCGGCATATTCGACCCAGCTCTCGGTGGCGATCCGGTGTTGTTCCAGCATATGTTCTGGTTCTACTCGCATCCGGCCGTTTACATCATGGTTCTGCCGGCGTTTGCGGTTGTCAGCGAAATCATTCCTGCGTTTGCGCGCAAACCACTATTCGGCTATAAGGCTGTCGCGTTTTCCAGCGTCGCCATTGCCGTCATCGGTTTCCTGGTCTGGGGCCATCACATGTTCGTCGCCGGAACTTCGGTATATTCCGCGATGGCCTTTTCGATTCTCAGCTATTTCGTTGCCGTTCCCTCCGCGATTAAAGTCTTCAACTGGACTGCCACGATTTACAAAGGATCGGTCTCATGGCAGACGCCGATGCTCTACGCAATCGGCTTCATCGGCTTATTCACGATCGGCGGGATGACAGGTCTGTTTCTTGCAGCGCTGGGCCTTGACGTCCACGTCACTGACACGTACTTCGTCATCGCGCACTTCCACTACATCATGGTCGGAGGAACCGTAATGGCATTCCTCGGCGGCGTTCACTATTGGTGGCCGAAGATCAGCGGCAAATTGTATCCCGAGGGATTGGCGAAGCTGTCAGCGCTGACCATTTTTCTCGGCTTCAATCTTACGTTCTTCCCACAGTTCGTCCTCGGTTATCTGGGGATGCCTCGCCGTTACGCCGCTTATCCGGAAGAGTTCCAGATGCTCAACATCCTGTCAACCGCAGGGGCATCCATTCTCGGCGTCGGCTATATACTTCCACTCTGTTATCTGCTGTGGTCATGGAAGTACGGCAAAGACGCCGGTCCGAATCCCTGGCGCGCGACGGGTCTCGAGTGGAAAACTACCCTCGCCTCCGCCAAAACACAATTTCGAGGTGACACCTGTTGTCAACGTTCGAGCTTACGATTACGAAGCCATGAAGGAGGAGCTCGGCCTTCGTGAGCGGGAGATGGAAAATGTCTGAACCAGAGCTTCTCGAACTGCGCGAGCAATTCGCCACGCCTGAACAACAGCGTGAAACCGCCAGCATTGGGATGTGGATCTTCCTCGTCACCGAAGTGATGCTGTTCGGCGGGTTGTTTATGGCATATACGGTGTATCGCCTGAGTAATCCGCAAGCGTTCGATACGGGCAGCGCTCAGATGGAAATCACCTTGGGCGCGATCAATACTGCAGTTCTGATCTGCAGCAGTTTCACCATGGCTCTGGCGGTACACAGTTCCGAGGTTGGCAATCAGCGCTTGTTAGCGACTGTTCTTGATTGCCACCATGATCATCGGTGCCGTGTTTCTCGGGATTAAGTTCACCGAATACTATCTGCACTACCAGGACCACAAAGTTCCCGGCTTCTGGTTCGAATTCCACGGTCAGAACGCCCCGAAAGTGCAGATGTTTTTCGTTTTTTATTTCATCATGACTGGCCTTCATGCGCTGCACATGACCATCGGCTTGGGAGTACTCTCGGTTCTGTTGTTTCGCACGATATTGGGGACTTTTTCGGCCGCGTATCACACCGCGATCGACCTGGGCGGACTCTACTGGCATTTCATCGACATCGTGTGGGTGTTCCTTTACGCTATTTTCTATATTCCGGGGCTGCATCTGAAATGAGACCGCCGCCTGTTTCAGTAAGAACATACGCGTTTGTGTTTGGATCGCTGCTATTGCTCGCGCTCGCCACAACGTTGATCGGCTTCCTCAATCTCGGTCCGTTCAACATGATCATCGCCATCGCGATCGCAGCGGCGAAGGCGTCTCTGATTGCCGCATTCTTCATGCAGGCGGTTCACGAAGGCAAAATTGTACGCATCATCCTGGCCGGCGGCGTGGTCTGGTTCTTGATTATGCTGACACTCACGCTTGCCGATTATATGAGTCGTGGATGGCTGCCGTTCCCGGGAAAGTAAATGCTCATCAACATCAGTCCACACGATAAGTTGTCTGCAGACGATGGCAGTTATCCACGTGAGCTTAAGCCATCACAGGTCAATTGGGATGGCGATGCGGAGCGGTTAGCGCGGGAACTGCGCGACAGCGTCTCTGGTGAAGTCCGGTTCGACAACGGCTCACGGGCGCTGTACGCCACGGACGGTTCAAACTACCGTCAAATCCCGATTGGTGTCGTACTTCCGCGCGACAAAGAGGATGTGGCCGCCGGAATTGCGGTTTGTCGGAAGTTCGGAGCGCCTGTCCTTAATCGGGGAGGCGGCACAAGTCTCGCCGGACAATGCTGCAACGTCGCCGTTGTCTTCGACATGTCCAAGTACATGCAGCGCGTACTCCATATCGATGCCAAGCACAAGCTCGCAATCGTTCAACCTGGATGTGTTCTCGACACTTTACGTAAACAAACCAGAGAGCGAGGTTTGACCTTTGGTCCCGACCCGGCCACGCATACTCACTGCACGCTCGGCGGCATGGTTGGGAATAACTCGTGCGGCGTTCACGCGCAAATGGCCGGCCGGACTGCCGACAATATTCACGAGCTGGAGATCCTCACCTACGATGGACTGCGGATGAAAGTGGGCCGCACTAGCGACAAAGAACTGGAAAAGATCATCGCAGTGGGTGGCCGGCGTGGGGAAATCTATAGAAGTCTTCGCGATCTGCGCAACCGCTACGCGGACCTGATCCGCGCAAAGTACCCAAGAATTCCCCGCCGCGTATCCGGGTACAATCTCGACGAACTGCTGCCCGAAAACAGATTCCATGTCGCTCGCGCGCTCGTTGGAACAGAATCCACCTGTGTAACGTGCCTCGAGATTACAACCAATCTTGTACCGGAGCCGCAACAGCGAGCTCTGTTGGTCTTGGGATATCCGGATGTCTTCCAGGCGGGGGATCATGTACCGGAGATCCTTCCACACCAGCCGATTGGACTCGAAGGTTTCGATGATCGCCTGATCGGCTTCATGCGGACCAAGAACATGGAGCTTCAGGAGATCAAGTTACTACCCGAAAGGCGAAAGGCTGGCTGCTGGTCGAATTCGGCGGCGAGACTCGCAAAGAAGCTGAGGGGAAGGCAAACGCGTTGATGACGCGTCTGAAAAAGAACGCCAACGCTCCGAGCATGCGGTTGTTCGATGATCCGCACGAGGAACACCTCATATGGGAAGTTCGCGAAGCGGCACTGGGAGCTAGCGCGTTTATTCCCGGCGAGCGCGACAATTGGCCCGGTTGGGAAGACTCTGCTGTACCGCCTGACAAAGTCGGTCCGTATTTGCGGGATCTCAAGAATCTGTTCCAGCAGCACGGACTGAACAATCCCGCCGTTTATGGCCACTTCGGTCAAGGCTGCATTCACTGCCGTGCACCATTTGAGCTCCGAACCGAGCAGGGTTTAGCACAATACCGGGCCTTCATGGGCGATGCGGTAGATCTGGTTCTGTCCTACGGAGGTTCAATATCCGGCGAACACGGCGACGGGCAGGCACGAGCCGAGTTTCTGCCCAGGATGTTCGGACCCGAGCTGGTGCGTGCGTTTCAGGAATTCAAATCAATCTGGGATCCCGACTGGAAGATGAATCCGGGTAAGGTGGTTCTGCCTTACAAAATTGACGAGAACCTGCGCCTCGGGGTTGATTACAACCCTCCCCAACCGGAAACGCACTTCAAGTACGCCGCTGATAACTTCAGCTTCGCAAAAGCAACGCTGCGCTGTGTAGGTGTGGGCAAATGCCGCCGCGAGGAGAGTGGGACCATGTGTCCAAGTTACATGGTCACTCGCGAGGAAATGCACTCTACGCGCGGGCGAACTCATCTGTTATTCGAGATGATGCAGGGGAATCCGCTCAGCGGCGGCTGGAAAAGTGAAGCGGTCAAAGACGCGCTCGACCTTTGTCTCTCCTGCAAGGGATGCAAAGGCGATTGCCCCGTAAACGTCGACATGGCGACTTACAAAAGCGAGTTCCTGTCGCATTACTATGAAGGCCGCATCCGGCCCAGGCATGCGTATGCCTCCGGTTTCATCGCGCTGTGGGCCGAGGTGGCATCAAAGACCCCGACGATCGCGAATTTCTTCACCCAGACGCCTGTCCTCAGCAGCTTCGCGAAAGCGGCTGCCGGATATTCTCAGAAGCGGCACATTCCTCCTTTCGCACCGCGCACATTTCGCGACTGGTTCCAACAGCGGGAGCCGAGAAACGAAGGTAAGCCGGAGGTGATTCTATGGCCAGATACGTTCAACAATTACTTCACGCCCAAAGTCGCTCAGGCGGCGGTGGAAGTGCTGGAACGCGCTGGTTTCCGCGTCCGGATACCACGTGAGCAGTTGTGTTGTGGCCGGCCGCTGTATGACTACGGTTTTCTCGATGTCGCGAGGAACTGGCTGGATCGGACCTTATCCGCTTTGCGGCATTCCATACGCTCCGGTACACCGGTCGTCGGACTTGAGCCCAGTTGTGTAACTGTATTCCGTGATGAACTAACCAACCTGTTTCACGGCAATGAGGATGCCGAACGCCTTAGTAAGCAGACGTTTTTCCTGAGCGAGTTTCTAATGAGTCACGTGCCCGATCACAAACCGCCTCAACTCCGGCGTAAGGCTCTGGTGCATGGTCATTGCCATCATAAAGCTGTTCTCCACTTCAAACAGGAAACCGAACTTCTGAAGGCAATGGCCTTGGATGCCGAGGTGCTCGATTCCGGATGCTGCGGCATGGCTGGCGCCTTCGGCTATGAGAAGGATCACTATCAGGTCTCCGTTCAATGCGGCGAACGCGTGCTCTTGCCAGCGGTTCGGAAGGCCAGTTCAGATACGCTGATCCTGGCGGACGGATTCAGTTGCCGCGAGCAGATTCAGCAGGACACGCATCGAAAAGCGCTACATGTCGCCCAAGCTCTGCAAATGGCGTATCAGTATGGCGATGCAGGCATACCGGCCAAGAAAGCGGAACGTGTGTATGGCACGGCGGAAAAGACTGCCGCCGTGCCTGCCAGTGTTGCCTTGGCGGCCGGCGGTCTACTTTTGGGCGGAGCGTACTTATGGCAGCAG
>CAWJFN010000002.1:0-527279 GCA_963842195.1 uncultured Acidobacteriaceae bacterium
ATTCAGGGGTTGCGGGGGAGCCAGTCTTCACCTGATGCACGAAATCCACAGTATTCTGCAGTTCTATTCGCTTCTCCAGCGGTTTCGCGCCTGCGAAATCCTTTTCGACGCTGGCTACCCGCTCAATGGAATGGCGTCACGCACAAGACCTGAAAGCTCCGAACTGACGTCGCCCTCAGGCTATAACGTCTCGTTCAAACGGGCGATCGATTCATCGGCGGTCAATTACTTTGCAATTTGAAAAACGGATTTGTCGGGTCTAAGCCGGGTCAGGACCTCATCGGCTCACTTTTCCGTCGAACAAATTCGCCGCACTCAACGATCTGAAATGAACCCGGAACTGCTGCATCGACGGCAGAAACGATCTTAACTACATTCGGTTCGATCAACTGCCAACTGTTTGCCGAGAGACATACTAGCGCCAATCTGTACCCCGATAGGTTCTGCTCGTATTGCAATGTTTTGTCTGCCGTGATCAGCACGTGAAATTCAGCAGCCTCCGCCGCCTTCAAGAAGAGCGCCATTCTTGAAGCCGCCCAACCCGGCGTACACCGCAGTAAAGGTTTCGTGGTGCGCCAAAGGAGCGCGTAACTGTGCTGGACAAGATTCGGTCAAGCAGCACTTTCACGAGACCGGCTGGTGCTTGCTGGCGAAGGCCTTAACGCTCTCTCATTGTGCTGATTGGCAGGCTAGGGAAGCTCGCGTGGATTTCTGAGGCGGATGAGCCCATGTCCATATCCGTGATGATTGTTCCGGGCTCGATGCGTGTTCCCTTGATCGTTGGACGGCCACCGCATCGACCAGGAACCCGTTCAACGAGATCGCATTCTGTCCAATCCATTTCGATCTGCTTGCCCTGAGGCTGATCCTGCCTTATATTGTCGCGTAATTCAACAGCAATACGGAATTCGAATCCGCCCCGACCACGAATTCAACGTCATCGGACTAGTAAGGCCGCCGTCATTTACCGGAAGATCGCTCGTCTATGCTCGACCGAAGTCGTACGCGGACGCGATGAAACGGAAGAAACTCTGGAGCATTCGACTGGACGGGCAGTTCCGGGAACGCTTACGCAACAGCAGCGGGTTCGATGTACGCAACCCGCGAACTTGGCGGCGGTACCGGGTTCCCGTGCTCCCGAAGACTCTCAATGTGCAGCGTGATTGCCTCTGCGATCAAGCTTCCCCTCGTCTTCTCGCGTTGTCACCCTCGGCATAGCATCCCGGAAGGTCTGGGACGGAGGCACCGTAACTGGTGTCTCCCTTTTCAATCACGACAGCGTATTTGTTACTCATGCCCTTTGACTCCTGCTGAGGGTGACAGGTTCGATCCGTGTCGCCCTACCACAATTCCTCACGCCTTAGTCCTGAGGAGTTGCCCGGTAAGCGTACGTCCCATGACTGAGGAAAGAAGGTCTGATTCAGTCACCTTGCTTGCATGCTCCGATCCGGGCTCCTCTTCTTCGCATTCGCCGTACTGTCTTTTGCGACGCCGGTTACTTACACATTACAAGTACATTGGGTGGATGAAAATCCTGGACTGGTATCCCAGTTCGGGGCCCACGAACCTCACGACGTACGTTCAATGGACTACGCCGACGTTCATGGCGGCCGGGAGCACCACCGACAATACCAACAACCCGAGCGATCCGTGTGTTACCGATATCTACGTCGGCCCGTACGCCACGTGCGGCAAGCTGGCCGTCGATAACGGCCCTGGAGGTGTCGAGTTCGGACTGTACACCGGACTCAAGAGCGCATACGGCGAATCGGAGGCGGAGATCCTCAATAACAACACTGTTCAGCCTGGTGAGTTTCAGCCAGACGCACTCGACCACGACGGCGAGTACATCACGACTCTCGCGGGTTGGACCTATAGCGATGCTCAGCATTATGAAGAGCTGATTGTTAGCGGCGGCGACGACGATAGCCGTGGGGAGGAAACCGCGATTACCAGTGCGGGGTCACACCAGAACCGGCCAGCCTCGGATTCGCGTTCATGGAATCCCGCTCGCGGTTGGACTCTCGGCCTTCAGAAAAATCCTAAAAGCGGGTTGAATAGTTCTGACGAGTAATGGGGTGCGGAGGCTGAAAAGTTCCCGCGCGGTCTCAAGTTTTCGCCTCGATCTGCCGAATTTTCTCCAGGGGGAGAAAAGAGGAAAGATGCAAGCCGCAGGAACGGTATACGAGAACACGATCGACGTTGCTGCACCCGTAACCACTCAGCGGCGGGAAGAGCTAATCATGGATCATCTTCCTCAGGTAAAGCTGATTGCTCGGGCATTTGACCAACGGCTGCCCTCATCCGTGAGTCTGGACGACCTGATCTCCACGGGTATAGTCGGTTTGATAGCCGCGATCCATCATTTCGACTCCCGCCACCAGGTAAAGCTGCGGACGTATGCCGAGTATAAGATTCGTGGTGCAATTCTCGACAGCCTGCGAGGGCTTGATTGGGCTCCCAGACAGCAGCGACGCAGGTCGAAACTGATTGAAAGCGCGATCGGCACCCTCGAACAGGAATTGCAACGCATGCCGTCCGAGCAAGAAATTGCGGCTTTCCTCGGTTTGTCGATTTACGACAGGACTAATGGCTTTCAGATGCTCGGCCGGTAATATGCTCGGCAGCCTGGAAGCGGCCGGACACGCCGAAGAAAGCGGGGACCTGCTCCGCTACCTTGCGGATTCGGACGAGCACTGGCCGTCACAGATTCTGGAGGCGGAGCGAACTTGAACGGGCACTGGCATGTGCAGTTGAGAAAATGCCCAAGATCGAGCGCACCGTTCTCAGTCTTTATTACTACGAGGAAATGACCTTGCGCGAGATCGCCACAAAATTGTGGAGCTGCACGAATCGCGGATCTCGCAGCTGAAATCACAAGCAATTCTGCGGCTGAGATCGCTCATGCAGAAGCGCTGGGGCCGGTCCCTGCAGCAGAGTAGCGCGGAATTTTCTATTCGGACATTTCAGCGGGTGTGACGTTTACGGTCAGGCGCTTGCGGTCGCGTACCAGCACAATTCGGACTGGCTTGCCGGCACAAAGGCGCTCCGCATACATAGCGTCAGATCGTGCGCCCCTTCGAGCGGGCGATCGCTCACGGCGATCATAACGTCACCAGCGCGGATTCCTGCAGTTTCCGCTGGCGAACCATGTCGACGGATCGCACGAGGAGACCATGTTTGACGCCGAAATAGTCAGCAAGCTGCGCATCGACGGTCTCGAATTCGACGCCGACCGCCATGTTTTTCCAGACCACCATCGGCGCCGGAATATCGGTTAGCATCTGGCCGGGAATCCCGCGGCAAACGGCGCAAATTGAGGCGGTAAATCGAACGGCAGCGGTTGGGGAGCGGCGGTGGTCAGAACTACCGCGGTTTGCGTCTTGCCGTCCCGCAGGTACTGTATCTTTACATGCCGGCCTTCAGGCGTTTCACTGACCAGCCGGATCAGTTGCCGTGCGCCCAGAATTGTCTCGCCGTTGTACGTCAAGAGCACGTCACCTACGTGAATTCCGGCCTTGTCGGCAGGGCTTCCTTCGCGTACCCGCAAAACCTCCACGCCGCGATCGTTGTCGAGCTTCAGCGCGGCAACGCGATCGGGGGTTATATCGTTGATGGCAACCCCGATATAGCTCGCAGCACGAGCGCAGATGCTCAACCCGAGCGCAAGAATAATGCCAAACCAAACAAGCACATATGAACTCATTCAATGCGTTTCAAGCGACGCGTTCACCTGCTGCAAGATTTGCGCGCTGCGCATCCGTACATAGTCATCCTTTGCTGGGAGCGCATAATGGCTTCGAGCGTCGTCAAGAGTTCCGGGCTCAGCTCGAAACGCTCCGTCGCGGGTGCAAGAACGTCGATGGCTTCGGAGCGAACGCCCGGATTGTCATCGCGCTGCAGAACCAAAGTCAACATTCGCCGCGTCAGAGGATCGTCTAAAAAGCGCCGAAGACCTTCAATCGCCTTCAGCCGCACCGCCGCATTCGGATCATCTGCGCGCTAGCCAGACAGGGCATCACGGACCTCCGCGCCCTTTTCCTGGCACAAAACTTCAACCGACCCGACACGCACGGCGGGATCACCGGCAGCTTGCGCGCCTGTCGAGTACGAGACGCCGAAGCATCTCGTCATCGAACACTCCGGTCAACTCGCGTTCATTCACCTGATCGACAATGACGCGTATGCGTCCATCCGGCCGGCCGGACGTCGCGCACGCGGGTGCTCTGGCCGAGAAGACCGGCTTCCGAGATGGCGCCCGCTGGAGCAAAACCCGCTACCCCGCTACGCTCCATGCTCGATATTCCGCTACGCTCCATCCAGCGTCCCGCGCCGAAGCCCAGGAGAACCAAGAACGAAGCCAAAGCGGCACGGGCGGACCAATCAGAAAAAGAGAATGAGAACCCCTGACGCCAACGACGCCAGCGAGGGATGGACGCCTGCCGGTGAGTCCGTTCGGCAGCCATCAGACCCTTCAGATCACGCCGGCACTCGGCAAGCAGATCCAAAGAAAAGTCGCGGCGACCCGTGTTGATGCTCGTGTGCCAGGCCTTCTCGCGAGCGAGGGCCTGCTGGCAGAAAGCGCACTGCGAGAGGTGCTGTTCGAGGACTTCTTCGGCAGCGAAATCCAGTTCGCCGTACAGATAAAGCGAAAGGCTATTTTGGATTTGCTGGCAACTCATATGAAATCCCCCAAGGCGGCGCGCATTTTCTGGGTGGCTCGAAACAGGCAGTTTTTTGCCGCTTCTTCGGTCACGCCGAGCGCTTCGCCATGGCGCGCAGACGCATTCCCTGATAGTGACGCATCTCGAAGACAATGCGCTCGCGGGGTGTCAACTGCTCCAGGACTTCCTGGATGCGACTACCGACTTCAGAGCTCATCAAGCGACGCTGAGGATCGACGTCGGCGCGCTCTTCCGGTACGAACTGAAAGCGATCGATTTCGCCATTGCGCGTCTCGATGGCGGCGGTCTCCTCTTTGCGCACCTTGCGGCGCCGGATCTGATCGAGGCAAAGGTTGGCTACGATCCTGTAGAGCCAGGTACTGAAGCTGCAGTCGAAGCGAAACTTGGGAAGGTTTCTGTAGACGCGGAGAAAGGCCTCCTGATAAATGTCACGGGCGTCTTCTTCCGAATGAAGGACGTTCAGGGCCATCCGCAGCACGTTCTGATCGTACGAGCGGACGAGCTGCTCGAACGCTTCGGCATTGCCCTCCTGCGCCGCGCGAATGAGCGAGTATTCGTCGGACCGCTCCATCGATCTCGGCACGGTTAGCGTTCCAATGGCTTGTGCTTGGGTGTCCACCACAGCGATGGACGTACGAAATTCGATTTTGTCACGGAACCTATCCGTACTTGGGCTCACGATCGCTCGCCGGGGCGGACGTTCCCTGCCGGCACGGCACTCTTAGCTGGCTAATTCCAGTTCAATCAGCCGTTTACCAGCATCGAGATTGGAGATCCGAAATTGCGCACCTGGCCTGCACGCGCCGTTTCCTTGGTTGAGTCGGCGGCTCCGCCCCGTTTCCAACGGGCAGAAAGCATGGCGCCGAGCGATGAGACGTCGGAGGCCGGCGTGGGTTCGACCGCAGCGGTCTTTTCATCCGCTTTCGTGAGCCTGCAGGTGGCGATAACACCTTCGCCGAGTTCGACTTTAGCGTGGTCACCCTGCACCTCGACCAAGCGTCCGTTGACGGTATCACCCGGGTTGTGTTCGGAAATGTAATGGTCGACGGTGGTGGGCTCAAGCTGCTTCATGCTGAGCCGGATGCGACGCCGCTCTTTATCGATTTCGACTACGGCAGCTCGAACCACCTGACCCTTAGCAAGCTTCTCGCGTGGGTGCTGCAAGCGTTTCTCACTGGTGATATCGGAGATGTGGACCATGCCCTCAATCCCGTCCTGAAGGTCGATAAAGGCGCCAAACTGAGTCAGGTTGGTGACCGGCCCTTCGACGACAGCACCCACCGGCAACCGTTGGAGAAGGGTATCCCACGGATCGCCAAGAACCTGCTTGTAGCCAAGGCTGATGCGTTTCTCGCCCGGGCTCACCTGCAACACGACGGCTTCCACACGCTCGCCAGGTTTCAGGAGGTCGGCCGGCCTGCGCACGCGCTTGTTCCACGAGAGCTCAGAGAGATGGATCAGACCATCGACGCCAGGGAGCAGTTCGACGAAAGCGCCAAAATCGGTAAGACGGGACACCGTGCCGCTCACGCGGTCGCCGACATTGAAGGTGCGGGCCGCGATGGTCCAAGGATCCTCTTGAAGCTGCTTCAGGCCGAGCGCGACCTTGTGCGCCTCAGAATCGATTTTCAGGATCTTGACGGTGATCTCGTCGCCTACACTTACGGCGTCCGCAGCTTTTCCAATTCGGGACCAGGACATGTCTACGATGTGCAGTAGGCCGTCAACCCCGCCCAGATCTATGAATGCCCCGAAATCCATGACGTTGCGCACGCGGCCGGTGACAACGTCTCCTTCGCGGAGTTCGGCAAAGCGCTGCTGGCGGCGGTGCGCCTGCTCGTCTTCGAGCACGACCCGGCGGTCGACTACAACATCTTCTTTTTCGGTGTCCAGTTTTGTGATCCGGCACTGGATCTCCTGGCCGACGAGGCTGGCCATTTCGGCGGCGTCGCGGATGCCGCTTCTCGAGGCCGGCATAAATGCGCGCACGCCGACATCTACCCGAAAGCCTCCCTTCACCTGCTCGGCTACGATGCCGGCAATGTTCCGTTTGTCGTTGAACGCGGCCTGTAAGCCGCTCCAGTCCTTCGGGCGGTCGACCTTAACGGTGGAAAGTCCGTAATAACCCTCTTCAGTGCGCGGACCCACGGAAACCGAGACAGTGGCGCCCACTTTGGGGTCGCCAGTTTCTGTTTCATACCAGCGCTCAACGGGAAGTGTGCCTTCGGTCTTGCGGCCGATATCGATGAGAATGTTTTCGGGACCTACCGAAACAACGGTGCCGGTGACCGCTTGGCCCTTGACGCCAGCGTGCTCATGTTCGAAGTCCGAGAGTAGTTCGGCGAAGGTGGATTCCTCCCGCAGATCTTCCTTATGAGTGGGCTCGTCAACGGGCACACGAAAAGGCGCAAAAGGGTTAACGTTCTGATTACTCATGACTGCTTGCGAGGAGTTCTTTTATTCTGGCATAGCGGCGCGCAACCGCGCCGTTTGCGCGGATAAACTAGCGTACAGTGTGTCGCCGATTCAGAGACGCATGCACTGCACGCAAGCAGGAATCAGTAAAGCGGGGGTAAATGGTCAATAAATTAACGATTGCCTTTCTTCTGTTGGCCTCGGGTTCGGTCCGCGCACAGCCGCCGTGCACAGTTGCGCAGCCTACCGCCACTTTTTCGATCCACCACGCAGAGGGTCGTCCGGATCTCAGCCTGGATCCAAATGCAGTTGTTTGGCGCAACGCAGAGAGGCAATCCATGTCGAAGGACTGCAGCCGGGAGATCGATTATCCAGCTATCAAAACGGAAATCCGAGGCTTTTGGACGGACACCGATCTCTATTTATTGTTCCGCTGCCCATACACGGTCTTGAATCTTTTTTTGCCAGCTGACAACAGCAAGGATCGCGTCGGCCTGTGGGATCGTGACGTTGTCGAGATGTTCCTGGGCGATGATTGGACCCACATCCGGCATTACCGCGAGTTTGAGATCGCGCCGACGGGCGACCGCATCGATCTGGCAATCGACCTGGATCGCGAAATTTCTGATCACGACTGGCAATCCGGATGGCAGACCTTGGCAAGCATTGATGAAAACCAAAAGATCTGGTATGCCGCCGCGAAGATTCCTCTATCAGCCGTCAGCAACAAACCCGTGCAGGCCGGCACGAAATGGCGAGCGAATCTGTATCGTATTGAGGGACTCGGGAAAGATCCGCAGCGGCATTTTCTTTGCTGGCAGCCGACCTGCGTTCAGAATCGCGATCCCAACCACGTGCCTGAACACTTCGGCACCTTGATTTTCGTGAATTGATCCAACCTTCAACCACCAACTTTTTCTTTCTCGCAAACGAGCTTAAGATGCGCCTCGCCGGCGGCCGCAGTGATATCGCTGGTGATAGTGAGAATTTGCCCATCGGCGGCCAGTTCCCAGTGATCCACATATTGAATCGTTTCGTTTTTCGAATCCGTCGTTGTCGTTCGGATCACGAGAGCACTCCCGTCCCAAAATGCTTTGCTTGTAGCATCGCGGCCGCTCATGACATTTGTAGTTTCCGAACCATCGGTAAAGTAACTCACGTCAGATGTCGTTGTTTTGCTGCCGGTTGTCTGAACCGTGTGGACGTTGAGCGTTGGCTCGTGGTGGTCGACGATACGGACGATGATGTCAGGGCGGTTGAAGCGACCGAAATCGCTTTGATCTTTCAACATGCGCCAGCGGCCGGAGAAGTCGGGATGCTTGGCCGGCGCGGCCGACTGGCCGCAAAGCGTGAAGGCAATGGTGAAGATCAGAAAAAAACGTCGCAGCATGTTGTGATTCGATTTTTGCATCTGGAGAATTTCAGGGCGCCGACTCAATTCCGTTTCCAAGTTCCCGGCCCGAGCCATATGTGAACTGTGAAGAAAGCACGTGGCCGGCCTCGCCGATAAGAGCAACGCAGTGGAAAGCGCCCTGGTTCGGCCTGCCAAACTGAAGGTCCGTCAGGTCCACACGAGTGCCGATTCCGCGTGGCAGCGTGACAGGCTCTTTCGACCACACGGGAAAGCGCGAGAAATATCGGAAGTAACGAAACGGTTCGGTATTTTGCGCTGCCTGGATAGCGTGGTCAATGCTTGGTTTGTAGAAAAGTTGCGGAGATTCGAGATTTGGGTCCGTAAGCGTATCGACACTCAGTACGCGATAACTATTCTGAGTTTCGACGATTCCCGTCCAGGCGAGAGGATTAATACGAGAAGGCAGCGCAGCCGTCATGAGCGGCGGGGCGTCCTCGTACAAATGAGAGTTGAGCTGAGCGATGGCGCGGGCATGAAGGACCGCTCGGCCGCAATCGAACAAAAGAAAGAAGGTGAGGGCAGCGACCGCAGATTTCCGTCCACGCGAAGGACGCTCGCCGATTTCGCTGCTGACGAGGCCGGCAAACCAGGGCCAGACGGCGGCGAGCGCGAGTACCAAGAGGAGCACGGCGTCATATAAGAAGTTCAGATCGAGGTGGAACCAACGGGAAGAGAACGGCAGCAACAGGCGGACGCCGTACGAGTTGGTCCAATCGAGCAGGAGATGACTTGCCACACCAACACATGCAAGCAGCAGCGCGCGAACCCAGGGTAGCCGCTGACGGCAAACCGCGGACACAACGAGCACGGAGAGCATTGCCATAATCGGGAGCGCCAGCACGCAATGTGTATAGCCGCGGTGAGCTTCGAGGTAGCGAAGTGCTCCGAATGGTGAGACAACGATATCGCTGTCCGGTGCGTTGGCAGATAAAACGAGTAAGAAAGTTGCTCGTGGAATCGTGCGATTGAAACCTGCCCGGGCCAAGGCCAGCCCGACAAGAGAATGCGTGACGTTATCCATCCGTGGTCACGCGCACACGGGTACTTTAAGCAGCGATTCCTCGCGCGCAACATACGAGGGCGGTACCAGGAGAGTCAAAGCAGAGGGCAAGATTTCGACCGCGGCGGGCAGCAGTCCGGCGAGTTCGCCATCGACCTGTACGTAAATGCTGCGGTCGGGTGGGGGCTGGCAGGAAATGTGGCGGCCGCGAAGTACTGTGCAGCCCTGCATGCGATGCACTTGCCGGAAAGCGACACCTGCGAGATAAGGCAGATACTTTACGCTGTTGGTTCCGCGAAACAGGACGACTTCAAAGTCGTCGCGCAGAAGTGACGCGCCGCGCGCGATCTCGAGATCTCCGCCATAGTTGCGGACGCGGCTCATGAGCGCGAAGCTTGCCCGGTACGCCTTGCCGTCAACGGAGACCTCGAATTCGTGCAAGGGCCGAAATACCTGTGCGAAACCGGTTACGTAATAGGCAAATTTTCCAGTGCGGGTCTTGAAGTCGGGGTTAAGCCGCGAAACGATCTCGGCATCGAGACCGGCGCCGGCCATGCACAGGAATGGTCTCGGGTCCGCATTCGGCAGGCGCAAATTACCGATGGCAATGCGGCGAGGCAGCAGTCGAGAAATCTGAGCCGCGGCGCGATCCATATTAATGGGAAGTCCGAGTTCCCGTGCCAGCACGTTAGCAGTGCCGCCAGGCAGAATGGCCATCGGAACGCTCGTATTCAGCATTCCGCTCGCGACTTCATTGATTGTTCCGTCGCCTCCGGCGGCGATGATCAGATCGCAACCAGCGGCAATTTCAGCGCGCGTCTGCGGTCCGGCACTGCCGGGAGCCGTGGTCGCGACCAGCGTTGCTTCAATTCCCTGCTCGCGTAACGTGCCGATGGTACGTTGGAGCAGGTGCTTGTGGCGCGAAAGGCCCCTGGCCACAGGGTTGTACATGATGGCTGCGCGTTTTGCGCCGAACGTTCCCAAACCTCACATTATAAGTTTCGTCATGAAAGAGTCGGTTTCACATCGCGCTGAGCATCTGCGTCGGCAACTCGAACATCACGAGTATCGTTACTACGTACTGGATCAGCCTGAGATTTCGGATGCGGACTTTGACGGCCTCATGCGCGAGCTTCGGGATCTGGAAACAGCACATCCGGAGTTGCGCACTCCGAATTCACCAACGCAACGTGTAGGTGGACAACCAAGAGAGGGCTTCGTCAAAGTCCCACATAGTTCGCCCATGTTGAGTCTGGACAATGCGCTGAACGAACAAGAGCTGCGCGAGTTCGACGCGCGGGTACGTGGACTGCTGAAAGGTGATGCGTATGAGTACGTAGCGGAGCTGAAGCTCGACGGCCTGTCGATGGCTGCGCAATATGCACACGGAAGCTTTCAGCGCGCGTTAACGCGGGGTGATGGCCGGGTCGGGGAGGATGTCACAGAGAACGCGCGCACGATTCGCTCGCTTCCTTTGCGTTTGCGCAAAGACGAAATCGGCGCACAATTCGAGGTGCGCGGCGAAGTGGTTATGCAGCGCCGGTCTTTTGACCGAATGAACGATGAGCGGGAGAAGGCCGGTTTATCGCGGTTTGCGAATCCCCGGAATGCGGCGGCGGGAGCCCTGCGCGCGCTGGATCCCGCGATTACGGCGGCCCGCCAGCTGGATTACTACACATATTTCCTGCTAAAGGACGGCCAACCTGCCGTCGACAGCCACTGGCACAGTCTGGAACTGCTCGCTGCGGTGGGCTTCAAAGTGAATCCACATCGTGCAAAGTGTCACGGGCTGGAGGAGCTGCTGAAGTTTATCGCCCAGTGGGAAGAGAAGCGCGACGGGCTGGGCTACGAGATCGACGGCGTAGTGGTTAAGGTCGATTCGGTTGCGCAGCAGCAGAAGCTCGGATGGACTTCGAAGGCTCCGCGTTGGGCGATTGCATTCAAGTATCCGGCTCGCCAGGCTTCGACGGTGCTGGAGAACATCGAAGTTCAAGTGGGACGGACTGGCGCGTTGACGCCCGTTGCGCATTTGCGGCCGGTGGTGATCAGCGGTGTGACGGTTGGCCGCGCCACGCTGCACAACGAGGATGAGATCGCGCGGCTGGGAGTTCACATCGGCGATACGGTGCTGGTGGAGCGCAGTGGAGATGTCATTCCAAAGGTTGTGCGCGTCGTCTCTGAGAGCGCACAGCGCAAACCGTTTCGCATGCCCAAGGCCTGTCCCGTGTGCGGCGGGCATGTGGTCCGGGAAGAGGGAGAATCTGCGAGCCGTTGCGTCAACACAAACTGCCCGGCCCGTTTGCGCGAGTCGCTGCTCCATTTCGCTGCGCGAGGTGTGATGGATATCGACGGCATGGGAGATGCGTTGGTGGATCAATTGCTCGGGCGTGGGCTGGTGCGCAATATCGCGGATCTATACGCCCTGACAGTTGAGCAGTTAATGGACCTGGAGCGCATGGGCAAGAAATCGGCGGCGAAGGTAATTCAGAATATCGATGCGTCACGCGCGCAGCCACTGGCGCGGGTGTTAAACGGTCTCGGAATTCCATTCGTGGGCGAGCGCACAGCGCAGATTTTGGCGGATCATTTCGGCGGTCTGGATGCGATCGCGGCGGCGAACCTGGAGGAGTTGCAAGAGGCGGAAGAGATCGGACCGAAAGTCGCCGATTCCATCCGGCAGTTCTTCGCGGAAAAGCAGAATCGCGACCTGATGGAACGATTGCGGGCCGCTGGGCTGCGGTTTACGGCTGAGAAGCGACGCAAAAAGCAGGGCACGCTTAGCGGAGTGACGTTCGTGCTCACGGGGACGCTTCCCACTCTGAAGCGCGAAGAAGCCAAGGCACGCATTGAGGAGGCGGGGGGTAAAGTGGCCGGGTCGGTCAGCAGCAAGACGAAGTATCTGGTTGCAGGCGAGGAGGCCGGTTCGAAATTAGACAAGGCCCGAGAGTTGGGCATTACGGTGCTCGATGAAGCTCAGTTTCTGGCGGTGCTCGATGGTGGGAGTAGCGACTGAAGCGGATTATCGCAGCGCTGATCGCGTGGGGTCCGCTCGGGATCTTTGTTCTGGCAATCGCGGACTCGGCGGGAGTTCCAGCCGTCGGCGGCGTGGACGCACTCCTGATTACGGTGGCAGCTAACCATCCCGCGGCGGCATACCTTGCGGCCGTGTGCGCGCTCGCGGGGTCGCTGATCGGGAGTTCGATTTTATTTGGAATTGCCCACAAGGGTGGCGAGGTCTTTCTGGACAAGTACATCCGGCATGGAGCAGGCAAGCGGCTGCACGCATGGTTTGAGCGCTACGGATTGGTAACCGTGTTTGTGCCTGCGGTGTCGCCGCTGCCGATGCCGATGAAGATTCCGGTGTTCTGCGCCGGCGCGCTGGAGGTGCGCTGGACTTCGTTTCTCGGTGTAGTGGGGGCCGCGAGAACAATTCGCTACTTTGCGTTAGCCTACCTCGCTCAGCGATATGGGCACTCGACGTTAACTTTTCTGGAAGGGCACTGGGCCGCGGTTCTCATCATTGCGGTTACGTTGTCGATTGCAGCGGTGATCACGTTGCGGATCGTGCGCCGGGTGCAGTCTCGAATCACGGGAAATGCTTTGGAATAGGATGTGAGCATGTCACAGACAGGTAGACGCGCGTTTCTCGCGCAGGCGACGGCCCTGTTCCCCGCCTCCAGGATTGCCCTTGCTTTTGACCGGTTGAGCGGGAATAACCTCGGAGTTCAGCTTTACACGGTGCGCAGCATCATCCGGGCAAATCCCGCTAAGGTCTTGCATGACATACGCGAGATTGGGTACACGGAGATCGAGGCGACAGCAGACACTCTGAAGGAGGCGTGGGCAGCTGTCGAGAGCAGCGGACTGAAGCCCATCAGCGTCCATCTCAGCCTGGATCCAACGGACGAGCAACTGGCGGACGCCAAGCAGAAAGGATTTGAGTACGCGGTGATCCCATACGTGCCACCTCCGCAGCGAGGCGGGCAAGATGTAATCAAGAAGCTGGCGGAGAATTTCCAGAAGGCGGGCGAGCGGGCGAAAGCGCACGATCTGCAACTCTGTTATCACAACCACGCCTTCGAATTCGAGCCGATGAGCGGCACCACACCGCTCGAGATCATCATGGATACCACCGATCCCGCGCTCGTGAAACTGGAAATGGACATCTTCTGGGTGACAGTCGGCGGGCACAATCCAGTGGAGCTGCTAAAGAAGTATTCGGGACGAGTGCCGCTGCTGCATTTGAAGGACAAGGAGAAGGGTGTCCCCGCGCAAGCACAGTACAACGAGAACGTACCGAAGGATGCCTTTAAAGAAATCGGCAATGGTTCGATTGACATTCCGGCGATCTTGAAGGCCGCGAACACGGCAGGGGTGAAGCACTACTTCGTGGAGCAGGACCAAACACCGGATCCGATTGCGAGCTTACGCCAGAGTTACGAATATCTGCGGAAGCAGTTCTAGCCTAGCCCAGTGACCATCGCGGAAAAACGTGTGTTGCATAGAGGTCAAGGTCGCTGACGGTCCCGGCTCCGTTTCGAGATTTCGGACAATCACCCCCAGCACATGGCAAACGGCCCGGAAACTAAGCCACTTCAGGCATTCTGGCGAGCTGTTATCCGGGTCGATAAAAACAAAATCAATACCTGGATTGCATTCCGAAACTCGCTTGCGGTTGCGCTGCCACTCGGCATCGGAATCGCGCTCGGAAAGCCGCTGGGAGCAGTCGCCGTCACCACCGGTGCACTGAACGTTTCCTACTCGGACGGAAAAGATCCGTATCGACAGCGCGCGCGCCGGATGCTCTCCTGGGCGGTACTCGGGGCAGCCGCCGTCTTCATCGGCTCAGTTACCGGATCACATAGCTGGCTGGCCGTTCTGGTTGCCGCAGTTTGGGCCTTCATCGCGGGGCTCCTGGTCTCTGTGAGTACACGCGCCGGCGATCTGGGTTTGAACACGCTGGTGGCGCTGATCGTCTTCGCCGCGCGAGGCGCCATGGATGTTACAGGTGCGGTAATTGCTGGAGGACTGGTGCTCGCCGGCGGCCTGCTGCAGTCGTTTTTCGCCCTGCTTTTTTGGCCTGTTCGCGCCTATGAACCGGAACGCCGTGCAGTTGGCAAGGTGTATCTGGATTTGGCCAACGAACTCAGTTCCAGCTCAACGGATCCATTACAGAGTCCGCTCAGCAGCCCGTCCACTCAGGTGCAGGACACACTCACGGCACTCGGCCGCGACCATAGTTTGGAAGGCGAGCGTTATCGCATGCTCTTCGACCAGGCCGATCGCATCCGCATGTCCACCTTTGTTCTGCATCGGCTCCGGTCCGAATTGCAGCACGCAGCCTTAACACGATCCGGGCGAGCTGATAACCCGGCGGCGGAGCTTGAGCCACTGCTCGATGTCACAGCGGAGATCGTCCAGTCCGTCGGCAATTGCCTGATCTCCAATAACTGTTCGGCAGAACAGCCGCAGCTGATGCAGAAGCTGCAGTCGATTCTCTCCGCTGCGCACCATTATGCGGAGAGCGATTCGTTTCCGCTTGCAGCCGAAACCGGCACTGCCATCGAGGTGCTCGCGGGGCAGCTGCGAGTGATTGTTACGCTCACCGATCACGCCATCGGCAAGGGCTCTTCCGAATTTGATCGTCAGGAAGCTTCTCATCCCTGGCGCCTACAGGTGTCGAACTGGTTCGGCACGCTGCGTGCGAACCTGGATCCTCGATCGCCTTACTTCCGGCACGCCGTGCGTCTCGCGGCTTGCGTGGCTATTGGCGACGGGCTTGGCCGCATGATCTCATGGCAGCGGTCGTATTGGATTCCAATGACCATTGCCGTGGTCTTGAAGCCGGACTTCACAACCACTTTCAGCCGCGGCATTCTCCGGCTAGCCGGAACTTTCACCGGGTTGTTGCTGGCGACAATGCTTTATCATGTGTTTCCTGTTTCGGCGGTTTCGGAGTTACTACTTGTCGGCGTATTCACCTTTGCTTTGCGCAGCATCGGCCCGGCTAACTATGGAGTTTTCAGCACCGCCGTCAGTGGGCTCATCGTGTTCCTGATTGCCGAAACAGGCATCTCTCCGAAAGAAGTCGTTCTCGAGCGTGCCGTCAATACGGTGAGCGGCGGTGTGTTCGCGCTTGTGGCATACGCTCTGTGGCCGACCTGGGAGCGAACGCAGGTCACGGATGTGATCGCGGACATGATGGACGCTTGCCGCGATTATTTCCGAGGAGTTGCACAGCGATTCGGGCGTGAAGCTGCAATCACGGAATCGGAGCTCGATGATGAACGCAGCGCTTGGCGTCGCGCTCGATCAAATGCGGAAGCTTCTGTAGATCGCGTCAGTTCGGAGCCGCGCGCCAACCCTGGACAAATAAACTGTCTCACCTCGATGCTGGCGAGCTCTCATGCCCTGGTTCACGCAATCATGGCACTCGAAGCTGCGCTCATTCAGGGGCAGACTCGGATCGCGCCTGCATTCGAAAATTTCGCCAATGACGTCGAGTTCACGCTTTACTTCCTTGCTTCAGCACTTCGAGGCTCAACCGCCGCCTTCGACACCCTTCCCAAGTTGCGCCAGGATCACGCCCGTCTGGTTGAGGCCCGGCAACAGTTCGCACCCAACGATGAGTACATTTTGCTGGAAACGGACCGATTGACAACTAGCCTCAATACATTACGCGAACAAGTTATGCACTACCTTGGGAGCAAGGATGTGTAGATCGCAACGCCATTGCAACCGGCCTCATCGGGCACTCGTCGCAATGAGCATATGTCGCGCACTTATAAAACACTTTTCATTTTTTTGTTTACTTGTGCAATTGCGTTATGCCAACTGCCGGTGTCAATCGGTGTCAAGGGCGGAGTCGGCCTGACGGATGCATATGGAAGCACATCTTCCGCCAGCATCTCCGCGGGGAGCAGTCTGAATTCGTTCCAACAGGTCCCGGCTGCATTTCAATCTGATTCCAAAGATTACATTGTTGGACCGTTCATCGACGTGCGATTACCGCTGGGTCTCGGCGTCGAAGCAGACGCGCTCTATCGAGGTTTGCACCTGCAGGATAACCTCACGTCACCCGTGGTGCGCAGCACGAATACAACTTGGGAATTTCCGATTCTCGCGAAGTACACGCTGCGGCTTCCCGTGATCAAGCCCTACGTCGATGCCGGACCATCATTCCGGACAACTACCGATGCCACGCGTTATCTCTCCAACAAGGGCGTTGCGGCCGGCATAGGCGTTGATATCCATGCGCTGTTCATCCACATCTCACCCGAGATGCGCTATACGCACTGGGGGACCGATTCGATTCCATCGGGGATTTCGAACATCGTCGCGCACTCAGACCAGAATCAGGCCGAGTTCCTGGTAGGGATCTCGTTCTAGGCTGGTTTTCGATCCCAAAATCACGAAAGTGCAGTAGAGCCGCCCCCCGAACAGGGAGCGGTCCTCATTTCGCGGTCGCCGGAGAGGCCGCAGGCGCGGCGGCTGAAGCTGCCTTCTCATCGGCGACCGGCGGCGGTAAACCTTTTTTCTCTTCGGCTTTCTTTACCGCCCAGTCATCCTCAGTCGCCGCGTTCCCCACGGCCTTCTTTCCAAGATCTTCCTTGACGTCGGCTTTTACCTCGTGAGAAGCCTGCCGGGTTGCCGCGTGTGTGCCGTCGCCGACCGAGATCACCTGGACCTTCACTCGCTTTCTCCCGAACTTTTTGCATGCGAGCTGGTCCGGAATAAAAATGTCGAGACGGCGGCCCTGGATCATTTCGCCGGTGTCGGCTACCACGTACTCTCCGGAATACTTGCCCGCGTGCCGCAGCTTAATCCTGCTGCCTATAGGAAGGAGATCGGGGTCGGCGGCAACGATGTGGCGGTGAACGTAGTCACCCGAGGCCGTGATGCCTTTCTGGTTGTATGCCGTCGCGACGTAGCTGCCGTTTGTGTTAGGCCGCCCGCTATCGCAAAGAGCAACCCCTGCGATTGCGGCCATCAGGGTAGCTAACCTGGCAACTCTCACACCCAGGTAGACCCCGTCGCAGGTCAATTTTTGACAAATTGTCGTATCGAAGTAGTACTAAAAGGTGACTTTGATTACGTTATTGCGGCGTATGACAGCAGGCCCAACGACCGACCGTCGCATCGAGCTGCGCCCGAGTGATCGGCTTGGCTACGTGATCGTCCATGCCGGCGGCCAGGCACTTAGTCCGATCCTCGGGAAAGGCGTTTGCGGTGACGGCAACTATGGCGGTGTACCGGTTCTTCCCTTCGCTGCTCCGAATTGCTCTGGTTGCAGCGAGTCCGTCCATTAACGGCATCTGGCAATCCATCAGGATCAGATCGTAGGGTCTCAGCCGCGCCATTTCGACAGCCTCGACGCCGTTTGAAGCAACGTCGACGGAGTGGTTGGCCTTAGTCAACATGTGAAACAGCACCTTCTGATTCACCGGATTGTCTTCGGCAACCAGAACTTGATACTGAACCTGAGTCTTCGTCTGCTCCATAAGACGCTTTTTCTTATCGGCCAAATGAACCGGGTCTTCGGGAACCAGCTATTGCGCGATCACCTGGGCCCGTTTGAGATTTCCTGCCGCCCGTGCCTTTGCCATTGAGCTGACTTGAATATTATTGATGACTTGCGCAGCGCCAGCCGTCCGCGCCATGCGCGTCGCCGATCCCTTGTGCTGCATTACTTCGGTCGAGCCTTCCCACGTCACCACGCCGCGCTGCACTTTGAACCGGAAGCCGTCCTTGCCGATCTTCGATTTTGCGAGCTTGGCCCGGATCGTGGCGTCGATTTGCGCATCGCCCGGTGTCGGACCGCGCTGCGCGGAACTGGCTTTGTGTGTGGGCGTAGCGCCGTAAACGATAGTACCGCTTAAGGCTCCGAACGTAAGCGGCAAAGCGATTACGAACAGAACGAGCGCGCCCGCGCACCGCCAAGCAGCAAATGAGCTCACTAAACCTTTGGGCGGAGCGCTTACTGGCGCGATCGTTTTGCGCGCTTTGCTTAATAGCGCAAAGGGCGCGGATACGCGCCGCCAAACAGCAAAGGAACCCGGTAATCCTTTGGGTGGCGCGGGTGATTCGGCGCCCGTTTTGCGCGGGTTCCTCAATAGCGCGAGAATGCGTTGCACGGCTTTGTCCTCTGTTTAGTAGTGGGACAAGCACGGCAAAACTCGCACACTCGGGGGTTGTCTTCGCGCCTTTACTGCACATGCTCCTTAACGTAATGAGCAGCAGACTCAATCGCCCCAGCGGCTACGGCTGTCGTATGTTTAGCTGCCTTCACGGCCTCGCCTAGCGGCTGCTGCAGTTTGCCCGTAACTTCGCCGAGCGTACCTGCCGCAGTCTCAATTCCGGAAATGACCCCTTCCCTGCCCTTCTGGTAGGCACCCAGAAACTTGTCTTTCGACCATGCGGTGCAGACCGGCACAACCAGTACCACTCCGGCGGCCGCAAGTGCCGCGCCGGCACCGATCATCAGCAATCCATAGATTCCGTTTCTAGCTTGTTTGTCCACAATTACTCCTTCCACACTGTCAGGTAGATTCAATAGATGCCCGCAGCCGTTTCATTCAGTGAAGATTCGGTGTCCGGTTTTCTGCATGTGCCGTCGGAGCCCATCAATTCAGGCCTGGTTTTAACGCATGGCGCAGGTGCCAACTGTGAGGCGCCGCTACTCAAGACTACTGCAGAAGCATTTGCGTCCGCGGGAATGCATGTTCTCCGCATGGATTTGGCGTTTCGGAAGCAGCGCCGGTTCGGTCCGCCTCATCCCGCACGCTCCGCTGAGGACCGAATGAGTTTGCAGGCGGCTGTCACAGCTCTGCGCGGCATCGTCTTCGGACCGGTTTTTCTCGGCGGGCATTCTTACGGGGGCCGGCAGGCGAGTATGCTGGCCGCCGAAAACCTTGCTATTGCCGACGCTCTGTTGCTGCTGTCCTATCCGCTGCATCCGCCGGAGAAGCCTGAGCAGTTACGCACGGCTCATTTTCCAAAGCTGCGGCTTCCTTGTCTTTTCGTGCACGGCACCAAAGATCCGTTCGCCACAGTCGAGGAGATGCAGGCCTCAATAGGCCTGATACCGGGTTGTACGGAACTGTCGATCGTGACTGGTGCAGGTCACGATCTTAACCGCGGAAAATTCGACATGGATCGATTGCTGCTCCAATCATTTCGCCGAATCACTCAGCATGCAGCGCCTGTATCGGTTGAATCGAGGCTGCACGACCAGCCGGAATAATCGAGGCGGCCAGCGCGCAAATCCCGAGCGACAGCACCGCAACACTCAGCTCAAAAGGATCCCAACTGCTTACCCCGTACAACTTCGACGACATCAGACGCCCGGCGCCGACGGCGAGCGGAATCCCGAGCACCAATCCAGCCAGGACCTTCAGCAAGGCGCCGCGCAACACCAGACCAATGACATCATTCCGGTCGGCCCCAAGCGCGATGCGCACTCCGATCTCGCTGGTGCGCTGCGCCACCGTGTAGGCAGTGACGCCATACAAACCCACAGCGGCAAGCGATAACGCGACGATCCCGAACAATAGCGCCAAGCTGGCCACAGCACGCTCCTGGTCGAAGTTCATCGCAACCTGCTGCTGCATGGTGCGGACGCTGGCAACTGTGAGGTTGGGGTCGGCTTCCGCTAACACCTTTCGGAGCATCGGTTCGAGCATTCCGGGTTGACTTCTAGAGACCAGCAGCGCACTCTCGATGAAATGCGAGCGCAGCTCCGATTTCCGCATGATGTCTTCTTTATACGCAGTGACCCTCTGCGCCAGAGGTACGAAAAACATCGGCCGGGCCGGGTCTTGGGGCTGAGTGTACTTGGCGTCGTTCACGACACCGACGATTTGATAGGTGCGGGAGTAAGCCGGAAGGTCGATTCCGAAACGCGCCTTCAGGGGATCTTCTTTCGGAAGGAACCGGCGCACGAAAGCCTCATTCACCACCGCCACCAGGGGAGTGGATACCGTATCGCTGTCCGCGAAATCGCGCCCGCGCAGAATGTGTTGGCCGACGGTTTGGAGGTACCCGGCGCTGATACGATCCCATGACGACACCGAGTTCTCGTTCATGGCAGGCGCAGCGTGTCCATCGATAAAGATCAGCTCGCCCCAATTGTCCGTGAACGGATTGTACATAGCCAGGCTGGCGCGCTCCACTCCGGGCAAGCGCGCGAGCCGCTCCTGCAGGTTACGGTAGAGGGCATCGAGTTTATCCAGGCTGTATGTAGTAGGCAGCCCCTCCAGGCTGACGCTGATGCGGTTCCTGGTTTCGAACCCGAGGTTCTGATGTTCGAGATTGCTGAGACTGCGCGTCAGCATGGCCGCTCCGGCGACGAGCACAACGGACAGTGTCGCTTGCGTGACCAGCAGCGCCTGGCGCGAAAAGGATGAAGTATCGCGCGTGCTGCGGTTTGCGCCACGCAGCGCCTCGACCGGGTCCGTCCTGGTCGCGAACCACGCCGGCGCCGTGCCAAAGAGCACACCGGTTATGAGCGACAGCAGAAAAGCAAACGTAAGAACGGGAAGCGAAGGTGCAGTGGAGATGGGAAGGAAGTGCGCGCTGTGAAATGCGAGCGCGAGGATGAGGCGTCCCGCAACGTCGGCGACTGCGAGGCCGGCAAGCCCGCCCCCGATCGCGAGCAGAACACTCTCGACCAGCGATTGCGAAACGATCCTGCCGCGTGATGCGCCAATAGCGAGTCGAAGAGACGTCTGGCTGCGCCGCGCCATGCCTCGCGCTACCAGAAGGTTGGCAATGTTCGCGCATGCAATCAGCAGAACAAGTCCGCACACAAACATAAGGATCTGCAGACTGCGGCCGTAGTCTTCCTTCATCTCGGCAACACCCGATCCGGCCGGAACAACGTTGATGATCTGCGTCGGAAGCAGCCGCTTCAGATCCGGTATCCATGCTGACGGGTACCCGCTTTCATAGATGAGCCAGTGCCGCAGCAGCGCGGTAAGGCGCGGACCCAATCCGGCCACAGTGGCTCCGGGACGCAGCCTGCCGATGACGCGCAGCCAGGCGGAGATGGATTGACGCAGGAGCGAGCCGTCTCCGTTCATTAACGGTTCCTGTTGCAGGGGAATCCAGAGATCGGGCGGGTCGCTGCGCAGGGTATCGCCGAAAAAGCCGGGCGGTGTGATACCGATAACGGTAAACGGATGCCCGTTGATCACGTAGCTGGATCCGATCACGGACGGATCGCCGCCATACAGGCCTTTCCACGCGCGATAGCTCAACACGGCGACGGGAGACGCCCCGGCGCGGTCATCCTGTTCCTGGAAGACGCGGCCCGCGAAGGAGCCAACGCCGAATGTTAGGAAGTAGTTTCCGGTGACGAACTCGCCGCGAACGGATCTGGGTACACGCTCCGTTTCGGTGCGGCGGACGCTGTAGTCCCAGGCTCCCGCCTGAAATGCGGTGAGCTGTTCAAATTCCGGAGTGCTGGCCTTGATGCGCTCGTATAGCGGGTACGAGTACATGCCCCATCTGTCCTGTGGCCCGCCTTCCGCACAGCAATCGTTGCCGTCCCCAATCCGGTATAGGCTTGCGGGATCTGCCACCGGAAGCGAGCGCAGCATAACCGCGTGGATGAGCGAGAAGATCCCGGTTGTGCCCCCGATGCCGAGCGCCAGAGTCAAAACGGCAGTGAGAGTAAAAACGGGCGAGAGCCGGAACTGGCGCAAGGCATAGCGGGTATCGAGAAGCAGATTGTGCATCGGGAGTCTTTCCTCGCTTATTACGGATGACGAAAGCTTAAGTTCCTGAAACTTCGCCACGTTTCACCAGTTGCGAGAATCGGCAAGGTCCGCCAACCGTCGCCGACGAAAGAAACTTCTCAACCTTCGATTTAACGGTACGGCGATCCAGGCCGAGGCGACGCGCGGTCTCTTCGTAGCTCCCGGTTTTTGTGTAGACCAGCGCTGCATAATGAGAGACCAGTTCCTCCGCGGCCACATCGCCATTCTCGATGCGGTGGAACAGCGTCGTGGCGGAAGTGTGATCTCTTGCCGGGTCTGCCATGGGCTGATAAGAGCGCCGGATGATAATGTTGCGAACGCACTGCTCAAGTTCGCGATAATTTCCGGGCCAAGGATAATCGCGGGGCAGTTTGGCCTCAACCCATTCCTCGACTTCGGCCAGCGTTCGCTGGGCATCATCGCCGACAACCCGGCGCACGGTGAATTCCAGCAATTCATGCAGAACCTGTGGAGAATCGTCGATCTGTTCCCGCAGAGATGGAGTGTTGATTTGATCCGCGCAGAGGCGGTAATACAGGTCTTCGCGAAATCTCCCCGCACGGATTTCGGAGGGCAGATCGCGGTTGGTCGCCGCGATAAGTTTGCCGGAGAACTCACGAACTGTCGTATCGCCGACCGCCGAAAACCGCCGTGTTTCGAGCACACGAAGGAGTTTTACCTGAATCGCGAGATCGAGTTCGCCCAGCTCATCAAGAAAGATCGATCCTGTTGCAGGACACGCATCAAGCCATCCTTTGCGGTCAACCGCGGCGCCGGTAAAGGAGCCGCGCCTGTGCCCGAATAATTCCGATTCAATCAACGTCGGCGAGAGAGCGGCTAGATTAATGGGAATGAGCGCGGTATCGCCGGAATGGTCTGCCTCGGGAAATGTATAGCGCGCGGGGTCGAATGCAACATAGCGCGAATTTGCGATCGCCCGCGCCACCAGTTCCTTCCCGGTACCCGACGGGCCCGTGATCAAAGTAGGAAAGTCGGGCATCTTTTTGTACAGCGCACGTCCATAGCGGCGAAGATCGTGAGTAAACACCGACTGCCAGACGGCCGCGCGCAATCGCGCCGCGGGCATTGAGTTGCCGATGATGCTGAAGAACGTGTGCCGAAACGCGTGTTGCACCTGCCGAAAGCACGCGAACATGTGCGCCGCATGCAGAGCTGATTCGAAGCGCCGTGAATCGCGAAAAAAGAAGTGGTCCCAGTCGGCGGCGAACCGGTCATAGAACCGCCAGTTGGGCTTTGGCGCTGCAAAGTCCGGGTAGTGGCGCTCAAAGACAAGATATTGCGCCGAATCCTCATAGATCGCGAGTTCGTCTGGGTGCGCCTCCGCGTTCTCCGCGATCCGCGAACGCACCTTCTCGAGAACCGGATCGAGGCGGGCACGCAATCGGGCCAGATTGGGCGGAACCGCCTCCGGTTCTGTAACGGAGGCGCTCCAGACAGAACTACGGGAGACGAAATCACGACCCAGGGCAGCGCGCTCGTATTCGGTTCGCTCCGGCAGAAAAGGGTTGGAATACGCCAGCCCAGCAACGGCGGTCAGTAAGCGTCGCTCCGGTTCTGTGAGCAGAGACATTGCAGAAATTGTACATGGAACATCATTGCGTGTACAACATGCTCCGTGATTCCATTTCTAAACGCTTGAAAACCTTTGCGCTCAAACCGGCCACACTGTTGCACACCTACCCGGCATGGAAATTCGAAAATGGCATCACTCTATTCGCTGAAACCCCGATTCCAGGACTTCCTGCTGCCACTCGCCGGACAATTTGTGTTGAAGGGCGCCACCGCCAATGAGGTGACGTTGTTCGCGGGCGTGCTATCCGCCGTAGCCGGTGCGCTTCTGCTTTGGGAACGGACGCCGCGCGGGTGGTTTTTGATTCTGCCGGTCGTACTTTTCGTTCGAATGGCTCTCAATGCGCTTGATGGATTAATGGCGCGCGAGTTCCATCAACAGACGCCCGTGGGTGCTTATCTGAACGAATTGACGGACGTGGTCTCAGACGCTTTCCTGATCCTTCCGTTTGTTCGCGTGCCCGGGATCGATCCCTGGTGGATCGCCGTCACGATCGTTTTGGCAACCATCTCCGAAATGGCCGGGGCTCTGGGCCTGACTATCGGGGCCAGTCGTCGCTACGACGGTCCTATGGGCAAGAGCGATCGGGCCGTGGTATTCGGGGCACTCGCCCTTTGGCTGGGTCTGGGCAAAACCGTTCCTCCCGAGGTGTTGACGCTAATTCCGGGCGCCATCTCGATTCTGATCGCGTTGACAATCTTCAACCGCGTTCGCGGCGGGCTTGCCGAAACGGATTCACTATGAGGAGAAATATGCGTGTACCCGAAGAACGATTTTTCTGCGCGCCGGACGGCACGCCCTTGTTTTACCGGCATTGGCCGGCTACCGGCGATGGTTCCCATCAGCCACGCGCCATAGTTCTCCTGCATCGCGGGCATGAGCATTCCGGCCGCATGCAGCACATCGTCGACGAATTGGAGATGCCCGGGTACACCATGTTCGCCTGGGATGCGCGGGGACATGGTAGGTCGCCTTTGAAACCCGATAACCGGCCCAATCTTGGCACCTTGGTCAAGGACTTGGATGTGTTCGCGAAGCATATCTCAGGTGCTTACGGCATAGAAATGGAAAATATCGCTGTTGTGGCTCAAAGTGTGGGCAGCGTTGTGGCCGCGGCTTGGGTTCACGACTATGCCCCGCCGATCCGGTGTATGGTGCTTGCGGCGCCGGCGTTCCACATCAAGCTCTATGTCCCATTCGCGCGCGCAGCTCTGGGCCTGGCCGCGCGCGTAAAGTCTGATTTGCGCGTGAAATCCTACGTGAAACCAGCAGCCCTGACGCACGACAAGGAGCGGATTCAATCCTATACGTCGGACCCGCTGATCACTCGCCCGATTTCCGCCCGGATGCTGCTCGGGTTATATTCGACCGCGGCCCGAGTGGTCCAGGATGCGCAAGCGATTCAGGTACCTGTTCAGCTTCTGATTTCCGGCTCGGATTGGGTCGTCCGCAAACAGCCGCAGCACGAATTCTTCCACCGCTTGGGATCGGCGGTCAAAGAAAAACACGTATTTAAGGGCTTCTATCACGATACGCTGGGCGAACGGGACCGTCATCTCGCTATCGGGAAAGCAAGGAGCTTCCTGACGAGATCGTTTGCCAATCCATCGGCCGCTGGCCCCTGCGAGCCGGGATTCACGTATGACGAATACGCCGCATTGAACCGGCCGCTCCCCGCAATCTCACTAAAGCGCTGGATCTTCACTATCTCCCGCCTGAGCTTGCGGAGCGGCGGGCGCCTGTCAAATGGAATTCGTCTGGGATGCAAGACCGGCTTTGATTCCGGCAGTTCTCTGGATTACGTCTATCAGAACCGGCCGGCCGGATTGACGCCGGCGGGGAGGCTTATCGACTGGTTCTACCTCAATTCCATCGGCTGGAAAGGCATCCGAGTTCGCAAAGAGAATCTCGAGCGCGCTCTGCTCCAGTCGGCCCGGCGGCTCAGAGACAGTGGCGAGCCCGTCCGCGTGATTGATATTGCCGCAGGGCATGGAAGATATGTTCTGCAAGCATTCGCGGCGGAGGGCAATCGCCCGGACCAGATCCTGCTCCGCGACTACGCCGCGCGTAACGTGCAACAGGGAACGGCACTGATACGGGAGACCGGGATGTCCAGCATCGCGCGCTTTGAATTGAATGACGCATTCAGCAGGGAATCGCTTGCCGCGGTCTACCCGCATCCGACGCTTGGGATTGTATCCGGCCTCTACGAACTGGTCCCGGATAACAGCCTCATACGGCAGTCACTCGCGGGCCTTGCCGATGCCATCCCGCCGGGAGGATACCTGGTTTACACCGGCCAGCCCTGGCATCCCCAGCTGGAGATGATCGCGCGTGTGCTCTCCAGCCATCGCGACGGTAGGCCCTGGATCATGCGGAGGCGCACCCAGTGGGAACTCGATCAACTTGTGGCCGAAGCGGGATTCCGCAAAATAGATCAACAGATCGACGATTGGGGGATCTTCAGTGTCTCGGTTGCGCAAAGGGTTAGCAATTGAAGATTCGCGCGTCTCTGTGGCTACTGGTGCTCGGGCCATTCTTTTTCTTGAGCTACGCGTTCGCGAACTGGCTCACTGCGCAACGGCAGAGCGTCCCTTCCATTGCATTCGGCTGGGAGCACGGCATTCCGTTTCTTGCCTGGACAATCGTCCCCTACTGGTCGACCGACCTTCTTTATGTGATCTCGCTGTTCCTCTGCCGCACGCGGCACGAACTGAATACACATGCGAAGAGGCTTGTGGCGGTGCAGATTCTTTCGGTCGCCGTCTTTCTGCTTTACCCGCTGCGCTTTTCGTTTCAGCGGCCCTGCGTTTCTGGGTTGTTGGGCGGCATGTTCGGGTCTTTGACCGCGTTCGATAGGCCGTTCAATCAAGCCCCTTCCCTGCATTTAGGAATCGGCGCGATCCTGTGGGTCCGGTATTCCGCGCATCTCACCGGATTTGCCCGCGTGCTCCTGCGGGCATGGCTGATCCTGGCTGCAATATCCACGCTGACCACATATCAGCATCACTTCATCGATGTACCGGCCGGCATCGTCGCGGGCGCGATTGCGATTAGTCTGTTTCCGATGCAGCCGAATCCAGCTCGCCGCTTGTCGGCTGCATACCTGGCGGGTTCATTGCTTTGTGCCGTTGCGGCGTCGCAGCCCGGAGGGTGGAACCGCGTGCTGCTGTGGCCCGCGTGCGCGCTGCTGGTTCCGTCTGCCGCTTATGCGATACGGTGTCCCGCGCTCTTTGCCAAACGGAGTTATGCAATGAGACTTCTTCTCGCGCCCTATCTGGCCGGGGCCTGGATCAATTCCCGGTTGGGGCGTAAGCCGGCCCTACAGCATGTCATCTCGGATGTCTGGATTGGCCGCGTGGCAGGACGTTTCGCGTATGCCCGCAAAGGCTTTCGATCCGTCGTAGATGTCACGGCCGAGTTCCCGGCCCTACCCGATGGGCCTCACTACCGAAGCGTCGCCATGCTGGATCTGATCCCGCCAACGCCGGCGCAGTTGCGTCTCGGCGTGAAGGCCATTGAAGATCTGGAGGATCTCCGTCCGACAGTGGTTTATTGCGCTCTTGGATATTCGCGCAGCGCGGCGGTCATCGCAACCTGGCTGGTCAGGAGCGGACACGCGGCATCGGCCGCGGACGCAATCGGCATCATCCGCAAATGTCGTCCGCGGATCGTGCTCGGCCATGCACACGAACCCGCCATCCAGGAGGCCTCCCGTGACGTCTGAGGTGGAGGCTGGAACTTACAGAGATCTCGCACATCGGAGGCGGGGAGCTTTACGCTCCTGGCACTGCCTGGCTTCAACCTTTCTTTCACGAGCAATCACGTTCGGTGCAGGTGCGTTCACCGGTATACAAGCCCGCTGGGTAGGTTGCGGCCCTTCCCGAACACAGCGTATTTACTTCGCGAACCATACCAGCCATTGCGATTTCCTCCTGCTGCTCGCCTCCCTGCCGTTCTCTCTGCGTGCCGGGACAAGGCCCGTTGCCGCCGCCGACTATTGGAACCGATGCGCGCTGCGCCGGTATCTCGTTTGCGAAGTATTTCATGCCGTATTGATCGATCGCTCCGGGCGCCGCGGGATCAATCCCCTGGCCCCGGTCATGGCGGCGCTTGACTGCGGAGACTCGATCCTGTTTTTCCCCGAGGGCACTCGCGGTTCGGGTGAGGGCTTGACACCGTTCAAACCAGGCATTTTTCACATCGCGGCCGCGCGTCCCGAAATCGATCTTGTGCCGGTATGGATGGACAATGCATACCGGGTTATGCCAAAAGGTTCCTTGTTGCCGATTCCATTGCTGTGTTCCATTACTTTCGGGGAGCCTCTGCGTCTCGGCCCACACGAAGGTAAGCAAGAATTTCTGGAGCGGCTGCATGGCTGTCTGACCCGCCTGGGCGAATCGAGAACAGCATGATCGGCTCGCGCGATGGCTGGATCATATTTTCCGGCGTGGTCGGCATCCTTCTGCTGGCCAGCCTGATCGGACTTGTGCTTGATCGCCGGTTATCTGAATCGCCCTCGCGCGCCGCCATCGCAAACCTCAATGCGCGCATCAAAGCATGGTGGGTGATGGTATTCATCCTCGCGGGTGCGCTGATCGCGGGACGAGGGCCGGTTGTCCTGCTGTTCGTTTTCATCTCCTTTGCCGCGCTGCGCGAATTCATGACGCTCACGCCCACTCGTAAGGCCGACCACATGTCGTTGGCGATCAGCTTTTTGATCGTTCTGCCAGGCCAATACGTTCTCGTCCGGACCCACTGGTATGGCGTCTTCACGATTTTCATCCCGGTCTACGTGTTTCTCATTCTTCCTGCATTTCACGTCGTTAACGCGGATACCAGGGACTTTCTGGCGCGGACCTCAACCATGCAATGGGGTCTGATGATCTCCGTTTACTGCATTTCGCACGTACCCGCTCTGCTGATGCTGTCCATACCCGGCCACGATCCTGCGCTGCTGATCGTGTTCTCGATTCTGGTAGTGCAGGCAAGCGATGTACTTCAGTATGTCTGCGGCAAGCTCTTTGGACGACGCCGCATCGCGCCAGCTGTGTCGCCGTCAAAGACGGTCGCGGGACTCGTCGGCGGGGTTGGATGCGCAACGGCCTTGGGCGCAGGGCTGTGGTGGATCACGCCTTTCAGCTTCTGGCAGGCGGCGGCAATGTCGCTGTTGATCGCGACGATGGGTTTTGTGGGCGGGCTTGTAATGTCGGCCATCAAACGCGACCGCGGCGTAAAGGATTGGGGCCGGTTGGTTGAAGGACACGGCGGCATGCTTGACCGGTTGGACTCGGTGTGCTTCGCGGCGCCCGTCTTTTTTCATCTGACTCGGTACTTCTTCGCCACGTGACTAACAGATGCCGCTTTCGAAGAAGTAGGATTCATCAGTACTGCGCGCAACTTGCGCAGGATCCGGAACTGGGCCGCGCGTGCAGTGACGTACGGCCCGGGTTGCGGCGTTTACCTGTACCTTAGCTACACCCGCTGGTACCCCCGCAGTTCTCGCACTTATAGCACGAGCCGTTGCGCGTCATGATGCTGCCGCACTCGGAGCATAGCGGCGCATCGCTTACGACATTGGCCTCAAACGGGAGCGCCTGTTGCGGCTCGGGTTCCGTGGGCCGCAGCTTCGGCGTATCACCGGCTTCACTCGATTCGGTAATGCCGAGGAAGCGCTGCCCCAGCCAGCGGAACAAATAATCAATGATGGACTTTGCGTACGGAACCTGCTGGTTGCCGGTCCAGCCGCTCGGCTCGAAACGCACGTGGCTGAACTTGTCCACAAAGAACTTCAACGGAACGCCGTACTGCAGTCCGTAGCTGATCGAGGTGGCGAGCGTGTCCATGAGGCCGGATATAGTCGAGCCTTCCTTGGCCATGGAGATGAAGACCTCTCCCGGTGTGCCGTCATCGTAGAGACCAACCGTGATGTAGCCCTCGTGGCCCCCGATGGAGAACTTGTGCGTCACTGAGTTGCGTTCGTCGGGCAGCTTGCGGCGGACCGGACGGTACACAACCTTTTCCACGGTTTGGGGCGCGGTGGGCACGAGCGCAGACTTCTTCTCGCCTTTACCGGTTCCGGAACTGAGCGGCTGCACGCGCTTGGACCCATCGCGGTAAATGGCCACTGCTTTCAGTCCCAGCTTCCAGCTTTCCGTGTAAGCGTCGATAATGTCTTCTACGGTGGACTCCTCGGGCATGTTGATCGTCTTTGAGATCGCGCCCGAGATGAACGGCTGCACCGCGCCCATCATCCGGATATGGCCCTTGTAATGAATGGAGCGCACTCCGTTCTGCGGTCGGAAGCTGCAATCAAAAACCGCCAGATGCTCGGGCTTCAGGTGGGGCGCGCCTTCGATCGTCCCCGTTGAATCGATGTGAGCAACAATCTGCTCTGTCTGCTCCGGCGTGTAGCCCAGCTTGATCAGCGCCTGCGGAACGGTGTTGTTGACGATCTTGATGACTCCGCCGCCGACCAGCTTCTTGTATTTGACAAGCGCAAGATCGGGTTCAACGCCGGTGGTATCGCAATCCATCATGAAACCGATGGTTCCAGTGGGCGCAAGCACTGTAGTTTGCGCGTTGCGGAAACCAGTGCGCATGCCGAGTTCATAGGCGTGATGCCAGCACTCTTCGGCGGCTCTAAACATGTGCGCCGGTACGTGCTTGCTGTCAATGGCGTTTACCGCGTTCCAGTGCATGCGGATGACATCCAGGAAGGAGTCTTCGTTTTCGGGGTATCCGACGCAAGGTCCCACTGCTTCCGCAATCCGCGCGCTCGTGAGATACGCCTGTCCGCACATGATGGCCGTGATGGCTGCCGCAAAGTCTCGGCCAGCGTCACCGTCGTAAGGCAGGCCGAGCGACATGAGCATGGCCCCAAGATTCGCGTATCCCAAGCCCAGCGGGCGAAAATCGTGCGAGTTCTTGGCGATCTTTTCGGTTGGATAACTCGCGTTATCGACAATAATCTCCTGAGCCACGATCGTGGTGTCCACCGCATGCCGGAAGCCTTCGACATCAAACGTCCCATCCGCACCCACGAACTTCATGAGATTCAGCGACGCGAGATTGCAGGCAGAGTCGTCCAGAAACATGTATTCGCTGCAGGGATTCGAAGCGTTGATACGCGCCGTCGCTTTCGATGTGTGCCACCGATTGATGGTGGTGTCGAACTGCATACCGGGATCGCCGCACTGGTGTGTAGCTTCCGCGATCTGATGCATGAGATCGCGGGCTTTATAACGTTTCACCGGCTGGCCGTTCACGACGCTCCGTGTCCACCAGTCGGCGTCATTCACAACCGCCTGCATGAACTCGTCCGTGGCGCGCACCGAGTTATTGGCGTTTTGGAAAAAGATAGACGAATAAGCGTCGCCATCGAGAGACGAATCGTAGCCGGCATCGATGAGTGTGTGCGCCTTCTTTTCCTCCTTAGCCTTGCACCAGATGAAGTGCTCGACGTCCGGATGATCGGCATTCAAGATCACCATCTTGGCGGCACGGCGCGTCTTGCCTCCCGATTTGATGACTCCAGCGAAGGCGTCAAACCCCTTCATGAAGCTAAGCGGACCGGAAGCGCGCCCACCACCCCACAGGTGTGCGTCCTCTTCACGAATGGAGGACAGGTTTGTCCCCGTGCCCGATCCCCACTTGAACAACATGCCTTCGGTTTTGGCAAGGTCGAGAATCGACTCGAGCGTATCCCCCACCGAATTGATGAAGCAGGCCGAACACTGCGGATGGTTCTCACCCGGCATCAGCTTCCGTGTAACCTGGTCGGTTTCGTCGAAGTAAAAACCATAGCCGCGCGATTCCCGAACGCCGACATTGAACCACACGGGCGAGTTGAAACAGGCCTTCTGGGTCAGCATCAAATGAGCCAACTCCATCCGGAAGTTTTCGCCATCTTCTTTCGTTTTGAAGTAATTTCCGGCGAGGCCCCAGTCGGCGATGGTGTCGACGACGCGATGCACCAGTTGAGCCACACTCGATTCGCGCTCGGGTGAGCCCATGCGCCCGTGAAAGTACTTGCTGGCGACAATATTCGTCGCCGTTTGAGACCAGTCGGCAGGGACCTCGACGTCGCGCTGCTCGAAGATGAGCGAGCCTTTATCGTTGCCGATGGTCGCTGTACGGAGCTCCCAATTCACCTGATCGTATGGCGTAATGCCGGCTTCGAGCTTCGACGTGAAGTGCCTCGGGAAGGAGACGCCGGTGCGCTCGTCCTTCTGCAGCGAACGATGTAATTGCTTTACTTCAGGGGCTGATTTAACGCTGAGCTGTCCCATAGGACCTTTCCGGGGAGGTGTATAGGCAAAACTGCTCATCTGCCGTACCTTGGACAGAATGCACTACATATAGTAGTTTCGTCAAGTAAAATATCTATAAGCAGTACAGCCGGTTACGAGCAGCACTGCTATAAGCTCATTGTAACGCCACTCTTCGGACTGAAAAGATTGGCGAAAATGCTGCTGAACGCCTCCCGGCAGATTCGTTACGCGCGCGCGGGTTGCCCGAACACGCCGCCATGATGCCTGGCGAGATTTTCGGTGCTTGTAAAAGTCCTGGTCAGCATGCGGTCAACGTACACGGTGCCCTGAAGATGATCAATTTCATGCTGCAGGATGCGAGCGTACCAGCCGGAAGCTTCGATCATCCGCAGTTCGCCGTTGTGGTCCAGGCATTCCACCGTGACGCGCCGCGACCGGGGTACGACGGCGCTGAAACCCACCACACTGAGACAGCCCTCGTAGAACTCGGCTGGTTCGCCCTCATGCAGTGTCAACCTCGGGTTAACGATAACGTGGAACGGGACGGGCACTCGCTCGCGTTGTTGCAGCACTTCAGGCGGCGCGTTTCGCGTGTACTCGGGCTTATCCTCGATCACGGCGATCTGCAGCGCAAGGCCGACCTGGGGAGCCGCAAGCCCGACTCCGGGCGCATCGTACATCGTCTCGCGCATCCATTCAATCAGCTGCTGAGTGTCGCGGCTTCGAACTTCATCCGCTGTCAGTCCCCGCGCGCGTTCGCGAAGCACAGGCTCACCGATTTGAACGATTTTGAGTCGCATGAAATCGATGATCGCGCAACCTACGTACTTCGTCTTTACTCTCCGCGCAAAGTCCGAGCTGGATCGATGCAAACCGCACGGCGTGCAGGGTGCCAGCAAGCGAGAAGGGAAACTGTCGTTACCACAACCAGCGCTGAAACATAGGCCTTGAGATCTCTGGGCCCAACACCGTAGAGTATGGCTGCGAGAACCCGTCCGGCAAGAAGCGTGCATATGACTCCGGTGAAAACGCCGATCGCGCAAAGCGCAAGCGTGCGACTGAAAATTGCGGCCAATACCTGGCCTGATCGCGCGCCGAGCGCCATTCGAATCCCAATCTCGCGACTTCTCCGCGCCACCGCGTACGCCATTAAAGCGAATATGCCCGTTCCAGCCAGCAGCATTGCAAGCAGGCCAAAGAGGCTTAGCAGAACGGCTATAACGCGAGCCGGGAATAACGGCAGCGCTAACAGATCCTTTAAGCTGCCTGCGTTTGATACGGATAACTCAGGGTTAGCGTCCAGAACGGCTTTTCGAAGCAACTCCACGGCCACCTGAGAGGGCAGTGAACCGCGTGCAACAACGGTAGCCCAACTGATATTCGTCTGGTCGATAGGGAGAAAGACCGCAGGGTGTGGACTTTCTCCCAAATATTCGTATTTACCGGTCTCGACAATTCCGACTATCTGCAGACCCTTGTCCGATGGATCCGAACTCAAGCGCACGTTCTTCCCAAGAGCGCTTTCATTCGGGAAAAACAAATGGACCAGAGCTTCGTTAACAATGGCTACAGGAGTCGTGTGGGTGTTATCTCGTGTATCAAACTCGCGGCCGGACAAGAGCCGCGTTCCAGCCGCCCGAAGGTACCCAGGAGAAATGTTATAAATCGTCGCTGAATGGGCTTCTGAGGGCTTTGGAACCGGACGATCTGCGCGGGAAACAACGGCGTTGCTTCCATGGTCGATGCTCAGCGGCAAATTGCTTGTCAGGCCGACGGCTTCGAACCCCGGTATTGCGGATAGGTTTCGCAGCAGGCTAGCTGAAAAACGGCGGCTTTCGTCCGCACTGTAACCTTTCAGCCGCAGATCGAAAGACACAGAGACCGCGCGATCCGGAATGTAGCCGAGCTTCAGAGTGAGCGCATTCTGCAGGCTCCGCACCACGAGCACCGAACAGATAACCAGGACAACAGAGAGGGCGATCTGGGCAATCACCAGCACGTCGCGAGAGGTCAGACGTCGCATTCGGCCAATTATAGGTTCGTCTTTAAGACTGGGCAGGATATCGGTGCGGGTTGATTGCAGAGCAGGTGCTAAGCCAAAGATGAGAGTCGCCAAAGCAGCCACGGCCAGCGTGAAGCCGAGAACCGTAGCATCGGGCTGAAGCCTGGTATTGAACGGGATGTTGAATGTGGGTCGCCAAGAGCTAAACAGCGAACAGGCGACGCTGGCAGTCGCAAAACCCGCTGCCCCGCCCGCCATGGCCAGCAGTATGCTTTCTGTCATGAGCTGCCGCACAACACGGAATCTGCTCGCGCCAAGCGCAAGTCGAATCCCGATTTCGCGATGACGATCTGAGGCACGAGCCAGCAGCATGCCCGCCAGATTGATACACGCAAGCAGCAGGACTATCGCTGCTAAGGCAGTCAGGACAACACCGATGCCGGAGATTGGCGTTCTCAAAGCGTCGCCGATCAGTCCAGGCCGGGCGAGATGAAACCGCGCTTTGGCATTCGTGATACCCGGGTAAGTACGAGCGATCTGCTGCGCAATCTGGTCTAGATTCGCTTGAGCTTGGCTAACGGTTACTCCTGGCTTGAGCCGCCCCATCACCCAGATGTTGGAGGCGGATCGTTCGTGGTACCAGTCGTTCCCCGGCTCGATCTCCAGTTCCATGCTCATCGGAACCCAAAAATCGCAAGCAAGAATCAGTTCTGTCCCCGTGAAGTTTGGAGGTGCGACGCCAACGATTGTGAACGGGTAGCCATTGAGCTTTACCGTGTGCCCCAGCACGCCTGGATCAGCCGCAAAATGGCTATGCCAATAACGGTCGCTAATCACGATTACAGGATGCGCTCCCGGCGGCTGGTCCTCCATGACGGTGAAAAAACGGCCGAGCTGTGGTTCAATACCGAGCATCTGGAAGTAATTGCCAGTGGCCTCATAGCCCCAAACCAAAGAGCTCGCGCGCGGATGCAGGCCAAAGTTCACAATGTTTACTCGGGATGCGGCAAGTTGGGAGAAGACTGTGTTTTGATCGCGATATGTAACGTAATTGGGGTAAGACATGTTCGGCGCGCCACCCCAGTTCAGAGACACCAGCTGGTCTGGATTTTGTGCCGCTATTGAATGCAGGACAATGTTTTCGACGAACGTAAAAACGAAGGTATTCGCACCGATAGCAAGCGCGAGCGTAGCGATCGCGGCGATGGAAAACAAAGGTGTGCGACGAAGCATTTGCAGCGCGTACCGCAAGTCCCGTCCCAAGTCTGCAAGGAACGCCGTTCCGCGCTGATCTCGACACTCATCCTTGAACAGTGAAATGGAACCGATCAGGCGTTCCGCTGCAAATCGCGCCTCCTCAGGCGACATGCCCGCGTGAATATTGTTTGCGACCTCTTGCTCCAGGTGATCACGCAGCTCCTCCTCGAGATCTGCTTCGGCTTTGCGCCGCAGGATCAGTGACCGCCAGGTGTTCCGGATGATTTGAATCCACCGCATGATTTACCCCTACACGGCTTCGATTACCAAGCCAATGGCGCTCGACAGCCGGGCCCAGTTATCCAGTTCAGATCTCAGGCGCTCGCGTCCTGAGGTCGTCAAGGAATAAAGTTTGGCGCGCCGCTGATTCTCCGAAATCGTCCATTCGGCCTTAATCCATCCCTGGTGCTCCAGCCGATGTAGCGCGGGATAGAGCGAACCCTGCTGGACCTGCAGGATATTGTTCGAAATTTGGCCGATGCGCTTCGCAATTGCCCAGCCGTTCAGAGGCTCCAGAGAAATTGTTTTGAGAATGAGCAAGTCGAGCGTGCCCTGCACCAGGTCGGTAGGTTTTCCCAAACGTGACTCCTTGACTATCTACAATAATCGCGGAGTTGTAGATAGTCAAGGGGAAGAGTACGCCCGTGTCCGTGCAGTCCTCGAAATTGTAATCCTCAGGCGGCCGCTAGGCTATTCACCGCTCCAGCTCTGCTCGAGCATCATGGTGTATTCTCCCGAAGCATAGAGATCGAAAACGAATTCCCCTGCTTCAGGCCGGTCGAAAATAGCCTCTCTCAGGCGCTGCTCGTACCACTGATCCAGGTGCCGGTGATAGCGCCTCAGGAAATCGGGGTTCAATGTGGCGACTGCGGGCAGATCTGATAAAACGGTGTGCAGGCCGATAGACCGCCTGAACAGCGCCGCGAAATCCAGGACTCCCCACCCTTCCAGCTTCGTCCGGACATGAGCTGGAACGTGGTTTACCAGCAGCACAGCGAACGTCTCCGGCTTGATCCGGCGCGATGCGAACACGCCGGAAGCAGCCGCAGTTTCGTTACACTGCTCGGTCCAGCGAATTAGGTCCTTTCCGATATAGAAGAGCATTCGCAACTCGGCATAACGTCCGCGAAGCAGCTGCTTGTCTAAATCCTCGCAGGCCGAATCTTCGCGTGGAAGGAAACCTTGCAAAGCAAGGCTTGCCCGCGAGCTGTCCATCAGCACCGAAGTGTCTTCAGGTGTTGAAAAAGGGTGCAGGATTAGTGGCGGCAGACGAAACGCTCGCGCACTAGAAGGTTTCATGGAGCTTTCTGCAGACGTTAGCAAGTCGAGTTTACCGTAGCCTTGTCGATTTGGGTGCTTAGACCCTCTGCTGTACGTATCGGCAGAAAACGCGATCTCAATTAGAGTACGCAAGACAAATTTTTATCTGAGCCGCGCCCGCAGGAAGCGGTTCCTCCGGTCAGCACTGCTGTCGAAATCACCGGGCCAGCCCGGGCAGGCTGATAGCTTTCGGCCGATTCAGCTCGTATTGAATCAGTCCGTCCAGCGCTTCCCAACGCAGAGCCGACCCCACGAGCCGTCCGTTGATAAAGAAGGTAGGCGTCTGCTGGACCTGAAGCAGTTCGCCTTTGGCCTCCGAAGCCGCTACCTGTGCGGCTGTGGCGTGCGAGCTCATGCAGGCCGCGATCTTATCCGAATCCAGGTTTTTCTCTTTAGCGAACCCAAGGACTTTCTCGGTCAAGTTCTTGTCCGTGATCTCGCCTTGATGCTCAAACGCCCAGTCGTGAAAGCTCCAGAACGCCTGGCTATCGATATTCGCCAGGCACCGGCCCGCTTCGGCAGCTGCACGAGCCCAGTTGTGAATCGATTCCAGCGGGAAGTCCTCAAAGAAAATTCGTACGTCCTTGGGATATTTCTGAGGGACGTTCTGGCGAAGCGTCTGCGCAAGCTGTCGGCAATAGGGACATTGAAAATCGCTGAAGACGACGATAGTGACCTTGGCGTCCGCGGGACCAAACGACGGTCCGTCGGTGGGAAGCTGCGCCAAGGTGTCCAGAAATGGAGTCTGGCCAAGTTTCCAGACGCTCCCGTTGAAGATATGCTGCCCGTCTTCCGAAACGTAGTACTGCTTCTGAAGTTTCTGATTGCCGGAGGTGACGTGAATTGCAAGTCGATAAAAGCCGGGATAGGCGCTGGGCACAGGATCGTCAATCGCCATGCCGACGCTGGGCGTGAAACCCTCAGCGTATCTGAGATAAGCCTCGAGGCTGGTTTTGTCGATTTTTGGGGCGACCCCGGGGCCGGCAGAGCAAATATTTGCACCTGCCATGGTCACTAAAACCATCGCAAACAGTCGAATTCGGTACATCGGTCGGACCAATGTACCAGCATAGACGGACCATTCCGGCTGCTTCCGTGGTGAACGGCGCCGAACTCTATACTGAGGGTTGCCTCTGCGGAAGTATCTGCCTTTCATCACGGTCGGAGCCGCGATTATCGCGCTTTATCTGGTGGGACTGGCGGCCGTCGGAGTGCTGGAGCCGGATGAGCCTCGTTATACCGCAATTGGACAGGCGATGGCGCGCACCGGCGACTTCATAACGCCCCGCCTATGGGGAACTCCATGGTTCGAGAAGCCGCCGCTTTTATATTGGATGACCGCTTCCGGAACCGCGCTCGGCCTTGGGCCTGAGCTGTCCGGCCGGCTGCCGGTCGCGATCCTAAGTCTTGTCTATCTCGCGGCATTCTATTGGCTGCTGAAAGTCGAGTTTGGAGCGCAGGCCGCTGGCGTCAGTACCGCGATGCTCGCCACATCAGCGGGCTGGCTCGCGTATAGCGAGTTCTGCCTCACCGACGTGCCGGTCGCGATCTTCTTTTCGCTCGCGACGCTGCTGGCCTTGCCTCTGCTCCGCGTGGAACCGCCAGTAGATGGCTTGGGCTGGCGTTTTCTTGCCATCGGGGTCGCACTTGGGCTCGGCACGCTGGCGAAAGGTCTAGTGCCGATCGCTCTCTCTTTGCCCTTTTTCTGGTTCTTGCGGCGATTCTGGAGCAAGTGGTGGTTTTCTGCGGTGGGCTGCTGTGTAGTCGCGCTGCCGTGGTATCTGGCGGTGTATGCGATTAATGGGCACCAGTTCATCCAAGACTTTTTTGTTCACCACCATTTGGAGCGGTTGTATTCGGCCTCGCTCCAGCATGTGCAACCCTGGTATTACTACATTCCGGTTCTGCTGGCGGGAATGTTCCCCTGGACGCCGGCGATTGCAATGCTGGCGAGGCGCGACACGATGTCCGACGGAAGGCGGCGCTTCTTAATGGCCGTTACCGGCTTCGGCCTGGTGTTCTTCAGCCTTTCGTTGAACAAACTGCCGGGTTACGTGATGCCGATTCTGCCCTCGCTATTCGCCGTCGTGGGAGCTCGGTTTGAGAACCGATCTTTTCCCGAGATCAAACGCGGCTGGCTCCTGGCCTGTGCGATTCTGGTTGCGCTCATCCCTTTGATCGCTGAGATCCTGCCCGCCTCGCTCGCCGCCGGACGGTTCTCGACGGCGGGGTTGATCGCGAATCGGACCACGCTTTTTTATGTAGCCTTGCCGGTAATCGCGGTACTGCTGGCACGGCGCTCGTGGGTGGGTCCTGTACTCGCACTGTCAGCTGTCGCTGCGGCCATGTATCTGAAGGCAGTCACTTATCCGGTTCTGGACCGCGAAGTTTCCGCGCGCGGGTTATGGAAGCAAGTGCGGGGAATATCGGATGAGCTCTGCGACGCGGGCACGAACAGGAATTGGATCTATGGCCTGAACTTTTATCATGGCGCCGAGATTCCGGTGTGCGGCAGGGGGAGGGGTTACCGATTTGAGATCCGCTCCTACGGCCATTCGCGACCGTTTATCACACCGGTGGACGAAGGCCCACGGTAAAACCGAGAGCCTTCTCAATCCACGATTGTTGCCTATGCATTCGCTGCGGCTTTGCGGCGTGCGAACTGGCGAACGGCACCGGTGATGATGAGAGCGAGACCGAACAATGCGTAGGTTGCCGGCTCCGGGGTCGCGTCAATCATGAACTCCTGGTTACGGTCGCAATCATCCATACTCGCATCGGACACGATCTGGAAATACGAGTAGTTCATCTTGCCGACCGAGTTCAGCGCATTCGAAAGGTCTGTCTGAATGTTAAGGTATTCCTGATAATGTGAACTTCCGGTCCACTTCTTTTCATTCGCGGCGTTCGAGTCTGTCAAGAAGGACTTTAGATCGCTGTTATAGCTAGAATCCGCGATGTACCAGTCGGCTTCCTGCAGTTCTTTTTGCGTCTCACTGCTAATGCCCGATTTGGTGATTTGAGTGAAGATGTAGGCTTCTTCTTCATAGTTGGTCTTCGAATCCTGGTAAGTGTGCGAAAGATCGCCTGTCAGATTGCTGACGTAGGCCGTCCAGCCGTTCTTCTGTCCAACGCTGCTCATATCATCAGGATCGACGCACAGAGCTGCAGTCGTTTTGCCGTAAATGGACATCGTATACGGACTGATCACGCTATTAGCGCTGGTCAGGTATACGGTCGTTGTTGCCACCGGAGAAGCGCAGAGCACTCCGGCTAAGAGGATAAAAGAGAGAGCAAGTTTCTTCATACATGTCGAGCTTAGGGGCGAAACGAACGCGAAGGTATTCCTTCCAGCGGAGTAAGGGGACACAGAACCGGCGGTACGAAAGCCCGCCGCGACGGCTCCTAGGGCACCCTACTGCCGTTACGCATAGAGCCGCATACACTGTGGGGAAGCGATCGGATGAGTTGCGGCCGCTTCGGTTTGCGTCCGCGGTATAACTCAAAGAGCATCAGGAACTTAGTTCACAAGATGAGCGAAATGAAAAAACTTGGTAATAGCGATCTGACCCTCACTCCCCTTGGCGTGGGCGCGTGGGCCATCGGCGGTGGCGGCTGGGAGTTTGGTTGGGGCGAGCAGGACGACCAGGACTCGATAGCTGCGATTCGTGCGGCCTTAGATGCGGGTTTTAACTGGATCGACACCGCAGCCGTGTATGGATTGGGGCATTCGGAAGAGGTTGTCGCGAAGGCGCTGGAGGGCATCTCGCATAAGCCGTACGTATTTACAAAGTGCGAACGGCGCTGGGGAGCGGACGGCAAGATCTTTCCATCGCTGAAAGCAGATTCCATCAGAAAAGAGTGTGAAGACAGTCTGCGGCGGCTGAAGCTGGACGTGATCGATCTTTACCAGGTCCATTGGCCACAGCCGGAAGAGGATATCGAGGAAGGGTGGACCGAACTGGCGAGGCTCAAGGAAGAAGGCAAGGTGCGCTGGATCGGGGTTTCGAATTTCAACGTGGCACAAATGAAGCGGGCAATGAGCATTGCGCCCATCACGTCTCTGCAACCGCCATATTCGCTGCTGGTCCGCGACATCGAACAGGAAATTCTGCCCTTCGCGAAACAGAACGGTATCGGCGTGCTTGTCTATTCCCCGATGCGCGCAGGATTGCTGACGGGAAAAATGACCCGGGAGCGAGCACTCAATCTGCCGGAGGACGATTGGCGGCGGCGCAATCCGGATTTTCAGGAACCAAAGTTGAGCCGCAATCTTGAATTCGCCGAGCTTCTGCGGCGTATCGGCCAGCGGCATGGACGCACCGCAGGAGAGGTCGCCCTCGCGTGGACCCTGCACAATCCGGCGGTAACGGCGGCCATCGTCGGCTTGCGCCGTGGCGATCAGGTGCAAGGCGTCTCGGGCGCATTGCAGTTTCGGTTAAGCGCAGAAGAGGTGGCGGAAATCGAATCGTTCCAGCTGTAGCAGTGTCGCCGTTTCCTGCCCCGAAATACGAAACGGGGACATTGCGGGCGAGAACCCAACACGCTCCGGCGTCCGCTCGGTAGCAGTGTCGCCGTTTCCTGCCGCGAAATATGAAACGGGGACATTGCGGGCGAGCGTCAACCCAACGGCGACCCGCCGTGGAGCGATCACTTGGAACGCAAATTCTCTGGAGGGATGCGGTCGATTAGGTCTCGCAGGGCGCTCAACAGTTTGTCCACGTTTTGCTTTTGCTCAATCATGCTGGCGTGAAGGCCGCTGATGTTGCGATCGATCCGCTCGTGGTCAGACCAGTTGCGCTCGATTGAGTCCTCGAGGCGTTTCATACGCTCTCGCCAGTCGTAATTTCCGTTCCCTTCGGGCATCCTTGCTCACTGGCTATGTTAGCGCTTATAGCAACATCTGCGAGGTTCAAGTCCTCAACCGTAGGCACAACAAAATCGGCGCCGGTTGCCTGGAGTTGCTCGATCGGAATCAATCCGGTGGCCACGGCGATCGACTGAAAGCCATTAGCCTGCGCCGCCGCCACATCGTTCGGGTGATCACCGATGAGTGACACACGCGCAGTCTTGCTGACCATCCCCAGCTTGCGCGCGCGCTGAGCGGCGATTTTTGCCAAACGAACTCGCGTCCTTCCGTCTTCGGCAAAGGCTCCCAACGCGAAAAATTCACGTAAACCGGCGAGCTCCAGCTTTCTCCAGCCGATCTGCGATAAGTTTCCGGTAACAACGCCAAGCACTGCGCCACGGTCGCGCAGATTCCTTACAAACGGGACAATGCCGGGGCACACGCGGTCCATCAAACTCTCCGAGCAAGCGCGCGCGTACACGGCCTGACACTCCCGCACAATCTCTCTCATGCCGCCTTTTATGGCGCGTTCGGAAGCTCCCGCTGACCGCATCATAAGTGAGATGATGTCGCGGTCGAGCATCCCCGTGGGCGTAATGCCATTGAAAGACGTGGAAATTCCTGTCACGCGCCGAATCCCTTCAATGAGCGCCAGCCGATGCTCCGCTCCCGCTTTGGTTAGAAGTGTGCCGTCAATGTCGAACAGCACCAGGGCCTCTGCTTTGCTCATTACTATTTCATGCGCGGCAGCAGCGCCGTGAGCAGCTTCAGAAATGTGGCCGAGACTCGCCGCCCGATCTCCAAAACGTCGGCGTGATTCAAGCTTTCTCCGCTGAGGCCCGCGGCTACATTCGTAACGCAGGAGATGCCGAGCACCTCCATGCCCATCTGCTTCGCCGCGATCGCTTCGGAAACGGTGGACATGCCGACCAGGTCTGCGCCGATGATCTTCAGAAATCGGATCTCGGCAGGCGTTTCATAGCTTGGTCCGAGCATGGCCGCGTAAACGCCCTCAGGCAACGTGATGCCCAGCTCAGATGCAGCGTCCTGCGCGAGCGCTCGAAGCTGCGATGAATAGACTTCCGTCATGTCGATGAATCGCGGCCCCATCGCGGGATCTTCGAGCCCAATGAGCGGATTCGCCCCCTGAAGATTGATGTGATCCGAAATCAGGACGAGGGCGCCTTTTGCAAACTCAGCTCGAATGCCGCCTGCGGCATTAGTCAGCACCACGCGCTTGACACCAAGGGCATGAAAGAGGCGCATTCCAGCCGTGACCTCGCGCGCCGAATAGCCTTCGTACAGATGAAATCGTCCCGACATCACCGCAAGCTCCACCGTGCCTCGTCCGTTTGCGCCGAGTGTGCCGATGACAAGCTCGCCTGCGTGGCCGGCGGCAGTGGAAGCTGGGAAGCCCGGAATGTCGCGATACGGTATGCGCACCGCGTGAATCAGAGACTGCGCGAACGCGCCCAGGCCGCTTCCAAGAACAACGCCGATTTCGGGGCGAATGGAAGTTTGCGATGCGACGAACCTCGCGGCCTCGAGCATGCTACGAGTCTAGCTTTTCAAAGCAGCATGCCGGCGATGCACGCAGACATGAAATTGGCCAACGTGCCCACAAGCATCGCTTTCAAGCCAAGGCGCGCCAGGTCCGATTTTCTCGATGGGGCAAGCGCGCCGATGCCCCCGATTTGAATGGCGATGGAACTCAGGTTTGCAAACCCGCACAGCGCAAAGGTTGCAATCACGAAGGAGCGATGCTGCAGAGCATGTTCGATCTTGCCCAGATCGAGAAAGGCCACGAACTCGTTCAGCACCATACGTGTACCCAGCAGATTGCCAACGCTGGCGCAATCATTCCATTCCACACCGAGCGACCACGCCACAGGAGCAAACAGAACGGCAAGAATCTGCTGCAGCGACGCCGGGATCCACCCCACGTGCGCATGCGCCCAACCCAAGCCGCCGTTCACCATCGCAATCAGGGCCAGGAATGCAATCAGCATGCCGGCAATGTTCAAGGCGAGGTGCAATCCGTCTCCGGCGCCCCGGGCTGCAGCGTCGATCAGATTGACCCCCGGTTTCTCCACTTCCACGCTGACTGTGCCCGCGGTTGCCGGTTTGCCCGTCTCGGGCACGAACATTTTGGAAAGCATGATCGTCGCGGGCGCTGTCATGATTACGGCGGTGAGAAGGTGACTGATCGATACGTTGGCAATGGCAACGTAGGCGGCCATCACGCTTCCGGATACGTGAGCCATGCCGCTGGTCATCACGGTGAAGAGCTCCGAGTTCGTCAGGCCTTCCAGAAACGGCCGAATGGTGAGCGGCGCTTCGGTTTGTCCCATGACGATGCTCGCGGCTACATTCGTCGATTCCGCGCCGCTGGTTCCCATGAATCGCTGCATGACCAGGGCCATCGCTTTCACGAATATCTGCATGATGCCGAGGTAATACAGAATCGCGAACAGCGATGAGATGAAGATGACGATGGGCAGAACCTGACACGCGAAGATTACGCCGAATTGAGGGTTCTTGAGACCGAGTTTGTCGCCGAACACGAAACTCGATCCGGCGGCCGTGTAGTTCAGCAGCGCATTCACAAATAAGCTGACGCCGTAAAACAACTCGCCGAATTTGGTCTTCAGCACGAGAAACGCGAAACTGAATTGGAGCACGATGCCCCACACCACTACACGTTTCTGGATGGCGGATCGCTGCGTGGAAAACAGGTAGGCGCAGGCGATGATAGCGGCAAGGCCGATCAGCCCGTCGAATTTCGCCATCTATCTCGCGGAGCGCCTTAAGTATGAAGCTCGCCCAAACAAGTGGCCATTTTAGCGCGGTAAGCCACCAAACTTTATTACAGCTGGCGCAGGAACGCCACCAGGTCTTGTTTTTCCTGTGACGTCAGCTTCGTCTGTAGGACGAGGTTGAAGAATTCAACCGTATCCTCGAGGGTGAAGCAGCGCCCGTCGTGCATATAGGGTGGGCTGTCCTTGATGCCCCGCAACGTAAATGCCTTGATGGGGCCGTCACCCGGCTCATCCTTCAGAAAACGCTCCAGGTGAAGATCATGCATCTCGTTATCCAGATAGAAGGGCGCGGGATGACATACCCCGCACTGGCCCTTTCCGAAGAACACTTGCTCGCCTCGCACTTCGCCTGGACTTGCTTTCGTGCGATCGAGGCGGCCGGTGAGAGGGTCGAGCTTCGGCGCGGGAGGGAAGTCCAGCATATTTTGCATTTGAGCCATGTGACTGACCTGGATGCGATCCAAAATGTTCATGCCTTTCTTGATCGCGTGAATCTCGTCGCCGTTGAAGTATGCAGTCCGCTGCTCGAACTCGGTAAAGTCCTCGACTGAGCGAAGGCTTCGCTTGGACGCGTGGATCTGTTGGTTGAAAACACCACGAAGGCTGGTTGTGTCGAGCCGCAGACGCCTCTCCTCGGGGCGGATATCAGGATTGAGATGGAATTGCCCTGTGGTATGGCCGTTCACGTGGCAATCGAAGCAAGTAACGCCGAGACTCGGGTCGCGGCTTTTCCGGTCGTCGGTGGGATTGAACTCCTCCTGCGGAAACGGAGTAACCAGCAATCGCAGCCCATCCAGTTGCACCGGCGTGAGGACGTCCTTGAACAGCCGGTAATAGTTGTTAATCGAGACAACCTCACCGCGTGATACATCGCCCAGTTCGGGGCGGTTCGAGAGAAATATCCCGGGAGGGAACTCCGGAAGAAAGGCATCCGGTATGTCGAAATCGACATCAAATCGTTCCAGCCGGGGAAACATCTCGATCTGCATCTTCGGGAAGACTTGGCCCCCGTTTGTTTGAAGAGGATGAGGCAGAGACGGATAGGGAAAGATCCCGCGGCCCTTGATGTCATCCGGAGACATTGTCCCGATCTGTTGCCAAGTGACGCCTTCAGGGAGACGCGCCGTTGGACCCACCGGCAGTGGCTTGCCGCGTGACATAGTCACGTTAGGATCCAGCTTGGGCTCCAAGTTATATCGGCGTTCCAGAAGGGCTCGTTGTGCGGCCATAACCGCCGGTTTATCCGCCATCAGCTTTTGCACGATCTCGTCAACGGGCTGGTTCGGCCGATCCGAGTTGAGAGGATCGCGATAAAAATCGAACCCCGAGTTCTTCCCTTGCTTCGGCTGATCCTTGAAGACGGTCGACGACGGCTTCGCGTTGGTCGAGTTGAACACGTCCGATAAGTCGTGCGCCGTCTTCTTCTGCTCCGGCCGAGCAATTCGCACAGGCGATGGCTCCTGAGCTCGTCCTACAGCGTCCGCAGGCGCTGGTGCAGGCGTCTGCTGAGCTCCAATATGAGAAACGATCAACCCGGGGATCACGAACGATGCAAGTCCAATAAGGGCCACGCGTGCGGCGCTCGACTTGAGGCGGAAGCTTTCAGACTGGTTGCGACCCATAGTTGTATCTCCAGACAGTTGCTTTGTAGAGATGCAATCGTGATCGCGTGTTTCAGCCTGGGGTGAGGCCTAGTAGATCAGGCAGGCCTAAGCTCGCGTTAGTTCACGACCAGAGGCGATCGTTTACGTGTTTGCCTTCGTTGTTCCATTCATCGCTCGGCGGGAAGTAAGTTGTCCCCGGAACTAAGTGCGCCTTGACGGCTTCCTCGTTCAGAGTTACTCCCAGGCCCGGTTTGTCGGGAACGGTGATGAAACCGTGATTGACGATCGGCTTGTCGATGCCTTCGACAAGCGAGTCCCACCACGGAACATCCACCGAGTGATTTTCCATGGCGAGGAAATTGTTCATGGCCGCGATCGCATGTACGCCGGCCATGCAGGCCACCGGAGTGCCCGCAAAATGAACCGCACAGCCCACGCCGTACTCTTCAGCAAGTTCGCTCACCTGCTTGGTTCCGAGCACGCCGCCCGCCGACCCCGGATCCGGGTGGAAGATATCAACCGCGTGAATTTCAGCCAGCCTCTTGAATCCGTCCAGGTTGTAAATGTCTTCGCCCGTGGCAAGGGGGATATCGACCTCGCTCGAGATCTCCTTTAATAACTGTGGGAACTGCCAAGGCACCATGTCCTCTAGCCAGGCAAGGTTGAACTCGGTGAGGCGCTTACCCAAGCGGATGCAGGAGTTCACACCGATGTGGCCGAAGTGGTCGGCCGAGAGCGGGACATCCATCCCGACCTGTTCGCGAACCACAGCCACATACTCGGCCATGAGGTCGCAGCCCTTCTGGGTAATCTCAATGCCTGTGAACGGATGCGCAATCCAGTGAGTGTCTTTGGTTGGGTCCATGCCCAGCGGGTGACTCACGGATCCCGGCACCTTTTGAATCAGGTCAATGCCGAGGTCCATCTTGAGCCAGGTAAAACCCTGCTGCATGCGCTGCTTCAGGCGCTGTCCGTAGACCTTGGGGTCATCTGACTCAGTGGTATCGCAGTAGATGCGAACCTGGTCCCGGAACCTGCCGCCCAACATCTGATACACGGGGACGTTATAGGCTTTTCCGGCGAGGTCCCAAAGCGCCATCTCAATGCCGCAAACACCACCTGCCTGCCTCGACTCACCGCCAAATTGACGGATTTTGCGAAAGACTCTTTCGACATTGCACGGATTTTCTCCGAGCAGCCGCCCCTTCAGCATCAGCGCGTAAGTCGCGCTCGACCCATCGCGCACTTCGCCTAAGCCGTAGATGCCCTGATTAGTATCGATGCGGATCAGGGGGCAAGTCATCGGCGCGTGCGCGACTGTGGCGGCACGCACATCGGTTATTTTCAAATCGGATGGTCTCGAACTGGTGTTCGTGTTCTGTGGAAGAGCTTCCAGAACTTCGTCCGTCCAGAGAGCGCCTATAGAGAACATGCCTGCGGTTTGCAGGAACCGCCGGCGCGCAATTGTTTTTCGCATACTTCTAGTCATTGCTGCGACTGAACTTATCACAGCCGAATCGGCAAAGGGCTGGTTAGCGGGCGAGGTGCTGTTTCTTGTAATCTTCGTAAGCCTTCAACAGCTCCGGATCATGCGGCCGGGGGTAGATGTCGCTGGATTTGTACTTACCCGTTTTCAGCATCATCTGTGTCCAGTCATCATGGACGTGGAGCTCTTCGGCGTTGTCGATGATCTCTTTCACGAACTGCGGCGGGATAAAGTAGATGCCTTCGGTGTCGCCGAAAACTACGTCGCCCGGCATCACAGTAGCTTGTTGAATCCGAACCGGCACATTCACTCCGGTCAGCATGCAGTCGCCGATGGGAGTGGGATGCGCGCCGCGTATGTAAGTCGGCATGCCCATCTGCTGAATGCTATCCAGGTCGCGGAGCGCGCCGTCGATCACCATGCCGGTTTGCGTGAAGGTCTGAACCGCGGTAGCGAGATTGTCTCCCACGAAAGTACCGCCCTCCACCTTCCCGTAGAGATCGACAACGATAACGTCACCATTCTGCAGCATGTCGATCACCCGCTGGTTAGCGTTGTGATGAAAACTGAGCCCGGCGTTCGCCTTCTCCTCCGCAACGCTCTGAACATCCTTGCGTGCCGGCATGAACTGGGCTGTAAAGGCGCGCCCCACCAATCGCTTTTCGGGGTGCAGAATTCGCCAATCCCCGGCAAACTGATTGTCATAGCCGTGCTTGTGCAGGATCGTCCAAACCTCTTCCGCGCTCACGTCCTGCAGTTTCTTGAGCAGCTCATCGGGAACCTTCGGCCGTCCGTCAGCCGAGCGGTCGAACGGATTGTCCTTTGTGTACTCGATGATCTGCTCGCGGGAGAGCTGAAATACCTGCGCATTCGCCGCCGCCGAGAGCAGCACCAGTGCGCACATCGATGTGAATAGCCTCATAGCAGATGCAGCATATCAAGCCCGGCAGGATGGGTGCACAATTGTATGGACTCGGAACTTGGTCAACGCTTCTGCCCAACGACAGGGGTAACCACCATAGTCGTTGCCATCGGAAACAATCGCACGAGACGATTGCTAAACAATGCGCGACACAGCGAATCTATTCGATCGCATGACGAGTTCTGTCAAGTGACCGACAATTCTTCAGTAAACAGACTTTCGACGCTGACGAACACGGATTACTGGCATTTCAACGCGACCATGGGATCGACTCGCAGCGCGCGGCGAGCGGGGATGTAACAGGCAGTCATTGTGACACCAAGCAGAACGAGAGCCACGGCGCCAAAGGTCAGCGGATCCGTCGCCGACACGCCGTAAAGCTGGCTTGCCATTAAACGCGTGAGCAGAAACGCGAAGACGATTCCAATGCCCAGGCCAAGTAAGGCAAACTTTGCTCCTTGCCCTAAAATCAGGCGCAAAACGTCGTCCGGCTGCGCCCCAAGCGCAATGCGAACTCCGATTTCCTGCCTGCGCTGCGAAACGGAGTACGAAACAACGCCGAAAATTCCGACGGCGGCGAGCACTAGAGACATCGCGCTGAACGAACCTAGAAGGAACGTGCGAAATCGTTCCCGCGAGATCGATTGCCCAATCGTATTCGGCAACGATTCAACATCCGTCACCGGTAGGTCCTTGTCAATGGAGTGAACTTCCTGGCGAATGGCGGCGGCCACGCTTGACGTGCTCAACGAACTTCTTACAACCACCTCCCCTCCGTATAGGGGCGCTTGCGCGAAAGGCACATACATGATGAGGCCGGGCTTTTGGCTAAGCGCCACATCCCTTACGTCACCGACGACCCCGACGATTTCGCGCGACACATTACTGTCGGGCGGAAATCCGAATCTCATTTGTCTTCCGATCGGATTCCGATTGGGGAAATAACGCCTTGCCATTGTTTCGCTAATAATCGCTACCTTTGGATTAGACGGAGAGTCTTGCTGGGAGAAGAAACGCCCTCGCAGCAGTGGAATTCTCATCACGCGGAAGTAATCGGGACTGACTGTGGCGTAGTCGGCGGTGGTGGATTTGCCGCGCGGAAGCGGAGCGTTTCCTACAATGCTGAACTCGAGGGTGGCTTGGCCCTGTCGATCCATGGGCAGCGGAGCGGCCATAGCGGAATCCTGCAAACCGGGCTGCGCATGAACGCGCGCCAGCAATTCGTCGGAAAAAGCCCTCCACTGCTGCGGCTGGGAGTATTCAAATTGCGGAAGCGAAATCTCCGCTTCCGTAACATTCTGCGGATCAAACCCCGGATTTACGGACGTGACCAGAGCCAAGCTGCGGATAAGGAGGCCGCCCGCAACCAAGAGCACCATGGCCAGTGAGATTTCTCCGATGACGAGAAAGCTCCGAACATGCTGGCCGCGGCGCTCGCCTGTGCGCTGTCCGCCCTCTCTCATGCTCGTCTGCAAGTTGGGTGCGGTCGCGAGGAGCGCGGGCGCCAGTCCGAACGCCAGCGCGGCTGCCAGAGACAACGACAGTGCAAACGCCAGCACCGGGCCTCCGACATCAATCGAACTGATCTGGGCCAGGTCGGACGGCAAGAAGGGCTGCAGAGTCCAAACAGCGAAGCACGCAAGAAGCACACCGGCAAATCCGCCGAGCAAGGCGAGTAGAACGCTCTCGGTAAGCAATTGCCGGACAATGCGGGCGCGTGACGCCCCTATCGCGATTCGCACAGCAATTTCTCCCGCCCGAGAGGTGGCCTTCGATAGCAGCAAGTTCGCAACGTTGGCGCATGCCATCACTAACACCAGTCCAACCGCGCTCAGCAAAATCAGCAGCGCGGATTTCACATTCCCGACCACTGACTCCCGATAGGGCTGAATCCGGATCGTCAATTCGGAATCTTCTGCGGAAAACTCCTTCGCGAGCCGCGCGCTAAGAGTGTTCATCTCGGCCCGGGCCTCGGTCAAAGAGACGCCTGCCTTCAGCCGGCCAATCACACCCAGCAAACGCACGCGAGGCTGCGACGTCAAAGGTCCGAACAGCGGGTCTTGCAGGACAGAAATCCACACGTCCTGCCGGGGAGCCCCGTCTGGATAGCGAAAGGCTGCCGGCAGGATTCCGACAACGGTGAAGGAACGCATGTCCAGAACAATAGATTGGCCAACCAGAGCCGGATTGGAACCGAAGCGGCTGCGCCAAAGATTTTCGCTCACAACGGCCACGGCCGCCGCCCCTTGTTTGCCATCCTCGGGGACTAACGTGCGGCCGGCCAGAGGTTTTGCGTTTAGGAGAGAGAATATTTCCGGCGTGACGTCGGCGGTGTTCACAATCGATGGCTCGCCGGCTCCAATCAGCGTGAGATCGTGGAATGTATTTCCTGCAATCTCGCTAAATACGCGATTCTGAGTTCGGTACTCTGTGAAGTCTCTGTACGATATGCCGGAGAGCGCGTCGGATCCTTTCAGCGGGACATTGAACATCACAACGAGCTCATTGGAATCGGGATAAGGAAGTGATCGCAAAACCACCCCATCCACAATGCTGAATATGGCGGTGTTGGCGCCGATACCGAGCGCAAGAGTAAGTACGGCGGCAGCACTGAAGCCGGGCGACTTTCGCAACATGCGAAACCCGTAGCGTAAGTCCTGGGCGAAATCCTGAAACCGGTTCACGCCGCGAGCATCCCGGCATTTCTCTTTGGTTTGCTCTATCGCTCCAAATTCCCGCAACGCGGTGGCACGAGCTTCGGCCTCAGTCATGCCCTGAGCCATAGCCTCCTGGGTGAGCGCCTGGATATGAATCTCAATCTCGCGTTGAAGTTCCGCGTCGGCACGGGAACGACGGAGCACGGAGTGAAAGCGCCGTTGGATGATCCGAAAAGTCCGCATAGATTCCCCGTCAGGCGTTCTGTATAAGTAGCTGGACGGCGGAAGAGAGGCGGTTCCAATTTTTGAGTTCTCGTTCCAGTTGTTTCCCGCCCTCGCGAGTTACAGAGTAGACCTTCGCAGGCCGCCCAAGATCCGAATCCTCCCACGTCGCGCAGATCCAGCCTTGGTTTTCGAGCCGGTGAAGTGCCGGGTATAGAGACCCTTGCCCCACGGACAGAGTCTCGCACGAGAGCGCTTGTATGCGCTTCGCCCTACCCCAACCGTGAAGCGGTTTACGCGCGATGGTCTTCAGAATCAAAAGGTCGAGTGTTCCCTGCAACAAGTCTGACGGTTTGGGCATATGTTCCAAGCCACGACTATCGACAATATACCTCGAGTATCGACAACCATCAAGCGGCAAGGCTTAGTTGCCCGTTAGATGGACCTTCCGGATTGCGGCTGCACGAGGTGCAACCTGGAAGTTGTGGCGGCGTCAGGTCGGGATAGATCCGCCCTGACGGCCCCGCCTTTAGCTTCCGAGTTGCTCCTGTAGTTGGCCCACACAGAACTAGAAGGCAGTGTCGCTTCGCCTCCCGCTCCGCCACACCGGGCCCTACAGAATTCCATCCTTACCTACATCCCCTACGGCTTCTGCGGTCGCTGTTCGCGCAATCGCCGTTCCTGCTCCTGCAACTCCGGCGTGAACTCAGCACCGAAGTCCGAGGCCTCAAACACCGGACGGATCTCGATTTCCGATTCTCCCGGGTGCGGATTCGGGCAGCGTTTCACCCACTCAATCGCCTCGTCCATGGATTGCACGTTCCATATCCAATACCCGGCAATGAGCTCCTTCGTCTCCGGGAACGGACCATCCACCACGGTCCGCTTCTCCCCGGAAAACTTCACGCGCGCGCCCTTCGAGCTTGGACGAAGTCCTTCGGCTGCGACCAGCACGCCGGCTTTCGCCAGCTGTTCGTTGAAGTTCCCCATTTCCGTAAGGAGCTCGCTCCCAGGCATTACTCCGGCCTCTGAGTCCTTCGACGCTTTCACTAGAACCATTACTTTCATTTGTTGCCTCCGTTTTTCTTAGCAGTCTACTAAGGCGTCGAACGAAGAGCAGCAAAATCGACGCTCGCACGACATTCTTTGATCCTAATCTGCAGAGATTACGTAAGTGCATCGTCAAGTAACATTCCGAGGCCGCGTTTCCCCACTGGTTTTGGGTCTACAGCGTGCGAGATACCACAGCTGTCTCGCTTCAAAAGGAAATTCATGTATCACCACCTGAAAAAATTGATGTACACGGTGAATGTTGGCACTCCCGATCCGCGGTTCGGCAACATGTTGTTGGAGCAGTTTGGCGGCGCAAATGGCGAGCTTGCGGCGGCCATGCAGTACTCCATTCAAGGATGGAACTGTGATGACCCGGAACGGAAAGACCTGCTGTTAGACATCGGCACTGAAGAGTTAAGTCATCTCGAGGTGGTGGGAACGCTCGCGCGCATGCACCTCAAACCGACCAAGTCAGACCGGGATGCGGCGCATGCGGATCCGCTGATCGCCATCGCCGGCGGAGGCGGAGTTTCGTTATTCAACTCCATGGGAGATCCATGGACCGCGGATTACCTGAAGATCACGGGAGAACTCGATGTCGACTTGCGCAGCAACATCGCGGCCGAGGCACGCGCCAAGATCGTCTACGAACGCTTGATTGATTTCTGCGACGATCCTGGCACCGTCGATGCTCTGCAATTCCTGATGACACGCGAGATTACGCACATGAAAGCCTTCACGGCGGCTCTCGAAAGCATGGGCAAGCCTATCTTCTCAATCGGCAGAATTCCGCCCAGCCCGGACCTGGTAAATCAGTATTTCAACGATTCCACCGGAGTCGGCGACCGTGGTGAGCCGGACGCGCGCGGCCCCTGGAACCAGGGCGGCGACTGGCAATTCGTCGATTCTCCTGCCTTCCAAGAGCTAGAATCCGAAAAAACCGGAGCGCGAGTGCCTGCCGAGGGTGGAAACAGCGGCCACGGGTCTAATGGCGGCTCGCGGCAAAGCCGCGTCACTCACGAAGGAAGCGCGAAGCAGAACGCCACGCGCCGGCCTGTGAAAAGGACTTAAGAAGTCCAGCGCATTCCGATATTAGCAACTAACTAACTGAAACTGATTCCAAGCACGAAAGGAAAAAACTTATGCCACAAATAAGAGAGCTGCTGACCGAGGAACTGCAGGACTTACTCCACGCCGAGACTCAGCTTGTCGCGGCGTTGCCCAAGATGGCCAAGGCTGCGCATGCTCCGAAGCTCAAGGAAGCGTTTGAGAAACATCTCGCGCAAACGCAGGGTCATGTTGAGCGTCTGAAGAAGGCTTTTGAACTACTTGGGGAGAAGGCGGAACCGAAGCCGTGCAAGGCGATGATGGGCCTGGTACAGGAAGGGCAGGAAAAAATAGACGAGAGCGAGGAGAAAGAAGAACTCGCGGCCGATCTGGCGCTGATAGGTGCTGCACAAAAGGTGGAGCATTATGAAATCGCAGGTTACGGCACCGTTCGCGGCCTCGCTCGGCTGATCGGCGAAAAAGAAGTGGCAGCTCTGCTAACCCATACCTTGGGCGAAGAGGAAAGCGCGGACTATCTCCTGACCGAAATCTCCAAACCGCTGCTGCAGGAAGCCAGACTGGACGAAGTCGAGCAGGAGCTCGAAAAGTCCACTTCGGCGTAAGGCTACGCGCAGGCAATCAATCGGTCAAAACACAAACCCGATCTGAGCAACCACCGTCCGCGGTTGCAAGAAGTGCGTTCCGCTAAAAGTAGACAGGAAGTTATACAAGGCGGTCTTGTTAGTAAGATTCTCTATCTGTAGGGACGCCGTGTACCGGTTGTGGCCTTCCGTCCGGTGGAATAAATTGTCGGTTCCAACCCCGAGGTTGAACACGTTTCGCGGCTTGACCCGATCGGGATTGTGATCGTCATTTTCAACGCTCGGAAAGTTGCCATAACCGCCTTGCGGAAGTGTTATTAGTTTTGAAGTAACTTTCCCTCTCGTGCCGTCGAGGTTTGTGCAGTCGCTAAGCGGGTTGGCAACCGTGGCGAATGTTCCGTTGCAGGCAAGGCCGATGCTGACCTGCTGATTCGGCGTGAGCGCCAGCGCGGCCCCCGCATCCGGCACTCCGCTCACCACGAGCCCGCTGTCGTAGCGGTACGTCAAACCGATCCACTCCGCGTTCTTGGGGCGCTGATAACGGAGCGCCACAGTGGACTGGAACGCCTGATCGTGATCGATGCGGAATACGCTCGCTCCCAACGGCACCCCCTGCGGAATCAGGCCGCCGTCCTCCGGCGGGAAGTATCGCGCGCGCGTGTGTCCAAAGGTCCAATAAGCCTGAAAGCCGTGAAGATTTGTCGTGCTGACGCGCCCCGTGACACCGTCCAGCTTGGAGTTGTGCCACGCGATCGGAAACGCGATGGTCGAATTTAATAGCGTGCTGAAGTCGTAAGCGTTATGCGTGAACTTCCAGAAATAGTCCGCATCGATCAACAGAAATCTGCCGACCGCTTGCTGAAAACCCGTATTGAACTGGTTGCGAAATCCCGGAGCAATGGGCACCGAGGTTGAGCCGAAAACATTCTGAGCCAAGCCACCGGTACCCGTCGCACTCGATAGCAGCAGATTTTCATTGAACGGTGTTTCGAAAGTCCTGGCATATGCGACGCGCAGCACGGTGCCGGTGCTTTTGATGTTGTAGGCGATGCCAAGACGGGGCTGCGGACCGATCTTCGAAACCAGGCCATCGTAACGGTCAAAGCGGAAACCGGCTGTAAACACGAAATTGCCCGCCGCGATCTCATCCTGCGCATAGAAGGCGTACTGATTGATGTTGGCCGCGGCATGGAAAGCAAGCAAGTGGCCTCCGCGCGTGAGATCGAACGGCAGTACGCCGGGCGAGAAAGGGGTACTCGCATTGGGGTTACTGCTCGTGTTCGGTTGGAAGCCCGCGCCGGCACACTGCGATGGATCGGTAAGAGTGGTATCGGGTACCGCGGCTCCAGTTGCATCGATGCAGGGGGAATTGAAGGTCGGATCCGTGGCGCCAAACCCGAAATTCTCCAATAGCCGGGTTTGCTTCAAATCCAGACCATATTTCAAGTTGTGGCGCCCTTTTGTTGTCGACACATCAGCCTTCACACCCCAATTCAAAAGCTGCCGGTTTTGGCTCTGCGTGGCGGGAGTGTCGGCGAAAACATCGCGGCTCGCATAGTAGTTGAATTGGTCTTTCCGGACATATGGGTTGATTGTCAGCAGCGTGTGCGCCCCGAATGTGTGCTGATAGCCCGGGGCGATGCTCCACGTGAGCACGCGCTGGCGCTGATCCTGAGCTAACTGATCGTAATCATTGGGTATCTGGAGCCAGTTCCTCGCCGCAAACAGGTTCAGATGGAAGACATTCTTGCCATCGGGCTGGTAGTCCAGTCGGTCGAACAAGGTCTGGTTATTACCGATGTCGTGGATCGGCGCGAGTTCCGGAGTATCCAGAAAGCGGCCGCTCCGAATGCCGTCGATCGCGATAAAATTTCCAAGCTTCTCATTGCCCAGGCCGAGCGCAGCGCTTCCGCCGGCGCTGCCGAACGTTCCATAGTTCGCGTCGATGTTTCCGAACACTCTTCCCGCACCCAAACCCGAGCGCGTCGTGACCTGAGCCACAAGGCTGCTCTTATCACCGAATTCGGCGGCAGGCGTGCCTGTGGTCACTTCCATGCTCTGGATGGCACTGGTAGGTAGCTGAGTCGAGAAAACCTTGCTCTGCTGATCACTGATCGGCTGCCCATCAATGACGAAGCTGGCCTGCGCGTGATCGCCTAAAGGATGGAACAAACCGTTTCCGTCCGCGGCAACGCCACCGGTGCTGTAAGTAATCGCCTGGCTCAGGCCGCCTGCCGGATCAAACGAAGGAATCTTCAGCATTGAACTTCGATCGACATCGACGTGAGCGGACGGATCGTTTTCGAGCGCCTCGGCGACCCCCTCCACCGTAACCGTAGTATTGGCGCCGGCTAAAGCGAGAGTTGCTTTAACTTGTAGCGGGACTGAGTTCTTGATGTCCACTTCTTGAGAGAACACAGCAAAACCCGAAGCTTTCACTTCCAGGTGATAAGGGTTGGGCGGAATGTTCCCCAATCGGAAAGAGCCATCCGAGCCAGTGGGCACCGATTGTACATATCCGCTGACCGCATTGTGGACCGATACCTCGGCTTGCGGAACCACCGCACCAGATGGATCCACCACGGTTCCTTCTATAGTGCCGGCGTTACCCAGCGATTGGGCCTGTAAGTCGCCTCGCCAGGCAAGCAGAGCAATTGCGAAAGCTAGGACGATAGAGCGACGAAAGCGTCTGATCACAATGGACTCCTCAGAACGTGTTTGGTGATTGATCCCTGATCTTCCATCAAACGCGATAACGGGGAAAGCCCTTACACAATTCAGACGAAAGGCCCGAATCAGCCATGACCGGACTAAGAAGCAGGACGGGCGGACGCCGCTTTCTGGCCGAATCAGTCCAAAATCCTAACAGAACCGCGACCGCAAGGGAGCGGCAGGATACGCCCCCGAATGAGGGCTGCCGGCAGCAGCCGTGCAGAAATTTACTCTAGCGTATTGTACGCAAGGTCAACCCCGTAATTCTGGAGCAAAAATGCTCTAATGCGTAGCGCGCGGAGATGTTGTATAGGCCACCACGTCGTTAACAGATACCGATCGAAAAGGAGGTAGTGGGTTGCTTGGTTCTTTAGGGGTACTAAAGATAACCTGATTTGCTTCCACCCCATAGAGGTACCGGCCATTAACAGCGCCGTATACTTCGTGCCATCCTGATTGAGCAGACCAAGTGAACCATCCGGAGTTCCGTTTTTCGTGGCGTTTCCAACCGATATCCATCAGCAGTTGTCCCTGCGGCAAGACAGCAGCTTGCCTGGCATAAAGCTCTGAGCCCCCACTCACTTGCGGGAATCCGGTACGATTGGCCTCAGTTCTTCCGGTAAGCGAATTGAAAGAGATAAAAGTTCGGGACCTTGGTAACCACGCCCAAACACGGTCGCCGGTGAGGCCAAACGAAGTCTGACCACCCTTGGACATGCTTTCTTCCGTAGACCAGCTCCGGTGCGATTTCACAGCCTCTTTGACTACCACACCATTTTTGTCAAATGCTGTAAAAACAAATTTGCTTCGGTCCATCGGGTCAAAGTCGTTTAATGCCCAAACTTGATCGGCACTTACAATCTCGAGCGATCGAATTTCGCGACGACCGTTGAGCACCGCTTGTCGGAATAAAGCCCCGTTCCAATCGAAATATAAAAGTACGCCTACTGGATTACGTCCGCTCCTCGAATAGACAGCCGCCACGGCAATAAAGCCAGGTCGCCGCGCCGACACGTCGTAGATAGAGACGCCCATGAACCCCGGATCGAAGGATCGTATCGCGCTTGCTACGCTAAACACCACCGATTGCTGATGCGCATTTTCGAAAATTCTTACCCTCGCTTCGGGATCAGTTCCATCAAGTTGCGGATTACCTGGCACCCAAGTGCTGCGCCAAAAGATCTGGAATCCATTTTCGAATTTACTTGGCGCATCTTTTCCTGGAACAGCAGCTATCTGGACCGGGCTTTCGTGAGAATGCCCAGATGAGAGTCCGGCAACAACGCAGAACAAACCCGCTACAAGTAGACAGAACCGTGCTAAATCCAACGGAGTCCTCCTATTTGGGGTTGGCTTTCCAAGCCCGACGTACGCAACGTGCTCGTGGTTTCCATGGTCTTTCGCCTATTCAATAAGTGACGGATTCAGAGCTCTCCGTTACCTGACACACTCGAAAAGCGGGGGGTATCCACTTGTCGCCGCGTAGGTACGCCCGACCAGCTCGTGCCGTGCTTCGCCGCGGTTCAACTGCAACTGAATCCCGTGACGAAGTTCCGGCTCGGAAAGTTAGCGCAGCACGAAAATACTCTTCACAATGCGGCGCAGCGCGGTGAGCGCTCCCGCGAGCCGATCCGACGAGGAGGGGTTGGCCAGCAGGGATACGCGGCGAACAGAACCGCGACCAGAAGGGAGCGGCGGACAATACGCCGCTAACAGAACCGCGACCGGAAGGGAGCGGCAAGGATACTACGACGTCACCAGTTGAGCACGTCGTGCACATTCTTGGCCTGGCGTTTGCTCACGATAAATTCCTGGCCGTTGTTCAACGTAATCAGCCAACGTTGACTGGTGATTGCGCCCATTTTGCGAATCTGCTCGACGTTCACGATAGCGTTTCGATGAATCCTACGAAAAGAACTGTTGCGTAAGCGATCTTCGATCGATTTCAGGTTCTGAGTGGCGGTGTAACGCTGCTTTGCCGTGATGATCCAAGTTATGTCGCCTTCTGCATAGAAGGCCAGCACTTCATCCGGGCTTAGCAGAAAAAATTCTTCGCCGAGCTTACCCACAATTTTTCGAATCTTTGGTGGACCGCTCATTGTTGGAGAGATTCCCTGCAGCTGGGCCAAATTCTCCGCTACCTTGATCGGGTTCCGCGCCATCCTCCTCGCGCGCTCCACCGCTTGCGCGAGTCGCTGCTGGCTGATCGGTTTCAGCAGATAATCCACCGCTCCGGCTTCAAACGCACGGATCGCGTGCTGGTCGTACGCTGTCACCATAACGATTGCCGGCAGGTGTCCGCCGGTCAAGCGGTCCAACAATTCGAAGCCAGTCATAACCGGCATTTCGATATCGAGAAAGACGATGTCGGGCTTGGCTGAAGAAATCTTACGCAACGCAACCTCGCCATTGTCGGCCTCCCCGACAATCTCTATTGAGTCCAGAACCTCAAGCTCTTCGCGAAGTACTTTCCTGGCAATGGGCTCATCATCCACAATCAGTGCGCGCATGCCAGTTACCACCTTGTACACCCGTGCCGTACGACGCACCCAGTGATTGTCGACAGGCGGACCACTTCTAGGCCGCGGGCGGGCTAGTTTGAGCAGTGAGCGGCCGAACCTCCGAGACGATTCCTGCCGTTACCGCTTCGCAGCAGGCCGGAGCGGGGATCAGAAAGCTTACGGTTGTTCCCGCTGCGCTTGACTGAATCTGGAGCTCGGCAGCCGAGCCGTAAGACAACGCCAATCGCCTGCGAACGTTGTCAAGACCCAGACCCGCGCCGGCGTGCGATCGGGTGCGGCTTCGTTCGAAGCCAATCCCGGTGTCTTCAACCGTTACACGCAGACCTTCCAGGACGTTCTCCGCTCGGATACACACCAGCCCTGGGCCGTGCTTCGGCGCTATTCCATGCTTCACAGCATTTTCCACCAGCGGCTGAATCGAAAGAATAGGGATCAACGTGGCTCGTACTGATTCGCTAACCGTCACTTCCGTTTTCAGCCGGTCTCCAAGCCGTAGCTGCTTCAATCTCGAGGTAGGCCTCGACAATTCTAAGTTCTTCACCCAGCGATATGACCGTCCGATTGCCCTGCAGGAAATAGCGAAACATCTCAGCCAGATTTAAAACCATTCGGCGTGCCGTGCGCGAGCGTCTGTCGATGGTGCCATAGAGCGTATTGAGCGCATTGAATAGGAAATGTGGATTGATTTGAGCTTGCAGCGCCCGCAACTCTGCCTGGCTGACTAGGCGCTTCAACTCCTCAGCACGGAAACGTTCAACCTGTTCGATGATCGCAATCTCCAGCCGCCGCATATCGGCGAGATCGTCACTCCGATAAGGCCTGCCCCCGCGGCGCGCACCCACGATCACCGAGCAGGTATCCCCGCTCGAAAATCGTAGCGGGATCTTTGCTTCCGCGTGGAATTCATGCTCGCGAAGGGCATCGACGTCCTGTCCCGGGAGCAGGACAGTGGGCTCTACCGGCGCGGCCCTCGCGTTGGTCTTGCCAACAACTGCAAATCGGTCGGCCCGCAGATGCTTTGCCACTTGCTGAGCCGAAAGCGCGAGCAGTTCTTCTTCTGAACGTGCTGCCGATGCCAGATTGACAATGGCTTTAACGCTATCCTCGACACTTTGTCGCCGGAAAATGACGCGGCTCACCCAGGCCTGCACTGCGTTTCTCAGGTACGCGAACAAGATGAGTGACAGACAAAGCGAAACAAGCGCAATTCCGGTGAAGAACACACTGCTACGGATCAGATCCCATAACCGGAATCTCTGAGCGAGCACTAAGACAGTGGTGATGTAAACAGCGGCGAGACCGGAGTTCACCAGGAAGCGAACGAAAGTATCTAGTAACAGAAACCGGTAATCTCGCAACAGCACAATCAACGCCACGGGAATTCCGATGTGGTGCCAGGCGATCTCCGCCGCCCATGGAGAACTGGTGTGCTGATAACCGAAATGCAGAAAAGAAGTGGTAAACAGAAGCAGGCAGGCGGGAGAAATCCAGTCGGATCTGCGCGTCAGCAAACTCGTCCGGCGGCGTCCAAACAGGAAGGCGGCCGATGTCAGGACGCCAAAACCAACTACGATGAGAATCAGTCCCGCCTGGTGCAGTCCGATTCCAGAAGAAAACAGCTCGCTGAAGTGCAAGCAGGCAGCCAGCGCGCTGATCAGGTATCCCGCAGCCACAATCAATCGCTGTTGGCTTTGGGCAGCAACCTGAAGCAGAACTGCGGGCAGAAGGCTCAGCATCGAAAAACTGGCCGTCACCACAATCGCGATCAAGCGGGACTCCGGGTCGGATGACGCGAGCACGACGAGAGAACCCACGTTCCAACCGAGCGCCAGCACGGCCGCAATCAGGGAGAGTTTCGTATGACGCAGTCCCCGAGTACGCCAATCGCGAATCAACAGAGCAACGATCAAGCCAAACAGCAGCACGCCGGCGGTGTGCCCGATCGTGTTAATCAGAATAGGATCGCGCCAGTTGCCGTGTGCGTTCATGCTAAGACGCTTTATTCCACGATGGGAAACAAGCCTACCGCCGGCGAGCGGTGGCCGCGGGCGCGAGCCCAAGCTGCCGAAGCTGCTGTTGAGCCTTCCGCGCATCGTCGGTGCGCGGGAAGTTCTCAATTAACGAGTGGAACTCCTGTGCAGCGCGGTTACGCTGGTTTAACTTAAGCAACGCCATGCCTTTCATCAGGTGAGCGTCGGCTGTTTTCGGATTTTGCGGGTAGCGTTCCAGGACAGCATCGAAGGCTTGCACCGCCCCGTTGTAGTCCGCTTTGTTGTACGCAATCTCGCCCAAATAGTATTGGGCATTGGCAGCGAGCTCCGTCGTAGGGAAATAGGTGAGATACTGCTGGAACTCTTGTCCCGCCAAATCTGTATTTCCGCTCCGAAAATCGCGCAGGGCATCGGTGTAAGTCTTATCCGCGCTCATACCCGGCGGCGGAGCCGCTTGGCCGGGTGCTCCATTCACACCGGAACCGCCGGCCGGCATCGTTCCCGGAGCACCTGGCGGATTCTGCATGATCTGCATCTGGTTTTTCAGATCGGCGATTTTTGCATCCATCCGCTCCAGCCGGGCGCTGAGATCATTCAGAGCATCTTTCAGCGAATGAACGTCGTCGCTCATCGAATCGACTTTCGTGCCGAGGTTCGCAACCGGAGCAAGTTGCCTGCCGACACCGTTGCTGACCGAATCCTGTAAACCCGCGATTTGCGTGTTGGTCTTCGACGCGTTGTCCTGCGCCTGCTGCATCAAGGTCGTCAGTTCGCCAATCTTGGTGTCGAGATCGCGTTGCATGGAGTCGACCTTGTCGCTCAGCAGCGCTATGTCTCGCTGCAGCTCCTCAACCTTATTTGCGCCGAAACTAAGGGCAGAGCACGTGAGCACGAGAGTGACAAGGCGAATAATTTTCATCTGAACGAACTCCTTAAGAGAAGGGGACGGATCAACTCCGTCCCCGTTTCAACACTTGCTTCTAGTGTAAGAGAATGCAGCCGTTTACTGACCGGCCGAAAAGTGAGCCCGGCGGTTGCGTGCGTAGCATCCTTCATTCGCATCCGTGCACAGCGGCCGCTCCTTGCCGTAGCTGATCGTTTTTAGCTTATCGCCAGGAACGCCTTGCGCAACCAATGCGTCCTTAACCGCGCTTGCACGGCGGTCGCCGAGTCCAACGTTGTACTCTGCAGAGCCCCGTTCGTCACAGTGGCCCTCGATGGTAACGATGAAGTTCGGATCCGTGCCAAAAATCGTCTTTAGCGCGTTAGCGTCACCCTGAATAATCGATTGATCCTCCGCCCGGATATCGCTCTTGTCGTAATCGAAATGAACATCCTGCACCTGTTTGGCAAGAATCTCGGCGGCTGATGGGGCCGGCGGAGCCGCTACAGGTTCGGGCGCGGGGGGACTGGAAACGGTAACAGTGGCGGTGGCTGTCGTGGTTCCGCCGGGACCGGTCGCGGTGAGCGTGTACGTGGTGGTGGCAGTCGGATAAACGGCGCGGCGGCCGTTCGGGCTCACGCTGCCGATGCTGTTGTCGATCTGGATATCGGTGGCATCAGTTACGGACCAGCGCAGCGACGACGGCTGCCCACTGTTCACTGTTGACGGCTCCGCCGTGAAGTAACTGATGGCCGGTTTATTGGCTGGCGGCGCTGGCGCCGGCGCCGGAGCAGGCGGCGGTGGCGGCGGCGGAGCTTTCTTGTGGCAACCAGCGGCAACAATCAACGTGAGCGCTGCAGCGAGACTCAGCGAAGCTCTACGTTTCGTCATGATGATTCTTAAGTCCTCCCTCAATTCAAACCACTTACAAAATTTTCGGATGCGTTACTGCTCGGCATTCACCCAGATGGGTTTTTCGTTACTGCCTGCCTGAGTCAGCGCTTGCTTTCCGGTACCGTCGGCGTTCATGACCCAGATTTGCGAGTCGCGGCCGCGTTTCGATGCATAAACAATGTGCGCGCCATCGGGCGCCCAACTCGGGTTCTCATTACGGCCCTCATTAGCGGTTAGCTGCGTCGTTTGCTGGCTGGCCGTATCCATAATGAAGATATTGTAGTTTCCCGGCTCAAATCCTTTTGTCCAGGCGAACGCGATGTGCGCGCCATCCGGGCTCCAGGCCGGATTCGTTGCTTCGCCGGTTCCCGCCGAGAGCCGCTGAACATCTGCTCCCTCCAGATTCATGCGATAAATCTGCGGCATTCCTCCGCGCCCTGATACGTCCACCAGATCCGTGCCGGTTTTCGGATTGATCTTGGCCTCTACCTCGATTGCTCCGGTCGACGTGAGGCGGCGCAGACCGCTGCCATCTACGTTGGCTTCGTAAAGCTGCGCCGGTCCTCCCGCCGCGGTCGATGAAAAGATCACGCGCTTCGAATCCGGAGTAAAAGTCACGAAGGCATTCATCGATGCGCGTTGATTATAGAACGGCAGCTTTCGCCCCGTGTCGAGCGAGACCATGTAGATATTGGGACTTCCGTTAGCATAACTCGTGAACGCAACCACCCTTCCGTCGGGGGCCGCCGACGGGAACGTCGAGATGGACCCGTAATGTGTAAGTTGGTGTTGGTCGGAGCCGTCCCAATTCATCACCCATATCTCTTTGGAACCTGATCGGTTGGACACAAACACAATGCGAGTTCCCACCAGGCTCTTGCCGCCGAACTGGGCCAGAATGTCGGCCGCATATCGATGTCCAGCATCAATGGCGCCTGCTTCGTCCAGCGTCGCTGTGTAGATCTTGCCGAAAATTTGAGCCTGTTGGATGGTCGGAATGTTCGTAGCCGTCGAGTAGAACCAGCCGAACACTACGAATTGTCCGTGATTCTCAGCTCCATACCCGATGCCGAGGAAATTAGAGGACATCGGCGGCAGACCCCAGTCGGTCAGGCGCATGCCGTTCGCAGTTACTGCGCCCCGGCCGGGAGGCGCAACGCCTACCAGCAGATCCGAAGGCTGCTGCGGAAGCTGCATTGGATACATCGTCTTGGGAACGAAGTTAATCAACGGGGACGATTGCAGATCACCCGCGACCGTCCGATTGAAAGCAGAAATGTAAGTTACCGCGGAGCCGGCAGCCCGAAAATCAGTCACTGCAATCCGAGGCTTGCCAGGATTCTTTTCGATTGTCCCGACGACTTGCTGTTGCCCAGCAAGCCAGCCGAACCCGCAGGCAACAGCCAGCGCGGAGATGAAGAGTGGGAGTCGTCGCATCAGCGTAAGTTGAAAGTAAATTGGGCGGAGATGTAGCTGTCGGTAATCTGAGGTGGCAGCGGCGGCAAAGGATTCGCCTGGTACGCGGCGCGTTGTGCGGTGTTATCGATATTCGGATTGCCGCTCGACTGCAGGACACGGACATCGCGTATGCTCCCGTCGCGCATGATGCTGAAGCTGATGATCGCCGGCGATTGCTGCGATCGGGCGTCCAGTCCATTGGTATTCCACTGTTGCGCGATGCGCTGACGCACGATTTCGGCATACCAGCCGAGTCGTGTACCAAGCGGCGAATTTGCTCCGATGCCCACTTGCCCGGAGCCGGTTTGGCCGCCATACATGGGGCTCGAAAGCGCAGTCGGCGTACGGCTATACACCTGATTCTGAGGCGCGGGCTGCATATACTTCTGCTGGCGAAGCGGCTGTTCGCGCTGCTGCTTTTTCTTGTCGGCAATCTCGAAGGCGTTCTTGTCGGGAACGGGAGTTTTCTTCTCGGCTTCCTGCTTAGCGGGCGCAGTAGGCACAGCGCTCTGCGTGTCGGCAGCGACCGGATTGACCGGGGCATCGCGCTGCGGGATCGGGATTTTGCTGACCGGAGAGACAGCATAAGCAGGGCCGCCCGCCGGGTTAGGCTCGCCCAGAGATTCCCGATGCCGGTTCATGAAGAACCAGCCGAAAAACAACGCGCCAATCACCGCCGCATGTATCAGAACTGAGCCGATGAACGGCCCGCCAATCGGATCGCGTTCATCCAGAATGTCAGTGGTTCCGGCCATGTTTTACGGGCGTCGCGGCTGCCGCGCAGCCGTATCGATCGGCGCAGTCACCATACGAACCTCAAATTTGGCCTCGCCCAACTCCGCTACCACTGCTGCAATGGGATCCCATGGGGTCTCCTTGTCGGCACGCACATACACGGCAGTTGCATTGTGGAAACGCTGGTGAATGCCCTGAGACAGCAGGTTGATATTCAGCGGCTTGTCGTTGAGGTACGACTCACCAGTCTTGGTGATGCTGACCACAGGCAGATCTTGCGCGGTCTGCTGGACACGTCTCACTTGCGGCACTTGAATATCCAGGCCGAACTCCATCACGTTGGCCGTGATCATGAAGATGACCAGCAGGACGAGGACAACATCGACCAATGGGACGACGTTGATTTCCGACATCGCCGAAGGCCCGCCGAAACGCCGCCCACGCCGTCCGCCGGTCCCAAATGAGAAAGCCATCCAGTTACTCCTTGGCTATCCGCCGAAATCGCGTTCGGCGAGGTTCTGAAACTCAATAGCGAAGTCTTCCATGCGCGTACCGATCTCTTTGATGCGGGTACCGAAGATGTTGTAGAAGATGGCCGCGGGAATTGCCGCAGCAAGTCCCAGTGCGGTAGTTATCAGAGCCTCGGAGATACCGGGCGCCACCGCGCGCAGGCTGGCGCTCCCCGCGTTTCCAAGACCCTGAAACGCGTCGATAATCCCCCACACGGTTCCAAACAGTCCGATGAACGGCGAAACTGTCGCCACAGTTGCCAGCCAGTTCATGTTCATCTCCAGCTTGGTCACTTCCTCGCTGATACCGAGTTGCAGACTCCGCTCGATCGCCGGTTTATTGACCAGCGCGCCTCGCTGCTTGATCTGCCGCTCGACTTCGCCGTAGCCGAAATCGAACACTGCCACCAGCGGAGCAGTGCCGAACTGCTCGCTGGCAACGGCGACGGACTGCAGATTTGATGCCTTACGAAAGGCGCGTAAGAAGTTGCGGTTTTCGCGGCGCGCCTTCCCGAAGACGCTGCCCTTGGAGAACACAATCGTCCACGAAAACAGCGAAAACAGAATCAAAATGACGACGATGGCTAAAGGAACAGGTCTGAGGTTCTGAACGAGGTCCCACAGGGTCAGATCCGCGGGAACCAGCACAAAGTGCAATATTCGTGTACTCTCCTTGCTTTGTATTCATTATAAAGAAATGCCCGCAGTAGACGGCCTGGCGGCCCCGCCGTGGACTCGTCCTTCGAAAACTCCTGATGTTTAACTACTGTGGGTGCAATGGATTAACCTTTCGGCGCATTTACAGGGACGGCCCCTTTTCCGTTTACTGTTGGGGGCCGGGGCAACAGGGATAGCCGGCCAATCGGGTCGCGGCGAGAGCGTGACGGCGAGACGCAATTTCTCTAGCCGTCGGATGAGGCGATTGCGGGTCCGGACGGGATTCAGGTTGTCGAAGTAGTTGCTGCCGAACTCTCGGTATGTGGTTCCATCGCGCAGCAGGCAGAAGGCAATCAGCAGAATGCGATGCGCTAACGTCATGATCGCTTTGCGCACCCCCTGCTTGGCGGAATGGCGGTAGAAGAAAGCAGCCAGGAAGCAGTCTTTTTTGCGCGATGCGCCCCAGGCTGACTGCACTAGCGCTCGCCGCAACCAGCGGTTGCCCTTTCGGGTACGGTTGCTCAAACGCTTGCCGCCACTTTCGTGATTGCCGGGACAAAGCCCAGCCCAACTGGCGGCGTGTTTCGGGCTCGTGAACACGCTCATGTCGCTGCCAAGTTCGGCGAGCAGGGTCCAGGCCGTGATGATATCCACGCCCGGAATGCTGCACAGGCGCTCGACCACTTGCATATCCACGCGCTGAACGATTTCGGCTTCGAGACGTTGTATCTTACGTTCGGCACGCTCCAGGTCGTCCATCAGTTCGCGCAACAGAAACCGGTGGTGATCCGTAATCCGCCCGTTCAGCGCCAATGTCAATTGCGGTCTTTTGCCCCGCAGCGTGCCCCGAACCTCATACGCCAAATCAGCCGGATGCTCGCAACCATTCATAATGGCTCGAATCACACGCCGGCCGCTGACGCCGAGAATATCGCTGGCAATGGTATCCAGCTTCAGGCACGCATCTTCCAGTACTTTGTGAATGCGGTTATGAATGCGATTGCATTCTTCCACCAGCTTCACGCGATAGCGTGTCAGATCGCGCAAATTCCGCGTAGCGGGGGGAGGCACAAAACTGCGCCGGATCAAACCATGCGCCAACAACTCCGCAATCCACTGGCTGTCCCGGGCATCCGTCTTCCGGCCTGGCATCGTCTTGATCTGAAACGGATTGGCCAGAGTCAAATCGAAGTTGCCTTCCAGCGCCTGCCAGACCGGCTTCCAGTACACGCCAGTGGACTCCATTGCCACGTGTGTGACTTGGTTGGCGTGTAGCCACAAACGTAAGTTCCCCAGCGCCTTCTTGTGCGTTTCGAACTCCTTTTTGCGCACTTCCGGTTCCGGCTTGTCTTTGTACACGAGCACACATGCGGTTACCGAATCCTTATGGACATCGATCCCGCAGCAGCGCGAATATAGTATCTGCATAACAGCACCTTTCCGCCGCCGGGCAGTGGACGCGCAAAGAAAATTTAGACATTCCTTCTCGTGCTCTCCCGCCCGGAAGCGGAAGGCAACACTGCGTTGTGCCACAAATAGCGTCCGGCCAACTTCACAGACGGGCTCGAAGCACCAGATCGCGACCGGCTTTAGAGAGCCCAGCAGCTTCCACCATATTGGCGCGCTGAGCGCGCCGTTTTCATCCCTCGTTGCGGCGATGTGCCAACCCGCCGTGGGGACGTCACAGATTTCTTAAAATCCTTATCTGTCTCACCTTCATTCACTTAACCCCTGCCGTCAACCCCGCGCCGCACGCCGCTGCGCCACACTCGCGTACGAAATGGATAATTCGAAATCGCGTTCCGGCGGCCCCAATACTCCCGCCGGCAAGGACCGCTCCAGCCAAAACTCCACCTCTCACGGCATGTGCCAGGAACGTTTTTATCTTCTGCCCGGCGAATCGCAGGAACAGTACGACGCACTCCAGGCAACCTGGAGCAAACAATATGACCTGAACGAGCCCGCCGTCCCCGAGCTCGTCAAAACGCTCGTTGAGCGTGATTGGATGCAGCAACGCTGCACGCGCAACATCTGCCGGCTCGAAATGAAGCTTGCGGAAGCCGAAACCGCCGACGACGATAACCGTATCGACAGAATCGAGCGTCGGCTCAACAACGCCTATCGCTACAAAACCGCCGCCGAAAACTCATTCCAGCGTGCTCTTCGCGCACTCGAGAAGTTTCGCGCCCTGCGCACGCGCGACGAGCTAAACGAAGCGCGGCATGACCTGCGCGTAAACCACACCGCTCACAAGATCGCCTACGGCTTTGCCAAACTCGGCCTGCCTGTTCCCGATCTCATGAAGAAGGATTCCAACAATGGACCTCGGCCAGCTAATTCCTGACCTGAGTCAACCGGCGGCTGCTCCTGTCTGTTGTGGCGCGGCGACTCGTCGCCGCCGTGCCGGCACTCGTGCCGGCACTTGGTTCCACATTCTCCAGCAGTGCAAGTTTGAAATCGATCTCGACTCGGAGCCGGAAGCGTCAGCGCCCTAAACTGACAGCTTGGTTTGCTGCCCGGTGTGCGCGATTGAAGTGGTTCGTTCCGTAATGCTGCGGAAAGGTGGCGCGGCAACTCGTTGCCGCCGTGCCGGCACTCGTGCCGGCACTTGCTACGATGACTGTTAACCGCCAATGTGGGGCAGCTTGATAAGCTGCGGCCGATTGTAAATCGGCCCCCGAGAGGCGCTTCTTCCTATTTCCATGATCCGTGCTTATCGCGGAGTCGCGCCGCGCATTGCGGACTCCGCCTATATCGACCCCAGCGCCCAACTCATCGGCGATCTCGTTATCGGCGAGCGTTCCAGCGTCTGGCCGAACGTCTCCATTCGCGGCGATGTCAACTACATCCGCGTCGGCGACGAATGTAGCATTCAGGACAACAGTGTTCTGCACGTGGATCATCGAACGTTTCCCTGCATCGTGGGCAATCGCGTCACAGTAGGGCACGCCGTTGTCCTGCATGGATGTGAGGTCGCCGATGGCGCGTTGATCGGTATCGGAGCCATCGTTCTCAACGGCGCAAAAATCGGATCCGGTGCCGTCGTCGCCGCCGGCGCTCTGGTCCCCGAAGGAATGGAAGTTCCGGCCAATACTCTGGTTATGGGTACGCCGGCCAAAGTTCGGCGTCAGGTGACCTCGGAAGAACAGCGGCGTTTTGCGGAGAACTGTGATGGGTACGTTGAGCTCGCTCGCATATATAAGGAAGAACAGAGTTGATTCACAGCGTTAAAGGCACGCGCGACATCCTGCCTCCGTCCAGCGCAGTCTGGAACCAGGTGGAAACAGCCGCGCGCCGCATCTTTCATCGCTTCAACTACCACGAAATTCGCACTCCCATCTTGGAAGAAACCACCTTGTTTGCGCGCAGCGTCGGTGAGGAAACCGACATTGTCAGCAAAGAAATGTACACCTTTGAGGATCGCGACGGCAGTTCTCTGACGTTGCGGCCCGAAAACACCGCCTCCGTCATTCGCGCCTATATCGAGCACCGCCTCGATCAGCAGCCCGGCTTACAGAAGCTCTATTACATCGGACCCATGTTCCGGCGCGAGCGCCCCCAAAAGGGCCGCTATCGGCAGTTCTTTCAAATCGGTGCGGAGGCGATCGGATCGGATTCTCCCGCTATCGATGCCGAGGTCATTGAGATGGTCGTGGCCATCTTGCGCGAGGTGGGTATTGAAGGTTTCGAATTGCTGATCAACTCGGTCGGCTCAAAGCAGTCGCGCGCGCGCTACAACGATGCCCTCCGTGCCGAACTCAAAGAAGTCGCGCCGCGTATGTGCTCCGATTGCCGCCGCCGCGCCGAGACAAATCCGCTCCGTGTTCTCGATTGCAAAGTACCGGAAGACCAGCCGCTCATCGACCAGCTCCCGTCCATTCTCGATTACCTGGATGAAGCCGACAGTGAGCACTTCCGCCGCGTGCGCGAACTGCTGGACGACCGTAACATCGCGTATAGCGTAAAGCCGCGTTTGGTGCGCGGGCTTGATTACTACGCGCGCACAACATTTGAAATTATCCACGGGGCTCTCGGTGCGCAAAACGCTATCCTCGGAGGCGGCCGCTACGACGGTCTTGCCGAAAGCCTCGGTTCGAGAGTTCCCGCGCCTGGCATTGGCTTTTCCATCGGTGAAGACCGCCTTGTGATGACGGTCGAGGAAGGCCGCACCTTTCCGCACCCGGTACTCGACTTATATATCGCGCCCATGGGCGACAACGCCCTGCGGCACTGCGGAATATTGGCCGCCGATCTCCGGAAGCTCGGATTGTCCGTCGAAGTTGGCACCGACCGCAAGCTGAAGCGCATGCTGGAGCTTGCAAATAAGGCCGCGGCCCGGTACACGCTCATCGTCGGAGACAACGAAATTGTGACGCAATCGTATGCACTGAAGAACATGCACACCTCGGAGCAGGAGTCGCTCAGCCGCCAGCAGTTGATGGAGCGGCTGCGCAGCGCGCGATAAAGGTAAAACACAAATGGCTGAAGTACAACTCGACTTTCTCGGCGACCTGCGGCGGACGCACAACTGCGGCGAACTGCGCGCAAGCGACGCCGGGAAAACCGTTCTTCTGATGGGATGGGTGCATCGCCGGCGCGACCTCGGCGGCGTCAGCTTTGTCCACCTGCGTGACCGCTACGGCATCACACAATTGGTGTTTGATCAAAGCAAAAATGCCGCTGCTCACACGCGCGCTCAGGAGCTCGGCTCGGAGTTCGTCATTGCCGTCGAAGGGATCGTCAGCCTCCGCAGCTCGGACACGGTGAACTCGAACATCGCCACCGGCGACGTCGAAGTTGCCGCGGGAAGCATTTGGATTCTGAACGAATCGCGCACGCCGCCTTTTCCAGTCGAGGATCACGTGGATGTGAAAGAAGACGTACGGCTCAAATACCGCTACGTCGATCTGCGCCGGCCGCGCATGCAGCGCAATATCATCATGCGCGCGAACGTCGCCTTTGCGGTCAGGCGGGCTCTCTACGATCAGGGTTTCCTCGAGATCGAAACACCGTTCATGACGCGGTCGACGCCCGAAGGCGCGCGCGATTACCTGGTACCCAGCCGCGTGCAGCCCGGCACCTTCTACGCTCTGCCGCAATCGCCTCAGCTCTTTAAGCAGTTGTTGATGGTCAGCGGCTACGAACGTTATTTCCAGATCGTTCGCTGCTTTCGCGATGAGGACCTTCGTGCCGACCGCCAGCCTGAATTCACCCAGATCGACCTCGAGATGTCCTTTGCCCAGCAGGAAGATGTCTATCGTGTCATCGAGCCGTTGATACGAGGCGTTTGCGAAGCGGCGGGTAAGCCGCCGCCGACTGAAATTCCGCGCATCAGCTACGCCCAGGCTATGCGCTCGTACGGAAGCGACAAACCGGACACTCGCATTCCTCCCTTTCATTGCGTCGAGGATTTATTTCCGGGCGAGAACCTAACCAGCGAAGGACTGCCGCTGGTCGCGATCCATGTGCCGAAAACCGGCCAGCTCAGCCGTAAGGAGCGCGATGAAATCAAGGCCTTCGGACAGGAGCGTGGCTTACGCGTCTACGACGATGCGAAGCGTCTCGATCGGGATTACCCCGAGCAGATGGCGCGCCTTCGCGAACACGTCAGGCCTGCCGAAGACGACCTCCTGATACTTGCCGGCTGGGCGGGCGAAAAGAAAGGCGCGCTTCCCGAGAATACGGTTCTCCTCGCCTGTGGACAAATGCGTCTGTTCATGGCGCAAAAGTATAACGACCGGCACCAGCTTCTCGACCCCGAGACACTGAACTTCCTATGGGTGGTCGATTTTCCCATGTTCGAGTGGGACGACGAAGACAGCCGCTGGAACGCCGCCCACCATCCATTTACTTCGGTTCACGATGACGATCTCGAGAAACTAACTGCTGATCCCGCACACTGCCGGGCCAAGTCGTACGACCTCGTGCTGAACGGTGTCGAACTCGGATCCGGCTCCATTCGTATCCACCGCCGCGACGTGCAGACCAAAGTATTCGCGGCACTCGGATTCAGTGAAGAAGAAGCTAAACGGCGATTCGGATTTCTGCTCGAAGGCCTGGAATACGGCGCCCCTCCGCATGGAGGAATCGCCCTGGGTCTCGACCGGCTGGTAATGCTGCTTGCCGGCGAGCAATCAATCCGCGAAGTAATCCCTTTTCCCAAAACGGCCAAGGCCGCCGACCTGATGTGCGACGCTCCGTCCACCGTGCCCGAACGCCAGCTGCGCGAATTGGGAATAAGGCTCAACGTACCTCAATAGAAATGGGACACTAAACACATATGGAGACCGCTACGCAGATATCGGTACGAAGAGTATCTGAGAACTGTCTACCGTCCCGATTGCGACTACTGTGGACGGAATGCTGGAGGAGCGCAATTTGGGAGAGCGAGATCACAGTTGGATACAGGGAGGAATTGTTAGTTTCTTCAGGAGCCGATTTCGCGAGACCGGCATTGCAGCTTTCCCCGAATGGCGATTTCAGCTAACGCCAACTCGCTTCCGTGTTCCCGACGTTATTGTTACAAAGGGTGTGCCTTCAGAGCAGATCCTTACGCAACCGCCTCTGCTCTGTATCGAAATCCTGTCGCCCGAAGATACGGTCGCCCGCACCAATCAGCGCATTCAGGACTACCTCGAGTTCGGCGTTCCTGCCGTCTGGCTAATTGATCCCGCCGAACGCCGCATTTGGGTCTACACTCGCGAAGGTATGCGCGAAGCAAAGGGGGATTCCATCAAGGTCGAAGGGACCTCACTCGAGATCCCCTTTACCGAAATCTTCGATTAGGCGGCCTCGTTCTTTACCGGCTTGTCGACCGCTTTCCAGTTCTTCTCGTCCCAATACTTGACCTTACCTTCGCGGTAGGAATCGACGGCGAGATTGATCGTGATCTGCGCGTGGGCGGCTGTCTCGATATCGAGGTGCGGCTTTTCGCGCGTGCGCATGCACTGCAGGAAGTTCCCGATATGGAGCTGCATCATGCTGGACTTCTCCACCGGTATTTTGATCTCGTCGCGGCCGAACTTGTAATCCGGGAACGGATTGCGCCCTTCTTGACCTTCGGCGCGCACCAGTTCCGGACGCACAATGATGTTCTCGCTATAGCGCTCGAACTCGCCGTGCTCAACCATGATGATCGTGCCTTCATGGCCGCGAATAAGCCCCGGAATGTGCTGTGAATTCGCCATCGAGGAACTCAGCACCAGCGAGTGCCCTTCGGGATACTCGGCTATGAGGTGGAACGTGTCCGGCACTTCACGGCTGTCCTTGAAGACATAGATGCCCCCGGAAGCGCTGACCTTCGATGGGAACTGCGGCTTGTCCCAGCAGATGTTCAAGGGCGCAATAACGTGGAAGAACAAGTCGGTTGCAATGCCGCCCGAGTAGTCCCAATACTTGCGGAACCGGAAGAACCGATCGGCATCGTAGGGCCGCGACGGCGCAGGACCAAGCCACATCTTCCAGTCGATGTAATCGTCGCCCTTCTTGTCCGGCCCGGCACTCGCGTCGATAGGCCAGTTCCATTCGCCTTCTATCGAGTTCCGATGATACGAGCCCTGGCTCATGATCATCTTTCCGATCATGCCGTCGGCGATCGCCTTCTTCGCCTTCCACCATTGATCGGCCGAAGTGGTTTGCGACCCGACCTGCACAACGCGCTTCGTCTCGCGCGTGGTTTCGATCAGGTCTTTGACCTCTTTGATGCTGTGACACATCGGCTTCTCGAGATAAACGTCCTTGCCCTGGTCCATGGCATCGAGCGCAATCCGCGCATGCCAGTGGTCGGGCGTCGCCACGATCACGGCATCAACGTTCGGCAACGCGAGCGCCTCGCGATAATCGAGAAACCCTTTGGCGTTGTATTTTTCTGCCGTTTCATGTTTGCGCCGTTCGTAGACGTCGCACACCGCCACAATCTGGCAGGCGTTGTTATTGCTTTGTGCGTACTCGGTGAATGATTCCGCGTCCGATGATCCGCGGCCGCCGCATCCGATCAGCGCGATGTTGATGCGATCGTTAGCGCCGATCACACGGCGCGGATTTATTTTTGCCGTTGTTTTCGCCAACCCCTTAGTCGCCAGACTTACGCCCGCGCCTATAGCACCGGTACGCTTTAGAAAGTCACGCCGGTCGATTTCATCAGCGAGACATGGGATCACCTACGAGGAGTTTACTCTAATGAACACCGTGGAAGCACGCGGTCTAATGGTACTTGAACGAACGCGCATCGGGATCTTCTTCGCGAGCCGCTTTTCGCTATCCCAATTTTCGCCGCTACATGCTGGCGCGGTTTTTGTCGACAAGCTCGACAGAAATGCAGTCCGTCGCCGTGGGATGGCAGATCTACGCGATTACGCACCGGGCGTTGGATCTGGGGTTCGTTGGTCTGGCGCAGTTTCTGCCTCCCATCTGTCTGTTTCTGGTCGCCGGTCATGTTGCGGATCGGGTCCCGCGCCAGAAGATTCTGAACACGTGCTATTCGGGATTCTCTCTCTGCTCGGCCTTGCTACTCGCGCTCGCTCTACATGGGCTGAAAACGCCCTATCCGATCTACGGCGTGCTGTTGCTAAACGGAGTCATGCGTGCATTCAATGCGCCGGCAAGCCAGGCGATTTTGCCGCTGCTGGTCGAGACGGAAGACTTTCCGAATGCGGTAGCTTGGGCGTCGTCTTTTTTTCAGGTGGCGACCATTGCCGGACCCATGATCGGCGGCGTTCTGTACGGGATCACGGGCAGTCCGGTTATTGTTTATTCCACTGCGGCGGTTTGCTATCTCACCGGCTCCGTGCTGCTGCGAAGAATTGAATTCAGAGCCGTTCAGCGTGAGCCGTCCGCAGCTTCCGCTAGCACTGTGCTCGAAGGGGTCCGTTACATCTGGCAAAACAGACTGATTCTCGGAGCTATTTCTCTGGATTTGTTCGCGGTGTTGTTGGGCGGCGCAGTCGCGCTGCTGCCGGTTTTCGCTAAAGAAATCCTGGACGTGGGAGCGATCGGGCTCGGCATGTTACGCGGTGCTCCGGGCGTCGGAGCCGTTGTGATGGCGCTCGCGGTTGCGCATTGGCCTCTGCAACGCCGCGCAGGACTGGCAATGCTTACATGCGTTTTCTTATTTGGGGTGTTTACGATAGTGTTCGGTCTGTCGCACAGCTTCACGCTTTCGCTCCTCATGCTGGTGCTGGTCGGCGCTTCCGACATGATCAGCGTGATTGTGCGCCATACGATGATCCAACTCGCGACACCGGATGAGATGCGCGGAAGAGTGAGCGCAGTCAACATGGTCTTCATCGGCGCTTCTAATGAGGTAGGCCAATTCGAATCCGGTATCACCGCGCATTGGTTTGGGGCCGTGCCTGCCGTCGTGATCGGCGGAATTGGCACCATCGTTATTGTCCTCAGCTGGGCGGGTCTGTTCCCGAGCTTGCGGCGTGTGGACCGGCTTACGCCCGAAACCCTCACCGGTACCGTGGTTGAGGAAGCTGTGACGGCGAAAGACGTAGCCATCGAGTGAGTGGAACTTTTCGGGTACCATCATCGTATCGGGTTTGACTAAGGAGAAATGTGCTCAGAATGGGTTTCTTGACGGCTGCCGTGGCAGCGACGGCCTTGGCGGCGACTGGGGAAACGGCCGGCCCTACATTTACGCGGGATGTAATGCCGATTTTGCAGGATCATTGCCAGCAGTGCCATCGTGCGGGCGAAATTGCGCCCATGTCGCTGATGACGTATTCTGAAACCCGCCCGTTTGCTGCTGCCATCAAAGAAGCGGTCTCGCTGCACAAGATGCCGCCCTGGTACGCCGACCCGCGCTATGGACACTTCTCCAACGATCGTTCACTTTCGCAACACGACATCGACACGCTCATTGCGTGGGTGAAGGCGGGCGCGCCCGAAGGGGACCTGAAAGACCTTCCGCCGCCTCGGCAATTTCTCGAAGGCTGGAACATTAAGAAGCCCGATTTAGTGCTGCAAATGCCGGCGGCGTTCAATGTGCCGGCGTCCGGAACCATCGATTATCAATACATCCTCGTCCCGGGCAAATTCGATAAGGATACCTGGGTTCGGATGGCCGAAGTCCGGCCGGGCAACCGCGCTGTGTTGCATCACGTGATTGCATTTGTACGTCCCCCGGGATCGAAATGGCTGGCGAGCATCAGACCAGGGATTCCATTCGTTCCCAATAAAGACGAATCGGATATGCGCGATGCCGGTTTCCTCGTCGGCTATGCGCCCGGTCTGCCGCCACTCATTTTGCCCGAGGGACGCGCCAAGCTGATTAAAGCCGGCTCGGACATTATTTTCCAGATGCACTACACGGCTAACGGAACGGCCGGAACCGATCAAACGAAAATCGGACTGAGCTTCGTGCCGGCCGATGCGGTCAATGAACGTGTGCTAACTCTTGCCGCCATGAACCAGGACTTCGCCATCCCACCCGGCGCCACCAATTATCAGGCGGAATCGGATTTCGAGTTCGGAACGGATGCCCGAATTGTCTCCTTCCTGCCGCACATGCATTTGCGCGGGAAGGACTTCCAGTACAAGGCGATCTATCCGACTGGCGAGTCACAAATTCTACTGAGCGTCCCGCATTACAGCTTTAGCTGGCAACTAGTTTACGAGCCCGCCGGAGATGTAGTGATTCCAAAAGGGACCAAGATTCACTGCACCGCCCATTACGATAACTCCATCAATAATCCGGCGAATCCCGACGCCTCAAAGGAAGTGAAGTGGGGCGACCAGAGCTGGGATGAAATGATGATCGGCTTCTTTGACGTCGCCTTCGACAAACACATAAGTCCGAAAGAGCTCTTCCCGCCGGACAAGGACAAAAAGGACAAGAAGGAAGAGCCGGTAAAAACAGCCGCCGTGGTGAAGAAAGATTCGGCGTTGTAGTACCCGCGTTGTTTAAGAAAACGATCACCCGCCGCTCCTGTTTAGCCGCCTTCGCCGCGGCGCCGCTGCTAGCCCAGCGCAGCAACACCTCCGATCCCGGCGATTGGGTATGCCCGATGGACCCGGACGTCCGGTCCAGCAAGCCAGGGATTTGCCCCCGCTGTGGAATGAAACTGGTGCTGAACATACCGGACCGGGTTGAATTTGTCCTGGATGTCTCACAATCACCGCCGCTGTTAAAGCCGGGCGACACCGTCACACTGACTTTCCGCGTCTTGAGCCCCGCGGGCGAGGCGGTGAAGCACTTCGATATTGTTCACGAAAAGCTGATGCATCTGTTTCTGGTGAGTGAGGATCTGGAGTTCTTCGCTCACGTGCATCCTGTGCCGCAGCCGGACGGATCTTTCAAACTGGATGTGATGCTGCCTTACAGCGGCATGTACCGCATGCTCGCGGATTATTACCCGTTGGGATCTGTCCCGCAGCTCTCGCTGGATACGATCTTCGTGACGGGCACCGCCCGTAAGCCGCACTTGACTGCGTCGCTTGAGCCGTGCAAATCAGTAAACCTTGTGGCATCGCTCGCAACCGACCCGGAGCAGCCGCTCTCCGGACTCGAAACGAGGCTCTTATTTATTCTCGATCCAGCCGACGGCTTGGAACCGTATCTCGGGGCCTGGGGGCACATGCTCGCCGCTAGCGAGGACTTGATTGACTTACTCCACTTACATCCGTTCCTTGCGAACGGCGGGCCGAGCGTTCAGTTCAACGCGATCTTTCCGCGACCCGGGCTGTATAAAATATGGACCCAGTTCCAACGCAAAGGCGAAGTGAATACCGTCGTCTTTACGGTTCCGGTGAAAAGCCTTTAGTTCTCGAGGACGAAGCGCAGGGGTGCCGACGCCTCGATCACGGTGTGTTCCGGGAGAGAAAGCGGGATCCGAAAACGGAAGGTCTGCTTATACTTCGGATCGTAGTGGTAGAGCCAGAGCAGCGGCTCGACGCGCCCGTCAGGCAGCCGGGCCGTGATGCGGTCGGACTCGACGATGGTTTCCGGTATCGGCCGAATTCCGGCAATCTGCAGCAGCTTCGCCAATTCCGTCCTGGTGGAGACGACCGGCCCATCTTCAAGTGGAGCGAGATCTGCAGTGGTGGTGCTTGGCTCGGACTTCGGCAACAGTGCCGCATCGCCCTTCGGAGCACCGCCGATGACCCAGGCAGCGATGATCATGATCTCTTCCTGCGTGAGGCCCGCATCCGGATTCAGATGTCCGAAGCCTTTCACAGCGCCCCACGGCGGCATGGCGCGAGATAACACCTGTTCCTTGATATCAACCGCCCATGGTCGGGCCTCTTCGTAAGTGACGAGTGGGATCGACGAGCCCTCGCCATGACATGCAACACAGCGGCGCGCAAATATGCGCGAGATATCACGCGCAAACGTCAGATTCGTGCTGATGATGTCGTGCGCGAACAGCGTAGTTGCGGTACAGAGAAGAACAAACAGGCGCAACTTTCATTATCCCGTGTGCAGGATCTGCTTCAGGCGCAGCGCGTCACCGGCGGCGTACCCGGCCTGATCGTTGTCGAAATAGACATACACTGCTTTCAGAGTCCGCTGCCACTCTTGAATCCGCTCCGCCCATTGATGAAGGGCCGCGTCGTCGTAACTGCCTTGATACCTACCGCCAGGCCCATGCAGCCGGACGTAAGTGAATTCGGCTGTAATCTCGATTGGAGATTGCACGCCGGCCAGGTGAAAGGCGCAGTAGGCGACGTTATGTCGGGCGAGTAAGTCATAGGTTAGTGGAACACTCCACGTATCGTTGCGGAATTCGAACGCATACCGATGGTATTTCGGCAGGCAGTCGAGGAAGATAGCGAGGCGATCGTGATCGAGCTCCCAGTTCGGCGGAAGCTGAAATAGAACCGGACCTAACTTTGTGTCGAGAATTTCGATGCAGTCAAAGAACCGTTTCAGCCCCTGCTCGGGATCTTTCAGCTTTTTCATGTGGGTCAGAAATCGGCTGCCCTTGGCGGCGAAACAGAACCCCTCGGGAGTTGAGTTACGCCAGGATTCGAGAGCCGGCCTCTTCGGCAAGTGATAAAAGCTGTTGTTCAGCTCGACGGTATCGAAGTGTTGGACATAATGAGCCAGCATCTTCGACGCGGGGAGCTTCTCGGGATAGAAATTGCCGAGCCAATGCTTATAGTGCCACCCGGAAGTGCCGATCCAGACGCGCGCGCTCACGCTAATGTCGCCGCAGCGCCGAACGGATGTCGGTTCGGCGGAAGTCGTCGCCCTTGTAGAGGAGCGGCTGACGAAGATACTGGGCCGTGGCGTAGCTGAGGCAATCGCCAAAATTGAGGGCGGCTTTGTGGCGACCGCGGCCGAAGCGCCGGAAGGCTTCTCGTGCGAGCTCGGCGATTTGACCGTCAAGTGGAACGATTTCGGGGGAAATCCCCGACAGCAATGCGTCCAATTCCCGTCCCCGATTCTTTCGATCAGCGACAATACCCGCCTCCACCAATACGGATGCGGGTACAGCGATCCCGATGCCCGTAGCTATCGCCGAGTCAATCGCATCTCTGTAGAGTTCAGCATCGGCTTCCGAGAGAACAATGGCCGATAACGCTGAAGAATCAACGATCACGTAAGAGCTCGTCCATCGCCCAAAGCTCGTCCCTTTCCTCTTTGGTGATCGGCTTAATTTTTAGCTTTCTGCCGGAGGCGACGATCTCATCCACCGTGCGGCGGAACCTTTCCGCGCGTTCATGTGCCTCATACTTCTTCACGGCTTCTCGCAGCACGCGCCGCAGTGCCTCGGTTTTCGTTGTCTTCTCGAACTTGGCCAGATCGGCCGCGAGCCGGCTCACTTCGGGATCCGCGATGTGAAGCGCCATGTACATGATTGTAGCGTTTCATGTACATCCGAGCGCAAAGGGCGTTTTGCCGCCCGTTTTGCGCGGCAATCGGACAAACTGCGAAATACTGGTCGAGTGATTATTGCAGACCTGTCCCGCATTGCTGGACGCCGCTATCCTGCCCGGCGTCTGACGCAGAACGTTGTCGGGGGTGCCAGCCCCATTCAGGCGTCGAATTTCTCGCTGGGGCACGTCACGCTCGAACCGTTGGGAGGGCAAGTACCGTGGCATAACCAGGAGCAGGAAGAGATCTACTTCGTCCTGGAAGGAAGCGGCGAAATGTGCCTCGGTAATGAACGTGTGACGATCTCGGCTGGACAGGCCGTATACATTCCGCCGCGCGTGTTTCACCAGCTCACGAACATCGGTGACACGCCGCTGCGCATGATCTACTGTTACGGTCCTGCGGGCGACGTGGCGCATTGGCGTCAGGAGCTTGAGGGAACATTGCCACGCGCAGGAGCCGAAGCGCCAGCGTTGCCCGAGGGAGCGCAACCGCAGTGCACTCGCAGATCATGAGCGAAAACAGAGTTCATCGCGTTGGCATCATTATGAACGGCGTCACCGGACGCATGGGGCTGAACCAACACTTGCGGCGATCGATTGCGGCGATTCAAAGACAAGGCGGGGTCGCAATTTCTGATGAACAGGCCATCATCCCTGACGTGCTGCTGGTCGGCCGCAATGCGGCGAAGTTAGAAGCGATCGCGAAAGAGCACGGCAGCGCTGCCTGGAGCACCGATGCGGACGCCGCTCTGTCCGATCCGAAATACGCGGTCTACTTCGATGCGCAGACAACAGACCGCCGGGTCGAGTCTGTCAAGAAGGCGATCGCCGCGCGCAAACACGTTTACTGCGAGAAGCCGACGGCAACGAATCTGAGCGACGCCATGGAACTCTACCGCTTGGCAATGCGCGCCGGAATCAAACATGGCGTGGTCCAGGACAAGTTGTGGCTGCCCGGTCTTATGAAGCTGCAAGCGCTCCGGGATCAAGGCTTCTTCGGACGGATTCTGTCAGTTCGCGGCGAGTTCGGTTATTGGGTCTTCGAGGGAGACGTTGTTCCTGCGCAGCGCCCCTCCTGGAATTACCGGAAGGAGGACGGCGGCGGCATGATTCTGGACATGCTCTGCCACTGGCGTTACGTGCTGGACAACGTCTTTGGCGCTGTCCAGTCGGTTTCCTGCCTGGGCGCGACGCACATCGATTCGCGTTGGGACGAACAGGGGCGCAAATACGAATGCACGGCAGACGATGCGGCATACGCAACGTTCAAGCTCGCGGGTGACATTGTCGCCCATTTCAACTGCTCGTGGTCGGTGCGCGTCAAACGCGACGATCTGCTGACATTGCAGGTGGACGGCACTAAGGGATCGGCCGTCGCAGGGCTTCGGGATTGCTGGATACAGCCTTATGGGGCGACGCCGCGGCCGGTGTGGAATCCTGACGTCGACAATCCAATGAACTTCTTTGAGCAGTGGCAAAAGGTCCCGGAACAGCGGAGTTACGAGAATGCTTTCAAGGTGCAGTGGGAGCTGTTCCTGCGCCATGTCGTTCTCGACGAGCCGTTCCGCTGGAACTTACTGGAGGCCGCCAAGGGCGTGCAACTCGCCGAAAAAGGTCTAGAATCGTGGGAGAAACGCTGCTGGCAGGACCTTCCCGACATGACGGCACACCTTTAAAAAAGCGCGGAACCGCGCCCTCTCGGTTCAGTACGATGCCTGCTCCCGCCGCTCTTGCGCATCGCGCAGCCACTGCGCCATCTTCTCGTCCGTGGCAGCAACAGCTGCCCAACCAACGGCGGTGGCGTCCCAGCGATAATCGTGAATCGTCATGTCGATCCCGCGGTCGATGAGGAATTGCATGGCTTGGTAATTCTTGTGCCATACCAGCTCATGCAGGATGCTGGCGGGCTCATGCGAGCTCCAGTTTGTGTTGATATCGGCCCCATGCCCGAGCAGATAGCCGGCTATTTCAAAGTGGTTGTTCATGACGGCCCAGGCGAACGCAGTGTCGAGAATCTGCTGGATATTGGGCTCGCCCCATTGCAGGTTCTCGCGGATACATTCATCGTTGGCAGGAAAATGATGCGCGATGTCGCCCAGGGCAGGCCTGTCTGCGGCGTCGAACCAGTGTCTCACCCGTGCGAAGTCCCCGGTCCCGGCTGCGTGCGGCAGATCGTCGGGCATAGGCCAGATCCGCACCAGCATTGGAAGCAGATGGGTCTGCGCATACGTGAACGCGTGTATAAAGGCCCTGGATGGCGGCGGCACGGGACTGTGCAGCACGGCCGGATCGAGGTCAAGAAGCGACTTAAGGAAAGCTGCGCGATCCTTCAGCGTCGCCGCGGTCCGCTCGATCAGAGCAACCTGGAATTTCAGGTATGCGTCGGACAGCAGCCATGTGTCGCGCTGCAACAAATCGACAAAGGAAGCAAGGTCGCCATCGTCCATCGCGCGCATGACGTGTTGCTTGAAAAAGGCCTCCCAAGGCGTGAATGGATCGGGGTCCTGGACGCCGGGCTTGTTTTCAAGGAAGTACTGGATGAATTTGAAACGTCCCGGCCCGCCGTCGATACGCTTCCCCGACTCGGTGTCGAGCGCGATCGAGCGGTCGAGCAGCAGTGCGGCTACGGTCGCGTGCTCGAAATGGCAGGCGTACTTGAAGGCCTCATTCACCGCCGCGAGATCGGAGGCATTCGTATCGAGACAGGTGCGAACGCGATCGACATCGCCGAGCGCGGCAAAGAACTTGAGCGTTCGAGGAAGCAGGCCTCTTCTGTGGAATAGATCGATCAACCGGTTTGCGCGGGAACGGATGAGGCCCTCGCATACGGACGGCGCGACAACAGCGCCGGCATCGAGCAGGAGCTCGGCACATGCCAGGCGCGTGAAGCGCTCCTCGCGAAACGGGTCGAAGCTATCGCCGAAGGAACCGGTGGCCATCCCGAGCAGCCCGCCATCGTTTTCATGCGCCTTCCACGACAAAAGCGCCGGATATTCTGTCAACAGCCGCCGCAGACCTTCGATGTCATTGTTATGGATGATGCGGCGGGCTTCGGATAGCGCCCATTCGAGTCCTCTGCCGAGGCGTAGGTTTACTTCTTTAAGCAAATCCTTCCAGCCTGGAAACCCATATTCGCGCGCCAGCACCAACTGAGCATCGCGCTGTGACAATGGCAGCTCCGCTTTTGGCAGCTGGGCACGCGCCCGGGCGATGGCTCCTGGATCACGGGCGGCAATGTCGCGCGCCAATTTCTTGGCTTGTTTGCGAAGGGATTCAAGGGAAGGACGAGCGGGAAGTTTGGATGTGCTCACGGAAATCTCCTTTCATGAGCGCCTGTGACCCGCTGAATACAGGCTGAAAGAAGATTCAAAGCACGCTGTCTGAATCGAAGCAGGTGGGATTGTTCCCTTGCCGCGGGCCGGGGGTGCCCTGTCGCACGCTGTACCTATTATCGGCTACTTGCAAAGGCACGCCCGACTACGTTCCTATTCAGGCGTGGCGCCGGCCACCAAACAGAGCGGAAAAGGCCAAACGAGTTCACATGCGCCAGGGATGCAATCAGCGCGTTCGTGAAAGCCTGTTATCACTGGGCTCGCGTGAGCATGCAGCGGGACCAACAGGCGCGTCAGCACTACCGAGACCTGCGTGATGCCGGACACGGCCACGGACGTGCCTTGCGGGGTGTCTGCGGTTAATCTCCCTCCTGATAGCGATTCTGCGTTCGGGGCAGGCTACGATCCCAATCACTGTCGGAAGGGCCGTTCGGCATCAGCTGCTTGCGCGCAGTGAATGGATGAGTCTACACTGCGACCGGCCCGCGCTGGATGCTCGGAACAATGCTAAGAGGATACGATTGTCGTATCATACGCACCCAAGTGCTCGATTGCATGTGGTGAAATCATCGCGTCACCTGCGCAGCTACTCGCGTGCGCATGGCGAGCTGCCGAGTTCCAATGATCGAGTTGACCCGTGATTCCCGCATGCTGACTCGAAAGCCAGTCTCCAGGATCGATTTGTAAACCCTTCGTGACTAGGATGCGCACAACGGGATTGTTTCCGAATCGGTGGCTAACCCAGGTTGGCCGATCTCAGACCGCAGCGTGCGGAACGTTCCGCGGACGGATCCGAGTGGCTCACTGCACATGATTTGTGGTGTGAGGCGGCGGAAGATGAAATTACGAGAGGCGCTGAAGGCGCGCAATGGCAAACCAATCACTCCCGCAGCGCTCTCCCATTTCCCGCGGCGGATCGAGATTTGGTGATCGAGCGATCCAGCCGCAGGCTAGTAGAGAGCAGGTCAGGCGCACACGCGGCGCCAGAATTGATGCCGACTCATTTGGCAATGCCGAGCCGTCCGCTAATCATCCTCCGGACGCTTTCGGACAACGCCAGATTAGCAGGCGCGGCTCGCGTAGCAGTTGCGGCGCTCTCGTCGCCGTCGTCGTGTTCACAAGGATTGGCCAGAAAGGCATGAACGTCGCCACTACTCGTCATGCCAAAACCTGCGATCTGCCCTTTATCGTTGATTCCAAAAGCGGTCAGCAACGCGATGAAAGACGAATCTGGCGACAAGGACAGGTTCAGGTCGGTCACCCCTCCCTCCGTGCCCTTCTGCCAGACGACGGCGCTGGGAGTTCCAGAAGCCAGGCCTCCCGGGCTTATGGATGCGCCAACGACCTCACCGCGGTTATTAATGGCGAGGCCAGCGCCGACAACGTCGCCCGGTAAAAGCGCAAGATGCTGCATCCCTTTCTTTTTCGTCCAGAGGAAGGGCTGGTTCACGGTGTTGCCAGGAGGGGCCGAAGTGCCGACGACGACACCTTCGTCATTGATGGCAAGAGCTCCATTGCCTACACCCAGAATTGCGGGATTCGATGTTCCACCGAAACTACCGAGATCGTGAACCGTTCCGTTGGTTTCCCAAAGCACCGCGTGGGGTCCGGCATTACCTGGCGGGATCACTGTGTTACCACAGCCGCCTGAGATGCCTACGGTTTCACCGGCATCATTGATGCCCAGGGCCAATGCGACCGAGTCGCCAGGAAGCGGCGGTAATCGCCGGAACTGGCCGGGGGCCGGTCCCCAGATAACGGCCTCGTAATCGAAGATCTGGGGCCCGGTGCCGTTAGGGGCGGCGGGAAGGCACTTCGGATCGCGAACCGTGTTCTCCGCATATCCGGCGACTTCACCCCGGTTGTTCATCCAGCCCCATCCACTATTCGTTCCTCCGAGGGGGTTCGGGAGCGGAGTAAGTATGCCTTTACTCCAGAGCATGGCGACGCACTGAAGGCCGGTTTTGCCGTAAGCGCAGAAATTTTCGTGGTGAGGGTCCTTTAGTAAAGTTTCGGCGCCAAGCAGGACAAGACCGGAGTCATTGACCAAGGCAGCGCCGCTGTTCGGCCCCAGCAGTCCTGGTTGTTGCGCGTCGATGATCTGTTTCAAATCCAGAAACAAGTCACCGTACCAAAGGACAGCGTGCGAGGTGGGGCTGCCGCCATCGGAAACAGTATCGGAGCCGGCTACCACACCGTCACGATTTACCGCGTTTGCGCTGCTGAACGGGTTTCCCGCCGGACCAAGATCGTACACCGTATACTTCCGTGACAGCGCGTTTGATTGAGCAAATGTCAACGCCGCTGCCATGATGCCGAGCACCGGCACCGAAACGATCAATCTGCAATTCATAGACTTCTCCTTTTGCTCTTGCGACAAGCGCACAGCCGGTTTTGGGCGTTGTGCGCGATTGCCAAGAGAGCCGGTTATCGGGGCTCCGAAGCGCCCTCACTCGATACAGCGCAGAGCGGAGCACAGATTGATAGCCCGGGAAGAATTTTTTTTCGCTACGCTGGGGAGTCATGGAAGGACCCGGCGGTGAGGCCAGCAGCATACTCCGAAGGTGGAACGACGGGGATACAGAGGCTTTGGATCAGCTTGTGCCGATGGTTTATCAAGAGCTGCGGCGGCTCGCGCATTACCACTTGCGGCGCGAGCGCGACGGCCACACGCTGCAGACCACGGCACTGGTACACGAGGTCTACCTGCGCCTCTGCGGCCAAGACGAGCGGGTTTGGGAGAGCCGCGCCCATTTCTTTGCGGTTTGCGCGAGCATGATGCGCCGTATTCTGGTCGATTATTCACGCCGGCGGGGCGCCGGGAAGAGAGGCTCCGGCGCCGTCCACGTGCCCCTTGACGATGCGCTCAGCATCCCTATTCCGCGAGGCTGTGATTTGGTGGCGTTGGATGGTGCGCTCGAGCAGCTTGCGACCTTCGATGCGCGGAAATGCCACGTCGTCGAGATGCGCTTTTTCGCTGGGCTGCAGGCAAAGGAAATCGCTGTCGTCCTAAAAACGACCGAAGCCACGGTACGGCGCGACTGGATGATCGCAAAGGCCTGGCTGTTTCGGCATCTCGAAGGAAGCCAGCGCACATGAACGCTGTTGCGGGCAGTCCAGACTGGAGCGACGTAGAGCGTGTCGTGGCGGCCATTATCGAATTGCCAGAGGAGCAGCAGGCGGCGTACCTCGCCCAGCAGCCTGCCTCTATTCGCTCCGAAGTGGAATCTCTTCTCGCCGCATACCGGCGGTCGGGCAGTTTTCTCGAAGCCAGCAGCGTAGCACCTTTTGCGGGGGCGTCGCTCCCTGTCAAACCGGACACGCAACTTGGCCCCTACCGTATCGGGACGGTAATTGGCGAAGGCGGTATGGGCGTCGTTTATCGCGCGCTCGATACGAGGCTCAATCGCACAGTCGCTATCAAATTCCTCTTCGAAGATCTGGCCGATCCTGCTGCGCGCCGCCGCTTCCAACGCGAGGCACAGATGGCTTCCTCGCTCAATCATCCGCACATTGTGACGGTGCATGATATTGGCGATCTGGGAGGGCGTCAATATCTGGTAGCCGAGTACATCGATGGTGGCACGCTCCGCGATTGGGCGCGCGCGGAAAAGCGCACCTGGCGCAACGTGGTTGAGCTGATCACCGGGGTGGCTGACGGATTGGCGACGGCGCACGCGGCCGGCATTTTGCACCGAGATATTAAGCCGGAGAACATCCTGGTGACCAGAAGGGGCAGCGCCAAGCTTTCGGACTTTGGCTTGGCTAAGTTGGAACAGCCGCTTGCCACCGATGAGGCAACACGCCCTCTAACCCTAAACAGCACGGGCCGGGGAATGATTTTCGGGACCATCGCATACATGTCGCCCGAGCAGGCCTCCGGCAGGCCGGTGGATGCACGAAGCGATATTTTCTCTTTCGGCATTGTTTTGTATGAGCTCATCGGTGGACGGCGGCCTTTCGAAGGCGCAACAGACCTGGAGACTTTGCAGACGATTATTCACGGGACTGCTTCGTCGCTGAGTTCTGACGCCCCATTCGCCGTGCGAATGATAGTGGAGAAGGCACTCGACAAGGATCCCGCAGCGCGCTACCAATCGACTCGGGAGCTGGTGGTTGACCTGCGCAGACTGGCGCGCCAGAGCGGCGAAAGCGTCCCAGCAGGACCATCGGCTATCGTCAAGCCCGCGGGAATTGCGCTCGCCAAGAATACCGTCGCGCTCAGCGCCCTTGTCGTCGCTGCGTTGTTGTTTGCGGCTGGCGCGCTACTGCTTTGGTCTCGGCGAATGGTTGCGCCGTCCTCGCCGCCGGTTGTGCAGTTCGAGGTCCCTCCACCACCGGGTACGTTATTTACGCCGCCTATAAACCGGCAAGCGTTCGCCATGTCGCCGGATGGCCGGCGGCTCGCGTTTACTGCTACCACAGCGACCGGCACGAACCTCTGGATCCGTCAGCTTGACTCAACGGAGATGCACATGGTGCCTGGTACGGAGGGAGCGATATCGGTGTTCTGGCCCCCAGATAGCCGCTCCATTTTCTTTTCCACCAAGCAGACTCTCATGCAGTTGAATCTGGAGACTGGCTCCGGGCGTTCGGTGGCTGCACTTACGTCGCACGCAGAGGTCGGGACTTGGCGTGTAAACGGCGACCTGTTGCTTTATCTCGGATTGCACGACCTTTACGAACTGCGCGCCGAAGATGGCGCTTTGCGGAGGCTGGCAGTTGAGGACCCCATACGCTGGCCACAATTTGTGCCTGGCAGCAACCGTTTGATCTATGTAGCGTTTGACACGGCTGTACAGAGCTATCGAGCAATGGCGTCGGATTACCTGGTACGCAAGCCGGTCTCGCTGATGGAGACGGATTCGCGAGTTCAATACGCACCGCCACGGCACGCAGGCGAGCCCGGATACCTTCTCTTTATGCGCGGCGCCAACCTTATCGCCCAAGCGTTCGATGCAAACCGTTCTCGCGTTGTGGGCGAAGCGTTTCCGATTGCGCCCGGTGTCATCTACTACGGCCCAACTCTTGCGGCCAGCTTTTCGGTTTCGGCGAACGGCGTCCTGGTCTGTCAGGCGGGTTTTCCAAATTCCGAGTTGAAGTGGTACGATCGCGCCGGTAATGTCGTCGGGACGTTGGGAAAGCCCGCCGCGCACTGGGGCAACGTTCGGGTCTCGCGTGACGGACGGCGCGTGGCAGCGACGGTGTGGAATGCGGAAACCGGCGGCGCCGCGATTTGGATCTTCGATGCGAGCGGAAGGGAAACCCGGCAGCTTACGTTTCCGCCGGATGTGCAGCGCAGGCCGGTATGGGCTCCGGATGGCGACCGCCTCGCCTTTGGGGGATCGCGGAACTTCGGCAGCGGGCCGCGCCTTGAAATCCTGGACATGGCTACGAACAGCGTCACGAGCGGGTTAGCCAAACAAGCGGACATCCCTACTGTGCCCACCGACTGGTCCCGCGATGGCCGATTCATCGCTTTTGATGACGGCACTCCGCACGAAGTAAAAGCGGCTTACATTGCGGACACGGCAGAGCATACGATTATTCCGCTTCTGCAGAACAAATTCGCGCAATGGGGCGTTGCATTCTCGCCCGACGGTTTCGAGGTCGCATTTGTTTCCGTTGAGTCCGGTCGCCCCGAAGTTTACCTTCAGATATTCGATCCCAAGCGGCTCCCCCACCTGGTCGGCGAACGTCGGCAAGTTTCCAGGGACGGCGCCTGGCTGGTGCGCTGGCGTGGGGATGGCCACGAATTGTTCTATTTGGGACTAGATAACCAAATTTATGCCGTGCAGGTCAAAGACAAGCTGGAATCAGGCGACCCCAAGCCGCTATTCCGTATTAGCGGTCTTTCCCAATACAACACGACCCGCGACTTTCAATTCGATGTTTCGCCGGACGGGCAGCGATTTGTCCTGCCCACCACCGGTTCGGTCGCGCCGCCTCCTTTCACCGTCGTCGAGAACTGGCAGGACAAGTTCCGGCGTTAGACTTACCGTCAGGTCAGCACCGACAAGCGCCATAGGGACGTTTCGCTTGTGTCGAATTCGTGATCTCGGGTATCGAATTTACGTTCCGAGCGTATCAGGGGCGATCCGGAAAGTATACGGCACTTTGCGCGGCACTCCCGCGCACGAGCATAGATAATGTGTGACAGCTTACCGTTTACTATTCGCGAGGAATTCGGCCGGACGCTGGCTGGGCGGCTTCAGGCCACCCAGCCGGTTGACAAACGGTGAGAAGTCCCGGACCTTACAATAGATGCATGAGCCGCTTTCTGCTGCGATGCTGCGCTGTCGCAGTATTTCCTTTGTTATTGGCGTGTGTATTGTTGGGTCAAGGCTGGAAAACTGCGGAAACGCTGCCTGGGAACGATCTCAGCGGCCTGAACGCGACGCAAAAGGCGACGGCCCTTAAGATTCTTCGCGAGCGCGACTGTTCGTGCGGTTGCGGCCGCAAGGTGGCGCAATGCAGGATCGAGGACACCTCCTGCGCCTACAGCCGCGGCCTGGCTGCAGAGGTGATTGCCGCATTACAACAAGGCAAGAGCGAAGCCGACGCGATTGCGGCTGCCGACGCATCGCGATACGCGCACATCCAGCAGCCGAAGCTTTTGGAAGACCCAGTGAGTATTCCGGTTGCAGGCGCGCCGTGGACGGGCAACCAGAATGCGCCGGTTACGTTGGTCGAGTTCTCAGATTTTCAGTGCCCGTATTGCGCAACCGCCGCGCCGCAGATCATGGCTCTGGTGAAGGCTTATCCGAAAGAGATCAAGCTGATCTTTAAAGAATTTCCGCTGGAGATGCATCCGCAGGCGGATTTGGCGGCTGCTGCCGCAGTGGCAGCCCAGAAGCAGGGGAAGTTCTGGGAAATGCACGACGCGATGTTTGCGAACCGGAACAATCTATCGAGAGCCAATCTTTTGGCGCTGGCGAAGGACAACGGGCTGAACGTCGAGCAGTTTGAATCCGATGTCGATTCAACCGCAGTGCGTGAGACCGTGGTGCGGGACGTGCAGGACGGCGATAAAGTTGGGGTGGAAGGCACGCCGACTCTGTTTATCAACGGCCAGCACTACAACGGTCCGCTGGATGCGCATTACTTGAAGCAGATCCTGGATGCAGAGTTGAAGAAGCCAGCCGGACAGACCGCATCAGCGCGGCCGTAAGGCGGCACAGCGGACCAACTCAGAATAACGATGGCCGGGCGCTGCCTCCCAGAAGCGAATCGTTCATCATCAGAATGTTGTGATGGCCTTCACCACCGCCGAAGGCAAAAAGTAACGTCACCTGCGGAATGCCACCGGCACGCAGCGTGAGTCCAGCGCCAAAACTGTGCGCGAGATGGCTGAAATCGATGTCGCCGCGAGTGGCGGCAACCTTGCCGGTATCGAACAGAAACTCGAGGCCGAGCGGGCCGTAGATGGAGTGCTCGAAACTGGCGCGCAATAACAGGAGATTCGGGGCCCGAAACCGATAATCGTGATAGCTGGGTAGCAACTGCTGGCCGTTGAGGTCGGAGCCACCCAGAGTCGGCTGGAAGTAAAAGGGAACCACATTTCCGCCCGAGGTGAACGATTCTGAAATCAATAGCCGCAGGCCGACCGCGCCCGATTTGTTTCTGACCATTGGACATTTGTGCCCGCCGATTTGCGCGCTGCAATCATCCGGACCGTTAGAGGCATGCGCAGCGATCTGGCTATGCCCGTAGAGCGGAAAGCGATGATCGAGATCCGCAGTGAAGCGCTGGAAAGAGTAGCTGGATCCACCCGCCACGAACTGCTGGTAGGTTGCGCTGTAGTTCAGCTCGACGTGATCGCCTGCGAGCGCAGGATTCAGCCGCAAACCTTCGCCAGCCTGGAAGAATCCTGCGCCAGTTTGTGGAAACAGGATGGCACCGGGACGAACGTCGACGAAACGGCCGTTCAGCTCGCCGAACAGCGACAGCCTTATTTTCTGTATGACGGGCAGCACTCCGTTCACGCCGGCGATGGTTTCGCGCATGCCAAAAATGGCTTCGTTGCTGAGGGATGTGGACGGGCCGATGCCGAAGAAGTCGATGGTGTTCAGCGAAATTGCCTGCGCGTAGGCGCTGATTACCGGAGAATCGCGCACCACGACATTGGCAGCCGAGGGATTACTGGTAACCGTGATCGGCGCCGCTTTGGTGAAAACCGATTTCATGTAGAGCCCGGCTCGCCAGGATGCATTGCCGGAGGCGACAGCATCGGCATTCCAGCTGAAGCGCCAAGATTCAGTGTTGGCGTGTTCGACAAAAGCGGCACCGGCGGCGAATCCGTTTTGCGGAGCGAGGCTGCCCAGAGCGACGTGCAGCGGCCAATCGGTAACCAGATCCTTAGCGCATCCGAAAATGCCCTTCAAGTCGGGCGCACAGTCCTGCTTGAAATCGGTGACTTCATGCCGCATGTCGGCCTCGAATTTGCTTTCCTGTGCCGCCATTGTGGCGGCGAGTGCCAGGCCCAGGAGTAGTAGGCGTCTCATCGCCCACCAGCCGTGACGACCGACGGCTTGATCCTGCGCATGACGTCATTCATATAGACCGCGGCTTGTCCTTCGGTTCGAATTGTGTTGATATCGATGCCGGTCTGCTGATCAGGCGGTAGCGTTAATTCGACCTGATGCAAATGGACGACCTGATCGCGAAGAAGTCCGGAGATTGGCCGGTTCAGATTCTTGGCCGCGGGGGAGGGCTTGGGAACGGGAATTCCCGCCGCAGCAGGAGCCGCGCCTCCCGCGGCGAAACCATGCGCGCGGAAGCCGAACGCGCCGCCATCGGTGTTGAAAAAAATGCTGTCGGTCCGCGGCGCGTCTAAAGAAAGGGCGTCCAGAAAGGTAGCGGCGGCCTTCTCGCGATCGGTACGCGCATCGTAACTTTGAAGGAAGAAACTGGTGACGGTAGCGGGAATGGACGCATGCTCGAAAGCGCGGCCGTCGTCGACGCCGCCGGCGTCATTCAACGGCGAAATGACTGTTCCTTCGGAAACCCAGGGGGAAACCAGAACAGCCGGTACCCGAACACCGAGACGGTCGAACTTGAAGCCGGTGGTCGGATCGGGGAACTTGTCCGGAGTGCAGGACGGCGGCGGGACGTGATCGTAGATTCCGCCATGCTCGTCGTAAACGATCAGAAGCGCGGTGCTTTCCCATAGCGCCTGATTCTTCCGGATAGCGTTGTAAACCGAAGCGATAAAGTATTCGCCGGCTTGCACGTCGTGGTCCGGATGTTGATCAGAAGCTACGGCCTCGCCGTCGGGCGTGGGGTCGTCTGCATAGCCGGGTTCAATGAAGCTGTACTGGGGCAGATTGCCGGACGCGCAGTCGGCCAGAAACTGATCATACGTGCCGAACAATTCCGGCTGCGATTGCAGCAGAAATACCATGGCGATAGTCTGATCTTTGTAGTAAATCTTCGCCGTGTGCCCGGCATTTTGCATGCGCTGATACATGCTCAGAATCGGCTTATCCAGATAGTTGACGCTCATGTCAGTGATGCCGAACGAAGTACCAAAATGAGCGAAGGCGCGATTCGGGAGCGTAGGCCCCGGGAGGGATGAGAACCAGCGGTTGAAGACAGCGTATTTGCGCGCCAGGGTACTTATGACGGGGAGCTTGTCGGGCGTGAAGTAGTACATGATTTTGTGCGAGTGGTTCACGTCCTGACGCTTTTGAAAATACGCCTTGATGAAGCCGTCCATAGTCGGCCCTTTGGAGCGATCCTGAGCGCCGTTGAAGAGCTGGATGTCCACGTCGGGATAATGGTGGCCCGGATCGGGATCAAGCTGGCTCTGAAACTCTGCCTGGGGCTGCACCTTAATGGGCTCACCGGTGGTATCTAGGTTTGATTCGCTGCCGGTGAGGCCGTCAATACGTGCGTCCTGCGCGCGCAGTCCTCCGAGTACGTGATCGAAAGACCGGTTTTCCATCATGAGCACAACAATGTGCTTCAGGTTGTTCAAAGCCGTTGTCACAGATTCCTCCGCATCGGTTCACCGATTGTAATGCAATGCAAGCTCCAACCCAAAGCGCCGATAGAACTGAGCGGCTTGACATCGCGTATTGGGGTTTCGGTATATTGGGATTACATATATGCATGCCGGGAACCCGGACCGCGAATGGAAAAAAGGCAGCGCTGAACTTCTGATCCTGTCCTTACTGGAGCAGCAGCCACGGCATGGCTACGACTTATCGAAGCTGATTGAGAGCCGCTCCAAAGGGGCGCTCAGTTTCCATGTAACGACGCTCTATCCACTTCTGTACCGCCTGGAGGAGCGAGGTTTCGTGCAGGGAAAGTGGGTGGAGAAACCGGAGCAGCGCCGCCGGCGTTACTACAGTCTGACGGCGCAAGGGCGCAAACTGCTGGCACAACAGCGGCAGAGCTGGCGTGAATTCATTTCGGCGATCGGCCGAGTGATGGAGCCTGAAAATGCGTGACTGGCGCCAGCTCGGCCTGGAGCCGACGGTCGAAGCCGGAATCGTTGCGACAAAACTTCTCGCCGGGATGGAGCTCTACGTGAGAAGCACGTCCGAGGCCTCGTCGACGCTTGCGGAGGTGCAGCACCGCGCTGCGGGAATTCTGAGACAGCTATATAGCGCGATGGAGATAGTGGACCTGCGTTTACCGCAATGAAACGCCACAGAACCTAGTAAAATCCGGGGCTCGGCGTGTCGGCGCGCTTGATGTAAGCGCGTGCATCGGCCGCCAACAAATTTGGTTGTTCTACGGTGCAGACAGGTTTATACTGCTGTGCAGTGGTCTTAGTGTCGTTCTATTAGGGCCAGTCTGATTCGTGGGGGAAACCAATATGTCCAGGGCAGTAAGTGAACGCATCCGCTTGGGTGTGTTTTTCAGGCTCATTCCCGCGATGAGTCTTGTTTTGTTTGTGTTCTTCGCCGACGCAAAATGCGACGGCACAGGCTCTCAGCACTATCAGCGGAACGGTAACCGACGCGACGGGCGCGACTGTTCCCAATGCCAAAGTCACAGTGACAAACGACGCCACGCAGGTGACGCAAGACGGCGGTCACAAGTTCCGCTGGTACTTACACGGTCACGGATTTGATTCCGGGCACTTATACGGTGACGATGGATGCTCCGGGATTCCAGTCTTCTGTGCATAAAGGCGTCGGCGTCGACGTTGGAAGAGCTTCGTCGGTCGACGCGAACTTGCAGCCAGGAGCGACCGAACAGACGGTGACGGTTACGGAAAGCGCCATCGCGCTGGATACGACAGCACCGAGTCTGAACACGACGATCGAGAACAAGGTGGTGCAGGAGCTGCCCAACGAGCTCGACGCGGGGGACAGCCGCGGCAGACAAATTGATGCATTTGTCTTTCCTCGCGCCTGGAGTAACTGGAGGGACATTCAGCAAACGAGTCAACGGCGGCGTCGACTTCGAAAGCGAAGTGGTATTCAATGGCATTCCGATGGCACAGTCGGAGACGCAGGGTTTTCAAACCATCTGGAATCCGCCGTACGAGTTAGTAAACCAGTTTAACGTGGAGCGTTCTACGTTTTCGGCTCAGTATGGTTTGGCGCAGGGCGCGGTGACTTATCAGACCGTTTCCGGAACTAACCAGGTACACGGCGATGGATTTGAGATTGTTCGAAACAATTTCTTCGATGCCCGCGGTGCTTACAATGCGACGACCCCGATCGACCAGGAAAACAATTACGGCTTCATCGATAAATGGCCCGGTTTGGATTCCGCATGTTTACAACGGAAAGAATCGGACATTCTTTAATCTGAGCATGGAATGGTATCGGCGGAACCAGAGCGACACCAGCTTTGTCACGCTTCCCACTGCCGCCGAAAAGACCGGTGATTTCAGCGGACTAACTACGCCGATTTGGAACCCGGCAAACAGCGGCTGCACTGCGAACGGAAATACACCCGGCACGCAATTCCGCGGAAACATCATTCCGACGGCCTGTTTCAGTCCGCTTTCCGCGAGCCTGCTGCAATATATACCCAATCCTGCACTGCCTGGAATTACTAACAATCAGCAATCGCTGCGCGGCGTGTTTCCGACCAGAGAAAATCCATGGGGCTTCACGATCGACCACAACATCAGCGATAAGCAGTCGATCCACTGGGTTGAGTGGCGGAACAAGTGGACGTCCTATGGCACGGAGACCGGATCGCGTTTTCCCAGCAGCAATCCACTTACGAGTAATATCTTCCAGCCCGACGTGGGAACCGTGTTCATTCTCAATTACTCAGATACAGTTTCGCCGCACCTGGTGATGACAGCGGGAGCAAGCTGGCTTGGTGAGCTGAACAATCAAATCAGCCAACGCACAAACTCGCCGGCGTTTTCAGCGGCTCCTGGAGCTCCACAGTTTCCGGACATGACGTTCAATGGAAACAACGGCATCTCGGATTTTGGCTCCCCCTGGATTGAATCCGTGAACCGCAAGTTGGGATGGGTAATTGATAACAACTGGCTCTGGATCCACGGCAAACAGACGTTCAACATCGGAGTTGAAGTCCGCAGAACTTATCAGGACGACAACGAGTGCCAGCAGTGCGCCGGACGCTTTAATTTCAATAGCAACCAAACGGCGCAACCGGGCAATCTGAGTGGCAGCGGTAACCCGTTTGCGAGCTTCCTGCTCGGGACTGTCGATAACGCGACTCGAGTGGGATCACAAGAAGAACGATTACGTAACAAGGATTTCTCGTTCTACGTTCAGGACGACATTAAGTGGAGTCCGCGGCTGACCTTCAACGCGGGCGTTCGGTGGGACATCATGGTGCCGTTTACCGCGGTGGGCGACCCGATCGTGTATTTCGATTCGAAGATTCCCAATCCTGCAGCGGATGGGCGGCTTGGCGCAGCGACAAAGTTCGGGAACTGCACCGGGTGCGCCGGAATCGAGCGCGCGGCAATCCACTGGGGGCACTTCAGCCCGCGCCTCGGTTTTTCGTACGAGCTGAATGACAAGACCGTTCTACAGGGCGGCGCCGCGTTCAATTACCTGGACGGTGGCGCTTATGAGTACGGGACGGCCAAGGTTGCGGTGAACTACGGCAACCTATTGCTCGGTTCGTTCACACGCAACTCGACTGGTTCGACGGTGGCCGGTTTCGGTTCCTGGGATACAAACGTTTTGCCTGAGCCCGCGCTGACGCCGTTCAGTCCAGCATTAGGCGTCGGTACGGGTATCAATGGATTCGATCCGGTGCAAGACGGCAGAGCTCCGTACCAGATTGCCTGGAATATCGGGATCCAGAGGGAATTGCCCGGGGACCTGTTTCTCTCTGCAGCGTATGCAGGCAATCGCGACAACCGGTTGCCCTCGCAGCTAAATCCTCCAGATCAGATGTCTGCCCAATTCCTCACCTACGGCAGCCTCCTCGGAGAGTCGATCACGTCACCTGCCGCGATTGCTGCGGGAATCGCTCTTCCGTACACAAATTTCGTCAATGATTTCGGATCGAGCGCAACGGTACAGCAGGCGCTGCGGCCATATCCGCAGTATTCTAATATCTTCAACAACTTCGACGATACAGGAGCGGCGCGCTATGACGCCATGCAGGTGCAATTAACAAAGCGCTACAGCAGCGGTCTTAGCTTCCTGGTCAGCTATAACTTGTCAAAGATGACGTCAAACACGAATTCGGGGTTTACCTCATTTGCGAATAACTCGCTGAACAAAGACAACCAGAAAGCGGAATGGACGATCGACAATAACGATCAAACAAACTCCATCAGCATTGCCGGCACTTATGAGCTTCCGTTCGGAAAGGGCCGGCCATTCCTTAATCGGGGAGGTGTCGTGAATGCAGTGCTCGGTGGCTGGCAGATCAGTCCAATCCTTCAATACGCCACCGGGACTCCCCTGTTTACTGGTACCGGCGGGCCAGTGAAAGTCAATGGCGACCCATTGGGGAACAACTGCGCTCCTTGCAATCGGGCAAACATTGTGTCGTACTCGGACATCATGTTGTCGTACAACAACGTCTATAAGGGCTTGCCCGTGCTCAACAAGGCGGATTTCACCGATCCGGGACCTTGGGTGCTCGGCAATGCGCCACGCGTGGTTACGCAACTGCGGAATCCGTGGAACCTAAACGAAAATGTGGCGCTCGCAAAGTATTTCCCGCTTGGGGAGAAGGTCAGGTTAAAGCTCGAGATTGAGTACTTCAACGTTCTCAACCGGGTGATCTTCGGCGGTCCTGATACGAACTTAGAGGACGCTAACTTCGGCAAGGTAATTAATAGTCAGAACAACACTCAGCGCCAAGGGCAGGGACACCTGGAGATACGATTCTAGAATCCGCTTGCTCGCGCCCGCGGTTCTGAATGTGGGGCTGGGCACATGTCCAGCCCTTTTCCTACTGAGACTTACCGGCGAGTGCGGCATAGCGCTCGTTCTCGTGCTGCGCCTCGGAAAACCGCTTCAACTCGGTGTACGTCCGGGCAAGCTCGCGGTGCGCGGCGGCATTACTCGGATCTTGCGTGAGGCACTTGAGAAACACATCCGCGGCGTCCGAAAACAAACCTTCGCTGTACTTGGTCCGGCCCAGATAGTAGAGCGCCTGCGAGTTATTCGGATCGAATTCCACAGATTTCGAAAACCACTTATCTGCATCGGTGTAATCGCCCAGTAATACGTAATCAGCGCCAACGGTCTCGAGGTCAAGTGATCCGGGTGTACGAAACCTTGCGCCTTCAGTATATTGGGCGAGCGACTCTGTGGCCTTCTGCTGCTTAAACAACGCATAGCCGAGCAGATAATGCGCATCGGCAGAGTCCTTGTGTAGCTGCAGGTACCGGCGGAGGACCTGCTCGGCGTCGTTCCACTTACCCGCGCTCGAGAGCGCTCGGGCTTCGGCGAGCGGATCGCCGGCAACGGAGTGATTGCCGGTGAGTTCACTGTATCTCGACATTTGCTGTTGCGCTTTGTCGGTCTGGCCGCGTTTCCGATAAATTTGCGCGAGAAGGAGGTGAGAAGGCCCGCTTTGCGGATCTAGCTCCAGTGACCGCTCGACCGCATGCTGGGCCGCATCGAGATCTCCAGTCGCGAGATACGCTTTTCCCAGCTCGCGATGGGCTTTCGCGTCCTGCGGCGATAATCGCGCGGCATCGGCCAGGTAATGCAGACCTTGGTTCCCGAGCAACGTACCGAGTTGCAGGTTCGCAGCGGCGTCCGTAGGTTGCAGGTTAATGGCGAGCTTGTAGGCGGCTATCGCGTCGGCCGTCCTGCCCAACTGCTCATAAGCGAGCCCAAGATTGAACTCCGCTTTCTCATTCTTCGGATCAACCGCCAGGCACTTCGTAAACAGATCCGCCGCTTCTTCGAAGTGCTTGCGGTTATAGCGCGTGCGTCCAAGCAAATAGAGTGCAAGCGGATCGCGCGGGTTCTTCGCAACCGACTCGGTAAGGTATTTGTCAGCTGCCGCATAGTCTTCCATGAGGAAATAGTCGCCTCCGATAACTTCAAGATCGGCAGCATCGGGCGTAGCATACAAGGCGCCCTCGCGGTACTCAGCTAATGAACGGTCCGGCTTGTTCTGCTTGAAAAACACGTACCCGAGAAGAAAGTGAGCATCCGCCGAGTCAGGATGCGCTTTCGCGTTAGCTCGGGCAGCAGTTTCGGCTTCGCCAAGTCGCCCGGCGGAGATCAAGATGTCGATGTCGGATGCCGTTTGAGCATACAGGAGCGCTGCTGCGAAAGGAAGCGACAACCGCATCATCACAATTTAGGTTACTCACACTCTTACCGCGGCGTATTCGCTAGCCTTGTTAGAATGATTAGTTTGCCCCGATTCTTCACGCTGATTGAAGCCGAGGCTGCGCTGCCGGAAGCCGCGCGCCTGTTGAATGTCTGCATCGATTCCAAGCGCGAGTACGACGATGCTGACTGCGCGCTGACAGACTTCTCAAGACGGATTACGCTGGCCGGCGGCATGACGGTATCTCGCAGCGAGGTGGCGGAGCTAAAGAACCGCAAGGAGGGTGCGGCGCGCAAGCTCAAATCGGCCGTCGACGGCATTTCGGAAATGGGCGCCCAGCTCAAGGATTTGGAGACCGGTTTGCTCGATTTTCCGACTCTCTACAAGGGCCAAGAAGTTTACCTGTGCTGGAAACTGGGCGAATCCGGGATCCGGTTCTGGCATCACGTAGAAGACGGCTTCCGCGGCAGGCAGCCGATCGATGGCGACTTTCTGAACAACCACCGCGGCGATCCACCCAACTGACATCTGGCGGTTGTTAAACTACGCTCGGATGCTCTTGGCTCGTGAATTTATCGCTTATATGTCGCGGGAACTGGTGGAACGCCTCAGCCGGGGGTCACTCGAGACCTCGAACCCGGAGGTCGCAGCGGGCCTAATCGCGCAACTGATCGAGGAGGACCTTTCGATTGAAGATCGCCTCAACGACGAAGTTCGGGATCTGCTGGACGAATACAGCGACTATATGCGCCGCGAGAATGTTTCTTACCAGGAGATGTTTCGCAGGGTAAAGAGCCAGTTGCTTGCGCAGCGCAAAGTGATTCGCGCTTCCGGCCGCGACAGCGGCGATGGCATGAAGCTTTCACGCGACAAGATCAACGATCTATCGCACAAGATTGTTTCGGCCGTCCGAAAGTCGCGGGATTTCCGGGTGCGCAAAGACGCTAATGAGCTGCGGCTCGCGATTGTGAAAGAAATTACCGACCTGCTGCAGTTGGAAGATCGCGTGGACCGCGCCGCACGGCAGAAAATCAAGACGCAAAAGCGAGAAATTACCGAGGGTGGCGAAGAGTATGAAGTGCTTCACAAGCGCTACTATGCCGAGGAACTGAAGAAGCTCGGCATCAATCTTCACGCTTAGGTTCGAGCGCCGGTAAGGCGCGGTGCAGGTCTTGCGCGTCGTAAACCGCAAAGGTCGGGGTGACGAACACTGGCTTTACGTGCGGGAGCCGTGTTTCTCGTTTCAGCACAAAGTAATCGATGGGCAAGGAGAGCATCCGTGCGAGACGACGGTTTGAGAACGGACCTTCCATGGTGTCATGCCACCTGCGCCACCATTCATCGGCGAAGCTGTCGAACTCGTTGACTTGCTGGCCGGTTTGCCAATCCACCCAGACGGCGCGCTTGGCTTCGGCGCGGAAGAGGCCGGGATCGAGGTCGCGACCCGCCTGCGGGAACAGAAACATGGAACCGCCCCAGGTGGTGTCCTGCGCCCAACGCGCGATCTGAATTACTTCCGGGGTGTGGACATTTTCCGGTGGACGCAAGAATTGGCTGGCCGGCAGCACGGCTACTACCGCAAAGAATGCGATGGCTTCGAGACGCCGTCCTGTTCGAATCGCGTGTGTTCCCGCGATTGCACAAGCAGCGGCCGAGAACGCGACAACGAAGATAAGAAGATGTGCCGGCCGAACCGGAGGGATCAAGGACCAGCGCAGCACATCGAGCAGCAGCCAGGATAGCGGCACGCTCAGCATTCCAAGGGCGGGAAAACCAATCAGGAACCACCGGACCTGCCGATTCAGCATCGGCCAGATGCGGGCCGCCGCCCAAAGGCCGCAATCGAGGAGGCCGAGATACAGCCAGATTTCGTGCCGAGCCCATACACTGACCCAGGTGCCGGGCGAGCGAAATTGTTGGATACGCGAAATGGCCGACGGAACCTTGTCGAAAAAGCCTCGAAGCTCCGGCACGCCGGGCTGTAGCTGAGCGAGGTTCGCAAGCAGCAAGACAAAGATCGCAAATATTGGAAGGCTCGGGCGCAGCATCCGCCGAAGACCACGGTCGAAGATCATGGCCAGCGCAACGATAAGCCAGAGCGGCACACCGAGACGCGGATCATACACGAAGGCCAAACCGCCGGTCAGGCCTGCTAAAAGCGGCTTTTCGCGCGCAAACAGGCCTGCAGAGAGCAACAAAAACCCAAAGGCGATGGCCGGCGGCACCGGTTCGGGATCGATGAGAGCTAACTCGGGTCCTGGCAGGTACGCGCCCAGGTTGAGGACAGCCGCAATGAGTAAGGCTTCCAGCGTCGTCAACCGCGCGGAGCGAAAGAGTAGATACAGCCCAAGCAAGGCCGCGAAGCGAGAGACTAACTGCTGAATAAGAAGGGCCGCATGCAGACTCAATCTGCAGGCATCGTGCAGGAAAAGAGTAACTTCATCGTAAATAGTGTAAGTGACGTTCGGATGAACTGCTACCAGATCTCGGGATAGCAGGCCAGGATTATCGAGATGCTCCAGTACCGGAACATACACCTGAGTGCCCGAGCGTAGATATGTGTGTCCTGGAACGAATTGAAATTCCAGCCACGTAACCGCGACAAACGCGAGCAGCAGTAAGAGCGCCCGTCGCATTTATCTGGCAGGCGTCTTGTCGAGTTCCTGCTTCGCCCACGCGCGGTCGGGATCGACTTGAAGCGCACGCTGGAGTGCCTGCCGAGCTTCGGCATTGCGGCCAGCTTTGCGCAAAGCAATGCCTTTCCACAGATACGCTTCGGCCAGATTTGAATTCAGGGCAATCGCCTTATCAAAGTCTTTCATGGCCAAATCGATGCCACCGCCCATAGATGAGGGCAGATAGTAATTGCCCACGCCCTGGGTAACATACGCAAGGGCCAGTTTGTTGTCTAACCGTATCGCCTGATCGATCTCACCACGCGCGCACTGGCCGTACTTGAGCGCGCCGAGCAACGGGTTCGCCGGTATCACCTGCCCACATAACTCCCCCAGCAACCGATGGTACTCGGCGTTCCCGCCGTTAGCCGAAACAGCTTTGCGGGCAAAATCCATGCCGGCCTCGGCGTATGACTCGGATTTCTTCTTGTCGTGCAACTCCATGGCGACTTCCGCTGCATAGGAATAAGCCAGGGCGGCACGGTATTGCGCGTCGGCCGAAGCGCCGTTCGATTGCGCATCTTTTTGCAAGCTGGCGATTTCGCGGTCGAATGCAGCGAGGTCCTGCCGGTCGCGAGCGGTTCGGAGATCGGATGCAACGAGCGATGCGACTGTGAGCGCGGCAATAGTCAGATAGCGCGGATAGGAACGTATCACGATGGTTTCTCTTATTTTACGGACGGCTCTTCTTCTAGGGACGGGATTGGAAAGGGCTAGAGTTTCACCAGCTTGCGGTCAAACAGCATAAAGTACGCGGCGAGCACGACAATCAGGATGCCATTTCCCATCATGATAATAGGGGCCGAAGCCTGCTTGATGAGGAGGCCGGAGACGAGACTGCCGAAGGGCATGCCTCCCCGGAATGCGACATTGTAAACGCTCATCACGCGCCCGCGCATGGCATCGTCAAGGTGCAATTGCACCATTGATAGGTTCGAGGCGAAAACGATCATCAGCGCCGCACCCGCGCCGAGAATCAACAGAACGCTGGCAGGCAGAAAGCGTGAAGCGCCAAATCCCAGAATGAGCAATCCGAGCAGCGCCATGACGATGATGGAGCGCCGGGCCTGATCCTGTTGTTTCATACCGGCAATCAACAGCGCACCCGCGACCGAGCCGATGCCTGACATACACACCAGCAGCGTGAATGTGTCAGGTCCGCCGCCTAGAACATCTCGCGCCATTACGGGAAGGAACGTGATCAGCGGGTAGGAAAGCAGCGTCAGCAGAAAGGCCAGCGCAACCAATGCCGGCATGCCCTCGCGCACGCGAATGAAGCGGATGCCTTCCTTCATGCTGGCAAGCACCGAAGCTTGAGTCTTAGCAGGCACAAATGGCGGATGGATGAGCAGGAGCGTGTAAATCACCGCCACGAACGACAATCCGTTCAGACCGAAACACCAGAACGCGCCCAACTTCGTGAGCGCAATACCTCCCAGAGCCGGGCCCACCACGCGGGCCAAGTTGAACTGGATGGAGTTCAGCGCAATGGCGTTGGTGAGATCTTCCTTTTTGACCAGGGTGGGAATGAGAGCAGAGTACGCAGGGCCGCCGAACGACTGGGCAATCCCGACCGTGAAGGAGAGACACCAAATATGCCAGACATGGACGCGATTGGTATAGACCAGCGCCGTCAAAACGAACGCGCACGTCATCTGAATAAACTGCGAGATCAGCAGTAGCGCCCGGCGGCTTTTGCGATCTGCGAAGACGCCGCCGAACAACGAGAACAGAAAAATTGGAATCTGGCCGAAGAACGCGTCCAGGCCGAGATACACGGACGAGTTCGATAGCTTGTATACGAGCCAGCTCTGGGCAAGGATCTGCATCCATGTTCCGATACTCGAGGTACAGGCGCCGATCCACATCAGGCGGAAATCGCGGTACTCGAAGGCTCGGAAAACGCGTCTCAACGATCAGTCTTTCTGATGAGCGGTGGTTGCAAACTCAAGGCAATGGCTGTCGTCTTTCGATGAGATGCAACAAATTGGCATCGGCGTCCTCGAAGAACACCAGGCGATTACCTTGATTTTCGTATGGCGGGCCGGTGAAGCGGATGTGCTTCGATTGTAGTTCGGCGTAAGCGCTGTCGAAGTTCTCAACCGAGATGGCAATGTGCCGCATGCCTGGAGTACGCATTGCGTTCGGTCCGCGTTCCCCCTGGGCAGGAATTATTTCGATGATGACGCCGTTCGGCGCTTTGACAAAGTAGTTTCCGTCGTATTTGTAACTGATCCGAAAAGCCAGATTGACGACGTACCACTCGGCAAGGCGTTTGGGATCCGGAGACGCAATGGCGAAGTGTTCGATTCCGGTGAACATCAAACGGGATTGTAGCAGCCGGGCGAGATGGGAGGAGTTCGCCACGGGCAGTTTTCCGCTGGTACATCCCCGAACGTTGAACCTGTTGCTGTTTAGATCCGATGGAAGCTCTTCAAAATATCCTTCGTGCTGTACCGCAGCGCGATGGGCCGTCCATGCGGGCATGTCATCGGATACTCACATGCGGCCAAAGCTCGCAAGAGCCACTCGATTTTCTTCGTCTCTAATTTCGTGTTGATCTTGATCGCCGCCCGGCAGGCGATGGTGGCGCACACATTTCGCCGAACCTCGTCGAGCGATGCCGACCGCAGTTCGCTTTCAGCGATATCGAGGATCTCGAACACTACCCGCTCGATATCGGCTGCACTGATGGCGGCCGGCGCTGCTTTGATCGCGATCGTGCGCTGTCCAAAGGGCTCTGTCTCGAAACCGTGAGCGCTCAGTTCGTCCGCGATGCGGGCGTATTCAAATTGCTGCGAGTGCGTTAGCTGCAGCACCAACGGCATCAGCAGTTGTTGTACTTCGATTAGCCCGGCCGCGCGCGCGTTGAGCACCTGCTCGAACAGGATGCGTTCGTGAGCGACGTGCTGATCGACAATCCAGAGGCCATCGCGGCCCGCCGCGACGATGAAGCTTTCGTGCAATTGACCGAGCGGTCTCAGGTCCCTCAGCGCAGAAAGAGTATCGACCCTTTCCCAATCCGCCGCCACCTGGTCGAAGCCGGCGTGTGTATCGGGTACGCGGCGCAACGGCACACCTTCTACCGGTGATCTCGGCGCGGTTTGTTCGGCAGAAATTCCATTGCCTGAAGGACGAGAAGGCGGGCTGGGAATAACGATATCGGGGACAGCAGTTTCGGAGTCTGACAGGAGCGTCGTCCTGCCCGGCAGTTCGTCGGTAAAGGAAACGGCTTCCATTTGACCCGAGAACTCGGAGAACGGCAGGTCGGCCGCACGCTGATTTGAAACCTGCCGCGCAGCCGGAGGGGCGGCCAGGGGCGGCGAGGGAGGCAGTGGAATGCTCGAAGCGGGGCGGCTCTGCATCAGAATGCCGCGGAGAGTGTCGCGCACAAAATCGTGCACCGCCGATCCATGCCGGAAACGCACTTCGGTTTTCGACGGATGTACGTTTACGTCGACCTCGCCCGGATCGCAGTTTAGAAACAGCAGCGCAAACGGAAAGCATCCGGCAGGCATGAGGTTCTGATACGCGGATGAGATGGCATGCAGCAGCACCTTGTCTTTGATCAGGCGTCCATTGACAAACAGAAAGACGGAATTACGGTTTAGCTTCTGCACATGGGGACCCGAGATGAGTCCTTCGAGCACAAATTGCGCAACCTCCGGAGGAGGCTGCGGCGCGAGCGCTTCGCGCGATGCAGGATGCACATAAGGCGCGGGAAGCCGGATCTCGTGTACCTGCGGACGAATATCGACGAGATCCTGCATCACCTCCGAGCCGAAGACCTCAAAGGCCCTGTCCCTGAGATTCGCGACGGGCGTAACGTTCAACAGTTCCCTGCCCTCGTGATAAAGCTCGAATCGTTTGTTGGTGTGTCCCAGACTGTAGTGCGTCACTAGAGACCCGATGTGCGCCAGCTCTGTTTGATCGGAGCGAAGAAATTTCTTGCGCGCCGGAACGTTGAAAAACAGATCGCGGACGTTGATCGTGGTACCGACCGGACGAGCTACCTCGTCGCAGCGCAACAGCTTGCCTCCGGCAATCTCGACCGATGTTCCGGTCTGCTCCTCTTCCGAGCGCGTCTCGAGGACAAGCCGGCTTACTGACGCAATTGACGGCAGCGCTTCGCCGCGAAATCCGAGCGTGGCAATCGAGAGCAGATCCTTGACATCGCTCAGTTTGCTGGTGGCGTGCCGCTCGAAGGCGAGCAAAGCATCATCGCGAAGCATGCCGCAACCGTTGTCCTGGATGCGAATCAGGCGTCTTCCGGCATTCTCAACTTCGATGCGAATGTCGGTTGCGCCTGCGTCGAGCGAATTCTCGAGCAGCTCCTTAGCGACGGAAGCCGGCCGCTCAACTACCTCGCCCGCCGCGATCTTGTTAGCGACGTTATCCGACAGGATTCGAATGCGGCCCATGATTAGAAGCGAGGCACAAGTGCCGACGTGAGTTCCGACACCTGGAGATTGGAGATTGCCTCGGCGGGACTGTGGCGCGGCTACTCATGGCCGCCGCGTCGGGACTCGTTCCGACGCCCGAAAGAGAGTTTCCTTTGCTCGAGTGCGCACACGCGGCCCGACGAGTCGATGTCAATACCGGAACATCCTTTACATTTGATACCGGGCACATGGTTTACAGTTTTTGCGACCTTTTAAGTACCGGTTTTTCCAGCTTAGGGTTTCGGGGTACGCTGTAAAGACCTGAGCGGAGGATAGAGCGCTGCTGGGAAGCAACTCGAGCGCCGACTCAGGGCCGGGATTGCGGGAGCAAGCCGCAGCTCGACTTGCTCTCCATCCAGCAATCCTGGCCGAAAGCGATAAATCCCGATGGTTTGGAGGCAGAGCCTTCATGTTCATTAAAGCTCCCTTCCGAATTTCTTGCTCTGACCCGTCGCGGCGAACTTTTCTTCGGGACGGCGGATCTGCCGCTTGACCGTATCTAGGGTTCCCACCTGGTAAGAGCTGAACCACACGCGCCAGTAGCGATCATCGATCTGCTCGAGACCCACTGGTTCACCCACCAGCGCATGGCTAACAAAGACGCGGTCCACATGCCAGCGGATTTGACCACCATCAAAGACGCGGCGCACCTGCCAATCGGCCGGATATTCCACCTCCCGCAGCCGCGCCGGGTACTCACGAGGAGACGGCTGATAGCAGCTGGCGGGTGTCTTCTGGTTTAAGGCTTCGTGCGGACGTTCCTCGTTATACTCGTTGCGGAACCGGTCAAAGCGCTCTTGTTGCTGGCGCCGATTGGCTGCCGGCGGCGAAGCTGTTTCTTGCTTCAAGGTCTTGTGCATGCGTTCATGCCTTCCGTTTTGCTGCGGCTTGCCGGGCGTAATGTGCTCGGGGATGATGCCGAGTTTGATCCACCACACCGTCAGTCCCGTCAAGCCGCTCTCTCCATTGCTGCCAAAGGGGGCGCCATTATCCGTCCGCATGCGTTGCGGCAAGCCATATTCCCGAAACGCCGCTTCCATCACCGGCTTGCTGTGGGCATAATCGGGATTTGCCACCGCCTGGCAGCGAAACAGGTAGCGGCTGCAGGCATCGGAAATCGTGAGCGGATCAATACGCGTTCCATCCTGCGTCCGAAACCAGCCTTTGTAATCGGCGCACCAAACCGTGTTGGGCGCGCTGGCATGCGCTAACGGCTCACTGGCCGGACGGCTGCTCCGCCGTCGCTTGCGCGCTACTGTCAACCCGTTCCGTTTCAAAATCGCTCCAATCGTGCTCTCAGCTGGGAGGCTTTTTGCTGGATGTTTTCTTTCCAGCCAAGCACGGATCTTCGGCGCGCCCCAACTGGCATGCTGTGCGCGCACCGCAATGATCAAATCCTCCATTCCCTCGCTCACTGCATTGGGATGCTCATGCGGAGCCCGCGACTGATCGCCCAGTTCTTCTAATCCCCCCGACTCGTAACGCTCCAACCACTTGTAGCCCGTCACGCGGCTGACGCCATAAAATTGGCACAGCTCTGTCATCGTCCATTCCTCGCTCTTCCAGTCTTCTATGAACCGAAACCGCTCTTCCACCACACCGTGCTCTTTCCAGGGCATATGCCCGGCAGCATACTCCCCAAACTGTTCACGATGTGCCCGGTATCTTCTGTAAAGTATGTCCCCGGTACGTACCCGAGCCGCGGCGGGCACCAGTGCCCGCGCCACATAAGGCAGGGTCGTACACGAGCATCCTCAGCCGCTCATGGCGGCGAGAAACTCGGCGTTGCTGCGCGTTTTACCGAGCTTGTCGAGCAACAGTTCCATCGATTCCACAGGTGATAACGGGTTCAGGACTTTACGCAATACCCAAACGCGATTGAGTTCCTCGCGGGGCATGAGCAGCTCTTCCTTACGCGTACCGCTCTTGTTGATATCGATCGCAGGAAAGACACGCTTATCGACCAGCTTACGATCGAGATGAATTTCCATGTTGCCGGTGCCTTTGAATTCCTCAAAGATAACGTCATCCATGCGGCTTCCCGTATCGATCAGGGCTGTTGCCACAATGGTGAGCGATCCGCCTTCCTCGATGTTGCGTGCCGCTCCAAAGAACCGCTTGGGCCGCTGCAGCGCGTTCGAGTCAACACCGCCCGAGAGCACTTTACCGGATGGCGGAACAACCGTGTTGTAGGCACGCGCCAGACGGGTAATGGAGTCGAGCAGAATCACAACGTCGCGCTTGTGCTCAACCAGCCGTTTGGCCTTTTCGATCACCATTTCGGCTACTTGAACGTGGCGGGCGGCGGGTTCATCGAAGGTGGAACTGATGACCTCGCCTCGCACTGAGCGTTGCATGTCTGTCACTTCTTCCGGGCGCTCATCGATCAGCAGCACGATCAGGTTGACTTCCGGGTGATTGGTGGTGACTGAGTTGGCGATGCTCTGCAGCAGCATTGTCTTACCCGGTGCGGGGAGGCGCCACGATCAACCCGCGCTGTCCCTTGCCGATGGGCGTCAACAGGTCCATTACGCGGCCGGAGAAGTTGTCCTTCGCGGTTTCCAACTTGAACCGCTGATCCGGATAGAGCGGAGTCAGGTTGTCGAAAAAGATTTTGTTGCGCGACTCTTCCGGCGGCTCAAAGTTGATGGCATCGACTTTGATGAGTGCGAAGTAGCGCTCACCCTCCTTGGGAGGGCGAATCTGGCCGGAAACAGTGTCGCCGGTGCGCAGATCGAAGCGGCGGATCTGTGACGGCGAGACATAGACGTCGTCGGGTCCGGGTAAATAGTTGTACTCCGGCGCGCGCAGAAATCCGAAGCCGTCGGGTAGACATTCAAGGACTCCTTCGGAAAAGATGAGACCGCTTTTTTCGGCCTGCGTTTGGAGGATCTTGAAGATCAGCTCCTGTTTGCGAAGTCCGGCCGCGCCCGGGACGCCCAGATCCTTTGCGATCTGGTTCAGAGCTTGTATGCTCATGTCCTTCAGCTCGACTAGATCGAGCGTGGTTGTTCCATTGCGCTGCCCTTGGCCACCGGTGTTGCCGATGGAATGCCGGCCGCGGCGCTGGCCAAAAGGTCCTTGCGCCGGTGGGCTCTGTTGGCCTTGCGGCGCTGCGGCCGGGGGAGTCTGGGCTGGAGATGTGGCTGCCGCTACGGCTCCTTCTCCGGTCTTCGGCTCGGGCGCGCCGGACGGTTTGCTATCTGCCGCGGGCCGAACAGTACCCGAGCGCGGAGGTTCGGAAGCCGAAGCGCGCGCGTCGCCGACAGGCTTAATGTCCGCGGCTGCGGCTTTTACTTCCGCCTCCGGAAGCTTCGCTTCCTGCGAATTTTGCTTTCGACCGCCATCGGCAGGCGCGTTGCCCTTTCCGTTTCCGGGTCTTGCTTCCGCAGCACCGCGAACGCGATTGCCGGCGGCTTTATCTGTCCGCGACGATTCGGCGGATTTATCCGCACCTTCTGGCCTTGTTTCCGCCGCAGCACGATCCGCATTCGCTTCTTGTGGCTTCTCGGAGGGCTTGCCTTCGGTGGCAGCCGCGGGGGTCAATGCTGGTTCTTGATCTTCGAGATGATTTGCCAAGTTTCCCTCACTCCTCGGCCGTCTTTGGCCGAGAACGGGACAAGCTGCTGGTCCGGTAATTCCTTCTGGACCTCAGCCAATCCTGCTTTCAATTGGTTGTTACTCTTCAGTTTGTCGATTTTCGTGACGATCACCTGATATCGACGGTTGTGGAACTCGAGCCAGGCTCTGAGTTCCTTGTCCATGTCCATCCATCCACGCCGTGCGTCGACGAGCAGGAACGACAGCGCGAGACTCCGCCGTTCCAATAAGTAAGCGTCGATGAGCTTCTTCCAGCGCGCCTTCTCATCGAGAGAAACGCGCGCATAGCCGTAACCGGGGAGATCGACGAAACGAAGGTCTTCGTCAATCCGGTAGAAGTTAATCAACTGCGTGCGGCCCGGGGTGGAACTGGTAAACGCAAGTCCAGGCTGCCGGACCAGAGCATTCAACAAAGTCGACTTCCCCACGTTGCTGCGCCCAAGAAATGCGATCTCGAGCGCTCCATTCGATTCCACCGGGAACTGTGCCGGCTGCGCCGCACTCAGCAACAGCTCACACGTCGCGTTACGGGCCGATTGTGAGCGGCTCGGCTGAGAGGCCGTCCGTGCCTCAATTCCCACTACAGTAGTCCAATCTTGAACCGGAAGCTAAACTTCCGGCGCGATGCAATGCCTCAGTGCGTAACCTTGTCTTCGGCCGGCCTAGCCACCAGGTCGGCGGCGGTCGCAGCCGGCGCCAGGGGTAACGCCACAATCTCGCGCTCTAATGCGATCTTCAGCACCTCGTCCATCGAAAAGACGAAGTCAAGCTTCATCTCTTTGCGGATGTTCTCCGGCACGTCCGCCAGATCCTTTTCATTGTCCTTTGGCAAAACAACCTCGAAGATGCCCTGCCGATGAGCAGCCAGCAGTTTTTCTTTGAGGCCGCCAATCGGCAGCACTCGTCCTCTCACCGTGATCTCGCCGGTCATGGCGATATCACAACGGACCGCGATGCCGGTCAGAGCGCTGCAGATACTGGTGGCGAGCGTAATGCCCGCCGAGGGACCATCTTTCGGGATGGCCCCTTCGGGCACATGCACGTGAATGTCGAGGTGCCGGTAAAAATCCTTTGGCAGCCCCAGATACTGCGCCCGCGAGCGCACATAGCTCATGGCCGCATGCGCCGATTCCTGCATCACATCGCCGAGTTTGCCGGTCGTCGTCAACTTGCCCCGGCCTTCCATTACCGTCGCTTCCGTAGTCAGAATCGATCCGCCCACCTCCGTCCAGGCGAGACCGGTGGTAGCGCCCACTTCGTTCTGCTTGTCGAGATCAAGATCGCGGAAACGCAATGGGCCCAGCATTTCGGAAACGGTTGAGGGAGTAACGACGATCTTCTCGATCGGCACCAGGGCCGGCTCTTCTTTCTTCGCCTTCTTCTTTGATGCCTTCCGGGTTAGAGTAGCCGTCTGAGCGCCGGCTTTCACTTCCGCCTCGACAGGCGTCTCGTCCTCGATCACCTCAATGGGCTGGTCTTTGGCGATCGGTTCTTCGGATCCAGCCGATTGCGCTTCCACCACCTTGCGCGCTACTTTGCGGCACAGGTTTCCGATCTCGCGCTCCAGGTTGCGTACACCAGCCTCACGCGTATACGACTGAATCAGCGTCTGCAAGCCACCATCGAGGAATTCCACCTGCTCGGCGGTAACCCCCGTGTCCTTCATCTGCTTGGGAACGAGAAATTTCTTGCCGATCTCCAGCTTCTCGAGTTCGGTGTAGCCAGTTAATCGGATCACTTCCATGCGATCCTGCAGCGCCGGAGGAATCGTGTGCAGAACGTTGGCAGTCGCAATGAAGAATACTTGGCTGAGATCGTACTCGACGTCCAGATAATGATCCATGAACATGTAATTCTGCTCAGGATCGAGCACTTCGAGCAGCGCCGCCGATGGGTCGCCGCGGAAGTCCATCGACATCTTGTCGACCTCGTCCAGCATGATGATTGGGTTCTTGGTGCCGGCTTTCTTCATCATCTGGATGAGCTGCCCGGGCAAGGCTCCGATATAAGTGCGCCGGTGGCCGCGAATTTCGGCTTCATCGCGAACTCCACCGAGCGAGAGACGCACAAATTTACGTCCGGTAGCTTTGGCGATCGACATTCCCAAAGAGGTCTTGCCTACTCCGGGAGGTCCGACAAAGCAGAGGATAGAACCCTTCGGGTTCTGCACCAGACGCCGCACGGACAGAAATTCCAGGATGCGCTCTTTGATTTTTTCGAGCCCATAGTGGTCGTTTTCAAGGACCTGCCTGGCATAACGGAGATCGCGAATCTCTTTGGTGCGCTTCTTCCATGGCACCGCCAGCAGCCAATCGAGATAGTTGCGCGAAACCGTGGATTCGGCCGACATGGGCGGCATCGCCTCTAGCCGCTTGAGCTCGGCGTTTGCCTTTTCGTAAGCGTCCTTGGACATGCCGGCGGCTTCGATTTTCTTCTTCAGCTCGTCGAATTCGCTCTTTTCGCCGCGGCCAAGCTCTTTCTGAATAGCCTTGATCTTCTCGTTGAGGTAATACTCTTTTTGCGCCCGCTCCATTTGGCGCTTGACGCGCCCTTGAATAGTGCGGTCGACATTGAGCTTCTCAATTTCAATATCGAGCAGTTCGGCCACCCGGGTAAGCCGGTCAATGGGATCGAAGATCTCGAGCAATTCCTGCTTCTCTTCAATTGTGAGCTGCAGATTCGCGCCGACCGTGTCGGCGAGCTTACCAGGATCCTCCGTGCGGATGGCGGCGATCATGGTCTCGTAATTCAGGTTCTGGCTCAGCTTTACATATTGCTCAAACAGGGTAGTCACGCGACCGGTGAGAGCTTCCAGCTGGCTTCCCGGTTCGACTTTATAAGTCGTCGTCTTGACGACTGCGCGAAAGTACCCCTCTTCTTCGCTGACCGAGATTACTTTGCCGCGCTCGACGCCTTCCACCAGGACTTTGATATTGCCGTCGGGCTGTTTCAGGCTTTGAACAATATTGGCGACGGTTCCCACCGAGTAGATTTCATCCGGTCTCGGCTCGTCCACGGAGGCATCGTGCTGCGTGGCGAGAAAGATCTTTTTGTCGCCCAGGAGCGCTTCTTCGAGAGCCCGGACGCTCGATTCACGACCCACAACAAACGGGGTCATCATAAACGGGAAAATGACGACGTCCCGGATGGGCATCATCGGCAACCGTTTGGTATCCGTTTTATCTTTCGTTGTAACCATCTTTGCTTTCTTGAGCGGAGTTTCCCACGAAGCGGGGCTGAAAATATGGTCGAGTGCGGCGCAGGCTTCCGGGATACCGTGCCAGAAGAACGCCTTCAGGCAAACGGCGGCGGTCGCCGCTTATTCAAGGTTGTGAACTCGTTAGCCCGCCTTTTCGAGCACAGCCATGTTGATCTTTTGCGTGATTACCATCTCTTTTGTGACCACGAACTCGCGGACCTTCTTAAAGGTTGGGAGATAGTACATCAGGTCCAGCATCAGATCTTCGAGGATCATCCGCAGACCGCGCGCGCCGACTTTGCGCTCCATGGCAAGCTGCGCAACCGCCTCCAGCGCGTCTTCGCTAAATTTGAGCTTAACATTCTCAAACTCAAACAGCTTCTGATATTGCCGCACGATGGCATTTTTCGGTTTGGTCAGGATCTGCACCAAAGCTTCTTTCGAGAGATCTTCCAGAACCGCCGTCACCGGCATACGGCCAATAAACTCCGGAATGAATCCGTACTTAATCAAGTCGACGGGCTGGCACTGAGCAAGCAGGTCGACGTCGCGCCGCACATTGTTCGTACCGCGGCGTAAAGCATCCTTATCGTCAGGCGGGACGAAACCAATAGATTTTGTTCCCACGCGCCGCGCAATCACCTTTTCGAGGCCTACGAACGCACCGCCACAGATAAATAGAATATTTGTGGTATCGACCGGCGTAAACTCCTGGTGCGGGTGCTTGCGGCCACCCTGTGGCGGCACATTGGCGATGGTCCCTTCGAGAATCTTAAGAAGCGCCTGCTGGACACCCTCGCCCGACACGTCGCGCGTAATCGACGGATTCTCATCCTTGCGGCCGATTTTGTCGATCTCGTCGATATAGATGATGCCCGTCTGAGCTCGCTGTACATCCCAGTCCGCGTTTTGAAGCAAACGGAGAATAATGTTCTCCACGTCTTCGCCCACATACCCGGCTTCCGTCAACGTTGTGGCGTCCACGATGGCGAACGGCACTTCGAGAATCCGGGCCAGCGTCTGCGCGAGTAGAGTCTTGCCGGTTCCTGTGGGTCCGATCAGCAGAATGTTCGATTTCGACAGCTCGACCTCGCTGCCGCGCTGCTTATTCATCTGAATCCGCTTGTAGTGGTTATAGACCGCGACTGCCAGTTTCTTTTTGGTCGGGTCCTGACCAATCACGTATTGATCCAGATATTCTTTAAGCTCGAGCGGCCGAGGAAGTTTGCCGGGACTTCCGTAGCTCTGCTCATGGCGGTCGTCTTCGATGATCGAATTGCATACGGCTATACATTCGTCGCAAATGTAAGCCCGCGGATAATCGCTTGGGGACGATATGAGCTTGCCAACTACGTCTTGGCTTTTGTGGCAAAACGAACAGCGGAGGGAATCGTCAGATCCGGCGCGCTTCAAACTGATTCTCCTGGACAGTAAAAGATCAACAGATCCTTGCCCCAATCGATACGTGAGTCATCACCAGTATATCAGTACTATGTGAACCGGCATCCAATAAAATGCATTCCTTTTAGGCATTTCCGGACCTTACTCCTGCCTAGAGATAAGGACTCCTCTGTGGAGATTAGGCCTGCTTCTGAGCCTGCTCGAAGAGAAAGTGCAGGGTTTTCTCAGTCTGGATATGGCTGGCGATCCGCCCGAGCGCCCCTTCCTTCTCGAGTCGGGCCCTCGTGACGGGCACCGCTTCCTTCTCCTGGCGGGAAATACGTTGCACCTCACGGTCCACTTCATCCTTAGTAGCCGAGATGCTTTCCCGCTCGGAGATTTTCTCGAGAACCAGAGAGGCACGGACGTTCCGGAGCGCCTTTTCGCGCTGGTTCTCCTTCACTTTCTGCCAATCCAGCTTCAGATTGGCCGGATCAACCCCGCGGCCTGCAAGATCGCGCAGCTGGGCGCGGACCTGATTTTCAACCTGACGGTCGATGTAACTCTCTGGAACCGGGAAGTCGTGGCGCTCGACCAGGCGGTCGATCAGCTCTTCTTTAGCCGCTTGTTGGGCGACGAACTGCTTTTCCTGGAAAATCGAGCGTCGGACAGCCTCTTTCAGCTCCATGATCGTTTGATAGTCGCCCAGGTCCTTGGCGAATTCGTCATCGAGCGCCGGCAACTCCTTCCTCCGGACCGTCTTGGGTGTCAGCTCGAAGCGAACGGCCTTGCCGGCAAGCGACTCCTGGCCGTACTCTTCCGGATAGGTGATATCTACTTCTTTGCTCTCGTCCGGCGACATACCGGTCAGAATTTCCGTGAAGGCGGGGAGAGTGTCCTCGCCACCCACCTGGATCTGCACGTCCTGATCTATATTTTCCGCCAGGCCGGAGAGCGATTTCAGGTGTACCAGTACGTAGTCACCGCTGGTGATAACGCGCGGATCAAGGTTCACGTACTCAGCCCGGCCCTCGCGCAGTGATTCGACCCGCTTATCGACATCTTCGTCGGTGACCGAGGGTTCTTCATACTTAACCGGAAGACCGCGATACTCGCCGAGCTCGAACTCCGGCGCAATCTCAAAATCTGCCTTAAAGCGAATCGGCTGCCCGGGCTCGAAGTGAAGGTCGGAGACATCGGGGGTGCCGACCACCTTCAGACCTTGTTCCTGAACCTTCCCCCGGAACGCTTCCGGCAGCAGCACCTCGAGTACTTCGCTGCGAATCTCGTTTTCAAACCGGGACTGAATCAGATTCACGGGCGCTTTGCCCGGGCGAAATCCGGGTAGCCGAACTCTTTGCTTGAGAGAGTTCGTAACTCGCTCCCGGGCTCGTTCGACTTGTTCGAGCGGGATCTCAATCTCAAGCGAGCGCTTGCAATCTGCTCCTGTGGACACTGCGTTTTTCCTTAGCTATTATTTTCGCCGACTCGCGCTGGTGTTGTTTTTCAGAGCGCAGGAAATCTCGGGCACGTGCGACCGCTTCCTTGCGGTCGCGGCTCGGTATATTGTCGAGAACTAAACAGCAGCGGTCAACTGAGCCGCTTCGCGCAACGCTTCGGCCTTGTCGGTCGCTTCCCAGGTAAAGGTCGATTCGGTTCTGCCGAAGTGCCCAAAGGCTGCCGTCAGGCGATAAATCGGGCTCCGCAGGTTCAGGTGCTGGATCATTCCTCCAGGTGTCAAAACGAAATTTTCGCGGACGATCTCCGATAACCGTGCGTCTTCCACCTTGCCCGTCCCAAACGCGTTGACGTTGATCGATACGGGTTCGGCCACCCCGATAGCGTAGGCAAGCTGGACTTCAGCCCGTGAAGCCAGGCCTGCAGCGACCAGATTTTTGGCAACATAGCGCGCCATGTAGCAAGCCGAGCGATCCACTTTCGTAGGATCCTTGCCCGAGAACGCACCACCGCCATGGCGGCCCATGCCGCCGTAGGTATCTACAATGATCTTGCGCCCGGTGAGTCCGGTATCGCCGTGCGGTCCGCCGATCACGAAACGCCCCGTGGGGTTGATGTGGTATTTGGTGTGACCGTCGACCATGCCCGATGGAAGCACAGGATCGATGATGAACTTTTTGACGTCGGCGCGAATCTGCTCGGTGCTAACGTCATCATCGTGCTGAGTAGAGATAACTACGGCATCGATGCGCTTCGGCCGTCCATTGACGTATTCGACACTGACCTGGCTCTTACCGTCAGGGCGCAGATAGGGAACACTACCGTTTCGTCGTGCTTCACTCAATCGGCGTACCAGTTTGTGGGCCATCATAATGGGAAGCGGCATCAATTCGGCCGTCTCGTCGCAGGCATAGCCAAACATCAGACCCTGGTCGCCCGCGCCACCGGTGTCGACCCCCATTGCGATATCCGGCGACTGCGCCTGAATCATGTTCACTACGGCGCACGTCTTCGAATCGAACCCAAAGGCGGCGTCCGTGTAGCCGATATCATGGATAACGCTGCGCACCAATTTGGGTACGTCCACGTAGGTCCTGGTGGTGATCTCGCCGGCAACTACGCAGATACCGGTGGTCACCAGGGTCTCGCAGGCGACGCGGCCTGTAGGATCGTCGGTCAGCACGCAATCGAGGATGGCGTCGGAGACCTGGTCGGCAACCTTGTCGGGGTGGCCTTCGGTCACCGATTCAGACGTGAAGATATAACTCATCGGGATTAACGGAAGCGCTCCTTAGATCGGGGTGGCACATTTCAAGCGTGCCGGGGTTGAAACTCCTAGTGTAACAGTGCCGGCGGCCGCTTGCGAAACGGGACATGAAGGCCGATCAACAGCTTTTTTCGATTTTTGCGCGACTTCCTCAAATTCCCGCAGACGTTTACACCGTTAATCCGATTCCTGCATCGTGTGCAATAGAACGGATGTACGTGGCAGCCTCGGTGTATTCTTCCGCTGTTTTCAAATGCTCGATCATAAGCGGGGTGTCCGCGTTCAAACGGTCGAGTTCGGTCAGGTAACGTCGGTAGTCGATTTGACCGCGTCCGGGCACAACCTCAACGAAGTGAATGTTCAGTTCGGTGATCCACTGCAGATCCTTAGCGTGACAGGAGATAATCCAGCGGCCAAGCTTTCGGAAACATTCCCCAATGAAGTCACTGTTGTTATAGAAGCGCCGAGGGCAGTTGACGCCGTTGCAGACATCAAGGTGAACCCCGAACGCGGGACGGTCAACGGCGTGAATGAGATCGAGGTACGAATCGGGTCCGTCAGGCAGATTCCATCCCATCATTTCGATGGTGAACTTGGTGCGGGTGGGTTTAACTGTATCGATGATGTGTCGACAGTTCTCGACAGTCGCGTCGAAGAATTCCTTAGATAAATTGCGCCGATTGGGACCGTACCATTCGGTGGGATTGTAAGAGCCCGCGATGTCGACACAACAGCGTGCTCCAACCGCATCGGCGAGCGCACAGCGCTCGGTAACATAGCGGAGATTCTCGCGCCGCTTATCGTTGTCCGGGTCGAGCATGTTTTTCCAGGCTCCCACTTCGGCGATCACGACCTTGGCGTTGCTAAAGGCTGCTTCGATAGCCCGAATCCGGTCATGGTCGCGGATGTCCGCCTGAGGACAATAGGCGGCGCCGTAAGACAGGCGCCGATGTTCCCGGGCCAGCTCGACAGGATCGTCGGATTTCAGGAAAATCGGCGCGCCGAGGCGGATATGACCCTCGCTACGTGGCTGAACCGCGTTCGCTGGAATAGTGGCCGCAAGGCCGGCAAGAACCGAACGCCGTGACAATTGGAAGGCCATGCATGGCAGTCTATAGCCACAGTGCGAGGATCTGCACGCGATTAAAGAGCTGTCATATCAGCTTTCCTAGCATAGCTCGCAACCTGTTCTGCCGGTGTACATCCGAGAAGCATGGAACAGGTAAAGACGCAGACGGCGAACGTTTGACAGGGGCGGCACTGGCGCGGGCAGTAGGCAGAGAAGAGAGGTGAGGCAGTGATCAAGTTGCGCCGCAGGATCGGCGAATGATCAATTCGCCGTCGAGGAGAACTTCCCGGGGCGGAAGATGGGGTGCGCGTATGCGATCCAACATGGCGCGCAAAGCAGCTTCGCCGATTGCATGGGCAGGCTGCCGGACTGTCGTCAAGGGGACAGGCAGCAAGCTCGCGTACGCAAGGTCATCGATGCCTACGATTCGAAGATCGTCCGGAATGCGGATCTTCCGCGCGAGGAAGACATGCATCAGCTGGCCGGCAACACGATCGTTGATACACACGAAGGCTTCGACAGATTCGATCTCGCGTTTCGTATTCCGGGAAAGGGGGCGCTGGCGGCCCGAATCGACGGGGACGGCGGATTCGACGAAGGGCCGCAGGCCGTGTGCGGCGAGCGCGTCGGTGTAGCCGGCCATGCGGTCGGCGATGGTAGATGCCGCGCCGTGGTAACCAACGAACCCGATACGTTTGCAGCCGAGATCGATCAGGTGTTCGGTGGCAACGTATGCTGCCTGGCGGTTGTTGATGCCGACGAGATCCGGACGATGGCGGGCCGGCGCTCTCGATGACTTGCGATCGAGGAGGACCACAGGAATTCCGGCTTCTTTGAGCGCACTCAAGATGCGGCGGTTCATCTTCTCCGCCTGTTTTTCAAACTCCAGAGGAGCGAAGAAAACTCCGGAGACGCGGCGCCTGATGTATTGCTGACAGAGATCCCACGCCTGTTCGGGCTTTTTAGCTTGCGCATTGACGTGGCCCCACAGCAGAGCGTGCTCGATGGCTTCGGGAGCGTTGGCGATGCCCTGACAGATCGGTTCGAAAATTTCGGTTTCTCCGAGGTCGGGTATCAGCAGCCCGAACAGATATGGACCGCGATGCTCTTTCGCCGCATGCCGGACATAGGTGCCGGATCCCGCGACGCGATCCACAAGCCCGAGGTTTTGAAATTCGCGAACGGCGCGGCCTACAGTGATGCGTGAAGCGCCGGATTTATTCACGAGAGCGGCTTCGCTGGGAAATTTTTGGCCCGGTTTGAAACGACCTGAGGCGATATCCGCTTTGAGCGATTCAAAGAGCTTTTGATACTTCGGTTTAGCCGGGCGGGAATGCCTGCGATCCATGATAACCAGACATAACAGCTTTCTGGTTGGATTTGCAGCATGTCTCCCGCGAAGTCATCTAAAATGTATGAGAGGACGTTGCACCAAGAAGCAGTCCTTCCTCCCCGTCCGCCAGGAAGCACGTCATCGAATGCACCGCGCAGAGCGCGCCGTTTGTGCCGGTGACCAGTGATTCACAGCGTTCACCTTTAGCGACAAAAAGGAGAGTTCCTATGACCCAAACGGGAAAACAGTATTTATTTGTAAGCGATTTTGACCAGACGTTGAGTTTCAATGACTCCGGACTGGTGCTGAGCAAGTTACTCGGGCTGGAAAATTTTGAAGAGCGGGTTGCCGGCTTATCGGAGATCCATCTTGTGCAACAAGGCGGAGAACTGGCATACCTGCTTCTGCACGACCCGGAATTCAGACGCGTGCGGAAAGAACATCTGGTGGCAGTGGGCAAACAGATCCGGCTGAAAGACAACATCGCGTTACTTTCCGATCTGCTCCGCGATCTGGACGGAAACACATTCGCCTTCCACGTGGTTTCGGCGGCTCCGGAGGAAGTCATCCAATCGGCATTGGCGGGGATTGTCCCGGCGGATCACATTCACGGAACACGCTTCCGTTATCATCCGGAATCGGGGGAGATCGAATCGATTGTCCGGCTTCCGGCCGGGTACGGCAAAGTTGCGGTGGTGGATGGATTGAGAGCACAGATGCGCATCGGCCATGACCGCATGGTCTACGTCGGCGACGGGAGTTCGGATGTCCACGTCATGTTGCACGTAAACCGGCTCGATGGGCTGACAATCGCGGTTTCAGAGAACAAGTATCTGACGCCGATCGCGCGACGCACGATTCTGAGCGAGGATGCCGCGAGTGTGCTGGTGCCAATTCTCGAGAATGTTTTCGGCTGGCATTCCGCCCAGATCCGAGCATTTTTCGAGCTACACGGATTGACACTGCAGGAATGGGACAAAGTTCAGACGGATTCCATCACACTATGCAGAACGACGTCCGCGGCACCGGCCGCGGTCAATTAAGCTGACGCCGCGGCGCACCAGTTAAAGAGCAGCTCCCACTCGGCCTGCTGGATTTCGATGCAGAGACGAGCGAGGGAGCTGCTCGCGTCCCGGCGCGCTCGTTCGCACCAGTCATTGAAGAGATACGGATTCCATTCCGTTTCAAGCTTCACTGAGCCCTCCGCGGACTGCTGGATGAGTCCCGCCGCGCAGCGGTGCAGATCGCGGAAGATCGAATGCGAGCCAACGCGTCGGAACCAATAAGCGGAGTTGGCAGTATCGGGTTCAAGGCGGTGAACAATCGCGTGCCAGTAGCTGCCTTCAGGCGTCTCAATGTCTTGCGCGATTTGATGGCTGTGTTCCCAAAATCCGAGCCGCAGTGCAAGTCCGGCAAGCGCAGCTTCAGGATGGAGCGCGCCGGGAAAGAGCGTGGCGGGAGCTTGACGGACCAGATCGGCACCCGTCGTCGCGTGCGGGAGGGGCTGCGCAAGCGGTAAGGGTTCCGATGCGCGAGAAAGCGCCTCTCGAATGGTGGTCGACAGATAGGAATGCGCCGGGGACGACATCAACACCAGATTAGGTCAAACCGTTATCAACGCAAGCCGGAGCCGTTGCTGACCTACACTGGGGGAATGGCAAAAGAGTACGCATCAGCTCCCGCGATGAGCATCGATCCAGCGAAAAAATACACCGCTACATTTGAGACGTCGAAGGGGACGATTGTGGCGGATCTGTTTGCAAAGGATGCGCCGAAGACGGTGAACAATTTTGTCTTCCTGGCGCGAGACGGTTTTTATAACGGAACTGTGTTTCATCGGGTAATTCCAGACTTCATGATCCAGGGTGGCGATCCCACAGCAACCGGCCGCGGCGGTCCAGGATACAAGTTCGAGGACGAGACCAAGGGTAATCCAAACAAGCACAAAGCAGGGTCGCTGTCGATGGCCAACGCGGGACCAAATACCAACGGGAGTCAGTTCTTCATTACGCACGTGGTCACGGAGTGGCTGGACGGCAAGCACACCGTGTTCGGGCAGGTACGCTCCGGTCAGGACGTGGTCAATGCCGTCAAGCAAGGCGACACAGTGAAGTCCGTGAAGATTGACGAAGCGTGACAAGAGACGACGCCTGGAAGATCGTCTGCGAGTTCGTGCAGAGCGACAGTTTGCGGCGTCACATGCTCGGAGTGGAAGCATGTATGGTCGCGTACGCGCGGCGATTCGGGGAAGACGAAGAGCTTTGGGCGATCACGTCTCTGCTGCATGATTTCGATTGGGAAATTCATCCAAATGCGCCGGATCATCCCATGAAAGGCGAAGCGATTCTGGCTGCGCGCGGTGTAAGCGACGAGGTGAGGCGCGCGATTTTGTCGCACGCAAACTACAGCGGAGTCACGAGGGAGTCGCGGCTGGAAAAGGCGCTATATGCGTGCGATGAGCTGTCCGGATTTCTGGCTGCCTGCTCCTACGTGAAGCCGGGAAAGAGCATTCACGAAGTGGACGTGGCGTCAGTGAAGAGAAAGTTGAAGGACAAGGCTTTCGCGCGGAACGTAAACCGGGAGGACATCACACAGGGAGCCCAGGAGCTGGGAGTGCCGCTCGAGGAACACATCGGCTTTTGTATTGAAGCGATGAAAATACGCGCAGTAGAACTCGGATTGGCGGGAGGAATACTCGGTACTTCGAGTACTGGAAGTCACTGATTTTGCAGCTAAATGAGGCATTTTGCAGCGATAATCGCCTAAGTGTCTCGAAACAGTATTGTATCTTTCGTTGCTTCGGCAATATGCATTGCAGTATCCGCGGGCGCTATCGTGGCCCAGCCACCCAGCCGAATACACGGGCCAGTTGAAAACGGGAGCAGATTCTTACTATCCGGTCACATCGCTCCAATCTCCGCCAGATCGGCTGACGAGGGCGAAGCCGAACCCGGCTTAACGCTCACGCGTATCGCGATTCACTTCAAGATGAGCGAGCGGCAGCAGGTCGATTTAACTCGGCTTCTGGCGAATCAGCACGACCGTAAACGAATCGAGTTCCACAAGTGGCTTACGCCAGAGCAGTTCGGCGAACGCTTCGGGATGAACGACGGCGATCTGAGCAAAGTGAGCGCCTGGTTGAACGATTTCGGCTTCTCAAACATTCAGGTCGCGCGTAGCCGAAATGTAATCCGCGCAACCGCAACGGTGACCGCAGCGGAAACCGCCTTCGGCACCAGCATCCACCGGTACCGCCTGAATGGCGAGACGTTCTATGGCAACACCAGCGATCTCATGCTGCCGAAGATGTTGCAGGATGTCGTACTGGGAGTTGTTGGATTGAATAGTTTCCGCCCGCAGCCGCCCCTTGTAAAATCCCGTGCGGTCCGTGCAAACTTCACTCTTGGCCCGGGCGGACCATACGCGATGAGTCCGGCCGATTTTGCAATTATCTATGACGTCGCACCTCTTTATGCAAGCGGAATCGACGGCACGGGGCAAACGATTGCGATTCCGGGGCAGACCGATATCGATCTGACGGTAGTCGCTGCCTTTCGAAAGGCGGCAGGATTAACTGCCAACGATCCGCATATAGTGCCGGTCGATGCCGAAGATCCGGGCGTCCACGCTGACGACCAACGCGAGAGTTACCTCGACCTTGAGTGGGCCGGTGGCGTGGCGAAGAACGCAACCATCCTGTATGTGAAGTCGAAAAACGTGTTCGAATCGCTGGCCTACGCCATTGAGAACAACATCGCTCCGGTTATTCCAGTTACTTACGGGCTATGCGAAGGAGAATGGCCGCCGGATGCGCTGCAGGCCTTCAATGCTCTCTTTCAGCAGGCGAACGCGCAAGGTATCACGGTGATCGCCGCTTCGGGCGACCTGGGGGCGGCAGACTGCGATAACGGTTTCGGCATGACGAATACAACGGCGACGGTACCGCAGAGCGGAGCCACAGTGGACTTTCCGGCGAGCAGTCCGTACGTGACTGCTGTGGGCGGCACCCAATTCAACGAGACGGGAGGAGTTTACTGGAACCAGTTCAACGGATCGGATTTTGCCTCGGCGCTATCGTACATCCCCGAATCGGGTTGGGACGAAACGTTCCCCGATGGCAGCGTTTGGGCGAGTGGGGGCGGGGTGAGCGCAGTCTTTCCGAAACCCGTGTGGCAGGAAACACTGACACCGGCCGACAGCATGCGTGACGTGCCGGACGTGGCGCTACTTGCCTCGCCGCACCACGATGGATACGTCATGTGCGGAGACGTAACCCAGTGCACCAATGGCTTCGCGAATACCAGTAATCAGGTCTACCTGGGCGGCGGTACGTCGGCAGCAGCGCCTTCCTTTGCCGGAGTGATCGCCCTGCTGAACCAACAGACCGGTACGAAACAGGGGAACGTAAACGCGACCCTGTACAGTACGGCATCTATGGACGCCGAAGCGTTTCATGATGTCGAGGATGGCAGCAATCAGGTTACCTGTCAGCGGGACGGCCCCGGATGTGTCGCGCCGAATACCACGGTCGGATTCCTGGCCGCAAAAGGCTATGACCTGGTGACAGGACTTGGATCGGTCGACGCTTACAATCTGGTCCGGCAGTGGGCTGGCGACTTCGATCTTGCCGCCACACCGGGAACACTCACGGTGGGAGGCGGTGCGAGCGCTACTGTGGACGTGCAGATCACGGCGGTGAATAACTTTAAGAGCTCGGTCACCTTCACCTGCACTGTATCCAATGCATTGCCGAACACGACGTGCTCAATTCCAGGCACCGTTGCAGGCTCAGGAACGGCTTCGCTGACGATTACGAACAACGGCGCAGCCGAGACACAGATTCCGTCCGGGTCGTCAGGCGAGAGCGGATCTGCTCTTCAGATATCCGTGGTCCTGGTAACGGTATTGTTGGCACTCTCCTTCATGAGACAGCGCAAGCAACTGAAGTTAGCCTATGGCATGGCACTGATTGTCTCGGTCGGATTCATGAGCAGTTGCGGCGGAGGCGGCGGTGGTCAAACCAGCGAAACGATTAGCTCCGCGACCGGAACTGTGACCATCACGGCCAGCAGCGGGGTGATCAGCCACACGGCAACGGTTTCGGTAACGGTGCCGTAACTGAGTGAAGATAGCGAGTGCGCATGGTGCGGGACCAGGATAACGCTCTGAATGCCGACGATCTGGATCCGGAACCGCGTTGGCCTGCGGCACTGGCTGCATTGGCGACGGGCGGACTGTATCTCTCGCTCCCGGAGCGCCTGACTCCGGGTCCCACTTGGGTGATCGGCCTGCTTATCGTGTTGGCGCTCGCGGCAGCGATCACATCGCACCGCCTCGGACGACATAAGTTGAACAGAGTTGCGGGCATCACTTTACTGTGCGTCATCACGGCGACCCTGGTCTGGTCTCTCGGAACCCTCATATCCGGGCTACCGGGAAAGCGCGAGAGCCCCGAAGAACTGCTGCGGTCCGCCGTCGCGCTGTGGCTCAGCAATGTTCTGGTGTTTGCATCGTGGTACTGGCGGCTGGATGCCGGTGGTCCGCACAGCCGCGATTTGCGGAAGTCACATACCACGGGCGCGTTCCTGTTTCCGCAGATGACACTAGCGCCGTATCTCAGACAGAGCGGGTGGAAGCCCGGCTTTGTCGACTACCTTTTTCTTGCCTTCAATTCAAGCACGGCATTTTCACCCACGGACGTTCCGGTACTCTCGCGCTGGGCGAAGTTGCTCATGATGGTGCAGAGTTCGATCTCGCTGGGGACGATTGCCATTCTCGCGGCGAGAGCAATCAATATTCTGTAGAACGCGGTATTCACGCCGTGGTATGGGAAACCAGCGTTTCGCGAAGCCACTGTTCGGCGCGCTGAGAAGCATTTTTGAACTCGGCATGGAGCAAGTCAAAATTCACAACGGGCACAACGGACGGAGCATAAGCGCACGCCCGCTCCAATCGAACCAATTCCGCCTGAAGCGCCGGGTTCAGCATGGCAGTGCCGCCGCCTTGCAGCCAGTGTGCCCAATCCTTGGCCTCTGCCCAATCCTGGCGCAAAAGGGCGTTCAGCAAATCGTGAAAGACAGCGGGCGCAGTCTGGAGGAAAATTTCCGCCAGGCTGTGTAACAGCTCAGGACCGTATCTTTGCGCCTGACCGTTTCCTCTGCTGCTCCGATTCGTCCCGGCCCCACAGCGCGGGGCTTCACTGAGGCCGGCATTAGCTTTGGCCCATCCGAGGCATTTGGCAATCAGTTCTTCGCTGCGGAAGGGTTTTGAGATGAAGTCGTCCATACCGGCAGCCTCAGCCTGCTCGCGGTCCTGCTTGAAAGCGCTGGCAGTTAGGGCAATAATGGGAATCTGGCCGGAGGGTCCCGGCAATAGCCGGATCTCCCGAGCGGCGGCGTAGCCATCCATCTCGGGCATGCGGCAATCCATCAGCACGGCGTCAAATCGCGTTTCCCGCGCGGCTTGGACGGCCTCGCGGCCGTTTGCGGCCTCGGAAACGCGAAAGCCGGCGCGCTCCAGAATCAGATGCGCAATCATACGGTTCGACGGATTGTCTTCGGCCACCAGCAGATGGAAATTGGGGGCCTCTTGCTCTTGTTTGGATGCCTCTTGCTCTTGTAAGGTCTGGGCCGCCACTGCGCCATTGAGCGGAGAAGCATCGTCTTCTGCGAATTCCGGGTGAGCGGGACCGCACTGAATGGTGAAATGAAAATCCGCGCCTCTGCCCGGTTCGCTCTCGGCCCAGATGGATCCGCCCATCAATTCCGCAAGCCGGTGGCAAATGGCGAGCCCGAGGCCGGTTCCGCCAAACTTTCTGGTCGTGGAGCTATCGGCCTGAGCGAACGCCTCAAAGATCGACCGCAGTTTGTCGGGCGCAATCCCAACGCCCGTGTCGCGCACGACGAAATGCAATCGCGAAACCGAGCCATTGCGCGAGTCGCAACTTAGGTGCAGAGCGACCTCGCCGCGTTCGGTGAACTTCACGGCGTTACCCAGCAGGTTAAGGATGATCTGACGGAGGCGGACCGGATCGGCGTTTACGGCGGCAGGAACGTCGGGATCGACATCACAAATCAGGCGCAGGCCTTTTTCGCGTGCGCGAAACGCGATCATTTTCACGCTCTCGTCCAGGCTCTTTCGGAGGTTGAAATCGATGGGATCAAGCGTTAGCTTGCCCGCTTCGACTTTCGAGAAATCGAGGATGTCGTCGATCAATGCCAGCAGTGAATCGGCAGAACTCTTGACGATCTTAAGGTACTCGCGAAGCTCCGGCACTGCAGGGCGTCGAGAGCGCCAGTTGCGTCATCCCGAGCACTCCGTTCATCGGTGTCCGAATCTCATGGCTCATGTTGGCAAGGAACTCACTCTTGACCCGGCTGGCGGCTTCGGCTGCCTCCTTCGCTTTCAGCATTTCGAGCTCGGCACGCTCGCGCTCGGCGATCTCATTGCGCAGCGCCGTAGTGCGCTGCCCGACGCGCCGTTCCAAGAAGATTTCTCGCAGGCGCAATTGCCTGAGGCGTGCTCGGTGCCATAGCAAAATCAACCCAAGCAGACCCAATCCGTAAAGTGTGTAGAAGACGGGCGTCTGATAAAAGTGTGGATCCAGTTTGAAGCTGAGCGAGGCAGGCTGAGGGCTCCAGTTGCCGTCGCCGTGACTTGCAATCACTTGAAAGCGATAGCGGCCGGGTGGAATGTTGGTGTAGTAAGCGGTGCGACGGCTGCCTGCATCGTTCCAGTTTTGATCGAAGCCTTCGAGCTTGTAACGAAAGATCAGCTTTGGGGCGGCACGCAAATCCGGCGCCGAGTACTCGAATTCGAGTTCTCCCCGTCCTGGCAAGATCTCGGCCCCATTTGCCGTACCGATGCTGCGCCCATTAATGGCAACGTCTTCGAACACGACCGCGGGAGGAGGATCGGCGGCGCGGAGCTTACGCGGATCGATGGCGACTACGCCTTTCATGGTGGGAAACCACAAACGTCCGTCGCGGCCTTTCCAGCCGGCGGGCTGAAATCCGCCGTTGCACTCGTCGGTGTTCATTCCGTCAGCGGCCCCATACGATACGACTGAAACACGCGCGATACTCTTGTCCGCGAACTGCGTTCAAATCGCGCAGCGAGGCACGAAAAATGCCCTTATTGCTGCTCATCCACAGGTTGCCCGAGTCATCCTGCAAAATCCGGAATACGGCATCGTCGAACAGACCGTTACGCGTGGTGTAGCTTGTGAACCTGCCGTCCTTCAGGCGGTTCAAACCACCGCCATCGGTGCCAATCCAGAGCGCTCCATCATCGCTTTCGTGAATCGAGAGCACGACATCGTTTGAGAGTCCGCGGCGCGAGTCGAAGACCTGAAAGCGGCCGTTCCGGTAGAGGTCCAGACCACCGCCCGCAGTTCCAATCCACAAGTTGTTCCGGCGATCCTCATAGATGGCCTGAACAACGTTATTCGAAAGGCCATCTTTCGTCGTAAAGGTTTTGAAGGTACCGTTCTTCCATCTGAGCAGTCCCGCGCGCGTTCCAAACCAGACGGCGCCTTCGCGATCCGCATAACTGGCGAACACCACGTCGCTCGAGAGCCCCTGCTGCTTCCGGTACGTGGTGAACCGGCCGTTCTTCAGGCGATTGATTCCTTTGCGGGTGCCGATCCAGAGAGCGCCGTCGCGATCCTCACAAATGGTGAACACCAGATTGTCGGCCAGGCCGTCCTTCATGGTGAAGGCGGTGAACTTACCCTCACGCAGGCGATTGAGTCCACCGCCATTGGTTCCGATCCACACACTGCCCTGGCGATCTTCGAACACAGGAAGCGTTACCGGGTTCGAAAGACCGTAGCGGGTGTCGTAGGTGGTGAAGGCGTTGCCATCAAAGAACCGTGTGAGTCCGCCTCCACCGGTTCCCAACCACAGACTTCCTTTGGCGTCTTCGTAAATCGACCAGATGTCATTGCTCGGCAGGCCGTCTTTGTATGTGTACTGGCTGAAACCTGCAGGTGTGATGCGGGTCAGCCCGCCGCCAATGGTTCCAATCCAGAGGCCGCCCTTTTCGTCTTCGTGAATTGTCGAAACAGCACTACTCGAAAGTCCGCTTTTTACCGTAAAGGTAGTGAAATTACCGTCGCGCAGACGAGTTAATCCGCCGCCATTGGTACCAATCCAAAGAGCGCCTTGTGCGGTCATCTGCAGGCAACGCACGTTTGCGTTCGGCAGTCCGTCCCGCACGCCGTAGGTTCGGAACGTGCCGTTCGAAAGCCGGCTCAGTCCATCGTTGGTACCGAGCCATATGCTTCCATCGCTGCCCTGTGCAATCGCGAATACTTCGTTGTCGGCCAGACCGTCCCTGGTGGTGTATGCGTGAAAGACACTGCCGTGCAGGCGAGTGACGCCGCTGCCGTTCGTGCCGATCCAGAGGTCTCCGGCGCGATCCTGCATCAGACATTGAATCGAATTTCCAGAAAGGCCGTCTTTCTCGGTAAACGTCTGGAATTTACCGTTTTGCACGCGAGTGAGGCCGCCGCCGACTGTGCCGATCCACAAGCTGCCGCTGCGATCGGCCAAAATCGCGTCCACTTTGTTGCTGCGCAGCTCCGGCGTGTTTCCCTTATCGAAGATGGTGAACTGGAGTCCGTCAAAACGCACCAGTCCGAGTTCAGTCCCGAGCCACAGGTAGCCGTCGTTCGATTGCGCGATGGCAAGCACAGTGTTGTGAGGCAGCCCCTGTTCGGTCCGCCAGACATCCTGATGGAACTGCTTGATTGGTTTTAATGGGTCGAGCGCTACTGCGGCGCTACCGGGAAGAGCGGCGACGACGACCCAACACAGCAGAGGGAGCGCCGTTGCCTTGCACTTGCAGGGCACTTTTTTAAAAAGGGAAATCTAATTGTATCTGAAGATACGTTACGATTTTACTTATTTTTTACAAAAAGTCTAGCTGATTTATCGGCATTGCTTCTATAATGAAAAACACCGCCAAGCAGAAAATATTTTTCACCACGGGTCCTGATTGCTGTCAGGAAGCTCAGGCCCACTCTCCCTGACTCAGCGTACGGATCAGAGATTCACCGCCCGGCAGAAATGCGCACCCGGCACTGCACGAGCGAACACGCAGCATCTCGGAGCTTCGTAGAAAACACATGACTCTACAATTCATCGTAACTGCACTGCTGGCGGCCTTCACAAGCACAGTATTCGCTCAATCCGGTAAGCTCTCACAGGATTTACGGAATGCCGACCCGAATTCGAGCGTGGACGTAATTATCGAATTCAAGCAGCCGCCCACCCCTGTTCAGCATCGCAAGGTCGCCAACGTGGGTGGAAGTTTGCGCCGCGAACTGCGGCTGATAAGAGCGGGTTCCTATTCGGTTCCCGCCGGGATGCTGGCGACGCTGGCCGCGGACCCCGACGTCGCGTTCATCGCTCCCAACCGCAAATTACATATGCTGCTTGATAACAGCACGGCAGCGGTCAATGCAGCCGCCGCATGGAATACGGGACTTAGCGGCGCCGGTATCGGCATTGCGGTGATCGATAGCGGAATCAGCAAACATGACGATCTCCAGGGTCCGGGCGGCAGCCGCATTGTTTATCGCAGCAGTTTCCTTGGGTTAAGCGCCGACGACCGGTATGGCCACGGCGAGCACGTCGCGGGGATCATAGCAGGCAACGGAGCCGACTCGATGTGCGCAAGCTGCACGCGTTCGTTTGTAGGGGTTGCGCCGGGAGCAAGCCTGATCGATCTGCGAGTCCTGGATCAGAATGGCCAAGGCAATGACAGTGACGTTATCGCTGCCATTGACGAAGCGATCGCGCTACAGCTGCTGTATAACATTCGGGTGATCAACATGTCGGTCGGCCGGCCGGTATATGAAAGCTACCAGGTAGATCCTCTTTGTCAAGCTGTGGAAGCGGCCTGGCGTGCAGGCATTGTGGTAGTGGTAGCAGCGGGGAACGACGGGCGTGACAACTCAGTCGGGAACAGTGGTTACGGAACGATTACTGCGCCCGGGAATGATCCCTATGTAATTACGGTAGGCGCGATGAAGTCGATGGGCACACCCCAGCGCACCGACGATCTCATTGCAAGCTACAGCTCTAAGGGACCGACACAGGTCGACCACATTGTGAAGCCGGATCTGGTCGCGCCCGGCAACCTGGTCGTCTCGCTACTATCGCCGAACGGAACTCTGCGGACGTCGTACCCACAAAATCTGGTGCCGCTGAGTTATTACCAGACAACGTCGAGCACTCAGGTCTCGAACTCTTATTTCACGCTAAGCGGAACGAGCATGGCAGCGCCGGTCGTGAGTGGCGCGGCAGCCTTGCTGCTGCAAGCTCATCCAACGCTCACGCCCGATCAGGTGAAGGCGCGACTGATGCGTACTGCGTACAAGACGTTTCCAAGCATCAGCACGGCTTACGACCCCACAACGGGTCAAAGCTACACCAGTGAATACGACATCTTTACGATAGGGGCCGGGTATCTGGATATTCAAGCCGCGCTCGCCGATCAGACGCCGTTCTACGGTACGGCGCTCTCTCCGGCCGCATCGTACAGCGGAGAGAATGGTTCCTCCGGCGGCGCTTCCATCGTCTGCAGTTCGGGAACAGTGTGCGCCGATCAGTCGGTATGGGGCACGCAGTCAGTTTGGGGTACTCAGACCACAGCACCAGACCAATCGATTACGGGCGATCAATCCGTGTGGGGCACGCAATCGGTTTGGGGCACGCAGTCAGTCTGGGGCACCTCAAACCTCGATTCGACGGGCGCCATGAACGTTGTCATCAACGGCGAACAGTAGCATCCGCCGCGCGGACCGTCACTTTCGCCGCGTTTACCCAGAAGCGTCGATTGGCAATCGACGCGCAGCTTGGCAACCTGCCCGCATGAAAACACCGTCTGCCAAAGCCGCAGGCGATCTTGTCACTGAAGGGGGCTCAGGGGTGCGCAATCACCATAAGTGTGTCCGCGCGCTGCGTCGTGTACTCGAGCGCCGTCTTCAGATTTTCGGGGTCGAGCGCGCCGAAGCTCTCGTCGAGGATGATCAGTTCCGGATCCTGCAGCAACGCGCGAGCAATGAAGATGCGGCTGCGCTCACCATGCGAGAGCTGCCATCCGCCTTCGCCGACCATCTGCAGTAAACCGCTTGGCATGCGCGCGAGCAGGTCGCCGAGCCCGAGCCCTTTGCAGACCTCTTCGGCTTCGGCCATGTCGCCGGCTGGAGGCGGCCAGCGCCGGCCGCACAGAAGATTAAACGCCAGCGTCTCGGTCAGGATGTGGTTCTCATGAAATTGCGGCGCCGACACGACGCGTTCGCGCCATCCATCGCGGCCCAACGTCTGCATGTCGAGACCGCCGGCCAGGACCAGGCCCGATTCGGGCCGCCGCGCTCCCGAGAGCAATGAGGCAAGCGTCGTTTTTCCGCCTCCGGATGGCCCTTCCAGCAATACACGGTCGCCGCGCCGGATCACGAGATTGCACGATTCGAGAACCGGACTTCCGTTCTTACGGTAACGATACGTGAGGCGGTCCGCTTCGAGCACTTGTTCTCCCGATTCTCTCGATCGCGAAACGCCGCTTACAACGCCGTTTAGGTCCGGGCGCGCGGCAGCATGAAATAAAGGCTGGATGCGTTTCCAGGCGACGTGCGCAGCCGCTATCTCGGAGAAGGACGTAACCAGCCGGTCGAATGCGCTCCAGGCGAGCAAAATGCCTCCCAGCGCGATAGCTGTCTGAGAGCTGGACGTCTGCCCGGCAATAATCCCCGGAGCGACACACACCAACCCGGCAATGAGCCATCCGCGCGGAATGAGTCCGAGTAGCAGAGCGCCGATATAGTCGATCCGCCTGGAAGCGCCGTAATAGCTGTCGAGAACCTCATCCTCGCTCACGTGCCATTGGTCCGGAGCCTGTTGCACCAGACGCGTGCGGTGCCCGACCATGCATTCGACCAGGTCCTGCGTCAGCCCGAGGCGGATGCCGGTCCACTGCTCGTAAGTGTGCACGAATCGCCATGCGAGAACTCCCGCGACCGCGAACCAGGCGGCGAGCAGGATAGCCAGACGCCCCAGTACGAATCCCGAGACAAAGATATCGACCGTTGCCAGCAAGCCGGCGATACCTCCGCCGAGCGCCAGGGTCTCGATCGCGTCGGCTTCAAAGGCCTGCCCGAGAAAGCTTCCGATTCCGCGGTGGCGGATCTCTTCCGGTTCCAATCGAAGCGCTCCTGCAAGCAGTCTGCGCTTCAACAAAGCACCCACTCCTATTGCGATCTGTCCCTGCAGCCAAATTGCGAGGACCCGGCACGGAATGAGGGTGGCCAGCAGCAGCGACCATCCCAGGAGCCAGCCGGAGTCCATGTGCCCTGCGAAGGACAAGCTGCCCAACATAGCCCACGACAAGAGCCACACAAGGTACTGCGCGGTGTGGGCCAGAACTAGTGCCACTCCGTTTCGAAACGCGTGTGCCTGCCGGAGCCAGCGGACTATGGGAGCGGCACACGAATCGCGAAACACCCAGCACTGGCTGAAGGGCTTCTGTCCCAACTGCTCCAAAACAAGAAAGTCAGCGGCGCGATCACACCGCTTGTCTCGAATCCCGCAGCGCTCCAGTAACCGGCGCACGTCGCGACGGCGGTCACCTTCCGCGGGCCGCCGAATTGCCTCGCAAACCAGCTTTGCGGATATCTCAACCAGCTCGGCGTTCGCATCAAGCACCCGCAGCACTCCCCTACAGTGGCCAACAACTGCAAAATAAAGGTCACCTGCGCGCACGATCGCCGGCCGCAAACAGCTCAACTCCGCTTCGAGGTCGCGATATGCGACCGTGGCCGGCTGCGACTCGCATCCAAACGCGCGCGCGGCCATATCCATCCAGCGGTCGAGATCCGAACTCTCGGCCGGGTTCGGCAACTCCGCGGCTCCTGTCTGCGCCAGACCAGCGTGTTTCAATAGTGCGGTTACGCACTCGGAAAGGCGCTCGGGAGGCCAGCCGGCCGCGTCTATGTCGGAGCTCTTCTTCAAGCGACCTCCGCCTCGATCTCTTGAGCCGGTTCGCGAATCGTCTCTACAGTTCTGCCGGACTGAACGCGAATACGCCGCCAGTTCCGCGAGGACCACAGGCCCGAGCGGGTCTGCGCTTCGGCACGGAGCAGCTGTGCGTAACGCGACCCGGCACGCGCGGTCAGCTCACGCGGACAGCCTTGCTCGGCGATACGTCCATTTTCGATGACGATAACGCGATCGAACTGCCGCGTTTCGTCGATATCATGGGTGACGCAGATGAGCGTGCAATCGTGCCACAGGCTGCGAGAGCGCGACAACAGCTCGTGACGCTTCTCGCGATCGAGACCGCGAAAGGGTTCATCGAAAATCACCAGGCGCACGTCCCTACCCACCATGGCGCGGGCGAGCCGGACACGTTGCCCTTCCCCACCTGATACGAGCCCACCGCCTTCGCCGAGATTGGTTTGCAGGCCTTCGGGCAGAGATTCCAGGACGCCGCGCAGCATCGCATCGTCCACCGCTTGTCCGACCGCGGCCGCATCCGTTGACGAACCGTAACGGATGTTGGAGAGCAGCGAGCGATTCCAAAGCTGTACCGCAGGATCAACCCAGGCGCCAGACCGCAGTAACTGCTCGCAATCTAATGCGCATCCGTTCACTTCGATTTCGCCAACGCTCGGCTTGGACCAGCCAAGCAGGAGGCCGACGAGGCTCGACTTCCCTGCCCCCGAAGGCCCCACAATGGCGACGTGGCTACCGGAGGCGATGTCGAGGTGGATGCCGTCGAGAATCTTGTGACCCGAGGCTGTCAGCGAAACATCGCGGATCCGAATTGCCGGCGCAACCGCCAAAGCAGCAGTGGCCGAGTCTCGCTTCCCCCGCGCCTCTTCCGGCGCTCCGAGCGGATCAAGCAAGCGCCGCGTCAGGTTGCGGTAATAAGGATAGCGGCGCGCCAAAGCCGCGATGTCCTGTCCATAAACCGGCAGATTCAGCGCCCAATAGATCATTAATAAGACGCGCCCGATTTCGGCCTCGTACAGCGGATGGCTGAGCAGCAGCCACGCGGCAAAACCGAACATTGCTGTCAGCTGCAAAGCCTCGAGCCGGACGACCGTCTTTTGGAGACGAATTGCCGCCTCAGCCCAATCGCCCAACAGCTTTTGCTGTTCGCGGCGGAGGCTGCGCTCCGCTCCGTGCGCCCGAATTGTAACCAACCCGAGCATGGCATCCAGATAAAAACGGGTGAGGGCTCCGGCATGGCTGCGAACCCGAAGATCGCGCTCGGCGAGCATCGATTGCGCAGCGAACGGCGGAACCAGCGCACTCAGCGCAATCAACAGCACAAAAGGCCACCCGGACGGCTGGAGCCAAATTAATGCGCCTGCGGTGAACACTAACTTCAGCGCCGAGCCCGCGAGCTGTCGAATCAGGTCGGGCAAATGGCGCAGATGGTGAGCGGCGTGGCTGCGCTCGGCCATGTCCGAGGTCAAGCGGCTCTGGAAGTAGCGATCGCCCAGCTTGGGAATTTTGCGCATGAAGGCGACTCGCAAGCGAGCCTCGATGTGCCGCGCAAGCCGCAGCCCCTCAGCGAATAGGGTGAAGTCGAACGCCAGCAGGATGGAACTGAAGATGACGATAGCTGCCATTCCGCCAATCCGCTGGCCGGCGACGTGCAGCTGCGAAGTCAGGTCGAACAAGCCGCGGAACAGCAGCGCTTCGATCAAAACGCCGCCCGCGCTCAGAATCAATGCAATCGCAAAAACGAACAGGGAAAGGGGCCCGCTCTGCCACAAATACCGTGCCAGCTCGAGATCAGGCCGGAGTGGCCGTTCCGTAATCGCCGCCCGAAGTTCGGCGGAGATCGGCTCCTCCGCTGGCACATCCGCCCTGCCCAGGGCGCGGACAAGAACGGCACCGGTGATTACCAGTTGCTCCACACCTTCTTCGTCCGGATCCGTCGGCGCTGCGGACCAGAACTGAGGAGGAATCAATTCCGGCTCGTGCTGAAATTCGTTCAGGACACGGAGGCACTCTTCGCCATCGGTGATCGCCCTCGCGCCGGCAAGCGAGCTCAGGAGCCTAACCGCCGCATCCAGCGCTGCCAGGCTTCGCCAGGACTCATCCATTAGTGCTGTCCGGCATAAGCGGTCGACGGCCGCCGCTCGGACCTTGAGATGGATCAATCGCCGGCGCAGTACTGCCTGAAATTCTTCAGAACCGGCAAACTCGCGCCAGCCTTCCGCGGGTACCGCCATCCTGTGCCGGTAGACATCGGAGAGAAATCGTTCCGCGGTGACCCAGCGCCTACCGGCCGCGGGGTCCATGATCTGGAGCAGATTGCCGTGCCGCCGCCACACAATGACGAAGTGCGTCATTCCGTCCGGCAGTCGGACTACAACCAATGCCGGCAATACTTTAGCTTCCGGAATCGTCACGTGATCGAGCGGAATCATGACCTGCTCAGCCTTTAAACCAAGCTGGTTTGCGACCACCTCCATGGTGTCGATTGAGGTGCCGTCGATGCCCGTCTGGCACGCCTCACGCAACCGGTCGTAACTGACGTGGATACCGAACCCTTCGAGCAGGCACTTGAGGGCCGCGGGCCCGCAATCCATGTTGGAGGTTTGCACCACCTCGGGTGCGAAGAATTTCCTCAATGTCCACCAACTAGGGTTCCCGCCGAACGCAATAGCAAGGTGGCGGGCGTGGTGTGCTCGATCTCGATTTCGACGCTTCCAGGCAAGCCGTGTTGGATGGGAATCCGTGGATGCGGTACGCGGTCTACCGCCAGTTCCACTCGAACTTTTCCGTCGCGGATCTCGCTGGCGACGCGAGAAACTCGCGCCTTGACGACTCCGAACTGGGCCCATGGAAAACCGTCAAGGCGGAGAGTGGCGGGCTGCCCTTCATGAAGTTTTCCGAAGGCAGCCGCAGGCAGAAACTGCGCCACGACCCGCACCTCACTCGACGGCAGAATGATGCCGAGCTGTTGACCTTCGCCGATATGTGACCCGGGCGGCAGTATGGCGCATTCAGCTAATCTGCCCGAAACGGGCGCGCGAATCTGCCGGCGTTCAATTTCATATTGCAGACGCTTGATCGCTGCCCCTGAAACAGTCAGATCCGCCTCCAGCTTTGCCTTCTGAGCCGCGATCTGTCTCAGCCGGACGTCGCGTTCACCGTTCTTCACCCGCAGCTCCGGTTGAAGCCGCGACGCAGCCGCTTTCAGACTATCGGCGGCGGCCCGTTTGCTCTCCGCATCCGCTGTCGCTTTGTCGGCCTCTGCCGGCGCCAAAATACCCTCGGCGCGCATGCGCCGCGCACGCTCGGCCTGCTGTTCCGCTAGCACCGCCTCGGCGTCAGCCTGCCTATACTGAGCTGACGCTGTAAGGTCTGAATATTTGGAAACGCTACGATCCGCCTCCATGCCAGCCTGCTCCGATGCCATTTGCGCCCGAAGGGCAGCGAGTTGCGGCTGAAAGCTTGCGTAGCGGGCTCGCTCTTCCTCAAGGGTCAGCTTTTCGGCATCGGCGCTGAGTTCCGCCAGGACTTCTCCCTCACGCACTTCACGGCCGAGCACGAGCGTGGAGAAACTCAGCCTTCCCGATAGACTTGATTGCACCGGATAAGCGGAGGCGTTCACTTCCAACCGCGCCGATTCAGACACTTCATAGCGGGAAACATGCGCACGGCACGCCCAAGCTACCCAACCGGCGAGGAGACAAACGGCCGTGACCAGGCTGATGCCGGATTTCAGTCCGTTATCTTTTCGAATGGATTGTGCAGTTCGATGGAAGCTGTGTGCCATCTACTCCGACCAGAGGTCCCGAGTTACGTATCGGTCAAAAAAGAGGGCCATTTCGCTGCTGCCAGTCACGAAATGGCCCGGAAAAATCGTTCTAAAGTTTTCAGCCAGGTGGCCGAATAGAAAAACAGGAACCGGAAGTGACAATGCCACAACCGGCTGGAGATATCTGAGGCGTTCAGGCCAATCCGTCGACCAAACGAAGTGGCCTGATTCCGACTTACAATTGCTCTTTACGGACGGAGAGGATTACGCACCCCACGCCGACTTGCCAGCCTGCACTTTGCTCTTGATTTTCATGGTGTGTCCTCCTTCCTTTAAATCTCGATGCCCGACCAGCATCGGGTTTTATTCGTCAACTACTGCCTACTAACTGTGCGCTCGAGTGCGGTAGCTCCCGGCTGCCGTGCTCGTTACGCTTTTTCCGATCGCATCCAGATGGCGCCGTCTGCCTTAATCGTGCTCTTAATCTTCATGCCGACTTGTTTGTTTTCGTGCATTTATTCCGATTTACTCAGCGATTTTGTCTTGCGTCGTGAAACCAGATTACGCTCTTTTTTGTGCTTTGCAACGTGGTGCCGCGTACTGGGCGTCATCGCAAAAACAAGCTGCTGCGGCTTCAAATCGCTGTACGTACTCACTTATTACCCGCCCTTATCCCGAACTCCTGGACAGGCAAAACTCCCCCCAATTCCTTGCGAATCATTGATACTTTAATGCTGTAAATCGGACTCTCTTGAGATCGTTTAAACAGCAGTATACGCATGGCTACGCCTTAAGCGGAAGAGTTTTCTGAGTCTAATGGGGGTAGGATTTTTCCGGTAACATACTCCCCTGGGCTAACAGCGGAATAGGCACGCGCTATCATCTGGCGGAATGCGGCAAGGTCCTGCATCAGGGCAAAACGCGGCAGATAAGAATTCCGGACCGCTGCGCGACACCTCCGCCGCCATAGTCTGGGCCGTCAGTGCGCTGCTATCGGGTGCGCTTTGGGTCTACGCCGAGACCAGAGCTTTCGTTTGGGACGAAGGCTTTCACCTGCTTGCGGCACAGTTAATCAGTACCGGCAAGCGGCCGTATCTCGATTTCTGTTTTCCACAGACGCCGCTGAACGCGTACTGGAACGCGGCCTGGATGATCGCATTAGGACCGACCTGGCGGACCACCCACATTGCCGCTGCGGTGCTAGTGACTGGAGCCCTCGCACTGTTCACCGGCTACCTACTGCGGCGATCGCCGGCGCCTGGCTGGCGCATCGCGTGCGCGCTTACGGGAGTCCTGTTTCTGGGGGCGAACACAGTTTTTATTCAATTTGGCCCGATCGCACAGGCGTATGCGATGTGCCTCTTTACCGGTTTTGCCGCGTTTCTACTGATTCTGAGGGCCGTTCGGCACCCTGTCCCGGCGTACTCGCTTGCGTCCGGATTCTTTGCCGGAGTCGCCTGCGCATCATCTCTCCTGTGCGCGCCGCTGGCACCGGTTCTCCTCGTTTGGGCATGGCTCTATAACGAAGCCGGCAGCCGCTGGCTAAAGGCTGCGGCATTCGCGTGTGGCGTTCTAGCACCCTTCGCGCCCGTGTTTTGGTTGCTCGCCTCAGGTCCGCGGCAGGTCATCTTCAACATCGTCGAGTACCAGACACTGTTTCGCCGCGCCGACTGGGCCGACGCAACGGCTCACGATGTCGACGTTCTGACAAGCTGGGTTGATTCTGGTCAGACGCTGCTGATGGCAATGCTGGCGATCGCCACCGTCACATGCATGCTGCGCGTCCGGCGCTGGAATGAACGCATCCGCCGCGAGCTGGGCCTGTGTGCCGCGCTGGTAGTCACACTGACCGTTTATATTTCCACCGCGCACCCCACGTTCGCGCGCTACTATATCGTGGCGATTCCCTTTCTGGCCGTGCTCGGCGGATTTGGCGTGTATGTTGCCGGTTCTCGTCTCTTCCCGAACGCCTCGCCCATGCTGCCGGGCGCAGCTTTAAGTGCAGTGCTCGTACTCGCCGCTTTCCGGTCACTGTTTAACGATCGCGATGCCGCAACCTGGCAACGCTACGAAGAGATCTCTAAGAAGGTAGCGGAGGTAACTCCGCGCGGCGCATCGTTATATGCCGATGAGGCGGTTTATTTTGTGTTGCATTGGACACCGCCGCCGGGAATGGAGTTCTCCTATTCACATAAGGTCAACGTATCGCCTGCCGATGCCAGACTGTTTCACATCATCCCGCTTAAGGAACTCGAGGCGGAGGTGAAGAACGGCGCCTTTGCAACCCTGGAGACGTGTGACGACGACAAGATTGACAATTGGGAAATTGGGAACGTCTACGCCAAGCGCGCCGACATTGCCGATTGCTCCGTCTTCTGGAGTGTGAGGCGGAAGAAATAACCGGCTGTGACACAGGATGAAATTTTGGCCGCCGATTGGTGATCGACGCCCAGTGCAAGCAAACACCGACACTCCGCTTCGAGCTTGTGAGATAAGATCGTCGCGAGCGATGACAACGCCACCAACCTCGCGCCGCACGTTCCTGCGCAGAACCGGCAGCGCCCTGAGCGCCTCCGCAGCCCTTCTCTCGAGCAAAACCATGCAAGCTAATCCTTTGAACCTGCCCATTGGGATCCAACTCTACATGCTCGGCTCGGAGATGGACAGTGATCCGTTCGGCACGCTGAAGCACGTCGCCGCAGCCGGTTATAAAGAGGTGGAGCTTTCCCCGCTTGCGAAGACGCCGGTGAAGGATATGCAGAAAGCCCTGCAGGATTCCGGTCTCAAGAATCCCGCCGGGCACTACATCATGCCCGTTATGTTGAGTAATCTCGAGTCGCAGATCGACATCGCGAAAGGCTACGGCCAGCAGTATATGATTTCGGCCGTGCCGTGGGTGGCCGATCCTTCTCGCTTCAAGGTCGACCCGAGCAAGGGAGAGATGGGATTGTTTCTCGCCATCATCCAAGGCCTGACGCTCGATGATTGGAAGTGGAACGCAGAGCAGTTCAACAAGATCGGCGAGCAAGTGAAGAAGGCTGGTCTGCAGTTCGGCTATCACAACCACAATTTCGAATTTAAGAGCTACGACGGCGTAATTGCTTACGACGAGCTCATTCGTCTGACCGATCCGGAGCTGGTGAAGTTAGAGCTCGATTGCGGATGGATGACGGTAGCGGGCCATGATCCGGCGACTTACCTTGGTAAGTATCCGAACCGCTATCGGCTTCTGCATGTCAAAGACTTTCGCGCGGGATTTAAGCCGACAACCGAGCTGATGAACGAAGGGCCAGACGCTCCCGTGCCTACGGAGCTAGGACGCGGGAGCATCGATTACAAAAAGATCTTCAATGCGGCGCGGAATGGTCACATCGAGCACATATTTGTCGAGCAGGAACCCCCTTTTCGGGATATGAGTGCGTTCGAAGCGATCAAAGTAGATTACGATTATCTGAGCAAGCTGAGTTAGTATCAAGCGCCGCTTGCTGACGCGCGCGGTTCAGAAGTGCACACAGGGTGACATTGCGGGCGAACTTGCAGCTGGCTCGGGGCATTTTGCCGTGTCGACCTTTATCAGCTCTTGAACGCACTCACTTCACCCGAAGGTGCACAATAGTTTCAAAGTGATAAGTCTGCGGAAATAAGTCGATCAGAGTCATTCGCTCGATCTCATAGGCAGTGAGCAGTGTCTTCAGGTCACGGCTCATGGTGGACGGGTCGCAACTCACTAGCACCAGATGTTGCGGTTGGAGCCTCAAGAGTTCTACCGTGGCATCGCGTCCCAGACCGGCGCGCGGAGGATCCGCAAGGATCAAATGCGGTGGTTGCCGAAGCTCGCGCAGAAAATCTTCGGCCGGGGATCGCAAGGTTTTGAGATTCGAGGCATTGCTCGCGTTGTGCTCCAGATCGCGATATGCCGGGCCGCCGCGCTCAATGGCCTCAACCCGCTGAAAGCGCTGCGCCAGTGCGACAGAGAACAGTCCGACGCCCGCATAAAGATCCACTGCTTGCTCGCCCGAATAATTTCCGACACTCTCATTGACCAGCGCATCGATCAGGAATCGATTGACTTGAAAGAACGATCCCCGGCTGACGCGAAACGTGTGCCCAGCGGCCTCATACTCAATGGCGCCCGGCGCAAAGTTTTCGAGGAATGTTGCGCACCAATCGAAGAACCGGGCCGCCACCGGCCGCGTCGTGTCGGCGACTGTCAGTTGCAGATCGTGGTCATTGGTGAACAGTTCGACAGAACGAACAAACTCAGGCCACTGGGGCGCCTTCGCAGCACGATCCAGTTTCGTGATGGCAGCTACTAATATCGGAGATGAAATGTAGCAGTGATCGATATCGCAAAGCTCATGGGATCCAAGCCGGTGAAACCCGGAGCGCCCCCGCTCGAAGTGGAGTTGAACACGATTGCGATAATTCCACGGTTCGCCGCTGAGGATTGCGATGTCGCCAGGGTAGTCGATTCCAGCGCTCCGCAGCAGCGTTTCGCGCAGGATGATTTGCTTTTGCTCCAGCTGGAACGCGTATTCGGCATGCTGGTATTGGCAACCGCCGCAGGTTCCGAAATATTCGCAGCGCGGCTCTACCCGAGCCGCAGCCGCTTCCAAAATGGTCGGCTGGGTCCCGCGCAACAAACCCGTTTTCACGCGGCGCGGCTCTACGCTCACTTGCTCGCCGGGCAGCACATACGGCGAAAGCAGGACTTGGCCATCGACTCGCGCCAATCCCTCACCGCCGTATACCAGTTTTTCGATACGCACCGTGATCGACTGAGAATTCAATTGAGCCATCCCTTAGGATGAAGGTTCGCTATCTGTAAAAATGAAGGCACGAGTCTTTTCCGGCGTCCAGCCCACCGGCCAACTCCATATTGGCAATTATCTCGGAGCGCTTAAGAACTGGGCCGAGATCCAGTCGCAATACGAGAGCATCTTCTGCATCGTCGACCTGCACGCCATCACGCTCTATCAGAACCCGGCGGAACTTTCAAAGAAAATCCGTGAGACGGCCGCGCTGTTCATCGCCGCCGGAATCGATCCTGCCGAGTCGTCCATCATTGTTCAATCGAGCGTTCCAGCTCATGCCGAACTCGCGTGGCTGCTGACGTGTGTCACGCCGCTTGGATGGCTTTATCGCATGACGCAGTTCAAAGCGAAATCGGAACAGCAGGAGACGGTCGGCTCCGGCATACTGCAGTATCCGGTGCTAATGGCTGCCGATATTCTCCTGTATCAAGCAAGCATCGTGCCAGTCGGTGAAGACCAGTCGCAGCACCTTGAACTTACTCGCGATATCGCGCAGCGCTTCAACTCGCTCTACGGCGAAACTTTCGTCATGCCTGCTACGCGCTTGCCCACAGTGGGTGCCCGCATCATGGGACTCGACGACCCCACGCAAAAGATGAGCAAATCGACTCCGGGCTCCGGTCATTCCGTTGCCCTGCTGGATGAGCCTAAGGTCATTCAGAAAAAGATCGCGCGCGCTACTACGGATTCGCAACCCGCCGTCGAGCCTCAAAGCATGGGACCCGGCGTTGCGAATCTGCTTGCCATTGGTGAAGCGTGTGATCCTGGCGTCACGGCGGCTGCCGTTGCCGGCATGCGCTATGGCGAATTCAAGAAACGCATCGCCGAGGCCGTGATTGCCCGCCTTGAACCGATTCAAACCAAGTACCGCCAGATCACGGCGGATCCCGCCTACATCGATTCCGTCCTGGCAGCAAGCCGCGATCGCGTCATGCCGCTAGCCGAAGCTACAGTGGCGACGGTGAAGCAGCGCATGGGATTATACGTCTGATCCATTCGCCAGGCGTGCTGTAAAACAACTGGCATAATCTTTGTAGCGGCCCACGATGCTCGTTCAAGTCTCGCTTTCCAACAACACAGATGTAGACCTCAACCAGACCTACGATGCCGTCGTCGTAGGATCTGGAGCTGCGGGTGGCATGGCTGCCCATGTGCTCACGTCGCATGGCATGAAAGTGCTGCTGCTCGAAGCAGGTAAGTATCAGGACACCGGCAAGATTCTGCATTCGATGGAGTGGCCCTACGATCATCCGAATCGGGGCAAAATGCCGGCCGATTATCACGCGCTGACGCTAAACGAATACACTATTCGCAATCCGCCGTACGCGCAAAATACAAAATACAAAAAGACCACCTCGTACATTCAGGGATGGGGAGGATCGGATTACAGCAAAACACTGGTTGTGGATGAGAAGGAGAATCCTTACTCAGGGACAAAGTACGCCTGGGTGCGAGCGCGCGCCGTCGGCGGCAAGACCAATATTTGGGGAAGGCTCGCGCTGCGTCTGTCCGATTACGACTTCAAAGCCGCTACTCACGACGGCTATGGCATGGACTGGCCGATCTCGTATGCGGATATTTCGCCGTACTACGACCGCGTGGACCGCTATTTAGGCATCTCGGGGCATCCGGAGGGGATGCCTGTCATGCCGGACGGAGTGTATCAGCGACCGCTGAAGCTAACCGCGTCGGAGGTCCACATGCGCAACACCCTCAAAGGCATGGACCGCATCGTCACTCCTTATCGCGCTGGCTGCACAACCGAGTGGTTGAAACACAACAAGCATCGCAGCCGCTGCTATGGCCGCGGCGCCTGCAACCGGCATGTGGGCGGGTGCGACATTCATGCGGCCTTCGATTCGCCTACCGGTCTGATCTTGCCCGCAATGGAAACCGGCAACCTGACGCTCCGCCCCAACTCCACCGCTTATGAAGTTACGGTGGATAAGAACACCGGCAAGGCCGACGGCGTCAACTTCCTGGATAGTGAGACCCGGAAGAGCTATAAGGCAAAGGGCAAGGTTATTATCTTAGCCGCATCCACACTGGAGTCGGCGCGCCTGATGCTGTTATCGAAGTCGCCGCAACACCCGAACGGCATCGGTAACTCGAGCGGACATGTCGGACATAACTTCTGCGAGCATCTGATGGGACCGTCGGTTTCAGGGTTTTGGAAGGACCTGGTCGGCAAGCCGCGTACACTCGATGACGGCCGGCCGGGCGGCTTCTATATACCTCGATTCCGCAACGTAACCGAAAAGCGTTCGGATTTCATTCGCGGCTACGGCTTCGAAGGTGGCAGCGGATGCGGCATGGTTCCCGGCACCGCTTTCGACGAGACCGGATTTGGCGAAGAGTACAAGCGCCGGGTGCGCGATTACGCCGGCGCCGTATTCGACATTGGCGGGTTCGGCGAGGTGCTGCCGCGTTACGAAAACTACGTCGATATCGATCCGCAGCTTAAGGATGCATGGGGCATTCCTGCACTGCGTTTCCACTATCAATTCGGCGACAACGAACGCAAGATGGCCGTGGACATGATGAACTCCGGCCGGGAAATGTTCGAGGCCGCTGGTTTTGAGATCACGTCTTCGACCAAAGACTTGCTATGTGAGGGTTGGTCCATCCACGAACTCGGCACGTCACGTATGGGGAACGATCCGAAAACGTCGGTGGTGAACCAGTTCCAGCAGGCGCACGATGTAAAGAATCTGCTGGTGGTCGACGGCAGCACCCATGTTTCGGCCTCTTGTCAAAATCCGACTTGGACAATCATGGCGCTGTGCTGGCGCTCCTGCGATCATCTCGCGGACGAGATGCGGAAAGGAGAGGTCTAAATGCAGGCGAGCCTAAACCGCCGGGAAGTCTTTCTGACGTTCGCCGCTGTCGCGTTCACGACCTTACAACTATCCGCGGCCGAACCGGGGGCACCGCTGTTCTTCAGCAAGGAGGATTTTGCACTGCTCGATTCTTTGACCGACCTGATCATTCCAACGGACGATCACTCACCAGGCGCGCATGCGGCGGGCGTAGCGGCTTTCATTGACCGGATGGTCGCCGAAGCATTTGTGCCCGAAGACAAGACTTCCTGGACCAAGGGCCTGGCTTCCGTGAACCGCCTGGCTCAAGAAATGCATCACGCGCCCTTTATGAAGTGCAGTGCCGGCCAGCAGAAACAGGTGCTCACAGCTATGTCTAAGAAGGAAGATCAGGGCGATAACGGCGAGCAAGGATTCTTCGGACAATTGAAGAATACGACGGCGTTTGTATATTATTCTTCGTCGATCGGCATCCATCAGGAGATGAACTATAAAGGAAATGTCGTTCTGGAAGAGTTCGTCGGCTTCGACGCAAGCTGATCGCCATGAACGCGAGAACTTTTCTGGGCGCTGTGGGCGCGGCGCTCTTCTGCCTTTCAGCTCTCGCCCAAACAACAGCTAGCAGTAGCGGGCTGGATCTGAGCGCGATCGATAAATCCGTCAGCCCGTGTCAGGACTTTTACCAATACGCGTGCGGCAATTGGGTGAAAACGCATCCCGTGCCGGCACAAGAAGCGCGCTGGGGCCGCTTCAATGAACTGAGCGACCGCAACGAAGAAATTCTGCATTCGATTCTGGAGGATTCGGCTAAACATCAGGATCGTTCGGCGATCGATCAGAAGATCGGCGCATTTTACGCCGCCTGCATGAACGAGCGCGCGATCGACCGGGCGGGCGACGATCCGCTAAAAGCAGACCTCGACAATATCAAAGCGATCAGGGACCTCTCCGGTATTCCCAGCGTGGTGGCACGCCTGCACAATCAGCGCATCGCGGCGCTCTTTGGTTTTCGCGCAGCTGCCGACCCGGATGATGCTCGCGTCAACATTGCGGATGCGGATCAGGGCGGTCTCGGCCTGCCGGACAAAGATTTTTATACGCGTAAGGACCCGAAATCGGAAGAGACCCGACGCCGCTACGTCGAGCATATCGCCGCGGTGTTTGAACTGATCGGTGAAGACTCGAACATGGCCGGTGTCAAGGCCCGAGCGGTGATGGCCTTCGAAACCAATCTTGCCAGCGGATCTCTGCGCCGGGTCGAACGCAGGGATCCGACGCGCCTGCACCACAAGATGAGCGTATCCGAATTTCTATCTCTCGCGCCGGATTTCAATTTCAACCTATACTTCAGCGTGCGGCAGGCTCCGCAATTCACATCGCTGAACGTTGACGTTCCGGACTTCTTCAAGAACCTGGGCCGGCTCCTCACATCAACCCCGCTCGAAGACCTGAAGAGCTATCTGACGTTTCACGTCGTCTCGAGCTACGCGCCCGATCTGAGTAAGAAGTTTGTCGACGCAAACTTCGATTTCTACGCGCGGTACATGACCGGAGCGCTGGAGATAAAGCCACGCTGGAAGCGCTGCGTGGAGGACACCGATAGCAATCTCGGCGAGGCGCTGGGCCAGAAGTTCGTTGAGGTAGCGTTCGCAGGCGCCTCGAAGCAGAAAACACAACAACTGGTCGCCGTCATTGAACAGCAGATGGAAACCGACATCAAGTCGCTCACCTGGATGAGCGATGCCACTAAACAGAACGCGCTGGCGAAACTGCACACTGTTACCAACAAGATCGGATATCCGGACCGATGGCGCGACTATTCAAGCGTCGATATTGTGCCCACACAGTTCGTAGGCGATGTCCGCCGCTGCCGCGAGTTCGAATCGCACCGTAATATAAGCAAGATCGGCCGGCCCGTGGACCGCTCGGAGTTCGGGATGACGCCGCCGACCGTGAATGCGTATTACCGCCCGGAAGAGAACAACATCAATTTTCCCGCGGGCATTCTGCAGCCGCCCTTCTATAGTCCATCGGCTGACCCAGCGGTCAATTTCGGGGCCATCGGATCGGTAATCGGCCATGAGCTTACCCACGGATTCGACGATCAGGGACGCCAGTTCGATGCCGGTGGGAATCTACGAGACTGGTGGACACAGCAGGATGCGGCGGAGTTCAAGCAGCGTGCCGATTGCATTGCGAACGAGTACTCGGGCTTCAGCCCGGTCGAAGGTGTGCATCTTGATGGCCGCTTAACGCTGGGCGAGAACGGCGCTGACAACGCCGGCGTGCGGCTGGCGTTCATGGCACTCCTGGGCGGGATTGAGAATGGGACGATAAACAAGCAGGAGCTCGACGCATACACACCGCAGCAGCGGTTCTTCCTTGGTTATGCGCAGTTGTGGTGTCAGAATACGCGGCCCGAGGAGTCCCTGCGCCGCGCTCAGATCGATCCGCACTCGCCCGGTCGTTTTCGAGTGGACGGAGTAGTTGAGAACATGCCCGAGTTCTCTTCCGCCTTCGGGTGCACTGCCGGCCAGCCCATGACGGCCGCAGCCAACGCCTGCCGGGTTTGGTAGAGCGATCCCATTACACTGAAAGCGTTGATGAATATTCGTCTTTTTCGCTTTGCCAGCTTCGTCCTGCTGGCGTTCGCAAGCGTCGCATTTTCGCAGAACAGTTCAAGACCGCAATCGAACAGCGGCCTCGACCTGAGCGCTATCGATAACTCCGCCGATCCCTGCAACGACTTCTATCAGTACGCATGCGGCGGGTGGCTGAAGAAAGCTGAAATTCCGCCGGACGAGAGCAGTTGGGGACGGTTCAACGAAGTGTACAACCGCAATCAAGATACTCTGCGCGGCATCCTCGAAGATTCCGAGAAGCATGAGGATCGTTCGCAGATCGATCAGAAGATCGGCGGGTTCTACGCGTCTTGCATGAATGAGCCTCTGATCGAGCAGCGTGGAAGTGCACCGCTCGAACCGGAGCTCGAGCGCATTCGGAATCTCTCCGACCCAGCGCAGCTGGTGGAAGAGGTGGCGCGACTGCAGCAGAGGCAAGTGGATGTCTTTTTTGCGTTCACATCTAGCCCGGATCCACACAACGCCGCGCAGGAGATCGCCGATCTGGACCAGGGCGGCATCGGACTGCCCGAGCGCGATTATTACTTCCGCACCGATGCTGAATCGCAGGAGCTGCGCAAGAAGTATCTAGCCCACATTGCGAAGATGTTCCAGTTGATCGGCGTCTCCCAGACCGATGCCGCGAAGAAGGCCGACAAAGTGATGGCGATTGAAACCGCGCTGGCAAAAGCGTCGCTTGATGTGACCTCGCGCCGCAATCCCGAAAAAATCGTGCACGTCATGCCGAAAGAGGAGCTCGGGCAGCTCAGCGCCAATTTTAACTTCGACACGTTCTTCAATGACGTCGGCGCGCCGGAGTTTAGCAAGCTGAACGTGGATGTCCCGGATTTCGTGAAGGCCTTCAGCGCTCTGCTGACATCGCAGAACATGAGCGATCTGAAGGACTACATCACATGGCACTATGTCAGCGCGAGCGCCCGTCTGCTCCCTAAAGCGTTCGTAGACGAGAACTTCGATTTCTACAGCCGCACGCTCTCAGGCGCCAAGGAGATCAAACCGCGCTGGCGGCGCTGCGTGGCAGCGACGGACGACGAATTGGGCGAGGCGCTGGGCCGTAAGTTCGTGGAAAAGACCTTCGGCGAGCAAGGCAAAGAGCGAACGCTGGCCATGGTGCACGATATCGAAAATCAGATGGGCGAAGATATCCAGTCGCTCTCCTGGATGAGCCCTGAAACCAAGAAGCAGGCTTTAATTAAGCTACACGCGGTGACTGACAAGATCGGTTACCCGGAGAAGTGGCGAGACTATTCGACGGTCGAGATTGTTCCTGACGATTATTTCGGCAATTGGTATCGCGCCAACGAATTTGAAAGCAAGCGCGAACGTGATCGAATCGGAAAACCCACCGACCGTGCCGAATGGGAAATGACACCGCCTACGGTGAACGCCTATTACAACCCGACGCAAAATAACATCAACTTTCCGGCCGGCATCCTCCAGCCGCCGTTCTTTTCGAACAAGGCAGACGACGCCGTGGACTACGGCTCCATCGGAGTGATTGTCGGCCATGAATTGACGCACGGCTTCGACGATCAAGGGCGCAAGTTCGATGCCGACGGCAATCTGAAGGAGTGGTGGACGAAAAGCGATGGAGAGAAGTTCGAGAAACTGGCAGACTGCTTCGTAAACGAGTACAGCAGCTTCTATGTGCTGCCCGATCTGCACCTCAATGGAAAGCTCACGCTCGGGGAAAACACTGCCGATAACGGCGGTATGCGCCTGGCGTATCTGGCAATGCTGGACGATCTGCAAAAGAAGAGCTGTACCCGCATCGCAGAAGAACGATGACTACACGCAGCCGCAGCAGTTCTTTCTCGGTTTTGCGCAGATCTGGTGCGACAAGATGCGTCCGGAACTGGCACGGGAGCTGACGCAGACGGATCCACATTCGCCGCCGAAGTTCCGCGTGGACGGCGTCGTTTCGAACATGCCCGAGTTCAGCTCCGCGTTCGGATGCAAAGCTGGAGACAAGATGTACGCAGCCAAAGCGTGCCGGGTCTGGTGAAGAGAGGCACAGAGGAATCTATGGCTGAGCAGACATCTGCAAACCCTTTACTCGTTGAGCGCTTTCCGATTCCGTTCGACGCGGTGAAACCGGAGCACGTCGAGCCCGCCGCGGCTACGTTGATCGAAGAGATGAAGCGCCGTCTTGCGGCACTCGGAGGCGACGATACGCCGCGGACTTATCAAGGAGTGCTGCTTGGTTTGGATCACATGACCGAACCGCTCGATTACGCGATGGCGGTCGTGCGTCATCTCGAATCGGTGGCGACGACGCCGGAACTTCGCGCCGCCTACAACGCAGTGCAAGGTCCGGTGAGCATGTTCTACACCTCAATCGCGCTGGATGCGAACGTGTGGGCCGCCGTTAAGGCAGTGGGCCAAAGCGACGAAGCGGCAACGCTGGAGCCGGTACACAAGCGGTACCTGGAGAAAACGATCATCGGTTTTCGGCGTGCGGGCGCGGACCTCGATGCGGAAGGCAAGAGGAAGCTGGAAGAGCTGGATGTGGCCCTGACCAAAGCCACAACCAAGTTCTCAGAGAACGTTCTCGATGCGACCAACGCATTCGAGCTGATCATTGCGAACGAATCGAAACTGCAGGGCCTGCCGGAATCGGCCCGCGTCGCCGCTCGCGAGAGCGCACGAACGAAAGGTAAAGACGGATGGCGTCTGACACTGCAGGCTCCGAGCTATATCGCCGCCATGACCTATCTGGACGACCGGGCCATACGCCAGCAGTTGTGGCAGGCATCGAACGCGCGGGCGACTGCGGGCCAATATGACAACCGCGAACTGATCGCGGAGATTTTGAAACTGCGGGGCGAAAAAGCCAAGCTGCTCGGGTACCGGGATTTCGCGGACCTGGTGCTTGAAGATCGCATGGCGCACCTGGGCGAGCGCGCGCAGTCGTTCGTGGAAGACTTGCGCGGCAAGACCGAGCCCTTCTTCCGGAAAGAAAATCAGAGCCTGCAGGATGCTGCGCGTAAGTTCGGATGCGAAGACATCGAGCCCTGGGACGTCAGCTATCTTGCCGAAAAACAGCGCCTGGAACTTTACGACTTCGACGAGGAAGAGCTGCGGCCCTACTTCGAGCTGGACCGCGTGGTGGCGGGCATGTTCGAGATCTTCAGCCGCGTTCTGAACATCAAAGTCGTTGAAGAGCTCGGCGTGCCGGGTTGGGAAGCGGCCGTGAAGTACTACCGGGTGGAAGACGCTGCGACGGGCAGATTTCTCGGCGGCTTCTATACGGATTGGTTCCCGCGCGAGAACAAACGCGGCGGCGCCTGGATGGATTCGCTGATTACGGGCCATCCCGATGAAGACCGTCCGCACCTGGGCCTGATCTGCGGGAATCTGACTCCGCCGGCCGGCGGCAAGCCATCGCTGCTGACGCATCACGAAGTCGAGACGATCTTCCACGAGTTCGGGCACTTGCTGCACCACACACTGAGCCGGGTGCCCGTGCGGACGCTCGCGGGAACCAACGTTCCCTGGGACTTCGTGGAGCTGCCCTCACAGATCATGGAGAACTGGTGCATGGAGCAGCAAGCGCTGCACCTTTTCGCGCGCCACTACGAGACGGGCGAGCCGATCCCGGACGATCTGTTCGAAAAGATGAAGCGCGCCCGAACCTTTCGCAGCGCCAATGCACAGATGCGGCAGCTCGGCTTTGCGTTGGCCGACCTGAAGCTGCATCGCGAGTACGATCCTGAGCGCGACGGCGATGTGCTCGCCTATGTGCGAGATATTCTGCAGCGCTTCACGCCGGTGCAGTTGCCCCGCGACTACGGCATGATTGCGAGTTTTACGCACCTGTTTGCGGCCCCCGTAGCATACGGCGCCGGCTACTATTCGTACAAGTGGGCAGAGGTTCTGGATGCCGACGCGTTTACGCGTTTCCAGAGCGAGGGCATCTTCAACGCGAATACCGGGCTGGAGTACCGACGTCATATTTTAGAGCGCGGCGACAGTGAGGATCCGGCGCAGTTGTATCGCAAATTCATGGGGCGCGATCCCGATCCGAATGCTCTGCTGGAACGCCTGGGTTTAAGCCGGGCAGCGTGAAATCGCACCACAAATGGAATCGATGTCGATAGAGGAGCGTCTTGCCAAGGCGCTTACTCAGAACGAGCAATTACGTGAGTCGCTAGAATCATGCGCCGCAGCGCGCACGGAAGCTGAACAAACTGCAGAGCGGGCGCAGACTGCGGCTGCAGATGCCAAGAAGGAGCTACATGGCTTTCTTTACGGAGCGCTGCACGATGTCAAGACTGCGTTGCGCGCCGTTTCCTCTTACGCACAGTTGCTGGTCCGCCATTCGGCATCAGATGAACAAGGGCGCGAATATGGCCGTTTCCTTACTGACGGAGTGGTCGCCGCCAACGCGATCCTGGAGCGGGCGACTTTGTATTCACGGCTGGACCGTAGCTCGCGGCGCGCGGCTGTCGATCTGACGCTGCCGGTGCAGATGGCTCTGATGAAGCTGAGCGGGCCCGTAGGTGAATCCAGCTGCTCAGGTGCGTTACCACGATCTGCCTGTCGCGGTGGTGGACGAGAACCAGTTCGTTCTTCTGTTTGAAAATCTGATCGAGAACGCGATTAAGTATCGAGGTGCAGAGCCCCCGGATATCGAGATCTGGGGTGAAGAGAGCGATACCGCCCACGTGCTTTCGGTTCGCGATAATGGGCCGGGCATCGAAGAGCAATACGCCGCACTGGTGTTCGAACCCTTCAAGCGCCTGCACAGCAAATCAATTCCCGGCATCGGCCTGGGTCTTTCAATCTGCCGAAAGATTGCGGCCGGCCACGACGGCGAGATCTGGGTGGAGAGTGATGGCCAGCACGGATCGGTATTCAAGGTCAGCATCCCGTTTTGAAGTTTCGCCTCCAGCCTCTGCGCTTTTCCTTTGTCGCGCGCGAGTCCATACATTTTCCGGAGGGAAAATCAGCGAACATCCTGCGCGGAGCATTCGGAGCGATCTTCCGCCGTATCGCTTGCGTGCCGCAGTGCACTGGAGCAAGCGAATGCGAATGGCGCGCGAGTTGCCCTTATGCGCGGATCTTCGAGCCCTCGGCGGTAGGTTCGGGCCCGAGCGGGCTCGCCGATTGGCCGCGTCCTTTTGTGTTCCGGGCGATGCATCTTGACGGGCTGACGTTTGCGTCGGGAAGCCGCTTTCACTTCGACCTAAATCTATTCGATACCGAGACGCCCGCGATCGCTTACCTGGTGCTGACGTTTGCGCAACTGGCGCGCGAAGGGCTGGGCCCGGGCCGCCGGAAGGTGGAGCTGACGAGCGTTGCGCAACTGAACAAGGAAGGCAATCCCGCTGCGGCGGTCTACGAGAACGGCTCGATGACGATCCATCAGGATAGCCCGCCGCTGGAATTGGACCTGACGCCGACTGCGGAGCCGATTGGGCGCCTCCGAGTCCGATTCGTCACGCCGACGGAACTGAAGAGCGGACAACAGATCGCGCCGGTTCCGGAGTTCGGCATTCTGGCGGCCCGTGCGCGCGACCGCATCAGCACGCTGCGGGAATTGTACGGCAGCGGACCGCTGGACATCGACTTTCGAGCTTTCGGCGAGCGTGCCCGCGCCGTGCGGATGACACGCTGCGAGATTCGGAGCGTCGATGTGTCGCGCCGCAGTAGCCGGACGGGGCAGGTGCATCCGATCGGCGGGTTTGTGGGTGAAGCCGATTACGAAGGCGAGCTGGCCGAGTTTGTGCCTTATTTAAGGGCGGCGAAGTGGACGGGTGTGGGGCGGCAGACGGTTTGGGGCAAGGGCGAGATCGCGGTTGAGTTGCTTCGCGACTGAGGGCATCGCTCTCGCGATTGGGGGCGTCGCTTTTGCGAGGACCCGATTTTGCAACGGTTTAGCGCGGAATTACGGAACGAACTGGTTGGCTCGGGGCGTTTTTGCGGAACGAACCCAAGGTGGGCGGGAATTACGGAACGAACCGGACGGGTTCCGGGCGACGATGGGCGAAGAGAAGTGCGTTTTGCGGAACGAAGCCAATTTGTGCCGCTCGCGCGGCGGGTGGTCCGGGGCCAGGGTCCGGCACCGAGGATGCCGCGCTTGCAGCGGTTTTGCGGAACGAACCGGCCGGGCGCTGGTGCCGACGCGCATTTTGCGGAACGAAGCCACGCCGCGGGCGCGCCACCGCGCGAGACGGAGGCCAGCGCCCGCAAGTGGCTTTTTGCGGAACGAAGCCAATTTACGACGCCTGCTAGCCGCCATTTGCATTTTGCGGAACGAACCCAATCGGGGGATCTTGGTTCTGAAAAAATGAAGCCATTTGTATTGCTGCGGCTTGTCCGTCTTCAATTGGGCCATTCTAAACGAGCAGCGCTGCGTTCCGGTGGACCAGTTGGCTGTAAGTTGCTGAGGTAGTGGCAGAAAAATAATGGAAAGGGTGGTTACTTGTCAATGACGTCCGTGGAGTTGTCTGGGCGTAGTGGAACTGCATGACAATCCGGTCGTTCGACAGAGTCAGCGTATCAGGAACGATCTAAGGTTCGTCCGATGAACTACGATGTCTTTTTTCACGCTCTAACCGGGAAAACTCCGTACCGGTTTCAGGAAGAGCTGGCGAACAAACTAATTGCCGGTGGTTCGCTTATATTGCGGGCGCCGACCGGGGCGGGTAAGACCTGGGCAACGGTCGCACCGTTCCTCTACTCACTCGCGCGTGGAAGGCCGTTCGCAGACCGCCTGATTTACGCACTGCCGCTCAGATCTCTGGCGTCTAGCCTACAAGCGGACGTGTTCAGCCGTATGCGAACGGCCGAGGGACTATTCCGCAGGGTAACCGCGATCGGAAAGGATCGCAGCTACGAAGATGAGAGCTGCCATTGCAGTTTGCAAATAGGCGGAGAGGCTAGCGATCCTTTCTTTGAGTCCGATGTGACTTTCACGACGATCGATCAGCTGCTTTCAGGTTATCTTGGCCTACCCGTATCCCTTCCGCGCCGCCTGGGCAACATCGTTGCCGGGGCGCTCGTCGGGGCCTACATCGTGTTGGACGAGGTACATCTCCTCGAGTCTGAGCGCGCAATGGGAACGGTAATTGAGATGCTCGTCAGGTTGCAGGGGCTTTGCCAGTTCGTGCTAATGACAGCAACAGTGTCCGATGAGGCAACCAAGTGGCTCGCTTCAAGACTTCACGCCGAACCATTCATCATTCCGGACGCAGAGATTCGCAGGCTCCCAAGCCAAAAGACAAAGCGGCGAACGTGGCGTTGGGCTGGATGCGCTCTAACTGCGGAAGAAATCCGCGCAATGCATAACGGGGGCAGGACAATCGCGCTCACGAACACGGTTGGCAGAGCACAGGCGTTATTTGGCCGGCTGCAAAAGGAGTTCAAAGCGACGCCAACAAACGTGATGCTTTTGCATTCTCGATACTTCCCGGAGCACCGGAAGCAAATTGAGGATCAGTTGGCAACCTTCTTCGGGCCAGACGCTACCCTCACAGACGTAGTATTAGTCACTACGCAGGTTATCGAGGCCGGCACTGATATCTCCGCCGACGATCTGCTTACGGAGCTAGCTCCCATGAATGCGTTGATTCAGAGGGCGGGACGTGTCGCCCGGTATGGGGATCGCAACACAGGGCGAGTGACGATCTTCGATGTCGAGAACACCAGACCATACGAAGACAAGCGGGCATTCGAGGCAACACGCACACTGCTGCAAGACTTAATTCCGGAAGGTCGCCCAGTCGATTTTGCGGAAGAGCAGAGATGGGTAGATGCCGTTCATGCCGAATCGGAACTGCGAGAGCTGAAGTTGTACGACAATCTCCATTCGCGGCGTCAGCAGGTTCGTGAGGCGATGGAAGGCGATGAGGGGATGCTTCCGGACCTAGTCCGCGACGTCGACTCGGTCAGTGTCGTTTTGACTGACCTGCCAGAAGATCTCAATTTCAGCGGCCGTGACCCGCACGGGCGAAGAATTGGCTGGCCTAAAATGCTGAGCGTGCCGAGAACTTCGCTTATGGCGCTTGCGAAGTACTTCGGTACGGTGCCGGAGGACGGCTGGATAGCAAAGGGCGCCCGCGATGCACGGGAAGAAGGACCGCAGCCAAGCTTTGGCTGGGGCAGGGTCGAATCACCGGGAATGTTGCGTTCGCAGTGGTTGATAGCCATTCATCCTAACTTCGGCTCATATGACGCGAAGACTGGCCTCGTGCTTGGTGTGGGCGGATCCGTCCCGAGTGTCGAGTACACGGAACCCTCTCGCGCTCCGCGGTATCAATATGAGTTCGAGCCTTGGGCGGATCACGCCTACCGAGCACGGGATCAAGCAAGAAACATGCAGCGCAGCCATCGCCGCGGCGCGGAAGTGCTCGCCCGAACGTTCAATGTTGCTGCTCCTGAGCAGATTGAACAACTGATCGAACTGACCTGCCTTCTGCATGATGTCGGCAAGCTGGCAATGAAATGGCAAGAGGTCGCGTGGCGTTGGCAGCGGGATAAAGATGAAAGATTGCGTGCACTAGGCATCATCGTTCCCGAGCGACCGCAAGTGCCGATTGCGCACACTTCATTTGACCCGGTTTCGGACCGAGAGTACGCCGCCCTACCGCAGTACCAATTTCCGAACCATGCAGTCGAGGGTGCCTTTGCCGTCGAAAATGCGGTGTGTACGCGTTTCGTTGAGCTCTGGGGAGAGCAAGAAGGTCTCCTTCTGGCTCTCGCTGCGGTTTCGGCGATCGCCCGGCATCACGCTCCCCGCGCGAGGGCCGTCGGACTTTTTGATTTCGATCATCGGGCAGCCTCTGTCGTGGCCGAATGCCTGAACATGAGCTCACGGAATTTCGAACTGAAGCCGAGCTCCAACGTCACCGCCGCGAAAGAGTTCGGTAATATGCTCATTAACCTACTGTACGAGGAACACGAAACAGCTTGGCCCCTATACGCATTCTTAGTGCGACGGCTTAGACTCGCGGATCAGGGCTCACTGAGAGGTGCCAAATAGAACTGCTGGTTCCCAAGAACACTGGTACATACAGTGATGCGCTGGAGGCGATAGGGCTGGCTAGCCTTCTCGACGAACTGGGTTTCCAAAACGTTACGGTGCGCGACAAAGGAAGCGAGTTTAGCGTACATTCTGCAGTCGAGATAGCTCCCAAGCATTGGAATCAGCCTGAGCCTGGGTATCCGTACATCTGGGAGCGCAGCAAAGAGGAGCAACGGCCTCAGTTGCAATACGTGGTTGACTATGAAGATGGGAAGACAAAGGCCGAGGTTTGGAAAAAATTTCAACAAGCGCAAAAGAAGACCCGGGGCCGCGCGAAGCAGGCCTTGGAGGGACAGACAATAGAAGCGCCTGCGCAGCCATCGAGAGAATACCGGACCGCAGCCATCGTAGCCTCGATGCGCAAGGGTTGGGATAGTGACCGCGACCTGGCAAGATGGCTCCGTTCACGGCCGGAGGAGACATTGCTATGGATTCGCTGGCGACTTGGATTGGCGGAAACCGCCTCTGGCAGGCCTGAGATCAGTAACACGCAAATTTTAAACCCGATCTCGGGTAAGGGCATAACTGCCGCTAAGACACAATGGCGGTCTCCAGGGTCATTGCCTGCATCGCTGATTGATCCTTTTGCCGAGTGGATGAAACTGCGAGGCATGTGGACGGGCATGCTGCTCTTTCGCACCGATGACGATTTCAAATTGTTTGTCATCGAGCCGGCCTCTATTACCATCGGCGCGTTGCGAAGTGTGCGGAATACGTTGGACGAACTGAACTTGTGGGGCGGTGTGCGTCTCGATATCGAGGCGACGCTGCGATGTGCTGAGATTCTCGTCCGTCACTCCGACGCCTTGTCAGCTGCGGACCCACCGAGAATCACACTGCGGCGGCTCACGCCGCGCAGTGTGATTGCCGGTTTGCGGCAGGCGTACTTCAAAAGCTTAGGTACCGCAGCCGCTTTGATGAATGATGCCATGTTACCGTTGCCGGAGTGGTTTGCAGTTGAGACGAGGGAAGACGCCGACGACTACTTAACGATCATCGACGAAGCAATAGGTGGCGTTCAAGAAGGGATAAGAACTGCCGGCTGCCTGGGATCACTGGTTGAGAAGAACTCAGATGACGGTAGGATTCTTCAACAGTACAGGCGTTGGCTGCTGACTGGAGAACTTAGAGAGCTTTTGGAATTCCATTACCAATTTGCCGCACATGCAATGCAACAGCTGTCGAAGCGCGAGTGGGTGAAGTTGTTCTCGACTGCGGTCCTCGACAAGTTGCTTCTCAAATCTTATGGAGGAAGTTGGCCCATGCTCAAAGAGCTCGTTGAAGACAAGGGATTCAAAAGTTTTGCTCGCGCTATTCGGAACTCTACGGTTTACGCTATTGAATTAGAAAACCGCGAGGTCCGGTTCGGCCTTGCACAGCGATGGAAGCAGAAAATCAAGGCAGGGGAAAAGGAATTCGCAGCAGAGCTTGGGGAGTTTGTGCAAACCCACAACTGGGAAGTCTTCGATCGCCTCGAAGCTAGGGGACACGTAGTCTCGACCAGTGACTTAGATTCCCTGCTGAGTTTGGTCGAGCAGCATGGCGCAGAGCTAGTAGGGTCTCTGCTATTGGCCTACGGTTACGCACGCGCTCCGAAAACGGAGCAGAGCTAGCAATAGCGAGGGATTGAGGACGCTCCTATGTACCACTCATTTAGTGTTTCGGGACTGCTTACGCTGGAAATGCACGCACTCAACAACGAAGGCGCGGAGGGCAACACCATGATGACGCGCATGGTGGACATCATTGATCAGAAGGGCAAGAAACACACTGTAAACGCCATTTCAGGCGATATGTTCAAGCACATCCTGGTGGAGCACCTTCTGGGGGAGGCTCATCGCGAGAAGATTTCTCTGTGCGCAGGTTGCAAGATTTTCGACCCGAACCGAGTTCAGTACGATAAAGAATTCACCGGAAATACTTCGTACAACGAGGAGACACTGGACAGTGTCATCCTCTCAGATGCCGTGCGGCGCTGCGGGGTCGATGATTGTGCCGGCATCTTGATCACGAGCAAGATTGGCAAGAAGAGATCGATTGCCCGTAAATCCTGTGTCGAGTTTGGTTGGGCGGTCGGTCGACCGAATGCAGTGACGACGGACTCCTACTTTCACGCAAAGTATGTCCCTGAAGGTCGCGGAGAAGGTTCGGGAGAGTCGGCCAATCTCGGTCAGAATATCTTCCATCGACCAGCATCGTCCGGGCAGTACGCAGTTGTCGTGAATGTTGATCTTTACAAAGTAGGGCGAAACGATATCACGCTCGAATATGCACTTGACGAGCCGGAACGGAAAAGGCGAAAGGGAGCGCTGATGCGCAGCCTCGTGAGCACGTTTGTGAAGCCAGGCGGGGCGCACCGGAACACGCAGAACCCGCATGTGGTGGACTTCACCGGCGTGATCGCGACCTCGAGATCTTCTGTGCCGGCACCAAGCATCAGCGCGCTGAATGAGGAATACGTGGAACAGGTTGAGGGTGTTGCAGCCGCGTTGAACAAATTCAATGGAAACGGGTCGAAGCTCTCCGTCCGCCGGTTTAATAGCCTCGCAGGGTTCACCGAAGAGATGGCCACGATCATAGGTCACGCGACATCCTAGGTGCAATGACCTCGAGAAACACGAATCCGCGTCGCGTGGAGGGATCACCCGCTCCACCGAACCGGGGCAGGAGCCGTTGGCTAATCGCTAAATATCGGCCCGTCAGTCTGTTCTCGCTTCGGATGACGCATGCCACGAGTAAGGGCGGCAAGACTCTGGTCGTACCCACGCCTTATGCGGAGAAGATGGCATTAATAGACGCAACCTTTCGCGCTTTTCCATCTCAAGACCCGAGTCGTAAGGCCAGGGAAATCTTTGACCTGGTGAAATGGCGTGAAGTACAGTTCAGGCCACCGCGCGACTGCATCGTACAGAACACATTTATTAAAGTGCTTGATCATGAGCGCGAAGGCGAATCCCCGTTTAAGCAGACGATCGCGTACCGCGAGTTCGTCTTCTTTCCAGACAGTCCGGGCGATTCGCTCTCGATTGCGTTGGCTGCTGGCGGTCTGAGTGAAACTGAAGAAGCGGATCTCGTGGTCCTGTTTGCGCACGTCAACAACCTCGGTAAGCGCGGCAGTTTTTGGCAATTCCAAGAAATCTCAAGGCAGGAGGGCGATTTGCCGATCGGGTTCACTGTGCCGATAACGGAGCCGGAATGGCGTGGGCTGACGAGTTATGGGTTGGTTCAATCGCTCGATGACTTTGGGCCGGCACTGTGCGCGGCGGATGATGGGTTCGATCGCGTGAGCACGTACGGCGAGGGGACCATCAAGCTTCAAGAGCATCGAATTTTAGTACCGACCGCGATCCCCTACCGGCGGAGGTCTGCTGCGCGAGGGTTCACTTGGTACGAGCGTATTGAGCAACATGGAACCCGGTTCAGAGGGCCGCAACTTTGACCGAAAAGGTGTAAGACAATCACCATGTCCGCACTACCGTCACCTCTTCCCCTCCCCCGCAAACCTCCTGCTCCCGCGCAATATAACTGGATCTCCGGCAATCTCGACATCACGCCCGAACAGATCGAACTGCCGCTGCCGCCGATCGACGACGTCGTTCTGCCGAAAGACAACACCGTCACGCTGCTCGCGACGGAAAACGGCTCGCAACTGTTCATCTCCGGCTTCGGCCTCTTCGTCGGCAAGAAGAGCGAGCGCGTCGTCGTGCGCAAAGACAAATCCGTCTGCGCGCAGGTGCCGCTCATGCGGCTGCAGGAGATCATCATCGCCTCGCGCGGCGTGAGTTTTTCGTCGGACCTGCTCGAAGAATTGTGCGAGCGCGGCATCCGGATCGCTTTTCTCACCTCCAGCGGCAAGCCTTTCGCGCTGGTGACGTCGCCCATGCTGACGGCCACGGTCGAGACCAGGCGGGCGCAGCTCGAAGCCTGCAAGAACGAGCGCGGGGCGGACCTGTGCCGCTGGATCGTCGCGGGCAAGCTGCACAACCAGGAAAAGCTCATGCGCTATTTCGCCAAGAGCCGGGATGGGGAGCGCAGAAGCGCGCTCGAGAACGCGGCGGGAACATTGCGCAAGCTGCGGCGGGCGGCTCTGGCTGTGGAAGGGTCGAGTCCGGGCGAGGTGCGGGCCGGGTTGATGGGCCTCGAGGGCACGGGCGGACGCATGTACTGGAAAGAGATCGGAAACATGCTGCCGGATGGCTTGGGCTTTGCGGGAAGGAGCCACCAGGGAGCAACCGATGCGGTGAACGCCGCGATCAATTACGGCTACGGAATCCTGACATCGCATGTGTGGGGCGCGGTGATGAACGCGGGCCTGGAGCCGTTCGCGGGCTTTCTGCATGTGGACCGGTCGGGGAAGCCGTCGCTGGTGCTCGATTTGGTGGAGGAGTTCCGGCAGCCGGTGGTGGATCGCGCGATTTTTTCGTGGCTGAATAAGGGCGGGCAGTTGACGCTGGTGAGAGGGCTGCTGGACGGAGCGTCGCGGGAAAGCGTGGCGTCGCGAGTGCTCATGCGCCTGACGGCGACCGAGCAGCATCGCGGGAAACAGCACCAGATCCGGTCGATCGTGCAGATGCAGGCGCGGTTGGCGGCGAGCGCGGTGCGCGGATTGCGGCCGTATCGGTCGTTTTCCTTCAAGTGGTGAGAGGTTCGTGTTGGCTGGCGGTGATGCGTGGCGCGAAAAAACAGATACACGGGCGTATTGAAGCCGCTGGCGGTGGGACGCGGAAGCCCGGAGGTATCGCTGATTCTGATCTACGACATCGAAGACGACAAGCTGCGGACGCGGGCAGCCGATATTTGCATGAATTATGGGCTGGAGCGGATACAGTTCAGCGCGTTTTTCGGCAAGTTGAACCGGAACCGGCGGCAGGAGCTGAGTTTGCGGCTGCAGCGGGAGCTTGGGTCGAAGTCGGGACGGATTCGCATCATACCGGTGTGCGAGCAGGATTTGAAAGAGATGTGGGTGCTGGACCAATACCGCGTCGACGCTGAGGAACTGAAGAAGCGGGCGGAGGCTGGACAGGCCTGCGCTGCGCGTGTTGGGGCGGGAAGATTGAATGGACCTGATACCCGTGACCGATTTGAAGCAGTGGGCCTATTGTGAGCGCATCGTTTACTATCACCGCGTGATGCCGGCGGATCGGCCAGGCGACGTTCAAGATGAGGGAGGCGATAGCGGCGCAGGATCTGGTGGAAAGCCTGGAAATGCGGCGTGGCTTGCAGCCGTACGGCTTTGAGGGCGCGCGGCGGCGCTTCAACGTTTGGCTGAGCGATGCCGGGCTTGGGCTTTCGGGCAAGACGGATGTGGTGCTGGAGGCGGCGGATCGGGTGGCGGTGGTGGATTTCAAGCTGACCAGCGGCGAGGTCGGGGAGAATCATCGGATGCAGTTGGCGGGATATTCGATGCTGGCGGAGCTGGCTTACGGGGTGCCGGCGGCAGTGGCGTTCCTGTACCGGATTCCCGATAACCGTGTGTTCGCGGTCGAGATCACGCCGGAGCTTCGGGAGGCGGTTGTGCGCGCGGTGGCTGAGATTCGACAGATGGGCGAGACGCAGTGGTGTCCACCGGCGACGCCGGTGCGAAAACGGTGCGCGGAGTGCGAGTACGCCAACTACTGCGCGGACATATGGTAGATTCTTCGCAGATTGGCGCTGGTTTGGCGCAATTGTCCGAACTGCGCTATTTCGACCGTGAGGGTCGCGGGGAAAGTGCTTTGTATTCTGGATGTTGGGAGCGGAAGTAATCGATGCCCCTTCGCGAAGGGGACTGAAATGCGCTATGTGCTCGAGTTTGCGCGAAGGCCTCGACCAGGAAGTAATCGATGCCCCTTCGCGAAGGGGACTGAAATGACAAAACGGCGCTGGAGTGCATACAAAGGCGTCCGAGAAGTAATCGATGCCCCTTCGCGAAGGGGACTGAAATGCATCTGAACCGTAGATACACGCTATGCGATGCATGAGAAGTAATCGATGCCCCTTCGCGAAGGGGACTGAAATTGTGATGCGAAATTGCCGCGTCGCAGCAATGCCCGTCGAGAAGTAATCGATGCCCCTTCGCGAAGGGGACTGAAACTAAGCTATCCGCCATGTCGCTGCTGGCACGAACACGAAGTAATCGATGCCCCTTCGCGAAGGGGACTGAAACTTTGGTTCGCATCCACGCTATGTTGCCGTTACTCGCGAAGTAATCGATGCCCCTTCGCGAAGGGGACTGAAATAAGCAATACTCGCCCGCCGCCATCGTTACCGTGCCGAAGTAATCGATGCCCCTTCGCGAAGGGGACTGAAATAAGCAGCGACGGCCACAGTCAGCTCAGGACTGTTGTGAAGTAATCGATGCCCCTTCGCGAAGGGGACTGAAATGCTAAGGCGATTCCAGGACGCTGTACCGCGTTCTCGCTGAAGTAATCGATGCCCCTTCGCGAAGGGGACTGAAATATGCGGCTGAGGCGCTGTTGAACGGGCTCGGACTTCGAAGTAATCGATGCCCCTTCGCGAAGGGGACTGAAATCTCAGCGGAACGCAGCATGCACGTGAGTCGAATTGCATGGAAGTAATCGATGCCCCTTCGCGAAGGGGACTGAAATATGCACCGAGCGTCTTCGCGGTATGGTTCGATTCGCTGGAAGTAATCGATGCCCCTTCGCGAAGGGGACTGAAATGGATCTTAATGGCGTCGATCAGCGAGCGCAAAGTACGAGGAAGTAATCGATGCCCCTTCGCGAAGGGGACTGAAATGCGTAAGTGCAACGCGTCACATCGACGTATAGACGCTGGGAAGTAATCGATGCCCCTTCGCGAAGGGGACTGAAATCTGAGTGACAGTCGATCGCCGAACGTGCAGTCCGAAGCGAAGTAATCGATGCCCCTTCGCGAAGGGGACTGAAATCCGATATCTAAGGACGAGATCACGGACAGAGCTCTTGGAAGTAATCGATGCCCCTTCGCGAAGGGGACTGAAATCGACCATTAGCGCGATGCGGCACAAGCCGCCAGTGCGAGAAGTAATCGATGCCCCTTCGCGAAGGGGACTGAAATACAAGCTCATGTCTATCTGCGCAGTCTACGCCGGCGCGGAAGTAATCGATGCCCCTTCGCGAAGGGGACTGAAATGAGCCGGATGACGCTACGGCAAGCGCGTCGATGCACGAGAAGTAATCGATGCCCCTTCGCGAAGGGGACTGAAATGCAGAATCGCAGACGCTGCATGAGCCCGTGGTCGTTCACGAAGTAATCGATGCCCCTTCGCGAAGGGGACTGAAATGTCAGTGTAGCGACGATGATGCCGATACCGCGCGTGACGGAAGTAATCGATGCCCCTTCGCGAAGGGGACTGAAATGATCGGTAGCGATGCACTCGGGAGTCGATGATCAGTCGGGAAGTAATCGATGCCCCTTCGCGAAGGGGACTGAAATCGAATCGAGTCGCGCTACTGCGGTAACGAGGCTGCGCGCGAAGTAATCGATGCCCCTTCGCGAAGGAGACTGAAATGAGTGAAGATGAGTCTATCTGTTCCGTGTGAATGGCCCAAGGCAGGTCGCCGCAACGGGGGATGAAAACCTGGAGATGATGATCTATCGAAAGGAAATGCGGACACCGCTACCGGTTCGGACCTGCGAGTTGGTTGACGCTCGCCCGCAATGTCCCCATTTCCTCAACAAAGTCTTTCGCATTTGTAAATCAAGGTTTTCGGTCGACAGCGCGACGCTCCAGGTCAGAGGGGTGCGGCGGCGGTGGCAAGAGCAGGACGCGACACCGCTGCTGCCGCAATTCGGGCAGGGCGAAATCAGTCACAAATCGAGATGGGCCCAACGGTCTCGCGTCAATCAAACAAAACGACGGAGAAGCAAGCAATGAGCAAGGTTCGAGTACTCGTCGGCACACGCAAGGGTGCGTTTGTGCTGACCTCAGACGGCAAGCGTGAGCAATGGGAAGTGAATGGTCCGCACTTTGCTGGTTGGGAGATTTATCACGTAAAGGGATCTCCGGCGGACCCGAATCGAATCTATGCGTCGCAGTCGAGCAGCTGGTCCGGACAGGTGGTGCAGCGTTCGAACGATGGCGGCAAAACGTGGGAGGCGGTGAGCAACAAGTTTGCGTATGACGGCGTTCCCGGCACTCACCAATGGTATGACGGCACGCCGCACCCATGGGAGTTCAAACGGGTCTGGCACTTCGAACCTTCGCTCACGGATCCGGATACCGTCTATGCGGGGATCGAGGACGCTGCCCTGTTCCGCTCGACAGATGCCGGCCAGAGCTGGGAGGAGCTCTCCGGCTTGCGCGGCCATGGCTCCGGACCGCATTGGCAGCCGGGCGCGGGCGGTATGTGCCTGCACACGATTCTTCTGGATCCTAGCGATCCAAAGCGCATATTTATTGCCATTTCGGCGGCGGGCGCGTTTCGTTCCGGCGATGGCGGCAAGACCTGGCAGCCGATCAACCGCGGGCTCCGTTCGCAATATATTCCAGATCCAAACGCGGAGGTCGGACACTGCGTTCACCGAATTGCGATGCACCGGTCGCGTCCCGATGTCTTGTTCATGCAAAAGCACTGGGACGTGATGCGGACCGACAACGGCGGTGACTCGTGGCAAGAGATCAGCGGCAATCTGCCGACGGATTTCGGATTCGTGATCGACGTCCACGCGCATGAGCCGGAAACCATCTACGTTGTCCCGATCAAGAGCGATTCGGAACATTATCCGCCCGAAGGCAAGCTGCGCGTTTATCGCAGCCGCACGGGTGGGAACGAATGGGAGCCGCTCACGAACGGACTGCCTCAGAGCGACTGCTACGTAAATGTCCTGCGCGATTCGATGGCCATCGACTCTCTAGATTCGTGCGGCGTGTATTTCGGAACAACAGGCGGGCAAGTCTACGCATCGGCCGATGCGGGAAATCATTGGATGCCGATCGTGCGCGATCTTCCCGCAGTGCTTTCCGTCGAGGTGCAGACGCTGCAATGATCCGGGTGGTGCTCCCTGCACATCTGCGTTCGCTCGCAAAGATCAGCGGCGAGGTGCAGCTCGATGTGGGCGGTCCGGTAACGGTGCGCTCAGTTCTGGATGAGCTCGAGACCCGGTATCCGATGCTGAGCGGGACGATCCGCGATCATTTCACTCAACAACGCCGTCCGTTTGTCAGGTTCTTCGCGTGTGAGCAGGATCTATCGCACGAATCACCCGACACGCCGCTGCCGGATGCCGTCGCGTCCGGCGCCGAGCCACTTCTCGTCGTAGGCGCGATCGCCGGCGGCTGAGGCAGGTTAGTCAAAGCTTCAGCGCACGATCTTGAAGACGTATGCATACTGCCCGACTGGGCTGGCAGGCACATTAAGATGCAATCCGTCGTGATCTCGCGTCCACCGGATGACCGCATCTGAGCCCAACAGCTGAATGCGGCCAACTCTCAGATCACCGTTCGCGGAGCCCTGGGCCAAAGACCTGATGGTCAAGCTTCCTCCCTGCGGCCACCCAAGCGCGATCGCATACAGCGCATCGCCTTTAGTGGTAAATCGAATATCCTGGGCTGAATAGCCTTGCGTGGCGGTATCGTGAAACGCGCCGCCCTGCACCTTGGTCGGACCCTCTCCATACACTTTCCAGGTCCGTGTTCCATAGATTGCCTCGCCATTAGTAGCGAGCCATCGGCCCATATCGAGCAGGATGTGCTGTGCCTCGTCCGGGATGGTTCCATCCGGCTTGGGTCCTACGTTCAGAAGCAGGCAGCCGTTCTTGCTGACGATATCCACCAGTTGCTGAATCAGCGACTCGGCTGAGCGGAATGTGTCGCCCTTGATGTAGCCCCACGATTTGACGCTGATGGATGTATCGGTTTGCCAGAGCGCGTTTCGGGAGGCGTCGAGTTGACCGCGCTCGATGTCGAGCACAGCGACGCCGTCAGGATAAGCCTTGTACTTATAGTTGATAGCCGCGGTGTAGCCGTGCCTGGCAGCGTCGTTGTAGTAGAAAGCCGCGAAGCGTTTAAGATACGGCTCGAACTCCTTGGTGTTGATCCACCAATCGAACCACATCACCTCCGGGTGATACTTAGTAACGATCTCCGTGGTGCGAGCCAGCCAGTCATCGAGATAAGCGGAATCGGGATGGGCTGCCCATTCCGAATGGTTCTTATCTGTGACGCCGGCATGTGCGGGTCCGTAGAACGAGGCGTACTTCGGGTCGCGGACGTCCGAATCAAACTCGCGGCCGCCATTCATGAAGAAGTAGTGTTCGGCACGATGGCTGGAGGCTCCCAGATGCAGCCCGGCGGCTCGTACCGACTCGGCTAGTTCACCGACTACGTCCCGTTTAGGCCCCATTTTGAATGCTGACCAATCCGTGAGTTCAGAGTTGTACATGGGGAATCCGTCATGATGCTCTGCAACCGGGATCACGTACTTGGCTCCCGTTTTACGGAACAGGTCGGCCCATGCTTTGGCATCGAATCTCTCGGCTTTGAACTGCGGAATGAAATCCTTATATCCGAACTTCGATTGAGGTCCGTAGGTGGCGACGTGATGATTGAAATCCTTACTGCCTTGCAGATACATGTTTCGGGGATACCACTCGCTATCAAATGCCGGAACCGAATACACGCCCCAGTGAAGAAAAATGCCAAACTTAGCGTCCTGATACCAATCGGGAATGTGATAGCGCTTTAGCGATTCCCAGGTAGGTTGGAATGGTCCTTCTGCGGCTTCGCGGTCAACCTGCTGCAGTAGTTTCTGGCGCTGCTGGTCGTATTTCTGAACCGATTTTTGCCAGACAAGATCGTCTGCATTGGGCGACTGAGCAATTGTGGCACAGCTAATCATCAGGTAGGTAAGAAGAATACGTTTGTGCATCACCGTTCCGCTAACTTTGTTTTGTACCCAACGAACGCGAAGTAAGCGATAAAGATATAGCAGAACATGGGAATGATCATGGCGTTGGCCATGCTGGAACTCGCCTCAGCGAGCAGACCCATGGCGGGCGTGAACACTGCCCCGCCGATGATGGCCATTACCAGCAGCGAGCCGCCAAGTTTCGTATCAGGCCCGAGCCCCTTGAGTCCCAGCGCGAAGATGGTCGGAAACATCAGAGACATGAAGAAGCTGGTCAGGAAAATCGCCCATAGTCCGATCCATCCCGGACGGAAGACCCCAACCGCCACCAGCACCACGTTCACAATGCTGTAGATGCCCATTAGCCGGTTCGGCGCGATGATTCGCATCAGGTAGGTGGCCGAAAATCGGCCGACAGCAAATGCCGCCAATGTGCCCGTCAGAAAATACCCAGCGACTTTCTCCGGTTCGTGCGTGTACTCCTGGACATACTGAATGAAGTAACTCCACGTTCCTACCTGCGCACCTACATAGAAGAATTGCGCAATTACCGCTTTTACGAAATGCGAGTGCCGCAACAGGTGACGAACCGTTCCGTGGTTGGCCGAAGGCGAGTGGTCCGATTCATCGCCGATTGCGGGAAATGACTTGGTCCTTGCCAACAGGAATGCCCAGAACAGCACGACGCATCCGAGCACGAGATAGGGCGCAGTAACTCGGGTAGTCTCATGCTTCAAATAAGTTGCGTAAGTTCCCGCCGCTTTCATTGCTTGTGTCTGTGCGGGAGTCAGTTCTACACCGGAGAAGATAAACGTCGTTCCTACCAGAACGCCGGTAATGGAGCCTAGAGGGTTGAACGCCTGCGAAAAATTGAGTCTTCTCTCCGATGTTGCCGGATCTCCAACCTGCGCGATGAACGGACTCGCACCGGTCTCGAGGAAGGCCAACCCACTGGCGATTACAAATAGCGCGAACAGGAAAAACCAGTAATTCTGGACCAGAGCAGCGGGCCAAAAGAGAAAGCTTCCCGCGCCATATAAGATCAGACCGGTTATGAGACCTGCCTTGTAACCGCGAGAGCGCATAACCAGCGCCGCCGGCATGGAGAGGACGAAATATCCGAAGTAAAACGCAGACTGCACTAAACCGGCCTGAAATCTACTGATCGCGAAGGATTTCATAAACTGGCGGATCAGCACGTCATTGAGGTTGTTGGGTATGCCCCAGAGAAAAAACAGTGCCGTGACGAGAACGAACGCGAGCAGTGCGTTTGGCGGGAACAGCGGATGCGAGCCCGCGGCAGGCACTTTCGTGCCGGGCGCCGTGACCGGGCCTGGATTAATCATGCTGGCAATTCCTCTTTGTAGACGGTCGGGCCGGGTGAGGGTCGAGGGTCCGATTTCGAGAGTACGTTCACTTGGATTGTCGCCGAGGTGACGATACAGTAAACGTTACTATACATCCAGGGCTCTGTTGACCGGCAACGCGCTGTGGGTGGGCACACGGTTTGTTTTCGAATCAATTTCTCTCGATCGAAGCACGCGCGTCGCGTCAATGGACGAGCGCGATCAGGGCACCCTTGCAAAGGCACGGGACCGTGGCGCAGGTTGTAACGGAGCCGAACTGTCACTGACGCCAAAGCGCGCGCCCGGGCGTTTGATCTCCAACTCTCGGGCCTCATCGAGGTAACACTCCGGTCGTTTCGCTCGCGAACTGCTCCGGTCGCTTTGCTCCCGGCTCTGATAGCGGAATCTGGGCGAGGAGCGCAGGTTCTGTGAACGACCCATGGCTGGCGCGAACTCTAAAACGCGAAGGCACGCATGAGTAGCGTCAGCGCTTCTGTAAGATCTCGAGCTCTTCCATCGTGCGGGGCCAATCTGAGCCCAACAGCCGCGACAATCCACGATCGGCGAGCACTCTTCCGCCCGTTTGGCAGCGTGCGCAGTAGTTGGTCTCGTTGTCGGCGTAACGGATGCGCAGAATTTTTTCACCGCAAACCGGACACGGATTGCCATACCGCCCATGCACAGCCATCCCTTCTCGAAAGGCAGTAACTTTCTCGGGAAAACCCTGGCGAGCCTCGTCTCGAAAGCGCTCGATCCAGAGCTTGAGCGTCGCTCTTGTTGCGCTGAAGAGCCGTTCCCACTCCTCGGACTTGAGCTTCTGCGTTTGCGCAATGGGCGACAGTTGGGCGGCATGCAGGATCTCATCCGAGTACGCGTTGCCGATCCCGCAGACAATACGCGGATCCGTCAGGGCGCGCTTCAGAGTGTGGTTCGTCGCCGTCAGGGCGGCGCGAAAGCTTGCAAGATCAGCCGCGAAGACGTCAATGCCGCCCGGGTCGATGCTGCGCAGACCTTCCTCGCCGTGGAATAGGTGCAATGCCGCTCGACGCTTCGTCCCGGCTTCAGTCAACACGAGCGTGCCTTCAGGAAAGTCAAAGGCAGCCAGGTTCTGACGTCCCGTGAGCTTCGCATTTGCCGGCCGCCAATGCAGCCGTCCCGCGATCATCAGGTGCAGTACGAGCCAGAGATCGCCGTCGAGTCCGAATGCGATGCGCTTACCGACATGCCGCAGCTCGCGCACGACGAGCCCCTCGACGGCGGCAAGCGGCGGGTCGGCCGTGCGAAGCAGAAACGGCGTTGCTACGCGAACTCGTTCGAGCTGTTTGCCAATCACATGCGGCTCTAACGCCTCGATATACGCAAGGATGTCCGGCAGCTCTGGCATGTATGGAAAGCAGCCTCACACGGCTATGCGGTTTTCCTCCTCTAACTGTAGAATGAGTGTTCGAGTAACGACAGGATCGTGACTCCTTCAGAACTTAGGCTGAACGATTTCCGGCTCTATCCGCCGCTGGCCAGGACAGTGGCAGGTGAGAATGTCGGACTCTTTCGCGAGCTGCCGGTCACCTTCATCGCGTTGTTGCTGCGCGAGATTATCGTTTGGGATTGGAAATTTCCCGCTGAACGGGACGAGTTAGACCGTCAGCTAACGTATCTGAAGTCGCTCACTCCAGAACAGCTCCAGAAATTGCTCGCGCCATTCTCAAAAGTAACGCTCTCGCCCGAACTGGAAGGCACGGACTGGGTCAACGACCCTACGCAGTTCTCCGAAAAACTCTCGGCCCATCTCTGGGCGACACACCAGATCGACTTCTTCCGCAAGGCGGCTGTGGAATTCTTCGATACGGCCATCCGGGCCATGCCTGAACCAGCGCCGGCGATGCCCAGACTTGGTATCGCGATTATCGGCAAGGGTGTGGCAAGCGCCTCATTTCCGCTGTTCCGAAAGCTGCGCCCTTACGGAACCTATTTTCAACAGATCAAGCCAGAAGGTGCGCTGCAGATTCTTCTTCAAACAGTTCAGGTAAGAGCTGACCGGCATGCGATGCCGTACGCACACTGGTATATCGATGGAGGCGTTCCCGAGCAAGTGAAGGGTTCTGCTGTTACGTGCGTCTCATATGCCGCACTGACCGCTGGAAGAGCGAATTTGCAGGAGAGCATGCGACGAATGTTCCAGTCGGGTATCGGATCAGAGGCGATTCGAAGCGCGCTGGCGCGCATGCGGCCGGAGGATGTAGGCATCAGCAGTGCCGATCCGATTTTGAGCAGATTCGAAGTGAGTGTTCTCACCGAAGGATCCGGAACTCAAGTCTTCAGCACGACGTTTGTGCAGTGGACCTCTCGCGAGGCCTTAAGAAGAGCCCGGCCGCTCACAATTTTGGCGCGGTTTGCTCCACGTCAGCGGGAGCAAGGGATGGCTGAGCTGCTATCAGAGGCAAAGGAGCCGCCGCTTCTTGATGCACGCGGCTCACTTGTTGATGCCGATATGGGCGCGTACTACAACTGGATCAATCAACAGCGATTGACCGGATCGGACAGATCATCTTTCCTGGCATGGTTTGAAGCAGGGTGTGACGCGGTTGCGATCGGGCCTGCATTTTCTGCAGGTGCTAGCGACAACTCGCCAGTCGCGATGCAGGAGCTTTTGAATCGGGCCGGTGCGAACGCGTAACTACTTTCTCGCGGGAGCAGCGCCATCCACAGCATGTAGAGCCCGCAATGCAGTCTGGTTTTGTGGATCGCGCGCCACCCAAGTTTGAACGACTGCCCGAGCCTCTTCGCGAGCTCCGGAGTCAAGAAGAGCCTTGGCAAGATTCAGATTGAGGGTCTCATCTTTGGGCGCCATTTGCACACCGTAGCGAAAAGCTGCGATTGCGTTCGTCAAATCGTTGTCATTGATATAAAGCATGCCCAGATTGTTGATTGCTGGGGCGAAATCCCGGCGCAGGGCAATCGCTCGCTCGAAGGCGCGTTTAGCCTCCGACGCGTGTCCTTGTTTAGCCAGCGCCAACCCGAGTCCGTTCGCCGCTTCAGCAACATTCGGATCAAGCTCTGCGGCGCGGCGGAAAAGGCGTTCGGCTCCGGAGTTGTCTTCAAGGTTGGAGTACGCCTGAGCAGCATTCAGCACCGCGTAAACGTTGTCCGGTTGTATTTCGGTGGCTTTCAAGTAGTAGTCAAGCGCCCGTTTGGTGTTCCCTTCGACCGCCTCCACGCCACCTAACTCATTCCAGGCATCCGCTAGTTTGGGGTCGATCCGTAACGCAGCTTTGAGCATTTCTCTGGCTGGTTTCGTTCGTTTAGCAGAGAGATGAATTCGAGCAATAAGGGCCATCGTTCGGGCACTCTGCGGCGAGCGCTCCAAGGTTGCCTTTAGATACGGCAATGCCTGCTCTGAGTAACCGGACCACAATAAAGCAGCGCCAATTTTGAAGAAGTCGCGATGAGGCTGGGCAAGATAGTAGCCGCCCAGAGGAAAAGGTTTCTGAGTCGCCGCCAGATCGGACTGAAGTTGCAACTTGCTCGGCAGTGTTGCGTAGATCTTACGCGCTCGTCCTTCGCCATCCAGCAGTAAGTATAACGGCAGAGTAAGTTCGGAGCGCCACTCAAACAGGTAGCGCCGAAAGATCGAATACAATGCCAGCGTGTCGGGCGATTCCTGGTCTGTGATGGTCAGCAGCCCCGGACCAGGCCGTCGGTCGGGTAAAGGAATCGGCTCCCAAAACCACGTGTCTTCGAGTCGCGAACGGTTATCCGCTTGGACTTCACGGTTGTGTTCGCTAAAGATGACTCGCCTCTCAAGAGGAGTTCGACGCAACTCTGAACTTCCTTCTTCGATGCTGTATTCAAAGCCCGGTTCAAGCGAGCTGAACTCTTGCTCGTAACCGGAGGGCCAAGTGATCTTGACGGTGGCGGTCGAACCGTTCGATCCAAGGCCAAAATGAAGTTTCTTGGTGTGCTGCGAAAGATATCCGGATCCGGCGAAGATCCATTTTGTCTGTGAGTCTAGCTGTACACGCGCGCCAATCGCGTCGTGGTTTGATTTCGTGCCGACCAGGCGCAAGACGAGGCGGTTCCGATCTTCGGCGCACTGATTGGCAAAGACACGGATCTGCGGACCAAGGCGGTTCTTCAAAATCACGTCGAGACTACCGTCGCCTGTTAGATCTGTGACGGCAAATGCGCGGCCGTCGTCGGCCGTGTCCAACCCGCTGACGCCGGAAAAATCGTGATACCGGCCACGCTCTTGAACCAGGAAAACATTCGGTTCGCTGCCATTCCAGCTGTAGCCTTCGCGAAAGAACTGATTCAGCGCATTCCAGCCGGCCTCGTATCCGGAAGCTGATTTAGCTTCCACCGGCGATTTCGCAACCACCTGACGCCAGAAAAAGCTCATGAGGTCGGGTTGTAGGTGGTTGGTCATCATGCCGCACGCGACGAAAATCTCAGGGCTGCCGTCGCAGTTGAAATCGTGAGCATCCGACGCCCAGGCCCAGCGCCCCATTTCAACGCCTTGTTCAGCGCTGACGTCCTTAAATGAGCCGCCCGCAATGTTCTTGAGAAGTGAGTTACCTTTCGCATGCCGACGATATGCCTCGACCGTGGCGGGACTCTTCGTCCGTGCAAAAGCAGCCGAACTTACGATGCGTTGACCAGCATCGCTCCACATATTTGAAAAGTAGAGATCAGGCCGTCCGTCGGCGTCACAATCGAACCAGGAGACGCTCATCCCTGGGCCGATATCTTCCACGCCGGCCTCGGCAGCGACATCACGAAATTTGCCCTGTTGGTTGCGATATAGGTTTTTGCGTCCGAAGTCGTTTGCAACGCAAAGATCGGGCCAGCCGTCGCCGTCATAGTCGCACCATGCGGCGGCGAAGCTAAACCGATTGTTGTTCTCGTTGAGGCCGCTCTGAGCGGTCACATCTTCAAAGGTTCCGGATCCCTCACCTCCGAGATTGTTGCGAAACAAGTAGTTGGCTGGCCCATTTTGCGCGTCGTGATATGGAACCGGATATCTGTACTGCGCCTCGCTTTGAAAAAATGAGTAGGAACACAGATACAAATCCAGTTTTCCGTCGCGATCGTAATCAGCGGCGGCCATCCCCGTGAAACTGCCCTGCGGGGGAGTTGCAAAACGAAAAGCATCGGCTCGCAGCCTGAATGTTCCATCGCCGCGATTGATAAACAGCGCTGGACCGCCACTGCGAAGAACAACCAGATCCTGCAATCCCGTGTTGCGAAGGTCGAGAAACAACGCGCTGGCAGTTTCGTCCAGGATGTCTACGCCTCCTTGCGAACTAATGTCGTGGAAACGTCCCTTAACATTCTTGTAGAGGCAGTTCGGCAGCCCTCCAGGTTGACAAATGTAAATTTCATCCCATCCATCACCATCGAGATCGCCGACGGCGATTCCCTGGTTGCCATATGAGTCGATTCCCAGGGCAGGATCGAGGCGGGCGATCCAGTATGGGATGCCGCGGGAGAGCTGATCGGCAAACGAAGGCAAGCCGTTGCACACTTCGGCTGTTACATCGCGAAAGTAGGGCCGCGCTGCGGAGGCTGTGTGCTCTTCAATGACAGTAATTCCGGAAATTCTGTTGGAGTTATGTTGAACCCTCCAAAGTCCTGTCCTGTAGGTGCTGGTTGATTTAATTTCCACCCGTACAAGATCGTTCGGGAGCACGAAAAAACGCGCTTGCCCGGGTTGATGCTGTGCACTCCACCATTCGCGGAGACTCGCCGCCAGTTCTATTGCCGCTTTCTCTTCCGGGAACTCGTCGTGACCCGCTTCGATGAGAGGAATCCACGGCTCGTAAGGCGGCGGATTCCGGTAATGAATGCGCGGAGGCTGCGAGTAGAGCCGCGCGCCGGGCAGCAGCCCAGCGGCACTACACGAGATTAGAAAATCCCTACGATTCACGTTTACCGGTTGGTCTTAAGTTGCTCAAACGCTTCTAATTCCTTTTGAGCTAGTTCTCGCTGGCCGTTTTTCTCATACAGACGAGACAGACGATAACGTGCTTTTGCAAACGCAGGGTCTAATCGAGTCACAATCCGGTATTCCCGAATGGCCTGGGAATCCTGACCGTTATCCTCGTACAACAAACCCAGTTGAAAATGGGCATCACTGAAGCCGGGCTTCAGGTCCACAGCTCGGACGAGCAGCTTTTCAGCAATTTCATCGGCACCATTCGTAAGTGCACCCTCGGTACGCCTTCTCAAACTTAGCGCGTAATAGTAATTCGCGGCGGCATTGTCCGGATAACTACTTGCGAAGTGCGCGAGGTATTTCGATACTTCATCTTCCTGCGCTGGAGCGACATCGTACATCTTACCTAGGAAATCAAAGGCTCTGGTGTCTTTTGGATCGAGATCTATACCGCGGCACAGCGATTCGATCGCACTCTGGTATTGCCCTAGCGAGTAGTGCGCGATACCCAGTCCGACCTGCATCTTAGCGGACTGTGGATAGCGTTGAGTGGCATATTCGAACACCGTCAGCGCGGCTTGAAAACCCTTATGAAGAAGTAAGTCGCTTCCGAGATCGAACAGGTTTTTCTCGGAAGGATCCATACGAGCTGCGATCTCGTACTGTTGTGCCGCGGCCTCAATCCGGCCGTCTTTCTCTTCTACGTCGCCGAGCAAATTGTGCAGTTCGGCGCGATCCTGGCGATTGAGCAAATCGGAAACGATGCGGCGGCTTTCATTCATGGCTCCTGTTTCCAGGCAAACAAGCGCAAGATCATATCCGTTTTCGTAGTTATCCGGACGTAAAGCATAGGCCTTCCGAAGATAGGGAATGGCCCGATTTAAATCGTGTTGGTGAACTAGGTACTCGCCGAAATTGTGATTGGCTTCATAGCTTTCGGGCTGTCTTCGAACTCGTGCGCGGAGGTCGGATGCCGCCGGACCGCCAGTTTGTGGATTGGCCGCGAGCAGCTTGGAAGCAACGAAAAGCGATACGCAAAAAGCAGAGCGCATGAAGGCCAGAGTTATTGGGCGCCCCGGAACGGAAACACCCGGCAAACTGTCAGCCTACCAGTAAAACTTGAGAGCGAACTGTAATTCGCGGGCGTCATTGGGAGCGTCGCGAGTGGAAGTAATACGGCCAAAGCTCACGGTGTCCAGGTAGTTCGTGTCGGAGGGCTGCGCAAAAGACGGTGTGTTCGTCAGATTGAACGATTCCGCTCGAAACTCAAAGCGCATCGTTTCACTCAGCGGAAACGCCTTGAAGATGGAGAAGTCCAATCTGCGAATGGGCGGCCCAGTGACTTGCGTGGGACCGCCCCCAAGCGGCAGCAGATTTGTCTGACCGATTTGGGTAACGACGGGCGGATCTGTAAATGCAGCGGCATTGTAAAAATGTGCGACATTGTCACGGCTGGTGTAGGGGTTTTGCCCTGTGTAGAGGGCATAGCAACCAGTTCCGGCCCCGGTCGTGGTGGTGCAGTTGATCGTTTGCGGCTGGCCATCATCGAGCGTGAGGATAAAGTTTGTCGACCAGCTTCCCAGAAAAAATTCGGCGATCCGGTTCGCGCTTGTGAATTGGCGTCCCTTCCCATAGGGCAGGTCGTAGGTTCCGCTGGCCGAGAGCGCGTTCCGGATATCGAATGCCGCCAATCCGTAGTCGTACTGAACGCCGACAATACCTGGAGCCCGAAAGCCTCCAAGCGTTCCGTTACTCAGGGCATCGCCCGCGTCGGTCAAGGTCTTCGAATAGGTATAAGACACGAGCATGTCGAGTCCCTTCGAGAACCGATGTTGATACTTAGTTTGCAGGGAGTGGTAATTTGCCGTACCGATCGTGTCCGCGTACGGTGAGCCGCGCGCGAAATCCGGGAATGGCACATAATTCTGCGGGTTTTGTCCGGGGGGAAGCAGGACAGTTTGTAAGTTGGTTCCAACAAAGGTTTCAAGATGGCGGCTGAGCGATGCAACATATCCGGCCGTAAGAGCGTCACTGTGCGTCAGCTGGTATTCCAGGGTGAAGTTATAGCTTTGGACGTAAGAAGTCTTGTAGTGAAACTGGATGCCGCGGAGAGCCAGGCCGTTCGCATTTACATCAACCGGATTCAGTGGAACACTGGACAAACCATTCTCGAGGGTCGCGATTGTCCCGTTTGGAAAGACCGTCGGCGAAATTGTATCGGCGGAGGGATAACTGAACGTGTACTGGAAGGGGTAATTGTATCCGAGACTCGGGTATCCACCGCGATTCTCGAATGCACCGAAGAAAATACCGTAGCCGCCGCGCACCACTAAACGTTGCGTTGCCTGGTAAGCAAACCCAAAGCGAGGAGCAAAGTTGTTCTTTTGGACCTGGCTTAAGCCGGATCCATATGCGTTTGTATATTTGAGCCCAATGCCGTCCTTTGCCAGAAGCTGGGTGAAACTGGGGGAGAGAGGCGGATTATTCTGCCTTGTTGCCGGAATGATGTACTCTGCGCCGCCGTTTGGAGGTCCGGGAACGAAGTTGGCTTGCGCGCCGTATCGCTCACCGGTTGGGCTGAACCAATCCCATCGCAGCCCGAGATTTAACGTAAGCTTCGAAGACATCTTCCAGTCATCCTGGAAGTAAGCACCGTAATAGGAGCGCTGAGCTGCAACTCCGCCAAAATTAGAGGCTTGCACCTGGTTTGCACCGCCGAGAAGTGTGCCGCCAAGGCCCGGTACCGCTGCCGGTGTGAGCAGGAACTGTGCTCGTCCGACACTACCGTCAGGCTGATTGACAACCGACGTGTATTGCCCGTTGAAGTCAAACTCACCTCGCGAGTAGGGCGGTGCTTCCCACGGAAAGTATATCGATTGTGCTTCGAAACCGCCCTTAAATGTGTGGTTACGATAAACCTTATTCAGATTCTCAGTGAACTGGATCGTGTTGCTATAGCGGTCGCTGATCAGCCACTCAGCGGAGCCGAGTTGGCTGAGACCGCTGATTCCGAGATACGGCAGGCCGCCATTCCCGGGTCCCTGCTGGATTCCCTCGATTCCGAACTGAGCGGGGATATTTGATGTGTTGTTTCCGAACGGCTGCACGCGTGACGTGTGCTCCCGGTTGAAACCGACACGCACCTCGTTTACGAGAGTCGGGTTGAAGGCGTGCGTATAACTGAGTGCAGCACCTTGCGTGTCGACGTTCTGATTACCGTCATTGAAACCGCCGCCATCAGCGAATCCAGTGAATGGACCGGGAAGAAAGCTGGGCGTCTTAGACCAACTGTATCTTCCAAACACTTGATCTTTTGAGGAGACATACTCGTCGATGCGGATATCGAACTGATTTACATCGGTGGTTGAGTTGCGATTGACATTGAAGTTATTGTTAAGACCCGGCTGCGTCGGAGCAGGCATGAGGTTGAGCAGTTTTATCGCATTGGGATCGAGGCGGCCAGCGGGAATTATGTTGCCTGCGAATGGGTCGCGGACATATCCCCCTCCGGGAACGGCGCGTGTGGTGGCAGGATCGAAGACTGTTCCGAGCGGGTATGTTCGTCCCAACGCGTCGGTTCTGCTTCCGGTCTGGAGTGCGATCAGATCCGAGAAATCGGTATAGCCACTGTTGCGCTCTGCGAGCGTGGGAACAGTGTAACCCGTTTCCGGAACGCCCTGGCGAATTCGGGTTCCCTCGTAATCCGCGAAGAAGAAGGTTTTATCCTTGATGATCCTGCCGCCGGCGGAAGCGCCAAACTGATTTTGCTTGAAGGGCGCTTGCGGCTGAGCGTTCGCATTCTGGAAATAGTCCGCGGCATCTAGCTTGTCGTTTCGTAAGAATTCCCACAAGCTTCCGTGGAACTGGTTCGTGCCGGATTTAATGCTGGCATTGAGGACTGCTCCACCGGCGCGGCCAAATTCGGCGCTGAAGGCATTTGTCTGCAGCTTGAATTCGCTGACTGCATCGATAGGAGGCTTGATTACATAAGCAGCGCCGTTGAGGAAATCAACGTCGTTCGTGTTGTTATCGATGCCGTCCAGCATGTAATTGTTCTGCGCCGGGCGAGTCCCGTTCGCAGTGAACCAACCGTTCGCATTCAGCCCACGGCCTTCCGGTTGCCCAACGGTAGCTCCCGGAACGAGACGAGCCAAGAATGTAAAATTCCGGCCGTTCAACGGTAAGTTATTCACTTCCTGCGAACTGATGACCTGTCCTACAGAGCCGTTCTCGGTTTGAAGAATTGGCGCCGCGGCGGTAACCTGTACTTCGCTTGTAACCTGACCGATGGCCAAATCGAAATCCACTACCAGTTGTTGCTGAATGTTTAATTGGAGACCGGTTCGTAGCTGCCTTTGGAATCCCGGATGTCCTACCTCAACCGAATACGTGCCGATCCGAAGGGCGGTGAAGGTGTAAGTCCCCGCCGACGATGTGTTAGTCGTTTCGGTAAAGGACGTGCCTTCGTTTCGAACTGTGACAGTGGCAGCGGGCACAATGGCGCCCGAGTTATCGCGCACAGTTCCGAGAATCGTGCCGGTATCGACTTGGGCATCGGCCAACGTCGCGAAAAGAACGAGCGTACCGACGGCACACAGCAGCCGGGTGTGTGAGGCGAACGACATGGCGCGCGAAGTCCTTTCCTCGAACGGCCTGAAGGTCCTGATGGCGGAACGTTATCACAGAAGACATCGAGTGTCAACGTACACGGTGCAAACCGCTTTTGCGCTGCAAGGGGCTCGCCTCCATTGCCCAAGAGGATTGGTCTGGTGACCGTCGAAATGAGGGATCTTTGGGCACTCATTTGCAATCGTTGTGCAACGGATTATTGGGATCGGTTGGACCTTCTATACACGGAATCGCGCTTAGATACTCATAAATTGCCCGGAGGTCATGGTGGGTCATGTTTTGGAAGGTTGGCCAGGGCATAACCTGCAGCAGGTTGCCATCTACAGGGGGCGGAATACAGTTAGGACCCGTTTCGGTAGCGGAGCAAGTGGGGTGTAAGTGATCGTAGTCCTTCCCCGTTCTGATGATCGTGACGAATTCCTCGAAAGTATGGCCGCCTTCGGGCCGTCCGGTCTTGTCGGGCGTCAGATTCCGCGAGATGATGTCCGGGCCACCTCCTCCGGGGATGGCTTCGCCGAAGTCCTGTCCACCCTCCATGTAGGTTGTTGGATCAACCTTCTTAGGCTGGCCGAAATACGGATTGTGTCCGCTGGCGTAGTCGAAATTGGGGGGCTCGCCGCCAGTGTGACAACTGTTGCAATCCGAAACCGCATTGACGATATAACTTCCCAGGCCGACCAGATCGCGATCTTTGCCGTCCAAATTCAGAGGAACGGGCGCGATCTCCAACCCACGTTCGACGATCGACTCTTCATCCCCATCGCCGCGGGCATGCGCACGTGGTGAGTTGAGCAGAGCACCTAGTAATATGGCCACGCTCATCGCAGCTATCACTCCTACGCCTTTCATCGCTTGCATACTTTTCTCCGTCTCCTTTATCGAAGAGGCTGGTTCAGCCGCCTCGCAGGCGATTTAGGCATGGGAACGCTCTCGATTTCCATACCTCGGAAATCATTTCTGCGTTTGCTATCGCATCACCAGCCAACGCACTGCGGCAGAGCAACTTAGCGGCACGTGTCATCGTCTGGAATAAGTGCTAGACTGTCACCCATTGGTTGCGCAGCAATGGCGACACAGCCGGAATATCACGGTCGCACGGCGTTTGGGCCGTTTGAACTCGATGAAGCTTCCGCCCAACTCTATAAGGGCGGCCATCGCATCAGGCTGGCCGAACAGCCGTTTCAGATTCTGGTGGCGCTTCTCACGCGCCCGGGTGAACTGGTAACCCGTGAACACTTATACGAGCGGATTTGGGGCACGGGAACCTTCGTCGATTTTGAGCACAGTCTGAGCGCTGCGGTTCACAAGGTCCGACTCTGCTTACGCGATTCAGCCGACAACCCGCGATATATCGAAACTGTTCCTGGCCGGGGGTACCGTTTCATAGGCGGTGTGGAGCACCGCTCATCAATTCCAATCCTCGTTGATGCGGTGCCAGTGAACGGCCGACCCGCCGAACCCCAAGAGACGGAATGCCCGGCGACAAGTCGCAGCCGGAGACCATGGCTGATCGGCGCCATGACGGCGGTTTCCTTTGCCTTGGTCTTCGTGTCATACCGCCTTTTTCAGCCGCATCCGAAGATCACCGGCACAGACACCCTGGTGTTGGCCGATTTTGCGAATACCACCGGCGACCCTATCTTTGACGGCGCTCTACGCCAAGGTTTGGAGGTGCAGCTTCAACAATCTCCGTTCCTGAGCGTGATATTGGACGAGCGCGTCGAGGGCACAATGTCTCTGATGGGACAGCCGGCCGGAGCACGAGTTACTCCGGAGCTCGCACGCCAAATCTGTCAGCGAACAGGGAGCGCCGCTGTTTTAGAGGGGTCGATCGGCAGCCTGGGGACGCAATACGTCTTGGGATTACGGGCTAGAAGCTGCGGCACCGGTGAGATTTTCGCACAAGAGCAGGCCCAAGCCAAAAAGAAAGAAGATGTATTGGCTGCGTTGAGCCAAATTGCCGGCCGGTTCAGAAAAAGGATCGGAGAGTCGCTCGCGACGATCAGGGAGCACAACACTCCACTGGCTGAGGCGACCACGCCCTCACTCGATGCATTGAAGGCCTATAGCGCCTCCCTGCCCGCGGCCCTTTCAATCGGCTCTCCGGCGGCGATCCCCTGGTTAAAGCGAGCCACCGAACTGGATCCACACTTCGCTATAGCATACGCATACATGGGCCGTGTATATGGCGACTTGGGCGAGACCGTTGCATCAGCGGAGAACACTAGCAAGGCTTATCAGTTACGCAATCACAGCAGCGACGAAGAAAAGTTTTTTATCACTTTCACTTACCACGCTCAGGTGACCGGAAATCTGGAGAAAGCGCAAGAGACGGGGGAAGTATGGCAACAGACCTATCCACGCGATATCGCAGCTTATGGTCCGATTTCCGGCAACGTTTATCAGGGATTAGGCGAATATGAGAAATCAGTCGCAGCAGCCAAAACATCGATCGATCTTAATCCCTATTTTACTTTCGGATATGTGAATCTCGGCTACACCGAGCTATTTACGGACAAGTTACACGAAGTTGCGAGAACTTTACGGCAAGCTTCCAGCCGCAATCTCGAGATTCCCGACCTGCTACTCCTTCGATATCTCCTGGCGTTTCTCCAAGGCGATGGCGCAGAAATGGATCGTGCCATGGCTACTGCACGAGGGAAACCGGGAGCGGAAGATTGGTTGCTACAAGCGGAGGCATTGAGTTTGGCTCGTGCCGGGCAACTCGGACAGGCTGAGAGTGTGTCGCACCGCGCTGCCGGTCTAGCCGAGCAAATCGGACACACTGAACGGGCGGCGATCTACAGGTCGGGAGTGGCTATATGGCAAGCTCTTTATGGAAATGAGAGCGCAGCCAGGCAGGAGGCAAAGGCGGCGCTCGACCTTTCGAAGGGAAGAGATGTGGAATTCGGGGCCGCTTTCGCTTTGGCGCTGGCGGGTGACTTCTCTGCGGCTGAGGCCATCGCTGGCGATCTTCAGAAACGTCTCCCTGAAGATACATTCGTTCGATTCACGTATTTGCCCTGCCTGAATGCGCTTCTCACGCTAAAACGCGGCGAGCCTGCGCGAGCGATCCAGACGCTTGAGGCCGCGCTGCCATACGAAAAGGGCGCCCCGGGCTCGGAGTTTATTGGATTGTTTGGCAGTTTCTATACAGCTTACGTGCGCGGTCAAGCGTATCGAGCTGAGCACCGGCCTGGGGATGCAGCACGCGAGTTTCAGAAGATTCTCGACCATCGAGGACTTGTGAGTTGCGATCCGGTTGACGCGCTGGCGCGCCTCGAATTAGCTCGATCCCTGATTTCTTTGGGAGACATCGAAAAAGGCAAGAGCGCCTACCAGGCTTTGTTCACGCTGTGGGGGAGCGCTGATACTAACGCACCCGTGCTGAGGCAGGCGAGGCAGGAATACAGCCGGTTGCAATAGCGGAGATCATCGACGTCCGTAACAGTCGCGATCCTAAACCAGGTGCGGTCGGCCGATGCGAACGAAGAGATCTTCGGAAAAGTGAATGACCGGCTCGCCGTTCGGCGCGGGCACACCCGAATTTACGATGACGTTCTGCTCGAGGCGCTCAATGGAGGCGCGTTGCAGAGGCCATGGCGCATGCTCGATATCGGCGAAGGCGATCCGTTTGCCGAGCGTGGTGTAGAGGCGATAGCGTGCGGTAAGAAAATGATCGAAATTGGCAGGCTGGAACAAAGGCCCGACACGGATGACGATATTTGCGCTTCCCTGCCCGAAAGAGGCGTGCCGATGGCTGTCATATTCGACCCGGCCGCCCACTCGCGCGCACACGCATGCGCGCCCAGCGGTACGGCAGATGATAGCTCACACGCGCCGCAAGGACTGCTGCGAGCCGATCCGCTTCCAGTGTGAAGAACCAGATGCCGGGCTTTCCATCGGGTCCTCGGACGTAGGTTCGAACATTCATCTCGGGGAAGGCAGAAAGCCAGGGCAGCGGCGGGAAAAACGGCGGACGAAGATCGGCGAGCAGAAACGGCGTTAGCCCGATCCAGGCCGCGCCATCGAACGTGTCGAGTTCCAATCCATCCGGTATCAGCCGCTGGATGTCGGCTGCGTTCGTATCTCCAGTGCAGAAATGTCAGCCAACGCCAGCGCTGAAACATCACCGGCCAACGAACGGGATGCGGCGCACGGGGATCGATCGGCTCCTCATTATTGCGTGCAGGTAACATTCGGCTCGCGGCAAAACGGGACGGCGGTTACTGTAAAAGCATGAAGATCATCTCTTCGCGCGAAGTGCTCAAGAATAAGCTGTTCACCGTGGTGGACGAGGTGGCGAAAGATCCGAGCGGTTTTGAGATCCATCGCTCGATCGTTCGCCATCCGGGATCGGCGGTCATGATGGCGGTAGACGAGGAGGACCGGGTTCTGTTAGTTAAACAGTTCCGCTTACCCGCTGAGCAGGAATTGTGGGAGCTCCCGGCCGGCCGCATCGATCCCGGCGAATCGCCGCTCGAGGCGGCAAAACGCGAGCTTCGCGAGGAGACCGGTTTCGAGGCCGAAGAGTGGACGCCACTGGTTACGTTTTGGGCCAGCCCCGGATATGTGGATGAGAAGATGAACATCTTCTTAGCGCACGGCCTCACAGAGGGCGAGCAACAGCCCATGGAGGACGAGCGGATCGAGATCGGCTGGTTCGGAAAAGACGAGCTGAGTCAAATGGTGCGGCGAGGCGAAATACTCGACGGCAAAACCATGATCGGTTATTTTTTGTGGCTGGAACATGACAAAGACAAGAAGCTGGTGAGCGCTACTCATTCGTAAGCGGCCGATCCATCAGCTCTCGAATGGCCTGGCGAGGATCTTTCGCGCCGTACAGGACCTCGTACATTTTGTTGATGATGGGAAGGTCGACGTTCGTCTGCAGGCTCAGGTAATGGGCGGCACGGCACGTTTCCACGCCCTCGGCAATCATGGACATTCCGGCAAGGATCTGCGGCAGCTTCTGGCCTTGACCGAGTTGCACCCCGACGAAGCGATTGCGCGACAGGTCTCCGGTCGCGGTGAGGACGAGGTCGCCTAAGCCGGCGAGACCGCTGAGCGTGCGCGGCTGTCCTCCCATACGAATTGCCAGGCGGGTGATCTCGGCCAGCCCGCGTGTTACCAGCGCGGCAACGCTATTGCTTCCCAGTCCGAGGCCGCGGCAGATGCCGGCGCCGATGGCGATCACGTTCTTCAGCGCGGCGCCGATCTCGACGCCCACGACGTCGTTGCTGGCATAAAGACGCAGCGATGGAGTGCTGAAGGCGCGCTGCAACTCTTCGGCAACAGCGATCTCCTCACTGGCGATGACCACGGCGGCGGGTTCACCGGCGGCGATTTCTTTTGCAAACGTCGGCCCGGAGAGCACGGCTACAGGCACGTCCAGCTCGCCGAAAGCGTCCTGAATAACCTGAGACATACGGAAAAACGTTCGCTCTTCGACGCCTTTTGTCGCGCTCACAACACATTGACCAGCGCGCAAGAACGGCTGCGCGGCCGAGATCGTGCTACGCAAGTAGCGCGAGGGAACGACGCTGAGCACGATATCCGTATCTTTGACAGCTTCGGCAAGCTTCGAGGTGATCTCAAGGTTTGTCGGAAGCTCGAACCCCGGCAAATAGCGGCGGTTTTCGCGACACCGCTGCATTTCGCAGGCGCGGTGGGGATCATGGGCCCACATCCGGACACTCGAAAACCGGGGCCCCAAAGTGATGGAAAGTGCTGTGCCCCAACTGCCCGAGCCGAGAACAGCAAGACGGCCGGGCATCACTCGACCGCGCCGCCTCTGAGCGAGAAAACGTGTTCAGAATGTGTCCGGATCCGCTCGATATTGCCGCGGTGGCGGTAGATGATCAGAATTCCGGCGGCAATGGATGCGATCAGGATGGATTGAGGCGGGCGGCAGGAGGCCCACAACACAAACGGAAAGACGGCGGCCCCGACAATCGATCCGAGCGAAATGTACTTACTTACGGCAACTGTGAGCACGAATATGATCGCCACCACCAGCAGCGCGAGCGGAGCAACATAAAGAAAGGCTCCGATGAAGCATGCCACAGCTTTGCCGCCTTTGAATTTCAGCAGCAGCGGATAGCAGTGCCCCAACATAACTGCGACAATTGCGAGGGCAACCGTCAAACTGTCGTGTCCTGAAGCAAGGGCCGCTATCCAGACCGCGGCAAAACCTTTCAAAACGTCGAGAACCAGGACAATCAGTCCGGCTTTACGTCCCACGGTGCGATGAACGTTAGTCGCGCCGATGTTGCCGCTGCCCATGGTGCGCACATCTCTTCCGAGCGAGAAGCGGACGAACAGGTAGCCGAACGGAAGCCCGCCGATGAGATAGGCAAGCAGCGCCGGAACGGCCGCACTCAGGAAGGAAGCTGAAGTCACGGCCTTAAATCTTACCGGCAGCAGCAGCCGAGGCGAATCTGTACTCACGCAAGCGCCGATAAATGCTGGCATTCGAGCCTGGTTCGCTGAGATACAACACGAAGCCGCTCACCAGGAAAGTGCCAATCAGGGCCGGCTGCATGTCGCGGACGCGGTCGCGAAGGCGCTGCAGCGGCACCGGATTCTTGATGCGGGCAAGCGTGAGATGCGGCGAAAACGGCCGCTCCTCGCGCGCAATCCCGAGCGTTTGCAAACGCTCTTCTGTGTCCTGGGCCAAGCGAAGCAACGATTGCCCGCCCTGTACGCCGGACCACAAAACGCGCGGCGATCTTTCATTAGGGAACCAGCCCAGTTCGCGAATCTCCACCTGGAACGGCTCGCGGTTGGGAACTCCAGACAGAACTGCGTGGAGCTCGTTCAACCGGTTTTCAGGCCACTCGCCAATGAACTTCGTCGTCACGTGCAAATTGTCGAGCGGACTCCATTTAATCAGCGCCTCCGGGCGCAGAGCGCTAATCAGGCGCTCCAGACGGAGCAACATCTCGGAAGGCAGGTCGATGGCAGTAAACAGTCGCATTCGGGCACCGCGTGCTAATGTTCTAGCGTAATTGAGCGCGATACGCAAAGGGAAGGCGGTTTCGGACCTGATTCCGCGGCGGCGGCTGGAACAGGAGACCGCGCCGGTGGCCCACGCCTTCTTCAGCCGCCATACGATCGAGCTTGCGCGAAGCCTGTTAGGGACGGTCCTGCAGCACCGCGGCACGGCCGGCATGATCGTGGAAACGGAGGCTTACCTCGGGACTGACGATCTCGCGGCCCATGCCTCGCGCGGAAAGACCGAACGTACGCAGGCGATCTTTGGCCCTCCGGGACGAGCGTACATCTACTTCATTTACGGAATGCATGAGTGCCTGAACGTGGTGGCTGAGCCGGAAGGAACAGCGGGATGCGTTTTGATTCGTGCGCTGGAACCCCTGTGCGGGCTGGAAGAGATGTACTCGCGGCGGGGGTGGCACGGCGCTCCCGCAGGGCTTGCCAATGGTCCGGGCAAACTAACCCAGGCGCTCGACATCACGCGGCGACAATATGGGGTGCGCCTTGATCGGGGCGATTTGGTCATTCGAGAGTGGCGGACGCAGCCGGAGTTCAAGATCACAGCCACGCCGCGCATTGGAATCACCAAATGCGCCGACTGGCCGCTTCGTTTTGTTTGGACGGGCCATCCGTGCCTCAGCAGGCCCGTGAGATAGGATGATGACCATCTTCATCGCTCTTTTGCGTGCTGTTAATGTCGGCGGGACGGGAGCGCTGTCCATGAAAGAGCTAGCCGCCATGTGTGAGGATCTGGGATTCAAAAAGGTTCGCACTTACATACAAAGCGGAAATGTGGTTTTCGAGAGCAGTCTCTCGGAGAAGCAGGTCCAGTCGCGGCTCGAGCAGGCACTGGCCAAAAAAATGGGCAAGCCGGTTGATGTCATGCTACGAAGCTCGGCGGAATTGGCGGCGATTTTGAAAGGGAATCCGTTCCCTCAGGCCGAACCGGCGCGGGTCGCTGTCGTATTTGTATCTCAAGAAGTGCCGAAAGAGTTACCGGAGATCGCCGGACCCGACGGTGAACAGGTGAGGCCCGGCAAGCGCGAGCTTTATGTCTACTATCCCAAGGGCATGGGCCGTTCGAAGTTGAAGATTCCGTCGAGTGTGGGGCCAGTAACTGCTCGCAACATCAACACGGTAACGAAGCTGGTTGCTATGGCGGTGAGCTGAGTTTTCTGAAATGGTGTCCGGCATGACAATCCGCGCATGCAGTTGAATATTTGTGGGGTGGGCGCTAGCCTGCCCCACAAGTACAATGGCCGAATGCCATTGCGCCTGATTGGTATTGCTCTCGCGTGCGCCTGGGTCAGTTTGGCGCAACCGGATGCGAAAAGTCAGCTTGATAAGGCGATTCGAGACAAAATCGCCGGTTTTCGCGGTGATGTGAGTCTATACGCCAAGAACCTGGAAACAGGCCAGACATACGGAATCCGCGAGAACGATCCCGTTCGAACTGCCAGCACTATCAAACTGCCGATCATGATCGAGTGTTTCTTTGAAGCCGGGGAAGGAAAACTTGATTGGAAGCAACCGATCACCATCACCGAAGACGAGAAGGTATCGGGTAGCGGCATCGCGCAGGAGCTTTCGAACGGCGACGTTCTCCCAATACGCGACCTTGTCGACCTGATGATTGTGTTGAGCGACAACACGGCCACAAATCTGATCCTGAATCGGGTGCCGGCGGACGCTGTCAATACCCGAATGGCTCAGCTCGGGCTGCAGCAGACCAGATGCATGCGAAAAATCCTGGGCGATGGCAACAAGCTCAAATCGGAACCGAGTGGAATCAGCGCCGAAGGCGCAAAGCCCGAGAACCGGAAGTGGGGGATCGGGCGCAGTTCTCCGCGCGAGATGGTTGTTCTGCTCGAAAAGCTGTATCGAGGCGAACTGGTGAACCGGCAAGCTTCGGACGAGATGCTCGAGATACTAAAGCGGCAGCGTGATCACGATTGTATTGGCCGTGACATGAAGGACATAACGATCGCGAGTAAGTCCGGAGCGCTCGACCATCTGCGGAGCGACCTGGGGATTCTGTATACAGCGCACGGAGCAATCGCGATGGCGTTCACGGTGGACAATTTTCCGGACGTGAACTGGACACCGGATAATCCGGCCGCTCTGCTGATATCCTCGCTGTCGGAAATCATCGCTCAGAATCTTGCCGCGCCGCATTGAGCAACTAGCCAAATGGCTAGTGCCGGACAGACGATTTCCGTCAAGAATTGAAAGGTAGCAGGAGATCAATTTATGAACATTAGCATCATCGGCTCAGGTAATGTGGGCGGCACGCTGGGATCGCGTTGGGCGAAAGCCGGACACAAAGTTACGTTTGGTACACGTGATCCAAACGCTGCGGATATCAAGTCGCTGCTCGAAGAATCGGGGACGAATGGAAGCGCCGCAAGCAATCAGGAGGCGGCGAGCAGGTCAGATGTTTTGCTTGTGGCGACGCCTTGGGGTCCGACGAGGCAGATTGTCGAATCCTTGGGCGATCTGTCGGGAAAAGTCGTGATCGACGTGACGAACCCGCTCAACAAAGATTTTTCGGGACTCGAGATCGGCACCACAACTTCGGCGGCCGAGCAAGTGGCGCAATGGGCTAAAGGCGCGAAGGTGGTAAAGGCATTCAACACGGTGGGGTTCAACATCATGGCCGACACGAAATTCCCAAACGGGCGCGTCGCGATGTTCTACTGCGGCGATGACGAGAAGGCAAAGGCGACGGTGCAACAACTAGCAGAGGAGCTGGGTTTTGAGCCGCTCGATGCCGGGCCGTTGCGGCAGGCGCGCCTGCTCGAGCCATTTGCGATGCTGTGGATCTCGCTGGCTCTGGCTTACGGATACGGGCGCGACTTCGCGTTTCAGATGCTGCGCCGCCAGTCCGCCTGAAGACCGCGCCTAGAAGAAACAGTTGCAAGCGGACGACGGCTGGGATATCAATAACAATGCATGACGTCCCAATCGGGATTTCTCGTTGCCCTGTTCGCGTCCACGACACTGGCCGCCACATTCGAGCCGTTGGCATCCCTTCCGCAAAATACCAGCACACTGCAAATCGTCTCGCCGTGCATTCCGGACCATCCCTGGACGGTTGCCGGCGAGTATGGCGCTCTATTCGGCCGTCAGAACGGAACGTTTGAGGCGTGGCAGTGGCCGGTGAAGATTCTGAGCCATTTCCGAATCAGCGCCGAACTGGCCGACTACGCTGTGCCGATCGATGTGAATGCACTGGCGGCGGAGATTCGTGTCACACCGGCCGAAACAGTCATCACCTATTCGCATGCGGCGTTCACCATCCGCCAGCACATGTTCGCCGCGCGCGGTGCAGATACGGCACCGGCGGTAGGCTCGGCTGTATTCTTTGAGATCGAATCGGCGCGGCCGCTAGAAATCACGTTCTCGTTCACACCGGAGATGCTGCGTATGTGGCCGGCGCCGAACTACGGTCGGCCGAGCGGCGAGTGGGCCAATAACGGCGAGGGCGGCGCGTATATTCTGCATACGGACGACCCGAAATTCCTGGCGGTGGTCGGAATGCCGCGCACGCGACCCGGGATCATGGTCCCCTACCAGGAACATCCACAGACGTACCCGCTCCAATTCAAGCTGAGTTTCGACCCCAAACACGATAGCGGTCTGATTTTTCCGCTGATCATGACACTGGCGGAAAACGGGGCCGCAGCGGGCCAGCTCGCTGCGATCTCGTCGCGATTGCCGAAACTATATGCGGACACGCTCGCCTACTACGAGGATCTATCTGAGAATCGCTTGAGCATCAGCACGCCGGACACGAAGCTGAACGAGGCTCTCAGATGGGCTGAGATCAGCATCGATCAAAGCCGCGTGAAATATTTCAAAGAGACCGGGCTGGTGGCGGGCTACTACGAATCGGCGGACTCGGCCCGGCCCGGATACGCGTGGTTCTTTGGACGCGACACGCTCTTCACCACGTACGCGATCAACAGCTACGGCGATTTCCACCTGACGCGCGATGCGCTGGATTTTCTGATTCACCGGCAGCGCGCCGACGGAAAGATCATGCACGAGTTCTCGCAGGCGGCGCACACGATCGACTGGAAATCAACCCCCTATTTCTATGCGGCCGCGGATTCGACTCCGCTGTTTGTGATGGCGGTGCTGGATTATGTCAAAACGAGCGGTGACGTCGACTATCTGAAATCGAACTGGGAGGCGGTGCGAAAAGCATGGCAGTTTACGCGCGCCCACGATTCGGACGGCGACGGCATCTATGAAAATACGGAAGGCACGGGCTGGGTGGAATCGTGGCCGTCAGGAATGCCGCACCAGGAGATCTATCTCGCGGCTATGGACCAGCAGTCGTGCCGGGCCATGGCGCGCCTGGCGAGCATCATGAAAGACAACGAGCTTGCGTCGTCGGCTCAGAAGAAGGCAGACGACATTCGCGCCAAAATCGAAGGCGAGTATTTCGAGCAGGCAGCCGATTTTTATGCTTTCAGCCGAAACAGCGACGGCTCGCTAGATCACACCGCAACTATCTATCCGGCGGTGGCGTGGTGGGGCGGAACGCTCGCTTTGAAGAACGCGAACTCCATGTTGACGCGCTGGGCGTCGGCCGAGTTCTCGACGGATTGGGGCTTGCGCGATATTAGCGATCAAACGGCATTTTACGATCCCATCAGCTATCACCAGGGTTCTGTTTGGCCGCTATTTACCGGCTGGGTGTCTCTGGCCGAGTATCGCGCCGGACGCCCGCTCTCGGCCTATTCACACCTGATGCAGAACGTTGATCTGACCTGGACCCAGGACTTGGGGGCCGTCACCGAATTGCTCTCGGGAGAGTTCTTCCAACCTTTGGGGCGCAGCAGTTCACACCAAACCTGGTCGTCCGCAATGGTCATTACGCCGCTACTGCGTGGGCTGTTCGGACTCGATTGGGACGTGCCCAACCGGACGCTCAGGATTGTTCCCAACTTGCCTGCAGATTGGGATCACGCCCGCATACGCGATGTGCCGTTCGGGTCGAGTCACCTGGACATTGAATACCAACGATCGGGAGGACGGATGATGATACGAGTTTCAACCGGACAGCGCGAGCGGCTCTGCCTTGCAGGTCCCGAATCTGAAGTAGCAAAGCCATGCACCGCGCCACCGATGGCTGTGCATACGATGTTTGTGTCATTGAAGCCGGTGGAAATCGCGGTTCCGGCTGCGCTTCCGGATGCGGGCGCGGAGACAGGACAACTCAAAGTGCTCGACCAACGCTTCAGCGGGCGCGAAGCCGAGTATGTGTTCGAGGCACCCGGCGGGACCAGCGCAGCGCTTCCGCTACGCATTAATCGCCCCAATATTGTTGTGAAAGGCGCAAGCGTACACGACGGCAAGCTGCAACTGCATTTTCCGCCCGGCTCGGGCTATCAGCACCTGACGGTGAATCTCGTCTGGTAGATCTAAATGATGCTTACTGGTAGGAATCGGAGGCAACTTACATTAGTCCTCGCGGCGACGGTTTCTGCCGGCGTTTTGTGCGGGCAGGCGCTGCCGCGTACCAGCGCTCCATCGATACTGGACTACATCAAGCAGACCTGGACCGTACTGACGCGTTCCAATAAGAACCTGGCGAATGCGGCCGTTGACCCCAAATTCAAACCCGAGCCGGATGGCAGGTGGCCCGTATACGTCCCGAAGAGCGACGACGCGCGGAGCATCGAAGCGGCGCTGCGGCGCGACATGTCAGCGCAGGATTTCAAGAAGGTGGATCTACGGCCGTTGCCCGAGGATTGGCAGTCGGTGAAGGAGCAAGGACTGCTGTATCTGCCAAAACCCTACGTTGTTCCCGGCGGCCGCTTCAATGAAATGTATGGCTGGGACAGTTACTTTATCCAAGTTGGCCTGATCCGCGATGCCGAATGGGAGCTGGCCAAAGACATGGCCGAGAATTTCCTGTATCAGGTCCGCTACTACGGCAAAGTTCTGAATGCGAACCGGACGTATTATCTGAGCCGCTCTCAGCCGCCGTTTCTCACCGAAATGGTGCTGAATGTTTATGCCCATACCCATGACAAGCAATGGTTGGAGCAGGCTGTACCGATGATCGAAAAGTACGATCGCTTTTGGACGGAAGGACCGCACCTCACGCGGGAAACGGGGCTTTCACGCTATTGGGATTTCGGGGAGGGCCCAGCTCCGGAGTCGGTTTCCGCGGAGCACGACGCGCAGGGACGCACTCACTACGACCTTGTGAAGCAATACTTCAAGACGCACGAAGTTTCCGATTACGACGTGAGTGAATACTACGACCGAAAGACCGATCAGCTCTCGAAACTGTTCTACAAAGGCGACCGTACGATGCGCGAATCCGGAGTGGACCCGTCGAACCGGTTTGGGCAGTTCAATGTTGACGTGATCCACTACGATCCGGTGTGCCTCAATTCGCTGCTCTACGCGATGGAAACGCAGACGGCCGAGATCCTCGACGATTTAAACCGCAGTAGCGAGGCGGCAACGTGGCGCAAACAGGCAAGCCAACGCGCCGAACGCGTAAATCGGCTGATGTGGGATTCCAAAGACGGCCTTTATTACGACTACAATTTCATAACCAAGCAGGTTCGGCACTATCCGTTCCTGACAACGTTCTATCCCATGTGGGCGGGGATCGCCAATAAGGATCAGGCGGCCCGCATCGTGAAGAACCTTTCGTTGTTCGAGCGCGCCGGAGGGCTCGAGACGAGTACGCATGTGACCGGTGAACAATGGGATGCGCCGTTCGGCTGGGCTCCACTGCATATGATGGCGATCGGCGGATTGCGCAGATACGGCTACAACGATGACGCGGATCGGGTTTCGATCGAGTTCCTGAAACTGGTCCGCCGCGAATATTTGCGGCAGGGCTTCATTGTGGAGAAGTACGACGTGGTGAACCGCGGCTCAGATGTGGCAAAGAACATCCATTTCGGATACAGCGCCAACCAGGCAGGGTTCGGTTGGACCAACGCGGCGTTCACGCAGTTCTATGACGAGCTGAAACCGGCGGACCGCACGAAGGTGCTGAACGGAGCTACTCAGTAGCTTCACAGCCGTTTTCCTTTGATCGCGGTTCTGAACTTCTACCTGTGGCGCTGCTGGATAAGTTCGGGGGGCTCCGGTTCGAAGGCCTCGATTGTCTTCTCCTTCTCCTCGATCTGTAAGCGCTCATGCTTCAGATCGAGCCGTATGCGCGAGTAGAGGTTCATATACACGTTTGCCATCCAGACCAGAGCGAAAAACGCCAGCAGATAGCCCCGCCAATCCGGATAAAGCAGACGATATCGCGTCAGGAGGAGAAAAAAAGCAGTTACATAGTGGCTGAAGCAGTACTCGCAGGTAAAGAGATAGAAGAATTTGCGAAGTAAAAGGCGGTTGCAATCCAAACTCATCTTCTGACAAAACTCGCGCGGCTCACGAAACACTTCTTCATGCGTTACGGTCCAGGCCACGGAGGCAATGGGCAGCGCGATCAGAAACAACGCCGCGATCTGTTCGCCCAAACTCATCATTGTGAGTGCCGTATTGTAGACGCTAGTTGGCCTGAATCAGTACGGGGGCAACCTTCGGTACGTTTGTTTTTCACCCCGATTCGCGTCATTAATTAGGAATGCGAAGAGCAGGCAAGGCTGTGATCGGCCCATCGAGAGCGAGGACTTCTGCTTTCATGGCGGCGCTTTGCTGCGCGGCTCTTCTGACCTCCTGTCAGAGCCGCGGGGGAACAAATCACCGCGATTCCGCCTTACCGGGGGATTTCCAATATTACGTATTGTCCCTTTCGTGGGCTCCTGCATTTTGCGCTGCCCATGGCGGAGGTCCGCCTCGTGAATGCGATCCCAAGCGTCACATAGGTTTCGTAGTGCATGGGTTATGGCCGGAGCTCGACTATGGGAAGCCACTCGAATTCTGCCGCTCGGTACCGCCGGTTACTGCCGCGGTTGTGGAGAGCGCGCTCAGTCTCCTGCCGGACCGCGCTCTAATTCAGCATGAGTGGAGGGCGCACGGCTCCTGCAGCGGTTTAACAGCTAGAGAATACTTCGCCGCCGTTCGACGCGCTACGGGAAAGATTAAGATCCCGGCGTCATTCGTGAGGCCGACTTCATCGCGGGAGATGAGCCCGTCGGAGATCGAGCACCAGTTCGCTGCCGCCAGCCATTTCGGGAGCGTCCCTGCTATCCACATCCAGTGCCGCAACGGCGAACTTACGGAAGTGCACGTCTGCCTGGGCAGGGATCTCGAGCCGGAACCATGCGGCCAAAATCGGCGAGACTGTGCGTCGACCCGTATCCTGGTCAGAGCGACGCCGTAACGCATTACGGCGCTTCGACAACTCCAGGGAGAATCATGATCGACAGCAGATTCAGTTCGGCCAATCCGGCTGGCGCATGCGCCATGGTGATTTTCGGCGCCGCCGGAGATCTCACTCGACGCCTGGTGATCCCAGCCCTCTACAATCTCGTTTGCTCCAAGCTATTGCCCGAGAACTTCGCACTGATCGGAGTCGATCTGGCTGAGAGGTCGGATGACGACTGGCGGCAAGCGTTGAAAGAGATGACGCAAGAATTTGTCAAAGCCGCCGGCGCTGAATCGAGGTTGAACGAGGACGTCTGGAGCTGGCTACAAGGGCGCATGTCGTACGTGCGCGGCGACCTCAACGATCCGGCGATGTATGAGAGCTTGAAAGCCAGGCTGGGCCAGATTGATGCGCAATCTGGTACCGCAGGCAACTATCTTTTCTATTTGGCTGTTGCCGACCGCTTCTTCGCGCCCGTGATCGAGCATCTGGGCCAGAGCGGGCTCACTTGCGAAGACGCGCAGCGCTGGCGTCGCGTGGTAGTGGAGAAGCCGTTCGGACACGATCTCGCGTCTGCCAGGGAGCTGAATCGGCGCATTCTAGCCGTGCTCTCGGAAAAGCAGATTTACCGCATCGATCACTTTCTTGGCAAAGAGACCGTGCAAAACATTATGCTATTCCGCTTCGCCAACGGCATGTTTGAGCACATCTGGAATCGCGATCGCATCGATCATATCCAGATCACGGTAGCCGAAACCGTCGGTGTTGAAAAGCGCGGCCGATTTTACGAGAGCACGGGCGCCTTGCGTGACATGGTTCCGAATCACGTGTTTCAGTTGGTCGCGATGACGGGAATGGAGGCGCCGAATTCGTTCAGCGCCGATGCGGTGCGCTCGGAGAAGGAAAAGGTAATTGAGGCGATCCGCGTATGCACGGCCGAAGAGGTTAACTGCACCGCCGTGCGTGGCCAATACGGCGCCGGCGAAATTGCTGGTAAGCCCGTTCCCGGATATCGCGAGGAGCCTGACGTCGCGCCTGATTCGCCGGTGGAAACGTACGCCGCAATGAAGTTGACGATTGAGAATTGGCGCTGGTCGGGCGTTCCCTTCTACATTCGTACGGGCAAGCGCCTACCAGCCAGAAAGAGTCAAATTGCGATTCGCTTTAAAGAGAGCCCATCCGCGCTCTTTCGCGGCACGGAGGTGCGTTCGCCGGCCCCCAATTGGCTGTTGATTCGTATTCAGCCCGATGAAGGGATCGCGCTGGAGTTCGGGGCCAAAATACCGGGTCCCATGGTGAAGGTCGGCGACGTCCGGATGGACTTCAAATATGCCGACTACTTCGGCGCCGCCCCGCGAACCGGGTACGAGACGCTGCTCTACGACGTGATGATCGGCGATGCTACGCTCTTTCAGCGCGCGGATAATGTAGAGGCGGGATGGCGCGTGGTTCAGCCTGTGCTGGATGCCTGGCGAAATCAGCGTCCCGAGGGGTTTCCGAATTATGCGGCAGGAAGCGAGGGTCCGGCAGCTGCCGATGACTTGCTGGCGCGCGACGGGCGGAACTGGCGGGCCATTGGGTAAGCGAGAATGTGAAACGCGTTAGAGTTGCTGCGTACCGGACACCTTGGCAAGTCCGCGATCAAACGTACCGAGCGGTAAGTGTCCGGCCTTACGGGCGATCTCGAGGATGAGGCAGTCGGCGAAGCCCAATTTAGGACGAGATCTGAAGAGATTGAGGGCCGACTGCACAGCATCGGCCTCCTGCAAGACAAGGCTTTCATGCGCTAATAACATCGCAACGGCAGTGGCTACTTCGTCAGAAGTGCGATTGTAAATCTTCCGTAACACCCACGTCGCCTCCGCGAGAGCTAGCAGCGACACCCATGCTCCATTCTCTATAAAACTGTCGGCCACCCGAGTCTGGCGGGGGTCGTCGCCTATCGCGATGCGCACCAGAACGTTAGTATCGACCGCGCGCATGCCTCTCACGAATGTAATCTTCGATTCCCTGTTTCAATTCCTTGAGACTCCGCCGTTTTGGTGGTCCGTCCGGGAACAGCGCCTTGCGAATGTCTTCGGAAGAGAATAACCCCGCCCGCCTCACAAAAACCTTGCCGTCTCCCTCGTCCCATTCCAAAGTGGACCCCGGACCGATACCGAGCTTCTGGCGGACGCTCTTAGGAATCGAGATTTGTCCTTGAGCTGTAATTTTCGATCGGGCTAAGGCCATGTATTTACATTACCAGGGTAATGCACTTGACACAACACACGGTATTTGCGCAGCAGCTCGTAAATCACGACCGCTCCCGCGCTCGCCACGTTCAGTGAATGCTTCAGGCCGAGCATTGGAATCCGCACGTGCGTATCGCAAAGCTGGAGCAAATCCGGCTGTAGGCCGTCCACTTCATGTCCGAACGCAACGCACACTGGAAAGTGCGGACGCCAATCGAAGATGTCCACGGCACGATTGCTCGTCTCGATGCCGGCGACTTCGTAACCACGGGCGCGCAGGTCGCGGATAGCGACAGCAGGATCGGCAGCACTCTCCCAAGGGACCCGTTCTTCCGCGCCCAACGCGGTTTTGCTGATTGCATTTTTGGGCGGTCGCGCGGTGATTCCGCTGAGCAGCAGCCGCTCGATAGCCGCGCCATCGGCGGTGCGAAAGAATGCGCCGACGTTGTACATGCTGCGCACGTTATCGAGCAGGATAGAGACGGGCAAGCGCAAACCGTCGTAGGCCGACGATCCGGCAGTCGCCACATACGGTATGCGGTCCATTAGCCGGGGTCGAGACCGGCGCGCCGCCACAGCTCGTCTACGCGCTTCACGACTTCGGGCGACATCTTGATTACGTTGGGCCAGCGGCGGGTGAATCCCTCCGAAGGCCACTTCGCGGTCGCGTCAACGCCCATCTTCGATCCATAGTTCGGTAACCGGCTGGCGTGGTCAAGCGAGTCAATGGGCCCCATGGCGAACTCGATATCGCGTTCCGGGTCGATGTTGTTCAGCGCGTGCAGGGCGACTTCACGCACGTTTTGCACGTTCACATCTTCGTCCACGACAACAATGCATTTGCTGAACATCGCCTGCCCGAGACCCCAGATCGCGTGCATCACTTTACGCGCCTGCCCGGGATACGATTTGCAGATCGAAACAAGAATCAGATTATGAAACACGCCTTCGGCCGGCATGCAGACGTCGCGCATTTCCGGGATTTGCATTTTCATCAAGGGGAGGAAAATACGCTCGATGGCCTTTCCCATGTAGAAATCTTCCATCGGCGGCGGCCCAACAATAGTCGCGGTGTAGACCGGATTCTTGCAATGAGTGATGCACTCGATGTGAAACACCGGGTAATCATCGTCGAGCGAATAGAATCCGGTGTGATCGCCAAAAGGGCCTTCGCGCCGTAGCTCCCCCAGGTTCAGATATCCCTCGAGCACGATTTCACTGTTGGCGGGGACCTCCAGATCGGAAGTTTCACACTTGACCATTTCCACCGGCTTGTTGCGAAGGAACCCTGCGAAAATCATCTCGTCGAGACTTGGCGGCAGCGGCAGGATCGCGGAATAGATCGTCGCCGGATCACATCCAATCGCCACCGCAACCGGCATGCGCGTTTCCTTTCCTTCCGCAAGCAGACGCCGGTAGTGCTCGGTGCCGTGTTTCTGCTTCTGCCAGTGCATACCCGTCGTGCGGCTATCGAACACCTGCATCCGGTACATTCCGCAGTTCCGTTTACCAGAAACCGGATGGCGCGAGAAGACCATCGGCAAGGTGATGAACCGGCCGGCATCACCGGGCCAGCAGTGCAGAATGGGGAAGTAGTCCAAGGAAAAGTCATCCCGTCGGATGACCTCTTTACACGGGCCACTCGCGACGCGTTTTGGAAACATCGCTCCCAGTTCGCCCAGCTTAGGGAGCATCTTCAACTTGTCAATCAAGCCTTCCGGCCTCTGCATCTCCAGAAAGCCTGAGATTCGGCTGGCAATCTGATCGATACTGTCGACGCCAAGCGCGATTTCCATGCGGCGCATGCTCGCAAACGCGTTGATCAATACGGGTACCGGCGAGCCCTTCGGTTTCTCAAATAGCAGTGCCGGCCCGCCCTGCTTCACGGATCGGTCGGCGAACTCGGTGATTTCGAGGTAAGGGTCGACCTCAAAGCTGATGCGCTTAAGCTCGCCGTTTTTGTCAAGCGCACGAATAAAATCCCGCAAGTCGTCGAAGGCCATCGATTCCGCCACACCCATTATGATGAGAGTGACTCATGACAACTCGAACCGCCCTGATCACGGGGGCAAGCCGTGGAATTGGCGAGGCCTGTGTGCATGCCCTCGCTGCCGCCGGTTGTCGGGTGGCGCTCGCGGCAAGATCGATGGACAAGCTGGAACAGATCGCGGGTCAGATCCGCTCAGTAACCGAGGCGTTCGTGGTCGAACTTGATCTCTCTTCGCATGAATCAATCGTCAATGCCTTCGCGCGAACCGGTAAGGAATTCGGCCGCGTCGACATTCTGGTCAACAATGCCGGGATCACAAAAGATGGCCTCGCCGTGCGCATGAAGCAGACGGATTGGGAAACGGTATTGCAAACCAATCTCAGCGGCGCTTTTTACGCCGTTCAGCAAGTGCTGCCGGCTATGATGCGGGAACGTTGGGGACGCATCGTGAACATCTCGTCCGTGGTGGGCGAGATGGGCAATCCGGGCCAGGCAAATTACGTCGCCTCGAAAGCGGGACTGATCGGTTTGACTAAGTCGCTTGCCCAGGAGGTCGGCAGCCGTAACATCACCGTGAATGCGGTCGCTCCAGGATTCATCGAGACGGAGATGACCCACGGCTTGAGTGACGAACTGAAGCAGAAGATGCTGGAGCAGACCCCGCTCCGGCGCATTGGGACACCCGCTGACATCGCACACGCTGTCAAATTTCTGATCAGCGAGCAGGCTGCATTTATCACCGGGCACGTCCTCGATGTCAACGGTGGCATTTACATGTAGCAGCGTACTGGCTGCCGACACCGAACCAGAAGACACCAAAATGGCCGCAAATACCATGGCTCCGAGTGTGCAGCGCGATTCGGCTTTCAGAATCGGATTGGTGCAGATGTCCTGCTCCGGCGATGCCGACGAAAACCTGCGTAAGGCGATCGCCGGGGTGCGCGATGCCGCCTCAAAGGGCGCAGAGATTGTTTGTCTGCAAGAGCTGTTTCGCTCGCAGTATTTTTGCCGGGAAGAAAATGCAGAGCTGTTTAACCTTGCTGAAACAATCCCCGGACCATCGACGGAAGCACTCGCTTCGGTGGCAAAGGATCTGCGGGTCTCGATTGTCGCGTCGCTGTTTGAGAAGCGCGCGCAGGGGTTGTATCACAACACGGCAGCGATTCTTGATGCCGATGGATCTCTTCTTGGTGTCTACCGGAAGATGCACATTCCGGATGATCCTTTGTATTTCGAAAAATTCTACTTCACACCCGGCGACCTCGGCTTCCAGTGCTTTGATACGAAATACTCACGCATCGGAGTGCTCGTATGCTGGGACCAGTGGTATCCGGAAGGCGCGCGCATTACCAGTTTGAAGGGCGCTAACGTGCTCTTCTATCCGACTGCGATAGGCTGGCATCCCGCCGAAAAGGCCGAGTACGGCGATGCACAACTCGACGCCTGGCGCACGATCCAGCGTGCCCACGCCATCGCGAATGGCGTGTTCGTGGCAGCCGTCAATCGCGTCGGCTTCGAAGGCCCACCGGATCACGGTCTGGAATTCTGGGGCAACTCCTTTGTGTCGGATCCGTTCGGGCGCGTGCTGCAACAGGCCAACGATAAGGAGGAAACGGTCCTGGTTAGCGAGTGCGATCCCAAGCAGATGGACGAAGTACGGCGCAACTGGCCCTTTCTGCGCGACCGGCGAATCGATGCCTATGCGCCGATCGCCAGCCGCTGGCTCGGATCATGACCAAAGCTCCAGGGTTGGACACCGAATCGCAGACGCCGGCTGCGCTCGGCTTTCGCATGCCCGCCGAATGGGAACCTCACGAAGCAACGTGGCTGGCGTGGCCGCACGAAAAAACTGACTGGCCAGGAAAGTTTGCTCCCATCCCGTGGGTCTACGGCGAGATTGTGCGCCATCTTTCCCGCGTAGAGAAAGTTTGCATTCTGGTCGCCGATGCGGAGGCGGAGCAAAAAGCGCGGAAGGTTCTGCACAAGTGCCGCGCCGAACTCGCCGCCGTCGAGTTTTTTCACGTCGAGACGGACCGAAGCTGGACGCGCGATTTTTGCCCCATGTTCGTAAATAACCAAAACGACGAACAGGCGATGCTCAATTGGCGCTTCAACGGCTGGGCCAAGTACGTGAACGCGCAGCGTGACGATGCCGTTACTGCGCAGCTACAGCCGCGGTTAAATCTGCCGATGTGGACCCCCGAGCGCAACGGAGTGCGCATCGTGCTTGAGGGCGGCGCCATTGATGTGAACGGAGCAGGATCCATTCTCACAACGGAGGAGTGCCTCCTGAGCGGCCTGCAGGCGCGAAATCCCGAGTTGAGCCGGGAGGACGTACAACAGGTCTTTCGAGACTACCTGGGCGCTGGTAACACGCTGTGGCTGCGCAACGGCATCGCCGGCGACGACACGCACGGGCATGTGGATGATCTGGCTCGTTTTACAGACTTGCGCACTGTTGTGATTGCATCGGAAGACGATCCGTCGGAAGTCAATTTCGAGCCGTTACGTGAGAATCTCGCACTGCTGCGCAACATGCGGGACCAGGACGGAGTTACGTTGCGAATCGAAACGCTCCCCATGCCGGAGCCGGTGTGGTTTCACGGCCAGCGTTTACCCGCAAGTTACGCCAACTTCTACATCGCGAACCGGGTCGTGCTTGTGCCTACGTTCAACGATGCAAACGATCGCGTTGCGCTGAATAAGATCGCGGAGTTGTTTCCTGGCCGTAAGGTCGTCGGGATCGCCGCCACGGATCTCGTCCTGGGTCTTGGTACTTTACACTGCCTGACCCAGCAGCAGCCGGCGTGACGTGCCTTGTTACTGACTGTCATCGCGTCGATTCCCGTTGCCATCTGGGCGGTTCTTCTTTTCGGGCGCGGCGGCTTCTGGCGCGTATCAAAACATTTGCCCCCGCTGAACGTCCCGCGTGTTCACGGCAAGCGGATCAGCGTGGTTATTCCGGCGCGCAACGAACGCGACCTAATCGGAAGCACGGTTCAATCATTGCTGGCGCAATCCTACGAACCGCCACCTCGAATCTTTGTCGTCGACGATAACAGCAGCGACGACACCGCCGCCACAGTGCTTAGAGCAGCCGAACAAATGGCCAAGCCCGAGCTGTTGACCCTCATCCGGGGTAAGCCGCTTCCCAGCGGCTGGAGCGGGAAGCTCTGGGCGATGTCGCAAGGCATCGCGGAGGCCGAGCGCCAGCATCCGGATTACCTGCTGCTCACCGATGCAGACATCGCGCATGCGCCGGATAACATCGTCCAGTCGGTGTCGATCGCCGAAGCAGGTAGTTACGATCTGACCTCGTTCATGGTGCGGCTTGCGTGCGCATCGAACGCGGAGAAGGCGGCTATTCCCGCGTTTGTCTTCTTCTTCTTCATGCTGTACCCGCCTGCCTGGATCGCTTCTCGCAATCACCGGACTGCGGGAGCCGCTGGAGGCTGCATGTTGATTCGCGTTGACGCGCTGCGCAAAATCGGAGGTCTGAATGCGATCCGGAATGAGGTGATTGATGACTGCGCACTAGCACGCGCAGTAAAAGACTCGGGAGGTTCCGTGTGGTTGGGATTAACTCCGAAGACGACAAGCACGCGAGAGTACGGCTCATTCGGCGAGATCGGACGGATGATCTCGCGGACGGCCTTCAATCAGCTTCATCATTCGACGCTGCTTCTGGCGGCCACTATCGGCGGACTGCTCATTACGTACTTGGTGCCGGTTGCGATGCTGGTGTCGGGTCGTCTCGTTCCGGCCCTACTCGGCGGCACGGCTTTCGCGATGATGACGATTGCTTATTTGCCGATGGTCCGGTTCTATAGGCGGCAGCCGCTGTGGGCGCTGTCATTACCGCTTGTCGCGATGTTCTATCTGGGAGCGACGATGTATTCGGCAGTATCGTTCTGGCGCGGCAAGGGCGGCAGCTGGAAGGGCCGTGTCCAAGATGCTCGCGGGGATATCGGCAGCTAAGGCGCCTCTCGGATCTAGCAGCGTCCAGTGCATGGCTTGCGCCCACTGCATTTGGATTACATGTTGTTTTCCAAATTGAAGCATGCCATACTTCATGTGGGAACCCAAAACGAATAGGGCGGAGAAGACGGATCTGCAATGAGAACACTGAGGAGTTTCTTCAAACGGTTGAGTTCCTGGGCAAATACGCGGCGGGACGAGGACCGATTGCGGGCAGAAATTGAAGAACATCTCGCCCTTCAAACGGCCGAGTATCTTCGCTCTGGTTTATCGCCGATGGAGGCGCGACGTCAAGCTGTCCTGAAGTTTGGAGCCGTAGAGGCGACAAGGGAGAGCTATCGAGATCAACGAGGACTTCCGTTCCTGGAAACACTTCTGCAAGATACTCGCCACGCGTTTCGACGGCTGAGAAAAGCACCGGCGTTTACGATCACCTTGGTGTTCACACTGGCGCTGGGCATTGGTGCGACCACTTCTATTTTCACTCTGGTCCATGCCGTCTTATTGAAATCGCTGCCGGTGTCGAATCCCGGCGACTTGTATCGCCTCGGCAAAGAAGTCCATTGTTGCGTGTGGGGCGGCTACAGCCAGTCGAACGGGTTCTCGATTGTCTCGTTCGATTTGTATAAATATTTTCGAGACAATACAAGAGGATTCGAGGAGCTGGCCGCCTTTCAGGCAAACGGAGGTTCGCTGTTCGGTGTTAGGAGCGCGAAGCGCACGGAGGCGGCGCAGAGTTACCGGGGTGAGTTTGTATCCGGTAATTACTTCGACATGTTTGGGATAAAAGCGCTGCTAGGCAGAACGCTCAGCGTGAGCGACGATCGACCCGGGTCGACCCCTGTGGCGGTCATGAGCTATCGCTTGTGGCGGCAGAAGTACGCGTCAGACCGGACGTTGATCGGCAGTGTTTTTAGCTTGAATAACAAACCTCTCACCATCGTGGGAATCACTCCTCCGGGATTCTTCGGTGACACGTTGACCAGCTCGCCGCCCGATTTCTTCATGCCCTTAGCGGCTGAACCCATTGTTCAAGGTGACAACTCGCTGCTCAAGGCACCGAACGTCCATTGGCTTGACCTGATAGGGCGCATTCGGAAGGACACGACCCCGGCTTCTATTCAGGCACAAATGCGAGTTGAGCTCAAACAGTGGCTTGCCTCGCACTGGGGAGAAATGGATGCCACTGCGCGAGCCAACCTGCCGCAACAAACGTTATATCTGAGTCCCGGCGGCGCCGGAATCACCGGCATGCGGGAGCAATACCAGCATTGGCTGCACATTCTGATGATGGTCTCCGGATGTGTGCTGCTGATTGTTTGCGCGAATGTCGCGAATCTCGTGCTCGTACGCGGGATTGAGCGTCGCCGGCAGACATCCTTGAGCATCGCCTTAGGCGCAAGGCCGTCACGCCTGATGCGTCAGTTACTCACCGAGAGTGTCGTGCTTTCGCTACTCGGAGGTGCGGCGAGTCTGGCCGTCGCATTCGCCGGTACGCGGCTGATTATCCGATTCGCATTCTCCACACAGCCTGGTTTGGCGGGCGTGCCGATCAGCCCATGGCCGTCGCTGCCGGTCCTGTTGTTTGCATTTGCGATTTCGCTCCTGACCGGAATTGCGTTCGGGATTACCCCGGCGCTGATGACCGCCCGGGTGGATCCGATTGAGGCGCTTCGGGGCGCCAATCGGTCCACCACCCGCCAGGGTTCACTGCCGCGCAAGACGCTGGTTGTGGCCCAAGCTGCTCTTGCACTGGTATTGCTATCGGCATCCGGGTTGCTCTCCGTGGCTCTACACAAGCTGGAAAATCAGGACTTCGGTTTCGAGCAAGACAGGCGCATTGTCGTCAACATCTACCCGCAACTCGCCGGTTACCACGTCGAGCAGCTCTCATCGCTTTACCAACGCATTCACGACTCGCTGTCCGGTATGGCCGGTGTTTCGTCGGTGGCTCTGTGCGCCTACTCACCTATGGACGGCGATAGCTGGACGGACGGTGTCTTCATTGACGGACATCCGGCACCCGGAGCAAACGAAGATATCTCCGCCTCGTTCGATCGCGTGACCGGCGACTACTTTGAAGTAATCGGGACGCGGATACTCAGGGGACGAGGCATCACCGAGCACGATATCGCAACTTCTCCGCACGTTGCCGTCATCAATGAGGCGTTTGCGAGAAGATTTTTCCCGGATGAGAATCCGATTGGTAAGCATTTCGGACGTTCTGAGATAGCGGCTTCACGCATTTATGAAATCGTAGGCATCGCCAAAGATGCCCGATACCTCACTTACAATCTCGACCGGCCCGTCGCTCCGTTCTTCTTCTTACCGGAAGCACAGCACGACGTATTTCCGACACGGGCATACACCGCCGGCGACATTCGGACGCACTACGCCGGCGACATCATAATCCTGCTGAAGCCGGGCGCGAACCTTTCCAGTTCTCAGGTACGCCAGGCGATGGCTGTGATCGATCCGACTCTGCCGGTGAACTCGATCCGAACCCTGGGAGAACAGGTGGCCAGCCAGTTCAGTCAGCAGCGCCTGATTGCGCGGCTTACGTCATTCTTTGGAATCCTTTCACTCGTGCTGGCGTCGATCGGGCTGTACGGAGTAACGGCTTACAACGTGGAGCGCCGCGTCAACGAGATTGGTGTGCGCGTAGCGCTCGGAGCCGATCACAGCAACATTGTGGCGCTCGTTTTGCGAGGCGCCTTCATGCTCACGACCTTAGGAATAGTAATCGGTTTGCCGCTAGCCATCACCGTTGGGAAATTCCTGGGGAATCAGCTTTACGGCTCAGATCCTTATAGCCCAGCCGTGACCTTGGCGGCTGTTTTGACGCTTGGCTTGTCCGCCTTTATTGCGTCGTTGATCCCGGCGTACCGCGCGAGTTTGACGCCACCCTTAGAAGCCCTACGCATGGAATGACGGCCGTTACAGCTCGGACCAGGAGTCAGACTGTCGTGATTCCCGGCAGAAATAGCGTATGGGTTCTGCCGGTGTGGATGCGATTCACGGGGCGGCGGCGGACTGAAGCGACACGCGCTCCAATGCAGTTCGATCCCAGCCAGCAAGGTTGGCCGCGGCTTCGTACGAACTTTGCAGGAATTCGAGTATACTTTCGGTCGGCGATTTGGCTTCGCGAACATTCTGATATTTCAGTAAGAACTCATTGAGGTCACGGCTGTAGAAAGCCTCGACAGGAGAAATCTGCTTTTCCTTTAGCCCGGCTGGTTCCGGCGCCGCATAACAGTAGAACGCAGGCGCTCCGAATCCGCCGTTACCCGGCCAAAAGCCAGCGCTAATTACCTCATGCGAGTACGCCTCTCTGGTGATGGAGTCTGCGTCCGGACGCGGCGGCGCGAGCTTCCCATTGAAGCGACTCACGGCCAAATCGAAGCTGCCCCAAAAGAAATGTACAGGACTGCACTTGCCGACGAAGCGCGCCCGGAACACATTGAAAATCGTTTCACAGCTTTCTAGTACGCGCCAGAAGCGAGTGACCGCCTCGGTATCGTAAGCGGAATGCTGGCGATCTTCCGGGAAGGGTATCGGGTTTGCGACTTCAACCGGTTTGGTGTTGATCTCCACGCTGATATCGAGCGAGCGCAGCAAATCCATGTACTCACCGTAGAAATCGGCGACACTTTGCGGCCGCAGCCTCAGCGATGCACTGTTCCCGGAACTTAACCGGGCATACAGGCTGTGATCGATGAAATCAAATTCCAACTCGAACAGCTCGCCGCGGTAAGGCATGGCAGAAGTGGACAGACCTCGGGCTGTGACGTATAGAGGAACATTCCACCAGTGATTCACAAGAGGCGTCAGCGCCAGTCGCGTCTTGCCTATTATCTGCGTGCGCATGTGCAGTGTTGTCGCTGTAGCTTCCCAATCTCCCCACGCCATATCGGGCCAGAGCTCAATTGCCATTGATCTGTCGTCCATTCAGTCGCCGTGCGAACATTCTTCCATTCTGTCCGAATTTTGTGTCCCGCGGCTCTATCACTGGCGCACAAAGAATGCGCAAGGCTTGCGACGCATCCCGGCCGCGGGCTTACTATCCGGCTCCTCTCATCACAGGCCGAGCAGGACGAATGCGAGAGCGCTGGGCCGGAGACCGGATTGTCTATTTTCGGGAAAACGCCGCGATCGGTGCCCGAGCCGTCTGGTAATCCGGATGTTATTACGACATCTTCACCGTGGGAGCCGGTTGCCTGGACCTCACCGGAGCTGGAGAGCCGACCGGTTACCTGCGCATCAGCCGCATCCGTTAAGGCGCGGATTTGTTTGCTGCGATTCCTATAATGAAGGCTCATGCAGGCGTACTTGGTTTGCTTCGAGCCCGAATGCCGCACCAAATACGAGCTCGACGAAATTCTTTATCAATGTCCGCGCTGCAACGGCCTGTTGGAGGTGGCCTACGACTGGGACTCCGCCAATCCCTCAGGCTGGAAGAAGCTTTGGCGCGAGCGCCGTCTGGATAACTGCTTGCTTAATCAGAGCGGCGTCTGGCGTTATCGCGAGATGCTGCCCTTCGGCGACGCCCCCGACGCGATCACATTGCGGGAAGGCTCCACACCGCTGCTCGAATCGACACGCGCCGCAAAATACGCCGGAGTCGATCGAATCACCTTCAAACATCAAGGATTTAACCCGACCGGTTCTTTCAAGGACAACGGCATGACCTGCGGGGTGACGCAGGCGAGCCGGCTGGGCAAGCGCCTGGTGGCGTGCGTCTCAACCGGCAACACGGCCGCGTCAATGGCCGCCTATGCCAGTGCCGCCGGCCTCACTCCAGTGATCTTTCTGCCGCACGGCAACATCGCTTTCGGCAAGTTGGCCCAGGCGCTCGAATACGGGGCGCTCACGCTCCAGGTGGACGCCAATTTTGATGAGATTCTGGCTCTTGTGCGCGATATCTCCGCCCGGGCGGGGACTTATCTGCTGAACTCAATTAACCCGTTTCGCATTGAAGGCCAGAAGACCATGTCGATTGAGCTGGCGGACCAGCTCGACTGGAACATCCCTGACTGGGTGGTCATGCCGGGCGGAAATCTGGGCAACGCCTCTGCGTTCGGGAAGGGTTTTCTGGAACTCTTTCATCTCGGGTTGGTCGATCGTCTGCCGCGCATAGCGGTTATTCAGGCTGCGGGCTCGGCGCCGTTCTATTCGTATCTGAATTCCCCGGAAACGGTCCCGTTTGCGCCGATTTTGAACCCGGAAACTCTGGCCACCGCAATTCGGATTGGTAATCCAGTCTCCTGGCCCAAGGCGGCCTCGGTTCTACGCGAAACACACGGCGTTGTCGAATGTGCCTCTGAGCAGGAGATCGCGGATGCCAAGGCAGTGATCGGCAAAAGTGGAATCGGCTGTGAACCCGCGTCGGCCGCTACGCTCGCCGGAGTCAAACGGCTTGTGGCAAAGGAGGTAATTCAACCCTCCGAGCGCATCGTTGCTATCTTAACCGGCAACGTCATGAAGGATCCGGACTACATTTTTCGCTATCACACGGGCGAGTTGAAGACGCCCGCAGGCGAGCCGATTCACTCAACATTTGAGAACCGCCCGGAGCGGGTCCCGAATGACCCGGAGCAGGTTTTCGAGCTGTTGTCGAGGATTTAGGCGGACCATTCCCACGGCCGCCTCGCGTCCAAATCTACCAGCGGTTCTTGCCGCCCTGGAAATCGCGCTGCTGACGGCCGCCGCCGCCGTCGCCTTGAGTGCGCTCGCGCCGTTCTTGCGGACGAGCTTCGTTGACTACCAGTGCGCGGCCCATGAGCGCTCGCCCATTACATGCTTGAACGGCCTGTGTTGCCGCTGCATCGTCGTTGATTTCAACGAATCCAAATCCGCGAGCCTCTCCGCTGAATCGGTCGCGCAGGATATTCACGCTGTCCACGTGCACTCCTGCTTCAGCGAAAAACGACTGCAGATCGGCTTCGGTGGCCTTGTAGGGAAGATTCCCCACGAAAAGCTTTGTCACAAATACTCTCCTAATTAACTTATGTTCGGAAATGCAGGGTATCTGCGTTGGCGGTTAACAAAGAACTCAATCCAAGAGAGGGAAACCTGGAACTCCAAACTGACCTTGTTTCTATAGTCCCATAAACAATTGTGGCCGAGGAAACGAATCTGTCGCCCTAGTAGTAACCCCAGATTGCGCCCGTGAGTAAGAAATTTCCGAATTCGGTGACTGTCACCGAATTCGGAAATTTCTTACCGCGGCGTAATGAGCCCGCCAAGCTTGTCCTGCTCACTTGCCGCGCGCCGTGAAAACCGGGTCGAGTACGCTTCGAGGTACTTCACCCCGGACCCTGTATTCAGAACAACCACTTCCTCGTTCTTGCGGATAAACCCCGTGGCGATCAACTTTCGCAATGCGCTTATGCATGCGCCGCCTTCGGGCGCAGGAAAAATGCCCTCCTGCGCCGCCATGGCGAGGCCATCCTGCAGCATTTCCTGATCAGAAATGGCGACCGCCGTCCCGCCAGATTCGCGGATTATGCGCAGCACCAGGAAGTCGCCGAACGCTTTTGGAACACGCAAGCCGCTCGCGACAGTATGGGCGTCCGGCCACGCGTCGCTCTCGTCCCTGCCCTGCTCGAATGCCTTCACAATCGGCTGACAGCCTTCCGCCTGTACGGCGATCATTTTGGGCTTTCTCGAGCCGATCCAGCCTAGCTCGTCCATCTCCTGAAGCGCCTTCCAGATTCCGATGAACCCGACGCCGCCTCCGCAAGGATAGATGATTGTATCCGGGATCGACCAGCCCAGCTGCTCGGCAATCTCATAGCCCATAGTCTTTTTGCCTTCAATGCGGTAGGGTTCTTTCAAAGTGCTGAGGTCGAACCAACCCTCGCGCTGTTTCCGCTCAGCAAGTCTCCTGGCGCAATCGCTGATCAGACCGTCAACCAGGGTCACCTGAGCACCGTGTGCTGTGCATTCTATGAAGTTCGATTGAGGCACATCGCGCGGCATCAGCACATGAGCCCTCAGGCCCGCTCTGGCAGCGTAGGCCGCCAGCGCCCCGCCGGCATTTCCCGCCGATGCGATCGCCACATCGCCAGAGCCCAAGTGTTGCGCCAGCGTCACTGCGCAGCTTAAACCGCGCGCTTTGAACGATTGCGTGGGGTTCTGTCCCTCGTCCTTGATCCAAAGCCGCTCCAGCCCGAGTTCTTTTGCCAAACCTTTTGCCGCCAGCAGGGGTGTCCACCCCTCTCCCAGAGTTACTGCATTCTCAGCCTCGGCCGGGAGGACTGGGGCATAGCGCCACATGGATGCCAGCGGCCTGATTTCCTCACGGCGCCAAGCGGATCGGAGCGAGCCGAGGTCGTATTTGACCAAAAACGGCCCCCCACAATCGCACAAATTGGTCAGCCGCGCGGGACTCACAGTCGAGCTGCAGCGGGCGCAGACCAGAGAGGAGACAATCCCCATAAACTGGATCTATCCTACTCCCTCGACGCTTTGTACTCCCGTTCCACGGCAACTCTTCCCTGCACCGGCAATTTTGCCATGGTAAAACTTCATCAACTATGTAAAAATAGGTTCACTTGGGCCCGAATACTCGAGTTTAGGAGGGCGACGTGCAGTATCCGTTGAGCCGGGATGAACACGCTGCCATGGTGAGGTATCTTTCTCACATCAGGAAACAGCTTCAAGACGTCTCCGATCTTTTCAGCGTCCGGTATGGAAAAAACAGCAGTATCGCAGAAATTGCGGTAAAGACGCTCGTCTCTTCGACGTTGCTCGAACACGAGCTTCTGCTGCTTGAAGATGCGACCGAAAGCGACGATAGCGAGATGCAGGTCGAAGCCTTCGAGCCTGTATCCTATTAGCCCGATGTCCCGGAGTTTCCATATCGGGGCCGCTTTGGCGGGCCTCTTTTTCGCAGGCCTGTGTCCCGGTAAGGAAGTTTTTTACCTGCGTTCCGGTTTCTCTCTCCAGGCGCAATCGCACGTCAGGCAAATCACCGTAGGCAGCGATATCTTCAGGCTGACGACCGGAAGCGGAACCATCGAACTCAGTGCAGCCGAAGTCGATCGAATCGAGACCATCGCGGACCCGTCGCCCGAGCATGGCGGAATGCAGGCCGGGCAGCCGGTTTGCGCCCCGGCCACACAGCCGGATCGCTGCATTGGAACTTAGAGGCCAAAGATTTTTTCCGCGACCCTTTGGAAGAGCTCGTCAATTCTGCTGCCGACGCTCAAGGACTTCCGTCCGCCTTCGTTCGCAGCGTGGCCAAGATCGAGTCGGGCATGCAGCCGGCGGCGATTTCGCCCAAGGGGGCCATCGGCCTGATGCAATTGATGCCGGCGACCGCCGCGGATTTGAAAGTCGCGGCGGACGATCCCGCGGACAATGCTCGGGGGGGCGCACGCTACCTTAGGGATTTGCTGATTCGCTATCACAACGATGCGGCGCTGGCTCTGGCAGCGTACAATGCCGGTCCCGGTGCGGTAGCCAAATTCGGCGGTGTTCCTCCTTACCCGGAGACGCGGCAATACATTGCGCGCGTGCTACGAGAATACGCTCGCCAGCAGGCGGCAGCAACGTCCAAGACGGTGCGAGCCCCCGCAGTTCTAAAGTAATCGCCAGCAAACGCGGACGCGGCTCACACTCCGCCGATTGCTTGCCGACGCCGACGGCCGCGCACCAGGCCTTTGCCGGCTGGCCAGCCACGCCTCGCCTAGTAGCTCCAGCGCCAGAGAAGGGCTCCCGCCGTATAGCCGGCCCCGACCGCGGCAAACAGTACCAGGTCGCCTTTGTTGAGCCTTCCCTGATCGATAGCGTCTCGGGTAGCGAGCGGAATGGTCGCAGCCGTCGTGTTGCCATACTTGTCCAGGTTGATCAATACCTGGTCTTCGGACAACCCGAGCCGGTCAGCGGTGGCAGTGATGATTCGCCGATTCGCCTGATGCGGAATCAGCAGCTTGATATCTTTCGCGCTGAGCCCGTGTTTCTTGAGCAAGGCTTCTGATAGCTCAAACATCTTGCGAACGGCGAATTTAAATACCTGTTGTCCTTCCTGCTTCACGTAATGCAGGCGATTTTCGACGGTCTGGGAGGTGGCCGGCATCCGGCTGCCTCCAGCCGGCATGTTGAGGAATGCTGCGCCGGCTCCGTCAATCTCGTTGAGATGCCCCAGGTATCCGTCTCCGGGGAGATCTCCCGGCTCCACCAGGAACGCTCCGGCCGCATCGCCAAACAGAATGCAGGTTGTGCGATCGGTGTAGTCGATGATCCGCGACATGGTATCCGCGCCTATGACCAGAACTTTACGGTGGCTCCCACCGCTGACCAGGTGCGCGGCAGTAGTCAAGCCATAGAGAAATCCTGAACATGCCGCGGAAAGGTCGAATCCCCAGGCGCGCACCGCTCCCAGCCGGTCCTGCACGATGCAAGCCGTCGACGGAAATAGCGTATCCGGCGTTACCGTGCAGACAATGACTGCATCTAGGTCGGTGGCGGAAATACCGCTTTCCTGGAGCACCTTTTCCGCGGCCTCCACAGCCATATCAGAGGTCGCAACGCCAGCGTCGGCAATGTGGCGCTCCCGGATTCCGGTCCGCTCCACGATCCACGAATCATTGGTCTCGACCATCCGGCTCAGGTCATCATTGCTGAGAACGCCAGGGGGTACGAAACACCCGACAGCGCTGATCTTTGCTCGAATCGGTCCGGTATCGGGTAAGATGGCGTTCGGCTGTAGGATAGGCAAGTGTTTCCTCTGATTGGAGTTACGTCCGAAGCAAAGTAGGCGCTCCGGTACGGCGACCGTGATCTTCTATGGTACATTTGTGAAAAATGCAAGTCGAGACTGCTCTTTTTTTTGAGACGGTCGATCAAATCTACGCCCGCGTCTTCCGCACACTGAAGCCGCGCACTCCGATTCCCGACATCACTATCCGTTTTCGCAAGTACGCCAACGCCAACAGCCGCATTCGCCTCGCCCACGGACGTCTGATGGTGGATATCAGTGACCTGCTTGAGAGCGCACCCGCACCGGTTCACGAAGCGCTCGCGTGTATTCTGCTTTGCAAGCTTTACCGGAAAGAGCTCGACCCAAACGTCCTTGCTCGTTACCGCCGTTACCTGAACCGGTCCGACATTCGCCGCAGCCTTCACCTGGTCAAACAGGAACGGGGCAGAAAAGCTTTTCGCGACCCGCTGGGCGAGCACTACGATCTATGCGCCATGTTCGAAGACCTGAATTTCAGGTACTTTAACGGCCTTATGGCGCGCCCTGGTTTAGGCTGGAGTCTAAAACCTTCCCGCACGACGCTCGGCCATTACGATCCTTCTCATCACGTCATCGTGCTCAGCAGGGTTCTTGACTCGCCGAACGCACCGGCACTGGCGGTGCGCTTCGTCATGTTTCACGAGATGCTGCATCTAAAGTTCCCGACTGAACACCGCGGCGCGCGTCGCTGCGTGCACACGGGTCAGTTCAAAGCTGCGGAGCGGGAATTTGAAGAATACGCCACAGCCAAGGCGGAACTGAAGCGCTTTGTGGAACAGCTAGTCGGGACCCGCTGAAGCGGCGTTACCGTTTTCTACAGCGTCTTTGCCGTTTCCATTGCCGAAATGTAAGCGACTTGCCGGCTCATCTCTTCGAGACGTGTAATGAGACTGGTAACCGAAACTGCGTGCAAGCCAGCTCTGCAGAGTGCATACCGAAACTCTACTCTCAGCACCGAAATGGTAAACAGCACCCTCAGTCGTATCAAACGCAACATGACGTCGGATTGATCTTCCGGGGCGTGAGCCAACAATAGCCGGGCGGTCAGATGCAAGCGGTTGAAATCCGAGATCATCCGATTCAAGTACTGGCGGAAAATCTCCAGCCGGTCACGCCGGAATTTGCGATACAGCGCCGGGTCAAACCCAGGCTGACTAGATAGAAACGCAAAATCCTCGACGTCCAATATGTCTCCCATCGGGCGGTAAAAGGATACCGAAAAGGTCTCCAGCCACTCTGGGGTGATATCTTCGACGCGGCCGGTCCGAAAGAGCCTTCGGAGACTGGAGAGCGTAGACGCCGCGAGAAGGGACGCCAATAGTACTAGAACCGACAGTATGGCGATTGTTACCATGATCCCAATGTGTATAAAGTACCGGAATGCCCAGCCAGATTCAATAGGCTAAAAGTTTTTTTCTTCGAAATTATTAGAATCCGGCAGTTTCGCACCTGAGTGCGAACGGAATTGTCACTGTTCCTTGTCATGTTTATCGCCGGGCACCTCTCAAGAGGGCTGTATTCATCGATTCAAGTTGCTGCAGAAGGCGTTCTTGCTCGGGCGCGTGCCAGCGATGTCCAATGCGAACGGGGAATAACTCGCCTCGGGGCGTAATGCAAATCGCCCAATACGCGTAGCAGGCCGCTAAAGCGAACATGCTCACTGTCCCCATATAAAGGAAAACGTCGGGAGGCAAAAAGCTCCTGGCCAGCAAAACGCCGGTCTTGAAAGCGAAATAAGCTACGTACCCGATACTGAACAGCAGCAGATTTCGCGGCATTTCAACCGGAAACCAGAATACGAAGCAGAGCATCGCTACCAGCACTACCACCGCCACTGTGGCAATCACCCGCTCCAACACAAAAGCAGTTTGTACCAGGGAATCGATTCCGCTCCCGTTTCCCATCTGGGCGGCCCCAAAGTCCGGTTTAGCAGAGATCAGCGCGATTACAACCGCAGCGCAAAAGGTTATGTTCAACAAGCGCCGGGAAAACTTCAGAATGCCTGGCAGGGTGGCCAGGATGGCTTCGAGCAACGCGTATACCATCCACAGCATCACCACCCAGGCGATGCTTCGAAGTGCAATATACGTAATGCGATAGTCCAATTTGGAGTTGTGAACAATTACTTCAAAGAAGGCAATAGACGAACTGAACAGCTCGTAGGCAATAAAAAAGCAGAACACACGATAAACGTGGTGGAGTTTCAGCGCTAACAAGCGCACTATCAAGATGATCCCGAGAATGTCACTCGTCGCTAGTGCAATACGATCCCAGGTCATTCGAATTTTCGACTAGGCTTTATAGGATCGTATTGCAATTGGATGCAAACAGCAAGTCCCCCAGAATTTTCTGAGACAAAAAACCTTTAAACGGTAAAAGGCGGGTACGGGTCACCTGGGCGAGGAAACGGCAAATCCGATTTGGCAGACGGCGGGTACGGATCTCCTGGCCTAGGGAATGGCAGGTCGGATTTTGCTACCGGTGGGTACGGGTCACCCGGGCGAGGAAATGGCAAGTCGGCTTGAGCAGACGGCGGGTATGGATCCCCTGGGCGTGGAAACGGTAAATCCGCTTTGGCAGATGGCGGGTACGGATCCCCCGGCCTAGGGAACGGCAAGTCGGATTTTGCCGCGGGAGGGTAGGGGTCACCCGGCCTGGGGAATGGCAGATCCGAAGGACTCTTGGCCATCAAACCACCGCTTAGGAGGGTGAAGAGACAGGAACTTAACATTGCTTTTCGCATCGAAAGATCTCCGTTGTAAAAGGTATTTTGGCTAATCTGTTACAAATAGTTCTGCCTGCAAGATAGCTGACTTCTCGCGCGTAGCGGCACGGTTCCTCGATGTTTTCCGCGAACAGAACGTTTAGGCCGTACAGTACTTAATGTCCATTTAGGGCTCTTGTTTCGCGGTGCGCGGCGTGTATCATCTTAATTACGGTCGAATGCCACGTCCGAACCCATCGGCCATTGGAACCACTGCAGCGGACGAGATCTGGCTCAGAGATCTTTTTCTCATCCAGACTTCGTATGGCCAATTGGTATATCTTGCAGGTTTGCTCGATCCAAACACGGGTCGATATCAGCACTACGGGTCCGCACCAGGGCAAAGCGAAGCTCAGGCGAACAAAGTTCTTCGACGCTGTCACGAAGCTGTGTTTCGGGAATGGATCAGCTATCCGCTCGGGCAAAAGATGACGGACGTCCAGGCTTACATATCGGGCCTCCGTCAGGTTAGTGAAATCGAGCTGATTGACGCATGGCTTCGATTGACGCCCTACAAGAATTTAGTGCCGGCTTCAATTCAGGGTCCTGAACGCCAGAAGCACGTCTCCGATTTTGAGGCAATTCTGGGCCTTCTTAGGAACGTGTACGGCGTCGCTTCCCCGGATCCAGGCGCATAGCTACCGCCACCACTTGGCCCACCACGTCAGCCTCTTCCGGATAGTTATAAATCTCTGGCGGCGCGGGCGATGCCGAGTGTGGCTGCAGGATCAACTTGCCATCGAGTACCGTGCACCATCCGCACCGGAAACCCGATCGGTGCTCGATCAGATAAATCGGGCGTTCCAGTTCGTGAGCCCAGCCACTGTTCACCACCTTTGACCGGCTCTCGTCAATCTGAACGAAAGAGCCGGGCATCAAGAGCGGATACATCGACCAGTCATCAACACCGATGAACGCATACCGGTGCCGCTGAACGTCCAAGCCGTTGAGCAGGAGCAAGGGCAGGCTCCCCCAGCGCTGCACTTGCTGGCTGAGATACACTGTTTTTCGGAAATCCACAGCGGTTGCGAATTCTGCGGGCAGAGTGACCCGCGTTTCGCCCGGGACACCGAATTCCGCCAAATGCGTCTCGTCTAATTCGAGGCGGACGGAATCGAGTGGCAGCTGCTGGACATCGACACCGTACCAGCTCAGCACCGAATGTAAATCCAATGCGTAAATAGCGCTAAGCGAGTACAGCCGGAAAATAGACGGTACAGTCCCCTTATTTTCAATGTCCGCTAGACGACTGAGCCCAACAATGTACTCGTCATCTTCGTGACGCCTCGCGATCCGCTCGCTGGCTTCCGCCACGTCGCGGTATTTCAGGCGCAGACGTTCGCGAACGCGCCGCAAACGTCTGCCCGGCTCATGAATCGTCATCTCATCAGCATTTTGTCCGAACTTGTTCCGTTTTCAGAACAAGCGCTTCCCCAGAGTACTACGCTCAGCGTCAAACGGCACATCCGTTGACGCTCCAAAGTCGGCGCTCGCTATTCTCAAGGTATTCGCATGAGGAGACCACATATCGGTCCCGCAACTTCATCGCCACCTCTCCCGGTCGCGTTCCAGGGGGAGCTCGGCGCCTTCAGTCACGCTGCCGTACAAACATTTTTGGGGCCTCGCGCCCGAGTTCTCGCGTGCTCCTCATTCCGTGAGGTTTTCGAAGCAATTCGGACGGGCGCTGCGCGCGCAGCTGTTGTTCCGATAGAGAACACGCTCCACGGCAGTATACATGAGAACTACGATCATCTCCTCCACTACAGCTTCCATATCTTTGGGGAAACCAGCGTTCGCATTTCGCACCAACTGATTACCATGCCGGGCGTTCGCTTCCGCGATTTACGCCGGGTGTTTTCGCATCCGGTAGCACTGAATCAATGCCGCAGGTTTTTTCAGTTGCACAGGCAACTGGAACCGGTACCGTTTTACGATACAGCGGGCAGCGTCAAGATGCTGCGCGACGAAGCTCCCGCCTCTGCAGCCGCTATCGCTTCCGAAACGGCAGCCAAGATTTACGGTGGCAGAATTCAGCGCTGCAATATCGAGGACGATCCTCAGAATTTCACGCGGTTTTTTCTGTTATCGAAACAGCCGCAAGGAGTCCGGCAATCTTCCGGCCCCTGGAAAACCTCGCTCGTGTTTTCGACCGCCAACTCGCCAGGCGCTCTCTTCAAGGCAATGGCGTGCTTCGCCTTGCGCGAAATCAGCCTCACCAAGATCGAGTCCAGACCTCTGAAGGGAAAGCCCTGGGAATATATGTTCTACGTCGATTTCGAAGGCTTTATGGGCGATACCCGTGTAAAACACGCCATAAAAAACCTTGGCGAATTGAGCGAATCCTTGAAAATATTGGGGAGCTATCGGCCAACGCCGTAGTGGGTGGGGCTCGACGCTCGCTGCAAATCGAGCCCGTACCGGCTGCTGAATTCAATGCATATATTGTATTACAGAATTCACGTCAGATATCGTAATACAAAGCGAACTCGTAAGGATGCGGGCGCAATCGTACAGCTTCGGCTTCTGCCTTCCGCTTGTACGAAATAAAAGTCTCAATCAGCTCTTCCGAAAAAACATCACCTTTGGTCAGAAATGCGTGGTCCTCTTCCAGGCAGGTCAAAGCCTCATCCAGTGATCCAGGCATAGAAGGAACTTTCTTCAGTTCTTCTGGAGAAAGATCATAAATGTCTTTGTCGAGCGGCTCACCCGGATCAATTTTGTTGATGACTCCATCAATTCCGGCCATCATCATTGATGCAAACGCCAGATATGGGTTCGATGCCGGATCCGGCGGCCGAAATTCCACGCGTTTTGACTTGGGACTGTTCGAATACATCGGGATGCGGACCGCGGCCGAGCGATTGCGTCGCGAGTACGCCAGGTTCACAGGCGCCTCGTATCCAGGCACCAGGCGCTTATAGCTGTTGGTTGTCGGCGCGATGATGGCCGATAGAGCGCGCGCGTGCCGGAGCAGGCCGCCGATGTACCACAACGCGAGCTGACTCAGGCCGGCGTAATTGTCACCGGCAAACAGCGGCTTGCCGTCCGACCACAGGCTCTGATGCGTGTGCATACCGCTGCCGTTATCTCCGAATAGCGGCTTGGGCATGAACGTTACCGTCTTGCCATACTGGTACGCCACATTTCGCACCACGTATTTGTAGAGCATCATGTTGTCGGCGGATCTTACGAGAGTGTCGAAGCGCTGATCGATCTCACATTGGCCCCCGGTTGCGACTTCGTGATGATGACACTCAATGTTGAGCCCGCACTCCAGCATGGTCGCGACCATCTCACTGCGCAGATCCTGGTAGTGATCTGTCGGCGGCACCGGGAAGTATCCTTCCTTGTACCGGGGCCGATATCCAAGATTGTTTTCTTCGCGGCCTGAGTTCCAGCGCCCTTCTTCGGCATCCACAAAATAAAAAGCACTGTGCTGGTTCTGATCGAAGCGGATGTTGTCGAAGATGAAGAACTCGGCTTCCGCTCCGAAGTACGCGGTATCGGCAAGACCGCTATTCTTCAGATAGAGTTCCGCTTTCTTTGCAATCCAGCGCGGATCGCGATCGTAATGCTGGCGCGTGATTGGATCGACGATGTCTCCAAGCATCACCAGCGTTCGGGTTTCCGCAAACGGGTCGGTGAAAGCGCTCGTCGGATCGGGGATGATTAACATGTCGCTTTCGTTAATCGCTGCCCAGCCGCGGATGCTCGATCCGTCAATTCCGAACCCATCTTCAAACGAACCCTCGTCGAGCATGCTGATGGGATAAGAGATGTGTTGACTCAAGCCCGGAAGATCCGTAAAACGCAGATCGATCTGCCGCACATCGTTCTTCTTTGCAGAGTCGAGAATTTCCTGTGGGGTCATGATTTCTCCAAGTGTGGTGATGTTTTGGCGAGTCGGCCGTTTACCCCGGGCGCCAAAGCTTCGTGCTCCCGCAGCCCTGAGTAAGACAAGTCGCTAGAATATCCCATCCCCTTCCGAACAGCAACGCCGATGCGCCAAACTAAGGATATCGGCATGCTAGCGAAAGAGAATAGCGAACAGACTCAACTCGCGCTCGGCTTCTCGCCGCAGCGTCGGGTTTTCCGCGTCTCCGAGCTGAACATGGCGCTGCAGCGCCTTTTCGAGGACGAGTTCCGGGGCATCTTCGTCACCGGCGAGATCTCCGGTTGCCGCGTTCCCGGCAGCGGTCACTTCTATTTCAACCTCAAAGACGAGAGCAGTCAGCTCAAGTGCGTGCTCTTTAAAGGCTCGGCGCGCTACATCCGCTTCAAACCTCAGGACGGCTTGGCCGTGATCGCGCGAGGAAACCTCGAGATCTATCAGGACCGGGGCGAATATCAACTCATCGTTGAATCGCTGGAGCCGCAGGGCGCAGGCGCGCTGCAACTCGCCTTCGAGCAGCTGAAACGGAAGCTCGCCGCCGAAGGCCTGTTCGAGGCCTCGCGCAAGCGGCCACTCCCCGCGCTGGCGCGCAGAATCGGCATTGTGACATCGCCCACTGGCGCTGTGGTGCGCGACATGCTCCACGTTCTCGCGCGGCGCTTCCCGGGCATTCACGTACGCGTGTTCCCGGCGCAGGTGCAAGGTGAGGGCGCGGTGGATCAGGTCTGTGCAGGAATTGACTACTTCAGCCGGAGCGCCTGGGCGCAAGTGGTCATCGTAGCGCGCGGAGGCGGTTCGCTTGAAGACCTTTGGACCTTCAACGAAGAGGCGGTCGCGCGCGTTGTTGCCGCATGCGCTGTGCCCGTGATTTCAGCCATCGGACACGAAACGGATTTCACCATCTGCGACTTTGTTGCCGATCACCGCGCTCCGACGCCGTCAGCCGCAGCCGAAATCGTGATCTGCACCCGACTCAGCCTGATCGAACAGATTGAAGCCTGCCGCTCCAAACTTCTCCAAGGTATTCGCTACCGCCTGATACGCTCCTCTCGCGACCTGACCCAAAAGGGCACCGGCCGCGCCGAAGCTTTGATGCAGCGCGCGCTCGCCCGCCGGGCGCAACGGCTGGACGATGTTGATTACCGGCTACAGCACTTGCGTCGGCAACTCGTCGAAGTGCGTCGCCGGGCCTTGACGCTACTCGCGCATCGGCTGCAGGCGACCGATCTGCGCCTCCACCTCTCACGCTTGCGCCACCGGCATGAGATGTTGAGCCAGCGCCTGTCAAGGGCTGCTGAGCTGGCGCTGCTCGCCGCTCGCCGCCGCCATGAATCCGCGCATCTGCACCTGTCACAGATCAGTCCCTTGGCGGTTCTGGCGCGCGGCTATGCCATTGTGCAGGATGACGGCGGCCGTGCACTGCGCTCCGCGGCAGAGACCCACTCCGGCGACCAACTTCGAGTCCGCCTCCACAAAGGCCAGCTGACAGCGATCGTCTCGGCCATTCACGACGGGAACATGGAGGCATGACGGCCGGCCGCGCCATTTGCCTTCTCAGCGGTGGACTCGATTCCACCACCTGTCTTGCTATCGCCAAAGGACGCGGATTCGAGTGCTACTGTCTGTCCTTTGATTACGGGCAGCGACATGCAGTGGAACTGCAAGCGGCACGCCGCATTGCGCAGAACCTGGGCGCTCGTGAGCATCGGGTTGCGACCATCGATCTTCGGCTCTTCGGCGGATCTGCGCTCACGGCCGAGATCGATGTTCCGAAGGGCCGCAGCGAAGGCGCGATGAGCAGTGGTATCCCCGTTACCTACGTACCCGCCCGCAACACCATCTTTCTCGCCTTCGCACTCGCTTACGCGGAGGTATCTTCCGCGTCGCATATTTTTATCGGCGTGAACGCGATCGACTACTCCGGGTATCCGGACTGCCGTCCCGAGTTTATTCGTGCCTTTGAGAAGATGGCCAACCTCGCCACTCGGACGGGCGTGGAAGGCGCATCAAAGGTTGTCATCGAGACGCCGCTCATCGAGATGAGCAAAGCCGAAATCATCCGTACGGCAGTTCGTTTGGGTGTCGACTTGAGCCTCACGCATAGCTGCTACGATCCCGACGAAGAAGGAAGGCCGTGCGGCCTTTGCGATTCCTGCATATTGCGTTCCAAGGGCTTCAATGAGGCTGGAGTTGCCGATCCGGTCCTGAGCTTATCGTGAAGATCGCCGAAATCTTCTATTCCATTCAAGGCGAAGGCGCGCTGGTGGGAGTGCCTTCCGTATTCGTTCGCACCTCAGGTTGCAACCTGCGCTGTGTCTGGTGCGACACCCCGTACACATCGTGGAATCCGGAAGGGGGCGATAAAACGCTAGACGAGATCATGACCGAGGTCTTGCAATTCCCTGCCCGCCATGTTGTTGTCACCGGTGGTGAGCCGATGATTGCTCCGAAGATCACCGCTCTTACCAAAGCTCTGCGCGAAGCCAACCTGCATATCACGATCGAAACCGCCGGCACGGTATCCGCGGCCGTGCACTGCGATTTGATGAGTATGAGCCCCAAGCTGTCGAACTCGACGCCGCTCGAACGAGAAAACGGACGCTGGGCTGCCCAGCACGAAAGGCTTCGTTATCAACCGGAAGTCCTGAAGCGGCTGATCGCCGACTACGAATATCAACTCAAGTTCGTGATCGCGGCGCCTGCTGATGTTAGCGAAGTAGCGGGTATCGTCGAAGAACTGCGGGCCGATCCGAGACGCGTCATCCTCATGCCGGAAGGTACGCGCCGCGATGTCGTTCAACAACGCGGGCTCTGGCTTGCCGAAATCTGCAAGACGGAAGGTTATCGCTTCAGCCCGCGGCTCCACATCGATCTATGGGGCGACCGCCGCGGCGTCTAGCGGCGAATCCAAGCTGGCTTTTCCCGGTGTTCGAAACCCTTGAAACTGAGCCAGAAGCGTAAGCGACTTATTTAGGTCGCTCACGCTCCCGGCTCCGTTTCGGCGTTAATCTGATCAATTAGCTCGGCTGGATATAGGATCTTGAGAGCAGGATACGCTTCGGCGAGGCGGACCAAATCGAGTTCATCTTTCTTGCGTTTGCTGAATCTACGGCCCGGGTCACAGTAGGCCCAAATTTTTCCACGCGTAACATCCTCGAGACACGCTACTTTCACACGCCGTCCCAGCACCTCGGCATCAACGCAGCGAGCCAGAAACGCTTGGTATCTTTCGTCTGTGGTGAATTGGATTCGCAGGTCGCTTCCAGGCGCTTCAGAATTTAGCGAGTATTGATGTTCTTGGGTTTTGAAACCCTGCTCGCGAAGATGCGCCGCCAGCTTGGACACATTCGCAGCGACGAGAACAAAATCGGCGTCGAGTGTGTACACGGGCTCAACGTAGCAGTTGACGGCCAGACCGCCTATCAGACAGTAGGGGCCCAACGATTCACAGACATCGATCACGCGGGAAAAATCGGTGGCGCCTCCCCGCGTGGTCAATTCGTATGCCTCCACGGCCGTCACAAGTTCTCCATAGAACCGGGCGTTTACGCCACGCTAGGTTCGGCAACCACTTCAAGCGGGTGCTTATATTTGCACTCCGCGTTCGGACACTGCGCGACAGCACCGGACTTTAGGTACTTCTCGACTAAATAACTGCTGCCGCAATCGGGACACTTCTCCGGGATCGGTTTGCCCCAGGCTACGAAATCGCAGTCCGGATAGCGATTGCATCCGTAGAAGGTGCGGCCGCGTTTGGAGCGGCGTTCCACGATCTCGCCTTCCGAGCAGTTCGGGCACGGCACACCGATGGTTTTTTGCTTTACGTACTTGCAAGTCGGGTAATTGCTGCAGGCCACGAACTCGCCGTAACGGCCGAATTTCTTGACCAGGTTGCTGTCGCACTGCGGGCATTTTTCTTCGAGCGCAATGTCTTTGCGCTGCTCGCCGCCGATCTGCTTCGTGGTCTTGCAGTCCGGATAGCCGGAACAGGCATAGAACTGACCAAAGCGGCCCTTCTTGAGCACCATGGGACGGCCACAGTTCTCGCAGTATTCCTGTTCGTCCTGTTCGGTCAGATCGGCCTTATCGACATCGGGCAGATCGACCGTCAATTCGCGTGTATTGGTGCACTCGGGATAGCCGGTACAGGCGATGAAGCTGCCATGTTTGCCCCACTTGATGACCATCGGCTTGCCGCACTTCTCACAAACAAGGTCGGTGGGCTTCTCCATCCGCTTGATATCGGTCATGGTGCGAGCCGCTTTTTCAAGATCCTTGGCGAAGCGCCCGTAGAACTCGGCCATAGCAGCGCGCCACTCGAGTTTTCCGTCCTCGATCTCGTCGAGCTCTTCTTCCATGCGAGCCGTATATTTGACGTCGAACAGATCGTTGAAGCTTTCCAGCAGCAGATCGGCAACGACCATACCCAGCTCGGTGGGAGTAAATTTGCCGCCCTCCTTGACGACGTACTCGCGGTCCTGAATCGTAGAAAGAATGGAGGCGTAGGTAGAGGGACGGCCCACGCCGTCGGCCTCCAGCTTTTTCACCAGCGTCGCTTCGTTGTAGCGTGGCGGCGGTTCGGTGAAATGCTGTTCGGGGAGGATCTCTTTGAAGCGCAGCATCTCGCCCTCGATCACAGCGGGCAGCTTGTGCTTCAGCTCCTCGTCTTCCTCGTCCTTCTGGTCCTTGCCCTCTTCGTAGACCTTCAGATAACCATCGAACTTAGGCACGCTGCCGGTAGCGCGGAACAGGTATTCGACGCCGCTCTTGCCCTTGGCCGCGATGTCAATGGTTGTCTGATCGAAAACCGCAGGCGTCATCTGGGAAGCCACAAAGCGCATCCAGATCAGGCGGTAGAGCTTGAGTTCATCCTCAGCCAGATATTTTTCGAGAGAATCCGGCGTATGCAGAACGGAGGTGGGGCGAATCGCCTCGTGCGCATCCTGGGCGTCCTTCTTGGTGCGGTAAACGTTGGGCGATCCAGGCACGTACGTTTGACCGTATCGCTCGCCGATAAAGCCGCGCACTTCCGCCAGAGCATCGTCGGAGACCCTTGTCGAGTCGGTACGCATATAAGTAATGAGACCAACCGAGCCCTCTTTCCCGACTTCCTTGCCTTCGTAAAGTCCCTGCGCGAGCATCATCGTCCGCTTCACGCTGAAGCGCAGCTTACGCGATGATTCCTGCTGCAAGGTCGAAGTGATGAACGGCGGCACCGGGTTGCGGCGCTTCTCGCGCGTCGCAACGGATTTGACCGTGTACTCCGCGCCGTCAACATCGGCGACGATACCCCGAGCGGTCGCTTCGTTCCCGATCTCAGGAGTTTGATCACCCCGCTTGTTCAGCCGCGCAGTGAGTACGGGCGGCTTCTTGGCATTCAGGGCGACATCGATCGTCCAGTATTCCTGCTTCTGGAAGGCGCGGATTTCGCGCTCACGATCCACAATCAGGCGCAGCGCCACCGTTTGCACTCGTCCTGCGGACAAACCGCGGCGCACTTTGTCCCACAACAGCGGAGAGATCTTATAACCCACCAGCCGGTCGAGCACCCGGCGCGCCTGCTGCGCTTCCACCAGATGAACGTTGACGGGCAGAGGCTTGTCGAAAGCCCGCTTGACCGCGTTCGCGGTGATCTCATTGAACATGACCCGGAAAACAGCGGGTTTGCCGGACTTCTTCGGCTCAAGCTCTTCCTTGAGATGCCAGCAGATGGCCTCGCCTTCGCGATCGGGGTCGGCAGCGAGATAGATTGAGTCAACACCCTTTGCGGCCTGCTTCAGCTCGGCAATGAGCTTCTTCTTACCCTCGATAATTTCGTATTTGGGCGTGAAGTCGCGATCGACATCGACGGCCAGATCCTTTTTAGGCAGGTCCTTGATATGGCCGAGGGAGGCCTTAACGATGTACTGCTTACCCAGATACTTACCGATAGTTTTCGCCTTCGTGGGAGATTCAACGATGACGAGAGATTTAGACATGACAGTGTGTTACCTGAAAAACGAATATTCCAGATGCAGAGGCTTGCTTCCGGAACCGCTACCCTTTTACCACACCTTGACGAACTGTTTGCCGGGAAGCTGGCGTACCAGGCCGGACATTTCAAGATCGAAGAGGGCGCCGATCAACTCAGATGAAGACACTCCCTCAAAAGATTCAAGTAATGCGTCAAGTTGTTGCGGTACATCAACTTGCAATCGGTTGAGCAGCTTCCTGGCAAGCGCTTTAACGGGTTCTTCAGGGCCGTTTTCAGGGCCGGAAGTGAACGGTCCACCCTCGTCGATCAGGACTTTTTGTTGCGCCTTGTTCACCAGCTCCCGGCGCGTAGCGGCCGAAAGTTCATTGGTAATGTCACTCCACTCCTGAACCAGCTTGGCGCCCTGCTTGATTAGCAGATTCGGCCCCCAGCTCATCTTGGAGGTGATGTTCCCCGGAACCGCGAAGACTTCCCGGCCTTGGTCCATCGCGAGCTTAGCCGTTATAGCCGAGCCGCTATGCTGCGCGCCTTCCACAATCAGGACGCCCAGCGAGATGCCGCTCACGATCCGATTGCGGATGGGAAAGTTCTGTGGATACGCGGGGGCGCCCATCGGGAATTCGGATAGGAGCAGCCCGGTCCGCGCAATGTCCTGATACAGCTTGCGATTATCGGCCGGATAGAGGACGTCGACGCCACAGCCAAACACGGCGATCGTGTCTCCGCCTTCCGCCAGGGCCGCTTTGTGGGCGGCGCTATCGACACCGCGCGCCATGCCGCTGGTGATGGTCAGCCCGGCGCGACTAAGGTCGGCACTGAGGCGCTCGGTAGCTGCGATGCCGTAAGGAGTCGGCCTGCGCGTGCCCACTACGGCTATGGAGGGGTTTTGCATCAGGTCGGTATTGCCGAGAGCGAACAACAGCAGCGGCGGATCGAAGATTTCACGCAAGCGCTGCGGATAGCGGGAATCCTGGATGGTAATGAGCTGCGCGCCGCAGTCCATCATTTTCTGCTGTTGATCGACCGCATCATCGAACGAGCAGCCGCTCGCGACATTACGGGCCTGCGCGGGGCTCAGGCCCGCGCCCTCAAGCTCGCTCGCCGAGGACCGGAAAATCGCCTGAGGAGACTTCAATTTGTCCAGCAGCCGGAAGCTGCTGAGCGTCCCCAGACCGGGAACCATACGCAAAGCGATCCAGTTGAGGGTTTCTTCCTGGGTGATGACAGAAGTCGGCACGTGAAGAATGTGAGCGCACGCCCAGCTATTTCTCAGGACCCCCCGTGCCGCGTGGGCATCCTGACGTGAAGGCGAAGGCTAATGGACTTTCTTGGCAGCCTTGGCGTCGGTGGCAGCCTTCTTCTGGGCCTGCAACTCGCGAGCTTTCGCGGCTTTCTTCTGGAAGCGGTCTACCCGGCCTTCCGTATCGACGAGTTTCTGACGGCCGGTGAAGAACGGGTGACAGCTGGAACAGATTTCGACACGCAGATCGCCTTTATGCGTGGAACGAGTGTGAAATGTGTGACCACACGCGCAGATTACATTCACTTCTTCGTAGGCGGGGTGTATCCCGGCTTTCATGACTTACGGAATCCTTTCACTTTGAATGCGGACGCGCATACAGCGCGACGGCAAGTGGGAGAAGTTTCATCTTAACACGCCAAACCCCGCATGACCTTTACAGCATCATGCGGGGTTTGAACTTTATACTCTAGCTACGTTACGCGCAACGGGGCGGCCGGTCCACAGGAACCTCGGCCTCGTCACTGAACGAAACCTGAACGTACGAACGGCGACTTTAAGAGTCGGCCACCTCGCGCGTGGATTGTATGCTACAGTCACTACCAGAATTCATTTCGACTGGACCACCTCCTTCCTCAGTGATGCTTTAATTTTATCTCACGAGGTCGTGAAAGCGTCAATCGATAGTCGAAAAAATCAGCGAAAATTCTGTGACCGGTCTACACTCACGAGCCTGGTTCGGCGGGTTCCTTTTGCTTGGAGTACTACTAGGGGGCATTGGATCCCTCTTGGTGGTTTGGAAGTACCACCTGCAAGGCGACCCGAGCGCGATCGGACTGCATTTCCTGGCCTTGAACTGCGGGTATGTCGCCGGGGCAGGAGTCGCACAGCCCCTTCTGCGGCGTATCTCGGGCCGCTACGGAGCCATTTTGGGGTGTGCCGTTGCGGCAGGAAGCTTGACTGCGCTGACCGTGAGCGCACCTCCACCCTGGCTCATCTGGCGCCTCCTGGCGCTCACGCTGCTAGGCGCCTCCGGCGGGATCTTGTTTACGGCCCTGCTCTATGCGCTGGAGCGGGATTTCAAGGATTGCCCCGCCCTGGCTGTGAACCGGTCGGGGGCGCTGTTCGCAGGCGGCTGCCTGCTTGCCAACGCCGTGATCGGCGTAGGCTATGTGGCGGATAGGCCACAGGCAGCCACGGGTTTGCTGATCAGTGTCCCGCTCATCTACGCGCTTGTTTACGCCAGTAAGAGAAACGCTCCCCGGCGGTCCGCGCTGGATTGCGGATCGGCTCGGAACAGTGTGCGGGACCTCCGGCGGGTGGCAGTCGTTTTAGTTTGCCTGCTGCTCTTTTTTCAGTTCTGGAACGAATGGGCCATTGGCGGATGGCTGCCGCTATTCCTGATCCGGCGGCTAGGGACGAACCCTGGCTGGGCGATCTTTGCCCTGACCTTTTACTTTCTCGTTCTGATAGCAGGCCGATTTCTGGCAGGGTACCTGCTCCGGCGTCTCAGTCATCGGCGCTTATTGCTGTCTGGCACGCTGGCGGCATTGAGCGGATTCGTGCTCCTTAGCTCAACCGGCGGCCTTATCGGCGCTTATCTCGCGATTGCCCTGATTGGTATCGGATTTGGGCCGATCTTCCCGCTTTTGGCCGAGTATCTGGACGAGCGATTTTCTTACCAGCCGCGGTTCTATAGCGGTGTTTTTGCGATCGCCGTCACTGGCGCGTTTAGTGCGCCATGGCTGCTCGGCTACGTGGATGCATATTTAGGCATCCGCTATGTGATGCTGATCCCGGCGCTTGGCTCCATAGCGGTACTGATTTTGGAGCGCCTGATCATTGTCGAGGCGCGGCTGATGAGCGGATCCGCCGCTGCTCCGACAACTTTTGTATAGTCGCATTTGATCCTGCTGCGGAGCGTGTGGGTCTGTCTGCTGTGTTTTGCAGCCGTGGCGCAGGCGCAGGAACCGCTAAGCAACCGCCTTGATCAACTTATCGAGTCCGCTCCTGACATTCAGCGCGGAAATATCGGCTACATTGTCCTGGATCTGAATGGAGACGTGCTCGCAAAACGCAATTCCTCCGGATTCTTTGCGCCGGCTTCAAATACGAAGCTGTACACGACAGCGCTGGCGCTGATGCGCCTGGGTGCGAATTACACATTTCAAACAGAGCTGCGCACCAATGGCACGTGGGCGCCCGGGCAAACCGGGGTTGCCGATCTCGAACTCGTGGGCGGAGGAGATCCGAATCTTTCCGGGCGCGTGCTGCCGTACTCGGTGAGTTCGGACCACGGCGACCCTTTAGGCGCACTGAAAGAACTCGCCGATCGGGTTGCGGCAACGGGCATCCGGCGGATTGATGGCGATGTGGTGGGCGTCTCGACACGATATGCCGGCGACCCCTATCCGGACGGCTGGACGATTGACGACAGCCTCTACAGCTACGGCGCGCCCGTAACCGCCCTCGCCGTCAACGACAATGCGATCACGCTAAAGGTGCGGCCCGGTGATCTCGGAGACCTGGCCGCAATTGCAATGGATCCTCCGCTGCCGCACTTCGTCGTGCTGAACCAAATTGTGACGGACAACTCCGACGCTACACAGATCCATGTCTGGCGGCCGATTGGGAGCAGCGAGTTGATACTTTCCGGGAGTATCGGTGCGCGCGCCGGCGAGTGGCGGGAAGATCTGGCGATGGACGACCCGGCGCTGTATTCGGCCGAAGCGCTGATCGATATGCTTCGCGATCGCGGAATCCTAGTGCGCGGCGGGCCTCGCGCACGCTACTGCAGGACTGTCACCACATCCGATTGCGATGACCGGAGCGTCCGGACCGTCCTCGCCGTGCATCAGTCGGCGCCGTTGTCGCAGGTGATCCAGGTTGTGAATAAGGTGAGCCAGAACCTGCATGCCGAGATGCTGCTGCGCGAAGTGGGACGCGTGTCGGGCGGGTCGGGCACACTTGAGGCCGGCATCGCGCAGCGGCAGGCATTCTTGCCCGAGATCGGCGTCACGCCGGAGATTTCAGGCGCGGCTCTCGAGGATGGCTCAGGCCTGGCGCGGCAGGATTTAACCACTCCTGAAGCAACAGCAGCGCTGCTCGAATACATGTGGCTGCAGCCCGTGCGCGATGTATGGCTCGAATCGCTCCCCATCGGCGGTGTCGATGGCAGTTTGCAGCATCGTTTTGCGAATGTCCCGGGCTCCGATGGCATCCACGCCAAAACGGGCTCATACGCGCACGTCAACACGTTGAGCGGCTACGTCGAAACCGTCGGCGGCAACTGGCTTGTTTTCTCCATAATGGTGAATGCGACTGTTGCCCCCGAGGACACGGTTCACAACTTCATCGACGCGTTTTGTCAGGAGCTTCTTCGAGAATAGAAGGCGTGAAGGCCGAATTCCGGCAGAGCGGCATCTATTTGCCCGAAATCGATCTATGGCTCGACAACACGGAGCCGTGTGGTACTACGGAGCCGCGCGACACCACCTGGATCTCGCACGGGCATAGCGACCATGCACGCGGATGCCACGGACGCGTGATCGGCACGCCGGAGACGCTGCGCTTTTATCGCATGCGGGTGTGGCTGGGTGAGCATGACGACGAGCCGGAACAGGTGCCGCTACGTTTCGGTGAGAGCATTGGTTGGAACGGCGCTAAGCTGACGGCCTATCCTGCCGGGCACATCCTGGGCGCGGCGCAATTACTCGTCGAATTTCGGGGCGAGCGGCTGGTTTACACCGGAGACTTGAAACTGCGTCCGCCGCTGTGCGGCGAAGCGACTCAGGTAATCGCCTGTGATCACCTGATCATCGAATCTACCTTTGGCCTGCCGATCTATAAACTGCTATCGCGCGAGGAAGCCCTCGAGCGCATCGTGCGCTTTGCGAGAGAGTGCCTGGACCACAGAGAGGTCCCGGCGTTTATAGGCTACTCGCTCGGGCGCGGCCAAGAAATTGTGCATGTATTGTGTCAGGCGGGAATCCCCACTGCCGTCCATGGCGCCATCGCAAAATTTATTCCTGCATACGAGACCGCTGGCTACACGTTCGCAGGCTGGGAACCGTATCAGGCGAAAGCCATCCGTGGCAAGGCACTGGTTGTCGTGCCGACACATGGCAAGGTGCTCGAGGCCAGCGGAAAGAATGTGCGCCTCGCCTATGTGTCGGGATGGGCGGCGCTGGACAACGCGCGGGCGCGCAGCGGAGCCGAGGAGCTGATTCCGTACTCGGACCATGGCGACTTCGATGAGCTGTTAGCGCTGGTCACGGAGTCGGGTGCGCGCACGGTAGACGTCGTTCATGGTTACACCGCGCCGTTCGCGCAAATTCTGAACTCGCGCGGTATTCGGGCGTCTGCTCCTGAAAGAGTGGCGGCGCACGACAGCTTGGAGGCCGAGGGCTGATGGACGGGTTCGCACAAATGTGCGAAGAAGTGGCTCGCCATGCGAGCCGGCGTCGCAAGCTCGAAATTTTGACTGAGTATCTCAATGGCTTGACGCCGGAAAATCGCGCTTTGGCGCTGCGCTTCCTGCGCATCGGACCGCTGGAAAGTCGAAACGATGATCTTTTCGACACCGGGGCCAAACCCAAGCTGCTGGTGAGCCATCGAGCACTGCGCATCGCCGTGAGCAAGGTAACGGGCTGGGACGAAGAGACTCTTCGCGTCTGTTACACCCAGGTAGGCGACAGCGGCGAGACCGCGAGCCTGCTTTTGCAGGAATGGACACAAGACAAGCCGTTGAGCCTCGTCGAAGCCGAAGCTCTATACGAACGGATCGCCCGCCCCTCGAGCAAGGAACAGATCGCAATTGTCGTAGACGTGATGCGCACTTATCGGCCCTTGCATCTCAAGTACTTCATCAAGGTGATCACGCGAACTCTGCGCATCGGTTTAAGTGAAAAAATGCTGGACGAAGCTGCTGGAAGGCCGGCGCCAAGTTCGAAACACACGCTAACGGTAGTGGTCACGTCCGCCGAACGCGGCGGCGGCGAACAGGGCTCCGTTCCGGCAGACTGCACGGTCGCGGTACGTAGCGGCGACCAGTACGTGAATGTCGGCAAGGCGATCTTGGCTTTGGCGGAGTCCGAACTCGCAGCGTTGGCGCGCACGCTGCGGAAAATCTGCACCGAGCAATTCGGACGTCTGATGCTGGTGCGCCCCGAGGTCGTCCTCGAGGTTGCATTCGATCGTGTGGACAAGAACCCGCGCCGAAAGAGTGGTTACGCGTTGAAGAATCCGAGCGTCGTGCGCTGGCATCGTGATAGGAAACCGCACGACTGCGATGACGTTACGCGCCTCGAGACGCTCTATCGGGCGGGATTCGGCTGAGGCGGTTGGAATATTGCGCGCGTTCGTTTTTTCGCGTACCGTGAAAGTATGGCTGGGGCAAGAGATTTCGATTGCGGAGATGCTGAAAAACTTCTCGACCAGGAGGACGAACAAACACTCGCTGCAATTGACCTTGGTCTGAAGGACGCTGAGGAAGGGCGGCTCGTCTCCGCAGAAGAAGTTTCGAGGCGTATGAAACTTTGGCTTTCAAAATCGTCTACACCGAAGCAGCATTAGCCGATCTCGAAGCTGTTCTGAATTACATCCGTGCGGATAGCCCGGAGGCTGCCGAACGGTTCGGGAGCGCGCTTCTAAACCACATCGAGCTGTTGACCGATTTCCCCGCTTTAGGCGCTCCGGTTCCCCGTCGACGGACGGTACGGAAACTGTTTCACAGTCCCATTCGCGTCTACTACCGGCTACGTGAGGATACGGAAGAAATCGAGGTTCTTCACTTCTGGCACGCATCGCGCCGACAACCGAAATTATGAATCCGTCGGGAACGCCGTGATCCTCCACCGTCTCCACCCCGCCCTCCGCGGCTGGTTCACACAAACGTATGCATCGCTCAGCGAAATACAACTCCAAGCACTGCCCCACACGCTCGCGCGCGAAAACACGCTCATTCTGGCGCCCACCGGTAGCGGCAAGACTTTCGCCGGTTTTCTTTCCGTGCTGTCGCGTTTGGGAGAACGGGCGTCAACCGATTCGCTTCCGAACGCGGTCTGCGCAATTTATGTCTCGCCGCTCAAGGCGCTCGATAACGACATTCACCGCAACCTGACACCGGCAATGGACGCGCTGAACGCCGCGCTTCCTGCTTCGCAGCAGATCCGGATGGAGGTCCGCACCGGCGACACCGAACTGAGCGCCCGTTCGCGTCAGGCGCGCAAGCGTCCCCACCTGATTCTCACCACGCCCGAGACGCTGGGCTCGATTCTGTCTCAGGCAGCGTGGCGCGAGAGCGGCTTCGATCCGGAGACCGTGATTGTGGACGAGATTCATTCCTTTGCAGAAGGCAAGCGAGGATCGCTGCTCGCGCTGTGCCTGGAACGACTCGAACATCGCGTGCGCAGACCCGTGCAACGGATCGGAATTTCCGCCACTGCGTGGCCCATCGAAGCAATTCAAAACCTGCTGTGCGGCGGCCGCGCGTGCTCGATTGCTAAAACAGACATCCGCAAATCGCATCGCCTTGAGATCGTGGCTCCTGAACCGGGAGTCTGGCTGCCGCCTGCCGGTCACAACCCCTTTCGAATCGCGCCCACCATCGCGGAAGTAGTCGAAAAGAGCCGGTGCTGCCTCATTTTCTTGACCACGCGCTCTGGCGTCGAGCGGCTGGGACTCGCCCTGAAAGTGCTGTTGCCGCACCTCGAAGAGCGAATCGCCGTACATCACGGATCAGTCAATCGCGAGACACGCCAGGAAATTGAAGACGGACTGAAGACAGGCTTCTGGCGCGCCGTGATCGCCTCCAGCAGCCTCGAAATGGGGGTGGATTTTGAAAGCGTCGACCGAGTGATTCTTGCCGGAACGCCGCGCGGGGTGAGCCGAGCTTTGCAACGGCTGGGCCGGAGCGGTCATCGGGTAAACGGAGTTGCTCAGGGAACGCTGGCGCCGCTCAGCCTCCCCGATCTGGTGGAATGCATCGCCCTTCGCGAAGCGGCGCGGGAAGGACGGCTCGACGCCCTGCGAATTCCGAATGCTCCCCTCGACGTACTCGCGCAGGTGCTCCTCGGTATGAGCATCGAACGGGAATGGGCATGCGACGAAGCGTACAAGCTGGTTACTCGCTCCGGACCTTACCAAACGCTCTCGCGAGGCGACTTCGATGATGTCCTGAACTATCTGGCAGGACGCGGAAAAGTGCTCGGAGCTTACGGAACTTACGGCAAAATCGTCCTCGAAGACGGCAAGTTTCGGGTCACTGACAATAAAACGGCACGCATGTACTACATGAACGCGGGCGTGATCAGTACCGACTATGAAATGAATATTGTCTCCGTCCGCAACCGGCATTTGGGAGCCGTCGAAGAGTCGTTCATCACATCGCTGCAGCCGAATGAAGCCTTCATCATGGGCGGACGCCCCGTGCGCGTGAAGCACATTCATCAGAACACGGCCGTTGTCGAGCCGGCGCAAGGCGAGCAAGTGAAAACACCGCGCTGGATGGGCAACAAAATGCCCTTGACCGCACAGCTTGCACAGGAAGAACTGAAATTACGCCGCGAACTGCGCAGCGCTTGGCAAGAAGGTACCGAAGCCGCCTGCATGACGCTGCTGCAGCGGATTTATGCAGTCGATGAAAACGTTGCCGCGCGTGTAACGGCCTTCGTGTCGCGTCATTGCCGTGCCTTGCCGATCCCGACCGACGGTCCCGTGCTCGCCGAACGGCTCGTGAATGGGCGCAACATGCTGCTCCTGGTCCATGTCGTGGCGGGCCGCGATGTAAATCGGTCCCTTGCCTGGGTCACTGGCGCCAGACTCGCGAACGGCGGCAGCGTGGTCGCCAATTTCGACGATCACAGTTTCCTGCTGTCGCTCGATTCACGCATTCAGTTGGATGCAGCCATTCTGCGCGAGACCTTCAATCCGCTGAACTGGATGAACGACCTGAAAACAACGCTTTCGACAACCGAGACACTGGGCGCTATGTTCCGGCGCATCGCCGAGATTGGACAGCTTCTGCCCCGCCGCACACTCCGCGGCACGGTTTCGGCCAAAGCCGCGACCTGGAACGGCAGCCTGTTATATAAAACGCTGATGGAGCATGAGCCCGAGCATCCGCTGCTGCGTGAGGCGGTCCGGGAGGTGCTTGAAGATCAGTGCGACGCGCCTCGTGCGCTGGCGGAAGCCGCGCGGATCTACGCGACACCGCTCGAGATCTACGATCTGCCGCGGCCGTCAGCTTTCGGCCTGCCGCTGTTTGCCGCGTTCAGCCGGGAAGTATTGGTGGCTGGCGATCCCGATCGCGCGCTGGACGATCTGGTCGCAACACTGTACGAGGAGTGGACCGGGAATCCGAAACAGCCGGCTGTGGTGAACGATATACTCGCTGCGAATGACCCGTCACTACCTCGCGCTCGACCTCGGCGCAGAGAGCGGACGAGCGATTCTCGGGCAACTCGCGGGCCGAAAGCTCGCGTTGACTGAACTGCATCGTTTTCAGAACCACTCGATTGAGCTGCCTTTTGGTCTGTTCTGGGACACGCTGCGGCTGTTCTACGAGATGTGCCAGGGCATCCGCGAAGCCGCGCGTTCAGCTGAATGCCTCGACGGCATCGGCATCGATACCTGGGGCGTCGATTTCGGTCTCTTGTCGCATGACCACGGGCTGTTGGGGAACCCGCGGCATTATCGCGACCACCGCAACGAAGCAATGCCGGAGCGAGTATTTCAGCACGTCGCCAAACGTGACATCTTCTTTGAAACCGGCGTGCAGTTCATGCCCATCAACTCGCTCTACCAGCTATATGCGATTGCCCAGACCACTCCCGAGCTCCTCTCCTGCGCCGGCAAGCTGCTGTTCATGCCCGATCTGTTCAATTATTTCTTGACCGGTACCTATGCCTGCGAGCGCACGGTCGCGAGTACTTCGCAGTTCTACAACCCGGTGCGGCGTATCTTTTCCACCGATATGCTGCGCCGCCTCGGCATCAAGGCCAGTTTCTTTGCCGATCTGATTGATCCCGGCATGGAACTCGGCCGCCTGCTGCCTCACGTTTCGAGCGCTTTCAGTGTTGGCTCGGAGCCGATGGTTTACACGACCGGCTCGCACGACACTGCTTCGGCGGTGGCCGCCGTTCCTGCCTCGGCACGCAACGGCTGGTGCTACATCAGCTCAGGCACCTGGTCTTTGATGGGCGTGGAAGTGGACGCTCCCGTGATCAACGATGCGGCTTTAGAGGCCAATTTCACCAATGAAGTGGGCGTCGAGAATACCATTCGTTTTCTGAAAAATATTCCCGGCTTGTGGCCGCTTCAGGAGTGCCGCCGCGTTTGGGCGCGGCGCGGTCATGAGTATTCATATGACGAACTGATCGCCCTTGCAACCCAGGCGTCCGCGACGGAAACCATCGTGGATCTGGATCAGTTTGTCGCGCCGGGCGATTTCCCGGCTCGGGTTCAGCAGCACTGCCGCGACACCGGTCAACAGGTGCCGGAAGATCCCGGAGCGATCGCGCGTGTTCTTTTGCAAAGTCTTGCCACGCGTTACGTGCAGGTCCTCGACACGTTGGAATCGCTCACGGGAAGGCACATCGAAGTGATTCACATTGTTGGCGGCGGCTCGCGTAACAAGCTTCTGAATCAATTCACAGCGGATGCGACCGGACGGCGTGTGATCGCCGGACCCGCTGAGGCGACGGCAGTAGGAAACGTGCTGGTGCAAGCGATGGGCTCAGGAGAAGTGCAGTCGCTCCAGGAACTGCGCGCCATCGTTCGCACCTCGTTTGTTGTCGAAGAATATCACCCCCAAGGCTAATCTCTGCAGCAATATGGACGGAGTTGTCACCTCCGAACAGCAGAGGTAGTGCAATTGCGGTGCATCGTTCTCGAACGGCCCGGAGCGTTCGTCGGATTCATAGATGTCATGAAAGACGCCGGGCGGATGGGCGAATGCAGGGACGTTTCAGTGCAAGTCACTTTATCGCGTAGATGCTGTAAGCAACGCCGCCGGATGTAGTTCTCCCCACACCGACGGTAATTAGTCGATTCAGCCAGGAATACTTTGGGGAAGCCGTTTCAAACACTGGCGCGGTGCGGAAATAGTATTCTGACGGATCAACGGCTTCTCCCTTTGACATCCGCTGGCGAACTTTCGGCGAGATGTCAGCGATACCGCGATAGGTCACAAAAATTAAAGCACCGTCATCGGTGTGCATTGTGATCCGAACATCCAGTTGTGTCACCCCGTCGTGGCGAACCAAATACCAATCGCCGCCACCCGCCATAACGTCACCTTTGATTTTGGGACCGGAGAATGATCCGCCCTTCACATACACAATATTCCGGATCCCCATAGGTGTCTCTCCTAATTCCTGTCGTTGCTGCTCAAGGTCGGCACGTAGCTCCATCAGGAACTCGGAACGAAGGGGCTCAGCGGCACCTTGTGCAACTAATTTGCCCCCGATACCGGCAACAACAAATAGCGCGACTGCGCACCGAGAACACCTCAACCAAGAATTAGGAACGCGAAAGTTAGCTGCATTCGATGTTGCACTTGCCGGCACCAGCATCAGACTACTCTAGCGCCGTTCATTCCAACTGAGAACGCGCTTGATTTGGTGGATCCATTTGGACGCGCAGTTGATATGCGCTCCCGTAATTTCGAGGTGGGTCTAGAGCAAACAGAGTGAGGCGATTCATCATAAAACACCGGGCCTATGGTTGAAAACGCAGGCGAAAACGCCTGCTCCACACAGGCAATCAAGGCTCTGGAGAGCAGGTGGAGTAGGCCTTTGGCCTGGCGTACTAGCTCGCCCTAACCGCTACCCCGGCCCGCGCACAAAAAAGTTGCTTTTGTCCACCCAGGGATCTACCGCCACATCGAAGAAGCCGACCATCATCTCAGCCGAGGTCTGCTCGCCCCAGGTGACAGCGGCATCGGGATCCGGGTTGTGCGGGTTGTTTTTTGAGTTATCGAAAACCGCAATCGCCTGCAGCGTCGTTCCACGCTTCAAGGCAATCGGCTCCGCCAGCCGGTAACTGAGCTGCCAATAAAAATCATAGTGCGGAACGCGCAGCAGTGTTTTCTTTCTGCCGTCCGGTTCAATGATGTTGTACTCGAAGCTCTTTCCGCGCAGATGCATGTGCGGAAAGAAACTCAACAGCAGCGCGTCGTTGGGCAGCGTGCCGTGTACCTCGACGCGATGATCCGGATCTCCGGGCGCGATCAGAAAGCGATCGTTTGTCAACTGCAGTGTCAGTACGCGCTTTTCCGGTTTCTGCTTCGAGAACACAAGCCCGACACTCGTGCGATCCGACGTATTCTGTCCGCGTGTGGTGTAGTGCATCTGGAGCACAATATCCGATCCGGCCGGCACCAGCTTGGCGTACGACTCGGGCCATTGATCGGGCGAACTTCCAGGCGCGTAGACCAAGAGGATGTCGCTCGTGGTCCACATCGCATCCTGGCGCAGCTTCAGGTCGGTCAGATCGCCGGCGCTGAAGGGCACGTTTACCGGCGCACCGCGCAGCCATGACGACGAAGGCTCACGGATGTAGGCAACTGCGTGATGCACAACCGCGCTGTTACCGGGCCGGATCTCCGACATGCGCACCCAACGATCTTCCTTGAAGTGCGTCGGCATGATGACGTACGTATACGGCACGTCGCCCTGCGCCGGAATCGGAACGGCGCGCGGCATCTTCAGCACTACATCCGGCGTGTCGATATTCCAGCCTTCCGCGCGCGACAGCGGAGGGGGAGCATCGCTCGCATCGCCTTCGGGCGCGTGCGCTGACGCCCATTGCGCCAGGACCGCGATCTCGTCATCGTTCAATGACGGATTGTTCGAAAAAACTCCGCAGCACGGATCGGCGAACCATGGCGGCATCGTGCGCCTGCTGGTCTGTTCTTTGATTGCTGCAGCGTAAGGCCGGGTCTCGCCGTAAGTCTCAAGCGGCATGGGCGCAATCTGCCCCGGCCGGTGGCACTGTTGACAATGCCGCTGTAGAATCGGGAGCACGTCGCGATAGAACGTCGGCGCCGCCGTCTGTGCGCACGGTATGGTCGCCCAGAGTGCAATTCCCAGGACTTCAAACCGCCGTGTACGCTTCAATGCGGCATGCTCGGCCAATGCGGCGCCCGATTCTCTTTGAAAGCTGCACAGCCTTCCTTAAAGTCGTCGCTCGCCATCAGCTTATCCCGCAAATCGGCCGCGATCCGTCCCGCTTCCTGCCACGTTTTTTCCCGCGCGTCGCGCGCATACTGCATGCCCGCGGCAATGGCGCTTGGACAAGCCTTAGCGAGTTCTCGCGCAGTGGCCGAGGCACGGTCACAGGTTTCATCATCGCGGCACAATTGGCTTACGATTCCCCAGGAAAGCGCCTCCTCAGCGGAAAACAGGTGGCCCGTCAAGCTGAGCTCCAGCGTGCGGCGTGGTCCCACAGCGCTTTGCACGGCACGGTACACCAGAAAGGGCCAGAGTCCAATGCGAATCTCGGGTAAGCCAAACTTCGAGCTCCGTTCCGCGACGATGACGTGGCCTTGCATTGCGAGTCCGAGTCCGCCGCCCAGCGCCGCGCCATTTACCCCCACCACAATCGGCTTCAGCGATTCAGAGCCAATCGTGAATAATCGCTCGTGAATATGCGTGAGTTCAGCGCCTCTAGGCGATACGGCTTCGTCAAGATCCATTCCGGCCGAGAACACCTGCCCTGCCGCCTCGATCAGAATCGCGCCGATACTGCGATCGTCCTGCGCCGACTCAATCGCGCGCACAATTCCCTCGCACATCTCGAACGTCAGCGCGTTTCGCTTTTCGGGCCGGTTCAACGTGACCTGCAGCACCCGATGTTTCTTCTCAACCAGCAAGTTCATCTGAACTCACCTCGATTTCCATCATCAACAGCGCCGCGCCGTGCGTCTTCCCCTGCGCGTCGGTCCGCAGCGAAATCGTACCACCGCCGTCTAGCGCGCGTTCCATCACGAAATTGAGCGCCGCTAAATTCGGCAGCTCATAACGGGTGACAGCGCCGTCGACAAGTGCGCCAAAATGTCGCTTCACGCGCTCACACGTCACCTCGCGAACCAGTAGCGGGTAATAGCTTTCCTGAATCGCGATTACGCCAATGTTCGAAATGTCACCTTTATCTCCCGAACGCGCGTGAGCGATGCGGGAGAGTGGCGCCTTCATGCAATCACCTCAATCCGAGCCTGCACAGCATCCCGCGGCACCAGCGCCGGCCAGTAGGCGACAACCTCGCGTACCTCAGGGCGGCCCTCGCCGTAGCCGGTTGCGGTCGGAGGTCCGTTCAAGACCAGGGGTATCAGCTCGCGTGTAAATCGATCCAGCACGGCTCTGTCACCACCGCGTGCCCCGATCTTTACTTGCACCTCGGCGGCTTCGGCGATGCGGGGCGCGAGATGAGAATGGCAGGCGTTCACGCCGAAGAATTCGGTGTGCAGTTTTTCAAAGTGCAGCCCGAGATCGTCGATCCGTTGCCGCACAATCCGGTCCGCCATCTGCGCCTTGGCAAGCGCGTCCGGCGCCGAGTAAACAAGCGTCCCGATGGCTTTCCAGCCGTAACGATACGAAATCGAAGCTTTCAATTGATCCGGCCTGCGGTCTCCTTTGACACCGCTGATGCGCACACGGTCGCTGCCGTCGTTGTCCAGGCGAATGGTTGTGAAATCGGCTATCACGTCGGGGGTCAGGTAACGCGCCGGATCCCCGATTTCGTACAGAAGCTGCTCAGTCACGGTGGCCTTCGTTACGCGCCCGCCGGTGCCTTGGTGTTTGGTGATCAGCATACTGCCGTCCGGCTTCGCCTCAATAAGCGGATATCCGATGTGCGCGAAATCCGGGGTCGATTGCCAATCGAGCGTACAGTTACCTCCGGTTGCCTGCGTGCCGCACTCGATGACATGCCCGGCCACGATGCCGCTCGCCAGCAGATTCCAATCCTCCGCCTTCCATCCGAATTCGTGGATCATGGGAGCAAGTGCCAGCGCCGCGTCGGCGCAGCGTCCGGTGATCACCACGTCGGCGCCGGTGTTCAGCGCATCGGCGAGCGGAAATGCGCCGATATAAACGTTCGCACTTTGGATGCGGTCGCGCACTGTCGCAATCGGGTCGCCCGTATCCATATTTCGTAGTTCATGCCCCGAGGCAAGCAAATCGTCAATGTGGTCGAGAATGTCGTCACCCAGCACCACCGCCACTTTGAGATCAGGCGCGATCCTGCGCACCTCGCGCGCGCAAGCAATCGGATTCACGCCCCCCGCGTTGGCTACGACGCGGATGTGCTGGTCGCGGATGTGGGCTGCAATGCGCCCGACCATGGGTGGAAAGTCGCGCGCATAGCCGAGAACCGGATCGGCTTTTCGCTGCTTCTGGAGAATCGACATCGTGACCTCGGCCAGATAGTCGAGCGTCAGATAATCGAGCGGGCCGCCTTCAACCAGCCGCAGCGGCGCTTCCAGCCAGTCGCCCCAAAACCCTTGGCCGTTCGCGATCCGGATCATGGCTCGGCTGGTGAAAGCGCCGGTGCAGCGACTTGCAGCGGCAGATGCTCCGGCCGTGTATTCGCGCAGGCAACCTGAAAGGCCATATCGAGAACGGGGCGCGTGTCCGCTGGATCGATGACGGCATCGCAATGTCCGCGCGCGGCGGCATATTTGGCATCGAGCCAGCGTTCGTAGTCGTCTCTGGTCTGGTCGATGCGGGCCTGCAGACCGGCTGACGCGGGCTGAGCGTTGGCCTTCGATTTATCGAGCTCCGGACCATAAATCGCCTGCACCGCCGAATCTCCTTCCATGACGCCGATGCGCGCTGTCGGCCAACTGAAGGTAAAATTCGGATCGAAGCCCTGTCCTGCCATGGCGTAGTAACCCGCGCCGCTGGCGTGATTCACCGTCAGCACAATTTTGGGAACCGTCGCGCAGGCCATCGTCTCCACCATCTCAGCCCCGGCGCGAATGATGCCCGCGGCTTCGGCATCAGCCCCCACCATGAAGCCCGAGACGTCCTGCACGTAAAGCAGCGGCAGGCGACGCCGCCCGGCATTCTCGACGAAATAAGCCACCTTGCGCGCCGACTCTGTATACACGATGCCGCCGATGCGCGGACCGCCCTGTGTCTTCAGAAAACCGCGCCGGTTCGCAATGACTCCGATCTCGCGACCATTTAGCCGCGCGGTCGCGCACAGAAATTCAGGCGCGTAATCGGGTTGGAATTCAACGTAATCGTCCCGGTCGAGAATGCGCTCCAGCACGTCTTCCATGCGGTACGGCAGGCGGTGATCGGCGGGCAGTACGTCGTACATGTCTTCGGAGTTCGTCTTTGGCTCCGTGCCGTCGTGAACGTCGGCCGGATTCGGCAGTTGCCGGAACTGTTTGCGTATCATGTCGAGGCAGGCTGCATCGTCGGCAGCGCGGTAATGCGCAACGCCGCTCACGGTGGTGTGCATCTTCGCGCCGCCCAGCGTTTCCGCATCAATTACCTGCCCCACCGCGCCCTTGACGAGATTGGGACCGCCGAGACCCATGAAGCTGGTGCCCTCGACCATGATGATCACGTCGCTCAGAGCGGGCAGATAAGCGCCGCCTGCAATACACGGACCCATAACCGCCGCGATCTGCGGAATGTGCAGCCGCCGGCGCATCAGCGAGTTGTAGTAGAAGATGCGCGCAGCCCCGTATTGGCCTGGGAAGATGCCATCCTGCAAAGGCAGATTCACCCCCGCCGAGTCCACCAGGTAAACAATCGGCGCGCGATTGCGCATCGCGATCTCCTGAGCGCGCAGAATCTTCGTAATCGTCTCCGGCCACCACGCGCCCGCCTTCACGGTGGCGTCGTTGGCGACGATCACGCACGGTCTCTGCTCCACCTTCGCCACGCCGGTTACCACGCCTGCGCCCGGGGCTTGTCCGTCGTATTTGTCGTAGGCGATCAGCAGCCCAATTTCGAGAAAGGACGTCCCCTTGTCGATAAGCTGGTCGATTCGTTCGCGCGCCGTCAGCTTGCCTTCACGGTGCTGTTTGTCGATCTTCTTGTCGCCGCCCCCGGCGCGCAGACGATTTTCCAGCTCGCGCAACTCCGCGACTAGCCGGCGCATATCACGCGTGTGGCTCCCCATGCGACCGTAAGCACCTGCTAGTCTACCAGTCATGTTGGGGATTGACGAACGCGCTCTGCGCGTCGTCTGGACTGTCTTCCTGTTCGCGCTGCTCATCGCGGTCGTCTATTACATCCGCGACACGCTTCTTGTGTTCGCGCTCGCCGTGTTCTTCGCCTATATGCTTTCGCCCCTCGTCGGCTTTGTCGAACGATTTCTGCCCCGCGGCCGCAACCTCGCCCTCGCAGTCGTGTACATCGCCTTGGTCAGCCTTATCGGACTGATCGGATTTGAATTGATTCCACGCATCGCCTCGCAAGCCACGAATCTATTCACGCAGTTGCCCAAGCTGCTCTCGGGAAACCGGCTTTCCACCGTTCCCCTGCCATCGGTTCTCGAGCCCCTGCGTGATCAAGTCGTCAACTTCGCCAGCCGCGAGCTCTCCACGCTCGGCTCGAAGGCGGTACCGTTTCTGCAGGAAGCCGGCACCCGGGTACTGACGGGCCTGGGTGCGCTTCTTCCTCTCATCCTGATCCCCATCCTCGCCTTCTTTTTCTTGAAAGACGGCGAAGTTATTCGCGTGAATCTGATCGGCGCCGTCGAGAGTGGACGCGACCGCACGCTTATGGAGGAGATCCTTGATGACGTTCACGTTGTGCTCAAAAGCTATATTCGTGCTCTGGTGCTGCTGGCCATGGCATCCTTCGTCGCCTGGTTCGCTTTCCTGAGCCTGATGCGCTATCCCTACGACCTCCTGCTAGCGGGTATGGCGGGCCTGCTCGAGTTTATCCCGGCAGTCGGACCTGCCGCTGCTCTGGTGGTCATGCTCATCGTGTGCGCCGTCACCGGCTCAGGCGGCCTGCTTTGGGTTCTTGTCTTCTGGGGCCTGTACCGCCTCTTCGCCGACTACATACTCAACCCCTACCTCATGAGCGCCGGCGTCGAGCTCCATCCCTTGCTCATCCTGTTCGGCGTACTGGCGGGCGAGAGCGTCGCTGGTGTTCCCGGCATGTTCTTTTCGGTTCCTGCGCTCGCCATTCTGCGGGTCGTCTACAACAATCTGCGCCGCGCATACGTGCAGCGTCGGTTCACGCGCGGAGTCAATGCCGGACCAGTCACTCCTACTGCGGCGGGTTCGCCGCAGTAGCATTCGTGTACAAACCCCGACGTAAATTGCGCCGCCGCGGCTCGGGCGGCCTCGCGGCCGCCGCAGGCTAGCGCCTGCCCCGCAGAGCAGCAGAGCCGCAACCAAATGACGTTTCCTATTCCCGTACGATGTTGTTGTTTATCCAAAGAACGACACCTTCGGGAAAGGAAACGCCATGAACGAGTTTATCTCCAGATATCGGGAACAGATCGGCGGGGTGATCACGGGATTCGACCGGTTGGTCTTCCGGGGCCAACTGCCGCTGATCCATGATGCAGGGATGAAGGGCTATCTATACGCCAACGGAATCGCGTGGAAGGACTATGCCGAGCACGTTGGCAGCATAAGCAAGCAAGTCAAGCAGGCAGCATTGACGGGAATAGAACAGGCAAAGCGGCCGATTATCTATCTAACGAGCGGCAAAGAAAGCAAAGAACAATTGGCTCGCAGTTTGGCGATTCAGGATGGCATCACCGCGGGGCCGATCTGCGCCTTCACTGCGGTAGAGCCGTGTTTAACATGGCGGGTTGCTGGAGACCGTCAGGCCAAAAAGCTCCAGCTGCTGCGTGGCATGCGCCAGTGTCTGTTTGTGTATCAGTACTGGATCGATGCTGTATTCGGGTTCATGAGCACTCGTCTGCAGACCTGGTTTCCCTTCGCTTGCTACATCTACCTGAATGGCCGCGAGTGGCTCAGCCGGCAAATGGATGAGGCGGGGATGCGGTATCAGCGGCAAGACAACTGTTTTCCTTGGATTGAAGACTTCCCGCGTGCCCAGATTCTCATGGACCAACAGTTAAACACAAACTGGGCATCTGCTCTGGAAAGGTGCGCTCAGCGCATTCATCCCCGCTTCGGCGAGCTGTTCGCGAATTATCCGGTCAGCTATTACTGGACGACCTTTCAGAGCGAGGGGGCCATGGATATCGTATTCCGTGATCCTCGGCAACTGCGGCATCTCTATCCGCAACTGGTGCATCTGGGCATCGTTAGTTTCTCCAGCCCGGAGGTCATGCGTTTCCTGGGTAAAAAACTCTCACCCAGCGGCAAGTCCTATGGGTGCGGAGCGCAGGAAGTGGTCAGCGATGTGAAACACCGCAGCGAAGGCGTACGCATCAAACACCGGCTGGGCAAGAACTCCATCAAACTCTATGACAAGGCTTATTCGGAAAACGGTGCCGTACTGCGTCCCGAGCTAACTCTCAACGACGCCAGACAATTTCGCGTCTTTCGCCCCAAAGCCGGGCAGGAGGAGGGCCCGCTCGAATGGCAACAGTTGCGCGCAGGAATTGCCGACCTCTATCGCCGTGCGGAAGTTTCCCAAAAAGCTCTCGACCGCTACTGCAACGCTCTGGCCAAGGTAGACGATACGAGTACTTTGCGCGAGCTCACGGCGTCCGTTGAAAAGCGAGTCCGCTGGAACGGTCAGCCCGTGCGCGCTCTGCATCCCTTCGAGCCTGCGGACCTAGCGCTCCTGCAAGCCATTAATCACGGCGAGTTCGCCATCAACGGATTGCGAAACCGCGACCTCCAGGCCCTGCTCTACAGCGGACAACCGATAACCCAACAGGAACGCCGACGCCGTTCTGCCGCCATCAGCCGGAAGCTAAGAATGCTCCGTGCCCACGGCATTCTTCAAAAGCTGGCTCACACGCATCGCTATCAGCTCACCAGCCACGGCCGGCTCCTTCTCAATGCCGTCCTCTCGGCACAACGTATCACTACTCAACAACTTACGACTTTAGCCGCGTGAATCTTTCTCTGCCACAAAGAAACTGAGGTGTAGTAGTACAGCCAGATGTTCAAAGTCACAGGCTAAAGAGTCCACTTCACTTTTACCGAACGAAGTGGGGGAGGGTCTGTTCCAAAGATGCAAAATTATTATCCTATTTAGTTTCAGCCACTTACCTGACATTTTGGAGCCTGGCAGAACCAGCTGGCGGCGGATACTTGCGGGTGAAGGCAATGGAACGGAAGCAGCCAGGGCGGTCCACCGGACCCACATCAGCGGAGGGAAAGGCGAAGTCCAGCCGGAACTCAACCAGCCACGGATGCCGGGCGACGCGGTTGGTGGTGCTTCCCGATGAACGCCAGGAAGATTTAGACCAAATCAGGAAAAAGTGGATGAAACGATACCGGCCCAAAACGAGAAGCGACAAAAGCGTGGTTGAACGCGTGGTGGAACAGGATTGGCTACTCAATCGCGCCGAGGGACGACTGCTGCAAGTGGATCCGAGTCTGTGCGGAGCAAGTTCAGATCCGAGGCAGTGGACGGCGGAGGATTTGAAGCAGTACCAGCTGTTTCAGCGGTATCACAGCAGCGCACAGCGAGCACTCACGAGAACGGTCGCGCTCGCGGACGATCATTTCGAGTACGCGGACGAGATGGCGCGGAAGAAGCTGCGGACTGAGCTCGCCGAGATGCAGGTGCAAGAGAAGAAACAGAAATTGGAGACGGCCCGCGAAGCAAGCACGACGAAAGCGGAAACGAAACAGCTGCCGTTCAATCCAGCGCTGAAGAATGTGAAGACGCCGGCCGCGGCGGAGGCTCCGAAAACGAAGGCGCAAATGCTGTTCCAGGGCCAGCGCAGTAAGAAAAAGCAGCGCAAGATACAGCGCATGGAACAATGGATCGAAGTACGGATACAAGATGGCAAAACCGTCACCACGCTGTATCCATCGAACGAAAAGCTCATCAAGGATGGACAGGCAATGTGGCCGCCGCCAGAGCTTGTGTATCGACGAATCAATTTCCCGGACGGTATTCCGGAGGAGTACCACTGGACGGCGCCGGTGAAGTCCGAGGAAGAGGCCAAGCGCGGCGGATGCGGCATTCAGCGGATGACGGTGGATACATGGCTGGAAGTAATCGAGCGCGAGGCGCTGCGGGCGGATGGGCATATCGGGCCGACCGGGGTCGGGAATTTGCCACGGCCGATGGAGACGGGCGGATGCGAGTGTCCCACGTGCAGTAACAACCGGCAGATTCTGGAGCAGCGGGCGGCAGAGGGGTTGTGAGCTGAGAAAAAAAACGCTTATGCGCTGTGTTAGCCTGAGATCGTTCTTCGCTGAACAAACGCCAAGCCCGTCTTCGTTTTTTGCGGGCCGCTTGACCTTCTACTCATGTCGCTGCAGGTCTTCTTGCAAGCTCAGTTACTCGGTGCGGAATCGTTTCTCGCTGCTCATTCCAGCGGGTCTTCCGATGCCACATCGGACTTCATTGGACGCTCCGCCTGGCTCAGCCTGCTCTGCGAAGTTCTTCCACGAGCGCTTCTCTCGGAGCTGAAACTTTCGCGCATGCTGCTTGGGTCCAGTAGCGCCGAACAGTTCCTGCTGGTGCTCGCCGAAGAAGAGATTGGGCGTGCTAATGAATTTCTCTCCACTGCCGCGGCCGACGTTGCGCGTCTTTCCGGCAACACCCTGCGTCTGGTTTGGGTGAGCACCGAAAACCTGGGTGCGTGGCCCATCGCTCGCAAACGCCTGGACGATGGCCTGCTCGCGCAAACCTCATCGCCTCTGGCTGCCATCTCAGACGTTCCTGCATTCTTTAAGCCGGATTCCGAGATCTCGGACGATTCCATTGCGGGCGCGTATTTCGCAACCTTTGCGGCCGGGCTCGCTTCGGCATCGGCCATCGCCTGGTCCGCCGATGCTCCAGCACGGCTGCGCTGGAACGAAGGCCAGTACTCATGGACACTCCGCGAGCAGTCGTCGTCCGAAGACGACGGCATCCCGTTTGCCCGGCGCTTCGCCACCGACGAGTACGATAACCGCCTCGCATCCTTAACCGAACTCGGCGCTCGCTCTGAAGGTGCGCCGCAATGGGGCATTCTGCGCGGCGATGTGGATCACTTTGACCTCCGTCTGCGCCGCGCCGCATCCATCGAAGAACACATCCATCTTTCCGTCCTCTTCAAGGAGTTCTTCGCCGGCGAGGTCGCCCTTCTCTGCACACTGCCCGAGTTCTGGCGAAAGGTGGGAATTCTCTATCGTGGCGGCGACGATTTTGCCGTCGTGGGCGCTTGGGATGCTCTGATTCTCTTCGCGCGCGAACTGCACCGTCTGTTTGAAAGATTCGCCGAGCAGAATCTGGCATCTTTCGCCGGCATCGAAGGCAAGACGATCACCATGGCTCTCTCAATCGCCTCCGATCCCGACGCGCCGCTCGCGGCAACCTTCGAGGAGGCAGGCGCTAATCTCCGCATCGCCAAGACTAACGAACCCGGCAGCCTGCATCTGTTTGGAAGGACCCTCGAATGGAAGCGCCTGGCTGATGCCGAAGAACTCAAGAGCAGTTTGGTCCGGCTGGTAAATGACTTCGGTCACGGCGGCGATTACATCAACGATCTTGTCTCCGTTTACCGTGAATCGTTCTCAGCGCGCGCGTTGCGCCGCGGCAAGGCCGGGCGGGTGGAGAAGCCCTGGCGTACCTACATGCGAGTCTCGCAGGTTATTCCCCAGGTGCGCGGTAGAGAAGCCGGCAATCTTCGCAACATCATAGTTACTCATCTGCTGGGAAAGAGAACCGCTGGACTGAAGCTGCGCCCCTCGGCGCGAGTCGGACTCGAGTGGGCGCGCCTGGCCGCCGGTGTTCAGCAGAACTGAGCGGAATGGCTTCACACTGAATTAAGGAATTTCGACATGGCTGATACAGAAGAAAAGAAGAGCGAAGAACGTCGTCCCGCCGACAACCGGCCGCGCGAGAATCGGCCCGAAAACCGCCCTGCCGATCGCGGCGGCCCGCGTGGCGAACGTGGCGGTCCGGAGGGAAGAGGAGGCGGTGACCGCGCACGCGAGCAGCGTGGCGGCGGTCCAGGCCGGGGTCCAGGCGATCGCCGCGGCGAAGGGCCTCCCGAGATCGACATCGAGAAACTCATCTCCGATAGTCTCTATCTGGACAATCAGGCCCATGTCGTGGTCAGCCGTATGCGCGACATGGATTCTGGCACAAAGAGCCAGTTGCGTCGTCTTTACAACGCGGTTCGCCGCGCCACTCGCGCCCCGGAAACCGAACGCCAGCATGAGTTCGTGATGGTGCGCGCACGCCTTGCCTACACCATCGCCCGGCATTCACTGCGTAGCCTGGATGCGCTGGAGCGTCTCCTCCTCCAGGTCACGCGCAAGAACGACGCCCGCGGCTACGAACGGTTTCGCGACCTCTTTGAGGCGATCATTGCTTACAACGAATAAGGCCCTTATCTCATGAGTTCTCACACTGCTTCCACCGAATTAACTTTCCTCGGCAAGCTCGTTCTCGAAGGCGACATCCAGTGTCAGACAGGGTTGCACATCGGAGCCGGTAAAGGTTCGCTCGAGATCGGCGGCGCCGACAACCCGGTCGTTAAGGACGCCTTCGGCATCCCCTACATTCCGGGCAGTTCGCTACGCGGCCGTCTCCGCTCACTGCTGGAGCAGACACTCGGCCTGGCTGTCCCGAGCGAGCTCGTCTATTTATCCAAACGCAAAGGTCAGGAAGTGCGGATCCACCAGAGCGACCGGCCGGACGACGATGTCTGCCTATTATTCGGCCGCACTCCGGGCCGCGTCGAAAAGGTTACCGGCGAATCCGCCGAAGCCTTCGCCACCAGTCCCGCGCGTCTGACCGTTTACGACGCGCCTCTTATCGTCGATAGCATCACGCAGCAAATGCGTGAAAATCTCGACGATGAACTGACCGAAGTGAAGAGTGAAAATGCGGTCGATCGCATCACCTCGCAAGCCAATCCCCGCACTCTGGAGCGTGTGCCCGCCGGCGCCCGCTTCCGCTTTCGCATGATCGTCGACGTCCTCTGCGATGAAGACAAAGCGCTCGTCTCGCGAGTGGGTGAGGCGTTGCGCTTGCTCGAAGACGATGCGCTCGGCGGCGGTGGCAGCCGCGGCAGCGGGCGCGTGACATTCTCGAATCTCAGCGCTACCTGGCGCAGCAAAGATTATTACGCCAAAGGCGTCGGCGAAGGCAGCCTGCTCTCAGGCTCCGATCTCGCGGGTCTACAAACCCTGTTTTCCGGCGAAGACTTTGCCGGTAAACTCGCCTGACGAATGAAGCCTGCCCTGCTAGTTCGCCTGCGCCCCGCAGGTCCTTGGCGTTATGGTCCGGACGACGGTGGACAGGACCGCGTCGATCTGCTGTATCGCAGCGATCGGCTCTATTCCGCTCTCACCATCGCCATGCAACAGCTGGGTGCTCTCGACGAGTGGCTCGACGCGACTGGGCGCACTGAGTCCCCGGCGCTGACGTTCTCTTCGTTGTCTCCCTTTCAGGGCGACGCACTGTTGGTGCCGCCTCCGGCCACGCTGTGGCCGCCGCCCGCAGCGCTGCTTACCACGCCGAGTCCAGTCTTCCTCACCAAGGTCCGCTGGAGCGCCGCTCGCTTCGTACCTGTCGCTCTCATCGAATCCATCCTGACCGGCCAGAAAGTGCTGGCCGATCAATGGCTCCCCGATCCCGAGAGCGGTTGTCTCCTGCGCCGCGATCGTCCCAGTTCCCCGCCCTTCCGCACCATCATGCGAAGCGGCGCGGCAATCGATCGCCTGACGTATAACGCCGCCGCGCACTCCTCGGCTTGCGTCGAGTTCGAACCCGGCGCCGGTCTGTGGACCGTGGTCCGCTTTCGCGACGAAGCCGCAGGATCGGCTTGGAACGATCGCCTCCGGGCGGCTCTCCGCCTTCTGGCCGATACCGGTTTTGGCGCGCGCCGCCGCAGCGGCTGGGGACAAACCGAGACGCCGGAATTCCAGGAAGGAGCCTGGCCGGCCGTTCTGTTCCCAAAGCTTGCTCGCCGCATCGCCGCCGCAACGAATGGTTCGACGTCCCAACTCTATTGGCTTCTCTCGCTCTTCTCTCCTGCTCCATCCGACTCCATCGATTGGAAGGGTGGCAGCTACGAAGTGGTTGCCCGCGGCGGCCGCATCGATTCCTCAGGGACGGAAAAAAAGCGCGTTCGCATGATCGTCGAGGGCTCAGTTCTCAGCGCAGCAGCCGAGCCGGTCGGATCCTCAGTCGATGTCGCACCGGAGGGATTTCCGCACGCCGTTTATCGTTTCGGTGCAGCGCTCTTCCTGCAGCTTCCTCCTATTGAAGAGTCGCTGGAGGAGGCGCAAGTGGAACCTCCCGCTGACATAGAGGCGCCGGAACCACAGCCCTGCCCGCAACCTCCCGAGCCGCCACCCGACGGAACCCCGACCGACGAGGAAGGGGCGTCTTCACAGGAGCCGCCACCCGCACCCGAATTCGAACCGGGGCTCCAGCCGGAGATCGAGCTCCCGCCTAGACCCGAGCCGCCGCGCGAACCCGCGCCTGAACCGGAACCTACGCCCGAGGAGGAGCCTGGCGATGAAGTATAAGCTCACAACACTCACTCCGCTGCTGGTGGGTGACGGGCGAGCGCTGGCGCCGGTGGACTACATGGTCTGGAAGGACCAGGTCAATGTCCTCGATCAGTCGCGCATCTTCAAACTGCTGGCCCGCGGTCCGCGCCTTGAAGGCTATCTGACACAACTCCGCAAAGCGACGAGGCTTGATTTCGCTTCCTGGGGCGGCTTCGCGCAAAACTTTTCCGCCCGCCGCATCCCGTTCGAAAATCCGGATGCGACAGCCATCTGGAACAGCGCCCCGCCTGAGTCGCTCTTCATTCCCACCTTCGCCTCCGATCATCGCGGCGCTTACCTCCCTGCCTCCGCGCTGAAAGGCGCCCTGCGCGCCGGACTGGTGTTCTCGCGCTGGAACACGTCCGTTATCGAACGTGCTGCTGCCTCGATGGAAGGCGACCGCGTGCCGCGGCGCATCGGCGAATCCGCCGAGAACGCCTCCGGCGCGTCTCAGGTCCGCTTCCTTGCGGCCGCCGATAGCCAACCCGTTGCCGCCTCTGCTTTCAAAGTGTTTGTCACGCGCGTTGCCTCCATCGATACGCGGCAATCCGGGAACCCGCAATTGGCGTGGAAAGTCGCCGGACGCGGTAGTGTCACGCCCCAGCGTCTGGCGGAATCGACGCCGGTCTTCGCGGAAATGGCGGTCCCGGGGTCCACTTTTGCAGGCACCTGGGAAGAACGGACCTTTTACCAGAATCCCGAGCTGAGCCGTGCCCTCGGCTGGCGCTCCGTTCCCATTCCCAGGATGATCACCGATGCCGCTAACGATTACGCCGCTGCTCAACTGGAGCTGCACGCAAAATTTGCTGAAATCGTAAAATTGACTGCCCTTGCCCAGACCGTACAACGCCTCAGAATCGAGCTCGAATCGGCGCGCGATGCCCCGTTAACCTGTTTACTCTGTGTAGGATGGGGTGCCGGGTTCGTTTCCAAGGCCAGTTTTCTCGATACCGAGCAGCCTGCCTATCGCAAGCTCCTCAAAGCCGTTCCAGCCATTGGCCGGTCCATGCGGGACGACGTGCCGTTTCCAAAGACACGGCGCATCGTGTTTTCCGCCGGCCAGCCCTCCGCCTTGCCAGGCTGGGCCCGCCTGCAACTCGAAGATTAGACGGAGTTGGAGGCCGCATGAAAGGCCGATTCGGCGAATCGGCCGCAGGTTGCCAACTTCGTTGGCCAACCCGCCCCACAATGGGAGCGGTGTGCTACAGGTTGGTGCGACGAACTTCCGCTAGTAACGGTACTCTCTTTCTCACGTTACGCCCGAATTCGGTGAAGGTTTGGACCGGGAAATGCCGATATTAAAGGTATGATGGTGTTACTGGTGCCTTCTCCGCATCGTGCGTTGACTTTTTGCCCCGCCGCTACCCTATCGGGGGAGTGCTGTGTATAACGCCTATTTCGGGCTCTCCGATAACCCCTTCAACCTAAGCCCCGATCCTGAATTCTTGTATCGGAGTCCCCAGCACGAAGAAGCGCTGGCCAACTTGATCTACGGTGTTCGGAGCCGCAAGGGCTTCATTGTGCTGGGCGGCGAAGTCGGCACGGGTAAGACCACCATGCTCGAGTGCCTGCGGGATTATCTCGATTCGCAGCGCATCGAGTTTGCGTTCATTTTCAACTCGCGCCTCACCCCGGAGCAGTTTTTCGAGATGATGGCCTACGATTTCGATCTCAATTGCGATCGAAAATCGAAGACCTCGGTGTTGTTCGCGCTCAATTCGTTGCTGATTGAACAGGCCGAGCGCGGCCGCACCTGCGTTCTGATTGTGGATGAGGCGCACAACCTTGAATGGGACGTTCTCGAAGAGATTCGTCTCCTGGGCAATCTCGAGAATCGGCAGGGCAAACTGCTGCAAATCATTCTCTCGGGCCAGCCCGAGCTTGACCGCAAACTGGACGCACCCAATCTCCGCCAATTGAAACAACGCATCGTGCTGCGGTGTTCATTGAACCCTTTAACGCCGGAGGAGTCAACCTCGTATATCGAAAGCCGCCTGGAGCGCGCAGGCATGCCGCACCAGAAAGTCTTCCCTCCTGAGGTGCTGGAGGAAGTTTACAAGCGCTCGCGAGGCATCCCCCGCCTCATCAACTTGCTCTGCGATAATTTGCTGGTCACGGCATTCGCCATGGAAAAACGCGTAACTACCGTGGAAATGCTCGATGAGGTTTGCCGTGATTTGCGTATCGAGTGGGTTGGCGCGAACCGGGACCGGCGCGGCAGACCGCGCTATGCGGTCACTGAGGAGCAGTTCCCCGAAGAGCCCCTACAGCTGCACCGCGAATAGTGGAGCGCTGGCCGCAGCGCCGCCCTGTTGACCGCGCAAAAAAGGTTGATTCGGCGAATCGGCCGCAGGTTGCCAACTTCGTTGGCCAACCCGCCCCACAAGGATTTCTGTGCATATCTGGGAAAACTAAATGACGTTAGCAAACCAGATCTTCGCGCTCTACCTGCATATCGCCGATGCGTCCCAGCACGGCCAGCGCAATGTTCTCCGGTTTGAAGAATTCCTGTGCAATCGCCTGCACCTGATCCCGCCGCACACTCTCGATGCATTCGAGCATCTCATCGAGCGACATAAAGCGGTCGAAGTAGAGCTCCTGCCGCGCCAGATTGGACATGCGGCTGGATGTCGATTCCAGGCTGAGCATGAGTGAGCCCTTCAAGTGATCCTTCGCGCGGCGCAGTTCTTCTTCCGTGATGAGTTCTTCCTTGAGCTGCCTGAATTCCAGCAACACCGAGTCAATCACCTGCCGCGCTGACTCGCTGCTGGTGCCCGCATAGACCGTGAGGCATCCGGTGTCGCTGAAAAGATTCAGCTCCGAGTACACTGCGTACGCGAGCGCTTTCTTCTCGCGAATATCCTGGAACAAGCGCGAGCTCATCCCGCCGCCTAACACCGTGTTCAGCGCATATAGAGGAAACCGGAGCTCGTGAGCCAGCCGGTATGCCGGCACCCCCATCGCGATATGCACCTGCTCAAGCGAATCTTTCTTCTTGAGAATGATGGGTGCGTAAGCTTTCGGCGTCGTCGTGCCTGGCGGCACGCCGCGATCGGGCAGACCAGCAAACCGGTCATCTATCAGGCGCACCAGCCGGTCGTGCTCCAGATTGCCCGCGGCCGTGATCAAAATGTTGTGCGGCGAGTACACCCGGTTGTAGTAATCCAAAACCATCGGCTGGCCGAACTTCTTCACGGTGTCGCGGGTGCCGAGAATCGGCTTACCGAGTCCGTGACCCTTCCAGAAATTACTGATCAGCGCCTCATGCAGCACAAACTCCGGCTGATCGGCTTCCATCTTGATCTCTTCCAGAATGACGCCCTTTTCCTTTTCGATGTCTTCCTCGCGAAAGAGCGGATTCAGAACCAAATCGGAAAGTACGTCCAAGGCGAAGGGCAGATGGTCGTCCAAGACTTTCGTATTGAAGCTCACCAGTTCCTTGCTGGTAAATGCATCCAAACCGCCGCCCACTGAATCAACGGATCGGGCGATGTCCTCGGCCGAACGGTTGAGCGTTCCCTTGAATACCATGTGCTCGACGAAATGGGCCAAGCCGTTTTCGGGTCCCGTCTCGACCCGCGAGCCGCTGTTGACCCAAACGCCTAGTGAAACCGAGCGCACGTATGGCATCGACTCCGTCACAATTCGAATCCCGTTACCCAGACGGGCACGCTCAATCTGCCGAACGTGAGGGGACGCTAAAACCATGCCTGTATTAAGCCTTTCCTAGTGCCACGAGATACACTAAGTCTAGATGTTGCAATCAGTTGAGGGCCAGATGCTGGTTGGAATGGAACTCCGGGATCTGGAGAACCTCCTCGGCCCCGAACAACCCACCTACCGCGCCCGCCAACTATATGACGCTTTGTACCGCAAACAGGTGGCGGATTTGTCGGATATTTCGACGCTACCGCAAGTCATTAAAAATCAGTTACTTACCAGCAAGACAGTCGGCCTGCCCCAGGCCGAACGGCGTTACCACTCGAGCGACGGTACGCGCCGCTATCTCCTACGTTTAGAGGATAACCGAACCGTCGAAGCTGTGCTGATGCCCGAAGAGGGCCGCGACACGATCTGCATCTCGAGTCAGGTAGGCTGCCCCGTCGATTGCAAGTTCTGTCTCACTGCCCTGATGGGACTCGAACGCAATCTCAGCGCGGGAGAAATTGTCGGCCAGGTGCTATACATTGCGCGCGAAAACGGACTGCACGCGGCCAGCTCACGCATGAACGTCGTGATGATGGGCATGGGCGAACCTCTCCTGAATCTGGACAACGTCCTCAAAGCCACGCGGCTCCTCACGGACCCTGCGGGTATCGCTATGTCGCCCAAGCGCATTACAGTTTCGACGTCGGGCATCATCCCGAAAATCGAAGAGATGGCGCGCGCCGAAGTACGGCCGAAGCTTGCCATTTCGTTGAACGCCTCGACTGAGGAGCAGCGGCGGCAGTTGATGCCCATAACACGCAAGCATCCTCTCTCCGATCTGATCTCGGCGTGCCGCGCCTACCCGCTTCGACCGTGGGAGAAACTGACATTTGAATACGTGCTGCTGAAGGATGTGAACGACACGGACGCCGACGCCCGCCGCGTGGTCCGTTTGCTTGCCCATCTGAATTGCAAGGTGAATTTGATCGCGCTGAATCCCGGACCCGGTATTCCGTTCGACACGCCGCCGGAAGAACGCGTGATTGCTTTCCAGCAGATTGTCCGCCGGTCGATTCCCTGCTTTATTCGCAAGCCGCGCGGGCGCGATATCTTCGCGGCCTGCGGCCAACTCAAGCGCGTCTCCTCTGATCTCGTAGCGCTGGATTAACAGACGCTGAGCAAACCCAGATACTTGGTAAACGGATCGAAATCTCTGTCGCTGTGCAGCAAACGATAATCGTTCTCAATGCACCAGGTGGCGATCACCGAATCGATGGTCTTACGAACGGTAAGCCCGCGCGCGCGAAGCCTGCCGAAATTTCTGGCAGCCTCCACGGCGATCTTCTCACCGCATAGCTCCACCACCGTGAACGCAGTCAGAGCTTTCCTTGCTCGATTGAAATCGCGTTCTTCTGAAAAACCTTGCAGAACTTCGGTCAGGATCAGATCGCCAATCGCTAACGGTTCATAGGCGAGCAAGCTGTCAAGCTTCCCGGTTTGCGCTGTTATCGTTCCGTTGAAGTAGTCGATCCAGACACTAGAATCGACCAGGATCAACGGTCTCTCCGCATCGCATCAAGATCGCCCTGCCAGTTCAATTTGCCGCGAAGTCGCCGAACTTCTCCCTGTTTTCTGAGTCGAAGCAGCGTTTCGAGTCCCAACTCCACTGCCTCGCGCTTCGTCTTCAGGCCGGTTGCGCGGAGCGTGTCCCGCATCAGCTTATCATCGATTACGATATTCGTACGCACTGATGTGTATGTCTCAGTTAAATTATACACACAGTATTGCCCTTACAATTGCGGCTCCGCCGCCTGCTTCGAATCTGATAGGAGAGCTTATCAGAGCAACCTTCGACGCCGTCCGGCATCTCACTGTCATCTCTTGTCCGGCCCCCGGAACGCGGTAACATGTCCAGCTTCTTTCAAACGCTGCTTCGATTTTTGTTGCACCTCGGCTACTTCGGACCGTTCGTCATGGGCGTAATGGATTCCTCATTCCTCTTTCTGCCTTTCGGAAACGATCTGCTTGTGGTTGCCATGGTGGCGCGTCATCATCAGGGCTACCTCCTTTACGTGATCTCCGCCGTGTGCGGCTCTACTCTCGGCGTTTTCTTACTCGACCTTGTGGCGCGTAAGGGCGGCGAAGTGGGTGTCCAAAAACTCGCCGGTCCAAAGTTGTTCCGGCGCCTGAAAGCCAAGATGAGTCAGCGCGGAGCAGTTGCTCTGGTGACCGGCTGTTTGGCGCCGCCTCCGTTTCCGTTCACGATGATGGTTGCCACTGAAAGTGCTCTCGGCTTTCCGAAATGGCGGCTGCTCGGAATTGTCGCGGCCGCTAGGGCTAGCCGATTTCTGCTCCTCGGATTTCTTGCTCTGAAGTTCGGCCGGCAGATTCTGCGCATTATGAGTTCCACCGCATTCAAGTGGAGTATGGCCGGTTTTATCGCTCTGTGCCTGATCGGCAGTATTTTCTCCATTCTTAAGTGGATCCGCAGTGCCCGCCGGCAACGTGTTGGGTGACGTTCCGCCATCTCACGCGGCGGCTCCGCTGGCCGGCTTGTATATGATGGATTTCATCTACGTAGTTTCGTCAGGGCTGTAAAGCAGCAGTCGTATCGAAAGGAAATGGGGCACCGGTTCGCACCCGCGAGCTGGTTAACGCTCGCCCGCAATGTCCCCGTTTCCTCTCCAAAGGACGCCTGCCGGTCTCATGTTAGAAGCGCGGCGAATAGCGCTCACCTCACGAGGGTGACTGCTCTGACATTCTCCGCGCTGGCGGCTCTTCCAGTCAGCGATTCGGCTGACCGTCCGGGAGAGCATGCACAAGAGTTCTGCACTACAGGTACGAGTTCCCGTTAGTCCCACACTAAGCTCGCCTTCTGCGTGGACTCGCGGGTCATAAATCTTAGTTCTTGACCGCGAACTTTCTTAATTCCTTATGAGAAAACTATTTCTATTTGCGCTCTTTTGTCGTCTTTCCATGGCGATGACTGGGCAGGCACTTATATCAACTCAATCCAGTTCCGGCGCAAGCGGTATACACCCCAACACCGGCGCTTTCATTTCTATCAATTCCTTTCAGCTAGTAACTCGCATTCATAACTGCACGGCGAGCGGCGGTATCTTCTGGGATAACGATATTGCGCTTACCACCACCTGCACTGGCGCCACCTTCGTCGACTGGCGCGATATGAACAATGGCTACGGTGGTGTCTCAGTATCGTTCCCACCAGGCGCGGGGGATGTAGTAATCCGCGCAATGCGCAATTCATCGAATCAAATGATCTCCATTGAAGTGTGGAGGACGGATACCGGTGCTTATCTCGAAGCCACGGAAACTATTCCTAATGCCGATTGGCATGGAACCATTACGGACATGCCGGGCGAGTTCGGTATCGCGCAGGGCCAGCAAACCGGTTGTGCCTGCGCCATCGATTACGTCCGCTTCTTCTCCAGCGTCCCGTCTTCGCTCGCCGTCGTTCCCTCCTCGAACGCCGGCGGCGATCTTGGTGATTGGGAGTTCGAAGGTAACCTACTGGATTCCAGCGCTTACAAGCAGACCTTAGTCATGTCCGGCGCTAGCTTCACCAGCACCCCGTCCTATGCTCCAATCGTCTCATTCACTCCCGCTAGCAATTGTTTTCTGAATCAGGCATATTCGCAGCAGTTCTGCACCATCACTACCTCATCCACCTCGATTTCGGCGAGCGCTTACTCGCCTAATCAGAACGATGCGCTGACGTATCAGTGGTCCGCAGTTACCGGTCCCATCAGCTTTCAAATCAGTTCAACTAATTCGCCTTCCGCTGTTGTGGAGGGTCTTACCGCGGTTGGAGAGTACGATGTGCGGCTTACAGTTACCGATTTGGAAGGCCATTCCGGCCAGGCGGTACTCGGAATCGGAGCGGTGAAGGTCGGCTCCAACAACTGCCTTATTTCAAATGTTCCGGCTGCCATGCAAAAGCTAATCGGACCCCTCACACCGTGGGGATCCACACAATGCGACCCGTGGCCATGGTACGACATGGCCGAAGCAGCTAATGCACTTACTCTACAATCCAAGTTTGCACTTCCCGCATCATTCAGGGCAGCACCTGCCGCCGGCACGGTATCGGTGCAAAACGACACTGTGACGGTCATCGGCAGCGGAACTCATTTCGCCAGCGCGTGCGGAGGTGGATCCTGCGCAGGTTGGGCCATTTTCCTTTTGTGGAATGCGCCTCTGACGTCCAGCCCGGTTCTGTCTTCGTCCTACGCGACCGGCCGGTCTCTCCAGGTGGTGAACCAAGTGATCGACGACACTCACATGACACTGCAGTCGTCGGACTATAAATACTTACCGCCACTCGCTCAGTCACAGAATATTCGCTTTCAACCTATCGGAAACTGGAACGATCCCAACTTTCAGAGTACGATTGTGGGCTTTGGATGGCAGGCACAGCCGAGCTACTCATGGAATTACTACGATAATGTCATTGCATATTACCGGCTTTATTTCCGCACGGGCATTCACGCATTTCTGGCCCAGGCTCGGCAACTTGCCGATGTCTGGTACGTCTGGAACATCGATCAGGGCTACAGCAGTAACAGCACGCCTCGCGTAATGGCGCTGGCAGGACTGATTGCGCGCGCTCAGGATGGTCATCCGGAATATTGGCCCGGAATCGAGGCTAAGTTAAGTCCATTCAGCACATATAATCCTCCGTCCGGGGACTTTGATTCACGTGAGGTGGGCTATGACCTGTCGTACCTTTCGCTGGCATCCGAGCTAGATCCGAATACCGGCAACAGAGGCGGATACTGTACCTCTGTCTCAAACGCGATTACTTACTTCTTAGGGCCGCAGCAATTGTCCAATGGATCATTTTGGGCGAATAACTACCTGATCAATCAATCAACACCATCTTATGGTCAGGGCGCAAGCCCATGGCTGGAAGGTGTGATTGCCAACGGACTGAAAGATGCTTACAGGACCCTCAACGATCCGAACGGCTGTAACAATACGGCCGTGGGGCAACACGCGTTCACCATGCTTGGCAATCTACTAACTTTCATTTACAAGTACGGCGCAGCGGGCACACGGAGCATACCTGCGGCGAACGGCGGGGGAACTGCACCGGCGGGAATCTGGTACGCGGTCGGCGTTGAAGCAAGCGGCGAGCCGCCCACCGATTGGGTCACCGGACCGGGCAGCGTAAGTGGTTCGGCCGGCAGCAAGACGTTAACCGGTAGTACGTCGTTTTTTACGGACGGCGTGAACGCGGCTAACACGAGTGGGTGGAACTACAGCAACAGTACGGCGGGTTTCGCTCCATGCAACGGCAGCACCTTTATCGGCATTCTCAATACCCTCGAAGTGCACCGTGTGGTGGGGTGCCCTAGCAATAATTCGCTGGCGCTTGGGGAAGCCCTCGGCGCAAGCGTGTCGGGCAGCACGTATCAAATCGTGCAACGTGACGGCTCTACCAGTTGCGCACCGTCGCTGGCAACCTGGTGTTTCGGAGGCATCTCGTCCGATTATGAGGTCCTTCTTCCGGGCATCTACGGCTGGTATTACCAGATCTCCGGCAATGCACAGTACAAGACGTGGGGCGATCAGTGGTTTTCGCTCGCATACGGTGGCGCTGCCGGCGGTCCCGGCAGTGTTGGGGCTCCAGTGGGGCCCGACTCAAGCGGGACAACCGTATCCGGCTACGGTTACATCAGCATGCTGCCCTCGTGCGCAACCACGGCGGCACCCTGTAATAGCTCAGTGCTCGGAACGTCGCACTACGGCAAAGACTTTGGTGATGGCTCCGGGTACGTGGGGGCCGGGAGTAACTATCTGGCTTACCGCCTGATGGCCGGCTCGCCGCAACCGTAACAGGGCAGTAACAAAGCTGACCTCCAATCGCTGCGCTCATGGCTCCAGATTTCGATCAGAGTCGCGAGCGAAGCGAGCGCCCGCTAGCAACTCTGTTCCAATCCGGCCATTCTCGCGCAAGCGCCACTGACGACAAACTCATGTACCGCCGACATGTATTCCATCAGCGGCGTATCCTCTGCAATGAACGGCACACGGGAACGGATGAGAGTATAGACGGGCTGCGTACCTGCACCGAGCCTCTTCTCCTGGCCCAGCGCCCGCCGTCGAAAATCGATTCCTTGCGCGGCCGCCATCAGTTCAATCGCGATGATATGTTCGACGTTCCACGCCACCTCGCGAAGCTTCAACCCGGAGGTCACGCCCATGCTGACATGGTCTTCCACATTAGCTGAGGTCGGAATGGTATCGACGCTCGCCGGATGCGCAAGAACTTTATTCTCGGTCGCGAGGGCTGCCGCCGTGTACTGAAGAATCATGAACCCGGAATTTAGACCTCCATTAGCGATCAAGAACGCTGGCAGCACATGCGTGTTGGATGCCTCATCAGTCAAACGCATCAAACGGCGCTCCGCGATATTCCCAAGCTCCGATAACGCAATCGCAAGATAATCCATCGCGATCGCAAGCGGCTCGCCATGGAAGTTGCCGCCCGAGATCACATCCGTGCGATCGCCTTCGACGAAGATCAAGGGATTGTCCGTCACCGAGTTCAGCTCGATCTCAAATACCCATCGCGCGTACGCGATGGCGTCCCGAGCCGCACCGTGTACTTGCGGGATGCATCGCAAAGTATACGCATCCTGAACATTCGTCGGATCATCCGCGCGCACGAATTCACTTCCTTCGAGTAATGCGCGGAGCGCCCGCCCACACTCCACCTGGCGTGGATGAGGACGCAGTTGATGAATACGTTCGTCAAACGCCAGCGGGGTCCCGTGCAGTGCTTCCAGACTCAAGCATCCGGCGATGTCGGCCGTGCGGCTGATTCGTTCCGCTCTCACCGTCTCAAGGATTCCGAGCGCGCACATGACAGCCGTGCCGTTAGTGAGCGCGAGGCCCTCTTTCGCGCCCAGAGAAATCGGGGCGAGCCCGGCTCTTGAAAGTGCCTCGCCGCCGCGAATCAGATCGCCTCCAAACTCTGCCTGCCCTTCTCCGATGAGCGGCAAGCTCATGTGCGCCAATGGCGCAAGATCGCCGCTTGCTCCCAGAGATCCTTTCTCGGGAATTTGCGGATGAACGCCACGATTTAGCATTTCGAGTAACAGCTCGATGGTCAAGGCGCGAATTCCCGAATAACCCCGCGCCAGCGTGTTCGCGCGAATTAACATGATTGCGCGAGTCACTGTGCGATCGAACGGCGAGCCTACGCCCACTGCATGGCTCACTAAAATGTTGCGCTGTAATTGTTCCACCTGTGCGCGCGGAATAACCTTGTCCTTGAACGCGCCGAATCCGGTTGTGATGCCATAGACGACCCGATTCTCAACAAGCATCCGTTGCACGGCCTGGGCAGATGCCTCTACCTTCTCGCGCGCCGCCGGAGCGAGCACAACACGTGGCGATCCGGGCGCTCCTTGTGCGACGCGCACCACATCCTCCATCGTCAGATGTGCGCCGTCCAACTGCAGCTCCACCACTCAGACCACCTCGCCGCGCTTGATCGCGATGTCTACAGGATTTCCGCCAAACTCGTACATCAGATAACGATAGTCGGCGCTTTTCAAAATCAGCAGATCCGCGAGCTTCCCGGGCTCCAGCGAGCCTCGGTCCTCGCTCAGTGCTACCGCGGCCGCTCCATTGAGGGTCGCGGCGTAGAGCGCCTCGGCAGGCGTCATTTCTTGATAGCGGCACGCGATCGCCATAACCAGCGGCAGGGACGGGCACGGAGCCGAGCCGGGATTCATATCGGTTGCAAGGGCTATAGCGGCCCCCGCATCGAGCATCGCCCTCACAGGGGCAAAATGCGCGCTGCCGAAGTGAAAATTGACCGCGGGGATAGAAACGCACACGGTCTGTGAGCTGGCCGCTTGCCCGATCTCCGCCGCTGTTATCGCGTCAAGATGATCGATACTGGCCGCGCCTAACGAAAGCGCCATGGCGCTGCCGCCGAGATTGGAAAACTCGTCCACGTGCGCTTTGATCTTCATTCCGTGCCTAACGCCCGCCTCGAGCACGCGCCGTGACTGCTCAACTGAGAAGGCGTTCGCCTCGCAGAAAGCATCGACAAAGAAAGGCACACAGCGGCGCGCAAAGGACGAACTGCGATACCATTCCGCCGCTGCCGGAAGCTGCTGGTGAATGACGTACTCGACGTAGTCGGTGCCGCGTCCTGCAAACTCGCGCGGCACCGCATGAGCGCCGAGAAATGTCGGAACCAAATCCACCGGATGGCTCGCATCCAATTGCTCAATCGCTTCCAGCATCTTCAGTTCGCTCTGCACATCCAGGCCATAACCTGTCTTGACTTCGGCCGTGGTGGTACCAAGCCGCAGCATCTCGTCCAAACGCGGCCGGGTCTCCTCCACCAGCTGTTCAACACTTGCGCCGCGCACTTCACCAACGGTATGGTTAATTCCGCCGCCCGATGCCAGGATGTCCAGATACTGCACACCCTTGCTGCGCATCTCAAACTCGTCAACGCGGCCGCCTGCGTACATAACGTGAGTGTGGGCATCGACAAATCCGGGACAGACGGCTCTTCCCATGGCATCAATGGTTCGCTTTGCCGTGAACTGCCGGCAAACGCTCACGGCTGGACCTACAGCGGTAATACGCCCGCGATCGATTGCGATGGCGCCATCGCGGATAACTCCCGGATCGCGCATTTCTCGTCCCCGCTTCGGTCCCGGGCCCGCGCACGGCACTACTTGCGAGGCATTCGTCACCAGAAGATCGACGATCACGCACCTGTCTCAATCATGGGTATCCGCACGACCGTGCATTCGCGCGAACTCGATCGCCTGCGCGTAGCCTGCATCGGCATGCCGTACGATGCCCATTCCGGGATCCGTGGTCAGAACTCGTTCCAATCGCCGCGCTGCTTCCGGCGTACCGTCCGCTACAATCACTTGCCCGGCGTGAATGCTGTATCCGATGCCGACGCCCCCGCCGTGATGAATGCTAACCCAGGTTGCACCACCGACCGCGTTGATCAGCGCGTTTAACAACGGCCAGTCGGCGATCGCGTCCGATCCGTCCCGCATCGCCTCTGTTTCGCGGTTCGGGCTGGCGACGGAACCTGAGTCCAGATGGTCCCTCCCGATCACGATGGGAGCGCGCAATTCACCCGAAGCAACCATCTGGTTGAAGCGCAAACCAGCCCGCGCGCGCTCGCCGTACCCGAGCCAACAGATGCGCGCGGGAAGACCCTGAAATGCAACTTGTTTCTGAGCCAACTCGAGCCATCGTGTCAAATGCCGATTCTCCGGAAAAAGCTCCGCCACGGCGCGATCCGTGGCGTAGATATCGGCTGGATCGCCCGATAGCGCCACCCAGCGGAATGGACCTTTGCCTTCACAGAACAGCGGCCGAATGTATGCAGGCACAAACCCCGGATAGCCGAACGCGTTCTCAACGCCTCCGTCGAACGCACGCTGGCGCAGATTGTTGCCGTAATCAAACACCACCGAGCCGCGCGCCTGGAATTCCAGCATGGCCGCGACATGAGCGCAAATGGACTCCGTCGCCCGCCTACGGTACTCTTCAGGATCTCGTTCGCGCAACGCCGCCGCCGCGCGCACGTTGAGCCCTGCCGGTATATATCCGTAAAGCACATCGTGCGCCGCGGTCTGATCGGTTACCACATCCGCATGCACGCCCCGCCGCACCAGCTCCGGCAACACTTCAGCGGCATTCCCCTCGAGCGCAATCGATTTCGGTTCTCCGGCCGCGGCCGCTTTCGCTGCCCATTCCAGTGCGATATTCAGGTCCTTTGCCGCGACATCCACTTGCCTCAACGAGAGCCGCCGTTCAATTCGCAGCGGATCGGCCTCAACGATGATTCCGACGCCTTCATTCATCGTGATCGCCAGCGGTTGCGCGCCACCCATCTCGCCCAACCCCGCCGTCAGGACGAGCTTGCCGCGCAAACTACTCCAGCCCATTTGGCGTGCCAGAGCGCCGAAAGTCTCATACGTTCCCTGCAGAATGCCTTGCGTGCCGATGTAGATCCAACTTCCGGCCGTCATTTGCCCGTACATGGTCAGGCCCGCACGTTCCCAACGGTCAAAGTTCTCCTGCGTTGCCCACTTCGGCACGATATTCGAATTCGCAAGCAGCACGCGCGGCGCATCGGTATGCGTGCGGAACACCCCGACCGGCTTTCCCGACTGCACCAGCAGCGTTTCATCGGGCTCCAGCGTGCGCAGCGTCTCCAGGATCGCCTCTAGCGCCTGATGATTTCGTGCGGCTTTGCCGCGGCCGCCGTAAACGATCAGCTCCTCAGGCGCGAACGCAACCTCGGGATCCAGATTGTTCTGCAGCATCCGGTATGCCGCCTCAATCAGCCAGTTTTTGCACGTCAACTGCGTTCCTCGCGGAGCGCGCATTGTTTTGACCTCAGTCGTCATGCTTGCCTCGCAAGAACTGAAAGACGGCCACCGCTGCCAGGCGCGCTGTTCGGCTGTCCTGATCAAAATCCGGATTCACTTCCGTGATTTCGAAAACGCGTGAACGGCCATCGCCGCCCGCCAGAGCCGCGATTGCGCAAAGTTCGTCGCCGGCGATTCCCGTAGGGTTCGGCGCGGAAACTCCGGGAGCGTCCGCCGCCCGCACTACGTCCATATCGATACCCCAAAAAATCTTTTCCGCCCGGGAGCGCTCCAGAATTGCCGCAACCGTTTCGGCCACGCCATCGCGCCGCAGATCGTCGACACTCTTCGCGTGAGCGCCCTTCTGATCCAGGTACTTCAGATGGGCTGGTGCCACGGCGAACGACTGATAGCCGATCTCCCAAAAATTATCGCCCTTCAGCAGTCCCTCTTCAAGCAGCATCCGGTACGGCGTCCCGCTGTTTCGGACGGCGTTTTCCCGTACATCGAGATGCGCGTCGATGTTGAACGCCAGAAGCTCGCCGCCTGCTTCTGCCAGCGCGGCGCAATCGGGATAAGCGATGTCGTTTCCTCCCCCCAACGAGACTACTCGTTTCCCATCCGCCAGCACTTCGCTCATCACGCGCTGATGCAGCGCGTGCGTTTCCTCCAGACAATCTCCAGTCTGCGTGTTGCCCAAGTCGAACAGCCGGACCCGCGGCAAAGCTATCAGGCGATAAAGCAGCGCACGAATCGCGTCAGGGGCCTTCGCCGCTCCGGGCCTCCCACCGTTACGGCGAACGCCCTCATCTTGCGCGCATCCAACAATCACCGCGTCGGCTGTTTCATAGTCGGCGTATTCCGACGACACCTGCTCACCGAGTCTCGGATCGCCCTGTTCGCCGCGCTTGAAAAATATCGCGGGATCCGGCCTGGTCACCTGCGTGAATAGCCGCCGATGTGCAACTTCCATCACCTCATCACCGATTCTAAGCCGTGCTCTGCGAAACTAAGGCCATGGAATGGACCCCCGGGGGCGTAAGCAGCGATATCGAAGACCGTCGGGATGATTCCGGCGGCGGAGGCGGATTCAACTTCGGCGGATTCCACCTCGGCTGCGGCGGCATCATTCTGGTCGGAATTCTAAGTCTGCTGTTCCATCGCAATCTCTTCACGCTCTTCAGCTCTCAACCTGGTACGCAAACCGTACAAACGGCTCCGGACCGGACCCGCGATCAACGCGAACAGCCCGAGGTGCAATTCGTATCCTTCGTGCTCAATGATGTACAGCACACCTGGGATCAGATTTTGCCCCAAGCGCGCAATATCCCCTATCGCCACGCCAAGCTAGTTCTCTTCCGCAATTCATATCCATCGGCGTGCGGAATGGCGCAGGATGCTATCGGGCCCTTCTACTGTCCCGAGGACGAGAAAGTATATCTCGACCTGGGGTTCTTCGATGAATTGCGCAATCGCTTCCACGCGGGCGGCGAGTTCGCACAGGCCTATGTCATTGCGCATGAAATCGGACATCACGTTCAGAAGCTATTGGGTATCGAGCCTAAAGTCCGGCGCCTGCAACAGGCGCATCCGAATGAGGTGAATCCACTCTCCGTCCGGCTGGAGCTGCAAGCGGACTGTTTCGCAGGCGTATGGGGCAACACCACGGCGCAGCGCAAAATTGTTAATCAGAGTGATGTGGAATCAGCGCTGAATGCCGCTGCGGCGGTCGGCGATGACCGGCTCCAGCGCATGGCGACCGGGCACGTCAGTCCCGAAACATTCACGCACGGTTCTTCAGCCCAGCGGATGCATTGGTTCCGGCGTGGTTTCGATACCGGAGACATCGGCGCCTGCAACACCTTCCAAAGTGCCCGCTGATATCGCTGTTATGTAATAGGACAGCTATGCATTTACGACACAGTTTGCTCTTCCTCGCGTTGGTACCGTTGTGCTTTGCTGCCGACCTTTCCTCGGGTCCGTCAGACAACGCTGTGGATTGGCGGGGAATCGTCCGGGAGCGCATTCACGACTTCGGGCACCGCAACTGGATCGTGGTAGCGGATGCCGCATACCCGTTGCAGACCAGCCCGGGAATCGAAACCATCAGCACCAATGCCGATCAAATCGAGGTCGTAAACCACGTTCTGAACGAGCTTTCGCATTCGCGGCACGTTACGCCGGTCGTCTACACCGACCAGGAGCTCAAATTTGTTCCGGAATCCGATGCCTCCGGAATCGGCGGTTATCGCGAAACGCTGGATTCACTTCTGCAAGGCCGCAGAGTGGTTACTCTTCCTCACGAGCAGATCATCGCCAAGCTCGACCAGGTCAGTCAAAGCTTTCGTGTGTCTGATCATCAAGACCCGGCTCGATCTCCCCTACACTTCCGTTTTTCTGCAGCTTGACTGCGCTTATTGGCCGCCAGAGGCCGAAAGCCGGCTCCGCTCAGCCATGTCAAAAGGCAAGTGAGGGCGACACAGCGACGTGCCGGTATACCGGCGTAAACCCGAGCCGCGCCGCCGCGCCCAGCATCTTGTCGAAGTCCAGGCTGATGGTTGCGCCCGCTTTCTGGGTCACTTCATCCTCAATCGGCAAGTCGAAATCATCGGCTCCGTAAAGCAAGCCTTCCAATGCTCGCTCATTCTGTGTCAGCACCGATGTGCGGATACGCGGAATGTTGTCCAGGTAGATTCTGCTCAACGCTAAGTGCCGGAGATACTCGCTCGTACCGATCTCAACGCCCCCGAGGGTTGTGAAATACGGTTTGTACGTCCAACACAAGAAGCTCGCCAGCCCGCCCGCCTGGTCCTGAAACTTTCGTGTCCGCTCCAGGTGCTCTAGTCTTTCGTCGATCGATTCGTCGAAGCCGATTACCATTGTGGCCGTTGTCTTCAGCCCCGAGTCGACGATTGCCCGCTGCGCCTCAAAGTAATCGGCCACCGTGTACTTGAACCTGCTATGTCGAGCGCGGAAGCTCTCCGTCAAAATCTCCGAACCGCCGCCCGTGATCCAGCGCACGCCAGCCTGCGTGAACCGCTCCGCAGTCGCCGTATAACTGAGCTTGGCGTGATCGGCCAAATACATGAATTCGGCCACTGTCAGCGCATAGAACTCCAGCCGGTCCCCATAGTGATTTCGAATCGCAGAAAACAGATCGCAATAGTAATCAAGCGGCAGATGCGGATTGAATCCGCCGTTGAAGGCGGCCAAATCTCCCCCGAGTGCCAGAAGTTCGTCCAGCTTGGTAAATACCGCCTCACGGCTCAAAACATACCCTTCGGGACTTCCCGGCAGACGATAAAACGCGCAGTAATCGCATTGCGCCACACATACGTTTGTGTAGTTGATGATGCGCATCACCATGTATGTGCATGCATCAGGCGCGTGGAACCGCTCTCGGACCCGCGAAGCCAGGCTGCGCATCTCTGCGTCGGCGGCGTGGTGCCACAACCAGCGGGCTTCTTCTATATCGATCCGTTCGCCGCCATCGATCTTTCCGGCAATATCTGCGATCGTGAGCGCTGCTGTCCCCACCTGAACCATTGTAGGAACAGCGTGTGTCTGCTATTGCGAGAGGCGCAGAATTTGCGACGCGATCTGCTGGAATGCTGCCGAAAGCTGACCCGTATTTGTGGCCAAAATAAATGTTCCGGAAGGACGCGTCTTGTCGTAGTTTGACGCCCTGGGGTCATTTGAAAGCCGTTCCATAAAGTCCTGATCCATTGCCATCGGCTCGTTTCCTTGCAGGCCTATCGTATAGATGATCGGGCTGTAAGTCGTATCGCTCCGTATCGTCATGGCCTGAGAATCAGCCGCGTTAAATGACGCGTACCGAACTGTTCTGGGCATGTCTGGCCGGATCATTCCGGCATACGGACCGCCGGCCGGAAAATAATCCAGAGGCTTATAATTGCTATCCACTGTCGAGTTCCCGTACGTATCTGTGGTCGGGATGTAGGCCACGTCAGCACGTCCCAGAATGGAGTAGTTCCAATTGGAGTTAGAGAAAGAGCAACCGGGCGCGGTAACCAGTGTCGGATTTGCGGTGGAGGTCAAGGGAACGCCCGCGATGCTTAGAATGGCACTGGTATATCCATACGCATTCAGCGTTGCGTGCTCGCTCGACCCGTCGCCGATTAAGCCGGTAATAGGACTGCTGCTGACGCATCCACTCGGCGCGTAACTGGCCAACGTAGATGTATTCGCCCAGTCGTATCGGGTGTCGGCCTGAGTCTTCACCGGAAAGTTCGCCGCCACTCCGTTCGGCTGGCCATCGGTAAAAAACAGAATTACATTCAATGCTCCAGGCTGGTTGATCACACTTGTGATCTCCTGATACGCCAGATGCAGACCCTGAGCCGAACTCGTATCGCCTGCGCATTGCAATGTCCCCAGTACGGAACTCAAACTCGGCGACCCGGATTTAAACGTTAAGCTCGGCGCGTAATCGATGTTGGCGCCGGTCTGAAACGTAATCAAGCCCAGTTGGTCACGCCCATCTACGAAGTCGTTTACAAAGTTCTGCGCCGAGGCAACCAGTGAAGAGCACGATCCGTTCAAGTTCATGGAACCCGATCGATCCAGCACCAACACGACGTTGGCGTCGCGCCGCGAGGCCTGTCCCTGCGCATACAGTTTCACGGTTCTGTATCCCACAATCTGCATGAAATAAGTCGGCGCTACGATATTCGCCTGAACTGTCGCTGTGCGAACATGCGCGCTCGCCTGAACAATATTGATGGTGGGAACACCGCCAGTGACACTCGTCCCGAGGAAGCCGTTCGAAAAATTGGCTGCAAAGTACTGTTGTCCTGTCTGCGTTGCTGCCGTGTTTTGCGCCGCGAGGGTAAGTCCTACACTCAGCGATCGGCACGTTGCCAGCGCCGCGGAGTCAACCGCCGAAGACAACCTGACCTGCAACCAGTACAGAACCGATCCGTCCACCGCTAGGCCCACGAGAGGTATTACTACGCTCATCATGAGGAATACGAAGAGCACGAGTGCGACTCCACGCTCGCCCGGCTTTGCAACTGGTCTTCTTACGAGCTCGCGCACAACGGGCAGGCCCTTGCCGCCGGAAGGGGCGAGTCCCTGGTTTACGTGGGCTGCACTGCCTGTGCCCTGTGCGCTTCTGCTCGTCACCTGGAATTTCTCTCCAGGTAGTGAGCGGTTGGTGGCGAATCTCTCACTCCGGGCGAAAAACTGCATTCACCCTGCTTATCGGCACAATCGCCCCTCAGCCACAGGCGCTTTTGGGCGATGCGCGATTTAGGGGCGTCTTACGGATAGGGATCCACCTTCAACTTCGACCCGTAACTCCATTCAGTAAACGGTGCAATCGTAGTCACTACATCGTCGCGGCGGTGCCAGCTTCCGCGAATGAAATCGCGATTCATGGCAGCGATCACTTCCAGCGCGATCTCCTTCGGACACACACCCGTGCACTCTCCGATGTTGGTACATCCTCCAAAGCCCTCGGCATTCATTTGCGCGACCATGCGTAGCGCGCGGATGTCTTTTTCCGGATGGCCCTGCGGCAGAATCCCGAGATGCGCGATTTTAGCGCCGGTGAACAGCGCGGCAGACGCGTTGGGACATGCGGCAACACACGCGCCGCAGCCGATGCAAGCCGCAGCGTCCATTGCGCGGTCGGCAGCGTGTTTCGGCACCAGGATTGCATTGCCGTCCGGCGCGCTACCGGTCGACACGGAAATATAACCGCCGGATGCAATGATGCGGTCGAAGGAACGCCGGTCCACAGCCAGGTCCTTGATTAGCGGGAACGCTTTCGCCCGCCACGGTTCCAATACCAGCTCTTCGCCATCTTTGAAATGACGCATCGTCAGCTGGCAAACCGTAGTGGCGGGCATCGGCCCATGCGCGACGCCGTTAATCATGAATCCGCAGGACCCGCAGATGCCCTCCCTGCAGTCATGCTCGAATGCCACTGGCTCGTCGCCGCGCTCGATCAATTGTTCATTCAAGACGTCGAGACATTCCAACATGGACATGTCCGGGTTGACGTTGTCCATTGGATAACTCACGAACTTGCCCGAGGCGGCCCGCGACGGCTGACGCCAGATCTTCAACCGGAGTCGCACTTATTTGTAGCTCCTCTGGCTGGGGTGAACATATTGGAAGTCGAGCGGCTCCTTCACCAGGTCGGGTGGATTCCCCGCCCCGCGGTAGCCCCATGCCGCGACGTACGAGAAGTTCTCGTCATCCCGCTGCGCTTCGCCATCCGGAGTTTGATACTCCTCGCGAAAGTGCCCGCCGCACGATTCATTGCGATGCAGCGCATCTACGCACATCAATTCGGCGAGTTCGAAGAAGTCGCCCACGCGTCCGGCCTTCTCCAGGCTCTGATTGAAGTCATCCCCGCTGCCGGGTACCTTCACGTTGTCCCAATATTCTTCGCGTAGCTCGCGAATCTGCCCGATAGCCGTATCGAGTCCCTCCGCTGTCCGCGACATTCCGCAGTAATCCCAAACGATTTTTCCTAATTCCTTGTGGAACGAATCGACAGTTCGCTTACCGTTGATGGCCAGCAGCTTGCGAACGTTCTGCTGGACGCAGGAAACACTGTTGCGCACTTCGGGATCGGAGTCGGATATTTTCTCCAGCTTGTTGCTCGCAAGATAATTGCCCACCGTGTAGGGCACGATGAAATAGCCGTCCGACAGACCCTGCATCAGCGCGCTCGCTCCCAGGCGATTCGCTCCGTGGTCGGAAAAATTCGCTTCGCCGATAACGAACAGTCCCGGCACGTTGCTCATCAAGTGATAATCCACCCAGAGGCCGCCCATCGTGTAATGGATGGCGGGATAAATGCGCATGGGCGCCTGATACGGATCTTCGTTCGTCAAATGCTGGTACATGTCGAAGAGATTGCCGTAGCGCTCTTCGATTACACGCTTGCCAAGCCGCCGGATCGCGTCACCAAAATCCAGGTAGACGCCGAGGCCGGTCTCGCCAACCCCTTTTCCTTCATCGCAAACATATTTCGCGTTACGCGATGCAACGTCACGCGGTACAAGATTGCCGAAGCTGGGATAGCGGCGCTCCAGGTAATAATCGCGCTCGCTCTCCGGGATCTGATTCGGAGGACGCTTGTCACCTTTCGCATTGGGCACCCAAATTCGACCGTCGTTGCGTAAGGATTCGCTCATCAGCGTCAGCTTCGATTGATAATCGCCGGTTTGCGGAATGCATGTCGGGTGAATCTGCGTATAGCACGGATTCGCAAACAGCGCTCCCCGCCTGTGCGCCCGCCAGATGGCGGTTGCGTTCGACCCCTTCGCGTTAGTCGAAAGGTAAAAAACGTTACCGTAGCCGCCGGTTCCGAGAAGAACAGCATCCGCGAGATGATAATCGATCTCGCCAGTGACCAAATTGCGTGTGACGATACCTCGAGCCCTGCCGCCGCTCACGATCAGGTCGAGCATTTCGGTGCGCGGGAACATGGTGACCGTTCCAGCGTGCACCTGCCGCTCCAAGGCTTGATAAGCGCCGAGCAGAAGCTGCTGTCCCGTCTGCCCGCGAGCATAGAATGTGCGTGAGACCTGTGCTCCGCCGAAGGATCTGTTTGTTAGGGTTCCGCCATATTCGCGCGCAAACGGAACACCCTGCGCTACACACTGGTCGATGATATGGACACTGATCTGCGCCAGCCGGTAGACGTTCGCCTCCCGCGCACGGAAATCGCCACCTTTCACCGTGTCATAGAACAAGCGGTAGATGCTGTCGCCGTCGTTCTGATAGTTCTTGGCGGCGTTTATCCCGCCTTGTGCCGCGATGGAATGCGCACGGCGTGGGGAATCCTGAAAGCAGAAGCACTTGACGTTGTAGCCGAGTTCGCCGAGCGTTGCCGCCGCCGCGCCGCCGGCGAGTCCGGAGCCGACCACGATCAGTTGGTGCCGGCGCTTATTCGCCGGGTTCACCAGCTTCATCTCGAAGCGTGTCTTGTCCCACGCCTGTTCGATTGGACCGGACGGAATGCGTGCGTCGAGTTCCATCTACTTCACCCATCCCAGCAAAATGCTGACCGGGATTGAAATGTAGCCGCCCGCGATGATGATCGCAAACACTGCCGCGGCTTTTTTCAAAATGGGAGTGTGGCGCGGATGATTTATCCCCAGCGATTGGAACATGCTCCACGCGCCGTGGCGGATGTGCAAGCCTAGCAGGATCATCGAAAAGATATACCAGGCCGAGACATACCAGACTTGAAAACCGGTGACCACGTTGTAATACACGTTGGTCTCTTCAAAGCCGCCCCCGGGATGAATAACTCCCGCCGTGAGGTGCAGCAGGTGATAAATCACGAACGCCAGCAGAATCGGACCGCTCCAATACATCGTGCGGGAAGCGTAAGAGGAGGCGACGTTGTCCCGATGCGCGTAGCCGGCGGGCCGCGCCCGCGACTTACGCAACGCCAGTTCCACCGACGCCCAGATATGCAGCAACACGGATACGATCAGCACCGCGCGTACCGCCCACAGTATCTCCGGAACGCCGTGCAAGAATCGGCCATACGCGTTCAGCTTGTCCGGGCCTTCATAAACCTGCAAATTTCCGATCATGTGCCCGAGCACGAATAGGAAAAGAATTGCGCCCGTGACAGCCATAACGGCCTTCTTGCCGTTCGTGGAGTCCCAGAATCGCGGCGGCCGGATTTGTCGCGCGTCAACGACAACAGAGCTTGCCATAATGTTTGATTCTAGTAATCGAAAAAATTACGGATTGATGGGTCCGACCCAATCACGATCATAACAGTACTGACTCGTTTTGAAAATCGGGTCTGAGCAACGTTAGCAGGAGAATTATGGGCAACAAAGTCCTTATTTCTTATGGTTACGAACACAAGGTCGGGCCCTACCTCGAGGCGGTGCGCAGCGCCGGCCTGGAACCGTTTCTGCATAAGGCTGATACTGCAATAACGCTGGACCAGGTAGAAGGTCTGCTGCTTACAGGCGGATCGGATGTCGATCCGGCTCGCTACGGCCAATCAGTCAACTCAGAAACACAAGACATCGATCCAGTTCGAGACGAAATTGAATGCAACCTCATTGAGGCCGCACTTTCAAAAGACGTGCCGGTTCTTGCGATTTGCCGCGGTATGCAGATCCTAAATGTTGCCCTCGGCGGAACGCTGCTTCAGCACGTGGAATCCGGACGGCATCGGCCGGAGATATCCGACAAAAGCGCGCCGGTACATGAAGTGGAGATCGAGCCGGGCACGCTGCTCAATGAAATCGCCGGGACTCGGCGGATGCAGGTAAACTCACGCCATCACCAAGCCATCGCCCGTCTCGGAGAGCGCCTTCGCATCGCAGCTACCGATCCCGAAGACGGCATGATTGAAGCGGTGGAGTGCAGTGACAAGCGGTTCGTGCTCGGTGTTCAGTGGCATCCTGAGGATCAGATCGCAAAGCAACCTGAACAACTACGGCTGTTCCACGCCTTCGCGAGGGCGCTGGAGTATGTTAGTCGTTAATGGGTCGCAAAATAGCGTACTGGGTAACCACTGGATTGATCGCTGCATCGTGTTTGATGGCCGGATTAACGTATCTATCGGGCAGTCAACAAGCCGTTCAAGGATTCACGCACCTTGGATATCCGCAGCAACTGCGAATTATTCTTGGCATCGCGAAACCCCTGGGCGGAATCGCGCTCATAGTTCCCGGTTTCCCGAAGCTGAAAGAGTGGGCTTACGCCGGATTCAGTTTTGCGTGGATCTCGGCATTTATCGCGCACTATCTGGCGAAAGACGGCCCGATGGCGTTCGCGCCGCTGGTGTTGCTGGCGTTCCTTGTCGTCTCTTATCTGACGCGGCCTGCGAGCCGCCAGTGGCCGCCAAGAATGATAACCGCCTAACAGAACCGCGCCCGCAAAGGAGCGGCACACGATCGAAGGTAGCCGGGCAGCCACGCTGCGCTTGGTCAACACAGCAAAAGTAACTCCGCTCATCTTGCCAAGCGGCAGCGCAGTGCGTTGCCCGGCTGTTACTTAGGAGACGCCTGCCGCCTTGATCGTGACCAATTGCTCCCGCGGCACGGGCTCGACGCTCAGGGTCTGTTCGCCCCGGAAAAAGTCGAAGTAAGAGATTTGATGCACGCAGGAAATGGTACACATCGGTGCGCACGACTTCTGGGTGATGTATTCACGCCTTATGTCGTGCATCGTGTACTGCTCTAGTGGCTTGGCCGGGAAACCACGCTGCTGCGAACAGTAATGGACCAGGCCATCTTCGCAGATATAAAGGTAGCGTGAACCTGCACGGCAACGCCAGTTGCTCGGCTTACCGTTGGCGATGTTCTCCTGGAAGTAGTTAACCTGCGAGAAATGCCTCTTCTCAAACTTCTTCATCTCCAGGAAAACTTCGCGCTCGCGAGTCGCCAATGGCCGCAACTGCCCGTCACCATCGTGAATGATGCCCACGGTCGAGGTGAACCCCAACTCCATGGCCCGCTTTCCTACCGTCAGCGCATCTTCCGGATTGCGGATCCCGCCGCCCAGGACGGAATTGATATTCACGTGAAAATCGGCGTGTTCGGATAGGAGCTGCAGCTTTTTGTCGAGCACTTTGAGGCTCTTCTTCGACACGTCGTCGGGCATCACGTTGTCGATACTGATTTGCAGATAATCCAGCCCCGCTTCGTTCAGGCGCTGAATCCGTTCCGCCGTGAGCAAATAACCGTTGGTGATCAGTCCCGCCAAGGTGGCGTTTTTGCGAATTCCACGAATGATGTCGTCAAGTTCGGGGTGCAACAGCGGCTCTCCGCCACTGACTGTGATCACGCCAGTTCCCAATTTCCCCAGTAATTCGAGACGATGCAGCATCGTCTCGAGAGGAACGGGTTTCGAGAAGTCATCGTACTCGTTGCAGTAGGTGCACGAGAGATTACACCGGCGGATTGGGATGATGTGCGCCATGATCGGATGATCCGTATCCAGCGCTCCGCGGAACAGCAGTTTTGCCTCGCGTAAGTGCCGGCTGAGTGTGCGGCGCCGGCGTTCCCGCCCGAAGTTTTTGTCCATGTCGCGAGACGCTTTTTATTTAATCACAAAGCTTTCGTTTCATCTACTTAGCACGGTTGAACGGAAACGGTTGCGGGCCCAATGTGCTCCGTCGCGCGGCGACTGGAGATACCGCCCTGATATTACCGTTCTACCTGCATTGGAGCAGGCAAATCAATCGGTCGAAATTCTAGGATAAACGATCGCATGCCGATTTCGATTCGACTCATTCCTTCTTTATGTGCTTCCTCCAGCGCTCTTTGCGGCGTCCATCCGTCGTGCTGCACGCGGTAACAGGCGATCACAACACCGGTGCGATCCTTACCCCGCCAGCAATGAACAAACGTCGGAGCCGCGTCATCCGGCTCGATTAAGGAAAGCACTCGCTTAATCTGGTCCGGATTGGGCGCCGAGAGGGGTGCCAAAGGCACGTTCAGATACTTGATCCCGCGCTGTTCTACTTCATGCCGCTCGTTTTCAGTGGCGCTGCTCGGTTCGCGAAGATCGATCACAGTCCCGATGTGCAGGTCCACCAGTTCTTTGATTGCATCTTCGGTCGGTTGCCCGCCCCGGAAGAGATGGTCATTGACTCGCGCGAAATGCCGGATGTGGACCTGCGGCGCAGAATCCGCCCCGTACATGCACGGGGCCAGAAGAATGATCGATAGCGCAGCGGAGAACAGGCGCCCACGACGCACGGGAACCTGCATGAGCTATTTGCTAGGCGGCGCGGCAGGCGCAGTGGGCTTGGCAGGCGGGTTGGCCGTAGTGGCTGCTCCCACATCGCCGTAAGTGATGCTGCTTTGCGTCTTGAACTGGTACTTCTTGTAGTCGGTGTACTTCACGATGACCTTCACCGTTTGCGATGGTCCGTCCTGGAAATTCAGGGTGTCATCCGCATAGGTGTAGGTCGGAAACCAGTATTTGCCATCGATCTGCTCCCGGTATGTTACAAATTTCGGGAACTCCTGGTGCTCGTTCCGACCCTGGTATCCAACGCCTTTGCCGAATGTTTTTACAATCTGCAGATCCTGATCGTCTACCCAGACCTGCCCTTCGAAGTACCGCTTCCGATCCTTTGTTAGAACCTTTGGCTTGATCGAGAAAACGTAGCACGAGATCTCGTCTACCTGCTCCCGGCCGACGTACTTCACATCGTACTGGTCCACGTCCGCGCTTGTGAAGACAAACGGCATCGTGTTGCGGAAATCCTGCACGTCTTCGTTGGTCATCAGGATGTGCTCGAGCTGGGTTGCAGGCGCGCGCAGCACACGCGAAGTCCTGCGGTCGCGGTCATCGAAAGTCACTTGCTCCAGAACCTCCCAGCTTCCACCCGGCGGGTCGGTTTCTATGATTTTGCTCGATTGTTTGTAGGTATACTCCTCGCGCGCCTTCGCAAACTCCGTTTCCCTTGCGGTGAACTTCTTGATGATGTCCTGAATCTCTGCGGGACTAGGGTCGGGCTTTTTATCGGCAGCGGCAGCGACCGAAATTGCTGCCATCAAACACACGGCAAGGGCACAGCTACGGTGAAACATCTTCCTGTGTCTATTGTGATGCCCTTCGCGCCGGCTTCGGTTCCACTTAGTTCGAGCTGTCCAGCAGCGCCTTCGCGATCGTCACCCGCTGCATGTTGCTCGTGCCCTCGTATATTCGCCCTATCTTCGCATCGCGATAGAGCTTTTCGACAGGATAATCGCGCGTAAAACCCACACCACCCAGAATTTCCACAGCTTGGGAAGCGGTCTCCTCGGCGATGCTCGCGCAGAAATACTTCGCCATCGCCGCCTCGGTGACGAACGGCCGGCCAGCATCCCGCAATCGCGCCGCGTTGTACACCATCAGGCGGCCCGCTGACACTTGGGTCGCCATCTCCGCCAGCGCGAACTGGACGCCTTGGAAGTCGCCGATCCGCTTCCCGAACTGCTTCCGCTCGCGCGCGTACTGGAGAGCGTGACCGAGAGCTCCATCGGCTAACCCAAGCATCTGTGCCGCAATCCCGATCCGTCCTTCATTGAGAGTCTCAATCGCGACCTTATAGCCCTTCCCGATCTCGCCCAGGATCTGCTCACGTGTGGCCGGGACCTCATCGAGAATCAGCTCACACGTAGACGATGCACGGATACCGAGCTTGTCTTCCTTTTTCCCGACCCGAAAGCCTGGCGCGCCCTTCTCCAGCACAAAGCACGTGATCCCGCGATACCCGGCCGCGGGATCAACGGTCGCGAACAGCAGAAAGATCTCAGCTTCGGCAGCGTTCGTTATCCACAATTTCCGGCCGGACAGGCGATATCCGCTCCCGACAGCTACAGCGCGCGTACTCAACGCGAACGCATCCGAGCCCGACTGCGCCTCGGATAACGCATACGCTCCGACGCTTCTCGCCGCCAGACGTGGAAGATAAAGTCGCTTCTGCTCTACGGTCCCCCAGCGCGCGATGGCATTGTTCACCAGCGTGTTCTGAACGTCCACTACCACCGACACCGCTGGATCCACCTTCGCCAGTTCCTCAATCGCCAGAATCGATTGAAAGAATGTACCGCCTTGGCCGCCGTACTCCTCGGCAACGTCAATTCCCATCAGTCCGAGCTTGAACATTTCCTGCAACAGGCCGCTACGCAGCACGCCTTCTTCGTCCATGGCACGGACCTGCGGCGCGATGCGCTCGTGTGCAAATTGCCGCACCGAAGCCTGGAACAGCCGCTCTTCATCTGCGAGCAGCGTTAGCGGCGCGACAGTTGCCTCAGCTGTTTGCTGCATAACGGCGAACTATTGCGCGCGCACGGGCGCATGGGTTTTCGCAGGATCGGCGTCCGCTGTAAGCGTCACCGTTTTCGGATCGACTGTGATCTCCTTCAATCGATTCGAGACATCCGCCGGCATTGTTTGCTCGAAACGGGAATCAAGATATTTGGCGAGAAACCGTTCCATAGCGGCCACCATCGCCAGATTATTGATCGGCCGCGCGAAACCATGTCCTTCGTCCGGTGCCACCAGATATTCAACCGGTACGTTGTGGTCGCGGGCCGCGATCACGATCTCGTCCGAATTGCGCTTGTTTACTCGCGGATCGTTTGCGCCTTGCACCACCATCAGCGGCGTCTTGATGTTCGACGCGGCGTTCACCGGCGATTCTTCTTCAAGAATCTTTTTCCCCTCCGGCGTCCCCGGATCGGCCATGCGCGCGTACATCATCTTTCTTCCGCTTCCCAGTACGCAGGGATGGACTTCAGCAGGAATACAAGATCTGAAGGCGGAACAATTGCCACCGCAGCCGAGTAAAGGTCCGGCGTAAACGCGACGCCCGCCAGCGTTGCATAACCCCCATAGGAACCTCCCGCAATCCCGACGCGTTTCGCATTCACCGTTCCCTGCGCCACCAGATACTTCACCCCCCAGGTGAGGTCGTCCTGCATCTTGCGGCCCCACTCTCCATTGCCCGCGTTCAAAAACTTTTTGCCGTAGCCTGTCGATCCACGGAAGTTCGGCTGCAGCACGGCATACCCTCGATTGGCCAAAAACTGCGGGAAGGTGGCGTAGCCCCAGTTATCTCGGCCCCATGGTCCGCCATGCGGAAACACCACCAGCGGCAGGTCCTTCGCGGCCACGCCCTTGGGCAGGGTCAGGTAAGCCGGAATCTCCAAACCGTCGGACGATTGATAACGGATCGACTTCTGTTCAGCCAACGCCTCGCGCGGGATTTCATCTCGCACCCGATACTGCAACGCGAGCTTTTTTGCTTTGCGATCGAACAGGTAAACTTCACCCGGTTCCACATCACTATGCGCGCTGATGATCCATTCGTTCTCATCTTTCGTGTGCGACGTGAAAGCGAGCTCGCTGTTGGCCAGCTTGGCCTTCAGCCAGTTATAGTCAGCCTCGTAGGCTTTGTCTTTCCAATACATCCGTTGCCGGTCGTCTTCGTAAGTCGTCGCAAGCAGGCGATCGTCTACTTCTGAGAACATGGTTCCCTGCAGGTCCACTCGCTTCAGCGGGTCCGACTCTACACTCGTCGCCTTACCGGTCGAAGGATCCAGCAGCGCCAGCTCAATCAGATCTGCGGATTCGCCTTTATTCGTTGCCAGATAGATCTTTTGATTGGCGTGATCGAAATGGTCCGGATCACAGCTCTCAAACACGTCGCACGAATAGATGGGCTCAAATTTGTCAGCATCCACACGCAAGATGTCGGTGTTGCCTTTGTCGTCCGTTCTCATCGCCAGCCGCAGCGCGCCGGCGTTGTCGAAAATCCAGGCTGCGATGCGATCGGTGTTCTTTCGCAGTAATGTGCGTTCGCCTGTCGAGATGCGAAGCTTATAGAGATCGTGCCAGGCTTTGTCGCGATCGTTCAGGCCGATGTAAATAATGTCCGGATCGTTTTTCGGAACCGCATAAATCATCGCGCGCGAGCCTTTGGCGTCGGTGATGTTGCGAACCGGCGGAACGCCTTTCTCTTTGTCCGGGGCTGCGGCTGGATCAATCGCATATACGTTGTAATTCTCGTCGCCGAGCTGGTCCTGCGCATACAGGAGGTACTTGCCGTCCCGGCTCCAAAAGTACTGAGAGACGGGCCGCTTCGTTTCCGCGCTCATCGGCTTTGCAGCCGAGAACGGCTCATCGGCTTTCTTGACCCAGATGTTGCGTGTCCCGTTGTACGGCTTCAGGAACGAGATGTACTTACCATCGGGTGAAATCTGGGCCGCGGTGATTTTCACCTCGCCGAAAAACGCATCGCGATCGATCAACGGCGGCAGCTCAGCATAGGCTGTCCAGGTGACACTCAGCATCAGGCATACGCGCAAACAAACGGACATGAAAACCTCCTCGGAACCGCCCAATGATAACTCAGCGTCCGGCAGATTGGTTCACCAAAACGGAAGTCCTGTACGGCATTGGGCACCGGTTACTTCACCTGCAAGCGCTTTCACTGCATACAATGGATCTGAACGATGAATCTTGAAGCGGTTGCCAAGCGTGCCGGCGTCTCGACAGCAACGGTCTCGCGCGTACTGAACAATGCCGCTGTCGTCAAAGACAAAACGCGAGTACGCGTCTTAAAAGCCATCGAGGAGCTGCGCTATCATCCCAATCTCCACGCCAGAACCCTGGCGGGCGGAAAAAATCGCAGCATCGGAGTCATCGTTTCCAATCTCGAGAATCCTTTTTTCTTTGACGTCTACCATGCGGTCGAATCCGATGCGCGCGCCAAGGGTTATGAGGTCGTTGTCGCCAATACAGGCTACCGCTCCGAACAGCTGGTTTCGAGCATTCATCTGATGGTAGGACGCCGCGTCGCCGGCCTGGCTGTTATTGTCTCCGAGATGGAGCCGGCCCTGATCGATGAGCTGAGTGCGGGCACAATTCCGGTCGTCTTCTACGACGTTGGCAGACCCAAGCGAAATATAACGAACATACGCGTCAACTATCGGCGCGGCATTGAAAAGCTGATCGATTATCTGTACAGCCTCGGGCATCGGAAGCTTGGGTTTTTGGGACACCACTCTTCGCTTGGTCCCATCAATGAGCGCTACAAGGCTGTTCTCGATACTTTGGCGACATACCCAAAGGGCGTTGAAGCGCAGGCTGCAGCTAACGCCGATAGCCTAGAAGGCGGCAGGCAGGCTGCCCGTGAACTCTTTGATACCGGATATCAGCCGAGCGCGCTGATTTGTGTCAATGACATCATGGCGGCAGGAGCGCTTCGCGAAATACGGGAAAGAGGCCTGCGTGTTCCCGAGGATATTTCTGTGACGGGCTTTGACAACATAAAACTTTCCGAGTTCTGTTCACCCGCCTTGACCACCCTGCACATTCCGCGAGACCGCATCGGCTATACCATTTGCGAATGTCTGATCCGTCCTAATGACCAGGCGGAGATCGTGAACCGTGAAGTTCTCATCGATCCCGAGCTCGTGGTCCGCGAGTCAACCGCTCCCGCTGCCAGGGCGATCATTTCCGAATCCGCTCCGTCAGTCCGTGGCGCGGCCCCACGCGTCCCGGCACCGCGCGAAGCCAGTCGAAAATGCTAACAGAACCGCGACCGCAAGTCAGCGGGATCTCTATCCTAATTCAAACTGCAGACACGTGACCGACGCCTGCGGGAACTGGAACACCAGTGGAGTAGACTGCCTGACCGTCTTCTGCCCAGGCTCCAGCGCATGCGGCTGATCCAGCGTGTTGTGCGCGTGAATGTCGCTCGCCGTCAGGATCGTGGCCCGTGCATTACTGATACGCGAGCCTCGGATGTTGATCTCGGCTTCCTGCGGGTTTTGAATGTCCGGGTTCACCACCGTAAGTACCCCTTTGTTCCCCTGAATCGAGCACGAGCCGCTCAGAGCAGCCAGTCGTTTCCCCCCACCGCTCAGGTTGGGAACTTCGAAGACGGTGCGCACTGAGTTGCCGCCTTGATGGGGCGCATACATTCGGAAGACGTGGTAAACCGGGGTCACCGTGAACTTATCGCCGACAGTTACAAACGATGTGTGGATGTTATTCACTAGCTGCGCGGCATTTGCCATCGCCACCTTATCGGCGTGCCGGTTGAAGATGTCAAGTGTCAGGCCGGAGACCAGCGCATCGCGCAGCGTCGGATAGTAATCCCAAAGGTAACTGGGATTGATGCTCGGGTCGGTGTCGTGCCACGCGCCCCACTCATCCACAACCAGTTTCACTGTGTGCTCGGTATCCACCTCGCCCATGATCTGCCAGTGATTACGAATCAGGTCTTCCATCACCACCGCCTCGGACAGCAGCCCATACCATTCCTGGTCCGTAAACTCGATCGAACTGCCCTTGCTCGCCCCGCCGCAATAGTAATGAAGAGCACATCCGAATACATTCCGCAGCGCGCCTTTGCCCTTCTCCGTCAGTTTCTGAAAGAACGTGTGCGTCCAGGTGTAATCGGCCACATTGGGACCGGACGCAATCAGCGCCAGCGGGACGTTGAACCTGGGAATCCACTCGATGAAACGGCGGAATTCGACGGCATATTCGTCGCCCGTAAAGTTGCCGCCGCAGCCCCAACTTTCATTGCCAACGCCCCAAAACCGCACATTCAACGGCTCTCGATCCCCGCCTACAGCGCGCAGCTCAGCCAAAGTGGTGCTTCCGGCAGGAGAGTTGCAATACTCCACCCACTGGTAGAAATCAAGCGGAGTCAGGCTGCGCAGGTTCGCCGCCAAATACGGCTGCGCCCCAACCAGTTTGCAAAACCTGGCAAACTCGTTCGTGCCGAATTCATTCGGTTCGTATTTCTGCGGACCGTTCGGAGCCTTGTCCAAATAGGGTGTGTTGGCCCAGAAGTTAGTCCGTCTCGGACGGCGCTCGCGCGGCCCGACTCCATCGCGCCAGTTATAGCTATCGGCAAAGCAGCCACCCGGCCATCGAATGACCGGCGGGTTCAGCAGCTTCAGGTTATCTACTAACTCCTTTCGAATACCTCCGATGTTCGGAACCTTGGACTTTTCACCAACCCAAATACCGTCATAAATACAGCCGCCCAGGTGTTCCGTAAAGTGCCCGTAAATGTTCGGCGAGATCGTGCCGATCGGCTCTTCCGGAAGAATGTCAATCCTTGCGCTCGCAGCGAAAGAAGTTCGCGGCGCAAGCAGGGCAAGACCAGATAAAACGAAATCGCGACGGTACATGGCGTACATGGTAACGCTTGCAGCGAGTCTACTTGAATACAATGGCCGCAGGCCACCAAGGAGCGGGGTTCTATGGTCATTGTGCCTTCTTCGGCGGTCGAAACCCTGGGCCTCGGCGGCACGGTGGCGACCGCATCGCTCGGCGGAGCCAGAGCCGCATAGCAGCACGATATGCATAGCAGCACGATATGCAACGCTTACTCGCACTGCTGGCGTTCACTTCGCTGACCGCGGCCTGGCAAGACCCTTCACCGCATCAGGTGCGATTTGTCACCGTGCAGCCGGGCGTCAAATTGGAAGTGCTCGATTGGGGCGGCTCCGGAAGGCCGCTCGTGCTGCTCGCTGGTTCGGGCAATACGGCGCACGTATTCGACGATTTCGCGCCGCGCCTGACCGGGTTTTATCATGTGTACGGAATTACGCGGCGTGGATACGGAAATTCGACCCGCCCGCCGGCGGGATATGAAAACCAGCGTCTCTCCGATGACGTGCTTCAGGTTATCGATGCACTAGGTCTGCAGAAGCCGGTGCTGGCGGGACATTCGATGGCCGGTGGCGAGATCACTACGCTCGCCAATGAGCATCCGGATCGGCCGGGTGGTCTCGTGTATCTCGACGCGCTGTCTGATCCACGCGACTTCCCGGCGAGCGATCCACACTACATGGAACTCTTCCGGCAATTGCCAGCGCCGATGCGTGAAGCGCCACACCCTTCCGAAACGGAGTTGAAATCGTTTGACGGGTATCGCGCGTGGCAGATGCGGAACCAGGGTTTTGCCTTTCGCGAGGGTGAATTGCGAGCTCTTTATGAGACAAATGCCGACGGAACAAAGGGCAAGAGTAAGTCGGCGGGCTGGGTCTTCAAGGCGATTGGCGATGGAGAGGTGAAACGCGACTACACACACATTCGAGTGCCGGTTGTAGTGTTCTTGGCGACCGGATCGCCAGATGGCGAGAAAAAGAGCCAGTACGTGCCCAAGAACGCAGACGAACGTGCCGCCGCGAAAGCATTCGATGACGCAACAGGTGCCTACGTAAGCCGGTGGAAGCGGAATCTGACTAGCAGTGTGCCCAACACACAGATAGTTGAGCTGCTTGGAGCCGGACACTACGTCTTTCTGACACGCGGCGACCAGATCGCGAGTGAGCTGCGTAAATTTTTGCTCGCCGCAAACTAAGGCCTAGTGGCGACCTGGCAGCGGAAAAACAATAATGAATGGAGTACTTCATGACTGGCGTGCGCGTGCTCATTGTTTTCCAGATGGTAAGCACGTTAGCGCGTTTGGGTGCTCAGGCTCTCGACCCTTCCGCTCAACCCGGAAATCCTTCCAGCGCCAGGCTGCCGTACATCGAACGTGAGTTTTACCTACCAGATCCCCTGGCGTCCCCGATCGGACTAGATGTGCTCGAAGTTCGGGCGGACGTGCCCGGCAGGCATCCGCTTGCCTTGCTTACGCACGGAACGGCGCCGACTCCGGCGGAACGCGGTCAGGTAACGCCATGGAGGTTTCTGCCGCAGGCGCTTTGGTTTGCGCGCCGAGGCTACGTCGCGCTGGTGGTGGTACGGCGCGGATACGGCCGCTCCGGTGGCGAAATCGATGACCGGCAGGGCGGCTGCGGACCCAGAGGTAGCTTCACGGCCGCTGCCGAAGCGGGCGTAGACGACCTGCGGGTCGCCGCCCGTTACGCTGCTAAGCTGCCTGAGGTGGATGCCGCGACCATCATCAGCACGGGTGTGTCCACAGGCGGTCTTGTTCAGGCTGCTTTGTCCTCGCATCCAATGCCTGGGCTCAAGGCGGCCATCAGTTTTGCGGGCGGCCGCGGCGGCGATGGCAAGGGTCACGACTGCAATCTTGAGGGCCTGGTCAACGCGTTCAGAGGCTTCGGAAAGCACAATCAAGTGCCAATGCTTTGGGTTTACGCCGAGAACGACCACTGGTTCCCGCCCGCCATGGCTAAACGGTTTGATGAAGCATTCAAGAAAGGCGGCGGCAGCGACGAATTTGTCATGATGCCAGCGGACGGCGAAGACGGACATCATCTTTTCGGCCATGTCGCGAAATGGTCTCCTGTTGTTGAGGAATATGTGCGTAAGCAGAGCCTGCTTCCATTGCAGAACGAAGTGCTGGGGCCGCCGACGCTTCCCAATGTGCCAGTGCCCGCCGGCCTGCCCGATCCAGGCGTTGCCGCATTTCATCAATTCCTGACCAATGGACCCTTCAAGGCGTTCGCCACCAATGGCCTCGCCGCTTGGGGCTATTCGACCGGCCAATTCATGCAGGAGATCGCAGATCGTGAAGCAATAGAAAGCTGCAAACGTAAGGCCGACGGAGCAGGCACCTGCCGGGTGATCGAACGCGGTCCGCAGTGACTCGGATCAGGCGAATCGGAAACAAGCCGGATCGGTTCGCGACTCTGGCCATCTCCTAGCGGGAAGCGCGACACACGAACGAATCAGTGAGGGGTTTCTTGCGCGGCTGCCGTAACATACAACCGCCCACGCTCGTCTCCTTTGCAAGCCGCGCTCTGACCGGGTAACGGAAACTCCCTACCCGTGAGCACTTACAGGCCGCAATTACTGACATAATCGAGGAAGTAAATTTCGATAAAGCGCAAAGGCGATTTGTGCCGTTTTGCGCGTGTAGAATAACAAAGCGCAAAGGCGATTTGTGCCGTTTTGCGCGTCTAGAATAATAAAGCGCAAAGGCGATTTGTGCCGTTTTGCGCGTCTAAGATGATATGGAGCCACCCGTGGCACTTGAGCCGCATCCTACCGAGACACAAACAACGGAACGGCCTCGCAGCCCGTTCCCAGACATCAAACTGGAGGACGACAAACACTCGAAAAGCTACTGGTGGGTGTGGCTACTGTTGTTTGCCGCAATTGCCTATGGCTGTTACCAGCTCTACGTTTTCGAGAACGGCAAAAAGCAGGCGGCGGCCTCGGTGAAAGGCGCCGCGCGGGCACACACCACCCCCGTCGTTGCGGCACCAGCACACAGCGGCAACATGCCGGTTTACCTGGAAGGCCTCGGAACCGTAACGGCTTTCAACACTGTAACGGTTAAACCGCGTATCGACGGCCTGTTAGTAAATGTCGCCTTCCACGAAGGGCAATTTGTCCACCAAGGCGATCTGCTGGCTGAGATCGATCCCCGGCCGTTCCAGGTTGCGCTCGACCAGGCAAAAGGCAACTTGGCGCAGGCGCAAGGAACGCTCGCCAAAGACGAGGCCGCATTGCGTGATGCCCAGGTGAACTACTCGCGCGATCAGCAGCTCTTCAAAGATCAGATCATCGCCAAACAACAGCTGGACACCCAGCTTGCGACAGCGGACCAGATCCGTGGCTCTATGCAAGCGGACCAGGCGGCGATTGCGGCGTCCCAGGCGGCGATTAATAGCGCCAATCTGAACCTCTCGTTCGCCAGGATTACCGCTCCTATCAGCGGCCGCATTGGGCTGCGTCTGGTCGATTCCGGCAACATGGTGCATGCCTCCGATGCCAATGGCTTGGCGGTGATTACGCAACTGCAGCCGATCGCCGTGCTGTTCACCATTCCCGAAGATCAGCTGCCTCAGGTGCTGCGCAAGCTGCAGCAGGGGACGAAAATGCGCGTCGAGGCCTACGACCGGGATCAAAAGACGAAGCTCGCTGATGGCACGCTCGAAACCGTCGATAACCAGATCGACCAAACCACCGGGACATCGCGTCTCAAGGCGATTTTCCCGAACACCGATTTATCGTTGTTCCCAAATCAGTTTGTGAACGCGCGCCTGTGGCTCGATACGCAAAAGAACGTAACCATCATTCCGGCAGTCGCTATTCAGCGCGGACCTACCGGCACCTTTGTGTACACCGTACAGGACGACAGCACGGTCACAGTAAAGCAGGTGAAGGTCGGGATGACGCAGGGGAATGATGTCTCAATCGAAGACGGTCTGCATCCGGGCGACAGCGTGGTCGTCGATGGGGCCGAAAAACTCACCGACGGCATGAAAGTGAACGTCACGCAGGCCGGCAGTAATTCGGGCAAACGGGGACAGGAGTAATGAGTCCGTCTCGGCCGTTTATTCTGCGGCCGGTTGCAACATCGCTGTTAATGGCCGGAATTTTGATCGCCGGGGGTATCGCCTATCGCCAGCTTCCGGTGTCCGCGCTTCCCGAAGTCGATTACCCGACGATTCAGTGCCTCACGTTTTATCCGGGCGCAAGCCCCGATGTCATGGCCTCTTCCGTAACGGCCCCACTTGAGCGCACCTTCGGCCAGGTTCCCGGTCTCAAGCAGATGACCTCGACGAGCTCCTTCGGCAGCTCGATCATTACGCTGCAGTTCGATCTCGATCTGAACATCGATATCGCCGAACAGCAGGTGCAGGCTTCCATCAACGCGGCCGGGACATATCTGCCGCCGGATCTTCCGAATCCGCCGATTTACAGTAAGGTCAACCCCGCCGATGCGCCCATCATTACGCTGGCGCTGACATCGAAGACCATTCCCCTGACGAAAGTTGAGGATCTTGCCGACACCACGCTCGCGCAAAAGATTTCGCAGCTTCCCGGCGTCGGCCTGGTGACGCTCAGCGGAGGACAAAGGCCGGCAGTGCGGATTCGTGCCAATCCGACGGCGCTTGCCTCCTACGGTTTGAGCCTCGAAGACGTCCGCACCGCTCTCAGTCAGACCAACGTAAATTCCGCTAAGGGCAATTTCGATGGCTTGCGCCAGGCGTACACCATCGGCGCTAACGATCAGATCCTGACCAGCTCCGGCTACAAGCCGGTAATCATCGCGTACAAGAACGGCGCGCCAGTACGGCTCCAGGATGTCGCGAGCATCGTGGATGGCCCCGAAGATACGCATCAGGCGGCGTGGAGCAACACGGTTCCGGCGGTGATCGTGAACATCCAGCGCCAGCCTGGCGCAAACATCATCGCTGTGGTCGACCGGATCAAAGCTCTGCTGCCTCAGCTCAAAGTCTCAATTCCCGCTGGCGTGGATGTAGCGGTGCTCACTGACCGGACCACTACCATTCGCGCTTCGGTGAAGGACGTTCAGTTCGAACTGATGTTGACCGTTGCCCTGGTGGTGATGGTCATCTTTCTGTTCCTGCGCAACCTTGCCGCCACCGTCATCCCGAGCGTCGCCGTGCCTCTGTCCATCGTCGGTACTTTCGGCGTCATGTATCTGCTTGGGTACAGCCTGAACAATCTGACATTGATGGCGCTTACGATTTCCACCGGTTTTGTGGTGGACGACGCCATCGTCATGATCGAGAACATCTCTCGCTTTCTCGAGGAGGGCGATTCGCCTTTACGCGCAGCGCTGCGCGGTTCCGAGCAGATCGGTTTCACGATTCTGTCGCTGACCATTTCGCTCATCGCGGTGCTCATCCCGCTGCTCTTCATGGGCGACATAGTCGGCCGACTGTTCCGCGAATTTGCCATCACGCTGGCGATCACCATCCTGGTTTCAGCGGTCGTATCGCTGACGCTCACCCCAATGATGTGCGCCAAGATTCTGCGCCACAAACCCGAGCACGAGCAGGGTTGGTTCTACCGCAAGTCCGAGCACGCCTTCAATTGGGTCATTGCGAAGTACGGGTCTACATTGCAGTGGGTCCTGCGCCATCAGCCCCTGACGCTGCTGGTAACTGCCGCCACGCTGGTTGCCACGGTGCTTCTATACATCGTCGTCCCAAAGGGATTCTTTCCCGTTCAAGACACAGGCGTGATTCTCGGAATTTCGCAGGCTCCGCAGACGGTTTCATTTCGTGAGATGTCGGACCGGCAGCAGGCACTGGCGAGCGTCATCCTGAAAGACCCGGCGGTAGAAAGTCTTTCTTCATTTATCGGCGTCGATGGCATCAACACCACTCTGAACAGCGGCCGTATTCAAGTGAACCTGAAGCCGCTGGAAGATCGCGACGCCAGTGCCAGCGAGATCATTCGCCGCCTGCAGCCAAATTTGAATCAGGTTCCTGGCATCACCTTGTACATGCAGCCGGTACAGGATCTCACCGTCGAAGATCGCGTTAGCCGCACCCAGTATCAGTACACGCTGGAAGATGCGGATGCGCACGAGCTTGATACCTGGACCACGCGCCTGATCGATGAGCTCAAAACTCTGCCGCAATTGCGCGACGTGGCCGACGACCGCCAGGACAACGGCCTTGCAGACAACTCTGGTCATCGATCGGCGACACCGCTTCGCGCCTCGGTATCGGCATGCAGCAGATCGACGACACGCTGTACGACGCCTTTGGTCAACGGCTGGTCTCGACCATGTTCACCCAGTTGAATCAGTATCACGTGGTGCTGGAGGTTGCGCCTGAGTTCCGGCGCGATCCAAGCGACCTGGCTAATATCTACGTCAAATCATCGAGCGGTCCCCAGGTCCCGCTCAGCTCCTTTGCGCACTTTGAGCAGGAGAGCACGCCGCTCACCGTCAATCACCAGGGACAGTTTCCAGTGGTGACCATCTCGTTCAACCTTCCGCGCAGGGAATCGCTTGGCAACGCAGTCACCGCGATTCGCGACGCCGAACAAAAGATCGGCATGCCGCAGAGCATTCACTCGAGCTTCCAGGGCACGGCGGCGGCTTTCCAGAACTCGCTTTCAAATGAAGTGTGGCTCATCATCGCAGCCCTGTTGGTCGTCTACATCGTGCTCGGAGTCCTGTACGAAAGCTACATCCACCCGATCACCATCCTCTCGACGCTTCCATCCGCAGGTGTGGGTGCGATTCTCGCCTTGTTCATCTGTCATGACGATTTCAACGTCGTCGCGCTGATCGGAGTCATTCTCCTGATCGGCATTGTCAAAAAGAACGCCATCATGATGATCGACTTTGCGCTCGAAGCCGAGCGTGACCATGGCAAGAGCCCGATTGAAGCGATTTATCAGGCTTCCCTGCTGCGCTTCCGGCCCATTATGATGACCACCATGGCCGCGCTCTTCGGCGGCTTGCCGCTCGCCTTGGGAACGGGCGTCGGCTCGGAGCTGCGACGGCCACTCGGCATTACGATTGTCGGCGGCCTCATCGTCAGCCAGGTTCTTACGCTGTATACCACCCCGGTGGTGTACCTCTTCTTTGACCGGCTCGCAAAACGCGTGACGCGGTCGCGTGCGGCATCGTCCCTTTCGCCCGCCATTCCACATCCGGTACACGCGGAGTAAACCTTGAACCTCTCCGCCCCCTTCATCAAACGCCCGGTTGCGACCACACTGCTAACGGCAGCCATTGCTCTCTCTGGAGTGCTTGCGTTTCGCATGCTGCCGGTCGCGCCGCTTCCCGAAGTTGAGTTTCCGACCATCGTGGTCCACGCCAACCTTCCCGGCGCGAGCCCCGAAACCATGGCTTCTGCGGTCGCAACTCCGCTCGAACGCCAATTCGGACGCATTGCAGGCGTAACGGAAATGACGTCTTCCAGCCAGTTGGGCAGCACCGGCATCGTTCTGCAATTCGATCTCAGCCGAAACATTGACGCTGCCGGTCGCGACGTGCAAGCGGCCATCAACTCCGCGCGGGGACAACTGCCGGCCGACTTACCGGGCAATCCCGGCTACTGGAAAGCGAATCCGGCCGACTCGCCGATCATGATGCTGGCCATGACCTCAGACGTCTACGACCGGCCGCACATGTACGATATTGCCGATTCCATTCTGGCGCAAAAAATCTCTCAAATCGAAGGTGTAGGACAGGTCGAGGTGTTTGGCAGCTCGCGGCCCGCCGTGCGCGTACAGATAAATCCGCTGCTGCTGAACAGCTTCAACCTCGGCATGACCGATGTTGCAGCTACGCTACAGAACGCTAATGCGCACCAGGCCAAGGGATCGGTGGCCAACGATAAGACGTTTTGGCAAGTCAATGCCACCGATCAGCTGTTTCACGCTGACCAATATGCGCCCCTGATCGTGAAATACCAGAACGGCGCTCCGGTTCGGCTTAGCGCGCTTGGAAACGTTATCGATTCTGTCGAGAATACTCGCAATGATGGCTTGGACAACGGCAAGCCCGCCGTGATTGTCGCCATTATGAAACAGCCAACCGCCAACATTATCGACACTGTCGATCACGTCAGAGCGGTGCTCCCTCAATTGAAGGCGTCGATTCCGCCGGCGATTGATTTGCACGTCGCGCAGGACCGGACTACCACGATTCGTGCCTCCGTGCACGATGTGGAGTGGACGCTGCTGATCTCGCTGATCCTGGTCGTGCTGGTGGTCTTCGTCTTTCTGCGAAACGTGTGGGCGACGCTCATTCCGGGCATCTCGGTCCCGCTCTCCATCCTGGGAACTTTCGGAGTGATGTACCTGCTCGGTTATACGCTCGACAATCTCTCACTGATGGCACTCACGATCTCGACCGGCTTCGTAGTGGATGACGCCATCGTTGTCATAGAGAACATTTCGCGCTACCTCGAGGAAGGCGTCCCGCCTATGAAGGCTGCCTTTCAGGGCGCGAAGGAGATCGGATTCACCGTGCTCTCCATGAGCACCTCGCTGGTTGCAGTATTCATTCCCATTCTGCTGATGGGTGGAATCGTAGGCCGCCTTTTTCGCGAGTTCGCCGTCACGCTGACGGTTGCCATCTGTGTATCGCTGGTGATTTCGCTGACGACGACGCCCATGATGTGCTCGCGTTTTCTGCGCTCGCAAACCGGCAGACAGCACAGCCTTCTCTACCGCCTCAACGAAAGGGCATTTAACGCTGTTCATCGAGCCTACGCCAAGAGCCTCGCCGTCGTGTTGCGCCACCCGGCAATGACGCTGGTCGTTCTGCTGCTTACCATTGCCATCAATCTTTATCTCTACGTTGTCGTGCCTAAAGGCTTCTTCCCGCAGCAAGACAATGGACGCATTGGCGGCATGATCGTCGCGGATCAGGACATCTCGTTCGCCGCCATGCGCGAGAAGCTGCACGAAATGATGAAGATCGTGCAACAGGATCCCGCCGTTGAAGACGTGGAAGGCTTTACCGGAGGCGGCACGCTCAACGTTGCCTCGGCTTGGTCGCAGTTGAAACCGCTGGACGAGCGGAAAGCGAACGCCGATCAGGTCATCAATCGCCTTCGCGGAAAGTTGTCACGAATTCCCGGCGCCACGCTCTACATGCAAGCGGCTCAGGATATCCGCGTGGGCGGCCGCGGCAGCAATTCGCAGTATCAGTACACACTGCAGGCGGACAATCTGCGCGATTTGAACGAATGGGCGCCGAAGCTGTTGGCGAAACTCAAAACTCTTCCCCAAGTCGTCGATGCGAACAGCGACCAGCAGATTCACGGGCTCGAAACGCAGTTGATCATCGACCGCAGTACGGCGTCTCGATTGGGCGTCAGCCCGCAGGCAATTGACACGACTCTATACAGCGCTTTCGGCCAGCGTCAGGTCTCTACGATGTATACCGGCATCAATCAGTACCACGTCGTTCTGGAGGTCCTTCCCGAATTTCAGCAGAACCCAGAATCGCTGAACGACATTTACGTGCGCGCGAACAATGGCACCGCTGTACCCATTAGCGCCTTCACGCAACTGCGGACAGCCATGAACTCTCTGACCGTAAACCACCAGGGGCAGTTTCCGTCCATCACTTTGTCCTTTGCGCTCGCGCCCGGTGCTGCCCTGAGCGATGCGGTTGCCGCCGTGCAGCGCGCCGAGGATGAGATCGGACTGCCCGCTAACGTGCATGGCGCTTTCGCGGGAACTGCCCAGGCTTTCCAGAGTTCGCTGAAGACGGAACCCTTGCTGATCCTGGCCGCGCTCCTCGCGGTCTACATCGTCCTGGGAATGCTGTATGAAAGCTATATCCACCCGATCACCATTCTGTCGACCCTCCCATCGGCAGGCGTCGGCGCCCTCTTGGCTCTGCTCCTCTTCGGCACTGATCTGACCGTGATCGCACTCATCGGCATCATTCTCCTGGTTGGCATCGTGAAGAAGAACGCGATTCTGATGATCGACTTTGCTCTTGAAGTAGAACGAAAGTACGGCATGTCTTCCAAGGAAGCCATCTATGAAGCGTGTCTACTGCGCTTCCGGCCGATTCTCATGACGACGATGGCGGCGCTTCTCGGTGGCCTGCCGTTAGCACTGGGAACCGGCACCGGCTCGGAGATGAGGAAGCCTCTCGGCATCACTATCGTGGGCGGACTCATTCTAAGCCAGCTCCTTACGCTGTATACAACTCCTGTCGTCTATCTTTACCTGGATAGGTTGCAGTTATTCTTCGGCCGCAAACCGCAGCTCAGCCCACGGCTACAGACCCTGTTGACTGATTCCCCTGGCTAAAACGGCGGGATTAACGGAACAGATCGGTGTCCGATTTCGGACATCGCTTCGCGTTTTGACCCGATGGGTGTGATAGCGGCGCCGGCGTCAAGAGCGCCAACGTCCCGGGTTTCTTTGATTTGCGCAATCCTGCAGGGTTCGGTATTTGGCTTGCACCGTCTAACCAGACCATGCACAGCATCATTCAGGATATTCGCTTTGAACTGCGCCAGCTTCTAAGAAAGCCGGGATTCACGGCTGTGGCAATTCTGACGCTGGCACTCGGCGCAGGGGCGAATGCGCTGATGTTTTGCGTCATCGATTCTGTCCTGCTCCGCTCCCTGCCCTATCGGGACGCCCGAAACCTAGTGGAGATCCGAGCCACGACCCCGCAGGGCGGAGGCAGTATTTCGTACCCGAATTTCCGCGATGTCCGTGCCCAGAGTCATTCGTTCACGGACATGGCAGCGTATTATGAGCGCAGCCTTTCGTTGAAGCTGCCCGCATGGCGAACCGGTGCATTCCTCGATTGTCACCGCGACGCCGAATCTATTTAGCGTTCTGGGAGTGAAGCCGATCCTCGGACGCGACTTTCGGTCCGCTGAAGGAGACACAGGCAAGCCGTGTGTGGCCATCCTCAATTCGAGCTTCTGGCTGGAGCACTTCGCTCTGACCCCAGGTGTTAGGCCGGAGCATTCAGGTTGACGGGCAAGCGTGCTCGATCATCGGAGTCATCGATATCGCGGTGGCTTTTCCCGGGCGCGATTACGATCTCTGGATTCCACTTCATGCGTCACAGGAAACCGAGGACCGCGGTACGGATTTCCTTTCTGTCATCGGTCGTCTGCGAACAGGCAAAACGCTCGCCGCTGCGCAGACGGAACTTCCGTGATTGCAGGGCGGCTCGCTGCGGCATTTCCCGACAGTAACGCCGGCCAAAGTTTCGCTGCCGAGGTCGTATCAGGAATCACTAACCGGATAATGCTCGCCCGCATTGCTTGCGTTGCTTGGAGCCGTCGGTCTGCTGCTGCTGATCGCGTGCGCCAACATTGCCAACCTTCAACTCGCACGCGCCCTGGGCCGAAAACGCGAAATGGCCATTCGTGCGGCGTTGGGCGCTGGAAGACTTCGAGTGGCGCGCCAGCTGCTCACCGAAAACCTGATCCTGGCTCTTGCCGGAACTTCAGTTGGGTTGATACTCGCATCCGGGTTTCTCGGTCTGCTAAAGCGCGTCGCTGCTGGTGCAATACCACGGGTCAACGAAATCGATCTGCAGCCGGAAGTATGCTTCGCGATGCTGGGGGTTGCCAGCGCGGCTGCGCTCTTGTTCGGACTTGCGCCTGTTCTGCAGGCGGCCCGGCAGGATATCGAATCCGCGTTACGCGAAAGCGCCAAAGGCATGGCCGGAGGCCGAGAGACAGCACACTATGCGCGACCTCCTGGTTGTCGGACAACTCAGCCTTGCTATCGTACTGCTTGCCGGGTCGGGTCTGTTATTGCGATGCGTTTTATGAACTGCTGCACACCGACCGTGGTTTCTCCACCGAGCATGTCCTGACATTGCAAACAGCCCTCTCCGGTACCGAGCCGGCGAAAGCGGATCTGGCCGCTACCGTCTATGGTCCTGAACTGGACTCAATCAGGCAATTGCCTGGAGTGCAGTCAGCGGGGTTCGTTACGTTTCTTCCTCTCGGCAATGGCCATGCCACCGCAAGTTTCCATATCGGTTCCACACCAGATGCACGGCCGGGGCAAAGGTCCTCATGCTGCGCTCAACGCCGCTAGTCCCGATTATTTCGCGCTATGGGCATTGCGCTGCTCAATGGTCGTTTCTTCACCGACCACGACACACTCAATCAGCCGCGTGTTGCATTGTTAACGATGTTTTGGCGCGCCGGTATTTTCCCGGACAGAATCCAATCGGTAAACAAATCGATTTCGACGATCCCGATTTCCAGAAGAACCCGTTGACGATCGTCGGAGTCGTTCGCGCCAGCCGCCAAATTAAACTTTCAGTGCAGCCGGAATGCGGAACTGTATTTCGACTTCCGGCAGACACCTCCCGGCACGCTATGGTCTCAGTTCCTGTTGAAATAGATCATGACCTATGCCGTGCGCACGAACGGCAATCCGATTCTCCTGAGCAATGAGATTCAGCGCGCCATCCATGCCGTGAATCCGAGCCAGACGGTGTTTCACGTCGTCACCATGGAGGAGGTTGTCTCGGATTCCGTCAAAGGGCGACGGCTTGGCCTCACTCTGCTGTCCGTGTTTGCGGGTTTGGCTCTGGTGGTCGCTGCCGCCGGGCTATATGGTGTGTTGTCCTATACCGTGACGCAGCGCACTCGCGATATCGCCGTGCGGATGGCGCTTGGAGCGCGCCGCGACGAAGTGGTCCAGATGGTCGTCTCCCGAGCTCTGATTCTCTATGCGATCGGCCTTGGAATCGGGTTGCTTGGCGCGGTATGGGCAGGCAACTTTCTGACCGGCATGTTGGCCGGTGTACGGCCCTGGGATCCGGCAGCACTGTTACTTACTGCTGGCGTCCTGATTGTAGTCACGGTCTTCGCGGCGTGGTTCCCGGCGCGGCGCGCGGCGTCTATCGATCCCTATCAGGCACTGCGAACCGAGTGAACCGGCTCCGCCTCGAGCGGCGATTGTAGGCGCGGGGGCACGTTCTTCGCCGCCGCGTATCCGAGCGCGACCACGGACACAAACATCATCAACACCTCGCTGTCGCCGAGGTTGTACTCGAATAAGCCGCCGATCAGGATGCCGATGATGACGGCGACCGTACCATGCAAAACGAAGAGTTGGTCCGAACGCGCTTTCCCCAATCGGCGCTGTGCGCGAAAGCAGTCCCAGAGCGTCAGCCCGATCAGCCAAAGGACACAAAACAGCGCAGGGAGGCCTCGCTCTGCCGCGTACTGTACATAGATATTGTGGAGGTGCCCGTAATAGCCGACAGGCAGGGGCCGCTTTACACTGGCAGGAACGTAAGAATTGAATTGCCGGCCGATCTCTTCCGGTCCGATCCCGAACCATGGATGAGCCTTGATCATCTCGAGGCCGGTTACAAAGGTAACGACCCGATGCCGGTTCGAATCGGTTTCGCCATGCGGTTCAACCAGAGAGAGGAGGCGGTCACGCGTTCCTCCCGGCGCGACGGCGAAGGCCAGCGCAGCGACGACCGGCACCAGGAAAATCATCTTGGGACGCCATGTCCACACGAGGTAAAGGACCGACGGAATCGACTGCCAACCAGATGCTGCGTGTCCAGCCGAGCACGATTGCGGCCGATAGGATGCCGAGGCTGCCATAGATCCACACCGGGAATCGACTCTTCGCAAACAGCCAATGGGCAAGGAGCAGAGAAAGCACGGTCAGCTGCAGGGCTCCGAACGTCATCCAGTGGCTCTCGAACCCGGTGATGCGTCGGCCGACGTAGGTGACATAAAAGTCGTGGCCGGTTTGACGGGCGCGTTCGTATATCAGGACGAATTGAACCAGGCTCCAGAGACCGGATGCGGTCGCCGCCGCAGTCCAAGCCGCCATCAGCAACTTCACTTTCGAGAATTGGCCGGCAAAGACGCCATAAATCAGGGGAATGAAAAGAAAAACGAAGAATTTTCGGATCTGCGGGCGGCCTCCCCAGGGATCGGCGCAGAGGGCGTCCGCCAACACGGTCCATAGAAAAAGGAGCGCGAGCGGGACCCAAATACGCGGGAATTGCAGTTTACGGCGGAATACCAGCAGCAACGCCGTTCCAATGCCTAAGCAAATCTGGCTTGCCGCAATGGAGATATGGATAAGGGCCGCTGCCAGAATCGCAACGACCAGGAGGATTCCGTCTCGATCCTCCCGAGTTCTGAGGAACCCGCGCACAACGGTCGCAGCCGTCAAGCGCGCCACCCAAAGAACTGGCGAGTTCCTTTGCTGTCTGGTGGCGCACATCCGCGCCCTGTGCGCTTCTGGGCATGAAGCGACCAGTATGACAGAATGAAAGGCGAAAACCCCTTCATATGCAGGTCTACTTGCTTCGGCATGGAGTTGCAGAAGACGGCAAGCCCGGGACAGCCGACGCGGACCGGGCGCTAACCGATTACGGCAAGCGCAAGCTGCGTCAGATGTTAGCAGTACTTGCGCATGCGGAATCGAAGCCGGATCTGATCATGAGCAGTCCGCTGAAGAGAGCGCTGCAAACGGCGGAAATCGCGCGTACCGTCCTGGGATACAAAGGAGAGTTGCTATCATCCGAGGCTTTGGTTCCCGGTGCTGAACCCGAGGACATCTGGCAAGAGCTTCGGGTGCATTCAGGACGCCGCGTCAGTAATGCTGGTCGGGCACAATCCACTGTTTGAACGGCTTCCAGGATATCTCCTGAACGCGTCGAATTTGCAAGTGGATTTCAAAAAAGGCGCAATTATGCGTATCGATTTCGACCACTTTACTGCGAAGCCGAAAGGTGTTTTGAAGTGGTATTTCACGGCGCGGCTCGCATCGGGCGACTGAATGGCGTCCGGTTGGCTGCGCATTCTTGCGGCTGCGTCCGCCACGCTGACCTGTTCGGCGCAACAGCTCGCGGCATTTAAACACGACACCTTCGATCCGTTCTATCGGAGCAGCGAAGGCGCAGTGCCGGAAGGCACTCAGATGCTCCTGAGGTTTCGGACCGCGCACATGGATGTCGACGGCGTCAGCGTTCGTGCTTACTTGCTCGATACAGGCACCGGCCAGACCACCGGACCTGTCGACACCGCGATGGTGTTTGAGCAGAACATCACCGAGAACTCAATTGAATACGACGCATGGAAGGCAACGCTGACGATGCCGTCCAAGCCGACGATCTTCTACTACAAGTTCGTGATCAGCAAACAAGGGGCCACGACGTTCTACAGCGACGACTATGTAGATGATTTCGACAACCTGAATAAAGGAGGCACAGGCATTCCGTCCGGCAGCGAGCCATACGATTCATTTCAGATAACGGTCTACGACCCGAACTTCGAGACGCCCGCATGGCTCGACGAAAGCGAACGTATACCAGATCTTCCCCGATCGCTTCCGAAATGGCGATCCGTCGAATGATTACTGCGCGCCGAACAGCACTGCCGGATGCCCCTCGCTGTACGGCATGCCGGCATCGAGCACGATGGCGGTAAAACCGTGGAACACTCTGCTGTGCGATCCTCGTGCGACGAGCGGAGGCTGTCCCGGTGACTTTGGCAATGTGTTTTACGGCGGCGATCTGGCCGGAATCCAGAGTGAGCTCGGATATTTGCAGAAGATCGGGTTCGACACGTTATATCTGACCCCGATCTTCACCGCGAGTTCGAACCACCGTTACGATACCGACGACTACCGGAATGTAGATCCGGCGCTCGGCGGCAACAACGCGTTCGTGTCACTCGCGGCCGAGATGAAGCAGCAGGGGGATGCACCTGATCCTGGATGCGGTATTCAATCATGCTTCCTCGGATAGCCTCTACTTTAACCGTTACGCCCGGTATCCAAACGCGGGAGCGTGCCAGTCGCTAAGCTCTCCGTACCGGTCCTGGTTTGAGTTTACGGATGCAAACGTTCCGTGTACGGACGCCGACTACGTAGGTTGGGCGAACGTGGAGACGTTGCCGGTTATCGACCATTCGCAAACCGCAGTGCAAGATTTTTTTTATAACGGGACGGACAACGTCCTGGCGCATTGGTATGGGCTGGGAGCAAGCGGCTGGCGCTTCGATGTCGCACCCGATCCGAATTTTCCGCACTCGTGGTGGGTGGCGACACGAACTCGCGCCAAGAGCTATCAGAAAGACGGGCCGCTCATTGGTGAGATCTGGAATAATGCGAGCCCCTGGCTTGCCGGCGATCAGTTCGATTCGGTAATGAATTATCGTTTTCGCCGCAACCTGCTGGGCTTCGCACGCGGGCCGTATAACTGGGTGGACGACAACGATAACGGTAACGACGCCATCATTCCTCTGACGCCCAGCCAATTCGACATCGCGAACCGGGCCGTGCGCGACGACTATCCGCCGCAGGCGACCGCAGCCATGCTGAACCTCATCGATTCACACGACACAAACCGGGCACTCTACGTGTTAACGGAGCTGAACGATAGCGGGCTTGTGCAGGCAAAAGAGCGGCTCCGGCTGGCGGCGATTTTTCAGTTCACGTATATCGGAGCGCCCATGGTGTTCTACGGGGACGAAGCCGGAATCAATGCACCATCTCGTGGCAACGGCAACAACGGTCCGATTGGGGATCCCTATACGCGGGCGCCTTACCCGTGGAGCGATCAACCTGGTGATCCGAGCATCTACGGGCCGCCGGATCAGGGCTTGATCGCGTTTTACACGAAGCTGGCGCAGCTCCGTAAGGCGAGCACGGCACTGACATCGGGCAGTTTTCAGACTCTTCTCACGGGAGATACACAGCAGCCTTCAACCGCGCCAAACACATACGCGTTCGCTCGGGGCAGCGGAAATTCGGCCGTGATTATTGCTCTGAACAACGGATCCGTCTCCAATACTGCGCGCATTCCGGTTAGTGCATATTTCAGCGATGGCATGCAAATTGCGCGATGAGATCGGAGGCTCCGTGTACACGGTTGCCGGCGGCGAACTCGCGTTGACGTTGCCCGCGCTGAGCGGCGCGATTCTGATGGCAAAGCAGTCGGTCCGTCATACTGGACGTTAGTGTTTCAGGAGATCGAGGACCAGTTAACCGCTGCCATTGAGCAGCAGTTGAGAGCGAAATTTGGCGTGGCTCAGAAGGTATCGCTCGAGCAGCCAAAGCAGAGTTCGTTCGGCGAGCTTGCGATTCCAGTTGCCTTCCAACTTGCCCGTCAGTTGAGACGTCCGCCGCGTCAGATTGCGGAGGAACTGGCTGCGGATCTGAGGACAGTAAAGGGCATCTCATCGTTTGAGATCGCGGGCAACGGGTACATCAACGTCCGGTTGAACCGGGCGGAGTACGCGGGGGCATTGCTGGGAGAATCGCAGACGGTTGCAGGCGAAAACGCCTGCTCACGCGCAGCCGAGCCACAGGCGCAGAAGATTGTGGTAGAACACACCAACATCAATCCGAACAAAGCGGCGCACATCGGACATTTGCGTAATGCGATTCTCGGCGATACGTTTGTGCGCATGTTGCGCACGCGAGGCCGCCGCGTGGAAGTGCAGAATTATATCGACAACACCGGCGTGCAGGTGGCGGACGTCGTTGTCGCATTCCATTATCTGGAGAAAAAGACTGCAGCGGACGTTCAGGCGCTGATCAAAGACCCAAACACTCGCTTCGACTATCTGTGCTGGGACCTGTACGCCCGCATCTCTTCGCACTACAAAGAGAATCCGGAAGCTTTGACCTGGCGGGGCGAAACGCTGCACGAAATCGAAGCTGGCGCGGGTGATATCGCGGAGCTTGGCCGCATCGTTGCGGATGCAATCGTTGGCGCGCACATAAAGACGATGTACCGGCTGGGCGTTGTGTACGATCTTTTGCCGCGTGAGAGTGAGATCTTGCACCTGAAGTTCTGGGCAACAGCATTCGAACTGCTGAAACGCCGTGACGCCATTTATTTCGAAGAGCAGGGCAAGAACAAAGGATGCTGGGTGATGCCTTCTTCTTCCTTTCGGGATGCAGCTACGGAGGAAGGTGATGACAGCAAGGTAATCGTACGTTCAAACGGAACGGTAACCTATGTGGGCAAGGATATTGCGTATCAATTGTGGAAGTTCGGTCTGCTGGGAGCGGATTTCTATTACCGGCGTTGGTTCGAATACCCGAACCAGCATCAGCTTTGGGTGACGACGGACCAGCCAAATGATTACCAAAGCCCGCAGTTCGGCCGGGCTTCGAAGGTTTTTAACGTTATCGATTCCCGGCAGTCGTATTTGCAGGACGTGGTGGTAGCGGGATTGCGAGCGCTGGAGTTCAACGCACAGGCGGATGCCTCGGTACATTTCTCTTATGAAATGGTCGCGCTCACGCCGCGGACATGCATGGAGATGGGCATCGAACTCTCCGACGAAGACCGGCGGCGCGCTTACGTTGAGGTATCTGGACGTAAGGGGCTGGGCGTGAAGGCCGACGATCTGATTGACAAGCTGATCGAAACGGCACTTGCTGAGGTGGAGCACAGGCACCAGGATGCACCGGATGCGGAGCGAAGGCAGGTGGCCGAGCAAATCGCCGTGGGCGCGCTGCGTTATTTCATGCTGAAATTCACGCGCAGCTCGGTGATCGCATTCGACTTTCACGAGGCACTCAGCTTCGAGGGAGATACGGGTCCGTATGTACAGTACGCCGCCGTTCGGGCAGGCAATATTTTGAAGAAGTATTCCGAACGCGGCGGCATTCTTCCGGATTTCGCCGCCGTGCTGACACGTCAGGTTCTGGCGAGCTGCTTTGAAAATGAAGAGCTTTGGCAGTTGTTGCTGCTCGCCTCGAAGTCAGACAGCGCAGCCGAGCGTGCTATAAACGCCGGCGAACCGGCTCATGTCGCCAAATACGCATTTCAGCTGGCACAGGCATTCAACAATTTCTATCACGAGCATTCGGTGATTGCCGAGCAGAATATGGATCGGCGCAACGTGCTGTTGTGGTTAACCCAATACGTCCGTGAGCAATTGTTAGAAACTCTGGGCGTGCTTGGAATTGAGCAACCCGCATACATGTAAACGATCGTAAGCCGTTCTGTACTGCACTACACTGAAATTAAAATGGGCAGTAAGAATAGTTTCGGCGCCGCTGCTACCTTGCACGTCAACGGCAGCAATTATCAAATCTTCCGTCTTGACGCCCTCGCCAAGGCGATTGGCGCAAAGATTTCGCGCATTCCCTATTCGATTCGGATCCTGCTTGAAAATTTGTTGCGCTTTGAAGACGACCGGACCGTTAAGCGCAGCGACATTGAATACATTGCGAAATGGGATGCGAAGGCTGCGGCACAGGAGATCCAGTTCCGCCCGGCGCGCATTTTGTTGCAGGACTTCACTGGTGTTCCTTGTGTCGTCGATCTGGCGGCGATGCGGGACGCGTTGAAGCGGATGGGCGCCCGGCCGGAGCTGGCGAATCCACTGATTCCGGCGGACCTGGTGATCGACCACTCGGTCCAGGTAGATTCTTTCGGATCGGCCAACGCATTCCAAGACAATGCGCTGCTCGAGTTTGCGCGTAACCAGGAACGCTACGCCTTTCTGCGCTGGGGCCAGAAGGCGTTCGCCAATTTTCGTGTGGTACCGCCTGACACCGGGATCGTTCACCAGGTGAATCTGGAATATCTCGCCGATGTGGTCTTCAGCGACAACTCGAAGGGCCTTTTGCAGGCGTATCCCGACACGTTGATGGGAACAGATTCACACACCACCATGGTGAACGCACTCGGCGTTGTCGGTTGGGGTGTTGGCGGTATCGAGGCCGAGGCATGCATGTTAGGCCAACCGATTTCGATGCTGTTACCGCAGGTCGTCGGCTTCAAATTGACGGGTGGATTGCCGGCCGGCTCGACGGCGACCGACCTGGTTTTGACCGTTACTCAGATGCTCCGGAAGAAAGGTGTTGTCGGTAAGTTTGTCGAGTTTTTTGGGCCGGGACTAAGTGCGCTTTCTCTGGCTGATCGCGCAACAATCAGTAACATGGCGCCGGAATACGGCGCGACTGTCGGATTCTTTCCCATTGACACAGTAACGCTGGAGTATCTGAAGCTGACGAACCGCAGCCCGGAACGGATCAACTTAGTCGAAACTTATGCGAAGGAGCAGGGCCTGTTCCTTGCTGCCGATTCTGCCGAGCCGGAATATTCGGATACTTTGTCGCTGGATTTATCGAAGGTGTGCCCCTCGATGGCTGGGCCGCGCCGTCCTCAGGATCGCATCGATCTTCACGACGTGAAAGCGAATTTTCTATCCGGGCTGGGCGGGTCTCCGAAAAAAGCGGATTTGCCTGTAAATGGACATAAAGAGAAATTGCGAGACGGCGCGGTGGTAATCGCCGCAATCACGAGTTGCACAAATACTTCGAATCCGTCGGTGATGGTGGGCGCGGGTCTGCTTGCAAAAAAGGCGGTTGAGTGCGGTCTGGAAACGAAACCATGGGTAAAGACATCTCTCGCCCCGGGATCAAAGGTTGTATTCGACTATCTGCACGATGCGGGCCTAATGCCCTACTTGGAAAAATTGAACTTCCATTTGGTCGGATACGGCTGCACAACGTGCATCGGAAACAGCGGCCCGCTGCCGGAGAACGTGGCCCAGGCAGTAAACGAAGGCAAGTTAAACGTTGCAGCCGTCCTGAGCGGTAACCGCAACTTCGAAGGGCGTGTGAATCCCCTGGTCCGTTCCAATTACCTGGCTTCGCCGCCGTTGGTTGTGGCTTATGCGCTGGCGGGACGCGTGGATATCGATTTGACCAAAGAGCCACTCGGGAAAGGGCCCGAAAGGGGACGTTTATCTGAAAGATATCTGGCCAACTTCGGAAGAGGTGGACGAGGTGGTCACGCAATCGGCACGGACAGAGTTTTTCAGCAAAGAGTACTCAGAGGTGTTTGCGGGTGATACTGCCTGGAATTCGCTGCATGTGCCGACCGGCAGTATTTTTGAATGGAGCGATGACTCGACGTACATCAAGCGGGCGCCATACTTCGACAACCTTGTCGACCCCGCCACGTTTGTCCGCGATCTACATGGATTGCGTGCGCTGGCTGTGCTCGGAGATTCAGTAACTACTGATCATATTTCGCCGGCCGGATCGATCGCCAAGGACGGGCCGGCGGGGAAATATCTGATCAGTCTGGGAGTAAAGCCCGCGGATTTCAATAGCTACGGTTCACGGCGCGGTAATCACGAAGTGATGGTGCGTGGCACGTTTGCGAATATACGGCTGAGGAACCAGATGGTTCCTGGCGTGGAAGGCGGCTGGACGCGGCACCTGCCTGACGGCGAACAGATGAGCATTTACGACGCCGCGATGAAGTACAAAGCCGAAGGCGTGGGGCTAGTGGTGATTGCGGGAAAAGAATACGGATCCGGATCATCGCGCGATTGGGCTGCGAAGGGAACGCTGCTGCTGGGTGTAAAGGCCGTCATCGCTGAGAGTTTTGAGCGCATTCACCGTTCCAACCTGGTGCAGATGGGCGTTTTGCCGCTGCAGTTCCTGGAAGGTACTACGCGCGAATCGCTGAAGCTTACCGGCGAGGAGAAATACGAGGTGATCGGAGTCCCGACGGCGATTGCAACGGGTGGAAACATCCAGGCGACTGCGATTGGTCCGGATAATAAGCAGACTCACTTTGAGCTGAAGGTCCGGATCGACACCCCACAAGAGGCAGAGTACTATCGAAACGGCGGAATTCTGCCGTATGTTTTGCGGCAACTTCTTGCGACGAACGAAATGACGGTGTCGCAGAGATAACTGTCGATGAGAAATCGAGCACCGCTGTTAGTTTCGGCGGCGATCATCCACCGTGACGGGCAAGTACTGGTGGGTCAACGGCGGAAAGTGGATCGCCATCCACTGAAGTGGGAGTTCCCCGGCGGCAAGGTTGAAGCCGGCGAAACACCACAGCAGGCGCTGGTGCGCGAACTTCGCGAGGAATTGAAGATTGAAGCGAAGATCGGAAGTGAGCTGGCGCGCTACGAGCACGATTACCCGAGCGGAAGCCGTGTTCATCTGCTCTTTTTTTCGATCGATCAGTTTGTCGGCGAGCCCGAGGCGCGTGTCTTCGAACAGATCTGCTGGACGGATTTGCGAGCGCTGCCGCGGCTCGACTTTCTCGAAGGTGACTTCGATTTCGTGCGGCGGTTAGCGCGCGGCGAGTTCAGACGCCAATTGAGCGTGCGTTCCGCAACCTCTTAATCCAGGTCGAAGGCGCGTTTCGGCGGCAATCCGGACTTGTCCTCTTTGGCTTGCTTCAGAAGCTCTTCGAACTTCTTCTCACGGACCTTGTCGCTTGTAAGGTGAGAGGCGAAGCTTTTTTCAAAGACATCATTGCGGCGATCGGCTTCCCCTTTTAGCTGCTGCACGGCAGCGTGCAGATCTTCGATGAGCGGCTTTTTCGGCGGTTCGCGATGCTGGATTACAGCCCTGGTTTCAAGGTCGATCCGCAGCGTCGACCCGCAGCAAGGACAGTCGACTTCAACCAGCTGATTTACGTTTTCAGCCATACCCGGCATGGTAACGCATTGTTGTATGGAAGGCCTGCTATTCTCTGATTTCCTTCGGCATGGAATCCGTCCTCTCCTGGATCTCGCGTTACGGCTATGCAGGCCTGTTCGCGTCGTTGATGCTTGGCATCGCGGGACTTCCGATACCCGACGAAACAATCCTGGTGTTCTGCGGCTATCTGATTGCGCGCGGTAAGCTGCAGCCGATGTCGACCTTCGCGGTTGGCGTGTGCGGGAGTATTTGCGGCATCTCTCTGAGTTACCTGATTGGGCGAACCGTGGCGAGCGCAGCGATTTATCGTTACGGCCACTACATTCGTGTGAAGCCGGAAGACATTGAGAGAGTCCATCGATGGTTTCGGCGCGTTGGCGAGTGGCTGCTTACGTTCGGCTACTTCGTTCCGGGCGTCCGGCATTTCACAGCGCTGGTGGCAGGGATGTCGGAATTGGAGTACCCGATATTTGCAGCCTTTGCTTACAGCGGAGCGGCGATCTGGGTGACGACGTTTCTCGCTATCGGCTATCTGGTGGGCGACCGCTGGGAGGAGGTAGTGAAAATTGTGCAGCGCTACACATTACTGTCGACCGTGCGTTCTGGCTGCTAGCAGTTGCTCTCTGGTGGTTGTTGCGTAAACGGCTCCGCCGCAGGTTTTGAAAGTCTCAATGCACGTCGCGCGCTCCATTCGGATTCGAATCGGCGCGATCGAGATAAACGAGCTCTGTGTACCAACAGACAACGTTGAAAGCGCAGCGTAGAGATTGGCTCGGGCGATCGCCTCCTCGTGCTCGGCGCCTGTCGGCGAGAAAGCAGGCGAGACTACCGATGAAAGCGTCGCCTGCGCCCGTACTGTCCAAAGCCTTCACCGCATATGGCGCGACGTGTATCATCCGCTCGCGAGTTCGCGTACAGCGACCCGTTACTGCCGAGCGTAATGATGACGTTCGGAACCCCGGCGTTGAGCAATTCGCGCGCCGCCGCTTGAGCGCTCTCGAGATCGACGACGGGTATGCCGGTGAGCGCCTCGGCCTCGGTCTCGTTGGGAATGACGTAATCGGCGTTGGCCAACGAGGACACATCGAGGTGTTGGCCAGGAGCGGGATTCAGGATGGTGCGGACGCCGCTTCCTCGAGCGATTTTCATCGTGTACAAAACGGTTTCAAGCGGGATTTCAAGTTGCGTGATGACGAAGTCCGCCGAGCGAAGTACCTCGATTGAAGCATCGATGTCCGAGGGAGAGAGACGATCGTTCGCGCCTTTGATGACGAGAATGCGATTTTGGCCGGAGCTGTCGACGAAGATGGGAGCAACGCCGCTGGAGACGCCGGCGGTGATCTTTACATGTGCCGTATCGACGCCCTGCGATTCGAAGTTCTGGATGTTGGCCGGCCCGAACAGATCGTCGCCCACGCGGGCGATCATGGACACGTCAGCGCCACAACGGCGTGCCGCTACGGCCTGATTGGCGCCTTTGCCGCCAAACCCGAGGTGAAAGTTGCCGCCGAAGATGGTTTCGCCGGGCCGTGGAAACCGGTCGGTGAAGGTTGTGAGGTCTACATTGACGCTGCCGACGACGACGATGCGTGGGACTCGGGCCATAAGATTGCATGTTAAACGAGTGGAAGGATCTTGTGATACCTGTACAAGGGATGAAAATACTTTTCGGAGTATGCGCGGCGTTCGGCCTATGCGCGACGCTGGCTGGTCAGCGTCCAATACCAGAGATCGTTTTGCCGCACCGAATTCTTTTGTGGCCGAACGGTGCGCCAGGGGCGGAGGGCAACACCGACGCGGATCAGCCAAGCCTCACTATCTATCCGGCCAGCGGACCTCAGAAAACTCAGACCGGCGTCATTGTTTTTCCGGGCGGCGGATACGTCTGGCTGGCGACGGATCACGAAGGTGCGCAGATTGCAGACTGGCTGAACAGCTATGGGATCAGTGCCTTCGTGCTGCGCTACCGGCTCGGGCCGAAGTACCATCATCCGATCGAGTTGGGCGATGCGCAACGCGCCGTGCGTTACGTGAAATTGCACGCCGGCGAGTATGGCATCGATGCGCACAAAATCGGCGTGTGGGGCTTCTCGGCCGGAGGGCATCTGGCGTCGTCCGTGGGCACGCATTTCGATGCCGGTAAGTCCGACAGTAGCGACCCAGTGGAGCAACAGAGCTGCCGGCCGGACTTTCTGGTTCTCGCGTATCCGGTGATCACGTTTCACGAGCCCTATTTGCACCGCGGCTCGCGTGATGCTCTGCTCGGCAAGAATCCGGATCCGAAGCTGGTGGACCTGCTTTCAAACGAAACGCAGGTGACGAAGGATACACCGCCGGCATTCCTGTTTCACACCGCTGACGATGAAACGGTTCCGTCCCAGAACAGCACGATGTTCTACGATGCGCTGCGCAAGGCGGGCGTTCCCGCTGAGGTACACATTTTCGAACACGGGCGGCATGGAGTGGGTCTGGCGCGCGATAATCCTGAGCTTTCGATCTGGCCTGATCTGCTGGCCATGTGGCTGAAACATCGCGGATTGCGATAGGCGTCCCTGCAGGCGCGCTCGCAACGAGGACCGTCCCCGGCGGATGCTGCCGATTCTCGCGCGCTTACACAACCTTCATCAACACAAATGTCAGGTCATCGTGCTGGGGAGCATCGGCCATCCACGCTCGGAGCTCAGCCAGAATAGCCGTCGACATCTCCTCGGCAGGAAGATGTCCATAGCGCCGCAACAAATCCTTCAGGCGCTCTTCTCCAAATTCTTCTTCCTGTGGATTGTGTGCCTCGGAAACACCATCCGTGAAGAGCATCAGCACATCTCCAGATTCAAGCTGCACGCTCCCTTCTTCGTATTGCGAGAACGGAAACATCCCGATAATCATGCCGCCCGCCGTCAACTCTTCAATTGACCGACTCTGGTGATTACGGAGCAGAAATGGCGGATTGTGCCCGCCATTCACGTAGCTCAACCGGCGTGTCCGCTCATCTAACCGTGCATAAAAGAAAGTTGCATAGCTGTTGGGTCCGGTTGATGCGCACAGCAGGCGGTTGATCTTGCCCGTGAGTTGAGACAGCGGCATCATGGGATCATCCGCCAAACTGCGCAACGACGCCTGCACAACCGACATCACCAACGCAGCAGCGATCCCTTTGCCCGCGACGTCCGCCAAAGCGACGCCCAATTGGTCGGAACCAATCCGTAGAAAGTCATAGTAGTCGCCGCCCACCCCGCGCGCGGGCAAACAATAGCCAACCAGCTGTGCGCTACGCACATCCGGAGCTTTCTCCGGGAACAGGCGCCTCTGCACTTCGGAGGCCAGCATGAGTTCCCGCCGCAGCCGCTCCTGTTCAACAATGCGATCGGTCAAATGTGAGTTCTCGATCATGAGCGCCAACTGCGAGCCAACGCTGCGCAGTAAACGCGCCGTTTTGGTGTCGACAGACCTGCTGTCTTGAAGCCGAACGAAGAGTATTCCGGAGATGCCGCTTTTCACCGCAACCGGCACCACCACAGCCGGTCCGATGGAACGCAGAGTCCCGATCTCATGCGCGTGAGCAGCGCCCGATTCGAGTGACCAGCGCTCGAGCACATCCAGATCTCCCTGCGTAAACGGAAGCGCCGGATAATAATGTTCCAGCCGTGTAAGCAACATCGTGTCGAATGGGAGGGTCCAGGTTTGGCCGGTCTCCGGTACGGCACTGATAGACCGGAACGGTTCGTCATCGGCACGACGCACTAATAAAACGGCGGCTTGCGCCGGCACGCGTTCGGTAACCATCGTCAGAGCCGTTCGTATCGCGGTAGCAAACGAATCGGCCTGGCGTGTACTCTCGGCAATTTCAGCCAGCAGCGCGGTTTCAGCGGTGTTAGTTGACACTGTATCCATGCCAACCGCATAACTGAACGAATGTGCCGCGCGTAAGTAGCCGATCCGTGCACGGCGCCAGAAAGACTCGGGAGCATCGCGGAGGGCGATGGCAGGCGACAATAAACTCGCGCGCCAGGCAGGTATCATGGCCGCCAAAGCGGTGGAAATGACGACGGTCAGAAGCGACCAGACGAAGGGGCTGGGTGCGTCGAGACTAATGTCCAATTTGTGCAGTAGCGGAGCGCAGGCGAACACAAGAATGACGCCGATAACTCCTCCCGCAATAGCCTTGACCATCGCCTGTTTCAACACCAGGTACAGCAGTCCATTGCTCGTCGCGCCCAAAGCCAGGCGCGTCCCCATCTCCCGAATCCTCTGCCGGACGGTGTAGGAAACGACGCCATAGACCCCGAGCACGGCTAGCGCGAGAGCCGTTAATCCAAACAGCAGCGTCATGTCCGACTGCAGTTTGTTGCTGCCCAGGAACTCCTGCTTGAGTTTTTCCATGGTGCTGAAACCATACACCGCCAATTGCGGGTCGACACTGTGAATTGCGTTCTCAACGGCGCTGAGCTCAACCCTTGCTCCCGGATTGGTGCGAAGAGCCCAGTCGGCGGGCAACAGTGAAATCCAGGTGGTCTGATAGCTTGCGTAGACGTGTCCGGTTGGCGGCTCGCCAGGCATGTCCTGAACGTCACCAACAACGCCGACGACCCTCACCGAAGTCTTGTCCGCGTCGCCGCCGAACACGACAGTGTGGCCCAGCGGATTCGTGTTTGGCCAAACCCGGCGCGCAACGGTTTCGTCAACAACCACGCCAGGCGTTTTCGGATTTCCATCCGCGTCGCTCAAATACCGTCCCGAGATGAGTGGGATCCGAAGTGCCGCGAAGATGCTAGGGCTGACGGTGCGGAACTGATAATCGAATAGCCGAATTTGCTCGCTGAACGGAATATGACTGATGTCCCGGTGGTCGGGGATGATGAAAGCGTCGCTAAAACTTCGTGAAAATGGAAGCAACGCCGTAAACCCGACCGCCCGCGCCACGTGCGCCGCTTCTAAAGCACGCAGCAACCGCGTTTGATAATCGGCTCGGGCAGCCTCATTCTGAAACCGGGAAGCCGGGATGTAAGTGAAGAAGATGGTGACGTCCCGGGAATCAAAACCGGCGTCTAAGCGCCATAAGGTCCCGAGCCGCTGAACGCACAGTATCGCGACAACCAGCAGGGCACAACTCAACGCAATTTGTGCTGTTATGAACACCCCGAGAGCTCTTTGAGCGCCGGCGCTGGCGGTGGATCGAGTGCCGTTGGTCAATACGGCATTGGGAGAGATGCGAACGGCTTGCCACAGCGGCGCGAGACTGAACAATATTCCGCAAACAACCGCACAGCCCAGCGTGACAGCCAACACATTTGCATCGATGCCAACCTCCTCAGCACGTGGGATCTCGCCACTTGCGTAGTACAAGACCAACTTCACCAACCCGACGCTGCCGAGCAGACCGGCACTCGCTCCGAGGACGGCGATTATGAGGCCTTCTGAAATGTATTGGGCTGCCAATTGTGGCGCAGACGCGCCGGTCGCGACTCGCACTGCCGTTTCCTGAACCCTCGCGACGGACCGTGCAAGCAGGAGGCTCGCCACGTTGCCGCAGGCAATGACGAGCAGGACAATGGCTGCGCCCAGTAACAGGAGAAAAATAGGGCGCACACGATTCGTAATTGCACGCAAAAGCAGAACAACGTCGGTGATGTGGTTCTTTTCTGTATCCGGATACTCGCGTTCCAGTTCGGCCGCGATTCGAGTCATATCCGCCCTGGCCTGCTGCTCCGTTACGTGCGGCTTCATCTTGGCCAAACAGACGAGCCAGTGATGGTCCCGGCCATTGCGATCAGATGGCGATGGGTCTAGCGGGAACCACAGGTCACCGGAGCGATTGGGCAGAAAGCGGAACCATGGTTTCGCCACGCCTCTGACAACATACGGAACCGAGTTGAGGGTTATTTGCTTGCCCACGATGTCGCGACGCGCCCCGAAGCGACGCCACAGGTTATCTGAGATGACCGCCGAGCGTAAGTCCGCGGGAGCATCGGTAAACCATGAGCCCATCTCCAGCGGTACTCCTAAGGCTTGCATTAGCAGCGGATTTACTCCGTTGCCCTCGGCGTAGCGGGTTTGCTTGCCGATGGCCAGGTTTTCCGCTTGAAACGAGATGCAGCCAAGGGCAGCCATGGTGCGATTCCGCTGCTGAAAGTCGACACAATTGGGGTAGGACCACGAACCCTCGATGGCGATTCCGCGCCACTTGGAGAGCACAACCAGATACCGGTCCGGGTTTGCATACGGCAGCGGTTTCAACAGGACGGCTTGAATGAAGGTGTAGATGGCCGTGGTTGCGGTGACGCCAAGCGCGAGCGCTGAAATGGCGAGTACCGCTACAGCGGGTGCATGCCTCCAGGTGCGCCAACTGTGACTGAACAGAGATAACATTCCGAACCGTCATAGTAACGTGGAGCGGACAGCCGCACCGCAACTACGGCCGTAGATCGCAAAGGACGCTCGAGTTTGGACAGTTGTGCAGTGCTACGCGCATTTGGCAAATCCGCAGCGGCTTAAACAAGCCGCCCCACCACCGTCATAGTCACGACCGGCTCCGCGGCGCACACGCGCTCGCGAAACGAACGACAAAGAAGATATATACTCGTCATAATCAGTATTTAGGCCCCGTTCTGCCGCCCCATGTGTAAGTATGCTTTGTTCCTCGCGCTCGCATTGAGCTTTGTTGTTCCGCTGGCAAATGCAGCTCCTGCCGTCAACTTCGATCGTCAGGTCCGACCGATTCTTTCCGACATTTGCTTCACCTGTCACGGTCCTGATGAGAAGCACCGAATGGCGGGCCTGCACTTCGATACGAAAGAGGGTGCATTCGCCAAACCGGGCGTGATCGTGCCCGGCGATTCCGCGCATAGCAAGATGTATCTGCGCGTCAGCAATCCGAACGAAGCCATGCGCATGCCGCCGCCCTACTCGGGCCGGAAGCTGACACCGGCGCAGATTGAAACCATCAAGAACTGGATCGATGCCGGTGCGAAATGGGAAACGCACTGGGCGTTCGTTACGCCAGTTCGTCCCGATCCGCCTGCGGTTCAGGATACGGCCTGGGTTCGGAATCCCATCGATCAATTCGTGGCCGCAAAGTTACAAAAAGAAGGCCTGCATCCTGCGCCCGAAACGGACAAACCAACCCTCCTGCGGCGGGTCACCTTCGACCTCACTGGCCTGCCGCCTACTCCCGCCGAGCTCGATGCTTTTCTCGCCGATAACTCGCCCAACGCTTACGAGAAAGTGGTAGACCGCCTCCTTGCTTCGCCCCGCTACGGCGAACGCATGACCATGCAATGGCTCGATTTTGCGCGCTATGCCGACACGCACGGCTATCACATCGATAGCGCTCGTGAAATGTGGCCCTGGCGCGATTGGGTGATTCAGGCGTTCAATCGCAACATGCCCTACGACGAGTTCACGATTGAGCAGATAGCCGGCGATCTGCTCCCTAACGCGACCCAATCTCAGATCATTGCGACCGGATTCAATCGCAATCACATGATTAACTTCGAGGGCGGCGCGATTCCCGAGGAGTATCAGAACGAGTACATCGTCGACCGCATCGAAGCCACATCCATCACCTGGCTGGGCATCACACTGGGTTGCGCCCGCTGTCACGATCACAAATACGACCCGCTGCGTCAGAAAGATTTCTACAGTTTCGGAGCTTTCTTCAACAGCGTGCCGGAAAAGGGTCTCGACGGCTACAAGGGTAATGCTGTCCCCTTCCTTCAGTTGCCGAGGCCCGAGCAGGCCGACATGAAAGCGAAGCTCCTCAAGGCGATCGCAGATAAAGACGCCGAAATCAGCGCTGCGGAGTTCGCCTGGGAACAGCATCAACGCGAGGTTCCGGTCACTGACGTGACTTCGGGATTAATTGCCGAGTACCGGCTGGACGACACTCTCGCCGACCGCCTGCAGTCAGATCGTGTTGCAAAGGTCGTCTCCGGCAAGCTGAACTACATCGACGGCCGCATCGGCCGGGCTGCCGACCTGGACGAAGAGCCCCAGCTTTCGTTCGGTAATGCCGGCGCATTCACAACATCGAACGCTTTTACGTACGCGATGTGGCTCAAACCCGACGGTCCGTCCGGCATGGCGGTCCTCCAGCACTACGACAAATCACGCAAAGCTGGCTACGAAATCGCGCTCGACTATTGCGAACGCGAAAAATGCAACGTCATTGTGCGCCTTCATTCCAGCGGGCCCGATTCCGGTATTGAAGTTAAATCCACCCAAGGTCTCGCGCTCGAGCATTGGAATCACCTCGCCGTCTCTTACGACGGCTCTGGCCAAGCCAAAGGCATCCAGATCTATATTGATGGCCACAATGCTCCCACGGTTGTAAACCGCGATAAGCTCGCGCGTGTTTCGTTCGAAAGCGGTGAGCTTCAGATAGGTAATAAAGAGTGGGGTACGGCGCTGAAAGGCCAGTTGCAGGCTGTGCGTATCTACAACCGCCGGCTATACGCCAGCGAAGCGCAAGAGATCGCCGAACTCAACCCGATTCACAATGTGCTTGAGATCGCGCCGGACCGCCGCTCGGACGACCAGAAAAAGTGGCTACGCGAGTACTTCGTGCATGAAATCGGCAACCCTGCCGAAAAGCAGCTTGCTGTCGATTACGCGTCCCTGAACAAAGGATTGGACGAGATCAATCGCGAGATTCCGTCCACCATGATCATGGGTGAGCTCCCGAAGCCCCGCGATACTTTTATCCTTGCTCGCGGCGATTACCGCAACCGGGGCGAAAAGGTCGATCCCAACACGCCAGCCGTCCTCCCCCCTCTGCCGAAAGATGCTCCGCGTAACCGGCTGACGCTCGCTAAATGGCTTGTCGATGCCGGTAATCCGCTCACCGCACGTGTTGCTGTGAATCATTTCTGGCAGCTTTACTTCGGGCTTGGCATCGTCAAAACGAGTGAGGATTTCGGCTCGCAAGGCGACCCCCCGAGCAATCAGGAACTGCTCGATTGGCTGGCTACGGAATTCGTTCGCACCAAGTGGGATGTCAAAGCGATGCAGCGCCTGATCGTGACCTCGGCCACCTACCGCCAATCCTCGAAGGTCACGCCCGAATTGCTGGAACGGGATCCCGAAAACCGGCTGCTCGCCCGCGGCCCGCGTTTCCGTCTTCCCGCCGAAATGATTCGCGATAATGCGCTCGCACTCAGCGGACTTATCGACCCGCGCATCGGCGGTCCGAGCGTGTCTCCCTATCAACCTAAAGGGCTCTGGGAAGAGATGGCCTTCGGCGGCGATTTCTCAGCGCAAAAATACGAACAAAGCCATGGCGCCGATCTCTATAGGCGCAGCATGTATACGTTCTGGAAGCGCACCGTTCCCTATCCGTCTCTGAACACATTCGACGCGCCTGATCGCGAAAAGTGCACTGCGCGCCGCGGAGTCACTAATACGCCGCTGCAGGCGCTGGTTCTGCTAAACGATCCCACTTATATCGAAGCATCCCGCGCACTTGCGGAGCGAGTGCTGCGTCAAACGCCGGGCGCCGAGCCGGCGCGTATTCGTTACGCTTTCCGGCTTGCCACGGATCGCGATCCTTCGCCGCACGAATCCGAGATCCTCGACGGGCTCTATAAAAAAGAACTGTCCCACTACGAATCCGATCGTGCCGCCGCTCAGAAACTTCTCGCCGTCGGAGAATCGAAGCCCGATCCCAAGGCCGACGTGGCCCAACTTGCTGCTTGGACCTTAGTGAGCAGCACGATCCTCAACATGGACGAAGCGATTACCAGGAATTAACTCATGGACCCCATTCGTGAAGAGCAATTGATGCTGACGCGCCGGCAGCTTTTCGGCCGTGCCAGCAAGGGAATCGGAGTCGCCGCGCTCGCGTCTCTTCTTGCGCCCGAAGCGTTCGGCGACACGCCGCCGCTCACCAGTGCGTCCGGATTCGGCGGCCTCCCCGACCTTCCGCACTTCCCGGGCAAGGCCAAGCGCATCATCTACCTACACCAGTCCGGCGCACCATCGCAGATCGACCTCTTCGACTACAAGCCGAAGCTCGCGGCCCTTTCCGGAAGCGAGCTCCCCGACTCCGTGCGCCAGGGCCAGCGCATTACCGGCATGACGTCCGGCCAGAATTCGCTGCCTGTCGCCCCGTCGATCTTCAAATTCAACCGCGCCGGTGAAAACGGGACCTACATCAGCGAGCTGCTGCCGCACACTGCGAAGGTGATCGACCAACTTACGCTCGTGAAGACGGTCAATACTGACGCCATCAACCACGACCCCGCCATCACCTTTATCCAGACCGGATTCATGCAGCCCGGCCGTCCCAGCATGGGCTCCTGGGTAACTTACGGCTTGGGCAGTGAGAACAAGAATTTACCCGCCTTCGTGGTTCTCATTTCTCAAGCCAACGCGCTCAACCGCGATCAGCCGCTCTTCACGCGTCTGTGGTCCAGCGGCTTTCTTCCGTCCAAATATCAGGGCGTGCGCTTCCGCGCTTCCGGGGATCCCGTCCTGTTTCTGGCCAATCCCGAGGGCATTGATGCCACAACGCGCCGCACCATGCTCGACAGCCTCGCTGAACTGAATCACGTTACTGAACAAAACTACGGCGATCCTGAAATCGCGGCCCGCATCTCGCAATACGAAATGGCGTATCGCATGCAGTCGTCGGTGCCAGAGCTCACCGACTTGTCGAAAGAGCCCGATAGCACCTTCGAACTGTACGGTCCCGATTCGCGCAAGCCGGGGACTTACGCTGCGAATTGCCTGATGGCGCGCCGTCTCGCCGAACGCGGTGTCCGCTTCATTCAGCTCTATCATCGCGGCTGGGATCAGCACAACGACCTTCCACGCGATCTCGCGCTACAGTGTGGTGGGACCGATCAGGCGTCTGCTGCTCTGGTCGCTGATCTCAAACAGCGCGGCCTGCTCGAAGACACGCTTGTTATCTGGGGCGGCGAGTTCGGCCGCACGGTCTATTGCCAGGGCCACCTCACGAAAGAAAACTACGGCCGCGATCATCATCCTCGTTGCTTCACCATGTGGTTCGCCGGCGGCGGCATGAAGCCCGGCGTTGTGCTCGGGGAAACCGACGATTTCTCCTATAACGTCATCTCCGATCCCGTTCCCATCCACGATGTCCAGGCGACGGTCCTACATTGTCTCGGCATCGACCATACGCGGTTAACCTATAAGTTCCAGGGCCGCCATTTCCGCCTGACCGATATCGCGGGGAACGTGAATAACAAGATATTGGCCTGACTTATGCATACTCGCCGCTCGTTCTTACTAACTTCCGCCTCCGCTCCTATTATTCTTGGCGCTACTAACAAATCCGGGAGCGCCAAACCCGTCCTCGGCTCCGGCGAATACACCTACGAAGCCACCCACGATTGGGGCGAGCTGCCGGCCGACATCAAATACGGCAACACGCACGGCGTCTGCGAAGATTCGCAGGGCCACATCTACATCCATCACACGGTTAACGCCGCCAGCGAAAGCAGCGACTCCATGGTCGTCTTCGATGAAAACGGCAAATTCGTCAAAAGCTGGGGCCGAGAGTTCAAAGGTGGCGCTCACGGCCTCCACATTCGCAAGGAAGGCAGCACTGAGTATCTGTATCTGTGCGATACCCAGCGTGGCATCGTGTCAAAGCGAACTCTGAGCGGTGAAGAGGTCTTCTCCTTCGGCTATCCCACTGAATCGGACGCCTACAAGCCCAATCCCGATGGCAGCGAAGAAAAAGTACAGCCCGACCAATCTCGCCATTGCTCCGAACGGCGATCTCTATGTGGGCGACGGCTACGGGTCCAGTTACATCAACGTCTACGATCGCAACGGCAAATACCTGCGCACGTTTGGCGGGATGGGAAAAGATCCCGGACAATTGAACTGCCCTCACGGCATTATCCTCGACGACCGGGGCTCCGATCCCATCCTGATGATTGCCGATCGTGCGAATAACCGCATCCAGACGTTCTCGCTGGCGGGCCAACACATCGCGTTTATCGAGGGCACCAACCTGCCCTGCTATTTCGATTTCTGGAAAACCGGCGAGACCGTCGTGCCCGACCTCGGCGCCCGAGTTACTCTGCTGGATAAGAACAACAAGGTAATCGAGCATCTTGGCGATGACTCCGCCGCGCACAATTGGAATAACGTCAGAAAGCTCGACCGCACCGCTTTCACTCCCGGCAAGTTTGTCTGCCCTCACGCCGCGTGCTTCGATCACAACGGCAACATCTTCGTTGTCGAGTGGGTTGAAGTTGGCCGGGTCACCAAACTCCGCCGCGTCTGAAGTCCTGTCTACCGGCGGCCTGCCTGAAAATCGGCGACATCCACGGTGAGACCCTTTCCCTGCTGTAGGGCAGTCTCTCGAAAGATGGCCTTCGACCGTGCCGCCATCGCGTTCGCCTCGCGTTTGCGCCCGCTCTTCTTCAAAAACTCCGCGTAACGGCTGAGCAGCATACCGTACAGTGGATGTTCCTCCCCCAGCCGCTTCCCGGCAATAGCAATCGCTCGCTGGTAGGCGGCCTCCGCTTCATCTTGTCGTCCACAATCTGCATCGGCTGCCGCCAGATTTGCAATTGTCTCGAGCGCCGCCGGATGATCCGGGCCATTTCGCCGCTCCAGAATTGCGAGCGATTTCCGGAACAATTCGACTGCTTCACCGCTGCGTTGTTCTGCCCTCCGCAAGACACCGAGGTTATTCAATGTCAAAGCCAGCGTGTCGTCGTGCGACTCCCGCTCGGTGTTTAGCGATGCAAGCGAATCACTGAGCAGCGCCTCCGCTTCCTGGAAGCGGCCATTTCTGAGCAGCGCCGCGCCTAGTCCGTTGAGTGCAATTGCAAGGCTCTCGTCGCCCGGTTGCAGCAACCGCCGCAGTACTGCTACCGCCTCGCGAATCTCGGCCTCGGCCTCCGAACTGCGGCCTGTTTTGATATGCAGCATCGCCAGATTGGCCAGTATTATCGCGTGGTCGGTGTTGTCAGTGCCGCGAGCCGTGCTCACCGCCGATAATGCGCGCCGATATTGATGTTCAGCATCCCGAAAGCGCCCCAATTCCTGGTTAGCGGTGGCTAACGAATTCAAGGCCGCCCAAACGCGCGCGTCGTCTCCATCAAAACCGTCTGCCAGGGCAACCGCCCCGCTGTAAAACTTCATGGCCCCGCGATAATCTCCCGCCTGTTCTAACGAACTGGCTTCACGCATAAGCTGCAGCCAGTTATCGGAACTCGCAGTGGCGATCGCCGTCGCCATTGCACACACGACCAGCGCGCGCGTCATAGCTCCTCCCGAAAATGCAAAAGGCCGCCGTCGAAGTGCTTCCACTCCAACGGCGGCCTCCAGGTGATTTGGTCAGCCGGCCAAAATTTACGAGCGTGGACCTACCACGCTCGTCCAGAATGCAGGATCAACCCCCGCGATCGCGTGTAAACCGAATCTTCTTCCGGGCCGTTTCCGCGAGAACGGGCACCCCGTCCTGTATGGACAATCGCTCGATCTCGCCGTGCTGAAGATCCCGGCAAAAATGCATAAAATCGCGCCACGCAGGTGACAACGCGGCTGATGAGCCCAGTGGCTCCAAACGCGGCTGCGGTTTCCGGCCCTCTTCGGACATCGCTCACCGATTAACTACGTTTTTTGACGGTCCTAGTTCCCGCCACTTTGTCGAAAAGCCTGGATTCCCCTGAGACTGCTCTGAGGGACGCCAAAGCGGCTGGGAACGGTCGATAAGTCGTCTGTGAGCTTGCTTCCGAATCCACGTCTGCAATGCTCGCTGTTGCTGACTGGCGTCGGACTTGTGTTTCTCACAAGCTGCAGCCGCGACCCACGTATCACCTCGGCTTCACAGGCCTATCGTGTGCGGTCCAGTAAGGCGAACGTTTTGGGTCACGTTCAGGTTGAGGGCCAGGTCACGTTCAGCGATCCGGAGATGAATCAAGCCTTTCTCCAGGATGCTAGCGGCGGCATCCGCCTCGACTGCACCGGAATCCACTCGCAGGAGATTACTGCGTTTTCGAACATTTCGTTGAGCGGTTCCCTTCTCGTGGGCGCTCCGAACCCGCTCGTCCAGCCGCTACAGATAACGCATCTGCCTGCCGGGCCTCATCTGCGCCCGGTTCCCGTGACCGACGCCGATCTTACGTCCAGCAAATACCAATATCGTTACGTTGAACTAAACGGCAGGGTCCGGTCGGCGTTGGAGCAAAGTTTAGGGCGACTCTGGATGACCGTGGCTGTTGGTGATACGGATATTGACGTTCGTATGCAGGAGTATGCTCTCACCCCGGATAAACTGCCGGGTGCTTTCGTCACCTTACGTGGCGTTCTCGATGTAGACCACGACTGGGAGGGCAAGCAGCGCCGAATCAAGCTTTGGACCTCCAATTCTGGTGATCTGATCGTCAAGCAGGCCGCCAACGTACGTTTGGCCCCGCCCTCTTCACGTATTCCCCACGTTGGCGTGCTCACGAAGATTAACGACATCCGCAACTTGCCCTCGACTGTCGCGGCGCGCAGTCTGCCGGTGCGGGTTCACGCCACGATTACGTTCTTCGATGTCACCGATGAATTGTTGTTCATCGCCCAAGGAGACCATGGCATTTACGTCGATCCACATCCCATGCCGGACCGCAATCTTCGAACAGGCGATGAAGTGATCATCGAAGGTGTGACCTCCTCGGGATTCGTCTCCAATATCGCCAAGCCGCGGATCACGCTGTTACGCCATGGTGGAGAACCTCGTCCTGCGCCTGTCGAACGTGAAGAGATCTTCTCCGGCTCTCAAGACAGCACCTGGGTTGAACTGCAGGGAACCGTGCGCTCGGTCGGAGTGGAACTGGGGCATCCAGTACTGGACCTCACGTGGGGCACGCATCGTTATAAGGCTCTCCTGAAGAGCAATTTACAGGTGCCCTGGAGACTTGAGGGAGCGCAGGTCCGGGTGCGCGGTGCGTGTGCGACTTCGTTTAATGCCAATTGGCAGATGCTCGGCATTTACTTGTACGTTCCGGAACTCGGCGATGTTCAAGTCTTGAAGCCCGCGGAAGACCCGGCGCAGATGCGCGTGCAGGCTATCGGCCGGCTCATGCAGTTCTCTGGTCTGAGTCTGCTCCCGATACCGGTCCGGGTGCGGGGTACGGTTCTCGCTTCTTCACCCGAAGGACCTACCTGGATCAAGGATGAAACGGGCGTCTTGCCCGTGCGGCGCCACCGCGCCGTTGCGCTCTCGCCTGGAACCAGCGTCGAGGCGATTGGAATCGCCGAAGCCGGACCGTTCGGACCCGTATTCGCTGACGCTCGCATCGTGCACACCGGTCCGGTTCAACCACCAAAGGCTTTGCCTTACACTCCTCAGCAGATCCTCGAAGAGATGCCGGAAGGCGCGCTCGTTCAAACCGCGGGCCTCGTCTCGCAGACCCTCAATGGACAGGGCGAGCGCAAGACTCTGTTCCAGGGCGGCCCTATCAGTTTTTATGCCCAGACGGTGGACCGAAGTCCTCTGCCGGATCTTCCCGCTGGGGCGGCCGCGGCCATAACCGGAGTAGTCGCGCTGGAGCCTCCAACCTCTCAGGAGGTGCATGTTCCGCGCGCGTTCACTATCATCCTGCGTAATGCTCACGACGTCAAGCTGTTACGTCCCGCGCCCTGGTGGAACACCGATCACGTTCTCGGCCTGGCTGCTGCCCTCGGCTGTTTGATGACGATTGCCTTTGCCTGGGCCATGATGTTGCGCAGGCAGATTGGCCGTCACCTCGTAACCATCCGCTCCAAGTTGTTCGAAGAGGAAAGGCTAAAACGGGCCGCCGAAGAGTCCAACTCGGCGAAGAGCGAGTTTCTCGCCAACATGAGCCATGAAATCCGCACACCGATGAACGGTATCATCGGCTTCTCGGATCTGATGCTCACTACCCGATTGGATGCGGCTCAAGACGAGTACATCGGCGCCATCCGCTCGTCAGCCCAAGCACTCCGTACGATCATCAACGACATCCTCGATTTCTCGCGCATTGAAGCAGGCAAGCTTCAAATCGATTCGGTCGCATTCTCAATCCGCGGAATGCATTCACGGCGCTCTGCAAGTGATTCGCCCAGAGAGCGAAAGCAAACATCTACGAACCGAAGTTCAGATCCACCGCGAGGTGCCGGATTTCATTCTGGGAGACCCGCTGCGCCTGCGTCAAATCCTCGTCAACCTGTTAGGCAATGCCGTCAAGTTTACCGAAATCGGCGGCATTACAGTAACTGTTGATCTGGTGAAGCGAGGGGATTCTGCCTTGGTACGATTCGCCGTGCGCGACACCGGAATTGGGATTCCCGAATCCGCGCGAGCAACGATTTTCGATGCTTTCCGGCAGGCCGACGGCTCCATTACGCGGAAATACGGCGGTACGGGCCTCGGGTTGTCCATCTGTTCGCGCCTGGTTCGATTGATGGGAGGGGAAATCGCAGTCGAAAGCGAACCGGGCGCCGGCAGCTGCTTCTCATTCACGATTCCGGCAGTTCAGTGCGCCGTCGCAGGCAACGCCCAGCCGTCCGTGAGAGTGCCGCCGCGACTGCGGCAAACGTGCCGCGCCAGCTTTACATTCTGATCGCCGAAGACAATCGCATTAACCAGCGTCTGACCGTCCGGTTACTCGAGAAGGACGGTCATCGTACAGCTATCGCGGAGAACGGGCGCGTTGCTGTCGAAATGGCGCAGAGCCAGAGCTTCGACCTGATTCTGATGGATGTGCAGATGCCTGAGATGGATGGCCTCGAAGCCAGCCGCCAGATCCGGGCGTTCGAACAATCGAGGGGCGGGAGGGTCCCGATCTTCGCCATGACGGCGGGCGCCATGGAGAGCGACCGCGAGCGCTGCCTCGCAGCAGGTATGGACGCTCATCTTCCCAAGCCCGTCGATGTTCAGATGTTCCGGAAGCTGGTTACCGAGTTGGCCTGTGCACAGCTTGCCTGAGGACCTCTCCGGCGCAGCTCAAACTTCTTCTGCATGCCGCTTGTCCGGACTACCCCAAAACCGCTTGATGTTTTCGAGTTGCTGATCAAAGGCGTCCTTCAGTTCGCGAGGGGCCACGCTCGCGAGCCAAACAGAAATCTGTGTCGCGTATGGCAGAAGTCTTGAATCGTCGAGGAAGTGAGGCGGAGGTGAGGGTGTGAACGCCACCATCACCGCTATCATGACGGCGATTGTAATGACTCCGCGAACTCCTCCGGCAACACCCCCCAGGAGGTGATTAAACCAGGACAGGCCGATCCACTTGAACAGGCGCGACAGGACAGCTGCGATTAGCGAACCCACCAGCATCACGCCAACGAAAATAAGCAAGAAGCCGAGGATGTTCGCGACCGCCGGCGTTCGGATATACGGCATCAAGGCATTCGCTACCATCCGATAACACCAGAAACCTGCTACAAAGCCGACGACTGTAGCGATCAATCCGACGACAACGCGTGCAAAACCAGCCCGCAAGCCGCTGAACACCGAGGCTGCAAGGATGAGCATCAGCAGTACGTCGAACCAATTGAAGCCGTTCATCCTATGTATCAGCAGTTTACTCGAAAATTGTCCGGCCAGTCAGCCGCTGATACGCTTCCTGGTACTTCGCGCTTGTTTTCTGGACCACATCGGAAGGCAACGAAGGCGCCGGAGATTGCTTGTCCCAAGGCAGTGTTTCCAGATAATCGCGTACGAACTGCTTGTCGAACGAGAGCTGGGGACCTCCTGGGTTGTAGCCGTCAACAGGCCAGTACCGTGACGAATCTGGAGTAAGTACCTCATCCGCGAGTACTAATTCATCGTCCACAAATCCAAACTCGAACTTAGTGTCCGCAAGTATGATGCCCCGCTGGAATGAGTAGGCGGCAGCTAACCGATAGATGTCGATGCTCACGTCGCGCAGGCGGGCGGCAAGGGCGGAGCCGATCTGATTTGCCACGGTTACCAGAGACACGTTCATGTCATGCCCGGTCTCGGCTTTAGTAGCGGGTGTGAAGATCGGCTCAGGCAAGCGGTCACCGTTGCGGAGCCCTGCCGGCAACGGAATTCCGCAAACTGTGCCTTCGGATTGATACTCTTTCCAGCCCGACCCCGCCAGATATCCGCGAGCAACGCACTCAATCGGGATCATCGCTGCTTTCCTCACCAGCATGGAGCGATTCCGCAGCGTATCTGAATAAGGCCTCAGCACCTCCGGATAATTCGAAACATCGGCAGTGATCAGGTGATTGGGAGTTACGTCCTTCAGGAGGTCAAACCAGAACAGGGACATCTGCGTCAGGACACGACCCTTGCACGGGATCCCGCTGCCCAGGATGCAATCGAAGGCGGAGATGCGATCCGTGGCAATGAACAGCAGAGCGTCATCGACACTGTAGACGTCGCGTACCTTTCCCCGCCCGGCGAGGGGAAACGGCAGCCCGGTATCGTAGCAACACTTCGTCTGAACACATGAGCAACCTTTGAGTATCCCAGACCGGGTAAGTTTGTCTGCGCTTGGCAAAAAAAGGCCGAAAGACTGGAAAAATTGCGCAGCATTCACTCGTTTATTGCCTGCAAGTTATTGGAAATGCTCTTTGGCGCACTGATTGCACCGTAGGGAGAGGAGAGGAGCTTCTACGTATGAACTCGGATCAATTCGAAGGTAAGTGGAAACAACTGAAAGGATCCCTGAAACAACGTTGGGGCAAGCTTACCGACGATGACATCACGGCCTTGAGCGGAAAGAAAGACGAGCTCATTGGCAAGCTGCAGGAACGTTACGGCATCACGCGCGAGCAGGCGGTTCGCGAAGCGGACGAGTGGGCCCGGGCAACCGCGGCGGGTGATCTCGACGCGGGGGTTGGCTCGACGGCAGCCCGTTCCCACGCGGCTTCAACTTCGAAGCTTTGACAAGCCGATCGCGGCTGTCTATCACAAACATCCGCGACAGAGCTAGGGCTTGCAGGCGGCCTGAGGGATCTCGGGCCGCCTTTTTTCTTGCGTCCCGGACTGGAAAGCGTGTCGTAAGATAGGCCGCAGCATGCCTTATCTGCTCAAGTCTGAACCGGAAGCGTACTCGTTCGCAGATCTTCAACGGGACGGCGAAACCATTTGGGACGGCGTGACCAATCCGGTTGCGCTCAGGAATTTGCGCGAGATGAAACCGGGCGATAAGCTGGTCCTGTACCACACCGGTGACGAACGCCGCGCCGTCGGGACGGCCACGGTAGTTAGTGTGGAGATGAACGGAAAGACACCGCTGGTACGCATTCGAGCCGGGAATGCCTTCAACTCCCCGCGAACCCTTGCCGAAATTAAGTCAAATCACCTGTTCGCCGAATCGCCGCTGGTTAATCAGGGACGACTGTCGGTGGTGCCTCTTACAAATGCGCAGTATGGTTGGATAACCGGAGAATAGGTTCGAATTACCCTTAGTGTTTTGGGCGCTTTAGGCGCAACTCAGTCCAGCCTAGAAACATAAATCCAGCCGCGATGATGAACCGCAGTGCAATGAGCCACGTCTTTCCGCGGGCGATTATGTTGACAATGGCCAGCAGCACAAAGCCGATGCCGATGGCGATATACCACCAAGCGATCCAACGGCCCTTCAGTCGCAGCACCTGACACTGTTTTAGCGCAGGTCTCAAGCCAACTTTCGTTCTTGTTAGGTTGAACATATATGGCGCGTACAGAATCGACAATGCTTCCGCTTGGAACTCCTGCACCCGGATTCAGTCTTCCTGACGTAGTAACCGGGAAGGTGGTAAGCCTGGACGATTGCAAACAAGCCAAGGCAATGCTGGTCATGTTTATCTGCCGCCACTGTCCGTACGTAAAACACGTTCAACACGAGCTCGCCCGTCTCGGGAGAGACTATGCGAGCGCGCCAGTTGCGATTGTGGCGATCTCATCGAATGACGCTCAGGCGTACCCCGATGATGCTCCTGCGAGCTTGCGGCAAATGGCAGACGAGTTGAAATTTCAGTTCCCGTTCTGCTACGACGAGACGCAGGAGGTCGCGCGCGCTTTCGGCGCGGCCTGCACACCCGACTTTTTCCTGTTTGACGCCGACCGCAAACTCGCCTACCGCGGCCAGTTGGATGACAGCCGGCCCGGAAGTGGCAAACCAGTTACCGGGCGCGACCTGCGCGCCGCCATCGACGCATTGTTGAGCGGACAGCCCGTTGCTGCGGAGCAAAAGCCGAGTCTCGGATGCAATATCAAATGGCGTAGCTGACAAAGCAGCCGCAAAAAGCGCCAAGACGGTTCTCGGCGGCCGAAGCGGCTGCCACTATCGCCGGGCGACTCGTTTTGGGTGTAAGATGGTGTAAGATATGGACCAAACAGCCACGGCCCGTATCAACCCAGGCCGCGCATGGAGGTCTCGATGCGCTGTAACCGTATAGCGCCTATCGTAATTGTTTTTCCGCTCGTCGCTCGTTTGCTGGCAGGCTACACAGCCCAACCGAATTTTTCGGGCACTTGGGAGCTGGATCCCGCCAAGAGCCAGGATGCCAATGGGCAGGCGATCACGTTGACGATTCAATGTTCGCCGGGCAAAATCGATTTTCAGCGGCAGGTTCATGAAGCCGACGGAAAGGATTCGACCTCGAAATTCGTTTGCGCTACTGAGGGAGCCGAATGCGATTTCGACGAGAACGGCCACAAAGCGAAGGTTTCGCTCTGGTATAACGGCCCGGCCCTGATGATCCTGAAAACAAACGGTCCAAAGGAAGACTCGACCACGCAATGGAAGCTCGAGTTGTCGCCTGACGGGCACACGCTGAATGTTCATTATGAACATCTGGAGCCGACCGACAAGGCGCAAGATTTGGTGTTTACGAAGAAGAGTTAATAAGGGCCGTACTCCGGCTTGCATATACTCGTTTGCATGTTCGGAGGTATCGAGGCTGGGGGAACGAAGTTTGTCTGCGGGGCAGGCACTGGTCCCGAAGACCTGGAAACTAGTTCCTTTGCCACAACCACGCCTAAAGAGACGGTCGCTCTGGCCGTTGAGTTTTTCAGGCAGCGGCGAGAGCGCGTCCGGGCCATTGGGATTGGCTCTTTCGGACCAGTCGACCTTAACTGCGAATCGCCAACCTACGGTTTTATTACTTCAACGCCAAAGGCAGGATGGGCGAACTGCGATTTGCTCGGCGTGATCCGGCGTGAACTGAAGGTACCCGTAGCCTTCGACACCGATGTCAACACTGCACTCATCGGCGAAGCGCGATGGGGCGCGGCGCGCGGTCTCAGCGACGCAGTCTATCTCACAATCGGTACCGGAGTCGGTGGCGGCGCCATGGTTCAGGGCCGTGTCGTTCACGGACTTGTACACCCCGAAATCGGACACCTGCGAATCCCCCACGATCTGATCAGAGATCCGTTTCCCGGGTCGTGTCCATACCACGGCGACTGCCTCGAAGGGTTGGCGTCAGGTCCCGCGCTGCAGGCGCGCTGGGGAGTGCCGGGCAACACGTTGCCTGAATCGCATGAGGCCTGGAGCCTGGAGGCGCACTACATCGCGCTTGGTGTCGCCAACCTGATGTTGACTTTATCGACGCAACGATTCCTGCTTGGCGGAGGTGTTATGCAGAATCCCCACTTATTCCCCATCGTCCGGCGCGAATTCGGCCGCATTCTCAATGGGTATGTGAGGCACGAAAGCATTCTCGAGAACCTGGACAGGTTCATTGTTCCACCCCAGCTGCAGAACAGAGCCGGAGTCCTCGGCGCATTGGCGCTAGGGGAGGCTGCTTTCGCATGACACTTTCCGGATCATTGCTCAAGAGCACAATCGTTGCGGCACTAGGTGGTCTGCTATTTGGGTTTGACACTGCCGTGATTTCAGGGACGACGGCGGGATTGACTCGCTCATTTCTGCTGACACCGAGCACCCTCGGAGTTACAGTAGCGACCGCGCTGCTCGGGACCATTCTGGGCGCTATGTTTGCTGGTATTCCTGCTTCTGCCTATGGACGGCGCGCCAGCTTGCGCTGGATGGCGATTCTCTATCTGCTCTCCGCGATTGGGTGCGGCATAGCCTGGAACTGGGATGTGCTCCTGATCTTTCGATTCATCGGCGGACTGGGCATCGGAGGCTCATCGGTTCTCGGCCCTATGTATATTGCAGAGATCGCTCCGGCGAAGTGGCGCGGCCGGCTCGTAGGCTTCTTTCAATTCAACGTCGTTTCCGGGATTTTGGTCGCGTATCTCTCGAATTACCTGATCGCAAACGCGGTCGGCGGCGAAGCGCAGTGGCGCTGGATGCTTGGTGTTTCGGGCATCCCCGCGTTTTTCTTTCTCGTGATGCTGTTTTTCATTCCGGAGAGCCCGCGTTGGCTGGTACAGCGTGGCCGGATTCCTGAGGCACGGCAGACACTGGTCGCCATCGGTGAAGAAGATGTCGATGCCGAACTGGGGGATATTGTCGCATCGATTGACGCTGTGCACGGCCATGCCAAGGAGCCGCTATTCCAGCGCAAATATGGTCTGCCGATTTTTCTGGCCGTTTCGATAGCCATGTTCAACCAGTTATCAGGTATTAACGCCATCCTTTATTACCTGAACACGATTGTCACGCCTTCGCAGACGGTTCTGATTGGGCTGATGAACTTGATTTTCACCATCATTGCCATGTCGATCATTGATCGCGTGGGCCGAAAGACGCTCCTGCTCGTCGGCGCGATTGGAACCGCGGTGTGCCTGAGTGCCGTTGCCGTGATTTTTCTGTCGCATTCGCATGAACACGCGCTCGTTTGGTTCCTGGTGGGATACATCGCATTCTTCGCCTTCTCACAGGGCGCAGTGATCTGGGTCTTCATCAGCGAAGTCTTTCCGACGCGGGTGCGGGCGAGTGGTCAGAGCCTCGGCACCTTTACGCATTGGGCCATGAATGCGATTATTTCTTACACTTTTCCAGTCATCGCCGCCTACTCGAGAGGGGCGCCATTCGTCTTTTTCGCAGCCATGATGGCGGTCCAATTCTTCGTCGTACTGACGGTTTATCCGGAGACGAAGGGCGTCACGTTGGAGGATATGCAGAAGAAGCTGGGCATCGCGTAGCCGGGGGCAAGCGGCAGAGACTGCGGGAAAGCCCAAAACCGCTTTGCTATCGCGCGCGGTTCGAAGTGGAATACGCGTTCCCTACTTTCTATGCAGGGACCCACGGCCACTGCCGCTGACGGCGGGCACGCCACAGATACGCCGCGATACCGAGAATCAGCAATCCGAACCCGGCAGCCACATAAACAGACCCACTCGACCAGAGAATGAAAATCCAACCGGCCAAGGCGATCACTGCCGGTAGCGGAAACAGAGGCATCGAGAATGGTCGTGGAATCTGCTTGCGAAAGCGCCGGATCACCACGACCGCAACGCATTGGGCTGCGAACTGCGTCACGATCTGTATAACAAGCAGGCCTTTTATCAGATCTTCCAGACTCAGCAGTGAAGCGAGCGCGGAAGCGATTCCCATAAAGATAACCGAGAACGACGGGAATTTTCGTTTCGGGTGAAGGCGCGCAAACGCAGAGAAGAAATGGCCCTCCGCCGCCGCAGCGTACGGAACTCGGGTATAGCCGAGGAGGACGCAGAATACCGATGCGAACGCAACCCACAAAATCAGGATCGTCATGAGCGAGGCCGCGTGGCCGCCATAAAGCCGCTCGATGTAGTCAGAGACGATCGCGTTCGAGTGAATCGCCTCACGCCAAGGCAGCACGCCGATGATGGACAGGCTCATGGCGACATAAAGTACGGCAAGAATTCCGATGGAGAGCAGCACACAACGCGGAATATTCACCGCGGGATTCTTCACTTCGCCGCCGATTAGGCAGACATTGAAATAGCCGCTGTAATCGTACATGGCGATCAGAGTTGCCGCGCCAAGTCCGAGGAAGAAGCCAGTCGAGAGGTGAAACGCGCCCGCCGGGAAATCAAACATACGAGCGGTGCTGGCGTGACGGATGCCACCCCAGATGATGATTCCCATCGCAGCCATCAATCCGAACCACAAAACTCCCGAGATTTTTCCAATCGATCGAATGTCACGGTAGAGCAGAACCGTAGACAACAGGCACACAGCCATGGCGATCACTTTTTGTTCCGGTGTATTCAACGACGGCAGAAGATACTTTGCGTAATCGGCAAAGCCCACCGCTCCCGATGCGGCGGTGAGCGGCGCCGATAACATCACTTGCCACAAGAACAGAAATCCCATCAATCGTCCCAGGGATCGCGGGCCAAATGCCTCTTGCAGATAGTCGTACGATCCTCCGGTGCCGGGCATAGCCGCCCCCAACTCAGCCCAGACCAGACCATCGCACGTGGCAAGCAGGGCGCCAAGGATCCAGCCGAACAGCGCCTGTGGTCCGCCCATGGCCGAGAGGATCAGAGGAATGGTCAGAAACGGACCAACCCCGACCATGTTCAACATGTTGGCGGCTAGCGCGGGAAACAGGCCCATGCCCCGCGTCAGCCCGTGAGTGGCGTTTACCTCATCAGACCGCGCAAAACGGCCTGTGCGCTCGTTATCGGGTTCGACACGCGTATTTGCCATTCCGCCAATCTAGTGCAGCGGCTTTATCGCGACTTCTTTGAAGAACACGATGTCGTTGTCGCTATGGTTTTGCAGACCGATATAGCCCTCGTTGGGGCGGCGTCCGCGTGCGGGTTCGAAGTCGAACTTCTTGGGAGGCACAGGCTGGCCTTCCGTGTAGTCGGTCACCAAAACACTATTCACCTTGACAATGGTTCGCGGGCCCTCGAGCGTGATCTCCATGGTGTTCCACTCAGGACCGGGCTTGCCTGGTTTGGCGTGCGGCTTCGTGAGCGAATACAGAGTGCCCGTAACGTGATATTCATCCTCGCCGCCGGTTTCCGGATGATTGTCGATCTGCACTTCGTAACCCTTGTTCACCGGCATCCAGGGCTCGGTGGGCGCTTCCGGAATACGGATGAACACACCCGAGTTATCGTTGAAATCGCGCATTTTATAGACAACTCGGATAGTGCAGTTGCCGAGCTTGCCGCCTGTCCAGTAGAGCAGACCCATGCCGCCATGCGGGCGAATCAGCCCATTCTCGACGGTCATATTTCCGGGGCCGACGTGTTTCCAGCCGTTTAGGTCTTTACCGTCGAAGAGCTGTTTCCATTCCGCCGCGTGCAAGGCAGCAACAGGTATACACAGTACAGCCAGCAAAGCAGTTGGGGTCTTTCGCCTCATAGTTCGAGAATAGACCGGACAATTCGGCGGAACCGAAAGTTCTCATCAGTGCCGGTATCCGTGTCCTGTGATGAACGGTAACGTATGCTCATGAGAGTAGGTCTCTGCGTGTCGAGATCGAAAAATGATCCTTCTCCGGGTTGAAACAAGATCATGAACCTCCTTCCACGTGACGGCAAGTTCTTCGACTACTTTCAGCAGCATGCAAAAATCCTTTGCCGCTCTTCCGAGCTTTTGATTTCGGGACTTAAGGGCGGATATGAAGGGATGTGCGCCATCTCGAAGCAGATGGAATCGCTTGAGCGCAGTGGCGACGAGGTCATCCACGAAATTTTTCGGCGCTTGCAGTCTACCTTCATCACGCCGTTCGACCCGGAAGATATTCAGACGCTCGCGACAGCGCTCGACGACGTGCTCGATTCCATAGAGGACGCGACGTTTCGGATTGTGGCATACCGTGTCAACCCGGTACCGGAACCCGCGGTTCAGCTTGGCCGGATGATCAATCAATCTTGCAATGAGCTTGGGATGGCTATCACGGCGTTGCAATCGAAGCAGAACGTGATCGACCACTGTATCGAAGTGAACAGGCTCGAAGATGAAGCCGACGCAATTGAACGAACGGTTTTGTCAGCTCTCTTCAGCTCCAACATGGATGCGATTACGTTGATCAAACACAAGGAAGTTTACGAAGTGCTGGAAGGCACGACGGATCGGTGTGAAGATGTCGCCGACGTGATACAGAACGTCGCCGTGAAAAACAGCTAACACACATGCCGATTCCGGGGCTCGTGACGCTTATCGTCCTGATCGCGCTCACGTTTGATTTCGTCAACGGTTTCCACGACGCGGCGAACTCGGTCGCTACCGTAGTCGCGACTCGGGTGCTCACGCCACTGCGAGCCGTAGGACTGGCGGCGGGTTTTAACTTTATTGCGGCCTTTTTTCTCGGCACCGGCGTTGCTGCAACCATAGGCAAAGGCTTTGTCAACACCAGCATTGTTACGCCATACGTGATTTTGGCCGGCTTGATCGGCGCGGTACTCTGGAACGTGCTGACGTGGTACCTCGGGCTGCCCATCAGCTCCTCACATTCACTCATTGGAGGATACGCGGGCGCTGCCGTGGCGAAGGCGGGAATGCATGGGCTTGTGGTTGGCAAATGGCCCACAACACTTGAGTTCATCGTGGTGGCGCCCTTGATCGGTTTAACGCTGGGTTTCGCTCTGATGCTTAGCGTCTATTGGATTTTTCATGCGTTTTCCCCAGCGCAGATGGATCGCTGGTTCCGCCATCTGCAGATTCTTTCCGCATCGCTGTTGAGCTGTGCACACGGTACAAACGACGCACAGAAGACTATGGGAATCATTACGGCGGTTCTGGTTGCCAGTGGCCTCCAGAAGGGCTTTCACGTGCCCGGTTGGGTTATCCTGGCCTCTGCCGCGGCAATGGGACTTGGCACGTTAAGTGGAGGATGGCGCGTGGTGCGTACCATGGGCACGCGCTTGACCCGCTTGAAACCGAGGAGCGGTTTCTGCGCAGAAGCGGGCGCCGCCATTTCCATCCTGTTTGCAACCTGGATGGGCTTACCCGTTTCGACGACACACGTGGTGGCTGGCGCGGTCGCAGGGGTCGGCTCGATTCAGCGTGTCAAGGCCGTGCGCTGGAACGTGGCGACGGACATCGTGACCGCGTGGGTGCTCACTATTCCCGCAGCGGCACTTGTCGCGGCTGCTGCATTCGCTTTTATCCGTTTCTTTGAACCTCGTGCGTAGTGTCGCGAGCGCGCGCTTGCTGCTCACGCGAGTGGTCGCAATCGCGCCCTTTTTGGCGATCGGCTGGTTCGTCTTCGAAGGCGTTTTGATGCTGCCTCTGCTGGGGTTGCAATCGGACGAAGTCATTTTCATCTACGATCTGTGGCATCCCAAAAGCGGCGTTGCGTGGTTCTCTTTTTTCCATCACTACATGCCCTCGATGGTGATGAGCTACCTGGGCGGACTCAAAAGCTGGCTGTATGCGCCGCTGCTCGCGATGTTGCCTGTGAATGAGTGGCTGGTCAGAATTCCTGCGCTCGTGTGCGCGGCAGCAACGATCTACCTGTGCGTGCATCTTCTGCAGCGAGTGCATAGCCGCGCTGCCGGAGTAGTCATTGCGTGTGTGCTCGCGACTGATGTCACATTCGTGATGCTTTCGGTGTTTGATTGGGGGCCGGTCGTTCTTCAGAACATGTTGCTGATCCTCGGCATTCTCGCGCTGCTGCGGTGGTACGAGAGCCAGAAGCCCAAGTTGCTGTTCCTCGCAGGCGCAATACTGGGGCTGGCACTGTGGGATAAGGCGCTATTTCTTTGGGATCTGTCTGCGATGGCAGCCGCCTTGTTCGTTGTCAACTTGCGGGCTCTGATTCGCAGTTGTAAGTGGAAAAACATTGCGATCTTCGCAGCGGGTTTGTTTCTCGGGGCCTATCCTTTGATTCGCTACAACCTTGGGCATCACGGCAGCACGATCGGTGAGAACACAAGGTTCGCCTTTAGTGAACTGGAGGCGAAGGCTGTTAGTATGCGCCGGGCTCTGGATGGCCAGATCACCCCGTACGCGCTGGTTGATGGTTCACATCAGGCGCGCGATTTGATGCCACGTCCGTTCGCGGGACCTTCGCTGGCGCTCGCCAGGTATGTCCGCACCGGTGGCTCAACGCTCGGGTTCTATCTCGAAGCCGCCCTGGTTGGAATCGGTCTTTTCACGGCCGACGCCAACGCCCGTAAGTGGATTCTGTTCTTCCTGATATCGGGAGTACTCGCATGGTTCGAGTCGGGACTAACAGTGAATGCCGGCGGGTCACTGCACCACCAGGTGCTGTTCTGGATTCCGCTCTTGTGCGCAGTCGCGTTGAGTGCCGGATCGACCATCAACGGGAGGTCGCCCGGGTTGCGCGGTCTAGCCTTCCTTGCTGTGAGCTTTATCTGTATCCGGGCTCTATTGTTTGTAGATCTCGCGTACGCGAATTTGATTGAGTATCCGGCCCGATCGTCCTGGACGAATGCTGACCGGGCGCTGTGCGCGGAATTGGAGCACTCCGGCGTAAAGCGCGCGATCGCGATCGATTGGGGAATCGTCAACATAGTGGAAACGAGAAGCAATCGGCGCGTTACCGTGAGCGAAGAAACAGCGCCCCTGTTGGCTGGCCAATTCAATCGAGGTGCTTTTTTGGGGTGCAGTGCGGGTTGCGCGATCTTACGCCATCTCCCCGATGGCGCGCTTTTCCCCAAGGCCGACCAGTTCTTTGGAAAGACCATTCATTCGCTAGGCATGATTAAGACGAACGTCAAGACCGTCTATGACACGCATGGAGTACCCCGATTCGAGATGTTTGACATCAAACCGGTGCCGTGAGCGGACATCCGCACCCAGTACCACCTAGTCCCACCGAGTACGGAACTAGTTAGGGCGTGGTAGCAGTTCTGGTTCTTGAGGATTCCTCCGCATCCCACTTACGATTGACCCATGCCATTCCGGGTCATGCCGCTCGCCGTTCTCCTGTTGGCAATTAGCGTTCACGCTCGCGGTTCCGAAATCGAAGGAACTGTCGTAGACGCGCAAACGGGGCAACGTATTCAGAACGCAACCGTTGCCGTTGATGGGCGCATTCTCGCCGTAACCGATCCAAATGGATCTTTTCGTCTGAGCGATGTCGATTTGGGCAGTGGTCAGGTGGAAGTATCGGCTGCTGAATATACGAAAAGAACATTGCACGTGGGTATGGATTCAAACGGCACGCCGCGAATGGAAATCAATCTGATGCCGGTGGCGTACAGACATGTAGATCGTGTCTCAGTTCGCGGATCGATCGAGGACGCCAGCCAAGCCGCTTTCTCCGGCCACGCACTGAACCTGTCGGGTGAAGACCTCAGAAACCTGAGCACCGTGTTAGCCGATGATCCGCTGCGCGCTGTTCAAGCTCTGCCCGGCGTGACTTCCAATGACGACTTCGAAGCGCGATTTTCTTTACGCGGTGAGGATTTCAGCCGAATCGGTGTATACCTGGACGGTGTTTTGCTTCACGACGCAATCCATAATCTCGAAGGCACGGACTTGTCCGGTTCAGCAAGCGTGTTCAACGCAAATCTGATGGAGGGATTGAACCTGTATGAAGACAGCCGGCCGGAACGGGCAAGTGATACATCGGGCGCCGCGCTCGACGTTCAGATGCGAGACGGGAGCCGCGACCGCTACTCATTCCAATTCACCGCTAACCTTGCCAGCGCAGGCCTTTCCGCTGGAGGGCCGTTGGAGCGCAATGGCCGCTGCTCCTGGATCGCTGGGTTTCGGAAAAGCTACCTGCAATACATTTTGGCGCAGACGCTGACGGATCCGTCGATGGCATTCGGCATCACTGACGGCGAGGGACGCCTCAGTTGTGCTCTGGATCCGAAAAACACAATCAGCCTGGATGTTGTGGACAGCTACACGGATCTGGACCGGAGCGCAGTGAAGCAGACCCTGGGAGCGAATGCGTTGATGCTGGTGGGGCAGCACGCGACATTCGCGAACCTCTCCTGGATGTACGCACCGAACGCAAATGCAGTGATCACGAATCACGTGGCGTGGATGGACGATAAGTTCGATGCGCAGAATCCAGCCAGTGAACCGCTTGGGCACGGAAGCTATGGCGAATGGGCCTGGAATTCGAACGCGACGTGGACGTTGAGTCCTCGCGATGCGGTGAACGCCGGTGGAAGTATGCGCTGGATTCATGACGCGGGCTTCACTACCAACTACGATACGGCGCGGTATATCGATCTGGTGGACCAGTACCAAGCGTCGGACGCGCTGACGAGCGGCTACATCGAGAACACGTGGACGGCCATAGCCGGCCGCCTCCGCCTGACGACGGGCGGACGCTGGGACCACGATTCTACCGATCGTGTGTTGGCGTTTTCTCCCCAGACCGGAGCTGTTCTGAAGCTGAATGGATCGCTTCAGCTGCAGGCGGGCTGGGGCCAATTTGTGCAATATCCGCCGGCATCCGTGTTCGGCTCGAACCTGGGTGCGAGCACACTCTTGCCGATGCGTTCTACTCAGGCAAGTGTCGCGTTAGAAGAGTCAATCGGCTGGAGTACGCGCGTGAGAGTGGAAGCGTACGACCGTCAGGATCGCGACCTGCTGTACCAACCGTGGGCCGGCCCGAGGTTGGTTGACGGCACAATTTTGGTGCCTCCGCTGAATCCAATGTACGAGAGTTCCTTACGCGGCCGGGCACGTGGGGTGGAGTTTTCGGTTAACCGCAAGTTCACGAAAGGAGTCTCGGGCTGGCTTTCGTACGCCTATGGAAAGGCCTCGATGCACGACGGTTTTACGGGAGACGCGTTTCCTGCGGATCTCGATCAGCGGCACACAGTGAATGCTTATGCCACCTATCGTATTCGTCCTTCGGTTAACCTGAGCGCGCGCTGGACCTATGGCAGCGGATTTCCTGCGCCCGGCTACTTAAGCGTAATTGGCCCGGCCGAGGACGAGAACTTCTATCTCGCGAGCGAGCGAAATCGTGTTCGCATCGGACCTTACCAGCGCGTGGATGTGCGCGTGAACAAGACCTGGTCGCACGAAACGCACAGCACGACGCTGTATGCGGAGGTGATGAACGTGATTAATAAATCGAACTACCGGTTTGGCAGCCTTGACGGATATCGGACCACGGATCACTTCGCCTACGTCACCGTAGACCAGATGTTCCCGATCTTGCCGTCCGTCGGCGTCGTGTTTGCCTGGTAAGCGCTCACAGATCGCGATGCTGGATACGACGGGCGGCGAGATACAGGAAGACGCCCGTGTACAAGGCCGCATAGCCGATCATGAGCGGGCTGGGTATAGACGCCGCACTGAAGGGAGTAATGTTCAGGGATGTTGAAAGCGGCGGCTGCATCTCGAAGGCCGCACGACGCCATAGAGATTCGCTTGGCATCAGTACGCTCGCAATGACGCCCACAAGAACGGCCTTCGGTGTGTGAGTGAGCGCCCCCGCTTGTTCGATCCAGCCCCCAACAAAAGCCAAGCCATGTAGGCCCAGAGCGAGCACTCCGTTCGTGAGCGTCGAGAAAATGCCGCCGAAGAAGAACGTCAGCGAAAGCAGCAGCAGACTTTCGAGCCAAATCAACGCAAAGCCCTGTAGGATGTGGCGAACGGTTACGCCCGTGATCAAGTAGCTGACCAGATCGATTCCGCCAATCATCAGGACGTTGTACGCGGTCAGCATTCCGCAGAACCCCAGCCATTTTCCGATGACCAGTTCGGAGCGGCGGATCGGCTTGGTCGCAATGGCCTGAATGGTGCCGGACGCGATCTCACCCGATAGCGTGTCGACGGACGTCAGTACCGTCATGGCGACGATCAGCAGGTCTAGCGCATAGAGGCCGGTAATCAACATCGCTGAAATGACCTGTCTTCGAAGCAGGGGCGGGGCGTGAGCCGCAAGCAACGAAGTGTACTGAAAGTGGATTCCCGTGCCGAAGAGTACCAGGAAGGCGGCTCCGGCGATCAGGGCCATCCAGAGAACTTTCTTTCGTGTCGCCTCGGAAAAAGTGACGAGAGTCATGGTAAGGACGCGATTCACAGGCCTTCGTCCCCCCCAAGGATCTCCAGAAACCTCTGCTCCAGGCTGACGCGCTGCGGCGTGAACTCGAAGATATCGACACCGCTTGTTACGAAGTACCTGAGAAGGTCGGGCCCATCGTCAGCCGAGCGCAGGGAAAGCGTGCACCGCGTGACGTCGGCACCTTCCACATCGACGCACGTGGCCCAGCGTAACGCTCCGGCAAGAATTTCGGGTGACAGATTTCTGGCACGAATAACAACGCTGCGAGCCTCTTCGGAAAAGCTGCTCATCTCTCGAATTTCGATTACCTGGCCAGCCTTGATGAAGGCCACGCGATCGCAGGTGATCTCGACTTCGCTCAGCAGATGAGAATTCAGAAAGACGGTGGCGCCGCGTGCACGCTGCGCTTTAATCACGTCTCGCACGAGACGGCGGCCAACCGGATCCAGACCCGAGGTGGGCTCATCGAGGAAGAGCAGATCGGGATCGTTTAGCAGGGCCTGGGCGAGTCCGATGCGCTGCAGCATTCCCTTCGAGAACTGCCGTAACTGCTTATCGCGATGGGGCGTGAGGCCTACGAGGTCCAGCAGCGTGGGAATGCGCTCGCGCAACTCGCGGCGCGGAATTCCGTAGAGTTCGCCGTGGACGCGCAGCAGTTCGGCGGAGGTAAGCCAATCGTAGAAGCGAAAGTGCTCAGGCAGGAAACCGATGCGGCCCCGTGTGGCGCGATGTCCTGCCGGTTGTCCGAGTACCAGAGCCTCGCCCGCAGTAGGCCTAATGAGTCCGAGCAGCATTTTGATGGATGTGCTCTTGCCCGCGCCGTTGGGACCGAGGAAACCGAAGACCTCACTGCGACGCACGTCAAGAGTCAACCCTCGAACTGCGACTTTGTTGCCGAACACTTTGCGCAAGGCTCGCGAGCTGATCGCCAGATCGTGAGCCTCCGAATCTATAGCGGCCGCTGCAGGGATGTCGACAGCTACCGTGTTCAGCACGTCAGCTTTGGGCGGCGGCGACTGCCCGGCCCGAGTTTCCCCATCCATGCAGTGAGTACAGCACACCATTCTTGGTCCAGATCAGGGCATATTCGCCGCGTAACCGGCCCTTCGCCGCATGCTCCACCAGTGTGCCTGTGACGCCGTCCACCGATGTAGATTGATACGAACTGCCGTTGGGTATCGGGATTACGAGCGTAGAAGACCAGTCCACCGTTTTGGCGAATGCCTCGGCTTGTGCCCCGCTCAGGCCGGCCACTTGAAGACCGGCTTCGGCCAATGCCCTCACATTCAAACCAGGGGGAACACTAACCGTCGGGCTCGGGACCTGAATGAAGAAAATACAGTCTTCAGCTTCTGCGGCTGCGTGCGCACGAGCAGATTCCGCCGGACAGTTGCCATACGTGGTGCGGACGAGCTTGGGAACATGCACCGCGACCGTGCTCCCGTTGACGGACTCCGGAATCTGGATGTCAGAGCGGCCTGCCTGGTTGAGAATGTCCTCGATGCGGTCTCGATCCAAAGTCATGTGGAACGCCATCTCGCCCTCGACCGCAATGCTGGCAGGTACACCGAGCTGATCCAGGCTTCTAGCGTTAAAGCCCGCCATTCGCGACGCGGCATCCATCTCGCCGACAACCCGTGGAGGTCCTGGCTCGAGCGTAACAATGACTTCGTCCGAGATCATCTGCGCCAGCAGCCTGCCGGTAGCGTTAGGCACATTGGGACCCGCTGTGATACTCGACATGTCGACTGGTACGACTGCGAGCTTCTGCACCCGGAGCATCTCTAGGATTCGCTGCGCCCAACTGCGCGTCGGCGCGAAAGTGAGTACCGCAAGCAGAGCGAGACACGCAGCGACAGCTCCCCAGGCAGGCCGTGGGAGCACGCGCAAGAAGCCGCCGGCTCGCCTCGAAAATGGCTCGCGCTGCGGCACGTGCTGCCAGAAGGCTGTAAGCGCGGCCGCTGCATCAGCCTGCGGGTGCGCAGCGACTCCGCTCAATAACCCGCGTACGCCCTGGGAGCGTTCTGCTATCGCATTCGCCTGATGGCGGCAAGTCTCACAGTCATTCACATGACGCGTCAACTCGTCTTGCTGCGTTGCGTCGAGCTCGCGGTCAACCCACGCTCTGATGACGGCATCATTAGGGCACTTCATGACTTCTCCTCGTTCTTCTTTTTTCCAGTAAGTCTTAAATAGCGCTGCCGGAATTCCGATTCAGCGCGATTCAACAGCGTGCCGACCCCCGAGAGCGCGACGTTCATAGAGATCGCGATCTCGCGGTAAGTGAGGCCATTTGCGCGAAGTAGCAGAATCGAAGCTCGCGCGGGCTTCATACCCGCGAGCGCCGATCGGACCCGGCCACACTCTTCGGCGCGGAGCAGCGAATCAAGCGGTCCGGTGGCGGATACAGCCCCTGCGCTCGGATCGATGGCGGCTGCCCGTTCATAGCTGCGCCGTCGGGACGAAGCGCGTATGGAATCGATGCCCAAATGCGTCGCCGTCCGGTAGAGCCACGGACCTGCATTGGCCCATACGGTTGCGGCGGCGGGTTGTCGATACAAACGCCAGAAAACTTCGTTGGCTAGCTCGTCGGCGCGCGAACGGTCGCCCGTGATGCGCATGAGAACGCTAAAAACGCCACCGTAATGCGTCAGGAAAATTCGTTCGAATTCGGCGCGCGATCCGGTGTCCGTCCACTCGGTGGATGGTGCTGCCATAGGTCGGGCTAACGATTGAGCGGTTTCCACGCTTTTCGATCTCCCCCGTTCATGACCATAAAACGTCTGCAGATGCCAAATTGTGACAACTCAAGCGGTGCACCAGTGCACTGCGCGTCACTATTATGCGGCGGCTTGCATTTCGCGGGCGATTTGGCGGAACGTGTACCCAGTTAAGCGCGCACAACGCCCAGCAAATCGGGCTGTGCGCTTCCACTAACCTCCGTTACGCGCTCAACCGGAATCTGTTTGTGGCCGGGAAGCGGCGCGGACATGTAGGTTTTGAGCTCATTTTCGATTTCAATTTGCTCGGCGCGTGCGTTTGCGAGACGAACCCGAGCGGCGTTGGCCTCCGCGGCTTGCTTTTGCGATTCGAAGCCACGTTCTTGTTTTAAACGCGCGGCGCGGAACTTGATCAGCTCATTCAGGCACTTCAGAAAGGCGCGGTCGTTGGTTGTCTGATAACGCAGGTAGAGCGCAAATGCCTTCGGTTCTTCGATGTTCACATCCTGGAGGGATTGGGCGCGGCGGCTGAGCCAATACTGCTCGGCCATTTTGGAGACGAGAATGTCCTCCGTCGGGGTGGACGGCTGGTGCTCGTCGCGAAGAGCGGCGAGGAGTTGGTCGAAGTCTTCCTGGTTTTCGGAAGCGAGGACTTTGAACGTTCCGGTGAGACCGTGGCGGAAGTTGTTTTGAGAAGAGATGGCCTTGCCTTCAGCGCTGGTGGGCCCGGTGGAGAGTTGAGCGTTGGCGCGGTTTGCGGCGAGGCGGGCTTCGGTTATGACTGCAGGCGAAAACGCCTGCTCACACAACGCCTGCTCACACACGGAAGGATTTTCTGTGACACGCTCCTGTTTGCGAGCTTCTTTACGTGCGTTGCGCTCGGCGGCGCGGCGGAGTTGACGAGCTGTCATATTCAATAGCGTCGACGCCGGGGCGTTCTGTGAACGAGAAATTTGGTTGTAAGTGGTTGAGATTTAACGGTCGATTTTAGTGTGAAGTCTGTCACCCGACTTGCAGCGCGACGCGACCTTGGCTCAGTCAGGAAAATGTCTTGCGCAACAACAAACAGCCGTAGTAGAATCTCAAACAGCTGTAGTGAGAAGCAGTGCTGCCACGAAAATTAACTAAACTCGAACTCCAGATCATGCAAACTCTGTGGGATCGCGGGCCGATTTCTATCCGGGAAGTCCAGGAAGCCTTCCCCGAAGCGGACCGTCCCTCCTACACAACCGTGCAAACAACTGTGTACCGGCTCGAGAACAAAAAGGCCGTGAGACGCGTAAAGAAGATAAGCAATGCACATATCTTCGAGGCCGTGCTCTCACGCGAGGCGGCGCAGCGCACGCTAATCGATGAACTGCTGAGTCTGTTTGGGGGACGTACACAGCCGGTAATGGCACATCTGGTTCAATCGGGCCGGCTTACGCTCGAAGACGTGAAAGACGCAGAACGAGCGCTGCGCAAAATCTCCAAGGAGGAAAAGCCGAAATGATCTCCGCGCCCATTCTGTCCCAGGTGGCTAATCACATTTGGCAGTCAACCGTGGTGGCCATCTGTATCGGACTGCTCACGCTTGTTTTGCGAAGGAATTCAGCGCGGGTACGCCACGTTTTGTGGATGGCCGCCTCCGCCAAATTTCTGCTTCCGTTTTCTTTGCTGATCGCGTTGGGCGCTTCTTTGCAGCCGATCACCCGTGCACCGATGCCGCAACCCGCGGTGTCCGTAGTGCTGGGGCAGATCACGGAGCCCTTTTCGTCCCAGGCGCACACGATCACGCTTTCCGAATCTGCTGTGCCGTCCGCGTCCGCCGACCTCCCGGTTGCTTCACCCACTGCGAAGAAGTTGCCAATGCTGCTGGTTGCTATATGGGCCTGTGGCTTCTTTGGTGTTCTGTTTGCATGGAGCCATAAGTGGCGCACCATTCAAGCGGCGGTAAAGAACGCCCAACCGGTGGGGGCGATCGGAAATATTAGCATACTGTCTTCGCGTTCCACCTTGGAGCCCGGAGTATTTGGTGTCTTCAAGCCCGTCCTGCTGCTGCCTGAGGGCATCCGCAGCCGCCTATCTGAGGACCAATTGAACGCGGTCTTTGCGCACGAACTGTTTCATGTGCGCTGGCGGGACAATCTGACAGCCGCATGCCACATGTTTGTGGAAGCTGTGTTCTGGTTTCACCCGCTGGTCTGGTGGATCGGTAAGCGTCTGGTGGACGAACGCGAACTGGCTTGCGATGAAGCCGTTCTGCACGCCGGCAACGAACCGGAAGTATACGCGCAGGGCATTCTCAATGTGTGCAAGGCCTATGTCGAATCGCCGCTGGTGTGCGTGTCCGGCGTTACCGGCGCAGATCTGAAGAGACGAATTGTCCGTATCGCTGCGAATCGCCTGTCGCGCCAACTCGACCTAAGTAGAAAGCTGTTGCTCTGCGCGGCCGGTGTATTTGCCGTCGTTGACTCCCGTTGTCTTCGGCTTGCTGCAGGTGGCACAAGCACAGGCGCAGAGCGCGGCCGCTAATTCCGCGCAGGATCTGGCGGGCATCTGGCAGGGTACGATTACATGCTCCGGGAGGGCACGACCTGCGGATCGTGTATAAGGTGACCAAAACCAATAACGGTTGGGCCGCGCAGTCCTACAGCATCGACCAATCGCCGCAACCAATTCCCGTTACATCAATCACGCTGCAAGGCTCGGACGTCAAGATCTCTGTGATGCGAGTGGGAGGAAGTTACGAAGGCAAGATGAGCCCGGACGGAAGCACAATTACCGGAAACTGGAACCAAGGCGGAAATTTGCCGCTGGTGTTGAAGCGCGTCTCACCCGACGCCGCTTGGCCGATTCCGGAAGCGCCACCGCGCCCGGCTCCCATGGCCGCTGATGCCAAGCCGGAGTTCGAAGTTGCGACCATCAAGCCGAGCAAACCCGATCAGCCGGGCAAAGGATTCAGGGTTCAAGGACGCCGGTTCGCGACCTTCAATACAACGCTCGAGGACCTGCTTACCTTCTCGTACCGTCTCAACTCGCGCCAACTCATCGGTTTGCCCGCGTGGGCCTCTTCAAATAAGTTCGACGTGGAAGGGCAGCCGGATGGCGAGGGCCAGCCCAGCGATCAGCAGTGGAGAGCGATGCTGCAGAAGCTGATTGCCAACCGCTTCAAGCTGACCTACCACGAGGAGAAAAAGGAACTTCCCGTTTACGCTCTGTCGGTGGGCAAGAACGGCCCGAAGTTAACTGCCAACCACGACGATCCCAACGGTCTTCCGGGGCTCTTTTTTCGCGGCCTGGGTGACCTCGCCGCCACTAACGCCGACATGGGACATTTTGCGGAGATTCTTGAGGGAGCAGTGCTTGATAAACCAGTGGTCGACCAAACCGGGTTAAAAGGCAAATTCGATTTTCAGCTGAAATGGACGCCCGATCCGACTCAGTTCCCCGGCTTCGGGATGAAGATACCGCCCCCAAGCACCGCGCCCGATGCTCCACCGGATCTGTTCGCGGCAGTGCAGCAGCAGCTCGGGCTCAGGCTGGAAGCAACTAAGGCTCCGGTCAACGTGCTGGTGATCGATCACGTCGAGCAACCGTCCGCGAACTGATTTCGATGTTGGGAGGGAAGGCCGGGCAATGCGCACTCGTTTCGCTCGCTTTCCTCCGGCTTCTCGGAGCCTCGGAGTATCACGGCCAGGTTATATTCAATGGCTTGCCGGTTCCCGGGGCCGTGATTACCGCTACTCAGGGTAAAGCCAAAGAACAGGCGGCAACGGATGAGCGTGGTCTGTATTCTTTCCCGGATTTGGCTGACGGGACATGGACAATCGATATCGACATGACCGGGTTCGCTCGCCTGGAGCAAGAGGTCGCGATCAGCACCGGCGACGCCGGGCGGGAAATGGGAGCTGACGCTCTTGCCCGCGGATCAGATCCTTGCGTCTAAACCGCCAACAGAGGTCCCGGCTGCGGTGCCGCCTCCGGAACAGGAACTGACCGAGGAGGAATCGGGCGGTCTGCTGATCAACGGCAGCGTGAACAACTCCTCTACATCGCTGTTCAGACAAGACGCTGCGTTCGGCAACAATCGGAGACGTCCGTCGGCTCTCTACAACGGCGGTATCGGTATGATCTTAGAGAATTCGGCACTGGATGCGGCGCCATTCTCGCTCACGGGTCAGAACACACCGAAGCCGTCTTACAACGATGTCACCGGGATCTTGAGTCTGGGCGGTCCGTTCCGGATTCCTCACCTGGTCACAAACGGCCCGACGTTCTTTATCGGTTATCAATGGACGCGAGATCGCAACGCCCTCACGGAGACGGCACTGGTTCCCAGCGCGGCGCAGCGGACCCTTCTGCCTGCAGCGGAAATCAGCCCGGTAGCGGAAGCGCTGCTGGCGCTCTATCCTTTGCCCAACTTCGCAGGAAACTCCCGCTACAACTTTCAGATTCCCGCCGTCAGTGCGAAACATCAGGATTCATTGCAAGCGCGCCTGGATAAGACGGTGAAGAAGAATGAACTGTCGGGCTTTCTGGCGCTTCAGAGCACGCGCAAAGATACTCCGAACGTACTTGGTTACGCCGATTCATCTAGCGTACTCGGGATTAACACACGCGCTAATTGGTCGCGTTTCGTACACCATCGGATGCTCTGGACGCTGAGTTACCAGTTCAGCCGACTTTCAACGCAGATTCTCCCGTATTTTGCAGATCGGACGAATGTCTCGGGTAATGCAGGAATCCATGGGAATGACCAATCGCCGATTGATTGGGGTCCGCCCACTTTGTTGTTTGGCAGCGGCATCGCCAGCCTGACCGATGCTATACCCGCTTCGAACCATAACCAAACCAGCACGGAGTCGTCTTCGCTGGTGTGGACTCATCATGCTCACAGTGTGACGATGGGCGGCGACTATCGCCGTGAACAACTGAACTTCCTGTCGCAGCAGAACCCGCGCGGCACCCTTTCTTTCACCGGCGCGGCCACAGGCTCGGACTTCACAGACTTCCTGACGGGCGTTCCCGATACCAGCTCGATTGCTTTCGGTAACGCGGATAAGTATCTTCGTGAATCGGCCTACAATGGCTACATCGTTGACGACTGGAGAGTAAACGCCTCGCTTACTGTCAACATGGGCGTACGCTGGGAATACGCGGCTCCCATAACTGAACGCTACAATCGGTTGGCGAACTTAGATGTGAGCGGCAACTTTTCAAATGCCGCGCCGGTGCTTGCAGGTAACCCGGTTGGGCCACTTACGGGCGCGCACTTGTCGAACGCCTTGATGTATCCCGACAGGTCGGGGTGGCAGCCGCGGGTGGGTGTCGCGTGGCGTGCCCCGTCGGGTTCATCCCTGGTCCTGCGCGCTGGCTATGGTATGTACTACAACACTTCTGTTTACGAATCGATCGCCACGCAATTGGACCAGCAGCCGCCGTTCTCGAAATCGTTCAACGTGCAGAACAGCGCCGGTAATCCGCTGAGACTCGCGAATGCGTTCAATGCCTCCGGACTCAATCTTGCCAATACCTTCGGCATAGATCCGAAGTTTCGCGTCGGCTATGTGCATAACTGGCAATTTTCGATACAGCGCGACCTGCCCGGGTCTTTGGTTCTGATCGCAACTTACTCGGGAATCAAAGGAACGCGAGGCACGCAGGAGTTTCTTCCTAACACCGTTCCGCCGGGTAGTGTCATTACCTGTCCACTCTGCACGGCCGGATATGTTTATCTGACGTCGAACGGCAATTCGACGCGTGAAGCGCTGCAGGTTCAGTTACGCCGACGTCTCCACAACGGCTTTACGGCTCAACTGCAATACACGTTTTCGAAATCGCTCGACGATGATTCTTTTCTGGGCGGCCCGGCGCCTGGCGCTCCGGCTGCGCCTACGGCCGCTCCACAGAGCTCGAACACGATAGAGGCGCCGCAAGGGAGCACGACTGCTGCCGCTCCGGTGATTGCGCAAAACTGGTTGAACCTGCGGGCGGAAAAGGCTCTGTCCAGCTTCGATCAGCGCCATTTGCTCTCGGCGCAGCTGCAGTACACAACCGGCATGGGCATGAAAGGAGGAACGCTGCTGAACGGCTGGAAAGGCGCATTGTTGAAGGAGTGGACATTTCTCACACAGGTGACGGCGGGGAGCGGGTTGCCGCTGAATCCTGTTTATTTCACCCCAGTCCCGGGCACCGGGATCACGGGAACGGTTCGTCCTGAGTACACAGGTGCGCCGCTTTACAGCGCTCTGTCGGGCTTCTTCCTGAATCCCGCTGCTTACGGTGCGCCGCTTCCAGGTGAATGGGGCGACGCAGGAAGAAACAGTATCAGGGGCCCAATGGAGTTTGAACTGGACGCGACCATGGGCCGAACGTTTCGCCTTCGAGACCGGCTGAATCTGGATCTGCGGTTCGATGCCACGAACGCGTTGAATCACGTTACCTACACGAGCTGGAACACGGTGATCAACAATGCACAATTCGGATTGCCGGTAGGAGCGAACGCGATGCGAACTGTACAGACTACGCTGCGGCTCAGGTTTTGATCATGCGAGTTGTTGGGGTTATTCTGCTCGCGGCGGCGAGTTTCTCGGCAGCGCAGCTTGATCCGACGGTTTTTCGTACCACCACGCAACTCGTCGTAGAAACCGTCAGCGTCACGGACTCCTCGGGTAATCCAGTGCCGGGCTTGACTCGCGGCGATTTCGCAATCACCGAGAATGGCACGCCTCAGGAAATTCGATTTTTTGAAGAACAGAAGCTGGAGGGCGGAGACGTGCCGCTGCAGCGGTCCGGCCCTGAGCATATCCACGTTTACGATCAGCTGACGCCAACGCAGATCACGCCCGAATCACCCGGCCAGAACCAATACACCGGACACCGCCTCCTGGCCTTCTACTTCGACATGACGGCGATGCCACCCGCAGATCAAACACGAGCCATCGCAGCGGCTGAAAAGTTCATCCGCACGCAGATGACGGCGGCCGATCTTGTGGCGATCCTTCGATACACCGGCGGCGCTGTGAACGTGTTGCAGGACTTCAGCAACAACCGCGACCGTTTGCTCAGTATTCTGCAAACCATGAGGGTGGGGGAAGGCCAAGGCTTTGATCAAAGCGGAAACGACGCCACCACGCCCGATGCCGGCGCTGCGTTCGGCCAGGACGACAGCGAGTTTAACGTCTTCAACACAGACCGGCAATTGGCGGCTCTTCACACCGCCGCTAACATGCTGGGTCAGCTGCACGAGAAAAAAGCGTTGCTCTACTTCGCCAGCGGGCTCCGGCTGAACGGCTTGAATAACCAGGCTCAGCTGCACGCCACGATCAATGCAGCCATCCGCGCGGGTGTATCCTTCTGGCCGGTTGACGCTCGGGGACTGGTGGCAGAGCCGCCCATGGGGGATGCCGCAACCGCGTCGCCCGGTAACGCTGCTATGTACTCGGGAGAGTCGGCGCAAACGCTTACCAGCAGATTCCAGCTTTCGCAAGACACTCTTTACGCGTTGGCGAGCGATACAGGAGGCAAAGCACTTCTCGATTACAACGACCTGACTAAGGGGATCGTAAACGCTCAGCGGGCGATCTCGAGTTATTACATTCTTGGGTATTACACTACCCAAACCGTGCGTGACGGGCGCTTCCGCCGAGTGAAGGTGAAGCTCAATAACAACCTGTCGGCGAAACTGGATTACCGGCAAGGTTACTTTTCCGATAAGGAATTCAGTAAATTCACCGCGGCGGACAGAGAGCGTCAGCTGGAAGACGCGCTGATGTTACGGGATCCGATAACAGAACTTACGATCGCCATGGAAGTTGACTACTTTCAGCTCAATCGGGCTGAGTATTTTGTTCCGTTGACAGTGACGATACCCGGACGGGAGCTGGCGCTCGCCAAACGCGGGGGCGCCGAGCATACTCTGATCGACTTCATTGGCGAAATCAAGGACGCCTCCGGGGTAACCATCACAAACGTACGCGACAAAGTGAACATCAAACTCAGCCAGGCCACGGCGGCGGAACTGGCCAAGCGTCCGGTTGAGTATGAGAGCGGCTTTACCCTCCTGCCCGGCAAATACACGATTAAGTTTTTGGCCCGCGACGACGAGACTGGCAGAATCGGAACCTTTCAAAGCACCTTCATCGTGCCTAATTTGAATAAGGAACAAAAGCGCGTGGCCATCAGCTCAGTGATTCTCAGCGCGAAGCGGCTCGCCAGAGCAGACGCACTGTATAACATCAAGAACAAGGTATCGGCCGAAAATGCAAGTCCGCTGGTGCAGGATGGACAGAAGCTGATTCCTAGTGTGACCCGGGTGTTCAGCAAGGCGCGTCCGATTTGGCTGTATGCACAGGCGTACGAGCAGGGAGAGACTCAGGGGCAGCCGCTGCTCGCTTTCGTCAGCCTATACAGCGGTCCCGGCAAGATTTTCGAAACGGCGCCGGTGCAAGTCGGGCATATCTCAAATCAAGAGTTGAAAACAGTCCCTTTGAATCTGCAACTAAGCCTCACGACCATGCCCCCGGGCCGATACGATTGCCAGCTAACAGTGCTGAATCCAGCAGAGCGGAAGGCCGTTTTCTGGCGAACGTCGATCGCGCTGGTGCCGTAGGAGCGCAAATAGCTCACTTCGCGTTCCTACGTTGCTATAATGCCCTGCGCCACGAGTTGCCGTTCGAGGAGGACTGCATGTCGAAACCTTCGCTGTTTCTGTTCCTGATTGCCGCCTGCGCAATTGCCGGGTTTGCGCAAGAAAATGGCAGAGATCATCAACCGAGGCTGACGCCGCAAAAGAGCGGCACCACGCAGTTACTGATCGCTGTGAGCCCGGTGAACCCTCGGGTGGTGTGGGCTTCCGGGAAGGGCGGTACCTACGTGGTTACGACAGATGGCGGACAGACGTGGAAAGCTGCTGTCGTGCCCGGAGCCGAAAAATTGGAGTTCCGCGATGTGTACGGCGTAAGTGACAAGGTTGCGTACTTAATGTCCGTAGGCGCGAACATAACAGATTTTCGCATCTACAAAACCATCGACGGCGGCGCTACTTGGACGATCGAGTTCACCAATGAAACCGCGAATGCGTTTTATGACTGTTTCGCATTCTGGACGCCAAGACGCGGCATCGCGCACAGCGATTCCGTAAACGGCGTTTTCCCCGATATCCGTACACACAACGGAATGACATGGCACTCGATCGCCGCCCACATGCCGCCGGCCTTGCCCGGAGAAGCCTCGTTCGCGGCAAGCGGAACCTGCGCGGCAACCGAGGGAGAAAGAAATGCGTGGATCGCTACCGGTGGTTCAACAACTGCGAGGATCCTGACGACCAGAGATGGAGGCGAGAAGTGGGAGGCGTTTGATACGCCGCTGGTGAGCTCGCCCAGCGCGGGCGGCATCTCGGTAGCGTTCCGCGATGCGTGGCATGGCGTCGTCGGTGGCGGCGATCTGGCTTCAAACGATGCCGCTGATATGGCAACGTCGGATGATGGCGGTCAAACGTGGAGGTTAACGAACAAGCCGCCGGTGAAGGGAGCCATTTTCTGCGTCTCTTATATTCGTCCCAATCGCCGTGACGATGAGCAGGAAAACTTCGATGAGGAGGACTTCGGGCACGAGCATGACCATGCCGTTGTGATTACCGCGGAAACTGCGCCGAATTTCAGCTCCGGGTCCGCGGCCTGGACTCCCGATGAAGGCCGCACCTGGTTCCAACTGCCTGACGTGAGCGGCTACTGGGCAGTGGCTTTTGCAAACCCGAAAGCCGGATGGTTCGTCGGCAATGGGGGCCGGATTCTGAAGATTAGTTTTTGAGATGGTCTGGCATGCATCTTGGCCGCAGATCCGTCGTCGTGCTGCTGTTTGCTTCGATCGCCGGAGCACAACGCATGCAGGACTTCAATGTGCCAGCGGTAGCGCCGCCGGATTCGGTCCTGGTAGTGGGCTTCCTCGGCGGTTTTGAGCCCTGGAACGATCCTCACCGCGGTGTGCGCAAAGTAGCGCTCTCGCTTCGCTCACTCGAATTGCCGGATACATACGTAGAAACTGTGGAAAATCGCCACTCTGCGCTGGCGCTCAAATTAATCGAGCGATTTGCCGCAGGCGATGGCCGCACGTCCCAGCGCGGGCGGCGCCGTATCATTCTCTATGGCCAGAGTTGGGGTGGCGCTGCTGTCCTGCAGGTAGCGCGCGAACTGGAGAAATCGGGAATTCGAGTGTGCCTTACGGTGCAGGTGGACAGCGTGGGTCTGCATGACGACGTCGTGCCTGAGAACGTGGATACTGCGGCCAACCTCTTTCAGCACGACTGGTTGGGGATACAAGGACGGCGAGAAATTCGAGCAGAGAATCCGGCCATCACGCGAATTCTCGAAAACACGCAGCTCTCCTATCTGTTTCGCTCGTATAGCTCGCTGAATGCGTCGGATGCTAGCTGGATACGGCGTACTTTCGGCGGAAGTCACGCAAAAATGGAGTTGGACGGGTCCGTTTGGACACATGTGGAGGGACTGATCCTGGCAGCGATCAGAAATCAACTATGAAGCTACTCGTTGGAATGGTGTTGACTTACATTGCGGTGTCGGGCATATCGGCGGCAGCAGAAAAGAAAGAGATTGATGTACGGGCCGACCAGGTCTGGACCGATACCGGTATCGATCTGAAGCCGGGCGATACGATTACGATTACCGCGACAGGCACGGTTCAGTTTCAGAATGCAAAAGCGCCAGCCGGACCCGAAGGTATGCCGCGCGGATGGACGGACTTGATAATGCAATTGCCGGTTAACGAGTCCGGACGCGGTGCTTTGATCGGCCGTATCAGTGACAGTCCTGCGGCAAGGCCGTTCCTGATCGGGCCGCGCACACAGCGCAATGTTCCAGTGGGGGGCAGACTGTTTTTGGGCGTAAATGAGATGGCGGTGATGATGGGGACCGGCAGCTTTCACGTGGTGATCGAGCATACCGCTGTGGTGGCGTCAAAGGTGAGCGCTTCCCCGGTACCGCTGCCGGCTTTTACGCAGCAGATGCTGGATGGCCTGCCGCAACGCGTCAACGATGCTTTGAATAACCCAGGCGATCGCGTGAATTTTATTGTGATCGGCTCGCAAGAAAAGCTGCAATCGGCATTGAGCGCAGCAGGCTGGGTCACTGTGGACAAGACCGACAAAGACGCCGTCGTGCGCGGGCTCCTGACGAGCCTTTCGAAGGAAGCATACGTCACTCTGCCGATGAGCGAGCTCAAGCTATTTGGGCGCGTGCAGGATTTCGGCTATGCGCAGGCAGATCCGGTGAAGGTAGTCGCATCGCGGCACCATTTCCGTATCTGGCGGGCTCCTTTGACGGCCGGTGGAGAACCCGTGTGGGCGGGCGCGGGAACCCACGACATCGGATTTGAGCGAGACGAACGCAACAACGGCATCACGCACAAGATCGATCCGGCAACGGACGGCGAGCGCGACTACATCGGTCAAAGTTTTCAGCAGACGGGCCTGACGGTGAAGGAAGAGTACCTGACACCCACGCATCCGATCACTGAAGCGCGCACCGCGACCGGCGGCGGCTTCAAGTCCGATGGCCGCACGCTGATCATTTACCTGCAGCCTGACACAGGCAACCAAGCTTTGGATTTTGCATCCACTTTTTGTTCTGTGCTTCAAAGCAATCCGGACGGCGGGGCGTGGAACGGTTGCGACAAATACCTGGAAGGCGCAAATCCCGCCAGCGCGAAGCCTCTTTCCGCGCTTAGCGCTGAGTATCACATCGTCATTGTGCCGGGATTTATGAGCTCCTGCTTCGCCGACACTCCCGCATTCAATAAAGGGGCGCAGGTTCTGCACGACAAGTACGGGTTCGAAGTGGACAGGATCCCGGTGCCGAACGATGCCAGCTCCTCGAACGCGAAAGTGATCGCGCAGTTTATACGTCAGATCAAAGATTCGAAAAAGCTGATTTTGGTGGGATACAGCAAGGGGTCACCCGACATATACGAGACCTTGCTCACGAATCCCGATCTGCAGAGCCGCGTGGCAGCGTTCGTGTCAGTGGCAGGAGCAGTTGGCGGATCTCCGATTGCGGGTGCTTTGCCCCAACAAGCCGACAAGTGGATCAAACAATTCAATCTGTCCGGTTGTCAGGGCGATATGGACAGCGGATTCAAGAGTCTGGGACGCGCCAATCGTCAGGCGTTTCTCGCGAGCTATCCGCAAGCCAGTGTGCCGGCGTACTCAATCGTGGCGCAAAGCTCGCGAGAAAACACCTCCAAGTCGCTGCTCGAATCCTGGGAACTCCTGCAGTCGTATGGGAGCGCCGAGGACGGGCAATTGCTGAAGCAGGATGCGATGGTGCCGGCGAGCAAGTTCCTGGGCGCCGCATTGTCGGATCACTTCGCGATCGCGCTCCCATTTGAAAGCTCCAACCAAAAGTACATCGAAGCGGGTATGGACAAGAACCACTACCCGCGAGCGGCGCTGCTCGAATCCATTGTGCGTTTTGTAGAAGCCGATCTGCGGACACAAGCTGCAGCGCGCTAGCGGGGCGTAGAATTGTTCTGTGGACGGCAGAGACTCGCTCGCATCGAATCTGGTGACAATTCGCCAGTTCGGAGACATGTCGGAAGCGTTGCTGGCGAAGGGCTGCCTTGATTCGGCTGGTATCGCAGCTTTTCTCGCCGACGTGAATGTGTCGAGAATCGAGTGGCCGCTAACACGAGGATTACGTTTGCAGGTCAGCGCAGATGACGCCGAGTCCGCGCTTGCAGTGCTGGAGGGAGCCGCGGGTGAGGCGTCGAGTCTCTGAGACCGCTCCCCGTCTGATTGCTTTCATCGTGCAGCGGTGGTCATTCCGGGCTTCGGCGGTAGCGTCACGAAAGAACCCCAGTAGGTAAAACAGACCTGGACGAAACGCAGGAAATCATCGAGATTGTCGGGTTTACGCACGTAGCAGCTCGCATGGAGTTCGTACGCCTTCCTTACTTCATCCGGATCCGCAGAACCGGAAACGACGACCACGGGCGTCAAGCAGAGCTTCGGATTCGCTTTAATTTCCGATAGCACCTCGAGACCGGACTTTTTCGGGAGGTGCAGATCGAGAAAGATCAAATCGGGAAAAGGCTCGTCAGCATATTTCGGCTCGCGCCTGAGATAAGCAAGGGCGTCATCGCCGTCGGGCACAGAGAAGATCTGCTCGAACAGTCCGGCTTCGCGGCACGCTTCTTTTGTCAGGCGCGCCATTGCCGGGTCATTCTCGATCAGAAGTATGTCCAGCTCATTCGGGGTGTCGGGCTGTGGCGCTTGGTTCATCATTTGAGCCTAACTAATTTCCGTTTGGAGAATTTCACTCCGGGAACCAGATGCGGCCCGTCCGCGATGCTATTCGCAACTAAACTCGGCGCATCAGGTCTCGTCCTCAGGCGAGATCTGCTTTTTGTGTTTCGGATTCGCGCGCACAGGCCGCTCTTGGATGGGACGTGATGGGCGCACTGTGCCAATCCGTTCCCGGGCGATCGCTTTTACGCGCTTGGACTTACTCTGAAGTGTACGCTTACGCGGCATTTTCGAGCGAGAGTTTCCAATCAGAGCGGTGCCGCTCAGCTGGTCCAACTCGCCTCGCCCACTTTGGTTTCCACCGCCGGGTCAATCTCGGCTATGGTCAGCATGTTGTAGGCGATGATGGAGCGAGTCCGGATAAAATGCCACATTTTCTCAGCAGCATGCGCTTCTTCCGATTGGATTTCGCGGGCGAGCCGGGCGGTGGTATCATCGCCCGTTGCCGCGGCGACAGTAGCGAGACCCTCGTACATGGCACACTCACTGGTCTCCACGGTATAGCCGACGATCAAATCCTGAACGGCCCTTTCCTCCGGCAGGTGAGCGATTTGCGCGGTCCGGGGAGCGAGCGCAAAAAGATGTGCGACCATGCTCTTGCCAGTGGAAGGCTCCCCCCCGAGTTCGTGCAAACGGGTTGTCAGCCGATCTTGCTGAGATCGGGTTTGCTCCGCGTGAGCGGCAAACACCGCCTGAACTTCCTGGTCGTCGCCGTTCGTACCAAACGTGCGGAGTTGCGATTCGAAGCTGGCTTCGGCGGCGATGAGATCCTCCAAATATGTGCGGATCAGGTTCAGCGACTTAGCAGACATGATAAGACTCCTATGTGGTCTGTTTATTAGACAGGGCGCTCTACCGATATTGAGACACTTCTTCGCACGTACAAACGCCTTGGTAGTGCTGATCTGCCTCTTCGGCTTCAGCTTACGTTCTGCAGCGGTCATTCAAAGCGATTCGCCGCCGCCGGATCAGGAACGCGCGATGTTGGCAGCAATGGGGCGCTATGCGGAGAAATATATCTCAGGCCTGCCGAACTTTATCTGCCTGGAAGTTACCGAACAATACCGATCCGGGCTGAGACGGCTGCATTGGAAAAAGGGCGACACCCTAACCGCAAGGCTCAGCTACAGTCAGGGATTTGAGAAGCACACACTCGAGATGGTGAATAACAAACCGGTGTTCGCCAGTTTCCGCGGCTGGCGCAAGCCTTTGACGACCGAGGGAGAATTCGGACAGGTGCTGGCGCGAGTATTCGCCGACGATAGCGAAGCGTCATTCAACTGGAAGGGATGGGACGCGATCGACGGCAAACGCGTGGCGGTCTTCGATTATTCGATAGACAAGGAACACTCAACACTACGGCTCACCTGGAGCGATTTGGCCAAAGCGGTTCTGGCGTATCACGGTTCCGTGTACGCGGACCCGGAGAGCGGCGTAGTTTGGCGCATAAGCAATCAGGCATCTGACATTCCCGCCGAGTTGCACACGCGTGAGATCGGGACGACCATCGACTATGGCGAGGTCTCGATCTCGGGAAGGAGCTATGTTCTGCCAGCGCACGCGACTGTGCTAGAGACCAGCGATGAAGATCGAATTCGGAACGAGCTCTATTTCCGCAACTACCAGAAGTTTGAGGCGGAGTCGAAGGTGACCTATTAGAGCGGTGCGAACGCGTGCGTGTACGATGCTCATGTGACGATGCGGGTGGCGGTTCTGGGCGGAGGCGTGGGGGGATTGAGCGCGGCGCACGAATTAGTTGAGCGCGGTTTCGAGGTTAGCGTCTACGAGACCAAGACACAGTTCGGCGGGAAGGCGCGAAGCCTTTCCGTACCGAACACGGGAGTGAACGGGCGCAAAGACCTCCCGGGCGAACATGGGTTTCGCTTCTTTCCCGCGTTCTACCGGCATTTGCCGGATACGATGACGCGCATTCCGTTTGCCAGGAACGTGAGCGTATTCAACAACCTGGTTCACGCAACCCGAATTCATGTTGCGCGCGCCGGGCTTCCGCCGTTGATTTTGACAGCTCGGATTCCGCAGAGTATCGAAGATTGGGCGCTGAGCTTCCGAGAACTCTTCAGCGGAATCGGTGTTCCAGACGGTGAGGTCCTGTTCTTCATCGACCGGCTGTTTGCGCTGCTTACAAGCTGTCCCGAACGGAGGCTCGCGGAGTACGAACAGATTCCCTGGTGGACCTTCATTGACGCTGCAAACCGGTCCTCGGCTTATCAGACGCTTCTTGGCAAGGGCCTTACGCGCTCCCTGGTGGCGGTGCGCGCTCAAGAAGGAAGCACGCGGACGGTTGGCTACACCTTATTGCAACTGCTTTTCGGCTTACTGACGTACGGCGGATTCGACCGGCTGCTGGATGGGCCGACCAGTGATGTTTGGATCACGCCTTGGATCAGCTATCTGCGGCAACGGGGTGTCGATCTTCAGAGCGGCATTTCGGTAAAGCGCTTCAACCTATCTTCCGGACGCGTCACTTCGGTTACTGCCGATGCAGGGGGCGCCTCGCACGAGATTGAGGCCGATTATTACGTCTGCGCGCTACCGGTGGAGATCATGACAAGCCTGGTGGACGACGCGATGAAAGCCGCAGCGCCGTCGCTCGCGAACCTCAGCCGGCTACGCACGGCCTGGATGAACGGCATCCAGTTTTATTTAGCGCAGGATGTGCCGCTCGAGTTCGGGCATTCCTTATATGCGGACTCACCGTGGGCGCTGACCTCCATTTCGCAGCGCCAATTTTGGAGCCAAGCAGAGTTGGCCGGTTTCGGCGATGGCAGAGTTGGGGGCATTCTGTCAGTTGATATTTCCGACTGGGAAACGCCAGGAATTGTCTACGGCAAGACGGCAATGCAATGCTCCGCGGATGAAATCGAGAACGATGTGTGGGAGCAGATCAGAGTCCACCTGAACGTTGCGGGTGCGGAGGTTGTTACGGACAACAATCTGCTGAGGTGGTTCCTCGATCCGGACGTACAGTTTCCCAATCCTACTGCGGTGACGAATCTGGAGCCGTTACTGATTAATACCGCGGGATCGCTGCAGTACCGTCCGGATGCATCGATTGAAATTCCGAATCTCTTTTTGGCTTCCGATTATGTGAAGACCTACACCGACGTGGCCTGCATGGAAGCGGCGAATGAGGCGGCACGGCGAGCGGTAAATGCTGTGCTGGATCGCGCGGGATCTGATGCGCCACGGGCCACAGTGTGGCCGCTATCTGAGCCGGATTTCTTTCAGCCGTTGATCGAATATGACCGGCTGCGTTTTCGCCTTGGCCTGCCGCACGCGGGGGCGGAGTTGGGCGCATAGGACGTGACGGACTTTTTCCTTTCGCGGCGCTCACAAACAGTTAAGCCTGCCCTGCCATACCCACTATTGGCTCGGCATCGTATCATGCCCCGGTACACTATCGGGCAATAATGAGGAAGGAGGCCGCATGATCATTCAGATCACAAAGCCCGAAGTCGAGGCCTTAATCAATCAGCGGCTTCAGACCGGCAAATTCAAAGATGCCGAAGATGTGGTTTTTCAAGCGCTTCAATCGTCGCCGTCGAATACGGCAAAAACGCAATCGACCGAGAACTCAGAAGCAAAGAATATGTTTGAACTTTTCGCGCCACTGCGCGGCATCAATATTGGCTTTGAGGCGGACAGGAAAAAGGACACTGGCCAGGATATCTCGTCACTCGGAACGCAAAGGACTTCGCTGGTCTCGGCGTGAAGATTTCCAATCCCTTTGAAACGTGATTCATGGCGCAGGAAATCGCACAGCGATTCTTGCTCAAGCGCTGCTGTGCGATCTTTCACGAAGTTTCAAACTCAGGCCAGGCGCGCCGGGCTCAAGCCGCCGAACTTCGATCCACCAGTTGTTCGAGACCCATCTGCAGTTCATTCAATAGCTGCGCAGGCGTAAGTCCGGTTGTGATCGGCAATTTCAACACACCGGCCGGAGTGAACTGTGCGCCGGGCGTGTTTCGTACCAGTGCCATCAACTGCATAGGATTCACTTTCGACTGCTGATGAAACTTGATGTTGGCAAAGCCCTGCCTCCGGTCAATGGATTCGATGCCAGAGCGCTCCGCCAGGCTTTTCAGCATCGCGAAACGTACCAGATTACGAAGTTCGTCCGGAACCGGGCCGTAACGATCGGACAACTCCTCCAAAACCTTAGTCGCACTTGCTTCATCTTTGACATCCGCTACACGCTTATACGAACGCAGCCGCTGCGCTTCATCGGCAATGTAATCCGGCGGAATACGGATATCCAGCCCCAGGTTGAGAGTCGAATGGATTTCGAGCGGCACCTCCTCGCCTTTCAGCTCGCGCACTGTTTCCTCGAGCAAACGGACGTAGGTGTCGTAGCCGACCGCCTCGATATGACCGTGTTGTTCACCACCGAGCAGATTCCCTGCCCCGCGCAGTTCGAGATCGAGCGCTGCAATCTTGAATCCGGCACCGAGGTCGCTGAACTCCTTGAGTGCGGCGAGCCGCTTGCGTGCGACCTCGCTCAACTGCGTGTCGGCCGGCACCAGCAGGTACGCGTAGGCGCGGCGATTCGACCTGCCGACACGGCCGCGTAGTTGATACAACTCGCTCAATCCATAGCGCTCCGCATTCTCGATGAGAATGGTGTTCGCCATTGGGATGTCGAGTCCGTTTTCAACAATCGTGGTGCAAACAAACACGTCGTACTCGTGGCGCATAAATCCGAGTAGCACTTTTTCGAGCTCGGCCTCGCCCATCTGGCCGTGGCCGACACCGATGCGGCATTGCGGCAGCAGTTCCTGAATGAATGCTGCACGCATGAAGATGGTGTCCACGCGATTGTGGATGAAATATACCTGGCCACTCCGGGCGAGTTCCTGTTCGATCGCACTCTTTACGAGATCGGGATTGAAGTGCGCGACAACCGTCTGCACCGACAGGCGATCCTTGGGTGCGGTTTCAATTACGGACATGTCTCGCAACCCGAGCAGCGACATGTGCAGCGTGCGCGGGATGGGGGTCGCGCTCATGGTAAGCACATCGACGTTGTGGCGCAATTGTTTAAGGGTTTCCTTGTGCTTCACGCCGAAACGTTGTTCCTCGTCTACGATTAATAGTCCCAGGTCATTGAACTTCACATCTTTCGAAAGCAGGCGATGGGTACCGATCAGGACATCCACTTTGCCTGTCGAAACTTCTTCCAGCGTCGCTTTAATCTCTTTTGAAGTTCGAAAGCGGCTCACAAGTTCGACGCGCACGGGAAAGGATGCAAAGCGCCGCCGAAACGTCTCGTAGTGCTGAAACGACAATACGGTTGTGGGCGCGAGCACGGCAACCTGTTTGCCATCGCCGAGGGCTTTAAACGCGGCTCGCATAGCGACTTCGGTCTTGCCGAAGCCGACATCGCCGCATAACAAGCGGTCCATGGGCTGGCTGCCCTCCATATCGGCTTTGATCTGCGCCACGGCGTTCACCTGATCCTTTGTTGGCATGTATTCGAAGCCGTCTTCGAATTCGCGCTGCCAATTGCTGTCGGGAGAAAATGCGAAACCATCAGCCACGCGGCGTTGCGCATAGAGCCTCAGCAACTCGTCTGCCATGTCACGCATTTTGGCCCGTACGCGCGATTTGGTCTTCTCCCAGGTGACACCACCGAGACGGTCCAGATGGGGCTTGGCCTCGCCCGCGCCGCGGTACTTCTGCACCAGATCAAGCCGCGTTAACGGCACATACAGCTTTGCGTCGGCGGCGTATTCGAGCAGCATGAAGTCGCCCTTCTGGTCCCCTTGCGCGATTTCTCGAACACCCAGAAACTGCCCCACGCCATGGGTGGTGTGGACGACAAAATCGCCGGGCTTGAGATCGGCGATGTCGGCCGCGAAAGCTGCCAGCTGCGACTTTGTGGGCTGGCGCGCAACTAAATCCGAAGTTTCAAATAGGTCTTCGACGCCAAGAATCGCGAGCTGTGAATCCGGGAGCACGACTCCACGCCGTATGCCGCCCTTAATCAGATAGGCGCTTGCAACTGCACCGGCGTGGTAAGCACGTTCCACCAATGACGGGCGCGCTCCCGACGAGGGATCGATCCCGAGCTGATACGGGACCGCGTACTCTTGAAGCACGTCCGCCAGGCGCTCGAGTTCACCGGTGGATGCCGCGAAGAAGGCGACGCGGTTACCCGCCTCAATCAAGTTACGCGCTTCTGCCACGGCAACGGGCATGTTGCCTTGAAAGGTCAGCGAAGGGCGACTCGGAATGTGAAAGTGGCGAGAGCTGGTGTTCCCGTCCAGTTCGGCAAACAATGCGAGCTCCTGGAAATTGACCAGTGGCCGGTCAGCGATCGCGGTTCTCAACTCGGGCCAGGTCAAGAAGTTCTTTTCAGGGTCAATGGGCGCAGGGCGGTCGGGGTGCAGCAGGCGCTGCCACAGGCGATCGGCCGCGGACTCAATGGCACTGGGCTCGTCCAGCACAATCAGCGAATCGGGCTGGAGCGCGAACAGGTTCTGCGTACGCGGACGCACCAGCGGGACAAGGAACTCCCATCCAGGAAACACTTCGCCCGGATTTGACAACTCTAAATTCGCCTCTCCGGCGGCTCGCGCCAACTCCTGAAGCAAGTCGCGTGACCTGGGATATTCGGCGAGCGGCAACAGTATCGCGGAGGGGGCTTTGAGCACGGACCGCTGTGACTCCACATCGAACTGGCGGATGGACTCGATCTCGTCACCGAAAAATTCAATGCGTACGGGGCGTGAAGCTTCGGCCGGAAAGACATCGAAGATGCCGCCTCGTAGCGAGTACTCGCCGACCATTTCCACGGGTTCGCGGCGTTCATATCCAATGCTCTCGAGATGCTGCACGAGGGAGTCAAGTGGAATCTCTTCGCCGGCGCGCAGTGTCAGTGCAAGCTGCCGATAAAAATCGGCCGATTCGGTTCGCAGAAGGGCCGAAGCGAGGGGCACGACGGTGATCGGCATGCGCTTGGCCGAGAGCCGCCACAGGCCCACGGCACGTGCTTCGGTGATTTCATTGTGCGGCGAGAGACGCTGGTGCGGCAACACATCCAGCGCAGGAATCAACTGAGGTTCCGGGAGATCGCGTCCTTCGAAAAGAAGCTTGAAGAAGACATCGGTGCATTCAAGAACCGTTTCGGCTTCTTTGTTCCCGTCGACCAACAGAAAGAGCGGCTTCTCCGTTGCCTGATACAACAGCACGGCATAAAGTGCCTTGGCAGTGGTGGCGAGTCCCGAAACTACGAAAGGACCGCGTTCACCGCGCGTGAGTTGCTGGAGGAGGGACTGGAATTGCTGCTGGCGTGCCGCCGTTTGGAGCAGATCGCGAGTTGCCGGATGAATCACTGTCGAAGCACGCGATCAGGCATGATAAGCGGCTCGTCCTGTCTGATTGCGGAGCCATGGCGAGCAATAATCTGCTCCGCAATGTCCGTAGTGGAATATCCGGGCTCCAATGGCAGCGCAAGAACCTGTCCACCCGCAGCCTCAACTTCTTCGCGTCCGGCAATGAAGTGCGCCCAATCCGCTCCCTTTACCAGTACGTCAGGCAAAATCGCGGCGATCAGGTCGCGCGGCGTATCTTCATCGAAGAATGTGACTGCGTCTACTGCCTCCAAGTGCAGCGCCAGCTCGGCTCGGGTCTGCTGGTCGAAAAAAGGCCTGTCAGGACCTTTCAGGCGCTGCACGCTGGAATCCGTGTTCAACGCCAAAATTAATACATCTCCCAATGATCGCGCTCGCTCCAACAGTCGTATGTGTCCGGGGTGCAGGATGTCGTAACAGCCGTTCGTAAAAACGATGCGTTTCCCTTCCGACCTCCAACGCCCACGCTGGTCAATCAGCTCGTCGCGACTGTACAGTCTAGCCATTCCCGATTTCATTTTAGATCCATCTCTCGCGTATGTTGGGTCTCGCGTATGTTGGGTCTCGCCTATCGTGGTCTCAGGTATGCTGGAAACTTCAAGGCCCACGCGATGCAGTTCCAGAAGATACTCGTTCGCGCCACGAACTGGATCGGCGATGCCGTCATGTCTGTGCCCGCGCTGCAAGCATTGCGTGCGCAATTTCCGGACGCCCACCTTTCGATATTGGCGCGACCGTGGGTGGCGGGCTTATACGGCCGTGAGCCGTTCTGTGACGAACTGATCCCGTATGAGGCGCCCAGAGGCTGGACCGGTCTCCGCCAAAAATGGAACGTTGCCGGGGAGATACACGAGCGCAGTTTCGATTGTGCCATTCTTCTTCAGAATGCCTTCGAAGCGGCGGGATTGACGGCCGCAGCGCGGATTCCGGTACGCATTGGCTATGATCGCGACGCGCGCGGATTCCTGCTGACGGATAGCATTCCGGTCCCCAAGCCCGGTGAAGCGCCCGTGCATCAGCGGTTCTATTATCTTGAATTACTGAAACGGGCCAAGCTAATCGAAAGCTACGCAGTGGACGCGCCGATCCGGCTCGCCGGCGCAGAGAGCGCTGCCGCGGTGGGACGCCGCCGGTTTGAAAAGGCCGGAATCGTGGGGCCCGTGGTCGGCGTCAGTCCGGGCGCAGCTTACGGGGCTGCGAAACGCTGGCTTCCCGAGCGGTTCGCGGACGCCGGTTTGAAGATTGCACAGGAACTTGGCGCCTCGGTTGCGATCTTTGGATCGCATGAAGAGCGCCACATTTGCGAAGCTGTGCAAACAGGGATCGAACGCGCGGGTGCGAAGTGCGTGAATTTCGCCGGGTCTACATCGCTGGCGCAGTTCGTCGAGTTCGCCGCGGCCTGTGACTTATATTTGACCAACGATTCCGGGCCTATGCACATCGCTTCGGCGCTTGGAGTACCGACCGTCGCCGTTTTCGGCGCCACAGATTACGACGCTACCGGCCCGACCGGAGATCTGAGCAGGATCGTTCACGAGCCGGTGGAATGTAGCCCGTGTTTGTTACGCGAGTGCCCGATTGATCACCGCTGCATGACTCGGGTGACGGCGGCGCGCGTTGCGAAGACCGCGCTAGAGTTGATTTCTGTCAAAGCGCACTGATGGACACCCGCGAGAAGATCATCGCCGTGCAGAATCTACCGGAACTTCTCAGTTCGAACGAATGGATCGTCGCGCCCGAAACGTTCGATCCCCTGACCACCGTGCAGGCGGTGCGCATAGCGAAACTGCGGCAGCCTGGCGCCCAGCTGCTTGCGGTTATTCTCCCGTCCGCTGAACCGCTGCTTTCCGCAGAAGCAAGAGCATGCCTGGTAGCCGCTTTGCGCGACGTAGATTATGTCGCCGTAGCTCAGGATGCGTCTTGGCGCGCGCTGATTCCGCGCTCGTCGACCGTAAAGATCGTGGAAGATCCGGAGGGCAGCCGGATTCGAACGTCGAAATTCATCCGCTTCATACTTGACCGGCAGTTCGCAGGGCCGACTCGCGTCTGATGCGGGACGCGAACAATTCTGGAGCACAGGACAGCATATTAGTAATCCGGCTCGGCGCAATGGGCGACATCATCCATGCGTTGCCCGCCGCCGCGAGTCTGAAGCAGAGTTTTCCGGACAAAAAGGTGTTCTGGGTGACGAAGCCCCGGTGGGAACCGCTGTTCGAAAACAATCCCGCGATCGACGAGATTGTTCTTTTCAACCGGCGCAGCATCGCCGAGGTGTGCGGATGCTACCGGCGCTTGCGCCGCATCGCACCGGCGCTTGCGTTCGACTTTCAGGGTCTCGTACAATCCGCACTGATTGGGCGGATCGCGCGTCCGGCGACGTTCTGGGGCTTCGACGCTTCGCTGGCCCGGGAGTCGCTTGCCGCAACGTTTTACACGCATCGGACCGCGCCACCCGGGCCGCATCGTGTACTCCGGAATTTGCAGTTGGTGGAGGCTGCAGGCGCCCTCAACATCTCCGATCGCGCATGGATTCCGGCGGGCCGTCCCGACGGCAATTTGCCTGACGCACCCTTCGTACTCGCTGCCCCATTTGCGGGCTGGCGCGCGAAGCAGTGGCCGCTCGCATATTATTCGCGGCTCGGGGCGTTACTCGCGCAGCAGGATGTAAAGCTGGTGATGAATATCGCGCCCGCACATGCGGCGCAATTGCGAGATCTTGAGCACGTTTGCATTCACGAATCCGGGATTCCGGGCCTGATCGACGCTACTCGGCGCAGTGCTGCGGTTGTCGGAGTAGACAGCGGACCGGTTCACCTCGCCGCTGCCCTCGAGAAAGCCGGGGTAGCGATTTATGGCCCAACAGATCCCGCCATTAACGGCCCGTACGGGGGGACCATTACTGTTCTGCGCAGCCCGCTCGCCGAGACATCGTATGCACGGGGGCGCCAGATCGATCCGAGCATGCGGGCCATCTCGCCCGATCAGGTATGTGCCGCGTTAATGCGAGCAATTGGAAGTCGTGTTGAGGGGTAATCGTGAACATTTCCCCTACGCCACGCTACTGGTTTCCAAAAGCATACGCCGATTTCGTACAACGCCTTCGTGTCGCCTCCGGTTTCGTTCTGCTGGTCGGATTCGCGTGGCTTTCGCAGCCGTCGATACGCAGCATTGCCGCGGGCGTTCCTGTGTCTGTGGCCGGCTTGTTGACGCGTGCCTGGGCAGCCGGGCATCTGGCAAAAAACGAACAACTTGCCACCAGCGGCCCCTACGCACGTATGCGCAATCCGCTTTACATCGGAACTCTTCTGGCCGCTGCCGGAATCGTGATCGCCTCACGTAGCGCGCCTCTCGCTGCAATTTTCGCGGTTGTGTTTCTGCTCGTTTACTTGCCCGTCATCGAACTGGAAGAGCAGCACTTACGTAGCATCTTTCCGGGGTACGCTACCTATGCGGCGCATGTGCATCGTTTCCTTCCCGTTAGCAGATGGTCGGCTAGAGCGCAAAATTTCTCGTGGTCACTATACAAACGTAATCAGGAGTACAAGGCAGCGCTTGGATTTCTGATTGTGCTGGCGTGGCTGCTATGGAAGTGTTGGTTGCTCCCGAAGTAATCAGATTCCATGCTGTGATACGCTTTCGCTGATGAGAGTCGGATGTTTCACCGCACTGCTGGCGCAGTTCCCTCTAGACAAGGTTCTTGAAAAGCTCAAGAAGCTCAATATAGACACTGTTGAGCTGGGCACCGGAAATTATCCGGGGGATCCGCACTGCAAGCTCTCGATGGTGCAAAACGAGAAAGAGCTGAAAGAGTTCAAAAAGAAGCTGGACGATCAGGGCTTTTCGATCAGCGCCTTAAGCGCCCACGGCAATCCGCTGCACCCCGACCCAGCGACCGCCAAAGGCTACGCGGATACAAGCAAGCGCACCGTCGAACTCGCGGCAAAACTCGGCGTACCCGTCGTTATCGACTTCTCCGGCTGCCCCGGCGACAACGACAACGCGAAATATCCAAACTGGGTGACATGCCCCTGGCCCCCGGAGTACCTCGAGATGCTCGAATGGCAATGGGAGAAGAAAGTCAGGCCGTTTTGGACCGAACACGGCAAATTCGCCAAGGACCATGGCGTGAAGATTGCCATCGAGATGCACCCCGGATTTGTCGTCTACAGTCCCGAGACGATGCTGAAACTGCGCGCGATCGCAGGCGATAGCGTGGGCTGTAACTACGATCCGAGCCACATGTTCTGGCAGAGTATCGATCCCATCAAGGCCGTGCGCGTGCTTGGTGACTCGATTTTTCACGTGCACGCGAAAGATACACAGATTTACGACTACAATCTGCCGAAGACGGGTGTGCTCGACACCAAGAAATATACTGACGAACGCAATCGGGCCTGGATCTTCCGGTCCTGCGGCTACGGTCACCCGTACGGCTGGTGGAAAGAGTTTATCTCCACGCTGCGCATGTACGGTTACGATTATGTGCTCTCGATCGAGCACGAGGACTCATTGATGTCCCCCGACGAAGGTCTGACCAAGGCGGCTGAATTTCTGAACCAAATCATCATCCGCGAACAGCCCGCCGCAGCGTGGTGGGTATAAACCACTCGAGGATCTTCGCTCCGAGTTCGCGCACCGAAGTGCCGCAGCAATTGCGCGCCGAGCAGGTTGACTAATCTGCTGGATGATCGCTGATCGGCATCTCCACTCGCGAAGCGCGCATTAAGCTGCTGCCGGCTGTCAACCGAAGTTCGTCACACTAGGGTGTCGAAGACCGCTCCCTTTGGTCACGGCTCGGTGAGCCGTTGAAAACTCGGGAGCGCTTTTCTGAGCCATCACCGAAAAGGAGTGATATCGTTATCAGAAAGAAAAACAAAGCGAAACAAAAACTTGACAACAATGTGGATCTTGTTTAGTCTCGCCTCAAGCTTGGTTTCGGGAGGTTAAAACATGAGCTTGGGGAACTTGCACTTATTTGCTTTGCTGGCCATCGCGTTCGCCGCAAACCTTTCGGCGGACGTTACCGGAACCATTCTGGGAACCGTTCGCGATTCCTCCGGAGCCCTGGTTGTGGGCGCCACAGTTACCGGCACGAACACGCTGACAAACTTCAGCCGGCAGGTTGTGTCCGGAGCTGACGGAGAATATCGGCTACTGGCGCTGCCCGTGGGGCAATACAACGTGACGGCAACTGCTCCGGGATTCGAGCAATTCGTCGTCACCGGCATTAATGTGGACGTCAATGATCAGCTTCGCGTGGACGTAAGCTTGAAAATCGGCGCCGTCAAAGAATCGGTCCAGGTTGAGGCGAATGCCGTGCAGGTTGAGACCGACAGCACGCAGCTGGGGCAGGTTATCGGAACAAAACAGATACTCTCTCTTCCCCTCAACGGAAGGAGCTTTATCGACTTGCTTGGACTGCAAGCCGGAGTCGCCCCGGATACATCCGGCTCCATGCAGCAAGATCGCCCGGTATCGGGCATCTTGTCGCCCGGAAACGTCTCCGTCAACGGCCAGCGTGAGACGGCGAACGCGTTCCTCGTCAACGGCGGCGATGTGAGCGAGGGTAGAAATCAGGGCGCAGGTCTGATTCCTAACCTCGATTCCATTCAGGAGTTCCGGCTCATCACGAACGGCTTCGATGCCGAATACGGCAAGTACAGCGGTAGTGTCATGAACGCCGTGACCAAGTCCGGAACCAACGGCATTCACGGTGACGTCTTTGAATTCCTCCGCAATGATGATTTCGACGCACGTAACTTTTTCGATCCGACGAAGGCCGAACTGCGACGTAATCAGTTTGGGTACGCCGTCGGCGGCCCGCTGCTCAAGAACAAGCTCTTTTGGTTCACCGATTATCAAGGCACTCGCCAGATTGAAGGCGCCAGTACCGGACTAGTGGCCGTGCCCTCACCCGCTGAGCGCAGCGGCGTCTTCGATCCCGGCTCATTCGTTGATTCGAACGGAAATTTGACAGCCGTCAACGGATCGTATTGGGCGCAGGTCCTTTCGCAACGCCTCGGTTATCCCGTCCAGAACGGCGAAACCTATAGTTCGCCCGGATGCACCAGCACGGCGCAGTGCGTTTTCCCCGGCGGCGTGATCCCGCAGAGCGCATTCGATCGCGTCGCGGTCAACATTTTGCCCTACATTCCTGTTGCAAACCAGCCGAACGGTTATTACGCGAATTCAAGTCAGAAAGACACGGTTCGCGACGACAAGATTGGCCAACGCGTCGATTTCATCAATGAGAAGACAGGTAACTGGTTTTTCTATTACCATTTCGACGATTCAACCGTCGACAAAGCAATCCCCGCCGCCAGTTTCCCTGGTTTCCCTTCGACGACACCCACCAGGGCACAGGAATTCGTCCTCAGTAACACAAAGACTTTTGGCGGCTCGCAGGTGAACGAGTTCCGCCTCAGCTTCTTCCGCACCGCGACTGTTACCGATAAACCTAAGGGCAGCTTCGCCAGTCTTTCGAGCCTGGGATTTGTAACTGGTCCGGGCACCCTGGGGATTAATCCGTCGGGCCCCGCTGGATTTCCGCAAACTGTTCCGCCCATCTACTTCGTTAATTTTTCGATTGGCGTCCCGACGCTCACCACGTTCCAGCCTGACAACACTTACGCGCTTTCCGATGGGTTCTCGAAAGTGGTCGGCGCTCATTCGTTGAAGTTCGGCGGCGAGTTCCGCTATTTACAAATCAACGAGCGCAATACGTGCGCTCCGAATGGCGATTTCACATTCAACGGGAGTGAGACGGGAAGCGACTTTGCCGATTTCCTGATTGGTGCACCGAATTCCTATAACCAGTGCAGCCAGCAGTTTCTCGATTCCCGGACACGTTACGGCGCACTGTATGTTCAAGACGCCTACAAAGCGAGGCCGAACTTAACTTTCAATCTGGGCTTACGCTGGGAAGTGAGCATGCCGTGGTACGACACCGAGGGCAAGATTGAGACCATCGTACCCGGCGAGCAGTCCACGCAATTTCCGACGGCTCCCAAGGGCTGGGTAGTTCCCGGAGATCCGGGCATTCCCAGTACACTCGCGCCAACCCGGTACAAGAATTTCGGGCCTCGGGTCGGGATGGCGTATGCTCCCGGTTTTCATGATGGGTTATTGGGCAAGATCTTCGGCGGACCCGGTAAGAGCAGCATTCGTGCCGGCTATGGCGTTTATTACACCTCAATTGAAGATCTGAATCTTTTTTATGAGGTCGGTGATGCGCCGTTTGGGTTGTATTACGTGAGCAACACGTCTCAAGAGCCGATGTTCGATCAGCCCTTCCAGATTCGCGCGGATGGCAGTTCGGCGGGCCAACGATTCCCATTCACGTTTCCGATCCCGGGCAGTCCTGCCAACAAAACATTGGACTACTCCACATTTCTCCCGATCTCAGCCTCACCCGGCTATTCCCCGCACAATCGAATGCCGTACGCGGAGGATTACAACTTTACTTTGCAGCGGGAACTCACAAAATCCACCGTCTTGACACTTGCCTTCGTTGGCACTCAAGGGCATCAATTGATTTCTCAATACGATGCGAATCCGGGCAATGCGGCGCTATGTATGCAGCTAAACGCGCTCGGCGCCACTCCCTCGTGCGGCCCCTTCGGTGAGTCGAACCTGTACACGCTGCCGAACGGGACAACCGTAAACGGAACGCGGACGGCGCTCGGGCCGGCTTTCGGTCCCGGCAACACTTACACCGCGAACATTGCGAATTCCAACTACAACTCATTTCAAATCTCGGCGGAGCGGAAGGCGTCGGATATAACATTCCTCCTTGCTTATACTTTCTCCAAGGCAATCGACAACTCTTCCGGATTCAACGATTGGGTGAATTTTAGTAACTACCGGCTCAGCCGGGCACTCTCGTCATACGATGTCCGGCACAATTTTGTTGCAAGCTATAACTGGGCGTTGCCGTTCTTTCATTTCTTCCCGAATGGACCGCGGCGGCTGACCCAAGGATGGAATTTCGCAGGCATAAGTCGCTTCTCTACCGGTTTTCCCATCACCATGGGCGAGAGTGCCGACGATAATTCGCTTACCGGCGATAGTTCCAATGACACCCCGAATGTGATCGGCAAAGTTCAAACGCAGGATCCTCATAAGCCTGGTCCAAACGGCCCCAACACATACTTCCTGCCAAGCGCGTTCGCGCCGGAAACATATGGCGGGTTCGGAACCGCGAACCGCCGATTTTTTCACGGCCCGGGAATCCTGAACACCGACTTCGCCCTGGAGAAGACGACAATTGTCACCGAGTCGACCAGTGTCGAGTTCCGGGCCGAATTCTTTAACATCTTCAATCACACCCAATTCAACAATCCGAGCGGTAATTTCGACAGCAGCACCTTCGGGGTGGTAACCAGCGCCCGGCCGCCGCGAATTGGCCAGCTCAGTTTGAAGTTCCTGTGGTAATTTCCGTACGGTTAGCGGCCACTTGCACCATTCTTCTTTTGGCCTCATGGGCAGCCGGCGCAGTAGACGAAAGCAATCTGTATCGAAGGCAAGCCGATACCCTCGCTCAACACAAACAGTGGGGTCAGGCCATTGCGCTCTATCGCAAGGCGATTTCGCTCGATTCACGAAATCCAGACCTGCATTACAATCTGGCGCTCGCATTGAAATACAAGGGCGACGCGGCGGCAGCGGCTGAAGAATTCGGCAATGCGATCGCGCTCAAGCCGGATTGGTCAGCCGCGCATTACGGACTCGGCGCTGCCGATTGCGACCGCGGCGATGTTGCGAACGGAAAGCTGGAACTGCGCCGCGCTATCGAACTCGATGGCAAGAACGTCGCAGCACGCCGGTATTTGGCAAGCGTACTGATCAAAGAAAATCAACTCGTGGAGGCGATCGAGCAGTTCGAAGCGGTTCGCGCGCTCAATGCTGGCGATGTGCAGATCGAGGCGCAATTAGGGCTCGCGTACCTTGAAAATGGCAATCCCGAGAAAGCAATTCCTCAATTTCGAAGCTATCTGCTGGCGCATCCCGAGGATGTTGAAGCCCGCTATCACCTTGGTGTGGCGCTCGGTCAGAGCGGAGAGTTGGAGGAAGCGCGGGCCGAGTTTCAGCGGTCGCTTAAGTCAGATCCGGATTTCGGTCCGAGCCATGAGAGCATCGGGATTGCGCTGCGCCGGGAAGGAGATTACGCCGGAGCTTTACGTGAGTTTCAGGCCGCCGCCCGGTTGATGCCTCAAAACCCCGTGGTTCTCTGCGACCTTGGTCTGGCGTTAAAAGAGACCGGCAACGCGGAATCTGCAATTTCCGCTCTCCGCCGCTCGCTCGAGCTGAAACCGGATTTTGAAAGGGCTCGATACGCGTTAGGCGTGGCTCTAAAGCAGCGCGGCCAAAGCGGCGAAGCGGCATCCGAGATGCGCGAGATCCGGCAGTTGCACCAGGCTCGCACTCAGCTTGTGCAGAGCAAGGCGTTGATCCAGCAAGGCATCGAACTGTTTAAGAATCAACATTGGCAAGACGCACTCGGCTGCTTTCAGCGTTCGAGCGACCTTAGTCCGAATTTAGCTGCCAGCTATTACTATCTTGGGCAAACGTTCGAGAAGCTCGATAATGCTGACAAGGCGCTTGATGCCTATCAGAAAGCTCTTGACCTGAAGCCCGATTATGCGGAAGCGCACATGGCGCTCGGTATTCTTTATGCCCGCCAACAGCATCGCGATGCGGCAATCGAGCAGCTGCGCCAGGCCGTGCTCAGTGATTCGGATCTCGCGGACGCTCACTACAATCTTGCTCTGGTGCTTGCCGACGCGGGAAACAGCGCGGAAGCCGCTCGCGAGACATCGGAGGCGATTTTACTCGATCCGAACAACATGGACTTTCGGATGTTGATGAGGAACTTACTCGCGGGGCAGAATCAATGAGTGAAATCATGTATGACCTAAGCACACGCCGCGCCTTGTTCGGCCGTATCGGCGCAATCTCAGCCGCAGCGACTCTCGATCTCGATGCGAACGCAAACAAGAGTCGCGCGGGCGAAGACTACTACGACAAACTCGGCGTGCGGAAGATCATCAACGCGGCCGGGACATACACCATCCTGACGGCTTCCACGATGCCCGCCGAGGTTCAGGCTGCCGTCGCGCAAGCGGCAAAACATCCTGTTCGCCTGCTGGAGCTGCAGAGAAAGGCGGGCGAGTATCTTGCCCGGCGTTTGCGCTGCGAGGCCGCGATGGTGACCGCCGGTGCGTCGTCAGCCCTAACACTCGGGACCGCAGCCTGCATTGGAGTAATGAATCAAAGCTCAATTCAGTCGGTGCCGACAAAAGTCGCCGAGTTACGGAAAAACGAAGTGATTATCCAGAGAGCGCACCGGTATTCTTACGATCACGCGATAGAAAACTGTGGCGTTCGATTTGTCGAAGTCGAATCCATTGATGATTACCGGCAAGCGTTCAACGATCACACCGTAATGGCGCATTTTTTCAACGCCGCAGAAGAAGGAAAGATCGGCCACGAGGATTGGATTCACGTTGCCCACGAGCACAGTGTGCCGTGCTTCAACGATGCTGCCGCGGACGTGCCTCCCATTTCGAATTTGTGGAATTACACGCAAATGGGTTTCGATCTGGTTACATTTTCCGGCGGCAAGGGAATTCGTGGGCCGCAGAACGCCGGACTTCTTTTGGGGCGCAAGGATCTGATTGACGTCGCGGCAAAAACGAACAACCCCTTCGATGAAGGTGTGGGACGCGGGATGAAGGTAGCGAAGGAGCAGATCGTCGGAATGGTCGCTGCCGTGGACTGGTTCCTGAGTCAGACAGACGAAGCCATGGAGCGCGAGTTTCGAGGCCGCGCTGATCGCATCTGCGCCGCGCTCAAGCATATTCCGACTCTTCAATCGAAAATCGTCGTGCCCCCGATTGCCAATCACGTTCCGCATCTGCTGCTGCGCTATGACCAGCAGCGCATTAAGATTTCACCATTGCAAGTAGCGGAACAATTGCGCGAAGGCGACCCGAGCATCGAAGTGAATCCGGCGACCGGAACCAGAAGCGGGTCAGCTGGTCTGCCGTGCGATGAGAACACGATCGTGGTGGGCGTGTGGATGCTGGAGGTCGGCGAGGATGCAATAGTTGCCCGCCGTCTGCACGAGGTTCTTTCCGCGCGCATGGCGTAAATGGATTACACGCTGAAGATCGACGCCGAACCCTCGGGCGAAGACGTCAACGCGCTGCACCATGCTCTCCGCGGCTACAACACGTCCCTGGCTGGACCGGGCGATCACAGTTCCCTCCTACTGACGCTTCACGACTCTGACAAGAATCACGCCGGCGGACTGTTTGCAAGAATTTCATACGGTTGGGTTTACATCGATCTGCTCTGGGTGGCCGAAAACGCGCGCGGACGAGGGCAAGGCACGAGACTACTGCGAGCGGCGGAAGAAGAAGCGCGCATTCGCGGCTGCAGCAACGCCTGGATCGATACCTTCAATCCCAGTGCGCTCTCGTTGTATGAGAACAACGGTTACGTTGTCTTTGGTGAGCTGGCTGATTATCCGCCCGGATTTACTCGTTATTTCTTGCGTAAGCCGCTGAACACGGCGATTTGATTTTCAGAGCTGCGCGCTGCGGAGCGTGAACCTTTTCTAATGGTCGGGGCGGCAGGATTTGAACCTGCGACCCCCTGCGCCCAAGGCAGGTGCGCTACCAGGCTGCGCTACGCCCCGACGTCCCAACGTGCAAGCTAAACTCCTTGGATGTTAACACGCTCGCTGGTGGCGATCTCCGTTGCGTGCGGCGGCTCACGCAACCTGATAGCTTTCCTCAGGCGGATGCTACAACTCCGCAGCCACGACTGGCAGTCTTCACAGAGAGCAACTCGTCGGGACAGAAGCCCTAAATTATCCGGAGTGTATCCGGATGGAACGTTTGAGATGACGCAGTGGAAACTTCCAGTCACAGTACTCATGAAGGCACCGAGGCGCTTCGAGAATGGAACGCCCTCGCATCCGCGCGAATCTCGTTCTGTGCGAAGGCAATTCGCGCTCTTCATCCATTCCGCGTGATGAAGCACCGGCATTGGAATCTTAGTTGCTCGTAAGCGACATCGGTGCAGCGCGCAGGTTGCAGTTTTCCTTGCTGCGCGACATCCCAAGGAGGTGAAAACACAGGTGCGCTTGCAGTCGAAATAGATGCGCGAGGTTGACTAGAACGGCGGCTATTTGGATGGTGGCGAGCACGGGAAATGATTGTGAAAGGCGTGTGCGACTAGTACTACCCGGACAGCAGAATTCTTGACACAATGCAACACAATGCAGCACAATCGCCTCTGAAGTCCGTCATCGGATTCGAAATCGCAAATAGATAAACGACAGCGAAGAAGTTTACGTAGCGGTAGCTCTGTCCGATGTACGGATCTCTCACGTATCCCTCCGCACCAAGTTGTTGCCCCGTTCTAACTCGATAACTGCTGGCGCAAAAGTGCCCAAACATTAAGTTTTACTAGGCTTCGGTTAGAGGAGGAGTTTTCTCTTATGTGAGTTTACGCGGCGATAGCTGTCTCATCAGTCAGTTTTGCGCTGCGTTGATGGCTCCGAAACGTTTCGGCAGTCACTGGGTGTGCGTAGCAGACAAAGGGTTAACGGAGGAACACGCAATGCATACATCTTGCACGGAAAATGCCGCAAATATGGAGCGCGATTGGTTCGCCTTTAGGGTGCGCCCGCGCCATGAGAAGACGGTAGCTCTACAGTTGCGCGAAAAACGAGAAGAATGTTTTCTGCCATTAGTCAGGCACGCGCGGAGCTGGGCAAACCGCGCCTCGCATGTTGATCTGCCCTTAATTCCCGGTTACGTGTTTTGCAGATCGTACCGGTTTACTCTTTTACCGATCCTGAAGACAGCCGGAGTCATAGACGTGGTGCGGGTCGGGCGTAATCCTGCTCCAATCCCGAACGATGAGATCAGCGCCTTAGAACGAGCAATTCAGGCGGCGCTGGTAATTGAGCCCTGCGCGTATTTTGAAGTAGGCCAAAAGGTCGAGATTCGGCGCGGGCCGTTAACGGGAGTCTCCGGAACGGTGATCGAACGTCGAAACACAAAGCATCTCGTTCTCTCAGTCTCCCTTCTGCGCCGATCCGTTTTGGTGCATGTAGATCTCGCGGCCGTTTGCGACGATCAACCAGCTTTGACGGTTTCAGAACAAAATCACGTTGCATGAAGCCGGTCCTGTATGACCTCTTGTCGGCGAATTGAAAATGCCTTTCGACGTAACCATGGATGTGAGCATAAACGAATCTGAGTTTCCTGAAAACATGCCCAGTAGAACTCGAATGCATGCGGTGACGTTTCGCTTAGGCGATCAGCAATACGAAGACCTGGTCAAAGCGGTGCAGACCAGAGGGGCGAGGAGCGTCTCTGACTTCACGCGCACAGCGGTGTTGTCGAGGATTGTCTCGGATCCGGCCGAGCAACTTTTCGAACGCGAACTTGACGCCATCATTGTGCAGCTGGAGGCGCTCGACGCGAGAATGCGCCAGCTAAGGCGGCAGCTTCGACAGGCATCGGCGGTTCCTACTTTCGCGGCGGGGTAAGACTCAGCGCGCCGTCATAACCCATATTTTTGAATGCGGTGAGGACATGAAAACGATGTTTTTCTCTAGGATGGCGAAACTCGGCACTGCCATTTGCCTTAGCACTGCGGCCTTAATGGCGCAGGCGGCCGTCACGCCAGCGAATCTGCAGGCCGGCACGGAAACTGCTAAGCCGGTGGAAACGCCGGCCGCTGCCGGATCCGCATCCACAGGCGCGCCCGCGACTGTGGCCTCGCCGCAAAGAGCAGCTGACTACGTGCTCGGACCCGAAGACCAGATCATCGTGCACGCATTTCAAGCACCCGAGATCACGAACTCGCCCATACAGATCGGCGGGGACGGCTACGTCAATTTGCCACTGGTAGGGAGAGTCAAAGCGAGCGGACTCGCGGTGAGTGCCTTAGAGCAAGAACTGTCAGTCAGGCTCGGCAATTATGTTCGTGACCCACAGGTTACGGTATTGATCGCCGATTACCGCAGCCAGCCGGTTTCAGTTGTGGGCGCAGTTAATCAACCCGGAGTGGTTCAGCTCAGGGGCCGCAAAACTCTGGTCGAGGTGATTGCGTTGGCGGGAGGCGTGAGAACGGAGGCTGGAAACTCGGTTACCATCACGCGCGAGCTATCGAAAGGGCGATTGCCGCTGCAGGATGCCGCCGACGATCCGACAGGACGATTCAGCATCGGACACGTGAAGCTTCACGACGTGATGGAAGCGCATAACCCCAAGGACAACATCCCGATTGAGGCGAATGACGTGGTGATGATACCCAAGGCGCCACTCCTCTACGTAGTGGGAGAAGTTCAGAAGCCTGGCGGCTATGTCTTGGCTGACCGTGATTCGGTAACCGTGCTGCAGGCAGTTGCCTTAGCCGGAGGACTTACGCCTCTGGCTTCGACAAAGCATGCGAAGATTCTTCATCAAGATCCTGTCCTCTTATCGCGCACGGAACTGCCAACCGACGTGAGCAAGATCCTAAACGGAAAAGACCGCGACGTTCCGCTGCACGGTGATGACATTCTTTTCATCCCGAGCAGCGCCGCTAAGTCGGCGGGCTCGAAGGCGTGGCAAACGACACTCAATCTACTCGGCGTAGCGGTATGGCGTCTCTGAGGGGCAGAAGCACAATTTATGGAAGCTAAATCGCATCTAATAAAAAGTTTTGGCGCACCCCCGGCTCCGCTCGTGGCAGAAGAGATCTCGGGAGCCTGGCACGACACGCCGCCTTCCGGTCATCACGGTGAGGGTCAGGTTCGCTACGGGGCTGTGCTGCGGCGATATCAACGTGCCATCACCGCGATCATCATTGCTTGCCTGTTGTTGGGCGGGTTGGTCACGTTCTTCATGACACCCAGCTATAAAGCTAAAGCTGTGGTCGAGGTGCTTGCGGTAAATCCGGAGTTCTTGAACAACAAGGATGTCGACCCCAATACATCCGGCTCCACCATGGACACGTACCTCGAGACGCAGACAAAGCTACTGTTGAGCGACGGAGTGGCGGACCGAGTGGTGACCGTTCTTTCCGGCAAAGGCGCCGAATATAAGCACGAGCGGGGCGACGGATGGGCAAAGCTGCGACGGTGGGTGGGACTACAGCCGCCTGTGAGCGACGAAGGTTCGGCTGAGATTCGCAATTCACTTGCGCACATGAAGGTGAAAGCTGAGGGACAGTCGTCATTAATCTCGATAACTGTTATGGGTCCGACGCCACAGCTAGCGGCCGACACGGCGAACGCGGTCGCGGATCAGCACATCGCAGCGTTGCAAGATTCAAGGTGGCAAACCGCGAACGACACGGCAGAGTTTCTAACCGCACAACTCGATACACAGCGCAAGAAGTTGCAGACCTCGGACGAAGAACTTCAGGAGTACGCGCGAAAAACCGGACTGATTTATATTTCAGGAGCAGATCGCGACAGCATCGCAACCGAGAAATTACGCGCCATTCAAGCGGATCTCTCCAAGGCAGAATCCGACCGAGCCGATAAGCAGGCGCAGCTGGAACTAATTAATGGGAGTCCCGCTGACTCTTTACCGAAAGTGCTGGATAGCGACGCGCTTCGTGAAGACAAGAGCCGGTTGACCGAGTTGCGACGCCAGTTGGCCGATCTGAGTGCAACGCTCACACCCAATCACTACAAAGTGAAGGAGATGCAGGCGCAAATTGCGGCGGTAGAGAAGCAAGCGGTTCAAGAGCGGAACATCGTGGTGGCGCGCGTTCAGAATGATTTCCGCGCAGCGCAACGGCGACAGCAGATCCTGCAACACGCATACGAGCAACAACTAGGTTTAGTATCGGACCAGTCGGGAAAAGCCGTCCGGTACAAAATGTTGCAGCGTGAAGTGGAAGCGAATCGCGACCTTTACCAGTCGACATTGCAAAAGATTCGGGAAGCAAGTGTTCTGTCGGCGCTGCGCTCAAGCAACGTTCGGGTGGTGGACCGGGCAAAAGCTCCGCTGTTGCCTTATCAACCGAGTCTGCCGATCAACGTGGCAATCGCGGCGCTTACGGGCTGTATGCTGTCGGTTCTGTTCGTTCTAATGCGGGAACGGTCCGATAGGAGCATTCGAACTCCTGGCGAGAGCGCGAGACTGCTCCAGGTTCCAGAACTGGCCATCATTCCGTCGGCGAGGCGCGACATTCGTACCCAAATAGTCAGTTCGGCGAACTGGCGGAATCCCAAACGACCCCTGCTCGCTAGTGCCGATGGGAGCGGGTCGACTGATTTAGTCACCGGGTGGCAAAGGAGCGGCTCGCTGGTGGCAGAATCGTTCCGTTCTGCCGTGACTTCAATCGTGTTGTGGGGACGCGATCGAGCGACCAGGAACAAAGTGCTTTTGGTCACTAGCGCACACCCGGGCGCCGGAAAGACCACATCGGTCCTCAATTTGGGCCTAGGCCTTGCTGAGAGTGGAAGGCGCGTGTTATTGATCGATGGCGACCTGAGATTGCCCAGGCTGGGGGAAGTATTCGGTCTGGAGCAGGCGATCGGCCTGGGCGACGTGCTTGCGGAGGGGATGGCTCCGGGTATCGCGCAAGAGCTCATTCGCGATACAGGCTTACCCAACCTTTTCGTGCTGCCAAGCGGCTCGCGACAGCCGAACGTTACGCAACTTTTGCATTTAACGAGCCTGGGAATCCTGTTGGACTCTGTGAAGTACGATTATGACTTCATTCTGATCGACTCACCTCCGGCGTTGACGCTGTCCGATGCGCGTTTAATGGCGCGACATGCGGACGGAGTAATCCTAGTGTTCCGCGCCGGCGAAACGAGTGTGGAACAGTCAGTAGCCGTTCGCAAATACTTCTGGCAAGACGGCACACATGTCTTTGGCTCGATCCTCAACGACTGGAATGCGCAGGCCGAGGATCCGGCGTATGTGAACTCGTATACGCAATACGCCGTTCGCCGGCCTCCGGCGAATACTTAGCGCAGCAAAAGAACCTATCGCATATGGCGGCGCCCATGCGCTGCAGATCAGCTTTCTTCGGTGATTCGAATGCTCCGTAACGGTCGCGCACTGCACAACATTACTCAACTTGTTTTGAATTGCCTGTGCTGTTGGCTCGTCTGGTATTGCACAATTTACGTTCGGATTATTTTGAATCCCGTAACGAGTCTTCACGTGACGGCGGCACAGGCAGGCGCATGGGCTCCGCCGCTTTTCCTGATTCTTCCGCTCTGGCTTGCCACCTCATTCAGATTGCGAATATTTAGCGATTCCGATGCGGTTCGTGCCCGGTCTCCTTTGATGTGGGGATTTGAAAACGCCCTGCTGCTAACCACAATCACTGCAATCACCACATTCTTCTCGCGAGGATTCGGAGAGTATGTGTCCAGGATGTTCGTTCCGATCGTCTTCCCGGTGGCATTCCTGCTTTTGACACTTACGCGATACTCAGGTCTTGCTGTTCTCGGGTTGGCGGAGAAGCGCTGGGTACGGCCGCTTCGAGTGGCGCTGGTCGGCGATTGGGGAAAGGCCGCCGACGTAATCAAGCGCATACAAGCAACTCCGGCAAATGTAATCCGCGGGTTGATCGTACCGGAAGCGGCGTTGTCCTGCGCTATCCCGTGTCCACTGCCGGTCCTGGGCACGACCAGCCAGATAGCAGAACTTATCAACAGAGAGCGGCTGGACAAAGTAATCGTACTCAACGCGTCACTGTCGAGTCCTGAACTCGCACACTGCAATCAAGTTTTCGGAAGAATGGGCGTACCGGTAAGTTGCGCGTTGGATCTGGCCTCCGAACCAGTACGCGTCGATGTGAACACCCACTACGGTTTGCCGTTTGTAGACATCGTGCCAATGCAGTTTACGCGTCGACAAGAACTGGTGAAACGAGTCTTCGATCTGATGGTGGCATTACTCAGCCTGACGCTGCTGGCACCCGTGCTGTTGGTTCTTGGCGCCGCGATAAAGCTCACGTCTAAAGGCCCGATCTTATATAAGTCTCTCCGTGTTGGCAAGGGCGGCCGGCATTTCATGTTCCTGAAGTTTCGCTCTATGTACGTGGACACCGACCGTTCCAAATTGGCTGCCGGTAACGAAAAGACTGGGCACATTTTCAAGATGCGGAACGACCCCCGGGTAACTCCGATTGGAGCATTCCTCAGACGTTACAGCCTGGACGAGTTGCCACAGCTTATTAACGTGCTACGGGGTGAGATGAGCATTGTAGGACCTCGGCCTCTACCGGCTGCGGATCTCGATCCCGACGGCTTGAGCGAGCAGTTTTCAGCCTGGTCTGAAGGCCGCGCACGCGCTTTACCCGGATTGACGGGGCTGTGGCAAGTAAGTGGACGCAGCGATCTGGCATTTGAGGACATGGTGCGGCTAGATTTGACTTACATACAGAACTGGTCGCTCACGTTAGATATAAGGATCATTCTGGATACGCCCATGCTGGTCTTGCGTGGGGTCGGGGCGTACTGACCGAAGCACCCGGAGTTTTGCAGCTACACACTTTCTCACTTTTTCATGAGCAATTCAGACACGACACCTTGCCCTTCGGCCGTACCTTGCCGGCCTATCCTTAGCATCGGCCTGTTCGTATACAACGGCGCTAAATTTCTTCCGGAGACGCTTGATTCCATTCTCGGGCAAACCTTCCGGGACTTCGAATTGATCATTTCCGATAACGCATCTACCGATGCAACGCAGCAGATCTGTGAGCAGCATGCGGCGCGGGATTCGCGCATCCGCTATCACCGCAATCACGCAAATATGGGTGCTGGCTGGAATATCCGCCGGGTTTTTTCTCTCGCCACGGGTAAGTATTTCAAGTGGGCTGCATGTGACGACCTATACGAACCTACTTTCCTCGGCCGGTGCGTAAATGCACTCGAGCAGGACTCGACTTTTGTTCTGGCCCACTCCAGAACTCGAGTGATTGATGAGCGCGGGAAATTCGTTGAAGATTACAACTGGCCGATGCAAATGGAATCTTCGAATCCGGTTACCCGTTTTCGCGACATGCTGTTGAACGATCACATGTGTTATCAGATTTTCGGCGTGATGCGGCGGGAAGCGCTACTCCAGATTCCGCCTCAGGGCAGTTATGTAAATTCCGACGGCGTGCTACTGGCGCAACTGTCGTTCCTGGGGCGCTTTTATGAAGATCCGGAACGCCTGTTCATCAGCCGCCAGCATACGAAGCAGTCGTCGCAAACACTGCCGGTACGGTTGAAGAAAAGACGGTTTCGCCTCACGAACCGATACGGCACACTGCCGTGTCCGGAATGGTGGGACCCCAACAAAACCAAGAGCATTGAGTTTCCCGAATGGCGGCAATTGCGGGAATATTGTGGCTCGATACTGCGGGCGCCGTTGAGGTCGAGTGAACGCCTCCGGAGCCTGGTTCTACTGGCGCCGTGGATCGCCAAGCATTTCAGACGCATGATGAAGGACTCCTGATTGCGGCGGATCAGGTTCTGTACAACATCCAAACATCGAATATGTCGGAGGAGGAGTGGAAGGAAGTGAGAGAAACCGCATGAAAGTAGCGATTCTAGCCGGGGGCGTGGGGTCTCGTCTTTCCGAAGAGACCGAAGTAAAACCTAAACCGATGGTGGAGATTGGCGGCAAGCCGATTCTCTGGCACATCATGATGTACTACGCGCAATTTGGCTTCAACGACTTTGCCATCGCTCTCGGTTACAAGGGTGAAGTCATCAAGAAGTACATGGTGGACTACTGCGCCCTAAACAGCGATCTTATCCGTCTGTATGAGGACCGGCAAGGTAACGATGATGCAGCGGCAGGCATGTGACTGGCAGGTGGAGCTGATCGACACGGGAATGGAGACGCAAACCGGCGGGCGGATTAAACGTTTGGCAGCCGTATCTTGGCAACGACACGTTCATGCTGACTTGGGGTGATGGATTGTCGAACGTCGATCTGCACAAATTGCTGGCCTATCACAGGTCTCACGGAAAGCTTGCAACTCTGACAGCCGTCAGGCCGACGGCGCGTTTCGGACACCTTGAAACGCACTGGCGATCAAGTTATCGAATTTTCGGAAAAGCCCCAGACGAAAGAAGGCTGGATCAACGGAGCATTTTTCGTGCTCGAGCCTGAAGTATTCGATTACATAGAAAGCCGACGATACGCACTGGGAGAAAGAGCCGTTGGAGCGTCTCGCGCGGGACGGACAGCTTATGGCTTACCGCCATACCGCGTTCTGGCAATGCATGGACACGTTGCGGGAAAAGAAGCTGTTGGAAGGACTGTGGGAAAGCGGTAAAGCACCTTGGAAAATTTGGAAGGAGGAGAATGCGAGTACTAATAACGGGTCACGAGGGGTATATTGGAACGGTTTTGGCGCCGATGCTGTTGTCGGCGGGGCACGAGCCCACGGGGCTGGACAGTAACATATTTGCCCGGTGTACGTTCGGCGATTGGACGCAAACAATCCCGACCGTTCGAAAAGATATCCGCGACGTGACCGCGGATGATCTCCGCGGGTTCGATGCGGTAATTCATCTAGCGGGGCTCTCGAATGATCCGCTGGGAGATCTGAACCCGGCATTGACTTACGAGATTAATCATCTGGCTTCGGTGAGACTGGCCGAGTTGGCGAAGAAAGCCGGAGTCTCCCGGTTCCTGTTTTCATCTTCGTGCAGTAACTACGGGGCAGGCGGCGAGGATCTGCTCACCGAGGAATCGCAGCTTTAATCCGGTTACGCCGTACGGCTTGTCGAAAGTCTTGGTCGAGAGGGATGTTGCGAAGCTGGCGGACGTCGCGCTTCAGCCCGACCTTTCTGCGAAATGCCACGGCATTCGGCGTTTCGCCTCGTCTGCGGTTCGACCTGGTACTGAACAATCTGGTGGCTTGGGCCTACTCGACGGGCCGCGTGTTGATCAAGAGCGACGGCACCCCCTGGAGACCTATCGTGCACATTGAAGATATCTCGCGGGCCTTCCTCGCCGTTCTCGAAGCGCCAGTGGAGGCCGTTCACAACGAGGCGTTCAACGTGGGGCGCAACGAAGACAATTATCGCGTTCGGGAGTTGGCCGCAAATCGTGAAGGAAACGGTGCCGGGAACGGAAATCGAGTATGCGGCCGATGCAGGTCCCGACAAGCGCTGTTACCGCGTGGACTGCAGCAAGATACAACGTGTGTTACCCGAATTCCAGCCCGCTTGGGATGCGCGGCGAGGGGCACGCGAGCTTTACAACACCTACCAGCAGATCGGGCTGGCAGTGGAGGATTTCGAAGGAATGCGGTACAAACGTATCGCGCATATCAAGGCTCTGATCGCCGAGGGTGCGATGGACGAGAACCTGCGCTGGCGAGACCGCGGACGCGAGTAGGTCCGGAAATTCGAGAGGAAGTAGGAGCCGTATAGCATGCATGCATCTGAATTTCGCTGCCGAGCCTGCCAGTCGGCCGGATCTTGAGCCCATCCTGTCGTTCGGGAGAACGCCGCTGGCCGACGCCCTACTCACTCGCGAACAACTTGATCGGCAACGAGCTGACGGCGCCGCTCGACGTCGTCTTTTGCCCCACTTGCTCCCTCGTGCAGATTACGGAGACCGTTCCTCCCGAGATCCTTTTCTGCCGGGATTATCCTTATTTCTCTTCGGTATCCAAAGCGCTCCTCGCCCACTTTGCCGAGAGCGCGAATCAGATCATCGCGTCGCGCCATCTGGGCCCAGACAGCTTGGTCATGGAAGCGGCATCAAACGATGGCTACATGCTGCGGAATTTTGTCGACAAAGGCATTCCGGTGCTCGGGATCGATCCGGCACAAGGTCCTGTGAACAATGCGCTTGAAGATAGGCGTGGACAGTATCTGCAACTTCTTCAGCTTAGAACTGGCCGAGCGCTTCGAAAGCGCAGGGCGAACAGGCCGACGTATTTCTGGCGAACAACGTGCTCGCTCATGTCGCCGACTTGAATGGTTTCGTCGATGGCATCAAGACCGTGCTGAAGCCGGATGGCGTCGCGGTGATCGAAGTGCCGTACCTGGTGGATCTGATCCAGAATTGCGAATTCGACACCATTTACCACCAGCACCTGTGTTATTTCTCGGTCACCGCGTTGAACCGGCTATTCCGCAAGTCACAGTCTTTATCTCAATGACGTTAAGCGGACGTCAATTCATGGCGGTTCGCTGCGGCTGTTTGTCGAAAAGAGCGCCCCGTGCGGGCGACCGGGTCCGCGACCTCTTGAGCAGGAGAAGCAAGCCGGCGTAGACACGCTCGCAGTATTTCAAGACCTTTGCGCGACGGGTGGAGGATATCCGCACCGAGCTCACAGGTCTGCTGCAGCGGCTGAAGCAGGAAGGCAAGACGATCGCCGGCTATGCGGCGGCGGCCAAAGCGACAACGTTGCTGTCGTTCTGTGAAATCGATAAGCGGCTGCTGGACTATGTCGTGGACCTGAATCAGTTCAAGCAGGGCCGATTCATGCCCGGCAATCATCTGCCGATTTATTCTCCGGAGAAGCTGCTGCAGGATAAACCGGATTACTGTCTTGATTCTCGCCTGGAATTTTGCGGACGAAATTATGAAGCAGCAACAGGCCTATGGCGAGCTCGGCGGCAAGTTTATTATTCCGATTCCAGCTCCCAGCATCGTCCGGCGGCAGCCGCATAAGGCGGTCCGGACTGCTATAGTTCAGCAACGGATTTCAATTATTTAGGAGAGCGCAATGCACACGATTTATACGGATTCCTCGTCGTCGGATGAACAGCGGCGAGAACTGCTTTACTCAGGGCAATTATTTACTTACTCCAACCGGGCAAGCGTACGCGCCTTATGCGAGTTCGCTGGCGAGATGATTAAAGAGGCATTCCGGCCGTTGGATCCGCTTACGGCGCAATTTCAAATGCCGGTAGAGAAGTTTGTGGAAATATTCGGACCTCTGAAGCCCAAGTTCATCCACCATCCGCACACGAAGGAGTTGGTGCGTGCCGTCCTAGCGGACTTCGGGTGTGACCTGGACGAGACTTATCAGGATGTCCCCAGACTTCGTGCCGTAACCTCGGATGCATATCTGACGTCCGGAGTTGGATATGCGCACCATTTGCATCGAGACACCTGGTACTCGGCGCCGCTGCAGCAGATCAACTGGTGGCTGCCGATTTTCGAAATGGCATCTGAGAGTTCGATGGCTTTCCACCCACGGTACTGGAGCGAGCCGGTAAAGAACGGCTCGCGAGAATTCAACTACTACGAGTGGAACAGCACCGGGCGCGCCAATGCCGCGCAGCACATCAAGTCTGATACGCGCAAGCAGCCGAAGCCGGAACAGCCGATGGAATTGGATCCTCAGGTGCGGATTGTTCCCGAACCAGGGGGCGTCATTCTGTTCTCGGCGGCGCAGATGCATTCAACCGTTCCCAACACTCGGGCAAAACGCGGTTCAGTATTGACTTCCGCACGGTGCAATGTAGGAGATCTGAAAGAAAAGTCGCCGCTCCGAACATCGATTCAGAGTGTACAGGAACCTCACTTCGCGATTTCCTGAAGGCGCGGGATCTGGCGCCCATGCCGGAAGACATCGTGGCCGTCTACGAGCCGGAATCGGTCGCCGATGGCGTACTGGTATACCGGCCGTAAGAAAAACGCGGCAAGAGTAACTTAGTGCCTCGACGCCTCAAATCGTATCGCGAAACATCTGATATTATGCCGGTCCACCCCACCTGTCCAAATTGTCTCGATGGCATCATGCATGTCTTTTACGAGATGCACCGGGTTCCTGTGCACAGCGTCTTGCTGATGCCATCGCGCGAGGTCGCCGTCAGCTTACCCGAAGGGCGATATCGCGCTCGGGTATTGCGCTGACGTGCGGATTCGTTTCGAACACGCTGTTCAATCCGACGGTCCACGAATACTCAGCTCAGTATGAGGAGACCCAGGGATTTTCTCCTACCTTCAGAGCCTTTCACACACGTCTTGCAAACGGACTGATTGAGAAGTATGACCTGAGGCATAAGAGGATTGTTGAAATCGGCTGCGGTAAAGGAGAATTCCTGACGTTATTGTGCGAGCTGGGCAACAACCGCGGAATCGGCTTTGATCCGGCGTTCGTGAGGGACCGAAATCCGGCCCACCAGAATCTGGAGATCGAGTTCATTGAGGACTTCTATTCCGAGAAGTACTCAGATGTCCAAGCCGACTTCTTTTGCTGCAAGATGACGCTGGAACATATTCCAGATACGGCCAACTTTATTCGCACCGTGCGCCGGGCCATCGGTTCGAGCGCGGACACACTGGTGTTCTTCCAGGTACCCGACGCAGTCCGGGTACTCGAAAGATTTCGCGTTTTGGGACATCTACTACGAACACTGCTCGTATTTCTGCGCCGGATCTCTGGCGCGTGTCTTTCGCGAGGCAGGATTCGAGGTTTTGGAGACTTGGACGGATTACGACGATCAATACCTGATGATCACCGCGAAGCCGTGCCTCGAGATCGGGCCCGCAACCGAGTTGGAGACGCAAGCTCCGGCCGATAATGAGTGCGGCTATGGAATCATTCTGCGCACAATACGCTGCGCGCGTCGAGCATTGGAGGAAAGAGATTACCGGGCTTAGCCGCGATGGCCGGCGCGCGGTGGTTTGGGGTTCCGGCTCCAAAGGCGTCGCGTTCCTCTCGAGTCTTAACCTAAACGGTGCGATCGAATACGTGGTGGACATCAATCCGTTTCGGCAGGGCAGATTTATGCCAGGTACCGGCCAGGAGATCGTTTCGCCTGAGTTCCTGGCCAACTACAGGCCGGATGTTGCCATCGCGATGAACCCGATCTACGAATCCGAGATTCGGCAGGACCTACAGCAGATGGGCCTGCCTACGACAGTTGTTTCGGTTTAGCTTCGACCTAATCCACGCACTTGCGAATTGCCATCTTCGATTACCAAGTCACGCGGACTAATGCGGTTGGGGGCTGCCATTTGCGAATGCTCCGTGCGCTTGCCTATGAGCACGAATTCACGGTGTTTGCGGTAGCGTTCGAGAATCCGTTTCCCGAGCGCATCGAGTGGGTGCGTGTGCCAGCACCGCGCCGGCCGTTAGCTCTATTGTTTGTTGCGTTCCATTTTCTGGCGCCGCTTTACTACTGGCTTTACCGGCTGAGACATCGCAAAGCATTCGACGTGATTCAGAGTATCGAGACAAATCTTAGCTTCGCAAGCGTCACTTATAGTCACTTCTGCCACACTTCCTACCTGAAACATCACTGGCCGAAGACTGCAAGCCTGCGGGCATCCGTGGAGTCCTGCGCTGGTTGGATCACTGGCTACACGCATTACCCGAGAGGCGCGTTTATTCGCTAACGAAGCAGATCGTAGTTCCTTCTCAAGGCCTGGCACGGGAGCTGGAACGTGAGTTCCCGGCTGACATCCGGGAAAATGCAGGTTCTGCCCAACGCCGTGGATCTCGACCACCTGCCCAGGCCGGCCGACATTCAATCGTGATCAGTTTCGTGCTGATCTGGGGATCGCGAGCAACGATGTTGTGTTTGTCTTCGCCGCACTGGGACACTTCGAACGTAAGGGTTTGCCGTTGCTCTTAGAGGCGTTCTCCCGGGCCAAATCGGCATCAGCAAAGCTTCTGGTCATCGGTGGAACCGAAGACTTGGTTGCGACTTATCGAGGGCGCGCCAGTGATCTGGGGCTGAGCAAGCGCGTCATCTTTGCCGGCATGCAGTCCGACGTTAGGCCCTACCTGTGGGCGGCGGACGCCTTCGCGTTTGCTTCGACATATGAGACCTTTTCGCTAACAGCATTTGAGGCTGCGGGTGCGTCTTTACCGCTGATTACGCCCCGTTTACACGGGATCGAAGAGATCGTCAAAAATGGCGAAACTGGATATATTGTGGAGCGCACGGTGGACGCTTTTGTCAGTGCCATTGATCGATTCAGTGCCTTGGCGCTTGCCCAGCGCGCGGAAATGGGGCGGTGTGCACGCTTGGCCGCACTCAACTACAACCAGGAAAGATTTGTCAATAACTGGCGCCGGATTTATGACGATCTGGCGGCTCGCCGGCGACCTAACAACTTTAGTGAACCGGTTGGGGAGTGTCCGCAAACACTCGCTTGAGAACGCGCCAATACGGACCCATAGCAATGCTCGGCCTAGGACATCGACAGGCATACATCCGACTGGCTCAGTGTACTGCTCTACTGATTACGGCTGGTTGTGTGGCTTCCAGTGCGACCCGTACATCCGCAAAGGTGTCGGGTAAGACCCAAAGGGCGATCAGCGCCGCGATTTCCGCGGTCTGCAACGGCAAGACGGCTGGCACCGTGACCTTCCCAAACGGTACCTACAGCATCGACACCGGTCTTCATGTTCCGAGTAACTGCACACTCGAAGCCGCCGATGGTGCCCAGGTCACTCTTGAAGTGACTAACAACGACTACGGAATTTACTTGGACGGAGATAATGTTACGATTGCGGGGCTGACGCTCAATGGAGGGGGTATTGTTACTACGCAGAACAGTTACTATGCCCCGCAACATGACGTAAACATCACAAACAATACCTTCCAGAATATTTCGTCCGGCAAGAATGGCGTGGCCAGTAATGGCTACTGGCATCGGTTTAATATCGCCCACAATCATTTCACATATATTGGAAACGTCGTACCTTGGAACAAGGTAACCGCAAACGTGTCTATAAAAGACGGTCAGCCGTATTCTGGGGGAGGAATTACGAACAATTGTGGAATCGACGAGACCACAATTGAGAGTAATGCGTTCGATCACATACTTGCGGACGGCGTGGCCATCTCTTGGAATTGGACTTCAAGCTCGGTACCCGGAGCCTACGTTCAGGCAAACAACGATCAGGTCCGCTACAACACGTTTCACGATATACACCGGATTGCCATTGAGATGCAGGGCGTTGCGGGGGGTTGTCCCGGCCCGAATGGGTGTGTCTCGATGGGCTCCGCTCGCATCGTTGGACTGCAGATTAAAGGTAACTTCGCCTTTCACCAAGCCGCGCCGTATTACGATTCGATGGGCTTTTCACTGGTAGTCGATGCCGCGTCGCGGCCCGTATACGCAAACAATACGGCGGTGTTCGGGAGTGGACCAGACGGATGTTCCGGGGCAGGCTCGAACGGTTTCGAGAATGCCGGCGATGACGCGCTCGTTCAGGGCAATGTGATCTCAGCCTCGGGAAATTGTCGGGTCGGGCGGATGGCCGGCCTATTTCGAGACGGGTTCGATCATGCCGGGAAGGGTGGTACTGCACCAAAACAATCTGCTATGCGGGAAGGGACCGCAGTACTTTGCCTGGGAAGGTTACAACCAGCACACGGGTCACGCCAACATGGGCGCGACCGTGGATCGCTATAACTATACGGAAGCTGAGTGTCCAAATGCCTCGGCACCTGAGACCAGCACGCTGAAGACGGGGTTCACTACACCAGATAGCCAGTCTTTGCGGCGAGGAGAAGAGGCAACCTGGAACCTTTATGCCATCGACGAGCTCTCGATCGTCAATGTTCAATTCTTCGTTGATGATTCAAGTACGCCGGTTGTGGTTCAAGAGCTGCAGGACGTAAACACAAATTTCGCTCATGACCGGCGATGGCTTTATCACGCAAGCATCAGGACTGCAGGCCTGACGGAAGGTCCCCACACGTTATTAGCGAAAGCCATCGATGTCTCGGGAGCAGCCCAAGCAGTGAAAACAACGTTTCGCGTCGGCCCCGCGCCCGATCCCCGGGATGCGGCTGCTGGTTCCGCACCTCTTGGCCGATAGACAAATGACTTCTGCAATCGCAGCGACCAATCGGGTAGAGTCTACACGGACCCTCTTTCGTGACCTGACGATTCTTGTATGCCTGGTTCTTATTACTCGGATTCCGCTTCTGGGCATCGCGGAGCCCGATTCGGCTTTATTTGCAACCGGTGCACGGCAGTGGCTGGGGGCGGGAGCGCATGCCGTTAGCATTTATTCTGCAAAAGCTTGTGCCTTCTATTACGTCGCTGTCGCAATTTTGGTCCATAAGGCGCATCTTGATACCGCATTTTGCGCGACGTTGATGAGCGTCCTCAGCCTTGCGGGCGGGCTCGTAATCACGATCTTCGGATACCTGATAGGCGTTCAACTGGTAGGAGCCCGGCCGGCATTTCGCGCCATGCTGCTGTTTGCTGTGTCGCCCGGCCTCTGGTGGGTCACAGTTGAGCCGCATCCGCAAGCGGTTTCGATCGCCTTCGGCATCCTCGGAATTTGGAGCTTTCTCCGTAATCTGAAAAGACGGAGCATTTGGTCCTCTGTAGCATCGGCGATTTTTTTTGCCTTCGCCATCGCCGTAAAGAATGATGCCATTTTAATGTTGCCGGCATTGCTCGCGATTGCGTTCTGGGTGGATCCAACATGGCGCAGCGCAGTAAAAGCCGTTTTCACCGGAGGAGCAGCCGCACTCGTGGCTCTGTGTCTCAGCCGGCTCGCCGTCAATGAGGTGTCCGGGTCGGTCGCGGGAGGCCGAGAAGCGCTGGCAACGTTTTGGAGAATTCCGACCATCACTGATTTCGTCAAAGATCTTGCTCCGATTGCTTTCGGCATCGGCCTAGTCACCGCGGCTGTTATGGGAATTGCCGTACTCGTTGGGTTATTCAGGGATTCCGAGCGGCGTCGTTGGGCGATCATGCTCGCCTTGTGGTCTGTCCCAGGCTATCTGTTTTGGGTTTTCATCGCAGGAAACAACATCCGGCATGTTCTCGCGTTTGGAATTCCGTTATTTTATTTCGGTGCGAAGTACCTTAACGGCTATCACATTAGCGCCTGCCTGGCTCTGAGTTTTCTCATTCCAGGCAACTCTAACGTTTTCATGTTCCCCTCACCGAACGTGCCCGCGAGCGCCCACCTGTTCGCTCAAAAGCAGGAATATCTACGGAGCGTCGCCGATGAGTTATCGCAGCAGCACTCCTGCTTTGTAGGCAGTTACACGAGCGATTACCTTGTGACGATCTTACTGGAGAAAGGCGGCCGCATCAACGATCAACGATCGGAAACGGATACCTCCGCGGCTTCGATCACCATGCCAAACGACGCCGAGATCACGTTCAAGCGCATAGGAACCGATGAAAAGTCGGTTGCCCTGGGCTCGTGCCAAAGCGTTGAGTACGACCGCAATGGGCACAAAACGCGACTGTTTGGAGCCGAGTGGCACGTGCCAGTGATTTGAGATGAGGCGTAGGGTGTGTGTTCCGCGCGCAAAAATCTCGTTAGAAGATAGCGAGGATCCGGGCACTTCCCTCTCGAATGCGGCGAATCTCAAGTCAGAATTGGAACGCTAATACTGCTTCACGCGACCCAATGCGCGACCACGCACGCGTGTACTTTTTACAACTTTTATCGTATTGACCTGATAAAATTTTCCGTAATTCACGACTACAGTCGTGAATGGTTTTTAATAATCGGCTTAATTACAAGCTTAATTGTACATGGTTTTTTGCTGCCGTTGCGCAGCAAATCTCAAAGTCAATTCTGTGGGCTGCCCTGGCCATCGTGGCCGCAACTGGAGTTGCAACGGCGACTACCACGGTAACGGTCTCGGGAATGATTCAAAATGCGATTGTCTCCGCCCTGAATTCGGCCTGTAATGGCAGTTCCTCCGGCACAGTTATTTTTCCAAATGGAACCTATACGGTTACATCTGCTTTGCACGTTCCCAGTTTTTGTACATTAAAAGCACAAAATACTAATCAGGCGATTCTGAACATTAGCAATAACGATTACGGAATTTACGTGGACGGAAATAGCGTGACCATCACGGGTCTGATTTTGAATGGCGGTGGTATTGTCACCACTCAGAACAGCGTAACGGCTGCGCAATCCGGGCTGACAATCACTTACAACACCTTCCAGAACATAACGAGCGGCAAGTACGGCATTCTTGGGAACGCGAGCCCATGGGCAAACGCGAATATCTCGTTCAACACCTTTTCTAACATCTCTAATCTGGCTTGGGGCAGTGTAACGCGCAGCACACCCATCGAGGGTACATCTAACGACGGAAACGGCATCAAAACGCAAGCCGGAATGGACCAGAGCAAAATCGAGTACAACACCTTCGATCACATCTTGGCCGACGGCATTGCGATGGCCTTCAATGCCTCTTCATGGAATGGAGCCGCGTATACCAGCGCCGCGAATGACAGCATAAGCTACAACACATTCACGAACATTCACCGGATGGCAATGGAGATCCAGGGTCAGAGTGGTTGCGGTTCGTGCCTGTTTACAAATCACATTACAAATTTGAAGATCGCGGGTAATTTCGCTTATCACGCCTACGCTCCGTACTGGAGTTCGATGGGCGTGTCGCTGGTCATTGATCATGCGCAGAGCCCACTGTTGTTGAACAACACGGTAGTGGGTTGCGGTAGCTCCGCGGGGTCCTACGCTTATGAGAACTCTGGCGATGGTCAAGTGACACAGGGACTAGTGCTCTCAGGCTCGAATAGCTGCAGCGGATCAGCGGGATGGCCGGTCTATGTGGAAACCGGAAGCATCGGGGACGGGTCTACGGTGACGCACAGAAACAGCATTTTTTGTGGAGCGCCTAGCACCAGTAGCCAAACAGCGTATTTTGGCTGGGAAGGCTATAACAATGATGCTCAACCCGGGTACGGATACGGCACTACGGTCGATCAATACAACTACATGTCGGGGAGTTGTCAGAACGTGGCTGCCCCAGAAACCAGCACGCTCGGAATCGCATTCTCCTCGGCTAACAATCAAACCTTTCCAAACGGGGGGACTGGAACGTGGAGCCTTTCGGCGACGGATGAAATTTCAGTCCGTTATGTTCAATTCTTTCTGGATGGATCTACAACGCCGGTCCTGACGCAGGAATTCCAAGACGTGAACACAAATTTCGCCGTCGACCGCAAGTGGTTATACCACGTGGCTGTGAATACATCGACACTGGCTGGCGGTGTGCATACACTGACGGCGAAAGCAACCGACGTATCCGGCGCCATTCAGAGCGTCACTCAAAGTTTTCAGGTAGGCACCACTGTTACTCCCGCCATACCCGCTGTCTCCATTGCTCCCGGCAGTTTACAGTTTGGATCGCAACAGGTGAACAGCTTGGCTGCGGCACAATCGATCACGCTGACGAATACAGGAACAGCAACACTCAATATCACGACCATTGCAATCAATGGAAGTAACGCCTCAGACTTTAGCGAATCATCCAGCTGCGGCTCGAGCGTAGCTGCAGGAGCATCCTGCGCTATCCGAGTGACATTTACGCCGGCAGCAGCGGGAACACGAAGTGCTACGCTCTCGCTCACCGATAACGCGGCCACGTCGACGCAGAGTGTACCCCTAAGTGGAACGGGTGCGGCACCCGCACCGCCACCTGTACCGACACCCCCGTCGGGAACTCTTCCCACCAATCTGCCGACCGGAATGCTCCTCTGGCTTGCAAACGATGCCGGAGTGATTGCAAACGGCTCGACGGTGATGGCTTGGGACGACCAATCGGGAAACGGTAACAATGCCGTGCAAGCGACCGCAGTCAATCAGCCCACGCTTGTCATGGGAAACAACGGAGAAAGGTCGTTGCACTTCAATGGCACTTGCAGTTTCCTGTCGTTTACAAGTTTGCCCCTTGACGGCAGCACTGGAGCGTCCGTCTTTATCGTCTCGGCGAGCGCCAGTGATCCGGCCGCCGGATACGGTGTGAATGCACTGCTGTACTGGCCGGAAACTGCATATTGGGGTGCGACGTTTTTTGGAACCTATCAAACCTCATCGCACTTCCGATTCGGCACCACGCAGACCGGAAACGAACCTTCCTTCGCGATGCCGTTCACTCGTACGGACTCCTTCGGCCTGAGTGAATGGATACATGCCGGAACTACGGATTCTATGTGGTTCAACGGACAGAACGTGGCATCGTACGCCAACAAACAGCAACAGATGGCAGGACTTGGCGGCTCGGCTCTGCTTGGACAGGGAGGAAACAACAGCTTCTATTCTGGAGATGTCTCCGAAGTGATTGTGTATACCCGAGGCCTGAGCACGGCAGAGCGTCAAACTGTCGAACAATACTTAATGAAGAAATACCACCTTTAAGATACCGGCCCGGAGCACCAAATGCTCCGGGCCCAAGTTTCGCCTGTAGGTTACCTCAGCTTTTCCGAAAACTCCCTCAAAATCTAAGCCGTGCATCGCTCTATCAAGCTGCTTGTGATTTGCACAGCAGTTGCCCTAAATCCAACGCACGGGTCAGCTTACTGATAACTCGCTAAACGCTATAATCTCTCCTGAGGCGCACAAGGCCCGGGAGCAGTCCGGTACGCAGATTACAGGAACGGAGAGTAACAGGATTACTTCTGAAGCACATGAGTACCTGGCGGAACTCCTTCAGTAACGATCGCCGATCTCACTTATTATGCAGAACTTCAACGTGTCGCTGCGCCCATCCACATCAGAGCCTTCTCAGAAAGCCGATCTGGCGACGAGATTCGGCCAGTTGTTGACCTATGGCATTGGGTTTTTCGGAAAGTATTTCCTCTTTGTCGGTGTACCTCTAAGCCTGGTGGCCTTTCTTGATCGGCGGGTGGTGCTTGACCCGACATTCAACGCGATTACAAGGCGTTCGCGCTTGAGTGCGTTCTCGTGGGCGCTCATCCTGTCCACCATGTACGGTGTGGCGCAGGCGGTCAGGGGAGTCATGTTGGGCTATGACAGCCGCACGGTTCTGGAAATCCTCGTCTACAATTTCTGTCCCTGGTTCATTTTCCTGGGCATCCGGACAGGCATCACCCGACCGGCTTTTCTTCGCCAGTACATCACCTTTCTTGCCTGGTTCGGGGCTATCCTCACACCGCTTTACTTCATTGCTCTGCGCCACGTTCACCTCACCATCGGGGACGAAGACCTGATCCAACCCGGTACGGGCTCGCTTGTGCTGATCGGACTGTTCTGCTTTTACCGAAATCTTGGCCGGTTTTGGTTCCCGATTCTGGTTTGCAGTTTCCAGACGATTGCCACTCAAATCCGTGCCGATTGGCTGGGATTGGCGCTTGTTTTACTGGTTTGGGGTGTGGCCACGAAGAGACTTCGGCAAGTACTGTCCATCGCTGCCGTCATGTTCGTCCTCATTGTTGTGGGATTCATTGCGGATGTTCGATTGCCAGGAGTTCCGGGCCGCGGAGGGGAGATTTCAGCTCGAGAAACGATTGGGCGTGCGATTTCCGGTATCGATCCGGAGCTCGCGCAAGAATACAGCTCGAATTCTCAAACCTACGCCGGGACCATTCAATGGCGTGAAAAATGGTGGCGAGCCATACGGGAGGAAGTATCTGAACATACTTCTACGCTCCTTTTGGGCATGGGATATGGATACCCAATCAGTAACCTCGTTCCGTATTTGAAGGGCAAAGACATTCGTTCGCCGCACAGCATCTTTTATTTCAATCTTGCATACGGGGGACTCCTCGGCTTCGCTCTGTTCGCATTCCTGCAACTTAGCTTCCTTTCTTTGCTCTGGACTACTTACCGGGAGACCGGACAGATCTTTGGATTCCTTACTCTTTTATATCTACTGGTCGGCGCCTTCTTTGGAAACTTCTTCGAAGCGCCGCAATCGTCGATTCCGATGTATCTGATGTTAGGAATGTGCGTCGGGCCTCTGTTAGCCAAGCGATCCGACGGACAGAAATCGTCACCCTACTTACGCCCTCTGTTTCTAGATGTGCGGTCCAGGCCGACACCGGCGTGCGCCGCTGGATTCCGTTAAGTGAACGTGGCATTCGGATTTGGTGGATGAACATTCTATTAATCGGGCATGCGTGCGGCCCCGGATTGGGATCTGAACCGGGAAACACCTGGAACTGGGCCCAATGCTTGTCGGCTAAGCACCAGGTCTGGGTTATTGCCTACCCGCAGCATCAACTTGCAGTTGAGAGGTATTTGGCGCAGAATCCGAATCCTAACTTGCATTTCATCTGGGTGACCACAAATCACCCCCTAGATCCTTGGAAGCCGGAACGTGGTCAGAACGGAATTCGAATTCACTACATGTTATGGCTTCCAAGGGCGTACAAAAAGGCGGCCGAACTCTGTAGTGAGGCACCAATCGATGTGGCACATCACGTCAGCTTGGGTACGCTTAGTGCTCCGCCGCCCTTGTGGCGATTGTCGGTGCCGACCATCTGGGGACCCATCGGTGGAGGGCAAGTCGCGCCTGCACGGTATTTGAAGCTTTTCGGCCGGCAGAAATGGCCGGAGAGGATAAGAACTGCGCGCGTGAAAGCGTTGCGGTTCTCTCCGGCGCTCCGAAAGACCGCGCGCTTATGCGATGCTGTTTTCGCCACCAATCGCGATACGGCAAACATTTTGACGCGGGCTGGCGGCCGGCGTGTCGAGATGCTTCTGGACTGCGGCTTACCAGAAATCTGTGGCCCTGAAACAGCGCCGGATCCCATGGACCTGAGATCCGAGTTTACTCTGTTATGGGCCGGGCGTTTGATCACGCTCAAAGCTTTGCCGCTGGCGCTACATGCGTTGGCGCGGGTCGCCGATCCGCGAGTGCGATTGAAAGTGGCGGGGGAGGGTCCGGAGGAGGCAGAACTGAAATGCCTTGCTGGCAAACTCGGCATACAGGACCGCGTCACTTTCTTGGGCAAGGTCCCTTACGAGAAGATGCCGGAGCTGTTTGACAGTGCGTCCGCATTCTTATTTACCAGCTTGCGAGACTCGTTTGGCTCTGTTGTTCTCGAAGCGATGGCACACGCGCTTCCGGTTATTACACTCGATCACCAAGGCGTTGGCACGTTCCTGCCCGAGGAGGCTTCAATTAAGGTGACGGTGTCCAGTCCGGATGAGACAATCGCCGGTTTGGCACGTGCCATTGAAGATCTGGCGTCCTCAAAGCGCGCACTTGGTGCGATGCGTTCCGCGGCGTGGCGATTTGCGAAAGGCCAGACGTGGCGGCGAAGGGCGGCTGCTATGAGCGATATCTATGAAACGCTTGTAAAGGCACACCTACAGTCTTTTTCGCTGGTCTCTTCGTGATTTGTCTAATTCATATATACACGCTGCGGAGACGCTTACCTCAGCCAGCGATATTGGCGCTCCACCTGGGGGTTGACTAAGATTATCCCGCGGCTGTCGTAGTACTACACGGAAATAGAATCGATTGACATGCCCGGTAACTCTAGATGACACTCGAACAACAGGCAGTTTATTTTTTGCCCTGAATGACGAATCGTTGAGGCCTCCGAGGCTGACAATGCGATAGCTCCGCCTTCCGAATAACTTCTTCCCTATTGGCCACGAGTTTATTGAGAGGGGCTGATTGAGTCGGCTCCTGATCGCCGCCTTTCCGTAAGTCTTTGAGACCGCGTGCTCGGTCTGATCTGCTTTCGGGAGCACTCGGCCGCTCTCAAGGAACCTCGCATTCCGCCCCTTTTGCGCTATGAGTCTTATTCGCGACCAATACTCCAGCACTTCTTCTTGCGCTGCATGAATTACTCGCCTTTGACGAGCGTTGTCTCGCCATTTTACGTAAGCCGAACGTATGTTTGTTTATCGCCCGCGATTGTACGCCGTTACACAGCTTGCGATGGATCTTCTATCCTTCTGGCCCGTGTGGGCCTGCGGTGCCCGTTTGCGCGTTCTTATCAACCCGCTCATGACTCTGCAGGTGACAACGCCCGAGTCCGGTGCATGGGTTCCGCCGGTACTTCCTGTTGCGTTGTTGTGGATCGTTGTGTCATGGCGCCTGCGCCTGTATAGGGCCCCTCATGAGGTCAATATCTGGTCCGTTCTGGGTTGGGCTGGCAGGAACGCGATTGGCGTCTGCGCGCTGACCGTAGTTACGACATACTTCTCACGGCAATTCGGCGCCGGCGCATCCCGGATGTTTGTGGTCTGCATGATCCCGGCAACCTTCGGAATCTTTTTCGCGACGCGCGGCGTCACTTTGCTGACAATGGGCAGGCTGCAGGAGCGCTGGCTGCGGCCGCGCATCGCGCTGGTGGGCGATTGGAGTGGCGTTGGCCGGGTACTTGGCTCCATGAAGTCCCGCCTGGCGCATGCTGTCCAGGGAGTAATTGTTCCAGCCACGACACTGGCGGGGGTACCCGGTAGTCAGTCGGTGAGGGTACTTGGCACGACCGATCAACTGGGAGAGTTGTTAAACAGAGAACGCATTGAGCATGTAATCGTGCTGCATGGTTCGTTGTCCGACGCCGAGGTCGAACGTTGCAATCGCGTTTTCGGCCGCATGGGATTGCCAGTCAGCTGCGTGCTTGATCTGACCGACGAAGTAAGCCGACCCGCTAGAAGGTTGCGATCCCAGGGGCGGCTTGAGTTATCCATGCGGTACGGAGTGCCGGTGATTGACATTCCGGCTCGGCATTCCGAACGCACGCGCGACTTGGTCAAGCACGCATTCGATATGGTTTTGGCGCTAATTTTATTACCGGTGCTTACTCCGATGCTGCTGGCGACCGCTGCCGTTATCAGACTTACTTCAAAGGGGCCGGCGCTTGAGACATTGCCGCGCGTGGGAAAAGGCGGCCGTCACTTCACGTGCGTAAAATTCCGCACAACTTACATCGAAAGCGACGAGAAATTCGCAAAAGCAGAGTTTACGAGTGACGGTTGGAATAACAATCCTAATCTAACAGCCGTTGGGAGATTCTTGCGCCGCTACAGCCTTGACGAGCTGCCTCAGATCATCAACATTTTGCGCTCCGAAATGAGCTTTGTGGGTCCACGTCCGCTGCCTACAGAAGCATTGGGTCCGGATGGGATGAGTTCGGATCGGTTTGCCTGGTCGGAAGCTCGGGCAGGTGTCCGGCCGGGCGTCACGGGCTTGTGGCAAATCAGTGGCCGAGGCAATTTGACGCTCGAAGATATGATTCGTCTCGATCTGGAATACGTTCAGAACCGGTCATTATCCGTAGATATAAGCATTATTCTCGAAACGCCGATGCCGGTTCTGCGCGGGACCGGCATTTCTTAAGGCTCGCTCGAAAGTACCTTTGATCATCAGGTCCCCTCAATTGTCCGCACACGCATGATGGCAATTTCTTCTCACCCGGATGTAGCTACGTTGCATCCTCACCCGTTGGCCCCGCTACCGGCTATGCCGCTGGTTTCCGTTCTGGTTGGAAATTACAACTACGAGCGGTTTATCGGCGAGACGATGGAAAGTGTCCTCAACCAGACGTACGGAAATTGGGAGCTGATTATTTGTGACGACGGATCGACGGACGGGTCTCTTTCGGTAATCGAATCTTACGTAAGGCGAGACCGCCGAATCAGTATTATTCGAAAGCCGAATGGCGGGCATACCTCGGCGCTGAACACAGCGTTCGCTCAGAGTCGTGGCGAGATCATTTGCCTGCTGGATTCCGACGATGTTTATGCAAGCGCCAAACTAAGCATGATCGTGGGGGCCTGTTTAGCCAATCCCGCAGCGGGCTTCCTATCACATCGGGTAGTGCGGATGGACGAGCGCGGGAACCGGCAAGGGGTCTGGCCACTGTCGGGCTCGCTTGCTGATGGGTGGACAGCCCCGGAGCTTTTGCGAGTTGGTGGCGTTTTGCCTTACGCGCCGCCAACATCGGGCATCAGTTTGCGCCGCGAGATTGCCGACAGCTTATTTCCTCTTTCGACGGCGCCTCCACTTCATGTGTGCCCGGATCAAGTGATCACGCGGCTTGCTCCCTTAATCACTAATCTCAAGCGATTACGGGCACCGCTAGCGAATTATAGGCTTCACAACGGCAACACCTACAGTGAGCAGCGGGTGACGGCCGAATCTGTCAGCAAGCAATTGGAGTTTGCCCAAGCTCTGTGGAAAGAGCAACGGCGGTTTCTGTCTGACATGGATGTGGAATTAGGGCGGCAATTGACGCGATTGGAGGAAAACTCCAATGTTGCGATGATGGAGTATCTGCACTTGAGGCTCCTGCATCACCCGGGTACGCGCCAGCAGTACGAACAATACCTGCGCATCAGCAGCCGCGATAGTGGCTCCAAGTGGCATTGGTTCTGGCGCGCCTCGATCTACATACCTGATGCCCTATTCGAGCCCACGGTAAATATCCTTCTCGGTCAGAATTCTCTAAAGCAGTTTCTCGCGCGGTTAAAAAACCTCGCGTAACTTATTAGCTCACGTTGCGCTCCCGCTGGATGCTCATACAGCGGATCTGTAATATTTCACGACAACTTACTACTTTTCGAGCTAGTGCGGTCCCACAACACCTTTCTATATGATCGTTCTTTCCGTTCATAATTTTTATCAACAACCCGGTGGTGAGGATGAAGCCTTCCGGCAGGAAGCACGCCTGCTAGAGCAACACGGGCATGAGGTAATCCGTTATCACGTCCACAATGATCAGCTGAACAGCAAGGCACGCCTAGACCTTCTTCGCACGACCATTTATAACTCGACAGCATACCGTCAGGTGCGTTCACTGATCCAAGATCGCCGTCCGGACATAATGCACGTTCACAACACGTTTCCTTTGTTGTCGCCGGCCGTTTATTATGCCGCGGCGAGTGAGCGAGTCCCCGTCGTTCAGACGCTGCATAATTACCGGCTACTGTGCCCGGCGGCGGTGCTTTATCGGAATGGAAAAACATGCGAACGTTGCGTTGAGACAGCATCGCCTTGGCCAGCGGTTATGCACTCATGTTACCGAGGAAGCCGCTCGGCGAGCGCCGCCGCAGCAAGTATGCTGACGATACATCGTTTGCTTAGAACGTACACACGCGTGAGCACATATGTAGCTCTCTCTGAGTTTTCGGCCGAAAAGTTTTTGCGGGCTGGTATTCCTCAAAGCAAAGTGATCGTGAAGCCCAATTTCATTGCGCCGGATCCAGGACCCGGATCAGGTCATGCATCAACTCCTGCCTACTGCCTGTTTGCGGGGAGGCTGACAGCGGAGAAGGGCGTCCGCACGCTCCTCGACGCCTGGACGCAGTTCTCGCCACCGATGGATCTCGAGATCGCCGGAGACGGAGAACTTGCGGGCGAAGTTGCGGCGGCAGCGGAACAGAACCCGAGGATTCGCTGGCACGGCAGGTTGCGGAAAGAACAGCTCTATGAGCGTATTGAGAAGGCGGCAGCTTTGATAGTGCCTTCCACGTGGTATGAACCGTTTGGCATAGTCCTCATCGAGGCCTTCGCAATGAGCGTGCCGGTAATTGCGAGCAATATCGGAGCTTTGGGTGCGATGGTTACGCACCTCAGGAACGGATTGCATTTTGAAGCGGGCGATGCGGGTAATCTGGCTGCCCAGGTACGTTGGTTGCACGAGCATCCGCATGTAGCGGTCCGGATGCGGCACGAAGCCCGCCGTGAGTTTGAACTTCGGTACACCGGTGAACGCAACTATTCACTGCTGATGAAAATATACGCAGAAACGATGCGCCGCCACGGCGGTGATGAATGCTCCGAACCTACGGAGACTCTTGAAGAGGTTGACGGCCAGTTAGTCCAGATCGCAGGTCATTTTCGGTCTCGAGCACAGGTATCCGCCGACCCGAATTAGAAGCCAAATGAGAGAGGATGCGAGGTAAGTCTCAAAGTATGCTGCCTGTAACACATACACCGGTACTTGGTATGAAGGTCAGTTGGACCGACTACCGCCACGCAGTCGATCTCGTCATCTTGTGGGCGCAGCAGAGAGCATCGAAATACGTTTGTGTCGCTACCGTGAACAATGTGATGGAATCCTACGATTCGGAAAGATTCCAGGCGGTGATGAATGAGGCCGACCTGGTTACACCCGATGGCATGCCTGTAGTCTGGGCTCTGCGTTGGCTGGGCCACAAGAAGGCGACGCGGGTGTACGGGCCGGATCTCACGCAAGTCGTTCTGGCGCAAGCGGCAGCCAACGGCATTCCGGTGGGTTTTTACGGCGGCGCTCCGCAGGTTTTGAACCGGCTCCTGGAGCGAGTGCAGGAACAGCATCGAGGATTAAAGATTGCCTATGCATTCTCGCCGCCATTCCGGATGCTGTCGCCCGAAGAAGATCAGCAGGTGGTAGCTGAGATCAACGAGTCAGGGGCCGCGATCCTATTCATCGGCCTAAATACCCCGAAGCAGGACAACTGGATGTCTGAGCATCGAGGAAGAGTACAGGCGGTGATGCTGGGCGTCGGAGCGGCATTCGATTTCCTGGCCGGAACGAAGCCCCAGGCTCCGCGATGGATGATGGCGATCGGTCTCGAATGGCTATTTCGACTGGCAACCGAGCCACGACGTCTCTGGAAACGCTACCTCAAACACAACCCCCGTTTTGTCGTGTTCTTCGCAATGCAGTTGCTTGGACTCAAGCGGTACGACCCTGAGCCCTTTGGCGCCAGGTAATTTTTCCGGATTCACAACTAAGCAGATACTAGAGGCACGCGCCTCGGGAAGGTGTTTACGTGTATAAGAACAGAGTTCTGGTCGGCGGCGCCGGCGGGTTTATCGGGGGGCATCTTGTCAAGCGACTTAAGGCTGAAGGATTTTGGGTGCGCGGTGCCGATTTAAAGCAGCACGAGTATGCCGCGACTGAGGCTGATGAGTTTCTCGTCGGCGATCTCTGCGATCAGGAGTTTGCAAAAGCTGCGGTGCAGAACATCGACGAGGTGTACCAGCTGGCAGCAGATATGGGTGGAGCGGGGTATATCTTCACCGGAGAGCACGACGCTTCCGTTATGTACAACTCCGCGAGCATCAACTTAAACGTGCTCGAGTTCGCACGGAGAGCGGGGGTGAAACGGTTCTTTTACTCTTCATCCGCGTGTATGTACCCCGAATATAACCAGCTGGATCCTGATAATCCGAAGTGTTCTGAAGAGTCTGCCTACCCGGCGGCGCCAGACAGTGAATACGGTTGGGAGAAGCTCTTTAGCGAACGTTTATACCTTGCTTACAAGCGCAACTACGGCCTGGAAATCAGGATAGCCCGCTTCCATAACATCTTCGGCCCTGACGGAACGTGGACCGGCGGCCGCGAGAAAGCGCCGGCTGCGATTTGCCGCAAAGTAGCGCAGGCTGCCGACACCGGTAACATTGAAATCTGGGGAGACGGGCGGCAGACGCGCTCATTCCTTTACATCGACGAATGCGTCGAAGGGATCCGGCGTCTTATGGAAAGCAATTTTACTGGTCCGGTAAACATTGGATCGGAAGAGATGGTGACAATCAACCGGCTTGCTGAATTGGTCATTGGCATTGCCGGGAAATCGCTATCCCTGCGCCATATCCCCGGTCCGCTTGGCGTGCGGGGGCGCAATTCGGATAACCGGCTCATACGCGAGAAACTCGGATGGGCGCCGTCCCGTCCCCTGCGCGAAGGACTGCAGAAGACTTATAGCTGGATATCGGAACAAGTCAAGGCAAGCGAAGCGAATCCTATGTTGAAAACCGCGGCCGGCGCTTAAGAAAGTGCGCCTTAGCTTTTTCGACTCGAGTCAAGGTGATGCGCACGGCACATCCAACTGAATCCATACTCATCGTCGGAGGTGGAATAGTCGGTCTTGCAGCTGCCTACCACCTACAAAAAGCTTTTTCGGATGTGCATGTAACAGTCCTCGAGAAAGAGCAGGAGGTCGGTCGCCATCAAAGCACGCACAACAGCGGAGTGCTTCATGCGGGGTTATACTACAAGCCCGGGTCGGCCAAGGCCCGCCTGGCGGTGCGCGGCATTCGGCAGATGACAGCATTTTGTAAGGAAAATACAGTTGCGCATGAGATCTGCGGAAAACTCGTGATTGCAACGAATCCGGTGGAAGCGCAACGCCTTCCCATGCTGTTCGAGCGCGGATGTCAGAACGGCCTGCGCGGAGTACGCATGTTGTCACAAGACGAGATCCGCGAGCTCGAGCCGCATGCGGCGGGGATCGCGGGAATTCACGTTCCCGAGGAAGGCATCGTCGACTATGCAGGTGTGATCAAAGCGCTGTCTGGCAAAATCCAAGCCCAGGGCGGATGTATCGTAACAGGCGCCGAAACGACTCGTTTGCGCCGTGAGGGGCCGAGTTGGATAGCAGTTACCTCCCAGGGTGATTTCAAAGGCGACTTCTTGCTCAATACAGCCGGGCTACATTGTGATCGTATTTGCAAGATGGCCGGCAAAGATCCACAAAGCCGCATCGTTCCGTTTCGAGGCGAATACTACAAGCTGCGCAGCACGAGTGAGTATCTGGTCCGCAACCTGATCTATCCGGTTCCCAACCCGCAGTTTCCGTTTCTCGGCGTTCACTTGACGCGGTTAATCCACGGCGGAATCGAGGCTGGTCCCAATGCAACCCTTGCACTTGCCCGTGAGGGATATCGCAAGACAGATATTAATATTAAGGACACGATCGACTCGGTGACCTACAGTGGGTTTTTGAAATTTATACAGCGTCATTTTCGAATGTGTGCCGCCGAGATTGTCAGATCTCACAGCAAGGCGCTCTTTTGCCGTTCTCTCCAGACGCTTGTCCCTGATCTCAGAGTTACTGATCTCGAGAGCGGCGGCGCAGGCGTTCGCGCGCAGGCAATGAATCGTTCCGGATCGCTGGTTGACGATTTTCAATTTGTCGATGGTGAACAATCGCTTCACGTTTTGAACGCTCCCAGTCCGGCCGCCACTGCCTCGCTCGCGATTGGCGAAGAAATTACCGCGGCCGTAGCGAAAATCGCCGGACGGGCGGTATCGGCTGTCGCGTAGTGATGCAAGTTAAACGCCCCCTCAACCGAATGCTGAGAAAATTGAAACAGCGGCTCCAACCCGCCTCCCTGAGGGCTTTCCTCAGTAATAAGCATGCGAATCGTGGCATCGAGCGCTATCGCCGAGCGGGCATCAGCGCGTCTACCTCATTCCTTTCTAAGGCGCTGACGATTGTCATCAGTTTCGTATCGGTCCCACTGACAGTCCATTATCTTGGTACTGAACGGTACGGCGTGTGGCTGACTCTCAGTAGCCTTTTAACATGGATGGCCTTGACTGATTTTGGACTTGCGGGGAATGCACTCATCAATGTTATCGCCGAGGCGGATGGCAAGGACAACCGTCAGCTGGCCCGTGAATATACCGCTTCTGCGTTCTGGGCGCTTGCGGTCATTAGCGCTCTGCTGACGCTTATTCTGGTACTTACATTTCACCTTATATCCTGGCGGGCCATTTTCCGGGTCTCCTCGGTGATGTCTACGCACGAGTTGAATCTCGCGTGTGCACTAACGCTGTTCGTCTTTGCCGCAGCGATGCCCCTCACCATGTCGAATTCACTTTACAGCGCCTACCAGGACGGCTTCGTCGCGAACGTGTGGAGCATGGCGAGTAACGTACTGGCGCTGATAGGCCTCGTGGTAGTTACGCAATTCCGGGGGGGGTTGCCGGCCCTTATTATCGGCACCTTTGGTATCCGAGTCTTGGTAGGTGTCGCTAATCTGATCTATCTGTTCATCTCGCGGTATCCATGGTTACGCCCGGTACTTTCGGCTGTGCGATGGACAAGGGCAAAACGCCTGCTGAGCTTGGGCGGTCAATACATGGTCACCCAATTGGCGAACCTGTGCATCTACCAGAGTCAACCGCTCATCATCACCCAACTGCTCGGCCCGTCGAAGGTAACGATCTTCGTAGTTGCCTATAAGATCATTGCCGCACCCGTCGACCTTGCGTACATCGCCACCAACCCGTTTGTTTCCGCGTTCTCTGAAGCCAGAGCAAGAGAAGACTGGATGTGGATCCGCGGCGCGCTTCGGAACGCTACCTTGGCCTGTGTAGCCATCGGTATCCCGATCAGCCTTGCACTGGCAGGTTTCGGGAAGATCCTCGCTCGGTTGTTGGCGGGTCCACAAGCTGTTCCGGATTGGAGCACGATTATGTGGCTGGCCACTTACACCGGAATCAGTATCGTTCTCATGACAACGGGGCAAGTGTTATGTGGGCTACAACGAGTTGGTGTGCTCGTAATCTCGCAGAGCGCCGCGGCCGTCGCAACTGTGACTTTGGGAATCCTGTTTGCTCACACCTGGGGAGTCGCTGGCGTGGCCGCGGGCCTAGCCTTAGCAAAGCTAGTTACCTACGTGCCACTTCAGGGTTATCAGGCGTATCGCCTTGTCGGAAGTATGTCAGTTCCAGCAGCTTCTTCGCAGCCGGAGGTAAGTATCGCCTGATCTCTGCTGGTATTTGGTTCGGCGAGCCTTAGGGAATTCTTTCATTGAGTATCAAGCGCTGGAGCGTGAGTGTCGTTCGAATCTCGTGGTTGCTCTTGGTCGTAGGCCTGGCGCTCGCACCATGGCAAGTGAAGTTGCGCCTCGGTTTGAGCGCACGTCATCATGATGCCTGGCATCTTGTCGGCTTCTTTCTTACGGCAATTGTCTTTTCGGATCTCGTGCAGGGTCAGCAGGCGGGCTATACCCCCAGCCGGGTAGTCAGGCGCAGAATTGTACAAAGTCTCGCCGCAGTCGTGATAGCCATATCGAGCGAAATTCTGGAGGTCCTGTGGTTTCGGAGCCCGTTTGAATGGCGCGATGTAATTGTGGACTGCGCCGGCGTTGTTTTAGGCTGCGCCGTAGCTTGGCATCTAACTGATCTACTGTATACACCGCGAGTGCATAAGCTGTGAGAACTACTTTGTTGAGTAATACGACGAGTCAGACGTCTTCTGGTCCCGATGCGCACACGGAACCTTGTCTGAAAAGAGCACGCGAAATGGTTGTGCCAGGTATGTCGGAGGCAATTGTGATTGATGTAAGCGCGAGCAACAGCATTCCTGTTTGTGATGATGAGTATTCTGTAGAAATTGTTTCCGAACCTTCCGACATAAGAAATCTCGCCTCGTCAGTGAGCCACTTGACCGGATCGAATGGGGTCAGAAGCAATCCGGAATTTTTTCTCGCCACGCTTTGGGATCACTGGGAACCAAGGGTTGTTGTTATCCGCCGCCGAGGCCACACTCTAGGCGTGGTCTACGCCAAAGTACGAAAGCTTTTTGGAGTTCCGACCGGTCTCGTCTATATCGATTCAGGTTCAAGCAGCAGTGTCTTCAGTCGAGGCGCGCACACCGGCAACATTCTGACACTCGCATGTAACGCGCTCTTGCGCAAAGCCGGGGTACGCGGACTGCGTCTGACACTCCTCGCCGGAAGCCCCGAGTTGCACGCTGTCCGAGCGGATCTCGCCTGTCAGAGGCTTGATTATGACGAGGACGATCTGACCAGGCACCGGGTTCTACGGCTAGCGCCTACGTACGAAGCCTTTTTGGCAAGCATAGGACTGAAAACCCGCCGACATATCCGTTACTATCGCCGCCGCACCGAGACCGATAGCTATACCTACGTTGAAGGCTTGACGGTAGACGAGTTTGCAAGCGCCGCGTCGAAGCTTATGCATGAAGAGGTCACGGGAACGAACATTGACAGAGCGAAACGTGCAAGAGCGATCGCAGAGTCTGCTACCGCTCCCCTGCTGGTAGGTTTGCGCGCGCCTGACGGAGAGTGGGTGAGCGTTCTTGCCGGATGGCGCGAAGGTGGACGAGCGTTTGTGTTCTGGCAAGTGAACAGCGACAAACGCCATGCTCATTATTCACCTTCGGTAGTGGTTCGAAGCTATTTGATCGAATCCTTGATCGCCAGCGGTGTTAGGGAGCTTGTATTCTGGGGCGGATTGGAAGGGCGCTTAAAACCTCATACAGTACCAGTTTCAAGTGTGTACTTATACTTGGACAAGCCCGACTTCGTATGGAGAACGATTCGACTATTTGTTTGCCAATTGGATCGCGTATTACCCTCCAGAATGAAGGAATCGTTCTCCTGGGTGGTTTCACCGCGCCTGAGTAACTGGGAGCGCTTGAAGCATCCGCTTGTAACAGGTTCTAGCAAGCCGGGCGAGGACGTCCGATTGACAGCGCGCAGGTAAGATCAAAAAGCACCTTAGCCCTTCTTCCGCCCCTCTGACGTGTGGGGCACGGTCTTGAACTCCAACAGCTAGCAGCGCCCCATCCGCTCAGGCAGGCATCGCCTCGCGCGCCGCATCAAGCGGACGCACCGGGCGCACCGATGCTGCTGGAAACTCCAGGTGAAAACGCGTGCCGTTACCGGGCGTGCTGTCTACCTCGATGTGACCCTTGTGCTCCTGCACAATGCCGTAAGTAATTGACAGACCTAGACCCGTTCCCTTCTTTGCTCCCTTCGTGGTAAAGAACGGATCGTAGATCCGGGCCAGATGCTCCTCCGAAATTCCCTGCCCCGTATCGGACACTTCGATATGAGCGAAGCGTCCTTCCGTCCAAGAGCGAACGGTTAGCGTTCCGCCCCCTCCCATCGCATCGCGCGCATTCAGAAACAGATTCAAGAAGACTTGTTGCAGCTTGCCCGCATTGCCTCGAACCGCTGGGAGATCGTCGGCGAGAGTAAGTTGTGTTGCAACGCCGGTCTTCTCGAATTGGTGCTCGACCAGGGTTATCGTCTCGCGCAGCACGCGATTTAAATCGAGCTCGACGAATTCCGTAGGAGACGTGCGCGAGAAATTCAGCAGCGAATTCACAATCTCGCTGGCACGGAACGTTTGCTTAGCGATTTTTTCCAGGAGCTTCGATTTCTGATCGTCGCCCGAAACTTGCTTAGTCAGCATCTGCGCATACGTCGAGATCACCGCAAGTGGAGTATTGACTTCGTGCGCCACACCCGCAGCCAGCAGACCAATCGAGCTCAATTTGTCGGCCTGCATGAGCCGGCGTTCGAGTTCATCGCGATCGGTAATGTCGTCGAAGATGATCAAGCGGCCGATCTGTTTCATCTCCTTCGAAACCAGGGGCGCGATAGCGACGTTCACAACCGATTCACGTGAGCCCCCGTCGGCCTTCGCCACCGGCGCCAGATGCGGGCGGCCGTTCATGCCGCCCTGCGAAGCACCATCCTGTGCCCCACCAGCGATTACCTGCGCCCGCGGCCGAAGCGCAACCTTGTAAATGTTGTGAATGCCGTCTTCCCCACGGACCTCTTCAAATTTCTGATACAGTTCCGGCGCGAAGAGATCGCCCAGGCGCCTCCCCACGGCGTCCGCCCGTGCGATTCCGGTGAGACGCTCAATTTGCGTGTTCCAGCTCTCGACGCGATCATCCAGTCCCGCCGCCAGAATTCCGACGTTGATGGATTCAACGATGTTTTCGCTGAACTCCTTCAAGCGCTCATACTCATCCGCTTTACGCTGGAGCGAGCTATACAGCCGTGAGTTCTCGATCGCGATCGCGACGTAATTGGAAAGCGTGACCAGCAGCTCAATGTCATCGCTCGAAAGGAAGTCGCCTTCCGTCGTGCGGCTCACGCCGAGAAATGCAATCGTTTTGCCGCGCGTTTTGCAGGCCACGTAGTACGTGAAATCGAGCTCGGCGATAGTTTCGCGAACCGAAGGCGCCAGCTCGCGCGACAGAATGTCGCGCAGATGCTTGGTGCGTTCGAAAAAGAAATATGGCTTATCTGTGGGCTCCTGCAGAAAGCTGAGGTCGGGCGCGCGCGAGGCCGGTTTTCCGATACGCCCCGCCTTCTGCGTGCGCGAGTGCAGGGTAAACGCACCCGCGCCCTCGTCGAGCAGGAAGAACCCGATCTGCTGAATGGACAAGGTGCGCAGCAACCGATCGGAGACTTTGGCCAGCATGGCATTCTGATCCGTCTCTGAGCTCAGCTCGCGAGCGAATTCAATCAGCGTCAATCTTGCGTCATAGCGATCGCGGTAAAAGACCCAGCGATCCAGCTGCTCCTGAATCCAGCGTCGAATCGGCTGGAAAACGAAAGTCGCGAACGAAATCAGCACAACGAAGGCCGGGGGAGTAATGGTACTCGTGTTGAAGATCAGAAAGATCAGACCGTAGAAGGTGCCGATTACCAGCAGCGTGGCCAACGTGTATACGTAGCCCTGCTGGAAAATGATATCGACGTCCATCAACCGGTAGCGCGTAATGGCGTACGCCCATGTGAGCGGTATCAGCCCCATCGTCAGAACGCTCAGGTTCATCACATGGTTCGGTAAACCGCCGAGGATGTACGGGATCGCGTACAGGAACGCAAACGGAAGAAGGCCGGCCAAAGCGCCGTTCCGAAGATATTTGAGCTGCCTGCGCGCGATGGGATCCTGGGCATGCGCAAAATCCCACCCCAGCGCCGCCGTGCCTAGAAAATACAGCAGCATTTCGAACCCGAGCGTCAGGCGATCTAAAAACCAGCGCACTTCCAGGAGCGGGGTGGAGAACGTAAGGATGTTTTCCGCGGAAGCAGCGACAATCGCCAGCAGCAGCGCCGAGGGCATATAGAGCAACAGCCACGTACCGCGTCGCCGCAAAAAGCGGGGCGTGCTATGAAAACTGAGACAGAAATGAAGGAAAATGGCTGGCGCGAAGAGCGTCGCCGCCATGTTGCCCCAGTACATCACCTCGTCGAAGGTGTTCAGTTTACCCGAATATCGGAAGCAACTGGCAATGAACGACAGCAGGCAGAGCACGAAAAAGTGCAGCGATTTCGAGGCGCTGGTACGCCGGTAATAAACAAACAGCCCAATTGCTAAGTACGCAAACCCAACAAAATACTGATAATAAATGGCCGAGTCGCGCGGCGCCGATTGGATAAAAATGTGCTCTTTTTGGAACTCGATGCCGCTGCGCCGCAGTGTGTAACGTGCCTCGCCAAGCTGAGGGATGAGCCAGAGAGCTTGCGGCACGTCCAGCGAGCGGCGTACCGGAAAGTCGTTGATTTTGAGAAGCTCGTCCCCGCGCCGGATGGCCGCCGTATCACCCGGACCGCCGGGCACAATATACACCGCAACGACGTGGCTACGCCCATCCGGCCCTTTGCGATCCACCCAGCTCACGCCGTCATCCGGCAGCGAATACCCGCGAAGGTGTTGAAAACTAAGCACTGCCGCGATAACTGCAGCCGCCGCTAGAATGAGCAGCACGGTACCGGCGAATTGTTTTCTAGACTCGCTCACCAGACACCTTCACCTGAGTATCAGCCTGACCTAGGTTTCAAAAACTTTCGAACATCCGCTTCTTTTGCACGCGGGCAGCCAATCCCGGCAGAACCCGTAACTGTCTGTTTAGAATACAGGATACCTGCTGCATCACGGTCCGGCGATCGGGCCGTGTTCTTCATTTGGAAGGGCGGATACGGAAACTCGTAGGCCGGCGATTTGGTACCACTCGATGATGGTGTATATCTCTTAGAACCAAGTGAGATCGATGCCTACGGTCCCGCTCGTTGATTCAGCTGTCGGATGAAACCGGATTCACCTCATATACGTCCGGGACGTTGGCATTTGAACCGCGGGACGTTGACGTTGAATTAAAAGACACTTAGACTTAAATGGTAGTCCCCCACAGAGTACCGAGGTCGTTCTCCCCTATGAAGTCATATCTTTCCGCCCGCTCCCGGCTGCTGGTTGGCGTCCTGTCGGCGACCCTCGCCACGAGCGCAGCAGTCGCGCAGGACAAGCAGTCCACGAGTTCCAGCTCCAGTACTTCCGGCAGTGAAACAATCGCCAAGCCGCTCACCGAGAAGCAGCTGAAAAAGAAACAGAAACAGCTCGAGCAGGAGCTGATGGGCCCCTGGAAGAAGTGGCTCAACGAGGACGTTGTCTATATCATCACGGACGAGGAGAAGCAGTCGTTCAAACGGCTGAAAACCGACGAAGAGCGGCAGCAATTCGTCGAATCATTCTGGCTGCGCCGCGATCCCACCCCGGACACCGAAGAAAACGAGTATAAGGAAGAGCACTATCGCCGTATCGCTTACGCCAATGATCACTTCGCGTCGGGCATTCCGGGATGGAAAACCGATCGGGGCATGATCTATATCAAATACGGTCCTGCGGATGAGATCGAATCCCATCCTTCCGGCGGCACCTACGAGCGGCCGATCGATGAAGGCGGCGGCGAGACCTCCACCTATCCGTTTGAACAGTGGCGCTACCGCTATCTTGAAGGCATCGGCAGCAACATCGTCATCGAGTTCGTCGATACCACCATGAGCGGCGAGTATCACATGACGACGGATCCTTCCGAGAAGGACGCGCTGCTCAACGTGCCCGGCGCCGGGTTGACCTTGATGGAGCAGATGGGCATGGCCGACAAAACGCAGCGGTTCCAGCGCACGGACGGCACGCATCTTGGCACCGGCAACCAGCCTCTGCCTGAAAGCATGAACGAGTTTACCCGTCTGGAGACCATGGCCAAGCTGCAAAAGGCCCCGGCCATCAAGTTCAAAGATCTGGAGGCGGCGGTGAATTCGACCGTGCGCTACAACACGCTGCCTATGCAGGTGCGCGCCGATTACATTCGGGTGACCGATTCGACTGTACTAACCAGCCTTACCGTCCTATTCAAAAACAATGATCTGCAATATCAGACCAAGGATACGGCCGCAAAGGCGACCGTAAATATGTACGGCCGCATCACATCCCTTACCCGCCGGCCCGTGAACTGGTTCGAGGACACGGTCACTGCACAATTCCCGTCGGAAATGCTGCAGAAGGCAATGGGCGGCTCTCAGGTCTATTCCAAAACTATTCCGCTCGCGCCCGGCACTTACCGGCTGAACATCGTGGCCAAGGACGTGGTTGGCAACACCATGAACAACTTTGAAATGGCCCTGAACGTCCCGCATTATGATGAGGATCAACTCGGTTCCAGCAGCGTGATTCTGGCCGACCAGTTGGAGCGCGTTCCTACCAACAGCATCGGTACTGGTCCGTTCGTCATTCGAAGCTCGAAGGTTCGGCCCCGGGTGGACGATACGTTTAAGCAGGACGAGACGATGGGCGTTTACGCCGAGTTTTACAACTTCGGCATGGACCAGAAGACGAAAAAGCCCGAGGGATCGATCGAATACAACGTGGTGAATGCGGCCAACAATCAGACGGTTTTGAGCCAGACCGAAGACCTGACGACAGTGCCCAACGCATCGGCGTTCCTGGTGACGGTCGAAAAGAAGCTGCCGCTGAAGTCTTTACCTCCGGGAAAATACAAGCTGCAGTTGAAGGTGATAGACAAGTTGAAGAACCAGACCGTAACACCTTCAGCGGCATTTACGGTAACATCGTAATTGCCGGGTTCGGTTTCGGCCTGGTGACGCGAAAGGTCACTTTTTGAAAGGGTTCGCGAGCAGGTTCGTTCCAGCCGCTCTTATTGTCGCTGGGCTGATCACCGTGGCGGCAGAGGTCCAAGCTGCGGACCTGTCTCTCCCGGTAAGCGGAACCGTTCTGGGTTCTGTTGTGGATGCGAGCGGCATCCCGCAGATGGGGGCGACGGTTCAGTTGTTCAACAAGTTCGAACGGCTGGTCGCCAAAACCAGCACCACTGCCGACGGCCGATTCGCATTTGACGGTCTCCCCACAGATCTCTACTCGATACGCGTTTCGCTCGCCGATTTTCTACCTGTAAGCCGTGACCGCATAGTGGTGCGCGCCGGTCTGGACAGCATTCTCCAAATCCATCTGGCTACGTTGCTCAGCAGCATTCAGGTGAGCTATACGTTTCCGAGCGCCGCTATGTCGAACGACTGGAAGTGGGTGCTTCGCTCATCGCCCGCCACACGGCCGATCACTCGCCTTGTTGCAGCCCAGCAATCCGCTTCCGATAATCCGGAGATACATCCGCAGATCTTTTCCGGAACCAAAGCAATGCTTTCTCTTTCCGGTGGCGACGGCAGCCTGATCGACGCCGATTCTGCGCCGGGTGGATTTGGCACGGGGTTCGTGCTGTCCACCAGCATTCTTGGTAAGAATCAAGTGCAAGTGGGTGGAAGTGTTGCTCAGGCTTCGCCTTTCTCGCCTGCGGCCATGGGCCTGTGTGCTATCTACAGCCGCGATGAGAGCGGTGATCTGACCGACGCTCCGGAGGTCACGCTAACTATGTCGCAGCTGGGGCTCGTGAGCGGCACCGGCCTGAACGGTTCACCCGGTTTTGGTTCGGCTTGGCCGTCCGTCCGGACTATGTCGCTCAGTGTTTACCAGGTGATCGATCCTGTCTCTAGCCTGCACGTCGAGTACGGCATGACCGGCGAATCGGTTTCTTATCTGCAAACTTCCACCAGGATCAGCCCGTTTGCGCGCGCCACAGTGAAGGCCGGCAAGATTGGAGAAGTGATCGCGTCGTATTCCGATGGTGGCCGCCCCGACGAACTGCGGGCACATCAGCAAGGCAGCGAGCCCGAAGCGGAAGCCGAGAGCACGGACGAGCTAGCCAGTGCCGTAAATACCCTCTCGCGGCTACCACAGCTTTCCTATAGCAACGGCCGGCTCGAATTACAGCGGACGTCAGCCTACGAAATGGGTGTTCAAAAAACCGTCGCTACCGAAACCTATTCGCTGAGCGCCTTCTATGAAGACGTATCGAATGGACGGATCAACGTGGCCGGCGATACGTCCGTTTTAGATGCCGGAGACTTGATGTCCGATGGAATATCGGCCACCTCGGTATTGAATATCGGACGTTACCGCCGTCACGGCATGATTGCATCCATGGATCAACGCCTCGGCGATTCTTTCGACCTCTCGCTCGCCTATGGACGGCTAGGCGGCTTTACTGCGGCTGGGGGTCAACAATGGGGCGTAGAAGCCGCGCAAGCCGAGTTCCTGCAACAAAGGATGCGTAACGCTGCCAATGTCACCATCAATGCCAAGATTCCAAAGTCGGGGACAAAGATCGACGCTCATTACGGCTGGCTCGACGATGGCTCGTTGGTCCCGCGGCACATGTTTACAACTCAAAATACGTACATCGCGCCCGGCCTAAACCTGTTTGTGCGGCAGCCGCTGCCGTCTTTGTTCGGGATGCCTGGGCACCTGGAACTCACTGCCGATTTGCGAAACCTCCTGGCACAGGGCTACATCCCGATCAATACTGGTAGCGGCCGTACGCTCTTGATTGTTCAGTCCCCCCGGGCAATTCGCGGCGGGCTAAATTTTGTATTTTAGGTGTACCGCGCTTTATTGTTTTTGATTGCGGGTCTGGTTCCCGCCGCCACTCTCGACCTGTCCGGGAGTGCCGTGAATCCATTTACCTCACACGCTAAGGCACGTGTCTTTATTTTCGTGCGGACCGATTGTCCCGTGACAAACCGCTACGCCCCTGAGTTGAAACGTATTTATGGCGAGTTCGCATCCCGCGGCGTGGCCTTCTGGCTGGTATATGCGGATCGTGACGAGAGCCCTGAGCACATCCGCAGTCACATCGCAGAGTATGGCTTCCCCGGGACGCCAGTCCGCGACCCCGATCAGGAACTTGTTGCGCGAGCGCGCGTCACGGTAGCGCCCGAGGCGGCACTTTTCGATTCTTCCGACAGACTCGTCTATCGGGGCCGCATCGACGATCGCTGGATCGATTTTGGCAAATCGCGCCCGAGTGCGCAGCTACACGATCTGGAGGATGCGATTGCGGCAACGCTCGCCGGGAAACCAGTTCGGCGCGCGGTAACACGCGCCATCGGTTGCTCCCTCGCGGACGTAAAGTAGCCTGTCGCTTCTGATGAGCTGCCGTGCTGCGGGCCTGATGCCATCCAGCGCCAGCAGGGACTCAGCCGCCTTGGCTCTCGTCGTCGGCCGCCGTTGGCGGAAGCAACCTAATGGGGAGTTGAAGGGTTCGCCGGTTGCGATAGATGGTGAGCGTAATCTTATCGCCGACGCGTTTCTTGGCATAAGCACGCACCAGCGCGTCTTCGCGCTCAACCAGCTGTCCGTCGATAGCGATGATGAGATCGCCATTTACGCCGAGTTCAGAGTTACCTACGATGACGACTTGGCGCGCGCCACGTAACCCGGCAGCCTGCTCCGATGATCCTGGCGCCACGGTCTGCACAAGCAAACCACCATTGCGGGGCAGTTGCAGTTCTTCGGCGAGATCGCCTGCAACGTACACGGTCGTCACGCCGACGCGTGGCCGCTCCGTTGTTCGGCCTGTCTGGAAATCGCTCAAAAGAGCCTTGGCGCGATTAATGGGCAGCGCGAAGCCGATCCCGATGTTCGTCTCGCCGAGAATCAGCGTGTTGATCCCGACCACATTGCCGCTCGAATCGAGCAGTGGCCCGCCACTGTTACCTCCATTGATCGCCGCATCTGTCTGAATCATGCCTTCGAGCGGCGAACGTCCTTCCCGCGGAATGGATCGATCCGTCATGCTGACTACGCCTGCGGTGAGCGTCCCCTCCAGACCGAACGGGTTTCCAATCGCCAGAACTTTTTGCCCCACCTGCAACTTGTCGGAGTCACCCAGACGGAGGAAAGGAAGTTTCTTCTTCGGTTCTACCTTGATGAGCGCCAGGTCGTCAGATCGATCAGTATCCAGCGCCCGAGCGACATACTCAGTTTGGTCAGAGAGTTTCACGCGCAACTGGCTGCTTCCTGAAACTACATGGAAATTTGTCAGTATGAAACCCTCATCGTTGACGATAAAGCCTGAACCAAGGCTTTGCTGCGCGTACGGCTGGAAAAACCAATCACGCCTCACGGTCGTGCTCGTGATGTACACGGTGGCGCGCTTCGCGACATTATAGATATCGATGTTGTTCTGCTCGTCTGGTTCGAGGCCGGCACCATGTACCGCCTGCGGCTCGGACCACTTCAGTCCCGCCCGGAACAGCGGAGCCGTCAAACTGCGCACGGTCCAATCCGCTCGCGAGGTCAGCCACACGAAGCACAGCGTGATCGCTAACGCCCACACGATTGTCCGGGGTCTCATTTTACTTCTCTATCGCGTTTTGTCTCGCTGGTGCGCGCCAATTGTCTCAATTCCTGGTAAATCTCCCTTACCTGACGGATGGTTTCTTCTTTTGTACCGCTCGTATCGATTACGTGATCGGCGAAGGTCTTCTTTTCCGCTAGAGGAAGCTGCTTAGCCAGCCGCGACAGCACCTCCTCGCGTGTAGCGTGATCTCGCTTAACAGCTCGTGCAATTTGTGTCTCTTCGTCGCACGCTGTCACAATCAGCAAATCGTAGTCGCGATACCGTCCTGTTTCTATCAGAATAGCGGCCTCGTAGATCACAACAGCATGCGGATCTTCCGTGCGAAAGCGGTCCGTGATTTCCAGCTCGAGGCGCGATACCGCCGGATGCACGAAACTGGTCAGTTTTTCGAGCATGTCCGGTTGACCAAACACAATCGCCGCCAGCTTCCGGCGATCGATGGTTCCGTCCGAATTCAGTATCTCGGGACCAAAACAAGCGAGCACGGGACGGTACGCTTCCCCGCCCGGATCTAGCACGGCATGTCCCAACTTGTCCGCATAGATTACCCGGCACCCGAGCTGCTCGAATGCAAGCGCGACGAAGCTTTTGCCTGTAGCGTACCCGCCTGTCAGGCCCACGCGGATCATGTCAAATGTTTTTCTGCCAGTTGAACGGTATTGGCCATCAGCATCGCGATCGTGAGCGGCCCCACGCCGCCTGGCACGGGCGTGTATGCCGACGACAATTGGCGCATGGGGGAGGGCTCAACGTCCCCAACCAGAATGCGCCCATTCTTACGGTACGTCGCCAAACGCGCCGGGTCGTCTTCGAGCAGTCGCACCGCCGTCCTTTCATCGCAAACGTAATTCATGCCCACATCGATCACAATGGCGCCCGGCTGAATATGATCTGCCGTGATGAGTCCCGCCCTACCCGTTGCTGCGACCAGAATGTCCGCGCGCCGGCACTCCTCTGCAAGATCGCGCGTGCGTGAGTGGCAAATGGTCACTGTCGCGTTCTCATGCAGCAGCATCAGCGACATCGGCTTACCCACAATGTCGCTCCGGCCCACCACTACCGCTCTCTGTCCCAGGATGGGAATGCGGTAGCGCTTCAGCATCTCAATGATCCCCGCCGGCGTGCAGGCACGTGGCGCCGGGCTATTGGCGACCAGGCACCCCACGTTGAATGGATGGAATCCGTCGGCGTCCTTCGCCGGATCGACGGCGAGTAAGATCTTATTACTGTCGATGTGCTTTGGTAGGGGCGACTGCACCAGAATGCCATCAACCTCTGGATCGCCGTTCAGCCCATAAACAATGTGGAGCAGCTCTTCCGTCGTGGTGCTTGCCGCTGGTGTCAGATCGACGCTCCGGATTCCAAGCTCGCGACACGTTCTTATCTTGTTTCGTACGTAAATCTGCGACGCTGGATCTTCGCCAACCAGGACAACCGCAAGTGCAGGCGGACGCCCTTTGGCACGCAGCGCTTCGATACGGGGTTGAAGTTCACCAAGAATCTCCTGACTGATTTTCTTGCCATCAAGAACGGCCCCGCTCATGCACTCGTGAGGATAACAAAGGATACCGTTCCGACCCCGCATTCGCAGACGTTTCGACGCACGCCGGTAAGCGCGAAACTCGTGACTTTGGTAATGAAATTTATCGGAGGAAAAGTCAATTCTGCGTCCAACGGGCAGCATGCGAGTTTCATTTGTGAGATGTTGCGCAGGGTTCCTGCTATTCGGGGGCATTGCCGCTGCGGCCGACACCCCGGAAGATTTCCGGTTCGAGATCACCGGTGCCGCCTGGCTCGTCGACGCCAGCGGCACCATCCAGGCCAGCGGCACGCCTATCAATCTCGTTAGTGACCTCGGCGTACAACAACAAAAGCCCACGTTTTACGGCAAGTTGGTGATTAAACCGGCGCGCAAACACCGCATCGTGATCGAGGGTACGCCGTTTCGCTTGAGTGGAACAAACACGCTTACACGGACTGTCACTTATCGCGGCCAGACGTTCACGGTAAACCAGACCTTGGATTCAAAAGCCGACCTCAATTACGCTTTTGTGGGGTATCAATATGATCTCGTCAGCCGCCCGGCGGGACACCTTGGCTTTTCGGTCGGCGGCGCTTATCTGGACGCCGCTGGGACCATTTTGGCGGTACAGACGAGCATCACGGCAACGAAATCCATCACACTTGGCCTCCCGCTGGCGGGGGCCGAATTCCGCATTTTTCCCATACCTGGTCACCAGTGGATCGATGTTGATGGCGGTATCCGAGGTATGGGCTTGGGCAGCTACGGCCACTATCTAGAGGCTGGGGCTAATCTAGGCGTTTGGCTGGGCCGCCACTTCGCCGTTCAGGCAGGTTATCGCGGGGTGAATGCTAACCTGCATGAAGCCTCGAGCGGTGGGAACGGCATCGATGTTCGTCTCAAGGGCCCGATTTTCGCGGTAATCGGAAGCTGGTAACGCATCCTACGCTGCCGTACGCAAAAAACCGGCTGATCGAGCGATTTGCTCGATCAGCCATAGTGTGGGTTGGAGGAGAAGTTTGACGAGTGCAACTCGTTGACGGTCGGGTCACAGCCGCGATTCTCAGCCTGCGGACTCGGACACACCGACCACCGAAATCAAAGCCTACGTCAATTAAATTTTCTTTATTATGGGACAACTTCGTTTTCGCTGTCAACCTGAAATCGACGTCTAGTCAAAACTTTATCTACTCCGAGAGGATTACTCCGGGATACCACTCCTTTAGCGGTGCGTCGTGAGCCACTCCTGTTGCCCGCTGTCATCCTCGCGGCAGGAATCTTGTCGGCACATTTCGTCCATGTTTCCTTAGCGAGTCTGGTCGTCCCGTCCGCCACGGCGGCCACCCTCCTTCTCTTGAGTCTGTTAACCCCAGCAGCGGCAAAAGTCCGCTTGGCAGCCCTTTGCACCTTGGTATACCTGACCGGCACGGGTACGCAAGTGCTGCATTCGCAGGGCTCTGCGCCGAAACTCACCGCCGACGACGCGCGAAACGGTGTTGTTGTCGGGATGCATAGTCAACCCGCCCGTGGTCTCGCCGGATCGCGAGCAGTTCACCGTCCGACTTGCGCCGCATGCTAACATCCGAATCTCCGCGATTTCGTCCAATGGGCGACCAGTCTCGCTCTCCTACGGTCAGCGCGTAGAATTGCCCGCCAAGGTTCGGAGCCCGCGCAATTATCAGAACCCGGGTGAATTCGATTACGTTGGCTGGCTTGCTGCCCAGCAGATTTACTGGACTGGTTCGGTTTCGTCTCCCGCTGACATACATGTGCTGCCCGGACGCTGCGGCTCGCCTGGCCTCGAATGGCTTTACGATCTGCGGACGTGGGCACTCGACCGGATCGCCGCAGTTTATCCCCAAGACCAGCACACTGCGGGAATGCTCCAGGCAACGCTGCTTGGCGAAACGAGTGGAATTGAGCGCCGGTGGACCAACGACTTCCGCGTGACCGGCACTTATCACGCGATCGTCATCTCCGGTCTGCATATATCTGTGCTGGCGATGTCCGTCTTGCTGCTTTTGCGGATTCTGCACATGCGGCGCTTCCCGTCTCTTTGCGTGGCTTCGATCATCACCTGGATCTATGCGTTCGTCGCCGGACTGAACGCTCCGGCGATTCGGTCTGCAGCTGGCTTTTTCTGTTTTGTTGCAGCAAGTTTTTTCTTCCGGAGGGTCCGCGCGCTCAATATGCTGGGGCTCGTCGGGATCATTTATCTCTTGATCGACCCGGGTCAACTTTTCGATCCTAGTTTCCAGCTCTCGTTCCTCTCGGCCGCCGCGATCGCAGCGTTTGCCGTGCCATTCATGGAGCGCTACACCGAACCGCTCCGCACGTCCGTGAAGCGGCTTGACCAGATAGGATTTGATCCACAGGTACAGTGGAGAGCTGCAGTTTGGCGCGTTGAATTCCGTCTACTTGCCGAAACGCTGCATGTGTGGACTCGCCTTCCGCTTCCAAAGGCACAGTGGGCGATCTCGAAAGCCGTCGTTGTGTTCGTCTTTGCCGCCGACGCCGTCGTGGTCTCTACATGCATGCAGTTTGCGCTCGCCCTGCCGATGATCAGCTACTTCCACCGGCTGTCCGTAACCGGTCTGAGCGCGAATGTAATTGTGGTTCCACTGCTGCTTTTGGTGGTTCCGCTCGGCTTTGCTTCCATCGCGACTGGCTGGCATCCGATTGCCGCCCTCTGCGCTCTCCTGCTGCGCTGGGCTGAAGCTACGGCAACGTGGCATGCCAGTTTCGAACCTGGATGGCGTTTAGCCGCGATCCCCTTAAGCGTCTCGGTCGCGTTCGCTGGTTCTTTGATTCTTCTCGCGTATGTCATCCGGCGGCACCGGACGCTGCTCATCCCGGTCCTTACCTGTTCCGCCGTTCTCTTCGCGGTTCTCTGTATTCAGCCGTGGAAGCCGATTCTGCAGCGCGGCGTTCTCGAAGTCGATGCCATCGACGTCAATCAGGGCGACAGCATCTTCGTCAGCTTCCCGAATGGGCGCACGTTACTCGTAGACGCGGGAGGTGTCCCGGGCATGGAGCGCATGAAGCACAAACCTCAGTTGGATATGGGTGAAGACGTTGTATCGCCCTACCTGTGGAGCCGCCGGCTACGCCATCTCGATTACGCCGCCCTTAGCCACGGTCATTCCGATCACATGGCAGGCCTGCCGGCGATTCTCGACAATTTCCGTCCAGCAGTCCTCTGGACGGGTGCGGAACCTGATTCGCCGGAATGGCAAAACGTACAGCGGCACGCCGCAATTGACGGCGTTCATATCCTGTCTCTGCGTCGCGGCTCGCCAGACATGCTCGTTGGAGACGCTCGTGTGCGCGTCCTCGCGCCATCGCCCGACTACGTAAGCGGCGAAACGGCACGGAACGATGATTCACTGGTGCTCGAAATCACTTACGGGAAACGCAGCGTACTGTTGACCGGGGACGCCGAGCGGCCAGTCGAAGACGACATGCTCATCAGTGGCGAACTCGAACCGGTGACTCTGCTCAAAGTGGGACATCATGGCAGCCGGACTTCTTCGGCGGAAGAGTTCGTCGATCGTGTTTCGCCGCAGTTCGCGTTTATCTCCGACGGATACAAGAACCAGTTCCATCACCCGCATCAGGTCGTGCTCGATCGTTTTGCACAACATCACACAGCCGTGTTCCGCACCGACGAGCATGGGCTGCTGTCGTTCCGCACAGACGGCGATCACGTCGACATTCAGACGTTCCGTTAACCGCACGTGCGCCGGCGTTATTCGCGAGCGCCCACCAACTGCTCTTCAGATGCCATGATCAGCCCTGCGCGCAACGCGAGGTCCGGGGATTCCAGCAGATCGCGCAACGCAACCAGAAACTCCTGGCAAACCTTCCCATCGCAAAGCCGATGATCTGCCGAGCAAGCTGCAATCATCGTAGGATGCACGACCGGCTTTCCGCCGAGCGCGATTACCCGGTCGCACACTCGGCCTGCCGTGAGAATGGCCGTGTTGAAAAATACCGGGGTAAAGCACAGGTCCACTTTTGGAAGCATGCTGATCTGGAAAGTGCCCGCTCCTTTACGTCGAAAATGCGGCGAGGTCCGCAGCAAACGCAGCAATGCGCGCCTTAGCACACCTGAGGGCACGAGCCAACCGAAGCGTTTCAGACCATGTATAAGCTTCCGATCTGATTGCAACACCTCGGGAGCGCGCATCTGCACCTCTTGAGCAATATCTGACAAGCTCTTGTTGTGCGCAGCCTCGATGGTCAGCACCGGGGATACGGAGGCTTCGCCGGCAATTGAGATCGCGATATCGGGGCATTCCGGTTCCACCAGATTAGTCCCGCAGAGCAACCGCTGCAATCGCCCGTCCGCACTCAACACCTGCGCGGCCGCCCATATCAGCAGGTGCAGATATGTCAGCCGCAGACCTTGCGCGCGTGCGCAGCCTATGAGCGCCTTCGCGTGCAGCATATCGATTTCGAGGACCTCGACAAATGCCGGCGGACGCGAAACCGCGATTCCGTCGTGAAACCACCGCTCGGCGTAGTTCAGTGGCCTTTTCAGCATCTGCGTAGAGTCCTTGCAGGAACTTAGTACGTGCTGGGTGTGATGTTTTCTCGCTCCCGAGATCGCTTTAAGGAGTGAAAGGACATCTTACATGAAACTACAACCTGTTTTCAAAGGACTATTTGCCGCCTGCTGCATCGTGGCTCCGGTGATCGCAACGGCGGCTCCCACCAACTTCCAGATCAATCAGCCGGTCGAGCTGTTCAGCCCAACCAGCAATGCTACGGCGGAACTGCAAGGCACCTTCATGCTCGACCCCGTCACAGGTACCTTCATTTCCAGCGACCTCACCGTTAAGGACACTATTGGTTCGAAGTTCCCGACCTTTACAACGCCTTTTGGGACTAACTTCGATTCAAAGCTTCACGGCGTTGATGTGGACTTAACCAGCCTGAACGGAAGCTTCGAACTGGTTCTCGACCTTGCGGCTAATGGACTCTCGCTGAAGGGATACAATGGCGGCGGAATTGACCAGGACACGCAACTTATTGGTTTGAGCCAGCAGCAGCTTTATGGCTTTGCGCTTGGCACGAGTATTGGAAGCGTGAGTCCTGTGGCGAATCCCGCTCCAACAGTCCCCGAACCCGCTTCTGTCGGAATGCTCGGCAGCGGAGCTGTTGGTCTGATCGCTATCGCACTATTCCGCCGCGGCGCGGTCCGTGCTCGCGCAGCCAAGGGTTGAAAGTATTGCGTGGGAACCGGCTCGCGGTTTAAGAAGTAATTCAGGCTTTCATTGTGCTCGGATCCTTCATCCTGAACGAAGAACCCTGGCAGAAACCTTCGTTATGTCAGGAGTTTTGTTATGCCAACGATGGGCGTTGGGACCAGATGGCTGTTGTGCGCTTCGGCCGAAAGCGCGCGCATTGTTCAGCTCGAGAATGGAATCCCGCGCTGTGGCGAGGACATCAGCGAACGTTATCTGGTGCAGGAGACGGGCGTGTTACACGGGGTACACACCAATAAAGGCTGTTATCTGGGACAGGAGATTGTGGAACGCGTGCGGTCGCGGGCGCAGGTGCATCGTGTCCTGAAAGCGATTCGCATTAAGGCAGAAAAACCGCCGGTTGCAGGCACGAAACTCATGTCTGAAGGCAAGGAGGTTGGGGAGATCACGTCGACCGCCTATTCCCCGTCGATGCGTGAAGTGGCCGGCTTAGCCTATGTGAGGACGGAAGCGGCGCTCAGCCGGCCTGACCTCTTCGTTCGAGGGTCAGAGCCGGCGGTGAGCGCCTATTTGGCTTGATCGACGTGCAAGAACGGCGCGATGGTTTCCCACCGCGCCGTGTTCTCGCCGTCCTTTCTCGATCATTTCGGCGGAGCCAAGCATTGGATATCAATCCGCGACTCGCCGGATCCGCTGACGATCTTGAAGGGATCCGCCGTTGAGTCAACTACATCCAAGTGAAGAGTGATGTTTCCGCCCGTGCTACCGGTGCAAAAGCCACTGTTTTGAGGAATCCACGATAGATGACCCGTTTTGGACGTGCCGATAAGCTGCTCGGTCGACTGAGCGCTGCCGGTATAGTACCAATACCAGAACCATTCGACTGCTCCGCCCTTAATGAATGGGCCGTTCGCATTCCCATCCAGCGCAAGTGCCTCACTGCCACCTTCATCGAGATATTCCATGGAGCCGTCCGGCGGGTCCACGATGTTAACAGTAAGGCTGGTGGAGGGTGCGACGTTGATCGACACGGTCGTGGTGCCTTTGTCTCCAAACTTGTTGGGAGCCGTCAGAGTAACATTCTGCTTTCCCGGTTTGAAAGTTAACTGAGCCTCGCACTCTCCGGTGGAATCCGGGAGGTTTACTGAACTTACTCCTCCGTTCCACACCAGCTTGTTGCACGGAATATTCAGAAGGTTGATACCGGGGTCCGTTGATTGAGCCCAGCCGCTCACGGTGTATGTGCCTGGGTTGATAGTCAAACCGTTCGTCGGCCAGATGATGACCGGCTTCGGATCTATGTGCGCAAACTTGATGGTGATCTTAATAGTTTTGCTGCTGCTGAAGCCATAACTGTTCGTCGCTTTGGCTGTGATGTGCCGGACTCCTTCCTTGGCGTAGGTGAAGTCATGAGTTATGGACGTGCCCACTCCTAGTTCGCCATCAACATCACTGGTCCAGACGACTGTGGATGCCAATGGCCCGTCATTGACGTCCTGCGCAAACGCTTTGAACTGAATGGGCTTTGTGTATGGCTTGAAGACCTCGTCATCTTTGGGAGCAGTGATCTTCAAGTCGGGCTTGAGATGATAGCCGCCGGCGGCTTCCACGACAGCGGGATACGGCTGGATGACGAAACCGACGTTCGGGCTCCAAGGATAATTGGTGAAAACGGAGTCCCAACTGGAGGTGCCCGGAAAGTACGGCCAGTCTCCGATGATGCCCTTAATCTGCTCGCCGTCCAGGCTTGGGTTGAGAGCTTTTATCATGGCGGCGACGCCGGCAACATAGGGAGTGGAGGCGCTGGTGCCATTGTGAACGACAAGCGCACTGCCCGAGCTGCCGTTTGGCATGGCGTGAATGTTAGTGGGCGCCCAGATGTTAACGCCAAGGCCGTAGTTCGAGTAAGACGCTATGTCACGGGTATACGACTCAAAGTAACCAAACACGTCGTTGTTCGATCCCAAAGCTCCTACGCAATACACACCGATGTTGTTATCGGACGAGTAGGTGCATGGCCAAGAGTCAACCGATTCGGCATCGGAAGCATCGTTACCCGCTGCGGCAACCAGAAGTATGCCGGAATCGAGTGCCGAGTCCATAATGCCGTCCATAGATCCAAACGTGTGGCCGGCTCCACACCAGAATCCGCAGTGCCCTTCAAAGCTCATCGAGATAATATCTGCACCATAGGTCATGGCGGTTGCAATATCAGACTCAACCGTGAAATCGCTTCCGTCGAACAACATGAGCATCGGATTGGCGACCTGGCCGCCTGTTCCGGCCGCTCCGGCATCGTTGTTTAAGCTACCCAGAGCCACGCTGGCGCTCTGATTTCCGTGCCAGGGACATGAGGATCCGCCGGTGCAGGTGTTCAGGTTTACTCCGCCTGCGAACGGACTCGCGGTGAGCGGATTCCATTGAATAGGATGTTTGGGGAGATCGGACCGTCCGGCGCTGTCTGTGAACGGCTCGCCCAGGCTATTGAGCCAGAAACCCCCATCAATGACGGCGAGGTTTACCCGGCGGGTGAACCCATTTGCGGCCACGAATTCCCATGCTTGATGATCGAACTCAGGCCAATTGAATGCGTTGTTAACGCTGTTCTGATCCTTCTCCTCCTTGGTGCTCCACAGGAAATCCTGGTTCTCGTAGACGAAGTTGAGCGCGACGCGTTGACCGCTGCTGACCTCGCTCGCAACTAAGGCTGCGAGCCGAACAGCTATGTCCGAGGAGAACTTCATCTGACCACGTCCGCCCATTTTCGTTGCGTTAGTATCCAGATTCGTGGTGCTGAACGCGGCGGGGTCGAGCAAAATGAGCGCGGTTGGCTGGATCTTTGGGGAATTTACGGTTGGGATTTGGGCGACAACTTTGCCGCCGTGTCTAGTCAAGAAAGCGTTCGTTTCTTCCGAACTTCCGGTAAAGATCACCTGGTTGGCAACGAAGCGGCTGGTGATGCCATCACCGTCCTCGACTGCGGCAAGCGGCCGAGGTCCGAATCCTTCGTCGGGCAACTCAGTAGCGCCCGTGAGGACGTTGGGATCGATCAGGTGCGATACCATCGGTGCGCCGAAAACTGTGACGGTAAACACATTTGAAGTTACGCCGGCGGCGCCAGGCGGTGAAGTGGCAATCACCAGATTCAGCGTGTCTGCCACGGTTCGATTTAACGGGATTCTGCCGGAAAAGACGTTCGGTCCGGCGGACGGATCGGGCAAGATGGCGCCGAGCACGGTCTGGCCTTTGGGTAAATTCTCGATCACGTACAGCTTGTCATAGAATTCGTTACCTGGGGTGAGATCGACTTTAGCTCGGAACAGCACGAGCGTAGTTTCATCGATTGGAATGTGATTTGGCACGGCTGTGGGTTTCACTACCGTTGCCGCACCTTGGGCCTGGAGAGCAGCGGCGAAGAGTAGCGCCGCAGCCGCAGTAATATGGGTCGCGAAGCGGTTTAAGAAGTAACTAGGTTTCATTATTCTGGGTCCTTCATGCTGGAACGCGAAGAACCCCGGCAGAAACCGCCACTCTGTCAGAAGTTTTGTTGTGAGAACGATACGGCTGGGGACCAGGTGAGCGCGGGCGTGCGGATTAATCGCCGAGCAGCTTACCGTAGCCGTTCAATGACTCGACGTTGTCGCACACCACTTTGATGGCGGCGGTGATCGGGATAGCCAGAATCAGCCCGATACCGCCCCACACTGCACCCCAAAACAACATCGCAACGGTAACTACGAGCGGGTTGACGCGCACGCGGCGGCCAATGATCTTCGCGTACAGAAAGTTCATTGCGAAGACGTGAAGAGCGGCGGTGAAGACGAGCACAAAGAGCACGATCTTGAGCTTGTTGGGGACGGCAACGGCGGCAAGCAGCGGCGGCAACACCGACAGTGGGAGCCCGACATACGGCACCAGGCTGAAGAAGCCGCTGAGGGGGCCGATTACTGCCCAATACGGCACGCCCGCGAAAAAGAACGCGATGGCGCTGGCACTGCTGATGAAAATCCAAAGCAGGAAGTTTCCCAGGACGTAGGCGCGCGTGGTGTCGCCGATGCCGATCCAGGAGCGTCCGACTGTATAGCGCTGCTCTCCTTCGAACAAATGCATGATGCTGTTGCCCATGCGATCACGCCAACTGAGCATGAAATAAACCAGGAACGGGATGAACGACGCCATGATCATCACGTGGAAATACTGCGAGACGAACGCATACAAAGTGGTAATCGCGGGCTTCGGCTCGGTGTGGATGCGAACTTCCTGGATGGGTGACAACTCGGGCTGGACGACGGCCGGCGCGGCGGCACGACGCCGTCTGGCCTTCATCGCCTCTTGCGGCTTCTGTTGAATTTGAGCTTCTTGCTGCCGCAGACTTTTCGGAACAACGATGGCGATGGTCTTTTTTTCGATATCGTCGAGGCGTGTGCTTGTGGTATCGACGAGCTCATTAAGGCGTGAAGTGTAAGTGGGTAAGTCTTCAGCGAGAGTTGCCGCCTGCGACCACACAAGCGCAGAAACGAAGTAAATGCCAACGAAGGCGATGCCGATCACGATCGGTGTCGCGGCGGCTCGCGGAAGGCGCAGTTTCATCACCAGCAGCACCGCCGGGTCCAGGATAAAGGCAAGCACGATGGCAATGATGAGGGTGACGAAGAAGTCGCGCCCGTAATAGAGGAGCGCAATGGTTGTCGCGAGTGCAATCAGCGAGGTTCCGAGCTGAACGAACCTGCTGGAAGACGCCGGAGGGACGCTGAGTATAGCCAAGACGACGTGCGGCCTCGGTATTCGCTACTCTAACATGCGATCGGCAATTGCCAGCGGGGCGGGAGAAGCAGCGCGCGCTCGATTACTGCCGTACGTCGGGCCCCACCTGCTGCGGCCCGAGAACTCCGGCCTGCACGTTATTGGTTAGCTGCCGCGCCTGCTCCGAGGTCTGTTTGTACAGAGCGAACTCCTTATTGGCTTCATCTTTCTTGCCAGCCCGGTCGAGCGCAATAGCGAGGTGGTAATGCACGGCGGGATTCGCCGACTGTAACTTGGCGGCGCGTTCGAGCGGTGCGACCGCATGGTCCGGCTTGCCACCGTCGGTGAGCGCTCGTCCCCATCCGATGAGCGCATCCACGAAAGTGCTGTCGAGTTGTACGGCCTTTGCGAAGTGCTCAATCGCCTCGGGCCATTGATCCTGCTGGCGCGCGATTTCACCCAGCACATATTCGGCTCCTGGATTCTTCGGATTGATAGTCAACTCTTCTTCGAATTCTTTCTTGGCATCGCGGAAAGTGGTATCGGTTTTCGGTTTGGAAAGGATCAGACGGCCGATGCGGTAGTGAATGTCGGGCAGCTGGGGATTTTTTTCCAGCACGGCCCGATATTCCGACATAGCATCGTCCCAGCGGCCCTGCGTTTCGAGTGCTTCCGCATTGAGTTGGTGGACTTGATAGGCGGATGGGTTCGTAAAGAGCAATTCCTGTGAGGCGCGTATGGAAAGATCCGAGAAGACGTGGGTGCTCAGGTACTGCACTTCGGGATCGCGCGGAAATTGGCGGCGAAGCGTGCGCAGGAAATCCAACGCGTCATCCTGCTGGTTGAGTAACATGGCGCAGCGAATGCCTGCAGTCGCGACAGTTTTGGTTCGGTCATTAGAGGCCGACCGGGCGACCGCACGTTTGAGATAGGGAAGGGCGTCGGGGCATTTACCGGAGTCAGCGAGATGAACTCCGAGGGTGGCGGGATCCTGTGGCGTTGGGGATGCCTTTGCGGTCTGCGCGCTCGCGAGTGTTGATGAGTAGAGACACAGCGCGAGCGCGGCAGAGAGGCAGACTTGGTGCATTTAGAACTAATGATGGCATGGGAATGGCAGACGGCGGAGACCGTCTGCCCGATGTCAGAAGTGGAACTTCATGCCGAACTGGATGTTTCTCGCGCCTTGCGAACTTTGCAGGAGGCCCAGACCGGAACCGAATCCGGCATTGGGTGAATTCAGAATCGGCGTGTTCGTAAAGTTGATGAATTCTCCACGAAATTCCAGGTCCTTCGACTCCGTGAACTTGAAGAACTTGATGAAGCTCATATCGAGGGTGTGAAGACCCGGCCCGCGAACGGTACCAACCCCGCAAGTGCCGAAGCCGGACGTCGGTTGTGCAAACGCGCTCGGATCGAACCACTGATAACCGCCGCTCGGTGAGTTCTGCTCTCCGTTGATGTGTACAGGAGCAATGCAATCGGCGCGAGCCCCGCGCGAGTTCGTCCCCGAGGCATCGCTGGCCGAAATGGTCAGCGGGAAGCCCGTGTGGAGGCTTACGATACCGCTAAGCTGCCAGTCACCCACCACCGCGTTCACAACCCGGGGCATGCTCTTGCCGAAAGCGCGATCGCGGCCCAGTGGAAGATCATAAGTCACATAGGACGTCAAAATGTGTGTCGCGTCGTAATAGCAAGGACCCCATTCGGCTTTCTTGTCGTAAAGGTTCTGCCAATACGGAGAAGTAGGGGTAGTCTGGCCGCCCCACGAACCGTAATAGCCGCTCGAGTCGGTCATGCACTTCGAATACGTGTACGCTACCTGGCCTTCGAGGCCGCCGCTCAGACGCTTTTGCAATGTGGCTTGGAGGGCGTTGTAGCTTTGATTGCCGTTCGATGCCGTGCCAGAGATCTGGCCGATCTCGTTTTGCAGCGTGGGGTTCCCCGAAAGATATTGGCTGGGAGCGGTGGTTCCATCGGGTAGTAGCTGTTTCTGGAGATAGGGCATGGGGACCATCAGGTGCGTTGTCCGCTGGCCTACGTAGCCAGCTTGCAGCGTGGTGTTCGAGCCGAACTGGTGCTGAAGGGTCAGGTTCCATTGATTGGAAACGGCAGGGCGGACATTCGGATCCCACACGCGCAGAGTTGCGCCTGCAAACGGATCGCTCGGATTCGACGCGAAGGGAAGGAACCCTTGATCCAACGTAGAGAGTGGCAGGGTGTCCGCATAATACTGAGCATCGTTCTCGTGCGCAAAAGGTGGATTGATGGTTAAGCGAAGATTGGTTCCCGTGCCTTCCAGATAGGTAGATTCCGTGTAAGCCGCACGCACGACGGTGTTCTTTGCGGACTCGGGACTCCAGGCCAATCCGATACGTGGCTGAAAGTTGGTGATGCCGTTGTAGGTGTTGTACAGAGCCCGGCTGTTACCGTTCTGCCCGGCGAGTTCGAAGGTTCCTGTGGTCAAACCGAAGTTCGACTGCCGATCCTTTACTTCGACCCACGGTGTATGCAGCTCATAGCGGAGACCGAGATTCACCGTAAGTGTGCTGGTTACGCGCCAGTCATCCTGGAAAAAGCCCGCCAAGATGTTCGCACGCTGGCCCCAGGTTCCTCCGTTGACGCCACCGCCAACCTCGGCCGGTAAGCCGAGCAGAAAATCCGCTTCGCCGGCTCCGGTAAGTTCTCCCAGAGAGTTCGTGCTGCCGCCCTTCGCAGTCGGAATCGGGCCGGCTGTGTATTGGCCATTGAAGGTGAACGTTCCCGCTCTGCCGTTGTTTCCGGAATAGAACGTATTGATGCGCTGGCGCCAGCCTTGGAAGCCAATGTGCATCGTATGCGATCCCTTCGTCAGAATCGCCGTATCTTCGTACTGGATAACAGTATCTGCAAAGAGCTGATACACATCACTATTTCCGATGCCACCGGCCAAATTGTTGCTGAAACTCATCGCAGGCAGAAACGAGGAAGGAATGCCCGGCAGGCCTACGCTTTGCGCCAGATTTGTTACTCCGTTTGAGGCAGCGCCGTTATTCACGAGCACATAGTTGACCCCAACACGCGCATCGTTGACAAAGCTGGGCGATACGCTGCGCGTCCAATCGAGAACCCCGTTATGGGTTGGATAGTTCGCGAAGCTGTTATAGAAGATAGGGATGCTGTTCGTGCTGGGATTGTCAATCACACTTTGGGAATATCGCCCAAAGACTCGGTCCTTGTCCGAGACCGTCCAGTCGATTTTAGCGTCACCCTGGTCACCGTTGATAGCGCTGTGCGTAGTGTTGTAAACGTTATTGATCAGCGCTCCGTTCACAGGCAACGGATAGTATTGGGAGTTCAAAATCTTCACGGCAACGGGGCTGAATAGATTGGCGGGAATCTGATTGTTCGCGAACGGTACCCGCTGTCCACTCACAATCGAGAACGGGTTATAAAGCTGGACGGTTTTTCCGTTTGGAACCAGAGTCGGGTTTAACAACTGCGAAAAGTCACCGTTGCGCTCTTGTTGAGTAAACACGCTGGCGGTTCCCGTTGATGACGGATTGTCGAACCGTGATCCCTGGTAATCGACGAAGAAGAAGAGCTTATCCCGCTTGATGGGGCCGCCCAGGATGCCACCAAACTCGTTCCAGCGCAGTTTGGCGCGCGGCGAGTCAGTAAAGTTGTTTGACCACGAGTTCGCATTCAAAACATCGTTGCGGAAAAACTCGAAGACGTCGCCGTGGAATTGATTGGTGCCGGATTTGATGCTGGTGCTGACGATACCGCCCATGAAGTTGCCGAACTCGGACGGCGCATTCTGAGTAATTTCGTTGAACTCCTGGATGGCGTCCACGCTGGGCGCGTAGCCGACGAGGTTATCCGATACCTGGTTGTTATCCATGCCGTCAAGGATGAAGTTATTGGCTTGCTCGCGGTTGCCGTTTACGTATGGCCGTCCGCTGGCGGCGGTTGTCTGGCCGCTCTCAAATGACGAGGGGTCCGGATGGACGCTACCTGCCGTAAGCAGCGTCAACTGCACATAGTTGCGGGTTGCCAGCGGCAACTGCGCATTCGTGCGCGCATCGAGCACGCTGCCCAACTGCGTTGATTCCGTCTGCAACAGGGGCGCAGCGGATGTTACCTCGACCGTGTTCGTAGTGCTGCCGACCGGTAGCTGAAAATCGAGCTTGGCTACCTGATTTAGCACTAGCAGAACGTTGGACTGTTCGGCTGCCTGGAAGCCTTGGCTTTCTATCTTCACCGTGTAGGTCCCGACCGGAACGCGCGGGAGGTTATAGTTGCCGTCACCATTTGTGATGGTCGTCCAAACAGTGCCGCGCTGCGTGTCGGTGGCGGTGACCTTGGCATTGGGAATCACCGCGCCGGTCGGATCAGTGACTTTCCCGGTGATTGCCGCGGTTACCTCCTGAGCCCGGAGCGGAACAGAGAGGGTGCAAACCATCCCGCAAAGCATTAACGTTAAGAACAGCCGGCTCAATGAAAGACAAAGAGCGAACTTTGGTGTGATCTTCCTCATAGAATGGGGATCTCCTTTTCCCTGGACAGGTTCGGACGGTCCAGACCCACTGTGACCGGATTGTAAAGCTATTCGCAATCTGTGTCAAGCAAAAACGAAAGCATACAAAGCAAAAAGATAGTTGACCCATGACGGTACCAGGGAAATCGACAGAAAAGGTAAGAAAAGTGTTGTGAGCGCTTACGCTTTCGACTCCGATTTAGATTTTTTCTTTCCTTGAGCCGGCATTTGCCACACTGGAAGGCACATGGCGTTCCCAGTACACAGGCCGCGCCGGCTGCGGTCAACAGAGCAGATCAGGAGATTGGTGCGGGAGACGCAGCTTGCGCCCTCGCAGTTCGTTCTGCCTTTGTTTGTCTGCCCGGGTGAGGGCGTGCGCAAGGAGATCCGGTCGATGCCGGGTCATGCCCAGTTGTCCCTCGACAATCTGGTGCGCGAGGCCGATGAGTGCCAGTCAATCGGCATCGGGGGCGTGATTCTGTTCGGCATTCCGGAAGAAAAAGACGAGATCGCCTCCGGCGCCTACGACGCGAACGGCATTACACAGCGGGCCGTCCGGGCATTGAAGAAAGAGACGCCGGGTCTGTTGGTGATGACCGACGTATGTAACTGCGAATATACGAGTCACGGGCACTGCGGGCTGATAAGAGATGGCGAAGTTGCAAACGATGAAACCCTGGAGTGGCTTGCCAAGGCCGCAGTCTCGCACGCCAATTCGGGTGCGGACATCGTCGCGCCAAGCGACATGATGGACGGACGCGTGGCTGCCATTCGTCAAGCGCTTGACGGCGCGGGACACATCAACACGCCAATTCTTTCGTATGCCGCGAAATATGCATCGGCATTCTACGGCCCTTTCCGAGAGGCCGCGGAATCGGCGCCGCAGTTTGGCGACCGGCGCGGTTACCAGATGGATGCGGCAAACGCGCGGGAAGCGATGCGGGAAATCGAACTGGATATCGAAGAAGGCGCGGACATGATCATGGTAAAGCCGGCGATGCCGTATCTCGATATTGTCGGCGAGGCGCGGTATCGCTTCGATGTGCCGCTAGGCGCGTATCAAGTGAGCGGCGAGTTTAGCATGATTATGGCGGCGGCAAGCAACGGTTGGCTCGACCTGGAGCGCACCATGATCGAGACATTGACCAGCATCCGGCGTGCGGGCGCGGACTTTGTCCTGACTTATTTCGCCAAGCAGGCGGCGAAGTTGATCGGGTAAAGCAGCAGAGATCCGAAGACTGCGCGGAAATTCATTGAATATTCACTCGCCGGAAGTGCGCGTGTGGCAGGCTGGAAATTGGGCCTATACCTTCATATATTGGTGGCGATTTTGTTTGCCTCGCAGCTTTGTGCGCAGACAGGCGAAGATTTGCAATCGCAAGCTCCACAGAATCCGCCCGCGGGAGGCGGAGAGGTCCCGCGACAAGAGGAGAACAAGCCTGCGGCCAGCCCTGAACCCGAGCGCTGGAACCTGTTCTGGCAGGCGACTTCGATCGGGCAGTACCACGGAGCGTTCCCGTCGCCGTATGAGGACCAGTTCAGTCTGGTCGACTATCCGGAGCGTGACGTTTCGCTGACCACGACTCTGTTCTTCGGGTTGCGCCTGGACCAGAATACGCAGCTTTACTTCAACCCCGAAGTTGCCGGCGGACGGGGCTTCAGCGGGGTCAACGGTCTGGCGAATTCGTCTAACGGCGAGCTGCCGCGCGTGGCCTCTGCAACGCCGAAGCCTTATTTAGCCCGGCTGTACATCTCGCACGACTTCGGTTTCGGCGACGAGAAGGAATCATTCGACAGCGAGGAAAATCAGCTTGCGGGGCAGCGCCCCATGAAACGGTACACGATCACGGTGGGGCGCTTCACGGTGACCGATTTCTTCGATAACAACCGGTACTCACATGACCCGCGGACCCAGTTCATAGGTTGGGCCGTGATGTACAACGGCGCTTGGGACTATCCGGCGGACGTGCGCGGCTACACATGGGGCTGGGTACACGAGTTTCACACGAAGAACTGGTCCTTACGTTATGGCAGCGCGGCGATGCCGAGAGTTGCCAACGGTCTGCGCTTTGACCGGCGAATTTTACGCGATCGCGGCGATATGTTCGAAGGTGAGTACCGATACTCGATTCGCAAGCACCAGGGCACGGTTCGGCTTTTGGACTACGTGAATCACTCCGATGCCGGGACATATAGCGAAGCGATTCAAATCGCCAGGACAACCGGTACGATTCCCGATATCGCCGCGACGCGTCATGTCGGAACCGTGAAGTATGGGTGGGGACTCAACGTTGAGCAGGAGCTTAGCAGCGACATCGGCGTGTTCGGCCGCGTGGGGTGGAACGATGGCAAGACAGAAAGCTTCGCCTTCACCGCCATCGATCACCTCGCAACGGCGGGAGTTTCGATTACGGGCCAGCGCTGGCATCGACGCTTCGACACCGTTGCCACGGAGATAACGGTTAGCGGCCTTTCAGCAGTGCATGCCGAGTATCTGGCGCTCGGAGGACATGATTTTCTGATTGGGGACGGCCACTTGAACTATGGCCACGAGGATGTGTCGGAAACGTACTATAGCGCACGGCTCTTTCCGGGATTTTTCGCGAGCTTCGATCTCCAGCATGTCGCAAACCCCGCCTACAACCGGGATCGGGGACCGGTGTGGATCTCATCCATTCGGCTGCATTGGGAGTTGGGAAAGCAGGATGTGTCGAAGGCTGCGCCGTGAGTTCCCCTCCCTTTACGGTCGGGGTTCTGAAAGGTGGGTTCGGCAGAGTCGAAATACCGTGCTAAAGCCGAGGCCGGATTAGGGCGCTTACGCTTCCGGCTCCGATTGAATTTACTACTCCACTGGGAGGCGGCCGGATAGATACATACGGTTGGGGGGGGTGTGACGGCCCGCGGTGCCGAAGCTCCGCACTACATGGACAGCGACCGCAGCGCCAGGGCGCATCGCCTTCTGCAGCTTGATGACATCGTCGGGCGAGGAGACAGGCTGGCGGTTGATGGAGATGATCGCATCGTTCTCCTGGACGCCGATGTCGTCGGCGAATGAGCCGGGCTCGACCGAAACCACCTTCACGCCCGCTTTGTCATCAATACCTAAATCCTGACGTTCTTTGTCCTTGAGATTTGTGATGGTAATTCCAAATTTCGCCGGTGCTGGAGTGACCGCCTTGGCCGGAGCCGGAATAGGAGCGTCCATCCGGCTGTCTGCGAGTTGAGGCGAATCCTTCCACACTACAGCCCGTTCTTCGATGCCAATTTTGAAGTCGAGGCGCTTGCCTTCGCGATCCACTGTGAACAAGGCAGTCGAGCCGATCGGCAAGTCTGCAACTTTATTCACAAGCTCATCGCCATCTTTCACCGGCCTGTCGTTCATTGCCAGGATGATGTCGTCCGCATGGATCCCGGCGCGCCCGGCGGGTCCTTTGGGCGCCACCGTCTCCACCAGCACGCCGTGATTCAGACCGAACGCCTGGAGCGTATCGGGCTGGCTGCCGCCCTTTGACCACTGGATGCCGATGGACCCGCGGACAACGCGGCCATCCCGAATAATGTCGTTGTAAACCTTTACCGCCATGTTCGACGGCAGTGCGAAGCCGATTCCCTCATAGGACCCGCTGCGCGTCGCGATCATGGTATTGATGCCGATCACCTCGCCGCGAATATTTAGCAGCGGACCGCCGCTATTGCCCGGGTTGATGGCAGCATCGGTCTGCAAAAAGTGCTGGAACTGCCCCGATCCGAGGTCGCGTCCCGTGGCGCTGACGATACCCGCTGTGACGGTCGCCTGAAGGCCAAATGGAGAGCCGATGGCAATCGCCCAATCGCCGACTTCGACGCTATCGGAATTGCCGATCTGCACCGGAGTAAAAGGACGCTTGGCATCAATCTTTAGAACCGCCACATCGGTCTCCGGATCGGTACCGACCACATGGCCGCGGTATTCCTCCTCTTCTCCGCTCAGCTTTACTTTGATGCGATCGGCCTTGTCGATTACGTGGTTGTTGGTGATGATGTATCCGTTTTGATCGACGATAAAGCCGGTTCCCGAACCTTCGCTGCGAAACGAGCGCGGTTCCGGTTTGCCGAAGAAGTGCTTGAACATGTCTGAAGGATCGGAGCTGCTGGGACCGGAGTTGTCGCCATTATCTTCTTCGTCGTCGCTGTGCGGCCGGTGTTTGCCCGGTTTGGCGAGATAGTCCGACTCGATGTAGACGACTGAGGGTTCCATGCGCTTGGCGAGCTTCGTGAACTCGTTGGAAATCGGAACCGCTTGCGGGATGGATAGCGGAGTAGCATCCGGAGCAACGACGGAGGTTGGCCGGTCGGCTTTGACCCCGGTATTCACGACAGTGCCGATCACGATGCCCACGAACAGGGTCGAGAGCAGCAGTGTGATGCTAAGCAGCTTCTGCTGCTTCATTTTGTGGAGGAACGGCATGAAAAGAACCTTACGCGACCGGTAATAACAGTATAGAGAAAAGACTCGCTCTCTCACCAAATTTGAAGACGAATTGTGACTTACAGGCCTGATACTCGGATGTCAGCCGGGGCGCGCGGGTTTCAGCTCGACCATGACAATGCCAGCCAGGATAAGCCCGCCTCCGGCAACGGAATAGAGGGTCAGCGGCTCCCCTCCGACCAGGACGGCGGTGGCGAGAGCAAAAACCGGCTCCAGTGCAAAAATCAAAGCCGTTCGCGTCGCACTGGTATAACGTTGGCCCCAGGTTTGGAGCGCGAAGGCGAGCGCCGTAGCGAAAAGCGCCGTCAAGACAATCGCGAACACCACGCGCGAGCTCCAGGTTGCGCGGGGCGGCTCGAACAACAGAGCTAGCCCGGAAAGCGCCGCAGTGCAAGCGATTTGGCCTAAAGCGACAGCTTCGAACCGGTGCCGCTGTGAGAAGTAGCCGAGAGTCAAAAGATGAAACGCGAAGGCAACGGCGCAGGCGATAGTCAGAAGGTCGCCAACATTCAGCCGCAGTTGACGCAAAGACGGAAGGGTCAGAAGCACCATTCCGGAAGTGGCAATTGCAATTCCAGACAGTTCGCTCGCTCCCGGCCAGCGGCGGTAAAGGGCGGCGCTCAGCAACGGTACCAGGACTATATAGAGACCGGTGATGAATCCGGAATTGCCGGCAGTGGTGAATTTCAAGCCGTACGTTTGCAGTACATAGCCGAGCCACAAAAAGATTCCGGCGGCAGCTCCGCCAGCCAGACCCCGGAGCACCGGTCTTAGCCCGGCCGTGCGGAAGCGCGGCAAGAACATCAGCAGCATGCAGAGCGCGGCCAGGCTGAAGCGGATGGCCAGGAAATACATGGCGGAGATGCCGATCAGCGCCTGTTTGACGACGACAAAGGTACTGCCCCACATCAGCGCGACCAGGGCGAGCGCCAGGTCGGCCTTCCAGCGGGCGGGAGAGGACCGGACCTCGATGGACAGACCTGCCGTGCTCACGATCCAGGGGCAGCGGCGGCGATGGGATCGACAAGGGAGGCGAGGATGAGTAGAATTCGCCATAGGCCGGTCTCGCGTCCTTCTGGCTGGTACCACTCGTTGACGGTATGGGCGCCACCGCCGTGTCCGCCTGTCCCGATAGAAATGGCCGGCAGACCCATGGAAAGCGGAACGTTTGCGTCGGTGGAAGCGCAATCGACGCGCGATCGGATGTTGAGGTGGGCGTCGACGGATTGCACAATTTGCAACAGGGGTGAGTCGGCGATTAACTTTCCGCCAGGGCGGGAACCGAGGTCTCTGATTTTCGCCGTAAGCCGCTGCGCTTTTGCCCGGCGATTTGCCCGCTCGAGGCTGCGCTCAACCGAGACGGAGAGCAAGGCTGCCAGCTCATCCAGTAGAGGCGGGTCTTCCGACCGTAGATCCACTTTCGCGCGCGCCGTCGCTGGAATTGCGTTGATGCTGGACCCTCCCTCGACGATGGCAAAGTTATAGGAACAGGGGAGCGTAGAATCCGGGCAGACACGCTCTTCCGCGGCGGCTACGAACGAGCTGATCACCTCGGCAAGAGCATGCACCGGGTTCGGCGTACCGTGATCATTCCAGCTATGGCCACCCTGGCCGGCAAACGCGATCTCGTAACGCCGGCTGGCGAGCGCCTGGGCGGTGATGTGTTCTAGCGATGGGCCGTCGAGCACGACGAATGCCGTGACGCTATTGGGGTCCAGTGCGTGTTGACCCAGAGAGTGCTGACAAAGATAGCGCATCCCACTGAGATTGCCTTCACCCTCCTCGCCGACATTGGCAACTAACAGTAGGGAGCGGCCGAGCTGGCTGAGTTCTGCCATTCCGCCGAGCAGCTTTGCGATCGCCAGCAACGCGGCCAGACCAGAACCGTTGTCCGCGGTTCCGGGACCAAGCAGCCGGCCATCGGCAGCGACAGACACCTCTTCGGGCCGCTGCGGCGCAAAGACCGTGTCGAGATGCGCGGAGACCACGATTGGACGAAGGCCTGAGAGATCACCGATCGAAGCTAGGACGTTCCCCGCTCGATCGATTCTGGCGGTCCAGCCACTCGCTTCCAGGCGTGCGCGGAACCAGGCGGCGCGCTGCTGCTCAAAAAACGTTGGGGCTGGAATTCGACAAAGTTCTAAGTGCTGCTGGTCGATCCAGGCGCGCTCGCGCGCGAACCAGCGCTGAGCCTCCCGGATGTTGGGAAGCCGTGCCAGTTCCGCGGCGCGCTGCAATGCCGGGGATGGCCGACGCTGCTGCGGTGGTGTCTTTGCTAGAGTTGCCAAGAAATGTACCGCTGTGTCTAGATTAGCTTCACGCACGAGATTGATCCGTTGAGACTGATACCTGGATTCTGGACGCGAGCCAATCCCTTCGGTTCGTCCCATCGCCTCCTGACAGCTCTCTTCCACGCATCGGTGGCAGCTTATGTGGTGTTTGTTCTCGCCCTGCCTGTTTTCCCGAGCCAGGACGGACCCGTGCACGTGTACTACGCGTCCGTTGCGGCGGCGCTTTTCGGCGATCACCAAGTACGGCGGCGCTTTCCACATCCGGAATTTTCTGCCGCCCTATGCCGTACACGCCTATCTGCTGATTGTTCTTTCTCAGTGCGTGCCGGCCGTGTGGGCCGAAAAGATTCTGGCCTGCCTGTGCATTCTGGTCACCGCGTTTGGCTTCCGGACATGGGCGCGTTCCATCGGGCCTCTAGCCGAGGTCACGGCGATCTTCGCCGTGCCGTTTGCATTACATCGCTTTTTGTTGATGGGTTTCTACAATTACTCGCTTGCGATCGGGCTTGCCTTCTACTGTCTGGCTTGCTGGCGCCACATTCAGTACCGATTCAGCCTGCAGCGGGCGTTGGTATTCGTTGGGCTGCTGGTCCTAATGACGCTGACCCATCCAGTTCCGCTTGCGATCGTGCTGCTGCTGATTGCAAGCCACGAAGGTGCACGGACTTTCGTTCGCCTTTGGCGCGGCCTCAGTTCGCGACGTTTTGCGCAGGTTGCGAGTACGTTTAAGAGCGACCTGCCGCGGTGGGCGCTTCTATCGGTTGGAGCAGCGGCGGCGGCGTACGTAAATTCATTCACGGCCGCGGGGCTGACCTCGACGCTGCGTTACATGAATTCGCAGCCGGTCACGCTGCAAGACATAGTCCGGGACTGGCGATTGGTGCTTTCCGCCGAGCCCTATTCGCCGGTTGTCCGGATGCATTATCGCCACGAACTGGAGTTGCTATGGCTAGTCGCGTTGGTCATCTTTTTTCCGGGGGCGATCGATCGCGTGCTCGGCGCCAAGGCTACGTTTGCTGATTTCTTAGTTGCCTCGGGCATTTGCGTCGGCCTCGCGTATCCGATCGTGCCCTGGGAAATCAATGGTTCGGCATTCTTCGGCACGCGCCTGACGCTGCTGTTCCCGTTGTTGCTGCTGGCCGGCGCCTCGGCAGCGCTAGTCGGGAAACGGGGCCGGCTGACGCTGGGAGTCTTCGGGCTAGTCGTGGGTATGGCAATCCTATATTCGCTTGCGGTCAGGATCTGGCCCATCGCACGTCATCTCGAAACGCTTCAAAATGCCGAGCTGCCGTCGGGCATTCGCAACACCCTGGTGCTGGCCCGAGCTTACTCGCCGCTTTCCCAAGTCAGTTTCGATCCTTGCTTCTGGGCAGGTGCGGCGCTGGCGCGGCGATCGCATTCCGTGCTCGAGAATGGCCCGTGGCTGGAGCAGTCGCACATCATGCTATCCCCGGGCGATCACGTCTTTTCAGCGGTTGCGGACCAAAATCCGGTGGCAATGCTGGATTTCTTAAATCAGCATCCGGAGCAGCGGTCTCGCTTCCTTACGGACGGCACCTTACTGGTAGTCTCGAACGGAGAAGCTGCGCGTTCGGGTCTTGGAACGGAGTGGATCAAGGCCAATCCGGACATACGGCGCCTGCCGCTCGACGACGATTGGTTCGAACTTTACCTGTGTCGCAATAACGCCAGTACCCCGGTCTCTACGGTGCGAACATCGTCAGGTAAGGGATGATGAGGTTTATGTGGCGTGTAGCATGGGCGGTTGCGGCCGTGATCGCCTGCATTCTGGTCGTGCGTGTGGCGCGCAATCACACCCTGTGGAGCGGTCGAGAAAGACCGCTGGTCGAACAGATCGGGCAATTGGAGAACCTGCCCAGCGGGCAGCGGGCAGCAACAAGCCAGAATCTGGCTCGGGAAATTGCGCAGCTTCCGCCAGGAGTGCACAAAGTTCAACTTGCGACGCGTCTGGCGGAGTTGTCTGTTGAAGGCGATCTTGGCTATGAAACGGTTCAGTCGGCCGCCACGACGCTCGCCGCGGCGCTTCGACAGAATCCTGTGACAAGAGTGGAGGCGGCATGGAATCGCTCCGGCGTGGGCGCGTCGTACATGGACCTGGCCGAGTTGGTCCGCTATGAGCACGTGACCGTGTCGCTCAGTGATCCTTCATTCACAGCAGCGCTCGCGAACGTTGATCAGGAGGACCGTGATCGGTCGCAGTCCAATTTCACTTTGCCTGATACGACGGGAAACCCATGGACCCTTCGAAATCTGCGCGGGCGGGTGGTCCTGGTAAATTTTTGGGCCACCTGGTGTCCGCCGTGTCGCGAGGAACTTCCGGACTTGGATGCCGTTTATGAACAGCTTCGCGGGCGCGGGCTGGTGGTTCTAGGAATCACTGACGAAGAGCCGCAGAATGTGGCCTCATTTCTGAGTCAGCACCCGCTTCCATACCCGGTGCTGATCGATCGAGACCGCAAGGTGAATGAGTTATTTCATGTGGAGGGTATTCCGAAGACCTTTGTTTACGACCGGCAAGGCAAATTGGTCGCCGAGGCTATGGACATGCGCACGCGGAGGCAATTCCTCGGGATGCTTCAACAGGCTGGGCTGCAGCAATGAGAAGCAGTTTCGTCTCAGGGACATAATTAGCCTACGGGATCCGATGAAATCGAAAGGTTCAAGGAATTCAATCTTCTTTTCGTCTTTTGGCCTGCGCTCGGGCTGGCGCGTGTTGCTGTTTTTGGTTGTCTTCCTGGGACTCAACGCTGCCGTCTTCTATCCCCTCCGGCATTTTCTGCACACGAATCAGAACCAGGTGCCGTGGTCTGCGCTCGCCGAGGGGATTTCGGCCGTATTGGTGATTCTCTGCACATATGGGATGGCAAAGTTCATCGATCATAAGCCGTTCACCACTTTCGGTCTGGAGCCTGCCGGGTCGGGACGGCGTTTTGGCATCGGTCTCTTTTGTGGCTTCGCGTCACTCTCGTTGTTGCTTCTGATGCTGCGGGCAACCGGATACCTGACATTCGGGCCGCCGCTGCTTCACGGCCAAGCAATTCTTGGGTACGCGTCGTACTACATACTCTTTTTCCTGGCCGTAGCCCTTACGGAGGAGTTGACTACACGCGGTTACTTATTGTTCGCGCTCACGAACGGAATCGGCTTTTGGCCTGCAGCAATTGTGCTTTCGCTTCTTTTCGGCGCCGGGCACCTGGGGAATCCGGGAGAGACCTTGTGCGGTATTGCAGCGGCATGTGCGATCGGGCTCGTACTGGCGTGGACCGTGCTAAGGACGGGATCTCTGTGGTGGGCGATCGGCTTTCACCTGGCATGGGATTGGGGTGAGAGCTATTTTTACGGGGTTCCCGATAGCGGCCAAATGCTTTCCGGTCATCTCTTAAATGCTACGCTGAGCGGTCCCGCGTGGCTTTCGGGAGGCACTGATGGACCGGAGGGCAGCGTATTCGTTTTCGTCGTGGTGATAATCCTGGTGGCGGCTGTCTACCTGCTGTTCGGTCCCACTCCGCCGGATAATCTACACCGGTTAAAGGGACCGCGGCCTTTGATTAGTCCGCCCGCGAGTGCCTTCGCATCTACAGACGTTGAGCCGTCGGTATAGCGAGCCAAAACTACGAAAATTCCGTAAATCTTCCTAACGTTGTTCGAGAGCGGTGCCGATTAGTCTGGTGTGACGAGCTACTCTGATCTTCCCAATTACGCAACGATTCAAGTTCCCGATCCTGCGACCGGGGACAGACACAATATTCCATGCACTTTCCACGGCATGGAAGGCAAGCGGCTGAACCTGCTATCCCGTGAACGTTTGAGCCCCGCTACCGCGATCAGCGTCGAATACAACGACGCGATGTTTCTTGGAGAGGTGCTTGCCTGCACACAGGACTGTAGCGATACCTGGCATATTGAGGTGAAAGTGGAGCAGATCTTAACAGGCCTGCAGAGCTTAATGACACTGCGAGCGCGACTTCTCGGGGAAGGCGTGCCGCAGGGGCCCAAAATGGTGCCAGCGAGCGTCTGCGCCTAATCGACGGACGTCGCTCTGCTGAGCACTGCCAAGACAACGATCCGTTATGCTGCAAAAAGATGCAGCGCAAAATTGTGGTCCTTGGGGGCGGTGGTCAGCTCGGCGTTGAATTGTGCCGTGAGTTTCAGCGCCGCAACTGGCAGGTACAACGGTTCGACCGAAAGACGCTGGACGTTACAAATGCGCAGCGCGTCGAAGCGGCAATCGCGCAAGCCGATCCGCAGCTGGTCGTCAACGCTGCAGCATATAACCAGGTCGATATAGCCGAGACGGAACCGCTCGCCGCCTATGAGGCCAATGCTCTCGCTGTACGAAATCTGGCAATGGCTTGCCGCCAGGTCGGTGCGCGGCTCGTTCACTATTCCACCGATTACGTCTTCGATGGAACGAAAGGAAGTCCGTACGTCGAGACCGATTCGCCTCACCCGCTAGGCGCTTACGCCGTATCGAAGCTCGCAGGCGAGCTCTACGCGCAGGCTTATTTGGATAACCCGCTGGTCATCCGCACCTCCGGTGTGTTCGGACCCGCCGGAATGTTTACCCCGCGGGGTAATTTCCTGGAACTAATGCTACGCCTCGCCAGCAAAAACGCACCCATCCGCGTAGTGCAGGATCACGTTGCATCTCCGACCTATGCTCCGGCAATGGCCGAACGCACGGTCGACATGGTCGAGCGGAATATGGGCGGCCTCTACCACCTCGGAGGAGGGGAGCCTATCTCGTGGTATGCGTACGCAAAACTCATTTTCGAACTCGCCGGCGTCTCCCCATCCCTTACCCCCACTAACGAAAAGGAGTATCGGGCAGCCGCGCGCCGCCCCAAATTCTCCGCGTTATCAAACGGCAAATTGGAAGCGTCGGGAATCGCGCCCATGCCGCCGCTGCGCGAAGCCATCGAGCAGTATCTGGCTGCGCGTCAGCACGCTACTGCTCATCGTTCTTCGTAGCATAGTAGCCGGCTCGCGCTTGCACTCGATCGTCGGGATTATCAACCTTGATCTCGATGCGGCGGAACGTGTTGTCTCCTGGCGGCCGGCTGGAAGTGTAGCCGATTGAGTACTGATTGCGCAGCTCGTCCTGAATTTCTTTGAAAATCTCATTCAGCGGATGCTTTTTGTTGACGCTGAACACGTGTCCGCCGGTCTGTTCGGACATCTTGCGGAGATCGCTCTCACCCCCGCCCACAGGCATGCCGTAGCTGCTGTAAAACCCGCGATCGACGTAGTAGATGCTGTAGATAATCGCATCGGATCGCTGCGCAGCATCAATGGCCTGCTGCACGCGATAAGTACTGCCCTCGTCTTCCCCGTCCGTAATCAGAATCAGCGCTTTACGGCCCACCTCCTGTTTCAGCTTTTCATTAGATGCCAGATACACTGCGTCGAATAGGAGTGTTCCCTTCTGGCTGTTCATTGTCGGAACGGGTCCCGGGTTGACTGGGATGTTGTTAATCATTGGCGGCGGCCCGTCGCCTCTCAGATCCTTGAGAGCAGCCGAGAGCAGCCGCGGCGAGCTTGTGTAGTCTTGCAGCAGATCGGTGCTTTTACCGAAGGAGATCAGAAAGGCTTCGTCTTTGGGGCGGATAACGGTTGAAAAGAACTGCGCTGCGGCTTCACGCTCGATATCGATCAGCCGTTCCTGGCTGGCGCTGATATCGATGAGCAGTCCAAGCGTGAGGGGCAGGTCGGTTTCGCGAGAGAAATGCGCGATCGTCTGTTCCTTGCCGTCTTCGAATACTTTGAAATCCTTTTGCTCGAGACCGGGAATCAGTTGGCCGCCCTTCTTTGCACGGACCACGAAAAAAATGTTCACCAGGTTGACATTGACGCGGATTGTAGACTGCTCGTTGGCGGTCTGATCCTGCTGGCCGGGTACCGGTTGAGCGCTTTGCTGCGTTGCTGCACAAAGAGCTCCGGCCGTCAATGCGGTCACGAGAATCTTTCGGAAGTATGGAAGCATACCGCTCTTTCGCTATGATTATCGTTCAGTCAGGCCCATGCCCAAGCCAAATCCCGTTCGTTCGAAGAAAACCGCTGCATGAGGAGCGCGATACGGCACCTGCAAAGCGTAGATCCGGTATTGGCAGAGATCATCCGACGGGTCGGGCCGTGCCGCCTCGCCGTCCGGGAGCCAACCTTCGAGACGTTAGCTCGGTCGATCGCGTTCCAACAGCTCAACGGGAAAGCCGCCGGGACGATTTTTGAGCGCCTGAAGCAGGCTGCGGGGCCCAAATTTACGGCGGCCTCTTTGTTGAGGTTGAGCCCGGAGCAGCTCAAAGCTTGCGGGCTTTCCCGCCAAAAGATTGCTTCGCTCACCGATCTAGCCGAAAAGGTTGCACGGCGGCGCATCAACTTTCGGAAGTTGAACGATATGCCAGACGAAGATGTGATTGAGCATCTGTCGCGGGTGCGAGGTGTGGGCGTCTGGACGGTACAGATGTTTCTGATGTTCGCGCTGCAGCGGCCAAACGTGCTGCCGACTGGAGACCTGGGCATTCGGAACGCAGTGCGCAAAGCGTACGGACTGCCCGACGTGCCGAAGCCATCGGAAGTGGCCGAGCTTGCGCAAAAGTGGCATCCTTATTGCACAATTGCGAGCTGGTATCTGTGGCGCAGCCTCGATGGCGGTGCGGTCATCTAGCGCCGCGGCAAACGCCAACCAGTTTCTGAATTCCTACCGTGCTGCCTCGCGGCGGCGAAAAGCGACATAATAGCTGGACACACGCATGGAACCTGAACAGGTGTCTGCGCAGCTTAATCGCATACTGGACAGTGCCGCTTTCGCCGAAGCCGAACGCGCACGCAAGTTTCTGCGTTTCGTGGTGCAACTCGCGTTGGCCGGACGTCAAGGAGAAATCAAAGAGTGCGTCGTCGCCGTCGAGGTACTCGGTAGAAGACCATCGTTCGATTCGCGAACGGATCCGATTGTACGGGTTGAGGCGGGCCGCCTGCGTACACGACTCCTGTCGTATTACCAGTCGGAAGGTGTTCGAGACTCTGTCCTGATTGAGTTGCCCAAAGGCGGGTACGTGCCGCAATTTCAGGAGCGGACGTCTGCAGAGCAAACGTCCGTTCGGCCAAGGAGGGCACATACGGCCCAGTTTTTTGGAGGCGCCGTTTTGCTGGGTCTCCTTGCTGCTTTGGCGATGTGGTCCTTTCGTTCCGTTCCCCCAGCATCACAGCCCGCGATCCGGCTTTCGGTGATTCCGCCGCCAGATTCCGATATTCGCAGTACCGCTATTTCGCCGGACGGACGGTATCTCGCGTTTACGGCGACATCCGGAAAGCTGACGCGGCTCTGGCTCCGCGCTTTGGATTCCTTGGACGCGCAACCTCTTCCCGGAACCGATGGGGCAGCATATCCTTTCTGGTCGCCGGACAGCAAATCAATCGGGTTCTTCGATCAAAAGCTCAAGACCATCCACGTCTCAGGGGGACCGGCGCAAGCCATCTGCGACACGCAGGCAGTGTTTGGTGGAACCTGGGGAACGCGCGGGGTGATTCTTTTCGCGCAGCGGCCCAGCGGCACGCTGTTCCAGGTCCCCGCTACCGGGGGCACGCCCGAGGCTGTCACCGTGGTCAACCGAGCCCACGGCGAGATCGCGCACATGTTCCCCTATTTCCTTCCTGATGGCCGGCATTTCTTATATTCCGTGATGAGCCTTGCGCCTGCCGAAGCCGCGGTCCGAGTGGGCTCTCTGGATTCGCGGGAATTTGCATTCTTGTTGAACGCTGATTTGGGAGTCATTTATGCGCGCCCGTTCGCCAATCGCGCCGGCTCGCTTCTGTTTGCCTTTCACGGAGCACTGATGTCGCAGCCTTTCGATGCTGCGAGCCTGAAGCTAACTGGCGCTGCGTCCCAGATCGCACCTGAAGTGCGGCACGTGCCATTAAATCCCGATATATCCGTGTCGACCCAAGGCACCGTGGCTTACCAGGCAAATAGCGAGATGGTCCGGCAACTGACGTGGTTTGACCGAAATGGAAGAGAACTCGGCACCATCGGCGCGCGTAACGACTATCGCAGCATCAGCTTATCGCCGGATGAGAAGCACTTAGCGTTCGAGGTTTTTGACACGGGCGGCGGTCGCGCTGAAATCTGGGTTTTGGATCTCAAGCAGGGTTCCCTGTCTAAGATTGGCCGTAACGTTGAGGAAGGCTTCGCGCCCATTTGGTCGCCTGATGGAAACGAGGTCGCGTTTGCCGCCGCAACCAACTCGGTCATTACGCTGGCTCGTCAGCGTGTGGACAGGTTAAATGCCGAACTTTTGCCGGGACCTCACGGTGTGCTGGTGGCGACCGATTGGTCCGCTGACGGAAAATTCTTTGCGTATACCAGGTTTCAATCTCAGCAAGGCGTATGGGTAAGGTCAGCGGCAGAATCTGCGGTAGATAGCGGCCGCCCATACTCGATGGATGCGCCTCATTTGTACAGCCCGGAGTGCTGCGCGGCATTTTCTCCCGCAATGTCAGCGCAAGGGCCGCGTTGGATGGCCTATTCCTCGTATGAGACTCGACAAATTGAAGTCTACGTGAAGAATCTGCCGGCCGGTGACCGCAAGTGGCAGGTATCTACCGGCGGCGGCTGGCTGCCACATTGGCGCGCTGACGGCCGCGAGCTCTTTTATCTGGGCGCGGACGGGGCGTTAATGGTCTCCGATATTCTGCCCGGACCTGATTTCCGGTGCGGGCCTCCCAAACCTCTTTTCAACACCAACGTTCTTCCGTTCAGTTACCCGACACTGCCCGGCAATTCGTATGCAGTTAGCCGGGACGGCCGGCGCTTTCTTATAAATTACGCCTCGCATAGACTCGCGCCCCAAACGATCACACTTCTTTTTCCGCCGCGCTAAATTGCACATTTAAAGACGTACGTACCTGTACGCTACGCTTTCGTACTCCTGATTTGGGCAAGATCTAACGCATGCTCAATGCCGGCTGTAAGACCCAAAGATCGTAGGAGAAGACAAATGAAAACACCGCAGAAGTTTGCTGGTGCCAGCTTACTGGCCGTATCAGCGCTGCTGATTCCAAATCTGTGCAGCGCGGCGTGGCCGGATAAGCCCCCCGAAGCCGGCCGTGTCGTTCTGACGTATCAGAACAGGCTGTATCTGAATGCCCTGCCGCCGACCGAGGTGCTGGTGGCTTTCTATTTCACTGACATTTTAGGTGTGGAGGGTCCGCTGTTTAATGGGGCGCCGAGCGAGTCTACGGCATACTTTACCGCCTTGTACGAAAATCCGGGTGCCCAGATTGTCGTTAATGGAGATGTTTCTACCGCTGTGTTCACGCCCGGGCATATCCTCAAGATTTACTTTAACGCCAATCCCAATTCGAGCCAGACGTGGGACGATCCCAACAGCTTCGCCGCCGGCGAACATGTGGCGACTTATGAATCCTCCATCGGAACCTCTGCGAGTACGCCGCTTACAGGGCCGGGCATTACCAATGTGACCCAGTCTTACCTCTTGAGATGGAGCAAAAGCTTTGTCTATCGCGGGAAGACGTACAACCTCAAGGAACTAATCCCGAACGGCTTCACGAGCGGCCCCGGAACCAGTGGAACAGCCAACTTCGCGGCCACCGCCCCTGGTTTTGCAGTCGTTTCCGCCGGCGCCGGTTCGTTTGTGGCTATCGGTGGGCTGTTTAGTGGCCTTCCCGGTTTTTAAGGACTCGCAAGATACTGATGACGGGAAAGGCATTATGAAACTCCAGATCTGGTCGGCGCTGCTCGCCTTCACTCTTCTTTTCGGATCAGCTAGTCGCACAGTCGCTCAAGCTGACGCATCAAAGGCGGCGGGTGACGAGCAAGCGAAAGCGGCAATCCTCGCCGCCAGATATGCTCACGGGCTAAGGAAGACTCCACCCCTGTTACCGCAGGCCGGTTCACCAGCGGAGCAGCCCTACGAAGACCAGGCAGCCTCAAAAGTGGAGTTCGTGATCTTCGACGCGCCCGGAGCTGTCCAGGGCACCTTCGCACTGGACATTAACGCGGCGGGCGACGTAACGGGTTTCTATTTTGACGCCAATAACGTGACTCACAGCTTCCTGCGCGTCTCCGAGGGCGCCTTCACCACGTTCGATGTTCCAGGCGCCGTGAGCACACAGGCTTCCAGCATCAACACGGAAGGTGAGATCACGGGCTTCTACTCAGACGTAAATAACATCAGCCACGGTTTTGTGCGAACTTACCGCGGTGCCTTTATGACATTCGATCTCCCAGCCGGCAGTTTTGTGTTTATTCCAGCGACCCCGTCTATTAACCCGAGGGGAAAAGTTACGGGATATTACGCCGACGCGAGCAGTGTGCCCCACGGCTTCCTGCGCACTCCTGACGGAACTTTCAAAAGCTTCGACGTTCCAGGCGCCAGCAGCACTTTCGCGAATAGCATCAACCTCGCCGGGGAGGTCGCGGGGTACTACGACATTGTTACGAATGAGCCTAGCTTCAGCATCGCGTTCCATGGCTTCGTGCGCGGTGAGCACGGCACAATAACTACGTTCGATGTTCCAGGCGCCCTCGATACTTTCGCCACCAGCAACAGCATCAACGCCACAGGCACGATCGCGGGAAACTACTATGATTCGAGCATGGAGTCTCACGCATATCTACGTTCTCGGGACGGCACCTACACGAGCTTCGATGTTCCCGGCGCAGGCAACGGTGCTTTCCAGGGCACCGGGATCTTCGGCGTGAGCATCAACGCCGCGGACGCGATCGCCGGAACCTACTCTGACGCCAACAATACAGTTCACGGATTTCGGCGCGATCATAGCGGCGCCACCACTACCTTCGACCCGTCGGGGTCGATCGGAACGTTCGCCAACTGTATCAACGAGAAAGAAACGATCGCGGGATATTACCTTGACGCCAACAACACGTCTCACGGCTTTTTGCTGAAAGAAAAGACACACCAGGAACGCGACAAACAGTAGCCGATCGTCGATTTCCTCGACGTCGAAAGCGAACAGGAGAAAGTAGATGACATCACAACTCGCAGTTTCAGACGGGCCCGCTACTCAGAAGGCCTACGTTACTGAGTACGACTCGATTTTGGAAACCATGCAGCACTACCTTGAGGGCGGCCGCAAGGGGAAAGGCGACCTCATGGCGTCCGGATTTCATCCGGCTGCCACGATAGTAGGCTTCTACGGAGGCCAGCTTCTGACGGGTCCGATTCAGCAACTCTTCCATTGGATCGATCAGAACGGACCGGCTCCAAATATTAGAGCCCGGTTCGCCGAGGTCGATATTCTGGGCACAATTGCATTAGTTCGTCTGGAAGTGGATGGATGGACGGGTACTCTGGCAGGCGATGGTGCGCGGATGTCAGATCTCTTTACGCTCGTGAAGATAGACGCTGGCTGGAAAATCACCCAAAAGACTTTTCACTGGCACACGCCGTAAGCGGTCGAACCGCGTTAAGAAACACCTTTGGCATCGATGCAGGGGCAAAGCATTTGGCACCCGTCAAAGATCGATGCGGCCGAGGCGAACAGCGCCCGGATTGTTACCTATAGAGCCTGAATTTGGTTCGTCAAGCACTGGAAACTTCGACGAGTTTACAATGGAGTGGAGGGGTCGTTCAATTGGTTTGACCTTTGAGAAGCGGGAGTAACTCAATGGTAGAGTCACAGCCTTCCAAGCTGTTGGTTGCGAGTTCGATTCTCGTCTCCCGCTCCATCTTTTCTGGCATCGAACTGTCCTAGCTCTTCCCGGCCGCGCTCTCGATCCGGAGCCACTCGTCATCGCTCAAACGAAGTCCTGCAGCCGCCACGTTCTCTTCCAGATGTGAAACCGAAGACGTTCCGGGAATCGGTAGAATCACGCGAGATCGATGCAGTAGCCAAGCCAACGACAACTGTGCAAGAGATGCATCGTGCTGGCGCGCCTCAGCTTCCAGTGGTCCTCCGGCTTTGGCAAGCTTTCCAGCTGCCACCGGGAACCAGGGAATGAACGCCAGATTGCGCTTCTCGCAGTAATTCAGTGTCGCTTCGTGAGCGCGATCCCCGATGTTGTACCGGTTCTGCACGCTGACAATTCGAGCCGTCTGACCCGCGCGATCAATCTCTTCGGGCGTTACCTCGGACAACCCGATGTGCCGGATCTTACCCGCCTGCTGCAGGTCACGCAATGCGCCTAAAGACTCCTCAACCGGTACTTTCGCGTCAATGCGATGAAGCTGATACAGGTCAATGCGCTCCAGCTTCAGGCGGCGCAGGCTCATTTCGACACACTGCGTCAGATATTCAGGCCGGCCGACGGGAAGCCACTTATTAGGCCCTTGGCGTGTCAGACCGCCTTTGGTCGCGATGACCAGGTCCTTCGGATACGGATGCAGCGCCTCTGCGATAATGCGCTCACTCACCTCGGGCCCATAGGAGTCCGCGGTGTCGATGAAGTTGATTCCGAGTTCAATCGCCCGCCGAAGTACTTTGCGAGCCTCATCGGGATTCCTGGGTTCACCCCAAACGCCGTCGCCTGTGATTCGCATCGCGCCGAAGCCCAACCGGTTCACGGTAAGATCGCCCCGATTGTGAACGTATCGCTCAAATTTGCTACCAGAGTGCTCATACTTACTGGGGATTCAGGCGGCCACGCGTTAGTTTCAGATCCTTGCCGGTGGCCGGCCTTGAGGCGCCATTGATGCTCTCCTGCTGCCAACGCACGTTTACGCGAGACTTGCAATCGAAGCCTTTGCGCAGCATCCCACGTCTAGCAATCGTGCTCGGAGTCACTCCGGGTTATGCTAATCGGCGGAGGTCACCTGAATGCAGCTTCGAGTTCTTGCCTTTGTGCTCGCGGGCGGTAAGGGCACTCGTCTCTATCCGCTGACGAAGGAACGTGCAAAACCGGCAGTGCCATTTGGTGGCCGTTACCGGATTGTCGATTTCGTGCTCAGCAATCTGATTAATTCGGGCATCTATTCCATCTACGTGCTGGTCCAGTTTAAGAGTCAATCGCTGCTGCAGCACTTGCGTGAAGGCTGGGAGGTCAGTGGCCTTCTGAAGAACAACTTCATCATCCCAGTGCCGGCGCAGATGCGCTCGCAGCAGGAGGACTGGTATCGCGGTACAGCCGACGCCATCTACCAGAACATAAACTTGATCGAGCAGGCCGATCCCCATGTCGTGGTCATCTTCGGCGCAGATCATATCTACCGAATGAATATTCGTCAGATGATCGAATATCACGTGGAAAAGCGCGCCGGTGCGAGCGTCGCGGCCATTCCCGTGCAGAAGGAGTTGGCCTCTGAATTCGGGGTGATTGAGACCACGCCAGGCGGTAATATCATCGGCTTTCACGAAAAGCGGCAGGACGCGCCTACGATGCCCGACGATCCCACGCGCGTCTACGCGTCGATGGGCAATTATGTGTTTTCGACGGACCTGCTGCTGCGCGAGCTATACGACGATGCCCGGGATGAAAATAGTTCGCACGATTTCGGAAAAAACATTTTGCCTTCCCTGATTGGCCGGGCCGACATGTACGCCTACGACTTTCAAACCAATGTCATTCCCGGCGACCCGATCGGTGCACCGCAGTATTGGCGCGACGTGGGAACCCTGGATGCCTATTACGAAGCCAGCATGGACCTGCGTGCGGTCTCACCGGAGTTGAACCTGTATAACCGGCAGTGGCCATTGCGTACCGCCGGTTACTTCGATGCCCCCGCGAAATTCGTCTTTGATGAAGAGAAGCGTCGCGGGATGGCGATCGATTCCATCGTGGCGGGGAGTTCGATCATAGCTGGCGGCAGCGTCAAAGGTTCCGTCCTCGGGCGCGGGGTTCGCGTTCACACTGGAGCCGTTGTCGAGGACTCGGTCTTGTTCGACAACTGCGACATTGGCCGCCGCGCATGCGTTCGGAAAGCCATTTTGGACAAGAACGTGAAAATCCCGGAAGACACGAAGATCGGCTACAACATCGAAGAGGATCGGAAGAGATATCACGTGACGGAAAGCGGCATTATCGTCGTCGAAGGGCATCAATCAACCGTGGACATTTCTACGCTGCAGGTATAGCCGCTTCAACTACTCTGTCTGGGCCCGACTCGAATCGCGATAGCACCAGTGCCACCGCGACCACCACCACGCATCCGACAACGTTGTACCAGAGAAAGGAGATGCTGGTCCAACCGGCGACCGCAAAGATGGCGCCTTCACCTGCCAGCACGCCGCAAAACGCTGCTGTGCCACGCACGTGTTTGAAAAAAAATGCGAGCACGAAGACGCCCAGCAGTCCGCCATAGAACAGCGAGCCGACAATATTTACGCGTTCGATCAACGCTCCGAATCCACGAGCACCCACGGCCGCGAACGTCACTGCATAGGCGCCCCAGAAAACCGTGAGCAGGCGCGATGCCATCAAATAGTGGCGATCGCTGCCGGAACGGAAGACGTAACGCCGGTAGATATCAATCACCGAAACCGTGGCCAGAGAATTGATCTCGCCCGAGGTTGATCCCATGGAAGCCGAAAAGATCACCCCGATTGCGAGACCCACGATTCCGAGCGGCAAGTACGTAGTGACGAACGAGAGGAAAATATAGTTCGTGTCGTCGAATTTTGCTCCGCCGTTCAGCTGCTCTATCACACGTAGCGCACGTTGTCTTGAATCGTTGAAGCCTTGCTGGGCAGTGCGGAACTCTCTCAGGGCAGTGCTGGTTCCCGCGCCTGCGCTTCGCGCTCGCAGCGCGAAGTCGTACGCCGCCTCCTTTCGCCGCTCAAATGACTGTTCATATTGGCTCTGAATCTGCTTCCAATTGGCGGTGCGCTCGCCGCGCTCGGCCTGATGCGGTTGGAAAATGATGGGCGATGGAGCGAAGAGCGAAAGAACAAACACCATTGCTCCGATGAACAGGATGAACAATTGCATCGGAATCTTTACCACAGCATTGAACAGGAGACTGAGGCGGCTCTCGGCAATTGATTTTCCGGTCAAGTATCGCTGCACCTGGCTCTGGTCGCACCCGAAGTACGCAAGCGCCAGGAATGCGCCTCCGATGAGACCGCTCCACAGGTTATAGCGGCTACTCCAGTCGAGCTTGACATCCACAATCCGCATGCGGCCGGCCGCTCCGGCGAGATGGACTGCATCCATCAGTGAAACGCTGTGCGGCAGCGCATGAACGGCGACGATGAGGCTGATTACCAGGGACACAAAGATCATCATCATTTGTTGAACATCCGCCCAAGTCAGTGCCTTGATGCCTCCGGCAGCGGTATAGGTCACCATGAGCGCGCCGATCAGCACCGTAGTCCAGCGGTCGGACCATCCGAGCACTGTCGACAGTGCCACCGCCGGCGCATAGAGTCCGATTCCCGCCGCCAGCCCCCGCTGAATCAGGAAGACCCCGCTCACCAGCGCGCGCGTTTTGGCGTCGAAGCGTTGCTCCAGATATTCGTATGCGGTGTAAACGTTGGCGCGATGAAAAATCGGAACCGCAGTCATCGAGATCAGCACCATCGCGATGGGCAGTCCGAAATAAAATTCAGCAAACCGCAGGCCGTCCACATAGCCCTGCCCTGTGGTCGAAATGAAAGTAATCGCGCTCGCCTGGGTTGCCAGAATCGAGAAGCCCATGGCATACCACGGCATCGATTTCCCTGCCAACAGATATTTAGCGACGCTATCGCTGCCGCGGCCCCGATACAGTCCATAGCTCACCAGAAATACCAGCCAGGCAAAAAAGACGACCCAATCAAGCGGTCTCATGCAGCGCAGAATGCCTGAGGGATCATGCCTCGATCCTAACCCCGTCGCCTGAATCAGCGCTTAATAAGTAAACGCACGGGAAAGAGCCCACAACGCCACGATGAGCACCAGCAGATAGGTAAGCACGAACAGGTAAACACGGCTCCAGCGCGCAAACAACGGAGGTGGGCCCTCTTCGGGGTGTTTTTCTTTCAATTTATGTCCGTTTTATCTCCGAGATGATTGTCCTGGGAATGTAGCTAGTGGCGGCGTAAGATACTGGCACGCTACGCTGGTTCTTTCAACGTAGCTCGTGAAGTACTCCGAAACGGTCGTCTTTGATTGGCGGCTGGCAATTTTTGTCCGATCGGGTACACTGTAAACCGTGGGAAACCAGGCCACACGCCCGTCCATCAACGTGCTCGTCATTGACGACGAGGAATCGCAGCGCAACCCTCTCGCGGCCATGATTTCCGCTTGGGGATTCAACGTTGAGACCGCGGGTGATGGTGTCGAAGCGCTTGAGAAGCTGACCACGTTTTCCGCCAACGTTATCGTAACGGATTTGATGATGCCGCGGATGGATGGATTCGAGCTGATGAAGCGGCTCGGAACGGACGGCAACATGCCGCCCGCCATCGTCTTGACCGCTTTTGGCAACATCGAGACGGCCATACAGACCATCCACGATTTAGGCGCCTTCTGGTTTCTCGAAAAGCCGATTCAGCCGAGCGCGATGCGCGTGCTCCTCGAGCGCGCCGCAGCCGCGAGCCGCTTAGCCGAAGAGACGGAGATTCTACGCCGTCAGCTTGTCGGCAAGGGCGTGCTCGGCGAAATGGTCGGCGTATCGAAGCAGATGCTGCAAGTCTTCGATATCATTCGGCAGATCGCTCCCAGCAAGGCTCCGGTTCTGGTTGCAGGCGAAAGCGGCACCGGTAAGGAGTTGGTTGCGCGCGCCATTCACAAGTTCAGTCCGCGCCACAGCGGTCCCTTTGTCGCCATAAATTGCGCTGCCATGCCCGAAACTCTGATGGAAAGCGAGCTCTTCGGCCACGAAAAGGGGGCGTTCACGGGAGCTCTCGAACGGCGCGCCGGCTGCTTTGAACTCGCCCAGCATGGAACTCTTCTGCTTGATGAGTTGGCGGAAATGCCGTCTGGCACGCAGGCGAAACTGCTCCGAGTGCTGGAAGATTCGCGCGTGCGGCGCCTCGGCGGTAAGACCGAGATCTCGGTCGATGTTCGCGTGATAGCGGCGACAAATCGCATTGTGGACGAGGCGCTGAAAAAAGGCGACCTGCGCGAGGATCTCTATTATCGCCTGAATGTCTTTCAAATCTCCCTGCCGCCTCTGCGCAGCCGCCTCGAAGATCTGCCCGTTCTTTGCGAAACTCTGGTTTCCAATCTGAACCGGAAGCACTCGTGCAATATCACTTCGGTCAGTGGAGAAGTGATGGACGCGTTCCACCGCTACGCATGGCCGGGAAACGTTCGCGAACTCCGCAATGTTCTGGAGCGGGCCGTGATCATGACGGGTGAAGGCGAGATCCAGATGTCTCATCTGCCTTACGATTTCGGTGTGTCGGTCGGCTCGCGCCCGCCCGCCCAGGTGTTTGAGCCCGAGAGCGTACGCTTGCCCGTGGGCACGACAGTAAGCGATGCCGAACGGGCACTGATCCAACTGACGCTTCAGCATACAAAGAACAACAAGACTCGCGCCGCTGAGATCCTTGGCATCAGCCTGAAGACCCTGTTTAACAAGCTGAAAGAGTACGGCGCCTCGGAAGCATCCCCCGAAGCCTGACACCACGCCGCATTCTTCCCGACATCTCTCGCAAGGTGGGTCGGCGCTGCGCAGTTCGGAATCAACGGCTTAGATTGGTGCGGATGAGAGGACTTGAACCTCCACTGAGTTGCCCCAACTAGAACCTGAATCTAGCGCGTCTGCCAGTTCCGCCACATCCGCAAGGTGGGTTGACCTCCTCATTGTACACTCACTCTATTCCCATCATGCAGCGTGAGGCCCAGGTCGAAATTCATCAGTTGAAAGCGCACGCGGAGTTCGCTGAAGCCGTGCGGCTGCAGCAGGAGATCTGGGGCTTTCGCGATGTGGAACTGCTGCCGCTGCGCTTGTTTGTCGTCGCCAGCAAGATCGGCGGGTACGTGCTGGGCGCGTTCGATGCTGGCCGCATGATTGCATTCTGCTTGTGCATCCCGGGACTGAAGCCAGGCGGCAAGCCATACCTGCACAGCCATATGCTCGGCGTACTGCCCCCGTATCGGAATACCGGACTTGGCCGGAGGATGAAGCTGAAACAACGTGAACTGGCGCTTGCTGAAGGCGTGGACCTGATCGAGTGGACATTTGATCCGCTCGAAATCAAGAACGCGTTCTTTAACATCGAACGCCTGGGTGCGATTGTGCGGCGCTACGTGCATAATCAATACGGCACAACCAGCAGCCACCTCCATGGCGGCCTCCCGACCGATCGCCTGATCGCCGAATGGTGGATCCAGTCTGAGCGCGTGAACGCAGTATGCGATGGAGGCACACATCAGAACCCGCTGCCGCAGACCACCGTTGTCGTGCCCGCCGAAATCAGCCAGTTACGGCGTGAGGATCCGCGCCGGGCACGGGAGATCCAGGCATTCATAGGCGATCAATTTGAGACTCATTTTGGCGCGGGCCTCGCGGTGATTGGATTTGAAAAAAGCGCCGATGCGGGAATATATCTGCTAGGCGCATGGGAATCACAATAGACAGAATTGTGCTGCGGCACATCCGAATGCCGCTGGTCCGTTTCTTCGAAACCAGCTTCAGCCGGACTTATGATCGCGACATCGTTCTAGTGGAGGTCGTAAGCGGCGGCATTTCGGGTTGGGGCGAAGTCACTGCCGGCGAAAATCCTTTTTATAACGAAGAGTGGACCGGCTCCGTCTGGCCGTTGCTGATCGACTATATCGGTCCCCGAGTGCTGCATCACGCTTTCGAATCGGCGGATGATGTCGGCGCGCGCACCGCCCACATTCGCGGTCACAACATGGCACGTGCCGGACTCGAAGCTGCGGTCTGGGACTTGCAGGCTCGATTGAACAACGAGCCGCTCTGGAAGACTATCGGCGGCGGTGCGCGGCACGAGATTCCATGCGGCGTGTCCATTGGTATTCAGAATTCCGTCGAAGAACTGCTCGACACAATCGAAACCGAACTGGGAGCCGGGTATCAGCGCATCAAAATGAAGATCAAGCCTGGATGGGACATCGACGTAATCAGGCGCGTTCGCGAGCGCTTCCCGGCAATCAAATTCATGGCCGACGCGAATTCAGCCTACACGCTTGCCGATCGTAACCGCCTGAAATCGCTTGATGAGTTCTATCTCATGATGATCGAGCAGCCGCTCGCGCATGACGACATCATCGATCACGCCGTGCTGCAAAGCGCGCTCGATACACCGATTTGCCTGGATGAGTGCATCCGGTCCGCTCATCACGCTGCTCAGGCGATTCGATTGCACGCTGGGCGAATCATCAATATAAAACTTGGACGGGTGGGAGGATTCTCGGAAGCCAGGCGCGTCCATGACATTTGCCAGGAGAATTCTATACCCGTGTGGTGCGGTGGGATGCTGGAGTCGGGCATCGGGAGAGCGCATAACATTGCGTTATCCACGCTGCCGAACTTCGTTCTCCCCGGGGACGTTTCCGCCAGTAAGCGGTATTGGACGCGCGATATCATCGAGCCGCCCGTGCAGGTTAGCGCGCAAGGTACCATCGCCGCGCCCGACGCTCCGGGATTCGGCTATGCGCTGGACATGGACTATCTGGAGAGTCTGGTCGTGAGGCGGCACATAGTCGCGTGAGGATCTATGAAAATCCGAGGCCGCGTGAAGTCCGTAATGGCGCGGCTATTCTGAGTACTGATGTCAAACATTGGGATCTTCCGGGAGTACGACGTCCGCGGTGTCGCGGAAACTGACCTGCCCGACGCCCAAGTAGAGCTCCTTGGCCGGGCCGTTGGGACTTACATCATCCGCCACAGCGGGCGCAAGGTCTTGATCGCACGCGATTCCAATGCCGAGAGCTCGCGTCTCCACGCTTCCTTCACTCAAGGCCTGCGAGCATGCGGCGCCGCGGTGATGGACGCCGGGATTGTACCGAAACCAGTTTTGAACTTTGCCGAAAGGCACTTCGACGGCGACGGCTCCGTCATGATCGTGGGTAGCGATCGCGCTCCCGATTCCTACAGTTTCAAAATCAGCACCGAAGGCGAGCCGCTGTATGGCGATCAGATTAAGAGCCTGCACGCTCTGATATCGGGCGCCGATTTTGACGCAGGCGAGGGTACCGTCAGCCAAATCGATGCGATAACACCTTATGTCGAAGAACTTGGAAATCAATTCGCATTCGAGCGCGCTCTGAATGTCATCGTAGATTGCAGCAGTGAAACCGTGGCGCCGGTCATTCGCCGGGTTGTCGAACGCCTCCGTTTCCAGATGAACGCGCTTGGTCCGGATCATGATGGCGGTGCAGCGCGCCGCACGAACCCGGCCGATACCGCCAGCCTGAAGCATCTGCAGCAGAGGGTGCGCAAGGAATCAGCCGACTTAGGCGTGGCGTTTGACAGTGACGGAGACCGCATCGGCATCGTGGACGAGCGCGGACATTTCTTGCCTGGAGACATACTGCTGCTGATCTTCGGACGCGAGATCCTTTCGCGCAAACCTGGATCGGCCTTTGTGGCGGATGTGCAGTGCTCTCAGGTGCTGTTCGATGAATTGCGCAAGCTCGGCGGTAAGGCCATCATCTACAAAACCGGAATCTCGCCGATCCGCGCCAAGATGAAGGAGGAGCATGCGGAGCTTGCCGGCGAGCTTTCCGGTCACATTTTTTTTGGTGACCGCTACTACGGCTATGACGACGCAATCTACGCTGCGTGCCGGCTGATCGAGATCATTGCCCGCTCCGGGCAACCACTCTCGCATCAGCTTGAGGTACTTCCAAAAGTCTTCTCCACCCCGGAGTTACGAGCCAAGTGCCCTGACGAGATCAAGTTCCAGGTCGTGTCAAAAACTGCCGAGCTCGCCCGCAAGCGGCACGAGATCATCGATGTGGATGGCGCTCGTGTTTCGTTTGAACACGGCTGGGGATTGGTTCGCGCTTCAAATACACAGCCGGCGCTGGTGATGCGCTTCGAAGCGACCACAAAGACTCTGGCAGAACAATACCAAAGAGAAATGGAAGAACTGATTGAGCAGGCTAAGCAACTGCTTGCTTGAACTTAATGTCTGGGACCAATCACATTGGTGCGGCCGGCCAGTGGCTTGACCACAGGTCCGCCGCACACGCCCACTCCTGTGTTCAGCAGCGCATTCAGCAGGTTATAGAGCACCGCGTAAATGACCTGTTCATTCACCGGTTGCCGCCCCGGCATCCGGAACGAACCGGGAAGTTCTTTTGCAATCTGTACACGAATGGCGTGCGGAAGAGCGCGCCCGGAGCGGTCGCGTTGATTCGCAATCGATAACGGCGTTTGGAGAACGGCCCCGGAGGAACCATCGACATAGAACTGACAGCGCGAAAACCAGCCCAGATTGCCCGGATCCGCGGCGTCGAACAACAACAGCGGAGCCTGACGATCACTTGCGGCCAGTTCAAGCGACAGCACTCTGCTTTGGCTGTCGATTTTGGCTTCAAAACCGGTCTGCCGCGCGATATTGCCCACGAACTCGGGATCGAGTTCGAGAAGCAGGTATTTATTCGGACCGGCATCTAGAACTTGCATCAGGTAATTACATTCTAACTTTCAGCCGAGCTTTGAGCCTTCGCCCGAGCCGCCGTGGGCGCGCTGCGTAAAGCCTGCGCATGCCGAATATATACCTGATGGTCGGCTTCGCTGAACTGCACGAGCTTGACCGTCCGGATCGCTCCCGGGTTTTCTTGCACCCATTGCGTCACCGTGCGCACGGCGATCTCGGCAGCATCCTCTACCGGATAGCCATACACTCCTGTGCTGATTGACGGGAAGCTGATCACGCGCAGCTGGCGTGCGGCCGCCAACTCAAGACACTTGGAGTAACAGGAAGCTAACAGCCGCGCTTCATCATGGTTTCCGCCACGATAAATGGGTCCAACTGCATGAAAGACGAATTTGGCGGGCAGCAACCCCGCCCCCGTTACCACTGCGTCTCCGGTTTCGCAGCCGCCGGTACGAGCGCGAATCTGATCCAGCTCGCCCATGATCGCAGGACCTCCTGCGCGATGGATCGCTCCATCTACTCCGCCTCCTCCCGCAAGCTGCGAGTTCGCGGCGTTCACGATCACATCCACCGCGATAGCCGTTATGTCACCCTTAAGCAGCTGTAACTGTGCATGTCCGAGTTGAACGACGAAATCGGAAGGCATGGCTGCAATTACACGCAGGCTTTCAGGCCCTCCAGCAGATAATCGACGTTTTCATCGGTTGCCAGCGGGCCCATCGTTCCGATGCGCAGAACCTTGCCCGCAAACTGCCCAAGACCTGAAGCGATTTCTATGTCGTAGCGCTCAACCAGGCGCTGCCGAAGATCGGCCTCGTCAACGCCGGAAGGCGGCCGAACCGTGGTTAAATGCCAGATTCGATCGTCGGGGTTCTGCACAACCGGCTCAAATCCGAGTTCCACCAGCCCTGGAAGTAAACGGTCGTGCGCGCGCATATGACGTTTCCAGCGATTTTGCAGCCCTTCCTCCTCGATCGCGGCAAGCCCTTGGTGCATGGCGTAATAAAGCGGCGGCGATGGCGTGTGTTGATAAACATGCGGCGGCTCGAAATACTTCGCCATCAGTTTCAGATCGAGATACCAGCTTGCAGGGTCGTCTTTCCGACCCTCCAGCCATTCCCATGCTCGCGGCGAAACGGAGATGGGGGACAGCCCGGCAGGACAACTCAGACCCTTTTGCGAACAACTGAACGTAATATCGATTCCGGTCGCATCGAGGTCGACCGGCATCGCGCCCAATGACGTGACGCTATCGGCAATCACCAGTGCATTGACGCCCTTGGCAGCCGGCACAATTGCACTTCCGGATTGGTACGCCCCGGTGGACGTCTCGGCTTGCACAAACGCGATTACATCGGGCCGCTCGCGAGCGATGAATTCTTCCGCTTCGGCGGAACTGAACACTTCACCCCACGGCTTGTCGATACGCACCACGTTAGCGCCGTGCCGCTTGCCCATCACGGCGATACGATCGGCAAAATGACCGGCCGCAAAAACGCCGAACTTCGATCCGGGCCGAACGAAGTTTGCGACCGCTGCTTCCATCGCGCCGCTTCCCCCCGCGGGCACCGGAAACGTCCTGTGGTTCGAGGTGCCGAAAACAGTACGCAACCCCGCTCGGATCTCGTCCGTGATTTCCAGAAAGTACGGATCGCGAATCCCGAGCACGGGTTGGCTCATGGCCTCGTAAGCTCGGGGATCGACCATTGATGGTCCCGGACCATACAGGAGCCGTTTAGGGGCGGCAATGCGCGCGGTCAATGTAGCCGGCATGTTTTCTAAAGTATCAAGCCTGCCTGGGTAACGCGAATTTTAGGCTGCCGCGCCGGCTTTCGAGCCGGAGTTCCAGGGATGCCGACGCGCCGTGCACCTTGGGATAAGGTCTTGCAGAGCCTCAAGCTGATGCGGCCTTGTGCACGTACTTGCCGTGATCTGGCACAGCGATCCGATCGAAATCGTCTGCCAGCCGATGCAACTGTGCCGGCACCTCATCGCCGCACATCGGCAATCCGTGACAGGGCGCGATGGTGACCGGATTCAGCGCCGCAAGGCTCCGCACCGACTCGCGCGCCGCGTCCCAATCCGGGGTGTAATAAGCCGGCGGCCCGTGCAGTTCGGGCGTTTGCTTGGCAACCGCCAGGAACGATTCCTGCTTAGTCGTGCAGAATGCGTCCCCCGGCAACAGAACCCGATTTTCCTCTCGGAACAGCGAAACATGGCCGGGCGCGTGACCGGGCGTGTGCAACCAGCGCCAGCCCGGCATATTCGGCACCGAACCATCTGCCGGCAACGGCTGCACAATTCCGCTCAGATCCACGGAAGTTCGCGGATAAATGGGCGACATCACAGCCATGAGACCGCCCCCGACTCCTGGATCGGGCGGCGGGTATTTCGCGTGCCCGGTAAGGTACGGAAATTCAGCCGGGTGCGCATAGACCGGCACGTTCCACTCGTGCGCAAGCTCTTTCACTGTTCCGACGTGATCGAAATGCCCATGCGTGAGTAGGATGGCTTGCGGCTTGGCGCCCTTGCCGAAGTGACCTTCCGCCCAGTGTTTGATCTTCCCCGCCGACAGAAATAGTCCGGTATCGATCAGGTTCCACGTGCCTTCCGGGGTAGAAACGGCGAACACATTTACGAACAGAATTCGCAAGCCTTTTACGCCGCGAGCGATCTCATCGAGCGGCGCAATTTCGTAGAAAGGGAGCGGTATCGCGTCCATGTAATCTCCTTCTCCAACGAATGTAGACGGGAAATTGCCGCGAAAAGCTACCTCATGGGAGTCAGTGTATTTTACCCGACCAGCGCACGCCTACACGCCACAGCCGGGGCTCCCCAATGTTCGGGGACGGAGTGAGAGCAACCAGGTAAGTTCGATCCAGCAGATTTTCAACGCTCGCCACGGCCCAGAAAGCTTTCGTGATTTGCCGCTGCGCGGTCGCCTGCACCGCCGCGTATCCCGGCAGCTTAAATTGATTCAGATCATCGTCGAAGACAAGCCCAAATGAGCGAATGCCGGCAGAAAACAGCGTCTTCCCGGCCGCGTATGTCAACTGCGCCGTCCCTTGCTGTTTGGGCACCTCCGGAATGCGCTGCCCGGTCCCGAGGCGGGCGTCGGCGTACATATAACCTGCTTCTCCAATGAAGTTTCTCCATTTGCGCGCCAGGTTGATTTCAACCCCCCGCGACAGCGCGCTCGGGAAGTTCGTGCGCTGGCGGAGGATTTGGTTCGGCGTAACGCGGAGTGTGGCGTTGTCGACCAAATTATTCAGTTCGTTGCGGAACAGGCTAATCGAAACGTGCGTGTTTTCTCCCGCCCAGTCGACGCCGGTTTCAACGCCCACCAGTCCTTCCGGCACCAAAGCGGGATTTGCCAGTGTCAGCGCATTTCCAACCTGAAAGTTCCGATACAGTTCGTTCAGCGTCGGCGCGCGAAAGCTTCGGTATGCCGATGCGCGCAGCCGGAACCGTTTCAGCCCGAGCGACACGCCGCCGTTTGGACTCACAAACGTCTGTCCGCGTTCTCCCGTGAATTGGTGACGGATGCCTCCAAAGAAGCGCGCCGGGCCGATGCTGAAGTCTCCCTGGCCGAACAAGCCGTGCTCGAGGAGCGTGCCCCCGCTCGCAGTAAGCGCCCGCCGGAAGTACGAGTAATCGTAGCTGGTCCCATGAATGTCATCCACGTCCGCCCCTACAATTGTGTTCCATACCGACGCGTGATGCCGCCAGTAGGCCGCACCCCCGACGTCTTCTTCCGGAACCGTCTGTTTTGAAGTCTGCGTTTCGGAATTTCGGCTCGCGGCAACACTGGAGTAAGTGCTGTGATATTGCTCCTGCGTATGAAACGCCAGCACCGAAACCTGATCATTAGTCCAGGAGTGCGTATAGTTCGCTCCAATAGTCCCGAGTCCCGTTGAGTTGTGCGTCAGCAGTGTTCCGTTATGGCGCTCCTCCGCCAAAACATCAAAGTGGACCGAGAGCCGGTCTGCGCTCCCGAGGTAATCCAGATTCACATCGCCTGTAGCAAAGCGCACGTTCGCCTTGTCGTCAATGCGGCCGCGCACCGAGTCGGGCGTCACATAGTAGCCATCAGTTGTGAATCCACGCGAATTAACCGAAAGACCCCACGGACCCCACAGATTTGAGTAGCCGGCAGACGCGTCCGCCGTCCCTTCATTACCGCCGAAGAAATCGGCCCAGATATGTTCCTGTTGTTCCGGCTGTGAGAAAAGCGATATGGTCCCACCCATTGCCCGGTCGCCGAACACGCTGGTTGACGCGCCCCGGTCGATTTCGACGCGATCGACGTAGTTCGGATCGATACGCGTCCAGTAAACCCATCCCCCAAAGGGGTCGTTGATCGGAATGCTGTCCCACAAAATCAGAGTGCGGCTGGCGCCCGACGATCCGGTACCGCGCAACGAGACGCCCTGCGTAGTGGGATTCGCAACGATGCTGGAAGAGCGGCGGAAAAGGCTGAAGCCGGGCACCTGACGCAGGCGGTCGTCCAGATTGTTACCCGGTATGGATCGAATGTCGTCGCTGTCGAGAACCGTCACCGCAGCAGGCGCATCGGTCGAGATCGTTCCTGTCACTGTTACGCTCGTGTGCACAGGCGGGAGCGGAGTCGAAGCTTCGTCGTTACTCTGCGCCGAGTCGTCCTGCGCCGCTGCCGCGCTCGCAAGAAGGGCTCCAATCAGGAGAAGTTGAACGGATCTGGTCACCACCGTTATCCTGAACTTACATTCTCCTTGACTCGTACCTTAACAGACACTCGTATCCTGAGGACTAAATGACAGAATACGCGATCGAGACGGTTGGTCTCGAAAAGATCTATCGATCTCGTTTCCGCGGACGCCCGATAAGGGCGGTATCGAATCTAAGTTTGCGTGTTCCGCGCGGCGTAAAGTTCGGCCTACTGGGTGCGAACGGCGCCGGAAAAACGACATTCGTGAAAATGCTGCTCTCGGCTGTGGTTCCGTCGGCCGGTTCTGCATCCCTGTTCGGCATCGACGCGCGCATCTCCGAAGCACGGCGCCCGGTCGGGTTCCTGCCCGAGAATCACAGATTCCCCACTTATCTCACCGGCGCAGGCATGCTCGATTTCTACTCCGCGCTTTCTGGAGTGGATGCCCGCGAGCGCAAACACCGCATCCCCGAATTGCTCGAACTCGTCGGACTGAAAGATTGGGCGGATGTTCGAATCAAGAAATACTCGAAGGGCATGCTGCAAAGGCTGGGACTGGCGCAAGCCCTGTTTCACAGGCCGCAGTTGCTGGTGTTAGATGAGCCGACCGACGGCGTCGATCCCGTCGGCAGGCGCGACATTCGCGACATTCTGAATTCGCTCACGGACACCGGTGTGACGGTGTTCATCAACTCGCATCTGCTGAGCGAAGTCGAGGCTTTTTGTGAACACGTCGCGATTCTCAAACGCGGCGAACTGGCGCTGGAAGGAAAGATCAGCAATTTGGTCGCCGGACGGGGATACCGCATCACCGCAATCGGAGTGCCGGACCGGGCGCTGGACGAAGTGCGAACGCTCGCCGCGTGTATCAGCCGTTCGGAAGAGAGCGTCGACATCCAGGCGAGCACCCGCGAGGACGCCAATCGCATCATCGATCAGCTCCGGGCATCCGGCGGTTACATCGAGAGCGTAGCAGCGTCCACCAGCACCCTCGAAGACGTGTTCATCCGCACCACGGGACCGGAGCGCGAGGCCGCATGAGCGCGACACCCCGGCGCACGCGGCCCAGCGTCAGCGCGGCCTTGATTGCAGACACATTTCAGGAAGCGCGTGCGCGCTGGCTCTTTTGGGGTTTGTTCGGCCTCTCGACCTTCCTCATCCTGATATTCCTCTTCGTTTTGAATATCGACCTGGTGCAGGGTACCAGGGCCACGCTGGAGGTCGGTCCCCGGAGCAGGACGATTTACGACATCCGCAGATTCGTGAACGTGTCCTACTCCTGGGTTTCTATCGCGCTCTACTACTGGGGAACGCTCCTGGCCATCTTCGCCTCCGCCGGCCTTGTCCCGGTACTGTTGGAGCCCGGTCGTATTGCGCTGCTGCTCTCGAAACCGGTCTCGCGCCATACGTTGCTTCTCGGCCGCTATATCGGAAACGTATTGATCGTTCTTCTCAACAACACATATTTGATCGTTAGCGTCTGGCTCATTCTGGGCATCAAAACCGAAATATGGGAGGGCCGGTTTCTGATCGCGATCCCCATCAGTGTGTTTATGTTCGCGATTCTGCTCTGTGTCGTGGTCCTCATTGGGGTGGTCTTTGAGAGTGCGGCGCTTTCGGTCATGGTTTCCGTGGCGCTTATGCTGATCAGTGCCCTGCTCGCGCAACGCGACTGGTCGCTCCGGCTGCTTAGCTCCGAGTGGTCGCGCCAGTTGTGGCTCGCCCTGTATTGGGTTTTCCCCAAAGTCTACGACCTGGGTTCGGCCATGAAGCAAGCCATCCTGTACGATCGATCCGTGGATTGGACCACACCGATTTGGACCTCGGCGTTGTTTGCTGCCATCGTTCTCTCTAGCGCTCTGCGAATCTTTCAGAGGCGAGACTTCTAAGTGCGCTCTCTACCGATTGTTGCCGCCATCGCCGTCTTAAGTCTTCCGCTCGGGTGCCGGAAGCCGGGCCCTTCTGGTATCGAAGTCCCCGAACGTATCGCCAATTATGTGCCCTCCGATGCCGTAGCGCTCGCTGGCATGAACCTGGAAAAGCTCAAGTCAACAGCGTTGTACCGCAAGCACGAAAGCCAGCTCAATTTGCCGCTGCTGAACGCCGCCGCCGAACGCTTAGGACTCGACCCGCGCCGTGACATCACGCAGTCATTGATCTGCTGGCGCGGCGATCGCGTATTTGCGATTTTCACTGGCCCGTTTTCCGGCGTCGATCTTAAGCCCAAGCTGCTCGCCGCCGGCGCGCTTAACAGTAACTACCGTGGCCGGCAGCTTCTCGGCCTTGGTGGCCAGGCGTTGTTCTTCCCCACAAAGGATGTGTTAATTGTAGGCGAAACCGCGGCAGTCCACTCGGAAATCGATTCCGGCGCCAACGGCCGTGTGCCTCCCGGGATCAGCGACCAGCTGCACCGTTTACCAGCCGCCGATCAGATCTGGGCGGTAACTACGCAGCCATTGGCGCTGTCGCTCCTTCCCATGCGCTCCGAAGTGTCCTCCGCGCTGGCGAATATTACCGGAGTCATCACCGACGGCACGCTCGGCATCGGCGCCGATTCGGGTTTGCACGTCCACGCTGACCTGAACTGCGTCTCTGAAGACGGCGCACGCCGCGTGCACGACGCGCTGCGGGGCATCATCGGACTAGCGCGTCTCACAACCAAAGACGATCAGCTCGACATGCTGCGCGTATATGACTCAATTCGTGTCGAGCAGGATCACGTCAGCGTCCGCATCCACTCCGATCTCGATGGCGAACTAACAGACAGGCTGTTTACGTACCTGCAGCGGCGCGGAGAATGATTTGGGCGCGGCGCTTCTTCTACAACGTCGATTTCCCGCCTTCACTGATGTAATTGCGGCTCCAGCCAGGGATCTCGATCTTTACATCACCGCCGACAACCGCTTGACAACCCAGCCGTGACCGCAGCGTCAGCCCCGCGGCCATGTCGAGCCGGTCTAATTCATCGTCTTCGGCTTCGGAGAGGTTTTTGTCGCCCTCCACTACAATCACGTGACACGTCGTACAGGCACAGCTGCCCCCGCAAGCATGGTCCAGGTGAATGTCGAAATTCAGCGCTATGTCCAGCAGGGACTCGGGTTTGCCGTGATCGGCGTACGGGAGCTTGCCCGATTCGAATTCAACTGTTTTGTTCTCGGGCAGGAACGTCACTTTCGGCACTCTTCATTGTACCGGCGCGAGACCTCCGTCCCCCGAATCAGTCCGTCTCGACCAACTCGATCGCGTTTACTTCCGCGTAGTTCCGTACCGGCATGAATTCAAGCAGCAAAACGCCCTGAGCGTTCGGTTCGAGATGATCGAATACTTTTTCCGCGCTCCGATTCGGACCGCCGGCTTCCGTCGCGATCTCGTAATCGCGCAGCAGAGCGGTTCCGTTCGCGGATACATTGAAAATTCGGCTGCCGGTCGCCGGCATGTGCGACTCCGGTGTACCGAACCATGTCTCGGCGAAGTGTAGGGTCAACCTGTACTTACCCGGACTCAATGGGAGCCGGTACGAGAAATTCCCGTACCGCTCGCCTTGAAAAAGCTCCTTTTCGGGGCCGTTGAGAACCACATTACGTCGAAAAACCACCGTGCCGCCGGAAAAATACTCGTCAGCCGACCAGAGCCGGCCGTCGGAGTCGGTGACCGGCGTCGCTTGCGTCACAATTCGAATGGGATGAATCCTTCCCGGCGCGCTGGGCAGAATCTCGATGCCATTGAGGAAAGCGGGCTGGCCCTCCGGACTGAAGCGGAGATGCAGCTTGCCGTCCGTTGCCGGCGTAACGTCCTTAAAAACCCGGATATGCAGCCGGTTTGGAGCTCCCGCCTCGGCCAGAGGGTCGAACTCGCGCAATTGCATGGCGCCGTTTAACGAGACCTGAAACAGCCGAGTGCTTTCCCCGCCGCCTCCCGGATTCCCGCTGCCGAACTCCGTTTCGGCAAACAGCAGATGTAACTCGTAGGTCCGTTGACGCAGAGGAATGTCATAGCGGAAGTCACCAGAGCGCTGAGACCGCAGAAGGTGAGGATCGGGCTGCGCTTCGATGAAGCGATCGGGCGACAGCAGTTTCGACGTGCCTCCGTCGTAGTAAGCGTCCGCCCCCCAGGTGTGGCCTTGACGATCGACCATCGGAGACCCGTGGTAGCCCGCCAGGATTCGGAACTCGCCTTCGACGGGTTCGGCACTCGGTCCGGTCCAGACTTCACGCGCACTCGGTGGAACGGAGCTGGATCTCCTCCGGGCCAACCCAAAGATGAAGGTGGCGGTGATACCTACAACCAGAACCACGGATAACAGCAGCTGCCAGCGCGGTCCCTGCGCTTTCGAGCTCGGGCTCGATACCGCCGAGATGGCGGCGGCCTCTCGCAATACCAGGTCCGACAGGAGTGGTGCAGTGACGGCTTCTTCTTCCAAGAGCGCAGGAGCCGCTTCGTGAGCAACGAAATGCGGCCGATACTGCCCGTTCGGAATGCAGATTCGCAGCGGCCGGTTCGCTCCCGCGCCGCGGTAGTAGTCTTGCAGGCGCCGCCGTAGCCGATGCGCCTCCACGCGGACAATCGAGTCCTTTTTCGGATCGAATTGCGCTGGCCGGTCCAGGGCTTCGAGCGCGATACTATATTCCTTAATCTGCTCGGCTTGACCTTCAAAATAGCGGTCGCAAATATAGCAGAAGAATTTGCCTAAACGCGGCGCCTTGTCGAACAGGCCGGACCTGAGGATCAGTTCGACCTCAGTCCGCTCCTGCTGAAGCGGCGTAAGTACGTCCATGAAGAAACCACCGTTTCGAGATTAGCGGCAGTATATCAGACCCTTGACCAACCTGGCCAACTTTGTGTAACGCCATAGAAAACACGGCACTTGCACGTGTAACGTAGCAGGTAGCCGCGTGGTAACTCACAAAAGGTTGTGAGAAATGCGGTGCTGCCGTAGATTAACGTAAGATTCACAGTGTACTTCCGGCGGAGGGGTCCCATGTCGAAAACACGATGCCTATGGTCGTTAGTGTTGATGTCAGTTCTGCTTCTGTGCTTAGGCGCTGTATCGCTACAGGCACAATCAATTTACGGAACGATCACCGGTACCGTGACGGACACGTCGGGTGCTGTCGTTCCCAACGCGGACATCACATTGAAGAACGCCAGTTCGGGGGATGAGCGCAAGAGCGTCAGCAATTCGGACGGCTATTATTCGTTCTCGTCAGTCCCCGCGGGAACTTACGAGATCACGGTCGAGGCGGCCGGATTCGAGAAGGCCGAGGTCACGGGTGTCAGCCTGGTCGGCGCCGCCAACCTGAACTTCAATACATCCCTCAAGATTGGAACCTCCAAGACTGAGGTTGACGTGACGAGCGCCGCGGACCAGATCATTCCGGTCGATTCGGGCGAAAAAGCCGTCGTGCTGACGCAGAAGCAGCTTCAGGACTTCCCCATCGTGGGCGCGAACGCCGCCGAATTTATTAAGATCCTGCCCGGGTTCGCCGCCCGCAATAATAGCGACACCATGAAGAGCGGAAGCGACTACACCGGCGAGATCATCGGCATCAACGGCAACGGCGACGGGGGCAGCCAGAGCCCGCTGAACGGCGCATATGTGGCGAACGGTGCAGGAGTTAACAACATCGACATTACAGCCGACGGCGCACACGTCTCCGATCCGGGCTGCAACTGTGCCACGCCGGTGAACCCGAACACCGATATGATCCAGGAGTTTAAGGTTCTTACCTCGAACTTCAACGCCGAAAACGCCAAAGGACCCATCGTCATCAATACCATCGCGAAGGCAGGCGGCCACGACTTCCACGGCGAAGGCTACTTCTCAGCCCGCAATTACGAGATGAACTCGAATAGCTGGCTCGACAACCACGTCGGGGTTAAGCGGCCTGCCAACCAGTTCTATTATCCCGGCGGCAACATCGGCGGCCCAGTCTTGATTCCGCACACGAATTTCAATAAGAACCGCGACAAGCTGTTCTTCTTCACCGGCTACGAGTACTACTATCAAACCTTGGATACCGGCACTTTGAGTGCGAATGTTCCGACAACGAACATGCGCAACGGCAACTTCAGCCCTGCGGAACTGGCCACTATCGCCGCGAGTACGCCTGGGGGCTTGGTGACCGCAGGCGGCGGTGCTCCTGCTCAACTGAAATCAACTCTGACCTGCGCGACCTGCGCTTACCCGGGCGGAATCATTCCGGCTTCCGCAATCAGCCCCATCGGGCAGGGGTTAATGAATCTTTTCCCGCTGCCGAACGCAAATCCGAACGCTACAGGCGGCTATAACTATGTGGACGATGTCGCCTTCAATCAAAATTCCTGGCAATGGATGACGCGCGTCGATTACAGCATCAGCGATAACACGAAGCTGTTCGTCCGCTACAACCTGCAAAAAGAAGTGCAGCAGTTTCCGGTGAGCCTCTGGTGGAGAAACGCCAATTCCGTACCTTATCCGACCCCCCTTCTCGGTAAGAACGATTCCCAATCGACGTCGGCCAGTCTGACTCACGTATTCAGCCCAACGCTCTCCAATGAGGCGGTATTTTCTTTCACTTACATTGGTTTCCCCAACGTCTTTCAAAATCCAGCCAAGGTGGACCGAACAAAACTCGGAATTCCGTTCGCCGGTCTATATAAGAATGGCGTCACTCAGATTCCGTCGATGCTGACCTGGGGCGCATCCGAGTTTTCCACCATCTTCAATCCCGGTGGCTTTGAAGCAGGCGGCGTCTCGCAAGGCCTTTATGCCGATAAGTGGCTGCCGAACGCCAGCGACACGTTGTCCAAGGTCTTTGCTACTCACACTGTGAAGTTAGGCTTCTACTACGAGCACGTTATTAACAAGCAGCCAAACAATGGTTACACCAATGGTTTAATTGCGGAGGCGGATGGCTGGGGCGGTCCCACCGGGAACGCGTACGCCGACCTTCTTACCGGGTACACGAACTCTTATCAGGAGCAGAACTTCAACAACATTCACAACGAGGGCTATAACACGGTCGAGTTTTTCGCGCAGGATAGCTGGAAGGTGTCTCGCCGCCTGACGCTAGACTACGGCATGCGTTTCTCACACCTTGGCGCCTGGTACGACAAGCAAGGCTACGGCTTCGCGGTTTGGGAGCCGAGTCTGTACAACGCAAGTGCGCCGAACACTTCATATAGCGGCTTCACCTGGAACAAAAAAGACAGCAAAATTCCGCTGTCCGGATTTCCGAATCGGACGCTGTTTTATGCTCCGCGCTTCGGCTTGGCCTACGACATCTTCGGCAACGGCAAGACGGTGTTCCGCGGCGGATGGGGAATGTTCCGCTATCACAATGCTCAGTTCACGCAGGGACTGGACGTTCCTGAGGGAGTTCAGGCGCCAACGGTGAGCAATTGCGCCAATTCCGGATACTGCAGCTTCAATCAGATTTTGGCGACCAACCCGGCGACCGTCTTCTCCGGTAGCGCTGGCGTCAGTCCCACCGACGACCAGGAACCGCTTACGAATAGTTACAGCGCCACTATCTCACAACGAGCGCCCTGGTCTACACTCCTTGAGATCTCTTACGTCGGCAATGAGAGTAAGTATCAGCTCAACCAGAATGGCGTCGGAACGAACGTTAACGCTTTGCCTTACGGTACGCTGTTCAACAAAGGAACAGATCCCGGCAAATTGACCGGCAGCGCCGAATACGCTTACGGCCCCTTTCCGACATACCAGGCAATTAATGTCGCGAACCATAACTTGTATTCGAACTACAACAGCATGCAGGTAAGTTGGGTTCGACAGCGGGGCAAGTACGACATCTCCTTCAACTACACCTACAGTAAGGCACTTGGAATTGTCGGGGCGGACTTCCTCAACTTGAAGAACGACTACGGTCCGGAGCCGTTCGACCGCCGCCACATCTTCAATGCTGCCTACTCGGTCGAACTGCCCAGCCCGATACAGGGAAACCGCCTTGCTAAGGGCTTCATCAACGGCTGGCAGCTTTCCGGGATCACCGGCATCCAGAGTGGCGTCAATCTCAGCGGGACTTCCGGCGCGTTTAACGTCGCTGGGAATCTTTCCAACTTGAACGCCGCTGACGGATTCGCAGGATCTACCATCAATTCGCAATCGATTAACGGAACGGGTTCAATTCCGCTTCAGCCAATCCTCACGTGTAACCCAACCTCGAATCTCGGCAGTAATCAATATGTCAACGGGAGCTGTTTTGCTGTTCCGACAAAGCCCGGAACGAACGGTCCCATCGTCATGCCCGAGATCTTCGGCCCCTGGTTCGTCAATAGCGATCTGTCGCTCTTCAAAAACTTCCAGATGAGCGAGTCCAAGAAACTGCAGCTGCGCTTCGAGGCCTATAATTTCTTGAATCATCCGGTCTGGAGCTTCGCCAGCACCGGCCCCGGTTCAAGTGCGCTCAACCTGATTTATAACGGCAGCCCGACTCAGAACACCAACGCTGCCTTCGGCTACGCCCCGATCAAACTCGGCCAGCGCACGATCGAGATGGAGGCGAAGTTCTACTTCTAGCAGTCCTCGGTGGCGCGGGCGTTCTCGCAGGGCGAGCCGTCCGCGTCCATTGAAACGTTTTATAATCAACCTTCCTGGTGATGTACCGCGTTGTAGCTCTCTCCCTGTGCGCAGCCGGTCTTTACGCGCAGTCCTCACCCTCTCCCCAAGATCTTCTCAAGGAAGCCGTTGAGTCGCAGCAGGCGGGTAATCTCGACAAAGCCATTCGCGATTACCGGCTCGTATTGGATATGTACCCCAATATCCCCGAGGTCCGCTCGAACCTCGGCGCCGCGCTCGCCGGAGAGGGAAAATACTCGGACGCCATCATCGAATATAAACGCGCGCTCGACATCAAACCCGATCCGACTGTCCGCATGAATCTGGGGCTGGCGTCCTACAAAACAGGTCATCTCGCCGAGGCCGTTCCGATCCTGAAGAAGGCTCGCGAGGATGCGCCCGGGAACCTTCAGGTCGTGACTGTGCTGGCTGATTGCTACCTCCGTCTCGGCCAGAATAAGGATGTCATTGAGCTTCTCGCCCCGGTGCAGCGCGCCAACGAAGACAACCAGGCCTTTACGTACATGCTTGGCACTGCTTTGGTGCGCGACGGGCAGACAGCCAAGGGTCAATTGATCATCGACAGGATTCTGAAGAACGGCGACTCGGCCGAAGCGCGTATCCTGATGGGAATTACCAAGTACATGGTCAACGACTTCGCCGACGCCCTCGCGGACTTTCAGAAGGCTATGGAGCTAAATCCCAATCTTCCTGACGTAAATGCCTGGTATGGCCTGGCTCTGCTGTCGACCGGCGATCAGGCCGGAGCCCGCCAGGCATTTGAGCGCGAGTTGAAGTCCGACCCGAATAATTTCGAAGCGAACCTGCACATGGGCGTGCTGCTGCGTCAGGACGAGGACAATGAAGCCGCCCTCAAGTACTTCGACCACGCGCTGGAGATCCGTCCCGGAGATCCGGGCGTGAGATATCAGATCGCGGCACTCGCGTTGGTTCGCGGCCGGGTCGAACGAAGCCCAGCGCGAGCTGGAAGCGCTGGTGAAAGAATCCCCTCAATTCACTGAAGCGCATGTTTCGCTGGCAACGGTCTATTTTCGCGAAAAGCGCAAAGAAGACGGGGAGCGTGAGCGCGCCATTGTAGCCAATCTCAATGCCCAACGCCAGGCGAACGAGCCGGCGGTTAAGGCAGTCCAGCAATGAAGCTGTTTTTGCCGCTGCTGATCAGTGCAGCCGTGCTCGGGCAAACGTCCGCGCCGATGCCCAAGCCACCGGGACCCGGCTTCGATGCGCTCGCCAAGAAGGCCGACGCCGCTCGCCAGCAGAACAAAGACGATGAAGCGGAAAGCTTATACCAGCAGGCGCTTCGCCTGAAGCCGGGCTGGAGCGAAGGTTGGTGGTTTCTCGGTTCGCTTTACTACGACGGCGACCACTATGTTGAAGGCCGCGATGCGTTCCGGCACTTGACTTCCCTCGAGCCGAAGATGGCCGTCGCCTGGGCGATGCTCGGATTATGTGAATTTGAAACCAAGACATACGACCGCGCGCTAGCGCATCTCGAACGGGCCAACGCGCTCGGGCTTTCGCAGGATCAGGGCTTCTACAACGTTGCCATGTATCACCTCGCCCTGCTATGGACGCGCAGTGAACAATATGACGCGGCGATTGATCTGGCTTCGAAGGTCGCTGCCCACGACGCGGCCGGACCGCAGTGGGTCGAAGCCATGGGAATCGCGGCGCTGCACAAACCGGTGCTTCCGTCCGAACTTCCCGCTTCGGAGCGCGAAATTGTGATGGGCGTCGGACGCGCCATGTGCGACGCTGCCGCCCGGCGCACTGCCGATGCGGCAGGCGAGCTGGAAACGCTGCTCAAACAATATCCGAATCAACCCGACCTGCATTACTGCTATGGCATCGTGCTGCTGGTGAATGATCCGGATAAGGCGCTCGAACAGTTCAATCAGGAGCTGACGCTTTCGCCCGGACATCCTGAGGCCTTGATCAACATCGCCAACGAGTACCTCAAGCGGAACGATGCAAAATCGGCGCTGCCGTTCGCGGAAAAAGCCGTCACGTCAAATCCGAACTATTTCGCCGCGCATGCCATGCTGGGCCGGGTGCTCGTCGAGGGCGATCTCGATGTCCCGCGCGGCACAAAAGAACTCGAGATTGCGGAGAAAATTGCGCCGGCGAACCTCGGCACACGCTTCGCTCTCGCAAGTGCTTACACGAAGGCGGGAAGGAAGGACGATGCCGCCCGTGAACGCGCCGAGTTCCTGCGGCTTCGAAGCCAACAACCGGGTGCCACGTCCGATTCGGCCGGCAAATGAAGCTCTTCTGCAGCTTTCTCGTGTGTATAGCTCTCCTCCGTTCGCAAACCGTGGCGCCACGTAAGATCCGCGAATGCGCCGCCTGCCACCCTGCGCAAGCAAAACCGCAGCCTGCTACGTCTATGGCGCATGCGCTCGAGCTCGTCTCCGAATGCACCATCTTGAAAACCCACCCGCTGCTGACATTTCAGGACGGGAAATATTCATACCGCATCGAGCGGCAGGGCGATCAAAGCATCTATTCGGTCAGCGACGGCCAACAGACGTTCGCGGTTCCGATCGGCTGGGCGTTCGGCCTCGGTTCCGCAGGTCAAACTTATGTCTGGGAGAAGGACGGGAAGTTTTATCAGAGCCGGGTCAGCTATTTCCGCGCCCTTGACGGCCTTGATTTCACGCTAGGCGCGCTGAACCGACAGCCCGTCAAGATCACGGAAGCCGCGGGCGAAATCATGACGCTCGATGAAAAGCTGCGCTGCTTCGGTTGCCATTCGACTGATGCGGTCGCCGGACGGCAGCTAACAATCGACAAGCTCATCGCCGGCGTGCAGTGCGAGCGTTGTCACGGACCCACAACGAACCACCTTGATGGGGTTAAGCAAGGGAATGCGCAGCGGGCACAGATGCAAGACCTGCGCAAATTTACAAGCGAGGAGGTATCCAGCTTCTGCGGCCAATGCCATCGCACCTGGGACGAGATTGCGGTTGCGGGACGTCTGGGGATTGCCGATGTGCGCTTTCAGCCGTATCGTCTGACCAACAGCAAATGCTACGATCCCGACGACGCGCGCATCGCGTGCACGACCTGTCACGATCCACATCGCGAAGTGGACAAAACAGATTCCGACTACGACACCAAATGCCAGGCATGCCACGCCGGCAGCAAGAAAGCTGCCCATCCCTGCAAAGTCGCAACCAGCAACTGCGCCTCTTGCCACATGCCGAAGCTCGAGATCCCTGGCTCGCATTTCAAATTCACCGATCATCAGATCCGGATTGTGAGGGCCAATGCGCCGTATCCGGATTAGCGTCATCCTAACTGCCCTTGCCTGTTCGGCTTTGGCGCAGCAGGATCCAGCCGCTCTCGCAGCCCGCGGCATGCAACTGCAGCAATCGGGCGATTACGCCGCTGCCGCCGAAACCTACCGCGCGCTGCTGAAACAGCAGCCGAACGAAGTCGCCGCACACGTGAACCTGGGCGTCGTGCTGGTCAATCTCGGTCAGTTCGACGGCGCCATCGCCGAATACCAAGCAGCCTATAAACTCGTTCCCGCCGATCCGCGCATCGCACTGAACCTCGCACTCGCATACCAGAAGAGCGGCCGGTTGAAACAAGCGACGGAGCGGTTCGAAGCGCTGCACGCCGCGCAGCCGCAGGACCGCAAAGTGGCGATGCTGCTTGCCGACTGCTACCTGCAGTCAGGCCGGAACGACGGCGTCATTGCGGTGCTCGAACCACTTAAAGCAACAAACGCCGACGACCTGGGCTTCGATTACCTGCTCGGCATGGCGTTGCTGCGCACGCAGCGAATTGCCGAGGGCCAGGCTCTGCTTGATCGCATTCTGCGCGACGGCGATTCGGCGGAAGCACGATTCCTACTGGGGACGCGCATGTTCGAATCCGGCGATTTTCCTGCTGCCGTCAAACAATTCGCCTCCGCGGCCGAGTTGAATCCCAAGCTCCCTGAGCTTCAGTCTTACTACGGGCGCGCGCTGCTGAACATCGGAGATCCCGATCCCGCCGCGACCGCATTTCAGAAAGAGCTCGCATCGAACCCCGCAGACTACGCCGCGAATCTCGGGCTGGGCCAGATACTCACCGTTCGCAAGCAGTTCACCGATGCTGAGCCGCTGCTGCGCCAAGCTGTGACGCTCCGGCCTGAATCTCCGGACGCGAAGCTCGCGCTCGCCGAATGCCTCAACGGCAGCGGCCGATTCCAGGCAGCCCGGCCCCTGGCGGAATCCGCAATTGCAGCATTCCCGCAATCGCCTGAGAGCCACTCCGCGCTCGCGGCTTCCTATGCCGGACTGCACCTGACCGCGCAAGCCACGCGCGAACGCAAAATCGCGACAGAGCTTCAGAGCGCCGCGGACAAAGGACCTCGGCCCGGCGATCTCGCTCCCGATTTCGAGTTGCCTGAAACTGCGAATGGCAACGTCGTTCAGCTGAGCGCTTTCCGCGGCAAAAGCCCGGTGGTGCTCGTCTTCGGCAGCTACACTTGCCCGAATTTCCGTGACTCGGCCGACGCCCTCAGGCGCCTGCAGACCCAATACGGCACGCGAATCCCGTTTCTATTGGTCTACATCCGCGAGGCGCACACCGGCGGCGATTGGCAAAGTGCGCGCAACGTCCGCCAGGACATCGATCTTGCACCGGCAGCGGACCTGGCGCAGAAACAGGATCACGCGCTGATGTGCAGCCGTAAGCTGCACTTGCCGTTCACCTCCGTCGTCGACGGCATGGACAACGCCGTCGAATCGGCATACAATGCGTGGCCCGCCCGCGCCTTTGTGGTCGGCCGCGATGGCCGGATTCTTTACAGCTCGCGTCTAACCGAGCTCGACTTCCACGAGGACGACTTGGCCGCCGTACTCCGCGAGCAAACCGCGACAACCGAAAGGAGCATTCATGATTAAGCAACTCGGCGCGTGGCTGTGTTTCGCCGGCGCGATCGCCGGTATCGCCTCCGCCCAGCAGCCCCCGGCTTCGCCACCCATCAAAGCCGGCTCCGAGGAGGTAGTCGTCGATGCTATTGTTCGCGACAAGAAGAACCACACGGTCACCGACCTGAAGGCAGACGATTTCTCCGTTTACGACAACGGCAACAAGATGCCGGTGAAGACGTTCCGCCTGGTTCAAGGCGAGCAGACTGGCGGTGCCGCTGTTCAAATGCAGCTCGACCCGCTGCGCCAAATCCGTCTCGTCTCGCTTGTCTTCGATCATCTCGATATCAATTCCCGCCGCCTCGCGCGCGATGCCGCTCTCGATTTGCTGAAGCAGGAACTGCCGCAAAACGTATATCTGGCAGTCCTAACCATCGACCACAAGCTCGAAGCGTTGCAGCAGTTCACCAACGACAGGGACGCACTGCGGAAAGCTATCGAACGCGCCACCGGAAGCGAGAACGCCGACTTCTCCACCGATACCACCCGCATCGAGCGGCAACTGACCGAACTCGTCGGAACTAACGGCGGCGGTACCAACACCTTGGAGGAGCGCGTCCAAAATCTCCAAAACAGCAGCAGCGCTGCACCCGCGCCCGGAACCACGCCCGACAGCTCCGCTCTTGTAAACGCGAAGATGGCGCAGATGATGCTCGATACTCTGCGTACTCAGCAATCCATGGCCATGGCCGAACAGGGACGCGCGCAAATCTTCGGCCTGCTCGACGCCGTCAAAGAGCAATACCAGTTGCCGGGCCGTAAAACGCTCGTGTTCTTCTCCACCGGACTCGCAACCCCGCAAGGCACCGAGCGCGCGCTCGAGGACCTGAAGAACACCGCCAGCCGCAACAACGTAAGCATCTACTGCATTGACGCCGGCGGCCTCGGCACCGCGCGCACGAACCAGGGCGCTATGGACGCACTGAACGGCGCTGTCAAAAACTCGGCCCGCAATACGACAAATCCGAATGACGCCGTTACCTTCGATCAGGCAAACGCCATGAACACTGCCATCAACAGCACGCGCGGCAACGTACAGGAGAATCTGCAATCATTGGCCGATTCAACCGGTGGCTTCTTGATCGCCAACACCAACGACTTTCGCAATCCCCTGCGCCGCCTTGCTGAAGACATCGAGACCTATTACGAAATCACCTATGATCCGCAGATCACCAACTATGACGGATCCGTCCACAAAATCGCCGTCAAAACCGATCAAAAGGATCTGCATGTCTTCGCGCGCAACCAATACATTGCGCTCCCGCCGGCTCTTATGAAAGCCGGAGGTGTGGTCAGCGCCTACGAAGTCCCGCTGCTGAAAGCCATCGACGAACCCCAGCCCCCACGAACGTTCCAGTTCCATGCCACCGGCCTTCACTATCGCGGCGCGCAAAGCCAGCCTGTGTGCGATCTGGTGGTCGATATTCCCCTCACGGATCTGACCTTTCAGGAGAACAAAACAAAAAACATCTTCGAAGGCCGCTTTTCATATGTCGCCCTGGTAAAAAACGCGCAAGGCGAGGTCGTGAAGAAGATGCAACGCGACATGCCGCTCACCATCGCGCCCGACAAGATGGACGCACTGAAGCAAAGCCACTTCATCGCCACCGAGCACTTTGACTTGCCGCCCGGCCGCTATCTGCTGGAGACCGCGGTTCTCGATCAGCAGGGCAACAAAATTAGCGTTCGCAAAACCAGCGTCTTCATGCCGCCGCCGTCAACCTCTATTGGTATTAGCAGCGTCACTGTTGTCCGCAGCGTCAAGCAAAAAGATAACGACACGGCTCCTACTGATCCCTTGCTGATGGCGGATCGCCTCATCACGCCTACCCTTGCAGCGGACGTGAAGAAAACGCCAAATCAAGCCGCGCTTCCGCTATACGTCGTCATTTACCCTGACAAGAACAACCCGGAAAAGCCGCAGCTCATCATGGAATTCAGCAAGGACGGACAGGTGCTCGGAAATGGCACACCCCAGCTTGGCGACCCTGACGCGCAGGGTAAAATTCAATACATCGCCGACGCTCCCCTCGCTAAACTCGATCCGGGCAATTACCAGATCCGATTTATCGCCAAACAGGGTACCGAGGCCGCTCAGGAATCCGTTAGTTTCACAATAGAGTAGTCACTGTTACATGAACTTCACCAGAAGAGAACTGCTCTGGATGGCTGCCGGAGCAAGCGCCTCGAGCCTGCTGCGCGCGCAATCCTCCAGCGAACCTCAACCCCTGTTCAGCGAAATCACGGCATCCTCCAGCGGCATTGAATGGACCCACGACAACGCCATGTCCTCGGAGCGCTACCTTCCGGAAACTCTGGGACCTGGGTGCGCGTTCCTCGACTTCGACAACGACGGATGGATGGACATCTACCTGGTCAACAGCGGTCCGTGTGATTTCTGGAAGCCGCCCAAACCGATTCGCAACGCTCTCTACAGAAACAACCGCGACGGCACCTTCACCGATGTCACCGAAAAGGCGTGCGTCACCGGCGGCAACTTCGGTATGGGCGTCGCAGTCGGCGATTTCGATAACGATGGCTGGCCGGACATGCTCCTCACCGCGTATGGCCGCTGCATACTTTACAAGAACAACCGCAATGGGACCTTCACGGATATCACCGAGAAGGCCGGCGTCGCCACTCCCGGCTGGACCACTAGTGCCGTCTGGTTCGATTACGATAACGACGGCCGCCTCGATCTGTTCCTGTGCAGCTTCGTCGATTATTCAGGCGAGCACAAGTTCGGCTGCGGCGACAACAAAATCGGCAAACATTACTACTGCATCCCCCGTGTCTTTAAAGGAACCGCAAGCTTCCTGTATCACAACAACGGCGATGGCACGTTTACCGATGTCACCAAAGGCACGGATATTGCGAAGTCACTCGGTAAGGGCCTTGGTGTTGTAGCAACCGACATCAACAATGACGGACGCATGGATCTGTTCGTGGCCAATGACACGGTTCAGAACTACCTGTACGTGAATCGCGGCCCGGGTCCCACCGGGACTTGGAAGTGGGAAGAGATCGCGCTTCAGGCAGAAGTGGCGTTCAGCGAGAACGGCCAGCCGCGATCCGGCATGGGTGTCGATGCCGCCGACCTTAACAACGATGGCTGGCAGGATCTGTTCGTCGCCAATGTCGATCAGGAAATGTTCTCCGTTTACCAGAACAATAAAGATGAGACCTTTCGCGACGTCGCGCACGTTGAAGGCGTCGCGCAGGCAACCCGGCTCCTGAGCGGCTGGGGTATGAAATATTTCGATTACGACAATGACGGCGCAGTCGATCTCTTCCTCGCCAACGGCCATCCTGACGACATGATCGACAACTATTCACTGCAAGTGAAGTACAGGGAACCTTTGCTTCTGTTCCACCAGGGCGAGGACGGCAAGCTCCACAATGTCAGCGATCAAGCCGGGTCGGCCTTTCACAAAGCGTTTCCGGCCCGCGGTCTCGCTGTCGGCGATTACAACAATGACGGTGCTGTGGATGTGTTGGTCTGCAACAACGGCAGCGCGCCGCTGCTGCTGAAGAACAACGCCGCCGCGGGAAACAACTGGCTGGGTCTCAAGCTGGAAGGCGTGACGTGCAACCGCGACGCCGTCGGCGCAAAGATTTTCTGGACCGCCGGCGGCAAGAAGCGCTCTCGGCTGAAGAACAACGGCGGCAGTTACCTGTCATCACACGATCCGCGCGAGGTCCTCGGCATCGGCAAGGCCGGGAAAATCGACGAGCTCGAAATCCACTGGCCCGCGCCCAGCAAGCAGGTGGACCGGATCAAGGATCTGCCAATCAATAAATACGTGCATATCATCGAAGGCAAAGGCATTGTCACCTACCCCTGAGTTGCATCACTTCAAGTAAGCCCACCTGACGGAGAGGACGGCCTAAGCTCTTGTCGCAAGCGAGCGCCACAGACTATTCTTGCTACAGGAACTCCGATCTGTGAACACTCTGGATTCTGCCCCGATCTCCGATTGCTCTGAAGCGCTGGTGAAAGCGCCTCCTGCGGCGCGATCAGCCAGTCGCGTCGACGTTCTGGAACGCGTGTTTCTTCTCGCCATGATTGCAATGCTCTTCGCTGCGGTCATGTGCGCGGAAGGGCGGAGTCTGCAGAACGTTGAAACCCAAGTCACATCACAGCTCCAAACTGCCGTCTTATACGCCGATTAATATATCTGTGTGAGTAGGCGTGCCGGTGCGCCAGTACTCCGCTGAGCGTAGGAACGAGCAGTCACTTCCCCGCATCCAACAATTAGAGATAAGCTCCTAATGGAGGCAGGAATGATCAGGAACTTGGAACTCTTCGTGCTCACGGTCGCGGCGGCGCTCATGCTTGCGAATCCGCCTCGAGCTTATGCCGGGCAGGTCGGTTTCGGCGTAAGTGTAGGACCTGCTTACCCGTATCCAGCGTATAGCGGAGCGTACGCAGATCCGTACCCATGCGACCCGTACGCGAACCCCTACTGTGCCGCGCCCTACGCGTACGATTATGGCTACGCCTATCCGTACCCATCGTGGGGCTTCAGTTACTGGGGCGGCTATCCGTACTGGCGCGGGTATTGGGGCCACCGAGGATACTATGGCCGCGGCTACGGCTATGGGTACGGCTACCGCGGAGGGTACTATGGGTACCGCAGCGGGTACGGCTACCGAGGCGGCGCGTACGGCTATCGCGGAGGCTACGCCGGTTCCAGCGGTCGCGCATTCGCAGGTGGTGGGCGCCTGGGCGGCGGCGCACATTTCGGCGGCGGGCACGCCGGCGGCGGCCATCGCTGATACGTTCTTAAGGCCCATGCAGGGCAGCCATCGGGCTGACCTACATCTATGGGAACTGCTTAAGCAGCCTGCTTGCGCTGTGCAGGCTAGTGGCGCTCCATGCGGTCGCTCATTTTCGCGACTTGAATCTCCAGCTCGCGGAGTTGCCTGCTCATGTCGCTGACATCGTCGCGCAGCGCCATTTGTTTGCGCATTTCGGTGACATCGTTCTGCAGTTTGCCTAGATCGACAGCGGTACGGTCGCTCATGGTCAGCCTGCTCGATAATGCGAACACGATACTGACAATCATGCCCACCACCGAGATCCATTGAAAGATGGGCACACGTGCGTTGGCGAGGTTGAAGGTGTCGGGAGAGCTATGATGTTCGGACATTGGTTAAACCGCTCCGTTCTGTTCGCGATCGGCTCGCGATGAAGTAACTTTTCGATTCGACGGTAAAATGCGCACGCGCCGTTCCGGCGGCAACATTTGCCGCAGGCGGAGATAAGTCTTTGAGCTTGAAAGAGTTGGGGGCACGGAATTTTTTTTGCTGAGTTGTGATCGTGAGGCAAGCGAACGCGCCTGCCTCATTGTTTATTGCTGCGAACGGGAATCGGACCGCTCGGAACCGGCCATGCGGATGACCGAGTTCCCAAGCGTCAGGTACGCAACCGGAAGTACGATTCTCGTGACCCACAGCGGGAAGTGATCGGCGTTGAAGCTGTCCCAGACCTGCCGCACAGCCTCGAACAGTACGAAGAAGACTACGACAGCGTAGGATCGGGCCAGGTCGGCGAGGACAAAACGGGGACCGGCGCTTTGCCGGCGCCGTATCCAAAGAAGCGCCAACACCCCGCCGGCCGCATACAGGGCCAAACCGAAGGATATGTAGCTGGTCAGGATCTTGATAAGCCAAGTGATTTCGCTCTGCTGCATGTTACTGAAGACCGCCCATTTTTGTCAGAATTTTGTCCAGCGCACCGCGCTGTTGAACCAGCAGATCGAACATCGCGCTCTGCTGTTTTTGCATGGACTCGTGCTGGCTTTTATTCTCCGTCTGCAGCTCGTTCTGGCGAGCGCTCAAACTGAGGATCTCTTGTTCCAACTTGTCGATGCGAAGAGGCATCTTGGCCTCGCTCCGCCGCCCGGGGAATCGAAATCCTGCCCCTGGCGTAGTCACTGCGCGCGTGCGTTGCCACGCGCTAAACACACCCACTATCCCCATCACGCCGTATCCCACTCCATCGATAATTTGCTTCAGTGCTCTAGGATCTGGGGGTGTCATCATCGTGCAAGGCCAATTTGGCAAGAACGAGCGCAGTGGTCAGGCTGACGATACCGGTCAGCAGCTTCCACCAACCTTCGACCCAATAAACCGGACAGAAGAATGTCAGCGCATTCAGTGCGTGCCCGGCGCCACACGCGAATACGAACAGCGCGGTGAGAATACCTATCGGCAGCCGTTTCTGAAAGAGGAAGTCCCGATACTCCTGCGAACGGTAGACGCGTAAGAGAAACAAGACAGCGCACGCCGGAATGAGGAGATAGCTGAAGGCGATCAAGAGATCCGACCACACGTGAAGCATGATCAGAGAATGGTTCCCGCGCAGGCAGACGCTGTGAGGGAGATAGCTGATTCTTTGCATAGTTTGCTAAGGTCCTGCGGATGTATGCCCGGCTGCAGATAACCGGAGAAAGCGCCGCACTGTTACGCTATGCCGACAGTGTGGCGGTAAGGTGGCGTCTGCACGAGCGGAATCATGTAAGTGTCAGAAATAGCGGGCGTTGGAGGATGCAAATTTTTTTCGCAGATTTGTCATCGCCCTTCGGCGGGCTTTGTTTCCGGCACAACGGGGTATGAAGACAGGGTGCGCGGCGGTGACACGCAACTCTGCCGCGACAACAAGCTTCCAATTCCCGTTTTTTCGAAGGAATGTCCTCCCTCCTCAGAATCCGGGAGCGATTTCTGGCCGAATATTCCTACTAAGTCCCTTGGGGTGCACCCCGCAAGCTCCTGATTATGGGATTTGGACCTGGACAATACTCTAGAATCTGCTCAATTCTGTCGCTGAGCTGCCTGTTCGGGGCTGCGCTCGCCGGCGCTTCGGTTTCTGAGCAGCGGATTCATTCGAACATAAGCGACCGCGAAACCTTCGTGCTGAAGGGCAATACCCGGCCGGTAATTGAGCGCGGGCTGGCGCGGGATGAAGGCGAAGTGCATGCTTCACTGGTTCTGCCCCGGATGGTCATGCACTTTGCCATGACACCGGCGCAGCGTTCCGACCTTGACCAGTTGTTGAAGGCACAGCAAGACCGCAGATCGCCTCAATACCACCAGTTCCTCACGCCTGAGCAGTATGCGGCGCGCTTTGGGCTCGACAGCCGGGACATCGATCGCGTTGTGAGATGGCTTGAGAATGCCGGTTTTGTGAACCCGCAGGTTGCACGAAGTAAGACCTGGATCAGTTTCTCCGGCACGGCGGCGGAAGCCGAGGCTGCATTTCACGTTTCGATGCACCGCTATTCGCTGAACGGCGAAACGCACTATGCGAACGCAGGCGACCCCCAGCTGCCCAAGGCGCTCGAAGGCATTGTCGAAGGAGTTCGAGGATTTCACAACTTCGCGATGAAGCCGTTTGCACGGCGTCCGCGTCCGAATTTCACTTCCAGCAGTGATGGCTCTCACTATCTGGCCCCGGACGACTGGACCACGATCTACGACGTGAAACCACTGTACGGCGCCGGGATCGATGGCACGGGTGTCAAGATCGCAGTGGTCGGCCAGAGCGACGTCTCTCTTACCGACATCCGTGCCTTTCGTGCTGCCGCGGGTCTGACGGTAAAGGACCCCACGGTTATCGTTCCGCCCGGAAGCCTTGATCCGGGTATTCAAAGCGGCAGCGGCAACGAAATAGAATCCGACCTGGACCTCGAATGGGCGGGCGCGATCGCCAGGAACGCCGACATTCTATTCATCACAGCCAGCGCAAAATCCGGGAATGGCGTCGGAGATTCGATCACCTACGCGATTGATCAGAATGTCGCGCCCATCGTCAGCATTTCGTACGGGTTCTGTGAGCCGGACCTTTCGGCCGCGGAGTTCAAGAGCCTGAATAGCCAGTATCAGCAGGCGAATGCGCAGGGAATGACAATCGTCGCAGCATCGGGCGACTCCGGCGCGGCGGGGTGCGACGCAGACCCGAATCAGATCTACGCCACTCATGGCTTGGCGGTGAATTTCCCCGCCTCGTCGGCGTACGTGACGGGCGTCGGCGGTACCGAATTTAACGAAAAAGCTGGCTATGGCGGTAATTATTGGAGTTCGACGAACAATAGCGCAAATGGGTCGGTCCTGTCCTACATCCCCGAAATAGCCTGGGATAAAATGGCGCCCGGTTTCAACGGCGGCGCCACTGGCGGCGGAGCCAGCAAGCTGGTCCCGAAACCTGGCTGGCAGACCGGGCCGGGCGTTCCGGCCGACGCTGCGCGCGATGTCCCTGATCTCGCCTACGCAGCATCGCCCGAGCACGATGGGCTCCTGATTTGCGCGCAGGGCTCGTGCACTAACGGATTCCTGGACTCAAATGGAGACGCATTCGTTATTGGCGGGACATCCGCAGGGGCGCCAGCCTTTGCAGGAGTTTTGGCCCTGACTGTCGAAGAACACGGGGCGGGGACGCGTCTGGGCAACATCAATGCCAACCTGTATTCGCTTGGCCAGATCTCCGCCACTGCCTTTCATGACGTAACTCTCGGCGCCAACTTCGTCCCATGTACGAGCGGTACACCCGATTGCAGCCCCGATCTGGACCTCGGCTTTCCTGCAGGTCCTGGGTATGACCAGACAACGGGATGGGGTTCGCTTGATGGCTCTAACTTCGCCGAGCAGTGGTATGGAGACATTCAACTGTCCGCCAGCCCGGCTGCGCTGACGATTGAACCGGGCGCTTCGGCGACGGCGACAATTACACTGAGCCCGCAAAACAACTTCACCGGGCCCGTCTCCTTTACCTGTTCTGTGCCGAGCGCGCTCTATGATGTCACTTGTTCCATTCCTAATACCACGTTGAACACGTCTGGTACGACAACCATCACCATCAGCGTCGGGGGTCCGGCACGCACTCCGTTTTGGAAACGGCTCCACCTACCGCCTTACGGGCGACGGAGTTTGCTTCTCCTTTCGCTCGGGCTGCTGTTCGCACTTCTGGTAGCTGTGTCCCGCTATACACCGGTATGCAAGATGCCGACCTACGCTGCTGCTTCGGTCGTGCTATTTGGGATCGCGATGGGGGCGGTGAGCTGTGGCGGGTCGGGTTCCGATGCAAGTTCGGGCGCTGGCACGAGTGGAAGTGGACCGGCACCCGTCCCGTTGAAACTGACCTGCAATCTTGGCTCCGCGACCATCGGCACGGCGTACACAGGTAATTGCGTTGCTTCCGGGGGAACTGGCGCTCTCACGTTTTCCATGAGCGCCGGCAATTTGCCGTCCGGCCTGAGCCTAAATTCAGCGAACGGAGCCATTACAGGCGTCCCCAATAGGGAGGGCACCAGTTCGTTTTCTATCCAGGTTACGGACAGCGGATCCCCTGTGCAAACGGCAACTGCGGCCGTAGCCAACTTTACGGTGCTCGGAGCAGCCCCTCTGAGTCTGACGTGCAACATGACGGGAAATGGTACCACTGGGCTGTTCTACACGGGGACTTGTTCATGGAACGGCGGATTTGGCGGGTACACGTCTTCTATCGCAGCCGGCGCATTGCCTCCAGGATTGATTCTCTCTCCGCAGTCCAACATCATTGACATTCAAGGCTATCCCACCACACCTGGCACAAGCTCGTTTGTTGTACAGATCACCGATAGCGAGAATCCGCCACAAACGGCGTCCGCGGCCATCGACAATTTTCTCGTCGTTGCCGGACCGTTATCGTTCGGGTGCGATCCCGGGCCTATCGGCAGCGTTGCAAAGCCATTCAGCTTCCTATGCCAAACCTACGGCGGTACCCCGCCATTCACGTATGCCATCGTTGCTGGTGCCATCCCACCCGGGTTGACATTGGATTCCTCGGCTGGCCGCATTTTTGGCGCGCCCACAACCGAGGGTTCTTATTCCTTTACTATGCAGGCCGTGGACAGCAGTTCACCGCCCCTCTCGGCGCAGCTTAATGGCAACATTAGCATCGCACCCCGTCAGCCCGAAAGCGGTCTCGTCACAATCACGGGGACGAGCGGCGGTATCGTCAATACGACGACAATTGCCGTGAGCGTCCCGTAACGATATGCCCTTCCCGCAACGCTGCGTTTTGCTGATTCTCTTCCTAGTAAGCCTGAGCCCGTTTGCTCACGCCGGTATCGTAGGCGACGCCCTATTCTCGTTTCCCGCCCAAACCGAATACCTGGAATACGACAACCTTGTGGCGCTGAGAAAATTGCCCAACTACAACACTCTGCGGAAGGAGTTCTCGGGCAAGCCGCTGGAGGAGGCTAGAATCGTGCTGGCCAGCTCGGCATTCCAGAGGACCAGGTACAAGAAGTTGTCAGCGGGTCGAGTTCCACTGCGTTTTATGGACTCGTGGCCGGAACATTCAGCGGCGACTCGGTGACAAAGAACACAAAGAACAAACGGTACGCTACAAAACTGCTCGAAGCGCAGGCCTTTTGCACCGGCAGAGAGACATGCATTGTGTTTCTCGAAGACTCGCTGGCGGCGTTTGGACCGCTGGATCAACTGAGAAACCTGCTTCTGACCCGCCAAGGCGCCATGATGCGCTTAAGTCAAAACAGCGACGCTGTCCAGCTCCTGAATGGTACCAGCCACGCCGCTCCCGTGCGGGGCGTGCTTCTTGGCCAGCAGTTGCAGGCCGCAGTGTCCAACGCAGTTCATGACTGGAGCAGCGGAAACGTACAGGGATCGCGTCTGGCCTCTACGGTAACCGGCATCGGCTACAGCGTCGCTTTCGACAGCAAAGAACATGTCAGCGCCACCATCGAATGCACATCGGGAACCGCCGCCGCATTGCTGTCGCAGACCGTGAGCGCTCTAGGTATGCTGCAGTCGGCAACAGCGTCCGTGGTGGGTGCCAAGACTGGGCTGCCGTTCGATAAAGTGCAGGTTTCCTCTTCGGGCAAGTTGATCCACTTCTATGCAGAGGGAGCGCTACCGTCTTCTGTTCCGGCCGGCCGCTAACGGTCCGATTGCGGTCGTTAGTGGCTCGGATGAAACGGCAAGATCATGTGCGCCTCGAGTCTTAAAGCCCAGTGCGCGCTGCGCGCGCTGATTGAGCTTTCGAAATTCCATTTGCATCCGTTCAGTCTCGCAATCATCTCCAGGCCCGCAGAGAGGCGTACGCTGGAACGATGGAGAAAATCGAACACGTCAGCGACACTGCCCTCATGGTGGCCGCCTGCCGGGCAATCGAAACGCAGCGGCCCGACGGCTTGGTACACGATCCTTTGGCTGCAACCTTGGCAGGCGATAAGGGAATGGCGATAGCCCGAACTAGTTCCTCTGTCGAGTGGATGTGTTTCGGTATCGGCGTTCGCAGCCGTTTCATCGACGAACTGCTCGCCGCCGTACTGGCGCAGGGAAAGATCGAAGCAGTACTGAATCTCGGAGCGGGTTTGGATACCCGGCCGTGGCGCGCGGACCTGCCTGCGGATTTGCAGTGGATCGAAGTTGACTTCGAGGACATGCTCGAATACAAAACGGAACGGCTGCGTAACGAACGGCCGCGGTGCAAGCTGGAGCGCATTGCCGCCGATCTTTCTATGCCCGCGGATCGCGAGCGCGTTTTTCGCGCGGTGGAGAATCGACCAGCACTGATGCTTACGGAGGGGTTGCTGATGTATTTGCCACGTCAGGCGCTGGCTGCGCTGGCATCTGAGGTGAAGAGGGACTCGGGCGTCCGTGAATGGATTTTCGACGTGAGCTCAAAAGAGCTGATGCAGCGCGTGCATGGCGACATGGGACGTGACATCGAGAGTGTGCGCGCCGAGGATCATCTTACGGGACAAGAAATCATCGACGTCGTGCACTCTCACGCCTGGAGAACCGAAGAGTTTCGCAGCTATGTCCACGATTCGATTAAGATCGCGCACGATCGCATCATGAAACTGGCCTCCGGCCAACGGCTGCCCGAGCGGCCACCAGAGAACGATGCGAGCGGCGTTTACCTGGTTCATTCCGGCGGATAGTGCCGCATTGACCGCCCGCGCAGGCTCCGAGTAATCAACCGCCATGACCCCGATGCATTGGCGTCTCTATTGACGGACGATGCCGTGTTCGAGGACACCTCTCCGCCACGGGATGGAAAGCGAATCGACGGGAAAGCCGCAATGGTGGCGTTTTGGCGGGAATGGTTCACGCGCAATCCCGATGCACGACTTGAGGCCGAGCAGATTATTATCAGCGGCGATCGTGCCGTAGTGCGCTGGGTGTATCGCAAGGACCGCAACGGGCAGCCTTGGCATCTTCGGGGCGTGGACGTCTTTACTGTACGCGACGGCAAAGTGGCTGCCAAGCTCGCCTACGTCAAAGGGTGAGCGGTAAGACAATAGAAAAAATTACTCTTCCCGCAGCGCGCGCATGGGGTCGATCAGTGACGCACGCCGCGCAGGTATGTATGCTGCCACGACAATCGTCATCAGCAGTAGCACCGAAACCGCGATGAACGACATGGGCCCGACATGCCGGAACGAGAACATTAGTGAAGACGTGATGGCTTGAATCGCGAGAATGCCGACGACCAGCCCAATCGTAACGCCAATCGCGCCGAGTCTCAGCCCCTGTCGCAACACTAATTGAACGACACTCATGCGGTCAGCGCCTACCGCCATGCGCACGCCGAATTCGCGAGTCCGTCTGCTGGCCGCGTACGAAACGATTCCGTAAAGACCGATGATGGACAGAACCAGTGCCATGCATCCCATCGCGCCGATTGTCTTGGTTATGATCCGCGGTGTTGCCACGGCCCTATCGCTGTAGAGACTCCGCATCGTGCGCACTTCGAAAACGGGCATGTTCCTGTCAATCTTCTGCACAATCTGCCTGAGGACCGGAACCAGTGTCGCTGCATCGAACTCCCTGGATTGCGCAACCAGCACCATATCCGACTGCGGCTTTTGTAAAAACGGCAGATACAGGTAATCCGTTGGGCTTTCGCTGATCCACAGGTATTTGGTGGTCTTCGCGACGCCGATGACTTCAAGCTGTTTGCCGCCGGAATCATCGAGTCGAATACGTTTGCCGATCGCGCTCTTGCCGGGCCAGTAATGCTTTGCGAACTGTTCGTTTACGATGGCGATGGCCGGAGCCTTGGCGTTGTCACGGTCGGCGAAGGCGCGCCCGCTCACGATGGGCACGCCCATGGTTTCGAAGTAGCCCGGAGTGATCACACTGTCGAAAACAGTGACGGCATGTTCGCCCCGCGGGAGTTGGTGACCTTCCGGAATCACACTGATCGTGTTGAATGCCGCCATCGACATCGGGATGCTCGATGTGAGTGCGGCGCTCTTTACACCGGGTGCGAGCCGCACCTCGTCAAGTAGTTGCTTGAAAAACAGATCGCGCCGCGCCTCGCTATAGTGGACCAGGCCCGGATCAAAGCTCATCAGCTGCAGGTGGTCAGTGCGAAAACCAGGGCCCTGATTCAGCTCCGACTGAAAGCCATCGAGAAGGACACCGGAGATGATCAACAGCACCAGGGACAGAGCCACTTGCCCGATCACGATCAAATTGCGGCCCCACAGACGGGAGCGTTGGGAGGCCGTTCCGCCTTTCTCTTTCAGCGCCTCCGTCAAATCGAGCTTCGTCGCTTTCAATGCCGGAACCAGCCCGAAGACAAAGGTGCTGATCACCGCTACCGCTGCCGTGAACAGTAACGCGTTCTTATCCAGCTGGATGTTCAAGTCGATGGGCACGTCAGTCGGAATCGGAATACTGCTGAAGAATTGAACCGCACCGAGCGCAATAAGCAATCCCGCGGCTCCGCCCGCCAGAGCAAGCAGAAGATTCTCGATGAGGAGTTGCCGCACCAGGGATTTGCGATTCGCTCCCACCGCCAGGCGTACAGCGATCTCGCGAGCGCGAGCGGCCGCTCTGCTGAGAAGCAATCCGGCCACATTGGCGCAGGCGATCAGCAACACGCATAGCGCCAGCAGCCCCATCATCACCAGCAGCATGGTGTCCGGGGGAGATCGCTGTGCGCGCACTTGAAGCTCTGTTTGCACTGCCAAGCGCAAATTGGCGTCGGTTTTGGGGTACATGCGGCGCAATGCCGCCGCAATTGCTTCGATGTCGGCGTGCGCCTGCTGAATTCCTGTTCCCGGTTTGAGTCTGCCTCGCACCTCCAGCCAGGCGCGGTCTCGCTGAGTCAGGTGTTCCGGAGTCCAAAGTTTCGCCGCCATCGCGAGCGGCACGAACAGCGAAGGCTTTATTTCTCCCAGCCCGGTAAATTTCTCCGGCGTCACTCCGATGATCGTGAACTCGGTGCCACTGAGCCAGATCTTCTGCCCGATGACGGAAGGCTTCGCGCCAAAATCCCCGACCCACAAATCATGGCTGAGTACGACGACGGCATCTCGTCCCGGCGCCTGATCCTCCGAAGGAAGAAACCCGCGCCCGAGCGCCGGTTCCACTCCCAGGACGTGAAACAGATTGCCCGAGACGAACATGCCATATCTCACACGCGGCTGCGTTGCTCGATCGGGAGCGAATCCGAACGAGGCGCTGGTTGAGGCGACCAAACCGGCGAACGTTCGGTTCCGGTCTCGCAGGTCGACGTAATCGGGATAGGAGATCGACTCTGTCCCGCCGAATAATCCGGAACTTATCGGGTTCACGGTTACGACCCGGCTCGGCTCGGGCACGGGAAGCGCGCGTAGCAGCATGGCATCCGCGAGACTGTAGATTGCCGAGTTCGCTCCTATGCCGATGGCGAGTGATGAGATTGCGATCAGCACGAATGCGGGATTCTTCCGCAGCGTGCGGAAGGCGTAACGCAGATCTTTGAGCATGAGACGACCTCTGGGTATCAGACACGTGCACGCGCCGTGCAGTGGATCGGGTGCCTGATTTGAAGAACTTACGACTCTCCGCGGCAGGAAGGTGTTCGGATCTGGGATGGCGCTGTGCCGTTCCGGTTCACGGCAGATCCTCAGCGAACAACTGTGAAAGCGCGACGCCGATTCGGTCCAAACCGAAAAATCGCAAAATCATCATCGAGCGAGGCGGCTCGTTCGATGCCGAGCCGGCCCATGACTGCGAAGCTGGTCCGATCAACCATCGAGAAATCCTGGTCACGGTAGGTGGTGCCAATGTGCCAGGCGGCCTCCAGATCCGCTGCGCCAACCATCTCGATAGCAGCCACACCGGCACGCAGACCTTCCCAGAATTGTTCCGCAACACGGCGGTTCATGCTATAGCGAAGCAAGGTCCAGGTTTCAATCAAAACATGATCGGTGGTAACCAAAGGCTCGCCGCGGCTAAGAATTGCTTTGGCTCGGGAGTTGCTCCTGTCCGACGAGTCCGCCGCAGCAAACCACATTGAAGTATCGACGAACAGGCTCATGAAGGACTGGGTACCGGGCGTACAACGGCGAAGCTACGACGTCTGCGCTATGTGGGTCTGGACTTCTTGCGCCCGGAGGTGAAAGCCTCGCCGACCATGGCGCTCTTGTTTCTCGCGATATCAGCGCCGCCCGAATCGCCCAAATCGAACACAATCGATGGATTGACAACTGTATGTGGCGCGCCAAGATCACGTGCCACCAAACGCCGCACGTACTCAGCTAGAGAAACGCCCAGTTCGCTGGCACGCCTGCGGGCGCAGCGTTGCATCTCCGGCTCAAGCGTAACCTGCGTCCTCGACATCATGATGGCATCATCATGGTAACATACGGAACGGATTCAATGTCGAGGCTGACGGGCGAGTGGGAGCAGCGAGACCGGCAGGGTGGCAAGGGCGTAACGCGTCTATTGATTGATCTCTCCACCCAGCCCAGAAACCTCCCCATACCACCCCAAATAGTTGCGGTTAAGCTTTGCTGATCGCTGAAAACACAGGGACTTGTTATACTGACCTATGCCGCTATGCCGTTGACTGAGCTTGCATTCGAAACAGCCGTTCCAGAATCGCTTAGGCCGGTTTCGGGTCAAAAAAAGATCATTTTGTTAAAACCCCGCGGCTTTTGTGCGGGCGTTGTTCGTGCCATTGATGTGGTCAGAATCGCGCTCGATCTCTACGGCGCGCCGATCTACGTTCGCAAGGAAATCGTTCATAACCGCCATGTGGTGGACGAACTCCGCGCCGCCGGCGCAATTTTTGTAGAAGAGCTGAACGAAGTACCTGAGGGAGCACGAGTGATTTTCAGCGCGCATGGCGTCTCGCCCGCGGTGCGCGCGGAAGCGAAACAGCGGCGGCTCAACGTCATCGACGCCACTTGTCCGCTGGTCACCAAGGTTCACCTTGAGGCCGTGAGGTTCGCCAAGCAGGGTCACACCATTGTGCTGATCGGCCATCGCGATCACGATGAAGTGATCGGGACGCTGGGCGAAGCGCCGGAGAACACGATTTTGGTCTCCGATGTTGACGATGTAAATCGCTTGAAGATCAAGGACCCGGAGCGCGTCGTGTATCTCACGCAGACGACGCTCTCGCTTGATGAAACGCGCGACATTGTGGAACGCCTCATTCAGCGCTTCCCCAAAATTGTCGGGCCGAAAACACAGGACATTTGCTATGCAACCGAAAATCGGCAACTGGCCGTCAAAGCTGTAGCTCCGCTTTGCCAGGCGTTGCTGGTGGTTGGTTCGCAAAACAGCTCGAATTCGAGACGCTTAGTGGAAGTTTGCGAGAAAGCCGGAGTTCCTGCTTATCTGCTCGACGATTGCAGTGAAGTCAGATCTCACATGCTGCAAGACGTGGATACAGTGGCAGTGACGGCGGGCGCATCGGCTCCCGAGCATCTGGTAGAGGAATTGATCGATCATCTTCGGACGAATGGATACACGGATCTGGAGGAAGCGGAAATCAAAGAGGAGGATGTGCGGTTCACTTTGCCTTCCGATCTCGAGAGCTTCACGCCGCGGCTTCACACCGTGCGTACGTAACGCCTAACGATGACATCCAGTCTGCACACATCGGGACGCCTTGATACTGCAGTCGGCAATGCTGTCCGGAAGGCAGCCGCCTCACTGCTCCGGCGTCAGTCTCCGCAAGGATATTGGTGGGCTGATCTTACCGCCGACACCACCCTCGAATCCGATTACATCCTGACCCAGCTCTGGCTACATCCGCCTGTGAATGGAGTGTGGAATCCGCCCACGCGCCCGCAAATCGATCGCGCGGCGACGGCGATTTTGTCGCGTCAACTCGAGGATGGCGGCTTTAACATTTACCTGCATGGTCCGTCCGAAGTCAGCGCGTCCATTAAAGCGTATGTGGGCCTGAAGCTGGCCGGCCTTCCGCTAGAGGACCCGCGCATGTCAAAGCTGCGCAATCGCATTCTCGAAATGGGCGGAATGCAAGCTGCTAACAGCTACGTCCGCATTAATCTCAGCCTGTTCGATCTCTATCCGCGTGCTGCCTGTCCTTCGATTCCGCCCGAGATCGTCCTGCTGCCATTCAAGTTCATTTACCAGATGTCGTCCTGGACGCGGGCCATTGTGATGGCGCTTTCGATTGTCCACTCGGCGAACCCGCATCGGCCGGTACCGGCAGGACTTCACGCTCGACGAACTGTTCCTCACGGGCGCTCCCAGCCATCCGGAGCCGGATCTGCGTTACTTCAGCTGGCGGAATTTCTTCCTCGGCCTGGATCGTTTCCTGAAAGTTTATGAACGGCACGCTCCAAAATTTCTGCGCGGTTATGCCATTCAGAAATGCGCGGATTGGATGATCGAGCGCTTCGAAGGCTCCGATGGCCTCGGCGCTATTTATCCTTCAATGCAGTACTCGATCATGGCGCTCGATGTACTCGGGTACAGCGCTGATCATCCGCTACGCCGGGAAGCCGAGAAGCAATTCAACCATTTGATCGTCGATAACGACAGTCGAGGCTTCTACATGCAGCCGTGCTTCTCGCCGGTGTGGGACACAGCCATCGCGGCGTACGCGTTGGGCGAGAGCGAAGCTGCTCCTGATTGGGCCTTGCGCCGTACCGCCGATTGGCTGCTTTCGAAAGAGGTTCGCACCCCGGGTGACTGGTCTGTCAAGCGGCCCAGAACGGAGCCCTCAGGGTGGGCCTTCGAATTCAATAACCAGTTTTATCCTGACGTGGATGACACCGCGATGGTGCTGCTGGCATTTCAGAAAGCGCGCGCTTCAGATCCGGATAAGCAGCGTGTGTGTGAGCGCCGCGCCATTAACTGGCTGCTCGCGATGCAAGGTAAGGACGGCGGTTGGGCCGCATTCGATGTCGATAACAACTGGAACTTGCTGAGCCACGTTCCGTTCGCCGATCACAACGCGATGCTTGACCCGTCGTGTCCGGACATTACTGGACGTGTGCTCGAGGCCTTGGTCCGCTGCGACCTCGGCCCGGATCACCCGGCGATTCGGCGTGGTGTGGATTATCTGCTGAATGCGCAGGAGCAGGATGGAAGCTGGTATGGACGCTGGGGCGTCAACTACATCTATGGGTCCTTTCTGGCAGTTCGCGGTCTGCGCGCCGCCGGCCTGAGCGAGAACGAACCCTCCATTCAGCGAGCCCTCGAATTCATCCGCGCTTATCAGAATCGCGACGGCGGGTGGGGAGAAAGCTGCGCTAGTTACGATGAGAACCGGTTCATGCCCAACGCCAGCACTCCGTCTCAGACCGCCTGGGCGATTCTGACGCTGCTCGCGGGCGGCGATATCCGCAGCGAAAGTCTTTACAACGGCATCGAATATTTGATCCGGAGCCAGCGTCCGGATGGGACCTGGAATGAAGACTACAGCACCGGAACCGGCTTTCCACGTGTTTTCTATCTTTGTTACACCGAGTACCGGAACATGTTCCCGCTGTTTGCTCTTTCAACTTTTGTGAAAACCACTGCAGCTCTCCGTCAGGAGCAGGGTGGACTTTATTCATGCGCCGCCAACTAGGACGTTAAGGATCCTTCTATGAGATTTCCGCTGTCCATGACTGTAGGCATGGGCGCCTACATCGCGAAGAACAAAATCAGTCCGAAACCCGAGTGGCAGAAAAACGTGACCACCGATGATTCGGCGAATCCGTTCAAAATCGTCATGCATACCCGCACAGGCGACGAACCCGCGTTCGAGCACCCGATGATCAAGAAACGCTTCCCGCTGGTGCTGATGCTGGAACCGCTGCATGCCTGCAATCTTACCTGCACCGGCTGTGGCCGCATCCGCGAGTACGAAAGCACAATTCGTGAACGGCTCAGTGTGGAACAGTGTCTGAAGGCCGTCGATGAATGCGGCGCGCCCACGGTTTCTATTTGCGGTGGCGAACCGATGCTTTACCCCGAAATCGGGCGGCTGTGCACGGAAATTCTTGCCTGCGGCAAGAACATCATCCTCTGCACGAACGGCATGTTTATCCGCAAGAAGATCAAGGAATTCAAACCTCATTCGAGCTTCTTTTTCAACGTTCATCTCGACGGCATGGAGAAGAATCACGATCTTGCGGTGGAGCGTGAAGGTGTTTTCAAAGAGGCGATTGAGGGCATCAAAGTCGCCAAACAGCACGGCTTCAAAGTCTGCACCAACACAACTGTCTACAAAGAGACATCGATGACCGAGATCGAAGAGCTGTTCACGTTCCTCGAGTCTCTGCACGTGGACGGCTTCCTGATTTCTCCCGCCTACGGGTATTCAGCGGTCAATCAGCGCGAGATCTTCATGACGCGCGAGGACGTTGTCGAAAAGTTCAAAGATATCGACCGCCTCGCCAAGCGTTTTCGCATCAACAATACGCCGACGTATCTCGACTTCCTCAAGGGCGATCGGAAACTCCCCTGCACTGCCTGGGGCAATCCGACGTACAACGTCAAGGGCTGGAAAGGACCGTGCTACCTCATCACGGACGCCCACTATGAAACGTTTGAAGAACTGATGACCAAGACGCAGTGGAATCACTACGGCGAAGGTAATGACCCGCGCTGTGAACACTGCATGGTTCACTGCGGCTACGAACCATCCGCCGCGCTTGGCATCAATTCGAAGTTCATGGATACATTCAAGCTCATGACCTGGGCGTTTCGCTAGCGGCCCGATCGTTGGTCGTTTGGCTCTCACATTTGTAACCGGCGCGAGTGGCTTCCTCGGCTGGCACGTGGCCCGGCTACTAAGTGAGCGTGGGCACCGGGTGCGGGCGCTTTGCCGGCCCTCGAGCCAAATACGCGAAATCGATGTCGAACCAGTGCGCGGCGACCTGCGCGAGCCGGACTCTGTGCAGCGCGCAATCCGCGGCTGTGAGCTGGTGTTTCACATCGCCGCAGATTATCGTCTGTGGTCGCGCGAGCCGAGCGCGATTTACCAATCGAACGTTGACGGCACGCGAAACGTCCTCGAAGCGGCCGAGCGCGCCGGCGTCTCCCGCGTCATTTACACCAGCACCGTGGGCTGTATCGGGATGCCGCAGGATCGGCTGGGTGACGAAAACACTCCCGTTTCCCTCGACGAAATGACAGGACACTACAAACGCTCCAAGTGGCTCGCCGAGCAAGTTGCACTCGAGAAAGCTCGCGCCGGTGTACCCGTGGTGATCGTAAATCCGACCGCGCCTGTTGGGGATCACGACTGGAAGCCGACCCCGACCGGAAAAATTGTGCTCGACTTTCTTCGCGGTAAGCTCCCGGGGTTTGTCGATACCGGACTCAACATCGTCGACGCGCACGACACCGCCTTGGGTCACCTGCTGGCAGCCGAACATGGCCGGCCGGGCGAACGCTACATTCTCGGCGCGGAGAACCTCACACTCCAGCAGATCCTCGCTAAGCTCAGCCGGCTCTCCGGCAAGCCTGCTCCTAAGCTGAAGGTGCCATACGCGCTCGCTTACACGGCAGGACTGGTCAGCACCGCGCTCGCGAATATCACTGGGCGTGAGCCGCTCGCGCCCCTAGAAGGCGTGAAAATGGCGCGCAAGAAGATGTTTATCAGCCACGCCAAAGCCGATCGCGAGCTTGGGTTTTCACCTGGACCTGCGGATGCTGCACTGGAAAAAGCAATTCACTGGTTTCGCTCCAATGGATACTGTTAACCCGTGGCGATCCTCTACGTAGCCGCCGAAGGGTTGGAACTGGAGCCGTTCGCGCGATACTTGACCGCTGCGCGCAAATTAAAATGGCCGCTCGACTATGCTTACGAAGGCATCCTTGATGGTCGCCGGATTTTACTTGCCGCCAATGGCGCGGGCCCGAAGCTTGCCGCGCATGCAGTCGAAGTCGCCATCCGCTCCCTCTCGCTTGCCGAACTCTCGGCTTCAAAGCTCGAGGCCGTCGTCAGCACTGGATTTTGCGGTGCGCTCGATCCCGCTCTTCGCGTGAATGATATGGTTCTCGCTTCTGCCGTTCTCGATGGCAGTACGGGCGAAAACGTGGCGTGTGAAATGGCTCACGCCGCACCGGAGGGCTTCGTGACGGGCGTTGTTCTTTCACAGAACCGCATTGCCAGAAGCAGCGTCGAAAAGCAGGAACTGTTTGCGCGTCAAGCCGTAGCTGTCGACATGGAATCGAGCGGTGTTGCGGCTCGTGCAGCGCGCGCCGGTCTGCCTTTTTATTGCATTAAGGTAGTTTCAGATTCCGCTGCGGAATCCTTCGAACTCGACCTGAACGCTATGCGTACTACCGAAGGACGTATCGCACGTGGGAAAATCGTTCTTTACACTCTAACGCATCCCCAGTTCCTGCCAGGCTTGTTCAGATTGAAGCGGCGCGCTACGGATGCGGCCAGGCATTTGGGAGAATTTCTTGTCAGTTGCCGTATCACGCCCGAGTCGGACAACACTCCGGCAACGGGATGAACACATTCCAACGACGATGAAAGCCGCCGTCTACCGCGGCGGCAGTCGCATTGGCGTCGAAGCCGTTGCAACTCCCGCCCTCGGCCCTGGCGAACTGCTCATCCGCGTGGAGAGTTGCGGCATCTGTCATACCGATCTCAAGAAGATCGAATACAATCTGCTCCCGCCGCCTCGCATCTACGGCCACGAAACTGCGGGAATTGTCGCCGCCGCGGGTGAAGGCGTCACCAAATACGCGCCCGGGGACCGGGTGATAGCTTTTCATCACATTCCTTGCGGCCACTGCTTTTACTGCGAGCGCCGGCTGTACGCGCAATGTCCTACTTACAAAAAGGTCGGTATCACCGCCGGCTTTGAGCCTGCCGGCGGGGGTTTTTCCCAGTACGTGCGGGTGATGGACTGGATCGTCGAACGGGGTGTGGAGATCATTCCGGAAAACGTCTCCTTCGATCAGGCGTGTTGGGTTGAGCCGGTGAACACTTGCTTCAAAGGCATCGAAATGCTGCGGCTTGGTCCGCGCGATGCCGTCGCGGTGCTCGGACAGGGACCCATAGGTCTGATCTTCACTTTGCTCGCGAAGCGGACCGGCGCCAGCGTGCTTGCCACCGACACGATTGAGTTCCGGCGCAATCTTTCCTCGCGCTTCGGCGCTGCCGCTTACGATCCGCGCAGCCCTGAATTTGAAACTGCACTGCGCTCGCGCACCGATAGCCGCGGACTCGATGCCGTTGTAGTCGCCACCAACGCTCCTGGACTCGTTGATCAAGCCCTGCGTATTTCTCGCCCGGGAGCCAAAATCCTGCTGTTTGCGCAAACTTCCGCCAAAGAACGCATCGAGATCTCGGGCGCAGACATCTGTGTGGGTGAACGCATGCTTCTCGGATCCTACAGTGCCGATGTCGATCTACAGGCCGAATCCGCGCGCCTGGTCTTCAGCGGCGAGTTGCCGCTCGAACAGCTCATTTCGGATCGTGTGCCGCTCGATTCCATCGAGCGCGGCATTCACACTGCTCTGCATCCGACGGAGCGTTCCCTGAAGGTCGTAGTGCATCCGCAGGAGCGCAAAGCGCGCGAGCAGACGAACAAAGAAACGCTCGATTCCGCCGCCGCTGCCGCGCTGGGTTTTGCGCGGTCTCCCGAGGAGGGAAGCTGATGGCCGCAGCAACCATGCAAGCCGCCGTCCTCTACGGAAAGGAAGACGTCCGCCTCGAGTCTGTACCCGTGCCGCACATTGGCGCCGGCGAGATTCTGGTCCGTGTCCGCACGGCACTCACGTGCGGTACCGACGTGAAAGTTTTCCGGCGCGGCTATCACGCCAAAATGATCCAGCCGCCTGCTCTGTTCGGACATGAGCTGGCGGGCGATGTCGCGGCGGTGGGTAGTGGCATTACTCAATTTCGCCCTGGTGATCGCGTAGTGGCGGCCAATTCCGCGCCATGCGATCGATGCTTTTTCTGCCGCCGCGGGCAGCAGAATCTTTGCGAAGACCTGCTCTTCAATAACGGCGCCTACGCCGAATACATTCGCCTCCCCGAGCGAATTGTTCGCAAGAATACGTACACGATTCCCGACGACCTCGCCTATAAAGACGCTGCGCTTGCCGAACCGCTCGCGTGTGCTTTGCGGGGTCTCGACGAGAGCCATGTCGGTCCCGGTGACACCGTCGCCGTTATGGGCCTGGGTCCCATCGGTCTCATGTTCGTACGCCTTGCCCGTTATGCTTGCGGCGCCCGCGTCATCGCCATTGCCCGCCGCATCGAGCAAGTGGACCGCGCCATGATGCTGGGCGCCGATATCGGCATCCGCGTCGACCTCGCAAATCCCGGCCCGCTCATTTCCCAATTGCATGCCGAAACTGAGGGCCGTGGCGCCGATGTCGTCATCGAAGCCATAGGCCAAGCCGAAGCCTGGGAGCTTTCGACTCGCCTTGTTCGCAAAGGCGGCATCATCAACTTCTTTGGCGGCTGTCCGGCCGGTACGCGCGTGGCTCTCGACACCGCGCTGCTTCATTACTCAGAAATCACCTGCAAGGCGAGTTTTCACCACACGCCATCGCACGTGCGGCGCTCGCTTGACCTTATCGCCGGCGGCAAAATCAATGCGACGCATCTCGTCAATCACGAAGAGCCGCTCAGCCAATTGCCCCAGGTTCTCAGTGATCTCGCCCACCACCGCAACGGGCAGATCAAGACTGCTATCATTCCGTAACAACGTGGCCGTCGCACAGCTCCAGCCTAAAGACTACGTTCGCGCCATCGTTCCCGATTCGACGCGCTACTCCGAGGTTGAGGCGGTCGAATACACGCGCTGGCTTGCAACCCATCATTACGAAAACTTCCACGTAGCCAGCTTTCTGCTGCCGAAGGCTCTTCATCAGGATTTCTATAACGTCTACGCCTTCTGTCGCTGGGCCGACGACCTCGGCGATGAAATCGGTGACCCGAACGAAAGTCTTCGCTTGCTCGGATGGTGGCGCAATGAGTTGCAGGCCATGTACGCCGGAGAGGCCTCGCACCCGGTCTTCGTCGCACTGAAAAACACAATTCAGCGCTTTGCTATTCCCATCGAACCTTTCGATCGCCTGATACGCGCCTTCGAACAGGATCAGACCGTCACGCGTTATCGCACCATGGAAGGCGTGCTCGACTACTGCGTTTACTCAGCGAATCCGGTCGGCCACCTTGTTCTGTATCTGTGCGGATATCGCGACCCGGAGCGCCAGCGTCTATCTGATTACACCTGCACCGCGCTCCAACTCGCCAATCACTGGCAGGATATTACGGTCGATTTGCGAAAAGATCGCGTTTACCTGCCGCTCGACCTCCTCGCCCGGAACGACTACACCGTAGATGAACTGTTCGCTCTCAAATTCGACCGCCGCTTTGCGACGCTCATGCGTGAAGCCGTGGCCGTTGCCGACGATCTCTTTCGCAAAGGCCTGCCCCTTATCAAAACGGTGAACCGCCGCCTTGCCCTGGATCTCGAGCTCTTCAGCCGGGGTGGAATGAAGATTCTCGAGAAGATCCGCGCTCAAGGTTACAACGTTCTGGGGCGCCGCCCTCACGTCTCGAAAATGGACCGTGTCGCCATTATGCTCCGATGCCTGCCGCGACTACTGCCGTTCTGACCACGAAACCACTGGCGGAGTCGTACAAGTACTGCCGTGCCATCGCCCGCCGGCGTGCTAAGAACTTCTACTATGCATTTCTTCTGCTCGACAGGCAGCAGCGCGACTCCATGTGTGCGATCTACGCGTTCATGCGCGAGTGCGATGACCTGAGTGATGACCCAGCCGTGAAAGACAGGGCCAAGCTCTACGAAACGATTTCGCAATGGCGGATAGATACAGACCGCGCACTGAATGGAAGTGTCGAGGGAAGCCCAATCTGGCCGGCTTTCCATGACACCGTCAAGCGCTACGCAATTCCGCATCGTTTCTTTCACGAAATGATCGATGGCATCACGTCGGATCTCGAACCGCGTGAGATCAAAACCTTTGACGAACTGTACCGATACTGCTACCAGGTGGCGTCCGTCGTCGGCCTGACCGCTATCCATATTTTCGGCTTCACATCGCCGCGAGCGCTTCTGCTCGCGGAGAAATGCGGCATTGCCTTCCAGCTCACAAATATTCTCCGCGACGTGCGTGAGGATGCTCAGCTCGGGCGTGTCTATCTGCCGCTAGAGGACCTGGCTCGCTTCGGAGTTCCGGCCGAACAATTGCGTTCGGGAAACGAAGACGAGAAATTCCGCCAACTGATGCGCTTCGAGGTCGAGCGTGCCTGGGCCTACTACAAGGAATCCGCCCCGCTTTCGGAGTTCATACACAAGAAAAGCCGTGCATCGCTTTGGGCGCTGCGTACCATTTACATGCGCCTGTTGACAAAACTGGAACGGGCCAACTTCTCGGTTCTATCGCGTCGCTTGAACGTGCCCACGCGCACGAAAGTCGCGATTTTGCTGCGGGCCTTCGTTCGGCGCCGCCGCTAGTAGTGTCAGCAACGCTCAACCGCTAATCCGAGTCAAACAAAGTGCCGCGTCCTAACAGCCAATCGGGATCAAGCCGCCGCTTAACCTCGCGCATTGCCTCGATCTCGTCCGCCGAGTACATCAGCTTTAGTAGGTCCGTCTTGCTCTTCCCTATCCCATGCTCAGCGGCAACGGTTCCGCCCAACGAGATGACGTAGGCGGCGAATTCGTCGATCAGCCGCTCGCCGCGCTTGGCCTGGTCGGCGTCTGTCGGAAGCAGATTCACGTGATTGTTTGCGTCTCCGATATGCCCGAAAGTCGTATGCTGCCCAGGAAACTCCTCCTCACAACGCCGGCGATAAAACGAGTGCAATTCACGATGCCGGTCGATCGGCACTGCAAAATCTGTCCCGAACTTCGGAAAGCCATTGCGGCGGACCCGCTCGACCACCATCACGGGCAGCGTGTGGCGAAACTTTCGAAAACGTTCGCGATCCGCCGCTCTGAATCCGAACCAGGACTGCTCTTCGAGGCCTCGAAACTCGTGCAACCGGACCGGCCAGCGCTCGACCTCTTCGTCGTCCTCCCCCGTCAAATTTTGCTCGATGAACAACGCTGCGCGAGCTTCTGCCGGCAGCTCTGGATACGGAGCGCGCAGTAGATCGAGAGCGTGTTCGTCCATGTACTCCAGCAGTCTCAACTCGGGCAACGGCCGCCACGCATCCACCGCATCCATTGCGTCTTCATCTCGCTCGAAGAAGACGACGCCGCTCAGAATCGCACCGGGTTCGGGCAGGAGTTGCAGTTCCGCTTCGGTGATGATGCCGAGCGTCCCTTCGCTCCCGGCCAGCAGATCTACCCACTGTGTGTCGGGCTGCAGGTAATAGCCCGCCGCGTTTTTGGTCGTCTTCGGAATACGCACGCATCGCACCGGAAAATCGACCTTTTGACCTCGCTCAAAGCGCCTCGAGCGTCCATCCATGAACGTAACCTCCAGCGCCAGCACGTGCCGTCGCGCCGCGCTGTAGTGGAAGCTGCGTGCCCCTCCCGCGTTGGTCGCAACGATTCCTCCGACGGATGCGGAAATCTCCGTCGGATTCGGCCCGAAAAACTGTTTCGTCTGTGCGGATTTGTCATGCAGATCGCTTAGGCTTACCGAAGGCCCGCAACGCGCTTTGCCGGCCGTAATCTGCAGATCGTGAAAACGCTCCAGCGACATCACCCAGCCCGCGTTCGGCACGCGCGCGCCCGTCAATCCCGTTCCCGCTCCGGCCACGGTCAGCGGGATCTTCCGTTGGGAGCAGGTGCGCACAATTTCGCGCACGTCTCCGACATCGGCGGGCACGACAACCCGATCCGCGGCGCCCCTGTATCCGGACGCATCTTCGAGAAACGGCCCGACATCGGTCGTCGCGACTGCCATCGCCTTTACCATATCGCGCCTGCTGCTATCTCGTCAGTTGCCGAGGAACACCGGCCGGATGTGTCGTTCAAACAAATTGGTGGTCACGTTCTTCGCGATTACCGGCTCCATTTCCCGGACCAGGCCGAGGTACCGCGCGCCCATCTTGGCCGCGACCTTAAATGCGACATGCAGCAACTGCCGCATGCTGCTGTTGTAAGCCCTATTCTTTTGCTCGTGCCGCACCGCCGAGACGAACTGCTCCGACGGCCACTCCTCCACTTCATCCGGAGAGGGAAGCCTCGCCGGATCGATGTCGATCACCGCGGAATACGGAGCTGTGAGTTCGTCGCGGTGAGACCACGCGTCCCGGTAAATTTCCCTCGCTAACGTCAGGCCGGCGCCTCCACTTTCCGCCAAGCCGATGACTTCCTCAAGCCATGTAGTGCCCGCCGTCTTCAGATGAATTCCAGCGTTGAACTTCTTCAGGCAATGATGTATCGGCGGGTAGATGGAAAACTTATCGCTTCCCGAATGAACGCTGAGTTTCAAATTCGCGGGCAGTCCGTAACGGTCGATCGCGTACGCAATCACGGCGATATCACTTGCAAATTCTTCCGTAAACTTATTCAGGTCGCCGACGTAGTCCACACCTTTATTGAACCGGCCGGTAAACTTCGGCGCGATGGTTTGGATCGGAATACGTTCCTGGGCGATCGCAGCCAGGATGACAAGGAGTTCCACCGGAGTTTGCGGTGAATCGGTCTCGTCCATCGATACCTCGGCAACGAAGTTCCCTGCCCCTTTGGCGTGCTCAATGTGACGGTAAATGCGCCCCGCCTCTTCGACCGCGGCGAGGTATTTGTTCGCTACCTGGCGCGCAAAATCAGTTCCGGTGTCAAAGCTCCCGTCAATACCAGGAATGTCGATGCTGCCGGCCAGCTCCGTGTGATTTGCGAAGAACGCATCCACCGCAGACGCGCTGCCTTGTTTGCCGATGAGGTCTGCGACATCGATGGTGAAAAAGTCGCATGGCTCCAGGAAGCGGTCGACTGTCGTGAGATTGATGTGGTCGGCGTCCACGAAGTAAGGCTTGTTCCAGTTCAGCTCCTTGACGGCTGCATCAGCAGCGGCGCGTGTTGCGGACGGATCGGAACCGATGATGTTGTGCTCGCGGTTCGATTTGTTCCACACGGGCGTTACTTCAACACCCGCCACGGCAGCTTGTCTACAGGCTTCGAGCTGCGCTTCGGCCTGATGAGCAAAGCGATCGCCAACACCGATCGAGTACTTGGGAAGTGTGAGTGACTGAGGCATGCGGCAACATGCATCATCCTATCGTGGGGCCAGTTGTTTCAAGCTGCCGTGAGCTTACGATGTAGTCTTGACCGGTAATTCACTATTGACATTGCACGACATCGCGGCTGCCGCACGCGGCGTGCTGAGCGAGGCGGCGTTTGAATACCTGGAGGGCGGCGTCGCGGACGAAGTCACGCTGGCGCAGAACCGTGCCGCATTCGACCGCATCGAACTGAACCCGCGCATGCTCATCGACGTGAGCGAAATCGACACATCCATAACGTTGTTCGGCACCACGCATTCGTTCCCCCTTCTGCTGGCGCCGGCCGGCTATCACAAGTTGTTTCACCCCGAAGGCGAACTCGAAACGGTTCGCGGCGCCAGTTTGAGCGATGCGCACCTGATGGCTGCCTGCTTTTCGACGGTGCCGTACGTCGAGATGACGGCAGCATCCAAGCGGCCCTTGTCCTTCCAACTGTACTTTCAGCCGCACCGTGAGCACACGCAGGCGATCGTCGAAGCTGTTTTGAGTGCCGGTTGTGCGGCCCTGTGCGTTACCGTTGACGTTCCAGTGAACGGCCCTCGCGATCGGGAGCTGCATGCAGGTTTTTGCCTTCCCGAGGGAACGCAGCGCTGCAATCTGTCGTTCCTGGGAGCCGAAACGGCGGCAGCTCCGCACCGCCCCTCCGGACGCGACATCTATGCACCGGTCCGCGCCGCAAACGCCACCTGGAAAGATCTGGAATGGCTGCGCTCCATCGCGCCCGTGCCGCTGCTGATCAAGGGCCTGCTCAACGCCGACGATGCAGAGCGGGCGATCAATTGCGGTTGCGATGGGATCATCGTCTCGAATCACGGAGGCCGCAGCGTGGATACAGTTCCCGCGACGATCAGGGCGCTCCCATATATTGTGGAGCGTGTCGGCGCGCGCGTGCCAATCCTGATCGATGGCGGAATACGAAGAGGCACCGATGTCTTCAAAGCGCTGGCTCTTGGCGCGAGCGCTGTCCTGATTGGCCGTCCTTATTTACATGGATTAGCGCTCGGCGGCGCGGCAGGCGTTGCGCGAGTTGTCGATATCCTGCGCACCGAACTTGAAATGACCATGGGGCTGACCGGCTGCCAGAATCTCGCACAGATCACGCGCGAGAGGCTGTGGCCGGCTCACTGATTTACTCCCGAAGCGAGGAAACCGCCGTCGACCGCAATACATTGTCCGGTGATAAATTCAGCTGCGTCCGATGCCAGGAAAATCGCGGCGCCAATCAGCTCCGAGATCTGACCAAAGCGCTTCATCGGTGTCCGCATCAGCAGCTCACGTCCCCGATCGGTGCCGTCGAGGAGGCCCGAATTGAGTTCGGTGCGAAACACTCCCGGGGCGATGGCGTTTACTTTGATCCCTCTAGGCGCCCATTCCACAGCCAGGCTGCGAGTAAGACCCACGACCGCCGCTTTGGAGGTTGCATACGCTGCCACCTCGACCAGACTCACGAACGAGTTCAGAGAGGCGATGTTAATGACGCGGCCGCGTCCGCTTGCGAGCAGCGGTTCATAGAGACTCTGGCACGCGCGAAGAATGCCCGTTACGTTGACGTTCATCAGGTTGTCCCATTCCGCCTCGCTGATTGAGACCGTCGGTTTCCGGAAGATCTGGCCGGCTGCGTTGAGGAGGATATCGACGCGGCCCAGCTGCTTCAAAACCTGATCTCGAAGAGCGTCCACCGGCTCCCTGCTAGATGCATCGGTGGCGCAGCGAACGGTTTTGCGGCCGCGCTGCTCGATCTCGCCGGCAACCTCATCAACGAGATTTGCGCGCCGCCCCGTGGCGACGACATCGGCTCCAGCCTCTGCCAAACCAATCGCCAACGTGCGCCCGATACCGGACGTACCGCCCATGACTACGGCAACCCTTCCAGACAAATCAAACAGTTGTAACGACATGCTCGTCCTTTTTCAAGTAATCGGACCCGGATTGAACGGCATCAGCGCGTTCCCGAGCCCCCAGTGTTCGGCCCACGTTTTCCGTCCGCTCGCAACCTTGAGAATGAGACGGAAGAGATCCCATCCCACCTGCTCGATCGTGGCTTCGCCGGTCGCGATGCGGCCCGCATCCATGTCGATCAGGTCGGGCCATTTCTCGGCCAAGGCCGTCCGTGAGGAAACCTTCACCACCGGCACCAGCGAAATTCCATAAGGGCTGCCCTCGCCGGTGGTGAATACGTGCACATTCATGGACGGAAGCTGCTGCGTACCACAGATGAAGTCGCTGGCCGGAGTGGCCGCGAACACTAGACCTTTTGCCGCTACCTTTTCGCCTTGGGATGCGACTGCGGTGATCGCCGTCGACCCGGCCTTCGCAATCGAGCCGAGCGCTTTCTCCACCACATTCGCCAAGCCGCCGCGCTTGTTTCCGGGCGTTGGGTTCGCGCTACGGTCCGCGCCGCCGCGGGCCAGGTATTCGTCATACCAGCGCATCTCCTCGATCAGTTTCCGGCCGACTTCGCGGGTCACGGCTCGAGGAGTGAGCAGGTGAACGGCGTCACGAACTTCAGTAACTTCCGAGAAGAAGACGGTCGCGCCGGCGCGCACCAGCAGATCGGCAGCCATTCCCACAGCCGGATTGCAAGTCAAACCCGAGAAGGCATCGCTCCCGCCGCATTGCAAGCCGACCGATAATTTCGATGCCGGACAGGTGGTTCGTTGCCGGAGATTGAGTTCGGCGAGCCGCCGTTCAGCCGTACCCATGATCGCCGCAACACTTTCGGCGAAACCGCGTTGGTCCTGAAGGCGAATAATCGGCGCTTCCTCGAGCACTTGCAGGCCCGAAAATAAACGGATCGGCTGCAGCTTCTCACATCCGAGACTGACAATGAGCGGCTTGGCGCCGATGTTTGCGTGCAGGCTGATCTGCTGCAGTGTCCGAATCGGGATGGCGGCGTCTACAGCATCGATAGCGATTCCGCAGCCGTAGCCATGAGTAATCGCAATGACATCATCAACGTTTTGATATCGCGGCAGAATCTCAGCTTTGATTCGCCGGACAGCGTAGTCAACTGTGGGCGCGACGCACTGCACCGTCGTCGTGATTCCGAGCATATTGCGCGTTCCCGTGCTGCCATCAGCGTTTCGAAACCCTTCAAAGGTGTAGCCTGTCAGCGGCGCCAGCGGACGGGGAACTGCTGTAGCAAGAGGCGCGTCGTCGAGCGAAGGCGGAGCGGGCGATTCGATGGTTTCTTCGCGTACCCAGTGCCCGCTGGGGATCGCGCGGCTGGTTCTTCCGAGGACGTGACCGTAGCGAATCACAGGTTCATTGCATTCGATGGCTTGCAGCGCGATTTTCTGACCCTGCGGAATCCATTCACGCGCGAGCCCGTTTGCCTCTGCCCGGAGGCCGGCAAGATCCACCACAACTGCAACGTTGTCGTTCGGGTGCGCGCGCAGGTACAGCGGAGCCAAATCGGATTCTACGCTACCCAGTGGGCTGTCCCGGTCATATCGTTACTGCTCCGGTCGCTTCGCTTATAGTTGCAATGTGCTTCAGCAAAGCAGGGGAGACATTCACAGCCGCCGCGCGGCGGGGATTGTGGAAAAGGCCTGTGTTTTGGTGAAGCATACAGGTAAACTCGCCGGTACGAATATCGCTTCGCTGACGGGAAAGACGTCTTCCGCGAGAGGCTCGACCGGCGAGAGACCTGGTTTCCCAGACGAATCCTCAGATGTCGTCTGAATCGAGTTCAGACTCTACTATAAGCCCTTCGCCGTGGAAACCGGGATACCTGTTGGATTGTTGGATTAGGACAGGAGCGAGCCAAGTGCAGCAGCAAACAAACCCAGAGCAGGCCGAACCGGATTGGGCCGCTTTCATCGCCATCGATTGGGCGGACCGGAAACACGACTGGGCAATGCAGGTACCCGGTCAGAAGAAACGCGAGAGCGGGCAACTGCCTCACCAGCCAGAAGCCATTCATAGCTGGGTGGTGCAGTTGCGGGAGCGATTTGGCGAGCGGCCCATCGCGGTCGCGCTGGAGCAATCGCGCGGCGCGCTGCTGTTTGTTTTGAGCAAATACACCAACCTGATTCTGTTTCCGATTCATCCAGCTAGCGCCAGCAGTTTCCGGCAAGCCATGTATCCGTCGGGCAGCAAGGATGACCCGCTGGATGCGGATGTACAGCTGGAGTTGTTGCTGAAGCATCGCGACCGTTTGCAGGCCTGGCAACCGGATACCGAGCAAACGCGGGAGTTGCAGTTTTTGGTGGAGGATCGGCGCCGTTTGGTGGATCACAAAACGGCACTGCTGAATCAGTTGACGGGTCGGCTCAAGCTGTATTTCCCGCAGTTGCTGAGCTGGTTTGCCGCTTCCGATTCAGTGCTGCTGTGGCGCTTGCTGGAGCAATGGCCGGAACTGGAAAGCTGGCAGCAGGCGCCGCGGCGGAAGCTGAAAGCGTTTCTGGAACAAGACGCGCGTTCGGCTCCGGCCGATGTGGACGCTTTGCTGGAACGCGTGCGCACGGCCGTGCCGGCGACGCAAGATCGCGCCGTGGTGAGTGCAGCGGCTCGTTTTGTGCAGACACTGGTGCGCCAACTGCAACTGTTGCGAGCCGAGATACAAGGCTATGAAAGACAGATTCAAGCCATCGTGGAACAGCATCCGGATTTTCCGATTGTGAGTTCGTTCCCTGGAGTAGGCCGGGCTTTGGCGCCACGGCTGATTGCGGCGCTGGGAACACAGCGTGAGCGCTTTCCGCAGGCAGCTAGCCTACAAAGCTACAGCGGTATTGCACCGGTGCGGGAAGCCAGCGGTAAACGCGCCTGGGTGCATGCCCGCTGGGCTTGTCCGAAGTTCGTCAAGCAAACCTTTCAGGAATGGGCGCAGCATTCTCTGGCACGCTGCGCCTGGGCACGTGCCCACTATGCTGCCCAGCGGCAGCGCGGCAAAGGCCACCATGCTGCCGTGCGTAGTGTCGCCTTCAAATGGATCCGTATTCTGTTCCGCTGCTGGAAAGATCGAACACTGTATGACGATGGCCTTTATGCCCAACGCTTGGCTCATCGATCCCCAACTGCCCCCACCCAAGCGCCTGTGCAAATTGTGTGGAAGAAAACCGCCGGGTTCTTCAAACTCGTGGCGATTTGACTTGACTTATCAGCTCAGATGTCTCATGGCTATGACAGCGGAATCTGAGATGGGATGAGAAGGCCGGTCTCCCGGCGGGATGCGTTAAGCTCCCAATGGACACGCACTCGAAGTGCAAAGGAGACCGGCTCATGAAGAAGAATAGCACCAGAGGACAGAGTTCGAAGCAGGGCGCGAAGCGCGCAAAAACCTGCAAAGGATCGTTCACGATCGGCATGGACCTGGGTGATAAAAGCAGCCGCTATTGCGTGCTGGACGAAGAAGGTGAGGTGCTGTTCGAGCGCAGTGTTGCGACCACGAAGAAGGGGATGGCACAGGTGTTCGGGGCCATGGCAAGGTGCCGGATTGCGTTGGAAGTAGGGACGCATTCTCCCTGGGTGAGCCGGTTGCTGAAGAGCTTCGGGCACGAGGTGATCGTAGCCAACGCGCGGCAGGTGAAACTGATCAGTGAGAGCAGCCGCAAAGATGACAAGCTGGATGCGCGTATGCTGGCGCGTCTGGCACGGGTAGATCCGGAGTTGCTGCGACCCATCCGGCATCGCAGTGAGCAAGCGCAATTGGATCTGATGCAGATCCGGGTGCGGGCGGGACTGGTGGAGGCGCGCACAAGTCTGGTGAACACGGCGCGCGGCTTGGCCAAAGCGCTGGGCGAGCGCTTGCCGAAATGCGACGCCGACAGTCTGGATACGGAACGGCTAGCAGCACTGCCGGTGGAGGTGCGACAAGTGCTCGAGCCGCTGCTGCAACAAGTGGCTTGTTTGAGCGAACAGATACAGGCCTGCGATGAACGAATCGAGCAGATCGCCCGGACACAGTATCCGGAAACCGAACTCCTGCGGCAAATCAGCGGAGTAGGAATTTTGATCGCTCTGACGTTCGTATTGACAGTGGAAGATCCGGCACGCTTTGCAAAGAGCCGGGACGTAGGCTGCTATGTGGGCTTGCGGCCCAAGCGCAGCGAATCGGGCCAGAGCCAGCCGCAGCTGGGGATCAGCAAAGAGGGCGACATCTATTTGCGCAAGCTGCTGGTGCAGGGAGCGCATTGCATTATTGAGCCGGCGCGGGCCGGATACGGATCTGAAGCGCTGGGGTCGAAGCTGGCCGCACGCGGTGGCAAGAATGCAAAGAAGCGCGCGCTTGTGGCGGTAGCGCGTAAGCTGGGGATCCTGCTGCATCGGTTATGGGTCAGCGGTGAGGTATACGAACCGTTGCGTCATAGCCAGGCACAAGCGGCAGCGAAGAAGAGAGCGGCTTAGACAAAGTTTTGAGTTAATCGCAAAATCGCCGAGTTCGGGTGACTGCGCGCTCATGGCAGGACGAGCTCCGAAAAGAGATTCAGTTCGATTCTGAGATGGCAGCACCCGTTTCAAAATTGAGGACACCAACAGGCACCGGAGCAGATGGCTCCACAACAGAGTGCGAATGGAAGCAGGGCGATCGGCGGTTGCGACGAGGGATGAAACGATGTGGGAGTGCGCGCAAAAAGCGCCTGCGGCAGCAACGAAGGAACCCTTTCTTTATTCCCCCTTTCCCGTTCCCCCACGGTGGGAAGCCGGGGCGGGCGGTGGCCTGCGGCGAAAGGATGAGACAAGGGAGTTCGGGGACACTTTCAGCGAGAGGAGAAGGAAGTGTCAAAGCAGACAGGTGGGCAGAGATGGAGCAAGTACAGTCCGGAGTTCAAGCGCGCGGCAGTGGACCGGATGGTGGCGGGTGAGAGTCCGACGGCGCTAGCTCGGGAACTGGGCATTCGATGCAAGTTTCTATATGCCTGGAAAGCCGCGGGAAAAGGAAGTCAGGGCGCTCCACCGCCGCCGGCGGGGAAAGTAGACGATCCGCAGGAGCACGAGATCGCGCGGCTGCGAAGGCGGATCTCTGATTTAGAGCGGCTTACTGGAAGGCAGACGGCGGAACTGGATTTTTTCGCCGCAGCCTTGCGCAGCATCAAGGAGACACGCCGGAAGAGCGGCGCAAGTTCCGGCGAGGAGTCTACCAAGTGATTCAAGACCAGGTAGCTGCGCAAGGCCGAGCCAGTATCGAAAGAATGTGTGAGTTAGGGAAAGTGAGCCGCGCCGGCTTTTATCGGGATTGGCAAGAACGCCAGCCGAAGGAAGCGGAAGTGGCTCTCCGTGATGTGATTCAAAAAGCGGCGCTCGCGCGGCGGACCTACGGCTATCGCCGCATCACACCGTTTGTGCAACACGCCGGCATTGCCGTGGGTGAGGGCGTGGTGAGGCGTATCTTGCGAAGCGATAATCTACTGGCGATTCGCAGACGCAAGTTCAAGATCACGACGAACTCCGAGCATGGCTTCACAGTCTATCCGAATCTGGCACAGTATGTGGAGATAAAGGCGATCAATCAACTCTGGGTAGCCGACATCACGTATCTGCGCTTGGGACGTGAGTTTGTGTATCTGGCCGTAGTGCTGGATGTCTTCTCACGGCGTGTCGTGGGTTGGTCACTAGCGCGAAGCTTGCAGACGACGCTACCGTTGGCGGCATTGAATCAAGCCATCCAACATCGTCAGCCGGGTGCCGGTCTGGTGCATCATTCCGATCGCGGAAGCCAGTACGCCAGTAACGACTACGTGAAGCGACTGGAGGAGGTCGGCATGGTGATCAGCATGAGCCGCCCAGCCAGGCCTTGGGAAAACGCCTATTGCGAAAGCTTCATGAGCACGCTCAAACGTGAGCAAATCAGTTGTCCGAGTTACGCGGCGATGGAGGATTTGCAAACACAAATGGCCGAGTTCATCGACCAGTTTTATAACGTTCATCGATTGCATTCTGCGCTCGCTTATTGCTCGCCAGCGGAATTTGAAAACAAGCAGCGCACAGTTCCGCCAGCGGGCATGAGTTTTCCCAGGCATGAGGAAATCTATCCTGATGCTTAAGCAAATGCAAACTCAGCGAAGAGCGGATGGCCGCCCTCCGCTGCCTCATCAGGATGAGTTTCCAGCAGAGTATTCCTTGGCCGGTTGCTCTCCAGCAGAGCCGGCCTCCGCTTCCTCTGCTATGCTCATCCTCAACCAGGGATCCACCGCTGGCTACTGTTTTTCAGCCAACGGCAACTGTCCCCGAACTCGACTGTCTCATCTCGCAACGCAGGCCACGACACATCACCCCCACGGCAACGACCCTGAATACGACCGGACTCATGTTCAAGCTGTACCACCAGTTTGTTGGAACCATCCCGGTCGCCCTAACAGGTAATTCCCCGCAACCTCAAACGGACAGCCGGCATTATGCCGATGAGCCGAAGACCAGGTCCGGCAGCCCGACGTATCCGCTCGACATGTTTGCGGCGCTCACGCCCGATCACAAGCACCTCAATCTTGCTGTTGTGAATGCCACGCAATCGGAACGGAAGTTCGATTTGAACGTGACCGGCTGCCGGCTTGAGGGAAAAGCGACGCTGTGGGAAATCACGGGAAAAGACCTGGATGCCGCGGACCGGGTCGGCGAGGAGCCGCAGGTGGAGATAAAGGAAAATCAGATGGGCAGCGTTCCGGGAACGATTCCGGTTGCACCGATCAGCGTCATCTTGTACCGGTTTCCATTAGCGCAGGCGCAATGACGAGTTTCTCGCCATCACCGCTGATCGTCGCCGGGCAGCTTGGCGCCTGCGCTGCGATTCTTCGAACAAATACATGCAAACACATATGGATTCTGCCACTCTCATCCGCTAACATGCTGTGGTGAAGCAAGAAAAGCCTCGAACGAAGCATGAACTCAGAAGCGAGGCTACTCGCGCTGCACTTCTGAAAGCAGCCGAGTCGATCTTTGCCCGCGACGGATATGAGAATGCTCAGATTGATCAGATTGCTGAGCAGTCGGGCGGCACCCGGGGCGCCGTCTACGCACAATTTAAAACTAAAGAGCAACTCTTCTTTGCACTTCACGAACAGCTGTTTGAAGAGTCGGTGCGAGATTTCGCAAGGTTCTCGCAGAGTTAGAACAGACCGAGCATCGAGGCCTCTTGGAAGCGCTCCGAGAGTATTATTCCGATGTTGATAATCCGTGGGGCACGATTCTTGATCTGGAAATGAAGTTGTATGCTGTCCGCCACCCTAAATCCGCGAGCGAGTGGCGCGAACGTTATCTACGGTTCTATACGCATCCTTCTTTTGCGAAGGAATTCGGGGTCGCGCGGCCGCCGGGGACGTCACTTATTCAGAATCGCGCGCTCGCATTGACAGCTCTCAAAGGGGGCGTCCTTCTGACACACCTGTTCCTTCCAGACCAAGTGACTAAGAAGGAGGCGCGACTGTTGTTGGAAGTTGGAAGAGATATTCGACGCACTTTTTCCCCAAAGCGCTGAGGCTGATCAAACTCGTAAACGCAATGCAGATTCCATAGCACAAGCACCACTAATTCAGCAGCGCTGCTCGCCTGACACGCCAAACATGTAAATCTGAAGTAGCTTACTCATCCACGTCGTCAGGCGGTTTCACTCGGATGAACAGCTTGTCCCACCTGTGATGGTTACCCGATTCAGGCGAGCGGCCACCCGGAAACGTCCGATTCAGCAGCTCAATGTCCAGCATCAAGTCTTCCTCCATCCATCTCCAGCTCGGCAGTTTGTGACTGCTCGATCCGGCTACTTGATATCCCAACACCTTTGCTAAGCCGTTATGGATTCCGTAATCATGTGGCTCGACTATACGCTCCCGATCCTTGTACCGCAGCCGGATCAGACGTTTCTCGTCGATGGCCTTCCGCAGTAATGGATTCACCTCTCGCTCCATCTGTGCCACCTTCTGCTGTCTAAATAGCACGTTCGCTGTGCTGCGGACACAATCGCATTAGTCTGCCTAGCCCACGACGCGCTTATCCATCCCGTCAATACGGTCTCAATCGGACGCTTACGATCAGTCAGGGATCGTCAGGATATATAAAGAAAGCGCCCCCAGAACACCGAACCTTCGCCCCCACAAAACCGATAAACCCCAAAATAGAGCCGCGTACTTGCCGAACGATGAGGCCGCTGTGCACAGCCGGTTGTGCATAATCATGCGCCCCTAAAATGCCGACTGCCATTCGCCGTACGATCAAATCGCTCTCAAAGCGCCCCTAAAATGCCGAAGGATTTCTCCGCGTTGTCTCAACAGGTCCGTCACGAACTATACCCTTTAAGGCTTACCGAATGAGAGGAGAACATGGAGAACTTAGCAGACATCCTGACCATCGAAGAAGTTGCCAAAGTCCTTCGCTGCTCGAAAGCGCACGTGCAGAACGCGATTCACGGTAAGCTGCGCGGCGTGCCACGATTGATGGATCTCGCAATGGGCCGCCGCAAAGTCGTCCGCCGCGAATGGCTTCAGCAATGGCTTGAAGCGGGGAAGACGCAGTAATATGAGCGCATGTCAGAATGCATCGTTCTGGACGCAAGAAAGGTAATTTTCGATGCGTCGAAAACGATATCAACACGGAAGCGTCATGCCGCGCACCCACGGTCGCAAAAAGGTCTCGGTCGCCCAGTGGTGGAAAACGGACACAGGAGATCCAAAGTCCTTGGCCCGTTTGCTGGCATTACCAAGAGCGAGGCCGAATCGCGGTTAGGGGTGATCCTCAAGCCTCTCAACGAGGGGGCGGGTCATCCGCAGCAACCTATCTACACCTTCGGCGTGTACTTGCAGGAAGTGTTCCTTTCGGCGGTTGCACCGAAATGAAAGGAATCTACGCGCATGACAACTGAACCCAGAATGATCCATCATCTCGTGCCTGTGTTCGGAGACTGTCTTCAGAAAATTACTCGCGAGCAGATGCAGGCGTTTTTGAATGAGAAAGCGCTCTCTTCATCTCGCAGTACCGTCGATCACTTGCGATGGGACTTGAATCAATTTTCAAGATGGCGCAAAGCGAAGGCTTCGTGCCCTTCAACCCGGCAGCCGCCCTGTTCACTCCGCCCGGCAAGCCGGAAGGCGAGAAACTCGTCATGGCACCGGCGGAGATTCGTCAGCGCTGGGCGCACTCGAGTCACACGAACGGTTGATCTTCCGGCTTGCGATGTTTGAAGGTTGAGGCCAGGCAAAATCCTTGCCCTGCGTTTGGGCGATGTCTTCGAGAGTCACATGGAAATTGTCCGGCGAGTTTACAAGGGGAAATTCGATACGCCAAAAGGCACGAAGGGCAAACGGACCGCCAGGAAAGCGGCCCTGTCGCCAGGTACCGCGATGGAGCTCGCTCCCTGGCGGAGCTGCCTCCTAAAGACCGGCCCGGAGGACTATCTGTTTCAGTCGGAGCGAAATAAGGCTGTGTGCCGCGATAACGTTTGGTACCGGAGCCTAAAGCCAAAACTGAAAACGGTCGGCTAGGAATGGGCTACGTTCCAGGTGTCGCGCCGGACAAACGCAAGTCTGGGTCGGAAAGCTAAGGTCGACGACAAGGTCTCTGCTGATCAGAGGGCCACGTGCTGGGAGTGAGCATGGAGGTCTACTCCCCCAGCGATGTTGAGCAAAAGAGTGAAGGAGTGAAGCGCCTCCAATCCGAGGTGATTCAGTGGTGAACCCGCGATTGGGCGAGGGTTGGAAAGAAAACGGAGTAAACGGAGTAACGCGTGTTTTTCGGTTGTTCGCAGGTTATTGAAACATGGAGCGGGAGACGGGGATCGAACCCGCGACGTCCAGCTTGGGAATACTGGTGCTGATTGTCTATCAACAACTTATGCGGACAAGGCGAACAATCCTGTACATAGAGCACCATGGAGTATCAGCAACTTAAGCAAATTCCGTTCTTAAAGTAGGAATTGTAGGAATGGAACCCGTTCCTACAATTCGGCTCCCTCATTCGAGGTTGAAATCTCTTCGCGATCGAATCCGGCTGGAATCCAGCTGGACGTTTACGCGAGGTGAAATTGTCTCTTCAAGAGAAGAAGCGTATCGTTCGGGAATCGTCCCGAGCTTTTCGGTCGCTGGAACTTGCAGGCGATATTCTACGCCGCAGCCAGCCGGACCTGATGGTCAGTCGAAAGGAGTTCCGGCAGGCCGAGAGCATAACGTTGATCCGGGAAAGGCGTGATGCTCGAAACCAGAGTATTTGCTTTGCATCACGGCCGTTTGTGCTCTGCGGCTTGCCGGTCCGCCGGCTGCCGAAAGGGCAACTTCTATATGAACGCCGGAACGGGCGGTTCACGCTCCAAGTCACTGGTCATCCCGAGTTCGGTGTTCCGTTTGGACAGGACCGAATCGTGCCGATCTTTCTCGCGACAATGGCCGTGCGACAGCAAAGCCCGGTGCTGCGGTTCAAGAGTGCCGCTCAGATGCTCGAGACATTCGGGATGCAGAAAGGAGGGAAAGAGTATCGAAGGCTGATCGCGGCTTTCGAGCGCATTTTCGGCGCTACTATTTTCTTCGGCACGCAGGAAGAACGTCCGGCGGCGCGGGTCATCAGCAAGGGGCGGTTCAACTTCCTACGCGAGGCCAAGCTCTGGTATTCCCGTGATATCGAAACCACCGCGATCGGCGAGGACTTCGAGAACGAAATCATTCTGACTGATGAGTTCTACAGCGAGATCAATGCCCACCGCATTCCGACCGACCTGGAGGCGGTGAAGCATCTAATCGACTCGCCCGCCGTGCTTGATCTGTTCATGTGGCTCAGCTACCGCTCGTTCACGGCAAAGGGCGAGGAACGCATTCCCCTGTTCGGTCCAAGCGGCTTGACCGCTCAAATCGGTTCCGTCGAGTACGCGCGGCCAAGGAAATTTCGAGAACGGCTGGAACAATGGTTGGATTCGATCCGCCAGATTTGGCCGGAGTGCCGGGCGCGCATCGCTTCTGACGGAACCGCTCTGGTGGTACAAGCAGGCACTCCCATCTTAAACGGAGGGCCTCATGTCGCCTGAGCAAGGGCCGGACATCGCTGTTTGTGATGCCCACGCATGGAAGGCACGGAGGTATCGAGTATTTCTCTGGCGCGACCTTCGCCGCAGTTTGCAGATTGCATTCCCGAAGTGGCGGTCGGTTCGAACGCAAAACCCGACACCGGAATCACGATTGGCACAAATGGTGATGCAGATAGGACTTTGCGTAGACGGAAACTGTAGCGATGATCCGATGTTGTTGAAGCGACTCGAAGCTCAGCTAGCCGCAAATGACGACGATGCAGTCCGCAAGGTCTTTGCCGCCTATCTCTCGGAACCTTAGCCGCGGCATTGGCCAGACAAAAACGCCGCATATCTGCTCGTACCAGAAGCGTTCAGACATCCTCGATAGGAAGAAAACAATGTTTGATTACAAATCGATGTCGAATGAGGAACTTCGTCACATTCTGGCAGACGCTGGGGCGGAGTTGCTGTCGCGTAGGGCTGCGATAGCCCCTATTGCTTCGCACAACCACTCATATCGGATCGCGATGCCGAGAACCTCCAAGGCCGAACCGGAAGCGTATCGGTTCACGCGAGTTGGAGGGGACGCAATTCGCATCCCGCTCCTGCTCGATCGAGTAATGGGTAAGACAGGGAAATTGATCGGCAGCGAGTTCTTGCTGGATGATGGCGATGTCATTGAAAAGATCTACGCGAGTGGAATGATCTTGTATCTGATCGCCTGGCAAGGGAATCTCGACCGCCAGGACTATGACGTCTCCAAGGTGCTTGAAGGCGAAACAGAAACTGAGACTATTGCCAAAATCGAGCGATTCGTACGTGGTGACCGAACTCTCCTCATTCAGGAGCTAACGAAGGCGATCGCATCGTGGCGGGAGCAAGTTGCTGAATACGAGGAAATGGGCAAGACCGACCAATACTGGAAAGAACTCGCCGAACGTGATCGCCATCGCACGGGTACACTCGAAGACATGCTTCATTGGGCGCGATCGGCCTCAGGCCCGGGGCGTGCAGATGATATCGAGCCCGCACGGCACGATGCTTCGGTGAATGTCCTCCGTTTAGCGAAAACTGTAACGGATTAACCATCTCCGGATAGCGACTCCTGGGTTATCAGGACTATGTGGCGAGACTATGTTTCAACCGGCCCGTGTTGTCTAGCCGCCCTTCCGCCTCAAGTTGATCGTCTCTTTTCCTAATGAGTGCTACCGCAGGATTAGTAAATACATCCGCACTCTCAACACTTATGTAAGCGTACGGCGAAGGCCGTCGCAAATATTGAGAAGGATCCAAGGTAGGTAGGGACTGCGGCAGTCAGGTGGAAGAGGCAGAGGCGCTGCGCGAGCGAGCGAGATGTTCGCAAGTGAAGCGGTCACGGATGTTATAAGCGAAGTACTGACCTTTGGAGTCTGCGATCAGGAAGTCTCGATAGAGGTCTGGCGGGAAATTGAGGTAACGGTAGAGTTCGCCGCTGCGGAACCGCAGGTAGAGTATCTGCTTGGCGGGAACATAGGCGGCTGCTGCGAACACGCTCGAGTCCAAGAGTTGCCAATGCATGACGACGTCACCCGGCTGCTTCGGACACGTGAGAGCGAGAATCGCCAGCACCGGCCAGATCGACATTCCACGGAAGAAGTTCTTGAATACGAGAGATCGGATGGTCGGCAATGCGCGCCAGCACGTAGCGCAGGTAGGCTTCCGGATCGAGTCCGTTCAACTTTGCCGAGCCAATCAGGCTGTACATGGCCGCAGCACGTTCGCCACCGGAATCAGATCCGGCGAAAAGGTAATTCTTCCGTCCAATCGCGACCGCACGCAACGCACGTTCGGCCGCGTTGTTGTCGATCTCAAGCAAGCCGTCATCGCAGTAGCGCAGCAAGGCAGGCCAGCGTCCCAAGGCATAGCTGATCGCGCCCGCGAGGTCAGACTTGCGCGAGACTTTGGCAAGCGTTTGTTGCATCCACTCATGCAGGCCGGCGATCAGAGGACCCGATCGAGCCTGGCGGACTTCTTTTCGCTCATCTGGCGAACGCCCGCGGATGTCAGTCTCGACTGCATAGAGTTCGCCGATTCCTTTTAAAGCTTCTCCGGCCAGCGGAGAGGCATGCGCCTGCTCGATGTCGAAGAACTTGCGCCGCACGTGCGCCCAACAGGCGGCCTCTTTCACATCGCCACTGTCGTACAACCGGTTGAAGCCCGCGTACGCATCGGCTTGCAGCGTGCCCTTGAAAGCTGCGAGATGTTGATGCGGATACTTGCCCGAGCGGTCCGGCGTATAAGCAAACCAAACAGCCGGAGCTGTCGTTTGCCCAGCCGGCCGTTCATCACGCACATACGTCCATAAGCGCCCGGTGTTAGTTCGCCCTTTACCCGGCTCCAATACCGGAACAGGCGTATCGTCGGCGTGCAGCTTCGCTGCGCTCATCACCTGCCTGCGGAGCGCTTCGTTCAGCGGCTCCAACAGCTTGCTGCTGGAGCCCACCCAATCGGCAAGAGTGGAGCGCTCCAGATCCACACCTTCGCGCGCGTAGATCTCCGATTGGCGATGTAACGGCAGATGGTCAGCATACTTCGACACCAGAACATGGGCCAGCAGTCCAGCACCTGCCAGGCCACGTGCAATCGGCCGGCTCGGTGCTTCGGCTTGCACGATCACGTCGCACTTGGTGCAACACAGCTTCGGCCGAACATGCCGAATCACCTTGAAGCTGGCCGGAACCCATTCCAGTACTTCCGCAACATCCTCGCCGAGCTTATTCAACTCGGCACCGCATGCTGGACAACCTGGCTCAGCGGGCACGTGTGTTTCCACCTCACGCGGGAGATGCTTTGGTAGCGGGCGCCGAACTGGCCTGACCGCCGCGACAGCAGCCGCCTTCACCGGCTCCAGCTTGCGTTCCAACTCTTCTAACCGAGCTGCCTTGGCCGACTCCAGTTCCTCGAGCTCCAACTCGAGTTGCTCCACTTGGCGGTCGATCCTCTCCGACTTGCGCCCGAACTGCATCCGGCGCAGCTGCGCGATCATCGTCTGCAGCCGTTCAATGACTGCATGCTGCTCGAGCACCATAGCCCGCAGCGCATCGATGTCGAGTGCGCTCAGATCCGGCGGTGCGAGGGCAGCCATGTCCAAACTATGCCATGGTCTTTTTGCCTTGTCAGCAGTGTTACCGAAACATATCCACTGCTTTATGTTGTTACTTATTAGACGGCCATTTCCGGCTTCCAGGTGCGTGCCGGTTGCCGCCAATCGATGCCCTCCAGCAGCATCGATAACTGTGCCCGCGTCAGTGCAACAGTGCCGCTGTCTGTCTTCGGCCAAACGAACCGGCCGTGTTCCAAACGTTTTGCGAACAGACAAAGCCCGTCGCCATCCCACCACAACAGCTTGATCAGGTCGCCGCGCCTGCCACGAAACACAAACACGTGGCCGGCATATGGATCTTGCTCAAGCGTTGTTTGTACGAGCGCACTCAATCCACCAAAGCCGCGACGCAGGTCCGTAACACCCGCCGCGATCCAAATGTGGGCGTTCGCTGGTGCTGCGATCATCGCGCCAGGCACTCCAAAACAGTGCGCCTAACAAGGGCATCGATCGAGCCAGTGAGCGTGATCCGCGTGCTCTGTGCTTCGATGACGATACTGCAGCTTTGCTTCTGCTCTATCTTGTCGGCTTGATCAGGTTCCGTGACGTGAACCGGAAGCAGACCTGCTGCCTTACTCTGCCGTCCGAACTGGCGAGCCTTCTTGCACCAATCATATATCTGCCACGGCTGTACTCCGTACAACCGGGCTACCGCATTTACGGTCGTACCTTTCTTCAGCGACGCTCGCACGATCAGGTCGCGCTCTTCCTCTGACCACTGTCTTCGCTGCGTGTCTGCTGCCTTTGTTTTGCCCTCAGCCGGCGTCAATGCATTCATTCAGAAAGCATCCCGCAACTCCAACTCCTTCGCTACCCGGTGCTCACCGTACGCTTACACACTTATCCGGCTGCTTTAAGGAGAGCATTACCAATGTTTGTACCTGACGTGTGGGTATCTTGCAGTACGTGGGGAGAAGCTGATCCTTTTCCCCCGTTAGAAATGTCTCATTGATATTGGCACGAAGGGCATAAGCATGCCTGATCAAAGTGACATCAAGCACGTCCTGGACGCCCATCACAGCTTGAGCCGAACCATCCTCGTCCGCTCCCCAGAAGACAACGGCATCCTGCATCTCCTGACGGAGCTCTTCACGAGCCATATAGGGTTAACGCCACCGATCTGGCGGGATAACACCTCGGTACGCTGACGCTCCATCATTGATGATGGTTCAGATCTCATCGAAATCATCTTCACCGCAAGGCCGAATCATACGGCTAATTATCTAAAGGTTTGAGAGCGCTGTCCTTCGTACGGCAAATGGGGATTACACCCGCCCAGTATCGGCGAGTTGTCATAGAGCGCATAGCCATTTGATCAGAGTCAACTATTTTTCCCGTTCGCGGTCAACTATTTTTCCCTTTTTTTAAGGCGAGCATAGTCGTGGTCGGGCGGTGGGAATGTGCGAAAACGCGCGAGCGTTTTCCAAGGCCTGTGGGAAGCGGTTTTTGCTTTCCATCAGGCCGTCATTTCCACGGCCATCTTGGGTTGTTTACGATTCTTCTTTGGCCTTCTTGGCGTGTTCAACTCGGTAGCTTGGGATGTTGAGCTCGAGGATGACGCAGTGATGAACGAGGCGGTCAATCGCTGCTGCCGTGGTCATAGGATCTTTGAAGATCCCTTCCCATTTCGAGAACGGCAGATTGCTGGAGATGAAGACGCTGCCACGCTCGTAACGTTCGGCCAATAGGGTGAACAGCACTTCCATCTCTTCTCGACTCTGTTGCACGTATCCGAGATCGTCGATGATTAACCCTTCGAAGTGAGCCAGCTTCTTGAGGAAGCGGCTGAGCTTGAGGTCGCGCTTGGCAACTAATAGATCCTGTACCAGAAGCGCCGAGGTGGTGAAGTACATGCGCCGGCCCCGAGCAATCAGTTCCTGGCCGATGGCACAGAGAAGATGAGTCTTGCCGCTACCGGGATTACCGAAGGCCAACACGTTTTCGCGCCGGTCCAGCACTTCTCCTTCGATGAGCGACTTGGTTAAGATCGCCACCTTTGGTGGCAGCCGTTTCAGGTTGAAATTGGCTAGAGCTTTCTCCGCCGGAATGCGTGACTGACGCAGCAATCGCTGGATTCGCTTCTGCTGACGGTCCTGACTCTCACGAGTGACTAGATCCAGCAGGTAACGCTCGTAACTCAGTGTTTCGCGTTCCGCCAAACGAGCGGCTTCTTCGTAGGTCCGCCGCACTGTGGGTAAGTGCAATTCCGTCAGACTCTCGGTAAGGGCGGCTTTGACATCCACGATATCGGTCGTCATGCTGCCGTGTCTTCCCTTGTCAGCAGGTCGTCGAAAACCGCGAGCGAGACAGGATCGACCGCAATGGTGGTCAGCGGAGCGGGAGCATTGTCCTCCGTCAAGCGAATCGCTTCTTCCGCGTTCAGAGCTTGCTCACTCCCCAGCAAAAACCGAATGGCTCCCTCGACCAGTGCCTCTCCGCGGCGAGCTGCCAACAACAAGATTCCCAGGTACTCTTGAGCACCGCGTTTCGGACCGTGCTCTTCGCGCAGGGCATCGTAAGCCAAGCGGAACCAGCTGGTCGGGAACAGATCGCTCCGGTAGCGATAGTTTTCAAACGCTCCCGGCTTGCGGACCAGCCAATCGATAATGTGTCGGTAGTCGATCCGGTGTTTGCTTCGGCCGCGCAGACGCGGCAGTTCTTCCACTTTCCGATCGGCGTACCAGATCTCGACCGTATCGGGGCCCACTCGTGCTTCCACCATCTCGCCAATCAGCCGGCTATGCACCGAGTAGATGTTTCGATGAACCGTCACCAGGCTGCCCGGACTGACTCGCACCCGTTCCCGCCGCAAGGAATCCAGCCGCTGCTCGGGAAGCGGCTGCAGTCTTGCCACTTCGTCTAGATATCTTTCTCTTCGGCCGGCATTCAACCGCGTAAACAGCTTGCTCAAGAACACCTGGTAGGCTGCCACCGCAGGAAAGTCGCGGCTACCGCGCATTAGTAACGCTTGCTCGGCGGCTTGTTTGAAACGATAATGCCGTTGTTCCACATCACCGTTTTCGTTGGCCTGACCGGCTTGGATCTTCTGGCCGCTGATCCGGTAATGCCGCAACAGCCCTTCATACGCTCGCGTGAACTCTTTGGCATCGCACAGATTGTTCACCGCCGCGCTCATCCGATCCGTTCGGTGTTCCGAAGGAACGCCACCCAGTTGCCAGAGTGCATTCTGCAGTCCTTCGCTCAGACTCTCGAACGTCTCCGAATAACAGATGCTGCCCGTTTCCCAGTTCGAGTAACTCAGAACAAAGTGGTAAATGAGATGCGGAAACGACTGGCCATTGATCGTCACACCCAGTTCCCGGCAATGCGTAAAATCCGATTGGCACAGTTCGCCCGGCCGATGCTCCTGCGCAAAGAACACCTCGCGTGGCGGTCCTTCGGTCGCTCGCCAGTAACTAATCCGGCGGCGCAATGTCCGCACCTGCCCGTCACTGAACCGGCCCGGCTGCGCCTGCTGCAGATGCTCAAAGATGGTCTTCGTCTGTAACCCTGGTTCGACGGCGAGCAACTGCCGAATCTCGTCCCAGCTATCGGCGAACGGATCAGGCCGCGTTCGCCACGTATGCTTTTCTCGCATCTCGCCTGGTAGACGCCGATCCCGCAGGTACTTTCGCGCTGTCTTCGGGTCCATGCCCGCCTTCGCCGCCGCGATCTCCAACGCCCACTTCTGCCCTGCGAGCCGCCAGAGTCGCTTTACCTGCTGTTCGCTCACCATACAAGTCGTCTCCGACTTGTATCGCGTTCGCCTTCCCAGCCACCGGGAATTTTAATTGTCCCCGGCTGAATTCTAATTGTCCGTGATCAGACATTGTTCTCTCGAATCCCGCCGTGTCGACCACAACCGGCTGGCCGGTGGGCTTCTAGTGGAGCGAACTGACACATGCGGACTGAACGAAACGCCATGAGCGTCTCCTGAGGCGCTGTATTTTAGAGTGCTCCTTCAATCCTCAAGAAGAGAGAGTCTCGCATCGGCTCTCCTTGAACACCGGGCGACGAAGTGACGGCCTGACCATAAGTCAAGTCGTCCGGATCTGAAGCCGCTGTGACGATGCAGTGCATTTCCATGGATGTGAATCGCGAGATCTGTCCTGCTTAATGCTGGAGATCGGACCAAAAACTCAACGGGATCATGT
>CAWJFN010000003.1:0-73960 GCA_963842195.1 uncultured Acidobacteriaceae bacterium
AGCGATCATAATCAGCGATCCAAGCCAGCGCGGCATCTATCGATTTTTCAATCTAGCGCACGTCCGAGTAACTGTATGGTTCGGTCGCCTTGATTAAGCGACTCGAAGCTTGGCCATGCGTTCGTAGGGAAAGCAGTTCCGAACATTGCTGAGGAAGTGCCGGCCTTTGGATTGGCGCGCAGGAAATGCTGGTAGTCGTCGTGGGAAAACTGGAAATACCGGTAGACATCGCCGCTGCGGAATCGCAGGTACAGGATGCGCTTGTCGGCATCGTATGCCACCGAGAGAAACATCTGCGATTCGAGCGGTAACCAAGTCATTGGATATTCACGCCGCATCCACGGCAACCCGGCCTGCGGGAAAAAGATTCCAGGGCAGCAACTCCGCAATGCGGTTGATCGGATGATCGGCAATACGACGCAGCACCGAAGTCAGATAAGCTTCCGGATCAATGCCATTCAGCTTTGCCGAGCCCATCAGACTGTAAATCGCCGCCGCCCTCTCCGCCACCATCGGAGCCTGCAAACAAATAATTTTTCCGGCCCAGGGCGACCGCACGCAGCGCGCGTTCGGCCGCATTGTTATCGATTTCAATACGGCCGTCATCGCAATAGCGTACCAGCGCCGGCCAGCGTGCGAGCGCATAGCCAATGGCCGCCGCAACTTCGGACTTGCGCGAGATCCTCGTGAGCGTGGTTTTAAACCATTCGTGCAGCGCGATTAATAAAGGACGTGCACGCTCGTCGCGTACCTGCTGCCGTTCATCCGGCGGGCGACCACGGATTTCGCTCTCAATCCGATACAGCTGCCCGATGCGCTCCACTGCTTCGGTCGCGATAGGAGAAGCATGCGCCTGGTGCAAATCAAAGAACTTGCGACGGACATGAGCCCAGCACGCCGCTTCTCGAATGCGTCCGTCATCATATAAGTGGTTGAAGCCCGCATAGCCGTCGGCTTGTAACGTGCCGCAAAACGTTTTCAGATGCCGGTGTGGATGCTCGCCTTTTCGATCTGGCGAGTACGCAAACCAGACCGCTGGAGCAGCCAGGTCGCCGGCCGGGCGATCATCCCGAACATAAGCCCACAAACGGCCGAGTTTCGTTTTGCCCGTGCCTGGCGCCAGCACCGGTCCCGGCGTATCGTCGGCATGCAGTTTGCCCGGACTCATGACGTATTGCCGCAAGCCATCATTCAGGGGCACCAGCAACTCACTCGTTGCTCCTACCCAATCCGCCAGTGTCGACCGCTCCAGCTCCACACCCTCTCGGGCGTAGATCTCCGCCTGACGATACAGCGGCTGGTGATCCGCATATTTCGATACCAAAACATGTGCCAGCAGTCCAGGACCGGCGAGGCCGCGTGCAATCGGACGGCTCGGGGCTTCTGCCTGCACGATCACATCGCATTTGGTGCAACTCAGTTTGGGGCGCACATGCCGGATCACTTTGAAACGCGCCGGCACATACTCCAGCATCTCGGATACATCTTCGCCGAGCTTACGCAGCTCCCCGCCACATCCAGGACAGCTTTCCTGTTCAGGCTGGTGGGTCTCGGTCTGTCGCGGCAAATGATCTGGCAAAGGCCGGCGCGCCGGTTTCTCGGTCACGCTCGCAAAGATTGCGGCTGCTGGCGGCGGAAGCGTGTTCTCTGCTCGTTGGTTCTTCTCTGCAGCATTCTCCTCCAGATCATCGAGCTGCAGTTCGAGTTGTTCAATCTCGCGCTGGATTTTTTCCGACTTGCGTCCAAACTGTAGCCGTCGCAGCCGGGCGATGATCAACCGGAGACGCTCAAGTTCAGCATCACGCGACGAGATCTGCGCGTGCTGCTTGATAACCATGGCCTTCAATGCGGCCGCGTCGAGCGCGTCCAGATCAGGCAGCGGTACAGCAGGCATCTTCAAAAACTATGCCATGGGTTTATTACTTAGTCGAGAGCAATCCGAACATTTTTAAGTATTTTTGTTCTCGGTTATCAAACTGCCATCTCCGGCTTCCACGTGCGCGCCGGCCGGCGCCAGTCAATCCCTTCGAGTAACATCGATAACTGCGCCCGAGTAAGTGACACGCTTCCACTCTTGGCCTGCGGCCAAACGAAACGCCCGCGTTCCAATCGCTTCGCAAAAAGGCAGAGCCCGTCGCCATCCCACCACAACAACTTCACCAGATCGCCTCTCCGCCCACGAAACACAAACACATGCCCGCCGTAGGGATCCTGCTCGAGCACGATCTGCACGGCTGCGCTCAAACCCGTGAACCCGCGCCGCAGATCAGTGATCCCCGCCGCAATCCAGATCCGCGCTCCGGCTGGTGGTGCAATCATCCGCCAGGCACTCCAATAACCTGCAGATTACGGCTGCATCGATGCAGCCGCCCACCGTCACCCTCACACCCCGCGCCTCCATGATCACGCTGCACTCCTGTTTCGCTTCCCATGCACCAGCCGCGGCTCCCTCCGCCACTTGCACCGGAAGCAAAACCGAAGCCTTACCCGGTTGCATTCTCTGCCGGTGCTGTTTGCGCCACTTGTGGATCTGACTTGGGTTCACACCATTCACACGCGCTACCGTATCGACCGTTGTACCGGCTTTCAACGAAGCCTGCACAATCCTCTGCCGTTCCGCCATCGTCCACTTGCGGCGCTGCGCTTTTACTGCTTCCGGCTTGTTGCTCTGAGCTGATCCGTCCATTCCCGAAGCATCACCCAACTCCCCTGTCCTTTGCTAGACGGTGCTCGCCGTACGCTTACATTGCCTCTGATTTACGCACAACTGCCGAAAGCTCACGCTCGGACACCCTCTAGGTCACGTCAGCATTCAGTCCACAATCACGACGGTAGGCACTGTCAGTCAATGTCTTAAATCCTCACTTCACAGCGGGTGAGGAAAATATAGATCTATACATGGCCGTTACACATGATCTTCACACCCATAGGCCACATCCACTGAAGCGAATCTTACGGTAAATTAACGCTGGATCCGTCTGCGCTCGGCAATAAATCTTGAGGTCTTGTCGGCGTGTCAAGCCTTCGGGTCCGCGGCTGCACGCCTGACTGTTCTTGCCGGCTCCTACATCTAAAGTCTGTGATGTTCGACAAACACTAAACGGCGATTCTTCTGGCTGGAAGGTCGCTGGTAGGGTAGGCCGTCGTCCACCATGTATTCTTCATATTCCGCGATCACTAAACGGCACGGCCAATCGGGAAATAGGTTATCTGGCAGGCTGACCTGGCCGCTCCACAGCACCTCGGTCGGGTCCGCGCCGGGTGCGAGGACCGGGCCCGGGGTGACCGTTGCCGAGTCGAGCCGCAGCCAGCCGAAATCGTCGCCGAGCCGCGGGTCGAGTTGCTCTACCCAAACTTCCAGTGTGCTGGTTTTTGCGACTGCTGCCGCGCCGGGCTTGCCCGCCCCTTCTTGCCATCCGCTCGAAGCACGGTAGGTGTGGCCGGTCACCGTCACCTGTTTCGCACGCGAGTCCGTTGTAGCAATGGAGAGCCACCGCCCGGGTGTGAGTGCGACGAAGTCGGCAAGCACAATGTTCGACAGGTAGGCGCCGTCGATCGAGCTCGGCTGGTAACGCGCCAGTGCCAGACGAATAAACGGGAAGTATGCGGCACGCGGATCCAGGCCAATATCGCAGAACCAGAGTTGCCGATCGTCACTCCAAGTCACATCGTGTGGAGCAACGTCGAGTTGCAGATCGTTTGCGGAGAGGCCGGGTGGGGTGAGTCCCGTCACTCTGAACGGTCCTGGGGGCTGATCCGCTTCGGTTTGCGGTGCGCCCGGTGGCAGCCAGGCTCCGGTCGGATCGGGCGAGGTGCGCGCCAAAGAGAAGTCGGAGGGCTGCGGTGCGATGCCGGCGAGAATATCGGAATCCCACACCGGGTCCGCACCCCACTGGGTCACGTAATTCTTAAGCGGGTGGCCGATGGGAGTGGTTTCCGGATCGCCGGAGAATCCTGCGGGCGGCACGACAACGCCCAGCATTTCGCCATAACCCGACACATTCCAGGGTCGACCAAGGTAAACGCGAAGCCCACCCTGCCGTTGGCTGACTGTATCGCCATGACCATCGTCTGTGCGTTCCCAGGTGAAGGTCGGGAGCACGTAGAGGACCTGCGGAGCGGGAGGCGCCGCAGAACTAACAATCCAGGTGACAGCGCCGGCGCCTGTTACCGTGATGTTCTGTTCCGTGGGCACAGGCCCTGCCGCTGATGGTTCCGTTAAGAGCGAGGTGGGAAGGAACTCGCGGAAGCGGCTGGTTGCGTTCGCCCAATACGTGATCCGCCGGTAACGCGTGTCGTGAAACTCGTGCGCTTTGGGGGTGAGTTGGCCGTTCTTGATCGCATCAGGCGAGTTCGTGGCTACGAGGTCGCTTCCCGCCACGGAGACGTCCGGTATGCCCCCGTCCGCGTTGCCATCCAGCACTGTCGCGTACGTGGTCGCATCGGTAATCTTGAGCGAGAACGCCAGATCGTTCCGCGCCTGATCTCCCGGCAAGGCGCCCTCGTCTACCGGTTCATGAGAGGCTGAGTGTACATCCACTCTGTCCGTGCTCGCTATGGAACACTGAGCCACGATCTCGGGTCGCGCGTTCGTGTCTCCATACAAGCGGGTCTGGATGGACACAGATTGAATGTCGGGTGGCTTCAGGGGCCGCTGCACAGCATGGACTACTTCGAGTTCACGCCAAGGCGTGAGCATCCAGTGCTGCCCATCGCGCGCACGTTTCGCCTGCGCCGCCTGTGTTGCGGCATCGAGCCACGCATACACGCCCATCTTCGAAAGCGCCGCGTCACTCAGTTTCATCGACAGGCGAACCACAGCGCGCACCGCCTTCGGTAGCGGCATGCGTAGTGTCGCGCTCGTTGCATCGAACGAGGGTGCTGCCGAAGCATCCTCGTAAACCTGAACAACAAAAGGCTGCGTGTCGGGCCAAGCGCCGTTAGTATAAAGCGGGATGGTGATGATGGTGGCGGGATCGATGTTCGGATGATTGAAGACGCGAACCGCGACCTCTGCCGCCAACGGATCAGGAAGGTACGTCATGGCGCGACCAATCTCATAAACGGCAAACGTGGTTGGTACGGGCGACGTATCGAGCGGCCCTTGCGTTTGGAGAACCACTTCTCGTACGACAGAGAGCGGATCGTGACCGTCGCGATCGCGGTCTATGGCGAGCATCGTAAAGGTGCTTGCGTCGACGCGGCCGCCGTTGTCTAACATGCCGTGCTGCTCGGCGTCGCGCGCGCTGACACGCGGCGGCACCGCACCACGATGTGCTTGTTCGGCGGTTGGAGTCGCGTTATCCGCAGGCGTGTCGTTATAGCTGCGAATTGCCATGCGCTGGACCGACTCGCCCGGACCCGGCGCCTCCACGTTGCCGTTTTGTGAGACGAGTGCCAGGATTGGGGCGGCAAGCGGGTCGAAACGAAGGTAGGGAACCGCCAACGCAGCGGCGTTCTCAGATCCCAAATCGGTCGACTGGTAGTCGAGGGAGTTCCCTGCCAGATCGACGGCCCGTGCACGTAACCAGTATTTGCGGCCGAAGCGGAGCCTCGGTAGCGAGCCTGCCACCGGTTTGAATCGCGATAGGAACGGCAAGCCGGGCGGCACTTCGGCCTCACTTTGATCCTGGCTGGTGTCTATCGAATCGTCCGGCTGGATGTTGCGGCCGGGTGGTCTCGCGGCGAGGCTCCATCCGTTCCAGGTCATCAGCGCTTCATGCAACGAGACCACGTCGGTGTTGCTTGTTGGATCAGCCGAGGTGGTTGCAGCGAGCCGGATGGTGCTCTCTTCTTCGGGTGTGACATCGACCACGACGGGCGCGCTTCCGAGTTCGTAGTGTGCGGTGCGGCGGCAGAGTGATTGCCAGTTGCCCGCGGTTGCGTCCCAAATATCGAATCGATAGCCGCGCAAGATGTCTTGAGCGTGAAGTTCGACAGGGGTGGAAGAAGAGCCGCCTGTTTGCTTCTCGAATCCGCTATTAATCTGGGCGTTCTGCCCGAAGCGAACGGAGAGCCACTTAGCGCGCCCCATTTGCACAAGCATCAGACCTGCATTCCGCAACGATGGCACGCCAACGTCATTCGTCTTCCGCGTGACCGGGTCCACGGCCGCATTCACTTGAAAGCTACGAATCACAGTGCGCGCGAAGTTGATCATCTTCATGGCGGCGCCGTCTACGTCCGTTTGCAAGAGGCTGAAGCGGGGCGGATCGATTTGCAGCAGGCGATCTTGAATCGGATAGGTTGCCTTGGGATCAGATACTGCCTCGAACTTGGTTGCGTTCAAGAGCGTGCGCGTGACCGGCTTTCCGGACGAGTGTTTGGTCAGCTTCTTATGCGGAAACGCAGCGGAGACGGAGAGCGGGACGTCACTACCGGATGGAAAGGCTGTCGGGTCGAGCAGTACATCCACTACTAAGCCGAGCAGTCTCAGCAGCGTGGGATACGAGCCCATGGAGGCTACGGTTTGATGGAAGTCAAGTTGCGACGCGAGGTCGGTTTTCGCGGGTAAGGGTTGCTGCTTGTACTCCTGCCAAGTGGCCGTGATACGCCCATCATCTTTGCGCGGACCGGAGTGCGAAGTGGGCGTGGAGAGCGGGGTATGGAACTTGTTGAATAAGCCGAGAAGCGCGACGGGCGGCGCAGATGGAGTATCAAGCGAACGGGTGCCGTCGTCCTGGTGGTCGATAAATTCAACCGCCTGCAGAAGCGCGGCCCAGGGCTGCCCTCTATCGATGAAGCTTTCGATGGGAAGAAGAGTATCGCCCACGCGCCCGGCGAGGTTCGTGTACAGAACTTGGACCAGATTCGCCATCGCCGTGGCATCGAAAGAAGTGATCGACTTATTCGAGAGGTCCTGAAACTGATACGGCCGAACGAAGAGTGCGGGCGTGAAGAGCGCGGCCCAAGTGGCGGAATCCGCGACGCCGAGGCGGGTATCCACCACATTCTTTGATCCCGACCCGTCGCCTGCAACCGTTACGGTTGCGCCATTGCAGTGGATCTTGAATCGTGCATGCCTCAGAGTGGTTGGCCAATCTACCCATTCTGGGAAGGTGTCCAGGCGGGTGGGATCGGATTCGGGGTTGAGGCGCGGTGACAGAAAGATCGACAAGCGCAGCGACTTGCTGTCGGCTGTGTAGCCGTTCGGCAGCGCGGTCCAGATGAGGGATTGTTTCGCCATCAGGCAGCCTCCGCCGCGAACGCGTCACAGTACTCAGACCAGATCTGCTGCGTGGGAATCTGATCGATAAATTTCGGGTCGGCAGGCCCGCCGCTGAATTCGCGCCGGCAATGGATGGAGACCGATTGCGAGAACATCAGGATGTCTATTTCGACCGTCAGTTCCGCTTCGCCATAGACCGTCGCCTTGTTATTCGCTTCATCCTTGATGTATCCAAGTTGCAGATAGAAGGTGATCGAGATAGATATGAGCGATAGAACGCAGACCTCGCCGTGCATGCGGAAATAGCCGGCGAGTTCCACGCTGTCGTCGGGCGAGCCTTTCCAGTGGAAATAAATGCCGAACTTGATTTCGACACTGCCTGAGGCAACGCCGAGATCAATGGCGGCGACCCCACCGGCTTCGATGGCGGCTTCGATTTGCTTGACACCGTTCGACGTTACGCCAATCATCAGGAACCCGCCGCCGCCGAGTAGGGAGATGGTGAGGCTGAACGGATGTTCGCGCGTAGAGAACTCGAAATCGACTTCCGCTGGCGTGCCGTCGAACGGAAGGCTAAACGCAGCGCCTAAGCCCACATTCGAGAGAGCGAACACGCCAACTTCGAGTGCAGGAAGCGTCAACGAGTACGAGGCGCTGATGCCGCTGGGCGTGACGATAAGCGAGGGCGGATCAGAAAAGCCATTGCTGGGGATATACTGCCGCAGCGTGTTGACGAACTCCAGCGGACCGCCGAAGGTGACGGCGTCCTGGCCTTCTCGCATCTGAATGGTTACATCCGGCTTCTGACCGTTCCTGGCGTTGAACTTCATATCTTCAAACCAGAGAATGATGAAGCCGAACAGGTTCACTTTGAAGTTGTTCAGCTCGGCGGTGGCCTCGTAAGTGGCGGTTTTTGCGGGGTCGAGAGGCGTGTTGACAACGCCGCTCATGGTCAACTGGGTATCGCCCTCGCCGGGGTCTGCGTTGGGGATGATCAGGTTGGCGCTGTCGGCCTGCGTGACCGTCGTGCTCCAGTTGAAGCTTGCTTCCACATGGTCGGGCAAGTCGCGCGAGACCAACTTCGGTACATCGGCGCCCGCGAGCGACGTTGCCGCTTTGACAATGTTGCCCAGGTTGATGCCGCCGAGGATGGTAGCGTCTTTGAAGAAATCGGCGGGATTGAACTGGCCGGCAGCGAGATTGGCAAGCGCGGCGGGATCCTGACCTGAAACCGCACCTGCGATGGTTGAGAGCCCGATGAGGTTCATCTGCGGCGTGGCTAATGCGCCGAGAGCATCGCTTTTGGCCTGATCTAATGCGCCGCCGAATTGCAGCGGCAGAGCATTCGTGAATTGAAGAAAGACTTGACCAGGATTGGTTCCAGCATCGAACCCGTTCGCGTTGTACAGGTCGGGATAGGAAACCTCTGTTGTGAAGTTTGGCTTGGCGAGAAGCTTTTGTACCGGCTTCACGCCGATGGTGGCCAGCTTGACCTCGGGATAGAAATACGGATTGGCAGTTGTTTTGAGAGCGCCGGACCAGAAGGTGATATCGCTCGTCGGGAACGTACTTGGATTGCCCTGATCGGTTGAATTGACCGTCGCGTACGTGATGTTTGTGCCGCCGATGGTGGCTTTGCGCTTTGACGAGGCGTTGTAAGCGTCGCGGACAATGGAGCTTTCGTTTTTCGTCGCATAGTCGTTTGCCGGCTTGCCGACGAAGAGCAGCGGCAGCGCGAACGTAATGCGGTTGCCTGCGATGTCTGTGGCCGCGATGTGGAACGGGAAATCGACCATGCCATCCGAGTTGCCGGCCGCCACCATCGGCCAGAACAGTTCGCGTGGCAAGATACTCATCTGCTTGTAGATGTCGCCACCAGAGGCAGCCTTTACGGCGCTTGCGCCCACGCCGGGGTCAGTCACATCAGGCGTCACGCGCGTCAAGAGCTCCACTTGCGAAAAGGGGAAATTGCGCCCCGCATTGACATGATTCGCGCCTGTGTATGTGACAACAGGCTGCCTGACCACCAGGAAGAATCGTTGGCGTAAAACAGCGATGCGTTTTGACGGATCCGTGGCGAGCGTTTGAAATCGCCGCTCCGTCACTTTGACCAGTGACGCCGCATGGCCAAAGGGGCACAGCCATCCGGCGTAGACGACGCGAACATATTGGTCACGACCGAGCGTTGCGAGATGACGCCATTGCTCCAGATCGATGCCGTCGGGCAACGTGTCCGGATTCCAACTTCCCTCCGCATCGAGCAGGCCTCCCAGGGAGGTCAGGTGAAGGCGTTTAGCCTCGCTCGAAATTGGGATGTAAGGATTGCTGCCGCTTTTGGCATCGAATCCCGACATCAGCGTCACCAGCATGGCGCGATCTGCCGGATCTAAGCTCATCCGAATCAGCGGCGGATTGGGCGTGCTCATCAGCTTGTACAGATTGCCTAGGAGCGGAGGCGGGAAATAATCCGGTGACCAGATGGCGCGGATGCGGCTCGGTGGCTCAATCTGGTCTGGGTTGACGGGATTCGCAAGACGCGTGTGCCAGAGTTCCGTACGTCCGCTGCTGGTAACGGGCGCGATGCTGTGCCGCCACGTCGCGGGGTTTAAGGGCGATATCAGCAAGCGGTAGGGCAGTTCGAGCGACGTGATGTTCTGCCCTGGGGCTTGCGGGCCTGCGACGATGGGCGTTAGATCCATCACCGCCGTCGGTGCCAGGCGCATGGGCCAGTCCCGGAGCGCAGTCAAGATCGCCGCCAGGGTAAAGTCCAGCGAGTCCCGCGCGGCAGGCATGGCGAGCACGAGCCGGCTGCTTCCCGCCAGGCGAATGCGTGCTGCAGGCAGGCTTGACGGAACGGGCTCGTCCGTGCCAGGAATGTTCTGCTTTGGATAATTGGGGTCTTTACTGACCTCTACGTCTTGAGCAGGGTCAGGAGTGGCAGCGCTCTGACCTGAAACCTGAAGGAACGCTTCTTCCCCGAAGCTTTGCGGCGGGAACTCGACGCTCACGTATGCGTCGTCGGCAGCGCGCTGAAGCCGTGGAGGGTCGCGAAAGAAAGCAAAGCCGACGAATCGTAGTGTGCAGACCAGCAGGTCGTCAGGACGCCGAACTTCAACAACGGACGGGAATACAAGAGGCGGCTCAGGAACAGGCTCAGGAATCGGTTGGGGGCTGCCTTGCGATCCGCCATCTCCTTCGCCCGGCTCAGGAGGCGGTTCGCACGGCGCCGATTCTTCGGCCTCGCACGGCGGCATTTCGGCGGGCTCGGCGGCTTGCGGACAGGGCTGACACGGCGCGCACGGCGGGTACGGTGGATACGGTGGAAACGGAGCGTACGGTGGATAGGGCGGATACGGAGGGAACGGAGCATAGGGCGCAGGTACGCACTCGTCCTCGGGCGCAGAGTCGTCTCGATCGTCCCAGTCCTTCATTCGCTCCTCGATCGTTTAGTTCTCCGGCGCAAAGAAGTTCGGCCGGTTCTTGTACAAGTCGTCCAGGATGGCTTTGACGATAAACGACCAATATTGTGGGAAGATACCGACGTCGTCGTAGCCCTGAAGAAACGGCACGATGACGACCTGGTTCTGGACGCCGCTGGACGGGTCACCGGCTTGCACGGCGGCGCCCGCCAGTTGCTTTCCTAAGCGCTCCGGGTATGAGAACAGCTCCTTCCAATTTGTATGCACACCTTTGGTCCCGGATTTGTGCTGGTAGTCGTTGACTGTGTTGTCGTTGTTGACGTCGTAGTTAGCCTGTCCGGGACTTGGGTGGAAATAGATGATCACATTGCGAAAGTCAGTGGTATCGTTTGCTACCGCTACACCGAACCAGTTCGGTACAACATTCGCGGGCTGCTTGGTCGCGGCGTCCCGCAGCTCATACAGCAACGCCGTGAAGCCCACTTGAATGTCCTGGAAGGTCAGCGGAGTGCTGTCCGCCAGTGCTTGCGAATCATCCAGAACGTGATACGTACGGGCGTTATCGTGCGGTCCTGGTCCCAGCGTGTAGTTGAGGACGTATGCTTCGGATCCGTCAGGCTTCATCGGGAACGCGATCTGTTGAACGATGAAGTCTTTCGTCACCTGCCAAGCGGGTTCCGGCAAGAGGTCTTGAATACTGCTGTTCTTGGCCGCGTCCAGGAACGTGAAATCGCGTATCAGGTGATGCCTGTAATTCAAGCCGGCAGCGTCCGCTTTGGCTGTATCGCTGAAGGGACCTGGCGGAAGGGGCGGGATCTCGGCGGGAACGCTGCCAACGTTGGCGTAGTAAATCGACCAACTTGTATCATCCAGCGTGACCTTGAAGTCTGCTTGAGGATTGTGATCGGAGGTTTGGTTATAGCCTCGAAAATGTTGCGGGGTTCCTGTTAGTGCCTGCAGGAAGTCCTGGGGCGCCGGATTGCCCTTCCCATCACCCGAGATGCGAGTATCGAAATCCCAGAGTTCCGCAAGCAAGGGCGCGAGGAGGCCTCCGTTGTTGAAATTCGACTCCAGCGTTTGGAACTGATTGGCATAGCCTCCGCCATTGCTTGCCGCCGCCAACACGACTCGCACACCCTGCGGTCGACTTGAACTGGAGGAACTGCTCGAGCTTGAACCTGACGAACTGCTGGAACTTGACGAACTACCTGAACTCGACGAACTGCCTGAACTCGACGAACTGCCTGAACTCGACGAGCTGCCCGAACTCGACGAGCTGCCCGAACTCGACGAACTGCTCGAACTCGTGGGTCTGCTGGAACTTGACGAACTGCTCGAACTCGCGGGTCTGCTGGAACTGGACGAGCTGCTAGAGCTTGCTGGTCTACTGGAACTCGACGAACTGCTTGAACCTGCGGGTCTGCTAGAACTTGATGAACTGCTGGAGCCTGCGGGTCTGCTAGAACTTGATGAACTGCTGGAGCCAACGGGCCGGCTGCTGGAGCTTGATGAACTGGTGCTTGCAGAGGGGCTCTTTGCGCCGCATGTGCAGGGAGAACAGCAGCAGACCGCGCAACACGGCGGATACGGCGGGAACGGAGGATACGGCGGATAGGGTGGAAATGGCGGGTACGGCGGATAGGGCGGCGCCTGATGAGTTGGCGCGCAGCCTCCATCGTTGCTCGCGCATTCGCACCAATGTTCAATCGAGTGCCGCAGGTTCTGAATTTCGTACAGCAGACGCTCCTTCCAGCGAATTTCATCTGTGCTGCGTTGACAGTCGCGCCACTCCTCTAGCTCTTCGCGGAGCCGTCTCACCTCATGCCACAACGCTTCTTCGCGACGCCGGAACGCCTGCAGCGCCTCGGACAGATTCCCGGGATCTTTTGGATTGTCGTTCGTCGACATCTCGTCGTCCTCCATTCGTCAGTGGGTGATTGGCTGCCTCTTCGGGGCGGAACTGCTGCTTGAACTGGACGAGCTGCTGGACCGGGATGAGCTGCTGCTCGAAGACGAGCTCGATGAACTGCTTGCGGGCCGTGCAGAGCTGCTGGGACTTGGTGCGGGAGCCGCTTGGGGCGGACAAGGCGCCGGGTGACAACAGCAAGGCGGCGCGCATGGCGGCGGGTACGGCGGATACGGCGGAAAGGGCGGGTACGGTGGATAGGGTGGAAATGGCGGATACGGCGGATAAGGAGGCGCTGCGGCTGACCTGCGAGAGACGCGTGTGCTCCGGCGGCACTGACGGTCCAGCGCAAAGCTCAAGCTTCGGATCTCAGCAAGCAAACGCTCCTGCCACCGGATGTCGTCGTGAGATCCATGCCGCTTAGAGAATTCGCGCTTGTCCGGCCCACTTGCCTCGCGCGCGTCTCTGCGCCGCATGGACTGGATTTCCCGTTCCAACTCTTCCAACTCCGCTTTCAGCCGGGCTAGCGACTGAGTAGAGTCATCTGGTTGCGACATCGACGGGCTCCTTTGCCAACCGACCTTTTGCCGACAGTAAGCGCGCTTACTGCGGGATGTGCGTACTTATTCCCGCACAGAGAACGAAGTCTATCGCACTTCTCCTGGAAGTCAACCTGAACGAGCGCTTATGATCTGCGGGACCGCGCGAAAACAAGACGATCGCGAACCGCTCGCAACACCGGATCCTCTATGTCGACAGGCGTGACTTCATACGTGCCTTCTGATGTATCTAGAGGATTCGTCCCGCCGCTGATGGACGTGTGGTGGTAGCGCGATGTGCCACGAAGAATGGCAAAGCGATCTTCCCGCGCGAGATCGTACTTGATGAAAGTCTCACCAAGTTCGAGATGAATGCGGTCGAAAAATCCGGCATCCTCACCGACATCGAGATGCGGATACCCGCCGACCTCTTGCCAAAGGTCCTTTGTGAATATTGTCCAGGGGTGACTGATCCAACCCGGAACTGCTTGATTGTCGTGAAGATCTTGATCTCCCCAGTACGCCCAGAACTCCGCGGGTCGATAGAACGGTGTTTCAAAGCGACTCATCTCGGACCAGGAAAACGATAGGCGCCAGGGAAAATAAACATCATCATCGTCCCACACGGCAATCAGAGATCCGCATGCTTGTTGAATGCACATGTTGCGCTTTTCCCCTAAGGATGTGAAACGAGAATCTTGGTTGATGATACGGATATTGCGCAAATTCCCCACGAACTGCTGACCAGCACAATCGTTAAGGACAATCAATTCCTTGTGGGGATAATCCTGCGCCAGGAACATTGCCACCGCTTCGTTCACGTACGCCGGACGGCCATGGGTCGGCATGATGCAACTGATTGTGGGTAACGCTTGCATTCGAGCTTCCGTGTGAGTGGATCTACCTTAGCCGTTCCCAATTTTCGAAGACGCGCTCCCAAGACTCACTTGAAACCGGGAAACCTGAAACTGCCTCCAGCCGATCTCGCGCGCCGTAGCGCATGCGCTCCCGCTCCTCACGCTCGAACGCGCACCGCGATGCTTTGTACACGAATTCCCGATCGTCGTCGCAAAGCCAACCCGTGACGCCGTCTTCCACCAAGGTGCGCCAGCCTCCGCGGCGGTCCACCACGAGAACCGAGCCTGAAGCCATTGCCTCAAATCCGACGCGCGGCAAGTTCTCAAAAGTATCGGTGGTCATGATGACGGCTTCGCAGATGGCGTAGAACTGTTGTTGCGTCAGACCGCCCTCCGGATAGGTATAGATATAGTCGTCCGGATCCCGGCCGAACTTGTCTCTAGCGCGATGGTCCCAACCGACGATGTACCCCTCTTTCAACTGAGGAGCGGTCATCGTTTCATAGATCCAAAGCTGTTGCCCGTTGAATTTGTCGGCGTCGCCGCGCGAGATTCGGCCGAAACGGAACTTGTCGTTCGGCCGATCATCGTGGAACGGAAACTCTTCGGCGTGGAAATAGGGATTCACCATCAAAGGGCGGTAAGGGGCCGTAAGCTCAGCAAGCCGTTTGCCCACGCGTTCTCGGCCGTGTTGTGTCTGGTACAGGTGGAAGTCGATTAATCCCTGCTCCTGACATCGCAACTCTGCCTCGAAGTTCCAGGTCATGCAGTTCACGAACGTTGTGGTTCGCGCCCATTTGCGAATCTCGGGGAGTTCGTCCAGAAATTCGCCGTTACAATAGCTCACAGCGTGAAGTCCGTCCAGCGACTGCCAATCGCGCGATTCGTGGTAAACGCACCCGCGCTCTTCCAACTTCATTGACAGACAGTTCCCATCCAGTTCGCCCGTGTGACAAATGTGAACGGTGACGCCCATGTTTTGCCAGCAGCGAATCTGGTGATCGAGCTCCGTATCCGCCCCGCCCAGTTGCGTGGGATGGCCGATTACGCAGAGTTCGTCAATCATGATTTACCAGACCGGTTCACATTCTACAATGAGATTTCGAGCGAGAAGGGCTCTCAGCCGAGCGAGAAAACAGTTCGAAGCAGTCAACGCAGCCACTTCGACCCAGCATCGCTTAGAGATCGTGTGTGCGGTCGCGAACTCGAAAACCGTCGCCGTTCGCAGCGAACTGAACCCCCTATATTCAGACAAGTGGCCGCGCCGCCACTTACTCGCGAGTAGCCCGTAACTGCCCTGTCAGACAGGCCAGGGAGGAACGAAAAGAGAGATGATAGATGCCCGGGCGAGCCGCAGTTACAGCCCGCGGCGACATTGGTGCTTTCATAAGCCCGTCGAGTAGCGTGGGTCTGGGGCAGCGTACAGGTTAGTGATGACGTTCGCCGCTGGCGACGATCTCGTTCAGGAGTTTGCATTTATCCGCACCTCGGGCGGCTCACCCGATCTACCAGGAGGTGTTCATGTCCAAGAAGAATCAGAAACGACGGAGCGAAATGTTGCCGGTCTTGCATCCGGACGCGGCTGGCGTCGATATCGGCGCCGAAGAGTTGTTCGTCGCAGTGCCAGGCGATCGCGATTCACAACCCGTAAAGAGATTTTCTACGTTCACGCGGGATTTGCTCGAGTTGGCGGAGTGGCTGAAGCGATGCGGTATCCGTACGGTTGCGATGGAATCGACCAGCGTATATTGGATTCCGCTCTACCAAATTCTTGAAACTCACGGCTTTGAAGTGTTTCTGGTGAATGCGCAATATGTCAGAAACGTGCCGGGCCGCAAAACTGACGTTTCGGATTGCCAGTGGATTCAGTATCTGCACTCGGTTGGCCTGCTCCGCGGGAGCTTTCGACCGCCAGATGTCATTTGTGCGATCCGGTCTCTTTGGAGACATCGCGACAGCCTGATTCAAATGGCGGCTCAGCATGTGATGCACATGCAGAAATCACTCGATCAGATGAATCGTAACCGTTCGCCGAAGGCCGTATTGCAGCGTGTTGATAACTCTGCTAATCATGTTGGGATTCGATCTGTATGCGGCACCGGTTAGAAGTGCAAATGCTGTAACCCGATCGCCTGATCTTTGAATACGCAGGTACGCCACAATACCGCTACAACGGACCGAAGAAGACCAGCAGTCCTCCAACGATGCCTACTGCGGCAAAAATCCCATAGAAGATACGTCCCTGCCATTTCGTCAAAGGGCGTTTAGAACCGCGCAGCGTAACGCAAGGATGCGTGATTCCCTCGTACAGGCCAAAGACCCCTATAGCGATCATAATCAGCGATCCAAGCCAGCGCGGCATCTATCGATTTTTCAATCTAGCGCACGTCCGAGTAACTGTATGGTTCGGTCGCCTTGATTAAGCGACTCGAAGCTTGGCCATGCGTTCGTAGGGAAAGCAGTTCCGAACATTGCTGAGGAAGTGCCGGCCTTTGGATTCGGCGCGCAGGAAATGCTGGTAGTGTAACCGTTCGCCGAAGGCCGTATTGCAGCGTGTTGATAACTCTGCTAATCATGTTGGGATTCGATCTGTATGCGGCACCGGTTAGAAGTGCAAATGCTGTAACCCGATCGCCTGATCTTTGAATACGCAGGTACGCCACAATACCGCTACAACGGACCGAAGAAGACCAGCAGTCCTCCAACGATGCCTACTGCGGCAAAAATCCCATAGAAGATACGTCCCTGCCATTTCGTCAAAGGGCGTTTAGAACCGCGCAGCGTAACGCAAGGATGCGTGATTCCCTCGTACAGGCCAAAGACCCCTATAGCGATCATAATCAGCGATCCAAGCCAGCGCGGCATCTATCGATTTTTCAATCTAGCGCACGTCCGAGTAACTGTATGGTTCGGTCGCCTTGATTAAGCGACTCGAAGCTTGGCCATGCGTTCGTAGGGAAAGCAGTTCCGAACATTGCTGAGGAAGTGCCGGCCTTTGGATTCGGCGCGCAGGAAATGCTGGTAGTCGTCGTGGGAAAACTGGAAATACCGGTAGACATCGCCGCTGCGGAATCGCAGGTACAGGATGCGCTTGTCGGCATCGTATGCCACCGAGAGAAACATCTGCGATTCGAGCGGTAACCAAGTCATTGGATATTCACGCCGCATCCACGGCAACCCGGCCTGCGGGAAAAAGATTCCAGGGCAGCAACTCCGCAATGCGGTTGATCGGATGATCGGCAATACGACGCAGCACCGAAGTCAGATAAGCTTCCGGATCAATGCCATTCAGCTTTGCCGAGCCCATCAGACTGTAAATCGCCGCCGCCCTCTCCCCGCCACCATCGGAGCCTGCAAACAGATAATTTTTCCGGCCCAGGGCGACCGCACGCAGCGCGCGTTCGGCCGCATTGTTATCGATTTCAATACGGCCGTCATCGCAATAGCGTACCAGCGCCGGCCAGCGTGCGAGCGCATAGCCAATGGCCGCCGCAACTTCGGACTTGCGCGAGATCCTCGTGAGCGTGGTTTTAAACCATTCGTGCAGCGCGATTAATAAAGGACGTGCACGCTCGTCGCGTACCTGCTGCCGTTCATCCGGCGGGCGACCACGGATTTCGCTCTCAATCCGATACAGCTGCCCGATGCGCTCCACTGCTTCGGTCGCGATAGGAGAAGCATGCGCCTGGTGCAAATCAAAGAACTTGCGACGGACATGAGCCCAGCACGCCGCTTCTCGAATGCGTCCGTCATCATATAAGTGGTTGAAGCCCGCATAGCCGTCGGCTTGTAACGTGCCGCAAAACGTTTTCAGATGCCGGTGTGGATGCTCGCCTTTTCGATCTGGCGAGTACGCAAACCAGACCGCTGGAGCAGCCAGGTCGCCGGCCGGGCGATCATCCCGAACATAAGCCCACAAACGGCCGAGTTTCGTTTTGCCCGTGCCTGGCGCCAGCACCGGTACCGGCGTATCGTCGGCATGCAGTTTGCCCGGACTCATGACGTATTGCCGCAAGCCATCATTCAGGGGCACCAGCAACTCACTCGTTGCTCCTACCCAATCCGCCAGTGTCGACCGCTCCAGCTCCACACCCTCTCGGGCGTAGATCTCCGCCTGACGATACAGCGGCTGGTGATCCGCATATTTCGATACCAAAACATGTGCCAGCAGTCCAGGACCGGCGAGGCCGCGTGCAATCGGACGGCTCGGGGCTTCTGCCTGCACGATCACATCGCATTTGGTGCAACTCAGTTTGGGGCGCACATGCCGGATCACTTTGAAACGCGCCGGCACATACTCCAGCATCTCGGATACATCTTCGCCGAGCTTACGCAGCTCCCCGCCACATCCAGGACAGCTTTCCTGTTCAGGCTGGTGGGTCTCGGTCTGTCGCGGCAAATGATCTGGCAAAGGCCGGCGCGCCGGTTTCTCGGTCACGCTCGCAAAGATTGCGGCTGCTGGCGGCGGAAGCGTGTTCTCTGCTCGTTGGTTCTTCTCTGCAGCATTCTCCTCCAGATCATCGAGCTGCAGTTCGAGTTGTTCAATCTCGCGCTGGATTTTTTCCGACTTGCGTCCAAACTGTAGCCGTCGCAGCCGGGCGATGATCAACCGGAGACGCTCAAGTTCAGCATCACGCGACGAGATCTGCGCGTGCTGCTTGATAACCATGGCCTTCAATGCGGCCGCGTCGAGCGCGTCCAGATCAGGCAGCGGTACAGCAGGCATCTTCAAAAACTATGCCATGGGTTTATTACTTAGTCGAGAGCAATCCGAACATTTTTAAGTATTTTTGTTCTCGGTTATCAAACTGCCATCTCCGGCTTCCACGTGCGCGCCGGCCGGCGCCAGTCAATCCCTTCGAGTAACATCGATAACTGCGCCCGAGTAAGTGACACGCTTCCACTCTCGGCCTGCGGCCAAACGAAACGCCCGCGTTCCAATCGCTTCGCAAAAAGGCAGAGCCCGTCGCCATCCCACCACAACAACTTCACCAGATCGCCTCTCCGCCCACGAAACACAAACACATGCCCGCCGTAGGGATCCTGCTCGAGCACGATCTGCACGGCTGCGCTCAAACCCGTGAACCCGCGCCGCAGATCAGTGATCCCCGCCGCAATCCAGATCCGCGCTCCGGCTGGTGGTGCAATCATCCCGCCAGGCACTCCAATAACCTGCAGATTACGGCTGCATCGATGCAGCCGCCCACCGTCACCCTCACACCCCGCGCCTCCATGATCACGCTGCACTCCTGTTTCGCTTCCCATGCACCAGCCGCGGCTCCCTCCGCCACTTGCACCGGAAGCAAAACCGAAGCCTTACCCGGTTGCATTCTCTGCCGGTGCTGTTTGCGCCACTTGTGGATCTGACTTGGGTTCACACCATACACACGCGCTACCGTATCGACCGTTGTACCGGCTTTCAACGAAGCCTGCACAATCCTCTGCCGTTCCGCCATCGTCCACTTGCGGCGCTGCGCTTTTACTGCTTCCGGCTTGTTGCTCTGAGCTGATCCGTCCATTCCCGAAGCATCACCCAACTCCCCTGTCCTTTGCTAGACGGTGCTCGCCGTACGCTTACGATGAATCTGCAACTTCATCATGTCTTAAGCGAAATCACTGGCTTGAGTGGCCAACGCATTTTGGATGCAATCTTGGCGGGTGAACGTGATCCGATCAAACTCGCCGAGCTATGCCACGCGCGAGTGAAGAGCAGCCAGGACACGATAGCAAAGGCACTGGAAGGCGACTACCGATCTGAACATCTGTTCACGCTCAAGCAGTCGCTGGCCGGCTACCGCTACTATCAACAGCAGATCCAAGAAGTGGACCGAGAGATTCATAGCCAGATGTTGGTTCTGCCGATCGCCGACACTGTGCAATCAGATCTGCCGAAGCGAACAAAGAAGCATCCTTACGCCGCAAAGCACAACGAACCCACATGCTTCAGTCTCCGATCGGAGCTCTACCACGTGTTCGGAGTTGATCTAACGAATGTTCCGGGAATCAGCGCTGTGACGGCGCAGACCATCCTTTGCGAAGTGGGCCCGGACCTTTCGCGTTTCCGAAACGCTTCGGCTTTCGCTTCCTGGCTCGGCCTTTGTCCGGAGAAACAAATTAGTGGAGGAAAAGTTCTGTACACGCGCACGCGCCAGGTACGAAACCGCCTTTCTATTGCTCTTCGGCTCGGTGCTCATGCTCTGCATCATGCCGACAACTATCTAGGTGAATTCTTCCGCCGACTGAAACGGAAGCTTGGAAAACCAGAAGCGGTCACGGCTACAGCCCACAAACTGGCTCGTATCGTCTTTCACCGTAACCGTTCGCCGAAGGCCGTATTGCAGCGTGTTGATAACTCTGCTAATCATGTTGGGATTCGATCTGTATGCGGCACCGGTTAGAAGTGCAAATGCTGTAACCCGATCGCCTGATCTTTGAATACGCAGGTACGCCACAATACCGCTACAACGGACCGAAGAAGACCAGCAGTCCTCCAACGATGCCTACTGCGGCAAAAATCCCATAGAAGATACGTCCCTGCCATTTCGTCAAAGGGCGTTTAGAACCGCGCAGCGTAACGCAAGGATGCGTGATTCCCTCGTACAGGCCAAAGACCCCTATAGCGATCATAATCAGCGATCCAAGCCAGCGCGGCATCTATCGATTTTTCAATCTAGCGCACGTCCGAGTAACTGTATGGTTCGGTCGCCTTGATTAAGCGACTCGAAGCTTGGCCATGCGTTCGTAGGGAAAGCAGTTCCGAACATTGCTGAGGAAGTGCCGGCCTTTGGATTCGGCGCGCAGGAAATGCTGGTAGTCGTCGTGGGAAAACTGGAAATACCGGTAGACATCGCCGCTGCGGAATCGCAGGTACAGGATGCGCTTGTCGGCATCGTATGCCACCGAGAGAAACATCTGCGATTCGAGCGGTAACCAAGTCATTGGATATTCACGCCGCATCCACGGCAACCCGGCCTGCGGGAAAAAGATTCCAGGGCAGCAACTCCGCAATGCGGTTGATCGGATGATCGGCAATACGACGCAGCACCGAAGTCAGATAAGCTTCCGGATCAATGCCATTCAGCTTTGCCGAGCCCATCAGACTGTAAATCGCCGCCGCCCTCTCCCCGCCACCATCGGAGCCTGCAAACAGATAATTTTTCCGGCCCAGGGCGACCGCACGCAGCGCGCGTTCGGCCGCATTGTTATCGATTTCAATACGGCCGTCATCGCAATAGCGTACCAGCGCCGGCCAGCGTGCGAGCGCATAGCCAATGGCCGCCGCAACTTCGGACTTGCGCGAGATCCTCGTGAGCGTGGTTTTAAACCATTCGTGCAGCGCGATTAATAAAGGACGTGCACGCTCGTCGCGTACCTGCTGCCGTTCATCCGGCGGGCGACCACGGATTTCGCTCTCAATCCGATACAGCTGCCCGATGCGCTCCACTGCTTCGGTCGCGATAGGAGAAGCATGCGCCTGGTGCAAATCAAAGAACTTGCGACGGACATGAGCCCAGCACGCCGCTTCTCGAATGCGTCCGTCATCATATAAGTGGTTGAAGCCCGCATAGCCGTCGGCTTGTAACGTGCCGCAAAACGTTTTCAGATGCCGGTGTGGATGCTCGCCTTTTCGATCTGGCGAGTACGCAAACCAGACCGCTGGAGCAGCCAGGTCGCCGGCCGGGCGATCATCCCGAACATAAGCCCACAAACGGCCGAGTTTCGTTTTGCCCGTGCCTGGCGCCAGCACCGGTACCGGCGTATCGTCGGCATGCAGTTTGCCCGGACTCATGACGTATTGCCGCAAGCCATCATTCAGGGGCACCAGCAACTCACTCGTTGCTCCTACCCAATCCGCCAGTGTCGACCGCTCCAGCTCCACACCCTCTCGGGCGTAGATCTCCGCCTGACGATACAGCGGCTGGTGATCCGCATATTTCGATACCAAAACATGTGCCAGCAGTCCAGGACCGGCGAGGCCGCGTGCAATCGGACGGCTCGGGGCTTCTGCCTGCACGATCACATCGCATTTGGTGCAACTCAGTTTGGGGCGCACATGCCGGATCACTTTGAAACGCGCCGGCACATACTCCAGCATCTCGGATACATCTTCGCCGAGCTTACGCAGCTCCCCGCCACATCCAGGACAGCTTTCCTGTTCAGGCTGGTGGGTCTCGGTCTGTCGCGGCAAATGATCTGGCAAAGGCCGGCGCGCCGGTTTCTCGGTCACGCTCGCAAAGATTGCGGCTGCTGGCGGCGGAAGCGTGTTCTCTGCTCGTTGGTTCTTCTCTGCAGCATTCTCCTCCAGATCATCGAGCTGCAGTTCGAGTTGTTCAATCTCGCGCTGGATTTTTTCCGACTTGCGTCCAAACTGTAGCCGTCGCAGCCGGGCGATGATCAACCGGAGACGCTCAAGTTCAGCATCACGCGACGAGATCTGCGCGTGCTGCTTGATAACCATGGCCTTCAATGCGGCCGCGTCGAGCGCGTCCAGATCAGGCAGCGGTACAGCAGGCATCTTCAAAAACTATGCCATGGGTTTATTACTTAGTCGAGAGCAATCCGAACATTTTTAAGTATTTTTGTTCTCGGTTATCAAACTGCCATCTCCGGCTTCCACGTGCGCGCCGGCCGGCGCCAGTCAATCCCTTCGAGTAACATCGATAACTGCGCCCGAGTAAGTGACACGCTTCCACTCTCGGCCTGCGGCCAAACGAAACGCCCGCGTTCCAATCGCTTCGCAAAAAGGCAGAGCCCGTCGCCATCCCACCACAACAACTTCACCAGATCGCCTCTCCGCCCACGAAACACAAACACATGCCCGCCGTAGGGATCCTGCTCGAGCACGATCTGCACGGCTGCGCTCAAACCCGTGAACCCGCGCCGCAGATCAGTGATCCCCGCCGCAATCCAGATCCGCGCTCCGGCTGGTGGTGCAATCATCCCGCCAGGCACTCCAATAACCTGCAGATTACGGCTGCATCGATGCAGCCGCCCACCGTCACCCTCACACCCCGCGCCTCCATGATCACGCTGCACTCCTGTTTCGCTTCCCATGCACCAGCCGCGGCTCCCTCCGCCACTTGCACCGGAAGCAAAACCGAAGCCTTACCCGGTTGCATTCTCTGCCGGTGCTGTTTGCGCCACTTGTGGATCTGACTTGGGTTCACACCATTCACACGCGCTACCGTATCGACCGTTGTACCGGCTTTCAACGAAGCCTGCACAATCCTCTGCCGTTCCGCCATCGTCCACTTGCGGCGCTGCGCTTTTACTGCTTCCGGCTTGTTGCTCTGAGCTGATCCGTCCATTCCCGAAGCATCACCCAACTCCCCTGTCCTTTGCTAGACGGTGCTCGCCGTACGCTTACCTGGTAGTCGTCGTGGGAAAACTGGAAATACCGGTAGACATCGCCGCTGCGGAATCGCAGGTACAGGATGCGCTTGTCGGCATCGTATGCCACCGAGAGAAACATCTGCGATTCGAGCGGTAACCAAGTCATTGGATATTCACGCCGCATCCACGGCAACCCGGCCTGCGGGAAAAAGATTCCAGGGCAGCAACTCCGCAATGCGGTTGATCGGATGATCGGCAATACGACGCAGCACCGAAGTCAGATAAGCTTCCGGATCAATGCCATTCAGCTTTGCCGAGCCCATCAGACTGTAAATCGCCGCCGCCCTCTCCCCGCCACCATCGGAGCCTGCAAACAGATAATTTTTCCGGCCCAGGGCGACCGCACGCAGCGCGCGTTCGGCCGCATTGTTATCGATTTCAATACGGCCGTCATCGCAATAGCGTACCAGCGCCGGCCAGCGTGCGAGCGCATAGCCAATGGCCGCCGCAACTTCGGACTTGCGCGAGATCCTCGTGAGCGTGGTTTTAAACCATTCGTGCAGCGCGATTAATAAAGGACGTGCACGCTCGTCGCGTACCTGCTGCCGTTCATCCGGCGGGCGACCACGGATTTCGCTCTCAATCCGATACAGCTGCCCGATGCGCTCCACTGCTTCGGTCGCGATAGGAGAAGCATGCGCCTGGTGCAAATCAAAGAACTTGCGACGGACATGAGCCCAGCACGCCGCTTCTCGAATGCGTCCGTCATCATATAAGTGGTTGAAGCCCGCATAGCCGTCGGCTTGTAACGTGCCGCAAAACGTTTTCAGATGCCGGTGTGGATGCTCGCCTTTTCGATCTGGCGAGTACGCAAACCAGACCGCTGGAGCAGCCAGGTCGCCGGCCGGGCGATCATCCCGAACATAAGCCCACAAACGGCCGAGTTTCGTTTTGCCCGTGCCTGGCGCCAGCACCGGTACCGGCGTATCGTCGGCATGCAGTTTGCCCGGACTCATGACGTATTGCCGCAAGCCATCATTCAGGGGCACCAGCAACTCACTCGTTGCTCCTACCCAATCCGCCAGTGTCGACCGCTCCAGCTCCACACCCTCTCGGGCGTAGATCTCCGCCTGACGATACAGCGGCTGGTGATCCGCATATTTCGATACCAAAACATGTGCCAGCAGTCCAGGACCGGCGAGGCCGCGTGCAATCGGACGGCTCGGGGCTTCTGCCTGCACGATCACATCGCATTTGGTGCAACTCAGTTTGGGGCGCACATGCCGGATCACTTTGAAACGCGCCGGCACATACTCCAGCATCTCGGATACATCTTCGCCGAGCTTACGCAGCTCCCCGCCACATCCAGGACAGCTTTCCTGTTCAGGCTGGTGGGTCTCGGTCTGTCGCGGCAAATGATCTGGCAAAGGCCGGCGCGCCGGTTTCTCGGTCACGCTCGCAAAGATTGCGGCTGCTGGCGGCGGAAGCGTGTTCTCTGCTCGTTGGTTCTTCTCTGCAGCATTCTCCTCCAGATCATCGAGCTGCAGTTCGAGTTGTTCAATCTCGCGCTGGATTTTTTCCGACTTGCGTCCAAACTGTAGCCGTCGCAGCCGGGCGATGATCAACCGGAGACGCTCAAGTTCAGCATCACGCGACGAGATCTGCGCGTGCTGCTTGATAACCATGGCCTTCAATGCGGCCGCGTCGAGCGCGTCCAGATCAGGCAGCGGTACAGCAGGCATCTTCAAAAACTATGCCATGGGTTTATTACTTAGTCGAGAGCAATCCGAACATTTTTAAGTATTTTTGTTCTCGGTTATCAAACTGCCATCTCCGGCTTCCACGTGCGCGCCGGCCGGCGCCAGTCAATCCCTTCGAGTAACATCGATAACTGCGCCCGAGTAAGTGACACGCTTCCACTCTCGGCCTGCGGCCAAACGAAACGCCCGCGTTCCAATCGCTTCGCAAAAAGGCAGAGCCCGTCGCCATCCCACCACAACAACTTCACCAGATCGCCTCTCCGCCCACGAAACACAAACACATGCCCGCCGTAGGGATCCTGCTCGAGCACGATCTGCACGGCTGCGCTCAAACCCGTGAACCCGCGCCGCAGATCAGTGATCCCCGCCGCAATCCAGATCCGCGCTCCGGCTGGTGGTGCAATCATCCCGCCAGGCACTCCAATAACCTGCAGATTACGGCTGCATCGATGCAGCCGCCCACCGTCACCCTCACACCCCGCGCCTCCATGATCACGCTGCACTCCTGTTTCGCTTCCCATGCACCAGCCGCGGCTCCCTCCGCCACTTGCACCGGAAGCAAAACCGAAGCCTTACCCGGTTGCATTCTCTGCCGGTGCTGTTTGCGCCACTTGTGGATCTGACTTGGGTTCACACCATACACACGCGCTACCGTATCGACCGTTGTACCGGCTTTCAACGAAGCCTGCACAATCCTCTGCCGTTCCGCCATCGTCCACTTGCGGCGCTGCGCTTTTACTGCTTCCGGCTTGTTGCTCTGAGCTGATCCGTCCATTCCCGAAGCATCACCCAACTCCCCTGTCCTTTGCTAGACGGTGCTCGCCGTACGCTTACTTTGCATCGGGAGACTGGTTCAAAGGAACGGACGAAGAATACAAGCAAGAAGCGTCCACCTATATTGCCTACTCTGGACCTTTCTATGTGGACGAGGAAAAGAGAGCACTCACGCATTCTATGTTTGTATCCTTGTTCCCGAACTGGCTTGGGCAGACACAGCCAAGAGTGGTCAGGATAGAAGGCGATAACCTTTACCTCAGTAGTGGGTCGCCCATTCACTCCGGAGGAAAGATGGTCAATTCACATCTACACTGGAAGCGCGCCAGCAAAACGGAAGAAAAGAGCCTAAAAACCTAGATCGCGGATGCACTGCCCCGCTAAGGTCAGCCATTCGCACCGTGAAATGAGGAGCGCCCATGAATGCCGTCGTTGACTTGTTCCCCCGGTGGTTCGCAACACTTACCTTTGCGCGTCCCGAAATACGAGCACGGACGCTACATCCTCGAGTGCAGCTCAACCCGTGTTCTCCTTTTCTGTTTGTTTAAATCGGGCCAGACGAACGCACCTAGCTGTGGCGCCTGGTCTTGCCTTTACGACAATGGGCAATCTTCTGGCCAGACGACAACCGCATCGTCGCACCAACTCTGGCATGGCGCTTCATCAACCGGGCTGAAGGTGAGCCAATGGGAACCGAATCGCAGTGGTGATATTTCAGCAGGGGTGCCGATATGGCAGCAACAGGTCCGAGTCAGGCGGGTGCATCCGGGTGCTCATCCGGAGAAGAAGCGTACTCGATCGCGATGCTGCTGTACGAGCATGCCTCCACATTGCAGAACTCTCCGAAGATAAAGATCTTCGCAACGGACATCGACGAACGCGGACTGGAAACCGCGCGAAAGGGTCGCTTCCGGGAGAGCGTTGCCGAGCATGTGGGGCCAGAACGGCTGCGGCGCTTCTTCACCCGGCACGATAGTGGGTACCAGGTGAAACGAGACCTTCGCGAGATGTGCATCTTCTCAAGTCATAGCTTCCTCAAGGATCCCCCCTTTTCGCATCTCGATCTGATTTCCTGTCGCAACGTAATGATCTATCTGGGCTGGATCTGCAACAGAAGATCATTCCGCTGTTCCATTACGCACTGCGTTCCGGCGGCTATTTGTTTCTCGGGCCGGCGGAGAATGCCACCTCCCATCGGGAACTGTTCTATCCCGTCGACAAGAAACACCGCATTTTCCTGCGTAAAGAGAGCTTGCCGCACCTCGCGATTAGGTTTCTCCTCAGCGAGATTAGCCGTCCCACGCCGCCCGGCGGAAGGCTGCAGAAAGCAGAGGATCAAAATTTCGCGAAGCAGCTCGAGCGTATCATCCTACAGCGATTTGGACCCGCCTGCGTCACGGTCAGGGAAAACGGCGAAGCCGTCTACTTCTCCGGCCGCATTAGCCGCTACCGCGAACAGCCGGCGGGCAGCCCGGAAACGAATGTGGTTCATATCGCGCGGAAGGTCTAGGAACTTTTATCCGTACCGCTCTCCACAAAGCCGTTACCTCCGGGCAACGGGCGGTTCAGAAGAATGTTCAGATTCAAACAAATGGCGGCGTTGCTCATACTGATCTCACGGTCGAGCCACTCACCGCGTTCGGCGACGCTAACCTTTTCATTATCGTCTTCGAAGAAGTGGCGCCTGGCACCAGCCCGGAATACGGGCCATCATCAGCGTCACCGGCCGGCGCTGAACAGACAATCCGTTACCTCGAAAGTGAGCTCCGGTCCTCGGATGAAATCGTTACTCGGGGAGCTGCGTGAGTATTGGTCGGTGAACGAACGCAAGGTTGAAGGACGCGTTCCCATAGACTCCCATGTTGTTCTCGAGTGTTCGTCGTCAAGTATTTTTCCCGTTTGACGACAATTATTTTTCCCGGCGCGTTGCCTCACGGGAAAACGTTACCGAATGGGTGAATACCGTTCTTTGGGGCGGTAACACGCCCCGCGGTTGCCGCCTTCACGTCAGTAATCGCCGTCGTCATGCTGCCGCCTCTCGGCCGCCGAGCAGTTCGTCGAATACGGCCAGCGATACCGGATCGACTTCGACGCTGGTCAGTAGCGGTGGGGCGCCTTGTTCCGTTAGGCTCGCGATGGTCTCCGCATTCAGCGGATCGCGCCGGCCGAGTACGACTCGAATCGTTTCTTCCACCAACGACTCGCCGCGCTTGGCCGCGAGCGCCAGGATCTTTAGATATTCCTTTGCTCCTCGCTTCGGCCCATGTTCTTCTCGGAGCGCGTCATAAACTAGCCGGAACCAACTCGTAGGAAACAGATCCTCCCGATACCGATAGTGTTCGAAAGCGCCTGGTTTTCGAACCAGCCAGTCGATAATGTGCCGGTAATCGATGCGATGTTTAGTCCGGCCACGCAGCCTGGGCAACTCCTCCACTTTCCGATCGCCGTACCAGATCTCAACGATGTCGGACTTGATTCGAGCTTCAACCATCTCACCGATCAACCGGCTATGCACCGAGTACGTGTTTCGGTGAACGTGGATCAGACTTCCCGGCGTGACTCTGACGCGTTCGCGGCGCATGGAGTCGAGCCGCTGCCCGGGCAAGGGCTGAAGCAGTGATAGTTCTTCCGCGAACCGCTCCCGCCGGCCTGTGTTCATCCTTGTAAACAGCTTCCGCAGAAACTGGTCATAAGCGGTTACGGTTGCAAAGTCACGGCTGCCGCGCATCATCAAAGTCTGATCCACAGCTTGCTTAAACCGGTAGTGCCGCTGTTCAATATCGCCGTTCTCGTGAGCCTGACCGGCCTGAATCTTCTGCCCGGTGAGTCCGTAATGCCGCAGCAGTGCTTCGTACGCTCGCGTGAACTCTCTCGTGTCAACCAGGTTATTTACGGCGGCGCTCATCCGGTCAGAACGATGCTCGTTCGGTACACCGCCCAGCTCCCAAAGCGCGTTCTGCAAACCCGCACTGAGACTTTCAAAGCTTTCCGAATAACAGATTGTGCCCGTCTCCCAGTTTGAGTAGCTGAGCACGAAGTGATAAATCAGATGCGGAAAGGCTTGCCCGCTGATCGTTATTCCTAGCTCCCGGCAGTGCGTGAAATCGGATTGGCAGAGTTCGCCTGGATAGTGATCCTGAGCGAAGAACACTTCCCGAGGAGGACGTTCAACCTGCCCGCCAGTTCTTCATTCGGCGTTGCAGCGTTCGGACCTGACCATCGGTAAACCGGCCTGGCTCCCTCTCTTGCAAATACTCGAACAGCGTCTTGGCCTGCAGACCGGGTTCAACCCTCAAGTGCTGCTCAATCTCATCCCAAACAGCAGCGAATGGATCGGGTCGAGTGCGCCACGTGTGTTTCTGTTGCATCTCGCTCGGCAGCCGTCGCGCTCGCAGGTATTTCCGTGCTGTCTTCGGGTCCATTCCCGCTTTCGCCGCAGCGACTTCCCACGACAATCTCCGCTGCGCGAGCCGCCACAGTCGCTTTACCTGCTGATCGCTCACCATACAAGTCTTCTGACTTGTATGGTTTACTCACCGCCGTTGCCGGGATTTTTAATTGTCGCCAGCAAGAAATATGATTGTCGCCGATCACTCGAGAGAGCTCGCGAGTCGGTTCATATTGCCATTCAAGAAAGCGGCGCGACTGTAAACCACGACCCCCTGCCAACCATCATGGCTGAGGAAGTCCCGCTCGCGATACTCTTTCAAAACCTGCTCGGGAATGCGATTAAATATCGCCGGCCAGGCGAGCCACCATCCATCCATGTCTCTGCTCAAAAAAACACTGACGAGTGGTGCTTTTCTGTGGCGCATAACGGCCTCGGGATCAATGCGAAATACCTGGACGAAATCTTTCTTCCGTTTCAACGCCTTCATGGGGCGGAATACGCGGGCAACGGTATCGGCTTGGCCATGTGCAAGAAGATAGTGGAGCGTTACGGCCGGCGCATTTGGGCTGAATCAACGCCTGGTCTGGGATCGACGTTCTTCTTTACAATTCCTGCTTAAAGGGGCGTACACTGAGACCAATCGGCGACCTAAACGGAAATCCCGGCTTAATATCTTCGCCAGGATCCGGAGTGAGGGTTTGCGAGCAAGCGCGCGTAATCGCATGGGCGACAGCGAAGCGATACCATCCATTGTTCTCCTTGCTCCGGTGGCGACGGCATGGGTGCTTTCTTATTTGTTAAACGCAGAGGAATCAAAGGCAAGCCCGCCGAAGCTGGATTTGATTCTGGATTCTTTGGAGCGAACCGAGGAGCAGAACCCGGCCCTCTCCCGGCCCTACGAAGTGACGCGGCAGTATAAGGTATTCCGAGCCGACGATCCAAAGCCTACCTCGGAAGTAACTGCCCAAACCAGCTTCACTCCCCCCTGACATCAAGACATTCAAAATCACCGAAGAGGAGGGTAACCCGAGAGGCAAAAAGATCGTAAACGCCATTTTGGAGCAGGAAATAGCTTCTCCAGGGCAGGCCACAAGGGCGCCATCAGCCGATCCAATTACGACTTCGTCTTCCTACGCGAGCAAAATTTTGGAGCCGTTCCAAAGTACGTGCTGCACATCATTCCAAAGCCTAAGGGAAAGGGCCTGCTCCTTGGTGACATCTGGGTGGATGCCCAGACCTATCACATCCGGCAGATTGTTGGAGTGCCGGTCAAGAGTCCCTCTTTCTGGATCAACGACCTCCACATCACCGTCCAATTCGCCGCCGTGAACGGCATGTGGATACCCGTTTCTGCGGACGCCATCGCGACGGTACGGTTTTTGGGCATTTACACACTTTCAGGTCGTGATTTGGCGCCGCCAGTCGCTGCTTCAAGCGCCCTTCCATGTCTTTTGTCAAGCATTGAGTGCAGGGGATTCCTTCCTGCAAAAAGCAAGTGTTTTGGGCAGAAAATTCCTATCAGGTTGGGAACCGGGCAACAATTAGCGACAGTCGCTCAAACTTCCATACGCGGGTTGTTTACCGCACGAACGTGTGTCGTCGCAGGCTTGCCTCGAACTTAGCGCGGGCATCGGATGGTACTCCGGCCCAAGGGGCGCTGACGAGGATCACCATGACCGGTTGCCCGATTCCCTACTTGACAGGAGAGTGAGACGTTCTATCAGGTCATACTAGGCCTCATTTCCTGGCCAATAGCCCATATAAAGCCGGCCAGTTCGCGTGCGAGCGCAGTGACCACAACCGTAGGCTTCTTGCCTTTCGCAAGCATGGAGCGGTAACGACTGCAGAGTCTCGTTTGTGCTTTCCACGCGATGTCGCGTACGTTCTTCGGAAGACGAACGAGGATCTCCGCTTTGTCCTTCGCGACACGCGCTGGATACCGATAACTCCAGGCTGCTTCGATGAGCATGCGCCGCGCTTCTCGATTACCCGTCTTGGTAATACCGCCGCGCCGGACGGTGCCGCCGCTGGAACGCTCGGAAGGAACCAGGCCCAAGTACCCCATCAACAGCCGGGGCGAGTCGAAACGGCTAAGATCGCCAGTCGTTGCCACGAAAGTTGCTGCAGAAAGCAGATCGATTCCGCGCAGGCCGCGTAACGCTTCTACGAGCGGCCCCAACGACCAGCTCGCCGTCATCTCAGTGATTTTTTCTATTAAAGCGTCTCTTCTCTCCTGCGCCGTCCAGATTGCTTCCACGTAATCCTGAAAAACGATCTGATGGGCATGCAGGTCGAACGTTTGTCCGGCCAGCCAGGCGCGGTGCCGCTGTGTCCAATACTTGCCGGTTGTATAAGCGCGCCCGTGTCGAAATAAGAACGCGAGCAATTGTTGCCTGGCGCGCATGAGATGCATGGAAGCGTCCACTCGCGCGCGCACTAAATCTCGCAATGCTTCGTGCGTTGGGTCGGGCACCCAGACTGCTGTCAGATCTCCGGACCGATGCAGGATCGCCAGCTTCTGCGAGTCACGTCGATCTGTTTTGATTCGCTCACCCGGCTTACGCGGAATCATGGAACTCGCAACCACTGTGCACTTGTGCCCCAGCTCGCTGAGCTGTCGATAGATGCCGTACCCGCAACCACCCGCTTCATAGCAGAAGTCCAGCTCTCCATGGCGAGAAAGTCGCGTCGCCATCTTCGCGACCTCATTCGGTGTATTCGGAATAACTCCGACAAACCGCACCGCTCCGTCCCTGCCATCTTCGGCAACGCTGACGGAAATCGTGTCTTTATGAACGTCCAGCCCGATAAACGATCTGGTCTCCATACGTCTCTTCCTCCTCTCAACAGGAGAACCGATAGCCGAACAGCTACCGGCTATAAAAAGACATACAGACTTAGCCCGGGGCTAGACCCCGATAAAACTTAGCCCGGGGCTAGACCCCGATAAAACTTTCGGATTCGCGCTTAAGGAAGCGGTGACGAACCGGTGCGGTCACTGGCCGGAACGGCTTTGCGGAGGTGTCATACGGGTCAGCCAGTCCAAGCCACGCGGCTCCGCGTTAATTGGCTGTACGTGCGTCGTTGTTGGTTCAGCTTTGTGCTTTGCGAGGAACCTGAGGGTGTTACAGGTCGTGAAAAAGATGTTTGATCGTACAAGATCATCTCGGAACGCGGCCAGCGCGCGAGCTGGCCGCCCCCGTCCATGCAAAGCGGGCGTTCCATTCACGCCTGGCATAAGCTTGGGATGAAGACAATCGTTCAACCGGACCGCTGCGACGTCTCCATCCAACATGATTGGATGTTCCCCTTTCGGCTCTCGCACCAGGTCCGCAGGAGCTCGGGGCAGCAGACCGGCTGCGTCGACGCACCCCGTAAAAGCCAAATCGTTCATGACTTTGGCCCGTTCGCTATCGATGTTGGGATCTGTCGAATGTGTCCAGTGTGCCAGTTTAAATCGGAACCCGACATCTTCCGCGGCGGCACCCAGCCAGATGTTTGCTCGCCCAGGGTACTGCCAGACGCGCACGTGGTGACGCTTCTGAACGGTGTCCAGGCTCTTTTGGTGCACAAAGGCGGAAGGCACTCCGTTTAAGGTCAGGCTGTTCATGGGCGCGCTCGGGTAACCCATTCGCTTAGTGAGGGCGTGGTACATGCGATACAGTGACATCGGCGACTTTCGTTGAGCCTGAGACCATCCCGAGGCATGGAAAGCGCGGTCCAACTGCTTACGGCTGCCAATGAACAGCACGTTCACTATGTCAGACGGGCGATTCCCCATATAAGCTCGCTGCGCGGAATTCTTCAGCAAATGCTCAATCTCGGTCAGATCGCCTGAGGGTGTCTCAGATTTAGTTGAAGGTTGAAGGGCGGCGGTGGCGGCCCGGTTCGTTAGAATCGATTCGCCAAAACCTAATCCTGGAAAGGACAACCACCGCCGTGAAGAAAACGTACCATATCGTGGACCGGGAGGCGGCCGCAGCCGCCGCAACGGTCGAAGAGTTCGCCAAAGCGAACGGGCAGGTTCTGCTGCCGCTGATGGAGTTGGTCACGCAGGCTCGCGTAGCCGTCGATGAAGTGATCGACCGCATCGGGCGCCAGACCATCGAAACGATTTTGACTCTGAGCGCCGAACAAGTAGCCGGACCGCGCACGCCAGGAAAGAGTAGCGGGGATATCCGCTGGCACGGGTCGCAGAACGGCCGCATCAGCTTGGCCGACCGGCAAATCAAAGTGAAGCGTCCGCGGCTACGTCACAAAGAGGACGGTGAGGTGAGTGTGCCGGCGTATGAATCTCTGCAAGAGAATGAAGCCACTGCACAGCGTATGATGGGCGCGCTGTTGCGCGGAGTTTCGACGCGCGAATACGCCGAAGTGCTGCCGGAGATGGCGGAAACGGCGGGCGTGTCGCGCAGCAGCGTGAGCCGCCAAGCTATCGAAGGAAGCGCGGAACAACTGCGCCAGTTGCGTGAGCGGCGCTGGGAGGAAGCGGACCTGCTGGTGCTCTACATCGATGGACAACGCTTCGGATCGCATCACGTCATCAGTGCCGTGGGCGTGGATCGCGCCGGGACCAAGCACGTACTCGGCATTCAGGCCGGCGCGACCGAGAACGCAGCGGCGGTAAAGCAGTTGTTCACGCACTTGCGCGAGCAGGGCCTGCCCACCGACCGGAAATACCTGTTCGTGATCGATGGCGCGAAGGCGTTGCGTGCCGCTATCGAAGAGATCTTCGGTCCCGATCAGCCGGTGCAGCGCTGCCGCAATCACAAGATGCGCAACGTGCTCGATGAACTCCCCAAGGAGCAGCAAGCCCAAGCGCTGAATCTGATGCGGACGGCATGGCGCGTTTCTAATGCCGAGGAAGGCATCAAACGGCTCGACCAGCTTGCGCGCTTCCTGGAGCACGAGTACGAATCAGCAGCGAGAAGCTTGCGTGAGGGCCTAACTGAAATGTTCACAGTACAGCGGCTGCAGCTTCCGCCTTCGCTGTATAAATGTCTCGGCACTACGAACGTCATCGAGAGCCCGCAGAGCGGAGTGCAAAAGAGAACGCACAATGTGACGCGCTGGCGAACCGGCGACATGGTCGAGCGCTGGGTCGCATCCGCCTGGCTCCTCACTGAGAAACATTTCCGCAAAGTCATCGGGCATCGCGATCTCTGGACACTCGCCGTCGTACTCGGCAGAGAAACAAAACCTAACGCCGCCTCCGAGAAAGTGGCGTAACATGAAACCAGCCGCCCTCAACCTTCAACTAAGTTTGGGACACCCTCGATCGCCTGGAGGAAATGACTTGGTAGGAACGAAATCCGTCTTCGGTGTAGCAACCGTCACCGCAGTGGTCAACCGGAGAATAAGCTCAGTACCGGCCGGAAAATGTATCTCTGGATTTGCGGGCGGAGCAATGAGGGACTTTATGCACCATATGGGGGCCCCAATCGTGGGATCCACAAGTAGCAACGGAACAGTGTAAAAGGACAAACTTGAGGAGAGGCTTGCTATCGGATGTATCCCGCGCACCGTACCGAGAGCGTCAACATGTTCTTTTGCCGCTTCTACTTCCACCAGTTGGGTGTTGACCGGGATTGGCGCCCCACTTGGTAGCTGCAGCGTATCGAAGGCGTAAGCAATGCTCGCTGTCGAGTGTTTGATGCCGAAGCCGAGAGCGGTCGCACTTGCTATCGACCCGAACAATCGCGATCCCTGTGGAACAATTATTCGTCCTCGAACGCTAACCGGAGCGATAATCGTGGCTTCTATCGGATCGCCCGGATGGGAGATACGGGAACCGGTGGCGCTCGACAGCCGCGCTTCCAGGGCCGTCCCCGCATGCAACTCTTGTGCGAGTACAGGCAAAGACAACAGGAGCGTAGAAGAGGCGAAAAAGCACGACCTATGGAAGACCGTAACAACGATCTTCTGCAACTGTGAGGGCTGGCCCACAGGCTTCTCTACATATAGTATGAAATGTTTTGTTGATAGCTAGCGTTAGGAATCCGGCGGGCAATGGGTCGACGGAGTCAGCGAAGAGAGGAGCGCCTTCGTTGATCTCAAGCGTTCTTTTTCAGGAGTCGCCACGTGCCAAATAATGCGGTCTGGAGCCGCTGGCGCAGGAGTTCCGCACGCCTATCGTTGATGACAGCCTCAGCTTCAGCTAGCAGCACACCCGGCACGGCTACAAACTCAAACCTCAAACAGCCGAACCGGGTGTCCGTTTATGTTTGATCTCGCGTTCCGCTCGGAACCAGTCTTCCTCGGGTGAGCCGATCGGTCTATTTCTTTCTGTCCAAAATGTATAAGCCACGACAGCGATGGCATGCCCAGTTGGCGAAAACTGGTCGGCTTCAATCATGGTCGGCTTCACTGTCGCCGCATTGTCAACAAATCCATTGGTTTTCATAAACTATCCTTCAAGCGCAGTCACAGCGCCTGATTCGAATTGCCGGAAGTGGGAAGCTACTAGCGCGACACGGTGGTTCGCAGCACTTCGGGACCCGAAGGCGACTTCACTGTGGCATCGTTTTCACCCGTTACAAACAGGTCGAAATTCTTCCGGGGCGTTACTGTTTGGAAAGTACCTTCGAGCTTTCCATTTACTCTGAGCTCTCCCTGATTTTCCGGTCCGGAGCCATTGTCTTGTAACCACACGACATAGTTAGCCTGCGAAGGTAAAAGGCTCGTCGGGTTTGCGAGGCGCTCAACCTTCAACTTCACCTCTGTATTGCCGTTGCGATCCTTTCCAATCTCAACAGAGCCTTTCGCGGCGGGAACGATGGACGCGGCAGTCACAGGAAACCTCTTAGCCGCATGAACGAGAGCGGCGGAAACAACAGCAAGCGTTATGAGTGAACTAAATTTGCGTATGAAGTTACTGTTCCTTCCTTCTTCTTCGTTCTGAAGAACGTGGCACTGTATACCTACTCATCCACTCCACGGGGTGGCTGCTGATTGCTCCGTTTGCTTCTTTGATAGCGGCCCATTCCACGTCTTCTTTCAACCGTAGGAATATTCCATGCACGTACTTGTGCGGCCCTTCGGCGAGAACTACCTCGTCGCCCGGGTGAAACCTCGGGTTATTAATTGCATCCGCAATTCGGATTGGATCACTCAGCATCAGTCACCCCCGGAGCATTCACTTCTCCACTGTGCTTTGCCGACTTCTGATGCGCCTCCCGAGATGCAGCGAAAGCTCTCGCGGAGTGCTCAAGCGCTCGTCTGGACTGCTCGTGTCCAGTTTGGTAATCCTGTTTGCCGTGTTGTGTTGCGGCAAGGTGGGCATGAGCGGCCCGGTGGTGAAACTCGGCCGCCTTTTGATGCGAATCTCTGGGCATGTAAATCTTCTCCTTTATGAAATGTATTCGTCATCATCGACCTAGTTAGGCGATTGCGCGCGCCAACAATCGCTTGCACGCTCCTGCTAACTGCGTTGGAGCGTAATGCGTCGAATGCCATGATAGACAACCAGAACCAGAATGGCTCCTAGCGTCGCGACGGGCACGCTATATAAATTCAGGCCTGTAACTCGCCCGGCGCCAAAGAAGCTGAACAGATATCCACCGGTTACTGCGCCAACGATTCCCAGAACGATATCTAGAAATATGCCTTCGCCGTGCCTGTTAACGATCTTGCTGCCGAGAAACCCGGCGATCAATCCGAGAAGAATCCAACTTAGAATAGACATGTCGATCATTTAGCGGAGCAAATTGTTTCGAAGTTCGCTCCCCGAATCCTTTCGCTTTCGGTGCGGGGTTGCAATCTGCCTCCATCCGCAAATAAGATGAGGAAGGTTCGCGTTGTGTTCTGACCCGAAAACCAGTTCAACTCTTATTCAAGTTCGCTAAGAGATCAGTATGTCAGAGGACCTGACTTCGTTCAGGCGATCTGCAGGCCGCGCAAGATGTACTGCCATTACTATTATAGGTAAAGTCGAGCGAATTGTCAATCTGGCTAAGCCGCAAAACTTAACCAGATCAGGTGAAGCAGGACCCGAATCCGTTCATGCCGAAAGAGGGCGGCTGCGCACCACAACCGGCACCGTTTGCTTTACATGAATGCGCTGCTGCATGAATCACTGCGCCCCGATGATGCCTGTGGCGCGCGCCGCAATTTCCTGCAACGCTTCCGTTCCGGTCCGCACGTTGTTGACTTTCGCTACCCGGATCGATTTCGCCAGGCCGAAGAATTTCAGGATTTTGATTTGAACCCAGGACAGGTCGAACTCATACCAGACTAGTCCATGCCGCGCCGATGTGGGATGGGCGTGATGATTGTTGTGCCACCCCTCGCCGGAGGTGATGAGGGCCACCCACCAGTTGTTCCGGGAATCATCATGGGTAGCGAATCGGCGGCTGCCCCACATGTGCGTAACCGAGTTGACCAGCCAGGTAGAGTGGAGCCCGACGACGACCCGGAGGCAGATGCCCCAAAGCACGTATGGAACACCGCCGATGGCGAGAAGGAGGAGTCCAAGCACAATCAGGGGCACCCAATGATAGTTGTTCAGCCAGACGTAAAACGCATCTTTGGCCAGATCAGCCGCGTATTTAGCCATTAACGGGGTATTGCTATGTTTGCTCTCTCCGACAAGAAGCCAGCCGGCGTGAGCCCACCAGCCGCCGTCTCGGGGTGAGTGCGGATCGCCGGGCCGATCGGATTTCTGGTGATGGATTCGGTGCGTGGCAACCCAAAAGATCGGTCCCCCTTGCAGCGTCAACGTGCCACAAACAGCAAAGAGATACTCGAGGGCCAACGGTACCTGATAAGACCGGTGCGTGTGCAGCCGATGGTAGCCCATGCTGATGCCAAGACCCGCACTCATCCAGTGGAGAAAAATGGCGACGGCACAAGCCTGCCAGTTGAACATGAATAACGCGGCTATGGCTCCGGCGTGGAGAAGCCCAAAAACAATGCTATTAGTCCAGTTTATTCTCCCGGGGTCGGCTATGTCGATGAGATTTGTGCTCACGCGGGCGTCCAGAATATCGCATCTCTACGCTAACAGAAAATTCGCTCCGAGCTCGTAATACGTCCGTAATTTCAACAGGATGCCCGCGGTCTCATCGTCAGCCGGCTGCGATTCGCTCAATCGTGATGCAACTGCCCACGGTGGGCCTATGCGTTTATAGAGTCTCATCGTGAGCCGGCTGCGATTCGCTCAATCGTGAGAGCGAAACTGATCAGGAAGGAAAACCTGCGGTTCATTGAGCGTCGCGCTTCCCACGCTGCCCTCGACTCAATCCTGTCCACTCGGAAGCAGAGCAGATCTGAAATTGCGGCGCTGGTTCTGTAGCACAAATAATCCTTCCGTGAACTAAAAGAACGGTTGACCCCAACAACTTAAATGTCTCACCGTGGTCACGGGACCGCCCGGTCTCCTCCAGCCGCAGCGATGCCGGTTTGAGCTGGCCGGTAGTCGGAGTAAGTCAGGATCTTGTCAATAACTAAAGTCTTTATGAAAAAGATTTTGGCGGCCGCTCGGATTTCGACGTGTTTCGGCATCCAGATCCAGTCGCCGACGCGTACTTGCTCCATCGTGATGTGAGAGCCGGGCAGGACGCGCGCCAGAAATAATCCTATAGAGAACGGCTGAATCACCTGTCCATCGGCCTTGATCCACCCGAAGTCCTCCTTGTCGACCCAAAGTTTGCCTTTGACCCTGGAGAACATGTCACCATATTTCCCACCTGCACTATAGCCGGGGTGTGGGATCGCCTGAAGCACGTAGGCCTGCCTGCCATTGATGACTTCCTCTCCGATCAGCGCGAGATATCGACAGGGTACATCGGCTCTGGCAGGAGCTGGGTGACAAGTATGGATTCGGCAGTGAACTGCACCACCGCGACGTAGTCAGCGCCGCGCTCCGCCGATTCGATGAAGAATTGCATTCGGACGGCGAAGCAGAAATACTGAGGGCCGTGCGCGATGAACTCCACCAGGAGTCAAATGAGGTCGGGAGGACTGGCCCGAGCATTGAAGCCGTGTCAGAGGGAATGGCAGATCCCGCGGCGCACGGCTCACCACCACGCCTGTTGTGAACAGGGATTAACTGAACGCAATCCTTTCGTACAGCACCTTATTTTAGATGATCATCCGCCGGGCCTGATCACGCAACGCCTGCCACTCATGAATGAGATAGCCGGGTCCGTCCTCTGCTACACCTCCCGGTTTGTCTTCGGAAGCTGCGAGCACTGCCTGAGTATGGATTCGATCCTTCGCGTCTTGCTCCCTGGCGACTGACTCGCAGGCATTCCTCAGATCAAAACGTGCATTCATCTGTAACTCAATCCGCTCGGGCCATTTCACTTGAAGCTCGGTGCCTGCGTCGCGGTGTAAATAGAATGGTGTCATCGCGACTCGCCTACATTCTCGAAGCACGGACTAACCTGAATATGTTTTCCTCGGATTGCGATCTCCATGAACGACATTCCCAGGAGCGATTTCCTTGTTACCTCAGTAAGTTCCAAACAGTTAAAGGCCCACAATTTGGCAGCTTTGATTGCTTGCACGACTGCATTGCGTATCACGGTCTCGTGATTGAGGCCAAAACCAGTAGTCCTCATCTCGCCGGCCGTGTCAGACACCGTCCATCCTGCGCCCTCAAGCTCCCTGCCAAGCTGAGAGCGATTGGGATCGGTTACGACTGACCATCCACCGGAGTACGCTTGCGCGCCGACTAACGAATTCGGCATCGGTGCGTTGTCCTGGACCATGATTGTGCCAATTCTGACTGTGTCGGTCACATTCTCTCCTCTTATGCGGCCCCGTTCCTGGTGATTACTTCCGTCCGCAAAGCTTCTCCTGAGTCCACATGTGTTGAGGCATGAGCAAAGTGCTCGAGCACTCGCCCAACGTTTGCGAACATGTCAATGGGCAATGGAAAAACGACTGTCGTATTCTTTTCGGAGCCGATTTCCACAAGAGTCTGCAGGTAGCGAAGCTGGATGGCGGCCGGCTGCTTCTGGATCAGCTCCGCGGCCATCGCAAGTTTCTCGGCAGCTAAATACTCTCCCTCGGCGTGGATGACTTTGGCCCGGCGTTCGCGCTCAGCCTCCGCTTGACGCGCAATGACCCGAATCATCTGATCCGGCAAGTCCACCTGCTTTACTTCCACCATGCTCACCTTAACTCCCCACGGTCCCGTATGCTGATCAAGCACGGATTGCAGACGTTCGTTAATCCTGTCGCGCTGGCTGAGCAAGGAATCCAGGTCCACTTCACCGAGGACGGAGCGCAAGCTGGTTTGAGCGAGCTGAGACGTGGCGTACAGGAAGTTCTTCACTTCGATTACGGCCTTCGTGGGATCGATTACCCGAAAATAAACGATTGCGTTGACTTTAACTGTCACATTGTCGCGAGTGATCACGTCTTGGGCGGGCACTTCCATTGCCTCAACCCGGAGGGACATCCGGACCATGCGATCAATCGGTGCAAACACAAGAGCAATGCCGGGGCCCCGCGGCGAAGGTAAAACGCGTCCTAGGCGGAAGACCACGCCGCGTTCGTACTCACTCAAAATCTTGATGGAAGAAAAAATGTATAGGGCGACCACCATCGCTGGAACTACCCAGATAAGTTGGAACATAAGCACCTCCGGTGCTGCACTTCTTTTTCGACATTCGAACAGGCCATTGGACTCGCCTGGGGCCGAATCTGCCGATTAACCGAGCGACGATGTGGGAACGGCGGCCCTTCGAGTTCGCTCTTTCATCCACAGCAACGAGGCGATGAACGGAAGCAGGCTTGCAAGGAGAATTACCCAATTCCCTGCAAAAGCGAATGCCGGAAGAACAGGGTTGAAGAGCAGAACGACCGCTGCGAACAGAGCAGTGAAGGCGTATTGTCGCGTACGAAGGCTCTCGAATATGATCACAATTGCACCAAGTCCGATCGCAAATCTCACCACAGTCTGATACGCGGAAATATAGGGCGAAAAAACATACGACGACACCCCTGCAGTGGCCAGCAGCGCGCCGATACAGGCCCACTTCACGGCTTTGACGCGGGCGGCTGCACGCCGCCTTTCCTCGAGGAGATTTTTGTTCAACCAGGCACGCCACACGGTTTCGTCCAGCGGCTTCGAACTATGGGCTTGTGAATCTCGTGGCTCTTCAAAATGAATGGTATGGGACATCTGGCAACGCTTTCTTACTACAGTGCGCTAAGTGGAACCGGTAGGAGGCACCTGACAGGGCAACACGCCAAGAAGCTGAGCGCTTCAACTCAGGCACGTGACCCGCCTTCGTTTTCCCAAGTCTGGACGGCTTCGGCAACGAACAAAGATTTGCTCCGAACCGTAGCAGGCTGGTCGTATAGCCACTCACGCGAACGAAATGGAATTCTTGCCGGCATATTGGATACATCGTGAAAGCTTCGGCTTTTTTGAATATGTCTGGCGTGAGCAACCAGGCTCGTATAACACAAACCCAGAACTGATCGCCGTCTCATTTGGGTAATCTCCAGACAGTTGCAATTCTCCCGCTCCACGGCATTGATCACGTGCGCTACAGCACGTGCTGTCCGGGACAGATCGTTGAAGCCGAAGCCGCTCGTGCGAATCTCGTTAGCCATGTAAAAGAATGTCCATCCTGCGCTTTCGATTTCCCTGCCCAGCTCGGCGCTAGTGAATTTACTGACGGATGACCACCCTACTGAATAACGCTCGGTGGCGACAACGAGCGATTCCGGCATATGAGTGCCGTCTGCAATAAGCATCGTGCCCACGCGAATTTTGTCTGCCATTGTTTTCTCACGATCTCCGAAATTCAGGGCTTCGTTGTTTTACGGGCGGAAGTGTGGCTTGTTTACAAGCCGGGTATTGTCTAACTTGCTTTGAGCATTCTGTTCTTCCGCCTTTTGGCGCTGAGGAGCTTCTTGTTCGTCCAGGCGTAATCCCGTAGCAATTGCCGATTGAGCTAAGCCGTCGAGGCGTTTGGAGAAAGCAATCAATCCAAACCTCGACCCGTAAGGAGACTGCACCAGATCGAGTGAGTAATCCGCATCTTCCCAGCGAGCGACGACCTTCACGCCTTCACTAAAGGAGGCTGATGGAAGCAAAGTCTCTACAGCCAAACGCAAAGCAGTACCGTATTTCGCCGAGATACCCTCAATGATGTCCTGGATGCTGAGCCCCTCGGTCTTCTGGTTGTCATAATCGACGACCATCCGGAATAACTGGCCGTTATAGAAGCTGAACAGAACCTGTTCGACCGGGTCTGTATCCCGGGAAGCACTGGAAAACCGCTCAGGATTCCACGTCAACTCCTGAATCCGGGCTGGACGTTGATGAGTCGTTGTCACTTCAGATAGATCCATTCCCGAGTGCTTCACGGCGGCATTCAGACTCATTCCAAATTGAAAGCCGCGATAACTGGAAAGGTCAGCCCCGCATAGCAAGGGCGAGAAAAGCAGGGTCAGCAAGGGCAGCTTGTTGATCGATCGAAATTTCTTCATTTTCGTGTTCCCTTCAAAGAGACTGTCTGAACCGAGGCCACAACTCGTTCCAGACGGCAGCGTCTACTCGCCGAACTCCGAGCCATAGTTAGGATTCGGCGAAGTGGCGTGTCTGTCCTCGCGAGGTTCACAGACCATGGCTTCCGTCGTCAGCATTAGCGAGGCAATCGAGCTGGCATTCTGCAGCGCCGAGCGCGTCACCTTAGTCGGATCGATTACGCCCGATTTGACTAAATCTTCATATTGCGCGGTAGCCGCATTGAAACCATAGTTCACGTTGCTCTGCGTTCGGATATTTTCGATCACGACGGCGCCTTCCTGCCCGGCATTATTGGCAATCTGACGAGTGGGCTCCTCACAAGCGCGCCTGACAATCGCGACGCCAATCTTCTCATCGCCCACAAACGTTAGCGCATCGAGAACATGGGCCGCCCGCAGCAACGCCACTCCGCCGCCAGGCACGATGCCTTCTTCCACGGCCGCTCGCGTCGCATGCAACGCATCTTCGACCCGAGCTTTCTTCTCCTTCATCTCCGTCTCAGTCGCCGCGCCGACCTTAATCACCGCCACTCCACCTGCTAACCTGGCCAGCCGCTCTTCGAGCTTCTCGCGATCGTAATCCGAGGTGGTCTCCTCGATCTGAGTGCGCAACTGCTTGATGCGACCCTGAATAGCATTCTGGCTACCCGCGCCATCAACGATGGTCGTGTTGTCCTTATCCACCGTCACACGCTTCGCCCGGCCAAGATCATCGAGGCCCAGTTTTTCAAGCTTGATGCCAGTCTCCTCCGCTATTGCTTTACCCCCCGTGAGAATCCCGATGTCCTCCAGCATGGCCTTACGCCGGTCACCGAAACCAGGAGCCTTCACTGCGCAAACATTTAACGTTCCGCGCAACTTGTTCACCACCAGCGTGGCCAGAGCCTCGCCGTCCACGTCTTCCGAAATCACCAGCAGCGGTTTTCCCGCCCGGGCGACCAACTCGAGCACTGGCAGCAGGTCCTTCATGTTCGAGATCTTTTTCTCATGAATCAGAACGTAAGGATCTTCGAGAACAGCTTCCATCCGCTCCGCATCCGTGGTGAAGTAGGGCGATAGATAACCTCGATCGAACTGCATGCCATCAACAGTGCTGAGTTCAGTCGACATCGTCTTCGATTCCTCGACGGTAATGACGCCGTTCTTGCCCACCTTTTGCATCGCTTCCGCAATGGTGTTTCCAATGGTCGCATCGCCATTGGACGAAATAGTCCCAACCTGGGCAATCTTGTCGCCACCCTCGACAGGGGAAGATATTTTTTTCAGCTGCTCGACGATGGCTTCGACTGCGCTCTCAATGCCACGCTTCAGCGCCATCGGATTCGCTCCCGCCGCGACCGATTTCACACCCTCGCGGAAAATCGTTTGCGCCAGGATTGTGGCGGTCGTCGTGCCATCGCCCGCAATGTCGCTCGTCTTGGAAGCTACTTCGCGAACGAGTTGTGCGCCCATGTTCTCGAGCGGATCTCGTAGTTCGATCTCTTTCGCTACCGTGACGCCGTCTTTGGTAATCGTCGGACCGCCGAACTTCTTTTCGATGACTACGTTCCGGCCCTTCGGCCCTAGGGTCACCTTCACCGCATCGGCCAGTTGATTGACACCGCGTAAAATCGCCTGACGGGAATTCTCACTGTAGATAATCTTTTTCGCTGCCATATAGTTTCCTCTTCCGACTACGCAACCTTCGTTGCAGGCGTTTCGGGGCCTTCTAATACGCCGAGCACTTCGTCTTCGCGGACGATCAGATATTCCTCGCCGGCCAGCCTGATCTCGCTACCGGTGTATTTGCCATACAGAATGTGATCACCCAATGCGACATCCAGCGGCATTAGAGTCCCATCTTCCAGGCGCTTACCTCTGGACACCGCGACAACTTTGCCTTCCTGCGGCTTCTCTTTTGCGCTGTCCGGGATGAAGAGTCCCCCGGCGCTGCTATCACTCGCTTCGATGCGTTTCACAACGATCCGGTCGTGAAGTGGTCGGATATTCATGCTGAAGCCTCCAATTGGCTATAAAGCGTTTTTGTCTGCAGAAGAGAGTGACTCACCCTCACATGCCGGCTGAGCCATGAGAAGCAAAAACTCTCTGGCCCTCGGGAACAAGCAAACCGCCTCTTCGCACCCAGCCGCTTGAAATATCGCCCTCGGCTGAAACCACGTTGAAGACGGCAGTTTGCAAGGTTGAGCATCGCAACCTCCTGGGTTGTTGTGTTGGCTAAGAGAGGGGTCCTGATGACTGACTTAGTTCAGCGGTCAGGAGAGTGGGCGGAAGTGCTCAGTCGTTAACTATAATAGGTAAAGTAAAATGATTTGTCAAGCTAAATTAGCGTTAAACTAGACGCGTGCTTAATCGTTAGCGGTTAAGTAGTGAGAAGGAAGCCACATGGACCTTGCCTCTGTAATTCGACACCGCCTGGATGAACTGGGCATTGGGCAGCGCGAGTTGGCGGTAGCTGCCGAGGTGACGGAGTCCTACGTCTCACAGTTGCTGGCTAAGAAGAAAACACCGCCCGCTCCCGATCGGACAGACATCTACGACAAAATTGCCAAAGTTTTGAAAGTTCGCAACAAAGAGCTGGCAAGACTAGCCGACACTCAGCGGCGCGAAGAACTCAAGCGGAAAGTTCTGGATCCGCCGCGGCCCCTGTTCCAAGAATTCCGCCAGCTCATTCTCCGGAAATGCGTAGCCACGAAAAAGGTAACCGTTCGCCGAAGGCCGTATTGCAGCGTGTTGATAACTCTGCTAATCATGTTGGGATTCGATCTGTATGCGGCACCGGTTAGAAGTGCAAATGCTGTAACCCGATCGCCTGATCTTTGAATACGCAGGTACGCCACAATACCGCTACAACGGACCGAAGAAGACCAGCAGTCCTCCAACGATGCCTACTGCGGCAAAAATCCCATAGAAGATACGTCCCTGCCATTTCGTCAAAGGGCGTTTAGAACCGCGCAGCGTAACGCAAGGATGCGTGATTCCCTCGTACAGGCCAAAGACCCCTATAGCGATCATAATCAGCGATCCAAGCCAGCGCGGCATCTATCGATTTTTCAATCTAGCGCACGTCCGAGTAACTGTATGGTTCGGTCGCCTTGATTAAGCGACTCGAAGCTTGGCCATGCGTTCGTAGGGAAAGCAGTTCCGAACATTGCTGAGGAAGTGCCGGCCTTTGGATTCGGCGCGCAGGAAATGCTGGTAGTCGTCGTGGGAAAACTGGAAATACCGGTAGACATCGCCGCTGCGGAATCGCAGGTACAGGATGCGCTTGTCGGCATCGTATGCCACCGAGAGAAACATCTGCGATTCGAGCGGTAACCAAGTCATTGGATATTCACGCCGCATCCACGGCAACCCGGCCTGCGGGAAAAAGATTCCAGGGCAGCAACTCCGCAATGCGGTTGATCGGATGATCGGCAATACGACGCAGCACCGAAGTCAGATAAGCTTCCGGATCAATGCCATTCAGCTTTGCCGAGCCCATCAGACTGTAAATCGCCGCCGCCCTCTCCCCGCCACCATCGGAGCCTGCAAACAGATAATTTTTCCGGCCCAGGGCGACCGCACGCAGCGCGCGTTCGGCCGCATTGTTATCGATTTCAATACGGCCGTCATCGCAATAGCGTACCAGCGCCGGCCAGCGTGCGAGCGCATAGCCAATGGCCGCCGCAACTTCGGACTTGCGCGAGATCCTCGTGAGCGTGGTTTTAAACCATTCGTGCAGCGCGATTAATAAAGGACGTGCACGCTCGTCGCGTACCTGCTATCAAACTGCCATCTCCGGCTTCCACGTGCGCGCCGGCCGGCGCCAGTCAATCCCTTCGAGTAACATCGATAACTGCGCCCGAGTAAGTGACACGCTTCCACTCTCGGCCTGCGGCCAAACGAAACGCCCGCGTTCCAATCGCTTCGCAAAAAGGCAGAGCCCGTCGCCATCCCACCACAACAACTTCACCAGATCGCCTCTCCGCCCACGAAACACAAACACATGCCCGCCGTAGGGATCCTGCTCGAGCACGATCTGCACGGCTGCGCTCAAACCCGTGAACCCGCGCCGCAGATCAGTGATCCCCGCCGCAATCCAGATCCGCGCTCCGGCTGGTGGTGCAATCATCCCGCCAGGCACTCCAATAACCTGCAGATTACGGCTGCATCGATGCAGCCGCCCACCGTCACCCTCACACCCCGCGCCTCCATGATCACGCTGCACTCCTGTTTCGCTTCCCATGCACCAGCCGCGGCTCCCTCCGCCACTTGCACCGGAAGCAAAACCGAAGCCTTACCCGGTTGCATTCTCTGCCGGTGCTGTTTGCGCCACTTGTGGATCTGACTTGGGTTCACACCATACACACGCGCTACCGTATCGACCGTTGTACCGGCTTTCAACGAAGCCTGCACAATCCTCTGCCGTTCCGCCATCGTCCACTTGCGGCGCTGCGCTTTTACTGCTTCCGGCTTGTTGCTCTGAGCTGATCCGTCCATTCCCGAAGCATCACCCAACTCCCCTGTCCTTTGCTAGACGGTGCTCGCCGTACGCTTACCGAAAAAGAAACAGATTACCAATATCTTCGAGCGGGAGCCGTTTGGCGAGTTCGAACGCTTCATCACTCAAAAGCTTCTTGATGTGGCTAAGCGAGTGGCGAAAGAAGAGCTTGCGGACGAAAAGTGGATTCACCGCGTCGCCCGCGTTGCCAAGCGGAGCTATGAAGAGACGCGGGTATTGATTCTTGAATTCCTGGATACGGATGTCTTCCACGTTTCAGTTGAAAACTGCATATCGTTTCTCGACCCACTCATCGAAAGCTGGGATATCGAGTTCGAGAGCTTCGGCATGCCAGATCCTTCTGAACCGCAGATTGACCAGTAGTCACCTGAAAAAGCTCGAATTCCGGGAAGCGGAACCCGAGCGCCCTTTCGAAATGGAGCCGGGCCTCAAGGAGTTCCTCGAAAATGCAAAGCTCAGCGCCGGCATCACAGCGCACGAAATTGCTTTTCTGAAAAGCCTCAGTCCCGACGGAAAACGCCCTTCTCCGCTTTACTATTATCGTGAGCTACAGAACCTCAGAGACCCGCTCCATTTCCTTCTTTTATCCATTGAAACTCGACGCGGTTCGGAAACGAAAACATCCGTCATAAAGTCTCGGGTTCGGAGAACGACCGCCAAAAACCGCAGCAGGCGTCCGAGCTGAGTTACGACGTACTGTCCCAAATAGTGATAGAAGCAGAGAAGCAGACCCATTAGAAGTGTCCGGGGGCCCTTGTGTGCCGGTTCGCTTTGGTTCCCGGTGCATGCGGCTGACCAACATGATGGGGATCAGCAGTGTAAGCGAGGCGGCAACCAGGCGAAAGGCTTAGCCTACAGAGCCTATGCTCTTGACAAACGTCCGCTCATGTTTTATGATAAAGATATACTGATAAGAAAGAGTGTAGTGTATGGAACTGACGAGATTCAATAGTGTGTACGATTTCCCGACGGCAATGTTGTCCTTTAACGACACCGTCAACCGCCTTATCGCCGGGGACAATCAGGCAAGACCATGGAGTCCGGCTGTCGATATTTTTGAAACAGATAACGAGCTGATTTTCAGGGCAGACACGCCCGATGTAAGCCCAGAGCACATCGAGGTCCAGGTGGAGAATGGGACTCTGACGCTCAAGGGCGAGCGGAGCATGGAGAAAGACGATAATGTGAAAGGCTATCACCGCCTCGAACGCAGTTACGGCGCTTTCGCACGTTCTTTCACTTTGCCCGAAACAATCGATGCGGAGGACGTGCGCGCCGATTACGCTCATGGCGTTCTGACAGTCACTCTCCCCAAGAAAGCGGTCGCTAAAGCTCGCGCCATCAAGGTAAACGTGAACGAAGAAGCCCCACTGAAGAGACAAGCAAACACAGTGTAAGTGTGACCAAGCGGGCCCCTCGGAGGGCCCTTTTTTGGCTAATCAACGGCGCTCGGGACGAGTTAACTCCTTGGGCGTTGTCCCCTTCGGCAAACCCAATTCATCGGCGCTCTCCGAAATGGTTACCGCCACACAAAAATCGCAGCCTACTAAGGCCCGCCTTTCCGAGAGCGGGGACGTGATATATTTTGAGCGCCTAAACCCCTTTGGCCGCGCCCGCCGAAGATTCGGAACGTTTTGCCAACGGCCGATTTTGTTGCACGAGTTTACCCAGCTCGTCGAGTTTGCTCAGCACAGTTCGCGCCTGTTCGCCCGCGTCGTCCAGAACCACTATATGTCCGGTCGCGGCTTGGTAGTTGGAGCCGTTCGCATAAAACTCCAGGGCGTCGTGCATTGCTCTTAAGGTTGTCTAATACCTCGTCAAAGCTCATTTGGCTTCAAACCATTTTAGATGCTCTTCAGTCTGTTAACGTTAAGATCTTGCCGACGGGCCGTTTTGAAGGTCTCCGCCCCAATTAAATATCTCGCTCGCCACATCAAGAAAGGACAGCATGCAGCCACAAGTGGTCACGTTCGTCTTGGCCGGAGGCAGAGGCAACCGTCTATTTCCATTGACCGAAGAGCGTGCCAAGCCTGCCGTTCCATTTGGGGGCAAATACCGAATCGTAGACTTCGTGCTCAGCAATCTCATCAATTCAGGCCTGTACTCCATTTATGTGCTGGTCCAGTTCAAGAGCCAGTCTCTTTTGCGCCACTTGAGAGACGGCTGGCAATTCGGTGGTTTGCTAAAGGATCAGTTCATCATCCCTGTACCTGCCCAGATGCGCTCAGCTGATGAGACGTGGTACAGCGGCACTGCGGACGCAATATTCCAAAATCTAAACCTGATTAAAGATCTGGATGAGCATTTGATAGCGATCTTTGGCGCTGACCATATCTATCGCATGAACGTGCGCGATATGGTTGACTTTCACGAGCGAATGCATGCAGATGTAACCGTCGCCGCCATTCCTGTTTCAGCTCATGATAACTCGTGGCCGAGGATGGTTTGGCGATTGCAAGGCTCTTTGAAAGAAGCGTTTGGCAGCACTTGCATCGCGCTTCGGAGAGAGCAGGAAATCGATCGTGTCACCCGTCGAATCCACCGCCCTATATAAATAGGTCCACTTGCCGGCGACGCGAAGATAGGTTTCGTCGACCCGCCAGGATCCATTCGTCTGGCGCAGTTCCGGCCGACAACGCCGATGGAGTTCCGGCGCGTAACGTTGAATCCAGCGCCAGATCGTAACATGATGCACATGCACGTTCCGTTCTGCCATGATCTCTTCCAGATTTCGCAAACTCAGAGCGTATCGAAGATAACGACGCACGCACAAAATGATGATTTCGGGTTCAAAATGGCGTCCTTTGAATAGTGCTGGCCGGTCCCGTCGCATGAAGGGCCAAGCCTATCAGAAACGCTCGAACCGCATTTGCAACACATCCGGGCGTTCAAATCGCCCCGCCCCGACCAATGTTCACAATGGTTTGGAGGCGACTTGCGGTTCGTGCATTCGTTAATGCAATGGCATCTTGGACGCCCTCTAATTAACCGGACCCACGGAGGAGTTGACCTGATTCTGCTCGAGCGGGCGAACCAGAACGGCGCATCATCATGCGGCAGACCGGTCACAAATCGATCGAGATGGTTCTATGTTACGTTCGTCAGGCCAACGCCTTTTTTGATAACGCCGTAAATTCACTTGGACTTTAGGGGAGGTCTTACCAAAGGCCAGTGCCTCGGCTTGTGCGAATACGTTGGCAAGTAACATGTCAGTAGGCCAAAAAGAAACTGACAACTGCTTCAGGAGAGAAAACATGTTCGCCAAAAGATTCGCTCTATATTCAGTCAAGGTGGTCTGGGGTCTCGCGCTTCTATCGGCAAGCGCCGGGCGCGGCCACGCCACCGTCATCCTGGAGGTTGCCAACCCGGCAGACTACGGCGTTTACGTCATCCTAGGTTCCTCGCCTGTTTTCACGCCGGCAACTCAGAATCCAGCAAGAGCGGACATAGAGGGGATGCAGGCCGTTATGCGACAAAACGGCTCCGAGATAATCTTCAGTCTGGAGAGCGAGGGCACTGCACCCAATGGGTTCACCCTCTCGACCGGAATTGGGCCCGACGATCCTTATGTCGACTCTGTGCCGATTGAAATCCTTGGCACGGCGGGAGAGCCGGTGGGGACGCCGGTTACATTGACATTGACGCCTAGTCCCGGTCTGTCCGGGAATGTATTGATCAATAATATTCTTAACGATTCGGACTATGGCATCGAAAATCCTTCCGTTATCCCGGGGTTGAAAGTCGGTGATACATTTCGGTATTGGCTTTCGATGAGCGGCATGAACTCGGCGGGAGGCAGCCTGGTCGTAAGGCTCGATGTTCAGCAGCTGGGTACATCTCCTGTTCCTGAACCCCCTGCAGGGGCTTTATTGGGACTCGCGACGCTCGCGGCCGGAAGTTGCTGGAGTTCTTCAAGCGCGAAGGCAAGAAAGGCGGCACGAAAGCCGCTGAATCAATGACGTCAGCTGAGCGACGGAACCGTGCTCAAAAGGCCCTCAGCGCCGGACGCCTTTCAAAGGTACAGCGCCACTGCAGTAAGCCCGGAACCTTCATCAACCGGACTAGCTGGCGTTTGCGCTATTGTGCGCGCTGGGACTGGCTGCTGCAAGGAAGAGTGAGGAGAAGCGCGACAATGTCGTACATTGAGGACCTTTTCAGCCTGCGGGGCAGCAATGCTGTAGTCACGGGTGCGGCATCCGGTCTTGGCTTCCAGTGCGCACAAGTCATGGCGAAAGCCGGCGCAAACGTTGCCCTCTTAGATATCAATAACGACGGCTTAGGGCGAGCCGCCAAACTAGCTGCTCAGACTGGGGGCAAGGCACTACCCTTACAAGTCGATATCAGTCAACAGGAGCAGGTTGAAGCAGCGCTCCGGCAGGTCGCGGGCGCTTTCGGCGCGATCCATATCCTGGTGAATTGCGCCGGCATCATCCTGGTCAAAACAGCTCTCGAGAACACGGAGCAGGATTGGGATCGCGTCTTTGATGTGGAGGGTGTCCCAAACTTAGTTGAAGGTTGAGGGCGGCTGGTTTCATGTTACGCCACTTTCTCGGAGGCGGCGTTAGGTTTTGTTTCTCTGCCGAGTACGACGGCGAGTGTCCAGAGATCGCGATGCCCGATGACTTTGCGGAAATGTTTCTCAGTGAGGAGCCAGGCGGATGCGACCCAGCGCTCGACCATGTCGCCGGTTCGCCAGCGCGTCACATTGTGCGTTCTCTTTTGCACTCCGCTCTGCGGGCTCTCGATGACGTTCGTAGTGCCGAGACATTTATACAGCGAAGGCGGAAGCTGCAGCCGCTGTACTGTGAACATTTCAGTTAGGCCCTCACGCAAGCTTCTCGCTGCTGATTCGTACTCGTGCTCCAGGAAGCGCGCAAGCTGGTCGAGCCGTTTGATGCCTTCCTCGGCATTAGAAACGCGCCATGCCGTCCGCATCAGATTCAGCGCTTGGGCTTGCTGCTCCTTGGGGAGTTCATCGAGCACGTTGCGCATCTTGTGATTGCGGCAGCGCTGCACCGGCTGATCGGGACCGAAGATCTCTTCGATAGCGGCACGCAACGCCTTCGCGCCATCGATCACGAACAGGTATTTCCGGTCGGTGGGCAGGCCCTGCTCGCGCAAGTGCGTGAACAACTGCTTTACCGCCGCTGCGTTCTCGGTCGCGCCGGCCTGAATGCCGAGTACGTGCTTGGTCCCGGCGCGATCCACGCCCACGGCACTGATGACGTGATGCGATCCGAAGCGTTGTCCATCGATGTAGAGCACCAGCAGGTCCGCTTCCTCCCAGCGCCGCTCACGCAACTGGCGCAGTTGTTCCGCGCTTCCTTCGATAGCTTGGCGGCTCACGCTGCTGCGCGACACGCCCGCCGTTTCCGCCATCTCCGGCAGCACTTCGGCGTATTCGCGCGTCGAAACTCCGCGCAACAGCGCGCCCATCATACGCTGTGCAGTGGCTTCATTCTCTTGCAGAGATTCATACGCCGGCACACTCACCTCACCGTCCTCTTTGTGACGTAGCCGCGGACGCTTCACTTTGATTTGCCGGTCGGCCAAGCTGATGCGGCCGTTCTGCGACCCGTGCCAGCGGATATCCCCGCTACTCTTTCCTGGCGTGCGCGGTCCGGCTACTTGTTCGGCGCTCAGAGTCAAAATCGTTTCGATGGTCTGGCGCCCGATGCGGTCGATCACTTCATCGACGGCTACGCGAGCCTGCGTGACCAACTCCATCAGCGGCAGCAGAACCTGCCCGTTCGCTTTGGCGAACTCTTCGACCGTTGCGGCGGCTGCGGCCGCCTCCCGGTCCACGATATGGTACGTTTTCTTCACGGCGGTGGTTGTCCTTTCCAGGATTAGGTTTTGGCGAATCGATTCTAACGAACCGGGCCGCCACCGCCGCCCTTCAACCTTCAACTAAATCTGAGACACCTCTTGATGTGAACGTCAAGGGTACATGGTTGATGTGCCAAGGGGTCGCGAGACACATGATCCAGGAAGGGATCAAAGGGAGCATCACCAATATCTCCTCGGCGGATTCACATCGCACGCAAAAGGACATGACGCCGTACTGCGCTACCAAAGCAGCGATCAATCATCTTACAAGAAGCTTCAGTTACGAGATGGCGCCTTATGGCATCCGTGTAAATGCAATCGCTCCCGGTGGGATGTTGACTAGCATGGTGAAGAACTTTTTGCAAACTCCCGACGGACAGAATGCCGTCTGGACCGTGCCATTCCGGCGATTTGCGGACTTAGATGAACTCGACGGGGCACTTCTCCTCCTCGCTTCGAAAGCCTCCTCGTATATGACAGGATCGGTGATTACTGTGGTCTGCGGCTTGTTTCGCCTCGCCCGGCCCATTCTGGCATGGCATCAGCGCACGATCGCTGAGGCTGCCCAGTGGTTATGAGAATCGCCGTTCATTTGCCGATGTTCGCGATTCACAGCAGCAGATCATTCAGGACGTCAATTCGGCGCACATGCGGACGCATGTGCGCTTGTTCAAGAGGACCAGGTGAAAACTCCCTGTATCGCTGGATTCAGTGACCCGGAGGTTCGCGCAAACCGCCAAGCTTCCGAGATTATTTCTGCCTTGAGGCGCGACGCGCTCGCGGATCACTTCGCATGGCGGAAACTATGCCACACGGGCAACTATTTGGACGCACGCCTGGATCAGATCTTGCAAGAACCGTCGATGACAGACGAGCCGCTCGCACAGATAGGAAAAGAAAGGAGGGCCGCAACCAATGGCGTCCCGCAGTGTAAATAAAGTATTTTTGATTGGGAATTTGGGACGTGATGCTGAAACGAGGTTTACGCCCTCCGGTGTCGCGTGTACTCGTTTCTCTGTTGCCACAACCCGTAGTTGGAAAGATCAGCAGAGCGATGAGTGGAAAGAAGAAACGAACTGGACAAACGTGACGGCTTGGCGCAAGGAGAACCTGGCCAATTACTTGACCAAAGGAAAGCAGGTCCATGTCGAAGGCCGGCTGCAATCGCGCAGCTATAACGACCAGGAGGGCAGAAAGGTGTATGTCACCGAGGTTGTTGCCGAAGACATCATCCTGCTCGGCGGCCGCGACGATCAAGGCTCCGGTGCGCGCTCGCAACGCAGTGACGCGCGGCGATCGGCACAAGCAAACGGCAATGGCCGTGGGCCTGCAACAGCCACCGAGGACGATCAGTTCGAGAATACGGGCATTACCGACGATGACGTGCCGTTTTGAGCACTTCGATAACGGCTGCGAATTTTGGCAAGTGAAAGTTCTGCGAGAGGAGCTCCTTCATCGTCTGCGGTGAACTGCTCCTTTCAGTGAACGCGTTTTGCTGGACACGGCAGACCGTTTCTGCGTCTGGAGATCTTCGATTATGAGCACTGTTACGACATCGATCGAGCGGCCGTTGACTGAACCCGAGCTTGCTGATCTCGGTAAGCAACAGGCACGGCTACTTCAACATATCGGGGAACTCGTCATGCAGAAGAAGGTTGCGGTCGACGAATTTAAGGCAGCAATCGGCGAGAAACAGAAGCAAGTCGAGGATATCTCCAAACGCATCAATCTGGGCCTGGAGCGCGAGGACATCGAGTGCGATGTTCTGCTCAACACGCCCGAGAAAGGACGGAAGAGTTTTGTTGCCATTGCCACTAGCCAGATCGTTAAGGTCGAAGACATGACGTCGAGGATGTCCCGAGCTTAGTTGAAGGTTAGGGCGGCTGAGTTTCATGTTACGCCACTTTCTCAGAAGAGGCGTTGGATTTGGGTTCTCTTCCGAGGGCGACGGCAAGAGCCCAGAGGTCTCGATGGCCGACCACCTTTCGGAAGTGTTTTTCAGTAAGCAGCCAAGCCGATGCGGCCCAGCGTTCTACCATGCCGGCATCGCTCCAGCGCGTGACGTTATGGGTTCTCTTTTGCACGCCGCTTTGCGGACTTTCAATTACGTTCGTGGTTCCGAGGCATTTGTACAGCGAGGGCGGAAGCTGCAGCCGCTGAACAGTGAACATCTCCGCCAAGCCCTCCCGCAAACTTCTGGCGGCTGACTCGTATTCGTGCTCAAGGAAGCGCGCCAGTTGCTCCAGGCGCTTTACGCCTTCTTCGGCATCGCACACGCGCCAAGCCGCCCGCATCAAGTTCGTAACTTGTGGACGCTGTTCTTTCGGCAGCTCGTCCAGCACATTCCGCATCTTGTGATTGCGGCAACGCTGCACGGGCTGGCCCGCACCAAAGACTTCTTGGATGGCGGCTCGCAACGCTTTCGCGCCATCGATCACGAACAGGTATTTCCGATCCGTCGGCAAGCCCTGATCCCGCAAGTTAGTGAGCAACTGCTTCACCGCCGCGGCATTCTCGGTGGCTCCCAGTTCGATGCCGAGCACGTGCTTGGCTCCTGCGCGATCCACGCCTACAGCACTGATCACGTGATGCGATCCAAAGCGCTGGCCGTCAATGTAGAGCACCAGCAGATCGGTTTGGTCCCAGCGCCGCTCACGTAACTGGCGGAGTTGTTCGACGCTTCCTTCGATGGCCTGGCGGCTGATGTTGCTGCGCGACACGCCCGCTGTTTCCGCCATTTGCGGCAACACTTCTGCGTACTCGCGTGTGGAAACACCACGCAGCAGAGCGCCCATCATCCGCTGCGCCGTCGCGCTGTTCTCCTGCAGCGACTCATAAGCCGGTACGCTGACCTCACCCTTCTGCTTGTGGCGCAGCCGCGGCCGCTTCACTTTGATCTGCCGGTCGGCCAGGCTAACACGTCCCTTCTGCGATCCGTGCCAGCGAATGTCGCCGCTACTCTTGCCTGGCGTGCGCGGCCCGGCCACTTCCTCAGCACTCAGACTCAAGATGGTCTCGATCGTTTGCCGGCCAATGCTGTCGATCACTTCATCCACGGCCATCCGGGCCTGAGTGATCAGTTCCACTAACGGCACCAGGATCTGCCCGTTGGCCTTTGCAAACTCTTCCACTGCGGCCGACGCTGTCTTCGCCTCCCGGCTTACGATATGGTACGGTTTCTTCACGGCGGTGGTGTCCTTTCCAAGGATTGCTTTTGGCGAATCGATTCTAACGAACCGGCCGCCCCCGCCGCCCTCTAACCTTCAACTAAGCTGGGACACTCATGACGTCCGCGGATTATCAGAGCCGGCTATTCGAGCCGGACGAGCGTTCGGAGAAGGAAACCGGATCCAGTAACGGGCTGCCGGAATAAATCTTTTGGGCAGTGTTGCCTTTTGCTACCTGGTGGCAGCATTCGGAAAAGCCGTCATGTGAACCTTAGATGGACACGCCGCTCGCGCTCTTTGGCGTCCGCAACAGTACACGGATCTGTGACTGCCCGATTGAGATTTGCTCTGCGAAGCGCGGCGGAAAGGCAGCAAATATGCACCATTTCGATGTTGTTCTCAAACTCCTGCTGCGCAATTCCTTCGCGCGCGTTGCGGGACGGCCCGTGGCGAGATGGCTCGAAACGGAACTACCCAAAGTGCAAAACCCAAGCGTCGACATGCTCGGCGAAACCGTCGACGGCGAATTGATCCACATCGAACTTCAGAGCGGACACGATGACGAAATGCCTTTCCGGATGCTCGAATATCTTGGCCGGATCGGTAAACTGCATCACCGGATACCGAGGCAGGTTCTCTCTATGCCGGCCGCGAACCGCTGCGCATGCCAAGCGGAATCACCTGGCCGGACGGCACCCATCGCTATCAACTGATCGACATGCGCGATGTCGACAGCGAGCCGCTGCTCGCAAGCGCCGAACCGAGCGATAATGTATTAGCGATACTCGGGCGGCTGAAAGATAGCCGCACGGCTGTCCGTCGCATATTGGCAAACATTTGTAAGCGTCCGGTTGTAGCCGTCTGGCGCGTGAGGTCGCAGTAGAGCCATGCTTCAAGAGAGTGCCGATTGGGCCTCGGGAGGGATGGATGAGTGGATTCAGTCAGAAGGATGGCGAAATTAGGGCTTCGGATGAGACGACTGCGGCAGAGAAGCGGCGCAAGCGTTCGGCAAGCGAGAAGCAACGGATTGTGGAGGCCTCATTTAAGCCGGGAGCTTCGGTGAGGGCGGTGGCGGAGGCGCACGGTCTACATCCGACGCAGGTGTACAGATGGCGTCGGCAGTATGGCCGCAAGGTGCAGGGGAAGTCGGGAGCGGCGCTATTGCCGGTGCGCGTGACGGGGGAGAGCGATCAGCATAGCCGGTTGACAAGAAATACTTTCCAGGAACGAGAAGCGATCCCGTCGGTAACCGTTCATCTTGAATTCACGAAGGCTCGTGTGCACATTGAGAGTGCCGATCGCGCAACGGTGCTGGCTGTGCTGGAGCACCTGGCGCGATGATCTCGTTGCCGGCTGGCGCACGCATCTGGGTTGCGGCGGGCGTGACGGATCTGCGGCGTGGATTCACGGGTCTGAGCGCAGTCGCGCAAACGGTGCTGCAGCAGGACCCTTTCGGCGGGCACGTGTTCGTATTTCGCGGGCGGCGCGGCGATCTCATTAAGTTGTTGTGGTGGGATGGGGACGGGCTATGCCTATTTGCGAAGCGTTTGGAGCGCGGGCGCTTCATCTGGCCGCAAGCTGAAAGCGGAACAGTATCACTTACTCGTGCGCAGTTATCCATGTTACTCGAAGGCATTGACTGGAGACAGCCAGTGCGCACGTGGAAGCCAGAGATGGCGGTGTGATCAATAAAACAGAGATAATCGAAAATGTTCGAACTTGCCTGGACTAAGTAATAAAACCTTGGCATAGTTTGAACATGTCTGCCGCACAGCTTCCAGATCTGGACAGCATGGACGCGGCGGCAATGAAAGCGCTGATCCTGTCTCAGCATGAACAGCTTTCTTCGCATGCAGCCGAGATCGAGCGTTTACGATTGCTCATCGCCCGTTTGCAGCGGCTGCAGTTTGGCCGCAAGTCGGAAAAGGTCGAACGACAGATTGAGCAACTTCAACTCCAGCTCGACGATCTGGAAGAAAGTGCGGCTGAGAAAAGGGAGCGAGCAGAAAGCACACTGCCGCCGCCGGCAGCGGCGATCTTTGCGCGTGTGACGCAGAAGCCAGGGCGGCGGCCCTTACCGGATCATCTGCCACGGCAAACCGAAATCCATCAGCCGGAGCAGAAGAGCTGCCCAGCTTGCGGTGGCGAGTTAAGCAAACTGGGTGAGAATGTTTCCGAAGTGCTCGAGTACGTGCCGGCACGATTCAAGGTGATCCGGCATGTGCGCCCCAAGCTAAGCTGCGCGAAGTGCGATGTAATCGTGCAGGCGGCAGCTCCGAGCCGTCCCATTGACCGTGGCCTGGCCGGTCCCGGACTGCTGGCGCACGTTCTGGTGTCGAAATACGCCGACCATTTGCCGCTGTATCGTCAGGCCGAAATCTACGCGCGGGAAGGCGTGGAGTTAGAGCGCTCGACGCTTGCCGATTGGGTCGGTGCGACGAGCCAACTGCTCACACCGTTGCACGATGCGTTGCGGCAGTACGTAATGAGGGCGAGTAAACTGCACGCCGATGACACGCCGGTTCCAGTGTTGGCGCCAGGTACTGGCAAAACAAAACTCGGGCGCCTGTGGACGTATGTTCGAGATGATCGCCCGGCCGGTGATCTGGCAGCTGCCGCGGTTTGGTTTGTTTACTCGCCGGATCGCAAAGGAGAGCATCCACACCGGCATCTGGCCACCTTTCGCGGCACACTGCAAGCCGACGGTTATGCCGGGTTCAATCGCCTCTATGATGGCGGCCGCATGCAAGAGGCTGCATGTTGGGCCCACGTTCGTCGCAAGTTTTTTGACCTGCACCAGGCACACGCCTCTCCGATCGCGAGTGAAGCGATCCAACGTATTGGTCAGCTCTATACCATCGAAACCGAAATCCGCGGTCGCTCGCCTAGCGAACGTCAAGAGGTACGCAATGCGCGCGCACGGCCTCTGCTGACCTCGCTCCACGAGTGGTTTAAAACAACACTCGCCAAGATCTCGCGCAAATCAGAAACAGCTGCGGCGATTGGCTATGCACTCGCTCGCTGGCCTGCACTGATGCGTTATTGCGATGACGGCCATATCGAAATCGACAATAATGCGGCCGAACGCGCGTTGCGCGCCGTCGCGCTCGGCCGCAAGAATTACCTGTTTGCAGGGTCTGATGCGGGCGGTGAGCGTGCAGCGGCGATCTACAGTCTACTGGGCTCGGCGAAGCTCAATGGAATCGATCCGGAAGCTTATCTAACCTCGGTGCTGCGTTGTATTGCCGATCATCCGATCAACCGGATTGAGGAGTTGCTGCCCTGGAATCTTTTCCCCACAGCACCGGTTGTGGAGGCAGCGTAAACTCCAATGTCCTGGTTGCCGCTCCAATCAAAGATGTTCACCTCCGTTGCCTATGACGCGGAAAAGCGCATCCTGTACCTGCGGTTTCAGAGCGAAGACATCTATCGATACTTCGAGTTTTCCAACAACGATTATCAGCAGTTCCTGAGCGCCGAGTCCAAAGGCCGTTACTTCCTGAGCAATATCCGCAACTGCTTTCGCTACGAGCGCCTGGCTAAACTACGCGTCGCTTGACCACGTCAAGACGGTCTCGATCGGACGCTTACAAACATTTCGACGTTGCCACGGGAGAAAGCAAGCGAGTATTATCGGGCCCTCCTGATTCTGGCGGGCTTGCGAGGTTTGGCGAAGGCGGTTCAACAGGAGGCACAAACAGTGTTCACGATCGATCTTTCCGACAACGAAGTGCTGGGGCCCGCTTACCGGCAGGGACTGGAAGAAGGCCGCAAGAACCAGCTGACGATGGTTCAGGAATTAATCGAGCAGCGACTGGGTAAGCTCCCGGAGTGGGTCGAAGAGAAACTGGCGCAATCGTCCACCGACGAACTCAAGGCGGTCGGGCTGCGTGTGCTCAACGCATCGAGCTTCGAGGATTTGTTTCGTTGACCGTCTGATTCGCCCAGGTTCAGAGAAACAGTTCCTCCGGCGTTTTGGCTCCCAGCAAACGGAGGGCAAGATCCTCAATATCTGAGCAAGAGAGGCGCCAGAGTCTGTGCTCATGATCTGGCGTCAGAAGCCCAAAGCGGTGCTCAATGATACGCCGCACCGTTGCGAGCATTCCTTCGCGCCAGCCTTCCTCATAGCCTGGCGGACGATCAGGATCGGCCGGTTCGTTGCCGGGAACTTCCTCGAACAGTTGTTCTTCAACTTCTTCGGATTGACCATTGAAGGTCGAGAGGTGCCGTTTGGGCACGAACCTGAATAAGGCGCCGTAGCCGAGAACTCGCTGGCAAATCAGCTTGGCATGCCAGCATTGGGCGTCCGAGCCGCAACTCCTGATCTCGAAAACGTTCACCCCAGTGATGCTTGGCGATGAGTAACGCCGCAGTTACCGCTACATCGTAGGGCTTGAACGCAGTCTTGCAAAGCCATGGTCGTAACGTTTGCCCAGCAAGAGTCATCGTGACAGCATTGGCCATCGCAGCGCCGCTTTGTGACACTTCCCAAAAAGGCGACCGCGAATAGCTTGCTATGGTCGGAATCGATACCGCAAGCGTCCTCCGCCGGAAAGATGATCACAGGGCCGTCCACTTTTCGTGCCCGCAGTGCCGGATGCCGTTGAACTGAATGTAGTCGTCCGTGATCTCCGGCACGCCGGTACCAAGGGGACCTGCGATGGGGCAGCCGAGATCGGCCACTGGAAGAATGAGCTTCTCGAAATCTGCCCGAATCAGCCGGACAGCTTCCGGAGCACCTGGGCCTCGCCACGAGTGATACTAGCCCACGGCTGAAGCTTAGCTGAACTCACCCCGGCCGGATTCGTTTTGGTTTTGAGCAGATCCCGGCAGAGGCTCTGAATCCGTCACTTTCACTCACGAGTGAAGAACCCATCGGGAGGTGTCAAGTGCCTGTTTTCCCAGCCCGCACCGAATTCGTGGAGTTCGATCAAATCGCTCACGTGTATACCGTTGCCGGCATGCAACGCCCGAGCGTGACACAAATCCTGAAGGACGCGGGTCTGATCGATACAACCTGGTACACGGATGAGGCCCGCGAACGCGGCCGAGCGGTTCATCTCGCCACGCAGTTCCTCGATGAGGAGGATCTCGACTGGGAGACGGTTCTGCCGCAGTATCGGGGCTACGTCGGAGCCTGGCAGCGCTTCAAACAGGAGTCGCACTTTCAGATCGGCTGCGATTCGAAGGGCAAGTTCCTGATCGAATACATCTTGTTCCAACCGGTCTCCGGTTACTGCGGCATGCTCGACCGCGTGGGCAGCATCGGCACGACCGAATATCTGATCGACATCAAAACGGGCGATCCGCAGGACTGGCATGGCTATCAACTGGCCGCATATTCGCAGTGCCTGCCCAATCCACACTCTCGGAAACGCATGACCGTTCACCTGCGCGCGAACGGTTCGTATTCGACTCGCGAGCATGCACTGACTGCTTTTCCTTACGACTGGCAGGTGTTCGCCGCCGCGACCGTCGTCTGGCACGCAAAGCACAGAGGGAGGACTTCTCATGCCTACACCGGTTCCACAGTTTCCGCAGCGTAATCTCTTTTCGAGCAGCTCGCCGCAACCGAGCGTACTCCAGATCATCCGGCGTGTCGCCGAGCGGGACAGTGCTCTCGAGATCAGCGATGAAGAGCAGATGGCACAAGCGCCTGAAGCAGCCGAAGACGGCTCGACATCGGATGCACGTTCGACTTTCAAGCAGCGCAGCAACGCCCTTCAGGAAGAGATCCAGGCGCTGTCGTTTGCCAGTGTGGAGGATCTTTCCAGGGCGAACGAGTTGCTCGCCTCAGTTCTCTCGCTGAAGGATGACATCGAACGTTATCACGAACCGATCAAGCGCCCGTTGAAGGAGGCCCACGCCGCTGCATGCAAAGCCGAACACGACGATCTCGATCCGATCGTTGCGCTCGAAAAGAAACTCAAGCAGGGGATCGCGGCGCTAGATGTAAAGCTGCGCCAACTCGAAACCGAGGCGGCACGCGTCCGGCAACAAGCTGCTGCGGAAGCCGGTTCTGCGATGCAGCAGCAGATGATCGAGGCCGCCCGGCAATCGGGAGCTTCCGAGGAAGTGCTCGCTTCGCTCGGAGCCATGGAAATTCTGGTTCCAGTGGTGGAGACGGAATCGTTTACCCGGCCCAAAGGCTACTCGACGCGCGACCAGTTCGAAATTGAAGTGACCGATATTCTTCTGCTCGCTCGGGCGGTAGTCGCCGGCAGCATCCAGAAGGAAGCGCTGCAGGCGAATACAAAGCTGCTTGCGGCCATGGCCAAGGCTTCCAACGGAGATCTCCAGATTCCGGGAGTCCGGATTACCAAGAAGCTGAATGTGACAAGAAGGAGAATGCGATGAGCGCAACGATCGCCATTGATCGCAGCAAGCTGTACGGTGTTCTGCACGAGCCGAGCGGCCGCCGCATTGTGCGGCAGGTTCGCGTTCTGAAAGTCGGGATCGGTGTCCCGACCGGGCCCGACGTGCATGTGTGGATTGACCAGAACCACCAATGGTGTGTCGAAGTCGGAATGTACGTGAACGGGAAGCGCCAGAGCCAGGTGAAGCGGCTGGCACAGCGCGCGGATGCCGAAGCCTTCTACGCACAACAGAGAAAGACGGCGCCGGAGCGAAACGCGCCACGGAAGCTGCCGTATTTCACGTTTCTGCGGACCGATTCGCAAGGCAAGTTCGTCCACGATTTCGACACGATTGAGTTGCACGGACCGGTTCCAACCGAGATCGATATCGTCTTTCTGAATGAGCAGGCCTTCGACGCCTCGTTCCAGGCCTGGTCCACATCGAAACTGCTCTGCGAGGGGAACGGTATCGATGCACGCCGGAATGTGGAGTGGGCGCAGTCGCCGGACGAACGCGCTTTGGCGGACCAAGCCCGCAAACAGAGTCAGCGCTTCTTTCCCATTTTCGGAGGCTGTTATACGGCTGGCTGCCGGTTTGCCATCGGCGACAAACGGCAATGCAAACCGCATGGCAAGCTGACGTTTCAGCTCATGAATGCCCCGACGCTTGGCGGCTCGTGTCAATTCGATACGACCGGCTTTCGCTCGATCGCTCAGCTGGCGGGCTCGCTCGACCAGATTCGGCTCATGACGGGGCGGGGCAACCCGGAAGCGGGCAGCGTGGCCGGAATCCCGCTCAAATTTGTGCTGCGTCCCTATAAGGTTCAAGTCGGCGACAAGAGCAGCATCCAGTACGGTGTCAGCCTGGAATTTCGCGCCAAAAGCCTCGAAGAAATGGCCCGCCTGCTGCATGCGCACACGGCGGAATTCCGTCAGCTACTCGCGTTGCCTGCGCCCACCAGCGGGATCGAATCCGAGCCGGTCAGCATCCTTCCCGAAGAAGAATCGTACCTCCCGGAGGAAGCGCCCGGGGACCCCGGCGCGATCGAGACTCAGGAGGAGGCGTCGGAAGCGGCGAGTATGACCGGCGAGTTTTACGGCCTGTTCCCCGAGGAACGGGACGTGGCGCTACCACCTGCGTACCACGCGCCCGCGCCCCAGATGCCCCGCCGCCGGTCGGACACGGCGCATCAGGAGGCGCTAAGCTGACCGCGACCGTCGGTGCAGCCGGAATCCAGCGGCTGTGCCGACACCGCCGGAACCATGCTCCAATGACGCAATATCAATGACTTAGCCCAGTCGGTTGCATCGGCTGAAAAAATTCATATACTCCCGAGACACGAGGGAACGAAGGAGTAAGGCATGACTGAAGTTTTCTTGGAATCGCCGATGGACGAATCACCGGTGCCGGCGGTTTCGACCACGGAGGCTGCCGGCGACCCCGCACGGGTTTATCTGCGCGAGATGCGGCGTTATCCGCTGCTCACCCGCGAGCAGGAAATCGATTTGGCACGCCGCATGGAGCGGGCCAGCACCAGAATCTTGAGGACAGTTTCGCGCCTTCGCCTGACCGAGCAGTTGCTGATCGAAACCGCGAGAGCGGTTGCTTCCGGGCGGATCCCCGTGTCCGAGGTGCTGTCGGCCTCGGACCGTCCTGACCTCGATCCTGATCCCGACGAGACGGCTGGATGCAAAAGGCTCAAAGCTCTGCTATCCACCGCGCTCTCGAAAGTCGAGCAACTGCGCAACGAGGCGGACCGCCGGCTGGCCGGTCCCAATCCGAGTACCGCGAAACGGAAACGGCGCGGGGCGCGCATGGGTAGTTATCCACGCCTTCTGGTTGCGATCTCGCGCGAGATTCAATCCCTGCCCTTTACGCCGGAATTCTCGAACCGCATGGTCGAGCATCTGCGCGAGGCGGAGCGTTCACTCGGTTCGGTTTCCGAGCGACTGAAGACCGCGACCGATCCAGTCTTGCGGCAGTCGCTGCTCGAACAATGCAAAAGCGAAGATCAATTGCGGCGAGCGGTGGCCAGCATTGCCGCCGCCGAGCAGGACCGGACGATGGCTCGCGAGAAAATGGCCGAATCCAATCTCCGGCTGGTCGCCTCGATCGCCAGCAAATATGTGCGCTCCTATGACGGCGGCGACCGGCTGTACGACCTCATTCAGGAGGGGAGCATCGGACTGCTGCGGGCCATCGATAAATTCGACCACCGGCGCGGCGTCCGTTTCGCCACACACGCCACATGGTGGATCCGGCAGACGATCCAGCGCTTTCTTGACGACCAGACCCGCGCTGTGCGGCTTCCGGGTCATGTGATTGCAACGATGCACCGCATCTCGCGTGCGCAACAGCAATTGGAGCAGCAATTAGGACGCCAGACAACCACCGACGACATCGCTTCCAAGCTCCGAATGACGGCCGAGGAAGTCCAGCGATATCAGCGCGTCCGCCAGGAGGTGTCGCTTCACGCCACGGTGGGCCAGGAGGAGGAGTCCACGCTCGACCAGTTTCTGTGGGATACGCGTGGCCTTCCCGCTGGCCATAAGCCGGAGGACGCTGTCACCTGCCAACAGCTGAATGAGATCACCTTCGAACGGCTCCGAAGGACCTCGGAGGAGCTCTTGAAGAGGCTCAACGAACGCGAACGCACGATTCTGCAGTTGCGCTTCGGTCTCAAAGACGGGCACGAGCATTCGCTCGAAGAGGTTGGAGCGCTCTATTCGGTCAGCCGGGAACAGGCCCGGCAATGGGAGGCCGAGGCACTGCGCAAGCTTCGGCATCCGCGCCGCAGCGCGCGGCTGCAACGGTTTGTGAATGGCCAATTCGAGTAGGCCACGGCGATGTTACTCCATGATGTTCCCGTTGATGCGATTGGCATTCCCTGGGAGCAATGGATGGAGCAGCAGCGGGAGCGGATTTTTGCTGAGGCACGCACGAAACGGCTGGCCGCTTCCGGTCCGTCCGCGTTTGCACAATCACCGATGGTTCAGGAAACTACACAGCTCTCGCCTGTACCGGCCGTGCAAACGGCTTTGCCGATCGATGATGTGGTGCGTGCATAGGAGAAAAAAAAACGATATGCATTTACAAACCGAACCGTATACAAGCACGCGACGAGAATCGTCCGGAGTGATTTGTGCGTGCTGGCAAACCGGCGCTACGTCTGGAACAATCGATGTCCATCGCATCTGGTGAAGAATCTTTTGCATTTTTCGCTGGAGGAACTACAACGTCTGGTGGATCTCGTCCAAAATGCGCAATCGCTCGACGAAGTCTGGCCGATCCTGGATCGACTTCGTGCGGCTCGGGACTGAGGCATCGGGGTTATGAGTATCGGAACAAAGAGTGTTTTGTTTGGCGCACACTGCTTTTTCTTGCACCCCTTATTTGTGGCGTTCGCCTGGACTCGGCTCTACGGCTTTCCGCGCGACTGGCGCCTGTACCTTGCCTTCTTCGTGCACGACCTTGGATACGCGGGCAAAGGGAACATTGACGGCCCGGAAGGTGAGGAGCACGTCCATTTCGGCGCGGCGGTTATGCCCCGGCTATGCGGGCGCGAATGGGAAGAGTTTACGCGCTGCCACTCTCGCTATTGGGCGAAGAGAACTGGCCGCCCCTATTCCCGGTTGTGTGTGGCGGATAAACTCGCTTTCGTCTTAACGCCCTTGTGGCTGTACATTCCGATGACGCGCTGGACCGGCGAGCTTGCCGAGTATATGCGGCGCGCGCGGTTCTCGCTCGACGACATTCGGAATCTCGAGCCCTGGGAAGCACGGTGTCTCCAATCTGGAGACGCGCAGAGTTTTCTGGTCGGTTTGCGTTCGTACACCAACCGCTGGGTCGAACACCATCGCGATCTGGCGGAAGATCACTGGACGATCGCGCGTGATTGGACGCGAGCCCAAGAATCAAACGCCGAGGTACTCCGTTGAGGGAGCCGCGCCGGCGTTCACATGGAGATTTATTTATGACAACAACTTCGGTCGAAGTGACGCACACAGGCGAGCGGGTTCGCAAGAAAACCGGGCTCGCGTTTTCCCGCCATTTCACACGAGAGACGGGTGATGCGGAGCACGAATTGAGATGGGAACTGCGTACGGCGAGCATCACGGATGCGAACGGCAAAGTAATCTTCGAACAGCAGAATGTCCTAGTACCCGCCGCCTGGTCGCAAACGGCCACAAATATCGTGGCCAGCAAGTATTTTCACGGCCGGCTTGGATCGCCGGACCGCGAACACTCGGTGGGCCAGCTCGTCGCGCGTGTCGTGAATACGATCGCGGAATGGGGACAGGAGGACGGCTATTTCGATGGACCGGAATCGGCTGCCAATTTCCGGGTGGAGCTCGCGCATCTGCTGCTCCACCAAAAGGCGTCTTTCAATTCGCCCGTGTGGTTCAACGTCGGCGTTTCCGGGCCGCGCGGTTATGGTTTCGTCTACGATGGCGACCAGGATACGGTTCGTCCGCTGCGAGATGGCGAGAACCGCCCGCAGTGCTCGGCCTGCTTCATCAACTCCGTCGCAGACCGGATGGAATCGATTCTCGATCTCGCCAAAACCGAAGGCATGCTCTTCAAATACGGGTCAGGCTCGGGAGCCAATCTGTCCACGCTGCGTGAAGAGGATGCTCCTCTCTCGGGCGGCGGCAGAGCTTCCGGCCCGCTCAGCTTCATGAAGGGTCTTGACGCGTTCGCCGGCGTTATCAAATCCGGTGGCAAAACGCGGCGCGCGGCGAAAATGGTGGTGCTCAACGCTGATCATCCGGATATCGAGAAATTCATTTGGTCGAAGGCGAAAGAGGAGAAGAAGGCACACACGCTCATCGACGCGGGTTACGATTCGTCGCTCGATGGCGATGCCTACAGCTCGATCTTCTTCCAGAACGCGAACAATTCCGTGCGCCTATCGGACGAGTTCATGCGTGCTGTCGAAGCGGATGGCAATTGGTCCACACGCAGCGTCAGCACCGGCCAACCCATCAAAACCTATGAAGCGCGGGATCTGCTGCGCCAAATGGCCGAAGCCGCGCATCAGTGCGGCGATCCGGGCTTGCAGTTCGACACGACAATCAACGACTGGCACACCTCGAAAACCAGTGGCCGAATCCATGCGTCCAACCCGTGTTCAGAATATTTGTTCCTGGATGATTCGGCGTGCAATCTCGCCTCGCTCAATCTCCTGAAGTTTCTGAGTCCCGACGGACGCTTCGATGTGGCGGGATTCCGGCATGCCGTGGATACACTGATCCTCGCGCAGGAGATTCTGGTTGACCGGGCCAGCTATCCAACAGCCAGGATTGCGCAGAATTCGCACGATTTCCGGCCGCTCGGTCTGGGGTACGGCAACCTGGGCGCGCTGCTCATGGCACTTGGTCTACCGTATGACAGCGATCCCGGCCGAGCTTTTGCTGCCGCTGTGACGGCCATGCTCGGCGGGCAGGCGTATCTGACGAGTGCCCGCATGGCACAAGCGATCGAATACTGCGCTGGATTTCCGCAGAACCGCGAGTCGTTTCTTCAGGTGGTCAATAGGCACGGATTTGCGACCCGCAATGTCGAAGAGGGCGAGGTGAACTTCGAGCTTCTCTGTGCCGCGCGCGAGTGCTGGCGCGAAGCTTACAGCTTGGGAAGCCGCATTGGTTTCCGAAATTCGCAAACAACCGTGCTCGCCCCCACCGGAACAATCGGCTTCATGATGGACTGCGATACCACCGGGATCGAGCCGGAGCTCGCCCTTGCAAAACACAAAAAGCTGGTAGGCGGTGGCAGTATGCGCATCGTGAATGGCACTGTCTCGCGCGGCCTGATCCGGGTTGGTTACACGCCCGAGCAGGTGGATGAGATCGTCCGTTTTATCGACGGCACCGGCAGCATCGAGGGCGGGCGCCACATCAAGGACCAGGATCTGGCGGTATTTGATTGCAGCTTGCGTCCCCAGAATGGAAAGCGCTCCATTCATCCGCGCGGGCACATTCGCATGATGGCCGCGGTCCAACCGTTTCTTTCCGGCGGGATCTCAAAGACGATCAATATGCCGGAAGAGTCAACGGTAGAGGACGTCTTCGACGCCTATGTGGAAAGCTGGCGTCTGGGACTGAAAGCTGTAGCGATTTACCGCGACGGCTCCAAGCGTGTCCAGCCGCTCAATGCAGGCAAGACTGCGCCGCACGAAAAGGCAGCTGCTGCTGCGGTACAGCCGTTCCGGCGCAAGCTACCCGATGAACGTTCCTCGATCACGCATAAGTTTTCGATTGCAGGTCACGAAGGCTACGTTACCGTGGGTCTGTATCCGGACAACACGCCGGGTGAGATCTTCATCTCGATGAACAAAGCCGGGTCCACCATCTCGGGCCTGATGGATACGATCGCCGTTTCCGTCAGCACCGGGCTGCAGTACGGTGTGCCGCTGTGTTTCTTCGTCGATAAGTTCAGTCACGTACGTTTTGAGCCGAGCGGCTGGACTGGCAATCAGCAGCTCCCGTACGCGAAATCGATCATTGACTACTTGTTCCGCTGGCTGGGCAAGCGGTTTCTTGGTCGAACGGATCCGACGGAAGCCGGCGATAGCACGGCCCTTCGGCCTACCGAAGCGGCGCCGCAGCAGGCGCTTGCGTTCGAGCCGGTTTCCGACGCACCGCTCTGTTCCGAGTGTGGCGGGCTCATGACCCGGAACGGTTCCTGCTACAAGTGTGAAAACTGCGGTGGCACAAGCGGGTGTTCGTAAGGATACGGCCGTGCTTCAAAGCGCCGCCGCTCCGGAATGCACCGTTAGAGGTGCGATTGCGAAGCATTTGATCAGGAGAATTGTTCCATGGAGCCAGGGCTCCAAGATTTAAATCGCGATACTGCCGTCGAAGCCCGACGCTCTTTTGTCGACTACTCCGCATCACGCGTCGGTCAGACCTGGACAGAAGAAGACCATACCGCTTTGCTCCGGCATTTGGCCCAAGTCGACGAACTCTGCATCGCGATTTGTGCGCAACTTGCTGCGCGCTTGGACCCGCAACACTAACGAGGACGGCAGCCTACAACCCGAGACCCATAACCGCAGAGAAATCGAATACAAGCAGTAGCAGTCGGTTGTTCTGCAGGGAGTGCCCCTGACGATCTGTACTTGCGCTGCGGCGCAAGCGGCAAGGAGGAGCAGGCGAGATCGTCAGATTGCTTCATGGCCGGGCAAGCAGTGATTCTGTGCGGGGAGTGCAAAACAGACGGCTACGTTCGCTAGGAACGGGAGGTGCGCGTATTCGCCGAGTCGCGTCCGCTGGATGGGCGCCGGTTCAGGAACGCCGCAGTGAACAGGCGTGCAGCCGCCAGAGGCGGCACAAACTACCACTTCCGAAGACGAGGCTTACCTATGCCCGCTTCTGTTTATGAGCGCCTGCAGCTTGGCGCGGCTATTCTGAATGCCTGGAAAATCGCCGCGCCCGGACTGGTAACGATATGCTCCATCGCGATCTGGAACAACGGATCATTCAACGTGAACTGGACGAGTTAGAGCGAGAATCAATGGCCGACAAGCAAGCAAGAACGGAACCAGGTTGATGGTAAATGGCCCTGGTTGCATGTTCTGGATTTTCGGTATAAAAACCGCAGAATGAAACTCAGCGCTTCGCAGGGTATTGAGCGTCAAAGAACCGAACTGGGCTCCGCTCGAACAACGTATCGGAAACCGTTGTGCGGACTTCATGTGGATGTACGAAAAAGATGGTGTCGAGTTTTATAAGCATATCGGCACACGGCGGTATGTCTGCTTGAATTCGCACGGTGGTGTTTTTCTCTACATTCGGGGCGTGCTGCAGCCCGTTGAGTTTGACTATGCGTATGCGATTGTGACTGGCTGCCCACGAGCGCAGCCTCAGTTTTCTGCAGCTAAAGAGATTTCTACGACGCCACCGTGATCCTAAATCCGGTTTCAGCGGCACTCTTTTTTGAACGAGTGCACATACGTATTCAATTCTTGCCTGGATACGCATTACCCCAATGCGACGTTTGATTGAATGTGGATGATGGCCAAGGCGGAATCGCAGAAATCCACGGGAACAAATGTGATTCGCGGCGATCACGCCAGCAGGCCGAAAACTGGACCGCGAGAGATACCCGCGGCGGAGTTGCTGAGTTTCCTGAAGGAAGTTCGTGGAGTGCAAACGTGGACGGAAAAGGACCTAGCGAAGACGCTTAGAATTGGTTTGACAGCAGGCGAAAGAGGCAATTGCGGTTCTTCAGCTCCAGGGCTACATACAGCCGGCCGGGAATACCGGAAAGTGGAGAGTCACAGAGCAAGGTGAGATCGTATCCGGGGCTAAGCCGCCTCGATTCACTCGGCAGAGCGTTGAGAATGCACTTGCTGGCATTCGCGACCGCATTAAAGCAGCAAACGAGACCAGCAGGCGGCGTATCGGATCGCAGAGGCTGTCGCTTTTGGAGATTTTCTCGCGACGCAGCGCGCGTCCAAGCGGCAGACGTCGCCATCCGTCTTGAGCCGAATCGGGTGCGAGAGCAATCGCGTCAGCGAGGAGCATGCGGCCGAGCTCGATTTCTTAAGAGAGCTTCGCGGAAAAACTGCGCTTCTCCATGTTGTTCCTTATGAAGACTGGATGAGCTCCAGATCTCATCAGCGGCTGTTGTAACGCGCGTCTCCGAAAATAGAAGTGTGCCGGGCAAAGCCGCCGCTGCGGGTCGCAAAAGAACGCCACGTTCTGCTCCCACTGGCGATGAAGTCACGCTCGAAATCGAAGGCCAGCCCGTCAAGTGCACGCGGCTGAGCAAGATTCTTTATCCGCAAACGAAGTTTACGAAGGCTGACGTCATTGACTATTACGTCCGTGTGGCGCCATTCATCTTGCCGCACCTGAAGGATCGGCCAGTGACACTGAAGCGATACCCGGATGGAGTCACTGGCGAAGCATATTGGGAAAAGGACGCGCCGAGTTTCACTCCCGAGTGGGTCGAGACATTTCCCGTCCCGCGACATGCGGGCGGTCCCGACATCAACTATGTCTTAATCCAGAACGCAGCGACTCTTGCGTGGGCGGCGAACGCAGCCGCGCTGGAACTGCATCCGTTCCTGCATCGTGCGCCTGAGATCACGAGGCCGACTGCCATCGTGTTCGATCTTGATCCAGGCACTGGGGCCGACATTCGCCAGTGCATTGAAGTCGCCTTCCTGTTGAAGGATGTGATTGAGCACCTCGGTCTTCAAGCTGTTTCGCGAAAGTCTCAGGATCTAAAGGAATTCAGTTGTATGTGCCTCTGAACACGCCGACGAGCTACGAAATTACGCAGCCGTTTGCGCGCTCGGTCGCGCAGCTAATCGAGGAGCAGAATCCAAACGAGTCGGAGATGCCGAAAGAGAAGCGCGTCGGAAGAGTGTTCATCGACTGGAGCCAAAACGCTGATCACAAGACCACCGTGGGCGTTTATTCTCTCCGCGCGAAGCAGCAGCGGCCGTTTGTATCGATGCCGATCACGTGGAACGAAGTAGATCGAGCGCGCAAGCGGAACAAGATTGATGATTTGTACTTTGACCCGAAAGCAGCGTTGAAGCGGCTGGAAAAAGTCGGTGATCTCTTCAGTCCCGTAAACGAGATCGGGCAGTTGCTGTCGGCAGATCTCGCGCATGTCATTGCCGAACAGAACAAGCGCCAAGGACGCATTCGAAAAGCTGTACGTGCATACGAAACAAAACGCGATTTCGGCATAACTGCCGAACCGCTTGCATCCGTTCCCCGGCGCAGCACGCAGGGAAGCCGAAGACGCTTTTGTGTGCAGAAACACGCTGCCAGCCACTTGCATTATGATTTCCGTCTCGAAATCGGCGGCGCGCTGAAGTCCTGGGCAGTGCCCAAAGGCATACCGTTCGAACCCGGTGTGCGCCGCCTGGCCAGCGCAACCGAAGACCATCCGCTGGATTATTTGACCTTTGAAGGTGTAATTCCGGAAGGACAATACGGCGGTGGCTCAGTGATGGTTTGGGATCTCGGGACCTATTAAGTTGTCGAAGGCAATTACTGGAACGGAAGTCTCGAAGTCTCGCTAAAAGGCAAAAAGCTGAAAGGGCAATGGAGTCTGCGGCGCGACCGCAGCAAAGGTGAAACTGCCTGGATTTTGGAAAAGGTTGGATCGGTGATGAAGCCGATATCCGCGAGCAAGGACGACAGATCCGCCTTGAGCGGGCGTACAATGGCCCAAATCGCGCACGAGCGGGGTGCCGTATGGCAGAGCAACCGCGCTAATACGGTCGCGGGACCGGAACAGAGTGCCCAGTTCCAAACCCAGACAATGAACGAATCCGAACTTGACGAGCTACCGCGCTCCCAACCGGCATACATCGAGCCAATGCAAGCCAAGCTTATCGATAAATTGCCGGAGGGAGACAACTGGGAGTACGAACCCAAATTCGATGGATATCGGGTTCTGATCGTCAAAAACAAAACTGCGGCCATACTGTCGCGGCGGAACAACGTGCTCACCGCTCAATTCCCGACCATAACTGCCGCCTGTGCTGAGTTAGAAGACCGAACTGTGCTTGATGGCGAGATCATCGCCCTCGATGAAAATGGCCGGCCGTCTTTTAACGCGCTACAGAATCGCCGATTTCATCAGCACGCGATCCAGCTCTATGCGTTCGACCTCCTCTTTTACCGCGGCCACAGTCTGTTGGAATTGCCGCTTGAGAGGCGGCGTGAGTGGTTGAAATTCGCTCTGAACAAGGTGACCGACCCGATTAAATTCTCAGCTTCTCTCGAAGCGGATGTGGATTCACTAATCGCGGCAGCAAAGCAAGCAGGACTCGAAGGCATCGTTGCGAAGCGGAGAGATAGCCGCTATGAACCAGGGAAACGAAGCGGCGCCTGGGTCAAGTTCAAACTGAATCAGGATCAGGAACTCGTGATCGGTGGATACATTCCCGGAACCCGCGGCTTCGATGCCCTGCTCGTGGGCTACTATCAAGGCGGCAAGCTGATTTTTGCCGGCAAAATCCGAAACGGATTTAAAGAGGCGGGGAGTAAAGAGCGGGTATTCGCCAGATTCAAAGGACTGGGCACTACGAAGTGCCCGTTCGTCAACTTACCGGAGCCGGCCAATGCACGGCGCGGCCTCGCGCTAACCGCTGAAGCGATGGAGCTTTGCTGCTGGCTTACGCCGAAGCTCGTCGCACAAATCGGCATTCGGGAGTGGACGCCCGATGGCCATCTGAGGCACTCGACTTTTCTCGGGCTGCGCGACGACAAGAACCCGCGCGAGGTGGTAAGAGAGCGTGCCTAGGACCGTGTCAGAACGCGCCGTTAAGAACTCTGCCGCTACCCTGCCCGAGCGAACTTTAGGCCCGCAGCTCTTGTTGCACGACGATGCCATACTCCGGCCAGACGCGCGGCCGGTCCGGAACGACCGCAAGGTCCTGACGAAACCGCGAGGCGGATTTTGGACGAGCACCTACAACCCGATTTACGGCTCAGCCT
>CAWJFN010000004.1:0-272951 GCA_963842195.1 uncultured Acidobacteriaceae bacterium
CGGTCAGGTCGCCGTCATCAGGCGGAGTTCGTCAAAGCGGAATCCCAGGCGCAGGTCGAGATTGGGGCGCAGCTTGATCTCGTCCTGAACGTATCCGGCGCCTTCGACAGATCGCCAACCGATGGGGGTCGGGGAAGGCACCACCGAGAAGGTCGAGACCGTCCCTTGCAGAAAAGACGCGAGGCTTCCGAACGAGGCTTGTCCCCATTGCGATTGCGCGAGATTGTCGTTGGCCTGAATGCGTTGAATCCAGACTCCCGCGGAGATCTGCTGCCGGCCGTGGCTGATGCCGATGTGATCGTCGTAGGTGAAGAGGTTTCTGACTGCATCCAGGTTTGTTGCGTTATTGGTCCCGGCGAGACTGATTTGTGAAGCGCCATTTGAGGCTGTGCCACCGCCGATCACCAGCGCGCCGATGGGTTCGCCCTCGACCCAGCCGGGCACGTTGACGGGCGTCTGCCCGGTGAAGAAATAACTCGCACGCGAGTAGCCGACCCGCGCCGTGTTGAGGATGCTGGGTGTAATGACGTGTTGTTCTTCAATGCTGGCCACCTGCTCGCGCAAAGCCTCGACGACCGTGCTGAGCGGATTTGCAGTCGGAGTCGCGTCGGCGCTGTCGTCCACCGTGTACACGGCAAATAGCTGATCCTTCGGCCCGACGTTGTAATCGAGACGCGTTGTGCCGAAGTCTTCGCGCACCGTCTGCAGCGGATGGCTGAACGCCTCGGCGATGCCTCCGCCCAGCTCGGGGCCGTTTTGTACGGGCCACAGACTGAGGAGGGGAACTGCGCTTGGCGCGATCGCGACTTTCGTCAGCTTGCCGCTCGCGTTCGGGAGCAGTCCGTTGCGCGCGTTGTTATCGGGAACGAGCGTCACATCGCTGAAGGCCAGGTGTTGCCGGAAACCTTCGTAGTTGCCGAAGAGGAAGAGCTTGTCCTTCTTGATAGGGCCGCCGAGAGCAGCGCCAAAATCATTGCGCCGGAAGGGAGGAATCGGACCCTGGTCGAAGAAGTTGCGCGCATCCAGGGCGCTATTGCGGAGGAATTCGTAGGCGGTGCCGTGAAGCTGGTTGGTGCCGGATGCCGTGATGATGCTGACCTGTCCGCCTGGCCGCTTGCCGTATTCGGCGCCATAGGTGTCGGAGACCACATTGAATTCGCGGACTGCGTCCACGCCCAAGAGCTGGCCGCTGGCGCCGCCGGGTGTGTTGTTGATCAGCGACGCACCGGTGAACTCGATCCCGTTCAGAAGGAAGAGGTTCTCCTGCGGCCGCCGGCCCGAGATCGCAAACATGTTGCCCACTGAGGAACTCGAGGTTCCGACTCCGCCCGACCGCTCATTTGTGTAATTGACGATACCGGGATTGAGCGTCATCAGCTCGTCATAACTGCGGCCGTTCAGGGGAAGTTCCTTTACCTGGCGTTCGTTAACCAGGCCGGAGCTTTGCTGCGTCGAGAGATTGACCACCGGCGGCGCCTCCTCGACGGTCACGGTCTCACGGATCTCGCCGACGGGCAGCGTGAGATCTACGGTCAGGGATTGGCCCACGGCCAGCGTGATATTCCGGCGAATCTGCGATTCGAAGCCAGTTTTGCCACCCTCGACCTGATAGGCTCCGACCGCTAAGGATGGAGCAAAGTATCGCCCGTTGGGATCGGTCACGAGGGCGCGCTCGGCACCCGTTTCGACATTCTTGACTACAACCGACGCTTCTGCGATTGCCGCTCCGGTCGCGTCCTTGACCGTGCCGGATACGGAACCGCCTACAATTTGACAACGGGCCGATGTCCAGGCGATCAGAGACGCAGCGATTACGGAACGAACTAGTGGGAGACCAAAGACCTGCATTTCTATAGAGATTACGGACATTGCGCCCCATTGTCAAGGTAGCCAATGAATTCGCCGAATGCTTTTGGTCTTTGTGTGATGGTGCTTACGGTACAAGGTCCAGAATTAGGTTGTTCGGTTAGGGCGCGTCAGAGAAACGCCGTAAGGTATCCAACTCTCGCTTGTCGAGCTTTACGCTAAGTCGCTACAATGGTCCGAAAGCGAAAACCCCGAGTTCTGAATGAAATCAGCGGATGCAGGTATCGGTCCCCGGTTTAGAATCTCAGAATGAATGCTGCAAAGCGCTTCACTGTCGGAATCCTGCTGGTGTTTGCAGGGGTTTCCGTTGGGCAAACTAGCCCAACGGCACGCTGCGTGTTTTATCGAGAACGCGCTTTCCAGGGGAAACTACTGCACGCGAGCATCAGAATAGACAGCGAAGAACCAAGGCACAAGCTACCTGTCGGCAAGTATTGGGAGACCAATCTTGAACCTGGAGACCATCAGATCTACTCAGATCTCGAAAGATACGGCAGGACCTACCGATTGGAACCCGGGAAAACATACTATTTTCGGCTAGAGTTCAGAGTGAATCCCCCGACGACGTTTGGCAAGATGCGATTTCAAGTTGTGCCAGTGGAAGGCGAGATCGCACAGTCGGAAATGGCGGGATTTAAGGCTGACAAATAGAACGAATTCTGACCTCACCGCGTTAGTGGTACAAATATACTTCACTGACACACGTGCTAGGCTCGGCAGAAATGAGCGAGCGCACGATGTCGATAGCGCTTGGCGTATGGCTCGGTTTGCCGCACGCAATTCCGGGCGCGAAAGGCTGCTGCACGTGGTCTTAAGGGTCTATCACGATAGCAGTGCAGATGCAAAGAAAGAAACTGTTATAACGCTTACCGGCGTAGCGGCTACAGACTCCATTTGGTTGGATTTTGAGCAAAGCTGGGCAGAGGTAATAGCGCGTTATGGCGTCAGCGGGTTACATATGGCCGACCTAATGGGCTGCCACGGTGAATTTTCAGGCTGGGATGCCAAACGTCGCCGCGATTTTTTGGAGGAGCTTTGGAATATCGTTGGATTGTTCCGAGGCCAGCCACTAGTAGCGTATTCGTGCAGCGTCGTATTGCCGGACTGGAAACGAGCAAAGAGCGAAATACCATCCCTATGCTCCCCCGAGTCCATATGTGTGAATTGTTGTGTCGGTGGCATTGAGTTGCCCCCAGAATGCTTTGGAGATCCAAAGCCCGTCATCCTGTATTTCGATCGAACGGAGGGCTTCATGCACAAAGTCAACCGTGTATGGTTGCGTCGCAGGAAAGAGCGCGGAACTCTGTTCAGGCAAATACGGAATATCATTCCAGTCGACGACACCTACCGACCGATCCAACTCGCCGATATGCTCGCGTGGATTGTCAATAACGAAACCTACGGAAGAAACTATCCAGAAAGGGCTTCGTTTGGCGTGGGTTCTGTTCTCATGATTGAGCATTTCAGAGACGTGTATGACTACAAGAAGATAGTTCTTTGCTATCCCAACGGCCGATTAGAACCGCCGCAAGTTGGGTAGTGTCCGGGTCGCATTCGCACGAGCCACGCAGAACGTCAGAATCTCACGGCAAGACGGAAAGGAGCAAGGTTGTGGATGACGTGACGGGCCGGATGCAGGCCGCGAAAGTGATCGAGGCGCAGTGGTTCGAGCATACTTTGGATTTAATAGCGGCGTGGGTGTCGAGATCTGCGATCGTCGCGTTAGTGATTTGCGAGGCGGCACTTATGACCGGACATTACCCGAATTAGTTGCATCTATTGGTGCTGCGAAAGTCATTGATGTTTTCGTAGCTTCTCAGCCTTTCCTTGACTCGAGAATTTCTTACGCCGCGATTCCCACCAAATGAACGAGGCGATTAGAAGCACTGCATCGAAATACATGGCGTATATGGCACATTGTGCGACGGCTCTCTCCTGGGGTGTGGCGGTGCTGGTTTCTTGGTTAAGTTTTTCAAGCTGAGTCACGACCCCCGCATCTGTACGCCGATCAAAAGCTGTTGCCTGTCCCAGCAGGTCGGCGGAAACTAATCGCATCAGGATGGTTGAATGCGTGTGGTATGTCCATGCGGTCATGATGATGCTCCAAAACAGCGGGAAGACTAATGTGCAAAACAGGAATAGGTAGATCTTTTGTGGCGCGGAACAGTTCACCAAAATATCTGGGAACGCCATAGTAGATCTCAGAAATGGCCGGCACCATCCTGATAGTCTATCTCCGACAAGCGCTTGATCTTACAATCCCAACGCCATCAACGCATCTTTAGGACATTAGGGGCAAGTTGTGTCATCTTAAAAAAGCGATGAAGGCTCGTGCAGAAATGATCGAAGGCACGGAAGCATTCACGCGATTCGAAAACGCCATAAAGAAGGTGATTGTCGTTCCGCATTCCGACATTCAAAGGCGGATCGAGGAGCACCGTAGGGAATCGGCGATCAATCCAAACCGGCACGGCCCGAAACGAAAAACGGAAACGAAGATCAAATCAAGAGTAGAATGCCCGTATGGTCGCGATCGTACCGTGAGCAGGATCTTGAAACGAAAAGTCCAGCTTAGTCTTCCTATCCTCGCACATCAGCGTAAAGTATTCGCTCTCATGTTGACTCGCCGAAGCGAGATCTTTGGAGTTCAAAATTCTGACAGTTCCTCTGATGACCTTCAGGCGGGTGTCGATCCATTGGCCGGGCAATGCTTCGGTCAGCTGGCGGTATACTGCCAATTCGTAACCGACAGGCACCGTTTGGATATCATCGCCTCGGAGCGCGATGTGCCCATTGCCTGAGCGTTTTTCGAGCAGCTCTAATCTCGTACTTGACATTCAGAGCTGCGGTCCTTCTGCTGCTGATATGCGCAGGACATTGGAGCCTGCCACGACGCGGAAATGTCCCTTTGGTTGACGACTTCGTCGGCGTAGACGTGAGCACCCTTTTCGACGTTCTCACGCACGTTCGGAACTAAAGTGCCGATGCTGCTGTCATTGATGACCTTAGCGCGAACATTGCCGCAGCGCTCTAGGAGACGCTGCACGCCGATCTTCGCGACCGCGCCGCCGCCCGTACCTTCGAGCATCTTGGCCTTGCGTCTTGTGCATGTTGGGCGCTTTCCCGCCCATGAAAGTCTCGTCATTTTCGATTTCACCGGAGAGCTTGCCGCCTTTGCGACCATCCTGCATGGCCAACCGGGCACGCTGCAACATAAACCTGCGTCGCCGATAATGATCTCTGGATTGCAGCTTGTGCGGTTCGCCATTCCGTCCCGCTCGTTTCGAATAACAGATCTCATTTCGAGAAAGTTCCCGACTTCATTTTGATGTCAGAGGCTCCAGTTATAAGAGAAATTAAATCGCAGCAAGTAATCGATACTGCAATCTAGGACCTCCCCATCTAACCTGCCTTCCATCTTTTGCGAGCAGCTTTCTTTGCAATTTCAGAACGCCTCTTTGGGCTAAGTGCGTCCGCTCTCGCCTTTCCGCCCTTTTGACCGCCCAATCTTCCAAGCGCTACAGCGTGCGGATTTTTCCCCTGATCCGGATTTTTCAGCGGCCTTCCGTCCAGCTGCTCGACTACCGAACGCGCAACAGTAGCGAAGTCATGATCCTTGCTCGTGCTTGAGCGCCTTGGCATGATACGATTATGCCATGAAACAGCGAGAGCAAGGCATCTCTGGCTGACGAAAGAAAGGAAATACAGGAATGGCCTGGAGGTTTCGTCAATCTTTTTCGTTGATTCCCGGCCTGAGGTTGAATCTATCCAAAAGCGGTCTGTCGGCGAGTATCGGAGGCGCTCCATTCACAATGAATGTAGGCCCTCGCGGGGTGTACGGTACGGTCTCTTTGCCGGGTACAGGGATATCCTATCGGCGAAGTCTTTTCAGCGAATCACCTTCTGCCAGTCATCATGCGGTTCCGACATTTGAGACGGTAAGGGCAGCTCCGGTCCAGGAAATCCACAGCGCGAGTACGGAAGCCTTGACAAGCGAGAGTCTGCAAGAGCTAAAGCGACTTATCCAGATTACCGAGAAGCAGCGCGCCGAGATCAGTACTGATCTCGCAATAGCCGAAGCCGACAACTCGCGGCTTTGCAATAAATATCTATCGTGGGCAAAGGGCTTCTTGGTAAAGCGAATATTCAATGAGACCTTCGCCAAACATAAAGCGAATGCAGATAGTGCCACCGCACGGGTCCAGGAGCTTCAAGAACAGCTGCGACTCACAACCATTGCAACGCACTTTGAAATCGACAAAGAACAAGCGGAACCGTATTTTCGGATGCGTGACGAATTCGCGGCGCTTACTGGATGCGGCGCTATTTGGGGCATAGACAGGCAGCAATTAACGGATCGGTTTCGGGAACGAACCACCGCCTTTTCCAAGGTTGATCGAAAACCGGTCCCGTTCACGCTAGATCATTGCGATCTCATCCAGTGGGAACAGAAAGTGCCTCATCTCACGAGTGCCAACGGAGGAGATCTATACATGTATCCAGGGTTCTTCATATATCGGGCCGCAAAAGAGGCGTTCTCTGTTATTAGTACCCATGAAGTTAATGCCACCGCCACGTTAGTCGAGTTTCAGGAAAACGAAGGCGTGCCCGCCGATTCGAACATCATAGGACAAGCATGGGCAAAGGAGAACAAGGATGGAAGTCGAGACCGAAGGTTTGCCAATAACTATCAGATACCTGTGGCTCACTATGCTCGGCTGTCCTTGAAAACCGCTGGCGGGTTATGGGAAGAGTTCCTGTTTTCCGCACCAGATCGGTTAAAACGCTTCATGGAAGCGTGGGTTGCGTTCGAGGCATCTTTTCAGGTTGACACCAGCTCCATCTCAAACTGACCACTATCGCGACTAGAGTTGACATAATATTCGTTATCGGGCAATCATCAGATTGAGGTTTACGATACTTTAAAGTATGTAGGGGCTTGTCCGAAACTATACGAGCGCCGTTGTCGTCCCGAAACTGTGATTTCAAAGGCGGAGTGCGACGATGAGGCGGCGGATTGACGGCCACGACGCCGGGAAAAACGAATCACTTCTCCTGGCCGGCGAAAGTAAGAGGCCGGGTTGTCGACGTATTGATCCTGGGCGCGCTGGCCTTTGCAGCACTGTTGGTCCACGGCTATCACCCCTATGCCGAGGACGCGGCAATCTACGTTCCGGCCATTAAGAAAGATCTACATCCGAGCCTGTACCCGTGGGGATCGGAGTTTTTCACCTCCCATGGACGGATGACGCTCTTCGACGACATCGTCGCCGCATCTATCAAAGCCACGCACCTGCAGGTCGATGTCGCGCTGCTTTTGTGGCATCTATTCTGCATCTTTTTGCTGCTTGCCGCTTCTCTGCTGCTCTCTGAGCAAATCTGCACAAAGCGCCGCCATCGCTGGACCGCCGTGGGTCTTATCGGTTCGGTGCTAACCGTCCCAGTTGCCGGGACAGCGCTGCTGATGATGGACCCGTATCTGAACCCGCGCTCACTATCCACGCCGCTGGCGCTATTCGCGATCACTGCAGTACTTACTCGCCGGCACCTGCTGTGTGCGCTTTGTTTGGCCGCGATCGCTCCCGTTCATCCACTGATGACGGTTTACGCAGCCGCGCTCTGCGGCATTATCCTTCTGAATCGGATGAACGCCATTCAGACCGCGTGGGGCTCGCTGCAGGCCGCTGCGTCCCGTCTGAAGCTGGCAGTGGGATTGGAGTGGGCACCCGCGACCGCGTGTGCGTTGGTGTTACCAATGTGTCTGTTTGCGCTGGGCTCGCATCTTCCTTCAACGGACGCCGCCTACAGCGATGCGCTTTCGACCAGGTCGTATTTCTTCCTGAAAAACTGGAGCTGGTACGAGTGGTTGGGCGTGATTGCGCCGCTATTGCTGATCCGACTTTTTTGCAGCTGGAGATCTTCGCGCGCAGCGAGCGAAGTGTCGAATGCCTGCATCAGCCTCGGATTAGTGGCGACGGTTTCCGCAGTCTTGTTCAGCACCTCTCCGGCTTTTGATTGCCTGGCTGAAAGCCAGCCCATGCGCGCGTTCCATCCCATCTATGTCATCTTCTTCATACTCGTCGGTGGCGTGTTGGGGGATTTTGTGTTGCGCCGATCCGTGCTCCGCCACGTGCTGCTATTGGCGCCGGTTTGCACGTTGATGTTCTTCGTTCAGCGCGCTACGTTTCCTTCGGATCGGCATGTGGAATGGCCGGGCGTAAGCTCGAGCAACCCGTGGGTGAGAGCCTTTATCTGGATACGGGAGCAAACACCCTCATCGGCAGTTTTCGCGCTCGACCCGGATCATATGAACGCGTCGGGCGAAGACCACCAGGGTTTCCGCGCGATTGCCGAACGAAGCATGCTCGCCGATTACGGCAAAGATGCCGGAGTGGTAACAATGTTCCCCAGCCTGGCCCGCGAGTGGAAGGCGGAAGTGAACGCGCTACAAAGTTGGACACTATTCCGCGAGGCTGATTTTCAAAAGCTGTCGAAATCGTATGGAGTGTCGTGGGTGGTGCTACAGAAACCGACTACAGCCGGTCTCTCGTGCCCGTATCAGAATGAGTCTCTGCTGGTTTGTCAGATTCAGCCACCAAAGACGTAAGTAAAGGAAAATGACGGGTTGGAGAGGGGATGGTTATTCAACCATCCCCGAAGATTTGAGAGCCACTCTTGACCTGGGGTCACTAGCAGCTTTCGTGCTCACCTTAGACGTGCCGGTCAAGGCGAGGGATTCTCACGCGAATCGAGTGGAGCCTGGCTCGCGACGGAATCGAGCAAACGCCGCAACGCGGACGGCGAGACCGTCCGCGCTACCAGGCAATCGGCTAATGCGGGTTGTTTACTGCTTCCAGGTCTTCGGGCCGGCCAACATCGCGCCAGGCTCCCTCGATGGGTGAGATGCGCAGATCCAGGCCGGTGGTCAGCATGTCGTGGAGCGCCGAGGTTAGCTCGTATTCGTTGCGCGCGGATGGTTGGAGCCGGTCGAGGTAGTCGAAGAGAACCGGCTGGAAGGCGTAGAAACCCGCGCTATTCCAGTGAGTAGATGACGTTCCCTTGGGCGGTTTTTCAATGATTTCGAGAATGCGTCCTTGATCTTCGTATACAGCCGCGCCTTGCCACGGGTCATCCACAGCTTTCACGGCGACGGCCGCGGCTGCGTGATGTTGTAGCAGGATTGACCCGCAACGGGCGTACTCGGCTGGCTCGCAGAGAATGTCGCCATAAGTGAGGAGGAACGGATCCTCGGCGGCAAATTCCCGTGCGAGTTGTGCGGCCGAGCCGGTACCGTTCACGGGCTGCTGGAGCCGGAATTCCAGCGCCGGTTGCCAGTTCCGGAAGTGCTTTTCGATCAGATCGTGTCGATAGCCCACCACGATTAATAGGCGGTCCACGCCTGCGGCCGCGAGCCGGTTGCAGATGTGCTCGAGCAGCGGGCGGCCTTGGACCGGCAGCATGGGTTTGGGCAGTTCTCGCGTGATTTCGCCCATGCGAGTGCCGCGTCCGGCGGCCAGGATCACGGCTTTGCGGAGAGGGAACATACGTTTGAGCGGCAGATCCGAACTGGGGTCGCTTACGCTCCCTGGCTCGGTTTCAGCTGTTGTTCACCTTCCAGCGCTCCGGCGGAGGGCTCGACGTCGATCAGATGACGCTCGGGATCGAAGCCGGGGTGTTCGGAATAGAAATTCCGGACCAGCGCGTCGCGGATGGCCGGCCGGTGCTCCGGGGCCGAGAGGATAATGACGCAGCCGCCGAATCCCGCGCCGGTGAGGCGCGCGCCGGCCGCACCTGCGGCGTTGGCCAGTTCCGTCAGGCGATCGAGGGCGGGCGTGCTGACACGCAATGAATCCCGCAGACTGGCATGCGACTGGTTCAGGAGAGTACCAAATCCGGGCATATCGGCGGCACGCAGGCACTCGATAGCGTTTTCAACGCGACCAGCTTCGCCGACGACATGCGAAAACGAGCGCCACTCGTCTTCTGAAAGTGTCCCGTTTCGAACAGCGGAAGTCTTGAAATCGGACACCGTGCCGCTTTCGATCGCACTTTGAAACGATGCGAAGCCAAGTTTCTCGATGGCGCGGCGGCCGGCCGTTTTGCGGTCATTATATTGGGCCCGAACTGCGCCGGACTTCTCCGCCTCCTGCATGCTGTGAGCGATGAGCAGTGCCCAATTGCCGGGCACCGGGATGTGGGAAACGCGAACGGGAGCAAACTCGACCAACAGCGCGCTGCCGGCGCGCGGACCGAGGACGGCGGCGTGGTCCATGCCTCCTCCGCGCGTACCAACAAATTGTTCGCCGTCGGGGAGAACGGCCATGAGTTCGTCGAATCCCGGAGAGATGCCGTTCGCCTCGAGCAGCGCGAGCAAAATGCCCGTCAGGAGCGCCGAGGAGGAGGAAAGACCGGCGGCGGGGGGCAGATCCGAGGTGACGGCCGCATCAATTCCCCGCCCCAAGTCCCAATTGGCGGCGGCGGCCTGCACAGCGGCGCGGACATAGTTAAGCCAATCGCCGGGTTGACCAAGCTGCTGGCGGGCGTCGATCGCGAGCTCACCGCGCCCATAGTTTGCGGAGACAATACGAAGCGTCGCGTCCGATCTGGGTCGAAAAGCAATAGAAACGCGGCGCTGGATGGCCATCGGCAAGACGGGCAAATTGTGGTAATCCACGTGCTCCCCGATGAGATTGACGCGGCCCGGAACCGCCACCCGTTTCACCTGGGCGCCAGCGGAGCCGAACGTTCCAGAAAGCAACGACTCGGATTCGAGTGTTGTAGGGGAAGTGACTGAAGTCAGCAATCACCAGGATGACATCTTCATTGGTCGCGACTCAACGGAACTGGTGAGCATCAAATTACGTACTAATAGCGGATCTCGAAGCCATCCGTATAGGTATCTCTATGAGACGATGGGTTTTCGGTCTTCCCCTCTAAGCAGGTTGCGTGTTTTCCAACTATTCTAAATTTTCAGTTCTTATTGTTTGTGCGGCTACGGCCGCTCTAATTATGTCGTCATGCGCCAAGAAACCGGCGGGAAACGCCGCCATGATGGCCATGATGATGCAGGCTGTCCCGGTTCGAGCGGTTCCGGCGGTCGCAAAGGATGTGCCGATGCAAATCAGCGCCGTCGGCAACGTCGAAGCCATCGCCAGCGTGGACGTGAAGTCCCGAGTCGCGGGCCAGATCCTGCGCGTTGATTTCCAGGAAGGCCAGGACGTGCGGCAGGGACAGCTGCTTTTTGAGATCGACCCCGAGCCGCTGCAGCGACAAATTTCCGAGATCCAGGCCGATATCGCAAAGGACGTCGCGCTGGAGCAGCAGGCTCGCGCGAACGTGGTTAAGGACGAGGCGCAGTTAAAACAAACGCGTGCATCCGCGGACCGCGGGCTTGCCCTGGCTAAGGACGGGATTTTCTCCAAGGAGCAGACCGAACAAGTGGTGGCGACTGCGGATTCGTCGCAGGCATCGCTCGACGCCGACAAGGCGGCGGTGGAGAGCGCGCAGGCTTCGCTGAAGGCCGATCGCGCACGTTTGGCCGAAACCGAACTTCAACTCGGCTACACAAAGATCACTGCGCCGATCAGCGGCCGAGCGGGAGTGATCAACATCAAGGCCGGCAACCTCATCAAAGACAACGATACTGCTCTGGTAACCATCCTGCAGATGTCGCCCATCTATGTCTCCTTTGGTGTTCCCGAGCAGCTTCTAGCAGAGGTCAGGAAATTTAATGCTGCGCGCGCACTTGTGGTGCAAGCCATGGGGGCCGATTCACGCAGCACCACCGGCAAGCTGCAGTTCATCGACAACTCGGTGGATACCACGACAGGAACCGTGAAGATGAAGGCAGTCTTCGACAATCCGGACCGCGTCCTTTGGCCAGGACAATTCGTAAACGTGAAGGCGCAGCTCGACCTGGAGCATGACCGCATTTTGATTCCGAGCCGCACGCTGCAAACCGGACCGAACGGCAAATACGTCTGGGTGATGAATTCGGATACCAGTGTCGCCATGCGTCCGGTTCAGGTTCTTCGCTTATATCAGGCATCGAACGGTCCCGAGGAGGCCGTGATCGGCACCGGTTTAAAGCCTGGCGAGATGGTGATTTCAGAAGGACAAATGCGCCTCATGCCGGGAGCAAAGGTGCGGGTATTGAAATCGGATGCACAACTCGGCGAAGCTGGAGCGCCTGGCAGCCGGACAGTCGTAGGAGAACGATGCGCTTTACCGACTTATTTATCCGCCGCGCCATCGCCACCACCCTGGTGATGACGGGAATTCTGATTTTCGGAATCATTAGCTACTTCACCTTGCCGGTGAGCAATTTGCCCGCCGTGGAGTACCCGACCATTCAGGTGTCAGCGGCTCTGCCTGGAGCCAATCCGGACATCATGGCGTCGTCGGTGGCGACACCGCTCGAGGCCGAGTTCTCGACCATTGCCGGCATCAACAGCATGTCTTCGTCGAGTTCGCTCGGAACGACGGCCGTTACGCTGCAGTTCGATTTGAGCCGCAACATTGATGCGGCTGCGCAGGACGTACAGGCGGCCATTTCGCGCGCAGGGGGCAACCTGCCGCCAAACCTGCCCGCCCCGCCGTCCTACTCCAAAGTGAATCCGGCCGAGCAGCCGATCCTTTATATTGCTGTCGAATCGAAGACGATGGCGTTATCGGAACTCGACAAATACGCCGAAACCATGCTGGCGCGCGAGATCTCGATGATCACCGGCGTCTCTCGCGTACAGGTTTATGGATCGCAGAAGTACGCCGTACGCGTTCAGGCGGATCCCACCAAGCTCACGTCACGGCAGGTCGATCTTGAAACTGTCCGGTCGGCGTTGGGCAGCGGCAGCCTCAATCTGCCCGCGGGCGAACTCTATGGCTACACCAAGGCCTACACCGTACAGTCCGACAGCCAGCTCAATAATGCTTCTCAGTTCAGAAAACTGATCGTTTCCTACCACAACGGCAGCCCCGTGTATCTGGACGAGGTTGCGAACGTTCTGGACAGTGTGAGCAACGATAAGACGCGCTTCTGGTTGGGAGACGATCGGGCCATGATTCTGGCGGTCCAGAAGCAGCCGGGCTCGAACACCGTTGAGGTTGCAGACAAAGTTCAGGCGCTGTTGCCCGTGATCAAGAAATCTATTCCGGCGGGCATTGAGTTTATCAGTGCGCACGACGCATCTGAGAACATCCGCGAGTCGATCTCCGACGTGAAATTCACGTTGATGCTCACCGTCATTCTGGTCGTCGGAGTGATCTTCGCGTTCTTGCGGAATGTTTCGGCGACCATCATTCCGAGCCTGGCGGTGCCGCTGTCTCTATTAGGGACGTTTGCCGCCATGAAGCTGCTCGGCTTCACCATCGACATGCTGTCGATGATGGCCATGACGCTGTCGGTCGGCTTCGTGGTGGATGACGCGATCGTCATGCTCGAGAACATCGTGCGCCACATGGAAATGGGCAAGCCGCGCATGCAGGCGGCGCTTGAAGGCGCGCGCGAGATCGGATTCACCATCGTATCCATGACCATATCTTTGGTCGCGGTATTCATTCCGGTGCTGTTCATGGAAGGCATCATCGGAAGATTGTTGCGCGAGTTCTCGATCACCATCGCGATTGCGGTCCTCATATCCGGGTTTGTGTCGCTGACATTGACGCCGATGCTATGCAGCCGCTTTCTCCGGCATGAGAGCCATCCCACGGGCGCTTTCTATCGCTGGTCCGAGAAATTCTTTACCGGGCTCAACAATTTGTACCGGCGTACGCTGCAGAGGGTGTTGCACCACCGGCGGCTGACTCTGGGTTTGAGCATCGCGCTGACGTTAGCGACGGTGTAGCTGTTCGTCGTAATGCCGAAGGGCTTCATGCCTACGGTGGATACCGGCATTGTGTTCGGTGGCGCGGAAGCGGCCCAGGATACTTCTTTCGAGGACATGGCCCGTATACAGCGCCACATCGCCGACATCGCCGAGCGCAATCCGTTCGTGGAGCGTTGTGGATCGGGAACAGGCGGGTTCGCCGGACAGAATCAGGGATTTCTGTTTTGCATTCTGAAAAACGAAAGCAGCCGGCCCAAGGCGAACGCAATTATCGCCCAACTCCAGGGTCAGTTCATGCAGCAGGTACCGGGCGTCATGGTGTTCCTGCAGGTTCCGCCGCTGATTCAGATCGGTCAGCAGGAGCTTCGCAGCGCTTATTCGCTGGCTCTGCAGGACGTCAATACGTCGGAGCTTTTTGACTGGGCGCCGAAGTTCGAAGCCAAGCTGCACACGCTGCCGCAACTTCAGGACGTATACAGCGATCTGCGGCTGAGCAGTCCTCGCCTGAACGTGCAGATCGACCGCAATCGCGCGCTGGCCCTCGGAGTTACACCGGAGGCGATTGCCAACACGCTGTATGACGCCTATGGGAATCGCAAGGTGGGTACTATCATGGCGGCCGCGGACCAATATGACGTGCTGCTGGAGGTGCTGCCGCAATATCAGCGCAATCCCGCCGGGTTAACCGATTTGTACATCAAGTCCAGCCAGGGCAAGCTGGTGCCCTTATCGGCTGTCAGCACACTGCAGCAGACAGTAGCTCCGCTCAGCGTCAACCACATCGGACAGCTTCCGGCAGTGAGCCTGCAGTTCAATACCGCGCCGGGCGTTTCGTTGAGCGAGGCGACCGCTGTAATTGACGAAGCTGCCCGTCAGCTTGGGATGCCTGACACGGTAACGTTCAGCTTCCAGGGAACGGCCGCGGCGTTTGAGAACTCGCTGCGCAACCTCGGCATTTTGTTGTTGATTGCCGTGGTTGTGATTTACCTGGTGCTGGGAATTCTGTATGAGAGCTTCATCCATCCGATCACGATTTTGTCCGGACTGCCCGCGGCGGGACTCGGTGCGCTGATCACGCTGCTGATTTTCGGACACGACCTGAACCTTTATTCTTTCGTCGGTATTGTCCTGCTGATCGGCATCGTGAAGAAGAACGCCATCATGATGATCGACTTCGCGCTTGCGGCACAGCGCAACGAGGGCAAATCTCCGGCGGAGGCTATCTTCGAAGGCTGCATGCAGCGCTTCCGGCCCATCATGATGACAACCATGGCCGCGCTACTCGCCACACTGCCGATTGCGTTCGGTTCGGGCGCAGGCGGAGAGGCGAGGCGTCCACTCGGTCTCGCGGTTGTCGGTGGCCTGGTGGTCTCGCAGTTGCTGACTTTATACATCACGCCGGTAATCTACCTGTACCTTGACCCATTCGTGTCGGGGCGCAAGACACGCAAGAGCGGCACCGAGGTGGTCGCGGTGGGATCGCGGGAAGAAGCCCTGGTTTAACGCGGCCTGCTGAGCTGCCCCGCAGAATACCGACTTAGAATTCGATTCTCACTCCAACCTGCCCGGTACGGTTACCGCCGAATTCCTGCGTGTTCGGAATTGCGGACGTAATCACTCCAAACGCGCTGCTGGTGAGATTCGTATTGGGGTCGGAGTAATTGGTGTGATTGAGGACGTTTGTGAACGAGCCTTCAATCTTGATCGCGACACGTTCGCCAACAGGAAAGGCCTTGCCGAGGCCAGTGGACAGTGAGAATTCGTTTGGTCCCAGCAGGGTGCCGACACCGGCATTGCCAAAACGGCCGATCGGAGGCAGGCTGTTTGCCGCGCCCAGACCGACACTGCAATCGAATTGATTTGGTCCGACAGATTGTCCCGGGCAGGCGAAGGCATTCCGGTTGAACCAGTCGCCGGCATTTTGATTTGCCGGAACAGCCTTCACACTGGTGACAACGTCGGGCCGCTGGTCGCGATAAAAGCCGGATCCGGTTCCCGATGGATCCCCTGCCCCGCTGCTGAAGTATGCCGTTTCGTAGTCTCCGCTTTGCGCAACAAAGATTGTGCTGAGACGCCAGCCGCCGAGGACTCCGTTCACTAGTGGATTCGCGTTGCTGAGATACGCGCGTCCTTTCCCAACCGGCAGCTCATAAACTGCGGTGCCTATGAAACGATGCCGCCGCGTTCCGTAGACATCACCCCGGTTCCCTGCTCTGTTGTATGCATCTTCGATGCGGCCGTTACCTGTTTCACCCCCGAAGCTGGTTGGATGCGGGCCACCGTTATCCGAGATATTCCTCGCCAGCGTGTACGCACCCGTGAAGGTCAAGCCGTTTTTGTAACGCCGGTTCAGTTCCGATTGAAGTGAGTGATAAAAAGCGGTTGCACCGGAGTCGCGATTCTCGACCTCGCCCCAGTACGGATAGGGACGCAACGTCAGCGGTTGATCGGTATACGGAATGGTCGAATATGCAGATTGATTCAGGTTTTGGGCAAACCCGAGCTGCACCGAATGCGAACCAATGTACGATATGCGGAAGCCCGTGTTGAAGCCGATGTTGCGATCGATCGAAAAATTCCACTGCATCATGTATGGATTCTTCAGATTGATCGAGTTGGCTGTTCCAAAGTAGGCGGTGCCGTATGGAGCCACGGCGACTCCGTTCCCTCCCGCGTACATGTTGGGCCAGGCGTAAATAGGAGCACCGGTTACCGGAGCGATGTTTGTGAAGGTGCGGTTGTCAGTTTGGGCGGTGCCCGTAAGCGAATAGAACACAGCGCCCAGCAGGGGCGCATCATACATTCCGAAGCCCGCGCGCAGAACCGTATTTGCGTCGCCCTTGGGCCGGTAAGCAAATCCGAGCCTCGGGAAGAAGTTGTAGACATGATCCTGGCGAAGACCGGAAGGAAGATGATCCTGCGAATTTGTCACGAACGGCGTGCACGGGACGCCCGGCAAGCCCGCGCCCGGCGCAGGAAGGTTCGGCGTTCCCGGACAGGCGTTCACAGCAATTTCGAATCCGGGCGCCAGTAGGTTGCCGAAGCCGTCGGGGTAGACCACCTCTCCGGTGCGCGGCAGGCGCTGGTCGAAGTTGCCGATATTCCCGTACTTGTCATAGAACGGCGGGTTCCAATCCCAGCGCACTCCGTATTCGAGCGTCAGCTTTTCACTGAACCGAAAGCTGTCCTGAACATAAGCCTGATACCGCTGGTTGTAACCGTCGTTGTCGTGGGTCACGTCTCCGTACGAAGTTTGCGATGGCAGCCCGAGCAGGAAGTCTGCATAATCGTTGCCTGTGAAGACTCCGCTGAAATTGGAATTGCCGAAGTTATCCGCCCCATTAAACCCGAGCGGCGTCTTGGAGCGATACCAGCGGATATCGAAGCCGAATTTCACATTGTGCCGGCCCACGGTCCAGGTCGTATTGTTGTTGATCGTGAAGGTGCGTGTGTACTCGATGTTTTCTACACGGCCTACATCCAAGCCATTAAGGCCTGACGTGTTGAAGCTGATATCGGGCAAACCGTTCCATGGTGTCGGAGGCAGGCCCACGAAACCCAGCGATTGCTCGAATGCCTTTCCATTGAAAGAGAAGTTCGATCCCGGACTATCGGTGGTGTATCCGGCGCGGAATTCATTCAGGATTCTTGGACTGATGTTGTAGTTGTAAGAAATCACCAGCGACCGATTCTGCTGCGTATCATTCTGTGAAGGTTGCAATACGTTGTCCGGCGCTAACTGCGTAGCATTTTTTAAGCTGAAGCGGGCAAAGATCGACTGCTTCGAACCGAAATACTGATCTCCGCGAATGTCGAACTGCTTTGAATCGATATCCGCCGCCTTGTTCACGATCCAATTCGGGTTGTGAGTGGTCGTGGTGTCGCCAACATTGGGGTCTGGAAAAAATGTGCTCTGAATCTTCTGCGCGATGGGACTGATGCGGCCGGATGGAATCATATTATTCAGGAAAGGTTTTCCTGTGGTGGGGTCAATGATGGTTCCGCTCTCGTGCGAGAAGTCCCCGCTCTTCATCGCGGCCGTCGGAACAAAGTTTTGCGTGAGAGTTGTACGCGGGTACATCAGCCCTTCGTAATCCGCAAAGAAGAACGTTTTATCCTTGCCTTTGTAGATTTTCGGGATCCAGACGGGGCCGCCGGCGGAAAACGCATAGTCGTTCACTTCCTTCTCTGGCTTGCTGGTGGCGCCAAAAGGAGTGGCATCAAAGTCCGCATTCTGGTAATACCAGACTGCGGAGCCATGAAACACATTTGTGCCGCTTTTCGTGATGGTTGTGATGTCTCCCGCCGATCCATATTCGGCAGCATTACCGACACCGGACACTTTCATTTCGGCAATTCCCTCGACTGAGGGGAAGATTTCAATCAGTGGCCGATTCTGTCTTACGCTCTGTGACGTGATTCCGTCGATCGACGATTCGGACTGGTTCGGAAGGCCGCCCTGAATCGAAAGGTAAGTGTCGCCGCCGCTGTCGAGCTGAACTCCCGGCAGCGTTGTCAGGAGCCCGTACGGACTCGTGCTGGTGGAGGCGCGCAAGTTCGTTGGTAAGGTAAGGATCTTTTCCGCGCCATATGTGGAAGCGATGGTGTCGGTTTCTGAGGATACGACACCGCCCTGCGATTCGACGGTAATCCTCTGCTCTACGCTACCGATGCTCAGGCTTACATCGACGCGAGTCGTCTGGCGTGCTTGTAAGTTTACGTCATTGACCGTCTCCTCCCGAAAGCCAGGATGATTCACGGCTACTTGATAGCGTCCGGGCTTCAGGTTCAGTGCTTCGTAGTTGCCGTTAGCGTCGGTCACGACTCGCTGGGTCGCATTCTCGTCCGTATATGTAATCGTTACTGTCGCGTCTCTTACAATTGCTCCCGACGAGTCTTTTACCGTTCCGACAATGGATCCAAAGGTAGATTGCCCTCGAAGCTGCAGGCACGCAGCCAGAGCGATCAAACACGAGTATCTCGCCAAACTTCCCATATATCCCCCTCCCAAGCCTTTAACGTCGAATTAGACTAACACTCTACTATGGAAATTCGGCTTCAATTGTATGAACGTTTGGTTGAGTTGTTAGCAGCCTCTCCTTTTAGGCAACTTTAGGGTTGCATATTGCACAGGCTTCCGCTTTAGTTCACGTTACTTCAGCCCGTGCTCCTGATTCTGCTGGATGAATGTCTTGGCATTCTCCTTATCCACGATAAAGGCACCGGTATCGATAAAGGTCGGCAGCGGCGAAAACGAATTTTGCGCGTAATTTGCCGTCAGAGAAGCCGGTGGATGATGGTGCAGGTCGTCGAGCAGCTTGGTCCCAAAATACGCCATCGTGTACGGTTTCTGAGCAATGGTCGCTGCAATCACGCCCTGTTGAATCCATGTCAGGGTGCGCTGATCTGTGTCCATGGCCATGATGGTGATCTTGCCGCCCATATTCGCCTCAGTGACAGCGACGCCCACCTCGGGACAAGCCACCGCTTCCAGGCATACGAAGGCATCTACCTTCGCCTTGGCATCCAGCAGCTGCTTCGTAGTGCTATACGCAACGGCCGGATCGCCCTGCATATTGATCGCCTGAGTCACTTTGATGTCGGGGTGATCGTCAAACACGCTTTGGTAGCCCTGCTGCCGCTCGGTCAAGTTGGTTTGATTTGGATAGGAGAAGATCACCACGTTCCCCTTGCCGTTCAATAGTTTCACTAGCAGTTGGCCGCCCAATCTGCCGGCGTTGTAGTTGTCGGTACCGATAAATAACAAGCGCTGGCTGGCTGGCGCATCGGCATCGATAGTAATTACCGGCACTCCTTGTTGCAGGGCCGAGTTAATTTCCGGAGTGAGCAGACTGGCATCGGCAGCGGACACAAGAATCCCTGACGGTTTCGCCTGAACCGCATTGACAAACTCGTCGCGTTCCGCCTTGGGGTCGTATCTCTTCGGACCTACCATATCCGCCTTCACCCTCATTTCAGTCGCCGCACGGTTCAAACCCGCCGCGGCGGCCTGGAAATAGGGGATCCGTGTATTTGCCGCCACAAGAATGTAGGTCTCATTTGGGTTGTGAGGGAGGGGCGCGCAGCTAATCGCAACCAACACAGCTGCCATCGCGCCCGAAAGCAACAGATACTTGGTCATGGGAGAAGTCTACAGAAATTGTGGCGAAACGGGAACTCTTTTTATTGCTCCTGGTAAACAAAGGAGTGCCCGGCGGGAGCGAACTGATCAGAGTAGGACGTTCTGTATGCAGCGCAGGGCGGCCATTCAGGGCTCTTTCGCAGGCCTCCTAACCAGACCGGCTCGCGACCAGGAAGTGCTTGAGCACCATCCGAATCCACGTAATGGTCCAGAGTGGATTGACGCTCGCCCGCAATGTCCCCATTTCCTCTCCAAAGTTTGTGAATGTTCACTGTGCATCTAACGTCAATCACCTGGGCAGGCTTTGCACGAACTCTTCGACCACCCGATTAAATTTCTCCGGCTCATCCACGAACAACGCATGACCGTCCCCATCAAAACGCTCCAGGCGAACCTTGTCGCCAAGCTTCGCTTTCAATAAGTCCGCCGTCTGCTGCGTCTCGGGTTGGTAAACAAACAGCACCGGGCGGTCCATTCGGGCGAAGCCGCCTGAGAAATCCTTCACCGCGATCATGTTGTAGATCAGAACCACAGCTGTATCGGCCGGAACCTGGACAGAGGCATCGATGACGCGCGCCAGATAGTCCTCCGCCTGTGGCTTCTTGTACATGCTTCTGACAAACCCGTCGGCTTGCTTGCGCCGATCCTGTTGCAGTTGGTTCATCCACCCCGACATGCCCGAAAACAGCCCCGGGATGGGCTTGTCGAACACAAGGCCGTCAACCAGCACGAAGCCGCCGATGTTATCGGTCCCGAATTGTTCGACATACTTCATCAGCTCGCCGCACGCCATGGACCAGCCGACGAGAACCGGCTGCTTCAGTCCCAGGTGCTCGATGAGTTCTTTATAGTCGCGAGCGCGGGTTTCGGGTAGATGGCCGTAGGTTGGCTTATCGCTCTCACCCTGCGACCGTGGATCGACCGCAATGATGTGATACGTCTTCGATAACTCGTCGATTTGCTTCTGCCAGATCCATGCCGGCATCGTCCAGCCCGGAATGAACACGATTGGCTTTCCACTCCCGGCCTCGAGGTAGTGAATCCGGACGGCGTCGGAAGTATTGAAAAATCCGCTCTTTGCCGTCTCCGCGCGAATTTCCGCGATGGACAAGATGCTCAGCAGGATTACAGGTATCGCGTTTCTCACAATCCATATAGAAACACATCTACCTGTTGGATGAACCGGAGTTATGGACGAAGCAATTGGACTCTCAATGATGGTGTCAGCGTGGACGGCACCTCAAGCACTCCGCCGCAGCTCGATTAGCACGATCTCCGGCGGACAGTTGAAGCGGATGGGCAGCATGGAACAGCCGACGCCTGCGCTCGTGTAGCCGTGCATTTCGCGATGCCGCCAAAGCCCGTACGTGTAGGCACGCGGAGCGTCAGAGTTCTGAACTACCGATCCGATCAGAGGCAGGCGTACCTGGCCTGCGTGCGTATGCCCGCAAAGGTAAAGGCGAACCCCGTTATTTGAGGCATCGTGGTAGAGATCCGGCGTGTGCGCCAGCAGGATTTTGAATGCGTCCGGGGGAATGCCGCTCAACGCAAGGTCGAGGTCGTCACACCGATAGTCGTAAGAATCGTCAACACCAGCGAACCAGATGGAGGCGCTGCCGTTGGTAATCTCGGCGGCTTCATTGATGAGCATCTGGACCCCCGAGTGTTCCAATGCATAGGCGATCTCGCATGGATCGTGATTTCCCAGCAGACCAACGACTCCGTGCTTCGCCGTGACGGCATTCAGCACCGTTTCCATACCGGCGCGAACCTGCTCGCAGCCGCCTTCGATAGCGAAGCGGTAGTCGCCCGTCATAACGCACAAATCGGCGGGGATGTCGCGGAGCATCGCGGCGACCGCCCGATCCATGCCTTCCAAACAGTCGATGTGCAGATCCGAAAGATGGAGGATGCGGAAGCCGTCGAAGTCTTGCGGCAGATCGTCAAAGTCGAGCACGACCGTTGTAACCTTATGCCGCAGCGCGTTCCGAACGCCTCTGGCATACAGCCCCGTGATGCGGAGCGCGGCTTGAAGCATGGGTTTGAAAACCGCTTTTTCTGCCGCCTCACGGCGTGCGTGGCGCCGAAATGCTTGGCCCGTAGTCTCGGCGCTGTATTCAATCGCGGCGCGCCGCGCCAGACGTTCGGCTAGAGATCTCTGTGCGAGCGGCGTGCTGGTCAATTATTTAAGTGTAAAAAGCCGCCACAAATCTCCTGTTGGAAACTAAACTAAAGAACAACCATGTCGGGCACCGTGATTGACTCTCCATCGCCTCCCAACCACCTCTTCGCGTATGGGACTTTCATGCGCGGAGAATCGAGGCACGGTCTTCTTGCGGCCGGTGGTGTGAAATCGGTTCGCCCGGCGAGCCTCGCGGGCGAATTGTTCGACATGGGTGAGCATCCGGGTATGAAACTCTCAGCGCACACTCACGGGCGCGTTACCGGCGAGTTGATCGAGTTCGATTCGCTGGACACGATCATGGAGGAACTGGACCGCGAAGAAGGAGCCGGCTTCCGGCGCGAGATTGTGAACGTCGCGGTTGAAGGCGGAGGCAACCATTTCGCCTGGACATACGTCCTTGCCGGCGAGACCGGCGGGGTGCCAGTGATCGCTTCCGGCAACTGGCGTAAACGGTGAGCCTGTGGAGTGGGCTTTTAGCCCGCCATGCCGCCATTCGTGGCGGCATCTGCCGGCCCGAAGAGTATCGCTGGTCCAGTGCTTACGTCGGCACGAAAGCCGACGTGGCAGGGTGAAACCCCGCTCCACTTCCACTGTCCAGACGTCCACACAACGGGCCTACGGGCGGCATCCGTACCGGCCTGTCCCGATGATGAAACTGTGCAAAACCCATTCGCTACACTGGGGTGTTTACAGTCTGCGTCTTGGGCCTTCTTGCCTCACATGCTCCTCCTAGAGTGAAACCCACGTAGGCGGTGCAACGTCAGGGGAGTTTCGCGCGGCTAGGAAAGGATTCGCTCTTCGATGATTCACCACAGGCTGATATGCCTGCGCACTCGGATGTGGGTTGCTTTCATTGTCCTCACTTGGGGTGGCTCTGCCGCTACCTCGCCGCTGCTGGCAGCCGTGAACTTCGGCGACAGTGCTTCACAGGCGGCCCAGAATCCGGCTTCGAATCAGCAGCCGTCATCACAGCAAAGCCAGGCGCAGCAAACGCAGCCTCAATCAAATCCCCCGGCCCAGAATCCCCCACCGCAAAATCCTCCTCAGCCTAAACAGCAAAATCCATTTGAGAACGTTCCCCAGGAGCCGGAGAAAAAACCCCCTCAGCCGAACCAGCCTGCAAATCCTTCAGGTGTTCAGGAAGCCAAGCCCGCCACTATAGGCGAAAACATCATTGAGGGAGTCGATTTCCGTGGTCAGCGGCGGGTGCCGCAAGATACACTGCGCGCCCTGATCTACAGCAAGAAAGGCGATGTCTACAACGAAGAATCGATCCATCGCGATTTTGTCGCTTTGTGGAACACAGGGCGGTTCGATGATTTACGGATCGAGAAGGAAAAAGGGCCGAACGGCGGCGTCATTCTGATCTTTGTTGTTACCGAACGGCGCACCGTGCACACGATCGACTACACGGGCAATAAGTCGATCAGTAAGTCGGAGATCCTGGACCGCTTCAAAGACCGCAAAGTAGCGCTGACACCCGAATCGCAGTTCGATCCGGGCAAAGTGCAGCGCGCCAAGAATGTTCTGCAGGAGTATGAGGCCGAGCGCGGACACCAGTACGCGACCGTTACGCCTCAAATTCGCCAGGTGCCGCCGGGCGGCATCGATATCACCTTCGCTATCGACGAAGGGCCGAAGGTGAAAGTCGGGACTCTCGATATCGAGGGCAACAGCGTCTTCAGCGATCGTGCGGTCATTCGTGCCATGAAGAACCTGAAGCCGATCGGCATTCCACACTCCTGGCTGTTCGAGAACTTGTTCGCGCGCACCTATGATTCGACCAAGCTGGAAGAGGATTCCGAGCGCATCCGTCAGTTCTATCAGTCGCACGGCTATTTCGAAGCGCGAGTAATCAACCACAGCGAAAAGATCTACGACGTGGCGGGGCGCGGGTTAAAAATCCCGCTGATCAACAGCAAGAAACCCGGTAAGCGGGTGACCGTGACCATGGTTGTCAGCGAGGGCGATAAGTACTACCTCCGCAATTTCAACTTTGTCGGCATGAAGCTTTTCCGGACGCCCGACTTAATCGCGCGCCAGGTCTTCGGCATGAGCCCAGGAGATGTGTTTTCAACCGAGAAGCTGCAGAAGGGCATCGACAATCTGAAAAAACTGTACGGCGATTTCGGGTATATCGACTTTGTGCCGTCTCCCGACCCGGAGCCGTTCGGGAAGAATCAAATCGATCTGACCATCGACGTGGATGAAGGGCATCAATTCTTCGTTCGCCGAATGGACTTCCAGGGCAACACCACCACGCGCGACAAAGTCATCCGGCGTGAACTGCTGATCGATGAAGGGGACCTGTTCAGTAATCGTCTTTGGGAAACGAGTATTCTGAGGCTCAACCAGCTCGGCTATTTCGACCCGCTGAAGGCTGAAGATGCAGCCACCATCACGCGCGATACGAAGACAAATACCGTTGACTTGCTGCTCAAAGTCCACGAGCGCGGGAAGAACTCGATTCAGTTGAACGGCGGCGTGTCCGGCATTTCGGGGAGCTTCATTGGGTTCTCGTATTCGACAAACAACTTCCTAGGCCTGGGAGAAACGCTGAGCCTTTCCAGTCAGATCGGTACGCTGCTCGATACCGTCCAGTTCGGATTTACCGAGCCTTATCTGTTCGACACGCCGATTCAGACCGGCTTCACCGTCTTTTACCAGAGATACAGCTACGATCAGGGGCGTCAGGAATCGATCCTGTACGGAACGAATCTGATCCCTTATTTCAGCTCGCTGGGTACCCAGAACCTATTGAACTATGTGACGAACGGCCGCGGCTTTACCACGTTTGCGAGTTATCAGCTCCGACGATCGTTCGCGCGCCTCGGTTTGAGCTACTCATTCAGTACCCAAACGTTGAAGCCCATCACAACCGCCGCCACAAACTACTTCACATATCTGAATTTCCAGGGAGTCGCGGGACCGAATTCACTTTCGGGCATCCACACCAGTACCATCACTCCGACGTTCTCCTACAATACGGTCAATCACCCTATCATTCCCACGCGCGGACTACGGGTCAGCGCTACTTTAGGGTTCTCGGGAAGCGTCCTGGGTGGAAACGTGAATACGATTTTGCCGGCGCTCGATATCGCCTACTTCCGGCGCGGAATTTTCAAAAGCAACGTGATGGGCTTCCATTTGAATACCCGCTTCATTGTGGGTTATGGCGGCAAGGTGGCGCCTCCGTACAGCCGCTATTACATGGGCGGCGAGGACGACGTTCGCGGCTTCGACATCCTGACCATCAGCCCGATTGCCTTCATTCCCGAATCTACGCCCGTTACCGTGTACAACACCGACGGCACGCCGCGCGTGATCCGCACGCTCAATTCCAACGGCACGGTTACGACGACGAACGTGACCATGAACATTCCCAGCTACCAGTTGATTCTGCCCGGCGGCGACACCTATTCGGTCTTCAATTATGAGTACCGGATACCGATCTTTGGACCCGTAACGCTGGCGCCGTTCATCGATGCCGGAATCGATCGCCTGACGCTCGCGAACCAGCTTCGACTAAACACGTCGCAGGTACAGGGATTACAGGCGCTTTATCCACAGGCGAACTTTGGCACACGCGCAGTGGTCGCGGGCGACACCCAAAAGCCTCGCATTTCGACAGGTATCGAGCTGCAGGTGCTGATGCCGGTCGTGAATGCTCCGTTCCGCCTCTACTGGGCTTACAATTTGAGCTACGTCAACACTACGCTCCACCCGCCCGTGGTCGCGGACCGGTCCTTCTTCCCGAACGACTTTACGTATCAGCAGGCGCTGCAGGCGTTCGGACTGAACATTCCTTATAACGAGAGACGATCACTCTTCCGTTTCTCGGTTGGCCGGACGTTATTAACATGTGTAAGAATAAAAAGATCCACGGAAGGAAACAGGTAGTTTTAGATGGTATTGAGACGTAGTCTGATCTCGGCTGCGGCCGTGTTGTTCGTTGCATTCGGAGCCTTCGCACAGGCCCCCGGCAAGGTGGGCGTGATCAGTGTTCAAGGCGCGATTGTCGGCACCAAAGACGGCCAGAAAGCTTCACAGGAGCTGGAGCAGAAGTTCGCTCCCAAAAAGAAAGATATCGATTCGCGTAACAGTGAGGTCAGCCAACTGCAGGAGCAACTCAGCAAAGGCGGCAACCTCATGAGCGATGACAAACGCACCCAGCTGGAGCGCGACATCGACGAGAAGAAGCGCCGCCTGCAGCGCGATGTGCAGGACGCGCAGGATGAGTGGAACGGCGAACAGTCAAAGCTTTTCCAGAGCTTGGGTCAGCGGATGATGGCCGTTATCGAGAAGTATGCCAAAGACAACGGCTACACCATGATTCTGGACGTCAGCAACCCGAACACGCCGGTTCTGTACGCGTCGAGCGGGATCGATATTACGCAAGATATCGTGGCGCTGTATGACAAAACGTCTGCAAACGGCGGCCCCGCAGCGACCCCTGGCGCTCCCGCAACAACCAATGCGCCCGGACGCCCCAGCGCTCCCGGTGCATCGCCTGCTGTGAAGCCGGCAACTCCCGGCGCGAAATAACGACCGCCGCTCAATGTTCATTTAGGTAAGACGAAAGCAGCTGCTGCAGCAGAGGCTCGCGTGGATACGGGTGGCTCTTGTAGTGCTGGAATCCTTCGCCGAAGATGATTCCCGCCCTCGCTCCGCAGGTGCGCGTCCAGTCTTCCATCTGCTCGATGTAGTCTTTCATTCCATGCTGCTGTTGAAGCCAGAGCCGTTGGCTTTGATGCTTGGCGAGCATTAATTTCTTCGCCTCAAATGTGGAGGCCACATTAATCGTGAAGTCCGGAGCGGTAAGATTGCCGCTCCGGTCTCGCTGATCGATAGGATCCATGAAGTACAGGTGCGGAATGCCTGGCAGCGCAGGGCTTTTTGCCGGCGTGGTGTAGTTCGGAACGGATGCCGCAAAACAGGAATCGCAGACCAACTGGCTGGTGGCTTCATGATCGGAAAGATAGTCGCTCGGTGCGGCCGTGAGAACGATATCGGGCCGCAATTCCCGGAACAGTCCTGTAACTGAACGTCTTGAGGCGTCATCGTTGAAGATCGCCAGGTCGCGGAAACCACCCCAGCGGTATTCGGCGCCGATCAGAGCAGCCGCTTCGGCCGCCTCAGCTTTCCTGATGCGGGAGATCTCCTCCGGACCGTGAGTCGTCGATCCGCAATCGCCTGCGCTTAAACTGACAATCACAATGTCGTGCCCAAGCGCAGAGAGCAAGGACAGGGTTCCGCCGGCGAGGATCTCCGCATCGTCCGGATGTGCGTGAATGCTGACGACTCGCATCAATCGCCTCTACTCCAGCGTTGACCATCAAAACGATCGGCTTCCCTGCCCCAGGTGCCGAACTTTGAGGCCATCTGCCCGCCGTCGACCACCAGCGTGGTTCCCGTGATGTACGAGGCCAAATCGGAAGCCAGAAACAGCACCGCCTGCGCCACTTCTTCAGGCTCGCCGCCACGCCCCAGCGCGATGTGCTTGAAATAGTCCGAAAGCACTCTTGGATTCGAAAAGCTGGACGCGGTGAGCCGTGTTCGGATCAGGCCGGGGCAAACTGCGTTCACACGAATCCCGTATGGCCCCAGCTCGTTTGCAGCGGTGCGGAGAATGCCGAGCAGGCCCGCCTTGCTCGCGTTATAGGCAATGAGCTCCGGTTCACCGTCGAAAGAGTTGGTAGACGCGGTGAGGACGATCGCCCCTCGGCGCGCGGGTTTCATCCGCTCGGCCGCGATCTGGAGAGTGCAGAAGGCGCCGCTCAGATTCACAGCGAGCGTTCGGTTCCAAACATCCATGGTCGTTTCTGTAACGGAACCAAGTGAGCCAATGCCGGCGTTCACCACCACCCCATCGGGCACGCCTGCGCGCTCGAATGCGTTCTCTAACGATTGACGATCGGTGACATCGGCGATGCACGCTTCGGCCGCTACGGACTCGGCCGCCGCAGCGGGGTTCTCGGAGTGCAAATCGAATATCCAGACGCGGGCGCCGGCCGCCGCAAACGCTTTCGAAATCGCCAGGCCGATGCCGTTTGCACCTCCGGTCACCACCACCTTTTTGCCGTGAAAAATCATCGTCCAGATTGTATCCGGGTGAGTTCGGCAAGCTGGAATCGTGCGCGCCGATCGGGGTAATCTTTTCGTATGCGTGGTCTGTTCTCGCGAGATGAGGTGCGCCTCACGAATGTGCTCTTCATCGAGAGCGGAGAGCGCGAAGCATCGGAACCGGCCATCCGCCAACTGTATGTGAACTACAGTGTTCAGCACTTAGATGTGCTGACCTGCTTCGATACGGCGCCGGCGTGCTTCGATGATACGCGTGGACGGCTCCTTTCGGTACACGCGCCGGAAGCCCTAGAAAACCGGATGCGCTACGTCGATCATTTGATCGCCGGCCATTATGACGCGGTCGCGATTCTGTGTTCAGCGTCCGGAATTCTCGCGAAATGGAAGTACCTCATTGCGCTACGCTCGCGCACAAAAACTTTTATTGTGGACGAAGATGCGCATCTGTTTCCGATCGACTATGCGCATCGCGGACAGATACTCGATCTCATCTCGCGGCGCATTACCTCAAGCCTTGGGATTGTGGGCGAAGCGGCTAGGCTTATGGGCGAACTGATCGCGAGCCCATTTGTGATCGGATTTCTGATTGTAAGCACGGTCAACATTCACGTCCGGCGCTGGCTTCGGGTTCATTTTTGAGAAACACGCGCAAAACGGGCTGTCAAACGCGTCGTAGAATCGGCCTATGCATGCCGTTGTCGCCGATCCCACTGGTGGTCCGGAGAATCTGAGATATGTTGACGTCCCGACACCGGAGCCCGGCGAAGGCGAAGTACTCGTGAAGCTGGAGGCAATCGGAGTTAACTTTATCGACGTTTATCACCGCACCGGGCTGTATAAGGTGCCGGAGTCGCCGGTGAAGCTCGGCAGCGAAGGTGCAGGCAGGGTTGAAGCGGTAGGCAAAGGTGCAAGGTTTGAGCGAGGACAACGCGTCGCGTATGCGATGGCGCGAGGCTCTTACGCGGAGTACGCCGTCGTGCCGGCCAAGTTTCTCGTGACGGTTCCGGAGAACGTAAGCCTGGAGGATGCGGCGGCCGTCACGTTGCAAGGAATGACCGCGCACTACCTGACGCGATCGACCTTTCCATTGAAGAGCGGTGAGCTGTGCCTGGTGCACGCGGCGGCCGGCGGTGCCGGATTACTGATCGTGCAGATGGCTAAGATCGCAGGCGCGGTGGTAATCGGCACGGCTTCCACAGAGGAGAAGGCGGAGCTTGCAAAACGGCACGGAGCCGATCACATGATCCTGTACACAAAGAGCGACTTTGTCGAGGAGGTGAAGCGGATTACCGGCGGCGCTGGGGTCCACGTAGTATACGATTCCGTCGGCAGTTCGTCGTTCCACAAAAGTCTGGATTGCCTGCGTGCGCGCGGCATGATGGTGAGCTTTGGGCAGTCCAGCGGTGCGGTGGGGCAGATTGACCCTCTGGTGTTGACCCAGAAGGGATCGCTATTTTTGACGCGCCCGTCTCTGGCACAATACATCAGCAATCCGGAAGAGCTCGCGTGGCGGTCGCGCGAGATTTTCGAATGGCTCGGGGAAGGACGGCTCAGGGTGAACGTTTACAAAACATATCCGCTGAGCGAAGCCGCATCCGCACATCGCGACCTGGAAGGCCGCCGGACAACCGGAAAGCTCCTGCTGAAACCTTAGAGGCACCAGGTGCAGAGCTACGCCGAACTTAGCGATAGAAGAGAGCGGCTGGTAACAGCGCTTGACGGAATGCACGCGGATGCGTTCCTGGTCACTGCCCTGCCCAATGTTCGCTACCTGGCTGGGTTCACCGGCAGCAACGCGATATTGCTGCTGACGTCCGAGCGTGCTCTGCTATTCACCGATCCGCGATATCAGACGCAGGCGCCACAAGAATCCGACTGCGACGTCAACATCGCAAAAGGACCACTTGTCGAGGAGGCCGCGAAGTGGATTCGACGGCTGCGTATCCGTGTCCTTGCTTTCGAAGAGAACCGGATCAGTTTCAACGAATATCGCGGGATGAAGGCGAAGCTGGCAGCAGTTCGGCTAAAGCCGGTTGCAAACGCGATAGAACGGCTGCGGATGGTGAAAACGGCGGCAGAGATCGCCACCATTCGTGCGGCGGTGCAACTCAACTCGGCGGCACTCGAGCAAGCATTGCGTCACTTTAAATCAAGCATGACCGAGGTGGATCTCGCCGCGGAGATCGAGTACCGGATGCGCCGACTGGGAGCGGATGGGACCGCGTTCGAGACGATTGTGGCGTCCGGTCAACGTAGTGCGCTACCTCACGCTCATCCGACAGATCACCCGATTCAGAGCGATCAACTATTATTAGTGGATATGGGTTCCCGGGTCGCTGGGTACTGCAGCGACATGACCCGGACCCATGCTGTAGGCAAGTTGAATCCCAAAGCGCGGCGAATGTACCGCGCAGTGCTCGAGAGTCAGCTTGCAGCAATTGATGCGTTAAGGCCCGGTGTTACGTGCGCCGCGGTGGACAGGGCCGCTCGCAATGTGCTTCGCGGCTACGGCATGGAGGCCTACTTCATCCATTCCACCGGACATGGGCTCGGCCTGGAGATTCACGAGAGCCCGCGCGTGGGGCGGAAGGACAAAACGAAGCTGGAATCGGGAATGGTGATTACTGTTGAACCCGGTGTATATCAGGAGCGAGCCGGCGGCATCCGGATTGAAGACACCGTGGTTGTGACGAACGGCGGATGCGAAGTGTTGACACCGACCGGCAAGGAACTGGTAGTTTTGTAAGCGCCGCTTCGCATCGCCAGGAGAACAATGGATTTTGAAGAGATCAAGAAACTGATCGAACTAGTGAAGGACACGGGTATTGGTGAGCTCGAAGTTCAGCAAGGCGATAACCGAGTGCGCATCCGAGGAGGCGGAGTATCGGCACCTCAGGACATTGTGCTACCCGCTGTCCTGCCCGTTTCGGTCAGCGGCTCGGCGGTAACAAGCGCGACACTGGCTGCTCCGCAGCAACCGGTTCCGCCGGCACCTCAGCCGACAGCGGCTGAGGACGACCGCAATGAAGTGGTGAAGTCTCCGATTGTCGGCACGTACTACGACGCGCCAGCTCCCGGCGCCGCTGTCTTCGTCAAAGTGGGGGATCAGGTCCATCCGAAACAGGTGCTTTGCATCATCGAATCCATGAAGTTGATGAACGAGATTGAGGCGGAGATCGCCGGAACGGTTGTAGCCAAACTGGTCGAGAACGGCCGCCCTGTGGAGTACGGCGAGTCGCTGTTCCTCATTAGACCGCTCTAACCAAACTATCGGCGAATGTTTCGAAAAATTCTTATTGCGAACCGGGGCGAGATCGCGATACGCGTCATTTGTGCTTGTAAAGATCTAGGCGTCAAAACCGTAGCTGTGTATTCAGAGGCGGACCGCCACAGTCTCCACGTTCGCTTCGCTGACGAGGCGATCTGCATCGGGCCAGCGAAAAGCTCCCTGAGCTATCTAAACGTCGCCGGGGTCATGAGCGCGGCCGAGATCACGAATGCGGATGCCGTGCATCCAGGCTACGGTTTCCTGAGCGAGAACGCCGACTTCGCCGAAGTCTGCGAGTTATCGGGCATTAAGTTTATCGGCCCGCGGCCGGAGGTGATCCGGAAAATGGGATTGAAGCAGCTGGCGCGCGCGATTATGGAGGAAGCGGGCGTCCCGATTCTGCCCGGCTCTAAGGGGGTACTGACGAGCGCGGAGGAAGCGGCGGATTTAGCGAGCAAAATCGGATATCCCATCATGCTAAAAGCGGCAGCCGGCGGCGGCGGCCGAGGTATGCGGATCGTACGAGCGGAAGCGGACTTGGCCAGCCTGCTGAGCCAAGCGCAGTCGGAGGCGGCAGCGGCATTTTCCTCGGGCGACGTGTACATGGAAAAGCTGGTAGAAGCGCCGCGCCACATCGAGTTCCAGGTGCTCGCGGACGAACATGGAAATGTCGAGATTCTGGGAGAACGCGAGTGCTCCATCCAACGCCGTCATCAGAAGCTGATTGAGGAATCGCCATCTCCGTCGGTGAGTCCGGCGTTGCGCAAACGCATTTCCGACGGCCTCCGAACTGCGATGAAGACGATCGGCTACACCAACGCGGGAACTGTGGAGTTCCTGATGGACAAAGATGCCAAGTTGTACTTCATCGAGGTGAATGCGCGCATTCAAGTTGAGCATCCGGTGACGGAGTTTGTGACCGGCATAGACCTGGTCAAATCCCAAATCTGTATTGCGGCGGGCGATGCGCTGGAGACAGTGCTGCCCGAAAAGATTGTGCTGAAGGGGCATGCCATTGAATGCCGCATCAACGCAGAACATCCGGAAACATTCGCACCCTCGCCGGGACGGATTACAGGTCTCAATCTTCCCGGCGGAATCGGAGTGCGCGTGGACACGGCCGCCTACACCGACAGCATCATTCCTCCTTATTACGATTCATTGGTAGCCAAGCTAATCATTTACGGCGAAACGCGCGATGAAGCGATTGAACGAATGAAGCGCGCCCTCAGCATGTTCGTCATAGAGGGAATTCACACTACAATTCCATTACATGAAGAGGTGTTGTCGAACGAAGATTTCGTGGCCGGACGATTCGACACAAGTTTCCTGGTGAAGCTTCGCGAGAAAAAGAACGGAGACGCCGGGATGGTTGCGAACGGGTAACCGAGGTTGCGGCTTGACGTCTACAATGTTGGAACCTCACGGGCTAGAGCAGAATCGAACCTACGTGCGCTCCTCGCGATTCAACTACTACATTCACGACAGCATCGACGCGTGTCGTCTGCAGTTGATTGGCGAGCTGACGGGAAGTGATCTTCCCGATCTCCAGGGTTGTGCTACTACCGCGAGGACCACGCTGGACGGGCGCCTGCTCATCCTTGACACGCTGGAACTCAGCTCAACGGATGAAGCAGGCCGTGAATGGCTTGATTCGATGCTTGCCGACGGAGCGAAGCTACTCGATAAACAGACGCCACGCCGAACAACGGTCAAAACCGGGTGGTGGCGCAGCCGCGCCCTTTGCGCTAGACAAGCACAGTAAACGCAGTTTCGGTGCGCTGTACCGGATGGTAAGCTGTATCCCGTTCGACCGGTACGCGTCCGGCGCTACGAATCAGGCTCAGGAGATCCTGGCGACGAAGATGCTGCGCGGTGGTAGCGCCAGCGTCGTGATAGATCTTTTCCTCCACGACCGTGCCGTCGATGTCATTAGCGCCAAACTGCTGGGCAATCTGCGCCACGCCGGGAGTCATCATGATCCAGTAGGCCTTGATGTGCGGGATGTTGTCGAGCATCAGGCGTGAGATGGCGATCTGCTTCAGATCGTCGAAGCCGGAGGTCGGGGACAGATGGCTCAACGCAGTATTCGCCGGATGGAACGCCAGAGGAATGAAAGTTACGAAGCCGTTGGTCTCGTCCTGAACGGCGCGTAACCGGACGAGGTGGTCAGCGCGATCCTCGGCAGTTTCGAGATGACCGTAGAGCATGGTGCAATTGCTCTTCAGCCCGATGCGATGTGCGATGCGCGCCGTCTCGAGCCACTCATCGCCATCGATCTTGTGATCACAAATGATGCGGCGGACGCGTTCGGAAAAAATCTCGGCGCCGCCGCCCGGCAGTGAATCGACGCCGGAAGCCTTCAGCTTCTCCAGCGTTTCACGGAGCGATAGCCGGGCCCGTTTGGCCAGATACGCTACCTCCACCATGGTGAAGGCCTTCAGATGAACCTCCGGGTAGCGCTCCTTCAGACCTGCAATCATGTCGCAAAACCAGCCGAGCGACAGCTCCGGGTGCAGGCCACCGACGATGTGGAACTCGGTCACAGCTTCGGCGTACCCTTTGCCCGCGACATCCCAAACCTGCTCCATGGACATTGTGTAGCTGTGCGGATCGCGCGCGCGCTTACCGAAGGCGCATAGCCGGCAGCTGGCTACACAGACATCGGTGGGGTTGATATGGCGGTTCACGTTGAAATACGTCACATCGCCGTGCAAGCGCTCACGAACCAGGTTAGCCATATGGCCGAGCGTCAGAATATCGGAGCTCCGATACATAGCGACGGCGTCGTCGAGGCTGAGGCGCTCGCCGGATTCGACTTTGTCGAGGATGGGACGCAGCCTTTGGGCTTCAGCGCGCGCAAGAGAGTTCATGGAAGTAGGCTCTTTCGATGCAGCAGGATGTCGGCCGCCCAGAAGGCAAAGAAGAGCAAGCTGACGTAGCCGTTTACCGTAAAGAACGCGGCGTTTACGCGGGAGAAATCGTTCGGTTTGACAATTCCGTGTTCATAGATGAGAAGCGCAACGACTGCAGCGATACCGGCAAAGCTCAGCAACCCGAGGTGAAACGAGATCACAAGCATGACGAGGCAAATGATCATCGCCATGTGCAAGAACCGGGCGATCAGCAGAGATCGCGCCAAACCGAAGCGCCGCGGGATGCTGAACAGCCCTTCGCGGCAGTCGAAGTCGTAGTCCTGACACGCGTAGATCACATCGAACCCAGCCGTCCAGAACATGACAGCCGCAGTGAGCCAGCAGATCCGCGGGTCGAGGGAGCCTCGTACGGCGATCCATGCGGCCGAGGGCGCAATGCCGAGGCAGAAGCCAAGGATCAGATGTGAAAACATGGTGAACCTCTTGGCGAAAGAATAGACGAAGAGAATCGCGAGCACGGCGGGCGCCAGGAAAAAGCAGAGCGTTCCCAGTTGGCGCGCCGCGATCAGGAAAATCAGGCTCGAGGCCAGCGTAAAGCCCCATGCAAAACGCGGCGAAAGCAGGCCGGCAGGCAAATGCCGCGAGGCAGTACGGCTGTTTCGGGCGTCGATCTGCGCATCGAGAAGACGGTTGAAGGCCATGGCAGCCGAGCGTGCCGACACCATGGCGATAAGAATCCAAGCGAAACGCGCGGGGAGACCGGCGATGTGAAAACCGGCATCGCGCCACGCCAGCAGCGCACCTGTCAACGCGAACGGAAGCGCAAACACCGAGTGCTCGAACTTGATCATTTCGAGCGTGAGGCGCAGGCGTGTCCAAAAGCGGATCATACGTTGGAGGACGCTACCATTTTAGGGGATGCCGGCAAACGGCACCTGGATCACACCTATGGACCTTCAGCAAATTCGCGACGTTCTGGAACAAGTGCGCAGTGGCGACACGACGGTGGACGCGGCGGTGGCGCATCTTCGTCATCTACCCTTCGAAGATTTGGGATTCGCAAAAGTAGATCATCATCGCGAGATTCGCCACGGGATGCCGGAAGTGATTCTCGGCAAAGGCAAGCAACCTGACCAGGTGGCGGGGATTGCACGCGCCCTGCTCGCGCGATCGAGAAATGTGCTGGTAACACGCGCGACAGAGGAGATGGCTTCTCTGGTTGCTGAACTCGCTCCGCAGACGGAATACTTTCCAGCATCGGGTGTAATTCGCGTGTGGCGGGACCGAACGATCTACGGGAAGGGCAAAATCGCGGTGTTATGCGCGGGAACCAGCGATCTGCCGGTGCTGGAGGAGGCGCAGTTGACGGCGGAGGTGATGGGAAATCAGGTGGAAACGATCTGCGATGTGGGGGTGGCGGGTATCCACCGGCTATTGACCCAGCGCGAGCGCCTCGCGGACGCGCGTGTCGCGATCGTATGCGCCGGAATGGAGGGTGCGCTTCCAAGCGTTGTGGGCGGCATGGTGTCGTGCCCGGTAATCGCTGTTCCCACCAGCGTTGGATACGGAGCGAGCTTCCAAGGTTTGGCGGCGCTGCTCGGGATGCTGAACAGTTGCGCGAGCAATGTAACGGTGGTGAATATCGATAACGGCTTTGGCGCGGGGTATGTGGCGAGTCTGATCAACCGGCTCTAAACGCGATGACAGGCAACTCTGCGGCTCCGCCGTGGAGGAGATGAGCGGACAGAAGGCTCGCTTCGCTCGACCGTCCGCCCCACCGGCGGATAAGCCTCCAACTGGAGGTCCCTATGCGGGCTCTACGAAGACGTAGAACGTGAAGCTGGGCATCTTGCTCCCGCGGCCCCAGCGATTCACTTTCCACTCGGCGCGCAGAAATTTTGCACTCGGGTGTGCAGCCATGTCGACCAAGACAGAGGACACACCGGGATAAAACTTCTGTGGGAACTCAACCAGAGGCGCGGGATCCCAACTGGAGCCATCACTCGAGATCTGAATGCTGACGTGGAGACTCTGCTGCTCGATTACATTGTTGATGCCGAGCGTGATTAGAAATGTGCCCGCTCCAGCGGGTATTTCGACTATAGCCCCCGTACCGTTTTCATGAATCGTGGCTTCGGGGACAAGAAAAGCGGGCAGCATCAACGAAGCCATTGATGATCAAGTTCGCTGGCGCTCACGGCTCAGTTTCGAGTGTTCTTGATGCATGGATTGCTGGCGTATCCGCATCGAGGTATTCGATCCACCCGTCCATCATCTCTTTTTCGCTCGCGCTGCCCCATCGGACGGGGATCGTTGGGTCGGGATTGCCGGGCTTATTGGCGGAATTATCGAATTTGGCTCGCACCTCGATTCGCGTACCACCGGGCAAATAGATTGGTTCCTTCGCGCGATAAGTGAACTGCCAGTTGAATTGATAATTCGGAACAGAGAGCAAGGTTCGTTTACTTCCGTCCGGCAGACGGGCGATGATCTGCATCGATTTTCCGCGCAGGTGCATGTGCGGAGTGAGGCTGGTGATGAAGACATCCTTCGGAAGTGTGTGACATTCGCTGACGGCGTGATCCGGGTCGCCTGCGGGAATCATGAACATCTGGTTCGAGAGATCAATCCTGCGCGAAATCTGCTGCGGGGGTTCTTTTGCAAAGATCAGGCCAACACTGGTCTGATCTTTTTCGATCTTTCCGGTGGTCCGTGAATAGTGAATCTGGAAGCTGAGAATGGCGTGAGCCGGAATTTTGCGCGCAGTTCCGCGGGGATAAACGTCGGGCCCGCGGCCGGGAAGATACGAGCTGATGAGACTTGCCAGATCTGAACTCTTGGATCCAGGAAAGAGCCCGTTGTCGTCGACTGAACAGCCATCATCGATAACCGGCGCTTCGGGCCGCACCCATTCGAGCGAACCCTGCCGGATGCGAATCCATTTTGCGTATTCGGCCGCGGGATCAGGAGGCTTGTCTGATTTTTTCGAATTCTCCGGAGAGCCGGCAGTCACAAACACATGTGCATGGTGAACTATTTTGCGGTTGCCGGGCCGCAACTCTGCGGCGACGATCCAACGGTCCTCGCTGAAGTTCGTCGGCACGTTGAGATACATATACTCATCCGGACCAGTTCCAGCCAATGTTTGCTCCGGTATCGCAATCACGGCGTCGGGCTCGCCGATCTTCCATCCGTCCGGAAATTCGGGAGCGGGCGGCAGGTCTTTGGGATCACCCTCCAACTTCGGGCCTTCGACCCAGGCTTTAATAGTCTGTATTTCCGCATCTGACAGGCGAGGATCATTCGACCAGTGACCGACGGATGGGTCCGCCATCCAGGGCGGCATCTTACGCGAGACCACAGCTTCGCGAATAGCCGCAGCCCAGGGCCGAACCTCCTTGTAGGTGAGGAGTGACATGGGAGCGATGTCGCCGGCATGATGGCACTTTACGCAGTGCTGGTAAAGAATCGGTGCGACGTTCTTAGTGAACGTGAGATCGCTCGCAGATGCCTGGGCAAGCCCATCTAAGGAGATTGCGAAGCAGACGAGTGCAACTGCGACGGCGATGCGCACCAATGACATGATATCCGGGTGACGCTCACATTTGTATGTCAGATTGTGTGTAAAGGCGGCTCGAGTATTGGAGCGACAGTAACATTTGTGACAGACTCATCGATTCTGTAGGAATACTCGGAGGGATTTCCGAGTCAAACGCGACAGGAAGGAGTAACCAAATGGCGGAAGACAAGAAATGCGCGCACCCATCGTGCAATTGCAGGGCCAAAGAAGGAAGTGACTACTGCGGCTCGTTTTGCGAGGGCGCCGGGCACACGCCGGATATCGAGTGTAATTGCGGGCATCCGGAGTGCACACCAAAATCAACCAGACTGTAAATCGAAATTGGAGGAATTCATGAATGGCAGCAGCGAACGAGGCAGCCGTTAAGGCATTAAACGATCTGATCGCGACTTGTCATGATGCGGAAGAAGGCTACGCGAAGGCGGCAAAGGGGGTTCACCACGCCCGTCTCAGTGACCGTTTGGCCAGCATTTCCGGAGCTCGCGGCAGATTTGCCGCGGAACTGAGCGGATTGATTGCCGGTCTCGGCTGCGAGCCGGTACCGGGTGCTCACTTCGGCGGAATTCTACATCGGGGTTGGGTGGATCTCGAAACCAGGATCCGATCCAAGTCCGAGATCGAAATTGTGCAGGAGTGCAGGGCGGGAGATGAAGGGACCTTGAAGCATTACCGCCACGCACTTTCGGTGGATCTGCCGCAGGCAGCGCGCCCGGTGGTGGAACGGCAACTGGAGGCCGTGGAATCGGATTTGCACGGGCTGGAGGATTTGATGCAGAAAGGGCGAGTACAACACGCATAGGTATCGTCAGCAGCGGGATCGGGTATACTACTAGGGCGAGATCACGAAGTCCGGTGCGAATCCTCATCCAGGGCGGCATTCTTATTAGCGTGGCCATTAGCGGCCCCGCTTGAGACCTTGTGCATCCGAGAGAGATTCTGAGGCCATCGGCGGATAAACAGCCGGTGGCCTTTTCGTTTTGGCGAGTTCACATATGCGTATTTTCACGTTCGATACGACGCTGCGGGACGGCACGCAGGGCGAGTCTGTCTCCTTTTCTGTTGATGACAAGCTGCTGATCGCGGAGAAACTGGACGGGCTCGGAATAGATTACATCGAGGGTGGCTGGCCGGGGTCGAATCCAAAAGACAAGGAGTTCTTTGCGCGAGCCAAGGGACTGAAGTTGCGGCATGCAAAGCTGACCGCGTTCGGAGCGACGCGTTTCGCCCGGAATGCGGTGGAGCAAGACCGGAATGTTGCGGAATTGCTGGAGGCGGAGACGCCTGTCGTTTCGATCTTTGGAAAAACGTGGGACTTTCATGTGCGCCGCGCTCTGGGGATCACGGAAGAGGAAAACCTACGGCTGATCGGCGACACGGTTGCATATCTCAGAGAGCACGGGCGCGAGGTGGTCTACGATGCGGAACATTTCTTCGACGGTTATACGGCGAATCCGGCATTTGCATTGCGAACGCTGGAAGCGGCCAAGCGAGCCGGCGCGGACGTGTTGTGTCTCTGCGATACGAACGGGGGCACTCTGCCGATGCGCTTAACCGAGATCATTCAGGAAGTGCGCGCGCGTTTCGACGGCGTCATCGGGATACACACGCATAATGATTCCGACGTTGCGGTTGCCAATACACTGGTCGCGGTGGAGGCGGGCGTCACACATGTACAAGGCTGTATCAATGGCTACGGCGAGCGTACGGGAAACGCGAATCTGTGCTCGATTCTGGCGAATCTTGAGCTCAAGCTGGGACACACGACGATCGGTCAGGAGAATCTGAAGCAGTTGGCGACTGTGGCCAGTTTTGTGGCCGAGCTGGCAAACCTGCCGCTGCGACGCGAGCAGCCGTTTGTAGGGCCAAGCGCATTTGCCCATAAGGGCGGCATTCACGTAAGCGCTGTGTTGAAAGACTCGGCTACTTACGAGCACATACAACCGGAGATGGTCGGAAACCGGCAGCGAGTGTTGTTGAGCGACTTATCAGGCCGCAGTAATGTCACTTACAAACTGAAGCAGATGAATCTAGGCGAGCAGTTGAACGACAATGCCCGCCGCGCGCTGTTGGAGCGGATCAAGCAGATGGAGTATCAGGGCTACGACTTCGAAACCGCTGAGGGGACCTTCGAGCTGCTGGTGCGCGAAGCGGCAACTCCGGATTTTCGCGGCTTCGACGTGGTGAGCTATGAAGTCTCTACTAAGCTGCACGGAGGCTCGGAGGAGACGACGACGACTGCGGGTGTCACGCTGCGCGTAGGAAGCGATGTGCTCTCTTCAACGGCAACGGGTCAGGGTCCAGTCCACGCTCTGGACGTCTGTTTGCGGCAATGCCTAGCGTCGATTTATCCGGCGATCACTGATGTGCGCTTGACGGATTACAAGGTGCGCGTGCTGGGCGCAAAGGGCGGAACAGAGTCGAAAGTGCGCGTGCTGGTCGAATGGAGCGATCACCAGCGAAGCTGGGTAACGGTTGGGATCTCGGACAACGTCATCGATGCGAGCTGGCATGCCCTGGTGGACGCCTTACGGCTGGAGCTGATGCGGCTGGTGGAGGCCAATGGTGGGGCACAGCAGACGGTATCCGATTACAGTTGGGGAGTGTAAAGCAGCTTTCGGTTTAGAATTCTTACATGAGCAATCTGGCGGAAGCGTCAAACCAGTGGAAATCCAAGAAATGCGAGTGCAAGGCGATTATCGAAACGCCGAAAGGCAGGCGCAACAAATTCGACTACGACCCTGAATACAAGCTATTCGCGCTCGGCGGCCTTTTGGGCGAGGGGCTGGCGTTTCCCTTTGATTTCGGCTTCATTCCATCGACGTTGGGCGGGGATGGCGATCCGCTTGACGTCATGATTCTGATGGACGAGCCCGCGCACGTCGGCTGTTTGCTCGACGTTCGCATCATTGGCGTAATAGAGGCCGAACAGGTCGAAGGTAAGAAGAGCACGGCCAATAATCGGCTGATCGGCGTGGCTGTCCACTCTTACAGCCACGAGAACATGTCTTCGCTTTCGCAGCTTCCGAAATCGATTCTCGATCAGGTATGCGAATTCTTCATCGCTTATAACAAGGGGCGAGGGAAAAAGTTCAAGGTCAATGGGGTGCATGGGCCGAAGCGCGCGGCGCAGATCGTGAATGAGGGCATCGCGGCGTTCGAAAAGGAGAAAAAGAAATAGAGCGCAATGCGGAAGTTACTCTCAGGTCAGAACTGAGGGGTCGGCGCCAATGGTGCCGATCAACTCGTCGCGATAGCAATCGCAGCTAACGCGTCTGATTTGTTCACGGGCGGCGGCGAGGCGTTGCTGAAGGTCAATGTGAGCCGCGGGCGCGCCACTCGCTATAAAACTTTCGAGCGCGCTCACGTGACGCGTCCACAAAGTGATGTCGATCTGCTGTTTGGAGACGAGACGTTCTCGATACCAGTCGCTCGCGAGCAGAGATTGGCGAGTGAACATGGCGAGAAGGTCGGGATCTCCGCAGTGGAGCCCCTGATAATCGCCGTACGCCATGATGTGCAGTAGGGCGCGGATGGGCGGGCAGGCATGCTCAATGCTGCCGTCGGCAAAGTAATTGAGCGCAACGGAGCGCTGGGTCTCTACGATCGCCTCGACGCCGGATGCGAATACATCGGGGTCCTGTGTTTCCGGACGAAGCATCTCCTCGGGGAACACAGTATTCGGCATCTCGAACATGCGGCCGAGGAAGCGGTCGACGAACAGCTCCGTGATTCGATAACCGAGGCGGCCGGCGAGAATGCGGCGGCCCTGGTAATCGAAATCTGCGACCTTCTCGAGATAACCGTTGTCGATGAGAAACTTCGGATCGCGCTCGAACACACGCATGCGACACCACACTTCAGGGACGAGCATGCTGTTGTCGTGGTCGATACGGTAGTGCGGGCCGATGTGTCCGGCGGCGGTAGTGAAGCCGGCATATCCAGTAAGGATGGCCGACACGAGCGCATTGTTGACATCAATGACCGGCGGAAGGGCATTGAAGGGACCTTTGGTGAGCGCGCCCTCGCTGCCGAAGCCGGTGGTGGATGGACTCTTGCCGGTCAGGCTGCAGATGAAGTCCATGAAGAGTTCCGGGAGCTCCTGGTAGTGAATCGGGTTGAATACAGCGAGCGGCGGCGTGCCAAGTTTCGCGTCCGGCGGATTGTTGCGGCGTCCCGCGAGGACTGCGTTCACAGGGAAATGGACCGGCTGATCGGGTGGGATTTCACGGGCAAGACGTGCGCCGATACGCGCAAGGTAGCCGTCGCGCGGATTGACGAGATCCGGCCGTTGCTGGAGATAGCGTGGGTTCTTCGAGGGTACGCCGTCGACCAAGCGCGGGTGCGCGGACGAAACCACATACTGAGTCGCAGGACGACGAACGAAGTCAGCCAAAAGTCGCTGCATGGGCGAGGTGTATTTGTCGAATTCGACGACATTATCAACGAGTTCCTGAGCCTGATCGCGAGTGAGCGGCTGAAAATTGGAGAGAAAGGTTCCGGGCTGCGCAATGTCGCGCTCGGCGTCTTTATCGAAGCCGCGGTGAATGGCGTCGTCAGGCCTTTGAAAGAGAAGATTCTCGCAGTTGGTTAGTAACTTGACGCTCTCGTTGTGATATTCGGCATCGAGATACTCGAGTTGCGAGGCGGGGAGAACGACAGAGGCAGTGATATCGTCTTCCACCTGGACCTTGTCGGCCGGGCTGAAGTCCGGACGCAGTTTATAGATGCGCCAGGAGCCATTCGGATCGTACCCGACGCGCATGTATTTGGCGACAAGCTTACGGTTGTGAAACTTAAGTTCATTGCCGAGCAGGCCATTGATGCGATCGACATTAAAGTGCGAGCGCCAGTTATCGCCCCACTCCGGTTGATAGTAGCGTTTAACAGAGACCAGCAACTGGCGAACGGTCTGCGGGATCGTGGCAAGCCAGGCATTGTGCTCATCCGTGTACTCAGGGGAAGGGGTCATCAGCTTGATAACCGAACCGAGAGAACGTTCGGGACTGAGGACTGGACGTTTGGCGCGATGCGGTGCGGGCGGCTTCTTGTAAATCGTCGAGAAATCTTTCTTTAGGATTTGCGCGACTTGTTCGATCTCACGATCGAAGTCGCTGACGAAGATGGGTCCGCGCAGCATAATGCTGTCGATGGACTTGGAGATTTCGGATTTGCCGCCGCCGGAAACGGTGCAGGGCTTATGGATCAGCGTGGGATCGGCGCGCGAGGCGATGAGACGCCAAACCGTGCCGCCGGGTTGCTTTTGCAAACGGATCTTGGTGCCCCACGGGAGCACGTAAACTTCGTTTGGACGGAGAACGAGGCGGTGCCACTCGCCGTTAGAACGTTTCCACTGGACGCGGCCTTCGGCGACGATGAACTCGGCATTTTCAGGCACGTAGAAGATATCGGGATACTGGTTGTCCGACGCGTAGCCCTCCGGATGAATGCTGACGCGGTCACCCATCCACTGCATCGCCTCAGTGAACTTGACTTGCTTCGTGAGAACGGTCCTGCCCGCGTAAAACTGCTGTCCCAAAACGTAGGCAGGAAAGGCGATCGCCCCGCCCGCGTGCTCTTCTTCGCAGCCGCCGTAGAGATTGGCTGCATAGCTGATCTGCGTTTTAACTTCTTTTTTGCAGTAACCGAAGTAGTTATCGGCGATGATCGTAACCATCACGCCGCGATGGTCGCGGCAGACCAGCTTAAAGGCGCTGCCATCGTTATAGAGGTCGGAAGCATCACGCCAGCACATGCCGTCGCGCCGCTGGCGGTCCGTGACGTGGTCGTAGTGAGGGAGGCCCAGGTCCTTCTTCCGGAGACCGACAATGTGCGGGGCCAGGATTACGCAGCCGGTGTGACCGGTCCAATGCTCAACATCGAGCGCGGCATCGTTTTCCGGCAGATAGGGGTCGCCCGCGTTGCCGAAGATACCTTCGACGAAATCGAGATTGCTGACAAGGCTTGCAGGCGCGAAGAAGCGCGTCTCCATGCGCTTTTCCGGCTGGTTCGCCGCAGCGGGGCAGACGATAGGGCGGAGAAGAAGAGTGACCCAGAGGCGAACATGGGCGTTCTGGTCGGCGGTGAACGGCAGAGTCAATACGTCGGGCGGAGGCGCGAGGGCAGCAGTAAGGAGGGAGGCAAAAGCGGGCTTGGGAACAGCGATCTTATCGGCGGGAATCGGGAGGCCGCCTTCGACGATGTGGAAGATACCTTGCGTTGTGCGACGATCGCTGCGCGGATTGTGCAGAACTCCTTGCGGGAGGCGATAGGAGCTGAGATAGGGTGACGCAATGCTGTCTTCAGAAGCGGGAAGAGACATAACGCGCGCCAGTCCCGGACGGTCGAGGACAAACGTGTGGTGCGGCAGGCGCGGCGAGGCTTTCGGCGAAATATCGGCGAGGTAGTCGTCAAGGAAGGCCTGAATACGAGCATCAGCGGGGCAAAGGATCCCGCCGAGGAGCTGGTCCTTTTGGAAGTAATTCCGCAACAAGGGCGCAGCGATTTCGAGCGAGTGTAAATCGGCAGTTGATTTGCTGATCGGCTGACCCAGCGAGGCGAGCTTCAAGTTGATATAGCGGACTAGTTCCTGTTCGTGGCGTTCGGGCGCGGTTGCTTGCAATTCCGGTGTCAACGAATACTCCTGTTGCTGAAGCAGAGTTGCGCCGAGACCTGTGATTTTCCAGCCTCGGGAATAGACGTGATTCGCGGACTGATGCGGCGGGCGGACGTCGGCGCGAGCGGCTCGCGTACAAATGAAAAGCCTATTTTAGCAGCGGGCCACTTCTTGAGTGATACGATCTGTATCGCCACGATATGCCCGGAGAAAAGAAAAGCAAAGTAGGAATTATCGGCTCGCGCTTTGAAGCCGACATACATGCGGCATCCTTCCAGATGATCCCGGATGCGGCGGAGGTGGTTGCGGTGGCGTCTCCTACGCCGGGCAATGCCGAGGCTTTGGCGAAGAAGTACGGCATTCCACGTTTCTTCACCGATTATCGCGAAATGCTGAAGGAACGCGATATCGATATGGTGACGATTACTGCGCCGAACTACCTGCACGCGCAGATGACGATCGACATCGCAAAGGCCGGGAAGCACGTGATTTGCGAGAAGCCGCTGTGTATGACGCTCGCGGAGGCCGACGAAATGATCGACACGTGCAAACGGAAAGGCGTTCTGTTGGCTTACGCGGAGGAGTTGTTCTTCACGCCGAAGTATGTCAAGGCCAAAGAAATGGCGGACCAGGGAGGGTTCGGGAAGGTTTACCTGGTTAAGCAGAGCGAAAAACATTACGGTCCACATAGCGACTGGTTTTGGGACGTGGAGCGGTCGGGCGGGGGCGCGCTGATGGATCTAGGCTGCCACGGAATCGCGTTCTGCTATTGGTTTCTGGGGCGGCCGGCCGTGAAATCCGTATATGCGCAGCTTTCGACGCACGTCCATGCTGATAAGACGAAGGGCGACGACGACGCAATCTGCATCATCGAGTTTGAGAATGGCGCGGTGGGCATGATCGAAGACAGTTGGTGTAAGCGCGGCGGCATGTCGGACCGAAGCGAGATCTACGGAGAGGGCGGAGTAACTTACGCCGATCTGCATATGGGGAACGCGCTACCCACTTACAGCGAGTATGGTTTCGGTTACGCGGTGGAGAAGGCTCCGACGACGCACGGCTGGAGTTATCCGGTGTTCGAGGAGCATTGGAATTATGGCATACCGCAGGAGATGCGAAACTTCGCGCGTGCGGCGCAAGGCATCGAGGCGCCTACAGGCCACGGGCGAAGATGGACGCGTCGTGATGCAGGTGCTATATGCGGCGTATGCGTCCGCGGGCCAGGGGCAGAAGATCCAAATGCCATATAAGCCCAAAACGAAGACGCCCATCGAGGAATGGCTGGCGAAAAAAGATAAATAGTCAGACGGATACTAGGCGCACAGCATGGCAAATCAATCGCCAGACAGGCGTCAAATTCTGGAACTGCTGGCAGGAGTTGCAGCCATCAGTCAATTTCCGGGCTTCAGCCGCTGGGTATTTGCGGCAGAGGATGGCACTGCCGGGCCGGCGACGCCTCGGCCGGCAATATATCAACCGATCTTCTTTACTCCCAAGGAATTTGAAACGATTGATCAACTTACTGAAGTGATCCTGCCGCGAGATGAGCATCCGGGCGCGAGGGACGCGGGTGTCAGCGAGTTCATCGACTTCATGATTGCTCATGACAGCGATTTGCAATTTCCCTTCCGTACGGGGCTTGCTTGGCTCAATGCTTTTGCGTTTGAGAAGTACGGGGGCGATTTCACGAAGCTGCCACTTGCCCAGCAAGAGGAGTTGTTGGGCAAGCTCGCATATCGTGAGCGGCAGACGCCAACCGAGGTGCAAGGGCAGGCTTTCTTCAAACTGATTCGGGAATACACGGTGATGGGTTATTACACGAGCCGGGTGGGTTTGGAAGCGCTGGACTATCCCGGGTTAGCGCTTTACTCTTCCTCGCCGGAGTGCCCGCACAAAGATGATCCGGAGCACCGGCATCTGCCGCCGGCGAAATACTAAGTGGCAAAAGAAACTTACGACGTTATCGTGATCGGAACCGGCGCAGGCGGCGGCATGACCATCCGCACGCTTTGCGAAGCTGGAGCGAAGGTTTGCGCGCTTAATGCGAGCCGAAGGCTTGATCCGCGCAAAGATTTTCGGAATCACAAGCAGCCCTACGACATGAAGTTTCGCGGATTCAACGATCCGGTGAAACGCAAGCAGTCGATCGGCTACATGGATAACGAGTACACGAACGGCATCTGGGAACACGAGATCGTATTCACGACCGCGCCCGGAACCGAATGGACCTGGCGGCGCTGTTTCGCCGTGGGCGGGAAGACGAACTTCTGGGGAAGGTCTTCGGCGCGGTTCGGTGACATCGATTTCAAAGCTGCAACGCGCGATGGCTACGACGTGGATTGGCCGATTACTTACGATGAGATCGCGCCTTATTACAGCCGCGTGGAGCGCATGATCGGCGTCGCGAGCACGATACAGAACCGACCGAGTAATCCGGACGGCGAGTATTTGCCGCCCATGAACTTCCGCTGCATCGATCGGATTTTGGAGAGCGGCGCGGAGAAGATCGGCATTCCGTATTTGCCCGACCGCATTGCGCAGTTAACGCGTTCGCATGCCGGCCATCCGGCGTGCCACTTCTGCGGGAACTGTACAGAAGGCTGCGATACGGGGTCATTTTTCTCGACGCCATGGTTCTTTCTGCCGGCAGCAGAAAAGTCGGGGAACCTCGAAATTCGCACGAACGCGCTGGCAAAGAACATCATCACAGACGAGAACGGACGCGCAGCGGGCGTGGCGTACATCGATCGCACGACACGGCAGGAGCTTGAGGTATACGCCAAGGCCGTCGTGGTGGCAGCGTCCTGTGTGGAATCGGCGCGCATTCTGCTCAACTCGAAATCGCGGCATTGGCCGACCGGGATCGCGAACTCGAGCGGTCAGGTGGGCCGCAATTTATGCGATCACCTTTACGGCACCACGGCGCGGGGATACTTTCCGCAACTGTTGGGTCAGCCAAGCTTTCCCGATAACGTTTCCTCAAGCACAGTGGCATGGCTGCCGCGCTGGCAGAACCTGGATGATCCGCGCCGGGAGAAATTCATTCGAGGCTACTCGGTCTACCCGGATGGCGGGTGCGCCGGATTTCCTTATTATTTCGATCGCATTGAGGGCTTCGGGCGTGAATTCAAGCGCGAGATCAAGCGGCGGTATCCGACTCCCGTGAGTTTTTACATACAGGCGCCGACGCAGCGGAGTGACTCCAATTACGTGGATATCGACCCGGAGGTGAAGGACGTGTACGGAATTCCTGCCGCGCGCATTCACTTCGCCTGGGACGAGAATACACTGCTGATGTGGCAACACGGCAAACAGGCTTGCGAAGATCTCATACGGGCGAGTGGAGCGGAGTATCTCGGTGCGGGCGAAATCGACATCCCAGGCACAAGTCTGCACGAAACGGGTACCTGCCGGATGGGCAACGACCCGAAGAAATTCGTGACGAATCGTTTTGGCCAGACACACGATGTGCCGAATCTGTACGTTTGCGACGCCAGCGTGTTCCCCAACTGCACCGATAAGACGACGACAATATCGATCCTGGCGTTTTCGCTGCGTACGTCAGAGTATCTGGTTGAGCAGATGAAGCGCGCTTGAACTGAGCGCGAAATTGCGAAAAGGGGACCTTGCAGTCCCCTTTTGTCGCGTCGATCGTAATTGACCCTAGATTTGTGACTAGTTAGTCCCCTTCGAATCGGGGTTCTTCATTTATCTACGCGCACAACGGCCACCAGACGGCCTGTGCGCTTTCAGTATATCGCGCACAACGGCCAACAAACGACCTGTGCGCTTGCAGTATCATCGCGCACAACGGCCAGCAAACGGCCTGTGCGCTTTCAGTATATCGATATGATGGCAGCCGATGCATCCGCTGCTGCGTTTCGCGAAGCGTGAACAGAGTGCGATCATCGCGTTCATCCGCGAAATGGTGGAGTGCGAGTCGCCGAGCGATTCGCCTCAGCATGTGGATCGTTTCATCGATCTTTTGATCGAGCGCACGAGCGATATTGCAGTTGCCAAAACATTCAAGTCCAGTGGCTACGGCCGTCAGTTACGGCTGGAATTCAAGACTTTTCCCAAGCGGAAGCAGGGTCGTATTTTGGGGCTTGGACATGCGGATACCGTATGGCCGGCCGGCACACTGAGACAGATGCCGTTTCGGAATCGCAATGGACGGTTGTGGGGGCCCGGTGTGCTCGATATGAAAGCTGGGCTGGCGTTCTTTATTTACGCCATTCGCGCCTTGATTGCACTCGACATTGCCGTCCCTAAGTTGCCCGTGCTGCTGGTTGTCTCAGACGAAGAGATCGGCAGTCCGGCTTCACGCCGCATCACCGAGAGCGAGGCTAAGCGCAGCGATCTTGTGCTCGTGGTGGAGCCGGGCACCGGAATCACGGGCAAGCTGAAGACAGCGCGTAAGGGCGTTGGCCGTTACATCGTTTCCATAGAAGGGCGAGCCGCGCATGCCGGCGTTGATTTTGAGAACGGCGCCAGCGCAATTGTGGAGGCCGCTCGTCTGGTAGAAAGAATTGCCTCGCTGACGGATGTATCACGAGGCGTGACCGTCAACCCTGGCGTAATCAGCGGTGGGACCCGATCGAACGTGATTGCAGCGTGGGCGCAGATTGAGGTCGATCTGAGGGTGGAACGAGCAAGCGATGCTGTGCCGCTTCGATCGCAAGCTCCGCAGCTTGCGAGCAGTGGATAAGCGCTGCCGTGTGACGGTGAGCGGCGGTATGAATCGGCCGCCTATGGAACGCACGCGGCAGATCGCGGCACTATTTGAGAAAGCGCGCCAAATAGCTGCGGCGATGAACCTCGAAATCGAGGAGTCTGCAACGGGCGGCGGCTCGGACGGCAACTTCACGGCGGCGCTCGGCGTCCCGACGCTGGACGGACTCGGTGCGGTCGGCGAAGGCGCGCATGCGCCCAATGAGAGCATTCTAGTTGAACGTATTGCGGATCGTACGGCGTTCCTCGCGGGCTTATTGAGTTCGCTTTAAGCCTGCGCTCGGAATGATCTCACCCATGCCAATGGTGCGCAATGAATCCTCCACAACCGAGCGATCGCCAACTACGAGCCAGACGAACTGGGATGCATCGAGCAGAGTTTTGGCACAGGCCACAATTTCGGGAACCGTCAGTGCCGACACGCGGCTCACGTAGCTGTTGTAGAAGTCGAGCGGCAGATTGAATTGCAGCAGGTCGCCGATCAGAGTACCAATCGAACTCATCGTCTCGTGGACCCCGGGTAATTCCAGGGTCTGCTGCTGTTTGACCTTCTGCAGTTCTTCTTCCGTGACAGGCCTTTCGCCGAGCATGCCCGAGAACTCCTTGAGCATTTCGGAAATGGTGTCCGCAGTTTTGTCCTGTTGAACTGACGCATAGGCCAGAAACGGCCGCTGCGCGCGAGCACCGAAAAGAACGGATGCGGCGCCGTAAGACCAGTGCTTATCCTCGCGCAGATTCATATTGAGCCGAGCGCCGAAAGTTCCGCCAAAAACGTTATTCATGGTTTCGAGCGCCACCTCCGATTCAATATCCGGCGGCGGGCCAACAGTTCCCGCAATCACAATCGAATGCAGCGCTCCTGGCTTGTCGATCAGATAAATCGCGGGTTTGGATGGTCTCGCAACCGAAGCTATATTTTTCGGCGGAACGGCGCCGCCTTTCCAGCCCGCGAAGTGCTGCTCCAGCTTGGGTTTAATCTCCGCGAGCGTGGTATCGCCGACGACGATCAGAGTTGCATTGTTCGGCTTAAACCAAGTGGCGTGGAAGCGCGCCACATCCGCGCGCGTGAGCTTTTCGACACTCTCTTCAGTACCAGAGCCGGTGAGCGGAAGGCCATAGGCGTGCTGCGGGCCAAAGAGAATCGGCGGCAGGGCGCGCAAGGCCATCTGCAGCGGCGTAACTTTCTCATTGGCGATGGCTGCCAGCTGCAGTTGTTTCTGGCGCTCGAAGTCGGCCTGCGGAAAGGCGGGATTCAGAATGACATCGGCGTAAATATCGAGCGTCTCGTCAAGCGCGGCTTTCAGCGACGATACGAATACCGTACAGATATCAAGGTTCGATCCTGCCGTTAGCTGCGCTCCGAGTAATTGGATCTCATCACTGATGTCGAGCGCACTGCGCTTGTGCGTACCGCCCGTCAACAGCGCCGATCCGATGCGGGCCGTGCCGGGCGAAGCGAATTGGTCTGCCGCATAGCCGGCATCGACATCCAGCCAGAGGTTCACGACCGGAATTTCGTGGCGTTCAGCGAGAAGGATCTTTAGGCCGTTACTGAGCGTGTCTTCTTGAATGTCGGGGAGCCGCAGGTCGTGCGCCGGTCCGGGGTCGGGGAGCCGGTCACGTTTGACAACCTGCGCCGGTTTCACAGCAGTGAACGGCCGCACCTCGAGGGCGTAGACTCCGTCTGAGAGCCACTCGCGTGACGCGGTTGTGATGTTCTCGCAAGTAGCCTTTTCGAGATTCTCGAGCCTCAGTTTGTAGCCGTGTGGCGTGCCCAGGTAGGTTTGGCTGGTGGCGAGGATATCGGATTTTCCGCCGAAACCACCGATGCGTTCCACTCCGCGAATGAAGCCTGCGTACGACTGAGTTTTGATGCGCGTAAGCTCGCGCTCGGTGGGGCCATCCTCTAAGAAACGCTGCAGCTCTTCATCGACTGCCTTCTCAACCGCGCGGAGATCCTGATTCTGCCGCGCGGTAGCAACGATCACGAACTGACTTCCGATCTCGCGCTCATCTAAATAAGCGGAAACTTGCGTCGCAATCTGATCGTCGTAGACGAGACGCTTGTATAAGCGCGACGTCTTGCCCGAAGACAGGAGTCCGGCGGCGATGCGAAGCCGATCCGCGTCGGGCGTTCCGTATCCCGGTACATTCCACACCTTGTAAATGCGGCCTTGCGGGACGCGATCGTCGACTGCCTCACGGTGCTGTCCCGTCATCCTCGCGATCCATGACCGCTGATGCGCTACCGGCGGTCCCGGCGCAATGTCACCGAAATGGCGCCGCGCAGTTTCGTGCGCCTCGGCGGGTGTAATGTCGCCCGCGATCACAAGCACCGCATTAGACGGCGTGTAATACGCCTTGAACCACTCGCGGACATCCTCGACGGTGGCACTATCGAGGTCTTCCATCGAGCCGATCACTGTGTGGTCGTAGGGATGTCCGACGGGGTAAGTCGACTTGACTACCAGCTCCTCTACAACCGCGTAGGGCTGATTCTCCCCCTGACGCTTTTCGTTTTGCACCACCCCACGCTGCAGATCCAGGACTTCCTGGCCGATGGTGTTGTAGAAGTGCCCCATGCGATCGGATTCGGCAAACAGGGCGTAATCAAGCGAGGAGACGGGCACATTTTCGAAGTAGTTAGTCCGGTCTTCGCTGGTGGTGCCGTTCAGATCTGTTGCGCCGATACGTTCCATGGCTTCGATGTAGCTGCCCTGGATGTGCTCGCTGCCTCCGAACATCAGGTGCTCAAAGAGATGCGCGAAGCCGGTCTTGCCGCGCTTTTCGTTTTTCGACCCTACGTGATACCAGATGTTGACTGCGACGATGGGCGTCTTGCGATCTTCGTGAACGATCACCTTCAGACCGTTGTCCAAAGTGAACTCTTCACAGGGGATTTCGAGTTTTGTAAATTGCATTACGGCGTGAAACCGCCACGATAGCAGATGCGATTGCGAACTCAACAGGGATTTCCGACATGTTGTAACTTGTGACCATGGCTATGCTTCGTCCGATCACGTTCAGCCTGACCGCCGTCGTGTTGGCGTACGGAGCGGAGACGCCCGCTCAATCGCTGCTGGTTCTCTCGAAGGCCGATCACACGCTTGCGATTGTGGATCCCTCGACGCTTAAGGTGGTGGCCCGCATGCCTGTCGGCAATGATCCGCACGAAGTGATTGCCTCATCGGACGGCAAGCTGGCCTTCGTCTCCAATTATGGGTTCGGCGCGTACAACACGCTGGCGCTGATCGATCTGGTGGGACAGAAGGCGCTACCTTCCATTGATCTCGGCCCACTGCGCGGCCCGCACGGATTGACCTTCATAGGCGGCAAGACGTGGTTTACGGCCGAAGGCGCAAAGGCGATCGCGCGGTACGATCCGGCAACAAAGAAAGTGGATTGGATTTTGGGTACGGGTCAGAATCGCACGCACATGATTTTCGTGATCTGAGGATCAGAAGCGGATCTTTACCACGAATGTAAGTTCTGGCACGGTGAGCATCATTGAAAAAGTGGATCGTGTCGGGCCTCCTCCTGGTCCGCCGCCAGGATCGCCACCGGGTCCGCCCAGGGCCCCAATGGCCGCGGTGGACCGCGTGGCCCCATGGGCCCTCCGGGCGGAGACTGGGACGAGACGGTTGTTCCCGTAGGCCGAGGTGGAGAAGGCTTCGATGTGTCGCCGGATGCACAACAACTTTGGGTAGCAAACGCTCAGGACGGAACTGTTTCCATCATCGACATCGCGGCCAAGAAGGTTACAGAAACGCTCCCGGCAAACGTCAACGGCGCTAACCGCCTAAAGTTTACGCCCGACGGCAAGCTGGTACTGATCAGCTCGCTGAGCAATGGCGGACTCGCGATCCTGGATGCCGCGACTCACAAAGAGGTGAAGCGCTTGGATCTGGGGCATGGCGCTGCCGGAATTGAAATGAATCCTGACGGTAGCGTCGCGTATGTCGCCTGCACGGGAGGTAGCTTCGTCGCCGTCATCGATCTGAAGACACTCGAAGTGAAGGATCGCATCGAGGCGGGCGGACAGCCGGACGGGTTGGCCTGGGCGGTGCAGAAGTAAGGCTCAGGATCGGGCGCGTTGGGAAGTTTTCGCCCCAATCGCGGTCTGCAGCAGCGTCATAAAGCCGGCTTCGTCGTCCAGGCGCAGATCAATTTCGAGCCACGCCAGCGTGGCGCTCCCCAGGGCTGCATCTGCATTCGCGGGGAGGTTCAGGCGATCCTTCTCGGTGGTCACTAACAGATCCGCGCCGTGGAGGCGAGCCTGATGCACCAGGCGCTGAATCTCGGATGGCTGGTAATAGTGATGATCCGGAAATGCCCAGCGGAACACGACGTCCAGATCCAGCAACTCCAGCGTGTTCCAAAAATTTCGCGGATTGCCCAAACCGCAGAACGCGGCCACCCGCTGGGGCTGGAGTTTAGGGATTACGGTGCCTGTCCCGAAATCTCGCCACTGCCGGGCGACAAGGCGGCTGCGGAAAACATGAGCCGCCGCATTGAATGTTTGAAGTCTGCCGAGAATCGCGGCGAACCTTGCATTGTCCTCGGCACGTGTCACCACGAACACGCCGGCTCGACCCAGTGCCGTCAGCGGTTCACGCAGCGATCCGAGCGGAACCAGTTCGTCGCCGCCAAATGGATTCAGACCATCGATCACGACGATGTCCAGGTCTCGCTTCATAGGCGCGTGTTGAAAGCCGTCGTCCAGCAAAATGACATCGGTATCGGGAAAGTGCTGAAGGAGAATCTGTGCAGTGTCGTAGCGGTCTGTGCCAATGCCGATGGCAGCGGCGGCATCACGCAGGAATATCTGCGGCTCATCGCCCGTAAGTGCAGCACAGACCTTGGCGCCATCGGGCAGGATAACGTGGGTTGCCGGGGAGCGCCGCATGTACCCGCGCGTAAGGATCGCGGGCGAGTAGCCGGCCCGCCGCAACTCGCTCGCAACGTGATTTGTGAGCGGCGTTTTGCCTGAGCCGCCGGCGGTGATTCCGCCAATACTGATGACGGGCACGGCCAACGGCTGGCGCGAGTTGGCAACCTTCTCACCGCGGATGCGCTTTGATGTGCCCCCCTTCTTCCAAATCCAAGCCAAAGACCCGAGCACAAGGCGCGGCAAAAAACCTCTCGGGGCGGCGGGAAAAGTGCGGTCGTAAATCAGCCAGAGATACCGCATAACGCGCAATGTGGCGCCGCGCTCGCGCTGCACAATCGCTGCGGCTCTTCGGCCGAGATCGGACGAGCGCTGCGGGTTCAGCAAAACCTCGCGTACCGCTAGCGCTAGTTGGTCCGCTCCGGCCACCTGCACCAGGGCGGAATCCCGCACGAAATCCGCCATGATGGCCTGGAAGTTGTGCATGTGGGGTCCGACTACGATCGGAACTCCCGCGGCCGCAGGTTCGAGAATGTTATGTCCTCCACGGGGCGCGATCGAACCGCCTACGAACACCACGTTCGCCAGCGGATAAACGCGGGCGAGTTCGCCCATGCTGTCGAGCAGAATCACCCCCGGCAGCGAAAGCCGCAGCGAAGGCTGGTGTGTCAGTTGAGTGCGTGTAACGAAGTTCGTCTCGTTTTCACGCAATAACCCCGCAACTGCGGCGAAGCGGTCAGGCTGACGCGGCGCGAGGATCAGCAGCAGACCCGGAATGTCCCTCGAGAGCTGTTTAAATGCGTCAATGACGACCGCATCCTCGTCGATGTCGTGTGGTCGAGCGCTGCCCCTCTCATTCGGTCCGACGGTGCTTGCGGCTACCCAAACGTGCCGCGCGCCAAACGTGTCCAGGTCCAGTGGTTTGGAACTGCTCCCGGCCGCATCGTACTTGAGATTGCCTGCAGAAATCAGCTTCACCGGCGCAGCGCCGAGTTGTTCGTAGCGCTTACGATCAATATTGCTCTGCGGAAAGATGGCGTCGGCGAGCTGCAGTAGCGGACAAAAGAAGCGCCTGAAATGCCGATAGCGCGGCCAGGTACGGTCGGAGATTCTGCCATTCACGACCGCAAGCCCAATTCGGCAGCGTTTCGTTTCGGCGTAGAGATTCGGCCAGATCTCGGTCTCGAAAACGATCACCAGTGCCGGGCGCAGCGTCCGAAGCACGCGGCGAACGCAGGACGCGTAGTCGATCGGCGCATAGAAGACTCCCTGGACCACCGATGCCGCCAAGCGCTCGGCGGCATCTCGCCCCGCGATCGTGGACGGTCGAAAGGTAGACGGGAACATCCGGGCGGTCAAAGCGGATCTGCCGGATAAGCGGGATCGCCGAGGCCACTTCGCCCACAGAAACAGCGTGCAACCAGATGCAACCCGGGGGCGTCCGATTGAACAATCGGGGCAGGAATCCAAGCCGCTCGCCGAAGTGGGGCCAATATGCGCGACTCATCACGAGACGCGCGATGAAGTACAGCGCTATAAAGGGAAAGCAAACGAATTGGACCAGTCGGTAGAGGAGAACAGTGCGGGTGATTCCAGGAACTCGGTTCGTGATTTCGAGTATAACTTTGAGCGTTATAGCGTCTTTGGCCATCCTAGGCGCTGCCAAATCGGAGCCGTTTCACGTCGCAAACGCTACGGACTACGCTCACCAGACGTCGGATCGCGTGACGATAGGCGCCAAGCCGTACAACACGGAAGAATTGACTGCAGAGGCGTTCGGCAAGAAGACGGATCTGCTGAAGTACGGCGTTCTGCCGGTTTTAGTCGTGGTGCAAAATAATCGGCAGAAGACACTCGATCTGCGCGAGATCGAGGTCAACCTAGTCGCGGCGGACGGGCGTCATGCGTCGTCGGTGAACCCGGAGGACATTCCGTATCTGTGGAGCCAGCACAGACGATCCGCGCCGTCTCAAGTACCGCATTCCGGTTCCGTTGCCGAAAAAGAAAAACTCACTCAACTCTCCCGAAATCGTAACGCGCGCATTCTCGGCCAAGATGCTGCCCCCGGGCAATTCGGCGAGCGGCTTTTTCTACTTCGAGGCGAAATCGGAGCCGGGCGACAGGCTGTATTTGAACGGAATGCGTGAAACGCCGTCAGGCCAGGAGATTTTGTATTTCGAGTTTCCGCTGGAGAAGTCGGGGCAGTGACGGGCCAAAACTAGGTTCCAGTAATTACGATCCAGATTGCGGAATTGAACGGCCTCTGCCAGGTGTTTTGCCGAGACACCCGGCGATCATCCAGGTCCGCAACCTGTCATTTGAACCGCAACCCCTCCGATTCGCCGCCGATCAGCCGTTGGATGCACGACTCGAGATTGAGAAAGCGCTCCACGACTCAATGCGACCCAGCAGCCATATGCGCTTGGCAGCAAGAAGATTCGCGGCCAGGAATGCTTGTTTGAGACGAAGTTTAGGCTCACACCAAAAGTCCCTGCGCGCGCATGGTTTGCGCCTTCCGCAAACAATATCAGAGTGCGGGTTATCTGCAGGCGCGATGATCTTGAGCAGGAGCTTGCGAAAGTTTACCGGGAGCAGCTCAGGAACTCCTCCCCTGATTGTTGTCCGCCGTCGAATCGGACGGAGGTGAACCCTAGCGAACAGAGGTGTGCTCGCCAAGCATACACACCGGCCCGGAACGCTAGCAGGCCCTCGTACCTTTGATCGTTGCTGGCAAAGTGAAGCACCAGCGTGTTTCCTTCGATCAGCGGATCTAGCATCCTGAATTCGGGGTGTTGTCTGAACACTTCTACCCACTCATCGCGCTGAGCTATCGGTTCGTGGAAGAAGACATTAACTTCAATTTGAGTTGCCACCGGCAATCCAGACCTGCATCCAGGGTGGTAACGCCAACTACTGACGGCTTCGATTGCCTTGTCATCCAAGCCGAGCCCCAGGGGTTCCACAACACGGATGTCCCGTGGCACACCGTTCGCGTCCACCACGATAGAAAGCCGAACCGTAGCGGAAAGTTTTGCTCTACGTGCCTCTTCGGGGTAGACGGGCTCTATCTGCGTAATCAGGAAGGAGGAATGACATCGGGTGCGTCCAGATTGTCAAGTTTTACCGGCGCCCCGTTTGGATCTGCTAGCGACGTCGAACGGGCGGCAGCCTCGGGACCAGTCTTAGGCGGAATGTCCGAATCCGGCATCTGCTGTCCGGTGCGCTCACGTGATTCTGCCGCAACGGCTTCGGTCCGGCTCCATTCGCTGTAAGAGTTCCAACCCCAGATGCCCAACGGCACGACTATCGCGAGGACAATCCAGAATAAGCATCCGAACAAAAAAGAGTTCCGATCTTCGCGTTCTCTTGCTGCCCGTTGTTCGGGAGTCTCAAGCGCAATTTTGCCCGCCCGAAAGAGCATCCGGACGACACGGATACCGAACAGGATCATTGCTGGATTCATTTACGCAAGCTGGTCGAGTATGTGGGCTAAGTTGAAAACTAGCCATCCGCCACGCTTCATATAGTTGGCTGGCGATCGAACTGGTCATCACGCCCAATAATTACGATCCAGGTTCCGGCACTGCACCGCCTCGGCGAGATGCTTCGCGCTGACAGTATCTGAATGATCCAAGTCGGCAATGGTTCGGGCCACCCGCAACACACGATCATGGGCTCGCGCCGAGAGATTCATCCGCCGCACGGCCATCTCCAGCGTCCGCTCGCCGCTGTCGTCCAGCGCGCACAGCGTCCGCAGTTGCGATGCCGGAATTTGCGAATTGTAGAAGCCGCGCTGCCGCTGAATGTCGCGGGCTCGCTCCACTCGCTCGCGGATCTGGGCCGAGGTTTGGCCGTCCGACTTACTGCGCAGTTCCTTATACGGCACGGCCGGCACTTCAATATGCAGATCGATACGGTCCAGCAGCGGTCCACTTACCTTCGCGAGATAACGTTGAATGATGCCCGGCGTGCACCGGCAATCACGCGTGGGATCTCCATAGAAGCCGCACGGACACGGGTTCATCGCTCCCACCAACATGATGCGCGCCGGGAAAGTTAGGGTACCGTTGCTGCGCGCCAGGGTTACCGAGCCCTCTTCTAAAGGCTGCCTGAGTTGCTCCAGAACGCCGCGCGGAAACTCCGGCAATTCGTCCAGAAAAAGAACGCCCTGGTGCGCCAGACTGACTTCCCCGGGCCGGGCGCTTCCACTGCCGCCGCCGATGAGCCCCGCATCCGAAATCGTGTGGTGCGGCGACCGGAACGGCCGGCTCCGCAGAATGCCGATTCCTGCGGGTAGCACTCCGGCGACCCCATGAATCTGCGTTGCCTCCAATGCCTCCCGGAATGTCAGCTTCGGTAGAATCCCCGGAAAGCGCTTGGCGAGCATCGTCTTACCCGAACCCGGCGGTCCGATCATGAGCACGTTGTGATTGCCGGCGGCGGCGACCTCGAGTGCGCGCTTCGCCATCGTCTGGCCGCGCACGTCGCTGAAATCGGGGATGGAATCGTCCGAGGTCGTTACTTCCTGGATCGACGCGATCGCCGGAGTGAATTCCTCGGGGCTGTTCAGAAATTGGACGACCTGAGCCAGGTGCCTCAGACCGAACACGTTGATCCCCTCGGCAACGGCCGCCTCCGCGGCATTATCGGCGGGCACCAGGAGGTTACGTACGCCGCGACGGGCCGCGCAAACGGCGATCGATAGAGCTCCTCGAACCGGGCGCAGGCTGCCGTCAAGGGAAAGCTCGCCAACCAGCATGTAATCGTCCGCTTGTGCCGATCACTCCCATAGCACCGAGCAGGGCCGTCGCCATTGGCAGATCGAATCCGGCGCCTTCCTTGCGTACATTGGCGGGGGCAAGGTTAATCGTGACCGATTTGCTGGGGTAACCGAAGCCGGAGTTCAGCAGGGCGGACTTGATGCGCTCGCGACTTTCCTTGACCGCTGCATCAGGCATGCCGACCGTAACAAAATCGCGTGCCGTACCCGCCGGGTACATGTCCACCTCGACCTCGACTACGTGCGCGTCAATGCCTTGTATAGCCGCACTGAGAGTACGAAAGAGCGCCACAAGGACCTAGTAGGCGCACTCGCCTGCGATTCTCAGCTGAGGATCAAATCAGGCCCGGCGGCGTCCGTAAGCGCCGCCCCCGACCATGCCGAGGTCAACGACTATCGCGATGAGAATTATGATTAGCTGCACGATTCCCAGCGGCTGATGCGTGTTGCGGAAGTACGTGTACACGATCAGAGTGAGGGGCAAGAAGATAAAGCCCAGAAGAGGAATGATGAGTCCGTGATACACACCCGTGAAGAAGTTGGTGAACAGCCATAACAATACAATCGCGATTCTAGGGAAAGCAACAGCCAATATGGCAAAGAGGCAAGGCATAGTTTGATCGTTGATGGACGCTGCCGCGGCGCTACTGTATCACGCTATTACTGCCAGTACTGCCATTGTCCGGAAGCAATCACATATACGCTGAGCGCCGCGTTAGTGGCAGCATGCATGAGAATGCAATCGGCAAGCGATTTCGACCGGATCATCCACAGGTTGTAAATGACTCCTGTAATTAAGCCCACATCCCAGTAGGCGCCGTGCTCGGAAGCGAACAAAATCGCCGTGACGCAGAACGCAACTGGAGCGTAGGTTCCAAGCGGCACGCGTTCAAAGTCAACCTTGATCAGCCAGCGCATCATCCATGCCCGCCAGAACAGTTCCTCAACCACGGGGACAATGATCACGGCACGCGCGGTTCGCCACAGCAGGACCCAAGAGCTGTGCAACGCACCGGCTGAAAGCGATGAGTGAATATGCCCGACGATGGAATTCGAAAACGCCGGCAGATTCCGATAGCCGGGCATCAACGATTCGGGTGTGATCCAGAGAACAAACACAGCAAGTCCGACCGCACAGCTCCCGACCCAGAACTTAGGTTTCAGGGGAATCTCCCGGGGCCAACAGACTACACACACAAGGGCCAGAACGATAAAGCGAAGAGGAGCCTCCCACCTCGGATCGAAGTCAAAACGATCGGCTACCGCAAGCAGCGCCAGGAAAAGCACGAACGGCGCAACGTAGCGCAGACTTTGATTTGCTGTTTCGACGCTCGAAACCGATTGAACCGTCGAGGCCACTTACCCGATCTGCCCAACGAAAGACTTGATTTTGTCCTGCTGCGCAGGTTGTGCAGTCTTCAGCGCCTTGTCGGCTTCCTGCCGGGCTCCCTGCTTGTCGCCTTGCTTTAGCAGCGCCATGGCGAGATGGAGGTGAAAGGTCGCGTTCTGAGGCTGATCCTGAACATTCTGTTTGAAAATTTGCAGTGCCGCCGAGTTCAGATTCTTACGATAGTAAACGTAGCCGAGCGTGTCCGAAATATCGGGACTGTTCGGCGCCTCCTTCTTTGCGCGTTCGGCGTAGGTCATGGCCTGATCGAGATTGGTGTCGCTTTCGGCATTCAGGAAAGCCAGATTGTTCAAGGCAATGGCATTGTTCGGATCCATCCCTAAAACTCTGTTGTACAGATCCGAAGCCTCTTTGTTGCGTCCGAGGTTCTCGAGCAGGTTCGCACGTTCGATCGGCGCTTGGGCGTTATGCGGATCCGCGCTCGAGGCCTGCTCGAATGAGGCCAGCGCCGGATCGTTCTGCCCCAGCGCCTCTTGAAGCAGCCCCAACCGGATCCATACGTCGGCGGAGTTCGCGGTGGTCTTTAAAATCTCTTTGTAGTTGTCTGCAGCCTGCTGAAAAAATTGTTTCGCCTGCGCGGGATTGCTTCGGTTCGCCATCCGTCCCGCTTCTGTTTGAAATCCGGCCAGCTCATAGCGGTAGCTCACGACGGTCGGATTTTTGTCGGCAAGATCTTTCATCGCGCTGACAGCTCCCGCAGCATCGCCCTGCGCAAGCTTCACTTGCTGCATGCCTAGATAGCCGCGTGCATCCGGCGGCGTCGCCTTCCAGACGTGTTCGAACTGATCGGTCGCTTTCGCGAGGTTCTTCTCCCGCATGTAGAGGGTTCCCAGCGTCAGCCTCGCGTCGTTGAATTGCGGCAACTCCGCCACTAGCTTTTCTAAGTCAGGCTGCGCCTGGTCGGCCTCATTCAAGCCGATCCAAGCCTGATCGCGTAAAAGCCGGGCCTCGGGATGGTTTTCCTGTGCTTTCAGCACTTGGTCTGCCTGCTCCAGCGCCTGAGCGTGTTGACCACGCCTCTCATAAATCGTGGCCGCCAGCACCCGCGCGGGTATTACGACGTTCGGCCGCGGTGTTTGGCTCTTCGTCTCTCCCTGGAGCGCCTCGAGATCCTCGCTGATTGCTTTGCTGGTGTCGTTCGTGGCGAAATAGGCGCGCGCGAGGTCGAGGTGTAGAACCGCATTCGAAGGATTATTCTGCACCAGAGTCTTCAATTCAGCCAGCGACTTGGACACATCCGAGTGCAGTCCGGAATCCAGCAGCAATGAAGCATACATCTCATTGCTCAAGGTGTCTTTGGAGTTCTTCGACGCCAGCGACTTCGCTAGCCGCAGCGCGTCGTCGTGTTTGCCCATGCGCTGGTACATGACCACAATGCGCTGTTGGTACTTCAAATCGTTTTTGGGATCTTCCTGACCGCCGATCTGATACTGCTGGACAGCTTGGTCGTACTTCTGCGCCCGCGAATAGAAATCGCCCATCATTTCCCGGCCCATCGGGAAGGCAGCCTTGTCCTGTAGCACGCGCTTCATGGTGGATTCGGCATCGTTGTACTGACCGGTTGTAAGCAGAAAATTTGCCAAATTAGCGATCGCGGTTGCGTTCTTCGGATCGTTTTGCACTCGTTCGCGAAGAATTCCCTGCACTGCCGCCTTATCGTTGGTCTTCGCCTTCAGTGCGACCAGAAAGTCGTATCCCGAGCCCCAGGTTTTATCATGCGCCAGCATGTCGCGAACCAGCGACTCAGCCTGGTCCGGATGCCCTGCGTTCGCCAGCGCCTCCGCATACCAGCCGACCAGATCACGCGAATACGGCTTCACCTGATTAGCTTTCGCGAACGTCTGAATTGCCTGGTCCGCATTGTGGTCGACCAGGTCCAACAGGCCCTGAAGGCGCAGCCCCTCAAAAGAATTCGGATCCTGCTGCAGTATCTTCGCCTTAAGATCGACGATCTCCGGCATCAGCGTCTTGAATCGCTTCGGATTTGAGATATAGGCAGAAAGATAAATTTGCGCGAGCTTCGCCTCTGCATCCGTGTTCGCCGGCTTAAGGTCGACCGCGCGGCGCAAAAACTTCACTGCGTTCACCGGATCGCCTTGATCGAGACGGTTCAAACCCTCGCGGTAGTAGGCCTCCGCGTTCGTCTTGTCCTTCGCGATTACCTTCTGGTACAAGATCGATGCTTCTCGATATTTCTTGTTCTGGTGATACTTATTGGCGGTTGCCAAAAGCTTTTCGGGACTAGGCCGGCAGGCGCCCAAAAACAGGAGCGCACAGCAACAAACAATCGCGGCAAAATACTTCATACCATTCTGGATTCTAGGAAATCCGAGTATACCTTGACAATTGCGCCGGGGTATTACGACGTCGGAGATGTCCTATAGTGTTCACCAGCCGCCCTCTCGCCCCCGCTATAATCAGCGATAAATGATGCGTCTCTCCCGCATTTCGGCGGCGGTTATTCTCCTAAACTGCCACTCGATAGCACAAACAACCCCGCAACACCGGCCTGTTACGCCACATCGCGCTGCGCCGGCGCTGCCGCCCGTTCCGCTGCCTGATGAACCCGGCCTCTACGCGGTGATCTACACCTCGATGGGAAACATCGTTTGCCGACTGTTTGACAAGGACGCGCCAAAGACGGTGGCGAACTTCCGCGGCCTCGCCACCGGCACGAAGCCCTGGACCGACCCCGCGACCAGTAAGCCGATGCACATTCCTTTATATTCCGGGACGATCTTTCACCGCGTGATTCCGGATTTCATGATCCAGGGCGGCGATCCGATCGGTAATGGCACCGGCTCACCCGGGTATGAGTTTGAAGACGAGATCAGCCCCGAGCATCAGTTCGACAAAGCGGGCATTCTGGCGATGGCGAACTCGGGCCCGAATACGAACGGCTCGCAATTTTTCATCACCGTGGCACCCACGCCCTGGTTGAACGGCAAGCATACGATCTTCGGCGAGGTCGTTTCTGGCCAGGACGTGGCGGATGCGATCTCCAAGGTGCCGCGCGATTCAGAAGACAAGCCGCTGACACCGGTTAAGATTGTGCGCATCATGATCCGGCGTGTCGCCGCGGCGGCGGTGAAGCCACCTCCCGGTGCGGCCAAGTAAGGCTGCCGGTTCCAGACGGGGAGCGCGCCTGCGCTGACTGCGGTCGGTAGACCTTCCGCTCCAACTGTTACGGAACGAGCCGGGCGAAGGAATCGTAGAGCAGCGAAGATGGTGGGCCCTAGAGAACTCGAATCTCTGACCTCTACCGTGTCAAGGTAGCGCTCTAACCAACTGAGCTAAGGGCCCGTACGGTATTTCTCAAAATAACACGCCTGGTACCGCGTTCCGGCGCAGAGGACGATTCGTTATCGACGCCATTACCGGTCTTCGATTAACCTAGTTCTCATGGCTTCGCCAGCTCCCGGATTCGAAACACCGGTGCTCTTTATCGAGAGCCCGACCGAGCGCCGGCACATCCCGCTACCCAGCCAGCGAGTTCGCCTCGGAAGATCGCAATCCAACGATCTGGCATTCCCGGATGATGCCGGACTCTCCCGCGAACACCTGATTGTGGAGCGCGAGGGCGACAATTGGGTCCTTCGCGACGTCGGAAGCCGGAACGGCACCTTGCTGAACGGCAGCCGGGTCGTTCAGCCGGTGATCCTATCGAGCGGCGATCGCATTGTTGCCGGGCATCTTGCGATCACATTTCTGACCGAGGGGAGCTCGCGACCTCGGGGCGGAGTCGATCATTTTGGTTGATGGACCCGAGGGCCGGAATTGGACTCCGCCTGCGTTCACGGTAGATCTGAAGACCGCCCGCGACGCTCGGGCGTTGAAGGAGAGCGCTCACCTCAGAGCGTTCGTCAGGGCAGGCAAGGAACTGGCAATGCGGCGGCCTATTGAAGAACTCTTCCAAGTGATCCTGGACACATCGGTGGAAGCGGTCAACGCCGGCCGTGGTGTTTTGATGGCGATCGAGAAGGATCAGCTGGTATTGCGCGCCAATCACGGCGGCGGCTTGCAAATCAGCAGCGCTGTCCTAAAGCGCGTGCTGGAAGAACGCACATCGATGCTGATTCTTGACGCGGCGCAAGATGAGGCGTTGTCCCTACGGCAAAGCATCGTGGCTGCGCAGGTGCGAAGCATACTGGCGGTGCCGCTGCAGACCGAGGAACGGGCAATCGGGTTGATTTATCTCGATTCGCAGGGACACGTCCGGAACTTCACCTCCGACGATTTGAATCTCCTAACCGTGATGGGGAATATTGCCGCAACTCGGATCGAGCACGCGCGGCTACAGGAAATCGAGCAACTCGAAAAGCTGCTTATTCATGATTTGGATCAAGCCGCGGAGATCCAGCGGGGTCTTCTGCCCCTGGGCGCGCCCGAGGCGGCGGGCTTCGACATTGCGGGATACAATGCGCCGTGCAGAACAGTAGGCGGAGATTACTTCGATTTCCTGCGTTTGCCTGACGGACGCCTCGGCCTCGCCTTGGGCGATGTTGCCGGCAAAGGAATGCCTGCGGCGTTGCTGATGTCGAGCCTCCATGCTCGCGTGCAAGTGATCTTCGAACAGAGCAGCGAGTTATCCGAGAACTTACAGCGTCTGAACCGAAGCGTGACCGCAAACTGTCCGAGGAACCGCTTCATCACATTCTTTTTCGCTGCTCTCAACCAGGAAACTGGAGAGTTGAGTTATTCGAACGCCGGCCACAATCCACCATTCGTGGTTCATTCCGATGGCTCCTCGGAAGTGCTCGACGCGACGGGTATGGTGCTTGGCATCACTCCGCGCGCCTCATATGCCGAGCGACACTGCAAGCTGAACCCTGGAGACCTGCTACTCGTCTTCAGCGATGGCGTTACCGAAGCTGCTTCCCCAAGCGGGGAGGAGTTCGGCGAAGCGCGCCTCCTCGAGGTCATCCGCAGCCATCGACACGCAAGCGCTGCTTGCATCATCGATGAAATTACTCGGGAGCTGGCAGTATTCACCGGCGCCTGTCCCCCGGCCGACGACATCACGCTGGTTGTCGTCCGGCGTATCGAATAGACCGCAGTCCCGAGTTCTACATTCCGGAAAGGTCAGCAGCCGCTGCGCGGCAACTTCTGGGCGCGCGCGGTTTTTGCCATACGGTACGTGAAGCTTTAAGCTGAGGCATAAGCGGTCCGCTCAACCTAAGTACTAGATGCTTTTTGGACGTCTGGTACTCCATAGTCTTAGTACTAGGTAATCTTGAGTGACTCGCTCCGTCATTAACGCTGACAGTCGGAGGATCCCGCGAAAGAGTACCGGTTTTCCCACCTCGCATTAGCTTGTACGAATTAGGTTGGTATATTCCAATCGATCGTGCGTGTCGATCCAACTCGGGTGATACGAGCAAACGAGAGAGGTGTGTCTGAGTTGGCTTTTCTTCTCGCGTGAGATACGCCGGTTCGTCAGCACGGAGGAAGTATGGTGCTGCCAGCAGGTTCGATTCCTCGCCGCCATAGCGAGCCGACAAGTTTTTTCGGACGATAGGCGCTTCTTGCGTCATCGCTGCGTTTACGCTCCTTTGGCCAGCAGGCATAGGGGCACAACCTGGGGCGCCGGTTGCGGACGACTTCAACGGGAATGCGCTGAATACCAGCTTGTGGACGGTAGTTACGCCCACCGGCGGCACGGTGAGCGTGAGTAATGGACACGCCTATCTGGCGGCTCCCGGCGGCAGCAATCACGATGCTCTGGTGGGTGGCAATAATTCCGTGCGCATCGTGCAAGCAGTTGCCAACGGGGATTTCGGCATAGTTGCCAAGTTCGATTCCGCACCCGCTACTTCCTACGAAGGTGAAGGCATTTTGGTGCAGCAGGACAGCGGCACCTACCTGCGTGTCGAGTTCGGTTACGGCGGCAGCGGCCTGATAGCCGCCTTCGTCGGCGCCGTTAGCGCAGGAGCTCAGACAACGTTGGCATCCACGACTTTCAGCGTGGGCGCGGCGTCGCTGTGGATGCAATTGCAGCGCACCGGTAACTCTTGGGTGGTCAGCTATTCCACGAACGGAACCAGTTTTACCGAGGTGGGAAGTTTTTCGCGAACCCTGAATGTCTCGGCATTGGGCCTCTACGCCGACAACTATGGCAACCCGGCAAGCCAAGCGCCTGCCTTTACCCCCGCCGTCGATTATTTCCACAATCTGGGCTCGACCACTAGCACCGTGGCAACACCGACCTTCAATCCGCCGAGCGGAACCAGCTTCTCCTCGAGCTTAACTGTTTCGATCGCGGACAGCACTTCCGGCGCAACCATCTACGACACCACCGACGGAAGCATTCCGACGACCAGCTCGACCATTTACAGCGCGCCGATCACGATCAGCCAATCAACCACAATCAAAGCCTTTGCCACTGCGGCCGGTGAGAATCCCAGCGCCGTGGCGTCCGCCTCCTATACCCAATCGGTTACTGGGGCGCCGGTTGCGGACGACTTCAACGGGAATGCGCTGAATACCAGCTTGTGGACGGTAGTTACGCCCACCGGCGGCACGGTGAGCGTGAGTAATGGACACGCCTATCTGGCGGCTCCCGGAGGCAGCAATCACGATGCTCTGGTGGGTGGCAATAATTCCGTGCGCATCGTGCAAGCAGTTGCCAACGGGGATTTCGGCATGGTTGCCAAGTTCGATTCCGCACCCGCTACTTCCTACGAAGGCGAAGGCATTTTGGTGCAGCAGGACAGCGGCACCTACCTGCGTATCGAGTTCGGTTACGGCGGCAGCGGCCTGATAGCCGCCTTCGTCGGCGCCGTTAGCGGAGGAGCTCAGACAACGCTGGCATCCACGTTTTTCAGCGCCGGCGCGGCATCGCTGTGGATGCAAGTGGAGCGCACTGGTACCTCCTGGGTGGTCAGCTATTCCACGAACGGAACCAGTTTTAATCAGGTGGGAAGTTTCTCGCGAACCCTGAATATCTCGGCACTCGGGCTCTACGCCGACAACTATGGCAGCCCGGCAAGCCAGGCGCCTGCTTTTACCGTCGCCGTCGACTATTTCCATAATGTGGGCAATGTAAGTAGCCCGCCCGTTCTTACTAACATCACGGCGAATCCGTCGAACTATGCAGCCACCATCACGTGGACAACCAATGAAGCATCCACGAGCCAGGTGCAATACGGAACTACGACAAGCTATGGAGGTAACAGTTCGAACTCAACGCTGGTGACGAGTCACAGCGACGCCCTCAGTGGCTTAAGCTGCAACACTACCTACGATTACCAAGTCAGTTCCACGAATGCCGAGGGACAAACATCAAGCTCGAACAACCTGACGTTTGTTACCGGTTCCTGTTCAACTGGCGGCGCACCTGTTTCGGACAATTTCGATGCACCCGCTTTGAATTCAGCTCTTTGGACGTTTGTCAACCCTTCAGGCGACGCGGTTCTGACAATGAATGGGACCGCTGCGACGCTAAGCATACCCTGGGGTTCCAATCACGAATCGGGGACGACGGGAAATGCCGCCGTTCGACTGATGCAAAACGTTTCCAATTCCGACTTCCAGGTACAAGTGCGTTTCCAATCGACCGTGGCAATTGGGGATCAAGATGAAGGCATCTTGGTTCAGCAGGATACCAATAACTTCTTAAGATTCGATGTGCTCAACGACGGAACAGCGGTTCGGCTTTTTGCAACAGGGGTGAGCAGCGGCAACGCTACCGTGTTTGTGAATAGCGTGATCAATGTACCGCGAGCCCCGATCTGGCTCGAGCTTCAACGGACCGGAAATAATTGGGTCGGCAAATGGTCCCTTGATGGGGTGAACTTTGCGGTAGGCACTACATTCAGCTATTCGATGAACGTGTCGAGCCTTGGGCCATATGCCGGCAATTTCAATACGACGGCATCGAAGGCGCCTGCATTTACGGCGATTATCGACTATTTTTTCAATGTGGCGAGTCCGGTATCAAACCAGGACGGTCCGGCGCCGTTCCAGGCGATCACGGTAGACCCGAATCCGCCTGGGCCTTTGGTGGAAAAGGCCCTCGCCGATATCCAGGGTACGGGGCACCTGAACCCGGTCGCCGGTTTTGAAGCCCCAGGGCCGGGTGGCATCTACTGGTACGAATATCCTGCTTCGGGCGTTCTGACAGACCCTTGGCTCAAGTACGCCATCGTGAGCAACGGGAACGCATACGAGGACATGCTGCCCCTGGATGTCAACAACGATGGGGCGGTCGACATCGTAGCTAGCTACGAACCCGCCGGAAGCGGGACGTATTACATCGTGTGGTTTGAGAATCCGCGAGGCTCAGGTGGTGACCCAAGGACGAGTCCGTGGGTAATGCACACGATTGGGACGGGACAGGGGGAGAACAACCTGGTGATCGCCGATCTTGATGGCGATGGGAAGCCGGATATCGCCACTTCTTACTACATTTACTTTCAAAATAACCCTACTTCGTGGACGCAAGTGCAATACAACTCGGCTCTTCGGGGCTCGGCGCTACTTGATATCGGTTCAGGGAGGGGCAGCATTAATCTGGTGGGCACTGGGGTTACTGGGACAATGACTAACAACGTCGTCTGGTTTGAGAATCCCAGAGAGACTGGCGGCAACGCGCGCACCGGTGCATGGGTTTCGCACATCATCGGACCTTCTTATACGTGCAACACCACAAGCTGTCCAGGGGGCGACTACAGCGTTGCGACTTACGGTGCCGGCGACTTCAATGGCGACGGGAGAATGGATGTGGTGATGGGCCAGTCGGAAGGTGTATTAAACACTGCTCCTCCTCCAGGTGGATTGGTCTGGTTTGAAGCGCCCGTAGATCGTGTCAACGGAACCTGGATCCGTCACACCATTGATGCGAGCTTCATTGACTCGCACTGCGTGCGGGTAGCTGACGTGGATCACAATGGGACGCTCGACTTGGTAAGCTCTGAGCAAGATCAATCAATCTTGCGCCGCGTGTCCGTGTTTTATAACGATGGAGCGGGCAACTTCACAGAGGAAATCATTTCCAACGGAGCGGGACATCAGACCACCATTGGCGATGTGAGAGGCAACGGTGGGATTGACATCTTGAACTCGGCGCACGGCTATAGTGGGCTGATCAATCCCATTCCATTGCTGCTTTTCTTGAATCCTATCCAGTAGTCGCGTCAGCTCCGGGGCAGCGCGTGACCGGTGTCCACTCCATTCCAGGCCTCGGGAAGTCTGCGCATGTTCGGGCTGCTGAATCGGCGGCGCGCGATGCACCAGGTAGAAAGTGCCTGCGCCTACCGAGCACAACGGACTCGGAGTACCGGTTGCGCTCCAGCACCCCGTTCGGGGGGTGCTGATTATGTCTCGGCATGCTTTACAATCTTGTATTTCGGTGATTTATTCCGCACCTTCCATCCCACATATGGGACGGCCGCTGATGTTTTGTTCCATTGGAGTAATTCACGGTTAGACTCTCACATGTGATCGTCTCGATGTAAATCCGTCACTTACTAACTCAATACAACTATTGGAATGACCCGTATCAAAACCTGCCGTTAGTGGCGCACCTCCAGAACAGTTTTACTAAACTTTTACAAGCATGCTGAATTAAGATCAAAAGACGTGATCCCCAACGGTCGAGAGCAAAGGCCGGGCACTCCCGCGAGGACGTCGATCGAGTGCTCAGGTCCTCGCCTGCTGTTCATCGACAATCTTCGCTGGACGATGATCATCCTGGTCATCAGTATGCATGCGGCGGACACTTACAGTCCATTGGGCAACTGGTATTACGTCAACAGGCGTCCTCTTTCGACAACGGAACTCTTGGCTTTCGCCTTCTGGCAGACGTACTTGCAGTCCTTCTTTATGGGACTGCTGTTCTTCATTGCCGGATTATTTACGCCGTCTTCATTCGATCGGAAAGGAGCCCGGCAATTTATCCGAGATCGAGCCTTTCGCTTAGGCATTCCGGTACTGCTGTATACGTTCTGCATCGGGCCGCTCACGGAATACTATGCCGCCCATTCTTGGACATCCACGCGGGCCACATCATTCGCAAACGAATGGATAAAGCACATCGACAACGGTCAGTTCCTGCAGGAAAACGGGCCACTGTGGTTTTGTCTCGCGCTTTTGACCTTCTCGCTGAGTTACGCCATCCTGCGAACATTCCCCAGCCCCATTCATAGCAACCGCTCCAATCTGCCGGCACCCGGAACGAAGACACTCGTTGGCTTTGCAGCGAGTATGGCGATTGCAACGTTTATCGTACGAGCTGGCCGGCCCGCGCCGGTTCTGAACATGCGGTTCGGCGATTTTCCGTCGTATGTTCTGCTGTTTGGCGCAGGCGTTATGGCCGCCCGGCAGCGGTGGCTTCCGAAACTGTCCTTTAGCGCCGGGCTGAGATGGATGACGGTGATTCTGCCGGTTGGATTCGCTGCATGGCTGTTACTTCTGATTCTTGGCGGAGCACTCAAAGGACGGGGAGATGACTTTTCGGGAGGTTGGTATTGGCAGAGCGCAGCGTTCGCTCTCTGGGAAAGTTTTACGTGTGTCGCCATGTGCTTTGGTTTGCTGGTGTTATTCCGGGAGAAATTCAACGCCCAGGGAGCTATCGGCAGATTCCTATCCAATAACGCGTTCAGCGTATATGTGTTTCATCCACCGATCCTGATCGTTGCTGCGCGGATGCTTTCCGGATTACCCTGGGAACCGATCATCAAAGCTGTCGTACTTACGATATTGGGCGTCATCACTTCGTTCACCTTGAGCGCGGCTGTATTTCGTCGGACGCCGTTGCTGCGAAATATACTTTGATGAGCTTCGCCAGGATCCTCCAATCGACAGCACCTACTTGCAATCAGGTGCATGTCGACTGGAGGAACACGGGAACAACCATTCTGGTTGCATGAACGTTTACCGGATGCTGGCGAGTTGGACCGTGCGAGACGTCATCTGCACGGTTACCTGAGCTTTACGGGTTTCCTGCTCGAGCTTACTCTCGGGCAATGCGTGGCCGGTACCCATGCCGTTCCAGACCTCGCGGAGGAAATACTGATCGCCGTATTTGTGAAAAACGAGCTTGGCTTGCGCGGGGCCGCTCAACTGAGCCGATCCGGACCCGAGAATGAGCGCACAGCTGCTGTCCTGATTGCGGATTGTGTCGAAGTTATCGCTATAACCTCTCTGTACGACGTAGCTGCCGGACGCGCAGCCCGCGTTCCCGACATGAAAGGCAAATGGCACATCGGAACCGATCCGATAGGTCTGTGCCTGGAGGCGCGTTCCCACCATGCCGACAGAACCCAGGGTGAGAAGCAATGTGATCAAGGGGCGGTTCATTTTCGTATCTTCCTTTAGACTTTTGTTTTGTCCCGGTTAGCGGACATGTCCATAAGGGCACGTCTGCTGCCTTTATTTCGGAAGAATCGATGCTTTGAAATCAAGATCTTACCGGAGACCCCGGGATAACTTCCGCCGATTTTGAAACGGAAGGCGGATTGCTGTAAGCAAAAGGTGAAAGATTCGGAGCGGATGCAGCACCTCGAACCGAAACAACGCGACATCGAGCTCACTTTGCGGACGTGCGCGCTGCTCGACTCGGTGCGCGCAATGCACGAGGCGGAGAACTCGTCGGACCTGCGGCGCCTGTTCGCAGACCACGTACTTGCCTTCGTGCGAGAGCTGATTCCGGCGGACGATGGCGCTGTGATGCTGAGCGACGATTTCGGCGATAGCCGACAGTTGGACAGTAATTGGCTGAAGCGACTGATTGAAGAGCGCGCGATCATCCGGGCAGAACGGAACGGCAATTTTTCCATGACCGCTCCCCTCCTGGTGAGAGAAGAGGTCGCCGGGCTCATCCATCTGGAGCGCTGCGCGCCAGAACCTTCGTTTAGCGAGGCTGACCAGGTGGTGTTGACTGCGGTATCGCGCGTTGCTTCGGCGGCCCTCGAAAATGCATTCCAAATCGAATGGCTGCGGGGAGAAGTAAAGGGTCTCGAAACCGCTTTCGAATCAGACCGTCAGCTAATGGGCGACAGCAAGCAGATGCGCGAGTTGCGCGCCAGGATTGCACGCGTGGCGCCGCGCAGCACCACCGTTCTGATCATCGGCGAGAGTGGAACGGGCAAGGAACTGGTCGCGCGAGCTTTGCACCGGCAGAGTCCGCGTGCCGACAAACCATTCGTTGCCATCAATTGCGCCGCGCTCACAGAGACATTGCTCGAGAGCGAGCTGTTCGGTTACGAGAAAGGAGCGTTCACCGGCGCGACTGCGCAAAGGAAAGGGCGCCTTGAATGCGCCGATGGCGGGACCGTTTTTCTCGACGAGATTGGTGAAATGCCGGTTGCCCTGCAGGCGAAGATCCTGCGAGTGCTGCAGAACCGGGAGTTTCAGCGTGTTGGAGGAACCCAGACGATCCCGCTCGACGTCCGGCTGATTGCCGCCACCAATCGCGACCTGGAGGAGGCCGTACGTGTGGGCACATTTCGCGAAGATCTGTTCTATCGCCTGAACGTCATTCGTCTGCACACGCCGCCCCTGCGCGATCGTGCGCAAGACATCATCCCTCTTGCCCAGCACTTCGCGATGCGATTTGGGGAGAAGTTCGGACGCCGCATCGATGGCATTTCGCCGGGTGCGCGAACCGTTCTCCGCGGATATGATTGGCCAGGTAATGTACGTGAGTTAGAAAACGCGATCGAACACGCTGTTGTGCTCGGTTCTGGTGACAGCATTATCCCGGAAGACCTGCCCGATGTTTTGCGTCAAAAGTGGGCGGAAATTACCCCGCGTGAAACAGGCATGCTGCAGGAGGCGCTTGATGCCGCGAAAAGGGCGGCTGTGAAGCGAGCCTTCGAACTTGCAAAGCAGGATCATGCCGGAGCTGCTCGGCTACTGGGCGTCCATCCAAACTACTTATACCGGTTGTTGCGGAACCTCAACCTGCAGCAGTTCGTGAAATCGGCAGGCAAGTAGTGTCCCATTTTCAACAAACATCACGGATACCTGATCTTGAGCCCGTCGACCACCGCCCACGGCGTCAATCGGTGCGGCTTGGCGCTCGTTCGGCTCATGATGTCCTGCACCTCAACGCCCCGAATCAGCAACGCATCGGCCACCAGGGAGCGGTGGCAGCGCCACGGTACCGCTTCTGCGCACATGATGGCTGTTGGTTTTTCGCGCGCCGGCGCGATCAACTCTTCAATCGCCAACGCAAACTCGATGGTCTGCATGTAATCCGCGTAGCCGCGAAAGGAAGCGTTCTCCCATCCCGTGTTGAGCGAATCCTTGCGCGCGTGCCGTAAGCCGCCAAGCGCCTTCAAATGCAGATAATCGATCCCATGGGCAGCGAGAAACCGGCGCAGCTCGTCCTGATCGAACTGCGGGTTTTTGCGCGACCGCGGGACGGTGCGAATGTCCGCAAGGCGCTCCACGGCGAAGGTTTTCAGGATATCCGCAAACTCTTGCGCCTTCCGGGTGGAATGTCCAATGGTGTAGACGATCGGCACCGCTGTTACGATTGTGCATCGCGGGCCCGGAGTACACTGTCAGAAGTCCGAAGCAAGCGACTGGGGGCCGCCTTGGCCCAACAGAATACACACGGGCAAGGAGCATAATGCCAAGGCTATTGGGCAAGAATGTACTCATCACCGGAGCTTCCTCCGGCATCGGCGAGGCTATCGCGATTCGCTTCGCGAAGGAAGGCGCAAATGTCGCAATTAATTACAACAGCGGAGCCGGCCGGGCCGAGGGCGTAAAGAAAAAGGCCGATGACGCCGGCGCTTCCGTGCAGGGCGGAAGCAATAAGCACCTCACTGTGAAGGCCGATGTCTCCGATGAGGCTCAGATCAAATCGATGTTCAAGGAAGTGCTGGGTAAGTTCGGCACACTGGATATCTTGATTAACAACTCCGGAATTCAAAAACCGGTACCGAGCCACGAGTTGGAAATGGCTGACTTCGACCGTATTATCGGCGTGAACCTGCGCGGCGCGTTCCTGTGCTCGCGCGAAGCGATCAAGCATTTCCTTTCGCGCAAGGCGAAGGGCGTGATCGTGAACAATTCCAGCGTGCATGAAATCATCCCAAAACCTAAATACGTCCCGTACTCGATCAGCAAGGGCGGCATGGAGAACATGACCAAGACCCTGGCGCTCGAGTATGCCGATCGTGGTATTCGCGTCAACGCCGTGGGACCGGGCGCGATTGTAACGCCGATCAACAACGCATGGATCAATGATCCGAAGGCGCGCGGAGAAGTGGAAAGTCATATTCCGATGGGCCGTCCGGGCGAGGCCGACGAAATCGCGGTTGTGTTTGCATTTTTGGCCTCAGACGAGGCCTCGTATATCACCGGACAGACACTGTTCGCATGTGGCGGGCTGACGCTGTATCCAGAGTTCCGCGTCGCCTGGTCTTCCGGCGAATAGTGCCTGATCGAACGGAATCGGCCTAGCGATCTGCCAACGCATTGTCGCTCACTACGGGGGCCGCATCTGGGTGGAGGCCGCCGCAGAGCAAGATTCCGTTTTTTACTTCACGTTACCTGCGACCGGAGACCGCGCGGAATCACTCGTGCATGACGCGTACGAACAACGCGTAACCGAAAGCCTCGAAAGCAACAGCCCCGGTGATGGACAAAAACGCCGACAGTAACAGCACGCCCACAAAGCCAAGCACCCGCCGCAGCTTTCCAGTGGCCGGATAGAACAGACGCTGCAGGTACCAGGCACATCCAACTTGAGCTCCGAAGAATGTGACCAGGAGGAGAAGCGATAACCTAAGCAGCCACGAACGGGATATTGGCGTGACGCCGGGCCGCTGCGCTGCGATTACAAACACAAGACGCAAATAGAGCAACAGCGGTGGAAGCGCCAGCGCGATCAATAACCGGAGTAGATTCGTGCCTTGGTATCGCGAGCGGTCGTGAGTGCCGGATGACACACTACGCCGAGATCCTCGCGTGTCTCGGCTTCGAGCCCCTGAATCCGTAGAAGGCTATATAGAGATAGCAAATAAGCGGAAGAATAAAGGCATGGTGCACGCCGATCGCGTCCGCGATCATACCCTGCAGTTCGGGAATCACGGCCCCACCGACAATCGCCATGATCAAGAGACCGGACCCCTCTCCTGTTAGCGGCCCGAGCCCTGCGATACCCAGCGTAAAGATCGTCGGGAACATGATCGAATTGAAGATGCCTACGAGCAGAATGCTCCACAACGCAAAATTGCCGTAACTCAGCATCGAGATGCCGACGAATAGAAACGCGCAGAACGCCACGATACCGAGCACCGATCCCGGTTTCAATTTCGTCAACAGCCATGAGCCCGCGAACCGTCCCACCATCATGAAACCCCAGTAAAACGAAACAAACTTTCCGGCCGTTTGCTCGCTCATATTGGCTATGTCCGGCTGATGGAAATACTTTACGAGAAAGCTGCCGATGGAGACCTCTGCACCTACATACAAAAAGATACCGAGCACACCCAGGACTAAATGGCGGTGCTTCACCAGGCGTGCAAAGCCGTGAGTAGAGGGGTCGTCTATATCCTGGGTGTCCTCTTCAGTCTGGATCTGCGGAAGTTTAAAAAGACCAATAATAATCGAGAGCGTAATCAAAGCGAGCGCGACGCCAAGGTATGGCATTTTGACCGTGGCCGCCTCGTGTAATTGATACGCCTGGCGCGCCGCAGGCGAAAGTTTCCGCAACTGATCGAGCGCAAGCGGCGCAGCGCTCAATATGACGAGGCTCCCGAAATAAGGCGCGACCGTCGCGCCTAAAGAATTGAAGGCCTGGGTGAGATTCAGCCGGCTGGACGCAGTCTGCGGAGGACCAAGTACCGAGACGTAAGGGTTGGCCGCTACCTGAAGCGCCGTGATCCCGGCAGCCAGCACGATCTCGGCCGCCAGGAAAAATGCATAGGAAGCGACAATTGCGGCCGGTATAAACAGCAGCGCGCCAAGGGCCATGGTAGCCAGCCCCAGAACCATCGTTCTCTTGTATCCAATCCGCTCAACAATTTTTCCCGAGGGGACGGCAAATACAAAATAGCCGCCAAAGAAAACGAACTGAACCAGCATGCTTTGCGCATAGTTCAGGTCGAAGATCGATTGTAGATGCGGAATGAGAATGTCATTCAGCTCAGTGAGGAAGGCCCACATGAAGAACAACGTGGTAACCATCGCCATCGCGGGGCCATTACTGGTAAAGGCGCCCGATCCCGGCTGAGTATTGTCTGAAGCGGCTTTACTGACTGTGGTGATCGCCATTGTTATCTTCGAATGCCTTGCATTCTAGTGCGTTGACGGTTGCGGCACCGGCTTGATCCGCAGCGTTTCCTTGGCATCGACGTGGTTGAACTGCATCGGGAAACTTGTACCGGCATAGTACGCGGGCCATTGATCTTTATAGTGTCCGGATGCTACGAAGCCCGACTCGCCCGTCGGCAAATTCTGCACCGACTTGTCCAGGTCCCCCATATCCACTACCATACGCTCGGATGGTCCCATGGTGGTGGTGGTCTGCTTCACACAGGTACCGGATCCGCTCATTTGCACCGGACCAATATCGAAGTAAGCGTCAAGGAACGGCAATTGCTTGCCCACAGGGTGCTGGATGCTCCACTGGAGCAGTTTGCCCCAACGCCACCTGGAAACGGGACTACCCTGACGATTTCTTCCGTCATCCAGGGCAGCATCAAGCTGTTTCAGAATCCAGGCGTCCCAGTCATCTCCGGGCACCCAGCCTTCAGGCCGCTCTGTCAGCAGCTTTTGAATCACCCGCGGGCGGGGCAGTATATCCACGCGGAATCGCTCGCGAACGGCGCCGCGATACCGTGCTTTAGCCCCGGCGTTATCAAGTTCGTCGCTACCGCGATGCGTCTCGGCCGGCGGATCGGGCGTTCTCACGATTGACGCCACCAGCTCAGCGCCCATACGATTGCTCAGCAGTTCCGTAATCATGGGCGCGGATTCGTCTTTGTCCATCTGACCGTTCCAGTGTCGCAGCACCTCGGCAGCTTCCCGCACTCGATCCTCGCGCGCGCCGCGTTTTGCAACTGCTCCCATCACCTGCTGTGCAAGAAAGTAGTCGTATGCCGAATATACGTCTTTCTGAATCGCGAGCATATCGGAAACGCCCAGCTTCGGCTTCCGCTGCAGCAACGCTCGAATCTGCTCTATGCGGTAAGGATCCGCATAGCTGCCGGGGACGTGCTTCGGGTCCTTGGGCGGAAATGGATCCTGATTCGCTGTTGCAACAAAACCGCTCGGCGGGTTGAAGCTGCTGGGCATTTCTTCAAAGGGGATGTATCCGTCCCACTCGAACTTACCCGAGGCGCCATCGAGCGGCACATCGCCATCGAAGTTCGGCCGTATGGGCACGCGCCCTGCAGCTTGATAGCCGATGTTGCCAGCCCGGTCGCCGAAGACGAAGTTCTGCGCCGGTCCCCAAAACGTACTTAATGCAGCACGAAATTGCTCCCAGTTCTGAGCGCGGTCGATCGCCCAGAAAGGAAAACTGAAGCCCTCGGCAGCGGACCATCGCATCGTATAACTCTTCCCTTCCCCGCTCGCGAGCACGGGACCGTGCCCGGTAATCCAGATGTTTACAACGATGGGTTTTGCGTCACGGACGCCGATCAGCTCAGTGTCGAGCTGCGCCTGCTGCACCTGTCCCCGATACAGATAGCGCCCAGTGCGCTCGTCAAGTTGTTCCCTGTACAGATCCATTACGTCGGGCTGCAGGTTTGTAACGCCCCAGGCGATCTGCTCATTGTGTCCCGTGATCACACCTGGAACTCCGGGCAGCGCGCCACCCGAGACATTCAGGCCCGGCGCTTTCAAATGAACCAGGTGCCATGTGCAAGGAATGCCGTAAGCAAGGTGCGGATCATTGGCAACGATTGGCTTGCCATCCACGGTCCGGCTCCCGGCTACCGCCCACGCATTCGAGCCGGGGCTAACGAATTGGCCTTGGATGGCGGGAAACAGAATCTTCGCCTTCGCTGGATCAGCCGCGGCCGACATCACGCGTTCACGGTACAGGTCTACGTTGGCGCCATCCGTTAAATCGCGAAACATCACCAGTCCAACCAGGATCGAATCGGCTATCGTCCAGGGGCGCGGATCGTAAGCATGGCCGGGCAACGAAAATTCGAGCGAATAAGAGCCGCGATGCGTATCGATGAAATAGTTGACGCCGCGTGCATATTCAACAAACGCTCCACGCTCGGCGTCTGATAGCTGCCGCACGTCAGCTTGAGCGATAGCGCGCATGCGCATACGGCGCGAACGTTCGTCCTGAGCCAGGGTGGCACGCCCAAAGACCTCGGACAGATCGCCCGCGCCGAAACGCCGCAATCCATCCATCTGCCACAATCGGTCTTGGGCGGTAACGTATCCCTGCAGGAAAATCGCATCCTGCCAGGTCGATGCCTGAATGTGCGGAATGCCCCGCGCGTCGCGCTCAACAGTGGCGACACCGCTTATCGGGGCTTCGATCTCTCCCGAGGTTTTGGGCAATGGACGCATCGCGTACCAATAGACAGTGACCGCGATGATCACGACGAGAATGGCTATGCTCACGTTGATGACGCGTATCAGGCGTGTCAGCACCACCCGATTTTACTCTGCGGGTGCGCGTGTCGTGTTTGAACGCGTGCCGCCGGACCACCCGTAAATGGGCGTTCGCTTCCTGATTCTCATTCTGATTTTGGGGACCAACGGCTTCTTTGCCGCGGCCGAAGTTGCTCTGGTCTCGGTGCGCCAATCGCGCTTGCGCGAGCTCGCCGAACAGGGCCACGCCGGCGCGCACAGCGCCCTCAACCTGCTTGCAAATCCGGGCCGATTACTATCGGTAACTCAGGTAGGCGTAACGCTGTCCAGCCTCGGCCTTGGCTGGGCGGGAGAAGACACGCTATACACATTGTTTCGCGGCGTGCTCATACCCACTCAGATACACGTGCCGCCGGTGGTGTTGCACGGGGTCGCCTTCGCGCTTGCGTTTCTTATCATCAGCTACGCTCACGTGATTATCGGCGAGGTCGTGCCGAAAAATCTCGCCATAGAAAAAGCCGATCGTCTGGCGATGGTTGCAGCTCCAGCGCTGCTGGTCTTTTACCGGCTGTCTCAGCCGTTTGTGGTGGTGATCGAACGATCTTCTGCCTTGATTTTGCGCGGCCTGGGATTAGCAACTGGACACTCTCGAGGAGGCCACACTCCGGAAGAGCTGAAGTACATTATTCGGTCCAGCCGCAGCGAAGGTCACCTCCAGCAGTTCGAAGAAGATGCCATACAACACCTGATCGAGTTGTCTGAATACGCGGTGCGCGAAATTATGACGCCGCGGCATAACATCGTCGCTTTATCCGTCGACAGCGACCTCGACGAGGTCTTGGCAACTATGGTCGAGCATAAGTTCACCCGTGTGCCGGTCTACGAAGATCGGCCTGACCAATTCATCGGCATCGTTCATTACAAGGATCTGATGCGCGCCTGGGACGAACGCCGGTTTGTACATGACCGGCGGCGCGCAGCGCGTCCATTCCGATTGCGCCGTTTTGTTCGCCAACCTCTGGTAGTCCCCGAGACTAAGGCTTTGAACCAGCTCATCGACGAATTCCGTCGCGCGCATACACATATGGCGCTGGTCGTGGATGAGTTCGGCACGGTCACCGGTCTGGTAACGCTCGGCGATGTGCTGGAACAAGTGTTCGGCGATATCGGTGATGAACATGACGTGGTCCGTCCAACGCCGTCGTATCAGGAAAAAGTTTTGCAGCTCGAGGGCAGCACCACCATTCGCGACCTCGAGACCCGCTACAACTTAGTTCTGCCTGCCGATGCCGGCTTTGAGACCTTGGCAGGCTTTCTGTTGTTTCAGCTCGGGCGCATTCCGAGCGTTAAAGACTCAGTCGAGTATGGGGGGCGCCGTTTCACCATTACCACCATGGAACGGAACCGCATCGCGACCGTACTGGTAGAGAAACTCGACCCCAAAGAGCATCCCGATCCTGTAAACGAAGGCTGACGCGCTCGATCAAATCATCGCTTGTTTCCGGTCTTCGGCTCCGCTTCAAACTCGCTGATCGCCTTCTCGAGTAACTCCGCGGCCCGCTGCGGCCCGTCGACTCCGGTTACTTCGTCCTGTTTTCCCGAGTTCTTGTTATACAGGCCGATAAATTCGGAGATCTGCTGCACCAACGGCTTCGGGAGATCATGAATCGACTTAGCCTCGCCGAATTCGAAGGATCTCAAGGAGACCCCTACCAGGCGGTCGTTTCGCGCCTTCTTGCCCTTTTCGGTTTGCACAACGGTGATGACTCCGATGAGCCTGATATCGAGCAGGCAGCCCACGTGCGCCGGTTCATCCATGAGCACGATGACGTCCAGTGCGTCGCCATCGTCCGCCCGTGTAGACGGAATGAATCCGAAATCGAATGGAAAGCTGAAGCCCTGAGGCAGTACGTGCGAAAGAGAAAACATCCCAGACTTCGGCTGGTACTTGAACTTGTTCCGGCGGCCCTTGGGTGTTTCGATTACCGCTTTACACTCACGCTTCGATTTGTTCCATTCGTGCGGAAGCCGGCTGATGTCGTCCATGCCCATGCTTCCTCCTTTCTCAGTAGAAATTCTCAACAATCATCAGTTCGCTGGTATCTCGATCAGCTTGGTCGGCCAACAGGTATTGTTCATCTGGAGAAACAGAGATTTCGTTACTGAAGAACGTGACGGAAAGATCGGTGATCGGTTTGACCGCGTGTGTTGTGAAATCCAATAAGTTTATGTGCACACGACCGTCAGGCGCGGCGGAAGCTTGAGCGAAATAGATTCCTCGCTTCACAGGCGCAAAGGCGTTTCCCAGAAGCGATCTCAACACCTGGACTTCGCCGCCACCTTTCACCGGCACTTTCCATAGGCCTTGGCCTTTTGTGTAGTAAAGATCACTGCCGTCAGTAGACTCAAACGCCACAGCACCGCCGTTTTTTGTGACCTGAACGGCTGTGCCGCCGCTCGACGGCATCTTCCAGACCTGAACATGCCCGGTTTGTGTCGAAGCATAATATATCCATTTGCCATCATGCGACCAGCTGGGCCGGTATTCGTTTGCCGCACCCGCGGTCAGCCGCCGCGGCTTGCCTCCATGCGAATTGATGACGTAGATATCCCAGTTCCCGGCGGCATTCCCGTCAAACGCGATCTTCTGCCCGTCCGGAGACCACCGCGGGCTGCCTGCCCAGCTTCGAAACGAGGTTAACTGCACTTGGTTGGAGCCGTCTGCATTGCACACCCAAATCTCATCGCTTCCCGATCGGTTGGATTCGAACGCGATCTGCTTTCCGTCAGGAGAATACTTGGAGTGATGTCCCGATCTGGCGGAAGCAATGAGCGGTGCCGCTGGAGCAGCCGTCTTGCCACTCAGCGGAAAGCGCCAGACACTGTAATGGAAAAACTGATGTGAGTAAACAAGGTGACGCCCCTCTTTTGAAACAGCGACCTCGCGCGGATCTTCGCCGGGCGCGTTCAGACGGACGGCTTTGCCCGAGCCCGCCACTCGAAGTTGCCACAACTCAAGCCGGCCGCCGCGTTTTGATGAGAACACCAGGCGCTGACCATCCGGGGTCCATGACAACCCGTCGATTTCTTTGCTCTCGGCGGTCAAGCGCCTCGGCTCGCCTTTTGGGGACGCATCCTCTGCAAGTTTAAGCAGGTAGATGTCTCGTTCAAATAGACCGGCTGATCGGGCAAAAGCCAGTTGTTTGCCGTCCGGGGACAGAGCCAAAGCTCCGTCTCCATTTCCGTGCACCGGGGGAGAAGTAATCACCCGCTTCTCGCCGCTCTCCACAGAGATCCGTACGAGTGACGCGCTTTCGCCCGGACGCGCCTGTTCTGTTGAGAGGAGCCATTTGCCATCCGAGGACCAGACGAGGTATGGCGGCGGCACTTCAAGCGCCCTCCAGTGACCTAGTATTGTTCGCGTGTTCAGCGTGACCTCAGCCAGTTCTCGTTCCTGTCCACCCATCGCGGAAGTGATCATGACAGCCGCGCGGAAAGGAGCGCGCGCCCTGAGGAACGCTATGGAGCGGCCGTCTGGCGACCACGCGGGTCCGAAATCTCCATCCACCCCGGAGGTCAACCGGACAGGATCGCCTGGACCGACAAGCTTTACGTAAATATTCGATACGTGCTTGCCCGGCTCCTCCCATGAGTACGCGACCCTTGTGCCCTCCGGCGAGAAGCTTGGACCCGTCTCGAAACCAGGATTCCCGGTTAGAGGTACCGCCGGAAACGGAGCTTCGCCGCTAGTGTTGTCCGTTTTTTCAACGCGCCATAGGATGCTTGCGGCAATCCCGACGATCAGCGCGGCGGAGGCGATTCCAACAGCCCACCAATTACGCCGCCGTTTCGGGATCGGCTCGCGCTTTTCCACCGCCGGTTGCCGTTCAAGTCCCGGCGCTCGCGAAACGGGAGCGATGAAACGATAGCCTCGCCGCGATAGCGTCTCGATAAAACGCGGATTATCCGCGCTGTCGCCTAATGCGTCCCGGAGCTTGCGGACCGAACTGTTAATGGCGTTGTCGAAATCGACGTAGGTGTTTTCGGGCCAGAGCCGCTTTTGGATCTCCTCCCGCGAAATTACCTCGCCGGATCGCTCCAGCAAAAGAGTGAGGACTTGAACCGGCTGATCGGGAAGCCTGAGCTTCACCCCATGCTTCCGCAGTTCTCCTGTCTCAGCGTTCAGATTGAAGACACCGAATTGAAAGACCTGGTGCAGGTTGATTCCCGAATCATAGTCCTTCAGCCTCGGATTCGACAACTGAATGTCTTCTCAAAGCTCGCGAAAACCGGACAGCTTTTGCACTAAGTCCAACAATCTCAATGATCTAGCCAGACAGAAAGGAATCAGCGGCAAGCCAGCCAAAATCTATGGAGACCGGACCTGACTTCAGACACCCTGCTCGTGGCCCACGGAGGGCAGGGTATGAACACGAACAAATGGTTTCAGATTGCGGCGGTTGCATTTGCATGCGTGGCCAGTCCGGCGAAGGGCAAGCATCCCGTGCAGACCCTCTGCGTGAATGTTGATAACCAGGCGCACGTTCCCGCAGGCATTCTCAATTTATCGAAGCTGGACACTGCAGGCATTTTCCACTCAGCAGGAATCGATATAAACTGGCGCGATTCCGACGAGGGAGACTGTCTCCTGCTCACTGTTGTGCGCCATAGCGCTGTGAACGTCTCAGGCGATGCGATGGGTTTCGCTTATCCGTTTGCGGATTCCGGAGCCAGAGCCACCATTCTTTACGACAGAATTGACTATTTGGCCGACCGCTTGTTTGTCCCGCGATATCTGATTCTCGGGCATTTCATGGCTCACGAGCTTGGGCACGTGCTTCTCCGGACGTTGGAACATTCCAAAACGGGTCTGATGCAGGCTAGCTGGGACCCTCCGATTTGGCATCTAGCCGCGCTGGGCCTGATCGGCATTGCACCAGAGCAGCGCGAAGGAATGATCGCAGGCGTCAGGCAATTCCAGACGACTAGGCTTTTGGCAGTCTCCCCGAATCCCAGCCGCCCCCCACAGCCTTGATCAACTGAACGCTGGCATCCATGCGGCGTCTCAGCAGATCGACTTCGGTCCGCTGGTTGGTCAACGCGATACTCTGTGCCGTGATGACCTCCAGATAGGTCACCAGGCCTCCCTTGTACCGGTTCATCGCCAACTGCAGGGAGTTTTGCGCCGCCAGGGTCGCCTCATGCTGCTTGGCTTGCTCTTGCTCCAGAATGCGAAGTGCCGCGAGATTGTCTTCCACTTCTTGGAAAGCGGTCAATGTGGTCTGGCGGTAATTCGCAATACTCGAGTCATACGCCGCTTCCGCGGTCTGCAATTGAGCCCGGCGACGGCCGGCGTCAAAGATCGTTTGTGCCAACTGCGGGCCGACTGCCCAGAAACGGCTCGGCCAGGTAAACCAGTTGACGATACTTCCTGCCTGTAAGCCGCCCGTGGCGCTGATCACGAGGTCCGGGAAAAAGGCCGATCGCGCAATCCCGATCTGTTCATTTGCGCTTGCCGCTTGGCGCTCGGCGGCAGCAATGTCCGGACGGCGCTCCAGCAATTGTGAGGGCAATCCCACCGGGACTGCGGGCGGCTGCTCGGTTAATGGCATTGGCGGCAGATGAAGTCCTTCGGGAACTTTACCGGTCAAGACCGCAATCGCATGCTCGAATTGCGCGCGGGCTACCCCAAGATCGATGTCCTGCGCCTGAGTTTGGTCTAGTTGTGTCTGCGCCTGTGCCACCTCCGCTTTGGAAGCGATGCCGCCGGTGAACCGATTCTGGGTCAGCTCCAGTGCTTTCTCGTACGCCACTACCGTGTCATCCAGGATTCTCTTTTGTGCGTCGAGGCTGCGAGCTTCAAAGTAATCTACCGCCAGATCGGTTTCCAGTTCCAATCTCACGTTCGCCAAATCTGCCGCAGACGCTTGCATCTGCGCAGTCGCGGCATTGATGGTGCGCCGCACCCGCCCCCAAAGGTCCGCGTCATAGGAGACGCTGATCGGCAGCGTAAATTCGCCATACTGCCGTCCGGGCAGGCCGGTTGGATTGTTGCTCGAGATGCGGTTATGTGTGATCTCGGGGCCGGCATCGACGGTGGGATATAACCCTGACCGATTCAACTGGATTTGCGCTCGTGCTTCGCGGAAGTTGGCTTCCGACACCTTCAACGTTTGATTCGCGGGCTCCACCTGCTCTTCGAGCGCATTCAGTTGAGCATCGCCGAACAGCTCCCACCAATTGCCGCGGATCTGCGTGTCCACCGGTTGAGCCGTTTTCCAGCCCGGAGCTTCTTTGTAACTGGCCGGCGGCTCTTCACTGTATTGCGGCGCGGCCGGAACGTTCGGTTTTGTATACTTTGGTCCCACCGTGCAACTGGCAAGAAAAATCGCGCTTGCCAACGCACACAGACCGGTGATCGCTCTCTTCATTAACTTCCCTGAGTCGCTATGCGCACCTGCTGTCCGGCAACAATGGAATCACTGGGATTCACGATGATGTCGTCCTGACTCGTGACTCCAGATACAAGCTCCACTTCGTTGCCGAAATCTCGCCCGATCGTCACCGGAACCAGATCCACTCGCCCCTGGCGCACTACGCCGACTCGTAAGCCCTCGGAGCGAAATAGCAACGTATTCACCGGCACGGTAACTGCTTGCACTTTCGACGGGAGCTTCAGGTGTACCGAGACGTAGGACCCCGGCAACAGCTCGCCGGAAGGGTTCTTTACATCCACTTCTACCAGCAGGGTCCGCGAAGCCGTATCAATGGCATTTGCGTTGCGCACCACTGTTCCGTGGAACTGATGCCCGGGAAATTCGGTCAGCGTCAGATAAGCATCGCCTCCGGCTCTCGCTGCCCGATCGTACACCTCGGGAACATTCACGTAAACGCGCAGCGTCGAGATCGAGGTCAGATGAAACAGCTCCTTGCCCGGCGCATTCGTGCCCGCGCTCACCAGCGCCCCGACGTCAATGTTTCGCGCTGTTACGACACCATCGAAGGGCGCGAAGATCTTCTCGTAGGAAACGAGTTGTTCCAGCCGCTTGACATTCGCCTGCGCCGAGGCGACGCCGGCGGTCTTCGCTGCCGCGTCCTGCACGGCGTTGTCAACGTCTTGCTTCGATACAGAATCCGTTTTGAACAGATTGTTATACCGCTCGGCAGTAATCTGCGCCAGCTTCAGATTTGCTTGCGCCGTAGTCAGATCCTCTTTTGCCTGCTGCAGTTGTTGATCCGTCTCCGGACTCTCGATCTCCGCTAGCAACTGCCCCGCTTTGACACGCGCTCCGATATCCGCGTACCACGCCTTCAGATAACCGCTCGCGCGCCCCCAAATCGGCGTGTCGATGAAGGCTTGCATGTTGCCGGGAACCGCGATTTCCTGCGCGCCGGAACTCAGTTTGGGATGGACCACGGTAACCGTGGGCACTGCGTTCGCCAGCGTCGCGCGCTGTAAATCCACATCCGCTCTGGCACGAGACGTCACACCCGTGTAAATGACGTAAGCCAAGACGATAGCACCGACAGCCAGAATAATCAGCAGCCCCCGCAACGTACTCTTTCTGGGCTTTGGCGGCGGTACAGGTGCCCCGCCCTGACCTGTTTCGATATTTTCTTCTTGGACAGTCATCTGATTCTCCAGGTCTCACACGTGAGCAGGTTCAATCGGCCGCTGCGTCTCCTGCTCCGCAGCGCCGCCGTGCCGCGACCGGTGCAAGAGGCTGAATACGGCTGGCACGAAGAACAGAGTCGCCAGCGTCGCGCAGAGTAAACCGCCGATGACGGCCCGCCCGAGAGGGGCATTCTGTTCCCCGCCCTCGCCGAGCCCCAGCGCCATGGGGATCATGCCGATAATCATCGCCAGCGCTGTCATCAGGACTGGCCGAAACCGGGTCGAACCCGACTGCAATGCCGCTTCAATAGAGCTTCCGTGCGCACCCAGCTGTTCCTTTGCGAAGCTCACCACCAGAATGCTGTTTGCCGTGGCGACACCCATACACATGATCGCGCCCATTAGGGCCGGAACACTAATCGTTGTGTGCGTCACAAACAGACACAGCACAATCCCGGCAAGCGCCGCAGGCAAGGCGGTAACGATGATGAACGGGTCCAGCCAGGACTGGAAGTTCACCACGATTAGCAGGTAAATCAGCACGATCGCGCCCACCAGGCCCGCCAGCAATCCTGTGAATGAGTGCCGCATCGTTTCTACTTGTCCACGGAGAATGAGTTCCGATCCGCGCGGCAGATACTTCTGATTGGCGGCGATTACGTTGTTCATGTCACGCCCGACCGCGCCTAGATCGCGGTCCTGCACTGAACCATAGATGTCGACGGTCCGCCGAATGTTGTAATGCGTCGCGGCGCCCAGCTCGCTCGAGCGGCTGATATCCGCGACATCGTTCAAAATTTGTGGCTCCTTCTGACCGGCGGCGCTGATTGGGATATTCTGCAGGTCCTGAATCGATTGGATGTCATACTGCGGCGTCTGCGTCACCATGCTGTAGCTGACGCCATTCTGCGGGTTCAGCCAGAACGTGGGCTGCGTCTGCAAGCTGCCGCTGAGCGAAGTGAGCAGGCTGCGCGCCACATCGTTCTGAGTGAATCCATTTCCGGCAGCCTTCGTCCGGTCCACTTCTATGTGCAGCTTCGGCTCATCGAACACCTGGTGCACATGCAAATCGACTGCGCCTGGTATCCGTTGCAATTGCGGCAGAATCCTGTCCGCGTAAGCGCGGCTCGCTTGAATATCGTTGCCAACCACTTCGAGATCGATCGGCGCCGGCAGTCCGAAGTTCAGAATCTGCGTCACGATATCGGCAGGCAGCATGTAGAACGTTGTGCCCGGAAATTCGCGCGGCAGATTTGCACGCAGATCGCGAACGTAGTCCGCGGTCGGCCGGTGCTTCTCCGCCAGCGTTACCAGGATGTCCGCGTCGCCGGTCCCGATTTGGCCCGAGTTGCTGTACGTCAAATTAATCGAGCTGTAAGGCAGCCCGATATTGTCGAGAATCGTCGTGAGCTCATTTTGTGGAATCTCCCTGCGGATGGCATTATCCACCAGATCGCACAAGCGCGCGGTCTCTTCAATTCGCGTGCCGGTCTTCGCCCGAACGTGCAGCTTGAATTGTCCGGTGTCCGTATTGGGAAAAAAGTCTTGGCCCAAAACCGGAACCAGGAGCATGGCGGCTACGCAGACTTCCGAGGAAGGCGGGCACGAACACTTTTCGGCGATAGACGAGCGTCGTCAGGATGGCCTGATACTGCGCGCGAACTCGATCAAATCCGCGTTCGAACGCGCGCTGGAAGAGTACTAACGGATTGCGGGTTCTGCCGAAGTGATGCTTGGCGCGAAGCAAAAACATGGCGAGCGTGGGTACCAGCGTTCGCGACAGCACGTAGGATGCGAGCATCGCGAACACCACCGCTTCCGCCAGGGGCACGAACAGATACTTGGCGACGCCGCTCAGGAAGAACATGGGCAGGAAGACGATGCAAATACAAAAGGTCGATACCAGGGCGGGAACGGAAATCTGTGCCGCTCCTTCCAGAATCGACTGGTGTAGTTCGTGTCCTTCTTCGAGGTAGCGCTCAATGTTCTCGATGGTGACCGTCGCGTCATCCACCAGAATTCCAACCGCGAGCGCGAGCCCGCCCAACGTCATGATGTTGATCGTTTCGCCGAGCGCGCTCAACACGCAGATCGAGGTCAGAATCGAAAGTGGAATAGAAATCGCGATGATCAGCGTGCTGCGCCAGCTGCCCAGGAAGACAAGAATCATCAAGCCAGTAAGGCACGCAGCGATAATGGCCTCGCGGATGACTCCGCTGATAGCGCCGCGCACAAAGATCGATTGATCGGCGAGCGGCTTCATGCGCAGCGACGGAGGCAGCGTCGCGGCGACTTTCGGCAGAATGTCTTTGATTCCCTGCACGACATCCAGGGTCGACGCGCTGCCCGCTTTCAAAATGCTCACCAGAACGCCGTGCTGGCCGTCCTGCCGCACAATGTTGGTTTGCGGCGCGAACCCATTGCGAACGTTCGCCACGTCTCGGACATAGATAGTCGAATCGCCCACCACCTTGATCGGGAACTCGTTGATCTCCGCAATGCGTTGCGGGCTCGCGTTCATGTCGACGTCGTACTCGAACTGACCGATCTTGGCTGTTCCTGAAGGCAAAATCAGGTTTTGTGCGGCGATCGCCGCAGTAACATCCGTTGGGGACAGACCTTTAGCTTGGAGTTCGGCAGGGTTCAGATCGATCATCACCTGCCGCGACTTACCGCCATACGGATACGGAACGACGGCGCCCGGAACCGTCACCAGCTGCGTGCGCAGGAAGTTCAGAGCTATATCGTTCAGGTCTTGTTCCTGCAATCCCTTGCCGGACAAAGCGAGCTGCAGGATAGGCACACTCGAAGCGTTGTAGCTAAGGATCAACGGAGGATTCGTGCCCTGTGGCATTTGGCGAAGAATGGTCTGCCCGACTGCGGTGACCTGGGATACACCCGTGGTCGGGTTCGCGTACGGTTGTAGAAAGACCTTGACGATGGCCGTGCCATTGAGCGTCGTGGATTCGATGTGCTCGATGTCGTTGACCGTCGTGGTCAGCACGCGCTCGAAAACGGACGTCAAGCGTCCTTCCATCTCGGTTGGATTCAGGCCGTTATAGTTCCAGATGGCGGCGATGACCGGGATATTGATGTTCGGAAAGATGTCGGTCGGCGTACGTAAGATTACGATAGGACTGACCAGCAGGATCAAAAGGGCTAGGACGACGAAGGTGTAAGGCCGGTTTAGAGCAGTTCTGACAATCCACATACCGGTACCTAAACAGATAATTTACGAGACTAGGAAGTTTCGAAAACTTCGCGAAGGAAAGTAGGAAACGGGGACATTGCGGGCGAGAACGCAAGCAGCTCCGGTGTCCGCTCAGTAGCAGTGTCGCCGTTTCCACCTCCCGACCCAAGTAGGAAACGGGGACATTGCGGGCGAGAACGCAATCAGCTCCGGTGTCCGTTCAGTAGCAGTGTCGCCGTTTCACCTCCCAACCCAAAAGTAGGAACGGGGACATTGCGGGCGAGAACGCAAGCAGCTCCGGTGTCCGCTCAGTAGCAGTGTCGCCGTTTCCACCTCCCGACCCAGTAGGAAACGGGGACATTGCGGGCGAAAACGCAATCAGCTCCGGCGTCCGCTCCGTAGCAGTGTCGCCGTTTCCACCCTCCCCAAAGCTGAAAGCTCTCTCAAGGCGCGCTGTGGCCCGTGCACTGAAGTACGCCCAGGTAGGCACTCCACGGCCCTACGGCATCCCGATACTGGTAGGCCATGACTCGAGAGATTTGGTGTAGGTGCGTCAGATCATGAGCTGCCCAGGTCGCCAGCAGCTGCGAAGCCGTAACTATTCCTAATGCCGGGTGTCGTCCACGCCGCGCAAGGTCCTCTTTTTGCAAATTCATGGAACGCAGTTCGGTTACGTTTTCTGCGCGAACACGAGCGAATTCGTCTAACAACTGCTCGAGCGACTTACCTCGACCCTCTTCTAAGTGCGCCTGCCGATCAAACGCCGCAAACGTTCGGGTGTCGCCAAATTGCAGAATGGTCCGCAGGCGCGGCATCCAATCGGTGCGTTCCGCATGGATCAGATGGCCGACCACGTCAAAGGCGTTCCAGGTGTCTTCACCTTCGTTTTGGAACGTCCAAATGTCCGGCAAGCCGCGCAAAAGTGCATCGAGACTGAGGGGAAAACAAGTAAGGAGCGCGATTGTATTTCTTAGTTGATGTTCCATTCCGCTCCGCGCTCCACCGTCACACACACATAATTCATGAAGATGCCGAAAGCTCATGCCGCTTGCCGGGAATGCACCAATTTTCGTCCAGGTTATAGAGTCGTCTGTAAAACTTGCTATTCCTGTTTGTGTTCAGCCCTTCATCAACGGTACGCCAGATTCTTTTCATATGCTGCAGCAACGCCTGCCTCAAATCGCGAAATGTTGCTCTCGGTTCCACGAAGTTTTCTTCTGAGAGGCTCTGCATAGAGCGCCAAGAATGACGCGCTACCCTGTTTTTGGCGTTTACAGGTATGTTCTGCCATTTCGGTATATAGCCTTCCGGCACGTGATGAGCGCGGGCAAGGCGCGGAGTATGAGCGAATGCATTTCGGTAAAGCCGGAGCGCTTTCATCGAGTTATCATCGTCCACATCCTCAGCCCTCAAATTCTTACACTCCACCCGGAGCTGCTGACAGACTTGTTTGGAAGCACTCACAAACGTTTTCAGATTGTCTCTTGAAAGGTCTAGAAACAGCACAGTGTCTTCTATATACACGTGCGGCTCAAATAGAATAATCAAGCTGGCTCTCGAGAAGTAGTAGAAGGTTGAGTATTGAGCCATCGCCATCTGCTCGAGATATTCATCCAACTTCGAATCATTTCGGATCGCGATCCATTGCCGATCCGCGGGCGAAATGGTGGGATCAATCCGATTCGTTAGCGGCACGACGTGAGAGATCCAGAATTGCTCGTACTCTGGAAATTCATGCTCCAGAAGTCGCGGCCACCAGAGTTTCTCATACGGATCGCCGTGCTCAGACAAATTGAAATGTTTGTCCCACCACAAAAATGCGCCTCCGCTATCCAAAGGAGGCATTATATAGCCGGAGCGGGTGTGCAAGCTTCGGCTTTACCCGGGTAACGGCGCCAAACGCTATCACGCCCCCGGCGCCCGGTAAGTAACCGTCTTCTGTAGCGCCTGATCCACCTCTTCCACCGTAAGCAGAGGAATTGTCTTTGTTCTAACAAGGCCGCTAGCCGATACGGCCATACTTAAGGCAGCGGCGCTCAGTGCATCGGGACAATCGAACAAGACGAAGACATCGTGCTCCCCGAACGCGTAGTACACGGCTTCTAGCTTGCCGCCAACATTGGCAACCAGTTTCTCAACAGCAGTCTTCCGTCCTGACGCTTTGTCTTTCATGACGCCGCGCAGGCCTTCAGATGTATAAGTAGCTTCAATCAAGTACTTAGGCATTGGCCCTCCTATCGGATCCGATCCGCATTCTACAACCTCGAATCTCGAACTGCCGGGGAATCCGCTTGCGCGGACACGAAGAACGTCGTACACTGCTGTCAGTAACTGAGGTGAACCTGAGCAAACCGACTGATCTTGTGCAAGGCACGCTGGACCTGCTGATTCTGAAAACGATTGCCCTGGAACCGATGCACGGGTGGGCGATTGCACAGCGCATTCGCCAAATGTCCGGCGACGTGCTCCAGGTGGGGCAAGGAGCGCTGTATCCGTCGCTTCACAAGCTGGAACAGAACGGGTGGATTCGATCGGAGTGGGCTATCAGCGAGAATAATCGGCGCGCCAAATACTACACGCTGACTAGAGCCGGACGCAAGGCGATGCAATCTGAGGCCGCTCAATGGGAACGCTTGTCCGCGGCGATTTCTCTGATTGTCCGGACGGTTTGAAGGAGAGTAATCCGGATGCGGTGGACAAGTGTGATTCGCCTGAGACTGCGGTCGCTATTTTCGCGTAAAACGGTCGAACAGGAGCTTGACGAAGAGTTGCGTTACCACTTCGAGCGCGAGATCGACGAAGGGATCGCCGCCGGAATGACACCCCAAGATGCGCGTTACGCCGCTCTTCAGTCCATAAAAGATATCGAGCAGCGAAAAGAGGAGTGCCGCGACATGCGTGGTTGGAACTCGATCGACAACACGCGTACAGGATTTTCGATACGCTGTCCGCCAGCTTCGAAAAAATCCAGGATTTGCTTGTACTGCCATATCAGTTTTGGCTTTGGGCATCGCGGCGACCGTCGCTATTTTTAGCTTTGTGCAAGCGGCGCTCATCAAGCCTCTGCCCTATCGGGACCAGTCGCGATTGGTGGCAGCGTTTGAATCCTCACCGGGTGCACCACGGAGCTGGCTCTCGTACCCTGACTTCGCGGATTGGAAAAAGCTCAACAAAGTATTCACGTCCATCGATGCCTACGCTCTCAACGGCAGCTTTACGCTGAACACCAGAACCGGTGCGGAACAGGTTCCGGGAACGCGCGTCAGCGCCGGTTTCTTCCGTACTCTCGGGATCCAGCCGGCACTGGGCCGCGATTTCAGAGTCGGTGAAGATGCGGCCGATGCTCCGCGAACGCTCATACTCAGCTACACAGCCTGGCAAAAACGATTCGGCGGCAGGCCAGACGTCTTAGGGCGGGCACTCACACTGAACGGTAATCCGGCGACTGTCATCGGCGTGCTTCCGCCTCACTTTCAATTCGCCCCTTACGGGGGCGCTGAATTCTGGGCTACTCTTCGACGCACAGACGCATGTGAGCAGCACCGCGACTGCCACAATCTTGTCACCATCGCGCGGCTTAAAGATGGCATCTCCATCGAGACTGCCTCAGCCAATATGCGCGCGATTGCGCAGCAACTTCAAAGGCAATACCCCAGCAACCGGATTTTTGGAAGCGCAAATCTGGTTCCGTTGCGCGAGTTCATCGTCGGAGACGTGCGTCCGGTACTGCTGATTCTGTTGAGTGGCGCCGGTCTGCTGCTGTTAATGGCCTGCGTGAACGTTACCACGTTGCTACTGGCGCGATCCGACAAACGCCGACGGGAAATTGCAGTGCGTGGCGCAATCGGCGCTTCGTCCTCGCGGCTCTTTCATCAATTCGCCATCGAAGGATTCGTGTTGGCGGCGGCGGGGTGCGTCTTGGGAGTGGCTTTCGCCGAACGGAGCATTCGTTTGCTGACCAGTCTTGTTCCGGCCGACAAGATGCAAAGCATGCCGTATTTGCGCGGTATCGGACTAAATTCCTGGACCGTCGCTTTTGCCTGCGGCATTTCGCTCCTGGCAGGAACTGTGTTTTCCTTCATTCCGATTGCGCGCACATCACTCGCCGATATCCTGGATGGCCTGAAGGAAGGCGCTCGCGGCTCGGCAGGAACTACCTGGCGGAGATTCGGCTCCAGTCTGGTGGTAATCGAAGTCGCCTTAGCAATGGTGCTGATGGTGAGTGCCGGACTGCTCGGGAAGAGTCTTTATCAACTCCTGCATCTTGAGCTTGGCTTCAAACCGGATCATCTTGTGTACTTCCAAACCTCATGGGCACCTCGCAAATACCAGACGGACGAACAAACGATACTGCTGGAGCGGCAGATCGTCGACCGTATCTCGACGCTGCCGGGCGTTACAGCAGTTGGCCTCTCAACCGCCCCGCCGATCGATTCCGCCTGGGGAACCGCGTCTTTCCATATTGAAGGCCTGCCCAACCGCGGAGAGAACAATGAAGTCATCAATCGGCAAGTGAGTGCCGGGTATTTCAGAGCGTTGCAGGCACAACTCTGGAAGGGCCGCTATTTCCCGGATAGCGAGAGCGCCTCGAAGCCGCGGGTGGCGGTCGTCAATCGAACGCTCGCAAACAAGTACTTCCCCGGCGAAGACCCAGTCGGAAAGCAGATTTATTACGACTGGGCCCCCGGTTCGCCGATGCAAGTCGTGGGCGTAGTCAACGACATCAAAGAGGGACCACTTGAAGACCCAAACTGGCCCGCATTATACGTTCCTTCTGATCAGAATCCAGTTGGCTGGCCGGCGATCCTGGTTCGGACATCGCAGCCCGAAGCGTTGCTGTCCCCAAAATTAATCTCAGCGATTCACGGCATTGACCCATTCATCACGGTTTCGGCAGGCATGAGCATGGCCGACAGAATCAATCAATCCCCATCCGCATACCTGCACCGATCTGCCGCATGGTTGGTCGGGCTTTTCGCGGGCGCGGCACTGTTGCTCGGCATAGTCGGTTTTTACGGTGTCGTTGCGTATTCGGTTAGCCAGAGAACTCGTGAAATCGGAGTTCGCATGGCACTCGGCGCCGAACGCGGTGTTGTATATCGACTGGTTCTGGGCGAATCGGGATGGTTGACTGGCATCGGCATTGTCCTCGGTACTGCCGGCTCGCTAACGGCGGCGGTACTGCTTCGCACCATGTTGTTCGGCGTGCATTTCTGGGATGTGCCCACATGGGTCGGAGTCGCCACGCTGCTCGGCCTTTCGGCTCTGCTGGCCAGCTATACTCCCGCGCGCCGCGCTGCATCGGTCAATCCGATAGAAGCACTACGAACAGAATAGCGGCGCGAAAAAACAAACCACTTTACGCAGAACCGAACTTTCTCAGGAAGACAAGATCAGTAAGTTACTGATTCAGGAGCAGCACGCCGCTCCGATGCGAACCCGCTCGTGCCGTGCTTAGATGGCGAGCGCTCCGCCTTACGCAGAATCAGAAACACGCTCCCGAGGACGAGCGCAGAACCGGCCATGGCCGACGCTCCAAAACGCTCACCGCCGAAGAAGTAACCGAGCGTGAGCGCCACAACCGGATTTACGTACGCATAACTTGAGACCCGTGTCGGACCCATACGCTTCAGCAGCCACACGTAGGCACTGAACGCCGCAAGTGACCCGGCAACGATCAAGTACACGAGCCCGAACAGTGCGGCTGGCGATGGCATGACAACCGCGTGCCATTCCTGAAATGCCAGTGAAGCAATCAACAGCATCACGCCGCCGCACAGCATCTGTGCTCCGGCGCTTACCGATTGCACCTCTGGCAGACTCAGTCGTTTCGAGAGAATAGATCCCACCGCCCAGGAGACTTCGCTGCCAATGACAGCAACTGTCGGCCAAAGCTGAACGCTTCTGGTGCCGCCGGTTCCGCGGCTGATTATTAATACGGCCACAAATCCTAAGACCAACCCAAGCCATAACAGCCCCGTCAATCGCTGCGTCCGGAGCACGGCCGCCTCGAGTATTAAGGTCCACAGCGGTAGCGTCGCCACTAAGACCGATGCCAGCCCTGAGGGCATCGTTTTCTCCGCCCAGAAGAGACATGCGTAGCAGGTGAAAAACATCAGAGCACTGACGATGATCACGTTTCTCCACTCGCGTCTACTCGGAGTTGCCGAACCTCTGAAAAGCGCCCACCCGTAAAGCAGCAATCCCGCGATCGCGAAGCGAACGCCGGCGGCAAGCAACGGGGGAATGCTAGCGACGACTACTTTGATGGCAAGATAAGTGGAACCCCATACCAAATACACGGCGGCGAACGCGGCCACGTATTGGAAGATTTTCTTGTTCGGCTTTGATCTGTGCGCTTGAATCATGTAACCGCCGTTTCTATTATAGACGGTTATGCTAAAGAACTTCACTCATCTAACCGCTGAAATGATTTTTGTCAGTTAAGCTGCGCGTACGATAGATAACAGGATGGCTGCTCCAGAGGAATTTAAGCTCCTTGCCGGACACTCGGCCTTGGATTTCGCTAACACGCTCGACGACCGCTATTACGAAAACGGCGCGGTCGAGCGACTGACGTCCTTCGATCGCCTTGTCGCGTTTTGCCGGGAATCGAAACTAATCGCGCCGGCCGAGTCCAAGCGTCTGGTGCAGCACACGAGTAAACGCGAGGCGGATAAGGTGCTGCAGGCGGCAATCGAGCTCCGAGAGGCTCTCTATTGCTTGTTCCGGAGCATCGCCGCGAACGAGACCCCGCCCGCAGTGACATTGAAGGTACTGAACCGTTTTCTTGCCGAAGCTGCGGCGTCGCGAACAATCGCCCTGAAGAACGGTTCTTACTTCTGGGAACCGGCTGACACCGCAGAAAAGCCCCGTGCGCTCCTGTGGCGAATCGGTGAAGAGGCCGCCGCCCTGTTGCTATCGGAGGAACGGCGCAAAATCCGCGAATGTGGCGACGAGACGTGCCGGTGGCTGTTTCTCGATCAAAGCAAGAACCACTCTCGCCGCTGGTGTGACATGAAGATCTGTGGCAATCGCAGTAAAGCGCGGAAATTTCATGAGCGGCAAAAAAACCGCACATGAATGAAGCGCGCCGGGCTGGCGCACCGGATTGAGAAAGATATGATTTCTATGGAACGAGTTATGAAATCCCCTCAAGTCACTCGCCGGTATTTTTTCTATGGCACTCTTCTGGCAGGCGCTGTACCCGTCGGAGGTTTCGGCAGCCAGGCCTCCTTGCGGACGCTTGGTTACAAATCGCCGAACGAAAAGCTCAACATTGCCTCGATTGGGGCAGGCGGCAAAGCGAGAAGCGACATAACAGCCTGTGCACAGACTGAAAACATCGTCGCGCTGTGCGACGTAGACGAACAGAACGCGGCTCGGATTTATCAGAGATTCCCAAATGTTCCAAAGTTTCGCGACTTCCGGGCGATGTTGGACAAAGAAGGCAACAACATCGATGCCGTGATTGTCACGATACCCGACCATATGCATGCCACCGCCGCAATCGCCGCCATGGAACTCGGAAAACACGTGTACGTGCAGAAGCCTTTGGCGCACACCGTGTGGGAGTGTCGCGAACTCCTGAAAACTGCTGAGAAAAACAAAGTCGCCACTCAGATGGGGAACCAGGGTTACTCGAATGAGGGCACACGTCAATGTGCGGAGATGATCTGGGCCGGTGAAATCGGCAACGTGACGGAAGTCCACGCCTGGACGAATCGCCCTGTTTGGCCGCAAGGGGCCATTGCCGCGCCGGAAACATCTGACCCTCCTTCCACGGTCGATTGGAATCTATGGCTCGGGATAGCAAAAGAACGGCCGTACAGCGACGATTATCTGCCCTTTACCTGGCGCGGCTTCTACGACTTCGGATCAGGCGCGTTGGGCGACATGGCGTGCCACATTTTGGGCGCTCCCAACATGGCACTGCGTTTGGGATCTCCGGTTTCGGTTGAATGCGTTCACCAGGAAGGGACAAGCGATATCTACTTCCCGGCGAAGTCGGTCATTCGCTTCGATTTTCCCGCTCGCGGCTCCATGCCTCCCGTCAAGATCTTCTGGTACGACGCTATGCGGGAAGATCAGCCGACGTTCCCGAACGTGCCCAGCGGACAGATTTTGGGCGACTTGCCTGACAATCGTATTGCCAATCCTGATACCAACCTCCAGCCTAAGGAAAAGCAGATCATCGGCGATGTCTTCACAGATCAGTTCTTCACGCCGAAACCCGAGCCGCCGAAAGAACCGCGGAAGATCGATCCCGCCCGCGAAGCATCCATGACTCCCAAGGAGCGGAAGCTTGCCAAGTGGATGAGCATGATCGATGAAGGCACCAACGGCAGTTTGTTCGTCGGTGACAAGGGCATGATCACGACCGGCACCTATGGCGAGTGCACCCGCTTGTTGCCGGTCGAAAAAATGCGCGATTACGAATTTCCTCCCGAAGTTCTCTCTCGCTCGCCGGGCCACTACCGCGATTGGATCCGCGCCTGCAAAGGAGGCGAGCCCGCTTGTTCCAACTTCAGTGTTTCGGCGCCGTTCACGGAGTGGATTGCACTCGGGGCGATCGCCACCAAGCTGAATTGCAAATTGGAATGGGATCCCGAAAAGATGAAAATCACCAATAACTCCGACGCGAACGAACTTCTAAAGCCGACCGTACGCAAGGGTTGGCACATCGGCTAAACCCGCATCAAAGTCTGTCATCAGACTAGAATAAGAGCGGAGGAGACAGATTTGGCACGAGACAACACCGGCAGTGTCGTTCTTTGGTTCGTCGGCGGAGCAGCATTAGGAGCCGTAGTCGCACTTCTGTTGGCGCCCGACTCGGGTGAAGAAACCAGACGCAAACTTAAGAAGCAAGCCAAACAGGGGCGCAAGGTCATCGGCGAATCCAGCCAGGAGATTATCGATCGCGGTCGCGATCTTTATGAGCGTGGCCGCGGTTTGGCCGAAGAAGCCGCCGAACTTTTCGAAAAAGGACGGCGCATCGCCGAACGTAAATTCGACGAAGTAGTTTAGCCGCAGCACTGCACAGCAATGCCTGTACTCGAGCAAAGCGAACGGCGGCTCGATTCTTTCAAAAACGAGTCGTACACGGATTTCTCTACCCCGGAAAATGCCGCAAAGATGCGATTGGCACTCGAGCGCGTGCGCTCGCAATTTGGCAAGGAATACGATCTGCTCATCGCCGGCGATCGAAGGAGGCGCCCGGAGAAGCTGGAATCGCTAAATCCTTCGAAGCCGTCGGAAGTTGTGGGCGTCCACCAGAAGGGGTCAGAAACCGATGCCCGGGACGCGGTCGAAGCGGCTCATGCCTACTTCCCAATCTGGAGTGAGCGGTCCATGGAAGACCGCGCCCAGCTTCTGTTCCGGGTTGCTTCCATCTTCCGCGAGCGCAAATACGAATTCGATGCTTGGCTCGTTTACGAATCCGGCAAGACCTGGGCCGAAGCCGAGGCCGATGTCTCGGAAGCTATTGACTTCTGCGACTACTATGCGCGTCAAGCAATCCGTTTAGGCGAGCCGCAGCCCATCGTGCAACTCTCCGGCGAGCGCGACACCATGGTCTATGTCCCGCTCGGCGTCGGCATCATTATTCCGCCTTGGAACTTTCCGCTGGCGATTATGGTCGGCATGACCACCGCCGCATTGGTTACCGGCAACACGGTCGTAATCAAGCCTTCGAGCGATACACCCACAATTGCAGCCAAGTTCGCCGAAGTTTTGCTCGAAGCCGGATTCCCTGCGGAAAGCTTTTCGCTGTTAACCGGCAGCGGGGGCGCGATCGGCGACATCCTCGTCACACATCCAAAGACGCGCTTCATTTCCTTCACCGGATCGCGCGATGTCGGGCTGCACATCAACGAGCTAGCGGCGAAAACGCCCAAAGGCCAGCTCTGGATCAAGCGTGTCATCGCCGAGATGGGAGGCAAGGACGCCATCATTGTCGATCGCGAGTCGGATCTGGATCAGGCCGTTCTCGGCGTGCTCTATTCCGCGTTCGGATATCAGGGACAGAAGTGCTCGGCCTGCTCTCGCGCCATTGTCGACCAAGCCGTTTACGACGAGTTCTTATCCAAGCTGCAAACGAAAGTCGCCGCCCTCAGTATTGGCCCCTCCGATGACATCAACAACTACATGGGCCCCGTCATCAACGCCCGTGCGCGCGATTCCATCCTCAAATACATCGAAGTCGGCAAGAATGAAGGACGTCTGATCGCAGGTGGCGAATCAGCTGCCGGCGAGGGCTACTTTATCAAGCCGACCGTCATCGCCGATATTGACTCGCAAGCGCGAATTTTTCAGGAAGAAATCTTTGGTCCCGTCCTCGCCGTTACTAAGGCGCGCGATTTCGATCACGCGCTGCAGCTTGCGAATGATTCCCAATACGGATTAACCGGCGCAGTCTTCACTAACAATCCCGAGAAGAAGGATCGCGCACGCCGGGAATTCTTTGTAGGCAATTTGTACATCAATCGCAAGTGTACGGGCGCCATGGTGGGCGCTCACCCGTTCGGCGGCTTCAATATGTCCGGCACCGATTCAAAGGCCGGCGGCCCAGACTACCTGCTTCAGTTCGTGCAGGGTAAGTCCATCGCTGAGAAGCTTGCTTGATCGCGGTACTTCGGGAGAATCGTCCTTTCAAAATCGCCGGAACGCTGCTTGCGTGCACATTTCTCTGTTCCGCACAGGAAGGCACGCCGGTCGGTGGCAATTGGGTGCGCTCTCAGCGAATCAACAAAAATGGCGACGAATCAGTTTTGTTTTCAGTTCCCGCGGACCAGGCCGATAGCGGCCGCCATCCTTTTATTACCGTAGCCTGCACCGGATCCGGCAAGGCGCTTTCTGCTGTATATAATCCCGACAGCAAGCTGGTCGGCGAATTTCACGATCCCCTCAACTTCTACGCCCCGGCGATTTACGCGAAAGTAAAGGTCGAGGGCGAAAAGATTTTTCGTGCCACCTGGGATCTTCAGCGCGATTCCACATCCGCGTTTCTGGACCGCAAGACCTCCAAGCACCTGTTCTCATCACCCCGCCTGCGCGTCCTTTTCCATGCCTATCTTGAGCAGGAGTTTGTGGACGAATTCGCACTTGCCGGCATCGATCTCGGCCAGGTAAAGAAGGCCTGTGGGACAAAGCTGATCCAGGACGGCATCGGCCCACCTTCCTTGCAGTGACCCCCTTCGCGCTTACGATACCGTCGTTTCTAATATCCTGCGAGCGAGCGCTAACGCCTGATCCCGGCTGTGAATCTCGCCCTCCAGTTGAGCCGTTTCCACGGCTTCGAGAGCGCGCCCGAAAGTTGGACCTGGCTTGAACCCCGCCTGGATGAGATCGCGCCCGCTCAGAAGACGCTCGGGACGCAGCTCTTCTCCGGCAAACTCGGCGAGCTTCCGTTTAACGAATTCGTACGATTCGGTATAGCCGTTGCTTGCGAGACAGTCCAGCCGGTGCAATTCCAAATGTTCGTCAAACCCGGCCATGCAGAGAAAACGCTTCAGCGTGCTAAGCCGCATATTCTGCACGTCCTTGAATTTCATGTGATTTGCGACAAGTGATTTTATATGCGCCACATCGTCGTTTGAGAAGCGAAGGCGCGACAGGATGCCTTCCGTTATCTCCGCACCCACCTCCGCATGTCCATCGAACCGAATACGGTCGGCAATTCGAAACGTGGGCGGCTTACCCACGTCGTGCAGCAGAACACCGGCAGCCAGCGATGGCGTGGGATGCTGAAGTTTTTCGAGCATCATCAGCACGTGCGTCCAAACGTCGCCCTCGGGATGAAACTCCGGCGGCTGCTGCACTCCTTGGAACGCCTTCACTTCAGGCAGAATGTAGGCGAGCAGACCGCATTCGTCAAGAAGCTCAAATCCGCGCCGTGCCCCGCCTTCTGTGAGAATGCGGACAAGCTCGTCTCGAACCCGCTCAGCCGAAATTTTCAGAATCGATGCCGCGAGTTCACGAATTGCCGCCAGGGTCTTGGGCTCGATATCGAACCCCAGGCGCGCCGCAAAACGCACCGCGCGCAGCATGCGTAGATGGTCCTCGCGAAACCGCGTTCCCGAATCGCCGATCGCGCGAATGATCTTCGCGCGGAGATCCGCGCGTCCGCCGACAAAATCGAGCACCTCACCCGAAATCGGGTCCTGCATCAGCCCATTGATGGTGAAATCGCGGCGTTGCGCGTCCCGGGCGGGATCGGTTTCAAACTGGACTTCGTCCGGTCTGCGTCCATCCAGGTAAGCGCGCTCGCTGCGGAACGTGGCGACTTCAACATCGACGCCGGGACCGTCATGTACGAGTATGACTCCGAAGTGTGCGCCCACGCCTTGCGACTCGGGGAAGTAAGCCAGCACCCGATCCGGCGTCGCATCGGTGCTGATATCGAAGTCCTTTGGAGCGCGTCCTAACAGGCGATCGCGAACACAGCCGCCGACCAGATACGCCTTGTGGCCATAATCGCGCAACCTGCGCACAATGTTGACCGCATGCGCCTCGCGCTCCTTAGATGCTGTTACTTGCATGCTTCGCGGCCGGATTCAGCCGCACTTCACGAATGAGGAACTGACTACGCGCCTTTGCCGCTCGCGTTCAACTCTTTTTCGGGCTGCTGACCATCGCCGCCGCCACTTGCTGCGGCCGCAAGAGCTGCAGCTTCGGCCTCCATTTTTTTAAGTTCCTTCTTGGAAGGAGGTGCCTGTTCGTGCCGGTAATCGTGATCGTGGTAGCAGGTACGGCAGCGGACCTTGGCGGCTTGAGCTTCGACAAGGGAAACGATTGAGTGATTCGTAAGGCGGCGACATTTAACGCAAAAATCGTCTATCACGTCGCCTAAACGTTGTTCGCTCATAAAGAGTTCGACTATCGAAGTATATCAAGATTTGTACACTATTCGCCTGGGGCAGTTACCGGCTGCGCGGCTGCTAGTTACCCGCGCCGAGTTCCGCCCGAATCGCGTCCGCAATGCGTCCGGTCCATTTATCCACCTGCTCCTTCGAGCTGGCTTCAATCATCACGCGCGCTAGCGGCTCTGTTCCGGAAAAGCGTACTACCACCCGGCCGGTTCCGTTGAATTCTCGTTCAGCCGCCGAGATCTCGGCCTGAACGGATTCCAGTTCGGACAAAGGCCGCTTATTCTTCACACGCACATTGACGAGTTTCTGCGGGAACGTGCGGACTTCGTCGGCTAAATCGTCGAGCGATCGTCCAGAATCGCGAACGATCTCCAGCACTCGAAGCGCAGTGAGCAGGCCGTCGCCCGTCGTGGCGTATTCAGTGAAGATGACGTGACCCGACTGCTCACCGCCGAGAACGGCGCCGCGCCGTAACATCTCTTCCAGAACATATTTATCCCCCACCGGCGTGCGCAGCATCGCGATGCCCTTCGATTCCAGCGCTTTTTCCAAACCGAGATTCGACATCACTGTCGCCACCACGACGTCACCGCTCAGTTTTCCCGCGCGTTTCAAGGCCGCACCCGCCAGAAACAGCACGGCATCGCCGTCGATAATGCGCCCGGACCCCGAAACGAAGAGTGCACGATCGGCATCGCCGTCAAACGCAATCCCGAGATCGGCGCGTGTTGCGAGCACGCGTTCCCGCAGCGATTCCAGATGCAGCGACCCACAATCGAGGTTGATATTACGCCCATTCGGTTTGCAGGCAAGCCATTCCACTCGGCATCCGAGTTGCTCGAACAAGTGAGGCGCAACCGCAGCCGCAGACCCATTCGCGCAATCGACGACGACATGCAGCGGAAATTTACCTGTCACCGTGGCCGCCAGATAATCGGCATAAACATGCTCTAGCGCCACTTCCGGCTTGAGCTGTTTCGGAGCCGGTTCATCGCCCCGCGCAAGCCATTCGCCAATCAGTGCCTCCAACTCGAGCTCCACCTCGTCCGGCAGTTTGTAGCCGGAGTGGCTAATTACCTTCAGACCGTTGTCGTCAAAAGGATTGTGGGATGCCGAAATCATCACCCCGGCAACAAAAGTTCCGGTGCGCGTGAGGTATGCGACTCCAGGCGTCGTAATAACGCCGGCAAAGCGGGCCTTGACCCCTGCGCCCGCCAGTCCTCCCGCAACCTGCTCAGCCAACCAGAGTCCGCTCTCGCGGGTATCCATCCCTATTAGAACTTCCGGCGTTCGCGTTCCCTCTTGTGCCCCAGTGCGGCAGGCCCAGCTACCTAGTGCAAAGCCCAGGGCATGAGCCGTTCGGGCGTCCAGCGGCGGTTCGCCCGCGATGCCGCGAATACCATCAGTTCCGAACAGTTGTCTGGACAAAAGTGCTCCTGTTATAGGGTGTCGATTTTCCATTTTACGGCTCAAAGAAAGTTCGCCCGTCCGGAGGCCCTTTACCCAAAACTGCAATCCAGATAGAAATCAAGGGATTAGAATCTAAGATTGGATAACGGATGAACATTTCGGTCAAGAGCGAGTATGCGCTCAAGGCTGTCTTTGACTTAGCTTCGCAGTACCTGGAACACCGCAAATCAGCCGGACCGATGCCACCGGTTAAAATTGCGGATATTGCGAGGCGGCAAAAGATTCCACAGAAATTCTTGGAGCTGATCCTCGCCGGACTCAAGCAGAGCGGCTTTGTCGATTCCCGGCGCGGCGCTGAAGGCGGATATCTGCTGGCCCGATCGCCCGAGGCAATCACCATAGGCGAGGTTTTGAAAACCGTGGAAAATGTGAAGGGCGGATCGCGTCCTCACGGCGATGACCCGTTTAGCGACATTTGGAATCGGGTCGATTCGGCAGTGTCAAACGTTCTTGACCAGACAACATTCGGCGATCTAGCGCGGTCGTGGCAAGAGCGCGGCGCCAAATACGTTCCCAACTGGGATATCTGAAAGGAAGCGCTTTGGTCTTTCAAGACAATTCATTTAGTATCGGCCGCACCCCCCTGGTAAAGCTGAATCGGGTCGTTAACGGCGCGAAGGCGACCGTGCTGGCTAAAATCGAGGGACGTAACCCGGCCTTCTCCGTCAAGTGCCGCATCGGCGCGTCCATGGTGTGGGACGCCGAGGAGCGTGGACTGCTAAAGCCCGGCAAGGAAATCGTCGAGGCAACCAGTGGCAACACCGGTATCGCTCTCGCATTCGTAGGGGCGGCACGCGGTTACCCGGTCACCTTGATGATGCCCGACACCATGTCGCTGGAGAGGCGGAAGGTTTTGAAGGCGCTCGGCGCCACTCTCGTTTTGACTGAAGGCGCAAAGGGCATGGCTGGAGCCCTCGGAAAGGCCGAGGAGCTGCTCAACTCCGATCCCGAACGCTATTTCATGCCCCAGCAGTTTACGAATCCTGCTAACCCGCGCATCCACTACCAAACCACCGGACCGGAAATTTGGGAAGACACAGACGGCGGTATCGACGTTCTAGTCTCGGGCGTAGGCACCGGGGGAACCATAACCGGAGTTTCACGCTACATCAAAAACGAAAAGAAACGGCCGCTCATCTCGATCGCCGTCGAGCCATCCCATAGCCCCGTAATCCTGCAGACGCTCAATAAACAGGAGATTAAGCCGGGACCTCACAAAATACAAGGATTAGGCGCGGGCTTTATCCCGGAGAATCTGGACCTGTCTGTCGTCGATCGCGTCGAGCTTGCCTCGAATGAGGAATCGATAGAAATGGCGCGACGCCTTGCCCGCGAAGAGGGACTCTTGTGCGGTATCTCCTGTGGCGCGGCGGTGGTTGCGGCTGCCCGCGTCGCTAATGAGCCCGCGATGCAGGGCAAAACGATTGTGGTCGTGCTCCCCGATGCAGGCGAACGCTATCTCAGTTCCGCGCTTTTCGAAGGCATGTTCGATTAAAAGGAAATGGGGGACATTGCGGGCGAGCGTCGAAATCGCCGCGGCATCCGGAATGTAGCAGTGTCGCCCATTTCCTCTTCCAACCCTGGGAAATGGGGGACATTGCGGGCGAGCGTGCAAATCGCCGCGGTGTCCGGAATGTAGCAGTGTCGCCCATTTCCTCTTCCAACCCTGGGAAATGGGGGACATTGCGGGCGAGCGTGCAAATCGCCGCGGCGTCCGGAATGTAGCAGTGTCGCCCATTTCCTTCTCCAACCGCCCTGCGATTCTCAAACCTCCGCGAGTCTGCGCAGCTTTTGCATCGACACTCCGGGCACATGTTTGCTGATCAACTCTTTTGTAATCGGATGCCGCAGATCCGGCGCGATTTCAAGCAATGGCTCAAGCACGAACCTTCTCTCCAGCATTCGCGGATGTGGCACCACCAGCCGTGGAGTGTTGATTGCGCTGTCTCCGAAGAGCAATATGTCGATGTCAATGCTCCGCGGACCTCTTCGCACCACTCCGGCACGCCTCCGCCCAAGCTCGCCTTCGATCCGCTGTGTGGCGGCCAGCAGCTGAAGCGGAAAATAGTTCGTCTCGCATGCAACTACCATATTCAGAAACCAGGGCTGCTCGCGGACGTCCTGCGGTTCGGTTTCATACAGCGATGATTTCGCCGTAAGCCGCACGCCCTCAGCTTCCAGCCGCGCTATGGCGTTCGCCAGATTCTGTTTGCGATCGCCCAGATTGGAACCGAGCGACAGGTACACTTTCTTGGCCGGCACTAAGTGCTCGCGCGCTGTCCAATCCTTCGCCTGACCAGTTCGTCCAAGGCCAGCTTGCCAGGACCAAAGATCAGCACAATCAGTGACGCGAATAAGAACGTGAACGCATCGTCGCCGTAGAACTTACCCGGGTCGGAAAAGATGGCGAGCAAGTGTTCTCGCCCGGCGGTCAGATACGCCACGAACATGTCGGATGCGAGGAGAAATGCAATCAGTCTTGAGCCGAGCCCCACAGCCAGCAGAATGCCGCCAACAAATTCCAAACACGCTATGCCGGCCGCCGAAACAGCGGGAAACGGAATCCCGAGACTCCCAAAAAAATCCGTCACTCTTCCCAGGTGATGCAGCTTACCCCAACCGGTCTCGGCCATCTGCCAGCCCCAGTACAGACGAATCGCAAGCAGGAAGATCGACTCAAGCGAGCTGAACGCGTCAACGAAGCGTTCGTAACTACGCACGATGCGTCCTGTGCTGGCCTCTTGAATATCAGTAGTCATCGCGATGCTACGCATCAGGGGCGCAGAACCATCCCAGTTCGGCCCAGTTCGCGAACCATTGCTGAAGCGAGGTCAAGCGCTCCTCGTCCGGCATATCGCTGCCCTCGAAAGCATCATCGATGGCCTGCTCAAGCGTTCGATGCGCGCCCAAACTCCAAAGCATCCGGTAAGATTCTCGTTGCAGCCGTTTGTAGTAAACAGAATCCTCGAAGCGATGTGCGGCGAGATAGATGGGCTCGGGCTCCGGCATTGCATAGCGCCGCACACGACGGCGCAACTGGCCCAGCCGCGCCGCATTTGTCGCCGTTCCGACGTCGCCCTCATACTGCCGTAGTTCAATCAGCAGATCATCCGCAGGATAGGCCAGCTCGAGCAATCGCACATAGGGCTGCAATCCTACTCGAAGACTCAGGCCCGCCAACTCGATCTCGGCGGGTGTCAAAACGGGTCTCGCAGCACCGTCGAAAGCCTCAATATGCGCCCACTCCAGGCGCACCATATCCAGTGCGAGCCGCTCGTTGCCCGAAATCCATCTCGGGTTCAGCCGCAGCCAAGCCTCGAGCTGCGAACCCAGGTTCCGCAGGGTGAACGAAATGGACGGACAATCTGCCAGATACGCGCGCGAAAGTCGCTCGAATTGCTTCGCCTCCGATGATGGCGCGAAGTCCCGGAAAATCGTCCGCGAAACACGACAAGACACGAAACCAATACTGCCGGTTGTAGATCTCCAGGCGCTCGAATGAGCTCAATCTGCTGTTGGGCTTCACCAATGCGTCCGCTTCCATCTGCATCGAGCGTCCTTCAGCATTCTTGTGCCGCATGCCGTCATCGCGCGTGAGAGGCTGCATGACGGCCGCCGCAACTCGCCGTTGGATTTCAAGCAGGCTGCTCATGCCATTGCTTCCACTGTCGATGCTTCCCGCCCGAAACCGGAGGCTTTGGCAGCCGTGCACAACGCTCCAGATACCGGTTCGCCTTCAGCGCCTCGGCATGCACTTCATCAAACGACGGAATCTTGTCATCCCATTCGAGCAGTGTCGCCGTCGGCCCGCAGCGCTCGATCGCACGCGCATACAAGGCCCACACCGGATCGATCACAGGGTGATCGTGCGTATCCAGAATGTACTTTTCGTATCTGGAGTGGCCTGCAATATGGATCTGTGCCACCCGCTCGGCGGGCACGGCATTCACATAGCTAAACGGATCAAACTCGTGGTTCTGAGATGAGACGTAAATATTGTTGACATCCAGAAGAACGCCACAGTCCGCCTTCTCCACCACCTCGTTCAGGAATTCCCATTCCGTCATCTCGGAGACATGGTACTCGGCGTAGCTGCTTACGTTTTCCACCACTACCGGTACTTCGGTAAAGTCCTGCACCTGCCGGATCTTATCCGCGGTTATTCTGGCGGCTTCGAATGTATACGGCATCGGCAGAAGATCGTGCGTATATCGGCCATCGACGCTGCCCCAGCACAGGTGATCCGATAACCACGGCGTCCTGGTGCGTCTCACCAGAGTCTTCAGGCGCTTCAGGTGTTCGTGATTCAGTGGCTCGGCGGAACCGAAGTACATCGAAACGCCGTGCTGTACCACGCGATACTGCTCCAGAATCTGATCCAGCACGGTTAGCGGACGGCCGCCGTCGATCATGTAATTTTCGGAAATGATCTCAAACCAGTCGACTACAGGCTTCTTCTCCAGAATGTGCCGGTAATGCGGAATACGCAAGCCGATGCCGACTCCGTAATCCGTAAAACCGTTGAAGCGATTTGCAGGCATTCAAATCTTCTTTAGTAAGCCACTCTCAAACAAATTCAAGTGCTGAAACTGAGCCCGAAGCGTTAGCGCCCCAGTTTCATTTCAAATTGCCGGCCCGATTCCTCAGGCCGGCCAATCCACACCAAGCTCCTTACGCGAAGTGCTGCTTCGAACCATCCGTCGCGCAACCGCCCTTACCTTTGCAGGAGTTCTTGCCTTTACAGCCGTTGTCGCTCGACTTGCAGCCGCCCTGGCCCTTACAGTCGTTCTTGCCCTTGCACGAGTGCTTGTCCTTATCGTCGTCGGACGACACCTTAGCGTAAGCAATCTTTCCCGCAGCGTTTTTCGCCGTCGAAATCTTCACGGCAGTGTCGCTATTGTGCGTCACGGGCGCTGCCTGCAGCCTGGCTGCGGTTCCACCGACCAGCCCGCTTACAGCAGCAGTAATCATCAACATTTTCACGTTCTTATTCATAATCTAATCCTTTACTTGACGGAATCGCTAAGCCCGCATGTCTGTAAGCCGGGCTTCGATACTTGATTCGGTACCTGGAAGGGAGAAGTTACGCTCGCGGGCTGAATTGTTCCAGGCCAAATACAAAAGCCACCCGGGGCAGTGAACCTCAGGTGGCTTTCGACGTACGTTAACTGCTTGTATCGATACAGCTACTTGCGGGAGGAGAGGCGATCCAGGGTATGTACGAACGCGTGTGCTTCGGCCGGTGTACGGACGTCGCCCGTCGCGATTTCCTTATTGCTGATTTCGTGTCCGTAGAGCTCTCGATTGGACTCACCGTCCTGGGTTATTGCGGAGCCCGAAAGATCGAGTCCGCCGAAAATTCCACGCTGCCGCGAGTATGTAAGGATTTCGGCGTGCATTTCGGCATCGGTCATTGCCGACGCATTTCGCCCGACAGGACCCGCCGCTGCCGAAGCTTCGCCGCCGATCTGGAACTTGTCGCTCAATAGATGATCCATGCCGCTCTTGTTCATAACCAGCATCAGCAGATCGGTTTCCGCTCCCCCAATCAGAAGACCGAATTTGCCGCCTGTAACTTTCAGCGCACCGGGAGCGCTCCAGCCTACACCGCTTTCCTTACGGCAGGTGAAGAATCCCTTTCCATACTCGCCGCCCACAATGAAGCCGCCCTTTTTCAGATTGGGAACGACAACGATGCAGGAAGCTTTATTCAGCAGATCCTGCGGCACCCCTTTGTCGGATGCCGTTAGTAATGCGTTTAAGTCTTCAGTCGCAGCCTGCAATCTGCCTTCCACCGTTTTCTGTGCAAATACGGGGGCGGCAATCAGCGCAGCCAGCGCTACTCCAGTGAAAATCTTCATCGTGACTCCTCCTGCGATCTCGTTTTTGTTTTTGTGCGAATCCCACGCACTTCCCTGTTCGGCCTTGGGCAACACACTCCGCAGCCGCTTGGCAGGGCCAGGAGCCGCTCGGTTACCCGAATAGTAAGACGTCCTGAGGGCTAAACATTAGACAAGGGGATTTAGTGTTAAATCATTCACACTGACTCTGCGCGACTTTTAATGCGGTTTGCCGGGCCAGGCGAACGCAGTCGGGAATGCCCACTCCGTCGTATGCGTTGCCGCACAGATGCAATCCCTTACACTCTGCGAGGAGCTCGCGGATAGTCCCCACGCGCTTCTCGTGGCCAACCACGTACTGCGGCATGGACTCCGGCCAGCGGCCGACTAGCGTCGACAGGGCCTGAGATGTAACTCCCATGAAATGGTGGATGTCGGCGCGAGCAAGGGAGACCACTGAAGAATCCGCATCTTGCATCAAAGAGTCGGCTTCCGTTCCTACAATAAACGCGCGAATCGCCGCGCGGCCAGGCGGCGTGCGCAAAGGAAACTTGGTGCTGGTCCAGGTCGCAGCGGCCAAGGTCTGGCGTTCCCGGCGTGGCACCAGAAACCCGAATCCGTCCAACGGATGACCTAACCTCGTTCGGTCATACACGAAGGTCACCAGGATCGCCGAAGAGAACGGAATCGCTCCCAACTCTTCAGCCAGCGCGGACACCGATTGCCGAAGTAGGCCCGCAGCTACGTGAGCCGGGCAGGCTAGCACAAGTTGGCGCGTCTCGATGCTCTGGCCATGGGTGTGCACCCGCCATCCTGAGCCGCTGCGCTCGATTCCGACAGCTTCTCCGGTGATCAAATCGGCTGACGGTGCAAGCGCCGTCGACAACGCATCAACGATGCTCTGCATGCCGCCCGCAAACGACAGGAACAGACTTCCCTGCTTCGCCGAACTGGTGCGCTCCCGTCGCACCGCCCGTATCAAACTGCCGCAGCGCCGCTCGTAATCAAGAAACCTCGGCAGCACGCTGCGCGTACTGAGGCGCGCAGCGTCACCCCCGTACACTCCCGAAAGCAGTGGTTCGGTTACATTCTCCAGGACCTCCGAACCGAAGTGATCGGTTATGAAATCCTGTAAGCTTACATCCTCTTGCCGGTCGTGAGCGATGTAGAAAAGTTCGCGCACAAAGCGGAGCTTCGCCGCCGGGCTGAAGAAATCCGAGCGCAGAGCGGCAGCCAAATCGGCGGGTGCCATCATGACCATGCCGGGCGGCATCTGTTTCAACACGCCCCGCTTGGCAATGAAGATCCGGCGTTGCTCGTCGTTCGATCCGATGATCTGGTCTTCGATGCCGAGCTCCCGCGCGAGTTCCGCAACCGAGGTTTTCGCGGCAATGAAACTGTCGGGCCCTGCCTCGAGATCGCAGCCTTCGATCTGCTCGGTCGCAATCAGGCCTCCGACGCGCTCAGCCTTTTCGAGCAGTGTTGGCCGGATTCCATGCTTCGTGAGCAGATAGGCGGTGGCGAGACCGGAAATTCCGCCGCCGATGATGACGACCGGCCGCTCAGGCATTCAACGCCGGAACTCGCGCACCATCTGGACAACCGCCTTCACGTTCTCCACAGGCGTTTCGGGCAGGATGCCGTGACCCAAATTCACGATGTGCCCGGGACGGCTTCCGGTTCGCTTCAGAAGATCCGTTACCTTGGTTCGCAGCTCCGGCAGAGGAGCAAACAGGGCGACCGGATCCAGGTTCCCCTGGATCGCCGAACGATATCCAATGTCCATCCATGCCTGGTCGATATTGATTCGCCAGTCCACGCCGATTACGTCGCCGCCCGCGGCATGCAATTCGCGAAAGAATCCGCCTGCGCCCGTGCCGAAGTGGATGACGGGGACACCTCCGGCGCGTGTGCGCTCGATCAGTGCCCGCGAGTACGGCTGCACGTACCGGACATAATCTTCCGGGCTGAGTGCTCCCACCCAACTGTCGAATACCTGAATGGCATGAGCGCCGGCCGCGATCTGCAGCCGCGCAAAATCGCCCAGAACGTCCACCAGCTTGCCCATAAGCCGCCGCCACATCGTCTCGTCCGCAAACATCAGGCGTTTGGTTTTTAAAAACGTTTTCGAAGGACCGCCCTCAATCATGTAGCTGGCCAGTGTGAACGGCGCCCCGACGAACCCTATCACCGGAAGCCTGTTCCCCAGCGCGCCCACCGCGATTTTGATGGCTTCTCCGACGTATCCGAGATCGTCCGTATTGCCGGTCGACAGGGCGTCGATGTCTTCGGGTTCGGTAATCGCGTTGTCGATCGACGGCCCTTCGCCCGCAATGAACTGCAGTCTCATGCCCATGGGCTGAACGGGCAACAGCAGGTCCGCGAAAATGATGGCCGCATCGACATCCAGAATCTCCACCGGCTGCAGCGTCACCGTTGCCGCCAGCTGCGGATTTTTGCAGATCTCCAGGATTCCGTGCTTCGCCCGAATCTCGCGATAAGGCTTCAGGTAACGGCCCGCCTGGCGCATGAACCAGACGGGGCGAACATCGGTCGGGCGGCGCCGGCACGCCTCCAGGAATCTTCCACCTATCGAAGCAGCGCGCACGTAACCACGTTACAAGAGCTAGTCGAACTTCCGCGACACAAATTTCGCTCACTGATCGCACCAGCCGAAACCGAGCCGGAAGCGTCAGCGACCCCAGCTTCGCAGCCCGGCGCGAAGGGAGTGGTCATTACGAAATTCGCCTACCGCTCCGGCCAACGGCTTCGACGAGGTTAGCCGAAGCTTTCCTGATCGCGAGGACGGCCCCCTGCGCATCGGTCGGGCGGCGCCGGCACGCCTCCAGGAATCTTCCACCTATCGAAGCAGCGCGCACGTAACCACGTTACAAGAGCTAGTCGAACTTCCGCGACACAAATTTCGCCCACCGATTGCACCAGCCGGAACCGAGCCGGAAGCGTCAGCGACCCCAGCTTCGCAGCCCGGCGCGAAGGGAGTGGTCATTACGAAATTCGCCTACCGCTCCGGCCAACGGCTTCGACGAGGTTAGCCGAAGCTTTCCTGATCGCGAGGACGGCCCCCGGCGCATCGGTCGGGCGGCGCCGGCACGCCTCCAGGAATCTTCCACCTATCGAAGCAGCGCGCACGTAACCACGTTACAAGAGCTAGTCGAACTTCCGCGACACAAATTTCGCTCACTGATCGCACCAGCCGAAACCGAGCCGGAAGCGTCAGCGACCCCAGCTTCGCAGCCCGGCGCGAAGGGAGTGGTCATTACGAAATTCGCCTACCGCTCCGGCCAACGGCTTCGACGAGGTTAGCCGAAGCTTTCCTGATCGCGAGGACGGCCCCCTGCGCATCGGTCGGGCGGCGCCGGCACGCCTCCAGGAATCTTCCACCTATCGAAGCAGCGCGCACGTAACCACGTTACAAGAGCTAGTCGAACTTCCGCGACACAAATTTCGCCCACCGAATTGCACCCTGCCGAAACTGAGCCGGAAGCGTCAGCGACCCCAGCTTCGCAGCCCCGCGCGAAGGGAGTGGTCACTGGCCTGCGTTGCGAGATGAGACAGTCGAGTTCGGGGACAGTTGCCGTTGGCTGAAAAACAGTAGCCAGCGGTGGATCCCTGGTTGAGGATGAGCATAGCAGAGGAAGCGGAGGCCGGCTCTGCTGGAGAGCAACCGGCCAAGGAATACTCTGCTGGAAACTCATCCTGATGAGGCAGCGGAGGGCGGCCATCCGCTCTTCGCTGAGTTTGCATTTGCTTAAGCATCAGGATAGATTTCCTCATGCCTGGGAAAACTCATGCCCGCTGGCGGAACTGTGCGCTGCTTGTTTTCAAATTCCGCTGGCGAGCAATAAGCGAGCGCAGAATGCAATCGATGAACGTTATAAAACTGGTCGATGAACTCGGCCATTTGTGTTTGCAAATCCTCCATCGCCGCGTAACTCGGACAACTGATTTGCTCACGTTTGAGCGTGCTCATGAAGCTTTCGCAATAGGCGTTTTCCCAAGGCCTGGCTGGGCGGCTCATGCTGATCACCATGCCGACCTCCTCCAGTCGCTTCACGTAGTCGTTACTGGCGTACTGGCTTCCGCGATCGGAATGATGCACCAGACCGGCACCCGGCTGACGATGTTGGATGGCTTGATTCAATGCCGCCAACGGTAGCGTCGTCTGCAAGCTTCGCGCTAGTGACCAACCCACGACACGCCGTGAGAAGACATCCAGCACTACGGCCAGATACACAAACTCACGTCCCAAGCGCAGATACGTGATGTCGGCTACCCAGAGTTGATTGATCGCCTTTATCTCCACATACTGTGCCAGATTCGGATAGACTGTGAAGCCATGCTCGGAGTTCGTCGTGATCTTGAACTTGCGTCTGCGAATCGCCAGTAGATTATCGCTTCGCAAGATACGCCTCACCACGCCCTCACCCACGGCAATGCCGGCGTGTTGCACAAACGGTGTGATGCGGCGATAGCCGTAGGTCCGCCGCGCGAGCGCCGCTTTTTGAATCACATCACGGAGAGCCACTTCCGCTTCCTTCGGCTGGCGTTCTTGCCAATCCCGATAAAAGCCGGCGCGGCTCACTTTCCCTAACTCACACATTCTTTCGATACTGGCTCGGCCTTGCGCAGCTACCTGGTCTTGAATCACTTGGTAGACTCCTCGCCGGAACTTGCGCCGCTCTTCCGGCGTGTCTCCTTGATGCTGCGCAAGGCTGCGGCGAAAAAATCCAGTTCCGCCGTCTGCCTTCCAGTAAGCCGCTCTAAATCAGAGATCCGCCTTCGCAGCCGCGCGATCTCGTGCTCCTGCGGATCGTCTACTTTCCCCGCCGGCGGCGGTGGAGCGCCCTGACTTCCTTTTCCCGCGGCTTTCCAGGCATATAGAAACTTGCATCGAATGCCCAGTTCCCGAGCTAGCGCCGTCGGACTCTCACCCGCCACCATCCGGTCCACTGCCGCGCGCTTGAACTCCGGACTGTACTTGCTCCATCTCTGCCCACCTGTCTGCTTTGACACTTCCTTCTCCTCTCGCTGAAAGTGTCCCCGAACTCCCTTGTCTCATCCTTTCGCCGCAGGCCATCACCCCCGAAGCGCTTTCTGAACCACGACCCAAGGGAGTGGTTTTTCTGAGCCGCGACCAAAGGGAGTGGTCTTCGGCGACTCAGCCGAAGCTTTCCTGATCGCGAGGACGGCCGCGGCGTATGCGCTTCATCAAAATGTCCATTCGGCCGGACACGTTCGTCGTCACATCCGCTTCAAAGTGCAGCTCAGGCACTCGAAACAGATTCAGACGCTCGGCCAGTTGGCGTCGCAAAAAATGACGGGCCCCCTCCAGAGCACGTATCGTTTGCTGCTGTTCGCTTGCCTCACTGCCCAAATGGAGCCGCACCTGGGCGTGCCGCATATCCGGAGAAACTAGAACCTCCGTTACCGTCGCGTCTCCAATACGGGGATCCGACAGCTCGTAAGCGATCAGCTCTCCGAGTTCTTCGCGTAAGGCCTCCGCGACGCGCTGATTGCGGTGGGTGTCCATTGCGGGCCTCCAATTTGCATCATATCCACTCGACACCTGTGCCCACCAACGCCCCTCCCAGAAGGCTGGCGGCATGCGCCTCGACGGCGCTCAAAACCTGCTCGGCGTGAGTGCGGTCCTTAGAAACCGTGACCGCCGCAACTACGGAGGCCTGCCATGAGTCGAGATGATCGATCTCGGCAACTGCGACATTAAACCGGTCGCGCAGGCGGTCTTTTAGACTCTTGACCACGTGGCGCTTCTCTTTTAAAGAGTGCGAGTGCTCAACGTGAATTTCAAGCGTAAGGACGCCGATGGCGGGCATCGCTTGCCGGTGGTGCTATTTTGCTACTGGTAATTCGGCGGCCACACGTTCCATGGCAAACGCCTCGATCGTGTCACCCACCTGAATGTTATTGAAGTGAACGAGTGAGATACCGCACTCGAGTCCATTCTTTACTTCGCTGGCATCGTTCTTGAACCGTTTCAGTGATTCTATGCGGCCCGTGTGTACCACCTCGCCATCGCGCACGATGCGAACCTGGCTGTCGCGCCGGATGGATCCGTCTGCCACATAGCACCCGGCGATGGTGCCGACTTTGCTGATCTTGAAGGTTTCGCGTACTTGGGCATGCCCTTGGATGGTTTCCCGGTACACCGGCTCCAAGAGGCCGGTCATCACCATCTGGATCTCGTCGATCAGCTCGTAAATAATCGTGTGCAGCCGGATGTCTACCTTCTGCTGTTCAGCCGTTGCCTGCGCATTCCGCTCGGGACGAACGTTGAAGCCGACGATCATGGCGTCAGAGGCCGATGCCAGCAACACATCGTCTTCCGTAATCGCACCCACTCCGGTACGAAGCACTCGAACGCGCACCTTCTCATTGGATAGCTGCTGCAATGTGTCGGACAACACCTCGGCCGTGCCGCCCACATCGGCCTTGATGATCAGATTGAGATCCTTGAGATCGCCCTCACGGAACTGGGCCTTGAGCGAATCGAGAGAGGCCACACGGGCGCCCTTGGCCATGGCAGCATCGCGAGCCTTTGCTTCGCGGTAGATGACGATCTGCTTGGCCTTCGAGGTGTCCGAAACCGCTTGGAACGCATCTCCAACATCGGGCAGACTGTCGAGACCGATCACCTCCACCGGCATCGACGGTTCGGCGTCTCTCACCGGATTGCCGCGATCGTCAAACATCGCGCGCACCTTGCTGAATAGCGCGCCGCAGATGAAGAAGTCTCCCACGCGCAGCGTTCCGTTACGAACCAGCATGGTAGCCACCGGACCGCGGCCGCGATCGAGCTTGGCTTCCAGCACCGTGCCCACCGCCGGACGCGCCGGATTGGCCTTTAGATCCTGAATGTCGGCCACCAGCAGCACCATCTCCAGGAGCAAGTCGAGGTTCTGTCCCGTTTTTGCGGAAACCGGAACCATAACTACATCGCCACCCCAGTCCTCGGCCAAAAGGCCGCGATCCGCGAGTTGTTGCTTGACGCGCTCCGGCTGCGCATCCGGTTTATCGATTTTGTTGATCGCAACCAGGATCGGAACCTTGGCAGCGCGCGCGTGATCGATGGCTTCGAGTGTCTGCGGCATCACGCCGTCGTCGGCTGAAACCACCAGAATGACAATATCCGTGACCTTCGCTCCACGAGCGCGCATGCGCGTGAACGCCTGGTGTCCCGGCGTGTCGATGAAGACGATTTTCCGGTTATTCTTCTCGACGTAGTAAGCGCCGATGTGCTGCGTAATGCCGCCGGCCTCGCGCTTGGCTACGGTAGTCTGGCGAACAGCATCCAGCAGCGATGTCTTTCCGTGGTCAACATGGCCCATCACGGTCACCACCGGGGCGCGCCGCACCAGGTCCTTCGTTTCCTCCGCCAGTTCGATGTCCTGCGTGCTCTCTTGTTCGTAGCTGAGCTGGTTGGTGGACGCGCCGAACTCGCGCGCCAACTCCTCGGCCAGCTTTACATCGAGCGTTTGGTTGATGGTCGCGAAGATCTTCTTGGTCTCGACCAGCTTCTTAATAACCAGATTCGCTTTTACGCCCAGCTTTTCCGAGAGTTCCTTGACGGTAACGCCTTCCGCCACCGTGATCTCACGATCAATGGGCGGCGGCTCCATCGCGATCTGGCGCTTCGGGCCGCGCTCGCGGAGATTCCCTTCCTGATCCTCGCGTTTCCGAACACCGCCTCTGACACCGGGTTTTGCCTGATGACGCCGCTGTTCTGTCTGCAGCGGAGTCGCAGACTCCGGCCGAAGCGGCGTCGAGATCGGGTGCATCGTCCGCATGCCGGGACGGCGCTGCTGTCCAGGTAGGCCAGGCGCTCCCGGTCCGGTGCGAGCACCAAAGGATTGGCCGGGGCGAACTGGACCTCTCGGAAACGACGGCTGACCGGGTATTGCCGGCGGCCGCGCCGGGGCTCCGGGACGAGGAATCATGGGGGCAGCACCCGGCCTTGGCTGCGGCTGCTGTTTGCTCAACCTCTGAAGAATGTCCGCCCGTGGCGGAACTATGGGACGCGCTGCGGGCTGGCCAGCCAACGGCGGCCGGCTACCGGCGGGCGGGCGCGGAGCGATCGGAGCTCCCGGCACTAGGCCCGGACCCGAAGGGCGCGGGGCCGCAGGTCGCGGCGCGGCCGGGCGTGCCGGAATTGGAGTACCTGGGGCAGCTGTGGCTGGTGCTGACGGGGGTGTCGCAGCACCCGGAACTACCACATGCGTTGGAGGCTGCGGTGAACGCGCTTGTGGCGCCGCAGGAACTGGAGGCGCCACCGGAGGTGGCGGGGCGGCCGGACGCTCCGGCATAATCGGAGCCGTAAATCGTGGGCTGTCGGACGGCAGCGGCTGACGCGGACCCTGCACTGCGGAGCCCGGAGCGGCGGGTCGCCCAATAGGCGCTCCCACTGGCCGCGCTGGGATCGGGATACTTCGATTCGTCGGGCCCGGAACTGGCCCTTGCGATCCGGGACGAGCCAAGGGCGGATGAATTGCAGTACCTCCGCCAAGTGGCGGCCGGAGCGGTTGAAATTTCGGGATCGGCCGATCTGTTTCAGCAGAACCAGGCTGTCCGGAAATGCCGCCCCCTGGCTGCGAGGGCATACCGGGGCTCGCATGCAACGGCGCTCCCGCACCCGCCTGCAGCGGGGCTCCCGCGCCTGCTTGTGCTGACGCACTGACGGGCATTTCCGCGTGGGCCGGCGCAGCCGGCGGGATAGGAATCGAGGGACCGCCCTGCGGCTGTTGCGCGCCCGGCGTTCCCAGCGGTTCGACATGCGGCCGGCCCACCAGCGATGCTTCCCGAACGGCTGTGCGCGCGTGAGTTTCCGAGGCTGGCCTGCCCGCTTTGGTGGACTCTGCCGGTTTTAGTTCTGAATCGTAGTCCCGCTCAAATATCTCGGGCTCTGCTACTGCTGTAGTTGTTCCGTGCAAACTTGTAGTTTCTTCTTCGTGCGCATCGTCTGCGATGCTGAATGAGCCATTACGTGGCGCGCCGGAGTGCGCCAGCCGTTCCCGTAGAGCTATGGCGACGTCCTCGTCGACCGAGCTGGAGTGCGTCTTTTTCTCCTGCACACCGAGATCGGGCAACAGGTCGAGGATGACGCCAGGTTTCACTTCAAGCTCTCGCGCCAGCTCGTTTATCCGGATTTTTTTCATAGAAGAGACTGCTAGATAACTCCTTGCACACCCATGGTTTGAGGCCGGCTATTCGACTTTTCCAATGTTATCAGATGCGTCAATTCCGCCATTTTCAGCGGTTCCGCCCACCCCATGCAACGTCGAAGGCGCTGCTGACAGGCCCTCCACGCGTCCTAAATCCAACGTCTCGCCCTCCTCAGTTTCCTCTACTTCGGCTCCCTCGTGAGTGGCAAGATCCCGCTCCAGCACTCCGGTTTCGATATTGTCGAAAGCCGGAATACTTTCTCCATCACCATAATCTGGCAAATTTGGTTGCGCCGGTCCACTGGCGTCGATTGCCTGCTCCAGCGTCTCGGCGTCGGCGGGCACGGCTTCGGCCTGCGCGGTGTCATATTGACCGTAAAAGGCAACCACGGCGGTCTGAATCTGACTGACGATCTCTTCACAGATATTAGGAATCGCTTCCAATTCCTCCGGCGTCATCGAGCCGAGCCGTTCCACCGTTCCGATATCGGCCGCCACCAAGGTCTCTACAATAGTCTCCGCCAATCCATAGTCGATTAGCACTGACACAGGCGCGCCGGAAATCACCATATCTCCCATGCGCAATTCCAACTCCCGCCGCTTTTCTTCCTCGCTCTTGATATCGATTTTCCAGCCGATCAACTTAGCCGCGAGCCGCACATTCTGACCGCGTTTTCCAATCGCCAGCGATAGCTGCAGATCGTCGACCACCACCTCCATGTGCTTTTCCACCGGATCGACGATCGTTACGCGAGAAATCTTGGCAGGGCTTAAGGCCTTAGTGACATATTGAACCGGATCATCCGAGTACTCAATAATATCGATTTTTTCGCCGCGTAGTTCACGAATGATCGACTGCACTCGCATGCCTTTCATCCCTACGCATGCCCCCACGCTGTCCACGTCGCGATCGCGGCTGACGACCGCAATTTTCGTCCGCTCCCCGGGCTCCCGGGCACACGCTTTAATCGCAACCGTATTGTCGTAAATTTCCGGCACTTCCTGCTCGAAAAGTCGCATCACGAGTTCTGGAGCGGCGCGGGACACCAGCACTCCAGAAAACTTTCCGCCGCGCTCCACGCCTTTGATAACGCAGCGCACGCGATCGCCGACACTGAACGTCTCGATCCGTGACTGCTCTTTCTTTGGCAGGCGCGCTTCGGTTTTACCCATGTCCACCATGTAATCCTGGCCCTCCAGGCGTTTGATGACACAGGTCACAAGTTCGTTCTGCCGCCCCTGAAATTCCAAAAAGACGCTGTCCCGCTCCGCTTCGCGGACCTTTTGCAGAATAACCTGTTTTGCTGTTTGCGCCGAGATGCGCCCCAGCACATCCGTGGGCTTCGCCTCGCGAATCTCAGATCCGATTACAGCCTCCGGATTGATTTTCTTCGCGGCCGGCAGCGAGATCTCCTTCGCCGAGTCCTGGACCGCCTCAACCACATGCTTCACGCTGTAAATCTGGATGTTGCCGTTGCTTTCATCCAGATCGGCAATCAGATCTTCCTGGCCCCGGAAGTGTTTGCGCGCCGCCGCGAGCATCGCGTCCTTGACCGCATCCAGAACGATCTGCGCATCAATGCCCTTTTCTTTGCTTAAGATCTCGATGGATTGATAAATGGAAGCCAAATGAATACCTCTAACTTGACTGGATGTTCCTGTTTGGTCAACGAGAGCTGACTACCAGTCGAATTTCAGGTTCGCTTTCTTAACCCGTTCCACTGGAATGTGCACCAAGTCACCCGATGCAGTTTCAAGATCGAGCGTTTCGTTGCAAAAGGCGGCCAGCTTACCTTCGAAGCGTGTCGCGCCCTCTAGCGGCTCGAGCAGCACCAACCGGATTTTCCGGCCGATGACGCGCTCGAAATCGCGCGCTTTGGCCAGCTTGCGTTCCACCCCCGGCGAACTGACTTCCAGGGTGTAACTCTCGCCCGGCACCGCGTCTTCCTCATCCAGCAGCTTTCCTATTCGCTGAGAGATCAACTCGCAATCGCCGTGCGTCACGCCGCCGGGCTTGTCGATGTACACGCGCAGCAGGCGAGCCTTGCCCGCGCCGCGCAACTGAATCTCCACAAGCTCGATGCCGGTGCCGGATGCCGCACGATCGGCAATGGCGGCGAGCCGCTGTTCCAGTTCGACTTGTTCAATCGTCGGCATGCCGTTTGATTTCGTGAAGCGCAATAAAAAAGTGGGCTTTCGCCCACCTGAATGGTTCAACGCTACATCTCTATTAAACCATGTTCACCGCACCGGCGCAACCGCCGCTCGTGATGGAAATCGGGGACATTCCGGGCTGGACTGCATCCGGGCCCGCGGTCAACAATGCAGGCGTGTCCCCGATTTCCGCTACCAACAGAAACAACTAATCGACACAGAAATACTACGGAGCTCGATGGTACTCCATATTCGGCAGCTTGGGTTCCTGGATGGTGTAGTCGGAGGGCACCTGGAACAGGGACGCGTCCGGTTCCGCGCGATTCAGATTACTCACCGTGAACGTCGTCTGCCCAGCTCGGGGATCGTCGTGAATCGATTTCATTTCGATCTGCAGGTCCGGTGAATACCAGTTCTCGAAGCTAATCGTAATCGGCTTCTCATTTCCGACGGCTCCGGCCGGAATCGTGGAGGTCTCGCGCGATCCTTGCGCGGTCACGCCTTCAAAACTTTCGGTTCCCAGGTCCTCATGTTTCGAGTCGCCCAGTTTGCCCGGAAATCCCTCGAAGAAGAACACTTTGTTTGGACCGAGGGGCGGAGGACCCGGCAGGCTTGCAGCGTCATCACGAATCTGGGGGCCCACCTGAGCGGGCGAAGCAATGCGCACCGCGAACCGCTGCTGAATCTGGCCCGTGTTCTCGCCAAGTTTCGGCAGTTTATCAAGCAACGCAGGCGGAGCGGGCATCTTTTGCGCTGTCTTGTTCGACGGATCGAGCGTCCAATTGACTCCTGCGACAGGATCGATGATGGTGATGAATGTGCGGCCGCTGGCTCCGGCTTTGGCGCCCGAGAGGGACACCTCACGGCGCATCCGTCCTTCGCCGTCGCGGTAGACCTTGGCGGAGGTGGTATTTACGATGCGGTTGCCGTCGCTGAGCGTCTGCACAGTTTCGGTAGTTTCGACAGCAGAGTAAGGCTCACCTCTGACCTGGCTGCCGGCAAACGAGAATTCGTGCGAAACGAATCCCACGGCGCCGGGCGCGCCCATCATGCTGATGTTTGGAGCCGCTATCACCGTATCGGGCTTTGCCGGTGCGCTAGCGGGAGCGGGTGTCTGCGCAGCAGCGATGCCGCAGCTCAACCCGATAATACAGATAATCTTCACAACTGTTCTCCTTTCAAAGCTGACAATTACTGAACAAAACGGATGGCCCGCGCGACACCGTCATTCCCAACCGCAAGATCTGCCGTGACTAGCATTCCGGATCGTCTGCCATCGATCGGCAGACCGTACTGCGCAAAGGTTGAGAGCGGTACCTGAACACGATAAACATCCAACTGCTCGGCCGACGAGAGCGGAGCCGAGTACGGCAGTGCCACAAACTCTCTGTTGCCCTCGATCGGACTTGCTCTTTCGGGCTCACGAGAGCGTATTGGCGTGTGTCGCCGCCGGGTGGCGCGCTTGACTGGAAGGTGCGCCGGCGTCAGTGGTTCTGAAGCGACAGACCGCGGGGTCAAGGCCGCAGACTGCTGCAATGGAGGTGTTGCCACCGGCGTCGGCGGTCTCCGCATTGTGGCCGCCAACATAAACACTGCGGCCGCTGCGGCGCAAATGCCCGCTACCAGCGCAGCGCGGCGACGTTGCGCCCGCGAGCGCATCAGCCGCCGATGTTCCGCGTATAACGAATCCGGAGGTGCTGCTGGCAGGGCCTGATCGCCGCCACGCATAGCCACAAATGCGAGACTCAAGCCGCGCTGCTGCTCCAGGCACGTCCGGCAGCGGCCGCACACGTCGAGATGAGCCTCACATTGCGTTCGGGCCGGCTCGCTAACCGGCTCATGGCGCGCGATCGCGACCAGAATCGTTTCAAAGTCGCTGCAAGTCTTCATACTAAACACCTCGTCTGCAGCTTCGACAGCAGAATATTGCGTGCGCGATGCAGGCGCGATCGAACCGTGCCCACCGGGCACCCCATCACCGAAGCCGCCTGCTGATAATCCATCTCCTGCAGTTCGCAAAGCACCACAACCTCCCGGTACGACGGCGGCAACGACAGAATGGCCTGCCGGATGCTACCGACGGCTTCTCGCCGCGTCAGATCGGAGACGATATCATCCACCGAAGCCAAGTCCGGCAGATCCTCAATCCATTCGCATTCCTGACCTGAACGCGCACAGCGTCGCGCCACGTTGCGCGCAATGCCGAGCAGCCATGCCGTGAGTGTCCCGCGCGTTGCGTCGAAATTATGAGCGGTCCGCATGCAGATCAGAAATGTCTCCTGCATGATTTCAGCGGCCTGGTCGCGATCTCCGGTCATGTGCAGCGCAAAGCGGTAGACCGGCCCGCTGCAGCGCTGATAGATCACCGTCAGCGCTGTCTCGCTGCCCGCAAGCATCGCGCGTACCAGTTCGGCATCCGTTGCGGTGGTCAGCGAAGGCTTCATTCGAGTCTTGTGCGCTCTGATTGGTATTGACGCGGCAAGCTGCAAAAGTTCCCTTATTCGTATTGCGAAGTTGCTGCTCGTTCCGTCCAAGCGTAGTGGGGTCGGATGTAGCGGGGCTATTCCTGGCGCAAAGCAATTATAGGATCGACTGCACTGGCGCGATAGGCCGGAATCAAGGCTGCACTCACTGCGACAACACAAAGAACGACAGTGGATACCAGTAGCGGGATCACCGGCATCGGCGAAACCCCGTAAAGCAGGCTGGACAATGTTCGCACACCGGCATAGCAGACCGGCAATCCGAGTGCGAGTCCTGTTCCCACCAGCAGAAGCGCTTCTCGGAGAACCAGCCAGCGTACCGTCCGGCTCTGTGCCCCGAGCGCGATGCGGACGCCAATCTCTCCGGTGCGGCTCGTGACAAAAAAACTTAGCAGGCCGAAAAGTCCCACCGCCGCAAGCGTCAGGGCGAGAATGGCGAACAGTGTTCCAAGTGTTGCTAGTAATTTCTCACGTATTAGCGAATAGTCACGTTGTTCGGAGATGGGTCTCAGACGAAGAGCGTATTGGCGGCCTGTTTTCTGCAGCGCGCGTCGTACCCCGGAGATCACCTGTCCGGCGGAGCCGATATATCGAACCTGCAGATTGCCCCAATTGCCGCTTTTCGGATGCTGCCAGAAATTGAAGTAGATGAAGCTGAGGTCGTCGGTATGAATATCTTCCAACCGGGCATCAGCCGCGATACCGACAATTTCTAAATCTCTGGTCTCAGGCTCCGTCCCAAACTGGATGTGCCTTCCCAGTGCACTCCCGTTTGGGAATAGTCGCCTGGCGAGTGAATAGCTCACCATGGCGGTCTTTTGTGACAGAGAATAATCACCGCGGCTGAAGTCGTGGCCCTGCAGCAGAGGAATGCTCATGGTGTGGAGAAAACCGTTAGTGACAAACTCGCCCGGCGCTTGAAGAATGGCCCGCTCCGGCAAGTCCACGCGGCGAATGTCTTCTTTATACGGCGTGGTGAAAAGCGGCGAAAAGCTGGACATGCTTGCCGCCTCAACTCCAGGCACGCTCTGCATACGATCGAGCAGGTCGCGACAGTAATTTTCAACGTCGAATTCGTTGAGGAAAGCGTGCGGCAATGGCAGGAGTTGCGCGTCGACAACGGCATCGCTCTGAAATCCGACGGGTTCCGTCTCCAGGTGGCGCAGCGTTGCTATGAAGACCGCTGCGCCGGTAACAAGCACAAGCGTAAGCGCCACTTGTGCGCAGATCAACATACGTCGATTCGCCGCCCGACCGCCGCTCAGCGATCTCGAGGCAGCTTTCAACGCACCAGAGGAATCAATGTCACTGGTCTGCCAGGCAGGCAAAACTCCAAACAGCAGAAGGCAAAGTACAGCCGTGACACCCATATAAAGGAGCACATATCCGTCCGGCGCGGAGTCTATAAAAAATCCGGAGTAATAGCGGCTCAACATGGCCAGAAGCAAGCGATTGCTCATATAGGCCAAAATGATCGCCGATATAACGCCGCCAAAGAGCAACAGAGCACTTTCAAGAAGCTGAAAGCGAACAATGCGCGCGCGTGTGGCTCCGAGAGCAAATCGAATGGCAATCTCACGTTTTAGCTTCAGACCTCGTGCCAAGAGAAGGTTTGCCACATTCATGCAGGAAACGAGCAGCACGAGAAAGCTCACTGCGGCGAGGGCGGTCAACGGACGCCGAAATTGATCCCGTAACGAATAATCAATGCCGCTGGCCGCGGAGGAGATCTTCGGCGGCATGCTTAGGAGCTCTTCCCGATTGGCCCCTTTGAACTGGTCCGTCGGAAGGTACTCATCGAGCAACCTGCGCCATTTGACGCCGAGCTGGGCTTGGACTTCACGCTGCGTTGCGCCAGGCCTCAATCGCGCGATCACATCGGCCCAAAAAAACGTGCTCTTGTTCGGTGTCTTGGAATCATTGGCATACTCCTGCGACAGGAGAAAGGTGATGGCAGGCGGGTAACCGAGCAGAAGACCGCGAAACCGCTGCTCGGTGACGCCGATGATGGTGAACGGAGCGCCGTCGATGCGTATTGTTTGGCCGACGACGTTCCGGTTTCCGCCGAATCTCTCTTGCCAGAACTGATAACCCAGGATGGCAACCCGCGGTCCGTTGGGCACGTCGTCGGCAGGCGTGAGTACGCGTCCTAGTGCTGAATGCACGCCGAGGGTTTGGTAGCAATCTCCGGTGACAGTAAGCGCGCCAACGGGTTCAGGCGTGTTGTTTACTTCGATGGTCGAGAGCGGTGTCTGGAACCCGCAGACTCCGTCGAGCAGCGGCTCGCGGCGAAGATCGTCCAGCAGCGGACCGGGAAGCGCAATGGTTCTGCCATTGTTCTCGAGCGCACCGATTCGTATGAGCCGATCCGGTTCGCGGACGGGAAGTGGTTTGAATAAGAGCGCGTCGAGAAGACTGAAGATTGCGGTATTAGCACCAATGCCGAGGGCGAGCGAGACAATTGCGGCAACAGTAAGTGCCGGAGTTCGAGAAAGCTGCCGAAAGCTATGAAGGATCTCTCTGGCAAACACGGTTCAATCCTAAACCATAACTTTCGGAACCGGCGTCATCACGACACGGGAGTATGTTTTAAAAGATGTGCTTTCTGCTGCTCCTTGCCGCAATCGGAGGCTCAGCCCAGCTGCATGTCCCCGAGCACGACCCCAAGACTTTGCTTCTAGCTGTCCGGAGCAAGGTAATGCTCAGCATCGGCCGCCTGCCCAGATATATGTGTACGGAAACGGTGGACCGTTCCACGTTCCGCGCCGAGAAAGCGCCTCCTCGCCGCTCGTGTGATGGCATCGCCAGCCGCACTAAAGCTCTCGACTGGAAGGTCCGGAAAGAGAGTGTCGATCGCTTGCGCCTAGATGTAGCAGTTTCGGGTGATAACGAGATGTATTCCTGGGCCGGCGAAAACCATTTTCAAGACCGCAGCCTCGCCGATCTGGTCCAGAGTGGAGCTACATCGACCGGCGCATTTGCGTCTTTTCTTATTTCAATCTTCGGGTCGAACGCCGCAACTTTTAGCTACAACGGCGATGTTGATAGCGATGGCCGCGCACTTGTGGAGTTCGGGTTTCACATTCCGCTCGAAAAGAGCGGCTATGTCATCGGCGACAAGGTGCATCACGCGATCGTGCCTTACAGCGGCACCTTCCTTGTGGATCCAAGAACTGATGGCCTGGTCCGTATGGCAATCCACACCGATGAGATCCCACCGGATATCGATGCGTGTGAAGACAGGACCACTCTGAACTACAGCGTCGTACGACTCAACAATTCCGAATTCCTGCTGCCCAGCGACGTACGTCTGCAAATTGTTCGCGCTGACGGCACCACACTCGAGAACCATACGGTGTTCTCGGGCTGCCACGAGTTTCTGGGCGAATCGTCGCTGCGCTTTAATGCAACAGCGGACGCGACGCAGTCAACCGGGCCGAATGCGCGTCTCGCAGCCGTTCTCCCGCCGCCCGGTCTGTCCTTTACCGTGGCTCTTACCGAACCCATCGACACGACGAGCGCTGCGGCCGGCGACGCCGTCAAGGCAAGACTGACTGCCTCGATCCGCGGTAACCACAAGAATCTCTTCGTTCCAAAGGGAGCATTGGTTAGCGGCCGCATCATCAAAATTCAGCGCACTTACGGGCTGCGTTCCGAGTCATTAAGGCTGGGTATCCGGTTGGAAACGGTGGAAGTCAACGGCATTCCACAAGCGTTTTACGCGAGACTGCAACCGGTGAGCAGCACGCGTCAGCCCCCGCTGAATAGCGTGTCGCAGCGCCAGGATCTGGGCTCATTCGATGAGATTGAGGAGCCGGACGCCGGGTTCCTTCAATTTGACAACATTCCAGACGACTTTGTCGTCAAGCGCGGGATGAGGATCGACGGGACTACCGTGGCTCAACATTGATTCAGCCGGAGCAGAACATAGCAGTAACTCAGCGCTCGCCGGGCTGGCCGTAATACGCGGTGGCGCCGTGCTTGCGCAGGAAGTGCTTGTCCCGCAGCGCGCCGGATAGCTCGCGCGCGTCGGCATTGATGGTCAGGCGTGAGGTAGGCCATATGCGCCAGCTCTTCCACAATCACCGCAGTGTGCGCGGCTTCGTGCGGCGTCGGACCCCAGCAGAACGGTGCGTGGCCGGCCACCAGTACGGCGGGCGTAGCCAGAGGATCGAGGTCTTTGAAGCGGTGCACGATGACGTGACCGGTGTTCAGCTCGTACTCGGATTCGATTTCAGGCGGTTGCATGTGCGGCGTCACGGGTATGGAGCCGCGAAAGTAATCGGCGTGCGTAGTGCCGAAGCACGGGATCTCCATGCTCGCCTGGGCCCAGGCGGTGGCGTAGCGCGAGTGCGTGTGTACGACGGCGTTGACTCCTTCGAAGGCGCGATATAGCGCCAGATGCGTTGGCAGGTCGGATGACGGACGCAGGGAACCGGAAGCGAGACTGCCGTCGAGATCTGTTTCGACCAAGTCCTCAGGCTTGAGCTTGTCGTACGGCACTCCGCTCGGCTTGATGACAACCCGGCCGCTGTCACGATCGAAGCCGCTGGCGTTCCCAAAGGTGAAGATAACCAAGCCACGGCGGACGAGCTCGAGATTCGCTTCCAGAACCTCTTCTCGTAACGCTTTCAGGTTCATATGCCTTGCCTCGATTCCGCAGCAATGCGGCGCAATTCAGGCAACACGTCACCCAGGGCAGCTGGCTCTGCGTTCCGTTGTCCCAGGGCAAAGTAGAGTCGCCGGTAGAGTTGGTACAGCTCCTCTGACACGGAAACGGCAGCCGCGTCCGGGAGGAAGGTGCGATGCGCAGGGCACAGCGCGTCCTGCGCCTCTTCGACACTCGAGTAGGCTCCCGCCGCTAGAAACGCAAAGATCGCCGAGCCAAGGCTGGTGATATCGCCTTGCGGAACCAGTATCGGTTTGTTCAGCACGTTGGCATAGACCTGATTCAGCACTTCGTTCCGGCGCGGTATGCCGCCGCCGTTGATAACGCGCTTGATCGAGACGCCATTCGTTTCCATGCGCTCCAGAATGATGCGTGTGTGGAACGCGGTGCCCTCAATAGCGGCGTATAGCTCATCGGCGGCTGTCGTCGTGAGTTTCCAGCCGAGCGTAATCCCGCCGAGTTCGGGATTCACCAGCACCGTGCGGTCGCCATTGTCCCAGGTCAGACGAAGCAGTCCGGTTTGGCCGGCACGATAATCGTTCAGCTCGCGCGAAAGATCCGTAACCGTGGAGCCGGCGCGCCTCGCGATCGCTTCAAAGATGTCGCCCACCGCGGATAACCCGGCTTCGATGCCGGTAAGCCGAGGATCGACAGCGCCCGGCACCACACCGCACACGCCCGGTACGAGCGTCGTTCTATCGTTCAAGCCGATGATGCACGTAGATGTGCCGATCACGTTAACAACATCGCCGAGACGCACGCCCGCACCGACTGCATCCCAGTGTGCATCGAACGCGCCAACAGGAATCGGGATGTCAGGGCGCAGGCCGAGCTTTTGCGCCCACTCTTCCGATAACCTTCCCGCAAGCTTCTCCGAAGTGAGATAGCGGCCGCCCAATTTCGCTCGCACTCCCTTCAGCAAGGGATCGACGGCGACGAGAAACTCCTCCGGCGGCAGACCGCCCAGACTCTCGTTCCACATCCATTTGTGTCCCATGGCACAAATGCTGCGCGGGGCTTCCGACACCTCGTGAATTCCGCATAACACCGCGGCGACATAGTCGCAGTGTTCGAAGGCAGAGACGAGTTTGCCGCGCTTATCGGGATTGTGCCGGAGCCAATGCAGCAGCTTCGAGAATCCCCACTCGGAGGAATAGACGCCGCCGCACCAGTCAATTGCTTGTACGCGCATTTCATGCGCTTTGGCGGTGATTTCGGCGGCTTCGCGCCACGAACGGTGATCCGCCCAGAGATAATAGTCGCCCAGCGGCTCCAGGTTCTCGCCAACCGGTATGACACTGGACCCTGTTGTATCCAGAGCAATGGCTTCGATGGCAGCGCCGTCGATTGCGGCGTCGGCGATCGCGCGCTGCGTGGCCAGCACCAGAGCGTTCATCTGATCGGCGTGACTTTGCGTGGCGTGGTCGGGATCCTCGCGCTTGCGATGCAGAGGATACTCGGCGATGCCTGTGCCGAGCCTTCCTTTCTCTTTCGAAAAAATCGAGACGCGAACGCTGAGAGTTCCGAAATCGACTCCCGCGACGATCGTGCTCATGCGCGATGCCAGTACATGTCCCAACCGAGATAGCGGCTGGTGGCTTCCTGAACTACTCCCGCGACCGTTGAGAGATTGGCGGACGTATGGTGCTCGAAGCCCTGCTCGCAGATGATACGCAGCAGATCCTGCATGCGCGGGATCTCGACCACTCCAGCGCCGCCAAAGGTTTCGAGCGGGTCGTTGGTAAACCTGCCTTCACCGACATAGCCGCGGATTTTGCCGTGACGATCGTCGGTGGAGAACCGAGCGAAACTCATGGGCGAGGCCTTCACACGTCCAACGCAGGTACCAAACGTGTTGAGCTTGCCCACCGTACCCGCAATGATTTCCTGGAAATCCATGCGCACGTCGGCGAAAAAGTGTTTAGGCAAGTTGCTGCAGTGGAAGCAGACGGCTTTGTTCGGATCTTCGCCGTAATTGTTATTCCAATCGAGCAGCGCACTGGGCGTTCCCGACGCAAGGCGCAGCGCATGCATGCCGACTACGCCCACGATGTCCACCTCGCAGGCGCTCGACATCAGGTTGTTGCTCATCATGCTCATCACCGTGCAGGGGACAACGCCAAAGTATTCTTCCAGCGAAGTCCAGCACTGCACGGCGCTGATGGTGACCTGCTGCTCGCGCATCCAGCCATCGATCACCGCACCGAGCTTCGCCATTTTCATGAGCGATGTATCGGGGATGTCGTTCGTCGACACGTACGCCTTGATATCGCTGAGCTTGCCTTGCGCCGCAGGGTCTTCATCCTTCATGCGATTGATTCGGCCCAGGATTTCCGATAGATCGATGGTGATGATGGAAATGCCGTTGGCTTCGAGCAGCTTCTCGCTGTAGCGGACGGTATTGAAGGCCGCGGGCCGGGCACCGATGGAGCCAACGCGCAGGTTGCGCAATCCGCGCACGACACGGCATACGCCGAGAAACCACTCCAGGTCTTTGGTGAACTCGGTTGAGTCTGGTGTCTCGGTGTGCAAGGTAGTGAGCGAGTACGGGACACCGTACTGGCGCAGGTTATTGCAGGCCGACATCTTGCCGCAGAAGCTATCGCGACGGTCGCGAATGGTCATCTTGTTCGGTGTGTCGGGCGTCGCCTGGATGAGCACCGGCACATGCAGGCCGGAAAGCCGCATGGCATCGGCGATGGCGCGCTCGTCGCCGAAATTGGGGAGCGATACGATGACGCCTTCGATATCGTCGCGATGCCGTTTGAAGAGCTCGGCACAGCGTCGGGCTTCCTCAAAGGTCTCCACTGCGCCGAACTTTGACTCCTCCGGCGTTACAGTAATGACGTCGATGCCGACGGCCTTCATGACGCGAAGCATGTCTTCGCGCCCAGTCGCGGCCAGGTGGTCCGGGAAGAAGCCGCGGTTTCCGATGATGAGCCCGAGTTTTGGGCCTTGTTGATTGACTGCTGTCACAGATGTTTCCTTGGAAAAAATCGAATGAGGTAGACCAGGCCGATCAGTAAGAGAATTGCTCCCCACCAGACTGGCGCATGCAAGTTGGAAAGTACGACATTGGCCGGAGGGGAGCCGTATTCCACGATGCCAGTTCCGAGGATGAGAATGCCATAGGCGGTCAAAAGCAGACCGATGAAAAACCAGATTGAGAGCGAACCGTGGTTGTGCATGTGTCCTCTACTACCAGAAGATCAGGTTCACGATGAAGAAGACAACGATAACGACGCAGGCCCAGAAGATCGGCCGTTTGTAGAGCGGCAGGTGCCCTTCCGAGGGTATTTCCGTTGCGCCGTAAACCAATCCGGTGAGCTCGGATTCGGGCTTCGGCCGCGTCACCATGCTCACGATGATGGTCACCAGAGCGCAGATGATCCACGACCATAGCGCGCGATACATATTCTCGGCCATGTCCTTCGCGTCCGCCGAGAGCGCAATGTAGCGCAGCGCTGTCGGGTCTACTTTGACCCAGGCGTACATGCTAATGGAAGACACGGTACCGACCAGCAATCCCCAAAAGCCTCCTTGCGGAGTGGCGCGCTTCCAGAGCATGCCAAAGATGACGGTGGCAAACAAGGGCGCGATGAAAAAGCTGAACAGAGCCTGGACGTAGTCCATGATGCTGGCGAACTGCATCACCAGATACGCCGTGCCAATACTGACCAGCACGCCAAGCAGCGTACACCAGCGGCCGACGCTGACATAGTGCTGATCGGTAGCGGCTTTGCGCATGAATGCGCGATAGATGTCGTAAGTAAATACTGTGGCGAACGCGCTGACATTGCCGGCCATGCCGGACATAAAGCCGGCAACCAGCGCGGTAATGCCGAGACCCAACAATCCGGGACCGCAGTAGCGCGCCAGCATGAGCGGCAGGACTTCGTTGTAGGTGTGCGCATTGACTCCGGCGTGCACTTCGCCCACCAGATGCTCGGGCAGAACGGCGAGTCCGAGGAGGCCCGGCAGGATGACGATAAACGGCACCGCCATCTTGAACGCCGAGCCGATGATGGGCGCCATCTTGGCACTCCGCAAATCCCTGGCCGAAAGGACACGCTGGACGACGAGGAAGTCGGTCGTCCAATAACCGAATGAAATGACGAATCCGAGCCCGAGGATAATGCCGGCCCAATTGATGCCCATCGGGTTATCGCTGAAGTGGCCAAGACCTTTCCACAGGTGCGTGTAATCCTGGCCCGGCCAGTTGGTGGCGATCCGGTGAACCATGCCATTCCAGCCGCCGACCTCGATCAGGCCTAATACGGAAATCACAATTGCACCGAGCCAGATCAGAAAGAACTGCAAGACTTCATTGAAGATGGCCGAAAGTAAACCGCCCAGGAACACATAGGCCGCAACGGTCAGCGAAGAAATCCAGATGCTGAAGCTGATATCCCAGCCCAGGATGATTTTCATGACCAGCGCCATGGAATACATATTGATACCGCTCATGAGCACGGTCATGAAACCGAAGCTGATGGCCGCAAGCGCGCGCGCCGGCTCGCCGAAGCGCAGCTTCAGATAACCGGGGACCGAATGCGTCTTGGAGATGTAATAGAACGGCATCATGACGATGCCCAGGAACAGCATGGCGGGAATGGCGCCGATCCAGTACCAGTGCGTCGCGAGAATGCCGTATTGATACGCCGAGCCGGCCCAGCCCATCAGTTCCAGCGAGCCGAGGTTCGCGGCGACGAAGCTGAGTCCCGCGATCCACATGCTCATGTCGCGTCCGGCAAGGAAAAAGTCTTCGCCTGTTTTCGTGAACCTCTTCAGGTAGAAGCCGATCCCAAGCACCATGACGAAGTACAGCCCGATGATGATGAGATCGACCGTGCTAAGCGAAAGCAGCCGTTCGGGGGCGGCTTGCAAAAAGGCGCTGGTAAGAAGATTCATTAGAGGTCTATTCAGGGTGCCCGGCGCAACTGGTGAAAGCGGTTACATGCTCCCGGGTACTCGGTACTTTATATCATGCACGGCTGCTGACGCCGCTTCCTGAGCAAAGGAGGCGAATCCGACTAGTGGGCGCTGACGCTTCCGGCTCTGAGTCGACATTGCATTTTGCGGAACGAACCCAACGTGGGAGTCAGCGGCGTTTTGCGGAACGAACCCAACGTGGGAGTCAGCGGCGTTCTGCGGAACGAACCCACGGGCGCTCTGGAGCTGACGTAAAACATTCAGAGCTTTATGGAAACCACGCTCGGCGCTGGACATGAGGCGCTGGATGGCATTCAGGCGAGCGATATCGAATCCGGTCTCAAGGACGATAGCTTCGTACTCGCGCGCACGGCGGATGCGCCAGAACTGCTCGGCCAGTTCGTTGACCAGGATGGCTTCGGTTTCGGTTGCAGGCTGGTGCTCGGCAATGAGGTCGGCCTTGAGAGCGTCGAGGTCGGCGGGATTTTCGCTCGGGGTGCAGATCGCCTTCGAGTAGAGGCCGTGTTTGAAGGAGTTGCGGCTGGAGGTGGATTTGCCTTCGGCGGTGGTGGGTCCAGTGGAGAGCTGAGAATTGGCGCGGTTGGCGGTGAGGCGAGCTTTGCTCAGTTGGTCAGCGGGCGTCGTTTCTATTGGCGTGGGATTGTCCTCAGATGGCCGGTTGACAACCGGCCGCAGGTTTTCAACCTGCCCCACAGCTTCAACCTGCCCCACATCAATGATGTCGAGGCCCTGCTGTTTGCGGGCGAGTTTGCGTGCTTTGTGCTCGGCGGCGCGGCGGAGTTGACGTGCTGTCATATTCAATAGCGTCGACGCGGGGGCGTTCTGTGAACGAGAAATCTGGTTGTAAGTGATTGAGATATCAACGGAGATTTTGGTGTGGAGTTTGTCACCGACAAAAGCGGGGATGAAAAGCTGGAGGTGACGGAGATATCGAAAGGAAATGGCGACACCGCTACCGGTTCGGACCCGCGAGTTGCTTGACGCTCGCCCGCAATGTCCCCATTTCCTTTCGGGCAGATAACGGTCTGGAATTTCCATCGAGGCGCATGGCGTCGAGTACCGCTCCGGCTGCTGGATTGAGGCGCGGTGCGATGACTGGACATGCGATTGCCTGTTGAAGGCGTTTCGAGAATCCGTCCAGGACAAGAGCACTTTGAAAGACGCCGCCAATATAGGCGACGGGCACAATCTCAGCATGAAAAAGGTTTCGATACACGCCCGCGGCGTATCGGGTGAGCTGGTCCGCCGCTTCGTCCAGTAGCGCAACGGCAACCGCATCACCCTCCTCCGCCGCATGGGTCACCGCCGGCGCAAGCTGCGCAATGCGGCTGCGCGGGTACTCCGGTGAGTAGAAGGCGTGCAAAACATCATTTGCATTGGCTGCTTTCGTGGCTTCGAGTAGAAGCGTCCGAAGTGTGGTCTCGGGTCCCCAGCCCTCTTCCATGCGCAATGCCGCCCGGAGCGCGCGGCGTACGAGGTCGAATGCACCTCCTTCGTCGCCGAAGATGTAGCCCCAGCCTCCGGCGCGAGCCGTCCGGCCCTCAGCGTTGCGCCCGAACGCGATGGAGCCGGTCCCGGCAATCACGATAATGCCCGGTTCTCCGGCGGTTGCGCCCGATAACGCGATTTCGGCATCATGTGTGACTTTGATTCGTGCGCTCCGAATCAGTTCCCGGCTGTACGATTCCTTGTCCGCCGCCCCGCCACTGAAGCCGAGGCAGGCGGCTGCAAACTCGGTCGCCGCGGGATCAATTGCGGCCTGACGGCACGCGGCCGCGATGCACTCGCCGACTACGCTACGAAATTTGACAGCAGCTTCCGAGCTGGTGACGTGATTACATGGTCCACTGCTGCCGCTTCCGACCACTTGTCCGGTTTCGTCGGCGATGAGCGCTGTGGTGCTCGACTGGCCGCCGTCGATGCCGAGATAGTAGCGCATCGAAAGAGTTGATCAGACCGCGTCGGAGATGCTCGCGAAGTTGAAATCGGTAGCCAGAATTGCGGGCGAAAACGAGGGTCCGCCGTCCTTATCTTGAACGGGAACGGGTTGTGCCAGTTTTTTCGTATTCTGCAGTACCCGCACAGGGCTTTCGTTCCAGCGAAAATTCATTACCGGCTCTGTAACCTTGCCATTCTCGATCAGGAACACGCCGTCGCGAGTCAAGCCGGTCAACTGCATCGTTTGCGGCTGCAACGTACGGACGTACCACAAGCGCGTCACTAACAACGCGCGATCCGCAGATTTGATGAGATCGTCGAGCGAGTTGTTCTGGCCCTCTAGCAGGAGATTTGCTGGATACGGCGTTGCCTTTCGCCCGGCTTTCTGTGCCCAAAAGCGGTCCCAATACACATCTTTTATGACGCCGTGATCGATCCACGTTATCGGCTCATTCGGAAGCGCGGATCCCCAACTCCACGGCCGGGTCGAGAGCTTCGGGTTGAAGGGATCATTGCGCAGCGTGATGTATTCAGGAAAGAGTTTGTCACCGACAAGAGTTTCGCCGGGTTTGCCTTTTCTGCTAAGGAACGATTGGCCCTCTTCGGCAGACCGCGCGCTGAGTCCATGGCCCAGGTAGCCGATCAAATCACTGACTGCCGCGGGTTCGAGGATGACGGTGTACTTGCCCGGATCGAGACGCCGCTTGTTGACACCGTTAGAACACTTATCGGCTGAGATCCGAGCCGCGGCATGTCCATCCAGGTCCTTCAGACACGTGGACACCTGTGTCGCCCAGCCCGAGCTTGAACCGCCAGAGTTCCGCATGGTGTTGCTGAGGCTCGAATCGGTATAAGTCGTGTAGCCGAATAGTCCCGCTTTGTTGCCTACGGCTGATGCGGTCGCGCTACGCGTGATGAATCCCGCCGCCGTCAGTTTCTTTTCTAGAGCTGCATCGATGACAGCTTTCACGTGCGGGATCATCGCATCGCCGCGAGCGCCCGCCGTAAACGGATCGAAGTTATGCAGCACCGGGTACTGCTGCGGACCGAGCGGCGCGACGTGTTCGGGATCCGGCCGCGAAATGCGGGCGAGTTCCTCGGACTGCTCCACGCCCCGGCGTAACGCCTCATCCGATACTTCGGCTACTGATGTGTTACCAGTACGGAAATCGGAGGTCGTCGAAGTGATCGAAACCTGCCGATCGATCTGATAACCCGACGTCGTGATGCCGTTATTAGCAAAGCGAATGAAGACCGTCTCGGTAGAGCCCACGTCCACTTCGCACTCGGGCAGCTTCGAGTACCCGAGGACCTTTTGGATCAGACTTTTTGCTTGATCTTGTGAGAGCATTGCCCGGTTCTCCTCAGTCGGTCAGCAGCACATTGATCTGCCGGAAGCGCGCCGGTGAGCAGCCGTGGCTCATAGCGTTGCTCTGAACGGGTTCGCCTTTGCCGTCGTTGGTCAAGCCGTATTGCTGCCAAAAACTTCGTCCGGCGATGCCGTCGCACGACTGCCAAAAATCGGGTGTCCGTCCCTGATAGGCGACACGCGACAGCATGCCGCGCTTCTTACCGCCTTTTATCTCCCAGAAAGCATCGCCGCCGAACTGGAAGTTATAGCGCTGCTGATCGATAGACCAACTGCCTGTGCCTTCGATCAGAATGCCGTCGTCGACGCCCGAGATGAGATCGTCAAGCGTGACATTGGGCGGCCCGGCTTCGAGCCAGACATTCGGCATTCGCTGAAAGGGAACGCTTGACCAGGAATCGGCGTAACAGCAGCCACGTGATTCACTTTCGCCGACCAGGTGCGCCTGATCGCGAATGGTTTGATAGTGAACGAACACGCCCTTTTCGAAGATGGGGAACTTTGTCGTGCGCACGCCGTCGTCGTCGTACTTGACGGTGGAGAGCCCGAATTCGGTGGTGCGGTCTCCGAAAATGTTCACCAGGTCGGTACCGACGCGGAACTTGCCCATTTTTTCCGTCGTCAAGAAGCTGGTGCCGGCGAAGTTCGCTTCATAACCCAATGCGCGGTCAAGCTCCGTCGAGTGGCCCATGGATTCGTGAATGGTCAGACACAGATGGCTCGGCAGAAGAATAAGGTCCTTCTTGCCGGGCGTTACCGGAGGCGCCGCCAGATGTTCGAGCACCTCGTCGGCCAGGCGCGCGGCATTTTCGCCGAAATCCAACTTTGGAACATACTCGTAGCCGGTAGATAGCGGCGCCACCTGGTAAGAGCGGCTCCGGGAAGTGCCGTCCTTGAAGTTGACGGCCGTCGCCCGGAGATTTGGGTAGACCTGAACAATATACTGCTGAATCGACGATCCTTCGGATGATGCGAAGTACTTGTCCTCGGCATGGAACCCAAGCATGCCCGACGCCATGTAAACCTTTGGATTTTTCTTGATGGCGACGGTAGCATTGTGAATCAGCTCAAGCTTCTCGCTCACAGAGACCGAGAATGGATCGATCTCGTGCGGGGAAATCCAGCGGTCGCGGTAAGCCTTGGTGGGAGCAAGCTGAACGGGACTCGCCTGTAGCGCCGAGTTGGCCTTCGCGACGACAACCGCCTCGCGGGTGATGCGCGCGATTTCGTCGGGCGTTACCAGCGGAGATGACGCGAAGCCCCATTGGCCATTGGCGATGACGCGCACGCCGAACCCGAAGCTCTGCTGATCGGTGACGAAAGGCACCTCGTTGGTTTTTCCGCCGCCGCGCTCTGGCGAAAGGCGATAACCCGAATACTGATCGCGGTAACGATTGATGCGGATGTCACAATACGTAGCGCCCTGCCGTTTGGCTTGCACCAGCGCGGTATCGGCCAGCTTTTCCAGAGCTGGGCTGAGCGTTGTCAGTTCGGGCTTTGTTTCGCCGAACAGTTCGGATGCGGCCAGCAATGATGCGGCTGCGGCTCCGGAGGCGATGAACCCGCGACGCGTCACGCCGGCAGTTGGCGACTTAGCGAATTGTCTTTCGAAAAAGCTCTGGATGGGATCGCGGTTCATGCGAGTGTTTTGTCATTTGCGTAGCAGACCGGGTCGAGCGGGCAGGATGCGCAGCGAGGCTTTCGCGCGATGCAGATCTGACGGCCGAAGTGGATGATCTGATGCGAGAACAGAATCCAGCGGTCTTGCGGAAGGATCTTCATCAAGTCCTGCTCAATCTTTACGGGATCCTCGTTCTTCGTCAGGTCGAGGCGGCGCGATACACGTTGCACGTGGGTATCGACTACCACTCCGGAGGCGATTCCATAGGCGGTGCCGAGCACCACGTTGGCGGTTTTGCGGGCGGCGCCGGGGACGCTCAGCAGTTCGTCCATGGTGCGCGGAACCTTGCCTTTGAAATCGGCGAGCAGCTTGCGCGCGGCACCGATCAGTGATTTCGATTTGTTATTGAAGAAACCGGTGGATCGGATGTCGTTCGCCAACTCTTCTTGCAGGGCGTTGGCAAGGTCTTGCACGGTCGGATATTTGGCGAAAAGCCCAGGAGTGACTTTGTTGACACGCTCGTCTGTGCATTGCGCCGATAGGATGGTGGCGACCAGCAATTCCCAGGCATTGCGATGCTGGAGCGCGCAGGTTGCGGTGGGAAAGAGTTGGTCGAGTTCGGTGAGAATCCGGTTGAGCCGTGCTTTGCGTTCTGCTGCGCTCTTCGGCTTCGGAACTTTCTTTGGCGGCGTAACCGCGTGCACCGGCGTTGCGGCTGCCGCGACTTCAGCAGATGGCATGACGAAGGACCAAGATACCGCAAAGATATGGTGCCCGCGCTACCAGGAGTAGGCCGAGCTTGCTTCGCTCCACAGCTCGCGGGCCATTTTGTTGTCCAAATCGCTAAGTGCGGGATGGTTGAGGCCATCATCTGCAGGGAGGCCGGGAATTTTGCGGAACGAAGCCATGGGGAGATTCGCAGACGCCTCGCTGCGCTCGAGCGTCCGCGCCATGGCGAGCTTTCTGGAGTTCGGAGATCGTTCTGAGTGCTTTGTGAAAGCCGCGTTCGGCGCTGGACATGAGTCGCTGCACGGCGTTCATGTGCGAGAGATTGAATTCGCCTTATAAGAGATTGGCCTCGAAGGCGCGAGCATTGCCGTGCGGGAGTTTTTCACCGGCATCTACCCTTTGTGAGACAAGTTTAAGCGAACTCAAGCCGTTTGAGCTTAATGCGGTCGCGGCGAACTTGGGCAAGGTCGTACTGGGCCTGTTGCACAAGCCAGCCTTCCTCCGTGCCTCCGAAAACCTTGGACAGTCTCACGGCCATTTCAGGGGATATGCCGCGTTTTCCGTTGACCAATTCCGAAAGCGTGTTGCGCGTTACCCCAAGGGCGGCGGCGGCGTCTGTGATCGTCAAGCCTGACGGCTCAATGCACTGGCGCAAAACAACACCTCCGGGGTGCGGTGGGTTTTTCATCGTCATGGGCTGTTCTCCCTGTTTAGTGGTAATCGACATAATCAACTTCCTCCGCGTCACCATCAAAGCGAAAAATCACGCGCCAGTTGCCCCGGACGATCACAGCCCAAAAACCTTTCATCTGGCCTTTGAGCGAATGCAACCGAAAGCCCGGTAAATCCATGTGCGCAACGGTAGAGGCCGCATGAAGCGTTGCCAGAATATCCCGCAGCTTGGCAATGTGTTCCGGGTTTACGCCGCTCGGGTCGTCTTGTTCAAAGAGGCGTTTCAGCCCCTTGTGGCGGATTGTCCGTATCATCCCGTACCGTAACGCGCCACGTGGCACATGTCAAGTCGTTATTTTAGTGTATTGCAAAGAAATAAGGCCGAGCCAACGAGTGGCAGAGTTGCCGTGTGAGTCATCACCGCCCAAATGGGTCGCACACACGGGCGATGATGTTCGCCGGAGCCGTGGCGGTCATGATGCCAAGCTCATTCCCCAAGCGGTTGCTGCTTTGGCCCAACAATGGCACACTCAACCGCACTTAGCTCTACTTCGAGTGCGGTGCAGTCATCCATCATTGTTGTAGAGGGCACGTCGGGTGCAACGTTCCGAGCAAGTCCGGTCAATTCATCGAGATCCTTACGGAGGGCAGCAAGACGGACGCTTAGTGGAGGATGCGAGTCGGTGGGATGAGAAATCTTTATCGCATCAAGATCGCTTAAGATATAGGGATCCTGAGCGCAAGAGGCAACTGTCACTGCGAATCCCGTGCAAAGGTTTGCAAGACACGTCCGAGCATCCACTCGCTCGCCCCATGTGGGGAAAATCCTTTAGCCGCGAACAGCCGTTGTAGATGATTTCGGCAACCCGCCGCGCGGCTTCCGGGTTGTCGCGCTCAATCCATATACAAATGCGTTCAAGGTCGTCGGCTGCCGGTAGCGACCAACGTATCTCCATCAGGGCTGAAGAAAACGCCTGAGCCGGTCGCCCATCTGCTCATGGGTCAGAAATTCGCCCCGCTCTAAGGCGGCCTCGCCGCGCTTCACCGCTTCGATGAAGCGGTCTTCTTCCTCGAAGTAACGTGAACAACATCTTGCACGGTCTCATCGAGGTCGCGGCCTTGTTGAGCCGCTCGCTGCGAGAGCCGGGCTTGCAGGTCGGGGGTGAAATGAACTTCCATGCTTTCCAACATAGGGAAAAACGCGCCGCGAGGCAAGATTTAGGGGATAGAGGAACATCACCCGAGGCCCGGCGTTTGCGTTATGGCGCGTCCTGACGCGGCGCTTTGTGCTGCAAAGGGTCAAGACCTATCCGTTATGAACGCGGTATGTCTTAAAAGGGAGCATCGTCGTCGAGTGAGGCCACAGGCTCGCGTTTGTGAACCTTGAATAGGTTCTCATTAGTTTCAATCCATGCCCACGCCTTTTCCGTCAGAAATAGCACGTCGAATGGTTCATTAAACTTATTCATGTCCTGTGTAATGTGAATGAAGCCCTTGTTAGCTAAACGGCGGATGCCAAGCGAAAATCCAAGAGCCGTAAGCCCCGCGCGTTCCGCTTCGTTTTTGACGGAATAAACAGGAACTGCGCTGTCGGGCAGATAGATGCCACTCGAAGCCGTGGCAAGGACTAGCAATTCCGGCTGGCTGAGGCCCTTGATTGTGGATATTTGTTCAGTTTCAGCGATTTGCCGAAGCGCTTCGCCCTTCGCCAAAATGGCTTCCAGTCGTGCGGTTAGCGATTGTTTCAGTGCCTGAAAGTCACTGGGCGAATCCGCTACATAGGGAATGACGCTGCGGTGCTGAATGTCGAAGGGGTATTTTTTCTCGGTCCTTTCTTGCGAACAGACCATGACGACGGGTCGTGCGGATGCGAAAGCAAAGCCTAGCTCATACCAGACATTCGGGTTGTCTGTGGTGATATCGGCGAGGCAGATGGTGGCGGCCCGGATACCGTCCTCGATTGCATCAATGGGAACATCAACACCGGGATCACGGTCAACACGGTAAGCCTCAAGTCCCGCTGCCTCGATAGCGAGCTTGTAAACATCGTTGAACCGCTTGTCGAACTTACCGGAATCGAAGGGCTGAATAACAAAGCAGAGAGGCATGTTCCGTTTGCTTCGATCGTTCGTTAAATAATTAGAGTAGCTTCCCGTTGGAGAGCAGGGAAGGGGAATTTACCCCAACACCGGATTGATGCGATTAGAGCCACAGTGCGGACAACGGGCCGGGGCGTGTCGCGGCGTGACTCCCACAAATAACCACACTTCGAGCAGTTCATTTTCCTGTACCACTTGTTCGGGTCACGTTTGCCAAGGCCGAGCGCCCATGCTACGAGAACGATGAAGAAAAAAAGTACGCCGACGATTGCTCCGAAACCCGAGTCACCCCCGCGAGCAAGAATACAGCAAATAATAGACAAGATAGCGCATGTCATAGCATCTGAGCGTAGCCGTGTCAGCGCCGGTGCAAAAATTTCAACCGGAGTTGACACGCTTCGATAATCGTGATGTTGGCGGCGTTTGCGGGCGACCTGTCGTCGGTGTCGTACACACTTGCATCGCTGAGTTCCGCGATGACAACCCAGCACGGCGATCAAATGGTAGTTGTTGAAGGGTCATCTATAAGGCACTACTGCGCCAGCACGCCTCTGAGACTCCGAAAGCGAATGTAACCCGTTTAGCCATGTTCGGATGCGAGCGGATTACGACGCGCTACGTCGACGTGCGTGAGGTGACTTCCCGTTCCTAATCTGGGACACTTCCCTAGACATCGTTTTGCCCAGTCTCAGCGTAGGCGACTGTACGGCAAGTTGGCTTCTCCCTAGTCGAGGGTTGGCCGCAGTCCGCAGATGAAGGGCATTTTTTTTCGGCTTCCATTTTGCAACAGATATTTGCGACTGAAGCGTGCCAGGCTCGGCACGCCCGATGAAAGGGGGCCGAAGAGATGAGCCAAACTTTGCGATTCAATTTGCATCAGACTTTTGCAACACCCAATAGACTGATTGATTGGGGTTTCTGGCTCGTCGCAAAATTTACCCTTTATGAAACGCGGAGGAGAACGTGAACACTTCTCCGAAGAACTGGGATACCATAGTTGCGCGGTAAGGGGCCGATCGGTGAGTTAGATATTGCATGGTTCTCACTATCCGGGAAACTGCATTCGAAAGCCGACGACTCCGAACGAATCAACCGCAAAGTGGAGGTCACATCATGAGTAAGCTCTTTCTCGCCGCCCTGATTGCATTCTCCGCGGTCTACGCAGCAGACACGTCCAAAGCTCAGGGAACCTGGAAACTCGACGTAAGCAAGAGCGATTTCTCCAAGAACCCGAACGGTCCGCCGCGCGAAGCAACCCTGACGATTACCGATACCGGCTGGACCTACGTGGCCACCGACCGTTCAGGCAAGAAAACGGATCTTCGCTTTGACAGGCAGGCCAACACCCTTTCAGGCGACGACAAAATCACCATCAAATATGAGCCGACGGGGAACCCCGACCTCTCCGACATGCGTGTATGTGACAAAGACACAGGCAAGGAAACGATGCGGATCGTGAGCGCTACTGTGCCGGACGGCAAGGCGCTCGTGATCTACGGTTCCGGTGTAAGGGCGGACGGGACGCAATGGTCCGACTCTACTTATTACAAGAGAGTACGCTAGCCGCTCAACCGGCTTAACCGCCTGTTGCAAAAAGGACCCTATTTGGAACGTCACTTTGGCGGCTGCGGTGTCAACACACGGCGGACGGTAGCGACAAAGTTGCGGGCCACCCCCATAGCATCGATGGCTTCTTGGGATGAAACCTCGGCAATGGGGCCGGTGTCATAATCCGCGACAGCTTTGAAGTCGTAAGCTTGAGAAAGAAAGCCGCGCTGGTCCGGCGTAAAGGATGGATCGTCCTTAGTGAGGCGGAGAAATTCGATGTTAACGCCTTTATGGGTCTTAACCACTTTGCCGCTGCGCTCGAATATAACGGCCTGTGCAGCGTGGAATGTAGCGAGATAAGCAGCGCGTCCTGCATCGTAGTTAAGACCGGCTGCGAGCATAGTCTGACCGCGTTCCAGGTGGTCATCGGCATTTTGTAAAAATCGTGCAGCTTCCGGGGTCACAGGTCCAACCCCTCGCGCCGGATTTCGTGCATGAGCGGCGAACGCTCGCGGTATGCGCCTGCCGGATAGGGCTTGGCGTCAAAGAAAGCGCCGGTTTCATCAATGAACTTGACCCGCAATGCTGCGAGCTTATGGAGTTCGGCCCAACGGTCCGATGAGCCATTCAGGCCGTTCAGAAAAACCGCTACATCGTAATCGGAATCCGGGTGAGCTTCGCCCCGCGCTTGGGAACCGAACAAGACTACACGCTCCAGCCGCGCCCCGTACATCTCATCAAGGGCGGCGCGGAATTTGGCGAGGACGGGATTAGCTCGCAATGGTGCAATGTCGGCTGTCATGGGCCTTTTTAGCATGGCTGGAGTTGCGCCGCAAATTCACATTTTCGCGCAATGGACCCTTTTTGCAACGCGGTTCACGAAACTTTGACGTAGAACGCGCAAGTCGCAGATGTGAAGCAGCGCCGGGCCCGAAGTCTGCTTCTGGGCCGTCATGTTCAAGTCGGTGTCCGTCAGCGTACAACTGCGGGTCTCTGCGAAATGCGCTAAGCGCGATAGACTGACAACATCGAAGTATGAACTCGTCAGCCACTCCGACCTTCATTCCCACGACGGAAGACCTGAGCAAGCTCGAACGCGATCTACGCTTTCATCCGTCGACGACAGAGCGCCCGGAGGTGCTCACGCCTGAGCAGATTGCTGCTTTCAATCGCGACGGATATCTGAGCGGCATTCGGATCTTCGATGAGGAAGAAATCACTGCCATCCGGTCGTATTTCGATGAATTGCTGGCCAAGACGTTGGCAGCGGGAGGCGACAGCTACTCCATCAGCACTGCGCATCTGCGACATGGGCGTGTTTACGACATCCTCACCGATTTGCGAATTACGGCCCGCATCAAGGATCTGATTGGAGAGAACGTGATCGCGTGGGGGTCGCATTTCTTCTGCAAAATGCCTGGCGACGGGAAACGGGTCTCCTGGCATCAGGACTCCAGCTACTGGCCGCTAACGCCCTCGATGGCAGTGACCGCGTGGCTGGCGATAGATGATGCAAACGTCGAAAACGCCTGCATGCGCTACATTCCCAGTTCACACCGCTTGGGCCATCTGACTTACTCGCTCAGCGAAACCGATGAAGGCAATGTTCTGAATCAAACCGTGCCGGATGCTGAAAGTCTCGGCGCGCCGGTCAATGTCGAGCTGAAGGCAGGTGAGATTTCAATTCATAGCGACCTGCTGTTGCATGGTTCCGAAGCGAACCAATCGAACAAGCGTCGCTGCGGCCTGACTCTTCGCTATTGCCCGGCAGTGGTCAGAGCCGGCTTGGGCTGGAACGAGAAAGGCATTGTCGTCAGCGGAAAAGATGAGTCAGGACACTGGGCGAATCCGCCGCGCCCGCAAACGGATTGACGGATTTGCGTCCATACCGGAACACGGACGTTTGAACCACAACGCTCGTTTCCACTCTGTAAATCTCAATCGCTTCTGAGCGCATACATGGGGCAGATCGATGCAGCGTGTTGCGTGGGAACCATCAGGGCCGTAACTGCGCATCTGCTCCGCCCGACTCGGGAGCCCGGATTATGCCCAAGCGATAGTGGTCCTCTGCACCTGTCCAGATCCCTTCTAAACTGTTATGCGGTTCAGTCTTCTTGATTCTTTCTTCGGTAATGGCGAGGGTCGGCCGCTTCGGGTACCTCCGATCCAGTACTTCCTTGAACAGCTGTTCGTCGAAACCGGTATAACGCAATTGTGAGTAGATCTTATTAACTGCGTACCGCACTGCATAGCTCATAACAAGTGCGTCGAGGTGGAACCTGACTGACGCTTCGCCAATTACTGCTTCGCCGGCATCGAGGACACGTATCGACACATATCCGTTTGTGCCCAGTACGTTTGTTCCCGCCGGCTGCAAACCCCCAGCATCATCGAGCACGCTTTCAGCTCCTCCCCCGGGGGCACATCTCTTGACGATGTCAGCGTCTGAAAACCCCGAGCAGTTGCTTGAACACGTAACTCGTTTGCCAGTCTGTATGGGTCGCTGGAAAAAACCCCAACAATCAGATACTTGCATGCGTTGATATCTACACCGAACAGAGTTGTTGCGCTTGCCGTACAGACAGAAGGTACATCAGAACGCGTGCGAGTATGTTCATCGGATCTCTACCGAGTTCTTATAGGCCGTCGTCGGCATTTACACTGATAAGAATCTGTTGAAAAGAGCGCTTGAACCCGGTACGCCGGCGAATTTCATGAGCGCTCGCTATAAGGCACTAACCGCGCTCGTGGCGCGTCGGGAGGGGTATTCGATATGGTTCCGTAAGGTGGGACCGCCGTTCAGCTGGCGAACTTCTCATGCCAAGCCAGGACTCGCAGCGCCCTCAGCGTGTTCCAACGGCTGGGTCGGCCGTCACCGTCGTCGAGCACAAAGTGAACCTTGCCGGGATGCGTGTTCTCCAGCAACCAGGTTCCATCCGGCTGCTGCTTGGAGCGGAGCAAAGCGATCGCTTCCTCGACACGCGCATCCGGCTTGTCCCCGGCTGAACGGAAATAGTCGAGCGCGCGCAGAACATCGTAGTGCCAGTGGGTGGGAAATGAGAATTGCAACCAGGCTGGATTAACAATTTCGCCAGTGCTCTTGCGTCGGAACAGCTTGCGTTCCAGGAGGTACTCCTCACCGCGGCGGCGAGCTGCAATGGATTCCGCAGAACCACCCGTTGCGCGCTCGTACGTCAGAAGTCCTTCCAACACGTTGATGGTGGTGTCGAAAGACGAACGGACAGAACCGCGTTCCGCTTCGCAGTTCCAGCCGCCATCCTCGAGTTGCTCACCAATAAGGCGCGCGACGATCCCCTCTACATCTTGATGGAAGTAAATGCCCAATGTGACAGTTCTACCGTTGATACAAGGCTCCACCTCACCGCTGAAGAACTCCTGCCCCGCGTGCTCCCAACGGCAATTGTCTCTGACGAGTTCAACCGACCGGCGGACCCGTTCAGAACTCGGGTCGACTCCGAAATCATGCAGGAGTTGAAGAGTAGGAAGCGTCGAGATCCAAGGCTGGCCGTGGTTTGTATCAGAGTCATCTAAGTGCGGCGCTGGAAAGCACGCGCCTCCTGCCCATTGGCCGTCTTCACCCTGCAACACGAGTAGTCTCGCGCCCCAGCCTTCGGCAGCTACGCGTGCACGCTCCAGTGCCACGAGCTCAGCCGGTGCATGCACGAGATCGCGAAGTACCTGCCACCGAATGGCAGGGTCTGCATCCAGCAGCCACTCTAATACCGTCATGCCGGTTAGTTTATCGGGCGAGGTTGCGCATTCCAGAAGTTATCTGGAGCATCGGGAGTAATCCCGGCCGTTATTGAACATATCCGTTTCCCTTCAAGAACGCGTAGCTCTGGCGCAAACTTGCGATCGGGTCTTTGCTGAAATCCTGTTCCACAAACATATGCCTTGCATTGGTATGCGAAATGGCTTTAAGGATATCCCGCAACGGTAAATCGCCGGAGCCAAGCTCACGATATGTCTCGTTCGGAACTGTCACAATGTCATAGTGAATCGGCGTTCCTTTGGCTCGATCTTTCAAGTGCACCAGCTCGACTCGGTTTGCATGCTCCCGGAGAAATTCAGCTGCATTTACCCCAGCCATGCTCACCCAAAAGACATCTACCTCTAATCGGATCAGATTTGGGTCCATGTGCTTCAGCAGAACGTCAATCGGTCTTCCACCGGCCTTAGGCTGAAATTCAAAGTCATGATTGTGATAGCAAAACTGCAGGCCTGCGGCCTTCGCCTTCCTCGCAGCCTGATTCAACTTGTCCGCCAGGGATCGATAGAAATCGAGTCCCAGGCGCTCCTCAGGAGAAAGATAATTGAAGACAATATAGCGGAATCCATGATCTCTCGCCAGCAAAACGCAATCCTCGAACGTCACTCCGGCCTCGATGGGCGGCATATCGGCGTGCTGCCATGCTGTCCAGTTCCCGGTCAGAAGCGGGGTTTCGAAATGCAGGCTAACCGGTGTGAGACTTACGCGCTTCAGCAACGGCGCGAGCGTCTTCACTTGGTTACGCAACATCTCCACCTCACGGTAGCCAATTTCTGCAATGGCCTGAAGCGTTGCCAATGGTTGCTTGAGAACCTCATTGCGAACTGTGTAGAGTTGGACGCCGGGCGCCATCGGGCCTTTGGCGAAGCCGGGAACGCCGGCCACTCCACTCAGCTTCATCATCAAGCGCCTGCTCAATACCAGTGCATTGCTCATATCGATCAATCAGTCCTATCACAGCCCAAGCAACAGTTCGCATCAGGTACGCTTACTATCTCGCCATGAACTTATGTGGCTGAGCCAGATTTTCATTTACCCGATCAAATCCGCCCGAGGGATTGCGGTTCCTCGAACGCAAGTCGATACCAGTGGCCCCTTGCAAGACAGGCGTTGGATGTTAGTAGACGAGCACGGCTTGTTTCTTTCGCAACGCAGATTACCGCGCATGGTCCTCGTTGAGCCGCACTTTGAAGACTCTGATCTTGTTGTAGCGGCTCCGGGTATGTCACGTCTGGTCATTCCACGGTGGTCCGGCCAGGGCGAGTGGATTCCTGTCCGAATCTGGCGCGATCACCTCAAGCTTCCTCACCCTGATCAGGGCTATAGTGACTGGTTCAGTTCCTTTCTCGGCCAGCCCTGCCGATTCGTGTATCTGCCCGACGAAGTAACACGACGCGTCGAGCCCCCATTCGACCATCCCAAGTGGCGAGTCAGCTTGGCTGATGGTTATCCGTTGCTGGTCGTGACGCAGGCATCACTCGATCTGCTCAACGCCAAATTGCCATCCCCGATCGGGATAGAACGCTTCAGGCCCAATCTTGTGATTGCAGGTGCCACTCCGCATGCAGAGGATAGCTGGACAGACCTGCAAATCGGTTCAGTTCGATTGGCAATTGTGAAGCCCTGTGCTCGATGTTCCATCGTGTTGGTGGATCCAACCACGGCCAAGGTTGGAATTGAGCCGCTTAGGAGCCTCGCCGAGTATAGGAGAATGCCTGAGAATGTCATGTTCGGCCAAAACGCTTTGGTCGTTACTCCCGGTCAGCTTCGGGTGGGCAGTGCGGTTGAGATCGCCAATCCGACATAGGAATGCTGAACTTTCGAGATAACTAGTGGCCTGTCGCAGGGAGAATTTATACAGCCGTGTGGCGCAGGCCATCGTTTTTTGTGGCCTGCGGAAGTTTGGTCATGGTAACGAACTCATTGCGACAAGCCACTAGTGCTTGGCGTGGACGACATGAACGCCAGCGTGTCCTGGCGCGAGTCCTTGAACGGCGCGGCCGAACCTGGACGCGATCTCCTGGAAACTGATGTGTTCGATGACACAAAATCCGTGTGAGCGGAGAATCGCTGCAATGCCAGCCGGCTCGAAACGGCTGACCGAACGTTCGTCAATTTTCTTAAGCTGTTCCGTCCGCTCCTTTTCTAATTGTCTTAGCTCTTCTGAGAATGCCTCGGGAGGTTCCGCGTAGTCGAACACCACCTCCGAGTTTTGGATTGACGACATGTAGTCCAGAGTGCGGCCGATAGCGTCCTGTGTCAGATACGGCACCACCCCGAGCCAAGTGAAAAACGCGGGCGAGTTGTGCTGAAAGCCTGCCGCGACGAGCTTCTCTCCCATATCGTCCCGCTCGAAATCGACTGGCACGAGAATAAGCCATGGCGGAAGCGCGATTTGACCTTCAGCCAAGCGCTGGCGTTTCCATGTCTGCGTCGCGGGGTGGTCCACCTCATAGATACGGATCTGTCGTGCGCCATGGGGATTCCGGAGAGCGAAAGTGTCGAGTCCAGCGCCAAGGATGACGATCTGCCGAACCCCTCTTTCGACAGCTCTCGACAGAGCATCTTCCGCAATCCGGCTTCGCGCGGTGGTGAACAGACGTCCGATGCTAGCCAAGGAGTGTCCGTTCGCAAATTGAAGCACATCCTTTTCGTCTTCATGCAGAATCTTCATGGCAAATGGGTCATAGAGGATTGAGCCCTGATCGAGCACCTGATGAGCAGCTCGCTGTCGGGCGATCATCAGGGCTGTGCGGCTGGGTTCACTAGGCTTCATGTTCAAGGTCTCCGGTTCTCATCAATAGCGCAAAGGGCACGGATGCGTGCCCCGAGGCCGGGAAAGAATCCGGCTGTTTCGGCCAACTCGTGCCCCAAGAGCCGAACGACAAACCCGCAAGCGCGCTTCTCGAACGCATTCGCGCCGAGCGTTACGCCGCCGAACCCACACGCACGTGCGCCTCAATCTCCGCCAGGATCTCGCGCCGCGCCCGGTCCAGGTCATAGTTCTGCTGAAGATTCATCCAGAACTCGGCCGAGTTTCCAAAATATCGCCCCAGGCGCAGCGCTGTGTCCGCCGTAATGGAGCGTTGCCCGTGAAGAATCGCTAAAATGCGGGTCGCAGGCACATGCAGGTCCAGGGCCAGCCTGTTCGCCGAAAGCCCCAACGGCTCCATGAACTCCTCACGCAGCATCTCGCCCGGAGTGACGAGAGGAAGTAACTCGATAACCTTTTTCCTTTGAATCCGGGCAGCTTTCTTATGAGTGGTAATCGATGATTTCGACTTCATAGGCTGCTCCCTCCTTCCATGTAAAGCAGATTCTGTATTGGTCATTGATTCGAATACTGTGTTGTCCTTTGCGATTCCCTTTTAGCGCCTCTAAACGGTTCCCGCCGGGCGTCGCTAAATCTTCTAACCGCGAGGCAGCACGAATCACATTCAGCTTCCTTTGCGCAACACGCGCCATGGCGTCAAATCTCCTAACGCGGATTCCCGTCGCAATCTTCTCGGTATCCTTGTCCCGATAGGAAGCGATCACAAACAATCGTACTACGTATCTCGTAGCACCCCGCTCGTATAAGACACTCCCGCAGTCGACTTTTCTGACGTGGGCCTCCTGATCTGGAGCGGTATTCGCCCGCCTTCCTCTGCCCTTCTATCAGGCGGCAGCTTCGGCAGAAATCGAGCGTCACCATCATCAACGAAGAGGGCGAGGAAAGCCGGGAAGCGCTCACCGTTTTTCGCGATGACTTCTGGGCCACTACCAGCAATAGGCAGCTCAACTTTGTCCAGCACGTTGTCAGTCTGCTGAAGATGAACGGCAGGGCTGCCGTTGTAATTCCCGACAACGTTCTCTTCGAGGGCGAAGCCGGCGAGACGATTCGCCGCAAGCTCCTCAATAGCGCAAAGGGCGCGGATGCGCGCCACCAGACAGCAATAGCGCACAGCCCGTTTGGTGGGCGTTGTGCGCAGGTAATCAAGGAACTCGCCATTCCTTCGGGTGGCGTGCTTAACACCGCAGGGCCGACCAATGGCTGCTAGGCTCCGATTTGCCCCAAGGTGTTCGTTTATAGCACCCACTGGAAGAGGACTCGAACGAAGTGCCCTCCGCCTTCAGCTCCGGCCACGGCTTCCTCGCGAGGTGTAATCCTCCACAGCATGATGCGCTCTTAACACATGCGGATTCGGGCTACCGAACGCTCCTTGCAAGCCGCTGAGGCTAAGAAGAACTCGATTGAAACTTAATCCCGCGGAATTCAACCGCACTTCCTTCAGGTCGCCTTTGTCGAAAGTGCCTCGGATTGAATATTTGATCTCGCCGAAACGTGTGTTCCGAGGCACTCCCGATGGAACCTTAACGACTTGTCGGGACTAATGTTTTGGCGAGTTCTGTCCGGATCGCCGAACGCCGGAATCTACTGCTCCAGATCCGGCCATGGCCGAACGGGAGGCCATACACGCAACGAATCAGTAGCGCGCGAGCTGCTGACAGGGAACCAAAGGGCCTAGTACCAGGCGCTGATCAGTGCCACACATTGAGCTGCCTTCTCGGGCGAGAAGGGCATTGTGCGGGTCCCAATCTGATCACCTGGCATCATCGAAATCAAATTTCGCAAATAGTCCGCCTTTACGGCAAAATTGACATTCTGGGGTAGCGCTCGTGCATTTTGAAACACCACTGCAGCGTCAAGGGTAGCGACAACGATCCCTACGACATTTCCGTCCTGATCGAAAAGAGGACCGCCGCTAGAACCGGGCTCAATTTGCGCGGAGATCTGCAACCATCGTGGGTCGTCTTGAATACCAGACTTGCTTGAAACGACACCCTCCGAGAACTTTGGATTTGATCCTAGCAGGGTGGTCAATGGATACCCGATTGTGGAGACGTGTTGGCCAAGAGCAATTGTCTGCGAGGAGCCAAGCTGATACGGCAGATCGCGACATGTGGTTTCCAACTTGGCCTTGTCGGTGATTTGCAGAATTGCAAGATCGTTGACCTTGTCCTTCAGAACTACGTTTGCTGGGACGCTCGTACTCCAGTTCGGTAGAGAAACGGTGACGTTCTTAGCATCCGTTACAACGTGCCAGTTGGTTGCTAACAGGCCATCAGCATTCAGCAGGAAGCCACTTCCGGAAGAGCCTATCTTCGCCTCCGTTCGGTCGGAAGTGCCTGGGGAGTCGCCTTTCGGCCAAACACGCATCAGCATCAGCGGCAACTGCCCGTTGGGCATGGCGTTGGCCGAACCACGGAGCAGCGAGTCGTGCTCCATTGTCAGTGTTGTGCCGACAGGTTTCTTGTTCTGCATGAAGTAGGTGCAAGTGAAGACGGTCGGCGCGGCTGTAGTTCTTATTTCTGCTTTGATCTCACCGGGCTGCCAGAGAGCCGAATGGGTAGCGAGCACGACTGCCACGTAATCTGCTCCGCTCGACTCGGGAGCCCGGATTATGCCCAAGCGATAGTGGTCCTCTGCATCTGTCCAGATCCCTTCTAAACTGTTATGCGGTTCAGTCTTTTTGATTGTTTCTTCGGTAATCGCGACCGTCGGCCGCTTCGGATACCTGCGATCCAGTACTTCCTTGAACGTCTGTTCGTCGAAACCCGTGTAACCCAATTGTGAGTAGATCTTATTAACTGCGCGTCGCACTGCGTAACTCATCATCAATGCATCGGTGTGAAACTTGGCTGACGCTTCGCCAATTACTGCTTCGCTAGCATCCAGGACACGCATCGAGAGAGATCCGTTTGTACCCAGTACGTTTGTTCCCGCCGGCTGCAAACCCAGCATCATCGAGCACGCTTTCAGCTCCTCCCCCGGGGGCACATCCCTTGTCGATATCAGCGCCTGAAAGCCCCGAGCAGTTGCTTGAAGACGTAACTCATTTGCTAGTCCGTACGGGTCACTGGCAAAATCCCTAACAATCAAGTACTTGCATGCATTGATATCTGCACCGAACAGAGTTGTTGCACTGACCGTGCAGACGGAAATGTACATCAGAACGCGTGCGAGGATGTTCATCGGGTCTCTCCGAGTTCTTATCGGCCATCGTCGGCATTTACACTGATAAGCATCTGTTGAAAAGAGCGCTTGAACCCGGTACGCCGGCGAATTTCACGAGCGCTCGCTGTAAGCATTCACGGCGCGCGTGGCCCAGTCGGGAGGGGTTAATCCGCCCTGCCCGTTCCCACCCAACCCGTTATCATGTGAATTCCGCATACTGCGCAGGCCGTTTTGGGGCCGTTGCGCACGGCGCTGGAGAATGATGCCGCCCGAACAGGAAGCGCGCGCCGAAATCGATAAGCTGTTAACGGCAGCTGGATGGTCGGTCCAGCCTCGTGACAAAGTAGACCTCACCGTAGCGCAAGGCGTCGCGATCTGCGAATACCCTCTCAAGAAGGGACATGGATTCGCCGACTACCTCTTATACGTCGATGGCGCTGCGATCGGAGTCATCGAAGCGAAAAAGGCCGGAATCCCGCTGACCGCAGTCGAGATTCAAACCGCCAAATACAGCGATGGTCTGCCCGACCACATCCCTGCTCCCCGGCGGCCGCTCCCGTTCTGCTACCAGAGCACCGGCGTGGAAACTCGCTTCACAAACCTGCTGGAACCGGATGCCCGAAGCCGTGCCGTTTTCGCGTTCCACAAACCGGAGACGTTCAGCCAATGGATTCAAGCCGACCTGAAGAACCCCGGCTCTACCGTTCGAGGTCGGCTCCGTGTGTAGATGGTAGAGATGGAGCGTCTGGTTCAGGGGTTGGGGTGGTGGGGTGAGAGTGGGGCTAGCTGGTGGTTTGATGTGTTTCTATTGCTGGAAGTGCGTTAGTTGGCTCCCGCGCGGGTTTAGTGATGCGAGCCGAGATGCGGCTGTGTGTGTATCTCTGATTTAGAGTGTTTTCTGTAGTATATGGTGTTCTTATTTTTTGCGCCTTGCGCACATCAAGAGATCGCGTTAGAGTGGTGTATTCGTTGAGATTACTTATGATTTTAGATATACTGCGTATGATTATTATGATAGTATGTGTGATTATTATATTGATGCGCGTTTTTTACGTATTTTAAACGTTATGTATTAGTGTTTTCTCTCGTGATTGATTTATTTAGTGTCGCTGCGTGTGTATTACGTCTATGCGCATCACTGTTTGTGTATCACGCGTTATTGCGTGTTTGAGGTGTGTTGAGGTGTATCTTAAGCGATAATCTACTGGCGATTCGCAGACGCAATTCAAGATCACGACTCGAGCATGCTTCACTCTATCGTATCTGCACATATGTGGATATAAAGCGATCTATCAACTCTGTGTACGACATCACGTATCTGCGCTTGGGACGTGATTTGTGTATCTGTGTAGTGCTTATTCTTCTCACGGCGCATCGTGTTTTCACTGGCGCGAACTTGCAGACGACGCTACGTTGGCGTCATTGTATCAAGCTATCCAACATCGTCAGCGTGTGCCGTTCTGTTGCATCATTCCGATCGCGGAAGCCATTACGCCATTAACGACTACGTGAAGCGACTGGAGGATCGGCATGTTGATCAGCATGAGCCGCCCAGCCAGGTTTGTGATAACGCCTATTGCGATAGCTTTATGAGCACGCTCAAACGTGAGCATATCATTTGTCCGAGTTACGTGGTGATGGAGGATTTGCAAACACAAATGGCGAGTTCATCGACCAGTTTTATAACGTTCATCGATTGCATTCTGCGCTCGATTATTGCTCGCCAGCGGAATTTGAAAACAAGCAACGCGCAGTTCCGCCAGCCGGTATGAGTTTTCCCAGGTATGAGGAAATCTATCTTGATGTTTAAGTAAATGTGAATTCAGCGAAAAGCGGATGGTGCTTTCCGCTGTTCATCAGGATGAGTTTCTAGCAGAGTATTTTTTGGTAGTTGATATATAGTAGAGAGGTTCGTTTTATTGATATGATATTAATAGGAATTAGATGGTAATGTTTTTAGTAAGGAATGTGAATGATGTTATGAAGAAGGGTCATGCCCCTGCTGGAGGAAGGGAATCTGTGGCCCGCACAGGTCAAGGCCATCCGAAGGCTCGAGGAATCGCTCGCCGATAATCGCCCGCGCGCCCTGATTCAGATGGCCACCGGCAGCGGCAAGACCTTCACCGCTTGCAACTTCATCTATCGTCTCATCAAATTCGCCGGAGCGCGCCGGGTTCTGTTTCTGGTCGACCGCAAAACTCTGGGCCGCCAGACCCTGAACGAGTTTCAGCAGTTCGTCACACCTGATGACGGCCGCAAGTTCACCGAGCTCTACAACGCTCAGTTACTATCCAGTAACAAAATCGATCTGGTCAGCAAAGTCTGCATCACCACGATTCAGCGCCTTTATTCCATGCTGGTCGGCCGCGATATAGCGGATACGGATGAGGAAGAGAAATCGGCCTCCACCTGGGCTGACCTGACTAAGCTCCCCGATCCCATCGAATACAACCCGGCCTTCCCGATCGAGACGTTCGATTTCATCGTCACCGACGAGTGCCACCGCTCGATCTACAATCTCTGGCGTCAGGTGCTGGAGTACTTCGACGCTTCTTTAATCGGTCTGACCGCCACGCCCTCGCGCCAAACGTTCGGATTCTTCAATCGCAACCTGGTCATGGATTACAGCCACACCAAAGCCGTCGAAGACAAGGTGAATGTAGAGTACGACATCTACCAGATCCGGACGCAGATCACGCAATCGGGCTCAAAAGTGGACGCCGGTTTCTATGTGGATAAGCGGGATCGCCTGACTCGCGCCCGCCGCGCCGAGCTGCTCGATCAGGACCTTAACTATACCGCCGGTCAGCTCGATCGCGATGTGGTGTCAACGGACCAGATCCGCACCGTGATTCGCACATTCAAAGAGAACCTCTTCACGGAAATCTTCCCCGGCCGTACACACGTGCCCAAGACACTCATCTTTGCCAAAGATGACAACCACGCCGACGACATCGTTCAGATCGTGCGCGAGGAGTTCGGCAAAGGCAACGACTTCTGCCAAAAGGTGACCTATCGGACCGGCTCCCGCCGCAGCCGGCGCAAGTCAAAAGCCGACGACGGTTCCGAAACGGAAGTTGATTTTTGGGAGCAGGTCGGCGAGAAGGCCGAATCCATCATTCAATCGTTCCGGAACAGCTACTACCCGCGCATTGCCGTCACCGTCGACATGATTGCCACTGGAACGGACATTCGGCCGCTGGAAATCGTTATGTTCTTGCGCGAAGTGCGCAGTCCCAATTTGTTCGAGCAGATGAAGGGCCGCGGCGTCCGCGTCATCAAGGAAGACGACCTGCAATCGGTCACGCCCGATGCTAAGGCCAAAACGCATTTTGTGATTGTCGATCCCATTGGAGTCTGCGAGCACGCCCTGGTGGAAGCGCCGCCGCTGGACCGCAATCGGAATATCGCGTTCGAAAAGCTGCTGGAGGCGGTTGGATTCGGCAGCACCGATCCGGACATCCTATCCACCCTGGCCTCGAGGCTCACCCGCCTTGATCGCCAACTATCAAATGCCGATCAAGCCCAGATCACTGAAGTGACCGGAGGCGAAAGCCTGTCCGACATTGTTCGCGCGCTCGCCGATTCCGTCGATCCCGACGTTCAACTCGATGCAGCGAAGGTTGAGCATGCGGTCGAGGACCCGACGCCCGATCAACTGGCCGCGACGGCTCAGCGGTTACGGAAGGAAGCCGTCCAACCGCTGCTCGCTCCCAAAGTGCGCAATCTCTTGACGACTCTGAAGAGCAGTTATGAGCAGACGATTGACACGATTTCCGCGGACCGCCTGCTGCACGCCGGTTTTTCGGGTGATTCACAGGACAAAGCCAAAGCGACCGTGCAATCCTTCCGGCAGTTCCTCGAAGACAATAAGGATCAGATCGCGGCGCTGCAGATTCTCTATAGCCGCCCTTGGAAAACGCGGCTCACGTATAAACAGGTGAAAGAACTCGCCGCCGCCATCCAGCGCCCGCATCACGCCTGGACGCCGGAAACTCTCTGGCGCGCCTATGAGCAGCTCGACCGTTCGAAAGTGCGCGGCTCCGGCCAGCGCGTCATGACCGATCTTGTGTCCTTGGTCGGCTTCGCCATCGGCATCGACCCCGAGCTTCGTCCCTACCCCGACAAAGTTCGCGAGCAGTTCCAGTTGTGGCTTTCAGAGCAAGAGCAGCTCGGAGCAGCTTTCACGGACGAGCAATTGCAGTGGCTGCATCAAATCGCCGAGCACATCGCCACCAGCCTTGAGATCACCACGGACGATTTCGATTACGTGCCTTTCAGTGAGCATGGCGGGCTTGGGCGGGCCCACCAATTGTTCGGCAATAAGCTGCCCCAGATCCTGAGTGATTTGAATTCGAGGTTGGTGCAGTGACTCGGTTGCCGAAGGGGTGGGCGTTCATACCCCTCCAGGAGATTGCAGATTTGAATCCACGTGTTCCGCGCGAGAGCATCGCGGAGCGAAACTCTATGACATTTCTCCCAATGTCTGCAGTTGAGGCAGAGACTGGGCACATAAGTCGCGAGCAAGCTCGAACGTGGGCCAGTCTGAAAACTGGTTATACAACATTCAGAGATGGTGACGTACTGTTTGCAAAGATTACCCCTTGTATGGAGAACGGTAAGGTCGCTATCTGTTCAGATCTCCTTAACGGCGTGGGTGCCGGCTCGACGGAATTTCACGTAATAAGGCCCATCCGTCAGATCTAGATCCTCACTATCTGTTCGTTCTATCTCCTGCAGCGCTCATTTCGCAGTGACGCGCGATTGGCGATGAAAGGCGCGGCTGGACAACTAAGGGTCCCTGTTCAGTTTTTAGCGGAGCGCATGATCCAGCTTCCGCCGCTTCCCGAGCAGCGCCGCATCGCCGACGAAATCGAGAAGCAGTTCACGCGACTTGGACGAAGCGGACAAACGCACTGGAGAGGTCTTGAAAGATCTGCATCGGCAACGATCGCGTTTTCGATCAACTTGTCGCAAACGGAACTCAGGGCCATGTGAAAACCGTAGCAGATGTAGCGGGAATCATCGACGGCAAGAGCGTACCGCTTAACAAACCGGAGCGGACTTAGCCGCGGAGGCGAGATCCCAATCACGGGCGAATGGACGCGTCGGTTGGATTGACCGGCAACTGATGAATGAGCAACTCGTCTTGGTAGTTGAGGACGAGACTTTTATAGGGCGTCAGCAAACCCTTCAGCTACATGATCAAAGGACCGGCATGGGTGAACAATCACGCTCACGTGCTCCGAGCCAAAGAACCGGTAATTTCTGAATATCTCAATTTTGCCCTGAGCTACTACCCCTTTACTCCGCTTACAACCGGTTCTACAGGTAGGCGAAAGCTTACACCGCGTCGCTAATGTCGGCCCGCGCGTGATTCGATTGCAGAGCATCAGCGGCGGACGGCTGATAGCTATCATAGACCAAGAGAGCTCAAAGTGTCTCCGACGCTCACTTTCTCAGGCTTCAGCAAGCATTCAGGGCTTCTCCGGGGACGTGGTATTTGCAATTCTCGACGATGAACCTCCACGTCTCCACGCGCGTGCGTGGAATTCCAAGTGGCGCAAAGGCACGATAAGGCCCGTGCGATCGTAGAAGGCAGACTGCATCAGATTGCGAAATGAATGTCGCTGACCGCATACTTCGCGCTGACGTAAATCCGGCACTCGCTCAGGAAATCAAATCAGGTCCGCGACGCGGCAAAATCTATGGAATCCACGGCTGGCTCGGCGCGGCGGTAATGAGCCTCAAAGCCTGGAAGACTATCCGGATCTCACTCAAGAGGACTTGCAACTGCCGTTCCGACGTTAGCGCATGACAGAAGACTTAATCGCATGAAGCACTATTTGACATAATCATCTCAAAGGAATTCCATTGCTACTGATCTCTTCAGGCACTCAGCACTTCACGCGGCCTGCAGGCAAGACACCTGACGAATGTTTGCCTATGCAAGGTCCATGGCTAAACGATCGTCACGCCAAACGGGATCTGAATTCGCTAAGCGTCCTCCTCGAGTAAGTCCGGGCGCAACACGGAACATCAACCAACTGAGCTATCCAATCGCAGAAGAATCAATTGCGCAAGAAGCAACTAGCCCTCAAATCGTAATTTCATGTCCAACTCCTCATCCGCCCTCGTCAACAAACTCTGGAACTACTGCAACATCCTGCGCGATGACGGCCTCTCCTATGGCGATTACGTCGAGCAGCTCACCTTTCTGCTGTTCCTCAAGATGGCCCATGAGCGCACGCAACCGCCTTACAATCAGCGCTCGATCATTCCAGAAGAGTACGACTGGCCGAGCTTGGTGGAACTCGACGGCATTCCCCTCGAACACCATTACCGCCGCACGCTGGAAACGCTGGGCAAAGAACCCGGTATGCTCCGGACCATTTTTCGCAAAGCGCAAAACAAAATTCAGGATCCGGCCAAGCTGAAGCGCCTCATCGCGGACTTGATCGACAAAGAATCCTGGTCCACGCTGGATGCCGACGTCAAGGGCGACATCTACGAAGGTCTTTTGCAGAAGAACGCGGAAGACGTGAAATCCGGTGCCGGCCAATACTTCACGCCGCGCCCGCTCATTCGCGCCATCGTGGACGTCATGCAGCCAAAGCCGGACATCACCATCATGGATCCAGCCGCCGGCACCGGCGGATTCCTCCTCGCCGCGCACGAATACATCAGCCAGCATTACGCTCGCGACATGGATGCCGAGGAAAAGCGCTTCCTCAAACTGGATGCGCTCCGCGGAGTTGAAATCGTGGATGCAACCGCACGGCTTTGCGCCATGAATCTGTTTCTCCACGGTATTGGCGGCGATGAGAGTCCCATCCGGGTCATCGACAGCCTCGCGGCGAAGGACTCAAACAACTACGACATGGTGCTCACCAATCCTCCTTTCGGGAAGAAATCGAGCATCACCATCATCAACGAAGAAGGCGAGGAAAGCCGCGAGGCGCTCACGGTTTTTCGCGATGACTTCTGGGCCACTACCAGCAATAAACAACTCAACTTTGTCCAGCACGTCGTCAGTCTGCTCAAGATGAACGGCAGGGCCGCCCTTGTCGTTCCCGACAACGTTCTCTTCGAAGGCGGAGCCGGCGAGACCATTCGCCGCAAGCTCCTCCATAGCTGCGATGTTCACACGCTGTTGCGCCTTCCCACCGGCGTCTTCTATGCGCAAGGCGTGAAGGCCAATGTTCTGTTCTTCGACCGCAAGCCCGCCAGCGAAACGCCCTGGACGACAGCGCTATGGATCTATGATCTGCGTACGAACAAACACTTCACGCTGAAAACCAACCCGCTCAAACGCCCCGATTTGGATGAGTTCGTGTCGTGTTTCAACCCGGCGAATCGCTTCGAGCGCAAGGAATCGGAACGCTTTCGCTGCTTCAGCTACGAGGAGCTACAAAAACGCGACAAACTGAGCCTCGACCTCACGTGGCTACGAGACGAGAGTTTGGAAGACACAGACAATCTTCCCGACCCCGCCGTACTCGCAGCAGAGATCGTCGAAGATTTGCAAGCGGCATTGGATCAATTCGCCCAGATCGCGGCAGACTTGGCGAAGAACGGATCGGCAACGGCGGAGCCGAAGCTGCAAGGACTGAGCTAGCCAAATGCACAGAGTAAGCAGCGAATCGCTCTGTCGAGATCGTGCGAACTGCAAGGAGGAATGTATCATCGAGCTATGGAGAGCGGTCAGTTCTTTGACGACGAGTTCAAAGCCGCGGTTCGGCTAGCCGGCGCTCGCGCAAGAATAGAAACCCTCCAAGCGGGAATTCCGGTGTTTTATCGGGATATCAGGCGAAACCTGGACATTATGGAGCATCCGAACGGCAGGAAATTTGAGATCCGTTTCCTCGATGGCGCGCCCGGCGATCGAAACTACGAAGTACTAAGAGAACTAGACGAAACCGCGGCCTGATAGGGGTGCCAGTTCTTACGATTTTTGCAGGGCCAAACGGGTTCTGGTAAGAGCAGCATCATCCAAGGGATCGATTTCGCCGGCCGCGACAACTTACTAGCCGGGCAGCCGAGCAGCGGAGATCATTCTCCGTTCCTCGGGACGTGATACTTACTGGTCCAATTTCGATCACCAGCCGACTTCAAACGACTAATCTATGAGTCTCTTCGAGTTTGGCCATTTACGCATCGCGGTCTTTTGCGGATGAAGCCCCGCAGGTCTCTGACTATCCGATCCAGTGTTCAGTTTGACCGCAGCGCAATCATTGGGTCGATCTTTGAAGCTTTTCGTGCTGGAAGATATCCTGCCGCCAGCGCCACAGCTCCAAGCAGAACGATCATCGCTACAAAAGTAAGCGGATCCGTGGGAGCAGTCCGAAACAGAAGAGAAGCAATTAGACGCGAGACCGCCAAGGATGCAACGAGCCCAATAGAAATGCCAATTAGGGCGAGTCGCATAGTCCTCCAGATCACATCGAGCTGCACACGGGAAGCGGTGGCGCCCAGAGCCATGCGCACGCCGATCTCTGGTCTCTGGCGCGTAACGGAATATGAGATAACACCATAAATTCCCAGCGAAGCCAAAAGCAGTCCGAGACCCGCAAAGACTCCCACGAGCACAACAAAGAAGCGTCTTGGTGACGTGGCGTGATCTACCAGAGTTTGAACTGATTTGAATTCGGTCGCTGGTTGTCCCGGATTGATCCGCCGCACCGTGAGCATCACACTCCTTGCAAGCGCGGCGGGAGGCAGCTTCGAACGCAGGACGAGAAAGGCACCCTCCGGCCCAAACTGCTTGGTCGCGGGCAGGTACATTTGCGCTCCTGCATCGTCTTCTACACCCGTTTGGCGCACATCGGCGATGACCCCGATCACTTGCGCATCGGCTCCTCCCGCAACGGCTATACGGCCAATGGGGCTCTGGCCGGGCCAGAGCCTTCGCGCCACGGTCTCGTTAATAATGACTACGTTCTTGTTTTCGACGATGTCGTGCCAACTGATGTCGCGACCTTTCAGCAGGTGCATTCCCATGGCTTTCAGGTAACCTGGGGAAACAATGTAGACAAAGACCGGAATGAAATCGCGGTCGTTGAGTTTCTCCCTGCCTTTTGCCGCGATTCCCCAACCCCGGTTTCGGCTCATGGGGAGGTTGTCGGATATGCCGGCGGCCTCGACACCAGGAATCGAAGAAGCGCGCTCGACAATCTCCTGCCATTTCGGACCGCGCGTGGCCGCCATTTCCCGATCATCAAAATCAAGGCTAATAGCGGCTGCACGAGTTGGCTCAAACCCTAAGTCAACGTCCAGAACGCGGAGAAAGCTGCGCAGTAACAACCCGGCGCCGACGAGTAGAACGCAAGCCAGCGCGATTTCCGTAACGACAAGGGTCGCGCGCAGGCGGCCGTGTTTTCTGCCATCGCTGGCTCCATGTCCTCCACTATCTTTCAGCAGCGCCTGGAGATTGATACCCGACATGCGCAGTCCGGGTGCTGGTCCGAAAAGAACGGCGGCGGCTACTGTGATCAACAGCGTCCATGCCAGTACTGTTCCGTCTACACGCACCATGCTGAGCAGCGGCAGAGCAATCGATCCTTGATGAGCGAGATACCGGATCGCGGACCAGGCAAGTCCCAACCCGAACGCAGCCCCCGCGGCGGCGAGCACCATACTTTCGGTGAGCAGTTGACGCACGATCCGGCCTCGTCGAGCCCCTAATGCGCTTCGCATTCCAAATTCTTTGCTGCGCGCTGCGACCCTGGCCAGCAGCAAGTTTGACAGATTCACGCACACAATCAGGAGAATCAGCCCAACGGCACACCACAACACGATGAGCGATCGCCGCAGCTTGCCACTGACGTAGTCTTTTAATCGGGTCAGCTGGCCAGTGTAACCGGGTTTGAATTGCGGGTGCTTATGGTCGAAAAGAAGTTGCGGAAAGATTTGGTCGGCCTCGCGCTGTGCTTGGGTTAAAGTCACTCCTTTTTTCAGGCGGCCGACTAACGCCAGGTCATTTCCGTCGTCACGGAAATCATCCATGATGTAAGGCACGAAGAGATCGACCTTGGCTCCTGGTGAGAATACAGAGCCAAAATCAAATGTGTTCGGCAACACTCCTATGACGGTGACTGATGTAGTGCTCAGGTCAATAGCGCGTCCAACGATGCCCGGATTGCCGCCGAACTGGCGTTTCCAAAATGGATAAGTTAATAACGCCACCGGTGCAGCGTGTTTCGCAAATTCCCGAGAGTTGAACAGCCGTCCAAGCGAAGGCTCTACACCCAGTGTTTGAAAGAAACCTTCGGCGACAAGCAGCCCCGTTACGGGTATCGGCTGGCTCTTTCCAATAAGCTTGAAATTATCGGGTGCACTGAATGCGAAGTAGCCGCTGACGGACCGAAAAGAGCGGTTCTGCTGTTGGAAGTCTTGCGTCGCATCGGCTGTATATGTTCGCCCGGATTCGCCGTACTCGACATTCTTTTCCACGATTCGCACCAGATCTTGCGAATCAGAAAATGGCAGCGGTCGCAGCAGAATGGTATTCACGACGCTAAAAACCGTGATGTTCGCCGCTATACCGAGCGCGAGGATCAGCACGGCAACCATCGTGAAGCCGTAATCGCGCTTCAGTATGCGAAAGGTGAAACGCAAATCCTGTGTCAAAATATCCAGCCAAGGCAATCCGCGTGATTCGCGGTGCAGCTCAAGGGATTGCTGGACGCCGCCAAACCGTACAAGCGCCTGCCGCCGGGCTTCGTCCGCAGACATACCATGCCTGATGTTCTCTTCAACGGCCATCTGCAGATGCGAGACCATCTCCTCCTTGAGTTCCTGATCCAGTGGATCTTTGCGGAAGAAAGCGCGGATCCGGTTGAACGCTTCTCGAAGCGAATGCCTCATTCTTCACCTCCCTCGCCTTCCATCGCGAGAACGCGCCCCATGACTCCGGAAAGCCGCTGCCAGTAGGCAGTATCCTGGGCCAGCTGCTTCTTGCCGGCCCTTGTGATGGAGTAGAACTTCGCTTTTCGGTTATTGTCTGAAGTGCCCCATTTAGCCGCGATCCAGCCTCGCTGCTGCAATCGCACCAGCGAGGCGTATATCGTCCCCTGGTTCAGCAAAACTTCATTCCCGCTTATCTGTTCGATGCGGCGCGCGATGCCGTATCCGTGCAGCGGACCCAACACTTCGAGCGTCTGAAGCACCATCACATCGAGCGTCCCTTGCAAAAGATCGAGTTTGGATTGGGCCATCTGGTCTCTTGTGGTAGTACCACATATTACAACAAATCGTATGTGGCTACGCCACAGGAACATTTCACAATTCTGTTTTTTGGATTCGTTTTAACGCCCTTCCCCGCTGATCGGCACAATCCACCGGGTACATCCAGCCACCCGTTCACACGCCTGCGAAAAATTCTTTTCACCTGCTCCACCCGTTCCCACCGGCCTTCCACTACAGCCTCCACTCACCGTCCGCGATACCCTCAAAAGAGCAAAGCGCGCTCCGCTGCCCGCTTTGCTTTTTCAAAACTCATGCCGCAAATAGCTCGCATACGTCAGCAGCTCGGCAAATCGGGAATCGCATTCCTGATCGCGGCCGTTCTCCTGCTCGTCTTCTATTTCACCGGCCGCGACGGACTGTTTATAGTCGATCTTCTAGTCCTCATCCCTCTCGGAGCCATCGTTCTGTTTCGCGCCTTTCGCGTCGTCAAGCGCAACTCGCTCTGGAGCCTTCGCAATCGCCTGCTGTTTGTCTACGGCCTGTTCGGAGTACTTCCCGTCTTGCTGCTGCTCGCGCTATTCGTGATTCTGGGCTGGGCTTTGATGAGCGAGCTCGCCATTTATCTGGCAAAATCCGCGCTCGAACGCCACATCGACGGCGTGCAGGATAGCATTCAAACCATAAAAGGCATCCCCGTTGAGGCGCGTAAGTTCGCGCTTGTGCAGGTCGAAAGGGCGTACGCAGGCGCTGGATTTCCGGGCATCGCCTTTTACATCAAGGACAGCACGGGCGTGCATCGTTTTCCGCCGGATAGCAACGATATCAACGTCCCCGCCGGTTGGAAAAACGTCCATGGCCTGCTGGTCCACGATGGACGCTTCTATGCCTTCGCCCACTATCTCGATCAAGCGCAGGAAATCACCTCGCTGGCGCCTTTGTCCGACGAAATGGTTGCGAACCTGGTGCCTCATCTCGGAGTCATCACGCTGGTCACGCTTCCCGATTCCGAGGAGCGGAAAGCCCTCAGTGTCGGCTCACTCCATCTCGATCCAAATCGCGCTGACGACATGTCGGGCGACCTCATGAGCCGCATCGATAGCAGAATGCCCGCGCCGATGAGTCGGTTCGACATTCCGGTTTCCCTGCCCTCAACCGTCAATCACTTTCATCTGGACAATCCCAACGATGCGCATCCGTCAGTGATTTGGGTGCATTCCCGGCCATCAGCTGTCATGCGCAGTTTCTTCTCCGATTCCGATGCGTTCCGCGGTATCGTCGCCGACATTCTCATCGGCATCGCCATTCTCTTTTTGCTTGTCGAGTTAGCCGCCGTCGTCATCGGCGTTTCTTTGTCGCGCCGCATCACGCGCTCCGTGAACCAGCTCTATGAAGGCACGCGTCGCGTCATCCACGGCAACTTCACCCACCGCATTCCGGTCAATAAGCACGACCAGCTCGGCGATCTCGCCAGCTCCTTTAATCAGATGACCGGTAATCTGGAGCGTTTGCTTGCGGTCGAGAAGGAGCGCGAGCGTCTCCAGACCGAACTCGAGATCGCACGCGAAGTGCAGCGCCAGTTGTACCCGCGCGAAGAGCCTCCGCAATTCGGCCTGAAGCTCACCGCGCGCTGCGATCCCGCTCGCATGGTCTCCGGCGATTACTACGACTATCAGATGCTGCCCAACAACAAGATCGCTTTCGCGATCGGCGACGTCGCGGGCAAGGGCATCTCAGCGGCTCTTCTGATGGCGACCATCCAGGCAGCCCTGCGCGCGCAGGTCAGCAACTCACAGCCGATGCTTGAGAATGAGTGCTCCAATCTACCCGAGATCGACGCCGCCGTCTTGGTATCGAAACTCAACAAGCAGGTCTACGCGCACACTGCGCCCGAAAAGTACGCCACCTTTTTCTTCGCTGTCTACGATGAAGCAACCCGGGCGCTCACCTACACGAACGCCGGCCACCTGTCTCCTCTGATGTTCCGCAACGGCAATGTAGTTACACTTGACACCAATGGCTTGGTCGTGGGTGCGTTTCCCTTCGCCAAATACGATGCCAGTTGCATCACCGTGGAAGACAACGATCTTCTCGTGTGCTACACCGACGGCATCACCGAGCCCGAGAACGCTTACGGCGAAATGTTCGGCGAGGAGCGACTCATCGAACTGGTAAAAAAACACCGCCATGCCGACGACCACGAACTCATTGGCATCATCTTTGATGCTGTGCGCAGCTGGACCGGCGTGCCCGAACTTTCGGATGACATGACCTTGCTTCTCGCTCGTCACGTGGGCGCAGCATGAAAGTTCTCACCGCCGAACAGATGCGCGAAGTCGATCGCCTGACGATCGAGCGCGGCATCCCGGGTCTGGTTCTGATGGAAAATGCCGGCAGCCGCGTCGTCGATTTTCTTCGCGAGACGTTTGCCCCGCTCGAAAACCACCGCGTCGTGGTGGTCTGCGGGAAAGGAAACAATGGCGGCGACGGTTTCGTCATCGCCCGACAGCTATTTACTCGCAAGCTGGTTCGCGATCTCGCCGTTATCGAACTGTTCGATCCCGAAACCTTGACCGGCGATGCTCAGGCAAACCGCCGGATGCTCGTCGCCTGTGGCGCACCAATCACCCGCGAATTGCGAAACGAACCCAATCTCGCCACCATCGTCGTCGATGCCATCCTCGGTACCGGCTTGTCGGGCCCGGCGAAAGGCCCTGCCCTCAACGGAATTCGCTTCGTCAATGAACGTTTTCCGCTGGCGAAGAAAGTCGCCGTCGATATTCCCTCCGGCCTCTCTTCTGAACAAACGAACCCAACCGGCGAATTTGTCCGTGCCGATTACACGGTCACCTTCACCGCTGCGAAACGAAGCCAAGTCCTTTCGCCCAGCTACGAGCTGATGGGCAAGCTGACCATTGTCCCGATCGGCACGCCCGATGAAATTTGCGAAACGAACCCAACCTACTCGCTTCGTCTGACCGAGCCCGCTGACCTTCGTTCTTTGTTTGCCAAACGTCCGTCTAACTCCAACAAAGGACTGTACGGCCATGTTCTTGTGGTTGGGGGTTCGTTCGGTAAAAGCGGGGCGCCGGCCATGACCGGATTGGGTTCGTATCGCAGCGGGGCAGGTCTTGTCACCGTCGCCGTGCCCAAGGCCGCCCTGCCCGTCGTGGCTTCGTATCGTCCTGAGCTCATGACCGAAATCTTGGAAGGTCCGGATCAGGTCCTGTCCTTATTGAAGAAGATGACCGTCCTCGCGATCGGGCCGGGCCTCGGGACCGAGGAGGAGACAGTTCGTTCCGTAAAGCGCCTCTACAAGGACGCTGAGGTCCCCGTCGTCGCCGATGCCGACGCCCTCAACGGCATGGCGGGCGACCTTCCTAAGGCCGACCGGGTCCGGATTTTGACTCCCCACCCTGGCGAAATGAGCCGGCTGACCGGTCGATCCACCAAAGAGGTCCAGGCCGACCGCCTTGGGGTAGCCGAAGAGTTTGCGAAGGCCACCGGGGCGGGAATCGTTCTGAAGGGCGACCGGACGGTCATTGCGTTCCCCGACGGCGAGACCTGGGTGAACCCGACAGGATCTCCCGCCATGGCTACCGGCGGCACCGGCGATATCCTCACCGGCATGATCGCCGGGCTGATCGCGCAGCATCCGAAAGACTGGAAGCGCGCCGTTGTCGCCGCCGTCTGGCTCCACGGCCGATGCGGCGAAATGGCGGGCGAACAGTGGGGCGAACAGGCGATGCTCGCCACCGATATGCTTAAGTACCTGCCCGAGGCCATGGATGAGCTTCGTCCGGCCGTTTAAGACTCATTCAGATGACGAGACGCGCTCGCTAGGACGTCAGTTGGCCGACGTTTTGCCGCGATCCGGAGTGGTCGTTCTAACCGGCGATCTCGGAACAGGCAAAACCACCCTGGTCAAGGGCATTGCAGAAGGACGCGGCGCGGCCAATGCCGACGAGGTTTCGAGTCCGACCTTCACCTTGATCCACGAGTACGGGGATCCTGTCGCCATCTACCACATCGACCTCTACCGGCTTGACACCGCCGAACAAGCACGCCGGCTTGGCCTCGAAGAGCTGTTTGAGCAGCCCGCACTCGTCCTGCTCGAATGGGGCGACCGGTTCCCGGAACTCTTGCCGCAGCAACACTTTGAGATTCGCCTCTCCCATCGCGGTGAAGACAACCGCCTGATCGAACTGATGGTAAAAGGTGAGTAACGCTATCGGAAGCCATGGGTCTCCAAGATGTATGCAAACTCTGAAGGGCGAAATAGCCACCTTCGAGACTCTGAAGGACTTGAAGCCGCTGCTGTCCTCGCCAGGTCCTTGCATCAGCCTCTATATGCCGTTGAGCACGGCAAGCACCGCAGGCGTCAACCCGAATGCGAAGCAGAACGAGTTGCACTGGCGCGAGATGCTGCGCAGTCTCGACCCTTTGGCCGGACAGTATGGAGCAAAAGGACGCGAACTCCTCGAATCCATCGGGAACTGGGACGCCGTCGCGCAGAACCAGGATCCACAAAGCAGATCTGTCGCTGTATTCCGTTCACCGGAGACGTTTCAGGTCACTTGGCTTGATTCCGAGACGAAGGACCGCGCCACCATTGGGCCGCATTTCTACATCCGCCCCCTGCTTGCCAATCTCACGCGCAATCGCTCCTTCTACTTGCTCGCGCTGAGCCAGAAAGACGTGCGGCTGCTGCACTGCACTAGTAGAAGCGCGGAAGAAGTGGCGCTTCCTGCAGCTACCCAAACCAACTTTGACGAGTGGATGAACCAGGTGAAACCCGATCACAACGACGTCTATAACTCGACGACGGGACCATCCTCGGGTGCTTCGAAGGGCGCTATCGCACCGATGGGATCGGATCGGGAAACCAAGGATGAATACCTGGCCCACTTCTTCGGTCAGATCGATCGCGGTATCAACGAGACCCTCCGCGGTCACACCGAACCGCTGGTGGTGTGCGCTGTTGAATCGCAGCTGGCGTTATATCGAGCGATCAACTCCTACGAGCACTTGGCCCGGGAAGGTGTGCATGGGGCGCCGAATGGCTTGAAGTCGGGCGAGATGCATGCGCGAGCGATTGAGGCGCTGGAGAAGTGTTACGAGCGCGAAGTGGATGACGCGCTCGCAGAATGGAACCACAAAGTGGGCGGAGGCGCGTCGAGCCGTCTCAAGGAAGTCATCACAGCCGCGCACGAAGGACGCGTTCTCACACTGCTGGTATCGGATTCGTTGCAGACAACGGGCTCGTTCGACGAGAACACCTACAAAGTGACTGGCCGCGAAACAGGTAAGGCCGACGACGAAGACCTGGTGAACGATGCTGCTGTGCAAGCTGTTCTGCACGCGGGCAAAGTCTTCGTCGTGCCCCATCACAAGATGCCCAACGGCGCCGCCGTGGCTGCGATCTTCCGCTTCGCCGAGAAGCGGCCGTCTAGGAGCGGCGCTTCCGCAGGCTGAAGCAGACCATTGAGAAACCGAGCAACGCGAGTGAAACGCCAGCAGGCTCGGGAATGGCATTCAGGTCCTGAAACGCGAGGTCGGCTACGAGCGCATCGGCCGCAGTGGTCGGATGATCGCCATCCCAGAACACATACGTGTTAGGATTCACGCCGGCGTTGCCTTGCGCGGGTTGGCTGACATTCGCAAAACAGAAGGGATCGGCCGGACCCACAGTGCAACCCGCCTGAAAGTCCGCCTCAATCTTCGTAAAGAGGGTGGTGATATCGACCGGAATGACGTTAATTCCTTGCCCCTGCAACAGCGCGACATCGGCACCGTACTCGGCATCGAAGGCCGCCGAGTAGGCATTCGCCGCCGCGACCTCGTTGTTCTTGATCGCGCTTGGCGTGAAGCCGAGGGGTGGAAGGTTGAGCCAAAGGAACGTCTTCCCGCCATCGCCACTGAGCGTCTTGATGTTGCTCATGATGTTATCGGCGGCAGTAATCGGACTCTTGCCGTCAGCCAAATCGTTCGCTCCCGCCCAGAACGCGTATAGGGCAGTAGAAGAAGCTGTGCCAGCGTTCTTGAGGTATGCGTTCACCTGATCCGTAACGAAGAGCTGCTGATTTAACGGGAACGGCTGCGTGTTGGTACCAGTATCGGCGCCCGCGAATGCGTAATCGGTGCCGCCCTTCAATTCAGGCGCCAGCGTGACGCCGAGCTTGGGAGCAAGCTGGTCGCTCCACAATCCGAACGGCCCAGCAGTTGCCGGTGTAGTGTTCGGCCCATCGGTATATTCACCGGGCGCGTAATTGGCACCGGGACGGAGCCCTCCGGTGAGGATAGCCACATTTCCGTCATCCGAAAGACTGTCTCCAAAAACCACAAGCTGGCTGGGCGTTATTGACCCAGCTAATGCCGCGCTGAGCGGCAACAGCAGCGTACAACCAACTGCAAACAACCTCACACGCATGTCTGTTTATCCTCTCGAAACCCTCAAAGTCTGATGTCTACATCATAGATTGACCTGCCTGCAGGAGATCTCCTCATTTCCGGCTATACTGCTGGTGATCACCACACCGGGAGGCGATATGCGATCACTTTTGAAGATGGAACAACAGGCCGATCTGGCGAGGCACGGTTATTCGCGCCGCCGTTTCGGGCGCATCGCAACGGTTCTGACTGCTGGCGCGGCACTGCCGTTCTATAACGAGCACGCCCTGGCGCAGCTGTCGATGGTAAAAGGTATGCCGCCGGACGCGGTGAAGATCAATGCTAACGAGAACCCGATGGGCCCTTGCGCTGAAGCGATCGACGCCATTCAGAGCGTCATCCGAAACGGCGGGCGCTATCTGTACGAGGACACTTTTGAGCTTGCAGCGACAATGGCATCCACAGAGGGACTTAAGGATGAATACGTAGATATCTATGCGGGTTCGAGCGCACCGCTGCACCAGGCGGTGCTGGCGTTTTGTTCCAAGGAGCGGCCCTTCGTGAAGGCGGAACCCGGATACGAAGCGGGTGAGCGACCGGCTAAGTTTATCGGGGCGGCTGCGGTCGGCGTGCCGCTGAAACAAGGTACTTGGGATCACGATGTAAAAGCCATGCTCGAGAAGGCGCCGAACGGCGGGCTCTATTACATCTGTAATCCCAATAACCCGACGGGCACACTTACCAGCAAATCCGATATCGATTGGCTGGTAGCGAATAAACCCGCAGGCTCCGTAGTGATGATAGACGAGGCTTACATTCACATCTCGCAAAATGCCGCAAGGTGTACAGACTTAGTTGCGAAGGACAAAGACGTCATCGTATTGCGCACGTTTTCAAAGCTGTACGGAATGGCGGGGCTGCGCGCGGGCGCGGCGATCGCGCGGCCGGACCTGCTGGAGAAAATACGGCCTTACAGTGCGGGCGCCATGCCGATCACCGCGATGGTGGGCGCAACGGCAAGTCTGAAAGCAAGAACTCTGGTTCCTGAGCGCCGAAAGATGATCGGCGACATCAGGGAGGACACGTTTCGTTGGCTTTCTGCGAAGAATATCGAGTTTATCCCCTCCGAGAGTAACTGTTTCATGATGAATGCAAAGCGTCCGGGTAAGCAGTTCTTTGCCGATATGGCGGCCCAGAAGGTCTACATCGGACGAACGTGGCCGGCGTGGCCGAACTGGGTGCGCGTCACAGTGGGAACGAAGGACGAGATGGCTAAGTTCAAGGCCGCGTGTTTGAAGTGTTATAACGCGTGAGGCCACTCCCGGTCGCGCTGCTGCTAGTCCTGATTGCGGGTCCCAGCCGCGGTCAGCAGCAGGTAGACATAGATGCACGCGCGGCGACCACGCCGTTTCCACATTTCTGGGAGCAGATGTTTGGATCGGGACGGGCCATCCTCTCGCTGCGCGAAAGTTATCGCAATGATCTCCGCGCTGTGAAACAGATCACCGGCTTCCAGTACGTGCGTTTCCACGCGATTCTTCACGACGAGGTTGGGGTCTACAACGAAGACGAGCACGGAGAGCCGGTCTACAACTTCGCGTATGTGGACGAGATCTATGACGGCCTGCTGAAAAATGGTGTGCGACCAGTAGTCGAGATCGGCTTCATGCCGAAAAAGCTGGCGTTCAATCCCGATGCGCTGCACCCGTTCTGGTACAAGCAGAACGTCTCACCGGCCAAGAGCATGGAGCGATGGGACGCGCTCATGACAAACCTGGCGCAACACTTGATCGAGCGCTACGGGATCAACGAGGTTGCCGAATGGTATTTCGAGGTATGGAATGAGCCGAACATCGATTTCTGGAACGGCATACCACGACAAGAAAGTTACTTTGAGCTATACGATGACACGGCGCGGGCGTTGAAGAAGGTCAGTCCGAGACTACGCGTGGGAGGACCGGCGACCGCAGCAGCCGACTGGGTAGATGCATTTCTCCAACATGTCAGCACCAATCAGGTGCCGGTCGATTTTGTGTCCACGCACGGCTACGCCGACGATACAGTTGAGAATCTCTTCGGGACGCACGAAGAAATCTCCATCGACGACCGCGTGTGCCGCGCAGTGGCGAAGGTCAGAAGGCAGATCCGTGCTTCGCGTTTGCCAAATTTGCCGTTGTTCTGGACGGAGTGGAACGTCGCGGGCCTGAACGAATCGCGTGATACGTCTTACGTGGGGCCCGCGCTGGCCAACACGATTCGCGAGTGCGACGGCATGGTAGACATGCTCTCCTTCTGGACATTTTCTGACGTGTTCGAGGAAGGAGGCCCGATTCCGCGGCCATTCGAAGGACATTTCGGGCTCAGAGCAAAGGGCGGCATCAACAAACCGAGCTTCTACGATTTCGGTCTTCTGCATAGATTAGGAGATCGGCGCATTGCGGCCGCAGGTGACAACGTAATTGCGACAAAACGCGATGACGGGACGCTCGCGATTGCAGGGTGGAACCTAGTAGATCCAGACCGGAAAGGCAGCACGACATCGATGCGGCTGGAATTCAGAAATGTACCGCAGAACGCTCGAGTGGACATCAGCCGCGTAGACGACGAGCATGGAAATACTCTCGCGGCCTATCGAGCGATGGGGAGTCCGCAGTATCCGACGGAGGCCCAGATCGAGAAGTTGAATGCGGCGACGGCACTTGGGCCGGCGAGCCAAATGCGCTTGGAGGGCGATCATTTGGATTTGAGTCTGGAGCCGAATGCTCTGGTACTGGTTGAGGTGCAGACCGGAAAGTGACAGCGTCAGTGGCGCCCTCGCTGACGGCTCGCTCTGCTCGACCGTCCGCGCCACTCCGTTGTCGGTCAGCGCGATTGCAAATAAGCAGCGACAGCGCGTGCCTGGCCGGCTTCAATGTTTTTGGCGACCACGGTCATCTCAGGTGAGTGATGCGGATCGCCGGCGCGGAAGAGAGCTAACTGATTCAGCAGGTACCCGGCGTTCTGGCCCGCGAGTCGCGGCGCCATGTTAGTACCTTGCGCGTCGGCGGCGTGACATGACTGGCAGGCTGGAAGGCCCTGCGATTGCACGCCACGGGCAAACACGCTTTTACCGGCCTCGATCAGCTTTCGGTTACCGCTTCTTCCCGGCGCCGGTTTCTGGGCCGCATACCACGCGGCCGCTGCCCTTATATCTTCGTCTGAGAGAGCGTGAGCCATACCGATCATATTTTCCTTCGCCGGGCGGGTAAGGCCGGAGTCCTTGCTTCTCAAACGTACAATTCGTGTAACCGCTTCGTCGACCGGTGTTGGAGCGGCCGAACGGAAGTGCCCCAGCTTGCGTTCCGTGTAGGCGGCGCTGAGACCGGCGAGCCGCGGTATGTAAGGTAACTGCGAGCGACCGTCTAATTCGTGGCAGCCGGAGCAGTTATGACTGACAATCGCAGGCGCGACTGGGCGCTCCTCTGCAGAGGCGAATGGAATCAGCGCCAAAATGGCTCCCGATAGTAGTGAGCCGTATCCGACCCAGTGACACAGTTTCATATAGTCTCCTCCTCGTCTACTCAGAACGCGAAGAATACGCTAAGCCACAGGGTATTGTTGTCACTGGCATTTCGACCGATGCCGTCGATGTTGTGACGCAAGCCGTTGAAGCGGCCAAAACCCCGATACTGCGCCATGAGCTGAATGTTCTGCGTGAGCTTGCGATCCGCTTCCAAGGTGTACCCACTGGTTTTTGGCGACGATGTCAGTTCGTCACCAGAGGGCGCAGTGACCGCAAAGAGAGCCGAGTTATGATTTCCGTTTGTCAGGAGATATCCGGCGTGTAAGGACCAGGCATCGTCATGGGCATAACTGCCGTTGAAGTTCAGATATTTGATATTTCCTGTCGCTGTCGCCGAATTGCCAAGCGGGAAGCCGGCGTCCCATGACTGACGCTCGTAGATATAGCTCCCGCGAAGAGTGACTTTGTGAGTGGTGGCGAGATATTGATACTGAGAGTCGAACCCGTAATCGGTGAAGAGGTCAGCCGGCCCGCTTGGACTTGAGCTGTCGGGGTAGACGTTGGCGCGCATTCCAAAGGTACCGAGCATGAACGATTGCGGCCCATGCTCTTTGGTCCAGTAGGCCCGCCAGTAAGGGTTTTCGCCCTTCAGGTAGTTCTGGCCGCCAGCCTGGAAGTTAGTTCCCGCAGTCATCCAGCGGTAAAGGCCGGTTCCGACGCGATAGAAAGAGGCCTCCACATAAAACTGTCTGTTCAGAAGCGCATAAACGCCGACGCCTCCCGCTTGATTGGCGAGATTTGTGATCATCGGACTAGCCGGGCCGCCCGGGGCCTCCGGCGATCCATAGAAGGGATAACCCCAGTCTGGCGTCGAGTTCCAGACGTCCTGCACAGTGGGATTGTTGTTGGAATCTACTCCGACGAGAAGTTCATTGCCGCCCACGTTAAAAAAATGGACGGCACGAATGTCTGCTGGACCGCCCGCTCCTTTCCATCCCGGGAACGTATTGCCGACCTGGTATTCATAGAACACACCGGCAAAAGGCGCGATCTTAGTAGCAACCTCGCCTGTGAACTCATACGCCTCGGGATGTCCGGTGTTGGGTATTACATTCTGACCGTTTGCGTTATTCGGGTTCGCGGCCCAAGTTATTCCAGCCTGCCCGAAGATCCCGGCCGGAACAAAATTAAAGCCCTCTTTGTCGAACACGCTCTTACCTGCTGTATATCCGGACAGTTTGAAGAATCGGCCCCAGGGAGTGAGTTGGGGCCAATTACCGCCGACGTGGCAGGCAGAGCACTTCTGGCCTGTCTGCCGGGCAAAAGAAGGTAAGGCATAAGCTTGCGGCAGCAGGCAGATGGCAATGAGGAGAGTGGCCAAACTCGGCGCACGGTCTAGAGCACGCTGGCGCCGCACGTAGAACTCCTTTCAGAACCTTTCGTCTGCATTCCTGTTGTAAGTGGCAAAGGATGATCTCGGTTTCTACTTCACCCGAACCAGTAATCACATAATCTTCGCCGTAAGTTGTAAAAATCCTGCTAAAAGCAAGGAACAAGATGATATCGGGTAATCTTTCTCACAAACAATGCGGCTGAATTGTGGTGAAAGGACGCGCGTGCGCGGCGCAGCGGAATGCCGGAAATGGGAGCTTAGGGCGCTGACGCTTCCGGCTCAGTGTCAGCGGTGGTGGTTATTCGAGAACGCCGTCAGGCGACAGCTTTGAAATCGCGCCAGGGTTTGCCTTGCGATTCGGCCACGGCAGCGTAGGTTATGTTGCCCGCATAGGTGTTGATACCTTCGCGGAGGGGTTGGTTCAACTCACAAGCTTGCTCGAGACCTTTGTCGGCCAGGATCAGTAAGTAAGGTACGGTAGCGTTAGTAAGTCCGAAGGTGGATGTATGCGGGACTGCAGCAGGCATGTTTGAGACGCAGTAATGCAGGACGCCATCGACATAGTAAACAGGATCGGTGTGCGTGGTGGCGTGCGCGGTTTCGACACAGCCGCCCTGATCGATGGCGACATCCACGATTACGGAGCCCTGCTTCATGCGCCTGACCATCTCGCGGCGAACCAGCTTGGGGGCGGACGCGCCTGGAATTAAGACCGCACCGATGACGAGGTCGGCTTGCGCAACGGCATCGCGAACGGTGTAGGTATTCGACGCCAGCGTGCGGATCGAGTTGGCATAGATGTCATCGAGTTCCCGCAGGCGGTTGAGGTTTCGGTCAATGATAAAGACGTTCGCCCCGAGGCCACAGGCGATCTTGGCGGCGTTATGGCCGACAACACCACCGCCGATGACGACGACATTGGCCGCCGCTACCCCAGGTACACCGCCCAGAAGAATACCGCGGCCTCCGTTCGGACGTTCGAGATATTGCGCGCCGACCTGGACGGCCATGCGGCCCGCGACCTCGCTCATAGGTGTTAGCAGAGGCAGAGATCCATCGCGCTCGCGAATGGTTTCGTAGGCGACAGCGTTGACGCGTGAGCGAAGAAGCGCTTCCGTGAGGTCGGGGAGCGGGGCGAGATGAAGATAAGTGAACAGGATGAGGCCCGGGCGGAAGAACTGATACTCAGAAGGTTGGGGCTCCTTGACTTTGACGATGAGATCGGCCTTTGTCCAGACTTCGCTTGCCGACGACGCAATAGAGGCTCCTGCCTCGCCATACTCTTCGTCAGGAATAGAGCTGCCAACACCGGCTTCGGTTTCGACCACGACCTGATGCCCGTGTTCGCAAAGCGCAGTGACCATGCTGGGGACACAGCCGACGCGAGTCTCGTGATCTTTAATTTCCCTAGGTACACCAATGACCATGGGGATTCTCCTGTTATTGAGTGGACTGCGGGGGTTCTGGGGACGGCTCGGCGGGCGGGAGCGCGGCCGGTTCTTCAGGCGCTGCAGGATCGGGCATCGGGATGTGCTTCGCGCTCTCGGCGGTGGTGCCGTCGTGCTTGGGTCCGAGGCCAAGATGGATGAGCGAGAGCGAATTGATTTTGCCATCGCTATCCAATTTCTGGTCCGCCTGAAAGCGTTTGAGCGCGTCGGTGGAATCGTCGTTCCACTGTCCGTTTACCTGGCCTTTGAAGTAGCCGCGATCGGCGAGCGCCTGCTGAATCTGCTGGTAGCGCTCCGGGTCGGGATGCAGTTGGTAGCTGGGAGCGGCGGCGCGTCGGGCGCGAGTCTTGCGGCTACGCGGTCGGGTGCCAGTCGCGGCGCTCGAAGATTTTGATTTGGCAGGTGTGGATGCCGATAGCGGACAAAACACGAGTGCCAGAGCGGCGAAGGCAAAGAGCCACTTCATACAGCCAACCAAATCTTAGCACTGAGCAGTGGTGCTGTGGCGTCCTGTCCTCCGCTCTATTGCTTCTCAAAGATCATGAGGTTATGCACAGGCTTACCGTCGTCGTTCGTGCCAGTCATCCTGTAGGTGACTGTTTTGCCGTCTTTCGAGAGCACGGCGTGCCCCGTTCCCTTGAAGTTGGTCATTTTCCAGGTGTGCTCGGTGTGACGGCCGTCAATTCTCTTTTCCACAACGGTTGATCCGTCCATTCCCTGGATCGGGACGGCGCTATCGCCCGAGGGCGTGAATGACCACGAGATGTCCTTGCCGTCGGGGCCGACTTCCTGAACTTGTGTTTGCTGCTCGGAGATGGTTACTGTCTCGCTCTTGGGCCCGGGGCCCGGATCGAATTTGGATTGGGCGACGTTTAGTTTCCAAGTACCGACAAAAGCCTGCCGAGTCGTGTCTTGTGAATTGGTAGTCGCGTTCTGCGAAAACAGCGCGGCGGGCAAGCTGATTGCTGCCAAAACGAACGAGAGATACTTCCCCATGTGGCCTCCTGCCCCGATTTGGCGACTCGGAAAAACAGCGAGACGTGCGAACCAGGGCAGCGTGATTATGTCACCTTTCATTAACAACTTACAAGAGCTTCGCCGTATGCCGGCAGGAAAGCCGGCATGGCAGACCAGAGGTCCGCTCCACACATGAGCGAAAAGCGCCCAATATTGCGGGCGCGTGTGTCATAATTGGGCCTTTTGCATTAGAGTGGAGTCACGCGCGAGGGGCAGATGATCATCTCAATGAAATTGCACGCGACCCGGGCTGAGATTGACGCGGTATGCGAGCGCATCCGGGACTTCGGGTATAAGGTTCATTCGATAGAGGGCGAAGAGAGAGTCGTCATCGGCGTGGTCGGCGTGGGCGACGTGACCGCTTGCCTGGAGTCGCTGGAGGCGATGCCGCAGGTGGAAAAGGCGGTCCGCATCTCAGCGCCGTACAAGTTTGTCAGCCGCGAGTTTCGGCCTGCGAAGACGCAGATCATTGCCAACGGCTGCGAAATTGGCGGCGACGAATTTGTGATGATGGCGGGTCCGTGTTCGGTGGAGAGCGAACGGCAGATTGTGGATACGGCGCGTTTTGTGGCGCGGCACGGGGCGAAGTTCCTGCGCGGCGGCGCCTTCAAACCGCGTACATCGCCCTATGATTTCCAGGGAATGGAGACGGAAGGCCTGAAGCTGCTGCGCAAAGCCAAAGCGGAGAGCGGCCTGGGCATCATTACGGAAGTGATGAGCGACCGAGACGTGGAGCTGGTGGGCGAGTACGCTGACATTCTGCAGATCGGCGCGCGCAACATGCAGAATTTCGCGCTACTGAAGGCGCTGGGTAAATCGGAGCGGCCGGTGATGCTGAAACGCGGGTTGAGTTCCACCATCAAGGAGCTATTGATGTCGGCCGAGTACATTGTGGCGCACGGGAACCCGAACGTGATTCTATGCGAACGCGGCATCCGAACTTTCGAGACGGCGACACGCAACACCTGCGATATCACGGTAATCGCGGTGTTGAACGAGCTTTCGCATTTGCCGGTTATGCTCGATCCGAGCCATGCGACAGGTAAGCGGAGTCTGGTGCCGGCATTGTCGCGCGCGGGAGTGGCGATCGGCGCCGACGGCCTGATCGTGGAAGTGCATCCCTGTCCCGAGAAGGCGATGAGCGATGGCGCCCAATCGTTATCACTGGATCAATTCGCAGCGATGATGGAGGAGTTGCAGCCATACATCGGACTGTGGAAAGAATCGCGCATCGCAGCTCTCGCGACGGCGTAAGGACGCGTTGCGAATTCGCCTAAAGCCTTGGACGGGATTTGTTCTGCTGGCGGCGGCGGTGACGCTTGGCGCTTGGGGTTTGTCGCGGTACCGGCACCGTTTCGTGCGCTCGGACGCCGACCTGGTGGGGCTGTTGCCGGCAGGTGAAGAGACGGTATTTTTCGGTAACGTCGCGGCTTTGCGCCGGGCGAACATTCTCGGCCTGCTGACGGCGGCGCATGCAGAGCAGGAGACAGAATATCGAGCCTTCGTAGCTGGAACGGGTTTCGATTATACGCGCGATGTGGAAGCTGTGGCTGGAAGTATCGGTGCGCAGCGAGTGATCTGCGCAGTGCGCGGACGCTTTGACTGGAGGAAAATACGCAGCTACACGGCCGGACACGGGGCCCATTGCACGGGCAGTGTTTGCGACATTCCGGCGAGCGCACCGGGGCGATGGACCTCGATGGCCGAGGTTCAGCCGGACGTGATGCTGGTCGGGAACGGCACAAACCGCGATGCACTGCACGGTGTGATTCTGAAGCACGGCGTAGGGAGCGGCGGCGAGTTGCCTGAATATCCGCTCTGGATCCGAGTAGGGCATAGTGTCCTGCAAAATCCGGCCAACCTTCCTATGGCGCTCCGAGTATTTGCGATTCCGTTGCAATCGAGCGACGAGGTCCTGCTGTCCTTGGGAGCGGCGACCGCCGGCGGCGCGCAGTTCGAATTGAGACTGGATGCCCGGTGCGCGAACAGCGCGATTGCGTCGACGGCCCGCACGCAACTCGAGCTTGAGACGAAGATGCTGAAGCTGGAGCTAATGCGCGAGCACGCGCAGGCGAATTCCGGCGACCTGTCCGGTCTGCTGGTGTCCGGGAAGTTCGGAGTGAGCGGCCGAGACGTGATCGGCACGTGGCCGATCACGCGGCAGTTAGTGGAGAATTTGCGCTAGAGCAGGCGAAACCTCTGATATCGAAGACGGTCCGAGGTGGCCGATTTGGCAATCGGCCGCAGCTTGGCAAGCCGCCCCACATGAGAGGTCCCCGCGAAGAGTGGCTATTCGGGCTTGCGTTTACGTGGCCGTCGAGTAGCACCGCCGCCGGAGGGTGCTCGTTTGCGGACAGCTTTCTTCGGCTTGGGCGGCGGCGGATTGGGTTCGAAAATGGTCGGCTGGCCTTCTACTATGGGCTGCGGCTCGTCCTCTTCTTCAACCGCCTGTTCGGGGGGCTGTTCGGGAAGGGCGGGCGGGTAGAATTCCGCTCCGAGGTAGACGATCAGGCCGCGCTCTTCATCGGGCTCGGTGCGAACCACTGTCTTGTCCTGCGCAAAGTTCAAGAATTCGGTGAACTGCTGGAATCCGACTTTGCCGAGGTTGAACTGAGGGTGTTCGCTCTGCATCCATTGCTCGAGCTCGTCGGCAGCGGCGCCGTTCTCGAGCTCCATACGGTGAGTTTCGAGCACATCGCGGAGCAGCGGCAGAGCTTCCTCGGGCTTAGGTGCGGCTTTGTCGGGACCGTGCCCGCCGCGGCGCTCGATAATATATCGACCGCCAGAGCCGCTAACGTTGATGAATTCCGCTTTCTTTAACTTGTCTACAAAATCCGAGAAGCTGCCTGCCCCATAAGCTCGCTCGCTGAACGCGGGATCAAGCTGCAGCATGGTGCTCTTGAGCAGGCCGAGCTGCGGTTGGACGGCACGCCGCTCAAGAACCTGCAACGCGCGTTCGACGAGAGGCACAGCTTGCCCGAGGTCAAGCGGCGCCGGACGCGGTCCGCGTTCCTTCCGATCTTTATCCCTGTCTTTGCGATCCTGATCCCTGCGATCGAAGTCTTTGCGGTCGTAATCTTTACGATCGCGGCGATCGGGCATGGGCGTCGCCACAATGCGGTCGCCATCCTCGAGCAGCGATTCGTAGCTGACGAATTCGTGGCAATTCTGCTGGAGGATGGTGCTGGTAAATGCCTTGCCGCCAAGCACGAACACCGTCTTGCCGTATTCTTTGAGCTTGTTCACCAGCGGGATGAAGTCACTATCGCCGCTTACGATGGCAAAAGCGTTCACGTGCGCGTGAGTGAAAGCCATCTCGAGAGCATCGAGCGCGAGATTGATGTCGGCACCGTTCTTGTCGCCGCGCGGCGAGGGGATGCGCTGGACCATCTGTACGGCGTTTTCTGCCATTTGCCGGGTTGCGCCTTCTTGCCGGCCCCAGTTCGCATAGGCGAACTTGGCGACGATGTCGCCGCGCTCTTTCAGCGCTTCCAGAGCGACGGAGACGTCGAATTCACGCCGTAGAGTCGATTTCACGCCAATTTCGATGTTGTCGTAATCGACGAACACGGCGATGTTCAGTCTGTCTTGCATTACGTTCCTTTTCTGCTCCTCCCGGCTGCGCAGCGAGGGTACGAAGGTGGTATGAGTCATGTGGTGGCCAGCCTATTTATTCCGCGCACAACGGACAGCAAATCGCCCTGTGCGCTCCTCGCTTAACCGGTATCTGTTCCGGGCAGTGCGGTGCTCGTCCTTGCAGCCTGCAAGCGTGCCGAAGAGGCGGCTGGGAGCAGTCACACTTATACTGTCAAGATTATAGAACGCCCGCTACTCCCAATATGTTTTGGGAATGAGGGTAAGTTCGTGCGGGATGCAGGTTAACAAATGAGCGAACAAACATTCACAGAACCATCGATACGCTTGAACCGAATTTACACGCGCGCGGGCGACGGCGGAGAAACGCGGCTTGGTGGGCGGGCAGCGTATTGCGAAGGACCATGCACGGATCGAGTGTTATGGAACTGTTGATGAGTTGAATGCCTTTGTGGGCGCGGCACGGGTGAGCGCTCAGGAATTGTCGGCCCGCGAACCGCAACTGGCGCGACTGGCCGGCATTCTGATGCGAGTGCAGCATGAACTTTTCAATTTGGGCTCGATTCTGGCAACGCTGCCGGAAGACGTGCACCCGAAACAGCCTCAGATAACGGCGCACGATGTGGATCAGCTCGAGCGGGAGATTGATGATGCCAACGCGGCGCTGTCTCCGCTCAGGTCGTTTGTGCTGCCGGGTGGCAGCCGCCTGGATGCCGAATTGCATATCTGCCGGACGGTCTGCCGCCGCGCGGAGAGGCTGCTGGTCGCGCTCACGCAGACGGAATCGGTTCCGGCGGACGGCTTGCGCTACTTGAACCGGCTCAGCGACGCTCTGTTTGTTTGGAGCCGCTGGGTGAATCACGTATTGGGGTCGCCTGAAACACTCTGGGCGCCGAACGCTTCAGCCAGCGGCGGCGGACAGTAAGCGCCGAACATGCAGAAGCCTCTGGAGAGTGTCAACGAGAGCCATTGGCCCGCGTTGATCGCCGGATTTCTCGGCTGGACGCTGGACGCGTTCGATTTCTTCCTGGTGGTGTTCTGCCTGACCGCGATCGGCAAGGAGTTCCATCAGGACGACAAGTCGGTGGCGCTGTCGCTGATGCTGACGCTGGCGTTTCGGCCTGTCGGCGCATTCGTGTTCGGACTGATGGCGGACCGTTATGGGCGGCGGTTGCCTTTGATGATCGATTTAGTTTTCTACTCGGTCATCGAAGTGGCAACGGGGTTTGCGCCGAACTTCAGGGTTTTCCTGGTGCTACGGGCACTGTTCGGGATCGGCATGGGGGGCGAGTGGGGAGTCGGCGCATCGCTGGCGATGGAGAAGGTTCCGCCACGGTGGCGCGGTGCGCTGTCCGGACTCTTGCAGCAAGGATATGCGCTCGGCAATCTGCTGGCGGCGCTCTGCTATCTGTTTCTGTTCGAGAAATGGGGATGGCGGCCGCTGTTCTTCCTGGGTGGTCTGCCTGCGCTGCTGGCGATCTTTGTGCGTCTTCGCGTGCGCGAGTCGGAGGTGTGGCAGCAGACAAGAAAAACTGGATGGGGCGATCTGGGCGGCGCCATCATGGCGCACTGGAAGCTGTTCCTGTATCTTGTGGTGCTGATGACAGGAATGAATCTGGCGTCCCATGGGACACAGGATATGTATCCAACTTTTCTGCAACGGTATTGGCACTTTGGCACCACTCAACGGTCGGTCACGTCGGCGATCTCGATGCTGGGCGCCATTGCGGGCGGAGTTACGATCGGGCTCATGTCGGACCGAATCGGCAGGCGGAGAGCGATCGTAATCGCGTACATGGCAGGTGTTTTAATCGTGCCGCTGTGGGCCTACCCGCCGAATATCGGGCTGCTGGTTACGGGCGCATTCGTGATGCAATTCTTCGTACAGGGGGCCTGGGGAGTGGTTCCGGCGCACCTAAGCGAGCTAGCGCCGGACTCGATCCGCGGCTTTCTTCCCGGGTTTGCGTACCAGGTTGGCGTCCTGCTGGCGAGCGTGGTGCCCTGGTTTGAAGCCTGGCTTTCCGAACACACACGGTACGCCACTGCAATGGCTGCAACGGCGAGTTTGGTCTTTGTCGCCACGGCGGTGATGGCCGCTATAGGACGAGAAAATCGAGGGGTGCGGTTCGGAGCAGGAGTGACCGGTTGTTAGTCGCTTTGCAGAAGACCGCTTCCTTCGGGCGCGGGTCCGCGTTTCAACGCGCACAACGCCCTGCCAATCGGGCTGTGCGCTCCAGAACTACCCACGGGAGCACTAATCGGACATCTTGAACACCACGGCTATTCTCGTGGTGTCCTCTACCGGCGTTCCATTGAGTACACCCGGCTGATACGTCCAGTGGCTCACTGCGTCACGAGCGGCGGCGACCAGGGGGAGCGGTCCGCGTATGAGTTTGAGAGCTTTTAAGCTGCCCTTGTCATCAATGGTGGCCATGAATTCGACTGTACCCTCGATCCGCGCCGATTTGGCGATCGACGGGTAAACTGCCGGCACGGTACTCAGCACCTTTGGTTCGCTGACGTTGTCGATTGACGGGGCACGCGGCAAATCGGCCGTTGCAGGGACGTCTGTTACGGCCGCAGTGCCGGTGTTGGATTGTACGTCAGGTGCTGGAATCACAGCCGGCGGCGAGTTGGCGCCAGAAGTGATCACCTGAACGACAAAGACTGTTTTGGGCGTGAACATCTTCGCCCGGGGGGCCGGCTTTGGCGCCGCGCCCGGCGCATGAACGGTTTCCGCTTGCTCGTGTTTTCCCTCGATTTCCCGCTGGTAGGCTTCGGCCTCGCGATGGTACGCGTCTTGAATGGCGGCCAGCATGCGGCGATGTGCATTGTCTGCCGGATCTTGTGCCTCCAAAGTGTCGGAAGCGGAGCCGTGGCCGGCGAGCGAATTGGAGTAACCGGAAGCTCGGGCCGGCAGTGCGGTCATGGCAGTACCACGATGAGGGGAAAACAGGAAGAATCCAAATACACTCAGAACGACCGTAGCGGCCAAGGCTCCCGCCGCCCATAGCGCCTGTTTCGAAGTTCGCCTTCGCAATTCAGGAGGCGGGTCAGGTGGAGATGCGGGGGGTGCGCTGGATGGAAATGCGGGGGGCGCACTGGGTGCGAATGCGGGGGTCGCACTGGGTGGATACGTTTTCCGCGCAATCGGGCGCTGCGAGATCAGGCGGGAGGAACGCAACTCGTGATCATATGTACGGCGGCGGACCGGGTCCAAAAGGGTCTGGTGCATCTGATTCAGGCGGATCATCTGCTTCTCCGCCAGCTTCTTCACCGCAGGATCCATCTGCTGATCCGGATGCACCAGCCTGACCAGCCGCCGATATGCCCTGTGAATCTCCTGGTCAGTGGCTGCAGGCGTCACGCCGAGTTCTTCGTAATAGTCCATCAGGCACGGCTTTCCGAGACTGTGAAGGTGCTTACGCGTCCGGGCATTTCAAATTTTTGAATCTACTAGGGTAGCGGGAACGGCTGCCTATTTCCAGGGGCGAGAGCAGAGTGAAGTACTAGACGCGCGGTTACTCCGGACGTGCTCCAGATTACTGTGGAGCACCTGCGCCAGCCTATAGTACCGTCTGGGGGCTGCACACGCCTGGGTGCCGGAAGCCTAGCGGGCGAATCTAAATGCCGCCCAACAACGTTGAACTGGCTGACGCCCATGGTCGTCTAGTAATGTGACGGCTAGGGCGCCGGTTTGCCGTTCTGAGTGCAGTTCCGAAGACCGGCCGGCGAAGGAAGACCCTGGCAAAGGATTACCCATGACATCTGACGAACGCAATATGCTCGCCGATTTAGCAAATAAGATCGCGCAAACTCCGGCGCCGCCGCGAGACCCGGAAGCAGAGGACTTCATTCGAAGCAAAATCGGTTCACGGCCCGATGCGCTGTACCTGATGACGCAGACGGTGCTGATCCAGAATTTGGCGCTGCAGCATGCGCAGGAGCAGATTCGGGAACTGCAGAAATCGGGCGGCGCGGCCCAGATCCCCGGACCGGGCGGCTCGAGTTTCCTGGGACAGCAGACGCAACAAACGCCTGCGCCGCGGATGGCCGGGAATACCAGCGCAGCTCAGGCGCCGTATGCGGCTCCGGCACCGCCCACTTATGCCGCTCCCAGTCCGGGCGGCCCGGGTCCCAGCGTGGGGCCCAGTGGCGCTCCGAGTTTTTTGCGCGGCGCGGCGCAGACTGCTGCCGGGGTAGCCGCGGGCGCACTCGCATTTGAGGGAATCCGCTCACTGTTCTCACACCCGGGATACGGCGGAGGATCGGGATTTTTCGGCGGTGGCGGCATCGGCGGCTACGGGCCGCCGGCCGAAGAATCGGTCGTAAATAACTACTACGACAGTCCGTCCGGCGGACAAGACTATGACCGGAGCAGCGATACGGGTAATGACGATTATCAGTCGACCGGCACTGGCGGTGATCAGTTCGACAACAGCTCCGATGTCGACAACAGCGGCGATCTCGGTCCCGCCGATGACGGTGGGTTCGACGACGGAGGCGGATTCGACGACAATTCGGGCGGCGACAATTTCGCCTGATCGCGTTGTGGGATCACCCCGCGAGGGGTCCGGTGCTACGAATCTTGGCCAATAATTCCGGACGCTTCAAGGCCGGGCGCGGAGTTGGCATCGGCGTTTCCGGCTTGCACGGCCTGTTGCAAGCGCCGGTCGAGGTAGTTTTGCCGGCTTTCGGTGATCGTCTTACGAGCGTCCCGGGGTCCAGCCCAGCCCTTAATTTCGGTCTTCACGCCCTGTAATTCTTTGTAGATAGAGAAGAAATATTCTATTTCGCGCCGCGTATGCGGGAACACTTGATCGATGGTGTGAATACTATCGAAACGCGGGTTTCGGTTGGGGACGGCGAGGACCTTTTCGTCGTTCTCCGTCTGATCGAACATGCGGAGAATGCCAACCGGCCGGGCTTCCATCATGCAGCCGGTAAAGCTCGGCTCATCGACCAATACCAAAATGTCTAACGGGTCACCATCTTCGGCCAGCGTGCCGGGAATAAAACCGTAGTCACCCGGATAATGTAGCGGCGAGTAAAGAGCGCGGTCGAGCCGGAAGACACCGAGGTTTCCGTCATATTCGTACTTGTTGGCGGAGTTTTTCGGAATCTCGATGATGGCGCGCACCACCTCCGGGCAGTCCCCACCAGGATCGATATCGTAGAGTTTCACGGGTTCAATGTAGCAGAGCGAGCGGCATTTCACCGGCGTTCGCGCCGTCAGTTCTCGCCTGCGGCCCATTTAAATTCGCGGTTGAGCTCCTGGCGAAAACGCGGTGGCGGTTGCTTAACCAATCTGCCCAGGACCTTTTCGTTTTCCATGTCGATGACGGTGCTTGCCAAGACCTTTCGGAATTCGAGATAGCCAACGTCCACGCCTCTCACGATGGCCCAAAGAAAGCGGATCACCCGGTAAAAGAGCAGAATTGCCCGCTGGCCGCACGAGTGGCGGTCTGCCTTGGGACGCCGATGCCGCCAGAGAAAAACCCCGGCGATTACGAAGGTTAAGGACAACGGCAGCCAGTGCACCAAATCTTGTTCCATCGCTCACAGAGTAAGCCAGGTTTGGGCACGTTGCTAGCCGTTAGACCGGTGGGTAGAGTAACGGCGTAGGGTGGCGGTTAAGGGGCGCGGATTTGAATACTGCGATCAGAGATCGCAAGGGAAATGAATTAGTCCGGGGAAATTCTGAGAAATATAGCCGGCGGGGTTTACTCACTTGCTGAACAGCTACCGCATATGAAAACCCGCTCTTTGACTAGCCTGATTTCCTCCGACCTCGCTGTAGATCTCGGAACCGCAAACACACTCGTATACGCGAGAGGCAAAGGAATCGTGGTGAACGAGCCATCCATCGTCGCTCTGAATGCGAATACAGGCGAGGTGGTGGCGGTAGGGACGGAAGCCAAGCAAATGCTCGGCAGGACACCGCGCGATCTGGTGGCGATCAGGCCGATGAGAGACGGAGTCATTGCCGATTTTAAGGTGGCGGAACAGATGCTGAGCTATTTCATCCGGAAGGCGCATAACCGCAAGATGCTGGTCCACCCGCGCGTGGTTATCGGGGTTCCGAGCGGCACTACCGAAGTAGAGAAACGAGCCGTTCTGGATGCCGCTCACCGCGCGAAGGCCAGCCAGGTTTATCTTGTCGAGCAGCCGCTGGTGGCTGCGATGGGAGCGGGCCTGCCGATTTCAGAACCCTGCGCCAATATGGTGGTGGATATCGGGGGCGGGACCAGCGATATCGCACTGCTGTCGCTATCGGGAATTGTCTTTTCGCAATCGATTCGTATTGCCGGCAATGAGATGGACGAAGCCATTATTCAGCACGTCAAGAAACAACACGGGCTACTGATTGGAGAGCGAACGGCGGAGACGATCAAGATTGAACTCGGATCGGCCAGTCCACTCGAGAACCCGTTGACTCTGGAAGTGCGCGGCCGGGATCTGATGACCGGTCTGCCGAAGGTGGTGACCGTCAACGACGCTGAAATTCGTACGGCGATACAAGAGTGTGTGGCAACCATTGTGGACGCGGTGCGCACCGCTTTGGAGCGCATTCCGCCGGAGTTGAGCGGCGATCTCACGCAGCGCGGCATCGTTCTTACCGGCGGAGGCGCCATGCTCAAGAACATGGATGGCCGTCTGCGCGCCGAGACTGGTCTGCCGATGAGCGTGGCGGAAGATCCCCTATCCGCGGTGGTCACCGGAACGGGAAAGATGTTGTCGGATTTCAAGCTGCTGCGCAGATTGTCAGTGAACTAGAGCGCGATCGCGCTGTGGCCTTGATCGGTTTCGTCACCGGCACCGACGACGCGCCCAAGCCAAGATGGCCGGTTTTGCAAACCGGCCGCAGGTTGCAACTCAAGTTGCCAACCCACCTCACATGGCGCCTGCGTGTCAGCACCAAAACAGAAAAATCGTACAACTTAGACCGGAGCGCAGTCTAATTCTTTTACCCCTGCGGTTATTCCTGCATCCGGAGACATCATGAAAAACCCGTCGATTGTGGACGTCATCGACGCCAATCAGGTCCTTGCGGCCCTGATTGCATTCAAGAAAGGCGACTTCTCGGTGCGCCTGCCCGTTGACCAGACCGGTGTGGCGGGCAAAATCGTAGACACGCTGAACGACATTTTCGAATTGAACGAAAACATGGCTGAGGAGCTGTGCCGCATCAGCACGGCCGTGGGGAAAGAAGGCAAAATCGGCCAGCGAGCTTCCCTTCCAGCAGGGGGTGGGAAGTGGGGGTCGTGCGTCGATTCGGTGAACAGCCTCATTTCCGATCTGGTTCAGCCGTCGACTGAGATCGCACGCGTGATCGGGGCCGTTGCGCAGGGCGATCTTTCTCAAAAAATGTCTCTCGAGGTAGACGACCGTCCGCTCAAAGGCGAGTTCGTCCGCACGGCACGTGTGGTCAACACGATGGTTGACCAGCTCAATTCATTTGCTTCGGAAGTGACGCGCGTGGCGCGCGAAGTGGCAACCGAAGGCAAGCTCGGCGGACAAGCGGTTGTGACCGGTGTTGCCGGAACGTGGAAGGACCTTACCGACTCGGTAAATTCCATGGCGTCGAACCTGACAAATCAGGTGCGCAACATCGCCGAAGTCACCACCGCGGTTGCGAAAGGCGATCTCTCGCGCAAGATTACCGTCAACGTGCAAGGCGAAATCCTCGAACTGAAAGACACGATCAACACCATGGTCGATCAGCTCAGCTCCTTCGCTTCCGAAGTGACACGCGTCGCGCGCGAGGTGGGCACGGAAGGCAAGCTCGGCGGTCAGGCGGTTGTAACCGGCGTTGCCGGGACCTGGAAAGACCTGACCGATTCGGTGAATTCCATGGCGTCGAACCTGACCAATCAGGTGCGGAATATCGCCGAAGTCACCACGGCCGTGGCCACGGGCAATCTCTCGCGCAAGATCACGGTGGATGTACGCGGCGAAATTCTGGAGCTGAAGAACACGATCAACACCATGGTCGATCAGCTCAGTTCGTTTGCATCGGAAGTGACGCGTGTGGCACGCGAGGTGGGCACGGAAGGCAAGCTCGGCGGTCAGGCCGAAGTGCGAGGTGTCGCCGGGACATGGAAGGACCTGACGGATTCGGTCAACCTCATGGCCGGCAATCTGACCGGTCAGGTCCGCAACATCGCCGAAGTAACCACCGCGGTCGCTAGAGGCGATCTCTCGCGCAAGATCACGGTCAACGTCCAGGGCGAAATCCTGGAACTCAAGAACACCATGAACACCATGGTGGACCAGCTCAGTTCGTTTGCCTCGGAAGTGACGCGTGTGGCGCGCGAGGTCGGTACGGAAGGCAAACTTGGCGGTCAGGCTGTCGTCAAGGGCGTGGGCGGCGTGTGGAAGGACCTCACCGATTCGGTCAATTCCATGGGTGGCAATTTGACGGCGCAGGTGCGCAACATTGCGGAAGTCACAACCGCGGTTGCGAATGGCGATCTATCGCGCAAGATTACCGTCGACGTGCGCGGCGAAATCCTCGAGCTGAAGAACACGATGAACACCATGGTGGACCAGCTCAGTTCGTTTGCCTCCGAAGTGACACGCGTGGCGCGCGAGGTGGGAACCGAGGGCAACCTGGGCGGAGAGGCGGTGGTCAAGGGCGTCGGCGGTGTATGGAAAGATTTGACCGACTCCGTCAATTCGATGGGCGGCAACTTGACCGCTCAGGTTCGGAACATTGCCGAGGTCACAACCGCGGTTGCCAACGGCGATCTTTCGCGCAAGATCACGGTCGATGTGCGCGGCGAGATTCTCGAGCTGAAGAACACCATCAACACCATGGTCGATCAGCTGAACGCGTTTGCGTCGGAGGTCACCCGTGTCGCCCGCGAAGTGGGAACTGAAGGCGAGTTGGGCGGACAGGCGCAGGTCAAAGGCGTGGGCGGCGTGTGGAAAGATCTGACGGACTCGGTCAACTCCATGGCAGGTAACCTCACGGCGCAGGTTCGTAATATCGCGGAGGTCACGACCGCGGTGGCAAATGGCGATCTGTCACGCAAGATCACGGTCGATGTGCGCGGCGAGATTCTGGAGCTGAAGAACACCATCAACACCATGGTGGATCAGCTCAGCTCCTTCGCGTCGGAAGTGACGCGTGTGGCACGCGAAGTGGGAACCGAGGGCGAGCTCGGGGGGCAGGCCGATGTGAAGGGCGTCGGCGGTGTGTGGAAGGACCTTACGGACTCGGTGAATTCGATGGCGTCGAACCTTACCAACCAGGTTCGGAATATCGCGGAGGTCACAACCGCTGTCGCCCGGGGGGATCTTTCGCGCACGATCACGGTAGAGGTGCGCGGCGAAATTCTCGAGCTGAAGAACACCATCAACACTATGGTCGATCAGCTCAGCTCCTTCGCATCGGAAGTAACGCGCGTGGCGCGTGAGGTGGGTACGGAAGGCAAGCTCGGCGGACAGGCCGAGGTGAAAGACGTCGCCGGTACATGGCGCGACCTGACCGAATCTGTGAATTCGATGGCCGGCAATCTTACGGCGCAGGTGCGCAACATTGCCGAAGTGACGACTGCGGTCGCTCGCGGCGATTTGTCGCGCAAGATCACGGTGGATGTGCGCGGCGAAATTCTCGAACTTAAGGTGACCATCAACACGATGGTGGACCAGCTCAACGGCTTCGCGTCCGAAGTGACGCGCGTGGCGCGCGAGGTAGGCACCGAAGGACGCCTGGGTGGTCAGGCCGATGTGCGCGGTGTAGCCGGAACGTGGCGCGATTTGACCGAGTCAGTGAATTTCATGGGCTCGAATCTTACGAATCAGGTACGAAATATCGCCGAGGTCACGACGGCCGTCGCCAAAGGCGATCTCTCGCGCAAGATCACGGTGGATGCACGGGGCGAGATCCAGGAACTGAAGAACACGATCAACACCATGGTGGATCAGCTCAGCTCTTTTGCCTCGGAAGTGACGCGCGTGGCGCGCGAAGTGGGTACCGAAGGCAAGCTCGGCGGTCAGGCGGATGTGCGCGGAGTCGCCGGCACATGGAAGGATCTTACCGACTCGGTTAACTCGATGGCGTCAAACCTGACCAATCAGGTGCGCAACATCGCCGGTGTAACGACGGCGGTAGCGAAGGGCGATCTTACTACGAAGATCACTGTCGATGCGCGTGGCGAAATTCAGGAGCTCAAGAACACCATCAACACCATGGTGGATCAGCTCAACGCTTTCGCGTCGGAGGTGACACGTGTCGCCCGCGAGGTCGGCACAGAGGGCAAACTGGGAGGTCAGGCGGATGTGCGCGGTGTGGCGGGCACGTGGAAGGATTTGACGGAATCGGTCAACTCGATGGCGTCGAACCTCACAGCACAAGTGCGCAACATCGCGGATGTGACTACGGCGGTGGCGAAGGGCGACTTATCGCGCAAGATCACGGTGGACGCGCGCGGCGAGATCCTCGCGCTTAAGGAAACCATCAACACGATGGTCGATCAGCTGAGCTCGTTTGCATCCGAAGTGACGCGCGTGGCGCGCGAAGTCGGCACCGAAGGCAGGCTCGGCGGGCAGGCCGATGTGTTTGGCGTCGCCGGCACGTGGAAGGATTTGACCGAATCGGTCAACTCCATGGCCTCAAACCTGACCAACCAGGTGCGAAACATCGCGCAGGTAACTACGGCTGTGGCCATGGGTGATCTCTCGCGCAAGATCACGGTGGACGTGCGCGGCGAAATCCTGGAGCTGAAGAACACGATCAATACCATGGTCGATCAGCTGAATTCGTTTGCATCGGAGGTGACGCGCGTGGCGCGCGAAGTCGGCACTGAAGGCAAGCTCGGCGGCCAGGCCGAAGTGCGTGGTGTCGGCGGGACCTGGAAAGACCTGACGGACAGCGTGAACTTCATGGCCGCGAATCTCACGCGCCAGGTGCGCGGCATCGCGAAAGTGGTGACAGCTGTTGCCAACGGTGATTTGGAGCGCAAACTGGTCCTCGAGACGAAAGGGGAGATCGCGGAGCTGGCGGACACAATCAACGCCATGATCGACACGCTCGCCACCTTCGCCGACCAGGTTACGAGTGTCGCTCGCGAAGTGGGGATCGAAGGAAAACTCGGCGGCCAGGCGCGCGTCCCTGGGGCGGCCGGTATCTGGCGCGATTTAACAGACAACGTCAATCAGCTGGCGGCGAACCTGACAACTCAGGTGCGCGCGATTGCGGAAGTGGCAACCGCGGTTACAAAGGGCGATCTCACCCGGTCCATCGCGGTGCAAGCGCAGGGCGAGGTGGCGGCGTTAAAGGACAACATCAATGAGATGATCGGAAACCTTGCCGAGACGACACGCAAGAACACCGATCAGGACTGGCTCAAGACAAACATTGCGAAGTTCACCCGCATGGTGCAGGGGCAACGCGACCTGCTCACGGTTGCGCAGCTGCTGTTATCGGAGCTGGCACCGCTGGTCAGCGCACAACGCGGCACGTTCTACATTACGGATAGCAGAGACGATCAGCCGGTACTCAAGCTGATGGCGGGGTACGCCTACGACGATCGTGACAACCTGCCGGTTGAATTCAAGATAGGCCAGGGGCTGGTGGGCCAGTGCGCGAGCGAGAAGCAACGCATTCTGGTCCGCGACGTTCCGAGCGACTACATCAAAATCAGCTCGAGCCTGGGCTCCTCGACGCCGCTTACCGTGGTAGTTCTTCCCGTTCTGTTTGAGCGCGAAGTGAAGGCGGTAGTCGAGCTTGCGTCCTTCCAGCACCTTTCCGACGTCCACCTGGCATTCCTCGACCAGCTCACCGAGAGCATGGGTATCGTGCTTAACACGATAGCCGCGACTATGCGGACGGAACAGCTTCTGCAACAGAGCCAGGCATTGGCCGAAGAGCTGCAGAATACGAATGCCGAACTTCAGGAAAAGGCGCAGCTGTTAGCCGATCAGAACACCGAGGTGGAAGCAAAGAATCGCGAGATTGAGCAAGCGAAGCAGGCGCTGGAAGAGAAAGCCGAACAACTCGCTCTGACTTCGAAATACAAGAGCGAATTTCTCGCGAACATGTCGCACGAGCTGCGTACACCGCTGAACAACCTGCTGATTCTGGCGCACGTTCTGGCTGAGAATTCGGACGGCAATTTGAATCCGAAGCAGGTGAAATTCGCCGAGACGATTCACTCTTCGGGCACTGACTTGCTTGCCTTGATCAATGACATTCTCGATCTTTCAAAGATCGAATCGGGCAAGATGGATGTCGAACTCGGCAACATCCGGTTCGCCGAGCTGCGCGATTACTGCACACGGACGTTCCGCCACGTGGCGGACGGCAAAGGCCTAGAGTTCACGATCGAGGTCGATCCGGAGCTCTCGTCCGAGGTCATCCGCACGGACGCTAAGCGTCTGCAGCAGGTGCTGAAGAACCTGCTTTCGAATGCTTTGAAGTTCACCGAGCACGGCTCGGTCCAACTGCGCATGGAACGAGCCACCGCAGGGTGGAGCGCGGCGCATCCAATTCTGAATCGCGGCAAGGGCGTGGTCGCGCTCTCCGTAACGGATACCGGAATCGGCATCGCGCCGGAGAAACAACGCATCATTTTCGAAGCGTTCCAGCAGGCTGACGGCACCACCAGCCGCAAGTACGGCGGCACGGGGCTAGGACTTTCCATCAGCCGCGAACTGGCGCGCTTGTTAGGCGGTGAGATTCGGCTACAGAGCGCAGTGGGGCGCGGAAGCACGTTCACGCTGTACCTGCCTCAGGATTACATTTCCTCCGCCCCCAAGCTGGACACAGTGGATGCGGCGAGTATCCGCACCGTCGCCGGCGCCAGCTCCGATTCAGAAGTTGACCTAATTATTCCGTCCATGTCGGTGCCTATGGAAGACCTGGTCGTTGACGACGACCGGAATCTGATCGCCGAAGGTGACCGCGTGCTGCTGATCGTGGACGACGACATTACCTTTGCCCGCATCATGATGGACCTGGCGCATGACCGCAATTTCAAAGCGCTCCTGGCCCTGCGCGGCGTCAGTGCGCTTTCTCTCGCCCACGAGTTCCAGCCCGACGCCATCACGCTTGATGTCAGACTGCCTGACATGAGCGGCTGGGTGCTTCTCGATCGCCTGAAGCACGATCCATCAACAGCGCACATTCCGGTCCACGTGGTATCGGGGCACGAGGAGAACCGGCGCGGTTTCGCTCTAGGCGCAATGAGCTGTCTGCAAAAAGCCATTAACGAAGAGACGCTTGAACAAGCTTTCGCAATTATTGAAAGCTCAATGGAGCGCCGCCTAAAACGGCTTCTGCTCATCTCCGCGAACGAGGTCCGGACGGCGGACATTCACGGCCTGGTAAGCGGCGACGATCTCGAAATTGTAGATGTGACAAGCCTGGACGCCGCGATGCAAGCTGTCGATAGCAACCGAATCGATGCCATCGTCCTCGATTGGGTCCTGCCTGACCGCGCCGGTATGGACTTTATTGATGCGCTGCAATCGAAGCTCTCACCGTATGTTCCGCCCATAGTGGTGTCCGGCACTTCAAAGCTTACGGACGAGCAAATTACCGAGATTCACAACTGTTCGCGCCGTAGCGCGGTTCGCTACGCGCCTTCAATCGAGCGGCTGCTGCTGGAAACGAGTCTCTTGCTGCACCGTTCTGAACAGGTTTTTTCCAGTGAGCAGCAGCGCGTGCTGGCGGAGGTGCGTCAGAGCGATCCGATCCTGGCCGGCCGCAAAGTACTCGTCATCGACGACGACGTCCGCAATATCTTTGCGTTAACCAGCGTACTGGAGCAGCACGAACTGAAGGTTTATCACTCCGAAAACGGCCGTGCCGGAATAGACACGCTGCGCGCCGTCAGGGACATCGACATTGTGTTGATGGACGTGATGATGCCGGAGATGGATGGTTACGAGACAACACGGGCGATTCGCGAAATACCGGAATTCAAGACGCTTCCGATCGTGGCCTTGACTGCGAAGGCGATGAAGGGCGATCGCGAGAAGTGCCTGCGCGCCGGAGCTTCGGATTACGTGACCAAGCCAGTCGATCTGGAGCAATTGTTCTCGGTAATGCGCGTGGGAATTACACGCGAAGCAGATTCCCGGTTTGAACATGGCGCTCTGCCGATGCCAAACTGGCTCGCTGACTACGACTTCGCCGTAGACGACGATCGGACCCACATCCAAGCCGGCGAGCCGGTCCTGCTGATTGTCGAAGATGACTTGACGTTTGCTCGCATTATGCTTGAAATTGCTCATAAGAACGGGCTAAAGGCACTCATCGCTTTGCGTGGAAGCACAGCCATATCTCTGGCGCGCGAGTTCCGGCCGGCTGCGATCACGCTGGACATCATGCTTCCAGATGTGAGCGGTTGGGCTGTGCTCGATTACCTGAAGCACGACGCAGTAACGCAACACATTCCGGTACACGTCATCAGCAGCGATGAAAACAATCGGCGCGGGTTCGTACTGGGAGCGATGACCTGCGCCCAGAAGGCGCCCGAGACGGCCACGCTCGAGGGCATGTTTGAAATGATCAGCCACTCGATGAACACCCGGTCAAAGAGGCTGCTGTTGACCACAAACAACGACCCAATGCGCCAGGAGATCGAGTCCTTTATCGGCGGTCCGGACGTAGAGTTTCTGCACGCGTCTTCAGCCAAGGAAGCCATGCAGGTGATCACGCATGAGCACGTGGACGGTGTCGTCCTTGACTGGGTGATTTCGCAAGTTGCGGGTTCGGACTTCATCGAGGAGTTGCAACGGCGTCTCTCGCCCTTTGTTCCGCCCGTGGTTGTGTTCGGAATGCGCAAACTGGACAGCGAGCAGGCTGCGGAGCTCCAGCGCTTATCGCGAGCTAGTTCGGTCCGGTACGCGTCATCGCTTGAGCGTCTGCTCGACGAAACGGTTCTGATACTGCACCGGTCACAACAGAATCTGTCCGTGCAGCAAACCGGCGTGCTTACGAGCGTACGGCAGGCGGATCCGGTATTGGCGGGACGCACCGTGCTGGTCATTGATGACGATGTGCGCAATATATTCGCTCTAACCAGCGCTCTAGAGCAGCGGGACATCACGGTGTTGCACGCGGAGAACGGGCGCGCCGGGCTGCAGCTGCTGGAAAGCAACTCTGAAGTGGATATTGTGCTGATGGATATCATGATGCCGGAGATGGACGGCTGTGAGACTACGCGCTCAATTCGCCGCATTCCGAGGTTCTCGAGTCTGCCGATTATCGCCCTGACCGCTAAGGCGATGAAAGGCGACCGCGAAAGATGTTTGCAGGCCGGCGCCACAGATTACGTGACCAAACCAGTGGACCTGGATCGCCTCTTCTCGGTAATGCGCGTATCCCTGACGCGCATATTCGATGTGGAGCGCGCACCGGTCGACAGCCAATCGAAATGAATGCAGCCCAGGCAAGGCCAGTAGGTCCGATGACATCACCTTCTCCGCCGGACGCCGGCGAACAGCCAGCAGATGCAGTTAAGCTGCTGCTGGTAGATGATGACCGCGACAATCTCCTGGCGTTGCAGGCCGTACTTGAACCTCTTAAACAGGAGCTGATGCTGGCAGATTCCGGGTTAAACGCCTTACGCCTCTGCCTGGATCACGATTTTGCCGCGATTCTTCTCGACGTGCGAATGCCAGTGATGGACGGCTTCGAAACGGCGGAGTTGATCCGCGCGCGCATGCGTTCCCGCCACACGCCGATACTTTTCTTGACGGGTTACCGCAGCGACGAACAATTATTCCGCGGCTACGATCTGGGCGCAGTCGATTTTCTTTTCAAGCCTATCGTCCCCGAGGTCCTGCAAAGCAAAGTTGCAGTTTTCGTTGAGTTGAGCCGCACGGAACAGCTATTGCGGCGCCAAACCGAGACGCTGACCCGCGCTGAGCAGAGGTTTCGATCGGTGCTGGAGGCCGCGCCGGACGCGATGGTCATTACGGGAGAGGACGGTACTATCCGGCTTGCCAATTCCCGGACCGACTCGCTGTTCGGCTACTCGCGCCAGCAGGTGATCGGAATGAATATCGCATCCCTGATCCCCGACTGGGAAGCCCCGGAACTGGCTTCCAATGAGGGAGAGTTTGGGAGGTTAAGTGAAGCGCGCCTCACCGGCTTGCACCGAGACGGATCATTGTTCGTTACTGAAATCACGACCAGTCCGTTCGAAAGCGAAGAAGGCGTGCTGATCACGACCGCGATCCGGGATGCCACGGAAAAGGTAAACGCCGAAGAACGAGTTTTGCGCATTAATCTCGAACTGGAAAAGCGGGTGACGGAGAGAACCGCCGAACTGACGCGGTCCAACGACGCATTGCGGCAGTTCGCATGGGCGGCAAGTCATGACCTGCAGGAGCCGACGCGCATGGTGCTGTCGTACTCTCAGTGGCTGGCAAAACGGACCGAGGGCAAGCTCGAGGCAGCTGAACGCGAGATGCTGCAATGTATCGAGGAAAACGGTGCGCGTCTGCAGAATCTTCTGGCAGCTTTGCGTCAATACATCTTTACCAGCGAATCAGGCGAAGAAAGGTGGGCGGAGGTCGATTGCAACGCGGTGGTGAAAACAGCCACAGCATGTCTGGCCGGCGCCATCTCCGAGTCAGGCGCTGTTATCGATTGCGAAAATCTGCCGAGCTTACAGTCCATCGAAGTATTGCTCTTGCAAGTCTTTCAAAACCTGATCAGCAACGCTATCAAATACCGATCGCCGGAGCCCCCGCGTATCACGATCGCCGCAGAGCGCCGAGACACAGGATGGGAGTTCTCGGTTGCCGATAACGGCATCGGAATTGATCCGGAGCATTCACAGTATATTTTCGGAGTGTTCAAACGCCTGCACGGAAGGCAGTATGCTGGAACGGGTATTGGTTTAGCCATTTGCAAGGCGGCGGTAGACCGGCTGGGCGGACGTATTTGGGTGGATCCGAATCCCTCTCCCGGAGCAACATTTCGTTTCGTTTTGCCTCAGGAGGCATTTGCTTGAGTGATTGTTGTGTGATTCTGCTGATCGAAGATAATCCTGGCGACGTTTTGCTGGTGGAAGAGTCGCTGCGCGCGAAAAACATAGTTTATGCGATAACCCACTATGACGCGGCCGACGTGGCGATCCGGGCGGTGCAGCGTTATCAAATCGGAGCCTCGGACGTGCCCGATGTCATGCTCCTCGATTACAATCTGCCGGCGGGCGACGCGCGTGATGTGCTGGCGGCGGTGGCGAAGAATCCGGCCTTGTCGAAGACCCGAAAAGCGGTGGTGACCTCGTCAGTTTCGCCGAGCGATCGCGATCAGGCAATCAGCTATGGGGCCGAGCGGTTCATCTTCAAGCCCGCAGAGTTGGACGATTTTCTTTCTGAGATCGGCGAGGCGTTGCATGCCTTGTGTGAAAGCGCAACGGCCGACGCGCCGGCAGCCTGATACGTTGCGGTAATTTACCGTCACCCATGCGCTCGTACTGTCTATTTGCTCTAACGCTAATAGCATGTTCACTGACAAGCGGACAGGCGCAGCACCATCACTCCGAAACGGCATCGGAAGCGTTCGATGTGACGAAGCTGCCGCCAGCTGTCAAGATTCCCGGGCTCGGGCAAAGCCACATAGCGATTCAAACCAAGTCCGCTGAGGCACAGCAATGGTTCGATCAGGGATTGGCGCTGCTGCACTCGTTCTGGGATTACGAAGCATCCCGCTCGTTCGAGCAAGCTGTGCGCCTGGATCCCGATTGCGCCATGTGTCAGTGGGGCCTATACCGCGCGTTGAGCTTCGGTGGTCACGACAAAGAAGCTAAAGCTGCGTTGGCCAAGGCTAAGGAACTAATGCCGAAGGCTAGTGAGCATGAGCAGTTCTATCTGCGCGCCGCCGTTCAAGACCAGGAAGACGACGACAAGGGTGAGAAGAACAGCACCCGTTATCGGGAGGAGATGCAGAAACTCATCGACAAGTATCCGGACGACGTTGAAGCTAAGCTCTTCCTCATTGATGGCGGTCTCAAGTGGGGTTACGATTCCGAGGGTGAGCCCCGTCCCGACACCCTCTACACGCAAAGCATGTTGCGCGACATTCTAAATGCGCATCCGGACAACGCTGCCGCTAATCATTACTACATCCATGCAGTGGAAGCAAGCAAGCATCCGGAGTGGGCTCTCGAGAGCGCGCTCAGACTCGGTCAACTCGCCCCTGGTTCGGGGCACATGGTGCACATGCCCGGACACATTTTCTATCGCATCGGCGACTACGACAGAGCCCGGGAGACATTTCTAGCCGCCCTGAAGGTGGATGAAGACTATATGCAGCGTGAGCACGTTGCTGTTCGCAACGATTGGAATTACGCGCACAACATCAGTTACTTGATCTCGGCTTGCGCCGAGGAGGGCCGATTGCACGAGGGGCAGGAACTACTATCCAGACTCCGTGGCATCGCCGACGACCCCGATGCCAGCAATAATCCTTTCTTCTATGTTTTGCAGATTAGCGCAACGCAAGCTCGCCTAAACACACGATTCGCTCAGTGGCAGCAGGTAATCGATGCGCCATTAAATTTCGGTGTACCTGACGCCAAGCTGGATGCATTCGCGCGTCGCCTACCGCGATGGCCTGCTCGATTACGCGCGCGGCATGCAGGCACTGGAAGGCGCTGATACCGTGAGCGCTAAAACGCAGTCGGATCACCTGGACGCGTTGCTCTGGCGCACCTCTCAGAAGAATGCCGAAGATAAACAAAAAGGCATGCAGGCGAAAGTGCAAGCGGTACTTGCGGTGGCGTCGCTAGACCTGAGAGGCAACGTTGCGAGCTCGAACGATGAATTCGAGCAAGCTAAAGCGCTTCTCGAGGAGGCGGTGAAGAAAGAGCGCGAGATCGGCTACACCGAACCGCCCTTCTATTCGCGCCCTGCACTGGAATCTCTCGGTTACGCATGCATTCGAGCGGGCCACTGGGATGAGGCGCGCGATGCTTTCAAGAAGGTCTTGAGCGAGCGGCCTAAGAGCGGATTTGGACTGTACGGTATCGCGGTGAGCTACAGCGAACAGGGCGATGCGGAACATGCGGGCGCCGCGTACAGCGAATTTCTCGATCGCCTGGAGCAATGCCGATCCCGATTTGCCGCAGGTGAGTCGCCGCCAAGCACTTCCTCGATTGAGCGCCGCTCGCTACGCGCGCCGTTCTGCATGTTCTTAAGAGCGGGCCGCTGCCCTCGAGACTGATAACCTATCTCGCGGAGGCAAAAAATGGTGGACGACAGCCGGGCGGAAGCGACTTCGCGCCGGCAATTTCTAAGCAGTACGGCGGCGTTTGCCGGATCCTTCATGATCGTTCCGCGCCACGTGCTCGGCGGCACCGGCTACGTTGCGCCGAGCGACAAGGTGACGATTGCGTCCATCGGTCTGGGACGGCAAGGACTGGCAGTGTCCATGCAACTGCTTGCTCGCCCGGACGTTCAGATCATCGCCGTTTGCGATTGCAATGAAGGCGCCAAGAACTACGTCGAATACGGCGATAACGCGCTGCTGAAGTCCGCGCGCAAGCTGCTGGGACCGGGATATGAAAACTGGGGCGCGGATCTAGCGTCGCCGGGCGAGGTTCAACTCACACACGAATTCAGAACGAGCCTCGGCATGGGCGGCCGCGAGCCCGCACGGCGGCTGGTTGAAGCGTACTACGGGTCGCGCAAAGGCTCGGCTTCGGGCAAATACAAGGGCTGTACGGCGTACAAGGATTATCGGGAGCTGCTCGACAAACAAGGCGATCTTGACGCAGTCTACGTTGCAACCCCAGACCATTGGCACGCGCCCATTTCAATGGCAGCGATGCGCAAGCGCAAACACGTGCTCTGCCAGAAGCCAATGACGCACAGCATCGCCGACGCGCGCAGGGTGGCGGCTCTGGCGCGAGAGATGAAGGTCACAGCTGCAATCACGGTGAGCAATCCATCCAGCGACAGCACTCATCTGATCTCGGAGTGGCTGGGGGACGGCGCGATCGGACAGGTGCGGGAAGTTCACAATTGGTCCAGCAGACCATTTTGGCCGCAGGGTGTTGAGCGGCCCAAAGACGTTGATGCGGTGCCACCGGGTCTCGACTGGGACTTGTGGCTCGGGCCCGCCGCCGAGCGGCCGTTCAACAAGGCCTATCAGCCATTCGTATGGCGCGGCTGGTACGACTTCGGCGACGGCTCATTCGGCGATATGGGCTGCTACAGCTTCGCCGGCGTGTTCAAAATTTTGAATCTCACGCCGCCCGCTTCCGTCGAATCGAGCACCAGCGAGTCGTACGATGAGACCTTCCCGAAGGCCTCCATCGTCTACCTGAATTTCCCGGATTCTGGTAATCGTCCGGCCGTGCGCATGTCCTGGTATGACGGAGGGCTGCGGCCCGCGCGTCCCGCAGGCCTTCCCAGCAGCGACCAACAGCTATTCAAGGGCGGCGAGGATGGCGAAGGCATCATGTACGTCGGCGACAAAGGATTCTTACTTGCCGGGTTTAACGGCGAGAATCCGCGCGTTTATCCCGAGTCTCCGAAATATCGGGCTCCCGCGCCATCCAATGAATATGACGAGCGCCAGGACATCGCCGTCGATCAATGGGTCAATGCATGTAAGGGCGGTCCGGCTCCGGTTGCAAACTTCGAGAGCCAAGCACCGGTGACCGAAGCGTTTCTGCTGGGCTGCATCGCGCAGCGGCTGCCGGGCGAATTGCTTGTTTGGGATACCGCGAAAATGCAGATCACCAGTTCCGAGAAAGGGAATGCGCTGGTGGATCCGCCGGTGCGGAGCGAGTACAGAGTTACGTAGTTCGACACTCCTCAGACGTCAAGGCTGCGCAAATACGGCACACTCGCCTTCATCAGATCCAGATCCATCTCGACGAAGTAGTTCTGAATGCCGCCCGTTTTCGCCGCCTCGAAGATCTTCTTCCAGTCGAGCGTTCCCTGCCCCACGGCTACGATCTTTTTTGTTTTCGCCGACCACCCCTGGACGTGCATCGAAATGAACCGTCCAGGATATTTGGTGAAGTATTCGGCCGCGTCGTAGCCTTCGCTGATAGTAGAAACCTGAAACTGGAACTTCACCAGCTTTGGATCGAGCAGGTCGAACAGCACGTCGTAAGTTCGCTTGCCATCAACTTTGGACAGCTCAAAATCCTCGTTGTGCAGTCCCAGTTGAATGCCGGCGGCGGCAGTCTGCTGGCCGAACTTGTTGTATTCGTCTGCGGCGCGCTTAACATCGTCCATTGTCGGGTGCTTCGGACCATCGAGGCTGGGAACCATCATCTGCGTCAATCCGACATCCTTTGCCCAGGCGATTCTGTCGGAAAGATCTTTTCTAAGCTCCTGAATGCCGAAGTGCGAGCTAATGCACTTCAGGCCAGCGTCGTTGATGATTTTCGTCAGTTCGCTTCCCTTATATTTCTTCAGCCCGCCAAAACCCGCCATGGCATAACCGACGGGCGAACAGAGCTCGATGCTCTGAAATCCCGCATCGGCAAGCTGTTTCAGCGTGCCGGGAAAATCATGGCTGATCATGTTCCGGACGGGCCACGTCTGGCACCCGATCGGCAGACCGAGGGGATTAGCCCGAAGCTGCATGCTACTGCTCAAAAGCACCCCCGATGCCACCGTACTCTCAAGAAATCGTCGTCTCGAAATCTCAGTCATTATTCTCCTCCCGCTGGTGCCACACCCTGCGATTAAATCATGCTCACTGCGAGCATATGGTAGAAGGTGGTTTTTGGTTTCTAATGCGGAAGCTTTTCCTGATCTTCATTGCCATCGCCGTCGGCTGCGCTGCCCTGATGGCGAATTGGCCGACGTTCGGCGGCGACCCTCAGCGAAGTGGATGGGCCAAAGATGAGACCGCGATCTCACCCGATTCGGTTAAGCACTTTGAGCTGTTGTGGAAGCTAAAGCTGGACAATCAGCCGAAAGAACTGAACTCGCTCACGCCGCCGATAGTAGTCAATCCCGTTTACACGAATCAGGGCGCAGAAACGTATGCCGTTGTGGGCGGAAGCTCAGACAACTTATTCGTGGTGGATACGGATACGGGAAAGTTGGTTTGGCAAAAACATTTTGAAAACAATGGGCCCGCGCCGAGCGGTCCGCAAAGCAGCGGCTCGTATTTCTGCCCGAACGCGCTGAACGATACGCCAGTCGTCCGGTCTGAAGCGCACGGACCGACGGTTTACGTCATTTCGACGGATGGCAAGCTGCACGGACTCAATCTTGTGAACGGAGAAGACCGTTTTCCGCCTAAGGCGTTCGTGCCGGCGTATTCGAAAAATTGGAGCCTCAACATTGCAGGCGATTTTCTTTACACCTCCATTTCTCAGGGCTGCGCGCAAGCAAAATCGGGCGTCTACGGGATGGATTTGAATCATCCGGATCAGCCGCCTGTGTTCTTTCAAACGGCCCCTGTGGGAGCGGGTATTTGGGGGCGCGGTGGCGTGGCGGTGGCCTCGAATGGCAACATCTACGCGGAAACGGGAGACGGTCCGGTGGATCCAAACGCCGGCAGATTCGCCGACAGTTTTGTTGCACTGTCATCGGGGACGCTAAAGCTGCTCGACTATTTCACGCCCGCGAACGCGAATTATCTTACGCGTAAAGACTTGGACATGGGGAACAGCACACCGGCTGTGTTTCCCTACAAAGGCCGCGAGTTGATGGCCGGTTCGGGTAAAGAAGGTTCGATCTTTCTGCTGGATGCGAAATCGCTAGGCGGGGATACTCATCGCAAGCCGCTGTACCAGACGCCACTCTATGCAAACGAAGGCGCCGATATCGCGGGGAAAGGCTTCTGGGGTGCGTTTTCGACCTGGGAGGACGCCAAGGGTACGCGCTGGCTTTACGCCGCTGCGTGGGGCCCAATCGCGGCCAAAGCGCCGGCTTTTGCGGTGACAAACGGCCCCTCGCCGCACGGCAGCATTGTGGCATTCAAAGTAGAAGATAAGGACGGGCAGCCTGTGCTCGTACCCGCATGGGTATCGCGCGACATGGACGTACCGGAGCCGCCAGTAGTTGCGAACGGTGTTGTCTTCGCGATCTCGAGCGGCGAGTTTACGCGCCAGTTCAATGACAGCGGCACGCTGTACACGGCGCAAGAGCGAATTGCGAAGACGACGGGCAACGCGACGCTGTATGCGTTCGATGCCGAGACCGGAAAGGAACTCTACAGCAGCGGCAAATCGATGCCATCTTTCACGCACTTCGGCGCGCTCGCAGTGAGCGACGGCCGTGTTTACGCGACGACTTTCGATTCAACTCTTTACGCGTTCGGCGTGAAGGGCGAGTAGCGTGTTCTCACCACCGCGGCAGAACGCGTTTCCAGCTCGGGTCGACATGCTTTCGCATCTCGGCTTCGTCATCGCGTTTGCGAAACGGTATCTTTTCGTATCGCTCGCATCCCCGTGCAAGCTGATCACGATCAAGCTCGACACCTAGTCCCGGCTTGTCGGGAATGCGCACGCAACCGCCAAGAATCGGAATCCGCCCGCCTAGAACAACCTCATCGCGTTCCGATTGCCATGGGTAATGCGTATCGCACGCGAACGTCAGATTCGGGCACGCCGCGGCCACATGGGTCATCGCCATCAGGCTAACGCCGAGATGACTGTTCGAGTGCATCGAGGCTCCCATCCCGAGCGTCTCGCAAAAGCTCGACAACATCTGCACCTGGCGCAGTCCGCCCCAGTAGTGGGGATCCGACAACACGATCTGTACAGCGTCGAGATCGCGTGCGCGAAGCACGTCTGGCGAATTGGGTCACGGCTACATTACTTGCCAACGGCGTGTCGATGCTCCGAGCGCGAAGACGCCGGCGGACCTCGGCCATGCCCTCCATGCCGGGGCAAGGATCCTCCAGATAACCGCCGCCCGATAGCTCGTCGTGCAAGCGTTCACCGATATCAACCGACGTGTCAACAGACCAGGCGCAGTTGGGATCAATCCGCAGCGGTACGCCGCTTCCGAACTCGGCTCGCAATCGCTGAATGGTTTCGATTTCGACGTGTGGAGGAAGAACGCCTCCTTTCAATTTGATTTCGCGAAAGCCATACTTGCGCAGGAACTCGCGGCATTCACGAACGGCGGATTCGGCATCGAGAACCTCGCCGTATTCGTCGGCATAATCGCCATCGCCTCCGCCACCCGCGTGTTTATAAAACAAATATGCGGAGAAGGAGACCTCATCGCGCACACGCCCGCCGATCACGTCGCAAACAGGCTTATCAATTGCTTTGCCGATGATGTCGAGGCAGGCAATCTCGAGTGCTGCGAATGTCCGATGGTTCTGATCGAGCGGGTTCTCGCCGGGCACTAGCCACGTCTGCGTGTGCCCGCCCGGCACGGCCTCGGCGCTGCGTAGCGGATTGCGGCACAGACGCTGATACAGGCTCGCGAGTTGGAAGGGATCGCGACCAACGATTTCCTCTCGCGCCGCCTCCAAGGCTGCGCGCGGACCATCGCCGCCATACGTCTCGGCAATGCCGGTGATTCCGTCATCGGTCTCTAACTCGACTATCGTCCGCAGCGCCCAGGGCGCGTGAAGGCCATAGGAGCTGCGAAGCGGTGGGTCGGCAATCGCAATCGAGTGGAGCTTGAGAGAGGAGATGCGCATCGTGTGATAGCTTCGACGTTCAGGATCGATTATGCATCGCCGGACATTCGCCCAATTGGTAGCCGCAACTCTCGGTGTAACGCAGTTGGGCAACACGGCGCGCTCCCAGGCTTCCGGGCGCATGAAGCTGGGCACGCAGCACGATTCGAGCGACCAAACACTGCGTGTGATGGCGGCGCTCGGCGTCGATCACATCTGTGCACGGCTTCCCTCCCCTAAGCTCGACGAAAACTGGTCGGTTGATGGCCTGAGCCGGTTACGCGAGCAAGTGGAGTCTTTCGGCGTGACTCTGGCCGCGGTACCGCTGCCGCTCAGCTCCAGTTCCATCACGCATTCGGAAAATCCCGACATTATGCTGGGGCAGAGTCCTGCGCGCGATCGCGAAATCGACGACATTTGCACCATGATTCGGAATTGTGCACAGGCCGGCATTCCGCTCGTGAAGTACAACTTGAACATTCTAGGCGTGCCGCGGACCGCGCGAACTCAGGGCCGAGGCGGCGCGAGCTACAGCACGTTTCGCTACGCGGAGGCCAAGCAGGATCCGCCTTTGACGGAGGCCGGTCCCGTCTCGAGCGACCTGATGTGGGAACGGATCACCTATTTCTTGCAGCGTGTGGTTCCGGTTGCGACCGAACACAAAGTGAAGATGGCCTGTCACCCGCACGATCCCGCAATGCCCACCGATAAAGGGTTCCGCGGCGTTCATCGCGTATTGGGCAGCGTCGACGGATTGAAGCGCTTCATAGAAATTCAGCCGAGCCCTTATCATGGCTTGAACTTCTGCCAAGGCACTGTCTCGGAAATGCTCGAACATCCGAATCAAGAGATCGGCGATGTGATCCGCTATTTTGGTCGTCGCAAGAAGATCTTTAACGTTCACTTCCGCAACATTCACGGACACTTTCTCGACTTTCAGGAGACGTTCCCCGATTGCGGCGATGTGGACATGCTCGCCTGCCTGCGCGTTTATAAAGAGCTTGGTTATGACGGCATGCTGATGCCGGATCACGTGCCCATCATTCAGGGCGATGAGGCCGGACGTCAGGCGTTCGCCTTCGCATTCGGCTATATCCGCGGGCTGATGCAGGCTGTTGATGCTTGAGCGTGCGCAGCTAAAAACCTCGATACCGGCCGCGCGCGGTGTCCACGCCTCGGCAGTGAGGGCTGGCATCGTGGTCCTGCTCTGCCTCGCTTTTGTCATCGCGTATCTGGACCGCCAGAACATTTCGATCGCCTTGGCAGCGCACGACTTTCGGAGCTCATTTCGACTTGACGACAGCGCGCGAGGACTTCTGAATTCCGCATTCTTCTGGACCTATGCGGCGCTCCAAATTCCGGCCGGCTGGCTGGTTGATCGCTACGGAGTAAAGAAGCCGTTCGCGATCTGCTTCACATTCTGGAGCGTTGTGGCGGGACTAACGGCCTTATGCGGTTCGTTCACTCAGTTGTTCGCCGCTCGCCTGCTGCTCGGGGCGGGTGAAGCGGTAAACACTCCTGCCGGCATGCGCTGGATTCGTCTCAATTTCGGGCCACAACGGCACGGCGTCATCATGGGCCTGTATCAAGCCTCGGCAAAAGTCGGTCCGGCGATCGGAGCTCCACTCGTGGCCTGGTTGCTGGTCGCCTATGGCTGGCGCGCTATGTTCCTCATCACGGGATTCGGAGCGCTGGCGTGGGTGCTTCCGTGGTTATGGTTGGTGAAAGATGATGACCGGCAGATTGAAGAAGCCGTCTTGAGCCAACCGGATGTGCGCGAGATGGAATTCCATCAGGTGTTGCGCAGTCCAGTCATGTGGGGCATTGCTATCGGCTCATTCTGCTACAACTACTTCAACTATTTCTGCCTGACGTGGCTACCCGCGTACTTTGCCGAGCGTCGTGGGATGTCGCTTAATTCTACTGGCTGGTTCACCGGTTTCAGCTTCTGGGGATTCGCCATCGTTGCCACCGCGGCGGGCTTCTGGGCCGACCGCATTGTGCACGCAGGCGGCGATGCCGTTGCCGTCCGGCGGCGGTTTATCATTGCCGGATTTCTGATTGCATCGACGGAGCTGATCGGAGCGCTGTCGAATTCGAACTCCGTTGCGCTGTTCTTCGCGATTTTTTCACTCAGCGGACTCGGACTCGCGACCGGAAATTATTGGGCGCTCACTCCAGCAATCCTCCCTGGCGCTCCCGCCGCGCGTCTCGCCGCGCTTCAAAACATGGCGGCCAACCTGCCCGGAATCGTTGCACCTCTGCTTACCGGATGGCTGAAACAGGTAAGCGGCGGATACGGCGCGCCCATGGCGGCAAACTTCGGGTTCCTGCTTCTGGGAGTGGCTAGCTACGCATTGCTCGTGCGCAGACGCTGGGCGCCACCCGTAACACCGGATTTCAAATGAACGCCACTTCCAAATGAATACCGGCGCAAGGAAGTTCACAGCATCGCTGCATGGTGTCTTCGGTTTTCCGGTCACGCCGTTCAAGAACGATTTGTCGCTCGACCTGGGTGCGCTCGAACGCAACGTAGACGCGATGGCGTCGCATCCGTTTTGTGCAATCGTGGCGGCCGGCGGTACCGGCGAAATGTACTCGCTGACTCCGGATGAAATCGAGCAGGTAGTCTCGGCAACGGTTCACGCGGTGAAGGGCAGAATGCCTGTCGTCGCGGGCACGGGTTTCAATGCCTCGCTTGGCGCTGACATCGCGCGGCGAGTACAACACGCGGGGGCCAATTGCGTCCTCGTGCTTCCGCCATATTATGTTTCGGCTCCGGAAACGGGACTCTTCGCCTACTACGAAGCTCATCGGCCGCGCGACGGAATTGCCCTTGATGGTTTACAGCCGTGATTGGGCGGTGTTCACGCCGGACATGGTAGCGCGCCTTGCGGATCGCGTGCCGACGCTCGTGGGCTGGAAGGATGGCCAGGGAGACACACGCAGGCTACAGCGCATCATGGAGTTGAATGGCGATCGCCTGGCGTGGTTTGGCGGTCTCGGCGACGATTGCGTGCCGGGCTACTTTGCGATCGGCGTGCAGGCTTATACCTCCAGCATTTCGAACATTGCGCCGAAGCTGTCGTTAGCGCTTGCGGACGCCGGCCAAAAGCGGGACTTCGCCGCGCTCAACGATTTGATGCGACGTTATGTGAACCCTTTGTATTCGCTACGCGAGCGCTCCCGAGGCTACGAAGTGGCAGTCATGAAGGCGGCCATGGAATTACTCGGGGAGAAAGCCGGTCCGGTGCGGCCGCCGTTGGCCGAATGCACTCGAAGCGATCTGGATTTATTAAACGGTGTGCTCGACACGTATGAGGATTTTCGGTAGGCGCTCTGCAGTTACGGAGCGATAAGCTATTGGGTGACAAATGAACGTATCGATCGGAGCAGATCACGCGGGCTTTGCGATGAAACGAGAGTTGATCGATTTCATTGAGAAACTCGGCCACACCGTTCACGACGTGGGCACATTCGAACCGGGAAAACCGGACGATTATCCCGACTATGCGGTTTTGGTGGCAAACGAAATTCGCGCCGGACGCGCGAACCGTGGAATTCTCGTCTGCGGTAGCGGTGTCGGCGTTTCAGTCGCGGCAAACAAATTCAAGGGAATACGCGCCGGGCTTTGCCACGATCATTACTCGGCTCATCAAGGTGTCGAGCATGACGATATGAATGTGCTGGTGCTGGGCGCCCGGATTATCGGTCAGATGCTTGCGCAGGATGCGACGGAAGCTTTTCTTACGGCTAACTTCAGCGGTGAAGAGCGTCATGTCCGGCGCCTGAATAAAGTGAAAGGGATCGAAGACAATGAGTTCCGCTAAGGTGAAGGCAGCAGAAACGGCCGAGCCGTTCTCCAGTTCGCTTCCAAGGGACCTGAACAACGCGGTACGCGACGCGCACAAGAGTTGGGACGCGGGTGGCAACACGGCTCGATTGTGGGCTAAGGACGCTTCGCTGTGGACCGGCGGTGAGGAAGGCAAGTGGCTCGGCTGGCTCGACATTGTCGATCAGCAGTTAGGCCAGCTCTCGAAGTTCAAGGCGCTGGCGGCGGAGGTGTGCGAAGACGGCTTCACGCAGTTACTGCTGCTCGGCATGGGCGGCTCGAGCTTGTGCCCAGAAGTCTTCAGTATGACGTTCGGGAAGCAGGCGGGGTCGCCGGAACTGCTGGTGCTCGATTCCACTGATCCGGTGCAGATCAGGAGCTTCCGCGACAAAATCAACCTGCCGCGCACGCTCTTCTGCGTTTCCAGCAAGTCCGGCACGACGCTCGAGCCGAACATCTACATGCAGTACTTCTACGATGAAGCGAAGAAGGCAATTGGAGACCGGGCCGGCCACCATTTCATTGCGGTGACCGATCCCGGATCAAAGCTGGAAGGCGTCGCGGAAAAGCTGGGATTCCGCAGGCTGTTTCATGGTGTGGCGAGCATTGGCGGGCGCTACTCCGCGTTATCTGATTTCGGTTTGGTACCTCATGCGGCAGCCGGTCTCAATACGGAGAAACTGCTGAAAAGTGCCAAGATCATGGTTGAAGCCTGCAAAGACGACGACTCAAAGCGGAACCCTGGCGTTGCTCTGGGCTTGATTCTCGGCACCGCTGCGTTGCGCTTCGGCCGGGATAAGGTAACTCTGCTTTGCTCGCAATCCATTTCCGATCTCGGAGCGTGGCTCGAACAATTGCTTGCAGAGTCTACGGGCAAAGTCGGCAAGGGCCTGATCCCTGTGGATCGCGAACCGTTCGCGAAAGTTGACGATTACGGCAAAGATCGGGTTTTCGCTTATGTCAAATTCGCCGGCGATAACGATGTCGAACTCGAGACTCATGTAGCAGCCGTGCAGAACGCAGGACATCCCGTTGTGCGCATCGTGCTCAACGATTTGTATGACATTGGCCAAACCTTCTTCCAATGGGAAATCGCCACAGCGGTGGCCGGATCGGTAATCCAGATTGACGCATTCAATCAACCCGACGTGGAAGCCAGCAAAATTGCAACCCGGGAGCTGACCAACGAATTCGAGAAGACAGGCTCGTTACCAGCGGAAAAACCGATACTGGAGCAGGACGGGCTAAAGCTGTTCGCCGACAAGGAGAACACCGAATTTTTGCTGAATGGCGCAAACACGGTGGGCGCCGTCATCCGGCAGCATATCGATCGACTGAAAGCGGGCGACTACTTCGGGCTGCTCGCGTATATTCCGATGTTTGGGGAATACGAGAAGATCTTACAGCAGATGCGCTCGCAGATTCTGCAGTCGAAGCAGGTTGCGACCGTGCTCGGCTTCGGACCTCGCTTTCTGCACAGCACTGGTCAGGCGTACAAGGGAGGACCCAACTCCGGTGTGTTTCTGCAGATCACGTGCGATGAAGCAAACGATTTGCCCGTGCCGCAGCAGAAATACACGTTCGGGATAGTGAAAGCGGCGCAGGCGCGCGGGGATTTCCAGGTGCTCGGAGATCGGCACAGGCGGGCACTGCGCATTCACCTCGGCTCTGATGTGATCAGAGATCTCGGCCGGGTGCGCGATCTGGTCTGCGCAGCACTGGCACACTGAGCGTCAGCAGGGAAGGCAACGTCCAATACCGCCGCGCCCTGATCCGCCTCATCGCCGAATGAGTGCAGTGTCGCATTCGCTGGCGACGTATCCTATATTTGAGTAAAAGTTGTCCAATCTTCCCAATCTGCTGACACTCGTGCGCATCTTTCTGGTGCCGCTACTGGTGGCGGCGCTGGTACAGCACAATCTGCGGATCCAGTGGGGAGATCGGCTGTTGGTCGCCAACGATTTCTTCGCGCTGATCGTGTTTCTTGCCGCCGCCGTAACCGATCTGCTGGACGGGTATCTGGCGCGACGCTGGAAACAGGTGACCACCGTGGGAACCCTGCTCGATCCTATAGCCGACAAGCTTCTGATTTCGGCGGCACTGATCTCATTGGTTGAGACCCGGTTGTTGCCGGGATGGATGGCGATCCTGATCATCGGCCGCGAATTCGCCGTGTCCGGCTTGCGCAGCATCGCCGCTGCCGAGGGCTACACGATGAAGGCGGGCGAGCTCGGAAAATCGAAAATGGTCCTGCAGGTGATCGGCGTCACGCTGGTTTTATTGTCGATTCGATGGTCCCCGCTCAGGCTCTATGCGATGACGGCAATGTGGCTGGTTGTCATTATCGGTCTGACTTCTGCGGTCGATTACTTCCGTAAGTTCTGGCGTAAAGTCGACACCAGCATCAAGCTCAGGCGCAGACACGAACTCATTCAGATGGAGCGCCAGAAACGCCGTTTGCAGAAGGCAGCCCGGGTAGGACGAGCAGAAATGGACAGCCGCCGGGCGGAGCGGCCTATTCGGTCGGGTTAAAGCGTGTCAATAGGATCCCGGCTTGCGGCTCGAGAATCTCATAACCGTTCTTTGAAAACAATACGGTCCGGACTTGGCCTTCCGATCCCAGTGTCCCTAGGGTTTTGCCATTGAACACTACCTGTACGCCACCCGCATTGCCAGTGCGGACGCGTGCCGTCTCCTGGCCTTCGAGTGTCTTTGTTTGGTCCGGTTGCAGCACTCCCGTGTAGACTTCTTTGCCATCCGTCGCCACGGAAACCCAGGCGCGCTCAATCGCCGAGAGCTGAAGGTGGAATGTTTCCCGGTTAGCGGCTTGGGCAATAGGATCGGGTCCGGGCTGAGCTGCAGGCCGGACGTTCGGGGCGGCAGGCTGCAGTTGAGGTGAATTCAATACCGGTTTCTGAACTCTGTCCAGCGAGGCTGCGCGGCTTGCGCGGGAGTTCTCCCACATGGAATACAGCATGGAGCATGCCATTAGCACCACAACCAGAGATGTCATCGAATACATCCACCTGGATAACGGGAACCGCTGCGGCCGTAGGCTGGCAAGTCTGGGTCGAACCGGCGCTCCGGGTTGACCCGGCATCAGGGGTTCAGGCATCGCTCCGGCGTTGGTCTGAAGCAGGCCCTCAACTTCCGTGCGGTCAACGCCAACAGCGTCCGCAAACTGCCGCACGAAGCTCTTGTAAAAGAATCGGGAGTCGAAGTGACTCAGGTCATCGGCCTCAATGGCCTGCAGGTTGCTGACGGTGATGCGTGTCTTAGCGCTGATATCTTCCAGAGCCAAACCTGGGCGCAAACGCGCTGCACGGAGTTTCTGTCCGACGGACTCCATAGTGTTCCGGGGCGATGTACGCCCTAAATAACGGGGGGTGTATCGCTATGATACAACAGTCTTTCTGCCTGCGACTTCCTCTCTGCAAATTTCTTAAACTAATAATTCGCCGCTCAAGAAGCCTTCGAGACGATTGACGCTCATGTCCAAACCGCAGCCTTCCAATACTTCAAAACCGCGGCTGTCCCTCTTATCGCCTGTTCTGGTAATCATCTTTAACATTTTCGTGAGTGCGGCGCCCCAGCGTGATCAGGCCCCCCCGTTCAGCGGCGCCGCCGCGCTCGCTGCCACCCGGCACGCGACTTCGTTTGGAGAGCGCCCTGCCGGATCCGAGGCGCTGAAACATCTGCGGGAATGGATTGAGGGCGAACTGAAGCCGCTCGGGGGCGAGCTAGCGCGCGATTCGTTCGAGGCGCAAACGCCGGACGGCACAATCCCGATGACGAATATCATCCTGAAATTTCCGGGGACGTCAGGCAAAGCGGTAGTCGTCACCGGACATTTCGACACTCTGCGCAAGCCGCTGACTCATTTCGTCGGCGCGAACGACGGCGGCTCGTCAACCGGATTTCTTCTCGAATTTGCGCGTGTGGCGTCGCGCTTGAGGCACTCGGATGACATTTTTATCGTGTTCTTCGATGGCGAAGAAGCGGTTCGGCAGTGGAGCGATACCGATAGCCGCTATGGGAGTCGCCACTTGGCATCGCGATGGGGCAGCGACGGTACACTGGCCAAAATCAGAGCGCTGATAAACGTCGACATGATTGGCGATAAAGACCTCGACATCATGAACGACGACAACTCATCGCCAGCGTTGCGGCAAGCTGTTTTTCAGATCGCGGACAAGCTGGGGGACGGCAAATATTTCAAGCGCGATCCGGGCGGTATAGACGACGACCACATGTCGTTCGTCAGCGAAGGTGTTAACGCCATCGACCTGATTGACTACGATTACGGGCCTAACAACAGCTTTTGGCATACCGACAAAGACACGATGGACAAGCTGAGTGCCCATAGCCTGCAGGTGGTCGGCGATGTCGTGGTTCAGCTCGTAAAGCAACTGGAGGAGAACCGCCCGTAGGCGCCCCCTCAACCTAGATACATCACGTGTACGTACGTGCCCAGCCTGACGTTGTAGGCGAGGTACCAACCCGGATCGTCCGGATCGTCATAGAGCACGATCTGGTCGCCGGCCCAATTCCAGTCGCCGACATAGCCGAGGTCATAAGGAGCAACACTGAAGTAAAAATTGTTGAACCAGAATCGATTAGGGCCTCCGCCGACGAGTACATAAACATGGTCATGCCCGATCCCGCCGCGAAAGTGGCCGTGCTCCCAGGGATGATCAAGGTGATAGTGGGCATCTCCGCCGCGGTGTCCAACCCACTCTCCGGTCTCTGCATGAACATGAGGCGCGTTCGGGTGTTCGGGTCGGTCGCGGAAATCGCGCCGATCTTCGTGTCCACGATCTGCTTCACGGCCTCGATCGGCCTCACGTCCGCGGTCGACTTGGGCACTCGGAGGGGGTCCATGGGAAGGAATATATCCCCCTCCCACCCTGCCGTGCCCTTCGGGAGGGCCGCCCTGGTGGTCGCGTTGCGCGAAAGCAATCGCGCAACACAGGATTAAGACCGAAAAAATACCAGCTACTGCTTTCATCAGTAGAACCTCTCGTTTCTATGACCCTGCGGCCGCCGTGAATGCTACGCCTGGAGATTCGCGACCGGTACTACGGCGCTTTTGCGACCCCGCGACTTACAATGTTGAGCGATGTCACTACTCGACAGAATTCAAAAAGACCTGGTCGAGGCAATGAAGGCCAAGGACGAAGCGCGTCTGAGCACGGTTCGCATGGTGAAAGCGGCGCTGAAGAAGCACGAAGTCGACTCGATGAAGCCTCTCACCGAAGCAACGGAAATGCAGGTGATGAACATGCTGATCAAGCAGAGGCGTGAATCGGCTGACATGTTTCGTAAGGGTGGCCGGGAAGACGCCGCGCTGAAAGAAGAGGCCGAGATCAAATTAATCGAAAGCTACCTGCCTGGCATTGCTTCTGCGGCCGAGGTGGACGAAGCCGTTGCCGCGGCAATCAGTGAGACTGGTGCGACCTCATCCAAACAGATGGGCGCGGTCATGAAGGCGGCCCAGGCGCGACTCGCGGGCAAGCGTGTCGACGGGAAGGCGTTAAGCGATCTGGTAAAGCAAAAACTCGGATAACACACTTTTCCTTTCGGCGCAGGCGGGTTGGGAAGAAGGCAGGCGCCACGCGATGCTCCGGTGGGACGGCACGTCCGGCAGCATCATCTGGCAAGATAACTCGACCTGCGAGGTGAAGAACATTTATCGGCGTTGACCTAGTACGCCCATGCGTAAGGGCCACGCATACAATTCGCTAACCTGGAAGCGGTGCCGACGACTCAAGCGCTGCAGGTCTTTTACGGAACGATTCCCCTGATTCTCGTTATCGTCGGGTATTACAGGCGCTTGCTCGTGCTTGGAAAGGACATATGCAATTAACTGACGCGCAGGTGATGACGATCTGTATTGCGATTATTGTGCCCGTGGCGGCTCTTATCCACTCAAACAGCCGCATTGCCGATGTGAGAGCAGACCTAACCAAACAGATCGATGCGCTCAAAGAAACACTGCGCGCCGAGATGAAGACCCTGCAAATAGAGATCCAGTCTGAAATGCGCGCCGGGTTCGACCGTATCGAGAACGCGCTCAGGGTTCACGAGCTGGAACATCACAAGTAATGACGTTACCTACTCGCATCGCCAAAGCCCTCGGCCGCAATGGGCCATGCTCGCGCGAAGAATTTCACTGCCGCGCAGCGCAGCGACAGCGCAAGGAAAGCAGCCCTCGCGCGCTGGGCAGGCCTAAAGAAGAAGCGGCCGGCCGCCGCTCATGTCCCAACTGATCCAATAAGTGAGGCACGCGCGTCTTAGCGTTGGGCTTCATTTTGGCAGCGGTCGGCGTGGCAGGATCTTTCTCGTGGGCAGCCATGCAGCAACGACCGATTAAGAAGACAGCTTAAACGCGAGTAGGCGAGGCGTTCCGGCAGTACCCGGATATGCGCTTGGGATTTGAATTCCGGTTCGAGCTTGGAAGGAAAAATCGAATGTCCTTTCGCGTCCGGAAATCGGTCCGCATACAATACGAGCGTCTGCTATGAGCACAACAGCGCAGCGTTTCCGGCCATTTGTTCCTGAACACCTGCAAATGCGCGAGCTGACGCTGCGCGCGATGCTTCTAGGCCTGACCATGACGGTTGTCTTGGGATCTGCCAACGCGTACCTGGGGTTGAAGGCCGGCATGACGGTAGCGGCAACCTATCCCGCCGCCGTGATCAGCATGGCAGTGCTGAGGACCTGGAAGGGGTCGCTGCTCGAAGAGAATATCGCGCGTACCAGCGGCTCCATCGGCGAAGGTGTCGCGTCGGGCGCTATCTTCACCATTCCGGCATTTCTGATGGCACGTGCCTGGCCCTCGTTTGGCTTCCGTGATGCCTATTGGAAGACGACCGTGTTGATTCTCGTCGGCAGCGTGCTGGGCGTGCTCTTCATTTCGCTAGTGCGGCGGGTAATGGTGGAAGACCCGGAACTCCCCTTCCCCGAATCAGTGGCAGCCTCGGAGATTCACAAAGCCGGACAGCGCGGGGCCGAGGCGGCGAAGTACCTGTTCTGGAATATCGGCATCGGCGGCCTAGTGTTTCTGCTCGGCAAATTCGGGCTGTTCGCGCCTGAATACGATATACCGCTCCAGGTTGGGCAAGCAGGGAGCCGAGTGCGGCTGGGCGGAGCGGGTACTACGAATGTGCTGGGCGCAGGCGGCGCGACCACCTTCGCCGCGCCGAGCGTTAGTCCGGCATTTCTCGGCGTAGGCTACATCATCGGCTTGCGTCTGTCGGCGCTGCTCTTTGCGGGCGGCGTGATTGCGTTTGGATTCATGGTTCCGGTACTGATTTACTTCCTTGGTCCGCAACTCCGGGGCTTCCTCCCGGCGGGAACGGGTGACGCGGGCTGGGCGGACCTGGCGGCGGCGGTATGGCGTTACATCGTGCGACCGATCGCGGTTGGGGGCATGCTGGTGGGAGCGGCATACACGCTCTTCCGCATGCGCACCAACCTTTCCGAAGGAATGAAGCGCGCACTCCGCGACGTGAAGCGCACGGGCGGCGAACCGGCCACAGTTGGCCGCACGGAACGTTACATGAGCTTCCGCGTTGTGTTTGCGTTAATCGCGGTGGTGTTCGCCGCGATGATCGCGCTCTATATCTATTTTTCGCACCAGATCGTGGGCGGATTGGTCGCAGCGGCAGTAATGCTGGTGCTTGGATTCTTCTTCGCGACCGTATCGGGAAGTCTCTGCGGGATTATCGGATCCTCGAACAACCCGGTTTCGGGTCTGACGCTGTCTACATTGATTGTCGCGGCGCTGCTGATGGTTTCGCTCGGAGTTGGTGGAGCGGGCGGCGTGGCTGCGGTGCTCGGGGTGGCTGCGGTCGTGTGCGTATCCTCGGCAGTTGCGGGAGAACTGCTACAGGATTTCAAGGTCGGCTACATTCTGGGTGGGACGCCGCGCAGCATACAGATCGCTGAACTAATTGCGGTTGTGGTGGCGAGCGTCGTCATGTATTTCCCCCTGGTATTGCTGCACGAAGGCAATATCAAGGCGGGAGGGACGGGATTTGGTGATCCACAGCTCCCGGCGCCTCAGGCCGGCTTGATGGCGCTGTTGGCGCAGGGCATTGTGGGTGGCGATATGCCATGGCCGCTGGTACTGGTCGGCGTGGCGTTCGGAATCGCCATGATCATGATGGGCATCAAGAGCCCGATGATCGTTTCGGTCGGCATGTACCTGCCACTCGGAACAACTTTTGCCATCTTCGTCGGTGGCGTATTCCGGTCCATCGGCGACTGGATCGCGGACCGCCGCGGATACAACGTGGCACAAAAGGCGCGGGTCGAGAATACCGGCGTTCTAATCGGGTCAGGTTTAATCGCTGGCGAGGCGATTCTGGGACTCGTTTGGGCGGGCCTGCAGTTCGCACCAGCGAACGTTCGCGCCCATCTGCAGTTGTTCGGGCACCCTTCTTATCTCATCGGATTCGCTGTGCTCCTGATGTTGGCGGCCATTATGATTCGAACGCCGTTAACAAGTGCGGGCAGTCCCGACGAGCCGGCACCCCCGGTGGCGATGATGTAACGAGCATTTGACTGGTGTCCCGTTAACCTTCTTACCAACGGTGGAAACAAATGATGCTTCGCCGGAAGGTGTTGGAGATCGCGAAGAGCCCTGAAACAGGCTGTTTTAGCACGTCGAAGTGATTGGCATCCAGCGTGCTCCAGGATAGTCCGGGTTCAACAAGACATGACATCCATTCAGACACGGCAAGCACCTCTCGACATGCTGGTGATTTCGCAGGTGGCGGCCATTCGAAAACGTGAGACAGCTCTTCAACTGCGCCTTCAGTCAGGCACTGCCGGCGAGGCGGCGAACATGGCCGCCGATATCGGCGAGCTACAACGCAGCGCGGACCGCCTCGATCGCATGATCGAAGCCATGAGTTCAGCGCGAGCCTGGGCCTGATACGGCATTCGCCGCCCCTCCACCTGACTTCAATCACAGAAGTCGAACATTTATTTTGAGGCACGCTGCTCAAGTGTAAGTCACTGAAATCAAACGATAGAATTCCCTTTTAAAGTTTTCCGCCAAGGTCCATCCAGCATCCGGATCGCTCGCCGTGGCCGCTAGACTCGCTGTCGAAAGGACGAACGTCTTCGAGCAAGCTAGCGCTGTCGAAGGCTCACCACGAGAGGCGGATGCGATCTTACACCTTGACGGGGCGCACAAAACGTCCCATCCTCCCGGAAGACCCGGACGGTTTGGCGACACGGCTCAATGATCTGCTCGTTGGCCAGCCCGATGCCATCGAAACCATTCTTCCCTATATACAGATGCACCAGGCGGGACTCGCCCCGGAAGGGCGCCCAATGGGTGTGGTGCTTCTCCTCGGCCCCACCGGAACGGGAAAAACCCGCACCGTTGAGGCGCTTGCTGAAGTTCTCCATGGAAGCAGCAAGCAGATGCTGAAAGTGGACTGCGGCGAGTTCCAAATGGAGCACGAAGTCGCGAAACTGATCGGCGCACCCCCAGGCTATTTGGGTCACCGCGAAACACAGCCCATGCTCAACCAGGCGAAGGTAAACGGAGTGGCCTCGGAGAACAGTGATGTTTCCATCATTCTCTTCGATGAAATTGAAAAAGCGGCGCCCTCCATGACTCGGTTGCTCCTGGGGATTCTCGATAAGGCAACCCTGCGGCTGGGCGATAACAGCACAGTCAATTTTGAGCGCTGCATGATTTTCCTCACCAGCAATCTTGGCGCGAAGGCGATTCAGCGCGCGAACAAGCCGGATTTCGGATTCGAGGCGATGCTGCCGGCGACAGGTCTCGAAGGCGGATCGAAACTCGGCAATATCGGAATGGCGGCTGTACGGCAAAAATTTTCGCCGGAGTTTGTGAACCGCATCGATTCGGTGATCACTTACAAACCACTGGATCGCGAAGCGTGCGGACTGATTCTCGATCAGATCTTTGCAGGATTCGCGCGCCTGATTCATACGCGTCTCGGCTGCCGAGGCTTCCGTTTGCAATGTACCGTAGCAGGACGAAGTCTGCTGCTAGACATGGGTACAAGCGTTGAGTTCGGTGCGCGCGAACTCAAGCGCACAGTACAGCGGAACTTCATTCAGCCGGTTGCGGCCCTGGTTGCACAAGGCCAGATTCCTCCAGGAAGTACCGTGATCCTGGACGGCAAGGGCGGCGAATTCCACTTATTGCTTCGGCAGCCCTGAAGCCGGCAACCTCACTTCCGACCGCCTGAACGGCATGCGCGGACTACGGCGCCGGGCGCAATCGCGCCGGCGCCGATAATATCAGCTATGCCACGCGACCGACTGACTCAGCGAGGTCGCGCCCGGCATGGCGAGCATCAACGTCACTTGAACCCTGTCGCTCGTCCTTTCGTAATCAACCGTTCCCAACCGCAGTTCGTCCAATCCCACCTGTACTTCCCGATGGGTATCGCCATCGATGATCACCAGTTTCGCCGATTCCGCTTTCGTCACATCGGGCGCTGAGTGGTTCCACGTAATGTGCAGGGTGCGCCCGCCGGTGACGGCGAGCGCGATCTCACCCGACCGCGAGGGGAACAGGCGCGTACCGGTCCATACCGACCAGATATACAGACCGGCCGCGACCACCGCTATCAGCAGGACGGCTATGAGAATGTACCATCCACCACGTACGGGCGCCGGCTCGGCGTTATCCTCGCCGGTCGGCCATGAGGGCTCAACTTCGGGAAGCGCTCCGAAGTCGCTTTCGTTGAATCGGAATTCACGTACTGCGGGCTCTTCTGATAATTGGCCTCGCGCGCCAATGAAAAAGGCGGCGAATTGGGGAGGCGTACCCTGAATCATCAGAATGGCTTGCACGCCTTCCTTGAACTCAGTGCCGAACAGAGTCCGATCGGCCAACGAGGGACGCAGCGGACCCGGCCGCATGTGTGAACGAAAGAAGCCCAGCACCGACCGGCCTGCGCGCCGGGCGCGCGCTTGTGCCGCCGCCAGACGTTCATGCTCCTGAGGACCGAGCATGAAGATTTGATTCTCATCCGAATCGCGTTGGAACAGCTCGAACCCTTCAATGCGCAGCGTCGGCACTCCGGCTGGAGGAAACGTACCTACCAGAATCCCACCAATCTCCACATTGATCCGCTCGGCGTCCCGGACGTGCCGCGCCAGACTGGAAGCGATGTCGAGCTTCAACTCAATCGCGTACGGGGAGCGCTCCGGATTCCACCGGACGTACAGTGGCGACGAGTCGGGTGCCAGGCCATGCTCAGACGGAGTTTGCATCTTCAACGGCTGATCTTCCATCATAGTGTTTGCCAGGCACTCTGTACGTCATTGCCACCCCCATCGGGAATCTCGAAGACATCACGTTTCGGGCGGTGCGGATTCTACGCGATGCCGCGGACGTAATCGCGTGCGAAGATACTCGCCAGACGCAGAAGCTCCTGGACCATTACGGCATTCGCAAGCCGTTGTTGAGCTATCACGATCACAATGAGGCGGCGCGCACGCCCGAACTGATTGAGCGTTTGCTGCGCGGCGAGTCGGTTGCACTCGCATCCGATGCCGGAACGCCCTTGATCTCCGATCCTGGCTACCGCATCGTTGTTTCTGCGATTCAGTCGGGCGTGCCGGTCGTACCCATACCAGGCGCGTCGGCAATTCTGTCGGCGCTTTCGGCTTGCGGCTTACCCACGGATCAGTTTCGATTCATCGGCTTTTTGCCGACGAAAACAATGGCGCGCCGTAAAGCTCTTCAAGAACTCTCGGGCGAACGCGCCAGCGTCGTGCTTTATGAGAGCCCCCACCGTGTGCTGGAGGCATTGAGCGATATGGCCGAACTCCTGGGCACTCGGCGCATCGTCGTCGCCCGCGAGCTCACCAAAATACACGAAGAGTTCTTACGTGGATCAGCCGCTCAAATCGCCGCGCTTCTTGCGGAACGCGGTTCGGTTAAGGGCGAGATCACAATTGTGATCGGTCGATCGGAGGAACTGCCCGTCATTCACGATCCGCTCAGCGAGATCGAGAAGCTGCAGACCGAAGAGGGGCTGGATCGCATGGCGGCGATCAAAGCCGTTGCGAAGCGGATGGGCTTACCGAAACGGGAGATCTACCGGCTCTTTGAGGAGCGGGGCAGCAATCTTCAGGACAAACATCGTGGTTAGCGCCATAGATCCCGATCGCAAGCCTGGGAGTTGATGGATCCAAACGCTCCGCGATCAGCTGACGAATGGTCCGGATAAATGCCGGATGTGTTCCCGGCGTTGCAGCGCGGATCAGACGCATTCCCAACTGGCGCGCCACTTCCTGCGCTTCCGTATCCAGATCGTAGAGCACCTCCATGTGATCGGAGATGAAACCGAGCGGCGCAACCACGGCGTTCTCTACGCCGCGTTCCTTCATACAACGCAAGTGGTCGAGGATGTCGGGTCCGAGCCATGCCTGCGAAGGCGGACCGCTGCGGCTTTGAAACACGAGCTCCCAATCGGCGATACCGCTTGCGCTCGCAACCAGCCGGGAGGTTTCCCGCAGCTGCCGTTCGTAGTCGCTGGTTTCGGCCATGGCGGACGGGATGCTGTGCGCGGACATTACCAGGCGGAATGGTTGTCCACCGAGCTTCGATCCTGCTTCGCGCACGCGCTCGGCCCACGTTTCAATAAAGCCCGGATGATTGTAAAACACCCGCAGCTTATCAATCTTCGGTGCGCCCTCCCCGACTTCGGCTTGAGCGGCGGCGATGTTCTCGCGATATTGCCGGCAGCCCGAATACGAGCTGTACGCCGAGGTCACAAACGCAAGAGCATCCCGCACGCCATCCCCGCGCATTTGCCGCAGCGTATCGGCAAGAAAGGGATGCCAGTTGCGATTTCCCCAATAGATGGGCAGACCGATTCCATTCGCGTCGAGTTCCTGGCGTAGCGCGGCAACCAACTCCCGGTTCTGGTCGTTGATCGGACTCTTGCCGCCGAAGTGATAATAATGCTCTGCCACTTCGAGCAGACGCTGCCGAGGTACGTTTCGGCCGCGAGTAACGTTCTCGAGAAACGGGATCACGTCTTCCGGCTTATTGGGCCCGCCGAAAGAGACGATCAGGATCGCCTCGTACATCAGTTTCGGAAACCGCTTATACGATGCAGCTTCAACATGTTTGTCGATCCGCGCAGTCCCACTGGCTGACCGGCGACGAAGACGATGTTGTCGCCTGGTTTTACCCGGCCTGTTTGCACCAAGGCCATTTCCATGTGTTGCAGCATTTCATCCGTGTTCACGAAGGCCGGCGCGATGATCGGCTCGACACCGTACACCACCGACAGCTGACGCGCCACGCACTCATCAGAGGTGAAGGCAAAGACCGGCACCGGCGACCTGAATCTCGCGAGCAGCCGAGCTGACGCGCCGCTGCTGGTCCCCACCGCAAGCGCCGCAACTTTGGCCGAACTCGCCGAATGGTAAGCGGCGTCGGCGATAATCTCGGGAATCGTTGGATTGTCGGCGCGCCACTCATATGTGAACCCCTTGTCACGTATGGCACACTCGGTTTCGCAGGCAATGCGCGCCATCAGCCGTACCGACTCCACAGGATGTTTGCCCGCAGACGTTTCGGCCGATAGCATAACCGCGCTCGTGCCGTCGTAAATCGCATTCGCGACATCACTCACCTCAGCTCGTGTCGGCAACGGATTTTCGATCATTGATTCCAACATTTGTGTTGCCGTAATCACGAAACGGCCCCGCCGCCGTGCCTTGTCGATGATGGTCTTCTGCATCGCCGGCACTTTCTCCAGCGCCATCTCGACGCCCAGATCGCCGCGCGCAACCATCACACCGTCGCACTCGTCGAGAATCCCATCGAGATTCTGGCAGGCTTCGGGCTTCTCGATCTTGGCAACGATGGGCTGTTTCGCATCGACATCATCCAGCAGATGCCGGAGGCGCAGCACGTCGCGCCCGCTGCGCACGAATGACAGCGCAAAGAAGTCGATTCCCTGCTCAACCCCGAAGTGGGCATCCGAAATGTCTTTCTTCGATAGCGATGGGGTGCTGATCGTCACACCGGGAAGATTAATGCCCTTACGGTCGCTGATCCGTCCGCCGCTGATAACTTCGCAGCGTGCTGCAATTCCGTTGCTCTCGACGACGCGTAATTGAACAGTGCCGTCGGCCAGGAGAACGGCATCGCCGGTCTTCACATCGCGAGCGAATTCGGCGTAATTCGTCGACGCAATCTCCGCCGTGCCCTCCACTGGCTCGGTTGTGATGGTGAACGCCGCCCCGTCCCTCAGCTGATGCGGACCGTTTTTGAAAGTTCCAAGCCTGATCTTCGGACCCTGTAGATCGAGAAGAATGCCCGCGTGGACCTTCAAGTCGGCTGCGAAGCGGCGCACCGCTTTGATGCGGCGAGCGTGATCATCCTGGGAGCCGTGCGAGGCGTTCAGCCGGAAAACATCTACCCCAAGCTCAAACAATCTTCGTAAGACTTGTTCGGAGTCGGTGGAGGGGCCCAGCGTGGCCACGATTTTTGTTGCGCGCATTCAGTGGGACAGTTACTCGGGTGGAGCGGTACGTTACGATAGCGAAGGTTCACTCGCGACGGAAGGTCTTCACTAAAACACTATTATGCCGCTTTACCAGGCGATCATCCTGGGGATTGTCCAGGGATTAACCGAATTCTTGCCCGTTAGCAGCACGGCGCATTTGGCCATCATTCCACGTCTCCTGGGATGGGAAGATCCCGGTCTCGGATTCGACATCGCGTTGCATGTCGGGACACTCGCCGCCATCTTTATTTTCTTTTTTCAGGACTGGGTCCAGGTGATCGCCAACGGCCTCGGCCTCCCTTACCGCGGCGTCAAACCGGGTGAGAATAGCCGTGCTTTGCTGTGGTATTTGGTTGTGGGCACCATTCCCGCTGCCATCATTGGCGCGAGATTTAACAAATATGCCGAGGCGCAATGGCGAACGTTCCTGATCATGGGCACGATGATGGTCGTGATCGGCATCGTAATGTGGATTGCAGATCGGGTTGGGCAGGAGAAGTCCAATCTCGACAGCATGACGTGGACCGATGCCATCGTGGTCGGTATTTCGCAGGCACTCGCGGTTGTGCCCGGTGTGTCGCGCAGCGGTATAACCATCAGTGCCGGACGTTTCCGGCATCTCGATCGCGAAGCGGCCGCACGATTCTCGTTTCTGCTGTCCGCGCCCATCATTGCCGGTGCAGCACTGCACGATGCCTGGGATCTGCGTAAAGCCGGCGGCTTGCCTCCCGGTATGCGGTTGGCCTGGATCGCAGGAATTATTGCCAGCGGCATCGTCGGTGTGGTCGTGATCGCGTTCTTTCTGAAGTACCTGCGGCGTCACAGCTTGGCCGTTTTTGTGTGGTACCGATTGGTTTTTGGCATAATATTAGTCGCTCTGGCAGTTTTCTTCCGCATCGGCGGATGAACCTCTTCGCTCCGTCTCGATACACCCGGCTCAATGAAGCCGTCGGCTTTTTATTGCTCCTGCTCGGGCTGGCCGTAGTGCTCAGCCTGGTCTCGTACTCGCCTGCCGATCCGTCTTGGAACACCGCGACCGCTGCGCCGCATGCGAACAATCTGCTCGGCCTTGCTGGCGCGAAGTGGTCCGATTTTCTGTTGCAAGCCTTTGGCATCAGCGCTTTTCTGTTGCCACTGCATATCTGGAGTCTGGGCTGGACGTGGCTGCGCTCTGCGCCGGTCGAAAGCCCGTGGTTCCGCATCTTTGGCGGGATGGCTCTATGGTTCTGTGTTTCCGCAGGCTGCGGACTGGCGCCGAATCTTGTTTTGATCTCCGGCACAATCCGGCCGAGCGGCATCGTCGGAATGGTGATCGCCGACTTCCTGATCTCCCGCTGTAATCTCGTGGGCGCTGCCATTATCACCACCGCCGCCGGTGTGATCGCGCTCTACTTCGCCTCCACTTTCGAAGTCTCGACGCTCATGCGCTGGCTGAGCGGTCCTCTCGCACGCTGGAATGCGTTCCTTGAAAACTGGCGCGCACGCCGCGAAGCAAAACGTCAGGCCGCAATCGCGAAAGCAAGGGCGCGCGCGGCAGAACGAGCGCAGCGCGCAAAAGCCGCGCTATCCGCTTCAGTTGATTCGGCTCCAGTCCGGCGGGGAAGAACGGCCGCAGTATCTGCGGAATCCGCACGCTCATCTGGCTCGCGTGTTGCGGAAGATGAGCCTCCATTCGATCTCGCCCCGGAACAGGAAGAGCAGTTCGCCGAAGACGAAGACATTCCCATCCGCACGCTGGAATACGAGCCGATCACGCAACCTGAACCGCCGCTGGAGGATGAGAACGATCGCGCAATCCTGCGTACAGGAACGCAGCGAGGCCGCGCCCAAGCCGAAACGCAAACGCTTGTATCGGCTGCCCGCGACCGACCTGCTGAATGAGCCTCCTCCTGGTAGTGGCTACGACAGCCAGGAACTTAAAGAAGTCGCCAGCCGCATCAAATCGAAGCTGGAAGAATTCAATGTTCGTGGATCCGTGGTGCAGATCAATCCCGGACCGGTTGTGACGACCTTCGAGTTCAAGCCGGAAGCCGGCGTCAAGTACAGCCGCATTACTACTCTCAGCGAGGACTTGTGTCTCGGCTTGCAGGCTGAGTCGGTATTGATTGAGCGGCTTCCGGGCAAACCCACGGTCGGCATTGAAGTGCCGAACACCAAGCGCGAAGTGATCAGTCTGCGGGCCATCCTCGAATCGGGCGAGTTTCGCGACGCGGCCTCACGCATGACCATTGCACTCGGCAAGGACATCAACGGCAGAATCAAGGCCGCCGCGCTCGAGACCATGCCGCATCTGCTGATAGCCGGATCCACAGGTTCCGGCAAGAGCGTCATGCTCAACGCCATGATCATGTCGTTTCTGTATAAGGCGACACCCGATGAAGTGCGGATGATCATGGTGGATCCCAAGCGCGTCGAGCTCGGCATCTACGAAGGCATCCCGCATCTATTGACGCCCGTCATTACTGAGCCTAAGAAAGCGACGAACGCCCTGCGTAATGCCGTCCTTGAGATGGAGCGGCGGCTGAAACTGCTCGCGGCACAGGGCGTGCGCAACATCGATCAGTACAACCGCAAGATGTCGCAACTCCGGCAGACACCGCGCGGGCTCTTTGAGGAACCCGAAGAAGATGAGAGCCTGAAACCACTGCCGTATATTTTGATCCTGATCGATGAGCTGGCAGATCTGATGATGATTGAGCGCGCCAATGTCGAAGAATGCATCACCCGGCTGGCCCAGATGGCACGCGCAGTCGGTATGCATCTGGTTTTGGCAACGCAGCGGCCCAGCGTCGACGTAATCACCGGACTGATCAAGGCCAATTTCCCCTCCCGTATCAGCTTCCGCGTGGCTACGCGTGTGGACTCGCGAACGGTGCTCGACAACATGGGTGCTGAGCATCTGCTGGGCAAGGGCGACATGCTTTACTTGCCGCCGGGTTCGTCGCGCTTGACGCGCGTGCACGGCGCATACGTCAGCGAAATCGAGATAAACCGCGTAGTGGAGTTCTGGAAAGAGCAGGCAACGCCTGAGTACGATCAGAGTTATCTGCTGACGCCGCCCTCGGAAGAAGACGATGAAGCCGAAGGGTTCGACGGCGAGCAGGATGCCATGTACGAAGATGCTGTGCGTGTCGTGCTCGAAATGGGCAAAGCATCGACATCAACGCTGCAGCGGCGTTTGCGGCTCGGCTACGGCCGTGCCGCGCGGATTTTGGACATGATGCATCACGAAGGCATCATCGGTCCGCCCGACGGCAGCAAGCCGCGTGAGGTGTTGAAGCGCCCCGACTGGCTGCGGGAAACGGAAGAGCAGTACCGGTGAACGTGCAGTAAGCAGCCGTCTCACCGCCCGGATGAGTTTCAACCGGCTCCGCGAAGAATCCGCTCGAACCGGGCATTCACATCGGTCAGATAAGCTCGGTCGCCTGGCGGCAGCTCCACCGTAGCCGTTCCCTTGTAGTTGATCTCGTGCAGTGCGTCGTGCACCGCCGCCCAATTGATGTCTCCCTCGAGGAGCGGCATCCAGGCAGCCACTCGGTTGTGTGTGGCGGGATCCTCATGGAACGAGAAATCCTTGATGTGCAACTTCGCAATGCGCTTGCCTAGCGTTCGAATCCAGTCCTCGGGATAGCCGTACAGAACAACGTTCCCCACATCGAAGTATGCGCGCAGCCGCGGACTTGCGAAGCCGTCGACGTAGCGTGCGAACTCGAGTGGGCTCAGAAGAAACTTGTTCCAGACTTCTTCCACAGCAATAGTTACTCGCAACTCTTCCGCTAAGGGCAGCAATTTGCGAATGCTCTCCTGAGATCTGGTGTATACGTCTGCATAACTGTTGTGTGCGTCCACAACACCAGGCACGATAAGCACAGTATCGGCCTCCCACAGGTGAGCGTTTCGGATGGAGGTGCGAGCTCCCGCCAGGCTCTTCTCGACGACGTTCGGATCGGACGATGAAAGCGGATATCGCCAGTGATCCATATTCATGACCGAATGAATTCTCAGGCCGGCGCGGGAGGCCGCGCGTTTCATCCGGCCGGCTTCGTCCGCGTCGGGTGTCGTGGGACACTCGACGGCTTCAAATCCGCAGTCGCGCGCGAGTTGGAAGCGATCCTCAGTGCTCAGTTCTGGCGGAAGCATGCTGTACTCAACCGCGCGCGTGATCGGTAGAGCACCGGATTCCTTCACAGCACCCTGTAGACCGGCCGCACTAGTCATGGCTGCAACATCTCGCAAAAATGTTCGCCGTTGCATCCATCACCCGCCGTATTCGTGCTGGATCAACTGTTCAAGGTAACGCTTTGATGAGCGGATGTCTGCTTGCTGGCGGGGACCGGAGATCTCGCGCTCAATCGTAATCGGCCCGGAGTAGGAGAGCTCTCGAAGTTTGTGGATGACCTCGGGAAAGCGGACCTGGCCGCTTCCTATGGAAACTTCTTCTCCTAGCCCATAGGGATCTTTCGGGTACATACCGTCTTTGGCGTGAATTCCGCGGACGTGTCTCCCGAGAACATCGAGTGCCCCAAGCGGTTCGCCTTTTCCATATAGAATCAGGTTCGCGAGATCGAGATTAACAGCAATGTTGTCCATCGCGAGATCTTGAATGACACGCAGGAGAGTGATAGGTGTTTCCTGGCCCGTTTCACACAGGAACATCTGGTGATTTCCGCGGCAGTACCGCGCGACATCGCCGATCGCCTTCAGCGCCTCCGCATAGAGCGGATCGTCGGGGCGCTCCGGAATGAAGCCGCAATGTGTATGAACGGCAGCAACCCCGCATAACTTCGCCAGATCTGAAGCGCGTTTCAATGCATCGATGCGCGCCGCACGGGTTGCTCGCGGAATAACCCCGATGGTTTCGGGGCCATTGCGAAGGTTCCACTCCATACGACCGGAGCCGAGTGTCATCAAAGCGGTGATGTCAATATTGTGTTTCGCCATTGCGCTGCGGATCGGTATTGCCAACTCTGCAGGCGCCAAGCCCACGTGAAGCTGACACGTAGGCAATCCGAGTTCGCGCACGGTAGCCAACGCCTGATCCGGCCCACCCGGAACTTGGGCGCTAGCTACTACTCCAAGGCGTGGAAGCGGCGCCGCGGTCGCGCGCGCCCGATACAATGTGGAACCTGCGGCAGCGATGGTGCTCGCGACGAATGCTCTTCTGCTATTCATCCCGTTCTTACGTAAACTGATTCAGATTCATCTTCAGCTCGAACGCTTCCTTGCTACTCAACAGGTCGTCCCAGGTGATCACGCGCTGCTTTCGCGCCGACATGCGGGCGAGCATGGCGGATCTGGCGCTTTCAACACCCGTCGCAATCTGGTTGTGAAGTTTGCCCGTAACGATGCTGTCGATGAAGCTCTTCTCCTTCTCGCTATCGGCTAGAGCCAGATTGTCGGAAAAGGCTCCGCTCGCCGAGAACTGAGCTTGAGTGGACGATGCCTGTGCAGAGGATACTTGTTCGGCGCTGTTCCATTGCCAGGCGTTCTCACCCACAATTCGCACGGGGCCGGAATAGGGGGATTCGGAGAAGCCTTTCGATCCGAAGACCTGCTCTGAGACGTCGCCGTTTTTCTCCTCGCCGTATTGCTTGGCGGTGAGGCTCACGTGCACTCCCTCGGGATAGGTGAAAGTTACCTGGTAATTATCGAAGTTGTCTCCAAAGTGAGAGAGCACGCTGCGTGCCCCCGTCGCGTACGCGGCAACGGGATGAGATCCAATGATCCAATTGCAGATATCCACGACATGGATGTCCTGCTCGACGATGATGTCGCCCGAAAGCGCGAGGTCCCAATTCCAGTTCCGAAGCCGGAGTTCATCGTGCGACATGGATGCGGGGCGATCCGGATATTGGATTGCCGGCGAATAGTAATGAGCCGAAATGCTCACCAGCTTTCCAAGCGCGCCGTCGTGAATGCGACGTACCAGTTCGACAAAAGGCGGAGCGCTTCTGATCTGAAATCCGACATCGGCGCTCACTTTGCCTTCGGCACGTTTCGCGACCTGAAGCGCACGCATGGTTTGCGCGACATCGACGCCGACGGGCTTCTCGCAGTAAACATGTTTTCCCGCAGCAACAGCGGCTTCGAGATGTTCGACATGGAAGAACGGTGGAGTAGAGATCTGTATCGCATCGATGTCCGTTGAGGCAGCAAGCTCGCGGTAGGCATGCGGGCCGCGGAACAGCAGCTTTGCATCCGGCCCTGAATAGCCCAGGGATGCTGCGAGCGTATCGAACGTCTGCTTGCCCTTCTCGAGTTGATCCTGGAAGATATCCGCCAGCGCAACCACTCTGGTATTGGTGTTCTTCGCGAACGATGAGGCGACCACGGTACCACGTCCGCCGCAGCCGAGCAGTCCGAGACGGACGGCTGAATTCGCCTGATAGCCGCGCACGGTCTCCGGCTTTAGGATCAGGAATGAGGCGGCCGCGAGTCCAGTAGTGGAACCGATGAAGTCGCGTCTGCTTGGCTTGTCGGTATCAAAAGGCATAGCGGTTTGGCGCGTTGAGATGCTTGCAGTATATCTCCCTGAACATCGAAACCGAGCCGGCAGCGCGAGCGCCCGAGTTTGCCCTTGCTTACCGAGAGCATGGCGATGTATATTGATATCGGTAATCGAGGACACGCCGCATGAGTAAGCCGTCCGACCTGGTGCAAGGTACGTTAGATCTCCTTCTGCTGAAGATACTGGCCCTGGAACCGATGCACGGGTGGGCCATAAGCCAGCGTCTGAATCAGGTCTCGGGCGACGTGTTACGCGTCAGTGACGGTTCGCTCTATCCCGCGCTCCACAAGCTCGAGCAGGAGGGATGGATCACGGCTGAGTGGAAAACGAGTGAACTGGGGCGGCGCGCAAAATTTTATTCGCTCACCCGGCTTGGCCGCCGTCACCTTGACAGAGAGGCTGCTAACTGGGAGCGCTTGTCCGGCGCCATTACGTCGGTGGTGCGCCTGAAGGGGGCTTGAGCATGCGCCTCGAACATTGGTTCTACACTGTCCCGCTTCGGCTGCGTTCACTCTTGCGGCGGAGCCAGGTGGAAAAGGAACTTGAAGAAGAGCTGCAGCTTCACTTCGCACAACGAATTGAACAGGCGATTGCCGCTGGGAAGACGCCGCAGGAGGCTCGCTACGCTGCGCTGCGGGCGATGGAAGGCATTGAGCAGCGAAAGGAGGAGTGCCGGGATACGCGCCGTGTCCGCTGGATTGAAGACCTCGCGCAAGATGCACGTTACGCCCTCCGCGCGATGGCGAAGACGCCCGAATTTACGCTGGTTGCTGCGCTGGTGCTGGCTCTCGGGATTGGGGTGAATGCGTCCGTTTTCACCATCGCTAACGGCGTTCTGCTCCGGCCGCTGCCGTTTAGCGAGCCCGATCGCCTGTTTCTGATTTCATACCTGCCGACGAATAATCCATTCATCCCTACTGGTCCCGATATGTCCGACCGCGATTATCTCGAGTTCCGGCGGCAAGACCAGCTCTTTGAAAGTATTGCGACCTTCGGGAAGGAACCGGTCACACTGACGGGCGCCGGGGATCCAGTCGTGGTGAGTAATGGAATGGTGACGCCGGATTTCTTTCGCGTGCTGCGTGTACACCCCGCGATCGGACGCGCCTTTCTTCCGGAGGGACACGCCGAGACGAACGTCGTGCTGTTGAGTGACCGGCTCTGGCATGCGCGTTTTGCAGGCGACCCAGCGATTGTAGGGCAAAGCGATAGCTCTCGAAGGCATCAGCTATGTGGTTGTCGGCATCATGCCGCCGAGTTTCACGTTCCAAGACGCGGAGTTGTGGACGCGAATGGAAGTCCGGGTAGAACACAACTCATTTATCCGGCCGGTTGTCGGCAGACTGAAAGCCGGCGTCTCGCGGCAACAAGCGCAAGCGGAACTGGAGACTTTCGCGGCCAGAAGACCGCTCGATAGAGGCGAGAACCGGCGTGATTTTGTCGCGCGCATCCTTCCGCTTAAAGAGCTATTCGTCAGCAGCGTACGCAAGCTGCTGTTGATTTTCGCTGGCGCTGTCGGGTTCGTTTTTCTGATTGCGTGTGCGAATTTCGCCAACCTGCTACTCATCCGAGGAGCTACCCGCCGGCAGGAGATCGCGGTTCGAGCGGCATTGGGCGCGAGCCGAGGGCGATTGATGCGGCAGTTACTCGCCGAAAGCACAATGCTTTCGCTGGCGGGTGGAACAGCCGGCATTCTGCTGTCATTCGCAGGAGTGCGAGCACTACTGGCCATCCTACCCCCGGGAAAGATTCCACGCGCGGGCGACATTCATGTGGATCTCTGGGTACTTGCGTTCACGTTTTGCCTTTCCCTTGTTACCGGCCTGGTCTTCGGTCTTTTGCCTGCGCTCCAGGCCACTCGTCGCCACTTGCGGCCGACCATGAGCGAAGGAGGACGAGGTATTACCGGACGGCACGAACAACTTCGCGGCGTTCTGGTCGCGGGGGAAATTGCGCTGGCTCTCGTCCTGCTGACGGGCGCTGGTCTGTTGGTCAGGAGTTTCCTCCGGATGCGTTCGGTAGATCCGGGCTTTCGGTCGTCGAACCTTCTTGCAGCCACGGTGGATTTACCGGCATCACGCTATCGCAGAGCTGCGCAGATGCGGGCGCTCGATCAGCGCGTCTTGGCGAGTCTCTCTGCCCTTCCGGGAACTCAATCTGTTGCCGCCGTCAACTGGATACCGTTTGGACTCGGGTTGGTGCGTGGAGATTTCCAAGTTGCAGACGGACGTCACCTGCCACGCGGCTTCCTTGTGGACAAGCCGGTGGTCAGCCCAGGCTACTTTCGCACCATGGGAATCGGATTGCTCAGCGGCCGCGCATTCACCGACCGCGATGACTCGACCGCGCCTGGCGTGGCCATCATCAGTGAGTCGGTTGCGCGCCGTCTCTGGCCCGCAGGAGACGCGATCGGCAAACGAATCTCAATGCAGGACAAGCCCGGACCAGCAGACTGGCTTACCATCGTTGGCATCGTGCGCGACATCCGGCAACAGAGCATGACGGACACGCCCAGCGCGAGCGTCTACCAGACATATCGCCAGATCGACGAACCGTTCTTTCTCGCTCACATGAACTTCGTGGTTGAGACGCAATGAGAACACCGCAGCCATGGCGTCGGCGGTTCGTGCTGTCATCCACAAGGAAGATCCGGAACTGCCGACGCAGTCAATCGCTGCGATGGAGACAATCGTCGCGGATACCATGACAGAGCCCCGATCGCAGACGCGCTTGCTCGGAATTTTTGCGCTCGTGGCGCTGTTGCTCGCGGCCGTTGGCATCTATGGAGTCCTTGCCTGTTCAGTGGCCGAGCGCACGCACGAAATTGGGATTCGAATGGCGCTGGGCGCGGAGCAGAAGGATGTCCTGTGGATGGTGCTTAGGCGTACACTGGCGCTGACCGGGAGCGGCGTGGTCCTCGGCGCGCTTGGTTCGCTCCTCGTCACCCGTGTGCTCGCAAAATTCCTGTTCGAGGTTACCCCGACCGACCCGCTGACGTTTGCTTCTGTAACCGCGATTCTGGTCGCGGTAGCGCTGTTCTCGGCCTGGATACCCGCGCAGCGGGCAGCTCGAGTCTACCCAGTGGTCGCCTTGCGTTATGAGTGACGTCACGCAGAGGAAGTGGGGACATTGCGGGCGAGCGTCAACCAACTTGCGGGTCCGAACCGGTAGCGGTGTAGCCATTTCCTTTCGATATGTCATCACCTCCAGGTTTTCCTCCTCCCGTTGCGGCGGGCCGCCGTGGGCCATTCACAAATTTCTGCAAGCATTTCACCCATGCTTCCAGTCACTTACACGGACTCCTCGACCGCGGACCCAGCCCGCTGTCGCTATCCTCTCCATGACGTGCGGCGGTTGCGTGCCAATGCACCTCATCGATGTTTGAAATCCGAATATTTGTATCGCAACACCGGTTGGGTTCGTTCCGTAATTCGTCCCGGTGGCGCGGACGCTCGAGCGCAGCGGGCGTCCGCGACTGCCGTGGCTTCGTCTCGCAATTTCACGTATCTTATTGAAGACACTGCGCCCTGCGTTTTGGGTTCGTTCAGTAATGAAGCAGATTGGCTTCGTTCCGCTACGGCCGCCCGAAACACTTTTTACATTCCGTTACGGAAGCTATTTCGGTAAGGGTCCCGATCAGGCATACCGAGACACAATCCGGTACCATTCCCGGTCATTGGGGCGATGACGTTGCTACGGGCACACTGCGGAGGATTCGCAAGCAAGCTCAGTTAGACGACAAGGAGTCTTAGACGTGGGGTACACAATTGTTATCGAAACAGCCGGAGGGAATTATTCGGCCTATGTTCCCGATCTGCCGGGCTGCATTACAACGGGTGCGACGGTAGAGGAAACGGTCGCAAACATGCGCGAAGCAATTGAGCTTCATCTTGAAGGAATGCGCGCCGATGGTGATGCCATTCCGGTCCCAAGTACGACGGCTGCGGTGGTCGAGGTCGCGGCGTAACGTGCCGAGACCGAAAGCACGATGCCATGCAAAAAGGGCGGCTCGAAAAGAGCCGCCCTTCGCGTATTCTCCAAATTGGTAGCCGATTAAACATCTTCCGCCACGACGGACTCTTCCCCGAGATCCTCGGAAAGTCCGCCGGTGTAGACGGCCCCAGTCTCGTCCGTGTAGTCGCCGAGCCCGTCGGCAAGAGAAACCTCCTGCTCCGGCAGCGGCTCTTCTTCCACCACGTCTTCGCCCGCGATCTTCACGCGGCGGTAATACTCCATGCCGGTTCCGGCAGGAATCAGCCGCCCCATGATCACGTTTTCCTTTAGACCGCGCAGGTAATCCACCTTGCCGTTGATCGCGGCTTCAGTCAGTACACGCGTTGTCTCCTGGAAGCTCGCGGCCGAAATGAAGGAGTCGGTCGAAAGCGATGCCTTGGTAATGCCGAGCAGCACAGGCTTGCCGTTTGCCGGCCGGCCGCCTGCGTCGGTCACTCGATTGTTCTCTTCACGGAACTTGAACTTGTCGACAATCTCTTCCGGAAGGAATTCCGTATCGCCGATATCGTCAATGCGCACCCAACGCATCATCTGCCGCGAGATGACCTCCAGATGCTTGTCATTGATGTTGACGCCCTGCAGACGGTACACTTCCTGGATCTCGTTGACCAGATATTTCTGCAGTTCTTTCTCGCCGAGCACAGCCAGGATATCGTGCGGATTGCGCGGTCCGTCCATCAGCGGATCGCCCGAACGCACTTTCTCGCCTTCCTGTACGTTGATGTGCACACCGCGCGGAAGCGAGTATTCTTTCTGCACGCCGTCGTCGCCGGCGATGTACAGCTTCCGCATACCTTTGCTGACTTCGCCGTACTTCACGGTTCCGTTGATTTCGGCGATGATCGCCGTCTCGCGCGGTTTCCGAGCCTCGAACAGCTCAACCACACGGGGCAGACCACCCGTGATGTCTTTGGTCTTCGTAGTAGCGCGCGGGATCTTTGCCAGCACGTCGCCGGCATGCACCACTTCGCCGTCACCCGCCATTAGGTGCGCGTGCGTCGGCATCAGATAACGCTTTTCTTCCGACCGCGACCCGCCTTCGGGCCGAACGATTATGGTCGGGAAGCGCTTCTCGTCAGAGGACTCGGTAACGACCACCTGCATGTTGCCGGTGATCTCATCCACCTGTTCCTGCGTGGTGGCGCCGTCGATCAGATCCTTGAAGTGAATAGTGCCGCTAACCTCCGTCAGAATCGAGAAGGTGTACGGATCCCATTCGAGCAAAACCTGGTTCGCTTTAACAGGCGCGCCGTCTTCAACGTTGATCTTGGCCCCGTAGACGACCGGATAGCGCTCACGCTCTCGGTTCTTTTCATCCACGATGATGAGGATGCCGTTGCGGTTCATCGCCACCAGTTCGCCCTTGTTGTTGCGGACGGTGTTGATGTTGGCGAAGCGAACGTAGCCGTCGCTCTTGGCGTCCTGAGTCGACTGCTCGCTGACACGGGTTGCCGCGCCGCCGATGTGGAACGTTCGCATCGTGAGCTGTGTTCCAGGCTCACCGATCGACTGAGCCGAGATAATACCCACCGCTTCGCCGCGCTCGACCATGCGACCCGTCGCGAGATTGCGTCCGTAGCATAGCCGGCACACGCCGCGCTTCGATTCGCAAGTCAGCACCGAACGAATCTTCACCCGTTCGATGCCGGCGGCCTGAATCGCGCTCGCAAGGTCGTCCGTAATCTCCTGATTCAGCCCGACGATTACGTTATTTTCGTAGTCGCGCTGATCTTCGAGAGCTACGCGGCCCACGATACGGTCACGCAGCGGCTCGATAATTTCGCCCGACTCGATGATCGGCTCGACATAAATACCGTCGCCGGTTCCGCAGTCGTCTTCAGTGATAATTACGTCCTGAGCCACGTCGCAGAGGCGTCGCGTCAGGTAGCCGGAGTCGGCGGTCTTCAGGGCTGTGTCGGCGAGACCCTTGCGTGCGCCGTGCGTCGAGATGAAGTACTGCAACACGTCCAGGCCCTCGCGGAAATTCGCCGTAATTGGCTGTTCGATGATTTCGCCCGACGGCTTGGCCATCAAACCGCGCATACCGGAGAGCTGACGGATCTGCTGCTTCGAACCGCGAGCGCCCGAGTCCGCCATAATGTAGATCGGATTCAGGACGCGGCCTGTGCGATCGTCCTCTTCCATGCCCTTGAAGAGTTTGTCCGAGATCGCATCCGTCACCTTCGACCAGATTTCGATGATCTTGTTGTAGCGCTCGGACTGCGTGATGGCGCCTTCCTGATACTGCTGCTGGACTTCGATGACCTGTTTTTCGGCTTCGTGTACCAGCGTGAACTTCTCCTCGGGAACGACCATATCGTCGATGCCGATCGAAATACCGGCGCGCGTCGCGTACAGGAAGCCAAGCTTTTTCACTTCGTCCAGCATCTGAACGGTCGTCTGCAGACCGAATTTCAAATAGCAGTACTGGACGAGTTGTCCGAGGCCCTTCTTCTTCAGAAGACCGTTGATGAACGGCATCTCCTTCGGAAGCACGTCATTCAGGATCACGCGGCCGACCGTGGTGTCCATGTACTGCTTGTTGAACTCGATCGGCTCGGTATGGATGATGTTCTGGTTGTCGAATGCCTTGGTCAGATCGATGACCCGGCCGGTGTGGCGCAGCTTAATCGCGGTGAGCGTCTCGACTTCACCCATTTCGAGGGCAATCAGCACATCGTCGATGGAGGCGAAGGTACGGCCCGACCCCTTGGCGTTCGGACGCATCTTGGTCAGGTAGTAAAGACCAAGCACCATGTCCTGCGTCGGAATGGCGATCGGCGAGCCATGCGCCGGCGACAGAATGTTGTTCGAAGCCAGCATTAGCGTCGAGGCTTCAATCTGCGCCTCAGGTGACAGCGGAATGTGCACGGCCATCTGATCGCCGTCGAAATCGGCGTTAAATGCCGTACAGGTCAGCGGGTGTAGCTTGATTGCCTTGCCTTCGACCAGCACCGGTTCGAACGCCTGGATGCCCAGGCGGTGCAGTGTCGGGGCGCGATTGAGCAGGATCGGGTGATCGCGAATGACTTCTTCGAGGATGTCCCAAACCACCGGGTCCTGCTGCTCGACCAACTCTTTGGCTTGCTTGATCGTGGTGCAGTGGCCGCGCTGTTCCAGCCGATGATAGATAAACGGCTTGAACAGCTCGAGCGCCATTTTCTTGGGAAGACCGCACTGGTGCAGCTTTAGCTCCGGCCCGACAACGATCACCGAACGGCCGGAATAATCGACGCGCTTTCCGAGCAGGTTTTGACGGAAGCGGCCCTGCTTGCCTTTCAGCGTGTCCGAAAGGGATTTCAGCGGCCGGTTGTTGGCTCCGCGCAGCACGCGGCCTCGGCGTCCGTTGTCGAACAGCGCATCGACTGCTTCCTGAAGCATGCGCTTTTCATTGCGCACGATCACGTCGGGAGCGTGCAGCTCCATCAATTTCTTCAAACGGTTGTTGCGGTTGATGACACGGCGATACAGATCGTTCAGATCCGATGTTGCGAAACGGCCGCCGTCGAGCGGCACCAGCGGACGCAGCTCGGGAGGGATGACCGGAATCACGTCGAGAATCATCCATTCCGGCTTGTTTCCTGACTTGCGGAAGCTCTCGACAACTCGAAGACGCTTGGCAAACTTCAGCTTCTTTTGCGCCGAGGTCTCCGTCTTCATCCGTTCCCGGATTTCCTGGCTGAGGCCTTCGATGTCGAGCTTGCGCAGTAGTTCCTTCACGCCCTCTGCGCCCATCATGGCTACAAATTTGCCCGGGAATTCTTGATCTAGCTGGCGTTTTCGTTCATCACTGATAACTTCGCCGGTTGAGAGACCGGTTGCTTCGCCCGGATCGATGATGACAAAAGCTTCGTAGTAAAGAACGCGCTCGAGCTCACGCAGTGTAATGTCGAGCAGATAGCCGATGCGGCTCGGCAGGCCCTTGAAGAACCATACGTGCGAGGAGGAACTGGCGAGCTCAATATGACCCAAGCGCTCGCGGCGCACGCGCGAGAGCGTTACTTCCACACCGCATTTATCGCAGATGACTCCGCGATGCTTCATCCGTTTGTATTTGCCGCACAGGCACTCCCAGTCGGCGACCGGACCGAAGATCCGGGCGCAGAACAGGCCGTCGCGCTCTGGCTTGAAGGTTCGATAGTTGATGGTCTCCGGCTTAGTGACTTCACCATGGGACCAGCTCCGGATCTTCTCCGGAGAGGCAAGACTGATTCGAATCGAATCGAAGTCGGCGATGAGATTGGCTCTATCGTACGGAGAGGAACGATACATTATTTGTCCTTAGCTTCCAACCGGTTTATCTCTTCGGGCCCGTCACTCGAAAACCAGCGTCGAAGGAACGCCGGGCCCATCGACGTTCCATCGCCACAAATACTTACCTTTAATCCGCGGCGTGAGCCAGATCCTGCATCTCGCGCGGCTTTTTCATCAGCTCCACGTCGAGACAGAGGCTCTGCAGCTCGCGGATCAGCACGTTAAACGACTCCGGCACGCCGGGCTCGGCCGCGGCTTCGCCCTTCACGATCGCTTCGTAGATCTTGGCGCGTCCATAAACGTCATCCGATTTTGCCGTCAGCAGCTCTTGCAGAATGTACGCTGCGCCATATGCTTCGAGCGCCCAGACTTCCATTTCGCCGAAGCGCTGACCGCCGAACTGCGCTTTGCCGCCCAGAGGCTGCTGCGTGATCAGTGAGTATGGCCCGATGGAGCGAGCGTGAATCTTGTCGTCCACCAGGTGGCTCAACTTCAACATGTAGATGTAGCCAACCGTAACCGGCTGCTCAAACGGCGCGCCCGTCATGCCATCGTGCAGATTGATCTTTCCCGAGCTCGGGAGCCCGGCTTTTTCAAGCTGCGCCTTGATGTCGCGCTCGGCGGCCCCGTCAAACACCGGCGTCGCGAAGTGGACGCCCAGTTTCTGGGCAGCCCACCCAAGGTGTGTCTCGAGAATCTGACCGACGTTCATACGCGATGGAACGCCCAGCGGATTCAAGACGATCTCGACCGGAGTTCCATCCGGCAGGTAGGGCATATCTTCTTCCGGCACGATACGCGCGATAACGCCCTTATTTCCGTGGCGCCCGGCCATCTTGTCGCCGACCGACAGCTTGCGCTTCATTGCGATATAGCACTTGACCAGCTTTATGACGCCGGGCGGCAGCTCATCGCCTTTACGCAGTTTGGCAATCTTCTCTTCGGTGATCTTCTCAAGCACGGCGATCTGCCGAGACGTCATCTCTTCAATCTCATCGATCTGCTCGTTGATGCGAACATCCTTAGTAGACAGCCGCATGCGCTTCAGGTCACGCGCGCGCAGCTTCTCGAGCACGTCGCGGTTCAGCGGCGTGTCCTTCGAGAGCAGTTTCCGGTTGGTCTTTTCGTCGTGCAGATCGGCAAGCAGTTCTTTACCGTGCAGCAGGTGTTCGAGCCGCTTGGCCCGCTCGTCGCTGAGAATTCGCTTTTCGTCTTCCAGATTGCGGTGGAGACGCTCTTCCTGCAGTTGCAGAATTTGCTTCGAGCGCTCATCGAGTTCCGCGCCCTTGCGCGAAAAGACCTTGCAATCGACAACTGTGCCTTCGATCCCCGGCGGGCAGTAGAGCGAAGCGTCCTTCACATCGCCGGCCTTTTCACCGAAGATGGCCCGCAGCAGCTTCTCTTCCGGAGTCAGCTGCGTTTCGCCTTTCGGCGTGACCTTGCCGACCAGGATGTCGCCGGGTTTGACTGTCGCCCCGACGCGGATGATGCCGCTCTCGTCGAGATTGCGAAGGAAAGATTCCGCAATGTTCGGGATATCGCGCGTGATCTCTTCCGGTCCCAGCTTGGTATCGCGCGCCTCGATCTCGAACTCTTCGATATGGATCGAGGTGTAGTAGTCTTCCTTCACCAGCTTTTCGCTGACCACAATCGCGTCTTCGAAGTTGTAGCCGCGCCATGGCATGAACGCCACCAGCACATTCCGCCCTAACGCCAGTTCACCCACCTCGGTGCAAGGTCCGTCGGCGAGCACGTCGCCCTTCTTCACCTTTTGTCCCTGGTGAACAATCGGCTTTTGGCTGATGCAAGTGTTCTGGTTCGAGCGCTTGAATTTGGTGAGCTGATAGATGTCGGCGCCTACTTCGCGCGACATCTGCCCTTCGTGAGCACCGCCCTCGACGCGAACGATAATGCGCTCGCTATCGACCGAATCGACCACTCCGGCGCGCTTGCAAATCACTACGGCGCCTGAGTCGCGAGCCGTAACCTGCTCCATGCCCGTGCCCACGTACGGAGCTTCAGCACGCAGCAGCGGAACCGCCTGGCGCTGCATGTTCGAACCCATGAGCGCGCGGTTGGCATCGTCATTCTCGAGGAACGGAATCAAGCTGGCCGCAACGGACACGAGCTGTTTCGGACTCACGTCCATGTACTCGATCTCATCGCGATGCTTCAGGACGAAGTTGCCGGCCTGCCGCGCATTGACGAGATCCTCGACAATGCGTCCCTTTTGATCAATCGCTACATTCGCTTGAGCGATGATGTACTTGTCTTCTTCCCAGGCCGACAGGTAATCGGAGTGCGCCTCGAACTCGGCATGCTGCTTGTTGCCGGCCAGCCCGCGATTCGCCTTCTCGATTTCTTCACGCGAGACCACCTGGCCGACCTTGAAGTGCGCATCACCCGGATTTAGAATTCTCACTTCGTCAACGAGACCACCTTCGCGGACGCGCCGGTATGGACTCTCGATAAAGCCGTACTCGTTGATGCGCGCAAAGCAGGACAGTGAAGAAATCAGGCCAATGTTCGGACCTTCCGGTGTTTCGATGGGGCAGATGCGCCCGTAGTGCGTTGGATGCACGTCGCGAACTTCAAAGCCGGCTCGCTCGCGCGACAGACCGCCCGGTCCAAGCGCCGACAAACGGCGTTTGTGCGTAATCTCAGATAGGGGATTGGTCTGATCCATGAACTGCGAGAGCTGGCTGGATCCGAAGAACTCACGGATGGCCGCCATTACAGGCTTGGCGTTCACCAGGTCGTGCGGCATGGCCGTCGACATCTCCTGGTACACCGACATCTTTTCCTTGATGGCGCGCTCCATGCGCACCAGTCCGATGCGGAACTGGTTCTCGAGCAGCTCGCCCACGGCGCGCACGCGCCGGTTGCCGAGGTGGTCGATGTCGTCCACCACGCCAATGCCTTTGCGCAGCTTCAGCAAGTACAGGATAGTGTCGGTGAAGTCCTTCTGGTCAAGCGTGCGCTTGTCGAGCGGGGTCGCATCTGTCTTGTCGTACAGCTTGATATTGAATTTCATTCGGCCGACGCGCGAAAAATCGTACTTGCGCGGGTCGAAGAACATGCCCTGGAACAGTTGCGTCGCCGTGTCGAGCGTCGGCGGATCTCCGGGGCGCAGCTTGCGGTAGATCTCGAGCAGAGCGTCGTTCTGGCTCTTCACTCCGTCCTTGCGCAGAGTGGCCGAAATCACGTTGCCCGCATCGTCCCGATCCGGGAAGAAGATTTCAAAGCTCTGAATTCCGCAGTCGGAGAGCCTCGAAATAGCCGTCGGCGTGAGTTCGTGATTCGCCTCGATCAGAACCTCGCCGGTTTCCATGTCGATCACATCGGCAGCGACGAAAGCGCCTTCGAGGTCATTCGAGGCAACTTCCACCTGTTCGATCTTTCGACTTCTGGATCTCACGAAATACGGAGTTGGTAATCTTCCGGCCCTGCGGAACAACCTGATCGCCGCCCTTGTTAGTAATGGCGTGCGATAGCTTCATTCCAATCAGGCTGTCGTTGACGCCCCAGAACAGCTTGCTGTCTTTCAGAGTGATGGTGGAGAGCTTATAGAACGCCCGAATGATATCGGAGTCGGTTTTGAGCCCCAACGCGCGCAAGAATACCGTACCGTAAAACTTGCGTTTGCGGTCGATACGGACGTACAGGAGATTCTTGTTGTCGTATTCGAATTCAACCCAGCTTCCCCGGTATGGAATGATCTTGCCCAGGAAGTAGCCCTGCGCCTGCACGCGCTCGAAGAACACGCCGGGCGAACGATGTAGCTGCGAAACGATGACGCGCTCGGTGCCGTTGATGATGAACGTGCCGTTCTCTGTCATCAGCGGAATTTCGCCGAAAAAGACTTCCTGCTCTTTGATGTCGCGAACCGTTTTCGCGTTTGTCTCCGGATCCTTGTCATAAACCGTCAGCCGAATGGTGACCTTCAACGGCGCGGCATACGTCATTCCCCGCTCTTCGCATTCGGGAACGTCGTACTTGAGCTGGAGCGCTACCGGATCACCGCAGCGATTACAGAACGTCACGATGTTTTTGTTGAACGTGCCGCACTTGTGGCAGAGCACATCGCCTGCGTGGAATGGATCGGTCCGGATCTCAGCGCCACAGTTCGGATTGCGGCAAATAGTGCGCAGGTGATGCAGGCCCTTGAGGTTGCCGCACTTGCACTCCCAGTTGCCGATGGAATAATCGACAAACTCCAGTTGACTCAAACCGCGAAAGTCGGAGATGGGGAAAACGGAGCTGAAAACGCTCTGTAGTCCGGCGTCTTCGCGCTCTTTCGGAAGCAGGTCCATCTGCAGGAAACGCTCATACGACCGTTTCTGCACTTCAATCAGGTTAGGGATTGGGATCGAGGTCTTGATCCTCGAAAAATCAACTCTCTGGCGGAGAGAACCGTTTGACACTTGGGGCATCTACGCTTGTCCTTTAGGAAACCAATGAAACAATAACGACATCCAGCTACCGCAACACAAAGCCGGCAGGCAAATCTAGGCGGTGACGGCTACGGGCCGCGAACCGGCGATCAGCCGAACGGTTGCCGTCCGGGGTTCACCGGCTGGCGTCCGGGTTCCACCGGCGAAATCACGCGCGCCGTGCAAAAAGCGGGCCGCGCGAAAAGAATCTGAAAAGAGAGCTTTTTTCGGATAGCGGAAACAAAGTAAATGGTCGTGGAAAAGACCGACAAAACACTCTCAGAACTGGGATAGAAGTTGACAGGGTAAATTTGGGCATGCCAAAATCCCGCGTTACCTATCAAGGTGCGCGGGGAAACTTTACAGCATTGAGACCAAAAAACTGATGTTGGACCGTCCCGGTTTGGCGACAAACCCAGAATAACACAATTCCGGCCAGCCGCGTCAATCAACACCACTGGCCAGAACACGTACCGCCCCGGCGGGCGGCAAAACTACTTGACTTCGACGGTTGCGCCGGCGTCCGTGAATTTCTTGCGGATCGACTCCGCTTCGTCCTTATTAACGCCTTCCTTGATCGGCTTCGGCGCACCATCCACCAGGTCTTTTGCTTCCTTCAGCCCGAGACTGGTCACTTCGCGCACGGCCTTGATGACGTTGATCTTATTGGCTCCAGCAGCAGTCAGAATGACCGTGAATTCGGTCTTCTCCTCAACCGGCGCAGCCGCAGCAGCGCCCGCACCACCGGCGCCGGGGGCCGCAACCGCAACCGAGGCCGCAGCCGCCGACACGCCTAGCTTCTCTTCGAGCAGCTTCACCAGCTGGGACGCCTCAAGCAGGGTCAGTCCCTGGATCTGTTCTGCGATTGCGTTGATATCCGCCATATTCCTCTTCTAACTCCCTTGACACTTACCTGACTTGTTGAATTCGCGGCACACCCTGCGAAAACATTTGTTTTTAAGCGCCTCAAACCCCATTCGAAGGGCGAGACAGGACTGCTTCACTGCCCAAACTTGCCTTCTTTCGCCGCCTGGTCGAGCACCACCGCGAGATTTCGCCCCACACCGTTTATGGAGGTGACGAGCCGCGTCGCCGTAGCATTAATCAGAAACAGCAGCTTCGCGTAGATTTCTTCCTTCGGCGGCATCGCGGCAAGATCGCTGATCGCCTTGATGTCGATGACACGGCCTTCCACCATGCCCGCCTTGAAGGTGAACGCGGCGTTGTCTTTCGCGTACTTGGTCAGCGCCTTCGCCAGCGCCACCGGGTCCTTCGAGGTGTATGCCATCGAAGTCATCCCTTTCAAATCGCCCAACAAGTCCTGGGCCGGCGTTCCGTCCGAGGCCTTGGCCGCGATGTTATTTTTTACGACACGATAGTTGCCGCCCGCCTCGCGAATCGTCTTACGAAGCTGGTAGTCCTGGCTTACGGTCATCTTCTCGTAGCCGGCTACAAAAATGTTTTTGTTTTCCTCGAGCGCCTTTTTCAGGTCTTCGAGGTCCTTCTTCTTCTCGTTCCGATCTTTCATTTCAGAAGCGCTTCCTTCTCCTGGATCTTAAGCGGCCGTCTTCGCATTGAATCCTGCAACGTCCAGTGAAACCCCGGGTCCCATGGTGGAGCACAGCGTGGCGGTTTTCACGTACTTGCCTTTTGCCGCCGACGGCTTCGCCTTGATCACCGCCTGAATCAGGCTATTCGTGTTCTCGAGCAGCTTGTCATGCGCAAAGCTCACTTTGCCCACCGGAGCGTGAATCACGCCCGTCTTATCCACGCGAAATTCGACCTTACCGGCTTTGATCTCCTGAATCGCCTTGGCGACATCGGTGGTTACCGTGCCCGTCTTCGGGTTGGGCATCAAGCCCCGCGGACCGAGCACCTTCCCGAGCCGCCCGACCGAGCGCATCATGTCCGGCGTAGCGATGACGGCGTCATAATCGGTCCAGTTTTCGCCCTGAATCCGGGTCACCATCTCTTCCCCGCCCGCGAAATCGGCCCCCGATTCCTGAGCTTCGCGGATCTTATCTCCGGAGGCGATTACCAGCACGCGCTTCGATCTTCCCAGGCCATTCGGCAGCACTACCGTGCCGCGAACCATCTGATCGGCATGCTTGGGATCGACGCCAAGGCGCATGTGCACCTCGACCGTCTCGTCGAATTTAGTGAATTTGATCTTTTGAACGAGCGTCACCGCTTCAGCGAGCTGATAGGGCCGCGACTCTACCTGCTTCGCCGCGGCCTCATACTTCTTACCGGGCTTTTGACTCATAAGCTTTTGACTGGTCCAAACGGGTCAGGCCGCTTCACCGGCCCTCGCCTCCCAATTCGGAGCGCTCAGAACTGAACCCGAGACGCCGTACTACTTGAGGTTGGCTGGAAACCTGTCTAAAGAATAGCACAGCATCTGCTTCTCCTCACCGCACCGCTGAAAACCCCAACGGGCGCAGAATTACGTTGCTGATATTCGCAACAATCTCCGAATCCTTCAGCTCCGGCCGCGCGCTTAATTTCTTCCACTCCGCGTCTTTTATGAATTCACCCCATAGGCGATCGCGCGCTGCCAGGTCGTCGTACGACAGCATATACATCAGGTTCGGCTGCCTTGGCCCGACAATCGTCTCGCCGAAAAAGACAGGGCGCATGCCGAGCCGCTCGAAGATCTTCGCCTCTCCGCTGTTAAACATTCCCACCTTGCGCTTCAGCGTCGCGAACGATTGCGATTCGTACGTCCGCAGCTCAAAAATCCGCGCTGCGCCGCCTTCGCGTGCAGGCGGAATCGCCACTTCCGGCAACACATCGAAACTTCGCAAGAGGCTGCTCTCCACGCGCACGAACGGTAAACCCGACCCGGCGCTTAGCCGGCTCACTGCGATTCCATATTCGTCATCGCGCGCGAGCTTTTGCAGCACCTCCTGCATCGCGCCGAGAGAGGCGAACTGGGTGACGGTCACATAATACGGTCCGTCCGGAGCGATAACGTTTGCAAATGCCCCCGCAAGCTGTGCACCGTTGCGCGACAAAGCCGGCCCGAGACCATGCTCGAGGAATGTGGCAACACGCGCGCCCTGATCTTCAGCGCTGTTGTGCAGCCTCCAGGTCTGGATTTCCAGAAACGTATTAGCGGGAGGTGCTGCGGACATGTTAGAGCTGCTCAAGGCGCTGGCGGCGAATCCCGCCAGCAGTTCACGGCGTCGCATAAATTCGACTCTATAACAGAGCCTCACTAGTTCCGGTACTCAACCGCGAATCTGTGCTCATGCTGACATCTCTCGTTTAGTACTCGTTTATTCCCCAAGCAGAAACACCAGGATCCGCTGCTGCTATCTAACTTGCGGGATTGGAGGAGAACGCATGAACAAATTCCAAAAGTTTGCGCTGACTATTCCTTTTTGCGTGGCCCTTGCCGCGCCGGTAATGATAGCTGCACAAGATCACGATCGCGATGACAGAACTCATCGCTATTACGATGAGGAGCACCGCGATTATCACGATTGGAACTCCGGCGAACAGCGCTACTGGCGCGAGTACTGGACCAGCGAACGCCAGCCCTATGTTGAGTGGGATCGCGCCTCCGATGAGCAACACCGGGCCTATTGGCGCTGGCGTCACGAGCACATGCGCCATCATGATCGCGACGATCATGACCACGACCGCGATCACGACTGAGCGCGTCTAGCAGATCACCGCTCTCGCATAACCTGAATCAACGCTTCCATGTGATTCAGGTAGCGCTCGAACGCCTTGCGTCCGCCTGTGGTCAGCCGGTATTCGGTCTTTGGCATTCGGCCTTCAAAGCTCTTGGTGCATTCAACGTACTCGGCTTCTTCCAGACGCCGCGCATGCACGCTCAGGTTGCCGTCGGTTGTCTGCAGCAATCTCTTGAGCTCATTGAAGGTGAGGGAATCGTTAACGGCCAGAGCGCTAACAATCCCGAGCCGCATACGTTCGTGAATCACCCGGTCCAGATTTGGCAAAGCGTTTTCGACAATGCCGAAATCCGGGCTGGGTTTCGCGGACTTGGCGGTGCGCGCTTTGGGAGCTGATTCAGCCGCCCGAATTGCTGAGGATCTAGCCACCATGCCTCCTTGCGATCACCGCTCCGAAAACGATGTGGATCACGCCAAATCCCATCATGAGGAAAACGTCGCCCCACACCTGTGACGCAAGCAATGCAATTGCGCCGAGAAGCATAAAGCAGAGCCCCATCACAGGGATGATACGAATCGAGAACGCGCCTCCGGTTACCACGGCGGCTCCGTAGAGCAGCAGCCATAGGCCGGGGATGACGCCCAAAACATGAATTTGATAAAGCACCGCAGTCAAAACGCCGCCTGCGAGCAGCGGCGGCATAAAGCTGAGTAGCGCCCGCCGCCCTGCTTTGGTTTGAACGGACTGGGAAAGCCTTTTCGTTTTCGCCGTAACCGCCCAAATTCCGACTACCAGCGCCACCGCAGCCTCGGCCAGCCAAATGGAAAACTGGATGTCGAGCGGGCGGCCGTAAGCTGCCGCTCCCGCAATCAAGGCCGTTACTCCGATGGCAACGCCACCCCAGCCTGGCACCGCGGTGAAGGAGCTTGCGCGCTCCATCGTATCTCGAATGAAGCGCAGATTGTCTGCCGCTCGCCGATCCAGTGGAACTGGTTCTGTGATGACGCGTGCTGGTTCTGCAGAAGCCACTTTATTCAATAAACCACATTCTGCCGTGCGCTGGCGGCTGGTGTTTGGCCAGCGCAGTAGCAACAGTTACTCCGGATCATATAAATACTCACTCTTGGTCGGCAGTTCACAGGACGCGAAACTGCGGGAAGCAGGTACTAAGTTCGCGCCGAAAACGATGCGCAGCCAGGCGGTTCGTTCGCCTCCGGCGCGCAGCTTACAGCGAACCGGAAGATCGGCGGTGAACGCATCGTCAACGCCGCTGACCTGCACCTGAAACTCCTGCCCGGCACGGCTCAGGCGCAGTTTGGGGATCCCGGTGCCGTACACCCAGGTATCGAAGAACGTGGTGAGGTCGCGATCGGGCTGTCCCTGGGGAACAAACGAGCTCAACACTTGTCGAAAGTCTTCGTTCGAAATGGGTTTATCCGAGTAGTCGCGAAGCAGTGTCAGCTGCATCTTCCGGAAAGCCTCGTCTCCAAGCCGCTTACGCAGCATGTGCAGAATCCACGTGCCTTTCTCGTACACAATCGCGTGCCAAATCCGAATATCGGAATTCTCCAGCAGGCGAAAGCCGAAATCCACCGGGCCATAGGTCTCGACGCGCTTGCCGTCGATGGAACTGGCCAGATCATTTCGGAACTGTTCCAGGATGGGCACGATAGCGGCGCTGCCGGATTTTCGTTCAACAAATTGCACCGCGGAGTAATTTGCCATAGCCTCCGTCAGCCATTCCGTCCGGTAATCGCCGCCGTTCACGAGGTTTCCCCACCACTGGTGCGCGATCTCATGCGGCAAAACGATTTGTGAAAAGAACGTGGTGAGCCGCGGTCCGCGCAGCTCGGGCGGACGGGTCTCCTCGCGCAGATACGCCACATTCGACAGATAGATCAGTCCCGGAAAGCCCTGGCCAAAATAGCCGGGAATCGGAGTCACCGCCAACGTGTGTATCGGCAATTGAATCCAGGTCTTTGTGTACTCGTCCAGAATGCCTTGCGTTTCAGATGCGATCCCCGCCATGCCGCTCGCTGTGGACGCATCCGCGTAGCACTCCACGCGGTACGGTCCCGAGTCCGCCTCGTTCGAAACATATTGGCCGAAATTGAAACCTGCCAATTCGGCTGGCGTGCTCGTTTTGCGGTGAACCATGCGAATCCCGTTCTCGATCCTGTTCTCAACTGGCTCGCCTGTCGCAACCAATTGGAACTGTTCCGGACAACGGAAGGTCAGGTCGAATGTGGTGAGCATCGGCTCCCGATGTGGATACCAAAGGTTCCGCTCGCTGACGAAATACGACGCGGCCGAGACCTGGCGGATCACTGAGCCGCTGTACTCCACGTGGACGCGATGTTGTTTGCCGCTTGTCAGCGGATCGCTGCAGACAAGTAAAAATTGACTATCGGAATCCACGCCGCTAAAGTCGGGCCGGAAGTTCTGATAAATTTCGACCGGCTTGCCATCGACGCTTGCCGAATCGATGTGCAGACGGCGCGAGATGCTTAAATTCAAAACGCGCCCGCTGTCAGGCTGCGGGCTGAAGTTGAAATCGGCATTGACGGACATCGTCAGATCCGGCTGAATTGTAGTAGCGAGCCTATACTCGCTGATGGAGGGCGGCGGACGGACGAAGGGCGGCGCGTGCCTGGGACGGTATCCGGTCCAAAGCTTAAAGCTTGCCGTGTTGTCTTTGTTCTTCGAGACGCTGCCCACCGTTACTGGCTCGGCGGTGTCGGGCTGATATAGAAAGTCGAACGCGCCAAGCTGGCGGCTGAACATGCTCGCGAAGAAAAATCCGTTCTGAGACTCGTGATCGTCTAGTAGCGACTCCAGTGTCTGCACCGCAACTGTACTACCGATGTTCTGCAGGATCGGGTTCATAGTGACAGCGAGTTTTTTTGCCGCCTCTTCTTCACGCGTAATTGGACCCTGCGCGATCTGGTCACGAATTTCTTTTGCGGTCTCGTCGGAGAAGAAGAAAACAGCCGAAGTAAAATGCTCGTCCAGGTTGGGACGGTTGGTGAACGCAGCCAGCGAAGCGCGCTCTGCCGGAATCGCGGGCATAATCAGGATTTCAGCATCGCCCGCCTCGACATTCTCCGTGGTGAACACAGCGGCGACTGAGCGCCCGGCCACCGGCACAGCCAAAGAAAGCACGCCGTCATTCAGATAGATGCTGACGTCCCCTCGCCTGAGATGGACGTCGCGCACGCGATAGGTCTCATCCGGATCGAGTGCCAACTGCTTCAGCTGGTCCGAAATCGCGGCGGCGCTGGTTGGCGCGTGAGCCATGCAAGACACGGCCAGAGCGATCAGACACGCGGCGGCCCGCAGCGGGATCCTCATCACTGGCTATCTTAAGCCTGCGAACTTTTGCGGCGCGGCGCAGACGGTCGAGCGCAGCGAGTCATCTGCGAGCAGGGGCTATTTGGAAAGCTCGGGGCTCTGAGCAGTCGCAGGATCGGCGCCCCAGTTTTCGTGCACCACACCGGACTGATCGCAGAAGAACGAACGGCGGCCAGTGGTCTTGTACTGCGTCGGCATGGCACTGATGGCGTATCCGGTGGGGGTTTCGGTGACGGTGTATTTATAGCCACCGCTGGCGCCGGACGCTAAGCTCGCCGGAATGAGTCCTGCCGCCTCCGGCCCTTCCGCCGTGCCCGCACCGGTTGGCGGTCCTAGCTGGTTGAGAGAGGTCGCGTAGTGGCCGAATTGCGACATATATTGTGTTTCCACCGAGTTGATCGTCTGAATGGTGCGCACAGCACCCATTTCGCGGGCGTTCATCTGCGCCTGGTTGAATCGGGGCAGCGCAATCGTAAGAATAATCAGAATGATCGCAATGACGATCAGCAGTTCCATCAGCGAGAAGCCACGCTGATTTCTGCGGCGATCCGGAAGGGTACAAGACATACGGAACCTCATGAAACTCTCCATGATACGACGTGCGCCGAGCCCCCGGCGTTGTCTCACAAAAGAAAAAAGCCGAAACGGCCGGCAGTCGCTTCAAAGTCGTTTTACCAGCGAATCGATCTCCTTCAGCCGTTGGCTGAAACCCGCCAGCAAATCCAGCCGCAGAGCATTGGCTCCGTCAGAAAGTGCCCGCTCGGGAGCATCGTGAACCTCCACGAAAACGCCCGCGATACCGATAGCGGTGGCCGCTCGCGCCAGCGGCTCAATAAACTCGGGCTGCCCGCTCGACGAGAGGCCGGCCGCGCCCGGAAGCTGCACGCTGTGCGTCGCGTCGAAGACGATCGGATAGCCGAAATCGGCCATGATGCGCAGGCCGCGCATGTCCACTACTAAGTTGTTGTAGCCGAACGACGAGCCGCGCTCGGTCAGAATGATCTTCTGGTTACCCGTGCTCGCGACCTTCTCGACCGCGTGACCCAGGTCCATTGGCGCAACGAATTGCCCCTTCTTGATGTTCACCGCGCAACCCGTTTTTCCGGCCGCGACCAGCAGGTCAGTCTGGCGGCAAAGAAACGCCGGGATCTGGAGAATATCAACAGCTTCGGCGGCTCGTTCAGCTTGTTCCGGTTCGTGTATATCGGTGAGGACCGGGATACCGAGGCCACGCACTTTTCCTAAAATGCGCAGTCCCTCGTCGATCCCCGGTCCGCGATAGGACCTCAGACTGCTGCGGTTTGCTTTGTCGAAGGATGCCTTAAAGACGAAGCTGCCTAACGTTTCGCGAAGCGCCTCCGCCATCCGAAGAACATGGTGTTCGCTCTCGATTACGCAAGGCCCGGAGATAAAGGCGAGCGGCGATGAGTTGGCAAAGATGACGGCGGAGTCTCCCGCGCCGACAAGAACCGAATGGTTCATGCGTTTGGAGCCTTCGCCTCGCCGTAGAACCGCCTCATTCGGCGTGCGAGTACTCCGGTCTTTCCACTCGCCGAGCTTCGCTCGAAGCCGGGTGCTGCGATCGCGAGGCTTGGTGTTTTAATGCAGCGCCGATGAATGCCGTGAACAGCGGATGCGGCTCCAACGGCTTCGATTTGAACTCCGGATGAAACTGGCACCCGAGATACCAGGGATGATCCGGCAGTTCGCAGATCTCTACATAGATCCCGTCCGGAGTCTGGCCGGTCAAGTTCAGCCCGTGCTCAGTCAGGATGTGCTCGAACTCGCGGTTGAACTCGTATCGATGGCGGTGACGCTCGCTGATCTGCGTTGTCCCGTAAGCTTGAGCGGCAAAGCTACCCTCCTTCAAAATGCACGGATATGCACCCAGCCGCATGGTGCCGCCAAGCTCATCAATGCCCTTCAACTCACGCAATTTGTAGATCACGCGATTCGGCGTCGCGGGATTCACTTCCGTCGTGTCGGCATCTTCGAGCCCGCATACATTACGCGCGAATTCAATCACCATCGTTTGCATGCCGAGGCAGATGCCGAAGTATGGAATCTTATCCTCACGTGCACAACGAATCGCATGCAGCATGCCTGGAACACCGCGTTTGCCGAAGCCGCCCGGCACCAGGATGCCGTCGAACCGGCGCAGATGATTGCGGCAGTCCGGCCATTCCATACGCTCCGATTCAATCCACTCGATGTTCACCCGCGCTTGATGAGCAATGCCGGCATGCAGAAGGGCTTCTTTCAGGCTCTTATATGAATCTTCGTACTCGACGTACTTGCCCACGAGTCCAATGCTCACTTCGCGCGTTGGATTCTTCATCCGGTTCACCATGTCGGCCCAGCGCGACAGGTTACGCGGTCCGGCATCGCTGTGAAGCAGCTTCAGGATCGTGTCGTCAATACCCTGCTCGGCGAACACGAGCGGAATCTCATACACCGACTGCACGTCCTTCGCGGTGATGACGGCTTTGGGGTTGACGTCGCAGAAGAGCGCGATCTTGTCTTTGACTTCGTCGGGCAGTTGGCGCTCCGAACGGCACAGGAGAATATCGGGCTGGATACCGATTGCACGCAACTCCTTCACGCTGTGCTGCGTCGGCTTCGTCTTGAGTTCCTGGGCTGCAGCGATCCAGGGTACCAGCGTGAGATGAATGAACAGCGTGTTTTCACGGCCCTCTTCGTGCCGCATCTGGCGAATCGCCTCAATGAAAGGCAGCGACTCGATATCGCCCACGGTTCCGCCGATCTCGACAATCGCGACATCCACGTCGGCCGCAACCTTCCGGCACGCTGCCTTGATCTCATTGGTTACATGCGGAATCACCTGCACCGTTTTGCCCAGATAGTCGCCTCGGCGCTCGCGCGCGATGATGCTCTCGTAAATGCGACCGGACGTCAGGTTGTTGCTCTGTGATAGCGGCGCGTGCGTGAACCGCTCGTAGTGGCCAAGGTCCAGATCCGTCTCCGCGCCATCGTCGGTGACGAATACTTCACCATGTTGAAACGGGCTCATCGTGCCCGGATCGATGTTGAGGTAGGGGTCGAACTTCTGCAGCGTTACCCGCAGCCCGCGGCTCTCTAGCAGACAGCCGATCGATGCCGCGGCAATTCCCTTACCAAGGGAGGAAACAACGCCACCGGTCACAAAAATGTATTTAGGCATTCATCTCCTGCAAGGGCCGTGATCTTCTCCTAAACTGAACTTTGAATCCTTAACCGATTTCGAGCGATGCAGCAGCAGTACAGAACAACTGGTTTACTTTTTCGAGATCCTGCGGCGTATCCACGCCAAGCGATTCGTAATCCGTATCGACAACGCGAATGCGATATCCGTTCTCCAGCGCGCGAAGTTGCTCCAGCCTCTCGGCCTTCTCCAAAGGTCCAACCGTCAGGTCTGGATATCTCAGCAGAAATTCGCGGCGGTAGACGTATAAGCCAATGTGCTTCGAATAGAGGGGCAACCCGGAGCGCCCGTCGCGCTCAAACGGAATCGCCGAACGAGAGAAGTAAATCGCGTCGTTCAATAGATTCGTGACTACCTTAACGACGTTGGGATTCGCAACCTCGCCCGGATCGACGATGCGCTTCTTCAGCGTTCCCATCGATACCGCATCGTCTCCGAGAACGGAAAGAATCGCCGCATCGATTGCCTCGGGGTCGATCAGCGGTTCATCACCCTGAATATTGACGTAGAGTGTCGCGGGTTCGGCTGAGGCCACTTCGGCGAGGCGATCGGTACCCGAGGGATGGTCGGCTCGCGTCATCCGGACGCGGCCGTCGAAGCACCGCGTCGCGCTCGCAATGCGCTCATCGTCAGTCGCGATCACGACATCTTCCAGATAGCGCGACATCCGCGCACGCTCATACACGTGCTGGACCATCGGTTTTCCAGCGAGAGTAGCGAGAGCTTTTCCGGGGAATCTTGAGGAGGCAAAACGGGCGGGAATTACGCCGAGAATTCGCGTCCGCACATCCGAGTGTATCACGCATTCTTACGCGTCAGCCGGCACTTTGTCGCGATTCTTAGTGTCGCAAATGACGAACTCCGATCTCCGCTCGCTACCCTAAAATCATGCGGCTGGACGGGCGCTTAACGGTTCGCGAATTCCTCGGGGCGTGTTTAAGTATGCCTGTGCTTGCTCAGCGCTGGGAGCACGAACCTGCCTCTTCAACGGCCCAAGTTTCTGCTCGGGGTGCAAATATTGAAGTCGAGTTCGGCGGCGAACCATTCGATCTCAAACGGGACGCTCTGCTGGCCTGGATCGAAAAGGCCGCGAAATCAGTTGCCGCTTATTACGGTGTGTTCCCGGTCCCGACTACACGTCTGCGTGTAAACTGCTCCGAGCGGCGCACAGGTGTTTTCAGCGGCACCACCTGGGGCAGCACTCCTCCGTTTACCCGCATCTCCGTCGGACGCCACACAACTCAGGAGCAGCTCGACCAGGACTGGATGCTGACCCACGAGATGGTTCACCTCGCGTTCCCGGATGTGGCCGACGAGCATCACTGGATCGAGGAGGGCATCGCCACCTACGTCGAACCTGTGGCTCGAGTTCAGACGGGTGAGCTGAAGCCGGAAAGTATTTGGGCGGATATGGTTCGCGACATGCCGAAAGGAGAACCCGGCCCGGACGATCGCGGACTTGACAACACGCACACGTGGGGACGAACATACTGGGGCGGCGCGCTTTTCTGTCTTCAGGCGGATGTAGCCATCCGGCAGCAAACCTCCAACTCATGCGGACTGCAGGACGCACTGCGCGCCATTCGCAAGGCGGGGGGCACGATCCAGCACGACTGGCCGCTGACGCAGGCCCTGCGCATCGGCGACGCCGCTACCTCCACCACGGTGTTAACTGATCTCTACATGCGCAGCAAGGATGCCCCAGCGCCGGTCGATCTCGATGCATTGTGGAGTAAGCTCGGCGTCTTACCCCAGCGCGATTCGGTGAGCTTCAATGACAACGCGCCGTTGGCGGCCGCGAGGCGCGCCATCACGCAGCGCCGCTGACGTTATTTCTCAGGATTGTCTGTACCCGGGCCCGTGTTCTCGCTCGTGCTGACCGGCGGAGGCATCACGCTATTCACGGACGGCGCCGGTGGCCGGTTCGGATCAATTGCAGCGGGCGCCGCATTGGGCTCACGCGTGAGATGCAGCATAAAGGGCGTGATCTCGAACGGCAACTTCTCCTTTGCCGACATCAACGGTACATTATGGGTCTTCATCAGGTGCAGTGCATCGTCCCACGGATTCATCTTCACGCGCGAGCCAAGCGGTAACGCTGCCACCTGCTTGGGATCCCGCTCCTGCAGTTCTGGTGACATTTCCATCAAACCCGAAAGCCGCAGATCCTTTCCTGTGCTCGCCATCCGGTTGCCCAGCAGTGGCTTGATCAGGTGCGGAACTTCATCGCTGCGGCGTGACAGCATGCGCAGGAAAAGACCCACGCGCGGAAGCTGGTCCTTATAAGGCGAATTCTTAAGTATTTCGATCGCTTTCGTGTCCGCCTGATCCTCTTCTTCGGTCGTGCGCGATACTGAGAGCCGCTTCAAAGCCTCAGGATCTTCAAACATCAACCTGTCGGTAAACGCGTACGACGTGTTGACGGTATGGTTCAGCGCGATGTGTGCGAGCTCGTGCGCCAGGATAGCGGCAAGGCAGGCTTCGTCGGGCAGAACGTCTATCAACCCGCGGCTCAGCACGATCGTGTGGCCGATCGGAACCGACTCCAGCGGAGTGGTTAGCAGCACGCGGACCCCGACCGGGGCATCCATATTGATGTTGTTGGTGACAATCAGATTGTTCACCACCGTGTCCAGAACCTGATCTACCTCGCTTTTCGGTGCAATCAACCAGCACGCTCCAGGCGATCGATGATATTGTTTTCAGCTTGTTTCTGCCACAGCCTTGTCTCTTCCACCGGCGAGTTGTCCGTCGCTCGCCTGCTCGCTTTCGTCCTTTACACCTTGCGGGATGTCTACGGTCAGATTCGTGAACGCTTCTTCCGACTTCTCGGCTTGCGTTTCGTAGTCCCAGAGCCGTGTCTGAGCGCGGAACGGCGGTGTCTTCAACGGCGCATAGCCATGCTCGGCTTCCTGCGTGTAGATGTAGGCCGGCAGCCATAATCCTGGGCCGGCATTCACCCGCCAGGAGTCGAAATGGGAATGACTGTGATCGCGGACGGGAACGTAGACGCCGTTAAAACGAACAACGTTGTACCCTTCGTCCTCAATCCAGATACGTCCCTCAAAATGGTCACGTCCTGCTGTTTTTGTCGGTCTGATGTCCACCGCGATACAGCGGACGTCGCCCAAAAACTCACGCCGCACATACTGAAATTCGTAATGCTCGCGGTCGAAGTCCGACTCGTCCACAAACATCATGTAGGCAAAGCCGCGCGGGAAATATTGATGCACAAGCGGACTCTTGAACATTTGCGGGATCTTTTTAAACCCGGTCGGCACGGGAATGAATGATGCGTCACCGATGCCCTTCCGCAAATCGAGCTTGCCCAGGAAGTAGCGGTCGTGCGCGGGAACAACTCCCAGATCGGAATCTGTCTTGACCTCTTGAATGTAGGTCTCGACAACCGGGGCTTTATCCCGAAGTTTTTGGATGAGAATGTGCTCCCGGACAATCGCGCGGTCGATCATCTCGGCAAAGCTCTTCGCAGGCGCGGTAGGCTGCGTCTGATCAAACGCCTGATCGGTGCTATTGGTATTTTTCGGAGGCGCCGTCGTCTGTGCTGCCGGCGTTTGCGCGGAGGCGGTAGAGGCCAACAGGACATTCCCGACGAGCATGGGAAGCGGCAAGATTGCACTTAGAATTTTCATAAAGCTGTTGCTGCTGCGGACACCATCTCAACTGAGCTCAAAGATGATGTAAATCGTCGCGTTTGCATCGATGGGAACGCCTCCCCGGGTTGCCGGCCGGAAGCGTACTTGCATCGCTGCCTGCTGTGCCGCCTCGTCAAGCCCGTGACCGAGCCCGCGCAGAATGCGCACGATCTTGATGGATCCGTTCGCCATGAAAACCACGTCCAGGGAAACTCGTCCCTCGAGCCGAAGATTGCGCGCCTCGTCGGTATACGCCGGCTTGGGCTTGAATAGGATCTCCACCGGAGTAGTCGTGGGCTGGGCCGCCGCCGCTTGGGTCGCCCCGGATGCTCCCGAAGCCACGGTTCCATCACCGAAACCACCCGTTCGGACCGCCGCGCGTCCGGTGCCTCCGGGCACTCCGTTCGGGTCGCCAGCGGAGCCGAATCCGGCGCTCCGAACTCCGCCACTCTGGGCCTGCCCGCCGCCGCCGCTGCGTCCATCGCCGTTCGGCAGGTCGAAGGCACCGACTTTGGCCATCAGCAGCTTGCCTGATTGCGAGTCGCTGGGATGCACTCCGTTCGGGTCGCCGAATCCGCCGGTCTTCACTTCATTGGGAACGCGTTGAGCCTTCGCCGATTGGTCGCTTGCAAACACACCTGTGTGGACCTGCGGCTTAGGCGCAGGCGGCATTTCCATCTTCACGTCCGGAACAACTGGTGTCGGCTTAAGCTCGGGTGCCTTGGCAAGAATCTGCGTTTTGATTTCCGGAGGCTTTACCATGGGCGGCGGAATCACCGGTTTGGGCCTCGCTGGATTCGCTATCTGCTGCGCTAAAATCATCGGGCGCCGAATGGCGGGAGCTTGAATCTTGGGTTTATAGACCGGAAGCGGAGGCGCCAGCAACGTGACGTGCTCCTGCGGACGCTTCATTTGTTGCATTGCCGGAAACGTGATGAAAAATGCTGCCGCGATCAGAATTGCGTGTACAACTCCACTCGTGACGTAACTGCGCAACGAGCGCGAATCGGCCGCTTGCGTTGTAAAGAGACTCTGGGTAACTACTCTCTGCATTCGAAAAAAATACTCGTGTCCCCACCCGAGGGTCGACAAGGCTCCGCCACTGGTAAGCGATTTGACGTCCTTCAAGCAACCCCGGCTTCTACCAAGTTATCGTCAAAATCGGGTCTAGGGGTGTACGTGGCCAACGTATTGTTACTGGCGTTGGCAGGACCGGCTATTTCTGGACCGGTTCTCGCACCCGATCCCCGAGATCGGTCTTCTGCTGGAGTGCCGCATTTACGGCCGCAATGGCCAGGGGCTCCATCACGGCATATCCGGCGTCGTTCGGGTGCAGGCAATCATATGTCAGATCCTTCTTAAGCAGTCCCTTTTCGTCCTTCATTTCGGAAAAATAATCTAAATAGATCAATCCATTTCGGCTGGCGTAGTCTTTTCCCCAGGTATTTAATTGAACGATTTGGGCGGGTGGACGCCGTTCGGTTTGCGGCTTAATGGAATCGCACACCGGCAGGACCGAGGAAAGTACAGGCCGGATATGATTGGCTTGCGCCAATTCCACCATCGAAATGAGGTTGCCCTCAATCTCCTCAATAGTTTCGGGCCCGGTGTTTCCAGCGATGTCGTTGGTACCGGCCAGAATCACGACCACCTTGGGCGCAAGCGAAATGACATCCGGCCGGAACCGGACCAGCATCTGCGGCGTAGTTTGACCACTGATCCCACGGTTCACAAAAGGTTTGCCCGGGAAGAACTTTCCCAAAGTGCGGCCCCATGCGTCGGTGATCGAATCGCCCATAAAGACCACGCGATCTTCTTGCGCCGCGGGTGCTGCCAGCGTGGCGTTCGCATCACGGTACCGTCCCAGATTGGCCCAATCCTGCAGGATCTTCCGATCCCGGCTCAATTCCGTCTGAACATCGGCACTATTCGGACTGGCCGCGGGCGCCGGCGCGGGTGGCGCTTGCGACCAAGCCATCAGTGGAAATACAGTAGCCAGCAAAGCCAGCGATCGTCGAAGCTTCACGTAGGATCTCCCGATCAATTCTAAATGTCAGCTCGACGGCCGGCGCTTCGGGTCGATGTTCAGGCGTTTAATCTTTTGATTCAGAGTGGATAGCGGAATCCGGAGAGCTTCGGCGGCTTCCGTCTGGCTGTTATTCGCCCCTTCGAGCGCCTCGACGATCTTCCGGCGTTCAAAATCCGCCACGATTTCAAACAGGGACGCGCCTGGAGACAGCATTCCATTCTGATCGCGCGAGATTTTCATGCCGCTCGCCTGCTGCAGGTGGTCTGGCAGCACATGCGCCGGCACAGAGGATGTGGTCGTCAGGACTACTGAGCGCTCCACCGCATTTTCCAGCTCACGAACGTTACCCGGCCAATTGTGTTCGATTAGAATCTGCATTGCGTCGGGTTCGAACTTCAGCACTGAGCGTCCATCAGCGTTGAGGAATTTCTCGTTCTCGCGGCAGTAACGGGTAAAGAAATGGTCAATCAGCAGCGGAATATCGTCTTTGCGATCGCGAAGCGGCGGCAGGACAAGATTGATAACGTTGAGGCGGTAATACAAATCTTCGCGAAATTTGCCTTCTTCAACAGACCTTCGTAAGTCGGCGTTAGTGGCCGCGATGAGCCGCACATCCACACGAATACTTTCGTTAGAACCGAGCGGCATGAACTCGCGGTCTTGCAGTACGCGCAACAGTTTTACTTGAATCTCCGGGCTGATGGTTCCTATTTCGTCGAAGAAAATAGTCCCACGATTTGCAACTTCGAACAGGCCCTTACGATTTGCAACCGCGCTGGTGAAGGAACCTTTTACGTGCCCGAAAAGCGTCGACTCCAGCAGTTCGGAGGATAGAGAGCCGCTGTTCACCGGCACGAACGTCTGATCTGCGCGCGCCGAATGCGCGTGAATCGCCTTCGCGATGAGCTCCTTACCCGTGCCCGTCTCGCCCGTGATCAGAATGGTTGCACGACTGGAGGCGACCTGCGCCACTTGGTCCAGCAGGCGAGTCATCCGCTCGCTCTTGCCCACGATGTTTGGAAACGCGTAGCGCTGCTTCAGTGCACGTTTCAGCTGTGTGTTCTCGCGCTCGAGACGGCCTTTCGAGATCATGCGATCGATCTCAATCAGCAGCTTCTCGTTGTCCCAGGGCTTGGCGAAGTAATCGTTTGCTCCGGATTTCAGCGCGCCCACCGCCACCTCTACCGACCCATAGGCGGTAAGCATGAAGACGGGCGTTTCTTTGTCGCGTTCGCGGATATCGAACAGCACATCCATGCCGGAGCGATCGGGCATCATCAGATCGAGCAGCACCAGATCGTAGCTGCCGGATTCGAATTTCTGAAGACCCGTCGCCGCGTTCTCCGCGAGATCGACGTTGTAGTCTTCTCCCGAAAGCAACAGTTCCAGGCTTTCTCTAATGTCGGCTTCGTCATCGATAACAAGAATACGTCGGCGATTCGGTGGTGCCACGCGATCGGCGGGTAGATCATGACGAGCCGGTGAAGAAGTGATAGTTTCAGACATCTAGTAGATTGCCGTAAGCGGGTAACTTACAATTGTCCGCTATCACGCTTCGCCGTGGCTTCGTTGACCCTTCTTGCCACGTCTGCGAAACTCAGATTGATTGATGAATTTCCCTCGAATGTTCCGTTTTGCCGGTTCGCAAACACTACTGCTGTTGTGCTTTGCGAATCCGTTCGCACCCGCACAGCAGCCTGCGAAAGGCGTCAAGTTTCCATGTCCGCAGAAGCTGACTTACCGTATCGAGTGGCGCCTGGTCAACGCCGGTACTGCGAACCTGCAATTTACGAAGGCGAGCGGGGGCTGGCAAACCGATATCGAGCTTGAAAGCGCGGGACTTGTAAATCGACTCTACCGCGTGTCAGATAGATACAAGGTCCTGAGCGATGACAAGTTCTGCGCCGCAAGCGCCTTTCTCGATGCTCAGGAGGGCAAAAAACACACGGTTACGAAACTCACGTTCGACGACTCGCGGCACAAGGTCGACTACGATGAACACGATTTCACTAAGAACACCGGCAACAAACGACAAATCGAGATCGCGCCGTGTACGCACGAGGTTGCCGGGGCACTCGCAGCGCTAGGTGAACTGGATCTGCAGCCCGGGAAATCGATGTCGGTGCCAATTACAGATGGAAAGAAGATGGTGTTTGCACGAGTCGAAGCGCAAGCGAAAGAATCAGTCGCCATCGACGGAAGGACTTACCAGACCATCCGGTATGAGGCATTTCTGTTCGATAATGTTTTGTACAAGCGAAAAGGACGTCTGTTTCTTTGGGTAACCGATGACCCCGAGCGCACGCCTGTTCAATTCAGGATCCAGCTTGGGTTTCCGATTGGCAACATTCTGCTCGAGTTGGAACGTCAGCAGAAGCTGTGAACCGTGTTCCTGGATCGTACGTCATCATAGTCAGTGAATATGAGATTCCGTCTTACGCTGCTTGTGTTCTGTTGTGCCCTGGCACTGCAGGCGCAGATGGAAATGAATGTAGATCAACTGGCGCAGTTCGTGCGCTCGGAGCTCGCGCTTAAGCAGAGCACCGACAAGCAGTTGGCCGGGTATTTGAAAAGGGTTCATCTCACCGAAAAACTGACTGATAAGACTATCGAAGATCTGGAAGCGCAAGGCGCGGGTCCGAAGACGGTAGAAGCCTTGAAGGATCTGCAAACGCAAACAGCGGCCCTGAAGCCTCCATCTCACGATTCGACCTATTCACCGGCGACGGCTCCCGATAACTCGGCTCCGAGCGCGAACCCTTCGGTTGCCGTCGGGGTACGTCAAACTATTCCGCCGCCGGATTCGGTGCGGCAACGCGAGATTCTGGACCAGATCACGCAGTACGCAATGACCTACACTCAGAATCTGCCGAACTTCATGTGTCTGCAGGTCACGCGCCGCTATGTCGATCCGCGGTCGAACGACACCTACCGCATTCTCGATACCATCAACGCGCAAGTGAGCTACAACGAAGGAGAAGAGCACTATAAGGTGATCTCGGTAAACGGGCACTTGGTAAACATCGGCATGACACAAGCGACGGCGAAGGTGGGGGGCAGTATTTCCACGGGCGAGTTCGGCAGCCTGATGCGCAGTATCTTCGACACGAAAAGCCAGGCGCAGTTTGATTGGGAGAAGTGGGGAACGCTGCGCGGCAAACGCATGGCTGTGTTCCGCTACTTCATCGACAGCGGCCACTCCGATTGGCGTATCACGTACGACAACGATCAACAAATCGTTACGGCGTATCGTGGTCTCATCTACGCGGACCAGTACACGGGCGCCATTTCCCGTCTAACCTTTGAAGCAGTCGACATTCCGAGTAGTTTCCCTGTCCAGAGCACGACCGAAAGACTGGATTACGACGATGTGGAGATCAGCGGGCAAACATTCATCTGCCCTCTGGCTGCCGTGGTGCGAATGAAATCCGGCCAGGTGAGAACAAGAAACGATATAGAGTTTCGACTGTACCGCAAGTTCGGCACGGACACCAACATCATTTATGGAGCGATCACTGACCCTCCACCGCCGCTACCGGAAAGCGCGACGCAGGAACAGCCTGCATCGGCAAGCCCAAATACATCGGCCGTACAAACATCAACACAGAAGCAGCGCTCGCAGGCCCCGTCTACAGCTTCTGATCCGTGGAAACTGCCTACCCCGCCGCCTCCGCCGCCGCAATAGCCTGCAGTGCGCGATCAAGGGCGCTAGCGCGATTGTGCTCGTCCACACGGACGACGTGAGCCTTCGGCCCCATGGGCCTCCAGCGCGAAAACATCCGTTCACAAACGAAACCCGCGAACACGGAGACTAGCGGAACGCCTCCGGCCGCTGCTACATGCTGTCCGGCCGAATCGTAGCCGACATACAGATCGCTTTGCAGAATATGACTTGCGAACGACGCATAGCTGCCGTCGTGCAGATGCAAGAGAGTCGGCTCTCCCAGCCGCTCTACTAGTGCGTTCACCCGGTCCGTTTCCTCTCCTCCAGCGCCCCGGTCCAACAACACCCGGCATTCACGACGCAGCAGCGCCTTCAACAATCCGTACTCGAACTCATCGTCAAGCCGCTTGTTCTGGTTCTCGCCAACCCCGAGGCTGACGGTCACCTCGGCCACGCGGGGTTGCGGATCCGGCGCTAGAAACGGGCGCGCCTGCGGCTGATCGAGTGTCTCGCTCAGCCATTCTGAAGCAAGCTGCGGGAGAGTCGATTGAAGCTCCCCACCGAATGCACGGCTTTCGAAGAAGTAGTAGCGCGAATCGTCGCAGACAGGAATAAGCCCGAGCTGCGTCAGGCGCGAATCAGGGTCGATCACCACGGTTCCCGGTTCGTCCACCAGGGTCTGCAGTTCTACCGCGGCCATCAGGCGATCTCGCAAGAGGCTGGACCTACCGTACACCACGGGCGTTACTGTGATGCGCTTATCAGCCGCGAACAGCTGGGCATTTTTCTGCGGCCCGACGAAACAGATTTCGGCGCTTGGAAATCGCTGCTTTGCCGCATCTAAGGCGACGCTGGTAACAGCAACATCCGCCCCCAGCGTCACTCTCGAGAGAACGTAAACACGATGAATGTGTCCCCCCGGAAAGCGGCGCACCTGGCGTATTCTGCGATATCGCAACAGCAGATCCGAGGCGTCATTTTCCGGCAACACTCTCGCAATTACGTGCGTAAATAACCGCGCGTACACTTCGCACAACGACGGTTCAAACAAATCCCCGAGGCGCTCAATCACTACGCTGAATAGCGCACGACTCGCAGCACCCGCTACAAAAGGGTCTTCTTCGTCCAGAGCGCGCTCGATCAAAGCATCGAGTGCGCGCCCGGGCCACGTGCCGTCCTCGAGACACGCCTGCAGAATCTCTTCTGCCAGCTCAGTCGCCGATATAGTTGCCAATCAGCAGCCTCAGCTCTTCTTTCATGATCTCCGGCATCACCGACGGGCTGGTCATGATGGCGTGCTTCAAGGCCGATCCGCATTTGCAAGGACGCTCTTCGGGCATCTCGGCTACTACGCGCCGCACCAGCTTGCAGGCGTTGTCCGCGTTCTTATTCAAAGTTTCGATGATCTGATCAACCGTGACCGCGTCGTGTTCCGAGTGCCAGCAATCGTAGTCGGTAACCATCGCGACGGTAACGTAGCAAATCTCGGCTTCGCGAGCCAGCTTTGCTTCCTGTAAGTTCGTCATGCCGATGACGTCCATGCCCCAGCTTCGATACACATTCGATTCAGCGCGGGTCGAGAACGCAGGGCCCTCCATACACAAATACGTCCCGCCCAGTTTGCTGTTGATTGCCAGTTCCTGCGCTGCTTCGTGCACCAACTTAGAGAGCTGCGGACAGACGGGATCGGAAAAACTGATGTGCGCCACGATGCCGTTGCCGAAGAACGTCGAGATACGGCCGCGAGTGCGGTCAAAGAACTGGTCGGGAACTACAAAGTCGAGCGGTGCGTGCTCTTCTTTAAGCGAACCAACTGCACTCAAAGAAACAATGCGCTCGACGCCGAGCAGCTTCATTCCGTAGATATTCGCGCGGAAATTGAGCTCCGACGGAATCATGCGGTGTCCGCGCCCGTGACGAGCCAGGAAAGCGACGGTCTTTCCTTCGAGGTTGCCCATAATGTAGGCATCGGAAGGAGCGCCGAACGGGGTCGCGAGCGTAATCTCCTCCTCTGCTTCGAATCCGGGCATCGAGTACAGACCGCTCCCGCCGATAATACCGATGGTCGCCTTATTCTTCAAAACTATTAGTGTCTCCTTGAAGCCTCTTGAACAACGCGCGCAAAACAGGCACGGCCGGACCATGCCGCCCGAAGAATTTGCGAGTTTCTCTCCCGTTGGCGGCATGGAATCCGTGCCCTTTGCTCTTACTCTTTCAGTAGCTGCCGCGCGATCACCATGCGCTGAATCTCGCTGGTGCCTTCGCCGATGGTGCAGAGTTTCACATCTCGATAGAACTTCTCAACCGGGTAGTCCTTGATGAAGCCATATCCGCCGTGTATCTGAAGTGCCTGATCGGCTACTTTGACCGCCATCTCAGAAGCAAACAGCTTGGCCATCGCTGACTCTCTCGAGACACGTTTATCGGCATCTTTGCGGGCGCCGGCGCAGTAGGTCAGCCAGCGAGCCGCCTCGATATCGGTGGCCATGTCGGCGAGCTTGTGCTGGATGGCTTGAAACTCGGAAATGAAGCGCCCGAACTGCTTGCGGTGCTTCGAATACCGCAACGCGGCCTCATACGCGCCTTGCGCCAGGCCGACGGACAGTGCCGCAATCGAAATCCGCCCGCCGTCCAAAGTGCGCAGACTGTCTACGAATCCTTCGCCCGGCTTGCCGAGCAACTGGCACTGCGGCAACCGGCAATCGGCGAAGAGGACTTCACCGGTTGCGCTGGCACGCATTCCCAATTTGTTTTCCTTTTTGCCTACGCGAAAGCCCTGCGCTCCTTTTTCGAGAATGAATGCCGAGATGCCATGCTGCGATGCGGCGCGGTCTGTCACGGCCATGGCAACGCATACGTCCGCATATTGGGCGTTGGTCGTGAATGTTTTTCCACCGTTCAGGACCCATTCGCCGTCTCTCAGCGTGGCAGTGGTACGCGTTCCTGCGGCATCGGAGCCGGCTTCCGGTTCCGTGAGTGACCAGCAGCCGATCCACTCGCCCGTAGCGAGTTTCGGAATGTACTTCTTCCGTTGTTCGTCATTGCCAGCCAGGTAAATGTGATTTGTGCAGAGCGAATTGTGGGCGGCGATAATGAGCGCCACACTCGGATCGACGCGCGCCAATTCCTCGATAATAATCGCGTATTCGATGTAGCCGAAACCGGCGCCGCCCAGCTCCTCGGGAAAAATAGCGCCCATCATTCCGAGTTCGCCGGCTTTCTTGATTACCTCGGTCGGGAAGATCTGGTTCTCGTCCCACTCGAGAACGTGCGGCGCGATCTCCGCCTCGGCAAAATCGCGCACGGATTTGCGGAGTTGCTCTTGTTCCGTTGTGTATTCAAAATCCATGTTGTGTGTCGTCCGGTAAGACGATTGCTTCTTGTGACGCCACCGTGAAGTTTACTGGCGTCGCTCAACAGTCGAAGCTTTGGCGATCTTACCATCCGCGATGAAGAACTCAGGAAAATGTGCACACAGGCGGCGTGGACAATAGAGAACATGCCGTCCGTGATGCCGGACTCGCCAGAGGACCTCGCCTGCGCGCTTGTGGACGCTGCCTCGGCGCGGCGCAGCATCACCCTGATCGGCCGCAACAGCAAACGAGGCATGGCGGGACCGATGCAAACAGCGGACGTCTGTATTTCAACCGCAGCGCTCCACCGGGTCTTGCAGTACGAACCGAACGACCTCACCATCAGCGTCGAGGCAGGCCACCCTTTTGCCGATCTGCAGAACCTGCTCGGTAAGCATGGTCAAATGATTGCCCTCGACCCTCCGTTCTCGCGCGATGCTACTATCGGCGGCACGGTTGCGGCAAACCAGAGCGGGCCGCTTAGCCGTGGCTTCGGAACCGCGCGCGATCTGATCATCGGCATGAGATTGGCTACGGTTGACGGCAAGCTGATCCAGAGCGGCGGCATGGTGGTAAAGAATGTGGCGGGGCTAGACATGGCAAAGATCGCGATCGGCAGTTTTGGAACTCTCGCAGCCATTACCAGCCTCAATTTTCGCGTGCACTCGCTACCGGAGGGCACACGCAGCTTTTTGTTCTCATTTTCCGATCCGGACACGTTGTTCGCCAAACGCGACGCTGTGCTCGCCGGTGCGTTACAGCCGATGGCGTTGGATCTGCTTTCTCCGGCAGCTTCTGCGCGCCTGGGCCGGCGTGGCTACATTCTCGTTGTGCGCGGTGGCGGCAGCCGTGCGGTTCTCGACCGATATGAACGCGAGCTCTCGGGCAGCGAACCCCTCAGCGGGAAGGGCGAGGGAGATCTCTGGACCCTGATTCGCGAGTTTACGGCCGACTTCCTGCGCCGCCAGCCGTCCGGAATCGTCCTGCGCGTCTCGACTACGCTCGGCGAAATGCTTCCCGTTTTGCGCTCCGTAACCGGACCCGCCATTGCGCGAGCCGGCTCTGGAGTGTCCTACATTTATGCATCCTCGTGGCAGGGCGCCCAGCAACTTTGGAAGCTTGCAGCCGAACGCCGCTGGAGCGCTGTCATTGAATTCGCACCCGACGATATTCGCGCCTCCAAGGAGCTATGGTCCATTCCTCCTTCTTCCGGCGCGCAGAATGCGTTTGTCATGATGAAAGAAATCAAACGTATGTTTGATCCGCAAAATTTGTTGAATTCGCTGCGTCTGTATGGCCGCATCTGATACTTTTGCGATCTTCGGGCACGACCCGGAGGGCCCGGTGCAATCGGATCTCGACAAGTGCGTACACTGCGGTCTATGCCTCAACGCGTGCCCCACTTATCGAGAGCTGGGCGTCGAAATGGACTCGCCGCGGGGCCGCATTTATCAGATGAATGCCGTCGCCAATGGGGCTCCAGTCACGCCGGAGTACATCCAGCACCTTGATTTGTGTCTGGCTTGCCGCGGCTGCGAGACGGCCTGTCCTTCGGGTGTTCCCTATGGGCGGCTGATTGAAGCCGCCCGTGCGGCGATGGAGCCACGGCGGCCACGGTCGCGATGGAACCGCCTGATGAGAGCGATTGCGTTCCGCCATATCCTTTCCTCGCCCGCTGCGCTGCAGATCGGCGGCGCAGCGCTGTACGCGTATCACATCTCGGGCCTGCAGCGGCTTTTGCGCAGCAGCGGCATTCTGAAGCTATCGCGTAAACTCGAGCGCATCGAGGCGCTCTCGCCCAACGCCGAGGTTCCGTTCTTCTACGCCAAGATCGGAAAGACCTTTCCTGCTGTCGGCGAGCGCCGTTATCGCGTCGCTTTCCTTGCAGGTTGCATCGCTAATGTGGCGTTTGCACGCCTGAACGAAGCCACAGTTCGTGTCCTGCAGCGCAACAGTTGTGAGGTCGTGATTCCGGGAGCACAGAATTGCTGCGGGGCACTGCATCTGCATTCCGGGCTGCCAGATGAAGCACGCGCACTCGCCCGCCGCAACATCGATGCCATATTGGCCGAAAGCTTTGACGCTGTCATCACGAACGCGGCCGGCTGCGGCTCGACGTTGAAGGAATATGATCACCTACTTCAGAATGATTCCGGGTACCGCGACAAAGCCGTGCAGTTTAGGGCGCTGATGAAGGACGTTACAGAGTTTTTGGCAGCCATCGATCTCAATCCAGATATGGGCAAAGTTGATGCCGTGGTCACGTATCAGGATTCCTGTCACCTCGCGCATGGGCAGAAGATCCGGGAAGCGCCGCGCAAGCTTCTCAAATCCATTCCGGGCCTGACCTTTCGCGAAATGCCCATGGCCGACTTATGCTGCGGAAGCGCTGGAATCTACAACGTGGTCGAGAATGAGATGGCGATGCAGATCCTGCAGCACAAAATGGAGTACGCCGGAACGACAAGCGCGAATCTGATCGCGACTGCGAATCCGGGCTGCATGCTTCAGCTACGCGCGGGAGCGCGCTTGTTCGGAACCGGGCAGCGGGTGGCGCATGTTGTCCAAGTACTCGACGAAGCGTATTCGAACTTCGATCTCACGCATCCGACAGTGCACGCGTGACCGCTGCCAGCCAAACGGTAACCGCGACCGCTCCGGGGTCGGCATGTCCGAGAACGCGATCGCCCAAATAAGCGGACCGCCCTCGCTTGGGCAGCATCTCAATGGTCGAATCGGCTCCACGCCGCGCCGCCTGTACGGCAGTGGTCAATGCTTCAACAATCGGATTGCCGCGCGCCAGTTGGTCGTGCAACGTGAACGAGAACGGCACTAGAGCATCGAGCATGGTGCGGTCGCCAACCTGCGCGCCGCCGAGTTCGGAAACAGCAGCACATCCTTCCAGGCAGGCGCTACCCCACGCCTCATGCGCCTCCGTTCCCGTTCGCTTCAACGCCGCCGCTGCACGCTGAAACAACGCGCTAAAAAGAGGGGACCGGACGAACCGCCCAGCACGCGCTGCAATGTGAGACCGATGCTCTTGAGGGCTTCCGGCACGTCCGCCGGAAGTTGCGGAGCCAAACTTCGTAGAGCATCGGCGGCGCGGCTCAGATTGGTGCCAAGGTCGCCGTCGCCTGTGGCCAGATCAAGCTCAGTGAGTAGTGATTGTGCGTCTGCCACAGCATCGCAAGCAGCCGATAGAGCCCGTTGAAACGGTGTGTTGATAACGGAGGCGAAATCTGCCTTTGCGGCCCGCGACGTGGCGACAACTCTGCTGCTCACTGGCCCTAACGGCTGCGCAGACACGTTCGGCCACGCGGGCGCGAGCGTAGCCGCATCCAGGTATTGCAATCGCTCGTCATCGACGCGCAGTACTGAAACCGAGATGCCTGCCGTGTCCAGAGATGTGAGGAGCGTTCCGGAGTAGAAGCGCTCAACAGCGAGCCCGCGCGATTCCATTCCCGCCAGGACGCGTCGAGCAACGATCGCAAGCTCCATCGGCGTGGTCGCTCCAAGATTGTTGAGCAACAGAGCCACGCGTTCGCCGGCTTGCAAAGTGCGGGCGGCAAAAATGCCGTCCAGCAAATGACTAACAAGCTCGTCGGATGACAGCATCGGCATACGTTTGACACCTGGCTCGCCGTGAATGCCGAGGCCGAGTTCGATCTTTTCTTCGCCCAGCAAGAAACTGGGGCGGCCTACCGCGGCGCAGTTCCGGCAACAACTGAAATCCCGAGCGTCGCAATCTCGTCCGCCGCCGCCTGGGCAATGCTCGCTACCTGATCGAGAGCGAGTCCCTCGGCGGCAGCGGCGCCGGCGATCTTATGTACCAGCACGGTTCCGGCGAGTCCCCGCCGGCCGCTTCTCTCTTCGGATCCAGCCAGCGCTACATCGTCGGCCACGAAATCTTTTCAATCCGAATCCCTCCGTGCGCGCCATGTCCGCCGCAAGGCCGAAATTCAATCGATCGCCGGTGTAGTTCTTCACGATCAGTAGCACGCCGGCGCTACCCGCGACCGCGCGGATGGCCGCGAGGATGAATCGATGCTCGGCGATGTGAAGACTTCGCCGGCGACCGTCGCCGCAGCATCCCCGGACCGACATAGCCGGCATGAGCCGGTTCGTGTCCGCTGCCGCCGCCGGATATCAGTGCAACTTGCCTATCCGCGACGTCGCGCGCATCGGAACGAATGACAACGTAGTGATCCGCGAGCGGCTAAGTCCCGGATACAAAACAAGGAAACCCTCAATCATCTCCTGAACGACGTGTTCAGGACGGTTGATGAATTTCTTCATCTAAACGCCATCTAGACGGATGTGCTGACGTGATTGGGCTCGACGATCGCCTCGTTCACCGTGTCCCCACCGATGCGCATCCGATAGAACGATCGCCACACGAAGTACATAGAAACGAGCAGGAAAAATCCGGCGAATGTCCAACTGAGGCGCGAACCGCTTTCCCCGTGCGCCAGCGACACCGCTAATTCCACCGCCAGCAGACCAAACAGTGTAGTGAACTTGATAATCGGATTCAGCGCGACCGAAGAAGTATCTTTGAACGGATCGCCGATGGTATCTAAGACCACTGTCGCAGTGTGCAGGTCAGTGCCCTTCTGCTTCAACTCGGTCTCGACGATCTTCTTGGCGTTGTCCCAGGCGCCGCCCGCGTTAGCCATGAAGATGGCTTGATAGAGACCGAAAAGCGCGATCGAGATTAGATACCCGATGAAAAAATAGGGCTCGACAAAGGCGAATGCCAGCGTCGCAAAGAACACGCAAAGAAAGATATTGAACATACCGCGCTGTGCGTAGCGCGTGCAGATCTCCACGACCTTCTTGCTGTCCTCAACGGATGCCTTCGTAACACCCTCGAGGCGAATGTTGGCCTTAATGAACTCGACTGCACGGTACGCCCCTGTCGTGACCGCCTGTGTGGATGCGCCGGTGAACCAATAAATGATGGAGCCGCCTGTAATCAACCCGAGCAGGAATGGTGGGTGAAGAATTGACAGATTCGAGAGTAGATCCGGACGCAACCCGTTTGTGAGTGCCACCACGATGGAGAAAATCATCGTGGTCGCACCGACTACTGCGGTTCCAATCAGCACCGGTTTCGCCGTGGCCTTGAAGGTATTGCCTGCTCCGTCGTTCTCCTCCAAATTGTCTTTGGCGCGCTCGAACTCGACGTCGAAGCCGTAACTGCTCTTCAGCTCCTGTTCGATTCCGGGTATCTGTTCGATGGTAGAAAGCTCGTACACAGATTGAGCGTTGTCCGTCACCGGGCCATAGGAGTTGACAGCAATCGTCACCGGTCCCATGCCCAGAAAGCCGAATGCCACCAGTCCGAACGCGAACACCGAAGGCGCGACCATTAGATTTCCAAGCCCTGCGGTACTGACGCCGTATGCGGCCGTCATCAGCGCCAGAATCGCGATACCGATCCAATAGGCACTCATGTTTCCAGCCACAAAACCGGACAAAATATTCAGCGAAGCACCGCCTTCTCGCGAATAGAGGCCACAATCTCGCGCACGTGCCTCGAGTCCATTGAGGTGAAGACCTTGACTAGCTCAGGAATTACGGCGCCCGCGAGCGTGCCGCAAGTGATGACGCTTGAAAGTTTCCACCACAGTGTGTTGTCACCATTGAGGTCGCTGATCATGGCGTACGAAACGATGTAGGTGGCAATGATCGACACAATCGACGTCAGCCACACCAGCGAGGTCAGCGGCGCCTCGTAGTTCATCTTGTCGACGTTCGCGTAACGAGCCTTAGCGATCATGCCATTAATGAAGGAACCAAAGCCCGGAAGAGACGACCATCATCACGCGCATGGCGAAAATCCATACCAGTAATTGGCTCTGCACCAGCGGGCTCTTCACTGCGAGCACGATGAAGGAGATGAGGGCGACTCCGGTGACGCCATAAGTCTCGAAACCGTCGGCGCTCGGTCCAACCGAATCGCCGGCATTGTCGCCCGTGCAGTCAGCGATCACGCCCGGGTTGCGCGCATCATCCTCTTTGATTTTGAAGACGATCTTCATCAGGTCGGCCCCGATGTCGGCAATTTTCGTAAAGATTCCGCCCGCCACGCGCAGGGCAGCCGCGCCGAGTGACTCTCCGATGGCAAAGCCGATGAAGCACGGGCCCGAATAGTCCTTAGGAATAAAAAGCAAAATGAAAAGCATCAACACAAGTTCAACGCTGATCAGCAGCATCCCGATACTCATGCCCGCTTTTAGCGGAATGTCGTAGCAAGGATACGGTTTGCCGCGCAGACTAGCGAAGGCGCAGCGCGAGTTGGCGAAAGTGTTCACACGGATGCCGAACCACGCCACGCCCGAGCTGCCGCAGATGCCGACGATGCTCCACAACAGAATGATGAAGACTTTAGTCGCCGCGAAGTGCTGC
>CAWJFN010000005.1:0-559455 GCA_963842195.1 uncultured Acidobacteriaceae bacterium
ACATTTGGCGGATCTGCGGCATCACGAGCTTGTCCTGGTCCAGAGCATGATCCTGCATCTCCAGGAAGAAGTTATTTCTTCCGAAGAGGTCGACGTATTCGTTCGCCAGGCGCTTGGCATCCGGATAGCGATCCGCCAATACCGCCTCGTTGATGTCGCCACGCAGGCAAGCAGACAATGCAATCAGACCTTTCGAGTGCCGGGCAAGCAGGTCCTTGTCGATGCGCGGTTTGTAATAGAAGCCGTCGAGATAACCGGTCGAGACCAGGTCAATTAGATTTTTGTACCCTTCCTGGTTTTCACACAGCAACACCAGGTGGTTGTAGCGATCCGTATCGGACTTTGTTTTATGGCCCTTTTGGGAAACGTAAACTTCGCAGCCGATGACTGGATGGATACCGATTGCGTTGGCTTCGTTATAGAACTCGACAGCTCCGAACAGATTGCCATGATCCGTCATGGCGACGGCCGGCATGCCCTGCCGCTTCACGACAGACATTAACTTCTTGATTTCACAAGCTCCATCGAGCAGTGAGTAGTCGGTATGACAGTGTAGGTGAACGAACGGGCGTTCGGACATGCTGGTTCCTTAATAGTGTAACGAGCGCCGGAACGGCTGGTCCGCCGGAACTCGCCCCGCCACGAAAAGGACTCCAGAACCATGCATGAAGTGCCGGTACCGGTATCGGTCTCCTAGCCGTAACAGAAGGTTAATCGTCCTGTAACAGTCTCTCGATAACTTTGGAAAGGTTCCAAAGGTCTGCACCTCTTTATACACGAGCCCATCGTGTCTGCGACCAAACTCTAAACGTAAGGGAGTTTATGAAAAGAAAAAGAACTCTGAGTGTGCTTTGTCTCTGTGTCCTGTCCGTGCAGCTTTGGGGGCAGGAAGCCGGTACCGGTCCCCGCGTCACGGGCGGGGCAACCACCCAGGCTTCAAATACGAACGACGACCTGCAGGCTCTCCGCGAACGTATCGAAAAGCAGGAAGAAGCGATTAAGAAGCTCCAGGAGTCCGTCGAAGAGCAGAGAGTTCTGCTGGAGCGCGCTGTCCAGAACGCGCAACAGGGGACGCAATCGGCGGTTGCGAGTGCGAGTGCCGGCTCCAGTAATGCTTCGCCCGATTTAATTCCTGTAGTGAGCGCCGGCCGCCCGGACCTCGCGGCCAATGCTCGCGCCGCGCAGAAAAACGAGACCGCGCCGTCGCCTCTCGCCATCAGCATTGGAAACACTACGTTCTCACCGCTAGGTTTCGTGGACGCTACGTTTTACGCGCGATCGAGCAATGTGGGCAGCGGAATCGGCACCAACTTTGGCGGAATTCCGTACAATACATCGGCGGGGGATCACCTCTCCGAGACGAGCTTCAGCACGCAGAACTCGCGCATCGGCTTTCGGGTCGATTCGAACGTCCTCGGGGCCAAGGTCCTCGGATACTTCGAGGCTGACTTCCTGGGCAATCAGCCGGCGAACGTGTTCGTGACTAGCAACTCAGATACCTTCCGGATGCGCAACATTTTTGTCGATGTTCAGCGGAATGGTTTCGAAGTGCTGGCCGGTCAGGATTGGTCCTTCGCGACTCCGAACCGCAAGGGGCTGTCTCCGCTGCCAAGCGACATCTTCTACACGCAGAACATGGACACGAATTATCAGGCGGGTCTCGTCTGGTCGCGGCAAACCCAGTTCCGTTTTATTGCTCATCCGTCCGAGAACGTCGCCTTTGGTGTTTCGCTCGAAAATCCGCAGCAGTATAACGGGGGCTCGGGCGGTCTTAGCGCCGCGGCAGTCACGTATCCGTTTGCTTTGACACCGACGCTCCTCGGCCAAATCAACAATGGCGCCAGCAGCGTCAATGTCACGAACGCGGCCGGCGTGACGACGGCCCTTACCGGAGGCGGCAACTACTCAACTCCGAACCTGCATCCCGATATCATCTTCAAGGCCGCCTTCGATGGGCATGCCGGCAATGATCAAGCGATGCACATCGAGGTGGGCGGAATGGTTCGCAGCTTCAAAGATGTCATCCCGTTAGGAACCCCCGTTACCTTCACAACCAACTCGGCGACGGCCGGATCCGGCTTTGTCAACGCAAATCTGGAGGTGGTCAAAAACCTTCGTATCATCGCCAATACCTTCTTCGGTTCCGGGAACGGCCGTTACGTGTTCGGCTTGGCGCCTGATTTCATCGTCAGGCAAAACGGGTCCATCTCTCCGATCCATACCTACTCAACGGTCGATGGCTTCGAATTGACGATTCACAAGAGCACGCTGTTTGATGCTTATTACGGCGGTATCTACGTCGGCCGCAACGTCGCCTTCGATTTGAGCAATCCAAAGCCGGGCTTTGTCGGCTACGGCTTCGCTGGATCGGGGGCAAACGACAACCGCACCATTCAGGAAGGGACACTGGGTTTAACCCAGACCTTCTGGAAGAACCCGAATTACGGTGCACTGTCGCTGATCACTCAGTACTCATATCTGTCTCGAAATCCCTGGGCCGTATCCACCACCGCTCCCAGATCCACCCACACCAATATGGTTTGGGTCGACCTCCGCTACACACTGCCCTAGACCTGGGTCATCGAAATCGGACACGGGCGCTGGCTTCGGCCGGCGCCCTTTTGCTTTGGTCCGCGATAATGTGCCCGTGGGCCAGCCTTCGCCGCTCGACGACATCATCCGGCGGGAGATCTCGTTGCGCGGTGCCATCTCGTTCGCGCGCTTCATGGAACTCGCGCTCTATCATCCGCAATTCGGATACTACCGGAGCCCCCGGGATCCGTTCGGAAAGCTCGGTGACTTCTACACGGCTGAGCAGCTGCAGCCTGTGTTCGGCGATCTGATGGCGAGCTTTATCGCAAAACTCGACGAGCAAAGCGGTTACAGTGATGCCTTCGAGGTACTGGAACTGGGAGCGGGCAGGGCGGAGCTCGCGACCAGCCTGAAGGCTTGGAACTATCAGGCATTCGATTGTCATCGGCCACAACTGCCCGCTTCGATGCGCGGCGTCATCATCGCGAACGAGTTCTTTGATGCCCTTCCCGTTGACCTCCTGCGGAAGAGCCGCAGCGGCTGGAGGGAAGTACAAGTCGTCGTGCGCGGAGATCGCCTGGCATTCGAGTTGTCGAGCGCCGAAATCGCAGCCGACCTGCAGCAGTATGCGGAAGAATATGGCGGCGCTATTCCCGATGGCGGGACACTCGAGGTAAGTAGAAGCTCGGTGGAGTGGATCAAGCGAGCAGCCGGAATCCTAGGGTGCGGATTCTTCGTGGTCTTCGACTACGGTTATTCCCCCGAAGAACTTTTGCGTTTTCCGGACGGAACGCTGTTGTGCTACCGGCGACACACCTCGAGCCCCGATGTGCTCGAGAGCCCCGGAGCCAAGGACATCAGCAGCCACGTGAACTTTCACGCTGTGAAGTGCGGGGCCATCGGCAATGGATTCGAATTGGTCTCCGAACAATCGCTGGCAAGGTGGGCGCTTTCTGTATGGACCAGCTCTGAGATGGAAAAGCGGTGGCCGGCCGCGGACGCGAGATGGCGGTTGCAATGGAAGCAGCTTGTGTACGGAATGGGAGAAACGTTTCGGGTACTCGTGTTTCGGAAACGCCCGTAAAAAGAAAAAGCCCCCGAGAAACTCGGGGGCGAAGGTTCAGGTTTAAACCCGCTAACGCGGGCTCATGCTACTTCTTTTTCTTAGCAGGCGCCTTCTTCGTGCTCTTCGAGGCTGCCTTTTTCTTAGTTGCGTTCTTCATCGAGTGATTCTCCCTAACGTAAATTTGCAATCCCTTACGGATCGCAGCGTGATTCATATATAAGGTTGTTCGCAACAGATGTCAAGAAAAAAATGTGATAGGGCCCGCTCGTGATGCTGGGCAAAAGGTCTTCGGATGCCCCGAAACGTAATTTTGGAATTTGTTTTAACCTTTGAAGAGACGCGAGGGTCTTCGGAAACGTCTTTTTGGAAGCATGGTGATGCTCGCGAAGACGCTCGAGATTAGACCGTTAATGCGCCGCCAGCATTCAATTCATCGAAGCGCTCTGGCTGCGGGCGCATGCTGCGCGGCGGCGTTGCTGCTCTTTAGCGCAGCGTGCCGGAAGAAGGTCCACGTCGCATCTGCTCCGAATGCGCCTGCACCCACGCGGTCGCGAACACCCGGAAAGACCACGCTTGCGATGCCTCTAGGCTATGCAGAAGAAGGTGTTGCGAGTTGGTACGGAGTTCCCTTTCACGGCAGACCCGCCGCCGATGGCGAGATCTACGATATGGAAAAGCTGGTCGCTGCCCATCGCCTGATGCCATTCAATACCTGGATCAAGGTCACGAATCTTGCCAATGGGAAAGCCGTGAATGTTCGGGTGATCGATCGCGGTCCTTTTGTAGAAGGCCGTATTCTCGATCTATCAAAAGCGGCGGCACGCCAGATTGATCTGCTCGGACCGGGTACTGGCCGAGTGCGCATCGAGGTAATCTCGGCCCCTCCTGATGTGCCCGCAAACGATTTCTATGCGGTGCAGGTCGGAGCATTCTCGCAGTTGGCAAACGCCCAGCGCCTGCGCGATCACTATGCCGAACGATTCGGCAATGCGCAGCTTGCGGTTAAGCAGGGTGCGACTCCCTTGTGGAGGGTTCTCGTTGGCAAAGAGCCGTCGATTCAATCCGCGCAGGAGCTGGCGAAGGTGATCGGCGCCGAGGACAAGAACATCTTTGTTGTCCGGCTCGATCAGACGCACGATGTGGGCTCGCACCCTCCCGCGATATCGCCGCCTGCGCCGCCCTCTTCCAATCCTGAGCCCTGACGGAGCCGGACGGAGATTTCTTTCTACCTTCCGCCACTACAAGGTCGAGGGGCAGTTCGCCTCCCTTTATCGTGAAGCCGCAATCCGCCCTTGACAGTTCGCCTCTTTCCAGCCTGGTTGGCAACTCGCCCGTGATGAGGGATGTCGCGCGCCTGGTCAAGCGAATGGCGGGCTCGCGTTTTCCGGTATTGATCCTCGGCGAGACCGGCACAGGGAAAGAGGTGGTGGCGAGAGCGATTCACAACCTGGGCCAAGGCGGGCCCTTCGTGGTGGTGGATTGTTCCTCACTGGTCGGTCCGCTCATGGAAAGCGAACTCTTTGGATACGCGAAGGGTGCGTTCACCGGTGCACACGTTCAGAAACTTGGACTGCTGGATGCTGCGAACGGCGGCACGGCGTTCTTTGATGAGATCGGGGAACTACCGCTTGACGTGCAGCAGAAGCTGCTGCGGGCGCTTCAGCAAAAGGAGTATCGCGCAGTCGGCAGCCTGGCACAGCGCAGTTCGAACTTCCGTGTCATCGCCGCGACGAACCGCAATCTGCAGGCGGAAGTGGAGAGGGGTGCCTTTCGCGAGGATTTGTATTACCGCCTGAACGTCATGAAGCTGAGACTCCCGCCGCTTCGCGAACGGATGGAGGATCTTTGTCTGCTGATTGAGCATTTTCTCGAACGTTACGGTAACGGCCATCGCGTTCCCACTGACATCCTGGATATGTTGATGCAGTACGACTGGCCGGGCAATGTTCGACAACTGGAGCACACGGTTCAGCAGATGGTCGCGATGAACTCGGGGCAATGGATCTCAAAGGCCGACTTGCCGTCCACAGTTGTGAACAGATCGCTCGAGCGAAATTTCAACCAACCTTCACACGCGAGTTCGCCCTCCCCCGGATTTGGCGACCCGGATAGGCCGATATTGCCGCTGGCCGAAGTTGAAAAGCGCGCGATCCTGCATGCGATCGAAGTCTCTAAGGGCGACCGGACACTTGCGGCGGCGATGCTCGAGATCGGACGAACCACTCTGTACCGCAAGCTGAAAGATTACGGACTGTAGTTGGTGGGGCGAACGATCTTGTCGTCTGCCATTCGCCGTGCAACACTTTTGGACGGATCAGTCTAAGATATTTGCGTGCGGATTGCTCTCGATGCCACCTACAGCGTAGATCCGCAACCTTCAGGGATTGCCGTCTACTCGCGCGAGCTGCTCGCCGGACTGGCCCAAAGCTATCCCGAGGACGAATTCCTGCACTGTTACCGGATGAAACAATGGAGACGAGCAGTGCCGAGCACCCAAGCGAACGTTTCACGCCGGCTCCTTCTGCCGCCGTTTCCCACATTCGCAGCAGAAATTTTTCACGCACTGAATCAACGCGTGGACCGGCGGCCTGCGCGCAGGGTAGTTTCAACGTTTCACGATTTGTTTGTGATGACGGGCGAATACTCGACGGCGGAGTTTCGGCGTCGCTTCACGGAACAGGCGCGGAGGGCGGCCGCCATGTCCGATATGATTATCGCCGTCTCGCATTTTACGGCCGGGCAGGTCCGTGAGCTGCTTGGAGTCGATCCCACGCGCATTCGGGTAATTCCTCACGGAGTGCGGCAGCCGGGTATCGAGGCGAACGGCCAGCGCGAGAAGACGATTCTGTTTGTCGGCGCGTTACAACTCCGGAAGAACGTGACCCGGCTTGTGGATGCGTTCGAACAAATCCCACCGGAGTGGCAGCTGGTACTTGCCGGCTCTGCGCGCGGACACGGCGCCGATCGGATTTTGGACCGGATCGCGAGGAGCCCGGCACGCGCTCGCATTCGGGTGACCGGATACCTGCCCGATTCGGCTATCGACGAGCTCTATCGGACGGCATCGGTCTTCGCATTTCCGTCGCTTGACGAAGGCTTTGGAATTCCTGTGCTTGAGGCCATGGCGTATGGAGTGCCTGTCGTGACCTCGAACCGCTCAGCGCTCGCGGAGGTAGCCGGAGACGCCGCGCTACTCATAAATCCAAACGATACCGCCGATCTCGCCGGCGCCCTGACACGTCTCATCGGCGATGCCGGCTTACGGTTGCGCCTGGCAGCAGCGGGACACATCCATGCTCGGCCGTACACCTGGGAGCAAGCAGTCCAGCAAACCCGTCGAGTCTACCAAGAACTGGCGAAATAGCAGCTATTTCTGATCTTCTTCGATTGAGATTTTCAGCGCCCGGAGAAACTTCTGGTCTTGTGTAGTCAGACGAATCTTGCCGGTGGACTCGATATGTACCGCCTGATCGATCTGGTTCTCAGCGTCTTCAACGTCCGCACCTTCATCGGACTCGTCGCGCTTATTGAAACCGATCGTCGCTTCGAGCACCAGAAAGACATCGTAGCCGGCGCGTTTTATCTCGCCAATGGCCCCGGCGATGCGATCGGAATCAGATAACGATTCGTTAATCGCGTTACCTAACTCCTGCATCAGATCCTTCAGTCTTTCGTCCAAAACAACCCCTTTCCCGGGTACCTTCAGGGTATCACCCAATCTCTCTATCGGCACTCGCCACGCATAGTGGATCACACAAGAAATGTTCACCTATGTAGTAGTGCGTACAACATCCCGGATCGTTCAAATTATTTGACGCAAAATGCGCTAGGATTTACTCGTTGTATCGGACACTTACTAGTTCTATACGCGCCCGGAAAGGTGTTTGGATGGTACTTCGGTTACCTTGAACTTAGCTCCGAATTTTGCTGTTCGTATGGCTTAGCCTGGTATTTTGCAGCTTCGGCCTGCGCACCTGCGGTGTTGTCATGCGTGCGGATCGCCTGCTTATATTCATTCACCGCGCGATCGCGCTGCCCGGTCACATCGAAAATCTTGCCCAGATTGACATGCGACCACACTTCGGTCCACTTTGGTTCCAGATCACCGTTGATCGAAGCCCTGAATTCGTTGGCGGCTGACTGAAAATTGTTCTGCTTAAAGAAGAGTTCCCCGATCCGGTAATGTGCTAGTGAGCTGTTTTTGTTCACCTCAAGTGCCTTCTGGTATTCCCGCAAGGCACTTGAAAAATCGTTCACTTCTACAAACTGCTCACCGCGGCGGATAGCAACCGATACCTCGATCGTGGGGTCGAGCCGCAGGAGCACGTGATTGGGGTCGATGGTTACCTTATGTGGCTTGCCGAAGGTGTCCAGACTGAATTCCGATGAAGTGCCGGTCACTTCGACGCGCTTCGTTTCAGGATTTCCTTCCGTGTCGATACGCAGATCGACGGGCATGCGGAATGTGTCCAGATCCTGGGTGATTTTGCCGACCACCCGGAAGCCCTGCTGCGTTCGCAGCACGGTGTAGTCAAGTTTGAATTCAGGTGAGCCGCTCGACTCCAACCACTGCAAGAAGAAGTACCTGAGGTCCTGGCCCGATACCTGTTCCATCACTTTGCGGAAATCGTCGCTATTCGCCGATTGCCAGCTGTACTTATCCATGAAGGCGTGCAGCCCTTTCTTGAAGTCCGCATCGCCGACGACACTGCGTAGCATGTTGAGTATAGCCGCGCCCTTGGCTGCCGTGAGCGCCCAGTACTCGGGCGAGTAGTCTTCGAGCCGCGATGCCTGGAGCACCGGAGGGTCCTTCACCGTGAGCGCCTCGATGTAGGTTGCTTGAAGTTCGCTTTCCATCGCGCCCTGCCCCCGATCATGTTCCAGGTAGAGCAGCTCGGAAAAGCGCGCCGGGCCATTCTCAAGCCACAGATGATTACGGTTCGATGGCGATACCAGCATGCCCCACCACTGGCGCGATAACTGATTCGCAAGCACACGCACATTGACCGGCGATGCGATGGATCCAGGAGCCAGGAAAATCATACCGGGCGCTGAGTAGCCATTCACTGCCCCGGCTTCGGTCTCGACAAAAGTGAGGTTGGCCTGAGGAGCAAGGCCGTACTCGGACGTGAGATACGTCAGAATTTTTCCAGCCTCCTCGCCATAGGCCTGCGCCGCATTCGCCTCCTGATCCCGGAAGTACATGCGGCTGTTGATTCCTTGCGAGGACACGCGCACTCCGTCGCCCTTAACGATTGCGATGCTTCCGGGGAAACTGGCTTTGTCGTAGTGGAACGAATACAACGTTCCGCCATTCGCAGCCTTGTCCGTTTTCATATCGCCGCTCGCCACCACTCGATATTCCGATGGCGTTGTGATGTTCAGATCCGCCTGGAATCGATCAACGGAATATCCGCTGACGGGAAACCAGCGTGCGGGATACAGTAAGAACCCATAATCGGGATGCAGCGCTGCGAACTTGATGCCGTACACGGGAGAGTCTTCATTTCCGGTCAACTTTCCGTCATAGGTGACCGCGATTTCGCAGGCCTGATTCTTTTGCAAGCCGTCGGGAAACGTTACCCGCACGCCTCCGTTCTGCGAATCCCGTGCGCCGCTGAGCGCTTTGCCCTGTCCATCCAGCACCTTTGTCACATTCAGAGCAGCATTTAATTCGAAAACGGCGTCGGAAATCTTCTCGAGAGGCGCGAAATCAATTTTTGCAGTGGCGACGATGGACTGTGTACGCGGATTGACGTCGGCGTTGATGGTATATTTCTGAACCTGGATGTGCGCGCGCTTCTCTTGCCCTTGTGCAGACATCAAGCCCGCCAGGGCAAAGAAAACGAAAACAGCTTTACTCACGCGCGTCATAAACTACATTGTCTCCCGGGAGCTATCGCTCACGCTTCTACCCGAACTGCACCCGACAACGTCTGGACGATGCTGTCAGCCGCACGCTCGAACGGATCGCCGTCACGCAACAGGGCGCCCTTTACCGAGGCGAGTTCCTCACGCATCCGCATACGCCGGCTATCGCTCACGAGCAAGCCGCTTACTGCAGATGTCAGATTCGCAGGCGTCATCTCGTTTTGCATCAACTCCGGGACAACCTGCCGTCCGGCGATGAGATTAACCATCGTGAGAAAAGGAACTTTCACCAGGTGCCGGCCGGCGTACCAGCTCAGCGGCGCAACCCTATAGAACGAAACCATGGGAGTGCCCAGGACAGCGGCTTCGATGGTTACAGTACCGCTCGCGGCAAGCGCGACATCCGCGTGTCCTATGCAGTCCCAAGTCTCGCCTTCAACTACTTTGATGGATAACTTGTTTATGGGTTCCCGAAATTTTCTCAAGAGCTCCGTGTGCCGGAATCCGGCGGGAATAGCAAGCACCACGGATAGATCGAACTTTTGCCGCAGTGCGGCCACAGTGCCAAACAGAACCGGGAGATGCCGCCGGAGTTCCCCTGCGCGGCTCCCCGGAAGCAGCACAAGCATCTGACGATCCGGCGCGAGGGCGTGCTCTTCAAAGAAAGCCGCGCGGGTAATCGTAGTGCGCACACTTCGGGCTAACGGATGTCCTATATAAGTGGCGTCCACCCCGCGATCCCGAAACCATTGCTCCTCGAAGGGGAAAAGGCAGAACAGCTTGTCCACGAGTTTGCGGATGGCGGCCAGCCGGCCCTGCCGCCAGGCCCAGACCTGCGGCGCAACGAGGTAAAAAATTGGAATTCCGGCGCGTTTCAACTGCTTGGCAACGCGGAGGTGGAAATCCGGACTATCGGTGAGCAGCGCTGCATCGGGCCGATTTTCTGCAGCGAATCGAATCAGCTTGCGATACTCGCCGTAAATGCGCGGCAGGTGCGCAACCACTTCCGCGAGCCCAACCACCGCAAGGCTGGCGGCATCGATAACTGGACGAACCCCAGCGTTTTGCAGCCGCGGACCGGCGCAGCCATAGAATGTAGCGTCCGGATAAATGCGCTGAAGGTGCGAAACCACTCCGGCGGCATACATGTCGCCTGAGGCCTCACCTGCGGAAACCAAAAACTGCACTGCGATTCCTCAAGTGTACCAACGGCGGGCGCTATTCCGAAGCTTCGCCGGGCCGTATCTGTCGGATGCAAAGGGACTTGATGAAAGAGGCCCTCTGCTAGAATCGAGGCGAAAGTAAAGATGTCCAGCCAACGGGAGTCGAGTCCGTCCAGCGCGACGCAGGCGGGGCTCGCCAAACTCAGTGTCGGTCAGTTTGCCGACCGTTTTCGCGGCGAGGTCATCCCGCTTAGCAACACATTCGGATACTTCTGCGCATCCCTGCCCATGACCGAGGAGGTTGTGAAGGAGTACCTGGAAGAGCCTATTGCCGCACTGCCGCCTGCGATTGCGGCAATGTTGCCGCGAATTTCGATTCTGCTTGTGCCTTACCTGGAGCGATCCCCGGACAGGACCGCAGTCAAGGCGAGGCGTAAACCGCGAACCGTATCGGACAAGCCTTCCGACTTCGTCGTGTCGGAGCGTCCGGCAGAGGGCAAACAGTCCTGGGCCGCCCAGGTGAGCTACGAGAACGAGACGGTGCTTGTCTTCGCGTTGAAGGAACAGGATGTCGCGGAGTATCATTACCGCTTCTACCGCCGGTTGTCGGCACTCGTGGCCGACAACGCATCAAAGGAAGCCTCAAGTTCATACAAAGCTCTGATCAGAGAAGAGCTAACCGCCACGGTGCATGGCGAAGTAGACGACGAAAGCTGGCAAAGCAAGCAGACGCTGCTACGGCGGCAAAGCAATATCAAGCGCGAGAGTCCTCTCTTTGATGAATATGTACGGCAGTCATTTATTGACACGCTGACCTTGTATCTCCATGGCATCTGCTGCGACATCGATGTCGAGACCGGACCACGACAGCTACGAAGCCGCTATTTACGCAAACGGCTCAGTGTTCTGCGCTCGCTTTATCCCCCGCCGGAAGGCTACGCAGTGTTTCCCGAGGACACAGAAGAGCAGCCTAAATTATTGCCAGCCGTTCAGTAACTTGCGGGCGATCCGCTGAGCTCCTGGTTTCGCCTTCGATCCAAACTCATTCGTCGGTCCCACACAGCTGGGGCAACCAGAGTGGCAGTTACATCCGGAGAGCAGTTCGGCCGCTCCTTGAATCAGTTCCTTTTGGCGCCGGAACAGCGGATCGCTTTGTCCGATGCCGCCGGGATAGTTATCGTAGAGCACGATATCGGGCTGAAATTCTTTCGACATCTCGGCCGAGTCGTCGAGTACCGCTACGGCAAGATCACGCGCATCGCTCAGTAGCAGCACGATCCCGACCGTCTTCAGGACGTTGCCGAGCCCGTGAATGGAATCTTGAAGATCGGCAGTCGAAAATCCCTCGAACTCACTGAAGAACTGCGGTGCGAAATGGATCCAGAACGCGGTAGTGTGCATCTCCTGCTCGGGTAGGCTCAACTGCCCAGACCCGACGTTTTCGAGTGTGTAGAATTTGATCTTCTTAAATCCGGTGATCTGGCGCTTTACCCGCACTTCGCCGTGCGCGGAATGCGCTTCGGGTAGATCGGTTCTGCTTTCGAACTGCGCGAGTTCGCTCACTTGCGTGTATACGATGGCGTCCGTGAAGTAGTCGGAATCGACCTGACGCACATATGCTTTCCGGCCGTCGTAGTCGAGCTTCTCCACCTGATATTGGCGCGCATCGTGCAGGTAGATCGCTTTTTCGTGCAGCGTTGGAAGAGCGGCCGGAAAATCTACTTCGCCGATGATCTTGTGATCGCCCGTGATGTCGACGACGAGAAAATTGTCGCTGCTAACAGCTCGCAGGCTTACCGTATCTGCAGGATAGCTATCGCTGACCCAATGCCACGAATCTCCGGAGTGGTGAAGGAGTTTCAGATCCTCAGATAAAAATGTGCACAGTTTGTGCGTGTCATGACCGCCGAAGCGCTCGCCATCGGCGATGGGCAATTCGAAAGCTGCGCATTTCAGATGGCTGAGAAGAATCTCGAGATTGTCCGGATTCAAGTGTGCTTCCTCGGGTGAGCCCGAGAAGAAGTAGTCCGGGTGCTCCACAATATATTGATCGAGCGGTGCACTGGAGGCGACCATCACCGCAATTGAGGACGATTGCCTGCGCCCGGCTCGTCCCGCCCGCTGCAAGGTAGAGGCGATCGTGCCCGGGTATCCCGCCAGTACGACGGTATCGAGAGAGCCGATATCGACGCCGAGTTCTAAAGCATTTGTCGCGACCACTGCACGAATGCGTTGGTTTCTCAGACCTTCTTCAATCTGCCGGCGCTCCTTCGGCAAATAACCGCCGCGATATCCGCGAATAGCTTCGTTTGAGAACGGCAAATGCGAGCAGGCGTCTTTCAGATAGGTGGTCAGAATTTCCGTTGCCAAGCGATTGTTCGCGAACACAAGTGTCTGCTGATGCTGCCGAATAAATTCGATCGCGATACGTCTGGATTCGTGAAGATAACTGCGGCGTATGCCGAGCTGCGCATTCACCACCGGCGGATTGTAGAAGACGAAATACTTTTCACCCGACGGCGCGCCGTTTTCGGCGACCACTTCGAATGGTTCGTTCGTAATCGTTTCGGCGAGCTGTTTGGGATTGGCGATGGTCGCCGAGCAGCAGATGAATTGCGGTTTCGAGCCGTAGAACTCGCAGATTCTTTTGAGGCGGCGAAGCACATTCGCGAGATGGCTGCCGTAAACGCCGCGATAATAGTGCAGCTCATCAATGACGAAATAGCGCAAATTCTCGAACAGCTTGACCCATTTCGTGTGGTGCGGCAGAATCCCGGTGTGCAGCATGTCGGGATTTGTCATCACGATGTTGGCCTTTTCGCGAATGGCTCGCCGGGCGTCTTGAGGCGTATCGCCGTCGTAGGTATGGCAGCAGAGAGGAGAGCCGAGCGCTTCGTTGAGGCGCTGGAGCTCCAGGCGTTGGTCTTCGGCGAGTGCCTTGGTGGGAAAAAGATAAATTGCTCGCGCGGCGGGGTCCGTGACAATGGAGTGGACGACCGGCAAGTTGTAGCAGAGCGTTTTGCCGCTAGCGGTGGGAGTGACGATCACCGGATTGCGGCCGGCGAGTGCGTGCTCGATAGCAGCGGCCTGATGCGTGTACAGATTTTCGATGCCGCGCGATGCCAATGCCGAACGAAGTGCAGGGTCCAAAGCGGAAGGAAACTCAGCGAACTGTGCGGCTCGTGCGGGCTGGTGACGAACCGCGCGGATGGGCGAGCCGTCCTCCTGCAGGGATTCAAGGAAGCGATTGGCAAGGCTATTTACAGGATGCGTAACTGCCGGTACACCGAAATCCAGCGTAAGGTTCATGGATTCGCCTTTTGTTCCACCATAGCCGAACTGAGATGAAAGAACAAGACTGCCCGCGAATGTTCCTGAGCCTGCAGGAGAGGCCGCTTGCTGGCGCGCGCGGTTCAGATCTTGACTCCGGCCAAGCGCTGGACGGTCTCGAATGTATCGGCGTCCGCGGCGGTCTTGTCAGAGCGGTAGCGTTTGACGCGGGCGAATCGGAGAGCCAGTCCGCTGGGATACCGTGCGCTGACCTGGATTTCATTGAAGGCAATCTCCGCGACGATCTTCGGCTCGAGATAAACGGTGTATTTGTCTCGTGCGATCTCGATTTTCAAGAATTCTTGCGTCTGCCAGGCGAGCATTTCATCGGTGAGTCCCTTGAATGTCTTGCCGAGCATGGCGAAGCCGCCCTTCGCGGTATCGCGCGCGCCGAGGTGGAGATTACTCAACCAGCCTTGCCGGCGGCCGTTGCCCCACTCCGCAGCGAGGATGACCAGATCGAGAGTTCGCGCCTGCTTGATTTTCAGCCAGCTTTGGCCGCGAGCACCGGCGGCGTATGGCGCACCGGGTGACTTCGCCATCACACCTTCGTGACCTTGATTAAGTGCGGCGCGCAGAAAATCCTGGGCTGCAACCGTACTTGCAGTACGAAGATGCGGCACGATGTTGTTTGCCGGCGCCAGCCTCTCGATTTCAGCAAAGCGGCTAGCCTGAGCTTCGTCGACGATCGAGCTGCCGTTGAGATACAGCAGATCGAACCAGAATGGCGTCATCGGAAGTTCGTCGAGAAGAGTATCGACATCGAGTTTGCGACCAAAGCGCCGCATCGAGATTTGAAAAGGTTGCGGTCTGCCTTCGGGGTCGAGACTAAGCACTTCTCCATCAAGGATGAGATCCTGGGCCGGCAGAGCGCGGGCCGCGGCGACCACTTCGGGAACCGCTGCCGAAACGTCGTTCATGCTGCGCGAATACACCGCGACCTGATCCCCCGATTTATGTACCTGAACGCGGGCGCCGTCAAATTTATATTCGAATGCGGCATCACTTAGGTCAGCAAGCGCGCCTTCCACATCTTCGGCTGTTTGTGCCAGCATCGGTTGAACGGGCCGGAACAATTGAATATCGAATTGAGCGAGCCCGGTTTCGCCATGCTCGAGCACTGCATGGGCAATAGCAGCGACACCACCGCCCATCATGGCGGCGCGCCGGATACGCTCGGACGAAATGCCGGAGGCCTTTGCAAGCGCTTCGAGCATGATGCCTTCGAGCGCTCCCTGCCGCAGTTCGCCGCCCATCAAAGCGACGATGAACGACTGCTCATCGGCTGTTGCGCGTTCAAAGAGGCTTCTGAGCAGTTCCCGCTTGCGCTGCTCGGATCCGGAGCCTCGGACTGCGGCCACCTCCGTTAAAACGCGATCGAGTTGCAACAGCTCAATGCTTGGCGTTGTGGCAGGCGACGTGGTTGCCTCACGCAGCGTCGCGTAGCCGATTCCGATACGGCCCTGCCGCGCGCCACCGGAGAGAAATGCCACTGCGATCTCGATTTCGTCCGGACGCAACTGCTTCAGTAGCGACGCAAGTAAATCGATTTTCGCGAGCCGCTTGCTGGTGCTCGCGATTTTCTTCGATGTTTCAACTAAGACGGCGAGGAGCATGTGTTGTTAGAGCTGCGGCTTTGGCGGCGTGACCGGTTCCCAGCTCACAACGCCTTTGCGCCGCACTCTCCGGCTGAAGACTTTGTCTTTTGCGGTCACAAACAGCGTCTGCCGGTCCGGACCACCAAGCACGAGATTCGACAATGAACCGGGTTGAGGTTTTCGAATGATGGCGACCACGCGTCCGGGCTGATCACAGACTTGAATGCCCAGCGATGTGGCGACCCAGAGGTAACCCTGGTCATCGACCGTCATGCCATCGGCACCACTCGCGCTTTGATCGGCAGCGATCTCGAGAGTGTAGAACGGCTCGGCATTGGCAAGCGATCCGTCGGGCATCACAGAAAAGGACAAGACCCATTTTCCGCGCGTGTCGCAAACATAGAGGAGCGACTGGTCGGCAGAGAATCGGACTCCATTCGGCAGCTCGATTTTGTCGGCCACCACACGTTTCGCGCCTTGCGGGCTGATGTACCAGACCTGATGGTGGGGCGGATCGGAGAAGTAGATAGCGCCGTTCTTGCCCACGGCAATGTCGTTCGAATTGACGTCCTCAGCGAGCACGGTCTCCTTGCCGTCCATGGTCCACGCAACAATGCGCTTCTTGCCGTCTTGACAGCCGTAGAGGCGGCCGTCCGGGCCGAACATCAGACCGTTGGTCTCGGCGGTATTTTCACGGAAGACGGAGACGGTCCCGTCGATTGCAACCTTATATATACGGCTCGCCGGGATATCCGAGAAGAAGACGTTGCCGTCACGATCGACGGCCGGTCCTTCGGTGAACTGGTGGCCTCGGCTGACGACCTTCCAGTCGCTGGCGGGGTCGAGAATATCGGTGACAAATCGGCGGTCGGCCTTCGCGTTCGCGACGGCCGTCACCGGCTTCGGATAGTCGCGCCAGAGCCAGCGCAGCGCATCGGGCAGGATGGCACCACCATGCTTGCCATTGTGGCCCTCGGTTCCGACGACGAACTTACAGTCATAGCTGGCATACTCCAGCGCGGCGACCATCTGCTGGTTCGAGAGATACCAATCGCCGGCATAAATGTTCAGATCGTGAGAGCCATCCTGAACGAAGATACGCAGAGGCGCGGCTTCCGTCTTGCGGATAAGGGCGGGATATTTGTCGCCGCCTCGCAGATCGGTGTAGCTGCCGATGAAACTCAGAACCCGATGAAAGGCATCGGGCCGATGCCATGCAACCGTGAAGGCGGCGATGGCGCCCGAACTCAGACCGGCGATGGCACGGTCGTTCGGATCATCTGAGATCGCAACTACCTTCTTCACCTCCGGCAGCAGCTCCGTCATCAGAAACTCGGCGTACCAGTCTGTAATTTCGTCGTACTCAAAGCTCCGGTTGAACCTTGGCTGCGCGTCAGGTCCGCTGGCGGGCAGGACACCCGGATCGACGAATACGCCGATGGTAACCGGCATGTCGCGCTTTTGAATCAGGTTGTCGAACACAATGGGAACACGCCAGGATCCATTCTCGTCGACATACGTGTGACCGTCCTGGAATACCATCAGGCACGCCGCGTGTCCCGGCGTGTATTGCGCGGGCACGTAGATCCAGTAGTCGCGAACGGTGTGTTCGTACAGTTTGCTGGTCCAGGTGTACTTAGTAACTTTGCCCTGAGGGACTCCGGGCTGCCGCTGCGAATCCGGTCCAAGCGCGTACTCTTCGGCGGCGGCTGCGACCGGAAGCGCCAACGGAGACCACAAGAGATCCCGGCGTGTCATGCCTCAACCTGAAATTTGTCATCAACAGGCACGCGGTAGCCGCTCGCGAGCGCGTTGCTTTCATTTGCCATGCCGACAACGGCCATCAACTCGGCGAACATCTCGTCCGTCATGCCTTTGTTGCGAGCGGACGCGGTATGCGACGCGATGCAATACTCACATTGGTTCGTGACACTCACGGCCACATAGACCAATTCCTTTATCAGGGGATCCAGGGCTCCGGGCGCCATCACCTGTTTGATGCTGTCCCAGGTTCTGCGAAGCGTGACCGGATCCTTCGCAAGCACTTTCCAGAAGTTATTGATGTAATCCGTTTTGCGCGTCTCGCGAATGTCGTCATAGACGGCACGGACGTCCGGGGCGGCGTCCGAGTATTCGATCATGCGTCCTCCTGTACGGGGGTGGCTCTTTGCACTCCCAGACGATCATTATTTCGCGAGCGGTTCATAGGACCGGATCGCAGACGCCTCGCTGGCGCTCGAGCGTCCGCGCCACCGGTACACCACTTCAGAAGGCTATTACGGAACGAACTATGGTGTTTGAGCGCGGGCATCGAGGATGGCCTGATTGTGGGTGCAGACGGGACAGTTACAGCCGCCGGTTGACTCGTGGCGCGGGAGATTGCCGACGCCGGTGGGGCCGATGTGGCCATCTTCGCGCAGTTTTTCGCGCTCGATTACGTCGAGCCACGTGTCGACAGTCATGCGCTGGATACCGCAGCCGCCGCGGCTGGGGTCAGGTCCGGCGTCCGGAGGCACTGTCCACAGGTATTCATCGGGAATGCCATCGGGGAAGTTGATGCGGCGGTAGACGAACTCGGGCGCCGGCCACATTTTCTGTCCATCCTGGATGAGTTTTTCGTTCGACGGATAGAGTTTGGTGACGGTTTTGCCGTCGAGGACACGCACTTCTACCCATTGTTCGAGCCGGGTAATTTTCTTTTGCTTCTTCGGGTGTTTCTGACCTTGGAAGAGAAGCTGCGCCTTTGTTTTCGGCGGAATGCTGCTCTTGTGTGGTGCAGATTCTTGTTTTCGCAAATTGCGGTGGAGTTCAGCGGTTTCTTGGTCGAGGCTCTTGTTCATCTTTCTTGTCTTCCATATTGGGGAGCGGCAATCCTTGCTTTGCGAAGCCATACGCGACGTTGTAGGCGATCTGCTTCTGCCGCAGTTCGAGACGGACTTCGGTGTGCTCTTCGCGCTTGCGGACAGCGCGGAACTTCTCTAATGCGCGCAGGGCGCGCTGGAATGAGTTTTCGGCAGCGGTTTTGTAGCGGTAGGCGTTGTTGAGACGCTGTTCAATTCTGTCAACACGCTTATCATCGTCCGCGGCTTCGGCCTCGGCGAGCTGCATTTCGACCTTGCAGATGTTACGCGTGCAGCGCTGCTGCATCCAGTCACGCTCGACGAGCGTTTTGACGAGCTCGGGGACGGCGGGTTGGTTGAGGTCGTATTGTTTGCGCCATGTTTCGCGGAGCGCGTCGTACCGTTGCTGTGATTCACCCGGAAGCAGGAGAAAGCGCTCCTGGCACATGCCGTGTGAGGTGGAGTTTTGGCTGGAACGTTCTTTGCCCTCGGGAGTGTCTGGGGCCGCCGGGACGGGGTTTGGATCTTTTCCATTTCGTGCACGAGTGTGGCGCGGCGGCGTGCGGGGCGGATGCAGTCGAGGCGGGTTAAGTTACTGAGGTTGGGAGAAATAGAGATCCGGCGACTTTTGTGATTGGCGATACTGGCCGCCGATTAACGCGGGGCTTTTGCTTCCACTGCTCCGCGCGTCGCAACGCGGCGAGCAAGTCAGCCGGCACAGGGGAGAAGGTAAGTTTGGAAGCTCGAAGCGCCTGCGCGGGTTCATCGAACCTCGACTGGAGATAAGAAATTGACTGACAAAATGGTCTCGTCCATGCAAGCGAGCCCTGAATCAAAGCCGGCGCTATTTCGGTCAACGTGGAGGCTGGTGTTTCTTTATTATGCGATTGCCTGTGCGTGGGCTTGGCTAGCGTGGTCTCCTGTCGTTTTAGGATCACACGGGCTGAAGCTTGTAAACATCGATGCGCCCCTTCCTCTCTTTACCTGTATCGGGACTCTGGGTCCTTTCTTGGGCTGCTTTATCGCACATCGCCTGGAGACCGGGAACTGGAGAGCCGTTCATCTGTTGCCTGCTGGTCCAGCGGGGTGGCTGTGGCTCGTTTTAGGTCCGCTTCTCGTATTGATGGCCTTTTTTCTCCTTTTTCCAGCATTCGTTTCAAAAGGGAGCCCGACACATTGGCACTGGCATCCCGCGGTTCTAATCGGGTTGTGGCTGCCGATGTTCAACTACAACCTGTTTGGTGGTCCACTCTTCGAGGAGTTTGGCTGGCGAGGATTTCTGCTCGTCCATTTGCAAGGGATGATGCCGCCCTGGGTGGCAGCAATATGCGTCGGAGTCATGTGGGCTCTGTGGCATATACCGCTTTTCCTTGTAAGCTGGAGCAGTTCTTCACCATCGACATACATCCTGATCGTGGTTGGACTATCAATACTGATGACATACGCGTTCAATTCATCAGGGTGCGCGGTAGTCGTGGCGATCATTATGCACTCCGCGTTCAATGCCTCATCAAGGTTCATAGCTCCTTTTCTCGACGGTACTCTTACTCGCGAACGCCCTTCCGCGGAAGTGCTTATTGCGTTGGCGTTTTTGACCCTCGGTGTTCTCGCTGTGCTCGTCACGCGGGGGCGGCTTCATGCACAGGCGCGCCAAGCGGGTGGATGATGAACTGCCGGGGTATGTTGAGGGCACACGCAAACTGGCCACAACCGGACTTATCGGTACTGAACCTGCTAAGCGCGGAAGTGCGAACTTGAAGTGAACCCCAAAAGCCGAGGGTTGGCGAGAATATCAGACAGGAAGGTTTCGTGTTGATTGCTTGCCTTGGCTGCCTTGAGTAGCTTGAAGAGGAAGCGTCTGGTGAGATCTGTGCTGGTCACGCCGCAGTTATCGAGAGCCAATCAGGAATGGGCTCTGGACTTCGTCTCGGATGCACTTGCCACCGGGCGCGGTATTCGAGTTCTGACCATGGTGGATGCTTTTACGCGTGAATGTCTCACGCTCGAAGTGGACACCAGTTTGTCGGGCCAGCGCGTTACGCGTGCGATTGAACAGGTCACGGAGCGTCGCGGCACGCCACAATCGATTCGTTGCGACAATGGGCCGGAACTAACCAGCAGGCACTTTCTGGGATGGTGTGAAGAGCGCCAGATCCAACTCATTCACATTCAACCTGGAAAACCCACCCAGAACGGTCACGTCGAAAGTTTTAACGGACGATTCCGAGACGAGTGTCTCAATGCGACCTGGTTTCGGAATCTAACAGATGCCAGGCACAAAATTGCACGATGGAAGGATCATTACAATGGCGAGCGCCCGCACAGCAGCCTGGGCTATCGCACGCCGAACGAGTTCGCCGAAGTCTTGGAATCCTCAGTTACCTATGATTGTGTCAAGTGAAAAGTTGACATACTTTCGAAAAAAGTAGGCTGCGCGAGCGCAGCGAAGCACAAGGCGGCTTACCCATATTGGAAACGGAGCGCGAGACGGGCGGCGGTCAAGGCCGGCGTAGCCGCACCTTCGGTGCTTGGCCTTGACGGCAGAGGCCCGGATCGCGCTAAGCAAAGGAGGTATGGGAAAGCCGCCTTGACTTATTTTGGTAGTTATTGATTGATCTGTGTACTTACAAACTTAATTACTTTTGTACTGATGTAATCTATTGGCTTATTGACTTACCGATTTAGAACACCGCGGCACGCGATGTGATCTTCGAATCAACTCCGCGTAAGCGGTTACACCGTGCCGTGTCAGCATGGCGTGCTCACCGGCCGCGGTTTGCGCCAGCGGCGGCAACTGCTCACTGGCATAGATCTGATCGAGCGCAGGCACCGCCCGAGTGCGCTTTCCGCTTCCGTAGCTGGCCGAGCGTGGCTGTCCTTTGGCTCCCGTTTTCTTTTTCTGGCCGGTAACGCGCACGCGCAAGCGGCTGTACTTGGCCTCTACGGTTTTGGGCTGCGCATAGCGGTAAGGTTCGTTGTTGCGCAGCATGTGCCAGGCGATCGTGACCAGCTTGCGCGCGGTCGCCACCACCGCCACATTGCGATTCTTCTTTTTCGCCAGGCGGCGGAAGAACACACCCAGTGGTCCCGGGTGCCGCGCTACATGCTGCGCGGCCTGGATCAGCATCCAGCGCCCATGGCTGGAACCCTGTTTGGTGATGCGGCCGTGATAACAATGGTTGCCGGATTGATGCGTCGACGGCACTAAGCCGAAGTAAGCTGCGGCGCGATCCGCATCCTCGAAGCGCGAGATATCGCCCAGTACCGCCAGCATGCTTTCAGCCACTGCGTAATCCACGCCCGGCAAGCTCATCAGTAACTTGATCTGCGGGTCTTGGTAGGCGTGTTCTGCTAACTCGTCATCGAGTACCTGGAACTCGGCTTCCACCTGCGCTAACTGCCGCAAGTAACGTTCCAGCGCGCGCTGACCTTGCTGGTCCAGCGATTGTTGGGCCAGCCAACGCATCCCAGCTTTACTGAACACATCGGTAACCGGCGGCTCGATCAGGCGCTGATGCAACACAGCGTGGATGCGATTCTTCAGCCGCGTGCGATCGGCATTCAAGTTGGCGCGTTCCGTCGAACGCTGCCGCATGCGGCGTGTCTCCTCGTCCGGCGTCCACACCCGGGGCAGATACTCGCAGCGCAGCAGTTGCGCCAGCACCAGCGCATCTACTTTGTCGGTCTTGATCTTGGCCGAGGCGATGGCGCGCGTGCGCAACGGATTCGACACCACCACTTCTTTGACCAGCGGCTGCAGAACCGCCACCACGGCCCAGGTATTGGTGGTTGCCTCCAACGCGACCCGGCAATCGCGGAGACGTCGCCGTGCAAAGGCTTCCAGCGCCTCGCGGCGCGTGGCCAGACGCTCACGCAGCAGAATGTTTCCGCTGTCGTCGACTACTACCGCCTCGATTTCTTTCTTGTGCACATCCAGTCCTGCAAATGGCATACTGAATTTACCTCCTTGTCCGCGAGAGCAGGCCGGGCAAATACATGCTCCTCATTCGGGCACAAATGGTAACTACCTATGCGAGCTCTTAGCTCAACCGGGTGGACCAGCGGGGCGGCCACATACGACAGCGGGTTCGAAACCCATAACTTAGACCGGCCGGCCCCAAGGTGTTCGGCCCTGCTCTCCGGCTTGGTTGAAGTGATTCCACACCTTGTCCCAAGCCCGGTAGCTTTCAGTACATCGCAACCGCCTCGGCGCTTCCGCGTGCACTCGAAACTGCCGAAGCCACGCGACCTACAACACAATCATGCCCGGTATGACGGCAACTGGGAAGAATGACCTCGGAGACGAATGCCGGAGACGGGCGGCGTTGAGCTATGATAATACGAATAAAGCGACGTGGCGTGCGGCGGGTCGGCGGGCGATCTGGTGAAGAAGACGGATGCCGATAGGCAACGTGACCTGCTATGGCTACGATGCGCTGCACCGGAACACATCGATTACCTATCCAAGCGGGCAAATATGCGGCAACGACGCCGGAGAAGCACTTCGGTTTGACGACTCGGCGGTAGTGGCCGGATTGCCAGATGGCGAACGCGAAGCGCCGGCTCGCGGAAGCGTACACGAGGCACGAGCAAGACGACGGATCTGGGGTTCAAGTACTCGGCGCGCGGGGAAGTCACGGATACGCTGGAGCTGACGCCGCACTCGGGCGGATACTATCACGTGGCGGCGAGTTACTGGCCGAATGGATTGATCAACACGCTGATTCCGAATCAGGCGGGGCTGCCGAACTGGACCTATACGCCGGATGGCGAAGGGCGGATCAATTCGGTCACGGCGTTGAACGGGCAGAATCCGGTGACAAGTACAGGATACAGTGGATTCGGACCGACGCTGATTACATTCGGCTCGGGTGATTCGGATACCTACACATACGATCCCAACACCGCGCGCATGACACAGTATCAGTTCACGGTCAACGGCAGCAGCGAGACCGGGACGCTGACGTGGAATGCGAATGGCACGCTGCAGAGCTTGGCGGTGAGCGATCCGTTCAATGGCAGCGATACGCAGACCTGTAACAGACAGTTATGACGATCTGATGCGGCTGATCAGCAATAACTGCGGTTCGGTGTGAAACCAGGACGTTCAGCTACCTATGATTGTGTCAAGTGAAAAGTTGACATATTTTCAAAAAAAGTAGGCTGCGCGAGTGCAGCGAAGCACAAGGCGGCTTACCCATATTGGAAACGGAGCGCGAGACGGGCGGCGGTCAAGGCCGGCGTAGCCGCACCTTCGGTGCTTGGCCTTGACGGCAGAGGCCCGGATCGCGCTAAGCAAAGGAGGTATGGGAGAGCCGCCTTGACTTATTTTGGTAGTTATTGATTGATCTGTGTACTTACAAACTTAATTACTTTTGTACTGATGTAATCTATTGGCTTATTGACTTACCGATTTAGAACACCGCGGCACGCGATGTGATCTTCGAATCAACTCCGCGTAAGCGGTTACACCGTGCCGTGTCAGCATGGCGTGCTCACCGGCCGCGGTTTGCGCCAGCGGCGGCAACTGCTCACTGGCATAGATCTGATCGAGCGCAGGCACCGCCCGAGTGCGTTTCCCGCTTCCGTAGCTGGCCGAGCGTGGCTGTCCTTTGGCTCCCGTTTTCTTTTTCTGGCCGGTAACGCGCACGCGCAAGCGGCTGTACTTGGCCTCTACGGTTTTGGGCTGCGCGTAGCGGTAAGGTTCGTTGTTGCGCAGCATGTGCCAGGCGATCGTGACCAGCTTGCGCGCGGTCGCCACCACCGCCACATTGCGATTCTTCTTTTTCGCCAGGCGGCGGAAGAACACACCCAGTGGTCCGGGGTGCCGCGCTACATGCTGCGCGGCCTGGATCAGCATCCAGCGCCCATGGCTGGAACCCTGTTTGGTGATGCGGCCGTGATAACAATGGTTGCCGGATTGATGCGTCGACGGCACTAAGCCGAAGTAAGCTGCGGCGCGATCCGCATCCTCGAAGCGCGAGATATCGCCCAGTACCGCCAGCATGCTTTCAGCCACTGCGTAATCCACGCCCGGCAAGCTCATCAGTAACTTGATCTGCGGGTCTTGGTAGGCGTGTTCTGCTAACTCGTCATCGAGTACCTGGAACTCGGCTTCCACCTGCGCTAACTGCCGCAAGTAACGTTCCAGCGCGCGCTGACCTTGCTGGTCCAGCGATTGTTGGGCCAGCCAACGCATCCCAGCTTTACTGAACACATCGGTAACCGGCGGCTCGATCAGGCGCTGATGCAACACAGCGTGGATGCGATTCTTCAGCCGCGTGCGATCGGCATTCAAGTTGGCGCGTTCCGTCGAACGCTGCCGCATGCGGCGTGTCTCCTCATCCGGCGTCCACACCCGGGGCAGATACTCGCAGCGCAGCAGTTGCGCCAGCACCAGCGCATCTACTTTGTCGGTCTTGATCTTGGCCGAGGCGATGGCGCGCGTGCGCAACGGATTTGACACCACCACTTCTTTGACCAGCGGCTGCAGAACCGCCACCACGGCCCAGGTATTGGTGGTTGCCTCCAACGCCACCCGGCAATCGCGCAGGCGTCGCCGCGCAAAGACTTCCAGCGCCTCGCGGCGCGTGGCCAGACGCTCACGCAGCAGAATGTTTCCGCTGTCGTCGACTACTACCGCCTCGATTTCTTTCTTGTGCACATCCAGTCCTGCAAATGGCATACTGAATTTACCTCCTTGTCCGCGAGAGCAGGCCGGGCAAATACATGCTCCTCATTCGGGCACAAATGGTAACTACCTATGCGAGCTCTTAGCTCAACCGGGTGGACCAGCGGGGCGGCCACATATGACAGCGGGTTCGAAACCCATAACTTAAACCGGCCGGCCCCAAGGTGTTCGGCCCTGCTCTCCGGCTTGGTTGAAGTGATTCCACACCTTGTCCCAAGCCCGGTAGCTTTCAGTACATCGCAACCGCCTCGGCGCTTCCGCGTGCACTCGAAACTGCCGAAGCCACGCGACCTACAACACAATCATGCCCGGTATGACTGGCTGAGAAAAACGAGGCACGTCATTGGCATTAGGAATCGGCGCGGCCATAGCGATTTTTTCAATTGTAAATGTTGTGCTCCTTAGGCCCTTGCCAATTCGAGATCCGGACCGCCTTGTAGTACTGGCGACGCAGCCCGGAGATCACGCTGCGTCTCCTGCCATGTTCGTGCACTGGCGAGCCCAGTCGAGCGTACTCGAAGATGTATCAGCTTTTGTCGGCGGCGTGGCCAATTACACCGGCGGCGATTCGGTAGAGCAGTGGCATTACACGCGGGCATCAGCTGGAATCTTCCCCTGTTTCAGAATGAAAATTTTGCGCGGGCGGACTTTTGCGCCGGCTGAGAACCTTCCTAACGGCTCGCCGGTGGCGGTGATCAGCGAAGAGCTATGGAAGCACCGTTTCGCGAGCGATCCAGGAATGATTGGCAAAACGATTTCTCTAGACGGCCAATCTCATACGGTGATCGGAATCGTCAGCGGCGTTCCTGCCCTACGCGGATACGGCCCATTTGGGGACGTGTACATTCCATTTCAGATTGACTCAAATACCAGCGATCAAGGTGAATACTTTGAAGTGGCTGCCCGGCTGAAGCCTGCAATCACGCTGGCGCGGGCCAAAGCGGGATTACGGGACTCCACGATCGAATACAGGGCTAAATTCCCGAACATACTTGGGCCAAAGGACACGTTTACCGTCCGTCCGTTCCGAAAGGAACTGGTGGGCGGAGACGACCGCCTGTTAAAGGTCCTATTTGGAGCCGTCACTCTCGTTTTGTTGATCGCCTGTGCGAATGTGGCTAACCTGTCGCTGTTGCGGGCATCAAATCGAAGGCGCGAAATCGCGGTCCGGGCGGCAATCGGCGCAGCTCGTATGAGAATAATCCGCCAGTTACTGACAGAGAGCGTATTGCTTGCTGTTGTCGCCGGCGTGCTTGGCTTAGTGGTGGGCTTTGGCGGCATAAAACTGCTTTTGGCGGTTACTACAGCCGATCTGACGATGGTTGGTAAAAACGGAGCTGCTGTCACGGCGGACTGGCGTGTGGTGACATTTGCGCTATTTCTATCGCTGATCACAGGAGTAGTTTTTGGTCTGTTCCCGGCGATTCAGAGCTCGCGCGTGGATCTGAATTTGGCCATGCAGGACGGCGGCACACGCGCGGGCACCGGCATTGGCCAGAGCAAGACTCGCGCGCTGCTGGTAGTAAGCGAGATCAGCCTGGCCGTGGTTCTGATGGTGGGCTCCGCGCTCCTGATTCGCACCTTTCTTGCGCTCTATACGGTCGACCTTGGCTTTGACAGCAAAAAGCTGGTGACGGTGAACACCAGGCTGAGCGGTCCCAAATATTCCAAAGCAGCGGCCGTGACGAATGCCGTCCGCACCAGCCTGGAGCGCCTCCGCTCGCTGCCAGGCGTGGTAGCCGCCAGTGCTACCTGCTGCCTACCGCTAGCGCAAGGTACTTGGGATATGAATTTCGACATCATCGGCCGCCCCGCGATGCTGTCCTCTGCGAGTCAAAACATCGGCTGGCTGCCAGTATCGCCAGGATACTTCGATGTTTTTAAAATTCCGGTGATGCGTGGCCGAGCAATCAGCAAGGAGGACGACAGCAAGTCGCCGGCAGTGGTGGTCATCAGTGAACGTATGGCTGAGCAGTTTTGGAAGGGCAAAAATCCGGTAGGCGACCGCATCGTAATCGGTAGGGGCGCGGGGCTAAAAGGCTGGGTTGGTGAACCCGTGCGGCAGGTCGTTGGCGTCGTCGGCAATATTCGGTCTGAGGCATTGCAGGACACGTCGCGGGCAGTGATGTATGTTCCGCAGGCGCAGCTCACGGATGCGGAGAATGGATTCGTTTACCAATCAGTGCCGATTACATGGGTCGTGCGGACGCAAAGCAGCCCTTCCAGCTTGATCCCAATCGTTAAAGATCAGTTGCGACATGTGACGGGTCTGCCTGTTACCGACGTTGCATTGATGGATCAAGTGGTATGGGGCCAGACCGCGCGGCAGAGATTCAGCATGTTGCTAATGTCCATTTTCGGAAGCGTGGCGTTGTTATTGGCGGCGATTGGAATCTACGGGCTCATCGCATACATGGTCGAACAGCGGAGGCGCGAGATCGGAATCCGGATGGCGTTGGGCGCGGAATCGCGGAACGTGCGAAATATGATCGCGAAACAAGGGGTGACCTTAGTGCTGGTGGGTTTGGCGGCCGGCCTTGGCGCGGCTTGGGTCTTATCGCGGCTCTTCGAGAGCCTCTTATTCGGTGTGAAGGCGCACGACGTAATGGTCTTTGTTGCCGTTCCCGTGCTTCTTGCAGTCGTAGCATTTGTGGCTGTTTATCTTCCAGCAAACCGCGCGAGCCGCATTAATCCGGTCGAGTCGCTTCGTGGTTCGTAGGAGGAGGTAACACTGCATTGCGAAAACCTTGGTTTGCGCAAGAGTTTAATTCGCGCGCGTGATTCAGGCGGCAGACTGACCTACGTACGTTTCAGCGGTATCGGAAACTGAAGCACGTTGTCGGCGTACGCTCTGCAACCGGTCGATCACCAAGCTCACGCGAGCCGCGGCTGAAGTCGTCGATCACGACTATCAGCCACCGGTCTAGCAGGTTTGCCATCCGCACCGATCACCAGAATGCCGCGCATGGTCAACCTGCCAGATTGCATTCGGCCTGTCGGCTTCCCGGCGATGGATCAATTCGAATGTTTCGCTGTAGACCTTGTGCCGTCACGCGCGAAAAGGTAATCAGATCGGCGGGCAGCGTGTGGACGATATCGTATATCACCGAATAGCCGGGCACCGGCTTCCCGAGGTCTTGAACCATCCGCCGGAGTTGGCGGTATAGCGCCGTGACGGGCAGTGCGGGCTTCTGCAAAGCAAGGCTTTCGATGGCCTCTTTGATTTTCACCGACACGGCGCGGCGGCTACCGCGGTCGTGTCGTTTCTTTCGCGCCAGCGCCACCAAGACCGAACCGCCGCACTCCGGCGCCTACGTGAATTCTGCGCTGGGAATCTGGTGCCGGCGGCAGGAGTTGAACCTGCGACCTACGGATTATGAGACCGTCGCTCTAACCACCTGAGCTACACCGGCAGCAATCTTCAGGGTACCGTATGGCGACGCGGAACCAGTCCCAACTGCCAGTCTCACTGCACCGCGAACACCATCACCCGCGCGGTTTCTGACGGATCTTTGTGCGGTACCGAAACCAGAAATTGCCGTAATTCGGGAACGAGCAGCGCAGTCTTGGCCATGGGCGCAGTAGGGGCGATTCCCAGCAAGCGGTAGTGATCGGCATCGTCCTGCTGGAACACGTAAGCGGATCCCGCACCCGAGCCGCACGAAGCATACAGCCGTTTGGCCCTCTGGTCGAACGCCATGTAGTCCACCCAGCCGCTAATCGGCAAAGTCTGCAGCTCCTTGCCGCGTTCCGTGTCGAAAATAACCACAACTCCCGTGGTCTCAGTGTTGCGGCACCCGACAAACAGGCGATGATTGGCTGAATCGAGAGCGCTGGCCATGTTCTTCTTTCCCATCGTAATGGGCCACATTGCCGCCAACGCGCGCGTTTTCCGGTCTATGACACCGATAGAGTTCTTGCTGGTGACGTTGATATACAATCGCGAGCTGCCGGCATCCAGCGTCATCGCTTCCACAGTATCGGCGGGAATGCGAACATCTCCAATGTGCTCGCCGCGCGTGGTGTCGATGATGCTCACCAGCGCGTAATCGAGCTTCGCTCCTTCGCCGCCATTAGTTACATATAGATATTGCGTCGCCGGGTCGTAGGCGATCGAATCGGCATCCAGAAGCAGTTTGATTTGTTTCAGCAGGTGATAGTCGCGGCCGCTGTAGATTTTCACTAGTCCGAAGCCGCCATCCGCCACAAAAATCTCATCGCGGTCAGCACGATACAGGATGGAATGCGGGTTGCCCATGCCGGGAATTTCGTGAATCAGCCGGCCTGTATCGAGACTCAGCACCTGCACGCTCTTGTGTGCTTGAGGCGTAGCGAACAGCCGATGTCCCTGCAGGTCCACAGCCAAGTGATCGCTGTAAGGACCCAGCGGCACGTTCGGCATGATGATGTCCTTCACGAACTTCAGCGGTGGTGGGGACGTCTGGGCCCATGCACGCACCAACAGCGCGCAAACCACGCATGCTTGAATCGTGAACGCGAATCGCCTGCTCACGGCGCCGGGTAATAAAGCGATGGATTTTTTTCGATATCGACTTCGACCCATTGCTCATCCCAATGCTCGAGAGTCAAAGCCCAGCGCTGCTTTTCTGCAGCCACATACTCATCGAGATTCGGGAAGAGACTGCGGATCAATTCCTGCCGCGATTTTTCGGCCTTGGGCGTTTTCTCGGGTGGCGGAGAAATGATGACGATCGCGATGTCCCAATTGGGCGACAATTCGTGGACGACGCGCGTATACACGGTTTCGCTGATGACCTGACCATGCTCCTTCTGGTACTTCATGATCGGGTAATGCCATTTCTTGTAAAGCGCCAGCCATTCGTCCTGCCGGCCGGGAGGAAGCTTGTAAAAGTCAACGTGTACGGTAGGTTTGCCGGCGCCCGCGCCGTTATTCGCCTGCGCCCGCGCAGAACTCGCACTGAAGCAGGCGAGAGTAAGTGCAGATAGAGCAATCGTGAGCGCTCTCTTCATTTCTGTTCTCATTTTTTTACCAGATCACTTTAATACCGAACTGAATTTGCCGCGAAGATGTTTGCGTAGCGTCGATCACGCCCCCACTCGCGACCCGGCTCCCGTCCTGGTTGAAAAGCGTGAGGTTATCAAGCGGCGGCGCGAAGTTCGCGTGGTTCAGAATGTTGAAGAACTCGGCGCGGAACTGAATGTTGAACGCCTCTGAGATGCTCCTGATGGGGTTGTTCTTGAACAGCGACGTATCGAGATTCAGCAGCCCCGGGCCGGTCAGAATGTTGCGTCCTTCGTTGCCCAGACGGTTCAGAGGATTGGCGGGAGCAAAGCATTGCGTTTTGACGTAATTGTTCGGGTTGCCCGGATTCACCAGACTGCCGCAACCGCCGCCGGTCAGCCGGTCGGGGTAGTCCCACGGATCTGTGTTGTTCATTCCCAGCGGATCGCCGCCGATGTAAACCGAGAAGGGCGCGCCCGTGCTGGCCTGAAACTCGCCCCCGAGTTCCCAACCTCGGCTGGCCCAACCGGCGACACCGGACAGCGAGCGCGAACTGGGGACCGTCCACACGCCGCTCACTACAAAGTTTTGGCCAAGATTGAAATCGGACACACCACGGCGAGTCTTCGGATCGAACCACAGGGGCACACTCGACGGCGAATTGGCAAACTGATCGCCCGCGATTGTGGAGGAGCCGGTATCGATGCTCTTGCCCCAGGTATACGACGCCTGCAACTGAAGGCCGTGAGCGGCATTCACGCGCAGTCCGGTCTGTAAGGCGTGGTAATAGGAGTCTGCGCCGAAATCGAGCCGATCGATTCTGCCTACGTTGGGATTGATGGGCGTGCCGCTGCCCACCGGAGTGGGCCATACGTACCCTGCTGGTGTGGCGGTTGGCATGACGATGTCAGCGTCGTCAGTCCGGTACGGCAGGCGCACACCGCGCGACCCCACGTAGGCGATGCTGGCCGTGGTGCGCTGAGAAAGCTGCTGCTGAATATTGAAGTTCCATTGCGCGACATAACTGCGGCCGGGGTGTGGATCGACGTATGCGACGCGCTGCCCGGCGAGGCTGCTGGAGGGCGTGGCGCCCGCAATGTACAGTGCCTGCGTCGGGAAAGATCCCTGCGGAAGATTTGAGCTGGAGGTGTTCTGTGCAAAGGGCGCCGATGCGGATGAGATGATCACAAACTCGTACGGCAGCGGCAAGACATCGAATATACCGAAACCGCTGCGAATGGATGTTTTGCCATGCCCCGAGGGATCCCAGGCGAAGCCCACCCGCGGTTCGAAATTCTTCTTGGTGGGATTGTCGAAATAAGGATTTCCCAGGTGGACCTGGTCCGCAGTCATGCTGCGGAGCGTGGCGAGTTTGTTCTCCACCTCGGTAGGAACCGTCACCATTTCGTAGCGCACCCCCAGATTGATGGTCAGATTCGGCCGCAGACGCCAATCGTCCTGTACATATCCTGCGTAGAGAGTCTCGCGAATTCCACGCGGCGTCGCCGTGCCCGGCAGAGTGCTGGCAAACACCAGCGGATTGTCGGTAAGAAAATCAGAAAGCGAGCCGAACACAAAGCGGCCATTATCCGTGAAGTGCAGAAGGTTGTTGGACTGCATGCGCTCCGCCGCGAAGCCGAATTTCAGCGAATGGGAACCGTGCGTCCAAAACGCATCGTCATAACCCTGGAAAGAGTTCCATCCGAAGCTGAAGTTCGGAAATCCGCCAAGTCCGCCGTAAAACGTCGCGATCCCGGGAACAATGATGAACGGCGCCGGGCGGCCCGGTACTGCGCCTAGAGAAAGATTGTCCGCCAGCGGATTGATCGCGCTCGAGGTGGTGCTGACCGCGCTGTTCCGGCTGAAACCAAAACGCAGCGAGTTCACCAGCGACGGCGTAAAGATATGCGTCTCTTCTAAACTTCCAAACGGGCGCGAATTGCTGTTGAGGAAATACTCGTTGTTCAAGCTGTCGGGTTGGATCAGGCGCGTGTCGTCGTAGACAAACGTACCGGTCAGGTTGTCCGAGTCAGAAAAGCGGTGGTCGATGCGGGCGGTGTAGAAATTTTGATTGCCCCGCTGCAGCGTTGCCACACTATACAGACCGGTGTCGCCGCCGGGCAGGAGGCCGGAATTGGGTAGTGGCCAAAACGCCAGGAAGGGCGCTACCCTCGGATCCACCGTTACGTTGCCGCTGGAGAGAACTCCATTGCGTGCGGCTGCCGAGAGTACCGTATTCACCTGCGTAGACGTCAGCGACTGGCGCAAGCCTTCGTAATTGAAAAAGAAAAACGTTTTGTCCTTCTTGATGGGCCCCCCGATTGACCCACCAAATTGATTTCGCTTGAAAGGTGGCACACTGGCTCCGTCGAAGAAATTACGGGCGTCGAGATCGCTGTTCCGGATGAACTCGTACACATCTCCATGAACAGCATTGGCGCCGGAGCGTGTGATCGCATTGATGACGCCGCCCGAGGTGCGGCCGTACTCGGCTGAATAGTTGGTGGTGAGAACGGAAAATTCCTGAATGGCATCCACTCCGGAAAGCGTGCCGAGAACTCCGCCTGGAGCGCCGTTCGTGTAATCGTTGAAACTGATACCGTCGAGGCGATAATTATTCTGCGTCGGCCGGGCGCCCGAAACACTGAGCTGGTTACCGAAGCCGCGCAGCGCGCGCACTACATCTCCTGAGCTGACGCCGCCGATCGCAGACTGATTGCGTACCTGGTTAACGCCAGGCTCGAGGGTAGCGAGTTGCGGCCAATCGCGGCCGTTCAGCGGAAGTTCACGAATCGTCAAGCCATCGACCTCATTACTAAGGCCCGACGTCAATTTGTCGATTGCGGGCGCCGAGCTCTCGACGTCGACGTGTTGCGTGGTAGCTCCAACGGCCAGCACCAGATTCACCGGTTGCTGCGCACCCACCGTGAGCGCAACGCCCTTCGAAATCGCATCGCTGAAACCGGCAGCAGAAACTCTCACATCGTATGTGCCTGGAAGCAGGTTCGGCGCGGAGTAAAGACCCGCGGAGTTTGTGGTGACTTTCCGTTCCACCCCGGTCGCTTCGTCAGTAATCAGTACGTTGGCGTTGGCAACCGACCCTCCGGAGCTGTCCGTGACCGCGCCCAGAATGGTTCCACCGGCCACCTGGGCGCGCGCCGGCGTTGCGAGATCGGTTAGCAATACAGCACTGACAAAAGCCAGCAGCCAAATGCGAGACATAAGCAACTTCTTCCTTTCAAACTCTAAAAACTCGTCTCATTCGGCGGACGGGGACAAACAAGTGCAACTCTATCGATTAAGTATAGAATGCACCTCCTCGCAGGCTCGGCTCTCTTTCCAACGCATATTGCCCGTTCGCAAACACACGCCCTTGAGCGAACCGATATACACTGATAGCTCCTAAATCTTTGTTTGAGAATTCTCTGACGGTTTCTGCACCACCGTCTCAAGACTGTGTTCAGAGCTGGCTTACTTACCGCATTCTTCGTGTATGCAGCCTTCGGTGCGTCCACGGAGCAGACCAACTGGTCGGGGCCTTATCATCCCTGTGCGAATCGGACGGAGTTGATGAAAGCCGGACACATGGACCTCGGCGTCCGGTTCGATACCGCGAGCCCGGAAATCGCCGCAGCCTTCCGCAAAGCGCTCGCGTTTTGGAGTTCGGTGCTCGATATGTCGTTCTATGAAGAGCCTTCGGCGGTCTGCGCTCTTGCTGTCGTGGATGCCACTCCGCGCCTGCTTCAGGAAACCAACAACGTCGCGCGCGCCCAGTTTACCGATCTCGCGAACTTTCAGGCCTGGATCGCTTTCGATCCGCACGCCTCCGAGTACATGAGCCCCGATGAGATGTACGCCACCGCCGTACACGAGCTCGGCCATCTGTTCGGACTTCGCCACAGTCCGCGGGCCTCGTCCATCATGTACTATCTCGATTGCGACGGTACCAGCTTGCTGGACGAACTCGATCTGCAGGCGCTTTCGAGCCGGCATACCGTGCGCGCCGGCATACGCGCCGCCATCCCTATTTTGCCCTAGAGGCTATTTCAGATCGGCGGTACTCTTCAGCGGCAGGTCTTTGGACGACCCGCCAACCATGAACGTGTAGCTGCCCGGCAACCGCTTCCAACCATTCTGTTTTTCGTCGAAGATCGACAGATATTTCGGCTCGATCGCCAGGCTGACATCTTTGCTCTCGCCGGGCTTGAGTTCCACCCGGCTCCAGCCAACTAACCGCTTCGGCGGTTCGCCCGCATCCTCGGGCAGCGCCACATATATCTGAGCAATTTCTGTACCCGCGCGCGTGCCGGTATTTTTCACCGTGAAGCTGACGGTTGGTTTATCTCCGTTCTCAACCTTGAGATCGGAGTAGCCGTAGGTCGTGTAGGAGAGGCCGAAGCCGAAGGGAAACAGGACCGGTTTGTTTTCGGCGTCGTACCATTTGTAGCCCACTTTCAGGCCCTCGTCGTAATGCACGCTGAAGGTTGGCTTCGCCTCGCCTGTCCTCATCACTGCGTCCTTTCCTTGGGCTCCCGGCGGCGGAACCACCAGGTTGGGATGCGGCAGGTCGGCTTCGCTGCGTGGAAAAGTCATGGGAAGCTTTGCGCTTGGATTCACTTCACCGAACAAAATATTCGCCACCGCGTCTGCGCCTTTGCTGCCCGCATACCACGCTTCCAGCACTCCGTTCACCTTCTCGATCCACGGCATCGTGACCGCGGTACCCGTCTCCAACACTACAACTGTACGCGGGTTGGCGTCGGCAACCTGCTCGATCAGCGCATCCTGCTGATCCGGCAGCGACAGGTTCGGAAGATCCATGCCTTCGCTTGTCCACTGATGCGCAAAAACAATGGCGATATCCGATTGTTTTGCCAAGGTTGCGGCGCTCGCAGGATTGTCGCCGGAATCAAACTGCACTTTGACGTTAGGCGCTCTCGCCACGATCGCTTTCAGCGGCGAGGTTGGAAACCAGACGTGTTCCTGCCAGCGCGATGGCGGCCGGCCCGGCGGGTCAACCTGCGCCGATCCTCCGCCTGAAATCATTCCTTCATCCGCATGGCTCCCGATGACGGCGATCGAGTGCACCGCACTCCGGTCAATGGGAAGTGCGCCGCCATTCTTCAGGAGTACGATGCTGTGCTCCGCGATCCGGCGCGAGGTCTCGAATCCGCCTTCGACATCCACCACCGACTTGCGCACCGGGTAATCGACGATGCCGCTTGCGAATTCCGAGCGCAGCATCCGATGCACGTGATCGTCTAACTCGGCCTGTGAGATTTTGCCCGCTTCAACTGCCTTCTTGAAGGCATCGCCGTAATAGATGTCTTCGGGTTCTTCGTTATCTAAACCAGCATGCGACGCCTTCACGGTGCTGTGCGTCCCGCCCCAATCGGAGAGCACAAAGCCTTTGAACTGCCAATCATGTTTCAGAATATTGTCGAGCAGCACCTTGTTCTCGCAAGCGAAATCTCCATTTACGGCATTGTAAGAACACATCACAGCCGCCGGGTCGCCAACGGTAATTCCAATTTCGAACGCAAGCAGGTCACTCTCCCTCATCGCCCGCATTCCGATGACAGAATCTACTTCATTCCGGCCACTCTCCTGATCGTTGACCGCGTAGTGCTTGATGTCTCCGATCACATGCTGTCCCTGCTCGCATTTGATGCGGTTTCCCACCAGCGTGCCTGCCAGGATAGGATCTTCGCCTTGATATTCAAAGGTCCGGCCGTTGCGCGGCTCGCGCGTGACGTTTACTCCCCCGCCCAAGGTCATGCTGTAGCCCTGCGCCCGCAGCTCACGGCCGATGAGAGCGCCGTATTCGCAGGCTGCCTCGGTATCCCAGCTTGCCGCCGCAGCGACGTTTGACGGCAGCGCCGTGGAGTAGCGGCCGTTTTCACCGCTGCTTCGCACGCCGTACGCCGCATCGCTCATCTGAATCATAGGAATGCCTAATCGCGGAATCCCGAGTACAAATCCTGCGCCGCCGTTTCCCAAATAGGCGTTTGCTCTTGGTTTGCCCCAACCCGGCATGCCGTTCCCGTGCAGCAGCTCGATCTTCTCGTCCTGCGTCATCTCTTTCAAAACCATCTCTGCGCGTTCATCGGGCGAGAGACTCGTATTCATCCATGGTTGAGTATTCTTCGGCTGATTATTCTTCCCGGTTTCCGCTTCGTTGTGTAAGCGATGCTGGGCCAGTAATGGCGCGATGAACAACAGCAACCCCGCCAGGCTCGTTGCCCTGCGCACATAGGAGGACTTACTCATGGTTATCTCCCTTGAAGAAAACTGTTCCATCATATCTGCCGTAGCGCATCACGAGCCGGCGAGCTTTCTGGTGAAGAAGTCTGCTGTGCTCTCGTATGCTTTCACCCAGTCGCGCCAAAGCAGAAAGTCATGGATTTCATTCGGAAAAATAAGCTCCTCAAAATAAACATGCTGCTTCCGCAGCGCTTCCACCAGGCGAACCGTTTCAGAAAAGGGCACGTTCCGGTCATCATCGCCGTGAATCAGCAGCACCGGCGATTTCCAGGTATTTACCGATGCCATGGGCGATGACTCGAAGGCAATCCGCGCAAAATCGGTGTGAGCGCGGGGATCGTATGCGGGGTTGAAGTTCGGTATCTCCAGATTCCAATCGTGTACGCCATGGAAATCCACTCCCGCGGCGAACAGATCTGAGGAGCGGGCGAGGGCCAGCGCGGTCAGGTAGCCGCCGTAGGAGCCGCCCCAAGCGCCGATGCGCTTCGGGTCTACGTCTTCGCGCGATTTCAGATACAGCCCGGCGCCTTGCACATCGTTATATTCACTCGCTCCCGCAGCGCCATAGTTCAGCGCTTCTCGAAAATCCAAACCGTAACCAATACCACTGCGGTAATTTACCGACAACACCACGTAGCCCTGGCTTGCCAGATATTGATTCATCGCGTAAGCGTTCGAGTAGTAATACATGTAGTGGAACCCTAACAGCATTTGCCGCCTCGATCCGCCGTGAAAGAACACTAAAGCCGGGTGCCTGCCACTGCCCGCAGGGCGGAATAACTGTGCATGTAACTGCATGCCGTCGGCTGCCGTGATCATCACCGGCTCTGGCCGCACGAGTAGAGAAGCCGGGGAAATCCGCCGGCGTGAGGTCGGGAGCCAAGTTCCGCCGTTCACCACCGGAGCTAAGAAGTTCAGCATGTGCCGAAGAGTTGTAACTGGAAGCGAGAAGCGCGACGGCGTTCGTTCCGGCACGGCTTCCGGCTCCCACTCGATGCCTTCCCCTTCAGTGATCTGCTTGGCTTTCGCCTCGGTTTCGGGCGCCATTTTCCAGATGTGCCGCCGATCGATGTCGTCCATGTTTGTCGAGAAATAGATAGTTGACCTATCGTCTGTAAGTGAAACATGCTCAACTTCGCCCGCGGCCGGAGTAAGTTCTGTTGTGGGACCGCCACTTACTGCAATGCTGTACAGATGCAGCCATCCCGTTCGTTCCCAAGGGAACACCAGCCGGTTTCCCGCCGTCCACATGATCTGCTGCTTTGCATTGATTTCATGGAAGACACTGCCTTTCCCGGAAGTTGCGCAGAAGACCTCGCTCGTGCGCGACCCATCCGCGTCCGCTACGCGAATCGACCACGGAAATCCTTCGCGTTGAGAGGTAAAGAACGGCGCTATCAAGTCAGAGGCTGGAAGACGGAGGAAAGCGATTTGCCGTCCGTTCGGCGACCATACGGGATTCGAATCGCTATCCACGCTCGGGTCGAGAAAACGAAGTGTCTTGCTGGCCGGCGTATACACTCCGATGAAGCTGTGGTTCCCGCGCTCATTTGTAAATGCGAGCTGCTGGCCGTCAGGCGACCACGTCAGATCGCTTGCCGAGCCCTGGACCTCCACTTCGCTCTTGGCATCGGAGCCGTCGGGCTGCATCGAAAAGATTTGGCCTTTTCGCAGGAACCAGATCCGGTCTCCCGACGGCGGCGCAGACGGTGCGTGACCCTCGGCAAGTTTCTTGGGTTCGCCGCTATCCATTTGCGCTCGCCAGATCGCCTGTTCGGGCCTGCGCAACGCGAGACCCGGATTCGGATTCTCACGCCCCGTTTCGAAGTCTCCGCCGCGAGCAAAGAATAGCGCGCTGCCGTCCGGCTTCCAGGCAAGCTCCTCGATCTCCTGCCCGTCGTCATCTGTGAATCGCGTGATCTGCCGCCCTTTCCAGTCCGGCGCTGCGGCGATCCAGATATTCCTGCGCCCTTGAGCATTCACCACCCATGCGACTCGCGCGCCCTTTGGAGCAGCGGTGAGTGAGGACGCAAAGGGAGCTTTCATTACCTGTTCCAGCGTGAATGTCTGCGTGTTCGCGCTCGCACCCGCAAAACTTGAAATCGATAACGTCAGCAGCAGAAGCACAATTCGAGATTTCATAGGGTTCTTCACTCTGGGCAGCGGCAATTTATGGCTCTGCGGCATAGCGCTGGTAAGCCTCGGCTATCTGGGCCGCGGACATTTCGCCATCGTAGATAAGCACTCGATATCGAAACTCGAGCGTCTTGCCTTCCGGAATCGTCCAGCTTCCATCCTGGTTCGGATCATTTGTGAACTCACGAAATGCGAAAGGATTGACGGCCAGAAGGCCATAGCCGCGAGCATGCCAGGTAGCGGGATGGCGGAAGCTCTTCGGGTGATCGAACACTACGATGCCGGCGGGCTTGCCGGAAACCTCGCCGTAGTAATTGACCCAATCGGCCCGCTTGCCCCAGATCTCCTTTTCACCTTTTCCGCCCTGGGAGTTGATCATGTGCCCTCGCGGAGCGCTTAGATCCGGACCGAGACGAATGCCGAACGTACCCTCCTTTGTGTCGCCGAGAGTGAGCGGACCGTCGCTCGCCTTGAGCACAAAATCGCAATCGATGGTGCGAGTGCGATCGTCACCGCGAAAGTCGAAGCTCTGCGTCTCGTGACCGACAACGCGATTGTTCGGATCTTCGAGCGCAAAGCTGGCGGCGATCTTTCCGGAATCTGAACCGCCCTGAGCCAGCTCTATCTTCGCGCCGGCCATGTGCCCGTATGCCTGCCGGAAATGGTCCGTGTAGTATTTCACGAACGCCGCTTCGCCCCAGAAATCGAGCCCATCAATATTGCCGTGCGCGAAATACAGCGGCCGCTGATGAGGCTCGAAGGAAGAATCTTTCGGATTGCCTTTGGACACATCGTTGCCGGCGGGGAATGGTCTGCTGATCACGAGTCCGGCCGCTGTCTGGAGCGGCATGAGATAGGCCTTGGCGACATCGGAATCGAAGTAGTAAGTGGTGAACGGCTTGCCATCGATCGTGATATCGATTCGATTAGCCGCCTGTTTTACCTCGACCGCCGCAGCCCGCGCCACCGCGGGCAAGACGCAACACATTATCGCGGTGATGAATACAAGCGTTGAGTATCTTCGCATCGGTGCTGGTCCATGATAGACTTGCGCCCGACTGCGATGCAATCCCGGCGCGATTTCTTCGAAATGAGCTCTCTGGCTTTGGCGGCAACTCTCTCCGCGCGCGCTGCACAAAGTGAACGGCCGACCAACGGATTGCAAGTTTCTAACCAGCAGGACTACTGGAACGATCTCCCCAATTACATGATCAGGAAGGTCACTGCTGCACGAGCGCGTCGCAAGGCAGAGCTTGCGGGTATTAAAACGCCGAGCCAGGCGACCGAACGTACTTCGATGATTCGGGCCAAAGTCTGGGAGCTGATCGGAGGCAAGCTCGAAACTACGCCGTTGAATCCGCAGGTGACCGGGACGATTGAGCGCGACGCGTATCGGATCGAGAAGGTAATCTTCGAGAGTCAACCCGGATTTTATGTCACGGCGCATTTGTATTTGCCCAAATCCGGTAACCCGCCTTTCCCGGCGATTCTTGCTCCACTTGGCCACACCTCCGAAGGCAAAGCCTATCGAAGCTATCAGACCGTTTTTCAAAATCTGGCACGCCGCGGATTTGCCGTGCTGGCGTTCGATCCTCCCGGCCAGGGCGAGCGCTTCCAATACATCGATCCCCACACCGGCCGTTCGCTTTATGGCCCCACCGGAGAACACGATCGCTTTGGATTGCCGGCGCTGCTGATCGGCTCGACCACAACTCAATTCGAAGTTTGGGATGGCAGTTCGAGCGCTCGACTATCTGTTGAGCCGTCCGGAAGTGGATGCCGAGGAGAATCGGTTGCTGCGGTCACTCCGGCGGCGGAACGCAAACCATGTTCCTGTGTGCGCTGGAGCCGCGGATTCAGGCTGCCGTCGTCGTGGAAGGTAACACCGAGAATCTTGCCGGCGCGGATTACCAGCCGCCCGGCGCCTATGCCGATGCCGAGCAGAACCTGATCGGCGGATTGAGCGTGCCACTGGATCGAGGCGACCTGCTGTGGGCGTTTGCGCCCAAGCCCCTGCTCATCTGCTATACGCCGATCGATAACGGCAGCACCTACTCGCCGACTTACGTGCGCGGAACGGAAGAGATCTTCTACGAATTGAGAGCAGTTTACGCTGTACACCAAGCGCAGACGAAAGTTGCCCTTTCGAGCTCGCCGCTGCCGCACGAATACGATTATTTTCAGCGCCGTTCGACCTACGAGTGGTTCGGCAAATGCTTCCTGAGCCGTTCGCTCGATGCAGAAGAAGCCGAGTTCGACGATGCGCGCGAATCGAGTTTGTGGTGTACGTCGACGGGCCAGGTTTTAACTTCGCTCCGCGGCCGGGCAGCCTTTGAGGTGAATCGCGACCGGCTTCAAATCCTGAACGAGCGCCGAGGCGTAACAGACAAAAAGCGAGTGCAAGCGGGATTGACGGAGTTGCTCAACATTCGCGTAGAAACGCAGCCCCCAAGTGGAATGTCGCTCGCCATCAAGAGACAGCGCAATGTGATCGTCGAGGAACTCGAGTATCGTTCCGAGCCCGGTATTCGTGTTCCTGGCTGGTTTCTGAAGCCCGCCACAGGAGGGCCACGGTTCCCGGTGGCCGTTGTACTCCAGGACGGCGGAAGAGATGAAATCTTCGATCGTTGGCCGATCATGGACAGCATCATTGGCCTGGGCGCGGGTATCTTTTCGATTGACGTTCGCACGCGCGGAATCACCACGCCGCGGCTTCCGCCCGCAGGCCCGGAATTTTATGGACAAGAGGTTACGCTTGCCTATTCAATGGTGAATTTGTGCATCGGCACGCCGATCATCGGGCAGCAGATCTTCGATCTTCTTCGCGGTTTGGACCATCTTGCAAATCGAAATGACGTGGATCCGAGCCGTGTTGGCCTGTTTGGCACCGGCGCCACTGGTCTGGTTTGTCTGATGGCGGCGGCCCTGAATGAGCGTGTCCGCTCCGTGATGTTGAACCGCACTCTTGTCGATTTTGCGTCGATCGTCGCTTCAAAAGATTACGATCTGCCGCTTTCGGCAGTCGCATTCGGATTTCTGCAGAAGTTCGATCTGCCGGAGATCTGCTCCACTCTTGCGCCGCGCCCCGTTTGGCTGGTGAACAGCACGGGCCCACAGGCAAATGTTCTTCGGATCAGCGCCGTCCGCGAGAAGTACAAAATCGCGGCGGATGCTTATGCGCAGGCGAATGAACGCGACCGGCTCGCGTTTCGAGTGGAACCGCGACCCATCCACCGCCTGGTTGCGGAGTGGGTAAAGTCAGCGCTGGTGCGATGAACTATTCACACCACACCACCACCGCGCGTTGAAACGCAGGGATGTTCACGACGAGCTTGTCGCCCGCCCGCTGCGCAGAAAGTTTGGCAGCTGTACCAAGGAAAGGAAGGATGTGAACTTCTGAACCCGCTGCTGCCGGAAAGCTTACGGTGGCGGTGTCTTTCGCACCGAAGTTGTCCAGAAAGACATGCAGCTTTCCGTGGACATCGGCGATCTGCGCCACCGTCGCCGGTGATGCGGTGACGGTCACTTTCTGCGCCGGAAACGAATCCGGCAGTTCCGTTGTTTCGAGCTTGAATCGATGCTCGTTATGCAGCTTCGACATTTCCCCGGCGTCGAGATGCTGCGCTGCAGGAACGATCAACAGCCGGCCGTGAAAGTTGGCGAGCGTGCGAGGCGTAACGATCTGAAACTCGCGGTGAGATTTCAGTAGAAGGTTCATGCTTGCTTTGAACGCGCTCGTAAACTCTTTTGGAAAGTAGTTCCGAGTCTGTGGCGAGAAGTAAACCCCGATCGGATCGACCGGAAGGCGGGGATCGTAAAACACGTGCTCGTGTTCCCGAATCCATGCGAACACTTGGGTGCGCGTTGCGAGGTCGTTCGACCCGGACATCACGTGCCCCTGCGCGTCCCACGAATTGGCGCCCGCCGTGAGTTGGGCGGCGAAGAGATTCTTCATGGATTCAGGGATACTTACGCCCTTCTCACCGTCCCACGAGTAGTTGAGCATCCAAGTCGGCTTTTCTCCCGCGAACGCGCGGAAAGCGAACATGCCGATCATCTGATCGAACCAGTCGGGAACAGATTTGGATGCCGCCATGGAGTCGCCCATGCCCTGATATTCGTGGGTGATCACGTCAGCAACTGAATAGAGCTGATAGACATCCGCGCCGACGCGCGGAACGGTCTCTTCAATTCCCGGATAGATTTCGGGAATCGTAAGACACTGAGGGTTGGCCGCCTTTACGTTAGAGTTGATTTCTTTGACGAAATCTGTAATAGCTTGAATCCGGAAATCGATCCAGCGCCGGAAGTGCGGGTCGGAGATATCTCCGAGACGCATGTCATGCCTCGCATCGAGACCAGTTTCGCGACGAAAGGCATCCACGGTGTACTTATCGAAGCTCGCCCACGTGTTCTCCCAGCCGGTGAAGTGAGTCATCCAATAAGGGATGTCGACATAAACGCCATCGATTCCGGTTGCGGCGATCTGGCGAACGATACTCATGTAGCGTTTGCGCCATTCGGGCGGAAACGGCGACAGCCACACATCTTCATCCCCCTTCCTGATCCAGAAAGCAGTGCCCCCGCCGAAAACCGCCGGAGTGCCGTCGATTCGGCGCTGAATCCAGTCCGGATGATCTTTGAACATCGAGTGCGGCGTGAACTGGCGGCGTTCGCGGTAATGCATTCGAGCCCGGCGATGTAGACGAATGCTTTGTTGCCGGCCGCGTGGGCTGCCCGAGCTGCACGGCGAATGGCTTCGAGCTTGGAGGAGGGATCGAGGAAACTCTCGTAGCGGCCAGGAATGTCGTTATCTACTTCGATTCCGAAGACGTTGCTCTTTGTGGATTCAGCCACGATCGCGTCGGCGTTGTTGAGTTGGAGGCCGTGGCCCGCAATGCGGACGTAATGGCTCCAGGAGTTGGTGCCGGCGGCAGTGGCGGCACAGGAAATGAGTGCAGCGAGAATGAACGCGCGACCAGTGTTAAACAGCGCGTCAGGCGCCCGCAGAAATTTATTCATTTGAATTTCAATTTATCGCGCCCACAAACGCCATTACGGAATCAACTGGACTCCGGTAGAAGGCTGACGGCAAGACCGCCTGCCCCTGGACTTTGGACATTTTCGCGCCGAAACGGAGCCGGGAGCGTGAGCGACCTAAACTGGATTCCGAATCGCGATTAGCGGCTGAAAGTTCGTCGGGAAATACTGTCTGGAAAATTTGGCGGGATGTTTTTCGTAGGGCCGGGTTGCAGAATTTGCGCACCTCATTCGGCGCGTTAGCGCTTGTCTTGTTCGATGGCGATGACGGTGCCGCGATTCTCAATCGCAGCTCGCGTCGTCCAGGTCAGCGCTTACCGCGAGCGTCATACTGGAAGCACTGCTCAAGCGGTACACCGAGGACGATTGCCACTTTGAACGCAGTCTCAAGGGAAGGCGAATACTTATCTTGTTCGATAGCGATGACCGTCTGGCGTGTGACGCCGATCCGATCGGCGAGCTCCTGCTGCGTCATCTCGCGGAGGGCCCTCAGTTCCCGGATTTGATTGCGTATGGCCGGCATCAGAGCGCTTTCCGGTAAGCCACAATCTGCGTGGCGGTCTTCGTGATGTCGGCGATGACCAACATGCCGAAGAAGACGCTCAAGAAATGAAGTCCTACCATCCGGCTTTCCAATTGAAGATGGCCGACGGTTGTATGAAACCACAACATGCCCAGCCCGAGCACCATGAGTGAGGCGAGCACCAGGTAACCGGCGCGATAGCCTCTTAGTTCGATGAACCGATCGCGCTCATCTGTTACGCGATTGCGCGTGAGGGCGGCAATGACGGACTGCAGGATTATCTGCAGCACGATGATCGTGACAATCATACCGGCCACTTTGTTGACGGAGTTTTGCCGGTGCAGGAAGAAGTAAGGACCGTACACAACCAGCTCCGCTGCAAGCGAGGCGTAAAGAGTCTTCTCCCGGTAGGAAAGGCTTGTCACTGTGACATTGCTCCTCTGTCAAAAATGTTTGACATACAAACGATAGCGCCTTAGGCCAGGCGTGTCAAATATCTTTTACACTTGAACAAGCCTCAAAGACGCGCGAGGCGTCTTCCCACAACTCTTGAACAACGGCGCCCGCCGGTTCGGCGCGAGCCAATTTGGCGGCCTGTCCCGCCCACATTTGCATCCGCTCGGCGTCTCCATGCTCGCGCGCAGATTCTCGCATCGGGGCGGTAAGTCCACGCTGAACGGGATACGGCGCCGGAGGAGGACCATTTAAGGCAGCGCGCACGTAGGTGGTGGCGACGGCGCGGCCAGGGCGTCCACTAAATGCACGCGTGATCATCGTCTGGTGGGCTTCCGTCTGCGCAAGCCGATCCACATACGCGGGATCTCTCATGGCTTCCGGAGTTCGCAGCAAACCAGTTCCGATCTGCACCGCGCTTGCGCCCAAGATCAGGGCCGCGGCGACGCCACGCGCATCCGCGATCCCGCCTGTGGCGATGACCGGTACGGCAACTGCATCAGCAACCTGGGGCAAGAGAGCGATGAGTCCCACCAGTTCCCGATCGGCTCGGTCTTGATCGAATGCTCCACGATGTCCGCCAGCCTCCATCCCCTGGGCAACGATCGCGTCTGCGCCAGCCTCTTCCGCAGCTTTCGCTTCAGCAACGGTTGTCACCGTGGCAAACCACAGGATTTTCCGTGCTTTCAATTCCGCGATAAAGCCGGGCGAGTACAGGCCCATGATCGAAGAGACAACTTTCGGAGATATGTCGAGGATGGCCTCACACTGCGCCTGAAAATCCGGCAGCACGGTATTGCCCGCTTCTGCTGGAACGGAAGGTCCCCAATTCGCAAGGAAGTCTCGCTGCCGCTGTTCGAGTTCGAGGTCTCGGACCGGCGGCGGGTCCGGGATCCAGAGATTGAGCTGAAACTCGCCCTGGCTGGAGGCACGGAATTCTGCAGCCCACGACCTCATTTCATCCGGCTTCATCATCAAAGCTCCGCAGGCGCCAAGTCCACCCGCGTTAGCAACGGCGATAGAGAGCGAGGGCGGACACGCTCCTGCCATCGGTGCGAGCAGGATGGGCAGGCGAACACCCAGACGATCGATTAAGGCCTGAGCGCGCGCAGTTGGAGATGAATACCGTCTCTCGAACATGTCGACACCCTCCAAGCTCTCGTCCCGAGATCCGTTCTCAAGGATCAAGTCGTCAACACCACAACTAGCGCAGTTGTCCGGCGCGGTCCCACTCGGCGGTAGGCGTGCGGAACCGCGGATTCAAAATAGATGGCGTCTCCTTCCGCTAACTCAGGCTCATCTTCGCCGATTTGCAGCGCCAGTTTGCCGGAGATGACGTACAAGAATTCGACGCCCTCATGCTGGTGCATGCGTACATGCGATGGCTCGATCGCTTCAAACTCAGCATAGTAGGCGTTCAGTTTTCTGTTCTCCGCGCGAAAGTCCAGGCTTTCGAAGTGGTAAGCGGGACGGCGCCTGTCGGGAGCTTCCGGAAAACGGAGCCGCTCTCGCTTGTGCACCACCTCCAGCACGGGTTTGGGTTCCGGATTGAAAAAGTATTCCAGCCCGACGCTGAAGACCAGTGCGATCCGCAGAAGCGTCGGGAGCGTGGGATACATGAGATCGCGTTCCAGCTTTGAGAGCAGCGACGGAGAAAGCCCGGTGTGCTTGCTCAGTTCGCTCAGCCCCATGCTCTTACGCAGCCGCAAGCGCCGGAGTTTCTCGCCGATCGAGTAGCGCTTCATGCCTTCCGTGATCGTCTGCGATTGCATTCTTATTTTGTTTTCCTTTCAGTCAATTTTTTCGGCGCATTTTGAGCCGAGCGAAAACGGGGTTTCTGTCTTTCTTTACAGTAAATCTGTTTTTCTCTAGGATCAAGTTGTGGCCCAGAAAAGCAAGGCCACAATTTTGAAAAGGATCAAAAACAGCATGAAAAAAATTGACGTTTTAGCGCGAGCCCTGGTAGTGGTGGGAGCTCTGAACTGGGGGTTGGTCGGGATTTTCCGCTTCGACCTGGTTGCTGCCATCGTGGGCAGACACTTTGGCGAGACCACCGCGATCAGCTCAGCGATTTACATTTTGGTGGGCCTCGCCGGGGCATACGAAGTGCTGTCCTGGAAAGCGGTCCAGCGGCGTACGAACGGGAGTTATTCGGCAGCTCGCGCATAGTTCACCACGCAAACACAAAGGAGACTCACATGAAATATGAAGATTTGACAAATGCTGAGCTGGAACGCGGCACACGTGAAGAGCATCGGGAGGGACCAGTCGCCCGGAGTATCGAACAACAAACTGCGAAGCTTCCGTCGGATTTATTCTTGTGGGCGGCCTTCGGCTCTATAGCCGGATCGCTGGCTTTTAATGTAAGCGGAAAAAGTCACGCGGCGCTGTTTGTCGGGCAGTGGGCGCCGACATTTTTGCTGCTGGGAATCTACAACAAACTCGTGAAATTGCACGGATCGGACGGTGTGTAGAAACATCAACGCACCACATTCTCGGGACGATAAACTCCTATTGTTCCTGAATGGTCTCAACCGGGAAGGCAGGAGATTCCATGTCGTCATCCTATCGACGCTACCCGCGCTTTGTTTATCAAGCTCTCTTGCCGGCAGCCGCGATGGGGATGTTCTCCCTGGCGCAGTCAGCTGCGCTCGTTGCTCAGTCCGTGCCGTCTGCGCTGGAGTCGCCTCCGGCAGCGCCGCCCCAGACGGGTCCTCACGGCGAGAAGCTCGTAGGTATGCCGAAGTTTCATGACCCCGCGCCATATGACATCGACGAGCACACCGGCTACAAGCAGATCTTCGATGGCAAGAGTCTCAACGGATGGGACGCGGACCCGAGCATCTGGCGCGTCGAAGACGGAATCATGGTAGGCGAAACGTTCGAGGGCAAGCCAAAGGGCAATAACTACATCGTTTATCGCGGTGACAAGACACGCGACTTCGATCTGAAACTGCAGATGAAGATCGAGAAAGGCGGTGGTGGCGGCATTCAATACCGAAGCGTTACCGGCGTGCCGTGGACACGGCCGCCGCCGGCCGGCCAGCCGCCGTACGATCTCAGGTTCATGATGACCGGCCCGCAGGCAGACTTCTGGTTCCCGGTCAGTGAGCAAACCGCCTCGTACACAGGGCAGTGGTACTCGGAAAACACCATGCAGGGCATCCTCGCGTATCGCGGCCAGGTAACGCAGGCGCTGCCCGGCCAGACAAATCGTCTCGTTGCCAACATTGGCGACAAGCAGGCGCTAGGTGGTTATGTGAAGGTCAACGAATGGAACGATTACGAGGTCATCGCGCGTGGCGGAGTGATGATGCACATCATGAACGGCCAGCTGATGGCGATCTTCATCGACGATACGAAAGACTCAGTTAACAATCAGCCGGGACTCATCGGCTTCGAGATCGAAAGCCAGCCGTGTAAGATCTCTGTGCGCGATATCTGGCTGCGAAACTTTGACTAGCCGCCATAGCGATTACTTCCCGATCACAAGTATCTGGAAAGAGTGAGGGATCATCGGGGCGCGAGGACCGCGCATCCAGGCAGGAGCGCTCGAGGGCGGGCCGCCAGCTGGTGGAGTTCCGCCCGCTGCCTGCGCCGGTGCCGCCGGTACCGGGCCATATTCGGCCGTGATCGTCAGGATCTGATTCGTCTTTGTATCCAGGGTCAGGACCTTCGCCCGGGCTGGCGTCGCGACCGTCTGCTCGACAGAAAAGCTCGCGGGCGAATTCTCCTTCACCACCGTGAGCGTGCCGTCACCCTGCGAGCTGAAGGCCTCCATTGTTGCCGGGTTGAAAGTCGCGCCGTCCGAGCCATTACCGATGGGCAGATCCGTAATGATGTGCCCGTCCTCCGCCGAGAGGATGATCATATTCTTGTTGTCGCGGCAGGATGCGAAAAGGATATTATTCTTTGCGTCCAGCGCAAGACCGGCGCAGCCCCCACCCTTGCTCGAGATGTCGTACCGGCCAATCATTTTCATTGCGTTTACGTCGATGACCGCGATCGCAGATTTGTCTTCGATGTCCACGTAGATCTTGCCGCGGCCGTCGCTGGCGGCCTGTTCGGGTGCGCCCCCGATGTTGATGGTGCCGAGGATAGAACCATCTTTATCGTCGAGGACCGTAATATTTGGCTCCGCGTGACTAAGGACATAGAAGTGATGATTGTAAGTATCGTTTAGATAGCCGTCCGGATTACCCTGGACATCGATCTTCTTCAGAATGGCGAAGGTCTTGGAATCGAACATTGTTACCGGCTTTGAGGTAGCAAATCCATGCCCCGTCGCCGTGTCGACCGCTGCGCCATGCGCGCTAACGCCCGGGATATCTCCCACTTGCGTCAGCGAGTCGAGATTGTAGACGCCAATGTGCCCGGCCGGGCCAGACCGGGCCACATACAGGTTCCGGCCGTCAGGATCGGCAGTAACGTAGTCGAATCCGCCCTCGCCTCCTACTAGTTGGATCTTGAGCACCCGATACGGGCCGCTCTCCTGTGCATGGACGCTGCCCGCGAGAGGAATCATGGCGCCGAGTGCTATGGCAATGAGTCGCTTGTAGGACATAGGTAAATCCAGTTTAGGCCGACTAAGATGCGAGAATCTCCGAGTGATCACAACCGGCGGCTCGGTCCGACTGTCATCGGTTTCGGATGAGCTACTCTTCGCGCAACGCTGTCATTGGCTGCACTCGAGCGGCTCGGCGCGCTGGAAACAATGTCGCGACCGCCGCCGTGAGCGCGAGCAGCGCTCCCGCCAGGACCAAAGTCATCGGGTCGCGCCCCTTCAGTTCGAAAAGCAACGACTCGGCATAGCGCGACAAAAATAAGGATGCGGTGATTCCGACCACCAGGCCAATTGCTACCATCGAAGCCGCGTCTCTCGCGATTAGTTGGTAGACATTGCTTCGCGTAGCTCCTAACGCAAAACGTACTCCAATCTCATTTCTCCGGCGCGCCACCATGTACGACATCACTCCGTGCAATCCCAACATCGACAGACATGCGGCCAAGACCCCGAACGCGACCGACAGATTCGCCATCAGCCGTTCGCGCAAAAGAGAGTCTTGAATCTGCACGTCCAGTGCGCGGAAATCTACAAGCAAACTTGAATTGACTCCTGCTATCGCCCGCTGAATCGCGGACTGCAGCGCGCCCATGCCGTCGCGTCCACGAATGACAAAGGTCCTGTTATCGCCGGGATTCTTGTCCTGGTTAACCGGAAAGAAAGCGATACTTCGCTGCTCTTCTGCGAAGCCTCCGTATTTGGTGTCCTCGACCTGCCCCACAACTTGATAAACGCGATCCGCTTTACCGGCTTGTTCTTCAACACGGAAACTGCGCCCCACGGGATTTCGGCCACGAAAAAACGTCTTTGCAAATGTCTTGTTCACAATCGCGACGGGTGGTGCGTTCAAATCATCTTGCCTGGTGAAGCCACGTCCGCCAATAAGCCGTGTTTCCATGGTTGCGAAATAACCCGGACCTGCACCGTTGAACCAAGCCACTTTGCCGCCGGACCGGCCCGAATCGTCATCCGCGTGCACAGTTCCGTTCCATCCGGAGCCGCTGAATGGCGTAAAATAGACCGGCGCCGCCGAATGCACGTTCGGCAGGGAATCAATGCGCGCCTCGAGTTCCTGGAACACCACGTTACGCTTGTCCTGATTGGTGAAAGCGGGCCCGTCCGCGGTGACGCTCGCGATCAGCACGTTGCGCGAATCGAAGCCTATATTCGTCGCAAGCAGTCTCTGCAGACTCCGGCTGAAAAGCAGGGCAGCAACCAGCAGAACTAGCGATAGCGCCACTTGCGACACGACCAGTGTCCGGCGCAGCCCATTGCGCTCGCGCGAAGCCGTGGAAGTGCGCGATCCTCGCATGGCCGCTACCGGCGCTCCGCCGCTGGCGCGAATGGCGGGAGCAAGGCCGAAAAGAATGCAGGTGAGGACTGCGAGGCCGGTCAGGAATCCGAACACGTACCAATCAATCCCCAAGCTTCACTGCCAATGAATTATCGGCCGTGTTGATAAACCCCAGCATCGTGCGGCTCAGTATTTGCGCCAGGCACAATCCCAAAGCGGCACCGGCAACGGCGAGCAGGACGCTCTCGGAAAGAAGCTGCATCATCAGGCGCGTTCGCGAGGCGCCGACCGCCTGACGGACTGCTATCTCGCGCTCACGTGCGCTTGCACGCGCCAATAGAAGATTGGCCAAATTTGCGCATGCGATCAGAAGCACTGCTCCCGTAATGGCCAAAAGGATCCAGAGCGGATTTTCATATTGGCCGCGTACTGCCGAGACGCCCGCGCTTGCCGGAACCACCAGGAATTTGTTCTTCAGATACGATTTCGCCTCTTCGGGCCGGTATTCGGAAGACAGCGTTTCGCGATTGATTGTGGGTGAAAGATCGCGTACGTCCGCCGACGCGCGTTCGACCGTCCACCCAGGCTTCAAGCGTGCAATCGGCGTCAGCCACCACGCGAGCTTGTCCGCCCAGCGACCCTTGCCATCTTTCGCGAAAGCGTTGTCGGCACAGAGTGGCAGCGCCACATCGAAGCGTTGCCCCGGTTCAACTCCGAAGAAGTTTCGAGGAGTGATTCCGCTGATTGTAAAGCGATGCGTATCGAGAGTAATTGTTTTTCCAATTACATTCAGGTCACCGCCAAACTCGCGCTGCCAGAAACCGTAGCTCAGGACGGCTGCTGGAGAGGCGCAGGCGATTTTATCGGACTCCTCAGAGAAACCCGTCCCTGCAAAGGGCGTCACCCCTAGAACGTTCAGGAAATTTGAGCTTACTTCGAGTCCCTCCGCATACCGGGCGCGCCCGCCCGTGCTGAGATTGAAGCGATTGGGCCAGAACGTCAGCATTTCCGAAAAAGCCCGCTGATGATGCTGGAGCGCCTGCATTTGGGCATACGTATATGCTTCGTTGCGTGAACTGTACGAGCCCGCGGTGAAGAAGTCTTTTCCACGATGGATGGTGACTAGGTGCGATGGATCCTTTACCGGCAAGCCACGCAGCCGGATGGCGTCAAGCAACTGAAAAATCGCCGTATTGGCGCCTATTCCCAGCGCGAGCGAAAGCACCGCCACGGCAGCGAACCCGGGATTCAGCTTCATTTGCCGCATGCCGTATGCAATATCGGCGCGCAATGCGTCCAGCCATCCCGCCATGTCCATGTCCCGCGTCCTCTCCTTCTGTATTGCGTAATTGCCGAGTCGTAGCCGCGCCTGGCGCCATGCTTCGTTCTCGGACATGCCTTCGTCCATCAAGCGATCGACCGTCTCCGCCAGATGAAACTCAAGCTCGTTGTCGAGTGCGTCGTTCAGCTGCTCGGATCGAAAAACATTTCGCCAACGCAGATACCAGGCCATGACAGGAATTCCAAGATCACGAAAACCGCAGCACTCGCGCCACTCCGCGCGTTAAACGGGCCCAGCTCTCTTGTTCATTCGCCAGTTGTTCTTTTCCGCGTGCGGTGACCGAATACATCTTCGCCTTGCGTCCCTTCTCAGTGGTCTCCCATTTCGACGAGATCCAGCCATCTTGTTCCATTCGGTGAAGAGCCGGATAGAGCGAGCCTTCTTCCACCCGCAAGAACTCGCCGGACACCTGGCGAATGTGATCGCACAGAGCGTAGCCATGCAGCGGCCCACGCGAATTTAAAGTACGCAACACCAGTAGCGTTAGAGTTCCCTGTAATTTATCGTTGGGGCTTTTTGGCATAGATCTCTGGTGGTGAACAGTTAGCCGGCGAAACTTTGGCGGTGCCGAGCTAGCTAGGCATAGCGTAATGTGCTCGGGCGTTTCTGTCAAGCGGAAAAGCAGTACCGGCTACGGCACAACCGCGAAACTTGGGCGAAAGCAATGATCACGCCTAATTCAAACAAATTAATAAAGAAAGCGTTTACGTTTGTAGCAATTTTAGTTTATGCTGTAAAAAGCACTCGGAATTGTAACGTTCCCTTTCACTGCCCTGCCGGCAATGCGCGACGGAGCGGCCTGCCACGGCATTCGTCAGGCGCAGCAGGAACGGCGTAAGGCTCTTTGTGTGCATCGCCTGAAATGACAATCCGGATCCTGAGTTTCGAGAGGATTCTTGTTCGATTTTTTTCTGAAACTGCTTAGTGCGGATTTCATGCCGCATATTTATTGTTTGCGCGACCCAGCACTGGTGACGTTGCATGTTACGGCAGATGCGATTATTGCCGCTGCATACTTCGCAATTCCCCTGGGCTTGTTCCGAATCATCCGGCGTCGGAGAGATCTCGTTTACCCGTGGATATTTGCACTGTTTGGGATTTTCATCCTGGGTTGCGGATTGACCCATCTACTCGGCATTGTCGTGTTGTGGTATCCGGTGTATCGCCTCGAAGGCTTGCTCAAGGCGGTTGTCGCGGCAGCCTCGCTCGGAACCGCAATCCTGCTTTTCAGAATTGTGCCGAAGGCGCTCGAAATGCCGAACAATCGAGAACTGCTGGCATCGATTGTGGAATCATCCCAGGACGCAATCCTCAGTCTGGATTTAAAGGGGAAAGTCACAAGCTGGAATCACGGTGCGGAGGAGACGTTCGGCTATACCGCAACCGAAATGAAGGGCAAACCATTAAGTGTGCTCGCGCCACCGGAGGTCGGTGAAGATAACCAGGAAATGCTGGATCGGGTTTGCCGGGGAGAGCGGATCCGAAATTATCAAACCGTGCGGCGAGCGAAAGATGGGCGGCGCATTCCGGTCTCGCTCACCATTTCTCCGCTTAAGAGCCCGTCGGGCAAGTGCGTGGGAGCGTCTAAGATCGTCCAGGACATCACGGAACGCAAGCGCAATGAAGAGACTCTGAACTGCTTGAATGCCGAACTCTGGGACAGCGAGCAGCGATTCCGGACACTGGCAGAAGCGGTTCCCAATCTGCTGTGGCTCACAACGCCTGATCGCCAGGCGGTGTATCTCAGTCCGAAGTTTGCCGAGTACTCGGGCCGCAGCACGGGCGAACTATTGCATACGGGGTGGATGGATCTGGTCCACCCGGACGACGTGGCCGCTATTTCAAAGAGGTGGGCGGAAGCGGTGGCGACCGGCAGCCCCTATTCGTCGCAACCTCGGCTGCGCCGCCGCGATGGCGAGTACCGCTGGTTCATGAGCCGCGGGCTCCCGATTCGAAACGATCGCGGCGAGATCACGCACTGGCTCGGCAGTTCCACCGACGTTCACGAACTGAAGCAGGCGCAGGAAAGGCTCCTTGGCTTGAATGCAGACCTGCGTCGCAGCGAAGAGAAGTTTCGAAGTCTCGCTGAAGCGGTGCCGAACCTTATCTGGTCGCTCGATACGGATGGCAAAGGAATCTACATGGGTGCCAGGTATGTGGAATACTCAGGCATCCCCGAACAGGAGCTGCTGGGATATGGTTGGCTCCAACTCGTCCACCCGGACGATTTCAAACTGATTCACAATAAATGGCTCGAGGCGGTGCAGAAAGAAACGAGCTACGAGGTGGAATACCGGCTGCGTCGCTTCGATGGCGAGTACCGCTGGTTCATGGCGCGCACGGTGCCGATTCGGAGCGACGACGGTGAGATTACTCACTGGCTTGGAAGCTCGACCGACATCCACGCCCTGAAAGAAGCACAACAGAACCTCACCAGATTGAATGCGGAATTGCGCCAGAGCGAAGAACGATTCCGCACGCTGGCGGAGACCGTACCGAGCATTCTCTGGACGACCACGTCGGAGGGCCGGGTCACATATTTCAGCTCGAGACTGCAGGAATACGCCGGAATTGCGACAGAAATGCTGCTCGATGACGGCTGGACACAACTGCTGCATCCGCAGGATGTCCCGCGCGCGCGACAGCTTTGGAACGAGTCGGTGCATGCAACAACCCCCTATTCGATTGAGTACCGCATCCGGCGGTTCGATGGGCGCTACCGCTGGTTCATGGCGCGCAGCGTTCCGATGCGCAACGAAGCAGGCGAGGTTACGGGCTGGCTCGGGAGCTCGACAGACGTAAACGATCTCAAGAGTTCGGAGACCATGCTGCGGCGCTTGAATGAGGAGCTGCGGCAGTTCGCATATGCAGCCGCCCATGACTTACAGGAACCGTTGCGCAATGTTTCGACATGCGTGGGAATGCTGAGACGTGTGTATCGCGACAAGTTGGACGAAGCGGCAGTGGAATGGATTGACGCGAGTGTGGATGGAGCCAAGCGAATGCACGCCATGGTTGAGGACTTGCTCCGATACACAACCAGTGTGGAAGGCCCCGAGACAGCGCAGGGTGAAACCGATACCAGCGATGCGCTCAGCACGGCACTTTCTAACCTCGACTCGGCGCTCCGGGAGGCCGGGGCCCAACTGTTGGTCGATCCGCTGCCCGCCGCCAGGATTCCGCGGCCGCACATGGTTCAGCTCTTTCAAAACCTGGTGGGAAACGCAGTAAAATACCGCAAGCCAGACGAACAGCCGGTAATTCGCGTTTCCGCGCGCGAAAGCGGGACGGAGGTCGAATTTGCAGTATCGGACAATGGTATCGGTTTTGAGCCGGCATACGCGGAGCGGATTTTCGGGCTGTTCAAGCGCCTCCACCACCAAAGCGAATATCCCGGCAACGGTATTGGCCTGGCGATTTGCGCACGCATTATCGGATACTATGGCGGTCGGATTTGGGCCGAAGGCGAGCCAGGGAAAGGCGCGACGTTCCGCTTCACCGTTCCCTCCGACTGAGAATTCGGAATGAACGGCACAGCGCCTGCAGCCAGGACGCTTGTCCTAATCGTGGAAGACAATCCGATTGATGTACGGCTGCTGCGCTACGCGCTTGCAGAGGAACACACATGGGCAATGGAGACCATCGTGGCCGAGGATGGAGAGAAGGCGATGCAGATGCTTCGCGCCAGCGCCGAAGACGGCGGCGGACGACCTGATTTCGTTATTCTCGATTTAAATTTGCCGAAACGGCATGGCACCGAGGTCCTGCAATTGATTCGAACCACAACACAGTTACAGGACATGCCCGTCGCGATTGTCAGTTCGTCTCCTATGGACGTGATCCGGGACAAAATAGCGAATGCAGATGTGAACGCAACCTGCTACTTCACGAAACCGATGGACGTCGATGCTTTCATCGCTCTCGGCAAGGGGCTCAGGCGATGCTACGAAGAGCACTCAAACAGCGCACCTGCACCACGGCCAACCTGATTTCATTCGTGGGCATGCTGATCCACGATTTCCCAGCTAATTGCGCTCACCGCATCGTCGTCCGTCAGAGTCTCCACGACATTTTCAATTAACTGATCGCTGCGCTTCGGGCTGATGACGGTAGCTTTAATGCACGTTTGGCCGGCCTGAGGCTCGCTGTGCAGCGCTTGAATCACCAGCCGCGCGGAATCCACGGATGAAGCAAACAGTCTGCGCAGGCGGCTCTCGTCTGCCGCTCGCGCTGTGAATTGAAAGGCGTAGTGCGTCTCCACATCGGCACGCAGTTCAATATGGCCTGAGAGCTTGTACGAAAACGGACGAAGCACAACATTCGCGAACAGAATGAGCAGCGTGGCTACGGCTGCCTGGGCACGGAGTCCAGTGCCGCACAGTGCCCCCACCGCAGCCGAACACCACAGCGTGGCCGCGGTGTTGACGCCGCGAATCGTGAGTCCTTCGCGCAGGATGGCGCCCCCGCCGATGAAGCCGATGCCGGAAACAACTTGGGCAGCGATGCGCGACTCCTTCGAACCGCTGAGCGTCTCAATCAGCACGAACATAGCGGCACCGGTCGCAACCAGGGTGTTGGTGCGCAGACCGGCAGCACTGTTCCGCCGCTGCCTTTCGACTCCGATACATGGCGCCGAGGAGCATGGCTAGCCCGACCGACTCGAGAAATCCGGTAAGTTGACCCATTGCGAACTCTTAACATATGCGCACAGGGCGCCTTGCTGCCCGTTGTGCGCGCTTTAATATAAGAAACGAATGTATCGCTTAAGCGCCCGGATCGCGCTCTTTTTCGTCGCAGTTCACGCCGGAGTGGCCGCCCCGAAGTTTCGTCCTCCTGCTGTGCCGCTAATTACGCATGATCCGTACTTCAGCATCTGGTCAATGTCGGATCATCTGACAGACGAACCCACGAAGCACTGGACAGGTACGGTCCAATCGCTTTCATCGCTGATTCGGGTTGACGGAACAATCTATCGATTGATGGGAACCGAGCCGCGAAAGACTCCGGCGTTGCCGCAAACACAGCTGGATGTTCTGCCCACACACACCATTTACCAGTTCGAAGGCGCAGGGATTCATGTGGATTTGACGTTCCTCACGCCCGCGCTCCCGCGCGATCTCGATGTACTGTCGCGTCCGGCGACTTACATCACGTGGCGGATTCGGTCTCACGACAGTAACACTCATGAGGTTTCGATCTATTTCGACGCAGGCTCAGAAATCGCGGTAAACCGGCGCGAGGAGCCGGTGGAGTGGTCGCGATATCGGCTGGGCGATTTGGATGTGTTGCGTGTGGGAACCAGACAACAGGAGATGCTCGCAAAATCGGGTGACGATCTGCGCATCGATTGGGGTCACTTATATGTGGTGGCACCGCCCGGTATCAGCGCGTCCAGCGTTGCCACGACCCGGCCGGACGCGATGAAGGCATTTACCGCGAGTGGAGTTCTGCCCGCCGCCGATTCGCTCGAAGCGTTCAAGCCGTACGCGCAGTATGATCCCGTGCTCGCGTATGTGCTTCCGCTCGGAAGTGTAGGCGCACCGGCGCAGTCGCGGCATCTGGTGATCGCCTACGATGACGAGTTCTCGATCGAATACTTTGAGCGGCGGTTGCGGCCGTACTGGCGGCGTGATGGGGCCGGTGCGGAGGAAATGATTCGCGCGGCGCTTCAGGACTACGATTCGCTCGAGGAACGCTGCACACGGTTTGATGACTCACTGCTGAAAGATCTGCGGACCGCGGGTGGCGACGATTACGCAACGATGTGCGCGCTCGCGTACCGGCAAACGCTGGCGGCTCACAAGCTCACAGCAGATATCGACGACACCCCTTTGTTCTTTTCGAAAGAGAACTTCAGTAACGGATCGGCCGACACGGTGGATGTCACGTATCCGAGTTCCCCGTTTTTCCTGTTGTTCAACACGCGTTTGCTCGAGGCGCAACTAACGCCCATTCTCGACTATGCGAGTCTGCCGCGCTGGCATTTCCCGTTCGCACCCCACGACCTTGGACGCTACCCGTTAGCCAACGGCCAGCAGTACGGTGGCGGAGAGAAGACGGAAGAGGACCAAATGCCGGTCGAGGAGAGCGGCAACATGCTGCTCATGATCGGCGCCATGGAGCAAGTGAACGGGAACAGCGCTTTCGCGGAGCATTACTGGGCTCTGCTAACAAAATGGGCTGAATATTTGAAGAGCAAGGGACTCGATCCCGAGAATCAACTGTGTACCGACGACTTCGCGGGTCACCTGGCGCACAACGCGAATCTATCAATCAAAGCGATTCTTGCGCTCGCGACCTACGGAAAGCTGGCTGGAACGCTCGGACACACGGATGCTGCGCAGGACTATACGAAGCTGGCGCGAGACTATGCTCAACGCTGGGTCCAGCTCGCGAACGATGGAGACCATTTTCGACTGGCGTTCGATCGGCCTGGGACATGGAGCCAGAAATACAACCTCGTCTGGGATCAGCTTCTTAACCTGCATATCTTTCCGCGCGAGGTCGTCACTAAAGAGCTCGCGTTTTATCGGGAGCATGCGAACCGGTACGGGTTACCGCTCGATAACCGGGCCGACTACACGAAGATCGACTGGCTGACGTGGACGGCAACTCTCGCCAATTCAAAACAACAATTCGAAATGCTGTTCGATCCGGCGTTCCGATTTGCGAACGAATCGCCAAGTCGGGTCCCATTAACCGATTGGTACGGGACGATCACTGGTAAGCAGGAAGGGTTCCAAGCACGGTCGGTAGTCGGCGGACTGTTTATCCGGATGCTAACCGATCGCGACACGTGGAGAAAGTACTCGTCGCGAGAAGGTGTGGCAGGGAGGTAGGGATTCGAACCCCAATTCGCAGATGCAGTTTCTGCGGTCCTGCCGTTAGACGACCTCCCGATACCTCATCACGGTCTCAGCGTACCGTCTCCGCGAAATACGCTTGCATCTAAGTTGCCAATTCTTTGCAAATTGGGATTACGTCGATATATGAGCAACATACGACACACTGCGCAGTTGACATTGCACTCGCGAGATAGCGATGCTTGTGAAGTTATTACCACAAAGGCCTACGGATTCTGCCATCCGCCTCCCAAAGCACGATAAAGCTGAACGATGGAAAGAAGCTCGTTTTTACGCAGTTGTGCGAGGGTCAGTTCTCCCGAAAACTCATTGCGTTCGGCATCGAGGACCTGAAGATAGCTGTCCAGCCCGCCTTTGTAGCGAAGGGTGGATAGCCGATCCGTTTCCTGTAGCGCCTTGACTAACAATTCTTCCTGAGAGCGTTGCTCGCGATTCTTCTCATAGTCGGCGAGCGCGCTCGAAACCTCCTGAAATGCGGTCTGGATGCTCTTACGGTAATTGGCGAGAGCTTCGCGCTGCTGCGCTTCGGTCAGATGCAGATTGTTGCGAAGTTGGCCGGCATTGAAAATCGGAAGCACTCCCGCGGGCGCGATGCTTTCGTTTCGCGCCGGGCCGCTGAAGAGATCGCCGAGCGCACGACTTTGCACACCGAGTATTCCTGTAAGAGAGATTTGCGGGAAGAACAGGGCCTTGGCCGCTCCGATTTGCGCATTGGCTGCAATCAGGGTTTGTTCCGCCTGCCTTATATCGGGACGGCGTTCCAGAAGATCCGAAGGGAGACCGGCCGGGACAGCAGGAGGTCCCATCAAGTCGATTAACGATTTGCCGCGCGGAACGTCGCCGGGATTTTGACCGAGGAGCACGTTAAGTGAGTTTTCGGTTTCGGCAATGGCGCGTTCGGTGGCTGCGATCTGTGCGGTAGCCGTGTACAGCAATTGCTCAGCCTGGCGGACGTCGAGGCCGGTGGAAACACCGCGCTCTTTGCGAAGGTTCGTGAGCTTCAGGCCGTTTTCGGCGATGTCTTTGGTTTTGCGGGCGATGTCCAGCTCAAGATCGAGTTCACGCATGGCGAGGTATGTCGTAATGACATCCGCGATCAAGCTGGAAACAACGGCGTGCCTCGCTTCCTCCTGCGCCAGATACTGAGCGCGCGCGGATTCGCTCAAGCGCCGAATGCGCCCCCAGATGTCGAGCTCCCACGAGAGGTTGAGCCCCGCTTGGGTGTAACTGTCCGTCAAGTTTGTGCCTACCGGAACGAAATTGAACGAGCCGATGCTGGACGACCGCGTTGCGTTGAAGGATCCGGAAGCGGTGATCTGAGGAGCGAGTTGGGATCGAGTGACACCGAGTTGCGCACGCGCTTCCAAGACGCGTTGTGTCGCGGCTGCCAGGTCGTTGCTTTGCTGCAAAGCCGTCTTGACGAGATTGGTAATGACGTCGTCTTTGAATAAGCCGGCCCACGCGACATCGGAGAGCGACGCCTTGTCGGGTGAACCGGTAATCTGCTGCGGCTGCCGAAACTGCGCCGGTGTCTGCACGGCCGGGCGTTTGTAGTTCGGGCCCATCGCGCAGCCGGTCAAGAGGACCGAAAGGGTGACGACAGCGAGCATGCGTAGCATTAATCGCCCCCTTCCGCGTGAACAGGCTCTGGTCGAACCAGGATCTCTCGACGCGTGCCCGCGCGAGATGCGATGCGATTGACAACCACATACAGCACGGGAACAATGAACACGGCAAGTAGTGTTGCCGCGAGCATCCCGCTCAATACCGCAGTGCCGAGAGCCCGGCGCGCGCCAGCGCCCGCACCGCTGGCGATGGTGAGCGGAAGCACGCCAAGGATGAATGCAAACGAGGTCATGAGAATAGGCCGCAGCCGGAGATGCGCCGCTTCGAGAGCCGACTCTTCGATGCTTCTGCCCTCCGCCTGCCGCAGTTTGGCGTATTCGACGATCAGAATTGCGTTCTTGGCCGCCAACCCAATTAGCGTGACGATGCCGATCTGCGTGTAGATGTCGTATGCGTAACTGCGCAAGAAGACACCGAGTAGCGCGCCGAAGATACCGAGCGGAACGGCAAGAATGACGGAGAACGGTGTTGACCAGCTTTCATAGAGAGCGGCAAGAAAAAGGAAGACCAAAACCGCAGCGAGACCGAACGTATATCCTTCTTTGCCTTCGGAAAGCTTCTGCTGGTATACAGTGCCGGTCCACTCATAGCCGAATCCGTTCGGAAGCTGTTTTGCGAGTTCTTCCATAGCGGCCGCGGCCTGCCCTGAACTGTAGCCCGGGGCTGCGCTGCCCAGAATTTTAACTGCACGGTAGCGGTTGTAGCGATAGATGACTTCCGGACCGACCACCGGTTCCGTTCTGGCGAGTGTACTGAGCGGCACCATATCGCCCTGACTGGTTCGTACATAGAAGCGGTTGATGTCGGAAGGCTGGCGGCGAAACTCGGGTTCCGCCTCCAGATAAACGCGCCAGGTGCGTCCGAAGCGATTGAAGTCATTTACATAAAGGCCGCCGAGAAAGGTTTGCAGCGCATTGTAGACGTCTGTAATCGGGACACCGAGGGTCTGGACCTTGTCACGATCGACGTCGACCTTATATTGCGGAACGGTGTTGCGGAAGGTGCTGATGACATTCTGCAGCTCGGGCCGGGTGTGGGCGGCTGCGACGAGCTGATCAGTTGCCTGCGCGAGTGCTTCGATATCGCCGCCTGCGCGATCCTCCAGCATGAACTCGAAGCCGCCGGAGGTACCGAGGCCAAGAATGGGCGGCAGACCGAAGGCAAAGATAAAGCCGTCCTTGATGCCGTAATACCTTTGCTGCACGGATCCAAGAATGCTCGCGAATTGAACGTTCTTTGCTTTTCGTTCATCCCAAGGCTTGAGTGTCGCGAAGACGGTAGTCACGTTCGAATTGTTGGTTGCGGTGGGGATGTCCAGCCCCCCGACAACGGAAACGTCCTGTATGCCCGGCGTGGTTTGAAGGACCTTTTCGACCTGCAAGCTGGTATCGAGATTTCGCTCAATGGATGCTCCGTCAGGTAAACGAACTGAGGAGATAAAGACTCCCTGGTCCTCTTCGGGAAGGAAGCCCCCGGGCAACGTTTTGAACAGAGTTCCAGCGCAGAGGTACACGGCCGCGAGGCCGACCAATGCGAGCGCGGCTTTCCGAACCAGGGCGCGGACACTGGACAGATAGCGATTTGTGGTCCAGTCGAAGCCTTGATTGAATCTTGCAAACACTTTTGAAAGCAGGCCCCGCGATTCGCCCTTTGGCTTCAGGATCATGGCGCTGAGTGCCGGACTCAAGGAGAGCGCATTGAACGCGGACAGCAGCACCGATACGGCGATGGTCAAGGCAAACTGCCGATAGATCTGGCCGCTGATACCGCCGAGAAAGGCGACAGGTATGAAGACGGCGGCCAAAATACACGCGATGGCGACGACAGGGCCCGACACCTCCTGCAGAGCGCGAATGGTGGCTTCGCGAGGAGCCATGCCCCGATCGATGTTGAGTTGGACCGCTTCGACAACAACGATGGCGTCATCGACAACCATGCCGATCGCCAGCACCAAGCCGAACAGACTGGTGGTGTTGATGGAGAATCCGAGCGCCGGAAAGAGAGCGAATGTACCGACCACTGCAACCGGAACGGTGAGCAATGGAATGAGCGTCGCGCGCCAGTTCTGGAGAAAGATAAACACGACAAAGATAACGAGCAGGATCGCTTCGAAAAGCGTCTGGATCACTTCGGAGATGGACCGGGTGACAAAGCGCGTGGAGTCGTAGGGTATCGCGTACTCGAGGCCCGCTGGAAACGATTGCCTGGCCTGCTTCATGAAGTTCACAACCTGGCGCTGTGTTTCGACCGCATTTGCGCCTGGCGCCAGGTAGACGATGATGAACGACGATTCACGGCCGTTCCAGTAAGTGAAATTGGAGTAATCCTGCGCGCCTAGTTGGACTTGACCAATGTCACGAACACGAAGCAGCGAGCCGTCCGGCTGGGCGCGGACTACGATGTCCCCGAATTGCTGCGGAGTGGTGAGGCGGCCTGAGGCGTTGACGGGATATTGATAATCTACGCCCCTCGCGACCGGCGCCTGTCCCAAAGAGCCCGCTGGATTTTGCCGGTTCTGGGCCTGAATTGCATCATTGACGTCGGTGGCAGTTAGTCCCAGCTTCGCCATCTTGTCGGGATTCACCCACACGCGCATGCTGTAATTTTGCTGGCCTGCAAGCACCGAATTACCGACGCCTGGTAAGCTTCCGATTTTGTCAACTAAGTTGATGGCGGCGTAGTTATTCAGGAACAGCGTGTCGTAGCGATTATCGGGAGCAGTTAGAGCCACAAAGAGAAGGAACGAAGAAGAAACTTTCTTTGTGGTGACGCCGACGCGCTGCACTTCGGGCGGCAGTAAAGGAAGCGCAACGCTGACCTTGTTTTGAACCTTGACGGTCGCGAGGTCAGGGTCAGTGCCCAGCTCGAACGTCACATCGATGGTGAGCGTGCCATTGTTCGATGCGCGCGCGAAGTAATACAACATGCCGTCGAGCCCCGTGAGTTGTTGCTCGATGGGCTGCGAGACGGTTTTCTCGAGATCGGTAGCATTGCCACCCTGGTAGACGGCAGTGATTTGCACGACCGGAGGTACGACTTCCGGATAGGTGGCGATGGGCAGCGTTGGAATGACAACGCAGCCGAGAAGAACGATTACGATCGCGATGACAATCGCGAATACCGGACGATCGATAAAGAATCGCGCCATGATTAAGCTCGCGGCCCTTGCGATTTTGCTTCGTGCGGTTTGTAGGGTGTGGGCTGAACGGGCGCGCCGGGGCGAACCTTCTGCACGCCCTCGACGATCACTTTGTCGCCCGGCTTTAACCCTTGTGTCACAATCCAGCCGTCGCCGACACGGTCGGCAGTGACGATATTTCGCGCCTCGGCCTTGTTATCGGGACCTACAGTGAAGACCGACTGCATACTCTGCAATTCCTGCACGGCGCGCTGCGGCACCACGATCACATTCTTTTCCTCGTGGGTGCGCATACGCACGCGACCGAACTGGCCTGGCAGGATGGCGTGGTCCGGATTCGGGAACGTAGCCTGAATCTCGAGCGTGCCTGTCTTTGCATCGACCTGGTTCACCGTATTGCGAATCTGACCTGGGTGCGGGAACACGGACTCATCCGCCAGAACCAGTTGGATGGGCAGTGTCACACTGCTTTGCCGGTCTTTGGATTTCTGATATTCGAGGTACTCGGCTTCACTTACTTTGAAACGGACCCAGATAGGATCGAGCGGGACGATGGTCGTCAACGGCTGCGATGCAGCCTTTGAAACGAGACCGCCGACTTCAATCAAGCTGTCACCGACGCGTCCCGCAATGGGCGCGGTAATCGTGGCGTAGCCGAGGTTGAGTTCAGCGGTACGGAGAAGCGCCTTATTAGAGGCGACCTGTGCCGCCGCGGAATCGATGCCGGTCCGAACTTGTAAGCGCGTCTGGTCGACACTTGCGGTGAGTGCCGCGACATTTGCCTTGTTGGCCTCGAGGGCAGCGAGCGCGTTGTCCAGGTCTTGCTTGGCCGCGGCTTCCTGGCCGACCAGGGGCTGCAAACGATCCACGTCCTGCTGTGCCTTTACCAGATTGGCTTTGGCTTGAGCGAGGTTGGCCTCGGCCTGTATCAGAGCCACTTGCTTCTTGGCGAATTCGAGGTTGGCCTCGCTTTGGGCGAGGTCGCCCTGCGCTTTCGCGACATCTGCGGCGTACGGTCTAGTGTCCAAAATGTAGAGCGTCTGACCGGCTTTGACGTCGGCTCCTACCTGGAACAGACGCTTCTCGATAAATCCGTCCACGCGTCCGCGCACTTCCACCATGTCGCGCGCAAAGGTCTGCGCGGCATACTCGCCATAAATAGGAACATCCTGTGCTTTTACTTCAAGGACGGAAACGGGCGGCGGTGGAAATGCCATTTGGCCTTTGGCCTGGGATGACGATTCACACGCAGCGAGAGCGAATACGAGCCGCGAGGATGACCGCTAACCCTGTTGCCTGTATAAGCTTGGAAACTTTCATAATCTGAGTGGCCTGTGCAAGTACTTTGACGGATGCTGGGGATGAAGGCGAAGATTCAGCGCATCGCTCTGCGCGTGTCCGCATCTCTGACTTAAGCCCGCATCAAAGGAAACATCGTAACGTGACATCGCCAACACAAAATCTGGATCTCTCGAAACTACTATTGCCAATTCAGGCGGACGATCACGTGCTCGGCATACCAGATGCACGTTATACCCTGGTCGAGTATGGCGATTATGAATGCCCCGATTGCGGACATCTGTTCACCACTATTCGCGAACTGCGCGCCAAGCTGGGCGACGAGCTTCGTCTGGTCTTCCGCCATTATCCACGTTCGGGGATTCATACTCACGCACAACAGGCGGCTGAAGCATCAGAAGCTGCCGGCGCGCAGGGCCGGTTCTGGGAAATGCACGATTTATTGTTTGCCAATCAGACGGCTCTAGCTACAAAGGACCTTTACCGATATGCAGAGCGCCTGTCGCTCGACACCTCCCGATTACGGAACGAACTGAAACACCGGACGCATGAGGAACGCGTGCGCGAAGATTTTCGTCGCGGCGTTGCCAACGGGGTCTATGGCACCCCGGGACTATTTATCAACGGCATCCGATACGACGGCGCGCTGGATCCCGATTCGTTGCTGGCCGAGAGTCAAGGGAGTGAGTTGAGGCGCATTACGGAACGAACTGGCGATTGGCGATTGGGGATGGCCGATCGCCGGCTTGAAAGCCGGCGCAGCAGGCTGAAAGCCCGCGCCACCATGACGGAATGAAGTTGTCCAATCGCTGTGCTCATAGCTCTGATGCAGCGGCACGGGCGTCGAGGATGGTTTGGTTGTGGGTGCAGACGGGGCAATTGCAGCCGCCGGTTGACTCGTGACGTGGCAGATTGCCGACGCCGGTTGGGCCGATGTGGCCGTCCTCTCGCAGTTTCTCGCTCTCGATCACCTCGAGCCAAGTGTCCACTGTCATGCGCTGGATACCACAGCCGCCGCGGCCGCGATGGGGTCCGCCATCGGGAGGTAGTGTCCAAAGGTATTCGTCCGGAATTCCGTCAGGGAAGTTGATGCGGCGATAAACGAACTCGGGTGCGGGCCACATCTTCTGTCCGTCTTGGATGAGTTTTTCGTTCGACGGATAGAGTTTGGTGACGGTTTTGCCGTCGGTAATACGCACCTCGATCCATTGTTCGAGGCGAGTAATTCTTTTCTGCTTCTTGGGGTGTTTCTGTCCCTGGAAGAGAAGTTGCGCTTTTGTTTTAGGAGGAGCCACGCTCTTACGGTGCGGTTGTAGCGCAGGTTTGATTTCGTGCTGAATACTACAAATCTTATTTTCGAGTGAGTTTGTCCATCATTGGTGCTTTTTCGCGAGGGGCCGGCAGGCCGATCTTGGCGCGTTTGTAGGCAATTTCGTAGGCGAGGTGCGTTCTACGCACATCGATGCGGGTTGCGGTGAACTCTTCGCGCTTGCGCACGGCGCGGAACTTCTCAAGCGCACGAAGGGCGCGCTGGAAGGAGTTTTCGGCGGCGGTTTTGTAGCGGTAGCCGTTATTGAGACGCCGTTCGATTCTGTCGATGCGATCGTCATCACCGGCTGCTTCGGCTTCAGCGAGCTGCATCTCGAGCTTACAGATATTGCGCGTGCAGCGCTGCTGCATCCAATCACGCTCGACGAGCGTTTCGACGAGCTCGGGAACGGCGGGCTCGTTCAGGTCGTATTGTTTGCGCCAGGTATCGCGGAGTGCGTCGTACTGTTCCTGCGATTCGCCGGGCAGCAGGAGAAAGCGCTCCTGACACATGCCGTGATTGGTGGCGTTCTGGCTGGAAACGGAGCTTGCCCGTCCGGATGTTGGGCCGCCGGAGCGGGTTTTATTTCGTCCATTCGTCCGCGAGTGTTGCGCGAGGGCGTGCGGCGTGGAGTGCGGTCAGGGTGGGTAAGTCAGTGACGTGACAAGAGATAGAATTTTTGCGATTTTTGTGACGTCCCCACGGCGGGTTGGCACATCGCCGCAACGAGGGATGAAAACGGCGCGCTCAGCGCGCCAATATGGTGGAAGCTGCTGGGCTCTCTAAAGCCGGTCGCGATCTGGTGCTTCGAGCCCGTCTGTGAAGTTGGCCGGACGCTATTTGTGGCACAACGCAGTGTTGCCTTCCGCTTCCGGGCGGGAGAGCACGAGAAGGAATGTCTAAATTTTCTTTGCGCGTCCACTGCCCGGCGGCGGAAAGGTGCTGTTATGCAGATACTATATTCGCGCTGCTGCGGGATCGATGTCCATAAGGATTCGGTAACCGCATGTGTGCTCGTGTACAAAGACAAGCCGGAACCGGAAGTGCGCAAAAAGGAGTTCGAAACGCACAAGAAGGCGCTGGGGAACTTACGTTTGTGGCTACACGCCAACCAAGTCACACACGTGGCAATGGAGTCCACTGGCGTGTACTGGAAGCCGGTCTGGCAGGCGCTGGAAGGCAACTTCGATTTGACTCTGGCCAATCCGTTTCAGATCAAGACGATGCCAGGCCGGAAGACGGATGCCCGGGACAGCCAGTGGATTGCGGAGTTGTTGGCGCATGGTTTGATCCGGCGCAGTTTTGTGCCTCCCCCCGCTACGCGGAATTTGCGCGATCTGACACGCTATCGCGTGAAGCTGGTGGAAGAATGCAATCGCATTCATAACCGCATTCACAAAGTACTGGAAGATGCGTGCCTGAAGCTGGATACCATTGCCAGCGATATTCTCGGCGTCAGCGGCCGGCGTGTGATTCGAGCCATTATGAATGGTTGCGAGCATCCGGCTGATTTGGCGTATGAGGTTCGGGGCACGCTGCGGGGCAAAAGACCGCAATTGACATTGGCGCTGAACGGGCGGATTACGGATCACCACCGGTTTCTGTTGCGCGAACTGATGGACGACCTGGAGCGTGCCGAACGTAAGATACAACGTCTCGAAGCCGAAATCGTTCAGCGCGTGGATATGCAAGTGGTCGAGCGCCTGTGCAGCATTCCGGGCGTGGATATCATCACGGCCTGGACCCTGCTCGCCGAACTTGGCAGCGACATGAGCGTGTTCACGAGCCCGAAACACGCCGCCAGTTGGGCTGGGCTTTGTCCCGGCAATCACGAAAGTGGCGGCAAGCGTTTGAGCAACCGTACCCGAAAGGGCAACCGCTGGTTGCGGCGAGCGCTAGTGCAGTCAGCCTGGGGCGCATCGCGCAAAAAAGACTGCTTCCTGGCTGCTTTCTTCTACCGCCATTCCGCCAAGCAGGGGGTGCGCAAAGCGATCATGACGTTAGCGCATCGCATTCTGCTGATTGCCTTCTGCCTGCTGCGCGATGGAACCACATACCGAGAGTTCGGCAGCAACTACTTCGACAACCTGAATCCCGTCCGGACCCGCAATCGCCTCATCCGACGGCTAGAGAAATTGGGTCTCGCCGTCACGCTCTCGCCGCGACCCGATTGGCCGGCTATCCCTGTTGCCCCGGCCCCCAACAGTAAACGGAAAAGGGGCCGTCCCTGTAAATGCGCCGAAAGGTTAATCCATTGCACCCACAGTAGTTAAACATCAGGAGTTTTCGAAGGAACCGAATGGCGGCGTAAATTACCTGCGGCGGTCACAGACCCCGGTTTAAGTCCTCCTCGAATCGACCGCCTATCGTGGCCACGCTATCGGTTGATCCAATGTAAGGCGAAGATTTGCTGAATGCTGATGTCACGGGAAAGCAAAGGGGTATCTGCCGGAGTGAGACCGAGCCAGGCGTCACCTGTCCAGTATTGATTGCGGCCCGTCATGTCCAACACTGGTTCGACGGCGTGATCACTTACCCGCACGCGGCAAACGCTAGAGCGTCGCGAGAGGTTCACAACGTAGAGATATTGGCTGTTGTGAGACCAATTCGGGTAGCCCATACGAAAGTCGGCAAGTTGCGTCCACGTTCTTGTTGCAAAGTCATACAGCATCAAGCGACGCAGATCTGTTGTGAGAGCTGAGATATACCGCCCGTCCGGAGACCAGCGCGGCGACCGAAGTGGGAAAGGGGCAGCGAGCCGCGAAACACGGCCGCTCTGAAGGTTCAGGATTTTGATGACCGAACTCTCGTCGGCCGACGTGTCGGAGAATACCAGCTCGCTTCCGTCAGCTGACCAGTCGGGATCTTTGTCGTCGTGATTCTTCTCGGAAACAATCTTCCGGGGTAATCCTCCGTTCGGCGTCACGACGTAGATAGCGTTGGACTCATTGGGCGAGCGGCCGAAAAACGCAACCGAGGCCCGGTCCGGAGACCAACGTGGCGAAGCAGTTCGCAGAGGCGGGAACGATAGCTGCCTGCGCTCGGTTGGATCCGACTTGGCGCACCAGAGGGTACCGTCGAAAGAGACGAACGCAATCCATTTCCCGTCGCGGGAGAAATCTGCTTGTCGCGCTGGGATTTCCGGGGTTAGCGGCACCAGGTGGCCCGATGCGGCATCGTATCGTACTAGCTCCCCTCTCGCCGCACTGCCAATGGTGAACAGTTTGGTACCGTCACTGCTGAACGTGGGAGCAGAGTAGCTAAAAGGGCCAGCGGTCAATTGGCTTGGCTTCGCGGGCGGCCACAATTTTGCCGACAGGCCGCCGGCTCTGGTTGCGAATGCCCAGAGATCACTGCGGTCGCCAGCGGAAGAGACGAACACATAGTAGCGGCTGTCGGGAGTCCAGGTCCCGCAACAAATATCTGGATTGGCGTGCCAGTCCGGGAGCAGGCGGCGAGGAAGACGGCCATTGGCATCGATTTCCCACAGCGAACTTGCGTGTCGGGTACTGTCATAAAGCGAAAAACGTATGCACTTGCCGTCGGGTGACCAGCGGGGCCAATAGGCTCGTTGTCCACGCGTGGCATCAAAAGTAGCGAGAAGCTTGGAATTCATGCCGGATCCAGAGGCCAAATACAGCCGGTTTGTGCTGGCGTAGACTATTTGCATTCCGTCGGGCGACCAACTGGCGCCCTGTGCCGAAAGGTCTAAGACCGGGCGCGCCGAGCCGGTCGGCAGAGGCTGAATCCACAGCGGAAGTTCCCCGATACCTGTTCCGCTTGCGAGCAACAGCTCAGAACGTGGCTTAGAGAGGTCGAGAAGAATAGGTGATTCAAGCGAGATGGGAAGTAGCGATGTTTCCCCGCCTGCCTCTGCCACTTGAGCAATGGCCGATTTGGCAGCTCCGGTAAGAACCGAGAAGTAGACACGCGAGCCATCCGTCGAAATGGGCCGGGCGAGATCTCCAGTCTGGACCACCTTCTGATAGGAGTCGGTCGTCAGTTGTGAGTAGCTTTCGATGCTGGGTATCGGAGACGGTCGTAGCCAGTACTGAGAAATCCCGATTGCTACGAGCCCAGACGCCAATAGGAACACGACGGCCTGCAGTTGTCTTACCAGCCGCCTTGCCGGGTTACTGGGGAAAGCGGTGGTGGCGCTCTCCGGCCGGGGCGGGAATTCGATTGAGCCGAATGACTTGCCCGGAGTTTCGCCTGCGCTACGCTCCACCTGTGCCGGGAGAGGCAGGCTGGAACTCGCAGATTCTCTGACGATGAGCTCGACCGGCGCAATGAAGCAGTAGCCGAGGCGCGGGATGGTCCGGATGTAGCGAGGAGAGTCCGGGTCATCCAGCAGAGCAGATCGAATCTGCCGAATACAGCGGTTGACGCCCAGGTCATAATCGACGGTGACGTCCGCGCCCCAGACAAATTGGTGGATCTGCTCCCGGTTCACGATTTCGCCTGGATTGCTGACGAGAAGAAGCAGCAGTCGAGCAGGTTGAGGCTGTAGTTTCAGCCTTGTTCCTGCTTTCTTCAGCTCTCCGAGCTGAGCTCGGAACTCAAATGGCCCAAAGCGAAATTCGGTGACGGAAGACGAGAGCGACGACATTCACGCGTACCACTCAGTTCGGCATTGATGAATGAGATTGTACGCCACTATACAGCACCTATTCGCGCAGCGTGAGGACATGATCAAACCTGCTTAGCACCACCGTCACACCGCAGCAGATTCGTCTATAGGGTTCGCTGGCTATTTTCAACAAGTTGAACGCGCATAGAAAGATCAGGAAACATCAGAGGCCGCCCATTGCGGAGCAGCCCCCGGCGACGCTACAAACAGATCCGGAGCCAGCAAACACGCAAGACGCAAGCTGAGCCGATCGGAAACCAATCTATGAAATCTGAACAAATCACCAGACGCAATCTTCTAGGCGGCGCCGGCGCCGGCCTGCTGGGAACTGCCTTCCTGACCCAAACGCGCGCCCAGGCTGCACCCCAAACCCTTGATCCCGACCTGGCGGCCGATCTAGAGTGGGAGGTCTCCCTTCCGGCCGGTTACAGCGTGCACGATTTACCGGCCTACCTCGGTGGCTCGGTTGTCCTTCCGCTGCAACATCAGGCGGATCTAACGGCTGCCTTGATTCTGCTCGACGTCCAAACCAGGCAGTTTCAGGAGCCCATCAAGGTCAACCCTTTTCCCTTAACTCCAGTTCTCGCCTTCGGGGTTCTCTATCTGGCCGTAAGCGGCGGTGGCCTGTATGCGATCAACCCCAACACACAAAAAGTCCTTTGGAGCAGTGACTCCCACCTGGCGGGTAACGTGGCCGTACTCGATGGAATGATCATCTTTGCCACCACCGACGGCCATTTGGTCGCGTTGGATCCGGACGGCAACCAAGTCTGGTCTTACTACACCGGTCGCGGAACTGGAGGCAACCCCACCACATTCTCAGCAACCTCTGCCAATGGGACTATTGTTCTCGCGTTTGGCGAGATCCTTTACGCTCTGGACGGCTCCGGGAACTTGCTTTGGAGCTACACCGCGGCGCGCCCCATTACGGGATCGCTGTCGTCAAGCAGTCAGACAGTCTACTTCACCAGCTCGCCATCGTTGATTGCCCTGGATGCCACAACCGGAAAGCCCGTCTGGCAAGTGCCTATCGGGACCTTGCAAGTTGGCGGCGCTGTTTCCTATGGAGATTCTGTCTACTTCGCCGATAACAACGGCCTCCACGCGTTTCAGGCCAATGGCGTCAAGTTGTGGAACATACCGCTGCCCTCAGCATATGCCGGTTCGATACTCATCGAGGACGGCATTCTGTATTTGAGCGCCGGCAGTACAATCATGGCCGTCGATCTGGCATCCCGAGGAACCAAGATCGTCTCCTACAGTGCCAAATCCAGCGCCTTCCTGGTGGGAGTAGAGAACGGGGTCTGCTATTTCACGAACTCTGCTCAGACCACCGTTGCCGCCGTCGATCTCGGGCATCAAGTCAATCAATATTTCTGCGAAAGTCTCCTCATGGCCGACGATTACTCCGGGCCCGGAACCTCCACCGGAACTCAGCCCTCGTCAACCTGGTATCGCACCCACGTTCAACTTCTCGATACCGCCTCCGTTCCTCGATCGAATAAGTCCGTAAAAGTTTCGGTCTCCGATAACCTCACGATCGTATCCGGCGGCCAGACTTATCAAACCTACTCCCGCGAATCCTATTTGGTTGACTACCGACACCGTCGGCGAGCTGTCTCTCGCCGTCCTGACTACTGACTTGTCTTGTCCGTCTTTGTCGCTTTGGGGCAATTTCATGGACCAGCAGGAAGCCATCGTCATCTACCCCGATCATGAAACCAGCGGCACTTTGTCCGATGTGCAGGGCGGCGACCTCAGCAAGGCTACCACTTACGACGGTTCTTCCATGCTGCCGTCCGGCTACTCGACCGCCGACGACCTCGCGTCTGCCATTCGACAAACCATGGGCTCCGTTCCCGTGTCTCTGCTTAGACAGGGCCTCCCCCACCGTCACAAAAAGCTGAAGGACTCTCCTACCAAGTACATCTCCTTCCCGGACTCCACCCCAAACATGCTCTATCAACCGCAAGCGGGTTCCACCGGCCGGCCCTATACCCCGGGCAGTGCTCAAAACTGGTTGCTTACTCTCGGAAGCGATGGATCGGCCAAATACACCACCAGTTCCAGATTGCAAAAACCGCCTGCCGGCCAAGGCGGCATCAGTGATATCAAGACCTTCGCAAAGAACTGCGTCCACGGCGCCGAGAACGTGGGCAAAATCGCCTGGACCGTCGTCAACGATGTAGTCACCGCCGTTGTAACAACCGCCGAAAACCTGTACAACCTGACAGTCAGCGCGGTGGAGCACGCCTTCACGGTAGTCGCCGGCATCCTCAAAACCGTTATCGGCGATCTGAAGAAGGCTTGGCAGTGGCTCAGCTACGTATTCAATTGGCATGACATTCTTCAGACGAAGGACCAGATCAAGACCGTGATCAATGATTGGTTCTCGGGCATGGAAGTCTGGTCTGGCGACTACCTCCAAACGGTTCAACGCACGGTGGATGGCGCTCTCAATGAAGCTCAAACGAAAGTTACAGGCTATGTGAAGTCAGCAGTTACCGCACTTGGTGGAACTACGACGGAAGGGAGCGAAGTTCACAGAAATGATCCACTGGCAGCGGTCGGCGAGGTGGCAGTGAAGTGGTACTCGGCGATGAAGTGGCTGAATTCCAAGTTCACCGACAACCTGTCACGGCATTCGACGTCGAAGAATATCCCGCCAAGCTATAGCAGCTTTAGTACGACCATCGATAATCTGTTCGCGGACGTTCAAAACAGAATAAAACAGAACCCTGCGCTGGGAGACATTTCAAAACAGATCGACAATTTCTTGCATGATCTGTTTTCGCTCATGTCGGATCCGGCGACCGCCGTCAAACGAGCGATAGCGGATTTAGTCAGTCTGGTTGGGGACTTCGCGATCTTATTTCTCCAACTCATTGAAGTTGCGGCCGATGAGGTCTTGTCAACGATACCGAAGCTCTTCGCCGCGGTGCAGGATCTTCTGAACCAGGAAATTTCAATCTTCGGCATATCGGCGCTCTGGAAAGCCATCTCGAAGGATCCTTTAACGACGTTGGATCTGATCTCACTGATGATTGCTCTTCCGGCGACGATCATCATGAAAGCGAAGAACGCCAGCGTATCCGTATCGGCGGGAGGCAACACTGTGCTCGGCGACAGCTGGATTTGGTATGCAGCTGCCATGATCCACACGATCGTCACAGCGCTGCAGGATTTCCTGGGTAACCAGCCGGATCCGGCCCTTGCATGGGTGCAAGTAGGCCTTAGCGCCGCCCTCTGCGCGTTCACAGCTCCGAATTCGGGCCAGGAGTTTGCAGAGCCTCACGAATATACCGGCTGGATGATTTCGGTGGTTGTTTTTCTTCTGCAGGCAACCGCTGCCATCAAACGCGCCAGAGCTCCGGAAGGGCAAGCGGGCTTGAACCCTTACATAGTTCCAACCGCCACCTGCGTCTGCGGAGTGGTCTCCGAGCTAATGGCCCTGATGAATTTCTCTAACGACATCAAGACCAACCTGGTACGCATGCTGCCCGCGTTTCCAATGATGGCCAAGCCAATGAAGTTAGGTCAGAGCGCGACTCCGGCCACTGGCGTTCTGGCCGGGATCGATACTGCGTTCGGCTATACGCAAATCGGTATAAAGACGTCTTTGTGGGCCTGAACCCTCAACGGACATACCAGCCGCAGAAACAACTAAATCATTCATTCACTAAAAGGAGTGCACTATGGAAATTCTCTGGGCGTTCGCGCCATTTATCACCTTTGCGATTATCGACCGAGTCGTGGGTCCTACACCGGGCTTAGTAGCCGGAGCGATTGTATCGGCTGCGCTATTGCTGCGCGATTGGTTGGTTCGGAAGAGGACACCCAAAGTACTGGAGGTGGGAAGCGTCCTGCTCTTTGGCTCGCTGGCAGCGTATCGTTTGCTCGCAGGGGCTGCGTGGTCCGTCGTGGGTGTACGTTTGCGAGTCGATGTGGGCCTCTTATTGGTGGTGCTCGTGTCTATCCTGATTCGCCGGCCATTCACGCTACAGTACGCCCGCGAACAGGCATCGCAAGATGTGTGGGCGAGCCAAGAGTTTATTCGTACCAACTACATCATCACAGCCGTTTGGGCGGCGGCCTTCGTGGTGATGATTGGCGCCGATTTGTTTATGCTTTATGTGCCGACTCTGCCGCTCAAGGTGGGTGTAGGCGCCACAATTTTGGCGCTTCTCGCGGCTGTGCGCTTCACTTCCTGGTACCCCGATCACATACAGGCGAGTGGGGCGCCGAGCGCGGTTCAGGGTAGTTGAGTAGCGAAGTGATAGAACCGGAATTCAAGTATAAGGAGCTTTTTTATGCCAAAGAACACAATCCTGCTGATCCTTGCAGTGGTGCTCGCCGCATTTACGGCGGGACGATGGAGCACTTCGAACACCAAAGTCAAGGCGGACTCAATTGAGAGCCCTGTCATTTCGGTGCAAGCAATCAGGGGTGACAGCAGCCTGACTTTGTACTACCCAAGTCTCAACAAGTTGTTCGTCTACCAGTCTCCTTTCGTGGGTATGCCCACATGGGGTTGCACTTATTCGGTTCAACTGAGTACTGCGGGCGGGAAAATCGAGCGCCAGCCATGTCCTAATGCTGGTCAGCAGTTCTGAGCAAAGTGGTGCAGCTTAGCCGGTGCCGGGCCGGCTCGCCCCAGCCCGTGACTGTGAGTTGAGGCGCATTACGGCTCCTGCGCTGATGGCAGACCGGCGAATGTCCAGACTCCAGATGCCGGCCTAAAGGCCGGCACGGCAGGCTGAAAGCCCGCGCCACCAGGCAAGCTGCCCCACAGCATAGGCGCATGACGGAAGGAAACTATTCTCTCGCGAAAGAAAGCGGCATGTTCGACTGAACGCTAAAGTGAATATGGCCCCTGATGGGAACAGCGCCAGCACCGATCACCATTGCGCCGAAACCAAAGGTTGCGACGCGGGAAGAGCGTCTGACACGCGGGCGCGATGCGAGAAAGCGCATTAACCGCGGCAGCCTGGCTGAGGTTCATCACCACAGTCGCAGTTTCGACATGATCGAGCTGCTGCTCAGCTCGCATGAGAACCGCATACCCAAGCTGCTTCCAGTCAAGTACGCGCGGATGTCGGGGTCGCCGTTTGCGTTTTTCAGGGGCGCAGTGCCGGTCATGGCTGCGGACCTGGCGAGCGTTGAGCACACCGGTATTTACGTGCAGTTGTGCGGCGATGCTCATGTGCAGAACCTGGGATCGTTCGAGGGGCCGGACGGCAGGCTCGTTTTCGATATCAATGATTTCGACGAAACGATTGCCGGACCGTGGGAATGGGACGTCAAGCGCATGGCAGCCAGCATCGTGCTCGCCGGGCTGGAATCGAACCATGCGCGCGGCAGTTGTATTTTGGCGGCCGAGTCGTTCGTGGCGAAATACTGCACGTCGATCGAGCAGCTGGCCGAGCAGCCGATTCTGGCAGCAGCACGCCATCAGATCCGGCGTCCGCGCAAAGCACAAGCAGTCAGCGCCGCGCTCGAACAGGCTGAACGCGCCACTCCGCTGGACCTAGTCAATAAATACACGCAGAGAAGCGCGCGCGGAAAGGCGCGCTTCAAACGGGTCCGCCATGTATTGTGGCCAATCCAGGGCCAGCACCGCCGCGATGTGATCGAAACCCTTCCTTTGTACCGTGAATCGCTGGCTCCCGACCGGCTACATCTGTTCGATTTTTTTCAGGCGACGGACGTGGCGTTCAAGATTGTGGGAACCGGCAGCGTCGCGCTACGCGATTTCGTGGTCTTGATGGAAGGCAACGGCGAGGAGGACACGCTATTTCTGCAGATAAAGCAGGAGGTCCACTCAGCGTACGCGGCGTCTCTACAGAACAGCAGCTACACGCACCAGGGGCGCCGGGTGGTTGAAGGCCAGCGCAGAATCCAGCCACTTTCCGACCCGCTGCTGGGGTGGACGCGCATAGGCGCGCATGATTACCTGGTGCGACAACTGAACGACCACAAAGGCAGCATCAGCCTGGATAATCTCGCGCCGCGGCGGCCTGAGCGGGCTGGCACTGATTGCGGGTGAACTGCTGGCACGAGGACACGCGCGCTCGGGAGACGCGCTGGAAATCAAGGGTTATATCGGCGCGCCATCGAAGATCGTTAAGGCTCTGGCACAGTACGGCCTCGACTATGCCGATCAGACGCAGCGTGATTTCGAACAGTTCCGTACTGCCATTCAAAAGCGGCGCGTGAAGGTTTCCACCGAATACTGAGAGGGAAAGCAGGGGCAACTACTTCGGCGCGATGTGAAAGAAGTAGGCCGTCATCAGTACGCCCACAACAATAACGATGGCGCGAATGACACCGGGCCGCAGACGGCGCGCGGCAACAGGACCAGCATATCCTCCGGCGATTCCCGCAGCCATCATCGCCAGCGTGGGCGCCCACGCAACCTGATGGGCCACGATGAACATCACGGCAGCGACGGCATTCAGTGTCGCGCTCAGTAGGGTCTTGATGCCGTTCATGGCGTGGATATCGGTCATGCCATAGAGCCGAAAGGCGGCGAGAATCATGATACCTATGCCACCACCGAAATAACCGCCGTACACCGCGATAGGGAAAAGCAGAAGCAGCATCAGGGGCTGGTTCGCGTGCAACCGTCCGCGCATAGCTAAACTAACCTGTTGCCCAAAGGCAAAAAGGAGGGTTGCAAAGCCGAGGAGCCACGGCGCAATCTGGCGAAAGGTGCGATCGGAGGTAACCAGCAGCAAGACGGCGCCTACGATTCCGCCGAGAAGGCACACCAGAAACCAGACCGGCAGGCGTTTTTCCTGGACGCGGCCGATATCGGCACGGTAGACAATTCCGCTGGTGACTGCGCCGGGTACGAGCGCAACCGTGTTGGATGCGTTTGCCATGACGGCCGGGATTCCTGCGACGACGAGGGACGGAAAGGTGAGAAAGCTGCCACCACCGGCGACGGAGTTGATGGCGCCGGCAGCAAATGCAGCGGCGATCAGAAGCAGAAATATCATCCGGCTTTCAGTGTAGAGTGCCGGTTCGATTTGTCGTGGGCGGCGCGCTCTGTCGCTGGTTCGCCAACGCTAGGCGGCGGACAGTGACGAGACGGCTTCGATGGAATGGATGAGTTCCTGAGCACTAATCGGCTTGGAAAGATAACCGTCCATTCCGGCCGCGAGGCAAAGGTCACGATCGCCCGCCATGGCGTGAGCGGTGAGCGCAAAGATGGGAATGTGTTTTCCGGTAATGCGCTCCCGTTCGCGAATGGCGCGCGTAGCCTCGAGTCCGTCCATTTCGGGCATCTGAACGTCCATTAGAATGAGGTCGAAATCATCTGCCGCGGACTTGGCGACGGCCTCTGCGCCGGTGCCAGCAGTTTCCACAGAGTGTCCCTGTTTTTCGATGAGCCGCAGCGCCACCTTTTGGTTTACCGGATTATCTTCAGCCAAGAGAATGCGCTTGCGCAGGGCAGGCAGCAAAACGACTGCACCCGTGGTTGCAGGCGCGACGCTGCTCTTTGTGCGGCCAGCAATAGCCTTCAGGACAGCATCCCGCAATTCGGTCTCGCAAATTGGCTTGACGAGATAGCTTTCAATTCCCAAGTGGCGGCAGTAGGCAGCGTCCGTATTGAGATCCGCGGAACTGAGCATCATGATGGGCACGCCCGTATACGCCGGGATACTCTTGATGGCCTGCGCCACCGAAAAGCCATCCATACCGGGCATGTGAGCGTCCAGCAGAATCAGTGCATAGGGACGTCCCGCCGAGGTGGTTTCGCTGATTAGCTTTAGAGCCTCGGGACCACTCGCGGCAACGGTGCAGTCAGCCTTCCATTTCGCGAGCATCTCGTGCAGAATTTTGCGATTTCCGGGATGATCGTCTACGACGAGAATGGGTGCGTTCAGAAGAAGAACTTCGTCGGGAGTGGCGGGCATCCTCGGGCTCGCGCATAACCACTGGGCACGTGATCTCAAAATGAAAGGTGCTTCCTGCGCCGAAAGTGCTTTCCACCCATAGGCGGCCGCCCATTAGCTCGACCAAATGGGAAGATATGGTGAGACCCAAGCCGGTTCCGCCAAAACGGCGCGTGATTGAGCCATCGGCCTGGGTGAAGGAATCGAAGATTCCCGCCTGCTTGTCCTTTTGGATGCCGATTCCGGTGTCGCGAACAGAGAAATGAAGCAGGACATGTGAGCCGGGCTGCGACTCCGCCGTGACATGTAACTCAACCTCTCCGTGATCCGTGAACTTAATGGCATTGCCGAGCAGGTTGACGAGCACCTGGCGCACGCGATCGCAATCGGCGAACACCCAACCGGGGACACTGGAATCGACACGGCACAGCAGTTCCAGGCTTTTCTGATGCGCTCGAAACGCGAGCGACCTGATGATGCTGTTGACGGCAGCGCGGAGATCAGACTCGATCGGATTGATCAAGAACTTGCCGGCCTCGATTTTTGAGAAATCGAGAATGTCATTGATGACGCTGAGGAGGGACTCAGCAGAACTCTTGGCGCAGGTCAGGTATTCCCGCTGTTCAGAAGTGAGGTTTGTGTCGAGCGTGATCTCCGTCATGCCGATGATGCCGTTCATGGGAGTACGGATCTCATGGCTCATGTTGGCGAGAAATTCGCTCTTGGCGCGGCTGCCAGCCTCGGCAGCTTCCTTGGCACGTCGAAGTTCTGCTTCGTTGCGCTTTTTTTCCGTGACATCGCGGAAACCCCAGACGCGGCCAACGCACTTGTCGTTAATGCGCTGAGGCTCGGAATGGCGCTCGAAAACCCGGCCGTCTTTGAATTCGAGTACATCATCGCTCTTGGCTTCGGGGTTTGCGTACAGATCCTGAATTTTGGTGACGAATACGTCCGGATCAACGAGTCCAGTTTTCAGATATTCAATCAAATCCGAGTCGCAGCCCGCAGCCAAGAGATCAGGAGGGATGCGCCACATCTCGGCGAATCTGCGATTCGAATCGACAACGTTTCCGTTCGAATCAACTGCCAAGATGCCGTCGGCTGTGGATTCGAGCGTCGCACGGATCATCTCGGTCTGGCCTCGGACACGATATCGGAGTATCGCGACCCAGCCGCATGCGGCCAGGATTCCGAATAGGAGAAGACCTCCTGCAACGAGTGCACGACCGACGGTCCACCACGGCGCCCCTTTCAGCACGACAACGTCCTGCGGAGTGTCAAAGTGAATCTTGAAGGCTGTGGTTTGGCTGGCGGCTTCCCGATCGAGGACACAAACGCCAGTTATCCGAAGCAAGCTCCCTTCACGGAGTCGGCCGAGAGTGCTCATGGACAACGGCCAGTTCGAAGCGGCGGTGAAGACCGTTGCCCCCTGACGCAGTACCAGCAGAATCTCTTTGGGAGTGACGGCGACCTGAGTCAAACGGGCCTCGATGCCGACCAGGGTAGAGTCAAATTGACCTTTGAGCGCATCAGCCGCTGTGATGTTGACGGGCTTAGGAGCGGGCTCGGAACCGAGGACTCGAATCACTGAGTCCTCGAGTGCGGGGTGTTGGTCTATGATTCCGGGAAAGCCGAGTACTTCGACGCGCATTCCGCGCTTCACACCGGCCCAGTGTTGGCTCTGGACGTAGGCCCCGCCTGTAGATCCCTGCATGTAAAACGAGCTATCAGGCAGCCGAAGCGTGACGACGCCGGGGACTCGGACGCGATGTCCCGCTCGGCGATCGGACCGGAATCGCTGCAGTTGTTCGATTGGCTGCGGCGGTTGCGCCCAAGGATCTGCGGGTACGGGATCGACAACACGAACATTGTTCAGACTCGGCACGTAGAGCGTAATTCCGATCAACTGGTTGGCGAGGTTGAAGACCGCACCGCAGTTGCCGCGCAGGATGACTTTCGCATCTATGAGGCGGCGCGGATCGAAATGGGGATAGTCAGGGATCTGGGCCGTAATGAGGCCGTCCATCATCGCGATGCGGAGCAAAAGCAGCTTCGAGAAGGCGTCAACGGTGGCGCTTCGTACGATGCCTTCTGCTTCGACCCACTGGCCGTCCTCCCGGCTCGAGATCATTTCACTGAAAGTGACTCGTGTTGCTTTGGGCAGCGGAGAAGTCCCAACCGTCGTCCAGCGAGGCTGACCAATCTGGGGAGCAAAGTCAGGCTGCTCGGTGATTCCGGTTATGTCGATCAAGTCGCCAATCTTTGGGACGGGCGCATTTTTGTCGAGGTCGACCCAGATGCCTGCGGTGGCATCGTGAAGGAAGAGATCGGGCGTCGGAGCGCTGCCGTGCTCGTCCGCTAATCCGTTGCCATAGTAGGTCACAACTGCCCTGATCCGGACGGGGTAGCCCTTGGAGGCTTCCGACTGGCTCAGTCTCAAAATGCTTCTGATGTTGGTGATCGTGGGCTGCGCAGAGCGGTGGGACTCGGCGGCGAGAAGGCACGGCGCCGAGACGGAAAGGGCCAGGATAGGCAGATACAGGGAGCTGAGCAGACGCAGCGATAGCATATTCCTCCCCAACACAATCGTGCCCTTAAACAATCGTGGCTGCGGTACGAAAAAGTTCTCGCGACGGGCTCAGATTGCGCGCTGGGTGAGTTTTTCGGTGATGAAGGTTGGGGGGACCGCTTCCTGCGGGCGCGGCTCAGATCCGGGCGCGGCTCAGATTTGCTGCGCTAGTTGAGCTTTTCGGTGATGGTCACAGGCTGTGTCAAACGAAACGTCAGTTCGGTTTCGTTGGGCAGGACCGCTGGTTTCGGACGCGAGAGCATGACGTCGCCGGCGCCTGCTGCGCCACCCACGCCGGCCCCGATTCCGGCTCCCTTACCTCCGCCGGCAATGGCGCCAATAATGGCTCCGATCGCCGCCCCGCCCGCGACCCTGGCAGCATCGCTGCCGACTGCCGATGGACCTCTCTTGTCAAAGCCGTTGGTCTCGACCGGGACGCGCTGTCCATCGGTGGTATTGATCTCGGTGAGCGTGAGATTCAGGTCGGAAACGCCTTGCACGTGACCACCCTTCTGCACGGTAACGATCCGGCCTAAGACCTTGGATCCGCGCTCGGCAATGATGAACCCATCAATCACGAGCGGCAGCTCCAGCGTGCCGCGGAAAGTGTCGCCGCTGTAGTTGTGATCGGTCGAAAGCGCCTCGCCCAGGCGGATAACCAGATTTGTGCCGCTTTCAACGGTTACAGTCTTGGGCTCACGGGCGGGCGGAGGCGTGGTAGCGGGTTGAGGCGCCTGCGGCTCGGCTTGCAGCTGAGGCTGAGTCACGACCGGATCAGAGGCGGGGGCGGGCGCGGGTGCCGGAGTGGCGGGAGCAGGTGGCGACTGATTTGGCTGATCCGGATTCACCTGTTCAGGTGGAGGCGGCTCAATTTGTGCAACCTGGACCAGTGACGGAGGCTGCTGGCGCGGCGCTGGGACGGACTTCGCTGCCTGGCGCTTCACATTGTGCTTAGCAGGCGCTTGGCGCTTCTCAAGGGGCGGAGCCGGAGCGGCATCGTCGGAATCCGTACTGTCGGGCTTCGCCTCGGGCGTGGCGACCGCAGGCGTTTGCGAGGCGGCGACAGCAGGAGGTTGCGGCGGCGCTACGGATGCCTGCTCCACGGGGTCAGGCGCGCTTTGGCCCGAGCTGACCTTAACGTACATCAAGGCGCTACCCAGGGCCAGCACGACCCCGGTCAGGAAAGCGGTAGCTACTTTGGCGAAGCTGACTGAATTCACGGCAATTCCCCACTGATAGTGAAAACGCGGTACATAGCAAAGGCGTTTCGCCCGTTGCAGTTAAAATAAGCTTATCTGTTCTTAGCCGACCCGGGTTGCCGGACAACGAGTCTAAGCACCGGCAACAGCTTGTTCCTGATGTCATACCCATCTATTTTCGATTTTCCGAGCGGCTATCAGATCGGGCCGATTTCGGTCGCGCCGGCGACCGTGCTGGCCCCTATGGCAGGGGTTACGGACACGGTATTCCGCCGCCTGATTCGAAATCAGGGCGGCTGCGGCCTGTTGATGACAGAGTTCACCAGCTCACACGGCGTCGTGAGTACGCGGAAAGCAAAGAAGCCCAACCGGAATTTCCGCTACCTTTATTTCGAGGAAGAAGAGCATCCCATCGCCTGCCAGTTATTCGGGTCGGACCCGGACGTCATGGCGGATGCGGCAAAGGTCTGCGAAGAACGCGGCTTCGACATTGTGGACATCAATTTCGGCTGTCCCGTGAACAAGGTGGTGAAGTGCAACGGAGGATCGGGCCTTCTCCGGGATCTGCCGCTGGTTGAAACCATTCTGCGAAAAGTGAAAGCGGCGATCTCGATTCCGCTGACATGCAAATTCCGCGCGGGCTGGAATGATCAGGAGCTGGTGGCTGTCCAGATGGCGAAGATCGCTGAGGACTGCGGGCTGGCGGCAATAGCGCTGCATCCTCGTACCCGCGAGCAAGGCTACAGCGGGCGTGCTCCGTGGGTGCGCATTGCGGAGATCAAGGCTGCCGTGAGTATTCCGGTCATCGGCAACGGCGACATCGCGACACCGGAGGATGCGCTGCGCATGCACCGGGAGACGGGCTGCGACGCCATCATGATCGGCCGCACGGCGTCCTACAATCCTTGGATTTTCCGGCAAATCGAGGAGTATCTTCGCACCGGGAGCTACACCATTCCGCCGGACTGCGACCGCTACGACATGATGAAGACGTACTATCTGATGCTGCACGAGCACGGCGAGTCGGACGCGATCGGCAAAATGAAGCAATTTGCGACGTATTTCACGCATGGCGTACGCAATGGATCGAAGCTGCGGACCGAGGTGTACCGGGCCCAGAGCGTCGAGCAAGTGCTCGAAATTGTGGACCGGTTTTTCAGTGAGCAACTGAGCGACACGCCGGCGATGGAGACCGCCGAAGTCGCTTGAAGCGTGTTCAATTAATCACTGACGGAGCCTGCAAGGGGAACCCGGGCAAGGGGGGCTGGGCGTGCATTCTGCGCTTCGGCGTGCACAGGCGCGAAGTCTTCGGTTGCAGCCCGCACACGACCAACAATCGCATGGAATTAGCGGCGGCGATTGAGGGTCTGAAGCGCTTGAAAGAGCGCTGTCAGGTGGAGATTGTGACCGATTCCGAGTACCTGAAGAACGGCATCACGAGCTGGATCAAGGGCTGGAAACAGAATAACTGGAAAACGAAGACGACGAAGAAGCCGGTAATGAACCAGGACCTTTGGATGATGCTGGATGAGCTGGTAAACGCTCATGACGCGGAGTGGAGTTGGACCAAGGGCCATGCCGCCCATGAGGACAACAATCGCTGCGACGAGCTGGCAAGCAATGCCGCCGCGAAGCAGATCTCAAGCGAACCCGGACCGCACAAGCGAACCTACGATCTGCTGGTTTGATATGGCCGAACAGCGCGATCCGGAACGCATCTGTCTTTTCGGCGGCACGTTCGATCCGATACACCTTGGCCACCTGCGGATGGCGGACGAAGCGCTGAAGCAATTCAAATTGAGCCGCGTTCTCTTCATACCTGCAGCCAATCCACCGCACAAAGACTTCAGCGCAGTAACGCCGTACGAGGACCGCTACCGAATGGTGGAGATAGCCTGCACACCATACCCGGCCTTTGTGCCCTCGCGTCTGGAGGCGGGTAGCGAGCAGAGCTTCACGATCAATACGCTGGAGAGGGTGCGCAAAGATCTGGTTCAAGGCGACGAGATATTCTTTCTGATCGGCGCCGATGCTTTTGACGAACTACCGACCTGGAAGCGCTGGCGCGAGGCTGCCGCGCTCACGCGCTTTATCGTTGTGCCTCGGCCCGGCAAGGCCTATCGAGTACCGGAAGGTGTTCGGGCGGAGGAAATGACCGGATTCGCACTGCCCGTTTCGAGCTCGGACATTCGCGGGCAGTTGTCGGTTGGAGAGATGGTTGAGGATGTTCCGGTAGAGGTCCGCGAATACATAGAACAGCACGGCCTCTACGGAACGCCGAGACGAGAACCTACTGCATCGCCTTCGCGCAGTGCTGATTGAACGCCTGCGTTAGGATTTGCGCGATCTCCGGGGCCTGACGGCTTTCAATCTGGTGGCGGTGCAGCATAAAGACGGGCTTGCCGTCCCGGAAGAGCGCCATGGAAGGCGAAGACGGCGGGTACCCTGCCAGCTTCTCACGCACCCGGTCAACGGCTTCGAGGTCGGCACCTGCAAAGACTGTAACCGTGGCGTCGGGACGAATCTGGTTGTTCAGCGCCATACCGACGGCGGGTCGAGCCTTCCCGGCAGCACAGCCGCAAACCGAGTTGACGACGATCAGGACGGTACCTTTATCGGGTGCAAGCGCACGATCGACTTCTTCGGGTGTACGAATCTCATCGACGCCATACTGCGTCAGGTCGCGCCGCATGGGCGCAATGAGGGGTTCTGGATATCTCATACTGCTCGATTCTGAATATTAGGAATTGTCAAGAGCCCGAACTGGTTCTGGCGGTCTGCACTTTTGGAGACGCCAGATACCCAGCGATTGTGTCTTTTTTCACGCTGTTCACGACGATCTCGTCGGGCTGCCGTGCCTGCGACGTGTAGAACTGAATGGGTTCGTTGATAGTGCGATCTTTCTTTTCGACCGTCTTATCGTCCACCGTAATCGCCAGCGTAAACTTATTGCGCTTCACGTCCACTTTCTTAAGCTGGATCATTACATTGCCGACTCGGGTTGGCTCCTTTGCCTTGGTGATGTTGAACTCGGAGTAATTCCGTTCGCCGAGCTCGCGCAACGCCTGCAGTTCTTTTCCATTCGTGGCGATGAGACTGCTATGGCTGTCGAGTTCACCGGTGGCGCGCTTGAGGTTGGCAATGGTTTGTTCGAGTTGGCTCTTCGTATTCTGAACGTCGGTCTTTACGGTTCCTACGTCATTGCTGACGTCGCTGAGCTTGGTGGTGGTGGCATCAGCGGTCGCTTTTACCTGAGTGATGGCCTGCTGCTCCTGGGCCTGTTCGGTGGCGATCCGTGATTGCAGCGCCTCCACGCGTTTCTGGGCATCGATCTTCGCCTGGCCGACATCGCGCTGGGCTGCCTTGCGCTGATCGGCAAGTTGCGATTGGAGGGACTCAACGCTGCGGCGCGAGCGCTGAACTGCTTCAGAGGAATCGATACGGATCCTCTCCACGGTGTTGTTCAAATCCTCGCGAAGCTTCGCCATTTCGTTGCGATTATCGGTTCGGAGGTGCTCCAACTGGACAAATAAATAGATGTTTGTGGCGGCCAAAAGGACAAGTATCCCGATCATCAAAGGCGTTTTCCAGTTTGGACTGGCGGGCGCCGGGATAATGTACGTCGGCTGCTGCTGTGCGCTACTGCTCATATGCTTAACCTCGTTTGACCAGCGAAACCACACAGCTACTCGGGCCGGTGGCGCTGGCTAACTAGACGTGCTTGGTTACTACTATGGTACGGCATTGTTGGTCCGCGTGGGCGAGAGAAATTCCAGAACCTCCTGCCGCGGATAGCCCGGCTCGAAACAATGCCGGCACCGTGCCTCATAGGCTCCGGCTGCTCCAACCAGAATTAATTCGTCCGACTCCACGAGCCGCTGGGTGTGTTTTGCCGGATTGCCGCAGCGCATGCAAATCGCCAGCATCTTGGTGATCGATTCGGCCAAGGCGAGAAGGTCCGGCATAGGCGGGAATGGGCGGCCCATATAGTCCGAATCGAGTCCCGCTACGATCACCTGCTTACCGCTGTCGGCAAGCCGATTCGCAACTTCGACAAGCGGCGTACCGAAGAAATTTGTCTCATCTATGCCCACCACTTCGGTGCGCCAGTCGACCTTCTCAACAATCTCGCGTGCGGAGTTGACAGCTTCGCTGCGCATCCGGATGTCGGCATGAGTGACGATCTCGGAGTCGGAATAGCGGTTGTCAATGGCCGGCTTGAACACCTGAACGCGTTTGCGCGCGATCCCTGCCCGCCGCAGCCGCCGGATCAGTTCCTCGCTCTTACCGGAAAACATCGGGCCGCAGATGGCCTCGATCCATCCGGAGTTCGGAATAACAATATCCACCCGTTACACGCTCTCACGTTTTCGATTGATGCGAATGGCAAGTTGATCCTGAGTAGGAGTGGCGTCGCATTCCACGGCAAGTACAGTCGCAATCGGATCGGGAGCCGCCGCTGGCAGACCGGTAAAGCGTACGCGCCACTGCTCTTGCTCGAATTTCACCGGCTCGCCCGTGACGTACATTTTGGCCGAAACTACCTTTTGTTGCAGGCCGCCTACCGCCAAGGTATCGCCGGGCCAGAAGTACGCGTGGATGAACAGCGTGTTTCCGCGGCGCGTAAACTGCGCAAATTCGCTCCGCTTCACCTGGCACGGTTCCGCATGATGGATGAGGTCGCCGTGTTTGTCCATCCACTTCCCGGTAGCGATGAGAATTTCTATTGAAGGCTCCGGTATCGACCCGTCAGGCTTGGGCCCGATATTCAGCAGATAGTTGCCGCCGTCCCGAGCGCAGGTCAGGAGATTGCGAACCACCGTCTTCGGCGATTTCCAATCGTCGTCGGCGCGCTGGTATCCCCAACTGTCGTTCATCGTCATGCAGGCTTCCCACGGCGTCGAGAATGCCTGAATGTGCTGTTCGGGAGTGGTGAAGTCTTCCGGAATACCCGACCGATTGTTGATAAGTATGTCGGGCTGAAGCTCACGGACCATTTTGTTGAGCTTCACCGATTCCCATCCCTCAGCCGTGAGCGGCCAGTTCACGTCGTACCAGAGCACATCGACCTTACCGTAGTTCGAGCACAGCTCGCGCACCTGGCCGTGGATGTAATCCACAAAGCGCCGGCGGGCCGCCTCGTCGGTCTTACAACGTGCGCCATCTGGGTGATGCCAGTCCATCAGTGAATAGTAAAAGCCGAAATGGAGCCCTTCGCCGCGGGCCGCTTCCACGTACTCGGCAACCAGATCCCGCCCGGCCGCCTGTTTCGGTGCGCAATAATTCGTCAGCTTCGTGTCGAAAAGGCAGAAGCCTTCGTGATGCTTGGTGGTCATCACGATGTATCTCATGCCGGCGCGTTTGGCGAGCTTGGCCCAGGCGCGCGCTGCGTGCGGCTGCGGATTGAAGCGTTTTGCGAGCTGCTCGTACTCAGCCACTGGGATGCCTTCTTCTTCCATGGCCCATTCGTGCCGGCCCAGGACACTATAGAGCCCGAAGTGAACGAACATTCCGAAACGCGCTTCGTGCCACCACTGCTCGCGGCGGTCGCGATCTTCGACCGTGGAGGTGGTTGGTCCGGAGGGCTCGGGGTGTGTGGCGTTCTGGGCTCGTGCGGCGCCGGGGAAAAGCACGGCGCTCGAGCCAGCGGCTTGGAGCAGGTTCCTTCTGGATAGTGAATTCTTCATGAGTGCGTAATCATCTTGTATCACCACCGCACTCGGAATTTTTTGCGCTGTGGCAAAGCGCCCAGACGGTTTTGGGCACGGAAACTGAAATTTCTGCCTGACGACGCTCCGGAACACATTAGAAGGAGTTAGTCATACTGAAAAGGGAGGCTCTCGTCACATGATCCACAAGGCAAAAGACCTATCGCCTGACCAGAGGGTAGTCATTGAAAGCCTCCTTGGGCGTCGTGTGCTCGAAGACGAAACGGTCAGCATCCGCGCGTTTGAGCCCCCTGCTCTTTCGGATGAGCGTCGGCAAGAGATCGCGGCACAACTGAGGAAATATTTTGCAGACGTGGATGCCGGTCGGAAGCCCGATTTCACCGAAGATACCGAAGAAATTCTCGACGAAGCTATCCGAAGCAGCCGTCCCGGTTACCGCCCGCATCACTGAAGATCGTCCTCGATACCAGCATCCTGGTTCGGGCTAATGAGCGCTCCTCGGGCGTTGCCCGTCAATTGCTGCGCTCATGGGCAAAGCGACGGGAGGAACCGCTTCCTGCGGGCGCGGCTCAGACTCACCGTCACGAGTGGGCTGTCCCGGTGATTTCGACACCAACGGAAATACGATGGCACGTCCATCTGCAGGCACTTATTTCTCTATATCCTTTGCCAAACTAAATACCATGACTATGACTCGTGGGGGGATTTGCGTTTGTTCTCGCGGCGAGTGATCAGGCCCGAACTTCTTGACCACGCCCCTGCCGAGGAGGCGCGCCGAAATCTGAAGGACCTGGTGACCATCAATCGGCGGTTTGGAGGTCACTCCACGATCCGCAGTCTGCTGGCGCATGTTGCACGGCCCGACGAACCGTTCACAGTGCTCGACGTTGGTTCGGCATCGGGCGACACCGCGCGTCTGCTGAAAGACCTGTATCAGAAGGCGTCGATAACGTCTCTCGACTGCAACCCAGTAAACCTGGAAGCGGCGCCCGAGCCGAAGCTGCTCGCCGACGCCTTCCGTCTACCATTCGCGCCGGGCGCTTTCGACTTTGTGATATCGACACTATTCCTGCACCACTTCACAAATGAGCAGGTGATTTCGCTGTTGCGCGAATTTCACTCGATTGCACGCAGGGCTGTTCTCATCGTCGATCTCGAACGGCACATTGTTCCTTATTTGTTTCTGCGCGTAGCTGGACCGCTATTCAAGTGGGGCTGGATTACCGTGCACGACGGGTTGATCTCCGTGAAGGCGGCCTTCCGCGCAAGCGAACTCGCGGAACTTGCGCGTTCGGCAGGAATGCACAAGCTAGAGATGTACGTGCATCGGCCGGCCTTCCGGATCGCGATGATTGCCGGGAAGTGATGACGCCGTTCGCCAGACAATATGCTCCGGGGGGCCGATGATGAATCGGTAGCTGAGCGCGCCGCCGATCAGCACGGCACAGGCGATGGCGAAAGCCGCAAAGAAGGAGTGAGTGGCCGCGAGCACGCTGCCGGTCACCCAGGGCGCGGTGATGCCGGCGAAATTACCGAGACAATTTTGAATGCCCGTCCACTTGCCCGCTGCCTCCGGCCCCGACAGCCGCTGCGTGAGCGCCCAATGATTCGATGAGAAGCCTCCCATCGAAATCGAGGCAAGAATCAACAGGATGTCGGCCCACAAAGCTGCCGGAACAAGGACCGCAGCCAGCATGAACAGACCGCATCCCAGAAGTCCTACGGCCACAAACGTCTGCCGCACTCGTCCGGGGTCACGGCCGCGCCGGATGAGAGCATCGGCAAGTAATCCGAACAGCATGGACGCGATAGCAACTGCCCAGAACGGGAGCGAGGCCATGATCGCAAGCTGATTTTTTTCATAGTGGCGTTCCCGCTCGAAGTAATATGGCAGCCAAGTGAGATAGAAGTACCAGGCGTAGTTGCCGCCAAATAGTCCTATGGCCGTTCCCCAGAAGCGGCGTTTGGAGACGATTTCGGTCCACGCAGGCGCACGCTCGGCGGCCTTTTTGAGAGGCTGCGCGGGGAGCTTCGCGGCCACCACGCACCAGGGCAGCAGCCAGATAAGACTTACGCCGCCAAGGAGAATGAACATACCGCGCCAGGAAAGCCGGCTGACCATCTCGACGCCAACCAGAATTCCAACTGCGGGACCGATCTTTGAGCCGGCATCGATGAGAGCGTTCGCGGTGCCGCGCAGTTGCTCCGGGAAGAAGTTCGCGATGATCTTCGAGTAGGACGGGTAAGCCACGGACTCGCCGAAGCCCAGCAGAAGCCGCAAAGTGAACAGCAGCGCGAAAGAGCTGACGAAGCCGGTCAACGCTGTCGCGCCCGACCATATCAAGAATGCGATCGCGTATACCCAGTTCACATTCCAGCGGTCGATGACCTTGCCCGCGAAGAGTTGCGAAAGCGAATACGTCCAGAAAAAGCCCGTGCCAAGGATTCCAAGCAGCCGCGGATCGAAGTGGAGCTCCGTTTCAATGCGGGTGGCGGCGACCGCAAGATTTCCCCGATCGGCATAGTTGATACCGACGGAAATAACGAGCAGGGCCAGAGCGATCCACTGCAGGGTGGTCGGCTTTAGCGTGGCCGGTTGCGCGTTCATAGCGAATGCGGTCTAGCTTAACGCATATAGAAGAGACTCAGCCGCGGCAACTTAGCGCGTTCGAGAACCGCGCTGTCGAGATACCGCCGTTCGATCATCGAAAGCTGATCCGCGGTCATTTTGCCCGCGATAGGGGCGCAACTCACGATCAAGCGCGGTACGCATCGAGAGCAGATCGTCGTCACTCATCAGACTGCGCGCAGCGGCGACCATTTTGTCTTCGAGAGCGGTCAAGAGACGCTCCAGGTCTTCGATTTTGGTCAGGTGGTAAGCCGCGTTCGCCTCGATTTCGTCGAGTTTGGCGGCGATTTCCTGGAACGGTGCTTCACTGCGCGTGCGCATTTGTACGGCGTTTTGCGCCGCGTATTGCCGCAAGTCTTCTCCAGAAAACGGCGCTGCTGCCGCAGAATTCGGGTGGCTTCGCGACGGCGCGCGCTGAGCGGCGTCCATTACCGCCTGCGTGCAATACGCGACGGAATTCACCTTGCGAGTCTTAACCTTCCGGCTCTGCCATTTTTCAAACGCCGCGTTGATTCCCTGCAGTACCGCCTCAAGCGGAACTCCCGAGTTTTTCCAGTTTTCGATAAGGGCCCAATCGAGCGGCGAAAGCAGAAACAGTCCAGAGCCGCGCACGCGCTGGAAGTGCTCTTCGATTTCAGTGAAGTAGTTGAAGTAGTTTGCCTGCCAGTCAGCTTCCGATTGTGGATCGCCGGTCATGTTTCCGGATCGGGCCTCACGCCGCCCGCGACCACCCGTTCAAGGCGTCCATTATCAAGCCGTAACAGCAGGAATCCATTTTCGTCGAGCCCCGCCGAGACACCACGCTGACCTGTGTCTTCGATGCGTACGCGCCGATCGAGCGCAAACGATGAAGCGGCCGTGAACGCGCGAACGATCGCCGATGCGCCTTGCGTCGTCAACAGTGAACTGAAGCCGTCGAGCGAGCGAAGTAAATCGATCACAATCTGCTCGCGTGATTGCATCCGGCCGGATTCAATACGCAGTGACGTGGCAGGGGTGCGCACATCGGATGGGATCGCCGTGTGATTCACGTTGATTCCGATGCCCGACACGATGCAATCTTCGTTGAGCTGCGCGAGGATGCCTGCGGTTTTCCGTCCATTGATCAGCACGTCGTTGGGCCACCGCAGATCGCAAGCAAGGTTGGTCGCGTTTTGGATAGCTTCGCCCGTTGCCAGCCCAAGCATCAGTGTCGCGATCGGCAATCCGCTCGGCGCCAGGGGCAGCCGCAATAGAACTGAACAATAGATTCCAACATCGGGATCGGAATACCACGCGCGGCCCAGCCGTCCGACTCCTGCCGTCTGTTCGTCCGCGATCACAATCGTTCCGTGCGGAGCTCCGGCTGCAGCGAGCTGTGCAGCTTCGGTCATGGTGGAACCGATAGTCGGAAAATAGTGCAGCTCGTTCTGTGGCCGAGCTGTGCGGATGCGTGCGCTGTCTAGCGGCATAATCAGCGCTCGAGTGTAAGCCGGAAGCTGATGTCTACTGCCGGGGCGGAGTGTGTGATGGCGCCGGAGGAGATGAAATCCGGACCGGTTTCGGCGTAACTGCGAATGGTTTTCAGATTCATTCCGCCGGATAGCTCTACCGTCGCCCGGCCGTTGACGTAACCGATCCATTCGGCGGCTTCAGCAGGAGTCAGATTGTCGAGCAGCAAATGCTTTGCTCCGGCATCAAGCGCTTCGTCCAACTCTCCGCGAGTCCGAACCTCAATCTCCACCGGGCCAGGAAACTTAGCGGAGGCGGCAAGCGCGTGACGAACACCACCGGCAGCAGTGATGTGGTTGTTCTTGATCAGCACTGCATCGAAGAGTCCGCGCCGGTGATTGGTGGCGCCGCCCGCCGCCGCCGCATCCTTCTCGAGTTGGCGAAGACCGGGCGTCGTCTTTCGGGTGTCGAGCACACGCGCCTTTGTGCCCGCGACCGCGTTCGCGTAGGAACGCGCGAGAGTCGCGACCCCGCTCAGGCGTTGAAGGAAGTTGAGGGCTACGCGTTCACACTCGAGTAGTGTGCGGGCTTTGCCGGATACGGCCGCAAATGCGCGGCCACTCTCAATGCGATCGCCGCTCTTGGCGAGCAGTTCGACGTGCGCTCCCCCGCGCAGTTCGTAAATCAGTGGGAGCAGTTCAATGCCGGCCAGCGTGAAATCCTGCTTGGCGAGGAAACTGCCGCTGGCCTGAAGATCGGCGGGGACGGTCAGCTCCGAAGTTACATCTCCCGGGCCGATGTCCTCCGTTAAGGCACGCGACACGGCATCCCGGATCTCAGGATGCGCGACGTCGAACATCGACTAGTCAAGCCCTTCGAGCAGCTTGCGGTTCTTCTCCAGTTGCACCCGGTAATCGGCCCGCTTGCGCCGCATCTCGTCGACAACGAGCGCTGGGGCTTTGCTGACGAATGCGTCGTTGCTCAGCTGGCGTTCGGTGCTCGCGATGACTCTTTCAAGATTCGCAATCTCTTTCAGGATTCGTGTCTTCGCGTCTTGCGGCGCAGCCGAGGCATGAATCTGCAGATCGAATCCCGAACCGGAACGAATCAGGCCGTTGCGTTCCGCAAGGTGTCCGTGCCGCTGCTCCAGGTCGAGCTTCGTAAGAGCCGCAACTGCCGCCAGGTCCGCGTCGTCCAGGCTCTGCGACAGAAAGAGAGTCGCAGGGAACTTCGCCTTAGGATCGAGCTTGCTATCCGCACGGAGTTCACGCGCCGCAGTGACTATCTCCTGGATACGAGCGAATTTGCCGATCGAATGCGGAATGGCCGACGGTTCAGGAAAATTCTCTAGCGAAATGGACACGGCATGCGGGTCGCGGGAGTCAGCCATCAGCCGCTGCCACAGTTCTTCCGTGATGAACGGCATGAATGGATGCACAAGACGCAGCATCGCTTCGTACACCGTGAGCGCCTCCGTCCAGTGATCGTCCTGTCCTGATTGCTCCTCGAAGCGCAGCTTTTTGATTTCGAGATACCAGTCACAGAAATCGTGCCAAGCGAAATCCCAGAGCGCTTGCCCGGCTTCGTGATACCGGTGCACCTTCAGCGCGTCATTCACAACTCCGGCGCAAAGGTTGAAGCGATCGCGAATCCACCCGTCTTCCGTAGCGGGCCGAGCCGCGACGCCGCGCTTCCACCATCTGATACCCGAGCGCTCCATATGCATAAAGAGCAGCCGCGATGCGTTCCAGAGCTTATTTGCAAAAGCCCGGCCGGCTTCGATGCGATCCGTCTTGAGCGCAATGTCAGCACCCGTTGCTGCCGAAATCATGAGCGCGATGCGGCACGCGTCGGTGCCGTATTTATCCATGATGTCGAGTGGGTCGACGACGTTGCCCTTCGTCTTTGAGATTTTCTGACGCTCGGCGTCACGCACCAGGCCGTGCAGGTGAACTTCGCGGAACGGGACATCGCCAGTCATTTCCAGCCCGAGCATGATCATGCGCGAAACCCAGAAGAACAGAATGTCGAAGCCGGTGATGAGCAACGAGGTGGGATAGAACGTGCGCATATCTTCGCTGTTGTCCGGCCAGCCCAGTGTAGAGAACGGCCACAGCCCCGAGCTAAACCACGTATCGAGTACATCGGTGTCTTGTTCGAGTTCGGTTGAATGACAGTGCGAACAAGTGGCGGGCGTTTCACGCGCAACAGTAATTTGATGGCATTTGCGGCAATGCCATGCGGGGATGCGATGACCCCACCAGAGCTGCCGCGAGATGCACCAGTCACGGATGTTTTCCATCCACTGGAAGAACACCACTTCGCGGTCATCGGGAACGAAGCGAATGCGGCCGCTGCGCACGGCGTCCATTGCCCTTTCGGCGAGCGGCTTCATGCGTACGAACCACTGCGTGGATACAAGCGGCTCGACCACAGTCTTGCAGCGTTCGCACTTGCTGAGGTTTACGGTGTACGGTTCGGTCTTGACCAGTTCGCCAGATTCCTGCAGTGCCGCAAGGATACGCTTACGGGCCTCGAAGCGATCGAGCCCTGCATAAGGCCCGGCGGCGCTTGTCATGCGCGCGTCTTCGCCGATGACCTTTACAGAAGGCAGCTTGTGCCGCTTCCCTGCTTCGAAATCATTCGGATCGTGCGCCGGTGTCACCTTCACTACACCGGTTCCGAATTCCGGATCGGCCATGGCGTCCGCGATCACCGGTATGTGGCGATGCAGAATCGGCAGGATCGCTGTCGTCCCGAGCAGATGCCGGTAGCGTTGATCATCGGGATGCACCATGAGCGCGGTGTCGCCCAGCATGGTTTCCGGACGCGTGGTCGCAACCGTCAGCGATTCATCACTGTCCTGCATGCGATAACGGATGTGCCAGAGGTGCCCTTCGCTTGCTTCATGCAGCGTCTCGACATCGGAGATGGCGGTTTGACAGCGCGGGCACCAGTTCACCATGTACTCGCCGCGATAGATCAGACCTTTGTCCCACAGGCGCGCGAAGGCTTCGCGAACGGCACGTGAGAGACCCGCGTCCATAGTGAAACGCTCGCGCGACCAATCGACGCTCGCGCCTTCCCGGCGGATCTGGTGCACGATGCGGCCGCCGTACTCCTCTTTCCATTGCCATACACGGCGTTCGAAGTCTTCGCGCCCAAGCTGACGCCGCGTCAATCCTTCGGACGCAAGCTGACGTTCCACTACCATCTGCGTGGAGATGCCGGCGTGGTCCATGCCGGGGAGCCACAGAGTGGTCTCGCCCTGCATTCGATGCCAGCGGACCGCGACATCCATGATGGTGTGCTCAAGGAGATGTCCGATGTGGAGCGATCCGGTTACGTTAGGCGGCGGAATGACAAGCGAAAAAGTGTTCCCGGGCTGCGCGTCTTTGGCATTGACGCGGTACAGTCCGCTATCGATCCACCAATCGGCCCAATGCGGCTCAAACCGCTGCGGCTCATACACTTTGTCGAGCGCCAACGGTGAAGGGATCGCCTCCGCGCTCGTCTCGATCTCGGAAGCCATGGAATTTTCAGCGTAGCATTCGAGAAGACTTCTCCCGAATGTCCTAGCTCTCATTCAAGGTACGTTCGAAGAACCGATAAACGGCAGAACCGCCGACAGACTACTGCGCGATGTTCTTTCCAAAATGCACCGCCGGGCCGACCGAAAGACGCCATGTGTTGCGTGAACTCTTCAGGAGGTCGGTGAACAAAGCGTTGTGGACAAAGTCGGCCTGCATCCGTAGCGCGAAGTGGTCGGTGACATTCAACTCCGCGCCCCAGCCGACGCCGTAGAAAGGCTTCCACTCACTCTTCTGCCCGCTGGGGGCAAGCTGTTTCGCAATCGAGGTGGAGATTGGATCGGTCGGCTTTGGAGTAGCAATCTCGTAAATTGCTCCGATCGAGGGCCGCAGGAAGAGCGTTACGTACCGGAAGTGCCGATATTCGAGCTGCGGGCCGGCAGCGAGGGTGTGCGTCGTCGACGCGACCGGAATCGCGAGGTTGTAATTAGGAGGAATGAGGCCGGCCTGTACCAGCGGTGCAAGCTGGGACGCGATGGCTGAGGCGAGAGATGGTTTGAGAAGACTCGGCGTAAGAGTAAGCGTGCCGGTAACGACCGAATAATCGAAGCCGGTGGCAAGCCAGGTCCGGGGATTGTATCCAAGCTGGAGATGGTAGCCACGCTCGGTGAGGTGTATGTCCGGGCTATCGAAATAAGCGAATCCGTTGTAGATGTCATACCGCCCAACATAGTTCTGTTGCGCGTTGCCTTGAAGCGCTGCCAGGATTCCGGCGAGAAGGCAAAATCTTAGTCGGCTCATCACTATTGCTCCAAGCCACTTCCCGGGTTGAAAGAGCCAGCCCAAGACGCTCGAACTATACTACACGCGTCGGCTGGGGTTCACGTGTCCGTTGGCGGCCCACGCGTCCGCGAAGGTTGCGTGTCACTTTGGGATGAGCTGAATCTCAAATATTTTTGGCCAGAGTTTGCCGGTTACGAACAACCGGTCACCCATGGAGTCATACGCAATGCCATTTACCACGGCTTCCGCATCGGGCAGATCTCGTTTCGACAACAGGCCCGATACATCAATCCATCCAACAACCTGGCCGTTTTTCGGGGCGATTCTGGCAATCTGATCGGAGTGCCAGATATTTGCATAGATCTGGCCGCGCACACACTCGAGTTCATTGAGCAATGCGATGGGTTGATTCCCGTCATGTACCGCTATGCGTCGACGTTCGGTGAGGCTCTGAGCATCGAGAACGCGAATTTCCGACGTCCCGTCGCTCATATAAATCACTTCTCCGTCGTTGGCCAAGCCCCAGCCTTCGCCCGAGTAGGCGAAGCTGCGTATTTTCCGAAAGCTCGTCTGATCGTAGATAAATCCAAGGTGAGATTGCCAGGTTAATTGAAGTATTTGCTGATTGATGACGGTGATGCCCTCTCCGAAAAATTCAGGCCCGAGTTTTGCGGTCTCCACGACTTCGCCGGTTTCCAATTTCTCCTTGCGGAGCGCAGATTGACCACGGAGTCCGGTGCCCTCGTATAGAAATCCTGCCCGATACTCTAGTCCTTGCGTAAACGCCGTCGGATCGTGTGGGTAGGCGTGTATCACGCGAACTCCGTACCGTTTGGCTCGGCCGGGATGATTGGCGGTGAGGTCGGAGCGCGCCAAACGTGGAAGCAGTGCAACCAGCAAGGTTGCATTTATGACAGCCGCGGCCAGCAGCAGACGCATATATCGCTTTTCAGCCTTGCAGTAGACGACTGCCGGGACTATTTAAAACGCGTACGTGGCCATAATCCCGTACTGGATTTCAAGCTCGCCTATCCCTGGGATGGCAGCCAAGGGCAGACCGTCGCGGAAGACGGATAGATGCAGAAACAGCGGCTCGCCCAAGCGGACGTGCAACGCTGACATAGAGAGCCTGATCTCAAATACCTCGGCGAGGGCCGCGTCGACGGAATTCTCCGGAAGCTCGCTGAAGATTTTGTTCTCGCCGCCGCAAACTGCAAAAACGCGAATTTCGAAGTGCGTTCCCGCAGAGTTGCGTATCTCCAGCCGGCACTCGTACGGCACGCCAGCGGCGGGTGGCTCAACCAGATCCAGGCGCAGGTAAATGCTCTTGCCATCACTTCCGTAATAGAGGTCCTGCACCATGGGCCGCCTGCTGTGCATGGCTCCCGACCGAGGATCAACGCGGTAGCGGCCAGCGTCGGTCCATTCAGCGCGCGAGACGATCCCGTCAATAATCGGTTGAATTAATCCCGAAGGGCGCTGATGTAGAGATTCTTCCGATAATTTCGTGATGGGCTCGGCGAGATTCGCGGGAGGCTCCTCTCCGAGCAGCCGATACATGTTGGCAAGATGGCCGCGGTAAAGTTGATCGAACTCGGGTTTGTTCGCCGAAGCATGTTGGGGACCGTACCACCAGCACCAATCGCTGCCCTCGGCGATGAGCAGTTCTTCGTAGGCAGCGCGTTTGGCTTGCTCGGAAACAGACGATCCAGAAGCGACAACTCTATCGAAAACCTTGTGCGCTTCGAGCAGCCGCTCCCAGGCAACGTTATCTTCTTCAGAACCGATCCAGATATCGAGAGTCGAGTCTATCCATGAGCCTGGGAAGATGTGATCGATTTCCTTTCGTGAGGCACCGGACAGGACTTCGCTGATGGTCAGGGCGTTTATGTTGGGATCTCGCGCCAGTTGCCCGTAGAGCTCGAGCAGAAATGGCCGGCCATTCCGGACGTAGGACTCCCACGCGTTTTCTCCATCCAGAATGATAGGCACTAACGCGTCGCGCCCGCTTTCGAGAACGGGAGCGCATCGCTGCCGCAATTCATCCAGAAAATGAACCGCGGCAAGGTACGGCTCCATGCGGGAATAGACGAAACCGATCAAGTCACTCATGCGGTGGTCGCGAAATACCACATCGATCTCACGATGGTTTCGTTTCCAGGTATAGGCCTGATACGTATTTTCCGAGGTCGCCGGCACATTGAGAGTTCGCGCCAGTACGCCATCGTCGGAGGCGACCCAACGGAAGCCCGTTTTGGCGGCAATGTCCAGCGTGGCATCGGAAACGGAACCTTCGGAGGGCCACAATCCAGCGGGCGAAACACCGAATTTGGATTCGAAGTAAAGACGGGCTTTCCGCAGCTGCTCCTCGGCATCGGCCGGATAGGAGAAGCGGGTAGGCAACGGAACATAAGGGTGAGATACTCTCGCGACACTGGAATCGCAGATCAGCGGCAATATGGGATGGTAATAAGCGGAGGTCGAGAGCTCGATCTGCCCGCGATCCGCAGTGTTGCGATAAGTATCGAGAACACGTGCGAGGGCACGCCTTTCTTTCTCGCCCACCAAAACCTGATCTGCATAATCATAGTTGCGGCTTTTCGCGACGAGTCGATTGACGTCCGGGTCTTGTTCCAGGTCATACTCGTCGAACCAGGCGACTTGCGATAACACCTGTAGGTCGCGAATCATTTGCGTATCGAAATGGGCAGCGGCGCGGCGCGGATTCCGGTCATTGCATTGGAAGACGTGCAACAGCTCAGCGTAGCGCGGATAACGGCGAATCACGCGATCTTCATTCGCCTGGAAAAAATATTTGAGGATAAATTCCGTCTCAGCCGGCGTCAGCTGTTCGGCGGGCTTGAGGGCAAGCGTAAGGAAAGGATCGAAAGCATTGCCTGAGGCGTACTCTTCGATTTGTAACAAAAGCGAAGGGACGAGATTGAAGGTCTGATGAATTATCGGAAAATCATCAAGTATTTTCACCATGCCGTAGTAGTCTTTCAGGGCATGGAGGCGCGTCCACGGCAGCCTGTACTCGCCCGAGGCGAGGTCCTTGTAAAAAGGCTGATGCATATGCCAGAGGAAACAGAGATTGATCTTCGGCATGCGGTTCATTCCATGATAGATGGCGGAAATGAATGTTTGCTGAAAGCAATTAAATCAATTAAATTGCAACGAATGCTGGCTGACAATGAGGATTTGTGCGGGCAACCTTCCCTCCGATACTAAGTCGCCGGAGATCGCCGTTTGCTCTGATCAGCGCGCGCCTACTGGCGTTCCTGGCGGTACTCGGGCCGGGGTTCATTACTGCAAACGTTGACAATGACCCCGGGGGGATTCTTACTTACTCGCAGGCCGGCGCGGAGTTCGGTTATCAGCTGTTGTGGACGCTGATACCCATCACAATCGCCCTCATCGTGGTGCAGGAGATGGCGGCGCGCATGGGCGCCGTGACCGGAAAAGGCCTCTCCGATCTGATTCGGGAAGAATTTGGCTTGCGCGCGACCTTCTTCACCATGATGGTGCTTGGTCTCGCCGACTTCTTCAACATCATGAGCGAATTTGCCGGACTCGCTTCCGGCATGGGTATTTTCGGGGTGAGCAAGTACATTGTTGTCCCGATCGGAGCAGTACTCGTCTGGAGCATGATCGTGCGCGGCCGCTACAAGCCGGTGGAGCGAATCCTGCTGATCGCATCGCTGGTGTATTTTGCGTATCCCGTATCCGCCTTTCTGGCCAAACCCGATTGGGACCTGGTCATGAAGCAGACAGTGCTGCCTACGCTCAGCACAAATCCGCGTTACCTGGTGCTGATTGTCGGACTGATCGGAACTACGATCACGCCCTGGATGCAGTTCTATCTGCAGGCGGCGGTAGTCGAGAAAGGCGTCGATGCGAGGCACTACGGACTGTGCCGGCTGGACGTGATCGTCGGTTGCATTGTCACCGACGTGGTGGCCTTCTTCATTGTCGTGGCGTGCGGCGCGACGATTTTCCACTCCAACAACCCGAAAATCGACGATGTTGCGCAGGCTGCGATTGCCTTGCGACCGTTTGCCGGGAAGTTCGCCTCACTGCTGTTTGCGGTCGGCCTGATCAATGCATCGCTGCTGTCGGCCGCGATTCTGCCGCTGGCCACGTCGTATAACATCTGCGAAGGCCTGGGCTTCGAATCCGGGATAGATAAGCGCTTTTCCGAGGCGCCGGTTTTCTATTGGTTGTACACGCTGTTGATCGGCGGCGGCGCTGCCTTCATTCTGATCCCGGGAATACCGCTCCTGAAATTGATTCTGTGGTCGCAGGTTGCCAACGGAATTCTGCTCCCGTTTGTCATCATCTACATGCTGTTGCTGGTCAATCGTCCGCGCCTGATGGGAGCGTTTAAGAACTCGCGGCTGCAAAACTGGGCGGCCTGGCTGACCGCCGTAACCGTGGTCGTCATCTCGTGTGTGTGGCTGTATGACCTGCTCAGCGGTAAAGCGGATTAGGGCTGCCGTCATCTGGGAGCGAGAACGCTGAGCTTTCGCGCACGTCGGAAAGCGAAGGGCACAGGCTAGAATGAAACCGCAACATGAGCCTTTTGTTTTGGAAATTTCAGGCTGGAATGGCCTGTCTTACTGCAGCAGCCTTGGCGGCACAAGGCACCGACCTGCGCGGGTTCCTGGCAAAGAATTCCGCCGAAGAACAACGCCTGGAGCAGCAGGCGCGGTCGGTTCCCGATAGCGAGAGATTGGTTGAATATTCCAACTTCATTGCGGGCGAGCCGCACAATGCCGGGTCGCCGCGTTCCAAAGCGGTAGCGGAGTACATCGCACAGAAGTTGCGTGACTTTGGACTGGACACGGAAATCGAGGAGTTTGAAGCCTTGATGCCGTATCCGACCGTGCGTCAGGTACAAGTGATCGCGCCCGAGCCTTACACCGCCACACTGAAAGAGCCGGCGATGGCGGCCGATCCTAGCAGCGGCCAGCCGAATCAATTGCCGACTTACAACGCCTATGGCGCGACGGGCGATGTTACTGGTGATGCGGTGTACGCGAACTACGGGTTGCCGGAAGATTACGAATGGCTTGCCCGGGCCGGGATCAGCGTGAAGGGCAAGGTGGTGATCACACGTTACGGAAAGAGTTGGCGGGGGTTAAAACCGAAGCTCGCGGCCGAGCATGGGGCGATCGCGTGCCTGATTTACTCGGATCCGCGCGATGACGGCTATTTTGACGGTGAGACGTATCCCAAAGGACCCATGCGCCCGCCAGTGGGAGTTCAGCGCGGGAGCGTGATGGACATGACCCTATATCCTGGCGACCCGCTATCGCCGGGAACGGCATCGGTAAAAGGCGCGAAACGGCTGTCCATCGGTGAAGCGAAGACATTGATGAAAATTCCGGTGCTGCCGATCTCGTACGCGGATGCCACTCCGATATTGCGGCAGCTTACAGGACCAGTGGTGCCAGTGGATTGGCGCGGCGCCCTGCCCTTCACATATCATGCAGGACCTGGCGCTGCACGTGTTCACGTTAAAACCGATTATGACTGGACGAGCAAACCGCTATTTGACGTGGTGGCGACCATACCCGGGGCCGAAATGCCCGACGAATGGGTGATCGCCGGCAACCATCACGATGCCTGGGTTAACGGAGCCGACGATCCCACCTCCGGCGCGGTTGCGTTACTCGAGACAGCGCGCTCGCTCGGCTCGCTAATGAAGCAGGGCTGGAAGCCGAAGCGCACGATCAAAATTGCCTTTTGGGACGGAGAGGAGTTCGGACTCCTCGGCTCAACCGAGTGGGTGGAAAAGCATCAAGACGAGCTGAAAGAGAAGGCCGTAGCTTACATCAATTCGGACAACACTGCGCGCGGTTGGCTGAACATCAGCGGGTCGCACACGCTTGAGGAGTTCGCTACGGAAGTGGCCAGCAGCATTCAACAGCCGGGCAGCAGTCAAAACCTGGCGGACTACGCCCTGCACCACCCTCCGGTTGAGCCGGGAGCGGAACCGGCACAACCGAAGAGCGATAAAGGATTCAGCATTGGCGCGCTCGGGGCCGGATCGGACTATCAAGGCTTTCTGGATTACGTCGGCGTGGCGAGCTTAAATGACGATTTCAGCGGCAATACTAAGAGCGGCATCTACCATTCGATTTACGATTCGCTGCACTGGTATTCGCAGTTCTCCGACGGGAATCGCGCCGACGGCAAAGCGCTATCGCAGTTTACGACGACGGCGCTGCTGCGGCTGGCGAACTCCTCGATTTTGCCCTTTGAGTTCGAGCATTTCGCAACCACCGTTGGAGGCTACGTGGACGAGATTCAGAAAGAAAGTGAAAAGAACGGGCACAAGCTGGAATTTTCGGGGCTGCGCAAACAGCTGGAAACCTTAAAAGAGACAGGCAGGAAGTACGATGCTTTGCTGGAAGCTACAGCGCTTAAGGACTCGGCCGATCCGGCAAGGCTTGCCGCTCTGAATCAATTACTGATGCGAACGGAACGCGTGCTGACGCGTCCCGAGGGATTGCCGGGACGACCCTGGTATAAGCATCAGATCTACGCACCCGGGCTTTACACGGGTTATGCGGTGAAGACGGTGCCGGGAGTTCGCGAAGCTGTGGAGATGAAGAACTGGACCGCCGCTCAGCACGAAGCCGCGGTGGTGGAGGAATGCCTGGCGGAGATGAACCAGGTAATCAACCAGGCTGCGGATGAACTGGCGGGCATGTAGGCGGATGATGTTAGGGCTTGGTAGGCGTAAGGGCGTGATAAACGGTGCGTACGAATTGATCCGCAGTTACTCGCCCCTGGCCCCAGCGTGAATCAAAGTCTGCGGTAGGGTGAGCGCTCACGACATCCTGCTCAGTTCGGTGATCGGCAATCATGGCTTGGACACGATCTCGAACGGAGACGATCATGTCACGAAAAGCCTTGACGTCTTCGCCCGTACCGATGTTGCCGCGGGCTGGAACGATACGCCTTTTGTTGTCGGTCCACGGGCTGAGGGTTCTTACAAAACCGTCCAAGCTGCCGCCCTGATCGGCATCGACGTCCGGATAACCGTCCCCGGGAAACACCTCACCGAAATACAAAAGGTTGGCGGCATGAAAATGCACCAAAAAGTCCGCATTGCTGTAGGCGGCCGGCTGGTGGACAACGTGAATTGCTTCGCCGTTCATATCGAACGTCAAGACCTCCGAGAAGGCTATGCGCGGGCGGTCAACCCTGAGTTCGACCAGGCGAGGCGGCAAAGGCCGGGCAGGACCCATGACGTGCCCGCCCAGTCGCTCGAGCGCTTTCTCCTGCATAGCTACGAACGCACCGCGACTGGCCCAACCGGCGTCGCCGTTGGAATGAGCCGAATCTTGCGCCGCAATCACAACGTAGCGTAACGGCGAGCGGGTTCGGCTGGAAACAATCCGGCTGATCTCGGACGTGCTCGCGGCAGAAGGCGTTCCGACCAGGAAGACGCCATCGCTTCCGACGGATGCCACTACATTTCCGGACGAGGTAGTAAAGAGGAGCAGATTGGGTCCAAGCTCGGTGGCTTTTGCGGCTTCCTGGGCAGTTGCGCTTGTTCCCGCGCCGGCAAGAAGCATGGCACAAAACAGATAAACAATGATGCGGTTCTTAAGAGAGGTCATGAGCAGGTACGCATTTTACCGCCGCTTCGCATCAGCGGACGTAGAAGCCCGACACGCTCTCGACGGAGTCGTCTATTTCCTCAACCCTTCGCACGTTGGCCATGCGCGGCCCAACGTGTAGCGCTGCTGCTAAATCGCTCAAATGGTCCTCAGTCCCGACCGCGTAAACCTCGACGCGTCCATCAGAGCGGTTACGAGTCCAGCCTGCGAGCCCGAGCGAATTGGCTTTGTGTTGAACGAAGTAGCGGAAACCAACTCCCTGCACTTCTCCTGAAACGAACCAGCGCTTGGCAGTTTTCTGCTGCATATCGCCATTGTGCGTCAGCTGGTTGTGTAGATGAATCGCGCCGCTCGACGGCAGCCGAGGGCTGGATGCCGAGCGCGATGGGCTCCGGTCGCTTCGCCGTTGGCTCGGATAGCGGAATGTGAGCGCTGAGCACGAATCGAAGATGCACACTATAATCCGAAATTGGACTCTGAACACGATCAATCTGCTCCCGGCCGCATTCTCGCCCTCGACGTGGGGAAAAAGCGGATCGGGCTGGCGGTGAGCGATGAGCTCGGATTGACGGCGCAAGGCCTGGAGACTTTGCAGCGCACGCGCATCCGGGAAGACCTGGCGAAATTGAAACAGATCACGACGGATTGGCGCGTCCATACACTCCTGATTGGAAGACCTCTGCACATGAGCGGCGATGAAAGCCGGCAGAGTGAGTACACGCGAGAATTTGCCGAGCGTCTCAAGGGGCACTCGGGCGTGCCAGTGGTCTTTTGGGACGAGCGCCTGACCTCATCGGAGGCAGAGCGGATGCTACGACAAGCCGGCGCTCCGCTGGATGAGCGCAAGCGTGCGGTAGACCGGCTGGCGGCGGTGCTACTGCTGGAGAGTTACCTCGAGTACCGCAGAACAGCCGAGGAGGCACTGTGAGCCGACGGCAAACTCCATTGCAGCGCTTCCTGTCGTCCATCGCTTTGATAATCGTGCTTGCGGTGGTGATTGCCGCGGGCGTGACCGGCTACTGGTATCTCGGCCCTTACAAGGGATTCAGCGCCGAGACTTTTGTCGAAATCGACCACGGGATGTCATCCCGCGCGATTGCTCAGGAGCTTGCAAACCATGGCGTGGTGCGGTCATGGTTGTCGTTCATGTTCGTGCGTGTCGTTCATCCGGCGACGACACTGCAGGCGGGCGAATACCGCTTCGGATCGCAGCAGACCCCCTGGCAAGTGTTCGACAAAATTCGACGCGGCGAAGTCTTCTATGAAGATTTCACAGTTCCCGAAGGCAGTAATATCTTCGATATTGCAAACCTGCTGCGGAATTCGGATACCGTGCGCGCAGACGATTTTCTCAAGGCTGCGGCCGACCCGAGCGGCGTGCGAGATCTGGATCCCCTGGCGCCGAGTCTCGAAGGTTATCTGTTCCCTTCCACTTATCGAGTGACGCACAAAACCACCGCGAATCAACTTTGCCACGCCATGATCGCGGAGTTCCGGAAGCAGTGGCAAACAGCCTCAGGCGCCACGGAAGGGTCAGATCTGCACAACATCGTGACCCTCGCCTCGCTGGTGGAGAAGGAGAGCGCGGTTCCCGCGGAGCGTCCACTGATCGCCGGCGTGTTTCGGAACCGGCTGCGCCAGGACATACCGCTGCAGTGCGATCCTACTACGATTTATGCGGCGCTGCTGCAGAGCCGGTATCGCGGCACCATTCACAAATCGGATCTGGCAAGCGCCAGCCCGTATAACACCTATACTCATCCGGGACTTCCGCCCGGACCGATCTGCAATCCGAGTCTGGCCTCACTCAAAGCGGCCCTACAGCCTGCCACCACCGACTACCTTTATTTCGTTGCAAAGGCGGACGGGTCGGGCGCGCACCATTTTTCGGCTACTTTGGATGAGCACCAGCGCGCGGTTGCGGAGTATCGCAAAGCGCACCGGCCGTAACGCTTTCCCGCATCTTGGAATCCGCGGCAATGACGTAGATACGGGCCCGATCACCATCCAGAGCTAGAAGTTCCACTCTCGTCGCCCACTACTCTGGAGATGACCACCAGAGTTTTGGCGCTGATCTGCCTTGCGTTTAGCGCGTATGCCTCCGAATTTTCCGGACACGTGCAGAGTTCTGTCGATGGAAAGCCGATTACGGGCGCCCTCGTCACTCTGGGATCGACTGTGACCCGCACAGACGCGAAAGGAAATTTTCAGATCGAGGGAGAGGGTCCGGCGATTGGGGCGCGTGCCTACGGATATTCCCGAGTCCAGGCTGCCGTCGACCCGCATGGTGCGAAGCCGGTGACGCTAAGCCTCACGCCCATTACTCCACGTGCAGTCTATTTGTCGTTTTGGGGCGTCGGCACTTCGGTGGTGCGCGAACCGGTGTTGAACCTCACCGCCAGCACCCCGGTCAACGCGGTTGTGATCGACGTCAAGGGAGATCTGGGATACGTCTGCTATCGATCCGGTGTTGCCCTCGCGACCGACATTGGCGCGCAGAAGATCGTGACGGTGCCCGATATGCCGGCGCTTCTGAGCCGATTGCACAAGCAGGGAATTTACACGATCGGCCGTATTGTCACGTTCAAGGACAATATGCTCGCAACAGCTCAGCCCAAGTTAGCCGTTCGGCGAAACGGCGCTGTTTTCAAGGACCACGAAGGGCTCGCCTGGGTCGATCCCTTCGCGCCTGAAGTGCGCAAATACAACATCGATCTCGCCGTGAGCGCGGCCAAGGCCGGTTTCGACGAGATTCAATTCGACTATGTCCGTTTTCCGGATGCCAAGGGGGTCGAATTTTCGCAGCCTGCGACCGATCAATCACGGCCCGAAGCGATAACCGCTTTTCTGAAAGAAGCGAAAGAGAAGCTGGTTCCGTACAACGTGTTCCTCGCCGCCGATGTGTTTGGCTACATTTGCTGGAACAAAGGTGATACCGGAATCGGCCAGGACATCACGCGAGTAGCGGAGGTCCTGGATTACATCTCGCCGATGTTGTATCCATCGGGATTTATGTACGGCATCCCGAATTATCGCAACCCGGTGACACATTCTTATGAGATCGTCCGGTTCTCGCTCGATCGAGCGAAGTTGCGCACTCAGCTCGATCCCGTGCGCTTCCGCCCATGGCTACAGGCCTTCGCAGATTATGCCTTCGATAAGCGCCAGTTCGGCCGCAGCGAGATTCAGGCACAAATCAAAGCCGCCGAGAGCTTCGGCGCCGACGGTTGGATTCTGTGGAACCCTCGCAACGTGTACTCAGCCGAGGCGTTGCGGCAACCAACGCTCACTGCGCGAGCTGCGGGAAGTAGGCTGGATTTATTTAGCCGCGGATAAACGCAGATGAACGCGGATTTTGATCTCTTAACGGAGCAGGTGCTCGGCGCTGTATTTGAGGTGTCAAATGTCTTGGGTGCTGGCTTCCTGGAAAAAGTCTACGAACGCGCGCTGCTCACAGAACTCGGCCTGCGGGGCATTAAGGCTAGCTCTCAACCGTCACTCGAGGTCACTTACAAGTCATTGCATCGGAGAATATTCCAGACATTCTTGTAGAAGATGTGCTGGTGATCGAATTGAAATGCGTGGATCGCCTCGCGAACGAACATCTCGCGCAATGTCTTACTATCTGCGAGCTTCGGGTCGTTCCTGTGCCTGTTGATCAACTTTCAGAAACCCAGAGTCGAGTGGAAGCGCATCGTTTATCGCTACTGATAGGCTTCACTTCAAATCGGCATTTATCGGCGTTTATCGGCGGCTCAATATCTCGCTACTGCGCGCCGCGGCTCAGCAGCATCACCTTCACCGTGTGAAAAATGATGTAAAAATCCAGCGCAGCAGCGACGTTCTTGATGTAGTAAAGGTCGTACTCGAGCTTGATCATGGCGTCGAGTTCCGTATCGCCGTACTTGTGATTGATCTGAGCCCATCCCGTGATGCCCGGCTTCACGGCAAGGCGCTGCCGGTAATACGGAATCTGATGCGCGAGCAGGTCGACGAACTCAGGGCGTTCGGGCCTCGGTCCGACGATGGCCATGTCGCCGTTCACCACGTTCCAGAACTGCGGCAGCTCATCGAGACGCAGCTTGCGCAGCCACTTGCCAATGGGCGTGATGCGCGGATCGTCTTTTTTCGCCCAAACCGCCCCCGTGCGCGCTTCGGCGTCCACATACATGGACCGAAATTTGTAAACGGTGAAGACCTTTCCATTCAGGCCCACACGCCGTTGACGGTAAAGTATCGGCCCTTTGGAGGTGATCTTCACGGCTATAGCCGTCAGCAGCATCAACGGCAGAAAGGCGGCAAGGCCGACGATGCCGATAATCAACGAATAGAAATTCTGGATGGCAATGGCGTGCGGCCGCGGCCCCAGTTCGGATGAAAAGATCAACTGCGACGGCTGAATTTTGCGGCTGCAGACGCGGCGCAAGGCCATTTCATAGGTATCGGCTGCGTCTTCAATCAGCACGCCTCCAAAGCGGATTTCGAGCAGGTCCTGGACGGGCAACCGATTGCGCCGCTCGGCCATGCCGACCACAATACGCGTAGGTTTGTAATGCTCGTAGATGGCCCTCAACTCGGAAACGGTTCCGAGGCAAGGGATCGGGAAATCGCAGGGTCCTTCTTCAGAGAGATATCCGATGATGTTATAGCCGAACTCGGGTTTAGCGAGAACGGTCTCAGCGACTTCGCCGAGAATGCTGGAACTGCCCAGGAACAGAGCCCGCTCTGAGCGCAGTACGGCAACGATGTACTTCCAATAAAAAACGCGCCACACGGGGACCACAATGACGACCCCGAGACTGCCAGCGATCATCAGCCATCGGCCGAGCAGCAAATCGGGATAGAGATACCCCAGGAACGCCATGACCAGCAGCGCACAACCAACTGACAGGCAGACTTGCTGTACCAGGAGAATGCGCGAAATGATGCGGAGCTCGCCGTAGAGGTCCTGGAAATACATGCCGAGGATTACGAGCCCGGCAACGACGAATAGCTTCCAGTAGTTGTTCTCGACGACCAGGTATACCCAAGGATCGAGATAGGTCGTGAACAGCGATGAAGCGACGTAGCACCCGAGAATCAGGAGCACTTCGGAGATCAGCAGCGCTACCACGCTTGCGGGAATGAAGACTCGAAATAAGCGAATCACGCTTAATTACACCGGACGCCCAAGGGCAAGCCGTACTCGACACAACGCTTGGGCTGCAGTGGCGACACGCGCGTCAAAGACTTAGCAGGAACGCGGGCATTGCGACAAGTATCTCAGCCGACACAAGCAATTGATTTGGCAGCAGATAAAAGTTTAACCCATCCAGGTTCGGCCGTGTTATAAACAATATCAGATCTCCTTGGTCGTAGATTGCTCCGGGAGCGGCGATCTCGCCGGGGCGCAACCGACAAATGCTCAGGCTTACAAAGAAGGCGGACTACAGTCTCATTGCTCTCAAGCATTTTGCATCGCGCTCGGTACAGAGCGCGGAAGCACTGAGTGCCAAGGAAGTGGCTGACCGTTGCGGAATACCGCTGCCCATTTTGTCTAAATTGCTGCAGAAATTAGGCAAAAGTGGATTTTTGGTATCCGCGCACGGGACTAACGGAGGGTACCGGCTGGCGCGCGATCCACGGCTCATCTCAGCCCTCGAAGTAATACGGGCGATCGACGGTCCTATTGTGCTGGCTAACTGCTTTACTCACGATTCCTTCTGCGGTCATGCGAGCCGATGCACGGTAAGAAAGCCGCTGCGCCGCATCCACGAAGGCATACTGCGACTTCTGAATAGCGTCAGCATCCAAGACATGCTGCAGGAGTCCCCGGACGAGATGCCCGGCGCGATGACTCCTTTGGTCGCATTACAAACGAATTCTCATCAAGGTTCTTCAAACGATGCGAGCCAAACGGTTCGCTGAGAAAGCTATATGAAACTGCCGATCTACCTGGACAATCACGCAACGACGCGCACCGACCCGCGCGTATTCGAGGCCATGAAGCCTTACTTCACCGATATCTTCGGTAATGCCGCATCGCGGAACCACAGCTTCGGCTGGGAAGCGGAGGAGGCGGTCGAGAAAGCTCGAAAGCAGATAGCAGATCTGATTGGCGCTACCGCCAAGGAGATTGTGTTCACGAGTGGCGCAACGGAATCAAATAACCTGGCCATCAAAGGCGTGGCCGAGATGTATGCCGAGCGCGGCAACCACATCATCACGCAGGTGACCGAACATAAGGCGATTCTTGACCCGTGCAAACGGCTGGAAAAAGAAGGGGTGCGCGTCACCTACCTCCCGGTGCGGCAGGATGGCTTGATCGAGCTCGATCAACTCCGCAGCGCCATCACCGACAAGACGATCCTGATCTCAATCATGTACGCCAACAACGAGATTGGCGTTGTTCAGCAGATCAAAGAAATCGGCAAAATCGCAAAAGAAAAAGGCATTCTGTTCCACACCGACGCGGTTCAGGCGGTGGGGAAAATACCGGTGAATGTCATTTCGGACAACATCGATCTACTGTCGCTCAGCGCGCATAAGTTATATGGCCCGAAAGGCGTAGGCGCGCTTTATGTGCGGCGCCGGAATCCGCGCGTGCAGATCACCGCGCAGATGGACGGCGGCGGGCATGAACGCGGCATGCGCTCGGGAACTTTGAACGTGCCCGGCATTGTGGGGCTAGGCGCCGCGTGCGATTTCGCCAAGCGCGAAATGGCCGAGGAGACCAGGCGCCTCAGTTTCCTGCGTGACAAACTGAAAGACAAGTTGATGACTGAGCTCGACGAGGTTTACATCAACGGCTCGATGGAGCACCGGCTGCCTCACAACCTCAACATCAGCTTCGCCTATGTGGAAGGCGAAAGCCTGCTAATGGGTATCAATGATATTGCGGTCTCGAGCGGTTCCGCGTGCACATCGGCAACGCTCGAACCGAGCTACGTGCTGAAGGCTCTCGGCGCCGGTGATGACCTGGCGCATTCGTCCATCCGCTTCGGTATTGGCCGCTTCAATACGGAGGACGAAATCGACTATGTAGCCGGAAAAGTCATAGATGTGGTGCAGAAACTACGTGAACTCTCGCCCTTGTACGAGATGGCGAAAGAAGGCGTGGATCTGACAAAAGTATCGTGGACGGCGCATTAGGCATCTAATGAGCTGCGGGCAGGAGTTGCCCAGCAGCAGCGCGCTACGTTGCCAGGCGGTACTGTAGAAGAGAAGGAACGAAAGGGGCAAAATGGCTTATTCAGATAAGGTTCTGGATCATTACAACCACCCGCGGAATGTCGGATCACTAGACAAAGGCAGTCCTGACGTGGGGACGGGCATGGTCGGTGCGCCGGAATGCGGCGATGTGATGAAGCTCCAGGTCAAGGTGAACCCGAATACGGGGGTCATCGAGGAAGCGAAGTTCAAGACCTTTGGCTGCGGCAGCGCGATTGCGAGTTCTTCGCTTGCGACTGAGTGGCTGAAGGGCAAGACGGTAGATCAGGCGCTCGAGATCAAGAACACTGATATTGTGAACGAACTGTCTCTACCGCCGGTGAAGATTCACTGCTCGGTGCTCGCCGAAGACGCTATCAAAGCGGCAATTTCGGACTACAAGCGCAAGCATGTTGCAACCAAACCGGAAGCCGTCGCGGTCAGTTGAGGCGCACCAGAAGGAGTAGTTTTTAGCGATGGCTGAGCTCACCCAGCTCGCAGGAGCGTCGGGCGATACGATTCCTGCCGAGTCTGCGCCCAAACAGATTCAGGTAACGCCGAAAGCTGTTGAAAGAATCCGGCAGGCTTTCGCGCGTGAAGGAGTCAGCGGCGGCGGCCTGCGTCTCGGCGTGCTGGGCGGCGGCTGCTCTGGCTTGAGCTATCAGTTCAGGTACGCGCCGGAGCCGCGTCCGCGCGATCACATTTTTCAGTTTGAAGATGTTCGGGTCTTTGTCGACCCAAAGAGCATGGTGTTCCTGGACGGGATGACGCTTGACTGGCAGGACTCACTCATGCAGTCCGGTTTCGTCTTTCAAAATCCGCATGCCAAAAAAAGCTGCGGCTGCGGTACTTCCTTCTCGGCTTAACGGAAGCGCAATTGAACTTTGGCCAAGCGCCGAGACGAGTCTCGGCGCGGCGGCCAGAAGCGGCCGCGCCACCATCAGGTATGCCTCTACCTAGAAACTTCTACGATTTCTTCGGTATCGATCGCAAGCTTACCGTCGACGTCGATCATTTGCAGAAGCGCTTTTATGAGCTGAGCCGCCAATGGCACCCCGATCGCTTCACCCGCAAGAGCGCGGAAGAACAAGCACAGGCATTGGACGCAACATCGATTCTGAACGACGGTTATCGGACGCTGCGGGATCCCGTGAAGCGCGCCCAGTATCTGTTGGCGGAGGAAGGATTTCCTATCGGCGAGCAGAGATCGAAAGATGTTCCCGCCGAGCTGCTCGAGGAAGTGTTCGAGCTGAACATGGCGCTCGAAGAGCTGAAGGGCGGCGATGAATCGGCGCGGCCTCAGCTTGAGAGCGCGAAGCAAAACTTCATTGAGTTGCGGCAGCAGGTAGACGGGGAACTCGAACGATTGTTCGCGCGCTACGATGCATCGGACGCGCAAAGCGAAACCGCCAAGCAGTCGCTACACGAGATCCGAGGCGCATTGAACCGCCGGCGCTATATCGAAAACCTGATTCGCGACGTGGAGCGCGCGCTCAACAATGAGGCATCGGCAGAAGAACCGGTAGAGGACCGGCTGTAAAGGTATATGGGAACTTTTCAAATCGATTTCGGCGATAAACGTACCTCCAAGATTGTCGGCATCGACCTGGGAACAACGAACAGCCTGGTCGCGTACATGGATCTGACCGGGCCTAAGATTGTCGAAGACGCGCAGGGCGGAAAAATTGTCCCGAGCGTCGTATCGTTGTCAGCGGACGGCAATCTCGTAGCGGGTGAGACCGCTCGCGAGCTTCTTCTGACGCATCCGGAACGAACGGTGTATTCCGTGAAGCGATTGATGGGGCGCGGAATCGCCGACATTGCCGACGAAGTAAAGCTGTTTCCATTTCGCGTTGCCGAAAACAGCGAGTCTGTGATCCGGTTACGCCTGGCGGATCGGACCTTCACGCCCCCTGAGATCTCGGCGGCAGTGTTGCGGCAGCTCAAGGACAACGCCGAAGCCGCCCTGGGCGCTCCGGTGAGCGAGGCGGTGATCACGGTTCCTGCGTATTTCAACGACGCCCAGCGCCAAGCCACGAAAGACGCGGGGCGATTGGCGGGCCTCGAGGTCCTGCGGCTGGTGAACGAGCCCACCGCCGCATCTCTCGCCTACGGATTGGATAAGCGGCAGAATGGCATCATCGCCGTTTACGATTTCGGCGGCGGCACCTTTGACATTTCAATTCTGCGGCTTCATGACGGAATCTTCGAAGTCCTTGCCACGAACGGTGACACGCATTTAGGCGGCGACGACATCGACAATCTGCTGCTGCGCATCGCGCTCGAAGACGTTCAGTTCGAATGGGGAATCGATCTCAGTAGCGACTCTGAAGGTGTGCAGCGACTGCGCCGTGCCGTGATTCGCGCCAAAGAAGAGCTGTCGTTCATCCCCGAATCGACCATTGAGTTCCACTACAGAGGCCGCACTTATCAGCGCGCAATTGATCGCGAGTTGTTCGACCGGTTGATTACACCCATCGTAGAACAAACTTTGGGACCATGCCGGGCCTGCCTCGCCGACGCGAAACTCACGCCGGAGCAGATTGACGAAGTGGTTATGGTTGGCGGATCGACGCGCATCCCGCTGGTGCGCGCCGCCGTCGAGCGATTGTTCAAAACGAAGCCGCACACGGAACTAAATCCGGATGAGGTGGTTGCACTCGGCGCGGCTGTGCAGGCGGGCATTCTCGCAGGCGATGTGGAAGACAAGCTACTGCTCGATGTGACGCCCCTGTCGCTCGGCATTGAGACGATGGGCGGCGTTGTCTCGAAATTGATCCATCGCAATTCGACCATTCCGGCGAGCGCGACCGAGAGTTTCACTACCGCGGTTGACGGCCAGCGCAATGTCCTCATCCATGTCTTACAAGGCGAACGCGAGCTGGTCAAAGACTGCCGCAGCCTCGCCCGCTTCGATCTCAAGGACATTGATCCGCTGCCCGCCGGTCTGGCGCGCATTGAAGTACGTTTTCTGATCGACGCGAATGGAATTCTGAACGTAACGGCTCGTGACGCACGCACCGGCAAAGAGCAAAGCGTCGATGTCAAGCCGTCGTACGGTTTGACTGATGATCAGGTGGAAGCGATGATCCGCGAGTCTTTCGAAAGAGCCGAGGAAGACATGCGCGAGCGCCAGGTTCGCGAGGCGCGTGTCGAGGCCGACAATATTTTGGCGGCAACCGAAAAGGCGCAAAAGAACGACGCTTGGATTGCGCTCTCACGCGAAGAGCGAGAGGCGATTGAAGCAGCGAAACGCGATCTCCAGGCTGTGTATCACGGTAACGACCATCATGCGATCAACGAGAAGCTCGAGGCGCTCAATCGCGCCACGACGAAACTCGCGGAGAACATGATGAATACCGCCGTTCAGGGCGCGCTAAAGGGCACCAAAATCGAATAGCCGCACAGCATTGGGGGCCAGCGGGACACGCTTTCAATGCCCACGATCAGTAAATTCTACGGCATTTTAGTTCAAATGTTCTGGAGTGATCATCCACCGCCGCACTTCCATGCTGTTTATGCGGAGGACGAAGCCAAAATCGATATTCGTACCCTAGAAGTGATCGAAGGATGGTTGCCGGGACGTGCTCTTTCGTTGGTGACCGAGTGGGCGCAGGAGCACCGGCTCGAACTCATGGACAATTGGGAATTATGCTCGAAGAATCAACCAGTGAACAAAATCACTCCACTACCGTAGCTGCGGACGCCCGCTCACGCATGCCGTGGCGTGTGGTGAGGGTTGTGCCGTTAGACGGCTTTCGCTTGTCTGTCCGCTTCGCCGACGGAGCGGAAGGCACGGTGGATGTGTCTGGTCTAATTCGCTCGGCCCGTGCCGGTGTCTTTGCACAGCTTGCGAACAAGTCCCTATTTGATCGGGTATACGTAGATGGCGGAGCAGTCACCTGGCCCGGCGAACTCGACCTCGCGCCCGATGCGATGTATGCCGAGATTAAGAAAACGGGAGAATGGATACTCACGTAGCTAGGTGGTGAGCGTTTGTTTAGCCTTGGCCTCCTCCGCGCCCCGCGGCCAAGGGCTTCGGGTGCGCAAGCAACTCAATAATCCTACGAACTCGGCTCGCCTGCAGAAATATCGACATCCGCACTTCGAATAGGCGAAACGTGCCCTTGGCCGTCGGCCGCGTTGATCTCGACGCGATACGAACCCGGAGCGAACTGCTCGACAGGCAATTTCAAAGCCACGGGAACAGCAGGATTTCCAGCCTGGATGAACCGCGACACGTCCATATATCCGGTCGACAACTTCGTTTCATTTGTCTTACGATCAATCACCCGAACCTGCATAGTCAGCTTCGCCGCTTTATCGGTTCCGAGTGCCGGTTCATAGATCTCGGTGTACATGAACGCAGGCTGCGTCTTGTCGAAACGAGAACTGCCCGTCGGAATCACTTGCAGACCATTGGCCACCATAGGTGTTTTGTCCTCGACCAGGGCGGCGTCATTCCCCAGGTCGGCGACATCCGTCTTGCGCACGTTTTTGCCGAATGCGACGCCGCTGAGTGTAAACTCGTTTCCGTCGTACGCATCCACGACGAGCGGAGTCTCGGCCCTGGCAAAGCCCTCGTCCCCTGAACTGAATGCGAGTTTCAGTGTGTACGTCCCCGGAGCGATCTCGAACTGCTTCTCATACGGCAGCGGCTTCGCTTCCAGCTCTTTCACTTCTTTCTTGCCGTCGAGTGTCATCTGAAGCTTGTCGCTGAATCGAGCGCCGACAGAGCCGTCCGGCTTGTAGGCGATACCCAAAACGTTCAGCTCGGCGTGCATCTTGCCTTTTTGTTTCGTGAACTTCAATAGCTCGGGCGGAATCTCAACGGCTACGTCGACGCGCGCGATCTTCGGAGAGGCATAAAAGAACGGATCACGTAAAGAGATACCCCCAAGCCCGCGTTCGGCCGAAGCAATTCTGGTTTCGAGCTGCTTCTCGACGGGATTGCCGGCGAGGGCATCGGAAGGAGCAACATTGCAATAGCCCGAGCGGGCACGGACGTTTGTACCGCCTCGGTCCACCTTGACCTTCAAAGTGTGGCAGCTTCCGTCATCGGTTGTATCGGGGACGTATCCGAGCACATAATACTCGTCCATCTCCTGTGCGATCTTCTCGATTCCCTCCAAGAGAGCATTCGTATTGGCGATGACGAAACCTCCAGTGCCCTCGGCGATCATGTACATCAGCTGCTGGTTGGTTGCGGCACTTGGGGGGAACGGCGGAATGATCGGGCGGCCATTCGCCGGCTGTTGCAAGGGCGAGAACGGTACATTGTTGTAGCTGCCACCGCGGCCCCCTCCTCCGCCGCTTCCTCCGCCAGTCGAGCCGCCGCGTCCACCGCCCGAACTGCCTCCCGATTTACCTCCCGTACTGCCGCTGCTACCCGCGCGCCCGCCTCCGCCCGACGCTCCGCCCGAAGGTGACCCGCCGCTTCTTCCGCCGCCTCCGCCACTCGGAGCGCCGCCGCGCTGAATATAAACCGCCGGCACGAAGCGGAATAATTCCGACGTCGCGCTGACGCCGGTCACCAGACCGCGCGCGTCTACCGGATAAACCGCAACATTGGCCCTATTGCATTCGTTCATAGCTGACGTGAGGTCTGAGATTGCGCCCGCTGTGACCGGGAATCCGGCCGTGAAGAGCACCACGGTCTTGCGTCCCGGAACGCGGGCGAGCGATTTTGCCAGCTCGCCGAGCGCCAGAATCCAGGTACGCACTCCATAAGTTTCTTCCATGCTGCCCAGGCTGAGGACGTCCGCGCTGCCCATATCGCTGGAGCCGATAGGTGCGAACTTGGGATTCTGCACGGCCCGCTTGAGCCGCGCGACATCAGTCGTGAAGTTTTGCGTGATTCGCAGCGAGCCTTGCAAATCGGCTACTGCGACATAACGGTTTGTGGACGTGCTGGATTCCAGAAACTTGACCGCAGCCTGCCGCGCCTGCGGCTGTTCCGTCACACCGAGCGTCGTGTCATCAAACAGCAGTACAAAATAATGTTTGCGGTTGCTGAGCGGCGATGCCGGATCGGCCTGGAAGGTGAAGGTTTGAATTTCCACCGGTTTGCCGTCCTCCCATACGCGAAAGTTCTTCACCGAGAGGTCCTTGATGTATTGGCCGTGCTTGTCGGTGACGACGGTATCGACCAGGACCATGTTGCTCTGGGATTTGAACACCGGCGGGTTCGGCTGCTGTCCGAGAGCGGCGTGTCCCAAAGCGGCGAGCACGCCAATCATGAGGAGTCGCGAGTGCATACTAATTCCTCCTAGGGTATCTGAACCGCCTGGGTAGCGCTATACATGTGCCCATCCGTGTCGCGCGCCACCATCCGCACGCCGTAGGTTCCGGTCTTTACGTCGAAATTCGCTCTCACCGTCAGGCCGGAAGCGATGCGGCTCTCCAGCGTCTCGTCGCGGAAGCGCATCTCGATCGTCTTCTCCTGACCGGTAATGTAGTTCCCGTCGTTATCGAAGATGCCGGTCACCACGGTGAGTGTATTACGATTTCTGCCGTCAAGTTTACGGAAGCGTATTGGCTTAAGGTCGACGTGCGCAACTACGGCGAGTCTGGCATTGAAGTCGCTCGTTTTGAAGAATTGGGTGTGCAACGAGACCGGTATGTCGTTAACCTGATCGCGTGAAAACACTGCGTCTTCAATCTCGTCTTTGGCCTGCTCGGCCGCATCCTCGGCGCGAGTAGGAGCGAAGTATCCGCGCCGCGCCTGCAGATTGACATCCGAAGCGTTCTTCAGCGTAACCTTCAGCTTGTGATATTTACCGTCGGTCTTCAAATCCGATGGGGAAAACGTGAGGACATAGGTGACGTCGGGAGGCGCCGTGAGTTGGCGCAGGCTCCCGAGGAAGTCATTGCGATCGTGCAGGTAGGTGCCGCCGGTACCATCGGCAATTTCGCCGAGCACCCCGCCGTCGGCCATTGCCTCCAGCCGTTGGTACTGACTCAGGATGCGCTGGCTGTCCGGGGTCGAATAGCTTTGGCCGGCATCGAACTCGGCCGGTGTGTAGAGCCCGCGTGCATCGAGACAGTTGATGACGACTCCGGAGCGAACCGCGCGATCGATGACTGCGCTCACCTCCTGATTCTGAAACGGCGTAATGAACCCGGCTGAAATCAGCACCGCCGCGCGTTGGCCCGGCAAACTGCTGAGCCGTTTTGCAACTACTTCCAACACCTTCAACGTGCTTCGGGTCTCCCCATCGCCCACGCTTAGGGCAGCGTGCGCTTTCATCGTCGCTTCCTGAGTGAGCGGTTGGGCGCATGTGCTCATCGCCGCCGAAGCACTTCGAAATCGCTTCCGTGACCACTGCGTTCAGTGCGTCAGCATCGTGGTAGTTCTCGATCCGATCGGCCATAAAGTAAGTTACTCGCGGACACTCCATGGCATCCGAGCCGCGCGATTGCGGCGATATCTTCAGCAGCGCCGCCTCAATCTTGTCTTTATCGTGGGTGAAATCCAATTCGTTGCGGCCGGACGTTGTGTAGATCGCGAATCGCGTTTCAGGATTTTGCGTGTCGGTTAATAATTTTCTGGCGGCGATACGAACTTGCGCAATCTCGGTGAATTGTAGATGCAGATCGTCGAATACCATGGCGATGTAGTGGTCGGGCAGAGCCGGCGGATTTTCTTTCGCGCTTTCAGTTGGCCCCACGGCAGCGCTGGATGCACCTGCTTCATTTTGCCCGTATCGCTCCACAGTGAATTTCGAGATGGTCTGGTGCTTACCGTTATCGAACAGATCAAATCGATCTTTCGACAGATCGCCCACGGTACGCCCTTGTTTGTCACGAACCACAACGCGAACCGTGACCACGTTTACGTGCGTCTCAAACGTCGGCTGATTGTCGGCCGAGCTGATCTCAGGAGCACTCGTCTGCGTCAGAGCGTTGCCGGAAGCGATGACCGCGAGCAGCAACACGGTTATCAAGCGCATAGGCCGTTTGCTGGCCGTTGTGCACGGTACAGTGCTGAGGCGCATTATTCCGGATGCTTGCCGGCTGCAATTCACACTTATGCCTAAGCATCCACAATACAATGCGATCTAATAACAGCAACTATGCCTTCCACCAAGTACTTGAGAACCGTGGTATGCGCCCTGTTTTGCGTTGCGGGCGCGCTTCCGCGAGCAAGCGCTGCCGATTCGGACGCCGGTCGGGACAATGACTGGTGGAAAACGGCAGTAATCTACGAGATCTATCCCCGCAGCTTCGCCGATACAAACGGCGACGGCATCGGAGATCTCAACGGAATTACGGAACACCTGGATTACCTGAAGGAGCTGGGCGTCGACGCTATCTGGATTACTCCGTTCTATCCTTCACCACAGGTCGATTTTGGGTACGACATCTCGAATTACGAGGGCATCGATCCTCAGTTCGGAACGATGGCGGACTTCGATCGCCTGTCGGCAGAAGCGAAGAAGCGTAACATTCGCGTCATCTGCGATCTGGTTTTGAACCACACTTCTGATCAGCACCCGTGGTTCATCGAATCCAAGTCATCGCGAACGAATGCAAAGGCCGACTGGTATATCTGGCACGATGGCAAGCCGGGCGGCACGCCGCCAAACAATCCGCCGAATAATTGGGTATCCATCTTCGGGCATTCGGCGTGGCAGTACGAGAAATCGCGTGATCAATACTACTATCACGCCTTCTATAAGCAGCAACCTGATCTCAACTGGCGCGATGAACAAGTCAAGAACGCCATGTTCGATGTGGTGCGGTTCTGGATGCGTAAGGGCGTTGCCGGATTTCGCCTCGACGCCGTCACGAGTTTATTTGAGGACATCGCGCTCAAAGACGAGCCCTATCTGGCGGGCACAAACGCCTATGGCGATCGCATCACCTCGCGCGTCTACACGGATAACTTGCCCGAGGTTCACGACATTCTGCGCCAGCTCCGGCGTGTGACGAACGAGTTTCCTGGGCGCGTGCTGATTGGCGAGGCATATTTGCCGAACGTGGGCGAGCTCGCAAAAATGTATGGCCGTAATCGCGATGAGCTGCAGTTACCCATGGACACGCAATTGGGCTTCACCAATAAGCTTTCGGTATCCGATTTTCGAGCTAAGCTGACCGACGCCGAAACCAAGATCAACGGCAACGTGCCACTGTTCGTGTTCGAAAATCACGATAACCGGCGAAGCATCGACCGCTATGGTGACGGCAAGCACAATGCCGCAATTGCGCGCCTGCTTGCCACTCTGCTGCTTACGCCGCGAGACGCCGCGCTGATCTACTACGGCGAGGAGCTCGGGATGGTAACCAATGATCCGAAGCGCAAGGAGGACGTCAGGGATCCTGTGGGCAAAACTGGCTGGCCTAAAGATAAGGGCCGCGACGGCGAGCGTTCTCCCATGTCCTGGACCGGAGGCAAGGATGCTGGTTTCGGATCTGATCGCCCATGGCTGCCGGTCGCGCCGGATCACACCACAGTAAACGTGCAGGCCGAAGAGAAGAATCCGAACTCTTTGTTGAGCTACTACAAAGCGCTCATTCGTTTGCGCAAAGAAAATCCGCAGCTACGGGACGGCGATTTCATTCCCGTCGACAACGAAAATAATAGCGTTTTGTCCTTCCTTCGCAAAGCTAAGGAAGGTAATCCCGTCCTTGTTTCTCTGAACTTCACCTCGAGCACGCAGACGGTTAGTTTGAATCTTAAGTCTCAGGGCATTCGGGGCATACACCTGAGACCCCTGACGGCGTCGTTCCCAAACGCCGGCCCGGCGAGTTTGGACAAACTAACACTGCCGCCGTTCGGCTCATACGTCGGCGAGGTGCAGCAATAGCTTGGCGCTCGCCTCTCATCCTCTGCATGCGAACGCTTACGGCGGCGCGACTTCAGTATCCCGGTTCTTTCTTGTCCGCTGCACTTCGGACCACCGCTTGACCAACTGGCGCCACTGGTCCTGGGTCAGAACGCTGCGCATTTCGACGCTCATTTGCGTGAACACTCGAGTTGTTTCCGCTCGCGCTTGCGCAAGTTTTTCGATTGCGGGCTTGGCGTTTGCCAGGGATACATTCTGCTCGTTCAAAATATCCTGCAGATCTGCCTCGGCTTTGCTAGCGTTGTTGCGCGCGTCGAACAGCCGATTGCGGTAGGAGCGCACAATCTGGTGAATCCTCTGCTGCTGTTCCTGACTGAGCCCCAAATCGCTCACCACGGGACTGGTCCACCAGGGGAGCCCAGTCGTGTTCTGAGCGCGCCCCGGAGCGGCTGCAGCGAAGCACGCAGCCAGCACTAATGAAAGCAGCCGGAGTCTCATTCTTCAAACAGTCCCTGCAGAGGCGCAGTGGGCTGCGGTTCGCCGCTGTCCGCTATCTGGCTCACTTCACTCGCCAGTTGCGCATCGGAAATCTTTGTCGCCGCAACCGGCTGCCTGGACCCGAATGGGTGCGCTTCCTCGAACATGGCGAGGCCGCCGCCGATCACGGCGACAGCCGCTGCCGCGGAAGCCCAACGCCGCGCATGCAAGCCGGACCACCAACGAACCGGCTTCTCCAACCGGGCGTAAATCGCCCTACGCTGCGCCGCAAGAAACTCAAAGCTGATTTCGTCGTCGACAACCTCGTGCTGTTCAATACTCCGGCGTACCGATTGCATGACCAAGAAGCGCTGCTGACACTCGCGGCATTCCCCAAAGTGCCCGTTATCCGGACCCACTCCGTATAGGTGATTGATCAGCTCTTCATCCGTCCAATGTCCTGACAGTTTGGACTCGATGTTCATACTTCCCTCCGCGCGCTCTGACGGAAGCTTACAAACGCACGGGCCAACCGTGCGCTTTCGCTATTGGCGCGCTAAATACAAATCCTTCAGTTCTTCCCTCAATTTCGAAACAGCGCGGAACAGATGCGCCTTTACCGTTCCTAAATCCAGTTTAAGCACCGATGCGATCTCCTCGAGCGCCATCGATTCATAGTGACGAAGCGAAAAGACAGCCCGTTGCCGCGCCGACAGCTTTTCGAGAGCCGATTCCAGTCTCTGCTGGATCTCCTTAGCGAATACCTGACTTTCGGCGTTAGGATCCCTGCCTGGCGTCATTTCCAGGATGATCGCCTCGTCCTCGGCGGCCGGCCGCCTCTGCCATATCTTCCAGGCTTTGGATCGAAGACGGTCGAGGCAGGTGTTCACAGCGATGCGGGTAACCCACTTGCCCGGATCGTCCACCTCGGCCGTTTCCGGCCCGCTCTTGCTGAGTGCCCGGTATGCCTTGAGAAAGACATCTTGAGCGGCCGAATCGGCCTCATCCGGATCCTGCAGCATGCGGCGGCAGAGCAGGAACACCCGACGCTGTTCGCTGACCATCCAACTGCCGAAATCGGCGAGCCGGACGCCTCCGCGGGCGGTACTTTCCAGTTCCCCCGCCATGACCCCAATCATATCCGTCTACCAGAACGGATTACCCGCCAGAAGGTTTACACAGACTTTGTAAATTGAATTTCCAATGACTTCGACCAGAATGGCAGCCCTCGGCCTCACTCTGCAGGCGTGATCAGATATTGCTCCAGCTTGCCGTCCGGCATTTCGTAAGTCGTGAGCGTCAGATTGCGATCGGCAAAATGCAGCCGAAACGAGCGGAATTTCATTCCACCGCGACTCCCTTCCCGCGTCTGCACCAGGCTGAGCGGTGCGCCAAGCGGCTGCAAACTCTTCTGGAAGTCTTCGATTGCTTCGCTGCTGAAGTAAGCGTTACAGAAATCCGTCAGCTGAGACCGGTCAAGATGCCCATGCTGCAACTCAGTAAAGATGTTTAGCGCGCGATCTTCCGGCTTGGTCCGGCCGATGAGCAGCGGCGTGATCTGGTGCGCAATGCTGGCGGCAGCATCCACTGCATCCTGGTTCGTGAGGACAACTACCGCAGCTTTGCTATCCACGGCAACAGAGTTATCGGCGACAAAACCCGAGACTTCTCCGCTGTGTGCGATATAGGTGTGACCATTTTCGGAACGCACCGCAACTCCGAGCCCGTAGTGTGTTCCTTGGCCGTCTTTCGTATGTACTTCTTTGAACATCTCAGCGTACGACGTAGGCTTCAGCAGTGATTCATTCATCAGGCTGATATCCCAGAGCGCCAGGTCGCCCGCGGGCATCGATAGCTCCCCCGCCGCCGACAGCCAGCCGGCCCCTTCTTTCGGAGCGCGGCGCAATGGCCCGAGAGCGTGCCGGTAATAGCCGGTGGCGTCTTTTTCAGGCAGAGGACCCTTATCCACATCGAAAACGCTCTTCATCCCGAGGGGCTTGAATACCCGTTCGCTCAACAGCGCCATAAGGGGCTGACCGCTTAACTTCTCAATGATCTGGCCGGCAATGACGTAGTTCGTATTCGAGTACTGCCATTTCGTGCCGGGGTCGAAATCGAGCGGCCTCTTTGCCCATTTGTCCATGATCTGCTGCGGCGTGGTAGGGCGCATCATGTCTGTCATGACGTAATCTTCGGGCCAATAGTCCGAGTAGCCGGAGGTATGCGACAGCAACATTCGTATGCTGACTTCGTTCGCTCTGGTGAGATCGGGAAAGAATTTCGACACCGGATCATCGAGACTGAGCTTGCCGTCCTGCACCAGGAACAGGATCGCCGCCGCGGTGAATTGCTTGCTGATGGAACCCACCGCGTAGCGCATTCCGGGGTCAGCATCCCGCGGGGGTTGTAGTTGCGCTTTGCCATAGGCGTGCACGTAAGCGATGCGTCCTTCCTTCACCACCGCAACGGAAGCGCTGGGGACGCCGGTCGCCGCGAGCGTCGCGCGTGCAATGCTGTCGATTTTGGAGGAGACGTCACCTGGCACAGCCAGACTGAAACACGTCAAAGCAAGCGTGCCGATAGCAAACATGGAGAAAGCTTATCAACTGGACGACGTTCACCACTCTCGAAACTGAGCGGCGAGCGTAAGCGAGCTTGACTGCATGCTGCTACGGCAGAACTAATCGCCTGTTCGCAAGTAGCCGGGGCGCGGGTACGTTCGCGCGCCAGGGACGTTCACCGCCACTCGTATCGCGTGAAAACCAGGCTGAGCGGAATCCGGCGTGTACGTCAACAGATATCTGTCCCGTAGTTCATCGCCGATGGAGATGATGCCGTTCTCCAGCTGTTCCTGCTTTCGAACAGGAATTTGGATGCCACCTGATCCGGCGAGCACAGCTTCATGCTACAGTGTTCGTGAAATTTAGGGCCGGCTCCTGCTTCGCTGCCAGCTAGCGTACATCTCTTTGACTATCTGATCGAGCAGTCCCGAACGGTTGTCGCCGATCTGGTAAAGGTCCATGTGGGTCTTCCCCTCGACGAACGTTACTTGGGCCTTGGCGTGAAGCGATTTCAGAACTGCATCCAGCTTGTGCGCCGCGCCGTCAAGATAGAACGTATCGGCGGTGCCCACGATTACGTGAATCTTTCCGTTGAGGTCCGGCGCTAAGGTTGACCAGTGCGTCGCGAGTAGGTGCGCGATGTCGTATTTTTGCCAAGCCTGGACCACGTCGGGATAAACATCGCCTGTGGCTCGATCGAACATCGGCATCGGCGCGCCGCCGGGCCCCCGCGGCGAGAACACCCACTCAAAGGATGCGATTTGACCGCCATACGGACCGAGAACCGGTTCCAAACGAGCAAAATCCTCGAAGGTGGCGAGAACCTTTCCTTTATCCCGAATCAGCGGATAGGGCGTGCCATCCGGCCGCCGATACACGTTGGCATGCGCCGCATACAGATCCGGCCCCGTGAAATCGTGAAAGTCGCTGGAATCCGGCGAGGTAGACCATGTGCCGCCGAACATCTTCGGGTAATTCACCTGCAGCCATAGGGTGGCCCAACCGCCCGACGAGTGCCCGTTCAGGAAGCGTCCCGCAGCCCGCCTGTCGAGCCGGTATTTCGATTCGATATAGGGAATGAACTCTCTCGTGAGTGCCTGACCCCAGGGTCCATTATTTGCCGAATCCGCGAACTCGTGCGTGCCCGAAGAAAAAGATTCATCCAGCAGGATCCAGATCATCTCCGGGATCGTCTTCCTTTGCATATCAGCCGAGGCCTGTCTGGCTTTCCCCTCCAGATACTCCAGCTTGCCTCCGAATCCGTGGGTAAAATAAATCGCCGGATACCGCTGCGCCGGATGTGCGCCGTATCCGGGCGGCAGAAGAACAATAGCGCGCACGTCAATCGGGCGTCCCCAAAACTTCGATAGCGACGGACTGACAAAATCCTCAGGATGTGCTGAGGCTTGGTAGCTCTTCTCCTCGGCTTCGGAAAGCGCGCGCGGTTTGCCATGACGCTCGGGTTCAACAATGGTGAGGTGAAAAACCGGCTCGCCTGGGGATCCAGGCGTGAAATGAGGCAGCGGCACCACTTCGCTTTCGATGTCACCACCGGCGCGGCCGCCGTAATTATACGAGTGATGCACGTCCAGCACAGCTTGGGCTTGATAGTCGCCCGGCTTCAAACTCGAAAACCCGGATGGAAATGCCTGGTCGTCGGTGTCGATGTCAACGCTTGCGCCGCGAGCCAGGTCGTGAACCTCTTTGGCCGCTACCCATACGTTTCGCGGTTCGAATTCGGAGATATCGACCGACTTTGCGCCCGTGCCCGGCTGGAGGAAGATAAGCAAGCGTCCTGAGGCTGCATGACTGACGCTCGCATCCATCGTTACCCGAAAGAACAAGTGATTCGGTTGCTGCGCGGCGCAAACTCCCGCCGCTATTGCCGAGCACAGAATCAGATAGCCAAAGCGCATGCGCTCAACTCTAGCAGAGAGTTGAAAACTGAAGAGTGAGCGAAGCGACGGCTGCGCATCCAATACCGGAGAACCTTTCTCAACCACCGATGAACGCCATTCGATCGATTTTTCTAAACGGCATTTTCTGCGCCATCATTGCCCACATGTTGATTGGCATTTCGCTGGTCTGGGACAAGGTCCTGCTGCGTAAGCCGGGCACGCGAAATCTTTTGTCCTATGTATTTTGGTTAGGCGCGATCAGTGTATTCGGGCTGGCGCTGATACCGTTTGGCTTCAAAATGCCACATTGGACCGTAGCCGCGAGGGGCCTCGTTGCCGGCTTCCTGGACCTGTTCGCAGCCTATTTCTACTACGGCGCATTGAAAGCGGGTGAGGCATCGGAAGAATTGGCGGCTATGGGCGGCTTCGTGCCGGTAGCAACCGCACTGCTCGCAATTCCCTTCCTGAGCAGACCTCTCGAAGGCCGGCTCGCAGGGTTCAGTCTCATGACCCTCGGCGGCTTCGTTATGTTTTTCGCCGAGCGCCGGCCGCTTAGGACCATGCTCCCGAAAATTTTGATCGCTTCCGCCGCTTTCGGCGCAACAAACGTCCTCCAGAAGCTGGTCTTCAACGCGGCCGGTTTTGTGAGTGGATACGTGTTCTTTACGCTGGGAACATTGCTCGGTTCGCTCTTGCTGCTGGTTCCGCCGCGTTGGCGGCGCCAGGTTTGGGAGAAATCTGAGCAGGCGCCGCCGCGCAATAGAGTGTGGTACATAGTCAACCGCTTCATGGCGGGAGTCGGCTCGTTTTTGGTTGTATTCGCCGTCAGCCGTGCCAGCCCTGCCGTGGTCGAATCCATTTCCGGAGTGCGGTACGTCGTCATCTTCCTTGGCGCATACGGGATCACGAGATTGAAGCCGGAGTGGTTTCGCGAGGACTTTCGCAAGTGGGTTCTGGTGGCAAAACTTAGCGCGACGTCCCTCGTTGTGGCCGGACTTGTTCTAGTTGGCCTCACTGGCAAAAGGCCGTAGGTCAACCGGGGACGGTTTACCGCCGCCTCAGCGTAGGACAAATCCGGCCACTGCGCGGAATCGCGCCATAGTAGATCCGCTAGGCGAAGGAAGAAATGTTTTTTCTCCGGACTCTATAAAGAACAACCCGCAGCGACGATAAGGCTAACGTGGACGTCTTTGTCGCTCGGCATGCAATTTTCGATCGTAACCTCTCTCTCTTTGGCTACGAATTGCTCTTTAGGTCATGTCAGCGGAATAGCTGCACCTCAACTGACGACACCTCCTCCACCTTGCAGGTTCTGGCCAACAGCCTTCTTTCTTCGGGTCTGGACGCGATCGCCTGCAATGCTCCGGTGTTCATCAATTTTGGCCGTGAACTGCTTACAACCGACTGGACGTCTTTGTTTCCGCCGAAATCGGTGGTTATAGAAATCCTGGAAAGCGTTACCCCTGATCCTGAAGTGATCGCGTCCTGCCTGAATCTTCAAAAGATGGGCTACATGCTGGCTCTCGACGACGTGGTCGGATCTGACCAGAGCAATGCCAGCCTGCTGGAGGTAGCGAATTTCGTTAAGGTGGATTTCCGCTCGACCAGCCGGGAAGAACAGCAGCGTTTGGCGGCATCTCTGAAGCACACCGGCAAACGTCTGCTCGCCGAAAAGGTGGAGACCCATGACGAATTCTTATGGGCCTGCGAAGCCGGATACGATTATTTCCAGGGCTTCTTCTTTGCTCGGCCTACGTTATTGCGAGGCCAGCACGTTCCTAACATGAAAGTGAACGCGCTTCGGCTGTTGAAAGAATTGCAGCGGCCCGATCTCGATTTTACGAAGCTGGAACACCTGATCAAATGCGACGTTTCTCTGACCTATAAATTGTTCCGTTACGTGAATTCGGCGCTGTTCGCGCGTTCGAAGCAGATCTGCTCTATCAAAGAAGCCTTGGTCGTCTTAGGAGAGCTGGATGTGCGGCGCTGGATCACGCTCGCGACCCTTCCCGGCCTCGCCGTCGGGACCACGCGCGAACTGATTGTGCACGCCCTGGTGCGAGCCCGGTTTTGTGAGACCCTGGCAAGTGCCGCGGGGCTGCCGGAGCCGGCCAACGCCTTCCTCGTCGGCATGTTCTCGCTCCTGGATGCCTTGCTAAATCGCCCCTTGCCTGAGATTCTGATCGAATTGAATCTGCCAAACGCCATTAGCGCTCCGCTTACGGGCTCCGGTCAGGGGCCGCTTGCCGGCGTTTTCCAAACCGCCCTGGCCTACGAGGCCGGTAACTGGTCCGCTCTGGACGGACTCGTGCAGAGCCTAAAACTGCAAGGCAGCGTAGTCTCGAGCCTCTATCTACAGGCAATCAATTGGTCTGGCGAAATGTTCACGCTTGTCGGAGCTGATTCGGCCACGCCGGAAGTGCGGCCACCGTCGGGGAGCAACTCCCTAATGTCGATGCAGAAGGCTCTCAATCTCAGTGACGCGGGCGCTGCATTTCGACCCACGGCGAGAATTCTTTAGTTAAAGAAAATCGTAAATACCTGTCCATACTTCCGGAGGGAGTATGATTGACCCCAAACTGAATGAGCTGTCGCCCGAGCCCGCTGGGTCGCGCGCGGCGACCCGGGAAGGATCTCTGTCCGAAGCACAGCAGGCCGAGCGCCTGCGCCGGAGCCGGGCAGGCCTTAGTATCAGCGACACGGTTGCGGGTGAAAGCAATCTGTCAGTCGGCGGCAAAGGCGTCGACACTTCTGGAGTGGAGGCTGGAGCCGGTGCCGGCGCTGGTTCTACCTACACGACGCCACAGGCGGCGGGATCGCCCGCGCCGAGCATCGTCCCGGGCGGGAGTGGATCCGGAACCACGCCACGCTCCGACTCCGGATTGAGTCAAAATCCGGGAACGACGCGGGATACCCTAACCGGAAGCACCGGCGCCCCCAGCAGCAGTCACCGCCCTCAACATCATGAGGTTGCAGCGCGAGCTTACCAGTGTTGGCATGAGCGCGGCTGCCCCGAAGGCTCGCCCGAGGTAGATTGGGATCGAGCCGAAAAGGAATTGCGCCATGAGCATACCCGCGGCGGTAAAGCATCCGGGGCCGGCGCCTGATTCGTCCGGGCGAGGTCGATGAGCGTGGGGCCGATCGCCAAAATCGGTCCCCCAGCCAAGAGCCGCCGTTCCGCTAGACGTTCTCTGGAACAACGTACGGCTTACGATAGGTGCCCTTTAGCAGCTCGGTGGCCTCCGCATCGTGAACCACGGCTTCTTTCTCAGGATCAAAGTTAATCGTGCGTCCGAGCCGGTAAGAAGCATTTGCCAAATGCACTAGCGTTGCCGAGAGATGCCCCTCCAGAATCGGTGCGTGCAGGTCCGCAGCGTTCCTGCTACGGATACACTCAACGAAGTTCACGAAGTGCTCGTTCCGGACCCTTTCGTGTTTCGAGGGGCCCGCCTCTCCCTCCGCACCCAGAAACGATTTGTACGAATCGTAACCCGATATCGCCAGGTAGCCTTTTGACCCGTAATACAGATTGCCAATCGTGTTCGGCTTGCCGCCGGCCGGTCCCAGCGTGTTTTCGGCTTTGGCGGACGTCTGCTTCAGGCCCGCCGCCGGCACGTCTTCCGATCCGAACTCGGGCGTGCCGATTCCCACCTCATGGTTGGTCATCCAGCCGCGCACTTCGAAATTCATCATCTTCGCCTTCGCGCCCGGCGACTTGAATTCGTACGCGACCGTCAGCACGTTCGGCGTCTGCTGGTCGTCATCGAACAGATAATGGCCGCCAATCGCCGTGACCTTGGTTGGGAGGGTAACGCCCAACCCCCAGCGCGCCAGGTCCACCTCGTGAATACCTTGGTTGCCCAAATCGCCATTGCCGGTGTCCCAGATCCAATGCCAGTTGTAGTGGAACCGGTTTTTCGTAAACGGCTTCAGCGGCGCCGGGCCGGTCCAAAGATCGTAGTGGACTCCGGCAGGCACCGGCTCGGGCGACGCATGGCCAATGGTGTCTCGCCACTTGTAGCAGAGGCCGCGCGCCATGTACACATCGCCCAGCAGCCCCGTTTTCATCTGGTTCATGGCGTCTTTGATGGCAGCACTGGACCGGCACTGGCTACCGTGCTGGCAAAGGACTTTGTATTTTTCGACGGCCCTCACCAGCTGTCGGCTTTCCCAGCAGTTGTGGGAGCACGGCTTTTCAATGTAGATGTCCTTCTTTGCCTGCGCCGCCCAGATGCCCATCAGCGAGTGCCAGTGGTTCGGCGTCGCAATCGAGACCGCATCCACATTCTTGTCGTCCAGGAGTTTGCGAACGTCAATGTAAGTTTGCGGCTTCGGAATCCCGAGCTTTTCGGCGTCCGCGAGGCGCTTGGCCAGCACGTTCTCATCGATATCGCAGAAGTAAGCGATCTCGACGCCGGGGATCGACTGGTAACCCTTCACGTGGTCCCAACCGCGGCCGCGAACCCCGATCACCGCGATGCGAATCCGATCGTTTGCGCCCATGACGCGCTTAGCCGATGCCACTGTTGTCAAAGCAGCCGCGCCGGCTTTCAGAAAGTTTCGGCGTCCGGGTTGTTGCAAATCGTCTGACATATTTCCTCCGGGTTCTCTCCCTAATCCGAGCTTACTCCCGCATTTACACCAGCTCACACCTGCTTCAGCGTCTTCACTAACCCGTCCATCGACTCAACGCTCGATGTATAAGGATCATTGCGGGCGTTCTTGTAATGCGTTTCGAGCGACATTGTCCCCGCGTATTGTTTCGCCTTCAACGCCTTGAACTGACCAACGAAGTCGATTTCCCCGCTGCCGATTGGCATCCATTTCTTGCCCTTTGCGTCCTTGAGATGGATATGCGAAATACGGCTGTAGTCGAGCTGGTCCCATGCCTTTGGGAACGGCTGCTCGCCCGCCTCGAAGCAGTTGCCGGGATCCCAGTTATGCATCAGGCGTCCGTCCGTGATAGTTCGAAACAGACGCGCCGTCTCGGTTCCCGTCGCCACATTGCAATCGAACTCATTTTCGACCAGGAGCGTGACACCAGTCTGCTTGGCAACGTCGATTGCTTTGTGCAACTCATCGACAATGCGATTGAAAATAGTGTCCGGGTCAGCAACACGCAGGAAGGTAAAGATGCGAACCCGGTCTGTCCCGAGTGCATGTGCCGCTTCCGCGCCCCGCTTCAGTTCGTCGAGTTGCCGGCCGTGCTCGCCGCGCACAGGATTCAAGTCACCAGTATTCTGGGCCAGGGGCGTGGTTCCAGGCAGCAGGATTTTGTAAACGCCCGTATCCATCACCGACACATGCGCGCCGGCGTCGCCTAATTGCTTACGAATCTCCTGCAGTTGCGCGGGAGTTGCTGACTTATAGACGTACTTACTTTTTCCGTCTAACTGTACGTTCCGAATCTCAGCCCAACGAAGCCCGTACTTCGGATAGAAGTCCTGAAGTACTTTCGCCAGATCCGGACTAACCTCATCGGTGATGATGCCTAACTTCCACGGATAGTCGAACTCCTCGGCAAGAAGTTCCGGAGCCCCGCAGCTCAGAGCAGCGAGCGCGGTTAGATGTGTAAAATCGCGGCGTCTCATTTAGCTTAAGGTTTGCTCGCGGCCCAGTAAGCCCGATGTCCGATATAGTCGTTATCGGGTAAGTTCGCCAAAATGATTCGGCGCAGCTTCAAAATATCCACCTCGCCCTGCTCTTCGTAGAGGATCTTTCCGTCCGGCGCCAGTAGTGCCGTGTAGGGAACACCTGCCTCCCACTTCGGATTGAATGCTGCTTGCAGCGCATAAGTGTCCGTCGAGCCGAACATGAGATTCCGGCTGGAGGCGTGCTCTTGTTGGAGCACTTTCATCACGCCCGCTTTCTCATCCGGCAAGTTGCTGGCGACCATTACGAGATCGAAATCGCGCAGCCGGTACATCCGGTACGTAGTCTCGATATCGCCGAATTCGTGCCGGCACGGCCCGCACCACGTGGCCCAAAAATTCACCAGGAGAATCTTGCCGGTCCCGTTTGCGCGCAACTTCCGCAAATCCTCCTCGGTCGCCATGTTCAGCGTGACAGGCTCGGCTTCGATTTTCTTCATCTCTTCGACCCGTCCGGCCTGCTTAGATATCCACTTCGTCGAGCAGCCAAACACGCCGGTGTGAGCAACCGGTACAGGTTTGCCTGCCAGCAGGGCGTCTATGGCATTCCGCGCATCCTGCGTCTTCACCAGCGATTCGCGCTGGCTGTTATCGACGCGTCCCTCGTAGCGCAGCTTACGCTCCTGATCGAAGATGAACACGTGCGGCGTCGCTTTCGGTCCATAGGCGCGTGCCACAGCCTGCGTGTCCCCGTCGTAGAGATACGGGAAATCGAAATGCCGGTAAGCAGCCCGGATCTTCATCTCATCCAGGCTGTCGCTGACATCGGTGTACCCGAGCTCGTCCAGGCGCACGGCAGTCGGGTTGTTCGGCTGAATCGCTACCAGCTCAACGCCTTTGCCGCGGTAGTCGTCGGCAAGCTTCTTAAGGCGGGTTTCGTAAAGCTGCGCTGTCGGACAGTGATTACAGGTGAAAACAATCGCCAGAACCTTACTCGACGCGTAGTCATTCAGCTTGTGCGTTTTGCCGTCGATCCCGGGCAAGTCGAAATCGGGAGCGGGTGAGCCAAGCGCCAAAGTCGGATGCGGCTCATCCGCCGGAATCGGCGCCAGTACGAAAAACAATCCGGCGAGACAAGCAAGTAAGCGGCGAATCACGGCCCTATATTATCGAAGCCGTGCCCACGGAAGCCTCAAGCGCGAGGCTTTCATCTCTTATCCTGACCTGTCAAATGCGGTTTACAAAATACTCACCATGCGAGTACTCGTCAGGCGGTTCTGAGCATCAGCGGCATTCGAAGCTGTTCGCGTCCTCTGTGTTGCCCTGCCCTTTATAGTGAGCGTGCTTGGGGTAAGCGCACAATGGGCGGCTGCGACCTGGGAACGCCTTACCGGTCGCTGTTACAGACTGGGGCGCAACATCCTTCTCCACCCAATTAACCATTGCACTCAGTAAATCGAACTGATCGAGTGCCGGGCCGCCGCCGCAATGCCCCATGCCGGGCACAAAATAAAACTGGCTCCACTTAGCAGCCGCCTCGAGCCCGCCATTCACAGCAGCCATATCTTTGAAGTAGTCAAACGTATCCAGCGGCGAGAACCACGGATCACTATCGCCGTGATAAAAGATCAGCTTTCCGCCGTGTCCGGAGAACGTCGTCAGGTTCGTAGACATCGAATCGACTAGCGGCTGGGTGTCGGCCAGCGCTTCTTTTTCTACATCGACTGACATAGCCGTCGGTGCCGGTCCGAAAATGCCTGGCCCGGGCGAGAGGATCCCGCGGATCGGAGAACTCGCAGTGATGCCTGTGTCGTACAAGAATCCTGGATAGACCTGGATTCCTTCGGAGGTCTTCGGCCCGCCCATAGCTCTCTTGATCGCAGCAACCTTGTCCGAACCCAGACAGGATTCACTCTTACCGTCCTTGCACGCCAGCATCGCCGGATCGAAATCGCATCCCAGGGGATCCGAGATTATGCCGTCCGCCAGCCCGTCTTTGCCGTCGCATTGCTTCAAAAGAGCGTTCTCGATCAGCTTTCGGTCGCTATCTGTGATAGCTTGCGCAACAATCGGTTTTCCGCTCACATCTTGCGGCGCAATCTGGTTGAACGCGACGGGAATCCACTTGCCAATCGCGAGGTTCGAAACGCTGGTGCGCATGGCGGGATCGCCCGAGATGATGCCGTTAAACAGCGTCGGATAGCGTTGCGACAAGATCATGCCTTCACGGCCGCCGGTGGAACATCCGGCGAAGTAAGAATAAGCGGCAGGCTTGCCGTAATGATCAGCCATAAGTTGTTTGGCCAGCGCCGCCACCTCGGCATTGGCCAGATATGCGAAATCCAAATAGGCCTGCTGGTCTTTCATAAAACCGAAATCGAAGGCTCCGCCATGGCTCTTGTGACCCGTATCCGTGCTGACCACCGCGAATCCGCGCATGAGAGCCGGTGTATCTCCCGCGGCAGTGGAACCAAGCGGCGGCTGCACGATTCCATTTCCACCACCGCCGCCTTGCATCAGGAAGTCGCCGGTCCATTTATCTGGCATGGCCAACGCAAAATGGATCCCGAACTCCTCGCCGCCGACGCCGGTCCTACGGTTGATCACGCCTTCGACCCGGCAGTATGCGGGAAGTGGCGCGCTGTGCCCTTGGCCCCACGGATTCGGCTCGGTGCTTCCAGCAGCAATCGCCGCCGCTTTCGTGATTTCGACGCCAGGGCGCTTAAAGGCCATCAAGCCGGAGCAAGGGTTTACTTCCTGGGCCGAAGCAAACGTAGCCAGCACAAAAATAGGCCACATGATGGCCCACGGGAATTGAGATCGCATATGATCTTACGAGAATACTGATGATGAAGCCGGCTGGAATACTGATATTTCTTTTCGCGAGTCTTTGTAATGCGCAAACCTCGGGTGATTTCCAGCCCGCCACAACCAATGTTTGGGGAGCGGAATATCCCCGCGTTGATAACGCAGGCAGGGTCGAGTTGCGCGTTAAGGCTCCCGACGCCATCAAGGTCAAGGCAAATTTCTGGAGCGGGCCCAAACTGGATTTAGCAAAGCAGCCGGATGGAGTCTGGACCGTAACCACGCCGCCTCTTGCTCCCGGCTTGCACTATTACACGTTCAATATCGATGGCGCCGAGACTAGCGACCCGAATAGCGATGCCTTTTTTGGTGGCGGTAAGTACGCGAGTGCAGTTGAGGTCCCTGAGCCTGGCTCAACCTATTATTCGGCTCAAGACGTACCGCACGGCCAGGTTCGTGAGATCTGGTACCACTCGAAGGTGACGGGAACCTGGCGGCATGCGCTGGTCTATACGCCGCCGAAATACGACACGCAGACCAGCATTCGTTATCCCGTGCTGTACCTTCAGCATGGCGCTGGTGAGGACGAGACTGGCTGGACTAGGCAAGGCCACGCAAATTTCATACTCGACAATCTGATCGCGGGCGGAACATCTAAGCCAATGATCCTGGTAATGGCCTACGGTTATGCGAGGCGCGCCGGCCAAGCTCCTCCCGATTTAACGGGAAAGCCTTTTGGCTCACCCGAGATGATCAAAGCAATGCAGGACATGACAGCGGCCTTCGAAGATGACATGACACAGGCCCTCATCCCATTTATCGATGCGAATTTCAGAACCATGCCAGATCGGGACCACCGTGCTATGGCGGGTCTTTCAATGGGAGGAATGCAAACTTTTCAGGTAACGCTACAACACCTCGATCTGTTTTCTTACATTGGCGGATTCAGTGGCGCGGCCGGGGCGATGGTGCTTGGCAATCAGAAGTTCGACCCGAAGACTGCCTATAACGGGGTGTTTGCCGATCCGGCTGCATTTGCAAGGAAAGTACACTTGCTCTGGATCGGGGTCGGCACAGAAGAGCCTACCAGAATGCGTGAAGGGCTGCAGCGCCTGCACACGTCACTGCAAGAAGCGAACATTCAGCACGTCTTCTATGAATCGCCCGGGACAGCGCACGAATGGCAGACATGGCGCCGCGATCTCAAGGATTTTGCTCCGAGGCTTTTTGGTCAGGACGTAGTTGCCGCTGCGCGGAAGTAGCCCAACAACTCGGCCGGTCACGCCGCATCCGCAAATTCATCGAGACGTCCGGTCAGGTTTGGCATTGAGGTTGGGACGACCCATCTCGGTATCGAAGAACATCGACGTAGACATGACTCGCAGAACTTTCCTGTGCTCGGCCGGTATTGCTGGTGCCGCATCTGGGTTGCCTGGGAACGCGGGTGTTAGCAACGCAGAAGACGCCGCGAAGGCGCCATTCGAGTGGATAACGCGGGATGTGATGTTCGCGTATGAGTTCTCGGGCGAAAGATTGCGCCAGAGCTGTCTTCTGCCCGCCGGCTTCTCGACCAAGACCCTCGGACCGGCGATGTCTTCCGGAGTGGAAACAGCGATTCAGCTGACCGGCGAAAACTCGCCGGATCAGGGCATGAAGCAGGGCGTGGGCCAACCCGGCGCGCGCCTCGTTTTCGTCGACCGACGCGAGCAGTCAACCATCCACGGACCACGCTTGGTCCTCAGTCATTCCGATCCGGTAACGAAGATACGCGTCGAGTCCTTTTATCAAGCCTTCTACGGCGCGCCGGTAGTTCGGAGATGGACAAGAGTCAAGAATAATGGCCCCGCGAGCGTAGGCATCGAGTTCCTTAGTTCGGCAATGCTGCATGCTCTCGCGGATGCCCAAAACTACGACAACGAGCTGATCATTCATTTGGCCTTAAACAGCTGGATGTCGGAGGGGCTGTGGCATGCTCTTCGGCCCTCGGAACTCGGATTCGTTGAGAACGAGCGTACCAGTTGGTCGGAGGCACGGGCCGAAAGCATCGGGAGCTGGTCTACGGAAAGGTACCTTCCGATGGCCGTGGTCGAGAACACACGGGTTGGCATCACCTGGTTTTGGCAGATTGAACACAACGGTTCCTGGTATTGGGAGATTTCGAACGCCGGGTACCGAGGCAACAACGCTACGGATGTCTATGCGTGGATAGGAGGGCCGGATGATCTGCACTCGGCAGCATGGAAGAATCTGCAACCCGGAGAAAGCTACGAGTCCGTTCCAGTGGCAGTCGGCTGCGTTCGCGGAGGCTTTTCTGAAGCCGTTGCCGCCCTAACGGCTTACCGGCGCGCAGCATGTCTACTACCCCGCCCCGAAAACACACGATGTCCGGTCATCTTCAACGACTACATGAATTGCTTGTGGGGCGATCCCACAGAAGCCAAGGAACTTCCGTTGATCGAAGCAGCCGCCAAAGCCGGTTGTGAATATTACGTCATTGATGCGGGTTGGTACGCAGCCCTGCACGAGGACTGGAGCCAGACGATCGGAGCCTGGGAGCCTTCTCCCGAGAGATGGCCGCATGGTCTTCCTGCCGTCCTCGATCGGATCCGGAAGTTGGGCATGATTCCGGGCCTCTGGATCGAGCCTGAAGTCGCCGGCCTGCATTCGCAACTCGCACGACAGCCGGATAGCTGGTTCCTGATGCGGCACGGAAAGCGAGTTCTGAAGAACGCACGCTACTTACTGGATTTCCGCAATCCGGCCGTCACCGCTTACCTTGATCGGGTGATTGATCGCCTCGTTCGCGATTATGGCGTTGGATATCTCAAGATGGATTACAACGTCGATTCGCTCCAAGGTACCGATCGGAACGCAGACAGCCCTGGACAGGGCCTCCTCGAGCACAATCGGGCACATTTGGCTTGGCTGGAGCGGATACTCAAGCGCTATCCCGCTCTTGTGATTGAGAACTGCGGCAGCGGTGGAGGGCGGATGGACTATGCGATGCTCTCCCGCCTGCAGCTTCAATCAGCTACCGACCAGGAAGACTATCTCCGGCTGCCCGCCATTATGACCGGTGCGAGTGCCGCAGTGTTGCCCGAGCAGCTTGCTTGCTGGTCGTATCCTCTGGCAACTGCCGGCGCCGATCAGGCCAGCTTTAACATGGTCACGGCCATGCTGTGCCGCATTCACCAGAGCGGGAGACTCGATGTAATTGCAGGTGATGCAGCTGCTCAAGTAACAAACGGAATCCGGATATACAAGGATGTAATTCGAACGCACATCCCCCAATCTGTGCCTTTCTATCCTCTCGGTATGCCGGACCTTACGAATCGCAGGCATCCCATCGCGCTCGGAATGCGTGCGCCCGGATGGAGCGTCATAGCCGTGTGGCGCCTCGACGGTGAGGATGCTGTCGAGTTACCTGTTCACGGCCCAAACGCCCGTATTGTCTATCCCGACAATCTCGGGATTGAGCTGCTGGGCAGGGACGAGAAGCTGATTGTCCGATTTCCCGGCGCCAGGATGGCATGTATCATTTCTGTACTTGATTGAAGTAGCAGAAAGTTTGGTCCGCGTAACATGCCCGCGTAACACGGAGGACGTGAACCAATCACTTGAACCCCACCGTTATCTCTTGCCCGGCATACCGCACTTGCTTTGTTAAACCTACCTTCGATCCGTCCACCAGCGCAATCCGGAACTCCTGCTCTCGCGGCATACCCGGATATTCACCCTCGCGCGCGCCAATCGTCATCGCTGCGGATTTATCGTCCCAATGCAGCGGAATGAGCGCGTGCTCGCCTTTCTCATACGCATAGGTATCGCCCGTGTCATCGTAAAGCGTGAAATTACCGTCCGCGCCTCGGTACACGCGCAACTCAAGCGGCTCGTTTGTGCGCTGCTCGGCATACTCGACCTCCGGTCCCAGCGGCAGGATGGAGCCGCCGCGGATGTAGAGTGGAATTCGGTCCAGCGGCGCCTCGGCCGTGATGCGCCGCGAGCCGTCGAGCTTCTCGCCTGACCAGAAGTCGTACCAAGCGCTCGCTTCCGGAAGGTAAACCGGGCGGCTCGTCGCGCCTTCTTCGCTCACCGGATTCACCAGGATCGCGGGCCCGAACATGAACTGATCGCCAATCGAAGCTACTTTCGCATCGTTGCGCCAATCCATCACCAGTGGACGTTGAATTGTGTAGTCCTCATTCGTGACGCGCCAGGCCAGCGAGTAGATGTAAGGCAGCAAGCGGTAGCGCAGCTTATCGTAGCGAATCAGAATCGGGCTTACCGGTTCATAAGAAAAGAGCTCGTTGGCGTCGTTGGAGCGATGACCGTGGGTGCGGAAGATGGGACAGAAGACGCCATATTCGTACCAGCGCGCGAATAGCTCCTGATAGGTTGGGTCGCCAGTATCGCGAAATGACGGCCAGCCGTAGCCTCCGATGTCGGTCGTCCAGTAAGGCATACCCGAGAGCGCGAAATTCAGACCTGCCGGAATCTGACGCGAGAGCGCCTGAAACGTGCTATATATATCGCCCGACCACACCGTAGTCGCATTTCGTTGCTCGCCGAGGAAAGCCGAGCGCGTCAGGATAAAAACGCGCTTTTCGTTCCCGCTCGCACGCCAGTGCTCGTACACGCCACCTGTGTGCAGCAGCGGAAACACATTCGTGTAGCGCGCGCCATTGCCGAGGAAGATTTTCTTATCAAACAGCACAGCATCGCTTCGGCCGTTGAGAATCTCCGGCTCGGAGCTATCCAGCCAGAAGCCATCCCAACCCTGCTGCAGAATCGGCCTCATCAGCATGTTCCAGTACGCATCGCGCGCGGCGGGATTGCTGGCATCGTAATCGAAAGTGCCGGGAATGATGAACCCGCGACGCTCGAATTCCTTGTAGTTGGTCGATTTCGGGTCCATCGCCGCCCAAACGGAAATGATCGAGTGTACGTGCTCATCATGCAGTTCGCGCAAGGCGCCCGGAACATCCGGATGCGGCTTCAGGTATGCCTCGGTGTACTCCGGATCGCCTTGGCATTTCCACCAGAACCAATCCTGAACTACAGTGTCGAGAGGCACGTGCTCAGCCCGATATTTGGCCGCCACATCGAGCAACTCTTGAGCGGATTTGTAGCGGTCCTTCGATTGGAAGAACCCATACGCCCATTTCCCGAAGAGAGGCGCATGGCCGGTCAGATCGCGGTACTGATGAATGATCGAATCCAGCTCGGGGCCATACAGGAAGTAATAATCGATGGCATCTGCGGCGTCGGCGGTCAGTTTGAGCTCCGGGGGAAAACGGTCATCGAACCAGGAACGCGAGGCTGTATTCCAGAGAATGGCCGATCCGTTCGAGGAAAGCAGAAGCGGCAATGCAATATCGGTGTTGGCTTGCCCCAGTTCCACAACCGTTCCGCGGTAATTGAACACGCCGTTCTGGTGCTGGCCAAGTCCGTACAGCCCCTGATTCGCGCCCAGAAAGAATCTCTCGGTAACGCGGTATAGCTTTTCTCCGTTGACCTCAATGCTGTCGTAACGGCGCGGCTCGCGGTCGGATTCGCTCTGGAGTGTATTGCCCGTGGCATCCTCGAAGGTCAGGCGGCCGTCTTTGAGGTTGAACAAGACTCGAAGGGCCGAAGTCGAAAGCGTGGCGTTCTTGTCATCCTGCGCGAAGTCGAATGAAGCAGGCCTACAGCGCTCCACAAGCCACGGCTGCTTGGGAGACGCGTCCCCAGGATCACCCGGCCCGGCAACTACGTGCAGCATGGATGGCCCGCAGACAGCGACGCGGACCGTTTCTCCCGCATTGCGCATGATGACGCCAGTCGCATCGTGCTCGATCGTGATGGCCGGCAGCGACGGCACAAGGGAGAGAAATAACAATGGCAGCACTAATTTGAATTTCATTTGTTAGGGATGTTGTCAGGATCAGGGATTTAACGCGACGTGAGTGTCACGTCTGGCGCGGATCTGCTCGGATTTTTCAAACGCCGCAGCCGCGGCTTTCTCGTCGCCAGAGCTCTGATAAAGCCGGGCAAGCTGATAGTAAACCGAACCATCATCGTCACTCGCAAGGCCTTGGTTAAGTTCGTTGATGGCTTCTTTGGTGCGGCCGGTCCTGGCATATACACGGCCGAGGAGCGCATGAGCGCGCGGCAGAAGATCCTGGCGTGCGTGCAGGCTGTGTTCCAAATACGGCTCTGCTTGCGCGTACTCTTTTTGCGCCACCAGAATGTCGCCCATCAGAAGATTTATTTCGCCGTCCGCGGGGTCACGAGTAAGAGCCTTCTGTGCGGCAGCGCGAGCCTCGTCGAAGTGTCCATCATGTAAGTAGGCGCCGGCCAGTCCGGCCAAGCCGGCAACGTTATCCGGTTCGAGTGCCAGAATTTTGGAGTACTCGTCCTCGGCTTCGCGAAACATCCTGCGCTGTTGGTAAGCATCTCCGAGCAGGGCATGCATTCTTGGAGACTCGGGTGCCACCTCACTCGCGCACGCAAGCGCGCCCATACCAAGCTCCTGATAGGTTTTCACGCTTCGATACCAGCCCTCTGCGTCGTTCCGGTGCTCCTCCGGAGGCTCCGGATGCTCGCAAACGACAACATTGTCCGGCCCACCGGAATCTCGCGCTTCGGCCTTCAACTCGGCCACATACGGCGACTTGGGGAACTCGGCCAGCAGTCTCGCACTTGCGGATTCCGCTAAATCCAGATACGCGATACCTAACCCGAACCAGGCATCGCCGTTGCGGGGAGCCAGATCAGCCGCGCGCTGGTACCACTCGCGCGACCGGGCCGGGTCCGAAAGGATATGGAAAGTTCGTCCCAGAGCAAGCGGCGCCTGCGCGTCCCGCGCATTTAGTTTTTGCGCGGCGAGCAGATACCCGACCGCCTCGTGCGGGCGCTTTAATTCGAGCAGATCGAGACCGAGAAACAGGTTCGGCACGAACAACGACTTATTCATTCCGAGCGACCGCCGGAGCGCCTTTTCGGCCTGAGCATAGTCATGCGATTCGAATTGCTTCAAGCCGAGATTGCTCCAGTATTCGGGCAGATCCTGTTGTGCCAGCGCGAGCACGCAAGCTGCCAGCGTAAAGAGAAGAACGCGCACTACCAGTACAATTTCAACCCAAATTGCACATCGCGCGGCGGCAGTGTGGCCGAGATTCGCCCAAAAGACGAATCATTGAAATTAGCGTCGGGGGCGTAGAAGTTAGCGCGATTGAACGCGTTGAACATTTCGGCCCGGAACTGCAGCTTCAGGATTTCGCGCCAGTAGAACCATTTCTGAATTCCGATGTCGAACTGCTGCAGTCCGGGAGCGCGCACGGCGGACAGGTATCGAGGCGCATCGCCGAACGTGAATGGAGCCGGTTGCTGGAATGCGGAGGTGTTGAACCACTCCTGAAGGCTCTTGTTACTCAGGCTGGGGTTGCCGACCAGGTTCGGCCGCTGATTCCCTCCGAACGAACTGGTATTGTTCACCCCGCCTACGACGCCGATCGGGAACCCTGATTTAAAGGTGGAAACTCCGCTAAGCTGCCAGCCCCCGAAGAAGGCATTCTCAATGGCGTTGAAATTTGAGCCCACCTTCTTACCCTTTCCTACGGGGAGTTCATAGATGTAGCTGACAACCATGCTGTGCGTAATGTCGGCCGCATCCACCGATTTCTCCTCCGCCAGGTTGTAATAGTTCCGAATGGGAACTGAGTTGGTTTGGGCCCAGCCGTTCGTTCCACTGGTGTCATCGGTGAACTTCGAGAATGTGTAAGAGGCCAGCACCTGCAGACCCGCGCTCCAGCGATGCGTGTAGTTCACTTCCAGAGCGTTATAGCGGGACCAGCTATTATTAACCTGCCCGATATTCACATCGCAGAATTCGGGATACGGCCGCAGCAGTTGGCCGTAGGAGATGGTCGGGCTCGAGAGCCCGCAACCACTGTTGGCGATTTTGCCGTAGAACGGATTGGGGACCTGCTGCAATAACTGGTTTCCGAGGGCGAGATCCGCTGTCGGTAACTGATCGAAGTCGATATTGCCCTGCTGGATGTGAATCCCGTGAGTTCCCACATAGCTGATATCAACCATGTCGTTGCCCCTGAGAGCATATTGCACTCCGGCCATGTACTGGACCATGTACGGGTCAGGACGGCGCGCTTCAGTTCCACCGGTACTGAATCCTACATTCGTGAGCGCGCCCAAGCTATTGCCGGTTTGCGGCAGCAGCCCGGTTGGGAAGGCATTATCCAGCGTGTTTTGCGGTGTAAACCCATTCGACTGGACGGCAACCCACGGCGTGGATTGCCCGTATCCCTGTGTCGACCCGCCACCATAATAAGACGGGACGTAAAACGTGCCGAACCCCGCCCTTATCACTAACTTATTTGCCGCTTGATACGCCAGCCCGAGTCGCGGGGAGAAATCTGTCGTCGGCGGCGTGTACAAGCCGCGGCGGACACCGTTAACCCCATTGAACACGACCGCGCCCCTGACCGTGGAACCGACTGCCGCGCTGATTGGATTGACAGCGTTGAAATCAAAAAAGGACTGCTCATTGAACCGGTCCACGGGCGCCGTCTGATATTCCCAACGAAGGCCCAAATTCAGTGTGAGCTTGCGAGTGATCTTCCAGTCATCCTCGAAGAATGTGCCGTAATAGTGCTTCGAATTGTATGGAAGCACCGAAACTCCGGTTGACCCGCCGCTGCCAACTCCGAGCAGCAATGCAGCAAAAGCATCCCCGCTCGTGCTGGGAGAAGCCGTCTCGGGATTCGGCCCGGCCGTAGCGCTGGAGCTGAAGTTAAATGTAGTCGGAAAAATGCGCCCGCCGCCGGACTGAAGTACCACCCACATGCCACCCGCCGAAAGGGAGTGCGCGCCGATCACTTTGCTCAAACTGGCTGAGGTGGTATACGTGTTCCGCGGAAATCCACCTTCACCCGATCCGTTCTGCGGACCCAAAGGCGCATAGCCACCTACGTTCACGACAGGGAACTGATCCGAAGTTTGATTGATAAACCCGGGCAGACCGAGCTTTGTCATATCAAACTGGTATCCCTGCACCACGTTGCCTTCCAGCCAGTGGTTGAGACCGAAATTGAGGCTAAGGACGGTGGTTGGATTGATCACCCAAGTCAAAGCACTAGCCCCGTCGATGCGATTGTTCGGCTGCTGGAGGAACGGACCTCCCGGATCACTTGCGCCGTAGAAGGCAGGATTCCCCACTTTGTACTCGTGCTTGTCCGACCAGCGCGCAAAGGCCTGCACATTATCGGTGAAGTTATGATCAAGGCGAATGCTCCATTCGTCCGAGGCGGTCGGAGCCGCCGCTGTCGTCACAAAATTGTTGACCAAGCCGCCGGTAGTGGGCATCGGATAATAGCTAATCAGGGCTTTCCCCACGGTGCTCATCTCGGTCACCGGAATCTGGTTGTTTTGAAACGGAGTCCGCGTGAATCCGTTCGCGGTTTGGCGGGTCGAGAATGGATCGTAGAGCGCTTGCGGGATCGCAGAGAAGTCGCCGTTTCGCTCGGCGGTGGTCGGTACTGTTGCCGTATAGGAAACGGGCGACGACTGCCGCAAACCTTCATAGACAGCGAAGAAAAAAGTCTTGTTCCGCTGCTCGTAGAGCTTGGGAATGTATACGGGTCCGCCGCCAACGATTCCGAACTGGTTCCGGTGGAAAGGCGTTTTCGGAATGCCGTTGGCGTTATCGAAGAAAAAGTTGGCATCCAGTTTGTCATTGCGCAGGAATTCGAACGCGTCGCCGTGGAAACTGCTGCTTCCAGACCGGGTTACCACGTTATACACATTCCCGGTGCTCCAGCCGTATTGCGCGGTAAACCCATTCGTCTGGATTTTGGCTTCCTGGACCGAATCCATGGACGGCACGTAGATAACGCCTCCCCAATCGGCCGCCGTATCCCAATGCCCGTCGAGCAAATAGGCCGTGGTTCCAAAATAGCCGCCGCCGAAGTTCAGAAACGAGATATCCTGGTCCGCCGTCCCCGATTGGCCGCCGCCATTGAGCAGTTGGACTTGGGTGGAATTGTTTACCGAAGAGTTCAGCAACACCAGACCGAAGACATTGCGAAGATTGACCGGCAGTTGCTGGACCTGCTGCTCGTTCAGATCTGAGGAGACATTCGAGTTTTCGGTTGCTAATAGCGGTGCCTGACTTGCAGACACCGTCAGTTCCGTTTGCACCTGCCCCAGCTTCAATGTGATGGATTCGCCGGCGGCCTGCCCGGCCTGCAGCTGAATGCCTTGCTCCTTGTAAGTGGAGAATCCCGTAGCTTCGATCACCAGCGAGTACGTGCCGGGCGGCAACACCGTGAACGAATAGCGTCCCTCCGAATCCGTCTTAAAGTTGCGCGAGATGCCCTTATCCGGGCTCGACAGTGTCACGTTGGCTCCCGGGATCGCTGCCTCCGAAGCATCGTGGACCACGCCGGCTAACGAAGCGCTGAAAGCCTCCGTCTGGGAGCGCGCTGCCGGAGTCAGGAACGCAAGCGCGGCTGCCAAGGTAATCAAGACCGAGCCCCTTTGCAGCGAGTACATTCTCAACATGGAAGACCCTTTCATGAGGTGACGTTGGGCGGGATGCACACCGTCCCTGCCCATTTGGCGGAAGTCTATTTCTTTTGAATGAGTTTCACAAGGTTCTTTACTGTGCGGTACTCCACCCGGGAGTGCTCCTGTCGGAGTTGCAAAGCCTCTGACGAAAGAGTAGAGTACCTGTGGGGAGCAGGTGGAGAGCAGGTTAGGGGCAGTAGCGGAGGCGAGTTCTGGAGTTACACCGCACGCCGAGGCGCTGCGGATCCGGGAGGCTCTCGGCGACATCCTTCAGAGCGCGCCCTTCCGGAGCAGCCGCCAATGCCAAGTATTTCTAAGCTATGTAGTTGAACGGACGCTTGCCGGAGAGAGCGATTTGCTTCGGGAACGTGTGATCGGGACTCAGGTTTTCGGCCGCAACCCCGATTACGAACCAAGTGACGACCCGGTTGTTCGCGTGCGGGCGGCCGAAGTACGAAAGCGCCTGGCCCAGTATTATCAAAAGAGCGCCGAGAGCATCCTCCGGATCGATATCCCACCTGGTTCCTACCGGGCAGTGTTTCAGTGGAAGCCCAGCCAAATCCCTGTTCCGGCAGTCCAGCCGTCCAAATCCATCCAGCGATGGCGCTGGTTAGTGCTGGCGCTTACCGCGCTTGCGGGCACCGCCGTTCTGGTGCCTGTGTTGCACGCGCCCTCGGCCTCTGTGTTGGATCGGTTCTGGGCCCCGGCAATGGCCAGCCCGAAACCCATTCTGGTCTACAATGCCACCACGACCGTTTTTCATCCTCCGATTCCTCCCGGCGCGGAGAGTTTCATTCCGATCCGCGGCCAGTACACTTGCATCGGCGACGCCTACGCCAGTGTGGTCCTTGGTTCGCTCTTCTCTAGAAAGGGAAAGCTCTACCAGATGCGATATGGCGAGGATCTCACGTTCGGAGATCTGAGATACCAGCCCTCCATCCTGATCGGTGCCTTTAACAATGAATGGACGCTGCAGATGACAAACGAACTGCGGTTCGTCTTTGACCAGCACCCAAAAATTCGAGACAGGTTTGATAATCGCTTATACACTCCAGCGAATTTACAGCCGGACGGGCGCACTACGGAGGACTACGCGATTGTGTCCCGCGTGTTCGATTCCAAAACAGGTGAGTTGCTGATCGCTGCTGCCGGCATTACCCAGTACGGCACGCGAGCAGCGGGCGAGTTCCTTACCTCCGCACCGCTCATGTCGGCGTTGGCCGGAATTGCGCCGCCAGACTGGCCGAAGAAGAACCTGCAGGTGCTGCTGCGCACTAAGATTGTTGAGGATACGCCGGGGCCGCCGAGTATAGTCAAGATCTACTTCTGGTAACCGGTCTGCCGGCACCGTAGATGGCTCCCTATCGCTTTGGGCGCGGACCTGTGATCTTGCTGAGCCCTCCTAGACGATGCGAGGACTCGACGTTCAGCTCCGATGTGGCGAGTGCCGCTCAACTGTGCTAAAACCCATAACTGGATCCATAAGTTGACTATGCAGCGACGTGATTTCTGCAAGTTTCTCGCAATCTCGACCGCATCGGAAGCCTTTGGCCGAAAGGCAGAAGATGAACAGGCGCCGTTGCCGGCGGGGTTCAACGAATACACCCAAGACTACGGCCACTTCTGCGCTTTGCCGCCCGAGAGAAGGATTTTCTATCACCCGAGCGAAGGCAGAATCGTTGAACAGAAACTAGACAACGCTAGCTGGAAACACAATGGAGGCGATCCGCCGAAACTGCCGCTTCCGAGCGGATGGTGGGACAACGTGCCCGTGGAATCACCGATTCCGAATCTCGCCGGCGAAGGACCGTACAAGCCCACATGGGACTCATTGCTGGAGTATGAGGCCCCAGAATGGTATCGCGACGCTAAATTCGGCATCTGGGCTCATTGGAGCCCGCAATGTGTACCGGAAGCGGGCGACTGGTACGCGCGCAATATGTATGTTGAAGGCTCGCGTCAGTACAAGTATCATCTCGAACATTACGGTCACCCTTCGCGCTTCGGTTATAAGGATCTCTGTGCGCAGTGGACACTGCTGAACTGGGAGCCCGACGAACTGATTACGCGCTACAAAAATGCCGGCGCGAGAATCTTTGTTGCGCTGGCCAATCATCACGACGGCTTCGATGCCTGGGACTCAAAGCATCAACCGTGGAACGCCGCCGCAATTGGTCCGCATCGCGATGTAATTGGCACATGGGCCGCCGCGGCGCGAAAACAGGGCCTGCGCTTTGGGGTCACGGTGCATCAGGCGCGCAACTGGTGGTGGTTCCAGCCGTGCCATGCCGCGGACAAATCCGGTCCGCTGGCTGGCGTCTCGTACGACGGTGACCTCGGCCTTGTGGAGGGCAAAGATCAGTGGTGGCAGGACCTCGATCCACATCGCATCTATTCCGTGAAGCATCCATTCGATGCACTGCCCGACATTTCTTACGTCAAGAATTTCTATGACAGAACGCGCGACCTGATCGATCAGCACAATCCCGACCTGCTCTACTTCGACGATTCACTGTTGCCGCTCGGCTGGGCCGGCATGAACATTGGCGGATACTTCTATAACCACAGCATCAAAACTCAAGGCGGACTCGAAGCCGTCCTGAACGTGAAGGATGTCCCCGATCGCCTCGCGAAGGCTGTGGTCGCCGACTACGAGCGCGGTTTAACGAGCGAGATCATGAAGTATCCGTGGCAATCCGAAACCTGCATCGGGGGCTGGCATTATGCTCGCTCTCTATACAACAAGCCCGGTGAATATGGCGGGTATCTACATCCGCGCGATGTCATCCACTGGCTCATCGACACAGTCAGCAAGAATGGAACCTTCATTCTAAATATTCCCGGCAGGCCCGACGGTACCATTGACAGCAAAGAAATCGCCGTACTCGACGGCATTACTTCCTGGATGCGGGTCAACGGCGAGGCTATCTATGAGACTCGGCCATGGAGGATCTATGGCGAAGGCCCGAACCGCGTCAAAAGCGGATCCTTCCAGGGACAGAGCATCAGTAGCTTGGGGGCGAAAGACATCCGGTTCACGCGCAACAAGGCCAACACTGTCATCTACGTGGTGGCGCTAGGCTGGCCGGCGGAGCCAATGGTGGTGCAGGCTTTGGGATCTTCCGCGGAGACGCAACCCGGCAAAGTGGCGCTGGTCGAACTTTTGGGAACGGGCGAAAAATTGAACTGGAAGCAGAATGCGGATGGTCTGCGGGTCGAACTGCCGAGGCAGTATCAACCGACGGTGGATTATGCGGCTGCGCTCAAAGTGAGTTTGGCCTGAAGCGCATAGAAACCTCAGTAGCTATTCCCGCCGTTCCACCCCGCGAGCACTTACTTTTTGTTTTTTTGGTATGAGGACGACAGTAGAGATGAACCCGGAGCACCGCGCGGCGCTACTTGCTCTCGCATGACGGCGCGGACATAAGAGGTTCTCAGCTGTGCTTCCAGACGCTATTGAGAGTTTCTTGCAACGCGAACTGGAGCAGAAAAGCGCCGGAAGACGCTCCTGTCGCTCGGTAGTTCAGTTGACGACCGGCATTATAGCGTCTAAACTTTAGATAGTAATTATGCGGTCAACAGTTGAGTTGAAACTGAAGCAAGCCAGCGCAGTCCTAGGTGTCGATCCTAAGGATCTCCAGAATCTTGTGCAATTCAAGGTTCTACGGCCCCGCCGTCAGGACGGCATATATTGGTTTGATGGGCGACTCCTGCTTACAGCAAAGGTGGCCTTCTATTTGAAAGAATCTCTCGGCACGTCCACTGAACTGCTAGCGCGTTTTACAGAGGCTCTTTCGAATAGCATCGAAGAGGGCGAACGGACGACGCCCCGGTACATGTGGCTTCGTTCGCGTCCAACGGCAGGCCGGGAACCGGTGGAAGTTCGCATCCCTCTGGCAAATCTGGCAAACGAACTCAAAGAGCGGCTTCCTCGTGCCGCGGAGTACCAAGACTTACCACGCGGTCGGAAAAGACCGGGCTGGAAGCGTGAGTTCACGCATAAGCTGGAGGCCGCTGCGCGTGATCTTGCGGGTGTGACCGAATCTCACATTGCGGAGGCGATTCGGTCGTATCGCGTGGAAAAGAAACGATTGCCGGAGATAACGGTTGGCCGCTCCCAAAGATCGTCCTAGAGGGGTAATCGACACTTCAGTGCTCGTCGCCGGAATCGCGGGGTTTAAACCAAGCCGACCGGTCCAGAATCCGAGTGCGAGATTCCTCCGCGACTGGCTGGAAAACGTGACATTCACGTGGCTAGTAAGCGAGGACATTTTGGCCGAATACAAAGAAGTGCTCAGGAGACTTGGTGTCCGGCGGCCTCTGATCGGCAGCATCATCAACTTGCTGAGAGAGGAAGCCGAAGTTTTGGACGTGCGTTCGACCGGCGAAATCTCGCCTGATCCGGGCGATGATCCCATCTGCACTTGTGCCGAGGAAGGGCGCGCCGCATTCATCGCGACTCTAAACCCAAAAGATTTTCCACAGAAGCGGTTGGCGGCGCGGGTGATCGCTCCGGGCGATCCGATCCCCACAACGCGTGCCAGGCGCCACCGCAAGGGTTGACCGTTGACCTCTGCCTTTGCCCAATGCCAGCTGGCAATACCGCGCAATGATCTACTGCATCGTTGGGAACTTTAGCATCTTTGGCAACGTGGAATCTGTAAATTCCAGGTATGCGGCCCGAGCGTGACGTAGGTGGTTTCGTTCACCGAATGCGGGGCCGTGCGGCGACGTTCCCTGTATGGAACAGGGGCGCGTGGTCCGGGAGCGGAAGATAACGGGCCCGCGCCGAGACTTCAATGTCACTTCGTTATCGCGCTCACCTGGCGAGGCCGCGCTCCAGGGAGCGACTTTCCGCGTGACGCCTCCTGGGTCAGCAGCTTGATTTCGAGATCGCGGCGCGCGCTGCCGGCATTACGGACATTGATTTCGACCAGAACAGCATGGCGATCGAACGGAACGATTGTTGTAGTTTCGAAACTCAGGTCTCGCAGTACGGCGCGGCGTTGAATACGATCCGGCTGCCACGTGAACTCGATGGGAATACGTTCGGCAGTGACGTAGGCGCCGTCCACAAACAGTAGAGCGGTGAGATCGCCGCGCCCGCCGAGCATATCCATACTCGCCTCGCCTTGCGCCAGCGGCGGAAACGATACGCTGCGCACCGCAGTTACATCGAGGGCGGCTTGAGCGCAGCCGCGAAAATTCGTAAGCGCCGGCGGATTGAAGAGGTCACCGAAGCGATGTGTCATGCGGATGCTCGCCAGCGACTCAGTGGTGGGGATCGCGACGGCGCGTTCGCGGACGAAGTGCCGGAGGCGAGTAGCGCGCCAGCGGACATCTTGAACAGATCGCGACGATTTGTGAGTATGAAGTGAGCGATTCGATCATATACGCGCGAGACTTGCCAGAACCGCTAACGCCAGTACCGGAGGCATGATCAACGCGCCCCATTTCAGAAATTGCCAGAACCCGATCTGTTCGCCCTCTCGACGAATTGCAATCAGCCAAAGAATGGTTGCCAGGGAGCCGGTTATAGAAAGGTTGGGCCCGAGATCGACACCAATCAACACGGCATGCCTGAGTGGACCCACTCCGGCGGCTGCTTTCACCGCTGCGCCGCAGATCAATCCGCTCGGAAGGTTGTTCATGAGATTCGAGATGAATGCCACACCAAAGGCGGAACTAAGCGCTGCGGCTATTGGCGGCCAGGTCTCCATTTCTTGTAAGACCTTGACGCTAGCTTGGAGCACGCCGGCACCGTTCAAGGCTTCGACAATCACGAACAGCCCCGCGACCAGCGGAATGACGCTCCATGAGATCTCCTCGGCAACGTCTTTCGCTACGCGATGATCACGAACCGACACAACCCCTGCGACCAACAAGCCGGCAACACACGCCGGGGCGCCGAGGCTCAGGTTCAGCGCGGACGCAGTCATGAGCGTAATGGCAAGAAAACCAATCCCATAGAGCGTCACTTTGCCAGTTCGCGACAAGCGCTGGCCATCCACGTCGTTCTTCACGCTTCCTTCTAGACGCTTGCGCGATAACCAACGAAGAACGATGAAGGTCCCGAGAATAGATATCAGCGATGGCAATCCAAACGTCGCCAGCCAATGGCCCAGCGGGGGCATCCCCTGGCTGTACACTACGAGATTTGCGGGATTCGAAATTGGAAGTACGAAGCTTGCGGCATTCGCAATGAACGCGCAGATCAGCAAGTAGGGAAGCGGTTCTGCTTCCGCGGCCTTGACGGCCGCGAGCACAGCAGGTGTCAACACAACTGCCGTTGCATCATTCGACAGGAAGACCGTGACGGGAATACCAACGCAGTAAACGAGAAGGAACAGGCGCTTTCGTGAGCCTTTCGAAGCCCGCACGGCATGCCGGGCAGCCCAATCAAATACTCCTTCGCGCCTGGCGAGTTCCGACATGACCATCATGCCGATCAGAAACAGATAAACGTCCATTCCCTTCTTCACGGCATGAATAGCAGTGCTCGGCGGAATGAGACCGCTCAGGACGAGCAAGCATGCGCCGAGCATTGCCCACCAAGCCTCCGGCAGCCCTTTGGGACGAATGAGCACCAACGCGATCGACGCTAACGAAATCAACCAGACCAGCAACGAGTGCCAGTCCACCGCGAGCACGAAGCAAACCCGATTCATACACCGAAGCGCTAACGCAGAAACGCTTCTTGCAATCCGCCATCGACGGGAATGATATGCCCGGTCGTCTTTGCGCTCTCTTCGCCGGCCAGCCACACAATCGCCCTGGCGCAGTCTTCCGGGAGAATAGGCCTCCGCGTTAACGTGCGCTGCGCATAGAATTCAGCCAGTTTTGTCCGCAACTCCTCCGTGCTCTCGGATTCTGCGAAGTCGATCTTATACTTCTGAAGCGAACTGATCACGCGATCGCGCGGAAACATAGTGGAACCCGCCACCACCGTCGCGGGTGCGATTCCGTTCACCCGAATCAGCGGCGCCAAACGTATTGCAAGCTCCCGGATCAGGTGATTCACGGCGCTCTTGCTGATGTCGTACGCTTCGCTTCCCTGCTTCGGCACAACAGCATTGGCGGAACTGGTCAAGACCATCGATGCAGTCAGCTTCTGGTCACGAAAGAGCCATTCGGTTTCACGCGCCAGCAGATAGTTGCCCGTAACATTCACCAGGAACGTCTTGTTCCACTGACCTTCGCTGAGCTGGCCATTCTCGCCGGCGACCGGATAGATGGCGGCCGTGTTTACGATGCCGTCCAATCCTCCGAACTGCAAAATCGCATGCTTCGCCGCGGCCGCAATGCTCGCCGATGAACTCAGGTCCATGGCTGTGTGCGCGACGACATCTGCTGAAGCGACCGCTGCTACTTCGGAAGCTACAGCTTTGGCCGCTTCTGCATTCTGATCCGCAATCACGATGTGAGCGCCTTTGCGCGCCAGCAGCAGGGCGACTTCGCGGCCAATCCCGCTTCCTCCGCCTACGATCAGAAGAATCTTTCGGCTGAATTCTGCCTCCGGCGGCATGCGTTGGAGTTTCGCTTCCTCGAGTGCCCAATATTCGATACGAAAAGCTTCGGACCGCGGCAGCCCAACGTAATTGTTGAAGCTGGCGAATTCGTGCGATTTTTGCGCATGCCGCGCATGCGGCAACGGATGCCTCGCCTCACCCGTTTCCAGAGCTGTCGCTCCGCTCATTACGTGAATCGCATTAACGAAAAACTCAGTCGTGATGCGGGCTTCTTTCTTGTTTTTTCCAAAACCAAACAGGCCCAGCCCCGGAATGATCACCACCGACGGATTCGAATCGCGCAGCCGTGGCGATTCGGGCGTTGCCCACGCTTCGTAATAACTTATGTACTCTCCGCGATAATGCCGCGCGCGCTCCTCGATGAGGCGCTTGAGATGGTCGACGCCATCCGATTCAGGCTTCCACGGCACAAACAGGGGACAGATTCTTGTTCGCAAGAAATGATCAGGACAACTGGTGCCCAGCGCAGCTAGCTGTTGCGCCCACCGGGAGCCGGCAAATGTTAACGCATCATCGTCATCTGAGTAATGGGCAATGACGCGCCGGTTGGAGGACACAATTCCTCTAAGAGCTGGAAGGATCGCGGCTGCAATCGAATGCCGATCCGCAACCGGCATGTGTTCAACGCCACCGAATACCTCAGATTTCTTCGCGCGATGTTCCTCAATGAACTCGCCCATCTGCTCAATTGTGGTGATGCTGTTTAAGTAACACTCTCGCTGGCTGTTTCCCCAGGTGAAAAGGCCGTGACTGCCCAGCAGCACGCCATCGCAGCTAGGATCCGCCTTAACAGCGCCCTCAAGAAGCAGTGCGAGCTCAAAGCCGGGCCTCTGCCATGGCAACCACACAATACGGCGGCCGAATCGCCGGTTGAACTCTTCGAGTTTCTCTCTGCCGTTTGCGCTCGCCGCGATGGCGATTGCCCAGTCGGGATGCAGATGATCCACATGCGGCGCGGGAAGGAACGCATGAAGCGGCGTGTCGATGGATGCAGCGACCCGGTTTTCGCCGAAAGACGACAACGGGTAATAGCGCACTATTTCGTCTTCCCAAGCTTCGCCTCGGTATAGATGCTTCAGCTGTTCCAGCCGATCCAGATAGAGCAGCGCGAAGCCGGATTCCTTAATCGATCCCAGATCGCCACCGCTTCCCTTTACCGCGAGGACTCGCACGGGATTGCCCGTAATGGGATCCGGCAGCTCAAATTTCGAGCTTGTATTTCCACCTCCAAAGTTCGTGATGCGCAGGTCTGCGCCCAGAAGGTTAGAGCGGTAACGCAGCAGTCCGAGTGCATCTCCAGCCAAACTCCGCGCCGTCTCCTCATTCCAAAGATCTTTCAGACGAACTAATTCAGTGGTTGCAGGCATAAGTCACTCACACCATACTTGGTTCGGACATGTAGCTTTTGGCTGGCGATCAGGCATACGAGGAAACGCCGGCCAGGTTCTTCTGTCCGCGCTCGAGCGAGATGCGCTCCAGATACCCGCTTTCCCGGAAAGCCGAAAGGGGATTTTCGGGCAACCCCTTGCTTCTTCGCCATTCTCTGATTGCCGGGCGCACATCGGTTGCGAAGGCATCCTGCAGGCATGTCTCAGCCGGAATTAAATCCGACTTTTGCTGAGCTGCAGCGAGGGTTTCATATTCCACCAGCGCGGCCTTCGCAAAAATCTCCTGTGCAACGGAGACGGTCTGAATCATCGCTTCGATCTTGCCTTTCAGATTGTGACTCTGATCCACCATATAAGCGATGTCCGGTTCCTGCCCCGTTTCCCAGCGGAAGAAAAGAATCTCGTGGAAAATGCGGAAAACTTGATAAGGATCTATAGAGCCCATGGTGAGGTCGTCATCCGCATAACGCCGGTCATTGAAATGAAAGCCGCCGAGCATGTTTTCCGACAACAGCCAGGCGACAATCTGTTCTATGTTCTGCGACGCGTAGTGGTGCCCGGTATCCACCAGCACCTTGGCTTGCGGTCCCGCCCCACGTGCAAACAGCATTGCCATGCCCCAGTCGGCTATGTCGGTGTGATAAAACGCTGGTTCAAAAGGTTTGTACTCCACCAGCATGCGTTGATCCGAACTGAGATGGCGGTGCACCTCTCTCAGCGCATCTTCAAACAATCGTTTCCGCTGCCGGATGTTGGCCGTACCGGGGTAATTTGAGCCGTCAGTAAACCAGAAAGAAATATCGCGACTCTGCAAACGTTGTGCAATCGCCACGCTCTCGTGCGCGTGCGCCAGGGCTTCTTTTCGTACTGCCGCATCCGGGTTCGCGAAGGATCCGTGCTTATAAATCTGGTCCTGGAACACATTAGGATTGATGGATCCTGGACGCACTCCGAAGCGGTCTGCAAGGCTGCTCACCTCCGCAATGCTGTCGAGTCCCGAGGGGAAATCCCAGAGAACGTGCAGGGCCAGTGAGGGGCAAACGCCCATGAGCGCATGTACCTGAGCGGCATCGCTGAATTTTTCTTCGATCGTGGTTGCCGCACTCGCCTGAAGAAACTTGCCGAAACGCGTGCCTGTGTTTGCAAATCCCCAGGAGGGAAGTTCGATGCGGAACCTTTGCAGCGCGTCGAACACTTTCTCGGTTATTCTTGAATCCACTGGTCAGATACCCCGGTAATCAGAAATGTTGGTTCGCCTTTGTTCAGGTTACAAATGTTTAGCTCAAGCCCCGATGCAGGTATTCCCGTGCTGAAGCGAATGGCGGCGTTTGGATTCCGGGCACACTCGGGATGGGCAGCAATGATTGCGCTGGCCGAACCGGTCCGTGCGCCGCTGATCGTCCGAGGATGCCGGATCGAGCTCGCTCCTGGCAGCGATGGCGGTGCTGTGCAGCCGTACCATAAGGCGCAGCACATGTCCTTAGACGATGCCACGAAATACCTATGGAGTTGTTCGGAGGCGAGCGCTGAAATGGGGCACCAGGCAGTGCAGAATGCGTTAGCAGAATTGAGTGACTTCGAGGTGAAGGACGCGTGCATTCTTCTGGCCTCGGGCCGGCAATTACCCGAGTTGCCCGCCATTCTGGCTTCGCACGCGCTGGTTCATACCGCTGAGGGCGAGTTTTATCGCAGCGCTCTCCGTCGCGCTTGCGAATCCTGCGGTATCGCTGAAACCGGAGTTCCTGAGCGCGACGTGGCCGCCCGGGTTGCGGAGGCGATTGGGTGTGACGCGGAGGAATTACAGGCAACGGTGAGTGACTTTGGGAAAGCGATGGGTCCTCCGTGGCGGAAAGATGAAAAGTTAGCTGCGCTAGCGGCGTGGCTCGCTCTGGCGCGCGGCCTGACGTAAACTTTGACCAAAGCCCGGCTTATGGCACAATCCGACGAACAACAACAGACCATCAGGGCATTCCTGAATGCTGCGTACGGCTCCGGATACGATTCCGCAAAGCCGGCCGCCGCGGCGCGCATGCTTACCGACCAGCCTGATCTTCTGACGCGCGACCTGTTTTTCGCGTGTGCGGTGGGAGACGAAGCCGCCGTTCAACAGGCTTGCAATGCCGGCCGGAGTTGGGCAAATCAGCCGGGTGGGCCCTTGGGCATGCCGCCCCTGGTTGCCGTTACCTTCTCAGGTTTGATTCAGTTGGCTGAATTCGCGGACGGTTTGCGAAGTTGTGCCAAGCGTCTACTTGCATCGGGCGCCGATCCGAACCAGTCCTGGATCGAGCCGCTTTTCCCTGATTCACCTTTGAGCGCGTTATATGGCGCAGCGGGCAAAAATCACGATACCGCGATGACGCGCATCCTGCTCGCGGCGGGAGCGAATCCAAACGACGGAGAGTCGCTGTATCACTCGCTCGAAACTGCCGACCTGGCGTGCATGAGGCTTTTGCTCGAGGCCGGCGCGCGGGCAAGCACAAACGTGCTTCATCATGCGCTCGATTTCGATAGTTTGCCGGCGCTTCAGCTTTTACTCGCGAACGGCGCCGATCCGAATGAGGTGTCGCCTTGTGTCGGCACGCCGCTACAGCATGCCATTTACCGGCGGCGTTCTTTGGAACACATAAGGTCGCTTTTGAATGCCGGCGCGGATATGAAAGCGAAAACGTCGCACGGCATCAGTCCCTATCGCATGGCCTTTCGCTATGGCTTGCCGCAAATCGCGGCGCTGCTGCAGGAAGATGGAGCTGGGGACGATCTGCCGGAATCCGATGTCTTTGTCGCTGCGTGTGCGCGCGGGGACCGGGGCGCGGCAGAGCGGATGCTATCGGCTAATCCGGACCTGATCAGCACCTTAGCTGAAGATCAACTGCGCGTGCTGCCGGATCTGGCGCAGGCTGGTGCGAGCACAGCCGTGCAGGTGATGGTCGACTTGGGCTGGCCGGTTGCCATTCGAGGCGGCGATTGGAGTGCCAGCGCGTTAAATCTCGCAGTGTTCCGCGGCGATGCGGCGCTCACTCGGTTCCTGCTCGACCATGGAGCAAGTTGGACCGAGCGGCACGGCTACAACGATAACGTGATAGGCACGCTCGCCTTCGCATCACGAGCGAACGATGCGGCGTGCGGAGACTGGCTCGGTTGCGCGCATGCGCTTTGGGAGCGCGGCATGCCGTTGCCTTCCAACGAGTACAGGTTTTCGCATGAGGTGACGGAATTTTTCAGCTCTTGCCGCAATGCGCAGCACTGAGCCGGTTTCAAAATTAAGGCCGGCCTGCCCGATTGGCTGATGTGCCGCCGCACTCACCCGCTGCACACTGGGTTCATGAGTGATGGATCAAGTACTCTTAGCGGCCTTTCACAAAATCTGGTTAGTCTGGTCGAGCGATGTGCAGCCGGTGTAGTTGCGGTAAAAGGAGCGCCCTATCGGGTGTCGAGCGGTGTCGTGATGGCGCCCGACCTCGTCGTGACCACCGACCATACGCTAAAGCGGAGCGATCGCATACCGGTCGTGCTATCGCGGTGGCGGACAGGCGCGCGCGTCGATCATCGGTCGGGACACGAGTCTCGATATCGCGCTATTGCGTGTCGAAAACGAATCGCTCCACGCCGTTGCGCGAGGCTCCTGATGAACGGTTGAAAGCGGGAGCGCTGGCAGCCGTGATCGGCATGACGGCCGATGTTGGCCCCACTGTCAGCCTGGGAGTCTTAGGCGCGGTGGGCGAAACACGGAGGACTTGGCGCGGAGGGACGCTGGACCGGTTTTTGCGTCTTGACGTAAATCTCTACCCGTCACAGTCCGGTGCGGCAGTTGTGACCAGTGAAGGCGAGCTTGTCGGGTTAGCAACGCCCGCGCTGCTTCGCTATTCGTCGGTTGCCGTTCCTTTGGTAACTCTAAGGCGCATCACTGCCGAGCTCTTAAAGGAAGGCAGGATCAAGCGAGGTTACCTCGGCATTGGTGTACAGGCCGTTGCTGTTCCGGAGAGTCTTCGCAAGCAGGCAGGCATCGAACAAGCAGGAGGGCTTATGGTCCTGAGTGTCGAGCCTGGCTCGCCGGCCGAACAGGCGGGCTTGCAGCTCGGCGACCTGCTGCTCTCGATCGGAGGCAAAGCAACGGCGGAAGCTGATGAACTGCAGGATGCCCTCCGCGGCGAAGCTGTCGGCAAGCGTCTCAAGGCCCGTATTGCGAGAGGGGGCGCGAGCCTGCCGGAGTTGGAGATTGCGATCGCAGAGCGGCCTAACGCAAGGACCACGGGGAAAGGGGAGTAACATGCCGATACCAGTCTCAGGCCGGGTTGCCGAGGCACTGCGCAGATCTACAGCAACGGTACGCAGCGGGGCCAGTGCGCGAGCCGGCAGCGGGTCGGCAATTGTGTTGACCCAGGATACGGTGGTGACGAATGCGCACGTGGTCCGAAGCCGCTCACTGCAGATTGAATCGTGGGACGGCAAGATCGTTGCTGCTTCTCTGGTCAAGGTCGACGGGGCACGCGATCTCGCACTGCTGCATGCGGAAGGACTTGGCGCGCCGCCCGCACAACTCGGTGACTCCGACCTGGTCCGGCCGGGAGCTATTGTCATTGCGGTCGGCAATCCGCTCGGATTCACCGGTGCCGTCTCGAGCGGAGTTGTCCACGCTGTGGGCGCGGGCACGGGCGTACCGGCGGCGGCCGGCTTGCGATGGATCTATGCCGACGTCCGGCTCGCACCCGGAAATTCTGGCGGTCCTCTCGCGGACGTGCATGGCGCGGTCATTGGCGTTAACACGATGGTGATTTCGGGAGGGCTGGCCATGGCGATTCCCAGCCGCGCTGTTGAACTTTTTCTGCGCCGCACCCAGGGGCGGCCAGGTCTCGGTGCGACAGTTCGTTTTGTGAGGTTGAAATCGGGGCGATCAGGCTTCCTTATTCTGGAGCTCATAGCCCGCGGCGCTGCCGAGCGTGGTTCGCTTCTGCCTGGAGATGTGTTGATCGGCGCGAACGAGCGACGGATCGAGTCGTTCGATGACTTGGAATGGGCACTCGATGGCGCCGCCTCAGGAGGTGTGCTCAGAATAGAGTTCGTGCGCGGAGGAGAGAACAAAATCAGGCACGTTACGCTCGAGCTGCCGGCGGAAAAAGCAGCAGCGCACGCGGCTTGATTCGAATTGCAATTCTGGCGGACACTGCGCGGGCGGCGCGAGAGCTCGCCGAAGTACTCGCGAGCGATGAGCGGCTCGACGTCTTAGATGCGACCGCCTGGCACGGAGCATCTCATCGCCAAGCTGATGTCGACGTACTGCTGATCTCCGGCGTGCGTGCACGAGACTTAGCGCGCGAAACCGTTCCTACGGTTCTTCTGGCCGAGGCGCAAGAGAACAGCGAACCGGAGCACCTTCCGAACGCAATTCTACCCTTGCAATCCACGCCCTCCGAAATAGCCGCCGCGATCATCGCCGCCGCCGAAGGATTCTACGTGCTCACGCCGAATCAGCTCGATAACACACGTCGCGCGCATCCTCCCTCATGGAGAGAGACGGATTCTGATCAGGTGGAACACCTTACCGCGCGGGAGCTTGAAGTACTTCGAATGATGGCAGACGGTCTCGGCAATAAAGAGATCGCGGGCGCGCTTGGAATCTCCGATCACACGGCAAAGTTCCACGTTTCGCAGGTCCTGGCGAAGCTGGGAGTGCGTAGCCGAACGGAAGCTGTCAGAACAGGAATCAGACGAGGTCTGGTCGCCCTCTGAATTTTCGTTTCTCCCCACAAAGCGCGCCGTATAAGATGATGACGGCGTGAATCAAAGAATCGCTCTAGTAACGGGCGCAGGCAGCGGCATTGGCCGTGCCACCGCTCTGGCTTTGCAAGGCGCGGGGTTCACAGTTGCACTCGCGGGGCGGCGTGCGTTGCAACTCGATCGGAGGGCCGAAATTTAGCCCGGCAACCTGCACCAAATTAGCGGAAGAGCCCTGAACTGGTGAACTGGCCCCATTTGATCATTTGAAGTGGCCCCACCCGCAAAACAAAAACAGGGTATTCTGTTTCGGGCTTGCAAGCCCGAATGGAGGCCCTGTTGGACAGGAGAAGGAAGGTGGAGATATTCGAACAGATCAGACGGGAGTACGAACACGGGTCGGGACGACTCGGGCGCATAGTGCGGCAGGCATTGGCCGATGCGCAGCCGCCGGGGCGTAGGAAGGCCGAGCGCAACAAGCCGCAGCTGGGCCCAGTGAAGGACTTCATCGACACAATTCTGGAGGCGGACCAGCGTGCGCCACGCAAGCAGCGGCACACCGCGCATCGGGTTTATCAACGGATTCGGCAGGAGAAGCCGGAAGCAACGGTTTCCGCATATTCAGCTCACAAATCGCCTTTAATCCTGTCGCAACGCTGGAGATGACTCCTGGACCCCATGTATCAACGTTTGCTTCAGGGGGCCAGGTTCCGAGTTTGTAGCCACGAACGTAGTTTCGATACAGCCTGTGATTTCAACTGTGACACGCGAGACTCGTGCACCTTCAACAACTTCGCAATCTGGCTCATCGGCATCTCTTGGTAATAGTACAGCGTGAGTATCGTCTGTTCTATTTTGAGCATTCTTCTGATCGCCTCGGCAAGCACGCGGCGAAGTTCGGCTTGCTCAGCAGCTTTCGACGGACAGTGCTCGTCCGCATCGGCTGTTATGCAAGACAAATTCCATTTCCCACCATCAGTTGTGGCAAGCTCTAGGCTTTGGACCATAACGCTACTGCCCGCAGATAACCATCGATGATACTCCAGGACCGGTATGTCCAAGAAATCCGCAATCTCGCCGTCCGTCGGCCGCCGCTGGAGCGTATTCTCAAGGGAATGAATGGCGGCTTCGATACGCTTAGAGCGTTGTCGCGCCTGTCGTGGGATCCAATCAAGGCGCCGAAGGCTGTCTAGAATGGCTCCACGAACTTTGTATTCCGCATAGGTTTTCAACTTTACTCCCAAACTAGGGTCGTACCGATCGATTGCTGCGATTAGCCCCATCATCCCTGCCGAGACCAGGTCCTCCAGACTCACAGAAGCAGGTAGCCGCTCCCTGATACGCCCGGCTATCAGCTTGACCTGGTGAAGATGATCCAGAACTAGCTGCTCCCGCTGTTCACACGTAAGTCTTCCCGCGTACTCGGTCCGATTCGCCGTCCGTACAGATGCCATCCTCGATGCTTATCGGCCGTTCACAAGATCATTTCCCGAACGTCAAAGCGAAAAAACTTACTTACACCTGCACCGCTGTCGGATCAACTTCAACGTTTTCTCAAATGCCGAGAAGTCGTTTTTCACTGTGAGCCGGATTTTTGCGTTCCAGCGTCATTCATCCATTCAAGGGATTCGCTAAACAGCTGCCTCACTTTTCGCGCTTCACTCCACAAGGGGGCTTTGGCTTTGTTGTGTGCTTTCGTTTGAGCGGACCGATAGATTGCGCGACAAGCGACAATCGACAATGATTAGGTGCCGCGTATCGCAGGGCCGAATGCAGTTGCGTCTAATCACAGACGGGGCTCAGAGCAGCGAAGAGACCTGGAAGGAGGAAGTGTCGGTATGGTCAGGGGGCAAAGTAGCCGATGGCGTCGAGTACTAGATGACTGGGGTTCGGCGTAAATGCGGCGATCGATCCAGTATTGGCAGGGACGATAGCCAAATTGGAAGTGACGGCGCCATCGCCGGCGTTTAGGGTCGAAACCGCCGGTTGCGTAGTGGAATTTGCCGAAAGGGTTAGGTACCCTAACCGACCCTGAGGCACGACGGTCGTACTTAAGGCGTATGCTGGTGCGTTTTCCGGGATATTGCATCCTGCAAGCGGAAGGTGCAGTGCCGTTGCCCCAAGCAGCGGAGCTGCACCAGAACTAGACCGTGTGTCCAGCACGCGACACGGCACGATTGGGTACAGAGAAAGGCCGCCGGCAGTACTTGGTGGACTGAAGTATCCGTTAATATCAACAACCAAGTCGGCATCATTACTCGCAAATACGCTGATGTCACCGTTGACACCAGCGGCAGTCAGCGTGGCGTTGGCTGTGACAGTGCCGGTAAGGGAGTTTAAAATCGAGGCAACCGGTTGAGGCTGTCCTGTTGGCCACGCTGTCAAGTATCCGAGCGAACCTCTCGGAACACTGGTGAAATTCAGGGAATATGCCTGCGCCTCAGGCGGCACACTACACGAGCCTGCATGCACGGGAAACGAGCGACTCTGTCCTGCGTGCAGATACGGGGCGCCGAGTCCAGCTGTGTTGTTCTGTCTGGTATCGACTAACCGACACGGCGTTATAGGATGAAACGCGAGCGCAGAGGTGTTTGTGTTTGCTACGAAATACCCACTAATGTCGATTACGACATGAGTATTGTTGGTCGCATAGACACTGACCGCGCCGTTGACACCGGCGGCCACGATACTCGTATTGGCCTTTACTCTCCCGTCGGAATTCAAGGTTGATACCATTGGCCGGGGCTGACCCGCGGCCCACGCTGTCAGATAGCCTAATTGCGCATCAGGGATCACAGTAAAGTTCAATAGGTAAGCTGCCGCGTTCGCCGGCACATTGCATTGACCGCTCTGGATTGCAAAATCGCGTTGTGACCCGCCCGCCATCTCAGGACCGCCAAATGGCCCATCCGGGGTCCGGGTATCGACGACACGGCAGGGCGTCGTAGGAACAAAAAACAGCCCTGACGTCCCACCACCCTCGATCGGTAGATCCAGCGGAAAATTGGCAGCATCACCAGTAAAGCTAAGAGTGGCCGAATCCAAATCACCAGTGGCGGGTGCGAACATGACAGACACAACGCACCTGCCACCAGCGTCCAAAACAACGCCACACGTTGTACTGGCTATAGAGAAATCCTGAGATCCGGAGAGTGTAATTACGCCCAGTGATACGGGCAGGCTTGATGGGTTAGAGAGTGAAATCGTCTGGACTGCTCCGGATCCATTCCCAGCCGCGGCAGCGAACGTCAGAACTGCAGGTTCAACGACCACCTGAGGACGCGTCTCAGCACTGGATTGGTCGACACTGGTCGGACCGCTCCCACCCTGAGTGGATGAAAGAAACGCGAATGCGCCGCGTGACCAGCCGCCTGAAGTGTTTTGACTGACGGTTGCAGACCAAGACTGCCCGGCAGGGTCCAGCGCCACGTCATATGGCGTACTGAATTGAGCCCCGGTGTAGATCGCCGGAGACCCAGGTTGAAGTCGAAAGTCACTTGCCGAAGTCGGCGTTGGCGACACAAACATCGGATTGGCGGCCTTGCTGTTGACCCCTTGATTCAGGCCGCTAATAGGCGCCGATTGAAATACTATGTTGTAGTCCTCGGTCGCGTGTGCGCTACTTCCAACCCCAATTGCGTGGCTCGATGCGCCGACGATGATGTTATTCATTATGTTCGCGCTGGAGTTGCTATCCACCATCACTCCATAAGGGAAGTTGTAGACATCATTTCCATAAACTGCGACCCCCAACGAGTTGCTTGTGAAGTGAACGCCGGAGTTGATTGCTGGCCCTAACAAAATATTGTTGTATATGGAAGAGCCGGAGGCATAAACTCCCGCGATACCGCTTTCGGTATTGGATCCCGCAGACACAAAATTATGGTGCACGGAGGCTTGCACCTGCGTTCCGGCACTTGCGTCGCCAGTCAGCTCAATCACTTCTCCATCACCATGAACATTGCTGGTCTTGTACAAAGCATTACCATATATCTGAATTCCTGACACAGTTCGGGTGTAGCCCTTCACTCCGATTGCCTGTGTTCCGCTGTACACCGTATTTCTTGCAATCACAGCGTTATCGACGTCCACGACAATGATCCCGTTATTGCTAGAGTTATCGTTAAGAGTGGCTATGTTATCAGTAGCTGTGAATGATTCAACAAGCGACATGGCATAAATGAACGTTCCGTACATGGCGAAGGTGGGATCCATACTGTAAGTGTTTCCAAGTACAGATACATTCGGGCTGGTACCGTCAACATTAATCGCGTGGCTTGCTGAATTCTTTAACGTACAGCCCTGAACGATGATGTTCGAGCTATCGTGGATGTACACGGTGACGTTGCTGGCATTTTGCATGGCCAAGCCGGTGACAGTGACGTAGGAAACGCCGGTCAAGTCGACCGCCGGCCACCGGATCCCCTGCTCGTCTAATAGAGGCGCTGGCCCTATGCTGTATTGCCCGATCGTAATCGGTTGCCCAGCAGTTCCAGAAGAGCGGATTATTAGAGTTTCGTTCCACATGCCCCCGGCCTTAAGCAGCAGTTGATCGCCCGGCTTAAACGGCGTTTTATTGGCGTTCGCAAATGTCTTCCACGGGAGTAAGGTGCCAGTGTTATTATCGTTTCCACTCACGGAGTCGACATAGTAGGTAGAAGCATTAATGGTGGATACGATAAGAGTCTGTATTGCAATAGACCATAACAATGGAAAACACCGGCGTCTTACTGTGCATGTTTGGTGTTCTGGGCGGTCACACGTACTCCGTCGCTTCAAGGAACGCATATCATTTCTGACTGCAAGAGATTGCATCAACTGAATCGTTATCGGCTTATCGGCCCGTCATGCGTCGACCTTTAGTCGAATGTTGCGGGCGCGTATAGGAATATTCGGATGGGACTAATTTACGCACTAAGGCGCGAGTACACCGCCTAAGTGGACTCGGTCCGGAGGCGAACCAGGCAATCTCTTGAAACGCTTCGAAACTGTGATCACGGGAAGGATCCTGGCACCGAAGAGAGTAGCCGTGGTACGAACACTTCGTGTCAATAACGTGCTGATCGAGGGCCTTGGCCAGCGACACGAATTCCTAGAAGAGCGATGCGTCAGAGAATGAGGAAGGGGCGCGGCCTTTGTGGCCGGCGCCTAATGATCGGGCATCAGTCTGGGCCGATCCGGAAGTGAAGCTGCACGACAAAGGCGGAGGACAGGCCTCGTTGTCGTACTTGTGACAGGTGGAGAACCGCAAGCGTTTGAGTGTGGATGCGAGGGGGTGACCACCGGAGGGCCACGTCGAACGCAACACGGTTTGTTGAGGTGCACAATGGCTATCTGCGCTACGCCTATCGAGAGCGTGGCAGCCGACAAGCGCTGCGACGCCGACGAGTTCCTTGAGACCATACGCGCCATAAACGCCCGGCTGCATGTCACAGAGAACACGGCAGTCGATGGAGTGCGATTGACGTGCGCACTACATGGCACCCCAGAGCAGTCGATGGTGGTTGGGCGTGGGGTGATGATATAAGGCTGCAAACTGACTGTCAATCTGCCGGCTTCACCTCCTGGCGAACGGAAGGTGTCAGAACAGGAATCAGACGAGGTCTGGTCGCCCTCTGAATTTCGTTTCTCCGGCAAAGCGCGCCGTATAAGATGATGACGGCGTGAATCAAAGAATCGCTCTAGTAACGGGCGCAGGCAGCGGCATTGGCCGTGACACCGCTCTGGCTTTGCAAGCCGCGGGGTTCACAGTTGCACTCGCGGGGCGACGTGCATTGGAACTCGATCGCACGGCCGAAATGGGATCGAGCGGCGCAAGCCCAATGATTCCGATTCCAACGGACATCGCCGATCCGGATTCCGTTCGATCGTTGTTCGGTGCGATAGGCCAGCGGTTTGGGCGTCTCGACGTGTTGTTCAACAACGCCGGTACGAGTGCTCCGGCGGTTCCATTCGACGACTTGACCGACGAGCAGTGGTCGGCAGTAGTAAATGTCAATCTGAACGGCGCGTTCTTTTGCGCCCGCGAGGCTGTTCGTTTGATGAAGCGACAAAATCCGCACGGAGGCAGAATCATCAACAACGGGTCGATTTCGGCCCATGTTCCACGACCGAACTCTGCCCCTTACACTGCAACCAAGCACGCGATAACAGGGCTGACGAAAAGCATTTCGCTCGACGGACGAGCCTGGAATATCGTCTGCAGTCAAATCGATATCGGCAATGCTGCGACTCAAATGACAGAACGGATGCAGCAAAGAGTAGTGCAGGCGGACGGAACACTCAAAGTTGAGCCGCGCATGGATGTCCGGCACGTAGCCGAAGCGGTGGTCTACATGGCCAGTCTGCCGCTGGATGCGAATGTGCAATTCATCACCGTAATGGCAAGCGCGATGCCCTACATCGGCCGCGGATAACATCTAACAGAACGAACTCTTGCCAGAGGTCGGCGGGCGAGTCAGCGGGTTATTAACGAGCTTTAGAAGTCTGAGAAGCACAAGGAGCAGGATGGCTGCCGATGGATACGCTTCGGCACCGTGGCGATGTCGGAGCAACTCCAGTATCAGAATGAACGAAGCGAGGATCAGAAGGACCAGAGAGATTCCTCGCTGCAATCGCAAAGAAGCGGAGCGAACCCATGGATCCAGCGGCACAGCAATTTCCCTGCCCCGATCCGAGTGCGTGCAGCGAGCTTTGATTTGGCAATTATTGCAAGTGTGAGCCGGCGCGCGATAGAGCACCAGTTGCCGCTCCTGATCTATTTCGGTGCGGATCAAAGGTATCCCGATGGGACACTCCCACGAGTCCCGGTCGCGGTGGAAGCGAAACCCTCCCGTATGATATCGATCGGCCCTTTTTTGTGAATGTTTTGCAAGCCGCTCCAGCGCGGCAGCGATGATCATGAGTATCAAGGCATAGGCGTCCGCCAATACTGCTTCCAAATGAATCGCGCCCATCTTACGCGGAAGTGCCAGGTTCTGTGATTTCCGCAAATAAAATTTCAGCAGGCTCTTCGAGAGTGGTCTCCGCCACTCGGGAGCGAACGGCCAACCAACACAGATATACAATCGGCAGCACGCCACCCACGATAAACACCACGTCACCCGGGAAGCGCAGCCACTCGATAAACGCGTTTACGGGATTACCGATGTACTTCAGGCTACGTGCCTCGAAGTACCCGTGATTGACTGCCTCGTAGAGCTGCAACAGCCCAAGTGGGAACAATGTTGCAAACACCATCCACGCAAGTCCGGCGTTCAGAGACCAAAAGCTTATCTTAGCGGCGCGATCCGACCAGCGCGCCTCAGGAATCATATAGCGGATACAGAAGAGGGCCAAACCGACCGCCAGCATCCCATACACACCCATCATTGCCGCGTGACCATGATTCGTGGTTAAAGCAGTCCCGATCTCGTAATAAGACACAACGGGCAAGTTAATGAGGAACCCGAAGACCCCCGCGCCCAAGAAGTTCCAGAACCCAACAGATACGAGAAACATAACGGCCCAGTAGTGTGGGAACGATGTTCGAGATTTTGCCTCCTGTCGCGCTCCAAGCTGAAGAAAACTCCAGGCCTCAACGGTCAAAAACGTTAGTGGAATGACCTCAGCGGCGGAGAAGAAGGCACCGAGCGCCATATGTTCGGCTGGCGTGCCTGAGAAGTAAAGATGATGCATCGTGCCGATCACGCCACCAATGGAGTACAAAACAATGTCCAGGTACACAACTGTAAGTGCCACTCGTTCGGCTATGACTCCGAGCAGAACAAAAATGCACGCGACCATGATGGTGGTGAACAGCTCCAGAAAATCTTCGACCCACAGATGAACCACCCAGAAGCGCCAGAAATCTGTTGTCGTGAAGTGAGCTGCCGGTTGGGCAAGCAGGCCAACGGCATAGAACGCTGGTATGGACAGCGCTGAAAAAAAGAATAGCCACGGCATGTTGCCTTTGTGTTCTGTGCGGAGTCTGCCACGCAATCCTATAAACAGCATGACCACCCACATGCAGAGTCCCGCGGTGAGCAGGATTTGCCAGAAGCGGCCGAGATCGAGATATTCGAAGCCCTGATCTCCGAACCAGCTCCAGTATCTCTGGATCCACCCGTGAATGCCCGCAAACTCACCGAAGAGACTCCCGAACACGACAATCGCCAGGGCCCCGAGCAATGCGATCGCAAGCCATTTCTGAATCTTCGGTTCCCGGCCGCTTAACATCGGCGCCAGAAAAATCCCTGCTGCTAAGTAAGAAGTAGCGACCCAAAAAATCGCAAGCTGAAGGTGCCAAGTCCGCGCGACGTTGAAGGGAAGTATGCGCGCCAAATCGACCCCGAAGAAGCTTGTAATATCCGCACGGTAGTGCTGCGACGCCGCTCCGACGAAGGTCTGAATCAGGAACAGAACAGCCATCGTGAGAAAAAACCAGCCGGTCACTCGTTGCGCCGGTGTTAACGCAACCTCGCCCGGAGCACGAAAGCTGAGCGTGTGATGTTCGCGGCCGTGCCAGCCCAAAAAGTTCCATCTGCCGAAGGCGAAGAATAGGACGCCAATGCCACCCAACAGAGCGGCCAAAGAGAGCATGCTCCATACGATCATGTCGGCGGTAACGGTGTTGTTCACCAGCGGTTCAGGCGGCCAGTTGTTTGTGTAAGAGTAGTTGTGGCCGGGCCGCAGAGCCGCTGCCGCCCACGCAGACCAACTGAAGAATGCCGTTAGCTGTCTAATTTCATTTGGGTCGCTAATCGCGTTGGGTCGAAGGCCGAAGCGAGTGCTCGGCTCCGAAAAGAGCTTGCCGTAATAGGTAACCAGTTCTCTATACGCCGCCGACTGAGCGTTTGTGAAAACGAGGTTTCCGCTTGCAGCGTCGTAGCGGTTGGTTTTGAAATCTCGGGCGGTTTGAACTCGTGCTTCCTCCGATGAGTTCCCGCCAGCGTACGAATTAGCCACACTGGTGGCTGCGCGACGTAAGTAGTCGGCAGTGAAATCCGGCCCCAGATAGGCACCATGACCGAAAATCGATCCATATTCCATCAACCCATTGCGAAGAAATACCTGTTGTCCGGCGATGATGTCTGCTCGTGTGTACAGCAAGGCGCCACCAGATTCCACGACCCTGTTGGGAATCGGAGCTTCATCTGAATACGTCCGATAGGCAAGAAATCCCAAGACGAAGAACCCAAACAAAACGACCACAGCAACAGCCTGAATCCAGCCCTTTGAAACAAGCAAGTTTCTCTTCTCTAGTGTTCCTGGCCGGGTGTGGTCCGGGTAAATAGGCATCATTGAACAGTAGTCCTCTTGAACTTCGACAGCACGTTTCCTTCCTTCACACGGCTGATGCGGCGATGAAATTTCTTGATCGGTTCATCGGTCGCCCAACGATGGAACGAGTGGATCTCGAATCTGATTTGGAAGATGCGAGTTCGTTTCGACGGAGCGGCTGCGCTGCTGCAGGAGAGGAATACTGCTGTCCCGTTCCATGCAAAAGTGGCGAAGAGTTTGCGGAACACAACCTTTCTGGCGCTATTGCGGTTCTATGCTGACAAGTACCAGGTCTGCGCTTTAGATCTCTGCAACGTGTCGCACAAGCGCATGATTCCGCACACGGCCCAGTTGCGTCAATTGGCGCACGTGCCGCCTTTTGACCCAAAACAGGGCGACAAATAGCGAGGCAACTTGCGTAAACGGCTTCGTCTTCACAGGCCTTCCAAGCGATCTTTACGTTCATAGGAATCGGCCACCATAATGCACGGAAATAGGTGTGTTAAGGCATTACGTACCGTCACCGGCAAACATCCACGGACTTTCGCACAGGCGCCATGTGCAGCGACGTCAGGGCGATGCGCTCAGTACGAAAAAGCCGAATAGAGCGGTGCAATGTGAGCCGGTGTTGCTAGATCAAGTAACTCCAGCGCAAGAGCCCGGTCTCAGTCCGGATGAATACAAGATCGTTGTACCGATACCCGGAATCGACCGCCGAAATGTTTATGTGTTCGCTGCGCCATACACTGTCTCGCTTGAGATTCGCATGAAAGCAAGCGTCGAGCATTCTTCTGGGAAAACCCGAGTGGCGGAAAGGACTGATCAACGGATTTCCCGCGAGTTTAGATTTGGGAACCAGATCCAGGCCCGGAGCACCAAAGTGCAATTTGATGGAGATTGTGTTCAAATCACCGCTACACAGTCACAGGTCGAACAGCAAGAGGCGTGGTCAGAATTCGTGCAATTCACAACATGAAGGAGGAGAACGAATGCTTGATGTGCTGATACCGGTCGTCTCAAAATGTCAGAATTGCAGACTACACAAGCAGGGTTCTTTCTGCAACTTACCGAGAGAAGCGCTCGCCGAGCTCGACCGTATAAAGCAGGTTCGTACCTTTGCTACCGGCGACAGGCTGTTCGACGAGGGCAAGCCCGTTGAAGAGCTGATGATCGTTTGTGAAGGTACGGCTACACTGACCTTCTCATCTTCAACCGGAAAAGCAGTGATGCTGGGTTTGTCGGAGAATGGGGAGGTCCTGGGCCTAAGTTCCGCTATTTCGGGTCATCCGCACGAAGTCTCGGCCGACGCATTGGAGAACACTCGGGTTGCTGCCATCGCTCGGTCCGATTTTCTCAGGCTGCTCGATCATTTCCCATCTGCTGCGATGAACGCTGGAACGGAATTGAGCCACAAAGTCAACCGGGCATACGATAAGATCCGACTTATTGGATCGGGGCTATCGGTGGGTCAGCGCCTCGCCGCTTGGTTGCTTCACCTGCAAAAAGGCCACTCTGATGGCCGCGACCTCGTCACGGTGGCGCTTACTCATGAGCGGGTCGCTCAGCTTCTAGGTGTTTCCCGAGAGAGCATTACGCGAGCGCTTTCGAACTTAAAGAGACGAGGGGTGGTGGAAGTACGGGGAATCCACCTGTACGTCCGCGACAGTAACTATTTACGTTCTCTCCTTGATGTGCCCGAGCGTCGTCGTTCGGTGCAACACGTGATGTGATCGGCGTCACAGACACGCTGCTCTTCTCGAATTAAGCTGAGTTCGCGCGATTTGTGTCGCTTAGCGCCGCAATCGCGAGGACACCGAGAGAGCCTTGAACAAGCCGAACGGAATCGCGCAAGCCGCAATCTGCCTGTCGGCGGTTCTCCTCTCTAGCGCTTTGCTTGCTGATAATCCACAAAAGAATTTGAATCCGATCCAGCAGCCCTCGGACCCTGCGCTCTACGTCGGCGCAGATACTTGCAAGACATGCCATCAACCGGAGGCGGCGAGTTACGAACACGGCGCGCACTGGCGGACGGAAACGGGGAAGCACAAAGGTCCGCAATGGCAGGGATGCGAAGGCTGTCACGGTCCAGGGAAGGCCCACGTGGAATCGGGGGGCGATGCAACCAAGATCATCCGGTTCACACAGCTGAGCGCAAAACAATCGAGCGAACGATGCCTGAACTGCCATGTGAAGAACGAAACGCATACGAATTTCATGCGCTCACCGCACCCGAAAAATAATGTCGGATGCACGACCTGCCATTCCATTCACGCTTCCAGAGTGGGACACAACCTGCTTGTGTCGGCCCCGCCGGCCTTATGTTATGGATGCCATTTAGATGCTCAAGCAGACTTCTCCAAACCTGAGCACCATCGGGTAAATGAAGGTTTGATGTCGTGCACGGATTGTCATAATCCGCACGGCTCGTTTCTGCCTCACAACCAGCGAGCAAGTGCCTGGCAAGGCCCGGTCTGCACGACGTGCCACATGGATACCGCGGGGCCATTCATGTTCGAGCATGCACCCATGAAAGAGCAAGGATGCGTAGCGTGCCACAACCCGCACGGCTCCGCGAATCCTCATCTTTTGAGGCGTCCCCAAGTGAATCAGCTCTGCCTCGAATGCCATTCGGCGATCTTGCCCAATGCAGTGGCAGTCGCGATGCCCACCTTTCACAACCAGGCCACTCAATTTTCTTCGTGCGTTCTATGCCATACAGCAATACATGGCTCGAATAGCGACCCAGAATTCCTGAAACGGTAGATGCGAATGAGCACGAAATTCATTCAGGCTGTAAAGTTTCTTCTCTATCTACTGTGCTACTGCGTTGTGGCGACAGCGCAGACGAGCACCAATTCCCCGGGCGCGGGATCGCAGAGCGCGACGGCGCAGGCCAGCGGTTCTCATACCGGGGCGGCTGATCCTAATGCAACCGGATTTCCGCACGACAGGACGGCTCCGCCATCCTCGATCCCTGCTCCCGAGACCGAGACGGCGCCGCTTTGGAACGGTTATGAGACTCACTTTGCCGTGGAGTTCGGGGGACGCGCGCTTTCAACCACCGGAAATGCGGATGTCTACGCCACCTTCGTGAACTTGCAACCCGGTGTGCGCCTCGTCGATGAATCTCTCGAGATGCACTCTGTGAACCACAACGGCTGGTTCTTCGATGACCTGATGGAAAGCAGCTTCGGAGTGGGCGGCGACCCGAATGAAGCGATTCACCTTCGCGCGAGTAAGCACCACTGGTACGACTTCGATGGAAGCTGGCGGCGCGATATCAACTTCTGGGACTACAATCTGCTCGGCAATCCTTTGAATCCGCCCACGTCTACCCCTTTCATCCCGATAAATGTTTCCCCAAAGCTGCTCGACTTGTCGCGCCGAATGCTCGACTTCGATCTGAGACTGTTTCCCGACTCAGCTGTCCAGTTCGTCTTGGGTTATTCACATTACGACAATGGCGGCCCTTCGCTCACCGCGGTGCATGTCGGGACCGAGGCGCCGCTGTTTCAAGAATGGCGCGACATTGGGGATTCGTATCGCTTTGGCATATCGTGGCGTCCTGTCGAGCGCACCCGAGTCACCTTCGACGAGTTCTACAGACACCAAAAAAGCGACACGAATGATTTTCTGAACTCTTTCCCGTATCTGCTTCCGAATGGAACACCGGTGAATCTTGGGCTTACCTTCAATACGGCGGGCAGAACCCCCTGCGCAACGCCATTTGCCGGTCCGTTTGCGAATCCAACGTGTAATCTTTTTACAGGCTACTCGAACGTAGCGCCCTACTCAACCGATATCCCAACAGAGCAGCTCAGTTTTCAGATGAATCCCTTCGAACGGCTTCACGTAAGTGGGCGTGCGAGCTACACGTGGGCACAAACGAATGTATCAAGGACACAAGAGCTCTTTGAAGGCCTGGAGACGCGCACGGGCAGCCGTGAAAGCCTGGAAACAGGCAGCGGTTTCTCCATTCAGCAGATTACAACCAGCGCTGACGCTGGTATCACTTACGACATCACCGAGAAGCTTTCGCTTGAGGATCAGTTTCGCTGGTATTACTATCGGATTCCGAGCAGCTCGTCGTTGCTTCAAACTTATTCATTCGGTGCGACCGCGCTCTCGCCCGTGAATGCGTTTTCTCCCGCGACCTGTCTGCCCCCCTATACGGGGCCGGGCTGTCCTTTTCATAGCTTCGGCTCTCCGGCAGATGCGAGCACAAATGTGTATTCGACGTTCCAAGCGCAAAATCAAAAGCGAAATTCGATCGAGTTACATGACGATTTTTCGACGAAATTCACCGGCTACATCGGGTATAAGTTCGAACGCCAGGACTTCCAACTCAATTTCAACCAAACCACGTTGTCTTCGTATTACCCGATACTCGCGATTCGCGGCGGGTGCACTCCTCCTTTTTCACCTGGCGGCATCTGTCAGACCTTTGCATACTCCCCCTCGACCACGCCGCTCCAAATCAACACTCAAGGAGGGGTAGGAGGATTTGCCGCCCAGCCGTTTGCGGGACTGCGGCTAAACGCTGATGTGGAGATTGACTATGCAGACAATGTGTTCACGAACATCATGCCCCGCCACCGGCAGCTATATCGGGCCAGAGCGGTTTACAAGCCCAGAAGATGGGTGAACGTAAGCGCCAATGCGAGGATTGAGGAGATGCGGGATCTCGCATACGGTCTCGGCAACTTGCAGCATAATCGCAGTTTCTCTTTTGCAACTGCGGTCACGCCGTCGCCACGTTGGGGCGTCGATGTGAATTATACATACGAAGATCTGTTTACAAACCTGAATGTGTGTTTCGTCCAGACGCCCGCCCCGGCGTTTGCGACCATCACGCCGCTGTGCGGCGCGTCTTATCTGACCGCCGCTTCGTTTTACCACAACTACGACAACTTCGGTTCCGCGAACCTGATGCTGAGGCCGATCACGCGAACCACGTTGACGTTAGGCTACGCGATAACCAGTACCACCGGCGCGAATCTGTTGCTGAATCCGTACGCTCCGCTCGGTCCTACAGAAACTAATTACCATCTCCCAAGCGCGGCGCTGGCCGTGGATCTCGCGAAGCATCTGGCGCTCAAAGCGGGCTGGAATCTTTACGATTACAAAGAAAAATCACCGCCTGGGCCTGTAGCACCTCGCAATTTCCGCGCGAATCTCATCACCATTGCCCTGCGGTATGCCATGTAGGTCCGATTAGAATTTGAGGCGATTTCAGATGAAGAATTTTAACTGCCGAGTACAAACCTGGCTCGCTGCTGCAGCGTTTCTCGCGCTTGTTAGTTACACTTTCAGCTCGATTGCGTTTTCTGCGCCACCGCCGTCCGGAGCAGACACCTTCAAGGCCAAGTGCGCTATGTGCCATGGGCCTGACGGCGCAGGCAATACCCCTATGGGCCAGAGGCTGAAAATTCGCGACCTTCGTTCGCCCGACGTTCAGAAGCAATCGGATGCTGATCTTACGGCCATCATCACGAATGGTAAATCTCCTATGCCTGCCTACGGGAAGAGTCTCAGCGCAGCGGAAATTCGCGGCCTTGTCGCTTTCATTCGTAGCATCGCGAAAAGCTGACGACACAGTCAGGAGAAATCGATTGAGTTCTCTCGATACACAACTTCGTGGAAGGCAATCAGAACCTACGCGGCGTTCTTATCTCGGCTGGCTAGTCGGCCTCTGCACGGCAGGCGTCGGCGCCGCGCTCGCAGTGCCGCTCATCCGGTTCGCGCTGTATCCCCTGCGGGTTCAGACAACTCTGGTTCAATGGTCCGATGCCGGCTCGGTCTCAGATTTCGCTTCCGTCACCGAGCCCGTGCAGCGCTCGGTTTCCGTGTCTCAAATTGACGGCTGGCGGCAGACCGTGTCTGACAAGGTCGTGTATGTCACGAAGTCTTTATCTGGACAATTAGAGGTGTTGTCCGCCGTTTGCCCGCATCTCGGGTGTTCTGTGCAGTGGAGAGGGACGAAGGGCGAATTTCAGTGCCCTTGTCATGGAGCTTCATTTAGCCGTGACGGGGCCAAGACCGGAGGCCCGACTCCGCGCGGGATGGACACACTGGAAACCCAGATCCAGAACGGCCGCCTTATGGTTCGTTACCAGTACTTTCGACAGCTGGTGCCTACGAAAGAAGTGATCGGGTAGGCCGCTCCATGTATGGCTGAAACCCATCCCACTGCAGATCCCGATCGCCACGGTCCGCTGTTCCGTTGGATTAACCGGCGTACCGGACTTGACGATGTCCTGCGCGAGGCTCTGGACGAACCAGTCCCGGGCGGAGCTCGCTTTGCCTATGTATTTGGGTCGGCGCTGCTGTTCATCTTCGTCTCACAGGTAATCACAGGCATTTGGCTCGCGCTCTATTACGTTCCTTCCTCGGACCACGCGCACACTACGGTTGCATACATCGCGAAAGCCGTAACAGCGGGCTCGTTCTTGCGCAGCATTCACGCCTACGGCTCGAGCGCGATGGTAATCCTGCTTTTGCTTCACGTGACGCAGACTTTTCTTTACGGCTCTTATAAGGGCCGGCGTGAATTGCTGTGGCTTTCAGGCTGCGTCCTCTTTGTACTGGTTCTGTGCATGGCCTTCACCGGCTATCTGCTTCCATGGGATCAGAAGGCATACTTCGCAACGGCAGTCGGGACAAACATTGCGGGCGAAGTTCCACTAATCGGGCCGTGGCTGAAAGAGCTGATGCGTGGGGGAGCCGATATGGGCACATTAACCGTGTCGCGCTTTTTCGTCGCGCATATTTTGGTAGTTCCGGCGATGATCTTCGGATTCGTCGCACTCCATGTCTACTTATTCAGAAAGGCCGGAGCCGCGGGCCCGATCTTAGAAGACCCCGTGAATCCGAAACAGGCCGCGGAGCCGTTCTATCCGCGGCAGGTTATCATCGACGCCATATTCGCGTTAGTAATCATTGGGGTCCTTGCGTGCATCGCGCATTTCGACCCGTTCGAGCTGGGACCGCAGGCGAATCCGGCGGATACCCGTTACTTGCCTAGGCCCGAGTGGTACTACATTCCCATTTTTCAGTGGCTGAAGTATTGGCCCGGTTCACTGTCGTTTGTTGGCGTAGTGGTGATTCCCGGTATCATCGCCTTCCTCTTCGCGAGCCTTCCATTTCTCGACCGTCGAATGGAGCGGCGGCCGTGGAAACGACCCGTCGCGGTCGGTTCTTACGTGTTCGTTTTTTTAGCACTCTTCGGGTTGGGCTATACGAGTTACCGGAGCGACCACAGCGATCCGGGCTATGCCGCACAGCTTGCGTCGCAAGACAATGAGACGGAAGAATTCATGCACCAGCCCTTCCAGCCTGAGTCTTCCGGCACCTCCGTTGCCGGAGTTGCGCAACGAACTGCCGACCCGCTGGTCAGCAAGGGTAAAGGCATCTACGAGTCACAATCCTGCAATGCCTGTCACGGAGACGCCGGTGTGGGTACAGCCGCAGCTCCCAAACTTACCGGCATCGGCGACCACCTCTCGAAGGAGCAACTTGCCACGCTCCTCAAATCGCCCACACCGAAGATGATCGCCGGCGGCATGTCGCCGTTGAATCTCCCCGGTGACCAGATGGATGCCCTGGTGGCATATATTAAAGCGCTGAAGTGACAGCGGCTCCGCTAGAAGGTACTGCAATAGCCGATGCGATGCCGAAGTTGCCGGAACCTGGATGCAGACCTGGTGGTGATTGGCCGGGACAACGCGCAAGGCAGTTTTGGGCGGCTGCGCACTCGTACCTTTGAGATCATCCGCCGTTCACCATGCCCAGTCCTTAGCTATTCGACTCAAGAATAAGCCCGTATTTCTTGATTTTGTAACGCAGGGCATCTCGACCGATACGCAATAGGCGAGCAGCTTCTGACTGGTTCCCTGAGGTCTTAGCAAGAGCCTCCAGTATCAGCCGGCGTTCGTTATCCGCCAAGGGTGATTCGATCAACTGAACTCCCGGAGCTGATAGTATCGGCGTGGACGCGGCATGCCGTTGAACGTCGCCACGCAGGTACTCCGGTAAATCGACTACATCAATTGTGTCGCTTAGCACCATCATGCATGCGTGACCAAGCGCGTTTTCCAGCTCGCGCACGTTTCCCGGCCAATCATATCTGCCCAGCGCAATGCTCGCGCGCTGCGTCAATCCACGTACGGGCTTGTCAAACTGAGCTGAAAACTTATCGACGAAATAGCGTGCAAGCAACGGTATATCGTCCTTTCGATCCGCGAGCGGTGGCACCCGGATTTCCACCATAGAAAGCCGATAGAACAAATCTGCGCGGAACTGACGGTCTTGAATCATCCCGCGCAGATCGCGATGCGTGGCCGCGATAACACGCAGGTTCACCGTCCGTGCCTGCAATGATCCGACGCGCTGAACTTCCTGATTCTGGATAGTGCGCAGTAACTTCGCTTGCGTTCCAAGCGGCATGTCGCCGATTTCATCCAGAAACAATACACCTTGATTTGCGTGTTCAACTAACCCGATTTTGTCGTGAGTCGCGCCCGTAAAAGCACCCTTGGCATGGCCAAACAGTTCGCTTTCGAAAAGAGTTTCGACAACGGCCGAACAGTTCACGACGACAAGATTGCGTTGGGATGCAGGACTCAATCTGTGCAGCGCCTGGGCTACCAGCTCTTTGCCGGAACCAGTCGGTCCGGTAATCAATACCGTGCGGAAATGGAGCGCAATGCGGCGAATGCGCGAGAACAGCTCCCACATGGCAGAACTATTACCGATGATTCCTTCGAACTGGGCGCTGTTGCGCAATTCGTCCTGCAGCAGGGAACTTCGCTGCCGGCGCCTGATTTCTTCGATCATCAGCCGAATCCGTTCCCGCAGTGCCGGAAGCGAGATCGGTTTGTTGAGATAATCGCTTGCGCCTTTGCGGATTGCCTCCACCGCGGATTCGGTCGAGTAGTGGGCCGTTATCAATATCACTTCGATCGAGGGATCAAAACCGGCGATGCGCTCGAGCAGTTCGAGGCCGCTCATTTCAGGCATCACCAGATCGGTAATCACGATTTGCGGATGCGCCTCAAACACCAGATCCAGTGCTCGCTCGGGATCGGTCGCCGTGAGAATCTTTAACCCGCGCTGTTCTAGAGCTGCACTCAGGAGGTCGAGGCTGCCAGCGCTATCATCCACGATCAGCAGCGAAACCTCAGGCTCCGCCGCTTGCTCCTCTTTTTTTTCCCTCGTATCCAGGCTCATTCGCCTATGAATCGCCGGACTTCTGAGCGGAGTAATTTCAAATCTACCGGTTTCGCGATGTATGACGAGAAACCGGCGGCAAGAGCTCGTTCACGATCACCTTGCATGGCGCTGGCTGTAAGGGCGAGAATCGGCGTCCCCGCAAATCGGGCATCTGCTCTCAGGGACCTGACCACTCCGAAACCATCCACTTTGGGCATTTGCAGATCCAAGATGATGAGATCAACGCGATTGTGCATCGCTATTTCTAAAGCTTCTTCTCCGTCAACGCCTTCGATAATGTCATATCCAGCGCTTTCAAGAACTGTGCGAATGAGCTCGCGACTGCTGGCCCGATCTTCGGCAATGAGAATCCGCTTCATGTAGATCTACTGGTTGCAATTCAGAGTCCTTGCATTCAGCACGGCTTGGGAAGAACAAATTGAAAGCGACTCCCCTCGCCGGGTTTACTATCCACCCAAATCCGGCCTCCATGCAGCTCGATAATGTTCTTTGTAATCGCCAAGCCCAGGCCCGTGCCCTCCCGGACGCCGCGTGTGGTGGATGCAAGTTGGAAGAACTTGTCGAAAATCGCTTGCTGTTCCGCGGCGGGTATACCAATGCCGGTATCGGCGACAGCGAAAAAGGCTTCATCACTCCTCTCTGAGCACTCAACAGTGATTGTGCCGCCTTCAGACGTGAACTTAATCGCGTTGCTCACCAGGTTATAAATGATCTGCTTGAATCGAACAGGATCGGCGCTGATGTTCAGTTTGCGATCCAGATCTTCAAGCAGTAACAAACCCTTACCTTTTGCTATTGGCTTCAGACCCGTGACCGCCTCGCTGATCGCGTCCGCCGCCTTGAATAGTTCCGGATGCAAATCCAGACGGCCGGCCTCGATTTTGCTCACGTCTAGAATGTCGTTGATCAGGTCCAGCACGTGACGAGAATCTCTTTGGATGTGTCCGACGAATCGCTTCTGATCCGAGTTTAGCGGACCCTTGAGTTCCTCCGCGAGTAAATCAGCAAATCCAATCACTGTGTGCAGAGGCGTTCTGAGCTCATGGCTCATGCTCGCCAGGAACTCGCTTTTCAAGCGGTTGGCTCGTTCCACTTCGCGGTTTCGAAGTTCTAACTGTTCGTTGGTAACCGCGAGCTTAGTCGCAAACTGTTGCTGTGTGGCCTTCATCTGCGCCTCTGCTTCTTTACGTGCAGTGATGTCTCGAACGATAGCAATTACGCGAGTGCCGTGCGTTGAACGAATGGGACTTAAACTAATCTCAACCGGGAATTGCGTTTTGTCTTTTCGTATAGCGAAAAGCTCCATGCCGGTGCCCATCGGGCGCGTTGTCGGACGTTCGTTATAACGTTCTCGATGTTGATAGTGGCGCTCTCGGGCGGGTTCCGGAACGAGCATTTCGATGAGTTGGCCCAGTAGTTCCTCACGTTGATAGCCAAACATCTTCTCGGCCGCAACGTTCAGCAGGACAATGGCCCCGTCTCGGTCTACTTCAAAGATGGCATCGGGCGCGGCCTCGAGAAGATCCCGAAAACGTACATAGGGTTCGATCTGTACTTGCGGTGCCGTTTCAGGTTGATGGCTGATAGTGCTTCGATCCGTCGATACCGTAGCACCGGAACTGCTCGCGTCGTTTTGCACCATCTACGGCCTATTGTCATTTCAGTTTAGCGAGGACGTTCGAAACGGAGAATTGCGAACAACAGATACATCAGGCACGGATTCGCCCAGGGTACCGGTCGATTTGTGCCCATAATTCGTCGAGCGCCGCTGTCGGCATCTGGGACCTACTTACCAACACGCGGCACTCACCAACCAGACATCTCATCTCATCTGCTGCCGCAAGTGCGTGTCGAGCAAAAGCAATTTCTGCGAGCGGCGAACTGAAGTAATGACTCCAGTACGTCACAGGTACACGGCTTGGCAGCCATTCGAAGAGGATCTTTAGCTTCAAAGGCTCAACACGAAATCTAAGGCTCCGTAGAACTCTGAAACCCTCCCGCACTCCGTTCACCATACATTTCAGCGAATTTGATTCCTGGGCGAGTCGCGATGTACTACCGCCAGCTCCATATACGGCACCTGCGACTGCTGTTATCAAAAATGCGTGAGTTTTCAGCCAGGCATCCATGTGACGGCTAATCGAGACGGGAAAGCCCGCCTTTTGGAAAGAGTCGGCGATAACATGCAGGCGCGGCGTAATGCTGCCGTCGATTTCGCCGATGGTTGTTCGCTGCTCTGGAATGAGGCAATAGCGGACAACATCACCGTCGAAATCTCCGCTTGCTCCTGGAAAACCCAATAGCACACGCTGCCTGCCCAATCGCTCCGCCAATCGGTCCCACCCCTCGGCGTTGTTATGGAAGAAAAGAAAAGTAGGGACGCGTAGGTTGGCAGCAAGAACAGGAAGAACGGATTCGAGTTGGTTCTTCCGAATAGCAACAAGTACAACATCATAGAAATCCTTGCCGGTTAGTTCTTCTGTTAGGGGAACGCGAGATACATCGCTCTTTCCTTCAATAGCCTCCTCCAGAATTGCGCCACGATCCCGTAAATGAGCCAGTCGACGATTTCTCGCGAGCAGTGTGACATCTTGGCCGTGTTGCAGCAGCCGTACGGCATAGAGCGTTCCCAGAACACCGGCTCCGTATACAAGAAAACGCATCAGGTTAGCTATTTAGAGATTTGCTGGGAACTCTGGATGTCCTTCATCTCACACGGGCGCAACGGAACTATTTCAAACGCGTAGGCCGGCCAAACGGCGGTCGAATTTCGGCGACATCGATTTTCTGCGGCCATTTCTGGTACGCCGCTTCGGCCTCCTCCGGGCTGCGGTGTGATTCGAAGATCTCCACCTCACCCACTTTCATCACAAGAGTGAAGCGGTCGGGAGTTTCAAATGGAAGCCACGCTGTCGTATCAATCCACCAATCCTGACCATCCAGGCTCCTTTCCATCGGACCATCCGGTGACAAATGCGCATTCGGCGCGATATTCAGCGCGATCCGCCGTCCTTCGGGCATGTGCAAGAAAATGTTTCCGTGGCGCACGGGGCGATGTAGGATCGCGGGAAGCGGTTCGGCAATCGATATTCTGCTAACCGTGTTGTCGAGCCGTATGGTTACTCGATACTCCACACGTTCTTCTCCGGTAGGCCAGCGCAAAAGACCTCTTCCCGCTAACATGACGGATGTAATAGCGTCGGACATGCAATTTGTTATATGCATGTTCACTGCCGTCTAAAGCCCCGTTAACTCCACGGCATCCAGCAGAAGCCTGGGTCATACAACGCACGAGACTGGAAGTTGGGTGATTTTGCGCAACGACGCTTTCCCATATTTCCTCTCAACGGCTACGTCTTAGGACGAACCTGCTAAGTATGTGTCCGGAACGGACAATGAAAACAATGGTGAGCCGGGCGGGATTCGAACCCGCGACCACCGCATTAAAAGTGCGATGCTCTACCAACTGAGCTACCGGCCCGCTCACCGGGCGCAAGGACCTGTTTCAGAATAACATCTGCGTTCGGCGCCAATTTTTCACACCAGTGGTACGTGTTGCTTCGCTACCCTGGGTACGAACCTGATAGGGTCTGAATAGATGCAAGAACTTACTGACGGAACTGTCCCGATAACCAGCAAATCACTTCCGTGGCTGGCGGCAGCCGGACTCTCGGCAGGTGCTATGTTCGCCGCCTTCAAATTGGCGGATAGGCTACGCCGCCCCATGGTGAACCTTCGCGGAAAAATTGCCTTGATTACAGGCGGGTCCCGGGGTCTGGGGCTGGCGCTGGCTCATGAATTGGGGGGACACGGATGCCAGGTCGCATTGGTAGCGCGCGACGCAGCCGAATTGGAGCGCGCGGCTGCGTCTCTGGCTTCAAGCGGCATCGAAGCTGAAGTGTTTCCGTGCGATCTGGCGGACTCGGTTAACATTCCGTCGCTAGTCGATCGCGTCCGATCCCGGTTTGGCCGCATCGACATCCTGGTGAACGATGCAGGCATGATCAAGGTCGCGCCGCTCGAAAGCCTGGAGCACTCAGATTTCGATGAAGCGATGAACCTCATGTTCTGGGCTCCCGTTAACCTGACACTAGCCGTTCTTCCGTTGATGCGCCAGCAGGGCGGAGGTCACATTGTAAACATCACCTCCGTAGGTGGACGTGTTGCCGTCCCGCATCTCCTGCCCTACAGCTGCGCGAAGTTTGCATTCGCGGGATTCTCCACCGGATTGAGCAGTGAGTTGAACCCGGAAAAAGTACATGTGCTTACCGTCGTACCTGGACTTATGCGGACCGGATCCTACCTCAACGCGAAGTTCAAGGGAGCCGCAGCACATGAATTCGCCTGGTTCAGCATCCTTGGCAACCTTCCCGGAATTTCTACCTCGGCAGAAGAGGCCGCACACGAAATCAGAGCCGCATTACAGCGAAGGCACCTCACTTGCGTTATTTCCCTTCCGGCGAAACTCCTGATCCATAGCGAGGCCCTCCTTCCTGAAGTGACTCGCTCGGTGATGCAGCTCGCCAATGAGTTGGTGTTGCCGGGCAAGAACAGCAACCGCTCCGCCGCGTCTGGAAAGGCTTTGAGCCCCGCTTTCGGCAAGCTTTTTCAGGCCCTCACCTCGCTCGGCCGTTTGGCGGCTGGGAATTTTAACCAGTAGCCAGTTGCACCGTATTTTATAAACGCGCGCCCAGCCTCATTACTGTTGAAAGTACGGGATGGTGTAACTAAATACCTGTACCTGAGATCAATATGGAGCGGAGGTTACACAAGCTTTTGTTAACCGCCTTCGCGGCAAAACTCTCGATCTATTCTGCAAAGCGCAGACATAAGGAACTGTATTGTCGGTTGCGGACGTGCTATTTCAAACTTTTTTTCAAGCGGGTTTTGAGTGCTCAACTCACAAAAATAAAATCGGCAGACGGCTCGATCTGCTGGCCTCTACCGGGCACGATTGCTTTGGCCGGCAAGACCTTCGCCGGCTCCGCGATATTCACATCCGCGCTATACGCACGGCTGCGCGCTGGCATCTGATCGAGGAAACGCCCGGAAGCTATAACTTCGAATCCTTGCGCTTGACACTGGACGCGGCAGATGCCGAAGAGATGCAGGTAATTCTAGATGTACTGCATTTTGGTTGGCCAGACCATATCGATGTGTTATCGGAAGAATTCCCGCATCAGTTCGGCGAGTTTACGCTCCACTTAGCCCGGTTTCTGAAAAAACGGCCACGAAGATGTGTCATGCTCGCTCCCGTAAACGAAATCTCATTTTTATCGTGGGCTGGTGGCGATAAGGGCACAATTTCACCTTTCGCGACGGGACGAGGCGATGAGTTCAAACGCAATCTTGTAAGAGCCGCCGTGGTCTCGAGCGAGATCCTGCTGAACGAGATGGCCGACGTGCGCCTCATCGCACCCGAGCCCGTGATTCACATCGTAGGCAATCCCGATATCCCGGGCGATGTCGAGGAAGCCGCAGCGTACCGCATGGCTCAATTTCAGAGCTGGGATATGTTATCCGGCCGCATGGAACCCGAGTTGGGCGGACGTCCGGAGTATCTGGACATCATCGGAATGAATTTCTATGCGCGCAACGAATGGGTGCACAACGCCACAGTGCCTTTAGAGCGGGATGATCCGCGCTTTCGTCACTTTCACTTGATCATTCGGGAGGTATGGGAGCGCTACAAACGGCCCATGTTTGTGTCCGAAACCGGAACCGAAGACGACAAACGCGCGGATTGGTTTAACTACGTTTGCGACGAGGTGGCAACCGCGATCCAGTGCGGGATGCCCGTCCACGGAATTTGCCTCTACCCGATCCTGAATCACCCGGGCTGGGACGACGATCGCTACTGTTGCAACGGCCTTTTTGATTATCCGGATGCAAACGGGAATCGCGAGATCTACCAGCCATTGGCGGAAGCGCTTGCCCACCAGCAAACGAGATTCGCACCAACTTACGAGATGAACTATGCCACAATCACACGCCGACCTGATCTGCCTTTCACATCTCCGGTGGGAGTTCGTGTTTCAGCGGCCCCAACACCTGATGAGCCGCTTCGCCCGAGACCGGAAAGTTTATTTCATCGAGGAACCGATCTTTGAAGACGCGCCTTATTGTGTCCGCAGCTCAGTTTGCCCCCGAACCGGCGTGCACGTCTTTACGCCTGTTTTGCCTACCGGTCTGAGCCGGGGTGACATACTCCAGCGGCAGCGCGAGCTTGTTAAGTCCATTCTTGAGCAGAATCGAATTCGCGATTACATTTTGTGGTATTACACCCCGATGGCACGTGAGTTCTCCGGCCATCTTACGCCGTCTCTGACTGTTTACGACTGTATGGACGAGCTGTCTGCGTTCGCCGGCGCGCCCGCTGAAATGCAGCTGAATGAACAGGACCTCTTCGCCGCCGCCGACCTTGTTTTCACTGGAGGTGCCAGCCTGTTTGCCTCAAAGCGCAAACAACACGATTCGGTGCACCTGTTTCCAAGCAGCGTGGACGCAGCTCATTTTCAGACTGCGCGCTCCATTTTGCGGGAACCGGCAGATCAGGCGCCAATACCGCGTCCGCGGCTCGGCTATGCCGGCGTCATCGACGAACGAATGGATTTAGAGCTTCTACGCCAAGCTGCACTCCTAAGACCCGATTGGCACTTCGTTCTGCTTGGACCGGTTGTGAAGATCAATCCGGCGACTCTGCCGCGATCGGAAAATATTCACTATCTCGGAATGAAACAATACGCTGAGCTTCCAGCGTATCTTTCCGGCTGGGATATCGGCATGCTTCCTTTCGCGTTGAATGAATCGACGCGCTTCATCAGTCCCACCAAAACTCCTGAGTATCTGGCCGCCGGGCCTACGCGTAGTTTCGACGCCGATCCGGGATGTAGTTTCCACCTATGCTGAGCTGGGCTTGGTTGGAATTGCGCGGGACGCTGAGGATTTTGTCAGGGTGGTTGATTCCCTCTTAATGAGTCCACAAGCTGAGTTTCGAAGGTGTGTGGATGCGTTCCTCTCCAGGTCTTCCTGGGAAACGACCTGGTTCGAAATGAATCGTTTGATCGAGGGCCGTATCGCTAAGAAAGCCTCCGAAGCGGTCTACGTGGGGGGCGAGTGCACGGAAGGCTTGGTACATGTTTGATTATCTGATTGTCGGCGCAGGCTTCGCTGGTGCTGTTACAGCGGAAAGAATGGCTCGCTGTCACGGCAAGAAAGTTTACTTGGTCGATCGTCGCAATCATATCGGCGGCAATGCATATGATCACCACAACGGTGACGGAGTACTTGTCCATCGCTACGGGCCGCACATCTTTCACACCAACTCCGAGCAGGTCTTTCAGTATCTTTCGCAGTTCACTTCGTGGCGGCTATACGAACACCGTGTCCTCGCTCAGGTTGGCGACAAACTGGTGCCAGTACCCATCAACCTCGATACGGTAAACACACTTTACGGTCTGACATTAACCTCCGAAGAACTGGAGTCCTTTTTCGCGGCCAGGGCCGAGCCACGCTCGAGCATCAGAACTTCCGAAGATGTGGTCGTAAGCAAGGTCGGCCGTGACCTGTACGAAAAACTCTTTCGCAATTACACGCGCAAACAATGGGGGAAAGATCCCTCTGAACTCGATGCGCAAGTTACAGCCCGAATCCCGGTCCGCACCAACCGGGACGATCGTTATTTCACAGACAAGTTCCAGGCCATGCCCAAGAATGGGTACACCAGCATGTTTGAGAACATGCTCGATCATCCGAACATAACGATCCAGCTCGGGTGCGACTACCGCGACGTTCTAGGCAGGGTCCGCTGCCAGGAAATCATTTATTCCGGCCCTATTGATGAATACTTCGATTATCGTTTTGGGAGCCTTCCCTATCGCTCACTGCGCTTTGAGCACGAAACGTTAAACCGCGAGTATCTTCAGCCCGTAGCAGTGATTAACTATCCGAACGATCACGCGTATACTCGTGTCACCGAATTCAAACACCTTACGGGGCAGATACACAGGCGCACCAGCGTCGTGTATGAGTATCCGACGGACGAGGGAGATCCGTATTATCCCGTTCCGACGCCCGAAAATGCCGCCCTGTATAAGCGCTACGCCGACCTGGCCGTAGCCGCCAAGAACGTTCACTTTGTAGGCCGGCTTGCTACGTATAAGTACTACAACATGGACCAAGTCGTAGCTCAGGCATTGACATTGTGTAAGCAGCTCGCAGCAGCGGCTGGCTTCAGCAGCGTCAAGGTGGCGGCCGCGACAGCTCCCCTTACACGGCCGATTGTCGTCCCTGCTATCGGGCTTTAGCCCCTTCCAGAAGCGGATGGACACGCTTACGATCCTGTCACCGCATCGAGATGATGCGGTATTTTCGCTTGCCATCGCAATGTGCCGCTGGCGAGCACTTCCGCTTCGTCTCCGAATCCTCAATTTCTTCACCCGCAGTACGTACGCACCTCGAACCTTCAGCTCCAATGCGCGCGGTGAGGAGCGGGTGAACACAGTATCAACCATACGTGAGCGCGAGGATCGTCGCGCGATTCGAAAGGTCGGCCGGGACGTCCACTTGCGTTCCTACAGTCTCGAGGATGCTCCACTCCGCCTTGGTATCGATGCTTCCGAAGTATGTCGAATGGACTGCATTGCTGTCCGTGAAAGCGACGTCGCAATGGTTTCAGACATAACCCTCATGTCGGCGGCTTGCGGTTTGTTGCTAGCACCTCTCGGGCTTGGGAACCACGTCGACCACCTGACAGTAAGTGAGGCCGCGATTCGGACGAGAGACAAACGACGCGTGGGCTTTTATGAGGATCTTCCGTACGCAACTTGGACACCAGAAGAGCAAATTCTACGGCGGGTGTCGGAAGTTCAGAAGACAACTGCCGAGGTACTCCGCCCGCGACCGGTTCATAGCTCATGCAATATCTACAAAAAAAGTAGGCTGGCGCGCTGTTACAGCAGCCAGATCACGCCAGATGAAGCCGAAAGGATCGCTGGATTCGCTACCCGGTATAGCGCCGGCGAACGCATTTGGGTGCCCAGACATAGTCGCCAATGGGTTGCACTTACTCACTAGCGCAAACGTCACCCGAGCTTGATCCGCTCGTTTCATCGCCGGTGCCGCCCGGCATCCAGACTTGCGTCATAGTGCCCGCCCGAAACGAAGAACGCCTGTTGCCGCGATGCTTGCGCGCACTTTCTGAGCAGACGACGTTATCCGGGCGAAAACTGGATCACTCGCTGTATGAAGTGATTCTTCTCATCAACAACACGACGGATCAGTCGCGCGCAGCCGCCGAACAGTTCCAAAGCCAACATCCCAGCTTCCAGTTGCACATAATAGAGCGTACATTTCCGAAGGCGCAGGCGCAGATCGGCTTTGTACGGCGATTGTTGATGGATGAAGCGTGCCGGCGCTTAAAAGGACTTCCCACCCGGCCTATTCTCTCCACCGATTCGGATACGCGCGTGGCATCGAACTGGATAGCGCGGAATTTATCGGAGTTCGCGGCCGGTGCGGAAGCTGTCGGAGGAAGAATCGTTCTCTCGCGCGATGTGGGATCACTTGCCCCGAACTCGGATACGGCGAAGGTGCAGCACGTTGATGATTTGTATCGCCGCCTGATTGCATGGCTGGAAACACGGCTCGATCCGGAACCACACAACCCCTGGCCGCGACATTATCAATACTTTGGAGCGAGCCTAGGTATTCTTGCCTCTACTTACCGCGAAGTCGGCGGCCTGCCGCCTTCGAAGTTTCTGGAAGACATTGCTCTTTACAATCGGCTGGTGCGAAACGATATCAGGATCCGGCACAGCAACAAAGTACGTGTGTTCACATCGCCCCGAACTTCAGGGCGCGTGGAAGCGGGCCTTGCGAGTAAGTTATCGGAATGGAGCACTGCCGGACAGAATGGTATCGCGATGCCCGTCGAATCGGCGCAGTTTCTACATTTTCTTTTCACCACTCGGAGGAAGTTGCGCGATGCCTGGACCTGCCGCGGTCAAGGCGAGCGTCTGCCGGACACGGCGATTCGCGAGATCGCATCGGCGATGAGAATGTCCGGTGGCGTGATCTCGGACGCGATCGCCGGCTCGGTTCACTTCGGATTGCTCCTGCATGCTCTCGATTTCTACGCTGCCTGCAGGCAGGCATGGCCGGATTCAAAACGGATGGCCGCCTTGGATCAGGTTGTCCGCGAGTTATTCACCACTTACAAGGGCGCGTCACGTCGTCACAGCTACTCACTAGCGGCGGCTTGCCAAAGCGTCTCCGCGAACGGCCACTCCACGTCGGTCCACGTTGCGACAGCGTGAAAACCAGTAGCGTTGGCATAGCGCTCTAGCTCGGCGACGCTGAACTTGTGGGATGATTCGGTCCAGATTGTCTCTCCGCTCCCAAAGTGGAAGGTAGTCTGCAAGGCGCCAATATGCACCTCCTGATCGCACTCGGAGACCAGGTGCATCTCGACCCGGCGCTCCGGCGCGTTCCAGAGCGCCCTATGTCTGAAGGCACGCAGATTAAAATTTGCGTTCAGTTCACGGTTGATGCGACCTAATACATTCAAGTTGAATGCCGCCGTTACGCCGGTGGCATCGTCGTAAGCCGCCTGCACTGCGCGAGCGCTCTTGATCAGATCGGCTCCGAGGAGGAAGTGATCTCCCGAACGCATATGGGATCGCACGCCACGCAGAAATGGCGGTATTTCGTCTCGATTCAGATTGCCGATAGAACTGCCTAGATACAGAACCAGTGTTGAACCCAGCCCAGCGCGATGAGCTCTCGCGTGAGCGAGTCCCTCCGTCCAGTCCGCGACAATAGGAACGATTCGAGCGACATCCTGCAGTTGGCGCTCGCAAACCTCGAGAGCTGCCACGGACACGTCAATCGGACAATAAGTAATGCTCTGGCCGGCTGATCGAAACGCCTCAAGTATGTGACGTGTTTTTGTGCCGCTTCCGCTTCCCAGTTCGGCAATAAGCCGCACCGGCCCGAGAGTTGCAGCCATCTCCGGCGCGTGCGAGCGAAGTAGCCGTTCGTCCGCGCGTGTAAGTCCATATTCCGGGAGCTTGGTAATGGCCTCGAACAGAGTGCTACCTAGTTCGTCATAGAAGCAGCGCGCCGGGAGCCACTTTTGTGCGTCGCTTAAACCTTCCTCAACGTCCAGGGCGAATTGCGATAATTTACACGCGGCCGATGCTGCCGACACCTGTTACTCCACGTCCCTGACGCAGCGGAATTTCGCATACATGTAGGCGTAGTCGCGGCGGAACCAATTTCGGAAGCTACCCCGAAGCAACAATGACGCCGTTCGCGCCGACCCGCCTTTCAAAACGAAATGCTCGCCATCAAAGAAATTTGCGGAGTATCCTGGATAGCTGTCGCGAGGTTGGAACCCGGGAAACGGTGCGAATACGGAATTGGTCCACTCCCAGCCATTGCCTACTAACTGTGCCACCCCGAACGCACTGTCGCCAGCGGGAGTTGCGTCAACCGGCTCTGGATCCCAGCGCCGAAAATCAAAATTCCCATGCCTTGGTTCGGGCTCCTCATCGCCCCACGGATACTCGCGATTAACTTCAGAAAGTGAGCCATATGCCGCGCGATGGAATTGCTCTTCGCTCGGCAGTTTCGCGCCGGCCCAGGCCGCATATAACTGCGCCTGTGTATGAGTTACGTACACAGGCCAATCAAGTGGTAACGGAATCTGCTCAAACATGCCGCGGTAGTAAATCGAACCGTTTCGCTCGGTCCAAAAGTGAGGACTCGGACCGCCCGCTTGCACAAATTGCAGATACTCACCATTAGTAACTGGGTAACGTTGTATCTGGAAGCTGGGTACTGAGGACCGTACTTCTTCGTACTCGTTATCCCATCCGAAACCGGCGTCGCTCCGTTTCCCTAATACTGCTTCGCCCGAGCGAATTTGTCGCCAGCTATTTTTTTCAAACTCGTGGCTTTCCTCCAGAGGTTTATATTCTTCGGGTATCAGCTTTAACTCATGCGAGAAGTTATGAAACATATACGCCAGCGTCTCCAGGTGCATCAGCCTGTGCTCCACAGCCAACTGTAAAACGTCAGGCGGTACGTGCCTGGCATACTCGTCCACCATGTCGCGGCAGCGCCGAACATAAGCTTCAACTTCCACCAGGCTTGGCCAATCAGACGGATTGTCGTTCGGTAGATGCGAGGCATCAGGATCAATGCCGGCCTGAAATAACTGATCGAGAGCGGCATCCGGCGACCGGATACCCAGCGCTTCACGACAGATCTGGATAGAATCGAATGAGTCCAAGTGTCCGATGTAGAAGATCACCCGGTGCCGCGCATCGATCGGCCGTTCGTAAATCGCACCGCGTTTGATAATTCTAAAGAGCCGGTCGCTCTCGGTCCTTGCCGACTCTAGCTCCTGCAGCAGGCTCCGGGCCGCTGGCGCACTTACCGTCATTGAGATTACACTCCTACGGCGCGAATTTACAAACGCTCATTGGACGCGGAATCCGGCGGCAAGGTGGCAGATTTTTAAACCGAGACACGCGATGCCAATGTATAACTCAGCCATGAATCCGCACCGTTTCGCCTTGCCCATCCTGTGCTTGGCCACTCTAATCTCACACGCTCAACAGCCGGCTCGCTCCATCCCTGAGAGCGATACCAGTTACATCGATGAGAACGGTACTGCGCACGTCACTCGAGTCGTTCCAGTACCTAAGACGGTCAGTCCGGAAGCGCAAAAAGTATTGGCGCGGCAAGCCTCCGATGCACCTACACACGAGACGCTGGAAACTCGGCGGACGCACACCGACAAATGGCAGAACGGCGCGGGTGAGGAGTTTCGCAAACTTTATCCTGTTAACGTAGAGAAGCAGGAAATCGCCGGGGTGCCCGTTCGGGTGGTCAGTCCCACGATGATTCCCGACGATAAGCGCGATCGTGTCCTGCTGAACGTGCACGGCGGCGGATTTAATTCGGATTCGGGATCTCTAACGGAGACGATTCCGGTTGCGTATCTTTCCAAGACAAAAGTAATAGCGATACTGTATCGCCTGGCGCCGGAGCATCCGTTTCCGGCTGCGGTTGACGACACCATCGCCGTTTACAAGGCGACGCTGAAAACCTACCGGCCGGAAAAGATCGCGCTCTATGGGACGTCTGCCGGCGCCATCCTAACCGGTGAGGTTGCGGTGAAATTGAAACAACTGGGGCTACCGCTTCCTGGTGCTCTCGGGATCTTTTCCGGTTTCGGAGATTTCAGCAAATTCGGCGATTCGGAAGCAATCTATGCGCTGAACGGCTTCTCAGGACCATTGACACCGCCATCGGAAAAAGGCCGATCGGATGCGTACATGCGGCAAACCGATCCGCACGATCCCGTCCTTTCCCCGCTGTATGCCGACCTGAAAGGAATGCCGCCTACGCTGTTCATCACCAGCACTCGCGATCTGTTACTGAGCGGCACGACCATTCTGCACAGGGCATTTCTGCGCGCGGGTGTCGACGCCCAACTTGTCGTTTTCGAGGCTCTTCCCCACGCTTTCTGGAACAATTCGCGGCTACCCGAATCGCGAGAAGCGGACCAGATTATGGCCGGGTTTTTTGATAAGGCGCTGGGGCGGACTGCGCCGTAGAGCAATGTGATGGCTCATCCAGAAATGGAAACGCAGTCACCCGGACCTTGGCTGCGCCATAAGGAACCAGCACCAGCGTTTCTACAGGCTGCTGCGAACTTACCGGACTCACCGGAAGCGGGCCCGCGGAATTGTCTTGTACAGTCCATTGCGGCAACCGTTTGGCATGAACAGTCAGCGAAACCGGCGCATGGGCAGCGTCGAACGGCACACTGGCCACGGAACGTTCTTCGACGGCTGTATCGCATTCTCCGAGTTCCACCGCATAGTTCCACGGCTTTGAAGCGTCCACTTGCCAATCGCTCGATTTTTCGGCATAGTGCTTCAGCTCCTGCCACTCTCCTTCGAGCGGAAGCGCGAACACGAGCGGACCACGTTCGAAGACGGCAGAGTCGTGATACCAGTGTGTGACCCGCGGGTGCATAGGGAATACGATCTCGACTGCGTCGCCATCCCTCCACTCGCGTGTGATCGGGAAAAAGCCGTTGGGAAAGTTTATACCCGTGTTCGCGGTGACGGGTTCGCCGTTGACCTTCACGGAAGCGCGCTCGGCCCAATCCGGGATGCGCAGGACCAAAGGAAACGTAGCCGGCGATGTTGCGTGTATGGTGAGTCGTACCTCGCCTTGGAATGGATACAGCGTGTCTTCGCGCACCCGGATGTCGGTCTCTTTTACCTTCGTATGAACCTCGCTGGGCGCGTAAGCAACCGTGACCAGCCCACCCTCCGGCGTACCCATCCACAAGCTCGAAACAAACTTTGGCCAACCCTGATGTAAGTTCGCGGTACAACATCCAAAGTTAGGCGCCAAGCCAAACAAATTGGAATCGGGTCCATTAGTCGACCACTGGCGGTGCGCACGCGAGCAGGAGATCTGGTTAGGCTGTTGATCGTACTGATGCGACCACATGTCATTGGAGAGCGTGGCGGGCAAAGCATTGTAAGTAACACGCTCCAGCCGGTCCGCAATGCGCGGATCGCCCAAAACGGCAAAGTCTTCCTCAAACGAAAACATCGTCTCAACAACGGTACACAGTTCGGTCCCCTGGGACGGATCCGGACCCGCCAAATGCTCATCGGCGCTGAAGATGCCGTTTGGCAGGCCATGGTATCGGTCCAGCATCGCGAGTTGCCGGTCTAATTCGGTTCGATCGGCCGTTTCGCCGCTCACCAGCCACCACACTGGTGCGGCCTTCAGGGCCATCGCATTGTTGACACCGTGCGTCTGCATGGCGACTTCCGGAAGCGGCTGGCCGTCGGCGATGCCGGTGCTTTCCTTCGTCTGCTTGCTGGTATAGCGAAAGCGGTCGAACTGAGCTTCCCAGTCGTAACCCTGTTCGTGCAGCATCTTCGCAAGCGACAGTAATTGCGGCGAGCCGGTGCGGTTATACAGCCAGAGCACCGAGTAAACGTTGTCCTGCCAGCGGTACTTACCCCAATCCCGAAGATGTCGTTGTGGTAATTCGCGCAGCTCGTATTCGAAATACTTGCTCATGAAGGGAATGACGCGCGGGTCGCCACTTACTTCGGCGTATTGCGTCAGCACCTTCAACATGACCATCCGCGGCCACCAGTCGTCGTTCTTCTTGGGCCCGAACTGACCGTCGTCCGTTTGAGAGTCGAGAGTCCAATCGACCCAGCGCTTCGCCTTCGCAATCAGTTGCGAGTCGTTCAACTGATACGCAAGCGGCAAAAGTCCGTCCAGATAGTAAGGTCCGCGCTCCCACGATTCGCCGGTGCCGCCAAGCCAGCCGCTATTCGGTCCGACATCGCTCCAAAAATCGGCAAGATGCCCGGTAAGACCGGCTGCCTGAATCTCTTCCTGCCGTTTCAGCCAGCCAAGGGGCCGGACAGCGCCTAGCGGGAGCGGATTGAAAGCATTCGCTTGCAAAGGAGCGCGGTTTGCGACCACCGGTCCGGGTGTCTGCGCGGTAACGCACCCAGCGAGCAAAAGCGTGAGCGCGATAGCTTTCGAACAAAACATGTGTCTGTTAACGAAACTCTTCCTGGAGAGTATCGAGCGCCGCGGACCCCGGACATAGCCGCTCAAAAGGAAGCTGTGCCAGCGGAGTTTCCGACGTATTGTTCTGTTCGTGAAGTCCAGAAATCGATTCGTCCACGAACAGCAGGCCGGTCACGATTTCGCCCGATCCCTGCCGCTCCATCAGGTAATTCATTACCTTCTGGCGATTCCTCGGATCGTAGCCCTCGGGCACTGATCGGAAGCGCACCACACTTCCGTCATGCATCGTTACCTCCGTGGTGCCCGCAGTGGAGATGTTGGCGAGGATTTCGTCACGACGAGGCACAAAATCTGCTTCCGTCGCTTTGTGTTCGTGCTTGCGAGTGTTCACATAGCTTTTCGTTGAGCCCGAATGATCATTGAACGTGACGCACGGAGAAATCACGTCCACCAGCGCCAAACCCCGGTGCGCGAAAGCCGCTTTCAATATCGGGACAAGCTGTTCCTTATCGCCTGAAAAGCCGCGCGCGACGAATGTTCCGCCAATACTCAACGCCAGCATAACGGGATCGATCGGCAGCATCTGATTCGGCTCGCCGCGCTTGCTTTTCGAGCCAACATCCGCAGAAGCTGAAAATTGGCCTTTTGTCAGGCCATAGACGCCGTTATTCTCGATCACGTACACCATCCGCACGTTTCGACGAATGGCATGGCACATATGCCCGAGGCCGATCGAGAGAGAATCGCCATCACCCGAGACTCCGACATAAGTCAGATTGCGATTCGCCGCCGCGGCGCCAGTCGTGATCGGAGGCATGCGGCCGTGAGCCGAATTGAATCCATGCGCCCCACTTACAAAATAGGCCGGCGTTTTAGACGAGCAGCCGATGCCGCTCATCTTTGCCAGCATATGCGGCTCCATCGATAGCTCCCATAACGCACGCACCATGGCTGCTGTTATGGAGTCATGTCCGCAGCCGGCACACAGCGTCGACATGGAACCTTCGTAGTCGCGGATCGTCAGACCAAGCTCATTCTTCTGCAGGCTTGGATGCCGCGCAACCGGTTTGGTAATGGAGGGCACGTCGTGTCTCCTTCAGACCTTCTTCGCTAAAACCGCCGACAGCTGTAACTGGTGCGTCACCGAGTCCACTACATGGCTTGCGCTCAACGGGAATCCGCCATACACAAGCACTGAGCGAACGCGGTCCTTGGGAACGCAGGTCTCGAGCAAAAGAAGTGAGCGTAGCTGCGCATCACGGTTCTGCTCAATCACAAAACATACTTCGTGTGCGTACAGGAACTCCTCAATGCTTTTGTGAAACGGAAAACCGCAGATCCGGAGATAGTCCGCTGCAATCCCCTGCCGCGCTAGGAGGTCAACGGCTTCCCGCACTGCCGGATCGCAACCGCCGATGGTGACAAGGCCAATCGCAGCGTGCCGGCCATCATCGATCTTGGGCGGCGGAACGACACTCGCGGCGGACTTGTGTTTCTTTGCCAGCCGGTCTACCACCTGCTGGTATTCATCCGGGATCTCCGTGTAGCCGCCGAGCCTGTTGTGCCCGGAGCCACGTGTCACATACGCCCCTTTAGCATCGATGCCCGGCAGCGTGCGCGGCGTCACATAAAGATCGTCCTCATCCGAGTAACGATGAAAGGCGGGAACATCCCGCAAATCCGTTTCTGAAAGCACCCGGCCCCGATCCGGGCGGTAGGAGTCACGCCAAGTGAGCCGCGGCACTACCCAATCGTTCATGCCGATGTCGAGATCCGTAAGCATGATGACCGGCGTCTGGAACCGTTCGGCAAGGTCGAAGGCCTGCACGGCAAATTCGAAACACTCACCGGGATTCGCCGGAAACAAAAGTATGTGCTTTGTGTCGCCGTGTGAGGCGTAAGCGCATTCCAGCAGATCGCCCTGTTGCGTGCGGGTGGGCATGCCAGTGGAGGGCCCGACTCGCTGCACATCGACAACTACGCAAGGAATCTCAGAGTAATAGGCGAGTCCCAGCAACTCGTTCATGAGCGAAATCCCGGGACCGGAGGTCGACGTGAAGGCGCGGGCGCCGTTCCAGGAGGCACCAATCACCATACCGATGGCCGCGAGTTCGTCCTCAGCCTGGAGGACCAGATAGTTGTTGCGCCCGGTTTCAGAGTCGCGGCGATACTTCTCGCAAAAGCTCCGGAACGCATCCATCAGCGAGGTAGACGGAGTGATGGGATACCACGCAGCCACGGTCGCACCTGCGTACACACAACCGAGCGCCGCGGCTGTGTTGCCGTCGATAAGAATCTTGTCTTTATTGGCCTCCATCGTCTGCAGATGGATCGGCAGCGGACACGCGAAATGTTCCCGGGCGTAGTCGTAGCCAATGCTCAGAGCACTGTGGTTAGACTCGCGAAGTGCTTTCTTGCCCGCGAACTTCTCGGCTAGCAGGTTCTCGACCACACCCATATCGATCTCGAGAAATGCCACCAGAGCACCCAGGTACGAGATGTTCTTCATCAATGTGCGCTCGCGCGAATCGTGGAAACGAGCGTTGCACATCTCGGCGAGAGGTATGGGTAGGAAATTGATGTCGTCGCGCCACAGAGATCGGTCGAGCGGCCAGCTTGAATCGTACAGCACATACCCGCCGCTGCGCACTTCATGTATGTCACGCGCGTAAGTCTGCGCGTTCATCGCGACCATAAGGTCGTACTCTAAAGCGCGTGCAGTGTAACCGGCCGCGTTTACACGGATTTCATACCAGGTAGGCAGTCCCTGAATGTTGGAGGGGAAAAGGTTCTTACCGGAAACCGGAATGCCCATCCGAAAAATGGCCTGCATAAGAAGACCATTTGCGCTCGCGGAACCTGTTCCATTTACGTTGGCCAGTTTAATGGCGAAATCATTTACGCCACTGCGGGAGTTTTGCTGCACTCTTCTATGCCTGCGTAGGAAATCAAGAGATCGAATTTCTGCATGTCCCATGCGGCGGTAGGACATCGCTCTGCGCACAAACCGCAATGAACGCACACATCCTCATCTTTGACCATCACGCGCCGGGTCTGCGGAAGGTCGGCTGATACGTACAGCGGCTGATCCAGATTCACAGCCGGCGCCGAAAGACGGCCGCGCAGATCTATTTCTTCGCCGTTGCGCGTAATGGTGAGGCATTGCACAGGACACACATCGATACACGCGTCGCATTCGATGCAGAGCTTGGGCGTAAAGACGGTTTCCATATCGCAATTCAGACAGCGCTCTACTTCGCACGCCGTCTGCTCAGCCGTGAATCCGAGTTCCACCTCAACGTTCAACCGCTCAAAACGCTCCACTAAGTCCACGTGCTTCATTCTTTGACGGGACGCCGGGTTGTAGTCGTTGTGATAGCTCCACTCGCTCAGCCCCATTTTCCGAGTGATCAGGTTCATGCCGTACGCCGGGCGATCCGTCGTTGCCAATCCCTGGCAACGATTGTGGATGGAAATAGCTGCCTGGTGCCCGTGCTCCACCGCCCAAATAATGTTCTTGGGGCCAAAGGCGGAATCGCCGCCAAAAAATAGGCCCGGCCGTGTGGACTCATACGTAACCGTGTCGACAACCGGCATTTCCCATTTGTCGAATTGAATCCCGAGATCGCGCTCGATCCAAGGAAACGCGTTCTCCTGCCCGATCGCGAGAATCACGTCGTCGGCAGGCAGAAATACTTCGTCCATAGTCCGCGATCGCTTCGCTTCGGCATCCCACTCCAGGCGCTCGAAACGCATTCCGGTCAGCTTTCCGTTCTCGATAACAAAGCTCTTCGGCGCATAGTTGACCAGGATCTCCACGCCTTCTTCTTCGGCATCCTCCAGCTCCCATGGCGAAGCTTTAAAGAACTGGCGTGGGCGTCGCGCCATCACCTTGATGTCTTTGCCGCCGAGCCGTCGTGACGACCGGCAGCAATCCATCGCGGTGTTACCAACACCGATGATCAACACACGTTCGCCAATCGAATCGATATGACCGAAGGCGATTGATTCCAACCAGTCGATGCCGATGTGAATCCGATCTGTATCGTGCCGGCCAGGGATCTCCAAATCCTTGCCGCGCGGAGCCCCACTGCCGATAAACACACCGTCGAAGCCTTGGTTGAGTATCGAGGCAAGACTGCGAACCGGCGAGTTGTAATGGATCTCCACGCCCATGTCGAGGATCGTGTCGACCTCGTCCATCAGCACCTGCTCAGGCAACCGGAACGCCGGAATGTTGGAGCGCATCAGCCCACCCGGCTTGTCCTGCTTCTCTAAGATCGTCACTTGATACCCCAGCGGCATCAAATCGTTAGCGACCGTCAGCGAAGCCGGACCGGCGCCAATGCAGGCGATACGCTTGCCGTTCTTTGCGCCAGGAATTCGCGGCAGCAGGTCTTCAATGTCACCGCGCAGGTCAGCCGCCACACGCTTCAGGCGGCAGATTGCTACTGGCTTGCCGTCCACGCGAACTCTGCGGCAGGCAGGCTCGCAAGGGCGGTCGCACGTCCGGCCCAGGATCCCGGGAAAAACATTCGATTCCCGATTGAGCATGTAGGCATCTGTATAGCGGCCTTGCGCAATCATGCGGATGTATTCGGGAACGTTCGTATGTGCGGGGCAAGCCCACTGACAATCCACGACACGGTGGAAGTAGTTCGGGTTCTGAACGTCGGTAGGTTTCACGAGCCTAGCCAGCGGTCATGATCAAGCGATAACTGGCTGGGATCTGATTATACACCACCTTAAGGTAACTAACGCTTGCCAAGCGGCGTCGAAACGAATAACCTCAACAGACGGAGGCCTTGTTTGCCCGCAATACTTGGAACTCCGCGCGAGACGTTCCCTGGAGAACGGCGCGTGGCAATTATTCCCCGCCAGTGTGAAGCACTGCGGAAAGTAGGGATCGATGTAATCGTTGAGGAATCGGCCGGCGCACAGGCTGGATTCCCAGATGAAGCGTACATCGCGCGCGGCGCGCGCATCGGTACTCGCGATGACGTTTTTCGTGATGCCGACATCATCGCCCAGGTCCGCTGCCTTGGCGCAAACCCGGATGAAGGAAGGTCGGACGTGTTGCGCTTCCGCGCCGGGCAGATCGTAATCGGCTTTGGCGAACCGCTCACGGCGCTTCGTGAGTGCGCGGATCTCGCTGTATGTGGCATTTCGTTCCTTGCTCTCGAATTAATTCCCCGCATCACGCGCGCGCAGAGCATGGACGCGTTGTCATCGATGGCCACCATCTCGGGATATCGCGCCGTTCTCATGGGCGCGACCCATCTTCTGAAGATGTTTCCCATGCTGATGACCGCAGCCGGGACCATCACGCCCGCCAAGGTCTTCGTTCTTGGAGCTGGTGTAGCGGGACTGCAGGCGATCGCGACAGCGAAGCGTCTGGGTGCGGTCGTCTCTGCGTACGACGTGCGCCCCGCGGTGAAGGAGCAGGTTGAGAGCGTGGGCGCGAAATTCGTCATGCTGCAGGTGGATTCGCAATCGTCCGAAGACAAGGGCGGCTACGCGAAAGCGATGGACGAGACCTTCTATCGGCGACAGCGCGAGCTTCTCACTGAGGTCCTCCGGGAGCAGGACGTCGTCATCACCACAGCGGCGGTGCCGGGAAGGAAATCGCCGATCTTGATCACAGCGGACATGGTTTCCGCCATGCCGGCCGGATCCCTCATCGTCGACATCGCGGCCGAACGCGGCGGCAACTGTGAATTGACGCGCCCGGGCGAGACCGTTGTCCACAACGACGTTACTATCCTGGGGCCGGTGAACCTCCCTTCGATGATTCCGTACCATGCGAGCCAGATGCTCTCGACCAATATCTCCGCGCTTGCCAAGATCCTGGTCCGCGAAGGTCGCGTATCGCTCGACTGTGACGACGAGATCATTCGTGAATCCCTGGTGACACATGAAGGGCGGGTAGTACATCCGCGGGTTGCCGAGCTGCTCGGGGCCGCGCAGGCCAAAGGCGCGGTGAACGTATGAGGACCAAGCTATGAGTTCGTGGGAAGTAGCCATTTGGGTCTTCATGCTGGCAGCGTTTCTCGGCTTCGAATTGATCCGCCGGGTATCGCCCCTATTGCACACGCCGCTAATGTCGCTGACGAATGCCATCTCCGCCATCGCGGTAGTCGGCGCAATTCTGATTACGGGCGCTAAGGAGGCATCGGCGCTGACGCGAACGCTTGGATTTATCGCCGTGGTGGCCGCCACCACCAATGTCGTGAGCGGTTATCTGATCACTGACCGAATGCTCAAGATGTTCAAAAAGCGCGTTCCGGTGAAGAAGTAGTTCGGAGAAGAAACGATGCAAACCATCTTCCCCGTCATGTACATACTCGCGGCGGCGGGTTTCATTCTCGCCATCAAATGGATGAACTCGCCGACCACCGCGAGACGCGGCGTCCTCGCTGGCGAAATCGGAATGCTCCTCGCCGTCGTCGGCACGTTGTTGCGCGCCGAGGTCGTCACCTACGAGTGGATCTTTATTGCATTTTTCGTCGGCTCGGCGATTGGAATTCCGATCGCGTACTACATGCCGATGACCGCGGTGCCGCAGCGAACAGCGTTCTCGCACGCATGCGGCGCGCTGGCTTCGGCCCTCATCGGAACCGCAGAATACTATCGCCACACACCGCATGGCGTAGTGATGACCGCGCTGGTATTGGAAACCCTGCTCGGCTTCCTGACTTTCACCGCGAGCCTCATGGCCTTCGGAAAGCTACAGGAAGTGCTGCCGACACGGCCCATCACGTACAAGGGCCAAAATTTCGTGAACCTCGGTATCTTTACTCTCGCCGTGGTGATCGGAGCGGTGCTTATCGCCTCGCCGGAGCGGACCTGGTTGTTTCCGATTTTCACTGTGCTCTCGCTGGTGTTTGGAGTGCTGTTGATTGTGCCCATCGGCGGCGCCGACATGCCGACGGTGATTGCGCTGCTCAATTCCTATGCCGGTCTTTCCGCCGCCGCCATGGGCTTTGCGCTCGACAATAAGCTGCTGATCATAGCCGGAGCGCTCGACGGTTCGTCCGGTTTCATTCTTGCTGTCATCATGTGCCGGGCCATGAATCGCTCCTTCAGTAACGTCTTGTTCGGTGCGTTCGGTACTGTTCAGATAAGCGTCAAGGAGAAGGTGGAGCGCCCTGTTCGATCGGCTTCGCCGGAGGAAGCCGCGGAAATTCTGGATGCGGCCCGCAGCGTTGTCATCGTGCCCGGCTATGGCATGGCCGTCGCTCAGGCGCAGCACAAAGTTCGCGAGCTCCATGACGTACTTACCAAGCGCGGGGTCGAGGTCTTCTTCGCGATTCATCCCGTCGCCGGACGCATGCCCGGACACATGAACGTGCTCTTAGCCGAGGCTGACGTTCCCTATGACAGGCTGATGGAAATGGATGACATAAATCCCGAATTTCCGCGCACCGATGTAGCGCTTGTGATCGGAGCCAACGACGTCGTGAACCCTGCCGCACGGCTTGAAAAGAACAGCCCGATCTCCGGCATGCCGATCCTGAATGTCTACGAAGCGCATACGGTCATGGTCGTGAAGCGCAGCATGAATCCCGGATTCGCCGGGATTGATAACGATCTCTACTACATGGACAAGACGCTGATGCTGTTCGGCGACGCCAAAGCGTTCGTGTCGAACATTGTCAAGGAGCTGAACGCGGCGGTCCCGGCGGGAGCGTAAGCAAGACTTCAGCCGGAACCGAGAACCGGCCCCGACGGGATTTAAGGACCGGTCCGGGCAATCGTACGAAACGAAGCCAATGTGCTTGGGGTGCGGATTCGCGGACGCCTCGCTGCGCTCGAGCGTCCGCGCCACTTTCGTTTTGCGGAACGAACCCAACTCCAGTTGGAACAAGTTATTCAATTTTCAAAGATCGTGAAGGCTGCGCTTGCACGCGACCGACAGCGCGATGGTAGCGAGGGCGAGCCGCGATGGAGCTCGATTGGGCGCGTAAGTGACTGCAACGACGTTGAAAATTATTGTGGTGTGAGCGGAACGTCTTAGTGCGATAGCGCAACGCGGGTACACTCCGGCGACACGCCGTGGGAATCAACTACGGTGCGCGGCTCCGCATCTCCGCACCCTGCTCACGGCTGAAGCTAAGGATTCCGAATTCGGCTCGTTCCAGCCACCGACGTGAGATCGCGACATCCATAATACCTGGTGAGTGGCGCAGCCCCAGTGCGTGACCAAGCTCATGCGCGATTACGTCGCCGAGGAGGACGAACAGATCCATGAATCCCGCCGCGCTCCGCACTCGGTCCACAAAGATGAACGATGTTGCACCCACAGTGAAGCCCAGTTCCTTGGAAGATCGTCTCAGTTTTAGGGCGTGATCTTCGGGAAGCAACTTCACAATCGCGTTCACCCAGCTGATTGCCGAATCGCAATCGGTCGGCCCGCCAATGCCACGCAACTCGCAGTGCCGCCAATCGAGATGAATGCCGACCCTTTCGAACTGTTGCGAAGCTTCTGCTTCCGACTTGAGCAGAACTGTGGACCGTAACTGGGTGTAATCGTACACCCGCACCGTGACCTGAATTTCGCTAACTGGTCCGTTGCGAACTGCAGCGTAACAGATTCCGGTGCAGAGCAGCGTTGCCCAGAGAGGTCGGCTCGGTAAATAGCGAAGGCGTTTCACTGCGCAGCATTGTTCGCGAACAACGCATCAGCGATCCACCTTCGCGGAATAATACGCGAGTTAAATGATTCTCAACGCGTAAGTGCCTGTAAAAGCAGGCCAATCAGCGAGAGCGGAGAGGCTTCGGAACTGTTACACTCGGAACCGGTCAGCCATGCCGGTGGAAGTCCAAGGTCGCGTGAGCTATCGATTCGCTGATTTCGAGGTTCACTCCGACTGTTTCGAACTCTTGAGGGACGGCGTGCGTTTGAAGCTGCGCGAGCAGCCCTTTCGTATTCTCGTGCTGCTGCTCGAGCGCGCGGGCGAACTCGTGAGTCGCGACGATTTGCGCCTCCTGTTGTGGCCCCAGGACACGTTTGTCGATTTCGATAAGGGCCTGAATACAAGCGTGAACAGGTTACGCGAGGCCCTCCGCGACTCCGCGACCCAGCCGCGTTTCATAGAAACCGTTCCGCGGCATGGATACCGCTTCATCGCGCCGGTACGGAGATCCGCCCCGCGGGAGGCACCGGCGATCGCCACAGCTCCCGAGGTCCCGCTCAACCCGAGTGCGGATGTGCTGAAAGTGCCAAAAACCTCCGCAAATCGCCTCGTCTGGCCGTGGCTGCTCGCGCTCGCGCTTTGCATGGCCGCCGCGCTTGCACTCATCTTCTATGGCCGGCAGGGTGGAACGCCGGCGCTCGGCACTCCGGTTCAACTCACGAATGATGGCATCGCCAAGAACGAACTCGTTACTGATGGCGTCAGAGTTTTTTACGCAGCGCCTACCGGACGGGGGTTCTCCAACTGGAGTGACTTCGAGGTTCCCCTGAGCGGCGGCGAGGCCCGCCCGCTTGCAACGGTTGGCGAGCCCATGAGCCCGTTCGCGATTTCGGCGGACCACAGTGAACTCATGCTCGGGCCATCCGTGCTGCGGCAATCCAATGATTTCGCAACGCCCGATCGTCTCTGGACTCAACCGCTCGCCGGAGGCCCTGCGCGTGCTCTGCCGCTTGGAGCTCAGGACGCTGCCTGGTCTCCGGATGGAAACCGCATCGTGTACGCGAGCGAACAGCACATTGGACTCGCTCGCGCAGATGGCACAACTATCCGCATGCTGGCTGACGTGCCCGGCCTCGCTTCCGGTTTGCGATGGTCGCCCAAAAGCGACGCGATCCGTTTCACACTGCACTACGGCCCTGTCCACAAGGACGCTGCAATTTGGGAATTATCACCCGAAACCGGCCATGCTCATCCGCTGTTCCCGAATTCTAAGAACCGGCAGACTGATGGCGAGTGGACGCCCGACAACAGGTTCTATCTGTTCTCTCAGACTACTAACGGTGTCTCGCAGATCTGGGCGTTACCCGAGCCGCCGAGGCTCGGGAAATCGCAAGCAGTCCAACTGATCAACGGACCCATGCAAACTTTTCTTCCAACCCCGACACCGGATGGAAAACGCATTCTGTTTTATGGCGTCTCCAAGCGCAGCCAGATCTTGGAATGGAATGGCAAATCGGGCAGGCTCGAGTCCTTCCTGCCGGGCATTTCGGGCGCTAGCATTGATTTCTCGAAAGACGGCAACTGGATCTGTTACCAAACGTATCCGGAGAAATCCGTCTGGCGCGCCGCGGCCGATGGCAGCCAACGTCTGCAACTCTCGCCGCCGGATATGACTGCGCTGTTTCCGGTCATGTCTCCGGACGGAACCAGGGTGGCGTTTCTCGGATGGTTCCCGGACCAGCCGTTTTCGGTGTTTGTGGTGGATCGGGACGGAAGCAATCTTCGAGCCCTGACCCATAGCGGAGAGGATGGAATCGCAGAACCTTCCTGGTCGCCGGACAGCCGATCCCTGGTCCTCGGGATGTATGGTCGCCAGGATGTAGTGCTCTACCGGTTCGACTTTGGCGCGAACCGCTTGAGTGTGCTGCCGGGATCGGAAGGGCTCTGGTCTCCGCGTTGGTCGCGTGATGGGCAATTCATTGCGGCTCTTGGATCTCCTGTGAACAAATTGATGCTCTACGATCTCGCCTCGCACCGCCAGTCGCAACTCGCGGCCAAGGCCGATTACCCTATCTGGGCGCACAACGGGCAGTACGTCTACTTCCGAGATGACGGCTGGCGCAGAGTTGGTCTTACCAATCGCAAGATAGAACGGATTGCAGATCTCAACGATGTGGGAGCGCTGCCCGCAACACCCTCGCGCGGAATACCCACCTGGATCAGCGGGTGGGTAGGCCTGGCGCCCGACGATTCGTTGTTGGCCACGAGTGAGCGTGGAGGCATTGAGATCTACTCAGCGCCGTTTATCGAGCATTAGGCCAGCCTGGCATTGGCCCCATTCTCACCCGTTGAGATTACTTTGCCGCAGGACAGGCAATGTGCTGGTTACGGAACGAACCCGATGCGCCCGGTCCGGGCTTCTCATTCGAGTCGAAGCGCAGTAATTTCAAGGGCATGGGTGAATTTTGCGGAACGAAGCCAATGTGCTTGGAATGCGGATTCGCGGACGCTTCGCTGCGCTCAAGCGTCCGCGCCACCTTCGTTTTGCGGAACGAACCCAAACCTGGGTTGGAACCAAATATTCAATTCTCAAAGATCGTGAAGGCTGCGCTCGCACGCGACCGACAGCGCGATGGTAGCCGAGGGCGAGCCGCGGTGACGCTCCATTGGGCGTGTAAGTGACTGCACGCAAAGACAAAATTATGGTGGCGTGAGCGAAATGTTGCGCAGCGCAACGCCGAGGCCGGCGTAAGCGGTCCCCATCCGCCGGCCCAACCGTAGCTTACTGGTCTTCAAGTTACCGTTCTTCGCAACACTCATCACCGTCGTCATCGCGATCGCAGGGCTTGGCGACGAAAGCGTGAACGTCACCGTCGATCGTCCCGTAGCCTGCGATCTCTCCCGCATCATTAATCGACAGCGCCGCCTGCAGAGACCACGGCGATCGCTTCGCGATTAAATCGTTCAGATCCTTCATGACGCCGTTCTGCCATAGAAAGGCGTGCGAATTGAAGCTTGCATCCAGAGCAAATCCGACTACCTGGCGATGGTTGTTGACGGTTTTGCAGCAGGGCGCCACGCTCAAAACGTCATCGGGATGCAGCGTACCCAAATCGCGCATCTTCCCCCACTCTCTGGTCCAGAGATAGGCATGTGGAACGCCGTCCTTGGTGGCCGACGTGCCGTCCACGTCGCCACGATTGTTGATGGCGCTCGCCGCACTGCTGCTTCCGCCGAGATTCCCGAGATCAAGCGGTGTCCCATCCTTGCCCCAGAGCACGGATCGAACTGCGTTTGGGTTCTCCGGGAAATCGGTATTCGAGCAGAGGCCGGAAGCGCCCACAACCTCGCCTTCGTTGTTGATCCCAAACGCAAAACCTACGGTATCGCCGGGAAACGGGCGCAGCTCCCGGATGTTGCCGTCCGGTTCCCAGATCACAGATTCGAAGCGGTAGACCTGATTTGGCTTGGTGCTGGTGCGGCAGCTTAAGTCAAGTTCTTTGGTCTCCGCGAAACCTGCCACCTGACCGCGGTCATTCAAGTCGAGCGCCTGGCTGTTGTTGCCCCCGAGCGTCGAGAGAGCTTGCAATTTGCCGTTCTTCCAGACCGCCGCCAAACACTGGAGGTGGGTGCCGAAATAACAGAAGTCTTCTCCAGCAGGATCCAGCTTCGCGGTTTCGGAAATGAGGGCCGCTTCTCCGCCCGCGTTAGGCCCGCCGGCTTCGCTGCTCGGGCCTCCCAATGTGCCGAGATTCATAATATGGCCGCGATGCCAAAGAAAAGCGGTTTGCGCCGGCTGCGGCTGTGTAAGATTCGGGTTGCCGGTCTGCGCCCCGATCGCGGAACCTCCGGCCACTAGACCCTCCCGGTTCAGTCCGTAGGCGAAGCTGTAGGCCCCGCCAAGAGTTCCAAGGTCGATCACCTTATAATGAGCGAAATGCGCGTTTCTGTGGTCCTGCGACTCCTGAGCGTAGGCGGTCACCGAGAGCGCAGCCATAACAGCCGCCCCTGTCCAGTTCACTAATTTGAAGTTCATACGTTCTCCTTTCCTGAGTGCGAGCCGTCCGAAGTCTCGCGTGCAGTCATTGTGCTGAAAACGAGAGTGATGGACCATGTGCGGAGCCTGACTTCTGAGTGATCTCCGAGTGACCCGCTGTTACTCCGGTCGGGCACGAGTCGCTTAGAATGGTGCAATTCCGATGCAGAATGAGCAATCGGCGAATCTTGTGCGCTTCGGCCCGTTCGAAGTCGACCTTCGCTCGGGCGAGCTTTACAGCAACGGTGCCAGGATTCAACTCCAGGAACAGCCGTTCCGCATTTTGAAACTGCTCGCCGAATCTCCTGGCGAGCTCGTTTCACGGGAGCAGATCCAGCAAACCCTGTGGCCTGACGGTACCGTGGTCGAGTTCGACAATGCGGTGAATGCTGCCATCAAGAAGCTTCGCATCGCACTGGGCGATTCGGCCGACGAGCCGCAATACGTCGAAACTGTAAAGCGTCGCGGATACCGCCTCAAAGTGCTGGTGGAACCCGGGCGCTCGGTCAGCAACACTACGCGGGCGGACGCGCGAAAAACACACCCGGCCGTAGCCGCGGTCACGCAGCATTGGACCAGGGCAGTTGCCGTCGTTTTGGCTGCTCTGGTCGCGCTCGGCGCGGGTTATCTCTATGGCCGGCGCACACCGAAGCTGACAGACAGCGATTCCATCGTGCTGGCCGAGTTCGTAAACAAAACTGGAGACAGCGTATTCGACGGCACACTTCGACAGGGCCTGTCGATCCAGCTCCAACAGTCGCCGTTCCTGAGTCTCGTCTCAGAGGAGCGCGTTCAACGGACACTGCTTCTGATGGCCAAGCCGCCCGATTCGCGGCTTACACCCGAGCTGGCGGGCGAAGTTTGTCAGCGGACCGGTGGCGCCGCGGTGCTGGAGGGCTCGATTGCGAGTCTCGGAAGTCAATACGTCCTCGGGTTGCGCGCCCAAAGCTGCCGTACCGGAAACGTCATAGACGAGGAGCAGGTCCAGGCGGCCAGAAAAGAGGACGTCCTCAACGCCATGACGTTGATCGCTCGTAAATTCCGGTCGCGTGCCGGCGAGGCGCTCGCCACGGTGAGAGAACTCGATACCCCGCTTGCGGAGGCAACCACTCCGTCGCTCGACGCCTTAAAAGCTTACAGCGCAGCAAGGCAGGTAACTCTGGCGGCGGGCGGCAGCGCGGCTGTTCCTTTATTGAAACGGGCTATCGAGATAGATCCCCATTTTGCGATAGCGCATGCCACTCTCGGGCTCACTTACTCGAGCATGGGGGAATCTGAGTTGGCGGCGGCAAGCACGCGGGAGGCTTATCGCTGGCGCGATCGCGCGAGTGAGCGGGAGAGGTTTTTCATCGCCGCAAACTATGACCGCGAGGTGACCGGAAATCTGGAAAGAGCGCGGCAGACGTGCACGTTGTGGGCGCGAACCTATCCGCGCGACCCCGACGCGCCCATTCTTTGCTCGGGCTTCATTTCGCAAGGAACCGGAAATTTCGAGGCATCGATTGAAGCAGCGCAAAAGGGTCTGCGGCTTGACCCCGATCACGCGTTCGGATACGTGAACCTTGCAGCAAGCTATCTCTATCTAAACCGCCTCAACGAAGCCGCGGGTGCGGTGGACAGTGCGTTCGCACGCAAACTGGAGGTTCCCGAACTCTTGCTCATCCGCTTCTATATCGCGTTTCTGCGCGGCGACTCGGCGGGAATGAATGCAGCCGCTACTCAGGCCAAAGGAAAAGCCGGAGCGGAAGACTGGATGTTGGAGTCCGAGTCTCTGGCGTTGGCGCATTCGGGCAAGTTCGAACTGGCCGGGCGGCTGTTGCGTCGCGCGATGGAGGTGGCGCAACAGAGTGGAGGCCGGGAGCGGGCGGCAACCTACCAAACGGGAAGAGCGTTATGGGAAGCTCTAGCCGGGGAAGCAGCAGCGGCCAAGGAAAGCGCAACTGTGGCGCTGCAGCTTTCACACGGGCGGGACGTGGAGTACGGGGCCGCGCTCGCACTGGCATTGAGCGGCGATTCGAGACAGTCCGAAACGCTTGCTAAGGATCTCGCAGCGCGCTTCCCGGAGGACACTTCAGCGAAGTTCACGTACGTGCCGACGGTCCGCGCAGCCATAGCACTAAATCACGGGAAGCCCGCGGATGCCATTGAGTTGCTGGAGACCGCCCGTCCTTATGATGTGGCGATGCCAGGTCTCGCATTCTTCGGATTTTTCGGCGCGATGTATCCGGCTTACGTTCGCGGCGAAGCTTACCTTGCTTTACATCGCGGCCGTGAAGCAGCCGCCGAGTTCCAAAAGGTTCTGGACCACCCGGGTATCGTTCTGGCCGATCCTGCCGGTTCGCTCGCGCGCCTGCAGCTCGGCAGAGCCCTGCTGCTGGCCGGCGACAAGCGCGCGGCCGACGCCGCGTTCGAGGCTTTCCTCACACTCTGGAGAGAAGCCGACGCCGATATTCCGATACTGAAACAGGTGCGAAGCCGCTAAATAAAACAAATTCTGCGCCTTCTGTTTGGCGCTGCGATGCCTGAGTAGCCCCGAGAGCTGCGGCTCGGCGCCAAGGAAGCGATCGTACCGGCTTCGGCGATTTAGACATGGTCAATCTCGGTAGATTACGCACTCGGAGTCGGCGGCCTGCCGCGCGGGCGTATCTGCGAAATCCTCGCCCCGGAATCATCAGGCAAAACCATGTACTCGTTAATGGTCTCGCCCAAAGCGTGACTTTTAATCGTAAATGGCTGTTGAGATGAGGAGGCAGATGGTTGCTGAGCTGGCGAATCAGTTGCTCCGAGCGCCAGCACCGCAGCGAGGGCGAGAAGAAGCCTTTGAGTACTCATCTTTTTCTTCCTTTCCGGAGTGTATAGGCTGACCTCCAGGCAGATGTATATTCTAACGCTCCGACATTAGCGGGTTTCTTCGTCGTCGCTGCTGCGCAACGCGAATGAACAATCACATGACCGCTTACACGGGGTCGAGCGTTGCTCGACATCGATAAATGCCGCCATTCCACGCTGCTTCTGGGCCTCCGCCACGAATTGCCTCAGCAGAAGTCTTGACTGTGAGTTCGGTGAAATCGGTGTCGAATTCGTGCAGTTCTTCGAGGATGGCTACAAAGTTGGGCTTGACCCAAGTTGCAGAGGGGTAACGGAAAGTAGCGCCGTAACCGTTCTGATAAACATTCTCCCAGGCCTTGCTGGTCGTCGGGACCGGTTCTCGGTTGCGGCGGCAGACACGCCCTCTTTCGCCCCACCGCGGGAGGCACTCGCAACGAAAGGGGAAATCATGTCAGACGCAGCGAATAACATTCCGCTCGGGAAAAAAGAAAACAGTACCAGCCTTAAACTTCTCGGCCGTTATGTCAGCGGGCGATTGCGCGACCTGTGCGACCGCGACAAACGCGAAAACGAACTTCTGCTAAGACCAGAGTGAACCTGACCCTTGATAACTGGTGGGAACCTTGGAGCCCGCGAAGGCCCGAAATGTCGAGAATTTAAACCTCGTCCATTTTAAGATGGGGCCGGGCAATCTTGCGCAACGAAGCCAATCTGCTTGGAGTGCGGATTCGCGGACGCCTCGCTGCGCTTCGAGCGTCCGCGCCACCTTCGTTTTGCGGAACGAACCCAACTCCACTTGGAACAAACTATTCAATTTTCAAAGATCGTGAAGGCTGCGCTCGCACGCGACCGGAACAACGCGATGATAGCGAGAGCGCGCGGCGATGATGCTCGATTGGGCGCGTAAGTGACTGCAAGCACGTTGAAAACTATTGTCGTGTCAGCGGAACTGTCACGATGAGATGTCTCTCTCACATCTGCTTAGATAACAACGCGACCTGCTCCCAGAAAACTTTTGAATGGCCCCCAACAAAACTGGACCTCATATTAAAAATAAGTTAGACTGACAGCATTCCAGCGGTTGCGAGACAACTCGCCGGAAAGGGAGGTTCGCATGGCAGCAGCAGCTCCCGCCCCCGTACCCGCCCCGTTGCGCGAAGAAGGGATGCGGTTTTGGGAACAATTGATCAACGAATGCAGGCAGCAGACCGACTGCATCAACCACGCATTAGCCGAGCACGGCAGAAGCCCTGCCGATCACATCGAATGCCGGGCAGAACAGCACTTGCAACTGATTCGTTCGCGCTTCCCGTCGACCGTAGCCCGGGTGACGATCGCGTTCGAGCGTTGGGGACCGGTTCTGAGCGTGCTCATCAGCGGCCGCCAAAAGCCGGAATTCGAGTTTCATCCTGAAGAACTCGAACTGCCCCTGGCCAGAGATGTCGACGGAACTGTGATCGCGATTTTCGACGAGGGCCGGAGCCTCTGTCCTCGCGAACTTGCGAGTTTTCTGATGCAGCATTTTCGGCGCTGCTTCCCGCGAATCTCGCTTCCCTGCCCGGATCTTGTCCGGGCTTAGACAGCGCTTACCGATTCTGAAAGCGCACCACCGCACTTCCGAAGTGAATCTCGTCTCCCGCATGCAGTAGGGTTCCCCGGCTGCTTCGATGGACGGGCTGGCTGAGACCGTCGCGAACAATCCACAACCGGCAATCGCTCTCTCCCTTGTAGGAGCGGTCGTTGAACAATCGGTGCTCGCCCGTTTTCTGCGCGTAGAGAATGTGCGCGTGTTCGCGCGACACGGTCCGATTGATCGCCGTGTCTTCAGTGAACGCCAGATCGTTACGGCGTGACGGACCGGTGCTCCGGTAGACCTCGACTGTTCGGCCGATATTTGTGCGCGCTTTGGTCAACGGCAGTTCGGTGCGGTTCGCTTTGCCATTGAGCACGACTAGTTTCGCGAGCTTTCCGCTCTCAACCGGTTCCGGTTCCGTGCGCGAATCCAGCTCCACGTCCACATAAATCCATTCTTTGCCCGGCAGCGGCAATTCAGGAGTAGTTTGCACGTGAACGCGTAACTCCGGTGAAAAGCGCTGATTGGAGCGCTCCAAAGCTGTCTTCAGCTCCTGGGCAAAGTAATCGGCGAGAAAGGGTGTTTGAAAGATGGCCGCCTGTTCGGACGGAACGCCCAACAGCCGGATGCGAACGAGATTGTACGGGAACACCAGTTTGCCACCCGCGCGATGACTCTTCGCTTTCACCGCATCCAGGACAGAAAGGCGAATCTCCGCAAGCTCGGGAACGTCTTTTGAGATTCGCGTTCCGCCGAACGGCGCTTCGAAAATCGCTCGGCCAAGTCGCTCGATGGCATCGGAGATGGGCATGTGATCAGCTTACTTATCGGGTCCGTTTCCAGCCGTGTCTGTGATGATACCGAGTTGTTGCGCGGCTTCTATCAATTGCCGGGCGACGGGCGCTGCGAACTTCGCGCCGTATCCGCCGTGCTCAACAACGACCGCGAACGCGATCTGATGGCCGGGATCTTCGCCGTAAGGCGCGAATCCTGCGAACCACGAGTGCGGCTCGCCTTCATCTAACTGCGCTGTTCCCGTCTTGCCGGCCGCGTCCAGCTTCAGACCTGCCATTGCAGAGCGCGCCGTCCCCGACGTGACCACTGAGCGCATGGCTCGCGAAAGAAACTGTGCAGAGTCCGCAGGCAACACGCTGGTTGCCGCGCCCGTCCGCGTGTTGCTGGAGTCCAGCACCCATCTTCCTTCCGGCATCGCGCCTGCAGCCGCAACCGTAGCCGCCACTCGCGCCATCTTGAAGGGTGTCACCAGCACCGGACCTTGGCCGTAGGAAGCAAACGGCATCATTTTCCTGATTTCGGAAATCTCCCCGGCGGGAATTCCAAGCGCCGCGGCCGTGCTTTGCAGCGCCTGTGGACCGACCTTGAAAACACCGAGTTGGGCGAAGTATGCGTTACACGACACCGTGATCGCTTGCGCCATATCGAGCGTTCCATGAGCATGATCGCCCACGTCGTCACGTATCGGACGCCGCCATCCCGGAATGATCGTGCCCACTCTCCCGTCCGGCAGCCTGCGACACGAAAACCGTGCCTCCGTAGCGTGAGGATCCAGCCGCAGCGCCGCCATCGCAGTCACTAGTTTGAAGGTGGACCCGGGTGGATATTGCCCGTAGCGCGCCCGATCCAGCAGCTCATCCGGCGACGCGTGCGCACTCGCGGGCGTAGGCCAACTCGCCACCGCAAGAACATCACCCGTCTTCGGATTCAGCACCACGAGCGCTCCTTTCTTCCCCTTCGGCTCAATGGCGTTCTTGAGGATCGCGTCGGCTTTGAGCTGGAGGCGAATATCGATGGTCGTGAACACGCGGCGGTCGCGATTGAGCAGCTCCTGCATCAGCGGATTGTCGCGTTGGTGGCGATAGCGCACCACTCGCGCCAGATCGGCGTAATCGGAATAGCCCTGCAATTTGCGGCCTGAGTCACGCTCAATCAGCGACGAGTTGCTGGCCTCGAAGTTCTCGCGCGTTCGTAGATCCCCTAGCAGGTGCGCAGTCGCCCCACCGAACGGATAATGTCGCGATTCAAGACGCGAGCATGCCTGATCGATGGACACGCCGAGCTTTTCGTAAGCCGCGCGATTCTTCTCGAGTTCATCCCAACTGCTGGTCGCGAGAAGAACGCCGTTTCGATCATAGATGTTCCCGCGCGGAATTGAAGCCGCCAGCAGGTTCAGCCTTGGATTGTGCTCCGGACGCTTGACGCCGTCCTGGGCGATCACATGCGCGTCTCTGCTCAGCAGCTCCTGATCGTGAAGGATCTGCACACGGAACGCGATCACGATCAGCGCCAGCCAGCAGGCTGTCAGCGACAACGCGACAATCTGGACCGGTCTACCGAATAGCGCTTGGAATCGGGGCTTTCCTTCCGTGCTGGCTGCTCCATCGGCACCCGCGCGAACGCTCTGGTTTGAAATCGCGAGCAATATTGCGAAGATCAGGAAATTCGCCAGCATCGCCGTGTTCCCGGAGCTCAGGAACGGCGACACGACTCCGGAAAGGGGAATCGCGCCCAGCGCCCCGCCGGAGATTAACAGCATTTCGAGCGCGATCAAAGTTCCCAGCCCAACGGACACGAATGACGAGTACTCATCGGGCGCACGCAGCGCGATCCGGAATGCGCGCGCCGCTAGAAACGCAATCAGCACGAATACGGTGAAAACGCCAACGAAACCCCACTCCTCACCGATGGCTGGTAGCACCAGGTCGGTGTGGCCTGCCGGAATCACGCCGGGATCTCCCCATCCTGGACCGGATCCCCACGCCCCGCCGGTTGAAAACGCCCAAAGTCCGTGCGCGAGTTGATCGCCGCCGCGGATGTCGTTATCCCACGGAGAGAGCCACATCGACACTCGCTCAACCACGGTATGCGGTGCGCCGACGTGATAGCCCACAATCACTCCGCCGACGAGCAAAGCAACGGCAAGCAGCGCCAGCCCGGAACGCGCGCGTGCCACCGCGAACATGATGATGAACACGAATCCAATCACCAGCGCCGGCCCCATGTCCTTCAGCAGGAAAAACATGGCTAATGCCGCCGCAACACCGGTCATCACCGGCAACACGTGCCCGAATCTGGGCAGTTGCAGCCAGCGCAGCCATTTCGGAAGAAGGCGCTTTTCGTGTACCTCGCGCAACCATTCCCAGCGCCGGGCAAAATAGCCGGCGAGAAACAAAACGACGAGAATTTTTATGATTTCGACCGGCTGAAAGGGCCCGAGGTTTACTTTGGCATCGCTGCCGGTCGGGCCTGAACCGAGGACTGCCAAAGCGGCGAACAGGGCCAGCGCTGCAAGCAGCGGCGTATAGATCCATGACGAAATGTTCCGGTGCTGGAAGCCCTTGAACAGCGGCAATAGCAGAATAATGCACCCGGCAGCAACGCCCCAAGCGAATTTCCTGAATTCGAGAGTGTCGCGCAGAGGATCGCGCAGGCTGACCATCAGCACAAAGCCGATACACGTTAGTAAGTGAAGCGCCGGCAGAATGGCCGGGTCTCCGCGGAAGCGCCGCCAGCGCCAGGCAAGGTGCACAATCCAGAACGATCCCAGATAGATGCTTGCCCAGAGCGCGTATATGCGCAGAAACTCACTCGGAGTGCGCACCACCAATTCAGGTTTCAGGCGCGATAGCGGGAGCAGAGCAATCGACGAAGTGCGGCCGCCGCGTGACTGGTCTCGCACCCTTAGGTCCGGGAACTCGTCCAATTCCGTTCTCGAAATCCTCAGCCGCGATAAAGCACCGATGTTGGGCAATGGCCGATGCGAATCAAGAAATGCTGCCAGGCGGTCCGCTGCATTCTGGCGCTCCGTGGCATCCGGGAACACTTGCAAAACGGGTAGCAGATCCTGAGCACTCGAAACGCGGTTCAAGTTCACAAGTTCGCTGCGATCCAGCTTCCGTTCGAGCTCCGCGAAATCCTGTGTCTTCGCGATGAGCACCAGCAGCACGCCAGCGACACAGAGCACGCTGGCGCCGGCTAACCAAATGAACTCGCGCCTGCGCTCAACCGGCTTGTGCTCTTCGTTGAGCTTGACATGTAAGGCGAGTTCGTTCTCCCAGGTTCTGGTTACTGCCATCGCCGGGAACTCAACACCGGATTCACAAGTCGTTGTTTTCGGCTGACAACGTCATCCGGCTCCGTTTCCAGCCGGATCTGTTCGATTCGCGCGCGCTGCAGGCGTTGAAAATTCGGACCCGGGCTGGAAGCCGCGGCCACTGGAAGGTAAAGAGTTCGTGCGCGCGCCAGGTCATCACGCGCCAGCGACACCCACCTTCTCTTGGCCAGTTTCGGGATGGTGCATCGAGCGCGCATCAGTTCCCACTCGGCGCGAAACAGGTAGCCGTCGGCCTCTTCGCTGAGCTCTCGCGGGCCAAGATGGTAATCGAGTTGTTGCGCCTTACGCAGTTCAGCCAGCGCCGCGCCGAGATTGCGGTAAGAATACACATAAACGCGCGCCATGCCGAGGTGTGGGTCGGGTGAGTGTGGCAGCAACGATGCGGCCTTCCGAAACTCCCGCAGGCTGGTGGCCGCTTCCGGGAGCCGCGGATGTTTCAGCAGATTTATGTATGCATCGCACAACGCGAGCTTTCCCTTTGCCGAGCTGTCATTCGGATTCAGCTCGAGCGCGTGGAGGAGAGCGGTGCGAGCTTTGGACATCTCCGACCAGTCAAGCCGTGCGTCAGGGCGGACGCGATAACCGTCGATAACTTCGTTCGCTGCGGCAAGCAGCCTGCCATTCAGCGGTTCACGTAACGACGAAACGGGCGAAAGTGGGCCGAGAAATTCATTGTCTCTTCTCAACCGCTGGTACAGAGACCAATCAGAGGCAATCGAGGCAGCACTCTGGCGCGGATTATGGGGTTGCCGAATCGGTTGGCTGTCGTGATGGAATCGATACAGATACCCGGACGGCATCAGCACAAACAAGGCGAACAAAACTCCCGCTACCAGCGCAATGGCCGCGTGCTTAAAGTCCTTGCGAACGATTATCCTGGTCCGGCGCGGCTTCGCCAGATAAGTACGTGTCTTTGCAATCAGGCGCGTCACGCGCGAAGCTTCCGGATACCGGGCAATGGTCGGAGCCGCGATCCAGGCCGAACGCAATTCCGTTTCCGCTGCGGTTTGGGTATCGGCAACAAAAGCGCGCAGGTCACTTTCGATCGCGTCCGCCGATGTGTAACGCTCGGTCAATTGAGGCGCGAGTGATTTGAAGATGATGGCTTTGAGCCCAACGGGGCAGTTCTCCGCCAGCGCGCGCGGGGGCTGCCGCGACTGGATCAGGTTCTCCAGCTTTCTGGTGTTTTGCGCCTGATAGGGAGGAATACCCGCCACCATCTCGTACAAGGTCACGCCCAGCGCCCACAGGTCCGCTTGCGCATCCACCTGACCGCTGCTCAAGCGCTCAGGAGAACAGTAAGTCGGGCTTCCCAGATTGTGATGAGTCAATTTGCGCGTCAGCGTGATGACCTTCGCGATGCCGAAATCGAGCAGCCTAACGTCGCCGTTGGCGCCGATCTGCACGTTTGACGGCTTGATGTCTCCGTGGACGACAGCGGTTTGCCGCCCGTCGAGGTCAGACACAAACGCATGCAACGTTTTTAACTGATTTGCGATTTCGGCAGCGTACGTTGCCGCTCGCTTGGCGTCTACCGGTCCCTCATCGTGTACCAGTTCTGACAGCGTTTTTCCTTCGCAGTACTCCATCGCGACGAAGAAACAGTTCTGCTCTTCGCCAAAATCGAATACTTCAAGGATGCGTGGGTCCGTCGCATGCAGTTGCCTTTGCAGTACGGCCCCTCGCCGCTCAGCTTCCATGACCAGCTGTGTGAATTCGTCGTGCGACTGCTCGACCAGCTTCAAGACGACCGGTACGTTCGTCTCCGAGTGGCGCGCCAGGTATACGTCTGTCAAACTGCGGCTGAGCTTACGAAGGATTTCGTACTTGCCGAATTGCTTTAAGTGGCTCATCGGAAGTGCTCCAGCCTTTGCAGCACAACCCACATTAGGGCACCCAGGATCATCCCTGTCAGCAGCCACAGGAGGTTCAGCACAAGGCGTCGCGAGAAGAAGGAGTTCCGCTTCGGCCTGGTGGTGGCGTGGCGTGACCGCGATTCGGCCAAGGTGGCGGATGCTCCGCCCAGGAACTCCGGCCCGGCGATGAACACAACACTGATGTTATCCTCGCCGCCCGCCTGATTAGCCGCGTGAACCAGCTCGCGTGCAGTCGCCTCGGGATCGTTATCGTAGCGCTCGATCACCGCTGCGATCTGTGACGAGGTCAGCACATCGCTCAACCCATCGCTACACAGAAGAAGCGCAGCATCGGAGCGCAGCGGAACGCGCCGTATTTCGATGAAGCCCGGGTCGTCCGGTTGGCGCAAATGCGAGCCGACGTCGCGAAACACCTCGTTCCGGCGGACATGCTGCATTGCCTCCTGCTCTGTTAGCTGTCCGTCGTCCTCCTGCTCGCCTACCGGAGAATGATCCGGCGTCACTTTGCGCAGCGTGCCGTTCCAAACCAGGTACAAGCGGGTGTCGCCCACGTGTCCGACGGTAACCTGCTCCTCCCGAATCGCCGCGAGCGTGAGAACGCATGCCATGCCGGACCAGTTTTCGTTGGTTTGCGCGAGTTCGTAGATTTGATTGTTCGCCTCAGTGATGGCACGGCGAATCGCGTCCTCGATGTCGCCGTCCCCAAATGCGGTCTCTTCACTGATGACACGAACTGCCGTTTCAGCAGCCATTTCACCGGCAGCGTGGCCGCCGAGGCCATCCACAACCAGAAATATGCCCCGAGCCTCATCAGCCAGGATCCGATCCTCGTTGATGCCTCGCTTCAGACCGGGATCGCTGCAGGAACCCACCCGCCAAGCCAGCGCTGTTTTCATAAATTGCTCCTACCGCGGCAATTAGCAAAGATCAGCGCTAGAGCAAAGAGGAGGAAGAGCAGCACGTACGGGATGTGCGCAACGTAAATCCATTTCATCTTCGTGCCTGAAACGTGAGCGCCAACACCTCGCCAACGAGAATCTCGGCCTCGTTCGGGAGCAGGTCTTCAATGCCTTTGCGTAATTTTTTTCCCGAAATCCAAGTGCCGTTCTTACTAACATCGGTGATAAAAAATACCCCGGTCGCAGCGTCACGGCGAATTACCAGATGTTCGCGCGACACCTCGTCATTCGTATAAAGCGCTACATCCACGGCCTGGCCGTTGCCGCCGCGCCCGATGCGGACCTGATTCTGCGTCATCAGATAAATTTGGTTGCCCGAGTCGTCCTCATACCGGATCTCAGCAAAAACAGCTTCCGGCATGCGACGGCTATCGGCTCCGGGCACCGCTTCCTGCATCACTGTGCCGGTGGAGCGCTCGAGCAGCGTTGTTTTGGTACCGCGGTATCCGGGCTGAGGCGTCTCGTTGAGTTCCGAATGGATCTCTACATCGCCGCGCGGAACTTCGCCGTGCGGGAGGAATTCGATGAGCCAATCGCGGCAGGCGATCTTGTACTCTTTGCGCGTCTTCCGGGACCGGGCGACATTCATCCCCCGGGATTGCGAATTGAGCTCCGCAACGCGGTCTCGCAAGGCGCGTTTGGCATCGTCGGCGATCAATGCAAACACACCGCTCAGGCTCGCATGGTCTTCGGGATTAAGATAGACGGTGAAAACACAGGGCAAAAGCACGGTGTACGCCATCTCGAATTGACCCAGCTCCATGTTGCGGATCAATTCGGAGATAACAATGTTGCCGCTGAACTTGGCCTCGTTCAGGCTGGCGCTCCTGTTCCCCAACGCCTCTCCTCCCTAGACTGACGTCCGGCGCTGATTCCGGTTGCACTTCTCGGTCAGGCGCACAACAGACTTGTCCCGGCTTTACCGACAATGACGAGAGCGCCGGCGCGGCTTGTGCGCTCCCCAAACTCAGGCTAGCGCAAAACGGACGGGAGCATCGGCAGGCCCGGTGGCGGCATGCTCCAAGGGGCCGATCGGCGATCAGCTAGCAGGTTATTCAACCTGCCCCACGAACTTGGTCCACAGCATTACGGAACGAACTCCGACAGTTGGCATTTGAGCCGGGCAAGTGCCGGGATGAGTCCCGGCACGGCGGGCACGAGTGCGCGCGCCACCTAGCGGGGCACCGAAATTGTGCGTGATCTGAGTTCTAGAGCGACAAAAGACTTGACAATTAGCCACGCATATTTTATATTGGTTTCGTAGCCAGATTGTGGTGAATACTTACAGGAGGAAATCAAACCCATGCCAATGATCAAATACACACCCTTCGGTTCTGACGTCGAGGAATTCCCCGCCGGACTGCGCGTTTTCCAGGACTCTCTGTCGCGGCTTCTGAGCGAGCCGGCTGCTCGCCCCTGGTCGCCCGCGGTTGACGTGTTCGAAAACGAAAATGAGCTGGTCCTTAAGGCTGACCTGCCCGACGTCGACCCCAAGCAGGTCGGAATTCAGATGGAGAACGGAACGCTGACGCTCAAGGGCGAGCGGAAATTTGAAGAACAGAGGAACGGAAAAGCCTACCACCGCATCGAGCGGGGCTATGGTTCGTTTGTGCGGGCTTTCACGCTGCCCGAGACCGTGGATCCCGAAAAGGTAAAGGCGGACTACAAGAACGGTGTGCTCACGATCACTCTCGGGAAGAAGGAGATCGCGAAGCCCCGGACGGTAAACATCCAAGTAGCTCAGTAACTGAAATCAAAGAGTTTTTGAGGCGCGACAGGCTGAAGAATACATCAGCTTTCGCGCCTTTTTCTTGTTCGGCGAGGCACGTAAGGGATGTATAATTCCGTCACCGATTGGGGCGCCCATGCTGAGCTATTCGCGAGGACCTCATCTCCCATTACTCGACCGAACGACCGGCGAACAGTTGGGAGAGGTGTCGCGCCGATGGCCGGACCGTGACGCACTGGTTTCTCGACATCAAGAGCGGCGACTGACCTGGGCGGAGCTGCTGAGTGCTGCCGATGCCCTGGCGGTCTCGTTTTATGCGCTCGGGCTCGAGCGCGGTGATCGGATCGGAATCTGGGCGACCAATTGTTATGAATGGGTGGCGCTGCACTTTGCGTGTGCACGCGCAGGAATGATTCTGGTGAGCGTCAATCCTGCCTACCGCTCGCGCGAATTGGGTTTCGTACTGAACAAATCGGGCATGAAGGCGCTGTTCCTGCGTGAAGGCGACCAGCGCACAAAATATACGGAAATTTTGACAGAGGCTCGGGCCAGACTGGCGATTCCGCTCCGGCACGTAGTTGCTTTCGACACGCCGCAGTGGGAGCAAATGATTTCCCGAACCGGTCAGGTTGCGGTAGAAACAGCGCTTGACGACGTAATCAACATTCAGTACACGTCGGGAACGACGGGCACTCCGAAAGGCGTACTGCTCACGCACCGGAACCTGGTGAACAACGGCGCGCTGATCGCGCGCACACTGCGCTACTCGGAGCAAGACCGGATCTGCATTCCTGTCCCGATGTCGCATTGTTTCGGGAACGTGATCGGGACCATGGCTGCGCTGGCGAGCGGAGCCGCCATGATCCTTCCCAACTGGACCTTCGACCCGCAGGCAACCCTCGCGGCGGTGGAGGCGGAAAAGGCGACATCGCTTTACGGGGTCCCGACGATGTTTATCGCGGAACTGCGGCTTGCCGAATCCGACCACTTCGATCTCAGCAGCCTGCGGACAGGCGTGATGGCCGGCGCTCCGTGTCCGGTGGAGCTGATGAAAGAGGTAATGAATCGCATGGGCTGCCGCGAGCTGGTCATCGGCTATGGACTGACGGAGACCTCGCCGATCATTACCATGTCCGAGGTGGATGACGATCTCGACCGGAGAGTGACGACTGTGGGCAAAACGATGCCTTGCACAGAAATCAAAGTGGTTTCGCAAGCATCCGGCGAAACGGTAGAGGCCGGGCAGCAGGGAGAGATCTGCGCGCGCGGCTACATGTTGATGAAGAGTTACGATGGCGAGCCGGAGGCTACGGCAAAGGCAATCGACGGCGAGGGCTGGTTCCATACCGGCGACCTCGGGGTGATGCGCGAGGACGGTTATCTGAAAGTCACCGGCCGGGCGAAGGACACGATCATCCGCGGAGGAGAAAACATTTCACCGCGCGAGATCGAAGAGTTCCTGTATACACATCCTCAGGTGGCTGAAGTGCATGTAACCGGGTTGCCGGATGAGCGCCTCGGTGAAAGCGTGCTGGCGTGGATTCGGCTGCGACCCGGCGAGACCGCAACGCCAGAGTCCATTCGGGATTTCTGCCGCGGGCGGATTTCGCATTTCAAGATTCCGGAACGGATCCGGTTTGTGGACGAGTTTCCGACAACGCTGAGCGGAAAAATACAGAAGTTCCGGATACGCGAGTTGGAGTTGGAACTGCAGCGGGAGGAGAGGATGCAAACTGCGTGAGTGAAACGCAGACGGCTCGCTGCGCTCGACCGTCTGCGCCACCCTATCTCCAGTGTGGGGGGCGTTTTTCGAGAAAGGCCGTCATGCCCTCCTGCGCGTCAGGCGCGACCGCATTGGCCGACATGATTTCCCTGGCGGCAGCGTAGGCGTCCGGCTGCGGCAAATCGATCTGGCGGTAGTAGGCTTGTTTGCCGATGCTCACAACGGCGGCACTGGCTTGAGCGATTCGAGCCGCGAGTCTTCGCGTGGCCAAGGCTAACTCGGATTCCGGAACAACGCGATTCACGAGACCCCATTGCGCAGCGGTCGCAGCATCTATCGGCTCTCCGGTGAGCAGCATTTCGAGCGCCCGCTTGCGACCGATAGCGCGGCTCACGGCCACCATCGGCGTAGTGCAGAATAACCCGATTCGAACGCCGGGCGTGGCGAACGACGCTCGTTCGGAAGCAATCGCGAGATCGCAGCTGGCGACCAATTGACATCCGGCGGCGGTGGCTGTTCCCTGCACCTCGGCAATCACAGGCTGCGGAATGGATTGCAGTCTCTGCATGAGCTCGGTGCAGACAGCGAAGATGCGACGATATTCATCGAGCGTCCGGTTCTGCATCTCGCTCAGATCGTGACCCGCACAAAATACGGGTCCGGCGGCTGCAAGGATCACCACCCGCACCGAAGAGTTTCGCTCAATGTCATTCAGGCAGTCGAAGCAGCTCCTGCATTAGCTGGAGCGAGAGCGCATTGCGGCGCTCCGGGCGATCCAGGGTGATGACAGCGACTGCGCCTGTGTTTTCAAGTTCGATTTTCAGGTGTTTTCCTCTTGGGAGGGGCGGATTAGAACGCCGCGGCACCGGCTTCAGCCACTGCATGATCCTGCTTACCTTCTCCGCCGCTCACGCCGATGGCTCCGACGACCTGGTCGCCACGTTTGAGGGGAATGCCGCCGGCGAAGATCATCACGCGTCCGCGGTTCGAGGCGTGAATGCCGAAGAATTGATCGCCGGACTGGCTGAACTCGGCAAGTTGCTTGGTAGAGATATCGAAGGCGCGCGAGGTCCAGGCCTTGTTGATTGAAATGTCAACGCTGCCGATCCAAGCGCGATCCATACGGACGTGGGCGACCAGATTCCCGCCGGAATCGACGACCGCGATGTTCATGGGTTGTCCGATCTCCTCGGCCTTTTTTTCCGCCGCTGCAATGACGCGTCTGGCATCCGCCAACGTGATCATAGGTGTGTCTCCTTTGTGTTTTCGAACTGATTCCGATTGTAGACGCAACGTCGGCGCGGCGGTAAGTTTGTGCGGGTTCGGCATATACTGAACAACGGAAAGTATGCAAGCGCCGCAACCAGCACCCGAAGCCGACGCTTCCGAGGTTGACCGACAGGCCGTCACGCGGCTGCTGCGTCAACTGAGCGGCGGGGACAAGGCAGCATTCGAGGATCTGATGCCGCTGGTGTACAGCCAGCTTCGGAAGCTCGCTTCACGTGCGCTGATCGGCGAGCGGCCGAATCATACGCTACGCGCGACGGCACTGGTTCACGAAGCGTTCTTGCGGCTGGTGCACTCCGATGCCGAGTGGCAGGACCGTGTGCATTTTTACGCGGTATCGGCGCGTGTGATGCGGCATATCCTGGTGGATCACGCCAAGTCGCACAAACGCCAGAAGCGCGGCGGCGGCGCCGATCACATCCCGCTGGACGAAGCAGTTCTGTTGTCACCCGAATCCGGTCCGGATCTGCTCGATCTGGACGAATCGCTACGCAGACTGGCGGTCCAGGACGAACGTAAGGCCCAGGTAGTGGAGCTATTGTTCTTTGGCGGCCTGAGCTATGAGGAAGCGGCTGCGGCCCTCAACATATCCGCGGCGACGGTACACCGCGAAGTGCGCATGGCGAAGGCATGGCTGTATCGTGACCTTGCCGAGAGACCAAGTAGGAGTGAGGTTTAAAGGAACTGTAGTTCTCCGCAGATCGTATTCGTCTGCATGGGAACCCTCATCGCCGATGTCCGGCAAGCGCTGCGCCTCATGCGCCACAGCCCGACGTTCACGATTGTTGCTATCGCCGCGCTCGCGCTCGGGATAGGCGCCAATACAGCGATTTTCAGTGTCGTGGACCGCGTTCTGGTAAGGCCTCTGCCGTATCCCGACCCGGCAAACCTGGTCCGTCTGGGCCGTCAGTATCCGGATGGAGTGGGATTTTCGAATTCGATTCCCAAATACATGGCGTGGAGACAGAACAACGTGTTCTCCGCTATGGCGCTCTATGACCAGCAGGGTCCGGGACTGAATCTTGTAACCGGCGACCGGCCGGAGCAGGTGAAGGGGGCGCACATTTCCGCGGATTATTTTAAGGTGTTCGGCGTGGAACCCGCGCTCGGCCGAACCTTCAATGCGATAGAAGATGCGCCGAACGGGCCGCGGGCGGCGATTCTCAGCTACGGGCTTTGGGCTTCGCGCTTCGGCAAGGATCCAGTCATCCTGTCGCGACGCATTCTGTTGAATGGAGATGCCTATACAGTTGTCGGCGTGATGCCGGCTTCCTTCGTTGGGAATCCACCTGCTGAAGTGTGGATCCCGCTGCAGGCGGATCCGAACAGCACCAACCAGGGCCACTATCTCGCCGCTGCCGCGCGCTTGCGCCCGGGAGTTACGATTGAGCGGGCACGCGCGGAAATGAAGTTGGCCGGGGAGGTCTTCCGGCGGCAGCATCCTGAATGGATGGACAAAAACGAGAGCGTCGCCGTGTTGCCGATGCAGGACTCGCTGGTTCGGGATGTGAAACCGGCGCTGCTCATTCTCTTGGGCGCGGTTGGCTTCGTGCTGCTGATTGCGTGCGCCAATGTGGCTAATCTTCTGCTCGCTCGCGCCAGTACACGGGCACGTGAGCTGGCGATCCGTGCGGCAATTGGAGCCAGCCGCTGGCGCGTGGTGCGGCAACTATTAACCGAAAGCGTCATACTCTCGGCCATGGGAGGCGCGGCCGGTTTTGTGCTCGGGGGTTGGGGCGTGCAGGCGCTACTGAGCATCGTTCCCGGCAATATCCCACTGCTTACCGAAAAGGGGGAAACGCAGCATGCGCTCTCGATATTGGACTGGCGCATCGGGTTGTTTACCTTAGCGGTGGCGTTCGCGACGGGAATCTTGTTTGGTTTATTCCCTGCGCTGCACATTTCGCGCCAGGATGTGGCCTCAACGTTAAAAGAGGCGAGCGGACGCTCATCGACAAGCCGGCATCAGAATCTCGCCAAGAAAATTTTGGTAGGCAGCGAAATGGCGCTTGCTCTGGTGCTGCTGACAGGCGCTGTGCTGCTGATCAGAACCGTTATAGGCCTCGCGCAGGTGAATGCCGGGATTGATCCGCATCACGTGTTGACACTACAGACATCGCTGGCAGGCGAGCGGTATGCGAGCACAGCGAAGGTGGACGCGTTCGCCACGCAAGCATTGCGAAAGATCGAGAACTTGCCCGGCATCGAGGCCGCGTCGGTCTCATTGGCGCTTCCGACTGAAACGGAGATCGATTTGCCGTTCAACATAGCAGGTAAAACGCCGAAGAAGGGCGACCGCTACATGGGTGACGAGCAATGGAGGTTCGTATCGCCTGGTTACTTCGCGACCTTCCGCATTCCGTTGCTGCGCGGCCGCCTCTTCACGGAACGAGATCTCGCCAATTCGTCGCCGGTTGTGCTGATCAACGCGAGCATGGCGAAAAAATATTGGAAGAACGAGAATCCAGTAGGGCAGATTCTGATGATCGGCGCGGGACTGGGGCCGCAGTTCGCCGACCGCCCGCGCCAGATTATCGGCATCGTAGGCAACGTGCGCGAGACCAACGTCGCGGAGTCGGACGTCGGCGTGATGTACGTGCCGCACAGCCAGGTTTCGGACGCCTTGACACAGCTTGCCAACAGCGTGCTTCCGCTCAATTGGGCTGTCCGCTCCCCGCTGGATGCTTCCTCTCTGAAAACGGCGATCCAGCGTCAGATTCAGAGCATCGACGGGCAGATGCCGGTCGCAAATGTGCGCCCGATGGAAGAAGTGATCTCGAGCGAGATGGCGCGCCAGAACTTTAACATGACGCTGCTAACGGTTTTCGCCGCGATTGCACTTGTGCTGGCCTCGATCGGAATTTACGGCCTTATGTCGTACTCGGTGGAACAGCAGACGCAAGAGCTTGGGATTCGGATGGCGCTGGGAGCAGATCGCCGCGACTTGTTACGGCTGGTGCTGAAACAGGGCATGACGCCAACCGGCATCGGGATCGCGGTTGGGCTTGCGATCGCGTTCGGTGTCACTCGATTGCTCGGGAGCTTGCTGTACGGCGTACACGCCAATGATCCCGTGACCTTTGCGGCAGTAGCGGCGGTGCTTGCGTGCGTAGCGTTTGCGTCCATCTGCGTTCCGGCACGACGGGCGGCTCGGCTTGACCCGATGGCGGCACTGCGGGAGGAGTGAGTGGCACCGGAAATTCAGCCGTTGTGCCCACATTTGAGCACTACTGTAAATTTTCCCGGTACAGGAAAAATTTACTTGCTTTTCCAAATACCCCATCGTACACTTCAGTGGTAGGTAGTCGGTTGGACCGTCAGCGCACTGGAAGTGAGGCAACACTTTGACCGTTTTCGTCGTCGACGATAATCCCAGCGACGTCTTTCTGCTGGAACACGCGTTAAACGCGTTTGGCAATCCGGTACAAGTGGATTCGTTTTCCAGCGGCAGGACGGCTCTGGCGCATCTTCGCGAGCAGAGCGTCCCGGATCTACTGATTTTAGATTTTGCGTTACCAGGTGAGAACGGGCTGCAGATTCTGGCCAAGCTGCGAACCGATCCGAACCTGAGGCCAATGCCGGCAGTGCTGCTCTCAGGAGGAATTCCGGCGGGGCAACAGCAAGAAATTGACGACCAAGGCGCGCTTTGCCTGACCAAACCGTTTTCGCTGCAGGGGTGGATGGATCTGGGAAGCGAGATCCGCGAACTTCTGGTATCACCGCGCACCGCTACGGCTGCAGCATAGCTGCCCGGCACGAGCCGCCCCGGCTAACTCGATGTTGCTTTAAGAAGCACGTTTTAAATTTTTCATTATCCGAAAGCATGCCCTTCCGCAAATTTGGCGACGCCCATGAGGCGAGCCTGTACAGAAATCTGGTCAAGGAACTCCCGAATTACGCCATCTTTCGCATCAGCCCAAAAGGTGTGATCGAGAGCTGGAACATCGGAGTCGAACGCCTCCTGGGGTATACGGAACCGGAGTTTATCGGTTTGCCCTTTGAAGCTCTGTTCACGGAAGAGGACCGCCAACGGGACGTTGCGGAACAGGAGCTGGAGACGGCGAGCACCGAGGGACGGAGCCTGGATGAGGGCTGGCACCAGCGAAAAGACGGCAATGTATTTTTTGCCGATGGAATGGTTACGCCGATTCTGGACGAGCACGGCGAATTGGCCGGATTTACAAAGGTGATGCGCGACGCTACAGACCGCAAGCTCGCGGATGAGAGTAAAGAGCGTCTGGTGGCTCAGGTATCGGAGCTGGCGCACGCTCTCGATCTGACGCACACCATCGTTCGCGAACTCGACGGAAGCATTTTGATCTGGACGCAAGGCGCGGAGTTTCTTTACGGGTGGTCGCCGGAGGAAGCAAAAGGCCGCTGTTCCCATGATCTGCTGCAAACGGAGTTTTCAGAACCGCTTGAAACCATCAACCGACGTTTACTGGAGCTCGGGGAATGGCAAGGCGAGCTGACACACACGACCAAGAACGGAAAAAGAATCACGGTTGCCAGCCATTGGGTGGTCCATTGGCGCGCAGGGGATGAAGCAGTCCGGGTGATTGAGGTCAACAACGACATTTCGGACGTGAAAGCGATACAAGGTGCGCTCGAGGAGGCCAACGCAAAGTTCGAACGAGCAAACGCAGAATTAGCCTCGTTCGCATACGAAGTCGCCCATGACATCAAATCGCCTCTGCGGGGTATCGGCAGTTTCGCAGAAATGTTATCGAAGCATCTAGGGAGTGGCTCGTTGGAAACGCAGCGAAAGCTGCTGGACAATGTTCTGCGAAGTACGGATAAGCTTAAGCAGTTGATCGATTCGCTGCTGCAGTACGCCACGGTAGAGAACGACCCTGAAGGCGCCCAAGCGGTGCCGTTCGAAGAGATACTCAAGCGAGTCCGTGACGATTTGACGGCGATGATCGAGGAGACGGGAACTACACCTAACCTGGGGTGAAATGCCGAGCGGTGCGAGGGCATTCTGCGCGCCTGTCTCGTCTTATGCAGAATCTGATCTCGAACGCCATCAAGTACGCGCGGCCGGGCGTTGCGCCTCGGATTGAAGTCTCGGCTGAGCGCCGCGGACGCGAGTGGTTGATTCAGGTGAAAGACAACGGAATGGGGATTGAGCCGCAATTCAGGGAACAAGTGTTTACTCCTCTGAAACGGCTGCATGGATCGGAGATCGCGGGCACGGGTCTGGGCCTGGCGATTTGCAAGAGAGTGGTGGAAGGCGAAGGCGGCCGAATCTGGGTGGATTCGGCGCCTGGTAAAGGATCCGCGTTTTGTTTCACTGTTCCGGCTGAGTCGTGAGCGTGGCGTGTCCGCTTGCTGCGCGCGCGGTTCTGATGGGGAACGCGTTCTGATGGCGCTTTAATGATAGCGGTGTTCGCGGGCGCCGCGCAGGTCTTCGACATCGTGCAATAAAGCGTCGCGGCTGCTCGCCTGCAGCGTGTTGTGATCGAGCACGTGCTGCAGATCGGCAATGGCGCGGTCCAACTCGTCTTTGTCGAAATGGCCTTTGGTCAGGTGACGATCGAAGGTAGAAAGGCTCCGTTGCGCATTGTGGTAGCGCTCACGCTCTTTTGGATTGCCGTGTTCGAGATCGCCGGCAGCACGCAGGTCCGATTGGGTGCGGTCGACTAGTCCGCGTAGAGGTGACAGATCACCGTATTCCTGAAAATACGGAGCCGCGGCGAGCGGAAGCGGCGCCGCCGCAACCATCAACAGTCCAACTCCTAAGGCGATGAAAGATATGGATTTTGTAAGATTTCTCATTTTGCCTCCTCCGTAGAAGCTGTTTATCAGACGCTCCGGCAGGCGCTGGATTTGCGCCGGATATGAGCTAAGCGGCATTAATTTTCGATGAAACGGTACGCAATCATGTGGCAGATGGTCAAGTGGGCATCTTCGATACGGCCCATGTGTTCGGAAGCTACATGAATGTTGAGATCGGCGAGTTTCGCCAACGTTCCGCCATCGCGTCCGGTGAGCGCGATTGTTTTGCAGCCTACACTCCTGGCATATTCGAGAGCACGAATGACGTTAGGCGAGTTGCCGGAGCCGCTGATCGCCATGACGATGTCGTCCTTTTGTGCAAAGTTCTTGAGTTGTTCCTCGAAGATGCAGTCGTAACAGACGTCATTGGAATAGGCGGTGATGGTGGACAAGGAGTCTGTAAGGGCGAGGACGCGGAAGCGGCGCGGTTTTTCAAAGCTCGCGCCTTTGACGATGTCGCAGACGATGTGAGAGGCGGTAGACGCGCTGCCGCCGTTGCCGCACAGGAAGATGTGGCGATTGTTGTTGCGGGCCTCTTCGAACCACGCGATCGCTTGCTCGACTTTTGTCAGGTCGACGGAAGAGAGTGCCTCGACCAAGCGCGAGCGATAAGTTTCACTGAATGTCATAACAGATCCTTGCTGAGGGCCAGCGCGCCATAGAGGACACTCTGGTCCGCGAGTTCCGCGGGCACCACGTCCCGCCGGGCGCGAGACCAAGCAGTGATTTGCCGGTCGAGTTCTTCCCGAAGTGGAAGAAAGAGCCGGTCGCCGGCCTTCGCGATTCCGCCACCGATCACGATTCGGGCGGGATTCAATAACATGATAGCGGCCTTGAGCCCACGCGCGAGGGGAACGACGTAGCTGCGCACGAAGGCAGGTTCGAGCAGGAGGTCCTTCGCGGGACGGCCGTAGTCGCGTTCGAGCCATAGCCCACAGCACATACGCTCCAGGCAGCCATTCGATCCGCAGAGGCACAGCGGACCATTCGGATCGACGTTGAGATGTCCAAGCTCGCCGGCGTAGGAGTTTGCGCCGCGATAGATGCGCCCACCGATCACGATGCCGCCGCCGATACCAGTAGAGATGGTGATGTAGAGCAGGGGATCATAGCCGCGACCGGCACCGTAAGCCTGTTCGCCCAGCGCACCGACGTTGGCATCGTTGTCAACGATAGCGGGAGCGCCGACGAGTGTCTGAATATTGCGGAGAAGCGGATAACCATCCCATCCGGCGACGTGGGTGGACATGGTGATGGTTTGCGAAGGGAAGTCGACGGGACCGCCGAAACCGATGCCGCAACGCTCGGGCTGAAACGCGTGCTGGTCGCGCCAAGCGGTGAAGATCCGCTCGATGTCGCGAAACATACCGTGCGGGCCTTGCGTGCGGTCGGTGGGACAGACCTCATGCAGAAGCATTCGCGAGCCGTCAAATGCGGCGAGCTGGAACTTGGTGCCGCCTATATCGAGGGCAAGGATCTTCATCGCTTTGGTACGCACCCATCGTAACGGTCGAACTTGGCAGAAACCGAATGGCGGCTGCAATGGTCAGACAGGTGAGAGAGACGCTGCGCCGTTGGCTGCTGTCTCAACGGCGGTGCAAATGATCACTCAGGAGGACTAATGCTCTATTACGCGCTGGTGTTCTTGCTGGTCGCAATTGTTGCCGGGATTTTGGGATTTGGAGGAGTCGCTTTCGCGGCTGCCGGAATCGCCAAAATCTTGTTTGTTGTGTTCCTAGTGCTGTTCCTGGTCGGTCTAGTCATGCATGTAGGCCGAGGTTCGCGAACGATATAACGGTTACTCCAGGCCGACGAACCCACAGCCCCGTGAGAACTTCGGATCTCGCGGGGCTTTTTGTGTTTCGAGACGCATTCGCTCCGCACACAGAGGGTAGGCTATGAGTTGGATCTTTCGACTCCGCTGCAGTACGTGAAGGGCATCGGACCGGTGCGCGCCGAGATGCTGGAGGCCAAAGGTCTGCGCACGGTCTCCGACTTGCTGTATTATGCGCCGTTCCGGTATGAAGACCGGCGCAACGTAAAGGCAATCGCGCAACTGGCTCCGGGGGAGAAAGCGGCGGTGCTGGCACGCGTGTGCGACGCGAAGATGTCAGGTTTCCGGCGGCGATCCCTGGGCTTGTTCGAAGCCACACTGCATGACGGTAGCGGCGCCAACCTGAGCGCGCGCTGGTTTCACGGGGAGCGCTATGCGGAGACGCTGCTGCCTGGCACGCGCGTGGCGCTGTTCGGGAAAGTCGAGCTCGACAAGAGCCACGGCAATCGTCTGATGATTCAACCGGAGTTGGAGATTCTTTCGGACGAGGAAGAGGACGACGAGGCGCTGCACACAGGGCGCATTGTGGCCGTGTATGAAGCCGCAAGCAAAATTTCGACGCGAGTTTTTCGCAAGCTGATGAACCGGGTGCTGAAAGAAGCAACAATGCCTGAGGACGCGCTGCCTGAGAGCGTGCGCGCCCGTATTCAATTGCCGGAATTAGGAGCAGCTATTCACGGCGTCCACGTACCGGAAGCCGACGCCGATGTGCGGTTGCTGAATGAATTCCGCACGCCGGCACAAGTGCGGCTGATTTTCGATGAGTTCTTCTGGTTGGAATGCGGTCTAACACTGAAGCGCGACAAAGCGCGCACGCTGACGGGGATTTCTTTTGCAGTAACCGATCGCGTACGGGAGCAGATCAAAAAGATGCTGCCGTTCAAGCCCACGGGCGCGCAACGGCGAGTGATGCAGGAGATTGCGGATGACATGAAGCAGCCGCACCCCATGAATCGTCTGCTGCAGGGAGATGTGGGGAGCGGGAAAACGATTGTCGCGGCGCAGGCAGCCGTGGTTGCGATCGAGAACGGGCATCAAGTAGCCGTACTCGCTCCGACGGAAATTCTCACGGCTGCAGCATTTCGGATACATGAAGCGGCTGCTGGAGAAGCTCGGGTATGTAGTGGTTGCGCTGACAGGATCGGCCACAGCCCGTGAGAAGCAGCAGATCAAGCGATTGATCGCTGAAGGCCTGGTACACGTGGTCGTAGGCACACACGCTCTGTTACAGGAGGATGTGGTTTTTAAGAATCTCGGGCTGGCCATCATCGATGAGCAGCATCGGTTTGGTGTCCGGCAGAGGCTTAGCTTGATGGAGAAAGGCACCCAGCCGGATGTTCTGGTGATGACGGCGACGCCGATTCCACGCACGCTTGCGCTCACGATTTATGGCGACCTCGACGTTTCGACGATCGACGAACTGCCGCCGGGCAGGAGACCAATTGTGACGAAGCATGTACAGGAGTCGGCGATTGAGCGCGTGTACAGCTTTGTGGCGCAGGAGATCAAGGCCGGGCGGCAGGCGTACGTTGTTTACCCGATTGTAGAAGAGACGGAGACGTTAGCCGATGTAAAGGCGGCTGAGCGTATGTTTCAGCATTTGTCGGAGGTGGTGTTTCCGGAGATCGCGGTGGGGTTGCTGCACGGGCGGATGTCTTCGGACGATAAGGACGCAGCGATGCGGCGGTTTCAATCCGGCGAGACGAAGGTACTGGTTTCGACGACGGTGATCGAGGTGGGGGTGGATGTTCAGAACGCTTCGGTGATGGTGATAGAACAAGCGGAGCGGTTTGGCCTGGCACAGATTCATCAGCTGCGAGGGCGCGTGGGGCGCGGTTCGCATCAGAGTTACTGCATCCTGGTCACAGGCAAGTTGAACGATGTCGCACGGGAGCGGATCAGAACGCTGGTGGATTCAAGCGACGGGTTCTACATCTCGGAGATGGATATGAAGCTGCGCGGCCCGGGCGAATTCTATGGAACGAAGCAGTCAGGGATTCCAGGGCTTCGGCTGGGCGACCTATTGCGCGATGCAGAGATTCTGGAAGATGCAAGACGAGAAGCACAGTTCCTGATTGAGACGCGGCGCGATCCGCAGGAATTGAGGGCAGTCGCGAATACGTGCAGGAGAACTGGCAGCGGCGATACGGCTTAGCGCAGGTAGGCTAAGGATGCGCGTAATTGCGGGGCGATTACGCAGCCGCAAGCTGAAGCCGGTGCCGGGCTACAATACCCGTCCCACACCGGACCGTCTCCGCGAGGCGCTGTTCAATGTGCTGACGCCGAGAATCGAAGGCACGGTATTTCTTGATGCGTATGCGGGAACTGGCGCGGTTGGGATTGAGGCACTGAGCCGCGGCGCTAAGCACGCGATCTTTATCGAGCGCAAAGCGGACGCGCTGGCGATCCTGCGCGAAAATCTGTGCACGCTGGATTTGGAGAACAACTCGACAGCGGTCCGGGGCAGTGCGGCGATGCTGATCCCAAAGTACGACTGCGATCTGGCTTTTCTTGATCCCCCATATGAGGACCTCACAGAATACGGGGCGTCTTTGGGAGCGTTATCGAGGACACGATGCGAACTAGCGATCGCACAGCACGCAACGCGCGTGACACTCGAGGCTGCGTACGGAGAGTTTGTCCGAGTTCGTGTGCTGCGGCAGGGCGACAACTCGCTCAGTTTCTACCAGCGGCAAGCATAATGTGGATATCCATGACATTGGTGCCGGTAGGTCCGGTTTTCACGAGATCGCCAAGCGCCGCAAAGAAGGGATAGGAATCATTCCGCGCGAGATGCTCGTGGGGGTCGAGGCCAAGTGCCCGGGCACGCGAGACAGTATCGCCCGTCGCGATTGCACCGGCGGCATCGGTGGGACCATCGGTCCCGTCGGTGCCGGCGCTTAGAACCAGAGCATCATCGAGACCGTCCAAAGCGAGAGCGGCAGCGAGCGCAAATTCCTGGTTGCGACCGCCGCGGCCACTGCCTCGGACGGTGACGGTAGTTTCGCCGCCCGACAGCATGCAGGCGGGTGGAGGAACAGGGCTGCCCGATAGCCGCGATTCACGGAGGAGTTGCACATGCGAGCGAGCAACTTCCCGTGCTTCACCCTGGACGGAGCTCGAAAGAATAATGCGGCCGGTAGCCGAGCGACGCGGCAGTTTGTGAAGCCGCTTCGAGCGCCAGACGATTGCTTCCTACAACGACGTTCTGAACGTTGTCGAATAGCGGATCGCCGGGTTTGGGGCTCTCGGACTCGCCCCGCGTGAGTACATCGCGCACGGCGGCCGGAACCGTGTCGAGAAGCTCGAATTTTCGCAATACCTCGATGGCGTCCTGATAGGTAGTGGGATCAGGCGCGGTGGGACCGGAGCCGATGACATCGATCGGATCGCCGATCACGTCGGAGAGCAACAGAGAAAGCACACGCGCGGGTTGCGCTACAGCTGCGAGTCGTCCTCCCTTGAGAGTTGAAAGATGCTTGCGGACGGCATTGAGTTCATAAATGTTCGCACCGGCGCGCAGCAGGAGATCGGTTGTGCGTTGCTTATCAGCGAGCGTCACGGGCGGCACTGGCGCGCTGAGCAGAGCCGAGGCGCCCCCCGAAACAGCCACGATGAGGAGATCGCAGGCGGTTAAACTTGTGGCTAGTTCCGCAACGGCTGTTGATGCACGTGCACCGGCTTCGTCCGGTATCGGATGCGCGGCTTCGAAGACGCGGCACGTGGCCGGAAGAGGCGAAGCGTGACCTTCTTTCGTGAGCACCAGAGCTTCGCTGATGCGATCACCGATACTCTCGTGAACAGCGCGGGCCATGGGACAGGCAGCCTTGCCGATAGCGATGAGAACCACGCGGTCGAAGTCCCCGGCGGGCATTCTGAAGTGCCGGCGCACGGCATTACCTGCGTCTGCAGCATCCAGGCCGGCGCGGAAGATGGCCAGCGCGTCCCGTCTCAGCTGTTTCAAAAAATGGGAAGCTGCAGAATCTTGTGCAGTACTTCCGAGGTGTTATCGCAATCAGCGTCGATGCGGTAATCGGCGCGCGCATAAAGAGGACGGCGCTGAAGGTAAAGTTCGCGCATGCTTTCGCGATTGGCGGCGAGCGGCCGCGTGTCGTCGCGCCCGAGCCGAGTTTCGATGCGGTCGAGCGAACAATCGAGCCACACCGTTATGCCGTTGTTCTCAATGATTTCCCAATTGTTCGATTGGGCAAATGCGCCGCCGCCTAAAGCCACTACGCAGGGATTACCAGCTTCAATAAAAGAGACCTGGCGGCGGAGAACGGCGGACTCGATGTTGCGGAAGACCGGCTCGCCGCGTTCGGCGAAGATTTGTGCAACGTTAATGCCTTCCTGCCGCTCAATTTCGTGATCAATATCGACGAAACACCAACCGAGTTCGTCGGCAAGCGATCTACCAACCGTGGTCTTCCCGCTACCCATAAAGCCGACAAGGTAAAGCCCTGGGGTGCGCTTTAGCTTCAGGGTCATCGATTTGCGATTTCATATTAACAGCAACGCATAATGAAGGAGGATGGCGACGCGGCTGCTTCCATTGTTCCCGCTATCGGTGGTGCTACTGCCATCGACACCGCTCCCGCTGCACATCTTCGAGGAGCGTTACAAGCAGATGATGAGCGATGTGATTGCGGAACATACCGAATTCGGCGTCGTGCTGGCGAAGGACGAGGGCATCGTGAATGTCGGATGCACGGCAACTGTGGATCGCGTGCTGCAGCGATATCCGGACGGAAGGTTAGACCTGGTCGCCATCGGACAGCGGCGATTTCGGATCGTCTCGCTTGATCAGGACAAGCCGTATCTGCGCGCCGAGATTGAGCTGATGGATGACGAAGATATGCCAGACGTTCCCGATGAGCTGCGGCGCCGCGCTATTGCGGCAATAGAAAAGCTGCGAGCTGTGGAATCACCGAACGTCATTATTGAACCGACGCTGGATAGTCCGCGAGTCAGCTTTCAGCTGGCGCAATTCATTTCCGATCTCGACAAACGGCAGACCGTGCTGTCGTTGCCTTCCGAGCAGGATCGCTTGCAATATCTGGTTTCCGTGCTGCCGGACTACACCGTTCAGCGCGAGAGAGCGGCGGAGGCGAAGCGCCTGGCGCCGTTGAATGGGCACGCAAAGCACGTCAAGGATGTCTAGTCCGAAGCGGCAGCAGCTGATCTTTGATGCTGACGATACGCTCTGGGAGAACAACATTTACTTCGAAGAGGCGTTCGAGCGCTTTTGTGAGTATCTGTCGCACTCCTCGATGACGCCTGCGCAGGTGCGGGCGGTGCTGGACGAGATTGAGCTGGCAAATTCGAAGATTCACGGCTACGGATCGCGTAACTTCGCTCGCAACTTGAGCCAGTGCTTTCAGCATTTGGCGGAGCGGCACATTTCCGAGCGCGATCTGGAGATCGTGAGGCAATTTGCGCACGCGATCCTGGAGAAGCCGATGGAGTTGATTGAAGGCGTTGAGGAAACGATTGCGGAGCTTGCAGCCAGACACGAATTGACGATCTTCACCAAAGGCGATCCCGAAGAGCAGCGGTTGAAGATCGACCGGTCGGGCCTCGGTTCGTTCTTTCAACACGCAGCGATCGTGAAGGAGAAGAATGCGGAGGCTTATCACGCGCTGGCCGAAGAACGCGGATTCCGGGCGGAAGAGACCTGGATGATCGGGAACTCGCCGAAATCGGATATCAATCCGGCGCTGGCGGCTGGTTTGTCGGCGGTGTACGTTCCGCATGCGCGGACATGGGCTCTGGAGAAAGAGGAAGTGCCGGAGGAGCATCCCAGGCTGATACGAGTTGCTAGCATTCGCGAGCTCACGAGGTATTTCTAGGGCGAGCATCACAAATAGCTATCAATATAGCTATAATCTATAGATGATGCGCGTGAGTGTCGCCGAAGCAAAGAACAAACTGACACAGTTGATTCAAGCCGTGGAAAAGGGGGAAAGGGTGACCGTTTGCCGTCACGGGAAACCTGTCGTCGATATTGTGCCCACAGGAACGGCGGAGCGAAAGAAACGTACGTTCGGGGGCTTTAAAGACACAATTATTGTGCGTGACCCGGACTGGAATCGGCCGCAAAACGATGTTGAGGCGTGGTTACGAGGCGACGTATAGTGCGGGCGCTGCTGGATACGCAGACTTTTGTCCTGTTATCAAGAGATGGGATTTCGGATTTGGGCCGTAAGGCTCGCGCGTTTGTCACAAACGAAGAAAATGACCTTCTTTTGAGTTCAATCTCGATCACGGAATTGGCTATCAAGACGGCTATAGGAAAATTCGAAACAACCCGGGAGATTGTAGCGCAGGCCGCCGACAGTTTGCGCGTAACGATTCTTCCGTACGAAGCGCGGCACGCAAATCTCTTGTTCGACCTGCCTCTTCATCATCGGGAACCGTTCGACCGAATGCTAATTGCGACAGCGGTTTCCGAAGGCGTTCCGCTCATCGGCGGTGATCGCGAGTTCAAACGGTATAAAGGGCTGTCTGTAATTTGGTGAGTGGGTCAGAATCGATGCAACGGATCATTCCTCGGCCGATGCAAGAAGCCCAGACAAGTTCGCCTCACGCTCACGGCTCGGTTTCAAGTATTCAGGAGTTTTGGTTCCAGATATCGACGTGCCACTTCCAGAGGCCCTCTTCCTGTTTCCAGTAGACGACGTACTTTACTTCCATTTCACTCGCGGCCTGTCCTTGAGGCTGAACCGTAAGCGTGGCGCGGCCAATCTCAACAGCGCCGTCGCTGGTGGGCATGACATCCACAGATGTAAGAACAGCTGACTTGGCATTCGCCGACTGGACCAGGTTAGACCAGAACTCCTTGATAGCTTTGCGCCCGGAGATCATCGGCGCGCCCGGCGGAAGGATACGAGCGTTTGCGGTATAGATCTGGTCGAGAGCATCGAAGTTTTGCTTACCGAACACCTCGGTGTTGAAGAGATCGTTGGTGCGCGTCATAGCGGCCCTGAGTTGATCGGGCGCGGTGCTGGCCGATGTGGACATAGGCGCAAGATTACCACAGGCTGGCGCTACTGCGGACCGGATAGACGCCGAGGCCGAGAGTGACGCGAAGGACAGAAGCGCGGAGGGAAAGATGCCGAGTGCGAGCGTACCGAGCGCACTGGCCCAAATCGCCAGGCGCAGTGTTGGAGAAGGAGGCAGGAGTTCCAACGTGGCTTCTCCCGGCTCCTTCATATAGGCGGCGACTAGAATCTTCAGATAGTAGTAAGCCGCAATGGCGCTGTTCACGAGGCCGAGCACCGTGAGCCAAACAAGATGCGAATCGAGCGCAGCTTGGAAGACGTAGAACTTGCCGAAGAAGCCACCCGTCAAGGGAACGCCGATCAGCGAAAACACAAAAACGGCCAGGAGGGCGGCCGTGGCGGGCTCGCGGCGGGCAAGTCCGGCAAGGTCATCGATGTGCACGTGCTGTTCGCGGCGCGATGCGACATGGCTGACGATGGCGAAGGCGCCGATATTCATCAGCGCATACGAGGCCAAGTAAAACATGCCGGCTGCAATGCCAATCTGTGAATCGGAGGTTAAAGCCACCAGCACGTATCCGGCATGCGCGATGGAGCTGTAGCCGAGCAGGCGCTTGACGTTTGTCTGTACGAGCGCGGCAAAGTTGCCGACGATCATGGTTAAGAGCGCGCAGGCCCATACGATCGGCACCCAGCGTTCATGCAGGGGTCCGAACGAGGTTACGAAGATGCGGAAAAAAACTGCGAAGGCGGCGGCCTTCGGACCGGCGGACATGAAGGCGGAGACAGGAGCCGCTGCGCCCTGGTAGACATCGGGCGTCCAGACCTGGAATGGCGCGACAGACACTTTGAACGCGAGACCGACAAAGATCAGCCCGGCAGCGAGTCCGGCAAGAACGGACGGACTTTGGGCATGGCCCGAAAGATAGGTTTCGATTTTGTCGAGGTTGGTAGAAGCGGTGAGACCGTAAATCCAGGCGATTCCATACAGCAGGAATGCGGTGGCAAACGAGCCGAGGAGAAAATATTTCAGCGCGGCTTCGTTATTGCGGCGATCGTCGCGCAGATAGCCGGCAAGGATATAGGTCGCGATGGAAGAGATCTCAAGGCCGATGAAGACCATAATGAGATCGCTCGATGTGGCAAGGATGCATTGGCCGACGAGAGAGAAGACAATCAGTGCATAATATTCGCCGCCCTGTGCATTTTCACGCGCCAAGTAGCTGAAGGACGCAAGCACGCAGAGGAAGCCAACGACCAACACGAGGCCGCGAAAAAACGTGCCATATCCATCCACCAGGATCATGTTTTGAAACGCCTGACCGCGATTGGAGTACGCCAGGACGTTGGCCGCAAATGCCAGCGCGATCCCAAGCAGCGCAATGTATCCAAGCACGACCTTGTCGCGCCTGGAAGACGCAGCCTCGAGCAGCATAATGAGGATTCCGAAAAAGGTCAGGACAATTTCCGGCAGGAATCGCAGGTACTCGGCGCTATGCGGCACGAGGTCACCGAGCATGGATCACCTCGGCGATTGGTGTCAAGGGAGGCGCGGTACGGAGAACGTGAAACTCCTCGCCGACGCGACTCTGATCGAGTATGCGGGCGTTCGCGGAGGAGATGGGCGGCATGAAGGATTGGGTGTAGCAGCCGAGCCAGATCATGAGCCCGAGTAACGGAAGCAAAGGCAGCCAATCGCGCAGGGTGAGGTCGGGAAAGGCGCGGCTGTGCTCGGTCGTCTTGCCTAGGAATGTGCGCTGGTACATCCACAACATGTAGGCGGCGGACAGGATGACGCCGATGGCGGCCCAGACGGCCCAGGAGAATTTTGCCAGCGCCGTTCCCTGAAGAACAAGAAACTCGCCCACGAAATTGCAGAGTGTAGGAAGCCCGATGCTCGCCAGAAGCGTGATCATAAAAGCGATCGCAAGGCCGGGAGCCGGGGTGGCGATGCCACCAAAATCGGCGATGTCGATGGAGCCGCGGCGCTGCTCCAGATAGCCGGCCAGAAGGAATAGCGCTCCAGTGGAGACGCCGTGAGCAATCATCTGATAGACTGCGCCGTCCGCGCCTTGCTGGTTGAAAGCAAAGATGCCGAGGACGATGAAACCTAAATGGCTAACCGACGAATAGGCGATCAGCCTTTTGATGTTGGGCTGAATCAACGCGAGCAGCGCGCCGTAGATGATGCCGATGATGGCCAAAGCGGCAATCCAACCAGCGCATTTGTGCGCACCGGCCGGAAACAACGGCACGGTGTAGCGCAGCAATCCGTAAGTTCCCATTTTCGACATCACGGCAGCAAGCAGGAAGGTTGCGGGAGCGGGCGCTTCGGTATAGGTGTTCGGCAGCCAGGTATGCAGCGGAAAGATCGGCACTTTGACCGCAAAAGCGGCAAAAAATCCAAGGAACAGGAACAGTTGCTGCGCGGCGCTTAGAGTCACGGCTCCCGAACCGAGCTTATTGATGATTTCGAGGTAATCGAAAGTGCCCGTCTGGCTATGCAGGTAAAGAATGGATGCCAGCATCAGCACAGATCCGAGCATCGTGTACACGAAAAACTTCACAGCCGCGGGTCCACGGCGCGGCCCACCAAAGCTGCCAACCATGAGATACATGGGAACCAGCGCTACTTCCCAGAACACGTAAAACGCGAACAGATCGAGCGCGGAGAACACGCCGATGAGGCCGAACTCAAACAGAAGCAGCAAAGCAAAGAAGGTTTTGCGGCGATCCGGAATCATGCTCTGGGAAATCCAGACCGCGATGGGCAGCAGAATGGTCGTGAGCAGAAGCAACCACAGATTGATACCGTCGATGCCCTGATGCAACCGAATCTGCAGACCGGGGCTGTCGATCCAGGACCAGCTGAAGTCGGATGAGAAGTGGATAAGAGGGGCGTCGAATTTATAAGCGAAGGCAGGCGCGATCAGTCCCAACGAAGTCAGGAAGGTAATCAGGCTGGCGATCAACGCGACCGGGAAGCCGGCCTTCGAATCCCGAGGCAGGCAGAGAATCACGAGGAATCCGGCGAGCGGAATGAACAACGTTAGCGCGAGCATGTTCATCGGCCACCGTCCACGAGTCCGATGACGAAGATCACCAGAAGCGATCCCGCCAGCACCCAGGTAGCATAATTCCGGATGCTGCCGGACTGAAGCTGGCGGAACAGGCTGCCCCATCCCCGAATAATTCGGCCAAGTCCATTAACGAGCGACGTATCGATCAGGGCTTCGTCAACGCCGCGCCACAAGACCAGGCTCGAGATACTTTCGAGCGGCTCGACGATAACAGCATCGATAGATTTCGTCTACGTAGTATTTGTTCGACGCCAGCGTGTAAAGAGGACCGGCGGCGTTCTTTGCCGTTTCGGAAAGGCCCGGGCGCACCGCGTAGAAGAGCGCGGCAAGCAGGATACCGAGAATGCCGAACGATGCGGAGATGACCATCGCAGTAACGTTTTCGTGCGCGGCCAGCGGGTAGGCGGGCGAAAGCCAATGAGGGATATCGATATAACCGCCGACCGCGGCGAGTACGGCCAAAATCATCAGCGGCACGGTCATGATAAGCGGCGATTCATGCGGGTGATGATGACCGCGGTAGGAACCGAAGAAGGTCATGAACCAGGCACGAAACACGTAGAAGGCGGTCATGCCCGCTGTGATGGCCCCAATCCAGAACATCCAGGGCGCGTGGGCGTAGGCGGCGGAAAGAATCGCGTCTTTGCTGAAGAAGCCAGACAAGAAGGGGAATCCGGAGATGGCGAGACTGGCGATGAACAGAGTCCAGCAAGCAATGGGCATGGCCTTGCGAAGTCCGCCCATGTGACGCATGTCCTGCTCGCCTGCAAGGCCGTGAATTACAGCGCCGGCTCCAAGAAACAGCAAGGCCTTGAAAAACGCATGTGTCATCAGGTGGAAGATACCGGCAGAGTATGCGCCGACGCCGAGACCCAGGAACATATAACCGAGCTGCGAAACAGTCGAGTAGGCGAAGACCTTCTTAATATCGTTCTGGGTGATACCGATGCTGGCCGCGAAGATGGCCGTGAAGAGCCCGATGATCGCGACCACTTCCATGGCGCGTGGTGTGTGGTCATAAAGGAACGACACACGAGCGACCATGTAGACACCAGCGGTGACCATCGTCGCAGCATGGATCAACGCAGAGACGGGCGTTGGACCCGCCATCGCGTCCGGCAGCCAAACGTAGAGCGGGAATTGTGCCGATTTGCCGGTTGCGCCAACAAACAGGAGCAGTGTAATTGCCGTAAGCCAACCGGCGGCGGCCTCGACGGGCATAGTGGAGACGGCTGCTGCGATCTTGCCGAAATCAAGCGTTTTGAACACGTACACGGTGGCGAAGATGCCGAGAGTGAATCCGAAATCGCCGATCCGGTTTACGATGAATGCTTTGTTCGCGGCATTGGTCGCGAAATCTTCGGTGAAGTAGAAGCCCACCAGCAGATAACTGCACAATCCGACGCCTTCCCAACCTACGAACATCAGCAGCAGGTTGGAGGACAGCACCAGAAGGAGCATGAAAAACATGAACAGGTTGAAGTAGCTGAAGAAGCGATAGTAACCGCCTTCATCGGCCATGTAACCCGCGGCGTAGATATGAATCAGCAGTCCGACGCCCGTGACAATCAGCAGCATCACGGAAGTGAGGCGGTCAACCAATAGATCAAAGCCGACCTGCAGAAATCCGCTCTGAATCCAGTTGAAGTAATGCTCGACATGAGCGGCGTTGATCGGCCACAGTTGCGAAAGCGTGAATAGTACGTAAGCAAACGAGACAGCGACGGAGCCGATTGCGATCAGCGCAACCGCTGCTTTAGACAGCCGCCGTCCGAGCAGGCCGTTCAGCACGAAGCCCAGCAGCGGAAATAAGGGAATGAGCCAGAGGTTCAGGTTCATGAGCGGGTAAGTTTAGAGCTTCATGGAATCGACTTCGTCGATCTGGAGCGTACCGCGATTCTTGAAGACCGTCAGAATGATGGCGAGCCCGACGGCGGCTTCGGCAGCGGCAACCACCATGACGAAAAACGAGTAGATGTGCCCATCGATGCGCTGTAGCTGATAAGAGAACGAGATAAAAGTCAAATTCACCGCGTTCAGCATGAGCTCGATCGACATGAACACGGTGATAACGCTCTTGCGGTAAAGAAAACCGGCAATTCCAAGCGCAAACAGGACGGCGCTCAGAATCAGATACCAATAGAGCGGGACAGGCGGGATATGCATGTTAGTCGATCTCCTTTTGCGCGAGCACAACAGCGCCGAGGATGGCAATCAGGATCAGGACCGAGATGACCTCGAAAGGCAGCAGGTATTGAGTGAACAGCAGCTTTCCGATTTCCTCGGCAGTACCGCCGACCCACGAACCGAACTCGACGACGCGCAGATCGGTGATGGCGTTGGGCAGCACGGCGCGGATCAGGAATCCGAGCAGCGCTACAAAGGCAAGCAGCAGCGGGATACCGGCGATCTGAGCGAACCAGGATTTGCTGCTCGATTTCTCGGTTCCGGCGTTCAGCAGCATGATGACGAAAATGAACAGCACCATCACCGCGCCGCCATAGACGATCATCTGCGCCATGGCGAGGAACTCAGCGCCGAGCAACAGATAGAGCACAGCCAGGGAGCCCATCACGCCTATGAGCGACAAGGCACTCGAGATGGGATGTCTTTGCAGGACCAGATTCAATGCGCAGACTACCGCGATAACCGCAAAGATGATGAACAGAATCGTGTCCATGACGTCAAGAAGCCTTCGCGAAGAGGGCGACCAATAGCGCGGTGATGAGCAGGTTAATGAGGGCGCACGGGAATAAGAACGTCCATGCGAAGTGCATCAGCTGGTCGTAGCGGAAGCGCGGCAAAGTTCCGCGCACCCAAATGAAGACGAAGATCAGGATTCCCACTTTGGCCAGGAACCAGAAGATCGCCATCAGGATGGAGGTCAGCACGGGAATGACGTTCAGCGCCGCCACAGCGAAGATTGCGGTCAGGATGAGGAAAGCAATTCCGAAGACAGGAAAGGTGAGCCGATCACGCTTGCGCGCAGGTTGGCTCGCGTGGAAGAAGCACAAAGCGGCAGCGACCAGCAGCAGCAGCGGTGGAATCCAATTCGAATAGGGCGCCGGGAACAAGGGATGCCATCCGCCCAGAAACAGCAGCGTTCCGACGCAGGTTATGTTCACAATGTTGGCGTATTCGGCCATGAAGAAACAGGCGAACTTCATGCTGCTGTATTCGGTGTGGAAGCCGGCAACAAGCTCATTTTCGGCTTCGGGAAGATCGAAAGGAATGCGGTTGGTCTCGGCGAAGGCGGCGATCAGGAAGATCAAAAACGCGAAGATCTGCGGGAATGGCATCTGAAATATGCTCCAGCGCGGAATGAAACCGAGGTAGTAGCCGGCCTGTGACTCGGTGATGGCGCGGAAGCTGAGGTGATTAGCAAGCAGCAGCGGCGAAGTGATCGCGAGCCCAAGAGGCAGTTCGTAGCTGATCATCTGCGCGCTGCTGCGGAGCCCTCCCAGCAGGCTGTATTTGTTGTTAGAGGACCATCCGGCAAGCGCTACGCCGTATACGCTGACCGCGGTAATCGCGAGTACAAGCAGAATGCCGACGCGCACGTCGCTGATCTGCATGTAGGTGGTGATGCCGAACACCTTGACTTCGGGACCGAACGGAATGATTGATATCGTGATCAGCGCAAGCGAAACAGCGATAAACGGCGCCAGCAGATAAAAAAAGCGGTTGACGTACGGGGGCAGCAGATCTTCTTTGGTCAGCAATTTGAAGACATCGGCAAGCGGCTGCATGAGTCCATGCGGGCCGACGCGGAGCGGGCCGGTTCGGGCCTGAATGTGAGCCAGGACCTTGCGCTCCACCCACTGCAAATACGCAAGTGTGGTCATGAAGACCGCGAAGACGATAGCGATTTTTATGAGGCTAACAATGAAGAAGTTCATTGGTCTTGCACTTGCGTTTCAAGCTGCACGCTGCCTTCGCGCACGCCTGTGTCTTTATGAGGATCGCGATAGAGTTCGCCCGGAGATTCGAGCACAGCGTTCAGCATATTAGAGAATCTGCCGAGAGTGCCTGAGGTAAAGAGCGTGTTTTGCGCGGAGCGGATCAAGTCCGGATTCGATTGGAAATCCACTCGTCCGTTCAATGGTGCTGTGGGGACCGCGCTGCCGGTCTGAATCAGCGCGAGGGGGATGTTGTAAGCGCGAACGGTGTTCGCGATCTCCTGGAAAACAGTTTCCGGCTTAACGGGTCCGAGATCCTCATGCATTTCCTTAGCGAGCAGAGCGATGATCTCGAGATCGGATTTGGCTCCCATGGTCTTGGCGCCGCGGCTCAGTTTCTGGACCTCGCCCGTGACGCTGGTAACGGTGCCGTTCTTTTCGTAAGCGGACGCGGCGGGCAGCACAACATCGGCTCGTTTGGCTGTTTCGGTGAGGAACAGATCCTGAACGAGGATAAACGCGCCGGGCGCTTCGATGTTCTGGCGGGCGGCAGGATTGGCACCGACAATCCAAAGAGCATCTACGTTGCCTCCGGAAAGGATCTGATCGTAGTTGAGACCGGGTTCAAGCCCGGCTTCGCGGACGCTGCGGTAACCAGGGAGCAGGTCAGGCAGTACGCCCAGATCCGATGCACCCCGCGAGTTTGAGTAATCGAGCAGGCAGACGAATTTGACCGGGATGCCGAGCCCATAGGCAAAGGCAACGAGCCGCCGCAGAGCGTCGCCTTTGATGGCAGCGCCGAACAGAATGACTAGTTCAGGTTCCGCAGCAAGGCGGTCGCGCAATGTGTCGAGCGCTTCAAATTCGCGGCCGAGTTCGGCACGAACCGTGGTGGCGTAATTGTCTTCGCGCACAGGCCCGGGCGTAATGGCATAGACATGCGCCTTATGGTGACGCCAGTTTGCGCGTAACTGGAACGCGATGAGCGGCTGCTCCATGGCCAGATCGCTATCGACGATGAGCGCAGCCTTCGTGCTGTAGAGGTCGTCCATGGTCGCGAGAGCGCCCGTGCGGTCGTTCAGAGCATCAAGCAGTGTGGCGACATCACCCGTCCGGTGATGATCTATGTTCGAGGTCCGCAGCACCTGGCGGGCGAACTTCTGCAGAAGGTAGTTTTCTTCGTTGGTGGTGTGATTCGAACCGATCACGCCAAAGCGGCCGCTTCTGGCGCGCAGTTCCGAAAACTTCTTCGCCACCGTGGCAAGCGCAAGGGCCCAGGAGACAGGCTTCAGCTCGCCGCCGGTGCGGACCAAGGGAGCTGTGAGGCGCTCGGGATGTTGGTTGAAATCGAAGGCATAGCGGCCCTTGACGCAGAGGAACTCGCCGTTGATGCCGGAGCGATCGCGATTGTTGGCGCGGATGATCTCGCCGTTGCGTACGCCGAGAGTGGTTTTGCATCCGTTGGAGCAATGAGTGCAGATGGTGCCGACGTGCTCCATCTCCCAGGGCCGGGTTTTGTACCGGTAAGTGCCGCTGGTGAGAGCCCCGACAGGGCAGATATCAATACAGGCTCCGCACTCGTCGCAATCAAGGTGATCGCCGCGATTGGGGACAATTTCCGATGCCGCGCCGCGATTGCCCACGCCAAGCGCGCTGACGCCGAGACCTTCACCGCAAATGCGCACGCAGCGATAACAGAGAATACAGCGCGGGGCGTCGTAGAAGACAACCGGCGACCATTGTTTCTCATCGACGTGAACTTTTTCTTCGCGGAATCGCGTCTCTCCTGCGCCATAGCGGAAGACCATGTCCTGCAGCTCGCACTCGCCGCCCTTGTCGCACACCGGACAGTCGAGCGGATGGTTGGTGAGCAGAAACTCGAGCATGCCCTTGCGTGCTTTGCGAACCGTTTCCGAATCGGTGCGAACCACCATACCTTCGGCAACCGGCGTTGTGCAGGCGACCTGCAGCTTGGGAGTCTTCTCGATCTCAACCAGGCACATGCGGCAGGCGGCCTGAAGCGCCAAGCCGTCGTAGTAGCAGAATGCAGGAATCGCGATGCCTGCTTCTTTAGCAGCGTTGATTACCAGCGTGCCGGGGGCAGCCTTCAGTTGCCGGCCATCGATGGTGAAGGTGACTGGATCAGCCATGGTTATGGGATATAAAGCCGCTCCCTAATGGTCGCGGTTCTGTTAGCATGCTTCTGAACCGCGCGCGTTAGCAAGCGGACTTTAGGTTTCTTCAGCATGGGTCAGTGGACGGAGACGAGTTCGGGCGGCGCGGATTCGAGCGTGCGTCTCGATTTTGCAAGATAGGCCTCAAACTCGTCGCGGAACTTAGTAATGAATCCCGTTGTGGGCATGGCCGCGGCATCTCCAAGCGCGCAGAAGGTGCGGCCAAGCATGTTGTCTGAAAGCTCAGCGATCAATTGGATGTCACTGGCCTCGCCGTAGCCGGCGTGAAAACGCGTCAGGATCTTCTTGAGCCACGTCGTGCCTTCGCGGCAGGGAATACACCAGCCACAGCTCTCATGCGCGTAAAACTTAATAGTGCGCAGCGCGACGGCGACGATGTCTGTGTCTTCGTCGAGTATAACGATGCCACCGGAGCCCGCCATCGATTTGGCTTTAGCGATGGAATCGTAGTCGAGCAGCAGATCCTGGCACTCGGCGGCGGTGAGCACGGGCGAGGACGAACCGCCCGGAATGACAGCCTTCAGCTTCTTACCATTGCGCATCCCGCCGCAGACTTCATCGATTAGCCGCATCATCGGAAAGCCGAGCGGGAGTTCGTAGACGCCCGGCTTGTTGACATGTCCCGAAACACAGAGCATTCGCGTGCCGCCGTTCTTAGGCGTGCCGAGCGATGCGTACCAGGCGCCGCCGTTACGCAAGATGACGGGAACGGCAGAAAACGTTTCGCAGTTGTTCAGAATAGTGGGCGATTGGAAAGCTCCGACAACGGCCGGAAACGGCGGCTTCAGACGCGGGATACCGCGCTTGCCTTCGAGCGATTCGAGCAGTGCCGACTCTTCGCCGCACTCATACGCACCTGCACCGGTATGTGTGTACAGGTCGAAGTCCCACCCCGATCCGAGAATGTTCTTGCCGAGATAGCCGCGCTCGTAGGCTTCGGCGATGGCGCGATCGACAATCTCGAACAGATAACGATATTCGCCACGGATGAATATGTATCCTTTGTTCGATTTGATGGTCCAACCCGCGATCAGCATGCCTTCAATCAACTGGTGGGGATCATTCTCCATCAGCAGGCGATCTTTGCAAGTGCCCGGCTCGCTCTCATCGGAGTTACAAATGATGTAAGTGGGTTTACCGGTGGTGCGAGGCACGAAACTCCACTTCATCCCGGTGGGAAATCCGGCACCGCCGCGGCCGCGCAAGGATGACGCCTTCAGCTCTTCAATAATCGCTTCCGGAGTCATCTCCAGTGCTTTGCGCACCGCGACATATCCTTCGTTAGCCAGATAGGTATCGATCGAAGTAGGATTTGGCAGGTCGAAACGCTGCGTAATCACCCGTACTTCGAGCGGACTCGGTTCGTTGTAGCGCATTTGTTACGACGCCTTCCTGCTGTAGCTGCCATCACGCAGCGCTTGAACCAGTTGGTCAAACCGCTCCGGCGTGACGTTGTGGTGGAAGTCGTAGTTGACCTGAATGGCCGGAGCCCACGAGCATGCGCCCATGCACTCGACTTCTTCGAGCGAGATCAGGCCGTCGGGAGTAATCTCCTTATTGCCGATTCCGAGCGTCTTCGAAGCATGCCGGTACAGATCTTCGCCGCCTACAATCTGGCAGCAGATATTTGTGCAGACCTGCACGTGATACTTACCCAGAGGCCTGCGGTGCAGCATCGAATAATAGCCGATCACTTCATCGACCTGCAGTGGCGTCACCCCGCAACGCCGCGCAACCTCTTCGACCAGTTCCTGCGAGACGTATCCAAGTTCGTCTTGGGCAAACAGTAGCATCGGCACCACGGCCGAGCGCGTACGCCCCGGCGGATAGCTGGTCAGCAACTTAGCGAAGCGTTCTTCAAGCGCGGGTGAAAACGTCATGGCGGTCAGCGATCGACGTCCCCCAGCACAAAATCCATACTTCCCATGGCGGCGATGGAATCCGCGATCAAAACGCCTTCAAGCATCTCTCCGAGCGACTGCAGGTTACCGAAGCTTGGCGTGCGCATGAACACGCGGTGTGGCTTCGCCGTTCCGTCGCTGACAACGTAATAGCCGAGCTCACCGCGCGGCGATTCGACCACCTGGTAGACGGAACCCTCAGGAACCCGGTAGCCTTCGGTCACGATTTTGAAGTGATAGATGAGCGACTCCATTTGGGTTTTCATCTTCTCGCGATCCGGCAGCAGGACATGCGGCGCGTCCGCCTGCCAGGGACCGGACGGCATCCCATCGAGGGCTTGACGCACGATGCGCACGCTTTCGCGGAGCTCATCCATGCGCACTTCATAGCGGGCGTAGACGTCATTGGCGGTGCGTGTAGGAACCTCAAAGTCGAATTTTTCGTAGCTGGAGTACGGGCTGTCCTTGCGAGCATCGATCTTCAGGCCGGCGGCACGCAGCATCGGTCCGGTGACGCCAAGATCGATCATGTCGTCGAGCGGCAAGCCGCCGACGCCTTTCGTACGATTCATCCAAATGGGATTCGCCGATAAGAGCGCGGCGTATTCGTCGATTCCGCGCGCAATGCGGTCGATCAAAACGGAAATTGTTTTATGCCAGCCGCGCGGAGGTTCCAGAGCCAGGCCGCCAGGACGAATGTAGCTGGTCATCATACGCTGGCCGGAAAACATTTCGAACACCTTCAGAATCTCTTCGCGTTCGCGGAAGGTGTAGAAATAAACCGTCATGGCTCCGATGTCGATGGCGTGCGTGCCGAGCCAGACCAGGTGACTCGAGATGCGCTGCAGCTCATTGAGCATCACCCGCATCCATTGCGCCATGGGCGGGATGTCGAGACCGAGCAACTTCTCGATGGCGAGGGCGTAGCAGAGATTGTTATGCAGGTTGGCGAGATAATCGGCCCGATCTGTGAGCGGGACCACCTGCTGGTATTTCAGCGCCTCGCACTGTTTCTCAATACCGGTGTGGAGATAACCGATCTCGGGGCGCGCTGACGTGATCGTTTCACCATCGAGTTCGAGCAGGACGCGCAGGACACCGTGCGTTGACGGGTGCTGAGGACCCATATTCAGGGTCATGCGCCGAGCCGACGTGGTGGGAAGCGGTTCTATTCCAGACGGATCCGGACTCTTCAGTTCGAGTTCGGCATCGAGGGATGCTACGTGCGCATTCCCTTCCTTCATGTGTGTATTCCTTCCGCGAGCGCGCGCTCGCTGCCGCGTCGAAACCGACTACTCATCTTGGTAGGAGTACTTGTGCCCGTGGACCGGGTAATCCCTGCGCAGTGGGTGCCCTTCCCAATCTGCCGGCATCATAATGCGGTCCAGCGCCGGATGATTGCGGAAGCGAATCCCGAACAAATCGAACACCTCGCGCTCATACCAATTTGCCCCTCGCCACACAGAAGTCACCGAATCCACCTCTTGATCCTGGCCGACGCGCACGAATATACGCAGCCGTTTGTTGATGCGGATTCCATGTAAAAGGTAGACAACTTCGAAGCGAGGTTCGCGCGGCCACCAATCCACTCCTGTAATCGCGGCCAGGCGCTCGAAGCCTGCGGTATCTCTCAGATGACGGCAGGCAGGAACAATCATAGCGGCGGCAATCTCAATCGTCGGGCCATCCACCGCGATGTTCGCGCCGGCGATCGCTTCCGGCAAGCGCTGGTTGAGGGCAATGGCAACTTCGTCCGCCGCTATCGCTTCAGGCAGCACGGTCTCTTTTCTCCTGTGCTTGCCCGCGGCGCTCATCTATGGACCAGTCGAGAACACCCTTCTTCCAGATGTAGTAGAAGCCTGCCAACACGAGAACAATGAACAGCAGCATTTCAAAAAATGCAAATAGCTTCAACTGACGGTAGATGACTGCCCACGGATATAAAAAGATGGCTTCGATATCGAACAGAATAAAAACCATTCCGACCAGGTAGAACTTTACGCTGAAGCGCTCGCGCGCGGTGCCGACGGGTTTCATGCCCGATTCGTAGGGCATAGATTTGACCGGGTCGCGCACGCGCCGTCCCAAAATTGCCGACGCGCCGATCATGCCACCCGCCACCGCAATCGCGATGAGTATCTGTATAAGTACTGGAAACCAAGTCTGTGCGTAAGTGGCAGGCATGGAGGGCTGGTCCCAGAGTAACAACCGGGAAATTCAATTATAATGAGCGCAGCCGCAACGTTTGGACCGGCCGACGCCAATACACAAATTGCGGATCGTCGCGCCTGAGTGCGAGAAGAATCATTTACCTATCAGCAATGGTTTTTACTGTATTCATCAATGGGGAGCCGGAACAGATTGCGGCGGATCAGTCCGTCGCGTCTCTGCTGGAATCACTAAACATTGGCTTGGATCGCGTTGCGGTCGAGCTGAACAAAACGATCGTGCGCAAACGCGATTGGGCTGCCACGACAGTCGCCGACGGCTCGCAGCTAGAGATCGTAGAATTTGTCGGCGGTGGCTGAGCGAAAGGCTGCTCTAAAACGTACTTGACTCTTTTTGTAGCTCTAGTACAATTTGGGGGAGCCGTTCTAATCCACAACGAAAATTGGGCATCATGTTCAAAACACGGAAAGTTCGTCCTGATTTACCCCAAAGTCAGCGCACCTATACCAGTACCGATGTCGCGAAGATTGCCCAAGTCAGTCTCCGGCAGCTGCAATGGTGGGATGAGCGCAAAGTGGTGTCGCCGAGGCACGAAGGTCATAAGCGCATTTACCTCCCGGAGGAAGTGGTCGAGATCACGGTAATCGCGGAACTTCGACGGAAGGGGTTTTCACTGCAGAAGATCCGGCGCGTTCTTCGCTTTCTGCAGCGCGAAATGGGGCGCCGCCTGGGCGATGTGCTCTCGAATGAATCGAAGCTGCATTTGCTGACAGATGGAAAGTCGATCTACCTTGAAGATCAGCAGGACCGCATCATTGATCTCTTGAAGAATGCACGGCAGCCGATGTTCCTGGTCTGCGTAAGCGATCAGGTGAAGCGTCTCGACGAGATCCCTAAGAAAGCGGCCCGCGGCGAATCGGCGCTAGCCCGGCGCGTTCGGGCCGCCGTCTAGTGACTAAGATCGTTGTCCGCCCGTCAGTCACCAACGGAGTTTGAGGTCACTGGCGCTCCTTGGCGCAGTTTGAAGATTTAGCCCCCGGTAAAACGCTTATACTGGAAGCAGAACCCGGAGAGTATTTCTGTCATCCCAGCGCCGTTATTTTCTATTCGTTCCCCTTTTTTTAGGCACTTGCGCGATCATCGGTGGCCTGTTCGGTCCCGGGGCGAGCACGATTTCGGCGGCGCCACAAAAGAACATCAGTCCCACGGCAGACGAGGACCTGAAGGCCAGCCTCGATTCCTTTACAAAGGTTTACGATGTGGTCGAGCAGAACTCGGCCGACAAGCTGTCTGCCGATAAGGCTATCTATAAGGGCGCCATTCCGGGCATGCTGCGGACGCTCGATCCGCACTCTAACTTTTTCGATCCGAAGGAGTTCGCGGGACTGCGCGAGGAGCAGCACGGCAAATACTACGGCGTCGGCATGCAGATCGGGCCGCAGCCGCGAACCGGCAAGACGATGGTCATCCACCCGTTTGGTGGGTCCCCGGCGTATAAAGCCGGTCTGAGGCCTGGCGACGTGCTCCTTGAGGTGAACGGGAAACGGGTGGACACAGCCAGCAGCACCGAAATCGCGGACATGCTGCGCGGTCCGAAGGGCACGAAAGTACAAGTCGTTGTCATCCGCGAAGGCAGCGAAAAGCCGCTTAGTTTTGATTTGGTTCGTGACGAGATCCCCCGCCGGAGCGTGGACGAGGCCTTCTGGGTGAAGCCGGGAATTGCCTTTATCAGAATTCAGCAGTTCACCGAAACTACAGGCAAGGAGCTGGAAGACGAGCTCGCGGGGCTGGGCGAACAGAATATTCACGGCTTGATTCTCGATTTGCGCGAAAATCCGGGCGGGCTGCTCCAGGAAGGTGTCGCCGTTGCGGGGCATTGGCTCGATCGGGGGCAAGTTGTGGTTTCGCACAAAGGGCGGGCATTTTCCGAGAAGCCGTATCTGGCTCGCGGCAGCCAGTATGGGGAGAGCTATCCAATAATCGTGTTGGTGAACCGATACTCAGCTTCGGCGGCGGAGATTGTTGCGGGCGCATTGCAGGATCATGACCGTGCGCTGATCATGGGCGATACCACTTTCGGTAAAGGATTGGTGCAGACGGTTTATCAGCTTACCGACAATACCGGACTGGCGCTGACAACACAGCACTACTACACACCGAGCGGCCGCCTGATTCAGCGCAACTACTCGAATATTTCATTTCTTGATTACTATTACGGCAAGCGCGGGGACGCGAAGAACCCGATGGACGTGAAACAGACGGATTTGGGACGCGTGGTATACGGCGGCGGCGGCATTTCTCCGGACGAGAAGTACGAGACGCCGAAGCTGGATGAATTCGAAACCAACATCCTGCGTAAGAACGGCTTCTTCAACTTCTCTTCCCACTACTTCTCCATTCACGAAACGAAGCTGCCGAAGGGTTGGGTGCCGGACGAAGGTGTTTTGGAAGAACTCCACGATTACTTGATGAAACAGGGTGTCCAGTTCACCGAGGCAGATTGGACGCGCGATCACGATTGGGTCCGGAGCCAGCTGCGGACGGAGATGTACATTACGGCTTTCAGCTACGAAGATTCGCAAAAGATCGCCGTTGAGCAGGATCCGGAAGTACAGAAAGCAATCGATGCGATGCCGAAGGCGGCCGATTTGCTCGCGAAATCGAAAGAGCATTTTGAGAAGCAGCGCGCCAGCCGATAACCTGGTCTGGCTCGCTAAACTGATTCTTGTCCTCACAATCTGAAACCATCCACGCTCTACGGCCGGTAGCTGCTATTGCGAACCCTCAGATCACAGTTCTCGACACCGGCGGCCAATATACACACCTAATCGCACGGCGCATTCGCGAACTAGGAGTTTATGCGGATGTTCAGCCGAGCGATACACCCCGGACGCAACTCGCCGGACGCAAAGGCATTGTGATTTCAGGCGGCCCCGCCAGTGTTCTGGAGCCGGGAAGCCCTGATATCGATCCTGAAATCCTCACTCTCGGGACCCCAGTGCTAGGCATCTGCTACGGCCATCAGTTGATGGCGAAGCACCTCGGCGGGAAGGTCCAAAAAGGTGAGCGCGGTGAATATGGTCTCGCTCGCCTGACTGTTTCGTGCGAGGACGCGTTGTGGCAACACGTTCAGAGCTCCCAGATCTGGATGAGCCACTTTGACACGGTGATGGGCGTTCCAGCCGGCTTCCGCGTGATTGCTTCCTCCGGAACCTCGGACATCGCCGCCATGTCGGATCCGCACCGCCGATTGTTCGGGCTGCAATTTCATCCCGAAGTGGTCCACACGCACGCGGGCAGACAGATCCTGGAGAATTTCGTGTTCGGAATCTGCGGAGCCGCGCGCGATTGGGACATTTCTCAACGCGTCCCGCTGGTTGAGGAGCAGATTCGTTCCGTGGCCGGCGGTCGGAACGTTTTCTTCTTTGTCAGCGGAGGTGTGGATTCGACTGTTGCCTACACTTTGTGCCTGCGTGCACTCGGCCCCCGTCGCGTGTACGGAATCTACGTGGATACCGGCCTGATGCGCAAGGGTGAGACTGAGTTCGTCGAGGGAATTTTCGAGGAGCTCGGCGCCACGCATTTTCTGGTAGAGCATGCCGAGGATGAGTTCCTGAGCGCTCTCTCCGGATTGCACGACCCTGAAGCCAAACGGCTCGCAATCGGCGAGCAGTTCGTCAAAGTGCAGGAACGGATCCTGGCGACCGAGCACTTTCTCGACGGCCACTGGATCCTTGGACAAGGCACAATTTATCCCGATACAATCGAGTCCGGCGGAACGGCGAGAGCCGATCTGATCAAAACGCACCATAACCGCGTCGCTGGTATTCAGGTTTTAATCGAAAGCGGGCGAATTATCGAACCCCTGACTTCGTTTTACAAAGACGAAGTCCGCGAGATCGGCCGCGAAATTGGCGTTCCCGCAAAGTTCTTGTCGCGGCATCCATTCCCGGGACCGGGGCTCGCCATCCGCTGCCTGTGTTCAGACCAGGATGGAGCGATCGAGCAAACTGCGGATGGATTTCTTTTGCCCGTGCGGTCTGTCGGTGTGCAGGGTGACGCGCGCAGTTATCGCAAGGTGCTCGCCCTCCCGAATCAGCCGACAGCGGCCGACGTTGAGACCAAGGCCCCTGAACTGACCAATCGCCGCTCCGATGTGAATCGAGTCGTCGCGCTGTGTGGGGGAAAGGCGCTGCTGGCTTCCTTTCGCGTCTTTGAGGCTCCCATATCAAAAGAGCGGCTGGACCTGCTACGGGAGGCGGACGCGATTGTGCGAAGGTTTTGCGACGAGACCGGATTTGAACATCAAGTCTGGCAATTCCCAGTGGTGTTACTCCCGGCCGGAGCCGGAGAGGCGCGCGAATCGCTGGTGCTGCGGCCGATCAATTCCGTAGACGGCATGACGGCTGACGTGGTCCTGATGCCGCCGGCGCAACTCGACCGCCTTACTTCCGAGCTTTTGAACCTTCCCCAAATTGCAGCTGTGTTCTACGATCTGACACACAAGCCACCCGGAACAATCGAGTGGGAGTGAGTTGGTCCCTCCACCGGCATCATTGGCTTGGTGAGTCATCCGCCTTCAGATCACCCAGAGCGTACTGGACGCCCGCGAGCACGTGCTCCAGCATGGGCGTCATCGCATAAATGCGTTCATCGTGCCCATGGGCCTCATAAAAGACCCTGCCCTTCCCCTCGCGGCGAATCCAACTGAGGCCGTAATCGTGATCCGGTCTCGGATAATCCTCCTTCAGCTTGTCTGCCTCGCTCATTTTCGAGTAGTCGATGCTGGTGAGGACGTGCAAGTTATGACGCGACCAGCTTCTGATGCTAAATGTGTAGGTCTCATCATCAACCGCGAACGGACCCGGCAGGAACATGGCCGTTAACGGGCTGGCAGGATCATCGATCTTGTAGACAATGTGCGTCGGATCCGTCCAGTGATATTTGAAGAATCCGCCGATCATGGTATTGAAGTCAGGCCAGGTCCCGACTTGAGGATCCGGACCTTTCCGGCCAACCTTCGGCATTTCGGGCGGTCCGTTCTTGCTGCCCGACCGAAATATTGCAAAGAGAAGGTGTGAGCGCAGATCACTATTGCTCAGCTTCCCAGCTTTCTGCTGGTCCATGCTGTCGAAAAGCGTATCGCTGAAGTGGCCCAGCTCATCCGGTGTCAGATGGTTATCGTTGTTGGCATCCGCGGCTCGCATGATAACTCCGGCAAGCATCGGACCCATACCGGGCGCACCGGCTCTCGCTTCGTGGTACGAATCACCGGCAGCGTGGATACCGGCGAGCCCTTTACCGGACCTTACGAATTCAAGCAGTGCCTTTTTGCGTGCCGCGGTGACCGACGCATCAGGATCGTCCAGAAAAGCTCCCGTGGTGTTGTTGAGGAAAACCAGATCGTATCGCTTCAGATTGTCTGCTGTGATTGCAGCCGAATCGTAGGTGATAGTCGTGCTCCATGCGCCGGTTTTGCTGCCAAGCTCCTGAATGGTTTTGGCCGCAAGCGGGATGCAAGAGTGGACGTACCCGGCGGCTTTGGACAGAACGAGTACGTTACGTTGCCGCACAGGCTTGGCAGGAGCAGCCGCCGGCAGTGCCGCCTCCATTCTCGCCACATCCTCCGCTTTGGGCGTTTGATTCTGCGGGCCCGGGGTGGCCAACATTGAGCTAAGCAGAGATTCCGGGAACGCTGAGTCCAGAGCAGCGGCAAGTTGCTGCTGGTCACCGCCGTTGCGCAACCAGCTTGCAGTCGCCGCGCGAAACTCGTCCCGTGTAACAAACCCGTCGTGATTCGCATCCGCCTGATCAAAGAAGTTCGGGTCCTGCCTGGCGAGCACGGACGTAACCAACACGGCAGCTAAAGCGAGGGTGCACGTGCCGCCCAGGACCAAGGACCTTCTGGAGTTCTGTCGGATCATAACCGCCCTTTCTGGCGTTCCCAAGAAAGAGTATATGTAACCGGGATAGATCCCTTTGGGCCCACCTGCAGAATCAGCAACTCAAAGCAAGTTAGGAGCAGTTCGATATTGTCTAAGCGTGAGCCGAGGAAAGGAATGAGCATGGTGTTTTTGTGCCTCCGGGCAGTTGGGGCAACGCTCCTGATGGTGTCTATCGCCGCAGGTCAAGCGGACCAGGTAGCGGGCGCAGAAAAAGAGCGGAATGCCGAGCAGCAGAAGAAAGATCCCACTCAAAAGGAAAAGTCCGAGAACGCGCTTGCCGATCTGATGGGCGGGCCGCGTCTCGACAAGGCCGCAGTCGAGCGGGGCCGTAAGATTTTTGTACCGACCTGCGGGTTTTGTCACGGCAACGATGCGCATGGCAAAAGCGGACCCGACTTGGTCCGTTCGGCGCTTGTGCTGCACGACAAGGGCGGCGACACGATCGGTCCGGTGATTCGCAACGGCCGGCCCGAGCGGGGCATGCCGGCATTTCCTTCGTTGGGCGGCGACCAGGTTGCCGATATCTCCACCTTTCTGCACTCGCGCGCCGCAGATGTGTCAAACCGGTTTGCCTACAAAATCGGAGACCTGGTGACGGGAGACCCTCGGAAGGGCGCGGCCTTTTTCAACGGGGCGGGACACTGTGACGCATGTCATTCGCCGTCGGGTGACCTGGCGCATGTGGCCGGGAAATATGAAGCGGTCGAACTGCAACGCCGCATGCTGTATCCGGCGCCGAACTTGATAGACGTGTTCCTGGGGAAAGCGGTGAAACCTGCTGTACCCACCAAGGTAACGGTGCACCTGCCTTCCGGGGAAGAGGTCTCAGGCACCCTCGACCACTTGGATGAGTTCACGGTTTCCTTGCACGATGCCTCCGGCTGGTACCATTCGTTCTCGCGTGAGAATGCAACGGTTGACGTCAAGGATCCGCGGGCTGCACATGAGGCGCTGCTGCCGAAGTACACCGACGATGACATGCACAATGTCCTTGCCTATTTGGAGACTTTGAAATGAGAACGTGGGCGTTCGCGCTACTCCTCCTGACGCCTTTGATCCAGAACGCGCAACAATTGCCTCCCGATGCGCTGTTGAACCCCGCGAGCAATAGTTGGCCGACGTACAACGGGGACTACTCGGGACAGCGGCACAGTTCACTCGATCAAATTGACGCTTCCAACGTGTCGTCGCTGTCAATCGCGTGGGTGTATCGCGCCAGTAACTACGGGGCCACCGGGTTCGGTTCCGTCATCAAATCGACGCCCTTGGAAGTGAACGGCGTATTGTATTTTACGATGCCCGATAATGTGTGGGCTGTTGATGCACGAAGCGGCCGGGAAATTTGGCATTACAAATATCCTCCTAACGAAGGCGGTCACATCGGCCAGCGCGGGGTTGCGATGTGGGGCGACTGGTTGTATTTCGAAACGCCCGACTGCAATTTGGTTTCTCTCAACGCCAAAGATGGCACGGAGCGATGGCGTAAACAGATTGCCGATGTGAAGCTGGAATACTTCTGCACAATGTCTCCGCTTATCGTGGCGAATCACATCATTGCCGGAGTGGGCGGCGATTCGCTGGATAACCCGGGATATCTGGAGTCTCGCGATCCGGAAACGGGTGAGGTCCAGTGGCACTGGAACACAGAGCCGAAGCCGGGCGAACCGGGAGCTGATACCTGGCCCGATGATGATGCCCGGAACCACGGCGGCGGTATGACTTGGATGACAGGGACTTACGACCCGGAGCTGCACCTGATCTATTGGGGCACCGGTAATCCCAACCCGGTGCACGCAGGTGAGGCGCGCAAAGGTGACAATTTGTGGACGTGTTCCATCGTGGCTCTAAATGTTGACACGGGAAAGATGGCTTGGGGTTACCAAGTCTCGCCTCACGACACGCACGACTGGGATGCGGTGCAAACGCCGATTTTGTTCGACGCGGAGTTCAAGGGCCGACGGCGCAAGCTTTTGGCGCAGGCAAGCAGGAACGGATTCTTTTTCGTGTTGGACCGCACGAACGGCGAACATCTGCTGACCGCCCCGTTCATCAAAAGTAATTGGAGTATGGGAATCAACGCAAAAGGTCAGCCGATTCCTGATCCGAAGAAGGAACCATCCAGAAACGGAACGTTGGTTTCGCCGAGTTCCAACGGCGCGTCAAATTGGTTTGCGCCGAGCTTTGATCTCACAACCGGTTTGTTCTATGTTGTCGCATCGCAGAGCTACAGCGTGTTCTACCTGACTGCGGAGGGAAAGCCGGAAGGTTTTGCCGGTCGAGACGATTTTCTGAATTTTCCCGGATCGATCAAAGCCATTGATTACCAAACCGGCGATATACGGTGGACGCACGACATCGGGGGAATGGGCCCGGGTCTTCTATCGACCGCAGGAAATTTACTCTTCACGGGCGACACTTCCGGGCACATACTCGCTCTCGATGCAGCCAAGGGAAATACTTTATGGCACACGACCGTGGGAGCGAACCAAGCCAATGGCGCGATCACCTACGAACTCGACAGTAAGCAATTTGTTGTGGTTGGAGCAGGCGACACACTGGTTGCATTCACTCTGCCCGGCACTCATTAATCTGCTCCAGCCCGGCATTGACGGCGCTCCCCTCAGGTAACGATGGGAGTTGACAATCGAGTCCGCTTCTGTCACACTTCCATCAGTAGACGATGGGAAAAGCGACAAGCACTGCGGACCTGCTACCCGGAACACTTGATCTTCTGCTGCTGAGAGTTCTTGCGACCGGCGGCGCTATGCATGGGTATGGGATCGCCCACAGATTGAAGCAGGTATCTGGCGACGTGTTGCAGGTGGGCGAGAGTTCTTTGTACCCGGCATTGCAGCGTCTTCTGGTGAATGGATGGGTCAAAGGCGAGTGGGGCGCATCCGAGAACAATCGGAGAGCGCGTTACTACACGCTGACCGCCGCGGGGCGCAAGCAGCTTTCGCTCGAACGCCGGGAGTTCGATCACATGATTAGCGCAATCCACAAAGTAATGGAGTTTGCTTAGGCGCATGGGATTCGCTCTTCCAAGCCTTGAGCGAAAATGGCGCAAATTCTGGTTCTGGACGCGCCGCGAACGGCTTACGCGCGAGTTGGACGAAGAGATCGAATCGCACCGCCGGCTGAGTGAGACCGCGCTGCGCGATCACGGGATTCCGGAACGCGACGCCTTCCGTAAGAGCCGTGTGGCTATGGGAAACGTAACGTTAGCGAAAGAGGAGAGCAGAGACGTGTGGGGTTTTGTTTCTATAGAACACCTGGTGCAGGACGTGCACTATTCGGTGCGCGTTATCCGGAAAGCGCCGGTGTTCAGCGCGATTGCGATCATGTCCCTTGCGCTTGGTATTGCCGGCAATACGGCGATTTTCAGCATCATCAACGCACTTTTGATTCGGCCATTGCCCTACCCCGAGCCGGAGCGTCTGGTGCGCATAACAGATTTCTATCCGCAAGGACTCCTCGACCTGCTGCGCGAGAAATGCCGGTCTATGCAGATCGCGTCGGTGAGCCCAGGATCGGAATTCAACCTGACCGGCGCCGGTCCCGCTGTGCGCATAACAGGTAGCCGGACCTCGGCGAATTTCTTTTCTGTAATCGGTGCGGCGGCGGAGCGAGGCAGAGGTTTCAATGCGGATGAGGATAGTCCGGGCCGGGATAACGTTATCGTCCTCAGCCATGAACTTTGGAGAACAAAGCTTCAGAGCGACCCGAACATTGTCGGCCGCACAATCAGATTGGATGGAATCGGACGACGCGTAATCGGGATCATGTCGCCCAGGTTCGATTTTCCTTCAGCGAGCATCCAGTTTTGGATTCCTGCGCGAAGAGATCCGAGCAACACCGATGAGTACTGGGGCGGAGAGTTCGTGCCACTGATCGGGCGGCTCCGCCCGGGAGCTACTTTCGCGCAAGCCCGCGCCGAAATCCGTTCTGTGGCGGGCGGTTTATGGAAGGTGTTTCCCTTTCCGATGCCGCGCGGGTTCAATGCGGACGCGACTGTAATTTCCCTAGAAGCGGATCTGGCCGGAGACATGCGAAGCAGGTTATTCGTGCTGCTAGGCGCAGTCGCCGCAGTTTTGTTGATCGCTTGTGCGAACGTCGCGAGTTTGCTTTTGGCGCGCGCCACTACGCGCCAAAAAGAGATCGCGATGCGCGCCGCCCTGGGAGCCGGGACATTCCGAATCGTACGCCAGTTACTGACTGAGAGCCTGGTGCTTGCATTGGTAGCCGGTATGGCGGGCGTGTTGTTAGGCAGCGCGGGTCTCGCACTTTTCAAGCCCGTAGTGCCCGCCGACTTGCCAGGCATGGCGCGGCTAGGCATCGATTGGCGGGTTGCCGGCTTCGCTGTACTGATCTCCATCCTCACCGGCCTGGCGTTTGGAATTGTTCCCGCGTGGAATGCACGCAGGCTGCAACTGGTGGACGCGATGAAGACCGGTAGTCAACGCTCTGCGACACGTGACTCGATCACGTTCCGAACCTGGTTGATCGGCGGCGAGATCGCTCTGACGCTGGTGCTGGTGGTCGGGGCGGGCTTGCTGGTAAAAAGCCTTTTCGCTTTGATGACGGTGAATCCCGGCTTCAATGCACGACGTATCCTGACTGTCAAGATCAGCCCGAATGAATCATTCTGTGCGCAGCGAGCTGCCTGCATCGCACTGTACAGCCGAATCCTGGAGCGCGCGCGAGGTGAGTCCGGAGTGGTGGACGCGGCAGCAGCAAATACTGTGCCGCTCGATCGGCAAGTGCCGTCGATTCCGGTGGATGTCGAGGATCACCCGAAGACAGCGGATTTTCCGGCGCCGATGCTGTGGAACGGAGCCATCACGCCCGGTTATTTGCGTCTGATGCAGATCCCACTTCTCTCGGGACGAGAATTCAGCGCGGCCGATGCAGCGAATGCCACTCCAGTAATTCTCGTCACGGCCTCCACCGCAAGACGCTTCTGGCCAGCCGAAAATCCGATTGGTAAACACATCAAGCTGGTTAGCGAAAAACAGTGGAGGACGATCATCGGAGTGGTTGCGGACGTGCGGCAGTTCGATCTCGCAAACCGCGCTCCAAGCTCGCTCAGCGGAGCCATCTACATGCCTTACGCGCAAGCGATTCAAGGCGATGGCCGGATTCCCGCGGTGATGTATCTCATTGTGAAGACTGCGTGGGGCGGTGACGCGGGCGCCAGCATCCGGCGCATCGCAACTGAGGCTGATCCCGAGATTCCCGTCGGAAGAGTAACCGCGCTGGAACAGCTGATTGGAAGTTCGGTATCCGGGCTTCGCTCGACCATTTTCCTTTTCGTGAGCTTCGCCGCGACCGCAGTGCTGCTCGCCGCAATTGGTATTTATGGGCTGTTGTCTTACTCGGTTTCACAGCGTGCGTATGAAATCAGTGTGAGAATGGCCATCGGAGCCACGAACAGCAGCATCGTTCGCATGATTTTGCGACAGAGCATGCGCCCGACGCTCCTGGGAATAACCGCCGGCGTTGTAGCGTCAATTCTTCTGAGCCGTTTTTTGTCGGGTTTGCTGTTCGGCGTGACGGCCACCGATCCGGCTACGTTCGTGGGCGTGTGTTTCTTTCTTTTGGCTGTCGCCGGAGGTGCGAGCCTCATTCCGGCGTGGCGTGCGTCTCGAATACAGCCTGTTCGGACACTTAGGGCCGAGTAGCTCCGGCGTCGCGTCCCGCAGGAAACCGCATCCGGCATCCGCCGTCTCACTTAGGAGATACGCTGCATAGCAGCCAGGAGGGAAAATGGCGGGTACAAACACGGCGGTATTTGGAATTTTTGCTAATCGGGGTATGGCGGAAGAGGCCGTTGATCGCCTGATTGCAAATGGGTTCCGGAACGAGGACATCTCGGTTTTGTTGCAGGACAACGTGGGCACGAAGGATTTCGCGCACGAAAAACATACCAAAGCTCCGGAGGGAACGGCGGCAGGGGCGGTGACGGGAGGCGTGATCGGCGGGGCGATCGGTTTGCTTGCGGGCATTGGCGTGCTCGCGATTCCAGGCTTGGGTCCGCTGATTGCTGCCGGACCGGTAATCGCGGCTCTGACGGGCGTAGGCTCCGGAGGCGTGGTCGGCGGGCTAATCGGCGCGCTGATCGGAATCGGAATTCCCGAATACGAAGCGAAGCGTTACGCGGGTCGAATCAAGGAAGGCGGGGTGCTGCTTTCCGTGCATTGCGACAACAGTGATTGGATAGGAAAAGCCAAGGATGTGCTGGTCCAGTCGGGCGCCGAGGACATCGCCTCAGCGGGCGAAGCAAAAGCCGATTTTGCGGTGACGGACAAGCCGCGCAGCCGCGGCACGAGCACACTGTAGACAAAATCGCAGCACGGACCGATTACCTGTTGGTCCGCAGCAGTCGCCAATTACCCCTGACGCTATGGCAGCATTTTGCCGCCGGTGAGATCAAAGATCGCTCCAGTCACGTATCGCGATTCGTCCGAGGCCAGGAACACGTAAGCCGGCGCGAGTTCTGCCGGCTGGGCGGGTCTGCCCTGCGGATTCGTTTGGCCGAACTTCTCGACTGCTTCGGCAGGCATCGTGGATGGAATCAGGGGCGTCCAGACCGGGCCCGGCGCCACAGCATTCACCCGAATGCCTCGCTTGATTGCGAGCTGAGACAAGGCTTTCGTGAAGGTTACGATGGCCCCCTTTGTGCTCGCGTACGCGAGCAGCGTGGGACTCGGCTGATATGCCTGAATGGATGCTGTGTTGATGATCGTGCTGCCTTCAGGCATGCGCGGCAGCGCGGCCCGGCTTAGGTAGAACATTGCCGAGATATTGGTGCGGAAGGTTTTGTCCCACTCTTCCGGAGTGAGTTCCTCGATGGATTCGTGCGTCATCTGGAAAGCGGCATTGTTAACCAGAATGTCAATCGCGCCGAGTTCTTGAAATGCTCGGTCAACCAGAGATTGACAGTGCTTCGGATCTTCAATGCTTCCAGGCGCCAGAATCGCTTTGCGGCCCGCCTCGCGCACCAGCTTTGCGGTTTCCTCCGCATCCTTCTGTTCGTTGAGATAAGAGACGAAGATGTCCGCACCCTCGCCTGCATACGCAAGCGCAACGGCTCGCCCGATTCCACTATCGGCGCCCGTGATCAAGGCCTTGCGATTCTTGAGTCGATCAAAACCTTTGTAGGTACCCTCGCCATAATCGGGCTGATTCTCCATTTCGCTGGACGACCCGGAAGGCGTTTGTTTGTGTTCTTTGAACGGAGGTTGGGGTCCTTGTTTCTTAGGATCTGCTGTTACGGTAGACATGCGTTATTACTTCCTTGCAGGTGGGATGAAGCGAGATTGAGAACGTTACTGCGAAGCTTTCACGAACACACTTGTGGGCGCAGCTATATCGGCGTCTTTTTCCTTGATACGAACTCGTAAGGGTACTAATCCTGTCTTATTCGCGGGACCAGGAGAAAATGTGAGCAGATATTGATTTCGCAGATCCTTGAGAATGCTGTCGAAGTAAGGACCAAATGTGACGGGAGGACCGATGGTGGTGATGAATGCTTCGCCGCCCGTCTCGTCCGACATTTGCGACAAGAAGTTCTGACCCCATGTTTCGCGCCAGAAGGTGTGGCCGTAGTGGCCGACGCTCGGGCTGTAGATGCTGTAGACGATTATGCCAGCCCGGAGTGCATCGGCGATGGCTTTGTTGACATACGGATTCTCGGGAGCAAAGCCGCCGCCGAGAGCTTCGATACCGCTGCTGATCATGATCACTTCACGGCGCGGATTATCGGATTTTGGCCACTTCTTGATGGCATCGGAAAGCGAATCGTAAGGGCTCACATCGCCACCGCCCGGCCCGAGTGGAAGCCTGATCGAGTTCGCCGCGGCTGCGTGATCCGTCGTGAACTCCTGAACCATCTGCGACATACCGTTATGCATGTAGCCGATACCGATCTCGACATTCTGCGGCAATGAAGAGACGAACTGCTTGATGACGCCGATCTCAGTATCAAAACTGAACTGTGCCGAGTCGTCGATCAGGAGAAGAATCTGCGCACCGGAGTCGCCGAGAGGCTTCAACTCTGTTACGGAACGATTCTGCCCCGCTGCCGAGACGGCGATGTCCTCCGGGACGATGGGAGGGATGGTTTTGCTGTGCTTGGGCTCGAGCGTGACTATTATGCTTGTCGAAGTAGCGGAAGCATCCTGCGCGAGCACCGGTGCTACGCTGATGAGGCCCCCGGCCGCGGCGATTGCGGCTAGAGTCTTTCGTTTACAGATCATACTGACTCCTGGTCAGCGCAGAGCGGCGGCGGAGCGGCGCTTCACAGCGGTTCTGCTCTTTTTATTGGAGCATGCTGTGAGGTCAAACGATTCACTGGTAAAAGTCTCGAACTCCTCGGCGCGTACAGCCGCCGTGTGGAAGCGCAGCACACGACGGCGTGCCTTTTCTCCGATCGCAAGCCGCTGATCCTCTGACATGCGCAAGTGAGCCAGCACTTCTTGCGCGGTCCGAACAGGTATGATCTCGGTGCGCAGCTTAAAAAATGTTTCGAGGCCCGGCCACTCGTCCGTAACGATGGGCACGCCGCAAGCAGCAGCTTCAAAGAGCCGGACACTTGGAGAATAACCGGCCCGCACCATATCGCGCCGGGTGATGTTCAGCGTGAACCGCTGCGAGTTGTAGAAGTTTCGGTGATCGCGCGCCGGCAGATGTTCGATGCGTTCGATGTTCTGCGGCCAATCAATTTCGGCCGGATATTGCGGACCGGCGACAGCAAAGGATTCTTCCGGCGATTGGCGCGCAACTGAGATCAGGAGCTCATCGAGGGCAGGCTGCCGGTCCGGCGCATACGTCCCGAGATACCCAAGGCGCCAACTGGCGGGTTGAGGCTCGGGGAAATAGAGTGACGGATCAACCGAGCAATACAATGCGCGCGCACAGGGAGAACCCAGCTTTCGCTCAATGTATTGCAACGTCGGACCACCAGTAAATGACAAATAGAGTTGATATTTTCGGAAAAGATCGTAAGAAACGTAATCGCAGCGATTCTCTTTAAGGCTGGCAAGCGTGACGGGCGTGTCGATATCGTAGAACGCGGTGACGCCTCGAGCCGCTGCCGTGATCCAATGGCCAACGGCAATGCCCTGCGGTACATATGATCCGACTACAACGACATCAGCCTCGCGGATGAGTTTTTCAAAGCGCTGCTTTAATTCATCTAAGGACGTGTATAAGTTGATAGTGCAATACGGCACCGTGCTGAATTCGCGATTGGATGAATACCAGGGGACATCGCGTTCAAGAAAGGTGACAGAGTGCCCGCGTTTAGAGAGCTCTTTGAGTAGGCCCCGGTAAGTAGTGGCGTGCCCATTGCCCCACGTCGATGTTATCGACAGGCCGAGAAACACGCACTGCAGGCGATCATTCATACCATCACCTCCACGGGGGCGGAGCGCAGAGCCGCAACTTTCTCCTGCAGAATGTTATTGACGGCAACCCCGCGCTGCTGATAGGTATGATCGGCCAGCACGCGCGCCTGAGCAGCATTCCCGATAGCACGCGCCCTCTCCGGGTTGAGGTCGCGAACGATGCGCGCAACGTCTTCGCCCGAAGACGCGATAAGCACCTCGCTACCCGGTTCCAGGAAGTATTCGATACCTTCCCAGGCGTCTGTAATCAGACAAGCTGCGGCTCCGGCAGCTTCAAAGACGCGCGTGGCAGGAGAGAACCCGTATCGGGCCATGCTCTCTCGGCTGATGTTCAGAACGGCACGGGCCGAGCAATTGAATGCATTGTGATCCGCAGTGTAAACATGACCCACGTACGTAACGTTCGACGGGCGCGCTTTGTCCTCCCAACCACTCCCGCCAAGCAGGAATTGTTGCTGCGGCGAGAGCGCGGCAGCGCGTAGAAAGAACTCCTCGACGCGCGCCTCGCGGTCCGGAAGACGGTTGCCGAGAAATGACAGATCACACGCAAAGCGCTGGTCCGGCGGAACCGGATGATGAACATCCGGATCGAAGGCATTGTAAATGGGAAAACACTCACGCGCGCCGATTGCGCGATAACCATCCGTAACGCGATTCCCGCCGCCGTACGTAAGCACCAGGTCAAAACGCGGCAGTGCCTTATGAAAACTGTCCGCGGGATCGATCATTAAACGATCGAGTGTAGCAGGAGCATCCACATCCCAAAAAACCTTACACACGGCGGCAGGCATCGAGGAAATTGCCGATTCCAAATATTCGTCGAGAACACCCACGCCGCTTGCTTTAACCACCACGTCGCAATCTGTGGAGGTGAGGAGATGCCGCTGCACGTCGGCGATTTCGTTCGGGTCAAAAACGACAATACGAGCCCATTCAGGATCTTCTATATCGCGGTGCTTCTGGCGATCATAGGCATCGGGCTCATAGAAGGCTATTTCATGACCGCAGTTGGCGAGGGCGCGGAGGATGCCGCGATAATAGGTGGCGGCGCCGTTCCAGTAGGCCGACACCAGACTCGAGCCCCAGAAAGCGATTCTCATGATTCCACCTGGGCAAGTACTGCGTCGGTTTCGGCGGGAACAGGTTGCATGCCGGCGTAAATATCAAAGAGCTGGTCCACTCTGTGGGCGCAGGTGTGGCGCGATCGGATAGTTTCGAGACCACTGGCGGCGAGCCTTGACGCGCGCGACGGATCGCACAGCAGGTCTTGCATCGACGTGGACATCTCGCGGCCATCGTTGACCATCAAAAAGTCTTCCCCAACCCGAAAGAGGCCTTCGATATCGTCCCATGGGGCGGAGATTAGCGGAATTCCGCAGGCTAGCGCTTCAAACGGTCGAATGGTTGGAATGCCGGGCAGCTGTCGTGTGTACGGCCGCCGCGGCACGTGAACTGTCAGCCGGAAGCGGCTAAATACTTCAGGAACTTCAAAATTTGGCACCCATCCACGATAGGCAATGCCAGCCTCATCGAGTTCGCGCAAAGCCGTTTCGGGATAACGCACACCGTAAACGGCCGACGAGAGTTGCAGTTCGTTTACCGGGTTCAATGAAAAACTCGCGTATTTCGTTCGAACGCTCCTCATCTCCCCAATTTCCAACCCAAACCACGTCACCCGACTTGATTTCGTTCGGCCGGGGATAGAAAGGTCCTTACATCCGCAGCCTCGTGCCAGACGTGCACCTGACTTCCCCAACCGAGCGCTTCATACGCTTGTTTTAGCGAGGCTCCATAAGCAAGCACAGCATCATAGTTATCGAGTTCGAAGCGTTCGAATTCTTCGGGAGCAGTGATCGCACGATGATGCGTATCGTGAAAGAAGACGCGCACGCGGGACATATTGCGACGATAGTGTGCTACCGCTGCGACCAATGCGGGATCATTCCATTCGTGGACGAGGACGATATCGACGCCGTCGAGCAATCGGTCGAGATCGAGAGTATCCAAGCGGTATTCTTTGCTGCGCAGGTTGGGGAAGGCGGCTTCAAACCTCGCTATGGCTTCGGGACCATGATCGCGGACCAGGTTTTCACGGCTCCAATTGCCCTCGGGTTCGAAGATTCGCACATCGTGGCCCCGGGCTTGGAGTTCCGACGCAATACCGCGCAGGAAATGGGCATTGCCATGGTTCCAATCCGAAACCAGCGATTGATAGAACAACGCAACGCGGAGCTTCATGCGGCTGCGCCCTTCTCCGCCTGCTGAGGGCTGGGAAGCAAAGAACGGTAGAGATCAACGTAGCGAGCTATGGAACCGGCCGCGTCGTACCGCTGAGCGCGAGCCGCCGCCGCACGCCCCAATTCGTCACGCTCGAACGGATCTCTGGCAAGCCGGTTCAGTTCGGCAATCCATTGCTCAGGATCGCGCGGATCGACGAACAGGGCAGCGCCGTTCCAGAGTTCGCGCAGGCTCTCGATATCCGACAGCACAAGGCAGCAGCGGCAGCGAGCGGCCTCGAGGACAGATAATCCGAACGGCTCGTATAAAGCCGGATGAACAAAGATACTGGCGGCATTCAGATGATGGAGCACGTCGCGGTGAGGCAACTTTCCGAGCGCGCGCAACTGCGGATGGACATGTTGCGAACCCGCGCCGCTGCCTGCGACGCGGACAGGCCAGTCGAGTTGCGGCGCAATCCGTTCGAGCAGTGTGAGATTCTTTGCTTCATCCCACATACGGCCGGCAGCAAAGCAAACGGGCTGCTTGGCAATGGGCGCGGGCATTTGCGCTGCACTGAAATTATGAATCACCCGGATGGTCGTCGGCATCCAACGCGTATTCGGAGGCCACAGCTCGCGCCATGAAACGTGAGGGCGCGATCACGGCTGAAGCAGCGGCCAGCCCGTGTGTAACGCGCCGCTTATACTCGGCCCAACTGTCATCGGGCGGGCTGTGATGAACAGACCGCCACCACGAGAATACACAGGAATGAGCCGCAATCACGACCGGCAAACGCCAGGCCAGGGCTGCGTGGCTATAACCATTTAAGTGCACAACATCGGGTTTCAGCTCTGACTGTAACTGCAGGAGCCAATCGCCCGAGGCATCTACGTCGTACCACGGATTCGGCATCCACTCGAGCGCAAAATCGCTCTCAATCAGTGTGGCTCCCGCGATTGCGTGGACCTGCTGCCTTTGCTCCACGGTAGGTCGCGGGCCGAGGGTGGCGAGGACGACTTCCATGTTGAAGGCCGAGAGCTCGCGAATCAGATCCACCGAGTATTGCCACACGCCGCCTACGGCGTCGGCGGTCATCAGGATTTTGGACGGCGTGGAAGACGGTTCCTGCGTTTTAGCGATCATGCATCGAAAGTTCCAGCTCGACCAGGGGCTGCGGCCGCTGCTCCTGAATATCGCTGAAGGAATCGAACCCGTTCAGATACGCTGCGTGAGCACGCTCCCAGGCCAGATCGTCGGCGGCGCCCCAGCGGCGCGTGTAGTCAGGTGAACCTGGATAAGGAAATAGCGGAACGGGCTTATTCGCCCAGACGCCATGGCTTTCCAGATGTTGCCGCCACGCTTCCACTGCATCGGAGTCATCCTCGGTCATCGCCAGCAGATTGGCCTGCACGAACGGAACAAGCTTTTTGGCGAAGACGAGCCGATCGCTCAACTGTTCCGTCGACATCTTGCATTTTTTATCCAGAAACGCACGGCCCTCCTCAGTAATGCTTTCAACGCCCGCTTCAATCGAGACGCACCCCGCTCGTGCGAGGGCCTCGATGGCGCCTTCATTCCAAAGATCGATCCGCGTCTGAACGCCGATTTTGACCCGACGCTCCGATAGGGCTGCCAGCAGGGGCTGGTCGGGCAAAAAGATTTCGTCAATGAAGTATATGTATTCGACGCCTTGCCGGAGCAGAGCGTCGACTTCTTCGAGAATCACATTGAGCGGCCGCTTGCGGTAGCTGTTGCGGAAATTGTCTTTCGCGCAAAACGTGCAATGGTATGGACAGCCACGCGAAGCTTCCATCTCGGCGCCGGGCCCTTTGGGCTCGGCATCGAAACGGTGATGATGGTGCTTGTGCCGGGCCACGATTTCATCCGGCCATTGCAGTGCCGGAAGCTGCTTCATATCCGCAGCCCGATTCGGCCCCCGAATAACACAGCGTTCCCCCTCGAAGAAAGCAGTGGAAGGAGCACCGGTTATTGAAGAAGCAATAGAAGGCAGGATCTCCTCGCATTCGCCGAGGACCACCACATCGGCGCCCGTTTTTTTCAATGTCGCGCGCGGCGTTGTGGAAGCGTGCGGCCCGACGACGATTATCTTTCCGGCAATCGGCTTCAGGTCGTTGCACAGCAGTTGTGGAATGCGGAGCTCGGGCGGAGCGCACCGCCAAAATAAATAGCTCGGCGCCGTGGTCACGACAGTGAAGTCGGGGCGCAACTCGGCCACACGCTGGACGATTTGGCCTTGCGAAAGACCTTCCAGTTGTCCGTCGACAATAACGGCCTCGTGCCCACTTTGTTCGAGGAGTGCCTTAGAGTAGCCGAATTCGAGGGGAAGATGGGGCTCGCGGCAGCCGAAGTAAATACTGCCTTCGAAATGCCACGCCGGATTAACCAGAGCGAAACGCATTATGCTACCTGAACCGCGGCATGATCGATGAGCGATGGCCGGCTGCAATACCAGTTGTACAAAAGTCGAAGCCCGTCGCGAATTCCAATGCGAGGCGTCCAGCCCAGAAGGTTGCGAATCTTCGAAGTATCGGCAACGAACCAGCGCTGATCGGCCAGGCGTTCCGACCCCCATTCGATCGCTACGCGATTCCCCGTCAAAGCACGAATCTCATCCAGCAGCTCCAGCAGACTCGCGCTATTTTCCCGGCCTCCGCCCATATTGAAAACCTGTCCGGCCGCAATGTCCATATTGTCGTGAACGAGATGCATGGCGCGTACCAGATCGTGCACGAAAAGCAGATCGCGTACTTGTTTGCCGTCGCCATAGATGGTGATGGGTTCGTCTTTTAAGGCCTGGCGCAAAAAGTGTGCGACCCAGCCCTGATCTTCGGAGCCCAATTGATAGGTGCCGTAGATGCAGCTCATGCGAAAAACACACGCTTTCAGGGCGAACGAATGAGCGTAATCGAGCACGTACTGGTCGGCGCTGCCCTTCGAACAGCCGTAGGGCGAAAGAAACTCGAGCGGCTGCCTCTCGTTGATGCCGCTAAGCGCGACAGCTTTGTCGGCGGGCTCATGGCGACGGCCGTTTTCCGCTAACGCGATGGCGCTGAGCCGCCCATAGACCTTGTTGGTGGAAGTAAACAGAACCGAAGGGCGGTGCGGCGATTTTCGAATGGCCTCGAGCACATTGATTGTGCCGAGCAGATTCGTCTGCAGATCCTCGACTGGATTTTCGAGGCTGGTCGTAACCGCAACCTGTGCAGCCAGGTGGTAGACGATAGCGGCGCTTTCGACCGCCGCCTGCACGAGGGCGGCGTTGCGAACGTCGCCATGAGTGAAGCGGACACGCCCGGGGTAGGACGATTGCAGTTCTTGCACGTTCTGCTCGACGCCCGCCCGGCCAAGATTATCGAATATGTGAACAGGCCGATCCTGGTCAAGATAACTGCGCGCGACGTTAGTGCCTATGAACCCTGCACCGCCGGTGATCAGTACGAACGAAGTGTTCATACGCGATCTCCTAAACCACCAACCCGCGGGAGGTCAATTCTGCCCGCATTTCGTTGAAGCGATCGGGAGCGGTTTGCCGCTCGAGCCAGGCTGCGAGGTCGCGCATTCCCTGCTCCAACGGAACGGCCGGCTTATAGCCGAGAATGTTTCGAGCGAGCCCAATATCGGGGAAGCAGTGGCGGATATCTCCAACGCGGTATTTGCTTGAGATTTCAGGTTCGATTTCTTTGCCCATCACGCGCGCGAGACTACGCGCCACGTTTTCGACAGTGATGATTTGGCCGCTGCCGACATTAAAAACGTGATCCTTGGCTGCATCCACCTCGAGCGCCAGACGACAGGCCTGCGCCACGTCGTACACGCTCACAAAATCGCGCAGCTGCTGTCCATCTTCAAAAATGATCGGCCGCTGCCCATTCATAAGGCGCGAGGCGAAAATGGCAAGCACACCTGTGTAAGGATTCGACAATGCCTGATACGGTCCGTAGGCGTTGAAGAAGCGCAGCGCCACAGTAGGGACGCCGTATGCGCGGCCCACCATCAGGCACATCTGCTCCTGATCGAACTTGGAGAGCGCGTAGACGGAAGCAAGAGAAGGCTGTTTCGATTCGGGCGTGGGCACGGGACGCAACGGCAGACCTTGCGGCGTCGTCATTTCCCATTCGTGCGCTTTCAACTGGGCGGGAGTCCGGCAGGCCAGCGGATACGGCTGCCCGTCGGGCGTGAGATAAAGCCCCTCGCCATACACGCTCATGCTGGATGCGACAATCAGCTTGTTAACGCGCTGCTTAACCACGCGCTCCAGCAGAATTGCGGTGCCCAGGTTGTTAACGCTGGTATATTCCGCAATCTGGTACATGCTTTGGCCGACACCGACCAAAGCCACAAAATGATAGACCGCATCGACTCCGGAGAGCGCCTCATCCACGGTATCGGGATTGCGCACATCGCCGAGTATCAGCTCGGCGTCCTTGTCCAGATAAGGCGGGCGAACCGGATTATCTCCGTGTACCTGGGTAACAAGGCTGTCGAGAACTCTGACGTGATAGCCGTGTCTGAGCAGTTCAGAAGCAACGTGAGATCCAATAAATCCTGCACCGCCTGTAATAAGAACGGTTCCCTTCATCGTCCGTTTTGTCCTCAGTGTTGGCGTTCGTACGTTTCACTTCGAATGAAGTACAGCAACATCTACCGGGCAGCCGGAACATTTACGGGTAAAACATCTCCGCGATAAATGGCTCCTTGTTTAATGCATCGGACTGAGCGCCGGCTCGCGCCGGCTTCGGCCCTAGTTGAAGGTAAGAAGCTTTGTAGAAGCTGTTTGTTACGGATAACCTTCATTCCTTTACAATCGATCAGGTACTTCTACGAGGCATACCGCCGAATCATCCTGCTGCAGAAGTCCGCGTATTCTGCGGGATTGGCGGGCGGGCTGGTGTGATGCGGGCGAACACCGCAGCGTTCCGGTGTGAAGCAGAAGGTCACGGTAAGCTCAAAAGGTTCCAGCAGGCGCATCTGACGGTCAAACCAAACATCTGCATTGGGACGCTCGTAATCTGCCCAGCTCAGGCCAGTGCGCAACTTTCTTACGCCTAAATCGCGAAGGGCCGCGACGGCCGCATCCAGCCGATGATCCTCAAAGTGGAACCATTGGCATATTCCGAGCGATGGGGCGTAGCGCGAAAAGTGACGCGCTGCCAATTTGGGAGTGCCGTCTTCGCGATAAAGACCCATATAGAAGTGGCGATAGTACGAAGAGCCCTCGCTTTCACGATGACGGGTGGTTGCAGGCCAGGCCCGAGGCAGGTCAAAAAGGCTATACCAGTAAACGTGATCGAGTCTCGGCAGCAGCAACTCGGCGGTGCGATTGAAGCCAAACTCTTGAACCTCTTCCGCTCCAAAAGAAGACACACCAACTTCGGATACCCAGATCGGTTTTGAGGTCACGGCCGCGACTTCGGCGAGCTTGTCGGGCCATTCGTGAATCGTCCAGTGATTCCAATCGAGCGGAAAACCATGCACAGCTACAACGTCAAGCTGATCCAGAACTCCAAACTCGCTCATGCGAGTGATGAACGCCGGGTCGATGGGAGAAATGCCGCCCAGTACGCGCTTGATGGCAGAATTTTCCGAAATGATGGCAGCGGAAGCGAGCCTGACCATCTGCGCATAGATAGACCAGTCACGATCAATCTCAAAATCCCAATGCGAAAGATTGTTGGGCTCGTTCCAGAGCATGACCGCCTCGATCATAGAATTGTCTCCATGATTTTGCTGCTGCGGGCAGCTACGTTAACAGGCATCGGGAAGCGGATGCAGATAAGCTGATTCGTCCACGCGGCAGATGAAAACCTCGGGCTCAGGCGTGGCATCAATCTTGAACCCGGCGCTGCGCAATACGGCTTCGGCGCACGCTCGATTCGGAACCCACCAGTTGGTTGGATCTTCGGAGTACGAGTGCTCGATGAAATGCATTTTGGGGAATCCTGGCTTGTCGAATACTGCAGTCTCGTGGAACGGATAGTCGGGATTCAGCCCCGGAATCGAACGGCTGCCGCGCAACATGGATTGGAAGATAAACCAGTCGCGGGTAGCGTGTTGACGCAGTAAATCAAGAGCAAGCAAAGGATGGCGCAGGTGATAAAACACACCCATGAAGAACACAAGATCGAATTTACGGTCCAGTTTAGAGACCTCGTATACAGACAACTGCTCAAACGCGATGTCGAGCTCGAGCACTTGTGCCGCGAACCTTGCCTGCGCCAGATAGCTCTCATCGTGGTCGATGCCGAGAACGGTTTCGGCGCCACGCAGCTTCATCTGGATGGCGTAGAACCCGGCGTTGCAACCGACGTCGAGAACACTGAGCCCCGAAAGGTCCACCGGGATAGCATTCTCAAAATTGCGCCATTTGAACGATGGGTAATCACCCAGAAAGTGATGGGGCGCCGTTTGCACGCCTCTAAGATTCAGATTGTGGAACCATGGACCTAGTTCAGCGACACGCTTTTCGATCTGCTCTGTGTTCAAGCTCTGAGGCACAGTCCGATTTCCCTGGTTAGCATGACTCGCATTCTACTCATTCGTCACGGTAACACTGACTTACTTAAAGACGTGCTCTGCGGCCGAATGGCGGGAATCCCTTTGAATAAGCAAGGACGTGAAGAGGTGGCGAACCTGGGCCGGACGCTGCATCGGCGTTACAACCTGACCTCGATTTATTCAAGTCCACTTGAACGCGCCATGGAGACGGCGACGTTGATCGCCGGCGAGTACGGGTTGAAGGTAATCGCGGAAAGCGGTTTGAATGAACTCGATGCCGGACGCTGGACGGGCGCGCGCTTCGATGAACTGCAGGCGAACGAACAGTGGCGTGAATACAACGCACACCGGTCACTGAGGGCCGCACCGGAGGGAGAGTCACTGCTCGATGTGCAAGTGAGAGCCTGGGCCAGCCTGCACAAAATTGTGATGCAGTACGAGGGCGAGGAAATAGCGGCGGTCACACACGGCGATGTGATTCGCGCGCTGCTAATGCTGTTTCTCGGCATGCCGCTCGATTACCTGTTAAGGCTTGAAGTGTCCCCGGCGTCGGTAAGCGAGATATCGATTTCAGGCGGACAGACCGTCGTACACCGGATCAACGCCTTGCTGGTCGAGTGAAGCGCGCCTGCAGACGTGCCGCGAGCCGCAGGCGATTCTGCAGAGCCGCTGAGCAACAATGGGAATGCAGATCGATGCCTGTCGAGTCAGCGTCAACGCGAAAAGAGCTTTTCGATTTACTCGTCTCCGAACTGAATGAATTTGTCGTGGTGCTGGTGGACGTGGGGGGGAGATTTTCATCCTGGCATCCGGGCGTGCGGCAGCTGTTCGGTTACACGCCCGACGAATTTCTGGGGCAAAATATCGAACTGCTGCTTCCCGCGGCCGAACGGTTGGCGAGATCCGGACATCATGAGTTGGATCAGGCCGCCGCCAAGGGGAGGACGTCGGACACCCGATGGCTGGAAACTAAGAATGGCCGGCGCATTCTGGTGGAAGGAGTAACAATCACTTTACGCAATCCCGACGGTAGCCTCGCCGGATATGGCAAGATCCTGCACGATGTCACGGAGCGGAAAACCGCGGAAGACAGTTTAAGCGCATTGGCCGGAGCGTTGGACCAATCGATTGTTTTGGTGAAAAAGTGGGACGGAGTGATTGAGCACTGGACAGCCGGGTGCGAGACACTGTTCGGCTGGACCGCGCACGAAGCCGTGGGCAGGGTGGCACACGAACTCTTGCACACGACCTTTCCCGGAACACTGGAGCAGATTCAAAACCAATTGTTGACCACGGGAACCTGGAGCGGAGAACTCGAGCACGTGCGTAAAGACGGCACTCAGGTGGCAGTTTCAACTCACTGTGTGCTGATGATGCTCGGTACAAGCGACGGCCCGGCCAGCATCATTGAAACCCACACCGATATCACGTCGAGGCTCCAGGTACAGCGCGAGTTGGAGTTGGCGAATCGCCGCCTGAGAAGCATGGCACTCGAACTGGAGCGCTCTAATCAGGAGTTGGAGGAGTTTGCGCGCATTGCTTCTCACGATCTCAGCGCGCCCATTACGAGCACACGCTGGCTGGTCGATTTGCTCATCAGCCGTCACAGTGAGGGTCTGGATGAAAGCGGGCGTAAATACTTGCACCAGGTTTCACAAGGACTGATGCGCATGGGCGATTTGATCGATGCGGTTCTGGCGCATGCCCAAGTTGGCAAGAGTGCAATTGGAAGCGGGGCCGCCATTTCGCAGACCGCGATGACGATTGCAATCGACAATTTGCGCCGCCACATTGAACTATCCGGGGCCGCCATTCAGATTGACAGCCTGCCGGATGTGCGGATGAACCCTCAGGCGCTCGCTCAGTTATTTCAGAACTTGATTTCGAATGCAATTAAATACCGAAAACCGGACGTACCGCCCGCCATCCGTATCTCAGCCAAGCGCGATGGCGATGAATGGCTGTTCTCCGTAAGTGACAACGGCATGGGGATTGAGCCCGAATGGCACGAGCGTATTTTCCATCCACTGCAGCGGCGGCACGGAATGGAGATCGCCGGAAGTGGTATCGGCCTCGCGACGTGTAAGAAGATTGTCACCCGCGCGGGCGGTCGTATTTGGGTGGAATCAGAACCGGGAAACGGAGCAACTTTTTTCTTTACGATACGCGAGACGAACCCGGAGTAAGTGAGCATAGTTCCGATTGGACTTCCTCGATCACCGAGTGCCAGTCTCCGGGGCGCGGCTGACGAAACAGCCGCATGCTGGGGTACCAGGGCGAGTCTCGACGGCGAAGCATCCAGCGCCAGTCACATGCATACGGAAGCAGAGTCCACGTCCGGCACCCGAGTGCGCCCGCCAAATGCGCCATCATCGTGTCCACCGTGATTACGATCGACATGGTCTGCAGTGTGCGCGCAGCGGAGAGTACTGAGGCGGCCTGGTGGTATAGATCACAAATGGGAGCGCCGCACGAGGCGAGTTCACTGCGCTCAGGCTCAGCCTGCAGACTGAACAACTCAATATGACGAACTTTGCACAGTCGCGCGATCTCCTGCAGAGGCACGGATCGAGCTGGATTGTAAGCACCGGATGCCCAGGCGATGCCGACCCGGAGACGGGAGTTGGTTGCCGACTCGGAGCCGGCACCTGCATCGATTCTTAGATATGGCGCGGCGGTGGGAATCGTTTGCAGCGTAGTTCGAAAGATCCGCGGCAATTCCATGATTTCAATCTGCATGTCCCAGAACGGCTGGGCATCACCCCAGGTGATCACGCAATCCGCTAAGCGCGATTCCTGAAGTAGCGGCTTAAGCGGCGGTTGGGCTTCGATAACGACGCTGTTGGCCTGCTGATGCAGCAGGTGCACGTAACGGATGAACTGAAGCGTGTCGCCGAGGCCGTGCAGACAGCGCACGATCACGTCGCGGCCACGAGGCGACCGGCCGTCCCAAAAACGGTTTGGATCGGGTTTGCCGCGCCGCTGAATGGCATCGCTTTCCGCCCAGGCCGATTCGAAATCCCCCAAAAGCATGTGACAGGTCCATCGGCCCGCTGCGCAAGCGTCGGGGTCGTGCCCAAGACGCTCAGCCTGAATATAAAGGGGAATCGCCGCATTCGGGTTTGCCGCTCGAAGTTCTGCTTCCGCTTGCATAAAGCGAGCCGAAGAGGACTCTAGTGCCGCAACTCGAATCGCCTCAGCCTGGCTTGCGATCATAGCTAGTGGTCAACGTTGTATTCCGGCCGATTTCAACATCCACCATATGACGGCCCGAGGGCTCTGAATAGTACGCCCCAAGCCATCCAGACTGCAGGCAACCGCAGATTCCCTGAAGCTTCTCTTTGTAGACGAAATAAAGTGGTTCTCGATGCGCTTACATTATGCAAGGTTGGAAACTGCATTCGAGGGCGAGGATAACGCCATAGGCCATGGCACGCGGAATCGAGTGAAACGGGCATGACCTGGCTGATCTGGGCGCTGCTTTCGGCCTGCTTCGCCGCTGCCACCGCGATTCTCGCCAAACTCGGGGTGGAAGGCGTCGATTCGAATTTCGCCACCGCCGTCCGGACAACTGTCGTGGTCGCGTTCGCGTGGCTCGTGGCTTATGTTGCCCGACAGCCCGGAACATTTCACGTGAGTTCGAATCGGACCTGGTTGTTTCTTGGGCTCTCAGGCATAGCAACGGGCTTGTCGTGGCTGTGTTATTTTCGGGCGCTGCAATTGGGACCAGCCTCGCGCGTGGCTCCGATAGATAAGCTCAGCGTTGCGCTGGTGATCGTTTTTGCCGTCCTATTCCTGGGCGAGCGGCTGACCTGGGGCAAAACAATAGGCGGACTGCTGATCGTCGCCGGAGCTATCGCGATTGCGCTGGAGTAATTCTGGCACCGTTCGCCGGTTCCGGCGTGCGGCGGTGAAACGGTGGAGGAATCACCGGAAGAATTATCGCTGACGGGTAGCCTTTCTCGTGATAGACGGTCTGGCGAGCCTTCACGATTTTGTTTTCGTCGGCAATCGGCCGTACAGAATTCAGATTGCGATCGAAGTGTGGGAAGTCGCTGCTTGAAACTTCCACCCGGATGCGGTGCCTCGGCGCGAAAACGTAGCTGGTCACCCCGGTATCAACGCTAATCTGATATGCGGTATTGCGCTTCACAAAAACCGGCCGTTCGAGTGAAAGCCGATATCGCAGCCGCTGTATTCCGTCGCTGACAAGCAGCGGCCGGCCATCCGGCTGTACATCCACAAGCTTGGCCGTGAAGTCCGTATCGTTGGCGGAAGTGGCAACGTACAAGATGGTGCGCACAGGTCCTGTAACTTCCACATCCTCAGCGAAGGGGCGCCGATGTGTATACCAGGACATCGGACCTTTTTTCAACCGGAGTCTGGTCCAACGGCCCTGGCGGCAGTACTCTCGGATCGCAGCAAATGGCTCCGCCGATCGTGGGAACCGGCGATTTCGGGTCGTAGGTAAACGAATCGGCATGCGATTTAGCAACAGGAGCCCAACGCAGAACGCCATCGCCAGAAACGGAATTCGCGTGTCCATCGCTGGTGAGATAGAGCGGCGTGAACCGCGTTCGCGAGAGCGGCCACTCGTGTTCTTCACGCCAGACGTTCGGCCCCATCACGAAGATATGAAGTAGGGCCTGCTCGTGTTCGGGAACATCGGACCCGCCGCGCTGCTTAAGCCAACGATCGAACCACGCAGTCTGAACTGTACGAATGGGCAAGTGGGCATCCGGCCCGAATTCGCGTGTCGGGAAGTGAAGACCCGGATCATGCGCCCAGGGTCCGATCCAAGTTTCAACCGGCGTGCCGTGTTGCGATAATTTCGTAAACGCATCGAGCTCGCTTTCGGCGTAATTGTCGAACCAGCCGCTGAAAGAAAGAACCGGGACCGAAATCCGGGCCAGCTTCGTGCGGATGCTGAGACTTTTCCAAAAAGAGTCGTCGGACGGATGTGCCAGTGCCGTGCGCCAGATTTCGGAGGTCCTGCCGATAGCTGCGAGATCCGCAGTGCGCAGCGGTAAATGCGACACATAGCTTCCGAGCAGCGGTCTCACTTGCGCCGGCGGGGTAAAATTTTGGGCCAACCACAGCAGTCTGTGGCCCAATTTCAATGCGCCACCGGTGGAGTAGAAGCGATCTAAATACTCGTCGTCGCCGGAGTTCATCGGCGAAATCGCAAGCAGGTGCGGATTGTCCTGAATCGCCGCCCACCATTGGACGATCCCGAGATAGGAGCTGCCAACCATGCCGACGCGCGTATTGGACCAGGGCTGCTCGGAAATCCAATTGATCGTGTCGTTACCGTCGCGCCCTTCCTGGTCGATGTTTCCGAACGAGCCTTGTGAGGCGAAGCGGCCGCGCACGTCTTCGATCACAAGGGCGTAACCGCGCCTGCTGAACCCTCGATAGCTCAGCATGGCCGATGCTTTCCGATTGTAAGGCGTTCGCACCAGCAGCGTGGGCCAGCGTCCAGCTGATGATGGCAAGAAGATATCGGCGGCAAGACGGGTGCCGTCGTGCATCGGGATCACTGCCCCCAGTTGTTCAACAAGCGGCGTCCTCGGGTTTTTTTTGATGATCTGCGCGAACAGACAGCCGGAGAGAACCAGAAAAAAACCCGCGATGAATCTGATGCGCGGCTGCAACACTTGCCTACTGCACCGCGGACGATACCGGCTTTGGTCTCGGACCGAATAGCGCCGTACCCACGCGGATAATGGTCGCACCCTCCTCAATAGCCGCTTCAAAGTCATTCGACATTCCCATCGACAGGTGTCGAAATCCAAACTGCTTCGCAAGCTCCGCAAGCCGGCGAAAGTAGGGGCGTGAGCGCTCAGGATCCTCGGACCACGGCGGAACCGCCATGAATCCGGTGACCTTTACGTGTTTGCACGCTTGCGCGGCATCGACGAGTTCCGGCAGCGATTCGGGACTGGCTCCGGTCTTGTTCTCTTCCTCCGACAGCTTAACTTCTAACAGGACTTCGGGCGCGGAGTCGCGTTCGGCGGCAACTGTTTCGAGCCGGTTGAGCAGTCGAACTGAATCCACGGTCTCGATAACCTGGAAAATCTCCGAAGCCAAGCGCGCTTTATTGGCTTGAAGATGCCCAATCAGATGAAATCGCGCATCGCGAATGTCCCCGAGTTCGGGGTGCTTCGCCGAGAATTCCTGAACGTAGTTCTCACCAAAATCCCGAACGCCGGCCGCGTATGCCTCGCGAATCCGCTGAGCAGAGAATTTCTTCGTAACCGCCACTAGAGTAATGTCGAGCCGTTTTCTGCCACAGCGATCGAGTGCCCGCTCAATGCGTTGCTCGACCGCGTGCAAGCGGCTTTGAAAAATGGATACATCGGGTGGCAAAACTCTATCATAAAAGCCCAGCCGGGGCCGTTCCGCCTCCGAACGCAGAGGAGCTGCTGCGCCTCGTGCAAACATTCGTCGCCGCGTGCCGCGCGCCCGCTGTTCTCGACTTCGGCGAGCCCGTAATCCCGCTCAAACCGGGTGAGTACGCTTTGGAAATTCGCTCCGGACGCTTGTGGATTGATGTGTGGCACGAGAACCGGAACCTTTCGCGCCGGCTTTTGTCGGTCGACCGGCACAAAACGGGGTTGCTGGACTGCACAGTGCACCGGTTCGGCGGCCTTCCCGGCAAACTCAGCTTTCTGGATCTGGACAAGCCGCAAACGGCGCATCGGACATCGTCCGGAGAACGGCAAAGCTTTGCTGAACAGTTTCGGCGCATGCTTTGCAGGCAGTTCCCGGGATGGGCAATAGAGTCGGTCTCCGCGGGAATGGATTTGCAGCGATCGCTTTCACCTGTCTTCCCGCGCGCCCGTATCACTCGCGGCAATCAACAGATCGCGGCCATTGCGTGTCCCGGTGTAGAGAACGAATCGGCGCTGCTGACGTTTGCTCTCATTTGGTTCGATCACGTGCATCGGCAATCCCGCCGCAAACAGGTGACTACAAGATTGTGCATTTTTCTGCCGGAGGAAGCGGGATGCCTGACTGCGCACCGGCTACGTTGGCTCAATGGCGCGGCGCTGAATACTTGTCTTTTTTGCTACAACGGGCATGGATCGGCGGGCGAGATAGATCCGCGTGACCTTGGCAATCTGGACTCGCGCGTTAGTACGTCCTTCCTAGAGACGGAATTTCCAGCAGAAATACTTGGCCTGCTGTCGCGGCTGGAACACGTTCCAGGCATTGGATTTTCTCCGGAGCTGAGCGGTACTCTCAGCATTCGGAATCGAGGCGTTGAATTCGCACGCATCGAACGGGGAAAGGTTTGGCTCGGCCTGGAGCAGAAGTACGAAGTCCCGGCACATGCCTGGTCCGAGGTGGAGAATTTCGCTCGTCAGTTTGCGTCATTGAGCGAATCCACCGTTCGGAATAGTGGCTGTCGGTGCCGTGGGAGCTCCGGAGCGCTGGCTCGAGTCTGTTGTCCGTAGGCGGCTGCCACTTCTCGATGCGTCGCTATGTGAAAAACCTCTACATGGCCAGGTGCTGGCTTTCGCTGCTCTGGATCGAGACCTGATCGATTTGCTGGCCATATCGCATTCCGGGAGGCTCGCGGTCATCGAACTCAAGGCTGCCGAGGACATCCACCTTCCTATGCAAGCGCTGGATTATTGGATGCGGGTCGCCTGGCACGCCCGGCGCGGCGAGCTAAACCATTTGTTCCCTGGCACTGCCGTCGCGCCAATTCCGCCGCGATTACTGCTGGTTGCCCCTGCAATTCTGTTTCATTCCGCCAACGCAACAGTTCTGAGATACTTCTCTCCCGGGATCGATGTCGAACGTATTGGCGTGAATACGGATTGGCACCGAGATCTGAAGGTCGTCCTGCGGCTCCAGGGTGCGGACGCTCCTCAATCTCACGGGAGTTTCCATGAGCATTGCGGGATTAGTAAACATCAAGAAAGCTATTTCGAACCTGAATCCTGACCAGGTCCGGCATATGGTCGACGTGCCCTTGCGCGTCGCGGTATGCGCAACCGGCATAGAAGCTTATGAACGAATTGAGAATTTTCTTCTCGGCGATTTAACTCCGGAACGCAGGCGGGAGTCCCGGTCGTTTCTGGCGCGCGAATCGGATCCGTCGCGCCTCGCCTACGATCTCGTGATCTGCGATGAGGCGTTTCCATTTGTTCCCAACGCGCTGGTATTCCGGGCTGACAGAACCGGCGACCTGGTGCGCCGCGCTCTCGAGCAGAAGGGAATCGCGGCAGTCACGCTCGCCCGAGCGTTCCCGCCGTTTCGAAGGCCGTTCATTGAACGCGTTATCTCGAGGACGTGCAAGGAAAACGCTCTATTCTCGCTCACGACAGCGCTGCCGGATGTCATTCCCAGCATTATTGAGCTGCCCTGGGCTATCGCGGAATTTGCATCCGATACCGCGTTCTTGACGATGAATCAGCTCAAAATGGCATTTCTGATTGCGGCCGCCAGCGATCGAGAGGTCGGCTATCGCGAACAGAAGTCCGAAATCGCGACTGTGATTGCCAGCGCGTTCGGATGGCGCTCCCTCGCGCGTCAACTCGTCGGGAAAATCCCTTTCGGTGGTGGACTCATCGCGAAATCGGCAGTGGCGTATGCGGGAACCAAGGTGCTGGGTTTGTCGCTCGAGCGCCTGTACAATGTCGGCTACACGTACTCGCGCCAGGAGCGCGAACGGCTGTATGCCGATGCACTGCACCAGGGGAAAAAGGTTGCGGCCAAGCTGTTCGCGTACCTGCGCCCCCGCCTGGCAGCCAAAATCATCAAATAGAATAGTTATTTACCTGGTCATTTGAAGGACACGCCCTGGCTCGCGTGCCGGGAATCGGGTAACAAGGAGCGGCATGAATTACCGTGCATTAATTTCATTGCTTGTCGGCGCTTCAGCTCTGACCGCGGATACGCTTGTCCTCAAGAATGGAACCAGAGTCGATGGCAATTTCATGGGCGGCGACGCCCGATCGGTGCGCTTTGCCGTTGGCAATCAAATCAATAACTATTCCTTGAATGACATCTCGTCAATCAGCTTCGAATCCGCTACGGCTTCGTCCGCCGCCCCTCAAAGCCGGCCGCCGGACACGTACGCCGCTCCCGCGAGTGCGCCGCCCAGCAACGGACCCGGCGGCGTGCAGGTTCCAGCCGGCACGCAGATCGTGGTGCGGCTGATCGATGCAGTGGACTCGCAGAAGGATTCCTTGGGACAGACTTACCGCGCGAGCATTGATCAGCCTGTCGTGGTGAATGGCGCCAGTGTGATTCCGCGCGGTGCCGATGCCGTAGCGACCCTGATCGACGCGCAGAAATCGGGCAAGATCCAAGGCCGCACCGTACTCACGCTGGATCTGAAAACCGTCACAATTAACGGGAAAACGTATGACATCGTAACCACCGGCGTGCCTCAGGCGAGCGATTCGCGCGGCGCGCAAGTCCGCCAAGGTGATTGGCGGAACCACAGCGCTCGGTGCGATCATCGGCGGCATCGCGGGCGGTGGCAAAGGTGCCGCGATCGGGGCCGGATCTGGCGCGGCAGTCGGTACGGCGGCGCAAGTCGCGACAACTGGGCAGACCGTGAAGGTGCCATCGGAGACACGGCTGACCTTTACGTTGCAGAACCCGCTCGACCTGTGATCTACGGTTTCAGTTGCACAGCTGAATATTGAGGTTGGGAGCGGACACTATTTTGCACGTCCGCCTTGCGGCTACCCCCGTTCGAGATGAATCTGCCTGGGGCAGAGCGGGCTGTGGTTGATTCCGTAATCGTCCGCAGTGGCCGGAACGTGCGGATTTTCTTCAGCTGACACCTGTTGTCTGATATCAAATGAAGTGTCATGGCTGAACTTGAAAAGCTGTCCGTTGTGGCTCTAACAGAAGACTTACCTGCCCGGGCACTGAAACCTGGACAGGTCGGCACTATCGTTGAAGATCTGGCGCCGGGAGTATACGAAGTGGAGTTCAGTGACGACGAGGGACGAACATATGCTTCTGCCGCATTGCACAGCGATCAGTTGATGCGACTGTACCACCAACCGACTCAACACGCAGCGTAGGCAATCCCGTGCTGCAGCGTTCAAAGCAGCAGCATAAATCCCGCTCCAGCACTGCGCCCGTGCTACGTTGTAGCGTGTCAAAGCCTGTCGCGCTTGTGACCGGCGGGAGCCGTGGCATCGGGCGCGCTATTGCCGAAGAGCTTGCATCCACACATCGCGTCGTTATCACCTACAACACGAACCGGGAGGCAGCCGAAGAAGTCGGCCGCGCGATCGGCGCGACGGTTCTGAAATGTCAGCTCGCCGACCTCGATTCTTGCAAAAATCTCGCAGAAACGATCTCCTCCGATTTCGGGCAAATCGATCTGCTGATCAATAACGCCGGAATGGCTCCCCGAGAGCGGCGAGACATCCTTGAGGCCACACCGGAAAGCTTCGACGAACTGATCGCCACCAATCTCCGTGGCCCCTACTTTCTTACCCAGCAGATCGCGCGCATGATGCTGGAACGGAGCACCGGGCGCATTGTTTTCATCGCCTCAATCTCCAGTTTCACTGCTTCGACCAATCGCGGCGATTATTGCATGACGAAAGCGGCGATCAGCATGGCGGCCAAGCTGTTTGCGGCGCGCTTGGCGCCGCACAACATACCAGTCTTCGAGATCGATCCCGGAATCATCCGGACAGACATGATTGCGGCCGTAGCTGAACTCTACGAAAAGCGCATCGCTGAAGGACTTTTGCCGCAGCGCCGCATGGGCGAACCGAGAGACGTAGCCCAGGCCGTGCGCGCCATCGCCGATGGACGCCTCGATTACTGCACTGGGCAGGTCATCCACGTGGACGGCGGCTTTCACATGCGGATTCTGTAACAGCGCACCGGCCGTGTGGCTGGCCGTTGTGACCGTCAAGTAAAGTTGAGCTGTATGGAACTGCTCGATCCGGTGGAGGTCCGTGTCCTCGGTTCTCTTATTGAAAAAGAAGCAACCACGCCTGAGTACTATCCGCTTTCGATGAACGCCCTCGTCAATGCGTGCAATCAGAAATCGAATCGTGAGCCAGTGGTGAATTATGACGAAGACGTTGTCGATCAGGCGCTTGAGAGCCTGCGCGCCAAAAAGTTTGCCTTCATCACTACCGGCAGCCGCGTTACCAAGTATTCGCAGCGTGTTTCCGAGACGCTCAACCTGGGCCGCAGGGAGCTGGCCGTACTGTGCACACTGTTTTTGCGCGGACCACAGACACTGGGCGAGATCAAGGATCGCAGTGAGCGCATGTTTTCATTTGCCGATCTCGAAGAAGCCGAACGCGTTCTCGAGAAATTAGGCGAATGGCCGGGCGGTGCCCTGGTCAGCAAGTTGCCCAGACAGCCGGGGCAAAAAGAGTCACGTTACGCGCACCTCTTATCAGGGGAGCCACCCGTCGCTGCAGTTCCAGAAGATTCAGCAGCCAAGCCAAGTAGGATGACCGATCTCGAGGAGGAGGTGCGCCAGCTGCGTGCCGAGATCGGTGATTTGAAACGCCGCTTTGACGATTTAGAATCGCAACTGCGTTAATTCTCATCCGCCCACTGTACCTGTAATCAAGCTGTACAGCAGCACGCAAAGCACGATGGCTGTAATCACGACGTATGCGCGGTCGCGCTCCAGAGCAAATCCCGCAAGCGAGAAGATAACGCGCAGAATCGGCGTTGCGATCAACAGCAGCATTCCGAATTGAATGATCGATCGCGCCCGAAGGCTGAGGGCGCCAATGGCAATCTCGTCAATCAATCGGTCAATCCCGGGCTCACCGTGGAAGGTCTCATAATTCGTCCGTTCGCTGCCGTGGCGAACGACAAAATAGATGCCACCCGCGAGGACAAACGCTGCCGATACGAGTACTCCCGCGCGCAACACCACGCTCAGCATTCGCTCAATGCTCCGATCAGTAACTTTCGGTGCGTTCATAGCCTCGATCGCAATCCGTTAACGATCATTTCGATAGCCATGACTCCCACCACCACGGCAAATACACGGCGCAAGGATACGGACCGGCAGTATCGCGAGAAAGCGCGCCCCGATCATCGATCCGGAAAGCACTCCCAACATGACGGGCATCGCCAAAGCCGGATCCACGTATCCGCGGCTCAGATACACACTCGCGCTCGCCGCAGCCGTGACACCGATCATGAAATTGCTCGTCGCCGTCGATACCTTAAATGGAATCTGCATCGCCTGATCCATCGCGATAACTTTCAAGGAACCTGATCCGATTCCGAGCAGACCCGAAATTGCACCGGCGCCGAACATCAGCCCAAAGCCTGTCTTTACGCGATGCACTTCGTAGCATTCCGTCCCCTGGTGGGTGGCATAGCAACTGTTCAGCCTCAGCCGTTCGGCGATGGGATCGGGTGGGCGCACGGCTTTGTTGTCCCTGTGCTCGCGGCTCGTTTGCCATGCCGCCTGCATCAGAATCAGGCCAAACACCATACTCAGATACCGCGTCGGCACATGTGTGCCCAGAAAAGCCCCGCTAAGCGCGCCCAGCGTGGTCGCGATCTCTAGAAACATGCCAATGCGTATATTCGAATAGCCATCGCGGACGTAGGCCGCTGCGGCTCCAGACGAGGTCGCGATCACGGAAACGAGACTTGCGCCGATCGCATACCGAATGTCTACGTGAAGAAAGATGGCTAGCACCGGCGTAACGATCACGCCACCGCCGAGGCCGGTTAACGATCCGAGGAATCCGGCCAGAAACGCAGCCATCAGCACCAGCGGCGTGAACTCGAATACCGTCATGGCCGCCGATTGCCTTTGATATAAGAGAAGCGCCCCTTCGTCGCAGGTATGGTCCAGCGGCGAAGAAGGCGTGCACCACTTTGTCCAATATGAAAAATCTGATTCTCCCGCTAGCCCTCGCGAGCATGAGCTTTGCACAAAACGAGCCCGCGCCGCCTGTTCACTCTCCAGATGTGCATCCGGACGGACATGTTACGTTCCGGCTGCTCGATCCCACGGCTCAGAAGGTGACCGTCAGCCTTGAAGGCGCCAAAGAGCCGCTCCTGATGCAGAAAGACGCCCAGGGTGTCTGGACTGTGACCTCGGACGCGCTCGCGCCGGATCTTTACGGATACTCGTTCAATGCCGATGGGGTACACCTGCTTGATCCTGAAAATACACAGATCAAACCCAATCTGCTGGGCCTCAGCAATGTCGTGCATGTCCCGGCGGAGTCGCCGCTGCCCTGGGAAGACGCGGATATCCCGCATGGCATGGTGCATCACCACTTTTATAAGTCGGCCATCGTCGGTGATAATCGCGATTTCTACGTCTATACGCCGCCCGGCTACGATCCAAATGCCAAGATTACCTATCCCGTTCTGTATCTGCTGCACGGTTACAGCGACGATGCAAGCGGCTGGACGGCCGTGGGCAAAGCAAATTTCATTCTCGATGCGCTGATCGCCGAAAATAAGGCGAAGCCGATGATTGTTGTCATGCCGCTTGGCTACGGCGCACCCGAGATCGTACAGCGAAACACAGGCCGCGGCGCCTTCAATAATACGGATCTGCGCGACCGCAATCTTACCCGTTTTCAGCAGGCTTTAGTGGATGAAGTGATCCCGGCAGTAGAGAAAACGTATAGAATCACTGCCGACAGAGATTCGCGCGCCATTGCGGGGCTGTCTATGGGCGGCGCCGAGTCGCTTCTTACCGGATTGAACCGGCTCGACAAGTTTTCCTGGGTTGCTTCGTTCAGCGCGGGAGGCTTGGGCGAGGACTTCGGCGCGGCCTTTCCCAAATTGGATGCATCGGCGAATGCGCGTATTCACCTGCTCTGGATCGCCTGCGGAACCGAGGACCGGCTCATCACGCCGAATCGTGCGCTCGTCTCGTGGCTCAAAGCAAAAGGAATTACTCTCACGCCCATTGAGACTCCGGGTATGCACACCTGGATGGTCTGGCGGCGGAATCTGATTGCATTAGCGCCGCTCCTGTTTCAGGAACGGACGGCATTAACCACATCGGCCCGTCGGTAACCGCAGCAGATTATCCGTCCACCAGCTCGAGCATCGCAGGATCGTATCGAGTGCCGGATGCCGCTCCTTTAGGCACCGCCTGCTCGATTCGTGCCATTTCGCCCTCCGTCAAATGCACCTCGACAGCTCGGGCGTTTTCTTCCAGCCGCTCCAGACTGCTAGTCCCGGGAATGGGAATGATGTCCGGCTGCCTGAGCAGCCAGGCAAGCGCCAGTTGCGCCGGCGTGCAGCCCTTTTCGCTCGCGATCTGCCGTACCCGATCCGCGAGCGCCAGATTCTGCGCAAAGTTCTCGCCTTGGAAACGTGGATTGTTGCGCCGCCAGTCGTCCGGCGCGAGATCGTCGAGCTTGCGCAATCGTCCAGCCAAAAAGCCGCGGCCCAAAGGGCTGTACGCGACGAGCGCGATGCCCAAATCGCGAAGCACCGGGATAAGCGCTTCCTCAGGCTCGCGGGTCCACAGCGAGTACTCGTTCTGCACCGCAGCAATTGGATGGATCGCATGCGCGCGCCGGACAGTGGCAGGCGAAGCCTCTGATAATCCGAGATGCCGAACTTTCCCGAGCCGCACCAAATCCGCCATAGCACCCACGGTCTCTTCAATTGGCACAGCCGGATCGACGCGGTGCAGATAGTAAAGATCGATGTAGTCCGTCCCGAGACGTTGGAGCGACGCATCGCACGCACGGCGAACGTATTCAGGGCTGCCGTTAACAGCGCGCTCAGCTCCGGTCGCGGTGATTACGAAACCAAACTTCGTGGCGAGAATCGCATCTGCGCGCCGGCTTTTCAACGCCTTCCCCACCTGAATTTCCGAGACGCCGTAAATGTCTGCCGTGTCGAGCAGGGTGATGCCCAGTTCCAGTGCGCGATGAATCAGCGCCACGGCCGCATCGTCATTTCGCACGCTGCTGGTGTAGACGTCGGCGATGCCGATGCTCATACAGCCGAGGCCGAGCGCAGAAATGTGAGGGCCCGATCGGCCGAATCTTCGTTGCTCCATGTCCCAGTTCTACCGCACGGGCTGTCGTTTATGCGATTTTGAACACGAGTGTCTCCATTCGGCGGAGCCGATTCTGGAGCGGGACGAAAGAGGTGGACGCGTCGCAGTTCTTAGGACTTTGAGTTCTGGCCATTCATCGAATCGCAAAGAGAGATTCCGATCGCCCGATCCCCGCGAATGCTTATGAACAAATTCAGATTCGGATGTGCGTCGCACTCCAGTGCAAACTCTCCGTTTTCACTCGCCACCGTTTTTGCAATCAACTCTTCACCACTGAGCAGTACTACGTGAACCTCACTGGTGCCCTGGTCCGAATTCTCGGACCTGAGAATCTGTCCAACCATCGACATACTGTTTTGTTTAGCATCGGTCTTCAGCGTGACATCGATAACAAACGGTGCTGCTTCGTATACCAGGTGCCGGTCAGAGCGGGCCAGTCCACGGACAAAAGCCATCGACGGTTGCTGGAAGCTGTCGAACACGAGTTCTGCCCAGCGGGCGGCTGCCCTCAGCCAGCGCCCAGGCTTTTGCTGAATGTAAAGATTTTCAACAGCTCGCAACAAATGGCCGGGAGGTCGGTACGTGGATTCCCGGGCCAATAACTCCGCCAGCCGCGACCAGAACCCGAGTGCTTCGACGCAATCCGGGCACCGTTGATCGAGATGCGACTGCAGTTCCACGGTCCGACCCGGCGGGAGCAGCCCGCGCACGGAGTCGACCCATTCACTAGGCAAAAAGTGGCTCATTTGGTTCTCGCCAAGCCCGGCAATTCAGACCTATCAATAAGAACGAGCACAGGCCGGCAAAATACATCGATTTTGATCAAGAACGCTCAATCGAAAGCCCTGCCGATAAATTTGAACGCCGCCCAATGGTAGGGGTGAGGGTGAAGTTCGCGGATTTGCAGCATGGCAGATTGAATGGCGTCCGCTTTTCGGGGAGCGGCGGCCAGTTGCGTATAGAAGATCTTCATAAACTCGGACGTGCTCTGGTCGTCTACGTCCCACAACGAGAGCAGCAAGGATTGAGCGCCGGCGTAGAGCAGACCACGTGCGAGCCCAATCAGTTCGTCGCCTTCCTCTACTACGTCCAATCCGGTAACGCATCCGCTCAAAGTAAGAAACTCTGCGGGTAGGTTCATTCCATAGAGATCGTGAAGAGTCAAATAAGAATCGGCAAGGCGGATGGCCGAGAACATCGGACTATCGGGGCGGAAATATCCATGGCTGGCGATGTGAATGACACTGCTTACGGCCCCGTATTCGCGCAGCGCACGTTCGGTAGCTTCCCCTGCCCAGAGCACCTTGGCATTGGGAAGCGCTGCCGCCACTGCTTCAATCTCCTGCCGGATGGACGGCATGTGGGGGTCTTCGATTCCAAGCACCAGCGATAGCGCCGTACTGGTAATCTTCCGGGGCCAAGGCGGATACGCAAATACGCTCGCGCTCGGCCCAGTGCAAATGCTGAATCGATCGACAAGATACTGCCGGCCGTTGAACAGGGCCGGGAACGGAAGCGAGTGCAGCGGACCGCAGGGAACCACGGCGAGATTCCGAGTGGTAAGTAAATCTTCCACCGGCTCGATCAGATCAGCGTAAAGTGCTTGCAGATGTCCTTGAGTGGACTTGATGAGAGACGCCTCGAAGCGCCTCAAATAGGCAGGCTCCAGACGGAATTTCGATAGCTGAAATTGCAGCATCCGCAAGGACTGGGTCACTTTGGACACAGCCGCGACCGGCACTATCCGAATGCCTTCTGAGGAGATGACGATCGCATGGATTCGGCCCTCGATTATGAAGTACTCCAGCAGCGTCGCCTCAATTCCAAGCGCTCTCCGGATCTCCGGCACTGTTGCGGTGCGCGATGTATGAAGTGCTGCGCCTACGCTCCCGGAGATCGGCGCATCCAGCAGCATCCGGTGAAGTTTGCGCTCGCAAGATAGGGATTGCGCCCTAAGATGCTTCAACCGGTCCTCCGAGATGCGATCTGCCACATACTGCTCGCGCTCGATCAAGTGGTAATACCAGTTCAGCGTCTTTCTCAGGTCTCGAACGCGCCGATTTGTCTCGTCCTCTTCCCCCGCGGGCATCTTGGGCTGTGGCCCGGCAAGGATCAGGTCTTGGAGCGTACGGGATTTCGCGGACTCGACGTAAGTGAACGCTTCGATGGCAGACGATTCTCCGGTGTCGCGCTCCAGGCATAACTGCACCAGCCGGTCATAGACCCCGGTACGATGGCGCATAAATCCGATCTTGAGCTCGTCTCCCTGCAAACTGGTCCGGATCGTTTCAAGGGACGATCGCGCGGATTGATACCGGATGTATGCTTCCTCTCGATCTCCGCAAGTCTCCAGAATCTGCCCTCGCAGGAACTCTGCTTGATATTGCAACATCGGGGCATCGAGTTCCCGCAGCTTCCCAAGAGCAGAGTCGCAGCTGCTGCCCGCTTGCGCTTGATCCCCGGATGCGAGAAGGATGCGCCCGAGCAGAAGCAGACACGTGACATGTTTGCTTGGAATCGCTGCATTCTCAAACACGCGTAGGGCTCGGACACAAAGTTCGTGCGCGTCGCGGAATCTGGCCAGATCGAACATGGTCATCGCACTGTACAGGTCGATGAGCGCAGGGAGAATTTCGTTCTCCTCGCTCCGGGCCATCTCCTGGGCGCCTTGGAACAACTGCAGAGCGCGGTTCGCGTCTCCCTGAAGGCTCACAGCCACGGCGAGATTAAGCTGGGATCTTACCGTTTCATAGTTCATCCCCAATTGCCGGAACTGTTCGAGGCTGCTCTGGGACGCATCGGCAGCTTCCTGAATCAGGTTCAACTGCAGATATATCTCTGATGCATCCAGTTCGCAAAGGCCGAGATGATAACTGTCGCCGTTCTTTTGACAATTAGTCTTCGTTGCATGCAGTAATTCGAGTGATCGCGAGTACTCGCCACGAAGAAAGTGAAGGTAGGCAATATTGTAATCGGCTTGCGCTACCAGCAGCGGCATTTCGTTCTGGTCGCATAGTTCTCGCACTCGCGCGTAAACTGTTCGCGCGGCTGCGTAGTCGTCAAGCGCAATCAGGCACACCGCGATATTGTGCAGAGCAACGCCGATGCCTTCCATATCTTTGTGCGGCAGCAGCTCGTTGTAGGCGCGCTCGTAAGCATGTAGCGCCTCTGAATAACGATTTTGGCGATGGAGAATGTTGGCGACGTTCAGCTCCAGGCGTGCCACCCGCCAGCCGTCGCCCAAGCTGCGAAAAATGTCTCGGGCTTTGTCTGCAGCCTGGTACGCGGCTTCATACTCACCCAGCAAACATCGTGATTGTATGGAACTGCTTAGCGTGCGTCCGACTTCGCTCAGATTGCCCGCGCGCTCCAGTAAACCGGCTGCCCGGTCGAAAAGGTCGACAGCGCACCGGCAGTCGCCCATAAACCACATTGTGTTTGCTTTCGCGCGCAACGCCCGGCCGAGTGTCTCGTCATCGTCCAGCTCATTTGCGATGGCCATAGCAGCCTCGGCCAGCGTCGACGCTTTCGGCAGATCCACCCGCACGCCCGTTCTGATCGCCTCAGCCAGCTCTCCCACCGTATGCGCGCTAAGCAGCCGTGAATTACTGTGCAGAAACGCTCTACGGCTTCCGTCATCCGGCAGCGCGGCCGCCTCTAAACAGAGTTCTTCTAAATCGGCTTCCATCGCGCTCACCTGAATCCCTTCTCTTCAAGCGACCGCCGCAGCTTTTCGAGGCATCTCATTCGCGTTGCGCCCATGGAGCCTTTGGCTTTGCCAAGTTCCGCAGCGGCCGCTTCGTAAGGAATCGGCGGGTCACTGAAAAATAGAAGGTGAATCAGTTTCTGGCAGTCGGCGCTTTGATCGCCGACAGCTCGTCTTACTAACTGCTCCCGCTCGAACTGCCGCACCAATTCATCCGGCAGGTCCCTGCTACTTACATTCGGTTGTGTAACCGAATCAATGCCGATCCACCTTTGCTGCTGCATTTGCATTCGGTCGCAGGCATGCGATGTAGTCTGTATCACCCAGGCGGCGAGCGCACGCGGTTCTCGGATGCTGCCGAGCGAGCCGACCAAAGCAGCGCATACCGACTGAAAAATATCGGATGCATCCTCCCTGCGAAAACCCCGCCTGATTGGAATCGAGAATATCAGGTTTGCGTATTTCCCGATCAGTGCCGACCAGGCCTTCTCATCGCCAAGGAGGCACTTTTGAACAAGCACTTCATCTTCATCCGATTCTTCCCGGAAGGCGGGTGTCCTTAGACCTGGTGAAATCATCAATGCGTGCCCGTCTCATGCGGCGCGCGGATGAAAAGCTGATCGGCATTCCATAGGGTGTAACTGCTGAGCACCGCGGGTTGAAAGTTACCCACTCGATTGTTCGCGCCGCTGAGAATATCCGGACTAACCAGAAAGACCACAGGCTGCTGTTCCCAGATGACCTCTTGAACCTTATCGAAAATCTGTTTGCGCCGGACATGGTCGAGTGTGGTCATCTGCTCGGCCATAAGCTGGTCGATTTGGCTCTGCCACGGCTCTGGCGCACCTTTTGAGCGGAGTTTCCAGAGATGGGCCGGCCCCTTCGAAAGCAAGACGTTCATTTCCGTGTTCGGGTCGGCATCACCGTCGGCCAGCGTCATAATTGCTGCTTCATAGTTGAAACTGTGAAAAACCCTGTCAACGAGTGCTACGAAGTCCATCGGCACGGCCTCTATTTGAATCCCGATTTCCTTCAGATCCTCTTGCAATATCGCGGCGATTCGTTGTTGCTGGGGCTTGGCCGAGTTGTACATTATCGAAAATTCGATGTTCGTGCCGGACGGATCTTTCAAAAATCCATCTTTCGTCCAGGAAAAATGTGCTGTCCGCAGGATATCCTTGGATCTTTGAGCCGAACGCTTCGGGCTCGGGATTTCACTATCCATCCATGTCCGATTGCCTGGGCTGATCTGCACACTCAGTGGCCGTGCTCGTCCAGAGTATGCTAAGCGGACGATCGCGTCGCGATCGATAGCATAGGAAACGGCTCGGCGAAACTCAGCTTGCCTGAAGACTTTCTGGCCTTCCGCTAAAGGCCGGTCGCCGCCCTCGGCATCGTTCAAATTAAAGAGTAGAAAACTGTACTCCAATCCCGGACCGGCATCGTGTACGCGAAAAATGTCACCCGCATGCCTCTCGAGAGTGCTAAAGTCCTGGGGATCGAACCGCGAGATGATGTCCATATCGCCAGCCTCGAACCGAATCTCTTCGGATTCTGGCGTGGACGATGAAACTGAGACCAGGCGATCGAGATAAGGCAGCCGGTTCCCGGCCGCGTCCCGCTTCCAATAAAACGGGTTTCGTTCCAGAGTAATTCCCTGCCCGGGGCTGTATTGATGGAATCGAAATGGCCCGAGGCCTGCAATCTGGGCAGGCGGAGTATTGAGATTCCAGGCGCCGGCTAGTGTCCCTTGCTCATAACTCGCCTCGAGGAGATGCCTGGGCAGGATGGCAACGCTGTCGAAGAGGCGCTCGGCCGCGGCATAAGGCTGGGCCAGGGTGAAGATCACCGTGTACGGACCGCTCTTGCTCACACGGAGCGGGACTCCTCCCACAATCAGCAGATCGCGCTGCGGCGAATGGATTCTTTCGTCCAGATAGGCTCGAAAAGTGAACAGAACATCATCCGCGTCAAATGGATAGCCGTCCGAAAAGCGCACCCCGCTCCGCAGACGAACCGTGAAGCGTCGTCCATCCTGCGATACCTCCCACGAACTGGCAAGCGCCGGCTCGGTTCGCTGCGTGAAACGGTTGATGTGGATCAGATCCGCCGTCACCAACCCGATAATCTCCTTCGAACTGCCGTCCAAGGCGACCAGGGGGTTCAAGGTCTTTGGTTCAGACCGATGTGAGGTCACGAGCGTTCCTCCGCACCTTCCCGTGACGCTGGGCAAGATCAGATATTCGGGGTCCCTGGTTGAGGGAAATGCCTCATTATTCCGCAGAGTCCAGCTCGATGCCCGGCAGAACATTGCATTTTCGGTGAGCAATATCAGAAGGATAACCGCACAACGTACGACATTTTGCGCTTTAGAGCTCGTAATGCCCATCCGAAAAGCGTCAACCTCTTCTAAAGAGTAAACTAATTTCTTTCCGATTCTGAATCACAATACCGAGCCTTGTGTGCGGTTGAGCTCTACACGGAAGAACCATTGGAATAGTCCCAGCACGAGAATGAGCGCAACCGCGGGGGTAAACATCCACCAGCAGCTTTCCAGTACGAAAAGCGTGCGAAGTTGCGCCAGCATATTGCCCCAGCTCGGTGCGGGTTCGCTGACTCCAAGGCCGAAGAACGATAGCGTTACCTCTGCGGTGATGTATTGCGGTATATAAAGCGCGGCTTGTGTAAGCGAAACACTATACGCTAGCGGCAGGACGTGGGTGCGCAGGATATAAAAGTCGGATGCGCCGAACCCGCGTGCCGCAAGAACGTATTCACGCTCGCGGCCGCTCAGTATGATGCCTCGCACCAGTCGCGCTGGCCGGCCCCAACCGATCAGGGCGGAAACAAACATTAGAAGCATGAAGACGGAGCTTGGACCGAGATGCAGCGGAAGAACGGCTCGAATCAACAGCAGCAGATACAGCCACGGCACCGATAGCAAGATCTCCGCAATGCGCATGATGATCTCGTCGAGCCACCCTCCGTAATAACCGGCAAGTCCGCCGAGGAAAAGACCCATTCCTACCGAAATCGTGGTCGCCAGCAGCGCGGCAAGTAGAGAGATCTGCCCGCCGTACAACAGGCGCGAGAACACATCACGGCCCAAAGCATCGGTACCGAGGAGAAAGACATCTCCTCCTGCGGACGTACCGAAGAGATGTACCTGGGCTGAAAACAATCCAAATAGCTTGTAAGGCGCGCCTTGCACCCAAAAATGAAGCGGATACGTTGTGGATCGATCTGCCTCGTACTCATCAATCGAGCTACTTACTGGCCTGAGTGCGTACACGAAGGGCCTGAAGTGCACGTGTTGCCCATCGAAGAATCGAATTCGGCTAGGAGGAGCAAATACTAGAAGCCGGTTCTGCGTCTCGTAATCGTACGGCGCGAGAAATCCAGCGACGGCTGCGATGCCGTAGAGAAAACCCAATCCTGTAATCGGGTTCAAAGTCAGCCGCAAGACCATCTACTCCGTTCGAATACGCGGATCGCTGAAATATAAGAGCACATCGGCGGCCAGATTTCCTATTACCAGAAAAGCCGCCGCGATGATCGCCGAGTCGACGATCAGATAAATATCGCGATCGCTGATCGCTTGCAGCATCAGTTGGCCAAGACCGGGCCAGGTGAACACGCCTTCAACCACCAGCGATGAACTCATGAGGAGTCCCAGCGAAAGTCCGAACAGCGAGATCATCGAGTTGAGTGCAGCCGGCATCACCCATCGGAAGAGAATGCGTGAGTTAGAGATTCCGAAGCTGCGAGCCGCACTCACAAAAGGCGCTTGCAACACTTCGGCGACGCCCGTACTGATATGAGAAATCAATAGCGGCAGTAAGCCTAACGAGAGACAGAGCGCCGGCGCCAGTAGGCGTTTCACCAAAACGTTCACCTCTTCCCACACACCCGGGTTCGGGAGATCGGCGGACGACATCGGCGCTCCTAATAAACCGTTGTGAGCGCGTGTCGCGATCAATAGTAATCCCAACGCGAGTACCACTTCCGGTATCCCGAGCAGCAATGCCGTCGCTCCATTCGTCAGAAAGTCCGGCCAGCTTCCACGCCGCGCAGCGGCGGCAACGCCGAACGGCAAAGCGATAAGCCATGCCAGCAGCGTCGCACACGACGCCAGCAAAAGCGTATTGCGCGCACGTGGCCAAAGGATAGGTCCGGCGGCGCTGTTGTATGCGAAAGAGAAGCCCCAGTCGCCCTTTGCTACCGACTCGAGCCACTTCCAATACAAAACAGGAAGCGGTTTGTCCAGCCCATGCTCGGCGCGCATTGCCATCAGCGCCTCGGGTGAGATTTGCGGGTCGACTCGTACGGAATTGAAGTAATCGCCCGGCGTCCACTTCAACAGCGCTAGGGACAGCACGGAAACGCAGAGCAGAAGAAGCACTGAATACGCGGCTCTTCGTCCGAGAAATCTCAACGGCTCCAAACCTCAAATTGGTTGCCCATGCGATCAGATCTGTACTACGGCTTGAACCAATTGCCGCGTCGCTTCGTGTTTAGGTGACCAAAACAATGTTTGCGGGTCGCCCCGTTCCACCACTTTGCCTTCCTGCATCACGGCAATCTCATCCGCGAACGATGCCGCCCTGCGGAGATCGTGAGTGATGAAAAGGTAAGACAGCGACAACGAACTCTTCAGCTCCTGAAGCATTGCGGCGATCTCGTCCTGAAGCGGCAAATCGAGTCCTGCGAAGGCTTCATCCAGGATGAGAACTGCTGGACGGATAACCAATGCTCGGGCGAGCGCAAGGCGCTGCCGCTGCCCACCACTCAGTTGAAGAGGGGTGCGGAGCCCGAGTGAAGACGGCAGGCCGACCTTTGCCATCATTTCGAAAGCCTGGTCCCGAGAGTCTGCCCTCGAGGTGAGCCCCCGTACACGCAACGGTTCGGATGCGAGGTCAACCGCTTTAAATCGCGGGTTCAGAGCCAACGCTGAGTGCTGCCACACAAGTTGGATCTGACCGTGGAGCCATCTGCGCTCCTGTCGCGATCGGTTCAGTAGCGACTCCCCTCGAAAGAAGATCTCACCCGAGTCGGGCTTCTCTAAGAGGGCCAGACAACGAGCCAGCGTCGACTTGCCCGACCCGGATCTGCCAACTAAAGCCAATGCCGAGCAGGAGATCATGCTCAAACTGACCTGATTCAGAGCGACTGCCTTGCGGCCGCTGCGGAATTGGAATCTCCCCGCTGGATACGCTTTGCTGATGCCGCGCAGCTCGATCACGGCGCTCTGTTCAGATGGGCGCCCCGGCATGCTTGAGCAGCCGTTTGCATCTCGCGAAATCGCCTGCGTGCGCTTCGGCAGAAGTGGAAGCGGCGCAACGGACCCGATCAGTTTTGCCGTGTACGGATTTTGCGAGTGGAATATTTGTTGAATGCCGCCGGATTCAAGCACCCGCCCTTCGCGCATCACGATCACCCGATCGGCCAAGCCATGCACTAGCGTGGCATCATGCGTGATGAAAAGAAGCGTCAGCCCGAACCCTTGAATCAGATCCTTTAACAAACTCAAGATCTCCGCCTGCAGGACAGTATCCAATGCACTGGTTGGCTCATCCGCAACCAACACAGCCGGCCGGGTCACGAGCGCCAGCGCAATTACGACGCGCTGACGTTGGCCGCCGCTTAATTGGTGCGGGTAGGCCCGGGTCAACTCGGCACCCAAGCCGGTCATAGCTAAGGCCGCCTGTGCTCTATTCCTGCGTTCCCGCCTACTCAGCCGGACATGTGCACGAAGGATCTCTTCCACGTGATCGCAAACACGCATCACCGGATTAAGTGCCAGTTCCGGGTCTTGCGGGATCAGAGAAATCTGTGCCCCCCGAATCCCTTGCAGCACCGCGCCGCCAGCGCCGAGCACGTCCGTACCGCGAAGGTAAATGCTGCCCTCAAAACGGGCGCCAGCCGGCAGGAGGCGAAGAAGTGACCGGGCCAGCGTGGATTTTCCCGCACCGGATTCGCCAACTACCGCGACGCTTTCGCCTGCGCTTAGCTCGAATGTGATGCCATCTAGAACGGCTCCCACCGATTCGCGAAAGCGGACCGTAAGCTCGCGTACTTCCAGCAAAGGTACCGGCATGTCAGCTCCTGGATTTTTCGCCGTCCGTGTACTTTCTTGAACCCGTTTTACCCCTTATAGTCAGTAAGCTGTCCCGGGGATGGACGGCAGGGGCCCACGGCCGGCTGCCTCGCGCGGTTCTGTATGGCTTTCAGATCCGCCACCGCCAGGGAGCGGCATTTGCTTCCGATTTGATCGGGACGGAACATCACTAGAACCTGATCGAGTTGGAACCATCTGGAGGTCAATTTACTATGAAGCGTCGTGCATTTCTGGCCTGCATTTTGGCCTGCGCCTTCTGTTCCCTTCCGATCCAGGCGAGCAGCCGCGCCATCGTCCGCATTGAGGGCGGGGCAAGAGCTTTGAGCTCCGTTTGTGCATTGTTGGGTTGCTCGGTCACGCAGAGCATCGGTGATCCACTTGGCCAGGTATTCCTGGTCAGCTCGGATCTGCTGGACGTTTCCACTCTTGTTGCAAAGTTGTTGGGCGCGTCGGGTGTCATTGATTGCGAGCCCGACCTGCTGGCAAACTCGGCAGATTCAAGTCACCAAGTCCCTGGCGCGTTGACGGACACCGCACCTGTTGACTACTACGGCGCGACCGTCCCCGACGGATATGTACACCAACCCGCCACCAGCATAGTTCGCCTATCATCTGCGCAGACGGCATTCGGAGTCAGTGGGTCGGGCATCATTGCCGTAATCGATACGGGTGTCGACGTGAATCATCCGGCACTCTCGCGCGTTTTGCTGCCGGGATACGATTTCACTCGAAACCGGCCTGGGGCCGACGAAACGGGTGACGCTTCGTTTTCGAGTAAGCCTTCCTCCGGGCCGCCAAGCCAAGTCAATTCGATGGCGGTCGCCGACGTGAGCCAGTCAACCGCGGCCGTCGTGGACGGCCCTCCCGGATATGCGGACTTCGGCCACGGAACAATGGTTACCGGCATCATTCATTTGGTCGCGCCTTCCAGCAAGATCCTGCCTCTGAAAGCCTTCGGCCCGGACGGGACCGGATACGTATCTAACATTCTTCGCGCCATCTATACGGCGGTAAACGAGGACGCCCAGGTGATCAATATGAGCTTCAATCTAGCTGCTTACTCACAGGAAGTGAAGAATGCCGTCGAATATGCCAATCTTCACCGAGTGGTCTGCGTCGCCGCGGCCGGCAACAACGGCCAGGAGATTCTGGTTTACCCTGCCGCGCTTACCAACTTAGTCATGGGGGTTGCTTCGACGACAAACGATGACGAGCGGTCCTCATTTTCCAATTACGGCCCGCAGTTGGTGTGGGTCGCCGCCCCCGGGGAAGGCATAGTTACCACTTATCCATTTGGATTGTACGCAGCCGGCTGGGGCACCTCGTTCAGTACGCCGTTCGTTTCTGGTACGGCTGCCCTCTTACTCCAAATGAGCTGGCTATCCGACGAGTACAACGCTGCCGAGGCCGTGGCGCATGCCATCGAGCTAGGCTCTGACCTGGGGAATGGACGCTTGGACATCTTCCAGGCCGGTCAGGCCGGACGCCGCGAATTTGGGGAGCGCTAGCTACTTCGTAGTGCAAATTCGCTCTGCAACCGCTCCGTGTCTCGGTCCGAGCCCGCACGAAGCGGTCTCCTGAATTACTGCACCGGAAGTAATCGAATGCTAGTATTAAGCAGTGCGTGTGGACGGATAAGCTGTTCGGTAAGGAGTCCTCCGCTCCTGAATCGCGATCCGCTGTAGAGGCCAGATTTTATCGACGCCTTGCAGAGAACAGTTTGGGGTTGATGTGTTGTCACGACCTCGACGGAATTTTACTCTGGATTAATCCTGCCGCTGCACGTTCGCTTGGCTACACCGAGGAAGAGGCGATCGGAACGCGCCTCGATAAGTACTTGGCTGTGCAAGCCCGGTCACTGTTCGATTCTTATCTCGAGCGCATCCGGCGCACCGGATCCGATAACGGCCTCATGCGGCTGCGCGCCAAGAATGGGGACGAACGGGTCTGGATGTACCGGAATGTTATCAGCGAAGATCCGGAACTGCCCCCTCACGTCCTTGGTCACGCCATCGACATCACCGAGCAGTTTCGCATCCAGAAAGCGCTGAGAGATTCATTTCAACAGACGCCCATCGGTCAGCTTGAAATCGATGCCGATGGCAAGCTTCTTCGCATCAATTCTGCCGCTTGTGAAATCCTCGGCCATTCCGAATTGGAACTACTTTTTGCATCTGAACCCTTGCCCGCGCATGATTTCTTTCGGGAAATGGCGGTGGGAATGGAAAGTCCGCGGCTGGTTATCTTCACTCGAAACGACGGGCGAGTGCTGCACCTGGAAGTTCATGTCCGGCGTCTGGAGGGCACTGCATCTTCACCGGGGGGAGTGGCTTGTGCGTTGATGGACGTCTCCGAGCGCGTTCGCGCGGAAACGAAGATCCGAAATTTAAATGCCCAACTCGAAGCGAGAGTTGCTGCACGCACGGCTGAGCTGCGGCAGTCGAATGCCGAACTGCGGGAGTTCGCCTATATCGCTTCGCATGACTTACAAGCTCCTTTGAAGCAGGCCGGAAGAACGCTCGAGAAGCTGACGCCCAGAATTTCTGACCGTGAAGCCTGTGCCTTGCTCGAACGCACTCAGGCCGATATTCAACGCATGTCGATGCTGGTCGAAAGTTTGCTGAGCTACGCGGTTTACTCGAACCGCACCGAGGTGACTGCCTCGCGGGTTCCTCTCACCGTCGCTGTCGAGGAAAGCTTGATGAATCTCGCATCGTCCATCAGTGCGTCCCAGGCGGTTGTGTCCTATGAGAACCTGCCCAACCTTATGGTGAACGAATCGGAGTTCGTTCAGCTCTTTCAGAATCTGATTGGCAATGCGCTTAAGTACCGCAGTAAAGAGCCTCCCAGAATCAGCATCTCGGCGATAGACGCGAACAATTTCTGGACCATCTCCGTCGAGGATAACGGCATTGGCATCGATCCGATGTACTCGGAGAGAATCTTTGAGGCATTCCGGCGTCTGCACGGAAAGGAATACGCCGGAAGTGGCATGGGCCTGGCTATATGCAAGAAAATCGTCGAGCGCACCGGTGGCCGAATTTGGGTGGAATCAGAGCCCGGCAAGGGTTCTACTTTCCGTTTTACGATTCCGCTGGAGCCGGCTCTCCCGGGTAAGATCTCGTTCTGATCGTCGCAATCTCCGAATCTCAACAAAAGTCAGTTCCGCCATATAATCCTTCACCCGCTCGCCGCCGATAAGCAATTCGAGGTTAAGCGCAGCGCGGCGGTCCAAGCATTCGCCCCCGCGCTAGTGGCCTCAGAAAAATCGGAGGGATGAAAGCGTGCTGCCGGTACTGAGCTCAGGAGTTGATTGTTTGACCTCGGTCCTGCTCTCGTCTGTTCACACGCAAGCCAGCCTCTTGCTCGGGTTCGTGCTGACCCACGGCTTTTCTTTGGCATCCGGGTCTTTGTTGCTGATTACGCCGGCTCTCGCCATAGCGGCCACATTAGCCTGGATGGTCCGAATTCATCTAAAGGTCCTTCGGCTAAACAAGGACCTCAAGGGATCCCTCGCGAACGCAGTTAAGCGAGCGGAAGCCGCCGAGACCGCAAACGTGCTCAAAAGTGACTTTCTCGCCAACATGAGCCATGAGATGCGGACGCCGATGAACGGAATCGTCGGTTTCGCCAATATGGCGCTCAAAACAGATTTGAGCCCGGTCCAGCGCGACTATCTCGACCGTGTACTGACTTCGGCCGAGTGGCTGATGCGCGTCATTACCGACGTCCTGGATTTTTCGCGTATAGAAGCCTCGCGCCTCGAACTCGAAAGAAAAGACTTCTCATTTTCGGCGTGTGTGCTATCAGCTGTGAAGATGGTCGAACCGGCCGCGCTTGCGAAAAACCTCACCCTTACCTACAAAATCGATTCACGCATTCCCGTAGCGCTGGTAGGCGATGTCGTCCGCCTCCGCCAGGTGGTCGTCAACCTGCTGGACAACGCGGTCCGTTTTACCACTAGCGGAGGCGTGATGCTCTCGGCCACTATCGAGAGCGAATCGGCTGACGCCCTCGTGCTCGGCATCTCAGTCGCTGACACCGGGATCGGAATCCCCGGCAACAAACTGCAATCCATCTTCGAACCTTTTCGCGGCGGCTTCCGTGGCGAAAAGGGTACCGGCTTCGGGACGGGTCTGGGTCTCTCAATTTGCAGCAGGCTGGTCGCTCTGATGAACGGCACAATCGAAGCGCAGAGTCAGATCGGAGCCGGTAGTACCTTCCGCTTCACCGTGCGTCTGGAGAAACAGTTAAATCCGCAGCATGCTGGCGAACCGGCGGGCCTTTTAGCCAAGCTCGCGGTAAAGCGTCTTTCGATTCTCGTTGCTGACGACAACGCCATCAACCGCCGGCTTGTGACCAAACTTCTGGAATCGACGGGCCATCAAATAACCCCTGCGGCAACCGCTTCGGAAGCGATCAACGTCTTTTCGCGTGAGGCATTTGACCTGGTCCTGCTCAGTATTCAAATGCCTGACATGGATGGATCGAAGACGGTACGAGCAATCCGCGCGCTCGATTACGAAGGCAGCCGGACACCACTCTACGCCCTCGCCTCCGAGTTGCGGGAGGGTTGTCCTGCGGAAGATCCTCAGACCGGCGTCGATGGTTACATCTTGAAACCGATTGAAGTGGACGAACTACTTCGGATCGTAAGCCGCGTGGCGGCCGGCAAAACTGCTGTCGAGACTGCGGCCACAAAATAGTTCCGCCGTCACTCCGATCAGGACGAGGATGTGTAAGCCTCTCCTTGCGTCGTGATGAAATTCGCGTTGTGAAGAGCTGTCTGAAGCGAGATCAACGAATGCTGCAGATTGTAGAGACCTTCACTGTCCACCGCTTCCCCACGCCCGAACACCGTGCGGAACATGAGTCCGAGGTCGCTTGCAAAGGTCGCGGTTTTTGTATACCGATCATCAAGCGCACGCTTCACCGGCATTAGTACCTGTACCTGATACTCGTCCAACCGATTCTCCGGTACGCGATGCAGAACATACTCCTCGCGCCGGAAAGCCAGCGTAGCCGCCCCGGTGATCCCCGGTCTTACCTCGAGCTGGTGCGTCTGGTGACGGGGCACCTTCGGACGCGGTCCCACCAGCGACATATCTCCGCGCATTACGTTAATCAGTTGTGGAATTTCGTCCAGCTTCCATTTGCGGAGAAATCCGCCCACGGCTGTGAGTCGTTTGTCGCCCGCTTTGGTCACGGAGGGTCCCGAAAATTGTGCATCGCAGCTCATGGTCCGGAACTTGTAAATCGTGAAGCATCGTCCGTCCATTCCCATGCGACTCTGCCGAAACAGCACCGGTCCTGGAGACGATACCTTGATTACTGCGGCCGTGACCAGCATCACCGGCGAGAGTGCGACAAGTGCCGTCGATGCAACTGCGAAATCAAAAGCCCTCTTGCTTGCCGATTTCGACCAGATAACAGCATCCGTTGAGGGCGCTATCTCATTGTTGGCTGAAGCCGAAACTGCTTTCGCTCCCGCCGGGACAACACCCGGCCATTCCCATACGATCGTCTTCGTCAGGGCGAAAGGTTCGCGCTGCGAGGTCGTAGCGACGCTATCTTCCAGAAGACTTCCGTTCAATTTAGAATTCCACCCCACTCGATAACGTTGTTTTCTGCGGGCAGAGAGATCCCTAAGAGAAATCTGAGAAGAGGTTTCGAGACCCCTCACAGTTTCCACCCCATACCGAAGAGGGCTGCGCGACCGATTTGTCACAGACCGCCTGCAATAAATCTGCACCACCACGCACGATTACTTCGTCAAATGCGATTTCTCCGAATCACTTATCCCGTGGTGGTAGTGCTCTTGGCGGGACTACCAGGCCAACGGTCGATGCTTGCGCAGACTCAAACCGCGGCTTCGACCGAAGGCTCAGAACACGCTCACGGGTCCGTTTACGTCCCACTCGACAGCTGGATTTATCCGGCGCTTCACAGGCTTGCCGCCATCGGCTATATCCCTGATCAGACTTCGGACTTAGCTCCCTGGACGCGCGAGGAGTGCTTGCGCCAGATCAGCGAAGCCGAAAGCCTGCTCGCCGGTCCGGATGCTCCAAAGCAACGAGCGTATCGGGGGGCGCAGAAACTCCTGTCCGACCTCCAGGGTGAGTTCTCGCATGAGTCTACCCGTCCGCAAGTCAGAGTTGAGTCGCTTTACACAAAAGTCACCGGCATTGCTGGCACACCGGTGCGTGACAGTTATCACCTCGGTCAGACTATCGTCGATGATCTCGGGCGCCCTTACGGCTCGGGTTTTAACAACATCACTGGATTTTCCGCCTATGCGACCGCAGGCCGATTTTCCGCCTACGTGCGTGGCGAAGCCCAGTACGCGCCCGGCCAAAGCGCCAATCCGCAGTCCCTACAAAACTTCTTGAACTGGACGGACGGCATTCCTGCCGCGTCGGCAAAACCGATCGCCACCACTACTCGTTTCGAGCCCCTCGAGATGTATGCAGGCGTTCAGATCGGGCCCGAAAACATAACTTTTGGCAAGCAGGCGCTTTGGTGGGGTCCGGGCGAAGATAGCTCCTTCGCATTCAGCGACAATGCTGTGCCGTTCAATATGGTCCGCTTCGATCAAACGCGTCCACTGATCTTGCCCGGTCTACTTTCGCATCTGGGCAGGATTCGGACGGAAATTCTGTTCGGCCGGCTCGCCGGTCACCAATGGCCGGCCTCTCCGCTCGTAAATGCACAAAAAATTACTCTTGACTTGACGGACAATTTGGAGCTCGGCTTTACCCGTTCCGCATTCTTTGCCGGCGCTGGCCGTCCGTTGAGTGTCAGCGTACTCGGACAAAGCTTGTTCAGTATGAGCAGCGTAGACTTTGGACCGTATGGCTCGCCGGACGCTCCCGGAGATCGCCACAGCGGCTTCGATTTCCGCTGGCGTGTTCCCGGATTACGCAAATACATGACGCTGTACTCGGATTCCTACGCCGATGATGAGCCGAACCCGATCGATAATCCTCGCCGCTCGGCGTGGGGCCCGGGCATCTATCTGGCCCAGCTTCCCACACTGAAAGGCTTCGATTTCCGCCTAGAAACCTATGCCACCTGGCTCTACCGGAAGGACTACGGCGGGCAGTTCCTGTATTGGGACAACCAGTATCGGGACTCATACACCAACGGCGGGAATCTTCTGGGAAGCTGGGTTGGCCGTGACGCCCGCGCCTATGTTGCCACGGGCCGCTACTGGCTCTCGGCCAAAACCACCTTCGAGGGACAATTCAGGCAAACGAAGACCGGCGGCGCCTTTCTGCCCGGCGGCGGCACACAAACGGATGTCTCTGCCCGCGCGCAATGGTCCCCCCGTCCTGAATGGCTGATCGGCGCCTGGCTCCAGGGCGAGCGATATTACATTCCCCTGCTCGGTCCTGCTCGCAAAGACGTCGCCGCCTCACTTCAGCTGACTTTTACTCCAGCAAATTGGTCTCTCGCCCGAGTTCGTTGACCGAATCGGGTCAATTCGGTGTCAGTCACCTAATTCAGACGAATCTGACCTCCCGGCCCTTTCCGCGAGCCTATTACCCGGCTCTTCCGGGGAGACTTCCTCCCCGGAAGAGGCACTAAACCAGAGAAGCACCTCAACCAAAATGAAGCACGGATTTGTTCAGAACCTAATCGCGATTTCTACCCTGACGGCGGTTCTCGCCGGCTCTGCGGCCGCCCAGGAGAGCCAGTCGCAGTTGCTCCAACAGCATGCAAGCGCGGGCGCGACCTGTGATTCCTCTCTTGGCCAGGAATGCCCGGAAGGCATCCGCAAAATCGGCTCCAACGACAGCTTACCTGACACAGATAGCGACTCCACATCGGGAAGCCTTGAGGCGTCCACGCCCGCTACTCTGCTGAAGAGGGTCAGCCCGACACGGCCCCGGACCAAGTTCGACGCGCAAGCGCTTCCGGCACGGCAGAAACCGGAAGCAGAAACTCCGGCTCTTGTTCCCGATCCGCCAACGGATTTCCAGCGCTTTGTATTGACCTCCACCGGCGTAGAGCTTCCCATCTTCGGCTCCTGGCTCTTCGAACATGTGCCGTCGACATTCGCACCCACCGATTACGCGCCTGTTCCTCCGGACCACATCGTCGGGCCGGGCGACGAGATCGAATTAGAAGTCTGGGGGCAGATCAACGTTCATGAGCAGCTCACCGTGGACCGCGCGGGCGATGTCTTTATCCCGCAAGTCGGAAAGCTGAGCGTAGTAGGACTGAAATTCGCCGAATTGCCTGCCTTTCTCCGAACCGGAATCGGACGTGTGTTCCGCAATTTCGAGCTCAGTGTCAACATCGGCCAACTTCGTTCCATTCAAGTCTTCGTCATGGGCAACGCCCGGAGGCCGGGCACCTATACCATCAGCTCACTAAGCACGCTGGTCAACGCGCTGTTTGTCTCTGGCGGTCCAACATCTCGCGGCACCATGCGCGATATCGAGGTGAAGCGCAGCGGCAAGCTCGTCACCAGGCTCGATCTCTACGACCTCCTGCTTCGCGGCGACAAAGCCAACGACATTACGCTCCAACCCGGGGACATCATCTTTATTCCGCAAGCGGGTCCGCGCGTCGCAGTTTCGGGAAGTGTCGGCAATCCGGCAATCTATGAAATCTCTCCCGGCAGCATGCTGAAGGAAGTGCTGGAATACGCGGGCGGCATGAACGTCCTCGCCGCCGGCCAACATATCACGCTCCAGAGAATCGCCGACCGCGCAGGCTTGGCCTCCATGAACATTGACGTAACCGATGATGGCCTGTGTACGCCCCTACGCGACGGCGACATTGTAGGACTGCAGCAGGTAGTTCCGAAGTTTGACACAACCGTATCGCTGAAGGGCAACGTAGCCGACCCTGTGCGCCTGCCCTGGCACCAGAACATGAAGATCAGCGAGTTGATTCCGTCCAAAGATTCGCTCGTGACGCGCCACTATTGGACGGAACATAACCGCCTCTCCACCCAGTCACTCAAGTATCGCGACGTGGCGATGAACACAACGCACAGCGAATCGCTGGCAGCCACCGTCGCCGGTGATAAAGGGGCCGCAATTCGCAAGTTCGACACACAAAACGATGTGCAACCCCCCGCACCCGACATCAACTGGAACTACGCCGTCATCGAGCGTCTCGATGCAGCCAGCCTGAGCACACACCTCGTTCCGTTCAATCTCGGGAAAGTTGTGTTGGACCATGATGCCCAATCCGATCTTTCGCTCGAGCCGGGCGACGTCGTTACTGTCTTCTCGATCGCCGATTTTGTCGCTCCTCGCGCCGAGCAGACCAGGTTCGTGCGCCTCGAAGGCGAGGTTCGAATGGCCGGCATCTATTCTGTGCAGCCCGGAGAAACTCTGCCTGATTTGGTCAAGCGCGCAGGCGGTTTCACTGAGAAGGCTTATCTCTTCGGAGCCGAGTTCACGCGCGAATCTACGCGTAAGGAGCAGGAGAAGCGCTACAACCAATATCTGAACCAACTCGAGCGTGAAATTGACCAAAGCGCAACCACATTAGCCTCACGCGCTACTTCAGCTGTCCAGGAAGAAGCAATGCGCAGCTCGCTCGCGAGTCAGCGCACCGCGGTTGAACAGTTGCGGAACACTCCGGCAAGTGGGCGCATCGTCCTGAATCTTCAGCCGGAAAGTACTGGGACGGATGCACTGCCCAGCCTGCCACTCGAAAATGGCGATCGCCTACTCGTCCCCAGCAGACCGGACACCGTCAGCATCGTCGGCACCGTATACAACCAGTCCACGTTTCTCTTCAACGATGGAGTGACTGTTCATCAATGCCTGGAGCAGGCAGGCGGTGCCAATCACTTCGCCGATCGAAGTCACATGTTCATCATGCGCGCGGATGGGTCCGTGCTCTCCCGAGCGCCTCATGGCCATTTCGAATCCATGGCGATGAGCCCCGGGGACACGCTAGTAGTTCCAACCAACGTCACCAAAACATCGCGTGCACGCGGACTTCTCGACTGGTCGCAGGTCATCAGCAACTTCGGTATCGGCGCAGCAGCAATCAACGTGCTGAAGTAATTGATCTGATCAGCACCTGAAATATCCAAACGCCAGAGTGCCGGGTGCCAACCCGGCATTCCGATACATTGAATACAAGTTAACTGCCGGTTGCACTCCAGGTGCCCTCGTCCACGGACGAGCCGCCGTCAAGGGACTTGGTTTGATAGCTGCCGCGAAGCGTCTTGCCTTCTATCTCGCCCGATGCCGATGACTCGAGATCCGCACCCGCCACTTCAAACTGATACACCACGGTGAGCTTCGATCCCTCAACTTTGAACGAAGTCACTTTGCACGGCACATTTTCACCGTCGAACGTAAACGAAACTTCTGCCTTCGGGGCTCCGCCCTCCTGCGGTGTAAACACGAACGTGATCTCGCCGCTGCCCGACTGGCCGGACCACTTCCCCTTGTAGGTGCCATTCAAGTCTGCGGCACCAGCGGCCCACACAAGGGCAAAACACAAAGCCAAAACCATAAAAACGAATCGGCGCATGGGCATACCCTATCACGGGCTTCTCAACCTTCGAAGGCTGCAGCATGGGCCAATGTGCACTGCCGCAGCGCGGGCCGAATCGATTGTGGCATAATCACGTTATGCCTAGAGAGGTGATGCCTAAGGCTGGAATGCCTCCAGGGACGCTGCCCATGCTCATCTTGCATGTGCTGCAATCCGGCGCTTTGCATGGCTACGCTATCGCGCAACGCATCCACGTCCTTTCAAGCGAGGTGCTCACCGTGGAGGAGGGTTTGCTTTATCCGACCCTGCAAAAAATGTTGCTGAAAGGGTGGGTGACCGCGAAGTGGGGCGCTTCGGAAACCAACCGTAAGGTTCGCTTTTATCAACTCACCAAGGCGGGCCGTCAACAGCTCAAGAGCGAGCTGTCGGGCTACGACCGCCTCGCCGAAGCCATCCAAAGTGTCCTCCGTACCGCCTGAAGGAGCCGCGTCATGAACGAATTCTTTCGCCGTTTGCGCTACTTGTTGAGCCGCCGCCGCTTTGACCGGGAACTGGAGAGTGACATGGAGTTCCACCGCGAAATGGCTGCCAGGCAGGGCCGCAAGAACTTCGGCAACACACTCCGGCTGCGTGAAGAAGCGCGCGAAGCATGGGGATGGATTTGGATTGATCGCCTGGGACAGGATTTGCGCTACGGCGTGCGTGTCACGCTGCGATCGCCGGGTTTCACGCTCGTGGCCGTACTGGTCCTTGCAATCGGGATCGGCACCAATGTGGCCGCGTTCAGCTTGTTCAATATGGTTGCACTCAAGCCGCTGCCGGTTCCCAACGCGGATACGCTCGTGCGCCTGGAAAGAAGATCGCCGACCGACTACACCAGCGAAATATCATATCCGTCGTTTCTGTTTTACCGCGACCACGCCAGAACGCTGTCCGCTGCTATGGCAGTCCTGGGAGTTCCACCCATGCAGGTCGATAGCGATCTCGAAGGCACTCACACCTCGTTTGTAACACCGAATTACTTTACTGAATTACGCACTCGTGCGCTCTATGGCCGTATGCTGAATCCCGCATCCGATGATTCGCCTTCGGCCCCGCCGGCTATGGTCATCAGTTACGGGCTTTGGCAACGCCGTTTTGCCGGCGACCCCACCGTCATTGGCCGGACGATTCGCCTGAACAAAAAGCCGGTCACAATTGTGGGCGTAATGCCCTACGCGGCCGCCATCCTGGGAGGACAACATCCCGATATTTGGCTGCCGGTTGCACAGCAGCCCTATTTTTTCGATGGCAGTAACGTGCTGAACGATTTCAACAATTCAAGTGTCCGCATGTGGGGCCGCCTCGCCCCTGACATAACGGGGAAAATGGCTGAGCAGGAGCTCAGAACATTAACAAACGAATTGCGTCGGCAGCATCCGGAAGCCGTCTGGGAGAACGAATTCATTCAGAGTTCGCCCGGCGGCCACCTGCAGGTGATGCAGCCTGAAATGTATCAGGTGGCGGCGATGGTGGGTGTGCTCACCTTATTGATTCTGGCGGTTGCGTGCGGCAACTTGGGCGCATTGATGCTGGCACGGGCAGTGCAGCGCGAACGCGAAATCGGAATCCGGATGGCTATTGGCGCAAACGGCGCCCGCATTTTGCGTCAGTTGTTTACCGAAAGCCTGCTGCTCGCCGCTGCTGGCGCAGTGATAGGGCTGCTGCTGGGCTGCGCTGTATTGCAAATCGCCCTGGCTCAACTGGACGTGCCCAAATGGCTCAGCGCCGCGCCGGATTTCAGGATTCTGCTCTTCACAGTGGCCGTGACTTTTCTATCCACCATTTTGTTCGGCCTCACCCCAGCGCTTCAAATCGCTCGCCAGCGTCAGCACAAAACAACGGCCAGGCATATCCTGGTTGCCGCGCAGGTAGCGGCCAGTTGCGTGTCGCTGATTGTCGCCGGGTTGCTGGTTCGCGCCGCTCATCATGCGCTGTATACAAATCCGGGCTTCGGATATGAGCGGCTGGTTTCCATCGATGCGCAGCTTACTCAGCACGGCTACAGTGCCGGAGCTGCCAAAGCCTATCTTGATCGCCTGCAGGAGCGGTTGTCTGCCGTGCCGGGCGTTCGCTCCGTATCTCGGGTCCTCCTTCCGCCTTTGGGCCATACGGTCTCGCGTGGGACGCTCGAAATAGACGGCCGCACCGTCCTGGTTTATCCCAATTGGGTCAGCCCGGGCTTCTTTCAAACCATGCAGATTCCGGTGCTGTTGGGCCGCACCTTTTATCCGGGCGAAAAGCATGCAGTCATCGTCAGCGACTCATTCGCGCGCAGGCAATGGCCGGGTCAGAACCCGCTTGAAAAACTGATCGGCGACGGGAAAGTAAAGGATCGGGTCGTCGGAGTGGTGGGCGATGCCCACGTCAACGCGTTAAATGACGATGACGCTGTTGAGCAGTATTGGCCGGCTGCGGAGGATCAGATGCCGGGCATGGTTGTGATGGCGCGAACGGCGGGCTCGATGCAAGGCCTGCCCTCTATTGCCAAGTCCATCAGCGAAGACCTCGATCCCAAACTGTTTCCCGAGATTCGTCAAATCAAGTCGCTTTATGCCGATAACGTGCGGCAAATTGAGATGGCTGCGGGGGCCATAACATTGGTCGGGTTTGTAGCCCTGATGCTGGCCGGCGTGGGTTTAATCGGGCTCGTAAGCTTCACGGTTTCGCAAAAGACAAAAGAGATCGCAATCCGCACCGCTTTAGGAGCGAGCCGCCGGAATGTGCTGCAAGTTGTTCTGTGGCAGTTCATCTGGCCGGTTAGTCTCGGACTGCTTATCGGCACAGTCGCCACGGCAGTCTCATCTCAGATCCTGCGCCGCGCCCTCTATGGCATCAGCAATCTCGATCTCATCGGGTACGCGGGAGCAATTGGGTTTCTGCTGCTAACCCTCACCCTTGCAACCCTGCTGCCGACCCGCCGTGCCCTGCACTTAAACTTATCGAAAGCCTTGCACCACGAATGAGCTCGGAACAAATATGCGGTCAGAATGTACAGGAACCTGCCCCAGTCGGGCCGTATGCTGATAACTGAGCACATGAATGATACGCCGATCATACGGAAGTACACCAGCTTCGATGAAATGAAAGCCGACGAGTACCGTTATTGGCAAAGTCGGCCGGCGCATGAACGGCTGGATGCTATCGAAGAAATGATCGAGACGGCTTATGCGCTGAAGGGTTGGGAGATCGAGCCGGATGTACCCAGACTACAAAGACCTTTTGTCCGCCTTCCATGCCCATGGCGTTAAGTACCTCATTGTGGGAGGCTTTGCAGTTATTCATCACTCGCAGCCGCGCTTCACTAAGGACATGGACATTTTCATAAACGCCGATGCCGAAAACGCACAGGCGATCTATGCCGCGCTTGCCGAGTTCGGGGCCGCTCTCCACGGCATCCGGCCAGAAGACTTTGAGGACCGTAATAGCTTTTTTCGTTTTGGGCATGACCCCAAAGGCTTCGACATTCTGCCGAGTATACCGGGCATCGACTTCGCCGGAGCATGGGAAAGACGCGAGGAAGTCGTGATCGATCCGGCAAGCGGGATGAAAGCAAATTTCATTTCGCCGGCGATCTCATAACAGCCAAACTCGCATCTGGTAGGCCGCAGGATTTGGCGGATGTCGATGCCATTCGAAAAGCCCAGCTTGCGCGGCCTGCAAAGAAAAGACACCGGACGCCGCAACGAGGGGTCCTGATCAGTAGAGCGCGGACGCTCTAGCGCAGCGATCACTGCAGCATCGGCGAACAGCACGGCGTCTCTGCCGGCTTAAACTCCATCAGTTCGGCGCGCGTGAAGTTTGGATCGTACAGGTTGAGCTGCCACTTACCATCGCGCCCGATCTTCGGCGGTTGCGGCGGAGTATAGCCGCGGCTCAAAATCGTCTTGTAAGCAGGCTGGATGCTTTCCACCCCGAGCGCCAGATGGTGCATAACGCCCAATTGCTTCGGCGTTGGATTCTGCACGTTCAGCATGTATTCCAGCCAATCCTGGCCCTCCGGAACCCGCATGTCCACCCAATCGACTTCGGTATCGGTTTTGCCCCCCTGCCAGATCATCTTGAACCCGAGCACGTCCTTGTAGAAGCGATCGGCAGCCTCGCGGTCGTGGATCGTCACCCCTACGTGAATCATTCGCTGCGACACTCTCGTCTCCGGAAGCAGCTTTCCGAAATTGTCACTGTGCAGTGAACCCGGCATGTACTGCACGAATTCCACGTCGTGCCCCTCCGGATCTTTGATCATCATGCTGACGTTCTTGTCGAGGCCAGCCTTCAAGCTCGCGGGAACCTTGACATCGTGTGCAGCGAGATAATCCCGGAGCTGCTGAATATTACTGGTCTCGAAGGCGAAGTGCGTCATGCGGTCTTCGGACTCGCTCTTAAGCGTCGGATAAATTTCGATGTACTGATGATCGTTGACCTTGTAGTAGTTCAGCATCAGCCCGCCGGTGGGCTTATCCAGGCTGAAATGATCGAATCCGAGAACGTGGCCGTAGAAGTTATCCGCAGCGTTCAGATCGGCCACCTTGAGGCCGATATGCGCTACCCCGACAATCGGCGGGCGCTCTACAGAAGTGGGTGTGCTTGTTTGGCCGCAGAGGGCGCAGACGCTAGAAATCAAGGCAAGCGGAACAGAGAGGCTCGGGCGCAGCATGTAGCGATCATATTACTCATCTGCGAACGCGACCGTGTCGAGCGGGCATTCACGAGGGGCTGTTTCCAAGCTGCGGGCCGATCGCCGATCGGCCCTGGCGCTTAGTTTACGCCGTTGCGGCCAGCACTGGTTGTTCTATTTCGTCTTCAAACTGTGGCACTTGCATCACCCGCATGCCGCCGCGTCCACAGACACACGTGCGGTCGTTGAAGTAACTGAAGAGCCCGGTACGAATCGCTTGTGACGAAGACTGAACAACCAACTCGCCGTTGTGAACGAAAGCGCGCGTGCCAGGCACCACATGCCAGCCCTCCTGCGCCTCGCACTCGTGCGCCAGTATGGTCCCGACCCCGTCCGTGTACATCTCGAAGACCGGAACACCGAAGCGCTGCCAAAGCACTACGCGCAGCACGTCATCGAGCGGCTTGTCCCCGATCTCGGTAAGCACGTAGATCGAGTGATCCACCGAAGTGAGCACCACCGTGCCGAGATCCATGCGCTCAACGAGCCTGTGCAGATCGGACGCGGACCCGGCCAGAATATTCGGCGCGTAAGCCTCCAGTTGATGCCACCGCTGCGGCGCGAATATCTCAGCTGACTGGAACTCTACCTTGCCCGTCAATTGCGCTACACGCAATCTCACACCGCCGGCTAGGGGCAACGCTGATGGCTTGAAAACTCGTGTCGGAAATCGCATAGGCGCGCCCCGGCCCTGCCGGAGATCCATAGCAGGTAAGTTCATTGCCGGGACGGAAGTTCGCTTCAGATGTTTCCGGGTGTGCTTCAGGTATAGCATTTAACCGCTACTGGCCTAGTGCTTTGGTAACGGCTTGGCGATAATTTGTCACCCTTGCGGCTGTAAGATAACTTGAAGTCAACTTTCGAGTGGGTGTATATTGGATTCGCTTCAGGGTCCGAAATACGAGTGCTGAAATAGCGCTTCAAATGTTTGTGTCGTGAAGCGATATTTCTATGAGGAAATCACTCAGGACGGCAGTCCTCCTGGCATCGTGCGCAGCTTTGGGCGGTACCTTGGTGCGGTCGCAAGATGCGCCTGAGATTGGACGGGAGGTGGCCATTCCGCGCCACCTGCAGGATGGTGAAGAGTTCGAACGCAGCCTTCGCGACCTCGTTGCCTACGGCAAAAAGCTGTTCGAAGCTCGCTTCACCATCGAGGAAGGAGCCGGACGCCCGCTCACAAAGGGAACGGGTGCGCCGCTGTCCGACGCAACCAGCCCGCTACTATTCCCGCGCAACAACAATCGTGTCTCGGGGCCGGAAGCCAATTCCTGCGCCGGTTGTCACAATGCGCCCATCTCGGGCGGCGCGGGCGACCTGTCGAACAACGTTTTCGTGCTCGGGAACCGCTTCGATTTTGCCACCTTTGACGCCACTGACATCGTGCCCACGCGCGGAGCCATGGATGAACGCGATTTGGCGGTCACCCTGCAATCCATCGCGAACAGCCGGGCAACCGTCGATATGTTCGGCGCCGGCTACTACGAGATGCTGTCCCGCCAGATCACAGCAGATCTGCAGCGCTTGCGCGATGCTCTCCAGCCGGGAGGGCGGGTTCCGCTGCGTTCTAAAGGTATTTCCTTCGGCGTGCTCGCCCGCAATACGGACGGAACCTGGGACACCTCGCAAGTGCAAGGCCTGGCAGCGCCATCGCTGGTCTCGGCCGATGCCCAGCATCCGCCCAGCCTGCTGATTATGCCATTCCATCAGGCGGGCGCAGTGGTTTCCCTCCGCGTCTTCACCGTAAACGCCTTCAATCAGCATCACGGGATGCAAGCCACCGAGCGCTTCGGCATCGGAACCGATCCGGACGGCGACGGCGTGGTAAACGAGCTGACGCGAGCCGACGTCACTGCCTGCACGCTCTTTCAGGCCACCCTGCCCGTGCCCTCACATGGGCGCTGTTCTCGTCCCGAAATTCAGCGTGCCGTCGAAGACGGAGAGCAGCTTTTCTCCAAGATCGGCTGCGCCTCTTGCCACATCCCTGCCTTGCCGCTGGATAAAGGCGGCTGGGTCTACACGGAACCCAATCCGTACAACCCCGCGGGAAACCTGCAAGTTGGCCAGGCTCCCACGTTATCCGTGGATTTGACCAGCGACGAACTGCCGCAGCCGCGTCTGAAGCCGGTCAACGGAGTAGTTAGCGTACCCTTGTACACCGATTTCAAGCTTCACAATATCTGCCGGGACGCCAATGATCCCAACCGCGAAGAATTGAACCAGAACGCGAAGGCGGGTAGCACCGAGTTTTTCGGCGGCAATGCGTACTTCCTTACCCGACGGCTGTGGGCCGTCGGCAGTAAGCCAAATTACTTCCACCACGGCCAGTTCTCGACCATCCGGCAGGCGATTCAAAACCATTACGGGGAGGCCGACGCCACCAGGCAAGCTTTCGCCGGATTATCGCCCTATCAGCAGGGCGCGATCATCGAGTTCTTGAAGCACTTGACCTTCTCCGGCGATCCAGACCAATAGCCGAAAGGCGAACCGCACTTATCCTGGAATCTCTGGGATAATCAAGGCGCTGTTCCGTTTTGCGGCCGCGACAGGATTATGCAACCCGCGGCTGGAACGGCGCGTCCGAGGCGATGTATGAGCGCTTCGACGGCTACCCTTACCTGGATACCCGCTACGCCAGCCGAAACCCCAGCAAGGACGCGGTCAGATCATCGCACCAGCGATGAAGCCGCACTTGTGCGCCGCGTTCAGGCGCAAGACGAAATGGCCTTCCGCGAGATCGTCGACCGCTACCAGGGGAAGGTTTTCTCCATCATTTATGGCATTCTGCGCAACCGGAATGATGCCGAGGATATCGCTCAGCAGGTCTTCGCCAAAATCTACTTTTCTATTAAGAATTTCGATTTCCGTAGCTCGCTTCTCACCTGGATCTACAAGATCACCGTCAACGAGTGCTACGACTATTTACGCAAGAAGCGGGTTCGTAAGCTGGTCTACGAAAGTGAGTTTTCCGCCGAGGAGACCATGCGCCTCGAAAACTCGGAACCGGCAACGGATCAGACCGCTCCAGTGGATCAGCGGCTTGCGCAACAGGATTTGGTACTGAAACTGCTATCCAAGCTTTCCGAAGAGGACCGGACGCTCATTCTGCTCAAGGAAGTAGAGGGGCATTCCGTCGAAGAGCTGTCGGGGATGACCGGGATGAACGAAAACACCATCAAGGTAAAGCTCTTCAGGGCGCGCCAGAAGCTGGTAAAGGCGGCCGAGCGGCTGTCCCACGCCCCCTTGCTTCCGCCAGCCATTTAAGTCTTTTCATGTGGCGGCTTAGGTTGTAGAGTTGAGATAAACCGGACGCATTCTTTAAAGATCCGGAAGCAGCAGTAAGGTTTTTTGAGGGAAATATGCACGGGGCCATCCGGGATAGGTTAGAAGACCTGCTACGAGCAGAGCGGCCAGTCACGCAACATGGCGAAACGGCTGACCATCTATCGTCCTGCTCGGAATGTTTATCGGAAATCAAACAGATGAAAGGGCAAGCCGAGTTGCTGCGGTCCCTGCGCGCCCCCGGCGACATCGATCCCGCGCCGGGCTTCTACGCCCGCGTGCTACAGCGGATTGAAGAGCGCAAAAAAGACTCCATTTGGGCCTTTTTCATCTATTCGCCGTTCGGCAATCGGTTGGCATACGCCTCTCTGACCATCGCCATCGTGCTGGGCGGGTACGTTATAGCGCAGGAATCGCGCGACGGACACCTGACCGGTGTGCGCATGGTCGCCCAGAGCGTTCACACAGATGTGCCCGTTACCGGCAACCAGACCGAGCAGCGCGATGCAGTCCTCGAAAACTTTGTGACTCACTGAGGACGGCCGGCCATCGCTTCTCCTGCTTCAATCCGCTCCCGACCCTTGCTGCGGCAATCCGACGCTAGCTGGGCGAATCCGAAGGTGCTCACGATTTTCGCGCTCATCTTCCTGTGCGGCATCGCGGTCGGGTCTGTGGTCACCAGCAGTTTCCTTCATACCCGTTTCCAGCATTTGGCTTTGCACGCACAAGCCGCCCGCCAGCTAGGGCTGGACGGCCTCGAGACAAAGCTGCAGCTCACGCCCGATCAGCAGCGAATCGTCACGGAGGTCGTGGACGATTACGCTAAGTACTACCAGAACATTCAGGAAGATATCGAAGAACAGCGCCACGATGTCGCTGAGCACGGTAAGCGCCGCATTTGGGAAGTCTTGAACCCTGACCAGAGACAACGGTTCCTCGAGCTGTTCAAAGCGCCACCGGCAGGCGTGGCACAGGAAACCAAATAACTGAAAATTAAACCTGGGGCGGCTCTGTTTTCTTCCCGCAAATAGGCCCGCGGGCGGCGATCCGCTTTTCGAGTGCAGCCAAAAGCCTGGACTGGATGTCCTGTGGTACCGGTTTGGCTTCCATGCCTTTGAAGACCTTCAAGGTCTTCTCCGTGGTATTGCACACCACCCAGCAGTTGGGGCATTCATTAACGTGTCTCTGAAGCTCGCTCCGCGTTTGCGGGTCGAGCGTTTCGTCGAGGAATTCGTTCAGCTCCTGCAGAAACTGCTTACAGGTAAGCAAAAGCGTCGTCCCCCTTTCGCCGGAAAAGTCGGGTTAGTTTTTCGCGAAGCTGCAGCCTCGCCCGTAGTAGCCGGCTCTTAACCGCCGATATCGATAAATCCAATGCTTGTGCCGTCTCCTCTATAGACAGCTCTTCGATGTCTCTCAGGATGAAAACGGTGCGATAAGCGGGCTTTAAACTTTGTACAGCTTCGTCCAGAACCTGTGCCAGCTCCTCCCGCGAATAGCGCTGTTCCGGGTTCTCCTCCCATACGGCAATTTCCCGGATCACCTCGTCTTCGCCGGTATCGATCGGTTCGTCCAGCGGGACCGTACGGTCTGAGCGGCGCTTCCGAAGCTTCATCAGCGCTTCGTTCACCGCGATCCGGACCAGCCAGGTATAGAATTTTGAATTACCCTGGAAGTCGTCGAGATGCGAGTAGGCCTTCATAAAGGTCTCCTGCAGCACATCTTCGGCATCATCGTCGTTCTGGGTGATCTGCTTGGCCATGCGAAAAACCCGGCGATCGTAGTGCGTCACCAGGTCCGAAAACGCTGCCGCATCCCCAGCCTTGGCGCGTTGAACCAGCGCCGCTTCATCGAAGCTCGCGCCCAACGCAGCCGGTTCCGGCATGTCGCCGTCATTAGCCGCGGAAGCGTTCACACGATTCTGGGTTGAAGTATTCACGCGAGGGAGTATTTCCAGTCTATCAGCGGTACGAGATATCGCCATCGTAGGTTCCGCGAATACCGAAAAGTCCTCCGAAAAACCTGATTTATAGACTTTGGAAAGGAAATGGGGACACTGCGGGCGAGCGCCGAATCCGAGGGAAGCGAAATCGAAAAACCGGCTTACACCGCCGCCAAATCCGCAGCAACCTTTCGCGCCAGGGGAGAACGGATGGCAGCCATCCAGGCAGCTAGATAGAAGACGCCGCCGATCATCAATGTTAGTTGTAGGCCAAAATAAATAGCCAGGAAGATCGCCGCCGCCGAGCCGACCACGCTTGACGCCGCGTTGATCGCCCACGCCCAGCGCACTGATGCCGGCATGATCTTCTCCAGCAGCGATAATCCCGTCGGGAACGGCATGCCCATGGCAAATCCTACCGGCGCAATCAATGCGACCGAGATCAGCACCTTCACCGGAAATGGGAGCGCCACGCCGCCTTCTGAAATCGGCGTTATCACGGCCGATAACGCAAAGACGGCCGCGGTGATGAGAATCAGAACACGGCTCAGTTTCCCAAGATCACCGTGGACTAAACGTTTGCTGGCGGCACTTCCGGCGCCGCTCGAGATCAGCATAGAGAAAATAATTACCGTCAGGGCGTAGGTCGGATGCCCCAGAAATAACACGAACTTCTGAATCAGCGCTACCTGGATCAGGATGTAACCGGCTCCAATGCACAGAAAGTAGATCAGTGCGCGCACGCTGCCCGGAGATCGCGGCAGCCGGTTCCCGAGTAACATCGGCGGGAGCGCAAGAATGATCAGTGTCGCTACGATGCTGATGGCCACCACTCCAAACAACACCGGAAGTGCGCTGTTGACTTTGTAATCGGCAGCCGCGTGCGATGCATGCAAAAAGAACTGCCATAAGTCACGCGGCTGTACTGTGTAGAAGAAAAATGGCCGGTCGTCGGATACCGGCCTGACATCAAACTGGTAGGAATTGTAGAAGCTGTTTCGATCGGGCGCCGTCAGCAGATCGCGGAACGGTGTATCTACGGATGTTCCAGGCACATATACCACTTGCATGTTCCCGATCGCGGAGGCAGTCTGAATTAGTTGAATATCGGCAGCAGTAAACGGATTTCGCGAAATCAGGATGGTGTCCTGCGCTCCCCACTTACTTAACTTCTGCAAATCTTCACGCACTACCATTACATTGCGCGCAGGGTCACTCTGCCCGACTTGCTCTAAGGCCGCGATTGCGAGAGACACGACCCGCAGCGACTCCCGAGGCGGCACGAAGCCCCAACGCGTGAACGCCATGATACCGTCGGGCGTCAGGTGCTGTAAGTAATCGACGAAAGCATTCGTCGTGTACAAATTGTTTTCGGATAAAGCAAATGCGCCGGCTGCAGTCGAAGCCCAGGTGTCGACTAACGTTGCCTGCAGGACCTGATATCGCTGGCCGGACCGGCGAACAAATGAACGTCCGTCTTCGACCACAATGTTTACTTCAGGTCGGAAGTAGAGGTTATGGCTGTACCGCGGGAATTTGTCCCGCATGATCGTGTTCGCGATAATCGGGTTAATTTCAACTCCAGTGATGTCCTTACTGCCCGATTCGAGTGCCCGCGCTATGTCCCATCCGCCGCCGGGCCCGATCACTAAAGTTCGCGCTCCCCGCCGTAGCAGGTACGGAAATCCCGGTCCGTGATAGGTCAGGTCGAATTTATCTTTACTCGATAGCCGGTTGAAATCAAAATCCGCGACGCCTGTGGCGGCATCCGCATCAATCACGATACTCTTCATGCCGGGTTCAGGCTTCAAAGCGATACGCGAAAAGCTGTTCCAGCGCACAAACTCCTCGTTTTGAATGCGCACGCCTTTTGCATATTTCACATCGATGATGAAGAACTTCGAATTCAGGGTAATCAGGGCCACCAGGCCCAGGCCGAGCAGCACTGCCACAACCCTTCCCGACTGCCGCGCTCTGCCGTAGCTGGAGGATCGCGCCAGATGAAACCACATTGCTGCCGATACCGCAAACAACACTGCCGCGACCAGAATCGTGTTTGGTCCGCCAATCCAGTTCAGTAAAGGAACCAGCACCGCACAACCGCCGGCGGCGCCGATCAGATCGAAAAAATAGACGCGGTCTACCCGTTTAATCGTATCTGCAACTACCAGCGACAGGATCGTGCCTGCAAGCAGGAACGGAATCGAGGCAACAAAATAGGCGGCCGCTAGTTCGGCAGTGTGCATATTGCCTGTGCGATCCAACAGGAACCACAGACAGAGCACGATCGCTACCGAGTTCGCCGCTGCCAGCCGTCCAACCTTCGCGTACAATGAGCCGGGCAACCCGGCAACTACATACGACACAACGCCCCCGGCCCCAAGACCGAATAGGGCGATCGAGATCGCCAGGAACGCAAAGTGATAAAAATAGATGACCGAAAAAACCCGCGTGAGCGACAGTTCCAGAAGCAGCGTTGCCAGCGATGTCGCGGCTACTCCGAAATAAACCTGGGGCCATCGCCGCCCCTCGATCGCCGCGGCATCCGCGCGCATGGATTCAGTACCCAACAAATTCCTATGGTAGTGGACGGCAGCAAATCGTTTCGGAGTACGGTCAGGTACTTACGCCGAGGTGCTTTGCGATGCGCAGCGCGATCCGCACACTCGCCTCACCGTCCCCGTACGGATTGTGAACGTGCGACATCTGCGCGTATTCTTTGGGGTCGTCCAATAACCGGGCTGCCTCCTTCACGATCGCCTCGGTGTCATTGCCCACCAGCCGCACCGTCCCCGCCTCGGCTCCCTCGGGCCGCTCCGTCTTTGCCCGCAGCACGAGCACAGGCTTGCCCAACGATGGCGCCTCCTCTTGAATGCCCCCCGAATCGGTAATGATCAAATAGCATCTCCGCAGTAAATCGATAAACGGAACATAGTCGAGTGGCGGCATCAGAAGCACACGGGCCACGTTTCCCAAGCTGCGGTTGACCACGCCGTGCACGTTTGGATTCGGATGCACGGGCCATATGATTTCGACATCGCCGCGCGCTGCCAGCCGTCTGACCGCCTCGCAAATACGTTCAAAACCCGCTCCGAAGCTTTCCCTCCGGTGCGCCGTGACTACGATCAATTTTCTGCTGCTGTCGACCGGAAGATCGATTCCCGCAAGTCTTCCCGACTCTAATCCGCTCTTAATCGCAAGCACCGCATCGATTCCCGTGTTGCCGGTAACTTCAATCCGCTCCGCGGGGATGCCTTCCCGTAGCAAGTTATCGGCCGCCCAGCGCGTGGGCGCAAAATGCAGGCTCGCCAGGCGGGCAGTAAACATCCGATTCATCTCTTCCGGAAAAGGCGCATGCAGGTCGAAGGTTCGCAAACCGGCCTCCACATGCGCGGTATCTACACCCGCATAGAATGCTGTCAAAGCCGCGCACAGTGCGGTGGTTGTATCGCCCTGTACAGCCACCATCCCGGGCTGTACCTTCTGAATAACGGCCGCGATTCCCGCTATCGCGCGCGATGTCAGTTCCGCCAGGCTCTGATCTCCGCGCATGAGATCGAGATCAAAATCCGGCCGAACGTCGAACGCCGTGAGGACCTGGTCCAGGATTTGGCGGTGCTGCGCGGTGACGCAAACCAACGTCTCAATTTGCTTGTAGTGCGATTTGCGAAATTCCGCTATCAGAGGACAGAGCTTAATCGCTTCCGGGCGTGTACCCAGAACAATCAGAATCCGTTTTGGTGGGATGCTCGATGGGAGGGGAATGGGTGCTTACTTGTGCCTGTATGTGATGCGGCCCTTGGTGAGATCATAGGGAGACATCTCGAGAGTTACGCGATCTCCGGCCAAAACTCGGATCCGGTTACGCCGAAGCTTGCCTGCCAAATGGGCCAGAACCGTCCGATCCTGATCGAGCTGTACGCTGAACAGCCCACTGGGAAACTTCTCGACAACCGTTCCTGTAACTTCAATGCTGTCTTCTTTACTCATTCGCCTCTGGTAAGTTGGTTTGCAGCGCGCCGGAAGCGGCGTCCTGCTACCGGCAAGTATAACGCAGGATGCGCGTTTCTCTCATCGCCCGCAACGCAGCCGTCAGGCCGTTGTAGTACTCTTCGGGTCGCTTATAAATCCGTCGCCAGAGCGAAGGTACTTACACCCGCATTCGCCTTGTTCTACTCTTGAGTCGATGGCACCCGCCTCATCTTGCGAGCAAACGTGGTCAATCCAACAACGGAATTCAAAAACAAGAACATTCTTGTCACCGGCGCCGGACGAGGCATCGGCAAGCGATTGGCTCTCGGCTTCGCCCGTGTCGGCGCCAGAATCGCGCTTCTGGGCCGCAGCAAAGCCGAAATCGATCTCGCCCACATTGAAATCGAACAGAACGGCGGCAATGCTCTCCGCTTGCGCGCCGACGTGACCGACCCCGAACAGCTCGCCGTCGCGGTAGATCGCGTGCGTGTCATCTTCGGCAGCGGCGTCGATATCCTGATCTGCGCGGCAGGTGTTGCCGGCCCCCTCAACCCATTGCTGCAAGCGCCTCTCAAATTGTGGACCGAGGCCATCAATATCAACCTGCTCGGGGTTGTCCATTGCTGCCGCGCCGTGTTGCCGCAGATGATCGACCGGCGTTCGGGCAAAGTCCTGGTCATTACCTGTGACAGCGATCACGAGCCCAAGGGCAGTTTCTCCGCCTATGAGACTTCAAAGACCGCTGTGGTCCGATTTGTCGAGTCGCTTTCGGGGGAACTCATCGACGACAACGTTCAGATCAACTGTTTCGATCCGGGCCCTGCTTACACCAATCTTACCGACGAGATCATCCGGGCCGAAAACCGGCTGGACTCGAAAGTGGTGGCTGCCGCCAAGGAAACCCGGCGCACGGGCGGCGTTTCACCCGAGCTTCAGCTCGAGCATGCCGCGTTCCTGGTCTCAGAGCGCTCGAATCATATAACCGGAAAGCTTATTCACGTCAGCGACGATTGGAAAAAGCTGAAAAACGCCCACCTGCGCCCGGATTCTCTAACTTTGCGGCGCATGGCCAAGTGACGCGCACGCGGCATCCCAATCGAGAGCCTATAACAATCGGGCCATCTACGGATGGACAACGACGCGCACGGTCTCGCCGTTGACGAGCGAATCGGGGGGATTTACCACAACGGAAGAGTCGGGCATGAGGCCGGCAAGAACCTCCACTTCATTTCCGAAGTCGCGCCCGAGCGTAACGGGCGTGAGAACCACGCGCTGATTTACCACCGTTGCAGCACGCAGCCCTTCAGAGCGGAACAACAACGCAGTAGACGGCACAATCAGCGTGGAAGCAACCGAAGTCATCCTAAAGTGAACTTCCGTATACGCGCCGGGAAGCAGTTGGCCCGATCGATTCGGAACATCCACTTCCACCAGCAACGTGCGTGTGTTCGCGTCAAACGCGCCCGCTGTGCGCACCAGCGTGCCGCTGAAACGCCGTCCCGGGAGGTCAGGAAGGGTCAGATTGGCAGTAACACCGGGGCGCGCTTCCCCTGAGTAGACCTGAGGAACGTTGACGAAGACGCGTAGCTTGTTTATGGCTGCGATGTGAAACAATTCGCGCTGTCCTCCACCTGCTGAGCCGGAGTCGATGAGCTGGCCGATATCGGTATTGCGCGCGGTGATCACGCCATCGAATGGCGCGTAGATCTTCTCGAATGCCACCATCTGCTGCAGCCGTCCCACGTTCGCCTGAGCCGATTTCACAGTTGCGGCTTTGGCAGCGGCGTCCTGGACCGCCGTGTCTACTTCCTGCTTCGCCACTGAATCGGATTTCAGCAGATCGGTATAACGCGCTGCTGTAATCTGCGCCAATTTGAGGTTTGCCTGAGCGGTATCCAGGTCTTCACGTGATTGTTGAAGCTGCTGATCCACTTCGGGGCTTTCAATGTCCGCGAGCAGATCGCCTTGTTTCACGTGTGAACCGATGTCGTGATACCAACGTTTGAGATACCCGTTGGTCCTGGCATAGATCGGAGCATCGATGAAGGCCTGAATGTTGCCCGGGAGAACGACCTCCTCCGACGGCGTGCCCCGCTTTGGATGAACAATGGTGACCGTAGGCGCTGCCAGGTATTGGGTCTGTTCACGAAGCACTTGGCGAGCGCGCAGCCTCGGGAAAATTCCAGAGGCGACGAGTGCGGCAACACCGGCCAGGATGACCACTACGGCGAGCAGCTTCAGAAGACGGCTCATGCGGACTTCCGCCGGCCGTGAAGGAGGCTGAAAAACACAGGCACAAAGAAAAGCGTCGCCACCGTCGCAAAGATCAGGCCGCCGATAACGGCTCGCCCGAGCGGCGCGTTTTGCTCTCCGCCTTCCCCCAGTCCAAGCGCCATCGGAAGCATGCCGATAATCATGGCAAGCGCCGTCATCAGGACGGGACGGAAACGCGTGAAGCCGGCCAGCACGGCAGCGTCGGCCGCAGTATCGACATCCGGAAGCTGCTCTTTAGCGAAGCTGACGACGAGAATGCTATTGGCCGTGGCGACGCCCATGCACATAATAGACCCGGTTAGAGCCGGAACGCTGACAGTAGTGTGGGTCAGAAACAGAAACCACACAATCCCGGCAAGTGCCGCCGGCAGTGCAGAGATGATAATGAATGGATCGAGCCAGGACTGGAAGTTGATCACGATCAGCATGTAAACGAGGACGATTGCGAACAGCAGCCCGGCAATCAAGCCATTAAACGATGTACGCATCGTGTCAATCTGGCCGCGCATAACGATTCGCGAACCGCGCGGCAGCGACTTCTGTTCGCGCGATACAATCGCTTCGATGTCGCGCGAAACGCTCCCCAGATCGGTGCGGTCGACAGAACCGTAGAGATCGATCACTGGAGCGATGTTGTAATGCGAGACCGTTCCCAGCCCCTGACCGCGTTGAATGCTCGCTACGCTGCCGAGGATCTGCGGCGGCGCCGAAGCTGACGAAGCTACCGGTATGTTGCGCAGGTCCTGCAGCGAGTCCATCGTGTACTGCGGCGACTCCGCAACGATGTTATAACTGACTCCACTCTTCGGATTCAGCCAGAAGGTAGGCGAGGTCTGAAAACTCCCGCTGAGCGCGACCAGAATGTTGCCCGCAACGTCGCGCGCGCTGTACCCCACCTCCTGCGATTTGGTCCGGTTGACATTTACGTACAGCTCAGGCTGATTCGCCGGCTGTTGAATACGCAGATCGGATGTCCCGGGAACATACTTGATCTTCTGCAATAAGCGATCGGCGAATTCACGATTATGCTCGAGATCGGGTCCCAGCACCTGAACGTCGATAGGCGCGGGAAGGCCGAAATTTAGAATCTGGCTGACCATGTCGGCGGGCAGAAAGTAAAACGTGATGCCGGGAAACTCATCGGCGAGCAACGGACGCAGTTTCGCCATGTAGTCTCTTGTGGGCCGATGCTTTTCCGATAACGAGACCTGAATGTCTGCATCCGCGGGCCCGATAGCGCCCGAGTTGCTGTAGGACGTATTAATGCCGCTGTACGGCAAGCCGATGTTATCCAGAATATTGTCCAGCTCGTTGGGCGGAATCACCCGCCGAATGCTGTTATCGATCTCGTCGCAGAGCTTTGCGGTCTCCTCTATGCGGGTCCCGGTTTGCGCGCGAATGTGCAGCTTAAATTGTCCAGCGTCAACCGACGGAAAGAAGTCCTGACCCAGCCAGGGAAACAGACCGGCGACGGAGGCGGCGCAAATGACGAAAAAGCAGAACGTGAAAACGCGTTGATGATGAACACTGCGCTCCAGGATGCCGCGATATCCCGAACGCAGCTTTTCGAAGCCGCGCTCGAACGCAAGTTGTAAACGGGTGAACGGATTTCGCAGATCGGCGTGCGCGACGGCGTCGTGATGCGAGTGTCCCCGCAACAGATACTTGGCCATGGTCGGCACAATGGTTCGTGACAGCACATATGAGGCAAGCATCGCGAACGATACCGCCTCCGCGAGCGGGACAAATAGGTAACGCGCCACGCCCGTGAGAAAGAACATGGGCACGAAAACGATGCAGATGCTCAGCGTGGAGACAAAGGCCGGAATCGCAATTTGAGCAGCCCCGTCCAGGATCGCCTGCTCGATCTCCTTCCCCATCTCGAAGTTGCGGTTGATATTTTCGATTTCAACCGTAGCGTCGTCCACCAGAATGCCCACCGCCAGCGCGAATCCGCCGAGCGTCATGATGTTGATCGTCTCGCCGAGAGCGCTCAACAGAAATAGCGAACACAGAATTGAAAGCGGAATCGAAACAGCGATAATCAGCGTGCTCCGCCAGCTTCCGAGGAAGACCAGTATCATGATCGCGGTAAGGCAGGCGGCAATGACGGCTTCGCGTACCACGCCGCTGATTGAAGCTCGGACAAACACGGACTGATCGGCGATGGGTGTGACTTTGAGTTGCGACGGGAGCGACGCCAGGACCGACGGCAGCAATGCGCGCACTCCCGCAACGATGTCGATAGTGGATTCGTTACCCGATTTCAGAACTGACATCATCGAGCCACGCGTTCCGTCGGAACGGACTATGTTTGTCTGCGGGGGATATCCGTCGCGGACATGCGCCACGTCGCGAATGTAAATCGTCGCGCCATTCACCGTCTTAATCGGCAAATCGTTGAGTTCGGCCACAGATCGCGGGCTGCCGTTCATTTCGACGGTGTATTCAAGCGGGCCGATCTTCGAGCTGCCGCCGGGGAGAATCAGATTCTGGTTGTCAAGAGCGCCGACGACGTCCGATGGTCCCAACCCCTTGGCTTGTAGCGCCTGTGTATTCAGGTCGACCATCACCTCGCGCTGTTTGCCGCCATAAATCTGCGGGATAGCTGCGCCAGGTACTGTAACCAGCTGCGTGCGGATGAAGTTGCTCGAATAATCATAGAGCTGCTGTTCGCTGAGCCCCTGCCCCGACACGGCTAGCTGGATTATGGGCACCGTGGAGGCGTTATACGTGATGATGAGCGGCGGTGTTGTGCCGGGCGGGAGCTGCCGCAACTGCGTTTGAGAAATCGCGGTCACCTGCGCGATCGCCGATTCGATACTGGCATGCGGCTGAAAGAAGATCTTGACAACCGCAATACCGTTCATCGACTGTGATTCGACATGCTCGATGTTGTTCACCGTGGTGGTCAGCGCGCGCTCGGTAACGTAGACGATACGTTCGGACATGTCTTGAGCCGACAATCCCGCGTATTGCCAGACAACACTCACCACGGGGATGTCGATGTTCGGGAAGATGTCGGTCGGCGTCCGCGTGATCACAACGGGCGCCAGGATGAACAACATCAAACAGAGGACAACGAACGTGTACGGTCGCCGTAATGCGAGGCGAACGATCCACATGAATTCTCTCCTAAAGGGTCGGACCGCGGAAACGATCTGCGAAGCGCCTTCCAGCACTCCCACAACTCAGGCGGCACATCGCGAAAAAGCCCGAACTCTGATTATGAAACATTCGCTCGCGTGTGCCGGATCGATATCATCGAAACCCATGCAGAGCGCACAAGTTTTGCGCACGTTGAAACCGAGCCGGAAGCGTGAGCGCCCTAAATTGGCCACCACCGCCGTCGTGCGCGTCTTCGCTAACAGCGCACCAGCCTCGATGCGATCCGAAAGGTTGAAACCGAGCCGGAAGCGTGAGCGCCCTAAATTGGCCACCACGCCCGTTTTGCGCGTGGTTTTCAAAACACTGATCGGCCTCGGAATTTTCATCATCATCGCTTCAGCAGCACAAACGCGGACAGAAGTCGGCAATCTGAACGGAGCGCCATTCAGAATCGACGTCCCCGACCACTGGAATGGCGCGCTCTTCATCTACTGCCACGGTTACAGCATGAAGGCGGTGACCTACGACGAAGCTCCACCCGCGAAAGGGCTGAAAGCGCTTTTGGACACCGGCGCGGCCGTGGCGCAATCGGCCTATGCGAAAACCGGATGGGCCGTGCAGCAGGCGCTGCTCGATAGCGAATCGCTGCGTCGATACTTCGTCAATAAATATGGCCAGCCGAAGAGAACGTATGTCACCGGTCACTCGATGGGCGGATTCCTGACTATGACCATGATGGAAACCGAGCCAACCACCTACGATGGCGGGCTCTCCTTATGCGGTCCACTCACCTCCACCGGAACGCTGCTCACCGGTGCTTTCAACACGCGGGTGATTTTTGATTACTTTTATCCGGGAGCGCTGCCCGATCCTTCTCACGTGCCGGCGGACTTCAAACCATCGAAGGAAATGGACGAGAAGCTGCAGAAAGTCATCGATAACAGACCTGAAGCGGCGGAATCGATGCGGCGCCACATGACACTAAAAGACACAAAGGAGATTGCGGGACTGCTTGATTTCGGTACCTACGTTCTCAAAGATATCGAGCAGCGCAGCGGTGGCAATCCTTTCGATAACCGGAACACGATTTACACCGTCACGGGCAACGACAACGACCTGAACGAGCACGTAAAGCGCTATGCCGCCGATCCCGGAGCATTCGAGTATCTGCGCACTTACTACACCCCGACCGGCCGCCTGGTTCATCCTTTGCTGCAGGTCCATTCGAGCTATGACCCGCTGGTGTCGCCGGCAATGCCTGATTCTTATACCGAGAGAACGCAGGAGGCGGACAGCTCACGCCTCTACGTGCAACAGTTTGTGGAACACGACGGGCACTGTAACATCTCGCCGGAAGAAACTACACAAGCGGCCCGGGAGTTGTTCGACTGGGTGGAGCACGGCAAGCGGCCGGAACCGGGACTACTGCGAGTGCAGTAACTGCGGCTTAGGTTGTTACCACCAGCCATGACCGCTACTCTAGACTCATGGGGAACACCATCCAGCCGACCGAGCGAACTCAGGTCCGCCGACTGCCAAAACGCGGCGTATACGACAAGGCACAAATCCATTCCATCCTGGATGAGGGCTTCGTGTGCCACATCGGATTCGCGGTTGATGGACAGACGTATGTGGTACCCACCGGGTATGCGCGTTCAGGAGACTTGATTTACATCCACGGCTCGGCCGCGAGCAGGATGCTTCGTACCGCGGCTTCAGGTGTAGATATGTGCCTGACAGTTACGCTTGTCGATGGTTTCGTTTTGGCGCGCTCGGTGTTTCATCATTCCATGAATTACCGGTCGGTAATGGTGCTCGGAACAGCGCGAATGGTCACCGACTCGGCCGAGAAAATGCACGCTCTGCGCTGCTTCACCAATCACATCGCGCGCGACCGGTGGGAGGAAGCGCGCCAACCGAATGAGCAGGAGTTGAAAGCCACCAGCGTGCTCGCGCTACCCATCGAGGAATGCTCGGCGAAGGTCCGCACTGGCGGTCCCAACGATGATGACGAGGACTATTCGTTGCCCGTGTGGGCGGGTGTCGTGCCTATCCGTATGGAGCTTGGCGCGCCGCACGACGACGGGCGCGTGCCGCCCGGCATTGCTGCTTTTGACGCAGACAGAGTGCGAAAGCGTACTACGGGTTGACGGCTGATACGATTCATGAAGTCATGAATCGCCGTGAATTCCTTGCCTCCGCGGCGGCTGCCCCGCTCGCAGCCCCGCCATCGAAGCCGGCTGTGAAACTCGGCATCGATCTATTCAGCTTACGCAGCCAAAATTGGACTCCGATTCAATATCTCGATTACTGCGCCCAACGTAGGGTCCAGGTCGTGCATTTTTCCGAGGTACGTTTTATTGGCAGCCTCGAACCGGAAAATCTGCGCAAGGTGCGCGCACGCGCCGAGGAACTTGGGCTCGATATCGAAATCGGAATGAAATCCATCTGCCCGAGCTCGAGCATGTTCGAGGCATCGCAAGGGACGGCTGAAGAACAGCTGACCCGCATGCTCGAATCTGCGCATGTTGTCGGATCGAAAATCGTACGCACCGTCTTGGGCAGCGCCGAAGACCGCAAAGGTGTCGGGATCGAATCTCACATCGCCGACATGGTCCGTGTGCTGCACAACGTTCGCTCGCGGGCCATCGATCGCAACATCAAAATCGCGATTGAAAACCACGCGGGCGACATGCAGGCCCGCGAATTGAAGATGCTGATCGAAGAGGCCGGCCGCGATTACGTCGGCGTGTGTCTCGATTCGGGCAATCCCCTCTGGACCATCGAGGATCCGCACCTGACGCTGGAGGTTCTCCATCCTTACGTACTAACGAGCCATGTTCGTGACAGCGCCGTGTGGGAAGTGCCGAACGGAGCCGCGGTCACGTGGGTGCAGATGGGCCGGGGAAATGTGGACATCGAATCGTACGTGAAGAAATACGTCCAGTTGTGCCCCGGTCGCGCGCTCTCGATGGAGTCAATCCTGTTCGGGCCGCGAATCCTTCCCTATCATGATGCGGCTTTTTGGGATGCATACCGAAAAACCCCCGCATGGGAATTTGTGCGCTTCGTGGAGATCGCCGAGCGCGGCAAACCGTATCCAGACGAGCCGTGGGAAGGCAAGAATGAAGCGCAGCGGCAGCGGGATGCACTGGATGAGAGTTTGAATTACACCAGGAAAGTGCTTGGAATTGCATGATGAAAGCACGAGTTGCGTTGGCAGCGGCTCTCGCCTGTTTATGCATGGGTGCAGCCAATCAAAGCTCGCTCGCGCCAACACCACCGATGGGCTGGAACAGTTGGGATTCGTATGGCACAACCGTGCGCGAAAACCAGGTTAAGGCCAACGCCGATTTCATGGCCGACAAACTGGCGCAGTACGGTTGGAAGTACATCACGGTCGACATCCAATGGTACGAACCCAATGCACAGGGACACGACTACAAGCCCGGTGCAAAGCTGTCCATGGATGAGTATGGCCGGTTGACACCCGCAGCTAACCGCTTCCCGTCCGCCGCAAACGGCGCCGGTTTCAAATCGCTCGCCGATTACGTTCACCGAAAAGGCCTGAAGTTCGGCATTCACATTATGCGCGGCATCCCTCGACAAGCGGTTGATGCCAACACGCCTATTCTGGGCAGTTCGCATCGCGCCGCCGAGATCGCCGACCGCGAACATATCTGCGAATGGAATCCCGACATGTATGGTGTTGACATGTCAAAGCCGGGCGCGCAGGATTACTACGATTCGATAGCGAAGCTTTACGCTTCGTGGGGTGTGGATTTCATCAAAGCTGACGATATGAGCCGTCCGTATGAGCAGCGCCGGCCCGAGGTCGTCGCACTCAGTAAAGCGATTCGCAAAGCGGGTAGGCCGATGGTGCTCAGTCTCTCGCCTGGCCCCGCCCCGGTGAAGGATGCTGCGGATCTTGAACAGTGGGCACAGATGTGGCGCATCTCCGATGATTTCTGGGACGACTGGAAGCTGCTGCGCAAGCAGTTCGATTACACGCGCGATTGGGCGCCCAATGTCGGCAAGAACGACACTTGGCCGGACGCCGACATGCTGCCGATGGGAGCCTTACGCGTCACTGACGCGAACGGACCTAAGTCGTCGAAGTTCACACCGGACGAGCAGCGAACCGTCATGACGCTTTGGTCAATCTTCCGTTCGCCGCTCATCTTCGGCGGAGATCTCCCTACCAGCGATGCTGCTTCGATCGCATTGTTAACCAACCCCGAGGTCATCGCGGTGGATCAGCACAGCACCGGCAATCGACAGATGCTCGACCGCGGCGACACACGAAGCTGGATTGCAGATGCTCCCGGCGCCGCTCAGTATGTCGCGGTTTTTAATCTCGGCGAGCAGCCGATTAACGCACGGCTCAGTTGGGCCGAACTCGGCGTGAAAACTACGAAACCAGCAGTGCGCGATCTGTGGCAGCGGAAAGATCTCGGCAAAACGGAGCAGTTCAGCGCGGTTATCGCCCCGCACGGCGCCGTGTTTTATCGTGTGTCTCCGTAACCCAGTTACCAATCAACCGGTACACCTTGCTTCAAAGTCCACACTTGCGTGCCGTCTTTCTGAAGATGTTCTTTCAGGTCTTCAGGGCGGCCGGTCAACGCGGGGAAGGTACCGTAGTGCATCGGAATAACTGTCTTGACTCCTAACAGCCGTGTAGCGTGCGCGGCCTCGTGCGGCCCCATGGTGAAGAGATCGCCGATGGGGAGGAAAGCCAGTTCGGGTTGATACAAGTCACGGATGAGAGCCATGTCGCCGAAAATCGTCGTGTCGCCAGCAAAATAGGCGCGCCGGCCATCGCTCAACGTAATGACATACCCGGCAGCTTCGCCGCCATAGATCAGCTGAGAGCCGTCCTTAATCGCGCCGCTGTGCACCGCGTGTGTCATAGTCAACTTGGCGAAACCGAGATCGACGGTGCCGCCTTTGTTCATGCCGGTCGTATTCTCGACGCCTTTGCTCTCCAGCCAGGTAGCAATCTCAAAAATCGCCACCACCTTCGGCTTGAATTGCTTCGCGAGCGGAATCAGGTCGCCGATATGATCCGAGTGCCCGTGCGATACCGCAATCGCATCGACACGTTGAATCTTATAGTCCTTCGGGTAGGCCGGATTGCTCTCGAGCCAAGGGTCGAGCACCAGCACGTCGCCGGATTTGAAGGAAAGCTGAAACGCAGAATGTCCAAGCCAGGTGATACGCATCATTGACCTCCGTTTGACGCCGCACTCGCGCTGGCGGCTACACTCAGCCCGTCGCCAACTTTTGCAAGCGGTGGAATTGAGACTGGAAGTTTACCGCGGACGGGAATCTGCCCAAGTATCGCTCTGCCTGCAGCGTATTCGGAGCTATCCGCGGTGCTGAACGTTGCCAGGTACGATGACACTTCCGCGAAATCGCGCAGCAGGTACGGGTTGCCGAACGCGATCAATGCCACGGGCGCCGGACCATGGATCAAGGCGTTCAGGAACGGAGTAAGCCCGCCTTCGAGCGCGACGCTGCCGCGATTGGCCTGAACCGCCACGAATGCCGCTACATAGATCTGCTTGCAGGCGTGCGTGTCCGTGGCCACTGCGGAGAGCACAGTCTCCGATGTCATCGGGTTAACTACATAATTTTTGAGACTTGGAGACTTCTTCTGAAGTTCTCGAAGCAGAGACGCGCCATGTTGCGAGAACTCGCTTTCACTCAGAAGCACGAGACACGGCTCGGTCGATGCCGGCATCGGGAACAGATGCCGCGTATCTTTCACCAGCGTGAGTGATTGGTTGGCGACCCGCTCTGCAAGATCGTCGGCTTCTTTCTCTTCAAGATGATCTGCTATCGCGTCAACAGAAACAAAGCGGTTCCGGTATAATCCGGCGCGCTGTTTCGCGGCGAGGATCTTCGACACGCTGAGATCGATGCGACGCCGGGTTAGGCGGCCCGACTTCACCGCGGCTTCAATAGCTTTGATGCACGGCTCGGGATCGACCGGCATAAGGAGTACGTCCGCACCCGCCTCGATGGCTCGCACCGCTGCTTCGCCTTGGGTGAACAGAGACGCCACCGCCTGCATTTCGAGCGCGTCGGTCACGATCAACCCTTTGTACCCGAGTTCGTCGCGGAGCAGGCCGGTGAGAACATTGTGCGACAAAGTAGCCGGTAGCTCGGTGGGCTCGATTGCGGGAACCGCCAGGTGCGCCGTCATGATCGAATCGGCGCCATGTTGAATCGCCGCCCGAAACGGCACTAGCTCCATCGATTCGATACGCTCGCGCGGCTGCTCAATTTTCGGCAGCAGCATGTGGCTGTCCTGTGCGGTATCGCCGTGCCCGGGAAAATGTTTGGCGCTGACCAGCACGTAGTTGCGTGCATCGGAGTGAGCGCCGTCGATAAATGCTCCAACATTGGCAGCAACCTCTTGCGGGTCTTCGCCGAAGGAGCGCACATTGATGATGGGATTCCCCGGGTTGTTATTTACGTCAGCATCGGGCGCAAACACCCAATTGACACCGAGTGCTCGCGCTTCACGGGCCGTCGCAACGCCCAGACGTCGCGTGGCGTCAAGATCGCGCGCTGCGCCGAAAGCCATCATGTAGGGAAACTTAGCTGTTTCGGAAACGCGCATTGACGCGCCGCGCTCGAAATCCGATGCCACCAGCAGCGGCGTCCGCGCCAGATGTTGGACGTGATTGATAAACACCGCCATTTCGAACGGATTGGCGGCGATCACCGTCCGATTTCGAATCCGGCCCGCCACAATGAACCCGCCCACGTGATCTTCGCGGATCCAGCGCTCGAAGCGCTTGTATTCGGCGTTATCGCTCGCCGGGTAGTCGCCGTATCCGCGCACTACGAACAGCTGCGCGATGCGATCGTGCAACGATAACGTGCGCAACAGCGGCGAGCCGGCCGGCTTTGAGATGCCCTCAGTGACTGCCTTGTTCGGCGGAGCGGCGTGAACGATCGAAATTTCGGCGAAGAGGATGAGGAGAGCTGACCAACTGCGAAATGCCACTCTCCTCACTATAAACAGAGGGCCGGAAATGCACGGCCCTCACCCGCAAGCGTGCACGCACGTTTGCATGCTAACGCCCCGCGCCGCGCGATCGCGATTGTCGCCCGCCGGCTTGCGAACCGGCAGGCTTTTTTGGTGCAAGCAAACGCCGTGTTTGCCGCACCAGCGTGGCTACTTCGTTTGCGCTCTTCTGAACAACTGCATCGGCGCCGGTTGTTTCCGGATTCAGACCGACCGCCTCCGCAAAACCGCTCAGTAGCAAAATAGGCTTCTCGAAACCCCGTTTGCGCAATCGGGAAATAAACTCGACGCCATTCATGGGCTCCATTTTGTAATCGGTGATGACGAGATCGAAAGGATGTTCTTCCGCGCTCTTCAGAGCGTCAGATCCGCAACAGGCGGAGATCACCTGATAACCAAGCTCCTCCAAAACAGCACGACGAGCAAGGACTCCATCGCGATTATCGTCGACGAGGAGAATCAGGGCTGACGTTTGGGAACGATTCGAATGAGCAGAACGCATTCAGACGCTTGCGAAGTTAGCACTTAAACTTTGCAGGTGTCAATCGTTCTCTATCGCCATCAAATCACGAAAGATTCAGTACTTGACAGCAAGTACCAGAGATCGTCCTCCCCTAGACAGATCTCAGGCGTACGAGTCACTCAACTTGACGTGGTGCTTTGTATCCCGCCTTCGCGACGATCTGATACTTAACCGGCTTACCTTTTTCGTTGTTGATGCGTAGAGGCTCGTTTGTTTCCGGATTAATCAGCTCGACTTTGATGCGGCGGAATTTTCCATCGCGTGCGACATTCGTCGGATGATAAGAAAGCGCGTACTCATTTCGCAGTGAATCTTCGATTTGCCGGTAGTCATTCGGATATTCAGCAATGAATCTCGGGAAAAATGACATCCCGCCCGTCTCCTTCGAGAACGTACGCATCTCATTATCGGCCTGCAGAAAATCCATTTCCGCGATGGGGCTCATGCCGTGCGCCTCCGCGGACATGCGTGAGATTTGCAGCGTGCTGATGGTATAAATTGGCACGCCCGCTTCCTGCAGCTTCTTGCGCGCGGTATCGAACGTGATTTTACTGAACGTGTCGAGACCACTGCCGATGAGCAGAATCGCCTTTCTGCCTTCAATGCCCGACATGCGGTCCGCCATGTCGGTAAGCGCATCGAAGACATTCGATTCGCTGAACCCGGGAATGCGCAAACGGCCCATCGCTTGTTCGGCCTTCGCTTTATCGGGCGAAAAGTCCGAGAGGATTGTCGGATGCATGTCGTAGGCGACAACTGCGACATTGTCCTCGGGCTTCAGCGTCGAGAGGAATCCATAGGAGGCCTGCAGCGTCTCGTACCAGCCGTAAGTCCAGAATGCCTGGAATCTGCCGCTGAACTCGATCAGCATGCAAATTGTCATCGGCGCTTCACCGGTGCCGAAATGCGTGATCTGCTGTGGAACTCCATCCTCCAAAACGCGGAAGTAATTCTGACCCAGCTTCGGTATGAAGTGGCTCCTGTCGTCGAGGACCGCCACATCTACATTGACCGTCGTTGCTTCCGAGTGAAAGGTGGGCGCGCCTGCCGGAGGAATATCCTTCTTCTTGTACTCGGACGGAATCGGCTTCTCATCGGCCGCGGGCTTTTCGTCCGGCTTCTTGGGTTTCGCTACCGAGTCGCTGCTCTGGTTATCGGGTCCTTCCTGCGCAGATGCGGGCGGAACGGTCCCGAACAACAGCAGAAACGCCAGTCCCGCGAGACCGGCAGAATAGAAACGAAACTTCATGGCAACTTAATCCTTTGACGGGCCGGTCAACCAAATGACCTAGTGAACCCAACGATCACGATTGGAGTCCTGCTTCCGCAGATAAACCTCGAACTTCTTTTTGGCGCGCCGCAGCTTCCATTCTTTGTAGCTCGATAGAACCGGCTGCCGCACCTGCGCCTCCAGTCTTCTCCCACGCAACAGGAAAAAGCCCGCTACCAATCCGCCGAGGTGCGCCATCACTGCGACGCCGCTCCCCTGCGGCCCCCCAACCGCCGCCATGTAGGATTGCAGAAAAACAATCGCGCCGATGATCATGACGAAGTATTTCGACTTCATCGGGATCAGGAATCCGAAAAGAATTGTATTGTCCGGGAACATCAGGCCATAGGCCATCAGGATGCCGTAGATAGCTCCTGATGATCCAACCGTCGCCAGCCATACTCCTCCAAACAAAAACGCGCAAACCACCACCGTCACTCCTGCCAGAATGCCGCATAGAAAGTAGAAGCGGAGGAAGCGGGCGGTACCCCAGAGGCGTTCCAGTTCGGCGCCGAACATCCACAGCGCCAGCATGTTCCACAGCACGTGCGAAATGCCGTCGTGCAGAAACATATAGCTGACCAGTTGCCACAGCGCGAAAGGCCGGTGGACGATGTCGCCCGGTACCAGTGCGAAATAGCGCTGCAGGAATGCTCCGGCGGAACTGGCAGACAGTATCCACTTAAAGACAAATATGCCTACGTTGGCGATGAGTAACCACTTCAGGCCGACGGGGAAACGACTGGACGGAATATACCGATTCACGTAGGAACGCGAACTGTAAGGCATCGGCCTAGGGGTAATCCTGCTTCGAGGATATCAAAGAATTGTGGGAACACGCGCAAAACGGACACGGTTTCGATCGGCCGCCGCACGAACTGGCCTGTTCTTTTGTCGATTGGCGGCGCACACCCATACACTTTGCGCTTTTGACTCTTGGAATTGAAACAACAAATCCGCGAAATAGAAATGCGCTTGCTATTTTTCCGCCCCCGTATGTCGTCGAAGCACATCCGCCGCCACATGAACCAGAATCGCAATGGCTAACCAGATTAACCAGTTCGCTAACGGCCCGGCTGCGTATGGAAAGCTCGACGTCCAACCGAGGTTTTGCGCCAAGCTCCACAAAGCAAAGGCGTAAGCGGAAAATACTGCTGGTCCCATCAGTGCCGATAGTACTGAGCCGAACTGCTGAGCCACATCCGCGGCCCATACGCCAGCGTGGCTGAGCGATGCTCCAGCCAGCTGCAGAACACCAACACTCCACGCGCGGGCGGGTTCTGTACGGATCGCCACCGCGCTAATTCGCGAGTCAGACATGCTTCTTTGTTCCCTGCCACCAATTCCGATGCACGCGAAGGACCGAAAGTTTCCTTAGCCTCCCCAGCCGCATCGCGTCGCGGATTGCGAAGCCGAGTCTGGCTGATGTGATTATTCGTTATATTTATTCGGGCTGAGAAAGCGATCCGGGTAATTCGAGCCCCGCGCATAATGATGTAGCAATCGCGACAGAAACCAAAGTACTGCGGCAGCGGCAATCCAAACCTGCCAGTGAGAGAACAGACCTTGCGAGAGAAAAAACTCGCCCGTCCAACGCATCTCCGATGCCACCACCCAGAAGGCCATCGTAAAAGCAAGTAAGGCGAACGGGGTCAGCAGCGAGGCCGCGGCAAGCGCAGCATTTTCGTACTGGGCCGGAACAATCTCCCGCCGTTTACTCCACCGGATGCGAACCACCATAGGAACGAAGCGAAACCTTCCTCATAGGCTAGCAAGGGAATGGGACCTCAGCCGCAGCGCATCCAGCGCCGTATCAGCGATCGTCGCCGCCGCTCTGTTCTCCCCATGCTGTAGATTGTCTGGTGAAGGAGACATCGTGCAGAAGATCAAGACCGCGATTATTGGGACCGGCTTCATGGGCAAGGTGCATGCCGAAAACGTCCGCCGCCTCCCCAACGTAGAGATTGCGGCAGTTGTTGGCAGCCGCCCCGAACGCGCGCGCCAATTCGCAGAGGCAATGAACATCCCCGTCGCCGCCGCCAGCCTCGATGAAGTTCTGAAAAACAAGGACATTGTCGCCGTTCACATCTGTACCCCGAACGTCGATCACTTCCCTCAGTCGTTAGCTGCCGTCGAAGCGGGCAAAGCTGTCTTGTGTGAGAAGCCGATGACCATGACCGTGGATGAGGCGAGAAAACTCGTCGATGCCGCCAGGAAGCATAACACCGTTAATGCCGTTCAGCACAACCTTCGCTATTACCCGGTGCTGCAACAAATCCGGCAGATGATTGCTCACGGCGATTTGGGCGACATTCTTATCGCGCAAGGCACCTATTCGCAGGATTGGCTGCTGTATGACACCGACTGGAACTGGCGCATCGATACCGAAGAAAACGGACAGCTCCGCGTCATGGGAGATATCGGTTCGCACTGGATGGACATGGTCCAGCACTTGACCGGCCTCCCCATTACCGCCGTCTGCGCCGATCTGGCGACGTTCCATAAAACCCGCAAGCGCCCGAAAGGCTCCGTCGAGACCTTCTCCGGCAAGAAAGCCCAGCCCTCCGATTACGAAGAGTTCACCGTGAACTCGGACGATTTTGCCGCCGTGCTGATTCACTTGGGCGACCGCGCGCGCGGTGCCTTTACGGTGAGTCAGATGTCGGCGGGCCGTAAGAATCGATTTGCGTTTGAAATCTTCGGCACCAAGTCCGGCGTCGCCTGGAACCAGGAAGAGCCGGACACTTTATGGATTGGCCATCGTAACGATCCCAATCAGATCATCATTAAAGACGCGTCACTCTTCTATCCCGAGGCCGCGAAGTTCGCCGATTTGCCTGGCGGCCACAGCGAGGGCTACGACGACTCGCACAAGCAGTTGTTTAAGAACTTCTACGCCCGCGTTGCCGACCCCTCGGCGCCAATAAACTATCCCACCTTTGAAGACGGCCTTCGCGGCATGGTTCTGCTGGCGAAAGCCGCCGAGAGTTCCGCTAAGAAAGCGTGGGTGCAAGTATAGAAGCAGTGTTCGCAATGCGAAAAATGGTCTGGTGCTGCTGCGCGATGACTCTCGCCGCTGCACCCGCACTCGCTTTCGGACACTCAAAAAAGATCGCTGAGATCGAGGCCTACTGCAAACAGGTACAAGCCGTCTCTGCCTTCGTCGTTCCCTTTGTTTTCTCCGGGCCCGACCCCTGGGTCGAGCTGGACGAAGTCCCCGCCGCCATGCCCGATCAGCAGTTGGCCTTCGTTTACACCAGCGGCTGGCAAGTGCGCTGGGTGTTCCTTCGCGCCGTGAGTACCGACGAGGGCTGGTCTGAGGACGTGGACTATTTCTTCCGTGACGACGGCCGCATCGCCAAGCGCGTACGCCACGTGCAATCGGTGGCCGCGAACATTGCGCTCGAAGTTGCAACCTACTATCGGGACGGCCGTGTTGTCAAAGCAAAATCCCACCACCGCAGCTTGCATCCCGGCCGTCAGGACTTTTCAAAATTCACCGACCCCGACGCACCGGAGTTTGAAAGCACGGACGATCTGCCCTTCCCCGATATCCCCGATCTGTGGCGCAGACTGGCCTAAAAATGTCTTTTTGAAAGTCTTGTCGCTGCAGTTGTGGCAGCCGCAAGGCTGCGGCGGCCGCATAGGCCGCCTTGTCCTTCATTGTTCAGTGGTACAGGCTCAAGCCGATCCCACGCGCGACTCGATGGAGGACTTTATCAAACGTCCAGAACTCGCATCCGGTTATCAAAGTCGAGGCCAGAAGGTGGCTGTCGATCCAACCAATGCCTTGTCCCCAGAGTCGCCGGTTTTCTACCAAGTCCAACACTTCCTGATGCGAGGCATGTTTAACGCTCGGTAATGTACTCAGGTCTGCGAGAATTCTACGGCGGTCGCTGAGATTTCCGCAAGCAAGTTCGCCCACGACCAAAAGATGGCTCAAGACCTGGCCTTCAGTCAGAAGGTGGGCTAAACCGGGCGCTCGCGCTCGCAGGTGTTCAATCCACACCGACGTATCAACCAGCACCATCAGGCCGGCCGGCGTCGGGGAATGTCTTTAAGCTTTGGTTGCGTGCCTCCAAGCGCGGCGAGCCTCTTAGCTGCCTCACGCGCGATCAAGGCCTCCAATCCTGCGCGGACCAAAGCCGTCTTCTCGTTTATGCCCGTACTTTCTCTGGCTCGGTCCAGCAAGGCATCATCAATGATGAGCGTCGTTCGCATATGCATGAGTATGCCACTTCCATGCATATCAGTCAAGCGCTATGCTGAACTAGTCAAACTCGTAACGCCCCGGCGCCACAATCCCGTGCGGATCAACATGCGCCTTCAGTCGCCGGTTGAACTCGCCAAACGTCCCCGACTGATTCATCACTTTCATCGACTGAATCCCAAGCCGATACGGATAGAACCCTTCCGCAGTAAGCCGCTCAAGTAGCTGTCCGTGACAATTTGCAGCGCGGGCATCCTCGTCCGCAATGTCACGGTCGTAAATGATGGACACAACACATCCCACCGTCCGTTCGGTCAGCAGAGTCAGCGAAATCATTGGCTCGAAGCCATGCTGGAGCAGGGTCGACGTGCAGATGCCCGTCATGTGTTTCACCTCGGCTCCGTTGAGAGGCGCCAGCGGCGCGCACCAGATCAGCCCGCACCGATCGCGATCCGGCTGCATATCATTCACATCGAATGACCGCTTGCGCCAATAGCATCCTTTCATCGGCTGCTCGGTCGGTACACCCTGCATTAGCCCGAACACGGGGCGAAGCAATTCCAGAGCCCGGCTGATATCCCATGAGGTGAAGAGCTTGGCCGCGCCGGCAAATCTTGTCGCCAGCCGTAATAGTCGCTCATCCAGAAATTGCAGCTTCGCTACTTTACTCCGCAGCGCCACTCGAAGCAAGCGGCGTGACTCAGCAACTTGACGCTTCGTGCCGTACAGCGCTCCCGAACCGTTCCAAGCGCCGAAATTCAACTTCGTGCCTAGCCGTGCCAGATCCTCGGGCTGAAGAGGTGTCTCCCCACCCGTCTCTTCCCATGGATACGATCGCAGCCCTCCCAGCACCTTGTACCCGTTGCCGATGTGGCACGCGCTCTGCAGCGTCCCATTCATGCGCAGCGGTCTCAGCGCGTCCACCACTGCAGGCAAGTCTTCTTCGCGTTCCACTTTGAAAAAGAAGGCTTGCACGTACTCGGGAGCGGGCATCAGCCACACCGTCATGCGTGTCACGACGCCGAAATTCGACTGCGAAAACAGGCCATCCACAAACGGGCCCGTTCCCCACCGGTACAGGTGTGCCGTCTTGGCGTCAGGCATTGCGCCGTGGCCGGTTTCAATCAGTTCGCCATCCGCAAGCACCACCTGGAGATTGCAGCAGTGCGCAAAGTGATCGCTGTACTGCGTATGACCGAAACCGCGCTCGACTGTGTTCCCGATAATGCTGCAACTCGCGCTCGCACCCGTAGCGTCCATCCAAAGCTTGGAATCGTTTGATCGCAGAAAATGAAAGAGCTGCGCTTGCGTTACGCCCGGTTCGACGACAACATATCCCAGCTTTTCACTAAACTCAACAATGCGATCCATCCGCTTCAGATTCAGAATCACCGCATCGGACGTCGGCGCGCCGGAGGTGTAACCCCAATTCTGCCCGGTGCTCACCGGATAAATCGTTACCCGATGCCGGTTGGCAATCCGCAGGCATTCCTGAACCTGTGCGACGTTTTCCGGGTACACGATGGCGAGGACCTGCGCCGCGGTCTCAAACGTCGCCGTTTCGGCTAAACGACACGCCGGGCCGCCGGCAACGACGTGGTCGGTTCCCACCAGCGCCTGCCACTCGGAAATGGCCGAGTGCAGCGGAGTTGCGGCCGAAGAATTATGTGCTGCCACAACACGATTACACACCCGATTCTTCCGAACCGCGCCCGAAGGAAGCGGTTGCTCAGTTTTTCCGAGCCGCGCCCGAAGGAAGCGGTTCCGCAATCATCCCAACGCTTGATCGATATCCCAAAGAATGTCGTCGAGATCCTCGAGCCCGACGGAAAGCCGCACCAGCTCCGGTGTCACTCCCGCGGCTTGCTGCTCAGCAGCACCCAATTGCTGGTGAGTCGTAGAAGCCGGGTGAATGACCAGCGATCGCGAGTCTCCAACGTTGGCAAGATTCGAAAAAATCTTCAGGTCATCGATGAACTTTTTGCCCGCATCGTATCCGCCTTTGACGCCGAACGAGAACACGGCGCCGGCGCCCTTTGGAGTGTACTTTCTGCGCAATTTGTAATACGGGCTCGAAGGCAGCGAAGCGTACTTCACCCACTCCACCATGTCGTGTTCTTCAAGATGTCGCGCGACGGCCAACGAATTTTCAAGATGCCGATCCATGCGCATACTGAGCGTCTCGATTCCTTGCAGGAACAGAAAAGAGTTGAACGGGCTCACGCATGGCCCCATGTCTCGAAGCCCCTCGACGCGTGCTTTGATAATGAAGCTGATGTTGCCGAACGTGTCCCAGAACTTCATGCCGTGATAAGCGCGGGAAGGTTCAGTGAATCCCGGAAAGTTTCCGTTGTTCCAGGGGAATTTACCGCTATCCACGATAATGCCGCCAATGGAGTTCCCATGTCCGCCCATAAACTTAGTCAGGGAATGCACCACGATGTCGGCGCCATAGTCGATGGGCCGCGTCACGTATGGTGTCGCGAACGTGTTATCCACCATCAGCGGAATGCCATGATCGTGCGCGATCTTTGCCACCGCCTCGATATCGAGGATGTTGCAGCGCGGATTGCTGATCGTCTCGCCGTACAGCACTTTGGTTTTTGGCGTAATCGCCTTTCGGAAGTTTTCCGGGTCATCCGGCTCAACGAAGACGAAATCGTATCCAAGGCGGCGCATCGTGACATCGAACTGCGTGTAGGTGCCGCCGTACAGTGTGCTTGCGGTGACGATTTGATCGCCCGGGCGCGGCAATTGTTGTCAGCGCAAGAAACTGTGCCGCCTGGCCGCTCGAAAGCCCCAGCGCTGCTACGCCGTTTTCCAGCGAAGCCACGCGATTCTCCAATACCGCGGTTGTCGGATTCATGATGCGCGTATAGATGTTGCCGAACTCCTGCAATGCAAACAGCCGGGCGCCATGATCCGCATTATCAAAGGTGAATGAAGTGGATTGATAGATGGGCACCGCGCGGGCGTGCGTCGTCGGGTCCGGATCGTAACCTGTGTGCAGTGCTCGCGTGTTGAAGCCAAGCGGGCGATCGATCTTGCTGGTGTGCATGGAGCTTAGTATATGAACGAACTGGATAAAATCGATTAGAAAGAGCGACTCTAAATGGCTGCGCAACCGCAAACATTAACGGTGGAGGAGTTCGAACACCGGTACGCCAACGAAAAGCCTTATTACGAATACTGGTACGGTCAAGCGATTCAGAAATCTATGCCGACGTTTCTGCACAGCGCACTGCAAGTGATCCTGGGTTGGCTACTTAAAGAGGTTGGCATCTTGTCAGTGTGTGAACTGGAATTGCGAATTGTCCCAGACGCTCGCCCTCTGCCCGATGTGGCAGGTTTCGGCAAACCCGTCCGCGGCCGCTACCCTACCGAACCCTTCGAAGTAGCCATTGAGATCCTTTCACCAGCCGACTCGATGCAACATCTGATGCGCAAGTGCCGGGCGTACTCGGAATGGGGAATCCAGAACGTCTATGTCTTCGATCCCGAAGACCGCATCGCGCAGAAATGGAATCCACTAACAGGTGGTTTCGAAGGCATCTCGGAAATTGCCATCGAGGGTCGTACTCCGATCCCTGTCACGCGCATCTGGTCTGAATTGGACCATTACATCGCGGAGCCGTAACTATAAGCGGGCTTGGATGCCGTGGAGCGGGCATTCATACCCGCTATGTCGGCTGCGCCCGAAAGGCCGCGGCTCGCCGGTCACAAATCTGCCTAAACCCGTATCTTCCTGCCACTCACAAACTTAAGCCGCCTTCGTCACCCCACTCCGCACGCCCGTGCGCCACACTCGCGTACAAATGAACGAAAAATTGCCCTGCTCCGGCGGTCCCAAGTCCGACGACGGTAAGGCCCGCTCTAGCCAAAACTCCCTCAATCATGGCATGTGCCAGGAGCGCTTTCTCCTGCTCCCCGGCGAATCCCAGGAGGCCTACGACGCACTCCACCAAACCTGGCGCAAACAGTACGACCTCGAGCGAGCCCGCCGTTCCCGAGCTCGTCAAAACCCTCGCCGAACTCGACTGGATGCACGCTAGCGCACACGGCCGTTTGGTGGCCGTTGTGCGCGATCAAGTAACGCGCTGCCGCGGCAGAATCTGCCAACTCGAAATGCAGCTACTCGAGGCCGAAGCTCACAACGATCTAAAAAGGATCGAATTTCTCGAACGGCGTCTGATCAACGCGTATCGCTACAAAACTGCCGCTGAAAACTCATTTCAGCGCGCCCTTCGCGCCCTCGAAAAATTCCGCGCCGTGCGCAAGCAGGAACAGGTCTCCGAAACGCGCATCAACGTACGGCGAAGCAATCGTTTACGGCTCGCTTATAAACGCGCCAGACTCGGCATGCCCGTACCTGAAAGGATCGACGATGGACAAAATCCTCCACAACATCCTTAGTGAACGTCCAGGGCAGCCTGCCTGTTCAACCGCATCTCACCAGCGCCGCGCAAAAGAAATTGCGCGCACAGGCCGGGTTGCAGGCCGTTGTGCGCGAAAAGACCAAAGCGCAACTACTCTTCCAGGGACAGAAGCATCCCAAGAAGCAAAAGAAAATCATTCGTCTCGAACAATGGATCGAAGTCCGCATCGTCGACGGCAAAACCGTCACCAAGCTTTATCCCTCGAACGAAAAACTCATCCTCGACGGACAGAAGATGTGGCCCGCGCCGGAATTGGTCTACCGCCGCATCAACTTCCCCGACGGAATCCCCGATGAATATCTATGGACCGTGCCCCCCGACAGCGGACCTGACCTTGGCCGTGGCGGCTGCGGTATCCAAAGAATGACCGTCGATACGTGGCTCGACGTTATCGAACGTGAAAAACTCCGCGACGATGGCCACATCGGCCCCACTGGTATCGGCAATCTCCCCCGCCACGAGTCAACCGGCGGCTGCAATTGCCCCGTCTGCACACACAACCAGGCGATCCTCGATGCCCGTCTGCTGACCTAGTTCGCGAAGGCCCGTGGGGCAGGTGCAAACCTGCGCCGGCCGCGCAGGCCGGCATCCGGATATCTTGCGACCGATGTGTGGCAGAATGGAGAAAAGCGTCGAGGAGGCCATCGAGCGAAGGGCAGGATTGTGCGCGATCAAAGTGGTTCGTTCCGTAATGCGGCGCAACGGCCCGCCTGGCGGCGTCTCGCTCACGCCCCCGCTCCTCACCAATCACCCCGAGCTTGCAAGTTATCCTTAATATTTACGATGGTTTTTCGCCTTTGCGGCCTAATGCTCGTCGTGTGCATTGCAACGTTCGGGCAGGCCGCCACCACTCAAGCCAGTTCTGAATCAGATCCCAAGTCGGTCGAGTCCGGCCAGAATTACAACGCCGCAGTCCGATGCGCCGCCTCTCCTTACCTGTCCTGCCGGAGGGCCCATCGGTTCAGTGGATCTGCGAGTCAAATCTCCTCGACCAACCGACGAACCATTACCGCTTCGAACCATCAATCATCTGTCAGAAGGCGACACGATTCTTTACTCGCCCGTTTTGCGTGGCCGCGAAAAACGTCCCGGCGAAGTTGCTCTCGTGCTGGTTCCGCAGAAGCGCGAGGCCGACAAGGATGCGCTGGAGGTAACCGATCCGAGGCCGGCAGACAAAGCTCAGGAATGGAAGATTGATCGGACCACGTCAGTCGTCGGCTATGTCTACGGCCCGGAAGGTCTGAGCAAGAAAAAGGTCAAAGGTTTTCTTTCGCAAGACGACCTGCTGATTGCGCAACTCGCCGACTACGCAGAGAAAACCGCGCAAACCGAGCAGTTGATCGCCGCGCTATCCTCCGCCGACAGCTCGGCCGCAAGCGTGAACGCAGCACTCAGCGGTTTTGCATCGCAATATGGATTGGCCGGGCTGCAGATCGACAAAACCGCTCCCCCGGCAGTACAAGCCCAGATGCTGTTCAGCACGATGAATCCGCAACTGGCCACCTATGACCCGCTCACGCCATCATCCACAGCCGGATCGGACAAACTGCAAGCCTGACCACCGCCGCCGCCGCGCTGTTTTTCGGCAGCCCCATCGGACTCGCGGCGGGAGGCACGGCAATGCTATTGGATTTGCGCTCCATCGCGTTTCCCGGAACACAATTCCGCTCCTCCTTCGCGCAGCCTCTGAATACATGGTCTCAACCTCTGCGGCCAGCGCAACCCGGCCCCGCCCCACACGCGCGTCGCTTACATCTGGGCGAACCGCATCCCGAACATGTCTGTGCCTTCCATTCAGATCGGCAAAGCCGGCAATGTTCCCGAAGCGCAAAAGACACCTGTCCCCGTCGATATCCCGGATGCCGACTGGAAGTATCTGGACCGCGCGCGCTTATGGACGCTCGAAACCGACGATAAACACAAGGCCGCTGTGAAGGTCATCAAGCTGCAAAATCAGAAGTCTCTCGAACTCGATCTCACGAAAGCGAAGCTGTCGCCCGGCGAATACCATCTCACGGCCTATTGGGATTGGAGCAAATTCCAGGCCAAGGGCGATATCTCCGTGCGTCCCCTGACGGACTTCGCCGGCGCGCGTCTCGAAGCCGCATCGCAGGATCAGTTGCTCGCCAAGAGCGGAAAAATTCCAGTCACGCTGCAGGATGGCGATTTCGAATTCACCACCAAGGTTGAATTGAAAAAAGCGGGTGACGAGTTCGCCACGCCGGAAGCCATTCCGTTCGTCCTCCCCAAAGGACTGCGCGAGGGGCCGCAATCTCACATGGACGTGCAGATCAACACTACCGACCTCGATGCCGGAGACTACGACCTGCTGATCTCCCAACAGGACGGAAAGGCGCATCCGGTTGCGATCAAAGTTCTGCCGAATCCGCCGAAGTTCACGAATCTGCCGATCCTGGCGAATCCAGCGTCGGCGGCACAGCACTTCGTTTTGAAAGGCGAAAGGCTCGGATTGTTAAGAAAGCTGGAGACGCCCTCGGCAACTCTGCAACTCGGGCAGACCGCGCGTGATGAAAAGCAGCGCGACATCACGGTTCAGTTAAGCGGCACGCCATCGCCTGGGTCGACGTATGCGGTAAGTGCGTACATAAAAGATCGGACAGAGCCGTTGACTGTGGACAGCGCGCTCAAAATTACCGGCCCGCTCCCGGTCATTGCCAGTTCGCGTTTATCCTTGCCCGCTGGACTTTCCATCGCTGTCAACCCTGGCGAATTTCCCGCCGGCAGCACCCTGACCGCAGTCCTTGACGTGAAGAACATGGAGCCGCGCAGCGTACTGACGTTAGGATGCGCCGACGATCTGGGTCCCGAGACGGCGCTTCATATCGGCGAGCAAAGAGATAAATGGAGTCTGCAACAGTTGTCGCCGGATCAGTTGTTTCTCTCCTACGACACCAGTTCGCTGCCCGCCGGATGTACCATTCAGGCCAAAGTCGATAATCCAAGCGGCAGCCATTCCCAGCCATACACGCTCGCGCGAATCCTGCGCCTGCCGCAGATTGAACAGTTCGCCCCGACGACTGAGAAGACCGCCGACGGTAAGCACATTTACACGCTGACTGGAGAGAATCTCGAAATGATCGGAAAGGCGGGGTGGGATCAAACTACTGGTTTCGAAGTCACCGAGCTTCCGGCGCCGATACCGGGACAGGGTCAGCACCAGTTACTGCACATCGCTCTACCCGATCCTGCAACGCCTACTGCATCTCTATATCTGTGGCTTCGCGGAGAAAACACCGGGCGCTCCACCACCCAAAGCATCACCGTGCCGGCTCAAGCGCCATCCCAGAATTTGATGCAAACGCCGTCGCCCGCTTCCGAACAGACGCAGCCTCCCGCGGCTCCAAAGCAATAATGCAATCAGGGAACTGTCTGCACTGGAAGCCGCACGAACCGGATCTTCACGCGGTTCCAGGTATAAGTGATGAGCAGATCGCCATTCCGCGCTTGAATGAGTGCCGGATATGAATACTCGCCTGGGCCTGTTTCCAGATCGTAAAAATTGCGCCACTGTTCGCCATCGGAGCTGACCGCGAGATTCAGCGGCGTACGGCCGCTAGCCGTGTTGTTGTAGACCATCACTAGCTTTCCGTTGCGAAGGCGCACGGCGTCGATTCCGGAATTAGGATTCGGCAGAGGCGTCGTTTTGACTTCGCTCCACGTCATCCCGTCATCGAGCGAGTCCGCCTGGCAGATCCGGCCGATGTCATTCGTCGATCGCGCGTACAACCGAATGTGATGATCGCCCAAGGCAATCAGCGACGGCTGTATGATGCCGTGCGGTTTGCCTCTCGCGGGCGGAGTGGCGGCGAGCGAGAGCGGCCCGGCGATCGGCCCAATGCGCGTCCATGTGCGTCCGTTATCGATACTTCGTTCGATCCAGCAAGCCCATGATCCGTAGCTCTCAACCGAGCTGCCGCTGAGAATGGTTCCGTTCTTGAGAATCAGTGGTTTGGCGCGAATGGGGCCGTAAAGACCCGCGGGCAGGTGCTCTACGCTGCTCCAGCTAATGCCTTCATCCCGGCTATATTTCCGCGCCGCCGACCACGTCTCGGGCGATTCTCCAAATTTGTAGTAGAGCCAAAGCAGGCCATCGGCGGTGTGAAACAGAACTGGATTGTAGCTTGCAACTTCGTGTTCCCGCGCCGCTTCGTGTGGCTCGGACCATCCGCTGGATGACCGGCGCGACATCCAGATGGCAACGTCTGGCGCGCCCTCTTTCGTGCCCCCGAACCAGGCGGCCAGTAAGTCCCCGTTCGAGAGCTCCACGATTGTCGACGCGTGGCACGAGCGCGTCGGCATCTTGTCAGAAATGAATTCCGTGACTTGTGCGGAGGCCAGCCCCGCAATCGCGCACACCAGCATCAGCATGCCCAATAACGAGCAACTCATTTCTGAGCATATTGGCTGTCCAGAAACACGTAGCGATCACGATGCTGTTCGGGTTCTGCTTTGGAATCGACGTCGATGTGCATCACCTGAACGGTGTCGCCGGCGTTTGCGGCAGGCCACTCCGGTAAGCCCGCGCCATTCGGATTTCCGTTCTTGATGAAGTTGGCGAAGTAGTTCTGCATGAGCTTCGAAACTTTGTAATCGTCCGCTGTCCAGGCATACACCTTGTTCGTCGAAAGATTGCCCATCGCATACTCGATCTCGGCAGAATGTACCGCTCCGGTGGCAGGCGGAACACCCTTGGATTTGGCATCCGGCCCCTTCACCACGCCACCTGCCAGCCCCGGCGCAGCGTTCCCCATCTCGGGCCGCATAGGCGGACGCGGATGTGCGTAGAAGTAGCGGTAAACGGGTTTGCCGCCGGTCTTCTCGCAAAGATCCGACCACTTCCACGTACTGAACCCAATGAAACGCGCACTGGCCAGAGCGGTAGCCGACTCGATCACCTGTTCGTCGGTCTGTCCCGGATACAACTTGAGAACTTCGTCGGTCTTGTCTCCATACAGTTTCCGAATGGCGTCTGCGTAATTCTCAGGCGTCGGCGGCTGGTTGTGAAGCAACGCACGCCAATTCATCTCTTCCGAATTCCATCCCACCAGCAGCGGAACATGCGCTTGCTCGCCCGCGGCGAACAGGTCAGCCGCAGGCTTAGGCAGGAGATATCCGTCAACAACGATTGGGAATCGTCCCACTTCGGTTTTTGTCGCAAGCAGCTGATCGGCCGACATTCCGCGCAGTGCCGCGAGTGAGTTCGCGCCGACGGCCGCGGCAAACTTCACGCCGATTTGTTCCGCCTCGGGAAGCGCCACCGCGGGCAGCGTGGGTCCGATCGCAGCGCCACTCTCGCCGATGGCGCCTGCGATCAAGTCTTTCGAGAGCGGCGACGCCATCTGCACGCTCACTGAGAGGGAGCCCGCGGATTCTCCTGCGATGGTCACTCGTTTCGGATCGCCTCCGAACGCGGCGATGTTGTCTTGCACCCATTTCAGTGCAGCGTTTTGATCGAGAAGAGCATAGTTTCCCGACGCGTGATACGGTGCCTCTTTGCTCAGCTCCGGATGTGCGAAGAATCCGAACAGACCCAAGCGATAGTTCACCGTAAGAGCTACGATTCCCTTTTGCGCGATGCTCTCGCCGTCATATCTTGGCTCCGATCCATCCCCTGCCACAAAGCCGCCTCCGAAAAAGTACACGAGGACGGGCAGCCGTTCAGCCTCCGATTTCGCCGGCGTCCAGACATTCAGATACAGGCAATCCTCACTCATGCCATTCGAGCGGAAATTCATGTCGCCGAAAACGGCGAGTTGTTCGCAACGCGCCCCGAACTGCATCGCCGGACGCACACCCGTCCAATCCTTCACCGGCTGCGGCGCTTTCCAGCGCAGGTCGCCGACCGGCGGCTGCGCGAACGGAATGGCTTTGAATGCGCGAACCCCGGTGCTCTTGTTGATAGCTCCTTTGACAATTCCGTTCGCGGTCTTTACCCGATCGGCAGAAGCGGCCCGGGCGGGCAACACGGTGGCGAGCGAGATCATAAGCGCGAGCAATGTGCTCCTGTGTGGCAATGTCATTCTTGGATTACAGTATCGCAGTCGAGGGCGGTGTCTAAGATCGCATGGATGGGTCCGGGGGCAATCAAGGTGCTTCTCAGAGCATCTCTTGTACCGAATTCGGAACGATCATCTATACTGGTGTTGATCCTGCCTGCTCTGGGGATAAGACAATTTGCTAAGACGCGTCCATGCAAATTCGGACGGTATGGTAATTCTTGTCTGCACCTACCGCATATTGAAAATCTCAGGCGCGTAGACTTCACCACTGTCGTCCGTGTGAATTTGTCAGGTATCGCTCACGTGAGTGGGTGATATGCTTCAGGGTTGTTTAGAACCCAAACAGCGTACGGACAACTGAAATAAAAGGATGGGTGATTCGACAGAACGCCACAGAGGAGAAAGCATCGGCCTGGCTCTTGTAAAAGCAGTACCAGGACTTTTCAGGATATTCTGTATCTGCGCCACGATAATTGTATGCGTCTACTTCATCACAGATGCGGTTAAGGCCTATGCAGGAAAGGCATCGCTGGCCGATATGGCCATTAGAGTACTCGCGAAGGTAACGCTGAGTGTTTCTTTGAGTTGGGTGTTAACAATTTCTATCGGTGTATGGGGACTGCGCCAACGTCATCTTCGAAGAATCAATATTCAACGGTTAAGTAAACGCATCCAGGATCTGGAGGAGCGAATCGATCCACGTAGATCGTCTAGCCATTTAACACCTCGAGGAACGACACCAAAGGAGGATCAATGGTAACTGTTGACTATGTCACGCGTGCCGTGGAATCATGCGTGGCCATTTTTTGTCTTCTCCTGTACTGGCTGTGGTTACGCCGGGATTATGAGACGGATTTGTTTAGAAACCGTCTTTTTGCCATTCGGAACGAACTGTTTGATTTCGCTTTGTCCGGCCGGATTGCGTTCCATGATCCAGCTTATGGAAGTCTGCGCAGCAGTATGAATGGGCTGATCAGGTACGCTCATCGATTCACATTTTGGCAGGTATTGTGGCTGTTGACTAAATATAATCGCACCGACGCTCAAGCGGCGACTGAGAAGTGGCATCGGAGCCTACAGTCACTAGATCTCGAAACGAGGGAAGCCGTACAGCGGTACCGGATAACCTTGGGACTTCTTGTGTTGGGACACTTGATTCGGACCTCGGCTATACCGTTGCTGCTATTGGGACCTCTTCGGCTCTACGCGGAATGTAAACGTAGACTTTCACCTGATAGTGAACCGACCAGCTACTTCGACGGTTACGCTTTGGCTATGAAGGCGAGTGAAGCCGAGACGGTTTTAAGTGTACGGCGTCACATCCCGGTAGCTTGTGATATCGAAGAAGAACTTCTTGCGTCTGGCCGTTAGGGGTCACGCTGCAAAAACATTCTCGCAAATCGACCATCTCAGCTCAACAGTTCTTGAATACTCCAGACGTAATCGGTAAAACCAGATTCGAGCGGAAGCGAGCGCACGGTGTTGTGAATCCGAGCAGAACGCCCCTCACGCGACTTGATTCAAATCGATGAACTGGTCGTCAACTGCGATCGAGGCATACCGCAAAGCCTGTTGCAGGTCTTCCTCTTCCAGAAACGGATATTCTCTAAACAGGGTGGCGCGATCAGGATAGGCGGCCAGCAGTTCAAGGACGCGGCGCACCGTTATGCGCATGCCACGAATGCATGGCTTGCCACCACACTTTCCGGGTTCAACAGTAATGCGATCGAACTCCCGTATATTCTGCACACTCACATTCTATTCTGCGGAACCTGCACCGAACGGCAGTTCGCCAGTTACACTGAAATATAGCTACAAGTATGCTCGAAGGCGCGCTCGCCAAGGTTTTTGGCACCAAACACGACCGGGAGATCAAGGCGATTCGCCCCATGGTTGCAGCAATTGGGGATTTAGAACCTCAGTTGAAGCAATTGTCCGACGCTGATCTGGCGGCAAAAACACAGGAATTCAAACAACGCCTTGCCAATGGCGCCAGTCTCGACGATCTTCTGATCGAAGCGTTCGCAGTTTGCCGTGAAGCTGGACGCCGCGTCCTGAATATGCGCCACTTCGATGTGCAGCTTATCGGCGGAGTGGTTCTGCATCGCGGCAAGATCGCCGAAATGAAAACCGGTGAAGGTAAGACGCTGGTTGCGACTCTTCCCTGCTACCTCAACGGGCTGGCCGGTAAGGGTGTCCACGTCGTCACTGTCAACGATTACCTGGCGCGCCGCGACTCCGAGTGGATGGGCCGCATCCATCGCTTTCTAGGATTGAACGTAGGCACGATCGTCCACGATCTGGATGACCAGGAGCGCCGCGCGGCGTACGGCTCAGATATCACCTACGGAACCAACAACGAATTCGGGTTCGACTACCTTCGCGACAACATGAAATTCCGTCTGGAAGATTGTGTTCAGCGCGACTACAACTTCGCCATTGTCGACGAAGTCGACTCTATCCTTATTGATGAGGCTCGAACTCCCCTCATCATCGCGGGCCCGAGCGAAGAGTCCACGGACAAATACTACCGCGTAAACCACATCATTCCGCACCTCGAGCGCGGCGAAGTTATCGAGGGCAAGGAGCCGGGCCAGTCCTACACTACCGGCGACTTCACAGTCGACGAGAAGCACCGGACCGCTGCCCTCACGGAAGAGGGCGTGCTGAAAGTAGAGAAGCTGCTCAATAGTGGCAACCTTTACGACCCTGCAAACATTGAGCTGAACCATCATGTGCAACAAGCGCTACGCGCGCACATCCTGTATCAGCGCGATCGCGACTATGTGGTTCAGGAAGGGCAGGTGGTCATCGTCGACGAGTTTACCGGGCGTCTGATGCCGGGCCGCCGCTGGAGCGATGGCCTGCATCAAGCCGTAGAGGCCAAAGAGAACGTCAAGATTGAGCGCGAAACTCAAACGCTCGCCAGCATCACCTTCCAGAACTTCTTCCGCATGTATAAGAAGTTGGCCGGAATGACGGGTACGGCCGATACGGAAGCGGCGGAGTTCGGCAAAATCTACAATCTCGACGTCACCGTCATTCCGACGAACCAGCCGATGATCCGTACCGACCACTCGGACATCGTCTACCGCACCGAAGAAGAAAAGTTCCGCAACGCCGCCAAGCAGATCAAGGAGTTGAACGAGAAAGGCCAGCCGGTACTCGTCGGCACCATCTCGGTCGAGAAATCGGAGCGTCTCAGCGGCATCTTAAAGAAGATGGGCGTGAGGCACGAGGTGCTGAACGCCAAGAATCACGAGCGCGAAGCGCATATCGTCGCGCAGGCGGGCCGTAAAGGTGCTGTCACTGTTTCCACCAACATGGCCGGCCGCGGAACAGACATCGTGCTGGGCGGAAATCCCGACGTGCTGCTCGAAGATCGCTTACAGAAGCTCGGCAAATCTCCCGAGCTGATGGCTCCCGGCGAGTTGGAGGATCTGCGAGAACAGATCAAAGCCCAAATAGAAGCAGAACGTAAAGATGTGCTCACTGCGGGCGGCCTCTTCATTGTCGGAACCGAACGCCACGAGGCGCGCCGAATTGACAACCAGCTGCGCGGACGCGCCGGGCGTCAGGGCGATCCGGGAAACTCGCGCTTCTTTCTCTCATTGCAAGACGATCTGCTGCGTATCTTCGGCGGCGAGCGCATGCAAAATCTAATGCTGCGTCTCGGCATGGAAGAGGATGTGCCCATCGAGTCGCGGCTGATCACGAAGCGCATTGCCGCGGCGCAAAAAGCTGTCGAGGCGCAGCACTTTGCATCGCGCAAACACGTCCTCGAATACGACGATGTTATGAACAAGCAGCGCCAGGCCGTCTACGGCATGCGGCGCGGTTTGCTCGAAGGAGCCACCCAGCGCGAGCGCATCTACGAAATCATCAGCGGCATTGTCGCCAGCTTTGTCGACCAGTTCATACCGGAAGGCGCGCGCTATCACGAATACGATTTTCCCGGCCTGCAAACCGCAGTGTTGAACCAGTTTGGCGTCAAGATCGAAACCGATCAGTTCGCTAACGTGGACCGGCGCAGCGTCGAAACCAGCATTTACGATACACTCATCGCGCGCTACGAAGAAAAGGAGCGGATGATTGGGCCTGACAATCTGCGGCAAGCCGAGCGCATCATCATGCTCAACGTGGTCGACAACCAATGGAAAGACCACTTGCTGTCGATGGATCACCTGCGCGAGGGCATCGGTCTGCGCGGTTATGGACAAAAGGATCCCCTGATTGAGTACAAGAAGGAATCCTTCAAGATGTTCCAGGACATGATGGACCGCATCGAGGATGAGACCATCAAATATCTCTACTTCATGCGCATCGAAGTAGGCAACGTGCCGCTTCCGTATCCCGAGCCGCCGGAGGAAGAGGAAGAAGAAGCGCCACAGATCGAAGCCGGTCCATCTCAAGCCGAGATCGAGGCGCAGCGCCGGGAAGCGCAGCAGTCGGTGCTGGACCTCACGAGAAACATACAAAGGAAGAAAGACAAAGAGCTCGCCGAGTTGCAGTTCAGCGGTAACGGCACGGGTAATCAAGCCAACCAGGCAAAGGCGGCGCCGAAGGTGGGCCGTAACGATCTGTGCCCCTGTGGGAGCGGAAAGAAATACAAGAAATGTCACGGAGCTGCGGCCTAGGGCTGATTCTTTTTTTCGGTTGCACCGCGCTGATTGCCGATGATCAGGCGCTGTGGAAAGAGTACGGACTGATTCACACCCAAACAGCGAAACAGAACAAACTCGACTACACTGCATACCGCTTCAAGGATCTGACGGGCGCGCTTGCCGCATGGGAATGGCAGCGCTCAGCGCGCGGAAAGCCTTGTGATCTCGCTCCCTATTGCACTGCGGATGAAAACCGAACCATCATATTCGCGGACAACTATCTGCTGATATTCGACAGCGCCTCTCCTCAGAAAGCAGATGTCGATGATGTGCTCCGAAGTCTTTCAAACAGAACCGACACATCGCTTCCCGCAATTCTGACTTACATTCCGAGAAGCGGGCTGGTACCCAATTCCGCTCGCTACGTGCTTGGCAAAGAATCTCTGAAAGCGTTCGCGCCCGAATTATCTTCTGCCAATACCGGCTTTGAACAGGGCACGGAAGCGCAAACAGCAGAATACCGGCTCGGCAACGATCCCAAGTCCGTTCGTCTTGCACTGTTTTACTATCCAACTCCGGAGATGGCGCGGCTGCATTCCATCGACTTCAAACTGATCCCAAATGTGCAGGTAAAGCGATCCGGTGTGTTAATCGCCGTCGTGTATGGCGATGCAACGACAAAACAGGCGGACACACTTCTGAGCCGGGTTGAATACGAAGCCAAAATCACCTGGAATGACGTGCCGGGACCGAGTCCGATTAAGCCGCTTTACCGGCTTTTGCTGAACATCATTTACCTCAGCACGGCGCTTTGCTGCATAGGACTACTCGCCGGGGTCATGTATGCAGGAATGCGTTTGTATCGGCGCCGCTACGGCCAGCTTGAATCCGAAGAAGCCCTGACAACGCTACACTTGACGGGCGATTAGGGTCATCCGCGGTTGCCTGTAAGCTGCTCACTTAGCAGTACTTAATCTATTTCGAGTCGATCTTTCCCACAGCATGATAGCTTAACTTCTGCTGACTGCGGAAAAACATACTTGCGCGTAAATGGTTTGTAGCTCGGCACTTACGGACAGTCCCGAAACTCGGGAAAAATGCGCTTGACTTCACCCCCTGCTGGCCCTACACTCCAATCACAAACAGGTTTTGGCGGTTGCGATGCCGTCGGATCTGATTCTCCCATCAAACGTAACCCCGGTAGCGTCCGGGGCCTGGAAACAGGAGGGAAATGCTCATTCGATGCAGAATGAGCATTTTCTTTTGGCGCGGCATCCAAGCTGGTAATGGCAACTCGGCCTAGGCCCAGTAATCCTCATGCTCCTTCGGGCCAAGCCCCTGAAAGTTGGCGCGAGCGCTTCCGAGCACTGAGAAACGTACCACCGCTCCTGCGAATGGTCTGGGAGACGAGCCCGTCTCTTTGTATCAGTACGTGCCTGCTGCGTGTGCTTTCGGCCCTTTTCCCGCTGGCGACGCTCTGGGTGTCTAAGCTCATAATCGACCTGGTAGTACGCGCGCTGCGCCATCAGGCAATCGACCGTTCGGCCATTTGGAAACTGCTGATTTTGGAGCTCTTGTTAGCCGTGGGTTCCGACACGCTGGGACGTTTCATATCGCTGGTCGACAGCCTCCTGGGAGACCGGTTCACAAATTTCGTCAGCATCCGGCTCATGGAGCACGCCGACAGCCTGGACCTGGTTTCCTTCGAGGATCCGGTTTTTTACGACAAAATGGAGCGCGCACGCCGCCAGACTACGGCCCGTCTGGGCATGCTTGCCAGCTTGGCCGGAATGGCGCAGCAGATGCTCACGTTACTGTCCCTCCTCTCCGCAGTGATCTTTTTCTATCCCTGGCTGCTGGTTCTGCTGCTCATCGCGACCATTCCGGTCTTTTTGGGCGAAACTCGCTTCGCGATGCTGAATTATTCCATGCTGTTTCGCTATACCCCCGAAAGGCGTGAACTGGACTACCTCAGGTACCTCGGCGCGAGCAACGAGAGCGCTAAGGAGGTCAAGATCTTCGGCCTGGGCGGATATTTGATCCAGCGGTCCAGGCGCTTATTCGACCGTTTTTACGGCGAGAACCGCAAATTGGCGATCCGCCGGGCAATCCACGGCACTCTGATCAATCTCCTGCCGACCGGCGCTTACTATGTTGCCTATGCCCTCATCATTCTGCGGGCGCTCGCCGGCGCACTCACTATCGGCGACCTGACCTTAATGGTTGGGGCGTTCTCGCGCTCTCGGAACATCATGGAAAGCTTGGTTTCAAGTCTGGTCGGGGTCTCCGAGCAGGCCTTATTTATCAAGGACTTGTTTGACTTTTTCGAAACGAACCCAAGCATCGTTTCGCCTCCCAACCCGGTCCCGGCGCCGCGCCGGATTCGCGATGGCTTCGAATTTGAAAACGTCTCTTTTGCGTATCCAGGTGCGGAACGGTACGTGCTTAGCGGCGTCAGTTTCCGCTTCTATCCCGAGGAGCGAATCGCACTTGTAGGCGAGAACGGCGCCGGCAAGACCACCCTAGTAAAACTGCTTGCCCGCCTCTATGATCCGAGCGAGGGGCGGATTCTGCTCGACGGAGTGGATCTTCGGGAGTACAACGTTGACGACCTGCGTCATGAGGTGGGCGTCATTTTCCAGGACTACATGCGATACGACATGTTGGCTGCGGAGAACATCGGCGTCGGCCGTATTGGCAATATAGGTGACGAATCCCGCATCTCCGCGTCGGCCGAGAAGAGCCTGGCGGCCGCTGTCGTCAACAAACTTCCGAACCAGTACCGTCAGATGCTGGGGAGGCGCTTCGAAGGTGGCGTCGACTTGTCAACCGGTCAATGGCAAAAAATCGCACTCGCCCGCGCATATATGCGCGATGCTCAGATCCTGATTCTGGACGAGCCCACCGCAAGCCTCGATGCCAAAGCCGAGTTTGAGGTTTATCAGCGCTTCGTGGAGTTGACCGCCGGAAAGATGGCGGTCCTGATTTCTCACCGCTTCTCCACGGTCCGCATGGCTGATCGGATCCTCGTCCTCGAAAATGGCCGCATCATCGAGCAAGGATCACACGCGCAACTTGTTGCGCTCGGCGGTCTGTACGCCGAATTGTTCGAACTGCAGGCAGCGGGCTACCGGTAGCGCTAGTGGGCTGTCCCGGTGATTTCGACACCAACGCTGACCTCCAATCGCTGCGCTCATGGCTCCGATTCCGCTATCAGGGACCGGAGCAGTAACGATATGACCGGGACAGTCCACTAGCTAGTCCGGGGCTTCGCCGCCCCCAAGGGGAAACACGATTCGGAACGTCTTGCCGCGCGGGCGCTCCTCGACGCTGATCTGCGCCCGGAGCTGCGCAGTGAGCGCCCTCACGAGATGGAAACCTGTCGATTGCGCCGTTTGGTAATTCCAATTCGCCGGCAGGGCTCGCCCGTCATCGCTGACAGTCAATTCGCCGCATGAAGCACCGGGCGCTCCGTCCAGCGCGGCCTTTGCATAGCTCAGCGTGACACACATCTTCCCGCGAGCATCAGCCGGAAAGGCATGCTCCAAAGCGTTCGCTGTGAGCTCGTTCGCAATCAGAGCCAGGCTGATCGCCCGATCCACGTCGAGAGCCATGTCGGCGGTCATTACCTCGATCTCGACGCGGTCGGAAATGCTGAATTCCGATGCCAGTTCCCGGACCAAGTCGTCGAGGTAATTGCCGAAATGGACCGTGGCCAAATCGGGAGTCGTGTGCCGCCCAAGCGCGCCGACAATGGCCCGCACACGATTCTGAGCGGCCCGAAGCGCAGCGGCGATTTGCCGATCGGTGATCCGGCTAACCTGAATACTGATCACGCTGGTGATCATCTGCAGGTCGTTGTTCAAGCGGTGGTGAAGCTCAGATAGTAAGCGTTTCCACTCCAACGAGCGCTGCTCGTCGCGTTCCTCGGTCATCGTCATTGGTTACTGATGACTGAAATGCTTGGTAACGACTTCCCGAAAATCGGCTGCGTTGTATGGTTTGGATATCATCGGCATGCCTGCAACACTCTCCGGCAACATGTCATTCGCATACCCGGTTGTCAACACAACCGGAACGCCGCGAGCCCGCAGTTGTTCTGCAATTGGTGCGCTGCTCTCATCGCCGAGCTTTATATCCATCACGGCGCCGTCCAATTTGGATGTCTGCAACAGTTCCGTCGCCGCGCTCGGGGTGCTGACCGGCCCCAGCACTTCTGCTCCCAATCTGCGTATCATGCGTGTTAGATCCATGGCTACCAGAAATTCGTCTTCGACAATCAGGATCTTCAATCCTTCCAGCGGCGCGCGCGATGTCATTCTGTTTTAGTTCTCCCGCTTGCCAGCTCTGCCGAAGGAATCTCCACGTCGATAATGCATTTGACGCCGTCGGCATGAAAGGTGAGGGTTGACGACCCTCCGAACAGGTATGGCACACTTTGCTGGATGATCTGCGTCCCGAAGCCGCTTTTGCCGCGGTGAGAGGGCATGGCAATTCCGTGTTCCCTCCAGGTGAAATGCAGCCGGGTTTTGCCGTTTGCCGCTGGACTTATGTTCCACTCCATATCAACGCGGCCGTCCACCGCGTCCAGCGATAGTGCGCCGTATTTCGCGGCATTGGTAGCAAGCTCGTGGATGGTCATAGCGAGCGCATGCGCGGCGCGGGCTGACAATTCCATTTCAGGACCTTGAAGGTTAAACGTCGAGGTTTCCCTGGCGCCAATGGCGCACAACTCCAGCCGAATGATTTCCCGTAGCCGGGCAGTATCGTCGGGGCCTTGCACCAGCAGATCCTGGGTCCGAGCCATCGCCTCCAAGCGGCCGTCAAAAGACTCGGCGAAGTTCTCCAATGACGAAGCACCCTGCAGCGTCAACTGCGAAAGGGCCCGGACCGTCATTAACAGGTTCTTCACCCGGTGCCGCAATTCACCGAGCAAAAGCGTCTGCTGCACATCGCTACGTTTTTTCTCGGTTACGTCCTCAATCACCACCAGGATTAATTTCAGGTGATTGATACGGCGCGCGTTGAGCAGCATGACGCAATGTCCGATACCGTCAAATTCATGCTCGACTTCGAAGTCGTCAAAGGTCGAGTCTTGCGGCAGAATCTCTTCGAGTAGCTCACGCAATCGAGGTATGTTCCACTGACCGTTACCCAATTCGTAGATCAGACATCCCTCGGTTTGGCTGGGGCTGACGCGAAATTTCCGGTAGAACGGCCGATTCGCCTTCTTCACGCGCAGGTCCCAATCGAGAATCAGGAACGGATCACGAAGTGCGTCGACAGTTTTCTCCGAGTATTCCCTCGCGAACTCGATTTCGGTGTTGTCGTGAATTTCGAGTACTATCACAACCTCGCCGTTGTGGCGACGCAGCCGGTTCGCGTTCACCACCATCACGCGCCGGCCAAGCTGTTCAAAGTCGTGATCGACCCGGTACTCCCTGACCACAGAATCGTTCTTCAGTACGTCCTGGAACAGGTCTCGAAGCTCCGGAATATCCCACTGGCCGTTTCCTAACTGGTAGAGTTTCCGCTGGATGGTATGTTGGGCATCGACTTGAAAATGTTTGTAGAAGGCCGGATTGGCCGTCTGCACGGTGAGATCGCGCTCAAGAATTAGAATTGGCTCCTGAAAAGAGGAAACGATTGCGCCGAAGAATTTTCCCGCCTCCTCGTTCGCAAGGAACGTAAGCTCGCCAAGCGAATTGCCGGCCGAATCTGGCAACCAGCCATTATATAGCTTGTGAGGCGGGATGAAATCCTGCGTGCCGATTCCCAATCAGCCCAAGCTGCCGGTGATTTCAAACACCACGCTGACCTCGAATCGCTGCGCTCGTACCTCAGATTTTGCGATCAGAGCCGAGCGAAGCGACCGGAGCAGTAACGATATCACCGGGACAGCCCAGTGGCTTGTCGCAATGAGTTCGTTACCATGACCAAACTTCCGCAGGCCACAAAAAACGATGGCCTGCGCCACACGGCTGTATAAATTCTCCCTGCAACAGGCCACTAGTTCCGCTTCCAACTCCAGATGTTTCCGGTCAACTCGCCAAGGCCCACGATGATTTTGTCCTTCGCGACCGCGATCTCAAGTATGCCCGTGTCCAGATTCACCATGCCCAGCCGGGTGTTGTGAAAGTGGTACACGGGTATCGGAGCGCCAACCAGCTTCTTTGTGCGACTCTCGAGGCGCTGGGCCCACAGGCAAAGGTAGCCATCGCGATCGGAGATAAAGTAGATCAAGTTTCCATTGGGAGACCATCGTGGCTTGTCGTCCCAACCGCTAGGATGATCAATCGCGATCCAACCATTTGGTCCGGCCGGTACCCCGCTCTCAAGGGGCACAACAAAAATCTGGCACTGCGAACCGCCAAAGTCAGCGCTACGACAGCCCACCACGGCGATTGCCCTGTCATCCGGTGAAAACTTAGCCTGGAACAGTTCGAAACCGGCTCGGCTCAACAGCGGCTTCTCGGTTCCCGAGTTGAGATCCGCGATGAAAACGTTCCTCTGATCGATCTTATTCAACAGCAGGCGCTGATTGTCCAGTGACCAATCCCAGGTGAAGGCGTTCAGGCCTCCCGCAATCTTCCGCGGAGATCCGCCGCTTGCTGGAACTGCATAAACTTCACCCGGTTTGCTCGACGTGTACGAAACCATCTTGCCATCACGAGAGATTTGTGGATGCCATTGAGGCACGGCGGCGCTCACGACCGCTGTCTCTTTGCCCGTGGAAAGATCCCTGATCCGAGTCTGTAGTTGGACCGCCTCCTGGGCAACTGCAAGGGGTTCGTGTGAGCCGGCAAGCCGCGTCGATGCTACCGCGTCGCTTTCAGCAGGAGCTCTGGCGTGAGCCGAGGTGAAAGCGAGCTTTCTGCCGTCGGCTGAAATGGAGGGCATAAATTCAGTGGCGCCGTCAGTGATTTTTCTGAGCTCTCCCTTAATCTCGGCGCGATCCGGATCTGCCGCCGCGCTCCACACACCAGCGGTTCGGTTCAGACTGGCGAAGACCAGGTCGCCGTTCGCGCTCATTGTGGGCGAGATCTCAAGAGTGGTTCCGGAAGTGAGGCGTTCGGCGGCGCCGCTGATGCGTCCGTCTTTAGAAACAGGAACTCGCCACGCATTCACGGCATCGCCGAATCCCGCGGCAAAAGTTATGAAGTCATTCGTCCATTGCGAGAGATGGGGAATCCGATCGAAGCCCAGCGAAAAACCCTGGTGCTTCAGCACCCTGAAGTTTCCCGTCCGCTGCGATGGCGCTCCATTCAGAGCGACCAACCACCAATCAGCGGCATCCCAGACGTAACCGTCCTTGGGCGAAACGTAGACCATCAAATGTTTGCCGTCCGGACTCCAGACCGGGCTCCCCGCGGAAAGTAGATCCGCTCCCACACGTCTCGACTCGCCCCCGAAGACTGGGACCACGAAAACAGCGCCCGATCCGGCGACGGTTGGGACTACTGCATTGCTTCCGCCCGACCAGTATGCGAGCCAATGTCCGTCCTGCGAAAACCTCGGGCTTCGTCCGGACTGCGTCAATCGGGATGGCTCTCCGCCGATAAACTGGCATGAGGTATATCCCGCCACCCTCCTTCTTGCAGTGAAACGCAATCCGAGTGCCGTCGGGTGAAAACGTCGGCTCGTCCGCGTCCAGGCTGATTCATCGGCGGCATGGAGGTACTTCACTCCTGCCGGGACACTCGGCTTACCGATTTCTGAGGTAAGCGCCATGAAGCGAACAATGTTCCGGATCGCTGAGATGCTGATCCTGACTCCGACTTGGATCCCTCTTGCCGCCGCTCCGGACGGCTCAATTCGATGTGAAAACCGAATTACCGTCTCGACCTACGATTTCGCCAATATTGGTTCGAAGGCGTTGCGGCAGGGTGAGCAGCTTGCGAGTTATATCTTCGCGGTCGCCGGGGTGGACACCCAATGGACCACGGGATCGCTATCGGATGCGCAGGGCCGGTTGAACGATTTCAGAGCGGCTCCGGATGATGGGCAATGCCGCACTCCGCTGCCGTCAGTGCTTCGGGTTCAGATCCTCTCACACGGCCCCAACGGGTTCGCACCCCAGGCGCTTGGGTATGCGCTGCCGTGCGCCCTTCGAGGTACACAGGTGACTCTGTACGCGGACCGCATCGAACAGGTGAGCCGCACCACACTCGCGCTGTTCTATCGCGTGTTGGGTTACGCACTTGCACATGAGCTGGGTCATGTTCTCTTGCGATCTGCTGAGCATGACGACAGCGGACTTATGAAATCCGTCTGGAGCAAAAGTGATTGGCAGCGCGCGGCCATCAGCATCATCCCGTTTGCGCCCGACCAGGCAAGACGTCTGGCAGATGGGCTGCAGATGGGTACAACCAGATCGGCTATGGAAACAGCGCCATGAGCGCCGACCGGCAATCGGCACATATCCATCCAAGTATTGATTCAGAGTCAGCGAGCGTGAGCGAACCTGACACGCGTAGTGCCTGTTTCCTAACCGGTCCGTCGCGTCCTCTTACCGTCGTTCAGTGAGGGTTTGCGCGATTGCGGATTTCAGTTCCGTGGCCCGGAACGGCTTCGACAGACATGGCCCTCGCATCTCCTCGCGCTCTATACTTCCGAGCATGGCAGCATGCGCGGTGAGATAGATTACGGGCGTCCCGCCTTCAGACTGGATTCTCCGTGCGGCTTCGACTCCATCCATCGGACCTTCCAGACGCAGATCCATAATCACCAGGTCCGGTTTGAGTTCGGCGGCCTTGGCGATCCCTTCTTCACCCCTGGAGGCAACGCCAACAACGCTGTAGCCCATCCGTTCCAGCCGTTGTTGCAGATCGAGCTGTACGATGCTCTCGTCTTCAACGATGAGAATACGGGGCTTCATGGTGGACTGTACCGTGGTGTTCAACCCGGAAACGAGATGACGGCGCGCGTTCCGTGGTCGCGGCCGAAGCGAACGTCTCCTTGCAACTGCTTTGCAAGTACGCTTACCAGTTTCAGCCCCAGAGAAGTGGCGTTGTCGGCGTTTAACCCGTCGGGCATTCCCACGCCGTCATCGGATACCTCCAAAAAGTACTGTCCACCCTCGGGCCGCATCGTTACCCGGATCTCTCCAGACCTTTCCTCCGGGAATGCATGCTTGAGGCAGTTGGTGAGCAGTTCGTTCACCATCAGACCGCAGGGAATGGCCTTAGCGAGTTCCAGTTTCGAGTCTTCTGTACTCACATTCACTCGTATTCGCTTATTGTTGACGTCGTAAAACGATATTAGGTTTTGAGCCAAGCGATTGAGATACAGATTGAAATCGACCCGTGCCAGCTCCGGCGAGCGATACAGCAGCTCGTGTATGTCGCCGATGGTACGCACCCGGTTAGCGGCTTCCTCGAACATGTCCCGGATGGCCGCGTCCTGAACGGTGTCAGACTGCAGGGTGAGCAAACTCGTGATCACCTGAAGGTTATTCTTGACGCGGTGGTGAATTTCTTTGAGTAGCGCTTCTTTTTCGTGCAGTGAATTTGATAGCTGCTCACTCGCTTGCCTTCGTTCCGTCTCGTCGCGCATGACCTTAACAAAACCGTGCAGCGTCCTCTGCGGGTCGTCAATGCGCGTGAGAACGCCGCTGCACCAGAAGCGGGTACCGTCTTTTCGAACGTGCCAGCGCTCGTCCATTGACCGGCCTTGTCGCACCGCGTCGCTGATCTCCCGCTGCGATTCTCCGCTGGCCACGTCTTCCGGCGTGAAGAGCAACGTGTACGGCTGCCCTATAATTTCGGCTTCGGTATAACCAAGCACACGTTCGGCTCCGGAGTTCCACGAGACGATTCGGCCATTTTGGTCCAACTGGCACAGCGCATAATCACTGACGCCGTTTATCAGAAGCCGGAAGCGCTCCTCACTTTCACGCAGGGCCGCTTCTGCTTCTTTGCGCTCGGTGATATCTACGCAGGCCCCCGTCAATCGCTCCGGGTTCCCGTGCTCGTCAAGCAACACAGCGCCCTGATCCAGCAGCCAGCGCTGGCTACCATCAGGACGGTGGACCCGGAATTCCGTATTCAGATGTACCCCTTCACTACGGGTCCGATCAAAGGCTGCTACAACCTCGGGCAGATCGTTCGGATGAACCAGGGCATAAAAGTCTTCAATCGTGTTGATCTCATGATCCGGACGAAGCCCGAACAAAGCCCGCAGGTTATCGTCGAGAGTATCTTTGTTAATCTTTATTTCCCAATCCCAAGTGCCCATGCGCGCGGCATGCAATGCAACACGAAGTTTCTCCTCGGCCTTTTCCAGTGCTTCCTGCGTGTGCTTGTGCCGGGTCCCGTCGCGAGTGATCTTGGTAAAACCCGTGAGCGTGCCGGCGTCGTCGCGGATGGCCGTAAGAACGCCCTCGGCCCAATACCGCTCGCCGCTTTCACGAACTAGCCAGCGTGTGTTATCGGCTGACCCGTTCCGTTCGGCAAGGTCCAGTTCTACTTGGGGAACACCCTGTTCGCGATCGTCGATAGTAAACAGAATTGCGTGCGGCTGGCCCATTACCTGATCGCTACGGTATCCGTTAATTCGTTCCGCGCCCCGGTTCCAGCTATTCACTCGGCCAGAAACATCCAAGGTGAAGATCGCCACGTCCGTAACCCCCGCCACCATCAGCCGGAACTGCTCGTCAGCTTCGCGGCTTGCGGCCGCGACGTTTTGCACATCTCGATCCCGCTTTTGCTCCTGTTCTCGCTTAAAGAGCGCCAGTTTAATCACGGCCGCGAGTTCGCCGGTCTTCGCCGGCTTGGTTACATACGCTACGGGCTCGGTGTGCTGCGCGCGGTCAAGGAGATGGCGATCCGAGTAAGCGGTCAAATAAACGACGGGAACGCCAAGCGACTGCAGTTGCTGAGCCGCTGAGATGCCGTCGATGCCGCCGGGAAGCATGATATCCATGACCACCAGGTCGGGAAGGATCTGCTTCCCTTGATCTATTGCCTCCTCGCCCGTGGAGACGATGCCTACGATTTCATAACCGTGAGACGCCAGGCTTTGCTGCAGCTGCTCGGCCACAACACGCTCGTCTTCCACGATCAAAATCCGCTTGTTGCTCAATTTGGTTTCCTCAATCGCCCTGTTTCCAAGCGGGTAAGGTAAACCGGGGGAGGGCCGGATGACGACATTCGCGGAAGCGAACGTCCTGCCTCCCTCAATGATACGCGAGTTCAGCGTCACTCAGTGGGGCAAATCTCACTTTCGAACCGCGCCCTGGAAGTATTCCCTGGCCGCAGGACGAAGAAGCAAATACACAAGCAGCGCGAACAGCACAGCATGTATGACAAGCTCCTGCAACTGGTGGAAGGCACTCAGGATGACGTGGCCTCCCATCCAAAGCAGCGCCAGCCATCGTGCCCAGTTGCTGCCACGCAGCATAAAAACTCCGATAAGGATCGCCAACACATGTGTCGCCGCAGCCCACGCGACGTCCGATTCGAACGGATGCCGCACGTCGGAGCCGGTCACGTCGAGAGCAAGCGCGATCACGCCTACGGCTACGAACAGGCAGCCGATGATGGTGACGGACAACGGACGTTTCCTGGTGAGTGTTGTCATTGAACCGCTGGCAGAGAGAAAAAGAAGCTCCCGGGCAGACAAGGGGTGCCCACCCGGGAGAGCCACATCAGATCCCTGACTTCAGAAATTGAAGCGCAAGGAAAGCTGCAGATTGCGTGCCAGGCTGCTCTTACTGGTAACTTCGCCGAACTGCGATGAAGTCGGGGTGTAGTTAGGACCGCTCCAGTTGGGATGATTGATGAAATCGAACGCCTCGGCGCGAAATTCGAAGCCCGTGCTTTCGTTAATGGCGAACTTCTTAAACAAGCCGATGTTCCAGTCCTGGAATCCCGGGCCGTAAACAGAATCGCGCACTCCGTGCTGCAGGTTAAGTGTGCCCGCCGCCGGTTGGGTTACGTTGGCCGTGAAGTATTTGGGCGAGTTCGCATTCCCGCTCGGGCCGGCAAACCCACCAGTCACGGTCGGGGTACCGTTGAGAACCCAGAATTGCCCCTCGCTACCGCAGCCGAAACTGCCGAACTCGCCCGTGCCGGCATAATCGTTATTGGTGCCGATACCGCACGGCGTGCCGGTCTGGAACTGTGCGACTCCTGTGATCTCCCAACCGCCCAGAATCTTGCCGGGAAGTGTATTCTGCGCCTTGAAGAATGGCAGGTCATAGGTGTAAGTGATGATCACGGCGTGACGCGTGTCGTACTCAGATGGTCCCCATAAGTTACTTGTATCGTAAGTGTAAGGGACGATATCACGGTAATTCGAACTGTTATCCATACTCTTGGAAAGCGTGTAAGACAGCCCGAAGCTGAAGCCATTTACAAAGCGGCGATTAGCGGAGAGTTGGAAAGAGTTATAAGTGGAATTAACTCCTGCTTCCTCTTCCTGGATTTCAGCGAATCCTTTGTACGGCCGCAGATAGTTCACGGAGACGCCCGGGTTCGCCTGTAACGCTCCAATTGTGGGCTCGTTGATGTCATAAACGTCCCAGGCATGCAAGCCGCGGCGACCTACATATGCGGCCGAGATCACCACGTTGAACGGGATCTCGCGTTCGAAAGTAAAGTTCCAGTTCCAGGACTCGGGCGGTTTGAGGTTTGGATTGAGCGTGGTCATGGTGAGAGCGGCGGCCGTTCCTGTGGTAAGCGACGCACCGGGGTTGTCCACCCTGACGTTGTTGACCGTAACGAAGGGCTGAAATGGAGAGTTGCCGCCCGGAAACACGTTATCGAGCAGACCCATGTGAGTCAGGAAGCGGCCGCCGCCGGCGCGTAGCACGGTCTTCTGATTGAACTGATAGGCAATGCCCAGGCGCGGCTGAAATTGATTCGTGACGTGTACGTAATATTTGGATAAGCTCGGATTGAATAGCCCGCTGCAGCTTGCTCCATCACAGACGTTTGAACTAGCTGCCAGCACACGCCCGTTCGCCGAATTCGGGAACTTGCTGAAGCCTGGAATGACCACACCGTCGTACGGATTCCCTGTGCCAAGGATGACGTTGCCGGTCTTTGGGTTCACCTGCACAGCTTGCGCAGCGTTGTACAGATTGCCATCGAAATAGTCGGCGTTGCCCCAGAGCGGATAGTAAGGCACGGTGGTCGTTTCTCGCACCCCATAGTCGATGTGAAGCTTCGAGTTCACCTTCCAGGAATCCTGTGCGAAAGCCTCATACATTTGTCCGCGCCAAAGCGTGTATGCGCGCGGTCCGATTTCGGTGTAACTGTCGGCGTAGCCGAGCGCAAGATTCGCAAGACCAACGCCGGAAGTAGCTCCCGTTCCGGTGTCGGTAAACGTGAACGTGCCGTTCTGATTGTTGCTCCCTCCCGGTACCGTTGCGACGTTGATCTGATCCTCATCGTTCTCACCCGAATACTCAAAGTAGAATCCGAATTTGAAGGTGTGATTGCCCGATACTTTGGTCAGACTATCCGATGCCGTGTAAATGGGTCCCGTCGAGTGCGACGGATACGGACCGCCGGCAAGTCCATAGAAGTTAGGCACGTTGACGGTCGGGATTTTCCCGTCCACGTCCTTGCCTCCGAACAGGAACGGATAGTCGATGCCTAATGTCTCGCGGTGGAAGCCCGGCGCTGCCAGATTAACGGGAATGTAAACATCGTCGAGACTTACAGTGGCTCTGGCTTCGTTCACCATTGTGGGACTGATGGTCCACGTCCACGCGAGTGTGTTGGTCTGATTGGGACGATTGAAGTACTTCGGCGTCAGGCCGGAGCCCTGATCGAACGGTTGATACTCGAGATATGAGAAATCGGTCCGACGCCACTCGATGTGGTGATTTTCGCTGGGAAGAATGTCGCCGTTAATCGTTCCCTTCCGCTGATTGATGGGATGCGCCGCTTGAGCGATCCAGTTCTGTGTCCCCTGCAGAAATCCCGGAGTCGGCGCGGGATAAGCGTCAAGGATCGCGAGACCGTTCGGACTGAGGAAGGTCGCGGGGATAATGTTTCCCGAGATCGGAACGCAGCTCGAAGCGCCCAACTTTGGACATGTGCCGGGATAGTAAAGCTGGTTGGTGCCTTTGTACCAAGGATTGGGACCCAGCAGCTCACTGAAATTCCCCTGCCGCATGAGCGTGGTGGGGACCGCCTGCGTCTGCGTATCAGTCGGCCGATAGCGAGTCCATTCTTCGCCCACAAAGAAGAAGAACTTGTCACGCCATCTGGTGAATTTGCCTGGAATCGCGACCGGACCGCCGATGTCGAAACCAAAGTCGTTGTAGCGGAACGGAGAAGCAAAATTCGTCGTCGCGCTCAAATTGCGCTGCCAGGTGTTGGCATTCATGGCCGAGTTGCGAAAGTATTCGAACAGTGCGCCGTGGAAATCCGTCGTGCCGCTCTTGGTTACAATGCGGATCTGCCCGCCGGCCGCACGGCCGTATTCAGCCGCGTAGTCGGCAGTCAGAACCTGAATCTCCTGCGTAGCGTCGACGTTGGGAACCGCGATTCCCGTTCCATTGGCGCGAGTGCGCACGGCGGGCGCGCCATCCATGGTGATCAGCGTGTCTTGCGAACGCGCGCCATTGATGCTGTAGCCGCCATTCGTCAAGCTGAAATTGAAATCGCCCAGGGTGGACCCGCTGCGAATTCCAGGCAACAGTGACGCCATGTAGATGGGATTGCGGCCGTTGAGTTCTTGAGCCTGGATCTGTTGGCTGGTCACGTTCTGTTGGACCGCTCCCGATTCAGTCTGAAGAGGAGAAGCAGTTGCAGAAACCTCGACAGTTTCGGTGGTTGCGCCTACCGCGAGTTCGGCGTCGAGCGACATAGTAGAGCTGGCGTCGAGCTTGTTGTGGATGCTTGAGAATTTCTTGAAGCCATTTGCCGTGGCATTCAGTGTGTACTCGCCCGGCGGAAGATTCGGCACCGTGTAATGGCCTGCGGTATCGGTGGCCACCGTGTGCTCTTCGCCTGTGCCTTCGTTCCGGATGACGACGCTGGCACCGGGAACAACAGCGCCGCTTGGATCTCTGACAAATCCGACAATCGTGCCGACGTCCGATTGAGCAAACGCGAGGCCGGCAAACAGGATGGAAAGGTTCAAGATTGCGCTAAAGATACAGACTTTAGCGCCGAGACGTTTGATCATAGAACTCCCTCATCGCGTACTGAATTCCGAAAGCCGACGAAGAGAGTCGTCCCAACCCGCTGACGATCCCCACGTCAGACTTCGACTTGCCCTAAAGCTAAACGAGTATAAACGGACTTGGGCTCGAAATGCAATCGTGTGCATTACCAGTTGCTCGCGATTCATCGACGATTCATAGATAATGTGCTGAAGCCCTCGTCCGAATACCAACGGCGGGGCCATTCTGCGCGGGAGGCATTTTAAGGGTGACAACGATTACGATTCAAGACGTAACGGGCGGAGCCGATATTGATGTCAGCGATTCATCTTTGATTGGTAAGTCGCCGATACGAAAGTTGCTGGGGCAAGGATCGGATGCAATCCATGCTCTCGATCAACGGCTCGATCAAGTGAAGCTTACGAGCGCCGCTTTTGAGCTGGATCTCGACACGCCTAAGATCGACCTTGGCAACGGCTGTGCGCTCGTGATCAGCCCGGGAATTAGCGCCGGGATGAAGGTGCTCGGGTCCGGCGACTCGCCGTTGCTAACCAGTGATGTGTTTACGCCTGAAATCGATATCAGCGACAAGCAGTTCTGGGTGAACTTCGAACTTGCGGCCACGCTGAAAGCAAGCGTGAGTGCGGCAGCTCCTAACGGCTTCGGCATCGCCGCAATTACGCAGAGTGCGACGACCTTCGACGTTTACACACTCTTCGACGGTAATAACAGCCCGCTACCACTTTTTCGCGATGCCTTAGCCGAAACGTTGTCGAGCTTCGGTCCGTTGCGAAGCGCCGATGACATTCGCAACCAGAGGGCAGGGACGGTAAACACCTGCGATGTTACGGGCACAGTGACGGTTTCCGGCAGCTGGTCGCTGCCGAGTTCGATCAACAAAATGAGTTTTGCGGACACGAAGGTGCCAATCACGATTGACGTCGCACCGTCGCTCACAGTGAAGCTGAAGGGATCGATCGCGATTACGGGTGAGTTCACTGTCCGCTCCTGGAAACAGACTGACGGAACGCTCATGTTCGGCGTGTACAAGAAGAAGGGCTCCACTTTTTCCGTGGCGTTCACAGCCGGCGGCGGCATGGACGTCGATGCAGAAGGAACGGATCTGATTGGAGCAGTGTTGGGAGCGATCAGTCCGGACATTCACACAGAGGTGTTAGGCAGCGATGCCGCCGCGATCAAGAAAACACTGAATGACAGCATCGACCGCAGCCTTGCGATTTCGCTGAACGCAACCTGCTCAGCATCGGTTTGTGACGAATCCGCCCTGATTTATCAGCTCGACCTCGGGGGAGATCGCGCAAGCACGGATGCTGCCCTCAACGCCGCGCTGCGAGGAGATTGGACCAAGCTTACACTCCTGCCGAACGCGACGGAGTTGCGAAGTGTACTCCGGCATAGTGTCGAGGAGAAGACGAAGCTGTGTGTCAACCTCCTCGGGGTATATAACTACTCGTCGGTATTCGATTTCGTCAAATCGTCTACTGTCCTGCACTGCTATGACGACGCATCGATCACGGTTACGGATCAGAGCACGGCGAAGCGCATCGCGGTGAGTTCGACTCCGTATGTTGCCGATGCGAAACAGCTGCGTAAGGTATTAAATGAATGTACCGTCGCGACGGCTGCATACGGCTTCGCGAAGACAGGCAACCGGGATCAGTTCAAGACGAAACAGACGCTTGTGCTGTATCAGGAGCACATGAGCGCAGAGGATCTGCGAAAGGCGCTGAAAACGGGCGCAGCAATGGGAATCGTGAAGGACGAGGCAATCGCAGCGGCGATGTCCGGCGCCTCTTCCTATCAGCACGTGCTGATACACGCGGAACAGGAAGTGGACGCCGATGCCGGGATGAACATGTTCTTTTACAACACGAGCCAGCGAACCCCGCGCCCGCTACCCGAATTGACGGCGCTGGGACGGAACGTGCTGCTTGGGTTTCTGGATGCTGACGACCGCAACGATCAGAAGCGAAGGGACTACCTTCGGAGCGGCTGGAGCGATGAGGCACCGCCGCAGGATTCGGTGTGCCGCGCCGATTGGGTAACGATTCAGTGGTGGGCCAGCGCAATTCATAACGTGGCGCAACCGCTGGCTGCAGCCATGGATGCATTCGCCGCGATTCCGGCGGGAAGCGATCCGGCAAACTTCCCTGATTTTCAGAAGAAGAGGAAGGCGCTGGCGGACGCTCTGGCCGGAGTCGCGAAACACGATCAAGCCGCATTCGAGCAAGGGTGGCCGCTGGGAGTTACGTACAGCATCGCGCGTGGGAACACGATGGCATCGCTGAGAGCATCATGGGCGGGTAAGGAACAGATAAATGTTGCGCGCCAGTCGGCGCTCACGGCAGCGGGAAGCTAGTGTTGTTACTGCTCCGCTTGCTGCGCGCGCGGTTCTGATGCGGAAGCTCGCGGTTCTGATAACGGAACTGCTCCGCTTGCTGCGCGCGCGGCTCCGGCAGGCGATTAGTGACCGGCGATGGCTCGCCCTCGGACTCGCTTCAGGCACCACACCACCGGAACACACGCCAGACAGGCTAGGGTCATGTAACGAAAGTCATCGACGTATGACCACAGCTCGGCCTGACGCCCGAGCTGTTGGCCGAGGCGCGCAATAGCTTGCTGCTGCGCGGCGACGCTGCCGCTGAAGGTCGAGAAGGTTTTGGTCAGCCCATTGAGACTGCCTTGCAGGTTCGGAAGAGTCTGCCAGAAGTTGTGGACGAGTTCGGTGCGGTGCAGCTGTTCATGTCGCGCGAGAATCGTCTCGACGACCGAGATGCCGACACTGCCGCCGATATTGCGCATCAAGTTATACAGGCCGCTGCCGTTGCCGACGCTCTGCCGCGGCAGATCACCCAGAGTTGTAGTCGATAACGGAACGAACACCAGTCCGAGAGCGAAGCCGCTCACGATAATGGGCAAGGTCATAGACCAGGGAGACATCTGCAGCGTGAGCGTGCTCCAGATATAGCTGCAGATACCGAAGACGGTGAAGCCGGTGGTGACCAGAATCCGATTGTCGATACGCGAGACGAGCATGCCGACGAGCGGCATCGCGACAATGGATCCGAGACCACGCGGCGACACGGCCAAGCCAGCCCACCACGCCGAGTAATCCATCATGGTCTGAAAATAGAGCGGCAGCAGGGTAACTGCGCCGTAAATGGCGGCTCCGAACATAAAAATCAGCACGCAGCCGAGCGTGAAGTTGCGATTCTTGAAAATCCTGAGGTCGACTAAGGTGTTCTCACGCGTGAGCTGAGAAATCACGAAGCCGACGAGGCAGACAAGCATGATGCAGAATGCCCAGCGAATCCACATGGCTCCGAACCAATCGTCCTGCTGGCCGCGGTCGAGAATGATCTGTAAACAGCCCAGGCCGACGGCGAGGAGGCCGAAGCCGATGGAATCGAGTTTGCCCGCCTTGGCATTCTTGATGTAGTCGGGATCCTTCACGTATCGCGAGATAAGGAGCATGGCGAGAATGCCGACCGGGATGTTGATGTAGAAGGCCCAGCGCCATGAGTAGCGGTCGGTGAGCCAGCCGCCCAGCGTGGGTCCGAGTACAGGAGCGACGACCACACCGAGGCCGTACATTCCCATAGCGAGGCCGCGTTTTTCAGGCGGGAAACTTTCAGTGAGGATGGCTTGCGATAGCGGCTGGAGCGCTCCGCCGCCCGCTCCCTGCAGCAGGCGTGCGATGAGGATCATGAGCAGCGAGTTCGCTGCGCCACAGAAGAATGAGGCAATGGTGAAGATGACGATCGACGCCATCAGGAAACGTTTGCGTCCGAAGCGCAAGGAGAACCAGGCGCTGGCAGGCAGCACGACGGCATTCGACAAGAGATAGAACGTGAGCACCCAAGTGGCTTCGTCGTTCGAAGCCGAAAGGCTGCCTGCAATGTAAGGTATGCAGACAGAGGCGATGGAGGTGTCGATCACTTCCATGAACGCCGGCAGAACTACGGCAACTGCAATCAGCCACGGGTTTACTCCCGGCTCAACATTTTGGGCAGAGGTGTCGTTTTCGGGCATGCAGCGCAGCGGAAACGGATCGAAAAAGATAAGACTTGATAATGCGCCCAGGGTTTCGCTTTCGGAATGGTGCGAGGATGAACTACTGCGGCTTATTGTAGGCGCGGGCAAGCACGGATGGCCCTGGTACGCCTACATGCCCGTGACATCCTATATCGTGCAGAAAGATGTCAGTGAAGCGAGAGCAGTTCGCGCACCGCAACGCGCAAGGTGCGAGCGAGGTCGAGAGGAACTTGGCCTTCTCAAATAGCGTCCGCCCGGGAATGGTCGCGGCACTGCGCGGAATCCGGGTCAGTGCGAAACAGCAATTACACTGAAGGCCGCCGATACTCTCCAAAGCACAGTACGCCGCACAACGTTACGCGCCCAATGGCGGGCCGACAAGGCTAACCAGATCGCCTATGACCTCTTCCATGTGCTGGGAGCGCTGGCGAAGGATGCTGTTGGCCCCGTGCCTACTCATTGCGAAGCGCTTCCATTGGGTCAATGCGCGAAGCACGCCAGGCCGGAGCATAGCCGGCCGCCAGCGCGCATGCGGTGAGGATCACCGCCGAAAAGCCAAACACAGCAGAGTCGTTTGGACGAACGCCAAACAGGAAAGACGCGACAAATCGCGCCGTTTCCCATGCGACGCCTAGCCCGATCGCAACGCCGATCAACGACAGCGCGAGTACCTCGCGCTGCACCATCCAGATCACATTCCCGCGCTGCGCGCCAAGCGCAATGCGAATCCCGATTTCGTTCGTGCGGCGCGCGACGGCGTAGGCCATTGTGCCATGCAACCCGACACACGCAATCAACAACGCGAGTAATCCAAAGCAGGTACACAGGTCCGCGAAGGTACGCTCTGGCGCGATTGTGTTGTCGATGTACCGTACTTGTGTTGCGAGGTCCGCAACGGGCAAGCGCGGATTTGCCTGATGCACCATTTGCCGCACCGTGTTTGCAAGCGCGAGAGGATTTCCAAGCGTTCGGATTTCATAGTACATGCCGTCGAGGAGCCATCCGGGCCAGACCTGGGACCAAGGAACATAAGCGACAGGTGGGATCTCTTTTTTCAATGAAGAGTAGAGGCTGTTTCTCGCGAGACCGGCGATTTGGACTTCGATTGGCTTTTCGTTGTCAAAGAACGCGAAGTGCCGGCCAATGATGTCGCGGCCTGGGAAGAATGTTTTCGCGAAGACTTCATTCACAACTACGATGCGCGGCGCGTCGGCGTTATCCTGCTCGCCAATGGCTCGACCCAGCAGAATTGGAATCTGCATCGTATTGAAAAACGAAGGGCCAACAACCGTCACATTCGTGGAAAGGGGCCGGTCCGGCGGTGCTTGCATGCCGGGAATCACGATCCCATTGGCACTTGTTGAACCCGCCACCAGCGGCATGTCGCTCATTGTGGCGCCGCGCACGCCAGCAACTGTAGCGAAGCGTTGGCGCAATGTCTCGTAAAAAGCTGCGCCGCGACGGTACTCATACCCGGCGCGCCCGGCATCAAGATTGAACACCAGAAGCTTTTCCGCATTGAAACCAATCGAGACCGAATGTAACTTCGCAAGCGTCCTCACAAACAGTCCCGCTGCGATTACCAACAGCACGGATAAGGCGATTTGTCCCGCTACAAGTACGTTCTGAGCCCAAAAAGCAAGCCGAAACGCCGTACGCGTAAGGCAGCCGATCGGGATTCTTTCAACGCAGGCGCCACATCGATCTTCGTGGCCTGAAGGGCTGGAGCGAGGCCGAATACGATGCCGGTTACGACGGATAACACGAATGCGAACAGCAGAATTCGAGCATCGATTGCGGCATGCAGTGTGAAGTCCTCCTGGCCATTGGCCAGCAACCACGCCAGGAAACGGATACCGAGGGCGGCCACGAATAATCCGATCGCGCCACCCAAAACAGCGATCAAAACGCTCTCAATAAGAAGCTGCTGGACAATGCGCCAGCGTCCGGCACCCAAGCTGAGGCGGACTGCGATTTCACGCCGCCTCGCGGTTCCGCGTGAGAGCAGCAGGTTAGCGATATTAGAGCAGGCGATCGCAAGGATGAGTCCTGTCATCGCTAGCAGGATGTACAGAGGCTTCGAGTACTCGCGTCTGAGGGAGTCCAGACCGAAGCCGCCTTCCTACAACCACAACTCAGGAAGGTTCGCGCGTTCCTTTTCGTTGCTTGCGGTACCGGCAACGAATGTGTGAAACCGGGCGGCCATCGCAACGCCGGCTTGTCGCAAGGTGAAGCCGGGGCGAAGCCGGCCCATCATTTCGATCCAATAGTTATTGGGATCATGAAACCAATCGGCGCCCTGGACTCGGGGATCGATAGCGGGAAAAGAGTGAAGCGGCAGAAAAACATCGGGCGAGTATCGCGGGTTAACACCATAGAACTCGGGCGCCGTCACGCCAACCACGGTGACAGCCTTCCGGTTCACAAGAATGGTTTGTCCCAGCGCGTTTTGCGCACCGCTGAAGCGTTGCTGCCATAGCCGATAACTGATCACTGCTACAGCGCCACTACCCGCGCGATCATCTTCGTTGTCGATCAGTCTTCCCACCGCCGGCGGCGCGCCAATGGCGGTGAAGTAGTTCCCGGAGACGTATTCTCCTCCGCCAATTAAGGCTTGGTCCCCTACCACCAGGTTGAGACGCCCCGGGTCTGCGAATGCGAATATTGCGGACAACGCGTCATTGTGATCGCGGAGCAATTCAAAAGCCGGATAAGGAAATGTCGAGCCATCCCCGTGCTGCTGATGGAGAACCTTGGGGTTCCCTTTAGCCCGCCAGTTTACGACCACTAGCTTTTGTGGGTCCGGAACCGGCAGCGCGCGCATCATGATCGCATCCATGAAGCTGTAGATGGCAGTATTCGCTCCGATCCCGAGGGCAACTGAGAGTAGTGCCGTAACAGTGAAACCGGGTGACTTACTCAGCGTTCGAATTGCAAATACGAGATCTCGCAGCAGATCTTCGATTAAGTTGACTCCTCGCATGTCGCGGCAGCGTTCCTCGGTCAGGGTCACCGGTCCGAATTCTCGCCCGGCAGCAACCCGCGCTTCGGATTCCATCATGCCTTCGGCCATTCGTTCTTTAACCAGTTGCTCTATGTGAAGTTCAATTTCCCGTTGCAGATCTGAATCAACCCAAGAAGGATGAACCAATGAACGAAGGCGATGTTTGATAATGCGAGCGATTCGCATTGGCTCCTCCTAGGCGGTCTCGATTAACAGCCGGACGGCCGACGAGAGCCGATCCCAACTCTTAAGTTCGCGTTCCAATTGTTTGCGGCCGTCGCGCGTCATCGAGTAGACCTTTGCAGGGCGTCCTAGATCTGAGTCCTTCCATTCCGCGCAGATCCAACCTTGCTGTTCGAGACGGTGTAGCGCAGGATAGAGGGAACCCTGGCCCACCGAAAGAACGTCTCCAGACAGTATCTGGATTCGCTTCGCGATTCCCCAGCCGTGAAGCGGTTCCCTTGCAATCGTCTTGAGAATCAGCAGGTCTAATGTCCCTTGCAACAGATCCGAAGGCTTTGGCATCCAGCAACTACCTCGACTATCGGCAATATACCTCGATCATCGACAACTCGCAAGAAGTTTATTGGCGATGAGGCGGCCTGTTTCACGTTTGAGGACATTTACTTTCTGCAGTAAACCGCAAAAGAGCATGTCTCCGAGAAAGAACATGAGGGCGATTACAAGCCCACATAGCGCGGCGGTTCGCCTAACTCGTGACGTTTGCTCTCGGATCAATTGATGTGCCTCGCGTTGGCGGCGACTTCCGGCTGTGACGAAAAGCGCGTACGTTAGTTCTCTTGTTCGTGGTGGGCCGCATCCGCATCGGCGGCGAGATCGCGTAGCAATTCAAAAAAGGCTCTATTTTGGCCTATGAACAAACCATCGGCAGTAAGAGCGGTGAGAGCGGCCATAGCAGCGCCCTTGGTCCGGGTTGGACGAATGATTGAACAGGGTGGGAGCTTCCGGCTGAGAAACGGACAGGGCTCAGGCATGATCAGGTTCCCCTGCAGTGATTCCGGCTGGTTCTTTGTGAGGTCCACGAATGTGACCGTGGCACCCGTAATCGGGTCTGTATCGGTCAGTGGCGTCGCATTACCTGCCTTGTCTTGCCAGGTCTGAAAATGCATGGTCTCGGTCGGTCCGATACTGAGCAGAATCCGCAAGACCTGACGGTTCGTCACCCGCTGAGCGAGCGATGGATACAGACTCGTGCCACCTTGTTCAATGAAGACGAAGTGAAATCCGGCTGTGAAGGCGATGGCCTTCAAGTGGTCGCTCAAGTTAAGGAGGGTGCTGCCTGCGGTATCGGCATCGCTTCTGGGGATGGCCGGATGCTGTCCCACATTCAAGCCCTTCACTGCTTGGGAAAAGGTGAAGCCGAGGTCCAGATCGGGATTGTTCTGGCTGCTGCGATACCGCGTCCAAAAACTGGTGTCCACCGTCAGGCGCGTCAGGTTCGTGAGTCGTCCTTTTCCTGATGAGCCTTCCGCCGTACTGCCCTGCAGTGTGCGAAAGGTATGACCGTCCAGGACGTCGATGTCGGCTGTGGAAGCACCTTTAGAAGCTAAGTACTGCCTTAGGAAAGACGCGTGACTGAACTCATCGTCCGTATTGTCATGAACATACTGCGGCATGTCCGGATCCAGAATCGTGAGCGCGGCCGTATAGAGCGGATTCCCGCCAGTCATCTTGGCGAATTCGTTGTCCTGCGTTCCGCCGAGTTCCCAATATTGCTCCCATAGATCGCTTTCCAGGATCTCGGCTGCGGTTAGGAAGCGCAGAATCGCGGCATCCCCTTCCGTCAGCCGGCCGCCAGCATCGTCGTCGTCCTCGTCAAGGGTTTCGGCGAATAGCAAGGAGCCGCTGCTTAGCAGCCCGGCACTCACGGTTGCGGCGCCTGCTCCGAATCCTCTTTTAAGAAAAGAGCGCCGATTGGCAGCCCTCCTCACATCATCCAATTCTTTACTCACTTGTGTTTCTCCTTTCGTGAGTTCACTGACTCGGTCAAGCTTGTGTTACTCAGCCCCGAATTCTAAGGCAATGATAAGCAGGGAATGCTCTGCCGCGTGTGGTCAAGTCGTGAACAGTTTGTAAAAGTGAAGAGCCGTTATAACGCGAGTTACATTCACAGCCGTAGCGCTTGGCGCCGGCGAGCGCTGGAAGGATAATGACGGGATAAGAATGGTTGTTTCCGAGATGCCTCTGGAAGGCTGCTCCGGCTATGAAGGAAAGACGACATGAAGGATGCTAGAGCTTCGACGTTTAGCGCAAAGGGCGTGAATCCGCGCCGCCAGACAGCAAAGGAACTCGCCAGTCTTTTGCGTGGCGCGCTTGACACCATGACCGTTTCGCGCGTCGTCCTCAAAAAACTCGCCGTGTTCATGCTGGTTGCCGTCGCCGTTACTGCTCAACAACGGAAGCCGCGAGTCGTCATTACGGCGGATCCGGAACTGGATGACAACAACACGATCATTCGCGCCATCCTCTACAGCTCGGACTTCCAGATTGAAGGACTGGTGTATGCCAGCAGCACTTTTCATTGGAAGGGTGATGGCAAGGGAACAACACAATACCTCCCCGGACGTGAATACACTCGGCTCGGCTTGTGCCCGTGCACGTCATGGCGGTGGGCGTCAGACGAGCACTTTATCGATAACATCGTCGACGCGTACGCAAAAATGTTTGCGAACCTGAAGGTCCACAATCCGAATTACCCATCGCCGGCTGAACTCAAATCGAAGATCAAGTGGGGCAACGTTACATTTGAAGGCGACTACTCTAAGGACACAGAAGGCTCAAACCTTATCAAATCTCTTCTGCTCGATGACCAGCCGGGTCCGCTTTACGTAACGGCGCAGGGTGGACAAAGCACGATCGCCCGCGCACTGAAATCCATATACGATCAGTACGCAAACACGCCGCAGTGGGAGGCGATCCGGGACAAAGTGTCACTGAAGCTGATCGTCATCCCCTCCGGCGATCAGGATGGTACATATGCGAGATATATCAAGCCGAACTGGCCGGAAGTAACGGAGCGGCAGTTGAGCACGATGGACTTCGGTTACTTTGTGCGCAATGGACTCGCGCCGGAAGATCAGGTTTACGTCAGCACTGCCTGGACGCGGGATAACATTTCCAGCCGTGGTCCTTTGGGCGCGATGTATCGGGTGTGGGGCGACGGCAAGCAGATGGTCAAGGACGACCGGACAGATTACTTCGGGCTGTCCGGCTATACGGCCGATCAGCTTAAAAATATGGGGTACATGGTTTGGATGCCGCCGCAGGAGAGAGGGTCTTTCCTCGGCGAGGGCGACACGCCGACGTTCATGAATCTTGTTGACAATGGTCTTCGCGCTTATGAAGATCGCCGCTGGAGTGGCTGGGGTGGGAGCAGTCGATCTCTGAATGTGCCGACACTCGGGCTAGGAAGCGCTCAGATCACGCCCGCCAGTCCGGACGATCCAGGGGTGGCAATCGGCCTCGCGTCCCCTGGAAGTATCCGAAACGAGAACCCTAAGACCGCAACTGCTCCTGCCGCCGGGGCCGCAGCGGTCAGTTTTCCCAATTCAGTCCCTCCCATCTCCCCAGCAAATGCGGCTGCGAATGCCCGATTTTTTGCGGCGGCACAGAACGATTTTGCGGCGCGCCTGAAATGGTCCGTAACCCCGAAATTCAGTGACGCGAACCATGAGCCGAAGGTGAGAATCAAGGGGCCACAGCAGGTCTCCGTGCGTCCCGGCAGCACGGTTCGTCTGGAAGGAGAGGTTTCGGACCCCGATCACAATGCGGTGAAGGTTATCTGGTGGCAGGACAATGCGGCAGGCAGCTACTCCGGCGACGTCGGCTTCTCTGACCCGACGGCTCTCAGCACAACCTTTCGCGTGCCGAACGACGCACAGCCTGGCCACACAATCCACGTAATTCTGGAAGCGACTGACAACGGAACGCCGCCGCTGACGCACTATCAGCGCCTCATTGTCAGTATTCAGTAGCGGTGGCGCCTAGCCCCGACGTTTCAAATACGGTCGAGGCTGCCCGGAGATGCGTGGATCATCGCCATCAGCGGACACGAATCACGTCAGAGAGACTCCGTTGTGAGTTGCTATATGCTATTGGCCTATGAAACTCCTGAGCGTCATGCTGATGGCTGGCTATCTCGCGCTTGCGCAGCAGGCCGGTACCGACTTGGCTCGGCAGCCCGCCCGGCACTCGCCGGCATGGCTCAGTTCGGGTGTGATCTACGAAATCTTTCCGCGCGAATTCTCAGCCGAAGGAAATTTGAACGGTATTACAAATGATCTCGACGAGCTGAAGCATCTTGGCGTGACGATCCTATGGCTCATGCCCATTCACCCCAGCGGACAGTTGAAGAAGAAAGGGACGCTCGGGAGCCCGTATGCCGTTCGCGACTACTATGCCATCGACCCAAGTTACGGCACAAAGGAGGACTTGCAGCGGCTGGTAAGAGAAGCACACAACCGCCAGATGAAGGTCATCATTGACATCGTCGCGAACCATACCTCATGGGACAGCGTCATGATGGCGCATCCCGATTACTACAAGCACAACAAAGAAGGCCAGATCATTTCTCCTTATGACTGGAACGATGTCGCGGCACTCGACTATTCGAATCCAAAGCTGCGGCGGTACATGACCGAAATGCTCGTGTACTGGATCAAGAACTTCGACCTTGATGGGTTTCGGTGCGATGCAGCAGGCGAGATTCCGACGGATTTCTGGGAGCAGGCACGTACCGAGTTGGAGCATGCGAAGCCAGATATTATGATGCTCGCCGAGGCGTCAAAGCCTGAACTTCTGCGGAGCGCCTTCGATATCGATTATTCCTGGCCGCTGATGTCCACACTGAACACTGCGTTTGAACAGGGCGAGCCGGCAGCCGCGGTGCGCACTACGATAGAGCAGCAGAACGCTCAGTTTCCGAAGAACGCGCTGCATATGCGTATCTCGGACGACCACGACGAGTTCCGCGCCATTGAGCGCTACGGCATCCAAGGAACACTGGCGGCATCCGCACTTCTGTTCACGCTGCAAGGCGTGCCGCTGCTGTACAACGGCATGGAGGTGGGGGACACGACCGAGACACGGGACCCGGCGCTCTTTGAGCCTTTTAAAATATTTTGGGCAATGGCGCGGCAGCGGCCGCAATTTGTGAAATTTTATCCGGAGATCATGAGCATTCGCCGGCAGCATCCAGCGCTACAACAAGGTCAGCTCGTTTGGGTACATAACTCAAACGAGGAGCATGTCATTACTTATCTGCGGCGGTCCGGGGAGGAAGAATTCTTGGTCGCTGTGAACCTCTCGAACACGCCGTTTCGCGGGGTAGTCGAAGCAGACGCCGGGCCATGGAAAGAGATCGACATTGCGGATAGCCCGTCGGGTCAGACGGCGATTCCCGCCCTTACCCTCGACGCGTTCGGGTTTCGCATCTTTCAGGAGGAAGCCCGCTGAGCCGTTTCGGCCGTAACAGGAGGCGCGAGAGACTCATCGTCGATTACGATCTCGCGCACTCGCAGCGTCAAGGCAGCGGCCGCGAGGAAGCAGACGCCGCCAATCAGAATCGCCATCATACGATTGTTGCCAAGAAGTCCCGACATGATGCGGCCGAAAAACAGCGATGACAAGATCTCGGGAATCACAATGAAGAAGTTGAAAATTCCCATGTAAATGCCCATGTGGTTGGAAGGGATCGCCGCCGAGAGAATCGAATACGGCATGGATAAGATGCTGGCCCAGGCAATGCCGACTCCGAGCATCGGCAGGAACAGCAGCCATTTGTCATGAATTACGGGAATCGAAAGCAGACCAATGGCGCCTGCGAGCAGACATAGAGCATGTGTACCGCGCTTGCCCAGGCGTGCAACGATTGCCGGCAGAAGCGGCGAGACCAGGAAACAGACGGCATTGTAGATACCGGAACAGTACCCTGCCCAAATCACTCCACGAGTAAATGCCGGTTCCGCAGGACTGGCGGCACCGAACACGTTATGCGCTACCGCGACAGCGAAGTATAGGAACATGCAGAAGAGACCAAGCCAGGTCATCAACTGAACGACCGCAAGTTGGCGCATGGTGACCGGCATCGACCGTATTGCGTGAACGAGTTCGCCCAGATCGAAGCGCTTTGCATGCTGGAGGCGGGCCGCCTCGTGCGTGCTCGGCGGGTACTCGCGGGTGGTGAGGACGGTAACCAATACTGCCGTCAAAAAAGCGGCAGCACCGATCCAGAATGAGGTGCGAACAATTTGTGGAATGGCTCGCGTCTCGGGACCCGATTGCGGTGCCCAGTAGCTCAAAAGCAGGGGAAGATAAGACGCTGCAACGCTGCCAAGGCCGATGAAGAAGCTCTGCATGGTGAAGCCGCGGGATCGTTGCTCGTCGGGAAGCATATCGGCGACAAAGGCTCGAAACGGCTCCATGCTCACATTGATCGAAGCATCGAGAATCCAGAGCAGACCGGCGGCCATCCACAAGGAACTGCTGGTGGGCATTAGAATGAGCGCGATGGAGCTTAAGATGGCGCCGGTAAGGAAGAATGGGCGGCGGCGGCCGAGCGGTCCCCAGGTGTTGTCACTCCACAGTCCGATAATCGGCTGGACCAGAAGGCCGGTTAGTGGAGCTGCCAACCAGAGAAATGGAAGCTGATCGGGGCGAGCGCCTAGATACTCATAGATGGCGCTCATATTGTTCATCTGCAGCGTCCAGCCGAACTGGATGCCGAGAAAGCCGAAGCTCATATTCCAGATCTGCCAAAAGCTCAGGCGAGGTTTTTCCATGCTTCACCTCAGAAGCGCAAAGGACACGGATTCCGTGACGCTAAACCACCGAAGAACTCCTGCTGTGTTGGGGCGGCGCATGTTGCTGTAATGCCCGTTTTGCGCGTTCCTTAAAAGCCCTACGGTATCAGAAGCAGCTTGATCAGCTGTTCCAGGTAAGGTTCAGCCCGGAGTCGAAGAATGCTGCCAAGCGCTCGGCTTCGCATGCGGTGGCGCGGCGCACCCATAGCGGCGGATTGACGAACGGCTGGATGGCAACTTCGAGGCGTTTGCCTTTAAGTTCATGACGCCACGTTCCGTGCATCCGGCCATTGACCAGCAGCACGGGCGAGATCCAGCCCTGCGGGCGATAGACGCGGCTGCGCAGATCGCCGGGCAACAGATGGTGCGCATGATGGGACGCAGCAACGACGTATTGATCGAAGCCGGGCAGCAGGCGGACTGATCGGGTCGGCGCAGATTGGCGCAGCTCGCGAAGATGGGCAGTCAGTATCCAGGCCTGGGCACCCTCTAAATCGACCGGAGACACTTCGTCTCGAAGAGCAGCGATCCATTGGCGGGCGGTGGAGACGCCACCCCCGTTCCACCAACGCGCCAGGTCGTGGCAGGTAGCAGGACCGTATGCGGCCAGGAAGCGGCGGGTGACGTCTGCTTGCGCTGCTTCGGGCGTGGCGTCACGCTGAGGCGACGGGCGGCGGTTTAGCCAAGTATCCGGGCAAGTGAACCGTACGCGTTGACCAACGCTCGGCGCAAAGCATAGGTGTCCGCTGAAGGCTGCCGGCCGCAGGATGGTACCCCAACTGTTTTGCGCCAGGATTTCCGCAGAGGCGCCTGATCCGGTGAGCCGCTTCACTTCGCGCGCCAGTTCTTCACGGGTCATAATGCGATCGCGAAGCGCTACGCCGATGGCGGCTGTCACGGCATCAAGTTCGTCTAGGGTAATGCCGAAGTGCTTCTTCCACTGGATGGGCTTCAAGAACCGAGGGCTAGTGCCGAGCACCGCTTGCCACAGCGGCAGCTCACCGGCGGGAAGCAGGTGCAGCGTGCCCCGCATCGCCCAGGTCTTGACGAGTGTACGGTCCTGCCATAGCGCGCGCTGAACGGCTTGCCGATCGAGGTCTTCGACTCTAGCCCACACGGTGAGTTCGGCCGAGGACATGAGCTGGGCGTGCAAGCCGCAGAGCCGGCTGGCAACGGCGAGCATGCTGCCGGCGGGCGCACGCCGGTCGAGGTGATGACGCTGCACGCGCCACGCCGCGGCTTGGGTCCAGGTGACCTTCATCACAGCAGATTATTATGGCAGCCGTAGTGCGTGCCGTGGTGACGGCTGCGATATAAACTGAGCGTGCTTCGAAGAGCATTTCTCGCCGGATCCGCTGCCGCGTTCGCTTCATCGCGGGGCGCAGATGGTTCAAGCTATCAGCCGGCTTCAGCGCGTTCCGTTCGAATCGACGTCGACGCGCGGCACAGACTTGGCATGATTCCCAGCGACTTCGTGGGTCTGGGGTATGAGATTTCCTCCGTAGCCATTCCCGATTTGCTGACTGCGCATAACGATAGCTACGTTCAATTAGTAAGAACACTCTCGCCTGCGGGCGTAATTCGGGTTGGCGGAAACACCTCCGATGATGCGTCATTCGCTCCTGCGGGACAAGCTGTGTCCGCGCCGAAGGGGACGATCATAAACACGCGCCAGCCTTCGATCGCTCGGAACCTTTCTCGATGCGACAAACTGGCGCTTGATCTGGGGACTCAATCTGGGCAGCACAGATGAGCGGCAAGCGGTTGCCGAGGCCGAGGCAGTTATGGCCGCGGCCCAGGATAAGCTACTCGCATTTGAGATTGGGAACGAGCCGGATTTATTCGGCCGGGGAACACGGCATCGCCCGAAAACTTACAACTATGAAGTTTTTCTACAGGAATTCCGGCGCTACAAGAGCGCCATTCGCGCGCGCCTTCCCAACGCGCCCTTTGCGGGACCGGACGTCGCGGGCGCGACAGACTGGGTGACGCGCTTCGCTGCGGATGAAGGCAGGATCTGAAGCTGCTGACGCATCATTATTACCGCGAGTGTGCCAATCCGGCGAGCACGCTCGATAAATTGCTGCACACCGATCCAAAGCTCGGGCCGGAGCTGGCCACACTTCAGGCTGCGTCCTCTACTTCGAGAGTCCCGTACCGGATCTGTGAGACAAATTCGTTCTGTGGCGGCGGCAAGCCGGGGGTGAGCGACACGTTCGGTGCGGCGCTTTGGGTACTCGATTTCATGTTTTCGCTTGCCAACGCCGGCTGCGCGGGTGTCAACATCGAAACCGGCGTAAATCAGCTTGGGTTCGTCAGTTCGTATTCTCCGATCCGTCAGGGCGGGAACGGCAGTTACTTCGCGACGCCGGAATACTACGGCATGTTAGCGTTCACGCGAGCTAGCCAAGGCGAGCTTGTGACCACGAATTGCGAAAGCGCCGCGAACATTTCGGCTTACGCGGTGGCGGGCGAGCGCAGCCTTTCGGTGACGATCATCAATAAAGATTTGATCGATGTGGATGTGAACCTGTCGATTCCCGACGCGGCAGGCGAAGGACGTGTGTTGCGGCTGACTGCGCCGTCGCTTGAAAGCAAGGAAGGAGTTACTTTTGGCGGTGCTGCTGTCGATGCCGGCGGTAAATGGGAGCCTAACGCGACGGAGGTTCTTCGCGGTAGCGGAGGACGCGTTGCGGTCCGTGTGCCTGCTGGGAGCGCGGCTGTTTTGAAATGGGGGTGACATCAATATTCACAACCCGCTCGAGCGCACCCAGAAGCTCTCGCGCCAGGTAGCGCCGGGAGCGAGTGTTTGCAGGTCTTTATATTTGCCCTCGTGCGCGAGATTCGCGCCATTGGTGATGGCGGTCATCGGTTCGAAGCAGACATACGGCTGATTCGGCGGCGCGTAGATCACGGCGACCTGGTATCGCGGACCGTAGAGCACTTCGATCTTCTTTGGTCCTGCCGCGACCGAAAAAATGGCGCGGCCGTCACTGTCACGCGCAATGTCCGTGTATCCGTCGTCGAATGTGTGATCACTCAGTGAGACCGAATCGGGCAGGTTAGCGGGGATCAGCTCACCGGTCGCGACAAGATGCGCATCGGTTTCCACGTGTTTACGAGCCGGTATGTGCACAACTGCCTGCGAACGCGGCACGTCAGGGAGGTTGAAGTACGGATGGAATCCCAGCACGACCGGCATCGGCTGCGTGCTTAGATTCGTTACCTTTGTGCTCACCTCAAGCGCACCGTTTGCGAGCGTGTAGGTCATTTCGTACTCGTGAGCAAACGGCCAGTTCGCCATCAGGTCGGGATCCTTCCAGAACTGCAATCGACTCGTCAGGTGCGCAGAATTCGCATTCGCTGCGAAGTCGACTACTTCCCACAGCGGCGACGAACTCAGCATTCCGTGGATGGCGATGCCGTTCGGATCGATACGGACTGTGCCGAGGCCGGGATTAAACGTGTAATGTTTATCATTCGCCCAAAACCCTCCTCCCGCCATGCGGTTCGCCCAGGGCGCGAGAAAGGGAATGCCGTTGAACTGTTTGGCCCCGCTATCGCGGAAAGTCGCGATATCCGAGGGGAAGTAGAGAAGATTCTTGCCATGCACTTTGAATTCGAAGGCCCGATTGCCGAGCGAGGGTGCGATGGAGACGGTGATGTCACGCGCCGTGTCAGTCAGGCGAATCACATCGACACCGTGATCGTTCACTTTCTGGGCAGCGTACGGAGTCGCGGAGTACACGATGACGGGCAGAACGAGCAGAGTCAGGCAACATCTCACGTGATCACTGTATAACGGCTGCGGCTACCTTATACACATGCGGCTTTTGTGCCACCTGTGCGTTGCGGTGTTGCTCGGGACCTGCTGTCTGGCGCAGGATCTTACGTTCGGGCTCGCGGGAGGCCCGGAGCGAGCCTGAGTGGATGAGCAAGCTGACGATCTATGAAGTCTGGCTCAACGCATTCAGCAAAGAAGGCACGCTGCGAGGCGCGATACCGGGTCTGAAGCGGGTGTCGGACCTGGGCGCGTCCGTGGTTTATCTCGGCCCCATCGCCAAGCGATCAGGAACTCCGCATGCCTCGCCTTACAACATCGCGGATTACAACGCGGTGGACCCGCAATATGGAAACGAGCGCGATTTACACGATTTCATCGATGAGGCGCACCGGCTCGGGCTGAAGGTGATGCTGGACCTTGTTTATTACCACACGGCTCCCGATGGCGTGATGATGGAACATCCCGATTGGATGGTGCATACGCAAGATGGCAAGATCGCGCGTGGGTTCTGGCCGCAGCCGCTGCCCGACTTCAAGAATCCACAAGTCCGTGAATATCTGATTCAGAGCATGCTGCACTGGGTGCGCGATTTCAAGGCAGATGGATTCCGATGCGATGTCGGCGCGGGCGTGCCGCTTTCTTTTTGGGAGGCGGCCCGGAAATCGCTCGACAGGGTGAATCGAGACGTGATTCTGCTTTCCGAATCCGACCGGCCTGATGACCAGATCCAGGCCTTTGATATCAATTACAACTTCCAGGGATACCTGACATTGCGTTCGGTGATCCGCGACGGCGAACCGGCAATTAAGATTCGGGAACGGTGGGAAGAGACAAAGGCAACCTATCCGCGCGGCGCCAGGCTGATGCGCTTCAGCGATAACCACGATTGGCGGCGTGCGGTGGTGGAATTCGGCGATCGGGGAGCATACGCGGCGGCTGTTTTGGACTTCACCCTTGATGGCGTGCCCTTCTTGTACAACGGTCAGGAGATTGCGGACTGCACGCCGACGCACTGGCTGACGAGTGCTCCGATTGGTTGGCCTCCTGCCGGCGATCGCAACGATCGTAGAGTTCAGGAAGAAACGTTGGCGCAGTACAAGAAGTTATTTGCCATTCGCAATCAATCCCCCACCCTGCAATCCGGCAACTTGATATGGATCAACAACACGGAACCTGACAAAGTGTTGAGCTTTCTGCGCAAGAAGAGCGCGGATGAGATTTTGGTGGTTCTGAATCTCTCTAACCGCAACACACATGTAACCATTGATTTGCCGGTAATGGATTACTCTTCCGTCGAGAACTTATTAACTGAGAAGACAACTTTCTTCCAGTTGTACTCGGGCCGCGTGTCGATGGATCTAAGTGCGTACGAAGCACTCGTAGGGAAACGGATACCGCTCGCGCCGCTCGCGGGCAAGTGAATGTCCTCTCCGCTCGGTGTCTGTCACGGTTCGGTTACGCTGTTCCCGTCTTCGAGAACGATCGCGGAAGCCTGGCCTGCCGCGTTCACAGCGCGAGCCGTTTCGAGCGGCGAGTTCCCCGCGTAAACCAGTACCATATGAGCCGGGTCGTGCGGATTCTTTGCTGAGTAGACAAGTGCGTTTCGTTCGGAAGAGTAGGTGATGCCGTCGAGTTTGAATAGCGCACCGTCGTAGTCGAGGTTAATCTTGTCGCGCCAGGACGCGAGCGCGGAGTTCGTTTCAGGACGTCCCACGAAAATAACGTCTTTGTTGGCGAGCAGAGCATCACTGGCCTCGAAATCCTTATAGATGGGAACATCGCGTTGACCGCGTTCACGATAGCGGATCTGTAATTGTTCGGCCACATACCGGTTAGTAGCAGCTTCGCGCGAGGTTCCGTAGACGATCACGGCCGATGCAAGTTTGCGTTCGATATCGCCGGGAAGATAGGCGGGGCCCTCACCAGGGTCGGGCTTTTCGTATTTTGCGTCGCGCCGCGTCGAGGAAACGACTGTGCGGTTACTGGTTTTGGTGGTGTTCGCTGCAAAGTAGCCGTCCATCAATTTCAGGAAGGCATCATTGCCCATCTTGCAGCGAAGCGAGTCGAGAAATAGAACGCCCGCTGTTTGCTCAAGCCGAAATCGCTTCATGGGAGAATCGGCCGACAGGTTCAGCCCGCGATAGCGAATCTTCTGTGCTGTGATCGCTTTATCCACGTCAGCCGATTGCAGCAGGCGATAGTATTCAGCCGAACCGGCGACGAACCAGATGTTGGCGTCTGAGGCAGGTAAGAGCCATCCGTTCCAGAGCTTGTCGGTACGGTCGTGCCACGAAATCGGTGCGGGTTTATGGACTGGCGGTTGTACGTTTTTTCCTTGCAGACGACCTTGTTCGTTTGCTGTGATCGAGGCTTTCAGCGCATCGGAAGCTTCGGCGCTAAAGAGGTGGTAACCGCCGGGAAACAAACCATAGTTCGATTCGTGCGGCGCAGCGACGCTCTCATTGGGGCGACCGAACTCGGCCCACACAAGCATGTGATTCGCCATGTCCGCGGTCGCGATCTTGGCATCCATGGTGCTGGACGCAACCAGCGGGGCACTGTCATACGCTTTGAATCCGAACTGCTCATCAATCTGGCCCTTGTACTTCTGGTAGAGATCCATCCAGGCGAGATCGCGCGGACCGGGAACGTAGGGAACGTATCCAGGCGCGCCTTGCGGATCCGGCATGTTCTCGAGATTTACGGCGAGATCTTTGGCGTTGTTATCTCCCCAATAGAAACCAGTGGTGCCGCCGAACCATTCGTTCTTCGAGCTACGCCACAGTTTCGTGTGATAGGTACCAAGCTCATACATGGCGATCTCATTGTTCTTCGCGTCGCCGATGATCCACTCGTTCGTGTAGAGACCGTTGTTGCGCGTGCCGAGCTGCTTCACCACTTCATCAATGTTGCCGCCGTACTGAATCGCCATGCGAGCGCGGAACGCAATCGGCGTGCCTTCCACATTGAACGGCGTTTGATGGATGGTGGTCTCCGTAAGGATGATGCCGGCATCATTCTGATACCAATCGGTGCCACTCTCGATGCCGCCCGGATAGCTTTGGATCAACATGCGATGGCCGGTCTCGGGCTTGATGTCGAGCATGACGTTGGTCTGCTCAGCGAGGGTCTGAGGCCACCAGGTGACATGACCGATGATCATTTTGCCATCGCGCGTCGCAGGCCCAGTGGCGGCGAAAGCACTGCAATGATCGAGGGCGGCATCGTGCTTCATCGCGTACGGCGGCAGACTGAAATGCGAGTCTTCGATCCCTGTGCGCGTCACGGGCATTGCAGAGGCAAGTTCACTGAGTTCGACGGTGGTGTTCGAGAGCACAATGTCGATCAGGTCAAGCTTGCGTCCGAGGAATTTCGCGCCGCCGGCATTCGCGCCGTCGGCTATGCCGCGCATCTCCTCAAGAATCTCGCGGTCGAAGCCGCGGAGGAAGAGCGCATTCGCAGTAGTGCGGTAAGTGTTCCAGGTCTGTTCGTCTGCCTTTTGACCGAGCTCGATGGCGCAGCGGGTGAGATATTCCGGAATTTCCTTCGCCATCAGATATCCGTGCTGATATCCGCGATCGTAGGGCTTGCCTTCGATGTGCAGATAAATCCATCCGGCGGCGGGATAGCGGTAACCGGGGCCGAACGTGCGTACGGCCTCACGCGCGGGCCAGCTTTCGGCGGGTGAGACTTCATCAATGTTGACTGCTGCGAACCATGCTTTTCCCTGGAGGGCGCCGCCGCTGCCGGCGGAGATCACGATGTGATCCTCAGACCGGGAGGCGACGAACCGGAGCGACAGGCGCGTCCAATCATGACTGCCGCCCAGCGAAGGAGAGTGCACATCGAAAGGCATCGACGCCATGGTGAGCGCGGCGCCGGAAGCTATCGGTGAGCGATTAAGGTCCTTTACCGTAAGGTCTTCTGTGCGCGCCCAGCCGCTGACTTCGTAGGTTTTGCCGATGGTGAGATGAATCGCGCTGGAGCGGGCGCCGGCATCCGAATTGGCAGCAGTGGCCTCAACGCGCAGCGATGGTTGATTATTGTGGCGGACCGAGTCATCGGAAACCACTGAGCCACCGAGAGCGGTCCAGGCGTCGTTCGATTGGTTTTGGAAAAGATTAGCGGCCTGAAGACTCAAGGCTGCGCAGAGGCAGAGCAGAGCGCGAATCATGATGCGGTCTCCTACGTGTACAAGGATAGAGCAGAAAAGCGGCGCCTCAAGACGCTGTGACATTATTGGGCGGCGACGCTGGATTTGCCGGTTGCACTCGTTGTAACCCAGTAGTTCGGATATGCCGGGCGCTTGCGGACGGGCGGCGGGTTCTTCTTCAACAAATCGAGCACAACCTGAACCGCCCTGTCGAGCTGCGCGTCGTGTCCCTGCCGCCATTCGGCCGGATCTAAGTCTACGTCCACATCGGGATCGACTCCGTGGTTTTCGATCTCCCACTTACTGTCCGTTGTGTAAAAGGCGAGGTTGGGTGTCCCAGTAAAACCGCCGTCGATCAAATCTTGCGGATTCGTGTAATGACCGACGAGGCCGCCCCAAGTACGTTTTCCGACCAGGGGCCCGATGCCTGCTTTGCGGAAAAGCCAAGGCATGGCATCGCCGCCAGATCCCGCCATTTCATTTGTGATCATTACCTTCGGACCAAAAATACCTTCGATGGGCGTAGTGATGTCCTCGCCTTCGCGCATTGTCCAGTAGTTCAGCAACGGACGCCGCAGATAGTCGATGATGTAATCCGCGATATCGCCGCCACCGTTGAAGCGCTCATCGATGATTGCCGCCTCTTTATCGGTTTGTGCGAAGAAATAGCGATTGAAATTCGTGTACCCGGCACCGGCGGTATTCGGAAGGTAAATATACGCGACGCGCCCACCTGTCATCTCATCTACCTTGCGCCGATTGTCCTCGATCCAGGAGAGATTTCTCAGGTCGGTTTCGCTTTCCAACGGCACTACTGTTACTTCACGCGAAGCGGAACCGTCGGGGTTCGGTCCGACTCGAAGAATAACCGATTGACCGGCTGTTTCTTCAAAGAAGCTATAGATGTTATCGGAGCTGTGCAGTTCGCGGCCACGGACGGCCAGCAAGTACTCACCGGCGGACACGTCGACACCAGGCTGTGTGAGCGGCGCGCGCAGCTTGGGATTCCAGTTCTGTCCGCCGTAAATATGCGCGAATCGATACCGACCACGATCCATGCTGTAATCGGCGCCGAGTAAGCCACCCTTGATTTTTTTCGTTTCCGGCGTATCGCCGCCACCGACGAACATGTGACCGATGGTGATGTTTCCAAGCATCTCTTCGAAGAGATAGTTCAGATCGGCGCGCGAGGCGATGGTATCGAGAAAGGGTTCATATTTCTTCTCGATCGCGGCGCGGTCCATGCCATGCAAACCGGGATCGTACAGAAAGTCCCGTTCATCGCGCCAGACCTGATGGTACATGTGGTTCCATTCCTCGCGCGGCTTTACGTAGACTTCTAGCGTATCCAGCTTCAGCGGACCGCCTTCACCGGGCTTGGGCGGCTCAGCCGCGGCCTTCGATGCCGGCGCAATGAACCATTGATCCTTGCGGCGATAAAGCATTTTTTCCCCGTTGAACGACAGCTCAAAGGCGTTGATGTCATCGATTACTTTATCGACTTTGCGCGTCTTGAGATCGAATTTGTGCAGGATCAGTGAAGGACCTACGGGATCGTAGTCGATGGGATCGACCAGCGGCCCCTCCACCAGGAACAGCTCGCCCGCTTTTCCCGCCGCGATACGATTATAGTTTCGAGCCGGAATCGGCAGCGACACGATCCGCTGTCCGATATCCGCGAAGTCGATCTGCACCGCGACCGGCTTCGCTTCTCCCTTTTTGTCTTGATCCTTTTCTGCAGCCTTAGCTTGAGCGTCGGCCTTTTCTTCGTCGCTTTCCGGCGCTACCGGTGAGGCTTCACCCTTTTTGAGCACCACGGCATAGATGCTTCGAGTTACAGGACGGTTCAAGCTGGACATATCCAGCCATCCGATAGAGAGCGCCGCGTCGGTGCTGGCGGTCAGATACAGATACTTTCCCTGCTTATCGAAGCAGGGGTAAAGCGCATCGCTCATACCGTCGGTGATTTGGAACGGCTTCTGCTGATCAAGCGAGTACACAAAGACGGCGTGAAGGTGATTGCGCAACTGCTTACTGTAGGCGATCCATTTGCTGTCGGGTGACCAGGAAGCACGCAATTGATTAGAAGGGTCGGTGTAGGTATCGGTATCGATGTGTACCGGCGTTCCTTTCGCCACATCCAAGTACGAAACGTTGAGCCGCTTGTCGGTGTATGCGATTTTGCTGCTATCGGGCGACCAGACGGGGGAGTAGTAAAAGCTAGGCGGCTTACCCAGATCGAATTTGCGCACCTCTCCGGCACCACTCTGATCGCGGACGTGTAATGCATATTCGCCGGACTCATCCGAGAAATATGCGATCGATTTGCCGTCCGGCGACCATGCTGGATCGCGCTCGGCCACGGCCGGTGTGTTGGTGAGGTTGCGAATGTCGCCCTTCTCGGCAGGGACGGTAAGGATCTCACCATGGATACCCAGCAATGCACGCGCACCCGTGGGAGAGATTCCTGCAAAGCTGACGCGCTTGGCTTCTATTTTTTGAAAATGCGGCCTGACTTCCGGCAAATCGCCAGCGATACGGATCTCGATTTTTTTATCGTGCCCGGATCTGAGATCGAGCAAATGAATCGAGCCGAACTCCTCATACACGATGGCGTCCGGGCCCGCGCCGGCCGATTTCAAATCGAATGAATTGCCGCTGACCACGCGACGCACCTGTTTTGTCTTGCAATCGTAAGCGAACAAGCCGACGGTGCCGTCGCGATCGGAGAGAAACCAGACCTTGTCGTTGACCCACATCGGATTGAAGTCGTTTGAGTTGTCGCGTGGGATCTCTTCGTCGACACGTGAGTCGCTCAGATTCACGATCCAGATGCGTTTTGTCTGTCCGCCGCGATACCGTTTCCATGCCTTCTGCCATTGCAGGACGGGCACATACGCCATGTGCGAACCGTCAGGCGAGTAAGAACCCTCTTCGGCGCGGGGAAGCGGGACCTCAGTGGCGAATCCGCCCGTTACAGGAACGGTAAAGAGCCGATCGAAAAAGGAATAGCTATTTCGCCCGGAGCGGAACAGCACATTTTTCCCGTCGCGCGTCCAGCCGACCACTTCATCGCTGCCTGGATGATAGGTCAGCCGTTGTGGAACACCACCGCTGGCGGGCACAACGTACACATCGCGGTTGCCGTCGTATTCGCCTGTGAACGCGACCAGGCTGCCGTCGGGAGAAAACACAGGATCCGTTTCCGCGCCGATGCCGGATGTGAGACGGATGGCATCGCCACCGTCCCGGCTAACGGTCCAGAGATCGCCCGCATAGCTGAAAACAATCTGGGTACGGCTGACGCTCGGGTTACGCAGCAGCAGAGGCTTTTGCGATTGCGCGAAACAGAGACCGGCGATTAACAAAATCGCAAAACCACTCAATGCAGGGCGCATAACTACTTCCTTTCGGAGCAAGCTACGTATTGCTGAGATGGGTTCTACTATAACAATCCTGAAGTGGTTTGGCGACGCCAGAGGGTATCGGACTCGCGAGCGTTCAGGACATCGATGTAAGATGAGCCGCAGCGGCTATATATGAAGAAGTCCATCGGTGACAATCTGATTCCGAAGGGCTGGACTCTCGAGAACGGCTTGGCTTTGGTGCGCAAGGCGGGATTCGATGGCATCGAGCTTTGGCTCGGGGACAAGCCGTGGTTCCAGATGAACACCACCGACGCGCAAGTGCGCGAGCTTCGGCGCAAAGTGGAAGACGCGGGACTTGTGGTCTCCGATGTCGCGAACACGCTGGATTGGGAGGTGCCGATCTCATCGCGCGATCCGGCGATACGCGAGAAAGCGAGCCGCCACATCGTGCGTCAGATCGAGACGGCGCAGATGCTGGGAACGGACGCGATCCTCGTGGTGGCGGGCCTGGTTACGGAAGACACACCGTACAACGAGGTCTATCAAAGGACGGTGGACAACATCCGGCGGCTGGCCGAAACGGCGGCTAAGGCACGGGTGCGCATCGGGTGCGAGAACTGCTGTTCGGAGCAGCGGTTCCTGATCACACCACGGGAGTTTCACACGTTCTTGGACGACGTGAATAGCGAATGGGTCGGCTTGCATCTCGATGTGGGCAACATTCACGACACCGGCTTTCCCGAACAGTGGATCGAAATCAACGGACCTCGCATCACGCGCGTACACGTGAAAGATGTGCTGCGTCACCGCGGCCGCTGTGGCAATCAGAGCGTGTATACGAATCTGTTTTTGGGCGATAACAATTGGCCGGCGATCCGCGCGGCGTTTGAAAAGGTCCGCTACGACGGCTGGATTATCGCGGAAATGGAATCCGTTTACCGCTACGCGCCGGATCAGCAATTTTTTGATACATCCGCTGCCATGAGCCGGTTTATGGAGGCGCGGCTTTGATCGGGGTTTCGCGGCGCGCTTTTCTGCAGTCTGCCGCTGCGCTCGTCAGCATGCCGTCAGGAACGATTTCGGTCGCGTGTACGCTCGACGAATCGCGATGGGCGTTTCGCGACCTGCCGGCGTTCACAAGGGCCTCACGCGGAAGGGTGCTAGTGGAATCTAGCGCAGGATACATCGCCGAAGACCTGAAATGGCTGCGGGAATTTGGCATCTCTGTCGGTGCGCCGCTTAACGTCCGCGGGCCGGCATGGGTGCGATTCACCTGGCCGATTGAGGTGATGATTCGCGATTTCGGCCGTGTGTGTCCGGTGGTCGGGGGCGAAGTCATTGCGCGATTGGGTGATATTCCAGTCGCAGCGCGGAAGGGTCAATTTATCATTCTCGGCTCGCCGCTGGGGCCGCATGTCTACGCGGGAGACCGTGACGCGTGCTACCTGCTGCGCGCGATGACTCACGGCGTAAAAAAGGACATAGTAGTATCGGCTACATGAGGTTCGTTTGCGTTCGCATTGCAATTCTTGCGTTTGCTTTCGTGTGGACTGCCGTTGCGCAGCGGGATACCGGCGCGATTGTCGGGACGGTAAAGGATTCGACCGGAGCCTCGATTCCCAGTGCACAAGTGAAGGCGGAAGACACGGCAACCAGCTTCACGTACACGGCAACCACAGACACAGCCGGTGACTATGTAATCAGCCCCGTGCGTGTCGGGACCTATCGCATTACGGTCAGCGCCCAGGGCTTTCAGAGCGAAGTTGCCGAAAAGATCACCCTCGAAATTCAGCAGCGCGCGCGCATGGATTTCACGCTTCATCCCGGCGATGTGAAACAGACGATGGAAGTAACGACGGTGGCGCCGGTGCTCGAAACCGATACTTCCGAGCGCGGTCAGGTGATCACCAGCCAATACATGCAGGGTCTGCCGTTGAATGGCCGGAACCCGGTGCAGTTGGCGCAGTTAACGGCAGGGGTGGTGTTCAGCGAGCCGGGCGCCCGCGACGAGAGCGGTTATGGATTTTCGGCCAACGGTGCGAGATCGTTAGAAAACAATTTCCTGCTCGACGGTATCGATAACAACTCCAACTTGCCGGATCTATTGAACGAAACCAATTACGTAGTAATGCCCTCTGTAGACGCTCTGCAGGAATTCAAAGTACAGACGAACACCTATTCGGCCGAGCTGGGACGCGCGAATGGCGCAGTAGTAAACGCAACGGTGAAGTCAGGCACGAATGACTTCCATGGAGTGCTGTACGAGTTTCTGCGGAACGACAAACTAGACGCGCGGAACTTTTTCGATCCGGCGCGTCCAGGGTACAAGCAGAATCAGTTCGGAGGCACGCTGGGCGGTCGAATCCTTCGCGACCGGCTGTTCTTCTTTGGCGATTATGAAGGGCTGCGAGTGCGGCAAGCACAGACGGAGACCGCGCTCGTTCCGGATGCACTGCAACGCTCGGGGGATTTTTCCGAGCAACTCGGACCTGCCGCCGGTGTAGTCGATTGCAACGGTATTGCGACTTACCAAGGAGAGCTGTTCGACACACGCTTAACTCAAGCGAGTGCATCCTCGCCGACAGGTTACTGCGGTGTGCCCTTCGGCTACGACGCGAGTGGTATGCCGACCAACGTGATTCCTCTTTCGCGGCAAGACCCGCTGGGACAGAAGTTGATGGCCCTCTATCCGACGCCAAATGCGGCAGGCAATGGATACAACTATGTGTCGAATCCGGTGCTCGCGCAGGATCGCAATCAGGGCGACGTGCGCATCGATCAGGTTTTTTCAAATCACGACACCGCGTTCTATCGTTTCAGCATGTCGCGCTCGCCGACCACGATTCCAGGCCTGTTTCCCGGGCTCGCCGATGGTGGAGGCTTCTTTTCCGGCATACAGCAGTTTAATGGTTACAATGCAGCTGCGAGTGAAACGCATGCCTTCAGCCCGACGCGTGTGAACGAACTGCGCCTTGGATATAACCGGCTGAGAGCAAGCCGCTTTCAGTTCAACTACAACACCAATGTTGCGGGACAGATCGGTTTTCCAGGCGTGCCTTATTCGCAAGGAAGCGAAAACGGCGGCCTGCCTCAGCTCACGTTCAGCGATGCCTCGAATCTGGGGAGCCCGACTTACCTGCCGTCGCTCGAGATTCAGAATACGTTTTCCTACTCAGATACATTGACGCTGATCCATGGCGCCCAGAGCTGGAAAATCGGCGGGGAGTTCCGTCCCGAAGAGTTTACGATTTATCAGCCGGCCACGCCGCGGGGCAGCATGGATTTCGGTCCGGTGTACACGGATAATCCGGCGGCGCCGGGAACGGGCGGCAGCGGACTGGCTTCGTTTCTCGCCGGACAGCCAGACGGCGGCAGCATCAACAATCTGCACAACGTCGATTACACACGCAAGAATTATGCCGGCTTCGTCCAGAACGACTGGAGAGTAAGCAAACGGCTGACCGTCAACCTGGGGCTACGCTACGAGTTCTTCGGCACAGTGAAAGAGCGCTTCGGCTCGCAGGCGAACTTCAATCCGCTGACGGGACAGCTCGACATTGTCAAGGGAACAAAGCTCGCGCTTACACCCACGTTCGCGCAGATACTGCCGGTGAACCCGAACGCGACGGGCGGATTGGTACACCCCGATTACAATAACTTCGCCCCGCGCGTCGGTTTCGCTTATCAGGCATCTTCAAAGCTGGTGGTGCGCAGCGCCTTCGGCATGTTTTATAACGCCAGCGAGAACGGACCGTATTCAAATCCCAGCCCCGGATTTAATCCTCCTTTCTTTGTGGGCGAATCGTTCAATGCACCGTGTGGGCTGCCGGCCGCGAGCGCAGCGCTGGATTGTTCCGTTCAGGGTCTGGGTGTGCTCGCGAACGGGTTTCCCGCGAACGCTCTGGTTGACCCAAACACTCCCACGCTGTTCAGCGAAGACCCGAACATGCGGACACCTTACGTCGCGCAGTGGCACTTCACGCTTCAGTATGAGCTTGGGCCGAACAGTCTGTTCGAGGCTGCGTACGTTGGCTCGAAAGGCACGAAACTGTACACGTTTGGAAACGTGAACCAAGCCTCGCCAACCGCGGACCCGAGCGCGCCGTACGCGCCGCGGCGGCCATTTCCCCAGATCGACACCTCGATCAGTTACCTCAACACCGCGGGGAATTCGGAATACGATGCGCTGCAGACGCGCTTTCAGCATCGCTTTTCGGGCGGTCTCAGTTTACTCGCGAACTACACCTGGAGCCATGCGCTCGGCGATGCGTCGAACGCAAATTTGGGCGCACAGAACAACGACAGCTTCCGTTGGTGGGCGCACCCGGAATGGGAGCACGGCAACCTGGATTTCGATGTTCGCCACCGTTTTGTGCTGAATTATGTTTGGGAGCTTCCATACGGCCGAACCCGGCACTGGGGTTCGAGTTCACCGGCCTTTCTCAACGGAATTCTAGGAGACTGGACCTTCTCGGGAATTACGCTGTTCTCGCAAGGGACGTGGTACACGGTGACCGACGCGAATGGCAACTTCGCGAATTCCGATGGCCAGCAGCGGCCCGACGCAACGGGACAGAGTCCAACCGGGACGCCGTGTGTGCCGGGCACGTTTTTCAATACGTGCGCCTTCACCGATCCAGCATTGGGTTCGTTCGGTAATGTCGGGATCAACACCGTTCGCGGACCCGGCCTGCAGGAATGGGACATGGCCCTCGAAAAGGAGTTTCCGATTGGCGGAGCAGCGCCGCTTCGAGTTCCGGGCGGAGGCGTTCAATATTTTCAATCATGCCAATTTCCTGTTCGCACAGCCGGGACCGCAGAATTCTAACAACTCTACGGTGTACGGAACACCCTCATTCGGTTACGTGACTGCGGCGCGCGCGCCGCGGCAGGTGCAACTGGCGTTGAAATTTTATTTCTGATTGGACGCGCAGGCTCATTTTATTTTGGCAGTGCGAAGGCAATGAGAGAATCCGCCGGCTGACTCCCGAAGAATCCGCCGCCGCCGGCTGCGATGACGACATATTGCCGACCATTCCGCGCCAGATAAGTAGCGGGCGTGGCGTGACCCGAGGCGTCTAGCTTAGTGGTCCAGATCTCACGTCCCGTGCGCGCATCGAAAGCTCGGAAGCGGCTGTCATTGGTAGCGGCAATGAATACAAGGCCGCCGGCGGTTGCGATGGAGCCTCCGATATTCGGTGCGCCCGTGCTGTGGACACCCTTCGCTTCGAGTTCCTCGGTGATTCCGAGAGGGACGCGCCAGGCTATATCGCCCGTGTTCAGATCGATCGCAGTCAGCAAGCCCCAAGGCGGCTTCTGACACGGCCATAGATGCGCATCCCAAAACCGTGCGTAGGCGCCTGCTGCACTGGTTCGGGCATACGCGACGGGAGAACCGGGCGGTTGTTTGACCATTTGTCCAACGGCTCCAACTTCGTTCGTGTTGACGTAGATGTAGCCAAGCGCGGGATTGAAGGACACCCCGGACCAGGTCGCGCCGCCGAGCGTTCCCGGAAAGACCAGAGTCGGTTTCGTGCCATACGGTGTATATCTGCCGCGGTTCTCGAGCTCAGAAAAGATCGCCGTACATTGTGCGTGCGATTCCGGAGTGACATTCGTAAGATCATCGGCTGTTATGCTCGCGCGCGATAACGCAGGCGGTTTTACCGGAATCGGTTGCGTTGGCCATGAGAACTCGCCCGGCACATCGCTGGTTGGCACCGGCTTCTCCTCGACAGGAAAGATGGGTTGGCCGGTTCGGCGGTCCAGAACAAAAACCAATCCCATTTTGGTTACCTGAACAACTGCGGGAATTTGTTGCTGTCCGCGATGGACAACTAGAAGTGCTGGCGCGGCCGGCGGATCATAATCCCAGATGTCGTGGTGAACGACTTGATAGTGCCAGATCAGCTTGCCGGTTTGGGCATTCAACGCCACCACGCAGTTACCGTATAGATTCGCTCCCTTGCGATCACCTCCGTAGAAGTCATACGCGGGCGAACCGATGGCCAGGAAGACCATGCCGCGCTCTGGGTCGATGGTGAGCATTGTCCAAACATTTGTGCCGGTTCTGTTCTTCCAACCGTCACCCTCCCACGTTTCATGGCCTGCTTCGCCCGGCAGTGGAACAGTATGAAACGTCCATACCAATTTGCCCGTGCGCACGTCCCAGGCGCGTACGTCACCGCGCGGTCCCAGCCCCGGGCTTTCGGGAACTTCGGCGCCTGTGATGACCAGATCGCGGTAGATCGCCGGAGGTGAGGTCTCGGCATAGATGCTGGCAGGAAACTCGTCGGCGACCGCCGTGACGCAGATTGACTTCGCCTTCGTTTCCAAATCCGGGAATTTCACGGCCTGTCTTAGCGTCGAGTGCGATCAGCCGACCATCGAGGGTACCGAACAGGATTCGCGAGGGTGTGGTTTTATCTCCCGGCCAATAAACTACGCCCCGATGTGCCCGATACTTGATTGCGCCCGACGCTTTCGACTGCGGGTCGAATTTCCATAGCTCACGTCCGGATTCAGGGTCGAGCGCGATGATGCGATTTGCCGGTGTGGAGAAGTAGAGGACACCGCCGACGATGATGGGCGTCGTTTCAAACGCCGTCTGCCTCTGACCGCGTGGTCCCGAGACATGAGGTAGTTCGCCTGTGTGATAAGTCCATGCGCGCTCAAGACGTCCGACGTTGGCGGTGTTGATTTGATCGAGAGGAGAAAATCGCATACCGCCCGGATCGTGGCCGTAGACGGGCCAATCGCTCTGAGCGGAAGCTGCCACGGAGAGTGCCAGCCACAGAGTTGTCAGATGGAACGCGAGCACATATGAAGTATAAGGACGCGCAAGGTCGCCGCGCAGCAGATTCGCGCGAAGCGGGCGTTCTGATAATCTTCAGCTCATGTTGCGATGGTCGATGCTGCTGCTGGCTGGCGTTTTGAGTTGCTGTATCGCGAAAGCGGCTGCAGAAGCTAAGAAGCTCAGCGAAACGAGCTGGTCCATCGGCAACGAGTTCGTTGAGCGCAGAATCACTTTCAACGCGGAGAACGGCCTGCAAACGGACAGCCTGGTGTATAAGCTCACGGGTCATGATTTCACTTCGTACGATCGGCGGGGCGATATGGCTGGGGAGTTCAGCTTTCGCTCCGATGGCAGTGAGTTCACGGGCACGCACGGGTTCTCGCTACGCGGCTCCGATACATCAAGTCTTCCCGGCGGCAAGCTGCTGCGGATCGATCTTTTGAATACAGACCATCATCTGGACGTGTCTGTGTTTTACGCCTCATACGATGGGCAGCCGGCGATACGGAAGTGGTTAACAGTGACAAATCGCGGTAAGACGGCAATCTATCTCAGCCGCTTCTGCTTTGAAACGCTGCGGGCAGGTCCAGGCGCAATCTCCGATTTAGAAGTTTCCGGCGGCTACGGCGCAACTCCCCGGGAGCTATTTTTCACCGGACGCGTATCGGATCCCGCCATCTTCGTGCGCAATGCGAAAACCGGTGAGGGGTTCGCGATCCTGAATGAAGCGCCAGGTTATCTGAAGCGCACGGACGTGGGATCGGGCTGGTCAGAACGGTTCATGGTGATGTATGACACCGACCTGTTTCCGTTTGGGCGCACCGTTAACCCGGGCGAGACGTTCGAATCGGCAAAGAGCTCGCTGGTCTTCTTCGTGGACAATCACGGACTGGCCGATCCACGCTGGGTTGTGCCGCGATACGCAGCAGATGTTCTGGAGCGGCGTCACGGAACAGGACAGCCGCCCTGGATCTACAACACTTGGGAGCCTTTTCTGCGCAATATCAATCAGCAGAGCATGAACGAGCTCGCGACAGTGGCAAACCAGATGGGGCTGGATATCTTCACCATCGACGACGGCTGGCAGGCTGAGTACGGATCAAACGACTTCGATTCGGCGAGATTTCCAGCGGGATTTGCAGGCGTAAAATCGACCCTGGACGAGAATCACTTGCACCTCGGATTGTGGGTCCCGCTAGCCGCTATTAGCACGCAGGCTCCGGATTATCGGTCGCATCCCGAGTGGGTTTGCCGCGATCAGAATGGCAGCGCAAAGTTCACTGGAACCGCTGCCGGAAGCCGGGCGGTGATGTGTCTCGCCAGCGGCTACCGCGATCTGGCGTTGCGACGTCTTACGCAATTGATTGAGCGCTATCATCCGGCGTACATCAAAGTGGACCTTACCACGGTGTTTAACGCCTATGGCGAGCAGCCAGGTTGTTATGCATCGGGTCATGCGCATCACGGATGGGCAGAATCTCTTACACGCATCTATGAGGCGCTTGAATACATCGGAGAGCAACTGTATCGCAGCCATCCGGAAGTGCTTGTGGATTACACGTTTGAGCTTTGGGGAGAAAAGCATCTCATCGATCCGGCGTTGTTGCAGTGTGCCGACGTTGACTGGTTGAGCAATGTCAGCGATAAGGATCCAGCCGATGCCGGACCGCTCAGCGCCCGTACGCTGCTGTACGCACGCGCGCCGTCTATTCCTGTGGAGACGATGCTCATCGGAAATCTGCGTGCTCCCACTGCATCCATCGAAGAGCGCTTTGCCACGGAGATCGGCGCCGGGCCACTACTGCTCGGCGATCTGCGCAAGCTCTCGGCAAGTGAACGCGGCTGGTATTCAGAGAAGATTCGCTGGTTCAAGAGTGTTCGCAGCCGTGCATCACTCAGCGATTCGTTTTTCCCGCTCGGCAGTTGGATTCAGCCAAACTCGGCGTCATGGGACGGCTTCGCAAGGCTCAGCCGCGAATCCGACGGCATAGTCGTGCTCTTTAAGAACCAGAGCGGAGCAGATACGGTTGACATTCGCTTGCCTGCGATCCCCGGCGTTGCATATCGCGCCAAATCCATCATGACCGATAAGGATCTGGGCAAAGTCAGTGCCGACGATTTTAATCGAGGTTGGAAGGTTATCTTACCTGCCGAACACGCGGTAGAGGTTATTGAACTCGATCGAGAAAGAAGCGAGTCACGGTAAACGATCAGCTGGCCGCTCCCTATGCAGTCGCGGCTCGGTTGGCGTTTGCCGAACAAGAATGGCGACGAGAAGCGCTCCGGTAAGGGCAACCCCGCCCGCGACCAGAAATGCAGCAGTGAAAACTCCAGTAGCTCGAACGACAAAGCCGGTCACCGTTGGTGCAATGATGCCGGCGCAGTTTGCGATCAGATGCACAAAGCCGCCCACGGCTCCGACATGTTCGCCCTGCACAATTTCCTGAACGATTGCCCAATAGGTAGCTCCCGTGAGATAGATGAAAAGAACGGCCGCAGTCATCCACGCGACGGCAGCAGAGACGCCAGGGAACCAGTCCAGCCAAGCTTACGCAAATCGCGGAAGCGCTGAGGCAAACCACTAAGACCAGCTTGCGCGCGCGCAATACGTCATTAGTCACGTGAGACAGGAGGTCGCAGGCCAAACCGCTGGTTGTAAGTCCCAGGACGCCGAATATCCAGGGAATTGTGTTCACAAATCCCATGTCACGAATACTCAAATGCCGTGACATAGTCAGGTAACTGGGGAACCAGGTAAGAAAGAAATAAAGAACGTAAGAATAGCCGAAAAATGCGGCGGCTGTACCAATTGTTGACGGCTGCCTGAGATAGAAGGACAACGGCAACTTACGACTCCCGGGCGCCGCTGCGTGCGCTTCTGGTCGATGCGCGACAGCCGGGATCCAGGCAAGTGTCCAAAGAAACCCGATGCCCGCGAGTGCAACAAACGATGTGCGCCAGCCATAGTGCAATGCGAGCCATCCCGCTACCGGGCCGGCAAGTACGCCCCCAATGGGAGTTCCGGCGTTAGCCAGTCCGACAGCGGTAGCCGCCTGCCGGCGCGGGAAGGAATTAGCGACGATTTTATTTGCCGTTGCAGCAAAGGGACCTTCGCCGAATCCAAAGAAAAGGCGCACCAGCAGCAAAGATCGAAAGCCGGTTGCCGCCGCAGTCAATCCGCAAAAGGCGGACCAGGCAGTCATGGCCAAGGTCCCGACGCGTTTCGGCCCGAGAACATCGGAGGCATAGCCTCCTGCAAAATTGAACAGCGCGTAGCCTGCGAAGAAGCCACTAAAAACAATTCCGAGCTGCGCCGGGTCGAGTCCAAGATCGCGCATCAGAAACGGGGCTGTGACAGACACTGCTGAGCGATCCATGTAGTTGATCATCCCCGCAGCGAACAGAAACCAGATCGGGACCCACCGGCCACGGCTAGGCACGGGCTAGTCTAACCGCGGCCGTCCTGCATAGTAGAACAGCTATCGTCCTGCTGCGCTGTTGTGCCACGGTAGAGGATCTGGTCATTGGCGGCCAGGATTTTAGAGTGGAACGCTACCGCATCAGGATGGAAATCGGAACGCGGAGCCGGCTCGAGCACGAAATTGCCATAGGCATCCGTGCCGCGCACCAACGTCACGCTGTCAGGCACGCCCGCAAGCTGCTTTACATACGTCGGCAAATAGCGGATCGCGAATCCGATACGCCGGAGCGCGCTGCCGTTCCGCTCTGAGCCGTGAACCAGCATCACGTGATGCAGCGACATCTGCCCAGGGTGTAACACGACATCTACGGCGCGCGACTCATCGACGTCCACTGCGATTTCCTGGCCTCGGCTCAACAGGTTGTCGGGCGCAAAGGTGTCCTGGTGCGGCAGTTGTTGTAGCGTGTGCGTTTGCGGGATGACGCGCATGCAGCCGTTCTCAGTCGTGCTAGGCGTGAACGCGACCCAGGCGGTGACAATGTCAGGCTTCGAGAGACCCCAATAGGTCGAGTCTTGATGCCAAGTGACGCGCGCGGGGTCATGCGCATTCTTAATGAAGAATCCGGATCCCCAACATAAGATGTCGGGACCAAGAATGTCTTCAACGGGGTCGAGGATTCGGGGATCGCGAATGAGCTCATTCAGCCACGTCAACAACAGATGAGGTTTTCTGTTGATTCGGGCCGGCAGTCGTCCGCCTTCGCGCGCTTCCAGCTCTTCCAACTTGCCGCGCAGGGTGGCCGTTTCCGAAGTTGAAAGGACCGGCAGCGGAAAGAGAAACCCCCGCTCCTGATACTCTCCTAGCTGGTGTTCGGTGAGCGCTTTCGCCATGGGTGAACCTCCCCTTGTGAAGACTAACATCAATATTTCATATGTCATTTTCCTGGCCATCACCGCCGCGCTGGGAGGCCTGCTCTTCGGCTTCGACATCGCCATCATCACCGGCGCGGGCCCGTTCCTGACCGAACAGTTCAATCTCAATGATTTGAGCCTCGGATGGGCATTCAGCTCGCTGCTTTTCGGGTGCGTTCTCGGTTCCACGATTGCGGGGCGGTTAACCGACTCCTATGGACGCAAGAAGATTCTTCTCGTTGTTGCCGTTCTGTTTGCGGTCACCTCGCTCGCAACCGGAGCCGCTCCCAGCTTCGCGCTGTTTGTTGCGGCGCGTTTTGTCGGCGGGTTGGCAGTGGGAGGCGCATCCATTCTTTCGCCCATGTATGTCGCGGAAGTGTCGCCGCCTTCCATCAGAGGGCGTATGGGAACTCTGTATCAGCTGTCGATCGTCACCGGCATCCTGATTTCGTACGCCATAAACTACCTCTTGCGCGGCGTCGGACCGGGGAATTGGCGCTGGATGTTCATCACCGGTGTGGTCCCGTCAGTGCTTTTCTTTGCGATGCTGCTTTCCGTGCCAGAGACTCCCCGCTATCTGTTCATGGCAAGCAAAGAGCAGCAGGCATTTGCGATTCTCGAACGCATCGGCGGCCGGGAGAGCGCTGAGTTCGAAGCTGCGGAAATTCGGGCCAGTCTGCTGAACAAACGGAAAGCCTGGAGCGATCTGTTTGGGCCGGGCATTCGGCGGGCGGTATTCGTTGGGTTCTGCCTGGCCATTCTTGTTCATGTATCCGGTATCAATACGATCATTGATTACGCCCCCGCCATTCTTAAATCGGCGGGTTGGAAAATCGACGCAGCGCTGTTCTCCACCTTCATCATCGGCCTTACAAATCTAGCCTTCACGTGCGTGTCGTTCTGGGTTATCGATCGCTACGGACGCAAGCCGCTCTACCTCATCGGCTCGCTTGGTATGGCAACCGCTCTGGTTTTCCTGATGTCCTCCGTGCTGATGCACCGTTTTCAGAGCGGTACGGTTCTCGCCTACATTTTGGCGTACCTGGCGTTCTTCTCTTCATGCATCGGGCCGGTCTTTTGGACGCTGGTGGCCGAAATATTTCCAAACGATCTGCGCGGCACCGCAATGACCATCCCGGTGCTGACGCAGTGGATTGCGAATGCCGTTGTTGTACTCTTCTTTCCGCTAGCATTCAACCAGATCGGCAAGGCAATTACGTTTGGTTTTCTTGCGGCGATGGCGCTGACGCAAGCTGTTTTTACCTGGTTCTTCGTCCCGGAAACGAAAAATAAACCGCTGGAGGAAATAGAGGAGTATTGGAGAGAGGCAACATTGACGTGACCGTAGGATCACATCGAGTTCGACCGCTTCGCCCATGCCTGCAACTGCTACTCTCGATCGTTCTGCTGACCAGCGGACGGTCATTGGCATCGAGTGACAGCGGCCTGGCAGCTTTGGTCGCGCAGACGCGTGAGCTGATCCGAAGCGGGGACATCGTCTCTGCCCTTCACAACCTGGAGCGGATTGGCAGCGAGCATCCGGACGACCCCGAAGCCAAGTTCGCGATGGGCGAAATCTTCCAGGAGCTCGCGGCGGTGAGGGCGGCGCAACTACAACGAGTCGCTCCCGAGTCGGCAGCGGCGCACGAGCTCCTCGGGAACTCCCTCGAAGCGCAAGGAAAGCTGGCCGAGGCCGCGGCCGAGTACCGCCGCGCACTCGACGGAGCTCCGAAGAAGCCGGGCCTACATTTTCTTTTGGGTAATGTGGATTGGAAGCTCAGAAACTTCGATGCCGCGCAAACTGAACTGGCGCAGGAATTGAAGTTGAATCCGCACCACGCAATGGCCAATCTGCGCATCGGAGAAATTGTTCTCGATACCCAGCGCGAGGAGCCGATGCACGCAGTGGCTTTCCTCCGCGAAGCTGTAACAGACGCGCCCAATTCGCTCGAAGCGCATCGCGAGCTGGGTAAGGCCCTGCGCCTTGCGCATGAGTACTCGGGAGCAGCCAATGAACTCCAGTGGGTCGCATCAAAGGCGCCGAACGACGACTCCGTCCACGCGCAACTTGCCGCTCTGTACAAGGACATGGGAGATCAGGCACGAGCGCGCCAGGAGATCGAAATACACGCAAAAATTCTGCGCGAGAGACTCGCCGCCTCGCAAAAAGCGCATTCTGAGCAAACGCAGTGATTCAACGCGACGGTGCAGCTTTTTCGCGCTGAAGCGTTTCTACGCGAGTTATGTCCTCGCGCAACTCCGCGTGGTCAGGCGCCAGCGCCAGGGCAGCGCGATACGCGTCCAGCGCAGGACCGTACGCGCCTTCAAACTCGAAGGCTTTACCTTGCACCGTGAGTCCAGCCGCAGAATTCGGATACTTCTCGCCGACCTCATTCAGCAGCCCGGTTCCGAAGTTTGCATATGATTCCGCGAGCAGGCGGAGAACCTCCGCATTCGAAGGATCTCGCTTCAGCAATGTCTCCAAAATTTCGAAGCCGGCGATGAAGTCGCGGCGAGCAAGCTTGGTCGCGCCCGCCCAAAACATGACTTCGGGCTCGTTTGGGTGCAAGCGGCCCGCAGCACTCAAATGCGCATCGGCCGCCTCAAACTGGTTCATGCGATACAGATCGATTCCCAGGAACAGCTCGGCGCTCCAAAGAGCAGGATCGATTTTAATCGCTGCCTCAAAGGCTTGCGCGGCCGAGCTGAATTTGTTCTGCATGTGCCGAACCAGGCCGAGACGCTGGTAGAGCGCAGCATCGTGACGCTCGGGGGCAAGTTGAGCATATATCGCCTCAGCCGCCGCGAAATCTCCGGCCTGCTCGGCTCGATGCGCTTCAGAAACATCGGGCGGCGGAGCCGCCGCCCTGGTTAATAAAGCCGCGATTGCTAACAGCAAGATCAAAACATTAGCTTCAACGCGAACTGAATCTGCCGCTGAGACGTGTCCGTACCGGTTATCGCGCCGAAATTTGTATCTCCCAGGGTGCTATCCGGCGTGCTGAAGTTGACGTTGTTGAAAATGTTGAAAAACTCGGCACGGAATTGCAATCGGAAGCGTTCGGTCAAATCGAAATTCTTAAAGCCGCCGAGATCCGTGTTGTGGAAAGCGGGCCCGTGCAATGCATTTCGCCCCAGATCTCCGAACTGATACTGGGGAGCGACTGCAAATGCAGCAGTGTTGAAAAAGGTGCCGCCGGGCCCATAGGTGGATTTGAAGCCGGACGGGAAAGGATTACCCACCAAATCGGGCCGCTGAGAAAGCGAGCGTGCTCCTACGTTGGCATTATCGAAGTTGATGCCGATGTTAAAGGCACGCCCAGTCTCGAGCGTAGTGATGCCGGCGACCTCCCAGCCGCCGAGCACATACTTGATCAGTCGGTTTGCGCTGTTGGCTCCCGGCACCACGTAAATGTAACTGGCGTTGAAGACCTGGCGCTGATCGAAGTCTGAATCCCCGAGGTCGCATTTAATGCAGGCGTCATTCTGCGGGGATTCGCCGCCGAACTCCGAGTTGAGATCGATGGAATGAGACCAGGCGTAGGTGCCGAGTATGCTGAAGCTCTTTGTCAGTCGCTTCTCTACCTTGGCGGTGAGCGCTTCATAGCGCGACGTCGCGATGCCCTTCAGTTCGCTGAAGGCCCCGGCCGCAGGCCAGGTACGGCGAGGATTCGGGTCACCTGGTCCGGGCGGGGCATCATTCGAATTGATGAAGCTCATCAGGTGGGTGCCCTTCGACCCCTGATAATTAATCTCGCCCAGCAAGTCCTGAGCAAACTGATGCTCCACTCCGAAATTCCAGTTCTGCATGTACGGCGTTTTCAGGTCTCGCGACACGGTGTGCTGGTTCTGGGCAGGACTACTCGCAGGATTAAAGCTCTGAAACAGATTCTCGGTGAAGGTCAACGGCTCGCCGGGCAGGTTGAGCCCCTGTGAGGTTGTCGGACACCGAGTACGGCCAACCGCCGCGAGAAGAACTCCACTCCCAGGAAAAATTCGAGTTGTAAAAGATTCCATAGGACGAGCGTAGCGTCGTATTCGGGGTTACACGATAGGCGAATCCAATGCGCGGAGCAAAATTGTGATAGCGCGGGTCCGCGACCTGCGGACGCACGTTCGGAGCCTGCCCGGTGATGGGATTGGTGGAAACCCAGAAAAGCTGTCCGGTGATTGTGTCGAAACCGCTCAGACGTCCACGGATGTGATGAGGCCACTGATCGTATTCCCAGCGCAGTCCAAGATTCAACGTGAGCTTGGGATTCACCTTGAAATCATCCTGAATGTAGATATGATGTAGGAATTGCCGCAGGTCAAGGTCGTCCTGTCCCACAATTCGGCTCGCGTTTGAGGGCAGCCCCAACAGAAAGCTAGCAAACGCCTGTCCGGTGTTAGCCACGTTCTGGGGATCGGACGTCGGTTTGGAATCAAACCCGAAATTGCTGAATACCGAGTCGTGAAAGATGCGCAGGCGAGTCAGATCGTAGCCGAGCGTGAAGCTTTGACGTCCGATGATTTTGTTCAGACTGAGCGATCCCTGATAGGTGAAGTCAGGACCGTTGACCAGATTCCCGAGGTTCGGCCCAGCGTAGCCGCTTATGCCGAAGCTGATTGGATAGTCGAAGTTTCGAAAATTCTCCGGAGTATTTGTCAGTCCTGCCTGGCGGTACACGTTGATGAAATGCTCCGTCGGACCTTGACCCAGGTTGGCACGCAGATATCCGAATCGGAAATTCAAGATCGTGTTCGGGTTAAAGAGATGAACATCGTTCAACACTGCGCCTACATAGTTATTGAATGTGCCCACAAACGCTTTCGGCAGATTCCCGGGAGCCGTTGTGTCCAGGTTCGACTTTGAAAAGCGCGCGTAGAAGTTGTTTTTATCCGAGACACGCTGATCGACTCGCAAATTGATCTGATCATCGTCCTGAGCCGAGTTCCGCGTATCGATATAGTTGCTGGCCTGGCCCGGAATCAGGTTCGTTGGAAACCAATAATTGGCATATGCCGTCGCATACGGCTTGATCAGGTTCGTCGGGATGATGTTGCCTGGAAAAGGCGCATGGGTCGGACTCAACGGATTATAGATCTGCGGAGCAGGGTTTCCGGCCTGGTCATGCGACAGGTCGCCCGCAATCATGGCCGGAGTCGGCACGTTCTGGAATGATGTGTTGCCGCTCCGAATGCGAGTTCCCTCGTAATTAAAGAACCAGAAAGTCTTGTCATGGCCGTTATAGATCTTCGGGATTTGAACGGGTCCACCGAGCGTGAACCCGAACTGATTCTGCCGCAATTCGGGAACGTTCGGCGCAAAGTAATTGCGAGAGTCGAACTTATCATTGCGCAGAAATTCATAGATAGTGCTGTGATACTGGTTGGTGCCGGACTTAATCATCACGTTGATGTTCGCGCCGGCGGCAGCGCCATACGCAGCGCTTGTGTTGGTCGCGATCTTGAATTCCTGGATGGCATCAATCGACGGATGAATAGCGGCTGTCTTGAAGAATGACCCGTTGTTGTACATGCCATCGAGCGCGTAGTAGCTGTTATCGCTCCGGTCGCCGGCGACCGCGAAGGTCTCTCCCTGGATGGTTTCCCCACCCCCGCCGGTGCCGCGCACGGCTCCAGGCGTCAGTCGCGTCAGATCATTGAAATTACGCCCATTCAGGGGCATTTCCACAATCTGGGCGTTGGAAATCAAAGTCCCGACGCTGCTTTCCTCGGTCTGCAACAGAGCCCCTTGAGCCTGCACTTCCACTTGTTGGTTTACCTGGCCAACGGTGAGATGAAAGGTGAGACTGACGGCCGCGGAGACGTCTAATTTGATGTTGTCCTGAACCTGCGTCGAGAAGCTCGGCGCGGAAACTTCAACGCGGTACATACCTGGAACAAGAGATCGCGCGGCGAAATTTCCAGAAGAGTCGGAGGCTACTTCTCGAAGGACGTTCGTCGCCTGATTCGTGACCTTCACCTGCGCATTGGCGATCACTGCGCCTGCCGGGTCGGTCACAGTTCCGGCAATGGTCCCGAGTTCGGTAGATTGGGCACTCAGCCGTGGCAGGAAAACAGCCAGACAGAGCGAAAGAAATAACAAGCGAGTGATGCAAGCAACTTTGCGGTTCATCGCGATTCCCCTCCCCAGGTGGAATGTGCTTACTGCATTCGAACTGCTTTGCGGAAATCGTATCACCAATTCATTAGAATCGGCAAAGCATTTTTAGGAATTGTACTTTCCTTTTCGCGATCACAGTTTTGAGAATCCTCGACCTTGCGTGATAGCGTGGACCAGAGTGCAGTTCGCCGCAGACATAAAGCGACTCGGGGTCTTGGCGCTGCTGACTGCGGGAAGCCTGTGTGTGGCCGTAAGCGATCCGCCGGGGGTTGTGCGTGAGGCGCGGCTCCTCATCGACCGCCGGCAGTTCCAAAAGGCACTGCAGACTCTGAATGCCGCTTCGCCGGCCGGCCCGGAAATCGTTTATCTGCGCGGCTATGTCCTCTACCGCCTAAACCGCGTCGCCGAGGCCAAACGTGACCTGAAAGAAGAGCTCCGCATGGATCCGCAGAATTTGCAGAGCAGGTACATTCTGGGCCGGATCGCGGAAGCGGAGAGTCACGCGGTGGAGGCCATTCACTGGCTCGAGCCCTGCGCCGCAGCCGCTCCTCCGGTGGAAGACGCACCCGCCCGGATCGCGAAATTGTATTGGGAAACGGGCCAATTGGGGCAAGCACGGATATGGACGGAGAAAGCCGTGGCGGCTGCGCCCTGGGATGGCGGCCTGCATTATCGTCTGGCGCGAATTTACCAGCAGACCGGGCAGCAGGACTTGGCGAAGTGGGAATTTGCGGAAAGCGTCAAGACGAAATCGGCCGATTCGGAAGGCGTTCAAAAGCTGCTCGAGTGCTCGCGAGACCTCTCCTCGCATGATATGGCGGCGGCGCTCCACATACGCGAGGAGTTTCTGAGCGGGCCTGCGCGAGATCCGGACCTTCTGCTTGCGTTAGGGACGGCATTCGCAAACGCCGGCGCGCCGGAGCCCGCGCTCGAGCTATTTCGGTCGGCGGCAACGCGTGATCCAAAATCGTTTCAGGCTCAATTCAATACGGGATTGGCGTTGCTGAATCTAAATCACCCAGCGGAGGCGGTTCCGCCACTCGAATCGAGCGTCAGACTGATGCCGGGGTCAAAGCAGGCGAATGCAGCTCTCGCCCTGGCATATGTAATGCAAGACAAGTTCGCCGAGGCTGTGCCTCCGCTCGAGGCGGCAAGACAGGCGGACCCGCAGGATAGAAAGAGTTCCGGCCTGCTCAGCGTCGCCTACTATCGCAGCGGGCGTGCTGCCAAAGCGATTCCCATTTTGCGCGAAACTCTCGCGCATTCACAGGACGATCCGAAGGTGTATTTCCTTCTCGCGGATTGTCTCAATGCAACTGAGAAGCAGCAGGAAGCACTGACCGTTTTGAGCGATGCTGTCAAGCGGTTTCCAGGAATTGCTCAAGCATGGCTCGGGGAGGCGCAGCAACTTGCGCGGCTCGGGAAATATCACGAGGCGGGCCCACTATTCGCCAAAGCTGCCGAACTCGCGCCCGACCAGGTCGAGCCTTTACTAGGGTTGGCCGAGGCGCAGCAGAAGGATGGCGACTACCAGGCTTCGCTTGAAAGTTATCAGCGAGCAGCGGCGAAGGACGACGATGTCACCGCGCGGTTGGGAGAGGCGAGGAGCCTCGTGTTCTTGAACCGCGCAAGCGAAGCGCGAAGTATTCTGGAGCAATCGCTTGCCGCGAACGCAGAGAACAGCCAGGTACATTTTGAACTCTCACGAGTTTATGCACGCTTAGGCGAGAAGCGGCTTGCAGACGAGCAGACGCGGATTGTGCAACAGTTGCGCGCTCAGACCGCGCAAACGGATTCCAAAGCCAGTCGTTGAATGAGCCGGGCCGCGACATGGATCCTATGCGCGCTGTCAATCGGCGCTGTCCTGCCCCTAATCAACCCGCTACTCGCCCTTCACGGCGGCGACACGTCCCACGTAACCTTCCACGATGTGGCGAGTGAGGCGGGCATTCGATCACTGATCGTCTCCGGGATCGAAAAGAAAAACTATGTTCTCGAGGTGAACGGCAGTGGCGCCTGTTGGTTCGATTACAACAACGACGGCTACATCGATCTGTACCTGGTGAATGGCTCGACCCTTGAGCAACTTCAGAAGAAGACCCGCTCGCCCGCCGGACAGCACAATCACCTCTACCGCAATAACGGCAACGGAACCTTTACTGACGTGACAGAAAGCGCCCACGTTCCCGGAAACGGTTGGGGCTTCGGGTGCGCCGCCGCGGATTACGATAACGACGGGTGGACCGACCTGCTGGTCACCACCTTCGGCGCCAACATTCTCTACCACAACAACGGAAACGGCACGTTCACGGATGTGTCCGCTGGCTCGGGTCTCGCGGGAGGAAACATTTGGCACACCGGGGCAGCTTTTGCCGATTACGACGGCGATGGATTGCTGGATGTCTACATAGCTGGATACCTGGATTTTGATCTGATTCATCCCGAGCTCAAGACCTGCGATTATCGCGGCGTTAAAGTGCACGCGTGCGGGCCTCTCGGCTATCGCGGCGCTCCCGACGCGCTCTATCACAACAACGGAGACGGCACGTTCACGGACGTGACCACCAAGGCACACGTCGCCGACCGGCCTTTGTATTTCGGATTCTCAGTAGTTTTCGAAGATCTGGACGGAGACAATCGCCCGGACATCTTTGTGGCGAACGACTCGAATCCGAATTACTTCTACCGCAATCGGGGCGACGGCACGTTTGAGGAGAGCGCCGTGGCCTCTGGCGTCGCCTACAACGCCGATGGCAAGGAGATGTCCAGCATGGGTGTGGCGGTCGGGGACTATGACAACGACGGACGCACTGATCTGTTCGTCACCACATTCGCCAACGACAACTACGTTCTCTATCACAACGACGGCAACGGCCTCTTCTCCGACGTTTCTTTCCAGTCCGGCGTGGGTGAGGCGACGATTTCCTATCTTGGCTGGGGCACATTCTTTTTCGATTACGATAACGATGGCTACAAGGATCTGTTTGCGGCGAACGGGCACGTTTATCCGGAAGTGGAAGGAAAGCTCGGGCGCGAAACATACCGCGAGCCTTTGTTGCTGTTTCAAAATTTGGGCCACGGCAAGTTCCACGAATCGAGTCAGGAGGCGGGACTGCGAAGTTTGCCTCTCCATTCCGCGCGCGGCGCGGCTTATTGTGACTACGACAACGACGGCGACCTCGACATCGTGGTGTCTAACATAGACGACCGCCCGCAGTTGCTCAGAAATGACGGCGGCAACCGAAAACATTGGCTCGAGCTGCGGCTGGTCGGTACGCGGAGCAATCGGGACGCGGTCGGAGCGCTAGTTACGGTTCGCTCGGGAGATCTCGTGCAATGGGACCGGGTCCGAACGGGCGGCAGCTACATCTCCGGGAATGATCTGCGGTTGCACTTCGGGCTCGGTGATAGGGAGGTAGCCGACGCCATCGAAATACGCTGGCCAAGCGGCACAACAGAGAAGCTGGAGAACGTTGAAGCGAACCGGATCCTCACGATTGAAGAGGGTAAGGGTATCGTTCCGTCCAGAACTCCTTCCAGCGTGCCGAAAAAACGAGCAAGAGGCTCCTGATTTCGGGTTTATATAATGGCGTCGGCAATCGTGTCTTTGTAAGAGAGTACTGATGAAACGCAGAGCTGTCCTTCGCTCTTTGGTAACCGTTTCGGCAGTTGGACTGCCCGAGCAAATTCTTCCCGCAACAGACGGAAGAAAAAACTGCCGTGCGAGAGAAAGGTGTTCCCGCCGGTCCTCCGCTGGTTGCACCGGGTCCCACCGAAATGCCGGTCACTCCCGTGAGTGGAGCCGATGTCGCCGCCGACATGGAGACGCACACCTTCAACGCGGAACAGTATGCCGCGTTGGCCAGGCTGAGCGAGCTTGTTGCTCCATCTCGAGACGAAGTTCCGGGTGCGCGCGAAGCAGAGGCTCCGGCGTTTCTTGATTTTCTGATCGGCAAATCGCCCGACAAAACCATTCGACTGTATCAGCAGGGGCTGGATGAACTCAATGCCCAATCGCGTCGGCGCTATGGAAAACCCTTCGGCGATATCGAACTCGGATCAGGCGAAAGCCGCTTGCTCGCGTCGCTGGATCAACCCTGGCAAATGAGCGATCCTGCCGAAGTGCTGGCTAAATTTCTTCGCACTGCGCGCGGCGACATCATTCGCGCGACTCTGAATTCGCGGAGCTACATTGAAGCCGTGTCCCAGGTGAGAAGAAGCCGCCAAGGTTCCGGCTTCTATTGGTACCCCATGCAGTAAAGCATGCAGTAGAAGATGTCTGTAGACGGATTTGACGTACTCATCATCGGCTCCGGCGCCTCCGGCGGAACAGCCGCCAGGCAGCTTACTCAAAAGGGTATTCGATGCCTGATGCTGAATGCCGGGCCCCCTGTCGATTTTCAGCGCGACCGCGCGCTAAAGAAGGTTTACGATCTGCCTTATCGCGGTTTCGGGCAACCCGGACGTTTTCCGGATCTGCAATGGGCGGATGAATTCAATGGAAATGTCTGGGCGGACCCGAAGAAGAATCCCTATTCTTACGACGCTGGACATCCGTACGAGTGGGTACGCGTGCGCCTGCTGGGTGGCCGGACTTTATTCTGGGGCCGCTGGAGTTTGCGCCTCAGCGACTACGAATTCAAGTGTAAAGACCATGACGGGTTCGGTGATAACTGGCCGATTGAATACAAAGACATCGCACCTTACTACGACCAGGTGGAACCTATTCTTCGCGTTACGGGCCGGAATGAAGGTTGGCCTCAATCGCCGGACGGCGTCTTCATCGAGGACAACTCGCCGGATAGCCTGAGTATTCAACGGTTCAAGGAATCGGCAAAGCGGAAAGGAGTTCCGACGAGCAAGGCCCGGCTCGCCACGGGACAGCTTGCAAGTTCCATCAACCGATTTCTGCCCGACGCGCTAGCGACAGGAAGGCTGCAAATTGTCGCCAACGCCGTCGTCAACGAAATCACGACCGATCGCAATACCGGTCTTGCCAACGGAGCTCATTTTTTCGATTCCAGGACGAAGCAGGATTATCATGCGAAGGCGCGCGCCGTTGTCCTTGGCGCATCTACGTTAGAAAGCACTCGCATTCTGCTGAACTCACGAATCGCTAACTCGAGCGGAGTTCTGGGACATTACGCTTTTCGATCAGTTTTACATCACCGACGTAGTAAGTGCCGTCGTGCCCGAGGCTCGCGGCAGACGCGCCCCGAAAGGATTGATGGGCGGCGACGGCTACGTGCCCCGCTTCCGCAATTTGAAAGAACGCGACAAGCGATTCATTCGCGGCTACGCCTACGTGTTCAACAGTGGGAACACGCCCAGTCATCAATATTTACCTGGTTACGGTCAGGGGCTGCTGAAAAACATCGATCAGATTGAGGGTGCCGGCTTCAGCGTCTGGACCATGGGTGAGACGCTGCCCCGGCACGAAAATTACGTGCACATCGACAAGTCGGTTGTCGACGAGTGGGGCATACCGGCGCTGCACATTTTTCAGAAATATTCCGACAATGAGTTCGCCATGGCTAAGGATTCCATGGAAGTGGCGGACGAGCTTTGCCGCGAAGCCGGCTTCGAAGTTCTCCAAAAACACTGGGAGATGATTCCGCCCGGCGCCAGCATCCACGAGCTGGGTACGTGCCGAATGGGCAACGATCCCAAAACATCGGTGCTGAACAAGTTCAATCAAAGCCACGACATCAAGAATTTGTTTGTGGTCGACGGCAGCGCGTTCGTCACCGGCGGGTCTCAAAACCCGACGCTGACGATATGTGCTCTTGCGATGCGCTCAGCGGATTATCTGGCCGAACAGATGCGAACGGGGACGATTTGAAAACCTTGAGGCTCGTTCTGCTTTCTTGTCTCATGCTCAAGGCGCAGGATCAGTCACATGCTCCCATACAGCCGCTTCCATTCAGCCATAAGCAGCATACGACCACAGCAGGCTTGAAATGCAATGACTGCCACCGATTGGTGGGCACAGGCGACGTAGAAAGCACCCCGAAAGCGAAGGCGTGCATGGTTTGCCATCAAACGGTAAAGACTGAGAGCTCGGCTATCAAAAGTCTGCGTGGCTATGCAGAATCGAACCGGCCTATCCCGTGGAATCGCGTCTACGAGATTCCCGGGTTTGTTAACTTCAGCCACAAAGTGCATCTTGACGGCGGTGCGGGCTGTGAGACTTGTCACGGCCCCGTTGCGGAAAGAAATCTGTTGTGGAGAGAAACGGACATCAGCATGAACGGCTGTATGAGCTGTCATCAAGCGCACAAAGTGTCCGTTGACTGCGGCCTCTGTCACGACCTTCAGCACTAACAGGGAGACCCGCGAAAGGGAGTAACTTGTGATCGCAATAGTAACGCGCCGGGCGCTGCTTCAAGCAGGCGGAAGTGCTTTCCTCTTTCAAGAGCAAAAACCGGCCGATCGGCTTGGTATCAACTGCCACCTCGAGCCAAACGAAACGGACGCGCGCAGCGTGCTGTATACCGCACGTGAGGCTGGATTCCACAACCTGCAAATCTACTTCGATTGGACGAAGGTAACCGACTCTTACCTGCGCAGCCTTCCCGCGTGGGTGAGTTCCGAGGACTTACAGGTCGAAGTACTTGGTGCATATGTGAACTGCGTTGCCCCGGAAATCCTGATCATGGGAACGCGCGCGCAGGATCTGGACCGCGCCATCGACCTTGCGCCAGCTCTCGGAGCTAAGCGAATGACAGCCTGGACCGGAGGCTACGGTCCCGCCCTCTTCACAAGCGATGAGCGAAACTTCACCCCTTCCGCATCGGACGCGATCATCAGAACGCTCGAGCCGCGATTCAAGCGGCTGGAACAGCAGAAGCTACGGCTTGCACTCGAGTCTTACATCACGCTGGCGTGTCCGGACGCGCCCAGTTTGCGGCGGCTGCTCGATCGCATGCCTCCGTTCATTAACGCCGTCTTCGATCCGCCTAATCTCACGCCCATCGCCTCTTACGCACGACGTGACGACGTACTTCGCGAGATGTTGACCACGTTAAAAGACAGGGTTGGGGTAGTGCATTGGAAAGACTTTCGCCTTGCCAAAAACGGCAAGTCCTACGATCTGCCGGGGCCGCTGGGTGGAGTCATGAATTACTCGCTGTTTCTAAACTGCGTGAAGCAGCTTCCGGCCGATACGCCGGTCATGGCGGAACACATCGCAACGGCTCAATTCAAAGAGTTCCACGCCAGGCTGGAGCCGATCTTTGTTCGTGCATTAGCCTGAGGCGCGGCTGACGATTTCGGTACCATCCGAACCGTCACAACTTCGAAGGGCCGGAAAGGCAGCGAAAACCCGTCGCCTTGGCTTGGCAGCTTTTCAAGATCTTCCTCGACACCCGAGCACAGAGAAACGGATTCAATACTCGAACTTAAGTGCGGAAAATGCACTCTGGTACTTAGCTGTTTGTCTGACAGGTTCTGAAAACGCAGAATCATCCCGTTTTCGTCTTCAGCTTTCTTCCAGGTGATCAGCGCCGCTTTGGGGTCAGCGATTCCAGAAATCCCTGTCCTTCGGCAGACAGTGGACGAGGCGGATCTCCAACCTTATCTTGAGATACAACGTAGTTAATCTCCATGGGCCGCATCTCTTCCCATGCCAACTGACTCAACTCACTACCATTCAATTGCGCGCTGCTCGTGATCGCGTAGCGGAAGGTGAAGTCTCCACCCTGGCCGGCGCGGTAATTCGTGTGCCAATAGTTGTTCATCGCATAGGAGAAGATCGTGCTGCTCTTCGGGTGAAACTCGCCCAGCCATTTGCCGCGATTGATCTCGCCGAAACTTGCCAACGAGGCGTCCAGGGGAATAATGCCTACGGTGACGCCGGAACCGCTCACCGCCGTCCATTGTTGGACATTGAACCACTCGAGACTTCCGCCTTTCATCAGGTCTCGTCCGGCATCAATCCAACCCTGTTGCGTTGCGAAGCTGAAGCGGGGGTTTGAGGCCGCAACCGGGAATGCGAAGTAGACCCCCTCCTTACTCGTTGTGTAATCCTTATGAACCCGGCATCGAAACTCGATTTTCTTGTGATCATTAAACAAAAGAATCTCCGTCTGAACTTCGGGCGTGTTCAGGTCCGAGCTGGAAAGCCGGATCGCTTCGCCCCACGGCGTCCGCTCCACACCTGTAAGCCTGCCGTGAGAGGCCGCGTGAATGGTTAACTCACCGGGCGGCAGCGACGGAAACGGGTTGATCATCTGAGTGTTACCGTCGCCGCCAGTTACGTACAGATACTGCCCGAATTTGTAGGGACTGCTCGCATCCACCATTTCCCGCTGCAGCTCCTTGTCATAGATGCTGTTCAGCGCACCGCTATTCTCATCCACTGTCAGCCGATAGAAGCGGTTCTCGATAGTTCTCTGATTCGAAGGGGAGGCCCCAGATGACCTTTGCTCGCCGTAGCTAATAGCAAAGCATTTGTAGCCGACAGCCGGCACGTCTTTCGCTAGAAAGCGAACGCGTACAAAGTTTTCCTTCTCATAAAGAGTTTGTAGCGGAAGTTCCTGACGAGTCGCGAGATCAACAACCTTCGGGTTTTGCAGCAGGTCCGTCTCGACGATCCCGTCACGCGGCCAGCTCAAGGAATTAAACGCAACCAAAGTATTAGCGGGGATGTGTACCTGATCTGCCAACTGACTTAACGACCGATTTAGTACATCTTCAATTTCCAGCGCCGCCCGATCGGCGCGCCCGTCTTTCACTGTCAATTGCTTCAGGGATTCGTCATGATCCGGTTGCGAAACAGAGTTGTAAGATAGCCACGTGTGTTCGGCAAAAAGGATGATGTTGTGCCAAATGTCTGTGAGCACTCCAACAGGTGGATTTAAGTTTGAATCGATCGCATGAGTTACTGACGAAAGTACCTCCGCTGAGAGAGCCCGGTTTTGATTGCTCCGGTCTTCCGCTTCGAAGTAAGCGTCGCTGCCGATTCCGTCTTCCCAATATCCGCCTCCGTCGCCCTTGAACGTTGCCAGATCCTTTGCATAATTGGACTCAATATAGTGGAAGAAATCAGGAAACGTAGCGTACTTCAGCTTCGGAAATGCATATTGCTGGTTCCATTCCGTGGCAAACGTAGCGGTTGACGGGACCAGATCCGTGTTCTCTACCTGCGTTCCATACAGTAACGCCACGTCCGGCTTGTAACTCGGTTTCGAGTACGCCTGAAGATAAATGGAAAGCGACTCGCGAACCGCGTTCAGTTGGGGAGCTAACCCGAACAGAGTCTGTACCTGCTCATAATGGCGCGAGTACCAGAACAGAACTTTCCCGCCATCCGGCCCCTCCCACCAGAAGGGTGATTTCTCATTCCAATGCTCGTAGAAGAAAATTGGTGCGCGATCGTTATTGGCTGCAGCAACCCAGTATTTGACTCCGCTGCTCGCCAGAATCGAAGGATAAGCTCCCGAATACGTCGGGACATCGGTGATGTTTGCATACTCGAACGGCAGACCGTAACGACCCGCAAGCTGTTTTGAATCGTATAGAGAACGATACAGGGTCTCAAGCGAAGCGTATCCTGTGAGCAGGTTGCAATACTGAGCCGGCATGGCCATTTTGCCGCTTCGAATCAGGTTCAGAACTTCGTTTTGCTTCGTCTTCGGCCGGGTTTCCAGTAACTGCTGTAAGTTCCAGGACCCGTCCATGGAAAAACGAAAATCGGGATGATCGCGGATCAGAACATCCGCCTGGCTAAGAACTCTTGACTGGGTCTCAGCAACTTTACCCTGATAATCCGTGTATCCGACGTCTAAGTGGGTGTGGGGCACGACAAAGATGGTCCACTTGCGCTGGGCTGTCAAAGTAATCTTCGTTTCCTGCTTACTACCTGGCATGACTCGAATCGTGCCCTCAGCCGAGCCGGTCCATTCCGGCACATCGAACGACACTCTTCTTTCCCCAAACTCGCCTTCGGGAATCGCGGCGGTATAGCGCTCGCCGGCGACGTCGAGAGTGACGGTTCCGGCCCGCCATGGATGCCCAAAACGAACAAACGCGTCTACCACCTCAGTGACGCCGGAATTCGATTGGCGGTAAAAGATCGTTGGTTCCGCAGTTATCTTCGGCTCGGATGCGTTCGAATTTTCAATTGCTTCCTCCTCTAAGCTCAGAGCGTCGTAGTTGATCCCTCCGTACTCTTCTTCACCCGACGGAGTCGAAGGCTCGTCGACGGGCGTTATGACGATCGCGTTCTGCCCTGATTTCAACAATGGCGGCGCCAATTCGATGCTCAGCGTGCTTTGTGCTTCATGCGGATCAAAGGCGTAGGAGAAGTCGCTGCGCGAATAACTGAGCTTCGGATGTAAGTAGAACGTTCCAACATGGCCGTTGACCTCAATGCGAAGTGCAGGAATTCGCGGCCGGTCAATCAGAATGCCTATTTTCAGCAGATAAGATTTGGCAGCCCCAGGGAGCGAAAAAGAAAGGCCATAGGGCACTCCTACTTTCTGACTGCCGGGCCAATCTTTCTTCGCGTCACTCGTGCCGACGTGAAAATCGACAGCGCTCGCCGGTCTGGAGGAGAACTCAACCGGCGATTCATCGAAGGTGCCAATCTGCCAGACGATTCGCTGTTGAGCCTGTGCGCCAAGCACAGGCAGCACAGATACGAAAAGAACGATGCGGCCGAAGGGTGTCAAGCGGATGCTCACAAACTTGGCGGAAGCTAATGAGAGTCGAACTCACCCGCGATCACGTCAAGTGCCGCACTCCGGTTTTGAAGACCGGGCCCTACACCGGCAGAGTCTAGCTTCCGACTGAAATTGTAGCGTCTGCGTGTTTGAATAGCTCGGCGCTGATAGCAAAGCGCAGTTCTTCCAGCCCCTCGCCGGTAACTGCGGACAACTTGTAGAACGGGGCGTGACGCGCCGCGGCCTTCTGCCGCACAGCTTCAATACGCGACTCGTCTTGGCAAACGTCAACCTTGCTGGCCACGACGAGCATCGGCTTACTGGCGAGCTCATCGCTGAAGCTTGCCAGCTCTTCCAGGATTACATCGAAGTCATGCGCCGGATCGCGGCCACTAAATCGGACACGTCCACGAGGTGCACCAGCAGCTTGGTGCGCTCGATATGCCGGAGGAACTGAATGCCCAGGCCGTGGCCTTCATGCGCGCCTTCTATCAGACCGGGGATATCGGCCAATACAAACGTGTGATCGCCCGCTTGGACCACGCCGAGATTCGGCTCCAGCGTCGTAAACGGATAATCGGCGATCTTCGGCTTGGCCGCTGAAAGCCGTGAAATCAGCGTGGACTTGCCCGCGTTTGGAAATCCCACCAGGCCGGCGTCGGCGAGAAGCTTCAGCTCGAGTCGAAGTTTGAAAAAGCCACCCGGCTTACCTTCTTCGTGCTCAGTGGGCGCCTGGTGTGTCGATGTCGCAAAGCGTGCATTACCGCGGCCGCCCCGGCCGCCCTGCGCAACTGTAAAGCGCTGTTCGGGTGCGGTGAAGTCAAACAGTTGCTCGCCTGTTTCCGAGTTTTGAACGACCGTTCCGACAGGCACCGGAATCTCAACTGAGTGGCCATCGCGCCCGGTGCGGTTGCTGCCTTCGCCATGGCGTCCACGCTCTGCCGTGTGTTCGGGATTGAAGCGAAGATGTAGCAGGGTATTGTAGTGGTCGCTCGAAACCAGCACGACGTCGCCGCCACGCCCGCCATCTCCGCCGCTGGGGCCGCCGCGAGGCACGAACTTCTCGCGCCGAAACGCAAGGCAGCCATTGCCGCCGTCTCCGGCCTTGACGGAAATTATGACTTCATCGATGAACACGTGGAAGAGTTGCGGGCGCGCCGATTGGAGAGTGGCGGCAGCTTAGCGAGCTGCCGCATCATTACTGGGCGGCAATGATGTTAACAAATTTGCCGAGCCGGCCGCGATCGCGAAACTCGACAGTGCCGGGCACGGTAGCAAATAGCGTATCGTCCTTACCGAGTCCTACGTTCTTACCCGGCTTGTACCGGGTTCCGCGCTGACGCACGATGATAGAGCCGCCGGTGACTACCTGACCCGAAAAAACTTTGATGCCGAGCCGCTGTGAATTCGAGTCACGGCCGTTCTTTGAACTTCCTAAACCTTTTTTGTGTGCCATCCGATACTCTCCGAGCCGCCTATTGCGCTACGATCTCCTCAACTTGAACGCGCGTGAAGTTCTGGCGGTGGCCGATGGTGCGTTTATATTGCTTCTTGCGCTTGAATTTGAAGACCAGAATCTTGTCACCGCGGCCATGCTGGGCGATTTTGCCACGGACCCTGGCAGTCTTCAGTGAATCGCCAAGCACCAGCTCGTTGGAATCGTTGGAGATCGCGAGCACCCGGTCAAACTCCACAGCAGCACCGATATCTCCGGTGAGTGTGTCAACTTCGATGGTCTGTCCTGGCGCCACGCGATACTGCTTGCCGCCTGTTTCAATCACAGCGTACATAGAAAAGCCTTTTGGATTTGGGTTGCCGATTCCAGGGTGGCTCGCACCGTCCCGGGCACACGACAGCGCCCGTCTGGAACACGAACTGAACCCTTTCATCATAACGTATTGACGCTGGGAAGGCTCGCAAGCAGGCGTCCATTCACAGCCGATATGCCTCGCGGGCGGTACCCGACCAGATTCGGGCGCGTTCGTCCGCGGAAAGAGTAGCGATAGCTCTTTCGACGACCTCCAGCCAGCGCCGATAGCTGACAGCTACCAGGCACACCGGCCAATCGGAGCCAAACATCAGCCGCCGCGGAGAAAACGCGGAGATCACGACATCGAAGTACGGCTTCAACTGGTCTTCGGTCCAGTGTGTATAGTCGGCCTCCGTCACCATGCCCGAAACTTTGCAGTACACGTGCGGGCGCTTGGCGAGTTCCCGAATGTTCTCGCGCCAGGGCGAGATCTCGCCCGCCTTGATACGCGGCTTTGCGATGTGATCCAACACGAATACCTGGTCCGGATGCCGATCGACGAACTGTATCGTCTGCGGCAGGTGACGTTCGAAGATCAGAATGTCGTAAGCGAGATGGTACGGCTTAAGCGCCGCAATGCCGCGATTAAAATCCTCGCGCAGCATGTACAGGGGATCAGGGTCGTCCTGCAAATTGTGGCGCACGGAGCGAAGGCGGGGGTGGCCCGCAAGGCTCGCAAGCGCGCGATTGAGATCCGGCGAGATGAGCGGGACCCAACCTACAACGCCCAGAATGAACGGATACTCGTCCACGTATTTGAGCAACCGCCACGTCTCTTCCATGGTTTGCTGCGCTTGAACGGAGACGACGCCGTTGACTCCCGCGGACTTGATTTCCAGTTCCAGGTCGCGCGGCAGAAAATCACGGCGGATCACTTTCATCTGATCGCTGATCCAGGAATACTGCACCGGATCGTACTTCCAGAAGTGATGATGCGCGTCGATTCTTTCAAACGTGGATCCGTGCCGGGTATCAGTCATTGTTCTCCGGGCGCCCCGAAGGCCAGATCAGATCTTTAACCGGTGCCACGATCTTCTCAATCTCCGCCGCTAACTGTGGGTCAGTACGAAAATCGAGAGCCTTGAGATTCTCTTCCACCTCGCTCACGCGAGGCATTCCGATCAGCGTGGAAGCAAGATAAGGGTGGTCCATCGTGAAGCGAAGCGCGACGACGGCGGGATCGACTCCATGCCGCCGGCAAATCTCCACCACTTCTCTTCCGGCACGTTTGATGGGCTCCTGCGCCGGGTGCCACGGTTGCGGGCCTTGCGTGGTCAAGATGCCCATGTGCACGGCGGATGCGCCAATGAGACCCATGCCGTGCTTCTGAAGAACCGGGGTCAGCCACTTATCGAGGTCGCGATTCAGCAGCGTGTAGCGGCAGTAAGAGAGAACGAAATCGACCTGCGCACGCTCAGCGACGTCGGCGAGAATCTTGAGCGGAAACCCGGAGATTCCGATGAAGCGCGCCTTACCCGCACTCTGCAGCTTGCGCATCTCCGGAATGGTCTCTTGCACCACCTGCTCGCGATCGCCAAATTCGATATCGTGCGCGATCAGCAGATCGACATGATCGGTCCGCAAGCGCTGCAGCGATTCGTCGATGCTGGTTTGCACTCGTTCACGGGAGAAATCGAAGGCGGCTTTGTCATAGCGTCCGAGCTTGGTACAGAGCACGACTTGATCCCGTTTACCGGCGAGCGCCTCGCCCAGCCTTGCTTCCGAAAGCGTTCGTCCGTAGTAAGGCGCGGTGTCGAAGAAATTGATGCCGTGATCGATAGCGGCGTGTACTGCACGAGAGCCCTCCGACGCATCGATGCTCCCGTATTCGTTCCCGAGGGGGGCAGCGCCGAAGCCAATCACGGAAAGCTGCAGCCCCGTTTTGCCCAAGGTGCGAAATTCCATCTTTATGCGTTCACTTCCACCAGGATTTTAGTAAACGACTCCGGCGATTCGCTCCAGCGACGCAAAGCAGAGCCCGCCGCATCGATCGAAACGGTGGTTGAAATCGTGGATTCGACGGGGAACCGGCCCTGCGATAAAAGGTCGATGACGGCGGGAAACTCGGTCAGCGAGTTGCGCGAGCCGAGAATGTCCAGCTCCTTATGGACGAACTGCTTGCTTTCGTAACTGACGGGCTCCTTCGCCCAGCCCACGTAGACGACGCGGCCGGTGTGGGCCACTTCATCAACGGCCATGCGATACGTCTGAGGCGTGCCGACAGCTTCGATTACAACATCGGGCCCATCTCCATCGGTCAATTGAAGCAAGGTGTCATGAACGGGTTGGGCTTTCGAGTTGACCGTGGATGTTGCTCCGGCCTGGCGTGCCAGTGAGAGCTTGTTATCGTCTAAATCAATCGCGATCACCTCGGCGCCCTTAGCAGCTGATCCCGCAATGGCTCCCAATCCAACGGTGCCGCAGCCGATTACGGCAACCCGATCCTTTTCCGTGACGCGCCCGCGTTCTACGGCATGAAACCCGACCGCCAGCGGCTCGACTAGCGTCAGCTCGCGCAACGAGAGACCCGCGGCCGGAAAGATCTTTTGCCAGGGCGCCGTAAAGTATTTCCGCATCGCGCCATCCCGCTGGACTCCGAGCGTCTCGTTGAACTTGCAGGCGTTGGTTCGGCCGCGCTTGCATGAGGCGCAGCGGCCACACTGAGTAAGCGGATGAACGGTGACGTCCATGCCGGGTCGAAACTCGGCCGGAACATTGGGACCTACCTCGACGATGGTCGCAGCGATTTCATGCCCTGGAATTCGCGGATAGCTGACCAGGGGGTTTTTTCCCCGGAACGTGCTCAGATCAGTGCCGCAGAGGCCGATGAGCCGGGTAAGCAGGAGTACTTCGCCGTCCGCCACGCGCGGCTCGTCGAGTTGTCTAATCTCGGTCGCGCCGGGTTCGGTGATATAGAAAGCGTTCATATGTTTCTCCAGGTTGTACCCACACGCGCGTGCTGCTGAGATGGCTTTGCGACCTGCGGTTCCGAGATCGGATCGAGCGACTCACGGAGATCAACTCCAAACAGAGGCCTTTTTGCGAAACGAACCCAAGTGTATAGCATCCGGCGACGGAAATTACGGAACGAACTGGCCGATCGCGAACCAAACGCGGAGCGGTACGCGTTTTGCGAAACGAAGCCAATGCATTTTTGCGGAACGAACCCAACGAAGCTGGTAAGATCTGAGATATTTTTGCCCAATCGCGGCCGTTGTAGCGCTGCAAAAACGAAGCCATTTGTGTTCGGCAGGAACGCGGTTTGTGGCTCAGGCTACACCGATCAACGTCAGAGCAGCCGGAGCGCCGGCTGTAAGTTGTTGGCTGCCTGGAAGAAATACGGCGCAAAAATCGGAAAACCTGATATTATTAACAGATCCCCGAGAGCGTTCTCGCTAACGAGTTTTTTCTGTGGCCGGAAAGAAGGTTAAATCCCACGAGGATTTTCGGCCCGCGCAACTTGCCGTCCCGTCCGTACGCAAGGTAAGGCGAACAGCTCACTGTGCAAATGTTCGGCTGACACCGATTTGGCCCACTGGGCGCTTGAAGCGCCTACCTCGATAGCTGTCATCCGTTCGTAATGGCCTCGGAAAGGCCACTCAATGGATCAAAATGCCTTCCACTTGCGCCCCCTATCCTGCCCATCCCACAGATAAGATCGAATCCGAGATTGCGGTTCAGACAGAGAGTCTCCGGTCCTTATACGAGGATCTTGAACTGAGCATCCTCGATCTGCGCCGTTCCAACGAAGGCTTGAACGAATTCGCCTGCATGGCTGCTCACGACTTGCAGAGCCCGCTTCGAACCGTGCGCACGTTGGCCGAGCTCTTGAGACAAACTTCGGAGGACGGGGTCGGCAAAACAAGAGACAACTACATTGACATGATCGTCGAAAGCACGAGCCGCATGGCGGACTTGATCGGCAGTCTGCTCAGATACGCTCAGGTTTTAGGCAGTGAGCGAGCAGAGGAGTTAGTCGAAACTGCAAGCGCGCTCGATGGAGGTCTCATGAACTTGAGCGCTCTCATCGAGGAAGCAAACGCGCTGGTTACTTACGACACCTTACCCGCAGTTCAGGTATGTTCCACACAGCTATTGCAAATCTTTCAGAATCTGGTCGAAAACGCTATTCGATACCGCGGAAATGAGAAGCCTCGCGTACACATTTCGGTAATTGAACAAAAAGACGAGTATCTCTTCTCGATTCGTGATAACGGCATCGGAATTGAGGCACAGCATCGCGAGCGCATCTTTGAACCGTTTAAACGCCTTCATGGGGCGGAGCGCTCGGGCAACGGTCTCGGGCTGGCCGTCTGCCGGCAGATTATCGAACGAGCCGGGGGCCGCATTTGGGTTGAGTCGGAAATTGGGACGGGTTCTACATTCTATTTCACGGTTCCGAGGCAATTTCGGGACTCGAGGGATAGCGGCCGCCGCGGCAGCAACACGTGAGAGGAGCGCCGCAACGAGCAAAGAGACCGAAGTGAATCGCAGAGAAATGCGAGACACCCTCGAAGAACGGGCCGCGAGCTTACAGCAGGCTAACCAAGAATTGCTTGCTGAAAAGAAGATGTTCCAGATGACCTTAGCCTGCATCGGCGACGCTGTCATTACCACCGACAGGAGCGCTAGAATTACCTATCTCAATCCGGTTGCGGAAACACTCTCGGGTTGGAGTAATTCGCAAGCCTTGGGGCTGCCGGTGCCGGAGATTTTCAGCATCGTTACCGAAGCTACTCGGGAGCGAGCCGAGGATCCAGTTGCCAATTGCCTCAGAAGTGGCGAGGTGACACGCTTAACCGGTGACACGCTATTGATCCGGCGAGATGGCGAGGAACTTTCTATCGACGATACAGCGGCACCGATTATCAACAGTGCAAAGGAAACGATCGGCGCGGTTCTGATTTTTCGAGATGTCAGCGATAAGCGGCAGCTCGTTCAGCAATTGAGCCATCAAGCCATTCAAGATGCGCTTACCGGACTTGAGAACCGCCGCGGGTTTGAGCGTCGCCTAAAGCAAGTTCTCGACTATCCCGAGGCCCACCAGCCCAGTGCATTGTTGTACCTGGACTTGGATCAGTTCAAAGTTGTCAATGACACAAGCGGTCATGCAGCCGGAGACATGCTATTGCAGCAACTCGGCGCTCTGATGCTCGTTCATATCAGGCCCGGGGACAGCCTGGCCCGTTTGGGAGGAGATGAGTTCGGCGTTCTGCTGGAAAACTGCCCAAAGGAACAAGCTCCGCACATTGCCAATCATCTACTAGCAACGGTTGGGAATTTTCGTTTCGAGTGGGAAGCGAAGATTTTCACGATTGGCGCAAGTGTCGGAATAGTTCCGATTCCACAAACCGGAGGAACTGTTTCGAACGTACTCGTCGCCGCCGATGCCGCCTGCTATGCCGCTAAGGAAAGAGGAGGCAACCGGGTGCATATCTATGAGCTGGATGACAGCACGCTCCTACAGCGTCAGGGCGAGATGCAATGGGTAGAACGCATTAATAATGCGTTGCGGAAAGACCACTGCAGCCTTTATTACCAACCTATCGTTCCGCTAGGAGTAAATCCCGCACGCCGAGAGTGGGGCGAGATACTGCTTCGTTTGTTAGATGAGAAGAACCAGCGTCATACTTCCAAATCAATTTACGCCGGCAGCTGAGCGTTACGGCCTCATGACGACCATAGATCACTGGGTGTTGCGGCACGCCCTGGAGGCCCTGCAGCTCCAGGCACCCAGTTCGGCCCCGGTCTACTCGATCAATGTATCCGGGCAATCGTTAGGTGATGAGAACTTCCTCAGCTTCGTGATGGAGGAATTGCGACGAACCAAGGTTCACCCCGGCCAAGTGTGTCTCGAGATAACGGAAACAGCCGCGATTGCAAACCTTTCTCACGCGATTCGGTTTATCTCGGTTCTCAAAGAACTGGGATGCCTGTTTGCATTGGATGACTTCGGCACCGGCTTATCCTCTTTTGGCTACCTAAAAAGCCTCCCGGTAGATTACGTAAAGATCGCAGGCCGTTTTGTCAAAAACATGGCGGAAGATCTTATTGACCACGCCATGGTTCAAGGAATCCATCACATTGGCAGAGTGATGGGGATCCAGACTATCGCAGAGCACGTTGAAGACAGCGCTACTCTTGAAGCTCTCAAAAGAATGGGTGTGGAATACGCTCAGGGCAATATGTTGGGGCCTCCGAGGGCGCTTAACGCAAAGGTCGCAGCTACATAGATCTGAAGAATGTTCCACTTGCGCTCCGCCGCGGAAATCCCTAACGAGACGGCTCAAACTTCGGCTCCCTCTACCTCCCGGAACTGAAGAAACCAGACGGCCTATTCCTCCTCGACGGTCTGTACCGAAAGTCCTGGGTGACCCAGCTAAGTAAAGACGACGACCCTCTGATTTCGTATGATCCTTCCCGATCCCGTTCTGCGCCAACCGGAATGGAGGGATCTATATGAAGTGCACAACTGCTGTAACAACCGTGGGCCTTGCCGTAAGTAGCCTCTTCGCGGCAACGGCGATGGCGCAAACGCACCGGCGCTACACCGTGGTCGACCTCGGCACGTTCGGCTCCGGAGACAATAGCTCGGGGAGTGGCATCAGTAATCGAGGGTGGGTGGCTGGAAGTTCGAACGGCGAGCCCGGCGGTCCCCAACTCGCCTTTCTTTGGTATGGCTTCACGCCTTTCGGTGCATCTCCCCTGATCAGCCTCGGAACACTGGGCGGACCGGGCAGCGCCGCCAACGGCCTGAACTCGTTCGGCGAGGCGGCAGTTACGTCCAGCACTGCTGAGGCAGATCCGAATGGGGAAAGCTTCTGCCCGTTTCTGGCTCACCAAACGCAATGCATTGGGGCCGTGTGGAAAAACGGGCGACTGAAAGCGCTTCCCACTCTGCCGGGCGGCAACAACGCCAAGGCGTGGTGGATCAACGACCGCGGCGACGTGGTCGGGTTTTCGGAGAACGGCATTTACGACACGACGTGCGCGCCGGGAACACCTTCCCAGGTTCTCCGTTTTGAAGGCGTCGTGTGGGAACCAGGCGGCGCGATGCACGAACTCAGTCCGCCCGCGGACGACACCGTGTCGTTTGCCTGGGGGATCAATAACAAGGGCCAGGCCGTCGGCGGATCGGGATCGTGCTCCAATACCTCGATTCCGGCCCAGAACCCCGCTGCCGCGCACGCGGTGCTGTGGGATCGTGACGGCACGCCCACCGACCTCGGACACCTGGAGGGAGTGGCGCCAGGGGTATACAACCTCGCGACCAGCATCAACGAGCGGGGCGAGGTAGTCGGATTTGCACAAGCATCCGATGGCACCCAACACGGCTTCCTGTGGACGCGGGAGACCGGCATGCAGGATCTGGGTGGATTTCCGGGCGCGGTAAATGGAACTGGGCCTCCCTGCTGCAACACCATCAACAACCGAGGCGAGATCGTCGGCTTTTCCCTGGATACGAACTTCAATTCGACTGCGCTCATTTGGCGAGACGGGGGATGGGTCGACCTCAACAGGCTCATCGCAGCCGATTCGCCGTGGTATCTGGAGGCCGCGCAATCCGTCAACGATTTCGGCGAGATCACGGGCGTCGCCGCGTTGAAAAGCGCGTGCAGCGGAGGCGTCGCCGCGATGGCATGGGTGAACAACCAGGGCGACTGCCCCGTGGTGCACGCATTCGTAGCCATTCCGAAGTGACGCTGGCTGATCCTTGTCCGAGGGCCGCCGCAAGCGGCTCTCGGCGACAAGGCTTGCAGTTCACTGCAAACTGGTGGATTCGGCCTGCGCGTCTCTGAGGATCGGAATGCCCGGGTCGGCGCTCTTCCATCGCTCGAGAAAATCCTGGTAAGCGGCTTTGGCCCTGGCGTTATCTCCCGCCATCCGGAGCGCTCGCGCCAGTTGCAGGCGCGCCATCACGTGCACCGGATCGAGGGGGCCCACCCCGAAGTGATCGATGATTTTCTGGAATTCTGCAGCGGCTTGCGGGCCCCGATGTGCCATGAGGAGCGCACGGCCGCGCAAGTACATGGCAGAGAAGGTTCCGTATGAACCGGATCCACTGCCCGACACGGCAAACTCGTAGGATGCGGCGGTCTGTAGTTCATCCAGGGCCGCTGAAGCATTGCCGCGGCTCAGCGCCCAGAGCGCCTTCAGAGTTGGCAGGTAAGTGAATCGGACGTAGGTATCTTCCGGAAATCGATTGTCCAGATCCTGCGCCAGCGCTTGCGACGCTGCGATATCGCCGGTAAGCGCCCGGACAAGCGCGGCACCATACTCCACATTGCGGCCGTGCGAGAGATCCAGCGCGGTCGCGGCATACGCTCTCGCTTCCTTCGCATTTCCGTACAAGGCTTCTCGCACGGCTGCGCCCGTCTCGAAATCCGCTGCATTCTCCCGTTTGTGAGCCGTCTCCAGCGCCAGGTCCAGTACCTGGTGGGACTTTACCCGTGCTTCCCCCAGATGCCCCGAAGCGGCGGCGGCGGCGGATTGTGCGTGCAACGCCCAGAGACGCACCTCGGCGCTGTCTTCCGCCTCAGAGGTAGCGCGTGCCATGGCCGCCTGATCGCCCTTCAAGTATGCGATGAAGTAGCGATAGATCAGGAACTCGGGGGCCTCCACTTTGTGCTCGGCAGCCTGCCGCATGGTGTTCTTGGCCTCCTGTAGGTCACCGAGGAGAATATAAGTCGAGGCGAGATTCTTCCAGCCAGGCGGAAACGTTGGATCGAGAGTAACCGCTATTCTGCCATTGTCTCTGGATTTCGGAAACTTACCGAGCATCTGGTTGATCCACGACAGGTAGGCGCGCGGGGTGACATCGCGAGTGTAAATCTCCGCCCACGTTTCGGCCGTCTCCTGGGCTTTCTCAAGGTTTCCGGTAACATTCAGGTGGTAGGGGACCATGATCGAGAACCGCTCCTGATCACTCACGCGCTCCCGCAATTCGTAGGCTTTGCGGGCGCTCGTCGCCGCCAGTTCGGGCCGCCAAAGGTCCGCGTACACCTGTCCCAGCCATGCATGCGCTATGGCGAACTGCGGATCGATCTCTACGGCACGCTGGAAGTGAGGCAACGCGTCGGCAGTTCCATTCGAGGAATAAAGCTTGACGGCCGTGGTGTAGGCTTTCAGTGCTTCGAGCGACGGCGTAGTAGCCTCGGCGAGCGGAGTGTCGTGACTCTCGATGGTAGCCAGCGACTCGCCCACTTGAGTCCTGAATTTGCTGGCCATGTGAGTGAGGGCGTTTACGACATCTTCCTTCCTGGCCGCTAGCTCCTGCTGCTGGGCCAGCACGTCTCCGGTGTGGCAGTTTCGTGCGCGCAGCCCTAATACATATTGGCTCCCCACGGTGGCAATCGAACCGTCAAGAACGGCCGTGCTGCCGGTCCGTTCGCAGACCTCGCGAGCGGTCTGTGGGGTCAGCCTTGCATCGTTCGGCCGGCCCATCAGACTCAGCGTCTGCTGGATATGTTCATCGGAGAGGAGGCTGAGGAAGGGCGACTGCGCCAACTGTACCGCCAGCCCCTGCCGAAGTGTCTCGTCAAACACCGGATCGCCGGTCTTGTTCTCGAAATCTGCGAGCACAATCGTGTCCTTGTTCGTGAGCTTGGGGGTGCGGTGTAAATAGAGGTAGCCCGCCGCGAAGGATGTCAGTATCGCCGCGGCAGCGGCAACACCCACTCTCTCGAATCGTGACGTGGACGCGCCTGCCTTTCGCGGCAGGCTGGGAGTTCTGTCCCCCTGCTTCAGGCGCTCGAGATCGGTGCGGATGTCGGCGGCGTGTTGGTATCGTTGATCGCGATCCTTTTCCAAGCATTTGCTGATGATTCGCTCTAAATCGGCCGGCAGATCGGGATTCAGACGCGCCGGTGGTTCCGGGGTGCGATGCAGAATTGCCTGGAACACCACACCCGAACTTTCCCCTCGAAAAGGCAACATTCCCGTCGCCATTTCATACAGTGTCACCCCGAAGGAGAACAAATCCGTGCGTGCGTCCAAAGGTTGAGCGCGCACCTGCTCGGGGGACATGTAGGGCGCCGTCCCCACCGGGCTTCCCGGACCGGTGACCGAGTCGTCCATGGTGGCGGTCGCTTGCCGCGCCGCGCCGGCGACCATTGCTGGAGCAGGCGTCCCGGTGACTTTGGCCAGCCCGAAGTCGAGGATCTTAGCGTGCCCGCGCGCCGTCACGAAAATATTGGCCGGCTTGATATCGCGATGCACGATCCTGGCGGAGTGTGCCGCGTCCAGCGCATCGGCGATTTCGATGGCCAGCGAGAGAAGCGTTTCAATTTCCATCGGACGTGGGCCGGCTGCGGAAACGATGCGCTGCCTGAGAGTGGCTCCATCCAGAAACTCCATCGCGATGTAAGAGCGGCCCTCGTGCTCGCCGATGTCATGGATGGTGCAAATGTTCGGGTGATTCAAAGCAGAGGCCGAGCGGGCCTCGCGCCGGAAACGGCTCAAGGCGTCCGGATGGCGAGCGAACTCGCCGGACAGAAACTTGAGCGCCACAAAACGATGCAGCCGGGTGTCTTCCGCTTTATAAACGACACCCATGCCACCGGCCCCCAACTTTTCGACGATCCGATAGTGCGAAATGGCCGGGCCCATCGCAAAACCGCTGTTTTCCCCGGTGTCGCTCTGCTCGCCAGCCAGGTCGCGCGCGGCCAATTCGATGGCGGGGTTTTCCAGAAAGCTTGCGGCGTCCGGCTCCACGCTTAGCAACGACCGGACTTCCCTCTCCAGCGGCTCATCGCCGGCGCACGCCTGCTTCAGAAACGCGTCCCGTTCCCCCGGCGCGCGCTGCAGCGCCGACTGAAGCAGGTCATCCACCTGCTGCCATCGATCAGAGGCCATGGGTTGCCCCGCCCGCCAACTCGCGGTAGAGCCACAACTTCGCCGAGCTCCAGTCGCGTTTTACGGTGATCGCCGAGACCTTGAGCACCTCGGCCGTCTCTTCCACGCTGAGTCCACCGAAGAAACGCATTTCGACCACTTTGGACTTGCGTGCATCGACGCGCGCCAGCGCGTTCATTGCTTCGTCGAGCGCAACCAGGTCGCGCGACCGGCCGGTGCCCACTTCTGCCGCATCGTCCAAAGAGATGCGCTGCACACCGCCGCCGCGTTTCTGATTTTTGCGTCGCGCATGCTCCACCAGAATCCGCCGCATCGCCTGTGCCGCTACCGAAAAGAAATGGGCGCGGCCCTGCCAGTCCATGCGCTGATAATCCACCAGCCGGATGTACGCTTCGTGCAGCAGCGCCGTGCTCTGGAGGCTGTGACCGAGGCGTTCGCGTCTCATATACCGGTGAGCCAGGCGGCGCAGTTCGTCATAAACGATCGGCGCGAGTTTTTCGAACGCGCGCTGGTCTCCGCCGCTCCAGGCCAAGAGCAGCTTAGCGACCTCGCTTGCGGCTGCCACATCAGCTTGTGCCCCGTCGTCCATTGTTAGCGCGACTAATTCTATCCCATGACTTTTGCCACCGGGCGTCCACCTTGGTGGGCTGTCCCGGTGATTTCGACACCAACGCTGACCTCCAATCGCTGCGCTCATGGCTCCGATTCCGCTATCAGAGCGGGAGCGAAGCGAGCGGAGCAGTAATGATATGACCGGGACAGTCCACTAGTGAAGCGGGAGAGAGTCTCGCGATAGTTCCAGGGCATCCAGTCCGACGGGTGTGCTTATAGTTCCGGGGCATGCCGCTGCAGTCGGTGAGTAGTGTGGATCAGGCTCATGAATAGATCGCCCGTGCAGGGGCGGTGGGCTGCGAAAGAAAAAGCGTCAGCTTTGTCCAGTGAGGTAATTGTTTAGATCGGCCCGCGATTCCATAGCATCTATCGCAGGTACTTCAGCTTTATTCGTGCAACATCGCCGAATGCAACCAGAAAGTCATACGGCCTAACTTTCGAGCCCGCGACGTCGACCCATTGCTCCAAAGGATATTCGTAGATGACGTTCTCCAGCAGAGCAAAATCGCGGCGATAGAGATTCAAGTAGCGAGCGATGATCTCCACATCGAAAACCCATTTCGATAAGAAAGGATCGCGAAAGACTTCGCGCGTTTGCGGTGTGACCCGGAACAGCTTGGCGCCACACTGCGTATCGTAAATAGGTAAACGCAGAATGGCGGACACAACGGTGGCGAAAATGCGGCCAAGGTAGTGGCGGACGGCACGCCGCTGCACTTCGCGTCCCAGCAACTTCACACGAGATCCGAACACCATCGCGATTACCGGACGATTGTCCAGCACGGACAGGAATTTATCTATCGATTCCAATGGCGTCGCGAGATCCGCATCCCAGTAGCCCACGATCTCCTGCTCGAAATTCGTCAGCGCGTGATTGATGCCCACCCGAACCGCCTCGGCTTTGCCCGAGTTGCGTGCGCATTTGAAGACCGCAGATTTCTGCTCTAAGCCGGCACAAACTGTTTCGACGACCTGGATGGTGTTATCCGTACTGCCGTCATCCACAAACAGGATTCTCACGTGGTCCGAGTTCTCTAAATAGGAACGGTAGCGTCCGACATCCAGCCGGCGAGCTTCGTTGTAACAGGGCACAATTACACAAACGCGTTTGCGCGTAGGGGCGGCGGGCTCCGAAGGCATCAGGATTCAGATCCGGATACGGAGGCGGGACGCAGATCCGGTTGTCCGAATCGCCGGTAGGGAAGCGCGTACACGCGGCCAATCACGGTTCGCTCGACCAGGAAGCTGAGAACGCACGTAAATACGATGCTAAGGAACACGATCACATAGGTAAGGTCGCGCAACATTTCGCCTCCCGGCAGTTGCCGCTCGACGGCCACGGAGGCAAGTACAACAGCTGCCAGCCCCTTCGGGCTCATGATCGCGATCAGCGATGCGTCCTGGCGGCTGCTGCTCCGGGCGAGTCCGATCCAGGTGGCCAGCGGCCGAATGAAAAAGATGAGCGCGGTGAGCGCAAATGCGATATAGACGAGATGCACATCGGCGAATTTGATGGACACACCGACGTAAACGAAAAAGAATGTTTTCAATAGGAAGGTCACCTCGGCAATGAAGACGCGCTCGGTGTCGTTTAAGGTGATGGCCTCGCGCGGAAGATAACGCCGCATCCAGGCCATAGCGTGAAATGCTTCGATGTTCCCCAGAACAGCGCCGAAGACTACCGCTGCCACATAGCCGCTGAACCCGAGCAGTTCCACGACGCCGAAAAGAACGAACACGAACGCCGGGGTGGTGAAGATGGAGTTCTCGAGGCCGCGAATTCGCCGTAGCAAGACAGACCACAAAAATCCGCACGCCGCACCTGCAATGCCGGCCATGATTAGTGTCGCGATAATCTGTCCGGCCATCTGGCCGACGCGCAACTTTCCGAGCTGATAGCTCTCGGCGAGGCCGATCGCGATCACGATGCTCAATACATCGCTGATGGCAGATTCGAGAAACAGAGTGGTCTTCGAAGATTCTTCGAGCTTAAGGCGTCTCGTTAAAGGAACGATTACAGCCGGCGATGTCGATCCGATAATCGCTCCCAGCATCAGACTGAGCTGCGGGCCAGTCCCCGTCAGAAAGTGCGCAGTTATTGCGACCGCCGTCATAGTCAGCACGAAGTTGGTGAGCGTTAGCGACAAAGTCGACCGGATCGCGCCCTTCAATACATCCAGGTCGAGACTCAGGCCTGCCTCGAAGAGAATAATGATCAGCGTAACGGTGGCAAACACCGGACCCACTGCGCCAAAGTTTTGAGGTGTAACCAGATGGAACACCGGACCAAGCACGATGCCGATGATTGTGAGTAGCAGGACGTCCGGGATACGCGTACGGCTGAAAATACCGGTAAATGCATGCGCGACAAAGATGAGAAAACCGACAACTAGAATGTTGGTCGCAACGTGCATACGGACGGCAGAGCTTCAGCTTATCCTTTTTGCAGTTTCAGATGCTACGCACCGGCATATTCACGATGTCATCGATTTGAATTGCTTCTTTTACCGCAAAGGGTTCGCCATATGTCACGCCGATGAGGTTGCCATAAAATCGCGCGATGGCAGACAACCGGTTTTCGATCTCATCGTGCGCGGGAAAGAGGTCCGATGCGGTGCCGGAATCGCCATACTGCGAGGTGTAGCTGAACAGGGCCGCCATGCGGCGGTCGAATTGCCGCGAAATATCGACAACGAATGAGGGCGTGACGTTGGCGTACATGCTCGAGTACAGGATTTTGAAGGGGCGGTGCGGCTCGGTGTCCTCCTCGAGCTTCCGCAGACCGGCAAGAAAGCAGGCTTCGTAGCCGATCTCGGCGGCCCGGTAATGGTCCGGATGGCGTCCGGTCCAGTAAGGAAGTATGACCACGCGCGGCCGGATGCGCCGAATGACACCGGCGAGGGTCATGCGCGCGGTAATTGCGTTTTCAAGGCGCGCATCGGGCCAACGCAGATTTTGGCGCCACGCCAGCAGCATGTGTTTGGCAGCTGATTGCGATTCCTCGATTCTGATCTGAGGCGTACCGCGGCTGCCCATATCGCCCGCAGTGAGATCGAGCACGCCATTCCGGTACCCCAGTTCGGCCATGCGGATGAGCGTGCCTCCGCAGGTCTGCTCAACATCGTCGGGATGAGCGGCGATGGCTAGTACGTCCAGGGGCTGCAGATTCTCAAACGGCTCGTTCGGATCGTGCATGCAACGTTTATTGAGGCACAAACCGTGGACGGCGCTCGGCGAAGACACGTACGAGAAACAGCCCCGCGAGGAATCCGCCGACGTGCGCAAACCATGCGATGCCCTGCGCCTGCGAAACGCGGCTCAGCGACTCGAGGCCGCTCAGAACCTGAATGGCGAACCAATACAGCAGCATGAACGCGGCGGGGATATCGACAGTTGTCACGAAAAAGATGATGAAGACAAGCGTGACGACCCTTACGCGCGGATACAGCATCAGGAACGCACCCATGACACCTGCAATCGCGCCACTGGCTCCGATTGTCGGGTGAGGATCTCCAATGTAGACGAAGAATTGAACGGCCGCCGAAGCAATGCCGCTGATGAGGTAGAAGACCAGAAAACGGGCCGAACCCATGGTGTCTTCGATGTGTGATCCAAAGACCCAGAGAAACCACATATTCCCGATCAGGTGAAGCCAGCCGCCATGCAGAAACATGGAGGTGATGAAAGTGATCGGCCGCCAGTGATCGGGCACGAGACCGTAGTGGGCAATGAAAGCGTCTCGGAAATCGTAAGGATATACCGGATGCGCCAACTCGTACAGGAAGCAGAGCACGTTGACAATGATGATCAGGACCGTCATCGTAGGAGCGTCTCTACGGTAGAGGAGGGCGCGTAATGGGATCATCGGTTCGAAGCGGCCGGCCGGGCGATGACGCTGGCCACACGATCCAGTATCTCCGGTGAACTCCTTCGTTTCACCACGCCCCGGCGGGCGCCTTCAATGAGCGCGTCGATTTCAGCACGTTCCGGTACATGCCCGCGCGCGCCGATAGCCGTACAGTTCAGCGCGGCAGCCGCATTTGCGAACTCCAGGGCGGCGTCCATCTGCATGGCGGAGAGCATGGCAAAACAGAACGCGCCATGGAAAACGTCTCCGGCGCCGGTTGTGTCGACCGAGTGAACCTCGAAGCCGGGGGAATAGAACCAGCGGCCGCCTTGCAGCGCCAATGCGCCGTCATGACCCAGCGTCATCGCGGTCACCGCAAAGTCATACTCGTTGTGCAACCTGCGCAGGGCATCGAACGCGTCATTTTCGCGCGTCCACTTGAGGGGCCAGCTGGAACCCGCGACCATGTAATCGACATGCTTCAGCACACGATCGAAACCCGAATACACCGTGTCCACATCGAGCGAAACGGGGACATTATGACGGCGCGCGATTCCTGCCGCCCGCGCCGCCGCGTCTACGTCATAGCCATCGATGTGAAGCATTCGCGCGCCCGAAATATCCTCCGCCGGCACTTCCGGCGGCATCAGGCGGAGACAATCGGCGCGCTGCCAGAGGACGGTGCGTTCGCCGGTCCGGGAGTCGATGAGAATATAGGCGGTCTGATTCGGGCAACCGTGACGAACAATCAGTCCGGTTGTATCCACGCCGGTTCCCTCAAGGCTCTCGCGTTGCATCTGACCACGCAGGTCGTCGCCGATGGTGCCGACGTATTTTGAGCGCAGGCCCAGCTTCGCGCATGCGACGATTGCAGTCGCCACTTGCCCGCCCGGGCTTAACAACTCACGTTTGAAGGGAACTTTTCCGGCGTAGGGAGGAAATTCATCCACCAGCAAAAGAGTGTCGGTCGCGTTCAGGCCAATTCCTAAAACGTCGATCGCCAGATTCAACTGGTCCTACTTCTTAACGATGGAATTCGGAACCTCGTAAAGATAAATCGTATGCGCGGTGCCCAAGCGGCCCTCGGTTCCTACGGTATCAATCGGTTTCCAGCCTGGGATGGGATAGTCGTAGGAAACGACGCGGCTGTTCGGCCTCAAGTAGTGCTCGAGATTTGGCCGCAGGTTCTCATTTGCGGTGGTCGCAAGATAAAGCGTGACCACGTCCGCGTGGCTCAGGTCGGTGCGCATGAAGTCTCCGTGCACGATCGTAACCTGATTGGAAAGACCAGCCTTATGTACTCGCTCGGCCGCGCGTCTCGCCAGAGTGTTCGATATTTCAACACCGACGCCCTTGGCCTTGTATTTCTCGGCAGCGGCTATCAGGATACGCCCGTCGCCACAACCGAGGTCATACAGCGTCTCGCCCGGCTTCAGATTCGCCAGCTGCAGCATCTTGTCCACTGCATGCTGGGGCGAGTTTACGTAGGGCGCCAGACTGTTCTTGTAACTGTCTACGTCCAATGATTGCTGCTGGGCGGCCAATGGTCCTGACGCCGCGAGCAGCAGCGCAACCGATATCGGAATGCTGGAGACAAGCACTCTGAATCTCATAGAACTCTCCCTGATTCCTTTAGCTTACCCGAATCTGATGAGTTCAGGAAGCAAAAACTGCCGGCGTCCCGGGCCGTGCGGCACCGAGATCAATGCAGCGCCTGTCCCGTGACGCTGCTGGCGCCTGCCGCCGAAGCTGCCGCCGACAGCGAATGCTCCCGCTTTGAGCGGACGATCCGGCTGAGAACTTCGGTGGTGGAGAACCACAGGTCCCGAGGCCTGGATATCGTGAATTCCGTACCTTTGAATACACGAATCGCATGGCTGATGGAGTCTTTCCAGGGAACGGCCTGCGGGTTCAGGTTGTAATTCAGGTAGAAAACCGGGCACTCAATCTCTCCGATGCGCTTCAGGTCGTCCTGGGGTACATCGGCATTGAGCATGGCCTTGGGACCGGCAAAGATGACGGCATCGGGGCGTGCCGTGGCCCCGATCTCGTTATGAATCAGGTCTTCCAGGAAGTCCGTTTCGCTGTGCTTCTCGCTGAGGCGTTGCAGGTTCACCGTCCCCAGCTTCATCGTCTGCAGCGCTTTCCCAAGCGCCGGGAAATCGATGCGGCCGGCGGCGTCCTGACGGTAGACGACCCGCGTCTCATCGATATTAAAGGCCACCAGCGAGATGCGGTTCACGTGCGGATTCCGCTGGATGGTTTTCAGGATGGTCACAAGCGCGTCGGTGTCGCTGCGCTGCAGGGAAGCGGAGCCTTGCACCTGAGGCGCGAAGTTGACCAGCAGCTTGACGTTGACCTTGGGATCGCGCTCGGATTCCGCACTGGTTTCCGCGTCGTTTATAAACGGCTCCGGCGCTGATTGCGTGACCTGGTTCGCCCGGATGAACAGCGAAATCGGCTTTTCCTTCGGATTGAGGGTCGCTTCCGTATCCCAGGATGCAGAGCAGAGCCGTTCCGCACGGTCCCTCATCATCCAGTCGACGTGGTACCTGCCCTCGCCGATATCGATTCCACCCTGGAGAAGCGCGTCGCCTTTAGCATCGTCCGCGATCTGCGGCACCTGGAAATGTTGAACGAAGTACGCAGCGCGCTGCTTATCTGTCTGTGAATACACCCGGAAAACCACCGTCAGCAGATCGCCATCGCCGGCGAGGTCCTGCATGGGGATGGTCACATCGAAACCGGTATGGAATTTCAGGTCGAACCCAAGCTCCGGCTTTCGGTCGATAACCGTGCAGGTAAGATCTTTTCGAGGGATGTCGGACTCCAGAATGGCCAGATCGGAGGGCAGGAGATTCACAGCTTCACCGGCTTGCTCGGCCCTGAGCAGCACTTGCGCGCCGAGCCGCGGCGCGAGCGCACAGAGGAGCATTGAGAACACGACCGGCGACACAAGCCAGCCAGCCATGCGCCACGGCCGCAACCCGGCCGGCGAACACGATCCAGGAAACCGCGATGCCATATCCCCCCATTGCGCCACCGCAGGCATCTATCGAGCGGCAGCAGGTACTGTCACAATATTATGCTCCAAACTTTCGCGCTTGGGGACATTTATAGGACTAGAAGTTTGTAAAAACTGAGTGAAATCTGAACGGCACCGTTCTCGCAACGTTAGATGCTGTTCCGCGTGAGAGTGAAAAAAGAAAGTTCCTGGAACTTTTGGCAGAGCAGTCCTGTGCTACAGTGCGAGTGATTATGGCCTCCCGGAGCGTTAATAAAGTCATCCTGATCGGCAATCTGGGCCGCGATGCCGAAACGAAGTTTACTCCTTCCGGCGTTTCCGTCACGAAGTTTGCCGTCGCCACCAGCCGTAGCTGGAAAGATCAGCAGACAAACGAGTGGAAGGAAGAGACGAACTGGACCAATGTCGTCCTGTGGCGTCAGGAAAACGTTGCCAACTACCTGACCAAAGGGAAGCAGGTCTACGTGGAAGGCCGGTTGCAGACCCGAAGCTACGACGACAAGGACGGAAAGAAAGTTTACACAACCGAGGTGGTGGCAGACGAGGTGATGCTGCTGGGCGGCCGTGCCAGCGAAGGTGGATCCGAGGGGGCGGGAGCGGGCGCAGGTTCCCGGTCGGCCGGGCCTTCCCGCGCCAAAGCTCCCGGACAGGCGGGCGGCGCTGACGGCGATCCTTTCGCGGGTGAAGGGATCACCGACGACGACGTTCCGTTCTGAGGAACTGTCGCTATTTAGGCGGCCTGTGCGGCCGCCCCACAAAAGGAAAGGCACAAAGTGAAATAACTTTGGGCTGAACGTCACTGCGTTGTCATCGCGTTCGCTTCGTGCGAGCTCATGGATTCGATCTGAGCCTCCGCCTCTCGAAGGCTGGTCACAACCACATCCGAACACATTCCGGAAATTCGATCTTTGATTTTGTCTGCAATCGCAGTCGAATTCCAAACGGCGAGCACAACCTTGACGTGCGGATGTTCTTTACGCATTTTCCGGCAAAGCGATCGCGCATGCATGATGGCAAATGGAGGCAGCGCGGAAATCACCAGGAGGCCAGGTGGCTCGCGCTGAATGGCGGCAGTTTCCTGTGGCGCCACGGGCGCAAGGTCCGCGTTCCAGCCCCGGTCGCGAAGCACGCGCACCAGCATCAGCCCGGCGATTTCGTCCGCTTCATCGCGTGCCGGGACGCACACCACAGGCCCCCCAGTCTCGGGTGGCGCCGGCGGTGTTTCCTCCGGCCGCTCGGAACGCCGCTCGGCGAGCTCGTCTATAAGCTCGCGGGTGGTCTGGAACACGAATGCTACGTGCTCCTCATCCAGCAACCCTCCATGCCGATCCCGCTCCGCGAGGCCGAGCGCCGGAATCAGGACGGTATCGAACAGCTCCAGCAGAGACTGCTCTTTGAGGCAATCGTCGATCACGTCGGCAGCATCGTCGTCGTTTAGCGCCAGCAGCCTTTGGTAATACCTGGCCGCTGGTTCCAATACCGGCTCATCGCCCAGCAGCACATACAGGAACTCGAGCGGTGGAACATGACGTCCGAGTACGGCTAGACAGACTGTCAAGGGAGTGGAGACGACTAAACCGATAGGCCCCCAGATCGAAGTCCAGAAGGCGGCCGACAGTAGAATCGCAAGCGACGAAATACCGGTGCGCGTGGCGTAAAGCCAAGGCTCTACCAGCCCCATGGTCAAGCCTTCAATTGCGAGATACAAGCCGAGCGTCCAAAGCGGCCTCGACCAGCCGTCGAAGACAGCCAAGGACAGGAAGAAGGGACATGCGCCTGCGACAAAGGTGCCGACGTAGGGCAGAAACCGGAGCATAGCCGCAAGTACGCCCCAGAAGACTGCGTACGGTACACCTATAAAATACAAACCGGTTGCGAGCAGAGTTCCAAAGGTGCCATTGATCAGCGATTGGGTCAGCAGGTAACGGCTAACGCGCCGCGCGGCATCATCCAGCGCCGTCGTCATTAACACCAGGTGGCCTTGTCCAAATAGGCTGAACAAGCGGTTGCGCAGATGATCGCGCTTCATCAGAATGAAGAGCGTCAAGATCACTACTCCGGCGGCGGCGACAAACACGTGCGCCACCGACGCGCTTACAGGTCCCAGGGTGGAAAGAAAAGAATTGCCCGGCGTCTCGATTTGGACCGGGACGGGCGTAATCTCACTTGGCTGACTCTTGTCCTTGCGAGCCGCAGGGTTGCCCTGCTTACTGGACGCCAAGCTGTTCGCCGTCACCTCCTTCTGTAACTGCGCAACCTGTTGGACAGCGGATACAATCCCCGGACCCGCCGGATGCCGTAGTGTCTGGAGCTTGCGCTCAATGTTGCTTCGGTATTGCGGCAGGCTGGTCACAATGCCCGTGAACTGCTGGACACCCAGCCATATCGTCGCGCCCGCAATGGAAACTGCCAGAACCAGAACGACGAAGACGGCGAGCGCGCGTCCGAGCCGCAAGCGTTCGAGCGCCCCCACGGCGGGAGCCATCAAAAAGCTCAACAGTAGCGCCAGCGTAAAGGGAATCAGGAGGTCACGGCCGAAATAGAGACCCGCTACAACGATTACAGCCGTGACCGTTGCGGAAAGCGGCGTCCTCGCGGCCGGTTGTTTCCGCTCTCCAACTGCTGCGCGAGCGCTTGCCATTCCTATGCTATAGATCCATCGAGCTTCGCTGTTGGGACATGAGGGATCGCTTGCGACATCAGGGCCGCGAACGGCCCTGTGCCGGCTAGCTATGGCCAATTACTTTAGAGGGTGGTCTTGGCGGTTCTTTTCAGCGGTTTGTCTGTATCCGCGTAATCCGCGGAAGCTTCTCCCGTTGAAGCCACGTCTTCAGCGCCCGTATCCTTGAGTAGATCTTTAGCCCGGCCTACCCACTCGCTGTTATCGCAATGGACGGAGAGAAGGATACCCCCTTCCTTAATTCGTCCCTCGTAGCGCTTGGCTTCAAACTCGGGGATGCCCATACCGGAGAGCGCGCCGATGATGCCGCCCACTAATCCGCCGGAACCGAGACCCGCCAGCGTTGCCATAATCGGGCCTGCCGCGATGAGAGGACCCACGCCCGGAATGGCCAACGCTCCGATACCTGCCAGCAAACCAAGCGTTCCACCCACAGCACCTCCGGCTACCACGCCGGCGGTAGTTCCTTCGGGTGCCTTCGTGTGTTTCTCGTGCGCAAAATCTTTGGTGCCCGTGTTGTCTTGCAGGAGCACTGAGATATCTTCATTTCGAAAGCCGGCGGCCAGTAACCGGTCCACCGCGTTTTCCGCGTCCGTGCGTGTCTTGTATATACCGTAAGCTGCTGTATTTTTTCCTGCCATAATTCTCCTCGTTATTTTTAATCCAAACCCAAATTCGGTTCAGTTTTCCGGTTACTTCCGATCCTCTTTCACGGTCAGCTCATTTGTTATGCTGCCCTCTCTTGCGTACTTGCGCGCGTGCTCCTCGATGGCGCGTTTCTCGTCTTCAGAATGTACCGGTCCCCTGAGGGTCACCTTTCCGTGATCGGAAATGATTTTGACGTTATGCCCGTAGCTGGATAGGTTCTTGTCTTTCACGACCTCGCGCCGGATGTGCGCCATGATCTGCCGGTCGGACATGTTGTTTTTGCCCTGATCGGCGGTGGGCTGGGATTGATCCCTGTCGCGTTTGTTGACTCTGGTGTTGTCGGGCGCTTGTGCCGTACTGTTCTGTCCGGCGTGTATGGGAGCGACTATCATGCCGGTTGCAATGAAAAGTCCGCAAAGCGCTGACGTGATGTAGTATTTCGTCATTCGTAAGTGTCCTGCGGTAACGAAGCACGGCGGTGGCCGTTTCTGTAGCTCTCGTAAGTCTGTGATTCTGTTTGGCTCTAACACCTGGGGACGTTAGTCATGTCGAGTACAAGCGCGGTACTGGGACCGTAAAATTTTCATTCACGTGCCCATCGCCGTACGTATTCTGCCGCACTCATTGAGCTATGATGTGTTCGTTCTGCACCCAGAGTTCATCTATCTACAAAAGGGGCTAACAGGAGACAAACGTGGTACCAACCAGTGACGACATCAAGCTATTTCGGGCGCTGCCGCAGATTGAGGACCGGATCATCGCTGCTCGCGTATCCAGCTCTATTTGCGCCGCGGCCTCGCTGTGGTGCTTCCTTTCGCCGTGGGCATACTTCGGCGTTTCCGAGCAGCCCTACGCCTGGAACGCCTGGATTGTGGGCGGCATCATGTTTACGGCTTGTTGCGTCCGCCTCTTCGATACCCGTCCGTCCACTGTGTTTAGCTGGCTGAACAGCATTCTTGGAGCATGGATTTGCCTGTCTCCGTTTATCTTCGGTTACACCGGCGATCTTGGCCATACGATCAATAGCCTGAGCGTTGGCGCAATTATCATCGCGTTTTCGATCGTGTCCGGGGTCATTAATCGAACCATCCGCAACCTGATGCTGGACCCCTGGGCGACTGGCGATGAAGGAGCCTTCGGCCGCGTCAGCCCGGAATAGCTCGCTTCGTGCGTCGTGAATTTTCGGGTGGCGCGGCAGTTATAGCAGTTATCTGCCTGGTCGGGCTGGTCCCGCTTTACTTTCTTCAGGCCGCTGAAAACACTTCCGTAGCGTACACCGACGTCACCGCCTCGAGCCACATCCAATTCAGAAACGCGAACTCCGCCACCCCGGAGAAGTATCTGATCGAGACCATGACCGGGGGCGTTGCCATTTTCGACTACGACAATGATGGCTGGCCCGATATTTTCCTGGTTAACGGCGCAAAGATTCATTCGGGCCAGTTAGACACACAAGAGCCGGACAAGTCCGCGCGTGAGTTCTGGAACCGGCTATACCACAACAATCACGACGGCACGTTCAGCGATGTGACGGAGAAGGCCGGAGTGCGTGGGACGGGTTATGGGATGGGCGTCGCCGTGGGAGATTTCGACAACGACGGTTTCGAAGACCTTTTGGTCACTAACTTCGGATCGTCAATCCTGTATCACAACAACGGGAACGGCACCTTCACGGACATCACCGCTAAAGCGGGCCTGAAGACCAGCGGCTGGATGTCGAGCGCGGGGTTTTTCGATTACGATAACGACGGCAAGTTAGACCTGTTCATCTGCCGCTATCTCGACTGGAATTTCTCTCTTAATAAGTTCTGCGGCTCGCGTACGCAAGGCGGCCGTTCTTACTGCCATCCGGATAACTTCAAACCGGTCGCATCGTACCTGTTTCACAACAATGGTGACGGGACGTTTACGGATGTAAGTGCCCGTAGCGGCATCGCCGCAACTCCGGGCAAGTCGCTCGGAGTCGCCTTTGCCGATTTCAATGCCCACGGCCGGCTGGATATCTCAGTAGCAAACGACTCTTACCAGCAATTTCTATTCATTAATAATGGCGATGGGACATTCACTGAGAACGCGATGGCCGCGGGCGTCGGCTATACGGACGAAGGTAAAGTGTTTGCGGGCATGGGCACTGACGCTGCCGATGTCGACAACGACGGCCGCCCCGACATCGTCACCACGGCGCTCTCGAACGAGACCTATGCCTACTTCCACAACAACGGCGACGGCAGCTTCAACTACGACACGAACGTATCCCGATTGGGCGAGATCACGCGTCTGTACGGCGGCTGGGGAATGCACATTTTTGATTACGATAACGACGGCTATAAGGATTTGTTTCTCGCCAACAGCCATGTGATGGATAACGTGCACAAAACACAGCCTCATCTCGAGTATTTACAGCCGTTGTTACTACTGCGCCAGATGAATGGTAAGTTTTGGAACGTCTCGCAGCAATCCGGCCCGGTGTTTAACGCTAGGTGGGCTAGTCGAGGCGCTGCTTTTGCGGATCTTGACAACGACGGCGACATCGATGTCGTGGTCGCGACCTGCGGCGGACCGGCTTACGTTCTTCGTAATGACGGCGGCAACCGCAATGCGTGGATCGGGCTTAACCTGGAGGGCACGAAAAGCAATCGCGATGGCATCGGCGCGAAGATAAAGCTGACCAGCGCATCCGGAAAGGCCCAATACGCTATGGTGACGACAACAGCGAGTTACCAATCGGCAATCGACAAACGCGTTTACTTCGGACTAGGCCAGGAGAATACAGTCCGCAGCATCGAGATCGGCTGGCCCAGCGGGGTGCGGCAAACGATTTCGAATCCCGAACTCCGCAAAGTGCTCACGATTCGGGAGCCATAACGGCAAAGGGCATAATTGAACAAGTGTTTCGAAAGGTCCTGGTCGCCAACCGCGGCGAGATCGCTGTACGTATCCTTCGCGCTTTGCGCGAGATGCGGATCGCGAGCGTTGCCGTGTTCTCCTCGGTCGATCGACGCGCTCCGCACGTGCTGATGGGCGATGAGGCGGTCGCGATTGGTCCCGCACCCTCGTCAGAGAGCTATTTGAATCAGCAGCGCATTCTCGATGCTGCCGCCCAAACCGGAGCCGATGCCATCCACCCTGGCTACGGCTTTCTGAGCGAGAATGCAGCGTTTGCGAAGGCCTGCGCAGAGTGTGGAATCAAATTCATTGGACCTGAGTGGAGGGCGATCGAGCAGATGGGTTCCAAAACCGCTGCCCGGCGCATCGCTATCGCCGCTCAAGCTCCGGTGGTGCCCGGCACGGAATATGGTATCGCCGATCTCGGGGAAGCCCGGCGCATCGCCTCCGAAATTGGCTATCCCATTCTTCTGAAAGCGGCCGCCGGTGGCGGTGGTAAAGGGATGCGAAGCGTCGACGCCGCTCATGAACTTGATTCCGCGATGCGCAGCGCCGCCAGCGAAGCCGAGCGCTCTTTTGGCTCCGGCGAGGTCTACATCGAGAAACTCATCGAACGTCCGCGCCACATTGAAGTGCAGGTGCTCGGTGACGAACACGGGAACCTCATTCACCTCGGCGAGCGCGAATGCTCCATTCAACGGCGGCATCAAAAAGTCGTCGAGGAGTGCCCCTCGCCGCTGGTACTAGCGAATCCCGCACTCCGTGACCGAATCGGCGAAGCCGCACTTAAGATCGCCCGCGCGGTCAATTACTCGAATGCGGGAACCCTGGAGTTTCTCGCCGACCAGCAGGGCAATTTCTACTTCCTGGAAATGAACACGCGCCTACAGGTCGAGCATCCCGTTACCGAATGGGTAACCGGTGTGGATCTGGTGCGCTGGCAGATTCGCATCGCTGCCGGCGAGCCGCTCTCACTGCGCCAGCAGGACATCCGCTGGTACGGCTCCTCCATCGAGTGCCGCGTCTACGCCGAGGACCCGGACAACAACTTCTTTCCCAGCCCCGGTACGATCACACACTACAGTGAGCCCTCCGGTCCTGGCGTGCGCGTCGATGGCGGCGTCTACAAGGATTGGACCGTCCCCCTCGAATACGATCCGCTGCTTGCGAAATTATCGGTTTGGGCCGGCTCACGCGGCGAAGCCATTGACCGCATGCGCCGCGCGGTGGGCGAATATCGCGTACTCGGCATTACGACCAATTTGAAGCTGTTCGAGCCCCTGATGAGCGATGCAATTTTCGCTGCCGGCGACCTCGATACGGGCTTTCTCGACCGCTTCATGCACCAGTGTCCCTACCCCGATCCGAATCCGGATGTCACAGCGGCGGCCATTCTCGCAGCCATTCATTCTCGCCCCGTGCGCCCCCGCGCAGAACCGCAAGCGGATGGCAGCCTGTGGCGCAAGCTGGCGCGTCAGGAGCTAATCCGGTGACACTCAACGTCGAACTCGACGGCCGAAGCTATACGGTTCAGCTTGGTCGCAATGAGGACCTCTACGATTACCGTTTGGCTGGAATCGAGGATGCTAGCGGTCTGGCATGTGTCGTTGAGGCGGGTCCGGGTATCTATTCCGTCCTGCTCGGAACGCGCAGCTTTGCCGTGCATGTTGCACCCGCAGACGACAAAATCGAGATCTGGGCCGGCGGCTCACGCAGCTTCGTCTCCATTACAGACACGCGCGACCGCCCCTCTAAATCCAATCACGCTGCTCACGCCGGCCCGTTGCAACTTCGCGCGCAAATGCCGGGCAAAATCGTTAAAGTTCTGGTCGAGCCGGGCGCAGCCGTGCACGCCGGCCAGGGACTCATTGTAGTGGAAGCCATGAAGATGCAGAACGAGGTGAAATCGCCCAAACACGGTACCGTCACCCGAATCCACACCGCTGAAGGCGCCACGGTTGAGGCCGGGGTAACCTTGGTCGTAGTCGAATAGCAGCCCTGTTATGGCGAGAGCAGATTGCAAATCCTGCGGCGGTACAGGCTGGATTGTTGCCGACCATGATGGCATTCCCGCCGCCGATCGCTGCGCCTGCGTAGCGGAATCAGCGTCCGAAGCGCTGGAAGAACACGCGCAGATCCCGAAGAATTATCGGCACGTGTCCCTGAAAGAGCAGCTCATTCTGCCGCAGGACAATCCTATCGAGAAGCAGATTTTGTCGGAAGCGATGCTGCGCGTCCTCGGCTATGCGCGCCAGTTTCCTGCTCTCACGAAGCCGGGTCTGCTACTGATCGGCCCCCCGGGCGTCGGCAAGACCCATTTGGCTGTGGCTGTGCTACGCGATCTAATGTCGCGGGGCCACGAAGGGCTGTTCTTCGATTACCAAAACCTGCTGGAACGCATTCGCGCTGGTTACAACGAGAACCTCGGAATGAGCAGCCGCGAGGCGTACCGCTCGGCTCTGGATGCCGAAATCCTGCTGCTCGACGACCTTGGCGCGCATCGCGTGACGGACTGGGTCGAAGACACCGTGACCTCAATCATCACTTATCGCTATAACCATCGCAAACCCCTGATCGCGACCACCAACCTTGAAGATCCCGATCTCGGGAGCGCCAAACGTGAAAAGTCCGGGTCAGGTATGCAGAACTTCCGCACAACGCTCGAACAGCGGGTCGGCGAGCGGGCCCGTTCCCGGCTGTTTGAGATGTGCGAGATCGTGTCGATGTGGGGCGTGAGCGACTACCGGTTCAAGAAGCTCCGTTAAGCGGGCGTTGAGGCCGCCGCACCGGCGCCGAAACTGGACACGGCCGCCTGTTCGTTGTCGAAGGCCGGGAAGATTGTGTGCAGCTTTGTAATCTGCATCAGATCCCTCATCTTGCCCTGCAAATTCAGCAGCTTTACCGAGCCTCCTTGATTGGATGCGGTGGTGTAGGCGCCCACCAACTCCCCCAGTCCGGCGCTGTCCACGTAGGTCACGTCCTTCAGATTCAGGACGATGTTCTTGCTCCCCTGCGACATCAGGGATTTCAGCTCGTCGCGCAAAATGCCCGTGCTCTCGCCGAGCGTGATCTTTCCGCTCAGATCCACAATCGCGACATTTCCAACTCGTCGAACTTTAGTAGTGAGTGCCATATTTGAAGTCCTTTGAACTAAACCGTAATTAGAAGAGTTTCACCTTGAAGTGTCCGCTGTCAAGCACTATGTGTTTCAGTGCCTCCGAAGCGCAACCCGCGCTGGCGATCCATCGGCTCCCGCAATGCGCAACGGCAAGCAGACCATATCATACTCACCCGCATCCGTCAGGGTCAGGTCCAGTCCCTCCACAATCCAGATGCCGCCGGAAAGCAGAGTTCTGTGCGTCTCGGCTCCGTCGCCGTGGAACACGCCCACCGACAGATAGTCCACACCGATGAGCGCCGCGCCCGCATCGGCCAGAAAGCGCGCGGCGGAGGCGTCAATGCCTACGAAATCGGTTTGAAAATCGCGCTCCCACCACCTGCCGCCGGAATTCCTGGTTTTTAGCAAAATCCGATCGCCCCGGGCTACGCCTTCGTTTTCCAGATCGCTCGCGCTGACCACATTCCGCTCCGGGGCGATCGCAACCACCTTGGCCGGACCGATCCCGACGTGCAATGGAAAGTGATCGATACCGCTCCGGCCCGCAATGAAATGGCACGGAGCATCCATGTGGGTGCCAGTGTGCGCAGTCATCCGGCATAGGGTAACATTGGCGCCCGCGCCATGCTCGATCTCGGAAATGCGCGTGAATGCGGGCTCCGGATCTCCCGGCCAATGCACCATTCCGGTGCCCAGCGGTACCGACACGTCCATCCAGTTCCCGTTCTCGCTCATCTCAACCAATCATAATGGCCTGTGGCTCCTGCTGATGAAGAATATTCTCTTGATTACCGCCATACTCGCTGTCGTCCCGACGTTTGCCCAAGCGCCGCACACTACGCTACTCACCAATGCACGCATCTGGACAGGCAATCCGAAACAGCCCGAGGCCGAGGCCATCGCTGTCTCGGGCAATCTCGTCCTCGCCGTTGGCTCCAATTCGGACATCCTTCGCTTCAAGGCCGATGGAGTAGAAGTGATCGATCTGGAAGGCAAGCGCATGCTTCCGGGCTTCAACGACGCGCACGTACACTTCTTCGATGGCGGCAGCGACCTTGCCGGCCCTCAGCTTCGATACAGCAAGTCTCAACAGGAGTTCCGCGACACGCTCGCCGAATATGCGCGGCATGTCCCGCGAGGCGAATGGATACTGAACGGAAATTGGGACGAGACGGAGTGGTCGCCCGCCCAGCTACCGACGCGCCAGCTCATCGATTCCGTAACGCCCGACTGGCCGGTATTTGTGAGCCGGCACGATGGCCACAGCTCACTCGCCAACTCTGTGGCCTTGAAGCTCGCACACGTTGACGCCGCCACCAAAGACGTACCCGGCGGTGTCATCGAGCGCGACGCCAAGGGGCAACCCACCGGAATATTGAAAGACGCCGCTCAAGATCTGGTCGGCAAGGTCATCCCTCCTCCCACGCCGCGCCAGATTCGTGACGCTATTCGAGCCGCGCAGGATTATGCCAATGCGGCCGGCGTGACCAGCGTACAAGACATGTCGGCCTTCCCCGCTATGCTGCGTGGTTATCAGGCCATGCTTCACGATGGCGAACTGCACGTCCGCGTCTCCGGCCATCAGCCCCTGCCCGATTGGAAGAATCTCGCGGGCCCCGGCATCCTCGCCGATTTTGGCAGTGAGTTCCTCCATATCGGCGGTCTCAAAGGATTCGCCGATGGTTCGCTCGGATCTCGCACCGCGTTGTTCACAAGTGCCTACACGGACGCGCCAAGCTCTTTTGGCATCCCGAGCGCCGAACTGGCCCATCCTGACCAGATGTGGAGAAATATTCGTGATGCCGATGCTGCCGGTCTGCAGATCGCCATTCACGCCATTGGCGACAAGGCGAATAACACCATCCTCAACATGTACGCCCGCCTCGAATCCGAACATGGAACGCGCGACCGCCGTCTGCGCATTGAGCACGCGCAACATCTGCTGGCCAGTGACATCCCGCGCTTTGCTCAGCTTCACGTGGTTGCCTCCATGCAGCCGTATCACTGCATCGACGACGGCCGTTGGGCCGAGCAGCGCATCGGTCCTGAACGTGCCAAGACGACCTATGCATTCCGTTCGCTCCTCGATTCCGGAGCGACTCTCGCCTTCGGATCCGATTGGCCGGTTGCGCCCATGAGCCCGATTATGGGCATCTATGGCGCGGTGACACGCCGGACGCTCGACGACAAGCATCCCGAAGGGTGGGTTCCCGAGCAGAAGATTTCCGTCGCGGATGCCGTTCGCGCCTATACCATGGGTTCGGCTTACGCCAGCTTCGATGAAAAGCAGAAAGGCTCACTCGAGCCGGGCAAACTTGCCGACCTGCTTGTTCTTTCCGACGACATCTTCTCGATCAGTCCAGAGCGTATACGCGACGTCAAGGTCGAACGAGTGATGCTGGACGGCCAATGGGTGCCGGCACTTCCCGCTAAGCCACCGCGCGACGCGAGCGGCCTGATTCTCCGGGCGAGTGATAAAGACTCCGATCGTTAGGCTCACTCGATCACCTGCACGAGATTCGATTCAATAATGCGCTGATCTGAAGTGACGAGCTTCAGGCGATGGACACGCGCCGTCGCCACGATCGCGCGATCGGCAGGGTCGCGCAGTTGGGAACCGAGCGCCGCGACTTCGGCCGCGATCTCAAACGTTAGTGGAAGCACTCTGAATGCCGGGTTGGCTCGAAGTTCTTCTATCAGGTCCTCGAAAGTTACAGTCAGGCGATAGCTGTCTTGTCCCAGAAGAATTGCGATTTCGAGCAGGGTAACATCGCTGAGCGCCAGCAGTTCGCTCCGCTCGACAGCGCTTTCTAAAGCTCGCGACTGATTCCTGGTTAACTTCTTCGGCTCAACAAGCCACCGGATCAAAATGTGCGTGTCTAGTAAAAACCGCGGCGTCACGTCGCTACTTGCGGGTGACGTCCCAGAGACCGGAGGTATCCAAAGTTGCGAGGTCGTCTTTTATGTGCAGCTTGCCTGACCACATTCCGCGCGGCGACTTCAGGCAATTCTTGCGAACAGGTCCCAGCACCGCTACGGGCCGACCGCGGCGCGTGATTATCACCGCCCCGCCGTGCTGTTCCATTTCGTCGAGAAATGCAAGGCATTTCGCCTTGAACTCGGTTGCGCTCACCACGGATTTCACGCTCTGTATTCTATCAAAATCGGTTATGGTCATCTGACCACCCGTTTTTGATCCAAAGCGCATGTGATGCGGCGGCATCTTGACATCAGATCATCAAGACGTGTACTATGAATCGTGCGGACTACGTTAGACGTGGATGAAGACATCCTGACCCTGGCGAAACATCTCGCGCAGGAGCGGCGGCAGAGCCTCGGGCGTGTGATTTCCGATCTAGCCAGGAAGGGCATTCAACCCAAGCTTCCGGCCAGGTCCGGCTCGGCTCAAATACCCGTTCTGGCGCGCAAACAGGAAGCCCGGCCTGTCACTTCACAGCACGTGAAGGATCTGCTTGAAGCGGACATTTGACTCGGCTGCATGCGCTTGTAGACGTAAATGCCCTGATCGCGCTGATTGACCGGGATCATGTCCATCACTCCGAGATGGAGAGGTGGTTCCGATCCAGGCACGACTCCGGCTGGGCGACCTGCCCGCTAGTCGAGAACGGCGCCGTGCGAGTTCTCTCGCAGGCTTCGTATGCAGGCGGACAACGGACTCCGGCCGAGGTCGCGAAGGTACTGAACGCACTCAAACGAGCGTTCGCCGGATCGTATCAATTCTGGCCGGATGATATTTCCCTTACTGATCCGGCAGTTTTCGACTCCACGCTAATCGCCGGCTCACGTCAAGTCACTGACGTTTATCTGTTGGGGTTGGCTGCGCATCACAAGGGCATTCTGGTCAGCTTCGACCGCTCCCTGGCGTGGCATGCTGTGCGAGGTGGCTCCGAGCGGCTGGTGTGTCACCCCGGCCGATGATTTTATTCCCCAAACGGAGTCAACTGCAGCCCTCGCTCACGAATCAAATCACGGATTCGGGGTGAAATCAATGCCTCGAGCTCCAACTCGCGCGATTGCTTCAACCTTGTGGGCGCGGCGCGCAGCTCATCGCGTAGGAACCCCGGATGACACATAAACTCGGTAGTCCCCTCCGGTAGTGCCGCCAAAGCCGTAGCGAAGGTCCGCTCCGTTAATCTGCCGGTCAGCCGAAAGCCCAGAAAGTGATCCGTCATCTTCACCTGGTAATCGCGCGACAGCCGGCCGTAGTAGCGCCGTAGCAGTCTGCGCGAGACCTCCGGCATCGGCACACTCGCGGCGACGGGCAGCCGTACGTACGGAATGTGAAACTCGTGCGCCAGCCGCACTACCGCTCGGAAGACTGCAGGCACGATATGCGTGTGCTTGTGCGAATCGAGATGTGTCGGCCTAATCCCCGCCGCCATTATCTTTTCAAGCTGCGCGCGCAGTTCACTGTACACGTCGAGCCGCCGCTGCGCGAGTGCGGCAATCAGGCCTTGCGGGCCTTCGGGAAACGGCAGTCCCGTCACCAGAGACCGCCCCTGCACCAGCACCAGATGGCAGCCGACGTCCAGCGTCGGTGTCTCTTTCGCCAGCCGCACCGCATGCTCGAACGCACTGCCATTCGCCATCAGCGTTGTCGAAGTGAGCACGCCTTCGCGATGCGCGTAAACGATCCCCTCGTTCACATCGGAAGTAAAGCCGAAGTCATCTGCGTTGATGATCAGTCGCTTCAACGTGTAACGGCTTTTAAAAAATGTGCAACTTAATACTGAGATACTTCTTCGGATTCGCTCGGAAATCCTTGAGCATTCCTTGCAGTTCCTTGGTTGAACCAGTGGCCGCATCATATAACTGCGGGTTCACCATCAACTGTCCCAGCGTCCCCTGCCCCGAATTCATTTTGTCAATCGTGCTGTCCACTTTTTGCAGGGTCGTCGAAAGCTGATTCCCGAGTTTGTCGCTCGCAAGTAACTGCCCGGCGGTTCCTTTGCCGGCATTTAAGTTGTCGAGAATCGTATTCAGCTGAGTGAGGTCTTTGTCCAGATCGTCGTAGAGTTTGCGGTCCTTGAAGAGCAGGCCAGCCGAGCCCTGACCGTTTTGCAGGCCCTGCGTGATGCTGTCCAGGCGCGTCACCAACACTTGCACCTGGTTATACAGCGTCGGATCATTGACCAGCCTTCCGATGCTACCTGTCCTCGAGTTCAGCGTGGTAGCCAACTGCTGCACCTGAACCACGGTATTCTGCAGCGAGTTATACAAACTAGGATCCACCAGCATCTTCCCAATGGTGCCGCTCCCGCTCTGCACTTGCGTGATAATGTCTGAGATTTTATTCAGAATCGCCTGCGCCGAATCGAGAACACCAAAGCCCTGCTTCACCAATTGATCGAATTGCTGTGTATTGGACGCTTGCATCGTGGCGCCCGGTTGGATGACCGCTGGGCTTGTCCCTTTATCGATCTCAAGGAATTTCGTACTGCCGAGCAGATTATCCGATCCGACCGAAGCAACCGAATTCACCGGAATCTGGCGGAGCATGTCCTGATCGACTTGGAAATCGACCTTGATGATGCGCTGCGGATTCGTTTCGCCGGAAAGCCCGACACCCGTGACCTTCCCTGCACCGATACCGTTGATCCGCACCGGCCCGCCTGTGCCGAGACCTGCGGCATCCGACAAATACACGTGCAGATCCGCCTTCTTCGTAAACCAGTCCAGGCTCCCGGTCAGCAGAAAAACCAGCAGCGTCACGAAGAACAGCGCCACGATTCCAAGGATTCCGACCCGAAACTTCGCCCAGCCCACCTTTTCTTTGCCCGGCATTTTACTCCTCGTGTCTCACAAATCTCCTCGCATACTCATCCTGCGAGTTCTCCAGTTCCTCTCGGGTTCCGCGGAAAACAATCTCGCCTTCTTTCATCACAACAAACTTCGTTCCGCTGGCGCGCTGCTCGCCTTCGCTTAACGGTGCGAGCTGTTGACGTTCGGCATCGTACCGGAAGTTCGACATGATCTCGCCGTCCTGATACCGGTGGGTCACAATGAGCGATGCCGTATGTTGGACGTCACGCTGTTTGGCGATCAGCGCCATGATTGTGTTGGCCGTGATCGGGTCGAGGCCTGCCGTCGGGGAATCATACAGCACGAGTGCGGGACTGGTCACAATGGCCCGGGCAATCCCGACACGCCGGCGCATTCCTCCGGATAACTCGCTCGGAAATTTCTCGAATGTCTGCTCCAGTTCCACAAATCGCAACGCGTCCCGGGCACGCTGCTCCGCGTTTCCGTCCAGATCATTTCCGTCTGCCGTCTGCCGGTTCAACAGGGGATATTCGACGTTTTCCCCTACCATGAGGGAGTCGAAAAGCCCGCCTTCCTGGAAGAGAAAGCCGGCTCTGCCGCGCAGCGGAAAGAGGGCGCGCTCGCTCATCTGCGCCACGTCTTCGCCGAAAACCATCACCCGCCCGCTGTCCGCTTTAAGGAGTCCAATCGCCAGCTTTAAAAGCGTCGTTTTTCCGCTTCCTGCCGATCCGAAAACGATGTACGTTTGCCCTCGGTTCAGCTTCAAAGAGACGTTTTTCAGCGCGACGGTCTCACCGAACCGCAAGCTCACGTCCGCGAATTCCAGAATCGCAGCGGCTGTGTCGTCCATGCGTCAGAGGCCCACGAAAATCTTATCTATCAGCAGGGCAAAGAAGAAGATCCAGATGGAGGCGGCCACCACAGCTTGTGTCGTCGCTCGTCCCACACCCTGCGTTCCACCGCTGGTCTTCAGGCCATAAAAACAGCCGACCAATGCAATCAATATCCCGAACACAAACGGCTTGATCAAACCTTGCGCCAAGTCGTCGGGGACCAGGGCGCGCCACGAGGTGGACCAATACTGATCGCCGCTGATAATCCCAAGCAGGGGCACCGCCACCAGGTAAGCGCCGAACAGACCAACCGCATCTGCAACCACCGTAAGGGCGGGCAGCATGACTGCGGTCGCAGTCAGCCGCGGAGTGACCAGCTTCTGGACCGGATCGGTGCCTAAGGCCCGCATCGCATCAATCTGCTCGGTCACCTTCATCGACCCGAGTTCGCTCGCGATCCCCGATGCGTTTCGTCCTGTCACGACAATTGCCGTTAAGAGTGGGCCCAGCTCGCGGACAACCGTGAGGGAAACAATCGAACCCACCTGGCTGCTGGCGCCGTAGGCGTTCAGCGCGCGCGCCATTTGCAACGTGATGATCGCGCCGGCGAAAAAACCGGTCAAAAGCACAATGGGAATACTGCCAAAACCGATAATGTCCATCTGCAAAAAGACATCGTCGTAATAGTGAGGACTCCGGAAGACATTCGCGAATGCTCTGCCGGAGAGGAGGAGGAATTCCTGAAATGATGCTACGGGCGTTCTCAGGAATCGGAGCAAATTGGAGCTCCCGGAATGGACCTCGCCCGCATATGCCCCGATGCTAACACAGCGAACTGCTCGCGGCCGTTGCCTGGGTGAGGAAGCTAAATGCATCGTCTCGATACGTTTAGCCGCCCATATACGTAGTTACTACAGTGCATTCACAATACTGCAGAAACTCTCTATAAAGAGCGGTAACTTAGGAGGATTTACATGTTGAAGAACGCTCTTCTGTCTAGTATGTGTTGCGGCGCACTTTGCTGTTTTTCTGCGCTGGCTCAAACCGGATCCGATCAAAAATTCCTGGATATGGCTGCCCAGACGGACATGACCGAAGCACACGTTGGCCAGTTAGCGCAAGAGCAGGCCAGCGCTCAAGGGGTGAAGGATTTCGCGCAGATGCTGGTTACTGACCATACGGGCGACTACAACCAGGTCACAGCTTTGGGAACCAAAGTAAACGCGACGATTCCGAAGGGTTTAGACGCCGCTCATGACAAAATGATCGCGCCTCTGGGGAAGCTGAAAGGCGCCGCATTTGACCGCAAGTTTATCCAGGAGATGATCTCCGGGCACGAAAAGGCGATCGCGGAATACAAAAAAGAGGCCGCTGACGCACAGAACGCCGACGTGAAGGCCTATGCAACGCAGGTTCTCCCGACGTTGCAGAAGCATCTGGATGCGGCGAAGGACCTCGCGAAGAATAAAACGAAATAACGGAACTGTTCTCCACCGACAGGCGATTGGAGGCGCGGGGCGGAATCGAACCGCCGAGTAAAGGTTTTGCAGACCTCTGCCTTACCGCTTGGCTACCGCGCCGCCTTTGTATAGTTCTGTTAAGCAACATAGCACAAGTAGCGACTGAGGCGAACAACTGGCGCAACGTTCCGTACCATAGCGTACTGTGTCTGTACAGTCGATGACCTTTCGAGACGCCGTCAGCAGAACACGGACTTCGTTACCTGATCCCGCATCGTACGTGCTGACTGAGACGCTGTTCGTTCGCCTTCTCGGCCTGACTTACCTGGCAGCGTTTGGATCGTTCTGGCCTCAGATCGCGGCCTTGATCGGGCCTCACGGTGTTGTTCCGGCGAACAGATACCTGAGCGCGCTCCGAACGGACGCCGGTGTGAAGGCGTTTTTCGAGCTGCCCAGCCTCTTTTGGCTTGGCATCAGCGACCAGGCGCTGGTCGCCTGTTGCATTGCTGGCTGCCTGGGCGGATTGCTGCTGCTGACCGGCTACTTTCCTCGTATCTCCGCTATCGTGTGCTGGATTCTCTACCTGTCAGCTGGTGGTGATCGGGCAGCCGTTTACGAATTTTCAGTGGGACGCGCTGTTGCTCGAAGCAGGGTTTCTCGCCTTTTTTCTTCGAGCTCCGCTTCTTGTCTGGGCGTATCGATTCCTGTTGTTCCGGCTGATGTTTGAGTCGGGCCTGATCAAGCTACTTTCCCATGATCCGAACTGGCGTAACCTGCACGCCATGCGATTCCATTTCATGACGCAGCCGCTACCGAACCCGGTCGCTTACTACATGTACCGGTTACCTACGCGAGTGTTGGATTTCATGACCGCAGCGACACTCGTCATCGAACTGGCCGTACCGTTCCTGTTGTTTGCTCCCAGCCGCGTGCGCCGGATCGGCGTCGCGGTCATGGCAATGCTGCAACTGCTGATCGCCTTTACCGGGAATTACGCGTTCTTCAATCTGCTGAGCATCGCCCTATGCGTGTGGGGGCTCGACGACGACTCCCTTCAATGGATCCGTGGTGCGCTGCGCAAAACGATCGTCGCCGATTCGGCTATCCGCCTTGCGACAGGTGGCAAACGGCGTTCTGGCGGTACTGATAGTGTGCGGCGCGATTGAGATGATCGGTATGGTCGCACCTTTTGTCGAGCGGCCCTTTTCGCCGTTGCTGAGCTTCATTGCACCGTTCGAGATTGTCAATACTTACGGGCTTTTCGCGGTGATGACGACGACGCGTCCGGAAGTGATCATCGAAGGCTCCGACGATCAGGTAACCTGGCGCGAGTATTCGTTCCGCTATAAGCCCGGCGATGTTCGCCGCGGATTGCCGGTGATCGCGCCTTACCAACCCCGGCTCGATTGGCAGATGTGGTTTGCGGCGCTTGGAACCTACCCCGAAAATACCTGGGTCAGCGGACTGATGTATCGTCTGCTGACCGGCGATCCGGGTGTGCTTTCGTTACTCAAGGCAGCGCCGTTTCAAAAGCCACCGCATTACATGCGCGCCATGCTGTACGAGTACAATTTCACTACGCCGGAGGTGCGGCGGAAGACCGGGGCGGTGTGGCAACGAACTCTATTGGGGCCCTGGTTCGGACCGGTGTCGCTAACGGGGCGGTAAGGCAGCCTATTTCGCCACTTCGCGTCCCCAATACCAGCGCATGCCAACGTAAGCGCCGGAAAGAGTGTCCACAAAATACTGCTCGGCTTGAGGTGAAGTCTTGAAGTGGAACGCCTTCTCGCCGGCTAGCAATTCGAATTGACCAACGCGCAGCGCAATCAATCCTTCGCCGTCCCACAACGTTGCGTGATGTGGATACGCGAACCCCGACGCCTTAGCTTCCCAGCGAAAATGTTTACCGATCGCCTGTTCGAGTTCCAGGCCGATGCTCGGGTAGATCAGGTTCTTCGATCCGTTCGCGAAGGTGGAGATGGTGTTTCCGCTTGCATCGGTCAGTCGTCGCTCTTAAAGGGCGCGTTGATGTTGGTTGAGATATTCGTGTACTGGACTTCGTACAAGGTTTTGAGCCGGATTCTCGAATCGGGCCGGTACCAGGTATAAGAGAGGTAGTCCCACGAGATCTTGGCGTTCTGCAGCGTGTAGTTCGCCGTCAGATAATCGCCGGTGTTGTAGCCGGTACTAAACAGCGTGGTATCACTTGCCAGCGTGGAGTTGGAGTTTCCCTGAGCCCGGAAGTAGGAAATACGCAGCGTGTTCTGCGGCCCCGCGGGTATGCCAATCTCGGCGCCATATGCCGGCTTGCCATGGCCCGGATAGTCCAAATTCTCGTAACTCGCCGCAGCTTTGCCGCCGCGCAGCGCCGGCTGTGCCCGATTGAGCCAATATAGCGGCTCAAAGGAAAAGCCGCCGTCTTCTATCACGTACGGCTCGGTAACGGCCGTCTTAGGGGGCGTTCCGGGCTGCGTCTGCGAACTCGCATACTGGTGGCGGTGACCGGTTGTGGAACAGTCGCCGGGGCTTGCTGACCCGGAGCCTGCTGGCCGGGGGCAGGCTGGCTCTGATCCGGCGCTTGCTGTCCGCAAACGACAGCAGTTCCCAGCGAAAGATACAGCAAGAAATATCTAGACACAAGAGGCCCTAAGCACATTAAAAGCTTGGACGCGTCAACGCCACCACCGGTTCATCAAATTTGCGAGCAAGTTACGACTCGAGAGCAGACTTGCAGAAGTCATAACATTTCTTTACCTCTTCCTGCGAGGAGCCGGCGCCTTTGTATTCATATTCAATAAGCGCCGGGATCGGATACTTTTCCGTCTTCAGGAGCGACAGCACGCCCTTGATTGGCGTATCCCCCTCGCCCCACGGCACGTTGGGACCATCGTTCTTTTTGCGGTCTTTCAGGTGCAGCAGAACGATATTGTCGTGATTTTGGCGAATGTAGTCTACCGGATCATATCCCGCCGCGGTGAAGTGCCCGATATCGAGATTGATCTTGAACCATTTCGACATCGCAAGAGCAGCCGCAAAACTCTCCGGCTTGGCAAACTCATTCGGATCGCGTGTATTGGAATGGCCGTGCATCGCAACCACCATCTGATGTTTTTCGACGAACGGGACTAGCCGCCGCGCGACGGGCAGCGTGGTGGATGCAGTGATGAATTTCACGCCCAAGGCTTTCGCTGCCTCGAAGCCACGATCGATCTCGGGATCGGTAAAACTGTTGTTGAAGCTGAGATTGTAGGCGTATAGCTCAATGCCAGCATCGTCGAACTGTTTGCGAATTCCTTTGAAATAGTCGAGAGAAACAGTCAAGTACTACTGGCGTACTTTGTCTGCCGCAGCCTTGCGGGCGGCAGCATCCATCCTGCCGGATTGACCCCAGGCTTTCTCCGGCGCCACATCGGTTTTACCCTCCTCAATATGCGGAGAGAAGAGTTCGCACACCCCGAGATTGTCGGCCTTCATCGCTTTCAGAGCGTCTTCGAAAGAGAGATCGCGGAAGCTGTAGGATTGGGCTCCGATTTGTACGCCGTCGATCTTCGAATCGATCTCGGCCAGTGCGGCGGAAACCGGCAAAGCCGCGAGCGCCAATTTTCCAAAATCTCTTCTTGTATACATTGTTTGCCCGAGTGATTCTATCATCGAAATGCTCGTAATCGAGATTGCATCGTACGGCGCGCCGGATGTCCTCACGCCAGTGGATCGGCCGAAGCCAACACCGCAAGCGAATGAAATCGTGATTCGCGTCGAGGCAGCCGGTGTAGCACGCGCCGACAGCATGCAACGTCAAGGAAAGTATCCACCGCCCGCCGGAGCTTCTGACGTGCCCGGCCTCGATATTGCAGGAACAATTGAGGAAATTGGTTCCGAAGTGCGGGACTGGCAAAAGGGCGATCGTGTGTGCGCGATTTTGGCCGGCGGCGGATATGCCGAATACTGCGCCGTTCCGGCCGTGCAGGTGCTTCCGATGCCAGAAAACTGGAATGCCGTGGAAGCGGCGACGCTGCCCGAAAATGTTTTTACTGTTTACGACAATCTGATCACTCGCGCCGGATTGCGCGAAGGCGAGACAGCTCTCATTCACGGCGGCACGAGCGGTATCGGGAGCACGGCCATCATGGTGGCGCGTGCCTTTGGTGCGATCGCGATTGCCACAGCGGGATCGGACGAAAAATGCGCCGCTTGCATCAGCTTCGGTGCAGAGCACGCCATCAACTACCGCAGGGATGATTTTGTGGCGGAGGTGAAACGCATTACGAATGGGAGCGGCGTGAGGGTGGTACTGGACATGGTTGGCGGACCGTATTTGGAGCGCAATCTCGATTGCCTGGCTCTAGAAGGACGAATCAGTATCGTCGCAACGCAGGGCGGCAGAACGGGTCAATTGGATATTGGAAAGCTGATGCAGAAGCGCGCCCGCGTGATCGGGTCGACGATGCGCGCGCGCACACCCGAAGAAAAGGGCGCAGTTGCGAAACGGTTGCGCGAGTATGTGTGGCCGATGCTGCCGGCCAAAGACCCGATCCGGCCGGTGATCGATTCAACCTTTACGTTAGAGAATGCTCGTCTGGCGCACGAGCGCATGGAGAGCGGACAGCACATCGGCAAAATCGTTCTCGTCACCGCCGCGGGGAAATGAGCGTCGAACAGGGGTGCTCGACCGCTGGTTTAAGGACGCGATCATTTACTGCCTGGAAGTAGAGACGTTCAAAGACGGGAACGGGGATGGCATCGGCGATTTCAAAGGATTGAAAGAAGAGCTCGCCTATATCGCAGGCCTGGGATTCAATACCGTTTGGCTGCTGCCGTTTTACCCGACACCGTTTCGCGATGACGGTTACGACATTACCGATTACTTCTCCGTGGATCCCCGTCTGGGGACGCTGGGCGATTTCGTTGAGGTGATCCATCACGCTCGATCGCAGGGTTTGCGTGTGATTGTTGACCTGGTGGTAAATCACACCTCAGATCAGCATCCGTGGTTCAAGATGGCTCGCAGCGATCCGAAATCGTATTACCGCGACTTCTACGTCTGGAGCAAGAGCAAGCCCAGAACTGCGCGCGAGGGGATGGTCTTTCCCGGCGTTCAGAAGGCGACCTGGAGCTTCGATCGTGTGGCGGGCATGTGGTACTTCCATCGCTTTTACAAATTCCAGCCTGACCTGAACATTTCGCACGAGGAGGTGCGGCGGGAGATCTGCCGCATTATCGGCTTCTGGCTGCAGGTTGGAGTGTCCGGATTTCGCGTAGATGCGGCTCCGTTCGTATTTGAGCTAAAGGGCATGGACACGGAAAACGCTCCCGAAGCGTACGAATACCTGCGCGAGTTTCGCGAGTATCTGTCGTGGCGCACTGGAGACGCCGTGCTGTTAGCCGAGGCGAACGTCGCAGTCGATAAGATCCTCGATTATTTCGGCGCAGGCGACAAGATGCACATGTTGTTCAACTTTATTTTGAATCAGCACCTGTTTCTGGCACTGGCACGGCAAGAGGCGACGCCGCTGGTGGAGGGCCTGTTAAAGGCGCCCGCAATCCCGGAAAATTGCCAGTGGGCGAACTTCCTGCGCAACCACGACGAGATCGATTTAGGCCGGCTGACGGACGGCCAACGCCAACAGGTATTTGGAGAGTTCGGGCCTGACCCGAAAATGCAGCTCTACGGACGCGGTATTCGCCGCCGTCTGGCAACGATGCTAAACGGAGACCTGAACCGCCTCAAGATGGCGTACAGCCTCCTGTTATCGCTGCCGGGCACGCCGGTCATCCGCTATGGAGAGGAGATCGGGATGGGCGACGATTTGTCGCTGCCCGAGCGCAACAGCATTCGGACTCCGATGCAATGGACTGGTGGTCCAAACGGCGGTTTTTCGACTGCGCCGGCCTCTAAATTATTCAGGCCGGTGATTGCGAAAGGCGAGTTCGGATACAGCCGAGTAAATGTAGCGGCGCAGCGGCGCGATCCCCAATCCCTGGTCAATTTCATAGAACGCTGTATCCGCATGCGCAAGGAGTGTCCGGAGTTCGGTCGCGGTACCTGGGCGCATATCGAGACGAGCGAGCCATCGGTGTTCGCCCACGTCAGCAATTGGGAGTCCGGTTCCCTGCTGGCGGTGCATAATCTGTCGGATAAACCCTGCACGATCCAAATGGATGTGAGCGAGCTGAAAGTTCGGCGCATCATCGATCTGTTACGCACGGAAGCGGATATTCAGATAAAGAATAAATCGCTGCGCCTGCGGTTGAAGGGATACGACCATCGCTGGCTGAGGGGCGTCGCGTGAACAGCGATGACGCGACGGACGACAGCGGTCGAGAAACACACCTTGCTCGAACGTCATCTACTTGACGAGACAAATCATGAGCCACCTTCAACGCATCTCCTGGATACTCGGCACTCTGCTGCTGGGGGCTTCCGCGCTGGTTGTATACAGCGGAGACATACAGCGGGCACGAAACAGGCGAGGGCGGCAGGTCCCGGTGGAGCAACTGGCCGAAACCCTTAAAGAGGCTTGGGCGGGCCACCATACACCGTAACGACTGGTATAAGGCAGACGGCAAAGACCGTCCGCCACCATGTTGGTGTACACAGGCTCCGACAAACTGCCACGTATCAGGCGGCGGTCTGCTTTTCGCGGCGCTGCTCCTTCTGCTGTGCCTTCATTGCGGGCGGCTGGTTCTGCCAGGCGTCCCATAGCTTCTCGATATCGCGTACGAACAGCTTCGGCTTCTGCTCATAAACGCGTTCACCGAGCGATTTCGCTTTCGCGCGAAGTTCATTCTGCTGCTCGTGCGCGAGCGTAGTAAAGAGCTGCACGTCGCCTTCACCGCCATAACGATCAGGATCCTTCCGGAGCCGGTCACAAAGCACCACCAGGTTGTGATCGTCGCCCAGCCATGTTTCGAGATCGTGCAGGCCGGCCTCGCGGGCCTGCATTACTTCGGTCCACAGACTCTCCATCAGACGCACGTGATACCAGTGATCTTTGGCGCGTTTGCGCCATTCGTGATAATCCTCGGGGCGATCAGTGCGAGCAGCGGCACGCATCACCTCACGGCCATCCCGATACGTTTGTTTGAGACCGGGAGCCAGAGCGGTAAAACCATCCTTCTGCAGAGGCCAGCTTCTGACACTTCGAAGAAGCCCGCGCAGCCCGGATGCCGATTGTGCCATCACGCGAGCAACATTTTCGCTCTTCTCCTTCTCACGCTTATCGCGGCTAAGTCCGCGGCGAATCGCGGCCAGCGTATTGCTTTGCAGTTTCTGTTTGTATTTGCCGACGACGCTGTCAAAAGTTTCAATAATTGCGTCCGCGTCGCGAAAGTCGGACAAGCGTCTGCCGATGTCTCGAAGACGGGCGTTCTCGCGGCGATAGGCTGCGTCGAGTTCCGGGCGCATCAGCTTGAGGATGCCACGCACCTTCTTGATGCTTTTTCGGGCTTCGTGAATCGCCTCCGCGCGCCCATGCGAAGCGGGTTTGGACAGACGCTCAACCGCAGAGGCGATTTCTTCTGTTGCGATACGCCGAATTCCTTCAGGGACCGCTTCGCCGGCTTTTAGTCGATAAGGCATGGTGGCGCCAACCCTAAGAATGGCCTTCGTGGGGCGCGGTGGCAGCGAAGCTGGCGGTATCGCTGCCGTATTCCTTGTCGGCCTCGGCGTTGCGCCCTAGCTGACGGAGAGCGGCTGCGGTCACGTGCTCGGAGGTGAACCCGAAGTTCTTTAAGATCTCGTCGCCGGGTGCAGAGGCGCCGAAGTGATCGATGGCGATGATAGTGCCGGTATCGCCGGCCCATTTGTGCCAGCCGAAACTGGCGGCCGCCTCTACGCAAACTCGTTTTTTGACGGCTCCAGGCAAGACGCTGTCGCGGTAGCTTTGGTCCTGAGCTTCGAAAAGGCTCCAGCTTGGCATACTCACGACGCGTGCTTTGACGCCATAACCCTTCAGCTTCTCCTGCGCTTTCATACAGAGCGAGACTTCCGAACCGGTGCCGATGAGCAGGACTTCCGGCGTCCCGCCCTCGGCTTCGGAGAGGATGTATGCGCCCTTCGAGACATCGGCGTTCTTCGCGTTCTTGCGATCGAGATGAGGCACGTTTTGACGAGTCAGCGCGAACAAAGTGGGCCCGTCATGCTGTACGGCGACGGTCCACGATTCAGCGGTTTCGGTAGCGTCGCACGGCCGCATGACGTTTAGTCCGGGGATGGCGCGCAGCCCCGCCAATTGCTCGACGGGCTCATGCGTCGGACCATCCTCGCCGACGCCGACACTGTCGTGGGTGAACACGTAAAAGACTTTCAGCTTGCTGAGTGCACCGAGGCGCACTGCGGGTTTCATGTAGTCGGAGAAAACCAGAAATGTAGCGCTGAAAGGAAGAATTCCGCCATGTGCCGCCAGCCCGTTCACGGCCGCACCCATAGCGTGCTCGCGAACGCCAAAGGCTACGTTGTGTCCGGCAAAACTCCAGCCGCCGCCGACCGCTCCTTGCTCGGAGCCATTGCCGTAGTTGGCCGGCTGAAAATCACCCAGGCCTTTGAGGGCGGTGTTGGTAGAGGGGTTCAAATCTGCCGAGCCGCCGAACAGGTTCGGGATGCGCTTGGCCAACGCATTCATCGCCTGCCCACCGGCCGCGCGGGTGGCAAGCGGTTTATCTTCGGGCTTCCACTTCGGCAGATCCGCGGCGAAATTGTCGGGCAGCTTACCGCCCACAATCTGCTCAAATTCAGCGGCTTCCTTCCCAAACTCCTTCTTGTATGCGTCGAAACGCTTCTGCCAATCCTGCTGAGTCTTGCCACCTTTCGCGCCTACTTCACGGAAAAATTTCACGGCGTCTTCGGGCAGATAAAACTTATCCATCGAGGCCCAGCCAAGCTGTTTTTTGGCAGCCTGCAGTTCCTCCTCGCCAAGCGGATTGCCGTGCGCCTCGAAGGTGTCCTGTTTCTTGGGGCTGCCATAGCCGATGTGAGTGCGCACCAGGATCAACGAGGGCCGATCACGCTCGGCTTGCGCTTCCTTGATCGCGTTCTCCACCGCGTCGACGTCATTGCCCTTTTCGACATGCACGGTGTGCCAGCCGTAAGCATCAAAGCGCTTGCCCACATCTTCCGTGAAAGTAAGACTGACCTCGCCGGCGAGAGAGATATGGTTCTGGTCGTAAAGGAAAATCAGTTTGCCGAGCCGGAAGTGCCCCGCAATGGAGGCGGCTTCCTGGCTGACGCCTTCCATGAGATCGCCGTCCCCGCAGATCCCGTAAGTGTAGTGGTTGATGATCTCGTGGCCCGGCCGGTTGTATTTAGCACCCAGCCACGCTTCCGCCATCGCGAGCCCGACCGCGTTGCCAAAACCCTGCCCGAGCGGACCGGTAGCGACCTCTACCCCCGGGGTGTGCCCACGCTCGGGATGTCCCGGGGTCTTGCTGCCCCACTTACGAAAGTGCTTGAGCTCTTCAAGCGGCAGATTGTAGCCCGTGAGATGCAGCAGACTGTAGAGCAACATGGAGCCGTGGCCAGCGGAAAGAACAAAACGATCGCGGTCGATCCAGTTCGGGTCTTTGGGGTTGAACTTCAGGAACTTGGTCCATAGCGTGTACGCCATGGCGGCAGCCCCCATCGGCATTCCCGGGTGACCGGAGTTCGCGTTCTGCACGGCATCCGCGGAAAGGAACCGGATGGTGTTGATACACGACTCTTCTAAGGTTTGCGTTTCCGTCGTAGGCAAGTGACTATCTCTCTCTCTTCGTGATTTGACAGTGTCCCTGGAAATCTTGTGACGTGCCAAGCCGCATAGGGCTGCTCGGGACATTTACTATTCTGGCCTACAAGATTATCGAACACGCCGCTGTGCGATCGGGAGGGCGCGCAGGATCGCCTGGTTCATTGAATTAGGCCCGCGGCCGAGTTGCGCGCTCCGCGCTAAAACCGCAGGCAGATCTTGCCCACGTGCTGCTGCGATTCCATGTGGCGAAGCGCCTCTTTCGCATCGAGCCACGGAAAAACTTTCGCAATTACAGGCTTGATCCGGTGAAGCTCAATTGCGCGATTCATGCGCTCGAACATGCTCCGGGATCCGACGTAGACTCCCTGTACGCGGACGCTGTTCATCAGAATCTGGGTGGGACCGACGCTCGGTTCACGACCGGTTACCGCGCCGATGACGCTAATGAGGCCGTTCGTTCGAACCGCGCGGAACGATTTGGGCAAAGTATCGGACCCGCCAACTTCGATGACGTGATCGACCCCGACCCCGTAGGTGAGGTCGCGCGCGGCTTTATCCCAATCGGGAATCTGCTTGTAGTTGATGGTGTCGTTGGCGCCCAGTTCCCGCATTTGAACGATCTTTTCGTCGCTGCCGGACGTCATGACGGTGCGCAGGCCGGCGGCTCGCGCAAACAACAAAGCGAAGGTGGACACACCTCCCGTGCCCTGCAGCAGCACCGTATCCCCAGGGGCCGAGTTCGAGTGCTCGAACAAAGCGTGCCAAGCGGTCACACCGGCACAGGGCAGTGCGGCCGCTTCTTCGTCTGTCAAGAAAGCCGGCGGCGTCACGAGGCCATCCTCGTGAAAGACCTTGTATTCGCAGAGAACGCCGTCAATGGCGCCGCCGAGAGCTGAGGCGCCTTTCTCGCGCGTGGGTGGACCGTCCATCCATTTCTGCATGAAGCAGCCGGCGACCCGATCTCCAGCTTTTGCGCGTGTGACGCCGTCGCCGATTTCTTCAACAGTTCCGACGCCGTCGGAAAACGGAATCATGGGTCGTTTGAGCTTGGGATTATAGGTACCGCTGATGACCATCAAGTCGCGATAGTTTAGCGATGCCGCCGTGAGGCGAACCAGCACCCCGCCGGGCCCGGGCTGCGGAATGTCCCGTTCAACCAGCGTCAAATTGTCTACGCCGAACTCGTGAACCTCAAGCGACTTCATGTCTCAACTGATTCGCGAACTCCGTAAGCAGATTCAGTCTCGACCGGGCAGCCCCGGAATCGAGTGACTCGATGGCAGCGGCAACCGCGCCTTTCAAATCCTCAGCGCGCCGGGCGAGCAAAAGCGCGGCAGCGGCGTTCGCGATCACGATATCGCGTTTGGGTCCCGTCTCGCCATCCAGAATCGCGCGCAGCGTTTCGGCATTCGACTGTGGATCGCCGCCCTTCAGATCCTCGATGTTGGCTTGTGGCAGCCCGAAATCACCCGGCGACCACAGTCCCTTCTGAACGCGGCCTTCCTCCACCTGAAAAACGGTGGTCTGACCGGTAGTGGAAATCTCGTCGAGCCCGTCGGCGCCGTGCACCACAAAGGCGCGTTCAACGCCCAGACGCGCCGAAGCCTGCGCCAGCATCTCGGCTGCACGAACAGAGAATGCGCCAATCAGTTGCATGCGGGCACGCACGGGATTTGTGAGCGGCCCGAGAAGGTTGAATACGGTCCGGCCTTTCAGCAGCAGCCGCGCTTCCTGTGAGTGCTTAACGGCCGGATGCAGCAGTGGAGCATAGAGAAAACCGATGCCGGTATGCTGAACGCACTGCAGCACTTGTTTCGCGGGCAAATCGATGGGAATGCCCAGCGCCTCCAGCACATCGGCACTACCGCACTGGCTGGAAATGCGCCGATTGCCGTGCTTGGCAACACGCAGGTCCGTCGCCGCGACCACGAACGCGGTGACCGTCGAGATGTTGAATGTGTTCGTGCCGTCGCCGCCGGTACCGCAGGTATCAAGAATGGGCTGCTCGGATTGATCGAGCTCAACCGGAAGGCTTTTTTCCCGAATTGCGTTTGCAAATCCTACCAATTCGGAGATCGTTTCGCCTTTCCGCCTGAGAAAGCCCAAAACTTCCGCAATCCCTTCGGTTGTCATCTCACCCGACAGCATTTTGTGCATCAATTCATAGGCTTCCTGCTGCGAGAGATGAACGAAATTGCGAAATGGAAGATGAGACATACCTCGGCTATTCATTCGACCACACGAATGCGCTGCTCCTTCGTTTCGGTGCGATACGACCCTTACCGCTGCCGTAAACCTATTGTGAACCACGCCCATGGCGAGACTTGCGCTCTCTTCCTGTAGGCTAAATGACTGAGGTTTCAAACCGTGTTAGTTGTGATGAAGGCCCATGCCGGTCCTGCCGATATCGCGCGTGTTTGTGAACGAATTCAATCGCTCGGATTCAAGCCCCACATTATCCCTGGTGAGCAGCGAACGGCGATCGGGATTACAGGTAACACAGGCCCGATTGATGCGGCGGAGTTCGAGGATTTACCCGCAGTTTCCGAAGCGATCCGTGTATCTAAGCCGTACAAGCTAGTGAGCCGGGAGGTGAAGCCGGAGGACACCGTGGTCACGATACATGGGGTGAGCGTGGGCGGTGACAAGATGGTCATCTGCGGCGGCCCTTGCGCGGTCGAGGGCCGAGGCCAAATCATTGAATCGGCGCATGCGGTTAAGGCAGCTGGAGGAAAGCTGCTACGCGGCGGAGCGTACAAGCCCCGAACCTCGCCGTACAGCTTTCAGGGTCTCGGCGAAGAAGGACTGGAATATCTGGCCGAGGCTCGCGCCGAGACCGGTCTCGGAATTATAACTGAGGCGATTGATGTCGAAACCGTCGAGTTGGTCGAAAAATATGCCGATTGCATTCAGATTGGCGCGCGTAATATGCAGAATTTCTCTTTGCTGAGGCGCGCTGGACGTTCCCGGAAACCGGTCCTCTTAAAGCGCGGTATGTCCTCTACTCTGGAAGAGTTCCTGATGGCTGCTGAATACATATTGGCGGAAGGCAACTACAACGTGATCCTCTGCGAGCGGGGAGTTCGCACCTTCGCAGATCACACGCGGAACACTCTCGACCTGAGCGTAGTGCCGGCGGTGCAGAGCCTGAGCCATTTGCCGATCCTGGTCGATCCGAGCCATGGCACCGGAAAGCGCGACAAAGTCCTGCCGATGGCCTTGGCCTCAATTGCGGCCGGCGCGTCGGGACTGATCGTCGAAATGCATCCTAATCCCGAGCGAGCGCTATCGGACGGCTATCAATCGCTGGATCCAAAGCAGTTTGCCGAAATGGTTCAGGAATGCGAAGCCATTTCAGAACTGCTCTCCAGCCGCCGAAAAGCTACCGAAGCGCTTCGTTGCTGAACATTTTCCACCAACGAAGTCGCACCTCTGGCCGGATCACGGTTCACTGAAGACATTCTGTACTGTTTGAATGAGGTGTTCGGCGTGCAGCGGTTTGCGCAGAGTGGCTCGAGCGCCCATCGTTAGCGCTACCGAGAGGTAGGTACCGGCGCGGGATGCTCCCGACATCGCAATCGTTTTCACTTCTGGATACGATTTTGTGAGTTCATGGATGAGTTGCAGGCCTTCTGCATCCTGCATAACTAATTCCGTCAGTACCATCTGGACCTTGCGGCGGCTTAAATGATGAAGAGCCTCTTTGCCGTTTGCTGCCTCCGATACATCGAACCCGACGGCCTCGAGAAGCGCAGCGGCCATGCGGCGGGTTGGCGTATGATCATCGACCACAAGAATCGTTTTCTTCTGTTGAGCTGTTTGGAGCGCGGTGTGTATTTTGGCCAGGGTTTCCTCAGCAGAGGAGGTTACTGTTTCCGTACCTGCGTTTGCGGCAGGCGCATGCAGGTTATTCGAATAAGTGATCACAGGGACGTCCGGCCAGGTGCGCAGCCATTGCTGCAGTTCTCCCTCGTCGTTTTCAATTCCGCGATCCACGAGAACAAGGTCAATCTTGCTTCCAAAGTCCCTCCGGAGAATTTCCGTATGTTTATTGTTAATACCTTCCAGCACTGCGTAGCCGCGTCGGAGGAGAAGCGATCGCAGCTCAGCGCGCACAGCAGGATTCGGTCCCGTGAGGAGAATCGTCTCCGGCGCATTCCGAGGGCCGGGCTTCGGCGACGCTGAGTCGGAAGGCTCTATCGATTGTGCTCGCGGAAGCAGCATGCGCAATAGCAACGAGCCGCGCTCTTCCACGAGCGAGACATGCGCACCGCCGGATTGAACGCCTTCCAGTACATCCAGGAATCGGAACTTAGTTCGTGTGTCGTCCGCACCGGGCAGTTCGGGTTCGCTCCCGTGTCGAACTGTAACCGAGAGCACTGCGTAATCGCCGGCAGGAGCTTTCGGGAACTCCTGCGAATCATCTCCGCCCGAAGAAAAACGCGAGGTCGCGATGATCATCGTCCCTCCCTGCGGGAAGATTTCTTTCGCCTGGGATACCAAGCCGCGGAGCATGCTCTGCACGGAGGCGCCTGAAAGCGTCGTGCTGCCCGCGTCCGGGTCCAAGCGGCTGATTAGCTGGAGCTTTTCGCCAGCGAGTTCAGTGAGAATTTGCTGAGAGCCGTTGATCAAATCGTTGATGGTCATACGGCCGTCATGCTCTCGGACACTTCCAAGGTATGCGAGAACGGACGTCCGGCGTATCCGGAGATGTGCGGCTTTCGGCGTTCGGCTTATACGGGCGCTACCGTTCTGTGTTGTTACGTAACGTACACCGAGCCGCGACCAAAATGGAGCGGTCTTCGACACCGTAATGTGACGAACTTCCGTTTGCCACTTAACGGCGCTAACTGGACCTTCGTCCCATTACCACACCAATACGTCTCCGTAAATTTCCGGATTCCTGAAGCACTTCGTGCGCCCTCTAATAAGGCAGAGTCAGTACGCCGGGCCTCGTGCCCGGAAAGTGAGGCGGCGTACGGAGGAATTCCCTAGCGTCGAAAGTGCCGAAAGCCGACCGCGTCTGCTGATCGCGGATGATCATCCCGACATTCTGGAGGAGGTTTGCAATTTGCTGCACCCCCGGTTTGACGTGGTCGGTACCGCGCAGGATGGCATCACTCTGGTCCGGGCCGCCCAGGATCTCCGGCCCGATGTTGTGGTAACGGATGTTCGAATGCCGAAAATGAGCGGCATCGAAGCGTGCGGAAAAATACTGAATCAGCGGCTGTGTAAGGCCGTTGTTGCCTTGACCATGCATCGCGATGCTCAACTCATCAAAGCGGCATTCGACGCGGGAGTAAGCGGCTATGTTTTCAAAGAGAATGCGGGTGAAGATCTGATTGAGGCGGTGACACTGGCGCTCCAGGGGCGTTCATTCATATCTTCGGCCACTGGGCCGCCTTGAGACCAGCCGTTGCAGCAGGCCCGGCCGCGACGTTCGGGCGATCTTTTCCGGCGACGTTTCCGGCGATGTATGATGATGGCGGACTCGTCATGGCCGCGATTCGCGTTTTACTCGCGGACGATCACGCCGTTGTAGCTGAGGGATTAGAGGCTCTCCTGAATAGATCCTTTGATCTGCTCAGGGTTGTACATGACGGAAGGGCGCTACTGGACTCCGTCGAGGAGTTGAGGCCCGATGTCGTGGTTACCGACATCTCCATGCCGCTGTTGAACGGGATCGATGCCGTCCGGCAAATCAAACGTATTCGTCCCGACACCAAGGTCGTCATGCTGACAATGCATGGCGAGGTCGAGCTCGCGGTGGAGGCATTTCGCGCCGGCGCCTCGGGTTACGTGCTGAAGACCTCGCCGGGAGAGGAACTCGTCACGGCGATTCAAGAAGCGGCTAAGGGCAGAAGCTATTTGACGCCCTTGATCGCAAAAGACCTGCTGAGCGTCTTGATTGAGGCGAGAGCCCCGGCGCAAGGCGAAACACGATTGACAGACCGCCAGCGCGAGGTTCTGCAACTCATAGCCGAAGGGCACACGATGAAGGGAATCGCATCCATTTTGCACATCTCAAGCCGGACGGCCGAGTCACACAAATACGAGATGATGGAGGTTCTCGGTGTAAAGACTACGGCGGAGCTGATCCAGTACGCGATTCGCCTCAATCTCGTGCCCAACAAACCGCCGACGTAGGAGCTTCTATTGCGCAGGGAATAACATTGGCCAATGGAGAGCAGTTCATCAGTTGGCGAGAACTACCATCTCTGGTACTACAACACCGAAGTGTGGCAGCGGACCACGTTTCTGGGCGTCCCGTGTTTGAAATCGGTTTCCGACATGTGGAACTACCAGGAAATCCTGTCCGCTTTGAAGCCGCGCCTGGTTGTGGAGTTCGGAACGTTTTTTGGAGGGTCGGCGCTATTCTTTGCCGAGATTCTAAGCTACCTCTCGCCGGGCGCTCGAGTACTTACGGTTGATGTGGATCATACCAACGTTCCCCAGAGACTGCATGCAGACAAACGGATCGAGTTTCTACAGGCGGATTCAAGCAGCGCCGCGGTGGCCGAAAGGATTCGTGAGTTGCGCGGGCAGTTTGCCGGAAACGTGTTCTTCATTCTCGACAGCAATCATGCGAAGGATCACGTTTTGCGAGAGCTGATTCAACTGCGTTCGCTCACAATCGCGGGCGATTACGTTGTAGTCGAGGACGGCAACATCAACGGGCATCCAGTTTTATCAGGTTGGGGTGAGGGTCCGTACGAAGCGCTGGAAGAATATTTCTCGAACTATCCGCACGACTACAATCGGGACATCGATCGCGAGACAAAGTTCGGGTTTACGTTTGCGCCCAGAGGGTTTCTGATTCGCCATTAACTGGTGCTTCGGACCTGCGAGCTAAACTAACGTTTGGTTTCAGGCGAACCTTGCACTTGATCGCCGGATTCCCGCTTTATGAAAATCCACGAGTATCAGGCCAAAGCTATTCTTGCCAAATACGATGTACCGGTGCCGCGCGGCGAAGTTGCATACACGGTGGAAGAGGCAGAGGCAGCGGCGAAGAAGATTGGCGGCAGCGTTGTCGTCAAGGCTCAGATCCACGCCGGCGGACGCGGTAAGGGCGGCGGCGTGAAGATCGCGAAAAATGCTGAGGACGCGGTCACAATTGCTAAGAAGATGCTCGGCATGACTCTCGTCACACACCAAACAGGTCCGGAAGGCCGCGTCGTCCAGCGCTTGCTGATTGAAGAGACTCTGCCGATCGAGCGCGAATTATACCTGGGCATTGTGCTCGACCGCGCCATCGGCGAGTCCGTCTTTATGGCCTCCAAAGCCGGCGGGATGGAGATTGAGGAAGTCGCCGCGAATACGCCGGAGCTGATCCTGAAAGAACCGCTGATGCCGGGCTCGCTGCTGCAGCCGTTTCAGGCCAACAAGCTGGCGTTCGGCATGGATATCCCCGCCTCCAGTGTGCGCAGTGCTTCGGCTGCCATGATCGCGCTGTCGAAGGCTTATCAGGCGATCGACGGATCGCTGGCTGAGATTAATCCTTTCATTCTGACGAAAGATGGCCGCGTTTATGCGCTCGACGCCAAGATCAACATCGACGATAATGCGCTGTACCGGCACAAGGATCTCCTGGAGCTGCGTGATTTGAATGAGGAAGATCCGCTTGAAGTGGAAGCTTCGCGATTCGGCCTGAACTACATCAAGCTGGAAGGCAATATCGCCTGTATGGTCAATGGCGCCGGCCTGGCGATGGCCACCATGGACATTATCAAGTACGCTGGAGGCCAGCCCGCCAACTTCCTCGACGTCGGCGGCGGCGCAAACGCCGAGCAAATCAAGAACGCATTCCGAATTCTGCTCTCGGATCCGAGCGTTAAGGCGGTCCTGATTAACATTTTCGGCGGTATCCTCAGATGCGATACTCTCGCCACGGGAGTGGTTTCGGCCGCGCGTGAGCTCGACATCAAAATTCCGATTGTCGTACGCATGGAGGGGACGAACGTCGAACTTGGCCAGAAGATTTTAACCGAATCGGGATTCAATTTCACTGTCGCCGATGGCATGAAAGACGCCGCTGAGAAGGTAGTGAGGCTCGCGAAATGAGCGTACTGATCAACGAAAACACTAAGGTCTTGTTCCAGGGCTTCACTGGCCGCGAGGGCACGTTTCATGCCGAGCAGGCGATTAAGTATGGGACTCAGGTCGTCGGCGGAACCACTCCCGGCAAGGGGGGGCAGAAACATCTCGACCGGCCGGTTTTTAACACCGTAGAAGAAGCGGTGCGGGAAACGGGCGCGAACGCCTCTGTCATCTTCGTCCCGCCGCCGTTTGCGGCCGACGCGATTATGGAGGCGGCAGACGCCGAGATTCCGCTGGTGGTCTGTATCACGGAAGGCATTCCTGTTGCGGATATGATCCGCGTCTGGGCCTTCTTGAATACCAAACCTGCCACACGGCTCATCGGTCCGAACTGTCCCGGCGTCATCACGCCGGGCAAGTGCAAAATCGGCATCATGCCAGGGCACATTCACAAAGCAGGGCATGTCGGCATCGTGTCGCGATCCGGAACCTTGACCTACGAAGCGGTGGGTCAACTAAGCCGGGCGGGAATCGGCCAATCCACTTGCATCGGCATCGGTGGTGACCCGATTATCGGTACGAATTTCACCGAAGCCATCAAGCTTTTTAACGAAGATCCCAATACGCACGCAATTATTATGATCGGCGAGATCGGAGGAAGTGCGGAAGAAGTTGCGGCCGCTTACGTGAAGGCTCACGTGAAGAAGCCGGTAGTAGGCTTCATCGCCGGGCAGACCGCGCCTCCAGGACGCCGCATGGGACACGCCGGAGCAATCATTTCAGGAGGGTCCGGCAAGGCCTCAGATAAACTCGCCGCCATGGAGGAGGCTGGAATCACGGTATGCCCCTCGCCCGCGCTGATGGGCGAAAAGATGCAGCAGGCCATCGCGTCGAAAAAGAATTGATTCGAGAGAAAGCATCCACTCATTAATGACTGAAAGAACCTTTGCCATTATCAAACCCGATGCCGTGGCCAACGGCCATGCCGGAGAGATCATCTCGATCGTGGAGCAAAATGGATTTCGTATTCTCGGGCTGAAGAGCCGTCACCTCACCCAACGCGAGGCGGAGGCGTTCTACGCAGTGCATCGCGAACGGCCCTTCTACGCAGGTCTAGTCAAGTTCATGACCGAGGGACCCGTAATCGTCTTGGCGCTCGAACGTGATAACGCCGTTGCGAAATGGCGTGAGGTGATGGGCGCGACCAATCCGGCCAATGCGGCGGAAGGCACGGTCCGTAAACGCCTCGCGGAAAATATCGAGCGCAACTGCGTGCACGGATCCGATGCCGCCGAAACGGCCGCTCAGGAAATTCCGTTTTTCTTCAGCACCGCCGAACTGCTGTAAAAGTTCGGCCGGAGCGACCGTCAGCCGCCCGATCGAAACAATTACGCTACCTTGACCTCGAACTGGCCGGGCACTTCCAGAGCCGTCGCCAGGGCTTTTCTCGTCTTTTCAGCCAGATTGCGCAGGCGGGCATGTTTCGGCCGGCTCAGGCGTTTTTCGACACTTCGACGGGCGCGCAGCAAGCGGATGCGGACCGCGGTCTCCGACCATCCGTGCTGGCGCGCAATTTCCTGAACTTTGTACCCTTCGATGTAATGTCCCTCGAGCACTACCCTGTCATTAGGCTTGCAATCGCTAAGAATCCGCTTCACGTCGATGGCGGCCACGTTCATGCGCGGTGGCGCCTGCAACTCGGGAAGTGTCTGAGTCTGCGGTTCGCGTCTCAAGAAGGTTCTGTGAATATTAAGCGCGATGCTGTTGGTCCAGGTGAGCACAAGGTTCGGATCCCTTAATTGCTCTCGGCGCTCCCAGCCCTTTGCCCACGCAGCTTGCGCTGTGTCTAGCGCCGCATCGTAAGATAGCCCGCGCGACACTAGAAAACGCACTGTCAAATTGAATCCCCGTTGATATGCTCTGCCGTATTCTTCTGTCGTCATGTTTTTGGCTCCGCCGCTCCTAATGTTGTTCCTTTTTCTGTGAATGCCCCCGGTTAGAAGTGTTTGAAACCGGAAGAACGTTCGCCGCCTTCGTGTGGGCGGCTCACGGCGATTTTAATCGTGTAATCGCACGTCGAATGTTAGGCAGTTTTCATGCCAGAACGCCTAGACACTACCCCGGGAAAGCGATGATGTAGTACGTAAACCCATGGAACAAAGCGACTTACGATCCAAAATGAAGGATGGGATGAACGGGTTTACAGCGCTTCCGATCGATCATTTTCCGCAGCAAATCTTTCCGGGAAGTGCAAAAATTGCTGCTGCGAAAAGCGTGTTTTTTCGGATTGCATTTCGGCGCTAGATGCGGGAGAAATCACCGCAAAAATGCGGGTGCGTAGATCCGGTGAGACCGTTCGGAATGCGCCAGGACACCGCTCAGGCAAGCAAGTGCTCGCCGGAGAACAGGAGACGAAGCTGGGCGGATCTTTACTTAGGCGTATTAGCCGTGTTCTCAGTCCGAGGTGTGGCGGGAGTTTCCGTCTTCTCGGGTTCATCGCTTGTAACAGCCTTCATACTGTCACGAAACGAGCGTATGCCTTTGCCGAGGCCCTGGCCCAGCTCGGGCAACTTCTTAGGTCCGAATATGAACAATGCAACGATCAAAACGACCAGAAGATGGGTCGGCTGGAATAGTTCTCCCATTGGGGTTCTCCAAGACGGGCTACGAATGCGCCGTGGTCTTCAGTATATCCGACAATGAGGTCTCAGCGCCATGGGCGCTAATGATGCACGCAAGATGTTACCGTGCGCGCCGCATTTTCAGCCCCGTCCTGCTCTCCCCTCGGTTGACATCCATACAGTCGTCGGCTATAGTGCTGAAGTACTGAACTATCAATGAGTTGAGTGGCCGACCGCGGCCTCCCGTCAAAAGGTTCAGTCTTCTCGGTGCGGTGGCCGCTTACATCCGGTTCATTTGTCTGCCGGCCGGAGGCACCCATTTAGGAACTGTAAACGAACATGGCCGGCTCTTCTGACGAGTACGTTGAAGTGACTGGAACTACCGATAGTGAAGACTATCAGGCATTCCTCGACAATTACAGCAGTCAATTTACGTCTCGCGAAAGCGAAATCATTCATGGCCACGTGCTGAGCGTTTCCGACAAGGAAGTCATCGTCGACATCGGACGCAAGATCGAAGGTCTTGTTCCTGCGTCGCAGTTTCCATTTGTAGATGACAAGCCGGCCGTCAAGTCCGGCGATGTGATTGAAGTGATGATCGACCGCACGGGCGAGCCCGTTGAGGGCTATATCCTGCTCTCTTACGAGCGCGCCCATCGGCGGCACACGTGGGAACATCTGGAGTCGTCGGCGGCGCAGGGCGCGGCCATCACCGGCCGCGTGTTGAACAAAATTAAAGGCGGCCTGGCTATCGACATCGGAGTTATGGCCTTTCTGCCCAGTTCTCAAATCGAGATCCGGCCCGTGCACAACCTGGATGCCTATGTCGGCACAGAGCTGGAGGTTCGCATCCTCAAGCTGAACCGGCGCCGCGGAAATGCTGTTGTGTCCAGGCGAGTCCTGCTCGAAGACGATCTGCAGAACCGGAAGGCGGAGGCGCTTGCGAACATTCACGAAGGAGCGGTCGTCACCGGCACGGTTAAGAATCTCACCGAATACGGGGCCTTTGTAGACTTGGGCGGCATCGACGGGCTGCTGCACGTCAGTGATTTGAGTTACGGCAATGTTGTGCATCCGTCGGCGTTGATTCGCGTCGGCGATCAGATCACGGTCAAGGTTCTGAAGTTTGATCGCGAGAAGGAGCGCATTTCGCTCGGGTTGAAGCAGATGTATCCGGACCCGTGGGCGACCATCGAAGAGCGGTACCCGCCACAGAGCCGGGTAATTGGACGTGTCGTCAGCGTCACCGATTATGGAGCATTTGTCGAGTTGGAGCCGAGCGTCGAAGGCCTGATTCACATCTCGGAAATGACCTGGAGCCGGCGCATGAAGCATCCGGCAAAGGTCGTCAAAGTAGGGGATCAAGTGGAAGCCGTCGTGCTCGAAATAAAGCCCAAAGAGCACCGGATTTCCTTGGGGATCAAACAACTCGAGGCAGATCCGTGGACCACTGTAGCTGACCGTTATAGCATCGGGTCAGTGGTCGAAGGCCGGGTTCGCAAGCTGGCCGATTTCGGCGCTTTTATCGAGATCGAGGAGGGTGTGGACGGGCTGGTTCATGTTTCCGATATGTCATGGACGGCGCGCGTAAAGCATCCATCGGAAGTGGTGAAGAAAGGCCAGATTGTACAGGCTGTCATCCTGAACATTGATGCCGCTAACAGGCGCCTTTCACTCGGGATGAAGCAGTTGCAACCGGACGCATGGGAGACGTTCTTCCGAACGCATCAGGTCGGCGACGTCGTCCGCGGCAAAATCTGCCGCGCCGCTGCCTTTGGCGTCTTCGTGGAACTGCTGCCGGGGGTCGAAGGGCTGTGTCATCGCTCGGAAACGGGGTTCGACAATGCTAAGCGCCGTGCGCATGCCTCCGGGACAGAGGAACCAGCGCTCCCGGTCGGTCACGAATACGAGTTCAAGATCATCAAAATGAACGAATCTCAAAAGCGAATTGGGCTCAGCGTGCGGGCGGTAGGCGAGGATGACGAAAGAAGCCGTCTCGGCGATTATCAGCGTCAGGCTGCGGCGGCGACTTCGACCGTCGGCGATGCAATGAAACACCACAAATCAGAGGACCGGAACTGAGCAAGGACATCTAAGGTATGACCAAAGCGGAGCTGATCGAGGAGGTATCGAGAGTCGTGGAGATGACTCGGAAGGATTCTGAGGAGATCGTCGAGACGATTTTCGACAGCATCGTCGGAAGCCTCCATCGGGGAGAGAAGATTGAGATCCGCGGGTTTGGCAGCTTCCGAACCCGGCAGCGCCAGCCGCGTGTCGGGCGCAATCCGAAGACCGGCACTCGTGTTGAAGTGCCTTCCAAGCGCATCCCATACTTTAAGCCCAGCAAGGAACTGCGCGACTTGGTGAATCAGTCCGCAGCGGACGGCGCTACCGCGGAATCAGGCGACGCGGTGGCTGGGGCCGCGCCAGGCGGGGACGGCGGGTTCCCGCATGGTTGAGACCGGCTTTTCGCGATGAACCACTTGTGGGCGCCCTGGCGTTCCAAGTACATGCAGGAGAATCGAGAAAAGCAAGGCTGCATTTTCTGCGATGCGGCTGCTTCGCCAAATGACGAACAGGCTCTCGTTGTGTATCGCGGCGAATTCGCGTTCGTCATGCTGAACCGCTTTCCCTACACCAGCGGTCACGTAATGATCGCTCCTTACATGCACGCGGCGCGCCTCGCCGCAGTGAGCGAGGCCACAACGGCTGAGATCATGCGTTTACTCCGACGCGGCGAGGAGATCCTCGAACGCACCTACCGTGCGGACGGCCTGAATCTCGGAATGAATTTAGGCGAAGCAGCAGGAGCAGGAATCGAAAAACACATCCACATGCACCTCTTGCCCCGCTGGCATGGCGATGCCAATTTCATGACGGTGGTGGGCGAAACGCGCGTCTTGCCCGAATCGTTAGAAGATACCTATCGCAAGCTGCTAGACGCGTTCCTACATTCAGCCTAGGGGCGGTACAACACTCGCGGCCGCTCAATGCACGGACACGTCGCGCTCGTTTTGCGCGTGTTCCTCCCTGCTCGCCGAGCCTAAGTCAGCCATCATCTTCATCGCGACCGGCGTCTGAAGAGCATCGAAATCAGGATTGATGCTCATCGCCTCGTAGAGCGCGAGTTGGGCAGTGGGGCGGTCGCCCGCTCGCGCATAAATCATGCCCTTGTGGAAGTAAAACGTGGCTTCCGGAGTCTTGTGGCTGAGTGCGATCTGAATGTAGTGCTTGGCATCCTCGATTCGCCCGTTCTTGTAGTAACACCACGCCAGAGTATCGGCTTGATATGGGTTCTTCCGTGTTTGATACTCGTCCTGCGCCATTTTCAGTGCCTCTTCCAGATTTCGATCGTGGTCTGCGTAAAAGCGCGCGGTCAACATGTCGCCCCTGACTCCATTCGCCTTATTCAGGTGGGCGATGGATTCGACCAACGCATACTGCTGCTTTGCTTCTTCCGGGTGGTCAGTAAGCGCATAAAGATCGCCGAGAGCAGCAACTACATCCTGCTGCGGAGCGATCTCAATGGACTTGCGATAGTAACCGATCGCGGACTCGTAATCTTTCTCCGCCGCCTTGACTTTGCCCATCGCAGCCAATACGCGGTAGTCCTGCGGCACTTTCTTCAGACCTTCCTCCAGCATCTGCTCGGCCGGCACGTATGCGCCCTCTGAGTAGAACATCAGAGCAAGCTGTGACCGGCACCATGCCGTATTCTCGCCGTACGGACTGCCCGCTTCAATGGCCTTCATCATCAACCACGAGGCCCTCCTCGTGTCGCCAGTTACGAAAAGTAAGTGGGCGCTGCGGCTGTACGAAGAAAGATCCGGCCGTAAGTCGAGCATCTTCTGATACTGCTCGAATGCCTTATCGTAATCGCCCATTTCGACCGCAGCGTCGCCGATAAGGCCATATGCAGCAGTAAATTTCGGATCGAGCGCAAGTGCTTTCCGCGCCCAATCGATGCTGGCCTCAAACTCATGGCGGACACCGTTGACCCATGAAAGGCCCGCCAGGGCCTCGAGACGTTTCGGATTGATATCCAGAGCTTTCCGATACGCCCTTTCGGCGCGGGTACAGTACGCCGCATCAGCAGTTTCTCTGCCCTTCTGCATCAACGCGTCTCCGAACCGCACCCACGCATCGTCGCTGGCAGGCCTTTTCGCCGCCTCGGCAGCCGCCTTTGAGACCTCTGCATCGGTTGACGCCATGGCCGGCGTAGTTACCGGAAGCGCGGCGATGCCCGCACCGGTAAGCAATAAGATCGACAAAAACGTGCATTTAATCATGTTCATTGATCCCTCACGTCACAAGGGCGCCGAGGTTGCACGGCGCCCTAAGTTCTGGGAACTACTGATCCCCGGGATCTTTACGATTGTTAGTTCCTGACCAGGGTGTCGCCGCGTATGGAAACGTAAAGTTATAAGTCTGGTCATTGTGATTCACGTTGTCTCCGAGTAAAAAGATGCTCTTGTAAGTGGGACCGCTTGCAATGGCTGTGAGAGCAATATCCACGACATCGTCCCCGAGTCGCCGGCCATTGGGCCAGCCGCTCCACTTGCCATTAGTCGTGTCGCCGCCCAGACCGCTCAGCCGATTGCCGCCCGCTCCAATCAGAGGTACCGGGCCGGTTGTAGTATCAACGCGCAGAACATCGGGGATGTAGACCGCTGCCAAATCCACTCGACCGGTCGTGGCCAAATTCAACCCGAAAACGGCATTGATCAGCACGGGCAGCTCGGGTGTAAGAGCGTACTGCTTATATTTTGCCGCGTCATCCGTAGGGACATCCCGGTTGTAATTATCCTTGTCTTTGAGCGCGACAAGCCCTTCATTGAACAGCGGATTACCCAGGCGGTTGACCTGGATCCAGGGACCGGAAGTGACTGGTTCGCCCGAGGCGCTGCGAAGCGTGATACGCGGACGGCTCACCGAGGCATACACACCGACACCGTGCGAAAGGCCGGTAAAAGCATCATTGTATGCAATTGACGGCAGGCAGCTGACCGGGATTTGTAAAGCGAATGTAAGGACGTTGAAGCCCTTGAAACCATCCACGCCGGTGCCGTTCTGCCCGTGCCCGCCGGGCCCCAGAATCCTCGGGTTGAGCAAGTCGAAGATTCCGGGGATGTCCGAGAAGAAGCTATCTTCGCGCGGTCCGCTCCATACGGCCTCGCCGCTCGGAAGGGAATAGACAGTCTCTCTCGTGTAGGTGTCAAGAGCCGCGTGACTCGTTGCACCCGACACCGCCTTACCCGCGGCGTCGTTGTAGTCGGGAGTAACCCGGCCTCCGACATTGGGCGGTGGAACGAGCATTTCCTTACCGAGTTCGACTGACGCGCCAGTGCTCGCGGTGACCTTAGTTAGTGTGTAAGTTTGAGTGAAGTTCTGTGAGGAATCGCCCGTGTGTTGAATCGCGCCAATCGTTGTTCCTCTTCCATAAGACAGAATCGTGTTCGTGTTCTTGTACATGCCGTTATCGACGGTAATTGGCGAGTACCGGAAGTTATAAGTGTAAATAGGCGCGCCTGTGTTCGGGTTCGCTATATGGATGCTGAACAGGGCATCGTCGGCGAAGCGCTCATATGTCACGCCGTCGCCCGGCTCGGAAAACGGATGCACGTTCACGACGATATTCAGCACTTTCTCCGATGGATTGTTGTATTTGAGTCCGACGAATGCGTAGACGTCGGTCAAATTGGCCTGAGGATCTTGCTTGATGAGCGGTGCATCGCTATGGCTTGATGCCCATAGCGTACTGCCCAACAGAAACAAGGCGCCGGCAGTAATCGCATAGGTCGCGAGCCGGACGGAACGGTTCGAAAAAGCACACTTCGACATTTGTTTCTCCATATTCTTTCTCGTTCTTGAACTAACTCAGTCTTGTCTCGTTATCTTCATTTGCCCGCGCCGAATACGTCTTCCGATAACGGCAAAGACCATCAGTCCGGTCCCGAGCAGCATAGGGTATTCGGGCTCGGGAACCGAAGCCAGTGGCGCGGGAGCCACGGTCGACCCCGAAATCGTGTACAGCGATCCCGAAGCCGCGGCAACGAGCGTCGCTTGGAACCCAGCACTGCCCGGCGCATCGGGGCTGTTAAAAGAGAATCCGGAGGTGGGAGTTGCGCCGAAGAAGCTGGTGTCTTCCAGAAACGATACCAGCCCGAGACCCGAATCGAAGGCCGCCTTGAATCCCGCTGGCGCAGCCAGGTTGCTCACAGCGGAAGGATCTTTGGGCACCTGGATGTCGATCAAGAATGCGTCATCCGGCGTACTATTCGTGATGCTGTAAGCGTACTGATAAAGACCGCTGGCGGGGGTTACCGTAGGGGCGACCGTGATCGACGCGGCGCTTGCCAGAGTCGACGTCAGCAACAGAAGGACCGCTCTTCGAACAAACGGCGCGGTCCATTCTCGTGAAGCGAGCATGAGACATCCTCCGATTAGCTCTTACGACGCTGCTGGGCTAATCGGATTGAATGGGTCTGCGCAAACGCCGGGACGTCACGAAAGATTGCGCACAAGTTCGCTGAGACTGACAGCTTGTGGCCGCTCGGCTCCGCGCTCGAAACTTGGTCCAATGGCCAGCGCTTCCGAGTGGTCCTCGAACCAAACGAGAAAGCGTGCTTCCTCAGCGCCAGGCAGCCGCTGCAGATTGATCCAGGTGTAGTACGCGCCCATATCCGCGTCCACAAGCGATCCATCGGGATCGGGAACAGGCGCGTGCTGAGTGCCGGCCAGGAGTTCACGCATCGAGTCCTCTCTCTGCCTCGGTGTGAATCGCGCGAGGACTGTCAGCGGTTGTGCGCGGCGAAGAGCCTCACGCGCGGACCACTGCACGAAGGTTGTGCTGAACAACTGCGTGCCCGAGCCTTCCGTCAGCACGCTGATCTGAAACCGGTTCAGCACGGCCTGATCTCCGCTTCCGTTCAATCCGAGATCTTCCGGCGTCGTCTGCGCCAGCATTGTTCGTAGCATTTCAGGTCCGCCGCCGCCCGGCTGCATCACGGCGCGCATCTTTGATACCAGTGCAATCCGCACCGCATGCATTTGCTGATACGAGATGCATGCGACGTCAGGAATGGCCGCGACTGATTGGCCGTCGATGTACCAATGGGCAAACCTCGCTGGATGTGCTTTAGCCCTGCTACTGACCGCCTGGAGCAGAGTTTCCCGGCCGCCGATCGCAGAAACATTACGGTAGTAAGTGCCGTGCGGCCTCAGTTTTCGAAAGAGCGGCTGTTTCGTTGTCGAGACTCCGGATCCGATGATCGCAATCGCGAGCCGGGGTACGGGCAGCGGTTCAGAGTTCCTGGCTGCATTCAACTGGTGAACATAGTCGACGGATGCTGCCCGGAAGGCATCGATCTGGCGCGTGGCCCACAGCTCCGCGCTCCACTGTTCGGAAAAGATCGCCGGCCGGTTCACCCAGTCCACCTGCTGCAATTGCGCCGAAACGCGAAGCCCGGCGAAGGGCGCCATCACGCGCAGCAGCGCCTCCGGTTTCATTGCCGAAAGATACGCCAACTGATGATCGATGTCGCTCCGTTCCGCGGGGAACTTCCAGTCGTAACCGATGACCTCTCTCAACAGGAGCGGCAGAAATGCCAGCGGCAGCTGTTGCAGGACTTCAAGATGCTTCACCGCAAGCGCGCGCGCAAGCGGCGGGTACTGCGCGAAGTGCTCGGCCTTCAACTCGGGCGGAAGCACTTCAGAGCACCTCGGTCAGCGGCTTGCCTTGTGCCATACGCGCCGAAAATCCGAGCATTGCACCCACGGTCGGCACCAGATCGGTCGATTGCGCCGGCCGGTCCACATGAACGTTCTCGCGAATCCCAGGACCCAGTGCAAGCATCCACGTCGTGCGCGATACCGCATCCCCGGTCCGGTGATGTTGAAAACCGTTACCGCCCGCGTCCAGATCCGAATCGCGGCCGAAATCCGGCAGGATAAGCATGCTGGTCTTGCCGGCGTACTCCGGCTCGCTCTGAACCGTCCGCCAAAGTTCAGCGCACAGCCGGTCCGTCCGCTGAATTCCTTCCAGGTACAGCGAGTAAGTGCCCGAATGCGCGATATCGATGTCGTGCAGCGTGATCCACAGCAGACTGGGCGCCAGCTGCCGCATGAGCTGTTTCGCGATGTAGACAGAAAGCTCGTCCGGACTCGCCAGGCTCTTGGCGTGCGTCATGAAATCTGAGACCGAGAGCTTCAGAATCTCCGCCATCTCATGCAAGTCGATTTCGTTCCCGCCAACTTGCGGCGCATACAGCGGAGTCTCGTAATTATCGCGCAGCAGATGATCGTAGAGTGGCTCGCTGCCAGAGCCGAGTGCGTTTGAGAGCAGCCGTTTCGGCAGAATGACGCCTGCGCCTAAACCAGCGCCGTATGCCTGATTCGAGCTCTCGCCGATGCGATTGAAACCGTTGCTCGGCGCAACCACCCAGGCATCGGATGAGGGACGCTTCAGGTCCTTGCGGAAGTATTCGAAGACGGTGGGATTTTCCGGCGCGACTGCGGCAAAGTTGTTGAAGGTCTCGTAGACTCCTGTAGCAAGGCTTGCATTGGCCACATAGTGCCCCAGAATGCCGCGATTCACCACCTGGGTGAAGAACGTGGCCTGTGGCAGCAATTCATTCAGCAGGTGCGGAATGTTCTCTTGCCCCTCGGGCGCGAAAGTTTCGTCATCTCTGGCACCGCCGCCGAATGTCACTACCACCACTTTGCGGCCTCGAGGTGCGGACAGTGCAGGCAAAGGAGCGAATCCGAACAGCGCCGCACCGGCCGTCGCACGGGTGACTTCGCGCAGGAAATCGCGCCGGCTCTGCGAAATGGCTTGCGGCGTCATGGCTCTAGGCTCAACTTTGATAATAATCCGCCCCAGATAATTCTGAATTCGGTGTCAGTCACCGAATTACGAATTACGCCGCACACGCCTTCAGGACCACCAGCGTCATGTCGTCATGCTGGGGCGCGCCGGCGACAAACGAATCCGCGTCGCGCATCAGCGCCGGGATCATGTCGGCCGCGGAGTCGTCGGCGTGCTTTGCCACCGCCGGAATCAATCGTCCTTCTCCCCACTCTTCTTCTTCCTTATTCATCGCTTCGCTGATCCCGTCTGTAAATCCGACAAAGATGTCGCCAGGCTCAATCAGTAGCGTGCCCTGCTGATACGGGGCATTCGGAAAGATTCCGACCACCGGACCGCCCGTCTCCAGACGAATCACATGCGGCACACCGTTATTCGTGCGTCGTACCAGTATAGGAGCATTGTGGCCCGCATTCACATACGTGAACACGTGAGTTTTACCATCGTACTGGCCGTAAAAAAATGTCGCATAGCGGTTGATCGGCGTCGCATCGTATACCAACTGATTCACGTTCTGCATCAGACGTGCCAGGTCGCCCTGGTTCATCATTGCCTGCCCGCGCAGGGAAGCTTGCAGCGAGGCCATCAGCAATGCCGCTGCGATGCCCTTCCCGGAAACATCGCCAATAGCAATGCCCAGGCCACCATTCGCCAGGGGTAGGAAATCGTAGTAGTCGCCGCCCACCCCGAGCGCCGGACGACATGCTCCGTAAAAATCGATGCCCGCAATGGCCGGCATTTTCTGCGGAAACAGACGCTCCTGAACCTCGCGCGCGATTTCCATCTCGCGATTTAGCTTCTCGCGCTCAGCCATTTCCTTCGCGACTGCGCTCGCCAGCCTGGTATTCTCCAGTGCGAACGCAGTCTGGACAGCCACCGAGCGCAACAAGTGAACGTCGGAAGACGAGTACGGCTCTTCCGATCGTTTCGGCCCCAGTGAAAGCAATCCCAGCAATCTGTTTTTCGCGCCCACCGGAACCAGCAGTTGCGTATGAATATTTCGTAAGGTCACAAGCTCGGATTCTGGTGCGTCGTGAACCCAGTTGTCACGCCGGTCGAAATAGACTCTTGCTTCCTTCGACTCCTTCACGACCTGCACGGTCTTGCTGTCCTCCGGTATCCCGAGATCGGGTTTAGGCTCAAATCCAAGGCAATAGACAGGCCGAAACGCGCCGTCGCCATTCAACAGCACAGAAATTTGGGGCACGTGCAGCGATTCGGAAATGCAGTGCGTCACGGTATCCAGCAGCTTGCGTTCATCCATAATCGTCAGCACCGTCTCGCTGAGATCCTCCAGAATCTTCTCTGTGTTGTACGCCTCGCGAAAGAACCGGCGATCAATCCATTTCTGAAGCCGTACGCGCGTCCTTCGGATAATTAACGAGGCAATCACGACTGCCGCCACAAACAGCGAGATTTTCGCGGTCGGGTTCAGCATCGAGCCGAATACGACATTGCTCACCACCGTGATCAGCCCGGCCATCATCAGTCCGAGCAAAACTCGAACACCGCCCTTCGCCAGCGCGTACCGCAGGCCATGCCGGATTACCATGCGCAGGTTCATGGCCCGCTCGGCTACGACGACGTAAGCGAGCGTCAACGGAAACAGGCAGAACAGAAGGCAAACGGTGACTAAGATGACCTCAGATATGTGATTGAACTCGTCGCCATGCGTGAGGGCTTGATAGGCGACGAACAGCCCCACTGGAACGAGGCCAACTGAAGTACCCACCATGAGAATGCGCATGCGCCGGCGTGAATCGGCGTGTACACTCCGGCCCGCTTTCGTCCCAATCGCGGCGTAATAAAACGTGATCGCCAGAGACATAAGCAAGCGGACATCCAACACCGGGCTATCCATGAAATGGTCGAGGGGAGCAAACGCATCGAAGCTGAAATATGCGCCGAGCGACGCGACGGAAGCTGCCGAAGCCCACGCAATCACCGGCCCCAGGAACAGCCACTTGATCCACGGCCGCCTCGTATCCCAACTGAACCGGTGCGGAAAATATAGAGCAAATAGAATGAGCCAGACGCTCCAGCTCACGGTTCCCGCCGTCCGGTAGATGTTGGCGAAGACCCACAAAGGCCGCGGAAAGTGATACCAGGCCGCAATCGTGACGATCTGTGACGTCGCGATCATGAGACCGAAGGTCGTGATAGCGCGGATGTCGAACGGAAGCACCGCCGCGACGTAAATCCCCACCAGGACGCAAAACATCATCAGCGCGAGCAGCACGCCCGGGATCAGCCAGGACCAGAACGTCCCCGGATTATCCGATTGGAAATGGACCGGCACGCGAACGGTTCGCGAAGCGCTTTCGCCATTCGGGATAATCGATAACGTCAGCACTGCGCCCCGCTTTGCGTTTCGAATCTGTTCGAATAGGACACGGTCGCCTGTAAACGCTTGTCCGTTAATGCTAAGGATCTTGTCTCCCACCTGTAGCCCAGCGCGCCTGATCGAGTCGTCAACCCCAGTGACGTTCCGGTTATCCGTTGCAAAGGGCCGCGTCGGCGCTTCGGTACGATGGAGCGCAACCGAAATCGTGACAACCGAATAGGTGATCTGATAAAACAGCACCATCGCGAACAGCGGCAAAAGAAACGCGTAGTTTCCGTACCGGCGCCATTTTGAAGCCTTAGTCATTCATCCCCCGAGATGACCATTCTATGAGGAACCCTGAATATTCGGTAGCAGTCATTCCGGGCGACGGTATTGGTACCGAGGTGATCCCGGCCGGTGTTGAGGTCTTGCAGGCACTCGAGCAGCGCGCCGATTTCGAATTGCGTTTCGAAGAATTCCCTTGGGGCTCCGCTTATTACCGGCAGCACGGCCGCATGTTGCCCGATGAAGCGCTGGGCCGGCTTCGCGAGTTCGACGCTATATATTTCGGGGCGGTTGGTGCTCCAGACATTCCGGACCACATCACGCTCTGGGGGTTGCGTCTGGCAATCTGCCAGGGACTCGACCAGTACGCGAACGTGCGGCCCGTACGCGTTCTGCCGGGCATCGAATCGCCTCTCCGCCGTTGCGCGCCTGGCGACCTTGATTGGATAATCGTGCGCGAGAACTCCGAGGGTGAGTACTCGGGCAGCGGTGGCCGCGTTCACCGCGGACAGGCGCACGAAATTGCAACCGATACTTCGGTGTTCACCCGTTCGGGCGTGACCCGAATCCTCCGCTACGCGTTCGAAGTGGCGCGTTCGCGCCCGCGCAAGCTTCTCACGGTGGTTACCAAATCCAATGCACAGCGCCATGGCATGGTCTTGTGGGACGAGATTGCTTTGGAGATTGCCGCCGATTTCCCCGACGTGGCTTGGGACAAGATGCTGGTCGACGCTATGACGGTCCGTATGGTCCGCGATCCTCGCAGTCTCGATACCATCGTCGCCACCAATCTGCACGCGGACATTCTTTCGGATCTGGCGGCCGCGCTTGCCGGCAGCATCGGCATTGCTCCCACCGCCAACCTCAACCCACAGCGGCGCTCGCCGTCTATGTTCGAACCGATTCACGGCTCGGCATGGGACATCGCAGGTAAGGGCATCGCCAATCCAATTGGGGCTTTCTGGACTGCCGTTCTGATGTTGGATCACCTTGGAGAATCCGCTGCCGCCGCGTGCCTCATGCGTGCGATTGAGCAGACAACAGCGGCAGGTATCGTCACGCCCGATCTAGGCGGCTCCAGCAGCATTCGCGAAGTGACCCAGGCCGTACGCACTGCGTTATCAGTTTGACAGCGCGAAGGCGATGAGATAATCGCCGAGCGGGCCGGCCCCCGGAATACCGTGGCCCCCGGCGGACACAACCACGTATTGCTTGCCGTCAGGTCCCTGATACGTTATGGGCACGCTACGCGCGCTGGTGGGAAGATCGCCACGCCAGAGTTCTTTTCCGCTTTTGACGTCGAACGCGTAGATGGCGGAGTCGAGTGTTCCAGCGTTAAAGATAACGCCGCCCGCAGTTACGATAGGACCGCCGAGCGAGATTGAGCCGTATTCTGTCGGAAGTGTGGGACCACCTTTGAAATTCGGCAACTGGCCCACGGGAACACGCCACTTCTCTATCCCGGTGCTGGCTTGAATGGCAACCAGTTCGCCCCACGGCGGCGCGGTACAAGGCAGACCATTCGGAGCGCGGAGGAAACGCCGCATCATCCCGTATGGCGTGCCCCGCTGCTCAGCGAATTCCCAATCGCCATTGAGGCGGCGGCCGGTTTCGCGCGCGTGGTTGTACTCGCTGCGCGGAATCAGTTTCACTTCAGCCGCGAGGTTATTGACGGGAATGATGAGCAACTCATTCTGTGGATCAAAAGCTGCGCCGCCCCACGCCATCCCGCCGATGTTGCCCGGCATGAAGAGCGAACCGCGGACGCTCGGAGGCGTAAAGATGCCCTCGGCACGAAGGCCGGCGATCTCGTTCTGACACCATTTGCGGTTTTGCTCGTCTGAACCCCAGGCATCGGCGGCGGTCATGCGTTGGCGAGAGAGTGGCGCTGGCTTGACAGGCAGAGGTTGGGTTGGCGATGTGACCTCTCCATCCACATCTGTCTGCGGAACCGGCTTCTCCTCCACGCCGAAGATGGGCTTGCCGGTTTCGCGATTCAGAATAAACAGGCGGCCCGTTTTCGATCCGATTGCAATGGCAGGAATTGTGTCGCCGCCCTTATGGAACTCAAAGAGCACGGGCGAGGAGGCGACGTCATAATCCCACAGGTCGTGGTGAACCGCTTGGAAGTGCCACACGAGTTTGCCAGTATCGGCCTTGAGCGCGACCACAGAGTCCGCATACAGGTTTGCACCCACGCGCTCGCCGCCATAGTAGTCGGGGCTGGCGCTGCCAGTCGGAACGAACACCAGGTTGCGCGCCGGATCGGCGGCAATCACGGACCAGGCGTTCGCCGCGCCCGTGCGGTGATTGCTTCCGTTCTTCCAGGTGGCGGATGCGGGATCGGAATCGGATTGTGGAATGGGATCCCAGGTCCATTTGAGTTTCCCGGTATGAAGGTCGAAGCCTCGCACTTCTCCGCTGGGTTGCGTGGTTGAACCGTTATCGGCAATGCCGGAACCGATGACGATGGTGTCGCCGACGATAGCGGGCGGAGATGTCTCTTCGTAATCGGAGGGATCCCGGGCCGGGATGCGCAAGCCATTACGGAGATTCACGATGCCGTTGTCGCCAAAGTCCCCGCACGGCTTTCCCGTTGCGGCATCAAGCGAAATGAGGCGCGCATCGATGGTCGCCATGAAAATACGTGGCGAGCCTGTTGGCGAAATCCATAGGGACACGCCGCGGTTAGCGTAATCGCCGTACCCGGCATCTTTGTCGATCTTAGGGTCGTAAGCCCACCGTTGCTTTCCGGTAAGCGGAGCGATAGCGATCACCCGGCCGAGCGGCGTGCCGATATAGAGCGTCCCTTCGAAGTAGAGAGGTGTTGCTTCGAAGGCGGTCGGTCTGCTGTTTTTCGGCTGGTACGCATCGCCCGTGCGAAAGGTCCACGCGATCTTGAGGTGCGAGACGTTTGCGGGCGTAATCGCCGTAAGCGGAGAGAAGCGTTGGCCGCCAGGATCGTGCCCCCAGTAGCGCCAATCGGCGTTCGTGGCGGCGGAGATCAGAACGGAAGCGGCGGCAAGGAGCACAACAGCGCGGCAGGTGTTTTGCATCAGCCTTATTGTGCAGAGTAATTACAACCGCGGAAATGTTTTTGGGACAAATGGCGGGCGGGGTGGGACGAAACCCGTTAAAGAGCGAGATCGGCGAGATCGATGGTTCTGTAACGGCGGCTCCAGGTCAGCTCGGTACCGTCCCGAAGCAGCACTTTTTGATCCCCTGTAGAGTTCGCGCGCACTTGCGCAATCTGGGAAGCGTTCACAATTTCAGAGCGATTGATACGGATGAACTCAGGCGGCGCGAGTTTCTGTGCGAGCGCATCGAGCGTTGTGCGCGTGACGTAGGTCCTACCCAAGGAGTGAATGCAGGCATAGTTGCGGGCGGATTCAATCCACTCGATGCGGCGGACCTCCAGGAACACACAGCGATCTTTCTCCTGAATGAGAATGCGCTGCGCCCGGGAGGCAAATTCATTCGATATCGCGTGTAGGTCAGGCGCGGGAAGATCGTTTTTCAAGCAGTTACGCAGACGCGCGATCGTTTCAACGAAGCGGCTCGGCTGCACGGGTTTCAGCAGGTAGTCCACGGCATGCACTTCGAACGCCTTAATGGCGAAATTATCGAACGCAGTGACGAAAACGACGTGCATGGCAGGGAGCGGCGAGAGCGCTTCGAGAACATCGAAGCCGCTGCAGTCCGGCATGTGGATGTCGAGAAATACGATTTGGGGCTGCAAACGCGACAGGAGGGCGACAGCATCCCCGCCGAGCCCTGCTTCGCCGACGATTTCAAAATCGGTTGCGGCACTGAGTAGGTGTCGGAGCTTGCGCCTGGCAGGAGGCTCGTCATCTACTACGACAACAGAAATCATGCCGTGCGAAACGGAATGGAGACTTCGATTAGCGCGCCGCCGGAACCGGCGTTGCCGAAGCGAAACTGGTGATGCTTGCCGTAAAGGTGCGAAAGGCGGTCGGCGGTGTTCCGGAGACCGATTCCTGAATTCGTTTGGCCTACGCCCGTAAAGCCGGGTCCCCAATCCCGAATCGCGAGGCAGAGATCGCCATTGGAGCGCGCCGCAGTGATGTGCACTTCGACCGTTTGCGTTTCCGGCGATAAGCCATAACGAATCGCGTTTTCAACCAGCGGTTGAAGCAGCAGCTGCGGAACCAGGGCAGCTCTCACTGCCGGATCGACCTCAATGGCGATATGCAGGCGGTCTTCCCAGCGAGCCTGCATGATACGCGTGTAGAGATTCAGAATCTCGAGCTCGCGTTCGAGCGCAACCTCCTGCGCTCGGTCATTCTTCAATAAGTGGCGCAGAAGCTCACTGAGACGGCCGATCATCTCATCTGCGACAGCGGGAGATTCATAGACGGAGGCGGAGATGGCATTCAGTGCATTGAACAGGAAGTGCGGTTCCAGTTGCAGACGCAAGTTGTGCAACTGAGCTTCGGCAAGCCGCGCCTGTAGGTGAGCTTCCGTGAGCTCGCGTTGACGCGCGAAGCGGATGGAGTGAAAGAGGTAAATCGCGGCCATGCCCATCCAGTAGAAGATGACGTGATTGGCAAATTCCATCACATAGCGAACCGGCATGTAACCGTAGTGGTACTTGCCCAAGCCCAGGAGCCAAAAAATGGGCGGCCGCTGCAGCGCCATCAACGTGGTCATGATCAGCGATCCGGCGATCAGAGCAGCAAAGTGGATGGGCAGGAAACGGCGCCAGCCACCCCGCACGAGCGGAAAACGTATCGCAATCGTATACCAGAAAGGGAAGACTACCAGCGCCGCGATGACACCGCTGGCTTCTTCTATCAATGGGACCAGAGGTGAAACATGCTCCCGGTTCGCGACAAAATTCAGATAGTGATATGTGAAGAGACAGACGAACAAAGAGCTGAAGATGCCGGCTATGACCCGCCAGTTGAGGCGGTGAAGGGGGACGAACTGAAAATCGGAATCGCCCAAACCTCTATGTTAGACACATTGTTCTCGTGTGCTGCTCAACCTCGCTCCGGCAATGGTAGTTGTAGGGAAATGGCTGAACTTCGCCGCGGTCAGTCCCTGGATCGAGTGCTCTCTCTTCTGAAGGTGCGGCGTCTTGCTGGTCTCCCGCTTGCCTTCGCAGCTTGCATCTGTTGTGCCCAGAATGCGCAGCAGCCCGCTCAAGAGCAGTTACCGATAACAAGCGTCCGGGATCATTGGACGCTGTTTCTACAGGAGACCTTCGGTCCCATCAGCGCGGCCGGCACAGTCTTCAACGCCGCGTTCTCTCATGTAACAAATTCAGATCCGAGATATGGGACGAATGGAATCGCCTTTGCCCAGCGCGTTGGCGCTTCCGCGGCCGACATCGCCAGCCAAAACTTTTTCGGCGATTTCCTGGTCGCCTCCGCCTTTCACGAGGACCCGAGGTATGTTCGCATGGGCGAAGGCCACGGCCTTTGGCGTCGGTTCGGTTACGCGATTAGCCGCGCAGCAGTTATCCGCACCGCCTCGGGCCGAAACAGCTTCAACTGGGATAATGTTCTGGGCAGCGCCATGAGCGCGGGTTTTTCCAATCTGTATTACCCCGCGCCCAGCCGCACCGGAGGCGCCATGCTCATCCACTTTGGAACCAGTGTCGCCGATAACGGATTCGTCAACCTGGCACCCGAGTTTTGGCCCGATTTCCGCCGCAAAGTGCTGCGCAGGCATTGAGGCATCTTCGCCTGTTGCGGCTGACTAACTGGTCTGGGTTTTGGCTGGGCGGCTGGCCTTAAGGCGCTTCATATCCAGCGACCGGTTCGACCAGTCTTCGGCTTTCGCAACGTCCGCCTTAGCAGCGTCCGGACTGTCCTCGAGGTTCGCTTTTTCCCGATAAAGCAGATTTATGTACGACATGGCATCTTCGTTCTCTTTGTCGTACTGAAGGCACTTGTTTAAGTTCTCGACGCCGTTATCAATTACCTGTTCGTACTTTCCTTTGAGATCCTCCTTGATTTTTGCGTCTTTGAGCGGACCGGGATAATCTCCAGGGAGCCTCTCGTCATGGCGGACTTTATTCAGAACCGGATGCACATCCGCCCAGTTGATCACCCCGAGATAGTAGTACGCTTCCGCGTCCCTGGGATCGGCTTCAATGCGGCGCTGATTCCATTTTTTGGCGTCCTCAAGCGCAACCTTCTTCTGCTCGTCGGTTCCCGCGCTCGCGGAATTGAACGCCATTGAGGCCATGGAAGCGAGTGCCAGCGAATTCGTTGGATCGTCCTTCAGCACTTCGTTAAACGTCTGCTGCGCCATGTCGTAGTTCTTCTTGTTGTCGGGAGAGTCCGCGCCCGGCACCCACTGAATCATGTACGAGGTTGCCAGATACAGGCGGGCATTCTTGTTCGTCGGATCAAGTTCCACCGCTTCCTTGAAATGCCTGACGGCCTCGGCGTAGTGGTTATTGCGGTACGCCTGGACGCCCTTATTCATTTCATCGCGCGCTTTGAGTTTTGCGCAGCCGGTGCTAAGAGCAAGAAAGGCGATACACGAAACGACAGCGAGGAATTTCGATTTGGGAATCATCGATGTTTTCTCCGTAATCGTACTCTACTGCTTACTGGCCGGCCTCAACTTTGGGCGTCATAATACCGACCTTGTCCAGCCCGGCGCCTTTCGCGTCATCGATCGCCTGTGCGATGTAGCGGTAGTCGAGATCGGGATCGCCCTTCACAAACACGACTTTTGTGGCGCGTGTTTTGAAGATGTCCTCGAGTCGGGCCTGAAGATCCGGTTCCTTGATAGGCTGGCCGTTGATCTGCAGACTCTTGTCCTTCAACACCTCAATCACCACGTTCGGATCCTGATCCGGCGGAGGTGGCGGCTGGTTTGGTGGTGGAGGTTGAGGCACAAGAGCGTCTAGGCCGTGTGGGGTGAGTGGTGTGATCACCATGAAGATGATCAACAGTACGAGTAACACATCAATGAGCGGCGTAACATTGATATCTGCTTTGGCGCCGCCCTTGCCGCCGACTGCCATTGCCATAGTAATTAAACCCTTTCGAGCTAAGCGCCAGAACCTTTAGAGCTGGCCTCGCCTGTTCTTATCCTGAATCTCTTCCGTGATTAGACCTAGTTGATCCACACTCACTGTGCGGAGAGTATCGATCACGTCGGTAACACTCGAAAAACGTGCGCGGGCATCCGCCTTCAAATAAACCGTTTTGTCCGTGCGGTTCTGCTGAAGATCCTTTACTTTCCCGGCCAACTGATCCAGTAGGACCTTTTGGTTTCCGGGACTCAACCAAACTCCTCCGTCGCGCGTGATAGCGATGAGGACGGCGTCCTCTTTGTCCGCCTCCTGCATCTTGATCGGATTGTGCGTCTTTACCATCGTCACGTTCTGGCCCTTGCTCAACATGGGAGTGATGACCATGAAGATGATGAGCAGAACTAACATCACGTCCACCATCGGAGTAACGTTGATGTCGGAAACGACCGGTGGGGCTTTGGGTAATTTTGCCATTATCAGCTCCTCTATCCAGCTTGCTCAAACCGTAATCGCCGAAGCACTGCAACAAGCACGGGAGCGGGGTTCGTCCGCTCCCATGCATCGATTCGATTCAGGCGATTCGACTCGAGCTAACTCTATTTACTCGGCCTGGTTACCGCACTGCCTTGGCTTGAGTTCGCTTCAGGAAGTAGTCAATCAGCTCCGAGCTGGAGTTTCCCATTTCAACATCGAACGCCTCGATACGGTTGGTGAAATAGTTGAACATCCAGACGGCAGGAATGGCCACGAACAGACCGAAGGCGGTGGTGATTAGAGCTTCGGAAATACCTCCGGCGACCGCGCCGATGCCGGTCGACTTGGATGTCGAAATCGACTTGAACGCATTCATGATGCCGATGACCGTTCCGAACAGGCCGACGAACGGCGCTGTGGAGCCGATGGTGGCGAGGCTGCTAACACCGCGTTTCAACTCCGCGTGTACGATGGCTTCGGCGCGTTCGAGGGCGCGGCGGGAAGCTTCGATTTCTTCTCCCGGAATATCCGTATTCATCTGGTGAGCTTTGAACTCCTGCAGGCCGGCAACGACGACCTTGGCGAGATGGCTCTTATTGAAGCGATCGGCGATCTTAACCGCTTCGTCAAGCTTGCCTTCGCGCAATGCTCCGGCAACGGCAGGAGCAAAGGCACGCGATTGTTTACGTGCCGCGTTATAGGCGATCAGACGGTCGATCATGACACCGATCGACCAGGCAGACATCACAAACAGAACGAATACGACGAGCTTCGCGAGGAGTCCCATGTTGCTCCACAAAGAGCGAAGATCGAAGTTGATTCCTTCGGCCTCCTGGAAGAGCCAGAAAGCCCAAACCTGAAGTTGTAAAAGCATGCTTATCTCCTAATTGAATCGAATCGAACTAACTCGTAACCAACACAACTCACATAAATACCGCTCGCTCGCCGTTGGCCATTTATTGGCTCAACGTGAAGTTCACGATGATATCAGTAACCACTTCCACCGGCTGTCCATTCAGCAGGGTCGGCCGATATTTCCACTGCAGGACCGCTTCGCGGGCGGCATTCACCAGAAGCGGATGTCCGCGAAGTAGCTGCAGATTTTCGATATTCCCGTCCTTACTGATAATGGCCTTGAACTCCACCGTGCCCTGAACGCGCGCCGATTTGGCGAGCGGAGGATACACCGGTTGGACCCTACGGATGAGATTGGCTTCCGCCACACGGCCGCCCACCGCGACGGGGCCCGTGGGAGCTGCTTTCGGCGGGGGCGGCGGCGGCGGCGCGGCGCCAGGAGCACCGACCACGCCACCGATTACACCCCCCACTGCTCCGGCATCACCGGTGCCGCCGACGACACCGGAAACATCCGGCGGCGGAGCAGCTTCGACCACCCTAGCAATGGTTTTCGGAATCACCTTCGGGGCGAGCAGTTGATTAGCCTGGAACTGCTTCACCACGGGTTTCTGGATAACCTTCGGAGCCGCCGGAGGTGGCGGCGGTGGGGGCGGCGGGGGTGGGGGTGGCGCCACCAGCATGCTCCTTAACTGAGCACTAGGCAGCGTCTCGGTATAGATCAGCGGTATCAGAATCAGGATGCAGATGATTCCGATTTGCAACACAAGCGACAGCACGATGGTGTAAGGTTTCCTGGTCTTCGCAACGCCATCGACGAACGTTTGATCGAACATGTAAGTCCTCTCATCCGGGCCCGCACGCTAGCGGGCCAGTTCCAACCACTCGCTTCAACGTACCGGCTTGGCCACCCTTTTTCGGTTTTGGCGGCCGGCCGGGTTCGGGTTTCAATAACAGGCGCCGTCCGTATCTTATTACGCCTCCGGTTTTCAGCAACATCCTGCCAGAAAACCAGGATCGGGCTAGCGATAAAAATCGAAGAGTACGTTCCGATGATGATTCCCACCACCAGAGCGAACGAAAATCCATTTAACACCTGTCCGCCGAATAGGTAAAGAGATATTGCGGTCAGGAATGTGAGGCCGGACGTTAAGACGGTTCGGCTCAAGGTTTGGTTGATACTTGCGTTTACAATTTCGGAGAAGGTGCCGCGCCGCTGCAGACGCAGGTTTTCGCGAATGCGGTCGAAAGTAACGATGGTGTCGTTCATTGAATATCCGACCAGGGTTAGAAGCGCGGCAATGACAGTAAGATCGATCTCCTTGTTAAAAAGCGAGAACAGACCAATCGTAATAATAGTGTCGTGAAACACCGCGATCACGGCGGCTACGCCATAGATCCATTCAAACCGAAATGCGATGTATACCAACATCGCGGCTAGAGCTAACAATACAACGTTGATGGCCTGCTGTCGCAGGTCGGAGCCCTATCTTCGGTCCCACCACTTCCGTGCGCCATGCCGCAAAGTTACCGGGGAAACATTGCTGCTCGAGAACGCCTAAAACCTTCGGCGTTACCCCGGGAACGGAGGATAAATCACCAATGTTGCGAATCAAGCCTGAGCGCGGGGGCGTATCCCGGAAGTTCAGAATGTTTTTCGTGAGCGTCTGAAGCTGATCGTCGGACATCGGGACAGAGGCTTTTGCCAGCGCATCGCGCAGGTTGTCCGCAAGGTCAGAGGGAGTCGCCGTGTTGATGTCGAGCTTACCGGTGGGCGGCGGATTGAACGCGGTGTTCAGAATAGACACCATATCACCGCGAAAATTCTGAAGCGAACCCTGGTCATTATTGCGCAGGCTGGCTGATATAAGAACTTCCTGGGAGTTACTGACTTCCTGTACCTCGATTTCGCCCGGAATCTTCTTGTGGATAGCGGACCGTATAGCTTCCGCAGAAGGACGCTTTGCGAAGTTCACATCCATGAGAGCGCCGCCGGTAAAATCAATCCCGTATTTAGGCCCGCCTTTCAGTGCGAGGCTAATCACTCCAGCTAAGGTCAATGCCAAAGACAGCCAAATGAACGGCCACTTCCGGCCGAGAAAGTCGAAGTTCGTTTGCTTGAAGATTTCCATCTAGATGTATCGGCCGGCATCTAAACTTGTAGACACCGGTTATTAACAAAGGTTCCCAGTTCACACTTCAGAATCGACAAATTTCGCGGGGCGAAGGCTGTCAGATACTGAGCGCGGTCACCGGCGTGGGCCGTGACAACTCCCAATCGAAGATAAACTTCGAAACAAAAACCGCAGTAAATACGTTGGCGATGAGCCCGATGACGAGGGTAACGGCGAAACCCTTCACCGGCCCCGACCCGAATAAGAACAAAATGGCGCAGGACACCACCGTGGTGATGTGGGTGTCAATAATAGTGAGGAACGCCTTGCCGAAGCCGGCGTCTACAGCCGGGATAACCGCCTTTCCTGCCCGCAGTTCTTCGCGAATGCGCTCAAAGATCAGCACGTTGCTATCGACCGCCATACCGATGGTCAGAATGATTCCGGCGATGCCGGGCAGCGTGAGTACGGCATCAAAGTAGGATAAGCAGGCGATCAGAATGATCGCGTTCAGGACCAAAGCCAAGGTAGCGTTGATTCCGCTTTTCTTGTAATAGACCAGCATCGCCACCACCACGGCGAGAACACCCGCAATTCCGGCGATGAAGCCTTCCCGGATGGAATCCGCGCCGAGTGAAGGACCGACCGTGCTCTCCTGCAAATAGCTTACGCGGGCAGGCAGCGATCCGGCGCGCAGATTCAGCGACAGATCGGATGCAGCCTGCTGGTCGGCCTGCCCTTCGATGCGGCCCTGGTCACTAATCTGCGACTTAATCACCGGCGCTTCGAGCACCTGGTTGTCTAGAACAATTGCCAGCCGGCTGCCCACGTGAGAGCCGGTGTAAGTGGAAAAGTGTCGCGCGGCATCCTGGCTCAACACGAAAGTGGTGTCCCAGGTTCCTGGCAGGTCGCCCTGCATGGGCTTCGAATCGCGAATGTCAGGACCTCGAACCACCGGGTTGCGCGAGACCAGGTAGACACCTCCCGCCTTGCTCGAGGGATCGGTTTGCGGGTTGCCGATGAGACGGGTGCCGGACGGGAAGACGCCCCCGTTCTGCGCCAACGCTTCTTCACGGCTGGCGTACGGCCCGCCACGAACATCGTAAAGCTCGAGCTTCGCTGCGGTTTGCAGAATCTGCTTTACGCGTCCGGGGTCGTCGACGCCAGGAAGTTGAATCAGGAGCTGCGAATCGGCATCTTCACGCCGCTGCTGGACGGTAGCTTCGCTCAAGCCGAGCGCGTTGATCTTCTTATCTATCGTGTTCTTGGTTTGCGCCAGCGTCTGCTGCCACAGCTTCAAGCGCATCGGTCGGCCGCATGGTCAAGCGGTAATCGGTCGCGCTCTGGGTAGTTAACAGCCATTGCGTGAACTCATTGTTAATAAGTCCCCGAAACGTGCCCGCCTGCGTTGAAGGCACTCCTTTGATGACCAATGGCGACATGCATTGCGTCCTCGAGCGACTTGGCATCCGCAACTTCGATATCAGAGAACGTGACGCCCGCCTTGGAAGCGGCCTCCTTCAAGCGCTCGGCCACTGCCGATGCTTCGGCGTTGAAGGCGTCCTCCTGCTCCACTTGGACGACCAGGTAGGTTCCACCTCTCAGGTCGAGACCGAGGCGGATGTTGTGGTTCCAGTTCGCCGCCAGGTCGGCTTTGTTCTTAGGCAAGCCGATGATCCCGTAAATGCAAACGAGGATCACGGCGACGATAAATATCAGCTTAAAGCGGAAATGACGTGTCATGGTCGGAAATACACAAGGTGAAAATTCAGGCGCGGCCTTTACTTCTTCGCCTGGTCGTCCGCCGGAACGACGCTGGTCACTGCGCTGCGGGCGACCTGGAGCTTCAGATTGTCAGGCTTAATACGCAGTATCAGCGTATCATCGTTGACGGCAACGATAGTGCCGATGATCCCGCCGGAGGTCAGCACGGTTTGCCCATTTTGCAGCTCCTTGATCAATTGTTTTTGATTTCGCTGCTGGCGGCGCATGGGCATGAATACCAGAAAGTAAAAGATAGCCACCATAACCGCAATTGGCAAAAGCTGCACCAGCGGGTTAGAGGTGCTTCCGGTAGCCTGCAAAAGGATAAGCGAGTACAGCATAGGACTCCTGTATTCAGATTAGTCGCGTTCCTGTCCCGCGCATGACTGCATGGGACGCATTGAGTAGAGGGGCGGCGCAGGATCTGCCGGGTCTGTCAACTCCAAGACTCAGGGAGCATGGCAGGACTCAACAGATGACAGAAACTTGGGAAAGTTCCCAAGCAAAATAGACTGCCTGATTCGGCGCATAATGTCAAGGTAATAGTGCACATTGTGGAGCGTGGCAAGGACGGAGAACAAAATTTCGCCTGCCATAAACAGGTGCCGCAGATAGGCTTTTGAGAAGGTGCGGCACGTGTAGCAGGAGCATTCCGGGTCGAGGGCGGAGGCATCCTCCTGATACTGGGCTTGCTTGATCACCACCTTGCCGCGCGACGTGAACAGATATCCGTTCCGGGCGTTGCGTGAAGGCAGCACGCAATCCATCATGTCTATGCCGTGAGACACATAGAGCGGTAGTTCTTCCGGCATGCCTACACCCATGACGTAGCGCGGCTTCTCCCAAGGAAGAACGGGCGCAGTGCCGGCGACCATTTCCTGGCTTAGGTCGCGCGGCTCGCCGACCGATAAGCCGCCGATCGCGTAGCCAGGCGCATCGAGCTCGAGCAAAGCTTCAGCGCAATCACGCCGCAGATCGACGTACATAGATCCTTGGACGATGGGGAAAAGGGCACAATGCATCCCCTTCTCGCGACGCAGATAGTGTGTATAGGCGGAGCGCGCCCAGCGGATGGTGCGATGCATCGAGGCGAGCGCCACGTCGTGGGTGGCGGGATAGGGCAGGCATTCATCGAGCGTCATGATGATGTCACTGCCAAGCGCAAGCTGCACGTCGACCGTGTTTTCAGGTGTGAACATGTGGGCATCGCCGTTCAGGTGAGAGCGAAAGAGAACGCCCTCATCGGTAACTTTGCGCAGCGTGTCCAGGCTGAAGACCTGAAAACCGCCCGAATCGGTCAGGATCGCGCGCGGCCAGGCCATGAACCGATGCAAGCCGCCAAGCTTCTCGATACGCTCGTGACCGGGACGAAGATAAAGATGATAGGTGTTGGCGAGGATAATCTTCGCGTCGAGTTCGTGCTGCAGGTCGCGAGGAGTGAGGGCCTTGACGGTTCCCTGTGTGCCGACCGGCATAAACACGGGCGTCTCGATGGCGCCGTGAGCAGTGTGGATCAGACCGGCGCGCGCGCGAGTGTGTGGGCAGGTGGCTTGTATTTCGAAGCGCAGAGCGGCATTACGTGACAGTGATTTCATTGCGGCGGTTTCCGCGCGAGCAGAGCCGCTAACAGAGGATGGAGCGCCGGCGCAAACGGATTGGCGACCGTGACCCCACGCCACGTAAACCCCTCCTGAAGATCTTCCGACAGAAGCAAACGACATTCAGCTTCCGCCGACGCGGCCAGGACAACCGAATCCCAGATGGTAAGGCCGTGGTCTGAAGCGAGATCGGTAGCACTGACCATCACGTTCGCGGACGTTTCGGCAACGGGATAAGCATCACGCCAGCTCAGCACGGCCGCCCGCGCGCGGGCTGGTCGCCGCTTGGCTTTGCGAACGAGTACGTTGAACAACTCGCCCAACGTCTGCACAGGCAGCACAATCGCCGTTTGCGGCAATCGCTGAATCAGCTCCAGAGCCTTGTCCCGCATGGCCGCTCCGTTGGCAGCCTCGGCATAAGCCAGCACATTGGTATCCAAAGCGACCTTCATTGGGCGTCGTATAGTTCGTCACGCGTCCAGCGGCCGGCCTTTACAGCTCGTTCTGTACGGAGCCGGGCGAAAAGAGATGATCGCGCAGCCGCTACGGCCCGTTCGTCTTCCACGATGGGCATGATTTTGGCCACGGGTTTACCGTGACTCGTCACGACGACGCTTCGCCCTTTCTTGACAGTTCGGAGTAGTTCCGAGAATCGTCGATTGGCGTCCGCGGCTGAAATAGCTTTATCCATGCTTATCGTTTGCTCGCAGTAGTGATATTCACTACTATATCGCAAGCCGTGTGGTTGCGACGTTAACTCGTCAGCTCCGTGCGGTGCACTTCCGAGAGCTGATCGACCGGAATCTGTTTCAGGCCCACTTCCAGTTTCGGCGGCTGCAGTGCCGGGAACATCGGCTTCACTTTCTGCCAGGCGGCATAGAGCGCGGCGGCGGCGGCCAGGAATGCAGCGCTGGTCTGCATCACCTGGGTCCCGACCTGAATGATGCTCATCACCTCAGCGGGCCCGATCGACTGGAACGTTTGCGCTTCGGTTTGCGCTGACTCGACGCCCGAGACGCCTTGCAATTCTTTCTGTAGCGCGGCAGCAGCGGCCGCTACATCCGTTCCGGCACCGGCTTCAAAGTGCAGTGTCAGTTCTTCCATCAGTTGTGGATTCTCCTTTTTGTCTGGTCCCCAGAGAGGCAATAAAATAGGGAGCCCAGAAATATGTTCCCTGCGGAACCGAACTGTTCGATAAATATGCTTTCACAGAAAGTTGCAATGCCACATCTGCCGGCTCTCCGCCGGCAAAGCGTTTGTGAAACTCCCGGGTGACGGCTGAGGCGCTCGAAGTCTCGACTAACCAGAGTGTGCCCAGAATCGACCGTACGCCCGATTTGAACAAGGCCGCTTGCAGACCAAAGATGTCGTCGCCCGGAGCTTCGCCGAGGTCGCGCACCTGAATCGCACGCTGTCCCGAGTGGCAGGCGCTGAGCACGGCAAGTTCAGCACTCAACGGGAGATTCGCAATATCCATGGCATCGAGAGCGCCGTTGTACAGCAGCAGGCTGGATTCGAGCGGCTGATTCGGATTTTCAAAAACACTCAATCCGTGGGTGCCGAGGTGGATGCAGCGAAAGCCCGCCAACTGCCCGTTGTCGCGCATCAGTTGCAGCCGTTGACGCGTAACTTCGGGGCCAAGCACCATCTCTACGGCCGCGCCGTTCGATGCGTAGTATTCGGAGATCGCGCGCGCGTCATCTTCCACGTTTAGAAGCGGACGAATGGCCGGGTCGGCAAACTGCTTGATGCCGATGGCGAGGATCCGGTTTTCCGGCTGCTTCGTCCACGGCAGCAGAATACTGCTGAAGTTCGGAACGTAAGAGACCGCGAACTCGCTTCCCACAAAACCACCGTCCCACGGCACCGCGTGGAACGGGAACAGATGCAACGAGTGATGTGGCGAGAAGACGACGCGCTGCTTCGTTTTGATGAACTCACGCAGGAAATCGGGCAGAAGGATTTTGCCGATCTTGGCGACGGCTTTATCCATACTGCGATTTGCAGCCTTGAGATTTTCAATGAAGGCGGTAAATTCGCCCAGCAGAGCGGCTTCTTCCGGCTTGAGAACGATGCGCTCGGCATGAAAGCGGCCCGAATCAACGGCGACCGTCAAGATGACTGTTTCCGACAGCCAGAAATAGGCGACCAGGGCTTGCTCCGGCGCCAGCGCCGACTGGAGGGATTGCACGGTGAGCGGCGGGAGCGCGCTGGTACTCACTGCCTGCCCTCGGGTAATCGTCAGCAGATCCCACAAGCGGCGGCGTTTTTCATCAAGCTGTTTCCTGGCCGCAGCATCGGACGCGCCGGCGTTGCTCGCCTCCTCGAAGGCGCGCAGTATGTCCGATTGCGACGCGTCCGGTGAATCCGGCAGCAAGCGGTTGCGAATTGCAGTGCGCGCTTTGATGAGGTCGATGGCGGCCAGCATGTTGTCCCATTTCTGGAGTTTGAACGCGCCAAGCGCCGCCCATTTATAGAAATCGGCGACATAGCTCAACACTGCGGTCTGGCGAAAATCGTTGTTTACGTTGTAACGCTCGGCTTCGTAATCGCGAATGGTGGCCTCGGCGATTTCGAGACCTCCTGCCATGTCGCCGGACATCATACGTCCCTGCAACTCTCGCATGCGCGAGTCCAGGTACAGATAGCGCTGATGGGATTGCGGGAAGGACGATAAGCTCTCCGCACGGCCGGCCAGCAGTCTTCGGCGCGCCTCCTGCGCGACCGGGATGATTTCCGCGGCGCGTGCGAGATGCCCCAGCACATACGCCTCTTCCAGGCGTGTTTTCGCTTCGTACTCAGGGCTGTTCAAGCCATCGGACTCGGCCTGCAAGGTATGCAACTGCGCGAGCAGGTCGTCCATAGGTTCGCCCGTTCCGGCGCGTTGGTTGCAAGTGTCGCGAATCTGCGCTAAGGCATTGTCGATCCTGCCGCACTCCTCGAGGAAATCCGAAAAAGTGCGCTTTGCGCCTTCTGCGTTCGGTTCCGTGGCGGCGGGGGTTTGTTGCGGGAAGTAGCGGCTCAGCTTAAGCGTGTGCTCCGCCTGACTGCTGCGCGCCTCTTCCATCGTTTGCTGATCGAATCGATGCAGCTGGTTTTGTAGCTGCTGGAGGCGATCCGCTGCGCTTCGGTTCTTGCGCACCAATTCCGCGTAGCGCGCGCCGAGAATGCCGTCATACCAGGTCGACACCTGACTCAATCTGCCCAGCAGCGCTACGCCGGTGGCAGACTTTGCCGCAACGTCGATCCACGCGTTTGTGGCTTGATCAACGCCGTCTTGATCCGTGCCAACCTGACCCGGATCCAGGTATCCAAGCGCAGTTAGAGCTGCGGCGGCCTCGTGGGCATTCTCCTGTGCCTCGAAGGTATCTCCGGCAGATCCTGCGACATCGACGAGCTGCATCAAAGCCTTGATGCGATCGAACGGATCGCCTTCCGTCCCGGTCTCGCTCAAGCGGGCCAGCGGTTCGGCAGCGGCGGTATCCAAGTCCCCGGCTAATCGCTGTTTTAGTTCCTGCGCGCGCCGACGGCAATCTTCCGCTTGTGCGTCTTCGGATCCTTTTGTGAAGTACTCCGCGGCAGCGGCGTAATGGGAGAGAGCGTCCTGGTTGCGTCCGGCAATCGCATAGCAGCGGGCCAGCATCCGTGCCGTCATGCCGGTCATGTAAAAAACATAGGGCAGCGCCTGGTTATCGGACGCAGCGCTTGCGAGCAGCTCCTTCGCGTCTCGAAGAACGCCTTCCTGCTGTTGAAGCGAGGAGGGCGACACGCTTCCCGGCGCCATCTGGTCCTGCAGCGAATCTAAGCGCGCGAAAATTGCGGTGGCCGCTCGCTGCAACTGCTCCTTGTCGATATCCGCTTTCGAAGGCGCTTGCGTTATGGATGGATCCTTTCGAATGAGCACTCCAGCCATTTCCCAGACGAGGGAAAGCCGCCTGGCCGCCGCGCTTCGTTCCGGAGGTGCCGAGCCCTGCTGCGCCTCCTGCATGAGCCTCTGCAGAGATTGATTCAATTCAGGGCCGGGCAAAATGCCTATTCCGCGCTGGATGGTGAAGTTGAGCAGAATCAAGTCCTGGTAAAGCTCACGAGTTGTTATTGCCTGCGCGCGTTGTTGAAATTCCGTCATGGCATCGGAGGACTGCAGATCCAGGAGGCGCTCGAGTGCTTCGAGTGATTGGAGGCGGTCTGCATTCGGCAGACCACGCATGAAGGCCTGGCGAAATTTGTCCCAGTCAGGAGTCATGGCAGAAAATACGGAGCAATGTATTCAAGGTACAGAACGGGAGCGGATGGCTGTGCGGACGACAGAGCAAGCGAACTGTGCAAGTCCGGAGCCGGCCTGAGAGGCCGGCGCAGCCCGAGGGGCTGCCCCACATCGAAAAACCAGGTGCGCGGCACGAGTGCCGGCACGGCGGCGACGAGTCGCCACGCCACCAGAAGAAGCATTACGGAACGAACCACGTTTAAATCACGAATTCTTTGGTCGATCATTCTTGCGGGGTTTGATTTCAGGCATTGGCAATCCGAGCCGCACGGCGTTATAAGCAATGTTGTAGATGATCTGGTCCTCGCGCAATTCGAGACGATCTTTGGCGAGCTGTTCCTGTTCGCGGAGGGCGCGGAATTTTTCGAGCGCGCGGAGGCCGCGCTGGAATGAGTTTTCAGCGGCGGTTTTGTAGCGATAGGCGTTGTTGAGGCGGCGCTCGATTCTGTCGATGCGATCGTCATTCTCGGCGGCTTCCGCTTCGGCGAGCTGCATTTCGAGCTTGCAGATGTTACCGCGGCATCTTTGCTGCATCCAGTCGAGCTCGGCGATTGTTTTGACGAGCTCGGGAACGGCGGGCTCGTTCAGGTTGTATTGTTTGCGCCAAGTCTCGCACAGTGAATCGAATTTTTCCTGCGATTCGCCGGGGAGCAGGAGAAAACGCTCCTGGCACATGCCGTGATTGGTCGCGTTCTGGCTAGAGATTGATTTGCCCTGATCGGATGTTGGGCCGCCCTTTTTATTCATGCGCCGCAAGTGTCGCGCGAGGGCGTGCGGAGTGGAGTAGCTGGCGTGGGCTAAATCACTGAGGTGAGAAGAGATACATTTTTTTGCGATTTCCGTGACGTCCCCACGGCGGGTTGGCACATCGCCGCAACGAGGGATGAAAACGGCGCGCTCAGCGCGCCAATATGGTGGAAGCTGCTGGGCTCTCTAAAGCCGGTCGCGATCTGGTGCTTCGAGCCCGTCTGTGAAGTTGGCCGGACGCTATTTGTGGCACAACGCAGTGTTGCCTTCCGCTTCCGGGCGGGAGAGCACGAGAAGGAATGTCTAAATTTTCTTTGCGCGTCCACTGCCCGGCGGCGGAAAGGTGCTGTTATGCAGATACTATATTCGCGCTGCTGCGGGATCGATGTCCATAAGGATTCGGTAACCGCATGTGTGCTCGTGTACAAAGACAAGCCGGAACCGGAAGTGCGCAAAAAGGAGTTCGAAACGCACAAGAAGGCGCTGGGGAACTTACGTTTGTGGCTACACGCCAACCAAGTCACACACGTGGCAATGGAGTCCACTGGCGTGTACTGGAAGCCGGTCTGGCAGGCGCTGGAAGGCAACTTCGATTTGACTCTGGCCAATCCGTTTCAGATCAAGACGATGCCAGGCCGGAAGACGGATGCCCGGGACAGCCAGTGGATTGCGGAGTTGTTGGCGCATGGTTTGATCCGGCGCAGTTTTGTGCCTCCCCCCGCTACGCGGAATTTGCGCGATCTGACACGCTATCGCGTGAAGCTGGTGGAAGAATGCAATCGCATTCATAACCGGATTCACAAAGTACTGGAAGATGCGTGCCTGAAGCTGGATACCATTGCCAGCGATATTCTCGGCGTCAGCGGCCGGCGTGTGATTCGAGCCATTATGAATGGTTGCGAGCATCCGGCTGATTTGGCGTATGAGGTTCGGGGCACGCTGCGGGGCAAAAGACCGCAATTGACATTGGCGCTGAACGGGCGGATTACGGATCACCACCGGTTTCTGTTGCGCGAACTGATGGACGACCTGGAGCGTGCCGAACGTAAGATACAACGTCTCGAAGCCGAAATCGTTCAGCGCGTGGATATGCAAGTGGTCGAGCGCCTGTGCAGCATTCCGGGCGTGGATATCATCACGGCCTGGACCCTGCTCGCCGAACTTGGCAGCGACATGAGCGTGTTCACGAGCCCGAAACACGCCGCCAGTTGGGCTGGGCTTTGTCCCGGCAATCACGAAAGTGGCGGCAAGCGTTTGAGCAACCGTACCCGAAAGGGCAACCGCTGGTTGCGGCGAGCGCTAGTGCAGTCAGCCTGGGGCGCATCGCGCAAAAAAGACTGCTTCCTGGCTGCTTTCTTCTACCGCCATTCCGCCAAGCAGGGGGTGCGCAAAGCGATCATGACGTTAGCGCATCGCATTCTGCTGATTGCCTTCTGCCTGCTGCGCGATGGAACCACATACCGAGAGTTCGGCAGCAACTACTTCGACAACCTGAATCCCGTCCGGACCCGCAATCGCCTCATCCGACGGCTAGAGAAATTGGGTCTCGCCGTCACGCTCTCGCCGCGACCCGATTGGCCGGCTATCCCTGTTGCCCCGGCCCCCAACAGTAAACGGAAAAGGGGCCGTCCCTGTAAATGCGCCGAAAGGTTAATCCATTGCACCCACAGTAGTTAAACATCAGGAGTTTTCGAAGGATCGACTTGCAAAACTGTCAGCGAACCAAGCGCCCGGCGGCAAGCACGGCGGCTGACAGCTCCTCTGCCCTAACCACACGGATAAAGTGATCGGTAAAACGCAACGCGGGATGCAGCTGTAAGCGCGGCATGTGACATCCAGCGCAATCGCCATTACGGCGCGCATCGGCGTGAAATCCATTCGCATGACAGCTCTCGCATCGTTCTCTGTAGAAAGCGGCATTGTCCCGGATCGCATCTCGATGAGCAGGATGGCAAGTCGTGCATGCCAGGGTTCCCGAGGTGAAACACCTGCTTTTCATCAGACGGAGTGGTTGGAAACGGACATTCTCGAGTGAAGTATCGCTGACGGGAGGCTTCACCCGATGACAAGCTCCGCAGAAGACTACTTGTTCGCGGGCGCTTGTTCGCCCGGGGTTGTACGGCTTAGGTCCTCCTGCTGCATGCTCGGCGGCGCCGTAGTGACAGCGCTCGCACTGAACACCTGGAGTAAACGAACGCGAGTCCGAGCTCACGTTTGTGGCATGACAGGCAATGCACTCGTGCAAATCTCGTGCATTGCGTCTGGAGCCCAGTGCCGCAACAGCATTTGGCGATGCGCCGGCATCCTGACCGACAGTGATGCCGAAGCGTTGCAGGCCCGGGAAGTAACTGACGCGCGACTCGAAGACTGCCCCATCGGATTGAATGAGCGGAGTCTCACCCTGCGCGCCCGCACCCGCTACCCACTCGATTACCCCTTGCGCGTGTTCGGTTCCCCGGCGGGCAGTCACAATTACGTCCTGCGGCCCGCGTGTGTACTCGATACGAAAGCCATCCGGAGACTCGCTCAACGGACGGTCGGGTAGATTCTGACCGAAGCCACTGTCCAAGGCAGGCAGCAGGGCGTGAGCCATCCGCGTCTGGGAATGAGCGGTGACCTCCGCCGCGTGACAGCTTGCGCAGTCCGCTGCAGCCGTAAATCGAACTCCGAATGCGCACAGAATAACCACACGGGTGGCGGCCCCCGCTTTCATTGCGGCTGAAGCTTTGTTGCTTTTAGCTTTTCCAAAATGGCAGTACCCTCGTCTTTTCTGCCTTCCGCGATGAGGGTTTGGCCAAGCAAGTATGTTCCTGAATAGTTGTTCGGGTCGAGCACGAGGCCGCGCCTTAGGATGCCCTCCGCATTTGAGTAGTTATGCATCTTGAAGTAACATTTGCCGAGCAGAATGTACGGGCCACTGAAGTCCTGGTTCAGCCAGACTGCACGCTGCAAGTTTGCCACGGCGTTGTCCCACTTCTCCTGCCGCGAGTAAGCGTCTCCCAGGCGGTACCACGCCATGGAGAAGCTTGGATTTACGGCGAGTTCCTTTCGCAGCTCGTCGATTGCATCGTCGAGCTTGCCGCGATGTATGTCTATTTCAGCCAACAAGAATCGCGCCTCGGGTATGTTTGAATCCGCGGTGAGCGCCTTATTCGCTTCCGTGACCGCATCCGGCTCGAACTCTTTCTTCAGCAACATCTGCGCCGTGAGCAAGTGGGCTGCAGCCGACTCGGGCTTCAACCCAAACAAACGCGCGAAGGAAGCTTCCGCGCGCTCGTGATCGCCAGACTGCAAGTATGCGTAGCCGAGCATGTAGTTCGCCTCGTTCATGCTGGGTATTTTTTCGAGCCAAAAGATCGCCTTCGGAGATTGCGACAGCATGAAGTAACTCTGTCCAATCAACAGCGCAGATTCTTTATACTCTGCCCCGTTGGGGCTTTCAGTTTTAATAGCTTCTTCCAAAAATGGTATTGCTTCGGAGTACTTCTGTTGCTTGTACAACGCAACGCCCTGCTGGTGTGCATCGGGAATCGCCGCCCAGGCCAGAAGAATCGCGAGTAACAGCGGCGGCATATTGGCAAGTATAAGAACTGTTTTTGAGGGAAAGACCGCACAAACATCGCTGAGAGCGCTTGCAGCAGGAAAATTCGCCGGCGGCCCAACATAACGGGCTCAAAAATGCCTAGAATCGTTTACACTGGCACGAGGTGGTGTGAGTTGTGGACGCGGCCCCCTCAAGCCGCGCCAAGTATTCAAGATGTGCTTCCAAGGAGAAGATATGGTTAGCTTACGCAGATTCACTCTGCGATCGAGCGCTGTTTTGCTTGCCGTCATCATAGGAATGGCCGGTCATGCAAACGCGCAGCAAGTGTTCGGCAGCATTCTTGGCACCGTGACCGATCCGTCCGGCGCCGCTGTGAACAACGCAAAAGTAACGATAACGGAAACGACAAAAGGGACCTCGTCCGACACCATGACGAACGAGTCCGGAAACTATACCAAGGGCCAGTTGATTCCTGGCACTTACAAGGTGACGATTGAAGCGCCCGGTTTCCAGAAAGTCGTTTCGAACGACCTCACGGTGGAGGTTAACAATTCCACACGGTTCGATGCCGCCCTCTCGGTCGGCAGCGTGAATCAGGAAGTCGAGGTCACGGCCGCTGCTCCGCTGTTGCAAACGGATCGCGCCGACGTATCGCAGACGTTCACTGCGCAGCAGATTGCTGAGCTTCCCGGCCATCGGGCGCAATCTGCAATCGTTTGAGCTGTTGAACCCCGGCACCGTAAAGCTGGGTTGGCAGCACGCTTCGGATGAAAATCCGCAGGGTAGCGTACAGATGGAAGTTAACGGGCAGTTGTTCAGCTCGATGGGCTATGAGCTGGATGGAACGACGAACCAGGATCCGATCCTCGGCATCATCGTCATCAATCCTACCTTCGACTCGATAAACCAGCTCGAGCAGGCGAACCAGAACTTCGACTCGGAGTTCGAGTATGTCGGCGGCGGCGTGGCGATTTACTCAACTAAGTCCGGCACCAACGATTTCCACGGGGATGCGTTTGAGTACCTGCAGTTGAACAGCCCGGGATTTACGGATTTCGGCAGAGATCCATTCAGCCAGCCGAATGGTGCGCCCTTGTACCGGTCGAATCAGTTCGGCGGCTCCATTGGCGGCCGCGTCATCAAGGATAAGTTGTTCTTCTTTGGCGACGCTCAGTTGACGCGGCAGGCGCAGGGCGGTTCCGTGTTGACGACTGTACCGACTGCGTTGATGCGTACCGGGAATTTGAGCGAATACCCGTACACCACGAACCCGAATTATCGTGATCTACGACCCGACAACCGGTAATCGCAACGACAGGCGTCGGACGAACACCGTTCGCGAACAACACTATACCGACCGCGATGCTCAGCCCGCAGGCGTTAAAGCTAATGTCGTACTTCCCGCTGCCGAATACGAACGTAGCCGGCACCGCTTACCAGAACAATTACGCGATCGGCGGAGACGTCGCCTTCACCGCGAACGTTTGGAATACCCGTTGGGACTATTACCTGAATCAGAAAAGCTCCATTTTTGGCCGGTATAGTGACGCTTCCTATACCGAACAGGCCCCGGTGCGTTCGGAGCTCCTTGCCGGCGGACCCAACTTCGGCAACTACGCCGGCAATTCTCAGTCAAAGGACCAGAGCCTGGCTATCGGCTGGACGTACACTGCAAGTCCAACTCTGATCAACGAATTCCGTTTCGGCTGGATGCGGTATCACGTATTCGATGTGCCGAACGGTTTCGGGACGACTCCTGCTGCCGATGCCGGTATTCCGGGGTCTGAATCTGGATAAAACCTACACATCAGGCATGCCCTACTTCGATATCGCCAACCCGAACGGCGATGACACCAAGCTGGGTTATGCATTAGGCGTGAACCAGTGCAATTGTCCTCTGACTCAGACCGAGTCTCAGATTCAGTTCGTGGACAATATCACCAAAATTGCGGGCAATCACAGCATCAAACTGGGCACCGATCTTCGCTGGGCGCGCAATCTGCGCGTTCCGAGCGACAGCCACCGCGCCGGTGAGGTTTACTTTGACGGTGGAGATACAGCGGACATTCCGTCCGTGGGTTCTGGTGCTGTAGGAGGACTCGCCATGGCGTCCTTCCTGCTTGGGGACGTGGACCACTTCCAACGGTACGTCAGTTCCAGCACGAATGCGGCGGAACGGCAGCGCCGGTGGTTCTTCTACGGACAGGACCAGTGGCGTCCCACGCCCAAGTTGACCATCAACTGGGGCCTGCGCTGGGAACTGATCTTCCCGGAAACGGTTAACGGACCGGGTAACGGCGCCACGTTCAACCTCAGCAACGGCCTGGAATATGTCTTCGCAACCGGCCTGGTTTCAGGACACGGCATACAAGACATGAACTGGCACAACTTTGCTCCACAGAATCGGTCTTGCGTATCAATTAAGCAAGAAGCTGGTGGCTCGCGCCGGTTATGGATGGGCGTACAACCTCGGCACGTTCGGTTCGACCTTCGGTCATAACGTAACGCAAAACCCGCCCGTGCTTACGTATCAGAACCAGCAGCCGAGTAACGCATTCACGCCGGTCTTCACCTTGGCCACCGGTCCTACGCTTCCCGCGCCATACAACGTGAGCCCGAATGGCACGTTTCCGCTGGAGAATCTGGCTACCTGCAACGCGACCACGACTGTCGGCTGCGTAACTCCGAAATTCCGGCCCTCAATTATGACGCTGCCGACCAACTACACCTATAACGGATCGCTGCAATATCAGTTGACCAGCAAAGTCCAGGTGACTGGTTCTTATGTTGGAAATACCAGCCGACACCAATTCATCGGTACCGGACAGTCGATCAATCCCAACGAGCCGGTTTTCGTTCCGGGCGTCACACAGACCGCGGTCGACCGACCGTATTACAGCCTGATCGGTGCAGCCGATCTGCAGTATTACTGTAATTGCTCGAATGAGCAGTACAATTCGTTCCAGTCCACCGTGACCGTGCGCGCCTGGGCGGGATGGACCTTGCAGGGTAACTACACCTACCAGCGGCAGTACGGCGATGGTTGGGGTTACGACAGCAATTACTACTTCATGTATGACCGGGCGGCCGGAGTCGGTTACGATAGCCTGCTGCCACGTAACCAGATAACCTTAGCGCAGAACTTCAATATCCCCTTCGGACGCGGGCGCAAGTGGGGCGGGAATGCAAACCGTGCGGTCGATTTCGTTCTCGGAGGCTGGAATCTGGGCGGCATCACCACTTATTACAGTGGTGTTCCGTTCTCTCCGAGCATCGACAACTATGGTCCGAACGCGAAGCCGAACGTCGGGCCGAACAACCGGCCCGACAAGGGTTCCGGGGATCCGTATTCGGGCGCGCAGGGGAATCGCAATCAGTGGTTCGTCGGTTGTCCGAACCAGAACTGCACCAGCGGGCCGTTTGTATACCCGGCGTCTAACACGTTCGGAAACTATCCGATCAACGTGCTGTTTGGACCACACTTCATCCAGCAGGACGTCTCGTTGATGAAGCGCTTTGCGTTTACAGAACGGATCGGACTAACGCTCCGCACGGACGCCTCCAATGCGTTCAATCACACGAATCTGGGTTCGCCCAACAGCGATGTCCAGAGTTCAACCGCCGGTCAGATTACCGGTCTCGCTTTCGGTGGGAACAACATGCGTAAGCTGCAGTATTCGCTTACCATGAATTTCTAACGAAGACCTAGTCGTACAACAAGGGCCGGAAGAGGAAACTCTCCCGGCCCTTTTCAGTTTTGCAGATTCGGAGGACTCACAGCGACTGTGTGTGGGGCGGGCCCTCGGCCTGCGGCGGCATCTCAGGCCGCCCTGCGCTCGACCACGTGTACTCCTCAGGCGTTGTCACAAGACCAGCCGTAACGGGATTGTTTTCGATATAACGCCGGATCCGTCGGAATTCTTCACCGCTTCGAACCAATGGTCATAGCTCTCTTCCTGCCAGAACGGTCGGCCGGTCCTCTTGAGCAGCAGGTTGGCTCTTTTGGCGCTAGCGGATTTCAGCGACCCGAGCAGCCTGGAGACGCTGACATGAGGAGTGAAAAGTAGATGAACGTGATTGGGCATGATGACCCAAGCATGTAATTCGTAGTCTCCCCTTCCAGCGCCGTATTCGAGAGAGGCAAACACTTCCTGAGCAACAGCTGGTTGTCGGAGAAATGTAGGCCCGCAGCGAGCCTGATCGAGCAGGCGATCCAAGATAGCGAACGCCTTGCCGGATGTCAAATGGGAGGAGGGAAATGCTCGATGTGGTGGAAGGCTGTCGTACAAACGGAAGGTAACAAACAATGGCTGGCCGAGAACGTACAGATGCGGGAGTCGACGTATCGGGGCGGGCACGTGAAGATTCTCGCACGATGAGCGGCCTGGGAGGCCGCAGCAGGCCGAGGGCCCGCCCCACAAATGACTTACCTCACTGGCTTGCCCTGCTTCACCTGAAGAACGGCCTTCAGCTGCCGAAACGCAGTCTCGTTGAAGCTGGTCTTGAGACGGTCGGGTGGCAGCTTCGCCCCTGCTGCCAGTGCCTCATGCCTGCGGGAGTGATCGAGTAGCGCGCGTGCCTCCGTGTCGTTACCTTCACGTTCGAGAAGCTGCTGCAGATACTTTGCCGCGTCGTCATAGCTAGCAGTCTTATAAAGTGTCAACGCCAGGTTGAACAAGTATGTTGTGTTGTGCGGGTCGGATTCAAGCGCATGGCGGAAATCGTCCTTTGCGCCCGGCTGATTGAGTTGATCTTCCGCTGCGCCCAGGTCGTTGTATACCTCGCTAAGAGGATACGCCTTTACAACATCGCGGAAGTTGGCGGCGGAGGAATTGTAGTCGCCAGCGCCATATGCCGCCAAGCCGATCTTGAATTTGGCTTCGATGTAGTTCGGATCGCTTGGCGGGATTCGCCGCAGCCATTCGAGTGCCTGCGCGTACTGCTTCTGTTCCAGCGCCAGTTTCCCAAGCTCGAACGCCGGCTCGGCGAATTTGCTGTCCACTGCCGTTGCCTGCAGGAACCATTTCTGCTTCTGCTCCCGGTTAGAGGAGAGGAGACCGCGTACGTAGCTCTCCTCGGCCTCCAGGCGCACCAGTTTTTGAGGAGAAAGGAACCGATCGACTTCTATATTCTCGTTTGGCCGGAGATACTTGATGGATTGATACGCCAGGTGTTCCTCAAAGCGCGACAGTTCCGTCAATTTTCCGGCTTCGGACAACTCAGGCCCATCGTGCATTTTTCGCAGATCGATAAACTGTGCCGTGATGCGGATGGAACTATCCTTGAGTGGCGCTCCCGGAGAGGGCAAGGTCAGATCAAAGCCGCCGTAACAGACGTAATCGGCGTCGAGCGTTTGACCAAGGCGGATGAGCGTCGCCTTAGTGAAGTTCGCGCCCGGACGCAGCGATAGGCGCCGCATTCCCTCGGCGCGTTCCGCGCGATTGAAGACGATCTCGTTCGCACCCGCGAACTCATTCATCAGCGTGTCCGCTACGCTCGCGCCGACCCAGTTCAAATCCGAGTACTGGGAGTCGTTGTTGAATGGAAGTACGAGAACCGTAGCGCCGTGGAGGCCGCATGCAAACGCAAGCGGCACGACTAATTTGAAGAGAGCGGTGCGCCGCACGCTCTCAGGCTAACAGCCGCTGCTGAATGTGATAGAGTTCGGCGCTAGCGGAGGGCCTATGAAAGTTATTGTGATCGCGGCAGCGGTTTTGACGCTGTGTTGTAGGTCGAGCGTGGGCCAGACCTTCGATCCCACAACTCCTGACGGAGCGGCACTGTCCGCAATTCAGAAGACAGCGGATCCAGCGGAGAAGGCTAAGCTGCTGGAGCAGTTCGTGCAGCAGTATCCGGATAGCCATATGGTGGGCTGGGCGTGGGCTCAGTTGCAAGCCGGATACCTGCAGGCCAAGGACTTTGATAAGGCATTGGACGCCGGCGAGAAGTCTCTCGCCCGTGACCCCGATGTTACCGAGGTCGCCTATAACAACTTAAAAGCAGCCGAGGGGAAAAACGATCCCGACGCGGTTACGAAATGGGCCGACGCGACGTCGCGTGCCGCGCGAAAGGAGGTTGCCGGCGCAAAGGATGCGGCGCGCGTCGATTACGCGAAGCAGGTGGACACCTACACTGAGTACTCGGATTACGCCACATCGCTCAAAACCAACGATCCCGCGAAAATCATTGAGCTGACTGAGTCGCTGGAACAGCGTAACCCGCAGAGCCCGTACTTGAGCAAAGCCTACGGCCGATATCTGAATGCCTTACAGCAATCCGGGGGGAATGACAAGGCCGCTGCCGCGGCGCAGCGAGAAGCCGAACGCGACCCATCGAATGAAGACGTGCTGGCGGTGGCAGCGCAAACGGCGATGCAGCAGAAAGACTATCAGAAGGATCTAACTTACTCGTCGAAACTGGTCGAACTTATGCAGACGAAAGCGAAGCCGGAGGGAGTTGACGATGGCGACTGGCAAAAGAAGAAGCAGACGATGACAGGGATCGCCTACTGGATGCAGGGCGTCGGCTATAACGGCACGAACCGCTATTCCGATGCGGATAAGGCCCTGCGGAATGCCCTTCCGCTGGTAAAGGCGGATAATCGTGTGCTGCCGATGGTTTTGTTTCAGCTTGGGGTGGCAGATTTTCAGATGGGGAAAACGGCCAAGAATATGGCGCTGATTCGGGAAGCGCTGAAGTATTCTCAGCAGTCGGCCGCGATGAAAAGTCCGGTGCAGACGGATGCGCAAAACAATGTGAAGGCCATCAGCCGAGCGTTGGGCGGCGCGCATTAGCGAATCGTTTGCTTTACGCCGTATACCGTAGTCTTCGGATTGTAATTGCGCCAGTCGAACCAGTAATCTTTGATGACGTCGATGTGTTCAAGACAAGCGCCCTTCAGCTTGCCCTCTATCGCGCAGCCTTGGAAATTCCAGCGGCTGCCGGTCGCGGCATCCATCAGCAGCGGGTCATTCGGGTGGGTCGAGGGAAGACGGTAAAACTGCGGCGTGCCGGAGACTCCCGGAAGATGTTGCCGAAACGCGCGCACGGAACGATTGTCCGGGCCCACAACAACCATCACCGGCTCCGCGCCGAGGTGGTCTTCGATCAGCTTTTCCCTGAGTGCGCGATCGTACGGGAAGGCGCGGCTTTCGCCGTCCCAATGCATGCCCAGCATGAGATCGCGCGGTTTGAGTCCCGCCTGAGCATAGCTGACGACCACCGGCACCTTCGCCATCTGGGCGTCCCAGTCCCTGGAAGCATAATCAGAGGCGTATCTGGGAACGTCTTTCAGAACGGTTCCGTGAGGTTCTTCCGACTTCCAGAGCGCAAAGCTCAGTTCGTCCGCTGAGACAAGCGGCAGCCGATGCCCGGCAAGAGGTCCTGAAACGGCGAGGCCGGTGATCTGCTGCCAATACGTTCCCGTCTGCTCATCGCGCATGAGAAAGTTCTGGTTATTGATTCCAGCCAGATGGAAGGTGAGCGCGACGCCCTCGATTGTTCTTTGGAACACCAGACCGGTGTGACAGAGCGTTCAATAGGTGGCAACGATAGGAACGCCGTTCAGCACATCGTTGACGACGTGATGGTACGACATGCTGCGGATCGGATAGGCGCGGGCGTAGGGGCCCAGCTTGACGGCAATCACTTGCTCGGCGTCGTTCAGCTTCGATTCGGAAGCGGCGGCGAACGATGGCGGCCCGAGCGGGTGAAACATCAGCTCGTAAATATTGATGCGCGACAGGATGGCGCAAGCAAGCACCAGGAGCGCGCAGAGCGCTGCCGCGACGCGCGGCCAAACTGTTCGTAGCGTGCGCCACGAAAAGGCCAGGATTACCAAAGCCGAGAGGCAGAAAAGGATTTCGATTGGCGGGCGGTAGCGCACGATTGCGAGCGCCACCGACAGCTCGCGCGGGCTTTGATACCGGAATGGCTGGATCACATAAAGCGGATAAGCCAGGGCGGAAAATGCGATCGCAAAACAGAGTAGCAGGGTCGAAAATGTTAGGGCACGGCGCGGCTGCATGGTATAGGCGCAAAGGGCGTTTGGCTGCCCGTTTTGCTCGTCCTCGTGGAATTATGGCACGGCGATCTGTTTGACGACAACATTGTCGTTTTCATCGAAGACACGGATTGCGACCAGTTGGCCAGGTTCGGTGTTCAGCTCATAATTCAGCATCTGAGAGTCTGTGACCTGGTTCAAGGGATCAAGCACAGTCCAATCGCCGCCATTCACGGAATACTCCACCTTATCGATCCAGGTCAGAGCATCTTTCGCGGTGAAACTCAAACTGCGCCGGCCGGTGGCGGAGCCGGATGTCTTCACGTCCAGGATTTCGGGAGGCGTGTTGTCGATGGTGAAGGGATCGCTTTCGAGCGATGAGGCGAGCGCGGTATCGGGCGTATTGGCGGGCGCGTCCGACGCAGTGACGCGAATTACGTATTCGCCGTCGGGAAAGGCTGTGCTGTCGAACGCATAATAGCGATCCTGGAGCTTTGTTTTGAGGGTACGCCAGATCGAATCCTTACGGCCGCGGATCTCAACTGTGAATAGCAGCGGATCGTTGTTGGCGTCGGTGGCGTTCCAGCGCACGGTGACATAGCCTTTGCTGTATTGCAGTGTGGCGGCGCCAGTACTTTCCAGAGATGCGGACGCCGATAGACCGCGATGCTGCCCGACGGCAGGCAGACTGATGCTGGAGGGTGAACCCGAAGCCTGAACGGAACGCTCGAGCGATGAATTGGTGGCAGCTTCACGATAGTTGAAGGGTGCAATTTCAATTTGGCGCACCTTGGGAGCAACGTTCTTCGGCAGGTATGGGATATCGACTACGCTCAATTCCGGCGAGTCGCCGGAGCCGGAGCAGCTCAGAGTCACGCGGTACTGCAGGAACCGCGCCGGAGGCGATTGAATCTGCCCGCCAAGATCGGAGATCGGCACGGGCGTCCAGGAACTCCAGTCATGCTCGGGATTATTGAGATTTCCGCTGCGGGCCTCCAGAGTGATGGTGCCCCCACGCAAGTTGTCCGTCAGGTGAGCCTTGCCCCAGCGCGCGAACTCTCCCGCGTCGAGTACATCGCTTTCCAGACTGCCGCTGTTTTCAATGCCGGGGCCGATCGAGTACAGATTGCCGACATTGCCGGTGACTGCGTAAATCGCGCCAGTGCGGCCCTGCAGGAAGGCGGTCACCTGCGTTGGGGGAGTGTTCAGCAACTGGCTTGATAACTGGTCCGAGTCGACGCGATAAATGATGCCCTTATTGCCGGTGCCGAGCAGAGGCCGCCCAGCCGCATCAAATGCAATCGCGTAGACAATATCGGACGGAGACTCCCAGAGGCGCTCGGCGAAGCCGTCTTTTGACACGCGATACAGATCGGATCCGCCGGTAACGGCGGCAGCCAACGAACCGACGGACGGCCCCTGCGCGGGAGGCGCGGTAACGACGTGTGCTACACCCGTCGGCGAAACCGGTGAGGGAGCGGCGGGAAGAACAGGAGCAGGGCCGCTTACAGTCGCCGGCTTGCTGCCGACTGCGGCAGCGTAAATCTGCCCGTCGTGTTCGGCGACCGCAGTAACTTCACGCTTGTGGGTCTGGTAGAGCACAAAGCTTTCGCCCGAGGGTGTGACGCGCAGCACCAACCCGCTAGGTTCGGTGCCGATGATCAGATTTCCCGCGGAATCGACGATCATGGAGCGCGCATGTGTCTCTTCCGTACGTACGAAATCGGTACCTTTCCCGTCGGGCGCAACTTTGTAAACGACGCCGGAATCGCCCGTGGCTACGAACAGATTGCCTGCATGGTCGAACGTCATGGCCCAGATGTATTTGCATTTGGGGTCAAAGAACAGCTCCGGTTTTCCACCATTGGAGATTCGGTAGACCTTGGCATCGGGCTGCACAGCCGCGTAGATGCGGTCGCTCGAATCGACAGCGAGCGCATGAATCTCGAGGCCGCTCAATTCCGCAACTACTTTCGGCTTCTCGCCGGGCACGAGGGAAAACACTTTAGCGCTGGCGCCGGTTGGCGCCCCGCCGGCGTAGAAAATCGTGCCTTTGGAATCTTGGGCCAGGGCCCAGAGGTAAGGCACTGTCGTACTGTCGAGCTCTTTGAAAGCAGGAGCCAGCGTGATGTGGCCATCGCTGCGAATTGACAAATGTTTGGGAGTGCCGCGAGCGAAATCACCCTGATCGTTCTGTTCCCAGATGTGCGTGTCGACCGCGCGGCAGAGGCTCGGAGCGGCCACAACGAGCAAGGTTGCGGCGATGCGGCGCAGGGCCGAGGTTATGTTCATGAGACGAAGGGAACCTTTAGTTTACGAATATCTTGAGCGAGTAACTGCCGGTGACCACGGTGTCAAGCGGAACGGACGTCTGTTCGTGCGCGCTTTCCGGCGAGCTGACGAATTCGTGATTGGTGGCGCGGCCGCTCTGCATGACGTTAAGGACGGAAGCCGGAAGGCTCGGAAGAACTTTCTCGTCCGAATAAACGGTGGGCTGAGATTCGAGCAGCGAAACGTAGAGGCAATTGTTACTCCGCTCCTCATTCAGCATGGCTACGGTCTGCGGAATATCTTCGATGCGGTTGAGTGAGCTGGCAATATTTTGGAAACGGCTGAGTGTGTCGGCATCGCTGAAGAGGATCTGATGCTCGCCGCGCGCGAGACCGGCCGGAATCTTTACTGCGACGGTCTTCTCAATGCGCTCTCCACGATACGGGCGCAGGAAAACCTTCACCGGCACCTCGGTTCCCGGCATTACTTTGTTATCGGCGATCCAAGCGGATTCGATTTGCGCGATGCGGCGATCGGGCAGCAGATCAAGATCTACATTCACAGCATCGAGTTTCGGCAACTTGGAAGAGTTCAGGAAAAGACGGTTAAATTTGTCCCCCCACCAACCCGCAAGCAGCATCGGCGTGGGCACGGGAGCCTCAGCCGGAGCCTGCATGGTCGTCAATTCAATGCGATGCTGGCCCTCGACCTTCAGTTCTCCATGCAGCCGGTAAGTGGCTTCTTCGGAAAAATCATTCAGCTGCGAGATGGAGTTGAACAGCGTCGCCATCATTAAATAAGGCGTCCACTTCTGATCGACAAACACGTTGAAGTGAAAATCGTGAGCTTTGCGCACCGTGTTGTCGGCGTTGTACGAGCGGACGCGCATGGTTACGGGAATCATGTCGGCCGTGGCGCCGAGTTCGCCTTCGATAGCGCTATGACGATCTTGCCGCAGCGCGCCGACAACTTCGGAGGCGTTCCCCATTTTCGTCGGTTGGTAAGACGACGCGAGCGTCGTGATGATGTCTTCCTTGGCCATCGGCATATCCACGGGTCCGAGATTGAACATGGGATGACCGAAGGCAAGAACGCGCTTGCCGTCGTTGTAGGTAACAGTGCCGGCGCCGGTCATGGTCATGTCGCCGGACACCAGAACCGCCGCGACGCTGTCGCCAGGTTGCAGAGATGTCGCCCAATCCTTTGCAGGTTTCGAGGAATCAAGCGCTCCACCGGCGCCGCCCTGCGTAACTGTGAGGCCGAGTTGGCTGAAAATGGGGCCAAATTCTTTTACTGAGTCGTCACTGAAACCCGACATAGTGATCGGCGTCGCAATTGGCGTCATCATGGGAGCCTCGGTAACGGGCGTAGACGACGCAGCCATGACACGCGCCAGCATCGAGTTGGGCATGGGCAGGGATGCGCTTGCGACCTGAACTTTATCCGGCGTACGGCTGTCGACGGGCCGGGTCTTGTCGTAATCCTTCACCTCGAGCATCAGCTGAATCGGAGTAATGCCGCAGATGGAATCCGGTGAAAACACGCTCAAGCGCAAAGAGACCGCGCCGACCAGCTTGCCGTCTATGTAGACGGGGCTGCCGCTCATACCGCCGGCAACGTTCGTGCGCTGCGCCTTGCCCGCCATCTTGGCCACAATAATGTCCTGGCGGGGACCCCACGCGTTCTGCCAAACACCAATAATTTCGATGGGCACCGGTTCGGGCTTAGTGCCGGCAAAGACAGTCCACGCGATCGCCTGCATGCCCGGTTTGATCGAGCTTTCAGGGAAGATCTCGACCGGCCCGGCTTTGGGCGGGATGATCGCGTTCCCTGGTTCGGCGTCCGGCGATGAGGCCAGTAGGGTACACGAGAGGAGAAGTGAGCTTAACAACGCTCGCTGAAACATTGAAGACACCTTCTTCGGCGTTTAAGCGCACAGCCCGTTTTGCTGGGCGTGGTGCGCGCCTATTTTAGAAACACGACCGCGCGGAAACGAAGGGCACGGACCGAATCCCGAATGCTTTTATTATCCCGCAATAAATCGAGGAGCGGCAGCTTTAGAGGGGTGGATAGGGCCGGAAACTGTACGGGAGCGACGCCATGGAAGCCCGTTACTGAAGCGACGAGATCGTTACCGGCCCAATGAGTCCCGATTCCAGAAGCGGCGAATCTTTGGTGTACGGCCGGTAATCGGTCCAACTATATTTCTGTGTGGCATTCGGTTGCTGATCGCCAATGATGCGATTCGGCCACAGGTTCGTAATCTTGACTTCGAGATGATTCACGCCCGGCTTCAGCAGTGCCGTCACATCCGCTCGGAACGGTGGTTTCCAAAGGATGCCGCCGGCAGACTTTCCGTTGACCGAGAGTTCCGCGATTTCTTTAACCGTTCCGAGGTCCACAACAAGCTTCGCCCCGGGCCGGAACCAATCCTTCGGTGCCTTGATGTCCTTCGTATAAGTCGCGGTTCCGGAGAAATACTTGACTCCTTCTTGCGCAAAAGTGGTCCACGAAGCGAGTTTCTCCAGCGTGATCTGAGGCGGAGCGCCGCGGTTTGGCTGGAATGCTACCTGCCAGGAACTATCCAGCGTCGAAAGCTGCGTCGTCACCGGGTGAGGCAAGGTGCGCGTGAGTTCTGTCGTCGCGCGGCGGAATACAACAAACACCGAGCCGTCCGGATCGAGATGCAAGGGCACGATGGTGCGCCCATTCTCAATCCGATACTCGGCGGGTTCAATCGAGCCCGTATCGGGATGCCAAAGTTCGGCTTCTTTTCCCGCTACGCGGAATCGCGTCTCGACATCTTCGGCGCGCTCCTTCTGATTCGCGACGAAATAGATATCGGTGTCGCCCGCCTTGCGATGTATCCAGACCAACTCTGTATCAAAGTGGGGCCGGTTATATTCGAAATCCGGTGCAGTCTTCGCGGCGTCCAAGGCCGATTCGACCGAGACGCTCGAGTAAACCTTCCCTTTTCCTAAATTGTGCTCCCGAACACTCTTACCGTCAATCGCGCCCCACACCTCGTTACCGATCAAACGGATGTCCTGGTCGGAATCCGGAAAATTGGTAAGACTTGGAGACTTAGTCGGCCGCGGAGCGATGACGATGGCGCCCGCCGCCACCAGGTCACGGATCTTGCGCGCTACAGGAACAGTTAATTGGTCGATATCTTCCGGAATGACAAGCACCCCGTAAGTCATACCGCTGGGAAGGACGATTCGTCCATTTTGCACCGACATGCGGTTTAGCAGCACATCTGCATTCACATAGTCGTACCCGTAAGTCGTCGGAGGAGCGGGTCTAACTTCTTTCCAGAAAGGAACAGTAACTGGAGCACCTTCGCCGTAGAAATAAATGGCATCTGCAACATACTGCCCTTGTTGCAGCATGTACGAGCAGCGAGCAAGGTAAGTATTCCACGCCACTGCTTGTTCGGCCCACGTGATGTTACGCGTGTAGTGCTGGCCGAACATCCACAGCGTGATGCCCGGCTTATGCGCGTCATCGACAAACGGCTGATGATCCGAGGTATGAAAGACAATGCGGTTTACACCCATCGCAAGGTGTTGATCGGCGATAGGCTTCAGGTAAGCTGGCGATTGTCCCCAGCCCGGAATGAAGGGCATGGAAGTGAACGACTCGGTCGCGACAATGGGTTTACCGTAGATGTGCGCCGCCGAGGAGGCTTCGCGGACGTCGGTCGCGTGCTCGGGCGTGTCCTTCTGGCCTGGCAGCGGCACCCAGAACTCGGCCATCGGAATATCGACCTGCCCTTTGTTGAGAAGGCCATCGCCGGTTGTGGGAAGGTCCGCGCCCATAGCTTCGGCATATAGTCCAACGCCGCGGCTGTTGAAGTATTTCGTCGCCAGCCCGTAATGATTCTCGGCCAGGAGATCCGCGATGGTGCGGCGGAAATCCCATAGAAAACGGTCGCTGATATCGGCGCTCCCAACGATGCGGCCGGTCAACACGGGCAGGTAAGGAGTAGGATCATACCCGCGGCGCTGTTTAAACTCAGGCACCATCTCCTCGGTCCAGTTTTCGAGGTTTGCTTCCCAACTGTCCATCAGAAAGTAGCGAAAGCTCTTGCCAAAGTTCGCACCCATGGCACCCGAGATCATATTGACGTAGGTTTGCACGTAGGCGTCGACATCTTTCCGGCTGAGTTTGTCGACCTCATAGCCTGTGGCCTCAGGCGTGGCGGGATGATTCTTTTCGCCGGTCAGTGAGTAACCCAGACGCAGAATCGTCCATTTGCCGCTTGGCACATCCCAATCGAGCGAGCCATCCGCGCTCATCTTCGAGGTAAGATCGATGACGCTGTCGCGCGCGATGACCTCGCTGCGGGGCACATTCGGCGTCGCGGCTGACTCGAATTCCATCATGTTGCCGAATGCCGCTTTCTCTTGCCAGTGGTTCACGCGTGGGCCGGAGTCAAACTGGATCTCCGCGATTTTGAATTCGCGCGGCGGCTTGGCGCCGAATAGGGCCATCAAAGCGTCCGCCCTCGGAGGCCCGAAGATCAAGCGGAAATACTTTGCGGACGTCGGCGCAACGGAATAGGTGCGAACGGGGAAACCGGCAGTGGTATGGCCCGGCCCAGGGAGAGTCACCAGCGTCCGCCAGTTCGATGCGTCGTCACTGAACTGAACTTCGCCGTCAGGAATCGAGGCGCCTCCGAATGTGGACGAGGTGCCGGCGGCGATGGTAAATGCCTGCACTCGATATGGGTGGTCGAACTCAAATTGAATCCAGGCCGGCTGACCGTTCTCAGGCACTGGAAGCGAGACGCTGTTCGCCACATTTCCGTCGGTAATTGCCGCGGTGTCGAAATTGCTCGCGCTGGCTGTGACCTTCGGATGCGCGTCCGCCATGCGCATTTCCTGATCCGGAACGCGATAGGCGATCACCGCAGTATCGGCATAGAACGTCGGGTCGGCAGGCGAAGGCTGCGCCTGAGGTTTTGGCTTTGCTCCCGGCAAATCTTTAATCTCCGGAACTGCGAATTCGGGCGGAGGAGGAATGTTCTGGAAGCGTCCGTTGTTGGTCGGGGGATGCGGCAGCGTTCCGGTAAACTTCTTCGGACCTTGCACTTCCAGCTCACTCCAAACGACCTTCTTCATCGCCTGTTCCGGCTTGACCCATGGACCTGCCGTTTCGCTCCAGCCGCCGGAGGCAGCCATCGACATCTCGAGCCCGAGACGATCGGCTTCCGACCCGGCATGACGAAACGCGTCTTTCCAGTCCGGTGTCATCCAGACCAGGCGCTTTTCCGTAAATTGAGGCACGCCCATATCGCCATCGAACATCTGCATGCCGGCGATTCCCACGCGCTTCATCCATTCGAGGTCCGCGGTGATCCCTTCTTTGGTGACGTTGCCGTTCATCCAATGCCACCAGGCGCGAGGCTTAGCGGAGTCCGGCGGAGTTTTGAAGCCCGCCGCGAGATCATTATCCGGCGCCTGCGCCACCGCGCAGAGCGCGAGTACGGCCAAAGCGGGAAGTGCGAATTTGCGTAAATTGCCCATTGTCCTTGTGGTGTTCTAGTGTATGTTCGAACGACTGACGAGGCAACTGCTAAGAAACCGAGCAGTTCGCGTCGGGTAGTGCGAAATGCGCGCGATGAGCCGGTTTGCGGAATACAGCAACCAAGCGTACTTAGGACGGCTATTCGGCGCGCTGTAGCGCCGGACTATCCCCGGCACTCGCTTTGGATTCTGAAACGAGGCGCTCCTTCATCATTAGGAAGAATATCGGGACCAAAATCAGCACGTGAATAGTTGAGGTGATCATCCCGCCTACTATCGGAGCTGCGATTGGCTTCATCACATCGGAACCGATACCTGACTCCCAGAGAATAGGCACGAGGCTGGCGAGCACCGCCGTAACCGTCATCAGTTTGGGACGAAGCCGTTGCACTGCGCCTTCAATCACCGCAGCTTCGAGATCGGCCTTTGTCAAAGAATGGCCGGCTTGCCTATGTCGATCCAGCGCTTCGTGCAGGTACACCACCATGACTACTCCGGTCTCGACCGCAATGCCAAAGAGCGCAATGTAACCCACCCAAACCGCCACGCTGAAGTTGTAGCCCAGAAGATATTGCAACAGGAGGCCACCCGTGAGCGCATAAATGGTGGGGAAGATCAACACCAGAGCCTCTGCTACGGAATGGAAGACCATGTAAAGCAGAAGAAAAATGACGAAAAAGACCACCGGCAGGATCAGTTTCAAGCGCTGCTTGGCCCGGAGCTCGAATTCATATTCGCCCGACCATTCAAATGTATATCCTGCCGGTAAGTGGAGCTTCGCATCAAGCTGTTGCGTGGCCTGAGAAACGAATCCACCATAATTTGTGTTTTTCAGATCGATATAGAGGTATCCGGTCAGTGCTCCGTCTTCATCGCGGATCATGGACGGGCCTCGCGAAAAGTTGACGCGCGCTACTTGTCCGAGCGGAATCTGCGCTCCCGAAGGCGTCGCGATCAGGGTGCCCAGCATGCGTTGGACAGCATCGCGAAAGTGCCGCTGATATCGCACATTGATCGGGTATCGTTCACGCCCTTCGATATTCTCAGCAATATTCTGCCCTCCAATGCCCGAAGAAACAGCTCGCTGAAGGTCTTCGATAGTCAATCCGTAACGCGCCGCCTCCATCCGATCCGGTTGCACGTTGATATACAGACCTTGAGCAACGCGCTCTGCAAACATCGATCTGATCTGGGGCAGACCCGAAAGCACCGCTTGGATTTCCGCCGCTGCCCGTTCGATGCCGGCCACGTCTGGACCTTGCACTTTGATTCCGAGCGGCGTCTTGATGCCGGTCAGCTCCATATCGAGGCGGTTCTCGACCGGCATCGTCCAGGTGTTGGAGAGGCCCGGAAAGTGGAGCTTCGCATCCATTTCCTGGGTCAGCTTGTCGTACGTCATGCCGGTCGGCCAGAGCTCACGAGACTTAAGCATCACCGTCGTGTCGTACATATCGAGCGGCGCGTTATCCGTTGCGCTATCAGAACGGCCGACGGAACCGAAGACACTTTGAACCTCGGGGAAAGTGCGAAGAATACGATCCTGCTCCCCGAGGAGGGCTGTAGCCTGCTCGATGGCGATTCCGGGCAAAGCGGTCGGCATGTAGAGAGCGGAGCCCTCGAATAGCGGCGGCATGAATTGACTGCCGAGCCGCAGGGCGAGCGGAAGCGCCAGGACCAGGAACGCCAGATTCACCGCGATCGCGAGGACACGATGCCGCAAGCAGAAGCGCAGCAGCGGCAGGTAGAGCGCCTGTGTAAACCGCGAAACCGGATTGGCTCGCTCCGGACGCAGACGGCCGCGAATCAGCAGGATCATCAGAACGGGGACCAACGTTATGGCCAGGATGGAAGACGAGCCTACGGCCAGAGTTTTGGTCCACGCCAATGGCCGGAACATACGCCCCTCTTGTGCTTCCAGGAGAAACACGGGCAGAAATGAAACCACAATGATCAGAAGCGAAAAGAACAACGCCGGGCCTACCTGCTTCGCGGCATCAATTAGTAACCCAAAGCGAACATCGTTCGGCACGGGACCAGGATGCTGCTCCTGATGCTCCGACAGGCGCCGAAATCCGTTTTCGACCATTACGATGGCAGCATCCACCAGTACTCCAATGGCAAGCGCCAGGCCGCCTAAAGACATGATGTTTGAGCTGACGCCCAGTAGATGCATCGCGCTGAACGAGATCAGGACGGCAATGGGCAGCGTCAAAATAGCGATCAGCGCGGAACGGAAATGTAGTAGAAAGACGATCACCACGAGACTGACGATGACGGCTTCTTCAAGCAGATCCCGTTGCAGCGTGGCAATCGAATCGCGGATCAGACCCGAACGATCATAAGCGGGCATAATCTCGATTCCGGCTGGTAAGGAAGGTGCAAGCTGCCGCAGCTTCCGCTTCACTCCCTCGATCACGTTTAGCGCATTCTGACCCTGGCGCATGACGACAATCCCGCCGACCGTCTCCCCTTCGCCATTCCACTCCGCGGCGCCTTCGCGGATGTCCGGACCAAAATTGACGAACCCGAGATTGCTCAAAAGGACGGGCGTGCCATTGTGGCTGCCAACGGGCACACTCGCGAGATCGTTCAGCGAATGCAGGTAACCGAGTCCCCGGATCATGTATTGAGCGCCGCTTAGATCGAGAACACGCCCGCCCACTTCGCCGGTACTTGCCTTTACGCGATCGATAACGGTGGAGAGCGAGACGTTGTAGGCAAGTAGCTTGTTGGGATCGAGCTGGATCTGGTATTGGCGCACAAATCCACCGATGCTCGCGACTTCCGCCACACCCGGAACCGTCTCGAGCGCATAGCGCAAATGCCAATCCTGCAAACTCCGCAGATCGGCGAGGCTGTGTTGGTGACTGCGATCGACCAGCGCGTATTCGTATACCCATCCGGCGCCGGTCGCATCGGGTCCGATCGAAGGATGAACGTTCTGCGGCAAGCGTCCACTGATCTGCTGCAGATATTCGACAACGCGTGAGCGCGCCCAGTAGAGATCCGTACGGTCATCGAAAATTACATACACATACGAATCCCCGAACATGGTCTGAGCCCGAACCGCTTTTACGTGGGGCGCTGCAAGAAGTCTGCTGACAATCGGATACGTGACCTGATCTTCGATGACATCGGGTAGGCTCACCGGTCCACGCGGTATGCACGATGACCTGTACGTCCGAGATATCGGGCAAGGCGTCCAGCGGCATGTGATTCAGCGACCAGATTCCTGCAACCATCAGCAGGAGAACGCCGGTGAACACCAGAAAGCGGTTGCGAGCGCAGGCTTGTATGACTAACGCGAGCATCTCACATGCCTCCCGTTACGTTCATGCGGAGCTGTTTGGTCGCCAGCGTCTGTCCGTCCCTCTGAACTGTGATCGTCACCTGCCATAGCCCACCGGACTGAAGAACACCAGTGCCCTGATACATGCCATTGCCTTGACTGCTCAGCTTCGCTGTGGTTGTCATCTCCGCCATGCCCATGGCTGGCATCGCGGGCATGAAGAACCGTGCGGAAACATCGACTCCGTCGATGGGCTTCTCACCACTCCCGGTGAGTTTTGTGCGAAAGGCGTTGTTCCCTTTGTGCGGCGGATTGGGATCCGTGGTGAATTCGATTTTCATCTGGGTGCTTTGTGACGGCTGCGTCGCCGCGGAGCTTGCGCCCGGCGGCGGAGGCGCATAAGATCCGGCGGCTGACTGAAGCTGGCTCTCCGAATCGATCAGAAAGTTGGCCGACGTGACGATGCGCTGGCCGGCGCTGAGGCCTTGAAGAACAATCACCTCATCGCCAACAGATGGCCCGAGGACAATGTCTTTCGGCGTTAAGCGTCCCCCGCCCTCATCCACAAACGCGAGCTGCCGTGCGCCCGACTGCAGAATCGCGGATGCCGGCACCACCAGATGCCGCCCCGTATTCGTTTTGAAATCGGCATTTACAAACATTCCGGGCTTGAGCTTCACATCCGGATTCGCGATCTCCAGCCGTACGCGCAGGGTTCGGGTCGCCATATCCACGTGCGGCAAAATGCTCTCGATTCGTCCGCGAAAAATGCGTCCGGGATAGGCGTCCACGGTGATCTGCACACGGTCGTTTGGCTTTACTCGCCCGGCGTCATCCTGGAAGACTTGTGCGTACACCCAGATGCGCGAAAGATCGGCAATCGCGTAAAGGCGCGTCGCCGGCTCGACATAGAGGTTCGGCAGTGCGTTTCGCTCTGTAATGTAACCGGAAACGGGGGCTTCGATGACCAGGTCGGAGATTGCTTTGCCCGTCGCCTGAACTGCGGCAATCTGCGCTTCGGAAATATTCCATTGCCTCAGACGCGCTTCGGCAGCGGTGGTCAATGCCGCTGCACCCGGCGCGACTCCGTCCACGCTGCTGTGCCGCAGCAACGACTCGTTTTGCTGCGCGAGCAGGTATTCATTCTGCGCCGCTACCAGCTCGGGGCTGTAGATGGTGAAGAGCGGCCCGCCTTTTTTCACGTATTGATAAGTTGCGTTGGCGAAGACCTTCCGCACGTATCCCGAGAAGCGAACCTGCACGTAGGAGATCAGCCGTTCATCGATATCCACGGTTCCGGGCGCGCGGATGTCGTTTCCGACCTCTTTCCATTCGACTGTTCCGGTCTCCACACCGATGCTCTGCATTCGCTCCGGCGTGAGCTCAACTGGCGCGAGAGGCGTTTCAACGGGCGAGCTCGCGTTTGGCTTGCTAGGTCCGGCGCGCCCTACCGCGATGGCTTCTACATTGGCGGAAGGTGCCGTTCGTTGCTTCGGTCCAAGACCTCGATAGAAAAAAGCCGTCGCGAGTGCGGCGATGACTGCGATCCAAACAAGCGAAGTGCGCAGGACGTATTTGTTCATCGCAATGTTGCCCCCGTCAAGGTTTCCAATCGGGCAATGGCAGTTTCGTGTTCGAGGAGCGATTGCGCGTACCCGCGCTTCAGCTCGAGCGCTTCGTTGAATGACAGCAGTACCGCATCCAATTGCTGTTTGTTCGATTCGTATTCGGCAAGAACTGCGTGGAATCCTGCATCGGCCTGCGGAATCATTCCCTCGCGGTATTGGGTGAGTTCCTCGGCCGTGCTTTCCGCCGCGACATGTTGCTTCTGCACTTCCGCCAGCTTTTGCTGTACTTCAGCGTCCAATTGTTCCTGAGCGCTCTTCAGTGATTCGGCAGCTTCGGCAATTTCCGCTCTGACGCGCTGCCGCCGCTGAAACATCACATTGAACGTCACCATGTAGTAAGCGGGAAAGTCGGCCCCCGTCCTCTGGTACATGTAGCCGACGCTGAAATCCGGTTTCCCGGCGCGTTGGGCAGATCGCAGCATTGCGTTTTGTTTTTCAATGTTGCTTGCTTCTACCTTCACCTCCGGGTTCTGGCTGCGGACCAGAATAAGTAGTTCCGCGGCGTTGTAGCGCAGCGCCGTCACCGTCAGGTCTTGGGCAACGATCTCAGGGGACTCCTGGGATCGATGCAGCAAACGCTTCAAATCGGCCTGCACCTGTCCCATCTCTTCGTGATGCATGGTGATTTCGCGAACAAGTTTTGTGCGCTGTAGCTGCGCTTTTAAAACATCCGCCTGACTTCCCGAACCGGTCCGGTACCGAGTCAGTTCACTTTCGATCACCTGCCCCAAAGTGGTTCGGCTGGTCTCGAGCAGCGTGAGCGTCTGCTGCAAGTAGCCCAACCGCAGGTACAACGTCTTGATTTGATCTGAAATTGAAGACTGCAGTGCCGCTGCTTGCGCCTGCTGAACATCGGCCGCGCGGTCTGCGGCTTCTCCCTTCAGGCGTAGCTTCCCTGGATACGGCAGCTCCTGGGAAGCGCCGATTCCGAAATACGCGAAGTTACTCGTGTTGAATCCGGCGAACGGCCTGGGACTCCCGACGCTGAACTCTTGCAGCGTAAATTGCGGATTCGGCAGCGTTGTTACCTGTTGCCGAATGTGTGTTGCGGCTTTCCAGGTGTGTTGCGCTGCAAGAATATCTGTATTGTTCCGCGCGGCTTCGGCCAAGAGCTCGGAGAGCGGCGTGGGACTCTGGGCGCGTGCGACCGAAGCCAGCGCAAGAATTACTGCTACTTTCATAGAAATCTCCTGCTTTTCGATTCACTTCACGCACAGCTCTGCAGAGCGAAAAGCAGCTCAACGGACCGCAGGAAGCGGAGAGCAGCTCAACAGAACCGCGACCGTAAGGGAGCGGCGAGCGGAGATTTTGCTAGATTCTCAGGATCGAGGCCGACGGTTGGAAGGTAATCGGCGGAGAGTGGTCCACGCCATTTGAGCTGGCGCGCGAAAACGCAAGCTCCGGAGAAAACGAATGTGGAATTATTGCAATGATCGCAACCTGAACGTGGAATGAAGCAAGCTGGGGTTGAACCAGATCGGCGCGATTGTCTTGCACGGCCTTACAGCAGCCATGTGAAGCGGGCATGCCCATGCTTCCACAACTGCCATTCATTCGCTTGCAGCAGGCACGTTCCGCTGCCGTCATTTGCGAACCAGGAATCGCACACGCCATCGCCGGCGCAAGCAGCGAGAACAGCAGCACAAGAGTCACTCCGATTCGGCGTGCGGCGTTCACTCCTTACTAGATTACGCCTGCCAATCGCGAATCGCCACTTGCGCCGGGTTATGCGACAGTCTGGCGCGCTGTTTCTCTTGTGGGCTACGGCCGTCTCAGCCGGCGCTCAATCCAACCCGGCAGGGCCGCATTATATCGGCTCCGAAGTTTGCGCCCGATGCCACGCGAGCATTGCGGCCAGCCAGCACCGGACGCCCATGGGCGAAACCTGGCAAGGCTCCTCCACGGAGTGGCTGCCCGCTAACTTCGCCGCTCGCGTAACCGAGCCGCCCGATCTGCGTAGCATCTTACAGTCTGGTCCGCGAAGGAGCACAGTTCCTGTGGACAACGTCTGTTCCGCCGCTTCCGGAAACAACTCTCCCGGTAACAGTCGTGATGGGCGGCCGCAGACATGGTTTGGGATTTCTGTCGCGCATTGACCAGCTCGGCGGTATCCCGCTACAGCGGCCGGCTCTCATCCAGGATCGTTATGCGTGGAGCTTTACGCGCAAAGCCCTGGTGCTTTCGCCCGGCTGCGCCATCGCCAAGCCGCGCTCTTTTGAAACCGCGTTCGGAATCGTCCTCAGCCCCACTTTTGAGGCTCGATGTCTCTCCTGTCATGGACAACCCGGCGCTCCCGGCAGTTCAAATTCGGGCGGCGTCGGCTGCGAAAGTTGCCATGGCCCGGGGTCGCAGCACGTCGAGTCGCTCGCAAAATCCAGCCCGTCGCGCCACATCATCAATCCCGGCAAACTGAAGGCGGAAGCAAGCATCGGAGTTTGCGCACAATGCCACGTCGGTCTGACCAAATTCTCCGATCCCTTACCGGACGATCTCTTGATCGCGAATCAGGTGCGCGCCATAACCAGTTCAGAATGTTTTATTCAGAGCGGCAAGGCATTTACCTGCGTAACCTGCCACGAACCGCATGGCGCCTCCCTCAATGAGACGTCGCGTTCCATCGCAGTCTGCCTGAACTGCCACTCCACGACCGTCAAGCATCACGCTGCGATTTGTCCTGTGAGCGCAACAGACAAGTGCCTGGACTGCCACATGCCTTCAGTCGAGATGGGGCCGTTACATCTCGTCGATCACTTGATTCGTGTGCATCCCGAGCAACGGCGTTCGGCTCCGATCGAAACACCGCAAGAGGCCGCAGCCCGGCGCTCGCAGGTAACTCCGCTGCGCGAATTCTTAAGAATCATCGTTGCCGAGACTCCCGCCGCCGGCCATAAAGCCGAACTGCGGCTCGCGCAAGGAGAAGATTTTTATACGGTCGCGAGAGAAACGTCCGTGGATCCCAGCGCAGCCATCGGTGGATATCTCGGCCCGAAATGGCTATCCGAATTGAACCCTGCACTCGCGAACGCGGCGGCGAAACTGGATTATGGGCAGACGACACCGCTCATCGTCGCCGGTGAACGTCCGGCAATCCTGCAGCGACTTCCGCGCGACTTCAAATGGCAGGCCGCTGAACTCGAGGAGCCAGGCGGCTCTCGCGTTGGGCCGCGGTGATGCGACAGGTGCTATAGAAACAGCTCAGCGAGCGCTCAAAATCTATCCCCACTTTCTTCGCGCGCTGACCTTCATCGGCAGGACATTGGCCGAAAGCGGCAACCTACAGCGGGCTTCCGAAATACTGAGCCTGGCGGAACGACTTTACCCCGCAGATTCGGAAGTGCTGTTTGAATACGGTGTCACGCTGGGTGCGTTGGGCCGCCGCTCGGAAGAACTTCAGGCCTACAAAAAAGCGCTCGAATTGGAACCGGATCTCCTGTCTGCTTATCCGAAGCTGGGCATGGCTCAATTCACTGCCGGCGATTATGCAAGTGCCCTTGCTACGTTTCGTAAGGGTCTCGAAATCAATCCCCTTTCAGCCGAGCTGAATCACGATCTCGGCCTCGTGCTCGCCCGAACTGGCGACGTCGCGCGAGCAAAACAAGTCCAGGCGCTCGCCGCTCAAATTGATCCCGCATATCGCGCCCGGGAATAGCGTCGGCCAAAATCGGATACCATGCTCACAACCACTTGACATGGTGCACCTGTTGCGGCGGCATGCTGTGCCGATAAGGGCGAATCTCCAGGCGTCGCTCGTGTTAGCGTACGCACTGCCGACGGCAGTACTGCAACCGCTCCTGCCGCCCGGTTTGGTCCTCGACACTTTTGGCGATTTTGGTTTTGTGGCCATTGCTTTGGTCGAGACGCGTGATCTGCGGCCTGCTTTTCTGCCACCCGGATGCGGCATGAACTTCTTTCTATCCGGGTATCGAATCTTCACCCGCTACCGGTCACAGATGGGACGCACGCTACGCGGGTTGTTCATATTGAGAAGCGACACAAACCGCAGGCTGATGCAACTCTTCGGAAATCTGCTTACTCACTATCGCTACGAATATTCGAGATGCGAAGTGCGGCGGACAGACGGGCGCTACGAGATTCAGGTCCAAACTCCCGGGGGCTTGGCTGATCTTCAGGTGGAAGCGGACGTATCCACGGACGCCGCCGCCCTACCCGATCACTCACCCTTCTCCAACTTCACGGAAGCGCGGAAGTTTGCCGGGCCTCTACCGTTTACTTTCGATTATGAGAAACAAACCCGCTCCGTCATCCGAGTTGAAGGAGTTCGCAAAGCATGGAATCCTCGGCCGGTGTCTGTGAAGGTGCATCGAAACGCCTTCTTTGAGCATGGTCCCTTCCGCTCTGTGCCGGCTGTCCTTGCAAACGCGTTTTTCCTCGAGAATGTTCCGTATGCATGGCGACCGGGTATCCGCGAACCGCTGCCATGACCGTTGCTCGTTCGAAATATGCCGGTGTTGCCGGTATTCTCCAGTACAACGCGCATTATTATGTCGCGAGCCTCTGCATCCTTATTGGAGCGGGCACGCTTCTGGGTCTCAGGCATTTGCCCCGAGCGGTCGAATCGATCTTGATCGGTGCTGCGGGCGTGACAGCATTCTGGTCTGTGAGTTCCCTGATCGCCTCATATTATGTTTACGACTACGCCGGAGTGACTCGCTGGAATTGGATTCCAGCTGCGATATCGTGTCCCCGCCAGCGCTGGCTCAATATTCACGCCGGCCTCGACGAATCAACACAGAAGCTCAGCGAGCTGTTCCCGAATACGCAATGCACCGTCATCGACATCTATGATCCTCTTGAGATGACCGAGCCCTCGATTGCGCGCGCGCGGCGTGCGCATCGACAAGCGCCCCGCATAACGAATGCAAGATTAGATGCTTTGCCGGTACCTGATAAGGATTGCGATGCTATATTCCTGCTCTTTACCGCTCATGAAATCCGCCGGCACAACCGTCGCGTGACGTTTTTTCGCGAGCTATCGCGTGTGCTGGCGGATTCCGGAGAGTTGCTGTTGGTGGAGCACCTGCGAGACTGGAACAATTTCGTCGCCTTCGGGCCAGGCTTTCTGCACTTCTTCTCGCGGCACGAATGGATTCGCGTCGCCAACGAAGCCGGCTTAACCCTCGTCCGAGAACAGCGGCTGACTCCGCTGGTCCGCTACTTCCTTATGAAAAAAGCTGGAGATTACTGCGGAGGAGGTGCAGAACACGCTTCGGACACCGGCGCTCAAGTTGCCTAAAGGCGCTGCGGAAGCAGCAAGCGAACATGTGCTCCTGCTGCGATGAAACGAGCAGAAAACATTATTACCGCTTGAGAACTGCCGGCCATCAACACGCGACGGCGTTACGCGGTCTCGCTGATAGACTCCTACGAATGCTAATTGCAATGCTGAAAAATCAGATGATGTTCGACCTCCAGGGACGCCAGAAGACTCCAACGCCTTAATCGCCGCAGACGAGCCCGAACAACCTGGATTCAAGCGTTCCAGTATTGGTTCTCAATGTCCCGAGTGTCGCCAAGCAACAGCAAAATCGCAAAGTAAACACATGGCCGTCACACATGATCTATCCGGCGCCGAGGCTCAGACGGAGCAATGTTCTCAGATCGCGACTCGGCGGTTTTTTTCCGTGCATATCTGCGATTATGAACAAGCGAGCAAGGCTATGTCACGAGAACAGAAAATAGCAGCGGTGAAGGCCTATTTGGATTGCTTTGTGACCAAGAATGTGTCCCAAATGCCCTTCGCCGAAGACGTCACGTTTGAGGGTCCTCGAATGCCAAAGTTGACGGGTCGGCAAACGATAATTGGATTCTTAACGAGTATCATGCCCGCGGTTAAAGGCATTCAGGTGAAGCAGCATATCGTGGAGGGAGATTATGTCGCGACTGTGTTCGATATGGAAACGGTGAACGGTGTAGACCACGTTTTCGACAGGATTCACATCGTCGATGGCGAGATCAAGGGCGTACACGCGTTTTACTATCCTCAGGCGCAGCCCTAACCGCAGCGTTCCTCTAACTTCCTAAGAGGGCACGGCCCTCTGGCGCGTACAAGCCGCTTTCCGAATCTTCCGCGCTTCGTTTGTGCAGACCTCCGCTGGGCTGCGCCGTTTCCACTTCGTTGCAAGGGTGGGGATACCCCTCGGCTTGCACTTGCTACCTCCCGCCTTCATCAGTAGGCAGAGGTGCAAGCGACGGCACCCAGAATCCAAAAAGCAGAACACTAAAATTTTGAATTTCGCTTGCCAGAGAGGTGGGAAGTCCTTTCCCAGAACCAGGCTAACCCGACGCCGACCACCGGCCCGAAACGCTCTTGATCCGGCGCACCGCCTCCAGCAAGTTCTCCAGCGAGTTCGCATAGCTGAAACGGATATGCCCGGCGCCGAAATCGCCGAACGCTTCGCCGGTCAGACAGGAAACGCCGGCTTCGCTCAGCAACAGATCCGCTAACTCCCGCGACGGGATTCCTGTTCCTTCCACGTTCGGGAACGCATAAAAGGCACCCTCCGGCAGCACGCATCGAAATCCCGGAATTTCACTCAGCGCTTTGCAAAAGGCGTCGCGCCGTCGCCGGAACTCAGCCACCATCAGATCTACCTCGGTCTGCGGTGCCGTCAGTGCCGTGATGCCGGCGCGCTGCGTAAAGCTCGCGCTGCACGAATTCGAATTCACCATCAGCTTGTTGACCGCCTCTACCAGCCAGCCGGGCATCACGCCGTATCCAAGCCGCCATCCGGTCATGGCATAGGTCTTCGAGAATCCATCCAGAATGATCGCCTTCTCCAGCATTCCTGGAATGCTCGCGATCGAGAACGGCGCGCTGTCGGAGTAATAGATTCGCGAATAGATCTCGTCTGTCAAGGATCATCAGGTCCCGGTCTCGCACCATCTCTGCGATCTCGCGAACGTCGCTCTCCGGGATGATGCCGCCGGTCGGGTTCTGCGGCGAGTTCAGGATCAGCATCTTGGTGCGCGGTGTCAGATGGTCGCGCAAATAATCGAGATCCAGCGTGAATGCCCGGCTTTCGACCAGCGGTATCGGTACCGGCGTGGCCTCGAGAAACCTCACCATCGATCGATAGATTGGAAATCCTGGATCGGGATACAGAACCTCGTCGCCCGGTTCCAGCAGCGCCAGCATCGTGAAGAACATGATCGGCTTGCCGCCGGGCACGACGCACACATTCTGTGCGTCCACCTTGATCCCACGCGTCCTCGACACGTACGATGCAATGGTTTCACGAAGCTCGGGCAAACCCTGCGTTGGCCCGTAGTGCGTCCACCCTTCATCCAGCGCAACTTTCGCTGCTTCGATCACCGCCGCGGGCGTGTCGAAATCAGGCTCGCCGATCTCCAGGTGGATCACGCTGCGTCCGGTTGCCTCAATCTCGCGTGCCTTCACGAGCACGTCGAACGCAGATTCCACCTCAATCCGCTCCATTCTCTTCGCAAGCCGCATAGCCCTATCTTGCAACGACGCGCAAAGTGGTCGGAAAAATCCTTAGCTTAGGAACTGCTCCGATATCCACCTACTTCACCGAGGGTGAACATTCGCCCGTCTCCGCCGATAAGAATTCAGGCGTCTCCATTGGGCGCATTTCGGCGCGTGAATTTGGCTCGTTTAGGTTGATATGACTATCGGTAAGAAATTAATGGCGGGAAGCGCCAGCTTCCTCGTACTTAGCGTGATTCTGAGCTGCTCGTCACTGTATACGACTGAGTCTCTGGGAAGTGAGCTGTCGCAAACCGCTTCGGTTACGGCGCGCAGTGTGGAGCTTGCGGGAGCAACCGCCGAATCCGCGGCCAACATGCTGAGCGAGGAGCGCGGATTGCTTCTACGTCTCGCGTTGGGTGATCAGCCGCGAGCCGCAACCCTTCACGACGACTTCGCCGCAGAGACCAAGAATCTGCATTCGCACATGGCCGAGATGAAGAAGGTCACGAACACCGACGAAGGTCGCGCGGCCAACGCCCGCATGGTGGCTGCCGTGGCTGCCTGGCTCCCCGCAGATGACGAAATGTGGCAATTCTGCAGCAAGCAGGATTACCAAAGCGCCTTCAAAGTATTTGACGAAAAGGTGGCGCCGCAAGCAAGTGCGGTCCAGGCCGCGGCCGGACAAATTTTGGTATTCGAGCACCGTGCCCTGCTGCAGGAAAAGGGGCGCGCGCTCGACCTCCCGCTACGCAGCCGCTGGATCGCCATTGGTTTACTGTTTCTGTCGCTGGTTGTGGGCGCGCTTGTTGTCTGGGTGGTTCGCGACGTAAGCTCCACGCTCAGGAAGATGTCGCTCAAGATGTCGGGAACCGCGGATGAAGTGATTCAGGCGTCGGAACAGATTTCATCTCTCAGCGAACAGTTGGCTTCGGGAGCGGGCGAACAGGCTGCCTCGCTCGAAGAGACCTCCGCCTCTAGCGCCGAAATCAGCTCCATGACTCAGAGAAACGCGCAGAACGCACAGGCCGCGGCCGCAATCGTGGCAACGGTCGATTCGCAAGTGAAGCAGGCCAACCTGACGCTCGAGCACATGATCTCCAGCATGCAGAACATCACGACCTCGAGCAAAAAGGTCGCGCAGATCATCACTGTCATTGAACAGATTGCGTCGCAGACGAACTTGCTTGCCTTGAACGCGGCTGTCGAAGCCGCACGCGCAGGTGAAGCCGGTCTCGGCTTTGCGGTCGTCGCCGACGAAGTGCGGACACTCGCGCAGCGCTGTTCCGAAGCGGCCCGCAACACCGGTGAAATGATCGCCGCCGCGGTCGCCAGCTCGAATGAAGGCAGCACCAAGCTCAACGACGTCGTCACCGTAATTCACGAGATCACCGAAAGCGCCAGCAAAGTTCGGGAAATGGTGTCGAGCGTAAACGCCGCCAGCCAGGAACAGGCTCGGGGCATCACGCAAATCTCGGAAGGTCTGGCGCGCATGGAGAAAGTAACTCAGCGCACCGCCGCCAGCGCTCACCAGGGCAGCTCGGCTAGCCGCCAGATGGACTCCCAGGCGCGAGCCCTGCAGGAGATTGTGGACGAGTTGAAGACGATGGTCGATGATTCCGCCGCCTCTCAGAAGCGCGTTGAGCAGAATCTGGAACCCGCTTTCGCCTAATCGGCGGAACGAACTCTGGTTACCCTACCTGCGCCTCGCGCCCCGGAGCGTTCAGCGAATCCAGCCAGCGGCTGATCATCTTCTTGGTTGAATCGTCGATGTCATCATGCGCCAGCGATACCTGACGCGTGTGAACTTCCAGCTTGCGGGATTCTTTTTCTGTCGACGTTCGCTTTGTCGCCTCCAGACGCACTACCGGGTCGTCGTGTTCGTCGACGACCCGAACTTGCCATTCCTTGGCCTGCTGCTTATGAGCTTCGATAAATCGCTCCACCGCATAGCGCTTGGGCGTGTGTGCTTCCATATCGCACATGCTACAACGTGCGGCTCGCCGCCGTCCGCGTAATCGAATTATTGGGAGAGCGTGTAGTTCACAATGACATCGGTCACGATATCCACCGGCTGCCCGTTCAGCAGCATCGGCCGATAGCGCCATTGCCGCACGGCCTCCAGGGCGGACTGCGTCAGATCGTCGCTAGGCGACCGGACCACCCGAATGTCCTCCGGCACGCCTTGCTTCGAGATGCTGACCTCGAGTTCCACCGTTCCCGTCACGTGTGCCGATTTGGCCGCGGCGGGATAGACGGGGTTTACCCTTTTTGTGAGATTCCCCTGTTCGACCTCTCCCCTGACACGCAGTTGATGGGGGTTCAGCGGCTCGGGGGATGCGGTCTTCTCCGGCGGGATCCCGGGTTCGCCCGGATTCAGAACCAGCCCGCGCTCTACGTTCGACTCCGTCTGCACATTGAATTCACGGAACAGCGAGGCGAAGCCTTCCTTTTCAACGTGCAGGATATACTGGCCTGCCGGCAACCCTTCGAAGCTGAACTTTCCATCGGGAGCCGTGGTCGTCTCCTGCCTCGTCGAATTGTCCGGATCGTAAACCGAAACTTTTGCGTTGGGGATAGCGGCTCCGCTCGGGTCGAATAAAGATCCGCCGATAGTCGCCGCAGAAAGACCTGTTGCAGCCAGCAGGCCTGATAAAAGAGTGCGCTTCATGTTCAAACCTCCTCGGAAATTACTTTCTTGTTTGGGCGTTAAGGTCACGGCGGACGCCGCCACCGCCAAAAGTGTCAGCACGGAAAAAGCAATCACCGCCGGCGTGCGCATCGCGCGCTGCGGTTGAATGCTCAGAATGGCGTGCAGCCGGCCTTCCAGCCGGCCCGGACGCGCCATGGCGATTGCCGCTGCCGGCCACCGCTGTGAATTTCGAAAGCTGTGCGCGATCTTCAGTAGTTCCGCCGCATACTCGGACGCGCGAAGCCCGGAGGCGACCGCGACAGCGTCGCAGGCACGCTCGCTCTCACGCCGCAGGCTTCCGCGGCACACCCAGCACAGCGGCTGGAACCACCACACAGCGGTGATCGCCGTCGCCAGGATTTGCACCTGCAGATCCCGGCGGGCAATATGCGCCAGCTCGTGCAGCAGCACCGCCTTCAGCCTGAACTCGCTCCACGCAACGCACTCGGACGGCAGCAGGATACGGCTGCGCCGCAGTCCGAACGTCATCGGCGTTAGGGATGCCTTTGCAATCAACAGCTCGGGACGGCGCGCGATCGCTAGCTCCGCGCAAAGCTGATCCAACAGCTCTGTCCACGCACCCTCCGCGACTTGAGCAGCGCGCCGCGAGATTCGTAGCACGGTGAAATATCCGATCACCACCGGCATCAGCGCTGCACCAACCCCCGCCAGCCACAGAACCACCAGCACCCATGGCGCATACGGGGTGGAGGCGGGCGCCCCGTGCGGCGCTATCAGAATTGCGGTCTGCCGCACGGTTACCCCGCCGTCCACGGCAGCGGAATGTCCCCAGACCGGTAGCTGAAATTCGGGAACGATAGCAGAAACGGCCGGCCAAATCAGCAGCAGCGTGAATCCGGCCGCCAGGATCCGGTGCCGGAATGCAGCAGGTGATCGCCGCGAGAGGCGCGCCAGGATCTCGGCAGCGCCGACAATAATCGCCGATCGAATGAAGAGGCTCCAGAATACGGCAGTCATTACCGGCCCTCCTGTCTCGCTCTCTCGATCAGAGCTGCCAGGCGGTCGAAGTCCTCACGCGAGAGGTCGTCCCCCGAGACATCCAGCAAGGTCGCTACTGCCTGTTCCGGTGAGCCGTCGAAAAAAGTGTCGAGCAGATGCCGGACGGCGGATCGCCGCGCCTTCTCGCGCGGAATTACCGGGATAAAAACGTAGCGAAGGTCCTTCTCTTCGTGGCGGATGTGACCTTTTTCTTCCAGGATGCGGAGCATTGCTCGCACCGCCGAATAGCTGGGCGGATCGGGCAGCGCCTCATGAATGTCGGCACCGCTTGCCCGCCCTCGCCGGTAAAGAACGTCCATGATCTGGCGCTCCCGCCGGCTGAGCTTATGCTGAGCATTTAGCATCATGCTAAATATTTAGCACCGGGCGGGGGAGCTGTCAAGCCGAAATTTTGAGCAGTTGAGCTTGGTGGCGCGGGCTTCAGCCTGCAGGTCGGCTTTCAAGCCGACCTCGTTCCGACCTTGGCGCCGGAAGATTACGTCTGGTGAAGCGCATGGCGGCCTCTGCGGCCGCCGCAGGCTAGCGCCTACCCCACAAGCTAAACCCAATTACCCCATTAGTCCTTGAATACTCTATGTGGGGCGGGATGGAATCCTGCGCGCCGATCGCCGATCGGCGCCTGGTGGTGATCGTACTTATAGAGTCTTCTTTCGAGACATGGAGATAAGAGAACTCAATGTGGAAGAGCTTCGGTTTCGATCTGCGCGGCGCGTGGTCTGAACATAAGCCAAGTTCACACTACTTTACGTCAGCCGCGTGCTGACCAGGAAGCTTAGCAATAAACGCGTTCATGTCACGTATCACTTCAGCCTCGTTTGATCGAAAGATGAAGTGGTCAGCGTTGGGAATGCGGATCACTTGGGCGGACGGAACGCCTGCTTGAAAGGCGTCTGCCTGCGCAGAGACCCAGGCCTTATCGTCGGCGACGAGCGCAGTGAGCTTATCGGGGTCGTCACGATAAAGGGGCCCGAAACTATGCGGATCCGCGTGGATAGCGAGCACCGGCGCATCGATATGCGTGTATTTCTGATGGCCTCGGCTGAGTGCCACACCGATAGAGGGTATGGGAGGCGCGTCTGAGGGACGGGGAGGCTGCAGAGAAACGGTCCTCTCTGGACACGGCTACATACCTTTCATCTTTGACACCGCAGGCGTCTTCAGTGTTCCCGAGACATACGTTACAACCCTCTTGCGGTGTTGCCAGCTCAATCCGATCCGCTGCTTTCGCAACTGCTTCGAAATGTCGATCCCGCCGTCGAAGCGGTGGGAATATCAAAAGGATTTCCAACAGGAGTGGGAAGGGTGGTGACGTGCCTCGCGCCGCGAAGCTCGTTTTGTGACGATTGTGAGGTCCACAACGTAACGCATGTCCCGGTACACTCGGTGGCGGCGACCCTCGCGTCAGCCTGGTTTGCGTTCGAAAAAGCGGGAGTGCTGTTACTGCCCGACCGACAACTGGTACCCGGGATCACTCGGCGCTGCGCCATTGAAGCGCACCACTCCCACCGAGCCGTCGACGTCCGTTCCGCGAACGAACCCGATCGCCCCAGGCGTCGAACTCACCATTGCCTTCACGGCACTCGGTGATTCGGCCATCCTCGGCAGCACCAGCGTCTTGCCGGTAAAGTTCGCCTGGATGAAATACTTCTTGTAATCCGGTTCGGACATGCCGCAGACCTGTTTCAGGAATGCTTTCAATTCCGGCCGCCCCGTCCCAAGGGCGACTGGAACCACCTTCTGACCGTTAGGCCAGTGCTCTTTTTCGCCCAGATAGATCGTCTTCAGATCGTTCGTGGAGAGCCCCAGAACAGCGCTGGTCTTGTTCACGATCAGCACCAGATTGTTGGCCGAATCGGCCTCCGATACGCGCACTGCGATACCGCATAGGGCCGTTGCCGCCAGCAGAAAACAAAATGTTCGCTGTCTCATGACTTCGCTCCTTACCCGAAACCTCAGAACGTGAACGCCACCTGAGCGTCCAGTCCGTTCGCAGGACTTACCCCACGCTGATCCAAACGATTGTATTGGAGCTTCAGCGCCGCGTAATCCGTAAAGTCCATACGCAACCCAACCGACGGACCCATATATCGGCCGGTGTAAATATTCACCGGATCGTTTTCCGGCGAATTCACATACTGGTAGCGGAAATAAGGCCGGTACTGGCCAAACTTCCGCGACACCTGCGTGTACATCAGAGGCGTGTGGTAAACGTGCTGCTGCCCATCGATGCGGTTGTTCAATGCCACCGCTTCGTTTAGAAACTCCCATGTCGGAGTGATGTAAACAACGTACGCGCTTTCGATATTTTGCTCGACATGCGGAATTCCGACCGGCACCATGCGATCGCGATAGTAAGACGCACCCGCCTGGAAACCGCGCAGCCACTCCGGCGCGATGAATCCTGCGAAGTTGAAATCTTTGTGATTCTTGTCTGAAAGAAAGTTCTGGACCGGTTGCCCGTTGGGATCGGAGTTTCTTCCATTGCCCGTCTCTGCCACCCAGTGCAGACCCAGCTTGTCGGTACCCGGAACCAGCCCCGACGCGGTCACGCCGACACTGTGCACAGGAAGAATGCCGCCGCTGTCTTCAAAGAAATACATGAACGGACGCCCTGTCGTTGTCTGGAACCAAGTGCCGTGATGAAAAGCCGTGTTGTAGTAACCGATTGCCGTGTGGTAACGGCCGCCGCTGATCTCGAAGTATTTGTTCTGCTTGTAAGTCAGCTGCAAACGCTCGATATCGAGTCCCCAGTAGTTCGTCTGATCGGACGCCAACCACCAGTTCGCTCACAAAGCTGAGCTTGTCGGATAACTTCGACGACATGAAAAGATCGAATTCACCCGATTGGAACGTGTTATGAACCGTCCCCAAGGGGAAGATCAAAGGATTGGCGTCCGTGCCCAAACCGAAGTTGAAATCGAGGAAGCCGCGAATCTTCAGCGTCGGTCCGCCGCCGGGCAATTCCATCATGTGCGCGTGCGGATCGTTCGCGTCGGCAGTCGCTGAATCGGGCGTCGGCGAGTCGAGAATAGAGGGCGCAGCAGCGGGTGCCGGAGCCGCAGCGCGCTTACGGTCGCATTGGTTGCGCCGCTTGCGGCTGCTTCAGGCGCGTAGCGGCAGGCGTCTGCGCTGCAGGTCCCCGCTCGGCGCGACCGCGCTGTTCGACGCTGTCTGTGGCGCGAGCTTGTTCTCCAGCTCCTTGATGCGCGCTTCGTCCGCCTGCAGGCGGTCGAGCAGCTTTCGAACTGTTTCCTCGGTAGGTGCGGTGGCCGGTTGATTCTCCTGACCCGTTGCGACTGTTGCCGCTAACAGAGCCGTCGCAAAAACGTATTTGGGAAGACGTGCAAACATAAACTCTGAAGTTATGTCCTGCACAGCCCTCTTGAATCTCACCTCCGGACAGTAACGGCTCGGACTTCTAATCTAAGATTTGTCTGAGATTAGCAGGGCCAGCTCAGGTTGTCGATCAATCGCGTCTGCCCCAGCCAGATCGCACCCGCCACGAGCACGCGTTCTTCGACACTCTCCACAGGTGCGAGCGTTCGTGGATCCACCATCTCGAAATATTCGACCTTCACCTCGGGATGCTCCGCAATGAACCGCACTGAAACCGCAGCCGCGACCGTGATGCCTGCGCCGAAACACGGAGCAGCGATGTCACTCACACCGCAGCGCCGTTAGCGGATCCACTCGGAGCGCACGCCGTGCCGGCAGAATCGCTGCCGTCAGCGCCATCGCAGTCATAGTCACAATGACGCCCGCGATTGAAAGTGCGTCCATCGGTGTAAGACCGAAGAGCAGCGACTGCAGATATCGGCTCAGCCCGAGCGCCATCGGTAGTCCAACCGCCAGGCCCAACATCACAAGTATGAGCGCGTCTCGCACCACCATCCAGAGCACGGACTCCGAGCCGGCGCCCAGCGCCACTCGAATTCCGATTTCCTGCGTTCGCCGGACAATCGAATAGGACATGACGCCGTACAGCCCGATGCAGCCCAACACCAGCGCGAGTATCCCGAAAAATATGGATAGCTCCGCCACCAGGCGCTCTTTGATCATCGAGTCGTCGATCTGTTCCGATAATTCGTGTACAAAGACGATCGGCATCCGTGGCGCGACAGCGTGAACCGCGGATCGAATCTCCCGATTCATCACAGCAGCGCTGACGGATGTTCGAATTTCATAATCGGCGCCCATCTGCCCGTCGACGGGTTGCATGTAGGGAACATAAAACCGGCGACGCGGCTGTTCGCGAACCACGTGATCGCGCACATCTTTGCAAACGCCCACGACCGTAAGCGTAAACTTCAGCCGGCTGTCGTAAAACAGAGTCTGGCCGATCGGATTGCGTTTGCCAAAATACTGCTTCGCCATCGCCTCATTGATGATTGCTACACGCGCGGCATTTGCGTTGTCAGTGGCCTTGAAATCACGCCCGAGCGCGATCGGAATGCCCAGCGAGTGAAAATAACCCGGGCCCACCTGGTCGAACCGCGCCATCGCGTCTTTACGCGTGGCCGGCTGAAAACCTGCGACCCGGACGTCAGTGCCGGAATCCCTACCGCCGAACAGGCCGTTATCCGAATACGACGACGCCGTCACGCCGGGTAGCGTCCGGATTTTCTCCAAGATTCGCTGCGAGACTTTTCCGATGTCGTCTCCCTTATAGCCCGCGCCGATGGGATCGAGCCGCGCAACTAGCATGTGCTGCGGTGTGTATCCCAGGTCTTGCGTCTTCATGTTGTACAGCGTTCTCGTTAACAGCCCGGTTCCGAACAGGAGTACAACCGAAAGGGCAATTTGGATAACCACCACCGCCTTGCCGCCTGTCAGTTGCGAACGGCTGCCGGAGGAAGATCGAGTATTTTCCTTCAAAACAGGACTGATTTCAAAATGCGTGGAGCGGATGGCCGGCAGAAGCGCGAACAGGAGAGTAGTGATGAACGCAATTGTCCCGGTGAAGAGCAGGACACGTGCATCTGGATTAACTTCGAGGTGCACGGTAGAGTCCCCGGAGGAAACCATCACGAACAGTGCCCGGCAAATCGCCCAGCCCACGGGTATGCTGAGCATCGCGCCAATCAGCGAAAGTAAGAGACTCTCTGTGATCAGTTGCCGCACTAGGCGCATCCGTCCTACTCCCAGAGCGAGCCTGGTGGCGAGCTCTCGGCGCCGCGCGGTTCCGCGGGCGAGAAGCAAATTGGCAAGATTTGCGCACGCAATTAAGAGCACGGTTGCGACCATGCCCATCAGGATCCAGAGTGGCTTGGCAAACTTCTCGCGGACCCAGGAGAACCCTTTGGCACCTTCCAGCACATGAATTACGTCCCGCTGAAGATCCCGGCGCCGGGCTTCGGTGAGTGCGGATCCTTCAGCAGCGATGAGCCACTGCCGGTTGAACACGTTTATTGCAGCCTCAGCGGTCTGCCGGGAAATGCCAGGCCTCAATCGCCCAATCACCCGAACCCAGCGCGCTGTCTTTCGCGTCAGCCAGTGCCTGCCCGGCATGAAATGTTCCTGCATCATTGACGGCGCAAAGAAATCCGCGCGCTCGCCCACCGTCTCGCCGCCGAAACCAGGTGGTAGAACTCCGATGATGGTGAAATCGCGGCTCGCAGGAGCAACCGGCCGATCCTCCTCAAAGCCGCCGCTGCCCCATTCACTCGAAATTTGGCCTGCTCCAAACCGGATCCTTTGCCCGATGATTTGCAGATCGCCGTGAAAGCGCTCGCGCCAGAGTCCGTAGCTGATGACCACAACGGGATGAGCACCGGGACTTACATCATCGCTCGGAGAAATGGCGCGGCCGAGTATCGGGTGAACGCCTAGCGTGTCGAAGTATGTGCCCGAAACGAGCCGCCCATTCAAGAAGTCGTCTGACGTGTCCGAATCGCCCACCGCAACTCCGCTGAAGCTTGCGGTTCCGGCCATGCCTTGAAAGACAGTCTGTCGATCTTGGAATTCCTTAAATTCGGGGTACGGCAGGACATTGTCAAGGATCACTAGCTGCTGCGGATCCTTCACCGGCAGCACGCGCAGCATGACCCGGTCGACCAGCGCGAAAATGCCGGCGTTCGCGCCGATGCCGAGCGCGAGAGAAACAACGGCCACAGCACTGATGCCGGGTGTGCGCAGCATCGTCCGCCAGCCGTAACGAATGTCTTGCACAAAAGCTTCGAAATTGTTGAAGTGCCACATCTCCTGGCTGAGCTCCTTTACCACCGAAACATTGCCGAACGCACGGCGTGCGCGTGAAACGGCGTCTCCGGCCGTATCGCCTCCCAGGCACTGTTGCTGGCGCATTTCGAGATGAAACTGCAGTTCGTCATCGAGCTCGCGCTGCAGCCGCTGCCGAAATATCAGGTAGCGAGCACGCTGCCGGATATCGAGCCAGAGCTGATGGAGCCAGTGCACAGTATCAGACCGGTTCAATAACGCGGTTGATGGCGGCAACTAACCGCTGCCATTTACTTACTTCTGCGCCCGCCTGCTTCTTCCCTCTGGGTGTCAGACTGTAAAACTTCGCTTGCCGGTTGTTTCGAGAGGCCTTCCACTCTGACGTGATCATGCCTTGCGCCTCGAGCCGATGCAGCGCCGGATAAAGCGATCCCTCCTCCACGCGGAGAATATCGTCGCTCACTTGCTGGATGGATTCGGCGATGCCGAACCCGTGCATAGGGCCGCGGCTGAGCCGGGCGAGTATGAGCATATCGAGCGTTCCCTGAACCAGCTCGCCCTTCGAACGCTCTCCCATAGATTCTTGATAGGAGTGTAGACGAGAACAGATTCGCCGTCAAGAGGGGCGAGCGTCCGGCCAACTTTTTTCTACTACCAGCAATGTCTACGCAGCATCGTTCGTGGCGAGACGAAGGCCCCGTTGCGCTTACTCCCGCCGCAGAGCCGCCACCGGATGAATTCGGGACGCTCGCCTTGCCGGGCGCATAGCCGGCGAGAAGCGCGAAACCGTTGCAAAGTTTGGTGAACGTGATTTCCTGGCTGATCGTCCGATCGATTTCCGCAGCCTGTGTGATCACGTTGGTGACGGGTATGCGTGAATCTGCCTTCCGCACCATCTCATGGACACTCTTGACATAGCTCAGCGGATAATTGCAATGGTAGTCGTGGACGGTGCCAGTCAGAGGACGAATTGCTCGATGCCTTTAGATCGCATTTCGTTCTTCCGGCCAACACCGGGCGAGATGGCTAAACCGAAACCCGCCCCAAAGGGTAAGTTTTGAAACGGCTGGCCTGTTCATTCGCGCGGGGCTTCAGGGGTACAAATGATCGCTACACTTCTTTCAAGGACATATGCAGCAGCTCTTAAGTCCACAGCACCTTCTGCTTTTGCTTGTAATCGCATTGTTTTTTTTCGCCCTAGAAGTAAACCGCCTGTGCACCCAATGCCAGCCGACGACTCGGCTCTTTTACGCCGGATTCGGCTGTGGCGAAAAGGGTAGTTTGTGCGAAGGTGGCTACCAGCTACTGACGCCGAATGCCAAGCTTGCAAAGTGCTTTATTTCTGCGACGAGGTTATGTCAGTCCACTGCACCGATGCGATCAGCCATCGCCCAGATTGGTGTACCCAGACCACGGTGGTACTCGCTTTTTTGTCGGGTGAACCAGCCTCCCTGGTCGTAACGGTCCCAGTAAGGATTGCAGCATCACCGAACTGACGAACAGTCGCATTAGTCAACGTTCGACTCGCTCCTGTCGGCGTCTGCTTACCAGCACGAGGCCCGGACTTGTGCCAAATCGTGCCTTTCCCATCAGGATTAACCAGGACCAGGTTCGGAACTTCCATGCGGTCCATCGTCGCGCCATCACCTTTATCGAATGCGGTAAACCACTGGCTGTGCAGGCCGTTCAACTCTGACTCGAGATCATTCGAGCTGCTTTGGGCTAAGCCGGAAAATGTCAAAGCTAGAGTGAGAACCGCTGCACGGAGCTGACCTTTCATTTGCGCCTTCCTCGGTCAGTCAATGTAGCACAATTTCCTACTTCCTCGGTATTCACACATTGCGCCTCAGAGGGCACGGGTTGTTTCATATACGGTCCTTTGCGCCCCATTAGCCGTGAGCGTTTCGCGGGTTTTGTGCAATCGGCTTTGGCGTGCTATTGATTGAAACGTCATGGATGAGCTTCTGACCTCTGTCGCCGCGAAGAAAGAACGGCTCGACGCGATGCGCCCGGTATCGCGCGAGGCGTTGCTTGCCCTGCAAAAAGCCTATGACGTTGACCTGACCTACACCTCTAACGCCATTGAAGGCAACACGCTGACCTTGCGCGAGACGGCAGAGCTTATCGAGCACGGCATCACCGTCGGCGGGAAGCCGTTGCGCGATCATCTTGAAGCAGTTGACCATTACAACGCCGTGCTGTGGATGCGCGAATTCGCGGCGAAGACAACGCCCATAGATGAAAGCACCGTGCGCGAGCTGCACCGGCGCATCGTGTTCCGCAGCCAGCCGGAAATCGGCGGCATTTACAGTACCCTCCCCCGCCGCATTGCCGGTTCTCCTGTCGTGTTTTCGAACGCGGTTAAAATTCCGGGCCTGATGAAGGACTACGGAGAATGGCTCGCCAGGGCCGAGCCGGAAGCGGCGGCCAGCTTTGACGCGCATTTCCGGTTAGTCGCTATCCATCCGTTTACTGATGGCAACGGACGCACAGCGCGGCTGTTGATGAACCTGCTTTTGCTTCGCGGCGGGTATCCGCCCGTTGCCGTGCGGCCCGGAAGATCGAAAAACCTATCTCGATGCGCTTGAACATGCGTCCATGCGCGAAGACCTTAAGCCGTTCCAGACCTTCATGTACCAGCGATTGGACGCTACCTTGGGGGAGTACTTGAGCGCCTTGCAAGAGGCGCTACCTCCGGAAGCGAAACGCGATAAGCCAAGCGGCCCCGAACCGAAGCCCTGACATTTCAAATTGCTCCGCCTCTAACGCGAGTAGCAACGATGAGCAATGTACGCGGGCGCGGAAGATTTTCATCCTTGGTTGTGGTACAAAGGCCCCTGTCTCTTGAGAAACGCACGCGCACAACGGACACGGTATCAAGCGCTCCGCCCAAAGAACAGCGGAGTTCCTTTGTTGCGTGGCGGCGCGCATCCGTGCCCTGTGCGCTTACTCCTGCCGCAGAGCCGTCACCGGATCAATTCGGGACGCTCGTCTTGCCGGCGCATAGCCAGCGAGAATTGCGGCGCTCAAGAGGACCACACCGGCCAGCGCCAGGATTCTCGGGTCATTGGGCTGCGTCTCGAACAGAAATGATTTGACAAGCCGGGACGCGCTGAACGTGGCAGGCACGCTGATCGCGATCCCCACCGCCGCCAGTATTAGAACGCGGCGCAGAACCATCCAAACCACGACGCCGCGTTGCGCGCCCAGAGCCATACGAATTCCAATCTCGCCGGTCTGCCGCGCGACGCTGTACGACATCGTCCCGTAAGCCCCACGCACGCGATCAGCAGAGCGAGAAGCGCGAAACCGGTGCATAGTTTCGCGAACGTGATTTCCTGGCTGATCGTCCGATCGATTTCCGCAGCCTGTGTGATCACGTTTGTGACGGGTATGCGTGAATCTGCCTCCCGCACGATCTCATGCACAGTGTTGACATAGGCCAGCGGATCACCCACAGTGCGCAGCGCGTACGTCACCTGATCCGGAGGAAACTGAGTGGCCGCTACGAACACGGTAAGCGGACTGTCGTCCTGTTCCAGATCGCCGTAGCGCACGTTACCCGACACGCCGACGATTTGGAGATCGCGGTTATCGTCCACGAACGTCATGCGCCAGCCCAGCGGATTCTCGTTCCCAAAGTAAGTCCACGCCAGCCGCTCGCTGACGACTGCAACCAGCGGGGAGCCCGCTTCGTCATGCTCATCGATCTCACGCCCGGCGAGGATCGGAATCTGCATCGTCGTGAGGAGAGTGCGGTCCGGCAGTCATCACGCCTGCGCCTTGGAGCGGTAGCAGCGTCGGTCTGATTGTACCTCTGTATGATCCCCCGGCCATGGCGGCGCTGATGATGGAGGATTGCGAAACGGGTGGCGCTGCCTCGCTCCGGGTATCGATTCGAGGCGCTTGCGCAGGTTCTCGTAAAAAGTGACGATTTCCGGGGCGCGGTGCCCGACTGCGCGCGCGTTCAATGAGAACAGAAGGAAGTTATCGCGGGCGTATCCGAGGTCGATCAGTGCAGCTGGTTGAGTGTCCGGACGAACAGACCCGCGGCCACCAGGAGGAGAAAAGACATGGCGATTTGGGCGACCACCAGAACGTGCTGCGCGCGGCGGCGCGGTCCGCCACCGCGGGCGTTCTTAAGTGCGGGCATGACGTCGGGGCGCGTCGACTGAATCGCTGGAGCGAGGCCAAATAACAGTCCGCAAACCACGGAGAGCGCCGCCGTCACGCCTAGCACGTTCCAGTTCAATTCCGCGTGCAGCGTAAAGTTCTCCTGTCCTCTGGACAGCAAAAACGTCAACCAGCGCATACCCCAGAACGCAAACAGGATCCCTAACGCTCCGCCGAGCGAAGCGAGCGTGCCACACTTTCGGTAAGCAACTGCCGCACGACGCGGAACCGTCCCGCTCCCAGGCTGAGCCGGACTGCCATCCCTGGCCGCAGCGACGGGGTTGCCAGCAGCAGATTGGC
>CAWJFN010000006.1:0-146686 GCA_963842195.1 uncultured Acidobacteriaceae bacterium
AAACAGGTTTGCCACCGCCGTTGCCAGCAGGATCATTGTCGTGACGGCGAGCCCGATTGGGATCTCTTTGCCGGCGATATGCAGATTAAACGGAACCTTGTATTCCTGGTCGTGTCGCTGGAACCGCAGCACAAGCACGCCGAGAGCTTTCAACGCGAAGCTCCACACAACGCCGAACGCGTATGCCTCACCCAGCAAGTACACGTCTCCCCGGCTGAGAGCCAGCGTTGTGATCTGCAGAATTGTAATCAAGTTGATGACACGATATGTCGTGCCGAATTTCTTGTGAGGTTTACGGAACCATTCGAGAAGAACGCCATCCTCCGCCACTCGGTTCAGAACTCCGTTGGCGCCGATCAGCGACGTGTTTACGGCACCGGAAGAATCAGGACTCCGACTACGACAACAAAGATGTGGAACGCGAGACGGACCGATACGGTCCCGCCAGGTTCATGGCCAGACCGCCGATCAGATCGTCGACATACTGCTTCCGAATATCCGCGGGAATAATCATGGCCGCGAAAATCGTGATTACGCCCGTGCAGATGATCGCGTAAATGCAAACGATGTTGCCCGTTATCTTGAGGTTCTTCAGTTTCGGAGAAGCGATCTCACGATAAACCTGGGCGAGCGTTTCGAAGCCGCTCATCGATAGCAGCGAATGCCCGAAGGCAATGACGATCGCGACGATCGGAATCGTGGCCAGAACGATCCCTTCAAAAACCCGGTAGACGTGTCATTGAATACGAGGTGACTCGGAACGGGAGAAGGAGGAAGCTGCCACCTTCCCTTCAGAACAATCGTGAGTGGACACCAAATCAGCAGCATTACCACCATCACCGTTGTGATCTGCATGATCCGCAACGCCGCCGAACTCGATTCATGAATGCCTTTGATGTTGCTCCACCAGAAATACACGGTCACGACAATCCCGAAAACGGCCGCAAAGTAATTGACGTTGACATGAATCTCCGGATGATGCGCGAACCCGGCGAACTCATTCAACAAAGCCCCTAAATATTGCCCCGCGCTAACGACGCTGATCGGCCCTGTCAGGACATAATCGAACACCAGCGAGGAGACTGACAGCCGGGCGAGGAACGGGCCCATGCTGTCCTTCACCACTACGTACACACCACCGCGGACGAACATTCCGCAGCTTTCCATGTACACGGACCGCACGGCAAAGCTGAAGACCATCACCCCGAGCACATACCACGCGGCCGAAGGCCCGATGGCCGTCTCGGCGATACCGCCGGCATAGAACATGGATGAGGCGAGGTCGCTAAGGACAATAGCGGCCCCGCGCCAATAGCTGATAAAGGCGAGAGCTACTGTCGTGGCGACCACCACTTTCGAAGTCGTCCCGAACTTGGGTTTAGTGGCTTCCATCTAGCGCGTTGTGCTTTGTCCAGTACAGCATGGAGAGCTCATGCCACCTATCGATCTTATTTATAGCCACGTTTGCTGAACCTGGGCAAGGCCGGCAACCGACTGCATGCGTCGGATTTTTCCTTATAAATGTTCGCGCTCGTGCCGCCGATTCCTCTTCAGGATGATAACGATGCACTCACACCCGGATCTGGATGAATTCGAATCGTACGCTCTGAACAGAGGCTCTTCGGCAGTACGGCGCATGCTGGAAGAACATCTTCTCATTTGTGACGAGTGCAGAGACACGCTCGAGGAAACGGAGCGGGAAATTGCCGTCATGCGAATCGCGCTGCGCAATTTGGAGCTTGAAACGCCGATTTACTGCCTTCCGGTTGTCAGGTATTCGTAGAACGCGTCGTGCTGCCTTGGGTCAGGCGGCCGCAGCCGACCGTTGGCGATATTCCTCTTCGGACCTGGCAGGCAGGAGAACCCATAGCGTGTAGATCCCGAGTGCCGTCCCTAAAGGAAGATCTAACAGGCTCAAGACACCGCAGACGATGGCGAGCATACGCGCCCACGACTGCCAAGTCAGGAGCCCCCACCCGATCGCCGCACCTATAATCGCTCCGAAGAGGAACGTAAGCGCTATTCCATGCAGCAATGGCGATAGAAATAGGGGAACGTCCGGAGGCAGGATGGAAGTATGGGGACCGAAGAGAATCAGCATCACCAGCCCAGGAAGCAGGCGTAGCGCAGACATCGCCAGCCACAAGATGCCCAGCAGGCGAACGTGGCCGCCGATTCGGCTCTGCACAGGTAATTGAGACAGACCCTTCAGCGGTTTGCCGCATGCAGGACAGAAGTGTTGCCCCTCTTGGATCTGGCTACCGCAACGATCGCAGTACATTGTGCACCTCACCGATACTATACGCGCGCTCACACTGAGTTGTTCCGATTGCGGAAACGCACGGCAAACGTCGTATCCGTTCTGCGCGTCCTCAAAGAATCTAGAAATGAAAAAAGGGCCAGGCTAAACTGCCTGGCCCCCGCTTTCGCCGCTTATCGGAGCTCGATCAAGCTGCTTTCTTAACTGGAAATTTCAAAACTGGTTTCGCGGTCGCCGGAGCATCGGTTTCAACACTGAAGATCGGATGCGGCTCAGTCGGCTGACGCACGGTGCTGTTGAAATACTCGTCCAGCGGGAACAAGGCATACGGTTCGAGTTCCCGGAACGTCTTGCCTAACTTTTGTTGGATGCGGTAGATCTCGTGAAAAAACTCGCCGCGGTCGAGGTTCAGCTTCTTGCAGCACAACTTCCAGTCCGCTCCGAGGAGGAAGTGGTATTTGAAAATGCGGTACTCGTAATCCGTCAGAGTTCGCTGGGAGACAAGAACGAAGTCGGCGATGAACTCTTCATTTTTCAGACCCCAAGTCGACTTTCTCTGTCGTCCGGGATTAGCCTCGAGTGAAACCCGGCTAATGTGCTTTTCTTTCATGGCGCACTGGCGGAAGCGCGAGTGGCAGGCGCGGAAGATTGCGCGGAACACGCAATTACACGGGGTCGACGCCCCGGATCGGCCAGGTCGAAGACCTAATCCGTAGCAGATACTGCATGATTGCTGAGCTAGGGCAAGAGTTTCAGAACGAGTCCACTGCATGTTTTTTTGTTTGCTTTCATCTCCCAACCGGTTGATTCGTTTGATCTCCGTGTTGGCTTACAAGACAAACATACGGTAATTTTTGCTTCGGTCAACAAAAGTCGTGTAATTTTTTTCTGGTAGGTTTGAGATAATTCAGGGTGGGTTGACACAAGCGGTTCTAACGTAATGGCTTACACCAAATAAACTAGTTCTGGCTTAAGCGTTGTAAAATCTGCTCTACCGGTCGAATTTTAGGGAGCCTATTTCAGGATGAAATCAATCGGCGGGAAAAGTCGCATCACTTTTGCTGCGCTACAGATGCGATTACGCAGCATAGTTAATGCACGTATAAGCAACGGCGAGTTCAGTGAGCGCGGATTAGCTCGTGCATTAACCATTTCGCAACCTCAAATCCATAATGTGCTAAAGGGCGCTCGAAAGCTGAGTCCAGAACTGGCAGATTTATTGTTATCGACGCTGGATATCTCGGTTGTAGACCTACTAAGTCACATCGAAATTAACGACGAAAGAGTCCAGCGGTTTCCGGCTTGCATGAGCTGTTCACTCAGGCCAGCCGATACAATCGGATCGCATATACCGGCAATTCAATTGTTTACGATTGATAGGCCGCAAAATTAGGCAGCAAAAAGGCCGCTGCCTCGTAGCCCTTTTCCCCGATCCTCAAAAGAGCGGCAGGAGGCTGTTCGCCTCCGTCGAGCGCCGACTAAGTAAACATCCGATTGGCTGCCGAGCGTCGTAGATCCGGCATGAGGCGCACGCGAGCGACATGCCTTGGGACCGTCTTGCTGATCTCCGCAGCTTCCTTCAGAGCTAATGCCCACCCGATGGGTAACTTTAGCGTAAATCACTATTCAAAGCTGGAATTCGGCGCGAAGACCGTGCAGATCACGTATGTCCTGGACCTGGCGGAAATTCCGACATTTGAGCTTCTGGCGCAGTGGCAAATACATTGGAAAAACAGCTCGCTGGTGGAGCGTGAGGCCAGGCAGCAAGCCGAATTGTGGCTATCAAATATCGAACTGAGCCAAAACGGGACGCGCTCTACGTTGCGAATCGGATCTGTCCACGCCAGGGCGACGGAAGGCGCGGGAGGCATGCCGGTCCTGCGGATTGCGACCACGGCGGAGACCGCGCTGCGCGCCGGTGAGGTCAGCTACGAAGACCGGAACTTTCCTGGACGAACGGGCTGGAAGGAAATCGTCGTCCGGCACGACGGCGGAGCAGCCATTCGTAGCTCGTTTGATCGCGCCCCGGACGCGAGTGCTGCCCTGACGCGCTATCCTGCCGACGCCACGGTCGCTCCGCCGCAGGACTTGACGGCGCGGATTGAGTTCGCGCCGGTAACGGCCGGGCCGCGGCTACGCGCACGACCGCCCGTCATGGCTTCCGCCACGTCCGCGAATCCCGTCGCAGTTGTGCACAACACCGAGTCCACGTTTTCGCAGCAACAGCCGGTTGCAGCTGGCACGGTCGTCCGCGGCGACTATCTTTCCCGAATGCTGGGTAAGCGCGACATCGGCTGGGGGATGATGCTGCTCGGAATTCTAGCCGCATTCGGCATTGGCGCCATGCATGCCTTGTCGCCGGGACACGGAAAGACCATCGTCGCGGCGTATCTGGTGGGCTCACGCGGAACGCTGCGGCATGCCGCTCTGCTGGGGTTTGTTGTCACTTTCACACACACGTTTACGGTTTTTCTCTTGGGTCTCGGCGTGCTGTTCTTTCAGCAGTACGTGGTTCCCGAGAAGATTATGCCCGTGTTGGGCGCAATTTCGGGTCTTTCCATCGTCTGTGTCGGCGCATTGCTCCTGTACCGGCGCGCGCGAGCTTTAACGGAAGACGGGCACGATCACGGCCATTCCCACTCCCACAGCCACCCGCATGAACATCACCATGCGCACCATGACGGCCATCATCACCACGATCACAATCATGATCATCACCCTTACGTCCATACGCACAGCCATGGCGGACACACGCACACTCACACGATCGATGGCAAGGTTACGTTGGGGAGCCTCGTCGCGCTGGGCGTCAGCGGCGGACTGGTACCCTGTCCGTCGGCTCTGATTCTGATGTTGAGTGCGATCGCCCTTGGCCGTCCCGCGCTCGGCTTGTTACTGCTTATTGGATTTAGCACCGGACTTGCCGCGGTGCTGATGGGCATCGGATTTCTGGTGATCTACGCGAAGCATTTGCTACCCGACAGCAAGTCCGTGCTGAAGAGTGCCAGGTTTCGGCTAATTCCCGTGTTTTCGGCAGTGGTAGTGATTTGCCTGGGACTGGCCATGGCCGCCGTATCGGTGGGCTGGATACAGCCGCTGCGGTTTCTCGCCTGACGAGCCGTGTTACGAATGCGCGGATCATATTACGCTGAATAGGAACGCCGCTCTCCGAGATTGAAGCTATGCACATACCGGACGGATACCTGAGCCCCGCGACTTGTGCGACGCTCTATGCGGGTGCCGTGCCATTCTGGTATACAGCACTGCGGCGCGTCAAGCGAGCGCTGCACACGCGGTTAGTGCCCCTTCTTTCGTTGTTGGCTGCCTTCTGTTTCGTCATTATGATGTTCAATCTACCGCTGCCAGGCGGTACCACCGGACATGCAGTCGGCGTTGGCTTGGCGACAGTTGTCTTGGGACCCTGGGCCGGAATGTTGGCAGTCTCGGTTGCGGTGATCATTCAGGCTCTCTTTTTTGGCGATGGCGGTATTACCGCGATTGGCGCCAATTGCTTCAATATGGCGATCGTGGGCGCGCTGGTTGCGTTCGTGGTTTATCGCGTGATCTCGGGACGGTCGCCGATTCTGTCGCCGCGCCGCGTCATCGCGGCCGGAATCGCCGGTTACGCGGCGGTGAATGTTTCGGCTCTGCTGTCCGCCATCGAGTTCGGGATTCAACCGCTGCTTTATCACGATGCGACTGGCGCTCCTCTGTATTGTCCGTACCCGCTGAGCGTTGCCGTTCCGGCAATGATGATCGGTCACCTGACAGTTGCAGGATTTGCGGAATTGATCGTCTCGGCAGGAGTGGTCGCATATCTACAGAGATCGGATCCGTCGCTGTTGAAGGCGACCGCGGGACGGCCCATCGAAGTGGGAACGGGCGCGCCTGTAGCGCGCCTGGGAAGGTTGTGGGTTACGCTCGGATTGCTCCTGTTACTGACCCCTCTAGGCGTTCTAGCCGGCGGCGCTGCCTGGGGTGAGTGGCTGGCTTCCGACTTTTCAAATCCGGCGGCCCGGCGGCAGATCATGTCATCCTCGTTTCACCATCAGGCGCCCGCGCGCCCACCAGAGGGGCTCGAGCGCTTGTCTTCCCTGTGGACTGCGCCATTTGCGCGCTACGCGCCGCCGTACATCCGCAGCGTTCAATTCGGGTACATGCTTTCCGCAATGTTTGGGACAGGTTTTATAACGCTGAGTTGCCTGGGGCTGGGACGCCTCGCGCGCGCCTGCAGTTATGATCGGCATACTGAGCGCACGACATGACCGTGCTGCGGACGCGCCACGCTCATCAGTTCCTCGAGCACACGCTACACGGCCTGTACACGGCTATGGACCGCGCTCTTTATGCGGAGAAGTCGGCCAGCGCTGGTGGCTTGCTGCAGCGGCTCGATCCCAGAGTTAAGGTCGGCGGAGTTTGCGCCTTGATTGCCGCTGTCGCATTAGCGTCGAAACTGTGGGTTCTCGCGGCGATTTTTGTTCTTACTGTTGCGCTGGCGACAACTTCAGGGATTTCTATTATCGCGCTCGCGACGCGTGTGTGGACGAGTGCGCTGGTTTTCACGGGTGTAATCGCCCTGCCAGCCTTGTTTTTGACCCCCGGGCAGCCAGTCTGGCGTGTGCCGGGTCTCAGCTGGGTCATAACTGCTCCCGGTCTGACCACGGCGAGCTATCTCATTTTGAGAGTGGAGGCGTCGGCGACGTTGGCGCTGTTGCTCATATCGACGACTCCCTGGACGTACGTTCTCAAATCACTGAGAATGTTCCGCGTCCCAGTGGTCTTCGTGGTCATTTTGGGCATGACTTGCCGCTACATTCTGTTGATGCTCGAAGCCGCGCACGAAATGTTTGAATCGCGTAGGAGCCGTACAGTCGGTGTACTTTCAGGCAGAGAAGCGCGGCGAATGGCCATTGCGAGTGCTGGAGTTCTGCTGAGCAGAACCTTTCAGTTGAGCGGCGAAGTGTACCTGGCCATGCAGGCGCGAGGCTTCCGAGGCGAAGTCTATCTCCTGGACGATTTCCGGATGCGAGGACTTGATTGGTTCGCAGCTTTGGCTTTTTTCGTCGCCACCCTGACGGCCATGTGGGCGGGCCGCTGATGTTGTTCGAGATCGACCGGCTCACCTATCGCTATGAGGGAGTGATCGCCCTTGATGCATTGAGCCTGTCCATCGCGGAGGGAAAGCGTGTGGCTCTGCTCGGAGCAAACGGTTCGGGCAAATCGACCCTGCTGCGTATTCTTGATGGCCTGTACTTCGGTGCTTCCGGTGCAGTTCGATTTCGCGGCGTGGAACTGACCGAAAATCGATTTGCCGAAGATGAGTTTGCGTTCGCGTTTAGAAAACAGGTCGGACTGGTCTTCCAGAACCCCAACGTGCAGCTCTTTAATCCGTCTGTTTTCGACGAGGTGGCGTTTGGGCCGTTGCAGCTTCGACTACCCAAAAGGGAAGTTCGGGCTCGCGTGGAGACGATCCTCGAACGTATGCGGCTCTCGCATTTGAAAAACCGCGCGCCGCATCGGCTCTCGGGCGGCGAGAAGAAGCGTGTTGCGCTGGCCAGCGTACTGGTCATGGAACCGGATGTGCTTCTACTGGACGAACCCACAGCATCGCTTGACCCTCGCAGTCAGAGTCAAGTCATCGATTTGCTGGTGGAGTGGGGAGGCGGTGCGAAGTCGGTGATCATCGCGACACACGATCTGGGCGATCTTCACGATATCGCGGACAGATGCTATGTGCTCGATAGAGGGCGACTGGCTGGTGAGGGCGCGCCGGGAGACGTCCTGCAAGACACTGACCTGCTGCGGAGGACGAATCTCATTCATGCTCATCGGCACCGGCACTTTTCAGGAGAGACGCACACGCATCCGCATCTTCATCGGCGGCATGAAGCCACTGACTTCGAACATCCGCTGGTGGACTGATTCTCGTAGCACAGATGGCTGATGCTGAAACGACGGCTTCGGTTCATAATTCTCGGGCTGTCGGCGGCGATGTATGCGCAAACCGCCGCGCAAGAGATCGCGCCGCATCAGGAAACAATCACCGTGACCGGCGATGTCGACAAGGTAGACATTCAGCAGCCGGACCCGGCCCAACGCGTTATAGTCCGTGAAGAAATCCTGGATGCGAATCCGGGCCGTCCAGGCGCACCCGTTTCGATTCCCGGTCTACCGATTGAGACGGCTTCGGGGGGACTCAAGGCGCCTCAGTATTTTGCGCCCGGGGTGGCCGGAGATCACGGCGAACCGATTGCGACGTACTTGCAAATCGGCAGCTTTCTCCTGCCGAATAATTTAAATGCCAACGCGCACGGAAATGGCTACTCCGACCCGAATGTAATGGTTCCCGCCATTATCGAAAGCGTGCAGACGGATGGTGGCGCGTTCAATGTGCGCGAAGGCGACCATTCAGTCGACCTCGCTGCGACTTATGAGTTACGGCCGCGCTTCGAACCGTTTGCGACCATAACCGCCGATTATCGGGATGTCGATCTGAGCACCGGTCGGAACTGGCTGGCGCTGCAAGCATCCTATGGCAACGGGTTTCTGGACGCTCTGGAACATCGCCAGCAGTACAAGATGAACGTATTGAAGAACTGGAATCCGCGAAGCCACACAATTTCACTGCTGTTTATCGGCTACTACGGTCAGTCGAAGATCCCGGGGCTGGTTCCCATCAATGTTCCGAATCTTCACGACACCATCGACTCCCGACAGCGCGATCAGACACACACAGGAGAAATCGCTGTCAATGATGTTTGGCAACTTCGATCCGGAAGTGAATTGCAGCTCTCCACTTTCTTGCGCACTTACGACCTTTCCTTGTATTCGAATTTTGGCGATGGCCTCATCCGGCAGAGCGAATTCCGCACGGTGACGGGCGGCAATGCAACATACATCCGAAAATTTGGCGATCGCCTTTCGATGATGGCGGGCTTTGACTATTTACGCGACGCGCCGCGCCGCGACGATCTCGACCGTTATCTATCGATGGATCCGTCCTATTACGGACCGTTTGAAACGGTTTCGGCGAATAACATCACTCTTAATTTCCTGACGCCCTTTGTGGCCCTCGAAGGCAACCTTCTGCCCTGGCTGCGATATAACCTCGGCTGGCGGCGCGACCAAGTCCAAATTGACAACCAGGACCTGTTCAGACCGGCAAATTCCCTGGAGAAATGGCAAGCTATCAATTCGCCCAAGGCGACGCTCAGCTTATTACCGCCTAAAGCCGTGTCGCTGCCTTCGGTTTCCTTCAGTTTCGGCGAAGCCTTCTTTACCAACGATCCTCGAATGGGAACAGGGGTCCAGCAAGGCAGCCTGGCAAGCCGCGCTCACGCTTACCAGATGGTGGTGAGCAAGACAATTTTCAACACCGACTTCCGAGCGACTTTGGGGCACATCACGCAAGAGGCATCTCTCGCCAAGATTGATCCCGATACTGGATTGCAATTTAATGAGGGACCGAGCCGCAACCGATATGTGACAGTCTCGGCGCGAAAGTATTTCGGGGTTGGCCTATTACAGGGTTCCATTTCGAAAGCCGATGCACGCGATCTGTCCGACGGCACGCCCGTTCCCGAAGCACCCCGTCTGATTGTCGACGTTCTCGGCACGCTGGACCGGATGCCGTTCCATCTACATGCCCGCGCTGAGTTTGAGGAGGTCGGGCGCAAACCGCTGGGCGACGGATTCGTCAGCGTTCCGGTGCGCGAGTTCCGCGGCGCCTTGGTTCGTGGGTTTCTCAACGGCACTCTTCAGGCCGGCGTGCAATTCCAATTGTCCAGCGGCTACACGGGACAAACCACTGAAGTGCTAGCACTGCCTGGAGAAGGGGGCGCTTCCGAACGTGTCGTCGGCGTTTATCTGCCTTCATACGCGACCGTTTCGCTGACCTGGCATATGAAACGCGGAGCGGCGCAACCGTGAGTCGCTGCCTGAGTTTAATCGATTGCGAACTCGGCGAGCCGTTCACGCAGGGACTGCGGAGCGTCCGCGACAACTTCGCAATACTCCTCTTCGTAAGTCTTCGAAATTATAGCGGCGCGGTCGTGGAGTAAATGCAGCGCACGGCCTTCGCTCAACGGTAAACGGAACCTCTGGCGCTCGACCGGGTCCTGCTGAAGCTCGCGGTCGATCACTTCGAGCAAGCGTTCCATACCTTGACCTGTACGCGCAGAGATCAAGACCGCCTCAGTCGCATTTTGGCGCGCAGTCTCGCCCAGAATCCGGTGAGTTAGCGTTGGCAGGTCGTGCGGCAAGTCGGACGGATTCAGGCAATCGCTCTTATTCAGGACGAGAATCTGCTTGGTGCTTTCAGCGCCAATTTCCGCAAGTACTTTCATCACGTGCTGCGTCTGCTCCGGGGCGACCGGTGATGCTATATCTACTGCGTGCAGCAGCAGCGCCGCCGCGGTCACTTCCTCCAGGGTGGCGCGAAACGCGTCCACCAAAGTCGTCGGCAGGTTTCGAATAAAGCCGACGGTATCGCTCAGAAGAATCCGCCGGTGAGAAGGCAATCTGATCTGGCGCACCGTCGGATCGAGCGTCGCGAACATCCTGGCGTCCGCGAGCACGCCGGCACCGGTGAGGCGATTGAAGAGCGTCGATTTACCGGCGTTGGTGTAGCCGACCAGGCTGACGGTTGAAAGTGGGACCGCCTGTCGCTGCGATCGTTGGACGCCGCGAGTGGCGCGCACGCGCTCGATCTCATTCTTGAGTTTGGCGATGCGCCTCCCGATACGCCGGCGATCGGTTTCGAGTTGCGTTTCGCCGGGTCCGCGAGTGCCGATACCGCCGCCGAGACGCGACATCTGCGTGCCGCGTCCGGCCAATCTGGGCAACAGATAGTTCAACTGCGCCAATTCGACCTGCAACTGACCCTCGGCCGTGCGGGCCCTACGCGCGAAGATGTCCAGGATCAGTTGGGTACGGTCGATGACTTTGACCGGCAAACGCCGTTCGAGATTGCGGAGCTGCGTGGGGCTAAGCTCGTGATCGAAGATCACTGTGTCAATCTCATCGGCTTCGATCCTTTGCCGGATCTCGTCGGCCTTCCCGGAGCCTACCAGAGTGGCAGCATCCAACGCGGGCCGCGCCTGACGCATGCTGTCGATCACGGCGGCGCCAGCGCTCTCGGCCAAACTGCGGAGTTCTGCGAGCGATTCGTCGATATCCGTGTCCCGGCTCGTCCGAGATGTCGCCCCGCGCTGACGGCCGGTCAGCTCCACGCCGATGATCAGAGTGCGTTCCGGGGGCGCCTGCGCTTCCACTAATGGTTCGTTTCGGACGGATCGGGTAACGGGAGCGGCGCACCAGGCGTACCGCCGGGAGAAGCATGCAAGCCCATCCCATGCATGGGCTTCGAGACGACCACGGTCGAAATTGCGTGCTTGAAGATTAACTGCTCCTGGTTATTGGTCTCGAGAACGACGGAGTATTTGTCGAAGCTCTTAATACGCCCCGACAGCTTGACACCGCTCATCAGATAAATAGTGAGGAATGTTTTTTCTTTTCTGGCGTTATTAAGAAACGCTTCCTGGATATTCTGCGCGAGCTTTTCCATTTGTTTGTCCGAGTGTGTTTCGCAGCGCTCTTCAATCCTAGCCGCAAACGGTAGCCAGGGTCCGCAGAGCCAATTGCAGACAATAGCCACGTCCGTAGCATCAAACCTCTAGCTCATACGCCGGGTACCCGGGCGAGCCAGGCACAAACCCCAGCATTTCTATACTATCTGGATCGGGTTTCGTACTCCGATGTTTCCTGGCCGTTCAGGAACCCTCCAGCAAGCCGTCGCTCGCCGCGTTACTTTATTGAAAGGCGGGCACGCAGTCGTGCACTTTGCGCTCCTCTGGCCTGGATGTCCCAAACACTATCAACCGTTACCTCCGACTCCGAGCAGACGATAGGCCGGCGGGTCGCCCTGATTAGCATTTCCGCGGGAATCGTTCTAGCCATTCTGAAGATTTCTGTCGGAGTCGCGGCGCATTCCAATGCAGTGGTCTCGGATGGGCTTGAAACTGCGGGCGATGTCCTCTCGTCGACGATTGTCTATCTCGGGCTATGGCTTGCCAGCAAGCCGCCGGATGCCGAACATCCCTACGGGCACGGCCGCTATGAGACGCTGGCTGGACTTGCGGTGGGAGGCATTCTTCTGCTAACCGGAACGGGTATCCTCTGGCACGGATTGAGCTCTCTAAAGCCGCGTTCGGACCTGCGCGGCTATGCTGTATATCCGCTATTCTTTGCCGCAGTCCTGAAAATCTTCCTTGCAGTGTTGAAATTTCGCACCGGCAATCGCATCGGCAGCAGCAGTCTGCAAACCGATGCCTGGCACGATGTCACGGACCTCTTCTCCACCACTGTTGCATTAGTGTCCGTCGCGCTCACGCTGCACTATCCGGGACGGTTCGGCATGGCGGATCAGATGGGCGGCGTGGTCATCGGCATCATCGTTTTGTTCCTGTCATTGCAGGTTGTGAAGAACACGACGGGGTTTTTGCTCGATACCATGCCGGAACCCTCGCGCATGTCCGAAATTCGGCGCGTAGCGCTGAACGTGCCAGGTACGTTAGGCATTGAGAAATGCTTTGCCCGCCGGACGGGAATGAAGTATCACGTCGACCTGCACCTGGAGGTCGATCCCGATATGACAGTTCGCAGGTCTCACGAAGTTGCTACGGAGGTGAAAAAGCGCGTGAAAGAGAAGCTGCATTGGGTGGCCGACGTCTTGGTGCATGTAGAGCCGTCGGATCTGAGTGCTGAATCGGATTTACTCAGGCGCGGCCGGAATTGATTGGACTCGGCGCAGAGTATTTCTAAATGGAAAACAAAGAGATCGCCCGGCTGTTACAGGAAACCGCCGATCTGATGGAGGTCGCCGGCGAGGACGGATTTCGGATTCGAAGTTATCGCAACGCCGCAGCCGTCATCGTCAGTCATCCGGAGAGAATCGCCGACGTTATCTGCAATCCGGAACGCAAGGTTACCGACATCGCCGGGATCGGAAAGGGTTTGGCAGCGGTGCTGACCGAAATTTGCCAGCGAGGTTCGTTCGATCGTCGCGATCAGATGCTCGCCCGCTATCCGGCGTCGGCTCTCGAACTGCTCAAAATTCAGGGTCTGGGACCGAAGAGCATCGCTCTTTTGTACGAGCATCACGGGGCTAAGTCGGTCGATGATCTGGAACGTATCTGCCGTGAACAGAAGTTGCGCGATCTCCCGCGTATGGGAGTCAAGCTGGAAGAGAAAGTCCTGCGCTCAATCGAAGCGTATCGGCGCAGTGCGGGACGATTTCTCCTCACCTTCGGCAGGCGTACGGCGGCTGAGTTGATCGGCGAATTCTCGAAGCTCAGCGGCGTCGAGGAAATCGAGGCCGCAGGGAGCCTGCGGCGCGGCCGCGAGACCATAGGCGACCTAGACATTTTGGTGACGGGACCAGGCTCAGCGCAGGCGTTGACGCACATTGTGAACCATCCGAAGACTCAGGAGGTTTTGGGACAGGGTTCGAACAAGGCTAGCGTGAGTTTTGGGCTCGAGCGTCTGCAGGTAGACGTACGCGCAGTCGGCGCTGACAGTCTGGGCGCCGCGATGCAGTACTTCACCGGAAGCAAGGAGCATAACGTTTTTCTGCGCACGGCGGCTCTGAAACGCGGCCTAACATTGAATGAATACGGGCTGTTCACGCTGGAAGACAACGTGCGCGTGGCTGGGCGCGAAGAGCGGGAAATCTACGAACGCTTGGGATACGCCTGGATCCCGCCCGAACTGCGCGAGAACTCGGGCGAGTTCGAAGCGGCAGAAACAGGGACCTTACCGCGCCTCATAGAAGCTTCGGACATTCGCGGCGACCTGCATATGCATACGGTTGCGACGGACGGAAGGGCAACCCTGCAAGAGATGGCCGAGGCGGCAGCGGCTCTCGGCTATGAGTACATCGCCATCACCGATCATTCCAAAGCGCTCGCCATGGCGAACGGCCTGAACGAGGAGCGGGTGGTCGAATTCGCGCGGCAGGTGCGACAACTGAATCGCGATGGCCTGCCGCTTCGAGTCTTTTCTGGACTCGAATGTGACATCATGCGCGACGGCACTTTGGACATCGCCGAGGACGCGCTCGCTGAATTGGACATTGTCATTGGCAGTGTGCATAGCTATTTCAATCTAGAGTCGGAGGAGATGACGGATCGATTTCTGCGCGCGCTCGAGTCGCCCTCGCTGCGGATTCTGGGGCACGCGACCGGACGGATGTTGCTGCAAAGAGAGTCTTATCCCTTCGACTTCGAGCAGGTTGCCGCGGCAGCGGCGGCACGCGGGGTTCGTTTTGAAATCAATGCCAGTCCGGAGCGGCTCGATTTACCCCCTCACCTCGCTCGGGTGGCGAAGCGTAAAGGTTGCACGTTTACCATCTCGACCGACGCCCATCGCCCGCAGCACCTGCATAACATGAGTTATGGAGTCACCGCGGCGCGACGGGCGTGGCTGGAGGCCGCCGATATCTGGAACACTCTGCCTTTGGCAGAATTTGAGGCGGCGATACGGCGCTGAGCGGCGGCAGCCGGACGTGCCTTCGGCCTCTCTGCACCGCGTTAAGGATTGTAAGCCGGGCAACCCAGGAACGGGGCAGTGCGTCAAGAGGGAATCGACCCCAACCTTGGAGTAAACAGTAATGAAGCACGGGCGCACGATCGCGACACTTGGTTTTATGCCGCTATTCATGGCGCTGGCGTTCGCCGCCGAGCCACCCAGCAGAGTACATGGGAATTTAGACGACGGCAGCACCTTTGTTCTTTCCGGTAACAAACATCCGCTGGCGCGTGCCGAAGCCGATCAGGGAGAGGTCGATGGATCCCTGGCGCTACCCCGGATCACCATTCATTTCCAGCGCACGGCCGAACAGGAGGCGCAGCTTGAACGACTGCTCGCCGAGCAGCAAAACCGTAACAGCGGCAGCTATCATCATTGGCTGACGCCCGAGCAGTACGCCGAGCGCTTCGGCGTCAGCAAGTCCGATTTGAAGAAGATTACCTCATGGCTGGAGGCTCAGGGATTCAGAGACGTCCAGGTGAACCGGAGCCGGACTGCCGTGAGCGTCTCGGGAACTGCGCTCCAGGTTGAAACCGCATTTCGCACATCGATTCATCGATACAGCGTGAATGGCGAACAGCACTATGCAAACTCCAGCGATCCGGTTCTGCCTCGGGGTCTCGACGGCATGGTGGAGAGTATTCGTGGTCTCACCGACTTCCGCCCGCATCCGAGAGGCATCGCGCGGCCGCACTTCACTTCGAGTATCACCGGCAATCACTTCGTAACGCCCAACGATTTCGCGACGATCTACAACGTCCAACCTCTCTATAGCGCGGGTATTGACGGAAGCGGCATCAAAGTAGCAATTGCCGGGCAAGCCGATATTGACGTGACGAATGTCAACACCTTTCGTTCTGCCGCGGGGCTTTCGGTAAACACTCCGCAGGTAGTGCTGGACGGCACCGATCCCGGTCCCACTACGACGGGTAAGCCGACGGGCGATCAGCAGGAGGCGTATCTTGATCTCGAATGGGCGGGCGGTGTCGCGCCGGGAGCAAAAATTCTTTACGTGAACTCGAAGGACGCATTTACGTCCGCACTGTACGCTATCGACAACAATCTGGCGCCGGTCCTGAGTTTGACGTATGGCAACTGCGAGGCCGATCTGTCCACCGCGTCCATAAGCACCTTGAACTCGGAGTTTCAAAAGGCCAGCGCATTGGGAATCACCGTCGTGGGAGCATCCGGCGACACCGGCGCGGCGGACTGCGATAGCGGAGGGCCGGGACCGAACTCGACTGCCCCCTCAACTGCTTCACATGGCCTGGCGGTTGACTTTCCGGCCAGCAGTCCCTATGTGACCGGCGTTGGGGGAACCCAATTCAACGATGCCGGCGGTACCTATTGGAGCTCCACCAACAACACACAGAACGGTTCCGCGCTGGGCTACATACCCGAACAGGCATGGAACACCACCGCTACCGATGGACAGCTATCCGCAACCGGCGGCGGTGCGAGTACGGTTTTCGCAAAACCGGTGTGGCAGGTGGGCACTGGAGTTCCCAACGATGGAGCGCGCGACGTACCAGACGTAGCGCTCGCGTCTTCGCCTTCCTCCGACGAGATTGTCATCTGCGCCGGAAATGGCGATTGTGTAAACGGCTTCCGAGCCGCGAATGAGGATCTGGATCCCATCGGCGGGACCTCCGCCGCCACGCCCAGCTTCGCCGGCATCGTGGCTTTACTCAATCAGTTGTACGGGGAAGCTCAGGGGAGCTTGAACGCTAATCTATACCGGGTCGCCGGCACCTCTACCGACGCCTTCCACGACATCGCGAGCGGCAACAATCAGGTACCCTGCGTGTCGGGATCGCCGGATTGTCCGGCTTCCGGAGTGATGGGCTACGTGGCGGCTGCCGGATACGATCAGACTACCGGCTGGGGGTCCCTGGACGCAAACAACTTCGTTAATGAATGGGAGCCTAATTTCCGGCTAACCGCCAGCCCATCCACCATCACTGTGGGATCCGGCGCATCCGGATCGGTGACCGTAACCCTCGCCTACCTGGGCGGATTCTCGGGAGCCGTGAAGCTCTCCTGCAGCGTCGATAGCGCGCTGACCAACACCACGTGCTCGGTTCCTGCAACGGCTTCCGCAGCGGGAAATGTAACGTTGACCATCGCCAACAGCGGCACCGCTGGCGTGCTTCCGTTTATCCATTTGCCCGTTCGTGGCGGGCCGGCGTTGCCCGTCTGTCTGTTGGCGCTCGCCGGGATTCTCGCAGTGTGGTTGCTTCGTGGCCGCAGGCGCTTAGCGCTATGCGGGGCGGCGGCATTCAGCTTCGCCATCCTGACTGCGTGCGGCGGCGGAAGCAGTAGCAGCACCACTACTCAGACGATTACGCCTGCCGTTACTGCGAATGTCACCATAACGGGTGCGAGTGGCGCGATATCGCACTCGGCGACGGTAAGCGTGACGATTCCGTAGGGCATGCGCCCCGGACAGGCCGCACCTGCGTTGCCGCTGCCGTGACTATTGCACCTCGAGCGTCACTGTCACTGTGGCCTGCACGTCGAGAGTACCCGCTTCCACCGGCGTAGCGGTTTTCATGGCCATGGCTTGAGGGGTGAACGCGATCGGTCGCGGGCGGCTGGCTTCTGAGACCTGAGCATTCAAGACGCCCACTACTCGAAGATTTAGCGCCTTCGCGATCGCTTCAGCCTGGGAGCGTGCCTTAGATGCCGCCTCAGCCAGCGCCTGGCCGCGCGGACCCTCATCGTCTTTAAGCAAAAATGCAATCCCGGTAATCTGGTTCGCGCCCGATTGCGTCGCCCCGTCCAGAATCGCCCCGAGCAGTGACAAATCTTCGACGGTTACGCGAACCGTGTTGCTGACCTGATAGCCAGTGAGTTTGGGTGCCCCACCCTGCGGATATTGATATTCGGGTGCGATGGAGTAATCACTGGTCGTGACCAGGCCTTTTCCGCCAGCCGATTTTCTTATGCTGCTGAGTACATTCGTGCTTTGTTCGGCGTTTTGCGCGGCGGCAGCCGCAGCAGTCGACGCTTCAGTCAGCACTCCGATGGATATCTGTGCTCGATCCGGTTTTACACGGACCGTAGCTTCAGCGGAAGCAGTGATGGTGTGCGGTGGCGGTTGCAATTGGTTCTGCGCAACAGCAGAACTGAAAGCAAACAAGACGATCCATAGAATGCGCCACATACGTTTAACTTATCAGCGGCGAAAGGGTGGGCCGAAACGTAAAGTACCATGGCTGTTGTCTTATTGCGGGTCCCAATTAGCCTTCCTAACCGATGACACGCCGCACGCGAAGTTTCCTGCTCGCTGGAGTAGCCACCGTCCTGGTGCTGCTAATAGGCGCGGGTATCGGCGTGGACCGGTACGTCAAGAATCTGTCGCCGCGCACGCGCGATCGGGTTGTGAAGGCGCTTGAGGACCGGTTCGATGCGGATGTCGAACTCGCCAGACTGGACGTTTCTTTGTTCCCGCAGCCCAGTGTGGTTGGGGCGGGGCTTACGATCCGGCATAAAGGTTGGGCCGATCCGCATCCGTTGCTCGCTATCGCCCGATTTGACGCGCACGCCAATTTTTGGGATCTGCTGTTTCAGCACGACAACGTCGACGTGGTGCGGCTGGAAGGCTTGCAGGTTCATGTTCCTCCGCGCGGCCGTGCTGTGCTGGGCAAGACCTTCGCCGCTAACGAAGAGGTCGCGACCGATGAACCCGGGCAGGACCAGACCAGGCTGAGCTTCAGCATCGATAGGATCATCGCAGACGGCGCACTACTCGAAATTGAGCCAAAAATCGCGGGTAAGGATCCGCTGCAGTTCCAAATCCAGAAGCTGTCCTTTTACTCAGTCGCACCCGGTGAGCCGCTGCGCTTCACGGCCAAACTGCAGAACGCGAAGCCGCCGGGTCTGATCGACAGCGACGGACGTTTTGGGCCCTGGCAGAAGGACGATCCGCGAGCGACGGCGGTATCGGGAAGCTACCGCTTCCAGAACGCTGATCTAGGAGTGTTTAAGGGCATCAGCGGAACTCTGTCCTCCCAAGGAAGCTACCAAGGAGTCTTACAGCACATTGAGGTGAGCGGCACAACGGACACTCCTCAATTTGCGCTGAAGCGGGGCGGCGCACCGGTACACCTCCAGACGAAATTCCATTCCATTGTCAATGGAACGGACGGCGACACCATTCTCGATCCGGTGGATGCCACATTTCTGAATTCCGAGTTCTTGTGCCGGGGAGGAATCCTGAAAGAGCACCCGAACGTCGGAAAGACAGTATCGCTCCATGCTGTGACCAAGCACGGACGCATGGAAGACATTCTGCTTCTGGTTACAGGCGATCGTACGCCGGTGCTCACGGGGGCTGTGGACTTCAGGAGTTCCATCGTGATCCCTCCCGGTAAACAGGATGTGATCGATAAGTTGACGCTGGATGGACAGTTTCGAATCACACGGGCGCACTTTACAAGCCCCAAGGTGGAACAGCGGCTCGAGATACTCAGCGATCGAGCGCGTGGTATTTCGAAGGCAGAAGAAGAAGAGGAACCGCCCCAGACCGTCGCATCCAATTTTTTCGGCAAATACCGCTTGAACCGGGGCACGGCTACTTTCTCCACGCTGCAGTTTGAGGTGCCGGGCGCACAAATCAGACTCGCGGGCGATTACAATATCGAGTCGCGCGAAATAGATATGTACGGCGTCTTCCGCATGCAATCGACATTGGCCGAGACACAGTCGGGCTGGAAACGCTGGCTTCTCAAGCCGATGGATCCGCTTTTCAGGAAAGACGGCGCCGGATTCCAAGTTCCCCTCAAGTTGAGCGGGAGCCGCGAACACCCAACCGTCTCGGTCGAGATGTTCCACCACCAATTCACTCTGAAACGCTGAGCGAGTAATTCTCGGTAAGCGCACACGGTTAAAGAAGCGGCACAGGGCGCATGTTGCCCGTTGTGCGCGGTTTAATAGGAAAGACTATGGACAACACAGTTTTGAGGAGCTCACGCAAAACGGTCGCGCTATCGAGCGCGCCAGCCGAGGGACCAGCGGGTTCCTTTCCTGATTGGTGGCGCGCAGCCGCGCCCTTTGCGCTTCGTCGTATCCATCCCGCGATGCTCGCCTTTGCGGGGCTGCTCTTTTCAACAGGGATGCTCGCCACTGCCTACGCCGCTCCGGTCAAGGTGCAACCGTGGGGCAAGACGGACGGCAAACAGGTGAATCTATACACGCTGAAGAATGCCGCCGGGATGGAGGTCAGGATCACAAACTATGGCGGGACGGTGACATACATCAGTGTTCCGGACCGTGAGAAGACATTTGGCGATGTGGTGCTCGGGTTTGAGAAGCTGGAAGGCTACACGTCGAAATCGAACACTTCCTACTTCGGGGCGCTGATTGGCCGGTACGCAAACCGCATCGGACATGGAACGTTCGTCCTCGACGGCAATACATATCACATTCCCACAAATGAAAACGGCAACACGCTGCACGGAGGCAACAAGGGTTTCGATAAGCGGGTTTGGGAGGCGCGGGACGTTTCCGCGAGCGGGACGCCGGCACTCGAATTGAAATACGTCAGCCCTGACGGGGAAGAGGGTTTCCCGGGGACTCTCACCGCGATCGTCAAGTACAGCGTGACCACAAAAAACGAACTGCGCATCGAGTACAGCGCTACGACTGACAAAGACACCGTGCTGAATTTGACGAATCACTCATATTTCAATTTGTCCGGGCCGGGTAGCGGAGATGTTCTCGACGACAAAATTATGATCAAGGCGGATAAATACACGCCCGTGAGCAAGGATCTTATCCCGACTGGCGCAATCGATCCGGTTGCGGGAACGCCGTTCGACTTTCGTAAACCCGAAGTGATCGGTGCGCGTATCAAGGACAACAACCAGCAGCTAAAATTTGCCAACGGCTATGACCAGAACTGGGTGTTGGACAGCGGCGGGCATTTACTGTCACTCGCTGCGCGCGTGGAGGATCCCAAGTCCGGCCGCGTGCTCGAGGTGCTCACGGATCAGCCGGGCATTCAGTTTTACACCGGTAACTTCTTGAACGGTTCGGTCACGGGCGTCGGAGGCGTCTACAAATTTCGCTCGGCGGTTTGCCTCGAAACCCAGCACTTCCCGGATTCGCCGAATCACCCGAATTTCCCCTCCACGGAGTTGAAACCGGGAGAGAAGTTTCACGCGGTAACCGTGTATCGGTTCTCGACCGAATAGCCGTCCTATTTGGGGAAGGCTGCCCTGACTCTGTTTCAGCGTATTCAGTCCGAAATCGTCGCCGCAACCATCTCTCGGCATTTTTCGTTTCGGATGGGTAACGTGCGTCGGCTCCCTGATGATCGCGGTTCTGTTGATTTGGCCGGCAACTGTCATAGCGCAGGAATCCCAGGCTGCCGCGCAGGCTCAGCAAGGGGTTCAGCAGGCGCAGCGCGGCAATTATCGTGACGCTATCAGCGCCTACCAGCGCGCGATCGCGACGGATCCGCAGCTTGCCTGGCATTTACCTGGATCTTGGCCTTGCATATTTCAAGCTTGGTAAGTTTCGCGAAGCCGCCGCTGCATTCGAAAAAGAGAATGCAAAGGCTCCGAGCGAGCGCGTGCAGACCCTACTGGCAATGTCCTATTTCGGGCTTCGACAATATGCAGAAGCGGCCAAGCTCCTGAGGCCGATAGCGAGCGCTCAGCCGCAGAACTCCGAGTTGGCGTACCTGTTGGCGAAGTGCTACGTCTGGTCGGGCCAAATGCAAGACGCGATGGAGCTGTTCAAAGCATTACTCGAACGCGATCCGGATTCGGCGGCGGTGCACATGCTGATGGGCGAAGCGCTCGACGCGCAACGTCGGACCGACGAGGCGACACGGGAATTTGAAGCTGCCGCGAAAGCCGCGCCTGCCCAGCCCGACGTCCATTTCGGACTCGGTTACCTGTATTGGGAGCAGAAGCGCTATGCCAGGACGCGGAGCGCGAGTTTCGGCAGGAGCTTGCGAAAAACCCGAAGAGCGGCGAAGCGAACGCTTATCTGGGCGACAGCCTCATGAAGACGGGCCAGACGACAGGACGCGACAGCGTACCTGAAGAAGGCGGTTGAGCTAAGGAACGATCTGCACGTGGCCCACGAGGATCTTGGGAATTTTGTACGCGGACGAAAAGCAGAACGAGAAGGCGGTCGCGGAATTTCGAGTTGCCATTCAAACCGATCCCTCCAGCTACGACGCCCATTATCGGCTGGCGCGCTTGTATCGAGAGCTGGGCCGCACAGCGGAAGCGGACAGAGAGTTCGCGACCGTTCAGAAACTGCACCAGCAGAAAACAGAAGAGCCGCTGATGAAGATCAGCGGCCCTCGTTAGTTCGACTGGTAACGCGATTTAGAAGATTAATTTAGCGCCAAGCTGGAATACGCGAGGATCCCAGACGGAAGTCACCTGGCCGAAATTGCTGGACGAGTAACTTGTGCTGATGCCGTTGAATTGCGTGTGATTAAACGTGTTGAATGTCTCGACACGCAGTTCGAACCGGCTGCCGCGCGCTTCGCTGAATCACGAATTCCTTGAACAGCGAAATGTTCCAGTTGTCGCGTCCCGGGCCGCGCAGAGCGTTCCTTGCCGAGATTCCCCCACTGGCCCGGAGCTGGGATCAGAGAAGATCGAGGTATTGAACCACTCGCCCGAATTCTGCGGGTAAGTGATCGCCCGTTGATGTTCGGCCGATTAGTGCCGTTCGCGAGGCCATTACTGCCCTGGCTGCCGCCCAACGTGATGAACAGCGGCAGTCCGGATTCCATCGTAGCGATGCCGGAGAGTTCCCAGCCGCCAAGCGTGCCGTGCAGCAGGGGACGTTTGGCATTCCTATTAAGAACGGCAGATCGTAGACGAAGTTCACGAACGCGATGTGCGTCCGGTCGCCTCCGCACGGGCCGTTGTCGTAAGCGCGGTTGTAGGGATCGGAAACGGTCGCAAGGTCGCCTCCGAGATTTGCCGGCCCGTAGCAGGATCGATGGCGCGCGAAAGCGTGTAAGCCGCCTGCAGAGTTAAGATTGTTGCGGATCTGCGAGTGCAGTTCGATCTGCAAGCGTTGTAATGACCGTTCTCCGCATTTTCCGACAACTGGATGGAGTGGAAGCCGAGATACGGAACCACAGTGTTATAGGCGGTTGTTCCTGCGATCAGGCCGGGCAAAACGCTCGGCGATGGAAGATTGATCTCGCGTTATCATTCTGATGCCGGTTCTGGTTTCCTACGTAGGCAATCGAGAGCACCGAGATTCGGAGAGCTGCCGCTGTACGCCTACGCTGTACTGATAACTGGCCGGGCTCTTGTAATCGGTGTAAGCCAAGCCCAGTGATGCTGCCCACAGGGATGGGAGCGGTCAGCGGTCGTACCGGAGAGCAGGCTGAGATTCGGGTTCGACAGAGAAACGTTGTTGAAGCGTGACGCTGGCGCTGAACGGCTGGTTCGGTCCGGCGTTGTACATGTCGTTGCCCTGAATCCGCTCGTACATGATGCCGAAACCGCCGCGCACCACGGTTTTGCCGCTGCCCGTCAGGTCGTAAGCGAAGCCGATACGCGGCCCAAAATTCGAGCCAGGAATCTTTCACCAGGCCTTTCGGAATGCCGTTTTTGCTCTCAAGTCCGATGCCGTTCAGGTAGAACTGATAACCGCTCAGAATCGGATTGGGGCTGGTACCAAGCCCGGGGCTCGTCGGGAGAAATGGTGTTCCCGCCGCGATCGGCGAAGATGGGCTGCATTCGCGGGGTTGTACAGGCCGGGATAAAAGTTCGCCATACGATTGTTGGCTTCGTATGTGTGCGGAATTCCATCCCAGCGCACGCCCAGGTTCAAGCGTCAAACGCGAATTGACTTTCCAGTTGTCCTGGCAAGTAAGCCGCCGGCGAAACGTTGTTCCAATAGCCTTTATCCTGCACCGCGAGCTCCGTATAGGAGTTTGAAAGACCTAGCAGAAAATCGGCAAAATCGTTGCCGGTGTATTGCCCATTGAAGTTGAACGAGCCCTGAGTGTCGCCGAACAGATCCTGAACCTTCTTATAGAGAGCCCAGCTTGCCCCGAACTTGAACTGATGCGATCCGTGCATCCAGGAGAGGTCGTCGCGAACTTGATAATCGTCCGCTTTGTTGTGCCAGGGCCAACTGCTGACATCGTAGTTGGTGCCGAGTTGGCCTAACGAAATGGCCGGGATGCGATTGAGATTGTTGCCCGGGAAGAGCTCCGGAATGGTCAGACCGCTGGGGCGCTTGTAGATGCCCGCCGGTGTTAGATCGAGAGTATTGCCGTTCTGGTTATAAGCGATCTCGTTCAGCAAGGTAGGCGTTATGGACATGGTTGCATGGATGACACGCGTGGTAGCCGGGATTGCTGAACGCGTTGCCGACCGTTGGAACGTTGTCGCCGCTCCACTGTGAAGTACCGTATTGCTGGTTAACCGCCTCCTTGATCCAATGGCCGATAGATCGAGAACTTGTCGGAGAAGCGGTGGTCGATACGGACGATCTCTTCACGCAAGTCGGTGGGGAGCTTGTTGCCGCCGACAAATTGAGTGCCCGTGCCGTTTGGAGCCGGGAAAATGCCCGTCTGCAGCAGAAGCTGAGCGTTCGGGTCCAGTAAAGATGCAGGAATCTGATGGAACGTCTGTCCCGGCGTCAGGCCTGCCGCCGTAAATTTGGCCAGAAGGTTAGGGGCTAGCTGGGACGCGCTCGGAACTGTTAAGTTCGTAGATCCGAAGTTTCCGCCGTACTCACTCGTCGGGGGAACAGTGGTGTTCACATTACCGCCCTGGATCAGCTTGCGCCATTCCATGTTGTAAAAGAAGAACGTCTTGTCCTTGTTCTTGTTGTAGAGCTTCGGGATAAAAACGGGACCTCCCACGTTGAAGCCGTAAGTGTTGAAGCGCAGTTCCGGCGTCGCTACGCCGTTGGCTTTATTAATCGCATTCGCCGCGTCCAGGGCATCGTTGCGGTTGAACTCCCAGGCCGACGCATGAAAGTCCTTAGTGCCGGACTTGATGATGATCGTCATGGTTCCGGCCGAAGAGAGGCCGAACTCGGGACTGTAGTTGGAGGTCAACGCGCGGAACTCGGCAACGGCAGTCCACCGAAGGCATGACGTCCATGCCGCCCGCGCCGCCGCGGTCCGAAGCCTCGCCGCCGTCGATCAGCCACAGGTTGTGGTTTTCACGCAGGCCATTGAAGCTGACGCCGGCATCGCCGCCGGTCGAGGTGGGGATATTAAGGTCGGATTGGTTGCTGGACGCGCCAGCGGTCAAGGCCGCCAGCGAATAGATGCTACGGCCGTTCGTCGCAAGCTGTGTGACCTGCTGTCCGGTGATGACGTCGCTTACTTCCCCGGATTCCGATTGCACAGCCACCGCTGCCGCCTCGACGGTCACGCTCTCCTGCGTGCTGCCGACTTCGAGCTTGACGTCGATTTTCTGACGGTCACCCACGTTCAGCGAGATGTTCTTCTGCTCGAACGCTTTAAACCCGGTGGCTTCAGCGCGAACAGTGTAATGGCCAATCTGCAGATCCGGAGCGACGAAATCGCCGCTGGAACTGCTGGTGACCTGTCTGGATTGATTGGTGTCGGTATCCGTGACCGTTATCGCAACGTTCGGAACGACGGCGCCTGACGGGTCTGTGACCGTCCCAACGATCGTTCCGGCCTGCTGGGCTAAGGCTAACGCAGCCGTCACCACCAGCAGTGTAAGTAGCGAAAACAGACGAACTCCTGGTCTTCTGTATTTCACTTGTGTCTCCCTAAAGCAAATTTGAACGCAGCCCAAGCGCGCATAAGTTAATGTTCATGGTTGCCTGGAGTGCTTCGCTATTGTACCCCCACCGATACTAGAATCGCAGTACACTACGGAACCCTACGCGAAATATGCCTGTTATTTCAATGGCTTGGAAGACGTTACACGGCTAAAACGAACGACGTATAATACGTCTCTGACGGGAAAAATCCAACGTTTGCATGCAAGGGCTCAGCCTTGCAAGTTCACGGCGGTGCTCGGGTTGCTGCTAGCTGGCACCTCGTCGCCTGCCGGACCGCCTTCCGCCAGCCAACGCCTGCATCAGGTGTCATCCACTAGAAGTGGCAGGCTACGGAAAGACGGGCATGGCGCGTTCGCTCTCACCGGTCAGCGACTCTGCTTTGCCGGACGGAACCTTCAACCACGAATTCTCCAAGACCAGCTTCCGCATCCGTTCCCAAGCCTCGGGCATGACACAAAGCTTCGTTCGCAGCGGTGAGTCCTCCGCGCAAAAAGTCGCCTTTGTCGTCGGTTCGGGAAATCACGCCTTCGGTTTTCTAATAAAAGTCAGAGATCACATCTTTCAATCGCCGATCTCGTATTACACTAAGGGCCGATTCTGGGATGTGGCTCCCGGTTATGAAATCGATCCTCACCCGGACTTCTCGCGTCCCGTGACGGTTGAATGCCTTTCGTGCCACTCTGGCAAGCCGCTGCCGGTAGCCGATACGCTGAACAGCTATCAACCCGCGGTTTTTGAGTCCTATGGTATTTCATGTCAGCGCTGCCACGGCGACACCGCTGCGCATCTGAAGAATCCCGTTGCAGGCTCGATCATCAATCCCGCGAGACTGAACGGAGCTGTGCGGGACAGCATTTGCGAACAATGCCACCTCACCGGTGAGATACGCATTCCAAATCCGGATAAGTCGATTGTCGATTTCAAGCCCGGCCAAACTCTCGAAGATTTCTACACAACCTATATCGCCACACAATCGTCCGGAAAATACATCAAGGTAGTCAGTCATTCTGAACAGTTGGCCTTGAGTGAGTGCGCGCGAAAGAGCGGCGGCCGGCTCTGGTGTGGTAGTTGCCACAATCCGCATGAAAAACCGGTTCAGCCCGCGGCCTACTTCCGTGAGCGCTGTCTGAGTTGCCACGCCGCGACACTCGAAAAATCACATGCTGCTCCGAGTCGCGACTGTGTCGCCTGCCACATGCCTCAACTGCCTGCGAAAGACGGCGGCCACACCGCGTTCACGAATCACAGAATCGCGCGCAACCCCAGCGCCGACACTCAGGCCGCTGAGCCAAATGCCGAACCACATAATGTCACCGCCTGGCGCGAACCCGACAATACTCTGCGCGATCGTAATTTAGCGCTCGCACTGGTTGCCGACGGATTGCAGAACCAGTCTTCAGCAGAGGTGATACGCGGCTACCGTATGTTGAACCGTTTAGAAAAGGATTTTCCGAATGACCCGGCGCTGCTGACAAGCATTGGGTCGGTTCTCATGCGGGGAAAACAGCCAGGCGAAGCTCTGAAATACTTTCACAAAGTGTTAGTCCTTAAGCCTGCGTACGCACCCTACCACGTGAACGCCGCGGCTGCTCTGCTGGGTATAAATGAGCCAGGCGAAGCGGTTCAGCAGCTCGAAAAGGCATTGGATTTGGATCCGTTTCTTAAACCGGCAGTGCAGCTGCTCAGCCAAATTTATCGCGAACAAGGAGAAACGGACAAGGCGGATACTTTTCTGACCAGGTACGACGAAATCATGAGCATTTCGCAGAATTGAAATTACCTTTTGGCACTTTGCACCTTCAGGAGAGGTCCGGATGGGTACTTTGTCCTGTTCCGAGATGTAGAAATTCCGAAAGCGAACACCACTTCGAACTGTTGCGAAAGTGAAGGGGCTTTGTTTGCACCATCATAAGCATGGGCGATGAACTTGCATGACTGTGCCCCCAAAGAGGGTACCTGGATGAAAGAAAACGTCGCGTCCTTCCTGAGTGACCTGAAAGTGGGCGCCCGTTCGCTGGCCCGCGCTAAAGGACTCACCGCGACCGTCGTACTGACCTTGGCGCTCGGAATCGGCGCCAATGCCGTGATATTCAGTTTGATTCGCGGTGTGCTGTTGCGCCCTCTGGTCAATCGCGACGAGGACCGGCTCGTCTACATTCGCCAGACGGCCGGAAATGCAGAAGACAACCCCACCTTTTCAGTGCCGGAAATTGCCGATTTACGCTCGCGTGTCAAAACCCTGACAGGCTTCGGCGAGTTCTCCACCGTCGCCCTCAGCATGGTGGGCGTGGGAGAGCCTCGCTCGGTGAACGCCGGTGTGGTGAATGGATCGTATTTCCACGTAATGGGGCTGCGCCCGGTGCTTGGGCGGCTGCTGGATGCGCGCGATGACGGTCCGAAAGCCGCAGGCGCGGTCGTGTTGACTTACCGTTTTTGGTCAACCGTGCTGAAAAGCAATCCGGCAGTGCTCGGCAAAACCGTCCGGCTCGATTCATTTATGGATGCGCGCAGCGCCACTGTCGTCGGCGTGCTGGAGCCCAGCATTCCCTATCCGGCCGATACGGAAGTTATCGCCAATATCGTCAGCAGCGCGCACCACCTTTCGGCAACTATGCAGACCAGCCGTCTCCACAGGATGACTGAACTTTTCGCACGGCTCGCGCCCGGATCGGATCTGGAAAAGGCCCGCGCGGAACTGCGTTCCGTGTACGCACGTATGAAGCGGCAGTATCCGGAAGCGTACGCCGCTGATGCCCAAATCAGCGCGGTAAAACTGCGCGATCAACTCACCTCGGGAGCACGGACCATCCTGCTGGTTCTGATGGCAACGTCGATACTGATTTTCATCATTGCCTGCTCGAACGTTGCAAATCTTATCCTGGCGCGGAGTGTGCGCCGCGAGGCCGAACTCGGCATCCGCGCGGCGCTCGGCGCAAGCACTGCTGCCCTGCGCCGGACTCTGCTAACCGAAAGCCTGCTGTTGTCCTTTGCGGGGGCAGCTCTCGGTCTCTTGATCGCCGGTCCAATGCTGGCGGTTCTGGCGCGCTATATATCCCGCTTCTCCATACGAGCCCTCGACCTTACGGTCGATCCGGCCATGCTTTGGGTAGGGGCGGTCCTGGCGATGATCGCCGCGCCATTGCTGGCCTTCATTCCGCGCCTGCCCTCATCCGGCGGCGCTCAGGGATTCGGATTAACCAGCAGTAGCGCGCGTATCACTACCGTCGCGAACAGAAAATTGAAGCTCTTTGCGGTGGTTCAGATCGCCGCGTCTTTCGTGCTCGTGGCGTCGGCCGGTGCCAGCGTGAAAACACTTCTCGCGCTCAAGGCCGCGCAGAGCGGTCTCGATACACGCCATCTCCTCGCGGTGAACGTGCCGGTATTGCATGTGGGAAAGACGCCCGGCCAGATCGTAGAGTACTATCGCGAAGCGACACGGCGAATTCGTCAATTACCTGGCGTTCTGGATGTTGCCGTTGCCAACGTTGTGCCGTGGACCAATGATTACTTCGGCGGAATGGGATTCTCCGTCGACGGGCACACTCCGGCTCCAAGTGAAAAGCAGCCGGAAGCGGCGATGCGGATCATCTCTCCCGGCTTTTTCGCGACGCTCGGGCTGCCCATCATCGAAGGACGTGATTTCGACGACGGCGACCGTCAGGGGCGAGAGCCGGTGGCTGTGATTAGCCGGAGCGTAGCCCAGCGCATGTTCCCCACAGGCGCTCTGAATCATCACGTGATGTGGACGGACCCGATCCTGAAAGCTGTACCCTTCGTCAGCACGGAGCCGCTGCGCGTCATTGGCGTCGTCGGCGACATGGACGATGGAAACATTGTTCCTAAGCCGACCATGACCCTGTACCGTCCTTTCGATCAAGAGCCGGTCCTCGGAGGCGGCCGGCTTTTCGTTCACGTGCGCTCGGATCCCTATGCTCTGGTCGCGCCCATCACAGGCATTATGCGCAAAATGTCTGCCGACCAGCCGGTGGAACACGCGACGACGCTTGAAGACGTTCGCGCGGAGGTACTCTCACCCGAACGGTTGAACGCGGTGGTGTTCGGCGCTTTCGCCGCAGTGGCATTGTTGATTGCGGTGATCGGAGTCGCGGGCGTGCTGGCATTTTCCGTCAGTGGACGCACACGGGAGTTTGGCATACGGCTGGCAGTGGGTTCCCAGCCGCGACGTTTGCTCATGCGTGTCATCAGCGAAGGCGTGGCGATGGCCACCGCCGGACTTGCTGTCGGTCTTGGTTGCGGATTCGCGCTGGCGCATTTGGCGGGCACCTTCCTCGCGGACCTGAAAACGCCAGGCGCACTGTCGGTGGCCAGCTCGGCTGTCATCCTGCTGCTTGCGGCCGTGATTGCTTCGGTGATGCCGGCCGCACGGGCGGCTCGCATCGATGTGATTCAGGCGCTACGAACGGAGTAGGCCATCATCGCCCAATCGCCGGCTCAGCGTTCCTCTTCGTAACGTCGGAAGATCAGGCAGCCGTTCGTCCCGCCGAAGCCGAAGCTGTTCGACAGCGCGTAATCAATCGCCATCGGACGTGCCTGGTTGGGAACATAGTCGAGATCGCAGTCCGCATCAGGAAACTCGTAGTTGATGGTCGGTGGCGCGACCTGATGATGAATCGCCAAAACCGTGATTCCTGCCTCCAATCCGCCTGCGCCGCCGAGCAAATGCCCCGTCATCGACTTGGTCGAGCTTACCGCCAGCCGCTTCGCATGCTCGCCAAAGGCGTGCTTGATAGCAATCGTCTCTGCCTTGTCACCCAAACCAGTCGAGGTGCCGTGAGCGTTGATGTATTGCACGGCTGAAGGCTCTATCCGGGCATCCCGCAGTGCATTTCGCATCACTCGAAATCCGCCGTCGCCGTCCTCCGGTGGAGCAGTGATGTGATGAGCGTCGGCGCTCATGCCATAACCGACCATCTCCGCCAGAATGCGAGCGCCGCGGCGGCGCGCGTGGTCCAGGTCTTCCAGGATCAGAATTCCCGATCCTTCGCCGACAATGAACCCGTCTCGTTGCTCGTCCCAGGGACGGCTGGCACGCTGCGGTTGATCGTTGCGCGTCGACAGAGCGCGCATGGCCGCAAACCCGCCGACACCCATCGGCGTGATGCACGCTTCGCTCCCGCCGCAAATCATGACGTCCGCGTGCTCATGCTGGATCAGCCGAAATGAGTCGCCGATCGAGTGCGCGCTGGTTGTGCATGCCGTCGCCGTGGCAGAATTTGGACCTTTCGCGCTGTACTTGATGGAAACATAGCCGCTTGCCAGGTTGACGATACAGGACGGGATGAAAAAGGGAGAAATCCGGCTGGGCCCGCGTTCAAGGAAAACCTTATGTTCGCGCTCGATGACCTCAAAGCCGCCGATTCCGCTCCCGATGTAAACGCCGACGTTCTCGGCGTCCTCGGCCGAGACCGCGAGTTGCGCCGACTCGACGGCGAATTCCGACGCCGCCATTGCAAATTGAATGAAGCGGCCCATTTTCTTGACGTCTTTTTTGTCCACGTACTGCAGCGGATCGAAGCTCGCCACTTCGCCCGCGATTTTGCACGTGAACTCGGACGCGTCGAACTGCGTGATCGGTCCAATGCCGCTCTTACCTGCGAGGATTGCGTTCCAACATGCGCCGGTTCCGGTTCCCACGGAACTGATCAATCCTACGCCCGTGACAACTACTCTACGCGGCAAGCGTTTCTCTCCATTTAGAACTGGCGTGCGCCGCCGGGCGCTGCATGCGTGACTTCAATCTATTTCTTCTTCGCTTCGATATAGTCGATCGCGTCCTTTACAGTTTTGATTTTTTCCGCGTCCTCGTCCGGGATATCGAGGTCGAACGCTTCTTCAAACGCCATTACAAGCTCAACGATGTCGAGGGAATCCGCGCCCAGATCGTCCACAAAGGATGCGCTCGGGTCCACTTGGTTCTCGTCAACACCCAGTTGCTCAACAATGATTTGCTTTACTTTTTCAGCTACTGACATTCAATGGTTCTCCTGTGCTCGCAACGCGTTTTCCACTCCGGCGAAGGCTGTTCGGTCCAACACCTAAAGCTACATCACGGATAAATGGGGAGCGATCGGCGGGAATGGTGATATTTGTTCAGATCAACAAAAGTTTACCAATGCCTCACAACTTGTTCGGTCCGGCACTCTAAGCTGTAGATGTTGCCGGAAGGTTTGCGTGTCCTCTACTTACACGGGTTCGCGTCCGGTCCGCAGTCGCGAAAGGCCGGATTCTTTGCCGGGCGCCTCCGGGAAGCCGGGTTTCCGGTGGATATCGCCGACCTGGCAGAAGACGGGTTCGAGCGTCTCACCATTTCCGGCCAACTGCGCGTGATTGAGCGGTCGGCAAGAGGACAGTCGGTCGTCCTGATCGGTTCCAGCCTGGGAGGCTATTTAGCCGCTCTGTACGCTGCTTCTCACCCGGAAGTTGACCGCCTGGTCCTGCTCGCGCCGGCCTTTAACTTCTGGCACTTGTGGGCATCCGAGCTAGGCCCCGTCCGCCTCGCCGAATGGAGAAAAAATGGCCACATCAGCGTGTTCCATTATGCAGAAGGACGCGAGATGCCAATCGGCTATCAGCTGATGGAGGACGCAAGCCGCTTCGAACCGTTTCCGGGCTTCCGCCAGCCGGCGTTGATCATTCACGGAGATTTCGACAACGTGGTTCCCCCATCGCAATCGGCCGAGTTCGCCGCCTTGCACCCGAACGTCAGGCTGGTTCGGGTCCAATCCGGTCACGAGTTGACTGACGTACTAGAGCCTATATGGCAGGAAATAAAAAGTTTCCTGCTCACCGGAAATCAGCGAATCGGGTGTTAGACTGTGGTTACCACCCGGCTTACGGATGTTTCTTGCAACCGTGATTTTTAACCGAACGTCCACCAAGGCAAGAGACGTTATCGCGCGAAAACGCAGCAGGCGGAGTGTGTGCCGTGACTAGCAAGGAATTAGAAACCATGGAGCATCCCGAAGTTGTCCAGCCCGATGCTCACAGGTCCGATACCCATCTGGACAGGCTGATCCTCAATACCGATCTTGAAGAGCCTTGGTTTAAATCGATCATCCGGAGTGTTCGGGAAAGCGTCAGTGCCTCCAAGCTTCCGCCCCTTGAAATCACATCCAAACCGATAGAAGGCGCAACGTTCGGAGATATCCAGGCAGTTGAGATCCCCTGGTATAAATCGCTGATCGGCAACGTTCGCGACCTGATCCGTCCGCCTAAGCTGCCACCGCTCGAAATCACTTCGAAGCCGGTAGAGGTGGGGACGATTTGGGGCGCGTACCACGGCGGTGAAACGCGCAGCGGCGCTGTTTCCATCCTGATTCACGTCGGCGTGATCACGCTGCTGCTGGTGGTCTTTAGAACGACGCCCTTGGCTAAGAAACTGAACGACGTCACGAAGCTGATCTACTTGCCGCCCTATACGCCTAAAATGCCTCCGGCAGCGGAGAAGGCGGGTGGCGGCGGAGGCGGCGGCATGCACATGCCGAAGCCGGTCAACCATGGCGCGGCGCCCAAATTTGCGCCCAAACAGTTCACGCCACCGACGCTCGCGATTCCGAAACCGAAATTACCCGTCGTTCCGACCATTACCGCGCCTGCGCCGCCAGTGATTGCCGATAACTACGCCGACCCGGTCAGCAAGATGATCGATCAGTCCGGCGGCCCTGGGTCGCAGGGCTTTGGCAACGGGAGTGGCGGCGGAGTCGGTAACGGCCACGGCGACGGGCTCGGCGATGGCTACGGCCACGGCGCCGGCGGCGGCGCGTACCGGATTGGCGGCGATGTCTCCGCACCGCAGTTGATCAGTAAAATCGAGCCCGAATACTCCGAAGAAGCCCGTAAAGCGAAGTACTCCGGAACCGTGCTGCTCTCGATCATTGTCGATGCCAATGGACTGCCTCGTGACATTAAGGTCGTTCGTCCATTGGGGCTCGGCTTGGACGAGAAGGCGATTGAAGCCGTGTCCCACTGGCGCTTCCGTCCCGGCATGAAGGGCGGCAAAGCGGTCGCGACGCAGGCACAAGTCGAAGTCAACTTCCGGCTGCTCTAATATCTTCGCGCTACCACCATCCTGAGAATCGGTTGACATCCCCCGCCGGTGGTAGAGTACACTGAAAAGGTTTGGCGAGTTGATTCTTCGGCCTCCGGCTACCATGCTCACTTGGGATCAGCGGCGTTTCGGCGCAGCGAAGCCTAAGGGTGGAGCATCCGGCCGGGAGTCGGGGCCCCGCTACTGGACAGTAAGCCGTTCCGCCAACCCGGACGGTGACGCTCAATCCGGCAAGGGCCGCTTCCGAAGTAGTTTCCCTCGCGTTTTGGGGCTGGTGAACAACGCTATATCAGTCTCCTGGCAAGTGGTAGCGCACATGCGGTTTGGGCCGTTGTGCGCGTGAGTAATTAATCAATTCGCAGCCGGCACGGGATAACGTGTTCGCGCCTGCAAAGGAATCCCGATAGGGAAATTCCACAGTTTTTCTAGAGCTCCTTTCAGGATGCGGTTTGCGCTGTGTCCGTAAGGGCTGAAGAGGTTCGAAAGAGGAAAAATCTCACGCGTGCCGATTCGCGCTCCTGTTGGATCGCGCACAACGGCCGGCAAAACGGCCTGTGCGCTGCTTCAGGCGCGATTTGCTGCGTAGGGTGACATAAGGTATGCCGACTTTTAACCAACTTGTGCGCAAAGGGCGGAGGCCGACCCGGTATAAGACCGCGAGCCCGGCGCTACAAGCGTGCCCCCAGCGACGTGGAGTCTGTACGCGTGTGTACACGACGACGCCCAAGAAGCCCAATTCGGCGCTGCGCAAGGTAGCGCGCGTGCGGCTCACCAACGGCATTGAAGTGACCACGTACATTCCCGGAGTTGGGCACAACCTTCAGGAACATTCGATTGTGCTGATCCGCGGCGGCCGTGTGAAAGATCTGCCCGGTGTGCGCTACCACGTGGTTCGCGGAACACTAGACACGGCGGGCGTTGCCAACCGCAAGCAGAGCCGGTCCAAGTACGGAGCCAAGCGTCCGAAAGGCGGCGCGGCGGCGGCTCCGGCCAAAGGCAAAAAGTAATTGAAGAAGTAATCGAGGAGATAGGTAGATGCCAAGACGCAGACGTCCTGAGCCGAGAGAAGTGATACCGGACCCGTTGTATAACTCCACGCTGGTTGAGAAGTTTGTCAACTCGATGATGTGGGACGGCAAGAAGACCACCGCTCAGAGCATCTTCTACAACGCGATGGATACGCTTCGCGAGCGCTCCGGCGATGATCCGTTGAAGCTGTTCAAGAAAGCGGTTGAGAATGTGAAGCCGCTGCTCGAAGTCAAAACGCGGCGCGTCGGCGGCGCGAATTATCAGGTTCCGATCGAAGTGCCGCAGAATCGCCGGGTAAGCCTGGCGCTGCGCTGGCTGATAACGAACGCTCGCACGCGGCCCGACAAGAGCATGGCCGACAAGCTGGCAAACGAATTGAACGATGCCGCCAATATGCGAGGGGGCGCGGTGAAGAAAAAAGACGATGTGCATCGCATGGCGGAGGCCAATAAGGCCTTTGCGCACTATCGCTGGTAATTGGCACTGGTAGTGATTTGAAGTATTTGAGTAATTGATATGGCCCGTACTGTCCCGTTAGAAAAAATGCGCAACATCGGCATCATGGCGCACATCGATGCCGGGAAAACGACGACCACCGAGCGCATTCTGTACTACACAGGTCGTACGCACAAGATCGGTGAAGTGCACGAAGGCACCGCCACCATGGATTGGATGGCGCAGGAGCAGGAACGCGGCATCACGATCACGTCTGCGGCGACCACTTGTCAGTGGCACGACATCACCATCAACATCATCGACACCCCGGGGCACGTGGACTTCACGGCCGAGGTGGAGCGTAGCTTGCGCGTGCTCGACGGCGCTTGCGCGGTGTTCGATGCGGTCGCCGGTGTGCAGCCGCAATCGGAAACGGTTTGGCGGCAGGCCGACAAGTACGGCGTTCCCCGTATCTGCTTTATCAACAAAATGGACCGCGTAGGAGCCGACTTCTACCGCTCGGTCGAAACCATTGTGGATCGATTGAACGCGCGCCCGGTTCCGATTCAGATTCCGGTGGGAGCGGAGGATCAGTTCAAGGGTGTGGTCGACCTGGTCACCATGAAAGCGCGGATCTGGCGCGACGAGACACTGGGCGCCGAGTACGACGACGTTGACATTCCGGCCGACCTGTTGACCACCGCGAAAGAGCATCGCGACAAGCTGATTGAGGCGGTCTCTGAAAGCGATGACCTGCTGTTTGAAAAGTACGTCGAAGGCAAGGCGATTACCGAGCAGGAACTGGTCGCGGGCATTCGCAAAGCCACCATCGCGCAGAAAATCTTCCCGGTAATCTGCGGGTCGTCCTTTAAGAACAAAGGTGTTCAGAACCTGCTGGACGCCGTATGCGCCTATCTGCCCTCGCCGCTGGATATCCCTCCGGTCAAGGCGCACTCGATTGACAATCCAGAAGAAATTATCGAACGCAAGGCGAGTGACGCCGAGCCTTTTGCAGCGCTGGTGTTCAAAATCATGACTGATCCGTTTGTGGGTCAGTTGTGCTTCATCCGTGTCTATTCGGGCAAGCTTAATACGGGCGATTCGATTTACAACGTCACCAAAGGAAGACGCGAGCGCATCGGACGCCTGGTGAAGATGCACGCCAACAAGCGTGAAGAGATCCAGGAAGTGCTCGCCGGTGACATCTGCGCCGCGGTTGGCCTGAAGCAGGTGGTGACCGGCGATACCATCTGCGATGACAAGTCGCCCGTGCTGCTCGAATCCATTACCTTCCCGGCGCCGGTAATTCAGCTCGCGATTGAGCCAAAGACTAAGGCCGACCAGGAAAAGCTCGGTGTGGCGATCCATAAGCTGGCGACGGAAGATCCGACTTTGCATGTGGCGACGGATCCCGAAACCGGTCAGACGATTCTATCCGGTATGGGCGAACTGCACCTCGAGATCATCGTCGATCGCATGCAGCGCGAATTCAATGTCGGCGCCAATGTCGGAAAGCCGCAGGTCGCCTATCGCGAAACGATCCGCCAGAAGGCCGAGTACGACTATACGCACAAGAAACAGACCGGCGGTAGCGGCCAGTATGCGCGCGTAAAGCTCCGAGTCGAGCCGGATCCGGAAAAGGACTTCGAGTTCGAGAACGACGTGACCGGTGGAAACATTCCGAAGGAATTCATTCCTGCGGTGCAGAAGGGCGTGGAAGAAGCGCTCGAAGGCGGCATTTTGGCCGGGTATCCGCTGAACAACATCAAGGTGACGGTGTTCGACGGCGCTTATCACGAGGTCGACTCCTCGGAAATGGCGTTCAAGATCTGCAGCTCGATTTGCTTCAAGGAAGCAGCGGCGAAGGCCAAGCCGGTGCTGCTCGAGCCGGTGATGCGGGTTGAAGTGACGGTTCCGGAAGAGTATATGGGCTCTGTAAACGGCGATCTGATCTCGCGGCGCGGACGCCTGGAGGGAACCGAGATTGCGGGCGGCACGCACATCATCAAAGCGATGGTCCCGCTCTCGGAGATGTTCGGTTACGCAACTGAGCTGAGGTCGAGAACCCAGGGACGCGGCAGTTTCACCATGCACTTCGGGCAGTACGAAGAGGTCCCGAGGAACCTGGCTGAAGAAATTATTAACCGAAACAAAGGCGGAGTAGCCACCAAGTAGGGAACAGATAAGAGGGTAGGATCAATGGCGAAAGAAAAATTTGACCGCAGCAAGCCGCACGTAAACATCGGCACGATCGGGCACATCGATCACGGGAAGACGACGCTGACGGCGGCGATCACCAAGACCTTGGCCAAGCACAATCCCAAGGTGAAGTTCCGCAGCTTCGATTCCATCGACAACGCCCCGGAAGAGAAAGCGCGCGGCATCACGATCGCGGTGGCGCACGTCGAGTACGAGACGGCCAACCGGCACTATGCGCACGTGGACTGCCCGGGTCACGCCGACTACATCAAGAACATGATCACGGGCGCGGCACAGATGGACGGGGCGATTCTGGTGGTGGCGGCCACCGACGGTCCGATGCCGCAGACGCGCGAGCACATTCTTCTCGCCCGGCAGGTGGGGGTGCCCTACATCGTAGTGGCCTTGAACAAGGTCGACATGGTGGACGATCCGGAACTGCTCGAACTGGTGGAGCTGGAAGTACGCGAATTGCTGTCGAGCTACCAGTTTCCGGGCAACGATCTGCCGGTGGTGCGCGTGAGCGCGCTGGGGGCATTGAACGGCGAAGCGAAATGGGAAGCGACCATCGATGAGCTGATGGCGAAGGTGGACGAGTACATTCCGCTGCCCGAGCGGGCCATCGACAAGCCGTTCATCATGCCGATCGAGGATATTTTCTCGATTCAGGGGCGCGGCACGGTGGTGACGGGACGCATCGAGCGCGGCATCTGCAAAGTGGGCGAGGAAATGGAGATTGTCGGCTTCCGGGACACGCGCAAGACGGTGGTCACGGGCGTCGAGATGTTCAAGAAGCTGCTGGATGAAGGGCGCGCCGGGGATAACGTGGGCCTGCTGCTGCGCGGCATTGAAAAGAACGATGTCGAACGTGGGCAGGTGATTTCCAAGCCGGGCACGATCAAGCCGCACAAGCGCTTCAAGGGCGAGGTTTACGTGCTGTCGAAGGAAGAAGGCGGACGGCATACGCCGTTCTTCAACGGCTACCGGCCGCAGTTTTACTTCCGCACCACGGACGTGACCGGGGTGGCGAAGCTGCCCGAAGGCATGGAGATGGTTATGCCGGGCGACAACGTGCAGGTTGAAGTCGATTTGATCACGCCCATCGCCATGGACAAAGGATTGCGCTTTGCCATTCGCGAAGGCGGACGCACTGTCGGCGCGGGTACTGTCAGCGAGATTTTGGAATAGGGCCGAAGGCACATGCATGAGAAACGCTGGACGGATTATCCGGCGTTTCGAGGTGAAACAAACCATAAAGAAGAAAAATGAAAGAACGCATCCGCATCCGGCTGAAGGCTTACGACCATCGCATTCTTGACCAGTCCACGGGAGACATCGTAGATACGGCCAAACGCACCGGAGCTACTGTTGCCGGACCGATCCCGCTGCCGACATTGAAGAACCGCTACACGGTTCTGCGCTCCCCGCACGTCGATAAGAAATCGCGCGAGCAGTTTGAGATACGCACTCACAAGCGTCTGCTCGACATCTTGGAGCCGACGCAGGAAACAGTGGATGCCTTGATGAAGCTCGATTTACCGGCTGGTGTGGACGTGGAGATCAAGGCGTTCGGAAAGAAGTAGCAGGACAGCCCATATAAGGAATCAGGCATGAGTCCAGGAATTCTTGGCAAAAAACTCGGAATGACGCAGGTGTTTAATGCAGAGGGCCAGGTGGTACCGGTCACGCTCGTGAAAGCTGGTCCGTGCGTGGTTACACAGCGGAAAACACCCGCCACGGACGGCTACGATGCGGTGCAATTGGGGCTCGTTGAGTATGCGAAGAAGCAGAACAAACCGGCGGCGGGACACCTGAAGAAGTCAGGCGCCGATGGAGTGCGCTATCTGCGCGAGTTCCGATTGCTGGGACAAGGCGCGGGCGATCTGAAGCCGGGCGATCGGGTACTCGCCGAAGAGTTCAAGCCGAAAGATGTCGTCGATGTGATCGGGACCAGCAAGGGCCGCGGCTTCGCCGGTCTGGTGAAGCGCCATCACTTCCGCGGCGGCCCGGCCTCGCACGGATCGATGTTTCACCGCGCTGCCGGATCCATCGGCGCATCGAGTTTTCCCTCGCGCGTGTTTCCGGGTATGAAAATGGCGGGACGCATGGGAACCGATCAGGTCACCATTCGCAATCTCGAGATCGTCAGCGTGGACACCGACGACAACGTGATCGCGGTCAAAGGAGCCATCCCTGGGCCAAATGGCGGCTACGTAGTCGTCCAGAGGGCGAAGCGCTAAGGAAAAGACAATGCCGAGTGTAAACGTAGTGGATCTGAACAACGTGCAGGTGGGCTCCATCGAGTTAGCCGATGCTGTGTTCGGTGCCGAAGTGAATGAAGCGCTATTGTATGAGGCGGTTCGGCAGTATACCGCGGCTCATCGTTCGGGAACGGCTGCCACCAAGACCCGGCACGAAGTTTCGGGATCGGGCAAGAAACTGTGGAAGCAAAAGGGCACCGGGCGCGCGCGTATGGGTTCTATCCGGTCGCCACTGTGGCGGCATGGTGGGACGGTGCACGGGCCGCAGCCTCGCAGCTACGAATACAAGTTGCCGCGCAAAATGGTGCTTGGCGCTCTGCGGTCTGCTCTTTCGGCAAAGCTTCGGGACGGCCAACTGAAGGTGGTTCGCGCTTTTGAGCTGGCCGATCACAAGACGAAGAATATGGCGGGCGTGCTCGGGCGGCTGGAGGCAAAGACCAGCGTGCTGCTGGTCGAGTCCGGTGAGAACGCGAAGCTAAGCCGCGCCTCACACAATTTACCAGGCGTCAAGCTCGTGCCGACCAAAGACGTGAATGTTTACGACCTGCTGAAGTACCGGCAGGTCTTACTGAGTGAACCGGCGGCAAAGAAGCTTTCGGAGGCGTTGGCGTAATGACTGTTTACGATGTGATCCGGCGTCCGTTGATTACCGAAAAGGGACACGACAAGCGCGAGAACGAAGCTACGCTGTGCTTTGAAGTCCACCCGGAAGCAAACAAGATCCAGATCAAGCAGGCGGTCGAGACGGTCTTCCGTGTGAAGGTCGCGGAAGTCCGTACCAGCAACTATGTGGGGAAACTCCGGCGCCGGGGCCGTTTCACCGGCTATGCGTCGGACTGGAAAAAGGCGTATGTGCGCCTCCGGGCCGGGCAGAAGCTGCCCGAATACGCAGACATTTAAGAAGGAAGCCGATGCCCATAAAAAGTTTTCGTCCAACCACACCGACGCGGCGCTTCCAGACCTATCTCACGCGTGATGACATCACGAAGGATAGGCCGGAGAAGTCGCTAGTCGAAGGCAAGAAACGGACCGGCGGGCGCGACGGCAACGGCCAGATCTCCAGCCGCTTCCGTGGAGGCGGCGCCAAGAAGGCCTATCGCCTCATCGATTTCAAACGCGACAAAACGGGCGTCACGGCCAAGGTCGCCGCTATTGAATACGATCCGAACCGCTCGGCGCGCATCGCTTTGCTGCACTATGTGGATGGCGACAAGCGGTACATCATTTGTCCGGTCGGACTGGAAGTCGGCCGCACAGTTACAGCGGGACCGGATGCCGACATTCTGGTCGGCAATGCGCTTCCGTTGAAAAACATTCCCGCCGGCACCGTGGTGCACAACATCGAACTGAAGCCTGGCAAAGGCGGGCAGATGGCGCGCTCGGCCGGCGCGCAGGCGCAGTTGGTTTCAAAGGAAGGCGGCATCGCACTGCTGAAGCTGCCTTCGGGCGAAATCCGACGCGTGCAGATTGAGTGCATGGCGACGGTCGGTCAGGTCGGTAACGTTGAGCACGAAAACGTATCGCTCGGCAAAGCTGGCCGCAACCGCTGGCTCGGAAAGCGCCCGCACAACCGCGGGGTTTCGATGAATCCGGTAGACCACCCGCACGGCGGTGGCGAAGGCAAAACCTCCGGCGGCCGTCATCCGGTGACGCCGTGGGGTCAACCGACGCGCGGCTTCAAGACGCGAAACAACAAGCGCACTGACAGGTGGATTGTTACGAGAAAGGCGAAAAAGCGCTAATGCTGGCGCAAGCGGATTGGGAGCGCACAGGGCGTTTGCTGCCCGTTGTGCGCGGTTAAGGAATCGCATATGAGTCGATCGCTTAAAAAAGGACCGTTCACCGACGATCACCTGGTGAATAAGGTGGGAGATCTGAACGCCAAGAACCAGAAAACGGTAGTCAAGACCTGGTCTCGCCGTTCGACGATCGTGCCTGACTTCATCGGGCACACGCTCGCGGTACATAATGGCAAGAAGTTCATCCCGGTCTACGTGACCGAGAACATGGTGGGCCACAAACTGGGTGAGTTTTCGCCAACGCGGACCTTCAAAGGTCACGCGGCCAAGGCCACCGAAAAGGGCGCAAAGTAATGGCGGCGCAAGCAGCGGTTGCAGGTGCGGGAGTTGCCAGAGCAGAGGCCCGATACGTCCGGGTTTCGGCGCAAAAGGCGCGTCTGGTCATTGACATGATCCGGGGTCAGAAGGCCGGTGATGCCATCAGCATTCTTAGCGCTGTCAACAAACGAATCGCGCCGGCGGTAGAAAAGGTCCTGCGCTCGGCGATTGCGAATGCCGAAAACAAGTCAACCGATATCGATGTGGACCGGCTCTATATTGCCGAGGCGTATGTCAATGAAGGACCGCGGCAGAAGCGAATCCGGCCCGCGCCGATGGGCCGCGCCTACCGTTATCAGCGGCGTACGTCTCACATTTCGCTGACGCTCGCCGAAGCCGAAGAAGAAACAGAGGAATAGGCAGGTATGGGTCAAAAGGTACATCCGTACGGATTCCGCCTGGGCGTCACCAAAACGTGGCGCTCACGCTGGTTCGCTAAGCAGGACTATTCGCGGCTCCTGCATGAGGACCTGGAACTGCGCGAATCGCTGCAGAACCGGCTCAAAGCCGCAGGCATCAGTTCGATCGAGGTGGATCGTCCGGGCAATAAGTTGCGGATCACGATTCGCACCTCGCGCCCGGGCATCATCATTGGCCGCAAAGGCGCCGAGATCGAGAAGTTGAAGAGCGATCTGGCAAAGAAGACCAAACGCGAAGTCTTCATCGATATTCAGGAAGTGCACCGGCCGGAGCTCGATGCGCAGCTGGTGTCCGAATCAATTGCCTTGCAGCTTGAAAAACGCGTGGCGTTCCGCCGGGCGATGCGTAAGGCCGTCGATTCGGCATTGCGCTTCGGGTGCAAGGGAATCAAAGTACGCGTTTCAGGGCGTCTGAACGGCGCTGAAATCGCGCGCAGCGAGTGGTATCTGCAAGGCCAGCTTCCGTTGCACACACTGCGCGCAGACATAGATTACGGCTTTAGTGAAGCCAACACCACCTACGGTGTCATTGGCGTGAAGGTGTGGATTTACAAAGGCGAAGTGCTCGAAGGCTCGGCAAGCCGCCGCAATTCGCTGCGCAACGAAGGCGAACCGCGCCGGCGACGGCGTGAGGAGCGAGGTCCGGAGCGTGGAGAACGGCGCACTCCCGCGCCCATGCAGGGAGGTCCCGAGTTGAGCGGCCCTATTGTGCAGCAGGCGCCGGCGGACTTGCCGAAACCGGCAGCATCGCCGGTGATTCCGCCACTATCATCGCCGGTCGCTCCCTCGTGGAAACAGGAACAGCGGCAGCCCGGTGCTGATACAGCGGCACAAGACGGCACCAAGGAATCGAACGAATAGCCGTGAAACGGGCTCCGGGGTGTGCAGATTTGATACGAGTGCAAACGGCCCGGCTGCGCGCCCGTTGCGCGCTTGATTGCGTGCCCGTTTTGCACGAGTGCTCAGGAAACTAAGGAGAAAACGCTATGTTGATGCCGAAGAAAGTAAAATTCCGCAAACAGCAGCGCGGCCGCATGACGGGCAAAGCCTGGCGCGGCTCGACGCTCTCGTTTGGCGACTTCGGTTTAAAGGCGCTGAGCTGCGGATGGGTTACGAATCGGCAGATTGAAGCCGCGCGTATTGCCATGACGCGCTTTATCAAACGGGGCGGAAAAGTGTGGATCCGGGTGTTTCCCGACAAGCCGATTACCAAGAAGCCGCCTGAGACGCGTATGGGTAAGGGTAAGGGTGCGCCGGAAGCCTGGGTCGCGGTGGTTAAACCGGGTAAGGTGCTGTTCGAAATGGAAGGCGTGGCTCCATCGGTTGCGGCCGAAGCGATGCGGCTCGCAGCGATGAAGCTTTCGGTGCCGACGAAGTTTGTGGCGCGCAATCAGCCCGCCGAGACGGCGAAGGTAGGTTAGCAAGAGATGAAAGCCAATAAGGTTCGCGGTATCGATATGGCCGATCTCGAGCGGCAGGCGCAGGATTCGGCCGAACAGTTATTCCGGCTGCGTTTTCAGATGGGTATGGGCCAGTTCGAGGGGCTGAAGAAATACCGCGCGCTCAGAAAAGACCGGGCGCGGATGCTGACGGTTTTGAATGAGAAGCGCGCGGCCGGTGAAGTCCCGGCGCCGCCTCCTGTGGACAAGAAGAGGAAGAAGTAAAGGATAGCCATGGCGGCAGAGCAGAGCACACACAAGACCGGGCACAAGAACCAGAAGATTGGTGAGGTCGTTTCAACCAGGATGACCAAGACCATCGTGGTGGAAGTCACGCGCCGTGTCACGCATCCGGTGTACAAGCGAATCGTAACCAAGCGCAAAAAGTTCTACGCGCACGACGAGCAGCAGACTGCGCACGTGGGCGATGTGGTGCGCATCATCGAGTGCCGTCCGCTAAGCCGCCTGAAACGCTGGGAATTGGGTGACGTGCTGCGTAAGGCGGTGCAGGTGGGCGTGGAACATCCGGCGCTGGCAACCAGCGCGGACACGCGAGAGAAGAAGACGGTCAAGAAGAAGTAAGCGCAACAAAGAACGGGAAGCTAGGAGAAAACCATGATTGGAATGCGAACCATGCTCGAGGTTGCCGACAACAGCGGCGCGCGCAAGCTGCAATGCATCTTGCCCCGCGGCGGCGATCTGGGACTTCGCGCCGGTCTGGGCGACGTAATCACCGCGAGCGTTAAGGAAGCGGCGCCCGATTCCGCTATCAAGAAAGGTAAAGTGGTGCGCTGTGTTGTGGTCCGCATGCGCAAGGAGACGCGGCGCAAGGACGGGACCTATATCCGGTTCGATTCCAATGCGGCAGTGCTGATCAATGAAGTCGGCGAGCCGGTTGGCACGCGCGTCTTTGGTCCGGTCGCGCGCGAGCTGCGCGATAAACGATTCATGAAGATCGTTTCGCTAGCACCGGAGGTGATTTAGCGATGACCCCGGAGGTGATTTAACAAATGCCGAAAGTAGCATATCAGCGGCGGCAGGCCAAGGGTGAACTGAAGCCCCTTCGCGTCTCGATCAAAAAGGACGACCTGGTCCGCATCATCGCCGGCCGCGACAAGGGAAAAACGGGCAAGGTTCTTGAAGTTGATCGCTTCACCCGGAAGGTCACGGTAGAAGGCGTGATGGTGGTAAAACGGCACACGCGGCCGAATCCGTCGAAGCAGATCAAGGGCGGCATCGCGGATAAACCCATGCCCATTGATGTTTCGAACGTGATGATCCTCACGGCGGGCGGCATTCCGACGCGCATCGGCTACAAGCTGGAGACCACGGGAGGAAATACGCGGCGCGTGCGTGTGGCGCGCAAGGGCGGAGAGAGCCTGGACAAGAAGTAGCAGGCAGGAAAGTTGAAGGCCGTTTGGAATCGGCCAAAGGAATTTGAGCGAAAAATGGCAAAGCAGGCAGACAACAAAGGCGGTCAAGCAAAGCCCCAGGCGGCAGGCGCAAAGAAAACCGATAAGAAGCCGAAGGGTGCCGAGCAACAGGCAGCACAGAGCGCTGGGCCCGCCGCGCGTCCGAAGAGCGGCGGAGCGCACGCACGTCTGCGCGAGCATTACCAGAAGAGCGTCGTTCCGGCACTGGTGAAGGAGTTCGCGTACAAAAATCCGATGGCCGTGCCCAAGGTGCAGAAAGTGTCGATCAATATCGGTCTTGGTGAGGCGACCGGCAACAGTAAGCTGATGGACGGCGCAGTGAACGAGTTGGCTGCCATCGCGGGCCAGAAACCGGTAGTCACGAAAGCAAAGAAATCGATCGCAGCGTTCAAGCTGCGCGAAGGTATGTCGATCGGCTGCATGGTGACGCTGCGGGGCGACCGGATGTTTGAGTTTTTGGATCGTCTGATGAATGTTGCTCTGCCGCGCGTGCGCGATTTCCGCGGGGTTTCGCCTAAGTCGTTCGATGGACGCGGCAATTACACGCTCGGGTTGAAGGATCAATTGATCTTCCCCGAGATCGATTACAACAAGGTGGAAAAGACCAAGGGCATGAACATCTCGATCACCACCAGCGCAAAGACAGATGCAGAGGGACTGGCGCTTCTGCGCCAGATGGGAATGCCCTTCCGGCAGTAGGATTCCGGGCTAATAAAGGATATTCATGGCAACGACGGCAAAGATTGCTAAAGAAGACAGGAAGAAAGAAGAGATCGATCGCGCCCGTGCTGCGGGAAAAACGGCGAAATTCGCGGTGCGGCATCGCAACCGCTGCAAGAACTGTGGGCGTCCTCGTGGATTTCTGCGGAAATTTTCGCTATGCCGGATCTGTTTCCGCAAGTTCGCGCTCAGTGGGCAGATTCCGGGCGTGACAAAGGCGAGTTGGTAGCAGCCGGAGCGCAAAGGCGTTGCGTGCCCGTTTTGCGCGACTCAAAGTGGAGAATTAGATGACAGCAGACCCCATTGCCGATATGTTGACGCGCGTGCGTAACGCGCTGATCGCACGCCACCCGAAGGTGGACGTGCCCTCGTCGCGGCTCAAAACCGAGATTGCACGGATTCTTAAGGATGAGGGCTACATTCTCAATTACAAGTTGACTGAGGAAGGCGCCAAAAAGTACATTCGCCTGTATCTCAAATACACGCCGGCGAATTTGCCGGTGATCTCGCGTGTGGAGCGCGTGTCCCGTCCGGGATGCCGCGTCTATGTCGGAAGCAAAGAGATCCCACGGATTCTGGGCGGATTGGGTATCAATATCCTGACCACTCCAAAGGGCGTCATGACAGGACTCACGGCGCGCAAAGAGGGCGTCGGCGGCGAAGTGCTCTGCCAGATCTGGTAAGGAACAAAGATCATGTCACGTGTAGGTAAAAAGCCCATTCCTCTTCCGAAGGGCGTAAAGATCAACATCGGCGAGCAGCTGAACGTGGAGGGCCCGAAGGGCAAGCTTACGGTGCCCATTCCTGCCGGAATTACTCTGCAGCAGAAGGACGGCACTCTGGAACTGGCTCGCGAGAATGACAGCCTTGCGGCTTTGCACGGCTTGACGCGAGCGCTCGCGGCAAACGCGGTACAGGGCGTCTCTTCAGGCTTCACGCGCGAGCTCGATGTGGTCGGCACCGGTTATCGTGCCGACGTTAAAGGCAGCGTAGCAACGTTCACGCTCGGTTATTCACATCCCATCGAATACATCCTGCCTCAGGGCGTGGAGATGAAGGTGGACAAACAGACACACGTGGTGCTCTCCGGGTACGACCGCCAGATGGTGGGTCATGTCGCGGCTCAAATCCGTGCCCTGCGTCCACCCGATCCGTACAAGAACAAGGGTGTCCGCTACACGGGCGAAGTCCTGCGTAAGAAGGCGGGCAAGACGGGAGCGGGAGGCAAGTAATGGCGCAAGCAGCGAGACAGGATATTCGCAGGCGCATTCACAAGCGCATTCGGCGCCGGGTAGAGGGTACTCCCGAGCGTCCGCGGCTGGCGATTTTCCGCAGTGTCAACCATATCTATGCGCAGGTGATTGACGATCAGCAGGGACACACGTTGGTGGCAGCGGCTTCCACCGAAAAGGATCTGCGCGGTAAAGGCGGCAATGTGGAAGGCGCGAAGACGATAGGCCGCAAGGTGGCCGAGCGCGCCAAAGAGAAGGGCATCAGCAAGGTCGTTTTCGACCGCGGCGGCTATCAGTATCACGGCCGCGTGAAGGCGCTGGCCGATGCAGCCCGTGAAGCGGGATTGGAGTTTTAACGGATGGCATTGAACGGAATAGCCAAGCGTCTCGATACGCAAAACCTGAACCTGAAGGAACAGGTTGTCAGCATCAACCGCGTAACCAAAGTGGTCAAGGGCGGAAAGAATATGAGCTTTTCGGCGCTCGTTGTGGTGGGCGATCCGGGAGCCAAAGTGGTCGGCTTCGGTACCGGCAAAGCGAAGGAAGTGCCTTCGGCTATCAAGAAGGGGATCGAAGCGGCAAAGAAGAATCTGCGCAAGATCAACGTCCTCGAGACGACGATCCGGCATCCTGTACTCGGTCGCTTCGGAAGCGGTCTGGTGCTGCTGAAACCGGCTCCGGCGGGAACCGGCGTGATTGCAGGCGGGCCGGTACGCGCTGTCATTCAAGCGGTCGGGATCCCGAATGTTTTGACCAAGTCAATTGGATCGCACAACGCGCATAATGTGGTGAAAGCTACGATTGCGGCGCTCGAGCAGCTATGCGACAAAAACGCCATCGCAGACATGCGCGGGCTCCCGATCGAGAGGCTGTAAATATGGCCGAGGGAAAGATCAAAATCAAGCTGGTGCGCAGCCCCATCTGCACGCCTCAGACACACAAAAACATCGTGAAGTCGCTGGGACTGCATAAAATCAATCGTGTAGTGGAGCGCCCCGACACACCGGCATTTCGCGGCATGGTGGCGAAGGTGCCGCACCTGCTCGAGATAGTAAAGGAATAGCCGGTTCGAAACGGTACTCGACATGAATTTAAGCAACTTGCGGCCTCCCAAAGGCCAGAAGCACAAAAAACAACGTATCGGTCAGGGTATGGGAACGGGCCGTGGCAAGTACTCGGGCCGCGGCGCCAAGGGCGCGAAATCAATCTCGGGCTACAGCAAAATGCGCGGATTCGAGGGCGGACAAATGCCGCTGCACCGCCGTTTGCCGAAGCGCGGGTTCACCAACATTTTCCATAAGGAATATGCGATCGTAAACGTGGCAACTCTGGACCAACTCGATGGCGATATGTTTACTCCGGAATCGCTACTCGAGAGCGGAGCTGTTAAGAAACTGCAGGCGGGACTGAAAATTTTGGGCAACGGTGAGCTGACCAGGAAACTGATCGTCAAGGCTCATGTATTCTCGAAATCTGCGGTGGAAAAGATCGAAAAGGCCGGCGGGAGCGTCGAGGTTATCGCCAAGGCGGCTGCTCCGGCCAAGCAGGCAAAGCAGTAGCACGGCCGTTTGATGAGCGGGCCCATTCACGCACATGACTAAGTTTTTAGAAGCTCTCGCCAACGTATTCCGGATTCCGGACCTGAGGAAACGCGTGCTCTTCACGTTGGGCTTGCTTGCGGTCTACCGGATCGGCGCGTTCATTCCGACTCCTGGTATCGACACGATCCGGTTCCAGGACTTCTTCAGCCGGACGGCGCAGGGCGGATTCCTCGGCTACCTTGACGTCTTCAGCGGCGGCATGCTACGCCGCATGACCATCTTCGCGCTCGGCATCACCCCGTATATTACGGCGTCCATCATTCTCCAGTTATTGACCGTCGTCATTCCGACGCTTGACAAGCTGCAGAAAGAAGGCGAACTGGGTCGGCGCAAAATCACCCAGTGGACGCGTTACCTGACGGTCGTTTTGGCTGTGGTCCAGTCGATCGGTATCGCCGTAGCGCTGCAGAGTTCGGACGGCAACTTTGTCCTAAACCCAGGCATCAACTTCATTCTGCTGACCATGCTGACCTTTACCGCGGGCAGTGCTTTCATCATGTGGCTCGGTGAGCAGATCACTGATCGCGGAATCGGTAACGGCATGTCGCTCATCATCTTTGTCGGCATCATTGTCGGACTGCCGCGCGCGATCATGAGCATCTACGAGAACACGTTCGTCACTCACCAGTGGAACACGCTGCAGCTCATGATCATCCTGGCGGTGATGATCGCTGTGGTCGCCTTCATCGTACTGGTCGAGCGCGGCGAGCGCCGCATCCCGGTTCAATATGCGAAACGCGTGATCGGGCGCAGAATGATGGGCGGCCAATCCACCCACCTGCCGCTGAAAGTGAATGCCGGTGGCGTCATTCCCATCATTTTTGCTTCTTCGCTGTTAGCGTTACCGCAAACGGCATTACAGTTCCCAGTCGTCAAGAACAGTCCCTGGATGAGTCGGATGCTCGGGTCGCTCGGTGGCGCCGAGCCGCTGTATTACCTGGTGTATGTCGTCCTGATCGTGTTCTTCTGCTTCTTCTACGTTTCCATCATCTTCAATCCGAACGAAGCGGCCGACAACATGCGGAAGTATGGCGGATTCATTCCGGGCATCCGTCCCGGCAAGAACACTGCCGAGTACATGGACAAGATCCTGTCCAAGATCACCGTGGTAGGCGGGCTGTACCTGTCAATTCTGTCGCTGATTCCAATGATTATGATCTCCGGCATCCGGCTGCAGCGGCTACCGGTCGTGGGGAACTTCATCGACGCGCATTTTCCGCGCTGGCTGCTGGACGGGCTCGGCGTGCAGTTTTATTTCGGCGGCACCTCGCTGCTCATCGTGGTGGGTGTCGCGATGGACACGGTAAATCAGATCGAGGCGCAGTTGATTATGCGCCATTATGAGGGCTTCACTCCACGCGCAGGCCGCATTCGCGGACGCCGTAGCAGCACAAGCTAACGTTTGAGGGAAGCGACGAACTCGGCCACGGCGCCGGCAATCATACTATTCGGATCTCCTGGGTCGGGGAAGGGAACGCAGGCGCAACTCCTCCAGGAGCACTTCAGCTGGCCGCACGTCTCCACCGGCGATATGTTGCGCTCCCATATCACAGCAGGCGACACGATCGGCCGCAATATTCAGGACCTGATGAAAGCCGGTAAGCTGGTTTCCGATGAACTGGTGAACGACATGGTCCGGCAGCGTTTGGCGCGGCCCGATTGTGAAGCCGGAGTGCTGCTCGACGGTTATCCGCGCACGGTGGGGCAGGCCGGTGTTTTGATGGCGATTACGGAAGAGTACCAGTTTCGGCCCGCCGTGGTACACTTATTGGTTGACCACGGTCGAATTGTAGCCCGCCTGAGTGGCCGTCGGCAGTGTCCCGTTTGCGGAACCCTCTACAGTATAAAAACCCATCCGCCTAAAGTGCCGGGGATCTGCGACCTGGACGGAGCGGTGCTGGTGACGCGTGAGGATGACAAAGAATCGGTGATTCGCGAGAGACTGAATCAGTACGATTTACAGACCCGTCCCTTACTGGATTATTTCCGTCAGGCTGGCTTGCCGATGATCGAAACGCAGGGAGCGAGCAAGCAGCCGGAACAGATTGAGCGCTCGATATGCGAGGCGTTGACCGCGGCCGGATTGATCCCGGCCCAATCCGCCGCCGCCGAGAACCTGAAGTGATTGTGCGTAGAAGCGCAGCTGAGCTCGAAAAGCTGAGACGCAGCGGGTTGCTGGTCTATGAGATCTTGCAAACCCTGAAGGACATGGTCCGCGAGGGCGTGACCACTCAGGAACTCGAAGCCACTGCCGAGAAGATGATCCGGGATGCCGGCGCGAAGCCGGCGTTCAAGGGTTATTACACGCAGGCATCGGGTACGAAGTATCCGTTTGTGCTGTGTACCTCAGTGAACGAGGAGGTTGTGCACGGGATGCCGTCGGTAAGGCGCAAGTTGAGGGCAGGCGATATCGTTTCCATCGACACTGGTGTCCTGCTCGACGGCTACTACGGCGATTCGGCTGTCACCGTGGCGGTTGGCGAAGTGAACGATTCGGTGAAGCGGCTGCTGAAGATCACGGAAGAGAGCCTGGAACTGGCAATCGATCGGGTTCGGGCCGGCAATCGGCTTTTCGATATCTGCGGAACGGTTGAAAAGCACGTGGTTTCGAACGGATTCTCGATTGTCCGTGATTTTGTTGGGCACGGAATCGGCACCTCGCTCCACGAAGAGCCGCAAATTCCGAATTATGTGGACCGGCGGGGCGAAAATCCGCGTCTGAAGCCGGGAATGGTTCTGGCGATTGAACCGATGGTGAATGCCGGGAAGCCGGACACCAAAGTTCTGTCGGATAAATGGACTGCGGTGGCAAAGGACGGCTCCTATTCGGCCCATTTCGAGCACATGGTCGCCGTGACGGAGAATGGCCCATGGGTGTTGTCACGGCCATGACGGCAGCCGCGGAAGCGAGTGAACGGACCAGCGAAGCCATTGTGGTCGAGCTGCTGCCGAGCGCGCTCGTTCGTGTCAGACTGGAAGGTGAGCACGAGTTGATTGCTCATCTCCCCAGCAGCCAGCGCGCGAATTTTGTGCGCTTACGGGTCGGCGATCGGGTGCGCGTGGCGCTTTCGGTTCAGGATCGGACTCGAGGACGAGTGTTGGAAGTATTGACGAAGGGATTACCGTGATGGCTGCTGCGAAACTGGGCGGCCTTGGGCAAGAGTGATTTATGAAGGTAAGGGCATCCGTAAAGAAGCTTTGTGACAAGTGCAAGGTGATTCATCGCCACGGCGTGGTGCGGGTCATCTGCACCAACCCCAAGCATAAGCAGCGGCAAGGATAGGAGTTTTATGGCGCGTATTGCAGGTGTTGATTTACCAGCTAGAAAGCGGGCAGCCATCGGGCTGACCTACATCTACGGCATCGGTCGGACCCGTGCCTTGTCTCTACTGCACCGGGCGCAGGTAGACCCGGAAAAGAAGGTCAGCGATCTTTCCGAAGAGGAAGTGAACCATCTCCGCAACCTGATCGAGGGCGAGGGTGCCATCGAAGGAGACTTGCGCAAGGAAGTCTCAATGAACGTTAAGCGCCTGATGGAGATGGGTTCGTATCGCGGACTGCGGCATCGCCGCGGTTTGCCGACACGGGGCCAGCGTACCCACACCAATGCACGTACCCGCAAAGGACCGCGTAAGGGGACCGTCGCCAACAAGAAGAAGGCGACCGGAAAGACATAAGCGAGAAGGCATTCAGAATGGCGAAGGCACCGGCAAAGACAGCTAAGAAAAAATCCTTCAAGAAGAAGGAGAAAAAGAACGTTCCTTACGGGACGGTACACATCCAGGCATCGTTCAATAACACGATCGTCACGTTTACGGATCCGCTGGGCAATGTTCTCGCATGGTCGAGTTCAGGCTCGCTAGGCTTCCGCGGTTCGCGAAAAGGTACGCCCTTCGCCGCGCAGCAGGCGTCGTTGACTGCGGCTAACAAGGCGAAAGATTCCGGTGTGCGCACAGTTGAGGTTCGGGTTGCAGGACCGGGTTCGGGCCGCGAATCGGCCGTCCGTGCTCTCGCGACCGCAGGCATCGAAGTCCGGTCGATTAAGGACGTCACCCCGATCCCGCACAATGGCTGCCGGCCGCCGAAAAAACGCCGCGTATAGATTTATTTGCCGCTTGCTGGCGCGTTCGGGTTCCAAACAGAGCCGCGACCGCCAGGGAGCGGTTTAGTTGATTCCGAGCCGGAAGCGTAAGCGACCGGTTAATCAAATCTGAGCCGGAAGCGTAAGCGACCGGTTAATTAAATCCGAGCCGCAACCGTGAGGGAGCGGTTTTCCAAAGCGGGACGAACGCCTTGCCAGGCCGTAAACCGCACCTGATAATCCGAGCCGGGAGCGTCAGCGACCGGTCGCAATGTTGGAGGTCATCGAAATTGGCACGTTATAGTGGCCCGGTCTGCCGGCTTTGCCGGCGCGAAGGCATGAAGCTGTTCCTCAAAGGGGAGCGCTGCCACAGTGAGAAGTGCGCTATTGAAAAGCGCAACTTTGCTCCTGGCCAGCACGGAAAAGACAAGAAGGCCAAGATAGTCGGATACGGCCTGCAGCTGCGCGAAAAACAAAAGGCGCGACGTTACTATCGCGTTCTGGAAGGACAATTCCGGAACCTTTACGAAAAGGCCGTGAATCAAAAAGGTATTACGGGCGAGTTGATGCTCGCCATGTTGGAGAAACGGCTGGATAATGTCGTTTACCGCATGGGGATCGCCACCAGCCGCGCACAGGCTCGCCAAGTGGTCCGCCACGGCCATATCAGGGTCAACGGACACAAGGTGAACATTCCTTCTTACATGGTGAAGACCGGCGACAATGTAGAAGTTCGCGAAAAAAGCCGGAACAATCCGTTCATTTTGTCTGCTCGCGACGCTACGGCCCATACCCCCAGCCCCTCATGGCTGGAAGTGGACCGCGAGGCGCTGCGTGCCCGTGTTTTGCAGCAACCCAAGCGCGAAGAGTTGGTGCAGATCCAGTTGAACGAACAGCTCATCGTCGAGCTGTACTCGAAGTAATTCGAAAATCGACGAGGAGGATTAAGCCAGAGCCGGAAGCGTCAGCGACCGGTTCTCCATTTGGAGAAACTATGTTCAAAGGATTTCAGAAACCCAAGCGTCTGGTTGCGAATACGGAAACGCTCACCGAGCGCTATGGTCAATTCACGGCGCAGCCGTTCGAGCGCGGATTTGGACCGACCATCGGCACCGGATTGCGCCGTGTACTGCTGAGCTCAATCGAGGGTGCTGCTATTACCGGCGTGCGCATCGAAGGCGTCTCGCACGAATTCAGCCCCATTCCCGGCGTTGTCGAAGACGCCACCGACATCATCCTGAACCTCAAGCAGGTGCCATTCAAGATGATGGGCGAAGGCACGCGCATCGCACGCATCAACATCGACGCGCCCGGCGAGGTGATGAGCAGCAACATCGAAACCGATGCGGACGTTGAAGTGCTCGACCGCAATCTGCATATCGCCACCGTGGGCGAGGGCGGCAAGTTGAGCATCGAAATGCGTATCAAGACGGGCCGCGGCTATGTGTCCGCCGATCGCAACTACGATGAGGATCTGCCCCTCGGCTATATCCCCATCGACTCAGTCCATTCTCCCGTTCGGAAAGTCAACTATACGGTGGAAGCAGCCCGCCTCGGCCAGAACACCGACTACGACAAGCTCCTCGTAGAAGTGTGGACAAATGGCGCAATTTCGCCACAGGATTCGATCGGGCAGGCTGCGAAGCTGCTCAAAGATCACATGACCATCTTCATCAACTTCGAAGAGACACCGGAAATCTTTGAGGAACCGACCGAGCGCGCGGCAAACCAAATGAACGAGGTGCTGAATCGTTCTGTTGAAGAACTCGAGCTCAGTGTCCGTTCTTACAACTGCCTGAAGAATGCCAACATCCAGACCATCGGCGATCTGGTTCAGAAGAGCGAATCCGAAATGCTTCGGACGAAGAACTTCGGACGTAAGTCGCTGAACGAAATCAAAGAGATCCTTTCCGGCCTCGGCCTCTCCTTCGGTATGAAGTTCGACACTCAGGGCAGGCTGGTCGGAGGCGCGCCTTCAGCCCCTGCATCTGATTACGGTCAGGACCAATACGGAGCAGAGGAGTAGATAATGCGGCACCGCAAGGCCGGAGTTAAACTCAAACGCGACATTAGTGCGCGTCGTGCCCTTTTGCGCGGTCTGGTTACTAACGTCATTGAAGAAGAGCGCATCACGACCACAGTTCCCAAGGCGAAGGCCGCCCGTCCTTTGGTCGAGAAGATGATCACTCTGGCAAAAGAAGACAACCTGAGCGCCCGGCGTCAGGCCGCTGCCTTCCTGATGAACAAGGAAGCTGTCGAAAAACTGTTCGACAAAATTGGACCTCGCTTCAATCAACGCAGCGGCGGTTATACCCGCATCATCAAACTCGGCTGGCGTAAGGGAGACGGCGCCGAAACGGCCAAGCTCGAACTGGTCGGCTCCGAGCTGGTCAAGCGAGCCGCCGAACGCGCCGCACGCCGTGAGGAGCGCTTGAAGCAGATCCGCACAGGCGAAGAAGGCGGCGAAGAGAGCAAATAAGCTCGTTCAATCGAATATCAGTCCAGGCCCGGAGCGATAGCGTTCCGGGCCTTTTGCTATCTACTAAGTATGATCGGCAGAATCACCTCGCGCCTCAACATCATATTGTGCGCTGTCTTACTCGGAGCTGTATTCTCCCCTATCTCTGCTCAACAGCACCCCGCGGAAGAAACCATCAGCATCAACGTGAATGGCGAATGGCACCCGTTCCCGCACTTCTGGGAGCAGATGTTCGGGTCGGGCCGCGCGGTGCTCAGCCTGCGCGACGATTACCGGCGCGATCTGAAGCAGGTAAAACAGGCGACCGGCTTCGAGTACGTGCGCTTTCACGCCATTCTTGACGATGAGAACGGAGTCTACGATGAGGATAAAGAGGGTCGGCCAGCCTATAACTTTTCGTATGTCGACCAGATCTATGACGGCTTGCTCGAAAACGGCGTGAAGCCGTTCGTAGAGCTGAGCTTCATGCCGAAAAAGCTGGCCGCGAATCCCGCACCGCACCCGTTCTGGTATAAGCCGCTGCCCTCGCCTCCAAACGATCCGGCCAAGTGGGCGGCGTTGATCGAAGCCTTCACCACGCACTTAGAAGACCGGTACGGCAAAGCCGAGGTTCAAAGCTGGTACTTCGAAGTTTGGAATGAACCGAATATCGATTTCTGGGATGGCGACCCGAAGCAATCAACTTACTTTACTCTGTACGATGAAACAGCAAAAGCGATCAAGAAAGTAGATTCGAAGTTACGTGTGGGAGGCCCTGCTACCGCACAGGCCGCGTGGGTTGACGACTTTATCAAACATTGCTTACAAAATCACGTGCCGTTTGACTTTGTTTCGTCGCATATATACGGAAATGAAGACCCGGTGTTGGTGTTCGGTAAGAAGTTGCCGATTGCGCGGCGTGACATGGTTGGCGCATCGGCGAAGAAAGTCTACGATCAGGTTAAGGCTTCCGGCGCGCCAAACACTCCTATCATCTGGTCTGAATACAACGCTACCTATCTCAATCAGAAGGAAGTTACCGACAGCGCATTTATCGGGCCCTGGCTAGCGAATAACATTCGTGAATGCGACGGTCTCACCAGCATGATGTCCTACTGGACCTTTTCCGATGTATTCGAAGAACAAGGAGTTGTTAAAACACCCTTCTACGGCGGTTACGGATTGATCGCAGAACGCGGCTTGCCCAAAGCTGCGCTGCACGCATTCGAACTTCTGCACCGCTTGGGCGCCCAACGATTAGTAATCGACTCCGAAAACGCGCTGGTTACAAAGAGATCGGACGGCACAATCAGCATTGCGCTCTGGAATTATGCCGAGCCAGGAGAAAAACCTGGCCAGAAGACATTCCATCTGGCGATTTCGGACGGCAGGTTCGGTCGATTACGGGTGCAGTATGTCGATCCCGCCCACGGCTCGGGTCTCAATGCTTGGCAGGCCATGGGCGCGCCGGTCAGCCCCAGCCTTGCTCAGATTCAGGAGATCCGGCGCCGTGCGCAGATGGATCAGCCTTCCGAAAAGAGCATGAAGGATCCAATCGTGCTCGCGCCTGAAGCGCTCGCTCTAGTGGAGTTAATACAGTAACAGTCGCGGCTCAGAAACATGCTCTCCTGTTGGCAAGAGGTTACGGAGCCGCGCCCGAAGGAAGCGGTTTCGGGAATTCACCCGGCGAGTCTACCTGGCTCCGCCTTCATCCTGGAACCAGATTCCCGTGCTGCCCAGCAGCGTCGGATAAGAGATTGCATATCCGTTGTTGTCAAGCATCGTTACTTGGAGCGCAGACGCAGAGCCGGGCGTATAAGTCGTGTAACTCCATGTGTAGGCGTAGCAGTCGGAGAAGTAATCCGAAATGTAGTTGGTCAAAGTCGCGAGGCCGCCGTTCACGCCCGGCCGCTCAACTACCCATTCAGCGCTGTTTCCCACCAGGTAAGTTCCGGAAGGAGCGGTAAACCCGACTTCGACTGTCTGATTGGTGTTGTAGTTAACGTAGTAGGCGTAACCCTGGGTTGAGCTGGTGTTCCATACTTCCAGGAATATGTCGTCTCCGGGATTTACGGGAAAGTTGCTGATCCGTACCGAACCAGCCGGGTACCATTCAAACCACGGCGAATAAAAAGTGCTGCTAATCAAGCCGCCCAAGGCGCAGAACGCGTCGGACTCAGTACCGCCTTGCAGCACATCGCCGCTTCCCCAACCATCGATTCCGATCCAGCTGGAAGAATAATCCCAGCCGCCGGTGCATGCGCCGTACGCTTGCGTTGCTACGGGCACGACATAATCGGTAAGGAGAAAATAAAACGAGTTTGACTGATTGTAAGAACGCGCCGGCGTCAAATTGACGGAGGCGCTCCAGTTGTTCGATGTGCCCGTGAAGTTATCGGTCTTGGACAGTTTGCTTGCTCCGTGAAAGACGTCCGTCAATTGCAGTTCCGGAGTAATTCGCACCTTGGAAGCACGCATGGCTCGCACCCACTTGGCATAACTGTCGGGGTGTTCGTTCGCATCGGGCCGCGGCGGGAATCCATAAATGGCTAGCTCTTCATCGGAGGCCTCAACCGGATTGAATCCCTCAGGAGGGTGAATCGCCGTAGTCACTCCCGGTAAGTTGGTCGGCATACGGTTTGCCATGTTATCGGCCGCTTGAGCAAGCGGCATGGCGGTGAGTAGCGCGGCTAGGGCGATCATCAAGTTACTTCGTTTCATGTTTAGGTCCTTTTCTTGTATTTGCGCTCGCGGCATGACCGGACACCTGCTCTTCCCGAGGCAGTTTGTTCGTTCGCGATCTTGCGCAGTTGGCACCGCGGGTAGACGGATTGAGGTGTTTTCACGGGTGCCGAACCGATGCAACGCGCCGCTGAGCGCCGTGGCGCAACAGTGCAGTTTCACAACCGGTGGTCAACGCCCTGTGTTTTCAGTCCTGTGAGACTTTGGTACGGCGCGTGAAGTAGTACAAGGAAGTTAAGGCCGCAGAGTATGTCGGATAAATCCGATCAGCGGAACCTCGCGTGCGTGACGTCCCCGGGTCGCGACCCTCTCGCCACTATCACACCCGATAGGGGCAATCAGATTTTCCTGAGAGGATCGCCACCCGCCCGGCACAAATAGGTTGTATGTTTCAAAACTCAAACTTGTTTTTCAAGCCCGTTTTGCTTGGCATTCTGCCGTCTTTCGCCCTTTGGGCCTTGGTGGTTCCGATGGCGCTCAGGCTCAGCTAGCGGTCGTTCATCGCGAAATTCTTGCGGACCGGGCCGACGGGCGTAGCCCTGCGCGGTTGACGCACAGGGCTCCTCGTCCGCTATGGGAGCGCCAGGTATCCGTAAACGTCGACCACGAGATGAGTCGTGTTCGACACAAAAGCATCGTCGGCTTGGCCGGGGCTTGTCGGAAGGATCGCCAGATTCGACGTAACCTGGCCATCGAGCGCGTTCAGCGTCGAAACGGAAGGAACTCCAGGCTCGCCTCCTCCCGTATCTCCGAACATGGTCAAGTAACCAAGTGGCCCGGGCGGGACCGCGGTAGCGTTTACCCAAACTCCTTGCGCGCCGCTCGGGACGCCGCAAGCCGCGCCCAGAATCGGAATCTCGGTCGTACTTTGGCCCGCAAGCGGTGTTCCAGGCGATTGACGGGAATCGAACGCCCGGCAGGGAGCTTGGGTAACCATGGCGAGCCCACCTGGAGCAGGAGCAGCAAAGTAGCCCACCACATCAATCACGAGATCCGTGTCGTTACTGGCTATTGCGTTGATCTGCCCGTCTGAGCCCGGCGGAACTACCGCCAGGTTGGCGGTTGTTTGCCCGGTCGGCGCGTTTAAGGCCGATACGATTGGCGCACTCTGTCCGTTATTCGGCCACAGAGTGACGTAGCCCAGCGGTCCATGCGGAACGGCAGTAACGTTCAGCACGTAAGCGGCGGCACTAGAAGGAGCCCCACAACCACTCGAATTGATTGGAAATAATCGGGATTGTCCGGCCGCCAAGCTGGGACCTCCCAGCACGCCCACCGGGTCACGCGTATCCGCTGCGCGGCACGGGGCCACTGGAAAGAACGCGCACGATCCCGGCGTGCCCTCCGGCACAAAATAGCCGTTTACGTCGAGCACTACATCCGTGTCGTTGCTTGCAAAAATGCTGACTGTGCCTTCGGCCGCACTCCCCGAAATCATCACAGCATTCGCCTTTACTCTTCCATCCAGCGAATTCAGCACAGATGTCTGCGGTTGTGTGGTGTCCGGCTGCCATACCGTCAGATAGCCCAAAGGCCCTCTCGGTACTGCGGTCACGTTAAGCGAAAACCCCAATGCCGCGGTTGGGATCCCGCACGGTACCGAGCGAATTGGGAACTCTCGGCTCGTCCCGGCGCTCATCATCGGGCCGCCGGTCGGGCCGGTTGGACCGCGCGTGTCCGCTACCCGGCAAGGCGGAACCGGAACAAAGTAATAGGGATTCTGCGCAAATACCGGCAGCGCGCAAAGCGAGCCGGCAACAAACAAAAACTTATGCATGAAACCTCGCACAAAAAATCAGGAATCTGTCAGCAGCGCTTGCTTAGAGTCGCCGCACAGGATGATGGTATTAGAGATCGGTCCTGTTGTCAGGTACCATGACGTACTACCCTTACTCGACCTGTACCCCCGGCCAGACCGGGCGAACTTCCCATTCTCGCCGCAAACGTGCCATATGATCCCGGAGTACGCTGGAGTGCTAATCCGGTCAGCTCTCGCCGGTATCGGATAAATCTGTCGCGAGCGTTTTCTCCTGGGCGGCACACTGATATTGGTCTCGGTTTTGCACTCCTCAGCCACAAGCTCGCTCAGTGACATCTTTATCAGCCTCGCGGAGTCCGACGTCGGCAAGTTCACTTTGTTCTTCCGGCGCCTGAGAGAAGATTATCCTCATGAGGCCATCCTCCTCTCGCTTAAGTACTTGTCGGGACACGAACTAGATACCGCGGCGCGCCAAATCACCGTTTGGCTGAGCGGTGGAGACCGCTACCTCGCCGTACTCCTTGATCCCGATCTTCTGTCGTCGAAGGAAGCGGGACGCGCGGCAGCCATTCTGCGCGACACTGACCGGGAGTTCTTCTCGAAGCTGTCGCAACGGAACGAGCAGAATCAAACCTCCCCCCGGCTAATCGGACAAGCTCTCTCGATTCTTGAAGATCTCGGCGACCTCACGCTTCTGGTTCCTTGGCTCCGTATGCTGACAAGACATCGGGATGAGCGCATCCGATCGAAAGCAGTCAAGATTCTGTGCAAAGCACGGCCGAACAAGGAATTGATTGCACGTCAACTCCAATCTGAAGATCCGCGGGCGCGAGCCAACGCTGTAGAGGCCATGTGGAACACAGAAACTCCGGAAGCATTGGACGTCTTTCATTCGGCATTGCACGACCCTAATCATCGCGTGGTCGCAAACGCCCTGGTAGGTCTTTACATTCACGAAGAGCAATCTGCGATTACTCGGATTACCGAACTGGGAAACCATCCGTCCCCTGCATTTCGTGCCGCTGCGGCATGGGCTCTGGGACAGATTCGGGATCGACGGGGCCTTCCTGCGCTTGCTGCTCTCGCAAAGGACGCGTCACCTCAGGTGAGAAAAGGAGCTTTGAAGTCGCTCACCCTTTTTCCCGCAGAAGGTGGCGAGCAAGGGCTTTAGCGGACGGTCTTCTCACGGCAACGACCTCAACCCCAACACCGGGGCCTTGTCCCCACAGGCGAACAAGCGCCTCAATCCTCTTATATTTGTGATCGCAAGAAACTTTGTCGGAGTACGTCATCGAAGTACGTCTATTGGGTAGAATACTTTTTGCGAGTACATATAATCAATCCCAGCGACACGGCGTTCGGCACCGCAGTGATCACGCCGCGCTGGTTGTTTGTCCTGGCCGCTGCGACGTCCTCCCGGTATGGCGATCCGGTCCTCTGCGACGAGACTTTAGAAGCTCTCGATCCTGCCACCATTCAGGCCGGCGACGTCGTGGGCATCGGTATCCACACCGGTAACGCTCTCCGAGGCTACAGCACCGGCCGGCTGGCCCGCGAACGTGGGGCAACCGTGATCTTCGGCGGCATACACGCTACTCTGTATCCCGAAGAAGCGTTTGAACACGGTGCGGCTCACTGCGTCGTTCGCGGAGACGGCGACCTCGCTTGGGGCGAAGCCCTGAACGATCATGCGTCTGGCTGCCTTCAACGCATCTATGAGGGTGGTCGCGTCGAGCCGAGTCAGTTTCAGCGCGCACGCTGGGACCTTCTCACGCCGGAGCATTACATCTGGGGGTCAGTGCAAACGGTTCGCGGTTGCGCCAAGCATTGCTCGTTCTGTTCCGTGTGGCGAACCGATGGACAGCGTCCCCGGCAGCGCGCGTCGGATCCGGTGATCGAGGAAATCGTCGAGCTTCGACGCCGAGGTTTGCGCTTCATCGCGCTAGCCGACGACAACTTTTATCCCGTGTCTCTGACCGACATACGGCAAGCTGAGAGGCAGCAGAACCACGCCAAAGTCGCGCAGCTTCGGGCGGCGCGAGAGGAGCGCTTCGAGTTGATGGCGCGCCTGGCGGAATTGCCATCCGATCTGATTTTTTTTACCCAGATCACAATGGAAGCGGCCGAGGACCCCGAGTTTCTCGACGCCATGCGGCGCGCCCACATCAAGGGCGCACTGGTGGGCGTCGAGGCCGTTACGCCCGAGGGGCTCAAGGCTGTTTTCAAAGATTTCAACTGCTCCGGCGAGAACCTCGTGCAGCGGCTGCGCCTATTTAAAGAACATGGCGTACACGTCCTCGGCTCATTCATTTTTGGTCTGCCGACGGACCGCGAGGATACTTTCGCGGCCACGGAAGCGCTGGCCGAGCGTGCCGATTTGACGTTCGCGCAATTCGTGATGCTAACGCCGTTCGCCGGGACGGTGGACTTCGAGCGCTGGGAGCGGGCGCAAGGAGATCACCCGCCGCAAGTGGAAGGCGTACCTATCACGCGCTATTGGCTCATTCCCGCCGACAAGCGTCCCAAGATGTTCATGCCGCACCCGATCATGGGCTCGGACGAGATGCGCGCGCGCACGCAGGCCGTGTGGGACCGTTTTTATCGCATGCGAACGGTGTGGCAGCGCTCCCGTTGCACGCCGAACCTGCGAGCACGATTGGCGTTCGTGTTCATTTCCAAACTGTACCGGCAGATGTACGCCAGCACAGGCATTGCTACCGACAGCGCGCGTCGCGAGCGGGCCAACTGGTGGGCCCGGCGAATTGCCAAGATCACCCGCCGGTTCTTTCAAGCGCGGCCGATGCCAGAATTGCAGGTCCCATCCCGGAACCAGGAACGCGCTCCCAATCCGCTGCAAATCGTTTCTTAGGGAGCGCGGCAAAGCTCCATTCGGGCGGCTGCCAGATGCCTCACTCGCCCATAAGCGCACGCGAGTTTCGTTGCGTCCGCCAGTTCGCCGAAGCTTGTGCGCTCTCCCGTTGCGTGTATAATCTCCAGAAACCCCTTATTTCCCTGGAGGCCTCTGTTTGCTTGAACCCGATCGGACTTACACCGTTACTGAGCTAATCGAGATCTTTGAACAATGCCCCGAAGAAGAATCGGGCCTGCCGCGACATGATGGCGCCGCCACCGAAACCTCTTCTCTTAGGGAGGAAATGTTGAAGGTCTTGCATCTTGTCAAACGCTGGAGCGGTGTTACGCATAGAAAGGCGGCCCGCGCTCCTGGAACCGCGCACAGCGTCGCAAGGGCAAGTGGAGCCTGATCGCAATGCAACGTAAAAAGGGGCAGCGAACGGCTGCACTTGGGTCGGCACACATGTAGTTGCGGATGGCGGAAGGTTCTGGCGCATCAAACACGCAAAGTGTCTGTGCCGTTGAGGCGTCGCTCGGAAACCGGGTTCTCATCTGAGCGACCGATACGGTGTATACATTAATGGGTCGGGCAACCAGTTAAGCCTTACCATGGAGGCCCTTCCATCAGTGCAGAAGCAGCACGATCTATACCGCGAACAGGTTGCGCAGTTGAAGGACTACGCAATTTTTTCTGTCGATTCAGACGGAAAAATACAGACATGGAACGCCGGCGTCGAGCATTTGCTGGGGTATTCCGAAGCGGAATGGATCAACCAACACGTTTCCATCATCTTTACACCCGCCGACCAGGCGATTGCTCTCTGCGAGGCCGAAATGCGTATCGCACGCGAGCAGGGGACGGCGTCTGACATTCGTTGGCATAGGAAAAAGGACGGAACAGAGCTCTTTGCGAACGGCGTAATCAACGCAACTTACGATGCAACAGGTAAGCTGCTCGGCTTTACAAAGGTTATCTCCGACGAAACCGAGCGGAAACGTCTGGAAGATTCGCTGCTGGCGGCCAATACGGCACTCGAACACTTTGCCTATGCGGCCAGTCATGATCTGCAGGAGCCTCTCCGAACCATCGCCACTTACGCTCAATTTCTTCTCAGGAACGAACGGGACCAACTGACCCCTGCCGGCATCGAATATCTGGCTCTCATCACCGGCTCAATTCACAAGATGACCGCGCTCGTGCAGGACTTGTTGACCTACGCGCGCGCCGGAATGCGAGAAGAGCCAACCATCTCTGTATCGCTCGACGAAGAAGTGGAAGCTGCCGTTTCCCAATTGGCGGGCGCCGTTCAGGAAAGCGGGGCTGTTGTCACACACGATCCTCTACCAACTGTCACTGCCGAGCACGGCCTCGTTACTCGCCTTTTTCTAAATCTGATCGGCAATGCCATCAAGTACAGATCGCCCGATAGACCTTCGGAAGTTCACATTTCTGCTGCGCCTCAAGATGATCGCTGGACGACGGTTTCCATTGCAGACAATGGCATAGGCTTCCCGCAGAAATACGCCGAGGGCATTTTTAACCCGTTCACGCGCTTGCACGGTCAGGAGTATTCAGGCTCTGGGGTGGGCCTGGCCATCTGCCGGCGCATTGTAGAGCGATGGGGTGGTCGAATTTGGGCCGAGTCCAGCCCGGGTGAGGGATCGACTTTTCGGTTCACCGTACCTCGAGCTTGACCTTCGAGAGGACATCGCGAGATTGCGCGGGCGACCCGCCGTGGGCCATTCACTTGCCTTCGCGTGTATAGCTTACGGTAGCGACCAGAACCCGTACACGTCGAGGACCACATGCGTCGGGTTCGACACGAATACGTCATCGGCAGCGCCCGGCGCCGTAGGAAGAATCGCGAAGTTCGACGTGATCTGTCCATCGAGCGCGTTCAGCGTGGAAACGGGTGGAACCGGAGTTTCGCCGCCTCCCTGATCGCCGTAGATAGTCAAATAACCCAGCGGGCCCGACGGAACGACCGTCGCGTTCACTAAAACGCCTTGAGCGTTGTTCGGAACGCCGCACGAGCCGCCCAGAATCTGAACCTCCGTCGTGCTTCCGCCGGACAACGGCGTTCCCGGCGACTCACGGGAATCGAATGCGCGGCAGAAAGGCTGTTGCGAAAAGGCCAGGCCGCCGCTTCCTGGAGCGGCAAAGTAGCCCAGCACATCGATCACCAGGTCACTATCGTTGGTTGCTATGGCATTGATCTGCCCGTCTGGGCCGGGCTGAACAATCGCCATATTTGCCGTGATTTGCCCGGTCGGTGCGTTCAAAGTCGATACTGGCGGAGCGCCTTGCCCATTATTCGACCAGAGGGTGAGATAGCCTAGCGGTCCGTGAGGCACAGCCGTGACGTTCAGTACATAAGCGGCAGCACTAGCCGGAGCACCGCAGCCACTCGAATTGATTGGAAATAATCGAGCTTGTCCGGCACTCAGGCTGGGGCCTCCCAGCACGCCCGCTGCCAGGCGCGTATCGGCCGCTCGGCACGGTGTCAACGGATAGAATGCGAACGTGCCCCCCGTCGCCTCAGGCATAAAGTAACCGTTCACGTCCACGATCAGATCCGTGTCGTTACGCGAGACAAAGTTGATGGTCCCTTCCGCGGGGTTCGACGGAACGATTGCCGCGTTTGCCTTGACTCTGCCATCCACCGAATTCAGCAAGGATGTCACCGGCATCGGTATGTCCGCCCGCCAGACTCTCAGAAATGCCAGCGGCTCTTTCGGCACGACGGTGACGTTTAGCGAGTACGCAGTTGCGCCGAGCGGAACGCCGCATGCAGTCGAAACGATCGGGAATTCCCGCGTCACTCCTGCCAGCAGAGAGGGCCCGCCAACACCGCCGTTTACGGGACCGCGTGTGTCGATGACCCGGCACGGAGGAATCGGCTTGAAATAATTCGCGTTAGTTTGCGCCAGCGCTGGCATGACGCAAAAAATGCTCACGAGAAGTATGGACCTAAGCATAAATCCCCCCCAACATATCCCACTCTGCTCATGTACGGCAAGGAGTTGTTGTCACAGGCCCTCACAGATCCGCACGTTGGCTGTGCCCGCACCCACGCTGGTTTCCGTGAAATTATACTCGCGGCATCCGGGTGGACTGAGTGAGGCGCGCAGCAGGTAACGCCTCGGGTTGGGAGTCAATGAGGTCGAGAGAAGAAATATGGAGGCGCGGGATCGATTCGAACGACCGTGTGAAGACTTGCGGGTCTTGTGCCTTGCCCTCTTGGCTACCGCGCCCCTGTGTATTTCATTCTCACCGAGGAAGCGTCGTTTGTACAGTGTCATAGGTACTGCAACCACTTAGCCCTTCGATGCGATATGAATACACCCCTGACGTAGTCCCTTCGGCGCTGCCGTCTGCTCAGCAACCTGTAACTGCCTGTTTCTGTTAGTGGGCCCTGTAGGATTCGAACCTACGACCAAAGGATTATGAGTCCTCTGCTCTAACCGGCTGAGCTAAGGGCCCGCGTACTGAGGTGGGCTCCTCCCGATTGTACCGTTCGCATCGGCTTGAACCGGCCCTGTCGCGATAATCGAGGTAATGGCACTTCACTCCACCGAGACCGGCGCGCCAAGCCTGCACTCGCGGCTTCGCTACACACCACAGCCGCTGCGCTTCGGTACCAGCGGCCGGCGCGGCGAGCTGATCCATTTAACCCAGCTCGAGATCTACATCAACGCGCTTGCCGAGATCCGATACCTTCAGCAGTTGCCGTTCGAAGAAGGGGGCGTCCGCCCAGGCGAGCCATTCTTCTTCGGCTACGACCTCCGGCCAAGCTCCACATCCTTCGATCCGGCGCAGCAGGGCCGGGGTGAAATTGCGCAGGCCATCGAGCGCGCCATCCACAACGCCGGCATGCTCCCCGTCAACCTCGGAGCCCTCCCCACGCCGGCCCTCACCTACTACGCTCTCACCCAGCGTAAAGGCAGCATCATGATCACCGGCAGCCACATTCCTTTCGATCGCAATGGGTACAAGCTGAACACGTCTCGCGGCGAGTTGCTGAAAGAGCATGAAACGCCAATTAATAACGCCGTCGCGCACGTCCGCCATGCCGAGTATGAGAAGCCATACAGCGATTCTCTATTCAATGAGGACGGCATGTTCAAAGAGCGGCACATTGAGCTATCGCGTCCGCTACCGGATGGCGAGCTCGCATACATCAATCGATACCGCGAGTTTTTCGCCGGCCGCTCTCTGCGCGGTAAGCGCATCGCCGTTTATCAACACTCCGCTGTCGGGCGCGATCTGCTGTGCGATCTGCTGCGTGGATTCGACGCTGAGGTGATTCCCGTTGGTAGAAGCGAAACCTTCGTGCCGATCGACACGGAGAATATTGATGCGGCGCAGCTGGCCACGATTGAGGACCTGACCCCACACGCGCCCGCCCAGTACGGGAGCGTCGATGCAGTTGTCTCGACCGATGGCGACAGTGATCGGCCGCTCCTTTTAGGCCCGGAGTCTGACAGCGGGAAACTGCGCTTCTTCAGCGGGGATCTCGTAGGCATGATCGTGGCCGACTTTTTAGGCGCAGATGCGGTCGTGGTCCCCATCAGTTGCAACGACGCCATCGATCGCGGATCGCTCGCTGCTATTTTGCGGCCTAAAACCCGCATCGGTTCCCCGTTCGTAATTGCTGGCATGCAGGAGGCCAGGCAGGAAGGTAAGCACGTGGTCTGCGGATGGGAAGCAAATGGCGGCTTCCTCACCGGATCCGATATCGAGAAGAATGGTCGCATCCTGAAAGCATTGCCCACGCGCGATGCCATCCTACCCATCTTGGCGACGCTATTCAAGGCGCAGCAGGAGAAGGCAACTCTATGCGAGATCTTCAGCCGCCTTCCACGCAGGTTCAGTCGCGCCGCGCTGATCAGAAACTTCCCGCGCGAGATCGGATTGCGCATCGTTCAGCGCTTCTCGCCTCGTCCTTCAGGCGCTTCGAATACGAATGAGATAGCATCGGCACTCAAAACGTTCTTCACACCAGAACAGGGATTTGCCGATATTGCCAGTCTGAACTATACCGACGGTGTGCGCATCCTGTTCAGCAACGGAGAAGTCGCGCACGTTCGGCCTTCAGGAAATGCGGACGAATTGAGGATTTACGCGGTTGCAGATTCTCCAGAGCGTGCCGATGCCATCACCGCAGTCGCAGTCAAAGAACCCGATGGGATTCTGCGCCGGATGCAGCGTGCGGTTTCAGAATAAATGTCCTAATTTTTCCCGCTTCGTCTTCAGATACTCCGCTGTAGTGTCGAGCGGGGGAACGATAATCGGCGCCCGCTCCACCACCCGAATGCCGGCGTTCTCGAGCGCTGCCACCTTTTCCGGATTGTTGGAAAGCAGGCGAACATGCGTGATGCCGAAGAACTGCAGAATCGCCGCCGGAAGTGCGTAGTCACGCAGGTCGGCTTCAAAACCGAGCCGTTCGTTCGCCTCGACGGTATCGAGCCCTTCATCCTGCAGTTCATACGCTCGCAGCTTGTTCAACAGCCCGATGCCTCGGCCTTCCTGATGCTCATAGATCAGCAAGCCGCGCCCTTCGGCCACAATCTGATCTAACGCGAGCTCCAACTGTGAACGGCAGTCGCAGCGCAGGCTATGGAAGACGTCGCCGGTCAGGCATTGCGAATGGATGCGCACCAACACAGCTCCCCCGCGTGGCGAAAGATCTCCGATCTTAAGCGCCAGAGCCTCTTCCGTTCCGCTTGCACGAACACCTTCGAATCCGTAGATTCTAAATTGTCCAAAGCGGCTCGGAAAATCGGCCTCCGCTACTTTGTTCAGCGTGAAATCCAAATCTGTCCTATGTATGTCGGATGTTCAGGCGAGAATAAAGGATGCGCATCCGAAGGTAGACACTATTATAGGAGCCGCATGAGTCGATGCTCGATCAACAGCAATTAGCCGCACTCCTGATCAAAGTTGCGGTAGCGGCTTCGATCGCAAGCATTCTCATGCGCTTTGCGCGCATGCAACGAATTTTGTTGCGCGATGACCGCACCATCACGGATCGGTTGCTGTTGGCCTTCATTTTTTCTATCATCTTCGGCTCTACGGCAGGTCTTCGCATTCTCAGCCATCAATACCAGGCAGTTGATCTGGCAATGGAAGGCGCCATCATCGCCGGAATGCTGGGCGGTTACGTCAGCGGATTGATAACCGGAATCTGCGTTTCTCTTGCCGATATGTTCACCGGTAAATTCATGTCGATGCCCCTGTTTGCCGCGGCCGGCCTCATCGGCGCATTGATGCATGACCTGGCGCCCGAGAAAGAAGATATCTGGTATTTCTCACCATTCATCGATTTGAATTTGTACCGCTTATTGCGGCAGATTGTCCTCTTGAAACGGCGTGCCATTGAACGCCGGGTCATTGAGCGTGCGGCCTTCAACGTTACTTGCAACGCATTGGTCGTGGTAGCTGAACTTTTTCGGTGGGGTGTCCACCGTATGTTCCCCGTTCACAGTACGTTTTTCCTTTTGCATGACGCCCGGCTAAACTCATGGGTTTTCATCGAAGCTGCCGCGACGACACTCTTTGCCGTATCGCTGCCGATTCGCGTTTGGAGCAGTTTCCGCGCCGAGCGGCAGCTCGAATTGCAGCGTGTCCGTCTTACCGAGGCCAGACTTGCCGCACTTACAAACCAGATCAACCCTCATTTTCTCTTCAACACTCTCAACTCGCTTTCAACTCTGATTCGCATTGACCCCGACCGCGCGCGCAGCATGGTTTATAAGTTGTCGAGCATCCTGCGGCGACTGCTTCGAAAGACCGATAACTTCTCCGCCTTACGCGAAGAAATCTCCTTTATCGATGACTACATGGGCATTGAAATGGTCCGATTTGGAGACAAGCTTCGCTTCTACAAGGAAATCGAGGAAGGCGCGCTTGACCGGCTCGTACCCAGCATGATTTTGCAGCCGATCATTGAAAATTCGATCAAACACGGACTGGCGAGCAAAATTGAGGGTGGAATGATTCGCCTCCGCGTCTGGCTTGAAGGAACCCGGCTACACATTTTGATTGAGGATGATGGGGTTGGAATACCGGACTCGAAGCTCGGCAGTTTATTCGAACAGGGAATTGGCGTCAGCAACGTGAATGAGCGTTTGCGGGTGCTCTTCGGGTCCACCTATCGGATGTCAATCGACAGCCAGCCGGGCGCAGGCACTCGCACGTCGATTGAAGTTCCGGAGATTGAAAGTTATTCGCCCGCTGCTGCTGCTGCCACCCAGGTCTCGGCCTGAAAACTCTGGCTCCCGTCGTGGCGCGCCTGGCATTTGAACATTTAGCTTGTACTACTACACCTCAGTTTCTTTGTGGCAGAGAAAGATTCACGCGGCTAAAGTCGTAAGTTGTTGAGTAGTGATACGTTGTGCCGAGAGGACGGCATTGAGAAGGAGCCGGCCGTGGCTGGTGAGCTGATAGCGATGCGTGTGAGCCAGCTTTTGAAGAATGCCGTGGGCACGGAGCATTCTTAGCTTCCGGCTGATGGCGGCAGAACGGCGTCGGCGTTCCTGTTGGGTTATCGGTTGTCCGCTGTAGAGCAGGGCCTGGAGGTCGCGGTTTCGCAATCCGTTGATGGCGAACTCGCCGTGATTAATGGCTTGCAGGAGCGCTAGGTCCGCAGGCTCGAAGGGATGCAGAGCGCGCACGGGCTGACCGTTCCAGCGGACTCGCTTTTCAACGGACGCCGTGAGCTCGCGCAAAGTACTCGTATCGTCTACCTTGGCCAGAGCGTTGCAGTAGCGGTCGAGAGCTTTTTGGGAAACTTCCGCACGGCGATAGAGGTCGGCAATTCCTGCGCGCAACTGTTGCCATTCGAGCGGGCCCTCCTCCTGCCCGGCTTTGGGGCGAAAGACGCGAAATTGTCTGGCGTCGTTGAGAGTTAGCTCGGGACGCAGTACGGCACCGTTTTCCGAATAAGCCTTGTCATAGAGTTTGATGGAGTTCTTGCCCAGCCGGTGTTTGATGCGTACGCCTTCGCTGCGGTGTTTCACATCGCTGACCACTTCCTGCGCTCCGCACCCATAGGACTTGCCGCTGGGTGAGAGTTTTTTACCCAGGAAACGCATGACCTCCGGGCTGGAGAAACTAACGATGCCCAGATGCACCAGTTGCGGATAGAGATGCCGCAGTTGCCGAGGATCACGGAATACGATATCCATGGCCCCCTCGCTCTGAAAGGTCGTCCAGTAATAGCTGACCGGATAATTCGCGAACAGCTCGCCGAAGCGGGGATGAATGCGCTGAGCGCACCTTTCCAGAGCAGATGCCCAGTTTGTGTTTAACTGTTGGTCCATGAGAATCTGGGCACGCGGGAAGTCTTCAATCCAAGGAAAACAGTTGTCTTGCCGCTGATACCGCATCCCCGCCTCATCCATTTGCCGGCTGAGCCACTCGCGGCCATTCAGGTAGATGTAGCAAGCGAAGGGAAACCAGGTCTGCAGACGAGTGCTCATGAACCCGAATACAGCATCGATCCAGTACTGATACACAAACAGACACTGGCGCATGCCACGCAGCAGCTGGAGCTTTTTGGCCTGACGGTCTCCAGCAACCCGCCATGTTAAACACGGCTCTACCGCAGTGAAGGCGCAGATCGGCCCCGCGGTGATGCCATCCTGAATCGCCAAACTGCGAGCCAATTGTTCTTTGCTTTCTTTGCCGCTCGTTAGATAGATAATCGGCCGCTTTGCCTGTTCTATTCCCGTCAATGCTGCCTGCTTGACTTGCTTGCTTATGCTGCCAACGTGCTCGGCATAGTCCTTCCACGCGATTCCGTTGGCGTATAGATAGCCCTTCATCCCTGCATCATGGATCAGCGGCAGTTGGCCCCGGAAGACCAACCGGTCGAATCCCGTGATCACCCCGCCGATCTGTTCCCGATATCTGGAGATAAACTCGTTCATGGCGTTTCCTTTCCCGAAGGTGTCGTTCTTTGGATAAACAACAACATCGTACGGGAATAGGAAACGTCATTTGGTTGCGGCTCTGCTGCTCTGCGGGGCAGGCGCTAGCCTGCGGCGGCCGCAAGGCCGCCCACACAGGAACCACGACCGAAGGAAGTGGATCTTGAGTCGCGCTTCTACGCCGTATATTTCGCGCCCTCAATGCCCGCAAGAACGCCGCGCATATACGAAAAGCTCTTCTGCATCCCCGGCATCGGGTTCGTCACATCGATCTCGTATTCCAGATTCACGCAGCCGTTGTACTTCATCTTGATCAGCTGAAGGAATATCTGTGGAAAAGGCATCTTCCCTTGCCCCACCGGAACCTGGCTTTCTTTGACCCGCATATCGGCGAGATCTTTAACATGCATATCCAGCAGCCGTGGACCGGCTTCGCCGATCGATTCAACCACATCCACGCCCGTCCGCGCGGTATGCCCGACATCGATGCACAACCCGCAGCGCGGATCGAGATCCTTGACGATCTTGAGCACGCTTTGCGGAGTCGGAAAATTGTGATCTTCCGGTCCGTGGTTGTGAACTGCGATCTTGATGTCGTATTCCTTTACAAACTTCTCCAGCTTCGGAAGAGTTTCGGCCGTCGGTGCGCAGACAATCAGTGGAGATCCCAAATGCTTCGCGTATTCGAACTTGCTTCGAATATCAGTTTCGTCGTCTTTCTTGAAATCGATGTTTCCGCAGCCGACAATTACGATTCCCGCGTCGGCGAACTCCTTGCGCGCCGCGTCGATCTGTTCCGGCGTGCTGTCAAGCGCAAGGTGAAAGCTCTTGACATTCAGGTACTTTGTTCCCAACTCCTTCGTCATCTGAATCGCCTGCTCGCGATTGAACTTCTGGAACGAGTAAGAGGCAACGCCGAGCTTCAGATCTGCATCCGCGATCCGGTACTCCTGCGCCGTTGCGCGTGCCCCGGCTGCCAGCACGCCTCCGGCTATTCCGGTGACCTCGCAAAACCATTTGCGCCTGTTTATCGAGTCAGCAGACATTTAAATTGCCTCCAGTTCTTCCTCTAGGAGTTGCTTCTGGTAAAGCTCGGAATAGTATCCGCCGCGGCGCTGAAGCTCCTCGTGCGTTCCTGTTTCTACAATGCGCCCGTGATTCAGCACCACAATGCGATCCGCATTCTGCACCGTCGAGACGCGATGTGAAATCAATATTGTTGTGCGGTCGCGCATGACTCCCGCCAGCCCCCGCAGGATCTTCTCCTCGGTTACTGTATCAACACTCGACAGAGCATCGTCGAGTATCAGAATGCGCGGGTTGCGAATAATCGCCCGCGCAATCGCTGTCCGCTGTTTTTGCCCGCCCGAAAGCGTCAGTCCGCGCTCCCCGATCACCGTATCCAGCCCGTTGGGAAAGCCCTCGATGTCGGGCCCGAGACCCGCAACCTCTGCGGCCCATTCAATTTGCTCGCGCGTCACCTCCGCCACCCCCCAAGCGATGTTCTCGGCGAGAGTCGCGCTGAATAGAAATGTCTCCTGAGGCACAAACCCGATGCGCCGGCGCAGTTCCTCAGGATCAAATCGCCGAATGTCCACATCATCGATTTGCACAAAGCCCTGCGTGGCATCGAACAGCCGCGGAATCAAGCTCGCCACCGTGGTTTTGCCGCTGCCCGTATGGCCTACAATCGCAACCGTCTCGCCGGCGCGAATCTTCAGGCTGATTCCGGCTACCGCTGGCCGGTCACCGAACTTCACCACCACATCTCGAAATGTAATCTCGCCTGTCAACGCATCTGCAGGTTCAGGCGCGCTCGCCGGGGCTGTAATCGACGGGCGCTCATGAAGAATTTCGTTAATCCGGTTCAGCGATGCCGTCCCGCGCTGCATCAGGTTCACTACCCAGCCAAAGGCGATCATCGGCCAGATCAACATACCCATATAGGTGTTGAACATGACGAAGCTGCCCAGCGAGATCCGATGCGCCAGCAGTTGCCTGCCGCCGGCCCACAGCACCAGCAGGAATCCAAATCCGATCAGACCCTGTAATAGCGGCATGAACATGCCCTGAATGCGTGCCAGGCCGATGTTCTCCCGGATGTAGTCGCGATTCAAATGCTCGAAATGACTCACTTCAGCCGATTCCTGCGCGTAGGCACGCACCACCCGCACGCCCGCCAGGTTCTCCTGCACCCGGCTGCTGATATCGGAAAACATCTTCTGTATGTGCTCGAAGCGAGTGTGAATCCTGCGTCCGAACAGAATCACCGCCAGGGAAACGAGCGGCGCAGGCAGCAGCGCGATCAGCGTTAGCCGCACATCGGTATGCATCATCACCGCTACCGCGAGTACCAGCATAATCACGGTCTCGCTCCAATACATCACGCCCGGGCCTAACATCATCCGCACGGCGTTCAGATCGTTCGTGCTACGCGCCATGATGTCTCCCGTGCGATAACGCGAATAGAAATCATGCGAGAGCCGCACCAGACGCCCAAACAGATCGTTGCGCAGACCGTATTCGATATCGCGCGAAATCCCGATGATAATCACGCGCATCCAGTATTGAAAAACGCCCTTGACCAGAGACAATCCCACTAGGATCGCGGCCATCTGCACCGCGATGCGTACGTCGAAGCCCTTGGTGAGAGAATCGACTCCGTCCTTAATCACGATCGGCTGCGCCGCGGCCAGCAGATCCTTCATCACCAGCGCCCCAAGTCCGAGACCAAGCCCGCCACGATACTTCCGCAGATAAGGCCACAAGGTCGAGAGCGATTTCCACATCTCAGGCGCCCATCCAGGTTGCCACCGTCTTCATCCACTCGTAGAGAAACGTCTTCTTTCCATCACGTGTCTTCCACCACGTCTCAGGCGTAAAGGCGGGATCCGGAGCAGCTACCACGTCTACCGCTAAGCCGGGATTCTGTTTTCGCATCAGCTGGGCTGCCCTGTGCGTGTGGAAATTGCTGGTGACCAGAAGAATCTTGCGAATGTTGTGCTCACGAAAATACCCGCCCAGGAAAGCCGTCTCGCTGCGCGTGGAGTTACAGAAATTGGGAACACACCGGAATAGAGTGGCCGGATAGCCTCTCTTTACAGCGTAATCGATAGTGAAATCGCACTCGTGATGGCCTAAGAAGATGATCGGTCCGCTCACCAGCACCATGGGGACATAGCCGGCTCGCGCTAGTTGCGCTGCCTTCAAGATTCTGGTCCCGTAATCATCGCCTCCCATCACGACTGCCACATCGGCTTTGTGGGGACCATCATCTTCGATGAGTGCGCTCGCGAACTCGCTCAGAATCCAGGAGCGCAGCCACCAGGCAACCAGGATAAAAAGCAGGGTGCAAAGCAGAAGGACGACGCAGCCGCGCACGCGCGGTCCGCGCCTTCGGTTTGGGATCGCCAGATCCTAGCCCTCGTCTGAGTTGCCGCGGTCCTCGCCGCCCCCGCCGTCCAAGCGCCCGACGCTCTTTAATTTCTGGTACATCCGCTCAATTTCCTGCTCATCGTCGGAACTGACCATGCGGACCGGAGGATCGAAACCGGCGTGCTCCTTGTCGGCCCCGGTCACGCTGGACCACATCCAGTAGTCGCGATACGTCACTCCGTCGAACGTGGCCAGATAGGAGTGCTTGCGAAGCTGATACATCAGCCGCGCGATGCGCTCCGGCTCGCCCGGAAAGATCAGCAGCTTGCGCCGCATATTGGTCAGCTTGATCTTCAGCACCAGCGGAGAGGTGAAACTGCTGTTGATCTCTCTAATCTCGCGCCAGGCGATGGCGCGCTCACCAATATTGAACTGGACATCGTAGATGCGTATCGCCGGCCGGGCGGCCAGCCAGAACAGCGCAACCGCCGTGCCCGCGCACAGAAATCCCGGAATAAAGGCAAACGGCGCCCGCAGCCCGCACAGAACGCACACCAGAGAGCCGGCCAAGGCCGCCCAACCCGCACGGGAATACAGCCGCGAGGGCTGATAGGTCTCGACGTTCGGCTCCATAGTTCTCAGGCTACTCCCGGGTAGTTCGACCGTCAACGACGGAATCTCGTTGCCTACTACTAAATACCAGACGAAGATTCACGCCGCGCCATTTGCACTCCCAGCTTCACATAATCAATTCCACTCCACGTCGTGAATGCCGCCGTCAGCACTAACCCGGCAACTTTGAGCCAAAGCAAAACCACAACCGGAAACGCGGCATAAAGCAGCGCCACTGCCACGAATGCGATCTGAAAAAAAGTGCTTACCTTGCCCATAGTGGACGGCAGGAACTGCCGTATGCCGCGCAGCATCCTCAACAGCAGTGCGCCCGCGACGATGATGATGTCGCGCGCCATCACGAGTACGGTCACCCATATCGGAATCACGTGGACGTATGTGAGAGCCAGAAACAAAGTGACCAGCATTGCCTTATCTGCCAGCGGATCCAGAACAATGCCGAACTTGCCTGTGACACCGAGCCGTCGCGCGGCGTATCCGTCAAACCAGTCCGTCAGCCCCGCCAAGCAGACCACACCCAAAGCCCCTTCGAAATGGGCCTGAAGAATCAGCCAGCCAAGGAATGGAGATGCGGCCAGACGTAGAAGAGTTAAGATGTGCGGCAGCTGTCGCAATACGGCATCTCAAGCAAACGGTTCCAGCACCTTCATGCTGCGCCGGCAGTTCGAGCCTCTCCGCGATCCACGATTACGATCTCGTAAAGCGAAGCATCGGACATGATCTGGTTCACTAGCGCCACATGCATGGCGTGTCCAGCCTTCTCCGCCACGACCTCCCCAAGCAGCGGGCGCCCGATCAGCGCCAAATCGCCGATCAGGTCCAGCGCCTTGTGACGGCAGCACTCATCGCGGAATCGCAGACCGCTTGGATTTGCCACACCTTCTCTTGTAAAACACACGGCGTTGTCGAGCGTCGCCCCTCGGATCAGCCCCATGTCCCGCATTTGATCGAGCTCATATTCGAAGCCAAAAGTGCGCGCCGGAGCGATTTCGCTCGCGTACAGGTCCGGAGTAATCTCCGTCTCTAGCGACTGCTCGCCCACCAGCGGGTGATCAAAGAAGTTGCGGCAACGCAGGCGAAAGCGGTCGCAGGGCAGGATTGAGACCCGCTTGCCGTTGGATTCGACGCTGACCGGTTCAACGATTCGCATGTACCGGCGCGGCCGCCGTAGCTGCCGGACGCCGGCTTGCCGGATTAGCTCTACAAACGGCAGTCCGCTGCCGTCTAGGATGGGAACCTCCAGATTGTCCAGTTCGACGTACGCGTTGTCGATCCCCATGCTGTACAGAACACTCAGCAAATGCTCGGTAGTGGAAATAAAGATTCCGCGCGGGTGCATCAGGCTGGTGGCGTAACTGACGCGTTCCACAAACTCCCAGCTCGCCGGAATATGCGTGTTTTCCAGATCCGTTCGAACAAACACAACACCCGTCGCCGGCGGTGCCGGCACGATTCGCAGCCGGACCGGAGCCCCGTGATGCAGGCCCACGCCACTGGCTTCAACGGGTCGGAGGAGCGTCGTTTCGTAGCGCATCGAGAAAGCACCAGAATACCAGGAGCACCCTCGAAGATCTCGATAAGTCCTTTCTATCGTATAGCTTGGATCTCTACGAGTGTGGCTTTTGTGCAACATTTGGCAGCTGCAAGCCGGAAACTGTAGCCATTTAGCCGCAGGTGCCTGGACAATGTTCTGGGTAACAGCGGCAGGCCCTCGACGTCGCACGACCAAGAAAGTGCGCGACCGGCACTGGCCATCGCGCCAAGGAGCCAGACCCCATGAAAGCAGTTGTATTCCACGGAACCGGTGATATCCGCCTCGACGAGGTGAAGGAGCCAAAAATAAAGGATGCCAACGACGCGATTGTCCGGCTTACGGCTAGCGCGATCTGCGGTACCGATCTGCACATGGTGCGCGGCACGATGAGCGGCATGAAGCCCGGCACTATCCTTGGGCACGAGGGCGTCGGGATCGTTGAAGAGGTCGGCAAGGGAGTCCGCAATCTGCAGGTGGGCGACCGCGTCGTGATTCCGTCCACTATCGCCTGTGGATACTGTTCCTACTGTAGATCCGGCTACTATGCTCAATGCGATAACGCCAATCCCAACGGCAAGCAATCCGGGACGGCATTCTTTGGGGGCCCGGAAGAAACAGGACCCTTCGATGGCTTGCAGGCCGAATATGCCCGAGTGCCGTTCGCGAACGTCGGTTTGGTCAAGCTCCCGCAGGGTGTGAGCGACGAACAGGCCATCCTCATCTCGGACATCTTTCCGACTGGCTATTTTGGAGCCGATCTGGCTCAGATCCGGGCGGGTGATACCGTTGCCGTCTTTGGCTGCGGACCGGTTGGTCAATTCGCGATTGCCAGCGCCAAACTGATGGATGCGGGAAGAATTCTGGCTGTAGATCATGTGCCCTCTCGCCTGGAAATGGCACGCGCGCAGGGCGCTGAAATAATCAACTTTGACGAAGAACATCCCGTTGCGGCCATTCTCGAACTGACCGGGGGTATCGGAGTTGATCGGATCATCGATGCCGTCGGCGTCGACGCGCAGCAGCCGCATTCGGGCCCTGCCGCGAAAGAGGCAAAGGCCAAGTCCGGCGAGTACAAGAAGCAGGTCCAGGAGATCGCGCCCAAAGCCAGGCCGAGCGATGGTAACTGGGTTCCGGGCGACGCCCCGTCGCAAGTGCTCGAATGGGCGGTGCAGGCTGTCGCGAAGGCCGGAACGCTTTCCATCATTGGCGTCTATCCCATGACCGCCAAGGTCTTTCCAATCGGCATGGCAATGAACCGGAACCTGACCATCAATATGGGCAACTGTAACCATCGCAAGTACATTCCCAAGCTGGTGGAGATGGCAAATTCAGGGACGGTGGATCCCAGGCAGGTGCTTACCAACATCGAACCGCTAACCGATGTCATCGAGGCATACAAGGCATTCGATAAACGCCAGGCCGGTTGGATCAAAGTGGAACTGCTGCCGGCAGCCGCGTCGGCACGGGCATAACCAATTCCCTTTACGCGCGCTTCCAATTGAGGTACAATCCTCGCGACCTCAGGAGGTGTCTCCATGAGTTCTGGAGGGATCTCGAATCCGGCTGGAGGAACGTGTACGCTGCTGCGAACGATTTCCGCGATTGAAATCCTGCCCGGCCCCAAGGAGCGCGGACGCCTCGGACACATCGTTCAGCTCGCACCAGGCACTCGTGTCGACATCTGCGGTCCTGGTTTTAATGACCGCACCGTCAGAATCTGTTCCGAACAGCATTACTATTTCGCATTTCGCGAGGACCTCACCGCCCCCCAGGAGGGCGAAGGCGGGATGCAGAGGCGTAGCGCTGCGACTTGATCTATTTTGGCTGCCAAAACGGCTCGCGCGCTGCCACGAATTGAACTGGAACATCGCTGACGAACGTTCGCAGCCATCGCGCGCACTCTTCCATGCCGGCCTGCTCCGATGGAATATGGCCCAGAATAATCAGCGCCTTCGGCCTGTGCTCGCTGGCCGCGTCTGCCACATATTCCACCGTTTCCCACTCCGGCGTCTCCCCGATCACCAAAACCTGAACGTCATGTCGTTCCAGCAGTTGGATCTGTGACGCCGATCCCGCCGCGCCCGGCAGCATCGCGACATTCTTCACCTCCAGGCGCGGATCGCCGACCACGCGCACAACCTGAATCTGTAGCGCCCGTTTTATTTGCGCGGCAAGACCGTTCAGCGATTCCGCTGGCATTACGAATAATTGCTGATTTTCCGCGTTCTGAAACTTTTCCCAACCGAGCGCATGCGTCATGCCGAGCAGAATCCCGTCCGGCTGCCGCTTATGCCAATGGTCGTGAAAGCGCCAGACTACCAGTTTGTGTTCCCGAATGAATGCTTGCTTTTGCGCCAGCACTGCATCCGACTGCTTCTCCAAAACATCCGTCGTGTCCAGGTGATTATAGAAGGTCGGCTCGTGCGTGATGATCAGGTTCGCGTGTCCGGCGGCGGCGCGCTCCAGCACGTCGAACGTCGCCATCATGGTCACCGCGATTCCAGTGACCGGCGTTTTCGGATCTCCAGCCTTGAACGTATCGACAGTCGGCGTGGTCCAAGGTATCCCCAGATGCGTTTGTATCCGCTCGATGATCTGACGAGCGGTCGGCGGCACGGTTTGCGCGTGAATGACTCCCGCGAACAACATGAGAACGGGCAGCGATCTTGTCACTCCACAATCTTAGTCATGTGGATTGTGGGGCGGGATGGAATCCCGCGCGCCGATCGCTGATCGGCGCTTGGCGGGCAGCTTCCGGGTGCAATAACTTACCATAAGAAAGGACGTGTTCGCATGGCCAGTATTGCACACAAACTTACTGTAGACGAGTTCGAACGGCAATACGGTTGCGAAAAGCCCTATTACGAATACTGGCACGGAGAGGCGATACAGAAATCGATGCCTACGTCCTTGCATGGACTTCTTCAGAGCATCCTAATGGCCCTCCTGTGGCAAGCAGGGTTCAAAGCGGCATCCGAAGTGAAGCTGAAAATAGATCCGGAGTTCCAATTGATTCCGGACGTTATCGCGTCGCATGACCGCTTCGAACTGCCGTATCCGACGCGGTCGGTGGAAATAGTCGTCGAGATTTTGTCCCATGACGACCCGATGTCCAGAGTCCTGACCAAATGCAGGATGTACCAAAGCTGGGGATTCGAACAGATCTACGTCCTCGATCCCGAGGATCGCCGCGTCTTTCGCTGGACGGAACACCGCCTCGAAGAAGTTGGTGAATTCGCTTCTATCCCGGTCGATAGAATCTGGGCCGCGCTAGATGCGGCGCTTCAGTAACTACTTCACAATCCCGCGTGATTCATCAATGGTTAGAAACTGATCCGCCGCCACGTTCTTAAACTGCTGCCGCGTCCCGCTGGGCCACTCCACCGTGATATTCGAAGCCGCGCGATCGCGGCGAAGCCCAAACGTCAGAGCCAAATCGCTCTGCGAGCAGTAACTCGATCCGCTGTGCACCACCTTCCACTGCTTTCCGAGCGGGCTTTCTACGCGGACAATGGCCCCCAGCCCACTACGATTCGATTTCGTGCCGTTTAAGCGAACCGAAAGCCAGTTGTTCTGATTGCCGCCGTTGTTCGTGTAAAGCACCGCCGGACCATCGTTCGTACTGACAAGAAGATCCAGATCGCCGTCATGATCATAGTCGGCGTACGCGGCGCCGCGCGCCACGATTGCGCGGCGAAAATCCGGCCCCACGTCGTTACTTACATTCTCGAAATGGCCGTTACCCTGGTTCCGAAATAGCAGCGGCGATTCGCGATAACTTACTTTCGGCTGAATCCGATTAATGTCCGGTTCGATGTGGCCGTTCGCGGCGAAAATGTCATCCCAGCCGTCAAGATCGTAATCGATAAAGAATGCGCCAAACGTCAGGCTCAGCAGGCTCGCTCGGCCAATAGTCGAAGAGGGTGCTTCATCAACGAAGAATCCCTTGCCTTCGTTGTGATACAGAGCCATCATCTGGTTGGCGAAATTGCCGACGAGCAGATCGGGCCTTCCGCTGTGATCGTAATCGGCGGCATCCACGCCCATGGCGCCCCTCGCGACTCCGTCTTCCCCAAACGCGACGCCCGCCTGCATGCCCTCTTCAGTGAACGTTCCGTTGCCGTTGTTCTTGTACAGCTTGCTTGGTTGCGTGTCGTTCGAGACAAAAATGTCAGGCCAGCCATCGCCGTTATAGTCAAAGATCACCACGCCCAGCGACTTGCTGGTCTTATCACCCAATCCCGCCTTCTCCGTCACATCTTCGAACTTCCCGTTGCCCAGATTGTGATAAAGCTTGCACGACGTGCCTTTATACGACTCGGGTGTGCAATAGGATTTCGTAGCGCCGTCGAGCGAACATGGCAAGATCTTTTTCTTTCGTCCAGACCACGTAATTCGCAACAAACAGATCGGCCTTGCCGTCGCGGTCGTAATCAAACCACGCCGCGCTCGTCGCGAAGTTCGCGTTGTGTATTCCGCTTTGCGCCGTCACGTCGCGAAAGTGCCCATGTCCTTCGTTGTGGAACAGGTGGTCGCCGTCCAGCGCAGTGATATAGATATCCGGCAGCCCGTCGTTGTCGTAATCAGCAACCGCCACTCCCATTCCGTACATCTCGATGTCAAGACCGCTCCCGCGCGTGATATCCGTAAACGTGCCATTCCGATTGTTCCGATACAGCGCCGGTAGAGAATCGCTGTCCGTGGGGAGTGAAGTCTTTCCCATTGATAAACAGCGCGTCGGCCCAACCGTCTCCATCCAGATCGACAAACGCGCACCCCGCGCCGAGCGTCTCCGGTAAGTATTTCTTTCCCGTGCCGCCGGTGTGATGCGTAAAGTGGATGCCGGCTTTACTCGTTGAGTCGACGAACGTCACGCCATGACTCGGAGACGTGGGGACAAAGGCCAGCAGCGAAGCCGCCGCCGACAAAATGAATAAACTCCAGGCGTATTTCATCGTTATGGGAGCTCAACCGATTCGTGGTCGTGAATCGGCTGCCGCTCATTGTTGTCTTCCGGACTGACCAGACGCCGCTGTGCAGTGATGGTTTGAGACGCTTCGTCTGCCTTATAGCGCCGGAATAAAGTCTGCTCGCGCTCGGCTTGGTCGCTTTGGCCCAATCCTCGATAGCAGAGCATAGCCGTGTAGTGCATCTGAACGTCTTCCGGATCGATTTGGCATACGCGATTCAGGTAAGAAATCGCCAGCCCATAGTCGCGCTTCAGAAACAAAATGCGCGCAATCTGGTTGAGCACCACGCGGTCTCGCGGGTATTCTCTCTCGACGCGCTGCAGCGATGTGAGCGCAGCATCGTAGTTGCCGTCAGCCTTTTCGATTAAGGCGCGGAAATAGTAGATTCGGCCCAACGATGGATTGATCTTCAGCGCCTTTTCAATCAGTGGCTTCGCCGCATCGGTTTCCCCTTCTTGAATCAAGGCGCGCGCGACGTTCAGATAAGCATCGGCATAGCCGGGGTCAGCCTCTGCGGCCTTTCGAAAAGCGTATTCGGCGCCCTTCAGATCGCCTTGCAGCAGCAGCCCGATGCCCCAGTCATTCCACCGTTCTCGCGTACCACTCTGAGCAACTGACCGCCACTGCGGCGATTCGCTCGAAACCGGGACATCCTCGTGTGCCTCCGCGATCGTTTCAATGGGCAGACACGGAATCTGCCCCTTTATCGTCCCCGAAACATTGGCCGGAATATTCTGCGCATTAAAGCTGTAGTCCAGGCCGTTGCGGTCGAGTGCCAGCAGGTGCGGATCCTGTCCCGGCTTCGGAACGCCGGCGTACGACCAATTCGTGTAATACCAGGAAAATTTGCGATAGTTCAGTTTTGCGGTGAAGTGAATCTTTCCTTTTGCACTCTTGGGAACCGTAATCAAATAGTGCGCAACGTCCGCCGCTCCAGGCGGAATCAGGTGCACGTATAAAACACTTCGCGCCTGCCAGGCATTCCGTTTATTAATCGCGTTCCCGCCGCCGTCGAGTTGGTACGACTTATAGAAGTGCGCTCCCGGCTCAACCGGACCTTTGCCATCGTCCTCCACCTTGCCGCTCCAGAAAATCGGTTTTCCCTCGTCGTCGACCGCCTTCAATTCGAGCCAGACGTCGAAAGCGTCAATCGTGCCGCCGGGAAAGAAGTGACCGATCGTGCGTGTTCGCACCACCACATCCACCCGCGACGTCTCGCCTGGCTGCAGAGTCACGCGAGATATGTCGACGGGAGCCGCAATTGCACCTACGTCACGGATCACTGCTGTTCCCGTCTGCTCGGCCTCTTCGCCGACAGCAAACGCCGTGTTGGTTTGTGGTGCGTTGCCACCCCGCCGGATCATCTCCGTGTCTGACGCCTCGTGCTTCACCGGGCTCATGGCGAAAATATCAACTGTGATGAAGCCCGACTTCAGAAATTTCTCTTCCAGCGCCATCTGCTGATCGTCATGGTTCGCGAGCGGCACCGCGGTGTTTGCCCCCGGGAAGCTATGCGAATGAACTTTGCCGTTGATATTTCCGGGATCATGCGACGCCACCAGCGGCATATGACAATCGGCGCAGGTGCTCGATTTCTTTGGATAGTAAAACGATCGCGCGCCCTGGCCCGATACGCCGCTTGCCTGCCAGTTGTCGTATTCGTTGAAGCCGCGGAACCAGCGGTAATCGTTTACCGGCACATCCAGATGAACTTTGTGGCAGCTGGAGCAGAACTCCGACGCGCTCTCTTTCATGAACGGCTTCATGAATGTCTGCCTGTGTGCCTCCGGAGCAGCGTACGTTACGAAAGTCCTTCACCTTCTTAATCACCGGATTCGGGCTGTCGGCAATCTCGTGCAGCGGCGGATACGACATCGTGAAGCTGGCATTACCCACGCTGCCGTCCACGTGCACAATCGAGTGGCACGACATACAGCTCAAGCCCGCCTGCGCTTCGGGTGTGTCGATCTGTTCTTTGATCGGCCGGTCGAACTTGCCGTTGAAAAAGACCGCATGATCGTGACACCCGGCACACCACTTGCTCGGCTTCGTGCCGGTCACATCCTGCATGTACTCGATCGACTTCCGATAGAACTGGTTGTTGAACGATGCGAAGTGATGCATCGAGTGTTTCCACTGCTCGTAAATGTCGCGATGACATTCGCCGCACTTCTGCGACTCCATGAAGAACCCGGACGGGATCAGCTTGCCGTCCGTCGTCTTCGCGCCTGAAGGGAAGAACTCGCTCTTCGGGCCGGATCCTTCCTGATCCATACTCAGGGGCACGTTCAGCGAATTCACAATGTGATCGCGCGGATGTGGGACCACGTATCGATAGCAAACGCCCGCAACCAGAATCAGCGCCGCCGCGCTTGCCGCAACTTTTGCAACCAGCGCGTTCTGCCTGCGCGCAAACACCACGGCGACAGCGGTCAACGAAATCACCACGTGGATTAAGAAAACGACTTTGTGATCCCGTGTGTTCCCAATTATGGCGAGCAACACACCCGAAGCCGCCGCAATCGCAATCCAGATCTGGCGCGCATCCCTTCGCACCAGCAGCAGCGCGATGACTCCCGCCGCCGCTCCCAGCACGATGTGCAGAAGCACATTAGCAATCGTGAACAGCGAATCGGTCGGAAATGCCGCCAGCAGTGCGCTATTCACCAGCAGCACCGCAATAGCGATCAGACCAATGGTCGCAATCTTCACTCGACGCCCCGCAACTGAACGCTGGAAACTGACGCCGGAAGCGTTAGCGACCACTTGCTCCGATGTCTTGTCCGCCTGCGGCGCGAGCGGTCGAATCAACCTAAGGGCGGGGCGCGTCAAATACTCACGTACATACTCCGCATGCGCCGGATCATTCGGGAAATGCTCTGCTGCTTTATATGGATAAGCGCTCATGGCGTGAAACGGTAACGGCATTACCGACTGGCTGAATGCCGTATTCGGGTCTGCATCCTTTGCCCAGCCGTCCACCAGCAGCAGAAAATCGCGCGTCCAACCATCTCTCACTGCGGGCAACCCGTTCGCTGGAAACGTCAGACTCAATTCGTCGCCCGAGCCCATAACCGTCAGCCGGTCGTCTACTCGCGTCACCAGACTCCGCACATCGCCGTAGCGCGTGTACATTCCCGGAGTCGGATTCCAGTTCGAAATCGGACGCACGTCGTCATACAAAAACTGTTCCGGTTGCTGCCGGCTCGAGTCGATCACTGGCCGCGAAAATCCGCGAAAATGCAGATCGGCCGAGTTCGCATCGAGCGCCGTCAACCGAACCTCAGGAGCCGCGGCATTCTCAATCAGAAAAATTTCGTCCCAGTACACGCATAGGTTCGTAACGATGCGCACCTCGCGCGACTTCGACAGAAACTTACCGCTCAAATCAACCGCGATGGTCTTCGGCTTACCGGAGGGAATCCCCATGTCCTGCACTACGGTCTGCCATTTCCCGTTCGCGTCCTTCACCTGAAGGTAAGGAAAGATCAGCCCGGTTCCATCCTGCGAGGCTCCCAAAAACGTGCTGCCGTCCGCCCAATCCACCCAACCGTTGAGAATCAGCGCGGCATGATTCGCGCGCGCCGTATCGCCGAAATTCAAATCCAGAGTATGGAGCTCCGCCACCCCGTCGTGATTGTGCCGGAACGTGTCTGGATACTGGTGATCCCTCCGCGCCACCTTCGCGGTTGCATCCCTGCCGTTGCTTTCAACCGCCCGCAGTGGATGAATCTTCGTTGCCGATCCAAACAACCGGAACTCGGGATACGGCGGCGACTTGAATTTATCGTTCGTGTAAATGTCCACATTCGCCGGATGATCCACCGCGATCAAGCGCACCTGATCGAGATACGACACCTCGTGCAGCTCTTCCGTGATGTGTATTTTGTATTGGCCGTTCTCTGCTTTCAGCGCAGCACCGGGAATCTGAATATATTCATCATGATCCACCGGAAAATAGTTTCCGTCGCCCGAGCTCGCACCCAGCGGCGCCACGCCGAGCACATCCGTGATGAACTCAAACTTCTCTCCATTCCAGGTGAAGATCATCGGGCATGAGCCGGAAAGCCGCTGCGCCTCGGCAATTTTCAGCGCCTCGTTTGCCTTTTGGTGAATTTCGTTCTGGATGAGCCCGTTCGGCCAGGTAATACGAATTGTGTCAGCATCCGTGTGGCTGTCCAACGCAAACGCAATCGGCACGCCCTGATAAACCCGCTTGTCGTAGTACATGCCCGACTTCATCTCTACCGTCGCGCCGGGCGCCAGCTTGATGTTCTTGATGCCCTCTATGCGAGCCGTTTGCCATCGCTGATCGGCCGATTGGTTCGTGAATACATGGAGCGAGCCGTCCGGTAGAATGCGCGCGTAATCCTCGCGCTTGTCGCCGTTGAAGTCTGCGCGCAGGCTCGACGGCGCGGTCTTGGCGCCGGGCGATTCGCTGAACTTGCCCGCATCGTTCCGTATCGCGTGCACGTCCGGGCCATACGTCACCACATCGATAAAGCCGTCGTGATCGAAATCCTGCGCATCCAACTCCGTCGCGCCTGCCGGAAGCGCCGGCACGTCCATGCTCTCGAACACCTCGTTCAACTTGTCCGTGTAGATCGTGCCTGGCCGGTCCGCGTAGGACACCACCACGTCCCGAGCCGCCGTGTCGCTGCGCAGAGCGTAAGCAATCGCGTCCAGCGTATTGCCTTTCACGAACGGAAACGCACTCGTATGGTCTTCGAATTTCCCGTTCCCGTTATTGCGCATCAGCGCGGGTTTGGAACCGAATAGCAGCAGATCGAGATCGTTATCGTGATCGTAGTCGAGCCACAGCGCGGTCGTGAACGCGTCTTGCCCGGGAAACTCGGCCGACTTAGAAAACGTGCCGTGATTGTTGTGATACAGACGCGCTCCCTCGTCCGTTACCACGCATAAATCCGCCAGGCCGTCGTTATCGTAATCGCCCACGGCTACGCTTCTAATGTCGGAAACGGATTCAAGCCCGGATTCCTTCACCGGCTCCGCACCCTTCTTGTAAATGGCTATGCGGTCGCGCGACCAGACAAGAAGATCGCTGTGACCATCGCCGTTAAGGTCGATCAGGCGCATCCCCGATTTCGAAGGGTCCCAGCCATCGCTGAGCTTGTTGTCGTCGTACTTCGTCGCTTCAGTTCCCGCATACGGGTGAGGATCGGGAGGATCATACAACTCGGCGTAGAAGCACCACTCCATATCCTCCGGCACGGCGAGTCCTTCATTGCGCTTCTTTGCCTCTTCGAACAACTGGCGCTCACGCGCCGCGTCCTCTTTTTTACCAGTCCGCTGATACACCGTGAACAGTTGAAAATGAGGACCAGCGAGATATGGGTTCAATCGTTCGGCTTCCAGGAACTCCGGTACCGCTGCTTCCGTCTCGCCCTTGGCCCGCAGCACCGACGCCAGATTGTAATGTGGAATCGGTTCATTTGGGACCAGCCGGATCATGCCCTTCAGCTGCTCGATGGCGTTGTCGTAATCGCCTGCGTGCTTATAAAAGATGCCGAGGTTGAACCACGTATGCGGCAACGAGGGGTCCTGCTTCTGCGCTTTCTGCAGCTCAGCCTTGCCTTCTTCGTTTTTGCCTGCATGCAATAGCGCGATGCCGTAATTGACACGTTCTCGCACCGAGTTCGGCGCCAACTGCAGTGCCGCGCGCAGCGTGTCGACCGCTTGCAGATGCGTGTCCGGGTTCTCGTAAAATGCCTTGCCGAGGTTCCGAAGCTCCCAGAGCTTGTTTTCAGGTTGTGTGACATCCGCTGCGGTGGCGAATACGCACAGGGCCGCGATGGGCGCGAGAATCTTGAGACTTCTCATCTGGAGGGAAGCAACACCATTTTATAGGAGCATTGCTGCCGCGCCGTCCGCTGTTAGATTGAGATCGTGCTCCATCTAAAGGTTGAGGAGATGGCGGATCCGATCCGGCAGCTGGAGTTTGGACATTTTCCGACAGCTTCTGTTTGCAGGCGTCCTTTGTGGGGTAGGCGCTAGCCTGCGGCGGCCGCACAGGCCGCCTAAAATGCGACAATTTCCGAGTGGTCAGAACCCGGCGACGGCTGCCGCACATCTACGTTCTCGGTGAGCCATTGTTTGTCACCTTCCGACTCCAGGGTGCACTTCCAAGGGAGCGCACATTTCCACCTTCGGGCCTGACTTCCGGCAAAGCGTTCGTTGCACTGGACCGCTTGCTGGATCAGGCCCGATCCGGACGCTGCTTTCTGCGGCAACCGGAGGTAGCCCGGCAAGTCCTTGCGTCAATTGAATACGGCGCTCAGAGGGGAGACTACGACCTGCATGCCTGGGTCATTATGCCGAATCACGTGCATTTGCTTCTCACGCCTCGGGTGAACGTATCCAAGGCACTCGGATCGCTGAAAGCTGGCAGCGCTAAGAGCGCGAACCTGCTGCTCGGGAGAGCCGGGCAGCGCTTTTGGCAGGACGAAAGCTATGACCACCTGGTTCGTAGCCATGAAGAGTTCCGACGCATAGAGCGCTACATCGAAAATAATCCGGTAACTGCCGGTCTTGCCTTGACGCCAGAAGATTACGTGTGGTCCAGCGCAGGGCGGCCTGTGCGGCCGCCGCAGGCTAGCGCCTACCACAAGCTAACTAAACCCAGAGACCTGAGTAATTTTTGAATATCGGCTGTTATTTGAGTATCCGAAAATGTCCAAAGTCCAGCTTGTCTAGATCTGATCACGCTCTTGAGGAAACAAATGGTAGAAAATCCTTCTCTCCTTCAGCCCTTCGACTTCAAACTCGTCTGGAAATCTCTCGGTTTGGCGGCTGCCGCTTGATCGAAATGTCCAAACTCCAGATGGCGGACCTGATCCGCCAGCGGAAGATCTCGTCCGTCGAATTAATCCAGGCTCACCTTGATCGCATTCAGCAGATCAACCCGGAGTTGAACGCCGTTGTCGACGTGCTCGCCGCTTCTGCTATCGCCGATGCAAAGGCCGCCGACGCCAAGCTCGCGTCCGGTAACACATGCGGCCCGCTGCATGGCGTCCCATTTTCGGTGAAAGACTCGATTGATGTAGCCGGAATCCGCACCACTGCCGGAACCCTTGGCCGTCAGCACGTCTCGCCTGCAATCGCCGATGCAACGCTGGTGAAACGGCTTCGCGATGCCGGTGGTATCCCGATAGCAAAAACCAATCTCCCCGATCTGCTCTTTGCTTTCGAGAGCGACAACCTGATCTTCGGCCGCACGAATAACCCTTACGATCTGTCGCGAACTCCGGGAGGCAGCAGCGGCGGAGAAGCGGCGCTGATCGCCGCATGCGGATCCCCTTTGGGACTGGGCAGCGACTGCCTGGGAAGCGTGCGCCTTCCCGCTGCATTCTGCGGCATCGCCGCCATCAAACCGACCAGCGGACGGCTCCCCCGCACCGGACATGTTCCCCCGTTCGGTAGCTGGATCGAAAGCCTGTGGCAGATCGGGCCCATGGCACGCTGGACGAAAGACGTCATCTTTGCCATGCGGCTGCTCGCATTCGAAGATGGCATCGACTTCACCAGCCCGCCGGTTCCACTGCTCGAAGCGCCGGACGTTCAACAACTGCGAATCGCATTCTTCACCGATAACGGTATTGCCAAGTGCGCCCCTGAAGTGGAACAGGCGGTTCACAATGCCGCAAACTCTCTCGCCAGTGCCGGTCTCATCGTAGAAGAACGTCGTCCGCCAAACATCGAGCAGTGTTACGAACTCGAACTTGCGATCCTCGGCGCCGACGGCGCATCCGGTATCGACAGCTACCTGGCCGATATCGGCAGCACCGAAGTTCACCCGCTGCTCCCGGCTTTTCTAGACCGCATGCGCCCGTATCAGACAACCGGAGCAGGACTCGCTAAGCGCTGGGCACAATGGGACGAATATCGAGCCGCTATGCTGCGCTTTTTCCATGATTTCGACGCGGTCGTCTGTCCCGTCTATCCGCAAGCGGCGCTGAAACACGGCGCGTCCGTCCAGGATGACAACTTCGCAGGTTTCAGCTACACCATGGCGTGGAACGTTGCCGGTTGTCCCGCCGCCACGGTGCGTGTCGGCGACGTGAACGACGTTCCCATTAACGTCCAGGTGGCAGCGAAACCGTGGCATGATCTGTCCGCCTTGCGTATTTGCGAACTGCTGGAAACCGCCTTTGGCGGCTGGAGATCCCCCGAGAAAGTGTGACGCGGCCCTGATGTTTGCCGATCAGCGATTCTGTAAATGCACAAATATTGAGCACAGTAGTCTTGTGTTGGCAATCTTAGTGACTGTTTTGTGTGTACCGGCTTTTGCTCAACGGACCGCACCTGATTCGCCCAAAAAGCCTGTTACGAAGGACATTTGGGAGGATATTGCGTGGGCCAAGAAGAATCACGTCAAGGTAGTTACGTTCCCAGCACCGATTGAGTTTCGCGAACGGCCGGAGAGTCTCGAGCAGGCGGTCAAAGACCGGACAGTTCTGGTGGGCCAGGTCATTGACTCTAAAACGGTGCCTTTCCCACCCGATTTTGCGAATACGTTAGTTAGCTGGTACAAGATCAAGATCGTCGAGACACTTACAGGCGACCCTCCCATCGCAATACTTGATCAGCCGGGTTTACCTGAAGCGTTGAAGCCGTTAGCGGATAACGAATTCGCTGTGCGAGAGTTCGGCGGCACCTTTGTTTCTGATGGCGTAACGCTAATTTGCAAACCCAATGGCGGAGCGAGTCTCGTCGTCGGCCAGTCCTATCTCCTGTTTCTTTCAGTGGATCGGCACTATCCATTAGGCGTTGCCATCAGCTACGGATCAAGCGGCGCAATTGCAATCGAAGGCAATGGCGACCTGAAACCGATGCGTCCACATTCTGATGACCCTATAACGTCTGCTATTGAAGAGGGCACGATAAAGTCCATGGCTGACTTCAAAAAATATCTGCACGAAAATCGGTAGTTAGGCCATAAAGACCAACCCTGTACGGACGTTACCTTTTCGCGGCTCGGACTGAAGCCGGTTGTGGCAGACTTATGCGAAACTGAAAGAGCTCTTCCCTCGAATTTCGGGAAGCAGCTTATTCAGCCCGCCTGCTATGGCTCATGGAAGCCTGCCGTTTTTGCAGGGACCGAAGCTCCTTCCAGCTATTCGTTTGAGCACTGCTTGACGCGTTATGCGCAAGCTTTGTTGTCCTGAGTTCAAGCATTCCAAACTAAGGTTCCTCCTGAGCAGACGTCAGGGAACACATCGATAGAGGCCGATGGAGGACTTTTTACGTGACAGGCAGTTTACAACAAGCAGCAACGCATCCTCGCGTTACCACGGGGATTGCTAGCCTGGATTACATTCTGCGTGGCGGCTTGCCGCAAGACCGGCTGTATGTTGTCGAAGGAGACCCGGGCGCAGGCAAGACCACGCTGGCTCTGCAGTTCTTGATGGAGGGAGCACGTTTGGCGGAGCGCTGCCTATACGTTACGCTGTCGGAAACTGCTCACGAGCTGAAAGAAGTGGCCGCTTCTCATCGATGGGCTCTCGATGGAGTTGAGTTGCTGGAGCTGGATACGCTTGCCGAACGGCTCCACGATGATGCCAGCTACACGGTCTACCATCCAGCCGACGTGGAGTTAGGAGAGACGGTCAAACATATACGATCCGAAGTCGAGCGATTGAAACCGTCTCGGGTGGCTTTGGATTCCGTTTCCGAACTGAAGATTTTATCGGAAACAAACGCGCGTTATCGCCGCGAGATCCTCGGTTTGAAGCAGTTCTTTGCGCAACAGAAATGTACCGCGTTAGTCCTCGATGATCGCACCACGCGGCAGGACGAGCAGCAACTACAAAGCATTGCCCACGGCGTGATTCGGATGGAACGCCATACCAGGGAATACGGGGATACGCGCCGTCAGATTCATATCGTCAAAATGCGCGGGGTTCACTTCCGGGACGGTCTCCACGACTTTACGATCGATACTGGAGGGATCACGATTTATCCTCGGCTATCCGCGGGGGAGCATCCGAGGAAGCATAATCCCAACACGATTGAGTGCGGCGTACATAATCCGAACACGATTCAGAGTGGCGTAGAGGAGCTGGATCTTCTTTTGGGCCCGGGACTCGATCGGGGTTCGAGTTCCCTCATCATGGGACCGGCCGGGTGCGGCAAGACCACCCTTTCTACGCAGTTCATGCTTGCTGCCCTCGCGCGCGGCGAAGCTGTCTCGTGTTTCTTATTTGAAGAGAGCCAAAATACGTTTTGCCAACGAGCAGCCGGGTTGGGGCTGCCAATCGATTCTCATGTTTCATCCGGCCTCCTCCGGATCGCTCAGATTGATCCCGCGGTCCTTTCGCCAGGTGAGTTTGCGGATCAGGTCCGCCGTGCTGTCGAATACCATGCTGTCTCCATGGTGGTGATTGACAGTTTGAATGGCTACATGGCTGCCATGCCCAGCGAACAGTTCCTGCTGATCCAGATGCACGAACTGCTGACCTACCTGGCTCAACAGGGAGTGGTGACACTCCTGATTCTGGCTCAGCACGGGATGCTCGGAAGCGGAATGCAGACTCCGGTAGACGTCAGCTTCCTGGCAGATACCGTAATCCTGCTGCGCTTTTTCGAGGCGCACGGTGAGGTCCGGCAGGCTCTCTCGGTGGTGAAGAAGCGCCGCAGCGCACATGAACGAACCATACGTGAAATGCGGCTGGGACCGGGCGGCGTACGGATCGGAGCACCTCTACGAGATTTTGAAGGTGTCCTGACTGGCGTCCCTAAGTATCACGGAAAAACGGCGCCTCTTCTGACTGAGGAACATGTCAAATAAATAGATGTACCGTCAAAGCGAACTGGAAATCCGAGTGCTTATCCTCGCACCTACCGGACGGGATGCGTTCCTGCTTGCCGCTACCCTCGCGGCGGCGAACACACATAGCGAAATCTGTCCCGATCCTGCCGGATTCTTGGATTTGCTGGGGCACGGCGCCGGCGTTGCCATCGTGGCTGAAGAAGCCCTCTCCCACAACGATGTGAACAGCCTGGTGGATTGGCTGGCATGTCAGCCACCCTGGTCCGACATGCCGTTTATTGTTCTGACATCCAGAGGGCGTGCGAACGCAGCGACTGCTCAAAAGGCGCAGGAACTCCAGACCTTGGGGAATGCGACCTTTCTGGAGCGTCCTGTGCGCCCGGAGACAATTAAGGCTGCCGTGGGCGCTGGCTTGCGTGCTCGCACCCGCCAGTACGAAATCCGGCGCCGACAGGAAACCCTCACACGCGTGAACGCGGATTTGGAACAGTTTGCCTACTCGGCCAGTCACGATCTGCAAGAGCCAATCAGGAACATTGCCATCTATAGCGAGCTTCTGAGCAGGCGTTACGGCCAGTTGCTGGATGAGAGAGGACAGGAATTTCTTACTTATGTGAACCAGGGCGCACGCCGAATGGATATGCTGGTCCGCGACCTTCTTGCGTACACAAAGGCGACAAGCATTGTGGATGAATTGCCGGAACTCATCGAAGCGGAAAAACCACTCCAGGCAGCATTATTGAATTTGGCAGAAGCCATTCGGCAGAGCGATGCTCAATTGAGTTATCACCCGCTTCCGGAGGTCAGAATGCAAGAAGTTCATCTGCAGCAGGTTTTTCAAAATCTGATGGCGAATGCCATCAAGTACCGAAGTCGAGAGATACCGCAGATCTTCATCTCTGCTGAAAAAAGGGAGGGCCAGTGGCTGTTTCGGGTACAAGATAACGGCATTGGGATCAGCCCCGAATACAAGGAACGAATCTTTGGGTTGTTCAAGCGCCTTCATGGCAATGATGAATACAACGGCACTGGAATTGGACTGGCCATCTGCCAACGAATCGTGGATCGATATCGTGGCCGCATCTGGGTCGAGTCGGAGCCCGGAAAAGGATCTACCTTCTTCTTCACCGCGCCGGCATGAGCCTGTCGATCCGCGAAAACTCCGGATCCTCGTGATCGAAGACAACAAAGCCGATGTTTTCCTGCTCGAGGAAGCCATCGCCGCCCATCAGATTCATGCGCAACTGCAGGTCATAGCGGATGGCGAGGAAGCCATGAGGCGGGTGGAACAAGGCGATTGCGACAACTGGCCTCCCGATTTGTTTATCTTGGATCTCAATTTGCCGAAACGCAGTGGGCACGAAATTTTGGCGCGTATCAGGGAAAATAGCGCGTTCGCTAATATTCCGGTGCTTATCATGACTTCATCCGGTTCGGAAAAGGATCGTCAGGAAACGAGACGCCTCGGCAGCAGCGGCTATTTCCGCAAACCCAGTAGCTTCCAAGAATTCTTAGAAATCGGAGCCGTAATTAAGGGCCTGATCACGGGAGAGCATCATCAGACTTAGCTTGTCCGAATCTTTGCTTCCCTCTGTTATATATCTATCAACTTCGTTTTCTCGCCGGGGATCACATCAAGAAAGCTAATCGCGCACAACTTCGCCCGAGACGAAAGGGAGGCGTGTGTATAATTCCACCATGTCGCACGCAGGCTGCCTGCACGCTTTCACGGCGGGCGAAGCGCGGATCGAGATCTATGCTTCGGAGAAAGCTGCAGGTGCGGCTGCTGCACGCCGCGCCGCCGAGGTAATTAACAAAGCGATCGCTCATAACGGCAGAGCGCGTCTGATAGCCGCTACTGGAAACTCGCAGCTTTCGCTGGTTGAGTCGCTGGTCGAACAGCCGGTAAAGTGGAGCGCAGTCGAGCTCTTTCATATGGATGAGTACGCCGGCATGCACGCCGGCCATCCCGCGAGTTTTCGGCGTTGGATCAGAACACGCCTTGAAGAAAAGGTTCACCCCAAGCGAACGCACTACCTCGAGGGAGACGCTACCGATCTCGACGCCGAGATGGAGCGCTATACCCGTCTCTTATTGGAAGCTCCGATTGACATTGCATTCGTAGGATTTGGAGAAAACGGGCACATTGCTTTCAATGACCCGCATGTGGCCGATTTCAACGATCCACGCACGGTCAAGCGAATCGCTCTCGACGAAGCCTGCCGCAAGCAGCAAGCCGGCGAAGGCCATTTTCCAAACATCGCGTCGGTTCCCGAGCAAGCCGTCACGATTACTTGTCCGGGGCTCTTCCGGGCACAGGCTTGGGTCTGCTGTGTACCCGAAAGCCGCAAAGCCGCTGCGGTTCGCAACGCGCTGGAGGGTCCGATTTCCGAGATGTGTCCGGCATCTCTGGTACGCAGACATCCGAACGCCTCCGTGTACCTCGATGTGGGATCCGCATCTCTGCTTGCGAGTCTGCCGAGCCACATTGTGACCGGAGCGCAACAGCCTGCCTGACGCGCTCCTACCATTCCGGAGCCGCAAATTTGATCGGAGACGCTGGTGGATCGTCTGGACGCTGCTCGGATCAACCGCCATCAACTACGTCAATCGGCAGACATTGTCAGTGCTCGCACCCGTTATCTCCAAGCAGTTCCACCTCAACCATAGCGAGCTTTCGAACATATTCGGAGCCTTCCAGTTCGCCTACGCGGGCACCTGGCTCATCGGCGGAATTTTTCTCGACATCATCGGTACGCGGCTCGGTTTGTCAATCGCGGTTGTCTGGTGGTCGGTTGTCAGCCTGCTCACAAGCTTCGCCAACTCCGCCTTCTCATTCGGCGCGCTCCGCTTCCTGCTCGGCATCGGCGAAGGTCTGAATTGGCCGGGCGCAAGTAAAGCTGTCGCCGAATTCTTCCCCGCTGAAGAACGCAGCGTTGCGGTCGCCATTTTCGACAGCGGGTCGAGTGTTGGCGGCGCGCTGGCGGCGATTTCTATTCCGTGGATCGCGTTGCGATTCGGGTGGCGCTTCGCATTCGCGTTCTCGGGCATACTCGGGTTCTTTTGGTTGTTCCTATGGCGAATTGTCTATCCGCGGAACTTCTCCGGCAAGGACCTCAACGGCCCATCCGCAGCACGCGCGAGCTTTACCAGCTGGCTTCCGGTATTGAAACGGCGGGACACATGGGCCGTGGTGATCGGCCGTTCACTCACCGACCCCATCTGGTGGTTCTATGTCTTCTGGCTTCCGCAGTACCTGAGTGACACTCGCGGCTTCAGCCTCAAACAGATTGCGATCTTCGCCTGGATTCCGTTTGTCGCCGCAGACCTCGGCAACTTTGCGGGCGGCCTGACTTCTGGCGCACTGGTTAGAAGAGGAATGGCCGTCCTGCGCGCTCGGAAGTGGGTTTGCATCGTAAGTTGCCTGCCGATGCTCGCCGGCATCCCGGCCGTACTTACCGGCAATCCATTTTCGTCGTTAGCGCTCATCTGTTTTGCACTGTTCGGCTACGCAAGCTGGTCCACCATGGGCCTCACGCTGCCCTCCGATTTGTTTGCGCCCGAAGTTGTCGCAACGGTCACCGGCTTGAGCGGCTTTGCCGCCGGCCTGGCAGGAGCTGGATTTACGCTGCTGGTTGGAACGCTGGTCGACCGTTATTCCTATTTCCCCGCCTTCCTTCTCGCCGCCACCGTCCCAGTCGCCGCAACTCTAACCATCGTCTTCCTGATCCCGCGAGATGAAAACGTTCAACGAAGCACAAGCGCTTAATAGGGGGCACCTCAAGAAAGGGAAATTTATGTACGATAACGGCTGCCGGAAAGGGTCGGCGCGCCGAATGCCTCCATACGATCATCTGAGTTCAGGGATCTGACTTAGATCGGCTGTGTCGATATCACGCAGGTTGAGCTGCTTTGACAGCCACAGTACGCGTTCTTTCGTAGCGGCAGCATTCAACGCATGTCCAGCGTCATAGAATTCCACTCGCTTCGGATTTCCAAGTCGCTGGTACGCAAGAAGATCTTGGGATCGCGGATGGTCTCGGTTACCAAACTGTAGGAAGACGCTCGAAGGGGAAGAGAAAGGCAAGAAGTAGATGGGATCGTCCCAGGCATAAGCGTGGAAGTAGGCTCGAATCCTTTCGTCGCCCACCTGTTTGCGAATGGCGAGAACAGTTGAGTCTTTCGAATCGAAAGTGCTCTCTTGGTCGGCGTAAGACCCGGACATCAGTACGAACACCTTGATTCTTTCTTCAACTGCCGCCAGAATCGCTCCCACATGCGCATCGAAGCTGTGTCCCACATAAGCGGTGTGAGAGGAGTCAACATCCGGACGCGCTAGCAGCAGATCCAGGCCGCGACGGAAATCAATAACTTGCTGCCGCGACGCTTCCGAGGCCTGAGCGGCGCTTTGCAGCATATCCTTCTCGTTCACGAATCCAGGTCGGACCATGGGACTGTCAATCAATAGCGATACAACTCCTGATCTGGCTAGAAACACTGCTTCCTCTAAGAATTCCTTCCGATTCATAAGCGGTGAGCTGTGCATCATCCAGTGCCCATACAGAACTGCCGCAAAGGGGCCGTTTCCTTTGGGCACCACAAGGTAGGCGGGAACCACGCCTCCACAAGGACTGCTGTAGGAGAGATCGTGAACCATCGCTTTTCCGCGGTCGGTTACGCTGACTTCACGAACATCGAAAGGCAGGCTCCTGTCGTACTCGAAATGAGCTTTGAGCTTAATTAGGTCAGGTGCATCAGCTGCTGTACAGACGCAGGTTGAGATCCATGCAAAGAGAAAAGCTACAGCCGCGATATGAAGATGACGGCAAATAGGCCCTAAGGCTTGAGATTCTGAACGTATTCGCATTAGCCTACCTGTGTGGAGTTGAGCCGAACAGATGTTCCTGGTGGAGAGTCGTGAACTCGGCTCGATCCAAATAGGGTTCGGTACAAGGTGGAACCAGCGACCCCGAATCGAGCAGCGATCTCCGCCACCGGCATATCGGCGGTTTTGAGAAGGGCTTTTATGGTCTTAATCTCTTTAGGTGCAAGCTTCGGCGGCCGCCCTCCTTTGCGAGCACGAGCGCGGGCGGCCGTAAGGCCGGCGACTGTACGCTCGCGGATTACATTTCGCTCAAACTCGGCGAGCGCCTGCAAACACATGAAAGACCAGCCGGCCTGTGGGTGAACTGGTCTCGATCTTTTCAGTGAGCGACTCCAAGTTGATCTTTCGCTGTTCCAGGTCCCCGATCAGTTTGACGAGATCGGCGAGATTGCGCCCCAGGCGGTCGAGCCGCCAAACAACAAGGGTGTCGCCTCCACGGAGGCTCTTGAGGCATCCATCGAGTTCCGGTCTGCTGCTGTTCTTTCCGCTAGCCTTTTCTTCATAGACCTCTCGACATTTTGCGCGTTTCAATGCGTCCCTTTGCAGATCGAGAGTTTGGTCTTCAGTCGAGACCCGGGCATAGCCAATCCGCATGTCCCGAATCCTATCAAGGCTGGGGTATATGGGACATAGTTTTTCGGATAACTTGTGAGACACTTCTGACCAGCGAAACAGAGGCTAATCAGGGTGTGCCATTGTCCTGAAAACCTCCGTATTCGCTACACGTCCTCTATAATGCCCCGCCGCGAGCTGCTGACGTCTTCAGAGCGCCTTGAACTGCTCACCTTCCCGACCGATGAGGGAGAGCTGATTCGGCTGTACACATTGACGAAAGCGGATATGGCCTTTGCCCGGCAACATCGCGGGAACCACAACCGTCTCGGCATTGCGGTGCTGATGAGCTATGTCCGGTATCCGGGAAGAGTGCTGGCGGGTGTGGGAGCACATCAATCTCACCGGCGATTACACCTGGCACACCAATAAGCGAGTAGCCAAGGGTGGCTTCAGACCTCTTCGAAGCCCCAGAAACCCTTCCGGTGCGCCTTAGCGTACATAAATTTCCCTTTCTTGAGGTGTCCTCTAATAGCCTTTTTGCTTATCAACCACATTGATCAACGGCTTGCCCGCCACAAAACGGCGAACGTTTTCTTTGATCGTACCGGTCATGCGAGCTTCGTCCTGATCGGAACGCCCGGCAATGTGCGGCGTAATGATGACGTTTTCGAATCTCCACAGCGGGTGCGCTCTGGGAAGTGGTTCCGGATCCGTCACGTCGACCCCGGCGCCCGCCAGCCGTTTCTCATCCAGCGCCTTCACCAGCGCATTCATATCGTAAATGCCGCCACGGCTGACCGCAATGAAGTAGGAATTTCGCTTCATCAGAGCTGAACTCTCGAGATCCCATCATCTTGTGACTCTTCGGCGTATCCGGAACCGAGATGAAGATCGCGTCAGCTTGCGGGATTACGTCATCGAATTCGTCGGGCTTCACCACGCGCTCCAGGAACGGAACAAACGGCTTGTCTTCCGGATCAACTCCGATGACCTTCATGCCGAATGCATTCGCCCGCACGGCGATTTGCGTGCCAATTCCCCCGACGCCAACCACCACGGCAGTCTTGCCATTCAGTTCAATTCCGTGAAATGAGTCTGGGTCCCAGATCTGTTTCTGATCGTTCCTGTAAAGAAGATACAAATTGCGTGAAAGCATCAGAAGCATCGCCAGCGCATGATCGGCAATCTCGGGTCCCTGAACAATTTTGTTGTTGGTCAGAATGATTTTGCTCTGGCGCAGGTCGCTGCTTCCATCCTTCGGGAAGAGCACCCTTTCTACTCCTGCACTTATCACACCGACCCACTTAAGATTTGTTCCCGCGCGAACCTCAGCGGATGTAATCTCGCCGATAAATGCATCTGCATCTGCGATCTCCCGCATCCGGCTACTCGCCGACACCGGCACAATCCTCGCTTCAGGCGTTACGTTTTCCAATTCCCGCACCAGTTCGGGATCCTGATACGCAACCAGAATCTTTTTTTGTTGGCCGGCAAGCGCCAGTGCAAGAGTAAAAGCTGCAAATATCAGACGCAACACAAAGATGATCTCCTTCCCCGATACTTTCTTATTATGATTTCCTGGTGGATTACTTACGCCTCTTCATTCCGTTCATACTAGCTGTTCCTGCGCTGACCGCTCAAGGCGAGAAAGTTCGTGTGATCGCTTTCGGGGCCCATCCTGACGATTGCGACATTCGTGCCGCCGGTACCGCTGCGCTTTGGGCCAAGATGGGGATCGCGGTCAAATTTGTATCCGTTACGAACGGCGATGCCGGTCATCAGACGATGCATGGCAGCGCGCTGGCGCAGCGCAGACTCGCCGAGGCCAAGGAGTCGGCGCGCCGTTTGGGAATCGAATACGAGGTGCTGAACAACCACGACGGGATGCTGCTTCCAACCCTCGAGGTCCGCGAGCAGATCATTCGCCAGATACGCAAATGGAATGCCGACGTCGTGCTCGCGCCACGCCCTAACGACTATCATCCCGATCATCGCTACACGGGCGTGTTAGTTCAGGATGCGGCCTATATGGTGGTGGTGCCGAACATCGTTCCCGACGTACCGGCTCTGCGCAAGAACCCCGTGTTCCTTTACTACGAAGACGGATTCCAGCGCCCGAATCCGTTTCGGCCCGATATCGCCGTCGCCATTGACGATGTCATTGATCAGAAAATCGATGCGCTCGATTCGCACGTGTCGCAGTTCTACGAATGGCTGCCCTGGGTGGATGGCAAGTTGAGCGAAGTGCCCAAAGACCACGTCGAGCGCAAGGCCTGGCTAAAACGGAACGCGACGCGTGAAATCAACCCTGAGGTTCGCGCCGCGCTGGTCAAATGGTACGGTCCGGAACACGGGAACGCCGTACGCTATTACGAAGCCTTCGAGATCTGCGAATACGGCAGTCGTCCGGACGACGCACGCATCCGGCAGTTATTCCCAATGCTTCGCTAGTGTCCTGTCTTAGAAGCGATTGCTCTGCGAACGGAGTTTATTGGTCCCAATCGCTTCGCCGCTCATCACGCCAATCACACCCGTCAATTCGTCGCAGAGAGTGTTTGACGACATATTCGCCGACGGCATCACCGAGCGCCTGCCCGGCATTGCAATCTGTCCGAAAATGGATTCCGCCGAACACGCGAGCGTTTACTATCTCTTCGAGCGCGGCGCTGAAGCTGCCGAAGCAGCGGCTCTGTCCGGGAAGTGCGTCGTTCGTTACGGTAATCGCAGTCCTATCGCCAAAGTAGTGAGAAAGGACTCGGGCCGCTGCGCTGCTGGCGCAGGAATGAGCCGACGGGTAGCCCGGGAATGGCGGAGTAACGAGAAGCGGGGTCCATGTTGGATCAGCCAGGGTGTCGGGATTTCCATCTGTATCCGCCAACTGAATTGCCGTGATCGGCCGCCAGGATACATAGGTATATTTGGCATCCCAGCAGCCGATCATGGAATCGGACATAGCCAGATTCACCTGCGCCAGCAAATGCGCAGTTCGCAGCAGGCTGAAATGGTGCTTTTCGGCAAGGGTAGTCGCAACGGGATCCCAGAAGTCGGGCGGATTGCCGGGACTCCAGAAGAGCACAGCATCGGTTTCATCGGGTGTACGGCTGGTGCTGGATTTGCTTCCCATTACTTTGACTTCATTGAAATCCGCTGTGTATTCGGCGCTATCCAAAGCCGGGGGACCGGAAGGCCGAAACTGGGACGGTGACTGAATGACCCATGGAGTCACTTGCGCGAGTTGCGGAACGAGACCCGGCAGGAACGCTGGCGGCGTCGGGCGCCATTCTCCGGGAGCGGTTCCACCGGTGAAAGCGGGCACCGTTTGGGCGAACCCATCGTTACTGCGCCAAGCCCAAATTGCATCGGCAACCATCTGGCCCCACTCGATTCCTTGTTGAATCCTTTCAGAACGCTCGGCGCCCCAACCGCGAGAGATGCCCATCAGCGATGCCGACCGCTGTTGATCCAGCATGTCCAATTGTGCCGGATACAGGCGGATCAAAATAGCGTAGGCCGCTTGTACTGCGGCGGCACGTTTCGACGCATTGCGAGGACCGGTGCGCGAAACATGAATTGGCGTGTACTGCGGGTCGATGCCGTTCACGGCATCGAAAACCGCAGCCTGCACAATGGCAGTGCTTCGTGTTGAAACAGGCGCGGGCGTCCCAGGCGGCGCGAGCGTTGCTTCGAGCATGATGTGATTCCAGTCAGTTACTTCATCGGCTACGGCCGTTCCACTGCCGATAAGCAGGAGAACGGATAAACCGATTGTGTTGACACAGTTGTAGAGTGTTGACATGTGTGTTAGTCCTTTCTTGTGGGTCTATTGCTGAAATGTAAGTTGTGGGTCTTGGTTGCTTAGCTCGGGGCGCGCATCCGCGGCCTTTGGTTCTCAAGGAAACCGCGCAAAACGGCCGGCGGCCTTTGCCCTTCGAGGAACGCTCGCGCGTTCTGCAGTTCCAGTCTTTGCGTATCAGCGTGTCCGCATAACTGAAGCAATTGCGAGTAGCGTTCTTTCGCCTTGTTTTGATCGCGTGAAAGCTCGGCCGCACGGCCGGCGCCATAAGTCGCATTGAATCGATTCGGCGAACTCCGCAGCACTTGTTCGAACTCGGGAAGCGCGCGTGCCGGCTGGTCCAGTTCCATGAGCAAATCGCCCAGAAGCTCACGCGCTGGCAATATTGGGCCGGGAGTTACGGGATGCTTTTCCATTGTGTCTTCGAGATCGGCTGCGGCCCGCATCGAACGCAGTGCTGATTGCTCATTTCGCTCTGCATGCTTGAGCCACGCCACTGCAGTAAGCCGCTGAACTTCTACTTGCGCAGACCAGTCGTAGTCCTCTTGACGCTGCCGAATCGTCTGCTCGATGTGCGTAAGCTCGTCGATTCCGGCCCGGGCCTGGGCCATGTTTCCGGTACGTGCCGAGCCAAGCGCACGGGCGAAATGCGTGATGCTCTCTGCGTAGCGAAACTGCGTCCAGGGGAACCATGCCGGCTCGTACCTGAAGGGCAGCCGCTGCCGACCAGCGCCGCCGCTCGAGCGCATAGCGCGCGGGGATGGCAGCGAACGCATATGCAGCTTGGAAGACCTGTTGATCGACTCTTGACGCGGATGCCGCTTCGTCAACGATGCGCTTCGCTTTCTCGTCTTGACAGGTCTGGAGGTAGGCATAGGCGAGATAGTCCATCGCATGGAGTTGATCCTGCGAGATAGCGGCCGGAAGAGTTTTTTCCATTTGGCTCTTCGCAGCGGCAGCGGAGGCGAGATTCGATTGAATCGACTCGTCCCACAAACCCAATCGCGTGAAGATATGCGACGGCATGTGGAGCGCATGCGGTGATGCCGGAGCGATTTTCGCGTAAGTCCGCGCAGCGGGCAGCGCAAGAATCGCAAGCTGCGGCGAATCATAGCTGTGGATCAGGTAATGAGCGATGCCGGGATGGTCGGGCTGCTCCGGCAAAAGGGGGTTCAAAATCGCCGCCGCGTGTTTTTGATTCGTATAAGTTTTGTCGGCCGGAGGCGCAGTTGCTATGAGGGCGAGCGCGTAGAAAATGGCGGCTTCATGGTCTTCCGGATAGCGCGCCGAAAGCCGCTGCATAGCGTTACACCAGGCGACCGCGCGCTGCCGATGAGGCACCTTCTCCGAATCCTTATAAAACTCTTCGATTGCGGCAATGTAGTCGCGTTCACGCTGTGTTTTGGCTCCAATCGACTTGGCTTTTTCGATCGCAGCGATCCCTTTCCGCAGATCGGAGGGCGCGGGGGGAAACCATAAAGGATGATAGAGGCTCATTGCGATGCCCCAGTAAGCCATCGCGCAAGCCGGATCGACACGGATTACGCTGGAAAATGTCTTTTCCGCTTCGTCGTACCAGAACGAGTGGACAAGGGCCACACCGTATTCAAAGGTCTTCTGTGCCTCGGGAGTACAGGAGACGGGAAAATGTATGCGCCCGATATCGTGCCGATGATTCTCGGGGTTGCCAGCGCTGGGCAGGGCGACGGCGATCAGGCCGCATAGAAACAAACTGCGAAGCTGAAAGGCAAAGACATACTTGGGCATCTTCTGCGTGAGAACAGCTTCGCAACTTTGAGTGAATACGGCAATGCAACGCAGGCGAAACGTAGGTGACATCGCATCTCATTGAGTGATCTGAGGGTTCCTGCGAATGGTGAAACATCGGTAACGGGTGTAGAATCGTACCTCAACTAGATGTCGAGCGTGGCAGCCAGGCCGGAATCGCGTGCCTCCGGCCGGATTTTCCGGTTTGGAGCATTCGAGTTCCATATCCGGGCGCGCGAGCTGCGGAAGCACGGCCTTCGAATCAAGCTCTCCGGCCAGCCGATCAGTGTGCTTGCCATGCTGCTGGAACGCCCCGGCGAGGTAGTCACCCGAGAGGACCTTCAAGCGCGCCTCTGGCCGGCGGGCACCTACGTCGACTTCGAGCATAGCGTCAACGCCGCCGTTAAGAGACTCCGGCAGGCTTTGGGTGACTCGGCAGATTCGCCGCGCTTTATTGAGACGCTCGCTCGCAGTGGATACCGCTTCATCGCTCCGTTAAGCGAGCGTACCGACGATTTAGCGGAACCTGCGAGCCAGAAGCAGGCTGAAGAGCCGCAGTCCTCTGCCCAGGTCAAAAAGGCGGCAAAATGGTCGCGATTCCTTACGTTTCCACGCGTAGGGGCCGCAGTTTTGCTCGCCGTACTAATTGCCGGCATCAGCATCGGGTTGCACGAAAGGCGGCCGGCTCACACGGGTTCGGGTCCAATCCGGTCTTTAGCCGTTCTCCCTTTGGCCAATCTTTCAGGAGATCCCGACGAGGAATATTTCGTGGACGGAATGGCCGATGCCCTTCGGCAGCACCTCGAGGACATCAGCGCTCTGCGAATCGTTTCCCGGACCTCATCCATGTACTACCGGGGAAGCAGTAAGCCGCTTCCGGAGATTGCGCGTCAATTGAGCGCCGATGCAGTTGTCGAGGGCTCGGTCTTGCGCTCCGGAAACCGGGTGCGCATCAACGTCGAGTTGATTCAGACGGCTAGCGACACACACGTGTGGGGCGGCAGTTATGATCGCGATCTGAAGGACATTTTTGTGCTGCAGGCTGAAGTGGCCCAGAAAATAGCTGACGAAATCCGGGCAACTTTGAGGCCGCCTGATCGCGCGCGGCTGGCGCGTCGACACACTCCCGATCCGAATGCCTATTTGGCCTATTCCAAGGGCAGGTTTGTCTGGAACAGGAGGACCGAAGTGGACCTGAAGAGAGCCATCGGTTACTTCCAGCAGGCGATTGAAGAGGACCCGAATTATGCGCTGGCCTATGACGGCCTTGCGGATTGCTGGTTGCCGCTGGGATGGTACGCATACATGGCTCCGTCAGAGACTTTTCCGTATGCGAAGGCCGCGGTGATGAAGGCGTTGGCCCTGGATGACTCGCTTGCAGAGGCGCATACTTCGTTGGCCTTCGTCACCCTCTACTACGATCGCGATTGGGCCGGCGCTGAGCGTGAATTCCGGCGCGCTATCGAGTTGAATCCCAACTACGCTAATGGGCACCACTGGTACGCCGAATTCCTGTCGCTGGTAGGCCGCCATGCAGAAGCGATCGCAGAATCGGAACGCGCCCGGGAGCTCGATCCGCTGTCGACTATCATCAACACCTGGGTGGGCTCACGGTACTTCTTTGCGCGCCAGTACGACAAGGCGATCGAGCAGTATCGAAATGCCCTGGAGATGGATCCAGGCTTCGTTCCGGCGCATCTGGTGCTCGGACACGCGCTCGAGCAGAAGCACATGTACCAGGAGGCCATCGCGGAACTCGAAAAGGCAGTGAGTCTATCCCGCGGCAGCCCGGTTTACATCGCATCCTTAGCGCACGCCTACGGAATCGCCGGCAGGCAAAGCCAAGCGAAAAAGCTGCTCGACGACCTCAGGAACTTGTCCAAGCAGAGATATGTGTCCTCTTATGACTTTGCACTCGCATCACTCGGGATCGGCGAAACAGATCAGGCATTCACGTTGCTCGCCCGAGCGGTCGAGGAGCGCTCGCCGCGGGTTGCGTTCCTAGGGGTGGACCCTCGGTTTGATGGCCTTCGTAGTGATGCTCGATTCAAGGAGCTGATGATTCGAATCGGGCGGCCATTGCAAAGTTCGACGTTGTAAAAGAATCACGTAGGACAGGAGACCAGCCTATACTTCTTCTGGCACGACAAACGGCGCGCGATATCCTCGGTCGCCGTCCCGCAGAAGCCTCTCCGCTTCTTCATCGCCGATCACTTCCTGTGTTTCCGGATTGATATGCAGCGTTCTGCCCAGCCGATAAGACGCATTCGCGAAATGTATCAGCGCGCACGATAATGCCCTTCCTCGATGGGCGCGTGCAGATCGTCTTTTTTGCGGCTCTTCACGCACTCAATAAAGTTCTGGAAGTGATCGCGTTCGCTGCCGCCGTGTACCGCTTTCTGTTCCTCCTGATCGCGGCCTAGCCACACTCTATAGGTGCAGGCGTCCTCGTCGCCCGTCGCCAGATATCCGTTCGAGCCGTAGAAAATGTCGCCGACAGTATTATGAGTTCCGGACATGGGTCCCAATTTTGGAGTACCCTTCTTGGGCTCCGGCGTACCCAGGTCTTGCGTGCCGATGTCGGCTTCGTGATTGGCAATCCAGTGCCGCACTTCGAACGTGATCATCCGCTTGCCTGCCGGCGTGTCAAATTCAAACGCGCAGTTCAGGTCATTCGGAACTTCCTGATCGTCGTCGAACATAAAGTGCCCGCCGATCGCGCTCACTTTGTTCGGGAGCCCGACGCCCATGCCCCAGCGCGCCAGGTCCATTTGGTGGACGCCCTGATTGCCCAGGTCGCCATTGCCGTAATACCAGAACCAGTGCCAGTTGTAGTGAAAACGATTTTTGGTAAACGCGTGTTTCGGCGCGGGACCGGTCCAAAGATCGTAATCAACGCCCGGGGGAACATCCTGCACGGGAGCGCGTCCAATTGTGTCGCGCCATTTAAAGCACAGGCCGCGAGCCATATACAAATTGCCGATCGATGCCGTCGCGCATCTTCTGGACCGCTTCCCTTACCGCCCCGGCCGAGCGAATCTGTGTTCCGTGCTGGACCATGCGGTTGTAGCGCTGAGACGCTTTCACCAACTGCTTGCCTTCCCACAGATTGTGAGAGCACGGCTTCTCGACATAAACATCTTTGCCGGCCTGACACGCCCAGATCGCCATCAGTGAATGCCAGTGATTCGGGGTTGCGATCGAAACCGCATCGATCGATTTGTCTTCCAGAAGTTTTCTGATGTCCGTATACGTTACCGGTTTTGGCAGACCCATCTTTTCCATCTGCCCCAGCCGCTGCCTCAATACGTTCTCATCGATATCGCACAGCGCGGCAATCTGAGCATCCTGAATCTTGGAATAGTTCTCCAGATGGTCCATTCCCCGTCCGTGCAGGCCGCAGATGGCAACTCGCACCCGGTCGTTCGCGCCCATCACGCGTCCTGGACTAGCCAGAAATGCCGTTCCCAAGGTCGCCAGTCCTGCCGACGTACCGCCGATAAACTCACGCCGATTTAAGTTCTTCGTCTCCACGATTCTGAATCTCCTCAGGTCAAGTACTTCAAACTTTCGTCCACCAGTCGTTTCGTTCCGGCGAACGGATCACCTAATTCCGTCTCGCACTCCATCGAGAAATATCCGCGGTATGAGCTGGCTTTGGCAAGCCCGAACATTTCTTTCAGGTCGACTTGATACGTCTTTCCGCCCTCGCCTTCAACGGCATCCTTTACGTGACACATGTTGAATGCGTGCTTCAGCATGGCGGCAACGGCTCTGCGATTAAATTCCTGGTCGTGACCGATCAGCGAGTTGCCAAAATCCGGCAGCGCCCGTAGATACGGATTGTTCTACCTTCTCGATCACTTGCACCAGAAAGAACGGGTCCTCGGACACCGGATCGTCGTTTTCGAGATTGACCACCACGTTGTGCTTTCGGCCATACTCGGCGAGCTCGCCTAAGCTTTCCGCCGCCAGCTCTACATTGGCCTTCTCATTGCGCGCGCCATGCACATGCTGCCTGACGCTCGGCGAGCCTACCGCCTCCGCGATGTCGATCCACTTGCGGCCGGCATCCACGGCAGCCCGGCGCGTCGCCTTGTCGGACGAGTAAAACGGCCGGCCCGGAAGCCCAAGGTCCACGATGTGCGACTGAGCATTCACCAGAGCCTTCCGAAATTCGTCCAGATACGCCGGGTCCGTAGATCGGAAGTGATCCACCAGCGGATTCACATTGTGTACGCCGAATTTCTCGACCATCAGCGCCGGAAAGCGCGTTAGGTCGATTCCCGCAACGTCGGGCTTTCTTCCGCGATTGGCCGGACTCTCAATATAGGCGCGAAACGGATACGAGGTCACCGCCAGGCGATCGCGAGCATTGGTTGGAAACTGCGTCTCGGGCTCTGTGCTCTGGCCGGCGGCGGGTAGCGCAAGGCTTCCTGCGGCGACAACACTCACAAGCTCTTCCAGAAAACCGCGCCGCGATGCGCGTCGAAATCGCCGTGGATCTCCAAGCATCGAAACTTCAGCCTATCAGGGGGAGTTTCGCAATAATCAAGAGGCGCTATAAACATGAGATTCTCAATCCAGCTCCCAGCAGCCCTAATAGCCATTCCGTTCGCATTCCTGATAATGGCCAACCGTTTCTCGCCGCAGAGTCCTGATGACGCTCTGCCGGCTTTCGCCGCCATCCAGCCAATTGATAGCCACGCACACGCGTTCAAAAGCGACCCTGCGTTCTACTCCATGCTCGATCGTCTTCATCTCCACATCCTCGATATCTGCGTCGCCAACCGTCACGATCCAAACTTCGCAACGCTGGACGCAAAGATAAGCGCTGCGAAGGCTGTCGTACGCGGCAGCGCAGGCCATGCTGCCCTATGCACCACCTTCGATCCCTTCAAATTTAGCGACGCGTCATTCTCTAAAGATGCGATCGCGCAGCTCAATCGCGATTTCTCGGACGGAGCAATCGCAGTGAAGATCTGGAAGAACATCGGCATGGAGCTGAAGAACGCGCAGGGCAAATTTGTCATGCCCGACGACGCTCGCTTCGAGCCCGTCTATCGCGATATCGCTGCTCATAACAAGACCCTGGTCGCCCACCTCGCCGAACCCGATTCCTGCTGGCTGCCGCCCGATAAGGCTTCGCCCGACTACAACTACTATCGCGAGCACCCCGAATGGTACATGTTCCGCCAACCGGATCATCCGGCAAAGCAAACGATACTTGCGGCGCGCGACCACCTGCTGGAAATGAATCCGAAACTCCGCGTTATCGGCGCACACCTGGGCAGCATGGAGCGAAATCTGGACGAGCTCGGCCGGCGCTTCGATCGCTATCCGAATTTCGCCGTCGATACTGCCGCCCGCGTCCTTTATTTAGGGCTCGCCCCGCGCGAGCAAGCGCGACAATTTCTGATGCGCTACCAGGATCGCGTCCTTTATGCGACCGATCTTGAATTCTTCCCTCCGGATTCGACGGCGCATGCCGTTGCCGCCTGGCAGAAGCGATACCTGACGGATTGGCGATTCTTTTCTACCGACGACACCATCGACTACCAGGGACATCAGGTCCGCGGCCTTGCTTTACCCGAACCGGTGTTGCGGAAGCTGTATCACGATAACGCTTTGCGCTGGCTTCCGGGGCTCGCGGCCGGATCGTAAGTTATTGCCGCCGCAAAATCTCGAGCGCGCCGCGCATCAGCGCGTCAAACTCCTTCGCGTCCTGATCCATATCCGCCGCTTCCGACGGCAGTCCCGCCACGTGCCTCTCCAGTTCCAGCCTGCTGTGGAGCGATAGTGCTTTCCACGCCTGCGCCTCCGGGTACTTCTCTGCCAGCCGGCGGTGCGGCCTGTTCCACTCAGTCAATGACTCGGAAGCTAGTTTAGCTAAGCTGACGAAGCGCGTTTTCGGGACGTATTCTGAAATCGTGACGAACGCGTTTTATTTCATGATTTCAAGAATCCTCGGCGTGAACTGGGCTTATGCTGAGGAGTCGCAGTGGCAAGGCCCCCATCGCTCTCCGTTCGAGACGACGGTCGCGACAGCACGAAGGGGAGCAGCTCTACGCCGTGTCGGCGATACGTGATGGCTTTCGGTCATTGTCGGCATGATTGACCCATTCAAACTGCTGGCGTTGGAAGCAATCTCTGTACTCAGCTCTTCACGCGCCCGAAACTTTGAGCTGCTGTCGGTAATGTTTTGCAAGATGATCAAGTCCCTTTAACCAGTTCTCGAGCTTCTTCCGATCATTTAGCATGTCCATCCGTTGAATGCCGTTAACGTTGTAGACATACTGGAAGAGTACATCCTTGCTTGTTTGCTCTGACTCCAGCGCCGCTTGCACATACCAAGCTTCGTTGGTTCGATTGGCACTACCGTGAATGACATCTGATCTCTTCTGATATAGATTTGAAAACGTGTGTGCTTTGCGGGCGAACTCCTGTCTGGTTTCCGAGCACAACACGGCGGCGCGCGCCCCAATGTTGCTTCCAGGTGGCCAGCTCAAGACTCGCTCAATGGCCGTCCAGAACTTCACAATTCGTGCGCCAAGGTCCGGCTCCGAAATGGCGTCCGAATGCCACGCGAGCGCGTCCAGAAATCGAGTCTCTATTTCGTTCAGGTCAGCCCACGTGTTCCACCAATGTAAGACTACCGATTGCATGAGTTGCCATAACGGCATATGCGAGACCTGGTCATACCAGTTGTCGTTCAAGACCGCATCATGCATCTTCCCACCTGCCGTGATAGAGAACTGCCCTGAAGCGGATGAGACGAGTTCAGCGTGTCTGTGAGGAATTGTCAGATCGTATGCCTGCTTAACGTGCGGGGCGCGTTCACTACCCACGATCAGCTTGAAAATGTCGAGGCCCTTCTGTACGCCAGCATGGGCGCGCGACCGCGAGATCTCTGCGTCACACGGAGGAACGGTTATACAAGCTATCCACTGAAAGGTCCCATAGAAATCTTTAGTGCGATCGAGCAGCGGTTGGATAACCGCGCCATCTGCCGTACGAGCTGCTTCTCGAATCGCGGCTTCGTTTTGCTTTAAAAACCGGTCCCGTAGAACGAACGTGGCCGGGCCAATGGAAAAGCGCTCGCAAACTGTTTGTGAGACGACCGAGCACGGAACATAGTACGACAACTCCTCGTATGTTGTCGTAAGCCGATCAACTGCAGCGGTGAATATGTTGTGTGCAGTCTCACCGGTCACTTCATGTCCTGCGAGGATTCGTGCCGTGAATTCCTCCTTTACTTTAGAGGTCACCAGTTCCAGACGGTGCCGCCGAGCAGCTTCTATCCCCAGCTCCTTTAATCCTCTCCGCGCGATTTGGGCGAAACGCTGCTGTCCTTCGGCCGACAGAAGCAGGGTGCCTCCTTGCGGCGTTTTCAGTCCATTCATCGCAAGAAAAGGATGGTTCATAAAATCCTGAATTTGTTCCTCTTTTGGCTTTTCAAGGAAGCGCTTCAGCTCGCTCGAAATGAAATCGTAATCGCGGTAATCCTTTTCGTTGATACGAGACCTCGGATCAGTCATCCAACTCCGATCAGTATTCGACACATCACCCATCCTTCGCTGATTATGTCGCTACGGGCCGCGTTAGGGACCTGCGTATGAAATCGTGATGCGCTTAACCTCATTGACAGACACTTGATCACTCGTACAACCGCAAAGATCCGTAGGGTGGTATTCGAGTGGGCACTAAACGACTAAAACTTCTGCCCAACCGAGTTTCAATGAGAGCCGAAGCGCGATTACGCCCCGCAAGTCGGCCAGCATCCTGCCGAAGCGCCTCGCCAACGGGCAGCGTCGAATGATTGTTACTCAATCCGCGTCGCCACTGAGCGGTTGGGGCTAACAGCCTCAAATGAGCTAATCCGCTGGCTGTCTAGCTGCGATCGAAGACACCGTCACCCGAACTCGTGCATCTTTTGGATGGTCGACAAGCACTTGGCTGAGCGTTAAATCGATGAAGCCAGGACCATCATCAATGATGGCTCCGAAGTAGTGAAGATATTTCCGATCTCGCCTCCCGGAGGTGCGTACCTTGAGCGCGTCCGTCAGAGCCTTCGACCCGCTGATCGCGTGGTCGGTTCTGATCGTGTAGTAGTCGTAGCGAACAAACTCAACACGTGCAGGCACAATCGGGGTCCACCTCAGCTTTCCCGATTGCTGCTGAAGGAGGTCTACCCAGAAACGTGGACTCGCGTATGCGCGAATCTGCCGAACACAGGTGTAGTCGGGAATCATGACCGGAAGAGTAACGTCGAGTAGGCCGGTCCCTACGGTATGCGCCGGAATGTTTTCAGTCGGAGTGTAAAAAAGAGCGAAGCGATGCGCGAACAGGTCTTCTTGCCGTTCAAGGCGCTCACGAGCGAATGACGTGGGACCGTTCATTTCTAGTTCTTCTGAGATTGAATCGACCCAACCGATATCTCGGGCTACCATGCAGCACGCTGACAGCATTTCCTTAACCAAACCAATGAGCTGTGTTGTCCGTTACAATCACTCAAGAAATGTGCACACTTGCCGCAAGCGCGCTGCGTACTCTGGCGGGTGCCCGTTGACCATATACCGACCCCGGATGAGGCGCGGAACCCGCCGGGTTGGTGGATCGGAGGGCGCAATCTGAAACTCCACCCGATGGTCATTCTTGTTTCCAATCCGTAGAGCGCCCTAGAAGAAGGGCACCATCAGTGCTTCGCGTTTACGAGCTGCGGACTTACGGGCGACTACAATCATTCCATTTTGCCACGTGCGCGGATGGCCCGTCGACTCCGATAAATGTAAGCCATATACGTACCGAAAACTCATCTTGCGTCCTGGAGGTGATCTGCTCGATCACCTCCAGCGGATTCGATATGCCGCTCGTCCGGAACGTGTCACAGATGCGGTCGATTTGGTTGCGCAGTTCACCGAGAAGCATGTCTTATAACGGAAAATTCATGTCGCCCAACCAACCTTCACAAACTGCACACTTCGTTCCATAAACCGCTTGTGGGGTTGGTTGCCAAGCTGCGGCCGATTGTCAATCCTCCTCGGTGACAAAAATTCGAAAATCTTTATCTCTCCCCCGCTCATTGACTTAAGCCGCCCCGACGAGCTCACTTCGCACGCCGCCGCACCACACTTGCGTACAAATGAATGAAAAACTTCCGCCTCGCGGAGGCCCTAACTCACCCGAGGGCAAATCAATTTCTAGCCAAAACTCCCACAATCACGGCATGTGCCAGCAGCGCTTCTTTCTTCTGCCCGGCGAATCGGAGGGCGAATACGACGCCCTGCTCGAGACCTGGCGCAAACAGTACGACACAAACGAGCCCGCCGTCCCCGAGCTCGTCAAAACGCTCGCCGAGCTCGACTGGATGCAGCAGCGCTGCCGGGGCAGGATCTGCAATCTCGAAATGCAGCTACTCGAAGCCGAAGCTCAGAACGATCTCAAACTGATCGAATTTCTCGATCGCCGGCTCTTGAACGCCTACCGCTACAAAACAGCCGCCGAAAATTCATTCCAGCGCGCCCTTCGCGCCCTCGAACGTTTCCGTACTGTTCGCAAACGCGAAGAGTTCACCACTCGCCGCCTCGAGGTGAAGGAGAAACAACTCGCGTACGAAATCGTATACAAGCGTGCCAAACTCGGACTTCTAGACAATAAGCAGGACACCACAGATGAGCGACCACTTCGACCAGATCATTCTCAACGTTGAAGACTACTTCCGCGCTCCGGCGCAATCTCAGCGCAAGTGCGGCGTCAAAATCGAGCCGTCGAAAACCAAAAGCGCACAGGCCGGGTTGCAGGCCGTTGTGCGCGAAAAGACGAAGGCTCAGCTTCTCTTCCAGGGTCAGAAACACCCGAAGAAGCAAAAGAAAATCACTCGGCTCGAACAGTGGATCGAGGTGCGCATCCTTGACGGCAAAACCGTCACCAAGCTTTACCCCTCGAACGACAAACTCATCCTGGACGGACAGAAGATGTGGCCTGCACCCGAGTTCGTCTATCGCCGCATCAACTTCCCCGACGGCATTCCCGCTGAATATCTATGGACAGTGCCCCCCGACGGCGGACCTGACCTGACACGCGGCGGCTGCGGCATTCAAAGAATGACAGTGGACACCTGGCTGGAGGTCATCGAGCGCGAGAAACTCCGTGAAGACGGCCACATCGGCCCAACTGGAGTCGGCAACCTCCCTCGGCACGAGTCAACCGGCGGCTGCAACTGCCCCGTATGTACTCATAACCAGGCCATTCTCGATGCCCGTGTGTGAGCAGGCGTTTTCGCCTGCACGGTTCTTGCCCTCTGCCTTGAACCACATACTGGTGGCCGCTGGGATTGGGACATTCCCGTGTACGTCGGCTTGACTGGTGGCGCGAACGGTCTTGCGGTCCGCCTTTTGCCAAAACGAAGCGCAAAGGGCGTGTGGCAAGGTAGTTCGTTCCGTAATGGTGGCGCGGACGGTCTTGCCGTCCGCGTAGGAGCCGTTTGGCAGCCCGTTTTGCGCGATCTAGACGGAGCGCAAAGGGCGTTTGGCAGCCCGTTTTGCGCGATCTAAACGGAGCGCACGGGCCGTTTGTTGGCCGTTGTGCGCGGTCAAGGTAGTTCGTTCCGTAATGGTGGCGCGGACGGTCTTGCCGTCCGCGTACGAGCCGTTTGGCAGCGAAGCTGACATTGGCTTCGCCAACCTTGGTGGCCGTTGTGCGCGAACTACGTGCCAGAAGTGTATACAATCAAAGCTCGCGACGGAAACGCAAGAAAAGCCAAAGAAACGCAAAAAAATGATTGACAGAGCCACGCGCTGCCTCTTAGACTCGGCCAGGAGAAGTATTTCCATGAGGATCCTCAGCCGAATGTTGTTCCGGGCGCTGCTCACTGTGTTTCTGCCCGTGGCGCTGTTCGCCCAAGCCGGTTATGAAGCGCAAGTTCGCGGTACCGTCACCGATCCCGATGGCGCGACCGTCCCCGGCGCCACCGTAACGCTTACCGATGCCACCACAAACATTGCCGTTGCCCAAACCACCGATTCTCACGGCACGTACACGTTCAACGGATTACGGCCGGGCACCTTCAACCTGGTGGTGGAGAGCCGCGGGTTCCGGCCTTACGAAGCCAAGGACCTCAAGCTCGCCGTCAGTCAACAAGCCGTGGTCAATGTGCGGCTCGAAATCGGCACCGTCACTTCGTCGGTCGAGGTAACCGAAGCCGCGCCTTTGCTCGACACCGGAAATGCGGCGCTTGGAACCACGATCTCCGGCGGCTCCACGCGCGATATTCCGCTGTACGGCCGCAGTTATTTCGGGCTTGTGTTCCTTGCCGGAGGCGTTACCGAGTCGCCCGGCTCCGGAGTTGCGGACAGCTACCCCTCGGGGACGAACTTCATTTCCAACGGCCAGCGCAATGCCACCGCGGAAGTACGCCTCGACGGAGCCCTCACCAGCGCTCCCGAGCAGGGCGAGGGCGCCAATACCAACGTCTACTACCAGCCTTCTGTTGAAGTCATTCAGGAGTTCAAGGTCGAGAACAATAGCTTTTCGGCCGAGTTCGGTAATAACGGCGGCACCGTGATCAACGTGCTGATGAAGCAGGGCGGGAATCAGTTTCACGGCAGCGGTTGGTGGTTCGGCCAGCGTTCCGGCCTCGACGCCAACGACTTCTTCAGCAATGCTGCCGGGCTGCCGCGACCCAACCACAAGCACAACCAATACGGCGGGATGATTAACGGCCCGATCAAGAAGGAGAAAACATTTTTTCTCTTCGATCTGGAGCGCCAGACCGACTCTTCGCCCGTGCAGATTGGAACTACTGTTCCAACTCTCGCTGAACGCAGCGGCGACTTCTCGCAAACGTATTACGCTGACGCGAACGGAAATCCCGTCCCTAATATCATTTACGACCCAATGTCCGGACCTCCGGGCTCACGCACGCCGTTCCCGAATAACATCATCCCGGCTACGAGCATTAGTTCTATTGGCGCCGCCGTTGCCGCGCTCTATCCCAAACCGAACCAGCCCGGTGATCCGCTGCTGCAGACCAATAATCTCCGCACCAACGTTCTCAATGTTTTTAACGGATATCAGCTCGACGCCAAGGTGGATCACCAGTTCACTTCGAACCAGCGGCTCTCGGTCCGGTACAGCCATCTGGGGAACGATTCGTCCGTCCCGACTGTTCTCGGCAGCAGCGCATTCGGCGACGGAACTAACTACGCGACGCGTGTTCATAACGCCTCTCTGGACTATGTCTGGACAGCGAGACCAACTCTGCTGATTGACCTCCGCGCGGGACTGGACCGCGTGGATGCCCCCGGATTCACCACCTACCCTAGTTTGCAGTCGGCCGGCTTTCCCTCGGTGCTCGCCGCCAACGGACTCAACCGCATGCCGATGATCAATATGGATGACGGCCCCTACAGCGGGCTATTCACGCAGTGCTGCGTGGATACTTCGTTTGCTCACACGCTGTTCACTTATTCAGGCGCGCTGACGTGGGTACGAGGAAAACACTCCATCAAGTTCGGCGGTGAGGAACGGCTGTTCTATAACAACTTCTGGCAACCGGATTCCGCCACCGGCACTTTCGGCTTCTCTCAAGTTACTACTGCTAACGATCCGCTTGCGGGCGATGTTACGCAGGGAAATCCGATCGCCGGCTTACTCATCGGCTACGGCGATAACAATTCGTACATCACGATACGCCCCCGTGTCGCGGATAAGTCAACCGAGACCGCGTTCTATGTTCAAGACGATTGGAAGGCGACCTCGCGCCTAACCGTGAACGTCGGGTTGCGCTACGAGTGGAGCAATCCTTATACGGAGCGCTACAACCGTATTCAGTTTTCCGACTTCACCGGCAACAGCCAAGTCACGGTTCCGGGCTTGCCGCTCACTTCGGGGCCGCTACTGGGCACCACGATCTTTCCTGGCTCGACTGGCCGCAGCATACCTGTGGACCGCAACAATTTTGCTCCTCGCCTGGGATTCGCTTTTGCTCTGACTCCCAAGACTGTTATCCGCGCCGGGGGCGGTGTTTACTACGGCAACAACATCGCGACAAATTTTCAATACGCAGGTCCGGCGTTTTCGAAATCTGAGCCGATCCGCTTTTCTCTAGATGGCTACCAGACTCAATATGCGACGCTCGCCGATCCATTTCCGACCGGTTTGCCAGGCCCGCAGGGCACTAAGTATGGGCCGTTAGCCTTATGGGGCTTCTCGGATCCCAGCGACCTTAGTTACGAGGTTGACCGCAACGCCGAAATTTATCAGTGGAGCGTGGGCGTGCAGCGCCTGCTTCCACATAGCATTGTTGTCGGAGCCGATTACTCGGCCAATCGCAGCACACATCTGCCTTGGGGAAGTTGGGGCTTCACGCGTAATCGCAACTTTATTTCCAGCGACGTCCGGAGCCAGTACACGAGCGACCAGCTATCTTCGCTGGTGCCTAATCCCTTTCAGCCGCTCTTCTCGGGTCCCAACGCAATCTTCAACGAGCCGGACTCGATTTACGGGAGCCCGACCATTCCCCTATTGAATCTTCTCCGTCCGTATCCGCAATTCGATGGCGAGTTCGACGGCCTTCCGAAGCTGGCAGCGAATTCGCGCTATGACTCTTTGCAGGTGCGTTTTGAGAAGACCGCTGGAAAGTATTACACCTTCCAAGGCAATTACACGTTTTCGCGTTATACGGACGACAGCTCATCCGGCGCGAATAGCTGGATCGGTTACTACACTTATGGAGCGCCCCAGGCGCTCGACCGTCTCGGCAGCGAATACGGGACCAGCGCCAACGACACACCCAACCGCTTCACCGGAATCTTTACCTTCACGCTGCCCGTCGGCCGTGATCTTCCGATCGGGGGCCACATGAACCGCTGGCTGGATGCTGTCGTCGGAGGCTGGTCTGTTTCGTCCAGCTTCACCATGCAATCCGGCAACCCAATTCCAATCGGCATGAGTCTTCCGCGGCTCGCGGATGGCAACCAGCGTCCCGACGTGACTTGTTCGAACCCGGCCTCCGGCATCAGCTATCACAATGCCGCCGCTACCGGAGCGCCATACTTCAACGCGAGTTGTTTTGCCGATCCGGGCGATCAGCAGTTGGGCAACGCGCCGCGCTACTTTTCGAATCTGCGCACGGATCCTATTCGGAACATGGACGCCGCGATGCGAAAAGAATTCGCGGTGCGCGAAGCGCTGAAATTGCAGGTCCGCTTTGAAGCGTTCAACGTTTTCAACTATACGCGCTTCGGCCTACCGAACATCGCGTACGGCGATCCATTGTTCGGCAACGTCGCGACGCTTGCGGCAGGTTTCAACCCGCGGCGCATACAAATGGTGGGCCGAATCGAGTTCTAACTCTGAGTTCTGAGCAATCTGTGGATTTATTCCACTCGCAACGCACCTATTGGATCCACCGACGAGGCGCGCCGGGCCGGGAGCATGGCAGCGATGAACGCAACTGCCGCGAGCGGAAGCGCAATTGCGGCCAGTGTGTTCGGATTGTTTGCCGAGACCTGGTACAGCATGCTCTTCACAAACGGCAAGACAAAGATCAGTGCGGCTGACCCGGCCAGCACTCCGGCAGTGAAGAGAAGCATTGCGTCGCGAAAAATCATGCGCAGAACTGCGGAGCGTCCGGCGCCGAGCGCCATGCGAACTCCGATCTCCGCCGTTCGCTGGGCTACGCTCGACGAGAGCAGACCATATAAGCCGAGCGCGCTCAGGAAAAGGGCCAGCACCGCGAACAGATTACTCAGAGCGGTAATCAGCCTCTGGGTTCCGAGTTCGGCATCCACCTGCTCCTGCATGGTGGCAAAAAGAACAACCGGGATGGAGGGCGCTATCTCTTTCAGGGCTGTCCGATATGCTGCGACGGCCTGCGCCTTGGTTGCGGAGTTCATGAGAAACACGAAATTCTTACCGTCAGCGTCCGTAATCGGGAAGTAGATGGTGCGTGGATGCGCTTCGCGGAGGGTCGCGAACACAGCATCTTGCGCGATGCCTACTACGCGGCATTCATTCGTCCCGGTTGCGTTCTCAGCCTGCCCGGTCCTGACATACGCGCCCAGCGCCGGCCCGTACGGGAAGAGGTAACGCGCCGCGGACAAGTTCAGAATGCAGACGTTTCGCTGCCGCTCCTCCTTTCGGAACTCGCGCCCGGAGAGGATCGTGGTTTCCATGGTGCGGAAATAGCCGGGACCGACGTCGTTGGTAGCCAGACGTGAAGCTACCGCCGAGTGACGGGTGTGATCGAGCGACTGAACGCGTATTGAACTCTGCTCGCCAGTGACGGGCGTGTACCAGGTCACTGCCGCCGAACGAACTCCGGGCATCTGCTGAATACGATCGACCATTCTTTGATACACGTCGAGTCTGGCATCTCCGCTTTGTGGGAGGTTGTTGAAGGGCGGAGTCTGGATGGTGACATGGACCGCGTCGAATCCCGTGCGTTGATTGCGAAGCTGAATTAGGCTTTGCGACAGCACGGTCGCCACCGTAACCAGAACCACCGAGAGAGCCACTTGCATGGGGACCACCGTGCGTCCGGCGATTTGTCTGCGACCTCCCACGCGGGTGCGTGACTTTAGAAACACCCCTGGCTGTGCCCGACCGGCGCGAAGAGCGGGTAAAGTGCCGAAGAAAACGCTCGAGAGCGCGGCTAACGCGCCGGTGACCAGGAACACCGTCCCGTCCGGGTGTACGGACATGCCTTCGAACAATTTGGGGTCTCGGAAAAAGCGGAGCAGCAGTTCGCTTCCGTACCACGCTGCGATCGCCCCTACAGCCGCTCCGGCACCGGCAATCATGAGGCTTTCCATCATGCATTGGCGGATCAGACGCCAGCGTGCCGCACCCAGCGCGATGCGAACGGCAAACTCGCGAAGGCGAATATCAACTTTCGCCATCATCAAGCCACCGACGTTGACCGAGCACAGAACAAACACGATGATCACGAGGCCCTGAAGAAGGAACAACGGCTGGGAGTAACTGAACACGAAAAAGGTCGGTAAGCCGGTGCGGGCTGGAGCCACGCGCAGAATCACTTTTTCGAATTCAGGAGCACGTTGCAGGTTCATCGGGAGAAGCCGCAGCAATCGTTGTTGTTCGACAGCGATTTTGGCGTTTGCCATGGCGATTGACACTCCCGGCTGGAGTCTCGCGATGGCGGAACAAAAGAATTTGTCATCGCCGATCGGTGTTCCAAATCGCAAAGGCAAATAGACCTTGGGATCGGTGCCGGGCCAGACGCCATGAAAACTAGGCGGGGCTACGCCGACAACGGTCGTGACAGCACTCCAGATTCTGACTTGTTTCCCGATTACGCGCGGATCGCCGCCGAAACGTGACTGCCAAAAACCGTAGCTGAGCACCACGGGCCACGCTTGCGGTGAACTCCCATGAACGTCGTCCGAAGGCGCGATGAACCGGCCCAGATAGGGAGCTATGCCGAGCAGCGAAAAAGCATTCCCGGTTATCAGGCCGGCATCATACAGGCGCAGTGTCCCGTCCCGGTCGGGAATGGCCATGAATCCATTGCTCCAGCCGGAAATTCCATTGAAGGAATGCTGGTCTTTTGAAAGCTCCTGAAGTATGGAGTAAGAAATAAATGAAGATCCGTCGTTCGCCTCGCGTGCGGTGTTGACAAGGCTGATGTGGACCAATTGCCCGGGATCGTGCACCGGAAGGCTGCGCAAGAGGAGTCCGTACAGGACCGAAAAGACGGCCGTATTTGCACCGACGCCCAAGGCGATTGTCAGAATCGAAGTAAAACAGAAAACGGGATTTTTTCGCAGGTGCCGAAAGCCGAGGAATAGATCGCGGTACCAGCCCTCGATCCTGGTGAGTAGTTCCTGATCGCGCACCGACTCCAGGATCGACTGCGTTCCACCGAGCCGTAGCCGCGCCTGGCGCGCCGCCTCGTCATAAGACATGCCGCGTGCCAGGTTGTCTTCCGCATGCAGCTCCATATGGACTCGCAGCTCGTCTTTGAAATCGGAATCGCTCCGGAAACGGCGGAGTCGATTCCAGACGCGCATCAGGTGTGAAGTCATCCCGTTTTCCGCTTAGCAGTGCGAGGTTCTGAGAGCAACCGTGTTCTGTCACCAGGAATTACGTCCAACAGGCGGATCGCGTTCAGAGAATGTTTCCAGTGGACCACTAGAGCCACTGATTTTTCCGTGCCCAGGTACAAATCCTGCCGCAGAAGGCACCACACGTTGCCCGGCATACCCGATTCATGCGCCGGTTGCGCAGCAGCGGCATCGTAGCCAAAGGCCTGAATGTCGCTGGCCATGCCATTCTGGAATTGGATCAGGCCATCAAATGGGGGACGCCGGCTCATACGCTCATCCTCATCAATCGTCCGAACGTGTTCCCTAAGCGTAAAGGATTCGGAGGCTTTCGTGTGAGGTTGAATACGATAATGCGCAACCGCGACGGAGCCAACGAAGTTGGGCAGACACCCACGATCCTGTTCACCGTTCATCGCGATACAGAAGCGCCGGTTCGAAGTTCGATCTTTGAACCAGAATCCGTCCGAGGAGTAGTTGTCGAAGAATTCTACCGATAGACGAAGATCGCAATCTTCCATGGCGAAGTGATAGACCGTTTCGGTTTGCGGCTGAGAAAAAGCGAGTGAGCTCCCCAGGCCGGTCCCCGCCCAAAGAAAACATCGTCTGTTCAAGGCTGGCATATCTATCATCCGCAACGCGCGCTTCCGGCCACGCGAAATGATGCACTTACGGTTCCAAACAGCCGGATACACGTTAATGCTTGTCTGCAAACAGATTTGGACTTGTCTAAAGCAGTCGGGAAATGCCGATTACATCCGTTCGTGGGACACCAGATGTTCATCCGCGGACACATAGTAGGTGATCTACCTATGGAAAGCCTACCATGCGCTCTGATACCATTAAATGGAGTCGCAAATGGTCAAAAAGGAAGAGGCTAAGCTCGACTTGCTGCAGGGGACGCTGGACATGATGGTCATGCGCACGCTGCTGGCGGGGAAGGCCAACGGATATGAGATCGCGAAAGCAATCGAGAGATCGTCGGACGAGGTCTTGAAAGTGGATCATGGGTCTCTGTACCCGGCCCTTCATCGCCTGGAAATGAATGCTCTAATCGCAGGAAAATGGGAAGTCTCCTCCACCAATCGGCGCGCGCGATTCTATCGCTTGACAGCAGCCGGGCGAAAGCGTCTGACCGCGGAGCAATCCAAGTGGCGGGCCATGGCTGCCGCGGTGTCGCGCGTCATGGATCCCGCGTGATTGGTTCGACGATTCTCATATTGCTTAATACGTGAGGATCTACTTGGAGTTCCCGGGCGGCAGCCTGAAGTGATTCCGGCGTTATATTCTGATGAACTCATGCCTGAACCGCTTAGAATCGCCGTGGCCGGTATCGGCCGCATGGGTGCTATCCACGCTCTCCACGCATATGAGCTCGCCCGCGATACACAAAGTTGTGAGCTGGTTGCTGTCGCCGAACCGGACCGTGGCCGCGCTCTCAAGTTCGTGTCTGATATTGGCGAAGACTTAGCAGTTTTCCGCTCTGTGGATGAACTCGCGAAATCCGGCATCTGCAACGCCGCCGTTGTCGTGACGCCGACAGACGATCATCGCGAGCACGCCGCGACGTTAATTTCCGCCGGGTATCGTGTTTTGCTCGAGAAGCCTCTGACCGGAACGCTCGAAGCGCGATCGCGAATTCGCAGCGGAACTGGATCACGATCACCGGCACGCGTTGATGCTGGCATTTCAGCGGCGTTTCGATGAACCCCTACGATTCGCTAAGCAACTCATGGAACAGGGAGCGATCGGTAGGGTGTTCAAGATCTACTCTGCGCTGGAAGATTCGAATCCGGCTCCCAACGGATATAAAAGCGGCGGCATCCTGCCCGACATGTCCGTACACAACGTCGATGAGATTCTTTGGTTGAGTGGACGCGCCCCGGTCAAAGCAATGGCAATCGGCTCCCGTCTCTATAGCCACGCGCTAACGACGTCGTTGGAAGACTTCGATGACGCTTTGCTGTGTCTGTGGTTCGATGACGGAATGCTCGGTCAAGTGCAGGTAAGCCGCAATCACGTCTCCGGCTATCGCGTGGAGACGATAATGTTCGGGGAAGAGGGACAAATTCATGTCGGCCACTTCGACCAGCAGCTTACGAAGATAACGGTGGAAGCTTATGGCCGGCGCGGCCGCAGCGAACCGCTGGCTCTGAAAACGTTCCCGATGCGCGATTACAAGCGGCCGTTACCGGAGTTCGTCGATCGTTTCGGCGCCGCATACAAAGCCGAACTCTCGGCTTTCATCGATTGCTGCCGCACAGGCGCGCCATTCCCGACCACGCACCGCGACGGGGTTCGCGCGCAGGAGGCAATCTCCGCAGGCATGCAGGCAATGTTCGGCCCCGACCTCGCAGGCAAAATCAAGTAAATTTCGTCACGCGCCACAGAGCAATGCCGCCGGCGATTAGCACCCCTATCAGTGCTACCGCAAATAGCGCGAGCCATTGCTTCTGCATCTCCATCTCCGGTATATGAGCAAGTCTGCCCACGGCCACAAAGATCAGCGTCGCAGCCGTAATCAGGAGCCAATCCACCCAATTCCGGCGAACGTCTGAACTCACATCGCGGCCTTCCATGCGCGCCGAAACGTACTCCGGATTGATTCCGTAGAGTTCAGTTTCCCGCTGCGCCGCTTGTTTCCAACTGCTGTATTCACTCTCTGAGGCCGAGCTCAACGAGACCGCGAGTGCACCCAACGCCATCAGCGCCGATCCGCCAATCACTTCCGCGTAGGTGCCTGCGGCAAGTCCACGCAACTCGCGAAAGACAAGCAGACCCAACAACAACCCCCAGAGCTGGTTTGTATTGGATAGCGGAATCCCGCGGCTAATCCCCACATACTTGGCTGCGTAGTTCTGGAAGAGATCGCCCACGACCCACATGAAGCCGCCTAACATCGGCCAGAGGAGAACAGACCGATTGGCCACCAATTCATGCCAAAACGGCCGCACACCACCCGTGAACACCAAAGCCACGACAGTCATCATGGTCATCTCGCCAAAGGTGAAAAAGGTGAGGAATGTCAGCGGGTTCATGCCGGTGATGTACGCCTTTCGGTACGGGATGTACATTGACCCGAACATGAGGCCGGCACCGAGCGCCGATGCGATGCCGTGCACCGCGTTGCCATGTGCCGCCTGTGAGGTCGATGCTGCCGAGATCAAGATGGCGCCGATGAAAATGATCACGGCACCGGCAACCACACCGACGGTTCGCGCCCAGCCCGCACGATGCAGTTCCTTGAACAGCAGCGTGCCCCAGAGTATGCCGATCAAACTGTTCGAATTCCACAAGGGAAACGCGAGACTCAATCCGATATCACGGACCGCGAAAATCGTTAAGGTGTTGCCTACTGCCCATAGGCAGCCCGCCATCAGACCCCATAGAAAGAGATGCGGCACATGCCGGACATCGCGGAATACGTCGCCAGTTCCACGAATCACTGCCGGCAGGCTCCAGCGCGATAAAAACGCGCCGAACACCATCATGAAGGAGATCACCAGCGGAGAAACCGATATGGTCACGAGCTTTGTGGGCGCTTCGGCTCCGGCCAGCCAGAGCGCTGCTGCAAAGCCACAAAAAATTCCCAGCCTGTTCAGAACGCGTTGCCGCGACCGGTCCGGCAGTGCACTTTCCGGTTCGCCACTCAAAAGTGTTTTTTCGGTGTTCATCGCGCTATGGAAAGGAGCAGCAATCCTATCAGGAGAACGGTCATCGGAACCCAGAATTGAACGTCCCGGAATACCGCTGACCAGCGAACGAGTGTCCGTGTCGAAGGTCCTTCTCCGTTCCGTTGCTGCATGGTGGGAATTATATATACGTCACTCCTGGACCCTTGCGATAATGGAAGTTCCTATGAAATGGAAGTGGTTGAGTGCGCTCGCATTCGGAATTCTGTGCTTCGCCGCAGATGTGCAGGTTGTCGATCAAATTGTCGCGAAGGTGAACGGCGACATTGTCAGCCAGGACGAGCTGGACCGGCTGAAGAAAGAGAAGTTGATGGAGCTGCGGGCCCAGGGCATCTCGGGATCCCAGCTCGAACAGCAGTTCACCCGCGATCAGAAGGACGTGCTGCGTGATCGCATCGACGAGCTCCTGCTGGTGCAGAAGGGCAAGGAGCTGAACATCAACGTGGATTCGGATGTGACGAAGTACATGACGAATCTGCAGCGGCAATCGGGTATGACCGATACGGACAAGTTTCATGAGTACGTGCGCGATCAGACCGGAATGCCTTATGAGGACTACTTGTCCGAGACCAAGAACACGTATCTGACGCGTGAGGTGATCGGCGCCGAAGTTGCGCGGCACATCAACATTACGGACAAGGAAATCGAAGATTACTACAACGCCCACAAGTCCGATTTCGTGCGCGATGAGCGCGTTTTTGTGAGTGAAATTCTTATCTCGACTCAGGGTAAGGATGCTGCCGGGGTGGCGGCAGCGGAGAAGAAGGCCAAGCAACTCGCGGCCGATGCTGCCAAGGGCGAGCGCTTCTCTGATCTGGCGCGTGACAACTCCGACGCCGCAACTGCGAAAGCAGGCGGTCAGCTGGGAGCATATAAGAAAGGCGATCTTTCCAAGCAGATCGAGGACGCCGTCTGGAATCTACCCAAAGGCGGAGTGAGTCAGCCGATTCAACTGCCCACAGGCTTCGAAATTTTGAAAGTCGATGACCACACCAAGGCCGGACTGGAGCCGCTTGCAGACGCCAAGCCGGAGATCCAGAACGTTCTGTATGGTCCGAAGATGCAGCCCAAAGTGCGCGAGTATCTCACAGATCTGCGCAAAACGGCGTTCCTCCAGATCAAGCCAGGCTTTGTGGATACGGGAGCGGCGCCGGGACAGAACACCGCCTGGCAGGATCCCGTACAGTTGAAGCCTGAAACGGTCACCAAGTCCGAGGTAGAGCACTCGACCCGTCACAAACGTTTGCTGTGGGTCATTCCGATTCCGGGTACTCAAACCGCGGCAAACGGAAAGAGCAGTTCGCGTTAGGCATCCTCAATGAAATCGCTGTACGTAGGCACATTGGTGCCGAATGACGTTGTGACGTGCCAGTTCCTGGTGCTATCGAAGGAGGTCCGTCAGAAGAAGACCGGTGAGCCGTATCTCTCGCTGCATCTCGCTGACCGCACCGGCGAACTCGAGGCGAGGATGTGGGACAACGTGGCGGAGGTGATGCACACCTTCGAGCGCGACGACTTCGTAAGGGTGAAGGGCTTTCTGCAAACATTTCAAACCAGAATCCAATTCACCGTTCACCGGCTGCAGCGCCTGCAGGATCAGGAAGTCGATTTCTCCGACTTCTTCCCTTGTGCCGAACGCGATTCAGAGCAGATGTTCTCCGATTTGCGCGGCATCATTGACGGAATCGGGAACACGCATTTGCGGGCTTTGCTGAATGCGATCTTCGCAGACACACACATCACTGAACGGTACAAAATCGCGCCGGCTGCCAAAACGATTCACCATGCCTGCCGCGGCGGGCTGCTGGAACACGTGCTGTCGGTGTGCAAGCTGTGCCAGCTTACCGGACCTCATTACCGCAACATCGATGTCGACCTGTTGACTACAGGCGCCATTCTGCACGATATTGGCAAAATCGAAGAACTGTCGTACGCGCGAAGTTTCAGTTACAGCGCGGAAGGTCAACTGCTCGGACACATTGTTATCGGGTTACGTCTGGTGGGAGAAAAGATTGCACGGTTACCTGATTTTCCTCCGAAGCTGCGTGCTCTCCTGGAGCACATGATCATCAGTCATCATGGCGAATTAGAGTTTGGTTCGCCGAAAGTGCCGCTGTTTCAGGAAGCGCTGCTGCTCCACCATTTGGATAACCTCGATTCGAAAATGGAAGCGCTCAGAAATGCGCTAAAACGCGACGCGCAGATCGAAGGCGAGTTCACCGGGTGGGTCGGAGCGTTGGAACGAAGCTTACTGCGGAAGGATCGATATCTCGCGGAGGCAGCGTTGCCGGAAGCTGGAATACCCCAAGCGCCGATTCCGGAACCCGCGATTGCGCAACCCGCGATACCGCAAACCGCGACACCGCAACCCGTGGAGTCAGCCCCTCCCAGCGAGCAGCCGAGACCGCAGCCTGCGCCACCACTACCTTCGTTGCCCGTCCCGCCGGAAGCGCCTCGAAACCCGCGCCCGGAGCGCCACGATTTTCGGCCTGTCTCCAACACTGTGATGGCAGAAAAACTGGGCGCTCTCTTCGGTGAGCGGAAGTAATTTTGGATGCTAAGATTGTGTGTCAGGCTCCGGGCTTCGTGCAATGGGCGGTCGTAAACCCCGCCAGGTCCGGAAGGAAGCAACGGTAGCGGCTCAGTTCGTGTGCCGCGGATCACCCGGGGTCTGGCTAACCTCCTCCCGCCGCTGAGTTCTTATCAAGCTATGTATCAGGTCATCGCGAGGAAATATCGCCCGCAGACGTTCAGCGAGCTGATTGGTCAGGAGCACGTTCAGAAAACACTCGCTAATGCGATTGAGAGCCGCCGGATCGCGCACGGATACATTTTTTCGGGCCAGCGCGGCACCGGAAAAACAACCGTTGCACGCATCCTCGCGCGCTGCTTGAATTGCATCAACGGTCCGACGGCCATTCCGTGCGGTACCTGCGCAAGCTGTATCGAGATTGGGGCGGGCAACTCGCCTGATGTGATCGAGATCGATGCGGCATCGAATCGCGGCATTAACGAAATGCGCGAAATTCGCGAAAACGTGCGTTATCGTCCGGCCCGCGACCGCTATAAAGTTTTCATCATCGACGAAGCGCACCAGATCACGAAAGAAGCTTTCAATGCTCTTTTGAAAACGCTGGAGGAACCGCCCGAATGGGTTGTGTTTATTCTTTGCACGACCGAAGCTTACGAAATTCCGAACACGATTGCCTCGCGCTGCCAGCACTTCACATTCCGATCCGTCGATTTTTCCGAGCTGATTGCGCGTATGCGCTTTATCGTGGAGCAGGAAGGGATCGATGCCAGCGACGAAGTGTTGTCCGTGATCGCTCAGGCGGGTGAAGGCAGCGTTCGAGATTCGCTTTCGGCGCTGGATCAGGCGATCGCATGTTGCGGCCGTACGCTGAACGTCGAAGACATTAGAGCACTCTTAGGGGTCTTCGGCGTCGATTCGTTGAAGGCGGTTGCCGATGCCGTTGAGCAGCAGAGCGGTGCGCGCATGCTCGAGATCGTGCAGGAGCTCGAATGTAATGGGCAAAGTTTGCAGCACTTCTGCCGTGAGTTGGCACGGTACTGGCGCAACCTGCTGGTGGCCAGAATTTCAGGTGGACGCTTTACGCAGCTGATCGCAGCATCAGAACGTGAACAGCAGGCGTTTTTCGAAACGGCTGCACGGTTTAGCGAAGAAGACCTGACGCGCTATTTGAACCTCACACTTGAGTTGTATAAGACGCTGCAAGAGTCGTTGCAGCCGCGCTTGCATCTGGAACTGGGGCTCGTGAAGCTGGTTCAGGCCGGGAAGCTGAAGGGAATCGAACAGGCATTGGCGGAATTGGGCAAATCGCCTGGGCCATTACCGACCGCTGCGCCACCCGTTCAATTAAGTGCGACGTCTCGCGCCGGAGCCCCACGGCCGGCCACTTTTCAGACACCGGCGCCAAAGCCGCAGGCGGCTGCGGCCGAACCTGCTGCCGCGCCGCAGCCCGCGTTAACGGGCGATTTGAAGCAGGACCTCTGCAGTGCGTTGCGCGCCGCCAAGGCCGATTACAGCGCGGATGCTGTCGCGCAATCGGAAGTGTCGCTGCAGGGCGGGGAAGTTTTGATTCGCGCGCCCAAGCCAATGCTCATGGCCCTGCGCGATCCGGAAGTGCAGAGAGCGGCCTCACAGGTGGTTGGCAACCCTGTGCGCGTTCGTGCTGAAGCAGGGGAGAACGTGACGGCTGCGACTTCGGTGCGCGCCGGCGGAGAGTAATGCGAACGGTGATGAGCTGCGGCGGCGCGCACTATCGCATCCTGGGGTGAAGCGCTTTCAGGAGTTGTTTCCTGGCGCACACGTGCGTGCCGTGCGAAATTTGAATGAATAGCAGTGCGCCGAGATTGAGGGAGGCAGGTATACCGAACGTATGAAGATGCCCGGCAATATGCAGGCCATGATGAAGCAGGCGCAAGCCATGCAGCAGAAGTTGCAGGAGCAGATTGCCGCGATTCGCGTGGAAGGCTCCGCGGGCGGCGGCATGATTTCCGTCAAGATGGACGGCCACAAAAACGTGCTGGGCGTAAAGATCGATCCGGAGGTTGCCGGAGACGTCGAGATGCTGCAGGACATGGTGGTTGCTGCGTTCAACGATGCCGCGAAGAAGGTGGACGACGAGGCGCAGGGCAAAATGGGCGGCATGCTCGGCGGGATGGGATTGCCGCCGGGCCTCTTCTAGTGCGGCGCTGATTGGCAGATGGCAGAATTCGCCGAACCACTCGCGCGGCTGATCCAGGAATGCAAGCGGCTGCCCGGCATCGGGCAGAAGTCGGCACAGCGCATCGCGTTCCATTTGTTGCGGACGCCCCGCGAAGATGCCGAACAGCTTGCGCAGGCCATTCTCGACATCAAGGACAAGCTTGGCATTTGCGCCCAGTGCAATAACATCAGCGACGGCGAGCTTTGTTTATACTGCCGCGACCCGCACCGCGAACACGCGCAGATCTGCGTGGTCGAGGAGCCGCATAACATTTTGCCGATCGAGACGACACACTGCTTTCGCGGCCTGTACCACGTTCTGCACGGAGCGATTTCGCCGCTGCGCGGCATCGGCCCGGAGCAACTGAGAATCAAAGGACTGGTTGATCGCGTGCATCGAAACCAGATCGAGGAAATCATCCTGGCCACGAATCCGACAGTGGAAGGCGAAGCTACCGCCGTATATCTGTCACGGCTCTTGAAGCCGCTTGGGCCGCGGGTCACGCGAATTGCGATGGGCATTCCGGTCGGCAGCGATCTGGAGTTTGCGGATGAAGTGACGATGTCGAGATCGCTTGAAAATCGACGCGAGATGTAATCTGAAATCAAGTGCTCGTTAGCATCACTAAAACCGCGCAAAACGGGCAGCCAAGCGCCCTTTGCGCTTCCGAGCCTGAGCGGCCGAAATGGTTGCGTGCTCCGGCGCCCGTCGGTCAAAACTATCGCGAGCTAAAAGAGCTGGTTACCAGGCTTAATCTGCACACGGTTTGCGAAAGCGCGGCGTGTCCGAATGTCGGAGAATGCTGGAACCGGCGCACGGCCACGTTTATGATTCTTGGGAACGTCTGTACGCGACGGTGTGGTTTCTGTGCGGTACAGAAAGGGCCGCCACTGGATGTCGATTACGATGAGCCCCGCCGTGTGGGAGAAGCATGTGCCGCGCTGAAGCTCCGTTATGCCGTAGTGACGAGCGTCAATCGCGATGATCGCAAAGACGGCGGAGCTGAGTTATTCGCATTGACGATCAACGCAATTCGCGAGCATGTGCCGGGCTGTAAGGTGGAGGTGCTTGTGCCGGATTTTCAGGGCTCGCGCGAGGCCATGCAGACGGTGATGAACGCGCATCCCGACGTGCTGAATCACAATACGGAAACGGTGCCGCGGCTGTACCGGCAGGTGCGTTTAGGCGCGCGCTATGAACGCTCGCTCGACATGCTGCGCTACGCTAAGCAGCTTCGTCCGCACATTCCAACAAAGTCCGGTCTGATGCTCGGGCTCGGAGAGATGCAGAGCGAGGTCTTACGAGTGATGCGCGACTTACGCGACCACCACGTGGACATTCTGACGCTAGGGCAGTATCTGCGGCCGTCTCAGAAACATCTGCCAATCCTGCGCTACATTCCGCAGCTTGAGTTTGACGAATACAAGCACGCCGGGCGCGAAATGGGGTTCGCGCACGTTGAGGCAGGACCGTTGGTGCGCAGCTCGTACCACGCCGATAGCTCGGAAGAGCGTGCGCATGGTTGCGTTTACTGAATCGGCAGCGTTAACACGGCTTCAGCGCCAGGTCCATCCATGGCATTGCGCAAGGCCAGGGACCCGTGATGAGCTTCAGCGATCTGGCGGCTGAGCACCAGCCCAATTCCTGATCCGCCGCGCTTGGTTGTAAAGAACGGCACGAATAAGTTGGCGGTGTTCGAGAGCCCCGGTCCCTCATCGCGAACCAGGATTTTGACCGCTGCCGGTGTTCGCTCGTGACGCAAGAACACGCGCCCGCCGGTCTCCTGCGCGGCGTCCACCGCATTGCGAATCAAGTTGATCAACACCTGTTCCAGTTGGTCGGCATCGCCTTGAATGGTCAATGGTGGGCACTCCTCGAAGAATACGGGGGATCTTTGTTCCAGGCTGGTGACGCGCCGAAGCAAAGCGCTGATTTCCACCGGGCCAAGTTTCGGCGGCGGTAGCTTTGCAAGCTGTGCATAGGAGCTCATAAAGCGGCTCAAGGATTCCGAGCGGGAGGCAATCACGTTCAGGCCGCGTGACATATCTTCTTGCCAATCATCAGGCCGGGGTGACGCGGCGACCAACTCCTCCAGGCTCTGAGCGATTGACTTGATGGGAGTCAAAGAGTTGTTGAGCTCGTGACCGATGACTCGAACCAAGCGCTGCCATGCCTTGAGTTCTTCTTCGCGCAGCGGACGGGTCAGGTCCGTGAAGACGAGCAGATGATGCCGCACGCCGCCTTCGCGAAAACTGGTGCGATGAATGCCCCAGCGCCCTGTTGCGCCGGGAAAGGCGCGCTGAATGGTCTGCTCAGCCGGACCTACCAGGTATTCGGCAAGGCCGAGAGAAGTCGCATCGCGCGCGAGGAGGCGCTCGGCAGGCTGTGCTAACAGGCGCTCGGCAGCGCGATTTACCAGACGCAGAGATTGTTGACGATCGAATGCGAACACGGCGACATCGATCTCTTCCATGACCTTGCGCAGCAGTGCAGTAGCCTCGAGCGCACCCAGCCGCTGGTTGCGCAGCGTGGTCGCCATGGCGTTAATTTGCTGCATCACTTCTCCGAGCGGTTCGCTCGGATTATCTACGCGCGCGCGAATCGAGTAGTCGCCTTCGCGAATGGCTTCCAGCAGATTCGCCAGTGTGCGCAATGGGTTCGCCACACGCTCGCGAATGGCAAAGCAGAAGCCTAGCCAAAACAGGACCATCAGTGGACCCAGTGTCCAATCGAGGCGCGCCGAATAATGACCTTTGAACAGCAGGATGAACGCGACGATCAGCGCGGGCACACCGGCAGTGAGCGCCAGCAGGAGCACGCGATCTTCGTGACTGACGCGGAATTTGAATCGCGCCATGTTCAATTGTGCACTGGTCCTACGAAGGGTGATCCACAGACGGCTCGCTCCGCTCGACCGTCCGCGCCACTACGCTCTACAGGCCGAAGCGCTGCAGGCGGCGGTAGAGCGCGCTGCGGCTGAGACCGAGCGCGGCGGCAGCGTGACTGACGTTCCCGCTGTACCGGCCGAGGGCCTTCTTAATCAGGAACTCCTCCACTTCTTCGAGGCTCATGTCTTCGAGCCGTCCGCTGGTGACGGCCCCGGCGCGCAATGCAAGATCGCTGGCGCGGATGGTATTGTTTTGCGACATGAGAACCGCGCGCTCCACTACATGATTCAGCTCGCGGACATTGCCTTGCCAGGCATGTTCCAGCATCGCTTGAGTTGCATTTTGGTCGAAGCCAATCAGATGTTTACGATAGCGGCGCGCGTGTATGCCGAGGAAATGGTTGGCCAGCGCGGTGATGTCCTCGCGGCGCTCCCGCAGAGCCGGAACGTGGATCTCGATGGTGTTCAACCGGAACAGCAGATCCTGGCGAAAGCGCCCGTTTTGGACCTCCTCGGGCAAGTTGGCATTGGTCGCCGAGATCACCCGAACGTCGACTTTCTTGGTTTTGGAAGAGCCGACGCGCTCCATCTCTCCGATCTCAAGCACGCGCAAGAGCTTCGATTGGAGATTCATGGGAACGTTGGCGATCTCGTCGAGAAACAACGTGCCGGTATCCGCCAGCTCGAAGCGTCCGACGCGATCCATTTTGGCGTCGGTAAAAGCGCCCTTGACATGACCGAAGAGCTCGCTCTCGAATACGCCCTCAGCAAGCCCGCCGGCGTTCACCGTTACCATGGGCCTGCTGGCGCGACTGGATATGGCGTGCAGCGTGCGCGCAACTACTTCTTTGCCTGCGCCGGGTTCGCCCGTAATCAAAACGTTGGCGTCCGAGGGACCGACACGCGAGATCAACTCCAGCACGGGCTGCATGGAAGGCGACTCGGCAATCATGGTCGGCAGATTGTCACCACGCAGTAGTTGATTTTCGGCTTCGAGGCGCTGGCCGCGCCGAATGGCGTCACTCAGTTCGAGTTGAGTGCGCACGATGGTTGCGAGCCGTTCGTTTTCCCACGGCTTTTGGACAAAGTCCCGGGCACCCCGGCGCATTGCTTCGACTGCCAGATCAATGCTGCTCCAGGCAGTCATCACAATCACGGGAAGAGTGGAATCGGCTTTTTGAATGTTAGCCAGTAGCTCGAGTCCTTCTTCGCCCGAGGTCGTATCGCGGCTGTAGTTCAGGTCGATCATGACCAGATCGAAGTCTCGATTCTCAATGGCTTGGAGCACTTCCTGGGGCGATTCGGCCGACTCGATCCTGTACCCTTCACGCTTCAGCAGAAAGCGCAGCGCTTCGAGCACGTCGGGCTGATCATCGGCGATCAGGACGCGCATGCGCGAGGGCACAATTCTCATAGGCAGTCAGAATTTCCGAGGCGAAGAGATCAGGCGACCGCCGGATTCTGCTGGATCCAGCCGTCTTCGATGTAGATGATGCGGTTGCCGTACTCGGCATTTTTTTCGTTGTGGGTGACCTGGATGATGGTCGTGCCCTCATCGTTGAGTTTCTTGAACATCTCCATGATTTCCTTGCCCTGCGACGAGTGCAGGTTGCCGGTCGGCTCATCGGCCAAAATGAGTTTGGGATTGGCGATCATGGCACGGGCAATTCCAACCAGTTGCTGCTGGCCTCCCGACAGTTGATTCGGATACAGGTCCTTTTTGCCAACCATGTTGAAGCGGTCCAGTGCGTCACAGACGATGCTCTGGCGCTCCGACTTCCTGATGTTGCGGTAGGACAGCGGGATCTCGAGGTTTTCGTAGACGGTGAGCGAATCGAGCAGGTGATAGCTCTGAAAGACAAAGCCGATGTACTTTTTCTGGATCTCTGAGCGGTCTTTCTTGCTCAGCCTATGCACGGCGTGTTCATACATGTAGTATTCGCCGGCCCAAGCCGAGTCGTGCATTCCGAGCAGGTGCAGGAGAGTGGATTTTCCAGCACCGGAAGGTCCCATGATGGAGACGAATTCGCCTTCACGGATGTCGATGTTGATGCGGCGCAGCACAAACGTTTTCGTGGGGCCATGCTCAAAATACTTCTCGATGTTGCGTAAAGAGATCATGAATATATCTATCTTACCCGCGCACAACGGCCAGCAAAACGGCCTGTGCGCTTGCACCTTACCCGCGCACAACGGCCAGCAAAACGGCCTGTGCGCTTGCACCTTACCCGCGCACAACGGCCAGCAAAACGGCCTGTGCGCTTCCACCTTACCCGCGCACAACGGCCAGCAAAACGGCCTGTGCGCTTGCACCTTACCCGCGCAACGGCCAGCAAAACGGCCTGTGCGCTTCCACCTTACCCGCGCACAACGGCCAGCAAAACGGCCTGTGCGTTTCCACCTTACCCGCGCACAACGGCCAGCAAAACGGCCTGTGCGCTTGCACCTTACCCGCGCACAACGGCCAGCAAAACGGCTTGTGCGCTTCCACCTTACCCGCGCACAACTGCCAGCAAAACGGCTTGTGCGCTTCCACCTTACCCGCGAGTGAGGTGGCTGATTTGGGCAAATCGGCCGCAGCTTGACAAGCTGCCCCACAATTTGCGCGGTGACGCAGGATCAGCGTGAAAAAGGTAGTGGCGCCACAGGGGGAAGGGGCGCCACTACCATCACGGCGGAGCGACGTTTTTCTCCGCACAGGGACCAGAGACTGGTCTGGCGAAGCACATCGCCCCGGCGATTCAGCACGATCTGCTTGCTACCGCCGAGATCGGAAACGAGTATCTGGCGGGCGCCGGAGCAAAACATCGCGACGCCAATGAGGATTACGATTGCAACAATGTCCGCGTTCCCGCGAATCATACCGGGACCTCCATACTTTCCTCAACCACACGGCCATCGAACAGGTGGATGGAGCGATCGGCATAGCGGGCATAGCGCGGATCGTGGGTGACCATACAGATCGTGGCGCCGCCGCGATGCAGTTCGCGCAGCAGGTCCATGACTTGCTCGCCGTTCTGCGAATCCAAATTTCCGGTGGGCTCATCGGCGAGCAGAATGGATGGATCGCCGGCAAGGGCTCGGGCCACCGCCACGCGCTGCTGCTGACCGCCGGACAGTTGGGACGGGTAGTGCTTGATGCGATGTGACATGCCGACGCGTTCGAGCGCCTCATGTACCTTCTTCTTGCGCTCGCTACCCGGCATGCCGCGATACGTCAGCGGCAGCTCGACATTCTCGTACACATTGAGATCGCCGATCAGGTTGAATGCCTGAAAGATGAACCCGATCTCGCGATTGCGAATGCGTGCGCGCTCAGATAGCTTCAGGCTCTGGACCGGTTTACCGTTCAGGATGTATGTGCCCGAACTAGGCGTATCGAGTAGCCCCAGGATGGCGAGCAGCGTGGACTTGCCGCAGCCCGACGGCCCAGAAATGGAAACGTATTCGCCGCGCGGGATATCAATGTGGATTCCCGACAGCGCGTGCGTTTCCACCTCGTCGGTAACGAACACCTTGGTGACACCTTCAAGATGGATCAACGGCTCAGATGCGGTCATGCTGCTCAAATCCTCCTCGTTCCTGCTTTCTTGCTTAATACGGATGACATGCGATTCTAGTTCAGACGAACTCGTGAGTTGGAGTCGTAGCGTGACATATCGGACAGGATGACCCGGTCTCCAACCTTCAGACCATCCCGCACCTCGATGTAGTTCACAGAGGCGCGGCCGAGCTTCACGTTCGTGCGTTCGGCGGCTTTGCCGTCGGATTCTATTTTGAATAAGCCAATTGTGGTATCCGGCTCGCCCGAGACAGGGCGATCGACGAACACCACGTCGCGCATGCGGTCGACTTCGATGGTGCCGTCCACGCTCAGTTCGGCGCGGGCGTCCGGCGGCAGGGCACCCAATAGCTGGACATCCACAGTTACGGTACCGTTTTGAGCTGCGGGATCGATACGGATAACGCGGCCGGGAATTAGTCCATTTCTGGTATCGATGGTTGCGTCAAGGCCGACGTGAACGCCTTTCATCTGCGTCTCGGCCACCTTTAATTCCGCTTTCAGCCTCTTGGGATCGGCGACTTTGGCGAGAGTGGTTGCGGGCGGCACGCGTTGCCCTTCTTCGACGTCTACTTCCTGCAGAACGCCGTCGATTCCCGCGCGGATCGTCAACTGATCCACCTGTCTTTTCTTAAGATTGTAGGCGGCACGCGAGCTTTCGACGATTACCTGCTGAGCGTCGATTTGAGCTTTGATGGATTCATCGCCGATTTTCAGGCGCTCTTGCTGCAGCGCGACACGCTTCTGAAACTGTTCGGCCGAATCCACGGAAAGACGCGATTCGAGGTCGCTCTTTAAATTGAGGCGTGTGAGTTCCAGATCGCGGTCGGCCTGAAGCTTCGCCTGCGTATATTGCGACTCTAAGGCGGCGAGATTCGCCCTTTGGTCGAGCTTGTCGCTTTCCAGCTTTACCTTGAGATTGGCCAACGTTGCCTCGTCCTGTTTTACTTGCCACTCGGCCTTCTCGGCTTCGAGCTCGAGGTCGGGGTTGCTGAGGACCATGATGACGTCGTCGGCCTTAAGCATCTCGGGGCTGGGGCGGCGCACGATTTTCGTCACGCGACTGTCGACAGAGCTGGTAATCCAGTAGATCTCGATGGGGGTTAGACGGCCGATGCCGCGGACCTGGACCTCCATCTCGCCCCGCTTCACCGTTCCAATGTAAAGTTCGCCCGATTCCACTGAGGGTGCCGCGGGTTTTAGACGCGCCAGCGCGACGGTTGTCCCGCCGATGGCGAGAGCAACAACGACCGCTATAGCGGCCCGGCGAATGTTGCGCCGGCGAGCTACTTCTTTTCCGCGAGGTACATCCATGAATTCAAATCAATAATGGCACTTTCCAGGCCACGCCGTACGGGCGTTGTATTTTCAATGATATCCAGGCACTTTACGGAACGAACCGCTGTCCGCTTGTGGGACACAACGGTCCGTTTTGCGAAACGAAGCCAGCCCCGTGGACGCTGCGACGAGCCGGCCCCGGCGGGACGCGGACCTTAGGTATAGCAGCCTTCAGGAACTCGCGCCTGCCGTATTGTGTCTAAAGTGTCATGCTCGAAGTCCGCAACCTCACGAAACGTTACGCCGGCATCCCAGTTGTTGACCATGCCAGCTTCGTGATTCATCGCGGTGAAACGCTCGGCTATCTCGGTCCCAACGGCGCCGGAAAGAGCACCACGGTCAAGATGATCATTGGTCTGCTTGAGCCCACGTCCGGGGAAATCACGTTTGATGGCGACAACATTCACACAGATCCCGAAACCCGCAAAGCCTTTCAGCGCCGCATCGGCTACGTGCCCGAAGAGCCGCACCTGTATCCGCACCTCAGCGGACGCGAACATCTGCAGCTCATGGGGCGTCTTCGCGGCCTCTCCAGGCGCATCCTCGAACCCAAGGTGGACGAGCTTCTCCGGCTCGTCGGTCTCTGGGAGGACCGTCACAGCTCTCTGGCCGGTTATTCCAAAGGGATGCGCCAGAAAATTCTCCTTATAGCAGCGCTGCTCCACGACCCCGAGGTCCTCATCCTCGACGAACCGTTCTCGGGCCTTGACGTGAACGCAGCTATGATTCTCCGCAGTCTTCTTAGCGACCTTCGCCAAGCGCGGCAAAATGGTCCTGTACAGCTCGCATGTCCTCGAAGTAGTCGAGAAAGTTTGCGACAAAGTTCTCATCCTCAGCAAAGGCCGCGTCATCGCGCACGATTCGGTAGCCCGTCTGCGCGAAGTTAACGACAAATCTTCGCTTGAGGACGTCTTCGCCGAGCTTACGCAAACCGAAGATGCGGATTCGATCGCCAGGCGCATGCTCGAAGTGGTGGCCGCATGAGCGCAAAGGGCGCGGCTGTGCATCGCGAACTCCTGCGCCACTTCCTGGACACTTTCTTCGACAGCGAAGCTCTTGCCGCCTCCGGCGAATGGAAGAAGACCGCTGTCGGTGTCCTGGCTGCTTTCCTGTCAGTCGGGATCGTCGTGTTCAACGTTTACTGGACACGGTACGCGGCCCTCAATTCGCCCATCCACTCTAACGGTGCGCTCTATCGATCCGAACTGCGCTCTGACCTCCTTTTATTCATCGGCCTCGCCTTCGCGGTGACCGCCGTGCTAACGCTGCTTCAATGGCAATCGCTATTTCCCAACCGCCGCGATTGCTTAGCACTGGCCGGTCTGCCTATCAGCGCTCGCGACATCTTCGTGACGAAGTCCAGTGCGCTGATGATTCTGTTCACCGGTTTCGTGATCGCGGCAAATCTTCCCTGGGCAATCCTTTTCTCGACCGCCATATCAGGCACCTGGCAAGAGAACCCGAACACGCTGGTGCTGATGGCTGCCACCTTCATTACCATGGCGGCCGCCTGTTTCTTCGCCTTTTCGATTCTCCTCGCCGATGCAGGGACTTCTCCTGAATCTCCTGCCCGCCCGCATGTTCGACGCTGTCAGCCTCTGGATACAGGGCATCCTCTTCATCGCGACGCTCGGCACGCTGCCGCTGGCCGGCCGCCAACCTCACGCCGAATGGTGGCCCGGCGTCTGGTTTCTGCACCTGTGGGAGGCCATCGCTCTGGGCGATCCTGAACGCGCACGAAAAGCGCTCCTGAGCGTCGCAATCCCGGCGGTGATCGCTATCGGCGCTTATCTCGCCGGCTATCATCGCCATCGCCGCATCCTGCTGGAGGCATTCAGCCGACGAGAGGATACCCGCATGTCCGACAAAATTGCCAAGCTGGGCTCGCGTCTGCTTGAAATCTGGATTCGCCGCCCGCAGGAACAGGCAGCATTCGCTTTTATTTGGAAAACGCTGGTACGAAGCCGCAGCCATCGTCTTCTCCTCCTGGCCTGGGCGGGACTGGCGGCCGGCTGGATTGTTAAAGGCATGCTCGATATGCCGACCCCCTCTTTGAAGAACGAAGGCGTCTACGGGATGATCGTTACGGCTTCGCCGCTTGCTCTGGCGCTTCTCGCCGTGATCGCGTTGCGCCGTCTCTTCTCGCTGCCTGTCACGCATGGCGCGAAATGGATCTTCGAGATTGCAGAGCACGATGGCGCCTCGGCCTGGCTTTCGGCGGTGGATCGCGTGGTTATCTGGTGTGGCATTGCGCCAGTCTGCCTGGCCGGACTTCCGGCGTCTGTCGCGGTGCTTGGATGGCAGCGCGCACTCATTGTGATGGCACTGGTATTCCTCAGCGCCGCGCTTTGGTTCGAAACGCTTTTCCGGAACTGGCGCAAACTGCCCTTCACATGCAGCTATTCGGCTTCGCGACGCCCCTTCGCACTTACGGTTGTGTACTACGGCATGGGAAGCGTGCTGCTCGCCGGCTTTGCGAGTCTGCTTCTCTATTGTTCTGTAGAACCCGCCGCTTTGTTGACACTGTTCACGCTTCTGCTCTGGAGTGTTTGGTGGATGCGGAGACGACGCCGCGCCGCGTGGTCCAACTGGCGCATCCTATACGACGAATTCGAAGAACCGGAAGTCAGCCCGCTCGAACTCGACCATTTCGAGCGGCATGCGCCGGCGGCAGCACCGGGGCGGGCCCTCGCCGAAAAAGAGTTCGCGTTGCATCTCACGACTTCGCGCTCCGTCATTCCGGAATCTCTGACCAGCGAAATCGTCGAATCCATTCACAACCGAACCTTTCTGGACAGCTTACTCGATGACACCCGGCACGCTTTCCGCCTTATCCGCCGCGACCCGGTTGTTTCGCTCGTTATTATTGCCACTCTCACCGCAGCGATCGGCATTAATGCCAGCGTCTTCACCGTAGTGAACGGGTATGTCCTTAAAGCGCATATCACGAACGACCCTGCGAGCTTCGTCCAAATCACACCCGCCACAGGTTCGACTGGAGGTCCACGGGAAGCCTCTTACGCCGAATATCAGAGTTTTCGAAACGATGCGCGGTCACTGCGCCTGTTGGCGGCCTATTACAGATTCCCCTCTCCTTTTAGTGACGAAGAAGAAGCTCCGGGCCTGGCTGTTTCCTGCAACTTCTTCGCAGTAGAAGGCGTGGGGCATCCCAAGCTTGGACGGCTTTTCATCGACAACGACTGCCGCGCGCAGGGCCAGGCTCCGGTCGCTATCCTGAGTGAGACCACCTGGCGGAGCCGCTTCGCGTCGGATCCAGGCATCATCGGCCGCATCATCCAGATCAACAATCATTCAGTGCCGGTTGTCGGTGTGGTGGCCGCAACCACTTCCGGCTGGATCGTAGGCCCTGCGATCAGCGTGTGGATCCCTTACACAGCACAGCCCTACCTCAACCCAACACTGAACCTCTTCAAGGAAGATCAGCACTTCTGGCTCGGACTCGCCGGACGCATCGCTTCCGGTTACAATCGCGCGGCGGTCCGCGCCGAACTCACCAGGCTGGTCCAAGCGCAAGACAGCATGAATCCGGGCCGCATCACTCGCATTGAAGTAACCGACGGTTCCTGGGTCGAATGGATCGATCTCTTTGCGGATGCTCGATTCGTTTTGCTCTCTGCCTTCTTCTTCGGCGCGTTCAATTTAGTCCTTCTTATCGCGTGTGCGAATGTAGCCGCGCTGCTGCTTTCGCGCGCGACGACAAGGAATCGTGAAATTGCCGTTCGCCTCTCGTTCGGTGCGCAGCGCAATCGTCTGGTCCGCATGCTCATAACGGAAAGCCTCGTGCTTGCGGTTGTCGCGGGCGGGCTGAGCTGGATCGTGGTGAACACGCTGCCGCAACCGCTGGCCCGCTATCTCGTGCTCCGTTCACCCGATTTCCCGCTTGTGCCCGATTGGCGCGTGCTCACGTGGATCTCCATGCTGGTGCTGGTCACGGGCGTCCTGGCCGGTATCGCGCCGGCCTCTGAAGCTTTGAAACTTGATCTCATCAATTCACTCAAGGGCTTTGGCGGTCTGTTCGGAGGCGCAGCCGGAGCAAAACGCGCGCTCGGTTATCTGGTCAGCGTGCAGGTGGCGCTGAGCATGGTGCTGGTTGTCGGCGCGGGACTGCTCGGGCAAGCGGAGAACCGCAACCTTCACGCGGATCCGGGCTACGACTCACGCCACGTGATTGTCGCGTTATTTTGGCAGCCGGCACCTCTCCGTGTGATCACAGACCGCATTTTGAGCGTTCCTGGAGTTCGTTTCGCGACGCCGTTACGCGACATCCCGCTGTTGGATCACAATTCGCTCGAGATCTCGCCGCCCGAGAGGCCTGACGCGGTGCAGCCAGTCAGCGTCTTCACCGCTTCGCCTCAATTTTTCGCGACCATGGGCATCCCGCTGGTTGGCGGGCGCGAGTTTACTCCAGGCGACAGCAACGCCGCGATTGTTTCGCAGACTCTCGCCTGGTTGTTCTGGAACCGCAGGAGCCCGCTCGGGCGGCAACTGAAACTGCCCGACGGAACGGCACTCACAATCGTCGGCATTGCCAAAAATATTGATCCCCTGCGCTTCGGCGGCACAGATAACCCGCCGCTCTATCGATCGCTCGCGGCCAATGCCGCCAAGGACATCATCGCCATCCGCTTCGATCCGCGGCTTAAGTCGCCGATGCTATCCATCCGCGCCGCGATACGCGAGATGGAACCGGATCTGCCCGTGAGGATGCGCCTTATGCAGAACTGGATTGATGAGGTGAGCACCGAAATCTGGAATTTCGTCTCGCTGATTCTGCTGCTGGGAATTCTGGGAACCGTCCTGTCGGTGGCAGGCATCTACGGGGCTGTTTCATTCGCGGTGAACCAGAGTACGCGCGAATTCGGCATTCGCGCGGCGCTGGGCGCCCGGCGCCTGGATATCATCCGCTCCGTCTACTTCTCCGGAGGAAAACCCGTGCTTCACGGCCTTCTTATCGGTTTGTGGCTCTCGGTTGCAACCGCCGCCGCTCTTCGCAAGACGCTCGACACGGGACCTCTGCGCATCGACAGTAGTGACCCGATGCTGTACCTTGCGGCTGTTTTGTTCATGGCCGCGGCAGCAATGGCGGCGATGCTTGTTCCGGCTCGGCGGGGCGCAAATTCGGATCCCATCGAGGCCCTGAGATACGACTGAGGGGCGCAACTTCCGGTTGCCGACAAATTGCCAATAACGAGTTCACATCGGTGGAACGCCCGTTTGAACGAACTCGCTGATGCGAGGGACGCTACGCGTGGGTGTCGATCCGCTGCTCGGACCCAATCAGCCGTCGCGTATTTGAGCGATAATGAGGGTCGCCGTGCCGAGCTTGGGTTATTTCACAGCAACCCCTCCCGGCTCCCTGGCAAGACCGAACAACGACAATCAATTGAAATCCCATAGCGGTACGTTGCCATAGTTGGCCGCATCCCTCGCAAACGTCAGCGAGTTCCATCAAACGGCCTTATCGAAAGTGAGCCAGCGGTCAGTTCAGCCCGTCTCTCGGCTGAGGATCGCTGGCTCACTCCCGATAAGGTTCTAGCGTTAGGGCGGATCTATTCGCGGTTGAGGGTGCGACTCGTATCACAGGCTCGCGATCACTCTGAGTTCTGTCAAGCTGATTTCTTGACATGTGGCTCTGTGGTGGCGAGCAGTTCCACTTGATTAGTTTTCACGTGAGCTTTTGACACGCCAGGCTCGACCGATGAAAATTGAAAGGCGCGGCTTCAAAATGGGGCACCTATTCTTTACATTCGTTACCGCCTCGTTGGTTCCCTTCCGGAAGTGAGGGACTCCCCGTACAACAACGCGCGTTTTGAGTTCCGGCGAAGAAGATTTCAAGAGGTTTCTACGTAGTGTCTCCATCGAAGTGCGGCGCATTCGTGCGCCCACTGCAAAACCGGCCCTCTCTCCGTCGTCAAAACCGGCGCTTTTGCGGTCGTTTTAGATCGGCGCTAACAAGTGCCGCTAAACACAACCCACGCGCCATGCTCGCGCGCGATCTTTCCAGCCTTGATAGCCCCCGAAGGCGATCGGTGATCTAACTGCTGACGAACACTATCTGCCCTCCTGCCTCACGGAGCGCATTTTAGGACGACCAAGCGTTGAGGACCACGAGTCCGGCAAAGGGGCGTAGAATTGATGGCGCGGACGCAGAAGCTATTCACTATAAACGAGTGGCTTGTCAAAGAAAGATACTGGGAGGAAAGCACCTGCATGCCTACACCAGACATTACAGGCGGTACCGATTGTGAGGAATCGCCGAAAACCAGGGCAGTTGGAGAAGGCTTGCAGAAGCTGGTGCATAAGGCCTTCGACAGCGCCGGTCCTAAAGGTCAATCGGTCAAGAACTTCCTGAACGGAACATGGCTGGGGGAACCCTTGCATGTAGTTCTCACGGATGTTCCGATCGGAGCTTGGACAACGGCTCTGGTGTTCGACGCCTTGGAAATGGCCAGTCATCGCGACGCCTTCGCCACCGCTGCCGATACTTCTGTGGCAGTCGGTATAGTGGGCGCGCTCGGTGCAGCTGTAACGGGCGCGACCGACTGGCAGGATGCGGATGCTCCGGCTCGGCGTCTGGGCATGATTCACGGCCTCTTGAACCTGAGTGGAGCCGCGCTGTTCGCGACCTCACTGATTGCGCGCAGACGCAAGTCGCGAAATGTAGGCCGGATATTGGGGGCGCTGGGATACGGCGTGATGGCCTTCGCGGCTCATCTGGGCGGGAAGATGGTTTACGAATACCGAGTGGGCGTTGACCGTACCGACGGCCAAACTTTTCCCGACGACTTTGTGTCCGTGCTGGCAGAGGCCGACCTGGGAGAGGCGCAGCCGAAGCGCGCTGTGCACGATGGCGTTCCGATCCTGTTGGTGCGCCGTGGCGCCCGGATCTTCGCCTTGACCGAGACGTGCTCGCATTTCAACGGTCCGCTCTCGGAGGGCACGCTTGTGGGTGACAGCATTGTGTGTCCCTGGCATCACTCGCGATTCGGACTGGAAGACGGCCGCGTGCTCGATGGGCCGGCTGTGCATCCGCAGCCGTGTCTCGAAACCCACGTTCGCGATGGCCAGATTGAGGTACGGAAACCACCCTGCAAAACGATGCCTCCGATACCGGCAGCGAAGTCGTAGTAAAAGAGCGAGGAAGGGCAATGGCACACGAGTTCAAAGTAGGCGACCACGTGGAGTGGAACTCGGAAGCGGGGCGGGTTCGAGGAACGATCACGAAGAAGCATACCTCCCAAATCACATTCAAGGGGTACACGGTCCACGCTTCAAAAGAGGAGCCGCAGTATGAGATCCAGAGCGATACGACCGATCACTTGGCTATGCACAAAGGCTCGGCTCTCACGAAAATCTGAGGTGAGGAGTGGAGATTCTGCTCAAAAGAGCCTATGAAAAGCCGAACGCGAAGGACGGGTTTCGGGTCCTGGTAGACCGGCTGTGGCCGCGCGGCGTAAAGAAGACCGAGCTCCACCTGGATGCGTGGGCAAAGGACATCGCCCCCAGCACACAGCTACGAAAATGGTTTGGCCATGATCCGAAGCGTTGGACCGAGTTCTGCAAGCGTTACAAATTGGAGTTAAAGAATCCAGAGGTGCAAGCGACGATCACCAGGACCATTCAGGCGGCACGGGACCGGTCCGCGATGACGCTGATCTACGGAGCGAAGGACACGGAGCACAATGAAGCAATCGTGCTGCTGCCTGTCTTCAGACGCGTGGCGTCCCGAGAATCCGGCACTTTACACATACGCGAAAGCAGCGGCATGGTGCCAAAAAAAAACGCGTGACCGCAGCTTTTGGATTTCTGAGATCCCAATGACGCGATCCGCTGCGGCATCCGTTGGTGCTTCTGAAGCACGATATGAGATAGACACAGCGACGCCGTACCGCCTCGACCTTACTGTGAGTGCGCTGCGGAGGTTATCGACAAATATCGTGGACGTGCTCACACGTGAAGGCGAATATGTCCGTATCCTGGACGGGTTCCGAAGATCCGTGATCGTGCGCGTTGCGCAAACACAACCGGCCAGGCTCACGGTTGCGCTTCACGGTTGCGACGGCTCTGACGAGCACACACGGGCTCTTGCGCTCGTACGCCGGATTCTTGGAGTCGAACGGACGCTTTCAGACTTCTATCGTGCAGCAGAGGATATTCCATGGCTGTGGCCGTTAGCTGTGCGTATGCGCGGCGTAAAACCTCCTCGCTATCCAACGTTATGGGAAGCATGCGTGAATGCAGTTGTCTTTCAACAGATGAGCCTCTTTGCTGCGAGTTCGATTGCAAAGCGGACAATTCTAGCCCTCGGTTCGCCTATTACATGTAGGGGCACAACACTCCACGCGTTTCCGGGCGCAGAGATTTTCCAGGCTGCGAACGATGACATTCTCCTGGCGGGGGGCTTGAGTGCGAACAAGTTGTCGACACTCAGGCGCGCGGCGGACGCGCTACTCTCCGGCACCCTGAACGAAGCAGTGCTGGAGGAGCGTTCGAGTGAGGAAGCCGCGCGGTTGCTATGCGGCATCAAGGGGATCGGACCCTGGACGGCGACGGTGATTCTGCTGCGCGGCTTAGGCCGCCTCGACGTCTTTCCCATGAACGACTCGAGCGTTACTCGCAATCTGGCCTTCGTCGCAGGAGCCATTCCGCTCGATATCGACCGCGTTCTCACCGCGCTCGGTCCCGAGCGTGGCATGCTCTACTACCACCTTCTGCTCGCGCGACTGGATGCGCGTGGCGAAATAGGCCGCGCTTCGTATGGTTCGGAAGAGCTTACAGATGTACCGTGACTAACGTTCCACCACGAGTCATCAGTCCGAAACCCTCTGTGATGATCGGCGTGCTGCTGATCGTGCTTGCTTTCTTATGTGTCGCTGTCATGAGCGCGTTCGCTAAGGCGGCAACAGGCATCGCCACCAGCACGTTGGTCTTCTTTCAGAATGCGATCGCACTTCTGCTGTTTGCTCCATGGGCGGTGAGTCGTGGTTTTTCCCCGCTGAAAACCAAGCGTATTTGGCTCCACATCCTGCGGGGTCTTGCAGGGCTCCTTTCGCAGGCGCTCATGTTTGCGGCTGTGAAGAAAATGCCGTTGATGAACGCCGTCCTGTTGACCAACTCTGCGCCGCTGTTTATTCCTCTGATTGCCTGGGTGTGGTTGAAGGAAAAGGTGGGCATGGTTGTCTGGGCAAGCCTCTTCATTGGTTTCGTCGGAATCTTGCTGATCTTAAAACCGGGCGTACAGATGCTCGCCGATCCTACTGCTCTCATCGCTATCAGTGCGGCACTTTTCTCGGCCTTTGCGCTTGTGGCGGTCAATCAACTATCGCGAGACGAGCCCGTTAAGCGCATCCTTTTCTATTATTTTCTGATCTCTTCGGTCGCCACTGCTCCTTTTGCTCTGCTGTTCTGGAAAGCCCCCACCTTAAAGGAATGGCTCTATTTGGCAGGTATCGGAATCCTGATGGCGGCAGCCCAGTTGTTGATTATCCTTGCGTACCAACATGCCACGGCAACGAGCATCGCGCCTTTCAATTACTGCGTGGTCATCTTCTCGGGATTGATTGGGTGGTTCGTATGGAAGAACGAGCCTACCCTGCTATCTCTGCTGGGGGTCGTCCTCGTCACAGCGGGCGGGGTGCTTAGTACAAAGTTTGGGGGCGCGAACTCACGAGGTCATCTAGGATGGATTGGCCACTGGAAC
>CAWJFN010000007.1:0-673005 GCA_963842195.1 uncultured Acidobacteriaceae bacterium
CCTATAATCAGCGAGATGCGGTCAACCGCGATCACTGAGACTTAAATCAGTAGCGTCCTGCAAAACTCAAAGTAAATCTCTATCGCGGCGACACTTGTGTGCGAATTGTGTGCCTGAGGGTTTCGGTTTAGAGTCAAGGTGAGGGCCACATGGCCTACGACTATACCGTCTATTTCCAGCAGCTGCATGAGCGTGTGGACTCGGCCGTCAAGGTGCCGTTCCGTGATGGGGTCACATTTAACGGATGGGAACCCAAGATGAATGACTGTCACGGGAATGTGGATTTTTGGGTCAGACACCACTCGGAAAGCACGGCCGTGCGGGGATGGCTGTTTTGGCCAGCAATGAGCCGCGGCGGTATCTCTTAATGGCGCACTCGGTCCTTGAGGAAAACGGCGGGCTTGTCGATATTACGCCGCTCGATCCCAATACGCTGCGCGATGCGCTGCTTTTTCTGAAGCATCTCGGGACGGAGGAGGATTTCACGCCGATGAAGCGAGAATGCTCACAAGTCTTTTATCCGCCGTTAACCTACGATCAATGGCACGAAAGCCAGGTAGCGCATTTGGAAGAAGCCAACGCGAATTCGGAAGATCGTGATGAGGCGTGCGAGTGATGGAAGACCGACTCCACCATTGACTCCCGCGGAATATTGGAGTGAGATTCAGTTAGTCTCGACGGAGATCGAAGATGCCGTCGTGATTTTTTGTACCTATGAAGAAATCAACCGTCTGGCCATCCGGGACGAGGCGATTCTTGAGGCATTGAATAAGGAGGCGTTATTCTGGCAAGCCCAGATGCGCTGCCTGCAGACGTCGCTCTTTCTCACCCTGAGCCGCATCTTCGACACCACCGCCAACGCCGGTACGATTCATACGGCAATAAATGCCAGCCTGCGCAATATTCACCTGTTCTCCGCAGATGCGCTCATATTGCGGAAAACCCGTGGCGGCCCGAAGCCTAATTGGCTCGATAGCTATATGGCCCAGGCCTGGATACCGAGGAGCGCAAAGGATCTGCGGCACATAAAAACAGCGCTCGTCCCTTACACACAACGCTTCGAGAAAGTGTACAGGCCGATTCGCAATGCGATGTTCGCACACCGGCTCATAAGCGATATGCAGGCCGGCATCCAGCTTTTTGCCGAAACCAATCGTGACGAAATCGGCGCGATTCTCGATTTTCTCCACGATCTGATCGACACTATATTGAATCTCTACCTGAACGGATTTGAGCCGGTGTTAGGGGCGAGAGACTTCAGCGAGTACAATCAACGTGTCCGCGATGGGGTTGGAAGGGTTCTAAGAAGCCTCCGCAACAACGATGCGCGCTTCGATGGAACATGAGTCCGCAGGAGCTACCGTGCTTAACCTCCTCGCGCCACATAACCGGATCATTGGGCGGGGGCAAGCTCGCTTAAAAGCGTTGATCAGCCAAGACAGTCCATGGAAAACCAGCCACAGCAACGAGAGGCCCAAGAACGGTTTCTGCTCTATATCGACATCTTGAATTTCAGTAACCTTGTCTCTCAGAAGGGCAAGGTGGAGGAGCTCTACGACATAATTAACAAGCTCCACGTCCACCGCCATGACGTATTCACTACAATCATATTCTCTGATACTATCCTCGTTTACAATAATTCTCACGCAAGAGGTCTTGAAGACGTTCGCTACCTGGTTATGTATTTGTGCGAATTCGCTCAAGACCTGTTTTACCGCCTCATCGGCAGGGATCTTCATTTCCGCGCGTACATCACCTGTGGTGAGTTCGCCCATTACGCTATGGAAAACATCAAAGATGTTTTCTATGGTGAAGCATTGATTGAGGCGTATCGCGCTGAAAAGAACATTCAGGCCACCGGGCTGTTCATGAGCAACCTGGTCGCACCCTACAGCGATATTTTCAAAACGAGGCGCTTCAATCGAAGTTGCCGCTACGTGTACATGATGCAGAGTTTACAGCGAAATAGCGTTAGAAAGCGGGACTATCCGTTAGATCCCGACAATCTCATCGAGACTGACGCGATCTGGCTACTGGCCTATGAAATACGATATCTGGAAACCATTTACAGGCATAAGAACAATGCAGCGCTGCCGCTACGCGTAAGGAGAAAATACGAGACGACGTGGCGTTTACTCATGAAACACCATGGCGGTTTCATGTCCACGCTCGAAGAGAGCGGTTTTGACCCCAAGGCCATTTCAGGCTGCGACTGGGCAGAACCCCTCGAACGTATCGGTACACCGAGAGGGTTCTTCGGGTGAGACGGTCAAGCTATTCAGCGCATTTGGTATCGCTGAGATCTATCCAAAAATGATGTAGGCGAAAAGGAGACATATCAAAGGTCCGTTCGAAGCTGTGCTCACAGCGGCTTATGCCGCCGGGATTCCATGTGCCCAATAGAATGAGGTCGGGTAATGAGTTCTTACGAATCGCTCCGTTGACCTCAATTAGGATGTCGTGCGCCTCCATATTTTGCCAGTAACCGATCATCGCCCCGGTCGGAGCCCGCTTGCCGTAGCCCCATTCAGGCTCCTTGAATCTTGCGATGCCGTGATGGGCGTAGTTGAGGTTGAGTATCCAGTCGGCACGAACCGCCTTTCCGAGACGCTTGCATTCGACGACGAATTGTTTGCTGCTGCGCCGTGCGTCCGCTTCGTAGCGATCTAGGTATATCCACTGAAAATCGGGCCGCTTCATTTCGCGCTTGGCGCGAGCTTCGTCGTCCGGGTCGGGTTGATTGTTGCATTCGGCGGCGGGCGCAATTTCGTCGTCCGGATATAATTCACGGCTCGCTTCTAACAGGCAAAAATAGAGATGGCGGTTTAGCTCGACCTCGGTTTTCGGCAGGTTCGGCGTATCGCGCAACCGTTTCAGCGCTTCGGCAATGATGGAAAGGCATTTGCCCTCGCGCGTAGCCCAGAAACTGCCCGAATGAAGCGGGGGGCCGACCGTGCTCATCGTTTGCCATCCCGCGCAACATCCTCCAGATTCATCAGGTAGGTCAGCGCCGATTCGGCATCCTCACGAGCGGCGGTATGTGTCCAGAAACGTCGTTCGTTGCGCTTGATAAAGACAATCTCGTGCTCACTTACAGCCCGAAAAAACGTATCGATAAAGAGCCGTGAACCGTTCACGGGCACCCGTGACGATTTCTCCAATTTTGCCAAAAGATTGCGCCAGGCTCCTGCCCCGTTTTCCGCTGCTGGCAGGGCCGCATCCTTAAAGTGCGTCTCGAACGACACGGCAAGCAGCGGTGCCTTCGAGGGGGGAGATGCTATCCGCCAGACCAGCTCTCCGCTCGGTGCCAGCTCCGTGTTCCAGCATTCAAGAAAGATGCGGAGATATGCAGACAGGCCGTCGTTTGCCTGAGACACTTCAGGCAACGTGCCGACGCCATGTCCCGGGCGAGCGATTTCACGCAAGGCATCGCTTTTCTGGTTGCGATAAAAGAGTTCGAGGCCGACCGTGCACATTTCACGCACGAGGTCACGCTCGGCGGAATTCAACTGGTAGAGATCAAATACTGCCGTGTCCAGGGCGCGCTCCAGCTCCGGAAGCCCTTGCTGCGCCTCGATGCCGCCAAGCGCCAGCCCGCCGGGTTTGAGATCAAGACTCTGAAGCTCTTGAACGATCTGCGCAATCCGGTCGCGGAGTTTCATATCTTTGGGAAAACAGATGGGCATCGATTCGATGTTTTCCAGATGTATCTCGTCGTGCCACAGGCCCCACGAACCCGTCGTCATGAAATAGTAGTACCGCGCGAGCGACGACCAAAAAATCGCGGTGATAACGGCTTCCTGCCACGTTTCGAGGCCTTCAAAGCGAACTCCGTGTACCGAGTTCCGGAAGCAATATTTTCGGGTCTCGAATCGTGCTGTTATCAAACCATCGGCCTTGATACCGCGCCCAACAAGCAGCCGGTGTCCCTGATAAACTGCTTCAAGCCCCTTTCGATATACCTTGTTCGGGACGGGACGAAGATCGCCAAGCGATTGTTTGCCGTATTTGGTCAACAACTTAGCAGGCAGCTCGCGATAGTCCTTTAACCACCCAGAGGGAGTTCCTCTTGTAGTTACCTCAAAGCCTCTTCCTGACTGAAGTTTTGCGCCGGAGATGTACTTTGGTAAGTCGCGCAAAGGTCGAAAGTGTTCCAGTCGGCCGACCAGAGCTTCGTCCCGATGGCCGCCCCACCAGTAGATCTTCCACAGCTTCTCGTTTGCGAGACAACCGCGCTGCGAAAGCCAGTGCATATCACCGCGGTTGAGCACGATGCATTGCGTGTTCGCAATCATTGCCGTCCGCTTTGCCGACCAATACTGGAAGCGGTTTTCGTTCAACGTGCCAGGTCGGGCCTTTTGAAAAACAACGGAGACGAACGGCGAAATACCCTTAGCTTCCCGTTGCGGGTCCGAAAAGAAAACCTGCCGGACATGGGCGAAATTGACGACATGCTCAAGCCGTGCCGACGATAGCCACACACTCCGGAAGTCGCGGCTGTTCTTGTGGTGCTTGAAGAATACGCCGGACGACACAAGCAGACCGGCTCTGCCTCCTTCCTGCAATAGCGATTGGCTCAAATGGATAAAGGCTTGCGAGAGTTCCTTGTCCCCGATTGGTCGGCCCTGCTTGGCATCGCACCACTTGAGGATTTCCGCCATTGCTTTCTGGCCTTCGGTGTCTTCCTTCTTCGGATAGCCCCACGGCGGATTGCCGACCACTACTGCGGCGCTGGCTGGGCCAAAACGCTGCGTCAGTTCGGATCGCAGTTTCCCCGCTATAACTTCGAACGAATTCGCATGAAGCAATACGTCGAAGAACAAGGCACCGGGGTTCTGCATTTCGCGGCGCTTACGTTCGTCCTCGGACACCCATTTCAGATAAGGCAGCCTCCTCTCCTCGTTGATTTCGCGCGGCTCCTGATAGTGAAGGAAGGCAAGGTAGAGGCTGAATGCCGCGACACGGACGGCTTCCTCGTTAATATCCATGCCCGCGATCTGTTCGCGGAGAATCTTGCGGAGTTGAGGGCGGCTTAAGCGCTTGCCGTTCTGCTCGCTCCAAAGATGCCGTACCATACGCCGAAACGACTCCACAAGGAAGATGCCTGATCCGCATGCCGGATCGACTACGCGGGGACGTGTCGCAAGCACTTGAGGCGTCAGCGTGTGGGAAAGAACAAATTCGACCAGCGCCGGAGGAGTGTAGTGCGAGCCTTGATTTCGCTCCTTGCCCTCGCGTTCGTTGTAGAACTCCTCGTAAATCGTGCTGATCAGCTCAATCGGGATAACATCAAAGCGGTAAGCGAAGAAGAACAGCTCCTGTTGCGGCGATGTGCTGCCAAGCAGAAAACCCCTCAGCTTATCGAGGTGGCTCTGCTGGATGCGGTCGCGCTCGTCCTGGTCGATTGGGAACGTGTCGCCATTGAAATCCTGGGCAAGCTGATCAAACAGCGCGTAAGTAAACTCCTTATCCTGGAGCACACGCAGAAAGCGCAGTTCCGTTAGGCGCGATTCTAAGACCGGCGCGGCGGGGGTCTGGGAAAGAGTCTTCTGCCATTGCTTCCGGTTTTTTGCGATGTTTTCAAAATAGGAGGGCAGAAGAATCTCGCGGTCTTCGAGATAGCGAATGAAAATGGCTCTTCCAATAAGCGAGTGAAGATGTCGAAGCTCTGGGCGCTTCGTGCCGCGAGGCGCAGAAATCGCCGCTAATTGTTGCCGCACGGTTTTGAGATCGCGGATAAGCGCACGATCCGCTCGGCTAACGGAATTACGGAACCGATCGTCGCCGAACACCGCGCCAGTTTCGACGCGCTCGCGATGATATGCAGCGAGCTTGGTCTGAACCTCCGCGATCGAAGTGACACGATCGATGAGACGTTCGCGGCCGTCGAGGCTTTCGTTTGCGCGGGGGGGAGGCTTGGTCAGATCGAGCAGCATCAGTTCGCCCGGGCTGGCGAGAAACAACAACTGCGGGCGGGACATGCACCAGATGCGCTCGTAGAGTTTTTTCAGAACCGCAGCCGAATTACTGTCCGCCTTGGCGAACACAACAACAGGATCGTGATCAACAAAAAAGATGCTTTCCGCGCCCACCTCGGCCGCCAGAAACTGCCAGTCCCCTTTCTCAAGCCACTCATGCTGTACGCCCGATTCGGGCGCGCGAGCGGCATTCAGGAGAGTGCCATGTTCGAAGTCCAACTGCTGGTATGCCGTACCGAGGAAATCAGCCGGAGAATCCAGACTGCTCATCGTCTTCTCCCCGGTTCCGGCTCATCAACATTACCGAAGCCGGCTCGCTGTCGAGAAGTCGTCCTAGCACGCCGACTCCGCTCCATAGCCGCATTGTACCGGAAAAGCGAATAAAAGGCGAACAATATCGACCCATCGCGCGCAAGGGGATTCCCAGTCGTGGGATCTTGGCCTCCCATTGCAGCTGGCGCCGTCGATTGTGCCCTCCAAGTCACCATCTGTGGGCTTCCTTAGCGATTTTGTGATAGTTGTCGTCCAACTGCGCGCCAAGAAGCATCAGGGCCGCAAGACGGCGCGCGGTCTCGGTAACGTACCGGGCCTCATCGACGCTCAGGCTCCTCCCGAGGAGTTCCTTTTCGCGGTAGCTCAGCCATTTCTTGATAACCGCATATCCGCTGATGGTGTAATTCCAGAGGCGGACCGGGATGTTTCGCCAGCAGACGCGGTCATTTAAGTACACGTCCAAAGTTCTCTCACCCAGAATTGCTACGGATTCCCCAAGCTCCTTGGCCTCCAAACTTGTGTAAGCCCGTTCGATTGCCTTTCCCTTGCCTGGCATCGTGGTGCCACCCTTCCCTGCATACCCCCATCCGGCCATAAGCGCGAGATCTCCCTCATCGGGATTTATGACTGTTTTGTTGTCGCGTTCAATTACAGCGATGTTCTGAAGATCCTTGCGAAACGGAGCTTCGCTTACGCCCTTGACCTTGCAGTCAACGTCAAAAAGCGCGCCAATTTCCCTGCCGATCGCGGCGGAAGCCTTCAGTGCTATCGCGCCTGCCGGAAGCGGAATTCGCGGCCAGTCTTGCCGAAGGGCTCCCTGGTTCTCCGCGCGATAGGCCGGAGAGTGAAGAATCGCTACAGTGTGAAAAAACAGCAACTCATGGGTAGCTCCGATCGAGGCGAGGTATTCCCCCGCTTTCGCGGAAAGATTTGGATGCGACTGAGCACTCCCGAGAAGGTCGTGTTGCTTATGCAGTAAGAGCGGAAAGAAATTCGAGAAGCCGTTCCCGAAATTGTCCGCTACGATTGCCGTGACGTAGCCACGGTCAAAATCCGCCATCGGCTGCTTCTGCCTGGCCTCGATATATGGGTTTCCGGGGTCGACGTTGGCAAAGTAGTCGGGAGATCTTCTTCCGAGGAGACCGTATTCCTGCTCCCAGTAGATCCAGCGAAAGTCGAACGGCCGGTAACAGTAACGAACGAAGTATTCCGGCTTAAGGCCCCGTTTGATCAGTGCGGCACGGGTGGAGGGCGCATTGAACTGTTGAGTGCTTTCGAGCGCCTTGGGACAGAGCCTTCCCATTTCGGAATCGGAAAGCGTGGAATCGAAATAGGCCCGCATTCGCTTTGACAAGGCTTCCCGATCGATATCGACAACAATTTCGTCGCGCTTTGACTGCACACCCGGAAAGGAAACGGGCAGAAGGTCCGTAAGGAGAGGCCACGCGAGATAGCTCGTTCCCACTGTCACTTCAAAAAATGGCAGGCCAAGGTGAAGGGACGGATGGATCTCATCGTAGAGAGAAACGCCGTCATTGTCTGCGGACGCGAGTAAGTCTGCCCTCTTCGCCTTCCCCCAGAGATGACGGAAACTTACCCTGTCGGTGCCATTTGCCTCGCTGCGACGAACCATAAGAGCCACTGCTGTTCCGACCTGAATGCCCTCCCGGTTAAACTCGGTGGAAAAAACGCTCGGGTCAGGCTCGCCGGCCGGCGTGACCTTACCGGTCTTGTATTTGTCACCATTGAGACAATCAATCCAGACGTGATCAAACGCTTCCAGATAACGCTCGCGCATTCCGGTGTACGAGAGGCCGTCCAGCCAGGAATAGTTGGAGATGAAGCAGACGATACCTTGCCCGGTTTTTTCGACGATCCGCCGCTCGGCCATCCGGTAGAAGCGGACATAGAGTTCGTTAAGCCCCTGGCCCTGCGGCGCAGGTGCCTTCTTGGTCGTTTTGTAAGCGAGTGAGAGATCCCTTTCTTCCTCGACACGGGCGATTCCGGCAAAACCGTTGTAAGGAGGATTGCCGAGGATCACCAAAATAGGAGTCTCTCGTTTTACGTGATCCGCAGCCTCCCGCTCCTCCTCCAGCTCTACAAAGGGTAGTTTTTTGGGCTGCTTTGGAGGTTCCCAGCCCGTGAGGGCGTTAGTAAGGTACACTCCTACCCTTTCCTTCTTCTTCTCGGATAGAGGTGCGCCATGATGCTGGAGCATTAGGCCGATCTGTAGGTGAGACACTACAAACGGTGCCGGCAGTAGTTCGAAGCCGAAAACACGCTCCGTTGCCGCCTTTTTGAGGTCTGTGGCCATGAGCGCGTCACCGGCATTCTCTTTGAGCGTCTTTGCGATACGATTGAGCGTCTCAACCAGGAAAGCCCCGGTGCCGCAACACGGATCGAGCACATATACCTGCGGGTCGGCCAGCCCGGAAGGACGGTTCAATTCCTCACGCAAGACCCGGTCCACGCGTTCCACCATGTACTGCACGACCTCGCGCGGCGTATACCAGACACCCAATTCCTTCCTAAGCTCCGGATCGAAGGCTTCGAGGAATGGCTCATAGAAATACTGCACCGCTGCCCCCTCGTCGAACGATGTGAAGAACGAAGTTCGGTCAACGCGGTTGAGCACCGAACAGGCCCAGTCCAGGACTTCAGGCAAATTGAGCGGTTCCAGCTGGCCCGGATCGGCTACTTCCCGGAATAGCTTTCGGATAATCGGAACACGCAGGTAATAATCCGCCAGTCGCCAGTCGAACCGCGCCTTCTTGTCTGCTGGCGGATGGCTCTTGCTCCACAGCACCCAGGCAGAGAACATTCCGTAGAAGAGCGTCTGCACAAGTGTTGACCGGAAGAAATGCTCACCGCGCTGCGTATCGAATTTCATTCCGAGCGCCTCTTCCAGCGCTGTTCGGATGGTGGCAAGCGCAGGTAGGTGGCCCTCTTCTACCCGAAATTTTGCCTCCCGTGCATAAGAAGCAAGAAACCAGGCGACCTCCTCCGGTGTTGCGAGCATGGCCGTATTGAGCAGAACTCGCTTCAGGAATTCGTGAAAGCTCTCGGAGAGACGATCAGCCGTTGTTTTGGCAAGATTGGCGGCTTTCCAGAATTGGCTTTCGGATGGGGCGAGTCTGTAGGTTTCCAGTTTTACGGGTTTGCCCTCCGCGTCCTGTCCGATGAGGACAAAGTCACGATAGTTCGTGACGAGGACCTGGCGGTATTTGCCCCAATAGCGGGTGACCTGCTCCCCTTGAGCCACTACCCAAGCGTCCTCGGCGGTCCCTTTTACCTCGATGACTCCGCGCGAAGGGATGGTTCCTTGCGGGATTTCCTCTCCTGATCGCCGCTGGATCTGGTCGGCGGAAAACAGCCCGCCATCGGGAATTCCTGCACCGCGATTCTTCAAATTGATAATGCAACGGACTCGCGGTTTGAGCGTTTTCCCAATTCCGTTTAGAAGGTTCGACAATGCCGGATAGTATGAAGTCTCCTTGACGGCACTGCCGGATGCGCGGATCTCATGCATCTCACGCAGATACTCTTCAAGCAGGTTCATGCCAGTAGCCTGTCGGTGAACGCTTCGCTCGGGCCTGAACGACGCATGGATGTCGTGTTTTTACTCTGCATGTTTAGACTTCAGTGCGGCGAAGGACTCGTAGAGTAATTCGTAGAGCTTCTTGTTGTGCTGGGCCGCAAAGGTCTTGAATTCGCGTCGGAACTCAGCCGATACCTTGAAGTTGAGCGGTGTGTTTCGCAGGAAGTCCAGATCGAAGCTCTCATTCGATGATTGCGCCGAACGCTTGCGGACTTCCCGTCGCCGCGAAGATTTAGTCATCCGTCTGTATCGCCGTCCTTTCAGGGTTGCGCTGATGTCTGACTAATGCCGGACACGGACACGCTCATCCGATGGTTCCCCTTGACATCACAGGATATAACTAAAGCACGAAAGAACGCAATCGTGTTTTCGTGTCAACAAACGTTCGGCAGAAGTGACGTTGCAGGCGTTCAACCGTGTGGATGGTAAAGTCCGGCTCTGTTTCGGGCTTGCCGGGACTCCAGGCCAGCCGATGGTGATCGATACCGTCCCGAGGACATAGACACTATGAGAGTCTATTGATCTCCCGTTGATCCTGAGAAATCAAGTCTGGTGCCCGATGCTGATGAATTCGCGGGACGTAATCATCTTGTTTTGTTCCAGAATTTCGGGAATTCGTGCATTCCCGGTCACCAGGTAGTCGGCGCGCGCGGCGTGTGGGCATTCCACACAACTTCTCATCCATCTTGCTGCAAACAGTACAAAGAAAAGGTCCGCGAGTACAGCGGGCTCTAATTGAGCGAATCAGTATCCATCGGCGGAGCGCTTCGGTATACCTCCGTCTGAGCGGAAATCGAGGATTTTGGAGCAAGCGAAGTCGATGTTGAGGAACGTACAATGGAAGATTTTTGTGGTTGTCATCCCAATGGAAATTGCGGAAAGATCCGCTGCGAATTCCCAACCCTAAATTGATTATTAATCGGAAATCCAAAGGACGGAACTCCTTGATGATCGCTGCTCGATCTAATGCAATCGATCTCCCTCAGAAGATCCTCATCTGCGAGGATGCCGACGCCAACATTTGGCTCGGTTACAAACAGCCCCGAGTTTCCGGCGGCCGCATGTCACTGGGCTCGGCGCGCGTGATGCGGCAATCTGACCGTGCGGAACTATCCGTCATACTCGTTGCTGTGAAAGCGACTGAGCTGATCCAGCACATCAGTGCGGTGACCTTTGCCGTCTGTGATATGGCTCGTTCTATCGAATTCTACGACAACCTTGGATTCGAGTTGTTTTACGGGGGCGGCGATGCCGGCTTCAGCAGCTTGAAAGCCGGCAAAGCCTTCGTCAACTTGGTCGCGAGTTCGGAATACGAACACAGGTGGTGGGGTCGAGCCATTTTCCGAGTCGATGGCGTGGATGCGCACTACCGCGTATTGCGAGAACGAGGACTAGAGCCTCAATTGCCGAGGGATGCACCTTGGGGTGAGCGCTTCTTTCACGTCACTGATCCGGACGGCCACGAGCTTAGCTTCGCAGAGCTGCTGCGTCCACAAGAGTAACTTCAGTTAAGCACTACAGCCAAGTGGCATTCCGCTAAACGCGTCAGCGGATCGAAGCGGACTTCCCGTTCCTAATTCCCGAACGAGCAGACAGCACACCGACTCCGTGAAGGCTGAACCCCGATCAGTCATCAAATTCGTAAGTACAATCTGAACAACTGAATAGCTCTCTTTCGTGCCACTCGTGTCCCACACATCAGCGGAGGTGTTTCTCCTCGATGCGTTTCTGACCATTGTCTTTATTGACGAGCTTCCGCGGCCGTTGACCATCCTTCCGGCGTTCTCAGTAGCGTGTATCGTGAGCGCGCTCGGGGATCAAAAGTGAAGTCTGTTCGCTGTTGCCCTAACGGCTGTGTTGCTTCTTCTCTCGCACCACTTGCTCTGGACGACCGCTCGGAACTCATCGAAAACAACGGGGACTTGGTCTACCGACTTTACGACGCAAACAGCACGCTTCCGTGTCCGGGTCCCGCTACCCACACGAGATTTCGGCCTGGGTAATCCGTACGCCAACTTCGACGCCCTCCCCTGGTGTCGCAATTGACCGTGATGAGCCTACAACGATCAGTCGAGTTTCCGGAGGAGTTTAGTAAGCACGCGCTTCCGAAGCGGCACCTTGGTTTCCCGGCGTTCGGCCTCAGAGGATTTGAGAACAGAGTGAATGCTTCCATCATGAATTGAGATGTGGAGCGATTGCGGCACACGCCCCGTGCCTGCGACGACCATGATGAAGCCATTCAGCGCGTGACGGGACCTGAGAACGCATTCACGAATGCTCCTTATGTCCGTAGTGGAGGGACTCGGGTACTCATCAGGGTGCGTGTGCCAATCCCCAATATAATGAAGACCGTCGTCGTGCATGCGAGCTATTTCGCCCTGCTCCGCCAACCGATCAGGAACAAAGTGCGCGCGCCCTCGTTTGTCGCTCGGTCGTGGCCCAGTGGCTTGTTGGATTCGGATTTGGTTTCCGGCGAGCTTCGCAAACAGTTGCCCGCCAGCCTCGGGAAGTCCTGGAGCCGTTTGGCGCCAGTCCTCAAATAGCTTCAGAACGCGGCGGGAGAAGACCAAGGATTGGCCAGATGTCCCGATGGGAACCTTCAGCATAGGCATCAACCGCGAACGCCACACACTCGGCACGCGGGATCTCTGGGCCATTCTAGGTGACTCTCGCTTCCACCTTCTATACGGTGGCCGGCATCGGCAAGCCATTCCTCCGTCCACTGGCCGCCGCAGGCCTCAAGAAATCGAAGACGGCAAGCCCAGATGCGGTGTGTCGATTCGACTTCGCCTGTTACGAGTACATCTAAAGCAAGCTCGCTAATGAGATTTACGGTGTGCGACAGCTCCACGGGTCCATACGGCTGATATAGAGAGCCGCATCCCGGTTCCTGCTTCAGCATCGAGCCTGGCCACTTTGTAACACGGAATTTGGGGTTTCCGTCGGGACTCAAGCCGCAAGCGAAACATGCCCCTTCCTCCGTAGTTATCAGGACCGCCTGCCCGGCACAGGCATGTTCCTCGGTCCAACCGTAAAGGATCGGCGGTGTCTTCCCGTGCTCAACGTGCCACATATTCATCGCGTCATCCATGTTCCAGTCGCCCGTCGCACTGATGATTAGCGATGCGTCCCCGAAGAGCCCTGGCTCCTTAGCGTTGACGTCTTGCCAAGTGTCATTGCGGAACCCATTCTCGTGATGCGGATAGTTCTCACAGAGCTCCTGGGCGAGGGCCTCTGCTTTGTACCGGTCGATATGTTTACCTCCGAGCGGATGACGACCCGTATTCGCCGCCGTCAGCTTCTCCGGATCAATAATCACAAGGTGGCCAACGCCCGCCATCGCGAGCTGCGACGCTACCGGTGCACCCACAGAACCGGCACCGACGAGAATTACCTTTGCACCCTCGAGCTTGTGCTGTTTCGAGTCGCGATCTCTACCGTGCACCCACGCGGCGTCCGCTCGTGTGACTTTGGAACGTGCAATCTGTGACCCAGTATTCCAGAATCGCGTACTTGCGATTTCAGCCGGGACGCGACCGGGGCGAAAGCCCTTTTGGAGCACGTTGCGCTTCTTGCCTCCCAAGGGAGGCGGTGGCGGCGAAACTGTAACGGCAGCAAGGCAAGGTCCGTTCCTCGATTCGGCGCCGAGGACGACGACAATCCGTCTCGGTGAATTTCCTGCGAGTTCGCGCAGTACGCTCTTGCCGTCTGGAACGTCGCGGCTCAGGGCCCATACATCTGAAGCAGTTTTGGGGAATTCATCCGGACACAACGGGTGCGGCAACCAGATCAATGCCGCTGCCTCGGTGTCTGGCAGCTTCTGCGCGCGTCCAAATCGGTTCTGGAACCACCTTTGAAGGGCGTTTTCGTTCTCAGCGAGGATGTTCCACACCTTACCGTGCCAGACGACGATACGGCGCGCGGGACCGCGGGCCTCCAGCAGGCTGGTCGTCGGCGAACTGTTTTGCCCGACGTCCCGAGCCCAGTAAGAGAGGAACTCATCCTGAAAATGCTGACGCGGCGGCGAAGTTAGATTTAACGATACGAGCTCATAGCCATCGCTGAGCGCTGTTTTGGCTTGCTCGACTGTGTCATGAGCACTTTTCCTTGCTGGAAGACACAGGATTCTGTCCTCCTCAAGATGGGGCCATATGAGGAACTGCGAAGGCCCTCCGAGCCCGATCCGGGGCTGACTGAACGGGAACTGCCGGTCAATGAGTAGATCGAGCTTTCGAATTTTACCCGAGAAGTCCGTGGGGACTCGCCAGCCTGCGGCGAATGCCCTGTTTGGATACGTCGAGCGGAGCGTTTGGCCCGTGAGCCGCTCAGCGACGACTGTGTTCCCTAACCATTCAGCGAGTGTGCCAAGCGCTAGGTTGTGGTGCCGTTCGAGAACGGGCACCACCTCAGGCATATCGACCGCCGCCCTCCTTCTCGACGCGCGCCGGGCCGCTCGACCCCCAGCTTTTTACCAGGCCGCTGGTTAGGACGGCCGGCCCTTCAGCGGCAGGGGATTTTGCCTTTTTCTTCGGTACGGGTTGTAGCTCGAAGCCTGACTCTGAGACCTCGAACTCCATCGGGGCGAGATCGTTCTCCTTCGGATACTCACCCGTGCAGTGGAAGGTCCCATCCGCACGTTCGGCAATATCCTCGTATTCGAGCTTCGCACCCCAGCAGGGGGGATCGTAATCGTCGTCCTTTATCGGACAACTACTTGCAATGATTTTTCCGCCCGTTCGGATCTGCGAGAGCGCTAACCGGGCATCGGCCGAGACCTCCGCAATTCCATCGGACTCCGACCAACTGTCGTGAGAAAGCGAGTGCCAAGAGCAGTGATGCGCCGTCTGAAGCAGGTTGTACTCCAGTACCGAAGGGTCGCCCTTGTGCTTGTCCCAAAGGAGCTCCCAGATGCCGACCTCGGCATCTCCACCGGTCAGGAACCGCATGGCGGTCTCACCCGAATCGTCGACTGCAAGCTCGATATTGAGGATGACGCTGGAGTCGTTCTTCGTTAGCTCCTCCTCCATTTCCTCATCCGCCCCCGGTAGAGGCGCCAGGAGCTGGGCGGAGAAACTCGCCGCATCCGCTCCGTTAATTCGGGTAATCACCTCATCGACCTTGATCAGAATCGGATCGAGGTCGTCGGTTTTCCCGTCCTCGTCCTCGCCCAGTACGAGGATGCGGTCCCCGTGGCCCACGGAGAATTTGCTGTCGCGATTGGCTTTTACGCGGCGCTTCGCCTCGTCATTGAAAGCCACCGCGTCTTCGCAGAGCACGTGCTCTTTGGAAGCTCGCCGGAAAACGATCGGCGACGACCACATCTCTCGAATGACGATCCGCTTCTCGCCGTCAGCCTTCTTGTCGTCGGAATAGCTCTTCAGTGGCCCGAGATAGAAATGACGGGAGACGCCGCGGCAGTGGTCTTCATCCGGGTGGCTGAGCAGGAACGCGTCGACGTACGGACGCCCGTCGGCGTCACGGTTGAGGCGCTCTCGTAGATCGGCTGCGACGTCTCGGGTTTCTTCGTCGTTTTCATCGCCGGCGGCCTGCCGGATGTTGCAGTCGATCAGAATGGTCGTGCCAGCCTCATCGCCGAGCTTGATCAGTGTCATATCCCCGTTTCCGACGGGGAAAAACGTCGTTCTAGTTGCCATGGCGGATCTCCTTCACTGTCGATTCGCGTTGCGCACGGCGTCGATCAGTATAGATTTTGTATTCATATAAATATTATACTAAATCCAGTGCCGAACACAAACCGCAGGGGAAGCGCCGCCGCTATTGACCGGTCCAAGTCAACCAAGCAGGTTACGTGGGGGCAGCAACAGCGCCTCGAATTCATCGATTTCCGCTTATTCTGGGACGGTCGGCTAAACCGCTCAGACCTGATGGACTTTTTCGGGATGTCGTTACCGCAAGCTTCTCTCGATTTGGCCAGATACATCGAGATCGCGCCGAAGAATATCGCCTACGACAAGGCGGAGAAAGCGTATTTCCCCAGCGCGAGCTTCCGGCCAGCAGTGACGTCGGTGGAATCAATGGCCTACCTGGACCTTCTTACGCTACCCAGGAGCCCAAAGGCGAATTTCATCGGCTGGAGGCCAGATCTGGGCCTTGTGCCCCACCCCAACCGGCGCGTCGGTACTTTTGTGCTGCGGCAAGTCCTGTTTGCAATTCGGGACCGCCAGAAGGTTCATATTGAATACCAATCGATGAGCCGCCCCCGATCAACGGTGCGAGCTATTAGCCCCCACGCGATCGGATACGACGGGTTCAGGTGGCACACCCGAGCATACTGCCATGAACATAATTCCTTCAGGGACTTCGTTTTCGCCCGAATCCTGAAGGTCAAAGGCATGGAAGAATCGAACATCAATCCCAAGCATGATGATGCCTGGGAGCGGGTCTTGCGCCTTGTGCTCGCCCCACATCCAGATCTGACCACAGGCCAGCGGCGGGCCGTCGAACTCGATTACGGTATGAAGCGGGGGCGAATTGTGCTTCGAACCCGGCAGGCGCTCGCCTTCTACGTCCTGCGGCAGCTTGGGCTCGATCAGACAACGAGTGCTCCACGAGCTCAGCACATTGTCCTTTTGAACCGCGAAAAAATCGAACCCTTATTAAGCCCCCATGAGTAAGAAAACTGAGAAGTCGCTGAAGGCTGCCAACCAGCCGAAGCTGATGACATTCGCGGTAGTCAATCTGGTCGTCGCGGCGATCGCCTTAGTGGGTTTCGAGAAGGTCTTCTCACTTCTCCGCGACGGCGGCAAGGAAGATTGGACGCTATTAGCCAGAGTAGTGGGGCTTCCAGCGATAGGAACTCTCGTAGTGGGTCTCCTGGGCTGGCTGATTCCTAGGGATTGGAAGGAAGTGCTTGTCTTTTGGCGTCTGGGTCCTGGCCGTCTTCCCTCCAGCGAGGCATTCACGAAGGTCGGTCCGAACGATCCGAGGATCGACATTAAGCAGCTCTCCGTCCGGCTTGGTTCACTTCCGACGGATAGTGCCCAACAAAACACCGTCTGGTATTCGGTTTACAGGAAGCACTCAAAGGAAGCAGCGGTAAACGATGCGAATAGCGCATACCTGCTCTACCGCGATATGGCCGCATTGATGCCGCTTGTCGCGGTGACCGCGATTCTCCTCGGGATATTGATAGAGGCTAGGGCCGTCAGAATGGCCGAACTCCTCCTTGCTATCGGTTTCGAATTACTCTTGGTGATTGTCGCAGCCAGGAATGCGGGCCGCCGTCTTGTGGCGAACGTGCTTGCCATTGAAGCCGCGCGTGTAACCGGACCTGCAAATACATCTCCGCTCCCTGCCGAAGCGCCGAAGCCTAGAACGCGAAAGAAAAAAGAAGCTGTAAGCTGAAGCTGCCTTGGCCAACCTGCTCAAACTGGAGTGCTTGCTATCGCTTCAAAACACGCAGCAGACGATTTTGTATTTTCATCTAGACTCAGATGCCCAAGCTGAAGGTCAACGATGTCCATCGAAGGTTGACTGACTGGGGGTCATCCGCCTTCTCCAAGGTTCAGGCGTCTTTCGCTTCCAGGGTGTGCGATGCGTGTGCGAAGCAAAGGACAATGCTGCACCTGCCCGGGGCTCGGGTATCTTGCCTAAGTTGCTGGATTTAAGGACGTTAGCATTCCTGCTTGCGATTAGGACCGATAAACGCCGTTCCCGTCTCCGATAGCGCAAGCACGTCCACAGGAGTCTTGACGCTGCGTTTCCGAAATTACTCAACCCTTGGCCGTCACCGGCGATCTACCCGCCTCGGCAGAGCTTAACAGGTGCTCCTGACCGGTCCTCGCTCATCTCACCTGTATCCACGCCCTCTCGTTGCGCAAGGGGCCGCCGGGACGCTGCGTCATCCCGAAATAGGTGCTTGATGTAGATCAATTCGGAACGATCAAGCGAGATGCGATTCCCTGTCGCCGCTGAAGTTATTCCGGAGCGAAGTTCTAGCCGGCGACTAAAAGATTCTCACGCACTATTAGAGCTTCGATGCTATACCGAGTTGCTTCTACGATCCTGGTCCTATTCGCGATTGAGCACGTTCGGATCTCGTCAAAGTGATCCAAAGCGGGTCATCAATGCGCTGCTGAATCGGTGAGAACAGTTCAACTTCACGTTGGTAAGTTTGACGACCGAACGTCCCGACCTTCTATGTCGGTTTTGGGTTGTTCGTTACGGCGCTGATGCTGGTTGCAGCCGTGTTCCGGACTGTCGTGTTCCGGACTAGGCTGGGACTGATGAATCAGTGATATGCTTCTAGCACTCTAAAACATGAGACCCGCTGCCCCCTATCTCAAAATGAGCCTAGCGGCTTGCTACGCCGTCTCACTTTTCATTCTCGGGTCACCTGCCCCGGTGCATGCCGACTGCGATTGCGGACCAGATTTCTGTCAAAACGACTCCCGGTACCTAGCGAAAATCGCTGCGAAGAAAAAAACTCTAGCGCAAAAGGGTTTTTCAAACGACCTGATTGGTTTGCTCGATCAGGACGGACATTGCCTTGCAGCCGTTGAGCAAGCGCCGGATACGTTCTTCATCAAACGTCGCTTGGGAGGGGGTTGGGATACGCGGGACCTAAACACTGAGCGCGAAAAATACGCTAAAGATGATGTTCTAAGCGGAGTCGCGGACGCATACTACAAATTCAACACAAACCACGCACTTGCCTGCTGCGGCGAGCCCAAGTACGACAAGCGGTCCGACTGGAACTCAGCTTTGGACATGAATATGAGATTGGTTCTCGTTTGTCGCAAAGACGGAAGTTCTGTTTCTTGTCACCCGGGGCAATAGCGTAGCATTTTTGAGATAAGCAGCATCCTCTGCACGGAAGAAATGACATACGGTTGCCTTCTTTGATGGGCTGGCAACAGTCGCATCTCGCCATTCACCTCCAACCCACGAATCCATCGCGCGATATTTTTGGGCCAGCAATCCACGTACAAGAGCTCACCACCTTGACCTTCTTTCAAACCCCAAAAATATCAACCTGCACCGTTTCTCCGGCGCCGCATGACTGATTATTGAACGCTTTCGTACGACTCAGGTCGTCTGCTCTCGCGGTCACGATCGATAAAAGACATTTGCCGTTTCCGTCTTCCTGAACGTTCACCGAAACATTCTTCCCCGCGTTGATTCGCGAGTTCTGTAGAACCGATGACGGTGGCAACGTGTTCAGATCAGTGGCGCTTGCGAAGAGGTCGTCAACATCGGAATTAGCTATGAAGATTTGAATCATAAAGCGCTGGGTTCTCCTGTTCATGGCACGAGCTCGAAAGACTTAAGTCTCGATCACGCCAGCGCCGCGACTGTATCACAAGGGCACGGCGAGTACATTCAAGAACTCTCGCAGTAAGTAACTCTTTGCGGCCCGTGCATTCGATCGAATCAGCAATAAAACAGAGTGGTCGCAGGTAAAGCATGTGATATCCTATCGGAATTTCTGGCGATTGCAGGCGGTGATCTCGCTTGAGGCTAGCCGCCATCGGGAGGTGGAATGCAACAGGAAGAACAACCCGTGGCTGGGAAGAAACCCTCAATTTCTGCCCGATTTCAACTTCAGGGCCTGCGGAAGAAGTCACACTCGTCCAAAACACCGGCACCATTGAAGCCGGTCGTTAGCCGACGAACCTTTCTGGCGCTTTCGGGGGCAATAGCAACCAATGCCATTCCTACCGCTTTTCGTGATGGCGACTTCAGCGTGACTCACTCCGGCGGCATCATCGAGGTGCTGACCGGAAGCGTTGTGCGTTGGACGATCGATCCGAAGACTTTCGGCCCCCGCGCGCGTACTCACGTTCAACGTTCACACGACAGCCTCGTACTCCGACTCTCGGACGCGGTTTTCCCGGCTACTGATTTGCCAGCGGACATGCGCTGTCTACTTGTTCGCACGGCCGGCTTGTGGACGATGCGACTGACCAACGCGCTCGGAATGGATCTCTCGGGTCCCTGGCTGAAGTGGCTGGAAGGTGCCGACTCGGCTACCGGAAATTGGAATTCAGCGTGTTTAAGGCCCATACCGACGGTGGCACTTGCGGTTCAGTTTTCGGGGCGTGTGCGGTTTAAGCCGGATTGGAGTTTTGCTGCGGAATCCGCTCGCGTGAAGCTCGACCGTCTTCCGAGCCCCTTAGAGTGCGGCAGCGTTCAGTGGCGCGTCTGTACATCCGGTCAGCTTGGGGCGGGTACCCAGGAGCTACCGGCTACGATGTTTCGGTTTACGCGTGGCGCTTCTTCCTGGGGTCTACCTTTGCGTCGCGAACACAGCGATGGATGGAAACTGGACCACGATGACGAATTGGAGTTTTTTGACGAGCTTACGGTCGAAGCTGGTTCGACTATCGGTGGGACGCTGCACACCGCGATGCTGAGTGGCTCCGGCGAAGCGCAGCTGCGCCTTTTGCCTGCGCCGGGATTGCGAACAATAGATGACGCTCAGTTCCACATCGCACTGACGCGTCCGCGTATTGTGTTTTCGCTCGGGGAGGCGGAGGCGCAGTCTGTGCTGCTCGCTGATGCGCTCAACGAGGAAAGCTGGGCTCATACCGAGACAGTCAGCCTCCAGTTCGGCGCGCCAGCGACGTCGGACGCATTCGAGCTGCACAGCGCGTGCGATGCGAGCACGGTCGTTACCGCTCCTTCGCTTACTGCAGTTCACGTCCCCGCCCCGGACACGAGCATTCGGCTTACGTTCAAGCACGGCAAGAAGCCGTTTTTCCAGTGGTCGCACTTTGTGCAGCAGATCGAACGCGTGCTAGGCATTCTCGGTACGCCGCCGTGGGAGCATCCGCTCGTCTTCGACCTCACCTGCGGTGACGTGCTCACCGTCGTCCGCCCGGCGGACATGCTAAAGCTCGAGTTCGAGTTCCAGGACATGGTGCTGCACACGGGACTTTCGCCCCACATCAAGCCTGCACACGGCAGCGCCGCCTCGGGGACGATTTCGGCTCCGGGAGTTGGCGACAACGATTTACCATCGGGTCCTCTGCCCGCCCCATCGCTTCACTGCAAGCCGCGGGGAGCGCCGCGCGTCACCGTCACATTCCCCCCGCAGCACATCCAGGAGAAAGCCTTTTTTCATAATGACGATGCGTTCTCCACAAAGCTGCATGCGGGTTTGGGAACAGTAGAAATCAATCGCTTGAACGGCCAGCCTGAATCGCACACGCCGACGCCATCCGAAGTGAATGACGCCTACAAACGTGCCAATGAGATCGTCGAAGCGAACGCAACGGATAAGCTCGACGACATCAACCCGCCGCAGTTGGCCGGAACGTCCCATCTAGTCTTTGACCTGACCGGCGTGAAGTCGATTCCTTTTCGCTTGGAAGACCTTCTGAACTGGCAGAGCTGGAAGCTCGTTGTAGATCCCGTCGCCAAGACCACGGCGCTTCCGGTTGCCCCTGGGGCCGCGGTCGATAACGCAAAGAACCCTCCGCTTCCCGACCACGCTCCCGCAAAAAACGAAGCCACCGCGATTGAGCTGCCGTACCGGCTTTTTCTGTCTCCGTCGGAAAAGGGACAGTGGGCACACTCGCCCAAGGCGGTCAGCTATGGAGATAATGTCGAACTTTGGCACACACGTTTGGCTGTCGCGACGAAAGGCGCGCCAGATGAACAGAATGCATCGGACCGCATAGTTCGAGCGATTTTCACCCCCGATCGGTCGCCTGACCGCAAAGTCAAACTACCGGCGCATGAGAGTGGCCAACCGCTGGACGCGCGCGATCGTGCCGAACTCGTCTATCTCACCTCCGATTATCAGAACCAGGCAATCTTCAATGTTTGCCCTAGCCAGCCGCATCCCACACCTTACACACCGCTGCCTGTTAGCGTTGACCACCTGATGCTTACCTCGCAGGGCGGCTACCTGAAGTCCATCGGCAACTGGAACCCACCTCTGTTGTCTTCGGGCAGCATCCTGACCGTCGAGCAGTGGAGGCACGTCGCAACCGTTGGCCGTGACCAGTATGTGCGTGTGGTCTACAAAGGCTATCTCGCGCCGTTCGCACACCGCGCTTCGCTGGTAAAAATTAGCGAGCGGGTTATCGTGCAGGCCTCAGGCACGGGCGTCTCTGGCAACAAGAACTGGTTCGCGCTTCTGCATGAACGCATGTACATCGTCATCCATGAGCCACGGCGTGATTTCCCGCTCTTCAGCCAGCCGAACGCCGGTCGCGACTTCCCGTTCCGCCGCGTGGACGTGCTGACCACGACGACGCCCGATCTCGACGATCCCACTGTGCAAGTTGTGAAGTGGTCCAATGCGCCAACTCAAACGCAGTCGCTGTTCTGGCCGTGCGTGGACAAACAGCCGTTCTTGTTTCGCTTCCGCTTCTGGGATGTGGAAGGGAATGTTTCGGAAGCTTCGATGCCGGTCGTCTTCGGCGATGCGCAACAAGCCCAAACGCACGATGGAGTCGCGGCATTGGTGGCGCTCTTCAACGGCGGCAAGAATGGCAAAACGGTCAAGCAGGATGTTGCAACGGCCCGCACGGATCCCTGGACCTCCATTCCTTTGGGCAATCAGAGCGTAGCGTTCGCGCCAAGCTCTCAGCCGGGCGATACGCGTTATGAAGCAGGAACAATGCTTTGGCAAATCCAGGACCAGTCCACCGGCGTCCCGAACCACGACCTGTGCTTCTATGAGCGGGACCTCCCATTGTTCGCGCCGCAAATTGGCCAAGCGAAAATCAGTTCCACGGCTGTCAACCGCGTTACCGGATCGAGCAACGGAACGTGGGTGAAATTCTTCGAGCCTTATGTCTCGACCGGCTTCGACGCGAAGAAGAATGCCGGAGAAGTCGTTCTTCAGGTGGACGAGGCGAACGGGCCTCCGTTACAGTTTGGCGCCGCCCGGAAGACAGATCAATCCGGCGGCTTCACCAGCCCCGACACAAAGGTCGTCGGCTTCTCGCGTAAGTCCGGGCCCGTCGGGGGGACTTCAACATCGGCCTCGCTCACAACCTGGTCCTCCGGCAAATTTGATCCACCCGATTTTTTTGGTGCCTTCTCCACGGCAAAAATTCTCGGCGCGGTAAAGCTCAGCGACATCATCGCGCCGCTGCTCGGCGGCGTTGCATCCAACCTCGAAAAAGCGCCGCAGATGCTTCAGCAGTCACTCTACAAAATAGAGAAAGCACTGACGGACTTCGAAAACGGCGCCGTCACTGCTATCCGCCATTTTCAGGACACCCTGCCTACGTCGGGTGGCAGCAACCCGCTCACGCGCCGCCTCGCACCGGAGGCTCAGACGGTGTATGCCAATCAGGCAACGCTTGAGAAGATGCAGAGCAACTCGCCGGACCTCTTCACAGAAGCGGTCGCGCTGCCATACCACGCAAAACTGATCCGGAGCATCATCGATTACGGCCAGGCACTCGACACCGCGGTCAACGATCCCCCGGCGCTTGCCTCCGGATTGGTCGACGACGCTATAGCGCAACTTGAACCTGCGATCGCCGCCGTGCAAGCCGAGGTGGAATCGGCCATCGAAACCTTTGCCGCCCAACTCGTGATCGCACTCGCCGGACCGGTGCAGGCAGCCATCGACAAATTCCTTCAGCCGCTGGCTGAGAAGCTGGTAAATCTCTCTGTTAGCGACCCGTTGCTAGTCTCCGGGGACGACCTGCGTCCCGACGAGGTGGCAATGCAAGACCTGCTGCCCGAGCTTATGGCTGTGGAGGCAATGTTGCCGATTGCCCGGCGCCTGCAGGGCAACGTGCAGCAGCTCAGCACAAACTTGCACGGGAGCGCGGGTCCGGCTGATCTTGCCACAGTCGTGGAGCAGACAAGCGATATCTGCCAAGACCTGCAGCAGCTTTTGCAGGCCGCAGGCCCGCTCGGCGTCGCCGCGCAATTGGACAACGTCAACTGGGCCTCTTTGCAGACGGCGCTCCTCGAAATTCAGACAAAGCTGCTCACCCTTTGGGACCAGGCGCAAGGTGCGCTCGCGCTCAAGGCCCAGCTTTCGGCGGTCGAACAGGGCTGTATGACGCTGGCTTATGAAATGACAGACGTCACGATCAATCAGCTGAACGCCGATGGAGCGCAGCTGATGCAGAACCTCCGCCAGCTTGAACGCACGGCGGCGATGATCGACGGCTGCCGCACGGCATGGAACTCGCTGCAGAATGCCAACAAGCAGACAAACGCCTCCAAATTGCGTTACCTGCAGCGCCTGCAGCAGCTGCAGCGCCAAGCCATCGACAGCATCCGCGCCATCCAGCGGATCGCTGCGGATCTTCTGAACGCCGCGGGCAATGCCACTCCCGCCGCCGTTTTGGCGGCTTCCAATCTGCTCGCAGACGTCTGGCTCGGCTCCGATCTGTTTGTTCAGGAGATCACGTGTATAAAGGGGCTGCTGACGCAAGTCGTTGGCGACCTGCTCAAGGACACCGAGGGCGGCATCACTCTCGAGACCTTCCAGCCAATCGTCTCCCAGCAGTTGGATAGCCTGCTCGCGAGCGTCAAGACAGCCCAGACTGAGGCCACGAACCACGCGAAGAACATATCGGGAAATCAACCTGCCGTTACGGCCGCGCATGCTGCCCTTCAGAGCGCCATACAGTCAGGCACGAATATTGACGCAAAGAAGGCCGCCCTGTTGATTGCATGGCAGCCGGCCATAACGGAAGTAAATGCGTACCTCGATTCCGCAACGGCGGTCTACGACCAGGTCATCCAGTACGTTCACTGCGCGCAGTTGGTCGTGTCCTGGTGGGTATATACTGGCTATCCCGCGCTCCAGGAATTCGCCTCGCGGGAAAACCTCAAAAATCTTGCGCTCGGCTTCGCAGGGACTGCCTGCCAGACGCAACTGCCCGGACAAAACACGTCAATGTGCGGACTGGCGGTGTCAACTCTCAACAGCGTACTGACCAGCTCGAAGAAACTGGCCAGCGCGCTCGCCCAGGCTCCTCCGCCTCTTCCTGTTTTGTTCGGTGGAGCAACAAACTCCATCGGCGGCATTTCACCGCTGACTGTTGACGCAACTCCGTCCCAGATTCTCACGCAGGCACACGGAATGATCACCACCTACTCACAGTGCGTGGCCGACGTCCGCAAGCGAACGACGGGTGCGCTCAAGGATGCGGAGTCGCTGCTGCAGGCGCGCAACCTTGTTCCATTCCTGTTGGCCAATCTGCCCATTCCGCACACGCTTTCCCTGAACTATGACTGGAACCCGCAGATCAAAAGCTTCGAGCCGGTGTTCCTTCTGGATTCTGGGGCGGACCTGAAGATTTCGGTTCGCAGCCAAATCGACCTTACCGGAAGCAATGCGCCCACGTACGACATCACTGCCAGGCTGACGAAGTTCGCGATCAACCTTATTGGTACACCCAGCTTTGTCATCGTCCGCGTCGACTCACTGAACTTTACTTCCAGCAACGGCAACAAGCCGGACATTCGGCTTCACATCAACAAAGTGGAGTTTGGCAAGGATCTTTCTTTTGTGCAGGCGCTTGCAGAGGCCTTAAATCCTAAGACCGGGCCATTCATGGAGTTTGTCGGCAACGGAATTCGTGCCGGGTTCCGCTTTCATCTGCCTAACGTCCCCATGGGGGGGTTCCTGCTCATGCAGCTGGCCATTGAGGTAGCGGTCTCGCTGTCCTTCGATGGCAGCCCTGTGCGCTGCCAGTTCGGCCTTTCCGACCAGCAGAACCCGTTTTTGCTTTCTGCCGGCATTTACGGCGGCGGCGGCTTCTTGCAGTTGCAGCTGGGACTGGATGGCGTGCAAGTACTCGAAGGCGCGCTCGAGTTCGGTTTGGTTGCTGGCATCAGCATCGGCCCTCTGAGTGGGTCGGGCTACGTAGTGGCGGGCATTTACATGCGCATCGCGAAGACCGACTCGGTAGTCGCGGGCTTCGTCCATGCGCACGGGCACATGGATATTTTTGGCATCGTCTCCATGGACGTCGACCTGATGGTCACTGTCCGATATCAGGAGGGCAACGTCAGCGGAAGCGCAGTCTTCACGGTCTCGGTGCATATCCTGTTCTTCAGCGCCGACTTCACGATGGAAGCGAGCTATGGCTTCCAGGGCTCCGGCGCAGACGAGGACCGGTCCGCTCTTAAACGCGGCGATAGTAGAGAACTCGCGCAGGTCACTGACGAGCCATGGATGAGCGACGAAGCCTGGACTGAATACTACGAAGCATTCGCCGCATGACAGGAGCACTTATGATGGACACACCAGCCTCCCAAAATATTCTCTACATCACGGTGCTCCCGCGCAAAGCGAGTGGCAACAAGCTGACCTTCACCGCTCTGTTCACACCCCATTTCGCTACGGCTGATGCCTATAACAACATGCAGAGCAAATGGAAGGACGTCGCGGCGACTTTCGCTTCGAACTGGACTCTCACGTTGAAGTCACTCAACGCGGCAGGCACGACGCTGCAGTGTTTTGTCCAGCCAGTGAAGAACACGTTCGACCGCGACGTATGGGATGGCATCTTTCATTCCAAGCTCGGATTCAAGCCGCGTAACAAGTCGGAGCGCGATCGTTACCGCGATGCCTGGTTTCTCTCGCACGATGCCAGCGGCCTGCACACGCGCCACCAGCTCTACAACGGATTGCACGTCTACCGTCAGTACCTGCAGCACCGGGCGAACACGACTGGAAATCTGCCCAACAGCGCCGCCGATACTGCTATGCGCCGCTTTGTTCCCCTCGCCATCTATATTCCGGCGGTTCTGGCTAGTTCCGCGGGCTCGGTCACGATGAGCGATCTATTGAGCCAGCGCACCGCAGCCCTGAACTACAAAGACCGCGCGAAGGCGAACTTCAACAGCCCCGGAACAATTCCAGCGAACCTCATCTACACCCGCATCGACCACGCGGTCGCCCTACTCGAAAGCGCCGGCCAGATGCTTACCGCACCCGCTTTGTACGCTGTTTGTAAGCACTGCGTTGAGTCCGCACTCGTAGTGGGCAGCGACAACTCGCAGACGCCCAACAAGGAACTCCGCGGGTATGTCGATGCGATCTACAAGCAAGCGCAAGGGACAGTAACCCCGCACGGCGAAACCATACCGGCGCATACTGTTCCGGAGGATCCTTCAGCGATTGTGACTTTGGATGCTATCCAAAAGTACATCGAATTTCATCTGTTCGCCCATCCCGACAAGATTCCCTGCGAAGCAAGCGGAGATCCTGAGTTCCATCAGGTCGTGGGGCTCATGCACCAGTATCCCGCACTGCTGCGGCCATTGGGATTGGCGATCGACTTCGAAGGGGTCGACGCAACCGACCATACTTCCGGAGCGCTCTACACCAGTCTCTCCAGCCCGCTAGTCGCGTCCATCCAGCCGGTCTCTGCAACCCAGCAGCTCATCGAGCAGTTCACGACCCTACAGTCGCTCTTTACGCGTTGCGACGGGCCCCCTGGATTTGCTGCTTCGCCGCGGTCCAGCAGTCGGCTCAGCTCCGGATTTCTCAAGCTTGATCCCAAAGTCTTCACAATTGTGACCACAAACGCCGACGGGACTTCGCAGAAGCTGACTCAACAAGTTCAAAGCGCCAGCACAATCGAGTACAACTCCAGCGCACCGGCAGGCTTTCACGATCGCGATCTGGTGAGGACATCCATCGACACATTTGCTCTCAGCGACCCTAATCCCCTCAAGAAGCTGCCGTCTGTGCGGACCGTGGGCCTGTCGCTCTATCAAAGTGACCGAGATGACGCGCTCGCGAGCGCCGTTGCGCAAAATGCCACGGGAAGCGAAGGCGACCCGTTTTTTGCAGACGACCTCACGCTCGGCTATCGCATGGATGTGCAGCAGAACAACAGCGGGACCTGGCTTTCGTTACATGGACGCGACTCCTGGTACAAAATCGATCTCGAAAATCACGACACAACGTGGCGGCCGCAAGACGCAGGTACCGCCAGCGTTCTTGCGGCCGACGAAGGGTTCATCACGCTCGCCGCCACACAGAGCTCTGTCACGCCACCGCCAGATCAGGTTGCTGAGCCGACATCGTTACAGGTACACGTGCATCAGGCTCTGGTTACGTGGAATGGATGGAGCCTCTCCATCCCGAATCCAGAAAAGAAGCAGCGCGGCACAGATCCACCGCGCTCGAAGTGCGGCCCTTCGCGTGGCACGATCACCGTCTGTCCGATCTATAAGCTTTCCAAAAAAGGCGCTCTGCCGCGTCTCCGGTTTGGCTACTCCTATAGCGTGCGGCTGCGGCAGATGGACCTCGCCGGCAACAGCGTGGGTCTGGACGCTTCGGAGCCGGACGGTTTTTCCCTGAAGACACAGAAGCCTTTCGCTCGTAGCGAGCCGATTCGCGCTCCACACCTCTTGCTGGAAACGGTCATTGATCGCAAGCAGCGGCCAAGTGAGCAGATCGACCGGCTTGTGCTGCGAGATGGCGGTGAATCCACCTCCCGCCTTCTTGTACCGCCACGCGAGCCGCTCCGCCTAGCGGAGCTCCATGGCCTCGTCAATGACACACGTCCGGGTTCCGCATTTCAGTATGCCGTGCTCGTGGAAGAGACCGGCGCGTTTCCAAAGGTCTCCGACCTGCCCAACCACTCAGCATCGGGGGACGACAGGGCGGACAACAACGATGCGATCTTTCGCCACGGCAGATCCCGTCCTACGTTGCCGTATTATCCCGATCCGATGGCGCGTATGGTGCGCATCAATGCTTTTTGGCTGCGTCCCGATCTCCAGACGTACCAAAAGATCAACGAGAAGCCTATCTACCTTCCATTCTTCATCGATCCCGACGCAGATTGGACCGACGTTGTGCCTATACGCGTGCAGCTGGAGGAAACCGACGGAGAGCCTACGATCGAGAAGAACTGGGGTCCTCTGGTGGAACGCCATCCCGAGATCCTTCCCGGTATTCCTTTCCTGAAGGTCAAACTGCCGGAGGGCGAGACCATTCTGCTGGAGACCAACTGCTGCGCGTCCGCGGAAACGCACGCCGCGCGGCAATTGCCGAGCGAGATGTTCAGGGCCTTCGCCTTGGAGCTTGGCGCCCCTCCAAAAGCGGGAGTGCCTCCGGCAAAGAAGATGGCCCCCGCACCCGACACGTTTCCGGCTCTGCACGCGTTCCACGCCGTCCAGGATGCACTCGATGAGGTGAAGCGCCTCGCTGCGCCTGTCGCACCCCCTCCAGCGCACCATGCGTCGGCAGTCAGTCCGCATATGGTTCGTGCCAGCTTCGCCGTTGCTGGCGACGCTACGGGACGCGCCGATGATAGCATCACGATCCAAGCGGGCGACCTCGTAACCGGCGGCGTACACGCAGTCACGCCCCCACAACGGCTGACGCTGGTTCACGCCACACGCCTCCCTCTGTTTGCTCCCGCTTTCGGTACGGAGTTTACGGTGACACGCACCTTCAACGCGACACCGGCCAGCATTAAGGGCGCCATCCAGGCACACTGGAATAGCACAGGCAAGGTAACCGTCGAGGCCAGTTGGACAGACATCATCGACGACGGAAAAAGCGCGCAGCTCCGAACGCAGACAACGCGCGAAGTGCCGTTCGAGATAGTGAACTCCGGGGACAAGCCGGGCCAGCCCTGCACGATTGGCGTGACTGAACGCTCGCTCGCGACGACACACCAGTTCCGCGACACGCGCGCGCGCACTGTAACGTATTCGCTTTCCGCAACCACGCGCTTCCGCGAGTATTACCCGGAATCGATGGATCCGGATCAGTTCGTGGTCGCCGGCAAATCCCAGTCTCTTTCGATCGTGAGTTCAGCGGTGCCGCCGGCTGTCTCGCTGATGTATGTTCTGCCAGCGTTTGGCTGGAGGGAACCGAAAGGCAGCGACGCGCTCCAGCGCAAACAAGTGCTGCGCGTTTACCTCAACCGCCCGTTCTTGGTGAGCGGTGATGCGGAATGTGTCGGCGTCGTGCTAGCGCCGGCCGGCACCACCGACTGCAAGGGAATACCATGCGAGCTAGTGACGCGATGGGGCGGCGATCCTTTCGACCCCGCCGCCGGCGTCGATGGGCGGTTCATGAGGAAGGAGAATTTCACAGGCGCATCTTGCGACGACCCGCAAACCGGCTGCACGCTACAGGAAGGCGGGACGGTCGATGTGCTTCCTTTCCCGATCAAGTTTGCTGAAGAGCGCGGTCTCTGGTTCTGCGATATCGGGATCAAGCAACAGCAGGCTTCTTCCGCGTTCGTGCGTCTAGCTCTAGTGCGTTGGCAACCCTTCGGTATGCTCGCGGACCCAACAAATAAAGTGCCGGATTGCCGTCTCTCGCAGGTGGTCGTCGCGGACTTTATGCAGATCCGTTCCGACCGCTCGGTGAGCGTGCAGCGCATCGACTCACTCACGGTCTCTGTGACTCTCGGCGGCGTGTTCCCGGGACCTCATTCCGTCTTCTCCACCAGGGTCCTGTGCACGCTGGAGCAGCGCTGGCACAGTCTGGGCCGCAATCTGGGCTGGAGACCGACCGGCGCCAGTCAGTCGTTTACCGCACCGGCCAATCCTGGGTCCGGCGATGGCGCATGGACGGCAACCGTCAAACTCCCACGGTCTAGCAATACGCACAAGTTCCGTCTTCTTATCGAGGAGTTTGAGACAGACGGCGCCAACTTTAATCGGTGCACCTATGTGCACTACGTTGAGCTATAGATTTGAACGCTCGCGAGTTCCGGCACCTTTGCATGCTATATGAGAATCACTCACCTGCGATGAAGTTGTGAACTCGTCGCGTGTGTGCGTACCGATATAATCGCGTCGACCGCCCGGCTCCTCAGACATACGCTGGGCTGGCAGCAACTCATGTTCCTCCAAGCTGCTCTTCGTAGATGCAACATTGCCAAGAGGGCAGTCAGCGGTTTGCGTCGCAAACAGAGTAGGTGTGAGCGACGTCTCTCCTCAGTCACGATGCAATCTAAACAACTATGCCTTTTCGAAATCGGCGTGCCAGATAACCAGCCCTCCCTCAGTATCCAAGAACTTCCTCAGGTTTGGGAGACCTTTTATCCCTATTTTGATAGCTTCCCCAGCGGTACCGGCCACTGGTTGCACGTCAAAGGCCTGTCCACTAAAGTGACGGGACAAATTCTTTTTCTTGTCATCGGACCAGGCGTGCATCACGGAAACTAGACCGTTTGAGATTGATTGTCGGGTCTTGGCGTTGGGGTTTGAATCGACCCAATTCTGTAGTTCATCACGCTCCGGGCTAGGCAGATAAGTTTGCTCGATCCACTTCCGGTTTTGGACAATGTTTCCCGACATAGCATCAGCTTGCTGTTGTGTGTTGCGTCGACCGCTAGTAAAGACCACCGTCGGGAAGGCAGATCGAAGCTTCTTGGCTGCCGCCTCTGCATAATCAACGAGATCAAGGTCGGGTATTGAAAGCGTCGTAAAAGCGTGGAGTTCGGTAGGAATTGGTATATGATCAGCCGAAAGTTCGCAATGAGGGGAGTCTTTAAAGGTCTTGAAATGATGCCCGGCTTTCAACCCTTGCGCCTCTACAGCCGTCGCGTACGTTTCCCAAACAGGATCGGAACTCGGGGGTATGTAAACCTTTCCGTCTTTAACGGGATAACAATCGGCTGCCATGCCCGTTCCGACCGTTCCCGTACCCTGATGGTTCGAGACTTTGTCCACACCGTCAGCGTTCGTTACGATCGGCCCGGGACGTCCATATGGCGTCGCCTCGGGGCGCCCAGAACCATACAGCCATTGCTGGCGATCGACGGTCCGAAATCCCTCCACGAATTTGAACGGAGTACCTCTGCCGGAAAGATCCGCAAGGACGGCTTCCAACTTAACGCGGAATGTACCATCGAGATGGTTCTGGTCAGCGTCTATCGGTGGCTCAAGCGCCTGTAATAAGCCCTTGAACTCGCTGCTGATTAAACGGGCTTTACGATTGGGGGGCGGAAGCTCTTTCCTTAAAGTTTTGGCTCTTCTTTCTCTGCTACCTGCATTGTGAGATTTGGTGCCCTTTCTTACGCTTTTTGTTGCCATCTTCGTCCTTCTTATCGCGGCTGATGCGAGGGGAACGTCATAAGGAACGGTTTTCCCGCACCAAAACGAATCGACCTGGATCCAATATGTTTATTGTTTCAGAGCACGTCCTTAACACCTCATCAGTTCGACAACTTGCAAACTAATTGACACCATTCTCGATGCAGATCAACAGGTCCTGGGAGGTGGGTTCGGGGAATCTGATTTCGTACTCGCGTACGATCTACCAATAGCGCTGCTCCTTTAGTGTCGTTAAGCGAGATATCAAGGCATAGTCAGGTTCAAGAACTCGTCAACAGCATCACGCTTGAGCTCCGGGTCGATCTCGTGACGTTTAACCGGGCCGTTATGCGTTGTGCTATGCCGAAGTAGGCGAGCGATGTATTCCATCGCGAGAGGGTGATCGCTTTTCATGCGAGCCTGGAAAGTCGCTGCATCGTCGGCACTGGCTCTGGCGATCACAAGCGCCCTCAGTTCCGGGGCAATATCCATGGAATCCGCGCTGACCTGCCAAGCGCCCGCTTCCCACGTCTCAGGATCTTCGGGGTGAGCAGTGTCAGAAGCACGCCCTTCGTTCCAGTCCCATGAAGACTCAAACCCGGCGAGGACTCGCATGACCTCGAGCATCGCCGCACGGCGGTGTTCCGGTCCCTGCCACGGGCCGAGGACACCAACGATATTTGAGTAGATATCCTGATTAGGGTTGGGCAAGAAAATGTCATCCGCCGCGGTTTTTCCCCAAGCGATTAGCTCATCCAAAAAGCTGTCCGGTGGCACTCCACGGTTGAGAACCCGTTGTTTGATGGCGTGATACGGCATGTGCGCTCCTTGAGGAGCTATTATCTCCGAAAAAGTGATATCGGTGCGCCGATCCGCCGATCTGACCGTCTATGATTCCGAAGTAAGTAAAAAGCATAGATCCTCCATGGTCGCCAAGGATTTATCAATCAAACCGCGGGAACGGTCTGTTGCGAATATGGCTCATAGGCCGGGAGGCTCATCGCCGTCGAAGCTTGGATCGTAGCCAGCGAAGAGCTGGCACTCCAGTCTGTCCGCCTCAAACAAGATATCTCCAGGGATTCGCTTTCGTTCCAATTCCAGGAACTCCCGCAGACCATTCACTGCCCGCACTACGCTCTTGTGAATCATCGGATCACCAGCAGTGATCGCGATGTAACGCCGTGCGCTTTGCACAAAGGCCTTGAATTCCGCCACCGGATACCTCCGCTTATCCGAAAGCGCCAAGTCAAAGGTGACACGTAGGTCAGCAGTCTGTCGAGCGACCCGATCTTTTTCCGATTCCGCCATCACGATCCTCACTCATTGTGGACAACAAAATCCGAATGGAATTATAGACGAAAAGCCGACTTATCGGTACCATCAGCGAGCCACTTCGGCGAGAAGGCAACTTTACGTCAAAATAAGAATTGGGTCGCCGTATTCCGTCCTGCGTCGTCAAGGGCGAGTCAAAAATCTCAGTCTCAGTGCTGCTGTAACTGTTGCACGCTCGGAATTAGCCTCCAGCTTCCGCAGATACTTTTCTGACTGCCCGTGACGAAGACAAGTGGCTGGGAGTCCTTCTCCGCCCTGCGGAAGGTGATTACCCGGAGACTAATGTCCACAGCACAGAAGATGTGTTGTGCCGAGGAAGGCCGCTCGTTGGACTGGTTTAATTTGGCTGGTGCTGATGGGCGTTCCCGAATTTTGATGTTGCGGAAAGAGACGGGAAAGCCGTGGTCCTGCAGGAGCAGGTAACCGTCCTTGGCTTCGCCGAAGTGGGGAACTTGCTGGCGGCGACAAGGGCCCGGAACTCGCCGGTATCACCGTCGTACTCGGCGATTCCAAGGCGAATCACTGGGCCTCCTGTCCGGCTACAGGTACCCACCGGTGAGGATCGCATATCTGATCTAAACGTGCGACCTCTTCGAGTAGGCTTCTGTAATACTCCGCTCCCGATTTTGTTATCAGGAAGGAAGTCTCGTCATCCAACGCCGGAGAAAGGGGCGGAAGTGAAGATCTCACTCGGTAAACGAAAGCGTTGAACTTGTCGAGATCAAGCCAGTCGACTATGTCGGGCGCTACTCTACCGAGATATGATCCCATCGTCGCTATCAGGTTGTTCAGCCTTGCAGCCTTCAACGGATGCCGTCTCTCAACGAGCCGGTCTTCGCTAAACCTGGAATCGGGAAGAGCAAACATAACGCTTGTGACGGCGACCACAAAGATGCCAATTAAGAGCTCCCGTCCTTCCTTGTCCGATGAGTGACGGCCCAGGTAAGCGAGGCTATAATCCCGAATTGGACTCTCGAAAAGACCAGTAAGCAAATACTCGGCAGCATATGTATCCGCCTGAATCTCGTTCGCCTGCTCAGTTAGCCCCCCATGGGTTGTCGTTGCGAGTGGATTAATTGGAAACTCATGTTCGAAGGAATTGCTGTCCTCAAACGTATGTCCGAGGAAGTGATGTCCTAGCTCGTGTCCGAAGAGAAGATTTAGTTGGTGCCCAAAGAAGAGGCGATAAAGAATGTCAGCCCGCTTCCTATCTCTCATACGGTCATCCCCAACGGGGATGTTGAACAGGTTGCGAATGTGAGGAGACTCTGCCACGTAGCCAGCACATTCAGACATGCGGATCACAAGAGGCGTGGTGACCGCCAAAAAGTACCACTCACCATCATGAAACGCGTGTGCGTTGATTAGCTGCACAGAGTCGTCGCCTGGCTTTGCATAATCGCAATAAATCTTTGGCGTCTTGCCGTTAGCCAAAACTTGCTGCGAGGTTTCCGCAAATCCTCGATTGAGATGGTCTTGGATATCCTTCATGTCACGCGCGAGAACTTCTTCGCCTCGCTGAGCGAGTTCCTCTAATGGCTGCCTTCCCACGTAATGCAACCTCGCTCGTAAGATCGGGTTTTGAAAGTACCTATGGAAAGCGATTTCGGGATCGATCATTTCTGCAGGAAAGGCTTTATTCAAACCCTAAGCGCGAGTCCGCTAAGCTTCGACTGAGGCACATTGCCACATGCAACGGCCGACTGAGCAGCGGTGCCCTAGACCGCTGATGCAAGCAAGCTAGAACGAATCGGAGCGGCAGACGCTTACGCGCGGGGGGTTAAGCCTGTAACGTAGCCGTCGTCGTCAAGCTGATGTTTGATCTTCATCCTGAGACATCAAGTTAAGCATCATTTCTCGCGTAATCGTCCACCCGGAGTCTTGGTCGAGCCCGCTTACTAAACCGTGGAGCCTCCGCTCCAGACGGCGACGCTCGCGGGAATCAAACTCGTGGGCGTATTGAAGGTAATGCCAGGCAATCGCGTCGGCTAGTTGTCCAGGTCCTGTACCGCTGTAACCCCAGGTGTACACAACCTTGGAGCGCGGATTTGTTCCCGGGGCGACTGGGTGTCCATTGGAGAATTCCGGAGGTGTCTGCAAATCAACTTCGATGCCATGCTCGATAGCGACAACGCGTTGCCCTTTATGAAGTGGATGAGAGCTTTCGTACAAACTTCCCTTGTAAAGAACGTCTTCTGGAGTATCTTGCGTTTGTTCAGACAACTCTCGAAGCCGGTGCAATGCGCAGAGCACGACATCTATTTCTTTGACTGTGTTTTTCAACCATTGCTGTGATCGTTCCCGCGTCTCCGTTAAGTCAGTGGCCACATCTTTAAACTCCTCTGTCAGTCGCGTTAACTTGGCCGAAACGCCTCCTGTTGGCAGCATCGAGACAACCATCCTCTGCATCTCTCGCAGTTCCGGATTGTGAAGGCAAATCGGCCTGAGTAGGTGTACAAGGCCATTGGCTCCAGCTTCAATTCCTAATCCGTCTGGTGGTTCGGCACGGCAGAATTTGTCAAACTCGTGCTCGGCGTAACAAGTCTCGCGGCCATCGATGATGAACCGGCGCCAACCGTTTGTTTCCAATAGCCTATCAAGATCTCGCGGCGCGTAGTGCTTGCCTTCGGCGGCCCATTTTACTTCTTGGAGTGCTTCCTTAACCAATTGGCCGTTCTCCCATGCAGCTCTGTCTGTCACTCGGCTTACTGCGTCGTGAATGTTCATTTCGTCATCCCTGGTTTCCATACTCTTGAACTGGCAGGTTCTCTGGTGATGGATCAGAATACTGTAGACCAAATTACCATTCGGGGAAAATCGGATATAACTGCTGAAGACACTGCAAGGAAAGAACCTCTAGGCCAGGTGCGGAGAGTGGTTTGGGTGGGAATCTCCCAAAAGGGCGCCCTTCCGGCTTTGGGCGAAAGTCCGAATTGGCAAATTTGTTTAAGCGAATGCCTGGTTTCGCGCAGAGGCGGCTGCACATCAGCAAGGATTAGTACTGAAAAACGCGCTTGTGATCTTTCAACGTTGAGCCGATTCTAAGCCATCTCCGAAGAGACACACCAATGATGACCGTCAAGCAATTGATGAATTGGCCGCGACTAACGTTTGAAGAGGCCCAGGATCGCATCCAGCGGGGTGCAATTCAAAACGGCCGTTTTTCCTATCCCGGCGCGGCGCGCTTGCTCGATTCCGTACCGAATAGTGGCAAATTCCCACACACTGTGAGCATCGGTTGAGATTGCGATCTTCACGCCCGCCAGGCGGGCGAGCCGGGCATTTTCGGCCGATAGATCGAGGCGGTCTGGGCTCGAATTTATCTCGAAAAAGCAGCCGTTGCGCTTCGCGTGGAGAATGATCCGTTCAATGTCTATGTCGTAGCCGGGACGCTTCAACAGAAGTCGACCCGTCGCATGCCCCAGAATATGGAAGTAACGGTTGTCCATCGCCCGAAGGATACGCTCGGTCTGCTGCGTTCGTCCTAAAGCAAACCGAGAATGAACCGAGCAGACCGTGTAGTCGAGTTCCCGTAATAAGTCATCGGGATAGTCGAGCGCACCGTCGGAGAGAATATCGACTTCGGCCGATTTCAGGACCCGAATACCATTCAGGCGGCTGTTCAATTTGTCGATGAAACGAATCTGCTTCCAAAGGTCCTCGACGGACACGCCGTGCGCGATCTTCAGGCTCTGAGAATGGTCGGTGATTCCTAGATATTCATAGCCGTAATCCCGCGCGGCAGCCGCCATTTGCTCGATAGAGTGTGCCCCATCACTCGAGGTCGAGTGTGCGTGAAGGTCACCACGGATGTCTTTTGCGGTCACGAGGACAGGCAAGGCATCTTCGGCCGCCAGACTCACCTCATCATGACCCTCCCGAAGCTCCGGCGCGATAAAGGACAACCCGAATTCACGATAAAGATGCTTCTCTGTGGGAAACGGACCCTTCGACTGCAACGATTCGAGGTCTCCTGTCACGCTGGCGAGCTTGCGCAGATGCGCTTTACTCCCCGTCGATCGAATCAGAGAAAGCCCCCAATTCTCCTTTGTTGCGCGATCGATACGCAATCGAACGCCGGAAGACAGCGCATACGCAGCGGTGCTCTTGTTTGCGCTTAAAAGCGGGGTACGTCCGCCGTAGCACTCGAGCTTGGCGACGAGCGCCGCGAAGTCTTCTACGTCGACAATAAACGCTAATTCTTCGATGATTTCTACGCAGCGTCTGTAATCTCCCACGGCCTCGGCAGCCCGCACGCTGCACCTGTTCAGCAGAAATTCCTCTACCGCGTTTCGAAGATCGTGAGCCTTGTACAACAAAATGGCGTGCGTCTCCGTTAAACCTTGGCGGATATGTTGTGCCGTCCGAATCCCGACAGTTTTTTCCAGTTCGCCATTTTCGAGTTTTTCGCGCAGTGCATCGATCGAAGAGATGCCGAGCTTCTTATAAGCGCGAAGAACGCGTTTCGGATCGAGGCGCGGGTAGTCACCCAAACTGGCGAGTTCGGGCGGCGCCTGCGATCGTAACTTTTCGAGTTTGCCCAGCGTGCCGGTCCTGACGATTTCCTGGATTGCGCCGCTGATCGCCTCGCCGATACCCGCGTAAGTTGTCAAATCCACTTCGTCGCGTACAAGCTCCTCGACGCTTTCCGAGAGCGTTCGGATTTTGGCTGCGGCTCTTTGGTATGCCTTGACTTTGTACGGATTCTCCCTTTGCGCCGAAAGCAATTGCGCGAGGCTTGCCAGGCGATCCGCAATCTCCGCGTTGCTCAAGCGATGCGCGTTATCCGGCATTGCGATCCCGCTTGCTCACGCGCGCCGCTCAGTTTTCGGCAGGTAGCGTTTGCGGCGGGACCGGCGACCTGGCTCGCTTGCTATTTGCCCGCTTCAATACGTCCTTGATGGTAAATTGATCCGCGGATCGCAAGTTTTTCAATTCCTTCCACTCGATTGGCAGCGCAACCGGCGCGCCTGGCCTCGCCCGGACTCCGTAATCCGCGATGGCGGTAGCGGTATAGTCGTTGCGGAAATAATCGATGAAGATCTTACCGGTTCGCTTCGCCTTGCTCATGGTGGCGATATAGGCGTCCGGTTCGGCGGCCACCATCTCGTTAGCCAAAGAGCCGGCAAAAGATTTTACGGCGGCCCATTTGTCCTTACCGGCAAGTGGAACGGTGACGTGCAATCCTTTACCTCCCGTGCACTTGAGTGTCGAATGCAATCCCCTATGCTCTAAGCGTTGCTTCAAGTCCTGGGCTGCCAACTTCAGCGCTTCAAACGGAACTTCGGGAGCCGGATCAAGATCGAAAATCATTCGATCGGGATAATCAATTGCATCCACAGGCGCTCCCCACGGGTGAAGTTCAATCCCTCCCATCTGGACGATTTCCAGCAGTCCTTTTTCATCCTCGATGTAAAGGTATTCATAGGTTTTGCCTTTGTTTTTGAACTCGAACGTTCTAATGTGGGCGCCCAAACCCCGGCCGGGGTTCCTCTGAAAAAAGCATTGTCTATCGATCCCGGACGGGCAGCGCAACAGGCTCAAAGGGCGCCGTTCGATTTGCGGCAGGATCCAAGAAGCTACGCCGGCATAGTATTCGGCCAGCTCGCCTTTGGTGATGTGTCCGGTCTCGGAAATCACGCGGCTGGGATGAGTAATGGAGATGCCGCCGAGCACCAGGCTTTCCGCTTTTTTCTTTCCTGTCGCGGACTGGGTCGTGGTGGATGTTCGCATTGGCTGCTCCTTGTTGACTTGCGAGGCATCTTTGTCTTCTCGCAGGCCCTGAAAAGATGGATGCCGAATGCGGCCGTCTCCAGTCCACTCCGTGAACGCAACCTCGCAAAGCAGTACCGGCTCAACCCAATGGACCGCGCGCCATTCGCCAGCAGCGAGTCCAACCGTTTCGCCGCGGCCCAGAACCGGCGTCTTCACTCCGATCTTCGCGAGGCGCCCCGCTAGCTCACGAGCACTCTGCATGGAGAAACCTGTGCCGACTTTACCGGCGTACTGCAGCACGCCATTCTTCTTATACGCCAAGTACAGCGCCCCTAGTGCTCGCTCGCCCTTGCGTGCATCACTGAAGCCAACGATGATGAATTCCTGACGCCGAGAGCATTTGATCTTCAGCCAACTCCTTTGGCGTCCCGCTACGTATGGCGCATTGGCTTGCTTGGAAAGGATCCCTTCGAGGCCAGTTTCGCAGGCTTTGGCGAACATCTCCGCACCTTGACCGAGTACGTGGCCGCTATAACGAAGCGGCGATTTGTTGCTCTTAAGGAGAGTCTGTAATCGCTCTTTGCGTTCTAGAAGAGGTTTTTGCGTGAAATCCGTGCCATCGATATGTAAAAGATCGAAGACATAAGCCCCAATACTGTCGCGGTTGCCTGCTTCGCCAAGCGCCGCCTGCAGAGACTGGAAGCTGCTTTTGCCATCCTCATCGAGCACTACGGCTTCCATGTCCAGGACTGCGTTCTTGACGGGCAGTTTCTCGATAGCTGCAGACAGTGACGGGAAATGATTTGTCCAGTCCTTGCCGTTGCGGGTGAGGAGCCGTGATGCGCCGCCCGATACGTACCCCAAAAGCCGATAGCCATCGAATTTAATTTCATGCAGCCATTGAGCGCCCTCGGGTGGGGTGTCTACCAGCGTGGCAAGCTGCACCTCGAAATAGCGCTTCATCAACGCGTTCAAGCCATTCGCAGAAGCTTCTTTTGTATCTTTGGGCCGCGGCATCTTCTTCCTTAATCAGTAGCCAATTCTCGCGCTGGACGCTGTGGCGCATCCGAAACAGATTCCAGGACCTCGCAGACGCGCACCTCGCGGCGTGAACTGCAGTTGGCTACGGGATTTTCTTCTGCCTCTACTGCTAACCTCTTGTCGGGCCGCGTTTCGGCTTGCGGCCTTGCAGATGGCCAGCTTGGTAAGATGCAGTCTAATTCGAGCCGGAAGTCACACTGAAGACGCCTTGCGTCACGTTCTTGGATCAGGCAGGAGAGTCTTCCTTTACTGGCCTGAACACGGTCCTCTGGGGGCTCGGCTACCTTTTGGAAATCCCGTTTGCGGCCATGCTCTTCGAGCGGCATCTAACCCCGCTATACCACAAGCCCGCGTCCAGCCTCTTCCGCCGTCGAGCCGCTAACTTCCGAGCCTTGGACAAGCTGCGCCCTAAATCATGCAGTCACCACATCTTCGAGTCGAGATCGATGCGCCAACCGGATTACCGGCCTGAAGACTAACAACTTCAGGGTGCCTATCGAGATACGCGATGATGGCGGAACTCTGCGACGTTCGCTGGCCCTCGTGCGGATCCGACTCTTAAATAAAAACTGTTGCCGTGGGCGCGATCAACCCAGACGGCAGGTTACGAGACTCGCGATTGCTGCACCTCGGCCAAGGTCGGGTTGAATCGCGAGTTCTAGCATAGACACAGCGTTCAAGTCGATCGAATAATCTTCAACTTCCGTTGTCGAGCCAGCAGGGCTAAAATTCCATTGTTGGCGTACAATTTCTTTCGGCGGCGCACCCGCTGCAGACGACCATCGAAGTGTGAACTCCTGCGTTCGCTCCGACTCCGTTTCATGGAACCTAAGTTGAATGCGATGCAGCGATATAGGTTCATCAAAGATAATCCGGATCTGCTGTTCACCTTTCTGAGAAGCTCGCCAGCCAGGCCCGCGGTTTGGACCGAACGCAGATTCAATGGGAAAGCTGGGATCTTCTGACGTCACTTCTACCGTGGCGATTTGATCAAGATCAAGCCAGCCTTGGTCCGATTCGCCACGTTGCGGGTCAGGGCCCGCCCCCACTATCCTCTTCCGCATAGCACTATTTTTACCCAGCACAACGCATCTAGGCAGACTTGCATCGCAGTTGCGATGCAAACAGGCATACTATGCAAATGAGCGTGCGCAAAATCGTGCACATCGACATGGACGCGTTTTATGCGTCCGTGGAACAGCGCGATGACCCGCCGCTGCGCGGTAAGCCCGTCATTGTGGCCTGGCGCGGCAAGCGTTCTGTGGTTTGCGCCGCATCATATGAAGCCAGGCGGTTCGGGGTACGCTCAGCCATGCCCGCAATTCGTGCTGAACGCCTGTGCCCCGATGCCGTCTTCGTGGCGCCGGATTTTTCGCGATATCGGGCCGTCTCGCGCATGGCACACGAGATCTTTCGGCGGCACACAGATTTGATCGAGCCGCTATCGCTTGACGAAGCGTACCTCGACGTCACTGAGAACAAGACCGGGCTGCCGACCGCTACGCGTCTAGCGCGGGCCATTCGCGAGCAGATTCGTCAGGAGCTGCAGTTGACGGCTTCAGCCGGCGTCGCGCCAAACAAGTTCTTGGCGAAGATCGCATCTGATTGGCGTAAACCGGACGGTCTCTTTATCATTCAGCCTGACGATGTGGATGTATTCTTGTCGCCGTTGCCGGTTTCACGCCTGCCTGGGGTCGGCAAAGTCACGGAAAAGAAACTGGAGCAGCTTGATATTCAGACTGTGGGGCATCTGCGAGGTTTGGACGTAGCGACACTCGAAGCGCACTTCGGCCGATACGGGATGCGTCTCTTCGAGCTGGCTCGCGGCATTGATCATAGTGAAGTCGTTCCCAATCGGCCCACCAAATCCATATCTGCCGAAGACACGTTTGAGAACGATGTCCTCTTGGCGGAAACGGAACCAATGATACGCCGCCTGGCGGAACAGGTTTGGGCGGCTTCCCGGAGGGAGTCGCGGATTGCCCGCACGGTTGTTCTCAAGCTGAAGACCAGCGACTTCAGCATTCTCACCCGGAGCTGTACACCGTGCTCGCCACCGGCTTCATGCGAGGCAGTCACCAACATTGCGCTATCACTTCGGGAGCGGGTAGGTCTCGATCGCAAGCAGTATTTTCGTTTGATTGGTGTGGGCCTCAGCAATTTCTGCGACCCAGACGATTCACACGAACAATCAGCTCTTTTCGAGTGATTTGTACCCGTACCCGCGCATTAGGGAAAGGTTTAGCTCTCGTTGGGTACGGGTCTTTGACCGGTCGATCTGACACTGCAGACACATATCTACAATCACGGTGCCATCGGAGTTCTCGTGAGCGGTCCACCCGTTCTGCTCGGCTTCCTCGCGCGGAACAGAAACGAGTGTCACCTTCGAGTTTCGCGGTAGCGGCTGATGACAGACAACACAGTGTTGTGGTTCCCTGCTCATGGCTTCTATCATGAATAATCTCTGACGGTGAACGCTAGGGCCGTCAATTTCAGTATCACGCCGACGAGCTCTCCCGCCGGACTGAAAATAGGCGGTAGCGCAACCTGACTAGCGCTGCCCTTTGGTGGCCCGCAGGGCTATGGGGACTCCCCAGAAAAACGCTCTCCTGTCTGCTGATATTGAAACGTGCCCTTAGAAGCTCGTGGCGATGCGATTTAGCGGCCGTACTCCGACGTCGCGCAACTCATCTCTGCTATGCACGAGGGCCAAACCGCTGAGACGACCTCGTAATCTCAAAAGCAAGTCGCCGAGGGTCTACTTCGACGCCCAATTCGTCCGCCAATCCTGCCCAGGAGAAATGGGCGGAACGTTTGGCCGGATTACGGCGCGGTTGCCAATTGGTTGCCAAAATTCTTAAAAAAGAGGGTCAAAGCAACGATTCCGGCGGCTCACTGCACTTCGGAGCCACTTGCAACTAATTGATTCTATTCGAGGGTTGGTACGCCCGGTAGGATTCGAACCTACGACCTTTTGCTCCGGAGGCAAACGCTCTATCCAGGCTGAGCTACGGGCGCATGTGACAGCGAAACTTAACTCGTCTTCTTCTTCACGGCCGCTGTGTGGTGAACAGCTACTGCCCTTTCGTTTAGCAGCTCCTCGATGTGCTGCCGGACAGCTTCTTCCTTCACCATCGCTTCATAATTGGCATCTCCGGTCGGGGGCGTCGCGTATCGGATCACGCCCTTGCGATCGATAATGAGCAACTGCGGCACCACCCAGCGCTCAGCCATGCTAAACCCGACGAACTGCAGCATGGCGTCGCGGGGAATCCAGCCTACCGGAAACGCCACCTGAAATTGCTGCGCGAATGTCGTCACCAACTGGTTTGCCTGCTCAGGGGTCCGCCCTTCGTCCAGACCGTTAATGGCAACGTCCAGTGCCTGGAAGCCTCGGCTTTCGAACTCCTGCTGAAATTTCGAAAGTACGTGCGAAGCAGCCTGACAATGCGGGCAAGTGGTCAGAATGAACTCGAGGGCAATCACCTTGCCCTTATAGCCGCTCAGCAGACGTTCTCCCTCGCCAGGAATGGTGAAGGCAAGCTCAGGCGCCTTGCGAGGCGTGCTCAATTGGGCGAACAACGGCACTGCTACGATCGCGGCTAGGGTGCCTGCCGCCAGCAGGGATTTCTTCAAGCTATTGGACTCCAATTTTATCTTAACGTAGACGGCACCCGTTTCGCCCGCGCCGCGTAGCGTGGCTGGTTACGCATCGCGAATGGCAGCTTCAATGCAACGCCAATTCGGGATGCCCCTTTCATCCGGTTCCAGGTGTCCGGATCTCCGATCCCTTCCACGCTCGTGACCGTGTCTCCGGCCAAAGTGGCAATGAAATAGCCCGTATCTCCCTCGCCCGCCGTCATGCTCTCGCTCAAGGTGACCATTTCGCAATGCCTCCATTTCGCTCTGAGCACCTTTCGATAATCGAAAAAAAATGTGGCGGCGTTCTCGTGCGAATCCCATTCGGAGGCATACATCAGTACCGGCCTGTGCTCCTTCCCGGTAGCCACGATTTTGAACCTCCCGCCGCGCAAATGGGCTGCTACGGCCCTTGCATCCCGCTCGTTGATGTACTGCCATAACAGGACCTGATGATCGAACTCGCCCATCGTCCCTTCGCTCATTTCCAGTTTCGGGCTTTCGGCTCCGAGCTTCGGCAAGTCCGGTTTTGTCTCCTTCACGTGCGCAAAATAGCGGTCCGGATGCAGAATCTGAGCCGAATCCGAAGGAGCGTCCGTAAACACGGAGGTAAACGCCTCTTTGCCTTCCTTCTTGTAAACCGCATCGAAAAACGCAGTGCCGCCCGTATACGGGAAGAGCAGTGATTCGCGGATATATAACGGCGACCCCTTTAGGACGGGATAGTCCGTCATCGTGCCTTCGCTGGAATCAACTACGGTGCTCAGCAGTTCGGGTGTGGGAACAGGCGGTTGCCCCGCCTCCTGAAGGTCGTATGCGAGCATCAGCCACGACGCCTGCCCTTCCACGACAGCTGTGCGTGCCAGGTTCTCATCATCGTCGGCAGCAGTATCGTCCATGTATTTTTCCAGGTCGAAGTGCTGGTCGGCAAGAGCGTGCGCCAACTCGTGTGCCAGGGTCGTGATCTCCGCTGTTACAGACGAATCCTCCAATAGGAAAAGCTTCTTCTCGTCATAGTCGTAGAATGCCGCGGCCTGTTCGGTCAGCAGATCGATAGTTGATTTCTTCAGATCGAAGTCTTGCGGCACGAGACCGAACATTTTCAGCGCGATCTCATCGGCACGAATCTCTTCCGGGCGCAAGGTGCGTTTGATGCGCTTCGTGAGAAACTTCCGCAACTGCGGTTTATTCATTCGTCCATAGGGAACCGGGTGCTTCTCCGACAATCCCGAGATCCCGGACAATGTCCTGACGATCGCATCGATATGTCCGAAAATAGGATCATCGCTGGCGGCGTGGCGCGCCGCAATAAGCAGGACAGAGGCAACAACAGCCAGCGCTGCGCCAAGAAAGAGCCGGACCATCAAGGATTGCGGGAAGCCGCTGCTTCTAGACTACTGGAGTACCCCGAGCAATCCGCCGGAACCGCCTGCAGCGACCGTTAAAATAAGTCGATGCCGGAGGAAAGAAACGCGCTGAACTTCGAGACCGGGCTCGAAGAGATCGAGCGTCTCGTGAAAGAGCTGGAAAAGGGCGACTTACCTTTAGAGCAGAGCCTGGCCCTGTTCGAAAAAGGTATGCGCTTGAGCGCCGAGTGCAGGCGGCAGCTTGAAGAAGCCGAAACACGAGTCGAGCTGCTGACAAAACGAGGCGCCGAAACAGTACCTATACCGTTTGACCCTGAGAAGACCGGCAGATGAGAAACGCAGGGCAAACGGATATAACCGCATACTTGGCCGCGCAGGTCAGATGCATAGATCAGGTGCTCGATCATTGGCTGCCGCCGGACACGACGGAGCCGGTTTCTATACATCGCGCAATGCGCTACAGTTTGTTCGCCGGCGGGAAACGAATCCGCCCGATTCTTGCTATCGCGGCTGCGCGCGCGGTGTGCGATGCGCCTGCTGGAGTTGAAAATGCAGCCGTTCCGCTCGAGCTTATTCACACCTATTCCCTGATTCATGACGATCTGCCGGCGCTTGATAACGACGATCTTCGCCGTGGCCGTCCCACCAATCACAAGGTCTTTGGAGAAGCCATCGCTATTCTGGCGGGCGATGCCCTGCTCACGCTTGCTTTCGAGGTGCTGAGCCGGCTCGAGGGCCTGGATGCCGGAATCAAGCTGCGGTTGGTTGAGGAGCTCGCACGTGCGGCAGGCACTGTCGGCGGCATGATTGGCGGTCAGGTTTACGATCTCGAAGGCGAGCGCAAGCCTGCCACACCGCTGCTGCTCGAATCCATACATCGCGCAAAAACAGGCGCGCTGCTGCGTGCGAGCGTACGTATGGGAGCAATCTACGCCGGCGCTGACGAACAAGAATTGAAGGCTCTTTCCGAGTTTGGCGAGCACATCGGGCTTGCTTTCCAGATCGTCGACGATGTGCTCGACGTGGAAGCGTCTTCTGCTTCGCTTGGCAAAACCGCCGGTAAAGATCAGGCTCAGCACAAAGTCACGTTCCCGGCTGTCTATGGTGTCGAGCGGTCCCGGCGGATGGCGGAAGATGAGCGGCTGCAAGCTCACGCCGCCCTGCGCATCTGTGACGATCGCGCCAGCCGCTTACATCAGATCGCCGACTTCATTGTGCATCGGAGAGCGTGACGTCGGTGCACAGCAGGCGACGGCTCGATACAGAGCTGGTTGCGCGTCAACTGGTCGAATCGCGTGAAAGAGCGCAGGCGCTGATTCTCGGCGGTAAGGTCTTTGTGGATGGCCAGCGTGCCGGCAAGCCCGGCAGCGCAGTGAGCGCTGACTCGCGCATCGAAGTCAAGCAACCCCTCCGCTACGTGAGCCGTGGCGGTCTCAAACTCGAAGCCGCTTTGCGGGATTTCAATATCTCTGTCGAAGGCAAAACCTGTCTCGACATCGGCGCATCCACCGGCGGCTTCACCGATTGCCTGCTTCAGCATGGCGCCGCCAAGGTTCACGCCGTCGATACCGGCGCGGGCCAGATCGATTGGAAGCTGCGCACGGACTCTCGAGTCGTGCTGCATGAGCGGATGAATGCACGTTATCTCGAGTTTTCCGCGATCGGAGACCTCGTAGACGTTATTGTCTGTGATGTCAGCTTTATTTCCGTAACGCTTCTCATTCCCGCACTGGTGCCGCTGCTTAAACCAGACGGTGATTGGATCGTCCTCGTGAAGCCACAGTTCGAGGCCGGACGCGAATGCGTAGGTCCGGGCGGCATCGTGCGTGATGCCGCGGCTCACCAGGGTGCCTGCGACAAGGTAGCGGCCGCATTGGCAGATCGACGGTTTGTGACCTCGATTGTGGACAGCCCGATTCTGGGTGCCGAAGGCAACAAAGAATTCCTGTTGCATGCGAAGGCACGCGTGGGTCTCGCGCTTTCCATCTGACGCTTGGACATTTCTCCCTGTGGGGCAAGATGGAATCCTGCGCGCCTATCGCAGCATCGGCGCTTCTGTGGCGCGGCGTCGAAACAATTCCGCCCCCAATGTTTTCAGTGAATCGAGTTCCCGGCTAAGGATTCTTACTCACGGCGTAGGTGGTTTAAATACCTCCTCTGATTTTCTGAGGGGTAGTCCAGTGCGGGGTACTTGGGGACGGGATAGATCGCTGCATCGCCAATCGTAAACAAGCGCATACGGCGCATTGCTGCCCGTTGTGCGCGCTTAAAAGTATGACAGCTCGTCAACTTCGTCGCGCCGCCGAGCGCAAAACCAACAAACTTGCCCGCAAACAGCAGGCCGCGCTCGGCAATCTCGTACACCTAAACGGTGGCGCAGACGATCTTGTCGTCTGCGAAACGCCGACTGCGCCAATAGAACTCACGCCCGCCCGCCTCGCCGCCAACCAGGCCAATGCGCAACTCTCCACCGGCCCCACAACGCCTGAAGGCAAGGCCATCTTCTCGCAGAACACTTCCGTCACGGCTTCGAATCGCAAAAGCAGGCTACGGAATCCAACGCGGCTCGGGTTCGTTCCGTAATCGATGACGCCGCGCCTTCTCAGCCAGCCGAAGACTACAGAACGACCCGCCCTGAACAGCTCGAAAGTGAAGATGAGCGGGAAATCTCCGCCCCGATTGCCGGCACGAACCGCACGGGGATGAGTGTCGGCGCATGCGTCCCCGCGACACGAAAACAGTCCGGCGACACAGGATCGACCGCTGGCCGACGATTCGCGCCGTCGCAAAAGAGCCCATCCAATGAAGCGGTCACAACTTTTTGCTATCAGCGTTTCCTTAACGCTTTTCAGAGGCTTACACCGCTTTTAACGACGGCTGCAGCACGCCGTCTCCTATCGTACTGAGCGGAAGCTATGCTTAAACTCAAACTCGCGGCGGTGGTCCTCCTGGGCGCTGCCACCACTCTATGGACCGGCTGCAACACACAGCCGAATCATCCCAACCAGATCAACACCTTTGACGGCGCTTCATATGACTCATTGACGCTCGCTCACGCAGCGCTCGCTTCGCTGCGCACCACGGTGTCGACCAGCTATCCGCAGTACGTTGCTGAATTCAACCAGGCGGCTGCGGCTTACTCGATGGCGTACAACGCTTATTCTCTATTCCGGATCGCACCCAAGAGCCAGACCGAGACGGCACTAGCAATCAGCAATCTGACGGTTAGCATTGTCTCGCTCGAGAATTCGTTCCAATCCGCGCTCCATGTGGAACCGGCGGTGGTGCTGCAGGTCCGAAACCGGGCGAACCACCTGCGCGCTGCGGCCGCTCCGCGCATGACCATTTCCGACCTTTTGAGCGAGCTCGAGATCGCCGCAACCATCGCCCAGGCTGTTCCCGGCACCGAGCCTTACTCCACGCTGGCAGCCATCGTGATCAAAACCACGCAGGATGCGCTCGCGGCCGCGAGCTCGGCAGCGGGCCAGCCGATTAACTTGGCAACAATTCAACCGATTCCTGCTATTTCTTAAACTACGTCTTGGTTAGGCGCGGGCCGACGTCACGAGCCGAATGCCGCTTGAATTCCGGCGCGGCCAGGCTGAAAGCCCGCGCCAACTCGTTATCGGAAATGTTCTCAATCCAGAGCGATGCCAGTTTCCATTAAAGACATCGCGAAGCTCGCAGGAGTTTCGCACTCCACCGTGTCGCGAGCGCTACGAAACAGTCCTCTGATTCCGCCGCCTACGCGAGAGCGCATCCAGCGCATTGCGAGTGAGCACGGCTACTCGGCGAGCGCGATTGCGCGGAGCCTGGTCACGCGCAGGACTGAAGCCATAGGCGTGGTGGTCACCAGCATCGCCGACCCGTTCAATGGAGAAGTGGTGGCCGGCATCGAGGGTGTTGCCAACCGGGACGGGTATTCAGTAATTCTGGCCACCTCGCAAACCGATCCGGACCGCGAAATGGCGGTTGTGCGCTCTTTTCAGGAACGGCGCGTCGATGGCATTCTGATCGCGTCTTCACGAGTCGGTTCCCTGTACGTGACAAGTCTGTCCGAGCTCAAAATTCCCATCGTGCTCTTGAACAACCAGCACCCCGGTACCTTTATTCACTCGGTCAGCATCGATAATGCCGACGGAGCGCTGAAAGCAACACGGCACTTGGTCGAGCTGGGACACCGGCGAATCGCGTATATCGGCGATCGCAGCGGATTGCAATCGGATACCGAGCGGTATGAAGGTTATGTTAAAGCACTGAAGCGCGAGCGTATACCGGTGCGGCGGGAACTCGTCCGCCGGGGGGACGGAAAACCCGAGGGCGCGATCCGCGCTGCTGCGGAATTGTTTGCCCTGCCCGAGCGGCCCACAGCGATTTTTTGTTATAACGACATGTCGGCGTTAGGGGTTCTCGAGGAGGCGCGGCGAGCAAGGCTTAAAATCCCTCGTGATCTGTCGATCATGGGCTTTGACGATCTGTTTTTTACTGCGTTTCTCGATCCGCCGCTGACGACCGTCCGGCAGCCAAAACGCGAGCTTGGCGAGCGCGCCACGGCGCTGCTCATTCGGCTCGTAAAAGGCGAGAGCGAAACGCAGCACACTTTGGTCAAGGGCGAGCTGGTGGTACGCGGCTCAACGGCGGCGCCGAGGCGATGAATTACCAGGCGATTTCAGACGGGAAAAACTCGGCAACCAGATCCTGGTAGTAGGGCATGATTTCGAACACATTTGGCCGCTCGCGGCCCTTCGAGTACAAATCGTACGGATTGAACTTGCGAACCCACTCGAACATCTTTTCGTCCTGACCGGTCATCAGGTGACGGTATGCGCCGTGCTTATGCGCCGGGTAGAAGGAATGATAGCGCAGCATGTACTGAGCTTCTTCCGGCAGATAGTTGCGCGTAGCGAGATAGATGTATTCGTCGTGACCCCAGGACAAATGAACTTTGTCCAACCCGCAGTTGGGCGCGTAGATCCCGTATTTGGTTTGATACTCGGGCACACGGGAATCGGGATTCGCGTCGAAGAACTCAGGAAAAACGATCTGGTCGGAATAGGCGCAGCCGACCGGGAACGTATCCCCCACGACCGCCCATTGTGGTTCTCCGTATAGGCAAAGAACCTTTCCCAGGTCGTGCACGAGTCCTGCGAGGACGAACCAGCGGGGATAGCCGTCCTTGCGAATCGCTTCGGCAGTTTGCAAAAGATGCTCAATTTGCGTGAGATCGGTATCGGGATCGCTGTCGTCCACCAGCGTGTTCAGGTACTCGGCCATCTCCCAAATGCTCTTCTTCCCACGCGTGAGACCGCCGTACTGGGCTTTCTTCGCCAACACGAAATCAAGGGTCTGATGAGCATGGTTCTGGCGATAGAACTCAGTGACGGTAGGATTGGCATCCTTTGCGTAATTGCGGAATTCGTCTTCGGATTTCCCGGGCTTGTAGCGGTCTGCTACAAAATCGTCCCATTCATCGAGTTGCTTCAGGGGCGCGTTGGAGAGAGTTGTGGACATTTCGGAGGAGCTCCGAACACTATTATGCCTGATTTCTGCACACGTGTGCATTGCTATTTCGGAGCTTCTGCCGCAAGCGGTCAGAGGCACACAACTACAATGGCGGACATGGCAGCGCAGAAGCTTTCCGATGCAGATTTGCAATCGGCGCTCAAGCAACTTCCAACCTGGACCCTGCAAGCAGGCAAACTCCATCGCGATTACAAGTTTTCCGATTTTGCTCACGCCTTCGGGTTCATGGCTATCGCGGCAATTCGGATCGATAAGATCAACCATCATCCCGAATGGTCGAACGTATACAACCGTGTGGCGGTCGATCTAACGACGCACGACGCCGGGGGTATCACCGAGAAGGATTTCGCATTAGCGCGTCTGCTCGAGGAAATCGCTGGAAGACTTGTGTGAAGTGTCTGAAATGAAGCGACTGCTAATTGCGGCTGCCCTCCTGGGAACCCACATTCTTGCGCAGCGGAACGAGCCGCGCGAGTTTCCTCAGGTCGACGCGCAGATCCAGGAGGCGGTCGCGACCGGCCTCATCCCGGGCGCGGTGCTTGCCGTAGGTCACCGCGGCGAGGTGATTTATAAAAAGGCCTACGGGCTGCGTTCGCTGGTTCCGAGCCGCGAGCCAATGACGGTGGACACGATCTTCGACGCGGCTTCGTTGACGAAAGTGATCGCCACGACGCCGTGCGCAATGAAGCTATTCGAACAGGGAAAGCTGCGGCTTGACGACCCGGTAACGAAATATCTGCCTACCTTCCAGGGCGGAAAGAGTGACATCACAGTTCGCCTTTTGATGACGCACTTTTCCGGCATGCCCCCGGATCTGGAGCTTGTCCCGCGCTGGTCCGGCTATCAGAGCGGTATCGATCGCGCACTCTACACCAAACCCGTCGCCGCGCCGGGCTCGCGCTTTATTTACAGCGACATCAATTTCATCCTGATGGGCGAGATTGTCCGCCGGCTCTCGAATCAGAGCCTGGCGGAATTTGCGCACAACCAGATCTTTGCCCCTCTGGGGATGAACGAAACCGCGTTCTTACCTGCGCCAGCGCTGCGGCAGCGGATCGCGCCGACGGAGATCGACGAAGACACAGGCCAACCATTCCGCGGCGTCGTACACGACCCGACTGCGCGCTATATGGGTGGAGTTGCCGGCCACGCGGGCGTTTTTACGACGGCGGACGACCTGTCCAAATTTGCCGAGATGATGCTCGGGTTAGGACAGCGTCAAGGCGTGCGGCTGTTCCAGCCCATGACCGTGCAGAAGTTTATTGAACCGGCAAGCCCGGCCGATCAGCCGATAATCAGGGGCTTGGGCTGGGACGTAGATTCCCCCTTTTCCAGCAATCGCGGCGAATTGTATCCGATCGGTTCTTTCGGCCACACCGGCTTTACAGGGACCTCGCTGTGGATGGATCCAACGACGAACTCATTTGTCATTCTGCTGACCAATGCTGTTCATCCCAAGCACGGCCATTCGCTCACGTCGCTACGCAGCAGGATCGCTACTGCAGTAGCTGCATCGTTCGGAATTACCGCGCCCGGTACCGTTTCGCTCACCGGCTACCGGGATACGATCGAAGGCGCGGGTGTTCATCGGGTTGTGAACCGCGATGTCGCCACGCTCACCGGGCTGGACGTGCTCGAGAATCAGAACTTCGCCCCGCTGAGCGGCAAACGGATCGCCCTGATTACGAACCAGACCGGAATCGATCGCTACGGCCATCGTAATGTCGATGCGATGCTGGCAGCCGGAGTGGACGTCAAGGGATTGTTTTCGCCGGAGCACGGAATTTCCGGGACTGAGGACAGCGACGTAAGCAATGGCCGCGACGAGAAAACGGGCTTGCCTGTAATCAGCCTGTACCAGACCGGCCAGCGCCGCATGACGGCAGCTCAGATGGCCGGCTTTGACGCAATTGCATTCGATATCCAGGACGTTGGCGCCCGCTTCTACACCTATTCGTGCACCATGCTGTACGCGCTCGAAGAATCAGCTAAAGCGCACAAACCTTTTTTCCTGCTCGACCGTCCCAATCCCATAACCGGAGTGCATGTAGAAGGACCCACTTTGGATAAAGATCTTGAATCCTTCGTGGGCTGCTACGATATCCCGCTACGTCACGGCATGACCTTCGGTGAGTTGGCGACGATGGCCAATCAGGAGCAGCATTGGCGCGCCGACCTGCATGTCATTCAGATGAGCAATTGGCAGCGGGGTGATTGGTTCGATTCCGGAAGCCTGGTCTGGGTAAATCCTTCGCCCAATATTCGAAGCTTGAATGCGGCGTTACTTTATCCCGGCCTGGCGATGCTGGAGGCGAACACAAACTATTCGGTGGGACGCGGGACCGACGCCCCGTTTGAGCAGATTGGGGCGGATTGGATCGACGCTGGCGTTTTGGCCGAGTACTTGAATGCCCGGTTTATACCGGGCGTTCGAGTTTATCCCACGCGATTTCGGCCAACTTCATCGAATCTTGCTGGTAAAGATATTCCGGGAATTCGGTTTGTCATCACCGACCGGGAGGCCTTCGACAGCACTCGCCTCGGCTTCGAGATCGCCGCGGGTTTGGAGGCGCTCTTTCCCGGGCATCTCGATTTAGCTAAATGCCGCAATTTAATTGGTAGCTACGAGCTAGTAGATAATCTCCAGGCCGGGCACGATGTGAGCACCATCTGGATCAAAGCCCAGCAACAGGCGGCGGCCTTCGACGAACGCAGAAAGCCGTACCTGTTGTATTAAAGGCGGTGCGCCACCCGAGAGGTCACTTCCTGTGTCGCGGCTCAGCAGGGTGATTGGAATCAGGCTTCGGCAGCGGCGGCAGCCGGCTGCTTGGACTTGCTTCCCGGTGGACGGCCGCGACGCTTCGGTTCGGCTGAAACAGCTGAACCGTCCTCGTCACCATTTCCGGAAACCGCCGCAGTCGCCTCTTTCAGCCAAGCTGGTGGGCGGCCGCGCCGACGACCACGCCCGCGAGCAAGCCGCTCCAAAGTCAAAATTGCCTCTTCTATCTGCTCACGCTCGAGTCTGAGCTCGGCGAGCATTTTGTCGACGTCCAAAATGTGGTCCTCCCGCCATCCATTACTGCGATGGTCGAAGTTGGAATTTCACTTGCGCGATGCAATTGTGTGACGCGAGTGATTCAGAAGAAGTTTAAAGCCTCTTTAGTGGGAGATTCAACATAAGTCGTGACTACCAGTCCTAGTAGTACCATGGAATTCAAAGCCTAATCAGAGTAATTAGCTGGACTTTCAAACCGCAATCGTTTTTTCCAGTAAACGTAAAACGGGAAACCCAGAGCCATCAGCCCCAATCCCATCAACGATTCGCGCGGACGCGTCTGAAACGTACTAAAGAGTAGGGCTATGGCGACGGCGATAAATAGTACTGGCACGATAGGGTATCCAATTACCCGGTACGGGCGCGCAAGATCCGGTCTTTTTCGTCGCAACACGAAGAGAGAAATTGCGGTCAATAAATACAATATCCAGCTCCCGAAAATAACGAAGTTATAAAGATCGTCATACCAGCCGCTCAGGATAACCACGCAGGACCAGATGCTGAGCAGGAAAATGGAGTGTCCGGGCGTGCGATGGGACGGATGGACAATTGCGGCAGTACGGAAGAACAGGCCATCGCGGGCCATGGCGTAAGGAATCCGGGAACCGGAAAGAATCGAGCCATTGAGAGCAGCGAGGATAGAGATCAGTGCCGCAATCGAGACTGCTTTTGCCGCCGTGCTCCCGCCGATCGCCGCCATCATATCCGCGGCTACTCGGGAACTTAACGCGACCTGACCGGGTGTGAGTACAAAAAAATACGCAATATTGATCAGAAGGTAGATCAGAATTACTGCGGCGGTGCCGAAAATCAGAGCTCGGGGAAGGTTCCGCTGCGGATTGCGGATTTCCGAGGACACCATACTGACATTGTTCCAGCCATCGTAAGCCCATAGCGCACTGACCATGGCAGCGAAAAATCCAGCTACGCCGCCGGTGCTGGGAATGGCTTGCGAAAAGTGCGCGAAATTTCCGCGGCTCACCAGTCCGGCAACGATCACTGCCGCGATCAGGGCTACTTTCACGGCCGTCACCACCACTTGCACTCCGCCGCCGGAGCGCACGCCGAGATAGTTGACGCAGGCGAGCACGAGAATGAGGGCGATGGCGACAAGCTGGCCGTAATGGATTTCGAGCAGGCTTCCACCCGGTCCGATATGCAGGGGCAAGACAAAAAGAGGTTTGCCGAGGGCGGGATAAAACAGGGTCAGATAAGTATAAAATCCGGCGGCTAGAGTGGCAATAGAGCCGCTCTTTGCAACCCAGAATTGCGTCCAGCCATAAAGATAACCCCAGAACGGGCCATAAGCGGCACTCAGATAAACGTACTCTCCACCGGCTTCGGGCATGGCGGCGGCGAGCTCGGCATAAGTGAGCGCGCCAAAAAGGCTCAGCAGTCCGGCGACGATCCAGACAACGAACAGCATGTGTACGGAGCCGACATCGCGGATCATTTTGGACGGCACCAGGAACACGCCACTGCCGATCACAGTGCCGACAACGATCGAGACAGCGCTCCACAATCCGAGGGCGCGAACCAGCCCGGGTTGACGGGTTTGTACGCTCACTGAGCGATAGCTCCAGCAAACGCCCGGCGATCATGAAACAGGAAGCTGGCCAAATAACCCACCGCGAAGGTCACAACTGAGCCGATGAGCACATACCAGGTATAAGCGACTTGGGTTCGCAAGAGAAACGTAGCCGCAAATCCCGCGATCATGCCGGTGATCGCGGACCGTTCGCCAGGACGTTTTGTCAGTATGCCCAGCAAAAACACTCCAAGCAGTGCTCCGTAGATTACGGATGCGATGGAGAGACCGGCCTCGAGGACGCGTCCCCAGTGTCGTGCGAGCAGTCCGACACCGAATAAGATGATGCCCCAAAGCACCGTGGAATAGCGCGAGAACCGCAGGTAGAATGCTTCAGAATGATGCGGGCGCAGGGGGCGCAGGAAATCCATCACAGTGGTTGACGCAAGTGCATTCAACGCGGCACTGAGATTCGACATGGCTGCCGCCAGGATAGCGGCCATGATCAGGCCGGCCACTCCCGGCGGCAGATGATTCCACACGAATTCGAGATACATGCGATCGGGTACGGAGGGAGCGGCGCGGCCGTTGTCGCGATAGTAGACGAACAGCAGAACACCGATAGTGAGAAAGAGAGCAAACTGAAAGAAAATGACGACCCAGCTTGACAGGAGCGCCAATCTGCTCTCGCGTTCGTTCCTGGCAGCCAGCAGTCGCTGTACCATCAACTGCTCGGTCCCGTGACTTGCGGTTACCAGAAAACAGCCGCCGATCAGTCCGGCCCAAAAGGAATAGGTGGTGTGGAAGAAGGCGGGCGTAAAGGAAAAACGGAAGTCAAACATGTTGAATTTGTGCGCGGCGTGTGCGATGGCCAGCACATGCGTCCAGCCGCCGGGAATCAGGTGCGGCATGAGGAAGAAGCTGATCATGGCCCCGGATATGTAGAGAATCATCTGAACGACATCGGTCCAGATCACAGCAGTCATTCCGCCCTCGAAGGTGTAGAACAGCGTGAGGCAGACAATCAGGGCAATGGACAATAAATCACCTGTGTGGAGCACCACGTAAATGACATTCGAGACGGCGAAGACCCGTACGCCCTCGGCCAGTGCCCGGAGCAGCAAGAATGTTCCTGCAGTGAACCGGCGCACGTGCGGGCCGAACCGGCGTTGCATCAGCTCGTAGGCGGTGAACATCTGACCGCGGAAATACTGCGGAAGAAACAGAACTGAGATGACAATCCGCCCCAGCAGATATCCGAGAATGAGCTGCAGAAAGGTAAAGTCGCCAGCGAACGCAATGGCAGGGGTGCCGATTACTGTGAGAGTACTAGTTTCGGCGGAGACGATAGAGAAGGCGATGGCCCACCACGGAGCCCCGCGTCCGCCAAGAAAATAGTCGCGCAACGAGCGTTGCTTCTCTCGAAACTGTGCCCCGAACCAAGTGATAAAGATGAGATATCCCGCAATGACCACAAGGTCCGCGACACGCATGAGAAGGTGGATGATAGCACGCGGGCTGACTATGGCCTGCGGCGTTGCAGGAACAACTTACGGCGCGGCGCATCTAATGTGATAGATAAGGTTGCCAGCGCGGATCTGGTCCGTTATACTCCGCTTTGCACGTTCAATGTGTTATTCATTAGCATTGTTCGAGGCGATATCCTGCAGGCGTTATCCGGCTGCAGAGAATTCGCACTCCGAACGAGAGACGTAGAATTCCTGTCAGGGAGGTTGTCGTGGAGTTTTGTTTTTTCCGAGCGCGCAGGCCAGTCGTGGCGACCAGCGCCCTCGCTTTGGCATTGACCGGTTTAGCCGGTTCTTCTATCGCCACGGCGCAAGCCGCCAACGCGCAGCAGGGTCAAGCCCAGGGACAGGGCGCAGCCCCAGGACAGAAGAATTATAAGGATCGCGGTGAGTACGACCTGTACTCACAAGTGACGCAGACGCAAGATCCGAAAGCGCGGCTGCAACTGCTAAATACCTGGCAGGATAAATATCCACAGACGGATTTTCAGCAGGAGCGGCTACAGTATTTCGTAGCGACCTTGGGCCAGCTCGCACAAAGCGATCCCAGCCAGCGGCAGCCATTGATTGACAAGGCCGAGCAGCTGTTGAAAGCGGACCCGAAGAACTTTACGGCCAACTACTATGTAACGCTGTGGGGACCGGCAGTTGGGGGGGCGAATCCATCACCGGACCTTGAAAACGAGATCGATGCGGCGGCGCACGGAGTTCTCGACAATGCCGATGCGGCCTTTCCTGCTTCGAAAAAGCCCGCCAATATGAGCGATGCCGATTGGACGAAGGCCAAGAATGCCGTACTTGCGCTTGCTCACAACGGCCTGGCTTACGATGCCAATGCCAAGAAGGATGCCGCAACGGCTGAAAACGAGTACAAAGCGAGCCTGGCAGCAAATCCGGGTCAAGGGGCAATCACAGCCGCGTACGCCAAGCTCCTCTACGACGACAAGAAAGTGCCTGAGGCCCTGTTCGAGTACGCTCACGCCGCCCAATACGACGGTCCAGGCGCGGTACCCGCTCCCGACCGACAGAAATTGATGGATTTTTTCAAGAACGCATATAACGGGTATCACGGCGGTCCGGACGGCGCGGATCAGGTTCTGGCGCAGGCCAAGGACAACGCGTCACCCCCGCCCGGGTTCACAATCACCAGCGCTTCCGATATCGCCAACAAACAAGCTGACGTCCTCAATCAACGTATCCAATCGGATCCCGCGTTTAAGATCTGGTATGCGGTGAAACAGAGCTTACAGGATAAGGGCGATGCATTCTTCAATAGCGACATCAAGGATGCGGAGATTCCGGGCGGCGCCGACAACGTAACAGCATTCAGCGGAACCGTCATTTCACTCGACCCTCCGGACCATCCAACAAAGGTTGTCGTGGGTGTTGAAGACCCGACGAAGCCTGACGCCACACTTGTTTTCTCACAGCCGCTTCCGACCGAGGCGTTGGACAAGATCAAAGTAGGGCAGCCCGTGCAGTTCTCAGGTGTAGCCGACAGCTACGTAAAGGATCCGTACATGCTGACGTTCAAGGATCCGACGATTCCAGGCGTAAAGACGGCCGCCCCTGCAAAAACGGGAACCAGGCGCCGCCGGCGATAGTCGACGAGCCATTCTAAATCTCAGCCAGACCCCGGTCCGCACCGGGGTCTTTTGCGTTACGGGCTACAATGCGACGCGTTCGAAAGGACAAATGAAGAACCTACTGCTTGCGATTGTTCTCACGTTCGCGGCACAGCCGCTTTTCGGTCAGGGCGCGCCGCCTCAGGGTGCGGCTGGGCAGCCATATACGGTGGAGTATTACTACAAGGTGCAATGGGGACACCAGCAGGAGTTTCTACAGTTGTTCCTGAAGAATCACTATCCGCTGCTGAAGAAGATGGTCGAGAGCGGGCGCATGCTCTCGGTCAAAATCGAAACGCCCGCAAACCACATGACGGAAGAGGCACGCTGGGATTATCGGGTGACGATCCGCTTCAAGAATTCAACGGTAGCAACCACGGGGAATCCTGACGAAGAGGCATTAATCAAACAGCTGTGGCCCGATCAGGAGGCGTATAAGCGCGAAGAGCAGCGGAGGTTCGAGGTGCTGCTAGCGCATTGGGACTTGCCGGTGAGCGAAATCGCGCCCGTGCAGAAATAAAACGCGCATTTCTAGTCTTGGGTTCATCACGGTCGAGCTGCTCGGGAGAAGCTTGATAGACGCCACCGGGGTCGAGCGGTGATTTTGGATATGATTCCCCCCATGAGTCTTTCTCGTCCCTTTTGCTTTTTTTCGGCGGCGTTTCTTGCGAGTGCCTGTCTGGCAATGGCACAGACCCCAAGCGTCGCGACAGACAATGGCGCATCGCAAACGGCGGCACAGGCGCCCTCGCCTGGCGTGGTACCGCGTTTGATTCGGTACGCCGGAGCACTCAAGAGTCTTGACGGCACATCGCCCTCCAGCCCGCTCACGGTGAAGTTTTCGCTGTATGCGAGCCAATCGGATAACACCCCGTTGTGGGTGGAAGAGCAGCGAGTGCAGGTGGATGCTGAAGGCCGCTACACGGTTCTGCTGGGCGCAACCAATCCCGAGGGCTTGCCGCTCGATCTGTTTACGTCGACGCGCGCCCGCTGGCTGGGAGTACTTCCCGATCTTCCCGGCGCAACGGAACAAGCGCGCGTGCTGCTGGTCGGTGTGCCGTATGCACTCAAAGCGGCGGACGCGGACACGCTGGGCGGAAAACCTGCTTCGGCGTACATGACGGTCGCGACGGAAGGAGAAGCGGCAAATAGCGCCAGCGGTACCGGCGCGAGCGCCAAGACTAGTTCGACGCACAACAGCGCGAACGCGACCGCGGCTACGGTGGGGGGTGGCGGGACTACCAATTTTGTTCCGCTCTGGACCAGCAGCACCACGCTCGGCAACTCGGTGCTGTTTCAAAATGCGGGCCAGGTTGCAATCGGCACCAGCACACCGACGGCGACGCTCGACGTACGGAACACTATTCCAAGCGGGACCGTGTACGCGCTGAAGGGTATTTCATCGAGCACCAGCGGGGTCGGCGTGCTGGGCGCTGCTTCCGCCGGAAGCGGGACCACCATCGGACTGCTCGGGTATGCCTCGAGCACGAGCGGGACCGGATTGCAAGGCAACGCCACCTCGACTACGGGCGCAAGTTCCGGGGTGAAGGGTTTTGCGGCTAGTAACGACGGCACCGGTGTGCTTGGTGAAGCCACGGCCAACAACGGCATCACACACGGCATCGCCGGCGTGAGCGTCAGCCCCATGGGCATCGGCGTGATTGGACATGCGACCGCGACTGGCAACGGCGTCGTTAATACCGGCGTACAGGGCATCGCGGACGGCGATAAAGGCATCGGAATTGCCGGCTCGAATTTGTGGGATGGAGTTGGCGTCCAGGGGACCAGCGGCGGAGTGGGTGTCTTAGGCGTGTACGGAAACTTTGCCTCCGTGGGCGGCGGCGTCTGCGGCGTAACCGCCGGAGCGGGCCAAAGTTGTTTCGGGGTCAACTCAGCCGGAGTCATCGGCATCGCCGGCAACTCCGCGGATTCCGGGGTGATCGCACTCGGCGGCGGGAATTCAGTGGCGCCGGCGCTGGTTGCCACCAACTCCGACGGAGCGGCGCTCGTCGCCACCAACAATCCCCAGAGCGCGTATCCTACCGCCATCTTCCAAACACAGAATGGCTCTTCCAGCACCATCATTCTGCAAACAATGTCCATCGGATCCTCGGGCTCGCCCACCTGCACCATCAATGCAGCTGCGGATCTGGCCTGCAGCGGCACCAAATCCGCCGTTGTCCCGGTCGACAGTGGTGTGCGCAAAGTGGCCCTATACGCGATGGAAGCGCCGGAGAACTGGTTTGAAGATTTCGGCTCCGGCAAGCTCAGCGGCGGCAGCGCCGTCATCCGGTTGGAAGCGATCTATTCGCAAACCGTGAATACCCAGATGGAGTATCACGTTTTCCTCACCCCGAAAGGAGACTGCAAAGGGCTCTACGTCAGCAACGAGACGCCGGCCTCATTCGAAGTACATGAACTCGGCGGAGGGTCTTCCGACGTGGCCTTCGATTATCGAATTGTCGCCAGGCGCAAGGGATATGAACAGGTGAGGCTGGCGGATAAAACCGCCATCATGGCTAGCAAGCTGCCTCCGGTGGAATCCCGAGTCAAAACTGTGGCAGCCAAGAAAAAGTGAACTGAGCTGATTCGCTCCCAGATGTTCACATCGGGGAGCCTGTCCATCCAACGTCTAGTCGCCCTTTTCGGCGCCGACCTTAAGCTTCTCGCGCTGCTCTCTCAAAATCGCTTTGCGGCTCAGCTTGATCTTGTTGCCTTCGAGCGCAAGCACCTTCACCAGAATCTGATCGCCTTCTTTGAGTTCGTCACGAACGTTCTTGATCCGACTCTCGGATATTTCGCTGATATGCAGCAGGCCGTCGGTACCTGGGAAGATCTCGACGAAAGCGCCGAATTCAGCAATGCGTACAACCTTACCGAGATAGGTTTTGCCAACCTCGGCAACGGCCGCGATGTCGCTGACCATCTGCATGGCCCGGCCAGCGGACTCGCCGTCGGAAGCAAAGATGTTGACCGTGCCGTCATCCGAGACGTCGATTTTGACGCCCGTCTGTTCGATAATGCCCCGAATCACTTTGCCGCCTGGGCCGATGAGTTCGCGAATTTTATCGGTGGGAATGCGTGTGGTGTAGATGCGTGGCGCGTACTGCGACAGCTGAGTGCGAGGAGTGTCGATGGTGGAGATCATCTTCTGTAAGATCTCGAGACGGCCGCGGCGCGCCTGCTCTAGCGCTTCCTGCATGATCTTTGTGGTCACATTCGTGACCTTGATATCCATCTGGAGCGCGGTGATGCCGTCTTTGGTGCCGGCGACTTTGAAGTCCATGTCGCCGTAGTGGTCTTCAGCACCAGCGATATCGGTCAGGACGGCGTACGAATCACCCTCGATCACCAGGCCCATAGCGATGCCGGCCACCGGGGCCTTGATGGGAACGCCCGCGTCCATCAACGATAGGGTGCCGCCACAGACGCTCGCCATTGAGCTGGAGCCGTTCGATTCGAGAATATCGCTGACAACGCGGAGCGTGTAGGGGAATGCGTTCTCATCTGGAATCATTCGCGAGAGAGCGCGTTCCGCAAGAGCTCCGTGGCCGATTTCGCGGCGACCGGGCCCGCGCATGAATCCAACTTCACCGACGCTGAACGGCGGGAAGTTATAGTGCAGCATGAAGCGCTTTGAGGTTTCGGTTGGATCGAACAACTCGATGCGTTGCTCGTCGTCCTTGGTGCCTAGCGTGGTGGTCACCAGAGCCTGAGTTTCGCCGCGGGTGAAGATGGCGGAGCCGTGAGTGCGCGGCAGAACACCGACTTCGGACCAGATAGCACGAATTTCGTCGAAAGCACGGCCGTCGGGACGGCGGCGCGCTTTCAGCATCTCGTCGCGGAAGATACGTTCCTTCAGTGAGTCGAAGAGCTTTCCGGCTTCGGCCTGTTCCGATTCCTCTGTGAAAAGCGCAACGGCTTTGGCCTTAGCTTCGTCGACGCGATGATAGCTCTCGAGTTTCGGGTACTTCTGCGTATTCATCGCGTCTGTCAGCTCTTCGCGGACGGCTTGTGAAATTTCGGCAAGCGCACCCTCGTTGACCGGAGGAGACGTGAACTCGCGTTTCGGCTTTCCAGCGGCTTGCATCAGTTGACGAATGCCCGCGACGATCTTCTTACAACACTGATGCCCGAAATCGAGAGCGCCTACCACTTCCGCTTCGGAAGCTTCATCGGCACCGGCCTCGACCATGACAATGCCTTCGTCGGTTCCCGCGACCATAATGCTCAACTTGGCGTCTTTGGTTTCGTCATATGGCGGATTGGCTTTGTATTTGCCGTCGACAAAACTCACTCGGACGCCTCCGAGAACGTGATGGAACGGAATGTCGGAAATTGCCAGGGCTGCGCCTGCGCCAATGATGGAAAGCGGACCCGGATCGTTCTGCGGGTCGGCCGAGAGCACAAGCGCGATGACTTGCGTTTCATGGCTATAGCCTTCGGGGAAGAGCGGCCTTATGGGCCGGTCGATCAGACGACTCGTGAGCACTTCCTTTTCAGAAGGACGACCTTCGCGTTTGATGAATCCTCCTGGGAACTTGCCCGCAGCATACATATACTCGCGGTAGTCCACAGTAAGTGGGAAGAAGCTAGCACCTGGCTTCGGCTTCTCAGCGGAGCACGCGGTGACCAGCACCACCGAATCTCCCGATCGCACGACAACAGAACCATTCGCCTGTTTCGCGACTTTGCCGGTCTCGAGCGAGACCTTTGACCCAAATAGGTCGATTTCAACTGTATGTGACATTATCTTTCCCGATTCGTGATCCACATCACGTTACCAATCGTTGTGCTGCCGCTCTTTCGAGCCGGCAACGCGGACCAGTTCAGGATTAAGTTGAGGACTGTGAGCCGAAAGGAGGAACACCGCTTACCAAAGCAGTTTACGCGGGATGATTGTTGAGCGGAGTACTTACGTCACCGGCGCTCACCCGCGCCTTACCTGAGAACCGTTTCCTGACTAGCGGCGGATGCCCAGACTCTGTATCAGAGCCTTGTAGCGCTCCGGACTGCGATCCTTTAGATAATTGAGCATCTTACGGCGGCGCGCCACCATCGTCAGGAGACCGCGCCGTGAGTGATGATCTTTTTGATGAGTTTTAAAATGCTCAGTTAACTGCAGAATACGCTGACTCAGGAGAGCAACTTGAACCTCTGGCGAACCGGAGTCCGACTTGTGGATCCGATATTTGCCGATTACCTGAGACTTCTGTTCAACCGCCAGGGCCATGCTAGGAAACAGTACTCCTCGTCTTTACCTTAATCTCGATTTTATCCTGGTAACAGACTAGCATAGAGTGGTTCCGGACTTGCATTGGTTCCGATGATGAACGTACGCCCGACCGTCCACGATGTCCACAGAGAGGGAGTATAGGATGTGCCCGCCAAAAGCATCCCTCCGTCACTGTGTGGCCAGGCCTGCGAACATGCGTCAAGACGAGACCCCTCTCCGAAACTGGTGCGTCGGATTTGAACGTTTCGTCGCAAAATCGGATCGAGCCGACACTGAGCCGGAAGCGTAGCGTCCTCAGTCCGCCTGCCTGCCCTGCGGCCTTTCGTGTACGGCCCCGCAAAGGTGCACCTCGCACCGGACCCGCCGATACAATGGAACTTCCATGCGAATCGCACTGGCGCAGATCGACAACACAGTTGGAGATCTGCACGGGAACGCGGCCAAAATCCTGGAGTTTGCGCGCCGGGCCGATGCCGCTGGTGCGGAGCTGGTCGCCTTTCCCGAGCTTGCGTTGACCGGCTATCCGCCTCGTGACCTGGTGGAAAAGCACTCGTTTCTGGATCGCACGGCGGACGCCCTGAATTCAGTTGTTCACGACTCGGCCAGTCTGAACGCGGCATTGATCGTGGGCTATGTCGCCCGCTCGCCCGAAAATGCACCCATTCACGCTCAGAATGCCGCCGCCGTTTTCCAAAGCGGCCGTATCATTCTCGATCAGCGCAAAATGCTCCTGCCGACCTACGACGTGTTCGATGAGGCTCGCTACTTCCAGCCCGCCAATCGTCAGGAAACCTTCACTTTGAACGGAACTCGCATCGCGCTGGCGATTTGTGAGGACTTCTGGAATGACAAACAGTTCTGGGAGCGCGGCCGCTACTCACGCGATCCGATCGAAGAGCTGGTTGCGCAGGGCGCGGACGTACTCGTGTCTATCAACGGTTCACCCTGGAACATCGGAAAACGTGCGCAGCGGTGTTCCATTTTTGAGGCCATTGCGAAGCGTTTTAACCTGCCGCTTGCCTACGTGCACATGGTCGGGGGTAACGATCAGTTGATCTTCGATGGCTCAAGCTTTGCAATGACCGCTCAAGGCTGCCTTGCTGCTCAGGCAAAGTCCTTTGAAGAGGACCTGATTTTGTTCGACACGGAATCCGGAACCGGCGACCATCACGGAAACCATCTGCGCGGCGAAGAAGCCGTGTTCCGCGCCCTCGTGCTCGGGACGCGAGACTACATACGTAAGTGCGGATTCCGGGGCGTGCTGGTCGCGTTGAGCGGCGGTATCGATTCTGCGTTGGTTGCCGCCATTGCCGTCGAAGCCGTGGGCAAAGAGAACGTAGTCGGGGTCGGCATGCCGGGCCCTTACTCGTCCGAGCACAGCCTCAGCGATGCGGAGTGCCTCGCCAAACGACTGGGAATCCGCTTTGAAGTGGTGCCGATCAACCTTGCCTATGAAGCGATGCTCGACACAGTGGAGCCGCTGTTTGCTCAATACAATACGGACACTACGGAAGAAAATATCCAGTCGCGCCTGCGCGGCATGACACTGATGGCGTTGTCCAACAAGTTTGGGTCGCTGGTGCTGACGACAGGGAATAAGAGCGAAATCGCTGTTGGCTACTGCACCCTTTACGGCGATATGTGCGGAGGTCTCGGGGTCATTAGCGACGTTCCCAAAACCATGGTCTACCGTGTTGCCCGGATCGCCAATGCGCAGTACGAGCGGCGCGGCCTCCCTGGTCCCATTCCGGAAAATACGTTCCAGAAACCCCCTTCCGCGGAACTCCGTCCAGACCAAAAGGATACTGACAGTCTTCCCGAGTACCCCATTCTGGACGCAATTCTGGCCGCCTACATTGAACGTTACGAGTCCGTGCCGCAGATTGCTGCAAACGAGCATCTACCGGAAGATTTAGTCCGCGACATCGTACGCAAAGTGGACCGCAATGAGTACAAACGCCAGCAGGCTGCGCCCGGTTTGCGGATTACACCCAAAGCCTTCGGCGTCGGACGCCGTTTCCCCATCGCACACAGGTTTACTGAATGAACACTGAACCGGCAAATCGCCGCGCACGCTGGACGAGCATCTTCATCGCGCTCGCGACCATCTGCGCCGGCTGCGTCTTGTGTATGCTCCGCACCGCGAACACTCCGCCGGAGCGTGTTGGTCCGCTGCCCGGCGGCGGATTCCTTCTGAACAGCGGTTGGACAATTCGGCCGGCCGGCGATCAGGTGCCCGTCGGCACACTTCCGATGAGCATGGCTCTGTCTCAGAACGGGAAATACCTGGTGGTGCTAAATGGCGGCTACGACCCGCCTACGCTTAGCGTGATCGATGTCGGAGAAAAGAAAATAGCCAGCACGACGCGGGTGCCCGATGCGTGGCTCGGACTGGCGTTCGCACCCAAAACCGACCGATTGTATATTGGCGGCGGCAGCCGAGCCATGGTGTACGAATTCACGCTCAATGCCGATACCGGCGTGCTCACGAACGGCCGGGAGTTTGCTGCAGTGTCCGATCTGAATAACAAGGGGCGTGCGTTTATCGGCGACGTCGTGACTACTGCGGACGCTCATTTGCTGTATGCGGCGAATCTGATGAATGACACCATCGCGGTTATCAATCTGCAGTCCGGCCGTTTGATTGACCAGTGGAAATGCGGGCGGAGGCCCTATCGGCTGCTGCTGAGCCCTGACGCTACGCAGCTATTTGAAAGCAGCTGGGCCGATGCGGCAGTCTATCAATACGACGCGAGCAGCGGGAACGAAATCGGCAAGACTCGCGTCGGCCCGCACCCTACGGACATGCTGTGGATCAACAAACCGGCTCCGACCGAGGACACCGAAACTTCAAGCTTTGTGGCGCGATTGTTTGTTACGGCGGCAAACACAAATAACGTTTACTCCTTTGGTGTGACACGCGATTTGCAGCTCAACCCGCTGGAATCGATCAACGTTTCTATGAGCCCGATGCATCCGCTCGGGATGACACCTTCGGCGCTCGCTGTCAATAAGGAGGCGACGGAATTGTATGCCGTCTGTTCCGACGCGAATGCAGTCGCAGCCGTGGACATTTCCGGCGCGCACAGCGTTGTCCGAGGATTTATTCCCACCGGTTGGTATCCCACCGCCGCCCACGTACTGGAGAACGGGCAGTTGCTGGTGGTGAACGGCAAAGGATTGGGAAGCAGGCCGAATCCTGACGGCCCCAACCCAACGGCAAGAAATCAACCCCTGTACCAGGGCGGACCGGTAGTTGCGCCTGGGTATGTGGCGCACATTCAAACGGGCACAGTTTCTTTTATCGCTCCCGTCAGCGAAGACGACCTTTCTGCTTTTACGAAAACCGTCATCGAGAACTCACCGTATCGCGACGAATTGCTGGCGGGCCCTGTCGACGATCCGCAGGCTCAGTACTTCTGGCGCACCCCGCAGCACGCCTCTCCCATTCGGCACGTGATCTACATCATCAAAGAAAATCGCACCTACGATCAGGTGTTGGGCGATCTCGAAAAAGGCAACGGCGACAAGTCTCTGAACCTGTTTGGCGAAAGTGTCACGCCGAATCTGCATCAGCTGGCGCGGGAGTTCGTTCTTTACGACAACTTCTATGAGAACGCCGACGTCAGCGCAGAAGGGCACAATTGGGCTGCCGCTGCGATAGCGCCTGATTACACCATCAAGACATGGCCCAGCAACTATGCGGGACGCAAAAAAGGATACGACTTCGAAGGCGGGGAGGCGGCCAATTCTCCGCCTGCCGGGTATCTCTGGGACAACGCGGTTCAGGCTGGACTCGCCGTGCGCGATTACGGCGATTGGGAGACGAATCTGCCCTTGAATCAGGTGAACGGTTCACGTCAGATCGACAAGATTCAGGACCCGGTGATGGTCTCGAGAGTGGACATGAATTATCGCACGTTCGATCTGCACTATCCCGATGTCAACCGCGCCCAGGAGTTCATCCGCGAATGGAAACAATTTGAGGCCGAAAACAATGCGCCCAATCTGATGGTCCTGCGCCTTGGGAATGACCACACCGAGGGCACCAAGCCAGGCGCTCTGACGCCGCTGGCGCTGGTGGCGGACAACGATTACGCCTGCGGACAAATTGTGGAAGCCGTCAGTCACAGCAAATTATGGCCGTCTACCGCAATCTTCATCATTGAGGACGACGCCCAGAACGGCCCTGATCATGTCGACTCTCATCGTGCTCCTGCATGGGTCCTTTCGCCCTATACTCATCGCGGCGTTCTGGATTCTACGATGTACAACCAGACAAGTATTCTGCGCACGATGGAGCTGATTCTGGGATTGCGCCCGATGACTCACTTCGACGCCGGAGCGCGGCCGATGTTCGCGAGCTTCAGCCGGCAAGCCGATACAAGGCCGTTCACTGCGATATCGCCGAAAGTTTCCACTACCGAGCGCAATCCGGCAAATGGACCCGGCAGCGCGGATTCGGCGCGCATGGATTTTCGCGATGCGGATCGTGTGGATGACGATGAGCTGAATGCAGTGTTGTGGCGCGCCATCAAACGAACGGACCCGCCCGCGCCGACGCGCAGCGTCTTCGGACAGTAGAGAGTATCTATGCACGTCCTTCCCGCTGTTTCGGTCGCAGTGATGGCCGCAGCGTTGGCCTGCGGACAGGCGCCGGTCACTGCGCCCGAACAACAACAGCCCGGATCAATTGAGGGCCGCGTTGTGAACGCTCTCACGGGTGACCTGGTCCCCGGGGCGACAGTGAATCTGCGGCCACTACGGGCAAGGGAAAACGACGACAGCATTCCGCAATCTAAGTCTCAGGCCGATGGCTCGTTTAGTTTCGCCGCTGTGGCTCCGGGGTCTTATGTTGTCTTTGGCGAGCGAGATCAGTTTTTGACCTCCTTTGATTTCCGGTCGGCGCTCGTCGAACTGCAGCCCGGCCAGACCCTGAGCAATGTCGTCGTCAAGCTGACGCCGGAGGGCACAATTTCCGGAAAGGTGCTGGATGAAAACGGCAAGCCTGTCCCGCGCGCGCAAGTCTCGGCGCTGGTCGAGTCGCACCGGCGAGACCCAGGTCAGCTCACGGAGGAATCGACATCGGTTAGCGATGCCAACGGAACGTTCAATCTCGCGGAGATTCGCCCGGGTGCACACTACCTTATGGTCGGGCCGCCTCCTCCGGGCGGAGGGGGAAGCGCAGATCAGCCGGCGAGTCCCCCGCCCGTTCGAACGTTCTATCCGCGAGCGCTCGCCTTTGATGATGCGGGCCGGGTTGATGTGGGACCAGGTCAGTCAGTATCGGATCTGACGATCACCATGCGGCGCGCGGCCACCGCTATCGTTCGCGGCAAAATTGTAGACCCTCCAGGCATGCACATTCAGAGGCCTAGCGTTTCTATCGCGCCTCGCTCGGCTCTGCTGTCCAACGCTCTCTCTGAGAGCGTGAAACCCGCCACTGACGGCACCTTCACGATCAACGGCGTTCTCCCGGGAGCATACACCCTGCGACTCAGAGGCGGCCTGGGGGCAAGCGGCAGAAATCACACGCTGCTCGCGCGGCAGGATTTGGATGTGGGGGCCAACGACGTTAACGGGATCTCTCTGGCTGCATCCCCGCCAATCAACCTGGAGGGGCGCGTAACCGCAGACGCGCCGATGCCGGCCACCATCTCCCATGTGTTCATAACCGCGAGGCCGTCGGAAGATGCGGAACGGGGCACTACGGCGCGCGCCAATGCCGCTCCCGACGGCACGTTCGCTTTATTGCGTCTGGATCCGACGCTCTACCTCGTCAGCGTGGTTGTGAACATCCCTGGCTATTACCTGAAATCGGTCACACTCAATCAGCAGGACATTACCAACCGGCCTGTAGACCTTTCTCAGGTGAACAGCGGAAAGATCGAAGTCCTGATTCGTCGCGGTACGGGCGAGATTGACGGCACAATACGTTCCGAATCGGGCGGACTGCCATCGGGAAACCCTTCAGCGGGTGGCGCGGTGGTACTGATACCGGAGCAGTCTGTTTCCGACAGTCCCTCATTCAGTTATGCTCGCCAGCCGAATAGCTCCTTTGTATTCGGGAACGTACCACCAGGACGCTATCGCTTATACGCAGTGGACCGCCCCGATCCGAACTTGTGGGAAAACGCCGACTTTCTGCACGAGATGCAAAACCTGGGCGCTGCGGTGGAGGTCACCGAAAACAGCAGGGTGCAACTTGAATTGGAAAGAATCGAACCGGAAGTGATCCAACAGACCGCGACCATGCTGGGCCTGTCCCTGCGATAGACTCTTGTATCAGCCTTGTGTGCCGGCAGAAACACTCACTGGCGATGGGCTATACTTTGAAGCTCTGTAGTTGAACTTCGAATTATCGTGTGAGGTGAAAAGTGCTCCGAATTATGAAGTTGAGCTGTATCTGCGCGCCTGTGTGCTTGCTTATCGGGTTCGGCGCGAGTGTGTGCTTCGCGCAAAGCGCCGCGACGGACGCCGACACAGCCATCGAGACGATTAAGTCTCTCAGCGTGACATCGACCGACAGGAACGCCCAAATTGAGCCGACGAGCTCGTTCCGGCACGTCATGGGCGTCGCCGGTAAGCCCGCGCCGCAGCCACAAAAAGTCGGAATGCGGGTAAACGCGCTTCAGGCGAAGCCACAATCGGCAATCCACACCGACGGCCTCGACTTTTATCCCGCTGATCTGAGCAATCCTTATGACAATCCGACGGTGGATTGGGCGGAAAGCCACCCGATTTATGTGAACGGTGGGCCCGATGTATGGGGTAAGCCGGCGTTGTTCCTGCGGCATCTGGCAAACAGCCGCTTCATTCACGTTGTGGATCAATACGTCGGCGCTACCGGCAACGACCGTTATCGCGTCGGCGACAGCGCCCTCATTCTGGCGCCCAACCTGCCGCAAACGTTGGTTGACCCGGTCGATATCGCGCCGCTCGTGCATGCCGCGGCCTCGGTTTACGGGACCGGCTATCATCACGTGTACCATCTGTTCTTCCCGCCGGGTACAGACATCTGCTTCGAGGGCGGAGAATGCTACTCGCCTGACAATCCGCCGAATTTCTACTTCTGCGCTTATCACGGGGCATATACGTTCACCGACATCGGCGAGGTTCTTTACACCGTGCAGCCGTATCAGAACGTTGCCGGCTGTGCCGTATCTACGCCGACGCCCAATGGGGTAGTGGCCGATTCGACGGCCTCCGTGTTATCACATGAGCTCATCGAAACCATAACGGATCCCGACCTGGACGCCTGGCTCAACTGGACCGATCTGGATCTGTTTGGCTACGAAATCGGTGACGAGTGTCAGCGGGCAGTGTTTACGTACGGCCATCCGGTGCTTGCCGGGCGGGCGTACCAAATCCAGCCTGAGTACTCGAACAAGGCGCATGCGTGTGTGTATTCGCCTAACGTTGAGACCGGCGAAGTGCCGTAGACATTCACTGTACGAAGCGCCGAGTTTTACTCCAAGCGGTAATTCGGCGCTTCTTTGGTGATGATCACGTCGTGAACGTGACTCTCGCGCAGGCCGGCCACGGTGACGCGCAGGAATCTGGCCCTTTCCTGAAGCTCTCTGATGGTTGCGCAACCGCAGTAGCCCATGCCCGCCCGGAGGCCGCCAACCAACTGATACGCGAGTTCGGAAAGCGGCCCTTTATAGGGCACTCGCCCTTCGATGCCTTCGGGAACAAGCTTGCCGCCTTCGTTCGCGACAGTGGCCTGTGAATAGCGTTCCGACCCGCCGCCGCCGTGCGACATCGCACCCATTGAGCCCATCCCGCGATAACTTTTGAACGTACGGCCCTGATACAGAATGGTCTCGCCGGGACTCTCGTCGGTGCCGGCGAAGAGACTTCCGATCATCACCGAATCCGCGCCCGCCGCGATGGCCTTGGTGATATCGCCGGAGTACTTGATGCCGCCGTCGGAAATCAGCGGGACGCCGCCTTCGCGGGTCGCGCGCGAACACTCGGCGATGGCGGTGATCTGCGGCACACCCGCTCCGCTCACCACGCGCGTGGTGCAAATCGAGCCGGGACCAATGCCCACTTTGACCCCGGCCGCCCCGAGCCGAATCAAGTCCCGCGCCCCTTCATAGGACGCCACGTTTCCCGCCACCACTTCGACGTCGGGAACCGCTTGCTTCAGAGCTTTAACCGCGTCCATAACGCGCTGGCTGTGCCCGTGCGCGGAATCCACTGCAATCACGTCGACTTTCTTTGCTACCAGTTCCTGAGCGCGTTCCACGAAGTCCCCGGACGAACCCACTGCGGCGGCAACGCGCAGCCGGCCGTGCGGATCCTTCGCCGCATTGGGATACTTGAGCTTCTTCTGGATGTCCTTGACCGTGATTAAGCCCTTCAGTGCATAGTGGTCGTCAACCACAAGCAGCTTTTCAATCCGGTGCTTATGAAGGATCTTCTCGGCTTCTTCGAGCGTTGTACCAACAGCAACGGTAATGAGGTTTTCTTTAGTCATCACCTCCGAAATCGGCAGCTCATAGCGCGTCTCGAATCGCAGGTCGCGATTGGTAAGAATACCCACCAGTCTGCCGTTCTTGGTAACGGGAACACCGGAGATCCGGTACCGCCGCATCAGGTCGAGCGCGTCGGAGATTTTGCGTTCCGGATCGATTGTCACCGGATCGACAATCATCCCGCTCTCGCTGCGCTTCACGCGATCGACTTCTTCCGCTTGCTTGTCGATCGGCATGTTCCGATGAACGATACCGATTCCCCCCTGTTGCGCGAGCGCAATTGCCATGTGCGATTCGGTTACGGTATCCATGGCGGCGCTGACGATCGGGATCTTCAGCTCGATACCAGGTGTCAACCGCGTCGTGGTATCCGCATCTGAGGGAACAACCTGGCTATGCGCCGGCTGAAGGAGAACATCGTCGAAGGTGAGTCCTTCTGGAATTACCTCAGGAATCATTGGGGATTAAACCTCAATCGTAACAGGGTGGTCGAAGCTGTTGCCCCGGGTGCGCACAGCGCCTGTGAGCGCGGCTATGCTGAGAAGGTACGGAAGCGGCATAAAGGATGAGCGGAACGCCCCTAAGTCAGCTACGGCGTCCGAACGCGGTCGAAGCCGTCTCGATCTTGCGCCAAGTTGCGCAGGCACTCGACGGCGCGCATCGAACCGGACGGGTGCATGGCAGCCTTACCGCCGCTGACATTATCGTCAGAGGTGAATCCGATTCACCAGCCGTACAGATTGCGAACTTCGGGCAACAGAAGCTGGCCGTTCAAGATTTGACGTCGCAAGAGCAACCGGCCGAGCCGGCGCACTACATGTCACGGGAACAGATCCTAGGGACGGGAACGGATGAGCGCGTCGACGAATACGCGCTAGGCGTGATTGCTTATGAGTTGCTGACGGGTAAAAAACCCTTCACTGCCGACACGTTGTCGGCGCTCTTTTACCAGATCTGCACCAGCGAGCCCGAGCCTCCCCATCAGGCGAACGCGCCGTTGCCGCAAGCAGCGAGCGAGGTGCTAAATCGGGCGCTTGCTAAGAACCCGGAGGAGCGGTTCGCAACCTGCAAGGAATTTGTGGATGCCCTCGGCGCGGCGCTGAACGTCCCTGCGGAACCCGCCACGGCGACAGCGGCGGCAAGCGTACCGTTGGCATTCGCGGCAGCCGTGGGCGACTCGGGAAGCAACCCTCCGCGTCCGTCGGCGCCTGTTGGCAGCGAAACAACAAGCGCACCACCTCCGGCGCCTTTTCCTCCGGGGTTCGATTTGCCGCCCGCGCGCAAACCGCGACGCCTCTACGAAGAAAAAGAGCCTACCAAGCCGATTGAGCGCTCCACCCGATCGCCCGTGATGCGATTCGGAGTGATTGCGGCTTTGATCATTTTTAGCGTTGGTTTGCTTGTTTTCCTTTTTCGTCCCACCGTGCGCCCGAATGTTCCAACGCAGGTTCTCGATCCAAACGCCGGTCCTGTTTCTCCAGCTCCCGGCGAGCCGGCGCAATCGCCAGAGAAGAGTACCGTTCCTGAGACCACACCAGCTACCGGTTCGGCTCAGAGTGCGCTGCCGAAAACCAGCCCGTCACCCGCGCGTGCGCTGAGAAATAAACCGGAGGATCGTGTCGCGATCGGCCCGCTAACCGCGAGCGTTGACCTTGTGAGTGAACCACCGGGCGCAAGAATTGTCATCGACAATCGGCGGGACACAATATGCACCGCGCCGTGCACAATGTCGCTTTCAAGCGGCCGTCATACGTTGTCGGCACAGATGAGCGGTTATGGTACGGCGCAGCGAATCTTCAATGTTCCAGATGATCGAAGCGTCGTCGTTGCCCTCGGACAGCAGGCGGGCACACTTCTGCTAACGTCGGTTCCGAGCGGGTCAATGATCATGATCGACGGCAAGCCGTACGGACACACGCCGGCGACGGTTCACCTCGCTCCGGGAAGCCACAAACTGCAGCTAAGAAATGGCGCACGCACGCATGAAGAGACGCTGGAGATCGAGGCCGATGCCTTGGCATCTCGAAACTTCACCTGGCAACAATAACGTCGCGACAGGCGGGGAACCCTGGAATGCCCGTCGCGGCGATAACAGCGCGGTTTATCGCCTGCGCTACTACTTCAGCCGCGAGCGTACCGACAAGCAGGAGATTAGCTTCGATGCGACCCCTGGCCGCGGCGAAGATTGTGTCGCCATCAAAGGGTGTGTGTACGGGGTCGATTACTCGCGCCAGGCCGTCATGCGCCATCTGGGCCACTTTCGTAACTTGCGTTTTGTTCAGCTTCGCATTGGTTGCGACAACACCGATGGTCGTGTTCTCACCGAACTTCGCCTTGCCGGGTGTTGCGCCGCGCATCAATTGCTCTGTCGTGTTCAAAAATCCTGGTCCCTCGGGATTGCGAGCGCCTGCCAGGATTTCGCGCGTGCCGTGGTTGAACACATCGCCCACGGCGTTCACAGCCACAATTGCGCCAACGGTAAGACCCGTCTGCTTTATTGTCCACGATGCCGTGCCGATGCCGGATTTGGTCGCAAATCGCATACCGAAGAGTTTGCCGACGGTTGCGCCGGCGCCCGCTCCGGCATTGCCTTCCGCAAGAGAAGTCTTCGAAGCAGACTGACATGCAGCGTATCCTGATGCCGCATCCGGATGAACCTTCGGATCCCCGATCCCGAGATCGAAGAGGATGGCTGCCGGAATAATCGGAATGATCGCCGAGCCTACATGCAGCCCGACGCCCTTCTCTTCCAGGTAGCGCATGACGCCGCTTGCGGCATCGAGACCGTAGGCGCTTCCTCCGGCAAGGACGAATGCGTTCACGGTTTCTACGGAGTTGACGGGATTCAGGAGATCGGTCTCGCGCGTACCCGGCGCTGCTCCGCGGACGTCGACGCCGGCAATGGCGGGCTCGTCGAACAACACGACAGTGCACCCGGTGGGTCTGTTGGCTAACGTATTGTGCCCCACGCGGAGTCCACCGACCTCGAGGATGGTTCCGGAATCGCGGGTATTCCAAAGCGTAGTGCGTGCTTCGTGGGCTTGCATCGCTACACCAGGAGCAAGCGCTGCGGCGGCGCGAAGCAGTTCCCGGCGACCGAATCCCGGGACGTCAATTGATTCCTTTGCCATCCGTCATCGATCATAGACGTTTGCAGAGACTTGCGCGCGCGTTTACGTTACGCTGGGCTGCCGTCGGCGTATTTATCCTCTCTTCGACTCTCAACTACCTGGACCGGCAGTTGCTTGTGTTTCTGGCACCGGTAATAATCGCGGACCTGCACATAGATCAGGCGCGGTTCGGACTTCTGATTTCCGCGTTTTCGATCGCCTACGCGGCGAGCTCACTCGGAACAGGTTGGTTTCTGGATCGTGTTGGCGTCGACCGCGGCATCTCGACTGCAGTGAGCTGGTGGTCGATTGCGGCGCTCTCCACCGGATTTACGAAGGGTGTGGGAACTCTAGCGCTCTGCCGCGCAGCGCTCGGCATCGGCGAATCGGCGGGGGTGCCCGCAGTTGGCAAAGTCAATGGCCTTTACTTGAAACCGGGAGAACGCGCATTGGGAGCTGCAGTCAATCAAATCGGCCTCAGCCTGGGCGCCAGCATCGCACCTCTCTGGGCTGGAGTGGCAGTGGCGCGCGGTTGGCGTTTGCCCTTCATCGTTACGGGGCTTTTCGGATTTGCGTGGATTCCGATCTGGATCACGATCCGCAGGAACATTCCGCCGCGCTATGGAGATCAGGAGTTCGCAGCGGCACGGTCCGGATCCGTTTCCTTCGGGCTGCTGCGCGATAAGAATCTGATGTTGCTGGTAATTGCGAACGTGTTGTGGATGGGTAGTTATTCGCTGTGGTCCAACTGGACCAGCTTGTACCTGGTGGGCGTCTACGGCCTCACACTGAAGCAAGCGGGAGCCTACTTCTGGATTCCACCACTGATTTCGAACGTGGGCGGATTCTTCGGCGGGTGGCTTTCGCTCCGGTGGACTAATCGTTCCGGCGATGCAGTCGGCGCACGGCGGCGCGCCGTTTGGGTCAGCGCGGCCGGCTCGCTCTTAACCTTGTTGCTGCCGTTTGCGCGGACTCCTGGCTGGGCCACCGCTGCGATTTCACTCAGCTTCTTTTTCGCATTGGCGGGTAGTGTGAATATCTACGCGCTGCCCATCGATCTCTTCGGGCCGGCGCGCGCCGGGCTCGCGATCGCCGCACTCACGTGCGCATTTGGAGTCTTGCAAACCGTCATTTCTCCCGTGATCGGTTATCTTTCGGATCACAAGATGTATACGAGCGTGGTGTGGATTGCAACCGTTCCGCTAGTGCTCAGCGCAATGGTTTTGCAGGGAGTGAGATCGGTTAAGCAGGACAGTTGAGGGATTCCGGCAGGCAGCGCGTCACTGCGAGGAACACCAGACAGGGGCTACACAGCGTCATCGTGCAGCAGCGGCGACGATTACCACTTGAGTTCTTCGCGAATCTCGGCCGCAGCCCTTCTGGCTTCGTTGACGGCAGCGATTGGAAAGCTGATAGCACCGACCTTGGGATGCCCACCGCCGCCATAGCGCTCGCAGATGGTGGCCAAGTTGTGCCGTAGTGGTTCGCGGACCCAAGGGTTGGAGCCGACGGAGACTTTGGTGCGGAAGCTGGAGGTCGAGACCGAGACGGTATAGGCCGAATCCGGAAACAAATAATAGGGAATGAATTTGTTGTATCCGTCAATGCCATGATCGATCAGATCGAAGTAAATGACACCCCCTTCGCAGGCGCCCGCGCCGCGAATGACGTCTATAGTGCGCAGGTGACGTTGGTACAGCTTGTGGTAAACAGCCTGGACATCGGAATCCTCGATGATCTGTTCGAGCCGCTGATATTGCATCGCGCGGCTAATTTTTTTGACCAGATCCGGCCCCTTGCTGCCTTCGATGACGAGCGTCAGTTTCATGGCCGGGGCATTCATCTCCACCGCCGCCTTCGCGCTCTCGTACAGCGCGCCATCGACAATATCGGCCCAGGTAACCAGCTCGTCGAGATCAGGAGCTTCGAAGTGCCAACGTTCCTTGGCAACGGTTGAAATGAACTTCGTACACGAGCGATAGCTCGGGTCGAAGAGCTTGCGTCCGGAGGTGTCGTGCCGAAAATGCTCTGCATCTTCAGGGCTAAGAAAGGCGCTCTGATGATGATCAAACCACCAGGTCAAATTGGGATGGGTTGAGTATTTGAAATCGACGATTGCGTTAGCATCGCCGTCAAAAAGACTGTCTTCAAAAAGTTGATCCGCGCGATGCGCGAGCCCGGTGTAGTCGAACTCCGCTCCAGCGTAAAATTTGTCACGCAGAAATCGCGTGACGAACGCCGCGGATGCCGCGCCATCGAAGCAGTGGTCATGAAAAAGGACTCGCACCTTCATCTCAGGTTTGTCTATCAACTCCGAAAACCTTTTAGATTGCCACCTCAACGCACGGAAAAGCAAGCGGTAGGCGATAATTAATTCAGCAAGGTTGTTCGACCGCCGGTTCGCACGCGTGCTCGGGTTTCTACGTACGTGTGCTGCGAGGCTGCCTGCGGCCGATTGGGTCAGAGACCAGGCACGCTCCCCGTTTGCGAGTGTGCCGGGCGTCAATCCGTGCGTGCGCTGCGGGTATCGCGGCACGGTATTGTTGTATTTACCCCGGTTATCACTCATACGAGGATCATGCTTTTAACGAAAGAAGAACGCCAAACGGACCTGAACCCACAGGAAACCTCAGAGTGGCTGGAAGCGCTGGAGCAAGTAGTAGACGACGCGGGGCCGGACCGAGCTGCTTATCTGCTGGAGCAGGTGCTGAATCGGGCGCGGCATTTCGGCGTGACGCCGCCGCAAAAGCTGAGCACGCCATACGTGAACACGATCCCGGTGGAAGAGGAAGTTCCGTATCCGGGTGATCGCGGCATTGAGCGGCGCATCAAGAGTCTGGTGCGGTGGAATGCAGCGGCAATGGTGGTGCGCGCCAACAAATACGACCCGAATATCGGCGGCCATATTTCGACCTACGCCTCGCTAGCAACTATCAGCGAAGTGGCGTTCAACCACATCTTCCGCGCCAGTTATGGCGAGGAACCCGGAGATTTAGTTTATTATCAGGGCCATGCCTCGCCTGGAGTATATGCGCGTGCGTTCCTGGAAGGCCGCTTGACGGAAGAGCACCTGCTCAACTTTCGTCACGAACTGCGCGACCACCCGGGCCTGTCGTCGTATCCGCACCCGTGGCTGATGCCGGATTTCTGGCAGTTCCCGACAGTATCGATGGGCATCGGTCCCATCAATGCGATCTACAATGCGCGATTTCTGCGGTACCTCGAGAACCGCGGCATTCTCCCGAAGACTGACCGCACGGTTTACGCGTTTCTCGGCGATGGCGAGATGGATGAGCCAGAATCTACCGGAGCGCTGCACATCGCTTCGCGCGAGCAGCTCGACAATCTAGTTTTCGTAGTTAACTGCAATCTGCAGAGGCTGGACGGTCCGGTTCGCGGCAATGGCAGCATCATTCGCGAGCTCGAAGGGATCTTTCGCGGAGCGGGTTGGAACGTTATCAAAGTTTTGTGGGGAGGTGACTACGACGAGCTTTTTGCTCGCGACACTTCGGGACTGCTGCTGAAGCGGATGGAAGAATGCGTCGACGGCGAGTATCAGAATTATAAAGCTCGCGGCGGCGCGTACGTGCGCAAGGAGTTCTTCGGAAAATATCCGGAACTTGAAAAACTAGTCGAGGACTACAGCGACGAGCAGTTGGCAAACCTCCGCCGCGGCGGTCACGATCCGGTGAAGGTTTACAACGCGTTCAAACGCGCCAAAGAGCACCGGGGTCAGCCGACCGTCATTCTCGCCCATACGGTTAAGGGCTACGGATTGGGTGAGGCGGGCGAAGGCAAGAACATCACTCACCAGCAGAAGAAGCTCAACGAAGACGAGCTTTTCTATCTGGCCAAACGATTCGATGTGGAGTTATCGAAAGAGGAGATTCACTCCATTTCATTCATCCGGCCGCCCGAAGACAGTGCTGAGATTAAGTACCTGCGGCAGCGCCGGGAGGCTCTGGGGGGATATCTTCCGGAGCGGAAACCGGCCCGGATCGAATTGAAGTCTCCACCACTGGACATCTTTAATGAAGCGACCGGCGGATCACGAGGGCGTGAAGCCTCAACCACCAGCGCATTCGTTTCGGTTTTGAAGGCCCTCTTGAAACAGCCCGATCTCGGCAAATACATCGTGCCGATTGTTCCCGACGAGGCGCGCACATTCGGCATGGAATCGATGTTCCGCGAGCGGGGCATTTACGCGCCCATGGGACAACTCTACAAGCCGGTGGACAGCGACGTCCTGATGTATTACAAAGAAGCGCAGAACGGCCAAATTCTGGAAGAGGGCATCACGGAAGCAGGCGGACTGGCGTCGTTGACGGCGGCGGGCACGGCCTACGCAACGGTCGGGAAGCCGATGATTCCGTTCTTCATCTATTACTCGATGTTCGGCTTCCAGCGAGTCGGCGACCTTATCTGGGCTTTTGGCGATTCGCGAGGCAAAGGCTTTTTGGTAGGCGGAACGGCGGGCCGCACTACCTTACTTGGCGAAGGATTACAGCACGATGACGGACACAGCCAGGTTCTATCGAGCGTTTATCCGACTTGCATCAGTTACGATCCGGCGTACGCTTACGAAATCGCTGTAATCGTGCAGGACGGCATCCGCCGCATGTACGAAAACAATGAGGATCACTTCTACTATCTGACCGTCTGCAATGAAAACTACGTGCAGCCTCCGATGCCACCTGAGGAGGAAGTGCGGGAAGGCATTCTGCGCGGGCTCTATCGCTATAAACAGTCCGAGGCAGGGCCGGCGCGCGTAATTCTGTTTGGCAGCGGATCGATCCTCAACGAGGCGATCAAAGCCCAGGCTATTCTGGCCGAGAAGTTTGGCGTCGGCGCCGACGTCTGGAGCGTAACCAGCTACACCGAGTTGCGCCGGGACGCACTTGCAGTTGAGCGCTGGAATCGTCTCCATCCCGACCAACCGGAGCGTACGCCTTATCTGCTGCAGGCGCTTGGCAGCGTCGATATGCCGATCATCGCCGCTAGCGATTACATGAAGATTGTGGCCGACCAGATTGCGCCCTGGCTGCCGGGGCGTTTAACGGCTCTGGGAACGGACGGCTTTGGACGTAGTGAGAATCGCGAACACCTACGCAGATTTTTCGAGGTGGATGCGCAGAGCATCGCGGGTGCCGCAGTGTCCAGGCTGTCGCGTTGGGGCAGATTTGACGCGCAGCGGGCAAAGCAGGCAATTTTGGATTTGGGTTTAAATCCAGAGGCCATAGATCCGGCTGTTATGTGAAACAGGGTGGGTTTGACGTTTAGCCGAGATGTCGGCACGAGTGCCGACACGGCAGCCTAAAGGCCGCGCCACCGAGGCGGTTTGGGCCTTCTTTACGGTATTCACTAACAAATCGGCTGTAATCCGGAAATACTATCCGTGATTTTCCCAACTGATTTGATGTAACCGCGAACAAACTCCGACACGTCTGTTCAGTTGTACAGGGCGCACCGGCGCCCAATTTATACGGGTCTGACGCTGTGTAAGTCGCTGTATCTACGGGAAACAGCTTGACATCCGCGTCTTTGCAATAGCACTGGAGGAATGTTCTACGTGAAGTTACTACGTACTGTTATTTGTTCTATTTCTGTTCTATGTTTTGGCGCAACTTTCGCTCACGCACAGAACGGACTCGACGCATATTTCGGTATCGGCACCGCGCGCGCCGATTCTAACGGCCAGCAGGTCGATACGTTTGGTGACGGCACTCTGTATAGCACCCCCAAGTTGAACGGCACGTTTGGTAAGGCGGGTGCGGATCTGATGTTCACACCGCATTTCGGTGTGGGCGGCGAGGCCGATTTCCGCTTCCATCAATCCGACTACGCTGGGCTGAACTACCGCCCGACGTTTTACGACATCTACGGTATCTGGGAACCAACGACGCACCTGAAGCGTGTGGTACCGGAGATTATCGGCGGACTTGGCGCCGCCAATCTGAAGTTCTATTATCCGCAGTCCTATTGCGATCAGTTTGCGGGCTGCTCGAGCAGCAACACGTTCCTTGAGAGCTCAAATCACTTCCAGGTACACTTGGGCGCGGGCATCGCGTTTTACGCCACGCCGCATATCTTCTTTCGTCCTCAAATCGACGCACATTATGTGAACAACTTCTTCCAGTTCGGAAGCAATTGGGTACCTGAGTACAGCGTATCGATCGGATACCGTTTCGGAGAGCATTAGACCTTGAATCGCGCACAACGGCCTGCAAAGCGGCCTGTGCGCTCGGATTGAATCGCGCACAACGGCCGACAAAACAGCCTGTGCGCTTCAAGCTACACCTAAGCCAGCTGAAATGCAGCAGCCCTGGAGGCAACTCCAGGGCTTTTTTTGTAGAATGAACTGCACATGGCGTTGGGCCACCTTCGCATAGTCATCCCGGGCGGAAGTGGTCAGGTGGGGCATATCCTCGCCCGTCACTTTCAGGAACAGGGGCACTCGGTAACAACCATCTCCCGTCATCCTAAGCCCGCGGAATGGACAACCATTGGGTGGAGTGGGCTCGAACTAGGCGATTGGGTACAAGCCTTGGATGGGGCAGACGTGGTTATTAATCTTGCCGGGCGAAGTGTGAACTGCCGCTACAACTCTGCACATCAGCGGGAAATCAAGAACTCCCGGACGATTACTGCGGGACTCGTGGGCCAAGCGATCGCAGCCGCATCGAGTCCTCCGCCGCTTTGGTTAAACGCGAGCACCTGCACTATATATAGGCACTCGATCGATCGCCCGATGGACGAAGAAACGGGCGAAATCAGATCGAACGATGCTTCCGTACCGAGTAAATGGTCCTTCAGTGTAGACGTCGCTCTCAGTTGGGAGCGCGCTTTGTTCGCTGCAGAAACACCGCGCACCAGGCGAGTTGCACTGCGCAGCGCAATGATAATGAGTCCCGATTCAGGCGGAGTATTCGATCGTCTATTGCATCTGGTTCGTCTGGGCGCGGGTGGCACCGCCGGTCCGGGAACTCAGTTCGTCTCCTGGATTCATGAGACCGATTTCGTGCGCGCGATCGAGTTTCTTATCGAACACCGAGAACTCAGTGGACCGGTGAATGTTTGCTCTCCCTGTCCTGTACCTAACCGATATTTCATGCGCTGTCTGCGCCACGCCTGGTGCACCACTTACATCGGATTGCCGACCCCGCGCTGGGCATTGTCTATCGGCGCTGCCTTGTTGCGCACAGAGACGGAGCTTCTTTTGAAAAGCCGCCGCGTAATTCCCGCCTGTCTAACGGCTGCGGGTTTCGAGTTTCACTTTCCGAACTGGCGCGCGGCAGCGCAGGACCTGGTGCATCGCTGGCGCGAACTGCATGGCGACTGAAGCAGCAACGCGCAGCTCGTCGAAATACTTATGTTCCTTGCGGGCCGCTTTGATGCAAGAGTTTGGCGATCAAGCCGGTCCACCCGGTCTGATGGCTTGCGCCGAGCCCTTGTCCGGTGTCGCCGTGGAAGTATTCATAGAAGAGCAGGTACTCTTTGAAGTGCGGATCGGTCTGAAAGAGCTCGATGTTTCCGTATACCGGGCGACGACCGTTCGCATCCGCGCAGAACAACAAAGACAGGCGCTGCGATAGAGCGCGCGCCGCGTCGCCGAGCGTGACGCGCTGTCCCGACCTGGCTGGGAACTCGACCGTTACCGCTCCTCCGTAATAATAGTCGAGGCGTTGCAAGGCTTCGATGATAAGGAAATTCATTGGGAACCAAACCGGACCGCGCCAATTGGAGTTGCCGCCGAAGAGTCCGGACTGCGATTCCGCAGGCTCGTAGTCAACCGAGAAGTTCTGGCCGGCGAAGGAAAGCGTATAGGGATGATCCTTGTGAAAACGTGACAAAGAGCGCAACCCAAACGGGGATAGAAACTCGTCTTCGTCAAACACGCGCTGCAGAATTCGCTCGAGACGCTGGCGATTGACCACAGATAAGAGCCGACGCTGGGCAACACCGGAAGCCGTCATCGAAGCGAGACCGTGAGTCAGATCCGGCCGGTTGTCGATGAACCATTGCATCCGGCGCCGGAACCCGGGGCGTTGCTGAACTACTTCAGGCGCCAGCGTGTCGCTGGCAAAGAGCGGCACCAGACCAACCATGGAGCGGACACGCAACAGCTTTCCTTCGCCATTGCTCACGCGGAGGCGATCGTAATAGAATCCATCTTCTTCGTCCCAAAGTCCGCCGCCATCGTGGTGATTAATTGCATCCGCGATGTACAGGAAGTGCTCGAAGAACTTGCTGGCGATATCTTCGTAGGTCTCGTCATGCTCGGCCAGGCGTAGGGACATTTTGAGCATATTGAGACAGTACATTGCCATCCAGCTCGAGCCATCGGACTGCTCAAGAATCCAACCGCTCGGAAGCGGCTCGCTGCGATTGAAAATGCCAATATTGTCAAGCCCAAGAAATCCGCCCTCGAAGACGTTAGATCCCTCGGAATCTTTGCGGTTCACCCACCAGGTAAAGTTGACCAGCAGCTTGTGAAAGACCCGCTCCAGGAATTCGTAATCACTCTTGCCCTTCATCCGTTCATCGATCTTGAACACGCGCCAGGAGGCCCATGCGTGGACGGGTGGGTTGGCATCGCTAAAAGCCCATTCATAGGCAGGAACCTGTCCGCTTGGATGCATGTACCACTCGCGCAAAAACAACGCGAGTTGCGCCTTGGAAAAATCCGGATCAGCGGGAGCAATGGCAACGCAGTGGAATGAGAGATCCCAGGCGGCATACCAGGGATACTCCCACTTGTCCGGCATCGAAATGACGTCTTCGTTGTACAGATGACGCCATTGGGAGTCGCGTCCACGCCTTCGCTGCTCGGGAGGTGGAGGCTCTCCTTTGTCGCCGTTCAGCCATTCTTCAACGACGAAGTGATAGAACTGCCGGCTCCAGAAGAGACCAGCCGACGCCTGCCGCTGCACCAAGCGGGAACCCGGCGTTAAGTCATGCTCAAATTCTGCGTAGAACTGGTCGGCTTCGCGGATGCGTGCCTCAAAAATTTCGGCCCAGCGGGAGCGTTCTATCTCCGGCGATCCGAGACGCCGAAGCCGCATCATCAGCACGTGCTCGGCGCCCGGCGTGATCTTCAGCCGATACATGGCCGCGGCTTTCGTTCCGATCCGGTCGGGATTGACGGCATCAATGCGAGCGTCAATCAGGTATGCATGGAAGGCATCCTTGAAATGCTTTCCGCCCCGCGGCAATCCCCACAGGCGCTCGGCGTTGCTCTCGTTTTCTGTGAACAGAAGCTCGGGAGAGCCATCCAGAAGAAGCTCGAAATCTCCCAAAGTTTCGTCGTGCGCCAGCAGCGTTCCGGGTGACGGAGCACTGAGCTGGGGCTTTCTCGCGCCCGGATACCAGGTCCATCTGTTCCTGAACCATAGTGTTGGAAGCAGCGTTATCTCCGCAGCCTGCGGTCCGCGGTTCGCAACAGTGATGCGAATAAAAATGTCATCCACATCCTGCTTCGCGTATTCGGCGAAGACGTCGAAGTAACGGCTCTCGTTGAAAACACCGGTGTCGTGGATTTCGAACTCAGGTTCAAGGCGCGAGCGGCGTTGATTTTCTTCAATCAGCTGCGCATAGGGGAAAGCACGCTGCGGATATTTGTAAAGCCCTTTCAGATACGAATTGGTTGGAGTCGCGTCGAGATAGTAATACAGCTCCTTGACATCTTCGCCGTGATTTCCCTGCGGGCCGCTGAGGCCGAACAGACGCTCCTTCAAGACAGGATCGGCACCGTTCCAAAAGCTGAGCGCGAAGCAAAGCCGCTGATGGTTGTCGCAGATGCCAAGAATTCCGTCTTCCGTCCAGCGATAGGCGCGCACGCGCGCGTCGTCGTAGGTGAAGTAGTGCCAAACGTCTCCATCGGCACTGTAGTCTTCGCGTACGGTGCCCCAGGCTCGTTCGGCCAGATAAGGCCCCCAACGCCGCCAGTGTTTTTGGCGCGTTTCTGCCTCGGCGAGGCGCTGCCGTTCGGGGTCGAGAGCGTCAGGCATGTTTTCTCGAATGTATCGCGCCTGCGCAACCTTGCTGGAACTCGGATATAGTTTGGGGATTATGGTGACTGTCCCGAAATTAGGAATCACGGGTTTTGCCGTTGCGTTTGCATTGACTCAATTGACGCTTGCACAGACCGGAACGTCGTCACTTTCGGGAGTGGTGCTCGATCCGTCAAGGGCGGCCGTGGCGGGTGCGCGCGTCAGTCTCAGCAACACGGCGCAATCGCTACAACGCGAAACACAGACGAATTCGGCGGGGGAATACACGTTTGCCGCGGTTCCCCCGGGCACATACACATTGGCGGTGGAGAAGGAGGGTTTTCATAAATTCGAGCAGACCGATCTCCATCTGCTGGTGAACTCGCCGGCGAGCGCCAATGTCACGCTCGAGATCGGATCAGTCAATCAGCAGATCGAAGTGAGTTCTCAGGCGATCGCAATCGATACTACCGACGCGTCCATCGGAAATGCTTTCGGTGAGAACCAGATCAAGCAGTTGCCGCTTGAGAGCCGCAATGTTCCCGATCTGCTCAGCCTCCAGACCGGCGTGGTTTACACGGGGAATCGGCCCGATATCGACCTTGATACAGACACACGCAGCGGATCCGTGAATGGCGCTCGCAGCGATCAGAGTAACGTCACGCTAGACGGCATTTCCTCGAATGAGAAGGGTGGATACGCTTTCCGCTCCGTGCTGCCGGTGACTTTGGACTCGGTGCAGGAGTTCCGTGTGACGACGACGAACTATGGCGCGGATCAAGGCAGCGCGGGCGGCGCGCAGGTAGCCCTGATCACGAAAAGCGGGACCAACAGCATGCATGGCTCCGCGTACGAATACAACCGTAATTCGTTTTTCAGCGCGAATGACTACTTCGTGAAGGCGGCGCAACTCGAATCCGGACAGCCGAACAAGCCTCCGCAGCTGAATCGAAATATATTCGGGACAGCGCTCGGTGGCCCGATCAAGAAGGATCGCGTGTTTTACTTCGTGAACTATGAAGGTTACCGCGATGCTGAAGCCATTAGCGCCCTCAGGACGATTCCGACGGCAACGCTGCGGGACGGCATTATCGAGTACGCGTGTCAGAATGCGGCGGCTTGCCCGGGCGGCACGGTGAGCGGACTGAGCGGGAAACAATATTCTTACGCTTCGGGAGTGATGGCGCTGAGCCCGCAGCAGATCACAGCCATGGACAGCGGCAGCCTGGGACCGCACGGCCCGGATCCGGCAGTGATCAACTACATGAATTCCGTGTATCCGTTGCCGAATGACTTCACGACGGGCGACTTATTGAACACCGCCGGTTACCGTTTTCGGGCGCCGACACACACAGTGAGGAACTGGTATATCGCCAAGATGGACTACAACGTCACGCAGGACGGCAAGCATCGCGTGTCGGTCACGGGCGCTCTGGCGAACGAGTCGGCGGCTGGTCAGCCTTTCCTGCCGGGCACAAGTCCGGAGACGACGACGGTGAACTATAACAAAGGCATCATCGCGAACTATGAAGCTTCTCTCACTCCGACATTGTTGAATGATTTCCGATACGGCTTTGTACGCGAGAGCATCGGAACGGGTGGAAATACCAGTCAGCCGTGGATACAGCTTTTGGCGATCGATCAGGGCATAAACTACAGTTCCGCGTTTCAGAGACCCATCCACAACTTCAACGACGATTTGACGTCCATTCGTGGCAAGCATACCCTTCAGTTTGGATTCCAGATTTCGCTGTTGCGGGATCACGAGACAAACTCGAACAATTCGTTCAGCAACGGCATAGCGAATCCGGAGTGGTTCTTCGACTCGGGGTTTGCGAATAAGGGCGTCCCGCTGGATCCGGCCGCGAACGGTTATCCCGCAGTCGCGCAGCAGTTCAATACTTCCTATGATTACCCGCTGACGACTCTGCTGGGCATGGTCAGTCTTGTGAACGCGAATTACAACTATCAGCGCAACGGTCAGCCGCTGGCTCAGGGCACTCCGGTGTCGCGCAACTTCGCCGAGGATTCGTACGAGATGTACGCACAGGATGTGTGGAAAGTGAAGCCGAACCTTACCGTGACCATGGGACTGCGTTACTCGCTCTTTTCACCACCATGGGAGACGAGCGGCTTGCAGGTTTCACCGACGGAAAGTTTGAGCACCTGGTTCAACAACCGGGCGAACGGGATGTGGCACGACGTTCCTTCCAGCGCGCAGCCACTGATTGCGTACGACTGGTCGGGACCGGCAAACGGCAAGCCCGGCTACTACGGCTGGGACTACCACGACTTCAGCCCGCGCCTTTCGATCGCGTATTCGCCCGGGGCGGATTCCGGCTGGTTGAAAAAGATCTTTGGCGGCCCGGATAAGAGCAGTATCCGAGCTGGATTCGGCATTGTCTACGATCGCGTCGGGGAGAGCCTGGTGGACACCTTCGATCAGAACGGCGCCTTCGGTTTGTTCACCGAGTTGACGAATCCTTCTAACGTCCAGACTTCGGTCAGCGCGCCGCGGCTGACGAGTTTAAATAGCATTCCGGCGACTGATTACACGGGATCGCCCATTTTCATTTCCGCGCCGACGGCACATTTTCCCCAGCCGTTTCCGAGCAGCCTAGCGACGGGCGGCTCGGCGATCACGTGGGGTATCGATGACAAGCTGAAGACGCCATACGCCTACACTCTCGATTTTTCAATCAGCCGCCAGCTATCGTCCGGATTTTCGCTGGATGTTGCATACGTGGGCAGGTTGTCGCATCGCGAGCTGGCGCAAGAGGATCTGGCGATGCCGCTAGACATCTACGATGCCAAATCAGGAGTCGATTATTTTACGGCCGCCACGGCGCTTGCTCGCGCCTACCGTCCCGCTCTCGCGGCTGGAAACACAAGCCCGACAGCGACGTTTAACCCGGCGCAATTACCGAAGAACGTGCAGCAGTTCTGGACGGACATGATCCAGCCGCTCGCGCCTGGAGGGGCGTACAGTATCGGGGCGTGCACCGGTCCAAACATGAGCTCGACGCGCAGCCCGGTCGTCGCGGCCTTCGATCTATTCTGCTCGACGAGCTTGAATGAGTCGCTCGCGCTGTATGACCTGGACACTTATGGTATCCCGGACGCTAATCTCCAGAACCAGGTGTATTTCCCCAATACCGGCCAATACAGTTACTACAGCCCGCAGTACACTTCGCTGTTCGCATGGCGATCCATGGCGAACGCGAACTATCACGGACTCCAAGTTTCTCTGCGGCACGGGATGGTGCACGGCGTCCAGTTCGATTTCAACTACACGCTTTCGAAATCGATTGATCTGGCTTCGGATGCCGAGCGCGTCGGGCCGGGTAGTGCCACCAGCAGTCTGAATAACATCATCATCAATGCCTGGTCTCCCAAGCAGGAACGCGCTGTGTCGTCCTTCGATGTACGTCATCAGGTAAACGCAAACTGGGTTTACGCTTTGCCGGTGGGCCGGGGCAAAATGGTCGCGGGCGGCGCAAAGGGGTGGGTGGATGCGATCATCGGCGGATGGCAATTCTCGGGATTGTTCCGGATTACCAGCGGGTTCCCGGTCAACGTAGATAACGGTTATAGCAACTATCCTACGAACTTCCAGCAGGAAGGAAACGCTACGCTTGTGACTGCGCCGCAAACCGGTAAGTACACGGTGCAAAGCGGGCAGGACGCGGGCGCCATCAATATTTTCAAGGATGGTCCGGACGCTATTAATGACTTTACTTACACGCTTCCGGGCCAATCGGGGGGGCGAAACCAGATTCGGGGGCAAGGATATTTCGGGATCGACATGGGCCTGGCGAAACGCTGGCTCATGCCCTGGAGCGAGAAGCAGAGTTTGCAATTCCGGTGGGAGGTGTTCAACGTCACGAATTCGGTGCGCTTCGACGTGCAATCCAGTTTGCTCTCATCGGCGCTGACGCTGGGAAGCTCGACCAGTTTCGGAAATTACACAGGGCTGCTGACGAATCCCCGAATCATGCAGATTGCGGGGCGGTTCGAGTTCTAGGAAGTCTGGGAGGCGGGGGCGGCCGGCGGCTTGGCACGACATGCCGGGCAGCCCCCGCACCCGTAAGAACGCTATCCTACTGATACAATAGAGGTTCGCGCACAACGCCCAGCAAAGCGGGCTGTGCGTGTTTCTAGGCGCGCACAACGCCCAGCAAAAGCGGGCTGTGCGCTTGTTTATCTCCCCGGAGGTTTTCTTTTAGATGGCTGTTTCCCCGCGACGAAGATCGGTCGCTGTCAACGTAGGCGGCGTCAAAGTCGGCGGCTCGAATCCGATCGTAGTTCAATCCATGACCAATACGGATACGGCCGATACCGCGGCTACCGTCAACCAGGTTATGGCTCTGGCTCGGGCAGGGTCGGAACTAGTTCGGGTCACGGTCAACACCGAGGAGGCGGCACAGGCGGTACCCACCATCGTTGACACGCTGCGCAGCTTCGGCGTGAACGTTCCCATTATTGGCGATTTCCATTACAACGGTCACATTCTGCTCAGGAAGTATCCCGATTGCGCACGCGCGCTTTCTAAGTACCGTATCAATCCAGGGAACGTCAACATCGGCCGCAAACAGGACGATAACTTCCGCATCATGATCGAAGCGGCAATCGAATACGACCGGCCGGTGCGTATCGGGGTGAACTGGGGCTCACTGGATTCGGTTCTGTTGACGCAGATGATGGATGACAATTCGAGGTCGCCCGATCCGCTCGATGCCATGGAGGTCACCATGCGCGCCATCGTGGAGAGCGCGCTGCGCAGTGCCGACGCAGCCGAACACCACGGTCTCGCGCACGACAAAATTATTCTGAGCGCCAAGGTAAGCAACGTTCAGGATTTGATCCACGTGTACGAGATGCTGGCGGCGCGCTGCGATTATCCGCTGCACGTGGGCTTAACCGAAGCCGGCCTCGGTTCGAAAGGAATCGTGGCCACGACGGCGGCTCTTTCCGTATTGCTGCAGCAGGGTCTTGGTGACACGATCCGCGCATCGCTAACGCCGCTGCCCAATGGCGACCGCACCGACGAGGTGGTTGTCTGCCAGCAGATTCTGCAGGCATTAAGCTTGCGCAGTTTCACCCCCCAGGTCGCGGCATGCCCGGGATGCGGCCGCACCACAAGCACGTTCTTCCAGGACATGGCCGATCAGATACAGACATACCTGCGCGAGCAGATGCCCCTATGGCGCGAAAAATATACGGGCGTGGAGGAGATGAAGGTTGCGGTCATGGGCTGCGTGGTGAACGGCCCTGGGGAGTCTAAGCACGCCAACATCGGTATTTCACTGCCGGGCACGTTTGAGAAGCCTGTGGCGCCTGTCTACATCGACGGCAAGCTATCAACGACACTGCGCGGCGATCACATTGTGGCGGAGTTCCGGGCCATTCTGGATAACTACGTTGCGCGCACGTATGGCCTGGCCGAAGTTCTCGCCGAGACCGTAGCCTAATATCGAATCAATGGCCGAACCGGCCGATAAACTTGACGAACTTAGAACTGCCATTGAACAGCTCGGCGCGCGTGTGACACGTATCGAGGCAGCGCTTGCGGTTCCGCCATCGAAGCCCTCCGGCGATTCACGTTCGGGGGTAACTGTCATCAATCGAATCGGCGCGGTTACGGTTGCGATCGGTATCATTTTTTTCTTTAAGTACGCAGTGGATGAGCACCTGATGGGCGCCGGCGCCGGCGTCATTCTGGGCGTTCTGTTTGGCGCGGTACTCATCGCGGCGGGCGACTGGTTGAACAAACGGGAGCAGTTCGTTTTTGCGCAGGGCATTTCCGGCTGCGGACTGGCTTCGCTTTACATTTCGCTGTACGCTTCGTTTGCGTTTTACCAGTTGATTCCGGAAGCCGCAGCGTTTGCAGCCTTGCTTGCCGTTTGCGCCGTGGCGGTGGCGCTGTCCATCCGGTACAAAAGCTCGGCCATCGCGCTTCTGGGATTCATCGGTGCGCTGATCACGCCTATTCTGCTGCGCCGGCCTGAATCGGCACCGTGGCTGGAATTTGCCTACATTCTTCTGGTGAACGCCACCGGAATTTTCATCGCAATGCGCCACCGCTGGCCCATCCTCGCCGGGGTAGCCGGCCCCTTGAGCGTTGCAGCGGCATTCTTTCTGTTCGAGCCGAAGCACGGCGGCATCTTTGGCGGTCTGTCGCTCGCCATCGGGGTAGTCTACTTCGCCAGCAGTGCGCGCAGCAATGGGACGGTAAGGACGGCGCTCTATGTGGTCGGGCACGGGGCATCTCTCATCGCGCTCATGCGCTTTCTGAATCTCGTGCTGGTTGATGAAAACGTGATCAGCGAACTGGATTCCGTTCTTTTCGCGATATATGGTATCGCCGCGCTTAGTTATGGAATTCTCAGACAATCCCAGCCGGACCGGGTAATTGGCCTGGTTTTGCTGGCGATTGTGATCGGGAAGTTGTATGTGTGGGACATCTGGTCGCTAGGACGCTTTTATCGGATAACAGCGTTCTTGGCGCTGGGTGCTCTCTTATTGGTGGCCTCGTTTGTGTATTCAAGATCGGAGAAGAAGCCCGGCGCGCCATGATAGATGTCCTCGCCAACAACTCGACCGCGCACCAGGTAAGTGGGCGATACGAATTCAAGCGCGCCGCGAGCGCCGATGAATTCGATCAAATTCGCCGTTTGAATCACCAGGTCTTTGTCGATGAAGTCGGACAGCATGAAGCGACGGATTCGGGTAGATTGATCGATCGCTTCGAGAGCAAAAGCATTTACTTCATAGCCCAGCGCGGCGATGTGCTCGCGGGCATGATCTCTGTGCATGACGAACCGCCGTTTTCCATCAGTGGCAAGTTGTCGGACTCGTCCGTGCTTACCAAACTCGGATCCCGGCTGTTAGAAGTTCGACTGCTTGCAATTCAGCCGAATGAACGCCATACTGCTGTGTTCGCCGGCCTGCTCTACGCCGTGTTCCGGTACGCCGCAGCCGGCCGATACTCGCATTTGCTTATCTCCGGATTGCAGGAGCGCCGTACTATGTACGAGCGTTTAGGATTTCGGGCCCTGGGACCGGCAGTAGGGAGCGGCAACGCACAATTCATTCCAATGGCGGTGGAGCTTGGCCGCATCCCCGTTCAGACGATCGAAAGATTCCGTAAGCGAGCAGAAGCGTCGCATCCATTGCAGCTCGCGCCAGGGCCCGTTCAGGTCTCGCGAGCGGTTCGCTGCGCCTTTTCAACGGCGTCTATCTCCCATCGCTGCGACACTTTCACCAGCACGTTTGAAGAAGTGCGAGGATTGCTGCAGAATTTGTCCGGTGGGCTAAAGGTTGCGCTCTTTCCGGGGTCCGGGACGCTGGCCAACGATGTAGTGGGGGCAGCGATTTCCGCCGATCGCCTGCGTCGTAGGGGTCTGGTGCTTGCGAATGGAGAGTTCGGTGAACGGCTCATCCAACACGCGGTGCGATGGAGGCTGCCGCATCGGGTGGTGCATTTTCCGTGGGGGCAGAGATGGGATTTCAGCTCGATTTCCGAGACGCTCGGCCGGTATCCCGACATCGATTGGATCTGGGCGGTTCAGCTCGAAACCAGTACCGGGATGGTGAACGATACCGGGAGTTTGTTCCGGCTTGCCGAGCAACGGGGCATGAGAGTGTATCTCGATTGTGTCAGCGGGTTCGGCGCGGCGGAACTCGACATTCGGCCCGCTGCGCTCGCAACTACGGTGAGTAGCAAATCGATCGGGGGGTATACCGGTGCGGCTATCGTTCTTGCGAACGAACAGTACGTTGATCAGCTGGATTCGAAGGCGTTTCCACCCTGCTTTGACCTGGTGCGCGCTTTAGCAAACGATGGTCCATTGACGACATTCTCTTCCCAGGTTATTCAATCTCTCCGGCAAGCACTGATCGAGCAAGGCCCTGAAAAATGGGCCCACTACCGCGCGCTCGGTATGTTTGTTCGCAAGAGATTGAATGAGCTGGGGCTGCATCCGGTCGTGGAGGGCGCCGATGCCGCGCCTGTGGTGACCAGCTTTGCGGCGCCCCGTAATGAACCGTGCACGGCGATTCTGGATCGTTGTGCTAAAGCAGGCTTCGTGCTCGGTGGAAACAGCAAATACTTGATGGATCGCGGCTGGCTTCAGATCGCGACCATGGGCGATCTTTCGATAGAGCAGGTTTCGCCGGTGTTCCCGCTGCTGCGATAGTCCCGTGCGGCTCATGCTAGACTCGTTCTCGATTCGGAGCGGATGATGTTTTGTAGGCTGCTCCTCAGCGTTGTGTGCGGATCCATCCTCGGGTTCGCGGTGGCTCGTGCGCAGTCGGAACTAACGCTGCACGCCGAAAGCACGCTTGTGGTGGTGCCGGTCGCGGTGACGGACGCTTCGAACCGCTTCGTCTTAAACCTCGATAAAGACAATTTCGCGCTGTTAGAAGATGGCGTGAAGCAAAAGATCACTCAATTTTCAGGGGAGGATGCGCCTCTTTCGATCGGGCTTCTGGTCGACACCAGCGGCAGCATGGGCAGCAAGCTGGAGACGTCACGAAAAGCCGTAGCCGAGTTCTTGAAAACCGCAAATCGTGACGACGAAACGTTCCTGGTTACCTTCAGCGACCACGCGGAGCTTTTGACGGGATTTACGCACGATGCGGCGGCGGTTGAAGCTCGGCTCGAATCAGCGCAATCGCAAGGGCTTACGGCCCTGCTCGACGCGGTTCATGTGGGGCTGGAAGAAATGAAGCAAGCGCGGAATGCGCGCAAGGCACTGCTGATTATCTCCGATGGCGGCGACAACAACAGCCGCTACACGGCGGCGGAGATTGCAAGTGTGGTGCGCGAAGCCGACATCCAGATCTACTCGATGGGTGTCTTCGAGCCAGTGATGATGCTGGGCCTCACGCCGGCGGAGGTCTCGGGGCCGCGTCTGCTGGCCGAGATCTCCGAGCAAACCGGCGGGAATGTGTTCCCTGCCCGCAGCCTCAGCGCTTTGCCCGCTATTGCCCGAAGAATCGGGATTGAGCTGCGCAACGAGTATGTGCTGGCGTATGCGCCTTCGAACTCGAAACGGGATGGCAAATACCGGAAAATTGAGGTGAAATTGGCAGCGCCGGAAGGGCTGCCGAACGTCAAGGCGCGCTGGCGCGCCGGTTACTACGCGGCGCGCGATGAGAGCACAAATTAGCGGTGTACTCCTCCGACATGCACCGCGGCGTGTGAAGGCGCTACGCTGCCGCCTCGGACGACCGGCGCGGCCGGATGATAGGAACCCGCCGCGGCCGGCGCATGCGCCGCCGGATAGTGGACGGGATATCGAAGTGGCGTCGTTGTCAGGCCAGGCCTGTAAGTCGTTATGCCCGAAGTAGCCGGCCATCGGCCGGTGCCCGGGTGCGGATATGAAGTAATGCCCCCGGACGCGGGCCATTTTGAGCCTGCCGGCCAACGGCGGTAAGGATAGAACACTATAAACGTTGACATCATCGGCTGCGTAAAGTACCCAGCGGGAGGATAGACGTAAAACGGATTGGCGAAGCTGCCTGAGATGGAATAGCCCGGGTCCGGCGAGCTGTAACTGGGAAGTGAGGGTGGCGGGATGACGTACATTCCGCCCGGGTCCGGGTCACCGGGATCGTTCTGGGCATCGGCTAGCTGATTTTTCGCAGCGATGACGTCGCTGCGGTTGCGAGCCCAATCGTAAAACTCGTCCATGTCTCCGTCGCTGAACTTCGACGTGGTGAGGCCGATAGCGAAGTAGTAAAGATGCGAGGAATCGACAGTGTCCGTGGACCCGTGATGCTCAACTACGGCTTCGCCGCGGTAGGCTTGCATGTCACCAAGTTCGCCATCGATGCGATAAATACCGGGCTTAGGGAATCGGATCTGGCACTCTTTGAAGATCAAGGTATCGCTCGCATCCGGCTTCGCATCCAGATTTTCCAGAATCACGGAACCTTCCACGAGTTCCAGCCGCGTGTCGGCGAGTGAGGGAGAAAGCATGCGCACAGCCGAGTTTTCATCTAAACGGAGAAAAACGCCCGGTGTGAGCAGTACTTCAGCCCGACCTTTTGCCGTCCGCAGCGTGGCGCCGCGCTTCAGCGTCGGGAAAATCGCGCTATCGTGTTGTAGCTGTTGACCGTCCAGGGAGGCCGCACCCTCAAAATACTGGACAACTCCGGATGCGGCGGAAATTACTTCCTGCGCTTGCGTTGCCCCAGGCAACAGCAAAGCCAGTGCAAAACTACATGCAACGGGCGGGATGCGCATAAGACCCTCTGCCAATAAAGCGCACAGACCGCTTTTGTGGTCGTTGTGCGCGATCTACTTAATAGCATCCTCGCGCCCGTAGCGGTTGTCAACGGAAAAGTCACGCGCAAACGCCTCACTTCTGGAGCAGGATCGACACCGTGGACGAGGTGTAGTTCGCGACCGCCAGATCCTGGCGGCCATTGCCGACAAAATCGGCGGCGAGAATCGCGAGCGGCTGCGAGCCGACGGCAATGTCCTGGCGTGCCTTAAAGGTACCGTTGCCGTTGTTGAGCAACACCGATACGAAGCCGCTCGCCGGACACGTAGTGGAGCAGTTCGTGTCTACCACCGCGAGATCGAGCTTGCCATCGCCGTTCAGGTCGGCCGCAACCAGTGAGAACGGGTGCAGAGCCGTGGCGTACTCCACATGCGCTCCAAAACCGCCGCTGCCGTTTCCAAAGAGGACGGATACCGTATTCTGTGTGAAATTAGCTGTCGCGACGTCCAAAATTCCATCCCCGTTAAGGTCGGCTACGATAGCAGCTTTCGGAGAAGCGCCCGTCGAAAATTGATGCTGAGCCTGAAAGGTTCCGTCGCCATTGCCGAGCAGGACCGAGACGCCGGTGGATACAGCAAAGATCAAGTCGAGCTTGCCATCGCCATTTAAATCTGCAACCGCTATCGATAGCGGCCCGGTGCCGCAGACATAATCGACGTGGCTCCGGAAGGTACCGTCACCGTTTCCCAGCAGGATAGACACTGTGTTAGATCCAGAGTTGGCAACCGCGATGTCTTGAACGCCATCGCCATTGAAATCACCGATGGTGACGTAGGCGGGGTTCGGGCCCACGGCGTACTGCGTTGGAGGTGTGTTAACGGGATTGGTCGACAGCGCGACAGCTATCGTGTTCGAGCCGTAGTTCGCCGTTACTTGATCGTCCAGTCCGTCCCCATTCAGGTCGGCCACGGCCAGAGAAATGGGATCCAACACATTGAAGCCCAAAAAGCCTACATTTACAAATGTGCCGGATAAGTTTTCGAGCACCGTGATTTGTGCCGGAACCCGGTTGAGCACATCCAGGGTGTCCGCACCAAAATTATCGGAACGGACCAACGCTCGCGGTGTGACGCCCGAAGCGTAGTCGGTTCTGGTGAAGGCGACGCTCGCCTGGGGAGTAACAATCTCGAAAAATACTTTGTTGGAAGGGCTGCGTGAAGGCGCCGGATTGACGACGGTAATCGAAGCTGTGCCGGCCTTCGCGATATCGGACGCTGGAACGCTCGCCGTGAGACGCTCACCGCTGACGAACTGAGTTGTCAGCGGAGTCCCGTTCCATTCGACCGTAGCTCCGGAAACGAATCCGGACCCATTGACAGTCAGAGTGAATGCCGCGCCTCCGGGAACTGCATTAGCAGGCGCCAGTGGAGTGTTGATTTGCGGCACGGGCCACGGAGCGGTCCCGGTGAGAGTCACAGATTGGGGGCTGTTCGCCGCGTTGTCCGCAATCTTCAAAGCGCCGCTCGCGTCGCCGGAGGCTACGGGGGTGAAGGTCACACTGATGCTACAACTGGCGGCGCTTGCAAGCGTGTTTGGCGCTAACGGGCAGGTGTTCGTTTCAGTAAAAGGAGTGCCGGTGGTAATGCTCGAAATCGCAAGCGGCGCGGAACCCGTGTTCAAGACGGTAACCGTTTGCGGCGGACTGGTTGTGTGAACCACCTGGTTGGGGAAATCAAGGTTGTTCGTTGAGAGGCTTGCCTGCGGACCGGAAACAACTCCGGTACCCGTAAGAGCGATTTTCTGCGGGCTTGTGGCTGAGTTGTCAGTAATCGTGAGCGTGCCGCTCCGAATTCCCCCGGCGGTGGGCGTGAATGTAATCGCGAGGTTGCACTGCACTCCTACCGAGAGCTTCGTCCCGCAAGAGTTCGCCACCTGGAAATCGCCTGTAACGACGACGCTCGCAATAGAAAGGGCCAGAAAACTCGGGTCGTGCAGTGTCAAGGTCTGCGCGGCGCTCGCCGTTCCTACCGGCTGAGAACCAAAGATAAGAGCGGACCGATTAAGGGCCGCACTCGGCTTGCTCAGATACACGGTTGCGACGCTCGGCGCAGCACTTTCCGGTGACGAGTTCACAGTGGCGAAATCGCTGACGCCATCGCCATTGAAGTCCGCCGCCGCGATCCAAAGCTGGCCGCCGCCGGGCCCAACGTCTCCATAATTTGCAAACGGTTCAAACGTGCCGTCACCTTTGCCGAGGAGGAGGGAAACCGTAGAGACATCCTGCGCTGTGAGCGCGAGATCAAGGAATCCATCGCCGTTGAAATCTCCGGTGACAACTCTTGTCGGGAAGTTGGGGACAGCATAGTCCACAGGCGCTCGTAGGATGCCGTCGCCGTTTCCGAGCAGAATGGAAGCACCATTCTGAGTAGTGACTATGACGTCCGGCTTGCCGTCGCGATTCAGATCTGCAAGCGCCAGGCTGCGCCCGAGACTGTCGAGCGCGAACGTCTTGGGCGTTTCAAATGTTCCGTCGCCGTTGCCTAGCATGATCCCGACTTGTGGACCGCTCCCGACGTACACAAGATCGTCGTTGCCGTCATGGTTGACATCGCCAGTTACGATATCTTCGACAGACGAAGGCGCGCCCGCTATGGCTTTCGCGGTCTGAAATGTTCCGTCGCCGTTGCCCGGCACGAAAACGGGGCCGCCCCGCAGCACCGTCACCACGTCCAATTTTCCGTCCCGGTTGAAATCGCCGACGAGCACTACATCGTTCAGCTGGTTCGGAAGAGCCGGGCCGATTGAGGTAGTTTTCGGCGACTGAAACGTCCCGTCCCCATTTCCAAGGAGAACTGCAATTTCCGGCGTAAAGGAGCCCTGGGAATTTGGTTGTAGGGTAGCAGTTGCAAGATCCGGTATGCCGTCGTGATTGAAATCGCCGATGCCTAGCGCCCCGGGCGATGGACCTGCGGGGTACGTCTTCGGGCTTTCAAATGTGCCGTCGCCCTTGTTCAACAGAACCGAAACGGTATTCGATCCCGCGTTCACAAAGGCGATATCGGCGAAGCCATCGCCGTTGAAGTCTCCCACTCGGATATCAAACGGCGAGAGCTGGGTCGGGTATTGAGCGCCCTGCCCTGTCCTCCCGTCCCCGTTACCCAGAACAATGTAGAAGGAGTTTTCCAGTGAATTAGCCACCGCGAAATCGGGTTTGCTGTCTCCATTGAAATCGGCGACAGCGACCGCCCGGGCACCGAGACCGGCACCGATTGGGTCTTCCGGCGGGAAGAGAAACCCGGAGGGAGCACCGAGGATGATATCTATGCTGTTCGCCGTCGGAGGATTGCCGGTAAAAGGCGGGTTGCCCCCAGGAAGGACGATATCGAGAAGTCCATCGCCATTAACATCCGTGGGTAGAAGCTGAAAGACTCGTTCCGCTGTTCGCGCGCCGTACCCCGAAATGTTTTCAGTTTCAAAAGGGTCGGGCTCCCGGAATGTCGATTCACTGGTTTGAAGGACCAGACTGAGCGCGCCGCCAAAGACTCCGGATGCAATCGCGTAATAAGGGCCGCCGCCTTCGTAGACCGGAGGCTGAAAGCTGCCATCGCCGTTACCGAGGAAAAAACCATACCCGAACCCCTGGGTCCCCGACTCCGACACTGCAATATCCAACTTTCCATCACGATTGAAGTCGGCAACTGTTAGACCGCTGGGTGATGGACCCGCCGCCGTGTCGATATGGCCCTGAAATGTGCCATTGCCATTGCCAAGCAAAATAGAGACGCTACTGGTTCCGAGCGCGGCCAGGTCAATTTTGCCGTCGCCGTTGAAATCGCCTGCCGCGAGTGCGAAGGGGCCGGCGGCAGTGCCGTATTCGACTGCCGATTGGAAGGTGCCGTTCCCATTCCCGAGCAGAATAGAGACAGTATTCGACCCCTCGTTCGCCACCACCAGATCCGGCTTGCCGTCACCGTTCAGATCCACAGCGAGCACGAAAACTGGGTTGCTTCCGGTCGGATAGGTAACAGGCGCATTGAACGTAGCGTCTGGCTTCGCGATGTAGACCAAAACACCTGCCGAGGTGACAATCGCCACGTCCGGCTTTCCGTCGAGGTTGAAATCTGCCGAGGCAATCCATTGTGGACTCGCAGGTGTTGTGACCGGCAAGGTACCAAACAAATATTGCGCCTGCGCTGAAAAGGTCGAGAACAGGATGAGAATGCAGGCGGCGGCGAGTCGACCGATTTGGGTGGGGTTTGTCACAGGAGGCTCCCTTCGACCGAGCGCAACGGGAGCCCTAGGCCTCCGTTCTAACGTACAAACGTTCGGCTAAAGGGAGTATACGACGTTTTCAGCCGGACGGGGCACTCTGCGAAGCACGCTCACGCGCACCTCGACGACGCCGAAAAGGGCGTTTTTTCTCGGTTGAAGAAACTCAGTCACAAAAGTTGAAAGAAATTCTCAAAAATTTTTTCTCCTTTGTTTATAGTTAATTGGAGAGAATTTGGCGAATCCCGCACACTCCGCGAGGTTCGTTTTCGGGGTATCGGGGTGCTATGTTCGAGTCGCTCGCGAGAACGTCGCGAGCGAGAGTTTGGAAAAAACGGCCCGGGGCTACGATGAGCTCGCGATTCTCAGCGACGCGAAGACTCAATGTGGATCCCCGGGTTTTTATTTGGGAGGTAAATCGAATGGGCGAACTGATCATGATGCCGGTGAGGACGACGGAAGCAAGAAATGGTTCCGCGATGGAGGCAGCACCCGCGGTCGAGGCAAAGACAACCGGCGCGATCGATTTCTCGGTTTGGAAAAATGCTCCCCGCGAGCGCACCGCCGCTTACTTCCCCACCTACGCGGCAATCTCAAAAGCGATGCAGACCGCGATGCGCGGATGGGTTCGCGAGTGGTTCTACGCCAACCCCGAGATCCTGCTCCGGCCGCATTCGGCTTACCCCATCCTGGTGTTCCAATGCACGACCCCGTTTTCCGGCAAGCCGACGAACATCTTCACCTATGACATCCAGCAGACGGAAGCGCTGAATCGCGCCTTCGCTTCGGCGGCGAGCAAGCTGGGCCGCGAACTGAAGACCCTCGACACCAGCAACCTGACCTGGCTGAAGCGCGAACATTACTTCGCGTATCGCAGCAAGGAAGTGGTGAAGTACGTTGCGAAGAATCGACGAGCGCTCTACCGGATGCTGAACGTCGAAACGGTGCTGGTCGACAGCATTATCAAGTTCGCCATCATCGACCTTCCCAAGATGGGCCTGGATGAGGCCGTCGTGGTTCTACGCCGCGCGTTCCGCACTCAGTTAAGCCGGTTTTCCGAAGAGTTCGATCTGAGCGAGCGCACCGAGCAGCTCCTGCAGATTGCCACCAATTCCCTGCTCTCGAACCTGCCCACAAGCAAGGTTGTTTCAATGCCGCTCGCGGCCTAAATCGATTTCACAGTCAGCAATAAGTGAAGAAAGAAACCCACATGATCAGACCCGTAAGTAAATTTAAGACCATTCTGCCCGTGAACGACTTTCAAGTGTTCAAAGGACAATGCGAGAGGACGATGCGGCCTTTCGGACAACCGGTCACAGCGGAACACGAAGCGGAACTGATGATTCGCGACGACCGGGACAAGCTTCCGTCCGGATCGACAGCGCTGTACGCGATTCATCAGCGCTCGGAGAACAAGATTCTGCAGATTGTCAAATCCGCCCCTCGAGTCGAATTGCTGAAAGCGGCATAGTCGAAAAGAAAAGGGGCGTGCGGATGAGCGCGCCCCTTGCATCGCTCAGAGTTTTACCGTTACGGTTTTGATTTCCGAATACTGCTGGAGCCCATACTCGCCAAGCTCGCGCCCGATGCCCGATTGTTTGAAGCCTCCGAATGGAGCGGCTGCATCGAACACGTCGAAGCAATTCACCCAAACAGTTCCCGCGCGAACATTGTTGGCGACATGGTGCGCTTTGCCGATGTCGCGCGTCCAGACGGCAGCGGCGAGACCGTACATAGTGGTGTTCGCCCGATCCACCAGGTCATCCATATCTTTGAACTTCAGGATGCTCATGACGGGCCCAAAGATTTCCTCCTGCGCAATCTTCATCTCATCGCTCACGTCCGTAAAAACGGTGGGAGCGACAAAATAGCCGCGTTCGCCGACGCGTTCGCCACCACACCTCAGATTCGCTCCTTCCCGCTTACCGGCATCGATATAGCTCATGACCTTGTTGAATTGATCGTTGTCCACCTGAGGACCCTGTTCGGTGTTGGTATCCAGCGGATTGCCGACAACGCGGCGCTTGGCCCGCTGAACACTTCGTTCCACGAACTCGTCATAGATCTTCTCTTCCACAAACGTTCGCGATCCGGCACAGCAGCACTGGCCCTGATTGAAGAACAATGCAAAGTGGGAGCCTTCTACGGCCTGCTCCAGATCAGCGTCGGCGAAAATGACGTTCGGACTCTTGCCTCCGAGCTCGAGAGTCACGCGCTTCAGATTTGTTTCACCGGCGGCTTGCATGATGAGATGTCCGACTTCCGTAGAGCCGGTGAAGGCGACTTTATCGATGTCCATATGCCGGGCGATGGCAGCGCCGGCCGTAGGTCCGTAGCCGGGCAGAATGTTGACTACGCCTTCCGGAAAGCCTGCTTCCATAATCAGCTCGCCGACACGCAAGGCGGAGAGCGGCGTCTGTTCGGCGACCTTGAGTACCACTGTGTTTCCGCACGCCAGCGCCGGCCCGAGCTTCCAAGCCTGCATCAGCAGCGGAAAGTTCCATGGGATGATCTGCCCGACTACACCAACCGGTTCGTGACGCGTGTAGCAGAAGTAATCTCCCGCGATAGGAATCGTTTTGCCTTGAATTTTGTCGGCCCAGCCCGCGTAATAGCGATAGCAGGCGATGACGAGCGGCAGATCGGCTGCCATTGCCACGTGCCGAGGCTTGCCGTTGTCCAGCGACTCGAGTGTCGCGAGTTCTTCCTTGTTTTGCTCGATGAGATCCGCCAGCCGGTATAGTAAGTTGCCGCGTTCTGATGCGGACATACGCCTCCAGGCACTCTTCGCATGAAATGCTTTGCGGGCGGCCTTTACAGCCAAATCGACGTCCGGCGCATCCGCCTCAGCGACTTCGGCGAGCACTTCGCCGCTCGCTGGATTTATGGTCTGAAATCTTTTGCCCGAAACACTATCAACCCAGCGGTTGTTGATCAGGATTTTGGTTTGCTTTATAGGAACTTGTGTCGCGGTTGGTTGCGCTGTAAGTGTTGCCATGGTTCCTCCTACGTCGAGATCCGATTGGATCTCCAGGGTAATCATATGACGGAGCGGTCGAGCGCGTGGCCTAAGGCGATCGGCTACTAAGCCGCACGCGCTTCCACAGCTTACCGGCGCGTACCACAAGCACCCCGTTAACGTCACCAAGGATCAGATCCTTCGAAATTGCACCATTGATCTCGACGGCGCCGGCCTTAATTCTGCGCGTCGCCTCCGTCACACTAGGAGCTAATGCCAACAAAGCGAGTAGCTTATCGACGCGAATCCCTTTGTCGCTCACGGCTTGAGGAGGAACATCGACGGTCTCCGTATCGGCAGGTTCCAGGCCATGCCGCACTTCGCGATCGAATGCCTCACGCGCGGCATCGGCCGCCTCCGGCGAATGAAAATCGGCAACGATTCTGTGGCCGAGATCCATCTTTACTGCCATGGCTTGGCGACGGCCCGCCGCAATATCGGCCCGCAACGCCGCGACCTGTTCGATCGGCATGTCGGTCAATAGCTCGTAATAGCGGAACATCAGTTCGTCGCTGATGCGCATTACTTTGCCGAACATCGTCTTGGGCGCTTCGGCGATCCCGATGTAATTGCCCTTGGACTTCGACATTTTATCGATTCCGTCGATACCCTCAAGGATCGGCACGGTGGCGACAATCTGCGGCTTCTGGCCGTAGTCTTTCTGAATCTCGCGGCCGACCAGCAAATTGAACTTCTGGTCTGTTCCCCCCATCTCTACATCGCATTCGAGAGCGAACGAATCGAAGGCTTGCGCGAGTGGATACAGCAACTCGTGCACGGAAATCGCAACACCTTCCTTGAAGCGCTTCGAGAAATCGTCGCGCTCGAGCAGCCGCGCTACCGTGTACTTCGAGCAGAGCCGTACCAGGTTTTCAAACGTGAGCGGCTCAAGCCATTGGCTGTTGAAGCGGACCTCGGTTCTGGTTGGATCGAGTATTTTGAACACCTGCTGCTTGTATGTTTCGGCATTGCGGTTGATCTCGTCGCGAGTCATCGGCGGGCGCGTAACGTTGCGCCCTGTCGGATCGCCGATCAGGCCGGTCATGTCGCCGATGAGAAAGATCACCGTGTGCCCGAGATCCTGAAAATGCTTCATCTTGCGAAGCAAAACGGTGTGGCCCAGGTGCAGGTCAGGCGCAGTGGGATCGAATCCTGCCTTTACACGCAGAGGGCGGTTCTCTTTCGCGGCGATGGTCAGCCGTTCACGCAGCTCTTCTTCACGAATCAGCTCCGCCAATCCTTTCTTGATGTAGCTGAGCTGTTGATCGACAGGTGGAAATGACACGCGTTGCCTTTATTGTAAAGGCCTGAACGTATTCATAACGCGGTTTCCACCGCCGATAGAATGAAGAGCATGAAACTGGCTCTCCTCCTATTGGCAGGAGCACTTACTATGGCCGCCGCTCAGACGACTTCATTTGATTCTTTGGTTGACCGATACTTCGATGATTACTTCCGCTTGAATCCGACGTCCGCCACCGCTGCGGGTTTTCACCATCCATACGACACGCAACTCGAGGACTACTCAAAGCGCGGCTTCGAGCAGCGGATCGAGCTCTGCAAAACATATCTGCCGCAGTTCGGGAAACTGCCACAATCGGACGATCGAGACCTGGTGATTTCGCATCTCAAGGCCGACCTTGTGAACCTTGAGCAGATTCGGCAGCAAGTCACCAACCCCGATATCTATTCCAGTGGCGTTACGGCATCGATATTCGGGCTGATGAGTAGAAAATTCGCTCCTCCCGAGGAACGGCTACGGGATGTGATCTCACGCGAACAGCAGATTCCGCAAGTGCTCGCGGACGCCCGCCGGAATCTGCAGAATCCTCCGAAGATCTACACCGAGGTCGCCATTGAGCAGATGTCCGGGAACGAAAGCTTTTTCGCGGACGATGTACCGAAGGCATTCGCCGACGTCAAAGACCCGCAACTTACGGCGCAATTCAAGAAAGTGAATTCAGCGGTTGTCGACGAGCTGAAAAAATACGAGAGCTGGTTGAAGTCCGACCTGCTGCCGCACTCACATGGCGATTTCCGGATAGGCGCGGATAACTTCCACAAGAAACTAATGTACGAGGATATGGTCGACCTGCCGCTCGACCAAGTGCTCCAGATCGGGTACACGAATCTGCGTGCCAATCAATCATGGCTCAAGGATGTCTGCAAAAAGATCGACGCCAGCAAAACTCCGCAGCAGATTGCAGAGCGCGTGGGTAAAGATCACCCCGCACCCGATCAACTGCTGCAGTCGTTCCGAAACATCTTCAATGGCCTGATCGACTTCATCAATTCACATCACATCATTACAATTCCCACGCAAGTGCGGCCGATCCTGGAAGAAACGCCCCCATTTGAGCGCGCCCTGACCTTTGCCTCCATGGACACGCCGGGTCCCTACGAGAAGGTTGCTACGGAAGCATTCTTTAACGTCACGCTGCCGGAAAAGAACTGGCCGCACGAAAAAGTCGAAGAATACATGACGTCTTTCAATCGAGGCACGATCGTTTCTACCGCCGTACACGAGGCTTATCCGGGCCACTACGTGCAATTGATCTACTTCAAGCAAGTGCCATCAAAAGCTCGCAAATTGATCTGGGCCAATACAAACGTGGAGGGCTGGGCGCACTACACAGAGCAGATGATGCTCGATGAAGGCTATGGCAAGGGTGATCTCGAGCTGCGCGCGGGACAGCTACTCGATGCGCTGCTTCGGAACTGCCGCTACATTGTGGGAATTCAGATGCACACCGGGAAGATGACGCTCGATCAGGGGATCGACTTCTTCATGCGCGAAGGATTTATGTCGCGTCCGAGCGCCGAGAAGGAAGCCAAGCGCGGCACTTCGGATCCGACTTATCTGTACTACACGCTCGGGAAACTGCAAATCCTGAAATTGCGCGAGGATTACCGGAAGAAAATGGGCGCAAACTATTCTCTGCAGCGCTTCCACGATGAATTTATGCAGCAAGGCGGCGTGCCGATTAAGCTTATCCGTCATGCCATGCTGGGCGATAATTCGCCGGTATTGTAGGCTGCTGCGAACGGACTCGCATAAGCGCGATCGCTGAGGATTCAGCTGAAATTCCTCGATTGACACCAGTGTGCTTTGTTGATGCCGAGGCGGCAGCAGGTGAGATTCAACCACTTCGTGGCAGGCCCAGGGAGGAACCTGGGCATTTACGAATGTTCGTCACGCTCAGTTTAGTACTCGTGTAGTTGGACGACAAGAAAATTCTTGGCCACAAGTGAACGTGCGGCCGCGAAGCAGGTTGCCCGCTGTGAACGAAAAGACAATACTGCCGATATGTGAGTTGATGGTCAAGGCTCTCAAGGGACCTCGCGCAAAACAGTCACGGCTGAAGCCCGCCACCTGAACGAGTTCGTTGCTGTCTGGCGCGCATCCGCCCCTTTGCGCTTGAGGAAGCGCGCATGCGCGCCGTTTGCGCTTCCTTGCAACGGGCCGCATGCTTGCTATCAGCGCTGTGTCTGGCATTGGTGTGCCACGCCGAGCGGTATACCTTCAAGTCCTACGGCCAAGCGCAAGGACTGAACGATCTTGCCGTGAACTGCATTCTACGGGACCATACCGGAATCCTCTGGGTGGGAACCGAGCATGGACTGTTCCGCTTCGACGGCTCGGCTTTTCAGGAGATGACGCCAGCATCGGGATTTAAGGGCCAGTTCGTCATTTCCCTGTATGAGGACGCCGCCGGGCGCTTGTGGGTACCGACAGAGGAGGGACTATATCTTCGCAAAGGCGCTGAGTTCATTTCAATACCTGGCTTGCCCGATTTTGGAGGGGGCACATCCTTAAGCAGTAGTCGGGACGAGGTTCTGGCCGCAACGCAGCAGGGGCTATTTTCGATTCACTCTGCAGATAACGGCAAATCCTGGACCTCATCGCCGCTTACCGTTCCGGGTGCCGTGCCTGGGCAAGCGGTATCGGCTCTCCTCACGACCCGTGATGGATCGCTCTGGTTCGCGTGCGGCGAGCAAGTATGCAAGTCCACCGGCGAATCGGTTAGACGTTACGGACCCCGCGACGGAGTGCCACAAGCGACTTGGAAAGTGATTTTCTTGGATCGCTCGGGCAATCTTTGGATCAGAAGCAAGCGCTACGTCTCGGTGCTAAGGCCGGATGCCACCCGATTTGAGCGGCGCGACTTGCCGGGACCAGCGTCTTCAATGAAACGGCCCGTGCTCGCGGAAGACAATCAAGGCCGTGTGATCACGATTGCGGAAAATGGCATCGCTCGGTTCGAGAATGGATCCTGGAACGTACTTACCGTGGCGAACGGTTTACCCAGGGACAACGTAACCTTCGTTGCTACGGATCGCGAAGGTATTGTGTGGCTGGCCCTATTCGGCCACGGCATCGCTAAGTGGCTGGGGTATAACGAAGCCGAGAGCTGGACAGCGGCGGAAGGTCTGCCGAACGATGTCGTCTGGGCCGCGACCGTGGATCAAAAAGGAGTGATCTGGGCCGGAACCGGATCAGGGCTGGGCTGTTTACGCCGGGGTTCCCAGAGCTTTGTCGCCGTCAGAGGCGCAGAGCGCGGGAACGAAGTACCCAAATCTGTTGCTGTATCACGGGATAACACCGTTTGGGTTGGAACGAGCGCCGGAAACCTGTACGCAGTGCGTCAGGGAACAATCTCGGAACATTTTGCCCAGTCTGGCGATATTTCTCGAGTAATTGTGGACAGCGACGACCGAGTCTGGAGCAGTGGCTCGGGAGGTTTATGGGTATCAGAGCCGCCGCGAGGAGTTTCCCACTCGTTTAGTAAGTTGCCCATTTTTGCAACCGAGAGAACACAGCCGCTGGACGTTGCTTCCGCGGGCGGAGGCGTATGGGTCCTAACCGCTGACGGCGTGTTCCTTCGCGAGCATGACCAATGGCGGCAGGTGCTCGCGCGCGAACTGCTGAACACGCCCGACCTGACCGGTTTCCACGTCGCCGATTCACGGAATCTCTGGGTTGTGACACATAATGGAGATTTGGCCCACGTACGCCTGAATAACGGCCCGCCACAGGTCGTCGAGCGCTTTCCGGAAGCCCAACTTCCTTCGCGCAATCCCGAATTTATAGGCTCGGACCGCTGGGGTCGCCTTTGGGTCGGTGGTGCGATGGGGATCGGTGTCTATCATCAGGGACACTGGACGCGTTATAACGACACAAACGGACTGGTTTGGAACGACTGCGATTATCAGGCGTTTTTTGCGGAACCCGACGGGAGCGTACTGGTTGGCACGAGTGGCGGTCTGACGCATCTGTCACCGCGTCCCCCCGGGGCGGGGCTTCCCTCCCTTACCGCGCATCTCGCTTCTGTGACCGTCGGCAAGAAGGAGGTTGGATCGCAGGTACAGTTGAACCCTCCCGATAATACGATCCGCTTCCGGTTTGCAGTTCCAAGCTTCTGGAGCGAGGACGGCATTCGCTACCATTTCCATCTCCGCGGCCTCGATGACAACTGGATCGAAACATCGGATACGGCCCTTCGTTACCCACGGCTCGGTCCAGGAAATTACACTTTCGAAATGTACGCCACCGATTTGAACCGCGGACTCACGGCCGGGACTATTACCTTCCCGTTCCGCGTCAATCCCCCGCTATGGCGTACGCCGGGGTTCATAATAGTGATCTGCCTGGCCGCAGTTGGCTTCGCTTTCTGCATCTGGCGCTGGCGCGTGAGTGTCCTCATGCGCCGTCAGCGCGAATTGGAGGATTTAATAGCGGCACGAACGCAGCAGCTTGACCAGCAGCTACATGAACAGGCCCGCTTGAAAGCCGAGGCGGAAGACGCCAATCGCGCCAAAAGCGATTTTCTTGCCGTTATGAGCCACGAAATCCGAACACCCATGAATGGAGTGATCGGAATGACAGGGCTGCTGCTCGAAACCGGACTCGCTCCTGAACAGCGTGAGTACGTTGAAACCATCCGGGGATGCAGCGACGCGCTGCTTCATATCATCAACGACATTCTGGATTTCTCCAAAATTGCGGCTGGAAAACTGACGCTCGAATCGATCGGCATGGATGTCCGCTCTCTGGTTCGCGAAACGACCACGTTGGTAGCGACCGTACTGAATAGCAACCAAGTCACTCTGCACGTTGAGATCGATGAATCCATTCCTGATAGGCTTGCTAGGCGATCCGATGCGCCTCCGCCAGATCCTCCTCAATCTGCTCTCCAATGCGGTGAAATTCACGGAGCGGGGCCTCATCACGGTTCGCGCTTTTCGTGCTTCCGTCCAGCAAGACTACGAGCAACTCCGTTTTGAGATCACCGATACCGGGATCGGGATTCCGCTAGAAGTGCAAGCTCGTCTATTTCAAAAGTTCTCTCAGGCGGACGCATCCACTACCAGGCGTTTCGGGGGGACCGGACTGGGGCTCGCCATCGCCCGGAACTTGGCGGAGCTGATGGGGGGCACCATGGGGCTCACGAGTCAGCCCGGCAATGGATCCACGTTCTGGTTCACCGTCCGCCTCGGGCGCGGCAATTCGGAGTCACAAGGCGTTCCCGAGCTGATTCCGCACTCTCGCGGAACACCAGACCGGAAAGTGCGACCGAAAATTCTGATCGCTGAAGACAACCTGGTGAACCAGAAAGTCCTGTCGACAATGGTCGAAAAACTTGGGTGCACGGTCGACATTGCAGCCGATGGCGCGGCCGCAGCACGCTGCGCCGGAGCGGTGCGCTACGACCTCATCTTTATGGATTGCCAGATGCCCGAACTCGACGGGCTCGAGGCAACACGGATGATCAGAGCTTCGGGCGGGCCATGCGCCGAGATCCCGATTGTCGCGGTTACGGCCAATGCCTTCTCCGAGGAGCGCAGCCGGTGCCTGGCGGCGGGTATGAGCGATTACCTGACAAAGCCGGTTTCTCGCAACACGATTGTTTGCACAATTAATCATTACGTCCACGCTTCAGGCGGGCAAAATTCGGATGCGGGTCCCGACCGATCGCTCGAACCCATTTCGGCCTGATCGAAATCGAATCCGCTAAGCGCGGCAGTACTGGAAACCAGTACCGCAGCAAGATTTATCTGAATAGCCACTTTGATTCAGTTCAGCTACAGTCAGGCTGTGAAGGGTACGACGATCTGCTGCCGCTGTAACTCGGAAGAAATTAGCCGTTCAAAAAGTCGCAAGCTGCAGGATCTTGTAATGCGAATCATTTGGCCTGAGGCCTGTTCGCTGCCACCAGTGCCGGTCTCGGTTCTACGTATCCGAGGTGCAATATCACGCAGTACGCGCACTGCAGGTCTGGGAGCGGACCACCGCCGGAAGTGCCCAAAGCAAACGATCTCGGCGTCCGGCATGAAATTACTGCGCACCTTCCTCACATCAGGCTGATCGGGTCGACATCGATCACTAGAGCGGTCACGCGCCACTTCTCCGCATCGGCAAAAGCTCGTATTCGCTGCACCACTTCCCTTAGCGCTGCCCGCTTCGCCGCCTTGAGCAGAATCTGATAGCGGTACTCGTTCAATAATCTTGGAACGGGAGCCTCTGCGGGACCCATGACGCGTACACCTTCTGGCTGCGGATTTAAGTGGTAGCCGAGATCGGTCGCCATGCGCAGTGCGTTCTCCTGACTTGGATCTCGAATCACCACATTGGCGAACGCAGCATACGGCGGATAGCGCAGCCACTTGCGAAACGCGATCTCTTTCTTATAGAAGCCTTCATAATCCTGCTCGGCAGCGAATGCGATCGCATAGTGTTCGGGGTTCAGAGTCTGGATAATCACCTGTCCAGGAGCATCGCCCCGGCCCGCTCTACCGGCGGCTTGGGTTAGCAGCTGGAAACTACGCTCCGCGGCGCGGAAATCCGGCATGCTCAAACCAATATCCGCCAGCACCACGCCGACAAGGGTCACGTTCGGAATGTCATGGCCTTTAGCAATCATCTGTGTGCCGACCAGAATGTCGATGCTGCGTTCACGAAAGCCCTGCAGTATCTGCTCAAAGGCTCCCTTGCCGCTCGCCGAATCACGATCGAGCCGCGCAATACGCGCTGCCGGTAAGAACTTATGCAGTTCGTCCTCGACACGCTCGGCGCCCGTGCCGAGGAATTGAACATAGTCGCTGCCGCACTTGGGACACGCCTGAGGAATCTTTTCGGCGTACGCACAGTAATGGCACAGCATGCGCCGGTCGCGCTTGTGATGCGTCAGCGCCACGGAGCAATTCGCACACTGCAAACGCTCACCGCACGCGCGGCAAACCATAAAGCTCGAAAAGCCGCGCCGGTTCAAAAGCAGCATGGTCTGCTCGCCGTTCGCAAGCCGGCGACCCATCTCTTCGAGCAGCGTGCGCGAAAAAGTTGCTTGCTTTTTCGTGTCCAGAAACTCGGCGCGCATATCTACGATGCGGACCTCAGGCATCGGCCGGCGCGCAATGCGCTCCGGCAGGCGCAGCAGCTTATACTTGCCCTGATCTGCGTTGAAGCGCGTTTCCACACTGGGTGTCGCCGATCCGAGTACGGCTACAGCACCGGCTTCTTTGGCCCGCACGAGCGCAACATCGCGGCCGTGGTACCGCGGAGTTTCCTGTTGTTTATAGCTGCCGTCGTGCTCCTCATCGACAATGACCAGCCCGAGTTCCTGAACCGGAGCGAAAACGCCGGACCGCGTGCCGACAACCACACGCGCCTGACCGCTGCGCACGCGCCGCCATTGATCGGCTCGCTCGGAATCGCCGAAAGCCGAGTGGAGGATGGCTACCTGGTTCCCAAAGCGATGAAAGAACTGCCCGGCGACGGCCGGCGTCAATGCAATCTCCGGGACCAGCAGCAAGGCGTTCTTACCTAGCGCGAGCGTAGCCTCAATGCTGCGCAGATACACTTCCGTTTTTCCTGAGCCGGTAACGCCCTGCAGCAGAAATGTTTGAAATGCCCCCGACTGCAATGCGCTATCGATCTCAATGAAAGCAGCCGATTGAGCGCTATTCAAGAGCGGTACAGGCCGCTCAAAGCCGGCCAGCGGCCGTTTCGGCTCGAGTTGGAGCCGGATCAGGCCCCGCCTGGCCAGCGCCCTGGCTGCCTCACTTGCTTTCTTAATGGCTAACGCGAGTTCCCCAACATTGTGTGTACCCGGATGCAACTCCAGGAAAGCCAACAACTCGCGCTCGGGTTTAGTCAGCTTTACGCCTTCAGCACTTCGGCTCAAGAACTGCGCTTCCAGCCGCTCGGCCGCGGCTCGCAAGGGGTCTCGATCTTCGGTGCGGTCTTCTACTTCGACCCAGCCTCGCTTGACGAGCCGATTCAGAACCTCGCGTGCCTCAGGAACCTTTTTCGTCAGCCCAGCTAGCGCCCGCGGGCGAGACTCGAGCAGACGCAGCATGGCCACGCTCGGATCATCGGGCGATTCCGCCGTAAATCGCCGTGCCACATCGCAACCGGCTGCCGTCAGAGAATACACCGTGCTTCGGCGAACTTCGCCCGAGAGCGGGAGCATTCCTTTCAGCACTTCACCGATGGGCGCGCAATAGTATGTTGCGATCCACTTCCCTACAGACAGAAGGTCGTCATCGAGTACGGGCTCTGGATCGAGCAACTTCAAAGCGTCACGCACGCCGCGCTCCGCATCACCCGCATATATGCCCAAAACGACGCCCGTCAGGTTGCGTGACCCGAACGGAACCAAGACCCGACAACCAGGTTTGACGCGGCGCTGTAAGGTCAGCGGAAGAGAGTAAGTGAAGAGACGGTCGACAGGTATCGGAAGGGCGACATCGCAGTGCGTGTAGCCCGCTTCAGCCATCGAGCTCACCGATCGCACCGAACGCTGGTTTCAGCGCCGGATAGAGCGAGCGGTAAATGGGGTAACGCTTCCTGTAGAACTCCGCATTTTGCCGTGAAGGTTCTTTTGCGCCAACTTCTTTAATTGCCACAGAGCAAAGTTCGGCCGCAGTGGCGTATTCGCCCGTGCCGACAAGTGCCAGCAGCGCTGCCCCGTACGCCGAGCCTTCCTGGGTTTCGAGTGTCGTCACGCGGCATTCGAAAATATCGGCGAACAGCTGGTGCCAAAGCGAACTCTTCGCGCCGCCACCCGATAACCTCACGAGTGACGGGCGCGCCCCCAGCTCGCTGATAATCTCTAAACCGTCTTTCTGGCTATAACACACGCCTTCGAGTACGGAACGCGTCAGATCACACCGCTGGTGCTTCGCTGTAAGCCCAACCCAGGCCGCACGCGCATTCGCATCCAGATGCGGCGTGCGTTCACCCATCAGATATGGCAGCCAGAACAATCCGTCAGCGCCTGGATTCGACAACGCAGCCTCTGCCGTAAGGTCGTTGTAGTCGACGCCAGGCGCGAACCGGTTTCGGAACCATTGCAGGCTGAGTCCCGCACCCTGAGTCACGCCCATTACGTGCCAAACGCCTGGTATGGCATGGCAAAAAGTGTGCACGCGCCCTCGCGGGTCGTACGCCGGCTTCGCCAAATACGCAAACACCACACCCGAAGTGCCGATCGTGCACGAAACCGTGCCCGGCTCTACGATCCCGTTGCCGATAGCACTGGCCGCCTGATCCCCTGCCCCCGCTATTACGGGAGTTCCGACGCTCAGCCCCGTTGCGGCCGCTGCTTCCGCTGAAACCTCACCGCTGACTTCGCTCGATTCATAGGCCCGCGGTAGCATTTGCGCCTCAAGCGCCAGACCCGACACCATCTCCTGCGACCACTTGCGCGCCACCACATCAAACAGGCCCGTACCGCTGGCGTCGGAAACGTCGGTTGCGAACTGCCCAGTCAATTTAAAGCGCGCGTAATCCTTCGGAAGCAGAATCTTGCGCACGGCGTCGAACTTGCGCGGTTCGTAGTCGCGTACCCAGAGGAGCTTCGGCAATGTGAATCCAGTGAGCATCGGGTTAGCGGTCGAGCGCAAGACGGCTTCGCGGCCCAGCTGCGCGTCGATGCCGTCCACCTGCCGTTGGCTGCGCTGATCGCACCAGATCAGAGCCGGCCGTATCACTGCATGCTCTTTATCCAACAGCACCAGCCCGTGCATCTGCCCTGTAAGACCAACGCCGCGAACGGCTGTTCCGTCCACGCCGGCTGCAGTCAGAACACCCCGAATCGCGGCTTGAGAAGCACGCCACCAATCGTCGGGATCCTGTTCTGCCCACAACGGCTTCTCCATCCGCATCTCAGCATGCGGTGAAGTGAAGGCGTGCTTCACCCGTCCATCGGAGTCCACCAACAGAGCACGCGATCCACCCGTGCCTACATCCAATCCGAGCCAATACATGCTGTTTGAAAGTTTACTGAGCGGCAGGAACAGCCGCTCTGCCGGCGGCTTGAAAAGTCTGGTGCTGCAGCGGTAAACAGGCGGCGCCAATCAATCCCGCGTCCCCACCCAGGACGGCGCGCTCGACACGTGTTCCCGTTCTGGCGTAAGTGAACGATCGCTTCTCGATTTCTGAGAACATGGTGGGCGAAAACAAATCCCATGCCGGAAGCGGACCGCCCGCCACTAGGTACAACGGGAAATTAAACAGATTGATGAGGCTGGCAATTGCAATTCCAAGCGCTCGCCCCATCGACTCAAAGACCAGCTTGGCCCGTACGTTCCCATCCAGCGCCAACTCATACACCTCACGCGCGCTGAACTTTTTCGTGGCGATCCCCATCATTCCCGCCATAGCGGCAATTGCCGAGGCTGAAGCGTGTTTTTCTAGGCAACCGCAATTGCCGCAACCGCAGGGATTACCGTCCGGAAAGACGGTCATATGGCCGATCTCGCCCGCCATTCCCAAAAACCCGTGAAGAATCTTACCTTTCGATATGATCCCTCCGCCGATTCCGGTTCCCAAAGTGATCAGGATCAGATCCTGAACGCCCTTGCCCGCTCCAATCCATTTCTCTCCTAATGCCGCCGCATTGGCATCGTTCTCCAGGATGATCGTTGTACCCAGGTGCCGTTGAATCTCGTCACGGACGGGAAAGCCCTGAAAACCCGGGAGGTTCGCCGATCCCAGGATCACCCCTTTCTCAATGTCGATGAAACCGGGAACCCCGATCCCCACGCCCGCCAGACCCTCCGCCCCGATGCGTGTGCGCACATCGGCGATGACGCGCACAATGTCCTCGACAACGCCCTCAGGACCGTCGCCAAAGCTGGTCGAAGACGATACTTTATCCAGAATGCGGCCATCTTCGCCGACAGCCGCTACCCGAAGATTCGTTCCGCCCAGGTCCACCCCTATGGAATAAGCACTCACTGCGCCCTGCATCATAACAGAGGGCTCAGTCGGCACCGGACGAGAGCCTATCTGTTGTGTAAGCCACAGTAAGCCAAAACATGGCTGCGCTTTGAATCGTCTGCAAAAAGCTGTCCAGATCCACGGGTTTTTTCAAATAGCAGTTCGCATACAGCTCGTATGCTTCACGAATATCGCGCTCGGCGTCGGAGGTGGTTAGAACTGCAATCGGGATTAAGCGCAGCTCATTATGCGTTTTGAGAGTGCGCAGCAGTTCCCGTGAGCCTGCGCGCGGCAAATTGAAATCCAGGAAAATTAGACTTGGCCGGGCAGCGCTGGCGTGTTCGCCGGTACGGTTCAGGATCTCTAACGCCTGATCGGCATCCATTGCAATCTGAAGCGTGACCGGCGGTACCATATCGCGCAATGCTTCGCGCATCAGCCGAATGTCGCCCGGATTATCTTCCACCACCAGAATGTGTCTCACAGGTAGGACTGCTCATCCAGACTCTCCCTACATACCAGAGATTTCATAAAGGCGCGCCTTCCGGAATAAATCGGGTACTAAGCCGTTCCATCAGTCGTGGATAGCCATACTAGGTGCCCACAACTGAGCGGTGGGTCCCCGAGGCGAGATTCACATGACCGGGTTTCGACTACTCTCTTTCCCGCAAGCACACCGAACCGGATCTATTTCGCTATACTCAAGGGTAAACGCCCTCGGATTCCCTTGCATGAATAGCAGCTTTAAATGGACGATTGTCAGCAGCTCGACGTGTGTTGTCATATTGCTCTTGATGGGAGCTCGCAGCGGGCGTGCTGTCGCTGCCAATGACGTCTACGGTCACCTCAAAGTCTATGAGGAAGTACTGGAGCGAATCAAGCTGGAATACGTCGAAGAACCGGACATGAAAAGTGTCACGCTGGGGGCCATCGACGGTCTGCTGGAATCCGTTGACCCGTTTGCCAGCTATCTGAGCGCCGATCAATACCGTCAGTACGAGGCGGCGCAGGAGAGCGCGAAGGCGGGAGTGGGCTTAATTCTAGCTAAGCGCTACGGGTATGTCGCCGTGGTGGACACCATTCCGGCTTCGCCCGCAGACAAGGCAAACATCGAAACCGGCGATCTGATCGAGAGCATCAACGGTGTCGCCACCCGCGATATGCCACTCGCCTACGCTGAGCAGCTCTTGCGCGGGGCACCCAACAGCACGGTCGATATCACTATCCTGCGGCTTCGTAATCCTGACCCTCAGAAGATAACTCTGACAAGAGCAAACGTAGCGTTTCCCCCGGTGAACGCAAAGCTCATGCCGGACCAGGTGGGTTACGTACACGTATCGAGCGTCGCCGGTAATCGGGTTGAAGAGACGAAGGCAAAAATCGCGGATTTGAAGAAACAGGGTGCAAAGTACATCGTTCTGGACCTACGTCACTGCTCGACGGGCGACCAGGCTAACGGCATTGAGTTAGCCAATCTTTTCCTCGATAAGGGCGAGATCGCGACCTTGCAGGGGCAACAGACCGAAAAACAGGGTTTTTCGGCGAAAGCGGATGCGGACGTCTGGAACGGGCCGCTAATTGTCATCACTGATCGCGCAACTGCGGGCGCAGCTGAAATTGCAGCCGCTGCCCTTCTCGATGACAAGCGCGCCCAAGTGGTCGGCGAGCGCAGCTATGGGGACGCCAGTCTGCGCAAGACAATCCAGATGGACGACGGCGGGGCGATCATTTTGTCAGTGGCGAAATACTACTCGCCGTCGGGCAAAGCGATTCAGGATACCGGTGTCACTCCGTCGGTGCAGATCGCCGAGAACGACAACACCCCCGAATTCGATCAGGACGGCAACCCGATTCCAGGGACCGGGAACAAGAGCACCGAAGACAATCTATTAAAGCAGTCGATCGATCTTGTAACCGGCAAAACCACAATCGCCCAATTGACCAATCCGGATATGCCGGGCGGAGCGAATCAGCAGCATCCAATCCTGGAGAAACGGCCAACCGAGCCGGCGCCGGACAATCCGGTGCCGGAAAAATAACGCAACTATGCCTCTCTACGAATACCGATGCGACCAATGCGGCGAACTATTCGAAGTGATGCAGAAGTTTTCAGATGAGCCGTTGACTCGGCACGAAAAGTGCGGAGGACATGTTCAGCGCCTGCTCTCAGCGCCTGCCTTGCAATTCAAGGGAAGCGGCTGGTATGTAACCGATTACGCCAAGAGTTCGGGTTCGAATGGACCATCGAAGAGCGACTCCGGATCCAGCTCAGGGTCAGGCGCCGCCGCGAGTGCGAAAACTGAATCCTCGTCCGACAAGAAGGCTGGATCGTCTTCGGGCAAAAAAAGCGACTGACGAGAACACGGCCTGGCCGCTCCCTAAAGTGCACCCAATTCTGAACCGCGCGCGTCAGCAAGCGGATTTGGGCTTTTTTCCGCCGGTGCCAGAGCGGCATTCAGCGATCCCTGCCGATACCCCTCCAGATCGAGCGTCACATAAAGGAAACCGAGCTGCTTAAAAATCGTGGTAAACGCAGCGGCGGTTTCGGGAGTGAAGGCCCGCGGGAACTCGTCTTTCGCAACTTCGATGCGCACCAGCTTGTCGTGAAAGCGCACGCGGAACTGGCGGAAACCCAGCGCCCGGATCGCTTCCTCCCCTTGCTCAATGATGCCAATGGTCTCGATCGTGACGGGCGTTCCATAGGGAACACGAGAGCTAAGGCACGCTGCCGCAGGCCGATCCCACGTGGACAGGCCGGCACGGCGCGACAGCTCGCGAATCTCGGCTTTTGTCAGCCCAGCTTCAACCAGCGGAGCCTTCACTTGATGAATTTTGGCGGCACGCTGTCCGGGGCGGTAGTCACCTAGATCGTCCTGATTCACTCCGTAAACGATGTGTGTGTAGCCGCGTTGTGTGGCATACGTTTCCAGTCGGGTAAACAGCTCGTCTTTGCAGTGGAAGCAGCGATCCTTATCATTTTTGACGTAGTCAGGATTTTCAAACTCATGCGTGTCGACGTACTCGTGGCGAAAACCGCACTCCCGCGCGAACGCTTCGGCATCGCGCTTGTGTGAGGAGGGAATCGACGCGGAATCCGCCGTGATGGCGACAGCACCTTCGCCGAGCACGTTGTGCGCGGCCCAAGCCAGATAAGCCGAATCGGTTCCGCCTGAATAAGCAATGATCACCCGGCCAAGTTTGCGCAGAGAAGCGAAGAGCGTCTGTTCTTTGGCATCCAGGTTCGCTGGAACGAACCCAACCGGACTGGCCTGAAGCGTCACGAAGGCGGCCATACCTGGAGTATAGCCGCCCCGCACTGCTAAATGCCTATTGCAGCGGCAATTCGCCGTTCTTGCTTCCGTTACCGTTCTCGTCGGCTTCCGGAATGACACACGCCGCCGCGACTCCGTCACCTTCTTCCATGCGTACCAGCCGCACACCTTGCGTCGAACGGCCAGCCTGACGGATCTCATTCGACTCGATCCGTATGATCTTCCCTTCCTTGGTAATGATCATGAGATCGGTGTTTTCCTTTATGGAAAGAACCGCCACCACCTTGCCGACCTTGGGCGTGGTCTTCATGTTAATCACACCCTTCCGTCCGCGGCCCGTCAGCCGGTAATCCTGAACTAAGGTGCGTTTTCCAAATCCGTGCTCGGAAATTGAAAGGATGAGTCCGTCTTCTCCGATAACCTCGAGCCCGATCAAATAATCACCGTCCTCGAGGTCCATGGCGCGCACGCCGCGCGCCTGACGGCCCATGGCGCGTACTTCGTCTTCATTAAAGCGAATCGCCATGCCGGCGTGGGACGCAAGGAAGATAAAGTCTTTACCACAGGTGATAGCCGCTCCCAGCAGTTCGTCTCCGTCGTCGAGAGCAAGCGCGATAATGCCGCGCGACAGCGGATTATCAAATTCCGTGAGCTCACACTTCTTGATCACGCCTTGGCGCGTCACCATGACGATGAACTTATCGGGGATGAATTCCTTTACTGAGAGGAAAGCTTTCACGCTCTCATCAGGCTGCAAACTGATAAGCCCGGAGATGTGTTTGCCCTTTCCCGCGGTGCCGGCGTCCGGTATCTCGTAGATCTTGAGCCAATACACGCGGCCTTTGTTCGTGAAGATCAGCAGATAGGAATGCGTAGAAGCGATCACCAGGTGCTCGACCACGTCTTCCGACCGCGTGCCCATGCCGATGCGGCCTTTCCCGCCGCGTGATTGCCGGCGGTACGTGTCGACGGAAGTGCGTTTGAGATAGCCTCCGCGTGACACAGTTACGGCGACGTCTTCCATCTGGACCAGGTCTTCAAGCCGGATCTCACCCGTGTCCTCGATAATCTGCGTGCGGCGATCGTCGCCGAAGTCCTTTTGAACTTCCTTCAGCTCTTTGATAATCACGCCCTTCAGGACCTTCTCCGAACCCAGAATCTCGAGATATTCGGTGATCAAACGCTGCTTTTCGCCCAGCTCATCCAGGATCTTCTGCTGCTCCATGCCGGTCAGCCGTTGCAACTGCAGCTCGAGGATCGCCTGCGCCTGACGCTCTGTAAAAGCAAAGGTTGCCACTAATCCATCGTGCGCTTCGCGCGTGTTCTTCGCCGCGCGAATCAAAGTGATAACCGCATCCAGGTTTTGCAAGGCTTTCTGGAATCCGAGCAGGATGTGCTCGCGTTCTCGTGCCTTGCGCAACAGGTAATCGGTACGCCTGCGCACCACATCGGTGCGATGTTCCAGAAACCGTTTGATGACGTCGATAACGCCGAGCTCGCGCGGCTGTCCGTTCACGATCGCAAGCATGATGACGCCGAAGTTCACCTGCATCTGCGTCTGCTTGTACAAGTTGTTGAGAACAACTTCCGCGTTCTCGCCGCGCTTCAGCTCGAATACGATGCGCATGCCGTCGCGATCGCTCTCGTCGCGCGCGTCGCTGATGCCTTCAATTTTCTTTTCCGACACCAGCGCGGCGATGTGCTCGATCAGGCGTGCTTTGTTTACCTGGAACGGAATCTCCGTAACCACGATCGCCTCGCGGTCTTTCCCGATCTTCTCGATGGCGGCCTTGGCGCGAAGCTTCAGGCTGCCGCGACCCCTCAGATAGTAGTCGAGAATGCCCTGTCGTCCGAGAATAAATCCGCCGGTCGGGAAATCGGGTCCCGGAACCATTTCAAGTACTTTCGAAAGTGGAGTGTGCGCATCGTTGACCAGCGCAATCGCTGCATCAATTACTTCCTTCAAATTGTGCGGCGGAATGTTTGTCGCCATCCCGACCGCGATTCCCGATGAGCCGTTGATCAGCAGGTTGGGAACGCGAGTCGGCAGAACCTCGGGTTCCTGTTCACTATCATCGTAGTTTGCCCGGAAATCGACGGTCTCCTGGTCGATGTCCTCGAGCAGAGTCCCCGCGATCTTCGAAAGACGCGCCTCGGTATACCGCATCGCCGCCGGCGGATCGCCGTCGACGGAGCCGAAATTGCCCTGCCCATCAACCAGCATATAGCGCATCGAAAACGGCTGCGCCATGCGGACCAGCGAATCATAGACCGGGGCATCACCGTGCGGGTGATATTTGCCCAGCACTTCGCCGACGATCTTCGCGCATTTGCGAGTCGGGCGGTTGTAATGCAGGCCCATCTCGTGCAAGCCGTACAAAATGCGCCGGTGCACGGGTTTGAGGCCGTCGCGAACGTCGGGCAGAGCCCGTCCCACGATGACGCTCATGGCGTAATCGAGGTACGAGCGCTTCATCTCGTCTTCGATGTTGGTTGGGATCAGATTTTTGTTATCAGCAGGTGGAAACAGACCACCACTGCCCGGCGGGTCTTGATCGGCCAAAAGAAAAGCTCCTAGAGGGGCGGCGAGCCTGCAAGTAGTTGCAAATACGAAGGCTTACCGACGAATTGTCTCCTCCTATTCTAGCAGCTTCAGCATGAAATCAGGAACTTTCAACGCGCGCGTCACATCTAGAAAACGCGGGCGGCGCCAGCCGTTCTTTAAAACAAATGTCGTTCATTTCGTTACACTGATCTATGCCTCACGCCATGCTCTCTATAGTCATCCCGATCCACAACGAAGAGCCGGCGATTTTGCCCTTATATGACAGGCTTACGACTGTGCTGGAAGGCCTTCGCAAACCCTACGAAATCTTGTTTGTAGACGACGCTTCCACCGATCGCAGCTTTGATCTGCTGACGAACCTGGTCGAGACTGACGCTCACCTCAAAGTAATCCGGCTCCGCCGCAACTTTGGACAAACCGCGGCGCTCGCCGCGGGTTTCGATGAAGCGCATGGAGACGTCATCGTCTCGCTGGATGGAGATCTTCAACACGCGCCCGAAGACATTCCCGCACTGCTCGAGAAAATCGACGAAGGTTACGACATCGCGAGTGGTTGGCGCAAGGATCGGGTCGATAATCCTGTTACACGGAAGATCCCCTCGCGTGTTGCCAACTGGATGATGAAGCGCGCCTCGGGCGTAGAGTTGCACGACTTCGGCACGACCTTTAAGGCGTACCGCGCCGAAGTATTGAAAGACATCAATCTGTACGGCGATCTTCATCGCTTCATCCCTGCACTCGCCAGCTTCTACGGTGCGCGAATCGCTGAAGTGCCCATTACCAACATCGAACGCCCGAACGGCGCGTCGCATTATGGCCTGAGTCGCATCACGCGAGTTTTTTTCGACATCCTCACTATCAAATTTCTGCTGCGCTATTTAACGCGTCCGATGCACTTCTTCGGCAAATGGGGCTTGGGCGGTATCGCGCTCGGCAGCCTTGTGCTGCTGACCATGATTGGCGAGAAGATTGCAGGCCGCAACATTATCGCCGAACATGGACCGCTGCTGATCGCCGGCGCTCTGCTCTGGTTTGCCGGTCTCATGCTGTTCAGCACCGGCTTGATCGGGGAGGTATTGATGCGCACCTACTTCGAAAGCCAGGGTCGCCGTATTTACGCTGTACGCGAAGTGCGATGCCGCCGCGAACAGGTGCTGGATGGCACTCGTTAGCAACTACGACGGATTTATCTTCGACTACGGCGGCGTGCTCGTGCATCATCAAACGGATGCCGATCAGGCTCACATGGCCTCCGTCGCCGGCATCCAGCCGAAGCAATTTACTGAGCTCTACTGGGCCGATCGCCTCGATTACGACAAAGGTCTGATATCCGGCCCCGAGTACTGGCAGAATCTGGCCCGCAGCGTAGGCAAATCGTTCAACAACCAGCAAATCGAAGCGCTGACCGAATTCGACAGCGTGAGTTGGATGCAGTTCGATTCGGTTATGTGGGATTGGATCGGTCAGCTGCGCGCTGCAGGCAAGCGTCTCGCCATTCTTTCCAACATGCCGCGCGACCTCGGCGAAACGATCAAGGCGCGTACAGATCGGCTACGCTGCTTCGATCAGGTGACGCTGTCCTATGAAGTACGCTCGGCCAAGCCCGATCCGGTAATCTACGAGCACTGCCTTGAGGGTCTGGGAACACCACCCGAACGAACGCTCTTCCTGGACGATCGCATCGCAAACATCCACGGCGCCGAAATCTTGGGTATCCGCGCCATGCAGTTCATCTCGCGCGATGACGTGCTGCTACAACTCAAGTAGTTGACGCAAACAGGCACAAGTAAGCGGCGTTACACTGACATCAGTTGGAGGAAGCACGTGCTTCGCCTCACCGTATGTTTTGTGGCGCTCGCCGCAGCCGCGTTCGCAGAATCGCGGCCAAGGGCAGATGCCGTTGCCGACGTATACTCACCGATTCCTCTCGACCAACAGCATCTGGCGGGTCTATTTGCCAGCCGAATGCGCGCCAACACGGAGGGGTATTTGGAGCATGTGGACGAAAAATCGCTACTTGCTCCCTTCACATCCCGCGCCAGTACGGAAACTGACCAAGGAGCGGGCGAAAATGCAGGGTTCTTTCTGCAGGCTGCCTCCAACGCTTACGAATACACCGATGATGTACAGCTTAAGCGTGTATTGAATCGTGTCGAAAACAAGTTAGCCTCTTTGCAGCAATCGGACGGATATCTCGGAATTTATACGGATGCTGCCCGGTGGGGTCGCGGCGATTTGGCCGCAAACACCGAAAACATGGCCGGTCTGATTGCCTACTCGCGCGTTACGGGTAGTGATGACGCTCTAGCTGGTGCGCGCAAGATCGCCGACTTGCTCTCCGGTCCCGCAGCCAAAGCTAAGCCTGATCTGTTGACCGGACAGGATGCAGCGATGCTGATTGCTCCCTTGCTAGACCTGTACCGGCCAACCGGTGACAATCGTTACCTGGCCCTCGCCACGGCCATCGCGAAACGGAAGGCCGCAAGCGACGCGAGCGCGTCCCAACGTATGTCGCGGGCGATTGGCCTCGCCGATCTTTATCGGCTGGTCGGAGACGAAGCGTACCTGAAAAGAGCCGAGGGCCTCTGGTCAGAGGTAAGCAGCCGTTTGACTCTTGCGGGTTCGCCGGCGAATGAGCAGTCGCAAAATGGCGATCTGGGAAGCGCTTGCGCGACGCTTGGGTGGCTGCGTCTGAATGTCGAGTTGCTGCGTGTCACGGGCCGGGCAGTTTACGCCGAACAGCTTGAGCGCACGCTCTACAACGGCCTGCTAGCGGCGCAGGATCCCAGGACGGGCCAGATCGATCCGTCTACCCCTATGAGCGGCGCCAAGCACTTTGACGCCAATGCAGCCTGCGGTCCCGCCGAAGCCGTCGGCTTGTCTGATATTCCCGCTGCCGTTTGGGGGCGCTATGGTTACGGGGTGGCCGTCCTCACCTACTCCCCGGGGCGCGCTAGCCTCCACCTGCGGCGGCGTGCATCTGTTCAGCTCTATTCGGAAGGCGAATATCCGGAGAGCGGTTCGGTGCTGCTCCACGTTGAACCTAGCCACGATGTCCACTTCCCGCTACGGCTGTTCGTTCCTCGTTGGTCCAAGCGCCTGGTTGCAGACGTCGGCGGCACGCACGTGGCAGGCAGGCCTGGCGAATTCCTCACCATCGATCGCGAGTGGAAGAAAGGCGACACGGTCAGAATTGCCATCGACATGCCGGTTACTTTGATCCAGAATCAATCCATGCCGGGTCAGGTTGCGCTACAGCGCGGTCCGCAAGTACTTGCCGTGGCGAGCGAGTCTAATCCGGACGTGAAGGATTGGGCGGCAGTTGAAATTGGAGACGAAGCAGCCAATCGGCTCCGCTCTTTGGGCTCAAATCGCGGGTTGCCGGTGGATGCCGCCGGGCAAGCCTACGAAACTACGGGCGCATACGAGGGCAAACCGGAGCGACTACTCCTGGTACCGTTCGCGGATGCTGTGAATTATCGCGTTTGGGTGCGGCGCTCCGGAACCTGACACGCGCAGTTTATTGTCACTCGTCTGCAGTAGACCGGCACCAATAGCTTTCGAACAACCCGGACATAGCTTCGGCTAAGCCGTCGTGCTCGAAGACCACGGCTGTCCACGACGGCTTCGTAAGCACCGGATCGAGCAGCGCGACAAGTCCACATTTGCCATCGAAGATAGCGAGTTTCAGCGGCAATCGGTCAAGGAATCGAATTTGAACGCCGCACGAACGATAGTCGTTCAATCGCTCCCGGTGTGCCTCGTCGAGGGGGCCGGCCTCGATCAATAGGCGGCAACCGATACCGCGCGTAGCGGCTTCGCGCACCAGTTGTTCATCCAGTGGATCAACTGCGAACGGCGGCCGCGAGAACTCGTCGTAGCGCTTGGAGACGCCGCTCAGCATTCGCCGATAGTGAACAGCAGTTTGTGTCGGGTCATTCACCAGGTTGAGAAAATCCAGCGTGCCGCTACCGCCCTGGCCTTCCGAGTAGGCAACCCGCAGATCCTCGATCAGCCCGTTCGCCAGACGCGCCTGCTCCATCATTTCGTTCTGCAGCGTCTTGCTGCGCCGGGCGAGATAAGCCGGAATTGCCAGGCTCGGGTCTACAGCCGAGAAGAGTTTCGTTTTCTCCTGGACTACTTGAGCGAACCCCTTCTCGACGAGGCTGTCGAGCACTTCATAGATTTTCTGGCGAGGTACATGCGCTCGCGCCGCTAATTCCAGAGCCTTGAATCGCGGATGGCCCAGCAAAACAAGATAGGAGCGCGCCTCGTAGGCATTCAGACCTACCTGCTGCAGCTTGCGCCAGTTGAGCTGGTAATCCACCGATGTCGCTTCCCGGCTTTTCACGGCTCACGGAAACATATCACAGTTCCGTAGCAGAAACGCCAATCCGGCGCCAGGCTCAACTTAAGCGTAGGCCGGCATTCGGACGCAGCTCGAAGATTGACTGCTAGACTTGTGTCTGAATTCCATCGCGAGCACATTGATGCCCTACTCCGAGCTGCCCCGGACGCTAGGCGCGCTTCGCGCCAGCCGATTCTTCGATCAGCTGCAGGCTGAACGAACTCTCAAGGACGAGCTTCGCTCCAATCTGATTTGCAAACTGGGACGTGGTGAAACTCTGTTCCCCGGAGTCTTGGGTTTCGAAGACACGGTTATCCCGCAGGTTGTCAACGCGATTCTTTCGCGCCACAACTTCATCCTGCTCGGCTTGCGCGGACAGGCAAAGACCCGCATGGCGCGTCTGCTCACTGGCTTGCTCGATCCGCATCTGCCTTACATAGCCGGGTGTGAAATCCGCGACCATCCGCTGCGGCCGATCTGCATCCAATGCCGGCACAAAATTGCCGACCTGGGGGATGACACGCCCATCGCGTGGCTCGAAGCCGAAGAGCGCTACATTGAGAAGCTAGCCACGCCGGATGTCACCATCGCCGACATGATAGGCGACATCGATCCCATCAAAGCGGCTCGATCAGGTCAGGACATTTCGAATGAGCTGACGATTCACTATGGCCTCGTGCCGCGCGCCAATCGTGGACTTTTCGTCATTAATGAGCTGCCTGACCTCGCAGGCAAGGTTCAGGTCGGCCTGTTCAACATCATGCAAGAGGGCGACGTTCAGATAAAAGGCTATCCGGTGCGTTTGCCGCTCGATGTGATGCTGGTGTTCACCGCCAATCCCGAAGACTACACGGCCCGAGGAAAAATCATCACGCCTTTAAAGGATCGCATCGGCAGTGAGATCCGCACGCATTACCCCCTCACGATCGCTGACGGTATGGCCATCACGAAGCAGGAGGCGTGGACGCGCCGCCGTTCTCCCGCTGCTATCGAGGTTCCTCCATATATCCATGAAGTCGTCGAGCAAGTTGCATTTCTGGCACGCGAGGATAAGCGAGTCGATAAACGATCCGGCGTATCGCAGCGCCTTCCGATTACGGTACTCGAAAACGTGATTTCCAACGCCGAGCGACGCGGCCTGAAAGCGAAAGAGATGAATGTCGTGCCGCGCATTCTGGATCTCTATGCCGCACTGCCGTCCATGACGGGCAAGCTGGAGCTTGAGTACGAAGGCGAATTGAAAGGTGGCGACGCGGTAGCGCGCGAACTGATTCGTAATGCCGTGGGCAAGGTCTTCACCTCATACTTCGATGGGGCAAACCTGCGCAGTGTGGTGCAGTGGTTCGAACTCGGCGGATCACTAAAGCTCGATGAGAACATGACCGCCGCCGAAGTGCTGGATCATCTCGGCAGAATACAGGATTTGCTGCCGATGACGCGCAAGCTCGGCTTATCGGAGAGCGAGAGTGAGGCGTTGCGCGCGTCTGCCGGAGAATTTATCCTCGAAGGACTGTACGCGCATAAACGGATCAACCGGAACGAGGAGCTCGAGTTTGTTGCCGGTGAGCGTCCCTCCCGCGAAGAGCGAGGCCGCGACGAGCGCGACGACTACGGTCGACGCGGGTTCGATCCGCGCCGCGGCAGCGGAGGCGGCGGCAGACGTAACTTGAACTGATTCGAAAGGCGGATCTGTTGAGGCGAATCTCTTATTCCCGTTTCTCCGAACAAGATCTCGGAATCGATACCGAGGATCTTCTTCGGGCGCTAGCAGATTATTTCCTGCAAAGCGGATTTCAGGACCCCTATCTGCAATTTTCCGAGATGAACCAGCAGACGCTGGAGGATCTGAAACAAGCGATCGAACGTGCGCTCGAGAGCGGCGAGCTGTTCGATCCGCAGACCGCCGAACAGATGCGTCAACGCCTGCAGCAGATGTCGCCCGAGCAGCGCGACCAACTGCTTGACAACCTCATCGAGAAGCTTCAGGATTCCGGTTACATCAACATGGACGGACCTCCGCCGGAGACACCGTCCGCTCCCGGACCTCAGAGCGGCCCCGAAGGCAATATGAAATTCGAGGTCACGGATAAAGCAATCGATTTCCTGGGCTTCAAAACATTGAAAGATCTGCTTGGCTCGCTTGGCAAGTCGAGCTTCGGCGCCCACGACACGCGCGATCTTGCAACGGGCATCGACGCCAGTGGTGGCTCAAAATGCTATGAGTTCGGCGACGTATTGAACCTCGATGTGAGCGCGACACTGTTTTCGGCCATTCAGCGCGAAGGCCTGACGCTCCCGCTGAATCTGGAATACACCGATCTGCACGTTCACCAATGCGAATATCAGAGTTCCTGCGCAACCGTGCTGCTACTCGATTGCAGCCACAGCATGATCCTTTACGGCGAGGACCGATTCACGCCCGCTAAGAAGGTTGCATTGGCGCTGTCGCATCTAATCCGCACACAATATCCCGGCGATAGCCTGCGCTGCGTTTTGTTCCACGATTCGGCTGAGGAGTTACGAATCTCCGAGCTTGCGCGCGTGCAAGTTGGCCCGTATTACACGAACACGCGAGACGGTCTGATCCTGGCGCAGCGCCTTCTCTCACAAGAGAAGAAGGACATGAAACAAATCGTTATGATTACGGACGGCAAGCCTTCGGCGCTAACACTCGAGGACGGCCGGATCTACAAAAACGCGTTTGGTCTCGACCCGCTAGTCATCAGCCAGACGCTCGAAGAAGTCGCGCGTTGCAAGCGTCAGGGCATTTTAATCAACACCTTTATGCTGGCCAGCGACTACGGTTTAGTGCAGTTTGTACAGAAAATCACGCAGATGTGCCGCGGTAAGGCGTATTTCACAACGCCGTACACACTCGGCAACTACTTGCTGATGGATTACATGAACCGCAAGACTCGTACGATTCATTGAGACGGGTGAGGGAGAGCGGTGTAGCTCCCCCGTCACGCGTTGCAGTATTAGAAGCTGATCCCGAGCAGTACATCGCCCTGGTCAAGATTTGTTCGCAGGCCCGGCGCAGTGAAAGACTGATTGGCCCATCGCGTATACCGAGCTTCCGGCGTCAGTTCGAACGATCCTTTCTTGAACGTCAGGCCGAATCCGGCTACGCCGCCGAACGAGTTCCGGTTCTGCAATTCACTGGCGTTATCGTTGAAAACCGGACTCGCGCTCAGTCCGTAGGTGGTTTGCGTGATAGTCGAAATATGGCGATATGACGCACCGAAATCAACGAATGGCCTTAGATGCCCGAGCGTGAGATTGTACTTAAACAGGCCCGGAATTTCCCAATCATTGAAAGTCGTAGGACGGAAAAGCGTCCCCGAGCCGAACGGCGATGAACTATCGAAGCCGCCTCGCTTGAACAATCCATCTACTTCGAATCGCAGATGGTTAGGCAGTTTGAACTCACTGCTTACGCCGAATTCATAACGCGGCACCGCCGAGTTATACGGACCTGCGAGCGTATTGCTGCCGTTGAATACCGTTGTGTTACTGGCGCTGAACATGTCAGTCACCGGTATTCCAACTTTGAATCCTAAAGTTACCGGCCGTTCCCCTTCTTGTGCCTGCAGCGACGCTGCAGCGGCAAGAGCGAGAAGACCTATCGTAAATACACTATTGCGCACTGATTCCTCCCACAATTGAATTTCATTCGCCGCCTGAGACTGACGACGACTACATGACTGATGAGAGCTAAAGAAGCTGGGTTTCGACAATAAGGTATCGAGATAGTCTCTACAAAGTAGAGAAAAGTTTACCGATTATCGGGGAATTTAAGACTCTGGAAAAGCAGCAGCAAACCGTACACAACGGGTAATGCAAATAGGCTGCTGTCGACTCGATCGAGCATTCCGCCGTGTCCCGGAAGCAAATCTCCGCTATCCTTTACACCTGCGCCGCGCTTGATTGCCGATTCCGCGAGGTCGCCAAGTTGTCCCGCCACGTTAGCTGCGATCGCAATGACCACGATGTTCCACTTGGCCATGAGAGGTACGAAGTATCCGAGATACACAACCCCGAAGATTACGGATCCGAGTACCGAGGCTATGGCGCCCTCCCAGCTTTTTTTTGGACTCACAACTGGGGCGAGCTTATGTTTGCCGAACCGCCGCCCTACATAATAGGCGATCGAATCGCCGGCCCAGTTCAGTGCCAGCGCGAAGAAGAGCAGATGAACACTGAGCGCTCGCAGATCCACTGAAAAGCGCCAGGGGGCAAAAGTGTAAAAGGCGCCCAGGAGGACGCACGCAACCTGAGGCAAGACATGCCGCATGTCTTCTAACCGCAGCGCGGCAATAAAAGCGAGCAGCACCAGGACGGTGACACCGATGAGCGTGTATTGCGGCGCAAACAGTATCAGGATTCCGGCCAGAATCCCGAACACACCGGGCCTCTTAATTTCGTGTGCCGCAACGAGGCCGGAATATTCGCGGTAACACAGAAAGCTCATCAGGAGCGCCGCACCGAGAAAGATAAGCTGAGGAGCCCAGAAGATCAGATAGAACGCGGCCGCGAGCAATCCGATCGCAGTCAGCAATCGCTTCATGCGCCGCGGCTCACGATGATGTCATGGTCAGGCGAAGGGGAGTTCGAGAGCTTCTTCCTCGAGCAGGAGCACGGTCCCATCCACAGATGGTAATGCATGGCTTGGCAGATACGGCGTAGCTGCTATGCCGCCGAATCTGCGTTCGCGGTTCTGGTAATCGAGGATGGCCTCGAGTAGTTCCGTACGTGTAAAATCCGGCCACAGCGTTTCCGTGACGTAGAGTTCGGCGTAGGCAATCTGCCATAGCAGAAAGTTGCTGATGCGCATTTCGCCCGATGTGCGGATCAGAAGATCGGGATCTTTCAACCCCGCGGTGTAGAGGTGAGCGGCAATCCCCTCCTCCGTGATCTCTAGTGCTTGCAGATTGCCTTCGGCGCGGGCGTTGTCGATCATCGCGTTCACAGCGTCCAGAATCTCCGTCCGGCCGCCGTAGTTGATTGCGAGATTAAGCCGCATGCCGCGATTTGCGGACGTTTTCTCAATCACTTTCTCGAGTTCCTGCTGCACTTGCGCAGGTAACGATTCGATTCGGCCGATTGCCGAGAGTTGAATGCCGTTACGCATCAAGGTGGGCAATTCGCGGCGCAAATAATAACGCAACAAGCGCCACAAACCCTCAACTTCATGCCGCGGGCGCTTCCAGTTTTCAACCGAAAACGCGTACAGTGTCAAAGCTTCAACCCCAAGCTGAGCACATGTTTCAGCTACGATGCGCACCGGGGTTACGCCCGCTTTGTGACCCATAATGCGAGGGTAATTCCGCTGGCGCGCCCAGCGCCCGTTGCCGTCCATAATGATGGCGATGTGCGCCGGTAGACGTTGCGGGTCGAGAGCGGTCGCGATTTGCCAATCGCGCTCGCCCGATGACAAGACCTGAAACAGCTCCTTCATGTCACAAAGCTCTATGGTACACCAAGCACATTCGAATCTCTCCCTAATTCAGTGCGATTACGAGCGGCAAAATTGCGGCGCCAAAACAGAAAAAACTGCCCATCGGAAGTTCCGTCCCGAGGATTCTTTGTCTGGAGCGCCAGGCGTAAGCAATCCCGGCGAGTGAACCGGCAACCGACCCGATCATGAGCGCCGGAATCGAAGCCTCAAATCCCAAAAAGATGCCGATTAGCGCGACTAACTTTACGTCCCCAAGTCCAAGCGCCTCAGTGTGCCGCAATCTGCTAATCGCCCAGCCCAGCACCCAGAGCGGAATCAGCAAGGCGGCTCCTAAGGCCGCATTGAAAACCGATCGTGTCACCGGTCTCCAGGCAGGCAAAAGCAGATCCACTAGCGGTCCATGCACGTGAACGACAAACGCCAGGCAAACTCCCGCTGCGATCCCGCCTAACGTGAGTTCATCGGGTAGGATTCGCTCTTCGAGATCGGTCCAGAAAAGTGCGGTCATCAACAACTCGAATAACATCCACTTCCCTGCTGCTGCCGTCCATCCATATCGGTAAGCAACAAAGGCAAGTAACAGGCAGGCGCTGAGTTCTACCGTGGGATAACGCATACCGATGGGCTTCGCGCAGTGCCGGCAGCGCGCTCGGAGCACGACATAGCTGAGCAGAGGAACGTTGTCGTACCAGGCGATCTGATGGCCGCATTCGATGCAGAATGATCGCGGCAGCACAATCGATAGATCTCGAGGGATGCGATAAATGCAAACGTTCAAGAAGCTGCCCATGAGCAACCCAAACATGCCCGCCACAACGATGTACAGAATTCGATACTCAGGCAAGAATCGCGCTCCGGTATGCGGCTAGCGTCCGCTCCGTCAGTTGTCTTTTCGTGAAGCACTCTTCGATGCGTACCTTAGCGTTCTGAATCAACGTCTCTCCGAAACGCCGAGTGCTCAAGATGCGCCGCATGGCCCGCACGATCTCCGAGACGTCGTTGTTCACATAAATGCCGGAGACGCCATCGCTGAATACTTCAGCAAGGCCGCCGATGCGGCTCGCAATGACCGGCACACCCATCTTCATCGCCAGCAGAACAGCGGAGCCGAGCCCTTCCGAACGCGTGATGTACACAAACATCGATGCGCGCTGCAGATCGGAAACCAGCTCGCTTGAGAACCTCACCTCAACGCCCGACATTCGCGCCGCCTGCTCGATCAAATCGCGTCCTTTCTGCGGATCGTGCGATGCCAGTGCTACCGCCGGGAACTCCGGATTCCAGATTGTGTCCGGCAGTCCGCAATCGACAGCATCGTAAACGACCGCAATTTTCCCCGCCGGAATGCCTGCCGCCCGCAGCTCCGCAGCCACAAATTCAGATACCGCGAGGTAGCGCGACGCTCGCCGGTATTTCCAAAACGAGGGTGGCGACCGCCGTACCGGGAACGCCACGCGCCTCGAGACCACAAATTTTGTCCGGCACGCCAGCGCTGCCAGAGTATGCGCCCTGGCGTCGTGTGCATGCACGATATCCGCATCGCTCGAATGTTGCCACAAATTTCTGGCGCTCACTTGCGCAACATCGAATCCGATATCGGCCGCAGCGCTCCAAAGCGGGCTCTCGGCCCGAGTGAGCAGCCGGCAATCATCCCCAGCCTCTCGCAGAGCCTTCAGTAACAGAAGAACCTGGTGTTGGCCGCCGCGCATCTCGGCGCCGGTATCGATATGCAAGATTCTCAAGGCCTAAGCTTTTCGGCCGGGCAGCATATCACGGGCCTTGGCGTATTTAACAAAATTGTACAGCGCCGCCATGTACGCTATCGCCAAGCCTTCCACGCCGTCCAGAAATCCGAGTTTGACGACGTAGCTGCGAAAAAAGGTCCAGGGTGGATCGAGGAGCAGCCGGCTCATCTCGATGCGTTTTTCGCGCGACGCAATCTCCTGCGCAGCCAACGTCGTGTAAGTGTCCATCGAGCGTAAATGCTCGGATAGCGAGTTGCAAGTGAAATGCAAAAGACTCGATTTCAAATGGCCAACCGTGCCCTCCACCTTGACCGATTCGTGCACAAACTCGCCGATCCACTTGGCCTTCCGCCGGTCGAATAATCGCACCTTGCGATCTGGATGCCAACCGCTGTGAAGGATCCAGCGGCCCAGATACTGCGCTAATCGGGGCACAGTGTAGCCGTCGTACCTAGGACCGTTTTTCTTGATCTGCCAGATCTCGGCTTCCAGCGCTTCGCTCAGGCTCTCATCCGCATCGAGACATAGAATCCAGTCGTGGGCGGCTAGCTGGGCCGCGATATTCTTCTGCGCCGCGTAGCCGTGCCACGACGCCTCAACTACGCGTGCGCCGTGTTTTGTCGCAATCTCCACAGTCCGGTCGTGTGATCCGCTATCCAGAACCAGAATCTCGTCACAGCAGCGCAGACTCTCAATCACTCGCGCTATGTTGCGCTCCTCGTTGAACGTGATGATGGTGGCCGAAATTTTGATCGTCATGCCGGTCATGTCGTCGAAACAGGCACGATCGAAATAGATATCACCAGCAGCAGAATGGCAACCACCCCAAGCATCACGCGAGAGCTGCCCAAAGGAATTTGATCGTACACCAGCGGATGGCGTCGGCCGAAGAAAAACATCAGAATCGCCCAGCCCCACCACGCCCAATACAGAAACCCGAATAACACCAGGAGCAGCACAAACGCGGTCGAAAGAACGTAATGTGAACGCTCTCCCAACACCGCATACACAATGTGGCCCCCGTCGAGTTGACCTAAGGGAAGAAGGTTGATCGCGGTAGCTAGAAGTCCCGCCCAGGCAGCCATTGCCATGGGGTGCACGAGAATGTGCGCCGGAGCCGTGCCGCCGAAATGCATCCATTCGGCGAGCCGCAATGCCAGAGGTGTTCCGAACAGGAAACTGTCCTGGTGCGGTGCCGTGTATGTCACGCGCGACATCGAGATTCCGAAGAATAGGAAGGGCAGCAGAACCACAAATCCCGCAATCGGCCCTGAAATGCCAATATCCATGAGGCTTCTTCTGGTGTAAATCGGCGACCTGATGTGCATAAACGCTCCGAATGTGCCAAGCAGGGTCGGAGAAGGAAGGAAATACGGGAGGCTCGCCTCCACTTGCCAGTACTTACAAGCGAAATAATGCCCCAGCTCATGCGCGCCGAGAATGGTCAGTAGCGGAGCCGAAAAAAGGAGCCCGATCCAGAAGCTGGCATCAAGGTGAATCAGGCGAGCATACCCGTCAAACAGCCGGTCCGCTGAGAGTTGCTGTCCGGCGGCGAAGCTCTCCGCTACCGGAACTCCGAAGGCGGTGGTCGTCAGGATCGTCACTCCAAAGATCAGGGCGTGCAGCCACCATCGCCGCGGCCATCGGTATGTTCGCGTTCGGTCCAGAATAGGTTCAGCGCTTGGAATGGGACCCGTGAGCTGCGAGTCAGCCACAACCCTACTGTAACGTCTGCAGCTCTTTGCCCGGCTTGAACCGAACGGCTTTACCGGGCGGGATCGCAACCTCGGCCCCCGTCCTCGGGTTCCGGCCGATACCTGTCTTTCTCGGGCGGACGTTGAAAATGCCAAATCCCCGCAGTTCAATGCGGTCGCCGTCCGCAAGCGCCTTCTTCATGGTCTCGAAAACGGTCTCGACAGCCATTTCCGCTTTCGTCTTCGTGATTCCGGTGCGGTTCACAACCTCATTGATTATGTCTAGCTTGATCAAGCATCCTCCAGCGGGACCGCGTTTAACAGCAGCTTTGCCGACCGGCTGAACCGTCCGCTGCTGCGCAATCCTGATGATAATAAGGAGCTTAGCAGGTGTCAAATTGGCGGATCGAAAGGCCCGAAAAGCGATCCTCTGGCGTCGCCGGTGCCGCCGTGATCACTCCGGGGCTTCTCCTGCGCTTCTCTGCAGGTTTCCGGGAGAGATAGGCTATTCCGTGCATCCCGATTGCAGCGTTTGAGCGTTCGAGCAGGTTGACCCAGTCGGAAACCTCAGATACCAGTAAGCAATCCTGAAACGCCTGCATGTCAGCACCTCTGCTTACATAAGCGCTATCTCGCCCGAAAAAAGGTCACAGCTCTCAATCGTGGGCGTTCAATACAGGGGAGGCTCCGCGGGTGGCCTCGTTTTCCACCGCCGATGAATCCACATCCACTGATCCGGATGGTTGCGAATCACCTGCTCAAAAAACGTGTGAATCCGCTGAGTATCGGCAATTGCGTCGCCGCTCAACTCCACTTTCGGATAAAAGCACAGAACGTAGCGCTCCCTCGCGGCGTCCCACAGCGCGAACCCCGGCACCACTGGTGCCCCGGAGTGATACGCCAGCTTGACAAATGCTACGCCGGCGCAAGCGCTCTTTCCGAAGAAGTCAATGAACGCACCCTCAGCCAGCACCGCATTCTGGTCGATCAGAATGCCAACCGCCTGGTTATCGTGCAGCGCCTTTAAAACCGACCGCGCCGCATCTTTCTTATAGATCAGACGGTTACCGGAGAGCGTACGCCTGCTCTCCACAATCGCATCGATCAGTGGATTATCCAGCGAACGGACCATGACGTTCATCGGCTCGGTCATCAGGGCGTGCGCGAACGCACTCAGCTCCCAGTTGCCGAGGTGAGCCGTCGCAATCAGAACACCTTTGCCGTCACGCTTGGCGTCCAGATAATGCTGAAGCCCCTCGCAGGAGATCCACTCGGATATGTTTTCGCGTTTCAGCGAAGGAAATCGCGCCAGCGTAACGAGAAGCCGTGCAACACCGCGGAAGACCCCGTCGATGACCTGGTGGCGCTGCTTTGGATCAAGCTCGGGCATTGCGAACGCCAGGTTCGTGACGCCGACACGGCGCAGTTTTGGGACGGCAACGTCGAGCAGCATCGTGGCAGCGCGGGCAACTCTGTTTGCAATGGGCAACGGCAGGAATCGCAACGTCGCCAGCAGTGTCGCGGCAAGCGCATACTCGGCGCGAGTCTCGATCCAGGTCTTCTTGGAGGCCAATTCAGGAGTTTAGACGATCCACCCGCCGCCGAGCACAAGGTCGCCGTCGTAGAAAACCGCAGCCTGTCCCGGTGTGATGGCGCGCTGCGGCTCATCGAATCGAACCTGAATCCGGGCATCGTCGCACGTGCTGAGCGTAGCCGCAGCCGCTACGTGCTTGTTGCGGATCTTCACTTGCGCGCGGCGGGGTTCCTCAGGCGGACCAACCGATATCCAGTTCACTTGGTGTGCGACCAGCGATTCGCGCATGAGCTGCTCGTTACGGCCCACCACGACGCGCTGCTGCATCGGATCGGTTGCAATGACGTACAGCGGTTCGCCGGCAGCCACGCCAAGGCCGCGCCGCTGGCCGACCGTGAAGTGATGAGTACCGCCGTGACGTCCGATGATACGTCCGTTGATGTCGACAATTTCGCCTTCGGTCGCCGAAGCGTTAATTCCCTGCTCCGCGAAATATGCATTGATGAACGCGGCGTAATCCCCGTTGGGAACGAAACAGATCTCCTGGCTGTCGCTTTTTTCTGCGACAGGCAGCCCTAGGTCCCTCGCAAGCCGCCGCACATCGCTCTTCACCATGCCGCCGAGCGGAAACAGGGTGCGTGCAAGCTGGGCCTGCGTCAGCCCGAACAGGAAATACGTTTGATCCTTGCTCGCGTCCACACTGGTTCGCATCTGATACCGGCCTAGCTCGAGATCGAAGCTGAGGCGTGCATAGTGCCCAGTCGCGATCTTCTCTGCCCCTACGCCGTCGGCCATCTCTATAAACTGATCGAACTTAATGAAGTTGTTGCAGAGCGTACACGGAATCGGCGTTCGACCCTCCAGGTAGTCACGAACAAATGGTTTCACCACCTGCTGCTTCGAATCGCTCTTCAAAATTCACGACGTAGTATGGAATGCCGAGCACGGAAGCAACGAAGCGGGCATCGTACACATCGTCGAGCGAACAGCAGCGGCCCACCGCTCCGCCTTCGGGCGTTAACTCCGGTAACCGCCGCTGGTTCCACAACTGCATTGTGAGCCCCACGATACGATTGCCCTGCCTTTGTAACAGCCCGGCAACAACCGAGCTATCGACCCCGCCCGACATTGCCACCGCAATCGGAGCCTGTGCGCTACTCTCAGGCAAGCACGGCCTCCTTCGTCGCTGTCTTCCGTAGTTTCCGCACGCAAGCGATCATGGCCTCGGACAATTTGTCAACCTCGTCCGCCGTGTTGTAGCGGCTAAACGAAACACGCACGCTGGACTTCGCATCGTCACGGCTTAACCCCATGGCGAGCAGAACGTGCGACGGCTCGGTCGAACCGCTGCTACACGCCGAGCCGCTGGATACCGCCATACCTTGCATATCGAGGGCGATGACAATCGCTTCGCCCGACACGCCATGGAATAGCAGGTTGCTCGTGTTCGGCAGACGAGCCTCCGATGCGCCGTTCACTGCGACATCGTCCAGCGCCGAGCGGACGTTGGCTTCAAAACGATCGCGCAAAATCCTAATATCGGACCCGCCAAAAAGTTCTGCCGCGCGCGCCAAGGCAACCGCGCCGGGCACGTTCTCAGTTCCCGCCCTCCGTCCGCGCTCATGCCGTCCGCCAAACAGGATTGAGTGGAGCGGTGTACCTTTGGCGACAAACAACGCGCCGATTCCCTTGGGAGCATGCACCTTATGCGCGCTCACAGAATAAAGATCGACCTTAAGTGTGTGCATGTCGACCGGAATTCTGCCCAAAGCCTGAACGCCGTCACTGTGCAAATAAATCTTCTGGCCTCCGGCTCTCGCCTCTCGCACGATGCGCGCAATGTCTGCAAGCGGCTGAATTACGCCGGTCTCATTATTGGCGTGCATCACCGAGACCAGAACTGTGTCCGGCCGCAGATGCCTAGCGACGTCGAGGGCGCTCACCCGGCCACTGCGATCCGGCGGCAGGAATGTGATCTCAAACCCTTCACGCTCGAGTTGCCGGCACGATTCGAGAACAGCCGGGTGCTCAATCGCGGTCGTGATGATGTGGCTGCCTTCCTTGGCCAGAGCCCGTGCAACTCCCAGAATCGCAAGATTGTTCGATTCAGTGCCCCCGCTTGTGAACACCACTTCCGCGGGCGATGCCTGCAGCGCATTCGCAAGCGTGCGGCGCGCGTTCTCGATTGCATAGCGAGCCCTCTGGCCGGCGCTGTGAACACTGGAAGGATTGCCCCAGAGCTCGCGCACCGCAGCCGAGAATGCATCGGCCACTTCGGGTGCGACCGGGGTTGTCGCGTTGTTATCGAAATACAGCAAAGTGTTCAGACGAAGCCGCAGTCACTCGCGTCACGGGAGGGAAAAGTCCGAATTCAATACAATCTTAGCAGTCGATGGAAGCTGTTGAAAGCGCGCCGGTCATCACCCTCACCACTGATTTCGGGCTTTCCGATCACTACGTCGGGGCCATGAAGGGCGTTATCCTGAGCCGCTGTCCGAACGCGCACATTGTCGACATCTCGCATCAGGTGCCCGCTTTTTCCATCATCGCCGGAGCATATACAATCGACCAGGCCGCGCGCTGGTTCCCGCCTCTCACCACCCACATTATCGTCGTCGATCCGGGCGTAGGTACATCGCGCCGCGCGATCGTTGCACAGGCAAATGGCAGCATTTTCGTTGCACCTGACAACGGCGTCCTAAGCCTCGTGTTTGCCCGCGACGAACACCCGCGTGTGCACCAGATCTCGAACCGCAGCTTGATGTTGCCGGTCACCTCATCGACATTTCACGGCCGCGACGTGTTTGCGCCGGTTGCTGCGTCGCTCGCGTCAGGCGCGGCGCGAGTCTCCGACGTTGGGCCGAAGATTACGGATGCGCAAGTAATTTCCGGTCTGCAGCCGGCCCGCAATTCCGACGGAAGCTGGAGTGGAGTGGTTTTGATAGTCGATCACTTCGGCAATGTCATCACAAACTTTCCCAGCTCTCAATTTGCAAATATCGCCGTGAACGAGTTCGTGATTCAGGTCCCGGACGCCGACGTCAGCACGTTTTCTCAGACTTTCGGAAGCGCGCCGAACGGTATATGTTTTGCATACTTTGGCAGCTCCGATTACGTCGAGCTCGGGTTGAACCAGGACAGCGCTGCACGGCGCCTGAACGTCGCCCCGGGGGATCCTGTAGTTCTTCGTCTGTTCGATTCTCAATGAAGCTGAGTGTGGCCATCGGTCGCTCTCACAAGCAGTGGCTTGATGATGTCGTCTAGTGACGCGCGGCCATCCGACGTCTTCACCAGGTGCGGATATTTCTCTCCTGCGTGATAGTCGATCTTCACCGTCTTGAAGTAGCCGTCATTGTCCACGATAAATTCGATCGGCGCTTTATTCGTTTTAGACTCGCGGATCGCAGCGTGCAGCAGATCGTCACTCGCGCGTCGTCCATTGATAGCGACGATCTTCATCCCGGGCCCCAGTCCTGCCTGATAGGCGGCCGAACTTTCCAGTACATCGGTGATCACGTTATCGCCGCCCGCGCTCAAACCGATGGAGTACCACGCATTTACTTCGTGGTCCTTGCTTTCGGCGGCGCGTATGGAATCATTCGACTGGTCTGTGTACTCAATTTGGTAGCCGCCGTTGGCGATGCCTTGGAGAGGAGCGTGAGGCGACTTCGAATCAAGTCGATCATGGAAAAATCGGGCCCAGTCGTACGCCTGAACCTGGCTCAACGCCCTGACCACGTCGTCGAAAGTGTAAGGAACGAGCCTCGGCGGGGTGTTTCCTCCAACACCGAGGAACTGTTTGCAAAAATCGTTTAGCGACTTCGCGCCTCTCGACTCTTTCCTGATGAGCGTGTCCACTTCCAGCCAGATCAACTCGCCCTCGGCATAGTAATCCACCGATCGCCGCGAGTTGTCCCAGGACTTATTTGTATCGTAGAGGACCTGCGCAGCCGTTGCCGTATCCTGCAAGTCGCGCCAGGTTCGCCCGGGACGGTGTTCCATCTCAGCCGCAGAAGCCGCAAGATAGGATTTGTATTGGTCGCTCGTCCAGATACCGCTTCTCGCGGCGAGCACGTCGCCCCAATACTGCGTCATCCCCTCGTACACCCAGAGCAGTTCGCCCTTCATCGGCTGCTGGTAGGTGCTGGTTACCAATCCCGCCGGACGGCGATATTTCCCGTTCCAGGAATGCGTAAATTCGTGCGGTAACAGGTCTCCGGAGAGCATCGCCAAATCATCGTCGATCAGCGTTCGCGCAGAAACACGGTCATCGCTGGATTCATGATGCTCCAGCCCGAAATGAGCAGTCGAATCGCTCAACGTCAGCAGGAAATGATAGCTGTTATAGTGCCGCGACGCGTACAGCGCTCCCGCTTCACGCACCAGATTGCTAAACGCAGCGATCTGCTCATCGGTGATGTTCAAATCTTCCGGACCGTCGGCAGCCATGTCCAGAAAGTGCTTTGGCGTAATCTCCGTTGCAAGCGGCACCTCTCTAAAGAACTGACCGCTCAATAGGGGCGAGTCCACTAGCGTATTCAGCATTACCGGCTTGAAATGAACATCGCCCGCGTTGCTCGAACTGACCGTCAGCGCCGTCCCGAATTTCCAGCCCTCCGGCAGTTTTACCGACGGCTCGAAGCAGATCTGGTTGACTGGTGCTCCGCTCGGATACAGCAGCACCTGATTCCAACTCACAAGAGCAAGATTCGCTGTAGTCGAAGCCCCTGAGGAGAATCCGCTGGCGGATGCAGTCGCCAGAAACTCGAGCTTCGCATCCACCGAGGTTACGCCCTCCGGCACCTGGATCCGAATCGTAAACATGTTTACGTCATCGCGCTGCCACGCGAGAGTGTGGCCGTTCGCTGTAAACGTCAACCCGGCCAAGTCGCCGATCGGGCCGGTAGGGCCGTGCTCGCCAGGAATCCACTCCGGATAGTACAGCGTCAGCTCACCGGGCTTCACCGGAATTGTCATCTGCGCGTGCAGTATCTTCCGCGGAACGTCCGTCAAATCGACCCTGAGCGCAATCGCGGGGGATTGGGCCAGTGCCGGTGTAACGCAGGCTAAGAAGGAGAGTAAAGATTGTTTGAGGGTCAACCTCCCATCTTAGAGTGGTGGTTTTGACCCGACCGCCAAAATCGTCTCGAAATGTAGTGCTTCCGCCTCGCGATGCACTACAGCCGAGTAGATGTCGGTGAATCCCTGCTTCTCCAGATATCGCCGCAATTCGAGCTCTGTGAACCCAAGCCAGAGATCGGCATACATCTCTCGAGCTTCTTCGAAGTGATGCCGCAGCAGGTCTAGCACCGCGATCCGTCCGCCGGGCTTCAGAATTCGCCATGCCTCTGCCACCGCGCGCTCGGGATGTGGTGCATGATGTAGCGCTTGGCTGAAGAATGCAAGGTCCACCTCGCCATCGCCGATGGGTACCGCCTCAATGTCGCCGCAGCGAAACTCCAGATTGTCCACGCCGCGCCTGCTCGCCAGGTCGGCACCGGCCTGAACCATCTTCTCGGAATTGTCTACCGCGATCACGCGCTCGGCGCGTCGGGCCAGCAGCTGCGAGAACGTTCCTTCGCCAGCCCCGAGATCCGCAATTGTCATCGGCGGCATCAACGTGAGCAGCGCTTCCGCTAGTCCTTGCCACGAACGGCCGGGGACATATTCACGCCCGAACTTCCCTGCCAGGTCGTCGAAATAAGCTCGCATTTTGTCGCGCCGCTTTGCCAGCACAAGCTTCAGCGCTTCCTCGTCGTCAACTGCCTCCGGCACATCAGCGATGGCGCCTCGAAGCAGGTTCAGTAACGAATCGAGCCCTGGCCTCAGCCGGTAGAAAATATTTTTTCCCTCGCGCCGGTCTTCCACCAGGCCGGCGTGCTTCAATTGCGAGAGGTGCGTTGATATTTGGCTTTGCCCTTTAGCGACGATTTCCTGCAGCTCCGCAACCGACAGCTCTTCGCGTTCCAACAGCACGAGCAAGCGGACCCGAGTAGGGTCGCTGAGCAGCCGAAGAGATTTTAGAAGCTGGTGAGACATTTAGATATCAACATATCAAGATTCTTTGATATAATCATCATCGAGGTAAACGAATGGGTTCTACAACTCTGAGCGGTACGGCCACTGAATACAAAGTGGCCGACCTGAACCTGGCCGAGTGGGGCCGTAAAGAAATTTCCGTCGCCGAACACGAAATGCCGGGCCTCATGGCAATTCGCGAGAAGTACGCGGCAGAAAAGCCGTTACAAGGCGTTCGCGTGACCGGGTCGCTTCACATGACCATTCAGACGGCGGTTCTGATTGAAACGCTGGTCGAGCTCGGTGCGGATGTGCGCTGGGCGAGCTGCAACATTTTTTCTACCCAGGACCATGCGGCCGCGGCAATCGCGCAGGCCGGAGTGCCCGTGTTCGCCTGGAAAGGTGAAACGCTGGAAGAATACTGGTGGTGTACTTATCAGGCCATCAGTCACCCGGATGGCAAAGGCCCACAGCTCGTGGTAGATGACGGCGGCGATGTCACTCTGCTGATCCACAAAGGCTACGAACTCGAGCAAGGCAGCGATTGGGTCAAGACTCCTTCGTCGAGTCACGAAGAAGAAGTCATCAAAGACCTTCTCAAGAGAGTTCATCGCGAGAACCCGAAGCGTTGGCACGAGCTCGCGAAGGAATGGCGCGGCGTCTCCGAAGAGACCACTACAGGCGTTCACCGCCTGTACAAGATGCAGGAAACCGGCAAATTGCTTGTGCCCGCCATCAACGTGAATGACTCGGTAACGAAATCCAAGTTTGACAACCTGTACGGCTGCCGCGAATCGCTCGCCGATGGCATCAAGCGCGCAACGGATGTGATGATGGCCGGCAAAGTAGCTGTCATTTGCGGTTACGGCGACGTCGGCAAGGGATCAGCCCATTCCCTGCGCGGCATGGGTGCGCGCGTGATCGTCACCGAAATCGATCCCATCAATGCTCTACAGGCGGCCATGGAAGGCTTCGAAGTCACCACCATCGAAGACACGCTTGGTCGCGGCGACATTTATGTGACCTGCACGGGCAACCTCGACGTCATCACGCTCGAACATATCCAATACATGAAAGATCAGGCGATTGTCTGCAACATCGGTCACTTCGATAATGAGATCCAGGTCGATCGTCTGAATACGCAGAAGGGCGTAAAGAAAACCAACATCAAGCCCCAGGTCGACATGTACACGTTCCCCGACGGCCACAGCATCTTTCTGCTCGCCGAAGGACGTCTTGTGAACCTCGGCTGTGCGACGGGCCATCCGAGCTTCGTTATGAGCAACAGCTTCTCGAATCAGACGCTGGCTCAGATCGACCTTTGGAAGAACCGCGACGTTTACAAGATCGGCGTGTACACGCTTCCGAAGAAGCTCGATGAGGAAGTCGCCCGCCTGCACCTGGAAAAGATCGGCGTAAAGCTGACGAAGCTCAATTCGAAGCAGGCCGAGTATCTTGGCGTGGCGCCCGAAGGCCCGTACAAGTCTGACCACTACCGCTATTGAGCTGGTAGGACCGATAATGCTCACCGGCTCCGATTCGAAGTACGCTGAATCTGAGCCGGAACGGTAAGCGCCCGCGTACGAACTTAGGCAGTCAACGCCAGGTTCGGTTGAGATGCTGCGAATGCTCTGGCCTGCCGGTCGATAGCATCGGCAAGCGGCTGATAGATCTCGCGCCTGCCGCTGTCATCTGCATAATCGTAGAGCCCGTTATGGCAGTGGCGGTCATCATCCCAGCCGCGATGGTTGAGGATCGGGTACAAGCAAATGCCTTCCACGGGGATCCCTTTCGCCTGGGCGATTCGTACTTCCTGCCCTATGTACTCAAACCATTCGGGTCGATCTCCATCTTCGGTTCCTGTCTCTGAGACCATCAGTGGCAAACGGTAGCGCTCCCAGATTTCACTCAAAATCGAATGAAATGGCCGGTAACGGGAATCGCCGCGGAACACCGGTTCACCGTGATTCACCCATTGATTGCGGTCATAGTAATTCACGCCGACAACATCGATGAAACGCGGGTTGCCGCCGAGCTCCGGGCAGGTTCTGCCAGTCAACATGTCCCACGCCTCGAACATCGCCAGCCGATGCCGCTCTGCTTGAAGACAATCTCCAGGCACATCATGCCGCCCCAGAATGTGGATGGCCGGCTCGGCCGAGACCAGACAAACCTGCGGAAGCTCGCACAACAAGACGTTCGATGCCGCGATGGCGGCTTTCACCATCTGTTGCTTTAGTTCGGCGCCGCGCCCGCGCGCATGCGGATTGATGGCGCCTTGATCCCCGCCGGCCCACGCCAGAAACGAGATCTCGTTTATCGGCAGCACAAAAATTCGCGTCATGCGGCGCGCTCGCAAATACGCTGCGATCTCGGCAGTGAAGCGCTCAAATGCGCCGACGAACTCAGTTCCGAACGGGTCGATAAAATCCGGCCAGCCGAAGTGCATCAGATCGAGAATGATCTCAATTCCGGTTTCTTCGGCAGCATCGTAAAGAATATCGAGTGAACTCAACTCATACACACCTGGAGCAGGCTCGATCACGTGCCAACGAGCTCCTTCCCGGACCGTTGTCATCCCGACGCTCTTCAGCCTCAGGTAGTCGGCGAGCACAAACTCATCGTGACGGCTCGTGCGAACGACATCCACACGCTGATTATGAATATTTTTGTGAGTGGCGCACTCGAATCCGCCTTGCAGGAAGCTCTGAAAAACCGGCATTTCAGACTTAGTCGCTGCATCGCTGCAAACCTCTCGTGCTCTTGCTCGCGCGGCTATTCTGGTTCTTGCCATTGCGGAACTACGGCGCGAAGCTCGCAACCATGCTCCTCGTCGGGCTTTTGCCCGTTGGCCTGCGCCTCTCGCTGCTCTGGCGCTTCCCAGTCCCGGTCGCCAGCGGCGCTGACGACTTCGGCTACATTCTGCTCGCCGACACGCTGCGGCATCTCCGTCTTGCGAATCCGCCCCACGCCCTTCCCGAATTCTTCGAACAGATATTCGTCTTGCAGCGGCCGACGTATTCGGCCATGCACCCGCTCGGGAACGGAATCCCTCTAGCGGCCGGATGGATGATCTTCGGTCATCTGTGGGCCGGTGTGCTCATGGCCGAAGCGGCGTTCGTTGCCACGTGTTATTGGATGCTCCGCGGCTGGACCACGCCGGGATGGGCGCTGGTAGGCGGACTGCTCGCCGCCGTCGAATTTGGACCTTTCTGTTACTGGATGAACTGCTATTGGGGCGGCGCCCTTTCTGCTACCGCTGGCTGCCTGGTCTTCGGGGCGCTGCCTCGCCTGGCCAGAACACGCTCTTTCCGTGATGCAGTGATCCTCGGCGTTGGACTTGGAATGCAACTGCTGACAAGACCGTTTGAGTTCTGTCTGGTACTTGTCTCTGTGCTCGGGTTTTTCGTGCTGCGCTGCAAAAGCACGAAGCGCACGGTTGCGTTTTTGAAAGCCGCAGCGATTGCGCTTGTCCCGATTGGTGCGGCAGGCGCGCTTTTGTTGCTCCACAACCAAAGAGTGACCGGCAATTGGACAACGCTTCCGATGGTGCTGTACCGGTATCAGTATGGAGTGCCCGCGACCTTTACGTTTCAACCGAACCCGATTCCTCACCGGGACCTTAATTCAGAACAGGAGGCGGACTATCACGCCGAGTGTACGATCCACGGTGATGGCGATAGCATCGCATCCTACTTGAAACGCCTGCTATATCGGGTTCGCTTTTACCGCTTCTTCTTCATGGCTCCGCTCTATCTTGCACTTGCGGCATTTCTCTTTCAGGCATCCCGGCATGCGTGGCTGATCTCCACAGTTGCGCTCTTTGCCCTCGCGACCAACTTCTATCCATATTTCTATCCGCACTACATCGCTGTCCTGACCTGCTTGTTTGTGTTCGTCAGCGTTTCAGGACTCGAGTGGCTCAGCACCGTCGGTCGCTGGGGTCGCGCGGTGGCGGTTGCTGTTATGGGTGCTTGCGCGATCCAGTTTGCCGCCTGGTATTCACTTCACGCCTTTGCCGGCGACCGTACGCTATCGGCGCTCTCGCGCTACGCCGGCTCGGACTACATCAACTGGGGCGACCTCCAACACAGGGCGGAAATCAACGCGAAACTTGCGTCAATTCCAGGAAACCAGCTCGTGTTCGTCCGCTACTCGCCCGGCCACAAGTTCCAGGAATGGATTCACAATGACGCCGACATCGATTCGAGCAGTGTAATCTTCGCTCACGATCTCGGGAACGAGGCAGACGAGAAGTTGCGGCGCTATTTCCCCAACCGCCGTGCATGGATTTTGGAGCCCGATGCGCGTCCGCCGGTTCTGATCGCTTATCAACCGCCGTCTTCGATTTCGGTGTTCCAGGAAGTGCAGTAGTCTCCTACGTCTCCGCTCAGCATGACGCTCCAGAAAGACGTTTGCACGCGCGTACGGGGATGCGTGGACTCGTTCCGGCGGTATGTGCACAAACCCGCAAGACTCGTAGAGGCGAATGGCGTTCGGCAGGGTGTGGTTCGTTTCGATATATAGCTTTTGCGCAGAATGGCGCTTGGCGTACTCGATCGCGAATTCCAGCAGTTTGCGCCCGACGCCGTGCCTCCGTTCTTTTTCCGCGACCGCCATTTTCGCCACTTCGAACACTCCTGCCGGCATGGCCAACAAGGCGCAACAGCCAATCGGTCGCCCATCTTTTATCGCCATAAAGATCTGGCCGCCTGGCGCGAGGATTTGTCGCACCGGATCCCCCAGCACCTCCCGATCTTTCTCTTCGATAACGAAGTACTTCGCGATCCATTGCTCGTTCAGCTCGCGAAACGCGGCCTCATCACCGGGTTTGAAGATGCGCACCAGCACTTCGCTATTCAGGCGTTTGCGTAGAAAAATTGTGGCTTGCGGATTGTTATTGTAGCGTCCGCAGGGCTCGTACCCGGCACGTTGATATAAAGCGAGCGCGGGCTGTAAATCATCCTTCGTATCGAGATAGAGCCACTCCAAATTGTGCTCTCGGCCGAAGCGCTCGACCGCCGCGATCAATGCCGATCCGATCCCCTGTTTCCGGTAGCGCGGACGTACATAGAGGCGTTTCATTTCACCTGCGTTCGGATCTTCGGAAATTTCACGCAACACCACAACGCCGGCGGCAACACCGCTTGCAAAAGCGAGCCAGATGCCCGATCGCGGCATGCGCAAATAATCGAGAATGTTTCCCGGCGTGTCGCGAATCTGAACCTGGATGGCCGCGCAGTATTCGTCGATCAGTTCGGTCGCAACTTCGAGGTCGGCGGCAGTTGCGCGCCGTATCTCCAACGCATATTCCGGGAAATCGTTCTCAACCACATCCGCCCTCATCTCTACGGGCATAACCGCCTCCTGAATCAACTCTAAACAGCATCCGGCTATATGTCCAATATCATGTTCGTGGGAATCTATATCCCATGGATATGGATCAACCTGTCGAATTGCGGCACCTGCGGTACTTTGTCGCAGTCGCCGAAGAGCTGAACTTCGGCCGTGCCGCGCGGCGGCTGCACATTGCGCAGCCGCCCTTGTCGCAACAAATCAAGCGGCTCGAAGAAATGATCGGGTACCCGCTTTTCAGCCGCACTTCACGCGCCGTCAAACTCACGGAAGCCGGTGCGGCTTTTCTCGAGCGGGCGCGCCGCACTCTCGAGAATGTACGCGATGATCTGCAATCAGTTCGGGCTGTTGCCCGAGGAGAGACCGGCTCGCTGAGTATCGGATTTGTGGGCTCGGCTATGCTGACCCGCCTCCCGTCAGTTTTACAGCGATATCGGGAAGCATATCCTGCGGTCAACATGCGATTGCGTGAGCAACACACGGTCTTACTTGCTGCGGCGCTTCGAGATGGGTCGCTCGATGTCGCACTGCTCCGGGACGCGGACCCGGATAGCGACCTGATCATCGAACCGGCTTTCGTCGAGCACTTCCTATGCATCGTGCCTGCGAAGCATGCGCTGGCTCGCCTCAAGAGAATCCCGGCCGTGAAACTCAAAGCGGAGCCGTTCGTCCTCTTCTCGCGCCATGCCGGAACTACGGCGTGGAACAGAACAGCCCAGATTTGTGAAGCGGTCGGCTTCCAACCGAATGTGGTTCAGGAAGCGCCGCAGTGGCTGACGATTGTGCGACTCGTAGGAGCGGGTTTAGGCGTTACCATCGCTCCGGCATGTGTGGCACAGGTTGCCGCTGCTAACGTGGTTTGTCGCCCGCTCACGCCTGACTCGGGCATTACTAGTGTGGACCTTGCTTACCGCCGCGAGCGTGTGCCTCCAACCGTGGCTGCATTCTGCCGCCTGGCTCGGCAGACGTTTGAACGAAGATAATAACGCCCGAACGCCCTCCTTATCAGACAAGATTTTCGAGTACCACAGTTTCGAATTCGCGTACTCGTCCAAACATGGAATCGTTTGTGATCACGCCCGTGGCCTTCGATTCCACTGCAGTTGCGGCCTGCAGCGCGTCCGGCGTCCTGAGGCGATATACAGCGCGTATCCTAGCCGCCGTGTCAGCGATCTCTAGACTGGGCGGGATCCAATCCAGATTGGGATATACAGACAACAGGCTATAGAATTCATCGACTTGCTTCTCATCCGACCTCGTGTATGGCTGCACCAGCAGTTCGGTCATAGTAATGGTCGATGTCACCGCAGTGCCGTGCAGTTGTTCAAGCCACGTGAAAACGTGGTCCGTCATATTGACGTAGCGAGGATTTGCTTCCAACTGATAGATGAAAACGCTTGTGTCCAGAGCAATGCGTTGATGCCGGCGGAGAAACCCGCGGAGTTGCGTCATTCCCAACTCTGACGTTCCTTTTCGAGATATCGGTCTTGAAAGGCGCGTTCACTTAAGCCGCGGATAGCGGTGTGATGCCGTTCTGGCTTTTGCAGCACGATAACTCTCGTTCCTCGTACAACGAATAAGAGTTTGTCGCCAGGCTTTACACCGAGGGCCAGCCGTGCCTCTCGCGGAATCACGATTTGATGTTTAGTAGAAAGCGTCGTTACGCGCATCGCTTTACATCTTAGCGAATAGTAAAGCGAGATGAACGCGACAGTTGCAAAGCCGCGCTAATGCTTACCGCCGAGCCCCTTCAGGATCGAACCCAGAGGATTCTGCGGCTTGCTGCTGTTTGTTCTTCTGATTCGGCTGCTGCCCCGGTGCGCCGCCTAGCACTGACCCAAGCAGCCCCCCGGCTAGCTTCGACGGATCGGCCGTGGTTGGCAGCAGACGGCTCACCTTCATCTTCGCGATAGACTGCGCGTCCGGCGTCACCACAGGATGCGCCATGCTTCCGGTTATGAGCACCGGCATGACCAGTTCACCTTTGTTGTTCGCGAGTGCCGTATTCAGAAAGCCACCCACGCCGGTTCCGCCCACTGTCTTGCTGGTCGTATTGGAAAGTACGGCGTTTACGCGCATATCGACCCCCTCGTTGACGAGGTTCAAAGAGCCGGCGCCTGAGAGTGAGCCTTCTGGAAGCACAGCGGTCAGATTGTTCGTGGTTGCGACACCGTCTTTCACATCAAGCGTGCCTGAGAACTGCTTAAGCGGTGTCCCCGATGCATTTGGCGCGGCAGCCGTCTTATTCAGGAAATTGCCGATTCGCGAGAGTTCGCCCAGCAGGTTGATGTTCTTCAGTTCGCCGTTCGTGACGTTAAAGTTCAAAACACCGTTCAATGTACGGGCCAGGTTTGTGCTCGCATCTACAGCGAAAGAAAGATTCGCGTCCGCTGCCAGGCTGCCATACAATCGGCCTTTCATCGAGCTTACCGCCGATAGAAGGGCATTGGTATCCACTCCCGCCAGGTGTGCCTTCACCGAACATTGCGGATGAGCAGGTTTCGTATCTACTGTGATTGTGCCGTTTTCCTGTCCTCCAAAGACCCCGGCAGTAACTGGCGACATCTGAACCACACCGTCCTTCATGTCGCATGTCGCATGAACATTGCTCAGTACAATGTCTTGAGCCTGAAGGCTGCTAGCCGAAATCGTGCCAGCCACATGAGGGCTCGTCGCGGCGCCCGTCGCTGACAAATCCGCGCTCAGCGATCCTTTGACCTGATCGTTTGCATCGAAAGCAACACCGAAGAGACCAGCCAGCCGGGACAACTCGGGGATCGACGCGTTGCGCGTTCCCAGTCTCACATTCAGAGTTGGGGGCCGCACACCGGAGTCGACCGTCCCCGATAAAGAGACTGCCGTGGAACCGGTTTTGAGAAGTGCTGATGCAACTGCAAGTTGGTCCGTTTTCTGGTTCATGGCGAGGTCAAACTGCGTCTCGATCGGATAAGGAGCCTTTGTGCCGTGCACCACGGCATCGCGTAGTGTCAGGCCGCCCTTGCACTGAATTGCCCCATTTGCTGGGGCAATGTTGGCGGTTCCGGAGATCACGGCATCGGTATTGGGCGGGATACTGCCGCCGGCCACGCTATTCAGACCGGCAAGCGAGACTTCCTGAATCGTCAGCTGCCCCGCAACGGGAACAGTGTCGCCGCCGCTCGACACAAAGGGTCCCGCTTTTCCATGAAACGCCACCTGCTCCTTACCTTGACCGGGAAGGTGAGCCGCCGCATCGAGATCAAACTGCTTGTCGGGTGCAATGCCGTCAGCAGTTGCGTCGATGTGATTGTAAACACTGCGAGGCGATTTGGTTTTCTGATCCGTGACCGCCACCTGGCCGTCGGTTATTTTCACTCGATTCAAGGAGAATCCCTCGTTCGAATCAGATTGAGGCGTGGATTTCGATCCGCCTCCCAGGTCCGAGAAGTTCCAGCTCCCCGACGCATTGCGAATTAGCTCGATTTGCGGATTATTCAGGGTTAGTTCCTTGATTTCGGGCGCACCTCGGATCAGCGACATCAGGCCGGCGCTGACATACACCTCGCTGGCCGTTGCGAACGGTCGAGATGATGAAAATGCAGGCGAATCCCCGATGGTAAGACCATCAATCTTAATCGAGAACGGAAGCAGGTGCAGATGGAGCTCGCCTAGAGTGACGCTGCGCCCCAGCTTCTTCTGCATCTCGGCTTGAATACGGGGCCGATATCGGTTTACGTTCAGCAGGCTGGCAGCCACCACTAGCAGGATGACAATACCGGCAACAACGGCAGCGAGTATGATGACCAGACGGCGCATTCCTGAAGTTGGACTGAATCCAGCGGAAAACGTTGACAGAACGGTATGCCGAAGTCAGTCGAGAATGCTAGCCGAACCGCGACCGCCAGGGAGCGCCAGAGATGCGGCTTTCTTTCACAAATTGGCTCTAATACCGCTCTAAATGCACGCTACCCATCGAACTCTGCAGCGCAACCGTCGGGCCGCCTTGGCCAAGCTGTCCGGTGACGTCGTGTTTTGAAGCGGACACATGGCCGGAAAGGGTGAAATCATTAGCAATGCTGCCAACCGATGTGTGTAGCTCGACCTGAGCATTGGCGGTTTCGGGGAGACGTAGCGTCACCGACCCGTTTGTAGTCTCGACCTTCACCGGATTTGCAACGTATTGCGCTAACGACAGGGAAATGCCGCCGTTCGTGGTCGACGCCGAAATGGGCTGCCCTTGCTGCGGAGACATTATGGAGACGTCCACTCCACCATTGACCGACTCCGCTTCCATACTGCCGGATTTCAGGTGCCCGTTAATGCTTCCATTCGTTGTCTCGGCCTTCTCGCGCCCCGAGCACTCCTCCACCGAAACCGTTCCGTTTGTAGTCTGCAGGTCGTAGTCGCCCTCGTCCCGGGCGAGAGAGATTTTGCCGTTCGTGCTCTCGATACGGCCGCCGCCGTCCAGATCCTCGACCGCGATATTGCCGTTGGTTGAGTGTGCCTTCCTCACCGCGACGTGCCGGGGCACGCGAATCAGATAGTTAACATACCAGGAACCTGGAAAAAAATGCGGAGCATTCGTAACCACGGAGGCGTGATTCCCGGACGGATCGACCGTGACCTCCGTATGAATCTGTGCCAGTTGATCATCATCGCGCGCGGCCTTCGTGCCTGAGACGTCTATGGTGTCGCGGTCCCAGCCGGCGACCTGAATCTCGCCGTTTGTGTTCTGCACTTCCAGCGTCGCGCCGGGTTGGAGCGTATACGAGTAGTGGAAGTCTTTTCGCACCCGCGCAAAGCCTCCATAAAATCCGCAGCTCGTAAGGACGAGGGCTGCAACCCCGGTCGTAACCAGCAATACCCGTTTCATACTCTTCAGCTACTACGAATCAATGCCTACAAAGGTTCCATGTTAGGTTCAGGCAAGCGCAGAGGCCGTTTGGTGGCCGCCGTGCGCGGTCTATATTAGGTCAAGCGCAGAGCCGCCTCGTGGCCGTTGTGCGCGGTCTACCAAATGAATAAACTGCTTGCCTTGAACCGGGGCGAAATCGCCATCCGGATTCTGAGAGCCGCCAACGAGTTGAAGCTGCGCACGGTCGCGGTGTATTCACAGGAGGACCGGCTCAGTTTACATCGCTTCAAGGCGGACGAAGCTTACCTGATCGGCAAGGGAAAAGGTCCGGTACAGGCTTACCTCGACGTGGAAGGAATCGTGGAGCTTGCTGTCGAAAAGGGCGTCGACGCCATCCACCCCGGTTACGGATTCCTGTCTGAAAACCCCTCCCTGCCCCGAGCTTGCCAACGCGCCGGAATCAGCTTTATCGGCCCCAGTGCCGAGTTACTGGATCAGTTGGGCGACAAGACCGCGGCCCGGAAACTCGCCCAGACAGCCGGCATCTCCGTTGTACCGGGCACGGAAAATCCCATTGACCCGAACGGCTCCGAGATCGACTCAATCGCGCACCAGATCGGCTTTCCTCTCATCATCAAAGCCGCCTTCGGTGGCGGCGGCCGCGGGATGCGCGTCGTCAATTCCGCCGCCGAGTTTAAATCGAAACTGAACGAAGCGAGCCAGGAAGCCGGAGCCGCATTCGGAAACAATGCCGTGTTTCTGGAACGATACATCGGGCGCGCTAAACACGTCGAAATCCAGATTCTAGGGGATACTCACGGCAACATTTTGCACCTGTATGAACGCGACTGCTCAGTCCAGCGCAGGCATCAAAAGGTCGTCGAGATTGCGCCCGCAATCGGCATCCCGGAAAAGGTGCGCCGCGAACTCGCGGATGCCGCCGTGACGTTGGCCCGTGCGGCGGAGTATTACAACGCGGGCACGGTCGAGTTCCTGGTCGATGCCGACACACACGACTGGTTCTTCATTGAAGTAAACCCGCGCGTGCAGGTCGAGCACACCGTGACTGAAATGGTCACGGGAATCGATATCGTTCGCACTCAGATCCAGATCGCCCAGGGCTTCGATCTCCACGGCGTCGAAATCGGATTGCCGAAGCAGCCAGATATTCCGCTGCATGGGACCGCACTGCAATGCCGCGTCACCACAGAAGACCCTGCAAGCGGCTTCGTTCCGGATTATGGGAAGCTCCAGACCTACCGTTCGCCCGCTGGATTCGGGATTCGTCTGGACGGCGCCTCCGCCTATGGCGGCGCAGTGATCTCGCCCTACTATGACTCGCTCCTGGTGAAAGTAACGTCCTGGGGCTCCAACTTCAAGCAGGCCTGCGAGCGGATGGACCGCGCGCTCCGCGAATTCCGTATCCGCGGAGTGAAGACCAACATCCCGTTTCTTGAGAACGTTGTCAACCATCCGGCCTTTCTTTCAGGCGAGACCACCACCTCGTTCATCGACGAAACCCCCGAGCTATTTTCGTTCCACGCCCGCCGTGATCGCGCCACCAAGCTCCTGACCTATCTTGCCGACATCGTCGTGAACGGCAATCCCGAGGTTGCCAACAAGCCTCGACCTGCGGTCATCCGAGAAGCTCCGGTCCCTTCTTCGCATCTCGAATATCCGCCTGAGGGCACGCGTCAGCTTCTGAACCGTCTGGGTCCCGAGCAGTTCGCCCGGTGGAGCATGCAGCAGCAACGTCTGCTCCTGACCGACACTACATTCCGCGATGCACACCAGTCGCTTATGGCAACGCGCGTGCGATCGTACGACATCTTGAAGATCGCCGATTATGTCGCGCGGGAACTTCCTCAGCTCTATAGCCTCGAGATGTGGGGTGGCGCAACATTCGATGTCGCGATGCGATTTCTGCTCGAAGACCCATGGCGTCGCCTTCAGCAACTGCGGCAACGTATTCCGAACATCTGTTTCCAAATGCTGCTCCGGGCGTCGAACGCAGTCGGCTACACCGCCTATCCCGACAATGTCGTGCAGGAGTTCATCCGCGAAGCTGCCGCCCAGGGTATCGATATTTTCCGCATCTTCGACTCCCTAAACTGGATGCCCAACATGCGTATAGCGGTCGAAGCCACGCTCAAAACCGGTCGCATCTGCGAGGCGGCGATTTGCTACACCGGCGATATTCTCGATCCGAGGCGGGAGAAGTACTCGCTCGAATATTACGTCCGCCTTGCCCGGGAACTGAAGACGATGGGCACGCACATACTCGGCATCAAAGACATGGCGGGATTATTGAAGCCATACGCTGCCTACAAGTTGATAAAGATGCTCTTAGAAGAAATCGGGCTTCCCATCCATTTGCACACACATGACACCAGCGGAATCAATGCGGCGACCGTCCTTAAGGCCGCTGAAGCCGGAGTCCATGTCGCCGACGGGGCCATCTCCGCCATGAGTGGCACCACCAGCCAGCCGAATCTGAACTCGATCGTCGCCGCCCTGGCGCACACGGAACGCGATACCGGGTTGAGCTTCGATGCTTTGAATCGCTGCTCTGATTACTGGGAGACCGTGCGCGGATATTACGTTGCGTTCGATAACGCTCCCAAGTCTGGCACGGCCGATGTTTACATCCACGAAATGCCGGGCGGCCAGTACACAAATCTCAAGGAGCAGGCCGAGGCGATGGGCCTTGGTGGCCGCTGGCCCGACGTGGCGCGCATGTACGCCGATGTGAATATGGCATTCGGCGACATCGTGAAGGTGACGCCGTCCAGCAAAGTCGTGGGCGACCTCGCGCTCTTCCTCGTCAGCCACGATTTGTCGGTCCGTGATCTTGAGAATCTTCCGCCGGATCACTCGCTCACCCTGCCAAACTCGGTTGCCGATATGTTCATGGGTTCGCTCGGCCAGCCGGAGGGAGGATGGCCGGAGAAGCTCGCGCATGTTGTTTTGCGCGGCAAGTCTCCGCGAACAGATCGCCCAGGTGCGCAGCTCGCACCTGCGGATTTGGACGAAGCCGCGAATACTGTGCGTGAGCGTACCGGATCGGAAAGCCGAACCGACTTGATGAGCTATCTTATGTACCCAGACGTCTTCGAGAAGTTTGCTGCCGCGCGCAATCAATTCGGCGAACTCGAGGTTTTGCCGACCTATCAATTCTTCTACGGCCTGGAGGAGCGAAGCGAAATCATGGTCGATCTCGAACCGGGTAAAACGCTCATTATCCGGCTGCTGACCGTAGGCGAGCCGCGGCCCGACGGCATGCGCACGGTCTTCTTTGAACTCAACGGTCAACCGCGCGAGATTGAAATTAAGGACAAATCGATCAAGGAAGCCGCCAGCGTTCGACGCAAGGCCGATTCATCAAAGGCCGGCGAAGTCGGTGCGCCGATCCCGGGAGCAATCACCATGCTTCACGTCAAAGCGGGAGATCCGGTGAAGAAAGGTGACCGCCTGCTGGTCATGGAAGCAATGAAGATGCAGACCACCGTCTACGCGCCCATCGATGGCGCTGTGAAAGAGGTAATTGTCAGGCTGCGCGACAGCGTGGAGGCGAGGGATTTGTTGATGGTGATTGAATAGACAGGACACCTATCCGGCATCGTCCCCCGACAGAACCGCGACCGATCAGGGAGCGGCCATCATTGCGGCATCCCGCTACGATCAAGTTCCACACGCAGCTGGATGTTTCCAATCTCTCGCTCGGAAGTTCTCACATGCACGGCAATCTCGCCTGAGCCTGGAGTTTTCTCCACCGGCGTCCGCGTCTCGAAGCTAAACGTCTCTGAGGAATGCGGTGCGACTTCGATGTCGCGTGGAGCTTGCCGCCAGAACACCCAGCCCTTGGGAATGTCCACCGACAGCTGCACATGCAACACTTGTTCCGTCGGATTCTCGACCACGACAGGGACCGTGAGCGGACTCTCGAAGTTTGCCATCAACTCCGGCTGTTTAGAGATATCTGCAAATTGGCTGACGCCGTGTGCGGGTCGGAAAGCGCGATAAAACTGCCAGGCGCCGCCCAACAGCGCTGTTGGCGCGGCGAAAGTCTCTTGTTTGAAGCCTGGCGCACGGTGGTATGGAATTCCGCTCTCCACAACGCCTTGAAAGAGATCCGCTGTAGGCGTGCTTTCTACCAGCGACTTGCCGAAAACAAATCGGACCGGCTGCTCGAAATAATGTAGATCGTTTTTCTCGAGTGCCTTGCGCGCCATCTGTCCGGTGTCGCCTTGCGTCAGGTAATAAGCGCACTCCTCCGCGGCTAGACGTGCGTAGGCAACCTTGCGTGATGGCGAGACATCCGTAGCTGAATACGACGGCCCCTTGCCATCAAGCACCTCCGGGTGCGCGGTATCGCTGAAGTAATACAGCTTTTCCGGTTGCCACGCGCGTAGTCCTTCGGTCAGATTTGAAATGTCGAACCGGTTAGGCGGCGTCGAGACTTGTTCGCCCAGAAACGTGGGATCCCCCGCATAGTCGAACGCCTCAGTTGCCAGTACGCCCGCGGCCTGATGGTCGCCGTGATCCTCGCCCGCCAGCACTACCGGCAGCCACGTCGCGATCACGGTAGGCCGCGTCAGCCGTACAATCCGCACTAATCGGCCCAACTGGTCGGCATGATTCCAGTGTTCGAGAGAGCGCAAAACATCCTGTCCCGGCGTATCGATTCCACCTAAAAAGAACACGCTCGTGATCCCGAAGTGGCCCAGCGCCCGATGAGCCTCGATCTCACGAATGTCACCGAGCGCGTCGGATTGCTCCTGCCCTTCTGCGTTACCGCCCGTGTTGCCTCTGGTTCCAAAAACAACCGCAACGCGTTTGTGCAGATCGAATACGGCACGCGCCAGATACGCGCCGACTTCCGTGTCATCATCCGGATGCGCAATGACAACCAGCAAATCGGCCTTGAACCGTTCGTCCGGCGGCGGCGTCAAAGATGCCGCCCGCGCAACAGGAATGAAGCCAACCGGAATGAGAACGATCGCAGTGAGAACAAATCGGATAAGTTTCATGTAAATTAACGCCGGCGTTCCAACGCAAGCGCGACCGCCGACCCGATCAGCACGGCGCCGGTTCCACGATCAAGTCCGCGCGTCACTGCCGGCCGCCACAGCCAGTTGCGCAGCGGCGCGATCGCGATCGTCAGCAACGTCAACCATAGCAGGCCTTCAAAAACGTGGATGAACGTGAACCCGAGACTGTAGCCGATAACGCTGCCGCCGCGCGGAATGAATTGAGGAAGCAGCGTGATGTAGAAGACTCCAACTTTAGGATTGAGCAAATTCGTGAGCAGGCCGCGAATGTACCACCGGCGTGAGTTGGCACTCAGAGTGCGGCGCTGCTCGACGGTTTTATTCCCGAGGTCAGCGCCGAAGTCGCGCCGCCGGAAGAACATATGCAGGCCGAGATAGACCAGATAGCAGGCTCCGCAGATCCTCACCGCATTGAACGCTAGAGCGGAAACGGCGAGCAGAGCGGTGAGCCCAACCGCCGTCGCCGACCCCCAAACCAGACATCCAGAGCAGATACCTGCCGCGGCCATCCGAGCCGGACGCGGCCCTTCCACCGCTGCCGTTCTCAATATGAGCGCGGTATCAAGACCCGGCGCGACGGTAAGCAGTCCGGCAGCGAGCGAAAACGTGAGAAGTGCAGTGATATCCGGCACGAAGACGCCCAGAAAGCTCTATAATAATTCTTTCGCCGCCCCGCATCGCGAATCCGTTACAGTACTCCGGCACGCCAGTATATGGCACCACTCTTCGCACCGGTTCGGCACCGAAACTGCATAGACGTGCTACGCTGATCAGTCATCCAGCATTTATGGGTACCCTCTCCGCGGAATCACTGCGTTCACATCTGTTTTGTACCGAGTGCGGTCGGCCCTTCGCACCTGACGATCTGGCTCATTTCGGACCGAGCGTGGTCTGCGCCGCTTGCAAGCCGGCTTTTGTTCAGCGAATGCGGGAAGGCGCACTTTCACAGACCGGCGTAGTTTACGGAGGCTTCTGGCGCCGCTTCGTCGCCTACATGATCGACGGCGTCATCCTGACAATTCTGACTTCCCCCGTAACCATCGTATTCACCCTACTGATCCAACCGGACATACAGCATCAAACTCCAGAGAAAATCGCGGCCAAAATCCTGGCCTTCACGGGTTTGGTTGTAATAGTGGATACCGCCATTCACTGTTCGTACTATGCATATTTCTTAAGCCGGCGCGCCGCAACGCCGGGGAAAATGGCAATGGGTTTGAAAGTGATAACCGCGGGCGGCGGCCCCATCGGTGTTGGCCGTGCGATTGCCCGCTTCTTCTCGCTGTTCCTGAGCAGCATCGTCCTGTGTATCGGGTTTATCATGGCGGCTTTTGACTCCGAAAAACGTGCTCTTCACGACCATATCTGTGGCACACGGGTGGTGCGGGAAACGGCCTGACCCTGACGTGTGCTGGTTCCTTGCCCTAACTGCAGCGGTCCGCTTCCCGACTGGTTCCTGAGCAGTGCCCGTACGGAGAGCGTATGTCCTGGCTGTTATTCCGAAATAACGCTTGAGATCTTCCCCGCCTTGTTCCGCGGCGTGGTGGATCTTGATCCGGCGGCGCTTGCCATCGGCGAAGGCGAAGCGAGTTGCTACGAGCATGCCTCGAAAAGAGCCGTTTCGCTGTGCGGCCACTGCGGCCGTTTTCTGTGCGCCTTATGCGAGGTCAGCGTCGATGGCGCAATCTGGTGTCCCGCATGCCTGCAGCTCGATAAGCCGCAGCCGAAACTGAAACTCCTGGAGCGTCAACGTACACTTTACGATTCGATAGCGCTCGCCCTCGCCACAGTTCCGGCGTTGCTGTTCTATCCGGTCTTTGTCACCTGGCCCATCGTGATCTACCTCAGCATCCGTTACTGGAAAGCGCCTTCGAGCATTGTTCCCCGCACCAAATGGCGCTTTGTTGTGGCGCTGATCCTCGCCGGTGCCGAAATGTGTTTATTGGTGCTGGTGATTATCGCGATCGTGGCGTTTCAGCGCAGGAGTGTGCGCTAGTGCCGGCACCGTTCCCCTACACGAAACTCGCCGGCGCACGCGGTGCCCTGCGCAAATCGAGCCTCTGGCAAGGCGCTGATCACCTGCTGCTGATCAAAGGTACCCGCTTCAGCGAGGAATACCGTCGCTTCTATTATCGCGACATTCAGGCAATCACGTTGCGGCGCACAGCCCGCTCGGGAAGCCTCGGAGTTTGGCTCATCCCGATCTTTTCGCTGTTGTTGCTCGCTTTGATCGCGATCACCCGAAGCTTGACCCCGATAGGTTGGACCACTGCCGTGGCCGTGAGTTTTTTTCTGATCTATCGCGCCATCGTTTCCATCCGGTTTAGCTGCCAATGTTCCATCCAGACAGCCGTAAGCCGCGAGGAGATCCCCGCAGTACTGCGAAGTTGGACGGCAAAGAAGGTCCTGGGCCGCATTCGGCTGAAGGTTTTGGAGGCGCAGGGCAACTTGCCGGACGACCTGCGCGCCCTGCGTGAGCAGGCGGTGTCACAGACATCTTCCGCAATCAATCAAGGGAACTCGAATACGCTTTCCCCCAAGCAGATCGAGAAAGCCGCCACGGAAGGTGTCACTCTCGCCACCTTAAGTTTTTCAGCGCTCCTGGTGAATGCAGCCGTGACGTTCTGGTATGCAAATGCCGCTGGGGCGGTATTGGGCTCTCGCTGGGTACAGGCCCTGGCTATCGCGCTGTTGCTCGCCGAAGGTGTTCCCATCGTCTGGTCTTTGACCAAAATTCATAACCTTCGCGCGTTGCGGGTTCTTAAGCGTAGCCTGATCGGCGCGCTCGTATTCGTGGGTGTGCGTGCTTACATTTGGACGGTGTCCGTGGAATTGTTCTGGAGTCGGACCGCGCTCTCGGCTCCGCATATATCACCGCGCTGGATAGTGATGACAAGCGGAGCCATTGAGCTGTTGCTCGGAATCGGCGGACTGACACTGATCCTGTTGAACTGGCAAACTTATCGAAGGAGCCAGCTATCAGCCACTTAACGCAATCGCGTTGCTCGATTCACTTCCTTCGCGAAGCCATCTGCCGTTGTCCCAGGTGCACTCATTACTTCTGCCGCGAGTGTGTCACCGAACATGCAGGACAGTTCATCTGCTCTTCGTGCATGCGCCAGGCGGCGAATGCCGCACCTGCCACCCGCCGGCGTCGAAGTCGCTGGTGGCGCGCAGCCGTACCGCTCGCGGCCTCCGCAGCAGTCCTCGTGAGCTGGTTATTCTTCTATGTCGTGGGCCAATTCCTTCTCTCGCTCACAAACAGCGGCGTCGGCGCGAGGTAGCATGCAAAGACGCGCGCTCGATCAGGTGGAAGAAGCACTCAATTTGCTCCGTCGTCAAGCCGCGCACTCGTGGAACCGATACCTGCTGGGCGCGGTTCCCTTTCTACTCGTTGCGCTCTGGTTCGTACGCGACATGACCTCTGGATATGACGCCGATCGATGCGCGCTGGAGTCGCTCGCGTGCGCCATTGCATTCCTCTGGATGAGTTTCTGGAAGGCGGATTTCGCGGCCGCGCTTCTGGCCACCCTCAGCGAACAGGAACCCCAGCCGCGCAACAGTTTTTCCAGGCGCCTCTCGATCCAGACAACGCTGCAGACGTTGAAGCTGCTCGTTCTGCCCTTCGCTGCCGCGTCCATTTTGCCTTTTGCATGGACGTCCGGCTTCTTCCGCGCCATCAACACGCAAGCTGCTCGCCCGGGCCGGACGCTTCGCTCGGCCATTCGTGAGGCGGCGAGTGTTGCCGCATTCGCGCCGGCTTCAAACTGGCTAAGTCTCGCGATTCTGGCCATCGCTGCGGTGATTGTTTTTCTTAACGTGTTTTCCACCTTGATCCTCCTGCCGCAACTCGCGAAGGCGTTCACGGGCTTTGAGACCGAGTGGACGCGCAACGCGGCCGGTCTGGTAAATCGCAATATCTTTGCGGTAGCCGTTGGCGTCACCTGGCTCCTCATGGATCCGCTCTATCAGGCTTACTCCGTGGTGCGCTCCTTCTACTTCGAGGCGCGCCGCGATGGACGCGATCTTCTGCTTGCTCTACGTAAGTACGCTCTGCGCCGAACGGCAGCGGTCGTGCTTGCGTGCGCGATGATAGCGTCCGCCGGGGCGATAACCGCTCGCGCCGCGGATGCTGGACTGTCCCAGGCTGAGCTCGACCGCAACATCCGCGACGCACTCAGCGGTCATCAGTACGCATGGAGCCATGCGCACGCGCCCGTCCCCGATTCGGCGTTGACGCGCATGGGCCGCGACCTCGAGACCGCCATTCACCGCATTCACAGCGCGATTAGCAGCATCTTTGATTGGATCGAAAGCCTGTTGCGCAAACAACAGGCCACACCGCCATCCGAGCAGAAGGGACCGCGCGCTCCCGCTCACATGCAACTGCTCCTCTATTTGCTGGCCGCCTTCATCATTCTGGCGCTGTTGTTCGCATTCTTCAGAAAACGGGCTGCGGCTCCGCTTGCATTGTCCGGCTTCGGCTCCGGGGCGCCGGGTCCGGATCTCAACAGTGCAGATGTGCTCGGGACTGAGATGCCGGAAGAGGAGTGGCGTCGCATGGCGAATGAATACGCCGCAAACGGCCAGCTACGCCTTGCTATTCGTGCCCTATATCTTTCCAACCTGGCATTTCTTGGCACACATCAACTCATTGCGATCGCCAAATCGAAGACCAATCGCATGTATGAAGGTGAACTCCGCGTGCGTACACGAAGAGAAGCGTTGGCCGCGGCTTTCGCCCGCATCAACCGCGACTACGAACGCGCTTGGTACGGAATGCACCCAGTTGAGCCCGATGCATTCGTCAGGGTACAAGGCGAGCTACAGGTTATGCGGCAGAATGGCTGAACACCGATCAATAACCTGGGCGCTTACGCTTGCTCTGCTCGCCGGGCTCGCCGCAGGAATCGTACATTTCTCCCGCTTCGCTTCGCCCGCGGCTTATGCCGTCGCGTCCTCGTTGCGATCCGATGAGTCCGGAACCGAACTGCTGTTCGACGCGCTTACGAGAGAGCCAAGCCTCCTGGTGGAGCGCAACTATCTTCCGATCGATCAGTTCCGGGCACACGACGCGGTGCTGTTCTATCTGGATGTCTCTGCCGCATCGCTTCCGCTTCAGAGTCCGGATCTCTTTCACCGGCTGCAACAGATCGCTCGCGACGGTAATCGCCTGGTCGTGGGATTCGACACTGCTACTGCTTTATCTGCCGGCGCCGGATCCAAGACAATTCGCAGCGACGCAGTCACCTGGGGTGTTCACGTCGAGACCAGCCCGTCAGGCACAACGGTTACGCCGGACAAATCATGGATGCCACTGCCGGTACCGGGTTTGTACGAACGCGAATTTGGAACGGGCAGCATCGTTCTCGTTGTCGACGACAGCCGCTTGCGAAATAAAGCGCTGGCCGCAAAAGCTGAGTCGCGAGCACTCGTCCCGGTTCTCATCGGCTCACGAAAGCGAGTTGTATTCGACGAATCCCACCTGGGCATCGCTGAAACCGGCAGCATCATGGCGCTCGCGCGCAGACACCGTCTCCAGGGTCTTCTGCTTGGATTGGCACTCGTGGCAGCGTTTTTCCTCTGGAACCGGTCCGTCTCGTTTCCGCCCCCACCGCCATCGGAATCGGATCACGAACTTGCCATTACGGCTTCAGATTCGCGAGTACTCTTGACAAATCTCCTGGCACGCCATTTGGCGGAATCTTCCTTGGTCCAAGTCTGCGTCCACGAGTGGACTCGAACCCATCCCAAAACACCGCTGCGGGCGCCCCGCGCCCAGGACCCGGTGAAAGCCTACCGGGAAGTCCAGCAATCGCTCGAAACTCCACCATCCTTATGAACACAGCTCTGGACACATTTCAGCTTGTTATGGAAAGAGTTCGCAACCAGGTTGCGAAGGTGATCCTGGGTCAGCGGCACGCTGTGGACCAGGCGCTGATCGTCATTCTGGCGCGGCAGCACGCCTTAATCGAAGGTGTCCCCGGTGTCGCCAAAACACTCCTGACCAGGACGCTTGCGCGTGTGCTCGGGTGCGATTACGGGCGCATCCAATTCACGCCCGATCTGATGCCCGCCGACATCACGGGGACAAACGTCTTCAATTTACAACGAAACGAATTCACCCTGGTGCAAGGGCCGATCTTCACCACCTTTCTGCTCGCTGACGAGATCAACCGCGCTCCTGCCAAAACTCAATCGGCGCTGCTGCAGGCTATGCAGGAGCGCATGGTCAGCATCGACCGGGAAACTTTTTCGCTCTCGCCGAACTTCACCGTCTTTGCCACACAAAACCCAGCCGAGTTCGAAGGCACCTATCCGTTACCCGAGGCGCAGAAGGACCGCTTCATGCTGAAGATTCAAATGGCGTGGCCGGAGCGCGATGACGAACTCACCCTGGCCGAACGCATGTTGGGCAATGATTCACCTGAGGCAAGTCTCGAGCGGGGTGCAGTGGAGCCCGTGCTTTCGGGCGAGCTCGATTCCTTGCGCGCCTGTGTTGCGGCGTCGGTCGTTCGTCCCGAGCTGGTGCAATACGTGGTGGATGTGGTCCGGGCCACCCGGGGTCATGAGAATCTTCTGTTGGGCGCAGGCCCTCGCGCCACACAGTCGCTGATCCTGGCAAGCCGCGCTCGCGCCGCACTCGACGGACGCGATTTTGTCACGCCCGATGACGTCCGCATCATGGCGGGTCCCGTCCTCGAACATAGATTCATCTTGCGGCCGGAGGCGGAAGTCGAAGGCTTGCAGCCGTTCGAAGTGATCGAAAGCATCTTCACGGACATCCCTGTCCCGCGCTAATCGCAAAGAATGATCGCTCCCAGTTCACGAACCATTTGGATCATTGCTGCGCTGATCGTGCCGGTACTCACGCTTGCAGGAATTGAGCCGCCGTTCTTGGCGGTCGCCGCATTGATCGTGGTTGCTTTATCCGCCGTGCTCGCCTTTGATGCTGTCAAAGCCCTGAGAGCTGTCACGACAACCTCGCTGGCAACGCCCAAACAAGAGCTCAAATGGTTCAAGGGTCGCGACTCTGCCTTTTCGTTGCGGGTTCAGAACCGCCGAACAGTGATAATTGCGCCGGAGCTACCGCCGGCAATCGAGTGTTCAAATACCGTGCAAGCCGTTTCCAGCGCGGGCCATGTCTCTTTCAACTGCACGCCGCAGCGGCGCGGAACCTTTCAGATCACGCGCGTGTGGATCGGTTCGCTCTCGCGCTGGAAACTCTGGCGCACCCGCAGTGAAAAGCCCGTTTCCATTACCATTCGTGTCTTTCCGGATCTGGAACGCGAAGCCGGCGCAAAGCTCCTGATGTTTCGCAAGGCCGGGTTGCGCACGCATCGTCAGGTCGGACGCGGACGCGACTTTGAACGGTTGCGCGAATACGTTCACGGCGACAACTTCGATGAAATTTACTGGAAGGCGACCGCACGCCGGGGCCGTCCCGTCGTGAAGGTCTTCCAGGCCGAACGCACTCAGGATGTTTACGTGATTCTCGATTCGTCCCGCTTGTCGGCGCGCCACGAAGCTCTGGAGCGTTTTGTGACCGCGGCTCTTATGCTGGCTCTCGCAGCTGATAACGAGGGCGACAACTTCGGTTTGGTTACCTTCAGTGGTCGCGTCGAAACGTTTGTTCCAGCGTCGCGGGGCCGGACCCATTTTTCACGCTGCCGCGAAGCCATCTTCGACCTCCAGCCCACCATGACCTCGCCCGATCTTGAAGAATTGTTTACGTTCCTGCAGCTCAGCATTCGCAAGCGTTCGCTGCTGCTATTCCTGACTGACCTTTCAGACCCGTTGCTCGCCGAAACGTTCGCGCGCGAGGCGCCGGTCCTGGCTCGTCGTCACGTTGTCTTGGTGAACAGTTTGAGAGATCCACAGTTGCGGCCTCTGTTCACCGGCGAACTCCCGGCCACCGTGGACGAAGTTCGCGCCCGGCTTGCCGCGCATCTTGAATGGGCCACGTTGAAAAAGGCCGAAAAGAATTTGGGCGTCCTCGGTATCTCGCTCTCGAGCATCTCTCCCTCGTCGGTTGGAATGGATCTGGTCCGGAGCTACGCGGATGTGAAGCGGAGGCAAGTTCTGTGATTCTGGATCTGCCTCGATTCATTGCCGCGGAACAGCCCTACTGGAACGAGTTGAACCGCATTCTCGACGAGATTGAGGACGATCCGTTCAAGCGGCTGACGCTCCAGGAGATTTCGCGGCTGCAGTACCTGTATGAACGCGCCGCGTCAGCGCTCGTGCGGCTTTCGACGTCTTCGACTGAGCCGCACACACGAATGTACCTGGAGTCGCTTGTCGCCCGCGCCTATGCTGAATGCCACGCACGCACCGGGGGCGTTCATCGGCCGCGGCCCTGGCGCTGGCTTCTACGCACCTTTCCACAGACGTTTCGGAAGCACTCGCACGCATTTGCCCTCACAGTTGTGCTCACCTTGGCCGGGTTCGCCTTTGGCTGGGGAGCACTCACCTTCGATCCAAATGCTAAGTCCGTCCTGATGCCCTTCCACGAATTACGCGGCTCCCCGGCCGAGCGCGTCAAGCAAGACGAGGCGCCGAAGAGCAGTCGCTTTGAGAATGTCAAAGGCACGTTCTCAGCGGAGCTCATGACGCACAACATTCAGGTCGCGTTGTTCACCTTCGCAATGGGAGCCACCTGGGGCGCTGGCTCGCTGGTCCTGCTGTTCTATAACGGAGTCACGCTCGGAGCCGTAGCGGCTGACTACGTTCATGCGGGGTTCACGCCGTTTCTTCTCGGATGGCTGCTGCCCCACGGGGTTATCGAAATTCCGGCCATCCTCGTCGCTGGTCAGGCGGCGTTCGTCCTCGCGTCCGCTCTCATCGGATGGGGTGATGCCACCAGCCGCCGAAAGCGTCTCCGTGCCATTACGCCTGACGTGCTTACGCTTGCCGGTGGTTGCGCAGTGATGCTGGTTTGGGCAGGACTCGTCGAGGCGTTCGTTTCGCAATATCATTACCCCGTTCTGCCCTATCCGGTCAAAATTGCATTTGGTCTGCTCGAGTTATTGGCGCTGTCGTTCTACTTCTACCGAGCGGGGCGCGCATGACCGGAAACGCGCTGCTTGTTCAAACACCGGAAGGCGTCCGCTTCTCCCTGCCGCTCGCCGGACCTATCTCCCGATTTCTGGCTTGGCTCATCGACCTTGCGGCCGTGGCTGTCCTGGCAGCGGGAGTTTCCCGGCTCCTTCAGACGACCGGCCTGCTCAGCACGGATTTAATGCGAGCGTTGAGCATTCTGGCATTCTTCGTGGTGTCTGGCGGCTATGCCATCGCTCTGGAGTGGCTCTGGCGCGGCCAGACGCTTGGCAAACGCGCGCTCCGCCTTAGAGTCCTTGATGCCGGCGGGCTAAAGCTGCAGTTTCCTCAGATCGCCGTGCGTAACCTGATGCGCTTTCTGGATGCATTGCCGTTCTTCTATTTCGTCGGCGGCGTGAGTCTTGTTCTCAGCCCCCGATCCCAGCGGCTCGGCGACATCGTGGCAAACACGATTGTGATCAAGCAGCAGCGCTACTCCCTGCCGGACATGGCCCGCATCGACATGGGCGAGAAATACAATTCGTTCCTCGAATACCCGCATCTCGCCGCCAGACTGCGCCAGCACACTTCACCGGAACTCGCTCAAATAGCGCACGAAGCGCTGTTACGCCGCGGCGATCTGGAGCCGGAGATCCGGCTCGAAGTGTTTCGCGAACTGGCAGACCGTTTTCGGCAGATGGTGAAGTTCCCCGATGAGATTACGGCCGCGCTGACGGATGAGCGATACGTTCGCAATGCGCTTCAGATTGCGACCACTCGGGAACGCTTACGCGTGCCAGGTCGCGTAAGGTAATCTGGCCACCTCGCGATGCACGAGGCCCATCCGATAATAGAGACAACACCTCTTGATGCACCTCGCTTTCTCCGGTCTGTCCTCCCGGTCTGAGGAAGACTCCGCGCTCGTTTTTTCATCGGCGCTGCTCGCCGGAGCGGCCTCGCATACGTTCACCCTGGAACAGACACAGCGTGGCTTATCGACATGGCAGCGGCCGGGCATCTTCAGCATCGATGCCTGGCTCACATCGCGCTGGCAGGAGGCCCGTTACGGCTCCTCAAATATACCCGCCCTGCTTTCTCCGGTGCAGGAAACGCTGCTCTGGAAGCAGATCATCGAGGCGGATCAACCGCGCTTGTTCGACTCGAACGCCACCGCTCGTCTGGCGCGCAAAACCGCTGCGCTGATCGCCGAGTGGCGCATGCCTCTCGACGCTGCAGCCTGGGATGACTATCACGACGCCCGACAGTTTCGGAACTGGTACGCCACGTTTCGGCGCATGGGCCAGGAGCGTGGTTGGATCTCCCGGTCGGACCTGTGGCATTCGGTTCCCGATTGGATTTCCAAAGGAGTTTGCACGCCGGAGCCCTCCATCTTCGCCGGCTTCGACGAAATCACTCCGGCATTGAAGCTGCTCTCGTCCTCGTTCCTCAGCGCTGATTTGCAGCTTGTGCACGGTGCCATCGCAACTGAGTTCGGCGATCTACGTGAGCAGATCGACTGGGCCGCGCGTTATGCCCGTGCGCGCTTCGAAGAAAATCCTCAGCGCTCGATTGCTGTCTTTGTCCCTGAGCTTCCGGTCAACCGTACTCTTGTAGAACGTGTTTTTCAACAGGTTTTCTATCCCGCTTCGGCGCTGCGTATCAGCGCTCCCGCTGTCACTTCCGTCTTCCACCTGAATGCGGCGATGTCTTTGCTCGACCACCCGATTGTGGCGAGCGCCATGTTGCTGCTCGAAATTGCAAATGCACCGGTGCCGCAGACCGAAGTGTCCGCCACGCTGCTATGCCCCTTTATCGCAGGAGCCGCGATGGAACGTAACGCGCGCGCGCTTGCGGACCTCGAACTTCGAAGCCGCAGACAAGCGGACGTCACCATCTGGGACCTGGAGCGAGTCTCACGAAATTGTCCGCGCCTCAGCACCGTCTGGCCGCGTCTGCGCGAGCTACTGCAATCTACCAACCGCGGGCGTGAACTACCGGCTTGGGCTGAGTTCTTCGGCGATGTGCTCGAAGCATTCGGCTGGCCCGGCGATGCCGAACTCACGGCAAGCGAGCAGGAGACGGTCGAGGCTTGGAACGAAACACTCTCCACGCTCGGGTCGCTCGGTCTAATCTCTCCATCGGCGTCGCTCGAAGCCGCCCTATCGCATCTTCGTCGCCTGCTCGCCATCGGCGGTGTGGAACGCGGCGACTGGTTCTCGCCGGTGCAGATTTTCGATCTGACCTCCGCCGCTGGACTCCGCTTCGACTCCGCCATCGTTACCGGCCTCTCGGATGAAGCTTGGCCTCCCCGAATATCGCCTTATCCGCTGGTTCCGTTTGGATTGCAGCGCGCCTACGGAGTTCCTCAGACGGATCCCCAATGGCTGCTCGCGCATCATTCGCACCTGACGCACGCACTGTTTGCAGCCGCGCCTGAGCTTGCGGTAACTTACTCGGGCCGATTGTCGCCTTTCGCCGAACCGCTTGTTGCAGACTCCAAAATAACTTCCGCCGTTTGGATGGGGAGGGCTGGCGCACAGTCCTTTTCCCCTGTTCGGCTCGAAGAGATCCAGGACACGACGGCTCCCGCCTTCGATACCGGCCGTGAAGTGCGTGGCGGTACCAGCATTATCAAGCTGCAGTCATTGTGCCCCTTCCGTGCGTTTGCCGAGATTCGCCTCCGTGCATCTCTCCCCGAAGAATCGTGCCTCGGGTTCGACGCCCGCGATCGCGGCGGCTTCGTCCACAAGGCTCTACAGTTGGTCTGGCAGGAACTGCGCACGCAGTCGCGCCTTCTGGACTGCTCCGCCGACCAACTTCGAGACATCATAAACAACTCCGTTCTGCGTGCGGTTGAGACTCACTCCGACAGCGGATTTCATGATCTCGTCAGTCAAGTCGAACGCGAGCGCTTGGAGGGCTTAATCTTGGACTGGCTCACCACCATCGAAACTCAGCGTACGCAGCCGTTCTGCGTGGAAACTGTCGAGAGCGAGTTCCAGTACAATCTGTCCGGCCTGCCCCTTCGGTTGCGTGTCGATCGCATCGACCGCCTTCGTAACGGTGCGGCACTGCTGGTCGACTACAAGAGCGGCAAACAGACGCGCGGCAAGCTCGAATGCCCTCGGCCCGCCGAGCCGCAGCTGTTGGTCTATGCCGCTTCAAGAGGTCAGGAGGTTGAAGGCATCCTCTTCGGCGAAATCCGGCCGCGTGAGATGCGCATGGTCGGAATCACCCGCGACAAGCATCTTAAACGAGCGACGAGCATCACCGCAAAAGGTTCGGAGTGGATTGAGTTCCTGGAGGAAGCCCGCACGGAAATGGAGCGGCTCGCAACGGAGTTCCTGAGCGGATACGCCGCGGTCGATCCTATCGCCAATGCCTGCGAATACTGTGCCATCAAGCCCTTGTGCCGTGTCCAGGAACGAGGGATGCAGGAGGACGCAGCCGAATGACGGCGGATCTCGAAGCGCGATGGCGGGCCCTCGACCCGAGCCGGTCGTTTATCGTCGAAGCTCCGGCAGGCTCCGGAAAAACCACTCTCTTGGGGCGACGTTACTTACGGCTCCTCACGACGGTACAAAGGCCCGAGGCAGTGGTCGCGATGACATTTACACGGAAAGCTGCGGGCGAACTGCGCGATCGCGTCATTGAGGCTCTGCATAGCGCGGGTCAAGACTTGCCGATAGACGATCATGCGCGCGAAACCAGAGAGCTCGCACGTGCGGTATTGGCGCGCGACGCCGAGCTCGGATGGAATCTCAAAACCAGCACTTCCCGCCTGCAGATCCAGACCATCGACGCGCTCTGCGCAATGCTGAGCCGCCAGATGCCGATCGTCTCCCGCCTCGGAGGGTCGCAGCGCGTAGTTGAGCATGCGGAAGACCTCTACCGGTTGGCCGCCCGCGAGACCATACGCGAGCTCGGGGAAGGAAACACTGATGGCCGCGCCCTGTTCCGGCGTGTCTCCCTTCACTTCGACAACGATTTGGGACGGCTCGAACGTCAGGTCGCCAGCATGCTCGAGCGCCGCGAGCAGTGGCGTGTGTTCAAGAACAGCGCGCATCCTTCCAACGTGCAAGACTTCTGCGATCTGCTGTGCCACGCCGAGGAAGTCCTTCGCCGCGTGTTCCTCAAAGCAGGACGAGTTGATTTCACCGAAGTCGCCCGTGCGGCCATCGAAGCTCTCGGAACACCGGACGCGCCGAGCGATCTTCTCTATTGGCTCGATTACCGCATCGAGCACCTGCTGGTGGATGAATTTCAGGACACCTCACGCACGCAGTACGAGCTGCTGAAGGCGCTTACTGAGCAATGGTCCGACGGGGATGGTCGAACCTTGTTTGTCGTCGGTGACCCGATGCAGAGCATCTATCGCTTTCGCGAGGCCGAGGTCTCATTATTCCTGCAGTGCTGGCATAGCGAACGTCTCGGGTCTGTGCACCTCACGCCCTTGCGTTTGACCGCGAATTTTCGCTCGACTCCGGACATTGTAGATTGGGTGCAGCAAACATTCCGGCCCCTGATGTGTGCTGCCGATGACATTGCACACGGCGGGGTTCAGCTGCGGCCGGCAGAAGCTGCGCGTACAGGCACTCACTCGGTCCCCGAGCTGATCGCGTTTGTCGGCGACCAGGGCACGGAAGAAGCAGACGAAGTCGTCGGATTGATTCAGAAAGCTGAGTCGCCGGGGGATGTCGCCGTCCTGGTGCGCAGCCGCAGTCATCTCGTATCGATTCTGCCCGCGCTTCGGAAGGCTGACATTCCCTACGAGGCTATCGAAATCGATCAGCTGCGCGAGGAGCAGCACGTTCTCGATCTCATCTCGTTGACACGCGCCGTTCTACATCCGGCGGATCGCCTATCCTGGCTCGCGTGTTTGCGCGCACCGTGGTGCGGCCTTACGCTTGCGGATCTCTCCGCGCTTGCGGAATTCGAGAGCCGGCGAACGCTGCTCGACTTGCTCTCCGACCCCGATCGATTGACAATGCTCTCGCCCGAGGGGCGCAGCCGCGCCTTACGTGTTCAGGATCTCCTCGCGCAAGCCGTCGCCAATATCGGCCGTCTGACGTTGCGGGAACTCGTGGAGCGAACCTGGTTCGCGCTTGGCGGACCGGCAACGCTGAGCGAAGAAGCACATCTGCAGGATGCAGGAACGTACTTTGACCTGCTGGAGCAGTTCGACCAGGGCGGAACTATCCGGGACTTTACTCTTCTGAACGAACGGCTGGAATTCCTGTTCGCCAGGCCGCAAACGGGCCCGGAATGCGTAAAGATCATGACCATTCACAACGCTAAAGGGCTCGAATTCGACACGCGTGATCCTGCCGAAGTTAGGCGCAGGAGCGCGTACCACCGAGCGCGAAATGCTGGTCTGGACCGAGCGCATCGAGGAAGACGGTACCTCAACTCTTCTGGTCGCCGCTCAACCGCCTCGTGGCGATGAAGATCCGGCTTATCAGTTTGTCTGCGACGAATTGAAGATCAAAGAGCAGAACGAGCTGAAGCGGCTGTTATATGTCGCGGTTACTCGGGCGAAGAACCGCTTATATCTGCTCGGCAATGCGGAAGCCAAGAAGGATGGAAGCGCGTGTGCGAAGGCCGGCAGCAATACGTTTCTGGGGCTTCTGTGGCCGGCGGTAGAACACGAATTTAATCACGTCCTGCGGCGCAAGCCCGGCGTTCAGCAATCGCTCTTCGATGTCGCGGGCCCTCCCGTAAATACGCTGCGGCGCTTACCGGCAAACTGGCGAGCGCCAAAACTGGAGCATTCGGTTTTGTGGCAACCGGAGCTCTATCGGTCCGCAGCTTCGGCACGGACGATCCGTTATGAGTGGGTCAGCGACACTGGCCGCCACGTCGGGACGGTAGTTCACGCCATCTTCCGCCGCATGGCTCGCGACGGAGCCGAGGCATGGACGCGTGAACGTGTGACGGGCATGCAGCCGTTTATCTCGTCGGAGCTGTTGCGGCTGGGTGTCCCGCGCTCGGAAGAGCGGAAGGCGGCTGCGCAGGTGATCCGGGCACTCGATAACACCTTGGCGAGCGAGCGTGGCCGGTGGATCCTGGCGCCTCACGCGGAGGCGAGATCGGAGTGGGCCATCGGCGGGCGCATTGGTGATCGGCTGGTGAATGGCATTATCGATCGGGTCTTCCGCGACGAACAAAATCGCGTCTGGGTCATCGACTTCAAGACCAGCGAGCACGAAGGTGGGGAGGCGGAGGAGTTTCTGGCGAAGGAAGAAGCGCGTTACCGGCCTCAGCTTGAAAGCTACGCTACGCTGCTGTCGCGAATGATGCCGGGTGAACTTCACTTAGGGCTTTACTTCCCGCTCCTGAATGCCTGGCGCGAATGGAGCTTCGTTGAAGAGTTCGCTGCGCCTGCTGTCTAAACTAGTTCCTGGTGCCCACCAAACTGACCGCGAATGTGAAGGCGGGCGGCTGCGCGTCCAAGCTCAGTCCCAGCATTCTTGATCGCGCACTCAAGACTGTTCCGCGCTTCACAAATGAGAAGGTCCTGGTCGGCTATGACACAGCCGATGACGCGGGCGTCTATGACCTGACGAACTCGGCGGGACACCCGCTGGCGATGGTCCAAACCGTGGACTTCTTCACGCCGATTGTGGACGACCCGTACACGTTCGGCGCTATCGCCGCGGCGAACGCGCTCAGCGATGTGTACGCGATGGGCGGACGCCCGGTCACGGCGCTGTCACTCGTCGTATTTCCGGCCAAGGGCGACCTTGCCGACCTGGAAGCGATTCTGCGCGGCGGCGCGGATAAGATCCATGAGTCCGGCTGCGTGATTCTCGGAGGGCACAGCATCTCGGAAGACGAGGTAAAGTTCGGCTACGCGGTTACCGGTCTCATCGATCCGCGCCGAGTGCTCACAAATGCCGGAGCGAAGCCGGGCGATGTGCTCGTCTTTACGAAGAAACTCGGCACCGGGGTCATCTCGACCGCGCTCAAGAAGGGGATCGCGCGGGACGAACACGTCGCTGGGTCCATCGAGCAGATGACGACGCTCAATCGGGACGTCTGCGACGCCATGCTCCGGCGTGAGGTCCACGCATGTACGGACGTGACCGGGTTTGGACTACTGGGGCACGCCCGCGAGATGGCGCTCGCGAGCCGGGTCACGCTGCAGATTTCGGCTGGGGCGGTTCAGCTTCTCCCCGGAGCGCGCGAATACTCGCTGGCCGGGGCGCATTCAGGCGGGCTCAAGAACAACCGCGAGTTCGTCGAGAGCTGCGTGCTCATGCCCCCCGAATTACCGAACGAACTCCAGGCCTTGCTCTACGACCCGCAGACCTCGGGCGGGCTCCTCATTACACTCGAGGAAAACGAGGCCCAGGCGCTGATTACGGAACGAACCGAAGCTTACGTCATCGGCCGGGTAACGGATTACGGAACGAAGCCAATCGAGGTGCTGCCCTGAATTACGGAACGAACCCATTGATCATCGCCCTGGACGTCGATAGCGCAGTCGAGGCCCTCCGGCTAGTGGAGCGCATCGGGCCCGCAGCCGACTTCTATAAGGTAGGGATGGAGCTCTATGCTGCGGCAGGCATGGAGTTTGTCTCGCAGTTGGGTTCGTTCCGCAAAAAGGTCTTTTTGGACCTGAAGCTGTATGACATCGGGGAGACGGTGAAGCGGGCGACGCGGCAAATTTGCAAAAACGAAGCCATTCACTTCCTAACCGTTCATGGCAGCCGAACTGTTATGCAGGCCGCAGTCGAGGGGCGCGGCGAAAGCAAGGCGAAGCTGCTCGCCGTGACGGTGCTCACCAGCTTCGATCAAGATGACCTTGCGGATCTTGGCTATCCGGCCCCGATATCTGAGCTGGTGGAGCTGCGGGTCAGGAACGCAGCGGAAGCGGGAATTGACGGGATCGTCTGCTCGCCGCTCGAGGTGGCTCGAGTGCGCGAAGTGTCCGGTCCGAAGATGACCCTGGTAACTCCGGGGGTTCGTTCGGCAGGATCAGCGTCAGGAGACCAGAAGCGAGTCGCGACGCCCCGCGAAGCGATCGAGAATGGAGCCGATTATCTGGTCATCGGACGGCAGGTTACCCGGGCCGGGGATCCGCGGCGGGCTTGCGCTGAAATCCTGGCCGAACTAGCGGTTTCGCGCCGGCAGGAAGCCTAATTGTACGTTTGATGCGGCTTGCAATCGACACTGGCGGCACGTTCACCGACTGTGTCTGCTGGTGCGAAGGCGAGCTGCGCGTGCTTAAAGTGCCCTCCACCCCTGCGGATCCGTCGCGAGCCGTGCTTGATGCTATCGCCGCCATTCCTGGCAGCGCAGGCGCCGAAGTGCGCCACGGCAGCACGGTGGCGACCAATGCGCTACTCGAGCGCAAGGGTGCGCGAGTCGCGTTTGTAACCACAGCAGGCTTCGAAGACACCGTCGAAATCGGACGCCAAGCGCGGCCAAACCTCTATCGCTGGTGTTGGGAAGACGCTCCATCCTTGGCACCGCGTGAGATGCGCTTCGGAATACACGAGCGAGTGCTTGCCGATGGCTCCATTCTTCACGCCGCAGACGACGACGAACTCGCTCACCTGAGAGAAAAGATTCGCACCAGCGGCGCCGAAGCCGTCGCCCTGTCATTTTTGTTCTCATTTGCGAATCCTGCCAATGAACGCGCCGCGTTGAGACATTTGAGTGAGCTCGGAATTCCCATTTCGGCATCGCACGAAATCCTTCCCGAGTTTCGCGAATACGAACGCGGCTCGACCGTTCTGGTCAATGCGTATCTTGCGCCCAAGATGCAGGGTTATCTCGAACGGTTGCAGGGCGGCCTACGGTTACGCGGCTCTGCGCTTCACGTTATGCAATCGTCCGGGGGTATCGTAACTGCCGAGGTGGCCGCGCGCGAACCCGTAAGAACAATCCTGTCCGGCCCTGCGGGAGGAGTGGTGGGAGCTACGATTATTGCGAAGCAGGCCGGTTTTTCGAAGGTGCTTACATTCGACATGGGCGGCACTTCAACGGACGTTGCGCTTATCCAAACCGGCGCTGCCCTTCAAACGACCACCGAAGCCAAAATTAACGGCCTGCCCGTGGCAGTTCCGATGTTGCGTATTCATACGGCAGGCGCGGGCGGCGGATCCACCGCTAAGTTTGACCGTGCGGGAGCCTTACAGGTGGGTCCCGAATCGGCGGGGGCAGATCCTGGTCCCGCTTGCTACGGACGCGGCGAAGATGCGACTGTCACCGACGCCAATCTGATACTTGGCAGGATTGATCCTGACTGGTTCCTGGGCGGCAACATGGCGCTTGATGCACAGCGCGCGCGAGGTATTCTGGACCAGCACAAGCGCAGCATTGCAACGGTGGAAGAGTTTGCGGAAGGTATTGTACGCGTCGCGGACGCTCACATGGAAAACGCTCTACGCACGATTTCCGTCGAACAGGGTTACGATCCTCGCGATTTCACTTTGCTGAGCTTTGGCGGCGCGGGACCGCTGCACGCGTGCGCTCTGGCGAAGTCGCTCGGGATTTCGCGTGTGATGGTTCCGAAACATCCGGGGGCACTGTCCGCCTATGGAATTCTGGTCTCGGATTTCGTTCGCGACTACTCGCGGACGGTGATGCTGCAGCCCGGCGATGTCGGCATTGAAGAAAATCTCGGCGCACTTGAAGACGGAGCTCGCCGCGACCTTCCGGATGCGCTTGCGGTGTATTCACTCGACATGCGGTACGCCGGACAAGGTTTCGAACTGAACGTCGCCTGGCAGCAAGATTACCTGGCGTCCTTTCACGAATTGCATGAGAAGCGCTACGGGTACGCCGATCGCGCCCGCTCCGTTGAGGTAGTGAATGTACGCCTGCGCCTAATCGCGCAAACCGATCGCGTGGAGCCTTCGCCTTGTGATCTGTGCCCTGGAAATGGCTGTAATGCCATCGTGAAATACACGCGTCTCTACTCTGGAGGCAATTGGCTCGACGCGCCGGTGTACGACCGCACGCGGTTGCACAGCGGAGACGGGTTCGATGGACCGGCCGTAGTTGTCGAGTACAGCGCTACTACCTTCGTGGCCGCAGGCTGTGCGTCGAAAGTGGATGCGTACGAAAATCTGATCGTCAATGTTCCAGCCTGACATAGATCCAATCGACCTCGCCGTGTTCAAGAGTGCGTTCCACTCCATCGCGGAAGAGATGGGCATCGTGCTTCGGCGCACGGCGTTCTCACCGAACATCAAAGAGCGCCGCGACTACTCGAGCGCTGTCTTCAACGGCGATGGCGACGTGATCGCGATGGGCGATGACATGCCGGTTCACCTCGGGTCGATGCCGATGTCGGTGCGCGCCGCGCTCGACGCCATGACGCTGGATCCGGGCGACGTTGCGATACTGAACGATCCCTACGCAGGCGGTACTCATCTGCCCGATATCACGCTGGTGATGCCCGTGTATACCCCTGGTTACGATCGTGCCGGCTTCTATATCGCGAACCGCGCGCATCACGCCGATGTCGGCGGCATGTATCCCGGCTCCATGGGCCTCTGCACCGAGATTTCACAGGAAGGCATTCGTATTCCGCCGCTGAAGCTGGTAGCCCAGGGCACGCTAAATGATGCGCTGCTCGCGCTGATACTGAATAACGTCCGGACCCCACGCGAGCGGGAAGGCGATCTCACCGCGCAAATTGGAGCTTGCCGCATCGGCGCTCAGCGTGTCGGCGCACTGATCGGCAAGTACGGCATGGATCGCGTGGAGCGAAATGCATCGGCGCTGATGGACCACTCCGAGGCCCTGATGCGGGACGAAATCAAGGGTTTTCCCGGCGGCGAGTTTGGCGCCGAAGATTTCCTGGATGACGATGGAATCAGTTGCAGTCCGGTCAAGATCAAGGTAACTCTGACGGCAGATCCTGGTAGCGGCAGCTTGCTGGTAGACTTCGCCGGGTCAGCGGACCAGGTCTCGGGTAGCCTTAACGCCGTCGCCGCAATCACACACTCCGCGGTTTTTTACGTGCTGCGCTGTCTGCTCCCGGAGGAAGCCGCGCCTACCGCCGGCCTGATGCGTCCTGTCAAGATTTTGCTGCCCGAGGCTTCTGTTGTAAATGCGCGATGGCCCGCCGCGGTTGCGGGAGGCAATGTGGAGACATCGCAGCGGATGGTGGACACGCTGATGCGCGCGTTCGCGCAGATGCTGCCCGATCGGGTTCCTGCGGCCAGTTCCGGCTCAATGAATAACCTGACGATCGGCGGCATCGATCCTCGAACCGGCGAGTCATTCGCCTACTACGAAACAATCGCCGGCGGCTCCGGGGCCAGTCGCGGCGCGCCCGGTGTCGCAGGCGTCCACACTCATATGACCAACACCCTGAACACGCCGATTGAGGCCTTGGAGTACGCGTATCCGTTTCGAGTCCGCCGATACGAGTACCGTCGCGGATCGGGCGGTTCGGGTAAGTTCCGCGGCGGCGAAGGGCTGGTTCGCGAAATGGAACTGCTTGCGCCGGCTCAGGTCACCATTCTCAGCGATCGCCGTGTTTTCGCTCCTTGGGGTCTCCACGGAGGCGGCGATGGCGCAAAGGGACGCAACCGCGTCATCGAGCAGGGGACAGAACGCGAGCTGCCGGGGAAGTGCAATCTCCAGTTGCCTGCCGGCGCCGTGCTACGGATCGAGACGCCGGGCGGTGGCGGCTGGGGTGCGGAGTAGTGCAATCGAGTCTATAACGTGCAGGCTGTTCACTGTTTCCACTCCGGGTGTTCCGAAATGCTCAAGGTGTTTCCATCGGGATCTTTAAACCAAGCAACTCTTGCGCCGGTCGGTGTCGTCCAGATCCCGTGTTCGTCCTGCTTCAGAAAATCGTAACGCTCGAAATGAATCCCACATTGTTCCAAGTCCTTTACCGCGGCACTTGCGTCTGGCACTTGCCAACCCAAAACTGTACCCGCGACCGGCGGACGCTCCTTACCCATTCCCAGGCGCAACATGATTCCGTTTGCATCGAATACCAATGCATAAGGAGGCTCTTCACTGACTAACCTCAGACCGAGTGTGTCACGGTAGAATTCTTTTGCTCGAGCCACATCCACGATCGTGACAAATGCAATTACGTTGTACTTGCGAAGTCCGCAGTGCATGGGAATATCATGACCGGATTTTTTGTTTGTCGCAAGGCTGCTACTGCAGGGCGAGACTTAATTCGTCCTAACGCATGCAACTGTCAATTCTGAATGTTCTTCCGGAGAAAAAGAAATGTCTCATCGGGCCGCCGAACTGTCGGCATGTGCCTGGTCCAATTTGGCACACGTCAGTCCGGCTGTTCATAATGATGACTGACCTTGGAGTCCGGATAGTAGTGGGCCAGGATCTCCCGCCAGTTCCAGCCCATGCGCGCGAGCCCCATCGCGCCCTCCTGGCACAAGCCCCACCCATGCCCACGGCGAGCGAGCTTCTGTGTCCGGCAAACATCGCAGCGTGCAGATTGATACAGATGACCGCCGTCCCAGCCGCGCTCGGTTGCGCCACCGCAGGCCGCCGAGTACAAAGGGCTGAACTGTCCGCCGCTGTCCCGGAGCACGACGCCGCGGGTCTCTTCGACAGCGCACCCGGCCAGGCTTCCTGCAGCGGCGGGTGAGCGCAGAAACTGGCAATGCGTAGTGTCGCAGAAGTCGGCGCAACGATGACGTGGAAGCCTGGTAGCGTAAATGACAGAACGGCTCACAACCGCCTGGGCCGCGAGAGCCTCGAACGGTGCACGGTCAAGCGGGAGCTCCGCGCCGATGATTGAGCCGACCGCCATCTCAGGGCTCATCGTGACCACCGTGACCAGAACTCCGGCGTCCAGCCCGATATCCACCACGCCAGAGTATTCGCGCCGGATGACGCCCGGTACCTCGAGTAAACAGCGAGCCGCGGATCCTCCTGGCCCCGCAACTTGAACCGGCACATCCGCCAACTCAATCACGCACTGGCCACGCTCTTCGATAATCGAATCGCCACGCGCGCTGTGACAATGCAAGCGCGCCGAACCAATGGCTTGCACATGCAATCGAGGGGGCTTCAGAAGTCCGAAGACCCAGAAGGAGCGCGTCATGTGACGGGCTGCACTCGGAGCCAGCAGCGCCGGCATGAGCACGAAGCTACGCCGCGTCAAGCGATCTTCAACCGGCTTTGATGGCCAATGCCTTGACATGTTTTGCCGTGTTCGCTCCGGTCGTGTTGTGCTCCCGGACGAGCAGAACGCGGCGTGGCTGATCGAGAGGATAGAGCGCCACCGCGAATCCATCAGCGGCAGCGGTGCCGGTCTTTGCGTAACATTCGAACCCGACAGCCCGCGCCGTCCCTATGCGAGCGCACTGCGCCATACCGGCCAGCACGGTTCGAACGCCAGCTTGATCTCTGTCCTTTGTGAGCCGGGCAAACGCTCGGGCTGCGATTGCGGGCGATTGCGGCCAGCCGCATGCAAGTCCGATCAGCCTCTCGGGAGACGACGCGCGGCCGGCGCAATCGAGTCCAAAGCTAAGACAGACGGCGTCGAGCGCTGCGCGGTCCATGTCTTTTGCGACTTCGAGAAAGTAGGTGTTGCACGAATTCGCTAAAGCCGTCACTGCATTCTGTTTACCGTGTCCTTTCGGATACCAGCAGCCGGTACAGTTCACGTACAGAGGCTGCCTATGAGTGCGCAGGTAGGCGAGCAGCAGGAAGGGTTTGAGCAGTGAGCCCATGCTGATGCTCGCGGCCGTATCGCTCCAGGATGCTGCGCGAAGGCGGCTATCGCAGTCGAGGGCAATCCACTCGATTCGTGCCGTTTGTAACAGGGATTGAGGTCCCGGTTTGGCCGCGAACGGCATCACAGCGCTCGCAAGCAAGGTTCTGCGCGTCATGGCCTCGCCATCTCATAGTGCAGGGTCTCGCGGACAACCGATGGCTCATCACGCCTTGTGAGCGACACACTTTGCAAGCGTGACATGGCCTCGCCTAAACTCTGGAGGTTTTGGGAGAAGAAGGAAGGCGTGCCGCCCGGTACCGGCGTTTCAGGATTAACCGCGCCGCGATCCAGTACGTCGAAGAGCTTTTTGTAATGCGGCCATTCGAGGTGGTTGCTGTACTGCGCCACGAAACCCGTACGAGGCAGGGAGTGAGGCGCTGAGTTACTGCGCGCGAGATCCAGCCGGGTGATCAGGAGGGCATTGCCGGCCACTGTGATGCGCAGTGGATCGAGACTGCTTCTCGAGCTCACGAGTAATGCCGCTGCATCCGGCTGTTTGCAGATGATCACCGCGCCGCTATCGGGCATTACGAAGACGTTGTCGTTCAGAACAGCCGTCCGTTGTACGTGCAGCAGCGCGCGCGGCTGCATCTTCGCGATGGCGTTCACAAGGCCGGCGACAGATTCATCCGAGGCACGATGGAACGGCGCTTCATCGATGCGCGTTTCAAGATCCGCTTCCGTTCCGACCGCCGCGGTCTCGGCGGATACCATTGGGGCGAACCGGTTGTTAACCGCTTCGGGCGGCCGCTCCGAAAGGACGACTTCTTCGAGCGCTTGCGCAATCTGATCGGTGTTCGGCGCGGCCCAGGCGCGATACAGCGAGGACTGCGCCGGAATCCAATGCAAGGCCTCCTCAAGCGCTGCATCTTCTGATGGTGATTCTGTATCCGTCTTGCGCACGAGCGCACGTTCCTCGGTGAAGCCCTCGTTATGCTCAGTCAAATCTGCCACCCCAGCGTGAAACGCCCTAAGCTCACTGGCGTTGCGGTGAATCCAATAGGTCCGAAACTGAGGCGTTTGCAGCAGCGCATCAAGGTTGTAGACGAGACGCAGATCGCCAGGGGTTTGCGAGTGTCCGATCGTACTCTTAAACCAATCCTCAGTCGCAAGCGAAGCGGCTTTTTGCCCGGAGAGCAGCACGAGCGTGTCAGCCATCCTGTCTTCTGCCGTTGTGATGATGAACCAGTCTTTATAGGACGCAAACGCAATGGAGCGATCCGTTCCGGCGTCGGACTTGACGTAGAACGGAATCCCGGCGACCTCACGCGACTGATACTGCGTTCGTTTCTGCCACAACGGATTCGCCGGCCGCGGCAGCTGCGTCAGATAGACGAAGCTCAGCTTGGAGAGGTTGTAGAAGGCGAACGCGGAGCGCGTTCCTGCAACTTGATCGAGGAGATTCATCTCGACGGACAGTCCGGCAACGGAGGCGAACTGCGTTTGAGCTTCAGCCAGCCGCTGCACCAAACGAGATTGCGCCAGCTGAGTAAAGTTAGCGCTCCCGAGCCATTTGCTTTTTTCCGAAGATGAATCCCAGCGGCTCAGCAATGTATGAAAGTCTTTAGCCTCGACATACAGGAGCGCCCCCGGCGGCATGAGCGACGGCAGGTCAGGCGCGACGGTGACTTGCGCTCGCATCCAGAGAGCAGCGCCTGTGATCACGGCGGCGCAGGCTACGACCGCGGATGTGCGTACCCTCATGGTCGTGACTCCTCAATGGGCAACGATTTCAGCTTGGGCCTAACGATGACGGACTGTTGAACTTCGGCGGTGACAACCGGCGCGCGCGCCGCATTGGCCGCCTGCAGCGATACCGTGTTCTGCGCGGCATCGCGCAAACGCTGGATCTCAGCATGCTTCGCCGTGTCTTTAGTGTTAGCCAGCAACTGGTCGTAAGCGGCGATCGCTTGCCCGAAATCTTCGCGTCGAACCATTGCTGCCGCGGCAAGCTCCTGAACCCGCATAAATTTGGCATCTGCAGTGTCCGGCGGTTGGTAGCTGTTGAATGCCGCCAGACCGAGCGCATCCTGGCTCCTGCGGAACGCAGCTTCCGCGAGATCGAGCCGGGGGTCCATGAGCTGCGGATCGTCTGCAATCGCAGCGCTCAGTTGTTGCACCCGTTCCGCATCGGTTATGCGCGCCGCGGGTGCTGTGTTGCGCGTCGCATCATGCTTCAATCGAGCTACCGCACTCTGCGCCGCGTCGTTCCAGGGCTCGGCAGTTTGCCACTCGGTTGCGTAGCGCACGGCATCGTCGCGCAATCCGGCACGCTCGAGTATCCGAACTGCCTCCGGCAGGTTTTCAAATGGCGCGCCGACGCTCAGTGTGACGTCCCGAATCAGGTTCAGAGCCTCGGGGTTGCGCTTCTGGTCGAAACGCACTTCCGCCATGCCGAAGTACGCGGATGCTGCCGGATTGCTTCCGTTGAGCTCACGGCCATACTCGAATTCACGCAGCCGAATTGCGAGATCATGATGACCGTCGTTTTCCAGCCTCGAGGCAATCGACAGCATCCGCTCACCAGTCGGGGCACGCTCCGGTTCGACTTCATAACTGTTCAAAAGCTCATCCATGTGGCCCGAACGGGCTCCAATCGCGAGCGTAGTTTCGGCCGGCCGTGCTGTAGCCTCGATCTGTTGCAACACTGTCCAGGCATCGGCTTCGCGCTCTTGGCCGTCGAGGTAATTTGCGTACCCGATCAGGTCCGATTTCAAAACTTCCCGGGCCTGGACAGCTGCTTCACCGGCAGATGACGTAACTGCCGAGCGGTCACGCTCGATCTTTTCTCGGTAAATGCTGTCGCGTTCCGCCGGCGGCACTTGAGCCACCTGAAGTACGTCGTCAAGAATGGACCGCATGTTCGGCAACCGCGAAAGTTCAACCAGCCAGGCGAGGGCGGCCCGTTCATCGGGCGCGTCTTTCAGAATCCCGTAAACAAAGGGTTGGAAGTTGTAATCGTTGTTGCGCTTGATGTAGCTCCGCAGCATGGCGTCAGCATCCGGCCTCAGCTGCGAGATGACCTTGTACTCATTCGCGTGCTCCAAAAGCGTTTGGGCGCTGGTCCAATAGTCTGGCGGGAGCGGGCCTTGCTCGATCCGATCGGCGAGAATGCGCAACGCTTCGCGCCATTCAGTGATTGCCGCCGCGCGGTCGTTTCCTTCGATTGCCAGTACAGCGAGCCGATCGTGAGCATCAGCGCGATTAGGCGTCAGCTGCAGCGCGTAGCGGTACAGGTCCGCCGCTCGTGCGGGCTGTTTCAGGCTGTGATAGCTGTCGCCAAGTTCGAGGTAGCTGTTGGAGGCAGCCGGATTTGCTTCAATCGAGGCCGGAAGGTAATCCTCTATGTCGGTCAAATTGCGGTAGCCCAGATAATCGCCGTAGCGTGCCCCATAGTAGAACCAGGTGTCGCCCCGCAATGACGTTTGCGGCGACGAGTTCGACAGTTCGCCGGCAATAGTCCGCGGGCCTAAGATGGCATCGAATGCGTCCGTCGCCCACTTTTCAGGAGACAGGAAATAGAGCGCGGCGAGCGCACGGTAACTGTTGATCCACAGCGGCGAAATGCGGGTTCCGCGCGCGCTGATGGCCTGCACGGCAGCATCGGGATCGCCTTTCGCGATGAGGTGTTGCACGACTGCATTGGCACGCTCAGGATTACGTCGTGCGAGTACCGCCAGCCGTGTCTTGATGTCTGCGCCCGAGCTTACGAAAAGTCTCGCGTATTCTTCCGGCTGGATACCGATATTGCTGTTCAACGCAAGACGCAACTGGCTGGCTGTATCGCCGGCGGTTCTGTAAGCCTCCATTGCGCTCGCGAGGACCTGCTGCCGCCGCGCGCTACCCTGCGGAGGAGCGGCGCTCTCCAGGTCCTTTCCGAGTTCGTAATAGCGAAGCCGCGAGCGCTGGAGTTGCTCGAGTTGCGATTGCCATTGCCAGACCTGCTCCGGGTGTGCTTGCATTTTCAGCACGAGTTGGCGCGCGGCGATGTCCCACAGACCAGCGCTGTTCGCGAGAGCATAGAGATCGAAAGAGGGCGGCAGCGCTCCCGGTTTTTCGATCTGTTCAGCGAATGCCGACTTCTCTTCCGGAGTGAGATAGTCGCGTACAGCTTCGCCAATGGCGCGGGCGTAATCAGAGGTAACAATCTCGCGCTGGGCCGATGACTGAGCCTGCTCGCGGACGACGGTTGCCACGACTGCGAGAGCATCGGCCGGACGATGCAGTGAGATCAGCGCCTGGAGATCAAGGCTCACCGCTTCGCGTGTCGAGTTTCCATCTGTCGTGAACAGCGGACGAGCTTCGCTGTACACGCGATTCGCGTCGTCGAACAGTTTCCAAGCGAGTAGTTGGCGCATTACAGTGATGTATGGCCAGGGCTCGTTTGGATGCGGATCGATATAGGCGGCGCGTAAGAGTCTTAACGCCTCGGCGCGATTATTCTGGCGCATGTAAGCGCCGGCCTGATCCGCCAGATACTGTGTGTCGTGATAGGTCAGTTCATACAGCTTCTGATAGCTCTTGATGGCGTCTTCAAAGCGAAGCAGGCGCAGTTCGAGATCGGCTTTCGCGACGAAGATGTCGCTGCGATCCGGACGCACGTAGGCCGCTTTGTCGTACGCGGCGATTGCGTCCGGGTAATGGCGAAGCTGTGTGTCGACGCGCGCGAGAACTAGCGGCCAGCGGTAATCTCGGGGTGAGTCGTGGGTTGCTTTTTCGTAATACGCGGTGAGAGTCGCGGCAAGCGCATGCGCCTCAGCGAAACGCGCAACCTCGGCGGCAAGCGGCACATCTTCGGGATACCCGTTCAGCAACTGCTGGTACTGCGCGAGTGCGTCCGACCATTTTTTCGCCTTGATAAGCGCCGCGACGTAACCACGCCTGAGTGCCGCCAGGTGGGTTACCTTCTGGTCAGCGGGTACCGGAGCCGCCTGCATCGCCTTCACCTGCTGCGCATAAAACTGGATGAGCCCGGCATCGTCGCCCTGGGCCGCGTAGGTTTGCGCCTTTTGCGCCAGCAGGTCGCCATTGTAGGGGTCGGCCGCAAGCAGCGACTCGAGCAGCTTACGCGCTTCGTCATACGCGCCCGAATCCGCGGCCTTCTGCGCAGCTTCGCGGCGGAAGTCGTTCCGATAAGGAAGCTGTGCCCGATCCGAAGCAGCTTCGAGAATCGCGACCGCTTTCGGTAATTGCTTCTGGCGCGAATAGAAATCGACGTTTGCGCGAACAATGCCGAGAATGTTGGGCTGGTCCGATAACAGAGCCGAGTATTCCTGCTCTGCTCCGTGAGTGTTGTCGTGCGTTTCATAGAAGCGCGCCAGCTCGAAGCGTGCCTGGATTTTTTCCACTGGATCGGCGGCCAGCGTAACCAGGTGATTGAGGCATTCGGACGAGATTTCATCGAAGCCGAGGCGATCAGCGGCTGAACGAACTGCTTCGACCTGGGAGGCGTCAGCGGCGCGGGGGAGCAATTGTGCGAGAAGATCGTGAAGCTCGGTGCGGCGGTTTTCGGCCTCGAGCACAGACAGCCTTAATTCAAAAGCACTCTGATCGAAACCAGCCGATGTAAGCGAAGCAGTCCGTTGCTCGACAAGAGCGGCGGTGCTGCTGCGTTTGGCGAGCCTGATTAGCCGCGCTCTAGCCTGATCGGAGCGGTCATGAAGCGCCGCGCCGATGTATTCAGCGACGGCTTTAGAATAATGGCCCTGATTTTCGTAAATCGCGCCCGCCTCGTATCCGAAACGAGCCGGAGCATGCAGCTTATTGCGCGCATCGCCAATGATGCGCAGAGCATCGCGAAATTGGAAATAGTCCCAGAACACCGTTGCGGATCCGAGATAGCCCTCGGCTAATCCCGGACGCACTGACGCCAGCCGATCCCACCAGCGGCGCGCCTGCGGATACTGCTCGCGATCGGCGTACAGCTCTCCTATGAGCGTGATGACGCCGCGATTGCCCGGGTCCGCCTTAACATCATTCTGAGCAAGTTGAACAGCGCGCTCGAAAGCTGCCGGAACAGCGGACGCCAGCGAACGCTCAATCGAGACCGCGCGCGTGTTGGAATCGTGCTCGCCGGGGGCGAGATCGGCTATCTGTACGAAGGCCGGCGCTGCGGATTCATACTCGCTCAGCCATGCATGCCCTTCGGCATAGAATTGCAGTGCCACGGTGTTTCTGTCCGCCGCCGCTGTTTCGACTGCGGGGAGCGCGGCCAGTTCATCGTGAAGCTTTCCTGTCGAGGTCAGGTACTCGAAGAAGACCGTGCGCAGTTCCGTGTCATAGGTCCAAGTTTCACGCAGCAGAGCATCGTAAGCAGCGAGATCGTAGGTTGGTTGGCGGCGATACGCGTGTAACAGATTGTGAATGAATACGATGTTGTGCGGAAAGCGCTGGTGCGCGTAAAGATTGATCTGGCGATAGAGAACAGGATTGAGGTCGCGGTTTGGCCGCACAGCTGTAACAAAGGTTGCTACATCTGATCCTTTGAATGTCTGAGTAATCTGCCGGGCAAGGTTTTCATAAGCGCCGTACTCTTTCCGGCGAAGATAGAAGCGCGCCAGTTTGGCGGCCCAGGAGGTGTCAGCGAAGCGTGCGAGGGCTTGCTTGTATGTCTGTTCGAGATCGCCGTCGAGACGGTTCTGCTCAACGAAAAGCGCGAGCCGCTGATACAAGCCGGGATCATCGGGGTTATGGCCGACTTCGCGCCGGAAAAGGGCAATGGCAGCGGTTTGCCGGTTGAGATACACGAGACGGCCAATATATATGTCGAGCACGCGGGCGTAGTCTGGGGAACGGGCGCCGCTTCCGGATACTCCGGCATCGGGGCGCGATCGATCAGGCTGAGTGTCGGCAATTATGCCGCGCACGCCGATCGGCATGTGCTCACTCTCGTCAGACAGTTTGGTAAGCAGACGATCATAAAGCGCCAGCTCATCCTGAGTTCGCACGCTAGCGGCGTACGAAGAGGCAAGCAAGAGCGCAGTGTTCACGTATTCCGGGGAATTCGGATTGTGCTCCAGCCAGTCCGGAACCAGGCGAATGATGGCATCGTGCTGGCCGTAAACGGCGTAAGCAGCGAAGAGCTTCGCTTCGAGTTGGGGGACACGCGGCGATGAAGGAAACTCGCGGCGCATTCTCTCGATCAGGCGCGCCGCGGATGCGCGGTGAAAGTAAGCGGCCGCGCTTGCTGAGGCGCTCTGATATTGATAACCAGGCAAAGTGCTGTTCAGGATCAGCGACAGGATGCCGTTGAGGAAACCGGGATGTCGATCGAGCTGCGCGATGTTTTTGTAAAGGCTGAGATCGCGCTGGCCAAAATGGATTTGCTGCTCGGGGACGTCCAGCAGGAGCGAGATCAAGCCGGCTAATGCAAATTCTTTCGCGGCTGCATCGGCCGCCGGCAAATCGTAAATAAGGTAATAACAATGCGCAGCTTCGTCGTAATCCTGGACGCGTTCGAAAAGAGGAGCAACCGTCTTCAAATCGTCAGCCGACCAGGCGGCGGATGCTCCCGTTCTGCGCGATTCGAGCTCGAGCAGTTGCCGATCGGCGAGATCGCGGCGATTCTCCTGCTCGTAATAGAAGTAAGTGCGAAGGACGGGATCGAGAGCGGCCGGATGCGCGGCGATTGCAGTGCGCGCATCGGCTAGAAAGGCACGAAGCTGGTGCGTTTCGGCGAGCGCATGATAGTACTCCGAGCGGAGGCCCTCCGGCCATAACGGCGAGAAGCGGGCCGAGTAAATGGCAAGTTGCGATTGTGAACCGCCCTGCAGCGCAGCAATCTTTGCATCGGCATGAATCTGAAGCTGAGCATCGTCTGGGAAGGCGGTCTTAATCCGGGAAGCGAGCGCTACGGAGGACGAAACATTTTTGTCTTCGATCAGGGAATCCAAGTACTCGGTGTATGGTTGCAGGATTTTTCGGATAGCGCCCGATCCAGGCATCGTAGATGCGGCCACGAACGGCCGCGCCGAGAAGCGATTCCGCTGAGACATGCAGGGCACGTTCGAAAGCCATCCACTGCGGCTGCTCCGAATCGGGTTTGAAGCGTTCGCTTCCGTTTGCGGACAGAGCTGCGAGCGCGAGCAGGGTGTCGATTTCCGATTGCGGCTCAACGCGGCGGTGGTAGAAGCGGGCAAGGTCATTGAGTGCTGTTTCTTTATCGGACGACAACTCGGCCGCACGGCGCCAGTCGATTTCGGCGGCGTGAACGTCGAGCGCGCGTTCGTCTTCGCGGGCGCGGAGGGAATAGAGTTCGGCATCACGCGGCGATTTCTGAATAAGGCCGGTGAGATCTGCGCGCGATTCCGAGGGTGGACGTCTGCCCGACACTGTTCCGAGCGGCACAGTCATGGTGCGGAATAGTGCGGCTTCGATGGCACTGCCGGCGACGGCGTTCTGCGCCCAGGAGGAGAGTTCGGCGCGTAAGACGCAGAGCCCTCCGGCAATGAAGAGGAGCGCCGCGATGCGCTTACGGGAGAACTTCAAGCGGCACCTCCTGTTGGCTGACGTTGTGGGCGATATCTTCGGCCGAGACGTGAATCGAATAGCGGCCGGCGGGCAGGGTGGATGGAATCGCCAGAGTTCCGATGTTGGATTTGTCCGCTTCGCTCCAGCGTAAGGACAAGGGCTCGGCTCCGTACAGGCGGGCCGTAATGGTGCGCGTGGTTTCGGAGGCTTCGACGCGAAGTTTCAGCTCATCACCGGGATGTACGCGAGAAGATGCAAGCCGAATGCGAACGACCGGCGGATGACTCGAGATGACGAACGTCTTTTGTTCGCGGTAAACATGCCCGTTCTTATCGCGCAGAATCAAACGCACGATATGCGTTCCATCGCCGAGATCGTCGGGCGCGACGAAGCGAGTCTGCCATATGTCCTCGTTGCGGAGATAACGCAGCGGCTTATTCAGGTCGAAAGGGAAGAGCGCAATGACGGAGACGATGGAAGCATCGGTTCGGACGCGCAGCACGGGGTCGCCGGGGCGGATCAGGCGCGGGCGTAGCAAGGCGCGCGGCGCAGCAAGGAATGACGTGTACGGCGTAACAAAGTGATATTTGCGCGAGAGCTGAATGATTTCATCGATAGAGGCTTTGTCTTCGCCTTCGCGATCGATTTTCTCGAGCAGGGCATCCACGCGGGCTCGCGCCCAGGCCGACGGCAGATAGGGATGATCGGTGTCGAGTTTGGGTAGTGGAACGCTTGCGGTCTGCCTCGCGCCGCCGGCTGTCACGGAGATTTGCGCAGTTGCAGGTTTTGCGTATTGACCAACCCAGGAGGCGAGGCTTCCGGCAAAGTTATCGCTTCCGAGCCGGTAGATGAGTGAGGCAGCAGGTTGCGGCGAGATGGAGAAGGCCACGGGGTCGAGCGGCGCCAGACCGATCTCGTGAACAAAGGAAGCGAGTTTGAAATCGATCGGCTCGGTCGAATTCACCTGCTCGTAGACGCCGGAGTGGCTGACGATGCGCTGCATCAGCCGCGTGTTCGCATCGTCTCCGATCGCGAGCACATAGAGATGCGGGCGGTCGTGCAGTGACAGCGATGTCCAGGCGCTGTCGATCCAAGCTGAGAGCTTTGGCGGGCGCAATGGTTCCTTCGGTGGGATCGCCGTCACTGAGCAGCACTATATAGGTGTTCGGAGCCGATTCAGCGAACGCGGCCTTATAGGCTTGCTGGAGATTCGTGCCGCCGCGCAGCTTACTCGCGCGGACGAATTCGAGTGCTTTGATGACTGCGTCAGTAGTTGCGGGCTGCGGTTTCTCGAAAACCGGATTGGTCTCCGAGTTGAAGACGATGACGTTGAACAGATCATTTGGTGTGAGGGAGCGGAGAGTGGTCTCGAAGGCGCGAAAGCTACGCTCGAGCTTCTCCCACTGCATGCTGAGCGAAGTGTCGAAGAGCACGATGATGTCGCGTGGTGCAGTGTTCTTCGCCGGCGCTGGGGACGGCAGAATTGTAGACGCTTCGAAGTAACCGGGCTCGGCTGCTTCGCCTGCCCGATAAGCCGTGATGTGCGGCGTGTTGTCGTCGGCCAGGTCGTATTTCAGCTCGAAATCTTCGGACAACGCGATATCGGAACCGCTGAAGTTTGCGGAGACCGCATTGGGCGCCGGTTGTGAGATTTGCAGCGGATATCGTTTGCTTGCGACCTGAACGTTCGAGATGCGCTGTGCCGCACGGAGATCGACGCTCAGAGCAAAGTGCGGCACGGTCTCGCTGGACTTGAGAGGAAGGACGAAGTCGCTGGCCAGTTGCCGGACAGGGACATTTTCGCGGTATTCAGCTTCGAGGCGCTTGTATCCGTAAGCAGGAATGGGCGCGATTTTGACAGTGAACTCCTTCGAGTGGCGGGCTTCACCGGGAGCATTGCTTTCACTGACCTCGCCCGATTGCAGCAGACCTGGATCAATGGCCTGGTTACGGATCTGCTCATATAATTCGCCGGCGCGTTTGCGCTCGAGGATCACGCCCGGGATGCGGGTCAGGTCGTCCCAGACGGCGAAGTCGGACACGGCGGCGTCTCCGGGCAGAGCGATGGAATATGTTCCTTCGAGTACCTTGCCCGTCTTGTTACGAAAGACCTCCTGGATGTGAACGGTCGCGTGGCCGTTGTCGATGACGACGCGCGTGTCCATGGATTCAATGGAGAGCTCCGCAGGGTCGGGAGCTTGCTTATCGGAGGGTATGATTTCGCCGGTCTGCGCGAAGGCGGCAAAAACAGAGCAGGAGCAAACGTGAGGCGGTGAGGCAGCAGGTTGCCTCGCCAAGCTGCCCTCAGTCGGACACGATAGGTCTGCATTTGAGGTGTCCGGGATGCGGACGAGTCCGTTGTCGGTGCCGATATAAATCCAGCCGTTTGCCGCTTCGACGGCAGTGACGTTCCGGGAGGGCAGTCCGTTGGCGATGAAATGCCAGCGCTCTTCGCCGGAGCGTAAAATCGCAAGCCCGCGGCCGGCGGTGCCGGCATAGAGTGCATGCGAAGTTGCCAGCATGGCGTTCAAATTGATTTCGACGCGGCCGCTCCATCCCGGGAATGCAACTATGTTGCCGGCTGGATCGAGGCGAATGACGCCGGAACCGTACGTGCCGAGATAAACGGCTCCGTCGAAGACGGCAGAAGCGGTGATCCAGTTTTGGCGCAAAGCCTGAATTCGCAGTGTTGAAGCTGGCTTGTACCAACTCGCGTTTGAGAAGCGAGACTCCGCCCAGCGTTCCGGCATAGAGCGTCCCGTCCGCGTCGGCGAGGGTATAGACGTGATTATTGATCAAGCCTTGGAAGGCGTAGATGCTGTCCGCGACGCCGTCATGAAGGAAGCTGATGCCTGCCGGAGTGGCGACGGCAGTGGAATCGCCGCGGAAAAGGATGTCGGTGACGTGACTGGAAATGAGGCCGCTCTTGCGATCGAGCACTTGCCGAAGCTGGAGGCCGGCATCGAACATGGCGAGACCGTTGGCTGTTGCGACGGCGGTCACGTTTCCATCAGTGCGTTCTTTGATTCGATTGACGCAGAACACCGTGTCGTCCTCGAAATGTTTTGGCTGCGCGCGGCTGCCGAGGTCAATTACATCCAGACCGCGATCGAAGTAACCGATCCACAAGCGTCCGCGCTCGTCGGCATGGAGCGCAGTGATATGACCGTCGGCAAGGGTGCCCTGGGGAGCCGAAGCAATGCTATCGCCGGAGCCGGGCTCGAAGATCAGCGACGGAGCAATAGCAAGAACGTCGCTGCCGACATTTGTAAACGCCACAACCGGGTTGCTATGTTCGACCGTTCTGCGCTGGTCATCGAGCGAAATCGCCAGCGTCCCCTCGTCCGCGGTGCCGATCCAAAGCGTTCCGGCGTGTGCCGCAAGGGCCTGAGCGAACACGCCGTCTGCAAGATGCCGTGCTAAGCGCCCGGCATAGAACTCTGAGATGCCGAGCGGCGTACCGATCCAGGCAGTTGGGCCATCGACTGCGATAGAAAGCACCTGCTGGTCGGGAAGTTCGGAGCTGAAATGGACCGCTTCGCCGCCACGCCAATGCCAGGCGCCATCCGATCGGGTTCCGATCCAGAGATCGTCGACATCGCCCGCAAGCGCAGTCACTTCGATTTTTGCAAACTGGGGATGCAGTAACCGGAGCTGCTTGCCGTCGGCTTCGTACAGTCCGGCAGTTGGGGTACCCAGGAGAACATGACCGCCGGAGCCGGCCAGCAGCGCTGAAATCTTGCGCGCCGGAAGCGAGGACGGAAGCATCTGGCGAAAGGTCCGTCCGTCGTAGAGAACGACGCCTCCACCATCCGTGCCGATCCAAAGCTCAGGCGTTCCGATTCCACGGCGCACGGTGAGGTTCGAGAGCGGATACGGGGGCAAATCCTGACCGACTGCCCAGGTGCGCTGCAGGTGTCCGCCTGAATATTGGTAGAGTGCCGACCGGCCGCAGACGAACAGATCGCCTTGGTAAACAGCTGCAGCCCGAAAATCGGCGGGGAGGGCGAAGCGGTCAAAGCCGGCGGGGTGGACGGCAGGTAGCGCTAGGAATTGAATACTCGAGCTAGGGCGTGAGCCGGACTGGGCGTAGCTGGATTCGAGCGCTTGGCGGGCCGTCCACCAGACGCGAGCGCAAAAGATTCCGCCGACCAGAAAAACAATCAGGCAGGCGATGATGAAAATTCTAATTCGGGAAAAAGGAACGAGCCGAGGCGGCACACTGATTGATTATCTTAGCGGACCGAAGGGGAGCGGCGAGGCGCAACGCCTCGGGTGCGAATGACATCAAAGTTGGGACAGTTCTAGAACTCGCGCGAGGTCTCAAGAACTCGAATGGCGGCTGAAAAACCTTTCGAAAAGAATTTCTGAGAAAGTGCCCCGCGTTGTTAGACTGTTTGACGTAGAGAGGCTTGGAAACTCCGGATTTTCGGAGTAGTATACGAACTTAAGCAGGTTACGGGTATGATTGGCCGCGAGGATTTGGACCCGCTCGCCCCACAGAGGGAGGCAGCAATTTTCTACGGGCTCTTTCTGCGAGGGCACTCCCCGGATGACCTGCGGCGGGACATCGACGTGCCTCGTCCACTGCTTGAAAAATGGCTAAGTCCGCGGCGATACGAAGACGAGTTTCGCGACTCGCTGCGGCGGATGTACACCTACCGCAAGAAAGTGCTGGCCATTTTCGACGAGCTTGTACTGAGAGAAAAGTATAAGGCTCGCATCCAATAACAGCTCCGCAGCATCAAAGTGGGATGCAGATCCCGATCTATCAGGTCGACGCTTTTACAAGTAACATCTTTTCAGGCAATCCTGCGGCAGTTTGTCCGCTTTCCGATTGGCTTCCAAGCGAGACGTTGCAGGCGATCGCAGCCGAAAATAACCTGGCGGAAACCGCATTCTTCGTCCGCGATAACGGTCATTTCGGGCTGAAGTGGTTTACTCCCGCTTGCGAAGTGGATCTGTGCGGCCACGCGACGCTGGCATCGGCGTTCGTCCTTTTCAATGAGCTGAAGGAACCGGGCGATACCGTTCGCTTCGAAACCAAATCGGGCGAGCTGGCGGTGAGGCGCGAGGGCGATCTCCTGATTCTGGACTTCCCTTCGCGGCCGCCGCGACCGACCGAGGTACATCCGGACCTGCTGCCCGCGCTCGGCGGAAAGCCGGTTGAGGTATTGGCCGCGCGCGACTACCTGGTCCGCTACGGCTCGCAAGCAGAACTGGCGCGACTTACACCCGATTTTGGCCGATTGGAGAAGGTAGACAAATTCGCGGTGATCGCAACGGCTCCGGGCAACGACTGCGATTTCGTGTCGCGATTCTTTGCGCCGGCGAAGGGCATCCCGGAAGATCCGGTGACCGGATCGTCGCATTGCACGCTGACGCCGTACTGGGCGGAACAGCTTGGCAAGACGGAATTGAAGGCGCGGCAGATTTCCAAGCGCGGCGGCGAGTTATTCTGCAAGCTGAGTGGCGATCGCGTCGAGATCTCCGGACACGGTGCGTTGTTCCTGAAAGGCGAAATCTCAATTTGATGGACGTGCGCAGGTCAGTTTGTGCTCTCGATTGCCCGGACACCTGCGCTCTGGTGCTTCAGATCGATAAGGACGGGCGCGCAACCAAGCTCAGCGGCGACCGCGACCACCCGATTACGCGCGGCTTTCTTTGCGGCAAGGTGGCGCAGTATCTGGAACGCGAGTACCACCCCGATCGTTTGCTGTATCCGCTGCGCAGGACGGGTCCGAAAGGGTCGGGGCAGTTCGAGCGGGTGACGTGGGACGAGGCGCTGGACGGAATCGCTGCGCGCCTACAGCAGATTTCCGATGCCAGCGGACCGGAAGCGATTTTGCCGTACAGCTACGCCGGGACGATGGGATTGCTGAACGGCTCGGGGATGGACCGGCGCTTCTTTCACCGGCTTGGGGCATCGCGTCTGGAGCGGACGATTTGTTCGGCTGCGGGCGGAGCGGCTCTGATGGCATCGCAGGGCATCAAGCTCGGAGCCGAGCCGGAGCAGTTTGCGCATTCCAAGCTGATTATTGCCTGGGGCGCGAACGTGCTCGGGACGAACGTGCATCTATGGCCGTTTATCGTAGAAGCTCGGCGAAAAGGCGCGAAATTCTACGTTATCGATCCGGTGCGGAACCGTACCGGAAAAGCCGCGGACCGGCATTTTTCGATCAACCCGGGCTCGGACCTTGCGCTGGCGCTCGGTCTCATGCACGTAATTCTGCGCGATTCGCTCGAAGACAAGCAGTACATCGCGCAGCATACGAGCGGCTTCGCGGATCTCGCTGAACTGGCCCAGAGATACACGCCGGAGTGCGTATCGAAGCTGACGGGAATCGCTGCCGATGATGTCGAGCAGCTCGCACGCGAGTATGCGACCACGCGTCCGGCCATGATCCGGCTCAATTACGGCGTGCAGCGCAGCGAGCGCGGATCGAGTGCAGTTCGGGCCGTTGCGGCACTGCCGGTAATTACCGGTTCGTGGCGTGAAATTGGCGGAGGAATACAGCTCACCACTTCAGGAGCGTTTGAGTTCAATCGCGCGCCGCTGGAGCGCCCTGATCTGCAGTACCTTTCAGCATTGGGCCGGGAAGCGCGCAATATTAATATGGCGCAGCTGGGGCGTGCTTTGACGGAAGTAGACAACCCGCGGGTCGAGGCGTTGGTGGTGTACAACTCAAACCCGGCGGCAATCGCACCCGACCAGAATCGAGTACTGGCAGGCTTACGGCGAGAGGATCTATTGACCGTGGTACTGGAACAGTTCCAGACCGATACTGCGGACTACGCGGATTTTGTGCTGCCGGTGACGACCTTTCTGGAGCACACGGATCTTTACCTGGCTTACGGGCACTACTATGTTCAGCTCGCAAGGCCGGCGCTGGCGGCACCAGGCGAGGCACGGTCAAACGTCGAGATTTTTCGCGCGCTCGCAAAACGCATGGGCTTTGGGGATTCGTGCTTCGACGATAGCCGATGATGACATGATTCGAGCGCTGCTCGACAGCGAGTCGGGGTACCTGAAGGGCATTACGCTGGATCGGCTCGAGCGCGAAGGATCGGTGCGGCTGAACGTCTCACGCGATGGCGAGCCGTTTCTTCCGTTTGCGAATGGAGGATTCAGAACACCATCGGGCAAATTTGAGTTCGGAGCGGAGTCTCTCAACTACACGCCTCCACAGGAATCGCGATTCGGCGATGCGGCACGCGTGGCGCGCTACCCGCTGGAACTGATTTCGGCAAAGAACGATAACAGCATGAATTCCACGTTTGGTCATCGCGACGGGGTGGACGAAGAAACTTCCGAGTTGAGCCTGCACGCAGACGATGCAGCCGCACGCGGGATTGGGGCCGGCGCTCTGGTCCGCGCCTGGAACGATCGCGGCGCTTGTTACTTTATTGCAAAGATTTCGGCAGATACAGCCCCAGGAGTGGTGCGCGCCCGCAGTGTAAGGTGGAACAAACGTTCTTTATGCGGCTTCGGAACCAATCGGCTCACGACGGACCGGCTCGACCGACTTCGGCGGTGGACCCACCTTCTATAGCTGCCTTGTGGAAGTCGCGCCCGCGGCCGCCGTGGAATAAAACACGCCGCAACCGGGTATTACTTTCTTTCAAGGACATGAGAGATTCTTCCTGCTTTTCGTACCTAATGTCAACGGAGAGGATGAGGACGACGTCTCGAAGATTTGCTGGCGGATCGCGGAAAAACAGTACAACGGCCACCGAGACGAGGATCGCGAAACAGCGCCGCGGTAGAAGAACTGGGCGCGGCGCTAAACATTCAATACCGGGCAATTTACATACACATTTCAGAGGTTTTGCGGATAGCGCAACACGGGATGGTGTGTTTTGATGGGTGCCATTGGACAGGCCCGGCAAATCGCCCGAGTAGCGGGGCGTAAAGAGGATAGAAGTTGGAGTATGAATTGCTCAAGGCCTGTGGTATGATGCGGGAATCCGAAATCGCGACTGCCCCGAAACGCGGCTTTTTTGCATCCTCGGATTGCAGGCGGGCATCTGTCGTGAATCGGAGACGCTCAGCGAGCACTCGACGCGACGGTCTTGAGACGGTACGGTACTCAAGGCAGGTACTGCGTTATGTTTTGGGCCTTTCCTATTTGTGTTACGGTTGATGAACCGTTTTGGGTGATAGTCGCGTCTAAGGCGAAAGACATGGCTGTCCGAATTACTTTTGAGTGGCAACGCTAATCGAAAACAAGGAGATCAATAAAATGACGAAGAGCGAAGTAAATAAATTCAAGAAGATCCTGGAGACTAAACAGGACGAACTAGAGCGGATCGTTCGCAACCGCGACGCCATCACCATTGAGAAGAGCGCCGACGCTCTTGATGAAGTTCAGCACGCCGCTGAGCGCGAGCTCGCAATCCGTAATCTGGACCGGGAATCAAATCTGCTGCGGAATGTTCGCTCGGCGCTTCGTCGCATTGAAGACGGTTCGTTCGGGACCTGCCTCCATTGCGAAGAGGAGATCAGTCCGAAGCGTCTGGCAGCTGTACCATGGGCGCCATTTTGCATCCAGTGCCAAGAGCAGGCTGACCGCAACCACGACGATAACAACGAGATGTTTGAAGACCTGCTCGTCAACGCGGCCTGATGAAAGTTCTTACGTCGTTCTCTGGGCGAGTCCGCCGCAAGCTGGTCTCGCCCGGAACCGATGCAGCATAGTTCCTCCCCCAACTTTCTTTCCTCCCGCAATTTACATTTCCTAACAGCATCCAGGGATCTTTAGCGTCCAACAAGCGTAACTTACGGCAGCGGCAGTGCGCCCTGCTTTAGGTAACGGCCGGCGCGAGCGGCGGGTCCATGGCTATGTTGAGAACTCTATCTATTGCGGCTGTTATTGCCGGTCTGCTTGCTTGTGGTGCGGCGGCGCAGGAAGCGCCTGGCGCCAAGCCGACCGAGCATACTATAGGAACGATAACGGCTGCCGATGCGGCCAATCACACGATCACCGTCAAAGATGATAAGACGGCAGCAGAGACGAAAGTTTCCGTTGCGAATACGCGGACCCTGTTGAAGGTAGAGCCGGGCGCCAAGGATCTCAAGAGTGCGACGCGGATCACCGCTAACGATCTGGCGATGGGGGATCGAGTGGACGTGCGCGGTTTCAAGGCCGCGGACGGGAGTACCGGGATCGAAGCGCGCAGCGTGATTCTGATGTCCGGGCGCGATCTGGCGCAAAAGCACCAGGAGGAGGTCGCGGCATGGCAAAAAAGCACCACCGGCACGGTAAGCGCGGTCGATCCGGCTGCAGGAACTATCACAGCCAATGTGAGGACTCCGGAAGGGCCGAAACCGCTCACCATCCAGGCCTCGCCTTCGACCGAGTTCACGCGCTATTCGCCTGAGAATCCGAAGACGCCCGCGACATCGCGAATTCAGGACATCCAGCCTGGCGACCAGGTGCGGGTTATCGGGCAGAAGAACGCGGACGGCACTTCGATAGCTGCGGACAAAGTATATTCGGGTGCGTTCCGGACGATTGCAGCCACGGTCACTTCGATTTCTGCTGACGGCAAGCAACTTACTGTAAGAGATTTGCAGACCAAGCAGCCGGTCGAGATCGCGTTGACCGACGAGTCCGCCGTGCGAAAGCTGCCTCCGATGATGGCAATGGGAATGGCTCGGCGGCTGAATCCGAGTTATCAGCCGGGCGCTGCGGGAGCTAGCGGAAGCGCGGGTCAGAGTAAGGGCCAGGGCAATGCCGCCGGTGCGCCTGCATATGGAGCGAAGGCAGGAGAGGGCCGCAATCCGGAAGGCGCAGGGGCGCAGCCGGGTGGTAATGCCGGGTGGCAAGGCGGAAGCGGCGGAATGCGCGCGGGAAGCGGCGACCTGTCGCGCATGCTGGAGCGTGTGCCTCCGATCAACGTGTCCGATTTGAAAGCGGGTGATGCGGTAGTAATTTCGGGAGCCGCGCCGAGCGGGGATAAGTCGCGGCTTGTCGCGAGCAGCATCATCGCCGGCGTGGAGCCGATCTTCCAATCCGCTCCACCGCGGCAAGGCCAATCACTCGGGGATTGGTCGTTAGACATGGCAATTCCGGCGCAGTAGCGATTCCGGACAGAGGTACCAGGGGATCTTGAGAATGAACAAGTACGTGAATCGTGTTTTCTTCTGCGCCGTGGTCCTGAGCGCAACGGTGTGGGGCCAGACGGCCGCGCCGCCACCCGATCGGGCTGCCACAGCGGCCCAGAGTACGACTCGGCCGACGGGATCGGGCGTGGTGCGAGGCACGGTAAAAGACGACACCGGTGGCGTCATCCCGGGTGCGACAGTTACGCTGACCGATGCGAACGGCGCCGTGCAGAAAACGACCACCAGAGCAGACGGCACATACGTGCTTCGCGGGGTGGCTGCGGGCACTTACACGTTGGCGGCTATCTACACAAATCTTCAGCCGGTAAATCCCGTAGTGGTCCAGGTGACGCCCGGACAGCCTACAGTCGGCAACATTGTCATGACGGTGCAGGAGCAGAAGCAGGAAGTCACGGTCACGGACACGAGCACGAACCAGGTCAGCACCGATCCGACGAACAACGCGTCTCAGCTTGTGCTTAAGCAGGAGGATCTGGATGCGCTCCCGGACGATCCGGACGACCTCGAAGCTGATCTACAGGCGCTCGCCGGGCCATCGGCCGGACCCGGAGGCAATCAGATCTTTATCGACGGGTTCACCGGCGGCCGCCTTCCGCCTAAAGAATCGATTCGCGAGATCCGCATTAATTCGAATCCGTTCTCGGCGGAGTTCGACAAGTTGGGATACGGGCGCATCCAGATTTTCACTAAGCCGGGGTCGGATAAGTTCCACGGTCAGAGTTACTACAGCATTAGCGATGACATCTGGAATTCGCGCAATCCATTTTTGAGCGTGAATCCGCCTTTCCGCACGCAGTTGTTTGGCGGTAACGTAAGCGGCCCGCTGGGAAAACATGCCAGCTTCTTTGTTGACGTGGAACGCCGTAACATCGACGACAACGGCATTGTGACCGCGAGTATTCCCACGGCCGATTTCCTGGGCGCGCAATCGCTGCAAACTTATTTCCCTACTCCGCAGCGGCGCACGACCGTCAGTCCGCGCGTCGATTGGCAACTCGGCGCCAACAACACCTTGAGTTTCCGCTATAGCTGGCTCGAGAACGACCGCCAGGTGGCGCACATCGGCAGCTTCGACCTGCCGCAAACGACCGTGGGGGGCATAACGTTCCCAAGCAACGGCTACGCGCAATCGATCAATGAGCAGTCGGTGCAGGTGGTGGAGACGGCAGTTCTGAGCCCGCATGTGGTGAACGAAACGCACTTCGAGTACGAGCGTGACAACCAGGGCACGCGCAGCTTCAGCACGCTGCCGCAGCTCAACGTCGGACAGGCATTTGTTGCAGGCGGATCGGGGTACAGTTCGCCCACTGTCCCGAATGCTTACGATCTGCAGAACTACTACGAGCTGCAAAACTATACGACCGCAACCTGGGGCACCCATACAACAAAGTTTGGATTCCGAATCCGCGCGACGGCGCTGGATGACCTCACTGCGCAAAGCTTCAACGGCACTTACTACTTCCTTGGCGGAAATGGGCTCACTTCCATTCAGCAGTACCTTACAACGGAGCAGCTCTTGACTTCCGGACTGTCGAGCGCTCAGGTGACGGCGATGGGATATGGTCCTTCGAAATTCAGTATTAATCAAGGGAATCCGTACATTGGGCTATCGCAGCTCGATTTCGGTCCTTTCGTTCAGGACGACTGGCGCGCACGGCCGAACCTAACTGTGAGCGTCGGCCTTCGCTGGGAGGGTCAGACCAATATTAGTGACAAGAACGACTGGGCGCCGCGGGTCGGCTTTGCCTGGTCGCCAGGCGCACGCGGCACCGGACGGCCAAAGACGGTGATTCGCGGCGGTTGGGGCGTCTTCTATAGTCGGCTTCAGATCTCAGACGTTGAAACGGCGTACCGGTATAACGGAGCCAACCAGATTGTCTACACGGTGGATCGACCGACTGTTTACAACAACACGTTCTCAATTGTTCCGCCGCAGAGCGAACTGTCGATTGTGAACAGCGCGCAACGCTATCAGATCGATAACAATTTTCGCGCCTCGCGCTTGATGCAGACTGCGATCGGAGTGGACCGGCAGTTGTTTGGCCGCACGACGTTGTCGCTGAATTTTCTCAATTCACGCGGCGTTCACGAACCCTTAACGAATGACATCAACGCACCACTGGCTGTACCAGGCGAATTGCCCCCCGGAACGCCGGAATCGATTCTGGGCACCGTAGGCGGCAACCTGAACTCGTTGGGAATCCGGCCCTACGGCGATGTCGGCGATATCTACGATTATCAGTCGGTGGGCACGTTCAAGCAGATGCAGGCCATCGCGAGCGTCAATTCAAGCGTTGGGCGCTGGTTCACTCTGTTCGGCCGGTATTCCTACTCGCAGGCGCACAGCAACACCGACGGATTGAGCACCCTGCCTTCAAATCCGTACAACATTGCCGAAGACTGGGGACGGTCGTCGCTCGATTTTCATCACACGTTGTTCATGGGAGGATCCATCGCGGCGAAATGGGGCCTGCGATTCTCGCCTTTCATCGTGGCCCGCAGCGGGCAGCCGTTTAACATCAGCACCGGCACGGATTTGTATCTCATCGGGCAAGGCACGCCGACGGCGCGGCCGGAAGTTTCCAGCACCGACTTCTTTGGGAGTAGCTACAACTCGCGTCTCGGATTATGGGTGAACCCGTATCCGGTTGTCGGCGCTCCGCTCATTCAGCGCAACTACGCGACAGGCCCAGGCTTTTTGGGAATGAACCTCCGTGTCAGCAAAACGTGGGGCTTTGGGACGACAAAGTTTCAAGGACAGGTTGGCGGAACGCGCGCGAGGGGCGGTGGTTTTGGCGGCGGCGGCGGACACGGTGGAGGCCCGGGAGGCATGTTCGGCGGCGAATCGACCGAGCACCGCTATAATTTGACGCTTTCGGTCGGCGCGCGGAACATTCTCAATCACGAGAACCTGAACACGCCGAATGGATCACTGACCTCGCCCTATTTCTTTGAATCGACGGGTATCGCGGGCGGGTTCGGTCCGGAATCGACGGCGAGCAATCAGCGGCGTATTGACTTGCAACTCCGATTTGCGTTCTGAGAGTTCGCGCAAGACGGTCGCAGTGTCGGTTTTTGACCCGCACAACATAGGCCGGGCAAGACGTTGCATCTTTTCATTGCTCACGCGCAACCGTAATCTTTTCGACACATCGGCAGTCCTGTACTTCTTGCTCAGAGTTGCGACTCATGCGCAGTGTCGATCAGTTCCGCTTCTTCATCAGATGGGCAGCAGACTCAGCGCCGCCTCGATCTCCGAACGCGTATGAAAATCGCCCTTACGCGTGCACGCTTCAATGCCCCTTTGATACAGATCCCGCGCCTCATCAAGTTGGCCAAGCTTCTCTAGAGCCTGCCCTCCGTGATAGTAAGCCGCGGCGTAGTTTTCGTCCTGTTCCAGCAGCGCTCGAAATTCATCCACCGCTCGGGCCTCCTCGCCTGCACTCGCATATTCCATCGCCAGGCCATAACGCGCAAACGTATTCTTCGGATCCTGCGCGACCATTTGTTGCAAGATTGCTAGCCGGTTTGTTGCCATATTTCCATTTCAACGGAGGGCTTGCCGCTCAGGCGCCAGATACTGTTCGAACCATTCCGCCGTTCGCTGCATGCGGTCAAGGTTGTCCTTTGGCAGATGAAAGGCGTGCCCCTCGCCGGGATACACGACCAGCTTCGCCGGTACGCCGAGCGACTTCAGCGCGTGCCAGAATTCGAACGACTGCGGAGCGGGACATTCTTCGTCCCGTTCTCCTACCAGCACGAGCGTTGGAGTCTTTACGCGCTTGATGTAAGTCATGGGCGAGCTCTTGGCGTACACTGCCGGATCGTCGTACACCGATTTCCCGAAAAACGGAATCATCCACTCATCGATCGAGTTCTCGCCGTAGTAACTCAGCCAGTTCGCGATGCCGGCGCCGGCGACCGCGGCGTGAAAGCGGTTCGTCTGAGTCACCGTCCACATGGTCATGAAGCCGCCGTAGCTCCAGCCGGTGACCCCAACTCGATTGGTATCCACAGGAGCCCGCTTCAGCACCGCATCCACTCCGGCCAGCACATCGCTCAGGTCCCCGCCTCCGAAATCCTTCACGTTGGCACGGGTGAACGCCTCGCCTTCTCCGTAGCTGCCCCGGGGATTCGGGAAGAAAACGAAATAGCCCAGGCCTGCCATCACGGACATGTCGAAGTGCGTGGAGGGCCATGCGGCTGAGTGCTCGCCCGATGGTCCCCCGTGAATCGAGACGATCATCGGATACCGTTTTGCGGCATCGAAATTCTCGGGATAAAGCAGCCAGCCCTGGACTTGATAGCCGCCGCTATTCCAGACAACACTTTCGGCTTTGCCCCAATGTGCCTGCACGCCGTCGTTTAAATGCGTCGTCTGATTCCACGAGCCTACTGGACCGGTCCAAACCTCCGGCGCCTGCTCCCAGTTGGAGCGTAAGGCGATGCTGGTCTTGCCATCCTCGGCAATAGCGAGGTTCGGAAAATTTCCAGCTTCGTGAAGTCCTTCAGCACCCTTCCAGATAACTTCCGTCTGACCGTCGGCGAGCCGGAGTGTTGCGATTTCGCTTCCCCCGTCAACTGAGGCCGTAAGAAGAAGCTCAGTTTCGCCACGCCAGCGCACGGATGAAGCTGAAAATTTCTTGGCTGCGGTCAGGTTTCGCGGTGCTTGGCCGCCCTGTTCCGGAGTTACAAACAAGTCGCCGCCAATGAACCCCTGATCGCTCATCAGCCCGCCGATGAAGGCGATCTGCTTACCGTCCGGCGACCAGCGTGGAATCGCAATCTGCCGCTCGGCCGGAGGACTGTAGAGGACGTGCATTTCGCCGGAATCGGCTTTGAGGCTATAGAGCTTTGCGATCCACCAATTGTTATCCGCGGGTCCAGGCGCTGCTATGGCGGCAAATTGCCTGCCATCGCGAGACCAATCGTATTCATAAATGTTGAGATCCGCCGGAGAAAGCTGGCGAAGAGCTTCACCGCTCGCATTTACAATCGTCAGGCGTTGGTTGTGCATACTCTGACCGATCTCGCCGAGCTGCGCCGGCCCAGCCTCGAGGGGACCACTACCGCCTCCGCCTTCCGCGAACAAAAACGAGAGCTGCTTACCGTCGGGCGACCAGCGCAGGTCCGTTACGTATCCCTCGATGCTGGTTACTTTGCGAACTTCGCCGCCGGGAACCGTTAGCACGAAGACCTGATCCTGCGATCCCGACCCGGCATTCGATAAGAACGCAAGCTGTGTGCTATCGGGTGACCATGCCGCCGATCGGCTCCGCGAGGATGCGCTGCCGCCGGGCACAGAAATTTGGTGAGGCTCGGCTCCGGCAGCGGTCCGATCCAACAAATAAAGCTCGTTTGCGCCGCCCTCGTCGTTCAAGTTGACGGTCCAGGTAACCCAGCGGCCGCTGGGTGAGATGGAAGGGTCCGCAAACGACCGGACCTTGTCCAAATCTTGCAGCAGGTGATCGACTCCTGACGCTTGCCCGAAGATCTGTGCGGCCGAGGTCAGGAAGACAATGCCGAGCGCGGTGAGCTTTCCGAGAGCAGAGGGCAGGGGTGCGCGCCGCTGCTCGATCAATAAATGCGTGGCGCGGTCGGGCGGCTGGCTCCAAAGCGTGGCGATTTTGCGCGCGTTTCTGACGAACATGAATAGCTCCCATGTTCGCACTGTCGGGACGCCCAGAGAGGCGATGCCGAATCGCGGCGTCCTACGAGCGTTTGCCCGCTGAAGATTGACGGGCGTAGCGTCGCCAACCCCAAATCAGGAAGGCGACGAAAGCAAGTCCATCTGCAACCATGGCGGCAATGAAAACCGGCTTGTATTGCGGATTCTTTTGGTAAAGCATTACGGCTGGTAATCCGGTGCCGTACAGGAACAGCACGAAACCGATAGCAACGGCCCAGATGCGCCAGTTCATTTGTCCCCGGCGCGTGGCGTCGCGAATTACGAATACATCCCAGATGATCTTTACAAGCTCGAACATTTCTGCCTCCTTGCCGCTAAAAGTTAATTGGCCCGCGCATTAGGTCAGTAGGACTGGCCGTTGCCGTGCACCTTTGTGTCTTCCGTCCAGTTGCCGTAAAGAACGCCGTTCGGATTCGCGTTCGAATTGTTGGTCTGATACCACTCGTTCATGCCGTTAGACCAGGTGTGTGAATACGAGCTGGATACCTTTACGGTGCCGCCGGAACCGGTGACGGTCTGCTGATCGAGCGCATAGTCGACCCAATCAGAGGCGGCGGTGGTGCGAGCATTCGTGGCCGCGCCGGCGGCGTTCATGGAACTGTGGAAGGACGACTCTTGCTGCGCCATAAACGCCTCATGATTGCGCTGCGATGCCGCCATAAAATCATCGGATTGTTTTTTCAGCATGGCTGCACTGGCTTGTTCCTGCCGTGTCAACTGAATCATGCGACGCCGACCGTCGGCGGCGAGGGTTTGCTGAACCTGCATCAGCCAGGCATCCTCATGTGGTGTCCTGACCAGATCGTGGCTGTCGACAAGCTCGGCAAGAGCATCGAGTTTGCCTTTAGGAGCGCGCAGAACGTCCAAATGGGCCGAGCAACCGCCTCCCGCGCCCAAGCCGGTGCGATCGCTGACACGGCATTCAACATAGACGCGCAAGCGCTGTTCGATTACAAAAGATCCGTTCCGTGTCTCCACCCGAATGGCTGCGGCATCCGCCGTGGCATGGATTCCGGGACCGATGCGGCTCATATTCTGCGCCACGGCGTCGACGCGCCGCTGGTAGGTGGGTGCTATCGGCACCGGTCCGACCACGTGCATACCGGAGGTGGCCACCAGCGCCTGATAACGCTTCAGGAATTCCTCTGCGCTCAGCGTGCCTCCGATGTTGAGGCAGCCGTTGGGCGCACGAAAACCGCGCAGATTGGGGTGGAACGTCCAATTGAATGTGGGCATTAACCGCATCTCCGATAGGCCGTCGGGCGAATAGGCTCGAAAAACCGGATAAGGAATCGGGCTGCATTCCGGGCCGGGCATAACCGTGCCCTCCAGTTTCCAACCAGCAGGAATGGTGATATTGAACGCCTTGATGCCGTAAGCCGGATCAACGATGGGAACAGTCGTGAAAGCTTGTGCTGTCGTGAGCTGAGCGAATGAAAAGAGCAGAACGGGGATCAATGCCGCCGCATGGGAAGGGTTTAACATCATAAAGCCTCACAGAAGAATGGAGATCGGACTTGTTTCGGCCTTGTACGCGACAATCGCCGGCAAGATGACTCATCGCAATTTTGCGTTAACATGAAGGAAACCTAAAAACAGTGGTGCGCATGTTCTAACCCGCTCCTTTCTATGGCAAATACTTTCCCCGGAAAGGATTCGCTCGGTTGAGTCAGGCAGGTGAGGTCACTGAGCTTCTTCGAGAATGGACGGACGGACGGCCCGACGCGATCGAGCGCTTGTTCGATTTGGTTTATCCGCACCTGAGGCAGATTGCGGGTGCGCTTTTCCGGGGCGAATCTCCGGAAAATCTGCTACAGCCGACCGTCGTTGTAAACGAACTGTTTCTGAAGCTGATTCGCCAACGGAGTTTGCGCTTTGAAGACCGCGAGCATTTTTACAGCCTGTCTGCACGCTTGATGCGTCGGGTTCTGATGGACCACGCGCGCGCGGAGAAGAGGCAAAAGCGGGACGCCGGTCTGTCCGTTCCGTTGGAAGAAAAACTGGCATGGGTGGGTGGCGGCTCGGTTGAGCTGATGGATCTAGACCGCGTTTTGGAAGAGCTGAATGAGCTGGACGCGCGAAAATGCCGCATGGTGGAGCTGCGTTTCTTTCTCGGCTTTTCGGCGGAGGAAACTGCCGTCCTGCTGAACCTTTCGAAAGCTACCGTGGATCGTGAATTGAAGTTCGTACGTGGCTGGATGTATGAACGACTCCATCATTCGAAAGCCTGAGGCATTTTCCCCGCATTCGACGCCAACCCGGCTGTGAATACATGCAGCAAGACATAGACGATTGGGAACGGTTGCAGACGCTGTTCCATCTGGTGGAGACGGCTTCCGAGTCCGATCGGGAACGAATTCTGAGCGAGCAGTGCCCTGACCCGGGCCTGAGGCAGCGCGTAATGATCATGATTCACGGGGCAAGCTTGCCGAGCGGGCATGCTCCGAGCGCTGATCCTTTCTCGGGCAAAGCCGGCGCGTATTCCCTGATTCGGCTTATCGGCGCCGGCGGGATTGGGTCCGTATATCTGGCCGAGCGCATTCTGGCTGGTACTCCCCATCGCGTGGCGCTGAAAGTTCTCGCCCCGCATGCGGCGGGAGCGTCGTTTGTGGAGCGATTTCATCGCGAGCAACACATACTAGCTTCGCTTGATCACCCAAATGTTACGCGCATGCTGGACGCCGGGGTAACTGACACAGGCCAGCCGTACCTGGTTATGGAGTACGTGGATGGCGAGCACCTGGATGCGTTTTGCGACAAGCGCCGACTCGGGATACGTGAAAGGATCGAGCTTTTTCTTCAGATCTGCGATGCGGTCGCGTATGCCCACCGGAATCTGGTTGTTCATCTCGACCTGAAACCCTCGAATATTCTGGTCAATGCGGATGGGGCGGTTAAGCTGCTCGATTTCGGTACTTCGAAATTGATTCAACCCGAGACTTTGCTGACCACCACCGTTCTCGCAACGCCGGCATATGCGAGTCCCGAGCAGTTGCGAAACGAGCCGGTAACCACCGCCTGCGACATTTATTCGTTGGGTGCCATCCTTTTCGACCTTCTGGCAGGGCAGCTCGGCGGGGGTAGAACGTCGGCTATCCTGTTCGAACGCGCGTTGAGCGAAGCGGAGCCGGATCGGTTGTCTGATGCGGTCACGGAGGAAGCCGCCGGGACGCGCGGTTTGTCCGCGGCTCGTCTACGGCAACTCCTGACGGGCGATCTGGAGACGATTACTGCCAAGTGTCTTCGCCCCAGAGCCAAAGACCGCTACGTTTCTGTGGATGCGTTGGCGGATGACCTTCAGCGGTATCTCAACGGCCGAGCTGTTTTAGCGCGTCCACAAACTACCCTCTACCGCGTCGGCAAATTCGTGCGGCGGAATCGCGGAAGCGTCGCCGTGACGGGGCTGGTGACCATCGCCCTCATTGCAAGCCTGGGCTATGCCGAGTGGCGTCAGGCGCAGGCCCTTAGAGAAGGCCGGCGGGCGATGCAAATGCAAACGTTCCTCTACCGGCTCTTCAAGCTGGCGAACTCGAACTATACCGGCAAGCCTGCTGCTACAATCCCCGAATTTCTGGCGCTTGGCGCAAGAATGCTGCCGGACTATATCAAGAACCCAAGCGATTTACGCCAAGCTGAACTGGGGCTGGCTGAATCGATGTATGAAAACGGAGATCTGGATGCGGCCCAGAAAGTTTTCACGCAAGTCAGTGAAAAAGCCAGGGCGGCCGGAGACATAGCGGCACAGGCGGAATCGGAGGCATTCTCTGGAAATATCGCCTATCTGCAGGGCCACATGGAAATGGGTACGACATTAACCGCCCAGGCGCTGGAGCTGTCGCGCCGACCTGGAGTGCCGCCCGCTGTTCGTGTCTGGAGCGAGATCTATTACGCCTGGAACCGGGACAATAACGGCTTTCGCTCGGATGAGAATGTGCGCCTGCTTGAGGATGCCGTCAGAGAATCCCGCAGCAACAATCTATCCCCGCGCGAGACCGCGGATGCTCTTTACAATCTGGGCGCCGACCTGGAACTGCGCGGACGTTTGCGGGAAGCCGAAGATGCATTCCGGCAAACCCTGGAGGTTTACGGGCCGGATCCCGCAGCGCTTTGCGAGCAATCGGAGATTTATGGGGACCTCGCATGGATCAGGCAGATGAGCGGTGATGTTCAGGCAAGTCTTCCGCTATATCGCAAGGCGTATGACGGCTACACAACATGTTCCGGCCCTCAGAGCCGTGGAGCGCTGATCGAACAGGAATATCTGGCCGGCGCACTGGTTAATACAGGCCGGGCACACGAGGCGCTGACGATGATGCAGAGTGCCATGCCTGTTTGGAGAAAGCTGTTGGGCTCGAGTCCGGATCTGGCCGAGCCTCTCAATTTCCTATCGCTGGCGGAAGTCGAAACCGGACACTACGCGCAGGCGGAGCAGGATGCGCGGGAAATGGTGGAGGTGCAGACAGGCAAAGTAGCCGCGACGGACCGGCGCTTCGGCGCTTCTCACCTCCTGTGGGCGCGAGCGCTGGCGGGACAAGGCCGCTACCGGGAGGCTTTGCCACACGCCCAAATCGCCGACATGCTGCTGGCGAAGAACGCCGTTTCGCCAGGCGCAAAGCAAGCCGGCTCCGAAGCGCATCAGGTGTTGCTTGCCGTGCAGTCCAAACTCGGCAAATGATGCTCGCTCTAGGCAAACGTGCGCACCGGCGTGTCACCGTTTCTCGATGTACTTGGTCTTACTTTGTAGAATGCGCGCGCGAATCGTGTCTCTACTTGCGGTGAATCTCATGGCCGGCGTGGCGCTGGGGGCCGCCAGCCATTGGCAGGTGAAGGATTTTCAGGAGTGGACCGTCAACGACGCCCGGCGCATCCTCGCCGATTCGCCCTGGGCAAAACCGGTCCCGGCTGACGCAAACGGCCGGCCCTCGGTCACCATCATCGAGAACGGCCAGAATCTGGCCTCCGCGCCCGCAGCTTCACTTGGCAATCCGTCCAACAGCACAACCGGAACCAATATGAGTTCTCCGGCAACCAGCCCCAATCCGGCGCCCGGAACTCAAACATCTACCCATGCGACCGCGCCGGCGCTCTCGGGGTCGGAACTTAATCCGGGGGCTCCCGAACCCGCGCACGTGGTCACTATAATTTGGGCCAGCAGCACTCCGGTTCGCCTCGCCGTCAGCAAACTTCGCGCCAAAGAAAACGCGCTCACGGCCGAGCAAATCCAGCGCGCCCGCACGGAGCGCGAAGACTACGTAATGGCAGTGGTCGGATTGCCACCACCGGGCAATTCGGACGTGACTAAGCTGTCCTCGCAAGCGGCGCTACGGGTCAACGGCCGCAGGTCCCTCGCCTGCACGCGCTCCGACTACCGGCGCATCGGCGATGCCGACGTGTACTTCTTTCATTTCCCCAAATCCGAAACAATTAGTACGGCCGACCAGTACGCGGAGTTCCGGCTGGCCTTTGGCGCAGTGCGCCTCGCCCGAAAATTCGAGCTTTCCTCGATGACCTTCGAAGGCAAACTCGCGCTATAGTCTCGGTTTGAGCGAAATTTCGCTGCTGTTGATCGACGACGACATCGAGCTGGCTGCTCTTATGCAGGAGTTCTTCGCCACGCGTGGGCCGGGAGGGATCGAGTTGGCTTACGCCCGGAACGGCGAAGAAGGCCTGAATCGGGCACTCGAAGGCAACTTCGATCTTGTGCTGCTGGACGTGATGATGCCGCGCCTAGACGGATTTGAAGTGCTGCGCCAGATCCGGCGCCGCAGCGCCGTACCGGTAATCATGCTCACTGCACGAACCGAGCCGGGCGACCGCGTCACGGGGCTCAACACTGGCGCCGATGATTATCTGGCCAAGCCGTTCAGCCCGGATGAGCTGTTGGCGCGCATTCAGGCGGTCTTGCGCCGCGTCGGCCGTGGGTCCAGCCTGAAACCGGAATCCATCGAGGCAAGCGGTGTCAGGCTCAATCCGGGAACGCGTGAAGTCTTTTGCGACGGCACGCCGGTTGAAGTCACGTCCATCGAGTACGACATCCTCGAGCGCCTGGTCAGATCTGCCGGCCAGGTAGTTTCTCGCGACGACCTCGCAAGGTTTCTTTACAACCGGCAGGCCAATCCTCTGGAACGAGCGCTCGACGTACACGTCAGCCATTTAAGGAAGAAGCTGGAACATGGCCGCGCACTGATCCGCACTGTGCGCGGCGTCGGCTATCTGTTCGCTGCCGGCGGCGAGCCCGCCCGGGAGGCCGGTAACTCATGAAGTCTTCCATCTTTATCAAGATCCTGCTCTGGTTCTGCATCACAGTGATCGTCTGCGTCGCCGGATCTGAGATCAGCGGGCGCTTACGCCGCTTCGCACCCGAGCATCGGGACTTCTTCTCACGTTCTATCAGTCTCCAACTGGACGAGGCTCGGTACGCCTATGAGACCGGCGGAACCACAGCGCTTCAAGCCTATTTCACACGTTTGCGGAACTCTTTTCCCGGCAATTACACGCTGTTGGATGAACACGGAATTGACGTTTCCACCGGCATCGATCACAGCGACCAGTTGCGGCATTTACTGCCGGCCCGCCGCTGGCGCGAAGCCAGAGAGCGCCTCACCATTGCGTGGCCCTCGCAGGACCGCAAATACCGGCTATTAATTGATGCCGTGCTTCCTCCCGGCCCGCCAAGTCCGATTCCGCATTACCTCTGGATCATCGCCGCCTCACTCGCGTTCTCGTATGTACTTGCCATTCACCTGGCGTCACCGCTGCGAAAACTCGAGCAGACCGTGGAACGCTTCGGGCGCGGCGATCTAGCAGTGCGCGCTTCGACCCGCCGTAAGGATGAATTCGGCAAACTCGCCGCCGCCTTCAATGTCATGGCCGACCGTACCGAGACCCTGCTCACGGCCGAACGGCGCTTGCTGCAGGACGTTTCTCACGAGCTGCGTTCGCCGCTTGCGCGCTTGCAGTTCGCCGTCGAGCTTGCACGCACCAGTGCCGATCGCGGGAGGGCTTTCAACCGCATCGATAAGGAGCTGAAGCGGCTGGCGGAACTCGTTTCCGAACTTCTGCAGGTTACCCGCGCCGAGAGCGATCCTCAGACGCGCAACTACGAGGATATTTCTCTATGTGAGCTGGTGCGCGATGTCTTGGAAGATAATTCTATGGAAGCGCACGCACAGCAGCGCACGCTGGAGCTGAAGTGCGTAGAGGACGTCTCGGTCCGGGGCGATCGCGAATTGCTCCGGCGTGCCGTGGAGAATGTCTTCCGCAATGCTATTCGCTACACGCCGCCGGGCGCGAGCGTGGAGGCGAGTGTCCAGCAGAATGAAGGTAAAGCCGTTATCTCAATACGCGACTTCGGCAGCGGCGTTCCGGAGCACAGTCTGACGCATCTGTTCGAGCCGTTCTATCGCGTGGAAGCTGACCGCAACCGCCAGGACGGCGGAGGTGTCGGGCTGGGACTTTCGATAGCACAGCGGGCCATCGCCGTGCACGACGGCAGCATTCGCGCCCGCAACGCGTCGCCGGGCCTGCTGGTCGAAATTCAGCTGCCTCTGAGCGTGGTTGCCACCGGCGAGCCCCTAGCTACGCACTAACCCCGCACTGATAGAACTGCCAGCGCAAGAGCGTGATTTGAAACCGCCCTGGTGTGTGGTTGTCCAAGAGTAAGGAGTCTTATGGCAGAAACCAGTAACGACGTGATCAAAAGGTATTTAGAAGACGCAATCGCGGCTGAAAAGAGCTTTGAAACCCAGCTGCAGGGCTTTGCGAAAGAAGGAGACAACGAGACTGTCAAGTCCGCATTTCATCAACATGCGCTGGAAACGCGCACTCAGTATGAGCGCTTAACGGCTCGCCTGGAAGCACTCGGAGGAAGTACGTCAACGGCGAAAAGTATCCTTGCGCATATCTTCAACCTGAGTCCGAAAGCGGCCCAGATAGGGCATGAGAAGGAGGAACGGACCACACAAAATCTGATGATGGCGTTTGCGGTCGAAAACAGCGAATGCGCTATGTACGAATCGCTCGCCGCAATCGCCGATGCCGCGGGCGACACTCAGACGGCGAACCTCGCGCGGCAGATCCAATCCGAAGAAAAGGCCACTGCGGAAAAGGTCTGGAAACTTCTTTCGCCGACGGCACTCGATGCTTATCGAAGGATTACCGGCGAGAGTGGGGCTGCTTATTCGACGCGTTCGGCGTCTACCGTATAAGCCTGTTCGTGGCTGCAGCCGTCAGGCTGCTAAGCGCGATTGAGTTTGGGTGCGTCGATTCGGGGAGGCGCTGCGAACAATCATTCGACAGGCGGGGCTGCGCTGCGCGAAGCTTTCCACTGGCATCGGGCGGCTTCGCTTCTTCTTCGGGGCTGTCGGCTCGGGGGGTGGCTCCGGTTGATTCGGTGCCGCCACAGATACGTGTACCTGGTACTTCAGACAAAGCCGAACCGCTTCCAGGCGTTCCTCCACCCAGGCGAGCGGGAGCTGGTATGCATCCGCGAGTTCACGCGGCGAGACACCGTTCAGATGAAAATCATAGAGGCTGAATGGGAACGAGTGGTTCGCCAACAGGACAACGGCGGGATTCATACCCTGAAAGTGAGCCTTACCCCCCCGTAACTCTCAGGAAAATCCGCGCCTTTACAGAAAATGCGTGCCGTCAGTTATCGCGCAGAGGATCGGCCGGATCAATGCGCACGGCACGCCACAAGGGACCACCGGCGGCCAAAGCAGCGACCGCAATCACCGCCGCAATTGCCATCAGTAACATCTGCGGACTGTGCGCCGACACGCCAAACACGAGCCTTTCCAGCCACCGGGAAACCATCGCACAGCCGAAAACTCCCACGGCGATGCCGAACCCAAGCAGCCGGGTGACCCGCCAACCCGCCCAACGCAAGATCTGCAATCGCTGCGCGCCGAGCGCAACTCGGATTGCGATCTGTTTCTGACTGGTCCCGATCCAATGATTTAGGACGCCGTAAACTCCTACCGAGGCGAGCAGAAAGGAAACCGCCGCGAACACTGTCAGCACCAGCGTGCTGAACCGCCGCCGTGCCAAGGTGTCCTGCATCCACTCTTCAAAAGGCCGTAGCGACTGAATCGGCACATCGGCATCGGTCCGTTGCACATCCCGGCGCACCGTCGGGACCAGCAGGCGAGGATTTCCGTTCGTCCGGATCATCACCACCATGGCTGGCGACGGCCTCTGAGCGAACGGAAGGTAAAACTCCGCTTGCGGTTCCGCATCCAGGCTCGCCTGCTTCGCATCACTCACCACACCGACAATTTCAATGGTTGGGCCGTCCAAATACGGCCCCCCCAATTTTAAGGCGTGGCCGACTGCCATCCGCGGCGCTTGCGGCCACCAACGGCGTGCCAGCTTCTGGTTGACAATAGCCACTGCAGGGCGGCCCTCGCCATCCGTTTCCTGGATATTCCGCCCCGCAAGAAGACGCATCCGCATGGTCTCAAAGTATGTGGGATCCACCGCTGTCAATAACGTGAGTGGAACGTCATTCCGGGGCGGCGGCGGCATCCCGGTGATCGAATACCAGCCCCTGGCGCATCCTCCAGTCGAGGGCGGACAATCCACCAATCCGACAGACACCACGCCGGGTTCAGCTCGCAGGCGTTTTACGATGCGGGAGTAGAACTGGCGTACAGCGCTACCGGCCTGATAGCGCGATGGCGGTAACTGCAGCTCCAGCGCTAACACACTCCGGGCGTTAAATCCCGGGTCGGCATTCTCGGCCAGAATCAAACTACGCAGCAGAATTCCACAGGCGAATGACAGCACCAGACCGATAGCAATCTGCGCAGCGACAAATACGTCGCGGGACCGATATCCTCGCCGACTGCTCCCGGTTGCGGGCGAACCGCCCTTGAGCGCGGCGGTCAGATCGACGCGCCCGGCACTCGACATTGGCGCAAGCCCCGCAACCAGCGTGGTCGCCAGTGTGATCACCGCCGTGAACAGCAGAACAGGCACATTAATCCCGACGTCCCACAACCTTGGAATATCGGGTGGGCCTGCGAACACCAGAATCCGCAAGGATAAACCGGCAAGTACTAGCGCTACAGCGCCACCCAGCACTGCAAATGCCAGGTGTTCGCCAAAGAGCTCCATTGACAGCCGCTGCCGCCCTGCTCCGATCGCAATGCGGATTGCCGTCTCGCGAACTCTTCTCGCGCTCCGCAGCAACGTCAGGGTGGCGACATTCGCACACGCAGTGAGCAGCACCAACACCACCGCTGCCAGCAACATCAGCAGAGGTGGGCGAATCTCCTTAGTTCCGAAGTCCCGGAACCAAGCCAGCGAAGTCCGATGCGCAGCTTCCGGTCCGGGGTCGCTGACCGCAAGCCGGCGCATGATTCCGTCCAGATCGGCCCTCGCCGCTGCCAGCGTCACTCCTGGCTTTAGCAGACCGAAGACAACCATGGAGCCGTGCTCCGCGCGATCGATGGTTGCACCGTCCCGCGGACCCGCGGGTAAATAAAAATCCACTGGCCGCGTGAAGAATCGCAGTGCCGGAGGAAGAATGCCGATGATCTGATACGCCCTTCCATTCAGCGTCAGCATCCTGCCAACAGCGTGCACATCGCCGTTCAAGATCCTGGCGCAGAATTCACTCGTGACAACCACAACTGGAACGGCGCCCGGACGATCGTCATCCTCGCTGAACAGACGACCTTGCGTTGCCCGCCAGCCGGTCAGTCGAAAGAAGGCCGCGGTCACCACGCCGGCGTGCATCAGCCTGGCATCGCCGTGTCCTGTTGACGTCAGATCCGCATTTTCGAAGCCGGCCATCTCCTCGAAACTGCGATTCGCGGCGCGCCAATTCTGGAAATTGATCCAGCTCACCGGAAGCTGCTGCCCCGAGTAGGATTCCCACACTTCGGCCAGGCGCTCTCCATTCGGATACGGCGGAGGCCGCAGCAGCACTTCATAAAGAACACTGAAGATCGCGCTGACGGCGCCGATGCCCAGCGCCAAAGTCAAGATTACGACCAGAGCAAATGGGGGCGCTGTTCGGACGCTTCGAAAGCCGGACCGCAGGCCGCGGATAAGGCTCTCGAGCCGAGTAAACTCCCGCGTCACTTGTCAATTCCTCGGCAGCGGCTTGGGCGCGTGCTCTGCGGAACCGATCGGCAGTTTGACGGGCATTTGCAAAGCCTCTACAGCACCGAGGAGAAGCTCAGCTTTCAGGCGTGTTGGCGGCAAGCCGTTAAGGAAATTCACCGTCAGATCGGGGTCGTTCTGAATTCCAATCTGAATCATTGGCGCCAAACCTGGTATCGAAGGGGCGCTGCTCGTCGTCGACTGCTCGACGAGTGAAGCCGCCGCTTCAAATCCGTGTTGCAACAGCTGCCGCAGTTCTTCTTGCTGATTTCGAGCGGCAGCTACTGTGATTTGCGCCGAAATTATGTTGAGCTGTTTCTGATTGTCCTGCCCAGCATCTGAGTGCCGACTCTCATTGATCAAGTGAGTAGCCTGTTCAGGATGGGCCCCGGCAATGTTGCGTGCCACATCGAGTGCAGTGTCTACTCGTTTTTCATCATCGGCGAGGCTTTCTACCGTATTAACCGCGCGATCGGAGTTGGTGTACGACTGGCGAACTGCGGCGGCTCGCGCTTCCTCATTCGGGTCCGTAACATCTCGCGTGGGGCGCTGGTGCGTGTATCCGAAGGACGCGCTGTGACACTGGTCCCTCCGGTAGCATTCGAGCGCCGCCGTCAACTCCGGCCTGCTGGCTTCCAATTCCGCAACCAGTTCGGAATCCCGGTTGATGAGCTCACCGAACCACATGATCGCAGCGTCTGCTGAGTTATCGGTATGAAAATCGTCGCCATCCTGGCTAAGCAGGTGAGCCTGGTAATGGTATTTACTCGTATCTGCGGCGAGTAAGTTCTTGACCCAAACTCTTAGCGCGGGCTGAATCAGCTCGAAAGGGAGGCCGCCCGCGAGTACTCTGAGCATCTCGCCAAACTCGTAATCGTTTGGGAAGTTCGGAGACCCCTGGCGAAAACGTTCGAATGACGGCTCAAAAACAGATCGCAAGACTTCAGCCGCATGCGGGGCGTTGCTACGCCATTCATTGGCCACAGCATCATTAGCGGCGTCCGCCAAGGCGGCGTACGGGTATTCTCCTTGTGCAGCCATACGTTCCGCCTGCTGTTGCAGCAACGGTAAGACATTTATTCCCCCGGCAGTCGCGACCGACGCAAATACACGCCGCGCCAGCTGCAATTTTGGCGACGGCACCGTTGAGTCGTCGAACTCCGCTGTTCCCAGGACATCCAATGCACGGTCGGGATGCAGACGGGCGATGATGTCGAGCGCCGAGCCCCGTACACGAGATCGTTGCGGTTCCTTTGCCTGAGCGGCCAAACCGAACAGCTCATTCGCCCACTCCAGGGCGAGCTCCGTGGCGGCAGTCCCAGGCGCCATCGAAATGAGTCTCGCCTGATGGCTAAGTAAATTCAGGCGGATAGATAATGTGAACTGTTGGTCAAGGTCGTGGCTCTCCCGCAGAAGCGCGATCATCACGTCATCGCTGATCGCGGCGGTAGATCTAAAGGTCGCATTCGCAGCCTGGCTTGCTCCCAAGCTGGACGCGCTAATCATAATTAGGGCGAGGACGGCTGATCTTCGGCGCCACATGGAGGAGCCTTAAGTCTAAGCAATTATATTTATCGCGCGAACTGGGTTATGCGCAATCGCGGTGTGTGGATCCCCAAGGACCGCGCGCTCCGCAACAGTTTCCGCCTCGGCCCAGAACCGGCCAAGCTGCGTGCTACGCTGGATTTTCCTGCCGCATGAGCGCCGCTCCTGACCTCAAGAGAACTCCGCTCTTTGAAACACACTCCGCGCTGAAAGCCCGCATGGTCGATTTCGGCGGTTGGGAAATGCCGGTCCAATACTCGAGCATCATCGAGGAGCACAACGCAGTTCGCATTGGAGTCGGACTATTCGACGTGAGTCACATGGGCGAAATCGAGGTGCATGGCCCAGAGGCCCAGCAGCTCATCGACTTTGTTTCCACCAACAACGCCGGCAAGCTGAAAACGGGTCAGGCGCATTATTCGGCGCTGCTCTACGAGCACGGCGGATTTGTCGACGACATTCTGGTCCACAAAGTTGCCGATGACCGCTTCTTTCTATGTGTGAACGCCTCGAATCAGGAGAAAGATTTCGAGCACATTCGCGCTCATAGTCGCTTCGACGCTCAAGTCGATTTCGTCAGCGACCGTTATGCGCAGATCGCGATTCAGGGTCCCAGGGCTCTCCCCACATTGCAAAAGCTGACGAAGACAAATCTAAGCGGCATCAAATACTATTGGTTCACTGACGGCGAAGTCAGCGGTGTCCCGGCGCGCATTGCACATACCGGCTACACCGGGGAGGACGGCTTCGAAATCTACGTCCCGCCCGATACTGCGCCGCGCCTCTGGCAGGATCTGCTAGAAGCTGGAGAAGAATTCGGTATCAAGCCGTGCGGCCTGGGCGCGCGCAATACCTTGCGCCTCGAAGCCAAGATGGCCCTTTACGGCCATGAGATCACTGCATCGACAAATCCGCTGGAAGCGGACCTCGGCTGGATCGTCAAGCTCGACAAAGGCAACTTCATCGGACGCGGCGCAGTCGAGAAGCTCGCGCAACATGGGCTTACACGGAAGCTGGCCGGCTTTGAGATGAAAGACCGTGGCATCGCACGCGACGGCTACGAAGTCTGGATTGGTGGGGAGCCTGCGGGTTGGGTCACCAGCGGCGGCCCGTCTCCCACGCTGGGCAAAAACATCGGCCTCTGTTACTTGCCCGTCGCTAAAGCGGATCCGGGCCAAAACGTTCAGATCCTGATTCGGAACGCGCCGGTGGAGGCCGTAACTGTGCCCACACCTTTTTACAGGAAACCAAAAGCATGAGCTATCCGGAGACTTACCGCTACACCAAAGAACACGAGTGGGTTCACGCCGACGGTGGCTCGGGCACGGTTGGAATCACCGAGCACGCGCAGCATGAGCTGGGCGACATCGTATTCGTAGAGTTGCCGAAAATCGGCGCCGTTCTTAAGAAGGGTGACACGCTGGGTTCTGTCGAATCGGTTAAAGCAGTATCGGACATCTACGCGCCCGTCTCGGGCGAGGTCATTGCAGTGAATGACATTCTTGCAAAAAGTCCCGAGAAACTAAACGAAGATCCCCACGGCGAAGCCTGGCTGGCAAAGCTGAAGCTAACGGCTCCCGAGGAGATGAACGATCTCATTACCGCGGCCGATTATCAAAGCTATGTCGGAGCCGAATAGCGATCGCATAGGAAACAATTAGTTGCGCTATTTACCGAAATCAGATTCCGAGCGCCGCGAAATGCTTGCTGCCATCGGCTTGCAATCGGAAGAAGAACTGGTGTCGTACCTTCCGGGCGACGTACGCTTCCGCGGCAATCTCGCCATCGCCGACGGCAAAAGCGAATACGAAATCGTCGACTACTTCAAACAGCTTGGGGCTGCCAACGCCGGCGCGCTGCCGAGCTTTCTCGGAGCGGGCGTGTATCGCCACTACCGGCCAGTCATGGTGGATACGGTAGTCTCTCGCGGCGAGTTTCTCACCTCTTACACGCCATACCAGGCGGAAATTTCGCAAGGCACCCTGACCAGCATCTTCGAATTTCAGACCATGGTCTGCCAGCTCACCGGCATGGAGGTGGCGAACGCCTCGATGTATGACGGCTCTTCGGCGGTACCCGAAGCTGCCATGATGGCGGTGCGCATCACCCGCCGCGACAAGATCCTCGTCGCGCGCAGCGTTCATCCCGAGTACCGCGAGGTGCTGCACACCTACACCACCCATCAGGGCATTCCGGTTGAAGAGTTCGCATATAAGAACGATGGCCGCGTTAATCTCGACGATCTGAAGAGCAAAATCGGCGACGATGTCGCTGCGGTGATTGTTCAGAGTCCTAATTTCTTCGGCACTCTCGAGCAGGTATCCGAGCTGAAAAGCATCGCTGCCGGTAAGGGCGCTCTGCTGATTGTGGTGTTCACCGAAGCAGTTGCGCTCGGGCTAATTGAGCCACCCCGGCAGGCCGACATCGTGGTCGGCGAGCTCCAAAGCTTTGCCATCTCGCCCAGCTATGGCGGGCCTTACGTCGGCATCATCGCCGCCAAAGAACAGCACATACGGCAGATGCCCGGCCGGCTTGTAGGCCAAACCACCGACGCCACCGGGCGGCGCGCCTTCTGCCTCACGCTTGCTACGCGCGAGCAGCACATCCGGCGCGAGAAAGCTACGTCTAACATCTGCACCAACCAGGCGCTGCTCGCCCTCATGGCGACCGTCTTTATGGCCGTCTACGGAAAGCAGGGTCTGCGCGAGCTCGCAGAACAGAACTTGTCGAAAGCTCACTATCTCGCAACCCAGCTGCCGCTGCGGTTTCAGGCGCCGTTCTTCAACGAATTCGTCGTCCACACCAATGGCCGTACACCGGAGCAGCTCAATGCTTCGCTGCTGGAACAAGGGATCGTCGGAGGGCTGTCGCTGGAACGTTTCTATCCCGAACTGAAAGGCTGTATGCTGCTCTGCGCCACCGAAATGAACACGCGATCCGACATGGATAAGGTCGCCGCAGCATTCCACGGAGCCAGGCAATGATCGAAAAGGTTTTGCCCCACATCGTTCAGGATGAGCCGCTGCTCTTTGAACGTAGTTCTCCCGGCAAGCGCGGCTACCAACTGCCCGAACTCGATGTCCCGCAGATCGATCCCGTCGCGGCGCTCGGTGCGGCCAACGTGCGCGATCAGATTGAAGACTTCCCCGAAGTCAGCGAAGTGGACGTGATCCGCCACTTCACTCGCTTGTCCACCTGGAACTACGCCATTGATTTGGGTTTGTATCCGCTCGGCTCGTGCACCATGAAGTACAACCCGCGCGTCAACGAACTGGTCGCGCGGACTGAGGGTCTCGCCTGGGCTCATCCCTATGCGCCCGACGAGCTCTCGCAAGGCTGCCTTGAAGTAGTTGCCGCCCTCGAGAAAGCTCTGGCCGCGATCACCGGCATGGACGCGGTCACGCTACAGCCGGCTGCGGGAGCACACGGCGAGTTCACTGGCATTCTCATGATCCGCGCGCTGCTCGAAAAACGCGGTGGCGCACGCAAGAAGATTCTCGTTCCCGATTCGGCTCACGGAACCAATCCTGCCACGGCCTCGATGGTCGGCTACTCGGTCGAAAATGTGAAGTCGAACGATCGCGGTATGGTCGATCTGTCTGCGCTCGAGCGTGCCGTAACAGAAGATATAGCCGCGCTCATGATTACGAATCCCAACACCGTCGGGGTCTTCGAAGAAAACATTCGTAAGATCTGCGCCATGCTCCACGATAAGGGCGCGCTGGTCTACATGGATGGTGCGAACATGAACGCGCTGGTTGGCATCGCGCGCCCCGGCGATCTTGGCGTCGACGTAATGCATCTCAATCTGCACAAAACGTTCTCCACTCCGCACGGCGGCGGCGGACCCGGATCGGGTGCGGTTGCGGTCGCACACGTCCTGACGCCGTTTCTCCCCGGACCGCGCCTGATGCGCACTGGCGATCAGTGGAAATGGAATTACGATCTGCCCGATTCCATTGGACGCGTGCGCGCCTTCTTCGGCAACTTCGGCGTGCTGGTTCGCGCGCTGGCCTACATCATGGCGCATGGCGGCAATGGACTGCGCCGCGCCACCATGGACGCGCTCATGAACGCGAACTATATTCGCGCCCTCCTCGAGCCGTATTACGAGATCGCCTATAAAGCGCCGAGCATGCACGAGTGCGTATTCAGCGACGATCGTCAGGCCAAGAAAGGCGTCCGTACCGGCGACATTGCGAAGCGCCTGATCGACTACGGTTTTCACCCGTACACCGTCAGCTTTCCTTTAATCGTCCGCGGCGCTTTGATGATTGAGCCGACCGAAACAGAAAGCAAGAACGAGCTCGATCTGTTTGTCCGCGCCATGATCTCGATTGCGAAAGAGATCGAGGAGAACCCGGAGCTGGTGCGAAGTGCGCCGCATTCGACGCGCACCAGGCGCGTGGACGAAGTTACGGCCGCGCGCAAGCCTATCGTTCGCTGGAAGCCGGATGGAGAGTCGGCTCAAGTACACGCCGAGCTGCCCCCAGAATCTCGTTCACAGCAAGATCACCGGATGGCCCCCACTGCATAACGGTCACATCCCCGCGCGGAGCCCACAATCCGGGCGCACTCGGGCCAAACAGCGCGATTACCGGCACGCCTGCCGCTGCGGCCAGATGCGTGATGCCCGAGTCATTTCCGATGTACAGTCTGGCTCCGGTCAGCCAAGACGCGAGATGGCCGAGATTTTCGAACCGGGTTGCTTCCGCTAACTCTTCCTCCGGTCCTGCGCACCACTCAACCCGAACCGGCAGCCGCCTCGCGACTTCGCGATATCGCTCTAGCGGCCAATTCTTGCGCGCGCTGCCCGAGAAGGGATGGATGATGATCGTCTCGCGCGGGGCGCTTTTTTCAACTTCGATGCGTGGAATAAGTGCGGCTGCCGCACCTACCTGCGCAGCAAAAAAGTCCGCGGCGTGTCCGGCATAATCGAGCGGTGGCAGCGCCGAATGGAACTTACATTCAAGTCCGATTCTCTGTAAGGCGCTGCGGAATTCACTGCGATTCGCCCCATACCAGCTCACAATGCAGTCAAAACTTCGCAGCCGCTCGGCCAAGTGTGGCAGCACTGGAATATCACCGATGCCGACGAGATCGATCCCGGTTTGAGAAAGAGCGCAAACGCGATCCGCGAAGCGCACCAGCGGGACCACAGGAGACGAGATCCACACCTCGGTGTAATCGGCTTTCAGATGCTCCATCGCCGGAAGCGCGAGAATGCAGTCTCCAATGCCGCCCGGCCGCAGGATCAACCGCCGCACGCGGCTATTGCACGGTTACCGGAACGCGAACCGCGACGCTCGCAGGACGGAAACACATCTGGTTATTGCAGGCCTGATAGCTCAATTTCCCAACGATCTCGGTGGCGCCCTTCGGGGCCGATGCCGGTGCGCTCAACTCGGTTTTGATATCGAACGTGCCCGTGTACACGCTCAGTGTGTCCTTACCCATTTGCATGTCCTTTCCAGCCGGATAGCTGATGGTCGTTATGTGCAGGGGTCCGCTCGTCCACGTCAGCTTCAGCGGAATCAGGTACTCATCTCGCGGCTTATTGCTGTTGACGTGAAACCCGGGCAGCGTGGTCGCTTTTACGTTCGCTGTCGCGGTTGCCCCGCGCTTGATGACGATCTGCTCTGGCGCAGCGACCGTCAGCTTATTTTGCTGCGCCGGGCTTGAGAACGGCAGCAGGAAACTGCAGATGAGCGCTGTTCGCGCCGCCCGGCCTGATGCCGAGCAATGTTTGAATCTCATTCCGATACTCATCTCTCCCCGCAAGCCCCACATGCACGTAAGCAATCTTGCCGCTGCGATCGATGATAAAGGTTGTCGGCAGTGAATCCACACCGCCGTAAAGTTGGGTTACCGAATCGTTTCCAAGCACCACACGGTAGTTCATTTTGTGCTCGTTCACGTAAGGCTTGATAACCTTCCAGCCTTCTTCGTCCATAGCGACGCCGATCACTTCCAGTCCTTTGGATTTGTATTCCTGCTGGAAGGCAATAAACCATGGAATCTCGAGCTGGCAGGGCCCACACCAGGTTGCCCAGAAGTTCAGCAATACCACCTTGCCTTGGGCATCCGACAATTTAACGGAATTCCCGTTAGCATCTTGCAGGGTAAAATCAGGCGCTGGGTTTCGACCTGTCGATGCCGTCTTCTCCTGTGGCTGCGCTTCGGGCTTTTCCGTCGCCTTGCTCGAGCACGACAACACCATGGGCACGAGGCCAATTATGGCGATGGCAGCGCAGGTTCTCAAAAAGCACCTCACCTCTAGTGTATCGTCGAGTGCAAATCACACGCGGCAGCCGGGATCGATATTTTCTCTGAACCAGCGTTGCCGCTCTCGTCGCCAGGACGGGGCAAGACCAAACTCGCGATGCCGCCGGATTCCGCTATAGTGCCACGCAGCGGTATCGCAAAAGCTTTCGCATACATAATCGGACCACTGCCGTGTAGAAACGGCGTCGGGCGAAACGAGCCCGTTCTTCTTCACGCTTGAGGATTCGCCGAGCTCCGCCCGTGCTCGCCGCCGCACTTCGCGCGCCAGCAGATCCGAGTAACTGCGCCGCTGCGAATTCCCCAGGCGCGCCCAGACAAAGTGAAACAACTCGTGAACCAAAGTGAGCCGCAGCGATGGCGGGCGGCGAAGCAATTCCGTCTCCAGCACAATAGTGCGCTCGCGGATGAAAGTCGCCGCGTGCACCGGAGTTCCCCGCCCCGCGCCACCGCTCAGCAGCTTCCCGCGATGTGCCGATAGCGAGGGAAGCGTACGAATGCGAATAGGGCTACCAACCAGCAGCGGCAGCCTCCCGATGGCGTCGGCCATGAGTGCGCCGCAGCTATTTCTGAGTTTCGGGCTTGGCCGGAGCAGGCGGCGCTGAGGAGGGTGTTCCCGACGGATTCGCAAGTGAAGGTGTCCTGGCTGGGGCAGAGGCGCCAAAGAAATCGGTGTCCTCCACCTGAACTTTATACTTGTCCACTTCCTGCTTCATCACAGTCTGATTTTTTTCAGCCTGCAACTTCTGCTCGATCTCGGGCCGCGCCTGATCGAAAGTTTCCTTCGTCCGGCTCTCGAGCTTCAAAATGTAAAATGCGTTACCGGCTCGTATCGGCTCGGAAACCTGTCCGGGCTGCAATTTGGTGAAAACCGCGTCCTTAATATCGGCCGGAACGTTCGGCGCATCCTGAGTCAATGTGCCGAGTTGTCCGCCTGCGGTAGCGGAACGTTGATCGTCCGAGTCCGTGCGCGCGAGGGCTGTGACGTCGGTACCGGACTTGATTTTCTTTTCGAGATCATCGGCCTTGGCGCGCGCCTGCTCCTCGGTACGATTCGCACCACCTGCGGCTGCCGGAGTGCCCGGCGCGTTGAAGGTAATCACGATGCCGCTCAGTTTGGCCTGATCGAACTGACCCGGGTGGGCATCATAATACTGCTTGGGATCGCCGGCTGGTTGCGTGTTGCTGTCGGTAAGATGCTGCATGTAGGCTCGGGCCAGGATCTGATCGCGGCCAAGCTGCAGCTGCTCCTTCACCGGCGACTGCTTGTCGAGTCCTTCCGCAATCGCCTTTTCCGCCAGAGCATCCGCCGCATACAACTGCTCGAACAATGTCTGAAGGTTGGGCGCTTGCCGCCTTTGATTCTCCGGCAGAATTTTGAGCAGATCCCAAGCTTGTTTGGCTGTGATCTGCTTGCCGTTGACCGTTGCGACCACCTTGTTCGGATCCTTCGCCGCGATGGCTTCCGGACCTCTGGCCTTGAGGTCCGTCGAGGCAGGAATCGCAGGGTGAGTCTGCGCCGGAGGAGGCGTGGCTGCGGATTTCTGGGCTGTCTGCGACCATCCCGCAATTGCAAAGCCGGCGAGTACAACTAGAGTAAGACAACTTTTCATTAAGGTTGAGGGGATTTCATCTTCACTTTACCACCTCGAATTTGGGCATTTCAGATGATGACTCTGAGGATTTGGGGCGGCCTGTTTAAGCCGCGGCCGATTTGCGAAATCGGCCTCGCACCGGACCCGCGAGTTCGCGCTGCTCCATGCGTTTTCGATATCCTCAAATGATCCAGGCCATTTGCGGTCCTTGAGAACAGGAGGTTCTCTCCATGTCGATATCGTTTGAGGTCAATGGACAAGCACGGTCCGTTGATGTCGATCCACAAACTCCGCTGTTGTGGGTTCTCCGCGACACTCTTAACCTGACCGGTACGAAATACGGCTGTGGAATCGCAGCGTGCGGCGCATGCACTGTGCATGTCAACGGCGAAGCCGCCCGGTCCTGTTCCTATCCAGTAGGTTCGGTAGCGGGCAAAAAGATCACCACCGTGGAAGGGCTTTCCCCGGATCGGAGCCACCCTGTTCAGCGCGCGTGGATCGAAGAGCAGGTCCCGCAATGCGGCTACTGTCAATCCGGGCAGATCATGACCGCGGTCGCGTTTCTGCAAAAGAATCCCAAGCCGACACCAGCTGACGTGGACGAAGCCATGTCCAATAACATCTGCCGTTGTGGGACCGCACAACGGCTGCGCAAAGCTGTCTTACGCGCGGCGGAACTGCAAGGAGGCCCGCGATGACAACCGTAACCGAAGTAAGCCGCCGCAAGGTGCTGCAGTCCGGTCTTGCTGCCGGCGCTGCGCTCGTGATTGGATTTGAGTTCGCGCCGAAGGCAAAGGGCGCTCCCGAGAAAGTCATTGTTAACCCGTTGCGCGCATGGGTGCGAATCGACCAAAGCGGCGCAGTCACGCTCCTCTATTCGAAATCGGAAATGGGTCAGGGCGTCTCGACGTCTCTGCCCATGATTCTTGCCGATGAGTTGTGCGTCGATTGGAAGGACGTGCACGTAGAGCATGCGCCCGTGGAACCTGCCTTCGGAGGCCAGGGCACGGGCGGAAGCGGTAGTGTCGCAGGCATGTGGACACCCTTGCGCCAGGCAGGCGCAGCGGCACGCCAGATGCTCATCGCCGCGGCGGCTAAGCAGTGGTCCGTCGCTCCGGAAAGCTGCACGGCAAAGCAGGGTGCGGTCTGGAACGGCGATAAGCGGCTCGCTTACGCGGATCTCGTCGGGAGCGCTTCCGAGTTACCCATTCCCGATCTCGCTTCGGTCCGATTGAAAAAACCGGAAGAGTTCGAATACATCGGTAAGCCGAGGGCTCGCACGGATATTCCCGCCAAAGTTGACGGCAGCGCGACATTCGGCCTCGACGTACGCGTCCCCGGCATGGTGTACGCGATGGTGGAACGCTGTCCCGTGTTCGGCGGTAAGGTAAAGAACATCGATGCGAGTAAAGCCAAGGCGATGAAGGGCGTTCTCGATGTCTTCACGATTGAGCCCGTCGCCGGTGGCACGCATTCAGCCGGCGGTGTGGCCGTCGTTGCCGAAACCACATACATCGCAATGCAAGCGCGCAAGAAGCTGCAGATTGACTGGGATTACGGTCCTGCCGTTGACGAAAGCAGCGAGACTTTACGCCGGCAGTTCCGGCGGCTCGTCGATTCCAAAATGAAGGCGGTTATCGATCAGGGCGGTGCTGACGGCGTGCTCTCGGGCACACCGGCTGAAAAGCGCGTCGAGGCCGATTACGAACTGCCCTTCCAGGCCCACGCCACCATGGAGCCCATGAACTGTACGGTGCACGTGATGGCGGATCGCGCTGAGGCTTGGGCCCCCACTCAGGCGCCCGACATGACCCAGGGCCTCATCGCCGAAACCACCGGATTGCAGCCGGAGAAGATTCAGGTTCATACCACGTTTATGGGCGGTGGCTTCGGTCGCCGCTACCAGGCCGACTTCGTGGTCGAAGCAACCCAAATCGCCAAACGGGTGCGCAAACCGGTCCAGCTTGTGTGGTCGCGTGAAGACGACATGACGCACGACTTCTACCGGCCCGCCTCCTATCATCGTTTGAGTGCGGCCCTCGATCAGAACGGCGACATCACGGCTTGGCGTCACAAAAGCACCTCGACCTCGATCGCCGAATGGTTTATGCCCAAAGCCGCGCCGGAAGCCACCGAGCTCGGCTGCGCCACTCAGATGCCCTACCTGACCAAGAGCTACAAGCTCGAATATCTGCCTGCCGCCTCCGCGGTGCCGCGCGCCTGGTGGCGATCGGTAGAGGCTTCGGTCATCGGTTTCGTCATGGAGAGCTTTATGGATGAAGTCGCGCACGGCGCGGGCGCCGATCCATACCAGTTCCGAATCGCCAAGCTCGGTGACCGCCGCTTAGTAAAAGATCCGAACGATAGCGACTCGCGCCCGCTGGATACGAATCGCCTGAAGGGCGTCCTGCAGCTTGCAGCCGAGAACGGTGACTGGGGCAAAGCTATGCCCGAAGGTTTCGGACGCGGCATCGCGGCCCACTATTCGTTCAATAGCTACGTAGCGAATCTTGCCGAGGTCGAAGTCAAGAACGGCTCCGTCAAGGTGCATCGCATCGTCTCCGCAGTGGATATCGGAACGCCTGTCCATCTCGAAGGCATCCGTGCGCAGGTGGAAAGCGCGATCGTGTACGGCCTGACGGCTGCGCTGAAAAGCCAGATCACCGTCGACAAAGGCCGTGCCGTGCAGAGCAACTTCAACACGTTCACGACGCTATCGATGAAGGAAACTCCCTCGATCGAAGTGCATATCGTGCCAAGCACGGAGGCCCCCACGGGTATCGGCGAACCCGGCCTGCCTCCGACCGCTCCGGCGTTGGCAAATGCGATCTTTGCAGCCACGGGGAAGCGTATTCGAAAACTGCCGATCTTACCCGGAGACCTGGCCTGACAATTCTCACTCGAATTGCGGGTACCCTGATGCTGGCCGCAGGCTTCGGAACCGGCGTCATGCCGCAATACACTGCCGACAATAAGCTGGTCTACCCAACCCAATACCGCGAATGGGTTTTTCTCAGCTCCGGTCTCGCCATGAACTATGGCCCGGCGGCTTCTATGGCGACGCCTGACCATCCCATGTTCGACAATGTCTTCGTCAACCGCGGAGCATACGCCGCCTTCCTGCAAACCGGAAGCTGGCCCGACAAAACCATGCTGGTGCTCGAAATCCGCTCCTCGGAATCGAAAGGTTCTATCAACACCAGCGGGCACTATCAGTCCGGCGTGATGGGCGTCGAGGTTGAAGTGAAGGATCAGAGTCGTGGGAACTGGAAGTTCTACGGTTTCGAAGGAGGGACCAGTCCCGCGCCTGCCATTCCGTCAACGGCCTCCTGCTACTCTTGTCACGCAAAGAATGGCGTCGTCGACAACACGTTCGTGCAGTTCTATCCCACGCTGCTGACGATAGCGAAGCAAAAGGGGACTGTGAAGACTCCCGCTGAGTAGAACCAAACCGCACATTCAGCTCCTGCTGAAATCCATATAATTGCTTGCATGTTCAGCAAGATGTTACCAGCCGTGTTGCTGCTTTCGCTTTCCATGCGCGCCGACATCCTCAACCCGAACGTTGTGAACCCCGCGCTATTCCGTGTGACGACCTTCGCTTCTGGGCTTGCGTATCCGGACAGCATCCAAGTGCTATCCGATGGGTCAATTGCCATTCTCAGCAGCCCTGGCTACTCGCAATCCGGATCTATCTTGCGTTTCACCGCCTTCAACCACCCCGGAGTAGCGGATGGGCCTGGCACAGTTCTCTACACCACCTCGCCCGGCCCGCTGACGGGCTTCATTCGGATCGGCAAGTATTACGCCCTGGGTGACTTCGGAAGTCATCGGATCACACTTCTCAAAGAAGGCGCTACGCCGGATGAGCCAATGACCGCCGTAGCAAATCTCAACTTCAACTACGGTTCAAATTGGGAGCACAACACGATTGGCATCGCATCACGGCCGACTCCGGGCGTCGCCGGTTCGTACGACTTGGTCTTCAATATCGGTGCTGAGGCAGACATCACAGCCTCAACTGGCACTGTAGCGCTGACCGGAACCGGATTCTCAACCTTTCCCTCATCCACTCTCAAAGGTGATTCACTCTATGCCATCACTATCAATGAGACGGGCGCCGTCCCCGCGGCCTCCAACCTTCGACCCGTCGCCAGGGGTATTCGCAACGTGTTTGGAATGGCATTCCAGTCCGGGACCGGCGATTTTTACTTCACAGATAACGCTATGGACATGCCCCTCACGAATGGCGAGCCGCCTCAGGCCGACGAGTTGAACTTTATCAGCGTCGCGAACTTCAGCAACGGGACGCCTCCGAATTTCGGATTCCCGACCTGCTACATCCAATACGTGACGGGGACGCCTATTGGCAGCGGCTGCGTCCAGCCGTTACAAGCCTTTCAGCCGATCCCCGACACGTTTAGCGGAGCGGAGTTGGAGGGTCCCACCGAGATGGCATTTGCGCCTAAGTATTTTCCCAGCGGATTCAATAATGGCATCTTCGTCGGCTTCAACGGCGAAGGCATCGGAAAGCCGACAGATGAGGCCGGCATGGGTTACTACGACTTTTCATTGCATCACTACGTCCACTTTATTGAGAGCAGCAACCCGGAGATCGGTAACATCATCGGGGTTACCTCGACCTCCGACTCTCTGTTCGTATCCGACTTCAGTAAAGGCAACGTATACGAAATTACCCGCGTCCTCGAGCTTGCCAGAGCCGATTTCGCCACGGGCGTGAGCCCGCGAGCCATTGCAGTTGCGGACTTCAACGGCGACGGCAAGCCGGACCTGGCAATTTCGAACTACAACGCTGCCAGCGTTTCCATACTGATCGGAAACGGTGATGGCACCTTTCAGCCTCATAAGGACTATGCGACGGCCTCACTGCCCATCGCGATCGCCGCTGCAGACTTCAATGGCGATGGCAAACTTGATCTCGCGGTAGCCGACTTCGGATCGAACCTGGTTTCGATTCTCCTCGGCAACGGTGATGGAACGTTTCGCAAGCACCTACAACTGGATGCGCAGTTACAACCCGCGTCCATTGCTGTCGGTGATTTCAATCGGGACGGGCGGCCCGATCTGGCGGTCGCAAATTACGGCTCCAATACTGTTACCGTTCTCTATGGCAATGGCGATGGGACGTTTCACGCGCACAACAATCTTTCGGTCGGAAGTGCGCCTCTTTCAGTTGCTTTTGCCGATGTGAATGACGATGGAAACCTGGATCTCATCGTCTCGAATCTCGGCTCGAACACCATCTCCGTTTTGCTCGGCCACGGTAATGGCGCGTTCGACAGCCAGGTAACTTTTGCTACCGGGGCTTCACCGCGCGCACTTGTCCTTGCCGACTTCAACGGCGACGGCAAACTGGACGTAGCTGTTTCTGACTACACCGCCAATGCCGTTTCTGTTCTTTTTGGGAATGGTAACGGTACGTTTCAACCGCACGATGACTACGCCACTGCGCTGCGGCCGTTTTCTCTCGTTGCGGCTGATTTGAACGGCGACGGCAAGCCGGATCTCGCGGTGGTAGACACAAACTGCTCGCCGAGTTGTGCCGCCAACGGCTATGTTTCCGTGCTGTTCAATAACGGCAACGGTACGTTCCAAACCCACCAGGACTTCGCTACGGGTTCGCAGCCTGTTGCCGTCGCGGCTGGCGATTTCCGCGATAACGGGAAGTTAGGTCTCGCGATACCGGATTTTCACAGCAACTCCGTTTCGATTCTGCTGCAATAAGACATCCGTCAATCCATTCAGGCCTCGCGTTCTTCGTAAGCGCCTTGTGAACCGCTGTTGAGAAGCACGCGAATCGGATTGCATAGTAGTGGCATGAAAGACACTACTGTCAAGCAGAAAAAGGCGGCGAGAATCGAGTGTTGGCGCGAGCGGGTGGCCGCCCAGGACCACAGCGGCGTATCCGTGAAGCAGTTTTGTGAGCAGGAGCAGATTGCGGAGCAATTTTTCTATTTTTAGGCGGAAGCGGCTGCGGATCGGAGCAGAGTAGATGCAACGACGCTGCGCAGCGTGCTGCAACCGTTGCGCGCATGATTCATGTGCCGGCCAGCCTGCACGTGTACGTCTGCCTGAGCACCTGCGATATGCGCCGGAGCTTTGACGGGCTGCACGCGCCACCTGATTGCGCGTCTGTACGCAGTGGAAGAGCGCGCTAAAGCTCTTTCCTTATCGCCCCTGAACAAAAGTTAGAGATCGATAATGGCGCTACCGAGCGGGCCAACCGCGACATCGCGATTGGCCGCGGCAACTGGACGTTCTTCGGCAGCGTTCATGGCGGCAAAAGCGCAGCGGTTCTTGTGTAGCTCATCGCGACTTGTAACGCTCCGGAATTCGCGACAGCAGTCCCGGAACCAGGCGAACGGCTCAACGCCTTGCGCGCGTAGTCCGAGCAATGTGCTGAGTACACCATCCTGCGACTTCTAAGTAATCGCCGGCAAAACGGAGCCTGGGTCGCGGCTCGAACACCGGTGATTGCTTGCGCCGCGACCGCCCTTTGCCGGCTAGCTACTTGGTTATCTGTACCGGCCGGTGGAGAAGAGCAATTCTTTCAGATACTCCAACACACCGGCACCTTCGGCGTCGGCCTTCACAGAAGCGGCCGCGACGAGGTCCGATGCTTCCTTCGAAAGCCGCTTGTCTCTGTGAGGGGTCGGTATATGTGGGGAAGTAGTGTCCACTTCCGAGGGAATGAAATGAGTGTTGTAACACGCCGCTCGAAGATGACACACTTCTATTTCTGGTACGTTGTCGCCCTCAGCCAATATGAAAGCTCGCGTAAGCAGCTCAACCACATCTTCTTGTAATTTCCTTGTGGTCATTCAATCTATGTATACGCTCGCCGTTCGGCGTTGCGCCCGCTGAAGTAGTTTGGTGGGAATTCCAGCCGTGGTTGGTAAGCCGAGTGTGTGCACCCAGTGCTGTTATCTCACCACCCCGCTTAGCATGGGAGGAATGGACCCGATCGTCCTCCGCAGTCTGCTGAACGACATTGCATCGCTTACCACCGAGCACCTGGAACTCGTCGCCATTTCCTCCGTTATCGCCATCGCTATAGGAGTGAACGCCGGTATCCTCGGAACGCGTCACGCACATCTGCGGCGGGTCTCGCTGACCGTCGCAAACATCTTCCAAACCATCCCGAGCCTCGCACTGTTTGGCTTCCTGCTGCCCATACCGCTGCTTGGCGGTATCGGCAAGAGGACGGCCATCATCAGCCTTGTGCTCTACTCGCTGTTGCCGATTCTCCGCAACACCGTAGTTGGAATTGCAAGTGTCGATCTCTCACTGCGCGATACTGCGATTGCGATGGGCATGACCGACTATCAATTGCTAACGCTGGTGGAACTGCCCCTTGCGGCTCCCACAATCCTTGCCGGGATTCGCATCGCCGTTGTCACGAACATCGGAACGGCTGTGATCGCCGCAGTCATAGGGGGCGGCGGACTCGGTGTGCTCATCTTTCGCGGCGTTGCGTCCGTCGATACTACACAAATCCTGGCCGGCGCGATTCCGGCCGCAGCGTTAGCGCTCATCGCTGACGGTGCACTTGGCCTGCTTGAGCGGAGACTGCGCACGCGATGAAAGCGCTGTTCGTACTCGTAGTCATCGTTTCGTTGCTGTCCGCCTGTTCACGTCCCCACACAATCGTTGTCGGGTCTAAAAATTTCACCGAACAGATTATTCTCGGCGAAATGGCTGCCCAGCAGATCGAACGCAAAGTTCATGTTCCGGTCCTGCGCAGGCTCGATTTGGGCGGCACTCTTCTCGCTCACGAGGCTCTCATTCACGGGCAGATCGACCTCTACCCTGAATACACGGGCACTGCCAGCAGCGCTGTGCTGAAGCAGATAACGCCCTCGGACCCGCTCGCCGCCTATATGCAGGTGAAGGACGCCTACCACGAACGCTTTCACCTGGTCTGGCTGCCGCCGCTCGGCTTCAATGATACCTTTGCAATGGTGGTTCGCAGCAGCGATGGCCGGGCCCTCGCCGCGGCTACGGTTTCTGCGGCGCTTTCCAGATCCTGGCGGCTCGGCGTTGGTTACGAATTTCTGACCCGGCCGGATGGGCTGGCACGTCTCGATCACATTTATCATCTGCAGTGGAGCGGAACACCAAAGACAATGGACCTGGGACTTCTGTACAAAGCGTTACAACAGAATCAGGTCGACATGGCTGCCGCAAACTCTACCGATGGGCTACTCACTGAAAAACAATTTATGACCTTAGCCGATGACCGCAGGGCGTTTCCGCCGTACAACGCGGCTTTTGTCGTCAGGCAGAACCTATTGGAGCAAAACTCGGGCGTGCGTTGGGCGTTGACGCTGCTGTCCAATCGAATTTCGGATGAAACCATGCGCAACCTCAACCGCAGCGTCGACGTGCTGCATCAGCCGGTATCAAAAGTGGTGAGTGATTTCCTGGCCTCGGAACCTTAAACAGGTGCTGAACAACACTTCGGAACCGCGACCGGGAGGGAGCGGCAGTAACAGATGCTGAATAGATACGTTATCGAAAATCTGAAACATCGCTGGGTGCGCACCGTGCTGAGCGCGCTTGTCATCGGCGTGCAGGTCATGTCCATTCTGACCCTCATCGGGCTCAGCCGTGGCATCTTGAATGACACTGCTCAACGAGCCAAAGGCACCGGAGCCGATATTTTTCTGAAACCCGGCAGTGGCAGCGCTTTGTCTCTCTCCTCGGGACCTGTCTCGGAGCGCTTTGTCGATTTCGTCGCCAAGCAGCCGCACGTGACGGAAGCCGTGGGCGTGCTCATGACCCCGCTTCCCGGCGGAATCACCAGTCTCAACGGGGTCGACATTCCGCAGTTCCGAAGGCTGAGTCCCGGGTTTCGTTTTATCCAGGGCGGCCCGCCGGACGAACCCGACGGTTTAATCGTTGATGAATACTATGCCAGGCAAAATCGTCTGCATGTCGGGCAGGCGGTCACCCTTCTCAACCATGAGTGGAAGGTCTCCGGCGTCGTCGAAGGCGGCGTGCTGGCGCGCCTGATTGTACAGCTCACAACTCTGCAGCGCCTCACCGGCAATCTGGATCCGCCGCGCGTCTCACAAATACTGGTCAAACTGGATAACCCATCGCGAACGAACCAGGAAGTGGCGTTATTGAACAAAGTCCTTCAAGATAATCTGCACGCCCTCTCTGTCGAGGATTTGATGTCGCAGTTGAGCATTAACAATATTCCTTCTCTGCGTGCCTTTATCGCGGTAATCACTGCACTCGCCGTAGTCGTCGGGTTTCTGGTGGTGTTTCTCTCGATGTACACGGCGGTTGTCGAGCGCACGCGTGAAATTGGCATTTTGAAAGCCCTCGGCGCAGAGCCGCGCACCGTCGTCGGGATCTTGATCCGCGAATCGCTCGTTCTCGCCATTGTGGGCTGCGCAATCGGCATCGCTCTGTCCTTCGGGACGAAGGCGCTCATCATGGCTCTCGTGCCCGCCTCGCTGCAGGTCGTCAACGTGCCCGACTGGTGGCCTTATGCGGCCGCGATCGCCATTGGTGGAGCTCTGCTCGGAGCAATCTATCCAGGAATGAAGGCCGCGCGTCAGGACGCTATTGAGGCGCTCGCCTATGAATAACGACGCGATCATTCGTGTTCGCGATCTGCACAAAACATTTCACACCGGAGATGTGGACGTGCCCGTCCTCCGGGGCGTGAACCTAGAAGTTGCGACCGGCGAATTCCTCGCCGTGATCGGACCATCCGGGTCGGGGAAGTCGACTCTCTTCCATATTCTCGGCGGACTCGCCGCTCCGACATCCGGCGAAGTGCTGCTCGACGGCGTAAATCTGCAGAGCCTCTCCGATTCCGAGCGAACACACCTTCGTCAGCGTAAGGTCGGCTTCGTGTTCCAGAAATACAATCTGCTGTCCACTCTCACCGCCCGCGACAACATCGAAATGGCCCAGGCGCTTGCCGGCAATCCACCCCGCCCATCGAACTTCGATGAAATCCTCGGCATGCTGGGAATACAAAATCGTTTGGACCACAAACCGCGCGCCATGTCCGGCGGCGAGCAGCAGCGTGTCGCGATCGCGCGCGCACTCGTCAATCAGCCTGCCATCCTGCTCGCGGACGAGCCCACCGGCAACCTTGACTCGCGTAACTCACAGGCGGTGCTCGAGATCATGCGCTTTCTAAACCAGCGCACACGGCAGACGATCTTGATGATCACGCACAATCCGGAAGCCGCGGCATTCGCTGATCGCACCGTCAGCATGCGCGACGGTATCACCCACCCTGCTTAGCAGTGCCTGCGCTTCTCACGGGTTTCCATTTTTCCAGGAACGCGTGGACATCATGCGGCCCGATCTTCTCGGTTGCTTCGAACTCGCCGTTCTGTTGCGCTACCACCACTTTGCCGTCGGGGTCGAGTACCGCCAGGCTCGGCACCCCGTGATCGAGGTTTACGCCCATGCTCGCCGCCAGATCGTTGTTTTCTTTCCCTTCGTCGCCGATGTTGATGTGCAGAACCACGTAGTCGTTCTGAACCAGGGGCGCGAAGGCTCGCGAATGAAACGTCGCATCCAGAACGTGGCAGTCGTAGCACCAGTTCCCGCCGAAGACCACCAGCACCCGTTTCTTCTCGCGCGCCGCTTTCGCTAGCGCAGTCTTCAGGTCAGCACGCGCCTCGGCCGGATCCGGATATAGCGAAGGATTCGGCTTCGCGGGTTCGGGCAAACTGCGTCCGGCATCCACATGGAAACTGGACCGCTGCTCGAGCACGATGTGCCAGCCGTCCAGTTGACGCAGCCAGATCTGCGATCCGCCCGCAACGATGTTCTGGTTTCCGCTCACCGCTTGGATGCGTAGCACCAGCCGCGTTTGATTGTCCCGGGTCTCAAGCGATAACACCTTGGGATTGAAATTGGTTACGTTCGCCGGCTTCAGACTTGCCCAAAACCGCAGCTCATCGGTGGCATTCGGAATTTCTGCCTTGTCGACGACGACACGCAGCGGTGGATTCGTGCTGTACAAATTTGCAAGCGCCGCCTGATCACCTGATGCTACTGCCGTCTTCCATTGCTCGAAGGGGGCGAAGGTGCTTGCTGCGTGTTCCTCTGCGAACGCAAAGCCTGCCACAAATAGCACACATGCCAGTGCGACCACGGACTGCAACCACTTCATACGATACTTCCATCATCTAACACGGTCCGGTGTCGTAGCTGCGAAGCGCCAAGCTACGGCTCACTTCCGGTGCCGAAGCGAAATGGGACGTGTGAAGGGAATGAATTCCTGCAGCAGGTTGTATCCGAAGTCCGCGCCGAGGCCAATGAACGCGCGGATGACTCCGCCGCCGGCACCATTGTTAGAAGAGGGCTGCCACAAATTGACAAATTGAGCATTGCCGAAATCGCTGATTACACGCGCGTACGCGAAACTGTCGCCGCCCTCGTCAGTTCTGGTGAAAATCACCTGCTTGGCAGCGTTCACCAGGCGCTCCTTCATGCGTGCGCCGTGTTCGGATGGGAAGTAGCGCGGATCCTCGTGCAGGGCACTCTCTAGCCCGAACTCAAAGACTTGCCTGGAGACTCCACCGGCGAAGCCCGAAACGTAGCGCTTGGTGAAACCCGACGCGCCCTGCCCCCAGGGCCCCGGCGTGTTCGTAGCCTGGCCAATCGCCGCTCCGATCGCGGCGCCAACGAAATCGTGCGCGCCGAATGCCTGCACAACGCGGTAATCGAACTTGTCTGCAATCGTAAATGGGGGCGCCGAGACGGTGTCCGGTAGCTGGCCGGGCTGCGCATTGCCGCCGCTTTGAGCTGAGGCAACCAGCGGCAGCAACGCTCCTATGACGAGGATCACCGGCCTTACTCTCCCGTTTGAACCAATTAGCCCTAGAAACATTCTCCTTTAGGACGCGCTCCGCTTACAAAGCGTGACTTCTGGTTATGCTTGAGCAAGTGATTTCGCTACGCATCTTGGTCGTTTGTTTGGCGTTCCTTATTTCGTTATGCGCCCAGGCGCCGAGCGTCTGGAACGGAACCGTGCGCGACGTTTCCGGCCGGCCGGCGTCCGGCGTGGTTCTGGAACTGAAGGGCGACGCGCAATCCTATTCCGCGAAGACGCAGCCCGATGGGAGCTTCCATTTTGCGAGTCTCGCGGCCGGACGTTATCAAATATCGGCTAGTTCCGAAGGGAGAAGCTTTCTCGCTCGTGCTCCGATTGTGATCCCTTCGGATACCCCCGGGCAGTTAACCCTAGGCAAGGACGGCACACTCGTGTTTGAGAGTGCGCACGCCGGCAGCGGCGGCGAGGAGTTGTCCAGCCGCTCGGTCTCTGAGATTCCGTTGAACAAGCGGGATTTCAGCCAGCTTCTTTTGCTCGCAGCCGGCACCATGACCGACACCAATGGCGCCACAAACTTCACTGCGCAGTTCGCCATCAACGGCCAGCGCGGGGTCGAAGCCGTGTTCGCCATGGATGGAGCCGATATCAGCGATCCCGAAATGGGAGGCGCGACATTTTCCAATTTCAACGTTGACGCAGTCCAGGAGATCCAATCAAACTCCGGCTGGATGCCTGCCGAGATCGGGCGCGGAGCCGCCGGATTCAGCAACATTGTTACGCGCTCGGGCACCGGCGCTTTCCACGGATCAATATTCGAGTTCGTCCGGAATTCAGCCTTCGACGCGCGCAATTTTTTCGATCGCCGCTCCATCGCGAATCCCGGCCGCATTCCTCCCTTCCGCCGCAATGAATTCGGATTTACGCTCGGAGGTCCTGTCATCCGCGAGAAGACATATTTCTTCACTGAATATCAGGGGTTCCGACAGGTTCTGGGTACCACGCAAGTCATCTCGGTACCGACTGCAGCCGAGCGCGCGGGCAGAGACACGACTGCATTTGCGGGCGACACTCTGTTCATTCCGGTGAACCCCGCCATCGCCGCCCTGATCAACCGCTATCCGCTGCCCAATGACACCGGCGGTCCTTTCGGCGCGCGCACGTACGCCACCTCATCCAAAGTTTCCACCGATGCCGATCAGTTCTCCATCCGTATCGACCACCGGCTCTCCGCCAAGTCGCAGTTGTTCGGCCGCTTCAGTATGGACAATCTTTCCGGTCCGACAACAAATCCCGATCAGACCGCCATCGATCAGAGCTTCGGTATCCGCTATCTCGATCGGCAGCGCAATGCCGTCATCACGCTGACGCGCACGCCTTCGCCTACATTCACGTCCGAGTCGTCCATCAGCTTCACCCGGACCACGCCTTCTTTCGTAACACCCAATCACACCGACCCCGCTCTAGGTTTTGGCGACAACCTGTACGAAGCTTTCAACAGCGCCGCCGGGTCCGTGATGGCATCGCGCGGAAATCTCTTCGAAGGACGCCAGAACCTGTCCTGGATTCGCGGCAAGCACACCATCAAAGCGGGCGGCGAGTTCCGCGCCAATCGCGACACGTCGTATTTCGGCGCCGGCGTGAACGGTATGTACACATTTGGAGGCGGAACCGCCTACTCGCCCGTTCTGATCACATCCTCTAGCGGCTTGCACAACATTCAAGCGGGCGATCCATTGCCCGATACATTATCGGCGCTGCTGACCGGCAGTGCCTTTTCCTACACGGCCGCGGTCGCGCCGCCGTTCGCGCCACAGGGAGATCAAATCGGTGTCGCCGCGATCTCGCGTTACGGAGTAAATGCCTACGTCCAGGACACCTGGAAAATGTCGAGTCACCTGACACTCGAGTACGGTCTCCGCTACGAGTTCTATTGGCCCATCTCGGAGCGCGCCAAGCGCACGGCGGGAATTGCGTACGCTCCCGGCCAGGGCGGAATCGGTCAGGAGTATTTAATTAATCCGCAGCCCGGATATCGATTAGATACCAGCGGTTGGGGACCGCGCGTTCGTATCGATTACGCGCCGTCTAAAGATTTCCACATTCGAGCCGGCGGCGGCATTACAACCGTTCCACCGAACATCTGGCAGGACAATTTTCTAACCGGAGCGACACCCTTGGTGATTTATCCGCGGCTCACGGCAACGCCCGGCTCTCCTGTTCCTTTCGGTTTTCGAATCACGCCCAACGAGTTGCCTGGCATCTTCACACCTGCGGGCGCGAATATTTACGCCAGCGGCGACACCAAACAGGTTCCCCCGAATACGGTTATGGATGTGAACCGATTCGAGCAGGCTATTGCTGATCTGACTCCGAGTCACCAGATCACGCCCCTGAACATCAACGTCATTTCACCCGATTTTCGGAACGCTTACATGGGGACCTGGACGATGGGCCTGGAGCGCCAGTTCGGCGGAGTCGATGTGAACGCTGCTTACGTCGGCACGGCGGGAGTGAGTCTCCCGATCATTGCTTACCCGAACGCCTATCCCGGCGCAACGCCAGCATTTGCCCGCTATACCGAATTTGATCCCACCGGAAAAGTAATCGGAGGCTTCGGTACCGAATCCGTCATAACGAACGAATCGCATTCCACATATCATTCGCTCCAGGCTTCCGCTCAGGGCAATATTGGACACGGCGGGCCGCAGATCCAGGCAAGCTATACCTGGTCGAAATCCATCGATGATTCAAGCGGTGTCTTCAACGGGACCGCGCCGCAGCCTCCGCCTCAGGACCCCTTTGACCTTCGCGCGGAGAGGGGCCCCTCGAGCTTCGACATCACACACGCCTTCACGCTTAGCGCCTTCGAGGATGTCCATATCGATCGCTTGAGTTTTCTGCATTCCGTCTCGCCGAAACTTACACGCGGCTGGCAGATTCTGAACATTTCAACGCTTCAGAGCGGCGCGCCATTCACCGTCTACTCGGGCGAACAGCAAACCGGAGTGGGTTCGAACGGCGTCGACCGACCGGATCAGCTCGCTGGGCCGACGCTCTCCACTGGAAGGAAAATTCGCGAAGATTACTTCGGACGTGGCCCGGACAATGGCTCATTCTTTTTCATACCGGTAGACGTTCCCGGCGGCACCGGGCCGAACAGCGGCCGGTTCGGAACACTGGGGCGCGATACGTTCCGAGGGCCGGCCTTTTACAACTTCGACTTCGCACTGATCAAAGATACGCCCTTGGCTACCCGCGGCGGCCGGGAAGTCACAGACCTCCAGTTCCGCGCCGAGTTGTTCAACCTGTTCAACATCGTGAACTTCGGGTTGCCGGTGAACACGATCAAAGCCTCCGGTTTCGGCGAGATCAACAAGACCGCCGGCTCATCGCGCCAGATCCAGTTTTCGCTCAAGCTGATGTTTTAAGTCGAAATTGGGACGGGCACGCACCTGATTGCGCTGCATTGGTGTGTTTCCGCTCCGCAGAGAAGATTTACTACGACCGGCGGAGCTTTCGAAAATGCTCAAATTAAAGTTGGGCGCGGGCGGTCGTCAGGCAATTGTCGGCCTTCTCAAGGCTGCGCTGGGCTTCCGGCGTCACAGGTCCAGCCCCTCGCGCCGGATTTCGTGCATGAGCATGGTGCGCTCCCGGTAAGAGCCTGCGGGAAACGGCATGGCATGTATCACCGTGCCGGTTTCGGACATAATATCCGAGACGGCAAGCGCAATCCTGTTGGACTCCGCGATGCGGTTGGTTAGGTCTTTCAGAAACACCGCCACGTCGTAATCGGAATCCGCTTCCGCGTCGCCACGCGCCCGTGACCCGTACAGCACGACGCGCTCAAGGCGCGCGCCGTACATCTCGGCAAGGGCCGTGCGAAATCTGGCGAGGACCGGGTTGGCTCGCGGCGGTGGCAGGGCATTCGTCATGCGGTCCTTTTAGCATAGGGCGGGAGAACGGGAAAAGCCGAAACGCCACATCGGTTAATTTCTCAAATTGGACCCTATTTGACACGTTACGGCTTTGGCTCATTGCCGTTGGGCTTCTTGTTGTAACGCTCCAGCATGGCGGCGGTGATGTCGGCGCTGGTGGGCCATTGGCCGCGCGGTTGTACGGCATGCGTTTGATAGCTGTCTAAACGGTCGGGATCGGGCTGCACGACTTTACCGGCCTGCAAAAAAAGCAAGCCGATTTTCTCTGTAGGCATGCGTGATACGAACGCTTCTGCGTTGTCGAGCGCGGCTCGCAGTTTAGGCATCACAATATTCGGCTCAATGGATTCGGTGCTGGCGAGCGCGCGCCATTCGGCGGCGGGATAGTTAGAGTTCCGCCGGATTTCGGCGATTAGTCCTTCGGGCGTGTATCCCGGTGCCTTTTCCACGGCTGCCCAGACTACAGCGCCCAAGGGAAGGATAGTTTCATGAACCGTCACCACATCAACGATGTCGCGCAGTTCGCGGCGTCCAGCAGCGGCCATCACCTTGTTTGTTGCGAGGTCAACCGGATGCAGCACATAGCCGAAAGTATCATCCCGCATAACAGGGAAAAAACGAAACTCGCTATCAACAACCCACTCAAGATGGGTCGCGCCACTCGGCCCGGTAACTTCGGCGGTATAGATTGCCGGTTCGCGCCGCACCCATTTGACGGCGTATCCTGCCGCTTCAAGTGTTTGGGTATCGGCGGCGGCGGCTGATGCAGCGCGCTCCTCGCGGCTGTGGAAAACATCAATGTCGCCGGAATAGCGCGGCGCGTCACGGTTCAACGCACTCGCTCCCGCAACATAGCTTTCCGGGTCACGGTGCGCGGCCAGAAGCCGGAGAATATCGGTCTGGATTTTAGAGAGCGGCACGGCATGCCTTCTCGATCTGCTCCGCCAGTTTCCGCGCCTCGCGGTCGCCTTCGATGCGCAGCGCCCGCGCAATAACAAGCGCGTCGTCCCGCATCGGTTCTTCAAGCATGCGTTTGTTCCAAAGCGCCTGCGTCCCGTATTCCGCAAAGGCGCGGCGATACAGGTTTGCAAAGGTTTCCGGCTCGGGTGTCGTGTCGTTCATAGCGACCTTTTTTAGCATAGGGGCAGGACAGGGGCAACGGTCAAAAGCAGGCGTGTTTTTAACGGGCGAATTGGACCCTATTCGAGACGTAATGATTTTACGGCGCAGGAGGCAAGGGCGGATTATTTTGACCCGAGGGGCCATTGGGCTGCTCGTCCGATAGCTCGATTTCGATATAGCTGCCGGGTGTCGCGGCGTTCACGGCGGCAACAATCTTGTCGAGATGCAATTTCACAACGGGCCATTGCGGAGTGCTGAGAACGATAAGTGCTATGCCACGGCCTTCAAGGTTCTGCTGATAGCGCATGTTTTTATCGGCAGTCACCAGCACCTCAAAACCGGCCTGTTCAGCCGCTGTCAATAGAGCGCCGTTGCTGAGCGTATCCCATCCTCGCTCCCTGGCCCTCGTGACTGTGTGGCCGGAAAGGACTCGCGCGATACCCTTTGGCGTCACATGGTCAAAGAGAATGAGCATCTTTGATGCCGGAGCGCGGAGGGGCGAAAGCGGGGGCGGGCGCATCGAGGCTTCGGGCGGCAAATTCAAGAACCGTGTTTATCTGTTCGCGCGTTACGTCGAACTGCTCGATGATCTCGTCTACCGTCGCCCCGGCTTCGAGATTCTCGAAGACAGCGGAAACAGGCATCCGAGTGCCGCGAAACACCCAAGCGCCGCCAAGACGATCTGGCACGCTTTCAACAGCGGGGCATTGGGACCAGTCAAGGGCGGTCATCGCTTCACAAATCCTTCCTTTAAGCGTAGCGTTGAGCGCAGCACGGCGGCGTCACGCGATGGACCCTTTGTGAAACAGTCACGCCCGCGGAAGCCCGTAAGCAATATTCCTCAAAGCTCGGGCTCCTGAAACAGCCGTATCCCCGCGATGCCCTCCGCTCCCGCGTGCATGCATTGATCGGCGTTGTCCCAGTTCACGCCTCCCAGCGCATACACCGGCTTGCCCAGCTTGCAGGCTGCTTTCAACGCATCGAGACCCACCGGCTTCGCCTTGCCCGGCGAATTGAAGACAGGCCCAAACGTCACGAAATCCGCTTGTGCTGCCTTGACTTGCTCCAGCGTATGACAGGACCTGCCGATGAAAAGGCGGGGCAACACTTGCACCGGAGCGTCCGCGGGCAGATGAACACCGTCAGCTCCCGAGGCAACGGCGACATCCAGGCGCGAGTTCACGAGAATTTTTGTCGGAATGCGGTGCTTGATCTCACTGCCGCGCACTTCCAGAACCGCCAGCGTAAATTCAAAAAGCTCGCGCGCGCCCAGATCCTTTTCGCGGATCTGAATCAGATCCACCCCCAGGTGCAGCTGATCACGTATCACTTCGAGCAAAGGACGGAAACCTCCCACTGCTTTGCGATCGGTAATGTAGTAGCGCTTCATTCCGTGCCGGTCAGGCCTGAACTTGAGCCCGGTACGAAGCATACAGCAGCAGGAGAAATTGCCAGGCTAAGCTGGTTTGCGGCGCGAAGCTCCTCATACTCGCTCTCGCCCACGGTGGCCGAGAACTCGTTTGCGAAATGGATTCGTACGCCGCGCGGCGAAGCAGCTGTCTCCTTTACCGGAAGCGTAATCATGTTTGGCGATGCGTGCGCTGCCGGAGCCGTCACTTTAATCTCAGATTCTCTGACGCACACGAAGCCCTGATCGCCGATCAGGTGCCCCGGAAAATATGCGCCTTCGATCTCCTGCCCGGCAACCGCCACTCGGCTCAGATTCCGGCCAGGATCAAGCGCCCGGATTTCGCCCGGAACCACCACGAACACACCAAGAAAGCGGGCCACCTCGGCGCTCACCGGTTTGGACAGCACATCCTCAGCGGGCCCTGCTTGCAGGAAACGGCCTCGATCCATCAGGCAGACATAATCGGCAAGCTCGAAACACTCGTCCACGTCATGCGTGACGAGAACCATCGCCACGCCGAGCCGGGTACGCGTTTCGCGGAGCAGGTCGTAGAAGGCCTGCTTCAAGTGCCCGTCCAGCCCGCGAGTGGGCTCGTCCAAAAGCACGATACGTGGATCCGTAACCAGCACACGCGCCAACGCAGCCCGCTGCTTCTGGCCCCCTGAGAGTTGCGCCGGCATCCGCTCGGCGAGATCCGTCAACTCGAGCGCCTGCAGAAGTTCACTCATTCTGCGGTGCACGTTGAGGCGGCGTTTGTTCGGCGATCGGGCCGATGCGGCCGCAAAGCGAAGATTTTCCCGCACTGTCATGTGCGGAAACAACGCGTGATCCTGGAAGATGTATCCGCAATGGCGCTGTTGCGGCGGCACATGAACACCCGTTTCCGCATCGAAGTAGATCTGGTCGTTCACTAGAATGCGGCCTTGGTCGGGGCGCTCAAAGCCGGCAAGGCAATTGAGCGTGAGTGTCTTGCCGGATCCGCTTGGTCCGAGCAACACCGAGATGCCGGCGCCTGTACGCAAGTGCACATGCAGATCGAACGCCTCGGTGTCGCGAACAGCCGGAAGCCGTTTGACGATCCGCGCGTCGATACTCATGCGGCGCTGCCGGTGCGGGTGCCACGATTCAGATAGGCCGCCGGCCAAAGCAGCGCGATCGCAACCGCAGAGATGACCAGAACGAGGACGCGCGCCAGCCGTCCGTTCCCCGACTCGACAGCATCGTAAATGGCCACCGAGAGCGTCTGGGTTCGGCCCGGAATATTGCCCGCAATCATGATCGTGACGCCGAAGTCTCCCAAGGATCGCGCGAAGCTCAGGGTCGCCAGCGACATCAGTCCGCGGCGCGCCAGAGGTAGAGTCACTCTCCAGAAGGTCCGCCACTCCGAAGCGCCCAGACTGTGCGCGGCCCACTCGAACCGATAATCCACGCCCTCGAGAATCGCGCGCGCAGCCTTGATGTAGATCGGAGCCGAATGCAGGAATGCCGCGATCACCGCCGCCTGCCATGTGAAGACCAGCGGATGTCCCGTCAGACTTTCGTAGAACGAACCTAGCGGAGAAGACCGGCCGAGCAGCACCAGCAGGTAGTAGCCGAGCACAGTAGGCGGCAGAACCAGCGGCAAAGTAATGCATGCATCCAGCAGATTCTTGCCCGGAAAACGCTTGTGCGACAGCATGTACGCGGCAAAGGTTCCAACTGCCAGCACCAACACGGTGGCAAGCACAGCAACGCGCAGGCTGAGCCACAGAGGAAACCAGTCGAGAGCTGCCGGAGCCATGATCAGCGAGAAGAAACCCCGATTATAGCCGCGCTTCAGAAACTCTCGGAAGATTCGTAAGATGTAGGTGATATGTCAGACAGTAGCGATTTCCCGATTCCGCCCGCAAGCTTCTCTTTCCTGGTCGAATCCATTCTGATGCAGACCCAGATCCAGCTTGGCCTCCTCAAGTTTGGACAGGAGGAAGACAAGGAAAACGAGCCCAATCTCCCCCTGGCGCGGCATTCCATCGACATGCTCGCGATGCTGCAGGAGAAAACCCGCAACAATCTCTCGGTGGAGGAACAGCGATTGCTTGAAAACGGCCTCACCGAATTGCGCTTCCGGTACGTGCAAATGTTCGATGAGCAGAAGAAAAAAGGTGCGGTTACCTCAGCTGCGCCGTCCGACGAAGGCCCGCGCATCATTACCGCCGATGGCGGCAAAGGATCGAAGACGGCGGAGTAGATGCTCGAACAGTTCGAGCACGCCTCCATCCTTGTACTGGGCTCGGGCACGAGTCTCGGTGTTCCCGTCATCGGATGCCATTGCAAAGTCTGCAAGTCGGATGATCCTCGCGATAAACGGCTGCGCCCGTCCGTGCTGCTCTCCTTTGGCGAGCAGCGCGTTCTGATCGATACCGCGCCGGATTTCCGCCGTCAGGCGCTGCTCTATGGACTCGATCGGCTGGATGCGATTCTCTTCACTCACGCGCATGCCGATCACATCCTTGGACTCGACGACGTGCGGCCGTTCAATTTCATGCAGAAGCGTGCCATCCCCATTTACGCCTCAGCCGAGGCGTTGCAGGTTATCGAGCGGACATTCCCGTACGTGTTTGACAAAGGACCTTCAGAATCGAGCCGGCCCCGTCTTGAGACGCATGCGTTCTGCGACGGTCCGGTTTCCGTTGCCGGCGTGGAGATCTGCCCCATCCGCGCCGCGCATGGCAAAGGCACCGTGCATGGCTTCCGCTTTGGCGACTGCGCTTATCTTACCGATCACAGTGAAATTCCGCAGCAGAGTATGGACAGGCTGACCGGCCTCGACGTGCTGTTTCTGGATGCTTTGCGGCACAATCCACATCCCACTCACTCCACCGTGGATGAGTCGTTGAAGACGGTTGAAGTCTTGCGGCCGAAGCGGGCGTTCTTTACGCACATCTCACATGATTTGCTGCACGCCAATATGGAGGCGCGATTGCCGGAAAACGTACGCTTGGCATACGACGGACTGGAGATTCCCATCGGCTGGGCAGATAAGCGATGACGGCCCGCATCTTCCGCAATTTGGATGCAGCCCGCGGGCAGTTCGGACCCTGCGCCCTGGCCATCGGTAACTTCGATGGCGTACACATTGGCCACCGCGCCTTACTGAACGCAGTATTGGAGCACTCCGAGCAACGCAAGCTCATTCCCGCTGTTTTGACCTTCCATCCACATCCCACGGCGGTGGTCGCGCCAGAACGGCAGCCCGAAATGATCTGTACGCTCGAAGATCGCTTGCGACTGCTCATCGAAGCCGGCGCACGGCACGTGTTCGTACTCGAGTTCACGGCGGAAATTGCGCGTATGTCACCAAGCGAGTTTGTCACGCAGATACTGGTCGCGGGCCTGGGAACGAAAGCAACGTTCGTCGGTGAGAACTTCCACTTTGGTCACCGCCAGGCAGGTAAACCGGAAACGCTGCGCCGGCTTGGGAGCGAACTGGGCTTCGAATCGTATTTTCTCAAGCCGGTCATGTACCGCGGTGAGGTAGTGTCAAGCTCCTTGATTCGGCAATACATTTCGGCGGGTCGCGTCGCTCGCGCTGGGCGGCTCCTGGGACGTTGCCTGTCTCTGTCGGGAACAGTGGTTGGCGGCAATGGAATCGGATCGAAACAGACCGTTCCTACGCTTAATTTGAGGCCAGTTCCGGGCTTAGCTCTGCCTCGCGGTGTATTCGTCACGGAAACTCACGAAACCTCGGGCGCGCGCAGATGGCCCTCCGTTACTAACGTCGGCGTGCGGCCGACGTTTGGGGGCAGCGAACTCACCGTGGAAACCTTCCTGCTTTCGCCGCTTGCAGGCGCATCTCCGGAAGAAATTGAAATCCGCTTTCGATGGCGGCTGCGCGGAGAGCGGCAGTTCCCAACGCCCGAGGCGTTGAAAGCTCAAATCCTTCGAGATGCCGCCCGGGCGCAGGCCTACTGGCATCGCGCCGGAAAACTGGCGTAAAACAAGCGCACAGGCCGTTTGGGCTGGCCGTTGTGCGCGTAAAAGAAGCGCACAGGCCGTTTGGGCTGGCCGTTGTGCGCGTAAAACAAGCGCACAGGCCGTTTGGCTGGCCGTTGTGCGCGTAAAAGAAGCGCACAGGCCGTTTGGGCTGGCCGTTGTGCGCGTAAAACATGCCGATTTCGATATACTGAACAACAAGCGAAGGGCATCGGTAACCGCCGTGCCCGCGCATACGATCGCATCCCACCTCACGTTGGAGAAAGACAGAAACCTGTGCAGCTTTCCGAAGGCAAAATCAAGCATCTCAACGCGCTATCAGACAAGAACGGCGTGATTGCGGCAGCCGCCATGGATCAGCGCGGCAGCTTGCGCAAATCGATCGCCTCCGCCAAAGGCGTGCCTGAGAACCAGATCACCGATGACATGATGTCGGAATTCAAGGTCGCCGTATCCAAGGTGCTGACGCCTCATGCCAGCGCCATCCTTCTCGATCCGGAGTTCGGGGTTCCGGCTGCACATGCGCGCGCCAAAAACGCAGGCCTTCTGCTTGCCTACGAAGAGAGCGGTTACGACAACACGAAGCAGGGCCGCTTGCCCGACCTGCTCCCGCATCTTTCCGTGAAGCGCATCAAGGATCTCGGCGCGGATGCAGTGAAGATCCTGATTTACTATTCCCCGTTCGATGCTCAGGACGTGAATGACATTAAGCACGCGTTCATCGAGCGCATCGGAGCCGAGTGCGAGCACTATCAGATCCCGTTTTTCCTGGAGTTTGTCGGCTACGATCCGAAGGGCGGTGACGAGAAGGGCTTTGAATACGCAAAGAACAAGCCCCGCGTGGTAATCGGTTCAATGGAAGAATTCGGTAAGCCGGTGTATCAGGTCGACGTGCTGAAGGTGGAAGTTCCCGTTAATGCGGAATTCGTTGAAGACAGCAGTGTCTTCAAGGGTCAGTCTGCGTATAGCCGCAAAGAAGCTTTGGAATGGTACCGCAGAGCGGCCGAAGTAGCCCAGAAACCTTTCATCTATCTGAGCGCCGGCGTCAGCAATCCCCAGTTCATCGAATCGCTGAACATGGCGGCTGAGGCGGGCACGGACTATTCGGGCGTCCTTTGCGGGCGCGCCACATGGAAGGATGGAGTTCCTGTTTACGCCAAGCAAGGCTTGAAAGCTCTTGAAGACTGGCTTTCGAAGGAAGGCGTGAAGAACATCAACGCCGTCAACCAGGCCATCAAATCGGCCAAACCGTGGCACGCGAAAGCAAGTGCCGCTGTGAGTGCGTAGCACGGCGGTTCTTTTCACGAATGCCGTTTGCTTCCATACCTGACGCCATCGCAGACTTCCGTCGGGGCAAGATACTCATCGTGGTTGACGATGAGGACCGTGAAAATGAGGGCGACCTCACCATCGCCGCTGAGAAGATCAGTCCTGAAGCAATCAATTTCATGGCTACGTACGGACGCGGCCTGATTTGTTTGGCGCTGGATGCGGAACTGTGCGACCGCCTGGACCTGCAAGCGATGTCGCAGGTGAACACGGCGCGCTTCGGAACGGCCTTTTGCGAAGCTATCGATGCGGCCGAAGGCGTGACCACGGGTATCTCCGCCTATGACCGCGCACACACCATTCGCGTCGCCATGGACCCAAACACTCGTCCGAAGGATTTGGCGCGTCCCGGACATGTCTTCCCGCTACGCGCGCGTCCCGGCGGTGTCCTGGTGCGTTCCGGACAGACGGAAGCAGCCGTCGATTTGGCGCGCTTGGCAGGCCTCAGCCCCGGCGGCGTCATCTGCGAAATTATGAACGAAGACGGCACCATGGCGCGAGTGCCGCAGTTGCTCGAGTTTTGCCGCCGATACGGCCTGAAGATGATTTCAGTCGCCGATCTGATCCGCTATCGAATTCAAACCGAGCGATTCGTCCGCCGCGAAGCTCAGGGCCACATCCACACCGCGCATGGCGATTTTAAAGTAATCCGCTACCTCAATCAGGTCGACGGCGAATCGCATATTGCGCTGGTACTTGGCGAGATCGGCGGCAGGAGCAATGTGCTGGTGCGCGTGCACTCGCACTGCTTGTATGGCGATGTTTTCGGTTCACTCGAATGCGACTGCCGCCAATTGATCGACGGCGCGCTGCGGACAATTGCGCAGGAGCAATCGGGCGTGCTTGTCTATCTGCATCAGACTGGACCCGGCGTGCGCAGCATGTGGAGTGACGGAACTCACGAACTCCTCACGCATGGGCGGGCTCTCACCAGTTACGTGCCTTCCGAACACAATCAACCCATGCAATATGAGGCGGGTGTGGGCGCGCAGATCCTCTCCGATCTCGGCTTGTCAACCATCCGTCTGCTGACGAATCACCCGCGGAAGATCGTCGGGCTCGAGGGCTTCGATATTCAGATCGTGAGCCAGATTCCTTTTGCAGCTTCCGAAGAAGTGCGGACCGATGTTGCCGCCATCACCGAATGAGCGCAAAGGGCACGGATTCCCGGTGCCCGTTTTGCGCGTTCCTCGAAACTAATGCCCGTTCCGTTTAAGGTCCCCCGCTTTTACCCGATCCTCGATACCGGAGCGCTGGGGTCCCGTGAATGCGGCGTTCTCGATGCCGCTAAAGGGCTCGTTGACGCTGGAGTAAGAATCCTGCAATACCGCCATAAAGAGAACTGGACTCAACGCGAGTACGACGAAGCCGCAGCGGTTCGCACCCTGTGTCATGACGCCGGTGTGCTGTTCGTTCTGAATGACCGGGCTGACTTCGCGAAGATGCTCGGGGCGGCGCTACACGTTGGTCAGAACGATCTTTCGCCGGTCGCCGCGCGCAAGGTGATCGGCGATGAAGTAATCGGCCTGTCAACGCATAATCGCCGGCATTTAGTTTACGGCGATGAAGAGCGGGTCGAATATCTCTCACTCGGACCCATCTTCTCGACTAACTCGAAACTCAAGCCGGATCCGGTGGTCGGGATCGACAATCTGCGCGCATTGAAGCCACTGATAAAAAAGCCTCTGGTTGCAATCGGCGGAATCACGTTTGAGAACGCGCTTTCAGTCATCGAGGCGGGCGCGGACGCTGTAGCAATTATTTCCGGAGCGCTGCCGGATTCATGTAATCGCAAGAGCGTAAAGCAGCGCGCGAAGGAATGGTTGGAGCGGTTGGTATAGAGCTTATCCGTCACGCAGCGCAGGTCAGGCTCTGTGCTATGCTCCTCGGAAGCCGTGGTCGGCCGTACCGTCTCGCATTACCGAATCGTCGCGCTTTTAGGCGGCGGTGGCATGGGCGTGGTCTACCGGGCCGAGGATGTTCGGCTGGCCCGCGAGGTCGCGCTGAAATTCCTTCCCGATCACCTGACATCTGATGCCGGAGCGCTCGATCGTTTCCGCCGTGAGGCGCGTGCCGCATCGCGCATCAATCACCCGCATATCTGCACCGTTCACGATATCGGCGAGGATGACGGGAAGCCATTTCTCGTCATGGAACTGCTTGACGGCGAAACGCTCAAGTACCGGCTTGCGCGCGGACGCGTCCCCCTGAATGAGTTAGTGGAATGGAGCAGCCAGATCGCCGATGCGCTCGATGCTGCTCATCAAGCGGGGATCGTTCATCGTGACATCAAGCCCGCGAACTTGTTCATCACCGCGCGTGGGCAGGCCAAGGTGCTCGATTTTGGATTGGCAAGAAGCGTCACTTCGCGTGAGGCATCCCCGTGCTCGTTTAGCGACAAGACCGAAACCATGGTCGACTTCGAAACCAGCCCAGGACAGACTGTAGGCACCGTCGCCTACATGTCTCCCGAACAAGCACGCGGCGAGGAACTCGACCGGCGTACCGACATCTTCTCTCTCGGGATCGTGATGTATGAAATGGCGACGGGCGAGGCGCCCTTTGGTGGAAACACTTCGGCCGTTATCTTTGACGCCATCCTGAATCGCGAACCGCCCCGCGTGCAGGATCGCAATCCCGCTCTACCGGCCGAACTTGGTCACATTATCGGTAAGGCACTCGAAAAGGATCGCAAACTCAGGTATCAGAGTGCAGCCGAGTTATACGCCGATTTACAGCGGCTGAAGCGCGACAGCAGCACCGATCGCGCACCTGGCGCAACACAATCAGTGCAGATTAAACGGCGCCGACCTCGCGCGCTGGCCGGTCTGATCGGCTCCATGCTCGTGCTTGCGGCGATTGGTATAGCGGCTCTTCTTTTGCGAAGGTCCCGTGATCTCCCGGTCAAAGAACTCGTGCCCGTACGTGTTACCAGCAACGGTTTCGAAGCCGCCGTTCAGAGCATGGCGATTTCGCCCGATGGCAAATATCTTGCCTACTCGGATACGAACGGGCTTCACATCCGATCCATACAGAGCGGCGACAGCCGGCTACTTCCCGAGACGAAAGGAATGTTCGTTCAACACTGGGCTGCGGATGGGACACGATTTTTTGCTGGCAAGGAGGTTGAGGGGCAATACCCTGCCTATGGTGTATCCCTGACTGGAGGCGTTCCTCGCCTGCTAGGCAACAGCCTACCCTCGCCAGGTGGTCAGTATTCGGTAAGCTTATCAAGAGATCAAGCTGAGGTGAGGCGTGTCGGTGACAGTAAAGTGTTTTCTCTGGATCGCAAAAATGCAGATCCGTTCGAAATCGCATGGTCGCCTCACGAGAGGCGCCTGGCTGTAGTTTTTGGCAGACGCAACGCACTTGGCACGACTAATTCATCGTGGATCGAAGCTCTCGATCTTCAGACCGGCCGTTGGACAATCCTCGTCGCCCCGAGCCCTCAGAACATCGTAGGTGTGGCTTGGCTTTCGCAGGAAGCCGTCGTCTACGCGAAAAATGAACCCGCGCCGCGGACTGACAGCAATCTCTGGATAGTAAATGTGGGCGACTCGGGCCTGCCGTCAGAGACTCCACGCCGGCGTACGCAATGGGTGGACTTTAGAATTGTGGACCTCGAAGCCAGCATCGACGGCAAGCGCCTGTGCTTTTTGCGGAGCAGTGTCAAATCAAATGTATATGTCGGTGAACTTCACGCCCAGGGGACACAGTTGACATCGCTGCGACCGCTCACAACCGAGGACGCTACTAGTTCGCCGTCAGATTGGACCTTTAACAGCCGGACGATCCTACTGCAGTCTGATCGCGACGGAAAGTTTCAGATCTACAAACAGGATATTGATAGCAATGCACCTGAGTTGATCACCTCCGAGCCCGGAACCCAGGGCCAGATGCGGCTTGCACCGGGTGGTGAATGGGTGCTTTTTGTCTTAGCCGAGGATGCTGCAGGAGGAACGAGGAGACGAGTGATGAGGATGTCTTTGAACGGTGGCAGTGCAGTCGAAGTGTTGAACGATAACGATATCGCTGGTTTCAACTGCAGCCGTCCTACCTCAGGAGCTTGCATCCTCATAGACAGGCGGGGAAAATCCCTGACATGCTGGTTGCTTGATCCCGAGAAGGGCCGCGGAGCCAAAGTGCTCGAAATCGCGTCTGAGACGGACGCGCTTCCAATGATTTCACCCGATGGGAAGCATATCGCGTTCGTGCCTGCTGCTCGCCAGAATCATATTCGCGTCATCGATTTGCGCGGGACGCTCGAAGAGGAAATAACGGTTCCAAATGCAAGAGCTTTCAGGTCACTCGACTGGGCTGCAGATGGAGCCGGTTTCTTCGCTGCCGAGACACAGGGGGATGCCGATCGTTTGCTCCACGTCCGGCGGGACGGAACATCGCAGGTGCTGTTGACGCAGCCCGCAGTCTACCAGATATGGGGGGTTCCATCCCCGAACGGCAAGTATCTCGCGACCTTCAAGAGCGAGTACACTGCGAACGTTTGGATGGTCGAGAATCCGTAACACATATCTGATAAGCTCGCGATACTTTCTCTCATGCCTTACATCCGATTTACGGTCCTTGCGCTTCTGTCCGCCTGCACCCTCTTCTCCGCTCCGCTCCGGGTTGCCATCGTCGGCCTGGAGCACGGTCACGTGACGGGATTTCTCGAGGGCGGAAGTGCGCTTGTTCCTGCCGGCGGCGCATTGCACCGTTCGGACATTCAAGTCGTCGGTATTGTAGAGCCGAAGCGCGAGTTATTCGACGAGTATTCGCAACGTCTGCATCTTTCCGCCGAGCTCTACTTCGCCAACATCGCCGACATGATCGCGAAGGTGCATCCCGATGCCGCGCTGGTGTTTACGTCGACTTTCGGTCACACCGCGGCCGTGCAGGAGTGCGCCCGCCGCGGAGTCCACGTCATGATGGAAAAACCCATGGCGGTGTCCTACAAGGACGCTCTCGCCATTCAGAGCGCGGCCAAAGAAAATCATGTCCATGTGCTCGTTGATTATGAGACCACTTGGTACGCAAGCAACAAAGCGGCCCACGATCTGGTCTCCACGAACACCGGTATAGGCGAGATCCGGAAGGTTGTTGTGCGCGACGGGCACCGCGGCCCCAAGCTGATCAAAGTGCAGCCCGAGTTCTTTGCCTGGCTCACCAATCCCAAGTTGAACGGCGCAGGCGCGCTCTACGATTTCGGCTGCTACGGCGCTGACCTGATGACTTGGTTGATGCGCGGTGAGGCGCCGCAGTCTGTAACTGCAGTTACTGAGCAGTTACAACCGAGTGTCTATCCCAACGTGGATGACGAAGCCGACGTCATGCTCACTTACAAGAGCGCCATCGCAATCCTTCAGGGATCGTGGAACTGGCCGTTCGACATCAAGAACATGGACGTTTACGGCCGGACGGGCTACATCAAAACACTTAAGCGCGATCGCGTCGAGATCCGGCGCGAAGGCGAAGCAGATGGCCTCGTGACGCAAGCGGCCGCAGTGCCGGCGCCGTACGACGATCCACTGCATTACCTCGCCGCGGTCATCCACGGCGAGGTGCAGGAAAACGGCAGCCTCTCCTCGCTCGAAACGAACGTTACGGTAAGCGAAATCCTCGACGCCGCGCGCGAATCTGCCCACACGGGCCGCACCATCAGCCTGCCGTTGGCGCGAGAGTAGCTGCCGCAACCGAAAAAGATCCGCGTCAGTAAATCTCCAACTCTGCAACCCCTGACGGCTGAGCCGGAGTGTCGCCTGCCACTCCCAGCCGTTTCCGCGCCGAGAACATCGGACCTTTCGCCTGACCACCCGGTGCAAATGCCTGGAACCCGATTGGCGGATGTTTCGTGTCGTCGTAGATCGCTTCCATACCGCCGCGCATGAAGTAAGTCTCGTGCCAGAAACCGGTTCCGCCGGAATTGCGAAGAAAATCCTGCCACCACCTCCGATGCGGCTCCGAGCGCGCCCACTTCTCCATAGATTCGAAGTCCTTCCAATACCAACGCATACCCACATGCAGCGGGAACAAGCTGAAAATGATCCCATTTTCGCAGTGCAGCAGGCCGTCCGGCCGCGCTGCGCCGGCCTTCGCGATCTGAGGTCCAAAGCCCATTAACGTCTTGATGCCGGCCAGAGTGCGCACGCGCATTCCCAGGTATATAACCACCAAGTCGGGGAAGGCATTCAGATCCACAGTTTGCCGGTTAACATGTGACGACATTGTTCTAAATTCCCCTTCCTCGTGAAACATGTTCCCACGTTTGTCCTGTTCCAGCCGACTTCGGCCGCGGCACTCGTGCCGGTGCTTCTTGGGCGGCCTCGCGGCCGCCGCAGGCTAGCGCCTGCCCCACAGCCAAACTTACTTTTACCGAACGAACTGGGTGAGGGTCTGTTCCAAAGATGCAAAATTATTATCCTGTGTAGTTTCAGCGACTTACCTGATATTTCTGGGCCTCGGATAACCAGCTGGCGGCGGATACTTGCGGGTGAAGGCAATGGAACGGAAGCAGCCAGGGCGGTCCACCGGACCCACATCAGCGGAGGGAAAGGCGAAGTCCAGCCGGAACTCAACCAGCCACGGATGCCGGGCGACGCGGTTGGTGGTGCTTCCCGATGAACGCCAGGAAGATTTAGACCAATTCAGGAAAAAGTGGATGAAACGATACCGGCCCAAAACGAAAAGCGACAAAAGCGTAGTTGAACGCGTGGTGGAGCAGGATTGGCTACTCAATCGCGCCGAGGGACGACTGCTGCAAGTGGATCCGAGTCTGTGCGGAGCGAGCTCGGATCCGAGGCAGTGGACGGCGGACGATTTGAAGCAGTACCAGCTGTTTCAGCGGTATCACAGCAGTGCACAGCGAGCACTCACGAGAACGGTCGCGCTTGCGGACGATCATTTCGAGTATGCGGACGAGATGGTCCGGAAGAAGCTGCGGACTGAGCTCACCGAGATGCAGGTGGAAGAGAAGAAACAGAAGTTGGAGACGGCCCGCGAAGCAAGCACGACGAAAGCGGCAACGAAACAGCTGCCGTTCAATCCGGCGCTGAAAAATGTGAAGACACCGGCCGCGGCGGAGGCTCCGAAAACGAAGGCGCAAATGCTGTTCCAGGGCCAGCGGGAGTGTCCCACGTGCAGTAACAAGCGGCAGATTCTGGAGCAGCGGGCGGCAGCGGGGTCGTGAGCCGCAGTTACCCGCAACAACTGCCGGCAAGAGTGCCGACACGGCGGTGCTGGCCGGCGCCAGAACGGCGAGATAGATTTGTGACCCGAGAGGCAGCACGGAACCTGCCTCTCAATTCATTGCCGCGTGAACTCAGACCCCCGACGTATTCCAGGCCGAATAAGTCGCCCACCCGGCTATGGCGAGCGCATAGACCACAATGGCGACAATCAGCCCGGTTTTTAGCTTGTCCATCACTTCAATGCGCCTGCAAAGGGCACTCTGATCGGTTACTACCGAGCTGTCGTGCGTATCGTTGTGCAGGTGAATGTAGTGGTCGCAATGATCTTCCAGCCACTTGCGGTATAGTGCAACGCCAATGGCGAGAAGCACCAATACTCCGCAAAAGATCAGATTCAGCATGAGATTCATAGACAGAAATCGCTCCCTTCTGAACTAAGACGGTGTGCCCGTCCCTATGAATGGACAGTGGCACATGCCCGAAAGTGCACAAACTTTTACGGCGCCGGGCTTGCGCCACCCGGCGCGAAAAACTGCCTCTGGCCCGAATATTACGCCTGTTTGAGGCTGTTTTGCAAGCGCGGGACAGTCCGCATTTTAGGGCATGGGGGCCACCCGCAGGATATAGAGAAAACAGCCTTTGACAAGCTACTCGGATCTCGATATAGTCGGTTTTCGACTATGGATGCCAAAGACACGCCTCCGTCGCCGTTATCACCGGCAGCGCTTTAGATTCTGGCTGCACTGGCAATCGAAAATCTTCACGGCTACGGCATCATCCAGGCGGTCTCTGCACAGTCTCAAGGCAGAATTCGAATTGGCCCCGGGACGTTATACGACAACCTGAAACGTTTCATGGAACAGGGTTGGGTTCGCGATCTGCAGCCTACATCTGAGAACGAAAAACGTTTGTATCGGCTGACAAGCGCCGGCAAGGCTGCTCTTTCATCTGAGATCAGCCGTCTCGACGACTTGGTTCGACAAACCAAACGATATCTACAGCCCATGAAGCCGAGGAGCGCGGAGTGACTGAATCAGTTTCACGCTTGTTATATAGGCACTTTCTTTTGCTGTACCCGGAGCGCTTTCGGCACGAGTTCGGAGATGAGATGCTGGCCATCTTTGAACAGTGTAGGGCCGCACAAGGCTTTTGGCGTTTGTTTACTGATTTAGTCCTCTCGGCGGCCAAACAACAGATTGACTACCTTTTGACTCCGGCCCCAAAGGGTGTGCCTCTTTATTCAGAGATAGCCTCGTCCTCGGATTTCGTTCGCATGTTCGCGGTTGCCGTCTGCGCTGCCGCACTGATTGCGGGGATATTGGTGGGGAGAAAGCCAGAAGATCTCCAATCCGAGACGGTGGTTCTTCCGGAAGCCTTATTTTGGTTTCGGACCGGCGAATGGAAACAATATCGTTCCGATGGGCCTGAGCGCACCGGGAAACCAGAGAGCGTCCGTATTGCTGGCGTACTGGTGGCGAGAAAGCGCGAAGCTCCTAACTCCTATAGGGTGGTTCGCTCGGAAACTCAACTCTATTTCCCGACGGCCTCCTCGGGCAATACAGTTCCTGCGCAACTTGGGGCCGTGCCACAACAGTGAGCGTCCTTGGAATGTGCATGGCCGGGTACCGAGGCCATAGAAATAACTCAACCGAAACAGGAGTAAGTCGATGCGCAACAGCAACTGCGCAGTTGGAGCATACCGGATCATGTTTATACGCTTCAGCATCTTGGTCCTTTTTTTCTCTGCCCTCGCTCCTCGCGGCGTAATTGCTGACGAGAGCCCTGTCCTCAATGCGTTCCAGCAGTGGCTCAGCGCCTTAAACTCGGGCGATGCGAGTAAGATTTCTGAATTTTGGCACACATACGGAAGCAGACAGTTGCCTTCTTCGCGCAGTTCGTTTGATCTGCGCCTGCGAAAGGCAACCGGCGGCATGAGCATCTTTCGTATTACAGAGCAAACGCAGACGCACTTAGTCGTTCTGATGAAAGAACGCCGCGGGACTTACTCGGAGTCGATGATGGATCTCGTATCTACAGGCCCTCGCGTGGTGGGGCGTCTTATTGGCCGGCCGGTAGCGCCACCTGAGAATTATCCTTCTCGCGCATCGAACGATTCCGATCTGGCGGAGAAAGTGAGCGAGTACGTTACTCAGATGCATGGAACGGACGCCTTTTCAGGAGCCATTCTGGTCACTCATCACGGCAAAGTGCTCGTGGATCAGGCATGGGGAGATGCCGATATCGCCAGGAGTGTGCGCAATACCCCAGAGACTCAGTTTGGCGTCGCTTCCATGAATAAGATGTTCACCGCGGTTGCCATCCTCCAGCTGGTAAATCAGGGCAAACTGGCTCTCGACGTGCCGATCGCTAGATACTGGCCGGATTATCCCAATCATGATCTCGCCGCCCGCGTAACGGTTCGCGCGCTGCTGGACCACACCGCCGGTACCGGCGACATTTTCGTTCGCGAGGTCGAAACGCACCGTTCGGAATTACACACGCTTGCCGATATAGTGCGGCTGTTAGGCGATCGTGCTGTGGAGTTCCCACCCGGAACGCAGTGGGAATATTCCAATTACGGCTTCATCTTGTTAGGTAGGCTGATTGAGCTTGTGAGCGGCGAACCCTATGACGGCTACGTCGGAGAGCACGTCTTCGTTCCCGCTGGCATGCTCCGTACCACTCCTGGCCCCGACACAGACGGTGCCGGAGGATGCGCGATAGGCTATGCGCACAGCGCCAGCGGACTCATGCCTACTACACCGCCGAAACCCGAGCCACCCGTTGCGGGCGGAACAGCAGCCGGGGGCGGGTACTCCACCGTGCATGATCTCTTCCTTTTTGCGCAAGCACTCCAGTCCGGCAAGCTTTTGCCTCCGCCGCTTCTGAAGCAGGCGACTTCCTGGGATCTAGTTCATCCGGTCTGTGGCTTTGGTTTCTCTTTGGTGTGGAACCGCGCATACGGGCACGCGGGCGCCGGCCCAGGAGCGAACGGCGAGCTGCGTATCCTTCCCGAAACCGGATATGTGCTGGTTGCATTGGCCAATCGAGACCCACGGATGGCGGCAGACATGATGGACGCGATTACATCCATGCTCCCGCGCGACGAGCCATGACTCCATGAAACGAGCGGCATGTGTGATTCTCTATGGCAGAGGTGATATTGCACAAAAGATTGCTCGCGTACGCGGTCCTGTTCGGCGCATTTTCGGCTTCTGCGCCGAGCCAGAACGCACCGCATGAGATGCAGAAAGAACTTATCCGGGCGGATCGAGAAATTTGGGAAGCTGTCGCGGGCTCGCATATTGATCAGGTGAGCGCGGCGCTTGCCTTGGATTATGTAGATATCGACTCGGGGGTTCGCCATTCCCGGGAGGAAGTACTCAAATACTTGCAAGGTCTGACGAAGTTTTCGTTTCAGTACGAATCTGCGCGCGCTTATCTTCTTTCACTCACATCCGGATACGTCATTGCCGAACTGAGTTACTCCTCCGTGCAGAACGGGAGTGCAGCGAGCGGCAAAGTGCTGACCACCACTGTTTTCAGCAAGGAGCACGGACGCTGGATGGCGCATTTACATACGGAGATGGATGTCAAACCGCAGACGCAGTGAAAGAAAAGCGATAAGCTGACTGCAGCATGCAGGAAAGCTCGTCAATTACCTTCGAGCCGATACGGCACACCTCGGTGATAGCGCCATGGGAGATTGTGCTCGCCGTTGTCCTGTTCGCCGGTCTGATTTATTTCGCGATCTGGCGGTCGCGCAAACAATCGAAGGAACGCGAATCTCTCAAACTGGACGGGAGATAGTCCCAGCGCCATGTTCGATGCGATGGCGGAAGCGCGCCAGATAAGCGGAGGGCAATGGATTCCGATCGCCCGCGAACGACCAGACCTCCGCCTCGCATGGATGATACGGATGCGCGGGTCACCTACGCACGACTAAGCATTTCAGCCATTCTTTCATTGAGTTCTCGTGCGTCTTTCAGGTCACGGTCAGCTTTGTTCCTGTACGTACTTGCGGCGTAGAAGAAGACTTTGGTTTTGCGAATATCGCCGCGCTGAAAGCTCTTGAGGGCCTTCTTGCCATACTGTTCTGCTTCCTCATACTCAGCCCCTATAAACTGCGGCAGATTCCGCTCCTTACCGATGGCTTCGCGAGCACGACTGATTTGGTTCATCAAGCCGAGGATTCTGCCTTCCTCCGGCGTAAGACTGGCCACCCGTTCACGCAAGAACTCCGCAAAAACGGATGACATACTTTCGCCGAGATCCTCCTGGGCTTGCTCAAAAAGCGGGAGATCAGCATCCTTGACATAGAGGGTTTTGTTCGGCATAGACCAAGTATACATATACGTGTATGCGCAATACGAGCACAGGACTTTGACGTGCGATCCACATGGACATGCAAGTAACACCTCTGTTGTCGCTAGCCGGAGACAACTGCCTCACGAACCTAGAGCTTTATCTCGACTGGGTGGCCTTGGAAGACAAATTCCCGAGTTATCGATTCTCCGGCTACATGTACGACGAAGTTCCTGTTCGACGATCCCAACGTCTTCGAACCAGCAGCCAGTGTGGCGCTTAATCGCCGTTCACGGTCCTTCCAGGCAAAGTTGACACGCGTGAACTCGCCTTTACGGTAATTGAAGCTCTTGCCATCGTCTTCGTAAAGCGAAAAAGCTCCGTCCTGGCCTGGATGTAGCCATAGCGAAAGCGGCGCGTCTGTATCTTCCTCGACGTACTGCTTGACCGGACCCATCGGAATCACAGCTCCCGCGCGCACGTAGAGAGGAGTTGTCTCCAGGTCTACTTTGCGCTCAATCTCGCGGCCGCCTTGGAGACGCTCCCTGGTCCAGAAGTCGTACCAAGCCCCGCGCGGCAGGTATAACGTGCGCGTGGACGCGCCTTTTTCGACAACCGGAGCGACCAGGATGTCGGGGCCGAACAAATACTCGTCGCCGCGCGACACGGCAGCCGCGTCGTCGGGGTCGTGCAACCAGAGAGCGCGAATAATCGGCACGCCCGTTTCGCATGTCTGCTTCACCGCGCTGTATAGATACGGCAGCAACTGGTAACGCAGCTCGAGGTACTTCTTGCAAATTGGCTCGATAGCTGCGTTGTGCAACTCGTGTGGGTCGGGTTGATAGCTGGGGGTTTCCTGCCGCACGAGAGGACTCGGCTCGCCCATGTTCCAGCCCCACGGCAGATGCAGCGTCCACACGCGTCCATGCGAGCGAAACAGCGGACAGAAAGCGGCGAACTGGAACCAGCGCAAGTACAGCTCGCCCGTGTATTCGTGCGTCGGTATGAATCCGCCGATATCGGTTCCCCAAAACGGTATGCCGCTCAGAGCTGTATTCACCGCGACCGAAACGTGCGTGCGCAGCGTTTCCCAGGTGGATTGCACGTCGCCCGACCACAGGAACGAGGCAAACCGCTGCATGCCCGCGTAGCCGTTGCGATGCAGCGCATACACGCGTTGGTTGGGCCGGTACATCTGTTGCCCCTCGAAGTACATGCGATTCCGCGCGAGACGCGAAGGCGCATCGAAGCCATCACCCTGATCGGGCCACCAACCATCCACGCCGAGATCGAGTAGTGGTTTGTGGGCGGGCCAGTAGCAGCTCACCTGCCGATCGTCAGGCCAGCGGCCGTCCGGCGTTCGACCAGGCGGCTGCGCCGGGTCCGTGCACACGTCGCCTACAGCTCCGGTAAAGTGCCGGCCTTCTACAACGATGTGCAGCACCACCTTGAAATGCTCGCTGTGTAACGTCTGGATGGCTGTTTTAGGATCGGGGAACGCCTTGGAGTTCCACGTGAATTCGCCGTTGTGGGTGTTCCATCCGTTCGGACAAAAATCCGTTCCCAGATAGATCATGGCGTCGCAGGGAAGCTTCTTTTCCCGAAACGTGCGCGCTTCGGCGAGGATCTCTTCCGGCGTACCCAACGTGCGGTGCGATTGCTGGTAGCCGAATGACCAGAGAGGCGGCATCTCGGGGTAGCCGGTGATGTTGGCGTACTCGCGCAGTATCGCGGCGGGCGAGCTGGCTCCCATGACGAAGAGATCAAGCGGCAGAGCCGATTGAGAATTCGGCGCCTGGAAGATTCCCTTTTTTCCGGTGAGATCGAACCCGCCGAGCGGCTGGTGGATGTACATGGCCCAGCCGGCCGTTCCAATGGCAAATTGTATGGGCACTCGGGCGCCGTGCGTGGCCAGCTTATAAGCGGCCTGGCCGTTACCCATCGGGTCGGCGCTGCCGCGGCGGTCGAATTGCGGCCCACCTTGGCCCAAGCCGAGTAACGGGAGCGTCGGCTAGCTGGAACGTCAGCTTTCCCGTAGCCGTATCGATCTCGATCTCCTGCACCACTTGGCCGTCTCTTCGCGCCACGCGGATGGCTAACGGGTTCGCCGAAACGTCGCAAGTAAGACGGCCGCATTTAATGTGCCGCTCGCCGGCAATGGGCCGCCATCGGAGTGCAGGAGAGCCCCAGTCTTCCCGGACAAGCGCTCCATCCGGCGGAACGCGCAAGAGTTGGCCGTTCTCGATTGGCTGAATGGTGATGCGCACCGTCTCAGACGTGACGGCGGTGATGGTAACTTCAATCGGCCGCCCGGCGATTTGGACGGGAGGCTGCTGTGCGAATAAACCTTGTCTCCCCAGCAGCGCGCTCGCGCTCGCCGTAGTAATGCGCTTGAGGGCCTCTCTGCGATTTGACGGTTTCATCCTTGACCGTGTTAGTGAAATCCGTTCTGGTACATCGACCCCGGCACGAAGGAATGGCCGCCATCCGGCTGTTTATCATCTTTTCCCCATGTCCAGTACATGCCCACGTAGGCGTAGTTCTCGGTTTGGCCGGCGATCGAGTGGCCGTAGCAGAACAGGAACTGTTCTCCGGGGTGTTTCTTCAAATGATAATAGCCGCCCAGGTCGATCATCGTTGAAGCTTGCGTTTGCGCTGCGGCAAAGCCCTCCCGCGCATGTGAAAAGACCTCAGCCGCGATCTCCAAACGCTGGCCGAACGAATATTTCAACAGGAATCCGCCATAAGGGAAATCGCGGTAACCCGCCTGTGGAACCACCTGATACCCGGCCCCGCCGTCCAGGAGCCAATGCCCGATGTTCTTTTGCAGCCATATGGGAATTTTGTACCAGACCCTCCCAATGCCGAGACCCTTTGCGAAATTTCCTGTCGGCATTTCGAACATAGTGAAGGTTCCAATCTGGGGGAGCCGCTTGGTTTCCTTGAAGAAGGCAATCTTGGCGCCCAACTCCATATCTGTCAGCCCAAACGCGTCGGGACCAGTGCCTCCGGGGAGATAAATAGGGTTGTTTGACGGTGCAATGACGCCCCACGGCAGGATGGCGTGGAGCTGAACGCGTGGCATCGCGCCCCAGTTGAACTCAAGAGCTGGTCCTGCAGAATCGATCTCTGCCGGTGTTCCATCCATGGCGCCGAATATGTAGAACTCGTAGTGGTGCAGGTCAACCGGTACTGGATCGTCAATTTGAAACGGTGGGCCTTGGCCACAAAGCGGCGCAGTCAGGGCGAACGTCAAGCTCGAAATCAATGTCACAGCCCTGCCGGCATGAACTAGTCGGACCATCGACAGTTTACCGGACTCCACAGCCTTGAGTTTTGGAACGGCTTGCGTCTTCGAGCCCTCGTCGTGCATCGACGTCATATGGCAGTGTGCGAACATTTGAAACAGGCTAGCGATTTGGTCCCTTCGCATCGGGTTTGTGACGATTGCGTAAAAACGGGCGACCATTGGGTTCATCTTCGAATCTGCCTGACCTGCGGCCATGTGGGCTGCTGTGACTCCTCTAAAAACCGTCACGCCACGAAACACTTTCACGCTTCACATCATCCGGTGGTGCGATCAGCGGAACCGGGCGAAGATTGGGGCTGGTGCTATGTCGATGAGATCACATTCGATCTATCGCGTGGTGTCGCTCACGCAAGGGTGTTGGACTGATCATGGCGAGACCGGCGATCCTCACGGTAGATGACGATCCGGACGTACTCAGGTCCATAGAACGCGATCTGCGACAGCGGTACGGAGAGAAGTATCGTGTGCTGGGTGCCGAATCGGGGATGAAGGCGATCGACGTCCTCAAGCGGCTGCAGCAGCGCAACGATACGGTCGCATTGCTCCTGGTGGATCACCGGATGCCGCAGATGAGCGGCATCGAAACTCTGATCGAAGCCATCAAGCTGTACCCCGATGCCAAGCGCGTTCTGCTCACCGCTTATGCGGATACCGAAGCGGCGATTAAGGCCATCAACGACGTGCAGCTGAATCATTACCTGTTGAAGCCGTGGCACCCGCCCGAGGTCCATCTGTATCCCGTCCTGGACGACCTTCTGGACGATTGGTATGCGACGTATCGGCCGCCTTTCGAAGGCGTGCGTGTCCTGGGCACCCGCTGGTCACCGAGGTCGTATGAGGTCCGCGATTTTCTGGCACGCAACCAGGTTCCGTTTCAATGGCTGGATGCCGATGCTGCGGATCGCGTGCCGGAAGTGAAGCGCTTGGTCGACAGTCTGGGCGAGACTCCGAAACTACCCATTGTGTTCTTTCCCGGCGGTGATCGGCTGGATCAGCCCGCGGCGCACGACGTGGCTGAAAGGTTGGGACTACGCACGCGCGCCGGCCTCGCCTTCTATGACGTTGCGATCGTTGGCGGCGGTCCGGCGGGCTTAGCGGCTTCTGTTTACGGCGCGTCCGAAGGACTCAAGACAGTGATGGTGGAACGCGAAGCGCCAGGCGGGCAGGCCGGCTTGAGTTCGCGGATCGAGAACTATCTCGGTTTCCCCTCGGGGCTGTCCGGCGCAGTTTTTGCCCGCAGAGCGGTGGATCAGGCCCGGCGCTTCGGTGTTGAGATTGTCTCTCCACAGGAGGCGCGCGGCATTCGGGTAGCGGATCCTTACCGATACCTGCAGCTCAGCGACGGCACAGAACTTTCTTGTCACGCTCTGGTCCTCGCCATGGGCGTGCAGTGGCGCAAGCTCGGCATCCCGGGCGAGGACCGTCTGCAAGGCGCTGGCGTTTACTATGGCGCTGGTTCGACCGAGGCATTCTCCTGTCGCGACGAAGATGTGTACCTGGTGGGCGGGGCGAACTCAGCGGGTCAGGCCGCCATTTACTTTTCGAAGTTCGCTCGCCGGGTAATCATACTCGTACGCAGTGCGTCGCTTGCAGCGACCATGTCTCAATACCTGATTGACCAGATAGGACAAACGGAAAACATTCATGTGGAGTTCGGAAGTCGTGTAACGGAGGTTCACGGCGACGATCACTTATCGGCCATTTCGGTTGCTTGCGATACCACAGGCGACGTCCGGCAAGTGAGTGCTTCGGCGCTGTTCATCTTCATCGGCGCAGAACCCCGCACCGCATGGCTGGACGGCGCGATCGAGCGCGATGCCCGCGGTTTCATTTTTACTGGTCCTGATCTGATGCACAGCGGTAAGCGGCCGAAGGGATGGCAACTGGATCGTGACCCTGGCTTACTCGAGACCAATGTACCGGGCATTTTCGCAGTCGGCGACGTGCGCCACGGTTCGGTGAAACGCGTTGCCTCGGGTGTTGGAGAAGGGTCGGTAGCGATTCAGTTTGTGCACCAGTACTTGAGCAAAATCTGATATGGACGCTGCCGTTAGCAAGCTCACTACCGCGCCATCGCCAACCATCGAAGAGCTGAGAGCTGTTTCGGTTTTTTCGGATTTTTCAGAGGAAGAATTGGGATGGCTTGCAGCGCATTTTCATGTCGTGGAAGTAGAAGCCGGTGAAATCCTGATTCGCGCCGGCGATCCCGCCGATTATCTGTTCGTGATTTTGCAGGGAGAGATCCGGGCCGATCGCGAAGATGGCCGGGTGTACGTTGCGCGCGCCGGTCAGGTGACTGGAATGCTCCCGTTCTCGCGTTTGACTCGCTTTCCATCTACCGCACGCGCATCTCTGCCGGGACGCATCGCCGGCATGCACAAGAGTTTCTTTCCGGAGATGCTGCAGCGAATGCCACAGCTGCAGGGGCGGCTGGTCCAGGTTCTGGGCGATCGCATTCGCGAAACAACTGCCGCCGATCAGCAGCGCGAGAAGATGATTGCTCTGGGCAAGCTGTCGGCGGGACTGGCGCATGAACTGAACAATCCCGCATCCGCTGCTCAGCGTGCAGCGGCCAATCTGCGAAATGCACTGCAGTCGGTGCGCGCTGCGGCTTTGAAACTGGATGCTGGAGAGCTGCCTCAGCAAGCTCGTGTTTTCATGGCTCAGCTGGAATGCAACTGGGCAAAGGAAGCCGGGCCACAGACCGCACTGGACAGTCTCGATCGCAGTGAGCGTGAAGAAGAACTCGCAAACTGGCTGGAGAAACATCAAGTTCAGCGAGCATGGGATCTGGCCGCTGCACTTGTCGATCTGGGATGCACTCGCGAGACCCTGGATCGCGTGGCGCAAAATGTACCTGGCCCGTTTCTCGGCGACGCTTTGGTGCGACTCACCGCCGCGTTTACCATTAGCCGTTTAGCGGATGAAATCGACAGCAGCACTAGCCGCATTTCCGAGCTGGTCCATGCCATCAAAGACTATTCCTACATGGACCAGATGCCGGTTCAGGAGATCGACATCCATCCGGGCATCGAGACCACGCTGATCATGTTGCGGCATCGCTTGAAAAAAGGCGTCGAAGTGATACGCGATTATGAACGTGATTTGCCGAAAGTCTGCGCACGCGGCAGCGAGCTAAACCAGATTTGGACAAATCTGATCGTGAATGCTATCGACGCGATGAAGGGCGAGGGCAAGCTCAAGGTGAGAACCTCGCGGGATGGCAAATGCGCGCGCGTTGAAGTAATCGACAGTGGTCCTGGCATACCGGACGAGATTCGGAATCACATCTTCGAGCCGTTTTTCACGACGAAGCCGGTCGGCGAAGGAACGGGCCTTGGTCTCGATGCGGTTTATCGCATCACGAAAAATCACGGCGGCGATGTCAGTTTCGAATCGCGACCCGGTGAGACGCGCTTTATGGTGCGCATCCCTTTCGGCGGCGCGGTGCTGCGGTCGTAACGTGCCCTCCTTTCACCTCCTGCTATTACGACACGGATATTGGTTTCTGTTCTGTTACGTGCTCGGAGTCCAGGCGGGGCTGCCGATCCCTGCCGACCCGCTGCTGGTGGTCATGGGGGCTCTGGTTGGAGATGGGCGGTACTCGCTTCTTCGATCCATGCTGACGACCGTCAGCGCGTGTCTGATCTCCGATTATTTCTGGTACGAGCTCGGCCGCAGGCGGGGCCGTTCTATTCTGGCAGCGCTGTGCAGGTTTTCGCTAGAGCCGGATACCTGCGTTCGCAAGACAGAAGGGGGCTTCGCAAAACGAGGCGCGTGGACGTTTCTCTTCGCGAAATTCGTTCCGGGCATGGGTTTGATTTCGACACCGCTAGCCGGCGCCATACGTATGCCAAGGTGGCGATTCCTGCTGGCGGACGCTGCCGGGTCGGTACTCTGGTCGAGCGCGTACCTCGTCGCCGGCAAAATTTTTCACACACAGCTCACGCTGGTTCTTGACTGGCTAGGGCTGTTCGGCCGGCGAGCCGGCGTGGTAGCGATCACGTTGCTGGCCGCGTACATCGGGTTCAAGTATTTGCAGCGCTGGCGATTCCGCCGCGAGCTAAGGATCAATCGCATTAGTCCGGCGGACGCACTAATGTTGTTGCAGAACGGCGAGGCGGTTACAATTGTCGATCTTCGGAATCCCGCCGAGATCGAAAATGAAGGGCTCAAGATCGCTGGGGCGCTGGTGCTGCGCCCGGAAGATTTGCGCTCCCGAGCTCACAGCATTCCGCCGGAACACGAGGTGATCCTTTACTGCACTTGACCGAACGAAGCCACGAGCGCCCGTGTGGCGCTGCAATTGAAGCGTGCTGGTATTCGGCGGGTACGGCCCCTCGCGGGAGGATTTCAGGCGTGGCAAAAGCTTAATCTACCGGTTGAGGATGCGAGGGTCACGGCGGCGTAGGGGTGGCGGCAGGGTGTCGCCATGAGTGGCGACACGGCACGCAAAAGTGCGTGCGCCACCGATTGGACGAGTGTTTAGTTCGCGCCGAATCAGCCTCCGGCACACTGAGCGTTGGCGAATGAGACAGGAGCCATCGGAGCTCTCACTTCGAGCATCCAACTCAGGAACTTTGCCACAGCGGGCACGTCAGGCAGTAAGTATTGCGCAGTAGTATCCGCCACCTCTCCTACCCTGATGTTGACTCCGCCGCCTCCGATTGCGGCGAAGACGTCTTCGTCCGACACGTCATCACCGATATAAACGGTCAGTGCGGATGGCCGCAAGAGTTCGCGACAGATCCACTGCACAGCAGTGCCCTTGTTGCAACGGACGGAGGGCAGGACCTCGATTACCATATTGCCGGGCCGCGCTACGAACCCACGCGATCGCTCCACTAATTCGAATGTGGTCTTGCGAACCCATTCGTGTAGCTCCTGATGCACGCGGCGGAAGTGTACGGAAATCGTGAGCGCTTTGTCCTCGATCTCTACCCCTTCGATATCGGACAACGCGAACTTCAGCTGCAAAAAGATGCACCGCAGGTCCTGCTTCATGGTCTCGGATGCGGGGTGCTGATAGTGCTTGCGCCCGGCGTCGATTTCCAAACCATGATTTCCCACGTATACGAGCTCGGGCATTCCGACACGTTTCCGTATATCGCATAAGGCGCGGCCGCTCACGATTCCGAGCACGAAATCAGGCCTGATACTTATCTGCTGCAGTATCTCGCGAATCTCAGGATCGAGTTCGGCGTCACCCGGGCTCGGCACGATGTGCGAGATGGTTCCGTCGAAATCCAAAAAGAGCCCGATCTGTCCAGCGCTTAGGACTCGAGTCCCAATCTCGTCCAGGTGGTCGAGCGCCGGTACAGCGGTGATCGCGGCGGCATCTATCATACGGCAACTCCTAGTGCGCTCCGATTCTGGTCATAGCGGAACATTGGCGGCTCGGAGAGTGCCTCCAAGGACTCCGGAAACTCTATACGCGCCAGCTCGGAAAGGAATTTTCCCGCCCATCGATACACATTGTTGTGTTCTACGGCTTCCCGCATGCGAGCCATCCGGCGGCGGCGTTCGTCCACGTTCATCTGTAGCGCGGAATGCAGAGCATTGGCGCCTTCTTCGACGGAGAAGGGATTGATCAGGAGAGCGTCCTTCAGTTCGCGTGCGGCTCCAGCAAACTTGCTCAGAATGAGCACGCCATCCCCGTCGATGCGGCTTGCCACATATTCCTTGGAGACCAAGTTCATACCATCGTGCAGAGACGTCACGACGCAGAAGTTCGCCAGCCGATGGAGCGCAATCATGTCCGCGGCGCTGAAGTGCCGTTTCACCAGGACGACTGGCTGCCAGCGCCCGCGGCCCCAGCGCAGATTGATCTGTGCGGTGAGCGTGTCCACTTCGCGTTCGATCTGACGATACTCGGGAAGCGTTGACCGGCTTGGCACGGCAACCTGCATGAATTGAAGTTTGCCGCGGTACTGCGGATGCTGCGACAGCAGCCGATCGAGGAATCGCAGGCGCTCGGGAATCCCTTTCGTGTAATCCAGGCGATCGATACCGATTCCAAACAGCTTGCCATTCAGATCGAGATCCTCCGACCAACGGCTCATGCGTGTTTCAACGGAATCCGAACCTGCAAGATGCGCGTGCTCGTCAAAATCGATGCCGATCGGGAACGGCCGGACCATGGTGCAGCGGCCGCCTCGACACACCTCGGAACCGGCCTGGTCAACCTTTGCCTCAAGCGAACAGTCGACAGTTTCGAGAAAATTTTGGCAGTGATGCGGTAAATGGAAACCCAGCAAGATCGTTACCGAGCATTCCATCGACCAGCTCTTCTCGCCAAGGGAATGAGGAGAAGACCTCACGGTTGGGCCATGGAATGTGCCAGAACTGGGCGATCACGAGATTGGAGGCGCTCTCACGCAGCATTCGCGGCAGCAATGCGAAATGGTAATCCTGAATGAATACGAAGGTCGGGTCATCACCGGCCTCTTCGAGCACCGCCTGAGCGAACTTCCGGTTCACTCGGCGGTACATCTCCCAATGGTCGGGGTCGAACAGAGGACGCGTAAACGCGACATGGCATAACGGCCAAAGGCCCTGATTCGAAAGACCGCCGTAGTGGCCTTCTTCCTCTTCCTGGCTTAGCCAAACGCGGCGCAGCGTGTAGCCGGGCGCTTCAGGAGGCACGCGCACGTGGTCGAACTCGTCCACAGCAAGGCGGTCGGCATCGCCGCTACCGTGGGCGATCCAGAGACCGCCGCTCGCGCGCATGACGGGGTCCAGCGCGCTGGCCATGCCGCTCGCCGGTTGAATGCATTCGATTTTCCCGCTAACGCGGCGGTGCTGGAAGGGTTCTCGATTCGAGACCACGATCAGACGGTATCCGGCCAACTTTGAGCGCACGAATCCGCTCAAAGCTTCGCGTGTCCATACCTTAAGCATAGGAACTCGCTTCCTTAAGTTTTGTTCATCCCCTAGACTACGAAAAATGTCGGCCTGATACAAGGAATATTCCAAATTTGGAAGCGCTCCATGGTCAAATTTCAGGGTCGTTGCAAATGCAAAAAGCGACGGGATCTACGGCCGGTAAAGGATGATAGGAAACGGCGCGCCCATGCTAGACTGAAGTGTTTCGAGTTTTCGAAGCGGAGAATTAGTCTGTCCATGCGAACCGAATATCCGTCCAAGCACGAGATCGTACGCGCTTGGCACGTGATCGACGCCGACCAGGCGGTCCTTGGGCGAATCGCCAGCAAGGCCGCTATGCTGCTGATGGGTAAGCACAAGCCCACCTACGTTCCGTCAATGGATACGGGCGATCACGTGGTCATTATCAACGCCGCAAAAGTGAAGCTCACGGGCGGCAAGGAAGGCCAGAAGGTTTATCGCCGGCATACCGGCTACCCTGGGGGCCTGATAGAAACCGGCGCCCGCAAGATGCGCGAAACTCGTCCCGAGCGCATGTTGGAGCTGGCGATTTCCGGAATGCTGCCGAAATCGAAACTCGGCAAGCAGATGTATCGCAAGCTGAACGTTTACGCGGGCGAGCACCACCCGCATCAGGCGCAGAAACCGGTCGCGCTCGTTGTGGCCGGGTGACCAGGCGCTCAACAGGAAGGAATATTTTGCCAGCGAAGTTAGTCCAGCAGTTAGGAACCGGACGCCGCAAAACCGCCACGGCACGCGTGTTTCTGAGGCCCGGTAAAGGCCAGATCACGGTGAACAACCGGCCTTTTGAAAATTATTTCGTGAGCGAGTCGGCACGTGCGTATGTACGGCAACCGCTACTCGCTACCGAAACTGCCGATCGTTTCGATGTTTTGATTCTCGCCGGCGGCGGCGGGGTCAGCGGACAAGCAGGTGCAGCGCGCCTGGGTATTGCCCGCGCTTTGATTGAATTTAATTCCGAACTGCGCGGTAAGCTCAAGCAGCTCGGATTCTTAACGCGCGATGCTCGCGCGCATGAGCGAAAGAAATACGGTCAGAAGGGCGCGCGCAAGCGCTTCCAGTTCTCGAAACGCTAAACGCGGTTCGCCTCTACCCTCCCCTTTCGTTCCAACCTGAGGTCCGTACAGGCAGCAATTGTTCAATTCGCTGCCTGTCCCAATCGGGACTCCCGCAGGGTCACGCAAATTCCGCTTTGGGCCGCGTGCCGCCCCGCGTCGATGTCCTTCGAAACGAACCCATCGGTTCGTTGATTTAAGGAGGCAGATGCCATCAATTTCGATGAAAGAATTGCTCGAGGCCGGCGTTCACTTCGGGCACCAGACCAAGCGCTGGAATCCAAAGATGAAGGAATACATTTTTGGCGAACGTAACGGGATCTATATTATCGATCTCCAGAAGACGCTGAAGCTTTTCAAAGACGCCATGCGTTATGTCGGCGAAATGGCTGCGCAGGGCAAGAGTGTGCTGTTTGTGGGCACCAAGCGTCAGGCGCAGGAGGCCATCGCGGAGGAGGCTACCAAATGCAGCCAATTCTACGTGAACCAGCGCTGGCTGGGTGGATTGCTAACCAATATCACTACAGTTCAGCGCTCGATCAAGCGCCTGAAGGACCTGGATGCCATGTCGATCGACAACGGCTACGAGGGCCGCGCCAAGAAGGAGGTCGGACGCCTCGAACGCGAGCGCAAGCACCTGCAGCAGAACCTTGCCGGCATCAAAGATATGAACGGCCTGCCTGATCTTCTGTTCGTGATCGACTCCAACAAGGAGGCGATCGCGGTGAAGGAAGCTCGCAAGCTCGGGATTCCCGTGGTGGCCGTGGTGGATACCAATTGCGATCCTGACGAGGTCGACTATGTCATCCCGGGCAACGACGACGCTCTGCGCGCCATCCGCTTGTTCACGACCAAGATCTCCGAGGCTGTGACCGAAGGCCGCACGCTCGCGACCGAGCACGAATTCACGGCCGAGAAAATCGTCAGCGAAGATGAAAGCGCTGCCGAGCACACCACACCCGACGAGTACACACAATATCTCGATCCTAAGTACGCCGAGCAGCTGATGTCGGAAAGCCTGGCGACGGGTCCGCACGACCAGGGCGGAGCTCTCGCCGGAGCCGAATCGGAAACTCCGCCGCGCAAGGGACCGGCTAGTGAAACTCCCGAGGAAGCGGTCACCACGCTCAGTGAGCATTAGTTACTGAGCGGGTCACGAACTTCCAGGGCGACCGGCCGTCTCGTTGCGCAACTCGCGCGGAAATGGTCTGGTCGCCTTACGTGTGTCTAAAGCTGCGCGCTTCTACTCGGGCGGGCAGTGAAGAAGGGAATCCAGCAAGAGGAAAGAAATGGCTGAAATCAGCGCGCAACTCGTTAAACAACTTCGCGAAAAGACCGGCGCGGGCATGATGGAGTGCAAGAAGGCCCTGGTCGAGACGAACGGCGACATTGACGCGGCAGAAATCGTTCTGCGCAAACGCGGCATCACCGCTGCGGGAAAGAAAGAATCCCGCTCCACCAAACAGGGTATGATTGCCGCCCATATCAGCTCCGATCAAAAGGTTGGGGTTCTGGTGGAAATCAACTGCGAGTCCGACTTCGTGGCGCGAACGGAAGATTTTCAGACCCTCGCCGCCGATGTGGCCGCGCACATCGCTCAAACGAAGCCGAAGAAAGTTCGCCTGGAAGATGTAACCGAGGCAGAGCGCGCCAACTTCAAGCAACATGAGGCGCTGTACGAACAGAAATTCGCAAAAGACCAGGGCACAACGGTGGGCGAGTTCGTGAAGAGCAAAATTGCCAAACTGGGTGAGAACATCAACGTCTCGCGCTTTGTCCTCTATGAGGTAGATGGCAATGGCGTCACTGGCAACTACATTCACACCGGCAGTCAGATCGGCGTTCTTCTCGAAGTCAAGACGGGAGAAGCCGGTACTGCGGCCCACGGCGAATTCAAGACGCTGGTGCGCGATATCGCAATGCAGATCGCCGCAGCGAATCCGCAATGCGTCAGCAAAGAAAACGTTCCATCCGCACTGCTGGAGAAAGAACGCGACATCCAGAAGGAACGGGCGCGGGGTGAAGGCAAACCGGAGAAGATGCTTGACAAAATCGTCGAGGGCCGGATGAGTAAATTCTATGAAGAAGTCTGCTTGTTGGAGCAGCCCTTCATCCGGGAAAACACGGTGAGCATCTCCGAACTGATTCGCAGCATAGGATCAAAGATTGGCGACAAGAATATCGGCGTCACCCGTTTCGTGCGTTACAAGGTAGGCGACGCGGGTGATGCTCCGGGAGTGGAACAGAGCCCTCTGCCAGTACCCAATGCCTAATGCGTCAGTATCAACGGATCCTGCTCAAAATCAGCGGTGAGGCGCTCGCCGGATCGCAATCTTTCGGGCTGGATCCCGAGCGCGTCAAATCGCTTGCAGCCGAGGTTGCCGAGGTAGCACGAACGGGCGTCCAGATCGGACTCGTTCTGGGGGGCGGCAATATCTTCCGCGGTGTGGCGGCGGCGGCGCACGAAATGGATCGCGTTACGGGCGATCACATGGGCATGCTCGCGACAGTAATCAACGCTTTGGCGTTTCAGGATGCGCTTGAGCTACAGGGCATTCCGACGCGAGTAATGACCGCGATTCAGATGCACCAGGTGGCCGAACCATACATCAGACGCCGCGCCATCCGGCACCTTGACAAGGGCCGTGCTGTCATTTTCGCAGCCGGCACTTCAAACCCGTACTTCTCCACCGATACCGCGGCCACGCTCCGCGGCCTGGAGATTCACGCGCAGATCATCGCCAAAGCGACCAGCGTCGACGGTGTATACGACAAAGATCCGAAGAAGTTTGCCGACGCGATTAAGTATCAGGAAGTCAGCTATACCGAGGTGCTCTCGAAAGCGCTCGGAGTGATGGATGCCTCCGCCGTAGCCATGTGCCGCGATAACAAAATGCCGATTATGGTTTTCGATCTGAGGGCCAGCGGCAATATAATGCGTATGGCGATGGGGGAACCTATCGGCACCGTCATCCGCTGATGGCATTGCAATCACATATGAAACAAGAGAAAGAATCCGCTCAAGCAAGCAGCAGCCCTTTCAAGAGCGCCAAGGAAGTCGAGGCGCAAGCCCGCTCCAAAATGGACAAGGTGCTTACGGATCTGCAGCATGAGATGACTACGATCCGCACCGGGCGGGCCAATATCGGACTTCTCGACAGTATTCGGGTCGACTACTTCGGGACGCCAACGCCCCTGAACCAGGTGGGCCAGTTGCACGTTCCAGAGCCGTCCATGATCACGATTCAGCCATGGGATGCCTCGACGATCAAAGCTATCGAAAAAGCTATCCGCGATTCCGATCTTGGGCTAAATCCATCGAACGACGGCAAGCTTGTGCGCGTGCCGATTCCCGCTCTTACGGAGGAGCGGCGCCGGGATCTCGCCAAGCGTCTCAGCCACATCGCGGAAGAGCGGCGTGTGGCCGCGCGAAACGTTCGCCGCGATGCCAATGAGAGTCTGAAGAAGATGCTGAAGGACAAGCTGATCAGTGAAGACGACGAGCGTCAGGCGCTGGATTCGATCCAGAAACTTACCGACGCTCAGATCAACAAAATTGATCAGGCCGCCAAGGCGAAAGAAAAAGAGATCCTCGAATTCAGGTAGTTTCGAATCGCCATGGGCAGGCATCATACAGATGCACCTATGGCAAAAACGAAGACTGACAATCATCATTCGATCAACGCCCAGCCGCTTCTGGGCCAACGCGGCAAGATCGTGCAGGAGTACGGCACGGTGGTCAACCTCCCCGCGGGGCTCGAGGCCGACGTGCGGATCGAGAGCACGCGCAATCTAAATCAATTACTTGCCGACACCATGATGCTTCGCGACCTCTACAAGAAGCATCATTGGCAGGTATCCGGTCATACCTTTTATCAACTTCATCTGTTGCTTGACAAACATTACGAGGAGCAGGCTGAACTGGTGGACACCATTGCCGAACGCATCCAGGCCCTGGGCGGAATTGCGGTTGCGATTGCGGCAGATGTGGCCGAACAGACCCGAATCGAACGTCCTCCCATTCATCGCGAAGAGGTTCCCGTTCAGCTCTCACGTCTTCTCGAAGCGCATGAACTGATCCTTAAAGAGTCACACGAGTTCGCCAAAACCGCGGATGAAGCAGGGGACGACGGTACCAATGACCTGATCGTCAGCGACGTGATTCGCACGAACGAAGCGCAGGTGTGGTTCATCTCCGAGCACTTGGTGGAAATGCCTTCCGTGCAGGCGTAGACCCCGCTATTACTTCGGCAACTCGCCCCGAACGGAATCATCGAAGGTGATTCCGTTCTTCTCCAGCAGATCTCCCAATGCACGATCGAGCGCCACGCGGGCTTTAATCCAGACACTCCGCACCGCTACCTCGGTGGATCTTGCTTGTGCCAGGTACGACTCCTGCTGAATCACAAGGAAGTTCGTGGACGCGCCGACGGACAGCTTGTCGCGTTCTGCGTCGACCAGCTGTTCCTGATAGATCCGGCTTTGCACTGCGGCGTTCAATGCCGAGCGGGCCGACTGGAGCGCGATTACCGAGTTCTCCACCTGCTCACGCACCTGATTCGCGAGTCTCTGGACGCGTGCTTCAGCCTGGCGCACTTGCAACAGGTCGCGCGCTGCATCCGCCTCGGCTGCCCGGTTGCGTAGCGGAAGATTTAGCTGGACGCCTGCTTGATAAATTTTAGAAAGCCTCAAGCCCGCCAACCCCAGGTCTGCGGGCGCGGTCACTAATCCCGTTCCCGGAGTTCCGAGTAAATTGAATGGAATCTCCGTGCTACCGCGAGTCTGGAAATTGCCGACCAGATCGATCTCCGGACGCGCTGCGTTTTGCGAGGCGCTCAACGAGATTTCGTTGCTCTCGACTTGAAGCGATGCCTGCGCCAGATCCGGCCGCATATGTATCGCTTCGTCAACCAGCCGATCTATTGTCGTCAGATCGTCGTTCGCAGGCACTCTGATGACATCGGTTGGAACAATGTGCAGGCTGCCCAAAATCGGGTCCGCTGTGCCTCGCCGTGCCAGTTCCGATTTCAGGATCACCTCCTGTTGATGAACGAGTCCCTCGGACTGTATGAAATCCAGCTCACTCGAAGTGACGAGCGATTGTGCCCGCGTCAGCTCGAGAGGCGCCAGAGTTCCCTGCTCCACCTGCGCCTGGTCGTCTTCGTACAGCTTGCGCGCGGCCGCCAGCGTCTCACGCTTGACTTGCTCATTTTCGTTGAGGCTGACCAAGTCATAGTAAAGCCGCGCGACGCCATAGACCGTACTGATTAGCTGTTGATAAAAAACCAGACGCGAAACTTTCTGGTCGATTTTCGCGATCTTCAGATACCGCAGATTGATGTTGCGCCCGAAGCCGCGCAGAAACGGCTGAGTTACGGTCACGGAAGTGTTCGGCGCGGAAAAAGGATCAAGCCTGCTTTGATTACCGAAGAGCACTTGCGCAGCATTGTTTACACCGACTTCTGCCTGAGCGCCCGAGCTGAATCCCTGGACCAGCGCATAGTTTGCGGCGATGAAATTTAATGTCGAGTTGACCGGTTGCGCACTTCCGTTAGCCGCACTGATTGTTCCGGCTGTGAGAACCGCGCTGTTCGAGCGCTGAAACCACGTGGTTTGCCCGATGAGCGTCGGATCGAATGCTGGAACCGGAGGACCTGGCGCGAATCCGCCCGGGCTCTGCACCGAAAGATCCGAAGGAGTCTCAGTAAGAACGTTGAGAGAAGTCAGGTCATTCACCGTCGGAGTGGTCGGCGTTACCGTCGCCGCCGCGCTGTTCAGTAAAGGGCTTCCCGGGCCACCTACGCCGGTTGGACTCTCTGCGACTGTGTAATCCAGCGGCCGTAAGTTTCCGCCGCCTCGCGCCCGCACCAGTTCGGTGCCGGCAATCGACAGCTGGTAGCGCGCCACCTCGACATCCAGGTTATTCTCGATCGCAAGCGCGATGGCGTCGTACAGCGAAAGGTAAAGCGCTCCGTTGCGCACCAGTAACTGCGCGCGGTCGGCAGCGCCCGTGTTCAAAGCTGGCGCGCTCGCGCTACGATATGGAGCTGCGAAATTCCAGAACGAGGAGCGCGGGGAAACATTTGCATGCGCATACTTCGGCACCGCACTGCTGTTTTCGATGCTGCTGAGTTCCGGCGACGATTGCGCGGCCAGGAAACTTTGGGAAAGAAGTACAACTATCGCGGCTCGGCGGTTCATCGCTTTCCCGAACCGCCCTTCTTGCTCGTCTTTTGCCCCGAGTTGTCCAGCGCTTGTTGGCCGTATTGCCCGTTCTGCCCAGCAGCACGATCGCTCTGGCCACCCGCCGCGGTCTTTTTTGGGGCAAAATGCGGCTCAATCTCGGCGCCATCGCGAATCTCGTCGCTGACGGTTGTTGCGATCACATCACCTTCTGCGAGGCCCGATGAGATCTCCGTCTGATCGCCATAATCGCGTCCGATCGTCACCGGCTGAAACCGGATTGTGTTGTTCCGGACCAGCGCCACCGTGGTTTTCGCGTCGCGCACTACGATGGCTTCGCCGGGAATCAGCAACGGCCGCTCGCCTCTTACGTCAACAAAGTTAACGATGACATACATCCCCGGCAGCAAGCGCCTCTGCGGATTTGCCGCCTGCACCTCAACCAGCAGCGTTCGCGTGTTCTGGTCAATGGATGCAGATGTTCGCGTTACCTGACCTTCAAAGCGTTCATTCGGTAGTTCCTGGAAGAACAACTGTGCGCGTTCTCCGCTGCGAACCGCAATGCTGTACGCCTCCGGCACCGAGACCAGTACACGCAGCCGGTCGATATTAGCAATTCCAAACATCTCGCCGCCCTGCGAGCCACCGGTGGAGGGATTACTTTCCGAAGAAAGATTTCCCGAAGAACCCTGATTGTTACCTTGAGCGCCAGCCTCGGTGGTGCCCGGAACAGCAGCAGCTGTCGAAACGCCCAATCCCGAGCCCTGCGCCGAAATCAAGGTCCCCACATCGATGTTACGCGCAGTGATCACGCCATTGAACGGCGCCGTGACGCGCTCATACTGCTGCAGTACCGACAAACGTTCCAGGTTGTCGCGATTGGCTTGCACAGTATTTTCGGCTGCGTGTACGTTCGCTTCTGCGACGCGGTAATTCGCCTCCTGCTCGTCTCCTTGCTGCCGCGAAAAGACGCCTTTCGCCACAAGCACCTTATAACGATCCCAGTTGAGCGTGTTGAGATGCAACTGCGCCTGCATCTGGGCCAGATTGGACTCGCTTTGCTGGACATTCGATTTGGCTTGCGCAACTTGTTTGTCCAGGTCCGGCGCGTCGATGGTTGCGAGTAACTGCCCCGCATGAACGCGATCTCCGATATCCACCAGCCTTCTACTGACATATCCGGAGGCTCGCGCGTATACATAGGCTTCCGTATACGCAAGCGCTGTGCCGGGAATCATCAGTTGCGAGACCGACGGAGCCCGTTCCACCCTCTGGACTTCAATGCGAGGCTTTTCTTGTGTCCGCTCTTTGGCGTCGCTCTGAATTCGCTGCTCCTGCTTGTGCCGCGGCAGCCACCCAACTAACACGATCACCACCGCCACGCTCAGCAGCAGTAAACCGAAAATGATCCAGCCCTTGCGCGAGTGGCCGGGACGCGGCTGCTCCGCCATCTAAGCTTCGCCCCGGTATTCTTTGTCGATGCGCTCATCGAAGTTGATTGGCGCGCGCTTACGCAGCAGCGAGTAGAAGATAGGAACGATGAACAGTGTACTTACGGTTGCAACCAGCAAGCCGCCGATGACTGCGCGCCCCAAAGGTGCGTTCTGCTCGCCTCCTTCGCCGAGGGCCAGTGCCATTGGAAACATTCCAATGATCATCGCAAGAGCCGTCATGCACACCGGGCGCAACCGGATATAGCCTGCCTCAAGAGCCGCCTGCCACTGGTCTTTATTGTTTGCGCGCTCGTCATTGGCGAACACAACCAGCAGAATGGAGTTCGCGGTGGCGACGCCGATAGTCATGATCGATCCCATCAGAGAAGGTACGCTGAAGGTCGTGTGCGTAACGTAGAGCATCCACAAAATCCCCGAGAACGCGCCGGGAAGCGCCATCAAAATGATGAAGGGATCGAGCCAGCTTTGAAAGTTCACCGCCATTAGCAGATACACGATGATCACGGCAAATCCGATGCCGAGCTCCAGGCGCGAGAACGACTGCTCCATGGTGGTCACCTCACCGTGTAAATCGACAAATGTGCCCCCCGGCAGATTCTTCTCCTGGTGAATAATCTTGTGGATCTCATCGGCGACACCGCCGAGGTCGCGCTGGTCCACGTCGGCATAAATGTCGTAAGTAGGTTGGATGTTGTAATGGTCGATGACAATGGGCGACGCGTCGCGCTTCAGTGTGGCGAGATTTGCCAGCAGTTGACTATTGCTTCCATTGCTCGCCGTGATGGGCGTCCGTTGCAGAGCTTCGAATGAGTCGATCCGGTACTGCGGCGTTTGCGTAACAACCTGGTAATTGACACCGTTCTCCGGGTTGAGCCATTGATTAGGCGCAGTTTGGCCGCTGCCGGAAAGCGAGATCAACATGCTATTGGCAACGTCTTTTTGTTGCAAACCGATCTGCTGCGCTTTACTGCGATCCACGTTCACCATCACAGTGGGATACGCAATTTCCTGGTGAATATGCACATCCACCGCGCCCGGAATTGTGCGCACCTTCTTTAGTAGATCGAGCGCGATGCGGTAGTTCTGCTGCGGGTTCCGCCCCACCACCTGCAAGTCGATCGGTGCGGGTAATCCGAAATCGAGAATCTGGTTCGTCATGTTTGCCGGCGTGAAGAAGAACGTCAAGTCAGGGAATTTCTGCACCAGCTGCCGCCTCAGCCGGCGTCTCAGCTCCTGTGTCTCACGCTTGCCGGGCTTCATCGATATCAGAATGTCTCCGTCGGAGTTGCTGATACTGGCGTTATTGCCGAACGCGAGGTTGAAACCTCCGTTCGGCAGCCCGATATTGTCCAGAATCATGTCGATCCTGTTGGCGGGTAAAATACTCCGAATCTCGCGCTCGACCGCAGCGAAGATGAGCTCCGATTCCTCGATGCGCGTTCCCGCCGGCGGAACAACGTGCAGACGCATCTGACCGGAATCGACGTACGGGAAAAAATCGCGTCCGATCGTCAGCGTCAACAGAAACGATCCACCGACGAAGACGCCGAACAAGATCAGCACCACGGCCCGATGATGCAGACTCCACTCGAGCCACGTCCTATAGCGCTCACGGAGCCGCTCAAACCGGCACTCAAATTTTTCGTGTAAATGCCACACCCAGTTTTGCGCCTGCTTCGGCTCCGGATCATCCTCCTTCCTTTGATACAGTGCAACCTCGACCGGCAGCAAATAGTGCATCATCGTGGGAACGAGTGTCCGCGAGAGAAAATAGGAAGCCAGCATTGCGAACACAACCGCCATGGCGAGCGGTGTGAACAAAAATCTCGCAGCTCCGGTCAGCAGCAGCACCGGGGTGAATACGATGCAGATAGACAAAGTAGACACCAATGCGGGAGCAGCCACTTGACTGGCGCTGTCCAAAATCGCATGCACAAGAGATTTGCCCGGCTCCGCCAGGTTGCGATGCGTGTTCTCAAGCTCCACCGTAGCGTCGTCGACCAAAATCCCGACCGCCAGCGCCAAGCCGCCAAGCGTCATCACGTTGATGGTTTCCCCGCACACGGCCAAAACACAGATTGAAGTCAGGATCGAAAGCGGAATCGAAATGCAGACGATCAACGTGCTGCGCCAGCTACCGAGGAAAAGCAGGATCATCAGTGCGGTTAGAAGAGCAGCGATTGCCGCTTCTCTAAGGACTTCACTAATGGAATTACTCACAAAAACAGACTGATCGAACAGCGGTGTGATCTGCAATGCGCTCGGCAGGTCGGCTTTCACACGAGGCAGCGCATGCTTTACCGCCTTCACAATATCGAGCGTGGAAGCTTTGCCGTTCTTCAAAACCTGCAATAACGCGGCCCGCCGGCCGTTCTCGCGGACAACATTGGTCTGCACTGCAAAGCCGTTTCGAACCTGACCGACGTCCTTGATGTAGACAACGGCGCCATTTGCAGCCCGAATCGGTAGATCGTTCAAAGCCGATACAGTCAGCGGGCTGCTGTTGATCCGGACCAGATACTCCAAATCTCCAATGCGGGCCGTACCGGCGGGCAGGATCAGGTTTTGCGCATTGAGAGCATTTGACACGTCGATTCCCGAAAGGTGTTTAGCGTACAAAGCGTTCGGGTCGAGATCCAGCATGATCTGGCGGAATTTGCCGCCCCAGGGCAGCGGAAGCGAGGCACCCTGCACAGTTGCCAGACGCGTGCGGATAAAGTTCAGGCCGAGATCGAAGAGGTCCTGCTCTGTCAACCCCTCACCGCTCAACCCGAGCTGCAAAATCGGCACGCTCGAGGCGTCGTACTTGAGAATGTTCGGCGGGAACATTCCGGGTGGAAGCACGCGCAAAATGGTTTGCACGATCGAGGTCACCTGCGCCACCGCCATTTCGACCTTAACCTTCGGTTGAAAGTACACGTGGATAACGGAAACGCCGGTGTACGATTCCGATTCGATGTGCTCGATGTCGTTCACCGTCGTCGTCAAGGCGCGTTCGCAGACCGTGACTACGCGTTTTTCCATGTCGTCCGGAGTCAGCCCCGTGTAACTCCACACGATGCTGACTACGGGGATATCAATGTACGGAAAAATGTCTTTGGGTAAGACGAAGCTGGCTATCGCCCCGAGAATCAGGACCAGAACCGAAAAAACGACAAACGTGTACGGACGCCGGAGCGCAAGATGGACAATCCACATCTGCTACTCAGGAGAGTACCAAGCCGCTATGCGGGCAACTGATCGACGCCCGGATATCCGTGCTGCTGTCTTCCCACGTCGCCGTCGTATTTGGTGGTGCTCTTAAACAATTCCAGGTGACCGTCGGCGGCATCGAAGTTGCAGCGCTTGCGCAACTCGGTGATCTCCGTCTCCGTCATGGGCGTAAACTTACGGACGATCTCTAAGTTTTGATTCAACACGTCCATCGAATTCATCCCGCTGATAGTAGTCGCAACCGGCAGGCTCATGGCATAGCGCAGCCCTTCTTGCACCGTGATCGCGCCCAGGCGAACCATCTCGCCGCTACCGCCGAGACTCTTCATCCCAAGAACCGCAATGCCCTGTCTGTTCGCTTCGGGCAGCACTTGTTGGGCGAAGCTGCGGTAACTGCCGTCGAACGGATTCAGCGGCATCTGGACAGTGTCGAACGGAAATCCGTGCTTCAACATGCGGAGGTGAATCGACGGGTCTTTGTGACCGGTAAATCCGACCAGCCGGACTTTTCCCTCTTTCTTGGCCTGTTCCAGGGCTTCGGCTGCACCGTTGGGAGCGAAGATCAGGTCGGGATCGTTCTCGTAGATGACCTCATGGATTTGCCAGACATCGAGGTGATCCGTCTTCAGCCGCCGCAACGACTCCTCCAACTGCTGCATTGCCGTTCTCTTTCCGCGGCCGTGCGTACATACTTTCGTCATGAGGACGGCTTCGTTGCGCCTGCCCTTCAGCGCCGCCCCGAGCCATTCTTCACTTTGGCCCTGATGGTACTCCCAGGCGTTATCGAAAAAGTTGATGCCTGAATCGAGCGCGTGCTGCACCATCGCTGTCGCGGTATCCAGATTTTCGGCAGAGCCCAGATGATAACCGCCCATTCCGATGATGGAGACTTCAATGTCCGATTTGCCCAAGCGCCGTTTCGGCACGGTTCCACTTGCTGCCATTTTTCCTTGTTCCGCCTTCCCCGCCTGAGATGCCGTGACTCCTAGCCAGGCTGCTCCTTGAATAAATCCACGCCTCGTCGACATGCCTATCTCACTTCGCCAGAGGGAACGGCTTTCCGGTGTTCTCGGTCGCGCGAAGCATTTCCTTAACTTCTTTCTGTTCCATATCGAGCGGGAAGCGGTGCGCAAGCCGAGCCTCCGGATTGTCGTACTTCAGAGAAACTTTGTATAGTTCGAAACGGCCGTCGGCAAACTTACGGCCGCGCTCGCGCAAATCGTTCATCTCCTGCTGTGACATCGGCTTGAATCCCTGAGCAACACGTAGGTTTTGCTCCAGGACATCCATCTTTTCCATACCCGTGATGGTCGTCGTGACCGGAAGGCTCATGGCGTATCGCAGCGATTCTTCGGCTGTGACGACGCCCTGCTTGATTGCTGGAGCAAACCCGCCCATCGGCTTCATTCCCAGAACGGCGATTCCGCGCCGGTTCAACTCCGGTAAGACCTGCTGTTCAAAGCTGCGATACGTCGCATCGAACGGGTTCAGCGGCATCTGCACGGCGTCGAATGGAAACCCGGTTTCGAGCATCGCGAGATGGATTTTGGGATCTTTGTGGCCAGTGAAGCCAACGAAGCGCACCTTACCATCCTTTTTGGCTTTCGTTAGCGCCTCTGCCGCGCCGTTTGGGCGGATAAACAGGGCCGGATCATTATCGAAACTGACGCCGTGAATCTGCCATAAGTCCAGATGATCGGTCTGCAAACGGTTTAGAGACTCTTCCAGCATGCGCAGCGCAAGGCTCTGCTCGCGGCCATGAGTGCACACCTTGGTCATGAGGAACACGTTTTGCCGTTTGCCCTTTAGCGACTCGCCCATCCAGACTTCCGTTTTGCCGCGATGATACTCCCAGCAGTTATCGAAGAAGGTAATGCCGCCACCGACGGCCCGATCGACGATTTGCTTCGCAATTTTCAAATCTTCGGCGTCGCCTAAGTGGTGCCCGCCGAAAGCGAGCGCCGACACTTGATCGCCGTTCTTGCCGAACGGCCGGCGTGGAATCGCTGCACTATCTGCCATGTGTAGTCGCCATGTGTAACTTTGGACCGGTAAGGTTTGGCCAACGTTTCACCTACACGTAAAAGGACCAGTTGTAGAGTGATGGGATCGATGGACTATCACGCAATCGTGATCGGCTCAGGACAAGGCGGCAACCCACTGGCTCAGAAACTGGCAGCCGACGGGCACAAGGTTGCGCTCATCGAGCCGGGAGCTTTGGGCGGCACCTGCGTGAACACCGGATGCACTCCCACAAAGACCATGGTCGCGAGCGCGGCGATCGCTCATTACACCCGAAACGCCGCGAAATGGGGTGTTCGAGCGACGAGTGAAGGCATCGATCTGCCGGCGATCTTAGAACGCAAGGACCGCGTGGTGCAAGGTTCGCGAGGTTCCTGGGAAAAGAAGTTCGCCGGCGATAACCCGCGGCTGGTGCGTGGCCGTGCGCAATTCATCGGCAAAACACGAATCGAAGTAAATGGAGAAACGCTCGAAGCCGAGCGGATCTTCATTGACACGGGCGCGAGGGCGACCATTCCAAAGCTTCGCGGTCTTGAGTCCGCGCACTTCCTCACCAATGAAAGCATTCTGCAGCTTCGCGATTTACCCCAACACCTGATCGTTTTGGGCGGCGGCTACGTCGGCTTGGAGTTTGGGCAGATGTTTCGCCGTTTCGGTAGCGCAGTGACGGTCATTCAAAGCGGTCCGCACATACTGCCGAACGAAGATGACGATGTCACGGACGAGCTACAGAAAGCACTCGAATCCGAGGGCCTGCGCATTCTGCTGAACACGAGGGCAGTGGAGGTGCGAGGCGCCATTCAAGTGGAAACCCAGGGCGCGCACGGTGTCGAGACGATCACCGGATCGCAGTTGCTGGTTGCCACGGGCCGGAGTCCCAATACGGAAGGTCTCGAGCTCGAAGAGGCTGGAGTGAAAACAGACGAGAAGGGCTTCATCATTGTCGATGACAAACTGAAGACGACGGCAGAAAACATATGGGCGATCGGCGACGTTAAAGGAGGCCCGCAGTTCACGCACATTTCGTACAACGATTTTCAAATCGTTTACGGCAACCTATATGAAGGGCGCGACCTGAGCACGAAATCACGCCTTGTCCCATACGCCGTATACACGTCCCCGGAACTCGGCAGAGTGGGTCTGACGGAGAAGGCCGCGCGGGCACAGGGGCGCAAGATCAAAGTCGGCAAAATCCCGATGACTTGGGTCGCGAGAGCGATTGAGCGCGGCGAAACTGCTGGGCTGATGAAAATCGTACTGGATGCCGAGACGGATCGCGTGATCGGTGCCGCAATTCTTTCGGAAGGAGGTGGCGAATTGGTGCAGATTCTCAGTACGTTGATGCTGGCTGAGAAGCCTTATACGTTGCTGAAGGGCGCGATTTACATTCATCCGACGCTCGCAGAGGGCTTTTTCAGTTTGATGGAGAACGTGAAATGAAACTCAAGGCTCTGATGGCAGCTGGTGCATTCGCGGGAGCGATCGCCGCAGCAGTTCCGCCGGGTTTTTTCGCGGAGATGCACTGGCGTCTCATTGGACCGTTTCGCGCCGGGCGCACTGTGGCCGTCAGCGGCGTCGTACAGCAGCCAAACGTCTTCTACATGGCCCCGAACAACGGCGGAGTTTGGAAGAGCGACGATTTCGGCAACACATGGAAGCCGATCTTCGATGGCCAGGACACGGGTTCGATCGGTTCGCTTGCAGTCGCCCCGTCAGACCCGAACATTATTTATGTCGGCAGTGGAGAAGGACTGCAGCGTCCCGATCTGTCGATCGGCGATGGCATCTACAAGTCGGCTGATGCCGGAAAGACGTGGCAGCACCTTGGATTGCGCGACGGTTATCAGATTCCGTCCATCATTGTCGATCCGACCGATCCCAATCGCTTGTTCGTCGGCGTACTCGGGCATCCGTACGGTCCCAATCCAGAACGTGGCGTTTACCGCTCCCTCGACGGCGGAAAAACATTCGAAAAGGTTTTGTATCGAGACGAGAATACCGGTGCCATACAGGTCGCTTTCGACCCACATAATTCGCAGATCGTGTATGCGGTACTGTGGGCGGCGCGGCAAGCGCCCTGGGAGATCGGCAATTCCTTCAACGGCCCGGGCAGCGGTCTCTTCAAATCGACGGACGGCGGAACTAGCTGGCATCAACTAACGAACGGCGTGCCGACATTCGCCGAAGGACTCGGCCGTATCGGCATCGGCATTGCGCGCAGCGAGCCAAATCGCATTTACGCTCTGATGGATGCGGATAAAGATCACGGTGGGCTGTACCGCTCCGACGATGCGGGCGAGAGCTGGCACAAAATAGATGACGAACGTCGCATTTGGGAGCGCGGCTCGGACTTTGCGTGCGTTGCGGCCGACCCGAAGGACCCGGACAAAGTCTACATTCTCAACACAAGCACGTACCGCTCGACAGACGGCGGACACACGTTCTTGTCCATCAAGGGAGCACCCGGCGGCGACGATTATCACACCATCTGGATCAATCCGCAGAATCCCGATGTGCTGCTGCTGGGTGTAGATCAAGGCGCAACGCTGAGCGTCAACGGCGGACGTAGCTGGAGCTCGTGGTACAACCAGCCCACAGCGCAGTTCTATCACGTGATCACCGACAATCGATTCCCGTATTGGGTTTACGGCGGCCAGCAGGAGAGCGGATCAGTCGGCATCGCAAGCCGAAGTGACGACGGTTCAATCACCTTTCGTAACTGGCACACGGTAGGGCTCGAAGAATATGGCTACGCTGCGCCAGATCCTCTGCATCCGGATATCATCTATGGCGGCAAAGCATCGCGCTTCAATTGGGTCACAGGCGATGTACAGGACGTCAGCCCGCAGATTCTGCGCGGCGAATATCGCTTCGTTCGAACGATGCCTCTTCTGTTTTCCCCTGTTGACCCGCACATCCTCTATCTCGGCTCCAACGTGTTGTTCAAGACGAGGAATGGCGGCGCAAGTTGGGACGTCATCAGCCCGGACCTTACCCGCAAGCAGTGGGAAATGCCCGCAGTAATTCAGTCGTTCGAAGCGCAGGATCCCCAGAAAGGCGCTCACCGCGGTGTTATCTATGCTCTTGCGCCGTCGCCGAAGGACGTCAATCTGATCTGGGCGGGCACAGACGACGGGCTGATCCACGTCACGCACGATGGCGGCAAAAACTGGACGGACGTGACACCGCCTGCGCTGACGCCGTGGAGCAAGGTATCGCAGCTCGACGCCTCGCATTTCGACGCGCAAACGGTCTATGCCGCCATCAACCGCTTCCGGCTGGATGATGTGAAGCCACATGCGTATCGTACGCACGACGGCGGTAAGAGCTGGACGGAGATTGTGAACGGCTTACCGGATCGCGCCGTCGTAAACGCGGTGCGGGAAGATCCCGAGCGCAAGGGGCTCCTCTTTGCCGCAACCGAGATCGGTGTCTTTGTGTCCTTCGACGATGGCAACAACTGGCAGCCGCTGCAGATGAACCTGCCGGTCACCTCCGTGCGGGATCTGGTTGTTCACGGCGACGACCTGGTGATCGGGACACACGGGCGCTCATTTTGGATACTCGATGACATCACGCCTTTGCGGCAGGCAACCATAGACGCCGAGCAGCAGCCCACGCATTTATTCGCGCCCGAACGCGCCGTGCGTTGGCGCTGGAATCGCGGTACCGACACGCCGCTTCCTCCAGAGATTCCGGCAGGCGAGAACCCGCCGGACGGGGCCATCATCGATTTCAATTTGAGTGACAGCAGCGGTCCGGTAGCGCTCGACATTCTGAATGCAAGCGGTGAAGTCGTACGGCATTATTCGAGCGACGACAAGCCGCCCGCGACGGAAGCTCGACTGGAAAAAGTGTTAGCAGTGCCGACGTATTGGGTGCGTCCATGGCGGGCACTTCCCGGTGACCCCGGGATGCACCGGTTCGTTTGGGATTTGCGCTATGAGCCTCCGAAGGCCCTCGAGCACCAATACCCGATATCGGCGATCTACCGCAATACACCACGCGATCCTCGCGGAGCACTCGTGCTGCCCGGCAAGTACGTGGTGAAGTTGACGGCAGGTGGCCGAACCTATTCGCAGCCGCTCACCGTCATCATGGATCCGCGCGTGAAGACGCCTGCCGCTGGTTTGCAGCAGCAACTAACGCTTCTACGCGACCTCAGCGGGATGATGCAGCAGGATTATGCGAGTGTCGCGGAGGTGCGCGGCGCCGCACAGAAGACCGCAACTACGGAAGAAGTGCACGCCGCCATTGAGAAGGCGAATCACGTTTTGACGGAACTCAATTCACGTTTGTCACGCGTGTATGAAGTGATTGAGGGCTCGGATAATGCACCCACCGCTACAGCCGCGGCAGCGGTCGCGCGCCTGAAAGCGGAATTAGCCGGGCAGTTGCAGAACTGGGACAAGTTCAAGAGATCGCGATTGTCCGGGATCAAAATTCAGCCGCTGTCGGAAGCGGACTTGGAGCGATCGGCAACGAGCGATCGGGACAAAGACGAAGAAGAGCCTTAGCCTCGCCGGGAATTGCGGAGTATCGGAATTATCCTAATTCGGTGTCAGTCACCAAACTCCCGAGGACGGGAGTTATGCCGACTGGAGTGCATAAACAAACATTCAGCCGTTGTCGCAAGCGGAGTTGGAGCAATCGGCAACGAGCGATCGGGACAGAGACGAAGAAGAGCCTTAACCTGCGCCGGAAATTGCGGGATATCGGAATTATCCTAATTCGGTGTCAGTCACCAAACTCCCGAGGACGACCATTCACACCAAAACCTCTCCCGTGTGCCTGGTGTCATAACCGGCAATGGTCTCGAGCGTTTTTCGGAAACTTGAGAGATTGAGCACGTCCAAAAGCATGCTCATTGCTGGCAGCTCGAAAGAGCTCTTCGGGAAGCAAAGATCGAAACGTTCTACCGTTAGAGGCACAAAGTCGAGACCAAAGTGGCGGGCCGCCGACCGGGTCGCAATACAGCAATCCGCGCTTCCCGTTGCCACAGCGTGCGCCGCGGCCAGATGACCGGCAGCTACTCGCTCGTAGCCGATTACCTTCTTCGCCGCAATGCCTTCACTGCGAAGCGCTTTATCGAGAAGATCTCGGCTCCCCGAACCTTTTTCGCGATTAACCAACCTCACTCGCCTGCTAGCGAGATCGGAAACACTTTGGATACCCTTCGGGTTCCCGCGAGCGAGCACGAGTCCCTGCTCCCAGACGGCAAAGGTTACGACTCGCACGTCACGTTTTGGAAACAGATCTTTGATCAGCGGAACGTTATACTCGCCGCTGCTTTTGTCCACGAGATGCGAACCAGCCATATGCACCAGGCCTCGCTTCAGCCACTCGAGTGCGCAGTGACTGGAGCACGAAACTGTCACGACCTCCAGCCGTGAGTTGCCGAGCGCCTCTGTCCATAAAGACAGCGCGGGATCGCACCCGGCCAAAAGCAGCGTTTGCCGGTTAGACGGATCCATAGCCGGCCTGACCGAAATCCGGCGTCGCGATTTCTGCTCGACGATTCCATCGGCCTTCGGCAAATAAGACGGAAGGAAAGAAACCGGCGCCGCAAGCAGGCGTTCGTTGACGCGGCATAATCGAACCGGCTGCCCTTCACTCACATCGCCGGCTTTAGTCGTTAGCAATTCCGCTTCTACGGTCTCGGTGCGTGCCGGTTGATCGAGCGCGAATAAGTCCTCCACGCTTGCGCCGAGCACGCGGGCGAGACGCAGCGCGACCGCAGTATTAGGAACGAAACTGCCGTCTTCGATCGCATAGATACTCTGCCGCGTCACAGCAACACGCCTGGCCAACTCTGCGGCGGAAAGGCCCCGCTGTTCGCGAACTTCCCTGACCCGGGTGTGTGTTTGTTCACGTGGCATCGAGAAGTTGTATTTTATACTTTACGTACGTCTTGTATACATGACACCATGCCGCTGCCTCGCGTTCCTGACCTTCTTCTTTGCCGCGCTGCCTTGTTTTGCCCAAAGCGGCAAAGCAGAACTGTTTGGAATCATCCTCGATCCATCCGCACTGCCTGTCGTGAATGCCAATGTTCAGGTCCAGGAGCAGGCCACAGCGGCTATCTTTAAAACCACGTCGGACACACACGGCGAATATCATTTTTTGGGCCTCCCTGTTGGCGATTACCTGCTCACCATCCAGCAACCCGGGTTCCGAACGTATCGGCAATCGGGCATCACCCTACGGATTCAGGATCGAGTCACTCTGGATGTTCGCCTTGAAATCGGACAAGCAACGCAGTCGGTTGATGTCAGCACGCAGGCGCCGCTGCTCCAAACAGCGTCTAGCTCGGTCAACTACAGCGCGGACGAAGAAAAGGTGGTTACGCTCCCACTCGACGGAAGGAATTTCATCCCCTTAATCTCGTTGTCTCCGGGCGTCGCGCTGCCCGGAGGGGGGTCGCTCCTCCCTCGCATCAACGGCAGCCGGCCGCGCACCAACGAATACATCTACGATGGCATCAGCGCGCTCCAGCCCGAGCCCGGGCAGGTTGTTTTCTACCCCATCATCGATGCTATCGAGGAGTTTCGCATCAACATCAACTCCTATTCACCCGAGTACGGCAGATCGAATGGCGGTTCCGTCATTGTAAATACCAGGTCCGGCAGCAACGATTTTCACGGCACTCTGTTCGAGTTCCTCCGCAATGAGGACCTAAACGCGACCAACTACTTTGCTGCCGCAGGTACGAAACCGGAGTTTCGGCGCAACCAGTATGGGTTCGTCTTCGGCGGCCCCGTTCAGAGAAATAAGACGTTCTTCTTCGTCGATTGGCAGGGAACGCGCTTACGCACTGGTGTCCCCAGAATCAGCACCGTACCGACGCTGGCCCAGCGCTCAGGTGTGTTCTCGACTTCCATCTATGATCCATCGACACCCGCCAGGCTGCCGTTCCCTGGCAACAGAATTCCGAGTGACCGAATCGATTCCGTAGCTGCTCAGGTGTTGGCGCTTTATCCGGCCCCGAACTTGCCCGGAACCGCCAACAATTACATTCGGACCGGCGTTGAGCCCGACGATCAGGACCAGTTCGACACCCGCCTGGACCGCTATTTTGGAAATGTGCAGCGTGTTTTCGGCCGCTTCTCTTATCTGCGCGATGACGACACGCCTGTTACTCCCCTGCCCGGCGGTAGTGGCGCGATCGCTTCAGGAGTCATCAGCCAGACTGCGACTCGAGGTTATCAGGGCGTGGCAGAGCATGAGTGGGCGCTCACACCGGCATTCTTGAACCAGGCGCGCTTCGGGTACACGCGGCGCGAATCTAACGGCACAGGGCCTCTGAATAACGGCCTTGCGGTACCGGGAATTCCCAGCAATTCTTTCTCATCTGCGCTTCCGACATTCAACGTGAGCGGTTATCAGCAGATTGGTCCGCCCGCGGGCGCCAATTCGCGATTTACAACTAGCGTCACCGAGTACATGGACACCGCATCGCTGGTGCACGGAAACCACACCATCAAGTTCGGCGCAGATATTCGACGCGAAGCGCTCGACGTTCTGCAACCTCCAAATCCTGCCGGATCCTACACGTTCAATACGACTGGAACTGACAAGCCGGGTGTCGCGAGCAGCGGCAATGCAGTCGCATCGCTTCTCTTGGGCCAGGTGAGCGCATTCACAATCGACATCCAGCGCCGCGAATTGCAGGAGCGCGCAAACATCGCCGAGTTTTTTGTAGGCGACGACTGGAAGATCTCAGACCGGCTCACGATGAATCTCGGAACCCGCTACACGCTCAACTTCCCTTCGCACGAGGTGAATAATCAAGGTGCCGTATTCAACCTGCAAACACAGCTCCTCGATTTTCCGCAAACCGCGCGCAACTTGGAATGCTGCGACTTTGGACCGCGCGCCGGCCTCGCCTATCGCGTCAATGACAAAACCGCCATACGTTCCGGATATGGCATGATCTGGTTCGAGCAGACCGGCATCACCACTCCGTTCACGCTGCCCCAGTTTCCCTTCGTCCAGACCGTCGGCAAGCAGTCTCAGGACAATATCAACGCCGCCTTCACGCTGGCGAACGGACCAAGTGTTCAGGTCACTGCTCCCAATCCCAACTCCGGCTTGGGACAAGGAGTCTTTGGAAGCCAAAGGGACAACGGCTCCGGCTATTCGCAGCAATGGAATTTCACCATCCAGAGGACCTTCGGTCAGGACCTCAATTTTGAGATCGGGTATCTAGGTTCGAAAAACACACGGCTCGGCTTGCCTGAAGCCAATCTCAACCAGTTGCCGGCGGCCGATCTCGCGCTCGGCCCAGCGTTGCTCAAGCGAGTTCCAAACCCGTACTACGGACAGCTTCCGGCATCGTCCTCGTTGGATACGCCGCTGATCGCGCAGCAGCAATTATTGAGAGCTTATCCACGGTTCACGAATGTTGCTCTGTTCAGAGACAATGTCGGAAACTCAACCTATCATGCGCTGCAGGCAAAACTCGAGAAACGCTTCTCGAAGGGATTGACATTCACCTTCGCCTATACATTTTCCAAACTGATCGATGATGCATCCAGCTATTTCTCACAGACCATCTTCACCGGACCCGTCCTGAACAACACCGGCGCGGCCGATGCGTTTAATCGGCACCTGGAGAAAGATGTTTCAAGCGGCGACATTCCGCGAGTATTCTCCGGCGGTTGGGTGTATGACATCCCGCGATTGTGGAAGATCTCGGGATGGCAGATTGCAGGGCTCGTGACGAGTACAGGCCGGTGATGCAGTCCCAGTGACACAAGCCACCAATAACGATGCCAGCCTTGGCTTTGCGGTGCAGAGGCCGAATCGTATCAGCGACCCCAATACGTTTTTCGACCCGCAGCGCGGCCCGCTGGTTCAATACCGCGGCCTTCACGAATGCTCCCCAGTTTACGATTGGCACCAGCTCGCGAGATCCGGTGCGCGGTCCCGGTCTTCAGAATGCAGATCTCATGTTGGGCAAGACCTTTCGGGTCACCGAGCGGTATAGCTTCGAATTCCGTGCGGAGGTCTTCAACGTGACAAATACGCCGCCCCTGAACGATCCGAATGGCACCTTCGGTTCACCTGCATTCGGAACCATAACAAGCGCCGGCAATCCGCGCGATTTCGAGTTCGCCGTCAAGGCGCACTTCTAGCGCATGGAGTTTTGACATTCTTTGACGTCATCTGCCTGTGGGGCGGGTTGGCAACTTGAGTTGCAACCTGCGGCCGATTCGCCAAATCGGCCCTTCGCACACTGTGATTCGAATGCAAGTGCCTAGCGCGGCAAAGCCGCAACCAAAAACGTTGTAAAGGCAGGCTACCTGTTCGACGCGATGAAGTGTCAAAAAATCCGGGACTGCCTGAAGCGCCGTCCGCTACGTCCGTTGAAACAAAAGCGCCGAAGCAGGCGCGGCTGGCTGTCCCAGCGATTTTTTTGAAACTCCCGAAACTTTTGGACTTAGAACGAAGTCGAGGAACAACATGCAGTCCGCCCCGTCGAGATCCCCGAAACTGAGCCGGAAGCGTAAGCGACCTAATCTAACCCGGTTCTCTTCGCCCGCCTGCTGACAGAAAAATCTTTCTGCGCTGCGAAGATTTGTTCTTTACTACGGCTCATCGCTCGCCATTCCCAATACCTGAAACGGAGCCGCGACCGTGAGGGAGCTTGTATGCGCCGATTTCAACCAGGAAAGAGGAATCCCCGAGCCGGCTAATCATACGCCGATGCGGTCTAGCGTAAAGGCCGAGCTCAGTATAGGACGGTGCGAAGGGGTATTTCGGTGAACGGACAGCTGCCCCAAGGAAAGTTCGGCGCGGAACCTCAAAAAACAGCCAGGCGCCGCCGGCCTTCGTTGGCACTGGATTCAAGAATCGCTTGCCCTCCCGCTTGGCTGGCTCCAATGGCATGTCGATTTGATGGCGCACTGGGGCATGGAGCTTCCCGAGTGCGTCGACACTGCATCAACTCAGACACGCGCGTTTGAACTAACCGCTTGCGCGGGGGATGCTACGCGGGATGGTTTGAGGAGCTGTGGTGGTGGATCGCCGGTAAATAATCTGGGTCACAGGGAGGTCTTGTGCCCGTTTACGAAAGTTGATGCTGGATGAGCTCCAGCGTCGTAATTACGCTCAGAATACCGTAAGAAGCTACATCAAGGCAGTCGAGGATTTTGCCCGCTACTTTGACAAACCGCCGGAGCGCTTAGGACCCGAACACATCCGCGAGTATCAGGTCCACTTGTTCCGCGACCGTAAGCTGGCGGCCTCGGCCGTCGAAGGGCGCGCGGCGGCACTGCGCTTTCTGTTTGTGAAAACGCTGCGCCGGCCGTATCTGCCGGATCAGATTCCGTTCCCGAAGCGAGCGAGACGATTGCCAACCGTGCTCAGCCCAGACGAAGTTGCGCTACTCATCGTTCCGCCAAGAATCTGATGCATCGAGCGATCTTGATGACGCTCTATGCAACCGGACTCCGCCGCGCGGAGTTGTGCAGTTGTGCCGCCTAAACGTCGCCGACATCGACAGCGACCGCATGATGATCCACGTCCGCGAAGGCAAGGGCGGACGCGACCGGGACGTGTTGTTAAGCCCGAAGTTGTTGAAAACCATCACATGGCCGACTATGGCTGCTGATCGGTGACAACCCCTGCTACCGACAATCACCACTTCGGGTCCGAGCCTTCCAAAGGACGCCGGGGTAAGTTTGATCCGCACTCGGACGGGAAACGCGCTTCCCACGGATCTGATTTGCGCAGACGGTCCCCAAATCGGCAATGGGGGCCCGATGCCGTTTCCGAGCTCAAGGTGGCTTACGGGAGGGCCACGGTCTTACATTTCTCAAGCAATACGTCGAGGAGATCTCGCGCTAGAATCATCTCTTCATCTGAGATGTTTAGCGAAGGTGCAATGGTCAAGACGTTTTTGTGATATCCCCCCACGTCCAGGATCATGCCGTACGTTTCTCCACGACGAGTGATGTTGCCGCCCAAGCCCAACTGGAAAATGCGGTCCGCAAAAGCTGGATCGGGCGTTATCCCGTCTGAGCAGCAGAGCTCTAGCCGCAATGCTAAACCAGCCCCATCCACGTGCCCAATCTCAGGATGTGCTCCAGCGAGTTCTTTCAACAGCGACAGGAAGCGTTCGCCCTTCTGCTGAACTATGCTCTCGTAATCCGTCTCTGCAAAGATGTCCAGCACGGCGTTTGCGGCCGCGGTCCCAAGCGGGTTTGAAGCGTAGGTGGAGTGAGCTATACCGGGTGGCCAAATATCCGGTCCAATCAGCTCTTCGCGCGCCCAGATCCCCGAAAGAGGGTTCAGGCCGTTAGTCAGTGCTTTACCGAATACGATTATGTCTGGAGTAAAGTGTAAGGTTTCGGCAGCCCACATTTTGCCGGTTCTGAAAAACCCCATTTGGATCTCGTCGTCGACAACAAGGATCCCGTGCTCTTGGCAGGTTCTGGTAAGCGTTTGGAAGTACTCTCGTGGAGGCACTATGTACCCACCTCTTCCCTGAACTGGTTCTGCGAAAAGACCGCCGAATTCTGAATGACCAGTGCGCGGATTCCAGGTACCCGTATACTCGTGCTCGAATCTCCGTTCAAACTGGCTTGCGCAATAAAGCGCACACGTTTCCCGTTGCTGGCCGTAGGGACAGCGGAAGCAATAAGGAAACGGAATGAATTCGGCACGGTCGGCAAATTCGCCCAGCCCTTCGCGATAGCGGTAGGAAGACGTTATGGCGGAACAAGCAAGCGTGCGCCCATGGTAACCACCCTGAAACGCTAGCATTCGCGATCGCCCGGTATTCTTCCGAACTAGTTTGATCGCGTCCTCGACAGCAGCAGAACCGCCCACATTGAAGTGGACCCTTCCACGTAAGCCGAATGCGCGTTGTACGGTTGCGGCGAGCCTTGCGGCAAGTTCGATCCGCCCGGAGTGAAGGTGCTGCGGCGCTAGCTGGGGTAGGCAATCGAGTTGCGCCTTAATTGCATTTCCGATCAATTCGTTTCTGTATCCTAAATTGGCAGCCGAATACTGCATCTGCAGGTCGAGATACGGATGTCCTACTGAATCGAACAGAAAACTGCCTTCACAACTAGAAAAGATCGGCGGGTGATTAGCGTAATGGACGGTATCTCCGTAGCTGCTCCACTGCTGTTCAAGTGCTCGAAGCTCTCGTTCCATTACTCTCCCCTTGCTGAAGCGGTCTGCACGGCCAAACTTCATTGGCACACTTATTCACAGCTTCTTAACTTCGAGGAAGTGCAAATAACCGGCGTCGTCACCCACCACAATGACGGAGCCATCCGCGGCTACCGTACATGAGAAAAGAGGCGCCTCAGAACAGTAACTCCCAAACTGCTTCCCGGTGGCCAAATCCCATAACTTCAGTTCTCGATCTACTGACACAGATGCGGCCCATTTTTCATCTGGTGCGAAAGCAACTGCAAGAACATAATTCGTATGGCCACAGAGTTCTTTAATCAGAGCACCGCTTTCAAGATCCCATATCTTAATCGTCCTATCCTTGGAAGCGGACATGATCATATCGCCAGACGGGCTAATAGCCACATCGAGTACTTCGTCGTCGTGGCTAAGCTCGCCCGGTCTCGCTGCAAGCATTCTCACTTGCGCGCCGCTCTCCCGAAGCCAGACGCGGACGGTTTGGTCGTCTGCGGCAGAGACCACATATCTTTTGTCTCTGGAGATTGCGACCGAGTTAACACCACCCGTGTGACCCCTGAGTTCTTGGGCAACATGGGGATCGGTTACGCTCCAGACACGAATTACCCGGTCTTCGGAACCAGAAATGACATTCTTTGCGTCCTCGGAAATGGCAACCGCGAAGATATCGCGAAGCTCTTTGCGTGGATCCTCAGGGAATTGCACACAGCCTTTACTCTTTGTGTCCCACAAGCGCAAGACGCCGTCGCTGTGACCCGAAACGATATACGTTGCATCAGCAGTTATTGCTACATCCGATACTTCGTTTCGTGCGAACTCTTTATCTTGGTCGATTGGTTCGGCCAGAAACTCTTGCCCGATCTGGAGCTCTGATTTGGTATCCCACAATTTGACGCTTCCATCGAACGATGCCGACACTACTTGACTTTGGGCGGCTGCCAATGCGCGAACGCGTCCGTGGTGCTGCCTAATTAGATTGTCTGGGCATGTCCTTTGCAGGTCCCAAACATACACGCCACCGTCAATTGAGGTCGAAACAACACGCGTACCAGGCAAGAATGAGATAGAGGTTGCCCAGCTACTATGTGAGATTGAATTTACCTCTTTGCCCGTCATAGAATTCCACAACCTCACTGTGCGATCGGATGAGGCTGACGCTAGGAGGCCTCCAGACTCGGAAAAATGAATGTCACGAATCTCTCCTCTATGTCCTGTCATCGAGGTCAGAAGCTTTCGCGATTGCAGATCCCAAAGGGATACGGTTCCGTCTGTACAACCAACTGCCATTAAAGAGCCATTACATCCGACAGCGAGTGCGCTAGCTGATTTCCCGTTGAGCAAATACTGATAGCCGTCTTTTACTATCGTGTCGGGCTCGCCGGGCTTGCTAAAGCTAAGAATCTTTATCAGGCCTCTTGTACCGCCGTACAGCAAAGCTCGCCCGTCTGGCGTAAGCGCCAACGCGCTCAGACCCTCACCCTCTACGAGCGGAACCCCTATCTGAGTCTTCGAATCAAGATCCCAAAACCGAATTGTTCCGTCCCCCGAAGCCGATATAGCCGCACGCCCGTTTGGCGTAACAACGACTTTTCTTACGGGCCCCGAGTGTCCCTCTAATCGGCCCATCTCCTTCGTGAGATCGATATCCCACAGCGTGATTGAGCCATCAATGCAAGCTGCGCACAGCTCTCTCTTTTGAGGGATAACCGCAATATCGGAAACTCCACCGATGTTCGATGCAGATACAGCTGATATCACTTTGCCAGTCTCAATGTTCAATCTCTTCAACGTTCCATTCTGTTGTCCCAGGATCACGTTCTCTTCATCGATAGCAGCTGAACTAAGCACAAGCGATTGAGTACGGCGACTATCAATCTCCCGCACTCCGCTTCGAGGTACCGTTTTGCGTGGGGCGAGCTGCAACAGTGCTGCCAATCCGTCTGTCTCTGCCGTTGAGAGTCGTTTATCCTCCTTCAATTTCAGTGAAACCGAAATTTCCTCTACGAAGCCAGACAGTTCACGTTCCAACCTTCTCTTACTGAACTCACTAAGGTATTTTTTCCCCCGGGGCCGGAGCTCGAGGCGCTCCAACCAGTCGACCGAGCCTAAGAACCCAGGAGAAGCTAGTAACCCGTAAAGATGCAGCGCTCCACTCCCTCTTCGTTCGAGAAGGACGGGCATTTCGTTTTTTATGATTATTTTCGACCCCAATGCCGCCGCGGAAACGAGCAGTACAGCCCCATTGCAGCTTCTCAGCATTCGATCTATCTCGTCGCTCCAGTCCGATCCCGCTTCGATGCCCGAATCGTCTAAAACTTGGAGGGAGCCATTTGCTTCTAAACAGCTAAGGTGCTTCCGTAAAATATCCTTGATACGTTGGTCTGTGCGGCTGTAACACAGGAAAAGCTGCTTCATGCTAGTTCCTCCCACTATCCGATTGCTGTAGGTATAGCGTGCAGGGCTGATTTAGAGACCCTTGGCCTGTTCGACCTTTTGCGCTCTCGAAAGGCGTTAGCGAACTCGGACGGGTTGAAATCAGCTTCTCGATCAAGAGAGCTCTTAAGAAGAAGTAAGACCGGGCGCATGATTTATCTAAACTCAATGTGCGGTTTGTGCGTGGTCGGGGCGGAACAGTACAGGCGAGCTGAGCATTTCAATGATGGTTGCCGTCCTCCCAACTAAGGGTTTCGTGCTGAATTCGCCAGCCTGGGTATAATCCACAAGATTTGGCTGAGGTCCTCCATCTGCATTTGGGTGAGGACCACCGCGATCTGCTTTGAACATGAGGATCGTACGTCCTCACACTTGCTTCCGACGTTCGTCACTGAGCTGCTTTGCCCATAAAGAAGCGGTATATCACATTGCGCCGAGCCTCACGAGTCATTACCGCTCGCGGCGAGGACGGAAAACTACATTGTAGATGCCGTCATGCGGCTCGCGATTGGTTGGGCAATCCCTAGCTTCCGGCCCTGAAAGGCTTGGACCAGCGCCCCGACTTGAAGAAGATGTCTCGGGCACAACGTGGTGTTTCCGAACAACTCAGGCCCATCAGCCGCTTTGGCAGAGCTGATGGATAGACGCTCTTCACCTTGTCCAGAAGTCGGTCGGCATGGGGCTAGTTGACCCGGTGCATCCACTCGTAACGTCGGGTGCCGCCTCAGTTCGCTCTAAGTGCAGTGAAAGGCGGACTGCTTGGAGTGCTGAAACCAGCTACTCCATACATCAAAAAGGAAGTTGAAACGCTCACAACGCCTCACATACAAGTGCTGCTGCTCGGCTCCCGCCAGCTGTCCCCGGTTGTTCCAGTTGAACAGGCCTACGAAAAGATGGTCCGCGCCGACGCGCAGACCGCGTAAGCAAGGTAGGTGATCATAGTGAAAGCAGGACACCCGAAACCCGTAATCGTCTGCGTTCAGCCGTCGCAGATACAGCGTACACTCGTCCCGCCAGTGCCCGGGTAACATTTCGCGCGTCGGCGATCAGGATTGCTGAGCGCTATAGTAACATTCACTCGAGGTTGGTTCGGCGAAATCAGAGCGGCAATCCGAGTCAACAGCGTGTTCACGGTTGTTGCACCCGTTGCAGCGAGCACCTCAACGTCATAATATCCGGGCTGAGCAAGAATCTTGATCACGTCCGGTATGCAATCGGAGAACGTTTCGTAAAGCTTCCATTCGTTCGGGTGACTTCGATTCGTTGTCAACGCCGGGAACTCACGGCTGCATGCGCCGAAGCCCCCACCTGGGATCTCACAACCGACCTCTTTGCGATGCGTCCGTAGAGTCGGCTAAGACCGTCGGATTCGGACGCAATGATCCCGGCTCTAAGGGACAAAGGGAGTGGCAGTTCATTTGGCTGGAGTCCGCCGTGGCAGACCGGAATGACTGGCACATTCCGGATCCACGCTGCACCAGCTTCAAAGTTGATCCACGGACGCGATTTCGATTCGTGACTGCACAAGACAACGAGAGCTACACAATCGGCTAGTGCTTGCTCAATCGATAGTAGCCATTTCTCTCCGACTGGAATGCTTTCCACGTCAGAGGACAAGAAAACACGAGATCGTCCTTCGAGAACGCGTTCGTGATTCTGGCCATGCTGCACAGCATCCCACATCTTTGCTGGGTTGCGGAACGTTTCAAAAGCGGGCAGCTCAAGTCTCCAGCTCTCGTGACCGGGAGGCTCTGACCCGGCAGGGTGGTGCACAGACTCCAGAACTCGTCTGTCTCCAAGTCGGCATCGAGGACAATCGGCCCATCTCAGGTGGGATTGCCTTACCCCGGCACAGAGTCATTTGGATCGCTGCGTTTCTCGGTAATTTGATGGAGCACACGTTCCCGCGTCTCGTGCCAGTATTCGTCGTGAGTCTCGACCGTGAAGCTGCCCGTAGCTTCGAGCAGGGAGTGGCCTGCTCGGATCATCGCCGTTCTCACGTCCTTCGGCACGTTCAGCAGCCGCGCTGCCGTAACGCTCGTGAAAATCAGTGGCCAGCTTGTTTCGTTAAGACATTGTGCGCCGCGGGCGGGAAAGTCGGATCCGCATGTGCCGATACAGCGCTCAGAAACCTGTAGCGCTGCTCGTCTACGGGCAACAGGACGCCACAGTCCTCGAGAGCTTTGCGCACCTCGACGGGGCGTGTGGTCCATTTCTCCTGTGCGCGCCATTGTTCGACGGCAGCAGGCCGGTAGAGAAACAGCATCAGAAGGTTAGCGTTCTCCCCACTTGCCCGCGAAAGCATGAGCGACTCGTCATAGAACCCGAGGCGTAGCAAACGGATTGCGCCGCGCGCACGGTTGCACATCCTGAACACAAGTTTCTCTAGCGCATGATCGCCTCCGCGGCAGCCCCACCCACATGAAGCTGCGGCATCGAGATACGAAAGCACCCGGGCGACAGCGGGAAGCGTTAGCGGCGCCTTCGTTCCGAGTTTAGGCAATGTGGCGCCCGTGATCGCCGCGCAGTCGTCTTCCATCTTCCAGGTGGTCTCGAGAAACGGCATGCTGTTCCACTTAGTTTCATCGAATTCCAGCTGTGCCTCCAAAACGGACCTCCGGTTCAATATTCAATGTCGGCCGAAGCGCCAACAGCCCGCTTTCGTGGTGGGGCTGAATCTTATGGACCGTTGTGCCAGGAGCGACAATTCCTTGTGTCGACAATTGTCTTCCCGCCGATAGGAGCGCACTAGCTATGGCACCATTACCGGCGGCTAATAAGAGCTGCCGCCGCGCGATTACTCCCGACAAGTCCCCTTCTTTGTACCGGCCACCCATGATGAAGATGCTCTCTATCTGCGTCAAAGCTACAGCTAGTGGTGCCACAAACAGTCTTCCTGCAGGCGCTATAGGCTTCTCCGTCGCTTATCGACGATATGATGCACACAATGAACCGCAGAATGTTTCTCATGCGAGGGGCTGCTGCTTCGGCTCTCCTCACCGGCACGCGATATCTATCCGCCGGTCCGCTTGGACTGCCGATCGGCTGCCAGACGTATCCTGTGCGCAAATCGATCAGTACGGACTTCGCCGGCACCATGAAGGGATTGCGTGCCGCAGGGTTCACTCAGATTGAGCTGTGCTCGCCATACGGCTACGAAGATTTCTCTAGCCTCCAGCAATACAAGCCGCAGGAGTTACGGCGCATGCTGAACGACTGGGGACTGGGCTGCATCTCGGCCCACTGGGCGCCGACCGAGCTCTTTCAAAAGGCGGACGAGAGCATCGCCTATGCGAAGGAGTTCGGCATGACGCAGATGGCAATCGCCGCCCTTGGACCGTTCGATTCTAAGGGCACCCAGACAACCGACGACGTGAAACGTTACGTTGACCCCTTCAACGCCTTCGCCGAAAAGGCCCACGCCGCAGGCATTGTGGCATTGCTGCACAATGAGGGCTTCGTCTCCGAGTACATCGGCGGCAAACCGGTGTACGACATGATGATCGCCGAGCTCAATCCCGCCACCACCAAGCTGCAGTTTCAGGTCTCTAGCTGGCAGAAGGGCTACGACCCAGTGACCTACTTTCACAAGTATCCCGGCCGCTTCCTCTCTATGCACTGCCAGGACTGGGTGAAGGACCCCTCCACCAAGTCTGGGTTCCGCGAGGTTCCGTTGGGCAAGGGGGTCGTGGATTGGAAGGCGGTCTTTACAGCCGCAAAGATAGGCGGCGTAAAGAACTACTTCGTCGAGCTTGAAGAGGACCCGGCGCTGATGCCGCCGAGCGTGCCTTACCTGAAGTCGCTGAACGTCTGAAGCGAGCGTAGGATGCGACACTTTCCTCTTGGTGACAGAAGTGCCGCAAAATATATTCCTCCGTCCTTCATCCACTTACCGTCCCTAACCCGGTCCAGCTCGCACGCCGTCGCGCCACACTCGCGTACGAAATGGATAACTCCAAACCCCATCCCGGCGGCCCCAACACCCCCGACGGCAAAGAACGTTCCAGCCAGAACGCGACCGCACACGGCATGTGCCAGCAGCGCTTCTTTCTCCTGCCTGGCGAATCGCAGGACGACTACGCTGCTCTTCTCGAGACCTGGCGCAAACAGTACGACCTGAACGAGCCCGCCGTTCCCGAGCTCGTCAAAACACTCGCCGAGCTCGACTGGATGCAGCAAAGATGCCGCGGTAACATCTGCAAGCTCGAAATGCAGCTTCTCGAAGCCGAAGCCGCCGGTGATGACAATCGCATCGACAGAATTGAACGGCGTCTCAACAACGCCTATCGCTACAAAACCGCAGCCGAAAATTCATTCCAGCGCGCCCTCCGTGCGCTGGAGAAGTTCCGCGCCGTGCGCAAGCGCGAAGAATTGACTAAACACCGCCTCGCCGTGCGTGAGCGCCAGGTTGCATTCAACATCGCGTACGGCTACGCCAAACGCGGCCTGCCTCTTCCCGATTTCATCAAGAAGAACCCCACCCATGAACCTCGACCAACTAATTCCTGACCTGCACCAAACTCTCGAGGAGCCGCAAACACGCCGAAACACCGCAGCCCCGCCGTATATCAATGGACCTCACCGCGAAATACCCGATGCCTGCGTGTGAGCAGGATCTGTGTGAGCAGGATCTGTCTGAGCAGGATTTGTGTGAGCAGGCGTTTTCGCCTGCAGCTCCTCGCGCACAGGCCGGTGGGGGCCGTTGTGCGCGGTCTAAAAAAAGCGCACAGGCCGTTTGGTGGCCGTTGTGCGCGGTCTAAAAAAGCGCACAGGCCGTTTGGTGGCCGTTGTGCGCGCTCTAAAGGAGTTCGTTCCGTAATGGGGTTTGTGGCGCGGGCTCTCAGCCTGCCGTGCCGGCTTTCAAGCCGGCATCTTGCCGTCCCGTCGATCGTCTGGTGGGGCAGACGGCCTTGCCGCCCGCCTTTTACCAGAATCTGAGCGCACAGCCCGATTTGCTGGCCGTTGTGCGCGGTCTAGGAGGAAGCGCAAAGCGCGTTTGGCAGCCGTTGTGCGCGGTCTAAAGCAAGCCCACAGCCCGATTTGGGGCCGTTGTGCGCGATCTAAAGGAGTTCGTTCCGTAATACCTGAACCGGTGTGTTGAACTGAAAGCATATATGACTGATTATGTTGACGCAGCGATCGAGATCGCTCGCGATGCCGGCCAGGTCCTGCTCGCGCATCGCGGCATCGGATTCGAACTCAAGGGCGAGCATGATCTCGTCACCGCAGCCGATCGTGCCAGCGAGCAGTTGATCCTCAAGCGCTTGAAGGAACGCTTTCCAGAGCATGGAATCGTCGCCGAAGAGGGCGGCCGGGCCGAAATGCACGCCGCGCTTCGCTGGTACGTGGATCCCCTTGATGGGACTACAAACTTCGCGCACGGCTTTCCCATGTGGAACGTGACGCTGGCGCTCGCCAGAAACGACGAAGTAATCGCTGGTGTGGTTTACGATCCATTGAATCGCGAACTCTTCGCCGCGGAAAAGGGGGCCGGCGCGCGTTTGAATGGCGCTCCCATTCAGGTGAGCAAGGCGCGAGTGTTAAACGATTCGCTGGTTGCCACCGGGTTCCCCAGCCGCAGACGTCACCTGAACGTCAATATTCATTTCTACTATCAAATGGCGATGCTCACTCACGGTGTCCGGCGTGGCGGGTCGGCAGCCATTGATCTCGCCTACACCGCCTGCGGAAGACTCGAGGCCTTCTGGGAATTCGGCCTGAATCCGTGGGACATGGCGGCCGGAACGCTGCTGGTACAGGAGGCCGGCGGATCGGTTTCCGGCATGCGCGGCGAGCCCGTAGATCTGAACGGGCGCTACGTGCTCGCTGACAACGGACTCATCCATCAGGAAACGCTGCAGCTTTTCGAAGAAGTCTTCGCCGGACATTACCGGCACGACATTCCGGGTCTTCCAGCGCCCGAATGGGAGGTCTCGCGTGCCTGACACCCCTCCCGTGCCTCTCACATTGGAAGGCTCGGCCGTCCTGCATGAGATGTTCCGCCTCAGGAGGTCCGATTGGCGGCAACTCGACAACCTGGACCGCAGACGCATCATTAATCATGCGGTCGCGGCGCTTGAGCCTCTCGAAAAGAAGGCGGATTCGGGACATCCCAACCAGTCAGCCCTCTATTCGCTGATCGGCCACAAGGGCGATCTGATGTTCATCCACTTCCGCGATTCAATCGAAGACGCGCACAGGGCCGAGCTCGCGATAGCACACCTGGAAATTTCTGACTATCTGGAGCCTGTACACTCTTATATTTCGATAGTGGAGCTGGGGCTCTACGAATCGTCTGCCAAGACCTATGCCCAGCTTGCCGAGCAGGGCCTGCAGGCGCACTCCTCGGACTGGGATACCAAGATCAAAGAAGTCACCGAGCGGCAGTCGGCGGCTATGTCTCCGCGTTTGTATCCGGAAATACCGGAAGCCAGGTACCTGTGCTTTTACCCCATGGACCGGCGCCGCGGCGAGGCAAAGAATTGGTACCTGGAATCCATGGCCGATCGCCAGCGCATGATGCATGAGCACGGGATGATCGGGCGCAGGTACGCCGACAAAGTGCGGCAGATCATTACCGGTTCCATAGGCTTCGATGACTGGGAATGGGGAGTTGATCTTTTCGCCGATGACCCGCTTGTTTTTAAGAAACTTATCTACGAGATGCGCTTCGATGAGGTGAGCGCGGTGTATGCACTTTTCGGATCATTTTATGTGGGATTGCGCGTGCGTCCTTCTGATTTGGGAAGAGTTTTGTCGGGCGAACTTCCGTAACACTATTCCCGCCGTTAAAGCCCCGCAAATCGGCCCTGATCTCGTGATTTCAACAAATTGGAGAATGGTACCCTTAGGATTCGAAAATGCGTACAGTCGACCTGATTCATCGTAAGCGGGATGGAGAAGAGCTTTCGCCCGAAGAACTTCGCTTCTTAGTAGATGGTTACACCCGCGGCGACATACCTGATTACCAGGCCTCCGCATTCCTCATGTCTGTGTTTTATTCGGGCATGTCAGATCGTGAAGTAAGTGCCCTTACTGAAGCGTTTATCACATCCGGCTCCACGCTTGACCTGTCTTCCATTCCGGGATTGAAAGTCGATAAGCATTCCACCGGCGGCGTTGGCGATAAAACTAGCCTGATCGCATCCCCGATTGCAGCGGCCGCAGGCGTCATCGTACCCATGATTTCGGGGCGCGCACTCGGCCACACTGGCGGTACGCTGGACAAGCTCGAATCGATTCCCGGCTTCCGCACCGATCTGAGCACGGACGAGTTCCTCGCACAGCTCACAGAACATAAACTGGCGTTTATCGGGCAGACGTCAGAAGTGGCCCCCGCCGACGGCAAATTCTACGCCTTGCGCGATGCTACCGCGACGGTTGAATCGATTCCTCTCATTGCCTCTTCGATCATGTCAAAGAAGGTGGCGGTCGGATTGGATGCTCTGGTTCTCGATGTGAAGGTCGGTTCCGGCGCCTTCATGAAAAAACAGGTGGACGCGCGCCGTCTCGCTCAGATGATGGTGGGAATCGGACGCCGGCTCGACAAACGAGTTCAGGCGTTGATTACCGACATGAGCCAGCCCCTCGGCTACGCGGTCGGGAACGCGCTGGAGATCATGGAAGTCTCCCAGACACTGCAGAACGCCGGACCCGCTGACCTCACTCGGCTTTCGCTCGAACTGGCCGCCCGCATGATCTTCCTCGGAAAGGTGACTAAGACCTTAGATGAAGCTCGCGAAGTCGCGCAAGCCAAGCTGCTCGATCTCTCCGGCTACCGCAAGTTCAAAGACGTGATTGCCGCACAAGGCGGGAATCCGCAGGTGCTCGACCGCTTTGACCTTCTGCCGAACGCGACAGGCGCGCAGGAGATTACAACGGCTCGCGGCGGCTATATTAGCGGCATCGATGCCGAGCTGATCGGTCAGGCGTCCGCCATGATCGGAGCCGGCCGTAACACGAAGGAAGACGCCATCGATCCGGCTGTGGGAGTAATCCTCGAGGTCAAAGTGGGCCAGAAAATCGAGGCCGGCAGCATCCTCTGTCGCCTCTACTACACGGCCGAGGACCATCTCGAGGAGGCTGCCGAACTCGTGGAAGACGCCTTCCGCATTTCACAGCAGCCCGTCGAAGAGCGCGATCTGATTCTCGAAGTCGTCAGCTAGCCAAATCTCATGCTGCCGTTTGCGAGCACCCTGGACCTGCTGCAGAATGGCGCCGACAACGGCATGATGCGCGCTCTTCAGGAGCATCTCGCTGCCATTGTTGAGTCGTCAGACGATGCCATCATCAGCAAGGACCTCAACGGCATAATCCGGAGCTGGAACCGCGGCGCCGAGCGAATCTTCGGATATACCGCCGACGAGATTATCGGCAAGCACATATCCACGCTTGCAGCGCCCGAACGCATCGAGGAAATTCCCGACATTCTCGCCCGGATCTCTCGTGGTGAGCGCATCGATCACTACAAAACACGCCGAAAGACAAAAGACGGCCGGATCTTGTCCATCTCTCTAACGGTATCGCCAGTTCGAGATTCGGCGGGCAACATTATTGGAGCCTCTAAAATCGCCCGTGATATCACCGACCAGGAGAAAAATGAACAAGCGCTGCAGGAGGCGAATAACTTACTAATTCGTTCGAACGCCGATTTGGAGCAATTTGCTTACTCAGCCTCGCACGACTTGCAGGAACCGTTGCGAATGGTTGCCATCTACGGCGAGATGCTCCGCAGGAAATTCGGCGGCAAGCTGGATGCAAAAGGTGACGAGTACATCCACTACATCATTGAGGCTGCTTCACGTATGGAACAGCTTTTGCGGGACTTGCGTGCTTTTACACAGGTGTCGAAATCAGGGGAACCACCGGCGGCCGACGTGGATGCCAACCAGGCGCTCGGTCGAGTTCTTCTCAGTCTGAACGCGGCCATTAACGGCAGCGGCGCATCGGTTACACACGGCGTCCTCCCCTGGCTGCGAATCCACCAGTTCCAATTGGAGCAGTTATTTCAGAATCTCATCGCGAATGCGATCCGATATCGCAGCGAGAAACCCCCGCAGATTCACATTGCCGCCGAGCGGCATATCGACCACTGGCAGTTCTCGGTCCGAGACAACGGCATTGGCATCGATCCTCAATACAAGGAGCAAATCTTTGGAATATTCAAGCGTTTGCACACTGCCACCGATTATCCCGGCACCGGTATGGGACTCGCGATTTGTCAACGAATTGTGGATCGAATCGGAGGGCGGATATGGGTGGAGTCTGAACTCGGACGAGGTTCAACGTTTTTCTTTACCGCACCAGCGGAACGCGAGAGCTCAGCCGGGCTCTGATACCCGGCTGTGCCGCATTGTCTTGATCGAAGATAATCAAGCCGATGTAGTATTGGTCCGCGAAGCGCTTGAAGAACATCGCGTTGAATGTGAATTGACCCTGATAAAGGACGGTGAGCGCGCTGTAAGCTTCATCGAGGATCTGGAGCTTGAAGAAATCCCTTGTCCCGATCTTGTGATTCTCGATTTGAATCTGCCGCGGAGACCGGGCAAAGACGTTTTGCGATGCCTCCGACAGAGTCCCAAATGCAATCTCACTCCGGTGATTATCCTCACTTCCTCTGATAATCAAAAGGACAAAGACGAGGCTCGCACGCTCGGTGCGAACCTCTATTTGCGCAAACCTTCGAGGCTTGCTGAGTTCATCGAGTTGGGGAGCGTTTTCAAGACCATGGTCGGAGGATCGCACAACTGAGCAGCGCGTTTACGAGCCGGCTACGGCCGACACTGCAACGTCGTCCGCCGTGACTGCCTCCCGCCGCGGATTCGCTAGCGGCCGTTCAGTGGATGACCGGTCGAGCATGTACTCCGCGAATGCGTTTCGAGCCTTGCGGTATTCCTCCTCAGCTACCTGAGCACCCGCCTCCGCTGCCATGCTGATCGCGTCCGGATGGCCTTTCAAAGACTGCCAGCGGCCGACCTCGGCCGAGAAGCGCCGCCACGCCGCCCGGTAGCAGGCATGCAGTCTTGCGAACTCTGTTTCGCTATGAGTGCTACGCCTACGCATATGGTTTATGACGAATGTCGATGTGGATTTGATCCTGACTTGTACCCAAGTGTTCTGTTTTAGCTGTGAACGGCAGATGCTTGAGGTGGGAGGTGACTGTCGCGAGCTTAACGCAACGTCGCCGGGGATGGACAAAATTCCAATTTTCACGTATACTTAGACCTGTCTGAGCATTCCTGCCCACACTTCCGCCGCTAGTTGTTCAGTTGCGGAAAGTAAGGAGAGTCGCATCGTGTCAAAATTTTATGTTGTTCAAAAGGATGGTGTTCCGGCAGTGTGGCAGTCGGATCCGGAACATATCGAACGATTGTTGAAGCATAAGGCAGGTTTCTCGGTCGTATCTGATGCCCCCAGCGACACACGCGCCGAAGCTCTGATCAAACTCCGCCTGGTCTTTCCCGGATCTCGTCCCGTCAAATCCAACTGACGGAACAAACGTTGGAAGAGATGGGGACATTGCGGGCGTGTCACCGCCGCACAACACCCCTGGCCCAGTCACAAATCCACGTGACTCCATCTACCGTATCCTCAAGCATTTAACTCCGCACCGCACATAGAGCCGCACCGCCATGCCTCAAACTCGCTTGCGCGGGGCACTCACCGCCTCGCGAGTTCTTTGAAATCTAAATAGATTCGTGACCGGATTGCAACTCCCGATCCGGTACACTCGAACCGAGCATGTCAGATCGCTTTCGCGAAGCCGGTGAAAAATTTACCGAACTGGTCCGGATTATGGCGCGGCTGCGCGCACCCGGCGGCTGCCCGTGGGACCGCAAGCAGAGCTTCGACACCATCAAGCCATACCTCCTCGAAGAGAGTTACGAGGTTATGGATGCCATCGACCGGCGTGATTGGCCGGGTCTTACGGACGAGCTCGGCGATCTTTTGTTGCAGCCGGTCTTCTTCGCCGAGATGGCAGCGGAGCAAAACCTGTTTGATATCGGCTCATCGCTCGACGCCATCAATCAAAAACTGATCCGGCGTCATCCGCACGTGTTCGCAGACGCCGTCGCCGACACGGCCGAGGACGTCAAGCAGCGCTGGGACGAAATCAAACGCCGCGAGAAAGGCGCCGCAGGTGCGCCACCGGAGCACTCGGCTCTGGAAGGTGTTCCGCGCAGCCTGCCTGCGCTTGTCGAGGCCGAGAAGATCAGCAGGAAAGCGGCGGAGATCGGTTTCGAGTGGCCGGATATTGGGGGTGTGGTCGACAAAATCGTGGAGGAGGCAAAGGAGCTTGCCGCAGCGCGTCAGAGCCAGGCCCAGGAAGAAGTCGAGCACGAAATTGGCGACCTTCTTTTTACTGCGGTGAATCTCGCTCGCTTCCTCAAGGTCGATCCCGAGCAGGCACTCCGGAAAAGCAACGCCCGATTCCGGGCGCGCTTCGCACACGTAGAAGCATCGGTCGCGGCCGAGGGAGGCAGCATGCGATCAACGCCGCTCGCACGCTTGGAAGAGCACTGGCAGGAAGCCAAGCGCGCTGAGCGAAACTAGTGTGAGTTCTGCAGTCTCGCTGCCACCTGCTCCACTTGCCGCATGACCCGCAGCGTATTCCCGCCGTAAATCTTTTTGATGTCGCCGGCTGTATAGCCCTTCTCCAGAAGTGCGCGCGTCAGATTAGGAAACTTCGAAACGTCATCTAAGTCAACCGGCGCGCAGGTAATTCCGTCGAAATCCGTGCCGATGCCGATTGCACCAATGCCGACAAGCTGTTTGACGTGATCGATGTGTGCCACGACGTCGTCAAGTGCCGCTCGCACCTGATATTTCTTCTCTTCCTCTTCCAAGGCATCGAGCGCGGCTTTGAGCTTTGCGGGATCGTCTTTGTACTGTTCGCGAGTCTCCGCGAAGCGCTCTCGCAACGGAGAGTTTTTCTCCGCATCTGCCGATTTCTGCGAGACGAATCCGCAATTGACACTGATCTGGATAACACCGCCTTTCTTCGCCAGCGCCTTGATCATGTCATCCGTCATGTTGCGCGGAACGTTCGTAACGGCTCGGCAGTCGGAATGCGAAGCGATGATGGGCGCTTCGCTTGTTTCGAGCGCGTCATAAAAGGTCTTATCCGAAACGTGAGAAATATCCACGATCATCCCGAGACGATTCATCTCGCGCACAACGTCTTTGCCGAACGCCGTCAGACCATTGTGATGCTGCACTTTGGGGTCGTCTATGTCGCCCGAAGAGTCGGCCCAGTTGTTCGTGTTGAAGTGCGTCAAAGTCATGTAACGCACTCCGAGCCGGTAATAGTCGCGCAGCAGCCGCGGGCTGTCCTCAATCGCGTGTCCGCCTTCAATGCCCATCAGCGCCGCGATCTTGTGCCTGCGATGCGCCTTCTCAATGTCCGCCGCCGTAAGTGCGGGCATGAAGTCGTTCGGGTAGCGCCCGATAATGTCGTGGTAGACCGTGTCGATCATTTGCAGCGCGCGGTTTGCTGAGTGATTGCCGTTGACGTAGTCCGCTGCCACGTAGACGGAAAAGAAAATCGCCCCAACGCCGCCCTCCTTCAGCCGTCTAATGTCTGTATGTGTCTTTGGGGAATTGCCGATATCGGTGCCGTCGATCGTGAAGCTCGGGATGTCGTTATGAGTGTCGATCAGGATTGCCGATTTCGTGATCGCCTTCACCCGCGCATCCAGCTTCTTAGTATCGGCCGCGGCAGCCGACAAGACGCTTGTTAGGACCACGATGAGCATCGTACGCACGTGATCAGAATACAATTAAGGAAAACGTAATGATCGATGAAACCTCTCGCTCGAAGCGAGTGATCGCGGGCATCTGCGCCGTTCTGTTGGGAATTGTTTTTCTCGGGTCGGGCGCATGGAAGGTGTTGAGCCCGTATCAAACCGGAGAACTGCTCGAGCAAGCACAGGTCCCGGCGGGAATGGGAGTGCTCGGGGCGGCCGCGCTGGGCACGGTTGAGTTATTCACGGCCTTTCTGCTGTTTATTCCGCAATTCAGGAAGTGGGGCGGCCTGCTTGGCTCGGCGCTGATGATCTTTTTCATTGCCTGGATCGGGTACTACTATCACGTCCTGGTCGGGCACGAATGCAGCTGCTTTCCCATCATCAAGCGAACCGTAGGTCCGGGATTCTTTGTTACCGACGGAATCATGCTCGCGCTTGGTCTTGTGGCGTTCGCCTGGTCGGGACCGGTGCGCCGTTTCCGGGTTCCCGCTGTTGCTTTGGTAACACTGGTGGCGCTTGCGGGCATCAGCTTCGGCGTAAATGCTGCGACTCGCACCACCGCTGTTCCAACGCCGGTAATTGTTGACGGTAAGCCGGAAAACCTCAATGCCGGCAAGGTCTTCATCTTTTTCTATGATCCTTCGTGCATGCACTGTGATGCTGCGGCGCGCTTCATGTCCACGCTGAACTGGGACGACACAAAGGTTGTCTCGATTCCTACGGTCAATCCGCAGTGGGCAAACTCGTTTTTGCGCGACACACACCTCAAGGCGTCCACTAGTCTCGAACTGGCCAAACTGAAAAAGGCATTTCCGTTTGTCGATCCGCCATATGGGGTTGCCGTCGATCGCGGCAAAGTGGAGGCACGGTTCAATCAGGCGCAGTTTGTGCCGCCGCTTCCATCTCCGGACCTGAAGAAACTCGGGTTCGTGCGTTAGCCATCCACACCGCAACCAGTGCCGCTGCGAGACTGATGCCGAAGCCCGCCGCCACGTCGGCAGCGTAGTGATATCTGCCGTAAATCGTGGCCATGGATACGCTCGCCGCATAAATCAACAACACCCACGCAATCGCTTTTCTTTTAGGCAGAATCAGAAACATAGCCCAGGAGGCGGCGAATGCCGAAGAGACATGCGCGCTCGGGAATACGCCGACATGAATAGTGCCCTCTTTCAGAATCCATAGATTGAAACGGCGGAGTACGCTTACGATCTGCGGCGGGTAGACAGTTGGGAAGGCGATCCTCGGAGGCTCGGACGGAAAGTAGGGGAACAGCATGTACGCGGCGAGCGTGCCGGTAAGATACACAACCAGAAAGCGGTCGATGGAGCGGCGCTCGCCGCAGGCATACAGGGTCCCGATGCAGTAAAAAGGCAGGCCGTACACGAGTAAGTAGCATAGTTCCAGATAGCCTGGAATGAGAGGACCCAAGCCTTCAATTACCGCTCTTAGATGGAAGCTGCCAAGCAGTGTGCGATCCCACGCCGCCCATACGGTCTCAAGGTGCAAGTCATAGGGGGCGGGTAGGAAGAGTTCCATTTCGCGGAACGCAACCAACGTGAGCAGAACCGGAACGAAGTCGCGAATGGTGGCAATCAGCCCGGGTCGGCCAACATGTTCGAGCCGTGATAACAGACTCAGCAGCGCGAACACTCCCGCCAGCAACAGGACGGGCTGTAATCCCAAGTGCGGACGATTTCGGAACCACGGCGAAATAGCCGCGATGTAAGCGAAGTAGCCGGCGACGATCCACTCAGACGCGCGAAGCTTCAGCCAGAGCATCTCGCTCCTGAGACGGCGTGGATGGAATACGTGACTCGAAGAGCAGAGCGAGGCCGCCCAGCACCCCAGCCCACACCGCCCAGGTAGTTAGAAGACGGCGGTCAATGAGAATGCCTGCGATCACCGGTGCAATGATCTGCGCCAGCGACATGATCGACTGTGTCAGGCCAATGATGACGCCTTGCTCGCGCTTGCCCGCTCGCTGGCTGATGAGGCTGGTCAGGGCGGGTCGCAAACCGGAAGCACCGAAGGCGGAGAATCCACTGATCCATAGCACCTGGCCGACTGTTCTGGAGAGCGCGAAGGCAACGTAAGAGAGAAGCGTTGTAGCGAACCCGAGCCGCACTACGCGCCGCTCGCCCATCCACTTCACCATGCGTCCTACCAGCCCGCCCTGCATGATCATGCCGAGGAAGCCCATAAAGGCAAATATGTAGCCGACCTCACGCACGCCGACCGGATGTCCGTTCCAGAAATACCGCCGCTCAGCAAACAGCGCGAATCCCGAGATGAAGGTCGCGAATGAGAACGAGAAAAATGCCCATTGTGCGAGCAGGCGAGCGAGTTCCTTGTCCTTGAAATAGCGCCGATATTCACCCCAGGAGATCAATGACAGGCGGCGCGCGTCCGGTATTCCTTCTGCGGCGGCCTGTTCATTATGCTCGTGTACGATTTCGCGCCGGGGTAGCAGGAAGAACGTACAGAAAATAGTCGTTAGCGACAAGGTCGAGGCGGCGAAGATCGGCGCCTGATAACCGAAGTGCGCCAGGAAGCCCGCGATCGCGGGACCTACCAGAAACCCGAACCCAAACGCGATGCCAATCAGCGCAAAGGAACGTGCGCGTTCCTGCGGCTTGGTTACATCGCTAATGTACGCCTGCGCGATCGTCAGATTGCCGGCGGTCGCGCCGTCAATTGCGCGAGCGAGAAACAACATCCAGATATGGGTCGAGAAGGCCAACAACAGGAAGCCGGCGAGTGTTCCAGCTTGACTGACCAGTAGAATCGGGCGTCGTCCGTGGCGGTCGGAAAGTTGGCCCAAAATCGGTCCGGCAATGAGCTGGCAAACCGCGTAAATCGATACCAACGCGCCGACCACAGTTGGCGAGGCGCCTAAATGTTCCGAGTAGAAGGGCAGCAGCGGAAGAATAATGGTAAAGCCAAGCACGTCGATGAGCACAATCAGGAAGATTGGCACGAGCGGCGAGGCGAAAAGACCGCGCGAAGGCGCTGCGCCGGCGGTTAACTTCGATGCGGACACACTACAATCTTAGCGGGAAGAACTGTTGCAACCGGACGCAAACCGTCTCTCCAACCTGTAATAAGTACAAGATCGGCGCCAATACCGCGCACGTAAGTCGCTGAACATAAAAGCGGTGTGATTTGGCCGATTTCGTGCTATTTTGCAGGTGTATGAGATTGCTCGCGTGTGCACTTATTCCATTATTGCCGTTCGCACTGCCGGCTCAAGAAGCGAATCCGACTCAAAATCAATCGCAACAGGCTGCGCCGGGCGGGCCTAATCCGATCTTCCGTGTTCAGGTGGTTTCGCGGTCGATTTCGGCCGTCAGTTACCGCCATCGCAGCGGCTGGACAAAGATCGACTTTCAGGGGACGTCAATCGCGCCCAAGGCTCACGGGACTGCGGACGTGAACAGCCGGCTCGGACACATGCAAATTAAGCTCGACGTTAAGGACTTACCGCCTCCGCAAACGTTCGGCTCGGAATTCTTAACCTACGTGTTGTGGGCGATCACACCCGATGGGCATCCGCAGAATCTGGCCGAGGTGGTGGTGGATCAACACGGAAATTACAGCACCGATAACGTCAGCACCGATCTGCAGGCGTTTGGATTGATCATTACCGCCGAACCTTACTATGCCGTGAGCATGCCCAGCGACGTGGTAGTCATGCAGAACGTAATTCGCCCCGACACGGTGGGCAAAGAAGAGTTGATCAGCGCCAATTACGAGCTGATGCCGCGCGGTCAATATTTCTATCACGTTCCCGAATCGCAACAGCATCCTGTCGATCTGTCCAGCAAAAAGAATCCGCAGGAGGTGTACGAAGCCCAGAATGCGGTCCAGATCGCGCGCTACGCGCGGGCTGACCAGTATGCGCAAGATTCGTTCCAGGATGCCGTCAAGCTACTAAACCAGGCCGAAGATTACGAAGCGCGGAAGCAGTGGAAGCCCGCCATCATGACCTCGCGCGAAGCGGTGCAGAAGGCAGAGGATGCGCGTCTGGTTTCGTTACGGACACAACAGCAGCTGGCGCTGGATGAAGAACGGAAACAAGCGGCGGACCGCGAGGCGGCTGCAAAGGCAAGAGCGGAGCAGGAGGCCCAGAATGCAGCCGATGCCGCCCGTCAACAGCAGTTAGCCGAACAACAGGCTCGCTCGGAAGCCGAGCAACGGGCTGCGGCAGACCGGGCACGGGCTGAAGCAGATGCAGCGCGCGCACAGGCGGCCCAAGAAGCGCAGCGCGCGAACGCCTCCGCGGACGAAGCTAACCGATTGCGCCAGCAGGCCGAGGCCGAGAAAAACGCACTCCGCGAGCAACTTTTGCAGCAGTTCAACGCTGTCTTGCAAACCCGTGAGACTACTCGCGGACTTGTAATTAACATGAGCGACGTTCTGTTTGACACCGGCAAATACACGTTGAAAGAGCCTGCACGGGAGAAACTGGCAAGGCTGTCAGGAATTATCCTTTCGCATCCGGGCTTGAACCTGCGGGTTGAAGGGTACACAGACAGTACAGGGAGTGATGCATTCAATCAAAAGCTTTCGGAACAACGGGCCGATACGGTACACGATTTTCTGATTAACCAGGGGCTGAATCCCGATACTGTAACCGCGGTCGGCTACGGCAAGGCTTATCCGGTGGCGTCTAACGACACCTCCGCCGGGCGTGCAATGAATCGGCGCGTGGAAATGGTTGTCTCGGGCGAGATCATCGGCGTCAAGATTGGTGTTCCGCCTACTCCGGACCAAGGGGTCGGGACTGCGCCCGCGCGCCGCAGCAATTACCCCAGTAGTGCGGCGTCGCGCTCCAAGGCGCTCGATGATGTGAGAGCGCGATCGCCGACTACGAGCTGAATGGTGTGCAAGAGTCTCTCGGGATTGATAGGCTTGCTGACGAACGCGTCCATTCCCGCCGATAGGCAACGCATTTCGTCCTGCTTCATCGCGTGTGCGGTCATGGCGATGATGGGCAAGCGCGACTGCCGCGCGCTTTCGCTCTGACGGATCAGGCGCGTAGCTTCGATACCATCAAGCTCGGGCATTTCCAGGTCCATAAGCACCAGGTCAAGCTCGTGACGGGCGACACATTCGACGGCCTCCCGGCCGTTCCGGGCGAGCGTTACCTCGTGCCCGTGCTTTTCTAACAGACGAACGGCTACTAGCTGATTTACCGCGTTATCCTCAGCCAGGAGAACTCTCAATTTGGAAGCAGGCCGCGTACGCGGCACTGGCGTCACGAGGGCGGGTTCGTCGGCGATTGCGGCCTCAATGGTGAAGTGAAATGCGCTGCCGATTCCCCCGGGTCCGTCGTCTACCCAAATTTCTCCACCCATGAGTTGCACAAGGCGCGAACTGATAGCGAGACCCAAGCCGGTGCCTCCGAAGCGGCGCGTGGTCGAATCCTCAGCCTGTGTGAACGGCTCGAAGATGATGGTGCGCTTGTCTCGTGGAATGCCGATACCGGTATCTGTCACGGTGAAATGTAATTTCACGCGATCACCGGATTGCGCCGTTACGCGTGCGCTGACAACAACTGCGCCTTCCTCAGTGAACTTGATGGCGTTGCCGACCAGATTCAGCAAGACCTGGCGCAGGCGGCCGGGGTCGCCCATGAGCACTCCAGGAATAGCGTCCAATGATTGACAGGTCAGGGCGACGCCTTTCTCCCCCGCCCGGAAGGTCATGAGTTTCGAAACATCGTTTAACGTCTCACCGAGATCGGAACTCGAATGTTTTCAAACTCGAGTTTGCCGGCCTCGATCTTTGAAAAGTCAAGGACATCGTTGATGACGGCTAGCAAGGATTCGGCCGAATTTTTCACCAATTCGAGGTCTTCACGCTGACCGGTAGTCAGTTTCGTATCGAGGACCAAATCCGTGAGCCCAATGATGCCATTCATGGGCGTGCGAATCTCGTGGCTCATGGTGGCCAGGAAAACGCTTTTAGCTTCATTAGCCGTATTCGCGGCTTCTTCTGCTCGCTTGCGCTCCGCAATCTCGACCTGCAGAACCTCTTCTGCTCGTTTCCGCTGCGTGATGTCGACCGCGGTTCCCTCAATCACCCTCTTGCCGAAAACGTCATTAACGACGGACGCCCGTTCCAGTATCCAGAAGGAGCTTCCATCTTTTCGCCGCTGCAGACATTCGAAGTCCAGCAGGCTACCGTCGCGTTTCAAAGTATCCATGAAGCGGGCGCGCGAAGCGGGATCACCATAGAGCGATTCCATGTTCCGGGCGAGCACTTCGCCTTTCGAGGCAAAACCATACATGCTCAAGAAGGCGGCGTTGCAGTCGAGTAATCGACCGTCAAGTGACGCAACGTAAACCGCGGCGAGGTTGCCCTCGAACAAATCCTGAAAGCGGCGCGCGATCCGGTGCGCGATTTCGGCCTGCCCTTCAAACATGGTCAAAATCATTCCGAAGGCTACCGCGTACTTGGGAAAATCCCAAAACACACTGTCTTCCGGGGGCGCAAGGTGCAGCGGAATGAGCGCCTCACCGACAGGAAAGACAAGTCCCCAAAGAACAAAGGAAATGGCAGTGAGCACAACACCCGGCGTCCACCTTCGGTGATAGTTCCAGTACAGAACTCCGGTCAGAGCGAATGCGGAGAAAAGGATGTAATCAAACCCGTATTCCGGATGCACGCCCGCCTTGAAGATGGTCCAGAGCGCCGGAGCCGCAAAACCGGCACAGGCCAAGTACACCGCCGGGCGGCGGCGATCGTAGTACGAGATCGGCAGGACAATTCCGACCCCAAGCATCAGCAGGAGAATGGCGCGATACGGCAGCGCAGGCGATACGCTGCTGACCAGAGCAGTCCAATACAGGAGTGAGGGAACCAGCAAAAGGGCGAGGAAAGCGACGCAGCGCAATTTTGTGGAGCACGCCTTCGAAACCGACAACAAAAAGGCCGACCCAGCGAGAAGTAGAGTTCCCCCCTGTAGCCAGTTCAGAAGAAAAGGCGGATTTCGGTATCTCGTCGCCGCAACCGCGACGGCGAAGTGCACAACGATGACGACCCAGCCGGCAGTCCAGAGGCCAATTCGCTGGCGTCTATCCCGGACGTGTATCCAAAGGAACAGCACAACGAGCCCCGCCATCAGGATCAATTCGACAACGTGAGCAAACGCGGACGACATTTTTCGATCTCACTCCTATGCTGTGCTCACGCCGGGAACACCTCTAATACGTTCAGCGATGAAAGACAGGGGCGCTATATAAAGATTATCGGAGGAAAGCCGAAATTTTTTACAGGATAAATCCGAGTCGCGATTTCAGGACGTTTACGCCTCCGGCTCGGGTTCAGCAGCTACCATTATTCGAGCGCTGATGCTGTATCGATTAACCGTTTTTCTGGGCGCATTCTTGCTCTTTTCGCTGGAACCGCTCGTTGGCAAACGTATCGTGCCGTGGTTTGGAGGCTCAGCGGCAGTTTGGACGACCTGTCTGGTCTTTTTTCAAACGGCTCTTCTGGCAGGATACGCATACGCTCGCTGGCTGACGCATAGCGTGCGGCCGAGATCTCAGCCGATTACCCATCTGTTGGTGTTAGGAGCGTCACTCGCATTTTTGCCCATCGGCCCCGGAGTGCGCTGGATGCCCTCCGGCCCCGGTTTACCGGTTTGGCTAATCGTGGCGATGCTGAGCGCGACAATCGGCTTGCCCTTTATCGCGCTCTCAGCGACTTCTCCGCTTGTGCAGTATTGGCTGGCACAGTGTGAAGGGCGACCGCCGTACAGTCTCTTCGCGGTCTCGAACTTCGCTTCGCTCGCGGCGCTAGTCGCCTATCCGCTGGTCATCGAGCCGTATCTCGATATGCAAAGACAGCGGTGGTCGTGGTCCGCCTTGTACGTCGGATTCGCTGGCGTGTGCGCCGCGGTTGCCTGGATCTCGCGTAAGTTCGCGTCTCAGGAGCATCCAACCGAGAGTTCAGATCCGGTGAAGCCCGTCGCCGCGGCACGCAAGGCGCTGTGGTTCGCACTGGCGGCGTGCGGTTCCATGCTGCTGCTCTCCGTTACAAATCACTTGACCGGGAATGTAGCGGCGGTTCCTCTTTTATGGGTGCTGCCTCTGGCGACATACTTACTCACATTCGTTCTTTGCTTTAGTGGGCGCAAGTTCTACAACCGGATGTTGTGGCTACGTCTGCTGGCTGTCGCACTGGGAGTACTCGGCTATGCAATTTACGACATCAACGCCATCGAAGCCATTCAGGTGAGTATTCCAATTCTGCTGGCAGGCTTGTTTGTGTGCTGCATGTTGTGTCACGGCGAATTGAACCGGACAGCACCCCATTCGACCGATGTTACGAGCTTTTACCTGTGGATTGCAGCGGGCGGCGCAGTGGGTGCAATCTTTGTCGGTACGGCGGCCCCACACTTGTTCAGGGGCATTTATGAATTGCCGATCAGCCTCATGGCGACAGCGCTATTGGCGCTGGTGGTCACATGGCCGCAGCGTTCGATCGGAATGCGTCTCCTCTGGATCGGAGCTATTTGCGCCATGACCGCGGTGCTGGTGGCAAATGTGAAGGCGTTCCATCAAGATGCGCTGGCCCTGGAGCGCAGCTTTTACGGCTCATTGCGTGTCGTGCAGTCGCGCCATGCCGGCGAGGATCAGACGCGCACGCTCTTCCATGGAACGATTGAGCACGGCGCGCAATTCCTGGCTGCATCGCGCAGGCACCAGCCTACAACTTACTACGGGCCGGAATCGGGGATCGGCATCGTTCTCCGCGAATGCTTTGCCGCGCCCAAGCGTGTGGGCGTTGTCGGGCTCGGAGTCGGAACCGTTGCCGCGTACGGTGAACCCGGCGATTGGTTCCAGTTTTACGAAATCAACCAGCAGATCGTGGATATCGCGCAGTCGCTCTTTTGGTTTTTGCGGGAATCACGTGCGGGAATCGCGACGACGCTCGGGGACGCCAGGCTGTCGCTGGAGCACGATTCTCAGCAGTTCGAGGTGCTGGCCTTGGACGCATTTTCAGGCGACGCAATCCCGGTCCATTTATTGACCAGGGAAGCAATGGTGGTGTATCGGCGGCATCTCGCGCCGGAGGGCGTGATCGCATTCCACGTCTCGAATGATTATCTGGATCTTGCTCGCGTTGTGAAAGCACTCGCGGATGACGCGGGCTATCACTCGGTGCTGGTGAGAAATCATCGCGACGACGACCGGCTGGTGTTGGCTTCGGATTGGGTGCTCGTCACGAATAACGGTTCGGTGTTGCAAAACGCCAGCGTGAAGATACACACGCAGCAAGAACTCTCCACGACCGGGCTTCGTGTGTGGACAGATGACTACAACAATCTGCTGGAGATTTTGAAGACGCCGGAGTTGAAGTAGGAGGCGAAGTCACAATCGAGGGCAGGCGTTTCGCAGCAGGCGGGTCGAAAACTTTATACTGAAACATGGAGAGAAGCCAATACATCGAGCAGCGCAACGGCGGATTCTACGTCGCTGGCACGCGAGTCTCCCTGGACTCCATCGTGTATTCTTTCAACGCCGGGGACTCGCCGGAGACCATTCGGCAGAACTTCTCTTCTCTCAGCCTGGAGCAGGTTTATGGGGCGATTGCCTTTTACCTCGCTCACGAGCATGAAGTCGATGCGAACATCCGCGAAGGGGAAGCGGAGATCGAGCGCTCCGTCCCGCCGTTGAGCGAAACCCGCCCCGAACTGTACGCCCGCCTTGAGCGCGCTCGCCACGAGATCCCAACACAGGACCTGGCGAAGCATTGAGCATCCTGTTTCAGGCGGACAACGACCTGAAGAGGATCATCGTCGATGCCACCCTGCGCCGCCAACCGCACATCGACTTTCAGACGGCTCAAGCCGCCCGTCTGGACGATCTTGACGACGAGGCTGTTCTTCGCCTCACTGCTCGCAGTCCCGAATTCTGGTAAGTCACGACAAGCGGACGATGCCGAAAGCCCTTGCCTCGTTCGTCGCGTCGGGCGGCACGAGCCCCGGAGTGCTTCTCGTGATCCCTCAAAACGCCCCAATCCGGGAGGTCGTTGAAACGCTGATTCTGATTTGGGCGGACGACAGAGCGAGCGACTGGAAGAATCATAGCCAAAATTCCACTGGGATCGCTGGCAGGATAGGATCACCTGCATCAACCGCGTCGATGCTCAACGAAAAGCCGCCAACTACATGTCGGAAATGAGTTCGTCGACCGGAGTTGAACTGGTGCTTTGTTTCCTGAAGAAAGCGCCTGCGGATGTAGTGCAGCCGTCGAATTGATCCAACTCTTCGGGACGGATCGAGCGATAGAGCTTACTGCTTGAGAAATCTGGACCCACCCGGGATCGAACAGGCGACCTGCTGATTACGAAGCCATACGTGTCAAGTCCCATGCGTAATCATTCTTCTCGTTTCCGCCTGTTTTGTTCGTTTTTTGAGATGCGGCGATACTCTGAAAAGTGTGGAAAACGCATGAGACTGGACTCTCGTTTGACAAGACTGCTGACAAAAAAGGCTCGATCTTGGCGCTCACATACTTACGAAAGGAGCTGCGTAGGTATGCAAAGTCTCTACTGCTTGTCGTAACGGGCTGGCTCACCGGAACGAATTTGTTCGATGATCTCGTCGATTGTGACACCCTCTAGGAGCTGATGACGCTCTTTTGTGTAATCGCCGCGACCAGAACGGTACAAACGTAAGAAGCGCGCAAAACCTTCCGCTCCTAGTTCGCGCTGGAGGATAGAGAGTGCGTGGTGCTGAAACTCCTGGTCAGTCATTTCGTGGGTTGGCATTCTTAACCTCTTCTAAAAAGGATACCGGGTTCAATACTCGAATGGCCAATTTGGCGGGTTTCCGATTCGCCCTACGGACAAGACGATCATCGGTCGTCAAAAAGATGTCCACCTGCGCGCTTTCGGCCCACGATAGGTGAAGCGCGTCAAATTCGGAAAAGCTGCTTTGTGCAATTCGCGTGCGCGGCTGACAATTCTATCGTCTACTTGACGACCTGCTTGACGAACGCGAGTAAAGCCTCGGCGTCCTCCCGTCGGTTCTGGGTTCCGAACAATTTCTGCTTCGAGCACCGCGCTGCCGACCCATATGTTGGGTTCGCTCGTTGAAAAACCAATCAATTCCTCCATGGCCTCGGCTTCCCGAAAAATTCTTTGCTGGGTCTGATCGTCTGTGAACCGATTGAGGCAACAGGAGTCAAAGTAGATTCTCATGTTCTACCTACCCAGGACCGCGGAATCTAAGGATGCGCCAGGCGTCCGCACTGATACAGTCTCATTTGAAACTCGTATATGAGCATCCCATTACTGCTGGAGATTGCGCATTCATTGAAACAGGAGTCATGGTCCGAGCGAAATAAGGCCGCATTTGATGCCCTTTTTGGCAGCCCGGGAGGACGTTATCCAAAACAGTCTTCAAAAACGTTGACGGTCCGCGCGCCGGAGATGAGCGCCGATTCCGGGGTTCCGTTTGTCGCCTACATCCACCCGCAGAATCCACCTTCCGGTCCATACAGCGGGCTTTCGTTTGTGATGTTCCCCGTGCCAGACCGACCGTGCCTGATCGGAATGGTAGTGGGTACACAAGGGCTTGCGCCGGACGAAGCAATTCTTGGGCGTCCGGGTCACGCCCGGAAAACCCAGGCGATCTGTTCCTGGCTGAATCAAGAATATGGTCGAGGAAGTTTCGTCGCATGGGCGAAACAGGATCCAACTCGGACCGATCTCTCTATCCCGGAGAACGTTGCAAAGGAATGGCCGGCGTACAAGAGCGTTTTCGACCGATACGGCAGGGAAATGTACGCTCTGTATTGTCCAACGGACGACCGTGGCGGGACCGAGGCAGCATTGACAGCGTTTCTCGACCTTCTCTTCGAAGAACGCGGCTACCAACCTATCGCCAGTTGCCACACTAGCTACCAATCTATCCGGGCCAACTGGTTTAACCATCTCATGCCGATCATCGAGCACAGCCAGGTCGCCGATCTGCTGGCCACCAGGCGATATGTCATCATCCAGGGTCCACCGGGAACTGGAAAGACGATGATGGCGACGGAACTCCTTCGCGAGACTTATGGTGGGCGAGGAAGGACCATACAGTTTCACCCAAATACCACGTACGAAAATTTCATTGGCGGTCTGGCTCCCACGAACACGGTCGCTGATTTGGGTTTCCGATTCACGCCGGTACCTGGCTTTCTCATGGAAGCAGCCATTCAGGCGCACAAAGACCCGGCAAGCAGCTATCTTCTGCATATCGACGAGATCAACCGCGCGGACCTGGGCAAGATTCTGGGTGAGGCGATATTCCTGCTTGAGCCGACGGACTCGGGCCGAAAGATTGAGCTCCCCTACGACTTTGGCGAACCGTTTCGCCGCACTTTGTTTCTGCCAAACAATCTGCACATTTTGGGAACGATGAACAGCGCGGATCGTAGCATCGCTATCGTTGACATTGCGGTGCGGCGGCGGTTCGCATTCGTCTCCCTATGGCCACGGATGAGCGTGGTCGAGCAGTACGGCTGCGCCACGATGCAAAAGGCGTTTCGGGATTTGATTTCGATATTTATTGAGCACGCGGCTGAAGACGCTTTCCCATTGGTGCCCGGGCACTCATACTTTCTGGAATTAGATGAGAGCCGTGCTAAGCGGAGCCTTCGGGTGAACCTAGTGCCTCTCCTGGAAGAATATCTGGCGCAGGGTTACGTTGGCGGCTTCGCTGAGCCGATCCGCGGTTACTTGCAGGAATTGCGAAGTCTGTGAAGGCCCGGCGCACTCGACGCTATCAGAGAACGGTGCCTTTAACGCCACCACTCCGCGCACAGGAAGTCTGTCTGGAACTGGTAGATCACTCGATTACTCAGCGCTCAGCGGTCAATTTCTTCGGGCTCCGCGGGATGCGCGATCCGCACGCACAAGCCGCTCGAATGGCGGAACAGTTCGTCAGGCAGAACCGAGCATTGATGTCGTTGTTGGAGGTTCGCATCGAACGAGAGTATGACGGGAACGATGTCCGGCTTGTGATCCAAGCTGGAAGCGCAGTCGGCGCGATCCCGCTGGTTTCGCCCACGACAGCCCGGCCCGATTTTGGCCTTGTCGTTCAACCCAGGTTCCCTTGGGGCGGCATCGGGCCAATGCTTGCGGAAATGGGGTGGCGAGTGAGTCCAACACCATTGCATTTGCCCCTTCTGCGTCGCTCGGAACGCCGAGTGCCCGTCTGGGTGCTGTCCTTCATGATTCTCGTGAGGCTGAAAGCTCTACTAGATTCGCTCGATCGCAGATTTGAACTCACGACGGAGACGCGTCGCGCTCCCCGAGGTAGAGTGCACTGGGCGGAGTACGCGACGAGGAGCTTGCCACGTGCGGACTTCTTATCGCTACCCTGTACGTTTCCAGATCTTCGTGATGATCGACTTCTGAAAGGTGCTGTTCGACATGCCGTCGAACGCCAATTACGTGCGCTCGAGACCCAGAAAGAGCACGGTGCATTTGTGCACCGGCTGATTGATTTTGGACAGCAGTTACTTCATCGAGTTCAAACTGTTCCGGTGTATGTGCCGTCCCCAACAAACCTTGGGACCTGGCTTCAGCGTCCCCTGCGGACTGAGCAGTTCATAGACGGCCTGCAAGCGATCGAATGGACGGTTGAAGAACGAGGACTCGCTGGAATAAGCGACTTGGAAGGCATACCATGGACGATGCGCATGGATAAATTTTTCGAAGCCTGGGTTGAGACTGTGTTTCGGATCATTGCGCAGCGCACGGGCGGTCAAATGAGAATTGGCCGCAAGCGAGAAACAACCCATCCAATCAACTGGGAGCCATCGTACCTGGGTTCACAGAAATCACTCGCGCCGGACATCTGGGTGGAGTGGGATTCTGCCACGCTGATCGTCGACGCGAAGTATAAGCGCCATTGGGAAGAACTGCAGCAGCACTCATGGTGGAGAGTAGAAGAAGAGCTCCGGGAGCAACACCGAAACGATTTGCTTCAGGTCCTCGCGTACGCAAACCTGGCGCGAACTTCACCTGTGATCGTGTGCTTGGCGTATCCCTGCTCGCCCGAGAGCTGGACCTCTCTCGGTGCACGCGGACGTCTGGTGCATCGCGCCGAGCTGACTGGGGGTTCCCGAATCGTGCATATCTGGTTGACCGCCGTTCCAATGGCGACAAAGTTAGAGCGAATTGCTGTTCCTTTAGCTGATCACCTGCGCAAAATGATCGGCGTCGTCGGTACTGAAAGATCACAGTAGCTTGAGGATGCATCGTCTTTGGCCCGGGGGACCAGTAAGTCGCAATTCATTATTTCGCTGGCTTTCGCCAAACTGTTTTTGAAGTTCCGCCGTAACTTCGCGCTGACGCTGTTCTGTAACGAGCGCTCGAACGACTCCGCGTCGATCGATTTGGTGTCAGGAAGCGCTCGGGCCAAGCAGCGGTCTCGCAGCCACCTTCTGTTCGCTCGAAATTCGGTTGTTTGATCACGCAAATTCCTTCCTTGACTATTCCGTAGCTGAACCGTTACAGCACAACGCGCACAAGCGAAGAGGGCAGAAGCGCGAATCGGCCGGATTGTGACCGTGCACATTTCGCCTCAGCGCTATGATTATCTACTCAGCCGGAAAACAAATTGTTCCTCAACGCGTGCCGCTGTGCGCGCCTCGCGCCAGAAGCGGCAATGAGTGTGGCTAGCGCATTTGGATATCGGACAAGAGGGTTCATTTTCCCGGCGCAAGCTCCTTTTCGAAGCGACCTGCTGATTTTGCTGGTCTAGCCACACCAGCTGTTTTGCTGACAAATTGATACTGATGAGACAACCGGTCAATATAAGTTTTGAAAATGTGGAGCCACCCGCCGGGATCGAACCGGCGACCTGCTGATTACGAAATTCCGGGTCTCGGTCTACGCTATTGATTCTGTATTGGGCGTCTGCTTGTGCAAGTTGGCGATTCCGGCCTGGTCGGCGCGTATTGAACCCGATTTTGAACCCAACTTCGTCTGCACAGAAACTCGGACGCGATCAGCGCTCCGAACGAGCGGCGAACCACGTTCTACCTAGAAGGAAAACGGTGGCTGCTGTGACCGCTATGTCCGCCGCCGCTCCACTCCAAACGAACACGCCAGGTTTCCACACCCATTGCTTAACGAACCCGCCGTCCCGATAGAAGGTAAAAGGCAAACCGTAAACACGAAACGCGCTGTCGCCCACAACAGGACGCAGGAAGTGTGCGGTGTTGGCTAGCATGAACACCAGGATAGTGACTCCGAGAGCGTTTAGATAGGCATTCGGCTCAGCTCGAGCATTGGTCCATTTGTTCAGAATGGGGCTTCCCGCGAAAGCGCAGAGAAACACGATTCCTGCTCCTCCAAGAACGAAGGGAAGCTCCATTCCCCGCCCCTCTGGAGTGAAGTCTGGGCCCATCCGCATGAAGACGATGTGGGTGTGAATAACGAAAAGCAAGGGTGTAATCGTTGGGTACATCCAGGTTTTGGTGCTCCGCCATATCACCCCGAAGAAGGCCGTCGTCACGTAGTAGCCATGAAGGAACAGGATGACGGCAACCGCAATGCCAGAGACCCAAAAAGCTGAAAGTGCGTTTCGCACAGGCAACGCGGGATCCTTGGCGCTCAGCGACACGAGGCCGGCGAATAGGCCACCAAGTAGGCAAGCCTCGATTGCACGCTCCATCGACCAGACTGTTAGTCGTTTAAGGATCGGCATTCTCACCCTTGTTATCCGCGAATCCGGAACAACCATTTTGACGTATTGTCACTGGCAGACGGGGTGCGCTAGGGCAGTTACACGAGCTCAATCGTAACGCGGCGACCTACCATTGCCGCCGCTCGCTGCAGACTCGACAGCGTAATGTCGTCTTTTGCGCTGAGGAGCCGGTCAACCTGCGTGCGGCTTGTCTTCAGCAGCGTGGCCATTTTGTTCTTCGATATCTTTTTCTTCTTCATGGCCTCGGCGAGCTGCCAAGCCACGACCTCCTTGACAGCTTGTGCTTGCGCCTCCTCGAAAATGCCCTCCTCTTTGAGGAAGTCATCGACGCTCGATCCCATGTGTTTCTTGCTCATTGTTCCAACTCCTTCTTGCGCTTCCGCGCCAGCGCCAAATCCTCATCCGGCGTCGCGCGGGTCTTCTTGATGAACCCGTGCAACGCGACGAGATGCTCACGGTAGACGCAAAGCAACACGCGCGCCGTGCGCTTCGTCGGCAGGTCCGTCCGAACTTCCCAAAGGCCGCTCCCCAGGGCGCGGCACAGCGGCATGCCCACCGGCCAACGCCACTGCGCTCGCAACAGGTCCTTGCCAATTGCCTGCCGTTCCTCTTCAGGCAGTTCCTTCAGCCATTCGCGGACTGGCTCGCTGCCGTTTGTCGTGCGGAAGAAGATCAGCGGGATTTTCTTCGGCCGAGGGTCGTCCGCCATCGTTTACCGTACTTAGTAAATTGTACCTTAAAATGTGCAGCCGGTCGTTATGGCCGCTCGAGATCGCCGATGAGGTCTTGCATTGCCAGCTTGGATTCGCCGACCATGGCGCGCCCGGCGCTCTTAATCAGCCTTTCGTAGCGCTCTTTGGCAGATGCGACGGCTCGCGGCCTCGCGTCGGCCGGCGGCTCGGGCACACATGTTAGTAGGGCCTTCGCCAGAGTATCGACGTAGGCGAACAACGCCTGCTGCGCCCGCCCGACGCGGAACACATCCTTTCTCACCTGGTTCAGGGTCGCGGCTATGCGTTCCTCTGCGCCAGTTAAACCTTCCTGCCGATCCGATAATTCCTGCTTCACGGCGTACCTGATGAAGGCCGTTGGTGAGGCGAAACCGCGCGCCCTTGAAACGGTATCGACCTCTTTCAATACGCGGTCAGCGAACCTGATTGATCGTTGCGGCATGTACGGACCCTCTAAATACTAAGGGACTCCTGGAGGGCATGTCGGGACGCTGTTGGGCGAAAATTCGCGAAAAAGAAGGCGCATCCCAAACGGGATGCAGCGGTCGAGAAACGCAACGCGCCGTAACCCGTTGGAATGGGAGCACTGGGACCGGCAAACCGACAGCCTCGCATCCCACTCCCTTTATGTTCCACTACCGGTGTTTGGCGGCCGAAAGCCGGTCTGCGCTGCATTCCGACTGTCGCAGATCGTCGTGATCTGCCGCAATTGCCGACGAGTGCCAAAGAATGCCGTCTTGTGTCGTGATCCGTCGCAATCTGCCGCAAGTCAAAAACCCTCGCCCGACTCCGTCCCGATTCGGCCTTCCGGATTCCCATAGTTCTTGAGAGCGGTTTCTCCGCCGCGCAACGTGCGGGATTCCTCGTTGTCCATCCCCAGTAGCCTTTGGGAGTCGCTTAGTACGTAGAGGGGCCTGTGTCCGGAAAAGATGAACTGATGAATTCGACCGATTGGGCGATGGAAGCTCGTACCCGCCTCGCGCGGCGGCGCGCGGAAAAGCCGGCGACCAAAGCGGGGCAGATTCGAGCGCTTTGGCCCGATATCGAAGCTGCTCTCGATGCAGGGCAAAGCGTGAAGACCATTTGCACCTGGCTGGAAGAAGAGGCCGGGATCACCCTTGGCGTCACGAGCTTGACGTCATACGTCAGCCGCATTAGACGCCGGGAAGCACATCGGCGCGCGGCCACGCCGGCGCCGTTCGCCGCAAGCCCGATATCGGTGGACGCGCGCCGTCCGCTGGCTTACGCGCGCACACCGGGTGTTGTGCCCGCCTTTGACCCACTCGCCAACCTGCGCGCCAGTCAGGCGAAGAATCCTGGATTTCATTACCGTCCGCCAACGGCTAAGGACGAGAAAGACCTGATTTGAGTGTCCGTATGAGCGATTCCGCAACGCCCGCTCTTGACTCCCGACCAGTCCTGCTTCCAACCGGCACCAATCAACCCGAACGCCTATTAACGATCAACGACGTTGCGGCGTGGCTCGGCGTCAGCAAAGCATGGGTGTACGATCACGCCACGCGAAAGAAGCCATTTCTGCCCTGCGTCCGATTTGGAGAATTGACTCGATTCCGGCGCAGCGAAATCGAGCGTTTTATTCAGGAGCACGTGAAAACAGATGGATCGGCTGGATGAGTCCGCGGTAAAATCGGTCCTGTCGGCGGGGCGTCACATGGGTCGTGACCGATATCAGGACGGCCGGGTTGTTCTGGTCGGCAAGCACATCAAGAAGTGGCGTGGTCACTTCTACGTGTATCAGAAACGGTCCGACGGCTCCGAGGTCCGGCAGCACCGCAACATTGCTCTCGGCCTCAAGTCGGAGATGGACAGAGGCGAGGCCAAAGCCAAGCTGCGCGACATCATCGCACGCGAGACGAAAGATGTTGCTCCTGCGCCGGTGAACGTCACGCTTCGCTGGTTTTACGAAAACCGCTTCCTGCCGCAGAAGGAACAGCAGTGGAAGGTCACGTCGCGGCCCAAGACGAAGCGCTTCATCGAGAACTACCTGCTCAAGCGCTTCGGAGACACTCTCCTCGGCGATCTCGACAAGTTCACGTTGCAGACATATCTCAACGAAATGGCGCCGAAATACTTGAAGAGCGTTCTGTCCAAAATTCGGGTGTACTTCAATTCCATGCTCGATGAAGCGGTCGAGTTGGAAATGCTGCCGAAGAATCCCGCCGGCAAGCTTGCGGTACCCAAGTCTGGAAAGCGCCGTGCAACGAAGCACCTCACGCCTGAAGAGATTCCGCAAATCCTGTTCCACCTGAGCGACCGTGACCGTCTCATCGTCCGCATGTTCTTGGTGCTCGGGTTGCGGCCCGGCGAGATGTTCGCGCTTCGGTGGAATGACAAGCAGGAAAACAGTCTCCGTATCGACAGCAGCATCACTGACGGCATGGAAGTCGAAACCAAAACCGAAGGTAGCGACTCCTTCGTTTGGCTTCCAGCGTCGATCGACACGGAGTTGGAATTCTGGCGCGGTACAGCGACCGACGCGAGACCGGGCGCATTCATTTTCCCTTCAACCCGCGGCACCGCCATTAACACGAACAACTTTCTTTTCCGCGTCCTCAAGGAAGCCGGCCGCAATTCCGGAATCGACGGCGTGACGCACCAGATGCTCCGGCGAACGTGCTCGACCTACATGGCACAGATCACGAGCGTGAAGGACGTGCAGGCGCACCTGCGGCACACGAACGCCAAGACCACACTGGAGCACTACATCAAATCGGTGCCCGAGAGCGTCCGCGTTGCGGTTGAATCCTTGGATCAGTTGTTGAAGAAGAAGCCGAGCGGTTCAGAAACGCCAGCGAATTGAACCCATTTGAACCCAACTCGATGACGTGCCTGTTTGGAAGTGATTGAAAAGTCTGGAGCCACCCGCCGGGATCGAACCGGCGACCTGCTGATTACGAATCAGCCGCTCTACCAGCTGAGCTAGGGTGGCTCAGGGACGCCTAAAGACGTTTTCAGTTTAACGCACGGGTTATGGTAGGAACGTATGCCCTTGCTGAAAGTCGCTTCGCTACAGCAGCTGCCGCCCGGCGCAGTTACGGAAGTGGTGCATGGCGAAGCGGTATACGCGCTGTGTAATGTCGATGGCGACATCCGCTGCCTTGACGGAACATGCCCGCATGCGGGCGGCCCGCTCGGACAAGGTACACTCAATGGCGCGACCCTGGTGTGTCCATGGCACGGATGGGAATTCAATGCTCAGACGGGCGTCAATGACTTTGATGATGACGTTCAAGTGAAGACGTTTCCTGTCGTGGTGCGTGACGACGAAATCCTGATCGATGTCTCCTAAACGCCTTGCCCGAACTACCCGAAGTTGAGACCGTTGTCCGCTCCGTTGAGCCCCACCTCAGGGGCCGCACCATACGCAACGCGGAGTTGTATTCACGGAGGGTCACGCGCGGGGATTGGTCCAGTACCGAAAACGGCCTCACCGGGGCTGTCATACAGGGCGTGCGCAGGCTCGGCAAACAGATCTTTATCGATCTCGATACAGGGGTGCTTTACATTCACCTGGGTATGACCGGCAAGCTGCTGTGGAACGCCGATCAAAGCAAATACACGCGAGCTCTCCTCGAACTCGATTCCGGCACTCTGGTGTTCGATGACGTACGCCAGTTCGGCAGATTTGAATACCTGCCGGAAGCGCCCAGCGATAGCAAAGGACCCGATGCCTTAGAGGTCGATTTTGAAACCTTCTACGCGCGCATACGGCGTCATCGCGGTGCGATTAAGGCTGTGCTCCTGAATCAGTCCTTTCTTTCGGGTGTCGGCAACATTTATGCGGATGAAACGCTATTTGCGGCGCGCGTACATCCGCGCGTCCGAGCCGATCGTATCTCGAAGAAGCGGGCCGAAGCGATCCATCGCGCAATGGCCGTTATTCTACGGCAGGCGGTAGAGCTGCGAGGCTCTTCGATCTCGGATTACGTGGATAGCGCCGGTAAAGCAGGCGAGTTCCAGAACATGCACCGCGTCTACGGTAGAACCGGCGCGCCATGCGTGAACTGCGGCACTCCGGTGCGGCGAATCGTCATCGGCCAGCGTGGAACCCACTACTGCCCGCGCTGCCAGCGCGTTTAGTTGGTGCGGGTTCACGCTCTTCGTGTATTGCCTGACGAATTCCGTCGACGATCTCTACCACGCTTTTCATCGCCTTGATATCGTGAACACGCACGATATGGGCCCCGTTCATAACACTCGCGGCTACAGCGCCGGCAGTCGCAAATTCTGTCAGTTCCTCCTGTTCTTTCTTCAGGAAAGACTTGCGCGAGGGACCAATGAGAATGGGCAAATCGAAGTCCTTCAATAGCGCGAGATTCGCGATGATCTCGGAGTTCTGTTCACGGCGCTTGCCAAAGCCCAGGCCGGGATCGATGACGATCTGGTGCTTCTGAACGCCACCCTGCCGTGCGCGATGAATAGCGGCTTCGGTGTCAATCGCGATCGAGCGCATGAGGTCCTTCATGGGCCCTAATTTGGCCCAAGTCTCCGGTGTTCCGCGCATATGATTGATGATCAGTCCTGCATCCCACTTGGCTGCGACCTTAGAGATATTTAAGTCGAGCAGCAGCCCGGTAGGATCATTCACTATCTCGGCTCCGTGCTCGAACGCTTTCTCGGCCACAGCGGACTTGTAAGTATCTACGGAAATCGGAATGCTGAGCTTGTCCTTCAGGCGCTTCAGCACCGGAATGATGCGCCGCAGTTCTTCGGCTTCCGGAATGCGTTGCGAACCGGGTCGAGTGGATTCGCCGCCGATGTCGATGATATCGGCTCCGGAGTCTTCCAGTTCGAGCGCTCGGGCGAAGGCGCGGTCGGGATCCGAGTATTGGCCACCATCGGAGAATGAATCGGGCGTGACGTTCAGAATGCCCATAAGCAGCGTGCGGTCACCTAAGACAATCTCTCGCTGCTTGAGTTTCCAGTGAAATCGCTTTTGCATTCGTTAATAGAGTGTGGCAGACGATTATTACAGAATGTACTTCGCGCGCCGGAGCCCAACGCGGGCGCTGCTCCTGCCCGCAACAATTTGTTCGTCAACCAAGGAAGCGACCTGGGGCTCGGTGCGACGCAATGCAGACAGATGCGCCTCCCTAAGCTCGGCAGCGCACGCGTTCAGGACGCCTCCGGACCCGGCGCGAGAACTGCGCGAGAAATCTTTGAGTGCGGTGTGTGCCATCTCGTCGATTACTGCACGCACATGATTGCCGGAAATGCCCGCGTGACGCAGAGCAGCCTGGGCGGCAGCGAGAAGCGGCAGTGGAAAAACGGCGGCGAGTAATTCGGCCGCAAAGTACAGGCATTTCGCACCCGGGCGTATGGCAAACGCGCGGGTGTCATCGTGCTCGATGAGGTGACGCAATTGCCGGATGGGCGCGGAGTCTCCTTCGAGGATGAAGAATTGGCGCCTGGATCCTGGAACCCCGATGAGAGTCGCAGTGCCGGCGCCGCGATCGGCAAGTGCCGCCAGAGCATCTATGGTCAGCCAGGTTTCGCACAGCGCCACAGACATGTCATTCAAATCGAGACCAGAAGCACAGATTTCGTTGACGACCCGCGGCACCGCCACATCGGGAACGCGCACCAGAATCAAGCGGGATTCCTGCAGCTCCTCGTAAGTAGAGACGGCGTATCCGGCACGGATGAAATTGGAGAACCGGCGGGCAACGCGCAGAACAGTCGACTTCACCGGACCGAGAGCATCGGCAACTTGCGGCAGCCGAAGCAAGGCCGATTGTGTAGCGCTACCTTCGACGATCAGGCCGACTGCCTGCCGTTGCCTCTTCATAAATGCCGCTCGCTTTCAGGGCTTTCACGCGATCGCGGAACTGAGCCGCTTTCTCAAACTCAAATGCCTTTGCGGCCTCACGCATCTTGGTTTCTAACTCGCCGATCAAGGTGTCACGCTGCTCGGGTGTTAGCTCGGCGTCAGAGTCCGGCTCCGTATCCAGCGGTACGGTAACATAATCGGCGTCCGCAACCGCAACCAGGCTCATATCAATGGATTTGACGATCGTCTGCGGGGTAATGTTATTCGCCTCGTTATATGCCTGTTGTGTGACGCGCCGGCGCTCCGTTTCACGCATGGCGCGGCGCATGCTTTCGGTGATGACGTCTGCATACAGGATTGCGCGGCCGTAGACGTTGCGCGCGGCGCGCCCGATCGTCTGAATCAGAGAACCGGTGGAGCGCAGAAAGCCTTCTTTATCCGCATCCAGGACTGCCACCAGCGAAACTTCGGGAAGGTCGAGTCCTTCGCGGAGCAGATTCACTCCGATCAGGACGTCGTATGTGCCGCGGCGCAGGTCACGTAAGATCTTGATGCGATCGAGCGTGCTGACCTCCGAGTGCAAATAGGCGCAGCGGACGCCAACCTCGGCGTAGTATTCGGCAAGGTCCTCCGACATGCGTTTGGTGAGCGTTGTGACCAGAACCCGCTCGTTGCGCTCGGCGCGAGCGCGGATTTCATGCAACAGATCGTCCACTTGACCCTTGATGGGGCGAACCTCAATCTCGGGGTCAACCAGACCGGTCGGCCGGATAATCTGTTCCACGACGACACCGGCCGAGCGTGTCAGTTCGTACGGGCCGGGCGTGGCGGACACGTACAGCAACTGGTTCACCCGGTTCTCGAACTCTTCGAACGTCAGCGGCCGGTTATCGCGAGCGCTGGGCAGACGGAAGCCGAAATCCACAAGAATGTCCTTGCGCGATTTGTCGCCGTGGTACATGGCCTGTAACTGCGGGATGGTCTGATGACTCTCGTCGATGAACATCAGTGCGTCGGTAGGTAAGTAGTCGAGCAGCGTAGGTGGCGCCTCACCGGGTAAACGTCCCGAGAAGTGCCGCGAATAATTCTCGATTCCGTGACAATAGCCGATCTGTTTGATCATTTCCAGATCAAACATGGTGCGCTGATACAGCCGCTGGGCCTCAATCAGCTTGCCTTTCGATTCGATCTCCTTGTGCCACCACTGAAGCTCATTTTCAATGCTCTTCATGGCCTGTTCGCGTGTGGGAGCGTCCATCACGTAATGCGTCTTCGGGTAAATGGGCAAGCGCAGATATGTCTGCTTCACCTGACCGAGCACGGGATCGATCTGACTGAGCGACTCGATTTCGTCACCCCAGAGTTCGATACGGTAGGCGTTGTCATCGTATGTAGGATAGAGTTCAACCACGTCGCCGCGAACCCGAAATGTGCCACGGCGGAAATCGTGATCGTTACGTTCATAAAGGATCTCGACGAAGCGCTGGACCAGTTCTTTGCGCCCGATGTGCTGACCCTTTTCGAGCATCAGCAGCATGCCGTAATATGCCTCAGGAGAGCCAAGGCCGTATATGCAGCTCACGCTGGCGACGATGATACAATCGCGGCGCTCAAATAACGAGCGAGTGGCCGAGAGCCGCAACTTGTCGAGTTCGTCGTTGATCGTCGCCTCTTTCTCGATATAAATGTCGCCGGATGGAATGTAAGCCTCAGGCTGATAGTAATCGTAATAACTGACGAAGTACTCGACGGCATTCTGCGGGAAGAAGGTCTTGAACTCGTGATAAAGCTGCGCGGCGAGTGTTTTGTTATGCGCCAGAACCAGCGCCGGGCGCTGGCACGCCTCGATGATTTTAGCCATTGTGAACGTCTTGCCCGAGCCGGTAACGCCAAGGAGGACTTGGTGCTTTTCGCCGTCGTGAATACCGCGCGTCAGCTGCTCAATAGCCGAGGCCTGGTCTCCGCGCGGTTGATAGTCGATGCCGAGCTTGAATGGCACGACATCAGTATAAGAGAGGATCGGGTTCAGGAACCGAGCTCGGTCAGCAAGATGAATCCAGAGCGTCGAGACGGGTCTCGACGCGGCAGCCAAAGTGGCCGCGCCACGACCACAGGTGAGCCTCCTTCGTCTGGCTAAAAGTTGACTGCTGCGCCGAGCTGAATCCACCTAGGATTGTATTGGCTGGTGGTTTTTCCGAACGTGCCGCTAGCAAGATTTGCGTCAACGTTGTACAGGTTCGCGCGGTTGAATAGATTGAAGAAGTCAAATCGAAGCTGGAGCTTCAATCGTTCTAATATTTGAGTGTCTTTCGCCAGCGTGGCATCCGTCTGGAAAAACATCGGATTTCGAAACTGGTTGTATTTCTCCGAGCCCTCGGTGCCGAATGCCGGCGCAGGGAAATTCGACGCCGTAAACAGACCGTTCAGGAACGCTTGACGGCTCGTCGATTGCTGGTAACTCGTCACATTCGGAAAATCAAAGTTATCGCCGTCGGCGTTGTAGTCTCCGCTACCGGGTGCAAATCCGATGAACTGTCCGGCAGCGTTCTTCAGGGGCGCGAATGTGGCGTTCGTATACACGGTAAACGGATATCCGCTCTGGACAATGGTGGTCCCGCTAAGAGACCAGCCACCAGTTACGTGGCCGATGATCCCATGTCCGCTTCGCAGCCCCGGAAGCTGATAGTTTCCCGCCAAAGAAAACCGGTTCGGCGCATCCCAAACCGAGGGTCCGTACCAGGTTTGCGGATTGAATCCGGAAGGATATACCTGTGTATCGTCCATAGAGGAAGAGCGAGTGTATGATGCATTAACAAACGCTCGTTCGCCGATGCGGCCAGTAAATGTCGTAATGAACGCGTTGTACCTGGAAACACGGTCATTCGCGGTGTAGTAAATCGGGCCAAAGCTCGGATTCAAGCGTGTTGGCACCAGGCTATTGTGCTGAATCAAGTCGCCGGCGTATTCGTTGATGTCGACGCCATAGCTTACGTTAGCCTGCTGACCTCCTCCAGACATGAGGCCGGTTCCTCGTGATCCGCTGTAACCAACACTGACCGCGTAATTCCGGCTAAGTTTACGCTCAACGACTCGCCGCATAGTTATACACTACCGGGCTCTTCAGATTCGGGTCGATCGCACCGACACCGAAATTCAAGCCGGCCAGCCCGCCATGTGCGTCGAGCGAGGTCGCCGGTAACGAAGGATAGGTATAGCCGAAGGGTGGCTTGGTGTTGTTTGTGCCAAAGCTCAGGAGCGGCGGAACACCTCTTGTGGAATAGAAAGTCGGAATAATTAGTCCCGGTGGGTTGCCTCGATATTCTTCCTGCACATTGGCCAGAGTGGGCCAGTTGTGGTAAATACCGATACCGCCCCGGATTACCCAATCGCCTTTGCCAGTAGGATTCCAGGCGACACCTACGCGCGGACTCCAGACGTTGGTTATTGAATCCGCTAGCGCATGCGAGCCGGCTTTCATGGTGCCATTCACAATGCGATCGATCATGTTCGAAGCATTGGCGAAATAGAAGTTCGCAAAAACCGTCTGCGGACTCCGCGAATAAGGGTTGCCGAAGTCATCCCAGCGTACACCGTAATTAATGGTGAGGCGCGGTGTGGCTTGCCAGGTATCCTGGGCGAATAAGCCCCACGTTCTTCCTGCGGCATTCCAGTCCCATAAGGTTTCTTTACCGGTAAGCGGGTTATAGGACACACCGCTTTCTGTAAACGGCTTATCTTCGACTAAGTCGATCAAGTTATTGTACTGAAACGTCGGCTGCGAGTATGGCCCTTGGAATTTTTCGACATCATCGCCAAACCAGCCTTCATATCCGGCCTTGATGCTGTGTCCATTGCGGATGTGAGTAAGCACATCGCGCCAATGATAGTTATGCTGTATGAAGTCACCGGCTGCGAAGCCAGTGCCAAAGCCCTGGCCCATACCAGTTACATTCACCACCGGCACGGAGAAAAGACCGGTTTTGGGTGTGATGCCCTCTACATAATTGGTGCCGAATGCTGCCTCGTTCAGTGTGGTCGGGGAGAACGTATGCGTTTCATTGACCTGGATGGCATGCTGATACGTTTCGTTCGTTGACGTGAACGCCGGGCGAATCGTCGAATTTCCGTAGCTCAAGTTGGTTTTGTAGAAGGTGCCGTAGATTCGATCTTTAGAGAAGTATTTATCCACGCGCAGATCCCACTGCCGCGCATTGCGATAGCTGGTGGAGTTGAAGACACCTTGATCCAGCACCCGCAGCGAGCAGGGGATGTTCGCGGCGGCCGCGGTACCACACGTACCCGCGAATAGCTGGGCCGCGGTGGTCACGGAACCCGTCGGCGAACCCGCACTCGGCTTGTACGTTGTAAGCAGCTTTGTCCCAATAGTGCTCGGAAAGTTCGCTGCCGCCCACGCGGTAAATGCGGGATCTTCAAAGGTCGTCAAACTATTGCCGGTAGAGTTCGAAGACCACAGCGGTTCGATCGAAAAGAAGAAGAAGAACTGATGATGCGGAATGATCGGACCGCCGATGCTCGCCGACATGTTATTGCTGTGGAACGGAGCGTAGTTATGGACGAACTCGGTGCCTGCCCATAGATGTTGGTTCGAGAAGTAATCGGACACATTGCCGTGAAACTGATCGGTGCCCGATTTAGTGGTCATAACCATCTGAATCGAGCTTGCCCGGCCATAATCGACGGTGAACGTGTTCGTCTGAATGCTTGTCTCCTGGATGGAGTCGGGATTCGGAGTCAAGTTCAAGACTCCCGGCCGGATGGCACTGGTGACGTCGAGTCCATCGACGATGAACATGTTGCCGACGCTACCCTGGCCATTTGCACTCGCGTCCACCTGTGTTTCGGTCGAGTAGTTATCCACGCCAGAGCCTGGGCTTCCTCCCGCCGAGGTGCCAACGCCGACGGCGCCCGGCGCTAGGGTAACGAGGGAGATCATGTTGCGTCCGGCAAGCGGAAGCGAGGAAAGCGTCTGCGTCTCCAGCGTCATCTGGTTGCGTGTTTCGGCGGTATTCACGATCGGCGTTTCGCCCGTCACCTCAACCGATTGCGAGGCGCCTGCAACCTGCAAAGACACCGGCAGGTTCAAGTTTTGACTCGTCTCTAAGGTGACGCGTAGCTCCGTTTGCGAAAAACCCGATGCGCTCGCACTCAATTTGTACGAGCCTGGCGCAAGGCTGGCAAACCGATACTCTCCGCTCGAGGCGCTGGTTGCCTCCGTTTGCACTTGGGTTGCGGTGTTGGTCAACGTTAGCTTGGCATTGGGAACGATAGCCCCGCTTGGATCGAGCACAACGCCCTGAATGCTCCCGCTGAATTGGCCGAAGCAAAGAGAGGAAAACAGGGCAAGCGTTACGACCAACCTGGACGAAGCTGACGATCTCGACATAGAAACCTCCCGCAGACGGCTGACTAGAAGTACTGTACTGGAAAATGCAAGCGCTTGCAAGAGATAGTTGCGAAGTTTCGATGGACTCTGCTTGACGTATGTTTTGTTCCGGGTGACTTCACGCTTCGACGCCAACGATGTTGCGGTGCTCAATCTCACCACGGAGGCTTCAAAATCAGACGACGCGGTTGCCTCGGCGCCACGAATCGCGGCGAAGAGATGCGGCCCCGCAAGTCAAGCTGGGCGCGCAGCGCATCGAAATCGTGTCACTGGTTTTGCGAGATGTCGGTAACATTAATGGGCGGCGAGTTTGCCCGCTCACCGGGCTGCAAGAGTAGATCCGGTACTTGCTTTGCGAGAGGAATAGATGAGTTGAGTATGGCTGCGCGCGTTTTGCGAAACCGCGAGCACGCAGAAATACAACGGCAGCACGCGCCAATAAGTGATCAGATCGCCTGATAACATCTGCACCAGTTCGCCGATCCAGAAACAAAAAAACCACGCTCCAAAGAGCTGCGCGACCGGGTTTGCGGACCGCGCGGCGCGAAGACCGCATCGCAGCATTTCAAAATTCAACGCCAGGAAGGAGCAAAGGCCTACCAATCCGGTCTCGACCAAGAGATCCAAGTAGGTGTTATCGGTTATGACGCTTTTTCCCAGATACGACGAGTACGGCAGCGTTTTGTAGCCGATGCCTAAAAGCAGGTGCCAGGGATTTTGCTGCAAGAACGCCACCAGTGTCTGCCAGCTCGACAGGCGACCGGAAAGAATCGGTCCCGGAGCCGACGGCAGAAGCCAAAGCGAAACTCCGATGCGAAGCCAGTAAGTGCGCGAAAACGATGGAAGGATGAGATAGACCAGGCCGGCCACGCCGACCATCGCGGCGGCGCCGCCGAAGATAAGGCGCTTGCTTGCGCGCTTGCGAACGGTGAGGAAGGCAGCGCCCGCGCAAAGCAGGTTCAAGATCGATGCGCGCGAGTAAGAAAACAGAAGAGCCGCAGCGAGGACAATCGTGCCGATCGCAAGCTCGGCGCGCGAGCACAGGCGCACTTCGGATCGAGAAAGAGACACGACCAGAATCATTACCAGGAAGAAGACGCAGAAGTTACCGAGTGTACTGGCCTCATAGAACAACCCTTGTGCGCGTCGCAGAACGGCATCTTCCAGCCATACGAACTGAGCGCTGTACCGTACGGGGGAGGAAAACTGGAAATAAAAATCGGCACAGGCAAAGACAGCGGCGGCAATGGCCAGGCGGTAGAGCGTGCGCGCCATCCGAAAACTGCGCTCAGGCGACCAGGGCGCGCCGCTTACGATTGACACATAAATCAGCGGGGCGATGGCGAAGAGTGCGATACGCGCGAGGCTCATCAGGGCTATCTCCGTTCCGGAGAAAATCGCGGCAAACACAACGCTCTGCAACAAGGCGCCGAGGAATAAGAGAAGGAGCAACAGCAGCCGCTCGCTGCGCAGCCGAGCACGTGTCGAGCCGATAAGAAGAACGACCAGCCCGATAGCGGCGAATACGGGAGCTAGATGCGGACCCGAATCTCCGAACGCGAGGGGCAGCGGAGGCAACAAAATCGCCGCTGCAAAGAACGCTGTTCGCCAGCGGTCAGCGGCGCCGCACAACCACCACAACAAAGCCGGCAAGATAACGACAATCAGCATCACCGTCTTTGCTATCGGGCTCGGAGCAAGAGCTATAAGTGAAGCCCAGATGACGACCGCAACTGGACCCATGACATCGCGATGGCCGCGCGCGTCGACTGACTGCACGACAGTTATGTCCCGCTCGCGGAGCTGTACGACAAAAGCAGCTTGCGCCTGGCATTGGTGAAGGAGATTGCGAGGTACAAAACGCTGCCCAGGATGGACGCTAAGAGAGCGAGCGCAAGGTTCAGAGGAAGGTTTGGCGAACTCGGGCGCTCGGGCAGAACACCAGTGTCGATGATTTCCAGGCGCTCGCCGCGGAAAGCCACTGAAGACGCGATTTCGGTGTTTCGGTTACTTGCGGTTTCAAACTGAGCTTGGGCCATTTGGAACTGCTTATCCAATAGTTCCCGCTCCTGCTTGCGCCGTTCGAGCAAATTAGTTTTAGCATCAATCGTTTTTTCGAGAGCAGTAAGCTGCTTCTCGTAGGCGTCGATCTGCGCTTTAGCGCCCGCAATTGCTCCAGCGATCGATCCCGTTTCGTCCGGCGAGCTGCCTATCGAGGCACTACGGCCTTGATAAGCAGCCAGCTCAGCACGCGCATCGCTGAGATCTCTTTGCAGCCTGGCGCGCAGATCGGCAGCGGCGGCGACATCGGCATCCAGGCTCGCCACCGGCTCTTTTTCCAGAAAGGCATTCTTGGCGGCAATGACTTCGTTTAGTTTTTTGCGTGCTTGTTCGTATATGGCGCTTGTGCCCTCCGTCAACTCCTCAACAGACATCCTGTCCAGTGAGTGATTGATGGCGACCGTCTGCTCGGCGATGTAGCGTGCCAGATCTCTGGCTTTGGTGCGATCCGCGAGGGTTGCCCTGACCTCCAGGACTTTGGTGTCGCGCGGTTTTTCGACTTCCAGGACCCGATGCTTCACGGTCTCAATCGGGACACCTGCATAGGCCGCCCGCAAATCCATTCGGTCGAGGGCCCGTTCAAACAGGCTATCGCTGGATGCGAACCGCTCATACGTTTTTAGCGACTCCAGATAAACGGGACTTACAGCCGTGGATCCGCGAGGATCGTTTCCCGCCGGTGGTTCGATCAGAATGCTCGCGCTTGCGGTGTACTTCTTCGGAAGCAGCAACGTGACTGAAGTAACAATGCCGAGGACGGCTACACAGATGGCCGCGATTGTCCTCCATCGCTCGAATAAGTAGAAGATGAATGTGAGTAATTCGGCATCTTCCACCAACACTTCGCGCCGCGAAGGCGCCACCTCCTCGGTATGCAGCTGTAACATCTCACACCCCTTGTCTCATGGCAGTGGACCAGGTTCAAGGGCCAGGAAGGGTTTTGACACGATCTTTACAAATCCGGAACATACCCGCGTGCCTTCCGGAAGAGCATTGAAGGCATGCGTCGGGCAGGGCTGTACCTGACATTCGGGGCGGCAGTAACGATCCTTTTCTCGATCGCCCTTTCGCAGTTACTACTTGGAGCGGCCCTTCTGGTCGTGCTTCTGTCAAGAGAGCCGAAGCGATTTCCGCCGATCAAGCTGTCGCTGCTTCTCTTCTGCTTCTGGACGCTTCTGTCCGCGGTCTGCTCTCAGCATTTTGTTCAGGGACTACCCCAGATCCGCAAATTCTTCGTATTTGCGACGGCGTTGGTCGTCGCTACCTGCTTCCGAACAGGCAAACAAGTCGCGCTCCTCGTGTGGTCATGGGCCGGCGTTGCGCTGCTCTCCTCGGTGACGGCCTTCTTCCAACTCTGGCAGCGGTATCAACAGGCGCGCGTTGAAGGCGGAAACTACTACGAATATTTCCTGGATGCCCGCCTGCATGGCTTTGCCAGCCATTGGATGACGTTTGGCGGAGAGTTGATGATCATTGCGGAGCTCTTACTCGCGCTGGCGCTGTTCGGCCTTCAAAAATCGCAGCGCATGGCTGCCCTTGCATGCCTGGCGCCGGTGCTGGCATGCCTCATCCTGGGTCTCACGCGAGCCGTGTTTCTGATCGGCGTGCCCGCCGGGAGTATCTATCTACTGTTCGCTTGGAAACGGTGGACAGTGATCGCAGTTCCGACGGTTTTGTTCTGTGCCGCCTTACTCATGCCGTTTCAAGTAAAGGAACGCATGATTTCCGTCGTGCATCCCCATGGCAACGATGATTCGAATGCCAGGCGAGTCATTTTTCTCCGTACTGGTCTGCGCATGATCGCAGCCCATCCGCTGTTGGGACTTGGTCCCGAGCAGGTTGGGCGTCAATTCCTCCAATATGTGCCTCAAGATATCGCAAGGCCACTGCCGAAAGGCTGGTATGGCCACTTACATAACGTGTATCTTCAGTACGCGGCCGAACGCGGCCTGCCTGCGCTCGCATTCATGCTGTGGATACTCGCGCGAACACTGCGAGACTTACACAGCGAAGCGCGTGCGCGGATGCGACGCAAACACGCTTGGATCCTTCGCGGATGTGTCGCGGCCATCATCGCTGTCATCGCCGAAGGTTTTTTCGAACACAACCTGGGCGACAGTGAGGTGCTGACCATGTTCCTGGTTGTGGTGGCCTGCGGCTACGCGGTGAAGTGGCAGCCCGATCCGGTTTTTACAGGATCTTTACAGAGTGTTGGCAAAGAGCTCTGCGTAACACCGTAACCTCACCGTATACCGCATTCCGAAGAGGTGTTTGTTGAGTACTGCCATTCAGCCGATCTCCGAAATAACTTCTGTGACGAACGATCCTCTGCTCACCAGAATTCCGATCACGCATGAGCGACTGTTTTTTCCTTATGGGTTTCCGGTACACCTATCCGCAAACAGTGCCGAGGTTATGAAGGCTGCGGAAATCAGCTGGGCCTCCTATCGCTGCCGGTTTTCGCGTACGCCGTTGGACGTGCGCTGCTTCGTCGCTGAGAGCGTCAGTCCGGCATGCACGGAGCCGCCGGCATTCCGATCGCAAAAGAATCTGCTGAGCATCGTGGTGGACCGTGAGAACTTCGCCTGCCTCGACCTTGAGCATGGCTTCAGCTTCGGATGGGTAACCAGCAACACGGTTCGAAGCAGCGAATATTTCCGGCAATGTTTGCTGGATGTGATGATTTACCCGCTGCTCGAAGTCCGCGATTTGATTACGCTGCACGCCGCGTGTGTGATGTTCGAGGGTCGCGGGATTCTCCTGGCAGGAAACTCGGGCGCGGGTAAGTCTTCGCTGTCTTACGCGTGCGCGCGCCGCGGCTGGACCTATGTCTCGGACGATGCGAGCGCGTTTGTACGAAATGCCGCGCAGCCCGAAGTAATCGGCCACCCGCATAAGTTTCGCTTTCGAGAACCGGTCGGTCAGCTCTTCCCTGAGTTCGATGGATTGAAAAGCACGCTCCGGGCGTATGGCAAGCCAACTATCGAAGTCAGGACCACGGCAATCGATAACATCAAAACTGCGGAAGCCGGCCCGATACACGCGATTGTTTTCCTGAATCGCGCGGCTCACGTGCCGGGTCCGCCGCGGTTGCTTCGTTTGTCCCAAGACGACGCCTGGAGCCGGCTGCTCCCATTCGTCTGGGCCATCCAAATGCCGGCGTTAGAAGAGCGGCTCACCGCGTTACGCCGGCTGCTGGAACGTCCCATTTACGAAATTCGCTACGCCGAGTTTCCGCCGGCTATAGATGCTCTACAAGCTCTTGCTCTGGAGTTACCCCTGTGAAATTTCTTTCTTTACTTTTGATACTCAGCTTCGGGCTTGCGGCCCAAGTCTCCACTGGATCTGTCTATGGGCGGATCACCGATCAGTCGGGCGCAGTCGTAGCGGATGCCAGCATCACGGCGATCTCGGAAGCCACAGGTTTCTCACGCCGGGTTACAGCGGATGGCTCCGGCGACTACCGTTTGGACGACCTTCCTCCCGGCGTTTACTCCCTCACAGCCGAGCGACACGGGTTTCAGCTCTTCACTGAACGACACGCGCGTCTGGAGGTCAATCAGCAGCTCCGCGTCGACGTCGAATTGAAAGTGGGAGTCGCGACCGAGTCGGTTGAGGTGATCGCAAAAGAGACGCTGCTTCAGGCGGACGATAGCAGTGCCGGCTATTTGGTGGACTCGCAGATTGCGGATTCCCTGCCGTTGGACGGGCGCGATGTGATGTCCCTGGTCACGTTGGGACCCGGAGTTGTCCCGCGCCAACTCGGCGGATTTGTGCACGACGTTAACAATGACGTGCAGGAGGGTTCCCGTGGGAGTGTAGCTCTTAATTCTCCGGTGAACGGCGCCCGCTCGAACATGAATGCCTACCTGCTGGACGGGTCATACAACACCGACCGCAATACGTTTGCGGTCGCCGTCATTCCGCCTCTCGAGGCAGTACAGGAGTTCCGAACCGAATCCTCTTTGGCGCCCAGCGCGTTTGCTCAGACAGGCGGCGGAGTGGTGAACCTCGTTACTAAGTCGGGCAGCAAACAGTTTCACGGGAATGCGTTCGAATATCTGCGCAACGGTATCACCGATGCCCGCAATTATTTCGATGATGCAACCCTCGAGAGCCCTGCTTACAGGCGCAATCAGTACGGAGCCTCGCTAGGCGGCCCGCTCCCACGATCCACATTCTTCTTCTTTACTTATGAAGGCCTGCGGGACTTCTTTACCAAGCCGTCAGCGCAGATCGTCCCCGATCCTACATTGCGTCAAGGCAATTTCGGATCGGAAACGATCTACGATCCGCTCAGCGCGAATGCGGCTGGCGCACGCACGCCATTTCCAAACAACACGATTCCATCCGACCGCACCGACCCCATCGCAAAAGCCTATCTGTCGCGCTTTGAGCCGCTGCCGAACCGCGCAAATTCGTCCAGTAACTATCTCGACACAACGCCCAGCACGGATCACCACGATAGCGCCTCCGGGCGCGTCGATCATCAGTTCGCGCACGCGGGCCTACTCTTCGGCCGCTACACGATTGATGACGATCGCGGCAGTTTGGGCGGTAGCTTTCCGGTGCTGCCGAGTGACGAGAATCTGCGTGCGCAGCAACTTGTTCTCGGACATACGGCGACAAGCTCGCACCTGGTAAATGAGTTGCGCGCGTCGTTCACACGGCTACGCCTACTCGACCTGCCGAAAACAGCCTTCCGCGACAACGTGGCGAAGGACCTGGGAATTCTGGATCCACCTACGGACCCGTTCGCCTTTGGCGTGCCTTACTTCGTCGTCTCTAATTTTTCGACCGTCACCGACGATCCCGCTCTGCCGCAAGCTCAGCGGGACAACATCTGGAACGCAAATGAAGGATTGACGCTGGAAAGAGGCAGGCACACGCTTCGCTTCGGAGGCGATTGGATCTATTTCCAGATGAATTACCGGCGCAGTGAAACGGCTCGCGGCCAATACGATTACACAGGCTCGTTCACCGGTAACAACGCCGCGTTGGGAGATCCGTTCGCCGATTTCCTTCTTGGTTACCCAACACAAACGATCAGAACAGTTGGTTCGTCGCAAGCATATCTACGGCAGCACAGCGCGGCTACATACGCGGAAGACAGTTGGAAGGCAACGGACGCACTTACTTTGACGTTGGGCTGGAGATACGAATACAATTCGCCGTACTCAGAGGCCCGGAACAATTTTCTGAATCTGGATTACTCGACGTTGCCGGCGGAACCGCGCCTGGTTCCTGTTGCGCAGTCGTTTCAAAGTAACTGGAAGGACTTTAGCCCCCGTATGGGGCTCGCATACCGGTTGCCAGGCCTGTTTTCTCGCGGCGGTCAGACAGTTTTTCGGGCGGGATACGGCATCTACTACAGCCCTGAGATCGCAACCGAAGATTACGACCTGGCGCTAAATCATCTTCAAAATGAAATCAATACTGCGGACGGCAACACCACGCCGGTGTTGACCACGAGAAACGGTTTTCCAGGAGCGGGCGCGGGCGGTTTTCCCAGTTACTTCGGCTTGGATTTCCACTCGCCGACACCTTACGTACAACAGTGGAACGGCGGCTTTCAGCATGAATTGCCAAAAGGCGTCCTGATTGACGTCTCTTACCTCGGTTCCAAGGGAACGCATCTGGGCCTGTTTCGACGCTTCAACACTCCGCTGCACACGGAAACCGGCGAGGACCTTGGACCACGGCCGGGCGATCTCCAATCGCTACGGACGTTTCCGGACCTGGGGACATTATTTCAGCGCCAGCACATTGCTAATTCTTCATACGAGTCGCTACAGATCAAGGCGGAGAAGCGTATGAATCGGAGGCTGTCATTCTTATTCAGTTACGTCTGGTCTAAGTCGATCGACGATGCGACGAGTGTAATCGTCGGGTTATACGACAGCGCCGGGGCGCAGAATGAGAACAACCTACGCTCAGAACGTGGCCTCTCGTTCTTCAACGTACCGCGCCGGATCAGCGGTGGCTTCACATTCAATCTACCGGGAGTACGGCAAGCGCAGTGGCTTACGTGTAACTGGCAGCTCAACGGAATCGTGACTTTGCAGGATGGAACGCCACTTGACCCGATTTATTTTGGCCTCGACTTTGCGAACACCGGGACGCCGAACCGTCCGAACGTTGTTCCCGGCCAGAAGATATCGTTGCCGGCTTCACAAAGGACCCCGGATCACTGGTTCAACACGGGAGCTTTTGCTGACCCGCAGCCGTTCACCTTCGGTGACGCAGGACGCGACATCATTCCTGGTCCGGGCAACGAGGTGATCGACCTTGCTCTCGGCCGGCGGTTTTCAATAACAGAGAATTTGACCGCCAGCTTCCGGGGTGAAGTATTCAATTCGCTGAATCATCCGAACCTGGGCATTCCCGGACCTTACCCCGATTTTGGGGCGCTTTTCGGCAAGATTCTTTCAAGCGGCGATCCACGGCGAGTGCAGTTTTCGGCTCGCTTCGATTTCTAGGATGGGTGACGGTCGAACCGATGAGCGAGGAACAGGTTGCTGCCCCCGAAACTTGCATTGAAAGAGCCGGAATCTCTGAGCCGATTCTTGCTGTCGTTGAGGCGCTGAGATTTCGGCACAGATCGATTGAGCGGATGAAGCAGCTCGACGCAAAGCAATGGCCGAAGTTGCTGGAGTGGTGCGATAGCCGGCAGGTGACATTGATGCTGCCGCACTTCTGCGGTGCGGCGCTTCCACCAGATATCAGAGAGCGCATCGCGAAACGGCGCACGGGTTTCGAGATGCGCCTGGAACTGATCAAGCGTCAGCTGGCTGCAATCGCCGAGGTGCTGCAGACGCGGAACATTCCCTGCGTCGTGTTGAAAGGCTTCACGCATTCACCCGACCTCACTCCGGACCCGGTTTGGCGAGCCCAAGGCGATATCGACTTGTGGTGTCCACACGAGCTGGCCGACACGGCATATGCGGCCGCGCGCGAACTTGGCTACGGTCCCAGCCCCGCGCAGAGCGGCCGTCATCTTCCACCGCTGGTATTGCCGAACTCCTGGGAATGGAACGGCAATCTGGCGGAGATCCCCATCGCTGTTGAAATCCATCACCGGCTTTGGAATGAGATATCGGAACGCATTGACATCGCAGGGCAGGAGCAGATGTGGGCGCGCCGCGAGTCGAGGACGTTCGACGGAAAGGCGTACCAGGTGCTTGCGAAACAGGATCTGCTGGGATTTGCAGCACTCCACTTCTTCTTGCACCTGATCGGCGGCGACCTGCCGCTGCAGCGTGCCTGGGAGGTCGCGCATTTTCTGCATCAGCATTCGAATGATGAACAGTTTTGGCGCCAATGTAATGAATGGCATTCGCCTGAATTGAAGGCCATAGAAACGATCGTTTGTTCAGTGGTGCAGAGCTGGTTTCACTGTGCGGCGCCTCCTCACCTTGAGCTCGAGCGAGAAGCACTGCCTACAGGCGTGCAGTTCTGGCTGCAGCAGTTTGTGTTCTCGCCTCTTTGCAGTCAAACCGATTCCAATAAAAACTACGTGTACCTGCACATGGCCATGGCGTCGAAAGCATGGTCGAAGATGGCGGTGCTGGCGGCCTCGCTATGGCCCGGAAAGCTTCCCACGGTAGTGGATCGGATTGACGGCGGTAACACAGCGAGCGTGCTGGCGAGTCTGATTCGTCAGCGCAAATATTTACTCTTACGCGGCAAAAGGTACGTGTGCTCGTTCTTGCCGACAGCGTCAGGCGGCATCGCATGGGTGAGAAAGCGCACTGGATTCGAAAAAGGATTTGGGCCTTTTCTCCTGGCAGGCGCTCTCTTCGATGTGGGTGAGTTCTTATTCGTCCTGCTGTACAACCTATATCTACTGGATCGCGGCTTCCGGGAGGACGTTCTGGGCCTTGTCGCCGCTGCCATGACGGTCGGCATGCTAGCCGGAACACCGCTTGCGGCGATAGTTGAGCGGAAAGCCGGGCTGAGAGGATTGCTTATCATCGGCGCCGTGGGCGGCGCGATTGCGACCGTGTTGCGAACCGTCAGCATGACGCGCATCAATCTCCTTGGGAGCGCCGCGTTAAACGGAATATTCTTTGCCTTTTGGGCGGTCGCATTCGCTCCGGTCGTTGCAGCTCTCACCCGTCCGCGCAACCGATCCATCGCTTTCGGATTTGTAACAGCGATGGGAATGTCGATCGGAATCGCGGCCGGTTTTCTGGGAGCAAGACTGCCCCAGTGGATCAGCAGCATCTTTGCGTGTTCTGTGACAGGCGGAAAGAAAGGCGCCATTTTTCTCGGATCGGGACTGGTTCTACTTGCGGCTATTCCGGCGTTGCGCTTGCGGATTCCCGGGCGACAGCAACACGGCGCGGTGACTTACCCGCGAGGCCCGTTTGTCCGGAAATTTCTCATGGCGCTGTTTCTCTGGATTGCTGCAACCACCTCGTTCAACAGCTTCGGCACCGCGTATCTGTCGCTTCGTCTTCATATGTCTCTGCAGGAAATCGGAACTGCTTTTTCCACTGGACAAGCGCTACAGGTATGCGCGATGATGTGTGGCCCGCTGCTGGTGAGGCGCCTCGGGGACGGCCGGTACGTCTTCCTGACTGCATTGGGGACCGCCATCATGCTCATGCTGCTCGCCTTCGGACAGGGATGGATGGCGATCGCTCTCTATCTGGGCTATTTGACCTTGCAGTATATGAACGAACCCAGCCTATTTGGATTGCTTATGAACAACGCGGAAGAAGGGCAGCGGACCGGAGCATCATCGTTGATGTTTCTGACGATGTCAGTTGCGGGAACCTTGGCAGCGGCGATTGCCGGGCGAGCCATCACCCGCCTGGGTTATCCGATTTGCCTCGCAGTTGCGGCGATTGTCGCAACGATTGCCGCACTGGTGTTTCGGTCGTTGTTGAAAGTAGGCAACGAACATTTGGCAGCGCCTTTACATAATTACAACAACACAGAAGGCCGTCAGACACTAACATCAATCCAGTAAGTGTATCGCCGCATTTACTCGGAGTAATAGATGTCTTGTGATGATCAACAGAAGTTTAATCGCCGGCAATTTTCGGTCCGGGCAATTTATGGATTGACCAGTCTGATGGGTCTGGCGATCAGCACGCCAGCGGCAATCTACATTTTCGGAAGCCCTGGTTCCAAGCGCGAGTCCGGATGGATCGACGCGGGCGCCGTCGGCACGCTGCCACCAAACGCGCCAACAGAGGTGGCTATCCTCCGGGTCCGAACTGATGGATGGAAGATCAAGAGCGAACGAGATACGGCCTGGGTGCTGAAAAGGAATGACGGAAGCATTGTCGCGTTCTCGCCGCGGTGTACCCACCTTGGCTGCGCTTATCACTGGGACGTTTCGAAACGGATGTTCGTATGTCCCTGCCATGGGTCGTTATTCGCACCGGACGGAACGGTCGTGGCAGGGCCGGCCCCCCGCCCCTTGGATCAATATCTGGTCAGGATCGACGGCGATCGCTTGTGGCTGGGTGATCAACGCTCGTCGAATTTGCGCGACCAGCGAAGTTCGTGATGCGACACCTGTACGCATGGATTGAAGAAAGAACCGGCATCGCTTCCGCGGTACGGCGCCTGGCGCATGAGGACATTCCAGCGTCTGCGGGTTGGCCTCAGGTGTTCGGCAGTGTTGCCCTGTTTTTGTTCTTAGTCCAGGCCCTTACGGGAATGTTATTGGGCTTGAACTACGCCGGGTCCCCGGGCGACGCATACGACAGCATCATTTACATCACGCGCGACGTCATAGGTGGGCGATTGGTTCGCGGCCTGCACCACTGGGGCGCCAGCATGATGGTTGCGGTGGTGGCACTGCATGCCGCCCAGGTGTTCTTGTACGCGGCGTACAAGAAGCCAAGGGAAGTGACGTGGACGACGGGGGTATTCCTGTTTCTGTTCGTGTTGGCATTCGGGTTGACGGGATACCTGCTGCCCTGGGACAACCGCGCTTACTGGGGAACGGTGGTGACGACGCAGATAGCCGGCCAAATGCCTGTTCTCGGCCGTGTTGTACAGCGTGCAATCGGAGCGGAACGCGGCGTAGGGGTAACGACGTTTTCGCGTTTCTATGCTTTGCATGTTTTAGTGCTTCCAGCGATAACGGTACTGCTGATCGGCGCGCATTTGCTGCTGGTCAGAAAACACGGCGTCACGCCCGGCGCATCACGCAACAATGGCGCGCGTCCGTTCTATCCCGAACAAGTATTGAAAGACACCCTGGCTATCTTCTTAGCGTTTACACTGCTGTTCGCAGCCGCGGTATTCTTGGACGCGCCCCTCGATCGATTGGCAGATCCGACTGATAGCGCGTACGTACCAAGGCCGGAATGGTACTTCTTATTCCTGTTCCAGTTGTTGACGCTGTTTCATGGGCCATTCGAATGGATCGCGAGCGTAGGGCTGCCATTTCTTGCGGTAACAACTCTTTTCTTGATTCCGTTTTTCGACCGCGGTATCGTGCGGGCTGTCCGTCAGCGCACGTGGGCTATAGCCGCCCTCTCATTAGCTTCGGCAAGTTGGGGAGCGCTGACACTTGCGGGCGTTGCGGGAACTGCGGGTAAAACAGCGCGGAGTGGACCGATACAGAGACAGCAGGTACTCCGGCTAGCACCGGATGAACTCGCGGGTCTGGAGTACTTCCGTCGCGAACAGTGCCAACGCTGCCACAATCTGCTGGATGGCGAGCCGAAGGTAGGCCCCAACCTGGCGGTGCTGGAGAGCCGGCGATCGCCGGAGTGGATGGAGAGCCATTTTCGGAAGCCGGGCGACAAAACCCAAGCCGGCGCGCCACACTCTCTTTCGGCGCCACAAATGAATGCGTTGGTCATGTTTATGTCGAAACTGACGGCAGAGAAGTCGGCGGCATTGAGAGACGCTCCCGCGGATTTATTGGAGGGTGCTGATATCTACGTCTCGAACCTCTGTTCGTCTTGCCACAAGGTTAACGGGGCCGGAGGTCAGACTGGCCCTTCGCTGAACGGCCTCTCGGAGCGCCGTTCGAGACAGTGGGTCGTGCGGCACTTTCAGGCGCCACGAATCATGTCTCCGGGAAGTATCATGCCGCCTTACCATTTCGCCTCTGACGAGGAAGGCAAGCTGATCGCCTATCTTTTCCAACTGCCGTAGCTACGTAAGTCAATGCGGCTCGCGATTCACAAAGTTTTTACATTCAGAAAACAATCGAGGGCTCTATATCTTTTACCCTCGGTTTGTGCCCACAACTCTAAGTCACGAAAAGGGTTCTGCGGTGGTGCTGGTAAAAGGTTCCAGCCTGCCAGTTTCCCGTCCTCAGCGCCGCTTTAGTGCGGACCCGGGTGAACGGATCCGTTCGGGACTGTGGGAAATAGTCTCGATAGGAGAACGGTTCTTGGCAGTTACGCTTGGGCTCTTATCACTGCCGATGCTGGCAACTGCAAGCATTGTGATTATTGTGAAATCGAGACGCGGCCCCTGGGTAGCTCACCGGCGCGTCGGGTTCCGCGGAGAGGACATCTGGGTACTGAAGCTGAGGACCATGTGGGATCAGTCACGCGAACCGCGACGCTGGCGCTGGCTCGAGTATCTCCATAACCCACCAGTTCCCGAGAGAAAACGGCCACACGATGTGCGGGTAAGAAGCCGGTTCGCAGCTTTTTGCCGGCGATTTTCGATAGACGAACTGCCTCAAATCTGGCAGGTCGTAACTGGAACACTAGCCTTGGTTGGACCGCGACCCTTGACAGTTATGGAACTTGACCGGTTTTATGGCAGGGCGAAGCGGTCCATTATTCAAGTGAAACCCGGACTTACCGGGTTGTGGCAGGTCCGCGGACGGGACAGCCTGACTTACAGACAGCGACGGAGGCTCGATCTATTCATGTTACGTAAATGGTCGTTTCGCCTCTATCTGCAGATTCTGATCGCTTCCGTTCCTGGCGTTGTTTCGGGTAAAAATGCGTTTTGAAACGCGAGTCGTATGGATCTGCTCTGTGTAGACCAATTTCCCACGCTAGGCGGGGGGCAGCAGTGTTTCCTGGACTTGGTTCCAGCTTTCAAGAATCACAACTGGCGAGTTCACATGCTTGTGCCGGGCGAGGGCCCGTTTGCCGAAAGATTACGGGCTCAGGACTGCAGCGTTGAGACGCTCGCACCGGTAAAATTCTCAAGCAAACACAAGCCGGCTTGGGAGATCCCGAGGTATTTGACCGCGCTGCCGCGTGTAATGGAGGCGCTGCGCGGGTGCGTGGACCGGAATCCACCCGATCTTATCTATGCCAACGGCCCGAGATTCCTGCCTGCAGTGGCGTGGATTGCCCGTCAATATGGCATCCCGTTGCTGTTTCACGCGCACAACCGAATTCTGCAAAGATCGGCGCTGATGGCATCCGGCCGAGCTCTTGCTGCGTCGAAGGCCAACGTGATTTCATGCTGCGCGTACGTCTCCGAGCCCTTGAGGACTTACGTCGCCTCGGAACGGATTCGAATCGTTTACAACGGCACGACCGACCTGAGAGCACCGGAGCACATTAGAAGCCGGCTAATTCGCAATATCGGCGTGGTGGGGCGGATTGCTCCCGAAAAAGGTCAGCTTGAGTTCGTGAGAGCGGTGCGGCTGCTCGCCGAGTTGATTCCATCCGGCCGCTTCCTCGTTATCGGCGGATCGTCCTATGCGGGGGAGCCCTACTTCAGCAAGGTTCTTTGTGAGAGCCGCGAACTGCCGGTCGTGTTTGCGGGCTGGAACGATGACGCAGCAGCGATCATGCGCAGCCTGGATCTTTTGGTTGTACCCTCGCGGCCGTACGATGCCACGCCGCGGGTCGTCTTAGAGGCGTTCTCGGCTGGAGTTCCGGTTGTGGCGTTTTCCTCCGGAGGCATTCCGGAGCTGGTACATGACAACGTGACAGGGCTACTGGCGCGGGAGCACACGGTACATTCGCTGGCGAGCAGGGTGTTCGACGCCGTTCAGATGCATGACGCCGAGATGGACCGTATCGCGGCGAACGCCCGGAGCGCATGGCGCACACGCTTCCATATCGAACGGTATCGCGAGGCAGTGTGCGAAACCGTGGTCGCGACGACGCAGGCTGCAATGGGCGCGGCGATTTCATGAGAGGAGAACCCGGTGCGCTGTGCGATTGTTCATTACTGGCTGATCGGGATGCGGGGCGGCGAGCGAGTGATCGAATCGCTTTGCCGGCTTCTGCCGGACGCTGATATCTTCACGTTGTTCTATGAGCCGGAACGGGTCTCACCACTGATCCGAAGCCGCCGGGTACAGGCTTCGTTCTTAAATCCGCTGCGGCGCTTTCATCGTCACCTTCTGCCACTTACTCCGCTCGCGCTTGAGCACTTCGATCTACGCGGGTACGACTTAGTTCTCAGCAGCGAGTCGGGACCGGCGAAGGGTGTTCTTACTTCGTCCGACACAAGGCATGTCTGCTATTGTCACTCCCCAATGCGTTACTTATGGGATCTGTATCCGGCATACGTGCATGAGTGGACTCGTGGACGGTCAAAACGAGCGCTGATGGCGATGTTCTCAAACTACTTACGAGTTTGGGATTACGCTTCGGCAGCGCGGGTAGACGATTTCCTCGCCAACAGCGTAAATGTTCAGAAGAGACTTTGGAAGGCATATCGCCGGACAGCAGAAGTGGTGTACCCACCAGTGGACAGCGACAGCTTTTATCACCAGGAACCCGAAGACTACTTCCTGATCGTAAGTGCATTGGTGGACTACAAGCGGCTGCGCGACGCTGTTTTGTGCTTTTCTCGAACCGGCCAGCGGCTCAAGATCGCCGGTGAGGGCCCGCAATATCGTGAGTTAGCGAACATCGCGGGCCCTACGGTGGAGTTTTGTGGACGCGTCCCGGATTGCGATCTACGTACTCTCTACGCGAGATGCCGAGCGGTAATTCTTCCAGGAGAGGAAGACTTTGGCATTGTCCCGGTCGAGGCTATGGCGAGCGGAAAGGCAGTGATTGCGTTGGCTCGCGGAGGCGTTCTGGAGAGCGTGCCTGCGCGCAATCCCCGGGCAGGTTTTTTTTACGATCAGCCTGGCTCAGAGCCGTTAGCAGAAGCTGTGCGCGTTTTCGAAGCTGAGGAAGGATACATTCGGCCGTCAGCACTACAACGATTGGCAAGGCGTTTCTCGGAAAACGCATTCTTGACGGAAATGCACCGCCAGCTTGGATTACCCGGTATTCCAAACGTGAACCCGGAACCCGATCACACAAGCGTCAATTTGCAAAGTTTTCACAATCACGTTACGACTTGACGGGTCAGGCGCACCTACACTGGAGTCACTTTGATCCGCCTGAAACGCTGGACAAAACGCTTCGCGGCCCCACTTCCGCTGCTGCTGTTCTGTTACGGGGTTCGGGCGGATCCGCCGGCGAAGACATACGTGGGCAGCACGGTGTGCAAGACCTGTCACCCCGACGTGTGGTTCACGTTCTATAAGAATCCGCACTACCGGTCGCTGCTGGCGCACAAGGCTGCCGAAGATAGCGGTTGCGAAAGCTGCCACGGTCCGGGGAAGGCCCACGTCGATGCGCACGGCGGCAAATCTACGATTCAGGCGTTTTCGGTTCTGCCCTCGGCCGAACGCCTCAATATCTGTTTGCGCTGTCACTCGGAGAGCCTGGCGCGAAGCAACGTGAGGCGATCCCCGCATACTGTGAGCGGTGTTGCATGCAACGATTGCCACTCGGTTCACAAAGCGGCGACACCTAAATACTTACTCGCAAAAACAGAGCGTCAGCTTTGTTACGGATGCCATAACGACGTGCGCGGCGATTTTGAATTGCCTTACCGCCACCGCGTGAATGAAGGCGTTGTGAATTGTTCGGACTGCCACAACCCGCATGGCACCAATCTTCCGACGTGGCGCATGGCTGCTCGTCCTCATCTTGTAGCGCAAGCAATTCCCAGCGAGGAGCCGTGCTTGAAATGCCATTCCGACAAGCGCGGACCGTTCGTGTTTGAGCACGGGTCCGTTCGAGTTGAGGGTTGTGAGATGTGCCACTCGCCGCACGGTTCCACGAACTCGCGCCTGCTTCGACGTCCGATGATTTTCACGATGTGTCTGGAGTGTCACAACGGCGCTCCGCCTTATGGCCGGAATGGGACGGGCACTCCGATGCTCTCGCGAGCGCACAACATGACAAGCCCCCAATATCAGAACTGTACGAATTGTCACGTCAGCATTCACGGGTCGAACCTGGATCCGCTGTTTCGGAGATGAGGAGTTTCATGCGCTACGGACTCGCATCGTTCCTAATCTGTTCTTGCGCAGTGCTGGCACAAGAGCCCGTGGCTCCATCGTCCGACCCTGTCGGACCTGCCAGGGGCGATACCTGGAGCGGCTATAACATTGTGAACTCATTTGAGGCGGGCTACCGTTTCGTCACGCTTTCGGGCGATGGATCGAATTATCGAAGCGCCTCGAACTTGGGCGACGGCATTCGCCTGCTTGATACTGCATTCAGCATCAATTCGAAGGAAGGGCATGGGACGCTGTTCGATGATGCATTTCTTACCACCGAAGGCCTGGGCGGAGATCCGTACGAATTCGCAAGCTTTCGAATCGAAAAGAACCGGTTGTATAGCTACTCTGCGAACTGGAGAAGCAGTCAATATGTGAACCCTGGCCTGATCACGGATGGCGGTGGAGGGATTCACTCGCTGGACACGGAGTACCGTTCGCAGGACCATAACCTCACGCTTTTTCCCGAATCGGCTATCCGAGTGTTTCTGGGCTACAGCCGCGACACGCAAGGTGGCAGCGGGATCTCCACGGACCAGGTCTTCACGGGAAGCAACACCACGTTTCCGCTGTTCACCAACGTAAAGCGCCAGCGAAATGAATACCGCATCGGCAACGAGTTGCACTGGCACCGTACTGTGTTGGTATGGACGCGCGCCTGGGCCGATTTCAAGGACGACTCAGCTTATTCCCTGAGCGCATCACCAACCGCCTCGTTCACGGGAAGCGACACCACGCTGACGGCATTTAATCGGACGGCGCCATTTCACGGCACGAGCCCGTATTGGACGGCCGCGTTATTTCGCGATGGGTCCTTTCTAAACGTGAACGGACGTTTCACGTACACGTCGGGAGAAGGCGCATTCCTCGCCAGCGAAGGCGCGACGGGTGTGAATAGCTTTCTGCTGGGCGAGAACAGCCAGTTCAACACCTTCGGCCAAGGCAAAAGACCCATCGCGACGGGAAATCTGACGCTCAGCTTAACTCCAAGTTCGAAACTTACTCTGACGAGCGATACGGCGATTTACAACGTGCGTTCGGAAGGAAATAACGCTTTCATTCAGATCGACAATCTTTCTCAAGCGAGCAACATTTTGTATTTTCAATCGCTGGGGATTCGGACTGTGGCGACGGATGCCGAAGCTGCGTATCAACTGCGCCCCTGGCTGCAAGTGAACAGCGGCTACGAATATTCGAACCGGCGAATCGAATCCGTGGAAGACACAACTCTGGTGCAGGGCGCCTTTTCAAGCCGTTTTTCGCAGACCAACGAACTTCATTCCGGCAATGCGGGTGTCCGCATCAATCCGTGGAAGGCGTTATCGATCTCTGTAGATGGTGAGCTCGGACGTAGCAGCCAGCCCTTTACGCCGAAAGGGGACGGCGACTATCACACGGTTCGGGGCGCGGCGTCGTATCGTAGCAAACATTTTCAGCTTTCTACGTGGGTGCGCGACGATCGGAATGCCACTTCCGTCAGCCTTTCCGCATTTACCGCGCACTCGAGGACCTGGGCCGCCAGTGGTTCCTGGTTAGGGAACGCCTGGCTGAGCATCGACGCCGGTTATTCGAAACTGCATGTCGATACGCTCGGCGGAATCAACTTCTTCGCGGACGCAACGCAGTTTGCGAATCAGTTCTCGTACTACGTCAGCAACCTGCACACGGCGAACCTGGGTGTGCGCTTAACACCACCGCGGAACCGCGTCACTCTGTTCATCGGCGGGAGCCTGGCCAAAGATACCGGGGATGGACGGCAAAACGCGCTGGACACAAGCAAAGGTCCCGCAATTCCGGCGTTTGAAGCGGCACAGACCTTTCCACTCGAATACCTGTCTCCCGTTGCGCGCCTAACGCTTCGTATCAACGAGCGTTTGCGATGGAACGCCGGATATCAGTTATTCGATTATCAAGCGATGTTCTCGCCTGGGATCAATTTCGCCGCGCGCACAGGCTATACGAGCGTGAGTTGGAGTTTTTGACCGGCTCCGCGGTTGCCCTGACCGTCCTCTTTGGAACAATCGAAGTGATGTTGACGAAGAAATAACGGCGGCGCAAAAAGTACCTGCAGCGAAGGGTTAAGCTCTGAGGCGCGCCCGAGTGAGCCTCGGCAAGTAGAGTCTACTCACGAAATCGCCGGCTCAAAAACTCGTGCTATTCTGGCGCCAGCCAGCTCAAAATATGCGTGTCCGTGGTGTACTTTTGGCAGCCGTTCCGAGCCTGGCGCTTTTGAGCGCGCTATACGCCACTGTGCCGCTGCCGGATCAGGAACGGTTACCGACTGACCCGAGTAAGGTCGGCAATCGCACCACGCGCAAAGAACAACAGCCTGGCACGTTTCGCGAATACCCGGGCTGGGAATACGAAAATTTTCCCATACCCGCGGACTATCAAGTGCCGGGCGAATGGGTGTTCGCGCGCTTCATGTACCGGGCCGTCCCCACGCGGCGCGGACGCCTGAATAACTGGACCATCGACTACCCCCGCTCGGATCGCCATCTATCGGCGGCGGTACGGCGTCTGACGCGCATTCAGGCTCGCTCGGTCGAAGAGCCGGTGGCGGCCGAGGATGGCGATGACATCTATAACTGGCCTTGGCTCTATGCTGTCGAGGTCGGCCACTGGGATCTCACCAATCTGCAAGCAGCGAAACTCCGCGACTTTCTAGATCGGGGTGGATTTTTTATGTGCGACGATTTCCACGGCACCTGGGAGTGGGAGACGTTCGCGGCCAGTATGAAGAAGGTCTTTCCCGATCGGCCTATCGTCGATATCCCCAATAGCGATCCGATCTTCCACACGGTTTACGATCTCGACGATCGGTATCAGGTTCCCGGCGAGCAGTTTGTTTATTCGCACAGCACCTGGGAGAAGGACGGCTACCGCGCGCGGTGGCGCGGCATTTACGACGATAAGGGGCGCCTTATCGTCGCCATTTGCCACAACATGGACCTCGGCGATTCGTGGGAGCATGCCGACAATCCGTTGTATCCGGAGCAATATTCGGCTCTCGGATTCCGGATAGGCATCAATTACCTCGTTTACGCCATGACAAATTGACAGGCAAGGGCAAATGTTCGAGTTCTTGTTCAAATACCCCGCCAGCCTTTTCTCCAGAGGGACATTCGTCCTCCTCGGCTCATGGCCTCGCTGGGTCCTGGTAGCGGCCATTGGCTTGGCGTTCGGTGCGCTTGCCTGGCGCATGTGGCACAACCCGAGCACGCTTGTCCGATCCATGTCGCGCGCCCGGGCACTGGTGCTCTGGCTGCTGCAGGGCGCGATGCTCGCATCCCTACTGCTTCTGTTGTGGGAGCCAGCGATCAGTGTGACTGCGCTTCGACCACAGCAGAACATCGTTGCGCTCGTGATCGACGACAGCCGAAGCATGGGCCTTAGCGACACGGGCAGTTCGAGAGAACAGGAAGCTATCAAGCTTCTCAAAGATCGGCTCATACCGAATCTGCAGAAGCGTTTCCAGTTGCGGTTCTACCGGCTGAGCGGCGCGCTCGAAAGAATACCCGATGTCGAGAAGCTGCATGCCAGCGGTTCGGCGACCCGTATCGGCGGAGGGTTACGGCAATTAGCTGACGAGGCCGCGACACTACCGGTTGGCGCCGTGGTTCTCTTGAGCGATGGCGGGGATAACGCAGGCAGAATCGATACGGAGACGCTCGCGGAGCTGCAGCGCCGCCGGATCCCGGTGAATACGATTGGCTTCGGTAGAGAGTCGCTTGTGGACGATGTCGAACTGGATCGGCTGGATGTTCCGGCGAAGGTGCTTCAAAATTCACGTCTCCGGGCCAGCGTTACGCTGCGTCAGAACGGGTTCGCGGGTAAGCGCGCTCATCTGGTTGTGGTGGGCGACGGCCGGCTTCTCGCCAGCCGGGATATCACGCTTGCCAGTAACCCGGAACAGACCGAAACCGTCGAGTTCAACGCAGGCAAAAGCGGGGTGCGCAGTATCGAGGCCAGGATTGACCCTCTGCCGGGGGAAACGAATCGCGACAATAACCGCCTCACGCGCACCATTGCGGTTGACGGAACCAAGCGGCGCATCCTATACGTCGAGGGTGAACCTCGCTGGGAATTTAAATTTCTTCGCCGGGCGGTCGAAGACGATCCGGCCATCGAAATTGTTTCGATGCTGCGCACGACCCAGAACAAAATTTACCGGCAAGGTATCGCAACCCAATCCGAACTCGCGGACGGGTTTCCGACCAAGATGGAGGATCTATTCAGATATCAGGGGCTGATCTTCGGCAGCGTGGAGTCAAGCTTTTTTACGCGCACCCAGCAAGATGCGATCAAACAGTTCGTTGACCGCCGCGGCGGTGGAGCAGCTGTTCCTCGCAGGACGCTGGGCGCTGAGCGATGGCGGCTACAATGTCGAACCGTTTGCGGAACTGTTGCCGGTAACACTTCCGTCGCGGAAGAACACTTTCCAGCGGCAATTCGTTGCCGCGGAACTTACTGATCAGGGCAAGCAGAGTCTGATCTGCCGCATTGAGGACGACGCTTCGAAGAGCGTCGATCATTGGAACATCCTCCCTTATCTGGCCAATTATCAAGACCCGGGCACACCGAAACCCGGAGCGGTTGTGCTGGCGCGCATCGAAACTGAAGGTAAGCGAATTCCCCTGCTCGTTACCGAGAATTACGGCCGCGGAAGGACGGCTGTGTTCGCGACAGCGGGAAGCTGGCGCTGGCGCATGCAGCAACCTGTGGCCGATAAAAGCCAGGAGACCTTTTGGCGGCAGCTCTTGCGCTGGGTCGCCGGAGCCACTCCTTCGCCGGTGGTCGCGTCCGCATCCATCGACGCAGCTCGAAGATAATGGCGCCGTACAGCTCAGAGCCGAAGCGCGCGACCGCTCATATCTGCCCATCAGCGATGCAATCGTAACCGCCAATATCATCGGCCCTAACGGGGAGAGTGACACGGTTACTTTGCGGCCACAGCCGGGAACTCAAGGCATCTACGCCGCCGATTGGAACGCGGTCAGGCCCGGCTCATATGCGGTGGAAACGATCGCGAGACGAGGATCGACGGAATTAGGCCGCGATGTGCTGACGCTTCGCCGGGAAGACGGCGTCGCGGAGAACTTTCACCGCGAGCAGAATCGCGACCTGCTCGAGTCGCTTGCAAGTGATACCGGCGGTCACTATTACACACAACGAAACGCGTCGCGATTACCGGAGGAGATTTCGTTTTCCGAAGCCGGGATTACCGCGCGCGAGACAAAAGACCTTTGGAACATGCCCGCTGTGTTCCTCGTCCTTCTGCTTCTCCGATCGGCAGAGTGGGTCCTCCGCCGAAGATGGGCCGTCGTATGAGGGCGCTGCTTCTGCTGCTCTTATTTGCAGCATGTTTGCCCGGTTCGAATTACTACATCACCATTGCGGGACTTGGCGGCACTCCCGAATACGAAACTCAATTTCAGAAGTGGTCGGCCGACCTCGATCATGAGCTGCGTACCAACGGCCCCGATGCCCACGTTGAGACTCTGAGTGGCGCGGCGGCTACTCGCGATCGCATACGGCAGACGTTTGCGCATCTCGCGAATGAGATGCAAGGCGGCGATGCGTTCGCACTTTTTCTCATCGGACATGGCACGTTTGACGATTCGGAGTATAAGTTCAATATTCCGGGCCCGGACGTTACAGCATCTGAACTCGCATCGATGCTGAACCGTTTGCCCGCGACACGCCAGTTGGTGGTGAATATGACGAGCTGCAGCGGTGCATCTTTAGCCGCGCTCGCTAAAAAGGGCCGGATCGTCATTACGGCGACAAAATCGGGCAATGAAAAGAACGCCACGATATTCGCGCGCTACTGGGTGGACGCGCTCCGCGATCCATCGGCCGATACCGATAAGAATGGTACCGTTTCTGCGCTCGAGGCCTTTCGCTATGCGTCATCCAGGACGGCTGCATATTTCGATCAAGAAAAGCTGCTCGCAACGGAACATCCGGTCTTCAGCGATACCGGAGCGGTCGCCGCAGCGCGCGATCCTAAGCCGGAGACTGGACAGGGGTTGCTGGCGGCATCGTTTCCAGTTTTGCGTCCCGCCAGCGGCGCTGATCAGTACTTCTCCTGTCAAACAGCGGTTGTTACGCCGAAAGGAAGATCTGGAAGCGAAGATCGATCGCTTGAAATACCAGAAGGCTGCCATGCCGGAGGAACAATATAAATCGGAATTGAGCACACTTCTGCTCGATCTCGCACGCACACAGGCGGAGATCGACAAATGAGGGTATACGCGCTCCTCGCCCTGACTGTTGCGGCTTTGCCTGTTCATGGGCAAATCGATAATTGCAGGGCGCTGCAGCATCGGGGCAAGCTCGCCGAGGCCCGCCAGTGCTTCGCGGTCTTAGCGCAAGCCGCCGATCCGCTGGCGCGAGGTGAAGCTTTAGCCGGACTCCACGATTACCAGGCAGCAAACGAAGCCTTCCGCGAGGCCGACAAGCTTAGCCCAAAATCTGCCGTCGTGAAAACGGAATGGGGGCGCCTGTATGTCGCTCATTCGTCAGCCGGGCGACGCAGCGAAACTCTTCGCCGAGGCGCTCCAGGCCGATCCGGCCTACGCGCCTGCTTATCTCGAACTGGCACGAGTAACGGCGGAAGGGTTCGACAAACGAGCGATTGAGCTCGCGCAAAAAGCCTTGCAGCAAGATCCGAAGCTTTACCAGGCGCATGAACTCCTTGCGTATCTGGCTCTCGAGGACACGAACAGCGCCCTCGCGACACAAGAAGCTGAGAAGGCAATCGCACTTTCAAACGATGCATTCGACGGCATGGCCGTGCTCGCGTCCATCGATTGGCTTGCTGGCAAAGATCAGTCCGGCTGGATGGATCGAATACTTAAGGCTGATCCCGCCTATGGCGAGGCATACGCAACCGGCGCTCATTTCTTCGTCATCAACACGCGCTATGAAGAAGGCATCCGGTTCTTCCGTAAGGCGCTGGCGCTGAATCCTGATTTGTGGGACGCGCGCCGGGAACTCGGGATCAACCTCCTCCGCGTGGGCAATGAAACGGAAGCGCGAGAACAGCTGCAACGTTGTTTTGATGCGCACGAATCGGATGCCCAGACTCGTAACGCGCTGAGATTTCTCGACACCACCTCTTCCTACCAGACATTCAGGACCGCCAATACAGAGATTGTGCTCAACGCCAAGGAAGCTGCGCTGCTGCGGCCCTACATCGAACCGGAGTTACAGCGCGCAATCGGCGTATATGAGCGCAAATACGGTATGAAGCTGCCCGGACCGTTGCGTCTGGAGGTTTATCCGAATCACGACGACTTTGTCGTACGCACACTGGGACTTCCGGGGCAAGGCGGTCTGCTCGGAGTCACGTTTGGATTGATTATCGCCATGGACAGCCCATCGGCACGACCGCCGGGCGAGTTCACGTGGGCGAGCACGTTATGGCACGAATTGAGCCACGCGTATGTTCTTACGGCGACCCATCACCTGGTACCGCGCTGGTTCACAGAGGGAGTTTCCGTGCATGAGGAAGGCGCGGCCTCTCCTGAGTGGCGGGATCGCTTAACACCGGGGATTCTCAGCGCGATTCAGCACGGCAAACTCCTGCCTGTCCTGCAACTGGACCGCGGCTTCGTGCATCCTGAATTCCCCGAACAGGTGATTGTGTCGTACTATCAGGCGGGCCAAATCTGCGACTACATTGCAGAAAAATGGGGCGACAGAGCGATCCTCGGCATGATTCATTCCTACGCTGACCGCAAAACCACTGCCGCGGCCATCGAAGACAACCTGCGTATCAAGCCCGAAGACTTCGATAAGCAGTTCCAGGCGTGGCTGTCGGCGCGTTTGCCCAAAGAAGCGCCGCATTCCGAAAGCTGGGCGCAGATGAAACAGCACGCGCTGCAGCTTCACGATGCCACCCAGGAACAGGCGGCTCTGGAGCGGCTCAATTACATCTACTTGGAAGATGAGCAGGTACATCGTGAACTAGGCAGTCTGCTTGTGAGCCACGACCCGTCGGGAGCGGTACGCGAATTTCGGGCCGTTCTGGCGCTAAATCCCCCTGATATTGCCGAATCGCACTATAATCTCGCCCGCGCTCTTAATGCCGCACATCAAGTGAGCGACGCGAAAGATCAAATTCTAATCGCGCTAGAGGCCGCTCCCAACTATAAGCCGGCGCAGCAACTGCTCTTACAACTGAGTCAATAAATTCATGTCGACCATCACCACTCCCGCCACCCTCGACTCCGCTGAAGTGAAAGCACGGGTCCGGCGTTTTCAGGACGCACAGTCCGCCATCAAACGCGAAGTCGGCAAGGTAATTGTCGGGCAGGAAGAAGTGATTGAGCACGTTCTCATTTCGCTTTTTGTTGGTGGCCATTGTCTGCTTACGGGACTTCCGGGCACGGCGAAGACCTTGCTGGTGCGAACGCTGGCGCAGACCCTGGGCCTCAAGTTCAACCGCATTCAATTCACACCAGACCTGATGCCATCCGACATCACCGGAACCGACATTATCGAGGAAGAGCCCGCGAGCGGACGGCGCACGTGGACATTTGTTCCAGGCCCGATCTTTTCGAACCTCCTGCTGGCAGATGAAATCAACCGTACACCGCCGAAGACGCAATCGGCGCTGCTGGAAGCCATGCAGGAGCATTCGTGTACAGTGCGCGGCAACCAATATCGGATCACAGATCCGTTCTTTGTGTTGGCCACTCAGAATCCGATTGAACTCGAGGGCACTTATCCGCTTCCCGAAGCGCAGCTGGACCGGTTCTTATTCAATACCGTTCTCGACTATTTGAGCGCCGACGAAGAGGTTCGGGTTCTCGATCTGACGACGACCACGCACATCGCTCAAGCGGAAACGGTAACCAGCGGCGATGAAATCCTGGATTTTCAGCAACTCGTGCGAATGACACCAATAGCCGACTCTGTTGCCCGGTATGCGGTCGAGTTCGTGCGTGCCAGCCGGCCATCACAAAACGGGAGCGGTCCCGATTTCATCTCCAAGTACGTCAATTTCGGAGGCAGTGTTCGCGCCGCACAGTTCCTTACTCTGGGGGGAAAGGCGCGGGCACTAATGCAGGGACGTTTCCATGTCGCGTACGAAGATGTCCGGGCGCTCGCGATTCCCATTCTGCGGCATCGCGTGCTGCTGAACTTCCACGCAGAATCGGACCGCGTGAATTCAGACGAGATCCTGCGCCGCCTGCTCGATTGGAAGCAGCCGCCTCGTGCGTAACACGTAATCGAAATGCAAACTGCGGCGACTACAAATCGATATCTCGACCCGGCTATTCTTGCCGGGATCTCGGGCCTCGACCTGGTCGCGCGTACGGTTGTTGAAGGCTTTATTGCGGGACTGCATCGTTCACCGGATTTCGGCTTTAGCCAGGAGTTTGCCGAATACCGTGCCTATACTCCGGGGGATGACCTTCGGCATGTTGATTGGAACGTGTTTGCTCGCACCGAGAAAGCTTATCTGAAGCGCTATCGGGGCGAGACCAACACTGAAATCACGGTTTTGCTCGATGCGAGCGCGAGCATGACATTTGGCTCGGGCCCGGTGAGTAAGTTTGAGTACGCAAAATACCTCGCTTCAGCACTCGTCTACCTTGCCCATCTACAACGCGACAGCACCGGTCTGATTGTTTTTCATGACGAAGTGGCAAATTTCGTTCCGCCGTCCAGTCGCCAGGGACAGCTGATGCGGATGCTGCACGCTATCGATAACGCCGGAACGGGCAAGCGCACGAATTTCGCGCGGCCGTTCTTCCAATTGCAACGCTTTCTGAAGCGGCGCGGCATCACGATCCTCATTTCGGACTTCCTTGCCAGCATCGAAACTGTCATCCGAACAATTGAGCCCCTGCGTTTCAAAGGGAATGAGGTTGTTCTGTTCCATTTGCTGGATCCACAAGAGCTCGCGCCCAGGATAGATGAACCCGTTTTGCTTGTGGACATGGAGACCGATGACGCGATTGAGGTTTCGCCCGACTATACGCGCCGAGAATACGGACCCAGGGTTCGGGCTCATCTTGACGAGATGAAATCAAAGGCGCAGGCAGCCGGACTCGGCTACTTCTTTCTTTCGACCGACCGGCCGCTCGATGCAGCGCTGCGAGAGTACTTCACGATTCGGCAGCGGAGGATTTGAGTGGGGTTCCTCTCGCCCTGGTTTCTCGCAGGCATCGCCGCTATAGGGCTGCCGCTCTGGGTCCACCTGCTGCGGCAGTTCAAGCGTACGCCGCAGCCCTTTAGCTCACTGATGTTCTTCGAGCGGCGCGTACAAAGCTCGACGAAGCATCGCCGATTGCGTTATCTCACTTTGCTGGCGCTACGCATGGCGTTGCTCATCTTACTTGCGCTCGCGTTTGCGAGCCCGTTTGTCTATCGCACGTCTGCGGCTGTGAAGCGCCGCATTATCACCGTCATTGCTGTAGATCGCTCCTTCAGCATGCGCGCGGCCAATCGCATGCAGGCAGCCAAATCCCAGGCGCAGACCTTGATCAACTCTATTCCGGCAAACCAGGTTGGGGAAGTGATCGCAGTCGACTCTCGCATCGAAAGTCTTACACAACCCGACCGGGATCGGAGTGTGTTGCAAGCCGCCGTTTCGGCCATTGTGCCAACAGATCAATCGAGTTCTTACGGCGAGTTCAGCCGCGCCCTTCGCGTCATGGAGCAGAGTACAGGGACGCGTCTCAACGTCCACTTCATCACTGATGCTCAGCAGACTTCCATGCCCGCGGCATTCACGGATTTGCAGGTCGGTCCCCGCACCTCGCTGCAGGTTCACGTGGTCGGGCGGCAAACTCCGAACTGGGCGGTCGAGTCGGTTACCGCACCTGCGGCGGTTTTCGATGCTGGTCACAACCGGATCCGCGCGACTATCACCGGTTGGCAGGCGCCCCCTACCGGCCGCCGCGTGTTACTCACCATGGACGGCAAAGTGATCGCGACGCGACAGATTCAAGTCTCCGATTGCGGCCGCACTCAGGTTCGAGTTCGATGAGATCGAGGTGCCGTACGGGTTGCATCGCGGCGAGGTGCGCATCGAGCCTCATGACGACCTGCCGCAGGACGACTCATACCGATTCTCGATTGCACGGTCCGATACACGCAAGGTGCTGTTTCTGAGCAGGCAGCGTTCGGATTTCTACTTCAAAGCGGCGCTCGAATCCGCACCGGCCTCCGGATTGACCCTTCAGAGCAGCTCGGTGGAGCAGGCGCCCGAAGACCTGTCCCACTATGCCTTTATTGTCCTGAATGATTTGGGGGATCTAAATCCCGCGTTCGAGCGGCACGTCGCTGATTACGTGTCTCACGGCGGAGCCGCTCTGGTAGCGGTAGGTGAACGCGCCGCGGCATCGGGTACGGTGCCCATCACCAAACAAGAAGTTGCAAGAACCCCCCAGGTTCAAACAGCGGAGATGTTCCCGAACGTTCAGTTCACGGGAGCGCCGCGGATCACCGTTGCTTCCGCCGATCGGGTACAGGCGAAGTTCGCCGACGGATCGCCGTTGCTGATAGAACATCCGTTCGGCGAGGGTCGCGTCCTTGTTTTTGCGTCGGCGCTCGACAACTCAAGCGGAGATCTGCCGCTACACACATCTTTTCTACCGTTCGTAGCACAGACGGGGATGTATCTGTCCGGAGCCGACGACACTCCGTCGAGCGTAGTTGCCGGATCGCCGATATCGCTGCGCCGAGCCCGAACGCAGAGTACCGCGGCTGACGTCATTGGACCGGATGGCAAGCATGCATTGTCGCTCAACGAAGCTACGCGCGCCATGACTTACGACGCACAGCGCGAGGGATTCTACGAAGTGCAGCGGGCCAACGGACAGCGAGTTCTTATTGCTGTTAATGCGGACCGCAGGGAATCGGATCTGAGCCAGGTGCCCGCCGACACGCTGGCACTTTGGCGCAATACTGGAAGCACGGATACGAGTGATCCGGGCGGAGCGGGTGAAGAACAGAAGGTGCCGTTCAGTTTCTGGCGCTACATATTGATTCTGGCGCTTGTCGCGGCAGCGGCGGAATCGGTCTTTGCGGGCCGGTATTTACGGGAAAAGCGGGAGGCGAGATGACGGCCATTCAACAGGTGGATTCGTATCTGAGGCGGATGGAGATTCGGCTGCGCTGCTTCGCGGCCTCGCGCGGCGCCGCAATATCCGCCGGCTGTGCAATAGCGCTCACTTTGATCCTGGTTGCTATCGCAAATCGGTATCGGTTCGCCGAGCACCTGCTTCTTCCTTTCCGTATCTTCCTTTTCACAGGCGTGGCTTGCGCTTTATGTTTTGCGCTGGCAATCCCGATTTCAAGGCTCAACCGGCGCCGCATCACACGCTTGGCGGAATCGCGGATGCCCGAGTTCAAACAAAGTCTACTCACCATAAGCGAGCGGCGTGATGCAGACAATCCATTTCTGGAACTCGCGGCGGAAGACGCACTGAAAGCTGCGCATCTGCACGGGGCGGCGGAACTGGTTTCGAAGCCCTGGCTGTATGGGTCACTGGCTGCTGGATTCGGCGCGATCGCTGTGCTGGTATGGCTAATCACGGCAGGTCCCGGTTACTGGGGTTACGGCGCTTCCCTGCTCTGGACCGGCGCCGCGCACGCGGGCAGCCGTCCCCTGTACGAAATTACGGTTCGGCCTGGTAACAGGACAATCCGCCGCAAGTCGGACCAGGTAATCACAGCGCAGTTGCTGGGATTCTCCGCGGATCGGGTAGAGCTGCATGCGAAATATCGCGGCGCTACCAAATGGGAAGAGATCCCCATGCAGGAACAGCCGAGCGGTAATGGCTATCAGTTCCTGTTTGCAGGCCTTTCCGATTCGCTCGAATACTACGTGCAGGCGGATAAAGCGCAATCAAAACACTTCACGCTGGGTGTAAAGGACATGCCAGCCGTGAAACGCGTGCGTGTGGCACTCCACTACCCGTCGGTCCTCGGACTAAAAGATGTCGTCGATGATCCGGGCGGCGACATACGCGCCGTCGAGGGTACGCAAGCCGATGTCGGCGTGGTGACGGACCGGCCGCTCGCGCACGGCGTGCTGGTCCTTGAGAACGGATCGAAGATCGAGCTCGTGCACGGCGAGCGAAACTGGCTGACTGCGCGCCTGCCGATTACAAAGGACGGGTCATATCACGTGGCCGCAATCGATGAAGGCGAAACAATCCGGTTGAGTGATGATTACTTCATCGAAGCGAAGAAGGACGAGCCGCCTTCGGTGCGTATTGTGAAGCCCGGGCGCGACCCGCACGTCAGCCCGATCGAAGAGTTGCCGGTAACAGTCGAGGCGGCCGATGACTTCGGAGTACGAAACCTGGAACTCCACTATTCCGTGAATGGCGAGCCCGAAAGAGTTGTGCCGTTGTTGAAGGCTAAGGACGTAAAGGAAGCTCAAGGAAAGACAACGTTGGCCTTCGAGGACTTCAAAGTCGCGCCCGGTGATCTGGTGAGCTTTTACGCGGTCGCCAAGGATGCAACACACACGGCTAAGAGCGACATGGTGTTCGCGCAGGCGGAGCCGTTCGACTACAAGTTCCAACAGGCCCAGCAGATGGGTGGAGCCGGAGGGCAGCAGGACAGCGAGAACAACATTTCAGAACGGCAGAAAGAGATTATCGCCGCGACCTGGAACGAATTGAAGGGCAGCGGCGCGGATCGCGGGCAGATCGCCGCGAATGCGCGCTTCTTATCGGAAGTTGAAGGCAAGCTTGGCGAACAGGCAAAGGCGCTGGCTGAGCGCATGGGCAATCGCGAGTTGATAACCACTGGTCCGGAGTTTCAGAAGTTCGGCGAAGAGATGACGACTGCATCGACCGAGATGTCGAAAGCGGTCGATCAACTGCGGCCGGCCAAGTGGCAGGACGCGCTGCAGCCGGAGGAGAAAGCGCTGCAATCGCTGTTACGGGCAGAGGCTATCTTCCGCAACATTCAGGTTGCGTTCGGACAACAGCAAGGTGGCGGAATGGGGTCCCCAGGCGCCGGCCGTGATCTGGCGCGGTTGTTCGATCTCGAGCTCGATACGGCGAAGAACCAATATGAAACCGGGCAATCCAGCTCAAACGCGCAAAACGATCAGCAAAAGCAGATTGACCAGGCTCTCGAAAAACTAAAGCAGCTGGCGCAGAGGCAACAGGAATTGGCAAAGCAGCAAAGCGCTCAGCAAAGCATGCAGCAGCGTTGGGAGGAAGAGCAACTGCGACGCGAGGCCGAGCAACTTCGGCAGCAGATAGAGCAGCTTGCGCAAAACTCGCAGCAATCCGGCCAGAGCGGAAGCGCCAGCTCGAGCGCAAGCTCCAGAGCGCAGCAGGGACAAACACCGGGGCAAGCGCAGTCGAGCGCCATGCAACAGACCGCAAATTCGCTCCAGAGAGCGATGGACGAAATGCGGAAAGCAACCAGCCAGCAAGATCGCACGGCGCAAGAACATGCGGCGCAGCAGCTTGCGGAAGCCGAGAATCGCCTAAGAAATATGCTGCATCAGGAAGCTGGAAGCTCCGTCGGCGATCTGAGGCGTAAGGCGGATGAGCTGGCACGAACCCAGAAAGACCTGGCGGACAAGATCAAGCAGATGTACGGAGCCCAGGGTATCGACACCGCGCGGCGCAATCAGAATGGGGCGGCCGAGATGCCGGAGATGCAAGGTCCGGATCTCGGGTACGGAGGATACAGGCGCCGGTTCTATTCGATGCCGAGCAGACCGACCACACCACAAGAACGCGATCTCGCAAACAAAGGTGAATCGGTTGCAAAGGAAATCGAACAGCTAGAGAAGCAGATGCAGGAACAGGTGGGCGCACTCGGAAGCGAACAGGCTGATGCGGCGAGGAAGCTTCGGAAAGCCCTGTCGGATGCCGAACAGCAGGACCTGGCGGTCCGTGCGCAGAAGGGCGCCGATTGGATGCGGCAAGGCTACGGCGCGGAAACGTGGCCGGTGCAGGATAGCGTTACTGCGGGAATGCAGCAGCTACGCGAGCAGCTGCAGCAGTCTGAACAGGCTTTACAGCAGACCGGAAATCAATCAGGCAGTTCCAACGATGATTCGCTACAGCGTGCATTGGCCGAAGTACGCAGCTTGCGCGAACAGTTGCAAGGGGGACGGCAGAATACCGGCAATCAGGGTGGCGACACACCCTCGATCGGCGGGGGCTCATCGCAGGAAACGGCCGACGATCTCCGGCGTCTTCGACGTGAATTCAGCAACGACCGTGAGTTTGGAACCTATGTCGATAATGCGCTCGGCTACCTCAGGCACATGAACGGACAGGCAGGACTTCTCGACGCCCGCATCAATCAAGATGCTGCGAGGAGCCTGGAGAAACTTGAAGCCGAACTGGCGCGCCGGGCCGGCGAACAGACGCAGGCAGCTCGCATCGGAGCTCCGGAACAAGCGCCTGAAAAGTATCGGGATGCCGTGGCGGAGTATTTCAAGCGATTGAGTAAGTAGCTGAACCTTGTTTGCTGCTCACACCAGCTTCTGTTTGCGTAGCGGGAGTTCGCGGAAGCGCTTCCCGGTAGCAGCAAACACCGCATTGTAAATAGCCGGGGAGACAGGCGGAACACCCGGCTCGCCACAACCGGTCGGCAACGCACTTTCATCTCCCACCAGATGGATATGCGTTTCGATAGGCGACTCGTTGATGCGTGCGACAGGGGCATTATTGAAATTGCCCTGCTCAATGCGGCCATCCGCGGCCGTGATTTCGCCCATAAGCGCGATACTCGTACCAAATACCGCGGCCCCTTCGAATTGCGCTTTGACGCGGTCGGGATTGATCACCGGGCCGCAGTCAACTGCGATGTCAACGCGCGGAATGCGGATTTTGCCTTCTGAACTTACTTCGATTTCGATAACAGTCGCTACATAGGTGAGAAAGCTGCGATGCGCGGCAAAGCCAACAGCTCGCTTCGCGGATCGTTTGTTCGCCCACGAAGAACGATCCGCGGCCAGTTCGACCACACGCCGCAAGCGGCCGGTATCTACCGGATAGTCATTCAGCGATTTACCGTAGTTCGAATACTTCGCGCTCTGGCCCTCAAATTCAATCTTCCGAGAAGAGCCCAGGGCGGCCAGCCAGTACTCGACCGGGTCCTGGTTTGCTTCATGCGCCAGCTCATCGATGAAGGATTGGACCCCGAACGCATGATACACGTTCGCAACAGAGCGCAGCCAACCAATGCGCACATGCGCCTGCGCTGGTCCGTTTTCACAGCGAAGGTTCGGGATGTCAAATGGCGTATCGATCACGCCCATGGACAATTCGCCTACGCCGCCGTATTGCTCCTTTTGGTCGAACGTAGAGCCAATAGGTGGAAAAGCCGTGCGCATCAGCCACGAGACCGGTTTGCCATTTGCATTAAGGCCGGCCTTGAAGTACATGGCGGAAGTAGAGTGATAGTAGTCGAAACGAACATCTTCCTCGCGCGTCCAGGCGACCTTGACCGGCTTGCCGACCTTCTTTGAAAGAATCGCTGCTTCCGCCACATAGTCGGGCTTTGATTTCCGGCCGAATGCACCTCCGAGAAGAGTTACATGACAGATAACGTCTTCCGGCTTGATGCCCAGCGCTTGAGATACAGTCTGCTGGACCTGCTGCGGGTCTTGCGTCGCGGTCCATGTCTCCACTTTGCCCTCGCGATAATGCGCGAGCGCGGCGGGCGGCTCCATCGGCGTGTGCGCGAGCAGCGGTGTGTAGTAAGTCGCTTCCACAATTTTTGCGGCTTCGCCGAAGCCCTTCTCGACGTCGCCGACATTGCGGCAAACCTGCTGCGGCTTGCTGACGGTTTCTATCAATGAACGCTTATAAGTCTCGGTTGAAAAGATCGCGTTTGGTCCCGATTCCCATTCCACTTTCAGTTTTTTGCGTCCCTGATCCGCGGCCCAGGTGTTATTTGCGATCACGGCAACACCGCCAAGCGCCTGAAATCCGTAAGGCGGCTGCGCCTGCTCCACAACTATGGTCTGCTGCACGCCCTTGACGGCACGCGCTGCGGAATCGTCGTAGCCCTTCAGCTTGCCGCCGAGTACAGGCGACCGTTCAATGGACGCGTAGAGCATCCCGGGAACATGTGCATCGTATCCATACACAGCGTGACCGGTACAGATGTCTTTCAGATCGACGCTCGGCACACCCTTGCCGATATAGCGGAACTCGGACGGCTTTTTGAGTTGGACCTCGCCTTTGCGGGGCATCGGCAGCTTCGACGCGGCAGCGGCGAGTTCACCATAACCAAGCTTGCGTCCGCTCGCTGCATGCTGCACCACATGGTTCTGGGCCCGGCAATCGGAGACCGCCACATTCCATTGCGTCGCTGCAGCCTGCTGCAGCATGGTTCGCGCGGTTGCGCCGACCTCGCGCATGGTTTCGTAGAAATCACGAATCGATTGCGAGCCGTCTGTGTCCTGAGAACCGTACCGCTTATCCCCAAGTCCCTGCAGTACCCGGACTCGACTCCAATCGGCTTCGAGCTCGTCGGCGAGCACCATCGGCAACGAAGTTCGGATTCCGGTACCCATCTCAGACCGATGAGCAACGATCAAAACAGAACCATCGGCGTTGATACCGACGAACACGCTCGGATTCCAGGCGGCTTTCGAGACATCGTCACTGCTGGGCTCGGCAGCATCCAGAGGAACGAAACGCGCGCCGAAGATCAGAGCTCCCGCGGAAAAGACACTGCTCAAGAAATCGCGGCGATTACTCAGGAGTTGAATGCGGCTCATGCCTTCACCTCCTCGTCCATCTTGATCTGGCCCGACGCAATCTTGATCGCTTGACGGATCCGCTGATACGTACCGCAGCGGCAGATATTGCCGGCCATCGCATCTTCGATCTCTCGATCGGTAGCTTTCGGCTTTTGCTTCAGCAACGCCGCCGCCTGCATGATCTGCCCGCTCTGGCAGTAACCGCACTGCGGCACGTTCGCCTGCTCCCAGGCGCGCTGCACCAGATGATCGCCTTGTGCGCTGAGTCCTTCGATGGTGGTAATATCCTTGCCCGCTGCCGCATTCATGGGAGTGAGGCAACTGCGCGCGGCCTCGCCGTTGACGTGAACCGTGCAGGCGCCGCAAATACCCATGCCGCATCCGAATTTCGATCCGGTGAGCTGTAATTCATCGCGCAGGTACCAGAGCAGAGGCATTTCGGGATCGCCGTCGTACTGCCGGGCGGTGCCGTTGACCTTCAGTTGAATCATAGGGGTGTCCTGAAGAGGGCTACCCGGTAGTTTATCGCTGTGCGAGCTGAGTTGTGAGCCTCATCTCGTGAGCATTGACTCTAGCGCGCCACGGTCCATTCCAGCTTCTGCCCCGCGTTCTGTTGCTTTAACCACTCGATCAGCGGCTGGAAGTAATCGATGATGGCGGAGGCATCCGCTTTTTCTTCGCCGGTCAAAACCTTCATCGCCTCGGGCCAGGGCTTCGAACTTCCCAACGAAAGCATCGCGTTCAGCTTCGTTCCTGCGGCTTTCGAGTCATACACGGAGCAGCGATTCAGACGCCCGGAATATCCCGCCGCCTGGCACATGCCGCGATAGAACTGAAACTGATAAATGCGCGCCAGAAAGTAGCGCGCATAGGGCGTGTTGTCGGGAATGTGATATTTCGCCCCAGGATCGAAATCGGCTTCGGTGCGCTCGGCTGGCGGCGCAACTCCCTGGTATTCTTCCCGAAGCTTCCACCATGCTTTGTTATAGTCGGCCGGCTTCACCTGCCCGGAGAATACCTCCCAGCGCCATTTATCGATCAGCAGTCCGAACGGCAGAAACGCGATCTTGTCCAGAGCCGTACGGAGCAGCAGCGGAATATCAGCTGATGCCGGCGGCAGTTCAGTGATCAATCCGATCTTTTTCAAATAATCGGGGGTGATAGAGAGCGCAATCGAATCACCGATCGCCTCATGGAAACCGTCGTTGGCGCCCGCGCGGAACAGCGGTGGCTGATGCCTGTAAGCCAGATCGTAGTAGACGTGCCCCAGTTCATGGTGAACCGTAATGAAATCATCGGCAGTTATGTGGATGCACACCTTCAGCCGCACGTCCTGGTCCGAATCTATGTCCCAGGCGCTGGCGTGACAAACCACGTCCCGATCGCGTGGACGCGTCAATTGGGAGCGTTGCCAAAAAGTCTCGGGCAAGCTCTGAAACCCGAGCGATTTGAAGAAATTCTCGCCGTAGGACACCATCTGTTTAGCGTCCGTGTTCTTCGTCTGAAGTGCTTTGGCGACGTCGTACGCCGTCGGCGCGGAGGGTGGCGTCACGATGTCGTAAATGTTTCCCCACTCTTGCGCCCACATATTGCCGAGGAGATCGGCAGGAATCATTCCATCCGCGCGATCAGCGACTGCGCCGTATTTTTCGATCAAACGCCGCCTCACATACGCGTGCAACTGAAGATACAGCGGCTTCACCTGCTGCCAAAGCCGTTCGAGATCGGCCGAGAACTGCTCTGGTGTCATGTCGTAATTCGATCGCCACATGGCTCCCGTATCGGCAAAACCGAGCTCGCGCGCACCTTGATTCGACAGCTCAACAAAACGCGCATATTTGTCTCGCATCGGCGCGCCGATTTTATGCCAGCCGGTCCAGATCGCCTCGAGTTGCTTCGGGTCTCGGCTCTGCGCCATTTGCACATCCAAATCGTCGATGCCCAGGCACTTCGACACGTCTTCGCCGGGACAATATTTGCCGCTACCGTACGCGCCTTCGAGCCAGCTTGCGATCCCGGTGAGTTCGCTGCGCAGTTTTGGATCGCTCGGCGCCGGCAGGGTGAGGCTGAGCTTCATCAGCTTGAATTTGCGCCGCAGTTCAGGCGGGACGTCGAGGCCGTCAAAGCGTTTGGCTTCGTTGACCAGTTCCGTCGTGCGCGCGATCACTCGTTCATTGGCTTTGGCGGAAATCTCTTCCGTGTCGCCGGTGATGAAAGTCTCCTCTACCCAGGCGGCACGTTGAGCCTCATTCGCCAAATTCAGGAGTTCGGTCTCCGCCTTGTCCATGAACGCCTGAGCATCTACCACAGTCGGCTTTGTATCTGCTCCGAACAATAGGGACGAAGTCACGACAACGAAAAACAGCAGCGTCGATTTCACGCCGATGAGTGTAGCGCAGCGCGATCTAAGGACGTCTTCAGAATGAGACCGAAATGGCGGGCGCCAAAAAGACAGCAAAGCAGGAATTGGAAATCGAGGGCCGCAAGCTAACAGTTTCGAACCTCGATAAGGTTTTGTATCCCGAAAGTGGATTCACAAAAGGCCAGGTGATCGACTATTACATCCGCGTCTCACCATACTTGCTGCCATATTTCAAGGACCGCCCAGTCACTCTGAAACGTTTTCCGGACGGGGTTCGCGGTGAAGCCTTTTACGAGAAGGATGCTCCAGGATTCACGCCGGCGTGGATCCAGACCTATCCCGTGCCGCGCCGGGCGGGTGGGAAAGACATCCGGTACATTCTCATCAACGACGTCGCCACCCTGGTATGGTGCGCCAATGCTGCGAGTCTGGAGCTCCATCCCTTCCTGCACCGGGCGCCTGAGCTCCAGCAACCTACCTCTGTTGTTTTCGACCTTGACCCCGGTGAAGGCTCGGACATTCTGACCTGCGTGGAAGTCGCGTTTCTAGTCAGAGGCGTGCTCGAACGCCTGGGACTGCAATGCTTCCCCAAAGTCTCTGGATCGAAAGGCGTTCAGTTGTATGTGCCGTTGAACTCCCTCGTGACCTATCGCGTAGCGTTACCCTTTGCGCGAGCACTGGCCGAATTGATGGCTAAGCAGTATCCCAAGCTAATCGTCGCCGAGATGGCAAAGAGCGAACGAGCGAAAAAGGTCTTTATCGACTGGAGCCAGAATTCAGATTTCAAGACAACGATCGGAGTTTATTCACTGCGAGCGAAGCTGGGAACGCCATTTGTATCGCTGCCGGTGACCTGGGACGAGTTGCAATCGGCATATGACTCCCATGACAAACGGACCTTATATTTCGATCCCGCAGCGGCCCTCGAACGGGTGCAGCACACCGGAGACCTGTTCACAGATGTACTGACGTGTACGCAGCGTTTACCGGAATCGATCGGGCAGGAAGCAGTTACCGCCACGGCGCCCGTTGCAAAACCGCCGAGCGCCAAGAAATCGAGCATTCCGCGTGCGAGCAAGCAAGGCGGGCGAAGACGGTTCGTAGTGCAGAAGCACGCGGCGAGTCACCTTCACTATGATTTTCGGCTTGAGATGCACGATGTTTTGAAATCCTGGGCGGTACCGAAGGGTGTTCCTTATGCATTGGATGAAAAACGCCTGGCGATGGCTACTGAAGATCATCCGGTCGAGTATTTGCAATTTGAAGGCAACATTCCCAAGGGACAGTACGGCGGCGGCACCGTGATGGTTTGGGATATCGGAACGTATGAAATTATCGAAGGCAATTACTACAAAGGCACGCTGGATATCTTTCTCGATGGCAAAAAGCTGAACGGCGAATGGCGTCTGACCAAGGATCGTTCGGTGAAAGAGGGGAACAGATGGTCGCTTACAAAAATCGGATCCGCGATGAAACCCCTGTCCTCCAGGCGGGAAAATACGTCGGCGCTCAGCGGCAGAGGCATGGAGCAGATCGCCGCGGCGGACGACGCACAGTGGCACAGTAACCGCACACCGGTCCCGGGACTCGATCTCGATGAGTTGCCCAAAAGCGCCTTGGATTTTGTCGATCCCATGCGAGCCCAACTCGTTTCCACGTTGCCCGAAGGAGATGGTTGGCAATACGAAGTTAAGCTGGATGGCTATCGGGCGCTGCTCATAAAAGACCAGGGACACACGCGTCTTCTCTCGCGGCGCAACAACCTGCTGAATAACAAATTCACGCTCCTGCCGGAATCGGCGGCGCAGCTCGAGAACGGCATCATCATGGATGGCGAAATTGTGGCGCTGGACGCGTCGGGCATGCCGTCATTCAATCTCCTCCAGCATTACAAGCCGGGGAGCGACAATCTGGTCTACTACGCCTTCGATCTTCTGGCATATCGCAACCGGGACATCAGAGCGCTGCCGCTGCGCGTGCGGCGGCAACTGCTTGAGCACGTTCTCAGCACCACTCCCGACTTAATTCGACTGTCGGCAATCCTGCAAGCTGCGCCGCATGCCATCGTTGCCGCGGTACGGCAGCAGGGACTCGAGGGGATCGTGGCCAAGCGCCTAGCCAGCCGTTACGAATCGGGTGAGCGCAGTGGAAATTGGATTAAATTCAAAACGAATCAAGGACAGGAACTTGTCGTCGGCGGTTACAAGCCAGGTGGAAACAGTCCGTTTGATAACCTTGCGATCGGCTATTACGAAGGTGATCGCCTGATTTTTATCGCCAAGTTGAAAAACGGATTCACGACAGAGGCGAAGCAGCAGATCTATGCTCGCCTGAAGAAGATTGAGACCGCGACATGTCCCTTCGCGAATCTACCCGAACAGAAAAACGCCCGCAGAGGCGAAGCACTCACGGCCGAAGCCATGAAGAAGTACAAATGGGTGAAACCGAAGCTGGTGGTACAGGTGGAGTTCACCGACTGGACGGCCGCTAATCACTTGCGGCACTCAACGTTCACGGGCATACGGGACGATAAGGATCCGCGCGAGGTGATACACGAAGTTGCGAGCTCGTTTTCATAAAGGATTCATGCAATTCGAACACACCCATCTGCATGACGTATCGCGGCGCCGGTTCATTGCCGGCAGCACGGCTGTTGGCGCGTGCTGGCGCGTATCGGCGTACGCCGGGCAATCCGACACCGAACGCGCCAAGCGCGAACTTCGCGCTTACATTGGCACGTACAGTTCACCGCAGGGTCCTGAGGGAAGCAAGGGCAACGGGCATGGAATTTATCTATGTGAAATCGATCCCTCAAGCGGAGCCCTCAAAAAGCGTGAGCTGTTTGAAGATGGTTTGAATCCGTCCTGGCTTGCCGTCCATCCGTCCCGAAAATACCTCTACGCCGCAAACGAGATCGCAAATTATCAGGGCGCTAATTCCGGCGCCGTGACCGCCTATTCGGTCGACAACCTGTCAGGCCGCCTGAGTAAGATCAACATCGTCAGTTCGCAGGGTGCGGGGCCTGCGCATCTCAGTGTTCATCCATCCGGACGGTATGTGTTCGTCGCGAACTATGCCGGCGGCAGTTTCGCCGTTCTGCCGGTGCATGCGAACGGAGAGCTCGGATCTGCTACGGATGTCAAGCGCGATCCGGGCAACGCCGGTCCGCAGATGGCGGCCAGCGCGCCGGCGGGCAGTTTTGCAATCAGTGGGCATGATCGCCCGCACGGTCACATGATCCAATCCGACCCGTCGGGCAAGTTTGTTCTGGGCGCGGATCTCGGCCTGGATGAAATCCACATTTGGAAATTCGACATCCGTACCGGCAAACTCACTGCGAATACGCCCGCGTCGGTATCCGTGCCGGCCGGCGATGGACCTCGTCATTTCGCCTTTCATCCAAATGGCCGATGGTTCTATTCGCTGCAGGAGGAAGCATCCACGATCGTCTTGTTCGATTACGCCTCAGGACAGCTGACGCGAAAGCAGAGTGTGTCGACGTTGCCATCCGGTTTCGCCGGGACAAATTTTACGTCCGAAATTCGCATCTCGCCTGATGGCCGATTTCTTTATGCCGGCAATCGTTTGCACGACAGTATTGCCTGTTTCTCCATCGATCAATCCGGCAGGCTCAAGATCGCTGGCGAGACTTGGACACGCGGCGATTATCCCCGCAGTTTCACCATCGATCCAACGGGAAATTTCTTATACTGTTGCAATCAACGCAGCGATGCCGTTACCACGTTCCGTGTGAATCGGACAAACGGTGAGCTTGCGTTTACGGGGCAGTACACTGCCGTGGGCACGCCTGCGATTCTGATTTTTCTTGATTGATATCGGCAACGCAAGCGCCCGGCTACCGCTCATTCAGCCCACCGTCCACCACAAGCGTCTGGCCAGTAATGAAATCCGGACCCGTGAGAAAGTAATGCACCGCGTCGGCGATCTCCTCCGGCCGCCCGGCTCGCTTCACCGGAGTCGCTTCGATCATCTTTTGAGTGGGTGCATCGACATCATCGAACGGGATTACGCCCGGAGCAACCGAGTTCACCGTAATCTGCGGAGCCAGTGCCTTGGCCAAAGCTCTCGTCAGCATAATTACGCCCGCTTTGGATGCGCAGTAATGAACATGATCGGCCCAGGGGCGGACGCCTCCCAGGGAACTGATATTAACGATGCGGCCCGCGCCGAGTTCCTGCATTTGTCTCGCACCCTCCTGACAACAGAAAAAGGTGGCCTTGAGATTCACCGAGTGAATGAAGTCCCAATCGGCCTCAGTGATGTCCAGCGGTTCGAAGCGGGTAAAGCGCGCCGCGTTGTTCACCAGGCAATCAAGTAACCCAAACTGTTCGCGTATGTCAGCAAACAATCGCCGGATTTCCGTCACCTGCGCAAGATCGGCTTGAAACAAAGGTGCGCCGCCGCACTCACGCGCGACCCCTTCGGCCTCTGCGCGGGAGGTGTTGCAGTGGATCGCAACATCGAAGCCGCGCTTAAAAAGCTCGATCGCAATCACCCGGCCGATGCGTTTGGCCGACCCCGTAACGAGAACGCGCCGGCGTCTATCCGCCATGTTCTTCGAAAAAAGTCGCGATCGTATTCGCCGTATACATTATGTCGGCAGGCGTATGCGCCCCTGACAGAAATGCGGCTTCAAACTGCGACGGAGGCAGATAGACACCACTCTGCAGCATGTGATGAAAAAACCGGGCGAACTGCGCCGTGTCCGAGCGCTTCGCCTCCTCGAAGTTCCGGACAGAATCCGTCTGAAAGAAGATGGTGAACATCGATCCAGCGCGATTCACACGTACGCAGTCCGGTACGCGCGCCGTGAGCTCCTCAACCGAACGCTCCATCTCGGAATAAATTTCCGGATGACTTTCAATGTGCTGCAGCATCGCGATTCCTGCGCTCACGGCCAACGGATTGCCGGACAGAGTGCCCGCTTGGTAGACAGGTCCAACGGGCGCAATCTTGTTCATGATGTCAGCGCGACCACCATAGGCGGCCATGGGCAGACCGCCGCCGACGATTTTGCCCAGTGTCGTAATATCCGGCTGAATCCCGTAGAGCTGTTGAGCGCCTCCGCGAGCCAGGCGAAATCCCGTCATCACTTCATCAAAGATAAGTAACGCGCCATGATTTAGGGTGATTCGGCGCAGACCTTCGAGATAACCCGGCAGCGGCGGAACGCATCCCATGTTTCCCGCCACTGGTTCGATAATAAGCGCCGCGATACGGTCACCCATCTCGCGAAATACGGACTCGGCGCGGTCTAGATCGTTGTACGGGATCGTGATCGTGGTCTCTGAAAACGCGGCAGGGACACCGGCGGTATCGGGAAGACTCAGCGTAGCGACACCGGAACCTGCCTTTACAAGCAGCGAGTCAACGTGTCCGTGATAACAACCTTCGCACTTTACTGTAAGATCGCGCCCCGTGTAGCCGCGCGCCAGCCGCAATGCACTCATGCACGCTTCCGTGCCGGAACTGACCAGCCGCACCATTTCGATCGAGGGTACGGCGTCGATGATCAGCTCGGCGAGCTCGACTTCACGCGCCGTAGGCGCGCCAAAACTCGTTCCAAGTTCCAACGCCGCCGCGATCGCATCAATCACAGGCTTGGCGCGATGACCCAGCAGCAGCGGACCCCAGGAGCCGACATAATCGACATATTCATTGCCATCTACATCGAAAATGTGGGAGCCTTCGCCGCGCGCAATGAACGGAGGCGTTCCACCGACCCCGCGAAAGGCTCGAACGGGGGAGTTCACGCCACCCGGAATGCATTGCTGGGCCCGGGCAAAAAGCGCCTCAGACCGCGCTGAGTTCATACGCGCGTTTCGCCAAGGATAAGTTTGCGAAAAAGAAAGCTCATCAGAATCTCATGCAGAGTGGTGTTGACGTTCCGAAGCAATCGATTCTTCAGTTCAAGATAAGGCTGAGTGCCTGCGAAGAGATCTTGAATGATCTCACAAAAACGGGGGCTGCGTTTCATAAACGCTACCATCCGGCTTGGAACTGCGCCGAAAAAAATCGCACCGCAGAACAGGCGTTTGGCAAGACCGGCGCCATAGGTGAGGTCCATTCCGAAATCGCGCGCAATCAGCTGCCGGTAATGTTCGATTCTCTTCTCGGGCTCTTGATCGGCTAACACTACCTGGCTCGCCAAATCACCCGAACGGACGGCGTAATAAAGACCTTCTCCGGTGATGGGATCGACCAGGCCGCCGGCATCGCCGACGGCTATCCAGCCATTTCCAGCGACGCGATTATTGCGCCAGCCGCGATATTCAAGCGCTGGCAGCATGTGGCCGTAAAACTTGGCATCCTTGCGCGAGATCCCTTTCTCGTCCATGTAGCGCTCCAGGCGAACGCGCAGGCACTGTGCCGATTCGCCCTTGCCGCAAATGCCTACGGACAAATGGCCGGCCCGGGGAAACACCCAGATGTAGCCTTCGAGCTTAGGAAGAAATTGAATGTCGATGTGTGCCTGATCCGTTGGAACCCAGTACCCGAGTGCGTACATCGTGTCCTGCGCCGTGTACTGCGTGCCTACATCGCGCAGCGGATTGCGAGCCCCGGTCGCAACGACACAGAAATCGGCGTCGATTTTGCCCTTCCGTGTGCGAACCTCCCAGCCGCTCGATGTGCGATCCAGGCCAAGCACACGCGACTTCTCGATTTCCGCCCCCGCGGCCTCAGCTCGTTTCAACAGCATGCCATTGAGGTCGGTACGCGAGTAGATGACCAGTGGCTGTGTCAGAGCCATTCGATGGGTGCCTGCTTTGGGCGCGGCAAGCAATGCGTCGCTAACAAGTCTCTTCGGCGTGTCGTTGTCGATCAGATACGGGTATTGCGAATATGCCTTGTAGGTCAGCCCTCCACCGCAGGGCTTTTCCCATGCCAGCTTCTCGTCGATGACGATGGTCCGCAACCCGGCCCGGGCCAACCTCTCTGCAGCGGAAGAGCCTGCCGGTCCCCCTCCCAAAACCGCAACTGTTTTCATTGGGCTCGCCCGTGACTCCCCTGGCCATCTCTACCGCCCCGGTCCACAGCCTCGTTTTGAGAGGCGCTATTCAGTGCCGGATGTCCAGGAGGCAATTGCGTTGAACTGCTCTGCGGCATCTGATCGAGACTTGGATGACCCGGAGGAAGCTGTCCGGAGCTCGTAGCGGACCTCCCGCCGATGCCATGCCCCTGCGAATCGTTCACGCTCACAACCACCCATTTGCCATCTCGATCCTCGAGCGTGTATTTCATAATCATTCCGCTATTCACGTTGGAATCGCCCTTGGGGTGAAAGGCGACGGTCGCGAACGCTTTGTTCTTGTCGAAGTTCACAGAGGTGGTTGTAATGTCAATTGTGTTGAGGTCTAATCCGGATCGCGTCTGCAGCCGCTCCACGATCGCCGCCTGCACTTGATCTTTGTTTCGCATCCTGTCGGCGCAGGCTGAAAATGTAAGCAGCACGGTCAACAGCACTGCGGATAGGCGCAACACCATCTGATTATAACGAGAGAGCTATCAACCACTTCCGGGTGGATCACGACCTATCGATTTCTGATAATGAGCTCAAGAGATAGAATGGCGGTCCTGGCATTTTGATGGAGCAAACCTCGGAAGCGAAACAGACACGGCAGGGCATCGCGGCCCTGTTTCAAAGCGATCACCGCTACAAATATCTCGACTCCTTCATTACCTTGTTTGTCGTCGTCCTGGTGGTATCAAACGTGATTGCGGCCAAGTTCTTTGCGATCGGCAGCCTGCGGGTAAGCTGCGCGCAGGTTCTCTTCCCCGTCACCTACATCTTTGGCGACATCTTCACGGAAGTCTACGGTTATGCGGCATCGCGCCGGGCGATCTGGTACGGATTCTTCGCCGCATTCATCCTGTTCGCGCTAACTTATATCGCCGTAATCATTCCTGCAGCACCCGAATATACCAATCAGGTGGCGTTTTCGACCATTTTCCGGCCCGTCGGACGCATCGTGGGTTCCAGCCTGCTGGCTTACTGGTGCGGTGAGTTCGCAAACTCGTATACGCTGGCGAAGCTGAAGTTAATCACAAAGGGCAGGTATCTTTGGACGCGAACGATCGGATCTACGATTGTCGGGCAGGCCGTTGACACTACGGTGGTGATGTTTGCCGCATTTTACGGCGACCCGGATCATCCGGTCTCCGTAATATGGAAGCTGATTGTCGCAGGCTACCTGATCAAAGTTATCTACGAAACAGTAATGACGCCGGCAACTTACGCGGTTGTGAATGCACTCAAACGCGCAGAGCGCGTCGATTACTTCGATTACGCTACAAACTTCTCGCCATTCGCTACCACGACCGAAACCAATGCATCAATTTGATTTGAATGCTCTCCTGTCCGACTTCTCGTCCTCGCCTCGATCCACCACCATCCTGCGTGCAAACGGATTGCGCTGCCTTCTCCTGCATCTGAAGACCGGTGAGGAGATTCCCGAGCATCAGGCGCGCGGAGCCATCACCGTGCATTGCTTGAATGGCGATGTTCGGTTCTCAGCTGGAGAGGACATCGTGCAATTGCGTCCAGGCCTCCTGATCGGTTTGGACCCCGCCTCGCCGCATGCCCTGGTTGCGCAGGAAGAGAGCCTATTGCTGGTTACTATTTCCGAACCGCTACAAACGTGAGCGCCCGCATTCATAGCGTGATAGGTTACGGTCAGCTCGCATGCGCCGACCACGCAAATCATCCCGCCGCGATTTCTTAGGACACGCCGCGCTGGGAACTGCAGCTCTCACCGCCAACGCAGCCCCACAGCAAACAGCAACACGCCACGTCGAAGCCGCCGCGGCCTCATACTCGCCACACGCTGCGATCCAGTATCCACGCGTCTTCACCGGCGATCAGCTCAAGATGATTTCATTCCCGCTCGGGGGCATTGGAGCCGGCAGTCTCGGCCTTGGCGGCCGCGGCGAACTGCGCGATTGGCAGATTTTCAATCGCGCCGACCGAGGCAATAGTCTGGCATATGCGTTTCCCGCGATTTGGGCCAAGTCAGGTTCCGCACCTGCCGTTGCCCGGGTGCTCGAGTCACGAATTCTGCCCCCGTATGAAGGCGAGGAGGGCCTCGGTTCCCACAACGCTCCCGGCCTGCCGCGCCTCGCCGCCGCACGCTTCATCGGTGAATATCCTCTCGCACATATTCACTTCTTAGATGACGCGCTTCCAGTCCGTGTTCAACTTGAAGCGTTCTCACCCTTTATCCCGCTCGAGCCGGACGATTCCGGCCTGCCTGCAGCTATTCTTCGTTATCGCGTCGACAATCCCGGCTCGGAGACCGCGCAGGTGTCCATTGCGTGGTCGTTCGAAAATCCTGTTAAGCCAGCGAACGCGAGATTCGATCCCGACGCACACAACCCGCCGCCAAACGAATTCCGTGAGCGTCCCAAGCTCGCGGGCCTCTTCATGTCCAATCCGCATTTGCCTTCCACCGACGCTCTTCATGGAAGCTTTTCTGTGGCTGTGCTTAACGGCGGCGACGGCAAGTTGACAAGTCTACGAGGCTGGCCCGCTGGACGCTGGTGGAATTCTCCGCTGCTGTTTTGGGATGCATTCTCATCAGCCGGCGCGCTTCCAATCGAGGCGGCTCGCATCAACGCTGTCGGCTCCTTATGCCTTCAGCGCTCAATCCGAGCCGGCGAATCCGCTTCTTACGATTTTCTTCTCTGCTGGCACTTTCCGAACCGCACGCCTGCGCATTGCGGATGGGACGCGGCCGCCGGGCTCGAAAATACGGTCATTGGAAACTGGTACGCCACTCGCTTTGAAGATGCTTGGGCGGTGGCGGAGTACGTTGCTGCCAATTTTGAAAAGCTCGAGCACCAGACGCACCTCTTCGCCTCCACACTGCGCGAGAGCACGGTCCCGCCGGCGATCCTCGATGCCGCTTCAGCCAATCTCTCCACGCTCGCCAGCACCACATGTTTCCGAACGGCTGACGGCGCTTTCCATGGCTTTGAAGGCTCCGGAGATCACGGTGGGCTCGGGTTCGGCAATTGCACTCACGTCTGGAACTACGAAACAGCAACCGCGCACCTGTTTCCAACCCTTGCGCGATCGCTGCGGCAATCCGCGTTCGATTCCATGGACGACACGGGCGCCATGCACTTCCGGCAGTTCCTGCCCGAAGGTAAGGACCGGTGGGGTTGGGCTGCCGCGGATGGACAAATGGGACAGATCGTCCATGCGTATCTTGATTGGGCCCTCTCCGGCGATACGGCGTGGCTGCAAAGCCTTTGGCCGCGTATCAGGAAGGCCGTCGAATTCGCATGGATCCCCGGTGGGTGGGACGCCAATCGCGACGGAGTACTCGAAGGCGTGCAGCACAACACGTATGACGTGGAGTTCTATGGACCCAACCCTCTGTGCGGCGTCTACTATCTGGCAGCGCTTCGTGCCGCCGCCGAAATGGCGGACGCCGTAAAGGACACTGCGTTCGGATCGCAATGCCGCGATCTCTTCGAGAACGGCCGTAGCTGGATTGATGCCAATCTCTTCAAAGGTGGATACTACGTCCAGCAGATCGTACCTTATCGCAGCAGCCAGATCGCGCCATCTCTGCGTGGGGACATGGGAGCGGGCGATCCCGAGCACCCGGAATTTCAGGTCGGCGAGGGTTGCCTCGTAGACCAACTGGTCGGGCAATATCTCGCCTACATTTGTGGGCTGGGCGATCTTCTGAATCCTTCACACATGCAATCGGCCCTGCAATCGATCTACCGCTACAACCATAAACAGAATGTCGCCACGCACGCCTGCGTCCAGCGCACTTTTGTCCTGAATGATGAGTCCGCCCTTCTTGTCTGCGATTACGGAACGAAACCTCGTCCCACAATTCCCTTTCCATACTTCGCCGAAGTCTTCACGGGCCTCGAACACTCGACAGCCTCGCACATGATCTTCGCGGGAATGGTCAATGAGGGCGTTCAGTGCATCGCAGATGTTCGCGCCCGCTATGATGGCCAGCGCCGGAATCCGTGGGACGAAGCCGAGTACGGACATCACTACGCGCGTGCCATGGCGTCGTGGTCGGCACTTCTCGCTATAAGCGGTTTCCATTACCACGCCGGAGACGACCGGGTTGCAATCGAGCCCCGGACCGGCAATGCCGCTGTTAAATGCTTCTGGTCCGCAGCTAGCGGGTGGGGCTCATTCAGTCAGCAACGGACCCAGGAACTCGTCTCGACGCACCTCGTTGTACATCACGGTCAGCTCGCACTCCGCACCTTCAGTACCCCCGCTCACGCAGCCTCCGCGCGAATCATATTCAGAGGCCGAACTGTGGACGTCACCCCCGAGCGTCAGGGCAATCTCGCGAGCGTCCGCACGCCGGTTCAGCAGACCGTCAAAGAGGGCGAAACCATTCTGATCGAACTAGCCTCACATTGACGGGTAGCCGCAGTCCGGTGACGCTCTGTCGGCACTCGTCAACGTGCTTCTATAGCCGTCAGCTATGGTGCGACTGGGGTCGGTACTTCAATCCGCAGTGTCAAAGCTTGCCAGGTCTGGCTTGACTCGTGGCAAAGTCCTGCACGGCGACGTTGACGATCTGGTGCTATCCCTTCGGATACGCGCTCAGGCATGTATCGCAAGAAACGATGCAGCGGGGGCACGCGAACACTCCCGGCAAATTCTGCAGCTCATCACTCGCCACTACGGAGAATCCGATATGCGTACGGCGTCAGCGCGCATCGATTTGGCAAACCATCTCGCTGCCTCGGGATGCGCCGATGAGGCTCAGCTCAACTATAACCAGGCGCTTTTAGTTTTCCGTCATGTCGTGGGCGAGGACCATCCGCACACGCTCGTTCTCAAATTCACTCAGGCACAGTCGCTTGTCCGTAACAATGATCTTCCATCGGCACGCGCGCTACTGGATAGCATCTGTGAAGCGAGTGCGCGAGTGCTCGGACCGGACAATGAAGCCACTCTGACTTACATGGACTCTCTCGCAGCGACGCTGGTCCGAATGGGAGAGGCCCGAAGCGCGAAGGCCTTGCTCCTGGACCTGCTCGCCCGCCGGGGCGCACGCCTTTCGGGCCAGGATTGTTCCACTACGCTCGCGAACGCCTCGGTTCTTGTCACCACTCTGTTAAATAACGGCGAATGGCAAGAGGCTGAACCGCTGCAACGCACGCTCGTCGAGACGCTTCGAAACCAGCGCGGCGCAAGCGATCCCGAGACTTTACTCGCATCATCGCTGCTCGCAACGATACTCGTGGCCTCCGGCGAACTGACGCGCGCGCGCATTCTCCTGCAATCCATATGCGGCTGCTTTGCTGCGACGCTCGGACGCGCCCACAATGAAACTCTGCGCGTCTTCTTTCTTCTCGGGACCGTGTTGATGCGCGAAGGCGACGATCTGGCCGCGCGGGCCGTCCTTGAGCGTTCTTACAACATCGCGAAGCACTGCGCCACGTTGGATCAAATGGTCTCGCTACGCCTCGGATCCGAACTCGTTACTGTACTCGTAAAGCTCCGGGATTACGCGGCCGCTCGTGCTGTGCTGAACGAAATCCTGCCCGCGTGTGAACGCATAGGCCCATCCAAGGTGAATCTCCCACCCAATATGATCCTCTCCGCTCAGACCCAGAACAACCAGCCTGTCCGGCCCGAAGCTGGAACACGCCGCTACTACGCAAGTCAGGAGTGCCCCCCACTCGCCGACTTCGAGATGTTCCTGAAGCTGCGTGGATTCGAGATGCCGCGTTGGAAGCAATAACCTGATGTTCAGGTTGCATGTATACCGCAAGCACCGCGTTCATGGAAGCTCTCCTCGAATCGGGCGTGACACAAATGCTTGCAACCCCGGCTCTTTTGAGCACGACGTAACGGGTGCCTGCATCAGAGTTGACCGCGGGCGATTCAGCGGTGTCCATCGAAAGTCGCGTTTGCGCCCGCGTCTATCCATAAATGCATTCCCTTGAAGTCGAACGTCACCGTTTGCTGCGTTAGCAGGCCGGTCCCGATGATAGCGTCGAACTGCACTTTGGGCACGGCGTAGTCCTTGGGCCAAAGATAGACCGTCACCCCGCTCAGAACTGGTACACCCCGAAACGTGATCTTGTCCTCGCTCGCCGTATCCGACAGCTCGACTCCGTTCTGCACAAAGGGAAAGTACGTTTTGTGTTTGCTCTTGAGCTTTTCGAGACCGAGCCTCGCGAGCGAATGAGGGTACAGCAGCACGGTCCCGGTGAAAAGTGTATCTAATTGCGCATCGAGCGGCTGTCCGTCAAATTCGAAGCCCCCGGTGCTGAGTGTCGGCGGGCCGTATTGGCCGAAACGCTTGATAAGCAGATCCGCGCACGCGTGCGGGCACGGCATTGAATCCTTCTGCGGCTCGGAGACGCGCAATGTACGCGTAGCGAAATCAATCTGCAGAATTCGGTCTCGAAACGATCGAAAGGTCAGTGCGCCATCTGCCGGAAACGCCATCACCTTTTTGTCCGCCCTCGTGTCGGGGGTGAGGTCTAGAACCATGAAAGGAAAATCCCCGAACGGCACATCCCCTAAATGCGCCTCGGCCACAGTGCCTTGCTGCACCGGCGAGGCGCTGCCATCGGCGGAGCCCAATGGTTGTACTTGCACGCCAATTCTTTGCGCCGCCTTCGCGTCGAGATAGGCGTTGTTCTCGCCGACATCGATCACAAGCCGGAGCGTCTTTCCGCCGCCCGTCGTCATATCTACGCACGGAAGCCCGGCGCAATCTAGTAGCGGGATGTCGTGTAGAGCAGGAAGTTGTGGGAATGCGGGAATGCAGACTAAAAGGAGAGCGAAAGTCTTCACTCTCTCATTGTGTGATGCCGGCCGGATGTTCTGAATCTGCTGATTAGGTAATTTACGCCTCCAGGGTGTCAGGCGGTCGACATCGCCGATCGGGCCGTGCCATCGGGCGGGGATCTATTGCGTTGCCGGGTGAATGTCGTTGCGAATGGTTTACTATCTGAACGGGTAAATTCAATTTCGTTCAAGAACGTGCATGCACTTCGACTTAACACCCGCCTGTTCACGTCGTTCGGCTCTTAAAGCTGCGTTTGCCGGCGCTGTTGTTATGTCTCCCAAGACAGCCAGCGCATCGCCCGATAACGATACCGTTCTGCTTCATGAAGAGCGCCAGATCATCGATAACTTCGCCGCCTCCGACTGCTGGAGCATGCAAAAGATCGGAGCGTGGTCGCTACCCAATCGGAACCGTGTTGCGGATCTGCTGTTTTCCCAAACAAGCGGTATTGGACTACCGTGTTGGCGTTTCAACATCGGTGGAGGAATCAATCCAAGGATCACGAATCCGTGGCGCACAGCGGAAACGTTCGAGGTCGCTCCCGGCGAGTACGATTGGGCGCGGCAGAAAAACGAGCAATGGTTTCTTAGTGCAGCCAAGCTGCGTGGCGTGCAACAGTTTCTCGCATTCGTAAATAGCCCGCCGGGACGTCTGACGAGGAACGGACTGACCTTCTGTGATCCGAACACTGGCACCACAAATCTGAAGCCCGATGCTGAACGCGCGTACGCCGTCTATCTTGGCGATATTCTTGAGCACTTTCATCTCAACCTGAACGAAGCCGAACGAATCACCTTCAACTACATTAGTCCCGTGAACGAGCCGCAGTGGGATTGGGCTGGGCACTCGCAGGAAGGCAATCGCGCTTCGAACGACGACATCAAGCGCATCATCCGGGCGCTCGCGCTTGAACTGCAACGCCGCGGATTGCCGACGCAAATCGCCGCTCTCGAGAGCGGATCCTTGCCGGATATGTGGCGTGACGACGCGAAGGCAATTACCAGGTGGGGCGCGGAATACGGTAACTACATCGATGCGTTCCTAAGTGACGGATCTGTCAATGGAGTCCTTTCGGGCCGCATCGGCTATCACAGCTACGGCTCCGATCTGCTGAGGGGACCGCTGGTGAACGATCGTATCCAGCTTGGGCGGAAGATGAAGCAGTACCCCAGTTGGAAATTGTGGCAAACAGAATATTGTGTCTTGGTCGGCAGCGAAGGCAAAGGCGGCGATGGTCGCGATTTGACGATGAAGACCGCGCTGGACGTCGCTCGCGTCATTCACCTCGATTTAACGTTGTGCGGCGTCTCCGCTTGGCAATGGTGGACTGCTGTTTCGTCAGTCGATTACAAAGACGGCTTGATCTATACGGACTGGCAGAAACCGGGAGATCCCGAGACAATTTATCCAGCCCGACTTCTATGGGCTCTTGGCAACTTCAGCCGCTTCGTACGTCCCGGTATGCAACGTGTCGAAATGCAAGGTGCGAATCACGACGTCAGTGGGCTCATGGCCTCTTCCTTTAAAGATGACCGCAATCGACGAGTCGTGACCGTCTACATCAACATGGGAGATGGTTCGCGTCAAGTCACTCTGGCATTTGTCACACCTTCCGGGCAAAGAAGGCCGAGGTCTATAACGCCGCACGTCACCTCGGATCTGGTTGGCGATGAACTGAAGCGCTATTCGCCGATTGCGCCTGATGCGGCCATCTCTATCCCAGCGAAATCCGTTGTGACCTTGGTTTCGGAGTTGGATTGATAACAGCGAGACGATTTATTTAGGCCGACGCCGGAGTTCTGCGGCCGAACAAAGTCTGAATGCGAGCATAGGCGCTCCTGGGTAGCGACCGGATAATCTGGCTGCGGCGATCTCGAAAAGCTGTACGCCGCTGGCGCACCAAGTCGCGCAAGATGGATCCTGCGATTTCGCCCATTTTCCAAACGCCCTCGCGAAAATTGCGATTCATGGCCGGACTCGCGCGGTGTGCGGCGTCGACCGCGAGCGTATCTGCGGCGAGAGCTATCCCGTGATAGTAGAGAATGCCGGCTGCCAGCGCGCCCTGCGTGAGCTCATCTCCAACCGACTCAATCAGCGTTCCCAGAATGTGAAGCCCAACCTGCCCAACCGTCAGAGCCATGGTCGCTCCCAGCTCAAGGCCCTTCGTCGCCATGCCCAGGATTCCGTTGTGTTGCAGATTAAGCGCCTCGTCTAAATCGAAGTCGCTTTCTGATAGATGCTGGGCCGCGTTCTCCATCAGGTCGCCAGTCGCCTTGAGCCCCATTCCAGCCTTTTTGATCATCAAATTCAATGCCAGTGAATCCTGACGGTTGAGATAGCTGTTAATGAAGAGGCTGGCCCCACAGCGCTGAATCAACAACCGCCATGCGTGAGTTGAGGGGCGCTTTCCGAGCCGCGAGAGAACGTGTAATTGCAATTCGAGAGCTGCCGCGAAAATGGTGAAAAGGTCGACGTATCGATTCTGGCTGATGCCAACTGTCAGGCCCGTAGCCAGCGCGCGTTCGGCGATGTCCTTTTCCAGTTCTTCCAGCAGCCACTCTGCGCGCCCTTTACAATCGTCCGGAGGTCTCGGGCAATTACGATCTGACCAGACAGGGGATTGCAACAGAACCGTGAGATAGCGCAAATGCTCTTCGCGTTTCGAGTCAGTAGCCTGAAGGGGTGCAGGTCGCCATTTCGAAAGCTGATGCCGGTGGCGGGCGTCTGCGGGCCAAACAAGTGCCACCCGGCGCAGCCACAACTGCCTGTACCAGTGCATGAACAGCAGCAGAGCAAGCAGTCCGATCAACGGCCCCGAACTCAGCGCGACCAAAACGAACCAGTCTGGCCCATGGTGCGGCGGAGCCAACCCCAAAGCCAGTCGAGCCCGTTCGGCAAGAGAGATGGCGTAATGATAGATGACCAGCACACTGCTGCACGAAAGCACAAGCAGACCGCCGGCGGCGGCCCAGAACAAGGTTGCGATCAGGAACTGCCCGCGGCGACGAAGATCGGTGAGCGGTGAGTCCTGGCTGGTACCGATATCGACAGCCATACTTTATTGTGGCTGAGACGCCAACCAGCGTTCCATTCCCGAGGCCGACCTCTCAGGAGTAATGTCGCGAATGCTGATTGCATTGCTATCATTGATGCGTGGCTAGCATTACGATCCGTAAGCTCGACGAACGAGTTAAGGCGAAGTTAAGAGTGCGTGCGGCTCATCATGGACGCTCGATGGAAGAGGAAGCGCGCGAGATCTTAAAAGGCGTGCTGATTTCAGAAGAGTCGCGGGTGCAAAATCTCGCGCAGGCCATTCGCAGGCACATTGAGCCGCTCGGGGGGGTAGAACTTTCGTTACCGGAGAGACAGCCCGTTAGAAATCCACCGGTATTGAGCTGATGATCGTTCTGGATACCAACGTCCTTTCAGAAGCTCTGAAGCCGGCGCCCGAGCAGGCCGTGCTGCGCTGGTTGGCGGAGCAGAATCCGCAGATGGTGTTTACAACGGCAATTACCCAGGCGGAAATTCTGTATGGTGTTGAGTTGCTGCCAACTGGGAAACGGCGGAGCCGGTTGCACGCCGCTATCGAGCGATTGTTTGTGGACGAGTTTCCCGAGCGTGTTCTTCCGTTCGATTCGAACTCCGCGCTCGTGTACCCCAAGATTGTTGCCACGCGAGCGCGTATGGGGCGCCCAATCTCCCAGTTTGACGCACTGATTGCGGCGGTATGCCAATCTCGGAATGCGACATTAGCTACCCGGAACGCTAATGATTTCGAAGATTGTGGGTTCACAATCGTCAATCCCTGGAATGGCCGCTCTCTGTAAACTGCTCGAAACATCGTATATCTCGTGTGAGCCGCGCCCGTAGGAAGCGGTCTGTTGAAATTTTGCCCCGCTAGAAATCTAAAGCCGGGATCGGCACCGGGCGAGTATAAGGGTGATATCGTCGTGCTGCTCGCCGGGGCTCAGCGCGCACACCTCCTTCGCAATAGCTTCTACTGCATCCTGGCAGGACTCATCGCGATAATGACGCAGTTTTTGAATCAGGTTCTCTTCACCGAACTCCTCGCCCCGATCGTTTACTGCTTCGGTAACGCCATCGGTGTAAAGGGCGAGCAAGTCTCCGGCCTCAAATTGGAAATCGGCGAACTTGCACTCCCAATCCTCAAAGAGACCCACTAGAGTTGTCGTGGAGTCGAGCCGGCACACGGCATTGTCGGAGCGCAGAATAAGGCCGGAAAGATGTCCGCAATTGGCATAGCGGAGGCGGCACGATTCCGCGTCGTACTCGGCGAAAAACAGCGAGGCATAAGCGCTTTCGACGGTATTCGTGTAGAAGAGCTGGTTGACAGAGCCGAGAAAAACTTCGGGTTGTGTCAACGCGAGAGCGCTTTGACTGCGCAGGTTCGCCTGCAAGTTCGCCATCAGCAGAGCGGCGGCGATGCCTTTCCCTGAGACGTCTCCGACCACGAGCGCGAGGCGCTCCTTCCCGAGATCGAGGAAGTCGAAGTAGTCTCCGCCCACCTGACGAGCCTGCAGGCACAGCCCGGCGTATTCGAGTGTCTTGACCTCGGGATGCACTTGGGGAAAAAGACGAGCCTGTACTTGCCTGGCGATCTCAATTTCCTGGGCGGCGCGGCGTTCGGCCTCATACTTCTGAGCCAGCGCACGGCGCTTGGCCTCCACACCGCGCGTGAGCTCGTCGAATCCTGCAAGGCCGAAAGAGTTCCCATCGGGATCTTCAAAGCGCGTGTGGATGCCGCCCCACGCAGGAACTTGCGGCTCGAAACGGAAGTGAACGCCGCGCGCTCGCCATTCCTCGTACTTGCGCTTGACGTCTTCGGTAATGAACCAGACGCGGGTTTCCTGGCTGATGAGTGACTCAATGTTGGCGCCCGGCCCGATGGGCGCCAGACCAATGTGGGCGTTTCCATCCGGAGGAGCTACCTCGATCCACCGTCTACCGTCGTCGAATGTGTGATCAACAGCGACACGGAACCCCAAATTGTCAACGTAGAAACGGAGACTTCTTTCCTGGTCCCGGACGAAAACGATCACGAAGTGAAGGCAGAGGTAGGGATCGTTGCCATCTAGCCGCAGCAGAGATCGTTCGATGCCAAAGGGTAATTCGTAGGTGTCCATCGGCGAAATTATATGCCCGCGAACAGCGACACTTCCCATTGTGGGGCGGGATGGAAGCCTGCGCGCCGATCGCCGGATCGGCGCTTCTGAAGCGCGGCGACGGGAGAAACTTCTTGTTCCAGCTAATCGTAACGAAGGGCACGCATAGGATCCACGCGCAGGGCGCGTCTGGCAGGGAGCACGGCAGCCACCGCCACTGCGACAAGGAAAATGGCAACCGCGATGATACGCTGCGGGATCGAGATTGCTGATCCCGTAGAGTCCCTGCCGCAAAATCTGCGACAATGCGGCGGCACCGCCGATCCCGATCAGCAATCCCGCGAATACCGGACGCGATAAGCGCCCTAGAACGATCGACAACACGTGCCCCGATTTTGCGCCGAGCGCCATACGGATGCCGATCTCTTTCGTGCGCTGGGAGACAGCGTACGCAACCAGACCCACAATTCCGAAGCACGCAATCAGGAGCGAGACAAAGCCGAGCAGACTCACCGTCAGCGCGCTGTATTCCGCGCTCTGGAGCTTACGGCGGTATTCGACCTTTAACAGCCGAACATCTGGAGAAATATTCGGATCGATGCCTTTCGCCAGTGATGCCGCGGAGCGTGCCAGGCGTTCCGGCGAATTCAAGGTTGCCACCAGCACCGGAGTCGAGGACAAGTCAGCAGGGTCGAGTGGAACATAGGCCTCGACGCTGTCGGAATCCTCGAGAGCCACCATGCGTGCGCTGCCGGCAATCCCTACGACAACATAATCCGAGCCCATCGAAACCGCTTTTCCTAAAGCATCTCCCGCCGGCCACCGGCGCGCGAGGGATTCGCTGATTACGGTTACCTGCTTTTCATCGCGCTTCAAATTTCTGCCTCGCAGCAACGGAATCTTCATCGTTTCAAAAAACGTCGGATCGATATGATTGATCTGAATCTCCACCACGCGGCCATCGATTTCAATTCCTGTCGTAATGCGCCGATTACCCAACGGTGGACTTAACGCCAGCGACACCGAGCGCACTCCAGGCAAAGCACGGAGGCGGCCTTCCAACGTATTCAGATACGCCTGCGGCCGAACCGGCGAATAGCCGTGGGTCGCTAAAGCCGGATCTATCGAGACGACGTGTTGATATTCAAAGCCCGGATCGGCGGAAGTGGCGTGGTTGAGAGCCCGGCCAAGCAGTCCCGCCACAATCAGCAGTACGCAACTCGCTGCAACCTGCGCGCCGACTAGGAACTGACGCAAGATGGTTGCTCGATGCCGTTGACGAGCAATCTGAAATGCGGGTGTCAGCCCGAACAGGACCGCAGCCGCGAATCCAACACCCGCAGCAAAAGCAATTACCCGCCAGTCCGGCGTCGCATTGAGCCAACGAGGAGCATCGGTCAACAGCATCAGGCTTCGCAGAACAACGTAGCCGAACGCTATCCCGATCAAAGCTGCCAACACGGCCAGCACAACGCTCTCAGTGAATAGCTGGCGAATCAGCCGGCTGCTGCCGGCGCCCACAGAGACGCGAATCGAGATTTCACGCTCTTGGGCCACGCCTCGCGCGAGCAGAAGACTGCCTACATTGCCGCAAGCCACCGCCAGAATCAATAGACAAAGCGCGCCGATCATAGCGGCAATCGGATACATTTTTTGCTCCCGGCCTTCCGATCCGGAACCACTCCGGGTTGCGATCATCAGGCTTTTGGCGTAACCGCCAGGCTCCCTCGGAAGGCTTTCCTTTTCCCAAATGTCAGCCGGATGCTGCTTGCGCAGTTGCGCCGCGAGCGAGCTCAGTTCCTCCTCGGCGATTTGGGGAGTCAGTCCAGGGCGCAACCGGCCCCACATCTGCACGGATCCGGCACTGAAGTCTCTCAGCAACTGACTGCCGGCTGCAAAATACGGCTGTTGAGCGATGGGCGCCCAGAGGTCTGGGAAATCCAAACTCAGGCCATCAAACTGACTCGATGCGACGCCAATCACGGTCGCAGGCCTGTTATTCAGACGTATTGTTTTTCCAATTACCGAGCCATTGCCACCAAAATGTCGCTGCCAGAATCCCTGACTCAGAACAACGACAGGTTCGTGATTCGGACTGCCGTCCTCAGCCGGATCCAGCGCTCTGCCGAGCCTTTACCGCGCCGCCGAGTTCGCTGAAGAAGTTGGCCGTCACGAAATGGACATTAACCTGCTTGTCCTCGCCTTCGGCCGCAAGCCTGGTAGCATTCAGGGCCAATACCGCCGACAGCGTTTTAGTGTGCTCGCGGAAAAAGTCCATTTCCGGATACGGCAGAGCGAAGGCATAGCCTTGCGGTGCGCGGCGATGAAAGCGCAACAGCGTGGCAGGATCCCGAACATTCAGGGGCCGCAGGACCATCAGATCGAAGAAGCCGAATGCCGCGACATTGACGCCGATACCGACGGCGAGCATCAGGATCGCCGCCGCAGTAAACCCAGGCGACTTGCGCAAAATTCGAAGCGCATAGCGAAGGTCTTGAGATAGTCGTTCCATCCAGGTCCAGCCCCAGGCGTCGCGGGCCTCCTCGCGCAAACGCAAGGTGTTACCGAAGTGTCGGCCATCGCGCGCGGCCATCTCGCGATGGAACTCCATGTCATCGGCCAATTCCCGATCGAGGCGGTGCTGATGTAACAGGTAGGGGACACGAGGCCAAAGTTCACCCACGGTTTGCTCCTCTATGCGGTTCGTAACACGGTCTGGATCGCTTGCGTCACGCGGTCGTAACTCGAGACTTCACTTTCGAGCTGCTTGCGCCCGGCGGGCGTCAGGCGATAAAAGCGAACCTTACGATTGGTTTCGGAAATACCCCATTGGGCCGTTGCCCAGCCCTTCACAAGAATCCGTTGGTGTCAAGAGTGGCGCCAGTTCTCAGGCGGTCCACCCCGCGAGATTAGAAGGACCGTGCAGCTATAGTCATAGTTGGCCGTGGCTGATCGCAAACGCAATCGCAAAATCTCGACCGTCGGCATCGTGTCCAAGCCGAACATCGCGCAAGCTCAAGACATGGTCCGCGGCCTTCTCTCATGGCTCGCTGAGCGTAATGTGCAATACCGCTGTGATTCAGTAACCGCGCAATACGCAGGACTCTCGACGTCAGTTTCCCGGGATGATCTGCCAGAAGGAATTGATCTCATGATCGTTCTCGGCGGCGACGGCACTCTACTCGCGGCGGCCCGGTCCGTATGCGGCCGAGACATTCCCCTCTTCGCCGTCAACCTCGGACATCTCGGATTCCTTACGGCGATTGCAGCCGAGGATCTCTACCCCGAGTTGGAGCGCGCTTTCCGCGGCGAGCACCGTATCGGATTGCGCCGGATGCTCGATTGCGAGCTGGTACGGCAGGGCGAGACAGTGGCGCGTTACTCGGCACTAAACGACATCGTCATCACCAAGTCGATGCTCGCGCGCATGATCGATCTCGATACTCACGTTGACAATCACTTTGTCGCAGCCTACAAGGCGGACGGTCTCATTATCGCCACGCCCACCGGTTCGACTGCGTATTCGTTATCCGCCGGCGGTCCGGTGATCTTTCCTTCAGTTGCAGCTGTCTGCATTACGCCGATCTGTCCGCACATGCTCACCAATCGCCCTGTAATTGTGCCCGATAGCGCGGTGATTCAGATTCTGAGTCACGGCGAGGATGGGACGTTTTTGACCATCGACGGCCAGGTCGGGGAACCCATGTCGAAAGGTGATCGCGTGATCTGCCGTTCCTCCTCAAAAACAATCAGCTTGATTCGGCCACCGAAAATGCTTTTCTTCGATGTGTTACGGGAGAAGCTGAAGTGGGGCGAACGCTGAGCTAAGGACCCGCCGTTCCACGTGGCAGTGTGAAGAAGAACGTCGATCCCGAATCTTCCCGCGACTCGACCCAGATGCGGCCACCATAGTGGGAGACGATTCGATGGCAGATGGCAAGACCAATGCCATTGCCTGGGATGCTGCGCCCGTGAAGCCGCTTGAACACTCCGAAAATGCGCTCCCGGTGCTCGGGAGCGATTCCGATGCCGTTATCCTGCACGCTGACCACGAACTCGTCTGGCCTTTCCTCAGCTGAAATCTCCACGCGCGGCGCTTGCTCGCTCTTGTATTTCAGAGCGTTCGCAATCAGGTTCTGGAATAGCTGCACCAGGTGAAGCCGGAATACAGGCAGGGTCGGAAGGCCGACGCACCGGATCTCGGCTCCGGCCGCCTGCACCGCGGTTCGCAGATTTTCAAGCACCTCTATGAGGACATCGTTGGCATCCGTCTGAGGCGGGCCGTCGCTTGGGTTATCGAGGGAGCGGGCGAACGCAAGCAGGTCTTGCACTAAGGTCTGCATGCGGTGGGCGCCCTCGGCCATGATCTCCATGAATTCCTTGGCCTGAGTATCCAACTTGTCTCGGTATCGGAGCGCCAGCAGTTCGGTGTACAAAATGACGTTCCGGATGGGTTCCTGAAGATCGTGCGCCGCCGCGTACGCAAACTGTTCCAGCTCCTGGTTGGCTCGCCACAAAGCCGCTTCGGCCGCCTTACGTTCTGTGATGTCGCGCGTGGCCGATAACGCACCCACTACGCGATTCACCTCGTCGTGCAGCGGCACGACACGAGTCTCGAACGTGCGATGCGCTCCCTTGAATCCGGTCACAGAAAACTCGAGCGAACCGCCTGGGCTGCCGTCAAATATGCTTTCATTCAACGATCGGAAAGCCGGCCTGCTTGATTCATCGATCAACGAATAAACACTTCTCCCGAGTACCTGCTCAGGCGCATCCGCCTCCAGCATGCGCAGACCGGCAGAGTTCATCTCAAGCACTTCACCACTTCTGTCCAGGACCTTGACACATTCCGGCATGGAGTCGAGCACGGCCTGCAAATATCGCTCGCGAACGGCGAGCCGCCGTTCGCTTTCGAGCAGCGCCTGTTCCGCCGTTTTCCGCTCCGTAATATCGCGATAGTTCCAGACGATTCCCGCGATTGAAGGTTCGTCGGAGAGATCCATGACCGTGCTCTCCACCCATCGCCATGAGCCCACGCTTCTTCGCACCCGTACTTCAAAGCGAATCGGCCGACGCGCGCAGGCGCGGGCATCCGCGACGGATCGGGTGGTGTTTTCGCGATCCTCGGGATGAAGCAGATCGAGGCAGTTACGTCCCGTGATTTCATCGGACGAATACCCCAGCACTCTACTCGTCGACGGGCTGGCGTACAGAATCTCCCACTCGGAATTCATCACCAGAATGGCGTCGGAGCTGTTCTCGATGAGCGCTCGAAAGCGCTTTTCCGTTTGATAATACTGGCGCGCGCGAGTCAGGACGTTAGAAGCATGTTCGGGCATGCCGCTATTCAGCGCAAGTATCATGGTCTCGGCTTTCGGAACGACCACCCCACCTGCGACTGGTGAGTTGTGCATGACGGGCGCCCTCAGGTCCAGGGGCGCCAAATCGCGCATGGCGCGTTGCAATGACCTTTCCAGATCCCCATCTGCGCCCGTAGGCAGCACGTGCGTGTGACTCTTGAGCACGCTGGCAACGGCGTGAGACGGAAAGTCCTCACCGAAAACGTCAATGGGGTACCCACAAAACAGTTCCAACCCTGTGGAGGGCAGCAAATCGTTCCAAAGCTCTTCCAACCGGAGCGCGGCGGAAATATCGTTTCGAGCCCAGAGGACACCCACCATTTCGCCGTAAGCACGTTTGCCCATTCCGTCCAGGCATTTCAAGCGGCGTAATGCCGACTTGATGGTCTGCTGGAACAGCAACTCGTCTGGCTGGCTGTCGATCACGAAGCTACTTAGCGTCTGCTCCGCATCTAGGAATATAAGCCGCTGTTCGTCAGTTGCAGCGCCTGCATCGATTGCCAGCAACTGAAGCTCGCGAACAAAGGCCGCAGCGTGAGCCGGGGTGGCAATGACCAGAACGCCCTGCCCCCGCTGAAGCCCCTCAGCTACGTACTTTCCTACGCTAACCGCGATGCTTCGCTCGTCAGCACCGTAGAACTGCACGCTGTGTGCGCAGTGGCCGTGAACTTCGCGCGGGCCGACGACCGGCATCGAGGACACTGGCTGTTGAATGGAAGACACTGAAACTCCGTATTTCTCCGCCCGACGTCTGAAGGATACACCTTCTCACGCGTACAGACGGCAAAAGGTCTAGAACTGTTTCTAGGATCACCACGCGGCGGGGTGCTGTTCGACAGCCTCGCGGATATACTTGGCGATTTTCAAAAACTCGCTCAGATCCGACGGTTTGCGGAAGTAGTGCTTAGCGCCGAAGGTAGCCGCCAATTCGCGGTCTCCCGGAGCATCGGAGGAGCTAATAACAATCGCTGGAATATCGGCGCACCGTCTTGAAGCGCGCATGCACGACAAGATCTCGCCTCCCGATCTTCTCGGCAAATTCAAATCGATCAAAAAGACATCTGGGCACGGCGCATCCACGTCTGCTTCCAGGCTGTCGATGAACCTGAGCATCTCATCGCCGTTGTCCACTGAATCCAAACGGTAATTGAGACCTTCCTGGTCGAGCGCTTCCCGTATCAGAAACACGTCCGGCCTGTTGTCCTCCGCTACCACAACCCAAGCCATCCTCAAACTCATTCTCTCCCAGGACCAACGCCGGACCAGCGCGACATGCCCGGCGCTTCGAGACCAAATTGATCGAGCATGCGCCCGACGATATGGTTCACGATATCGGCGACGCTTTGCGGACCGTTGTAGAGCGCCGGCACGGGTGGAAAAATGACCGCGCCCATGCGCGTCAGCGCGAGCATGTTGTCCAGATGGATTTCGCTCAACGGGCTTTCCCGCGCGAGCAGAATAAGTTTACGGCGCTCCTTCAGAACAACGTCGGCGGCGCGGCTGAGCAGGTTGTCTGAATACCCAGTACGAATGGCAGCAAGGGTTTTCATACTGCACGGTGCGATGATCATTCCGTCCGTTCTAAAAGATCCGCTCGAGACAGGCGCGGCCTGGTTGTCGCAGGCGTGCACTTTAGAGGCGAGTTTCTCAACCTGCTCGGCCGAGTAAGCCGTTTCCTGCGCGATAGTCGCTCTCGCCCAGCGGCTCAGGATGAGGTGCGTCTCTACATTCAGGTCACGTAGGATTTCCAGCGTGCGGATGCCGAAGATTGCTCCGGAGGCGCCGGTGATGCCGACGATGATCTTGCCGCTCATGGACGCACGTCGTCCTTCCACTTTGGCACTGTGCCTCGTGGTGCCTGTGCGAGTGCGTCTTTCAAAGTGGCTTCGAGCTTCGAATTGCCCGGCTCTCGCAGGAGCGCGGTGTGCAGTTCATCGAGACCCTGCGTCCATTGGCCTAAGCGCAACAGGGCCACCCCGTAATTGATCCGGATGCCAACGTGATCCGGGTCGAGCCGGGCCGCTTCACGATATTTTGCAAGCGCCCCGCGTAAGTCTCCGGATTTTTCGAGCGCAGCACCGTCGTTATTAAGTCTGACGGCAGCGAGCTTGTTCTGATTGACCTGATCACGCTGGCGGAGCAGTTCCGCTAACTGCTGCTTCACACGATTTGCGCCTTGGATGTCGCCCTCCTGCCGGAGAGCCATCTGGAGCGCATTGAGCGTTGACTGGTCAGCCCGATTGAGTTCATACGCTCTGCGGAGGTGCTCCAATGCAGGATGAGGTTTGTCCTGACGAAGGTACTCAGCGCCCAAGCGGTACTGCGCAACCGCATCCTGCGGATTCGAAGCCACAGCACGCTGGTACGCGGCAAGCGCACCCGCATCGTCGAGCAGCGATTTACGAGCCTGCCCGAGGTCCGACCACGCTTCAGCAAAGTTGGCACGAATAGCGACCGCCTGCTCGAGCTGCTTGATGGCCTGCTGCGCTTCGCCCTGTGCGAGATAAGTCTTCGCACGCAGGTAGTGGGCGTCTGCGGCATCGTCGCTGCTGTTCAGCAAACTAATTGCACGATCCAGGTGCTTCTCCGCTTCGGCAATATTGCCCTGCTCGAAAAGCACCTGGCCAAGATTCGACTGGGCAATGCCATCGTCCGGTTTCAACGCCACTGCCTTTTCAAATGCTGTCTGCGCAGCCGCCGTGTCACCGAATTTCTTATACGCCTCGCCGAGGGCATTCTGCGCCTCTTCCGATCCAGGACGCAGACGCACGCCAGCCGTCAACTGTTCAATCGACTCTGCCTTGTCGCCCTGCTCCATGAGCAGACTTCCGAGAAGGAGATGAGCATCCGGATTGTCGGGGTCACTCCGAACAATCTGCTGCAATAGCTGAATCGCCTGCGCCTGTTTACCACTTGCGGCCAGATCCCACGCACGCTCGAGCGGCTTCTGCTGTGCTTGTAACAACGATGCGGAAACCAGCAGGAGTTTAGGTAGCGAGCGCATGATCATCACGCAAACTTCTGCAGGCGTGTGATGCCGGCGCCCTCGGTTGCAAAGACGAGTTGATTCGCGCCCACGTTTGTGAACTTCTCGACGAGGCCAAGCGGCCAACGGACCTCGACATCGGCGGTGGTAGCGGCCCCGAGCCCAAAGTGCAGGCGGGAATCATTCGCTGACAAGTATGACGACTGACTCAGCAGTTCCCGCACCTGGATTTTGCCGCCATAACGAACGGTAACCCGCGTACCGATGGCGCTTCGGTTCGACTTACTCCCTGTCAATTTGAACTTGATCCAGTGCTGGCCGCCCGTAACATCGTTCCTTAGCAAGGAAGGCGGCTCATTGAGATTAACAACCAGGATGTCGACATCGCCATCGTTATCGAAGTCGCCGAAGGCACACCCGCGGCTGCAGTGCATGGCCGCTACGGCGGGGCCGGCTTCCTCTCCGATTTCTTCAAATCGCCCGTTGCCGAGACTGCGAAAGAGGACGCGGGGCGCCCGGTACGGCTGGTCCTTTCTGTCCTGCATTTCCGGGTAAATGCCGCCGGTAACCCAAAAGATATCCGGATTCCCGTCGTTGTCGAGATCCTCCACGCCCACTCCCCAACTTATAAAGCGTGTCTCGCTGCCGAGTCCGGAGCGCAGAGTGTCGTCACGAAACTCTCCTTTCCCGTTGTTGGTGTAGACAGCGGGAGTATCTGCCGCAAAGTGGGTTTTGACGATGTCCAACGCACCATGGCAAAGAAGATCACCGACACCCACGCCCATACCGGCCTGTTCCATCCCATCTTCGCTTAGTGCGACCCCGCGATCCAGCGCCTCTTCAACAAATGTTCCATCGTGCTGATTACGGAACAACAGACTCGGAGTAGAATCGCAGGCAACGTAAATGTCTGGCCAGCCGTCGTCGTCGAAATCGGCCGAAACTGCGGTGAGTCCGTATCCGGAGTTAGCTTTATCGATTCCGGCCGGCGATGTTACTTCGCGAAAGGTCCCGTCTCCATTGTTGTGATACAGAGAGTGCCGGCCGTAGGGAAGGCCGCGCGGTCCGCAAAAGACCTTTTCGGCATTGCAACTCGAAAGCTCACCCGCTCGCGGCACCGATTTCGGATCAAACTGGACGTAATTCGATACGAAGAGATCCAAACGCCCGTCGCGATCATAATCCAGAAACGTACAACCAGAACCGAAGCGCGGCGCAGAATCCAGTAGGGCGGCCTGTTTAGTAACATCCGTGAAGGTGCCGTCGCCGTTGTTACGATACAAGGCATTGTTCGGGTAACCGGTCATAAACAGATCCTCGAAGCCGTCGTTATTATAGTCACCCACTGTAACTCCGTACCAATATCCCTCACGTACTAATCCAGCCCTCGCAGTAACATCGGTGAACGATCCGTTCCGATTGTTCCTATACAAGCGATTCGACGCGTCACTGGGCGGATCTCCGAAGCGTGATCCGGTCAGGACCAAAATATCCAGCCAGCCGTCATTGTCGTAATCGAGAAATGCACAGCCGCACCCCATGGCCTCGATGACGTAATCGGCTCGCCGCTGGTGGCCACAGATGGTTATTTCGTGCAGGCCCGATTGCGAAGCCACGTCGGTGAAATACGCGCGGAACGGAAGACCGGATCTCTTCATCCGCGGTCCGGGCTTGACTCCCCGCGATGCCATTCCCTGGTTAGGGCCCGATTGAAGCTGTTGAGCGAGCACACGGCAGACGGGAACAGTCACTAGGCCGAGTGCGGCCCGCCGGCTGAAGGCGTACATCAGGTCCAAATTAGCAGAGGACGACTTCAATCAAAGAAGGTCGGCTTGAAAGCCGACCGTGCGTCGAGACGAGTCTCGACGCGGCGGCCACGAGTGGCCGCGCCACCAGACTTTCACAATTCTAGAAGGTCAGGCGGAAACCAAGTTCAATTTGCCTTCCTGCCTGGTTGCCGTAGACTGCTGTCTGGCCGCCAAACTCGCCTGCGGGCGAACCTTGATAGAGCGCTTGACCGAAGTCGCCGGCAGCCTGGTTGGTATCCGGGTCACTTTTATTCAGTTTATTGGTGGCGTTGTAAGCGGTCATTTTCAATTCCGCCTGGACTCGTTCGGTGATGTGGAAATTCTTCTGCAATGTGGCATCCAGATTGATAAAGCTCGGGCCCACAATGCAGGAGTACTGCAGCGGATTGGTGCGCAGAACGTATGTGTTCGCCGGCAGCGGGCTGAAGGCTGCAGGGTTGAAGTAGTCGCCTGCGGGTACGTTCTGACAGGGATTGCCGGTAACGATTAAGTTTCCAAACTGAGGGTAGTCTCCGCTGGTAAAGGTGAAACTCCCGACGATTTGCCAACCGCCGATCAGCGCGTCCGCGAGCCTCGGAAGGCTGGTGAGATACTGCTTATTCTTTCCGAATGGTAGCTCGTAAGTACCTGCACTTACAATCCGGTGATGCGGCTGATTGCTGTCCTGCCATTGCACTTGGTTTTGATACAAAGTCAGATCATTGAAAGAGTTGATCTGTGTTTTTTCTTTGATGAAGATATATCCAAACAGAAAGTTATAACCCTGGCTAAACCGCTTCTGCACCTTTAATTCAATATCCTGATACTGCTCCGACGCGCCGCGCACGCCGATTTCATAAAGCGGACCGTACAGCGGATACTTGACCAGCAGGGAAGAAAGCGGCACCGTTTGCTCGTTGTAGAGCGGGCCAGGCAGCAGCGTTTGACTCAGGTAGTGATAGAAGGGATTGGGAACGGCTGTGCTCAAGGCGCTTGCTGAGTACTGCTGCTCGATCCGCGGATCGATATTGTTCAACGCCCGGTTATAGTGCTGGTCGCCGAAGTTTACGAAGTAAGTAAGCGAGGTAACGAATTGGCCTGGTAACTGGTGTTCGAACGTAAGATTAAGGCGATTGTTATATGCCTTCTGAAACGACGGTGGATACCAGAGTAGCGGGGAGCCGCCGCGTCCAACGTTTGTCCCGGTTGCCTTACCCGCTATGGGTACGAGCGGGTTGTTAGCTGGGTAGGGATCGGAGAAGGTTTCCTGAGGCACACCGTTCAGAAGCGGAGCGGCGTTTTGATAGCCGGTCATACCAAAGAACGGCGGTTCGAGAAAGTTTACGTCTTCGAATCCGGAGACCGGAGCGGGGGTAAAGTTGTACTCCGACGGAACCGTGTACAGGGCGTAGCCGAAGCGCAGAGCAGTCCGATCGTTAATCCGGTAGGCGATTCCGAACCGTGGCTGCAGGTTGAGCTTCGGAGGGTTCCACATTCCAGGATGACTGCTGCTGGTAAACTGCCACAGTCCGGCAAAGCTGTAATAGTTCGGTCCAACAATGTTGGTGGCCTGAGCGGGCATTTGAGGCGGGTTCGCAGAGATCGCTGGATCAACGGCTTGCAGGTCGAGATTCCGCGAGAGGAAGTGATTGGCATCGTGCCAGGCGGTTTCATACTCATCGCGGAGACCGACGTTAATCGTGATCTTGCGGCTTAGTTTCCAGTCATCACCAACATAGAAGCCGAAGAAATCAGTGATGGGGACGGGAGCAGGGCCGCCAATCATTTCCGTGCTGTTGTCAAGCGCGCCCAGCAGGAAGGTGGCAAACGGATCACCCGATTTGTTCAAATTCGGATTAGTGAATGTATTTGCAGTAAGTGCCTGATTGAAATTAAAGTTATTGGTATTGCTTACAAACACGGGACCAGCTCCACGGCGATACTGGAAGCCGTACTTCAGATAATGCGAGCCGTGAGTCTGTGATACCTCGCCGCTGAACGCTTCTGCCGCGGGGCGCTGATCCCAGAAGAAGCCAGGACCGCCAAACGTGCTGCCGCCGATGTTCAAGGTTGGGTAATAAACCGGCACATTGGCCGAGGCATCCAGATACGGAGCGTACCAGATCATTGGGCCAAATGGTGGACCAGCCGTTCTTGCCGAGTCCCTTCGAGACGTAGGCGTCAACCAGGTTGAACCAGTCTCCGTGGAAGTTGACCACCAGGTTAGGGCTAAGTGACCAAACAGCATCGCCAAGCACCTGGTTGGCGATCCGGAGGCTACCTGCGGGTTGGTACAGAGTCGAGGTGGTTGAGATGGGATTCGTTTGACTATCGGTTGAGTAGTAGCGTCCGTAGTAGCCGGAGACACGCCATTTGTCGCTGAAGTTGTAATCGACCCGGTCGGAGAAGTTGTAGTAGTCAGTGGTCTGAACCAAGCTCTTGACGTAGTTATTCAGGTGGTTATAGCCTATTCCGGCATTGGTCGGATCAGGAAAGGAACTGGCAAGCTTTGCCGTAAGAGGATCAAAGCGCGAAGAAGGGATCTTGTTGCCGGGAAAAGCGGTGCGAGTCACGGCGCCTGTAACCGGGTTTACTGTGGTGCTGAAAGGGTCATAGATGATGCGCAGGGATCCGTCCGCCGCTAAGGTCTGCGAAAAGTCCCCCTGACGCTCGAGCGCGGTTGGGACGGTTTCGGTGTAGCTGCCGGGGGAATTGATTTTCCACTTCTCAAGGGAGAAGAAGTTAAAGAGTTTGTTCTTGAGAATCGGGTTGCCGAACGTTCCGCCGAACATGTTCTGGCGCTGGGCATTCTGGACAAATCGGGTACGATCGGCCTCGGCGCTCAACCATGGATAGCGCCCCAGATAGAACGCCGTTCCGTGCCACTCGTTGGTTCCGGCCTTCGTTGTGAGGCTGATGAGGCCGCCGGCGCTATGGCCGGATGCGGCATCGACGCTGTTCTGCGAGACGATCGACTCCTGCACATCGTCCTGATTCGGCGGATATCCGGCTTTGTGGCCGATACCGATGGGATTGCCGTCGACGAGCAGATTATTTTTGAGATTGGTGTCTCCGCCGAGGTCGACGCTGTTGGGCGCCCACGAGTTATAGGGCTGCATCTCGCCCCGCGTATTGACGGCAGCAGGTTCCAGCAGAGTCAGCTTAAACGGATTACGATCCAGCCTGCGGTGTGTCGTTCGCCATCTTGGTGTCGATGGTGAGTTCCTGGTTGCTGGAGTTGAATTCGACGGCGACGGGCGCAGCTTCTACCGTGACGCTCTGTTGCAGAGTTCCGGGGTTGAGAGTCGCGTTTACGGTGACGTCACCGCCGGATTGCACCACGACATTTTCCTGGACAAACTTACCAAAGCCGGGAGATTCGATGGTAATCGTGTAGGTGCCGGGTTCCACATAGTCGAAGACATAGAGCCCTGCACTGTCGCTCTGCTTCGTGGCCGTAAGGCCGGTTTTGACGTTCGCCAAGATTACGTTTGCCCCGGGCACTGCGGCTTGCGTCTGATCGACGACTAATCCGCGGATTTGTCCACGGTAATTTTGAGCAAAAGCCGAGATACCGAGAAGCAATAGCAGCGACATTGCGAGCGAGAAGCGTTGTATTTCGTGACATCTCATATGTTGTTCCCTTTTGAACGAGACGGTTAATACTGGTGAGGAAAGTATCACCGCTGGTTATCCCTGTCAAGGGATTCTGACAAGCGGAGGCCGGCTTGAGAGCCGGCCGGGTGCCGGAACGAGTCCCTGTCAATACCGGAACATCCTTTACATTTGATACCGGGCACATGGTTTACAGTTTTTGCGACCTTTTAAGTACCGGTTTTTCCAGCTTAGGGTTTCGGGGTACGCTGTAAAGACCTGAGCGGAGGATAGAGCGCTGCTGGGAAGCAACTCGAGCGCCGACTCAGGGCCGGGATTGCGGGAGCAAGCCGCAGCTCGACTTGCTCTCCATCCAGCAATCCTGGCCGAAAGCGATAAATCCCGATGGTTTGGAGGCAGAGCCTTCATGTTCATTAAAGCTCCCTTCCGAATTTCTTGCTCTGACCCGTCGCGGCGAACTTTTCTTCGGGACGGCGGATCTGCCGCTTGACCGTATCTAGGGTTCCCACCTGGTAAGAGCTGAACCACACGCGCCAGTAGCGATCATCGATCTGCTCGAGACCCACTGGTTCACCCACCAGCGCATGGCTAACAAAGACGCGGTCCACATGCCAGCGGATTTGACCACCATCAAAGACGCGGCGCACCTGCCAATCGGCCGGATATTCCACCTCCCGCAGCCGCGCCGGGTACTCACGAGGAGACGGCTGATAGCAGCTGGCGGGTGTCTTCTGGTTTAAGGCTTCGTGCGGACGTTCCTCGTTATACTCGTTGCGGAACCGGTCAAAGCGCTCTTGTTGCTGGCGCCGATTGGCTGCCGGCGGCGAAGCTGTTTCTTGCTTCAAGGTCTTGTGCATGCGTTCATGCCTTCCGTTTTGCTGCGGCTTGCCGGGCGTAATGTGCTCGGGGATGATGCCGAGTTTGATCCACCACACCGTCAGTCCCGTCAAGCCGCTCTCTCCATTGCTGCCAAAGGGGGCGCCATTATCCGTCCGCATGCGTTGCGGCAAGCCATATTCCCGAAACGCCGCTTCCATCACCGGCTTGCTGTGGGCATAATCGGGATTTGCCACCGCCTGGCAGCGAAACAGGTAGCGGCTGCAGGCATCGGAAATCGTGAGCGGATCAATACGCGTTCCATCCTGCGTCCGAAACCAGCCTTTGTAATCGGCGCACCAAACCGTGTTGGGCGCGCTGGCATGCGCTAACGGCTCACTGGCCGGACGGCTGCTCCGCCGTCGCTTGCGCGCTACTGTCAACCCGTTCCGTTTCAAAATCGCTCCAATCGTGCTCTCAGCTGGGAGGCTTTTTGCTGGATGTTTTCTTTCCAGCCAAGCACGGATCTTCGGCGCGCCCCAACTGGCATGCTGTGCGCGCACCGCAATGATCAAATCCTCCATTCCCTCGCTCACTGCATTGGGATGCTCATGCGGAGCCCGCGACTGATCGCCCAGCTCTTCTAATCCCCCCGACTCGTAACGCTCCAACCACTTGTAGCCCGTCACGCGGCTGACGCCATAAAATTGGCACAGCTCTGTCATCGTCCATTCCTCGCTCTTCCAGTCTTCTATGAACCGAAACCGCTCTTCCACCACACCGTGCTCTTTCCAGGGCATATGCCCGGCAGCATACTCCCCAATCTGTTCACGATGTGCCCGGTATCTTCTGTAAAGTATGTCCCCGGTACGTACCCCCGGCACGGCGGGCATAAGTGCCCACGCCACCCGCATTACGGAACGAAGTGCGGGATGCAGGCGAAAACGCCTGCTCACACCCGCATTACGGAACGAACTGCGGCATGCAGGCGAAAACGCCTGCTCACACACGGCGATCAGGAATTCTGTCGGCCATTGTTCCGGGGTTTGATTTCAGGCATTGGCAATCCGAGCCGCACGGCGTTATAAGCAATGTTGTAGATGATCTGGTCCTCGCGCAATTCGAGACGATCTTTGGCGAGCTGTTCCTGTTCGCGGAGGGCGCGGAATTTCTCGAGCGCGCGGAGGGCGCGCTGGAATGAGTTTTCGGCTGCGGTTTTGTAACGGTAAGCATTGTTGAGCCGGCGCTCGATTCTGTCGATACGATCATCGTCGCCCAACGCTTCGGCTTCGGCGAGCTGGATTTCAAGTTTGCAGATGTTGCGCGTACAGCGCTGCTGCATCCAGTCACGCTCGACGAGCGTTTTGACGAGCTCGGGGACGGCGGGCTGGTTCAGGTCATATTGTTTGCTCCAGGTTGCCTGGAGTGCGTCGTAGTGTTCCTGCGATTCGCCGGGGAGCAGGAGGAAGCGCTCCTGGCACATGCCGTGGTCGGTGGAGTTCTGGCTGGAACGTTCTTTGCCCTCGGGGGTGTTGGGGCCGCCGGGACGGGGTTTTGATTTATCCATTTCGTACGCGAGTGTGGCGCAGCGGTGTGCGGCGCAGGGTTAGCGGCAGGGGTTAAGTCAATGAAGGTGAGGCAGATAACGATTTCAACAAATCTGTGACGTCCCCACGGCGGGTTGGCACATCGCCGCAACGAGGGATGAAAACGGCGCGCTCAGCGCGCCAATATGGTGGAAGCTGCTGGGCTCTCTAAAGCCGGTCGCGATCTGGTGCTTCGAGCCCGTCTGTGAAGTTGGCCGGACGCTATTTGTGGCACAACGCAGTGTTGCCTTCCGCTTCCGGGCGGGAGAGCACGAGAAGGAATGTCTAAATTTTCTTTGCGCGTCCACTGCCCGGCGGCGGAAAGGTGCTGTTATGCAGATACTATATTCGCGCTGCTGCGGGATCGATGTCCATAAGGATTCGGTAACCGCATGTGTGCTCGTGTACAAAGACAAGCCGGAACCGGAAGTGCGCAAAAAGGAGTTCGAAACGCACAAGAAGGCGCTGGGGAACTTACGTTTGTGGCTACACGCCAACCAAGTCACACACGTGGCAATGGAGTCCACTGGCGTGTACTGGAAGCCGGTCTGGCAGGCGCTGGAAGGCAACTTCGATTTGACTCTGGCCAATCCGTTTCAGATCAAGACGATGCCAGGCCGGAAGACGGATGCCCGGGACAGCCAGTGGATTGCGGAGTTGTTGGCGCATGGTTTGATCCGGCGCAGTTTTGTGCCTCCCCCCGCTACGCGGAATTTGCGCGATCTGACACGCTATCGCGTGAAGCTGGTGGAAGAATGCAATCGCATTCATAACCGGATTCACAAAGTACTGGAAGATGCGTGCCTGAAGCTGGATACCATTGCCAGCGATATTCTCGGCGTCAGCGGCCGGCGTGTGATTCGAGCCATTATGAATGGTTGCGAGCATCCGGCTGATTTGGCGTATGAGGTTCGGGGCACGCTGCGGGGCAAAAGACCGCAATTGACATTGGCGCTGAACGGGCGGATTACGGATCACCACCGGTTTCTGTTGCGCGAACTGATGGACGACCTGGAGCGTGCCGAACGTAAGATACAACGTCTCGAAGCCGAAATCGTTCAGCGCGTGGATATGCAAGTGGTCGAGCGCCTGTGCAGCATTCCGGGCGTGGATATCATCACGGCCTGGACCCTGCTCGCCGAACTTGGCAGCGACATGAGCGTGTTCACGAGCCCGAAACACGCCGCCAGTTGGGCTGGGCTTTGTCCCGGCAATCACGAAAGTGGCGGCAAGCGTTTGAGCAACCGTACCCGAAAGGGCAACCGCTGGTTGCGGCGAGCGCTAGTGCAGTCAGCCTGGGGCGCATCGCGCAAAAAAGACTGCTTCCTGGCTGCTTTCTTCTACCGCCATTCCGCCAAGCAGGGGGTGCGCAAAGCGATCATGACGTTAGCGCATCGCATTCTGCTGATTGCCTTCTGCCTGCTGCGCGATGGAACCACATACCGAGAGTTCGGCAGCAACTACTTCGACAACCTGAATCCCGTCCGGACCCGCAATCGCCTCATCCGACGGCTAGAGAAATTGGGTCTCGCCGTCACGCTCTCGCCGCGACCCGATTGGCCGGCTATCCCTGTTGCCCCGGCCCCCAACAGTAAACGGAAAAGGGGCCGTCCCTGTAAATGCGCCGAAAGGTTAATCCATTGCACCCACAGTAGTTAAACATCAGGAGTTTTCGAAGGAACCGGGCGGGTGGTGGATCGCGGGTCAGACGAGATGGGGGACAGTGGACCGCAATATCTTGTGTTCGCAAGGGGAAGTACCCCAAGGAACGGTGGCACGGTTCTTTACTTGCCGCACAAACCGGGTTACTATGGGGGCACCCCCCGAGCGATACTTCAGGAAGGGTCGGTTGTTTTGCTAAAGCTGAAACGCGTCGAAATCCAGGGATTTAAATCCTTTTACGACCGGACGGAGATGAAGTTTAACGGCAGCGGTATCGCCGCCGTGGTGGGGCCGAACGGCTGCGGCAAATCGAACCTGAGCGACGCCATCAGTTGGGTGCTTGGGGAGCAATCCGCGAAAACGCTGCGCGGCTCGCGCATGGAAGATGTCATCTTCGCCGGCACCCGCGATAAGAAGCCGCTGAGCATGGCCTCCGTCACCATGACACTGGTGCCGGACGAAAACACTGTTCCAGATGATCCCGAACCGGACCAGCATCCGGCTATAGCGGCGGAGCTGAACGGCGGCGGTTCGCACCTGAACGGCCAAGCAAACGGAGCCGCCAACGGCATGGCAAAAACCGAGCTGACGAAAGCCGTCGAACGCCGGGGCGAAATCACCATCACACGCCGCCTTTATCGCTCGGGTGATAGCGAGTACCTGATCAATGGAAAGATCGCGCGCCTGCGCGATATTCAGGAGCTGTTTCTGGGGACCGGCCTGGGGCCGGAGAGCTACGCCATCATCGAACAGGGCCGCATCGGCCAGATACTCAGCAACAAGCCGCAAGACCGCCGGAATGTCATTGAAGAAGCTGCCGGCATCACTAAGTTCAAGACCCGTAAGCGCCTGGCTGAAGCCAGACTGGAGAGCGCAAAACAGAACCTGTCGCGTGTCTTCGACATTCTTGAAGAAGTAAATCGCCAGGTCAATTCGCTGAAGCGTCAGGCCGCCAAGACGAAGCGGTATGCGGAGCTAAAAGCGGAGGGCGCGGAGTACTTGCGCCAGGTGCTGGCGGCGCGCTTCCGCATGCTCGAGCGTGAGACGGCGAAGCTCGCCATTGAGCTGAATCTTGTTTCGGCTGAGTTGCACAGTCTGCAAACCTCTATCGGGGAGCACGAGAAAGATCAGGTGTCGCTGGTCGAGAACTCTTACGCGACCGAACATCGGCTGGTTGAGCTTCGGCAGACCCTCTCCGATATGCAGCTTGATGCAGAGCGAGCGCGCGGGAAAATCGAATACCAGGCGAAGCAGATTCAGCAGATCGACGAGCGGCTTGCCTTGGGAGGCCAGGAATCAAGACTTCTCGACGAGCAACAGATCGAGCGCGGGCTCGAGCTGGAGCAGCAGACCTCGACATTCAAAGACATCGAAGCGCAGTGCTCGAATGCGCATAACCGGTTGCAGGCGTGCGCGGCGGAACGCCAGCAGGCGCAGAATCGGCTCACCGCGCACGAACGCGCCCTCGACGACGCGCGCCAACGGGTGTTGCGCTTGCTGAGTGAGTCGTCGAGCTTGACGAACCGCATTACTCAAGTTGAAGCACAACTGGCATCGATCGATCGCGACCGCGCCCGCGCCGCCAGTGAGGAACAGCAGTCGCAAAGCGATCTCGCGCGTGTCCAGCGCGCCCGGAGCGAGGTGTCGGAAACTCTCAGCGCGCGTCAAGCCGAGCTCATTTCCCTGACCGATCAGAGACAGTTTATTGAACGGCAACTTCAGGAGGAACGTTTGAAGCTTGGCGAGCTGCGTCAAACGGTGGATCGCTCAGGCGCCGAGCTGTCCCGCATCAAAGCCCGGCGGGACTCGCTCGAGGACATCATTCAACATCGCAGCTACACAACTGAAACCGTGAAGCGGCTGTTCACCGCGGTTGAGGACGGCAAGGCACAAGACTTTAAACCCGTGGGTGTACTGGCCGATTTCCTGGAGGTTGATCCGCGCTTTGAAAGAGCCGCGGAAGAGTTTCTGCACGAGGAGCTGGAGTACGTAGTGGTCCGGTCATGGGCCGATGCCGAGCGAGGCATTGAGTTGATGTACGCAGAACTGAACGGACGCGCTACCTTCCTGGTGGAAGCTGCCGACGAACCTGCCGCTACGGCCGCATTTCCCGTTCCCGCGCTGGAGCCGAATCGGCTCAGCCGCCTGACGGATTCGCTGCGGCTGACAAACGGACTCACGAATCTGCCGCTGCATCTGTTGCCGCGCATTGCCAACTGCTACGTGGCAGCGGATCGGGATCTGGCACGCCGGCTTGCCGCGGATTTTCCACATTGCTGGTTCCTGTCTCCGGAAGGCTTTGCGTATCAGGGGCAGGTCGTGAGCGGCGGCAAAAAGCTGGGCGCCGGACCGCTCGCGCTCAAGCGCGAATTACGTGAGCTGACGCAGCTGGAACAAACACGGCAGCAGGAGCTTACGGCGGCGCAGGACAATCTCTCCAAGCTGGAGCGCAGCATAGCAGGATTGAATGACGATCTGGAGCACCTGCGTTCCCGGCAGCAGGCCCAAGAAAAGGACGTGCTGGCGCTGGATCACGAAAGCCGCAAACTGGCCGAAGAGCTACAGCGAATCCAGACGCGCCTCTCGCATGCGCGGCTGGAACTCGATCGTGTTGCGCGGGATGCTGTAAAACTGCAGGAAACGGCTGAGCGTGACCGCGCCGCGCTGGTTGATAGCGAAACCGCTCGGGCGAGTGAGGAGAACGCGCTGGAGACGGCGCGGGAGGAACTTACCGGCTTGCAAACGGCATTCGCACACGCGAACGAATCGCACGCTGCTCTGCGCGCCAGCCTGGCCAGCCTGGAGGAACGCCAGCGCTCGGCTGTAGACAACTGTATCCGGCTGGAAACGCAGCTTGACGAGCTGAGCACTCGGCGAGCGCATCTGACACAGGAGACAGAACGCTTCACCAGGGAACGGGGTCAACTGCTATCCAGCAATGAGGAGCTGGAAGCACGGCGAACGGAACTGAGAGAGGCCATTTCAGGTCACGAAGAGAGCGTCGCCGGTCTGGCCGAGCACGGGACCGAGCTGCGGTCGCGGCTGGCCGCGCAGGAGGAGCAGCTCAAGAATTTGCGCGCGCAGGCCAACTCCGCGCAGGAGCGGCGGTCCGAGTTGCAGATTGCGCTTGCCCGGGCTGAATCCGATCTGAAACACCTGGAGGAAACCTGTCACAAGGAGCTGGAGACCACGCTCGCCCAGCTCGCCGAAGGCATGGAAACTGTTGCCGATGAAAGCGCGCTGCAGGAGCTCGACGCGCGATACGCCGAGGTGCGGCGCAAGATAGAGGCGCTAGGACCAGTGAATCCGCAGGCGCTGGAGGAGTTCGAGGAGACTCAGCAGAGGCAGGAATTCCTGACCGCGCAGCGCCAGGACCTGCTCGATTCGATTCGCGATACGGAAAAGGCGATTCACGAAATCGATGCCGAGTCCCGCAAGCGTTTCACCGAGGCGTTCCGAGCCATCAACGACAACTTCCGCGAGATGTTTCAGACGTTATTCGGCGGCGGTGTCGGTGAGATGCGGCTGACGGATGAGGAGAACGTGGCCGAATCGGGCATCGACATCGTGGCCTCGCCTCCGGGCAAGAAGCTGCAAAGCGTGCTGCTGCTTTCGGGCGGCGAAAAATCACTCACCGCCATGGCGTTGCTGATGGGAATCTTCCAATACACGCCCAGCCCGTTCTGCATTCTGGACGAAGTGGACGCGCCGCTGGATGAACCAAATATAGAGCGCCTGACGCGCTTGATTCGCGAGATGTCGGAGCAGACGCAGTTCATCGTCATCACGCACGCCAAGCGCACCATGGAAGCCGCCCAGTCGCTGTATGGGGTTACGATGCAGGAGCCTGGCGTCTCCAAACTGGTCTCTGTGAAATTCAAGCAGCCGCAGCCGGAGACCAGGGCGCAACAGATGGAATCGGCAATGGCCTGAAACTTGCAGGTAGTTAAGCATCTCCGCTCCGGGGTGGCGAAACTTGGCAGTCTGCGTCATTCCTGGAGGAGCTTACCGCTCAAAAGGTTAATCGAGCAGCGCGTTCTCACTGGACGCGCTGCATTTTTTTCAACATTCCCGCTCGAGCCGTAGCACAATCCGGTTAGTCATGCCCGCCAACTGGATAATGAACGATAATCGACGTAACAACCGGAAGGATACAAATGTCGCTCAGCGTTAACTCGCGCGTGGAAAACGAAATCGCGATTCTGGATTTGGAAGGCTCACTGACGCTTGGGCCCTCACTGCACAACTTGCGAAACACCGTGCGCCAGGCGCTAAGCGATTCACGGCTCGCCGGGATTGTGATCCGGACCGGAGGGGTCACCATCGCCGACAGTGCCGGTTTGGGCGAGCTGACGCTGGTCTATACGCTGGCGTCGAAACGAGGTTGCCGGGTGGCGCTAACCGGGGTCGGTCAAAATCTGCGCACTATGCTGGAAATCACGCATTTGGATGGACTGCTACCCGCCGCCGACGATTTAGCCGCCGCCAAGAAATTAGTGGCCGGCGAACCTTTACGAAACACAACAAAGTAGGACCTCACGGGTCGCCGGATCGCCCGTCGAGTATAAGGACATGATCATACCCATCTCTCGGCGGCATGTTCTTACTGGACTTGGGTCTGTGGCCCTGATCGCGAAGGCTAAAGGACCGGCGATCGTCACTTCGAAGAATCGCGCGACGACGCCTGGCTGCATGCTGGCCAGCGAACAGGAGGAAGGCCCCTACTACGTGGACAAACGCATCCTGCGTCAGGACATCACCGAAGGCAAACCGGGTATACCGCTGCGGCTGCGTGTGACGGTGGTGGACGGCAGAAGTTGCACGCCGCTTCGCAATGCGGCGCTGGACATCTGGCACTGCGATGCCGGAGGCGTCTATTCCGGCTACACGGCTAACAGCCCGGATGGTCCGATGGGAATGCCGCCGCGCGCAGATCGGCGTCCTCCCGGACCGCCGCCCGGCGGGATGCCGCGCAGGCGGCCGCACGGTCCCTCGGATGCGACGATGTTTTTCAGAGGCGTTCAACTTACGGGCGCAGACGGCGCGGCAGAGTTCACGACGGTTTATCCCGGCTGGTATTCAGGGCGAGACATTCACATTCATCTGAAGGTGCATGCCGGCGGTCACGTCTGTCATACCGGTCAATTGTTCTTTCCCGAGGATATTAGCGACGACATAGCTCGCCTGGCACCGTATTCACAGCGCCGGAGCGACCGGACGCGGCAAGACGACGACCACGTGTTCCTCTCCGAGCACGGCAGCGATTTCGTCGTTTCGCTAACGCAGACGAGTGCGCGCAACATGGCGGAGGGCTTCGTCGCGACCGCAGTTTTAGGCGTCGATCCGAACGCGGAACCATCACCCGCCGGATTTGGCGGACCTCCGCCGGCCGCTTAGTTGAACAGAGAACACTTTTACTATTGGAGGGAAATTTCTTGAATATTCGAATCCTGCCTGTTCTTATAGCAGGCCTGGCACTGTCGACAGCTGCTATTGCTCAACAGGAAACCTGGCACCTTGACGCGCCCCATTCCGCCGCTCAGTTCGCGGTGCGCCATATGGGTATCTCCACTGTCCGAGGGACGTTCACAAAGGTGAGCGGTGACGTGCAATATGACCCGGCGGATCCCGCCAAATCGTCCATCAATATCTCGATCGATGCGGCGTCGGTCGATTCTCGCGTCGACATGCGGGATAACGATCTTCGGAGCGATCATTTTCTGGATGTCCAGAAGTACCCTTCCATCACCTTCAAGTCCAAGCGAGTGGAAGCTGCCGGCTCGGACAAACTGAAGGTAACGGGCGATCTCACGATTCGGGGTATCACCAAGGAAGTCGTGTTGGATGTCGACGGTCCCAGCAAGCCGATGAAGGATCCGCGCGGCAATCTGCACATGGGTGCCTCTGCCGCGACCACGGTAAACCGCACCGAATTCGGCATGACCGGATATCAGGGAATGGTGGGAAACGATGTCGCGATTACGATCGATGTTGAGCTCGTGAAGGGCGCCGGCGGCCCGCAATAACTGGTTTCGCTAAAGCTGCCGAAGCATTCTGAACGCCAGATCGGCGATCTCATCCGCGAACTCAGGAGCGAGCGGAGCGTGTCCGATCATCAGGCGAAAATAGATGGGTCCGTAAATCAAATCCATGGCGATGGTCAGGTCCGCATCGGGCCTGATGACGCCCTGTGCCTGGTGTCTCTCGAGCACGCTGCGCGCTTCTGCGCGCCGGGGCCGAACCCAGACTGAACGGAACGCTTCAGCAACCTCGTGATCGCTTTGCGACGCGGCGATGAAAGCCTTGAAGATCCGTCCGCGGCGGCTATTCAGCAGGTTGATAAAGTTCACCTGCTGTAAACGAATGTCTTCGCGGAGATCGCCAGTATACGGGAACGGAAGCTCTTGCGCCACCTGCTCGCGCAGCGCCTCGATCAGCACGGCGGCTTTGTTGGGCCACCAGCGGTAAATGGTCGCCTTGCTGGCCCCGGCGCGCTCGGCGATGGCATCGGTGGTGGCGTTGGTGAAACCCACTTCTTCGACCAGCTCCATGGCTGCTTCGAGAATGCGCTTCCTGGCGACCTCATCGCGCGGCCGGCCCCGGCTGCGCTGGGATAGCTCTTCCGTCGTTTGCTCTCTGGTCAAAGTTGACATCTCGAAGACGGTACCGAAAGCAGCCGCTTCACTTGATGTTCACATTTCTTCAACCAGCGGCAGGATTCGGTCCTGCCCACATCGAGAAATGCCCAGTTTGAGGTCGCTGACGCTCCCTGGCTCAGTTTCAAGTTTCAAGACTCAGGTACCTTTTGCCCGCTTCAGGACAGCTTTGCGTCCAACGTGATCTCGGTGTCGAACAACTTCGAAACCGGACAACCCTCTTTCGCGCTCTGCGTTGCGCGCTCGAACGCGTCCTGACTCGCACCGGGAATCCGCGCTGTCAGATCCAGATGGCTGCGTTTGATGGCGAAGCCGTCGCCCTCTTTCTCCAGACTGATCGTGCAGGTGGTCTCGATGCTATCGGCCGTGAGTCCTTCATTTTGCAGCATCAACGAAAGTGCCATCGAAAAGCAGGCCGCGTGTGCCGCCGCGAGAAGCTCCTCGGGATTGGTGTTCGATCCCTGCTCAAAACGATCGCGAAATGAGTAAGCCGCGTTGGCAAGAATGCCGCTGGCCGATGAAATGATTCCGGTGCCGGACTTGAGATCGCCCTTCCACTGCGCTTTGGCCGTTCGGTTCATGTTTGCTCTCCTCGATTCAATTTACCGAGGGTGAGATGCAGTCCCTGGTGAAATCGCCTCAGGAAATGTGATCAGGCCAAACGAGAGATCGCCGTCAGCATGCGGCCGGGATTTTCCGGCTCACGACGATACGAAAAAAATTGGGTACTGTCACAGGTGGTACACAGACCCGAATCGAAGATGTGGTCGGGCGACACTCCTGCGGACTCGAGTTGCCGCCGATTCGCCTCTGCCAGATCAACGCAGCGCCGGCCGCGCTCTTCTTCAGCCCACTCGGGAAACAGAGCCGAAAACTTGTCCGCGACTTCCTTTCCTACCTCGTAGCAACAACTGCGGATGCAGGGACCCATGGCCGCATAAACGTCCTGCGGCTGAGTGCGGAACTCCTGCGTCATGCAATCGAGTGAGCGCCGAACGATATTTTCGGCGCTGCCTCGCCACCCGGCGTGTACAGCGGCTACACCGCGATGCTTTGCGTCAAGCAGTAGAAGCGGCACGCAATCGGCGGTGCGCACTCCGATGCTCTGCCCCACACGATCCGATATCAGCGCGTCACCTTCCTGCTCTCGATCCTTCAGCCCGTTCGCGAGCAGCACGCGATCGGAGTGAACCTGCCGTAACGTAATGTCAACGCGCGGGCTCCCGGAACGCGTGCCGAACCCATGCTCCTGCCAAAGGAATTGCTGGAAGGCGTCGCAGCGGTAAACACCGTCCGGGCCAAGCCGAAAAGAGCCGGTCACGGAAGCGTCACCAGCTCGTCAGTGGGTTGTGCCACCTGCGCCACCATCACCCGTTTCTTGAAATCCTGCAACATGGATTCGTGCAGGCGGACATAAGTCGGCTTTCTAATCAGGTTCGGCGTCTGGTCGATTTTTTCCTGCAGCTTCAGCAATGCGTAGAACAGGTTTTCGGGCCGAGGCGGGCATCCGGTAACGTAAACATCAACCGGCACGATCTTGTCCACCCCCTGCAGCACCGAATAGGTGTTAAAGGGGCCACCAACGCTGGAACACGCCCCCATCGAGATGACCCACTTCGGCTCGGGCATCTGTTCATAGATGCGCTTCAGCACCGGACCCATTTTGAGGGTAACTGTTCCCGCCACGATCATCAGGTCCGATTGCCGCGGGCTGGGTCTGAAGACTTCGGCGCCGAAGCGCGCGATATCGAAGCGCGACGTCGTGGACGCAATCATCTCGATGGCACAACACGCCAGTCCGAACGTAAGCGGCCACAACGACGATTTACGCGCCCAGTTGAATACGTAATCGACGGAGGTAGTCAGGAAATTACGTTCAAAGCGGTTCTGAAGAAACGGCATTACTGCTGCGGGACCGTAGCCGGTTCCCGTGGCGATCATGAAACCAGTTTAGCGCCCGTGCGGTCCTTCGCCGTTTTGCGTTCCAGGTCGGCCCGATACCAGTTCAGCGTCAGGCGCAATCCTTCTTCGAAGGTGTACTGAGGTTCGTGGCCCAGCTCGCGCACGGCGGCAGTTACGTCTGCTTGTGAATCGCGCACATCACCAACGCGAGGTGGCCCGTAGTGAGGCGGCAAGTTGACGCCGGCAATCTTCTGGAGCAGCGTCCAAGTCTGATTCAGCGTATAGCGATTGCCATTTCCGGCATTGAACACCTTGCCCGAAACGCCAGTAGCTTCCGAGGCCTTCATCAGCAGCGAGACAACGTCTTCAACGTAGGTGAAATCGCGCGATTGCTCGCCATCGCCATACATGGTGGGACTGCGGCGATCGATCAGACAGGTTAGGAAAATCGACAAAACCCCCGAGTAGACGCTTGTCGGGTCTTGCCGTGGACCGAACACATTGAAGAATCGCAGCGAAACGGTTTCCAGATTGAAGCAATCCGAGAACACAGCCGCATAATATTCGCCCATCAGCTTCTGCGCTGCGTATGGCGACTTCGGGGCGGGCGCCATGGTCTCTACTTTGGGCAGCACTTCCGTATCGCCATAAGCGGAAGAGGAGGCCGCGTAGACCACTCGGCCCGCTTTGCCTTCGGCGGCCGCGCGGAGTACGTTGAACGTGCCATCAATGTTGACTTCGTGGCTGGGGACGGGACTGAGAATCGACTTCGGCACGGACGGCAATGCCGCCAGATGAAAGACCCGATGCGCTCCCGCAATGACGGGAGCGATGCGATCGTAATCGCGAATGTCGAGCTCATGCACCGTGATGCGATCTGCGAGCTCCTCGAGATTGTCGAGATTGCCCGTCGCCAAATTATCGATGACATGCACCCGCTCGCCCGCAGCGAGCAGCCGCCGGACCACCGCCGACCCGATGAATCCTGCTCCTCCCGTTACCACTACCCGTTTGCCCATATAATCCTTTTGCAACTTTAGCGCGCCACTGCCGGCCGAGCGGCAGTCAGCGTATCGAGCGCTCGCCTGGCGATCTCCTCGGCTGGACGGCTGAAGTCAAATGCTTCAACCGACACCCAACCGGGGTAACCGGCTTCATTCAATGCGGTCAGCAAAGAAGCGAAATCATAGCTGCCACTTCCAGGCTCGCGGCCATCCGGCTCGTTAGTATGGACGTGCCTGATATAGGGCAAATATCTCCGCACAAGCTCGACATGTTCTTCGCATTCATCAGCGGCGTTATGAACGTCGAACATGGTCTGTACGCCCGGTCTGCCGATGCGCTGCACAATGTCTACCGCATCGGCGAGCGTGTTCACAACGTCCGTATCCGATTTGGGAATTGCCTCCACCAGCAGCGTCACGCCGAGATCTTCCGCCTGCGGCGCCAGACGGCCGAGCTCTTCCGTAAGGACGCTCACCGCGTCAGGCGGGGTCATGGCTCCATTGGTTGATCGTTGCTTCGGAGAACCCAGCACGATTACGGGACGCCATTGGGTACGAGAGCCTGCAAGGTCGGCACACAGCTGAGTGGCTCGAGCGACATAGTCCCAGGTGCGCCGCCGCACGTCGGGATCATTGGACGTGGCATGCAGACCGGGAGGCGAAACCAACAGCCAATGCAGTCCCACAAATTCCAGTCGGACCCGCTCGATACTGGCGCGGATTTCCGCCCGTTCGGACGGGCGCAGCCGTGTCGCATCTTCAGCCAGCGTATGCGGCGCCAGTTCCAGGCCATCGTAGCCCAGTGCTCGAACTCGCCGGCAAACGTCGCCGAACGCGGTATTTGTGAATACCTCGTTACAGATGGCGAAGCGGTAGGGGACGGACATGGAATCAGTGTAGCGACGACGACGCGGCGGAACGCCGGCACTGAGATGCGAAAAGGGCGGCCGGGATGTCCCCGCCGCCCTTAAAACGGTATGCGCGATGTAAAACGATCGGCTTAGCGGCGTCCTCCGCCCGACGACGGGGCTCCCCCGCTCATGTGACCCGAAGGTGCGCTACTGAATCCGGGCGAAGAACTGTGCGCGCTCGAGTAAGAACCGGCGGATTGGCTTGCGCTCGAAATATTCCCGGACGGAGCTGTGTAGCTGGATGCTCTGCTGCTGGGAGCCGACCAAGTGCCGCTGTGCGTGCCGGACGTGGAACCTCCGATGGAATGCCCGTGCCACGGTGCTCCGTTGGCGGTCAGAATCGGGGACGCGCCTTGACGTGTAGCGGCCCAGGAGTTCATGGCCGGAGAGTGTACGGTAGCCCCGATTACCGGCGGGTTCTTAGGATTCACGGGTACGGCGACGGGCCGGCCACCACCGCCGACTACAGGCGCGTAGATTATAGGCGCATAGCCGATGACTCCCGGCGAGAAGTAGCCGAAGCCGAATGGGCTGAAGTATCCTCCCATGCCCGGCAGCCATGCCCAGGAGTTCCAGCTGTTGTTCCAGAACCAGCCGGGACCATAGCCGTTGCCAAAACCGTAGCCCCAGCCGCCGCCGTCGAAGTAATTATTTACATTCACGGTCTTAGCCGCCGCGTAACTCGCAGCCGAAACATACTCGTCGCGCACATGGCTCCAGGCGTAGAGATCGTCTTCTTTTTTGGCGTCGAACTTCTCCGGCTTCAGCGAATCGCTGAGGATCAGTTCCCGATCTTTGCCCAGCTCGGCCTTCTTGTCTCCAAGCACGACATCGGCTTTACCTTCGATTACGGCCGCGGTAGGCGGATTATCGCCGGTGAACTTGTACAGGCCCGTTTTTTGCATCCGAATCGTAGCGCCGTGATCGACAATTTCGATGTTGTTCTCTTTGACGAGTTCCGCAATTTCGAGCATTGCTTCGCCCTTGGTTACTTCTACTCGCGTATCGGTGAGCGACGGAGAGATCATTCGGATCTCACTGTTGTCACCAATGCGCAGGAACACTCCCGGCGTAAGCAGAACCTCGGCTTTTCCGACGTCGGTCGACAGCGTGTCGTTGGCACTCAGAAATGTTTGTACGTTTTTCTTGCCTGTCAAATGGCTGGCGTCCAGATAAACGTCGCCTTCAATATAGTTGACGACCCCCGGCCGCGCGGAAATCGTGTACGCCTGCGGCATCGCGTACAGAGCAGCGACAAACAACCCGGCAATCACTTTCGCGGGTGTATGCCATGCGCACTTCATGATGAACTCCCTTCGTTCCCTATCAGTTGGATGCCTGCGGTACCCTCGGGGTTCCGGACATCCTGAAGCTCGGAACTTAAGTCCCTCGACTACTGGCTGTATTGTACGCCTCTTTTTTGAGCGCGAGGCGTGGTGTTTGAAAAGGAGATGGACCTTACCGGAAGTGGACTTCTTGCTGAATCTCGGCCGTTACCGGCTGGCCATCCTTGAGTGCCGGACGAAAGCGCCAGTGGGCGACGGCATCGATCGCCTTTCGATTCAGGCCGTACCCTAACCCTCGAACGACTCGAATGTTCTGCGGAAAACCGTTTCGAGTCACAGACAGCGCAAGGAGGACCGAGCCTGTGACCTTCGCCTTTCTTGCGGTCTCCGTATACTCAGGTTCAATTTGGTGAATGACCTCGACGCCGGTCGGATGCGTCGCCTGCCTCTGGTTCACAGGGGGTGTGACGAGAGACGGTTCGGGAGCAGCCGCTGGTTTAGGGGCAGGAACTCCTGCCGGGCTCGTATCCTTCGGAAAGGCAGCAATTTCAGCCCGGCTCAGATGGTGATCAGCGTTCTTCGGTTGGGAAATGGAAGGGATACCCCAGTACCCGAATGCCGCGCCGCCCAGGAACCCGGCCAAGACAAGAACGAGTCGGCTTGCAGCCACGAGTACAGCTTAAACGACCGGCGGCTTGCGATCGAATTTCGAGCCCTAGCTCGGCGCTAATGCTGCCCGTGACTGCTGTTGTTTAACAACCATGGAGGTACAGGAACCCTGTACAATTGAGCAGGGGTGCTGAGTGCCAACCGAAACGACGTATACGAGCTTGCGTGAAAACCTGGCCAGTGTTCTCGATCAAGTTATAGACCAGCAGGAAACAGTCATCGTTCGGCGCAAAGGAGCCCGCGATGTTGCTCTGGTTCCCGCCAGCGAACTCGCCGGGCTAATCGAGACGGCTCACCTGCTACGCTCGCCGCAGAATGCTCGGCGCCTAATCGGGGCACTGCGACATGCGCAGCGCGGGAAACAGAAGCCAACAACGATAGCGGAATTGCGGCGCGAGATGCTGGGTGAAAGACAAAGCTAAGCGAGTCGCGATCTTCCAACCCGAGTTTCGAGACGACCTGCGGTTTTGGGTAGAATCCGACCGAAGCGTCGCTGTCAGAGTATTAGAACTGATCGAGGCGGTGATGCGCGATCCGTTCCAAGGCATAGGCAAACCTGAGCCTCTCCGATATCTGCTCCAGGGTTGTTGGTCGCGTCGTATCACGCAGGAACACCGCCTGGTGTACCGCGTTACCGGCGAAGCTGTTGATTTCCTGCAGGCGCGGTATCATTATTGACTTTTGCAGACATGCAGCGGCACAGTTTGGCCGATTCGGCGAATCGGCCGCAGGTTGCAACTCAAGTTGCCAACCCACCCCACATCAAAGCCGATCAATTCTGCGGCATATCAACTGGTGAGTCCGTGACGGTCGCTGTCGAACTGAACAGGCTTCTTCTCGAAGTAGGACTGGTTTGCCATGTGACACGCAATCGCGGCGTGGTTGCCAAACACGGCATCTTCCGCAACTGGCTTGCGGCTCCGAACTGCCTGGAAGAAATTCAACAGGTGCGGACGTACGTCGTCCCAGTCGTTTCCGTGAAACATGGTGCTGTCCGAGATGGGCTCGTGCCCCAGCGCGACGGGATGCTCGGCATGCCAGTGCGCTTCGTATTCATCTCGCAGCGCCTTGGGAAAGCTATTTGCGTAGTAACTCGGTGAGGTGTCTTCGCCTGTTTGCGGTATGTAAGTGAGCCGTGTCCCGGTCGCTTCGAGAATGCCTTTCGGCCCGATGAATCGAGCTAGCTCCGGCGTTTCTCCGGCCAGGCTCAAGCGGACATACACCGGGATGCCGTGATAATCAAACAGCACCGTGTGTAAGTCGGGCATGTTACGGCCGTCTTTCCAGCGGAAGATGCCGCCGAGCGCGGATGCAGATTGCGGCGCTTCATTCCAGCCAAGCGAGTACAACATGCCGCTGATCAGATGGACCATAAGATCGCCAGCGACGCCGGTGCCGTATTCTTTCCAGCAGCGCCAGCGGGCAAAGCGTACCGGATCAAACGGAATTTTCGGCGCGTCGTTCAGCCACGTGTCCCAATCGAGGTTCTCAGGCGAAGCATCGGGAGGCGGCGGGTACTGCCATGCGCCTGTCGGGCTGTTCCGGCCCAGACTGAGCTCCACCATTTCGACGTCGCCGATGGCTCCGCCCGCAATCAACTCGCGAGCCTTGGCGCAGAGCGCCGAACTGACACGCTGCGAGCCGATTTGCACAATGCGCTTGTTTTCCTCGGCGGCGCGAGCCATCTCAAAGCCTTGTTCGATGGTGTGCGACATCGGCTTCTCGCAATAGATGTCTTTGCCGGCTTTGCAGGCATCCGTGACGACGCGCATGTGCCAGTGGTCGGGCACGGCAGCGATCAGACATTGGATGTCCTTGCGTTCCAGCAGGTCGTGATAGCGGCGGGTGACGGGAAGATTCGGGTTGCCCGTGATCTGCCTCGCCAAGGTGTGGCGTCCGTCATATAGATCGGCAGCGGCGACGCACTCCAAGCCGGGTAATGACAATGCATTGGGCAGCAGGCCGGAGCCTTGCATTCCGATACCAATGATTCCGAATCGCAGGCGATCGCCTGACGCGGCTTGGCTCGCATTCTGCAATGCGGGTTCCGCGAGCGCGATCGCTTTGGAGGCGGCAACCGCGCCTACCGCGGTCTGCAGGAATCGACGGCGAGGGAATGGATCTGACATACAGCAGTGCTCCTCGTTTCAACTACTGACCGAAAGTATATCGATGGTCCGCGAGCGCGGGTCTACTGACGACGCTTCGGCAAGGCGAACGCTACATACTGGCCGTGTATGGGACCTTGCGCCGCTTTTAACAGAGCGGTGGGCGCGGCCGCGCAGACCACAAGATACTCCGTCCCGTTCCATTCGTAGACAGCCGGTATGCCCTCAATTCCGCTGCTTAGCTCGGTTTGCCACAACAGCTTGCCCGTGTCTTTATCGAATGCGCGCACTTTACGATCGCGTGTTGCGGTAAAGATAAGACCACCGGCTGTAACGATGGGACCAAATTTGGGGAAGTGGACACCAGTGCCGGTAATTCCCTTTGCCGCCAACTCGGGAACGTCCCCCAGCGGTATCTTCCATTTGATCGCGCCTTGGTTCAGATCGTAAGCAGTGAGTAATGTCCACGGTGGAGTAATTGGTGACAGCCCGGAGCTTGCGATCATGAACCCGAAACCGCTGTAATACCTCTCCGGCGACACTGTTTCCCCACGCCGCTGCTGCAGCTTCAACATCGCCGGCAGGTCTTTGGAAGCAACGTAGAGAGTTCCCGTCGACGGATCTACGGCAGCTCCGCCCCAGTTTGCACCGCCATTGTTGCCCGGCATTTCGACGGTGTTGCGCAAACCGGGCGGCGTAAACATGCCTTCGTTGCGGGCGCTTTCTATTTCATCGCGAAAACGTGCTTTCTCTTGCGGGTCAAGGAACGGACTCAGATCGTCTGCTGTGAACTTCTGCCTGGCAAAGGGCGGAGGCATGGAGGGGAACGGCTGAGTGGGCCACGTCTCTTCTCCGGGCATGTCGGATCGCGGAACCGGACGTTCGTTAATTGGCCAAAGAGGCTCGCCTGTCAGGCGATTGAAGACCCACACGAATCCCTGCTTCCCTGCCTCGGCGACGATATCGACGCGTTTGCCGTTATGGGTCACGGTGAGTAGTTGCGGAGCAGCGGCGTTGTCATAGTCCCAGATATCGTGATGAACCATCTGGAAATGCCACAAGCGCTTGCCCGTTCGCGCGTCGAGCGCCAGCAAGCAATCGCCAAACAGATTCGCTCCTTTGCGATCAGCTCCGTAGAAGTTGTATTTGGGACTCGCGGTCGGGACGTAGACGATGCCGTGCTCTTCATCCAGCGTGAGTTCGCTCCAGCTATTTGCTCCTCCTACGCGCTTCCAGGCGTCGGCGGGCCAGGTCTCATAACCAAATTCTCCCGGATGAGGCACGGTGTGAAAGATCCAAACCTGTTTACCTGTGCGCACATTGAAGGCGCGAATGTCGCCCGGAGCCGATGCATACTCCTGGTTTGTGGCTGAGCCGAGTATGAGGAGATCGCCGAACACTCGTCCCGGCGTTGTGGACTGCACCAAGGTAAGTGAATTCGGATCGCGGCCGAGTCCATTCCGCAGATCAACGCGCCCGTTGTCGCCGAAGGATTCGATGAGAGCGCCGGTTCGAGCGTCAATCGCTTGCAGGAAGTTGTCGCTTGCGAAGAGCAACCGGCGATCGGATCCATCCTCGCTCTCCCAGTAATTGAGTCCGCGGTCGGTGAGCAGTTTGGTGTGCGGCGCGAGTGAGTGGACCCATATCTCTTTTCCTGTAGCGGCATCCAGCGCAACGTACGAATTGTTGTTAGCCAGCACATAGAGAAGCCCGTGTGCCATCAACGGGTCGAAGAAATATTTATTCGTATCGCCGGTCGAGTAAGTCCAAGCGATCTGCAGGCTTTGGACATTCGAGCGATCGATTTGCGTTAGCGCGGAATATTGAGCCGAATCCGGCGAGCCTCCGAAGTCGTTCCATTGCCGGTGTTCTCCATTTGCTCGATGTGGCGCACTCGCCAAAGATGATGAAACAGAATACTGAGCAGAGGGCGCGTGCTTTTTGGCTGAGCTTCACGGGCCGATGCTATTCCTGCGGCACGGAAACCGTGATGTTGCGAAATTTGAGACCGCCGGTATGGTCGCCCTGAATGTAAAAGGGACCCGGCTCGCCTTCGTCGGCGTTGAGCGCCCCTCCGGTGATGCCCTCGATTTCCTTGTGATCGATGGTCGTCTTGCCATCGCGGACGACGGTTACTGTCCGGCCCACTAACGTGACATCGAAGGTCTCCCATTGGCCAGGCATACGCGGCAGAGTGACGGCAGGTGCGAGACGCCCATAAATCGAGCCCATGGCCCGCTCAGGAGGATTCTCACCGACAGCCTCGTATTCGAGTTGAAGTTCATAACGGCCGCGCAGATAGAAACCGCTGTTTGCGTTATCGGGACAATTTACTTCGAAGTGCAGTTTGAAGTCGTTGAACTTCTCGGAAGTTTTGAGATTCGCGCCGCGCTGCTGGTTCGTTAACAAACCGTCTTGCACTGTCCAGTGATTGTGGGCGGTGTCGCCGATCGGCTCCCAGCCATTCAGGTCTTTACCGTCGAATAAGGGTTTAGGCTGGCTCCAGTTTGATGGTTCGGGGCGGTTCAGCGCCGGCGCGGGCACGCCCGTCAAAGCAGCTGTTTTATCGCCCCGCTTCTCGGTGCCGATTAGTTTGCCGTCGCTGGCATCAAGTTCCCAGACCAACGGCGGATGATTACCATTGGCGGGAGCAACCGTCATCGTCAGATGCGAGCCATTCAGCTTGTAATCCTTCACTTGATAGACGTGGCCGCCCGTGGGCTGAAACCAGATATCAAGGCCATCGCCTTTTTCCGATATACCGAGCCAGTTGGCCCCGATTCCACGCGGCGCTGCAACATCGAAATCCCAGCGACCGACAAACATACTGGTCTGGGCGGGGGACGGCAGTGGCGCGAGTAGTACCGGAAGCAGCATGAGGAAAGAACGAGTCATGCACGCAGTCTATCCAAAAGACCGCATCCGTGTTCGTGTACGGCCGGATGGCAAGTAGAATTGCATAAGCTCATGTCCAGCAGCTTGCATCGCGGCCTTGCCATCGCTCTGCTCATTTTCATGTTTCTTCTTGCGGGCGGAGCCGCTCTGCACGAATCCGCAACTGTTGACGAGATCGCACACATCGGCGCGGGGCTGAGTTATGTGCAAAAGTTCGATCTGCGGCTGAACCAGGAACACCCGCCGCTTAGCAAAGTGATCGCCGGAGTGTCGCTGGCCCTGCGCGGGACTAGTGCTGATTACGATGGGCCGATCTGGCGCGAAAGCGAGAGCGTGGTGTCCGCCTATATTCTGCAGTGGGCATTCGGCGACTTGGTTCAGGGGCGCTGGAATAACTGGCGATCCACTTTAGGCTGGGCGCGCTTCCCCATGCTGCTGCTGACGCTTTGGCTTGGCTGGATGATTTATCTGTACGCGGCGCGTCTTGCGACGCCGGTGGGCGGTTTACTTTGCCTTGCCGTTTACTGCGTTACTCCGGCGTTTCTTGTATTCGGGCCATTGGTGATCACCGATGTTCCCGTGACTCTTTTCAGCGTGATCGCGTTATGGCAACTCGGCGAGATATGGGCCGAGCCTTCGCCGCGCAATTCTCTCCTGTTTGGGGTGGCGTTCGCGGCTGCCATGTTGTGTAAATTCACCGGGCTGATTTTGTTCGCGGTCATCTTGGCGCTTTTTCTTCAAACGCGCTTTTGGCCGACTGCGATCGAGCCGTCGGACAAGGCCGAGCGAAAGCGCGTGGCGTCGCCTGCGATGGCGAGCAGTGTGGAAAGGCGCATTGTGGGCGCTTGCCATCGTCTACGTCTTCTATCTCGTCTTTTCGTGGAATCAACCCGACAGCGCGCTCGACAGGATAGGTCCAGATGCGTTGTGGGCACATGCGCTGCGGCGTATTTTGATGCCCATCTGGTTGTACGTTCGCGGCATTCTGTTTATGCTGCTGATGGCTTCGCGTCCTACGTTCATTCTGGGGCACGCTTACCCACACGGCGTTCCGTTCTATTTCCCGGTGGTGTTTGCCCTGAAGTCGCCGCTTGGATTCTTATTGCTTCTAGTGCTTGCCGGCATGCTTGTGGGCCGTCCTGCGGCGCAGGCGCGATATTTCACTGATCCACGCCGGCGTACGAGCTCACTGGCGCGTATTAATGACCGGCTTTTTTGTATATCTCGTGATCTGCCTAGTGAGTCAGCTAGATATCAGCATTCGCCACTTTACGATTCCGATCGCATTGCTGATTCTGATGCTGGCCCCTTTACCGCGAATGCTTAGTTTCGTGCGCTGGCGCAGGCCGCTTCAGGCTGTGACTGTGGTGTTGGTCGCAAGCTGCTTTTATGCCGTGATCGCGGCATATCCGTATCTCTTTCCTTTTGTAAATACCCTTGGCATGGACATTCCTGCTTACCAACTTGTCAACGATTCAAACGTGGACTGGAATCAGAGTCTACCTGAGGTGGATCGCTTCGCCCGATCGCATGGAATGAGCGAAGTGAAACTCGATTGGCTTGCTCTCTCCGACCCGTCGGTCGTCGTGCCGCAAGGCGCGAGCATGGGACTGCCAGGCGGCTTCAAGCGCGGATGCCGGTCAACGCGTGGTGGTCTCGGCGGTGATGATTCTGGAGAATCGTAACTGCGGGTGGCTGGAGCGCTATCCGCACCAGCCGATCGCGCACGGCGGCATGTACGTCTTTCAGTTGCCGGATCCACTTCCGGCCGCGGGCGCGCCCGGCGGTCCTCCCTCCGCCGCGCAGCGTAGAGCCTTCTTTGGCCTCCCATTCGATATTCGCGGCATGGTGGTCGACCTCGAGCGGCACCCGGAAAACTCGGCACGGGAGATGAGGAAAGTCATGGAGCTCTTCCAGCAACGAGGCAGCGGAAAATCGCATTAGCTACTCATACCGAAGTGCCCGCACCGGTTCGATTTGACTGGCGCGCAAGGCGGGCACGAATCCCGCCAGGCACGCTACCAGGACGGAAAGTATTGTGGCGGCCGTTACTGTTACCGGATCGTGCGGCGCAAGGCCGTAGAGCTGGCTTTTCACCAGATAAGTCAATCCGATGGCTGATAGGAACTCCGAACAGCACGCCCGCGCCGACCAGTACGAGCACTTCTCTCATCACCATCCAGATCACATTGCCGCGAATGGCGCCGAGCGCCATCCGAATCCCGATCTCACGCGTCCGCCGCGCCACGGTGTACGCCATCACTCCATACAGACCCGTGATTGCGAGCAAGGTTGCGAGGCCGCCGAACACCGATGAGAGATTCGCTACCAGCCGTTCGGTGCGCAGCGATAGAGCAAGCTCCTCTTCCGTGCTACGCGTCTCGTACATAGGAACATTCGGGTCGAGCGCGTGAATTTTGCGCTGGATTACGGATAACAGCTGCTCGGGATCCATGGCGGTGCGGACATAAACCGTCATTTCTGCTGTGTCACGCGACGCCAGATAGGGCACAAATGCCTGCACCGGAATTTCGTCGCGCAGGTTTGTGTACTTGATATCTTTAACCACGCCGATAACGGTCATATCGGTCTTCGTGCCAGGGTCGCCGCCAAAACCCGTGTGCATCCCGATAGGATCACGCCCGGCGAAATACTTTTTCACGAAGCTTTCGTTGACGATCACGGTGGTCGGGTACCCAATCGTCAGGCCTCCGGACCGTGCTTTATCTCGTTCACGTCGGAATCCGTGAAGTTGCGCCCGCGCACGATGGGCACGCCTAAGGTCGGGAAATAGCTGGGACTGATCCGGTTCATGTAGGGCTGCGGAACTTGACTGCCCCGGTAACCCTCGACGCTCATCGAACTGTCCCATTCATTCTCTTCGAGGATCCGGACCGCAGCGAGCCCGACCGAACGTACACCTGGGATGGACGCGATATCGTTGGTAAGTTGCTTGTAGAATATTTTGGCTCGATTGTCCGCATATCCGTTCAACGACGGATCTAACTTGAAGCCGATCAGCCGTTCGGCCGGAAAACCGGGCCCGAGATTTCGCAGGTTGCTGAGCGTCCGAATGAACAGGCCCGCGCTAATCAACAGCAGCACGGAGAGCGTCACCTGCATGGTGACGAGCAGTTTGCGCATGCCCGCGTGTCCCCCGCCCGCCACCGATGTGGCCTGATCCTTCAGCGTGGGTGCGACGTCCGGACGAGAGGCTCGCAGAGCAGGCATAAGCCCGAATAGCAGGGTCGTGAGCGCCATCACACCAAAGGTGAACAGCAAAACTCTGGCGTCGGGTAGTGAGGAAATCTTGAGCGAAAATTCGCCCGTCCCGGCGGGCAGAAACGTGTTCACAAGCAAACGATCCGCCCATAACGCCAGCAGCAGTCCGACGCCGCTGCCCATAACCGAGAGCAGCAGACTCTCAATCAGCATCTGACGTATCACGCGCGATCGTCCGGCGCCGATTGCCAGCCGTATAGCGATTTCTTTTTCACGCGCTGTAGCACGTGCCAGCAAGAGATTCGCGATATTTGTGCAGGCCATCAGCAGGACGCCGCCCGTAATCGCGAGCAGCAGCCACATGGGGGTCGCCAACTGGCCGCGGATGTAGGAATAGCCTTGCGCTCGCCGGCAACACGTTGATTGAGCAGCGGAGAAACTGCTTCTTGACCTCTGTCGTCGCGTGCGCGAAGGCAGCCTCTCTCACCTCCATGTTGAGCATGTTGTGCATAAATGGCTGCAATGAAGTTTTGGCCTGGTCGGGGCTGATGCCCGGCTTTAACCGGCCGAACGCGTTGACCCAGCGCCAGCGGCGATCCTTCAGCGCATCCCAGAATGGCGTCATTTGCGCCTTCATCATGATGGGGACGAAGACCTGCGTCTGACGCTCCAGCTGTATGCCGTCGAAGCCGCGCTGCGCTACGCCAATGACGGTGAGGGCGTGCCCGTTGATGATCAACGTTCGTGCCGATGATCTTCGGATCGGAGCCGAAACGGGATCGCCAGAACGCATAGCTGAGCATAGCCAGCGGATGGCCGTTCGGTATGCGATCGTCACTGGGCGTAATGATCCGGCCCGAGGCTGCCGTTATGCCAAGCACGGGAAAATACGTTCCTGAAACGAGTTCCGCGTTCACCCGCTCGGTCCGGTTGCCGAAGCCCAGACTTGCAGGAATCGCGAAGCGGCAGAACATGCCCGAAAATACCTGGTTGTGATCGCGGAAATCGCTATACATCGGATAGGAGATGGCGTTCATCCCCGAGTTGCTGCCGTAATGCGAACCTTCCATCTTCAAGGCGACGAGTTGGTCGGGATTCCGTGCCGGAATGTGCCGCAGGAGAAGATTGTCCAGAAAGAGAAGATGGCGGTGTTGGCGCCAATCCCGAGTGCGAGTGAGATCACGGCCACGGCTGTAAATAGATGGCGCATTGCGAAAACTACGCATCGCATAGCGAACGTCATTCCAGATGCCGGTCATATCCGTACTGTTACTGTTTACGACTATAGTCCCGCGCGGTTCCCGCAGAATGAAAAGCAGACGCGTTGCTAGACTCGATTCGTGTGGAGAATCGCGGCCCTGGTGGCATTGGTGCTCAGCCGCCGACTCTTATGCAGGCGCGCAGGCGCTGACGTCCGATGAACTGGTAGTTTTTCAAGATCAGGGCGGCTGGGAGTACCTCAGCATCTCGGATGTAGATAACGGATTTCCGACAACACACACTTGCTTTGACGGGAACGGGCGCGGACCGTGCAAAGGTAACCTGACTTTCGCCAAGGACAATACCTTTCGCCAGAGCGTAACCATTCACGGCAAAAGCCTCGATCGGCACGGCACGTATGTATTGGACGGACACGATGTGACGTTTATCGACGAGTTGGGAACGAAAGACGGGCCGTACGCCGTTCAGCTGGACGTGCCTTTGAAGAAGATGACACTCAATTCGAATCAGGCAGGCGTTATCATCCGCATTCAGCTTCAATTAGAAACGGAGTTTCGGAAGGCGCAGAGCCGGACCAAGAAATAGAGGGTGCTGTCCTTCAGCCACGGCAATTGATGAACGACGACCACTCGGCTGTTTCGTTTCGCGACCCGGAAGGTTGCGTTTATCTGGTGAACGGCCGCGTTCTGCGTTTCCTGCACGCCTCATCCGCTGCTCCGATTGTCGAATTTGTGCAGTCTTCGGCAGCCGCCGATCTGGTTCGCACAGGCCGGCTGATCTCGTCAGTGACGCGCAACAGCGACGAGCTTGACGTGAAGCGCCAAGACCCCGGCGTGTGGCTGGAACACCCTCCCGTGTGGTTCCCAAGTTTCCCTTTTGAATGGCCGCCGGAGATGCTTTATGAGGCCGGCATGCTGACCCTCACCATCGCAGAACAAGCCTTGAAAGCCGGATTCGAACTCAAGGATGCGACTCCGTTCAACGTGTTGTTCAACGGGAGCCGCCCGGTTTGGATCGACGTGTCTTCTTTCCAAATCTTCGATGCACGGATTCTGACCTGGCAGGCATACGCACAGTTTGTGCAGTCGTTCGTGTTGCCGCTGTTGGTCGGGCGGCTGACCGGTTTGCGCACTGATTGGATGTTTGCTCAAAATCGGGACGGTATAAATCCCGCCGAACTGAGCGAAGTTCCCGGGCTGTGGCGCTCCCGGGCCGGCATCGAGTTCGTGCTATTGCCGCGGCTGTTAGAACGTAAACGCTCGCAGCGCCCGGCGCCAATACGCGCCCGCCCCGGTCAGGAAAGCGCATCCCGATTTGTGCGGCAAAGGCTCTACCGCGGACTTAAGAAGACGCTGCAGTCGCTTCATCCGCCCCAGCCGCCGAACACCGACATCACACGGTACACGACTGAGCGGTCGGGCGAGGAACAGGAACAAAGCGTGCGTCAAGCGAAACACGCTTCAATCCTGGCTGCAGAGCGTTGCTCCTAAACGAGTGCTCGACATTGGATGTAATGTTGGCGAATACTCGGAACTGGCGGCGCGTCTTGGCGCGAGCGTTATCAGCGTCGACAAAGCTCCGGAAGCAGTGCGCGCGGTATACCGTAACAGCCTGGCGTCCGGGCTCGACATACAGCCGCTGTTAGTGGATGTCGTTCGGCCCACCCCCGCGATCGGCTGGCGTAACGCGGAACATCCATCATTTCTGGACCGCGCCGAGGGCCGGTTTGATGTCGTGCTGTTGCTCGCTGTCATTCACCACATTGTGATTAATGACCGCGTCCCGTTACCGGATCTATTCCGCACTTTGGCGAAACTTACAACAGCGACGCTTATCATCGAATTCGTCTCTCGCGAAGACCCGAACTTCATCATCATTGCTCGCGGACGCGATCATCTGTTTCATGCTTACACGAAGGACGCATTCGAAGCCGCGGCTTCGAATATGTTCAAGGTAGAAGCGAGTGTGGTGCTTCCGGGCGCGACAAGGACGGTTTATCTGTTACGAAAAAGTAAGTAGATCAATCCTGCTTTGCAGAGTCCGGTTTGTTCTTAGATCCGAACAAAGCTCGCCGAAAGCGGTACAGCAGACCTGCCACCGCAGCCAGAAACGTCTGCAAAATCATCAAACCGGAGCCTGGATCTACATACATGTTTGGTCGATTTCCGTAGTCGCTTCCTCAGTGTAACAGTTACTTCAGCATCAGTGTTGTAATTGCCACACCCAGCGTCCGCTGGTCAGCCCCGATCCCAAGTGCCCTGGGCGAAGCCGTATCCGGCACATCGAACGCGATCTCGGCGGTTTCGTGTCCTTGAAACGCTTCACGCGGTATGTTGGCGTGCATCTGTTCGAACTCGCTTCTTACCGTCCAATCGGCAACTCGCGTACCATTCACCCATACGGTCACAGGAATGGAGCGCTCCCGACCGTTTGGAAATGAGAACGTAGTGATGGTCACTGCCAACTGCATGCTGCGGCATGGATCTTTCATGGGCAGAACAAAGGCTGCACGCTTATCCGACGTCCATGTCAGGTCCTTCTCCGGTTCATTCCACCCTTCAGTCTCGAATATCGCCGCATTGCCCGAGGCCGAAAAATTGAGCTCGGTTCCGGGGCGATAGAGCAGAGTCTCATCCGAGCGGCGGAGGCGCGCAAGCTGCGGTGGCTCACCTTGCGCGTGAGTCGCCGATGGAGAAGACTTCGACACGGTTGAAGCCGTCGTGGAAGGATGCAGGTGGAACCAGAAAACTGAAGCGCAAGCCCTGCGAAGTCGAGTAAGGGCTGGCTGTGCCGCGAATCACGCCGTTAATCGCGATGGCGAGGCGGACGGCTGCTCCCGAGGCCTGGTCAATCGTTCCTTTGATCTCGGCGGGAATTATGCCGGAATGCGTTCGCACGGCTTGGAAGAGGGCCGGCGAATCAAGGCGGCAGGTGAGCGCAGAAACAGTAGCGATATCCGCACGCCGGCCGAGGAGACCAGGTTCTCGCGAGTCAGCAAATACTCCGCCATCGGTGTCCCAGCCGGGGAATGTGGAAAGTTTGAAGTCGAGGCTGTCTTTGAGTCCATCCATGGCCGCGTTGGTGGTGAGTGTTTGTCCGCTCATGGAGCCAATGCTTTTCCTGCCGCGGTCTTTCCATCCCGTGCCAATGAGTGACTCGCCGCTGACGGCAGATGGAAGCGGCACTCCAAGCGCGTCCGCCACGGTAGGTAAGATGTCAACGCTCTCCACGTTCCGGTCGTCCGTGCCTCCGCGCTTCTGGTACGGAACCTTGATGAAGAGAGGCACCCAGAGGATGTCGGACTTGTTCCCTTCTGTGACGTAGCGGCGCGATTGCCCCGGTCGGAAGCTGGCGCCGTGATCCGCGGTAACGACGATCAGGCTCGCGTCGTACAAGCCAACCTGTTTCAGATGATCGACTAACTCGCCGGTTAGCTTATCGACGAATTGCGCCTGCCATAGATAACGGATGTAAGACTCTTTAGCCGCCCCGGGCTCTGTACTCCAATCCAAGTTGTTAAGCACTCCGCGAATACGGATCTCCGCCGACGGAAGATAGCGCTGCCCAGATGGCAGAAAGGCATAGGGTTCGTGGGGCAGCAAGACGTGCAGAAAATTGAGCGAAGGCTTCGAATCGGCTTTGATGGATGCGATAAAGTCGCGCACCTGCGCGGATCGGTCATCCCAGATGGGAGCATCCTCATCTATGGAGGGATTGTTCGCCGCTGCCGCGGGCGCGCCGAATCCGGACCACGCCTGGCTGATATCCGGCAACCCTCCGGCATAACGCTCAGGCACGATCACGTGAAGAACGACGATCATCGAATCAGTGAACAGCAGTTTGGTTCGCGCCAGCAACGAGGCATTGGCTGCAGCCGAGCATAGCGATTCGGGGCAGACATGCGTCAAGTGCTCATGCACGTTCATCCGATAGGTACCGCCGAGCAGTGTGAAGAGCGAGTGAGGGTGATCCGTTGCATGCGGCAACTTGCGATGCGCAGCATCTGGGCGCACTCCATCCAGAATCGCCGGAACCGCGACGATGGTATCGTCTCCGACGGCCGTAGCGTTGCGAAACCAGGTCGTTTCGCGGCTTAAGCGCGCGAAGTTCGGGAAGTAGCGCGCATCGATTTCGGCATTCGCATTCAGGAGCGAACTCAACGGAAATTCATCAAACACGACCAGCACGACCGGAGCGCTCGCGCGCACCTTCTCGACCGCGATTCTGGCGGGGAAAAGCGCGCTGCGCACATCATGCTTGGCGATGAAAGCGGCAGGAAAGAGCAAGAGTACCGGAGAGAGCAGCGCGAGGGACAATTTGGGTCTCAACCAGCGCGCGTAACAATAGGCGAACCCGGCTCCGAGCACCAGCGCCATGACAATCAGGCTACGGCTTCGGTGCGGCCACACGTTTTTTAGGCCGACCAGAAACCAGATGGCGGAGAAGAAAGCAATAAACGCTTCGTGTGTCGTGTCCGCAGCGCCGCCCGACACGTATTTCGCAATGATCCACTCCAGCAACAACGCAAACGCCGCCGGTACAAGAACGACGGCCAAAAACAGCAGTGACACGTCGGTGAGCCGGGCGTTATGGGCGATGAGAAATGAGGGGTTGCGGCCGAGCGTGGATAAGAGCGGCTGTGCAAACGCCAAGCACGTCAGCACCAGTAACTCTAGTAACTTCGTACGAACTGGATAGCTTTTCATCAACGGAGGGAAACTAACGCGTATTCAGCGCGAACGCGTACAAGGTATCGCCGGCTCCTGCCACCAGATACTGTTTCCCATCCAAAGTGTAAGTCATCGGGCCGTTGCTGACAGGATTTGTCAGACGCAAGTGCCAGAGGATGCGGCCGTCCTTCGGATCCCAGGCGATCAGGTTGCCTGACGGATCGCCACTGAACAACAGCTTGCCTGCGGTGGTGAGGATTCCCGATCCCGCGACTCCTCTGCCGGGAAATTCATGTTGCCAGCAGATCTTTCCCGTTTTGTAATCGATGGCCTCCAGCGCCGATTGCGCATAAAGATTATGGCCGTTGCCTCCATATCCTTCGGGATGCTTATCGGTATCGGTGAGGTATGCAAGGCTGTAGCCTTTCTCAGCATTTACGTAAAACAAACCACTATCGGGATCGAAGCTTGGCGGAAACCAATTGGTACCTCCGCCGGCCGGTATATTGAGCAAGACGCCATCTGTTTTTGGTTCCTTTGCCGTATTCGGAATCGGCTGACCGGCGGGATCGACTCCCTTTGACCAGTTGGCGCCCACAAAAGGAGCGCTCACAACATTCTTCCCGTTCGTCCGATCCAACACAAAGAAATAGCCGTTGCGAGCCGCCTGCGCGAGCAGTTTGCGATCCTTACCATCGATCTTGGCGTCGAATAGCACCGGCGTCTCCACGTCGTCCCAGTCATGGGTGTCATGCGGAGAGGCCTGAAAGTACCACACCAGTTTCCCGGTATCGGCGTTGAGCGCCACAATGGAACACGTCCATAGGTTGGATCCACTGCGTCCCTGTCCCGCATACACCGGATTCGGATTGCCGGTTCCCCAGAACAGCAGGTTTAACTCCGGGTCATAAGTGCCGGGCAGCCACGTCATGCCGCCGCCGTGTTCCATAGCGCCTTTGTCGGGCCAAGTTTCCGCGCCAGGCTCACCGGCGCGAGGTTCGGTGTTCCAGCGCCACTGCAAAGCGCCTGTCTCCGGATCGCGTGCTTCCAGATATCCGGGAACGTCCATGGCATCGCCGCCGACGCCGACGATCACGTGATTCTTAACGATCAGCGGAGACATGGTTGTGAAATACTGCATCCGGTAGTCCGCGACCTGAACTTTCCAGCGTTCTTTTCCGTCGTTCGCGTTCAGGGAGATAAACCAACCGTCCGGCGTCAGGAAATAAAGCCAATTGCCGTACATTCCTACTCCGCGCTGGCCAGTAAGATGTCCGCCTTTGTCCACCCACGAGTAGTGCCAAAGCTCTTCGCCGGTACGCGCATCAACGGCCCAAACGTGATCCGGGACCGTGAAGTAAAGAATCCCGTTCACCTCGAGTGGAGTGCTCTTGATCTGAACCGGCGCGCCACGCATGAGTCCCACGTTCGCGCGCCACATCCAAGCGACAGACAGCGCATCGATATTGTTTGAATTAATCTGATCGAGTGTGCTGTAGCGCCGTCCCGAATAATCGCCGTTGTAAGTCGGCCAGGTATCGGTTGGTTTTTGCAGCAGCTTTTCCGGGTTCAGTAATTGCGCATGCAGCAATGCCGCGGAAACAATTAACAAAGCCGTGCATTTCAGATAAGGCGATCTCATTTCAGCGTTACCAGGTAAGCAAGTAAGTTGTGCATATCGGCATCGGAATACTGCGCTAATAGCTCTCTGTGTCCTGCCAGGGGGTCCTTGATCTCGACTTTCACGTCGTTGCGCGAGAAGGAACGGTACTCGCCGGAGCCGTCCCATAACGAAACGGTGAAATCGTCAATCCGCTTAAGCTTGCCGGTGATTGCAGCCCCCGATCGGGGTGTTACGGTCACGCTTGGCTGATCGTCGGCGCGTGCCGGATACAGGAACTGCGCCTGCAGGTCGGCAGCGTCGAACTTACTCGCGATATGCGCCAGGTCGCCAGCCGGCGAATGGCACTGGCTGCATCGACCGGCTCCGTTGAAATAAGCCTCGCCCGCCTTGGCGTCACCCGTCACCACATTCACGATTTTGTATCCGAAGCGGTTGGCAGCGGCTTCGACGCGCGAGTGCAGGAACTCAGCTAAATCGTAAATCTGCTCCGGTGTGAAGCCACTGAAAGCTCGGCATACCGCGATCGGGACGGCCTTTTAAGACCACGGGTCCGATGGTTTCGCCCTTCTCATCATGCAGGACGACAGCGGAGCGCACCAGGTCGGGTCCTTCTGCGCCGGTCGCATTTTGGCCGTGACAGAAAGCGCAGTTTTGGCTGAAGGTCTTCTGGCCGCGCGCTGCCGCCGCCGGGTCGGCTGTCGGGCCTAAGCCGAGAAACTCGCGTCCCCGTTCCATTCGGGATTGCGGACGATTTTGCTGCGGTGTATTTGGCGTCTGCGCGAAAACCATTCCGGCTGCGGTAAACAGGGCCGTTAAGCGAAGCATCTCTCTTTTCAATTGTGATTGTAGTCGCAGCGCATTCAGAAGCCGCGCCATGTAACATGTACCCGATGCAACCCATCCCTCGCCGGCGCTTTTTGCGAAATTCGGGCCTTACGGCGGCCGCGCTTCTTTCGCCCGAACAGCTTTTCCCGGAGCCGTTCGCGCGCGCTGCGGCAGCCAACCGTAAGAAGGTGAAGATCACCGACGTGAAGTGCATGATTGTGCGCGGCACGTGGGATTGGAATCTGATCAAAATTGAAACCGATGCCGGGCTGTATGGTATCGGCGAGGCTTACTGGGGCTGGGGTGTCAGGGACCTGGTGGTCAACAAAATGAAAGGCATTTTGCTGGGCGAAGATCCTTTGAATGTCGACAAGCTCTACACCAAGATGCTGCGCGACAGCGCGGGAGCAGGCGCCATCGGGGGCGCAACCGTAACCGCCGCAAGCGGTATCGAAATCGCGCTCTGGGATCTTGCCGGCCGAATTCTTGAAACTCCGGTCTGTAATCTGCTGGGCGGGCGTTTTCGGGATCGCGTGCGCTTCTATCGCACCACTCAGGTGCCGAAGCAGCATCCGGAGGATCTTGCCTCCTGGCGCGAGCTTGGTGCATCGCACCAAAGCCGAGCGTTGGGGCTGGACCGCGTTCAAGTTCCAAGGCGACGGCATTCCCCGCGCTCTCGATCCTGAGTACAAACAAGCCGGCCACGATCCTTATTTACGGAATCTGACGAATCAAGACGTTCGCCAGATTGTGCGCGTGATGGAGGCCATCCGCGAAGAGCTTGGTCCGGATGCCGATTTCGCTATCGATCTCCACTGGCACTATGACACGCGCGACGCTATCGCTCTCGCCAAAGCTCTGGAGCGTGTCGCTCCCATGTGGATCGAAGATCCCGTCCCGCCCGAGAATCCGGAAACGATGGCGTTCGTGCGCCGCAACTCGCCGGTACCGGTCTGTACGGGAGAGAATCTCTACGGTCTCGCCGGATTCCAACGGCTCATCGAGCTACAAGGCTGTGATGGCGTGCACATCGACATCCCGAAATCCGGCGGCTTGTTCGAATCGAAACGGATCTCCGACTTCGCCGCCAGCTACGCGATCTGGACCGCTGCCCACAATCCCGCAAGCCCGGTGGGCACCATCGCGTCTGCACATGCCGCGGCAGCCATGCGCGATTTCCGCATTCATGAGCTGGCGAACTGGATCGATTGGTGGCCTGATCTCGTGGTTCACGAGGGTCCGATTTGGGAAAACGGCTATCTCACGATTCAGGACAAGCCCGGATATGGGATTGAAATCAACGAAGACGTCGCTCGCGCTCATCTTGCGCCCGGCGAGACATGGTGGGCGTAACACTATTAAAAACTGGTTCGTCAGAAGCGCAAAGGGCGCGGCTGCGCGCCACCAATCAACAAAGGAACTCGCCAGTCCCTTAGGTGGCGCGCTTGATACCGCGACCGTTTTGCGCGAGTTTCTCAGAAGCGCAAAGGGCGCGGCTGCGCGCCACCAATCAACAAAGGAACTCGCCAGTCCCTTAGGTGGCGCGCTTGATACCGCGACCGTTTTGCGCGAGTTTCTCAGAACAATTTGTGGGTCGATGCCGGCTCGGGTAATTTGCCACTTAGTCTGGCGATGCCCTACTCAACCCGCACGGCCGACATCGGGTCGCCCGCTGCGGCGCGCCGGGCGGGGATGTAACTGGCCAGCAATGCTATGGCGCTCAAAAGCACAACGGCACCCCCAAACGATAAAGCATCCCGAGGCTGCACACCAAATAGCAGCTTCTGTGCCAGTTGCGCTGCCCACAGCGAAAGCGCAACGCCTGCCGGCAGCCCAATCGCAAGCAGCAAGACAGCTTCCTTGAGAACGAGTCCGACGACCCGCCGTCTGTCGGCGCCGAGCGCCATGCGAAGACCAATCTCTTTTCGCCGGCGCGCAACCATGTACGACATCACGCCGTAGAGCCCAAGGGTTGCGAGGAAGGCGGCGAGCGCTCCGAATGCGCCCGAAAGGATCGCCATCGCTCGCTCTCCGCGCATAGAATCAGCCAACTGCGCTGACAATGGTTTGATCTGCATGCTGATAGATGAACTCACCCCTGCGATGGCCGTTTTTGCACCTCTGATAATCGGACCGGGCGATCCTGCTATCCGAAGCACAACATTCATCCCTGGTCCCGGATGATCATCTTGTGCGACCGGGAAGAATCCAATGGGCCTGAACTCCTCTTTTAAGTCATAATATTTGCTATTCCGTACTAAGCCGACAATCTGAAACAGCGGCTCAGCCCGACCGGCTCCCATTTCCCGATGAAATGTGTGCCCTACGGGATTGATGCCATGGAAATACTTGCGAGCGAATTCTTCATTGACGATAGCCACCTGTGTGGAAGCCACCCTGTCCTGATCGTCGAATTCGCGCCCCGCAAGGAGACCGATGCCCATAGTCTTGAAATAGCCAGGACCCGCCCGGTTGAACCAGGCCTGTTTGTTGCTGCCCGCAGCCGGCGTGTTTTCTGGGCCGATGCTATTGTCCCAACCGCTTCCGCTTACGGGAATGAAGCCTACCTGCGCCGCCGAAATCACTCCTGGTATGGCCAATAAGCGCTCAATCAGATTTCGATAAACCGTGAGCCGTTGCGCTTCGGGGTACGATGCTTTACTGAAATCGATCTGCACCACGAGGACATTGTCGGGCCTGAAGCCGGCATCCGTTGTCAGCAACTTATGGAAGCTGCGAACAAACAGAAGAGCGCCTACTAGCAACAAAAGCGACAATGCAACTTGCCCCGTTACCAGAGAGCGACGCAGACCAAAACGTTCCCTTCCAGCCGTAGCTGTGCGCCCGTTCGCACGCATCGCGGCGGCCGGCGATAAAACTGTCGATCGTAGCGCCGGAACCAAACCAAACAATAAGCATGTACCTATGGCGAGGCCGGCCGTGAACGCCAAAACACGCCAATCCCACGAAAGCGAAAGAAACGTTGGATTGTCTGGTGTTTCCAGAAGCGCGATCAATCCGCGACTCAAAGCATACGCAACAAAAATGCCCAGCACGGCTCCGCTTATCGCCAGAATCAGGCTCTCGGCTAATAACTGCCGCACCACTCTCCACCGCGAAGCGCCTATGGCCAGCCGTACCGCAATTTCCGGTTCCCGCACGGTCGCGCGCGCAAGCAGCAGATTCGCCAGATTCGCACATGCGATAAGCAGCACAAGTCCGGTTATCGACAGCAGCAGGTTCAAGGCGTTTTCAGATCCTTCGCGGATATCGGAAACGCCATTATCGGCCTCTTTCGCATTTAACTTATCGGCCAGATACTTCTTCGCCAGATCGGGCTTGTAATCCTCTGGCAAGGTCATTCGCATGAAGGTGGGCGAGATGGCTGACAGGTATGCGCTCGCACTCTTTACTGTCCATCCCGGTTTCAAGCGCCCCATGATCGAGAGCCACCAGTCAGCCCGGCCCGGAATCCGCCCCTTGTGGTCGTCCGCCATCAGACGGTCTGCACAAAGTGGAATCGCCACGTCATAGCGATGCCCAACCTCAACACCGAAAAACGAGGGCGGTGTCACGCCGATCACCGAAACTGGATATCCGTTCAGCGTCAACCTCCGCCCGAGTACATGCGGATCACCCCCAAATTCCCGGTGCCAGAAGGCATCGCTGATGACCGCCGCTGCATTGCAACTAGCGTTGTCGTCCGAAGCGCCGAGCGTATGACCCAGTTCCGCGCCAACGCCCAGCACCGGAAAAAAGCTGCCGCTTACGTACAGACCTTGTGCGAAGCGCGGCTCACCCCCGTTCGTCAAATCGAACGGTGACGCACTCCAGGCGATCATGTCTGAAAATGCCTTGTATTGCGCCCGCAACACATCCCATTGCGTGTACGTAAAGTTCGCGCTCCGGGTGGACCACGCTCCAGCGCGTGCGGAATCTTTGTTCCAATCCACAGTTACCAGTTGCTCGGGATGCTTCACGGGCAGCAGTTTCAACCGAATCGCATTCACCAGCTGAAAAATAGCCGCATTTGCTCCAATCCCCAAGGCGAGCGAGAGCACCGCAACCGCGGTAAATCCCGGACTCTGCTTTAGTTGCCTGATTCCATACACCGCGTCCGCCCGCAATTGATCCAGCCATGTAGCGAGGTTCATATCTCGAGCTCGTTCCTTTTGTATGGTGTAGTTGCCCAGTTGCCGCCGGGCTGCGATCAGTGCTTCCGCTTCCGGCATGCCATTCTCCATGAGCCGGTCTGCGGTCTCGGCCAGATGGTACGCCAGCTCGGCATCCAGTTCCGTGCTGAGCGCATCCTCACGAAACACGTTCCGCCATCTTCGATACCAGGGCATATTTCAAATCCCGCGCTTACGAGTACATCAGCACGCGCGTGACGCCCTCAGTCAGGCGGGCCCAATTTTCGTTCTCTTCAGCAAGCTGTTTCTTGCCCTTCGCAGTTATCGAGTAGAACTTCGCTTGGCGACCCTTATTTGTGGTCTCCCATTTCGAAGAAATCCACCGGTCCTGTTCCATCCGATGCAGCGCCGGGTAAAGCGAGCCTTCTTCCACCTGCAGCAATTCATCCGACACCGAGCGGATGTGTTCGCACAGTCCATAGCCGTGCAAAGCGCCGCGCGCGTTCAGGGTCTTTAAGACCAACAGCGTAAGAGTTCCTTGCAACTTGTCGTTGGGGCTTTTAGGCATAGGTAGCTAGGTGCATATCTAGCTAGGGTTAGCTTAGGGGAAAGTCTGCCGCCTGTCAAGATGGGCACGCCCGTTTAGTACCGCGTTGTGGTAATTCCCCGAATGCCCCAGGTACCGGAGTAGATTGGATACCATTGCAATCGAGCCGCTGGCGGATCGTCAATGACCTTTCGCCAGGCATCTGAGTCCCGCTATCCGGCTTCGCCGGCGGCGCGGCCGAACCTCCGCACGTCATTTGAACGCATCAGTGACCCACAGTTCCTCTGACGAAGCCACAAATGAATAGCGAAAGCGCTACGGCTGTATGAGTGTGGTTTGCAGAGCTACGGTTTGCCACCGCCCGGCTTGCTTAACGTAAACGCGAGTGAACCGGTAATCGCCGCTGTAGTCCTTGCCGTTCTCTCTGCCCTTCTGGGTCGAACGGCCGGTCACGATGGCAGTATTTTCGTACATGCGCACGTTCAGGTCCGAGATTTGGCGCGAATCGTAGTGAAACGAGCCCGATTTGAAGCCTTGTACGATCTCGGTTTTCGTGCGCAGCTCGCCGCGGAGCGTGATGAAGGTATAGTCATCGGATGTCATGCGCTCAAGGGCAACCGCGTCCCCGCTGGTGATGGCTCGGTTGCGCTCGTTTTCCATTTGTAGGATCTCTTCCTTCGTGCCGGCGTTGGTGGACACGGAAGCGGCACCGTCCTTCCGAGCCTCGCTATGAGGCGCCAACGCAAGAACGGCTGCGGCAACAAGCGTCAAACGTGTCATTTGAACCTTTCGTACAACGCGGCTGGGATTCGAAGAGTATACCCCGAACCAGCCGCGCCACTTCTTCGGATGCCTCAAAAAAAAACGCGCTCCAGCATGATGCCGAAGCGCGCTTGCAGCCGGGGGAAGGTTTGTTTAGTGAGCCACGACTGTCCAGCTCTTGAGAGTATTTGTGTTGTCATCGACGGCAGCTAGCCGGAACGTGCCCCAACCAATGTTCATGGTCGCGAGCCCGAAAGCGCCGCCATTGTTTGGATCAATCGGCATCTGTCCTACAAATGTTCCGGCCGCGGTGTACTCGACGAGTTCGCTTGGCTGATTGGGGTCCGCATTCGATCCGTCGCTGTTGGCGATCAGTAAATGCCCGTTCGGCAGAATGCTCATATCGAGCGGTCCGTGCAGATGGGTGGCGTCGGAGAACAATAACGTCGCGTGTCTGTGTTGCCGTTGCGTGCGCCGCGTTTGCGATCTCGTACACCGCATCGTCACTGGATGAGGCGACATAGAGGATGTCATGTGTAACGTCGTAGGCGAGGCCGGAAGGGCCGAGGACGAGTGCAGCGGGATCGAGGCGGTGGGTGAAGCCGTTCGCGAGAACGAGATCGGCTGCGCCGAGGCCGCCAGCCGAGTAGCTGATATCCGTGCGGGCAACTACGCCGCTGAGCACGTTGGAAATGAAAACGTGCGCCGTTCCCGAGACGCCGTTACCCGTATCGTAGACCGCCATGCCCCAGGGGCCGTTAACGGTATTGGGGTTGCCAAATGTTCCCAGGAACACGCCATCCTGATTCAGGACAGCGAACCTGCCCGGCTGGACGGTCGCAGAGGTTCCGTCAGCCGTCGGCAGGTTTCCAATGAGCACAATGCCGTTGGACAGGATCCCGATGGCCGCGGTGAGACCGGCCTGATTCGCGGCACTCGTGTAGAAGGTGGACGTGTTACCAGCCGCGTCAATCCGAACGATGGTGGTGCCTCTTCCCTGCAGGTTCTGAGAATCGTTGAAATTGGAGACCAGAATGTCGCCCGGCTTCAAAACGTGTCCGGTGGCAACGGTTTTCGGCGCAAACGCAACTCCATACGGGTTGACGTCGCCGTTGCCCGGGACCGTCGACACGGAGGGCGGCGTGAGCGGAAAGATGCTTTGCGAGCTTTGAGCCGAAGCAAGGCTGGTTGCGAAGTGAAAGAAGAGCGCTGACCGCGACCGTGGCGAGCGGCAGACGCACTAAGGGCATATTGTTTTTCATGTTCATTTCTCCTGACGTAAATGGGAATTCGTGAGTTAACTTTGCTGCGCCGACGACCGGGCGCGGACTGCCGGAATCCCGGCACAGAGAAGGCCAATCGCGAGCAGACCCAGAACGGAAGGCTCGGGCGCGGACGCGATCACCGCAACGTTGTCAATGGCGAAGTCGGTCGCCGTACTCGAAACGACGAGCTTATTGAAATTTGTTCCGTCAAAGGCGATCTCGCCTTCGGGAAAGCTGAAACCGGGGAGGAATTGGCCAGTTTGAGTTGCGGATCCGACCAGGGTATTTCCCTCAAATGCCTGGAGCGTGAGGGGCGAAGCTGTGCCGAAGTCGCTGGTGGCGAAATCGAATGTTACAGCGTTCAGATTGCCGTTGAACGCAATCGAGAGTGACAGATTATTGGCATTCGCGGGCCCCGGGTCGCCGAGTACGTTCCCCGTCAGCGTTTCGTAGATGGAAGGATAGATGACAAATCCGCCCGGATCGGCTGAGCTCGAGAAAGTGGCGGAAACGCCGTTTACCGTGTCAGTAAACGTGGTGGCGGTCCCCAGGTTATCGCCATCGAAGTTGAAAACAGTGGAGGCACTAGCTGCTGCGCAGGCCGTGCATGCGGTCAGAATCAGAATGGTTGGATGGAATCTCATGAGTGAGTCTCGCTTTCGTCACTGGGTTAAGCGATAAAGGCAAGCGAACACTCTCATGATTCTGGGGCCGGGATGACGGAGCCTCAGCTTGCAGGTCCCATCGACAACCCTGCGAGGCGAAAATTAAGTTCATCCCAAGAGCCCGCGTATGCGCGTGGTGATCGACTGCTGCGCTTTGGCGGCTGGAATTAAACGTTCGAGCAAGCCGAGGTCAAGATCGATGGTGAGGTCCTTGTCCGTGACATCGATGGTTCCTTTGATGGGCGTGGTGAGAAGGCCCATTTTTGCCGAAATTGAGAACGTGAGGGTCGATCCTTGCCAGCTTCTCCGCTCAGCCACGAACTGAATGGGGATCATTCCTACGTCGCGAAACAAATCATCGAACGAACGGTCAATGGATTGAATGACCTCCTGCTTTGACCTCGCGTGGGAGATGGTGATCCGCATGTCCTTCGGATGCGGAAACTGCTGTACCCATTTCACGTCTCCGGGTTCGGTTTGGTGAAGGTGATTCGGGCAGACTGAATAGATGGCTACCTCATCCAAGCACGAGACCGGCGAGCCACCTTCTGAATGCGGCTCTGACCTTGGGACGGCACCTCAGCCAGCAAATGTGGCGGAAACCAGGGATAGCGAACGGCTGCGCGATGAGATTCAGGGGGTGACTACCGAGCACGCGCTCCCGCCGCGATTGGAGGACGAAGGGCAATCTGGGGGCTAGCGCGGCCCCGAGGCAGTTCGAATATTTGCCTTAATTGGCGTTCCAGTGATCGGAGAAAATTTTGGCGATCGTATAGATGCTTTGCATAGGGTTGGCGCCGACGGAAGTCGGGAAGATACTGCCATCGACAACGTAGAGGCCGCGGGTTCCCCAGACATGGAAGTCCGGCGCGACTACGCTGTTACCGGGAGCCGAGCCCATTTTGTTGGTTGCCTGCATGTGAGCTGACGTGATCATGGTGCGGTTAGGGATGAAGCGCAGATTCTTTTGAACAAGCGCCGCCTGATCGGGTGAGGTCAGGATTTGGGGGCGCAGATCGGCAGCGGTTGTATGTTCGCCCAAGATGTCTTCGGTGGTCGGAAGGTAGACTTCCTTAGCACCGGCTTTGAACATGACTCGGATTGCTTCTGCGATGCCCTCGGCAAAACGCTGCTTGTCGGCGTCAGACAGTGTGTAGTCGATCTCGGGAGCACCGCTGTCATCGAGGAGGATGCGATTACTGCTCTGTGGAGTGTCGATGAGCATCACACCGAAGCCGGCGAGATCGCGGAAGGCCTTCACCATCTCGTAAGAATGCAGGGGCGCGCCAGGGCTCATGATGGCAGCGTAGAGCGGCTGGTCGGCCATGGATTCAAGCGCGTAGCCGCGATCGGGCAGACGGTCGTCGACATAGACCGATGCTTCCGTTCCCGAGAGCACATCAATGTGGTGATTGAAGCGGCCCATGATCGGCATGGATGGGTGCAGCACGATGCCGCGTCCGATGTGATCGTTCTTGAGGCCGCTGCGCAGCAGAATCGTGGCTGAGCCGAGGGCGCCGGCCGAAAGGATGATAGTCTTCGCGTGGATGACGAACCTTTTTCCTGGGCTCAGTTTCAGGTTATTGGGATCTGCGATCGCGCCTGCTTCGGCGATGGTTGAACGCATCTGTACTTCGACACCGATGGCATGCAGGTTGTCGCCGCTGCCCTCAAAGAGCACCCGGCGAACCTCGGCATCGGGCAGCATACTCAGAGGATTTGATTGGTCTTCGAGGGCCGGCAATCAGCAGCTGACTTTCAGCCGAGCGTTTGTCGGTAACGGGCGATGGCGACTGACCCGGCGGGTACGTATTGAGGTTGTAGAGCTTGGGATGAAATCCGCAGAGCTTGGCACCGTCCCATAAAACGCGGTTGTTGGAATTAATTTCGCGCTCAGTCAGAGTACGGGTGCCGATCGTTCGCTTGACCCACGCGTAAGCCGAGGCGAGCTCGGGTTGGGTAAATTGATCCTCTGCAATTTGCCCGCTCTTACGCCAACTTTCGATCTTCAAACGAATGGGCTCCGAGGTGGGCGCAAAACAGAGGTCTACATTTACCTGTGAGCCTCCGCCGACCGCCATGCCGTTTCGGATTCGGATGGCGCCATCCACCGAGGTTCGCGTATCGATGAGATCGTCGATCAACCGCGTTTCCATAGAACCGGGTATGACGAAGGAACCACGCTCGATCAGGAGCACGCGTTTGTCATTGCGGCGGAGCTGATGGGCAAGGACGGAGCCTGCTGGACCGCTACCGACGATGAGAACATCGATCGCGTGGCCGTCTTTTTCAGTCACCTCGTTGATGGCGCCGTCGTAGACGAGCCGCGTGGGAGCGAGGCGCGGCATGTGCGAGTTAAGGTACTCGGGAGGGGCGAAGAGATTGAGCTTGATACCGGTGAGTTCGCCCTGTACGGCGCCGTATCCCTTGACGATATAGAAATTTCGCACCGTGGCGGCGAGACGGCGGGGAGCGTTCTCGGTGCAGTTCTGCAGAAGCGAAAGAATCTTCTGCCGTTCAGGTGGCGGGAGCGCGGCAAAGGAGGTGGTTCCTGTTCCTTCGATAGCATCTGTAATCCCGCAGGCCGGGCCGAAGCGGCGGAGATCGGCGAACGGCGCGAGTAACTGCTGCACTTGTGGCATATTGCCGGCCTGCTGCCAAATGGCATCGCGCGCACTCTTCAGAAGCGCGGTTGTGCGGGCATCGTCCGGCAGCTCATCGACGGGCAGAAACGAGGCGAAGAGGGCGTTGTGGACATTCATGCAATGTCTCGCCCGCATCGTTTGGCTGCGAAGCCTGGTTGCGGCCCCAGCCATTCAGGCACACCGATGCGGCGAGCAGCGCTGCTGCGAACAACAAATTCCGACCCGGCATTTTGAAAAGTATATCTATCGCCGAGAAATCGGCTACGGTGGGTGACCGTATGTTCGGGCGGATTGGCGCGCTGCGGAAGTGTGCGTTCGGATTTGCCTTGATGTTTCTGGCCGTGTACTCGCTTGGTGATGTGCCGGGCGGGCAATTCTGGCAAGCTTACTCGCGTATGTATGCATTCACCCGCCGCGTGTATGCGTGTGCGGCGGACGATCACGACTAGCGGGCTGCAAGAGTTCGGTTACGCTGAAGAGTTTTAGGAAAGCGCTTGTCTGGAAGGACCTATCCATTACGTCAATTCTCGAACTCTGATTAAAGTTAAATTGTGCCGAACCTCGCCTTAAATCGCCCAGCCTTCGTTCAAACGGCCGAGGCATTCTGCGCTCACATCGAAAGGGCAGACTCCGTTGACCGCGCTCTTTTCCTGAGAATCTGCTTCCACCTAATCTCGAAATTGCTCGCCGAAGCACTAGATCTGCCGGAGGTCGATGGCGAACTAAACACTCCCGCCGTAACCAGAGACCAATATAACTGCGTCGTCCTGCTCCTGAAAGCGCAACTCGGGCAAGACGATTACTACAACATGGTGTTTGATCCTTACGAGACGGGGGCCGAGCCGCTTATTGGCTCGATCTCTGATGATCTCGCCGACATTTGGCGAGACCTGAGTACTGGTCTCGCAGCGTTGCGCGACCGGAGCATCGAAGACGCAATCGAGGAGTGGCGTTTTTCCTTCGCATACCACTGGGGCTTACGCCATGCCACTCACGTTCTGAATCCACTTGTTGTACTGCTGCTCAGAGACGGATGGTATGAGCGCGATTAGAGCCAGTTGAAGTGAAGGTCATAAGAATGCCGATGACTCGGGTGTAGGCGCGGGTCGAAATTCTCTGCCAATACTTTGGCCGATCAGGCGATCGGCCCGCAGCTTGACAAGCTACCCCACAGCCTTTTGTAAACGCCGATGACCCGTGTAGACTCTACACGGGCCACCAGAGAAAGCCGGATACATCGGTCTCGAAGAAGGGAGCCGATGATCCGGATCAGAACGAGACAGGCGGCCTAGTTCTTAACTGTCATAGCGTCGGAACTGACGGCTTTCTTACCAGTCACTCCTTCGAGTCCGGCAAGCACACCCCGATAATCGCTTTTATCAGCTTGGAACGCGATACCACCCTTGTGGCCGCCATCGTCCCACGTAACGCCAATGAAGTGCTTCTTTGACTTCGTGAGTGCCATCAAAGCACCAACTCCGAGCGACACTGTGGCGAGTCCGATGGCGGCTCCGACGCGACGGTGGACATCCTGTCCGTAGCTGATCTCCGTCACGGCAGATGCCGGAACGTTCAGCACATCTGCCTTGTCATGCAAAATGCGAATGTGATCGCCATCCATGAACAACGTCATGTGCTCTCCCGATTTGAGGGTTGTGATTGAACCGCCGTCGTAATTGACCTTGTAACCACCTTCGCTGGCGAATGCCGAAACACCTATCGCTAAAGATAGAATCGCGGCGATGAAACTGCGCATTAAAGAATCTCCTGTTGGGCGAAAGCCCTGGATTTGGGCCAGATACGCCGGAGCGCCCGCCCAAACAGGATATCGGCGGCATGCTGTGGCGAATATAGACAGGAATCTTCTTAGCTCGATCTTTCTACGGGCGTAGCAACACCATTCGTTGCTGTGCAGTGATCGCAACTGGTTGAAATCGTTGGTGAGCGCGGTAGGAATCGAACCTACAACCTAGTGATTAAGAGTCACTTGCTCTGCCAATTGAGCTACGCGCCCGTTCACGTGAAAACGACCGGAGGGAAGGCAGCGTGGATGATAGCCGCCTCACCAAATATAACACGCATATCGCGTTCGCTCCTGTAGCATGAAAACAGTGCGTTATGTTATTTCGGGAGCCGGGGGCTTCATCGGATCTCACCTGTGCGATCGTCTTATCGACGCAGGTCATCAGGTCTCGGCGATTGACAACCTGATCACCGGTCATCGTGAGAACATCGCGCATCTGCTGGGCCGGGACCGTTTCGAGTTCCTGGAAGCAGACGTGTGCCAGAAGCTCGACGTACCAGGACCCGTGGACCGCGTCTTTCATCTCGCCTCACTCGCGAGTCCCGTCCATTACCTTGCGCATCCGATCGAAACGCTGGAATCGGGTTCCACCGGGACGCGCAACATGCTCGAGCTGGCGCGCGCAGAAGAGCGCCCGCTTCTTACTGACCTCGACATCGGAGTGTTACGGCGATCCGCTGGAACATCCGCAGCGCGAAACATACTGGGGCAACGTGAACCCGGTCGGATTGCGGTCCTGCTATGACGAGAGCAAACGCTATGCCGAAGCCTTGACCATGGCCCATCACCGCGTGCATGGTTTGAAGACCAACATCGCGCGCATCTTCAACACCTACGGTCCCCGCATGGACTTGAACGACGGGCGCGTGGTGCCGGCGTTTATCGAACAGGCACTTCGCGGCGCCGATCTCACGGTCTTCGGGGACGGTTCGCAAACGCGCAGCTTCTGCTACGTTTCCGATCTGGTGGAGGGTTTGCTGCGGTTGAGCGAATCCGACGAAGCCTACCCTGTTAACCTGGGCAACCCGGTGGAGCTCTCAATTCTCCAATTCGCCCACCTCATCCGCGAGCGCTTCGGCAACAGCGTCGGCATCGAGCATAGGCCGCTGCCGTCGGACGATCCAAAGATCCGCCGCCCTGATATCGCCAAGGCCAAACGGCTGCTTGGATGGGAGCCGGCCGTATCGCTCGAAGAGGGGCTCACGGCGACCATCCAATTCTTTCGCGAGCGGCTGGAGCGAGACAGTTCCAGAGCGCCCTTTACGGCAGCGTTTTCCGATCCGGCCCAGACTGCGCCGACGCGTTGATGAAGCTCTGCAGATCGCGTTCGTTTACCGCCGGTTCGCCTGGAGCCACGTTATTCAGCTTGCCTTCACGCATCCAACGCTCAAGCTCGTGTACCGAATCGTACAAGATGATCGAACGAATTCACGATGAACAACAGCGGCTGGTAATGATCGATCTCAAAGCACTGGTTGATTACCCACTCCAGTTGCAGTGGGTGGCGCTGCACTTCGGCCGATTCAATGGCATGCTGGATTTCTCCGAAGCTGCTTAGCAGGCCGCTGCCGTAAACGCGCAGATCGTTGCCTGATCGCATCAGGCCGAACTCGACCGTGAACCAAAAGAAACGCGCCATGGCGCGGATGTTGCTCGTCAGGGCAGCGATTCGCTTCTGTGGATCGTGAATACCTTCGACAACTTCCACCGCAGTGTGGGCGCATTCGCCGAAGCGAACCAGCGTCTCCGCGAATGCCCGATCGGTGTGCATCGGGACGTGCCCGGCGATGTCATGGAAGATGTCCGGTTCGGGCAGGTAGTCAAGGTGCTCCGAATCGCGGATGGTGATAGTGGTTGGAAAGCTTCGGTTCCGAAGACAATCGAAAAAAACGAACGCCGGGACATATCCACTCACCGGTTTGGCTTGAAATCCCGTCAAAGGACACAAAAACCGGTTCACATCTTCGAGATGCGGGACCTGATCGGAGTTCAAGCAGAGAGCCTGAATGCCGCGTTGAAAGGCGTCATTAGCGTAACGATCCCATCTCGGAATCATGCGGCCGTAGAGCTTGCGCCAAGCCTCGTGATTGCGCTCCGAGTAGAGTTCATACGGCTGCCGGATGAACAATTGTCCATCTTGCTGTGCTTTTTCAATGAAAGGCGCTTGGGCGGTGGTTAAGTCCGAAACGGCAGCGGCGGGCATGCACTCGGCTCCTCACATCCATCCTACTGCTAAAAGCACCACGGTGGAGTGGTGTGTATTCCCCCCTTCCCTGTAAGAGGGCCGGCGACGGTACATATTTGTTTCGTTCTTCGAGCACGAAGTTGTTAAGCTGAGTGACGTGTTTCGTACTACTCGCTGGGTACCCGCAATTGCGCTTTTGGTGACGCTTCAGCTACTCGCCGCATCGGCGGAGGAGAAAGTGGACCTCTTCGCCGTGCAGCGCATTCGCGCCGAAGAGCGTGAGCACTCGAAGGTGATGGACACGCTGTTCTACTTGACTGACGTCAATGGTCCTCGACTGACCAATACGCCGAATTTCTTCACTGCTGCCGATTGGGTGGTGAAACAGATGAACGGCGCAGGCATTAGCGCTCGTACCGAAAAGTGGGGACCTTTCGGGCGGAGCTGGCGTTACAACAAATACTACGCTGCCATGGTGGAGCCGCAGTACATGCCTTTGATCGGTTTCCCGCTTGCCTGGACTGCAGCAACGAACGGACCCATCACGGCCGAGGCGACGATCGCCGCCATATACACCGATGCTGATATGGAGAAGTTCCGCGGCAAGCTAAAGGGCAAGATCGTGCTGAATCAGACGCCGCGTCAAATTGAGCTGGATATGAAGGCGCTGGCCACCCGCTACTCCGAAAGCGAGTTGGAAGGCTTAGAAAAATATCCCGAGGCGAGATCCGGGAACAGGCAAGCGTTCCGGTCGCGCCTGCCGCCGGCATGGCAGAATCTAACTCCTGAAGAGCTGCGGGCGGTCCGAAAAAAAATCAATGAGTTTCTTGCGTCCGAACAGGTTGCCGGCATCCTTAGCTATGGATACGCAGGCGACGACGGCACGGTTTTTGGCGCGCAGGGCGGGACGCGCGAGGAGAAAGATCCGGTGCCTCCACCCAGCATCGTCGTGACGCCGGAGCATTACAACCGGATTTACCGGCTGTTGTCGCATTCGATTCCGGTGAAATTGAACATGGACGTGGAAAGCGAGATTCTTCCGGCTCAAGATTCTGTGAACGTCATCGCGGAGATACCTGGCGCCAGCAAGAAAGATGAAATCGTGATGCTTGGTGCGCACCTCGATTCGTGGCATGGCGGTACGGGGGCGACCGACAACGCTGCCGGAAGCGCCGTGATGATTGAGGCGATGCGGCTCTTGAAGACTTTGAATCTCAAGATGGATCGCACGGTCCGGCTCGCGCTGTGGGGCGGTGAAGAAGAGGGTTTGCTTGGCTCGAAGGCATACGTGAAGGCGCACTTTGCGGATCCGGAGAATATGAAGCTGCTCCCCGAGCACGCGAAGCTGGATGGATACTTCAACGTGGACAACGGCAGCGGCCGGATTCGCGGGATTTATCTGCAAGGCAACGATATGTGCCGGCCCATATTCCAGCAATGGTTTTCAGCCTTTAAAGACATGGACGCGGACTCAATCACGATTCGCGATACCGGCGGGACGGATCATCTGAGCTTCGATGCGGTGGGTTTGCCCGGATTTCAATTTATTCAGGATGAGCTGGAATACTCGACGGTAACCCATCACTCGAACATGGACGTTTACGATCACGCTTCGGAAGAGGATCTGAAACAGGCGGCGACGATTGTGGCGGCGTTCGTTTACATGACGGCTAATCGTCCTGAGATGCTGCCGCGCAAACCGCTTCCGCCGCCGCATCCGGCTCCGCAGGTCGCACCGGGAGAGCCCAACAAGGCGAAGCCTGAACCGCCACCCGCGCAACCGAAAGCTCAACCGACGAGCTAAGGCGCTAGGTTCTAGCTTCGGTTTTTGCTGCTGTGTCCGAACCTGCCTCCGAAGGCTCCGGAAGCACGTGCCAGCGAGGTATGATCGCCACTGCAAATGCGCCCGCGATGGAAATCGCGAACACCACTGCCATCGGCGCCAGATAATTGCCGAAGTGCTCGCGCAGACCCGACACCAGGTAGGGACACCATGTCTGGCCGATGGTGTTTGCAGGCAAAACCAGCGCCATGGCGCGCGCGAGTGTGTTCACTCCGAACTGCTCGGCCGCCATCAGCGGGATCAGCATGTAATCCGCGCCCATGGAAAAACCGAAGACGATCGCAAACAGGTACAGGGATCCGGGATGAGCCGGTGTCACCGCCAGCAGTAGCAGAATGGTGAGGGCAACAATAAAGTACGTTGCTGTCATGACGCGCTTTTTCGAGAACACATCGGCAAAATAGCCGATGCTCACGCGTCCGATGATGCTCGACCAGAGAATCAGGACCGAGGCTGTTGTCCAGGCCGCATTCAAGGCTGCCTGATCTTTAAACCCCTGGTCGCGAAAGACAAACTTCATGTGCATGTTGATGGCGCCAATCGAACCGACGGAGCAGAGGCTGCCGAACAGGAGTAGCCAAAACGAGCGGCTGCGCAAGAGGAATCCGTAGCTGCGAGGAGAAACGCGAACCTCGGCATCTGCGGCGCCCTCCCCATCGGCGAACTGACCCAATTCGGCGGGGCGATCACGCAGTACGAACGCGGCCAGGGGCCACGCCAGCAGTATCAGCGCGGCCAGAACAAACAGCGCTGTCTCGAACCCGTATCGGTCCGTGATGCCTTTCACCACGAGCGACCCCATGCTGCCGAACAGTCCTACGCCGACATAAACGATTCCCATGGCTGTGCCGCGCTTCTTCCGGAACCAATGCGACACCAGTATCTGATGCGGAATGGGGCCCGCAAACAGATAGCCGACGGTGTAGACGAAATAGAGAGCGAAGTAGACCTTCAACGATCCGCGCATCGCGCCGAAGCCGAAGAGTGAGATCGCCGTGAGTCCCGTCCCGGCAATGATGAGCTTCCGCTGGCTGAACCTGGGAACTAAGACCGGGCCGACCCAGATGGTCAGCAAAGCCGCAAGCGGAAACCCCAAAGTAATTTCACTTAGGTCCCAGCCGAAGGTCTTTTGAAAATAGTCGTAAAAGAACGGAAGGTTGTAGTAGGGAATGCCGGTGGATAGTCCGAACGTGACGAAGGCGGTCGCCAGCACCCACCAGCCATAGAAATGGCGCTTTTTGCCGGAAACAGCAGCGGATTGCGGCACGAAACTCGTTATATCATCAGTGAAGTGGACCCCGGGCCTTGTTAGCAGGCCGCGTGGGGAGGTCTCGAACTCGCGCACATCGTGCTGTCAGCTGATATGTGCAATGTACGTACCGTTACGTCAGACGGCAATAGAAATAGTCACAGTGTCAATCTAGTGTGCGTCTATCAAATACCAGGGTACGCCTCGGCAGATCGCGCCAGGGTACGAGGGAACGCAAGCCAACATAATAATAAGGAGGTAATAAATGAAGCACTTAGGGCAACACGCAATATATAAGTCCTGGATTGCGATTTCGACAGGGGTGTTACTTACAGCCACGCTCGCGATGGGTGTAACGCCGAATGGAAAGACATTCAATTCCGGAGAAAAAGCAAAAATTAATGGAGTCATCTTGTCCAAAGATGGCGACATGCTGAAAGTACGTGGGGATGACGACACGGTGGACACCGTCGACCTCACGAACACCACCAAGATCGAGTTGAGGCATGGCCTGTTCGGGCACGGGGCGATGGACACCACGTCTCTGGTGCCGGGGCTCCACATCGAGGCTCGAGGAAAGGGCAATGACAAAGGCGACCTGGTCGCGGATAAGGTGATCTTCGACCCGAATTCAAGGCGCGCATCGCGGCAAATCGATGCCCGGGTGTCTCCGCTAGAAGCGCGAACTGGCGCTGTCGAGGGGCGGACGGGAACGCTGGAGGGTCGAGCCGGACAGCTGGAGAATCGGGCCGGACAGCTGGAGAGTCGTGCTAACGATCTCGAGACGACTGAAAAACAGACCCAGCAGCAGGTAGGGCAGGTGAAAACAGAAGCTGACCAGGCGAACCAGGGTGTCACCACTGTGAACAGCCGCGTCAGCAATCTGGATAATTACACCACCAAAGACACGGCCACGGTGTACTTCAAGATCAACAGCGCTACTCTGACCGAGCAGGCCAAGAAGGATCTGGACGACATCGCACAGAAGGCTAAGAGTGAGAAGGGATTCGTGGTCGAAGTCGCCGGGTTTGCAGACAAGACCGGTCCCGTAACGCTCAACCAGCAGCTCAGTCAACGGCGCGCCGACGCTGTCATTCAATACCTGGAAGAGAACGGCGATATCCCGATCCACCGCATCCTGACTCCCTCGGGTCTCGGTACTTCTCATGAAGCGGCTGACAACCATACGGCCGCCGGGCGCAAACTCAACCGCCGCGTTGAGGTGCGAGTGCTGGTAAATCAGGGGCTGGTTGGCTCCGAAGCAGGCGCGAGCGCGAGCACAAACGGTTCGGCTACTCCTCCGACGAGTGCGACCGATACGAACACGACGCCCGCGACTACATCAACCACGAACAGTACGGGCCAGACCGGCACAAACGGGACAACGCCTCAGCCGCACTAATAATCCGGCGTGGCGCTGATTTTACTTACATAAGGAGCGGTGGGCTCTAGCCTGCCGCTCTGTTCTCTTTTATCCCTCCTTTTGGCGACTACATGGCTGCCAAACCTATACAACACCAGGCTGAGATGTGCCGTTCATGGCCGGATCGGTTACCGCAAGAGCGCTGGGCTCTCTATAAAAGTGTGATGTCGCGTGCGCAACAAGACGGGATTCCGTTCGCGGTTGGCGGCGGTCTGGCGGCCATGGCCTATGCAGGGCAGTGGCGCGACACGAAGGATCTTGACCTCTACATTTACCCGGAGCATCGCGATCGAATTGTTCAGATCCTGGCAGAAGCCGGCCTCGCCGATTACTACGATCGGCTGGCCTATGATCGCCACTGGATCTACCGAAGCTATCGTGACGACACCATTGTGGATGCGATCTGGGCCATGGCGAACCAGCGGACGTCAGTTGATCGCGAGTGGCTTGCGGGACCGGTAATCGAGATTGACGATTTGCAACTGCGCCTTCTTCCGCCGGAGGAGACACTGTGGAGCAAGCTATACGTGCTGCAGCGCGACCGATGCGACTGGCCCGATGCGATCAACATGCTCTACACTGTCGGCGCTGAATTAAACTGGCACCGTTTTTTGGAGCGCCTCCAAGAGGATGCCGAGGTGCTGGGTGGACTTCTGGCGGTGTTTCGCTGGGTTTGTCCAGGGGCTGCAACGAAGCTGCCGCAATGGCTCTGGGTGCGCGTGGGACTGTGTCCGGGCGTGCCCGAATCTCAGGATTGCGAAGATCGCCGCGCGCGTCTTCTTGACACCCGCGAATGGTTCACTCCAGCTATACACGACGAAACGAGACTGATGCATGACTAGAGGTTGCGCGTGCTGATCGGCACCATGAATCACCCAGAGCGGCCCGTGGTGGACGAGATCGCGTGGATGGCGGATGCCGGGATGCAGTTTCTGGATCTCACGCTTGAGCCGCCGGCCGCGCCTTCCTGGCTGGTCGATACGCAAAGCGTTCGTGCGGCGCTTGATCGATACAAGATGCAGGTAGTCGGGCACACTGCCTGGTATCTGCCGATGGCGAGCGCCATTCCGGAGATTCGGTCGGCTGCGGTGACGGAGCTGAGGCGATGCCTGCAACGCTTTAGTGATGTCGGGGCGAGATGGATGAACATCCATCCCGATCGTCATACGCCCTGGCATCCACGCAGTTTCTATATCGAACGCAACCTGCAGTCCTTATATGAGCTGTCGGCCGAGGCGAAGCGATCCGGCGTCGGCATGATGATTGAAAATCTTCCGGGCGATTACAATTCGGTTCCCCAGTTGGGCGAACTCCTGGACGCGATGCCTGAACTGGGGCTGCATCTGGATATCGGGCATGCCAACCTGCAGGTTCCGCACAACACCACCGAAGAGATTCTGGCCGTGTACGGCAAGCGTTTGAAGCATGTTCACCTGCACGACAACAAAGGCGGGTCCGCGGATCTTCATCTGCCGCTCGGAACCGGCAGCGTCGATGTTTGCCGCGCCGTGCAAGCGCTGCAATCCTGCAGTTACGACGGCACAATCACGCTAGAAGTGTTCAGCCCCGACAAGCGGCACCTGATTTACAGCCGCGATGTGCTCCGGTCGACATGGAACGAGTGCGGGGGCGGCCGCGAAGTGGTGGCCGCGGCGCACTAATTATTGCAGGCCTACCTCACGCGACAATAGCACCGATGGCAATCGACCCGTCAGTCTACGTCGCTTCCACTGCTCGAGTGCATCCCGACGCCAGAATCGGGTCCCAAACGCGTATCGGTGAGTTCTGTGTCATTGAATCCGATGTCACAATCGGAGCGAATTGCCTGCTCGAACCCTATGTGTACGTGAAGCGATGGACAACAATCGGCGATCGGAACGAAATATCAGCGGGAACGGTGCTCGGTACCGATCCGCTCGATAAGGGCTTCACGGGCGAGCGCAGCTACTTGAATATCGGAAGCGGGAACAAGATCCGTGAGCACTACACCATCTCGCGGGGCACCGAGCCCGAATCGGCAACGCGTATTGGTGACAACAACTACATCATGACCTCGGGCCATATCGCCCACAACTGCGTGTTGGGGGACAACACCGTTGTCGCCAGTTGCGCGCTCATCGCAGGTTATGTCGAAGTCGGCGATCAGGCGTTCATTTCCGGCGGGGTCGTGATTCACCAGTTTTCAAAAATTGGCCGTTTGGCGATGGTGGGCGGAAACACGCGCGTAAATAGTGACTTGCCGCCCTACTTTCTCTATTCGGATTTCAACGTGGCTGCGAAGGGCTTAAACAATGTGGGTCTCAAACGCGCCGGGTTTTCACTTCAGGAGGTCCGGGCTTTGAAAGCGGCCTACAAACTCCTCTATCGCAGCGGTCTCAGCCTGGCAGACGCGTTGGCCCGCATCGAAGCTGAAATTCCCTCGCCGCATACGCTTCACCTGGTGCAGTTCATTCGCGAAAGCAAGCGCGGCATTGCGCGCGAGAATGCCTCGACTGAGAACCGCGATGGCCAGGATGCAAACTAATGCGAAGCGGTGCTGCTGGCGCGTGCTAATTGAACGTGGCTCAATGAATTCGCGTAGCCGGACACGCCTTTGAACAAAGCTTCCGCAATCTTCTGGCGCTGATCGTTGCGGCGCATCAGCCGTTCGTCATGGGGGTTGGAAACGAAGCCCACTTCCGCGAGAATCGAGGGCATCGTCGCGCCAATCAGAACCACAAACGGCGCCTGGCGTACCCCACGGTTCTTGGAACGATTGTTCATCCTCGCCGACATGGTGAACAGCGCGCCCTGCATTGTCTGGGCAAATTCGCGCGATTCCTCGAGCTTCGTTTGCAGCACGGCCCGGTGCAACAGATCGCTCAGATCGGAGATCGAACTCGCGGCGGTCGCGTTTTCCCGTGTCGCAAGGTCGAGGCCGCGCTTGTCGGAGGTCAGGTTGAAGTAGTACGTCTCAACCCCAGTGGCACTCGCTTCGGGCGAAGAGTTCGCATGAATCGAAATAAAAAGGTCGGCCTTCTGATCGTTCGCAATCTTGGTCCTGTCTTCCAACGGGATGAACACGTCATCCGAACGGGTGTAAACCACGTCCGCGCCGAGCTGTTTGCTGATGAGCTTCCCCAGGCGCAAAGCGACATCGAGTACCAGATCCTTCTCGCGCATGCCGCCGGGTCCGATGGTGCCGGTATCGTGCCCGCCGTGCCCCGCATCGATCACCACCTTGCCAAGTTTCAGGCCGAACACACGGACCAGAGAGCGGTCACCTTCGCTGTCTCTCTTGGCAGGTGAAACGAGGCCGTTCGCTTTCGGAACCGGTACTGAAGCCGGTTGCAGCGCGGCAGCCGGCACGGGAGCGCGCGTATGCTCGGTTTTTGCGTTCACCACATTAGAGATGCCGGGGGTCGGCGAATCCACCCGCGGTGTCGTGCTGTTTACCTGCGGCGGCGTTAGCGGCGGCGTCGCGTTATCTGGCCGCGACGCCGGAGCAGATCCAATCTCGGCCATGACCGGCGGTGCGTCAGGTCCTGATGCCTCGACTCGCTGCACGGCGGTGGTACTGCGCCCAGCACTGAGCGCGGCCAGGTTTGTACCTTTAGGCCGGATCTCGATCATCAGCCGCGCCGGATTTACTAGTTGTGAAGAGACGACCTCCGCCGGGCCATCGAGATCAAAGACGATGCGCGTAGTTTCGCGATTGACCTGCGCTACGCGGATCTGTTTGACGCGATGGTCCTTCACTTCGATGGTCTCGAAACCATGACGCGCGGACACCGGCGGCTTCAGGCCACAGAGGTCAAAATACAGCCGGGCGGGGTTCTCAATCTGATCGGATTTCAGTTTGTATTCGCCGTCGGTCTGAATCGCGACGCGCGTTACATCTCCGAACGACCAGAACCGTATGGCTTGCACGCGCGGACCTGACGAGACTTGAGCTGGCGCATTAAAAGCTACAAACGTTAGCGTTGGCGCGACCACAAGAGCGCAAAGCGCCCGAATTCCGTGTCGGCAAGGAGGAGAGCAATTGGTGAATCTTTCGGGCGGAATGGCCGGCCCGTGCCTGCCTTGCGCACATCTCTCAAGGAACCTCGCGCAAAACGCTCGCGGCTGAAGCGCGCCACCCGAAGGACTGGGGAGTTCCTTTGCTGTCTGGTGGCGCGCAACCGCGCCCTTTGCGCTCTTGAGGGCGAGGATCTGGCGTTGGGGGATCAGCATGTCATTTAAGTGGCACGGCCAGAAACGGGTTCGCTCTGCATACGACAAAAACAGCGAGTCTTGTTTGTACGATTATACCGGGAAAAGGCCGAGCTGGATGCTACCATGCGGGCATGGACGCGGCCGGCTTTGTGCTCGTCGGCGGGCAAAGTAGGCGCATGGGCCGCGACAAAGCCCTGCTTCCGCATCATTCCGGCGTCCTGGTGGAGGAAATTGCCGCGAAACTGGCTGCGGTTACCGTTTCGGTTGCCCTCGTCGGTCCCCCCGAACGTTACCGGCACTTGCACCTCGATTGCATCCCGGATCGCCGGCCCGGTTTGGGACCTCTCGCCGGAGTCGAAGCCGCTCTTGCCAGTGCCCGCGGCGAATGGAATCTGATCGTCGCCTGCGACATGCCGGACATCGACACGCCACTGCTGAAAAAACTGATCGACACGGCAAAACAGTGGCGCGCCCAATGCGCTTTGGCGACCGATGAGACCGGCGAGAGTCATCCGCTGTGCGCCGTCTATCACGCTTCCTGCCTGCCGATCGTTTCCGGCGCTCTCGACCGCGGCCGGCTCAAGCTGCTCGAGACCGTTCACGCGCTCCAGCCCGTTACCGTTCATATTGGCGGCGTTTTCCGTAACGTGAATACGCCCGAGGAATGGCGCGCCCTTCAAACAGACGCTCATGGCCGCTGACGAGTTTCCACATTACCTCGAGTTCCGGAATGTGAACAAGAGGTTCGATCGTCCGATCCTGATCGACGTCAGCTTCTATGTGGATTCCGGGAAGACCCTCGCGATAATCGGGCGTAGCGGCGTTGGAAAATCGGTCACCTTGAGTCACATCATGGGTTTTTTAAAGCCCGATTCAGGACAGGTGATTGTTGCCCACACAGACATCACAAACCTGCCGGAAGCCGAACTTCGACGTATCCGCAAACGCGTCACTATGGTCTTCCAATCGGGCGCGCTATTCGATTCGTTAACCGTTGGAGAAAACATCCTTTTCTCACTTGAACTACGGGAAGACTACAACGAGCAGAACAAAGAGGATGTAGTTGACGGCCTTCTCAAGATGGTAGACCTGCTCCAACTGCGTGACCTTTATCCGGGCGACCTTTCGACCGGATACAAGCGTGCTGTGGCGATCGCGCGAGCACTGGCGGCGCAACCGGAGTGCATCTTATACGACGAGCCGACGACGATGGTCGATCCCATCATGTCCGACGATCTCGGCAATCTCATGCTGCGGCTGAAACGGCAACTCGGCTTAACTTCAGTCGTGGTCACGCACGATCTTGATCTGATGCGCAAAGTGGCGGACTCCGTTGTTTTCCTATATAAGGGCGAAGCGATCTATTTCGGACCAGTTTCCGAACTCGAATATTCCGATCATCCGCATGTCAAGCAGTTTCTCGCCATGGACCGCGTCGAAATGGCCGGCCACATTGAGGAGACGTAGGGTTAGTCGCAGGTCAGAGAGGCCGGCGCGGAAGACATGATATGACCACATTCTCCATTGGGGTGATGACCACTACCGGGCTTTCCGGTCATATCGTTACTGCTCCGGTCGCTGCGCTCCCGGCTCTGATAGCGGAACTGAGTTACTGCTCCGGTCGCTGCGCTCCAGGCTCTGATAGCGGAATGCCGCCGGGGGATGCTAGCGTTTCAATGCGCGGACTGGCTGTTCCGAATGACCTCCTGGGCCCGCTCGGCCGTTGCCGTGCGTGCTTTCTCTTCCAGGTGTGCGAACAGCTTCATCTCGGCTTGCGCCTCATCGCCATGTCCGGTTGCGCGATACGCTTGCGCCAGCAGAAAGTGATTGCCGGGCTCGGAAGGATTGGCGCGCTCAGCTGCCTGGAGGTCTGGTAACGCTTCCTGTTCGCGATGCAGCTTCAGCAGCGTTCGCCCGCGGTCGGCTCGCGCTTCGGCCAGATTCGGACACGCCCTCAAAGCGGAATCCACCTTCGCCAATGCCTGCTCGAACTGCTCATTTTTCTGAATCAGAATGTCCCCGAGTTTCCAATCGATCATGCAGTTACCGGGATCAATCGTTTTCTCCGCCTCGAATTCGCGCGTGGCGTTGTCCCATTGCGAAAGACTCCAGTACAGATCGCCGAGTTTGAAATGCACGCCGGGTTGATGCGGGGCCTTCTCTTCCGCCTTCTTCCACTCGACAATCGCGCCGTCGTAGTTTTTCATGCTCTCCATCAGCTCGGCCGAGATCTCGTGTGCCCACACCGAATCGGGATCAATCTCATTGACTTTTCCGAGCGCCTGTTCCGACAGCTGCATGTAAACTCTTCCCAGCAGATACCAATACTGCTGATTCGACGGTTGTTCGGAGACGAGGTGCTGCAGATGCGTCGCGGCAGCGCTGAAATCTCCGAGTTTCGTCAGATCATTCACCAGCAGTAGCTCGGCACGCGTGTCAGCCGGATTGGCTTTAACAACCTTTTCGAGCGCCACGCGTCCTTTCGCGTACTCGCCCATGTTGTAGAGAGACATTCCGAGCAGCGCCGAAGCGGACACCATGGTGGGGTCGATTTTCAGGCCGTGTTCGAGCGTATCGATCGCGTTTTGATACTGGCCATGCTTGAAATAGAGCGCTCCGAGATTGTTGTAGGCAGGCGCGAGGCGGGGAGCGGCTTTTAAGATCTCCTGATACCTCGCGATTGCCCCCGCGAAATCTCCGCTTGCTTCTGCTGTCTTCGCCTGCTCGTACAATGAATCAAGCTGCGGGTCCTGTCTGGCGGATAGCAGGGGCGCGCCGCAGCCGGCGAGCAGCAGCATAATACAAAGCGCACAACGCAGCCGTGCCATGCCTACAATATAGAGCCTCGCTCGTCGCGCTCGGCGCGGCGGTCCTGATTGCAGCCGCAGCGCGGCCACAGCTCGAGTTCTCCGATGTCGCCGCGAGCGCCGGAGTCCGCGCAACTCTGCACAACGGCGATCCCGCCCGGCATTGGATTCCCGAGGCGAACGGCGGCGGCGTTGCGTGGCTCGATTACGACAATGATGGATTGATGGACTTGCTGATCGTGAACGGGAGCGATATGGACCGGCTGCGTCAGAGCCTCACGGGCGAGACGCCCGCGGACCGAGCCGATGGTGTCTACCTGTTTCATAATGTCGGCAACGGCCACTTTGAAGACTCGACTGCGAAGGCGGGGCTTGCGAATCCGTATTGGGGCACGGGAGCGAATGCAGCGGACTACGACAATGACGGTTTCGTCGATATTCTGATCACTACGATTGGCCGCGATTTGCTTTACCACAATAACGGCAATGGCACATTTACCGAGGTTAGTAAGCGAGCGGGTCTGCGACAGAGCGTGGCATGGCACACGGGAAGCGCGTTCGGCGACTTCGACGGCGACGGCAAACTGGACCTCTTCATCACCGGATATATCGATGTGCATTCGACGAGCTTCAATGACCCTGCGCCCGTCTGCGATTATCAAGGCCAGCACGTATTCTGCGGACCTATCGGCCTGAAAGGCGAGCACAGCGTCGTTTATCGCAACAACGGCAATGGCACATTCACCGACGTCACGGCCGCCTCGGGGCTTGCCAAAGTCCCGCCCGCGCACGGGTTCACAGCTCTGACGGGCGATTTCAATTCGGATGGAAAGCTCGACATCCTGGTCGCCAACGACTCGGACCCGAACTACCTGTTCCTTAACAATGGCGATGGCACGTTTCGCGAATCCGCGCTGGAGCGGGGAGTGGCATACAACGCCGATGGGCGCACGCAATCGAACATGGGCGTCACAGCCGGCGAACTCGGAGCCAGCGGCCGTCTTGACGTGTTGACAACTACGTTCGACAAAGATTATTTCCCGCTGTTTCGGGAGAATAAAACCGGCGGCTTCGAGGAGGTCTCCTCCGCAACGGGCATTGCGACAGCGACCATGAAGTACTTGGGTTGGGCATGCGGTCTCGCGGACTTTGACAACTCCGGTGTTCGTGACCTCTGGACGGCAAACGGACACGTCTACCCGACGGACCGGGATTATAACGAGCCCGTAACCATCTTCAGGAGCGACGGACACAAAGCGGCGCTTGTCTACTCCTTTCCCCAAGAGCCAAACAACTCGTACCGCGGCGGCGCGACGGCGGATTTTGACAACAACGGGAAAACAGATTTGGCTATCGTACCGATTGCCGGCAGTCCGCTCCTACTGAAGAACAACACCGTGTCCGCAAACCATTGGATCGGTTTCAAGCTGCAGGGTACGCGCAGTAATCGCGATGCAATCGGGGCCAAACTCCAGATTGACGCTTGCGGACGCACGCAGTCAGACGAGTTGCGCAGCGGCGGAAGCTACTTATCGCATAATGACCCGCGGATGCACTTCGGTTTGGGCGACTGCGCTATCGTCGATAAAATCTCGATCCGTTGGCCTGCGGGCGAAATCACCAGCCTGTCACACCTCTCACCGGACCACTACCAGACGGTTCAGGAGCCCAAGTAAGTTGCGCGTATTTGCTTTTGCCGGGCTACTCTCAGCCGTACTTATACCGGGAAAGTTCGTCGATGTTACTGACAAGGTAGGAATTCACTTCCAGGGAGTCGCCTCTCATACGCCCAAAAAGTATCTCATCGAAACGATGGGCTCAGGCGTTGCGCTCTTTGATTACGATAACGACGGGCGTCTCGATATTTTCTTTGTAAACGGCACGTCTCTGGCGGACGTAACGCATGGCTCAGTACCTCAGAAGAGAGGTTCTGAAACGTGGAACCGTCTCTACCATCAAAAGCCGGACGGCACCTTCGAGGACGTAACCGAGCGCGCGGGTCTGCAAGGCTCCGGCTACGGCATGGGCGTGGCAGTCGGCGACTTCGATAACGACGGCTATGAAGATCTTTACGTCACTGCTTACGGCGGTAACAAGCTGTACCACAACAACGGGAACGGCACCTTCAGCGATGTGACGGAAAAGGCTGGGGTGGCCGGCAGCGGCTGGTCCACAAGCGCCGCCTGGGTGGACCTCGATCGCGACGGTTTGCTCGATCTGGTTGTTCTCCGCTATCTGAAGTGGGATTTCGATGACATTTATTGCGGTGAACATAGCGAGGGCGGCCGAGCCTATTGTCATCCCGACACGTTTCAGCCGATCTCACCTTTGGTATTCCACAACGACGGCAACGGGCATTTCACCGAAGTCGCGCACAAGCTGGGACTTGACAAGCCCGGAAAGGGGCTCGGCGTCGCGGCTGCGGATTACGACCGCGACGGTTTGATTGACCTATTCGTGGCGAATGACTCGATGGTGGAGTACCTATATCACGGAAAGCGCGACGGCACGTTCGAAGAAACAGGGCTCCTTTCGCAAGTGGCGGTGGATGAGGACGGACAGACTTACGCCGGCATGGGAGTCGATTTTGCAGACTACGACAACGACGGTTTTCCGGATCTCGCGGTCGACACGCTGGCGAATCAGAAATACGCGCTGTACCACAACAATCACGATGGCACTTTCACTTACGCAACCCAAGCTGGAGGTCTCGGCGGGGTCACGTTGAAGCACAGCGGCTGGGGCTTGCGTTTCCTGGACTACGACAATGACGGATGGAAGGATCTGCTGATCGCGCAAGGTCACGATCTGGACACGATCGAGAAGACTTCTCCCGATCTGCACTACCGTGAACCTATGCTGCTGCTGCGAAATGTGCAGGGACGCTTTCAGGATGTCTCAGCGGAATCGGGCGCTGTGTTCAGGCAGAACTGGGTGGCGCGCGGCCTGGCGATTGGCGATATCGATAACGACGGGTCGGTGGATGCTGTCGTCACGACGAACGGTGGACCTGCCTACGTGCTGCACAACGAAACACGGACGCCGCACCACTGGCTGACACTATCGTTGACCGGCAACAAAAGTAATCGGGATGCCATCGGGGCGGTGGTGAAGGTAGTTACGTCCGCCGGCGCACAGTTTTTCACTGTCACCACATCGGGCAGTTATCTGTCCGCAAGCGATAAACGGGTTCACGTCGGCTTGGGAGACGATAAAACGGCAAAGCAGATCGAGATCCGCTGGCCCTCAGGTGCTTTGCAAACGCTGAATAGCGTGCCGGCTGACCGCGAAATCGCGATTGACGAGCCTCGCTAGCACGACGCAGCGGCTTAAACAAGCCGCGCCACAGCGTGGCAAACCCGCGCTGCGCGACTATATGGAATTAGTGTCGTTTCGCAACTCGACCACTCGCTTCCGGCTGATCCTCGCCTCGGCTTCGCCACGCCGCCATGAACTTCTGACTGCGGCTGGAATCGGCCACAGCGTGCGCGCTGCGAACACACCGGAGGTGCGTCTCCCCAACGAACCCGCTACTGAGTTCGTTCGCCGAATCGCCCGCCATAAAGCCGCCGCTGTCCCACTGGCGCCCGGCGAGGTCATCCTCGCCGCCGATACCGTGGTCTGTCTGGACGACGAAATCATGGGAAAGCCCGTCGACGACGCCGATGCCATGCGCATGCTGCGCGCTCTTTCCTGCCGTGATCATTGGGTGTACACCGGCATTTGCCTTCGCTCTGAAACGCGCGAAATTGTTGATCTCGCGGCGACTCGAGTCTCATTCGTCACAATTACAGAAGGGGAGATTGCGGAGTACACTCGGAGCGGGGAGCCACACGACAAAGCCGGCGCTTATGGCATTCAGGGGCGAGCTTCCAAGTTCGTCTCGAAAATCGAAGGCTGCTATCACAACGTTGTAGGACTGCCCGTTTCTCTCGTCTACTCGCATTTGAAAACACTATGAGGTGGTCTCTTTTTGTCCGCAATTCCGACTCCGAGCCGGAAGCGTCAGCGCCCTATTTGCGCCTTCTCTGCGCCTTTACTCTTCTCACCTATGCCATCTGCTTCGCCGCCCAGTCGCCCCCCGATTGGAAACAGGAAGGAGTCATCTATGTCGGCCGGTCGCTGAATGCACGCCTGCACCCGGTTCCTATCCAGGCCGTTCACATGGGCGATGGATTCTGGGCGGCACGGCGTCGCGTCACCACCGAGCGTAGCCTGCCCACCATGCTCGAACTCCTCGAAGAGCACGGCGAAATCGACAACTTCCGCCGGCTCTCGGGCCGCAAAAACGTTCCCCGGAAAGGTCCCGTTTACACGGACTCCGACGTATATAAGTGGATTGAGGCGGCTTCCTGGGCGCTCGCTTCGAACGAAACCTCCGAACCCGAAAAGGAAAAACTTCGCAGCCAAATCGAAGGGCTGACTTCCGATATCGTTGCGGCTCAGGAACCCAGCGGTTACCTAAACACCTATTACGTCGGCGACAAAACGCATCTTCGCTTCACGGAACTGACCCGTTCGCATGAGGACTACTGCCTGGGACACCTGATCCAGGCTGCGATCGCCTATTACCGCGCCACCGGCAGCCGGGCCCTGCTCGACCCCGCCGTCAAGTTCGCCGACTACATTGTCGAGAACTTTGGCCCCACTAAGCGGCCATTCGTTACCGGACATCCCGAGCTCGAAATGGCGCTCGTCGAACTCTACCGCACAACCGGCGATGCGAAATATCTCGAGTTCGTTCGGTATTTATTCAGTGGTGTCGAACGCGACCGCCTCAAGCTCAAGGACTCCGAAATTCGCTACATGTTTAGCGGCAAACCGTTCACCTCTCGCACCGAACTCGAAGGACACGCCGTGCGCGCGCTATATGCCGCTTCCGGTGCTACGGACTACTTCACCGAAGTCGGCGACCCGGCATATAAGAAAACCCTGGATCTCCTTTGGACGGATTTGACCTCGCGAAAGATGTATATCACCGGAGGTGTTGGGGCACGGTCGAACGGCGAGAGCCTTGGCGATCCCTACGAATTGCCCAACCCGGAGGCTTACGCCGAGACGTGCGCTGGCATCGCGAACGTGATGTGGAATTTCCGCCTGCTTTCCCTGACCGGTGATGCGGGTTACGCCGACGTCCTCGAAAGAGCTCTATATAACGGCGTGAACTCCGGGATGTCCCTCTCAGGAACGCTCTATTGCTATCGAAATCCGTTAGCCTCGAGCGGCGAACGGCTGCGCAATCCCTGGTACGATACCGACTGCTGCCCCCCCAACATCGAACGCCTCTTTGAATCACTCCCGGGTTACTTTTATGCCACGAGCCGGGATGGCGTGTACGTCAATCTGTACCACAGTTCCGAACTCGACTGGCATTTGGAAGGTGGCGAACCGTTACGCGTTACCCAGACCACCAATTACCCGTGGGCTGGAGATGTCCACCTGACGGTAGAACCCACTCGTCCAAGTGCCTTCACCCTTTATTTGCGCTGGCCCACATGGGCAGCCGCTGCTGAGGTCATGCTAAACGGGCAGCCATTCACCGCCCCGAATGCCCAACCAGGAGCCTACATCGCAATTTCGCGGACGTGGAAACGCGGTGACACCGTGTCGCTGAATTTTCCCATGCAACCCTTGCAAATGGTTGCGAATCCTAGGGTTGCTGACGATTACGGGCGTCTGGCTATGCAACGCGGTCCGCTTGTGTATTGCCTCGAGCAACTCGACCAAGGCGGAGCCAGCCTCGGCGACATCTTTATTCGTGCCAATGGTCCGACGGCAACTGATAATAGAAGAGAGTTGTTGGGAGGAGTAACAGTACTAAAGATTTCCGGACAAGTGGCCGAAAAGTCTCTTGTACAGGAGCCTTTATACCAATCGCTGCCGACAGCCATAAGTCGCGCGAAGCGTCCGCTCAGCCTCATGTTCATCCCTTACTATGCAATGGGAAACCGCGAACCGTCGCCTATGGAGGTGTGGGTCCCCATCTCCCGATTCGACTTGGCTTCAGCGCCGATGCCCATGCCGGAGCATCGCTGATGAACGCAGGTGCGGCGAGCGGTGCTGCCAAGGCCGGCCGATTCAATCTGTTTTCAATACTTTAAACTGATGACGCGATCCATTATGCGAACCTTTTTTGGCGCTGGACAACAGTCTGCCGGCGAGTCACTCGAGCGCGGTCGGCTCCCCCGGGCCTTTCCGCGGGCCCTGGTTGCTTCTGTCCTCCTGGCCACGTTTGTCCTTGCGCAACAGCCCGATCAGCAGAACCAAGGCGCGCCGCCCCCGGCCGCCGAAGTAAAGCCCAACACTACCGGCCCCGGTGCTCCCGTTGATTCGAGCACATACAAGGTGGGAGCCAGCGACATTCTAAACATTAATGTGTGGCACGAGCAGGAATTCACTGGACTCTACACAGTACATTCGGATGGCAAAATTACCCTGAAGCTGGTGGGCGAGCTGCAGGCCGGAGGGAAGACTCCGCTCGAGATCCAGGATGTCGTGAAGCAAGCCCTGACAAAGTACGTGGTTAATCCCATCGTCACGGTGACGGTTCAGGATGTAATAAGCAAAAAGTACTACATGGATGGCGGCATCAATCGTCCGGGCGAATACCAGCTCTCATCTCCCACTACTATCCTGGAGGCAATCAGTAGAGCGGGCGGCATGCACGAATTTGCAAACGTGAAACACATCTATATTCTGCGCGGCGATAAGCGCATTCTTTTCAATTACAAGGACGTGATACGCGGCAAACACATGGAGCAGAATATCCAGCTCCAGCCCGACGATCACGTGGTAGTCCCCGAATAGGTAAAACTCATGCTTGAACGGCTCTCTGTTCCTCGTCGCGCCCTCGATTTTGAGGATTACGTCGATATGCTCCGGCGGAATTTCCGCTGGTTGTTAGCCCCCGCATTCGCCGGGCTGGTGATTTGCACGGTCGTCGCCTACATGATGGAAGACTCTTTTGTATCCCAGGCGTTGATCCGCATTGTTCCGCAGCAGATCTCGGACACGCTGGTGCAGAATGTCAGTGCGCAGCAGCTGGCGGATTCCATCAATTCGATGGCTGAAAGCATTCTGAGCCGCGCGACGCTCACCAATCTCATCAATAGCTATCATCTGTATCCCCAAGAGATGAAGAGCGAACCCCTCGAGGATGTCATCAACGAAATGCATTCGGCAATCTCCATTCGGCCTATCACCGGGATTGCAAATGTCAGTGGTAGGGCTACGCCTGCAATGCAGGTATCCTTCCGTTATCGCGAACGGTTCACCGCACAAAAGGTGTGCGAAGAGATCGTCTCCCGTTTTTTGAGCCAGAACAACCAGGCATCGCTCGAAAGCCATGAGGCAACCGGGCAATTCTTTGATGATGAGATTCAGCGCGCCAAGCGCGAGTTGGATGTGGTGGAACAGAAACTGGCCGACTTCCGCACTCGCAATGCCGGCCGTCTGCCCGAAGAAATGCAGATGAATGTCCAGCAGATGAATGCGCTGTCACAGCACGCATCGATGTTGGGCGAGGCGCTCAACCACAACAGCGAGCAACATATGTTGCTCGAAAATCAGCTGCGTACGGCAAAAGATCGCCTTGCGATCGTCAAAGAAGCGACTCCTCAGGCGCAGGCTCATAACCAGCGGCTAACTGATTTCGACAAGCAGATTGAGCAGCTCAAGCTCTCAATCGATGACATGAAGGACCATTACACGGAGGATTATCCGGACCTCCAGCGCGCCCGCCAGCAATTAGCGCTGCTTGAAAAAGAGCGCGATCAGGCGGCAAAAGACAAGCCTGTGAAGGGCGACAATGCGGCAGCCGATAACCCGGTCGTTGCCGGACAGCATCTGGATGCTCAGAGCCAGATTGACACCATCCAGACCCAACTGAAAGCTCTCGACCTGGACCGCCAGCAGTACACCAAGGAACTCGACTCGGTTAACGCCGAATTGCGGAACTTTCAATCGCGCCTGTCCGGAATTCCTGCGGGCGAGAAAGAATACACCGATCTGATTAACGATCGCGACCTCGCAAGAGCACATTACACAGAACTGGCGCAGAAGCAATCGAAAGCGGCATTGTCGGTCGACGTGGAACGCCGTAAGCAAGGCGAATCGCTTGAAGTGATCGATGCCGCGTCGCTGCCCACGAGTCCTACTGCGCCCAAGCGTCCGATGATCATTCCGATCGGTCCCGCTGCCGGGCTCATTCTTGGACTCGTTCTGGTGGCCATTCGAGAGGTGAAAGATACGTCGCTTAAGAATCTTAAAGATGCTCGGCTGTATACAAACCTGAACATCCTCGGAAGCATTCCTCTGCTGGAAAACGATTTGATTGTGCAGAGGCGCAAACAGATCATGTGGGTCGGCTGGGCGGCAGCGACGCTGGTCGGTCTGGCCATTATGGCGGGCTCTGTCGCCCACTACTACATGAGTAAGGCATAACTATGAGTCGAATTCACGACGCGCTCAAAAAGGCAGGACAAGAGAATTCGGGCAAACGGCACCTGCTTGCCCGGCCGGAGCCGGCGGCGCCGCCGCCGCCCAGTGGCGGCACAATCCTCGCTCCTCCTAGCCTCCCCGCCGGCGTACCGTCGAGCCACTCCACGGCTGTCCTCGATTTGACGGAGCTCGACAATCTCGACGAGCTGATCCGCAACGCCCGCCAGGTACCTTACGCGCCTAGTCGCGACGCTCTCCTGGTGCATCCTGACAGGCCGCGGGAAGCCCCTTCGGAGGAGTTTCGAACTCTTCGTACACGGCTGAACCACCTACAAACAGCGCAGCCCCTGCACACGCTAGTAGTCACCAGCGCATCACCTGGCGAGGGAAAATCCTTCACCGCAACCAATCTCGCCATTACCCAGGCGCAGCTCGCAGACAAACGTATTATGCTGGCCGATTTCGATTTTCGGCGGCCCACCGTCGATAGGGCCTTTCAGATCGACTGCACGCCTGGTATTACCGATTACCTGCAAGGGAAAGCTTCGCTGCAGGACATCTTGCGGCGCCTTGAAGGCACCAATCTGTATGTGCTGACGGCGGGCGATGCGGTTCCCAATCCGCTCGAACTCCTCAACCTGAAAGAGTGCAAGGCGCTTATCGACGCGCTGCGCAGTCATTTCGACTGGGTCATTCTCGACAGCCCGCCGCTCCTGTTTGCAGCGGACGGCAATCTGCTGGCGACCATGTGTGACGGCACAATCCTGGTTGTCCGCATTGGTGCGACCACGTTCGATTCGGTGACGCGAGCTCTTCAATCTCTTTGCGAGAACAACGTGCTCGGAATCGTGGTGAATGGGGCGCGACGCGGCGAATTGTACAGCAAGTATTCGTATTACCACGACTACTACGATCGTGAAAAAGGCACTGCCGATCACGAAGTTCTTGCAACCGAGCCGGCGGCGGAGTGATCGGACGCAGCCTGCCCGAATCCTCAAAGCAACCCACCTCATCTAATTCGATATAGAAAGAGGGGAAATAATTTGAGCACGCAGTTGCTTTCACCGGTAGAGACAGACACGCCTGATGTAAAGCTTGCCGACACTGTTTCGGGTGTCCACGACTTATTTCGTACGCGCTGGAGCCCGCGAGCCTTTTCCAACAGGGAAGTATCCAATCGGGATCTCGAAAAAATTCTGGATGCCGCGCGTTGGGCCGCGTCTTCGTACAACGAGCAGCCGTGGCGCTTCTTCGTTGTCCGCAAGTCTGAGCTCGCCGCGTATGAGCGATTTTTGAATCTGCTGGTTCCGGCCAACCAGGCGTGGGCCAAAACCGCTCCAGTGCTGATCATCACAGCGGCGAAAAAGAATTTTTCGCACAACAACTCGCCGAACTATTACGCCTTGCACGATGCTGGACAGGCCTTAGCGCACCTCTTTCTGGAAGCCACAGCGCTCGGATTGCACGCGCACGGGATGGGCGGTTTCGACCACGAGAGGGCCCGTAAGCAATTGAACTTGCCTGACGATTACCACGTTGGAGCCGCCGTCGCCCTGGGCTATGCCGGTTCGCCGGATCAGTTGCCCGACAACTACCGAAAGACTGAGATTGCCAAGCGAACGCGGAAGCCGCTCAGCGAAATTGCCTTCGGCGAGAGCTGGAACCAGCCGCTACAATTCTCCTAAACAACGCCGGCAACGCACTGCGCTGCCGCTTGGCAAGGTCAGCGGAATTTAATTTTATGTGTTGACCAAGTGCAGCTTGGCTGCCCGGCTATCTACGCCGCGTTATATTGGGTGAGGCGCGTCGGCGCCACCCGAGTCCGCGGAAAGGGCCGAGCCCACCGATTCCTCTGGCAATCCAAAAGTTTTCACGATTCTTCTTTCGCCCGTCACGCGGACACCGGGCTATGAAAGGAGATCGTTCAAATGTCCGGAAAAGTTGTGGCCCCCACTCGACGGCTGCCTGAGCAGCCGAGCCTGGAGCAACTTCGCAAACAAGCCAAAGATCTGCTCGACAACTACCGCACGGGTATCCCCGCAGCCGTTGAAGAAGTTGAGCGCTTCGAGCGCAATTCCGATCCGCAGTCGTTTGCGCTGCATGATGCTCAACGCGTTTTGGCGCGCGCATACGGGTACGCCAGTTGGCCGCGCCTGAAGGCGTTTGTTGACGGCGTAAACGTCGCGAGCCTTGCCGACGCAGTCAAGGCCGGAGATCAGGCGCGAGCGCGCGTCCTTCTGAGCGCTCGGCCCGAGCTCGTCGGCATGGATATGGCCGAGAATAATGAGCATCGCGCTTTACATTACGCCGTCCTGCGCCGCGACACGGCAATGGTCCGTTTGCTCATGGAGGCCGGCGCAGACGCTCGCAAGGGCATCTACCCGCATCGCGACGCGACCTCGGCGCTCGTATTCGCTCGCGATCGCGAGTATCACGACATCGCGGCCGTGATTGAGGAAGAAGAGCGCCTCCGGCGCGAGGAACTGAGCTGCCCGAATGCGACCATCTCGCCGGTGCAGGATCAGATTAACGCCGCGATCGTCCGAGGCGACAACGCGACTGCGATTCGACTTCTCGACACCGATCGCTCCCTGATTCACGCCTGCGACCGCCAAGGCGGGAGCCCGTTGCACATCGCTGCTGAGGAGTGGAACGAGGATATGGTCGCTTGGTTGCTTGAGCGTCGCGCCGATCCGCGCAAGCGCGACCTGGCTGATCTTACGCCGCTCGATCGCGCCGCGCTTGCGGCCGATCCGCGTAACGAAAACCCGGGGCGTTTCTCTTCGATCGCTGAAATGTTGCTCGCGCGCGGAGCCGAAGTTACGATTCGCGCCGCCGTCGCGCTCGGCGATGCCGTGCGTGTGAACGAACTCGTGGCCGCCGATCCGGCTCTGTTGCGCAACATCGGCCACAACGGCGGGTTGCTGACTCTCGCCGTGAAGCACGGGCAGTTTGAGATCGCGAAGCTACTGCTCGATCTGGGCGCCGATGTAGACGAGCGCATCACGCTCGAGCAGGTGGAAGAGCCCACACCAAGTTGGGGCATGCCGCTCTGGTACGCCGCACTCGCCAACAATCGCCAGATATCCGAGCTCCTGCTCGATCGCGGCGCCGATCCGAATGCAAATGTCTACGCTTCCGGCTGGCCCCTCCGCAACGCCTGGAACCATCCTGATGGTTCCGTAAAGCGGCTGCTGCTAGAGCGCGGCGCTAAGGTACACCCCTATATGGTGTCGGAGACGCATGACGTCGCTGAAGCGAAACGCTTGCTCGATGCAGGTGCGAGCCAGGAAGACATCGGCGAACTGCTGTGGTCCGCGTGCGACCATGGATGTCCGGAAATTGTCGAGCTAGTGCTTCCGCGATTCAACCGCCCGCTCGACGATCACGGCTGGCACTGGATGCTGATGCAGCCGATTCGCGGCGCGGGCGAGGCAAACAACGATGGACATTTTGCCTGCATGGCGGCCTTGCTTCGGCACGGCGTGAATCCGAACGTCACGCGCTACGGACAGACGGTGTTGCACTTCGCAGCCGCGCATCACGGTCCCGTGAGCGATGAGGATCGAGCGCGCTTCGCGTCGATGTTGCTAGACCACGGGGCTCGGCTTGACCTACGTGATGACCTGCTGCGGTCGACACCTCTCGGCTGGGCGTGCCGCTGGGGACGGCCGAAGTTAGCTGAACTGTTGATTGCGCGCGGTGCCCCAATCGACGAACCCGACGCGGAACCATGGGCTACTCCGCTGCGATGGGCGGAAAAGATGAAGCACGATGCCGTGCTCGAGGTTCTATCGGGACAAGCTTCCTATTGATCCTGAAGGCACACGATGGGTGCCACCCGGCTGGCGCGAACCGAAGGTATCCACGCGGCCAGGACTCCGACGGACACGAGAAGAACCAGCACTGCGCCTATCGTTACCGGATCGTACCAAGCCACACCCCAAACCTGGCTGGCAATCACGCGCGAAAACGAGATTGTTAACAGGATACCGGCCACCGCGCCGAAACAGACGAACCGCAAACTCCCGCTGACCACGTGAGACCGAATCGAACCAGGACTTGCTCCAAGCGCCATGCGGATGCCCATTTCGAGGCGCTGTTGCGAAACGGTGTAAGAGATGACGCTATAGACGCCGACGGTGACTAAACTCAGGCCGATGATGGCGAAGACCCCAAGCAGCAGCGTGAAAAAGCGAGGACGGGAATATTCGGTCACCTCAAGAACGCGATCCATCGTCCAGGCGTATTGCGGGATCACGCTTGGACTCATGGAGAGAATGGTGGTCGTTAGTTCCGGTATCATCGCATCGGGCTTACCGACTGTCCGGACATACAGTTCGTATGTCCCGAAGCCTTCGATTGTGTACGGCAAAAAAGCTTCAGGCGAGACCTCTTTTCGTGTGCCGTCGTTTTTGCTGTCTGAAACCACCCCGACAATTTCGAACCACGGATTATCAACCGGCTCAGCGGCGTTTTTGAGAGCGGTGAGCAGGACGCGCTGCCCGACAGGATTTTGCCCACGGAAATACTTTGCCGCCATGGTCTGATTGATCAACACAACACGTCTTCTGCCGTTTTCGTCCGCTTCCGTTAGAAGCCGTCCCGCAAGCAGACGAATGCCGAGGGTCGGGAACATTTGCCGGGTGTAGCCGGCCATGTTCGCGACCCAGTGCTCTCGATGAGTGGCGCCGGGTACGTCGATTTCCGTTGACAGCGTACTGTACGGAAGCAGATCCGTTGCGATTCCAGCGGATATAACTCCCGGATGAGCCGCTATCCTGTGCTCTAATTCCCGAAGGAAACGCACCTGGGAAACGGTGCTCTTATATTGCGGAGCGGGCAGACTGAGGCGCGTAGTCAGAAGATGATCGCTGCGTATCCCGAGGTCGATATGCTGTTGCCGGACGAAGCTGCGCATGAGCAATCCCGAAGTGGTCAGCAGCAGCAGCGAAAGCGCGACTTCACTCACGATCAGTAGATTGCGCATGCGGCCGCGGCGTGATCCACTATTGCCCCGGCTGCCCATCTTCAGGATTTCGTTTATGTCGCGGTGTGACGCACTTAACGCCGGCACCAACCCGAACAGGATTCCCGTCATCATCGCCACGGCGACGGTGGCCAGCATTACCGGCGTATTCTCCGAAATGACGGCCTCATCGGGAAACATCCACATCGGCAACGATGCGTTTAATCCTTTTAAACCGGCCCAGGCGAGAAAACATCCGGCGGCAGCGCCGCTCAACGCCAAAAGAAGGCTTTCAACTAGCAATTGCCGGACGACGCGCCCGCGCCCGGAGCCAAGCGACATGCGAATGGCCAGCTCTTTTTCGCGAGCTGTCGCCTTGGCCAGCAGAAGATTCGATACATTCGCGCAGGCGATCAGCAACAGCAGCCCCACGGCGCCCACCAGCGTATAAATCGTTTTCCTATAATCGCGCACGGTCTCTTCAATGAGGCTCGCCAGCTGAATACGGAACCGCTGGGGGAATTCGTTGGGATAGACTTTTGCCAATCGATTAACGAGAGGCAGTATCTCCGCGGCCGCTGCGTGCGGCGTAACCCCACGGCGCAGGTGTCCGTAGATAATCAAGGGATGTTGTTTGTCGGCTCGATCCAGCAGCATCGGCCTCCACAGATTTCCATCCCAGAAAGAAAATCTGCGCGGCATGACACCGACCAGCGTGGTTGGCGTTCCGTCCAGATTGAAAGTTTTCCCGATGACCTGCGGGTCCAAATTGAAATCCTGCTTCCAGACGCGGTAATTCAAGACAAAGACCGGAGGGGCTCCCGGCTCGGCATCGCGCGGCAGCAAGCCTCTGCCAATCAGCGCGGGCATGCCCAGGAACTGAAAGGCATTTCCTGTCACGCGATCCGCATCGAATTCCTTTAGGAGCCCGCCTTCATTCAGCAGCACACTTTCTTCGTAGATCCCCATGGAGTCGGAGAAAATGCGACTGCCCTGCCGGAAATCAAGAAAGGCAGCGACGCTCAACGTATTAACGTAGCGGCCCGTCCCAAGCGCGTAGTACTCCGGGCAGAATAAGTTCTTGCCGTCTTTGTAGGGAAGTGGATCTAGGAGCACGTTGTAGACCACGCTGAAGATTGCTGTTGTGGACCCGATGCCGAGGGCGAGCGCCAAAACAGCGGTCAGAAAAAATCCACGATCCTTGAAAATGGTTCGGAAACCAAAGCGCGCATCCTGCCAAAGTCCGGTCATGCGTGGGCTGTACGCACGTACGCGACCAGTGTGTGGATCTCCTATGTGGCTGAAGCCGCTGGTTGCCCGCGGCTTGCGGTCCACGCGGGCTGTCCACTTATGCAACAAGCGATCGCTTTAGCGGACAATGTGGTAAGGCTAAATCCGCGCCGATCCGCCCTGCGCCACTGCGGCAGGCATATCCTCAAACAATCGCGGATCGAACGCGAAGGGCTCAATAGATTCAATGCGCACGAATTCCGGCTCAAAGTTCTCGGGGCGTGGATAAAGAACGACGTTGTATTCCGGCACGATCACGGAAGGGACAATAAACGCAATCGGATCGTCTGGGCGCTCGGCCAAGAATTTACCGACGCGATCAAACCATCGGCGACTCGCCTTCAGACTTCGCCTGACCACAACGTCTGCTGGATTGATTGTAATCGTCAGGAGAGAGTAGCCCTGAGGTTGCGAGCCTTTGGGCAAGTGAACTAGTAATTCATTAAGCGCAAGCGCCTGAGACGTCGCCGTGTAAACTGCTCGTTGCCCTTCTCTGTTCCAGCGGGACGGAAATTTGGCGGCGCCGAATCCACTCAAGTCGGCGTAAATTGTCCTGCAGATGCGATATAAGCTGACTGGCTGCGTTACATCAAATTCGGAAAGCTCTTCTTCTTCCGGCGTCAGAAGAACACTCCGTGCTCGATCCTCCCCAGCACGCCGAGCGCATGATCAGGGCCTTGCTGTATGAGATCCTGTAACGGAGTGCGCCCCCCAAAGTCTTGGCTCTGAGTTGAGAGCCATCGAGCAGCCTCAAGCTCACTCCCGAACACATCCACAGCTCGCGTCGTGAGCTGTTCGTATTCCGAATAGCGAGATGCAATACTCTGCTGTTCCTGAACGGTCAGCGATGCCCCTCCGACTTGTAAAGCCTTTAGATGACTCTGTTCCGGCATGTCTCCCTATTATCTCTTGTTCTTGGTGTTGCAGGAGCTCACGTTCCGAGGGTCGCTACGTGTGTCGCTCCTCACCAGCTAACGCTGAATCCGCGCCGATCCGCCTTGCGCGAGCGACTTCACCTGATCGAGTGTCGCCATCGTGGTATCGCCAGGAAATGTAGTTAAAAGCGCGCCGTGCGCCCAGCCAAGCCTTACGGCTTCGTCTTCCGAGGCGCCGGTCAGCAGACCATAAAAGAATCCCGCTGCATACCCATCACCGCCGCCCACACGGTCGTACACATCGAGCTCGGCGGTCGGCGCCTGGTGCGTCGTGCCGTTGATCCACGCGACGGCGCTCCAGCTATGCCGATTGGTGGAATGGACCTCGCGCAGCGTGGTGGCGACAATCTTCACCTGCGGATGCTTCTTGCGCACGTTCTCCATCATGCCGAAAAACGCGCTCGGGTCGAGCTTCGATTTTGCCGCAACCTCGGGCCCCGGAATACCAAGCCCCATCTGCAAATCTTCTTCGTTGCCGACCAGAACATCCACATTCTTGACGATGCGGTCAATCACCTGCACGGCCTGGTCATGACCGCCGTGGATATTCCACAGCTTCGCGCGGTAATTCAGATCGAAGGACGTGATTGCTCCGGCATCCTTGGCAGCCTGCATTGACTCAACCGCGAGTTCGGCGGTGGTCGGCGAGAGAGCAGCAAAGATGCCGCCACTATGAAACCAGCGCACGCCCTCGCCGAAGATCGCTTTCCAATTAAAATCTCCCGGTTTCAACTGGGCACCGGCTTCATTGCTCCGGTTGTAAAAAACCACCGGCGGGCGCACGCCTTGGCCGCGGTCGCTGTACACAGCCGCCATGTTAGGTCCAGTGACCCCGTCATGCTTGAAATGCTTATAGAAGGGGCGCACCCCCATAGCGCGGACGCGCTCCGCGATCAAATCGCCGATTGGATAGTCGACCATCGCGGATGCCACGCCGGTCTTGAGCCCAAAGCAGTCCGCCAGATTGGCGGCTACGTTGAACTCGCCTCCGCTTACGTGGATTTTGCATTCTGTCGCCTTGCGGAATGGAATGATGCCGGGATCGAGGCGGTGTACCAGCGCTCCAAGCGAAAGAAAATCGAGCGCGCCCTGCTGCGGAATCTCTAGTCCATATTTCATGCTCTTCTCCAGATGTTGTTGATGCGCAGTTTGTCCGGCCTATAGACCGGGCCGAACGAGAAAAGATTACCGCACGAAGCGCAAAGGGCGTTTGGCAGCCCGTTTTTGCGCGTTATTTTCGACGCTCTCAGGCGTTGTAACTACCCGAAGAAACTCTGCCGCCGCGGCCGGTCCAGTTCGTATGGAAAAATTCGCCGCGTGGTTTGTCGACGCGCTCGTAGGTGTGCGCCCCGAAGAAGTCGCGCTGCGCCTGCAGTAGATTTGCCGGTAACCGCTGTGTCCGGTAGCCGTCATAAAACGCCAGCGCGGTTGAGAATGCGGGTGTGGGCACGCCAAATCCGATGGCATGAATCACCGCCTTGCGCCAGGAATCCTGGTATTGGTTCAGGGCGTTGCTGAAAAACCCATCGAGCAGGAGGTTGGTCAATTTCGGATTCTTGTCATAGGCTTCCTTGATTTTGCCGAGGAAACGGCTGCGAATGATGCAACCGCCGCGCCACATCAATGCGATGCCGCCCATGTTCAGATTCCAGCCCTGCTCTTTAGCTGCCTGGCGGAGCAGCATATAGCCCTGAGCGTACGAGATCATCTTCGAGCAGTACAGCGCCCGCCGAACTTCCTCGATGAAGACCTTGCGGTCCTGCGAGTCGGTGCTGTGTTTGGGACCGGTCAGGACCTTTGAAGCTGCGGCGCGCTCCTCCTTGATGGCGGATAGACAGCGCGAGAATACAGCTTCACCGATCAGCGTTACCGGCATTCCGGTGTCGAGCGCACTGGTAACGGTCCACTTGCCCGTACCTTTCTGCCCTGCGGTGTCGAGAATTTTGTCGATCAGGGGTTTCCCGTCCTCGTCGTTCTTGGTGAAGATTTCGGCCGTAATCTCGATCAGGAAGCTGTCGAGTTCGCCTTTATTCCAGTCCGCGAAGATTTCGTGCAGCTCCTGCGCATTCAGTGCCAGACCGTCCTTCAGCAGCTGATACGCCTCGCAGATTAACTGCATATCGCCGTACTCGATGCCATTGTGGACCATCTTCACGAAATGTCCCGCACCCTCCTCGCCGACCCAATCGCAGCAGGGAGTGCCGTCTTCTACCTTCGCCGCAATGGACTGGAAAATGTCTTTAACGTGCGGCCACGCTTCCGGATTGCCGCCAGGCATGATCGACGGACCAAAGCGCGCTCCTTCTTCGCCACCCGATACGCCAGTACCGATGTAAAGAATGCCTTTTTGGTTGAGCGACTTCACGCGCCGATTCGTATCTGGAAAATGCGAGTTGCCGCCATCGATGATGATGTCGCCTTTTTCCAGATGGGGAAGGATCTGATCGATCATCTGATCCACGGTGTCGCCTGCCTTTACCATCAACATGACCCGCCGCGGCCGCTTCAGCGCCTTAATAAGTTCCTCAATCGAATGCGCGCCGGTGACCTGCGTTCCCTTGGCCTCATTGGCCACGAAATCGTCAACCTTCGAAACTGTCCGGTTAAAGACCGCAACGCGATATCCATGGTCATTCATGTTGAGGACGAGATTCTGACCCATAACGGCGAGGCCGATCAATCCGATATCACAAGTTCCTGTATCCATATGTCTCCTGCGTAGATTACTCTGTGAACGACGGCGCTCCGGTGTGCCGCAACTGGGAGATCCACTTGTATGCGCGCCCTTTCGCAGAGGTGAAGCTCAAAGAACTTCGATGATATCGCTTCAGGCGAATGGAGCAAGGTTTGCAGTTCAGCTTGCGATGGCTGCCTGCTTGCCGGGTGTGCCGTTGAGGAGCTGCATTTCCTCGAGAATCATACGAATGACGTTCTCGTCGCCCACTTTCGTGTTGAGCATCAGGTGATACAGCCAACGCGTGGGCCAGTTCATGTCGTGATATTTCTTGATGAAAGCGGCGCGGTCGCGGTCCACACGATCCAAGAGATCTTCCGCTTCTTCCCGTGAGCGGCCCGCGCCCAGAATCCGGCGCATCTTCTCTTCATATGGTGCGTAGAGAAAAACGTGCATCGTATCCGCCCGCTCGCGCAGGAACCAGGGAGCCGCGCGGCCGATGATAATGCAATTGCCGCGCGTGGCGACATCCTTGATGATGTTTTCGAAAAGCCGGGCCAGGCAGTCAGCATCCAGCACCTCGACGCCGGTGCCGATGCGGTCCTCATAGCTGCCGCGCATAAATGTTTTGAAGAGGCGGTAATAAGTCGGATCCAGCCGCTCCTCTCGTTGTTCGACCGCATGGATGTCGCACTTTAGGCGCTTGGCGATCTCTTCCGTGATCTCGTGATCCCAGACTTGCCAGCCGAGTTGCTTTCCCAATTCATGCGCGATGCCGGCTGCCCCCGATCCGTACTCGCGCTCTACGGTGATGACGTTGACCACGCTCGCCTCCTACTGGCTGAATATTCTAATCGAAGACGCGTGAACCGGCGGACACTTACGGAGAAAGCTAGTCAAAGAGCGGAACCCGCGCCGGCCAAGGTTCTTCCACTCCGGCCAGCGCAATGGCCGCGCCGAGCAGCGCCATGTTCTTGCTGAAATGAATCATGTCGTTCTGGCCCTGATGCGGATCGGCGGCGTTCCAGAAGTCGTGAAACAAAGGCGATGCCAGCCCCAGAAATGTGACGATGCCTGCCAGTCCCAATTTCGGTTTTACGCCCAGCAGGATACTTGTGCCCGCTAACGCCATCAATGCTCCGGAGCCGATCACTGCCGCTTCGGGCATGGGCAGGTTTTTGGCCTCGGCAAACTGGGCCATTCCTTGGTGCTCTTTGAAGTGATTGATCCCGTTGTACAGAAAAAAGCCGCCGAACACGACTCGGCCCGCCAGAAACAGTGCCTTCATTTTTCCTCCATTCGATCTGCCGCCAGTCGTTCGATCCATTGCGCGCCAGACCGTTACGTGCGTGTCGTCAAGGAGCCACGCCGGATGTCCTTTGAAAAGACCCGGCGAGGTAAATGTGCCCGCGCTATCCTCAATGTTCCGCATGAATCGTCGAACTTTTCTTGCCTCGACCGCGCTGGCTGCGAGTTTCGCAGCACCCAGTGCAGCCCGTTGCCAGGAGCCGCAGCCGAAGCCCCAGGAACCCGATACGCCAGAGGATCTGAGCCAGGCGCCTGGCGCTCGTTCGCAGAAGTTTGCCCTCGACGAAGTTAGCGTGTCTGAGCTACACACCCGACAACACAAGCACGAGCTTACGGCGGAAAAGCTCGTGGAGATGTATCTCGAGCGGGTCGATGCGATCGACCGGCAGGGACCGGCCCTTCGCTCTGTGATCGAAGTTAATCCGGATGCACTCGATATCGCTCGAGCGTTGGACGCGGAGTTTCGAGAAAAGGGACCGCGTGGACCGCTGCATGGTGTTCCGGTGCTGCTTAAAGACAACATCGATACACACGACCGGATGCAGACGACTGCCGGATCGCTAGCTTTGGTGGGCGCTCCGGTCCCGCGTGATTCGTGGGTCGCGGAACGTCTGCGCGCTGCCGGAGCTGTGATTCTAGGTAAGACGAACCTGAGCGAGTGGGCGAACTTCCGCTCGTCTCACTCGACGAGCGGATGGAGCGGCCGTGGAGGATTGACCAGGAATCCGTATGCCTTGGATCGCAACGCGTGCGGCTCGAGTTCCGGTTCGGGTGTCGCCGTTTCGGCAAACATGTGTGCCCTGGCCATCGGCAGCGAAACAGACGGGTCGGTAGTCTGTCCGTCATCGATGAACGGTATTGTCGGGATCAAACCGACACTGGGCCTCGTCAGCCGGGCCGGAATTGTTCCCATTGCGCACAGCCAGGACACGGCAGGGCCTATGGCCCGAAAGGTCCGGGACGCTGCGATTCTTTTGGGCACGCTGGCAGGCGTCGATCCGCGCGACGGCACGACACAGGCGAGCAGTGGAAATTCGCATACCGATTACACAAAGTTTCTGGATAAGAATGGGTTGCGTGGTGCGCGCATCGGGGTTGCCCGGCAATACTTCAATATCGGCCCTGCGGTGACGTCCGTCATGGAAGAGTGTCTCGATCTGATGCGCGGCGCCGGCGCTCATCTTATCGATCCGGCGGATCTATCAACGTTTGAAGGCTGGCGCGACACAGAAACCACCGTACTGATGTATGAATTCAAGGCCGATTTGACGAGTTATCTGGCCGCACGCGGCGGCAGCGTGAGATCGCTTGCCGATTGCATCGCCTTCAATCACGCTCATCGGACGGAAGAAATGCCGTACTTCGAACAGGAATTGATGGAGCAGGCGCAGCAGAAGGGGTCGCTGGACTCGAAGGAATACAAGGATGCACTTGCGACCAATCGCCGTCTGACCCGCAACGAAGGAATTGACGCGATCTTCGCAAAGCACAACTTAGACGCCATCGTCGGCCCGACGGCAGGGCCTGCGTTCCTCACCGATCTGATTAGTGGAGATCGAACCGACAGCGGTTGCGCGTCGCCTCCCGCAGTTGCGGGATATCCTCACATCACCGTTCCTGCCGGATTCAAGTTCGGACTCCCGCTCGGCATATCGTTCTTCGGAACCGCATGGAGCGAACCGAAACTGATCAAGTACGCGTATGCTTTTGAGCAGATGCGAGAAGCCCGCCGCCGGCCGGAGTTCCTGAGCACGGCCAACCTCTACGATTGAATCCGGCCGCCGCGAAAGAAGCTGAACACTGCGTGGCCCCGCTGCCATCTAAGAAGTAGAGTCTATGGAAAGCACACATCGCGTGGTGATTCTGGGCGGTGGTTTCGGCGGTATGTATGCAGCCCAGGCGCTAAAGCACGCACCAGTTAGTGTCACAGTGGTCGACCAACGAAATTTTCATCTCTTCCAGCCGCTGCTGTATCAGATTGCCACGGGGTCTCTATCGCCGGGAGAAATAGCTGCTCCGATTCGTGCTGTGCTCAGCCGCCAGAAGAACACTTCCGTCCTGCTGGGCGAAGCTGTCGATATCGTCCCAACCGAGAAGCGCCTGCTGCTAAAAGATGGCGGCTCGGTCGGCTATGACACCTTGATTGTCGCTACCGGATCTAAGAGCACTTACTTCGGGCACGACGAATGGCGCGAGTTTGCGCCGCCCTTGAAGAGTGTCGAGGATGCCACAACCATCCGGCACAAGATTCTTTTCGGCTTCGAAGCCGCGGAGCGCGCGACAGATCCTGAAGAACGGCGCGCCTGGCTGACATTTGTCATTGTGGGTGGCGGCGCGACCGGTGTCGAACTCGCCGGAGCGCTCGCAGAAATTGCGCATCACACGCTCAAGAACGATTTCCGCTCGATCAAGCCAAGCGACGCAGCAATTATCGTCGTTGATGGCGCGAATCGTGTCCTGGCGACCTTCCCGGAAGACCTCTCCAGAAAGGCAGAGCAATCACTGAAAGAGCTTGGTGTCACCATTCGCTGCGGCGTGATGGTTGATTGCGTTGACGCTGAAGGCGTCACGGTGAAGACAAGCACAGGGAAGGAACGGATCGTATCTCGAACGGTGATCTGGGCAGCCGGTGTCGCCGTTTCCGATTTTGGGCGGCAGCTCGCAAAACGAACCGGTACGGAAACTGACCGGGCAGGACACTTGAAGGTAAACCCCGATCTCACGATCCCGAAATATCCCGACATTTTCGTCGTCGGCGACCTCGCGTACGTGCTGGACGATAAGGGCAAACCGCTGCCGGGTGTGGCGCAAGTCGCTATGCAGGGCGGCGCTTACGCTGCCAGTACGATAGTGCGACGCCTGCGTAACGATTCGAACGTCAAGCCGTTCCACTATTTCAACAAAGGTGATCTCGCAGTGATTGGACGAGCTGCGGCCGTGGCGGACATCTTTGGCGTACACCTATCGGGATTTCTTGCCTGGCTGGTATGGCTGTTTATTCATCTGATGTACATCGTGGAGTTTCAGAGCCGCATTCTGGTGTTCATTGAATGGGGCTTCCTGTATCTCACATTCAATCGAGGTGCGCGTTTGATTACGGGCCGAGTCGCCGCGGACTTCGTTGCGGATAGGGAATCTTTGGCCAATCGAAGTAAGACAGCAACCAGCGCCTAGACGCGTCGGCTACTCATAACGCAACGCTTCGACCGGGTCGAGGCGGGCCGCTTTGCTCGCGGGCCAGATCCCGAAGAACAAGCCAGTTCCCGCTGACACGACCAGTCCAAGTGCCGCCGCCCACATGGGGACGCTTGCCGGCAGGCTTGAAAAGACCAGACGTGTCACAAGAGAAACAATCCAGCCAAATCCTATGCCCATCAGTCCTCCGATGCCCGTCAGCACCACAGCCTCGAGCAGGAACTGCAGAACGATGTCGGACTTCCGCGCCCCAATCGCTTTACGTACGCCGATTTCCTTGGTGCGTTCCGTCACCGAAACAAGCATGATGTTCATGACGCCGATGCCGCCGACCAGCAGTCCGACCGAGCTAAGCACTACCATGACCAACGCCACCATCGACGTGATTTGACGGAAATCGCTGACCATCTGCTCGGCCGTTGACATGGCAAAGTTATCCGGTTTGTCGAACGGCACTCTGCGATCAATGCGCAGAGTCATCCGGATCTGGTCCAGCGCGCGTGTGATCTGCCCCTCTTTGGCAGTGACAACAATCGCAAGATCCTTCTTCCCTGGATAGCTCTTTTGCAAGGTGAAATACGGCACGATGACGCGCAGATCATCCTGTCCAAACATTGATGCTGCAGGTTTCTTTGCGGCGCCCACCACCGTGAGCTCATGACCATTGGCAGTAATCGTTTTTCCGATCGGGTCCACGTTGGCATACAGACCTTTTTCGAGATCGGCGCCGATGACTGCGACCGGCTCGCTGCGTCGATTTTCATCCTCGGTAAAAAATCTGCCTTGATTCACTTCAACTTGACCTTGATTCAGATAGGCCTCATCCACCCCCAGCAGGTTCAATCCATACATGTCGTTGCCTTTGTATCGCGCACTGCCATCCACGATCAGCATCGGCGAGACAAGCTGGCACGCGCTACACCGCTCGCGAATGTCGACCGCATTCTGATATGTCAGATCCTTGCGCGTACGCTCCTCACCGGTGAGTGCCGACGTCCGCGGCCCCACCGGAAATTTAAAAACGATGATCGAGTTCGGTCCGAAGCTGCTGAGCACCGCGCTGACATTCGAATCAAAGCCGGTGAGAATCGCTCCTACGCCGATGATGGTGCCGGTGCCCATAACAACGCCGAGAACGGTCAGAAACGCTCGCATCTTGTGAGCGCGAATGGTCTGCAGCGCGAGCGACGCAGCGTTGACAAAGGCGAGCCAATTCATTACCGTTCCGTCCTGAGCGCCTCGATCGGATCAAGTCTGGACGCCTGGCGTGCCGGATAAATTCCGAAAAACAGCCCGACGGTGGCCGATAGTCCCACGCCAATTAGGACCGCTGCAAAGGGCAGCGACATCGGTATATGAGCGGTGCTGCGAATAAGTGCCGCGATCGCCCACGCAATAGCCACTCCGATCAGTCCGCCCGTAGCAGCAAGCGTCGCCGATTCAACCAGAAATTGGTTCAGGATATCTACTCTCCGCGCGCCGAGCGATTTGCGAATGCCGATTTCATGCGTTCGCTCTGTCACGGCCGCAAGCATGATGTTCATAATCACGATGCCGCCGACCACCATGAACACGGAGACGATTCCGATGGCAGTAGCTGCGATCGCGGCCGTCAGCCGGTGCCACAGATCCACAAAGGAATCCGATGAGATGATCCCGAAGGTGTCATCCTGATTGGGCCGGAGGTGGCGGAAGGTGCGCAGCAGCCCGCGAACTTCATCTTCCGCTTCGAGTAGATGCTCCTGGTCAGTCGCTTTTGCAACCAGGCTCATTCCATTCTGTACGCCGAACATCTTGAAGTAGCTTTCGGCTGGAATCATTACGAAGTTGTCCTGGGAATACCCGAAGACACTCCCAAGAGTTTTAGCTACGCCAACGATTTCGAAAGGCAGACCGTTGATTTCGATCGTTTGACCAATAGGATCGCGATCCAAAAACCATTTCGCGCGAATGTCACTTCCGATGAAAGTAACGGGCGCGTGGCGTCGCTCCTCACTCTCACTGATCGTCCGGCCGAGTTCAATTTGCACGTGGTTCAGTTCCGGGACATTCGCAGTCACACCTTGGATGTTGACTGCGTCCATCGACTGTCCACGAAACGAAACCCGCGCCTGGGTTGTCGCTGAAATCCCGATCCCACGAAGCAGAGTGGCGTTGTCTTTGATGAAGTGATACTCCTCTCGCCGGATCCGTGGATTTCGCTTGTTCATGATCATGAGCTTTTTCGGATCGGGCGGTCCGAACCAGGCCATGCGGACTACTCGAAAACCGTCGGCGCCCATGTTCGAAACCTTGTCTGCAATGTACAGGTTCATGCCGTGAATCAAGGCCGTTACCGAGATCAGCGTCGTCGTGGCCAAAATGATTCCCAGCAGAGTGAGGAAGCTCCGCAATTTACTTTTGTTGAGCGAATCGAGCGCGATGCGCCCCGATTCCCAAAAAGATGCACTGGGGCGAAACTTATGAGAGTTCGGCACCTGAACGGAGTCTAACAGGCAGTAAGCCGCGTAACATTTGGATCGGCACGCGCCTGCATCACGCGTTCGATCCAGTCCATCGCGACGTTGTCCAGCCAGAATCGCGGCTTCCGCCGTGAAATAAAGCCGAGATGCCCTCCGCGATCGACTGCCAGCAGGTTGAGTGCGGGGTTTATGGCGAATGCCGGATGATCATATGCGTCAAATGGCACCAGCGGGTCGTCCTTGGCGGCGATGACGAGCGTCGGAACTCGAATCTGATCCAGATATCGCGCGGCTGACTGAGTAGCGTAGTAATTGGCCGCAGTTCCGAAGCCGAAAAGCGGCGCAGTGAAACGATCGTCAAATTCCTCGACGCTCTTGACTGTGTCCAATCCCTCGGTGGTGTAAAGATCGGGAGACAGGAGGTTCTTGCGGCGCACACGATCACGCAGGCGGTCGAGGAATCTGCGCGCGTAGAGGATGTTGGCGCGTTTATCAAGCATCTTCACTGAACGTGCGAGATCGATCGGAGTTGATACAGCGCACAGTCCGGCCAAGAGGCTCGTATCACCAAGCTCACCAGCGAGCTTCAGCGCAACATTCCCTCCGAGAGAGAACCCGACCATAAATGTTGCAACACCGTATCGATCGCGAACCTGCTCCAGAATGAATCGCGTGTCGGAGGTGAGACCGGAATGGTACATGGTCTGGCAAAGCTCTTCGGTGCCGCCGCAGGTGCGGAAATTTGTGCGGTGAACGCCGAATCCGCGCAGCAGCGCCTCTTGCGCAAAGCTCTGAATGTAGCCCGCGTCTGCAGAGCCCTCCAGACCGTGCAGAAACACGATCTGCCCTTTGGGCGGCGACTGCGGCTGATGTTCGTGGACGAGAATTTTCGTGTTCGCGTCAACGGCGTAGATTCTTTGCCGCGAGGGGAAGCGCCGTGAATCGATTGTGCGAGGCCAGAAGTTGCCGGCGATAGTCAGGAGATGAGGGTTTTGGAAGAGAGGCTCGAAGTCTGGACTCAAATCCAATTTTAGCGGCGGGGCCGGCATGAATGCCGACCCGGCAGGCTAAACCCCGCGCCACCCCGCACATTTCTATTGCAGCGATTCGCTCTTTCGGCTCAAGTCTTCTGAAAGAATGATCGCTTCAGCAAGTTCGCGCATGGGACGCCGTAGACGCCTGCTCTCATTTCTCAACCGAAGATAAGCCTCTTCTTCAGTTAAGCCGTGCCGATGCTGCAGGATGCCTTTGGCGCGCTCGACGACCTTTCGCGTTTCCAGCTGTCGACGCATTTCGGCCGTTTCTTCCATCAAGCGCACATTCTCTTCGGCCAAAACAGATTTGGCGATGGCGCCTCCCATCTGCTCTCCAACAAACGTCAACAAAGCGACTTCATCGGGAGTGTGGTCATGCGTATCGCGATGATGTACATTGATGACTCCGATCACTTCCCCGCCGCTTACCAGTGGAACTGAGAGGAAGGCTTCGTATGTGTCCTCGATCAGGGCTTGAAATTTCTTGAACCGGCGATCCGAGGCCGCGTTCGACGGCAGCGCTACCACGGAACGGTGCTCGACGACCCATCCCGTAATGCCTTCGCCGACCTTCAGGCGAATGTTTCCGAGATCGACCTGATGCGGCATCTGCGATGCGCGCAGGACAATCTCGCCCGATTCTCTTTCAATCAGATAGACCAGACAAGCGTCACAAGCGGTTACCTGGACGGTCAACCCGACGATCTCGCCGAGCATTTCGTCCAGCGAGATTTCAGAACTGACAATGCTGCTGATTCGGTGAAGCAGCGCGAGTTGGGAAGTTGGGGGCTCCACGACTGTAGATGTGGCCATATTCAAAGGTAATGCGCGCGGGTTCAAGACTCAAATCAAAATATTTGATCTCGTCCATGCGCGCTAAACCAGCCCATTTTGATGTACTTACGAACCCTACAAACGTGTGACGCCTAAATGCGGATCAACTGTTCCTGTTCCTCACCGGTAACGCGCGCAAAGCCATCGCCGACGTAGACGTTGACCTCCGATCGAATTCCGAACTGGGGCAGGTATATTCCGGGCTCAACCGAGAAACAGGTTCCCGAGATCACTAAGCGGTCATCGTGCGATTCCAGGTTGTCCATGTTGGCGCCTGTGCCGTGTACGTCCGTGCCAATGCTGTGTCCTGTCCGGTGGAAGAATGCCTCACCGTAACCTTGATCAGTGATGTAGCCGCGCGCCACGTCGTCTACTTCGAAACCGGCAAAAGATTCCCGTTGTGAGGCTTTCTGAATCGCGAACGACGACGCTTTCTTGCGTGCGTCTCTAACTACGTTGAAGACGTTCTGGATGGGCTGCGGAATGGTCTCGCCACAAAATCCCATCCAAGTCACATCGTAATAGACTGCCTGCGGTTCTTCGAGTTTAGCCCAAAGATCGATCAGCACCAGATTGCCGGGTCGAACTATTGCCGCAGTCTCGCGTGCCGGTTCGTAGTGCGGATCTGAGGCGTGTTGGTCGACAGCCACAATGGGTCCATGTGTTGTGATCATTCCGCTCTGAGCGAATCGCCCCAAAATAAACTGCTGCACGTCGTACTCGGTGACTGCCTCTCCAGATCGAAGGCGTTCACCAATAAAATCGAAGGCATCTCGCCGCACCTGATCGACGCGCTTGCCCGCCTCGAGGTGCAAATGGAACTGCGCTTCTGTCCAGCGAGCCTCAAACTGCTGTACCAGATTGGCTGAAGTTGCTATCTGAACGCCGAAGCTCCTGACCAGTTCGATGGTTCCGGCATCAACCAGCGAGACATAGGGAATCGCGCAATTCGGGGAGTACTGCATGGCGATACGCGAACATCCTGCCAATACATCGCGCAAACGCCGATGTTGATCCGCCCAGCTCGAATAGGTCTCCTTCTCGCCGGGCAGCGTATCCAGGGCTCGGCTTTCGATCTGGTGGACCAATTTGCGCGGCTCACCCATCGCCGGAATGAAGTAATACCAGCGTCGAGTTGGCTCCACATCATCCGGAATTCCGAGAATGCGGTAAGCCAGCGGGTCGCGCCGATGATGGTCGAAAAACAGCCATCCTTCGAGACCGCTTGCCCGAACGGCAGCCTGAATTTCTTCGATCTTCATTCTGACGTGATTTTACGCGGTCGGCTGTTCGAGTTGCTCCAGCTTGACAGTCTTCGGAGCCGGCGTCAGCAGGCTGACTGCGAAAAGACCGATTACGGAGCATATAAGAGCGGGATAAACGGCATCAATCGCTCCGTATCCTTTCGCCCACCACGCGGGGCCGATCTGTTGTGCTCGCTCCCACGCGATGGTCACCGCGGTTCCGAGTAAGAGACACGAGATCGCTCCAGCGGTGGTTGCACGTTTCCAGAAAAACACAGCCATGATTACCGGAGTGACTGCGGCGCCATAAATCGTGTACGCGTACAGAGACGCAGCCAGCACGGATTCAAACTGTGTGGCTTGCAGAATTGCGAAGCAACCCAGTAGAACGACGATGATGCGTGAAACAAATAATATCCGGCGTTGCGTCGCGTTGCGATCGATGAACCGCTCGTATACGTCGTGGATCAGGTTCGTGGCCGGCGAGAACAAATAGTTATTGGCTGTGGAGATGATTTTCGCGAAGACACCTCCCAACAGAATGGCCCCGAGCAGTGAGGGTAGCGCCTGTTTTGCTGTCAGCGCAATAATCTCGCGAGGTCTCTCGGTGTGCAGCTTGGCGCTTGAAATCACTGCCAGCGCGATCAGCAGAGTTTCCAGTGTCACTGTTCCGACGATCCAGCCCACGACCGATTTCTTGGCATCGCTCTCCGAACGCGCGGAAAAAAACTTCTGATACATGCCTTGATTTCCAATCAGAAGCAGCATCGTCGGAAGAAAGAGACCGAGCGCACTCCAAATGGTGAGGTTTCCGAGAACCTGGAAGTGGGTGTCTGGCAAAGAGGCACGGACGGCGCCCCATCCTCCAGTGCGCCCGAGCAGAATCGGGACGGCGACCATCATGGTCAACGTCACCATTGAGCCAATCACCAAGTCCAGGTACGCGATCGAAGCCATCCCCGCGGATGCCGTGAAGATGATGACGAACACTGCGATGATGTACAGTCCTGTTCTCCGCTCGAGCGCAGGGAAAATCAGGTGCAGGATATCTCCGCCGCCGATCAACTGATAGCTGACGATGACGGTATGTGAGATAACGATGGCGATTGTCGCCAGCACGCGTGTTGTCGCATTAAAACGTGTCTCGAGGAGATCCGGAAGGGTGTACTGAGCGAAGTGCCGCGCTCGGCCTGCGATAAGACCAACCACCAGCAGCCCAGCCCACCCGCCTGCCGACTGCCAGAGAGCGGCGAAACCGTTCCGGTACGCGTTTTCGGCGCCGCCCAGAAGGCTCCCTGCTCCTATCCAGGAGGACAAAAGCGTAAACACGAGAACCGGCCAGCTCAAGCTTCGTCCGGCCACCAGAAAGTCTTTTTTGTTCTTGACTTGGGTCGCTTTGTAAGCCGTGACTCCGGCCAAGACGAGGACAATCAGGGTGATCGTGACGGCGTAGATCATGAACCGATCATATTAGCGGTCGGCAAAGCTCACCCATGCCTGCGGCTGCTGCTTCCGTTTGAAAACGGAGGTAGGTTGTAACCGATCAAACAGAACTGGTCGAGTGCGAACAGGACGACAGAATCCATGCCTTGTCCTTGCGCGATATCGACTTCCTTCATCCATGCGGTCAACGCATCGCCGATTCCGACTAAGTGACTACGGGCGTTGCCTTGAAAACCTTTGCTTGAGCTCACGCTCATTGAATAAGTGCTCAGATCGAGATTATGACTGCCGGTAAACGAGAAACTTTCGGTCTTCAGGCGGGTCAGGTTGGCAGGCGTCCAGTCAGTGTTCGGATAATTGATGATCTGGTTTAAAGGCGTGTTATTGACATCCGTGGGGTACAGCACTTCATAACGGCATCCGGGAAATTGCTGCTGGAGGGCTTGGCGAATCGTGCCTGTATACACGCCGATTAAGCCGGGCAGGAATGCTATTTCATTCGGGTATTGAGCTTGCACTTGGGGCAAAGTGAGACTCTGGCCAGAGTTCGGGATCGAAACCGGTTATCGTCTGCATAGGAAGGCCGTATTGCGCCTGGAATTGCTGCCTGGAGTACTCATCGTAGAACGGCATACCAACATATGCGGTTCCGTTCTGCTTCGGAAAGTACCACCACTGGACCTCGCCCGATTGAAGATATGGAGTCATCTGCGCGTTTGCCTGTAACTGCGCCATATCTAAGTAAACTTGCTTCCAGTACGCGACTGCCGCAGGTGAAAAGTTCGTCTGGATGGACGGAGTATTTAATACGACGGCAGTATTGTCCGGATATCGTTGGGCGATGCCGGTTTCTGCAGAAGGATCGCCGTTCATCAACTCAGTGCTAAACGCTGCGACACAGTCGAGCGCGTTACTCTTCAGAGCAGTGAAATACGCCTGATGCCAATCACGCGCGGCCTGATTAATTCGCGGGATGGCGGTCAAATCGGTTCGCCATCCGTCAGCAGTCGCGGTCAGAGTTGCGTTCAGGCTATCGCTTGGATCTAAATCGTACGGCGCCGCATCAACGCCGTTTGTCAGCGCAACTCCCGCCGCGGAAATATATGGCTGACTTGCGGCATCAGGCTGTACCGTGATACCGTTACCCGCAGCTCCCATTGCACGTGCTGTTATGGTCAGCTGATTGCCGCTTGCGCTGGCCCATACCAGGTTAATGCCAAGGTTGATGAGTCCTGCCAAAGCCTGAGCCACCGTTGCGGGCGTGTCATCAGGCAACGCAAGATGCCGAATCGGGGTCACGGCGGGCGTCGGGTCGGAGTCCGTCGGGGCTGCAGCGATGTTGAGTGTGATCGAGGGGCTATTCGTATACGACTGCTGGGCAACAGTGAACGTGAGCGAAGCGTACTGAGTGCCGGGCCGTATTAGCTCATAAAACCAAAGCGCTCCCACGTAGTGGTTGACCGTCCCATGAAATCCCAGCTTGTCGATTAACCACGCCGTGCGTTCGGCCGGCAGCGATTGCGAATGGTACGTGTCCCAGTCGGTTGCTAGCGACAGTTGGGCCTGCGAACCAAAATCCGGAAGATCGGGAGAGGGGTACGCAATCTCCAGAAAATCGAAAAAGAACAGTGAAGTTCCACCGAGGTGAGAAAGCGTAACGGTATGCGCACCGGCGTCAAACGTGCCCACCTTTGCCCGGAACAGGGTGTCTTCTCCGTTCATTGCCAGCTGAATTGGTGCGAGTTGCTGCCCGTCGACTTGCACACTTATAGTTGCACCGCTTGTAAGTAGCCTGCTGCCCACATAGAGATCGTGCGACGCATTCTCGGAATATGTAACAACGCAGCTGCCTGGCGTCGTTGTTGTGGGATGATCCGGATCTGGGGTTACGTGAATGCGACTGCCCGAGTAATTGCCACTTTGCACAACCCAAGTTCCAGAGTACGTTACTCCGCTATCGCTATCCTCAATACGCCTGCTTCCCGGGCCGGCTACGAAATGCTGTCGATTGGAACCACGTAACACTCCAGTTCGAAATGTTAACAGCGAACGGCGTCTGCTGAAAGCTGCCACTCTGCAAATCGGCAGACCAGGTCCAACGCATTTTACGAATGCGGTTGGTAGGAATACCTTGCGTCTTTAGCGCACCGAAATCGATCGTGATCTGATATCTCGAAGGAAACAATCCTCCTGAGAACACGGCGGATGCAGACTGCCAGCACTGCGCGGCATTTTCAGCAAAACCATATACGCTGATCCGGTTCCCGTTTGCACCTAAAAGACTGCTATAGTTAGGGCCGGGTTTCCAAGTGATCGTCACCGAATTGCCGGCAGCCGACGCCGTGAAGTCAGGATTCGATAGGACGTCGTTGGCTATTCCCTTTGCGATGTCAGATAGTTGGTCCTGTGGACCCACTGTGTAAAAGTGATGTGACTCCAGCAGCGCGATGCCGACGCGATTACCCACACCCGGCGATGACACTAGTGTCATTACCGCGGACGCGGGCGCGTACGGTCCTTCGACCGCCGAGGTAGAAGCAAGATATGCCGCAGGCGAGCCGCTAACATAAGATGGCCAAAAGTTGACGTGATATAGTCTTTCAACACCATCATCGCCGGTGGCCCAAATCCGTAAGTTGGTCCAGTCGACTGCCGGATAGAGATTTGACTCGATCGGAATACAACCCGTCCGCTCCTCCTGATATGAGAGCACGATACCGCTCAAATCACCATCCGGTAAATAGCGTAATGCCGGGTGCTCGAACGTGTTGTCTCTGTTCCACTCGACTACAGCCCAATCAAACTGCTGCCGCCACTTACCGGACACCGTAAACCCGGTATCGGACGCGCTGCTCATCGCCGCAATCGCGGACGGCATCAGGAAATAACATTGCAGGTCCCGATGCGGACTCAGCTTGTAAAGTTGTTCGCTCATCGGATTACATCCGGATCGTCACCGTCAAGTCTCTGCCGGGACTGAGGGGAAGCTGATTAGGGTTGTTCAACTGTAAAGATACGTTGATGGTGAGTACCGATGCCTTTTGCAGCGGCGGCAGTGTGGACCCGTCGATGACAAGCGAGGTGGGGGTTGTTGAGTCTGTCGAAGGAACCACGCAGCTGCAGTACTGGGCTCCATTCTGGAGAATCTGTACCACGACGTCGTAGCCGGAAGCGGACTGGTTCAGCGAAGCCCGTACGTCCCGGACCGCATGTGTTGCATCGATGAATAACGGAGGGGCCGCATTCGTCTGTGTTGCTAGCGTTCCCGCGACCTGAATCGAATACTGACCGCCGGATAAGGTCCTGAGCCCGCCGCCTGGTGCGGTCGTATAGCACTGTTGAGCCGCCTCGCTATCACCGAAGGCGTTTGTGACAAAAAATTGCGATCCGCATATGCGGACGTCGGGAGCGCTATAAGTGTGCGTGTAATTCTGCGACGCACGATTCCCGAAGTAATTCAAAGCGAACGGAACAATGATGGTTGCAGTATCCAGGTGGAAGACGGGATCACCTGCCTTATGCGCGGTGATGGCCGAGGCGATTGCGCCGCGTCCGACCTGGTACGTATTGCTGTTGGCGTTGACTGATAGAACACTCATCAACTCCGTCCCGATCTGAATGACCTGACCGACGTAGGGTGTTCCCGCAGCGACAAGCGTAACTGTGCTCGTCGTGGTGTCGATGTCTGCGGCGAGCGCATATTGGGTCCCTTGCGTTAGTTCATTCCATGAGAACGTCTGTAGCGTTCCGCTCGATACGGACGATGTATTCTCCATATCCAAGAAAGCAACCGCGGACAAGGTGACGGAACCGGCTCCGGGCGCCGCTAGCGAAAACGTTGGGGCTACCGTCGTGCCCGTATCTGCCTTCCCGCCGCCCAATGCGCATCGTGTAAGAGGCGATAAGTCCGCCGCGCCTTCGACGTTCTGAACATTTGCTGCGCGACCGGTGATTTGAATCACCATGCCGGGTTGGTAAGGGATCTGAAACTGCACGGGGCTGCTACTGCCGACAGCAGCAAATCGCCAGGAAGGCTCAGCGATTACGAAGGTGCTGCTTGCATCGGGGATCACCGACCAGGGGGCCGACACCGTAAGCGTAGTCTGATCGTTGGTGGCGATAACTCGCTCCTGTCCGCGGCCTGTCCCTTCGGTCACTCGCACCGCCATTCCCGAGTATGCAAGTGGAACCGCCCCCATATCCACACACGCGATGGTCGTAGTTGACGATGATGTCACCGGAAACGGACCGGCGTATTCAAATCTGTAGTAGAAGTTGGCGTGATCAAAGCTTCCGTCTGGCGGACCAGCCGGTTGCACGCCGGCGCCGTAGTCGGTGTAAGTAGGAGACAGACTCTGGGTCTGTGCGATCCGGTATAGCATTTGAGGCGATGTTCCTCGGTACACGTTGAACGCTGAAGCTCCAACCGGAAAGCTTAGACCCTGGAGAGTAACGGTATTGGTGGCTCCGCCCGCAGGCGTTGATGCGGGAACGGTGAAGGACAGCGGCCCTTCGCTACCGTCACTTGTAACTGCGGTAATGCCGTAATAGAAGTTCTCACTTGCGGGCAGAGTTCCACCGCTGGTTCCATATTGAGGAGATAGACTTACTAGTGGAATGCTGGTGGCTGTCGGACTTGGCTTGGCAGGATTGGTAAACGACACGGTAAGCTTATCCGTAGCGCTTCCGTCGTTCTGTGCCTGAATATCCTCGACGATCCCGAAATCATAGTACTCCAGTTTCCCACTCGCATCGTTGTGAGCTTTGGTCCCGAGCAGCGGCCGCGGGCCAGACGCCTGATTCCCCGGCTGCCGCCCAGCGCCTGCGAGTACAGCGGGATTGTCACTATACCAATTGTCATCGTGGATCTGTGCCAGCACCGTTACGACCTGGTAATTCATTGACGGCGATAATTTGACAACCCGAAACGGCGTCCGCTCAAAACCCTCTTTCGCATAGGTCAGGGTGATAATGTCGCCCGGGCGCACCTTTAGCGCCCGAAAGCTTGTTTGGAACTGAGCGAAAAGGTTACCGTCGGTTGACTTATCCAGTTGCCTCAGCAGTACGCGGGTAGCCTGGCTCATATTTGCTAGGCCAAGAGCAGTAGATTGGCTGCTGATCTCGTACCCGATCAAAGCAGAATCATTCGCGTCGACAATAGAAACGCTGTCTTGTTGATATTCGTTCGCCGCGTCCTGAAATTCTACGCTCAATCTGTTTGAGGTCTCGGCCACTGTTCTGGAACTCAGGCGAACGGACGAAGAGCCGTTTGCGTTGCGAACGATTCCAGAGAACGGTCCTGATCCGTCGCTGAACTCGTACGCAGGCCAACCTCCGTTCAATGTCTCAGTGCTGTTCGAGCCATCAGGGAGCGCCGGCTGCTGAGCGGAAATGGTGGTTTCCGGTACTAGCTCGAGCAAGCCGGTCGCGCCGTAACGTAACATCAGACTTGACGCAACCCGGATGCCACGAATCACTGATGCAGCGCTCTGGCGTTTTGTCAAAATGAGGTTACATTGGTAACGTGATACCTGGACAGCATTGCCGTTAAGATCAGTACTGTTGATCAGCGTGCCGCAAAACAGCGCTGAATTGGCGAAGCTGGCTAGATTCATTTCCGATGTGGACCAGCCACACCGGCGCAAGATGTCGAGAATTACCCACGCAGGATTGTTGCTGTAAGTTGTGAGCTGGAAATTTCCCTGGAGATCATAGGAGTCGATCTGCATACCCTGCAAAAGCACTTCAACCCGGGGAAGGGATTTACCACTGCTGATCCTGTTGGGAACAACAACGGATAACACGGATGTACTGCCGCAAGGATCTCCGAGCGGATTTCCATGGCTATCGGTGAAGTCCAGGTTAAAGTTGCCGTTGCGCGTTCCGGTTGTGACAATTCCATACCATCCAGTGGCTGTCATGTCTGTACCCGCGACACCCTGCGGAATCTCCACGTCATCCACAACCACCTTCAAAACACCCTGGATCATGCCCATTCCAAGCAGCGCTTCCATATGTGTCAGGCTTCCGTCGTTCCGCGAAAAAATGACGGGCGCTTTCAACCAGCCGGTACCGTAGACAATGGGTACCGGATCGTTGTATTTCGCTGAGTTATCGATCACCGGTGATAAGTGGGATGTTTTGTCTCCAGCCGTCCGGACCAGGACCGCGGAAGGTACGAATTCGAAACCACCGAACCGTTGTGTGATATGGCCCGCGCCATCCTGCGAAAACATTCCCCGCGATTGACATTGACCACGCGATCCATCGCAGCTCGTGTAAGCGACGCCATTGTTCATGTTTCCGACGCCATTCGGGACGTCCGGTGAGTAACCGCATCGGTAAAACCGGGAATGGCGGCCGGAGTTTCCACCGTCCTTTGCTTCCGTTCTCTGCGCAAGCGTCGTCGGAAAACTCCAGGGACAAGATCGTTGAACCCGCACTTCCGGTACGGGAATGCGCTGAAGGGCAAGTTTATTGGTGAACGTGAGTCGTAGCGAGTCCTCCGTGATCTCATCCGGATCACCGGCGACGCCACGGAATAAGACCGTATACTCCGTTGTTACGGAGGAACTCGGGAGATCTGCAAAGGCAAAGTAAACGGTAAGAAGTGAGCCCTTAAAGCCAATCGCCCGATTCAGTTGCGAAAGCGCGGAATCAGCGTTCGCCAGGGTTAAAGACAATTGCGTGATGCCGTCCATCGCATCATCTGCCGATAACTGCAGATCAAACAGGTTATGCTTCAGCACGCGTGCGCTGTAGGCCTGCCCATTAAGTACGACCCCATGGGTGCTCCATGTTTCAACGTCCCCGGATGGCAATGTGCACTGGAAGAATAGGATCGGGGTGTCTGATTCAGCAAGTTGCTTAATTTGATTGATAGTTGCCATGCGCTGTCCTAAATAGCGGTCTCGATGGTGAATGCCGTGGAAAACAGGTCGGGTGCTTCAGCGATTGCAGGGATTTGATCTACTGCCCAGTGAGCGTTCGCATAAACGCCCCCCTGTGCAGCCGTGGCTCGATAACGTGACGGGGCCAATTGCGCCTCGAGCTGAAGGCCATATATTGAAACAGACTGAGCAGCCGGAACGCCGATGCCTACCGTGAGAGTGGTTCCAGAATCATTGAGCCGTCCGCTCCAGTTCACTCTCGCCCAGTTAGAGCCGGTCGGGTACATAGTAACTGCAGAAGCGACGCTGCCGCTCACTGTTAACGCAATGTTCGACGGCTGCTGACTGCTCACATAAGCTGAAAAGCAATATTGGTAATTTGCAGGTACGATCAGCGTTTGAGTAATCTGCTGCAGCGTTTGACCGATATTCGTTACCGTCACTCCGGCCGTTCCCGCACAGGGGCCTGGCAGTCCCGGCGTGATCTTCAAGAGCGAAGCCATCTGCCAGCTGGCTGCCGTTAAATCACTGCTCCACTGCAACATGTTGTCCGTTGGGTCGATGAATGTAAACGCGCGCACAGGACCGGAACATGCCGCAAAATGTGCCCGCAGCGCCATCAAATCCGCTGTCGAAAGCTCCGCATACACCAAGTCCCAAAGCATCCGTGACCCTCCGGGGTCGGAAAACTGCAGTAGCGAACCATCCGGCAACAGGTTCGAGACGGTCCGAACCAGCCGTGTCTTACGAATCGGGTACTGTGCCAGCGCGCCAGTCGTAAGCTGAGGAAAAAATAGATTACCCATTGGTTTCAATGACCCACAGCACTGCTGAACTCACATCGACTCCCACATAGCTGGTCTCGAGCGCCTCGGTTCCGAAACGACAATTCGGCACCACTGTGCCGCTGAATGGGTCGGGAAAGGAGAAGATCGAATAATTGCCGGATTGCTGCGCAAAGAAACTTTCGAGTTGAAAGATTTCGCCTTCATTCAATTGATCCAGCCGGATTTGCCATCGCCTGAGGGCGTTCGCCTGCGTCAGATAGCGTTGGTCCGTTCCGTCTAAGAACCTGATAACCTGTGCGCCCTGACTCGTGATCTGCGCCGTAGGATACTGGGCGACCGCGCCCGTGCTAAGTAGAGGAAATGTGGCATTCATGTTTAGATCTCCGCAATCACGTCATTCAGCGAGCTCGAATGAAGCAGTGCTGTCTTTACAGCCTGTGCGATCTGCATGCTCTGGTCCTGCTGCGCATTGGCCGCCGGTGTCGCATAAAGTCCCGCTGCTTGCTGTGGGGGTGAACTAACCTCGGCCATTCCCGAGTAAGTGGTCGTTTGTCTGCCGACGTACAACGCTTCATTAACAGATTGGGGCAACTGAAAACCTACCAGCGGAGGGAGCGTCTTCTTGCCTCCGGAAAAAAGGCTCGTAATTTCTGAAACGATCGAACCGATGCCGGTGAAGCTGCTTAGCAGGGATCCGCAGCCAAACGCACTTGCGATCCCGCCGGACGCAGCCTGGTTGAGAAGACCCTTCCAATCGGTACCCGAAGAAGAAGATGCCCTTGGATTTGCTGGAGCTTTTCCGAAGTCGATTCCGTTTGCCAGTTTTGTGCCAGCGAGCGCGGTACGCGTCGAGTCTTTCGACGCCGTGGGGCGCGTCGCACTTTGGCTGGGCAAGGCTGCCGCGCGTGTCAAGTCAGCTACCGGACTCGTTCGATTTCTGGACTGCCCAAGTTGCTTGATCAGGCCGCCTAAGTTATTGTTATTCTTCTTCATGTTCTTCTCTCTCTCGCCATGCCTTGTCCAGCAATAACAGCGCGTCCGCTGCCTTTGCGTCGACAGTTGCCAGATCTACAGATCCGAACTGTTTCGAAATTCGGAATTGCTCTAACCAATTCAAACTTTCAGCAGTGATTACCGATTTAGGGCAAGAATTCGAATACACATTTTTGTGTGCCCATACAACCGGCCCATTTTTGTTCGGAGATGCAAGCCAGGAACAGTTCCGAATCTTCACCAGGCCGCTTCGTCGACAGGTATCGCAATTCCACGCGGCCGGTGCAGAAAACTGAAAATGGAATGCGATCAGGAGTTTTTTCGTTCGTCGTCCGTTAACCCGAGCTCCTCTTTGATTGCGCCCATCATTTCGTCAGTCAGAACTTCGGGTCCCTTCTCGATGACATCGGAGATCGCTGCCGACCTCCCATCCACCGTCATGCCTGAAATGCTGCTAATGCCCCACTCGAGATACAGCCTGCGTACGAGGAGGTCGGCGATTGAAGCTTCTAGCTGATCCGCCGAATCGCCGGCTTTGAGGAATTCGTATTTTGCTGCCAACTCCTGGGCACGCCTGGCAAGCTCGATCCGTTGCGCGAGAGACACCCTTCGCAGCGCGTACTCGACACCGGGCATGACAGCGCTTTTGCAGTGGCGCACGCTGGAATATCGTACTGGCTTAAGCGAACGCAATGTAAATTTCGTCATTCAATCTCCCTTGGGCGATATTGTTCTTGAACTCCCATTGCAGTCTGACTTCCGAGTCGTTGAAGGCCGGTATCTCCGGTACAACGTTCGGAATGTAAATTGCCATCAGTTGTCCCGTCTGCTGTCCTAGCTGAAGCATCGCCGAGATCGTCTGCCGCGTTTTTGCCGCCTGGTAGAGAGCCGTTGTCTGCGCATCATCCACCGCCAGCAGCGTGAAATTCACAGCGACTTCGCGCGAGCCTGCGACGATCGCCTGCGGATAGGGCGATCCGAATTCCTGCGCCCGGAGCGCTAAGTTGTTTTTCACTTCCACGTTCGCGGCCGATAATGTAAAGAATCGATTCGGTACGATGCCCAGCCATACCTGACCTAAGTGGCCTGGCACAATGGAGTAATCGAAATTTCCGATTGTGGGTTCTAGCGGGAATGATGCTAGGCCTGCCGATCCAGCGCTAAAGCTACTCGAATCGATCAAATCGGCAGCCGGTCCGCTGAATGTTAACTCATGATAGTCGCCATTTACGACGACCTCCAAGCGTGTCGACCCCTCCACCCGTGATAACTCTGCTTACAGCAGTGATTGGGTCCCAGTAGTCGTAGACGCTTACACTGGGTAGCGCTGTCGCAAGCGAGTAAGTAATCGCCGGCGCGAGAGCGCTTCCGGCTGCCGGTGTCGTCGAGAGCGTTGCATTCAAAACCACCGTTTTGCTATCAGGCACCGAAGTTACAAATCGGATTTCGCCGGCATAGCTAAGGGCGTTTCCCACAGCTAATCCATGCGGTGCTTGGGTCTGAATTGTGGTCGCGTTCGGGGTGGAAGCCACGACTAGACCGCTGGATAAGACTCCGCTCGCGCCCAGCGCGGCATGGAAGAAGGGCCCGTATGAGGGCTCGCCCGTACCGCTCCACGAGGTCAGATATGTTTTGACCTCGAACGCTGTTGCACGACGTGCGCTACTGGATGCGCCCAGATACGTGCGGCTGCCTGTTTTGTCTTGACGCTTTCCGCGAACGAGGCTCTGATGCGCCTGCAACCGCACAGCGGGAAATCGGTTCGAGGCCGTGATCGCCGCCGCCTGGCCGTAACTCGTCTCCACGACGGCATAAAATCGGTTCGAATTGGATGAAATGTAGCTCGCCATAGAATTCTCAATTTCGGCTGATATCGAAGGTGAAGCTCACCTTCGCCGACTCGACATAGCCGATCCCTCCTACTTTGGGAGGCTGAAACTGAACTTCATATCCTCCGGAAAAGAACACCCCGTCCCCCCAATCTCCCCGGTTGATGCGCATGAGGTAAGTCAGCGCCTCCACGTAGAAATGGATCCACTGGTCGGCTTCGTCCACCAGATTCGCGCTCGCCCAGACCTCGGCAATCACCGTCACCGCTCCGGATAGAGAACGGAATTTCTCCACTTGCGTATTCTTGAGGCCGGCACTGTAGAGGCAGATGCGAGGATACGTGAGCTGCACGTTCTTATCCCCCAGGTCCGGACTCGCCGAACTCAACACAACCTGTGAGGGAGTAATGACCGGGACAACCGCGTTGCAAGATGTTGCCAGCGCCGAGATCTGCTGCTGCAGAGCGTTGCCGGCGTTCAGCAGGGTTGCAATTTTCTGTGAAATAAGAATCGTGATTGGAAACATTTCAGCCTCGCAGAACCTGCCTTGAAAGATTCACATAGTGATCGGGTTGCTGACCGTCAATAGGCGAGCTCCCGGCTATGAGGCCTGCGGGTGGCATTTCCCAAGTCGATCCGACCGGCAGGGGCTGACTATTCTGCAACGTCAAACTAGCTTCGGCAGCGCTTGCGTACAGATTCCAGCCTGTAGCGGCCGCAGGCGCGCCATCTCGCTCCTTCCTCCATGCCAACCACTACACTGGTTGCCCCGCTGAGGATCTGTCCATTAACCGGACTCAACGCACTCTCGTTACCGTAGGCGTCAACCCACGCCACCTGCACAAAGATAGACTGAGCCGCAGACGTGCCCGCTTGTATCGAAACCAGGGGCAATGCCGGTTTACTGAGAGCGTTGTAGACAATTCCCACTCCGGACATGAACACCATGTCCGCCGCCTCGTTCGCCTGCGCCTGGTACTCGGTCCACTTACCCTGAAAACGTGTGTTCAGCTGAACGTTGTAAGCCTCGGCAAAGAACCTCGAGAGCGAGTCGAAACAGATCCACTTTCTCAAAGTGGGCGTGACTACAACTGTCGAAAGCCCCAGCGAACGTCGATTCATCCATTGAGGGTCAGAGGCGCCGACACGAAGCAGCCAAAGCAGCAGCTTGTCACTGATGGCGCTCATCGCCAAACTGATTTTCGTTTCGACGTTGATTCCGTGCGAAGACGCCACCTGAACCAGCGACGTCTCGAACTGTAACAGGTCGTCTAGTGTGACGACTTCCGCGTCTGTGAATAGCGCCATGATGGCCCTACTTCTTCCGGCCTTGAATGTGGCCTTGTAATTCGGATTCGGTCAGAATCGCGACTTGCACACGCTTTGCGAGTTCCGCCTGTTCAGCCGCTTTGCGCGCTGCCGCTTGGCGTGCCGCGAATTCAGCCTTCTGATCGTCTGTGGCAAGCACCGCGCGGCCTTCCAAAATCATCCTGGCGGCATTGGCGCGTGATGCTTCCGAAATTAAACCAGCTTTGCCGCCGTCCGGAGTGTCCAGGCTCACGAGGATCGGGAATTCATCCTGGAACCCGTTCTCAATCTCGCGAAGCTTCCGGTAATACTGTCTAACGTCCATCGTGCTTTCTCCTTAAATAAAAATGGGAGCCGTGACATGCCACGGCTCCCGGTTCTACGCCTTGCGCGGATGCTTAGCTGTTCACCTGAACTGCGAAGTTGTTGCGCAGCGCGCCGCAACCGTACAGCACGTCCACGGTGAATTGCTGAGACAGCGTGTTCGGCTGGTAGCTCATCACTACGCGAATACCGAAGTTGCCCATCTCGGCGTATTCCGCAACCGCACCGGTGCCCGGCAGAGGCTGGGGCAGACGGCGCACAACCAAGCCCATCGCATCGCGGCAGAAGGCCAGATTGTGAGTGTTGGGACTGGTAACGCCAGTGGTCGGCACATACTGCGAACGGAAGATAAAGAAGTCCTTCATCTTGCCGACATTGCCTTCGATCAACGCCTTCAGGCCGGCTTCACCGGCGCTGTAGTACTCGCTGAAGCGCGGGATCTGGCGAATCTGGGAATAGGTGTTTGAATCCACCACCAGGTACTTCGGCGCCGTCGCCGGCACCTTCGCTGCGAAGAGCGCAGTTTCGGCCGCATCAACGGTAGCTTCCGTCACTGGCGTCCCAGCCGTACCCACCGGGGTATTGGCAGTGAACTGCCCATACAGGTTCAGAAGATCGCGTTCCACCCGCTCGGCAATCGCGATTACTGCCGGCTGCATATAAGCCTTCAGCAACTCTGGAAACGCCAGCGCCTTCGTGACGTCCGGGATCTGGAACGTCGCTTCAGCGTGCGTGTTCAGAACGATCTGCGCATTGCCCAAACTCGGGTTCTGCGCCTGGACCGTTCCACCTTCAGCAATGTTATTCGCAACCAGCACCGGGGGGATCGGCACATTGACCGTATCGCCGGCGTGCGCCAAAACTGGCTCATAATCGCGATTCACGAGGTTGCCCATAACGAGGTTTCCCACGAGGGCTGGCAGCGCGTCGGCTGCCACCAGTTTCACAATTGCGTTTGCCAGATTGGCAGATGTAATTGTTGACATAGTTCTCCTAAAAGAAAATAAGGCGCGAAGCTCTTGCCGCGCGCCTTCACGGGAGCCTTTACTCTCCCTGCACACCGCCTAGAAGTTTTTACTAGGCGCCGCGCAAAGCCTGGGTTGCAAGCCGTGAGATTTCCTGGCGTACACGGTCCAGCTCTTCTTTGCTCATCCCTGGCTTGATCTTGTCGATATCGATTGCCGATTCCATTTGTGCGCCCGCTCTCGACGTAGGTTGGGCACCGCTTCCACCCGCAATGCGCGCGGGAAGCAGTTCGGGATTCTCCTGCACAAATCCGGCCAAATATTCCTGCAGCGACTTTCCGTCGGACCCTTTCGCCTGCAAACGGCCGTCGCCCGAACGGACGATGTCGTCCCTGATCGCCTTAAAGGCGAGGTCGACTTTTGACACTCCAAGCCGCTGCAATTCGCTGCGTATCTGAGAATTCTTGTCCGCTTCTTCAGCCGCTGCTCGCGTCCGGCGGTTCTCTTCCACGAGTTGATTCACTCGAGCTTCGAGTCCTTCGCGCCGTTTCCGCTCATCCTGCAATTCGGTCTTGTAAGCGGGCTCTACCTTCTGGTGCTCGACGCGCACGAATTCCTCAATCGCTTGCCGGACGATGTTCTTTATATCCATCCCCGGTGCTTCTGTATGTTTGTCCATTGGCATTTCGTCTGACATGGATTTCCTCTCCCTCTCAATTCATCAACTGAGCTTCGATCTCTCTCGCAATTTGATCCTTCGTTTCCTGCCGCGCATCGTTCAAAAACTTCAGCGCCAGCCGCTGAAAAATCTGCTTCTTCAAAGTTGGCGACTCAATCCCGAGCCGTAACAAGTTAGTTGCGTCGTTCAGCTCGCTGCCGAAATCGGTAATGTCTACCTCGTCCAGACCCGAAACCGAGACGATCACGCCGTCTTCGCGTGCGTCGCTCACTGCCGTCAAAACTCGTTTCATGCAGTCTTTGACCGTGCTTGCATAAGCCCGCAGGACCTCTTGCGTGATTGTGAAGTCGAGTTGTTTACTGGCGGCCGACTGAGCGTGCCCACCGGCGTTCTCGCCGGAAGCCTGCGATAGATAGCAAACGCGGTAAATCTCCTCTTTCAGAGTTTCGAGATTTCCGGCCGCGATCTGATACACCTTCCCGTCCGGCTCCGCCCAACCGAATTTGTCTTGCGGTCCCAACTGGACGTAGTAGCTTTCGCCGACAATCTGGTTCCATTCGCGGTCCGAATAAATGACGGGCATCGCGAAAAGGCCCATCGTAATGGCCCACCCAAGCGCGTTCGACTTATTAAAGTGTTCGAGCTGTAAATGGGCGGCTTTGTTCATCAGCCACAATCCATCGGTAAGGTCCAGTTCCAGCAGTGGCACTCGTTTCTGCCGCGCCAGGCAGTGCGGCCCCGCAGCCACGAGTTGAATGGGCCCGCCCTGCTCGCTCGTTCCAACCCTGCGATACGTCCGAAACTCCTCGCGATCGTAGTAGTACCAGAAGGTCTCGTTAACGACTTGTGTTGATCCCACATCGAGCTGTTTCCTACTCGATTGCCTCAATACAACCCACTCGAACTCGCCGCGGGAATCGGTACTCCAATTGATGAGGTCTTCCGCCGAGTAGCGCACCAGATAAGCACGTGACGCCCCTGTGGCGTCCTCCTCGGCTCGATTCGACGGCTTCGCCGCCGTCCGGGGGAAGTCGATCAACACGTAGCTTTTGCCCGCAACCAAGCCGTCCAGCAGCGATTTGCGAAAGAAGTTTGCTAATGTCGTGCCCTTTTGATCGCAGTCGTCTATGAACTCCGACAGGAACTGCTGGCCTGATGCCAAGCCGCCTTCAAATTGCAGACTCGGAGCGCGCCGGAACAGCGTCGCTCCATACCAATCGATGATGGATCCGATGTAGTTCTGGTAAAACGTGCGCTGCAGGCGTTCCGCATAGACGTCGAGCGGCTCTTTCTGACGCCGCAGTAGATACTCAGCCGCGCGGTTCTTGAACTGTGCCCCTCCGGCGTACAGATCGCGGTACATGTGCAGAGCATGCTTCTGCCGCGCGTATTCAAGATGTTCTCTGTCGATTTCAATCATAGTTCGTTTTCCGCGATTTCTTCCTGTTACAAGCCGGGCTTACGCCGGCTCGCCTCTGTGACCTAAATCAGGCGCTTATTTACCTCGCCAAACGTAGGCTTGTCACCATGAAGCTCCCAAATCAGATATCCGAGCGCATCGGATGCGTGCGTCCTTCTCGGATCGCGCACTTTGTCAATCACCCCAGAATCGGGCTTAAATAGGACTTCTTCGAAATCCTTGATGAGTTCCTTGCACTTCGGATCGATCTCCAGCCGGACTTCTCCGATTGCGTTTGTCAGCAAAGCGTTGACGCGCTGCACTCGATTCATCACCGCCGGATTGCTCGCCGGCACCCTCACCTTCACCGATCGGAAGCCTGCACGGTACAGATAGTTCTGCAGCATCGTGTAATCGGTTGTGCCCGTAGTGTGCATATTGCGCCCACTAGCATCGCCATAGATCTCGAGGCCCGCGGCATGACCGCGATACCGGTTTTCAAACTCCTGGCAGGCCTCATCCGTGGTTGCGCGATCGAGTACGATTTCGTCGATTACGGCCAGCCGCGCGTTTATCTTCTGCACGACAACCGAACTCATCGGCGACACGTTGAAATCGAGTGCCCACATCAGCGGTTTGCTCGGGTCATATTTCTGCGCAACCAGATGCACTGGTCGATTGAAGCAGTGATAGACGCGATCGGCGCGGCTGTTCAGGTATTCGCCAAGAACCTCCTGCTGGTAAAAGCGCGGGTCATAGCTGTGCTCCAAACGTTCGTAATAATCGGGTGTCTGCTCCAGCAGATGCCGGTTTTCGAACGGCTTCGCTCGAACACACCCGTAACCCGTTACCGGGTTGTGAATGAATCTCTTGTACAACCAGTCATGACCCTGCGGTGTCCAAACCGCAAAGCCACACAGCCGGTCGGCATTCGGATCGCGCAGTCGCGCCTCCAGCCGCAGCCAGCCTTCTTCTCGCGTGTACGAAAGCTCATCGATCGCGAACCACGAAAGATTCGTACCCCGAAGCCGTTCCGGTTCTTCCAGCGATCGCAGCAGCACAAGACTGCGGGGCGCCGAGAATTCCAACTCACCATCCGACTTCCGTAACTCGTACTCAATGTCCTGGTCTTCCATCATTCCGAACAGGCTCGCGAGCGTCGCGTCCCGCAACATGGAAAACGTGGGCGCAGCAACCAGCCCTTGCCGATCACGATTCAGGTAAGCGTGCCGGATCGCCTCGAAGCAAAGAGCGGCGCTCTTGCCCGAACCAACCGGACCCGAAAATCCTTTGAATCGGGTATTTAGTCCGGCGAACGTAGATTGCGACGGCAGAGGCGTGAAAGCCCAGCACAGGTACTCACAAAGAATCCCTCTGCGTTTTTTTTCGGCGCCTGACATTCGCATCACCCGCACACGAAGTTACATTGCAGTGCGCGTGCGGAACGGGCGAATATCGCCGCAAATAGCTGATTCGCGGCAAGATATTTTTTTACGTATTTTCGTCACCGACTTGCAAAAGTGGCCGAGAATAGCGTGTTAAGAGTGTTGACATTCTGAGATTGGCTGTGAATGTGTGCGATTGGCGTGACGTGGAGGGGTTGTTTGGCGGTCAGCGGCAAAAGTGCGCACGCCGCGACTGCGGCGACGCCGGCGCGATGGATTTCAGAAAGAGCGTTGGCCGCTAGCCGGTGAGTTTGAGTAATTGATCGACCGTGAGAGCGAGCACGCCAAACATCAGATGCGCCATGATCTTGCCGGCTCCGCGTACGCGGATGAAGCGCGCGCCGAACTCGTCCTTCAAGCGGCTATAAACGCGCTCGACCATGGTGCGCAGTTCAAAACGCTGCTCCTGAGCCGGGGTGAAGGGAAGCCGTTTGCGAGCATAATGTGTGGGCGCTTTGCGCCGCGGATGATAACGGCGCAAGCTGTCCTGCTGGAGTTTGGAAATCGGCGCCGCGGCGCCATTTCGCGCAATCAACGGAACGTGCCCGAGACTTCTGCTATGAGCGTCGATCTCGTTGGCATCATAGGCGGCATCCATCAGGTCATACAGGTAAGTCACACGTTGCGAAGTGAGTGTCATCAGCGGGATGGCCACTTGCGAGTCGTGCAGACAGGCTCCTGTGAGCAGCGCCGTAATCGGGATCTGTCCGTCGGCTACGTCGAGATGTAATTTGTAACCGCGCCAGTATTGCTGATGGCCTTTGCTGCTCTTCTTCACACCCAGGCTGCAGTGGCGCGGCAGTTCAGCCAGCATCTCGGACACCGGCAGGCGGCGCTGCTGCTCGATGCGGCTGCGTGGGGCGCGCGGCGTATGGCGCGTGGGCCTGGGACCGCGCTTGTGCTTGCGGCGAACAGGCTTAGGCGGCGGATTTGCCGGAAAGCGCTCGCGTGCTTCAATCGCCGTCGAATCGCGTGCGATGTGGCCGATCAGCCGACCCTTCTGGGTCTCGGCAATCAGCGCGGCGTGTAGTTGTTGCGGCAGTTCGCTGCGCGCGAACTCGGCAAAGGCGCGCGAGAAAGTGGATTCATGCGGGATTTGCCGCAGCGTGTTCCAGCCGCACAAACAACGCAACTGGCCATCGCTGCGCAGCCGCTCCAGCAGTTGGCGCGTCGTCTCCAGCCCATAAATGGCTTTGGCCAGAAAGGCCGCTCCCACCGCTTGCCGGTCCTTGACGGGACGGCCTGGCCAGCCGCGCTGCGGTGCCATCCAGCGCGACAGCGGTAAGCGGCTCAACACCGCCACCAGCAAGCGTGCTTTCTCCGATAACGGACCTAATTCCAGTTCCAGGCGCTCGAACAACACCGTTTGCAAAATGTGCGAAAACTGTTGCAATCGTTCACGTGGGGTACTCTGCATGTGAGGGCTTGCTCCTTGTTTTTTGTTTGTCTGGAAACAACAGAGTACAAGGTAATGGCCCTCCCTTCAAACATTTCTCATTCTTTTGTTCTATAATTGCACCCAACTCACACCAACACCATTAATTTTGCAAGTGCCTTTTTGTCATCGCCTGAGGATGTCCGGAATTTAGTTGAAACAGCGACTCTGAAACGCACGATCAACCCGCGCTGACGTGGCGAACCGGGATGGTTCTGACGACGGCGAGTTCCAGTTCTTTTACCAGAATAGGCAATTCACGGTAACCATGAATGCGGTTCCAGCGGGACTCGGCCCAGAGTAGAGCGCTGGCGATCCAGCGCAAGTACTGATCGCCACCATACCATCGCTTCACATTGCGGCAAATAGTCTCCACGCTGGAGAATGCGGATTCGATCATATTGGTCGAGGCCAAGCTGACCCGAAGTTTACTTGGAACTCGCAGTCGCTGCATGGTGAGTGTTTCCTGCATACCTTCCTCCAGGCTACGGGCGGCACTGGGATTGAGATGCATCAACTGATGCAAGAGCAAATCCAGCGCGCGCTTGGCGTCGCCGTACTCACGCATCTGATAAGCATTGCGCAGCTTGATTCGTACTGACATCTGATGTTCCTCCGTGAGATGCTCGACTACGTTGCGGATCTTGTGTACTTGGCAACGCTGGATCACAGCGCACTTGCCGACTATCTTAGTAACGGCACTATGCAATGCTTTGCTGCCATCGAGCACATACATTCGTGGCACCTCGAAATCGATGCCACGTTCTTGCAGATCTTCGAGCAGATGTCTAAGCACGGTGCTGTTTTCGGTAGCCCCTTGCCGTAAACCAAGAACCAGCTTTTCCCCTTGTAATGTAAGGCCCAGCGCAACCATGACCTGTTGTTTGTCGAAGCAAGTCCCATCCAGCAAGACGGCACAGAACTGGTGACCACTCAATGATCTCGTCTCCAGTTTTTGTAGCTGTCTACGGCTTGCTTCAACGAAGTGCTCACTCACAGTTGACTTCTCAATTCCGTACGCCTGCTCGAGTTCGCGCACGATCGCACTGTAATGCCGCATGCTGAGCCCATGCATAATTTTGTGCCACACGGCATCTTGCATCAACGATACCCGCTGTAACGTTTCGTAGCTACCGAGCGGCACTTCGCGTTGCCGCACGTCACGCACCCTTGGCCGCTGCAAGGGAATTTTCTGTCCGGCGACCACACAATACCCTCGTTGCGATCCCCAGCGCACGGCATGGCGCAGCGTGTTCCCTTTCTGCTTGGGGCCGGCAATTTGATCCACTTCCCAACGCATCATCTGTTCAGCAACTTGCGTGAACGTTGCAACCGCCAAGTGCATCAACCCTTGCTGTACCAGGGCCGCTGCTTCTCTCACCGGCAACGCTAATTGGATGGCATCCTGCGATGTGCTGGCGCTTGCGCGAAACTTACGCACCGCGCGTTCTTTATCGATCTGATACTGTCTCTTCAACGGCGACTCTCCTGTTCTCGAAAACGGTTTTGCCGGAGCCTATCACGGCTCCGGCTTGAGTCGCTGTTTCAACTAAATTCCGGACATCCTCGCGGATCGCCTCACGGCGGGCCTTGCTTCCGCCACAACGGAGTATGAAAACAGGACGCGCGGCGCGCCACGCTGGTAGGGGCGGTTGGGTTCTATAAGCCGGCTTCCGTGTGGCGCTTGGCCGGACGCTATTTGGTGGCACAACGCAGTGTGGCCTTCCGCCTCTGGGCGCTGAGCACGAGAAGGACTCTCTAGTTTTTCAACGGGTCGACTGCCCGGCGGCGAAAGGAGCTTGTATGCAGGTGCAAAAGTCGCGCTGCTGCTGGCAGGCGCTGGAGGGCAACTTCGAATTGATTCTGGCCAATTTGTATCAGGTGAAGACGTACCCGGGCGCAAGACGGATGCCCGTGAAAGCCAGCCGCATTGACGCACTAGTATTTATCTAGTGGGGTGTCCCGGTTGGCTGCGCGCATTGGCTCCAGATTCCGTTATGAGAGCCGTCGGGATAGCCCACTAGTTCCTCGGTGGAACTGACGATGCAGGCTAGTGTTCAGAGGCGATGCCGCGCTGGCGCAACACCTCGACGATCTGTCCGCCGATCCTCAAGAACGCGTCGAGATCCATAGGCTTTCGGAGGTACAGGTCCGCTCCCAGTTCCCTGCTGCGGCTTCGATCCAATGGTGAATCCGAAGATGTTAAGACGACAACAGGAATATCGACCAGGCCAGGTGTACTGCGTATATGACTCAGAACCTCGGTGCCGTGATGTGTGCGCAGGTTCAGGTCGAGCAACACCAAATCAAGAAGCATGCCGGGACTGCCGCTCACGCGCTGCAAGAACGCGAATGCCTTTTCCCCGTTATTCGCGATTTCCGCCTCGTAATCCAAGCCATGCTCTCGCAGGGCTTCCTGAATGAGAAGCAGGTCCGTCTCGTTATCCTCGGCAATTAAGAAGCGAAGCTTGCGCATTTGATCGGCTGCCGTCACCGTTTTCCTAACTCAAGCGCGGGCACGGTGAAAGAAAACCGGGCGCCTTGGCCCAGTTCCGAATCCACCCATATCTTGCCGCCATAGCGCTCCACTAAACGCTTACAGATCGCCAGGCCAACGCCCGTTCCCGCATACTCGTCGCTGTGCAGCCGCCGGAAGACGTTGAAGATTTGATGGGCATACTCAGGCTTGATTCCGATGCCGTTGTCGCACACTTCGAAGCAGACCCATTGCCCATCCCGGCGAGCCGTCAGACGGACTTGTGGAGTTTCCTGGCTTCGGTATCTGATGGCGTTCGCCAGCAGGTTTTGAAAAAGTTCCAGGAGGTGAACACGAGCCATTCGGACGGCTGGCAAAGGACTGCTCGTAATGATGGCTCCGCTATCCCGGACGGAGGCTTTCACGTTCTCGAGGGCTTCGTGGAACACTGCCGCCGCGTCCACTGTGGCAGCGTTCTCACTCGGAGCGCCCGGCCTTGAATACTGAAGAAGTGCATCGAGCAGATTGCTCATGCGCTGTGCGCCTTCCACCGCATTGCCGATGTACTGGTCCGCTTGCGGGTCAAGCCTGCCCTTGTACTTGCGCGCCAACATCTGCGTCGAGATGGCTACCATACGCAGCGGTTCCTGCAAGTCACGGCTGGCCACGTACGCAAATTGCTCCAGGTCCTGATTGGAACGACGCAGCGCCTCTTTGGCTCGGCGCAGCGTATCGATATCGGTATTGGTGCCGTACCAGCGGACTACCGCTCCAGCTGCATCCCGGACCGGCACGATGCGCGTCAGAAACCAGCGGAACACACCATCCGCGCCGCGCAGCGGGAATTCCATTTCGAACGGATCGCCGCTGGAAAGCGACTCCTGCCAGCGCTCCAGCACCATTGGCAGCATCTGCGGATCGTGTACGCTTTGCCATCCCCAGCCCTGCATCTGATCGGGACTGGTTCCTGTGTAGTCGTACCAGCGCTGGTTATACCAGAAGATCCAGCCCTTGCAGTTGGCCATCCAGACCAGTTGCGGAATGGAGTCGGCCATCGTTTGCAGATGCCGATCACGCTCCAGTTCTTCCGTGATCTTACGGTCGGTGATGTCGGTGTTCATGCCGACCCAGCCGCGTACCGAGCCATCCGAGCGAAACAACGGAACACCGCGTGCCGCCACCCAGCGCCACTCCGCACTCACATGCCGGAGCCGGAACTCTGTATATAAAGGCGATCCGCTAGCGAGACAATCTGCCCAGATCCTAGCGGTTCGCTCCCAGTCGTCGGGATGAATCGCCTCGAGCGATCCCGACCCCCTGTACTCCTCAAAGGTTTGGCCGGTAAACGCGCGCCACGAAGGAGAGTCTTCGACCACTATGCCATCAGCGTCCGTGGTCCAAACGATCTGCGCGGAAGCGGACACCAGGGCATGGAAACGCTCCTGGCTTTCCCGCAGCGCCGTCTGGCTCTCCAGTTCCTCTACTCGCTTGCGCAGAAAGGCAAGGTCGTTCTGCGACGACTCCTTGCCGCATGCGCTGAGATCCTGCGGAGGCACCCTATTGCACCTTGCCGGGCGTTTGTTGAGAGATGGAGCGGCGAATAACAGCCGGAGGCAGCGTGAGAGGTCCACCCGCAGCCCGAGAGGCGCCCCACACCGAAAGTATCAACTGTAATTGAGAGTATTGCACAGAAATCTCAGGCAATACCTTCTGCCAGAATGACGTCTCCACCGGTACCCGAGTAAAGAGAATTCAGAGTAGCCGAAGAGGCTCCAGGAGCGCCGAAGGCGCCTCTTCGAATTCGAGCGGCACTTTGCCCCAGGTTTGAAGACGTCGCCGGTGCAAGGCGACAAAGGTTGCGAGAAGAACGGCGCTAAAGAGCGCAAGCGCGACCGGATGGCGTAACCCGTCTACGATCCACTCGGAACTGACGAGCGAGTATAGGGCCAGTTCCACGCAGTGTTGGACCAGGCGGATGATGATATGAACGCGGGCGGGATTACGGGCGCAGGTGAATGGGATCGCACGCCAGTTCTGCAACAGGTACTCGGCGAAAGTGCATGCGAGCAGCGCTTCCAGGGCAGCGATCAGAAGGCCGCGCGCTCCAAGAGCAATGAGTTCCAGCGGAAGACAGATGATGAGCGGCAATACGCCTCCGACGCCAAGGACCCACACGTACGCGACGTTCAGTTGTTGGCTGCGATCTCTGGCAGATTCGAGAAAGCGGAAGATCCAGTTCGCAGGAACTTCACTGGCGCTGCGGAACGCACGCCGTAGGCCGAGCATGGCGAAGAAGCTGAACGTCAGAGGAACGGTAACGACGGTCTCGACGAACGCATTTGACTGGATAAATTGACCGCGCAGTACCAGATATACAAGGCTCTCGAGGATAAGAGCAATCCCGATGCCCGCGGACAAGAGAAAGGACATCATCTGTTCGCGGCTGCGAAACAGCGTCCACGCGACGAAGTCGCTGACGGCGGCTGCGCGAACAGAAGTGAAGACTCGACCGAAAATCCTGGCGGGCTGAAAAACCGGGGCGCGGCTACGCGGATGCTCTTCGGCGGCAAACCTCCAATATTGCAGATAGGAGATCCAATAGAGCAGAGCTGCGGCCGCCCCTGACACGGGGAGTGCGATCGCTCCGCGAAACGCGAGTTGGCCGGTGAGAGTCGTTCGCGTGTCCAGCAGCCACTCTCCGCACCCCCAAAACCACGCCGGCGGGACGAGGCGCAGCCAATGGACCTGTTCGGCGACGGCGTATTTTGCAGGAAAGTATGGCAGCAGCGGAAGAGCGCAGAACACAGCCAGGAGCAAGGCCAACCGCGTTAGAAAGGATGCCGTCGAAAACAGGTTCCGAGGCAGAACCGCGGAGAGAGAGCCTTGGATGATGAATAGCGCAAGGAAGGTGAAGAAGGCCGTTCCGCACAGTGCGACGGAGTAGGCGAGGACACGAATAAAGAAGCCGCGCGGCTCCCAGCGTCCACCGGCAACTCCCGGCATGATGACCGTCGCAAACGACGTGAGCGCAAGGATGAAGACCGCCATGAAAAATCCGATAGCAGCGGCTTTGCTTAGAAACAGCTGCGTGCGAGAGATCGGTAGCGGAGTGAGGATGAAGTAATCAAGACGGGACAACAATAAAGCCGGCCATTCCATAAGCGCCACGACTGCAACAACGATCGTCACCAGAATGGAGGCGACCAGACAGTCGGCGGAGTAGGCAAGCCGGTACGGAGCGGGCGAGGGCAGACCGTGAAGTATCAGGTAATGGCTATAGAGGGAAGCTGGAACGAACCAACTCAATGCGATAAACAGTGCGAGGACCTGCACCACCCAGGTCAGATAGGCGCCGTCACCGGAGATGGCGGGCGGTTGCAGCAAGCCGGTGAAAAAGTGCGCAAACAAGTGAGGAGGGACAAGCCGGCGCGAACGCTTCATAGGTTGCCGACAACATCGACGATCTGACGAGCCCGCCCCGCATAATCTTCCTGCTCCGTCAATTGAGAAAAAACCTCTGCCAGCGAGGGAACGGAAAGCAATTCACGCAGGTGAAGGATCGAATCCTGAGCGACCATTTTGCCGCGGTGCAGAATGACCACTTGTGAACAAAGCTTCTCGACCACTTCGAGCACGTGCGAGCTGAACAAAATCATTCGCCCGCTCTCGGCGAGGCGGCTCAAGATTTGACGAAAGAGCATGGCGCCGTTCACGTCGAGACCTGAAAACGGCTCGTCCAGAATAACCAGTTCCGGATTGGAAATGAGTGCGGCTGAGATCAGCACACGCTGGCGCATGCCCTTTGAATACCCGGCCATGCGGCTGAAACGGCTGTCATCAAGCGAGAACAGCCGCAGCAGTTCTTCGGCGCGCGCACGCGTGGCGCGATCCGTGAGCCCGCGGAGCCGTCCCACCAGCGTCAGATATTCCAGCCCGCTAAGGTGCGGATACAGATAGGGCTCTTCGGGGACGAAGCCGATTTTGGCTTTATAGGCGGTGAGGTCGCGATGGATGTCAATGCCGCCGAAGAGAATGCGGCCGGAGGTAGGTTCCAGGAGTCCGGTCAGCATTTTGATGGTGGTGCTTTTGCCGGAGCCGTTCGGGCCAACGTAGCCGAGTACTTCACCCGGGCGCAGAAAAAATGAGATGTCTTCCACACCGGGGACGCCCCGGTAAAGCTTGGTCAGGAGCTGCAGTTCAAGCATGCCGCCGACGCCGCGAAAGCTGAAACCAGGTGACGCAGAAGACAAGCGTCAGAATTACCGCGGACATACTTCCCACGACCGCAATAAAGAAGAATTCCTGCTCCGAAAAAGCGGTGTTTAGAATACCGCGGCCAGTCGTGGACGGCGTGCGGACCGCGATAACGAAGGGCAGGAATGCAGACGTCAGTGCGATAGGCACAATCCAGAGCTGGGTGCGCAACATCCATTGACGTAAGAGCGACCGCACGATGTCAGAAAAGAGCGCTAGAGCAACCTTGGTGCCGGCCTGCTCCTCAAAAATCCAGAGTAGTTCGGCTCCAAATCTGCGGCGAAAAGCCGGCGGGTGCAGCGTAACGAATGCACGGTAGAGCGCCTTCCACATCGCTCACCTCGATTCCGCTAAGCGCAACCGCACCTGGCGCACAACGCTGTCGAGCCGCTTCAATTCGGCTTGCAGAAGACGCCGGCCAGAACCGGTAAGCCGGTAATACCGTCGGCGCGAGTCTTCGTTCGACTTGCCGGGGTCCCGCTCCTCGATCATGCCGTGGTCGAGGAGTTTCTTGAGGTTGTCGTACAGCGTGCCCGGACCTATTTTGTATTTGCCGCCAGACTGCCTGGCCACTTCCTGCATGATGCCGTAGCCGTGCAGGTCCTCGCCAGCGAGGGCGGCCAGGATGTGGAGAATGGCGGGAGAGAGCGGGATTAACGACTCTGGCTCGAATGGCATATCGGATTCCGTTATATCGAAGTCCGAGTGTTTTGTCAACAACCGTTATTTAATGCTTAAGCGCGGTGTTCATCAGGTCTTCGCGCAGCTCTTCCTGAGTGGGTTCGTCGAGTTTGGCTCCACTGCGGGTTACGTAAAAGACGTCAATCGCTTTGTGCGCCTCGGTGTCGATCATGACCACCTCTATGTTGCAGCCACGGATACTTAAGCAGGTCGCAAGGTCGTAAAGCAGGCCGGGCCGATCCTCGCCGATAAAGTCAATCAGGGTAGCGCTATCGGATGCCTCATTATTGAAACGAACGCGCGGCGAAATCTTGGCGCCGCTGCTCGGCAGGCGAGCTTGACGCCGCCGTTTCAGCAGGTCGCGCACGTCGATGGAGCCGCGCACTACACATTGGACGGTCCACTGGACACGGTCGATTTCGCCCGGATTGAGTTCGAGCGTACGCAACGGATCAGCGAAACGAAACACATCGACAACGCAGCCGGCTGCGTTCGAGAAAGCCTCCGCTTTGACGATGTTCATGCCGAAGCTGGCGAGCGTGCCGCACAGCGATCCGAACAAGCCCGGCTGATCGACAGCGAGAACGGTCATAACATACACACCAGCTTCGCGGATGATGTCAACTGCCACTGCGTCGGCGGCGAGCTTTTGACCCAAGGCGGCATGCTGCTCGATTTCGGCGCGAGTGTGGGTGCGAAGATAGCGCGTGGGGAGTCCTTCGAGGAACTGCGCGAGCCCAGGCGAGATGGATTCAGTTCCGGGCGCAGCATGAATCCGATCCATCACCAAATCGCGTGTGAGCTGCTCCAAACCGAGCGAGTAGACGCGCCAGAGCTGTTCGAGGCGCCACGGCGTCATGGCAGTGGGATTGACAGCGCTGATATCGGCGTAGGTCAGAAGAGTGAGCTGGCGGAGGCGTTCCTGAGTACCAACGCGGGAGGTGAGAAAGCGTGCGGTGGCGGGATCTTCAGGGTCACGGCCGTTCATGATCAAGGACAGATCGAGATGATGCTCGATAAGGAAACGAACGGCATCACGCTTCTGTTCGGGAACCTGAAGGCGAGCCATAACAGTCTCGGCAGCCTCGCGCGAACCGAGCACGTGCTCACCGGGATTAGTTCCCTTCCCGACGTCATGCATCAGGATCGCGAACCGCAAAACTGCGTGGTCATCGTCTTCTTGAAGCAGCTCATGGAAACGCGGGGGAGTCCCCGGTCTGTTCGCAAGCAGGTTGTCGATGCTCTCAACAGCAACCAGCGTGTGTTCGTCGACAGTGTAGCGATGATAAAAATCTCGTACGACCAGGCTATCGACCGAGTGCCACTCCGGGATAGCGAGTGCGAGCACTCCGGTCTCCTGCATCTCGCGAAGGGCGAGGCCCGTGTGCGGCTGTGACAAGAGTTCGCGCCAAACGGTACGGTTGGGAGCTTGTTCCCCGATCACCTTCTCGAGTTCCGCGGTAGCGGTCCGCAGCCGGCGCTGTGCATCCCATGCAAGGCGGACACCGTGGCGGGCAACGAAGGTGAAGAGGCGGAATATGGCGTCGGCAGAACGCAGCGTTTCGGCGGGGTTGCGGAGGAAAACGCGGTCCCGGGAAATGGTGAACTCCGGCGTGGACAAACGCGAGCGCAGGTCGCGCAATTGACGAAACAGCGACGGGTCGTGACTCTCGACATGCTCCAGGGCGCGCAACGTGGGCTGAAAAACTTGGCGCGCACTCGAATAGTACTGGCGCATCCATTGTTCCGGCACGGCGGGTTCAGGAGGAAGCCAGCTTGCGATGCGGTCCTGCAGTTCGAACGTCAGAAGATTGTTATCACGACCGGTCTCAAAATGTAGCGAGCAACGCAACGCAAAAAGAAATTTCCGAGCGTCTTCGAGCTCCAGGAGGAGATCGCGGAGGACCTGCTGCTCGGGGGCGATCTGAGAAAGCCAACGCAGGAGGTGAATATCCCGGATGCCGCCCGGGGCTTCCTTGATGTTGGGTTCCAGATGATACACGGTGTCGTTGAATTTGGAATGGCGCTGGCGCGTGAGTTCGGCGAGCCGCCGCATGATTGCCTGCGCGTGCCGATGATAGAAATCCGGCAACTTTGCCGAGAGGGCGTCAAAGATGCCGCGGTTCCCATACAGAAACCGCAGGTCGAGCAGGCTGATGTGCAGCTCCGTGTTCTGCTCATTCAGCCGGCAGCATTCGGCTATGGTGCGAACCGAGTGGCTGACGCGCATTCCCGAATCCCACAGCACTCGCAAGCACTCGGACAGAGGCTCCTTGATATTCCCGAGGTCGTTCTCAGCTTCGAAGACGAAGAGGAGGTCGACGTCCGAGTAGGGAAACAGCTCGCGGCGGCCGTATCCGCCGACGGCTGCGGCAGCAAACTGGGCAGGGACGCGCGGGATCAGAATTTCGGATACGGTACGCGCAACGATCTCATCAACCAGGCCGGTGCGTGATTCAAAGAGACGAAACGGGTCGCGGTCCTGGCGAAAGGTGGCCGCAATTTGCGTGAGGGCGCTCTTGGCCTCACCACTCGGAGCCGCAGGCCGATGAAGCGAAGAATGCCGCTGCTCAGGAGTTCCTTCCAGCACGCGTTATAGTGCCGCCTCGCCGGTGTCTTCGTTGCGGATTCGAATCGCTTCCATAACGTCATAGATGAAGATCTTGCCGTCTCCAATTTTGCCGGTGCGCGCCGACGCAGTGATAGTATGCGTGACTTCGTCCAGCCGCGAGTCCGGAATCACGATTTCAAGTTTGATTTTGGGGAGCAGATCCACTTCGTATTCCATGCCGCGATAGACCTCTTTGTGACCTTTTTGACGGCCGTGGCCGCGTACTTCCGAGATAGTGATGCCATCAATGCTGATGCTCTTCAGCGCTTCCTTGACTTCGTCGAGTTTATGCGGCTGAATCACTGCTTCGATCTTCTTCATGGCTCAATCGTATCCATTCGTAGTGCTGCGTCAGGGCAGTAGGCAGGCGCGATCAGGCGTCGAGATTGTAACCCTCTTCACCATGCAGGCTGATATCGAGTCCCTCGACCTCCTGTTCGGTCACGGCACGAACACCTATCGCGGCATCGACAATCTTCAGAATGATCAGCGTGCCCACGATGGCAAGCGCGAACGAAATTGCAACACCGATTGCCTGGTTAAGTACTTGTGCAGGATTGCCGTCGATCATACCCAATGGCATCGTTTTGCCGCCAGCGTCTTTCAGACCGTCGTTGATTGCGTTGGTGGCGAACACGCCCGTAAGGATTGCGCCGAGAGTTCCGCCGGCGCCGTGAACTCCGAAAGCATCGAGCGTATCGTCGTAGCCGAACCTGCTCTTCACAGTCGTGACCATGGAGAAGCAGAGCGCACCGGCCAGGAAGCCGATGAGGAGCGCAGGGAACGGCTGGACGAATCCCGAAGCAGGAGTAATGGCAACCAGACCGGCGACAGCGCCCGAAATGCCGCCGAGCATGCTCGGTTTGCCATGTTTCAACCATTCGGCAAACAGCCATCCGAGCGCGGCAGCGGCAGCACCGAAATGGGTCGCGACAAAGGCGCTGGTGGCGAGTCCGGAAGCACTGACCGCGCTACCTGCATTGAATCCGAACCAGCCGACCCAGAGAAGACATGCTCCGATGACGCTGATCGTTAGGCTGTGCGGCTTCATCGGCTCGCGCGGAAATCCGGTGCGCTTGCCCAGATACAAAGCGCAGACTAGCGCGCTGACTCCGGACGTGATGTGTACCACTGTACCGCCGGCGAAATCGAAGCAAGGAATCCTGCCCCCGAGAAATGCGTTCAGGAAACCTCCCTTGCCCCACACCATATGCGCCATTGGCAGGTACACGATGGTCGTCCATAGGACAGTGAACAGCAGCATCGCGCTGAATTTCATGCGCTCGGCATAAGCGCCCGAGATCAGGGCCGGAGTGATGATGGCAAACATGAGCTGGTAGATCATGTAGGTCTCGTGGGGAACAGTGGCTCCGTAATCGGGGTTCGGCGGCGTCCCGACGCCATGTAGGAACAGATACTGAGCTCCGCCAACGAACGGATTGCCCGGCGCGAACGCCAGACTATACCCGTATACGGCCCAAAGCACGGTGACGATCGCCATGCAAACGAAGCTGTGCATCATGCTGCTGAGAACGTTCTTGCGGCGGACCAGACCGGCGTAGAAAAGCGCCAAGCCAGGACCGGTCATCATCAAGACAAGCGCGGCGCTGGTAAGCATCCAGGCGTTATCGCCTGCGGATTGCGCGGACTTGGCGGCTGCGTCCAAAGCATTTAGCTTTTGATTGATCGTCTGCTGATCAACGGTCTGCGCGAAAGCACAGACGGCACACAAGGCGACGGGGACGGATATCCACTTGGATATGTTCATGCAAATAGCCTGCAGGGATTTGCTAAAACTTCAAGACTAGCAACTTAGGAGGCCGCTGCAAATGCGCAATTTTCTATGCGTGGGATCGAAATGTTTTATGCCCGTAATGCATTCTGGAGAGAGATGACGCAAATGCCTTCCGCAGTCGACACACTTGGCTGCATCGGGCTGCCCGCTCCGGTGAGTGAACTGGCACGGAAAAACTGGGATGTGGTGGTCGTCGGGGCCGGGCATAACGGGCTTACGTGTGCTGCATATCTGGCGCGCGCCGGGAAACGTGTGTTGGTGCTTGAGGCGCGGGAGCGCATCGGAGGCGCTTGCACAATTGAAGAACCCTGGCCCGGAGTGCGCATGTCGCCGTGTGCCTATCTCGCCGGGCTGCTGCATCCGCTGGTAATTGAAGAGCTGGACCTGCCCGGCCGCGGCTTCCATTGGACGCCGGCAACGAATGGCTTGTTTGTGCCCTTTGAAGACGGCTCGAGCGTTCAGCTTTACGATGACGACGAACAATGTGAAGCCGAAGTGGCCCGATTTGCGCCGCGAGACGTGAAGGGATGGCGCGCCATGAACGATGTGATCGGGCGCATGCGCGATGCGCTCCGTCCACCGGATCAGCGCGATGTATGGATTGGAGAGCCGCCGACACGGGAGCAACTCGAGGAAAGGTTGGGAGCGGACGCCGAAGCACGGGCTTTGCTGTTTGAGTGGTCGATGGCGGAGTTCGTCGAACATTACTTAAGCGACGAGCGGCTCCGGATTGCGTATTTGGGACAAGGCGTTATCGGAACCAATGCCAGTCCGTTCGATGGCGGCACGGCATCGATTCGCTTTCACCATGCTTCGGGACGGCTTGGCGGACTACCGGGCCAATGGGGATATGTGCGTGGCGGGATGGGCACGGTCTCCTTTCTGATCTGCGATGCGGCACGGGAAGCGGGAGCTGTCGTCGCCTCAGGAGTGCCGGTGGCGCGCATCACGCCGGGAGAAGGCGTGGTGCTCGAAGGCGGTGAGCGGATTTCCTCGCCCATTGTAGTGTCAAATGCGGATCCACGAACGACATGCTGCTTACTCGGGGATGCGGCGGAAACGAAGTGGCGCGCACAGGTCGATTCGATTCCGATGCAGGGATGCACACTGAAGCTGAATGTGTGGCTACGGGAGCTGCCGAACTTCAAAGCTCGTCCGGGCAAATGCGAGGCGCAGCATTTTGGGCAGGTCAACACCCCGCTTTCGAAATCGCAATGGCGGGCTGGATTCACGGCCGCGCGCGAGGGGCGGTTGCCGGACCGGCTCTGGACCGAAATCTACTTTCAGAGCGTGCACGACGCAAGCGTTGCCCCTGCAGGCACACACACTATGAGCATGTTCACGCAATATGTGCCGTATCGTTTTGCGCACGGGACGTGGGATGAGCATCGAGAAGCTGCGAAGAAGTCTTGCTCTCCAATCGCTGGGCGATTATTGCAGCAACATACCGGACGCGGTGATTGAAGCCGAGGCGCTCGGGACCGCCAGATATCGAGAAGAAGGTCGGGCTGACGGGCGGCCATATTTTCCAAGGTGAGTGCTTGCCGCCGTATATGTGGAGTAATCGTTTGCGAGCGGAAACACCGATGCCGGGAGTTTACTTATGCGGAGCGTGCACACATCCGGGTGGAAGCGTGATTGCGATTAACGGCCGGAATGCTGCGATGGCGGTGTTAAAGAGGCTGCGGATGAACGTCGATAAAAGCAATCAGCAAGTATTACCAATTGCGCTTCCAACCCCGCCACCAGCCGGTATCGCCTAGCTGCAAGGCGTCCCATGCAGTATCCATCGATTTTCGATCACCGCTTAGAATGCCTTGTCGTGTCAGGCCCGCCGGCATCGTCACCAAAGCTGCGAAACGGTCAAATACCTGCGCGCGTTCAGCGCCGTGGGTTCGCTGCAGCAGATGCCACAGCGTGAGAGCGTCGCGAGGTCGGGCTACCGAAAGGGCCGTGCTCAGGGCCTGCGTGTCGCCGGTGAGATCAAACTCCGCCACGGCTTTGGTCAAAGCGCCGGGAGCATCGAGAAAGTGCGGCGTGTCGGGGCCATGGCCAGGACGCGTGGTGCAGGCGGCACCCGCCGGAATGAACGATTCGATGTCGTGCCACTGGAAGGCTACCCAACCAGCCTCAACGGTCAAGAATCCCTGGCCGTCTTTGGCAACGCGTAAGGTGTACTGACATCCAAGGTCAACGGTTTTCGCGGAGGGCGTATCCACGACGAATTGGGTTGGGGGCGCCCAGATCAGCGCGTGAATCGTGCCATGGTCTAGCGCAAACTGCTGATGGTCATCGCGCGAGGCGAGCAGACGCAAGCGGGAAGCGGGCTCGATCTGAACCTCGCCCACAAACTGTGATTCGATGGTGGCGGGCGTCGTGGCAGGTGTTTCGATCACTTGCCCGGCTCGGACTGCGCTTTGCTTCTGACCCGCCAACGAGAGCTGCCACGAAGTGAGAGGACGCTTCGAGTGTTGGAACAAAAAGCCGGCAGCGAGTGAAAGGAGAACCACCGCGGCTGCGGCGGACCACCATTGATATGGGCGCGGGCGCCAGGACTGACGCTGCTTTCCCGACCAGCGTAGATGCGCGAGAAGCGTTTCGAGATGCGCTATCTCGGGATCGGTCTCACCGCTGCCGTCCCACAAATACTGCTCCTTCATACCTTTTTACGGACCTCCAAGCGATCGCGCAAGAGCTTCATGCCGCGACACAGGTTTACACGCACTGAATCGGGCATGAGACCTGTGCGCGCGGCGATTTCCGGTCCATTCATGCCCTCCACCAAACGAAGAATCAGAGTCTCGCGGTAACTTTCAGGCAAGCTCTGAATTGCGGCAAGCACGGCAAAGGCCTCGCCGTCGGGTGGCGACCCGCCTGCAAGTGAAGGCCCCAGCATCGGACATGATTTTCGTGCTGCGCAAAGAATCGGTGGCGATGCGGCGGGCAATAGCGATGAGCCAACCCGAAAACGCAGCCGGCTCTCGGAGCGAGGGCAGCCGCTCCATGGCTTTCACAAAGACGTCCTGCATGAGATCGTCTGCCTGATGATAGGGAACATGGGCCAGAAGGATGCCGTGAACCAGACGCCCATATTGCTCATACAACGACGCCGAAAGCCGCGCGGTCGCCGCTCTGAGCAGCACGAACCAGCGCGGCTTCCTGCGATCGAGGCTCCAGGGTTGTGAGCACGACTCGTTTGTAACTAGTTTAGTGACGATGAGATTTCGGCGTCCGTCGGCGTGTGATAGTAGTGCTTCACGGCCGCCAGCTGCGCCAGGTTGCCGTTCACCGGCACCACGACGCTCGGGGCGTAGTTTTTGTAATCGGGATTGGTCGCGATCATTTTGACTGCCCAGGCTCCTTTTTCGGGCCACTCATGAGTGACGGCGAATGTTCCGGGCGTCGATAGCGAGATGACATGCAACGGAACGCTTTTACGCACGCCGTTGACCAGACCCTCTGCCGTTGCAGTGACCGAAGTCTTTTCCGGTGAGCGGCAAGCGGTCATACGCGCTAGCACAACCGCATGCTTAGCCAGTGCCTCCGGGTTTGCGGATGGATTGCCGATTTCGAGTGTCAACGCTCCGGCAAACAGCGGAGCAACCAAGAGCGGCAAAACGAACAATAGTGTCGCAATTCTTCTCATGACGTGTTTCCCTTTCGTGTCGGGCAGCTTGGGGCGGCCCGAGCTGTGGAGAAGACGGGGTATCACGGGTGAGTGTTAACGAGATGATTGCCTGCCGATCTGCAAGCCGATACTAGCGGCGCGTTGCCTTGAGCCACTGGTTGAGTGCGAATAAAGCCAGGCCAAACGGCACCACCACGAAGTAGGGCCAATATTGCACAAGGGCCGGTTGTTTGTTTCCGACATGGATGGATCCGATAACAGTCGTGGTTTCATGATGAGCCGCGCAGTCAACGCGCAGTTGCCAATCGCCGGCGGAGAGGTCGAGTTGTACGGCATACAGGAGCTTGTTCTTAGCCGCCGCATGATTTGCGTGAACAGCAATCGCAGATTGACCGGCGCGCGAGAAGCGTAACACGACATCGGCGTCCATTACGGCTGCTCGCCCGGCAACGTCTTGCAGCAGAACGCTGATGTCTGCCGGGCCAGCGCGCAGGGGGACGGGCGCGCTAAACACAGTAACAACAAACGGCCCAGCCTGGCGGCTGAAGACAACGGCGCCCCCGTCGGCAAGGAGCTGTGCGGAGTAGACCAGAAGCGCTAAGGCGAGCCTCAATGCAACATGCCGCGCATTTGCATCGGTTGAAAGAGAATCCAAACTCCGACAGCGTACAACACGCAGGCAAGCCCCGCCCATGGCGCGCTGAGTATCAGAGCCGAGCGGGTGCACGCCAGAATCTGTTTGCCGACGCGCCAGACAATGTAGATAGACAAGAGGAGGCCGGAGTCGAGCAGCAGCAATTGAAGTGGAGTTAACCATGCGGGCGTGAACGCGACGGCGCCGATGTGGATAACGCCAGTTGCTGCGCGTTGGATGGCGGGGATCGCGGCGCTGCCGCTGGTCACCAGATGAAACAGTAGATGCGCTGCCCACATCGCGATGCCGATCGGGACGAGAGCAAAGATGAAGCGGCGTGCCACCCGCAAGGTATCGGTATTGCCATCGGAAAGCCGATTCAGCAGTGAACATAGCCCGACTGCTACTGCCGGAATGAGAACAGTTCCGCCGAGAATGAACGCTGAAACATGCCGATTGATGGGGGTCTCGAGCATCGCCGCCGCGTTGACGAACGCCGCAAACACGATGAGCAGCGCTAAGACGGCAATATCCCAGCGTTTCGAACCACTACTTAACGTTGTGGCCGGCGTAATCCGAACCAGCGACACATTTTCATGCGGACAAGCGTTCACACAATCGAGGCAGAAGGTGCAGTCCATGTTGCCGGATTTCGTAGGCTGAAACAGGGACAGCTCGCAGCCGCGGGCGCGCTGATTGCCATGAATGCAGTCGTGGGTTTTGCAGGTGTCGCAAATTTTGTGATCGCGGACACCGATCTCACGCGGCGAGATCAGCGAAGTGACGAAGTGAAACTGGCCGATCGGGCAGACGTACTTGCAAAAGCTTGCGCCACGGAAGATGCCGTCGATGATGAGAGCTGCCAGAAAATAACCGGCGATGATCCACGCAGTAATCCAGGGGCTGTTCCAAAGGCTGAACGCTTCGTAAGTCCAGAGATACGTCAGGATGAGCGCGATCGGCAGCCATTTGCCGCGGAGCGCACGCGGCCAGTGCAGCTTCGCAGGAAACATAAGGCGGCGGCCAATGTCACGCACCAGCGTGAACGGGCAGGCCATGCAGAAGAGATTGCCAATAAGCAGGAGGGCGGCTAGCGACAGCGCGCGCCAGTGAATCCAAGGCAAAACACCGGCGAGATTCTCAGGCGCGACCTGCGGTCCGAAAAAGCCGTCGGCCATGACGGCAAGAGCGATCAGGAGCATCACGATCTGGGCGGCGCGCCGGAGTGGGATAACCGGCAGCCGCAACAGCAGCGGCGATCTCGAGGTCGGGGCAGTTCTGCGATGAATCGCGCGCGGCTGAACGTGAGGACGCGAGAAGAGCCGCATCGCGACCACGATTGCAGGCACGATGTAGACGATGGATCCGGGGACCCACATGATAGCGCCAGCCAGGACCTGATCGTCTTGCGGGTTTATGCCGCCGGCGTGCAGCGCTTCGTAAGACGGATAAAGCAGCCTGCCCGAGAAGATCAAGAATGCCGATAACGCGGTGTTTACAATGTCCGCGAACAGCAGGTAGGGAATCGGAAGCCAGGCCGGCCACTTCGATTTGCCTGGACCCGGACGGATAATGGGCCACCAGAAGAGAATGCCTGTCCAGAAAAATGACGCGTGCTGGAAGTTGTGCCAACGCGGAGAGGAGAGCGCAAGCTCATAGAAGCGGGGCAAATGCCAGGCAATGGTGCTGACGGCAAAGGCGAGCCACGCGATTGGCGGCGAGGTCAGCCAACCGAAAAAGCGCTTGAGCGGACGCCAGGTCAGGAATGGGCCGAGGCCTTCCTTCACCCAGTTCTTCGGCAATCCGGTGAGCAGAGGAATCAACGGATGACCGAGCAGGATAAGCGGCGGCGCAATCATCATCAGCAACAAGTGCTGGACCATATGAGCCGAGAGGTAGAAGTTGTCGAACGCATCGAGCGGCGATTCGCCGGCAATGAATAGGATGAGCAGACCCAGCAGAAACGACGCGAGACGCTCGGTTGCGTGATACTCGAGCACGAGGCTTCTGCGGCGGAGCCAGCCCCGTATGTAGACGGCTGCGATGAGCGCAAGCAGCGCGATTACGCGCAGATCGAGATTCCAGGATAAGAGCGCGGCTGCAGCTGGAGTGCTCACTTACTGCTTGAGTACTCCTGCGGTCGGTGACGCGAGCATTGCAAAGTCGCGCGGCAGTTTGTTTTGTGGAGGACTCGAATTGCGCACAGGAGGCGCGGAGGGCGAATGCAGTGTCAGCATGAACGCGACAAGAGCATCCACTTCCGCGGGGCTCAGCTTCTTTCCGTATGCCGGCATATTGCCACCCCCTTGAATCACCTGCCGGACCATTTCATCCGCCGTGAGCCGATTCGCGACTTCATCGAGGGATGGACCACGCTGGCCGCCCCGCCCGCCCAGGGAGTGGCAATTGCGGCACTGCTTGTTCTGGAAAACAATTGCTCCATGGATCGCCAGCGGTGTTCGGCCTTTCACGTACTGAACAGGAATCGGAACGCCGCTCCAATCGCCCATCTTCGGCGACCACGGTGAAGTTTCGCCCATATAGGCGAGTACGCCAATCACCATCAAAATGAATACCACCGAAAGCACGGCGACGGGTCTGCGGCGCGCGCTCTTTTCGCCGGTGCCGGAGATAAACGGCAGCACAAGAATGAACAGCAGAAGAATCGCGGGGGCGGCAAACAGGACGATGACTTCCATCCAATCGGGAAGCAATGCCAGCGCCGCGAATACCGCCAGGAAATAGAAATCCGGCCGTGGGTTGGTGTCCACCAGCGTCGGATTCGGCGGTCCGAAGGGACCCTTCACGCCGAAAAAGAACGCGCAGGCAAGAATGCCGACAATAACCACCGCTGCAAAGATCAGATCTTTGCCGATGGCATACGGCACGAACGGAACGCCTTCTTTGCGCAGGATCTCGGCGTACTCGGCATCGTAGGTGGCTTTGTGGACTGGATGGCCCGGCTTCGGATATTCGTTGATGCCCTTGGTGAGCACCAGCCGCAGATGCATGCTCACGATCGCGATGATCAGCCCAGGGACGATGAATACGTGGAGAGTGAAGAAGCGTGATAGCGTTTCGCCGGCGATGATCGGTCCGGCGAGCAGCACGTGAACCAGTTGGGCGCCAATGAGCGGCACACGCGCCGTAATGGATGCACCGATAGTCAGACCCCAATACGCATCCTGATCGAAACGCATGACCTGTCCCGTGAACGCCATCGCAAGCGTCGCAATCAGGAGAAACACACCGCTGACCCAGGTGAGTTCGCGCGGGTATTTGTACGCGCCGAAGAGAAATACCTGGATCATGTGGGCGGTCATGATCGCAACCATGAAGTTGGAGCCCCAGTAGTGGACAGCGCGTAGATACCAACCCCAAAACTGAGCGTGATTAAGATATTGCAGGCTGGTATAAGCTTCGTTAGTCGACGGAATGTAAACGAAGGCGAGGCAAGCTCCAGTAATTACCTGAATGACAAAGCAGAGTAGCGTTGCGCTGCCGAACACATAGAACCAGCTTCCGGCGCTGGCAGGCACTTCGTGCCCGGCGGTGGAGGCGTAGAGTGCCGTCAGATGCAGCCGGTCATCCAGCCAGACAGCAGATTTTCGCAACCAGTTCATACCGGATTTGAGAGCGTGGGCATTTCCCCGCCCTTCACCCACAGCTGACCATTTTCGACTTTATAGTCATATTGGAAGAGGCCGCGAGGCGGCGGCCCGGCGGCACGCGAGCCGTCTTCGTAATAAGCTCCGCCGTGACAAGGACACATGAACAATCCAGACTCCTGGAACCAACGCACGGGACATCCAAGGTGCGTGCAGTTAATCGCGAATACTTGAAATTGATTGCCCTGAAGGCGACGGACCCAGCAGGGGATGTCGGCGGTTTCACCGTCCCAAGGCCGCGTGTACGGATTGCGATAAGTGGCGATGCGCGTGGCCTTCTCCGGGTAATTTTCGAGCGGGCCGAGAGAAATCCAACTGCGGGGGTCTCTGCGCTCGACAAAGCTCGAGAAGACGAAGCCGATGAGCGGAGCGGCGAGCGCCAACGCCGCCACAACGTTCGTTGCAACGCCAATGATGAAAAGCCAATCGCGCCGTGTCGGGTCCGGCGTGTTGCCCTTCATCTCGGTGCGGTTTGTGTCGAGATCCCGAGTCGGACCGCTCATTTCACTCCCCCCTGACTGCTGCTTCCCTGGCTTTTGGAAGCTTCTATGCCTTGCTTACGCGCTCGGTTCTGCGGTCCATTGCTGTCTTTTTCGCCAACGCCGTTTTCATTTTCGTGCGGACCGGTGGCTCCAGTCTGTTCACCGGAAGCCGGCTGGGTACGCAACTGCGCGGTGACCGCCGCAGGGCGGAGCGAGACGAGATACGCGACCAGGTCGGTCACGTCCTGATCGCTGAGAGCACGCCCGAGGTTCAGATGCCGATAATCGGGCATCCCGAGATCTGGCCGTCCAATCAGGATGGACGTGCGCAGCATCTGATCACTTACTAGCGATAAGTACGATGGCTCGTTAACGGGTCCGACCGCGGCGCCTTTGCCGTGGCACATGAAACAATTTCGAAGGAATAGCTGCTTGCCGTGCGTCGGATTGCCATCGTTAGTGGCGGCATACGCAGGCGCGCCGCTTACCGGCTGAGCGGATTTGCCCCATTCGCGATAAAGCCCGTTCACCAGTGCATCCACCTGCTTGTCGGTGAGCGGACCACCCTGACTCTTGGCCCAGGCAGGCATTGCAGTGCCAGGCCGGCCGTAAGTGACAACCTGTTTGAACGTCTCTTTCGGCATCAGAGAGAGGTAAAGGGGATCGTTGAGAATGCGCGCGGGTCCGTATTTTCCGTCGAGGCCGTGACAACCAGAGCAGTTACTAGTGAACAAAGTTTTGAAATCGGTGATCTGCTCGCGATTTTCGTTTTCAGCATTGGGTTTGGGCTTGCCGGGCGGGTCGCAAGCGACGGAGAGAACCATCAGTGCGAGGACAAGCGCCACTATATGTACCCTGAATTTTTCCGGCGTTTCGGAGCCCACGCTCATTTGGGTTCTTCCTCGCTGGGCGGCTTAAGTCCGGGCGCTGCAAGGAAGGCGCGCTCAGCCAGTGTCCACGATTGCATCGTTTTGATGCTGGTGCTGCGCGCGATGACGTATCCGCCGACAAGTCCGAATCCTAGTTGACAAACAACGAACCAGGGCCAGTTGATACGGCTGTTCAGCGCCGGATTCAAGATGTTCAACGTTGTCGCAACCAGACCGCTCCAGAACAGGGGCATCAAAATTCCCGCCCAGAATGGTGCATATTTGGGAAACATCGGGAGCATGACAGCGTACACTATGCCGACGAGAACCGAGATAATGCCGTGACCGATGAAGGCGGCCACGAATGGCAGGGCGTGAAAGGCGCGTAACTGCTCAACCGTGGCATTACCAAGGTCGGGAACGACCACGCCCGCGAGTAAGTTGATGGGATACCAGATGCTGTGTTGAGCTACAAGACCGTAGAGACACGCAAGTGCAGCCATAGCGGCGCCTCCGGCAAGTCCACCCCAAAATCCGGCCGAATACGGGTGCACTTCCTCGGGTATGCGTACACGGTGGCCCGCCTCTCCGGCGCGCAGCCGCACCACGGAGCGCGCTTCCACCATGATGGGCTCGGGCCGGTGCGCGGGATCGACAGCTAGTTCCTCATGCTCCTCGTGGGGAATCACGTTGCGCCACCAGCCGACAGCGGATCGGAACAAGATAATAAAGCCGACAGCAGCCACCGTCCAGTGCGTCACCAAGGCAGCGATGATCAGGGTCGCGCCGAATGCAAAGACAATGGGCCAGAAGGTCGGAGCAGGCATCTGTATGTGAGTCTGCTCGGTGCGTTCTCCAGCTTCGCCGTGATGTAATTCGTGCGCCATAAGTCAGGATGCTATCTGCCAATGAGGTAGACGACCGTGAACACGACAACCCAGATCGCGTCGACAAAGTGCCAGTACCAGGAAAGGAAGCGGACACGCCGGAACTGTGTCTGGATGGGAAATCCGGCGAGAGTAACAACCAACACAATAGTGAGGAACGTGAGTCCGACGACAACGTGGCTTGCATGGAGGCCCACGAGCGAATAAAACGTGCTGCCGAACAAGTTACTGCTGATTGTCAAGTGGTCGTGATAAATAAGCTTGTGCCATTCGATGCCGGTGGCACTGAGAAATTCGCCGCCCAACAGTATAGTCGCGATCCACCATAACTTGAATTTGCCAAGCCGCCCGTGTTCAAGGGCGTGTTCGGCGAAATAAACAGTGAGACTGCTCGACCATAGGCAGATGGTAGAAAAGATTGGTACGTCCAGAACGTCTTTCGGAAATGGCCCGACGGTAGTTCTCCCGGTATACACGAGATAAGCGGCCACGAAAATCGCAAAAAGGGACGATTCGGTGATGATCAGGAAGATGACGCCGATCGTGCCGCGGTCGGGCATCGTCCAGCTTTGCTCTAGAGTCAGAGCGTCGCTGGTAAGTACGTCTGTTTCGGGCATGTAGTTACTCGTACTTCCAATCCGGATCCTGCGGGTGTTTAAGGTCCCAAAGTGGCCGGCTGCTGCGGACGACCGGCATTTTCTCGAAGTTGTACTCCGGTGGCGGCGAACTGGTGGACCATTCCAGAGTCCACGCATCCCACGGGTCATCTCCGGCGGGTTTACCCCAGATCGCGGACTTAACGACATTAATAACGAAGATCAGTGTTGCCGGAACCTGGATAAGAGCACCGATCGACGCCAGCAGATTCCAAATTTCCCAACCGCGCCCGGGGGGATAAGTGTAAATACGTCGCGGCATGCCCATTAAACCTGCGAAATGCAAGGGAATAAAAGTAAGATTGACGCCGATGACAAAGAGCCAGAAATGCCATTTACCCAATGTCTCGTTATACATTTTGCCTGTAACTTTGGGGAACCAGTAATAGATTCCCGCCAGGACCCCGAACACCATGCCAAGCACCAGCGTGAAATGGAAATGCGCTATCAGGAAATATGAGTTGTTCAACTGCCAGTCAAAAGGCGTGGTGGCGAGCATAATACCGGTTAAACCGGCGACCAGAAACTGTAGTAGAAAGGCGCAGCAAAAGAGCATCGGCGTTTCAAGGCGGATTTTCCCGCCGTACATGGTCGCGGTCCAGTTGAAGATTTTGATGCCAGTCGGGATCCCGACAAGCATGGTGGAAGCGGCGAAAAAGGTATTTCCCCAAGACGTCATGCCCACCGTAAACATGTGATGCGCCCACACGCCGAGACTGATAAATCCAATGGCGACGATGGCTCCGACCATGGCCGGCCGTCCGAACAGCGGCTTTCGTGAAAAGACGGGAATGATTTCTGAGAGCGTCGCGAAGGCGGGGAAGATCAAAACGTAGACTTCGGGATGTCCGAAGATCCAGAAGAAATGGAGCCAGAGGACCGACGAGCCGCCGGCTTGCGTGTTGAAGAAGTTAGCGCCAAGATAGCGATCCAGCTCGAGCATGATCTGAGCCGCCGAAAGCGGCGGCAGAATGATCACAATCATCCAGGCGTCCACCAGCAAAACCCAGACGAACATCGGCATCCTGCTGAGAGTCATGCCTGGACAGCGCATGGTGATGACGGTGCCGATTACGTTTATTGCGCTCGAAATGCTCCCGACACCCGTTAAGAGAAGAGAAAGCGCCCAGTAGTCGGCAGCCGAGCCGCGCGAAAAAGCTTTTTCACCCAGCGGAGCGTACGCGAACCATCCCATATCGGGAGCCGATCCGGAGCCGGAGAGTCCGCCACCGCCGATGTAGCTGAAGTAGAGCAGCAAACCGCCGAAGAGCGTGATCCAGAAACCAAATGCATTCAGGCGCGGAAACGCCATATCGCGCGCGCCAATCATAAGCGGAATGAGATAGTTCGAAAATCCGGCCACCATCGGCATGCCGACGAGAAACACCATGGTGGTCCCGTGCATGGTGAACAGGCGATTGAAGGTGTCCGGACCGACGAGCCTCCCGTTCGGGAACGCCAACTGCATGCGAATAATGACAGCCATGCTTCCGGAAATCACCAGAAACAGGAGCGCCATCACGACATACATGATTCCGAGGCGCTTATGATCGACGGTCGCTACCCACGAATACAGAGCTTCAGAGAAGGAGAATTCGCGTGCTTCGCCGCGTGGCTTGTCGACCGCGTAACCTAACGTTGCCATGCCTATTTCAACGACCGCAGGTACGAGACCACCTGGTCGAGCTCCTCGTTTGTAAGTTTCATGCTGGGCATAAAACAGCCGGGCTTCAGTTGCTGGGGGTCGTTCACCCAATCGCGCAGATTCTTTTCCGTGTTGTCCATCATGCACGAAGCGATGGTTTGCCGGCTCATCAGGTGCGTCAAGTCCGGACCGAATTTGCCGATCGCCGGCGTGCCTTTGATGGTGTGACAGTTCGCGCAGGATAGCGACTCGAAGGTTGTCTTCGCCTGGGCTAGCTTAGGGTCAGCTTGGGCAGCTTTTTGCTGCTCAACGGCCCACTGTTTGAAGTCTTCGGGCGTCTGTGCGATAACGCGTAGCAGCATGTTTGCATGCTGCGTTCCGCAATATTCGGCGCAGTTCCCGAGGTAGACGCCCGGCTGGCGCGGATCGATCCACATGAAATTGTCGCGATTGGGAATGAGATTGGTTTTGCCGGCGAGCTGTGGAACCCAGAAGTTGTGCATGACATCCATGCTTTGCAGTTTCAAATACGTAGCCGTGTGTCCGTCGAGGTTGGCGGGCACATGAATCTCGTTTGCAGTCGTAAAGCCGTACTCTGGATACTGCACCTCCCACCACCACTGGCGCCCAACGACCGTGACATGCAGGGTATTCTTTGGCGGACTGGCGTTTTCGACACTGGCGATGACGCGAGCGGAGACACCGATGAGCACGAAAACAATCAGGATGGGAATCACCGTCCAGGCGACCTCAATTTGATTGCTGCCGTAAATCTGTGGCGGCTCCTGTTGCGATGAATCGTCAGGCCGGCGGCGGAAACGGGCGATTGTGGTGACGATCAGAGTCCCGACTGCGATGAAGATCGCGCCCGTGATGGCGAGCACAAGCAGCGCGATGTCCTTTTCGGCCTGCGCCGGAGATGCCATGGGGCGGAAAGTGTTTGTGAACGGATACTGTGGGAGTGAGGCTTGCGCCAGCAGCAGCAACGGCGGAATGGCGGTTAGCAACTCAAGTCTCCCTTCGCACCCGGGTAAGTTCCACTCTACTCCGCGGTGTTCAGGTCATTTCTATCAGATTCGCGTCGTACAGGGAAGTGTGAAAACTTCGAAGACATGCAGGTTATAGTGGAGACGCAAACATGCCGGTTGAGATGCGTGAGGCAGAAATCGATGGCGTGATCGTTCTGCGCCTGCAGGGCCGCCTTACGTTAGGTGCCGAATCCGCCGCGGTTCAGGATTCCTTTGCGGATTTGCTGAATCGCGGGAAAACGCGGGTCATTGTCCACCTGCACGATGTTTCGTTCATCGACAGTACCGGTCTTGGACTGCTGGTGTTGGGTCATTCAACATTTCAGGCGGCGGGCGGCGCCATGAAACTGCTGCATCTGAACAGGCGGCATTTGCAGCTGCTCATTCTCACGAAGCTCTCGACCATCTTTGAGGTGTTCGATGAAGAACGGTCAGCAATTGACAGCTTCTTTCCCGATCGCGATGCAAAACGCTTTGACATCCTGGAATTCGTGAAGCGACGCGATGAAGACACCGAGAGGTCGTGATTAGAGGCAAATCACTTCCTGCGGTACGCTTGAAACAGGCAGTGGTGCGGCAACGGCTGCCAGAGAAACATGGCCCAGTAAGAACATGGCAAAGATCAGCGAGGTAATCGGGTCGGCGGCGGCGATCGCGAAAGGCATGAGCGTCACGTTCAAGGAGCTGATGCAGCCGTCGATCACCGAAGAGTACCCGGACGGACCGGCGCAATTGGAGGAGCGCTTTCGCGGCGCGCATGTACTGCAGCGCGATGAAAACGGTTTGGAGAAGTGCGTGGCGTGCTTCTTGTGCGCGGCGGCGTGCCCGGCCAACTGCATTTATATCGAGGCGGCCGAGAACACCGACGAAGAACGTTACAGCGGCTCGGAACGCTATGCCAAGGTTTACAACATCGACTACAACCGTTGCATATTTTGCGGCTATTGTGTCGAGGCATGCCCGACCGACGCGATCACACACGGGCACGGGTTCGAGCTGGCAAGCTACAATACCTCGACGCTGATTTATCGCAAGGAGCAGATGCTGGTTCCACTGCCCGAAGGTGGCGGCAGACACCCGTCTCAGCACAGTCCAGCTCCGGCTGGAGCAGTGCCTCCAGTGACGACCGGCGCATAGTTCCTCTGCCTGGAGCTCCGCACCACGGCATCACAAAACCTCCACGGCCTGCACACCTTTCCAACTGCGCGTGAATTCCAGCGATATCATCGATTACACTCGGAAAACACGTAGAAAGGGAAACAATGAAATTACGTCTGCTACTAGGGATTCTTTCCGCGCTAGCCGTTGCACAGAGCGCCCAAATCGGCGAGCACTCTCCTAACAGAACCGTTCGAGTGAACTGCGATGGCGGAGATTCTCTGCAGGAAGCTGTGGACCGCGCAGAACCAGGCGCGAGGCTCTTCGTTACTGGCACTTGCATCGGTTCGATAACGATATCCCGGGACCGCCTTACTCTTCGCGGCAATGGGACTGCAATCATTGACGGAGACAAGAAAGACGCTATCACCATCCAGGGAGCGCAGAACATCACGCTCGAAAACCTGGATGTGAGGAACGGAAACAACGGCATCCACCTAAGCGGCGGAGCAAACGCGACCATTACTAACGTTTCGGTTCACGACGACGGCGCGATTGGCATACTCCTCGAATCGAACTCGTCCGCAGTGCTGAATGGTGGCAGTTCCCGGCGTAACGGCTTGAATGGTATCGACCTGGAAGCGTCATCATCGCTAATTATGGCCGGCAGCTACGCCGTAGAAGCGAACGCGGTATTCGGCATGAATGTAAATACCAGTTCCAGTTTGACGTTTACGCAAGCGAATCTGACCGTCGATCAGAACACGCTTGGAATTCAAATCGCAACATCATCCGGGGCATTCATCACAGACTCGAAAACGACCCTCGATATCTCAGCAAACTTGACCACTGGTCTAACCATCGTGTCGGGCGGGCACATGGTGGCTTTTGGCGGAACCATCACCTCGGAAAACAATGGAGTGCATGGGATTTCAGTTGACTCGAAGGCCGGGTTTGACTTGGATGCCGCGGCGCTGGTGGAATCGCATGATAATACTGGCGACGGCGTTCACCTGGAAGAAACCTCGGTTATGACGATGTTCAATACGCCTGCGTTTTCCGGGGCTCCTGGCATAACAACGCTCAAATCGTTTAATAATGGCGGCAATGGCATCAGCATCTTGACCGGATCCAACTTGACCGTGATTCATCAGGCGGCAATCGACAGCACAATGAACAAGGGCGTCGGAATTGACGCGGATAACGGCAGCGGCCTGACTTTAATCAACTCAAAAGTCACGGGTAATCAAAAAGATGTTCTTCTCACCTTTGGCTCCCGTGCCGATATCACCGGAAGTACTGTCGGCAATATAAGCTGCGATGCACACGTGCTCTTACGCGGCGATACCGGGGTCGTATGCCCGAAGTGAACTACTCCGGCGGCAATTTGATGCGTTTCGGTTGAAGTGCGCATCCCATCACAAGTGCTGAAACAAATTCCGTTCGTTGTCGTTGTTTGCATTTTCCTTGGAGCGTGCGGCCGCAAGAGCGCAACACCGTCCGAAGCTTCTTCGGCCGCGGTCAATCCGTCGGTCAACTATGCATCGCGGATTGGCATTGCCGTGGCGACTCCCACGCGCGCTTGCATGGCGATCAGAAACGCCACCTTGAGTGCCGGCTCCACGCTGACTCTGGTCTCGGCGAAAGCGCCCCAAACATATATGCCGGCCCAAGTCAGCGGGATCTCCGGTAGTCCATGTCCGGTCACGAAGGAAGTAGATTCGAGCGTCACAAGTTACGACATCAAAGGCGCACCGAGAGATCTTCAGAGCCTGTCGCCGCTGATCGCCGTTGTTGCGGCTCCGGCCGTGTTCACGTCGGACGGCAACTCTGTGAGGGCGGATCTTGATCAGAACGGAAACAAGCAGTTGTTTCGGATCTGCAGTGCTGACGACGGCGTTCACCTGAGCGTCTGGTCCGGCAATCCGCTAGCAGGCCAAGTGATATGGCACGGGCACTTCTTTGAGGAAAGCAATCCCGGGATCGGGCCTGCCTGCACCCCGCCGGAGCTGAATCCGTGATCACGCAGGATTTTTAGGTTCTGCTAGAGAAAAAATGCCGCTCCAGCCCTGTCAGGGCAGCCGGAGCGGCTGAGGGAAATTCAGTTGTTATAGGAACTGTTCAGCGGCGGTGACTGCCTCCGGACGAATGGCCACCACCCGACGAGTGACCGCCTCCGGATGAATGGCCCCCTCCACTCGAATGGGAGCTTCCTCCTCCGCCGCTGCTGTAATGCGGAGCGCTGTAGTGGCCGGAACTCTCGCGCGGAGCGCTATAGTGCGGCGCTGCAGACGGGCTGCTGTAATGCGGTGCAGCAAAACTTTGATGCGAGTATCCGCCGCTGTACGACGGATAAGCGCGCGGCTGCAAGGATTCCTGTGTTCGCGCCGGAGGCGCGCCATGAGCGACCTGCCCGAAGCTGTGCCAGCCGCCGCGCTCCTGACTCGACGAGAAGTTCTGGCGCGTGGAGCTTCCTGCTCCCGGATCGCCAAAGCGCTGCCAACCTCCGGCACTCCCGCGCACAGAAGCCGATGGCGCGGTGCGGTTCGCGAAGGAGCCTTGCATATTCGGCGCGACGCCATGCATGTTCGGGGCTACCCCATGCTCAGCCTGCCCAGAGCGATATTGGGCTCCGTTCTCCTGAGCGCGCGCGAAGCCGCGCGCCGGGGCTGAAGCGGCGTTCTGACCAGTGCGCGCAAAAGCTCCGCTGGCGAATTGGCGCGATTGGAAAAACGTCCGCTGGCCGGCGGAGGCCAGCCGCGGATTTGCGAAGGCCGCGCGATTGGTGAACTGATAACTGGCGCGCGTAGGCGAGGCCGGCATTTGACCGCGAAACGCGGTCGCACCGCTCAGCTGTGCCCGAGTCGCAAACGCGAAGCGGCCGGTATGAGAGCCGAAGGATGAATAGGCAGCAGTGATAGCGCCGCCGCGGAATGCCGCATTGCGGTACATGCCGAGAACGCCGCGGTCATGGAAACCAAAGCGGCCGTATCCAAAACCGAAGCCTCCACGGAAGCCGTGCCCCCACCATGGATGGCAAAACTCGAAAGGCGCCAGCGCCACCCACCCGATGCCCGACCACAGTCCAACGGCGATGCTCGCACCGAAGCCAAAGAAGCCCACCAGCGCGGGGCTCCACCAAACGGATGCGCCGGCGGGACCGGGCCACCAGGACCACCCATAACCGGGATTCTGGAACCAGCGGCCGTAATGATATGGCGCCCAACCCCAGGGAGCGTTATCGACCCAGGTCCAGCCGTAGTAGTCAACCCAGACCCAGTGACCATCGGTGTAAGGCGACCAGTCTTGAGAGGCCACGCGCGGCGTCCACACCTGGCCGTATTGCGAAGGTTCCCAACTCCCGTAGGCATCCAGGTCGTCAGCGCCGTATACGTCGGGACTTACGCGGCTGTAGCTTTGGGAAGCCATAAGGTCGCGGTCACGCTGAGCGCTCCAGTCTTCGAGCTGATCGCGAGCGACCTCGTAAGTCGTCTGGAACTCGGGATTCGCCTGATCGCCGCGTGCCAGCATAGTCTGTCCCGGTCCCAAATGCTGCGATCCTTTGGGACTGACCACCTCGGCGTCGCCGGAACGAACGGTAACCTGCGTATCGCCATCTTCGAGAACAGCAACGCGGTATTCGCCTTGACGGACCGGGCGCACCGCAATGCTCGGCGTATCGATTTCGGCTTGAGCATCGGACGGGCGCAGCACACGATAAAGAACCGTACCGGCTGCAAGTTGTACCTGGTAGCACTTGTACTGCAGATTGGCGAATCCAATCTCAGTGTTGGGTGCGAGGCGTACCAGGTGCGCGGAATCCAACTCGATCTCGGCACGCGATCCCGGTGAAGTCTGGACATGATCGTGCGCCACAAGCGGCGCATTCACAACTGCTGCGACCAGATCACCGTTATCGCCGCGCCTCACGTTCACGTCCCCTTGCGCGATGCTCAGGCGCGCCACGCCGTGCTGACGATCGGCCGCAATGTCCTGTTGGGGGCCGCCGTCTTGCTGTGCATCCTGCGGCTGACCCTGTGGGTACTGACCCTGCGGATATTGACCCTGCTGCGGGTATTGACCCTGCGGGTATTGACCCTGCGGGTATTGACCCTGCGGGTATTGATTCGAAGGATATTGCTGCGCCGGGTATTGACTAGCTGGATATTGACTAGCTGGATATTGTCCGGACGGGTATTGCGGTGGATAGCTCTGTGCATCCTGATATGGAGGGTTGCCGTCATAAGCTGGCGCAGCCGCAGATGGATACTGCGCCTCGGCCGGCAGACCGGCGCTGAAAAGTGCAACGCAGAAGGTAAGGATTAAAGCTAGGGCATCACGCAACATACTGCTCGTGAGATACATCTACATTCCGGTTGCCAAACAGTTAACTCGTTGCATTGGTTAAGAATCGAGGCGGCGGTAGCGGCGCACCAAGTGGCCCAAAACCACCACAGGTGGGCACGTTCGACCGCTTACACTCCACTCACTGCGCGCGCACGTTATCCAGATAATACATTCCGGCGCCGTTCACATAGACATTCACCGCATGAATTTGGCCCAGATACAACTTGCCGTCGCCGAAGCACTGAAGGTTTGCCGGATCAAGACTGATGTTCACCGTGGTATTTGTACCTGCGTTGACGTATGCGAACGAGTTCCCCTGACATCATGTGAAACTCGGTCCTGTCTCGATCGAGATATCGGCTGAGGTGGCCACGCTTGTGGTCTCCAAGTCGTACCGTCTCCGAACCGAGATCACATAGCCAATGGGACCTGATTTGTACAGCAACGGAGGATATTGTTTCTACTCTCCCTGTGTCCAACAGGTAAACTTTGTCCCTTGGTTTGAACTGGCCTCCTTATGCGATTTAGAAAGTACGCCGTTTCCTTTTGTGCCTTTTCCCTCTTGTCAGTCTCGGTCCGCGGAACGGCCCGGAGCGGTCACGGTCGCGCCGTTCTTGCGCCGCGAAGCGGAGCCTTAACAGCGAGGACCGTTTGCGAAATCCCGCGCAAGGAAATGGGCCTGGTGAGCTGTCGCGGCACCCAGCACACCCAAAAACAGACCGGCTTCGAACAAGGTTTTGGGCTCCATTTAGACCTTCCGAACCACTTATCCGCGTTATTGAAACGACCGCTACCGCCGAACACCTCACGCCAGAGCAGTTCATATAGAAAGCTCATGGCTAAGGATCTCGAGAACGAAGCTGGCAAGAACTACTCGAACACGGAAGCAGTTAGCCAGAGGCTCTCGGGTACACCGAGGATATTGCAGACCGGCTCATTCACGAGCACCGCAACGACAAACGTCAGTCCTCACGTTAACTCGTGCTGCGTGTCACGCCGGTCACGCGTCATGACCACGACGACAAGAATTCAAGCCGATCTAGCATCTGTTCGGCACTTATGCTGCTAATCAGTCTCATGAGTCTCCGAAGCTCTTCACCGGCTCGGATCGTTGTTGCGCGCCGATGATTATTCCGGTGTGAGACCGTCCGCCGGTAATCCATCTCTGATGTAGAAGACAGAAGTCTGCCGCGTTATACGTGTACAGCGCTCGTCCTGAACCGGACGCGATCATCAAGTGGGCTTCATCCTCGTGATTGATCGTTTCCGCATCCAACGCGGTCAGTACATCCACGTTTCGCGCCTTCAGGCCGAAGACTAGCGATGTCCGCATCGCATCCTCGTCCAGATAGAGCCGGATGCGGCTCATCCACGTTCGGTTTGCTTAGAAGAGTCGAGGGCGGCCGCTTCTTCTTGGGCGAGGTCAGCCTCAATCTCGTCGCGATTGGCATGGTAATAGGCCAACGCGCCGTGTACTTGGGCAAGAGTCAAATGGGGGTACTCGAGAGCGATCTCCTCGGGAGTCAATCCCATTCGGTAACAGCCGGCAATTCGGCTTACGCTTATGCCGGTACCCGCGATCTTCGGTCGACCGCCACGAACGGCCGGATCGCGATCGATCAGGGTGCCGATTTCGGTAACTGCCGCCATACAAATTAATTTACCGCCACTTTTTTTGTCGCATTTGCCGCCGAAGACCTTCGTTGAATCTAGACGATTGGAAAGACCTGTACCCTACTCGCAGATCTCGCCGGATTCAGGCATGACGCGGCGCTACGCATCCGCAGGCGACAGGGTTCGCGCGCCGCAATGGAACGCGTTCAAGCGGGCGGGGCATTTCTAGTGTTTGCCATAGCCGACATCAAAGGCGGCACGGGCGGCCTCAGATCCAAACTCGCAACTTGCTGATGGAGGGAAATTGGTCGGGGCGAGAGGATTCGAACCTCCGACCTCCTGGTCCCGAACCAGGCGCTCTAGCCAGGCTGAGCCACGCCCCGAACTACTTCAGTCTAACAGCACCAGCCTCATCACGTTCGTAGGGCTGTGCAACCGGTTCGTACTCGAACCGTGTCGGATCGAGCCCGCGCGCGCGCAGTTGCTCGATGCACTCGCGCGCATTCAGTCCGATCGCCTCAATGATGCGCAGCGGCAGGCGCTCGGGCGAATAGAGCTCGGTCGCGATCCAGCAACCCGTCACCGCCCACTTGTCCGAGAGTTTCAATCCGTCCAGCGATTGGCCCACGAATCGTTGCAGATCGGGTCGGGGCGAATCGCGCCGCGTATTCTCTTCCGCGCGCATATCACAGAGTACTTAATGACTCTTGTTCAATTCGTCGGCGACTCCCGATATGCCTCTTCTGCGGAATACCTCCGCGAGTCGCTGCTGCTCAGGTGAGGCCGCGAGCGCCCGCCGAAGTACCGGATCCGCAGTCGCCACTTCAATGTCGCGCCGGCTCGGAATCCACAGTGAACCGTCGTTGAATTCGACGTCGTTGACAAACGCGAGCAGTGCTTCAATCAACATCGGCTGCCCTCGCGCATGCGAAAACTTGAGTGCGCCCGTCTGCGTCACCTTCTGTGTCTGCACAGGCGCCAACTCCACGGTGGACGGCGTCGATCCCGCCATAAAGTCTTTTCCGCGCTCGTCGCGCACAATCCAGCCCATATCAATGCCGCGGACGATTTTTTGCGAGCTGTTACGGATCTCGATCTGGGGACCGCGCACCTCGCTGCCCGCCACTCGCGCGGCGCCGCCCAGCGGTTGCACGGGAGAACTCGGAAACGATACCGTCCGAACGGCGAGAGCTTGTTCACCCGCTCCACGGGTCGAAGGCTGGCGCAGCATTTCTACATCGAGAGATTCCGGCCCCAGGTCAGGCAGTCCAAAGTTTAGTTCTTCCCGAATGTCCGCCAAACGGTTCGTCTGAAGAAGCTTTGCAAAATATTGCCGCTCGCGCCGTGCCTCGAGCTCATACACCATCAGCGCCCGCCGCGAACCCAGCCGGTCCGGCCCGTATGCGGTCAAATCGCTGAACAGCGCACAATCGAGCGAAACCTGCACCATCGCGCCATTGCCTTTGGGCGCGCTGAAGGGCCGCATCAACTCCATGTCGATTCGCACCGGAAATACTTCTCCTGGCCGTACCTCCAGGCTGGGGACCGTCACCGAGCCCTTCCCCGAAGGCGTCAGATCCTGTGCCTCCACCCGCAATGTCAGGCCAGACAACTGCCTCGTTCCGGTATTGCGTAATACCAGCGATGCGTGCAGATCGAGCGCGATCGACATGTTATGCACTCGCGTCGTGGTTGGCCCAAGATCGAAGGAAACCATCAGAACGGGCGAATCGCGCGGGAAGTCAACGTCCAGGTAGCGGCCGCTGCGGTCATCGGCGCGCGACTGCGTACTCGCGGCGAGCACAGCCGCGACCAGCATCGCACTGGCGAAAGCTCTCGCCCGGCTATTGGCCATAAACGTTGGTGATGGTCACCTGGCCCGTGTCTTCATCCACATATCGGGCCTCAACCGCCGAAGCGCCCGAGACTGTCACCATGGCCGAAGACGGATGCATCATGGTCAGTGTTGCTCGCTGCGTGTGTACCGCAATACCCTTTGCGGTTGCTTGCAAAAACACGTTCTGCGGCCGCTCGGCTCCCATGCCCATCAGGCGGCCTAGCGACGCCAGCAAATGTTCGTTTTGCTCTGGGGGAATGTGCGTGAACCAGCCGATGGCGAAGAGCACCGCCAAACCCGTAACCAGAAGCACGCCCGCGGAAGCGGCTCGTCTGCGATGACCAACATTCTCAATACATCGAGCCGCCGCGACCCCGACGGCGATGTTTCCGATCATCTCGCGCTCAAGCCGTCGCCATTCGCCGGCGCTCTCGAAGCCAGTCAGAGTTTCGCTTTCGGCTTCCCGCCGCAAATTGAGCATCATCGCCCGGAAGCGCGCCAGTTCTTCCTCACAGTCACCGCAACGAGCAATATGAATACGCACGCGCAATCGCAAACCGAGCGGCAGATCGCCCGCAGCGTACAAAGCCAGTTTCTTCAGGTCCGGATGCGCATGGCCGCTTTGCTCGTTCATACTGAAGGCCTCCTCGCAGCCAGGTAGCGCCGAAACTTAATGCGCGCATTGGCAATATGCGAGCGGACGGTGGCCATGGAACAGTCCATCTGTCTGGCAACCTCGTCCGCAGGCAGGTCCTCAACGTCACGCAACAGCAGCGCCATCCGTTCGCGTGCCGTTAATGTCGCGAGGCCTCCGTCCAGCTCGGAACGCTGTTCTCCGCGCAACACTATCTCCTCAGGGTCTGAGCTCCCCGCGCGCCACTCGGCGACATCCGTCAAATCCGTCACCGTGTAACGCCTGTTTCGCCGCAAGAAATCGAGCGCCGTGTTGCTGGCGATCTTCGACAGCCACTGCGCCGCTTTGTCCAGATCCTTTAATTGCGTCTGCCGCTGGAGCGCCTTGATAAACGTCTCTTGCGTCAAGTCCTGCGCATCATCGACGTTGCCTACAATACGATAAATCAGAAGGAAGATGCGCCGGATATGCTGCTGCACGAAGCGCGTCTGCAGGTCCGATTCTGTCTGGACGTGCGAATCCGAGATGCGCGGCGACGGCTCGCTCACAGCCCCCTCCGCCTGGCGTCGGTGCCGGGCATCGCTTCGGTGGCAAGAGCGTTCTGCTGTTTCCGCCCTGTCCCTCGCTGGTCGCCTGCGACATTTCCCTATGAAGGAATGACGATCCTGAGCCGAAAACGTGCAGAACGGCCGCTGCATCGACGTTATCTTAAGTCTATATGAGACCTGTGGCGATCATTGGTATCGGGAAAACCGCGTTCGGAGCTTTCCCGGACCGCGACTTGCGATCGCTTGCGGTTGAAGCCATTCGCAACGCGATTTCGGATGCCGGCATCGAACCCAAGGCCGTCGAGGCGTTTTATCTCGGAAACTTTGCGGGCCCCTCCTTCGTTGGACAAAATCACTTGGCGCCTTACATTGGCACGGCCGCAGGTTTTGAAAGTATTCCTTGTACACGCATCGAGGATGCGTGCGCTTCGAGTGGATCTGCATTCTTTCACGCCTGGCAGAGCGTGGCGGCGGGCGTCTACGATATGGTGCTCGCCGGCGGCGTAGAGAAGATGACATCGCAGCCTACGCCGCGCGTTACGGAAATTCTGGCCGGGGCCGGAGACATGTCGGGCGAGGGCCGCGCCGGCGCAACCTTTCCCGCGCTGTTCGCGATGATCGCCCGCCGCCACATGCATGAGTATGGGACCAAACGCGAGCACCTGGCCGCCGTGGCGGTCAAGAACCATGCCAACGGCGCGAAGAATCCGCTGGCGCACATGCGCAAAGTAATCACTCTCGAGCAAGCGCTCGCCGGCAAGCCGATTGCCGAACCGCTTAGCGTTTACGATTGTTCGCTTATCAGTGACGGAGCGGCTGCGGTCGTCCTGGTACCCGCTTATCAGGCGCATCGCTACACCTCACGTTTTGCGCGCGTATTGGGTATTTCGCAAACTTCCGATTACGTGCCGCTGGACGCGAAGAAAGACATCACCGTTTTTCCGGCTGTGCAGTCCGCGGGCGAAAGAGCCTACGCCATGGCAGGCTTAGGTCCCAAGGAAATTGAATTTGCCGAACTGCACGATTGCTTCACCATCGCCGAGATCGTCGCCAGTGAAGACCTTGGATTTGCCGCGAAGGGTCTAGGCGGACCCTTTGCCGCCGAGGGATGCAGTGCGCTGAATGGTCCCTTGCCCATCAATACAAGCGGCGGCCTCAAGTCTAAGGGACACCCCGTAGGCGCCACCGGGGTCGGTCAGGTCTGCGATATTGTTATGCAATTGCGCGGCGATGCCGGCGATCGGCAGGTCTCGCGCAACCGCGTTGGCCTCGCTCAAAATCTGGGTGGCTCTGGAGCCACATGCGTGGTCAGCATTTTAGGAGCAGCTTAAGTGGAGTCGCCGGCATCGAATGAGGCTGTTGTGTACACGGAAACCGTCGTGTATTCGCCGCCGGAGCAGTATGCCGCCGATGCGCCTTATCAGATTGCAATCGTCGACCTCGACAGTGGCGGCCGTCAAACCGTAAGGATCCTCGCTTCCAATCCGGAAGACCGGGTGAAGGTGGGCAATCGAGTGACGTTTGCCGAGAATCGAAATGGCGTCCTCTTCTACAGAAAACTTGCTTCCTGATTCCGCGCGTCAAAACGCCATATAGTGGCAACAAATGAGCGGTCTCATTCGTCTTTGTATAGTGAACCGCTCCTGAGCGCATGACAAAGTCGCCCACAATCCGTCTACTTCTCGGGCTGCTGGTGACGCTGATCGCGGTTACAGGATTCTCGTCGTATTCGCTATACCAGCTCGGAAACCTGCGCAAATTACAAGCTCAAACGATTGATCTGAACCGGCACGATTCCCTCCTGCTACTACGGGTTCTCAACGACGTCGATACGCTCGGCCTCAAGCTCCAGGACATGACGGAGAGGCCTGACCTCGCGGCCATTCTGGACTATCGGGGCGAATTCGATCGGCTGCGCACCGACCTTGAAACCGCTGTGCAGACCGAGGCCGCTTTGGCGGCCAGTACACGCCACCCGGCGGCGCAGGCTGATTTGCTCACAGCTCTACATGCATTCTGGGCAACCTCGGACCAGGTTTTCCAGGCCGCCAGTGCAGGACACGAGGCGGCCGCTCGCAAGCTCGCTTCCCAGAAGCTCTCAGATCAGCAGATCGTTCTCGCCCGCCACCTCTCAACATTGCTCGAAGGCAACAATGAAGCAGAGGAACGCGCCGACGTAAAGATCGCTGCCATTTACGACGGCGCCGAGCGCGACACATATGTGTTTCTGACCGCAATCATGGCTGCGATCTTGATTACGAGCCTATATCTGACTTACTCAAACCGCCGGCTGTTCGAGAAGCTCGAATCGATGTCGCGACAGCGTCGCGTGCTTGCGGCCAAGCTCATCAATGTGCAGGAGGAAGTGCTGCGCTCGGTGTCGCGTGAGCTGCATGACGAGTTTGGCCAAATCCTTACCGCGGTCAGTGCCATGCTGGCGCGCGCCGAACGTAAGGGATTGCCACCCGACTCTCCTTTTCGCACTGAGTTGAGCGAAGTGCGCGAGATTACGCACAACACGCTGGAAAAGATGCGCAGCCTTTCGCAAATGCTGCACCCGGCCATACTTGACGATTACGGGCTGGTCAAGGGCGTCGAGTGGTATGCGGAGGTATTCGAGCGGCAGACCGGCATTAGAACTGGCGTTCGCGTCCACGGAGACCCCGTGTTGGTGGCCGCACAACCCGCCACGCACTGTTTCCGTATCGTCCAGGAAGCGCTGACGAATGCAGCCAAACACTCGGGAACTAAATCGGCTGAGATCGAGATGACTTTCGACGCGGAAACCCTGACCATCGACATCCGAGATCATGGCACCGGGATGTCGCCCGCCCGGAAGGGCCGGCCTGGCCTGGGCTTGATCGCAATGCGTGAGCGGGCGGAAATACTTTGTGGCGATCTGAAGGTCTCCTCGGTGCCAAGCGGTGGCACGACGGTATCGCTGACTATTCCGCTCCAGCAGCAAGATCCCGAAATATTCGAGAAAGAACACACGGAAGAGGTAGTTACTCGCGAATCATGAACGAAGATATTACAGTTTTACTTGCTGACGATCATAGCCTCGTGCGCCGCGGCTTTCGCCGCATACTCGAAGACGATGAACAGGTAAAGGTGGTCGGCGAGGCCAGCACGGGTGTCGAAGCAATTCGAATGGCATACGAACTTAAACCTCGTGTCATTGTGATGGATCTGTCCATGCCGGAGCTCGACGGAGTGCAGGCGACTAAAGAAATCGTCAAGCACCTGCCCGGCACTCAAGTTCTGGTGCTCAGTATGCACGCCGAGGACAATTACGTAAGGAATGCGTTAGATGCAGGCGCAAAGGGCTATTTACTCAAGAGCGCGATTGATGTGGACCTGGTCGGTGCCATCAAAACCATCGCCGACGGTAAGCGCTTCATCGGCTCCGGGCTTAAGTATGTGCCTACCGACACTGACGACGAACTGAAGAAGTTGACCGCGCGCGAAAAACAGGTCTTACAACTCATCGCTCAAGGCAAATCGAACAAGGAGATTGCGGCCCTGCTCGATCTCAGTGTGAACACAGTATCGGTTCATCGCGCGAACCTGATGGAAAAAATGAACATCCATCGGACTGCGGAGCTTGTTCTGTTCGCGATACGTAAAGGCTTAGTCGCCCCGCAGTGAATCGCCGCGCGCGTCGGCATCGCGTGCATTACTCGTAGCGCAATGCGGTTACTGGATCCAGCTTTGCCGCCTTGCTGGCGGGCCAGATGCCAAAGAACAGACCGACGCCCACGGACACGGTAATGCCGGCGATTGCAGCCCAAGCGGGCACAGTCGTCGGCAGCGAACTAAATACCAGCTTGCTGAGCATCGCAATTCCCCAACCCAGAACTAATCCGAACACGCCGCCGAGTCCGGTCAGCACTGCGGCCTCCAGCAGAAATTGGATAATGATGTCGGCGCGTCGCGCTCCGATCGCCTTACGAATGCCGATCTCCCGCGTTCGCTCCGTCACCGACACCAGCATGATGTTCATTACCCCGATGCCGCCCACCAGAAGACCTATGGAGCTGAGAACAATCATCACCAGGAATGTCATGGAGGTAATCTGTCGAAACTGCTCCACCATCTGTTCGGCGGTGGACAACGCGAAATTTTCCGGCTTATTCGGCGGCACGTGCCGCCGGATGCGCAGAATCGTGCGCACCTCATCCATTGCCTGCGGCAGTTTGCCATCGGCCGCGGTCACAATGAACGCGACATCCTGCGCGTTCGGGTAAACCTTGCGCATGGAGAAAAATGGTACCAGGACACGGTCATCGGAGCTGTCGAAAAATGAGGCACTCGGGCGATATAGGGTGCCGATGACTTCAAATTCCTGTCCATCCACGTTTATCTTTTTCCCGACGGCATTCTCTTCTCCAAAGAGGCCCTTTTCGACATCGGCGCCGATTACAGCTATCGGTGCGCGGTGCTTATCTTCCACGTCCGTGAAGAACCGCCCGCGGTGAATATCGATCTGCCCGGTTTCGGCAAACGATTCCTCGACGCCGCGTAGTTGCGTCTGATAAATCGCGTTCCCTTTGTATTTGGTGACGATGGGAAAGTGGTTCGGCCACATCATCGCAGAGACGCGCAGGCACGCGCTGCAATCGGCTCGCAGCGCCTCCGCGTCTTCAAACGTAAACTGTTTGCGCGCCCGCTCTTCCGGCGTCAGATCGGTGGTTCGAAAAGCGGGCTCACGTGAAACGATAACCGAGTTAGGGCCGAAGCTCTTCAATACGTTCGTCACTGCGCCATCGAAGCCGGTGAGAATGGCGCCCACGCCAATGATGGTGCCGGTTCCGATGATCACGCCGAGCATCGTGAGCAGCGTCCGCAATTTGTGCGCTCGTATCGTATCGAGCGCCAGCATAGTGTTATTTCGAAAAGAGACGAACATAGGGGACAGGTACTACTCGCTGTGTAAAGCCACGATCGGATCGAGCTTTGCCGCCTGGCGTGCCGGATATATTCCGAAGAACAGCCCGACTGTTGCCGACAATCCGACTCCAAGCGCAACCGCAATCAGCGGCATTTCCATCGGTAGCGGCGTCACACTGCGCACCAGTACCGTCATGAGGTAAGCGATCGTGACGCCAATGAGGCCCCCCGTCATCGCCAACACAGCCGATTCCACCAGAAACTGATTCAAAATGTCTTTACGCCGCGCGCCCACCGACTTGCGAATCCCGATCTCATGTGTTCGTTCGGTGACCACGGCCAGCATAATATTCATGATCACGATCCCGCCCACCACCAGAAAAACGGAGACAACCCCAATAGCTGTCGCGGCAATCGCGCCGGTAAGGTTAGTCCACGCTTTCGAAAGGGTATCGGAGGCAAATACAGTAAACGTGTCGTCGTCGCCGGGCTTGAGGTGCCGATACGCACGCAACAGCATTCGCACCTGATCCTCGGCTTCACTCAGATGCTGCGGATCAATAGCCGTGGCGTGAAACGAGACATCGTCATGAATGCCGTACGTTTTGAAAAACGAATACACGGGTACCATGACGAACTTATCCTGGGACTGCCCGAAAACGCTCCCTTTCGCCTTCGACACGCCCACGATTTCGTAAGGAACGCCATCCACCTGGATTGTTTTCCCGACGGCTTCCTGTCCCGCGAAGAAGTGTTCGGCCACGTCCGGGCCAATAAAGGCGACCGGCGCGCGCCGGCGCACCTCGCTTTCGGTGATCGCGCGTCCGGTCCCGACCTCGATATTGCTCAGCTCCAGCACGTTGGCCGTGATCCCCTCCAGGTCCACGGACTGCATGCTCTGGCCTTTCCAGGACAGAGTGACGCTTTTCCACGATTCGAGTCCGACGTCCTTCAACATCGTCGCGTTGTGCCGTATGAAGTCGTATTCGTCGGGCTTGAGGAATGGATTGCGGCGCTGCATCTCCAGAAATTTCTTCGGATCCCAATTCCCGATGAATGCGATGCGAACCACCCGAAATCCGTCCGATCCCATGTCTGAAAGCTTCGTGGCGATGTATACGTTCATGCCATGGACAAAAGACATCACCGCGATCAGGGTCGTGGTTGCCAGAATAATCCCGAGCAGCGTGAGAAAACTGCGCAGCTTGTTCTTGCCAAGTGAATCGACGGCGATGCGCGCCGATTCCCAAAACGACGCACTCGGCCGGAAAGTTCTCTTCTGCAACGATGACCTCTAGAGGTGGAATGACGTTTGCCGTGCCCGGTTTGTTCCTGAAAAGGCGTGGAATTTCAGGGTACGCCACCCGGGGCCGACACGCAATCGTAACATCCGGCCGCGCGCTCGGGTCAGACCGCCGGAGGTCCACGTGAAGATTCACTTAAAGAAAGTTGCCGAACAGGTTATCGTCATCACCGGCGCATCCAGCGGTATCGGGCTGACCACTGCCCGCCTTGCTGCGCGCCAGGGCGCGCGTCTGGTGCTCGCGTCCCGCGGCGAATCCGCTCTGGCAGAACTCACGCGCGAGATCAACGCCGGCGGCGTGCAATCCATCTATGTTGTTGCCGACGTGTCCCGGCTTGAAGACGTCGAACGCATCGGAGCCGCCGCCGTGAGTGCGTTCGGGCATTTCGATACCTGGGTGAACAACGCCGGCGCAGGCATCTACGGCCGGATTCTCGACGTCCCTGTTGATGAGGAGCGCCGGCTGTTTGAAACCAACTACTGGGGCGTTGTTTACGGATCGAGAGTGGCAGCCGGATATCTGCGAGCCCGCGGCGGGGCCATTATCAATGTCGGCAGCGTGGCTTCGGACCGCTCCATCCCGCTGCAAGGCGCATACTCGGCTTCAAAGCATGCCGTGAAGGCCTATACCGGTGCCCTGCGCGCAGAACTCGAAAAGGAGGGCGCACCCGTTTCCGTTACGCTGATTAAGCCCACCGCGATCGCAACGCCGTTCTTTAAGCATGCCAAGTCCTACATGAATGCACAGCCCACCGAACCCTCGCCCATGTATGCACCCGATGCCGTAGCTCAAGCCATACTTCGCGCTGCGCAAACCCCATTCCGCGACATTTTGGTCGGCGATATTGCGCCGCTGCAATCCGCCATGGGCAGGGTATTTCCGCGCGCCGGCGACATCTTCGTAAACGCGACCATGTTCGAAGGCCAAAAGTCCGATCGTCAGCCGGAACCTGGCGATAATCAGATCCTCGACCGTCCCTCGGGCGACCTGCGCGAACGCGCCGACTACGACACTCTGGTCTGCGAACGCAGTCTGTACACCGAAATCGTCACTCGCCCTGCTCTGAAGACGGCCCTGGTAGCTGCCGCCGGAGCGGGAATCGCGACCCTCGCGTTGCGCAAACTGCGCACGTAAGAGGGTCTGAAACAATGGTGGTTGCTCCTCATCTTCGACCTTGATGGAACATTGATCGATTCCAGTCAGGACCTGGCCATCTCAATGAATGCGACCCGCGAATACGCGGGTCTACCGCCCCTGGAACCGGGCCTTATCTACTCGTACGTCGGGAACGGCGCAGCCACGTTGGTGCGCCGCGCTCTCGGCGATTCCGCCAGCGAAGAACTGGTCCGCGATGCTCTCGTTTATTTTCTGAAGTTTTATCGCACGCACGCTTTGCAGCATACTGTGCTGTACCCTGGCATTCGCGAACTCATTGAACGCTTGTTCGCCGGCGGTCATACACTTACCATCCTGACCAACAAACCAGTCCGTATCAGCTTCGACATTATCTCCGCGCTCGGGCTCGCCGGACATTTCGCCCGCGTTTACGGGGGCGATAGTTTCCCGGCCAAAAAACCCGATCCCGTTGGGGTCAGGACCTTACTCGAAGAGACTCGCACACATCCGGGAGAGTGCCTGCTGATCGGCGATAGCGGCGTAGATGTCCAGACCGCCCGCAACGCGGCCGTTCGCTGCTGCGGCGTGCGCTGGGGATTCCAGCCTGAAGCGTTCCGGACAAATCCACCGGATTTCTTAATCGATAATCCAACGCAACTGCTGGAATTCGCGGTCACTGGCTAACCCGGATCTCCGAAACGCGCTCCTTCTAGTCGCGGCTCAATCAATGTCGATAACACAGGTGCGCGTTGCCGAGCCACAACCAAAGGGAGTGGTGATGACCAATCTGCCGGGGTTGACTACCTACCCAATTTGGGTAGAATATCTTCTGAGTACATGCCGCCCAAACCATCCGATCGCGTTGAGCTCCTGCAAGGCACGCTCGACATGCTCATTCTCCGCACCCTCGTTTTCGGTCCTGCCCACGGACACCAGATCGCGAAGCACATTCAGCGGAGCACCGAGGATGTGTTGCAAATCGAGCATGGTTCCCTGTATCCCGCTCTCCATCGTCTGGAGCGCAAAGGCTGGATTGCAGCCAAATGGGAACTCGCAGGCAAGGATCTGAAGCGCGAATACAAATACTATCGGCTGACGCCAGCCGGAAAGAAACAACTGACAGTCGAAGAATCCAAATGGAAGCAGATGGCAGGCGCTATCGCGCGCGTGATGTGGCCTGCGAAGGAGAGCTAGTATGCGTTGGCCCTGGAGCCATGGCCGGGACGAGAAAGATCTGGAGCGCGAGCTGCGCAGCCATCTCGAAGCGGAAGCAGAAGAGAAGCAGGAAGACGGCTTCACCCCGGAACAGGCTGCCTACTCCGCACGTCGTGCATTCGGAAACCTGACCGCGACTAAGGAGGACGTGCGAAACGCATGGGGATGGACCAAGCTGGAACAGTTAATGCGTGACTTCGGATATGCTCTGCGCGTGCTGCGGCACAGCCCGGCATTCACGCTGACCGCGGTGGCCTCGCTGGCTCTCGGTATCGGGGCAAACACGGCAATATTTACGGTGGTCAATGCAGTGCTACTCCGCCCGCTGCCGTTCCCGGATTCGAATCGCCTGGTCCAGCTTTGGGAGTCGCAGCCTGAGAGGCGTTATTTCAAGAATGTCGTGAATCCGATCAATTTCCTTGACTGGCAGGATCGCACGCAGAGCTTCGAGGGGATGAGTGCGGTTTCGGCCGGAACAGCGAATCTCACCGGTACGGGCGATCCCATTGCGCTTCCCGGAATGGAAGTCTCGCCCAATTTCTTCTCGGTCTTGGGAATCCATCCGGCGCTGGGGCGTTCTTTTGTAACGCAAGAAGGGCTTCCCGGTCACGATCATGTCGCAGTCCTGAGTTTCGGGTTATGGCAATCGCGCTTTGCCGGTGATCCGAAGATTCTTGGCCGCAAAATCGTTCTTGATGGCGACCCGACTACGGTTGTGGGTGTCATGCCGGCGGGCTTCACTTTGCCCAAAGATCGCGTCGACATCTGGAAGCCCCTGCCCATCGTTCGCTCGAAAGAGTGGGAAGGTGGAAGATTTATGCAGGTCGTGGCTCGCCTGAAACAGGGCGTGAGGCTTGAAACAGGCGCAGGATGACATGCGCGCGGTGGCTCGCCAGCTCGCCCGCGAGCGGCCCGACTTCGACAAGGGTTGGAGCGCAGACGCCTTTCCCATGCTTGCCGACGCTACCGAAGATCTTCGTTTGCCGTTACTCGTTTTGCTCGCGGCAGTCGGGTTGGTCTTATTGATTGCCTGCGCGAACGTCGCGAATCTGCTGCTGATGCGTGGCGCCGACCGCCTGCACGAAATATCCGTTCGAGCGGCGCTGGGCGCCAGCAGGGGCCGGCTGCTTCAGCAGCTTTTCTCAGAAGCCGCGACTCTCATGATGGTTGCTTGTGCCGTCGGCTTAGTCATCGGCTTTGGTGGCGTGAAAGCATTATTGGCGCTCATCCCAAATCAGACTCAGCTTCCCCGCCTGGATGCGATTCATATGGATGGACGCGTGTTTCTGTTCGCGCTCGGCTTGTCGATCCTGAGTGCGGTGCTCTTTGGGCTGATCCCGTCCCTTCAGGTTTCTCAAAGTGAGCCGCACCAGACTCTACAGTTGCGGTCGGTCCGCTCCACCGCCAAAAGCAGTTTTCGGAAGCTTCTTGTCGTATTGGAAGTGGCGCTCTCGCTAGTTCTCCTGATCGGAGCCGGATTGATGCTCCGGAGTTTTCAAAAGCTCCTGGCGGTGAATCCCGGATTTGAAGCGCAACATGTGCTCACCATGGGCATGGTCACGTCTCACGTGAGATACCAGGATGACCGCAAGCGCGCCGAGTACTTTGCAAATGTTCTTGACCAAATTCGAGAAGTGCCCGGGGTAAAAGCGGCAGGATCCATACACTTTCTTCCACTGCAGGAACGGACATCGGGATCGTGTTTTTCTCTTGCTGGTGAACCTCTCCAGATCAGCACGGCGCCCGATGCGGAGTTTCTGGTGGTCAGTCCCGGATACTTCGAAGCGTTAAGGACACCTCTCATCGCAGGACGCTCCTTCAACATGCGTGACCGCATCGGGAAGCCGAGTGTCGCTATCGTGAATACACAATTTGTCAAAAAGTTCCTCTCCCGCGTCAATCCGATCGGCCAGAGGTTAAACCTTTGTTGGACTGTCCAGAGTCCGGCTGAGATTGTCGGCGTTGTTGCGGACGCCCGCCAAACCGAACTGCAGAAAGATCCCAAACCCACCATTTTTTTGGATAACCTGCAGGCCCCGATGTACTTTGCTCAATTGGCGATCCGTACATCCGGCGATCCCAGTCAAATGGCTCGTGCAGTCGAAGCGGCTATCCATCGCGTCGACCCGGACCAGGCGATCACAGATGTCCAGACGATGGATAAAGTGTTTTCTGATTCGGTTGCTCAGCCAAGGATGCAGTTGGTCTTACTGCTCACTTTTGGGGTAATCGCCGGTCTTCTCGCGGTCATCGGCGTGTACGGCGTAATCTCCTACTCGGTGGCCCAGCGCACGCGCGAGATCGGCATTCGCATGGCGCTCGGGGCACCATCAGCCGAAGTGCGATGGACCGTCCTCAAAGAAGGAATCGCTTTGGCCGCCATTGGCGCTGCCATCGGATTAGCGGCCGCACTCGCGCTCACGCGCATATTGCGCACATTACTTTTCGAGACGCCGCCCAACGATGCTTTGACTTTGTTGTCGGTTACGGCAACGGTTTGGGTTGTGGCTCTCCTTGCCACGCTGATTCCGGCGGACCGTGCAGCACGAATGAATCCTACGGTAAGCCTACGCTACGAATAGATCGCCCAGTGACTGGCGCATCCATTTTTATTCCGCCCGCAGAGCCGATGCCGGATCGATCCGCAGCGCCCGATACGTTGCAGGACCGGACGCAATCGCACCTACCAGGGCGACAATCAACACCACAGCGACAACGCTAACGGGTTCCCAGGCATGAACACCAAACAGCACTCGGCGCAAGCACGAGAGCGGCCCCGGCGTACGCGCACAAGCCGAACCCGACACCGCCGGCAATCAGCACCAGCGTTTCAGTGGAAAATAGGCCGAGTATACGCGCCGGTTCGGCTCCTAAGGCCATCCGCAGTCCGATTTCACGCGTACGGGATTTCACTGCGTAATCGAGCGCGCCATACAGGCCGATGCTGGCTAATAAGGCAGCGATCGCCCCGAACATTGTGGAGAGCCATGCGAGAAGACGTTCTTGCCAGAGCGACGCTTCCACCTCTTCTTGCAGGGTGTGAATTTCGATGAGGGGCAATTCAGGATCGAGAGAATGCAGGGTCTCGCGAACCGGCGTAATGATCATCTGCGGTTGCTTACGCGTGCGCACATGCAGAATGAAATCGGAATCGAATCCGTCGACTTCAGGGCCGTAAACCGTGGGAGGAATCGGCTCGCGAAGCGACCGATATTTGGCATCGCTCACGACGCCGACGATCTCGTCGTCGGCTCTGGCGAGACCAGTCGAGTCGGGAGATCCGATCCGCTCGCCCAACGCGTTCCTGCCCGGGAACAATTTCCGCGCGAGCGTCTGGTTCACAATCACCTTGTGCGGCGGTGTTCGATTCTGGTCGAACCAGTTGAAATCACGGCCTGCGGTCAGGTGGATGCCCATAGTTTCGAAGTAGCCCGGCGTCACATTATTAATGCTGCTGTTCAGGAAGTCGGTTGCATTTATGCGAGCCCCTGCAGGTCCCAGGGTGCCTTTGATCCCGGTGCCGCGCATGAGCTCCCGTGAAGCAATACTCGCGGCGGCAACCCCGGGCAGCGCTCTCGTCTTCTCTAATAGCGCTTTGCTCAAAGCACGGCTCTGCTCTGGTTTGTAATTCCGTAAGCTTGGGTCAATCGTAAATGTCACTACGTGTGCTCGATCGAAACCTGGGTCCATCGAGCGCATCCTCTCCAGCGTTTGGACAAGCGCAGCCGCTCCCAGCAGGATCAATGTGCAAAGGCTCACCTGTCCCGCGACGATCAACCTACGGAACAGTGAACGAACTGAAGGGCTGTGACTGACGCTTGGGTTCGTTTTTGCAATCGCGTGCGGATATTTGACGCGCTCGATTGAGCGACAATCGAAGACTTGAAGACGTCGACGGTTCAGATTTTTGGAGTAAGGAAATCCGCAGCCACTCGCGCGGCGGAACGCTTTTTTAAGGAGCGTCGGGTCGCCGTTCACTTCGTCGACCTGAAGCAGAGGCCGATGTCGCCGGGAGAGATCCGGAGGTTCATCGAGCGCTTCAGTCTCAGCGCCCTGCTTGACACGGAAGGAAAGATCGCCCTCGATGCCGGATTGAAATATCTGAAGCTTTCCGACTCAGAGCTACTGGCGCGCATCGAACGCGACCCGGAACTGCTTCGCTTACCGCTCATTCGGGCCGACAAGACTCTCAGCATCGGCCATAACGAGGATTCCTGGAAAGCTATGCTTGGCAACTAACACTCACTCTGGATTGAATTCCACAAAAGCCCGGGGCGGAGCACCGTCCGTCGCGGTCTCGCAAGCCCTGTCTTCATGCCAGCGAGATTACATCATCGCGGGAGATTACGGAACGAAGTTAGCGTTTTACGGAACGAACCGAATTGCCTTTCTGCGGAGTAGATTCAGCGACTTACGGTGATTTTGCGGAACAGAGTGAAGGGCTGTGACCGGAGCTTGGGTTCGTCTCGCAAACGCAGGCGGCTCGCTCCGCTCGACCGCCCGCGCCACTAATTTCACTGTGCGGGCAGCTCGACATCGATCTCTACCGAATCGGATTCTACGCGTTCACCGGAGGTCAGCATACCCTCGGCAGTAATCGAATATGTCCCCCTGTCAATGTCGCTCGGGATTTGAAGCTCAAATGCGTACGGAGGCTTGTCGCGCGTCGGGCTTACAGGAAGAGGATCCTGCGGCCAGATTACGACGACGGAAAAGATTCCATTCGCGATCACGGTAACGTGGATTGTCTCCCCTGGTCTGATGGTCGCGTGATTCTTCGGTGAAGTAATTCGAAGCGAAGGGTGTTCAGGCTGGCGAGGACCCGGCAGCTCGCGGCGCATTATCGGAAGCCAAGCCGGCGGGGGTTCCTCAGGATGGTTTTCGACATAGCCTAAGAGCGCCTCTGCGGCGGCCTGTCTTACGGAGTTCCGTTTCTCGCTTCAGTGTGTGGCCAGGTCCGCCGCGCTACATCAGTCCAGCTCAGCGGGTGTTGCCGAATGACCAGATCTCCCGGCCGAGCAGGCGCCGGCAAAGGAGGTTCATCGCAGACTTCGTCCAGATCTTCCAGGTAGCTGGTCGTAACGTATTGCTGCGGAGCTTTGAGACGCGTAAGCATCAGCCGGCAAACCGCAGGTTTGTTATCGGTTTCAGTAAGGCCGGTGAGCAACTCGTCGGGCGCTTTGGCTAACAGGTCGAGAGACGCTTGCCAGGCTCGCTGCGTCTGTAAATACCGGAGTTGACGAGCAGCTCGAGTCCGACGGAGCTCATCGCCCTTGACTGGGGCAGCCTTCAAAATGGCTGCAGCCGCGGCGACGCTCTGATTCGTCCATTCGGCGGTCGCGGGAATGATTTCAAATTTCTCGATATCGGAGATCACCTTCTTTGAGGTCGCGTTGTACGGACCAACATAAGCTTCCTTTGCTGGAGTGCCGGACATTCTTGCGTAGTAGCCCGCGAGAATCGCGACGCGATATTTTCCTGGAGCAAGCGGCGGGACGTACAGGTTCAACTCACTGTGAATGCTTTCGCTGGATTTACCGAGACCTGGGAGAGTACCCGCAAACATAGGGTTCTGGATCTCGCAGGGATTGTGCGTGCCCCCGCACCACGAAGGCGGATCGAGGAGCACGCCGATTAACCAGTACGTACGTTCAGAGCCCATCCGGGGGTCGCGGAGGCGGACGTCGATGGGAATGAGTTCTCCGACGTGAAAGCGGTGAGGCTGGGCGACATGCAAACGGAGCGTTGCATCCGCAGGATTTTCGGAACTGAGCGATTGCCACGCGTTTTGCGCCCACGCGCAGGATGCCAGTGCCAGAACAAGAGAGAACCGAATCATTGCCAAAGGGCCATATCGAACAGATTCTCAAGTCTGTACGGCTCGATTCCGGTGCATTCCGGTCTCGCCACCCGTTTTTTCATGCCAGCGAGATTACATCATCGCGGGAGATTACGGAACGAACCCAGCGTTTTACGGAACGAACCGAATTGTCTTCTGCGGAGTAGATTCAGCGACTTACGGCGTATTTGCGGACCGAGCCGAAGGGCTGTGACCGGAGCTTGGCTTCGTTTCGCAGCAGCGCTGAGGGCTTGATCTCACGCTAGAGGACAGAACAGCACAAGCGGAAGTTCATTTCGATGGTGACGCTTACCGCAACGGGTTTGCCGTTCTTTTGTGCGGGCTTGAATCGCCACTTCAACGCAGTCTTTACCGCTTCGGCATCTAAGTCGGGATCGAGACTCTTTACTACTTGAATGTCTTCAAGGATACCTTTACTGTCGACCACTGCAGTGAGCAAAACAGTTCCCTTGAGCTTCGCCTTTTTTGCCCGTTTTGTGTATTTTGGCTGCTCCTTGTGCACAACTTCGGGCGGGGTAACATCGCCGCCAATTTTATAAACATCCTCGGCGGGAAAGGCAGATGCAGCGGTAACGGTGAAGAAGAACGCCAGAACGGCACATAAGGTTCGCGGAGGAAATTGTGCAACGCGCAAGTAGCGTGGGCGGCATGCCCTCATGCAAACGAGATTACATCATGGCGGCAGATTACAGAGCGAACCCGGTGCTTTACGGAACGAACTCAATAGGGCGTTGCACGGATTGGGTTCAGCGAGTTAGGGCAATTTTACGGAACAGAGTGAAGGGCTGTGACCGGGGTTTGGGTTCGTTTCGCAAACGCAGGCGGCTCGCTCCGCTCGACCGCCCGCGCCACGTCATCCATCAGCGAGCAGCGCGCTCGGCATCGGCGGCGGTCCACCGCGGCAGTTTAGGCATTTACCTCGATTGCGGTGGTTAGGATCTCACGGCTGAGGAGGACACCACGCTCTTCGACGCGCAAAGTCTCGAGGTAGATCTTCTCAAGGCCCTGGGCGCTTACGAAGATCCTGGGTAAGGTTCCAAATGAATCGGCACTCAGCTTGCTGAAACCGTGTCCAGTTTTCCGGTTACGCGACGGAACTGCTCCGTGTTCGAAACCGCTCCTTTCAGTCGCGGCTCAGTCTCAGCGTTATTGCCAGCCCGGGCCCGGGGTGATTCTACGAGTCGCGAGATCGCAACGCAGGCGGCTCGCTCTGCTCGACCGCCCGCGCCACCTGCTTCTGGATTACGGGTCCCTCCTATTTGGATAGCGGGGCGTTGAAGAGATTCCGGAGGACCGCTACTTCGGCCTCAATACCCGTGCGCAACGCGGGCTCGACATCGGGAGCGAACAGCGGGGAGTGATTCGATGGCAGTCTCGTCCCGGAAGCCTCGGCGTCGGCGTACTTCTTTGGATCCGCTCCGCCAAGGCTGAAATAGAACCCCGGAATACCTTGCCCAACGAAATAGGAGAAGTCTTCAGACGCCGTAATCGGCTCTTCTGCGACTACGTTTTCTTTGCCAAGTCCCGCCTCGAGCGCCCCCCTGAGCCGATTCGCCAACGCCGGATCGTTGTATACCGCATCCGTCGCTTCGTACCGGTCAACGGAGGGCTCGCGCTCGGCCCCGGCTGCTTCCGCCTCTGCCTTCGTGATCCGCGTAATCGCGGCAAGAATCTGTTTCCGTACTTCCGCTTTATACGTGCGCACCGTCAGGCCAAGTTCAGCCTGGTCAGGAATGATGTTGTTCTTCGTGCCGGCCTGCACGTATCCCACCGTGACCACCGCCATTTCTCCCGGCTTCACTTCGCGAGAGGGGATGGTCTGCAGAGTAAGAATCGTTCTTGCCGCAATCACGATGGGGTCAATGGTCGTTTGCGGAGCAGAGCCGTGTCCACCCTTGCCGTAGATTCTGATCCGGAGCGAGTCTGCGTTCGTGTCGTAAATGCCGGGCGTAACGCCCACCTTTCCCGCCGGAAGCGAGTTTCCGACGTGCATCGCAACCGCGACATCCGGCTTGGGGAAGCGTGACAACAGCCCGTCTTCGATCATGGCTTTCGCGCCGCTGATCGTTTCTTCGGCCGGCTGCCCAATCAGCATCAACGTGCCATGCCAGTTCGCTTTGTTACTAGCCATGATCGCCGCCGTCCCAATCAGCGCAGCCATGTGAAGGTCATGCCCGCAAGCGTGCATGACAGAAACGTCGTGTCCCTGATCGTCTTTCGCATGCACCCTGCTGGCGTATGCGAGCCCGGTCTTTTCCTCGACTGGAAGGGCATCGAGTTCGGTCCGAAGCATCACTGTCGGCCCCGCTCCATTCCGCAACACAGCCACGACTCCAGTCACGCCGACGTGTTCGGTGACGCTGTAGCCGAGCGTACGCAGCCGCTCGGCCAGTTTGAGCGCAGTCTGCGTCTCATGGCCGGATAGTTCCGGATGTTCGTGGAAGTCGAGATAAAGTGCCTGCGCTTCCGGATAGACGTGGTCGATTTCGTTAGCAGGTGACGAGTTTTGCGCCAAAGTCGATGTATCGAGCACTGCTAGGAGCACGATCGGCGCCACCAATTTGTATCGCGCGAATTTCATCGTGGGTATATGATAAGCGACCGTCCTCTGTTGTGTTAACGTTGAGAGCCGTGTTCGCCCCCGACATGTATGAAAGCAGGAAAGCCTTATGAGTTCTCAACCGCCGTCTCCGATGCTCATCTTTGAAGCGCTTCAGGCTCACCAGCAGACCAGCGCGTTGCGAGCCGGAATTGAGCTGAAGCTGTTCACGGCGATTTCCGGAGGCGCTCGCACGCCCGAGGCTCTGGCGCCGTTGTGCGGCGCTTCGCCAAAAGGCATGCGGGTCCTTTGCGACTTCCTCGCCATCATGGGGTTGTTGACCAAGGACGAAGCGGGGTACGGGTTGACGAAGGATTCGCAAGTGTTCCTGGTAGAGGGGTCGCCGGCTTACCTGGGCGGTATGGCGAAGTTCCTTTTCCATCCGTTTATGGAAAGGGGGATTACGCAGGTAACCGAAGCGGTTCGCAAGGGCGGAACGGTGCTGCCTGATGAGGGATCCGTGAGCGACGACAATCCGGTGTGGGTGGATTTTGCGCGTGGCATGGCGCCGCTGACGAAACCATCGGCGGAAGCGACTGCGCGACTAGTGGCAGGCACCGGGCCGATGAAGGTGCTGGATATTGCCGCGGGTCATGGAATGTACGGTCTCACGATCGCCCAGCAGAATCCATCTGCCGAGATTTATGCGCTGGACTGGAAGAATGTGCTAGCAGTGGCGCATGAGAACGCCATGCGGCTAGGTGCGGCGGAGCGATGGCATGCGATCGAAGGGAGCGCGTTTACGGCGGATTACGGGAGCGGCTACGACACGGTCCTGGTGACGAATTTCATCCACCATTTCGACGTGCCGACCAATACCGGACTATTCGAAAAAATTCGGAGCGCGCTGAAGCCCGCGGGGAAGATGGCAATCGTGGAGATGGCCGTCAACGAAGACCGGATCACACCGCCAATTGCCGGAAAGTTCGCAATGACGATGCTGACGACTACGGCGAAAGGCGACGCCTTCTCGCGGAGCGAAATTGAATCAATGTGCAGGAGCGCCGGGTTCAGAGAGGTGACGCACCATACTATACCGGACACTTTGCAGACAGTGACGGTGGCGGTGAACTGAGTTAGCGCCTGTTATCCGCGGCCTTCTCGATCTCCGAATTCATCTCGCCGCCTATGAGGATGGCTCCGTTCGTGACGTAGAGCCACAGCAGCAACATCACGACTCCGCTCAGCCGGCCGAACGAGACATGATAGTTATCGATGCGTTCGAAGTAGAATCTGGCCGTGAGGGTAGCCCCGACCCACAGGGCGGCGGCCAGAAGAGCACCAGGAGTACTCCACTGCCAACGCCTGTTTCCTAAGCTCGGCGCGAAGCGGTAAAGGATGGAAAACCAGAACAGCAGGACGGCGACCAGCACAATCGATTGGATGAGACCAAGCGGAATGGGAGCGTGCACGCGCGAACGCAGGATTGATGATGCCGCGACAACACCCAGAGCAAACGTGGTGATCAGACCCAAAGCGATTGTGAGCCCGGCAATGGTGACTGCGAGCTGCCACGGGCGGCGGGATTCTTGCACCTCGTATGCGGTATTCAAACCATAGATCATCGCCCAAGTGCCGTTGCAGCCAGCCCAAAGCACCCCCGCCACGGTGGTGAGCACTCGCCAGCCGGGCAGTTGCACTTTGCCGAAATCCGCGACGACTGAGCGAACCGTTTCCACGATGTCGCGCGGCAGGATCTTCTCGGCGGCTTCCGCGAACGATTGCCGGACCTCCGGATTCAGAGCGGGAATGTGTTTCACAGCCATGTGCAGCATCAGCAGCGCAGGGAAGATGGCAAGAAAGTGGTAGAACGCCATCCGGCCTCCCTGTCCGAATACTGCGTCTTGCCAGCTCTCACGAACGATCCTGCGGGCGAGCTCACGAGGCGATAAACCGCCGAGGTTCACACAGGTAGTCTATTCGTCAGGCAATTACCTGCGGCGCCGGTTATTATCGCTCGCGCCGCGAGACACCAGTTCACTGGTCCTTCGTACAATCGACTGCATATGCGCCGAGTTGCACTGCTGAGCTTTGCAGCACTGATGGTAACGACTTACCTCGATGCCCAGATCCGATTCGATGAAGGCCGGAAGCTGTGGCTGTTGACCACGCGTGAGAGCTCGTATGCGATGGGCGTCGCGCCCGACGGCCAATTGCAGCATCTGTACTGGGGAGCGCCGCTATGGCGCAGCGAGGATCTGCCCGCGGCGACGCAGCGGAAAGACATCTCCTCATTCGATCCGCATCAAATGATCGAAAACGAAGAGTTCCCCGGCTGGGGCGGTCCACGCTACTACGAACCGGCGCTGAAGATCACGCGCGCGGACGGCAACCGGGATCTGGTTTTGCATTACGTCTCGCACAAGATCAGCGGGGACCGGCTCGATATCACACTGAAGGACATCAAGGATGACATCGAGGCCGAGTTGCATTACCGTGTCTATGAAGACGTCGGGATCGTCTCCCGTTACGCGACCATACGCAACCGAAGCGATCAGCCGATCGCGATTGAAAGCGCGCAGTCGGCCACGTGGCACGTGCCTCGCGGAATTGGTTACAGGCTCTCGTATTTGAGCGGGCGCTGGGCAGCGGAAACGCAATTGAACCAGGAGCCGATTCATGAAGGCATGAAGATTCTGGAAAGCCGACTCGGGCATACCGGGCATAACCTGAATCCGTGGTTCGCGATTGACTCGGGCGAGGCGGATGAGGCGCATGGGCGAGTTTGGTTCGGGGCACTTGCCTGGAGCGGTAACTGGCGGATCAGCGTCGAGCAGACTCCTTATGAGCAGGTCCGGGTGACAGGAGGATTCAACACTTTCGATTTTAGTTATCCCTTGAATCCGGGACAAAGCCTGGAGACGCCGGAGTTCTTCGGCGGATTTTCCGCTCACGGTTTCTCCGCAGCTTCTCACCTGCTGCATGACCTAGAGCGCGAATACATTCAGCCCGGCGGACTCAAAGCGCGCCCGCGGCCGGTACTCTACAACTCATGGGAAGCGACCACTTTCGATGTAAATGAAGCGGGTCAACGAGCGCTTGCGGATAAGGCCGCAAAGCTCGGCGTGGAGCTGTTCGTGATGGACGATGGTTGGTTCGGCGCGCGCGACAATGACCGGGCCGGTCTGGGCGACTGGGTTGTGAATCCAAAGAAATTTCCAAACGGGCTGGCGCCGCTGATCAAACATGTGAACGATCTGGGCATGGACTTCGGACTCTGGGTGGAACCGGAAATGGTGAATCCGGACAGCGATCTGTACCGGGCGCATCCGGACTGGGTGATGAATTTTCCGGGCCGCCCCCGCAGTGAGCTGCGGAATCAGCTGGTACTGAATCTGGCGCGCGATGAGGTTCGCGATCACTTGTTCAGTGTGTTAGACAAGCTGGTCAGCGAAAACCATATCCGGTATCTCAAGTGGGACATGAACCGGACTTTTTCGGAACCGGGATGGCCCGAAGCTGCTCCTGCCGCGCAGCGCGAGCTGTGGGTGAAATATGTGTTGAACCTGTATGACATCCTGCACCGTTTGCGCGAGAAGCATCCGAACCTCGAGATCGAATCGTGTTCCGGAGGAGGCGGCCGCGTCGATCTCGGCATTCTGCGCTTCGTGGACGAGTTCTGGACGTCGGACAATACGGAGGCGTTCGACCGTCTGCGTATCCAGGAAGGATTCTCTGAAGCTTATGCGGCCAAGTTCATGTCGGCGTGGGTAACGGACGTTCCGAACACGAACGGACGCAGTACGCCGCTGCAGTACCGGTTCCTGGTGGCCATGCAAGGAGCTTTGGGTGTAGGCGCGAATCTGAATAAGTGGACAGCGGACGACGAACAACTGGCAACGCGCATGATCGCGCTGGACAAGCGCATTCGGGCCGTGGTGCAATTGGGCGATTTATACAGGCTGTTATCACCGCGGAAAAACGATGTGACAGCGAATGAATATGTGTCGAAGGACGGCAAAGAAGCGGTGCTATTCGCATTTCGGCACTCGCAGCAGTACAACGTTCCTGCGCCCGCGATTGCGCTAAGGGGCCTGGATGCGCGATCTGTTTATCATCTTGAAGCGATGGATAACAAACTGGAGGACAAGTCCACAGAACTCAGCGGTGCTTATCTTATGGACCACGGCGTCGACTTAGTCCTGCACGGCGATTACGACAGCACGGTTCTGTTATTGCACCGCGTGGAATCGCACTGACTCACGCGCGTCCGTAGTGGAGCGCCATCTCCTTGGCACGCCGCAACTCCTCGACCGCATCGCCTTTGGGCAGGAACTCCATGGCGGCTGTTCTCTTGTAGCCAAGCTGGCCGAGTTTGCGGAAAATGTTTTCGTAATTGATCTCTCCGGTTCCCGGCTGATGCCGTCCGGGAACATCGGCGATGTGCACGAGCCCGGTGTACTGGATGTTTTTTTCCAGTTTCTCGATCAGGTTGCCCTCAGAGATCTGCTCATGAAAGAAGTCATACAGAAACTGCACCTGCGGATGATCAACGGCGCGAATGATGTCAAAGCCTTCCGCAACCGATGTCAGATAGTATTTCGGGTTTTCTTCGGGATCAATATTCTCCAGCAAGAGACGAACCGGCTGTCCGGCAATCTGCTTGCCTTCGATGATCTTCGCGGCTTGCTTGAGACCGTCGATGCAGCTCTGGTGTTGGATGTCGCGAGCTGTACCTGGCACAACGTTACCTGACATGATGATGACCGCGGGGCAGTTGAGCCGCTGCATGATGGGAAGCTCGCGGCGCACATCAGCCAGCAGTCCCTCACGCTCGTTCGGATTTCCAACGCCATGTTTCAGGCCCGCGGTGACGTCGAAGAAGATTCCGAGCTCTTTCGCTTTGGCGATATTGCGTTGAAACTCCGCTTCAGACCACTTGTTGTACTCTCCAACCAATTGAATGTTCTTGTATCCGGCGTCGATGCATTTCTGCAATTTCTCCTCGAACGGTAGATCGCGGAATACGGTCCAGAGCATGACTGATAACTGAAACGGAACACCGCTTCCGCCGTTGTCATCAGCAAGTAGCGGGAGAGGGTTCAGGGCTGTCGCGGACAATACTCCCTTTGAGAAGCTGCGGCGGCTGATCATGGTGTGGGCTCCTATTCTCTTGGAGCATATCTCGCTCGGATCGCGCCGACCGTGAAATGCACGCCAACCGCGTGGAGTTCAGTATTGAAACGACGACAGTGCGGGAATCGGAAGCGTGCTTTGGGCGGCCTGCCGAAAAGTCGCGGTGAAGTGGAATGTACTGCCCGCGCCGGGCACGCTCTCGACCCAAATGCGCCCGCCCATCATCTGAACGAGTTGACGACAGATGGTTAGTCCGAGGCCAGTGCCACCGTACTCGCGAGTAGTGGAACCGTCTGCTTGTGTGAACGCTTCGAAGATGCGAGCCTGTTTCGCGGGGGCAATGCCGATACCGGTATCGCGGACAGAGAAGTGGAGCGACACCGCGTCGCACATCTCAGATTCCAGGCGCACGGTGACGTCAACCTCTCCCCTATCGGTAAACTTGATGGCATTCCCGACCAGATTGAGCACGATCTGACGCAGGCGTGCCGGGTCGCCTGCGAGAAGCTGCGGTACGTCTTCCCCGATTTCGCAGAGCAGCTGCAGATTCTTTTGCTCAGCCTGAACGTTTACCAGCTTCAGAGCCGCTGCGAACAGATTACGCAGATCGAATTCGACCTGCTCGAGAACGAGCTTGCCAGCTTCGACCTTTGAGACGTCCAGGATGTCGTTGATGATGCACAACAGAGCGTCGGCCGAGGATCGTACGGTTTCGAGGTAGGCTTGCTGCTCTTCGTTCAGCTCGGTGTCAAGGGTGAGCTCGGTCATTCCGATGATGCCGTTCATCGGCGTCCGGATTTCGTGGCTCATATTGGCGAGGAACTCGCTTTTGGCGCGGCTGGCCTCCTCGGCACGATCTTTCGAGCGCACCAATTCGGAATTGAGGGTGAGCAGCTCGGCGGTACGCTGCGCAACTTGGGATTCGAGATGGTCGCGGTGAACGCTCAATTCTGTATCGCGCGAGTGAATCTGCCGCAACATGTCGTTGAAAGCGGTAGTGAGGAGCCCAAACTCACCATCGTCGCCGGTGGCTACGCGAATGGAATAGTCACGCTTGTCAGAGATCTGGCGAGCAGCATCGGCAAGCGCCAGCACCGGCCGCGAGATCGTCTTCTGCAAGCGCGAACCGATCAAATATGCAAACACGAGGGACCAGACGAGAATTGCGACGCCGATGCCGAACCTGCGCTCCAGTACGGAATACAGATCGTTCAGGCTCGCCTTCAGATAAAGAGTGCCAATACGTTGTCCGGTCAACACAATGGGGCGAACAATCTCGACGCTTGTGTTTCCGACTGCGATTCGAGAAGTGTGTTCAGCGCAACCGACAGTTGGGGAGGAATAACCTTTGCGCAGGTAGAGCGCCAGAACACGCCGGTCTTCCGTGCAGATTGAAGCAACCAGTACAGACGGCTTGGCACGGAGCGCCCAGAGCGCGTCGCGAGCCGCAGTAATATCGCCGAACGTGACGGCGACGGCGCTGTTGGCTGCGATCACGTCGCCGAGTATCTTCAGATCCTGGACGACTCCCGAGCGAAGCGTGAAGAAGTCGCTGGCAGCGGAGGCGCCCCAGAACAAGATTAGGGCAAAGCCCGACGTGTAGAGCACGATGGCGTGCAGCTTCCGCCGGATGGATCCGGATCTGCGTTTCGGCGATTTGAAACCTGGTATCAGCAATGCTCACCGGCAGTAAACGCCGGCAGCGTGGGCCAGCATTCGAACGCGCCAAACCGCGGCGCGGCGACATCTCACAGGTCTCGTATCGACCGGTTGCGACGCTGCTTCCCATCAGAGAAGTCCGATGGCCTGACGGAGAAGTTAAGATGGGAGCAAACTCAATGCCCGCGTTTTTCCTGCTCTTGGAGCTTGCGCTCAAAATCCTGCTTGGATTCGTCCACAAATCGACTGTACTCCGCTGGGTCGATAAAAGGATTCGGTGCGCCCGGCTTGATGCGCGCAAGTTTCTCCTGCATGTGAAAGAAGCCTGTATGACCGGCCAAAAAGACATCGCACGGCAGCTTTTCGAGCACGCGGAAACTGTGCTCGTAATCTGAAGCGATCTGCGGATAGTAGCGGTTGTGCACCAACTGATAGCCCGGGACGCTGGTACTGCAGTAAAAGACCACGTGATATGACTTCCCTGCTTCGGTTACGGGCATGGTCCACGTGGTGCAACCTTTTGTATGGCCCGGAGTCAGGTGCGCGGTGAGCACGGTGCCTCCTAGCTCGACCGGGTCGCCGTCGTTGACGATGCGATCGACCTTGGTGGGGGGAAACCGGCTATCCCATCCCGCACCGTAGCTGCTCTGAAGTCCAGATTCGATGACTTTCGCGTCGTCGCGGCTGGCGATCATCTGCGCGCCTGAGACGCGTTTCAGCTCAGCGAGACCGCCGGCGTGATCGTAGTGCGCGTGGCTGTTCAACAGAATCTTTGTCTGGCTCATCTTGAAGCCGAGTGCGGCAACGTGCTGCTCAATTTGCGCCGCGCTCTCGGGCAGCGCGCCGTCGAGGATGATGTTCCCTGCCGGCGTCGCGATGAGATAAGAACCCAGGCCGGCAGTTCCGATGAAATAAATATTTCCAATGATGTGAAACGGCTTCATCGGGCGATTCCATTCGATTCGGTCGCTAGACTCGGCTACGGATGCAACGCTCGCGCACAGACACACCAATGCTACGGTCGTTCCGAATTTTCGGATCATGTTCGATTAAGAATGCTGCTTCAACAGGATTTCGAGACGCCGCAGCGCTTCCGTGCGCGCCTTGCGGTTGGCTTCGTTCGCGTCGGGAGCTTCGCCGGCCCGCATAAAACCGTGCCCAGCGCCCTCATAGACAACCGGGTCGTAAGTCTTCCCAAGTCCTTTCATCGCGTCTTTAGTATCAGGGATGGTGGCGTCGATTCTGGCATCGTTGCCGCCGTAAAAACCATAAACCGGCGCCTTGATGCGTTCCATCGCGTCTTTGGGCGGGGGAGGTCCGTAGAACACGAACGCACCCGCCAGATCAGAACGATTTGTGACGAATCGGAAGGTCTGGCCGCCACCCCAGCAGAAGCCCATGACAAAGAGCTTGCCGCTCGAAGCCGGCAGTTTCAGAGCGTAATCTGCGACGGCGTTGAGGTCGGCCGTGATCTGCGCCGCATCGAGGTGTCCGACGGCTTCCATCGCGCCTTGCTGGTCGAAGCTGTTGCTGCGGGCACCGTCCTTTCCCATGCCGGAGAGCAGATCCGGAGCGACCACGATGTAACCGGCTGCGGCCATCTGATCGGCCATATCTTGAACCCAGTCGGTCATGCCGAAGATCTCGTGAATCATGAGGATGACGGGCGTTTTCTTGCTCGATTCGGGATAGGCGACAAACGTTTCGACGGAGCGGGCATCGTGCTTCACGGTGACCCATTCCCGATGCCGCGGAGATTTTTCAAGCTGGGCTTTCGCCCAATCCTGAGCCGAAAGGACGGCCGCACTGGCGGTCAACAGCAGAAACAATTTCTTCATCTGTACTGTTGTACTACTGAAGCGCCCGGCCGGACAGATCACGCGAGGCCCTTGCAAGACCTCTACTCTATGACCCTGTTGAAAGCTCTGTTCTGCTTCGCACTGCAGCTAGTTTGCGGCCAAGTTCCGGATTGTCGGTAGCCTCGTCTGAATGGGCCAATTTTCACTTTCCGGTAAGCGGGTACTTCAGCCACAGAAAGCGGGAACGGTAAACACTGCGGCAACTCGCGGTTTGCGTCCCGTCGGCCGGCGGGTAAAGTGGCGCTCAGTAGACTGTACCGGAACACGATTTGCATCTAATGCGATACAGGTCCCGTCGACGCCCGGGCAGTATCGGGCACGTATATCGAGCAAGAGACAGGGGTTTGATCGTGATGTGGGCATTGAAGTTCTTCCGACTGACCTCGCGGCCGGTGTGCGGCAATCTCGTCGTAATCATCTAAAGTGATCGAGCAACATAATGTCTGCATCGGTCGATCCGACCTGAAGGTATAGCACTCGTTTCCCGTCTTGGGACGCAGCAATCGCGGGAGTTTCACTCACGACAGGGTTGGGAAGCCTCATTATCTCGGCTATTCGACCGTCCGAAAGGCTGAGACTCTTCAATTGGACGCGTGGACTGATGGACGGCGAGAACTCTAGGAAATAGATCATCCGTTGGCTTAGTGCCCACCAGCCCCATTCCTGCAGGGACTTCAAAACCGATTTCTCTTCGCTGTTTGGAGTAGATGGAAGAGTCCTCCTCCATAAGCCTTGTTTTCCCCGACCTTTCGCGTAGTACAAATACCTTCCGTCCGCAGATTCGAAGCCGCGGAAACCGCCACTCTGCGTAACCTGGACTGCCGGTTGTGACGCGGTCTCTTCAATGAATGCAGACGTTCTCCAGATCTGGAAGTCGCCGCTTCTACTCGATCCGAAATAGATAAACTTGCCATCCCGAGACCACGAAGGAGCGCAATTCTCACCAAATCGTGTCAGCTGTCGCGGTGTTCCGCCGTCGACGCCAATCACGAAAATCTGGCAATTGGAATCGAACGCAATTTTTAAGGCATCGGGTGACCAACTGGGTGCACCCACTGCCCGGCCGCCGAAGTGCGTTAGTTGCACGGACGAATGGCTTTCCTCATCGGTGACCCAAATTTCCTGCGAGCCGCTGCGGTCCGACATGAAAGCCACTCTCCCGCCATCGGGCGAGAAGGCGGGATCTAGATCTATGCGGTTGGACGGGTCCAGCAGTTTTGCCTGCTCACTAGGTGCCGGACTCTCTGCGCTAAGGTTCAATTCCCAGATATTGGTGTTTCGCCGGGAAAGGACGTAGGCCAGCTGATCGCCTTCCGGTGAGATGGCGGGCGAGACGGCTGCTTGCTCCCCTGATGTCAGCGCTACTGGCGTCTCCTTTTCGCTCTCATACCGCCAGAGACGCCACCCGCTATCTCGAATGCCGGACACAACGATTGCCTTGCGCGGGCCCACCCAGGCAAGTCCTTCCGGCCAAATCAGTCCAAGCGGCCAGCACCGGGGCGTCCCGTTCGAAGCTACATCCACGAAGCAGACGAGATTGTCAGAACCCGTGGTGCGTATGAAGGCTAGCTCCTTTTGATCCTTCGAAATCGCCGGCCAGCAGTCACCCTCGACGCCCGGAGGCGGCGACGTGAACGGATGGCGAGCGCCGGTATCCACAGAGACTTCAATCAGAGGCGAGGATTGAGACCCCTCGAACAATCGCGATACGAGTAGCCGCCGGCCATCTGGGAGCCACGTGATCCCCGTAAGCTTACCTTCCTCGGCTGTAACCATGCGTTCGTGACCACCTAATGCGGAAACAATGTAGATGCCCGAAAAACCCGGTTGATCCCGATAATAGGCAACGAATTGCCCGTCGGGCGACCAGGCGGGAAACTCGTCGGTACCAGGGTGATTGGTGAGTCGAAGTTCCGTCTGTGCTCCTATCAGCTTTGTATAGATATTTGCTTGACCGGTCTGCCCTTTCAACCAGCTAGAGGGCTCGAGTTGGCCACGTACATACGCTATCTGTTTACCGTCAGGAGAGAATGACGGCATGGTTTCAGCTCCCGGGTAGCTCGTGAAATGCGAAAGGTGAGGCTGCTGTTCTACAAGTTGGCGATCTGCTTTACGAACGTGCCATACTGCCACTCCTGCCATCGTCACTAACGCTGCAGCCGCGACTAACGCCCAGGCGAGTCCCGTCCTGTCCCATCGTCGCCGCGCCGTTTCGTGGTTTTCCGGTAATAATGGATCGGTTACGTGCTCCGCGACCGGAGCCACGAACTGGTATCCGCGCCCCGCAACTGTAGCGATGTAAATTGGTTCTTTCGGACGATCTCGTAAGGCTTTGCGGAGCGCCAACACACTGTGGGCAAGGCTTGACTCCTCCACCACGCTGCCTGCCCAAACCCGGGACAATAGCTCGACCTTGTCGACGGGGACTCCGCGGTTGTCTATCAGTAACAGCAGAACGTCTAACGCTTTTCCCGAGATCGGAACCGGGTTGCCGTTTTCTGTCAGCATCCGGCGTTCCGAATCTACCGTGAACGGGCCAAAAGCATAACGGGACATCGTTTTCAGCGCCTGAATCTCACCTTTCAGAACTTTTCAAGCCAATTTCAGAACCTTTCACCCGCCGCACACGACTTCTGACTGCCTGCACGCCCAGCATCGAAGTCGTGACATGCCCCAACATAGATCGACTCGTCCTTACGCATTGCCTCGCTTGCATCGCATTCGGCGCCGTACCAAACCCGTCCGTTTCAGTACAACAGTCTACTCCCACCATCAACGTTTCTTTATACAGTTTCCCCGGGCTTCCTTCCTGGGTTCTCGACGGGACGAAAGCCGAAGTCGGCCGAATCTTCCGACAGGCAAAGATCCAGGTAAACTGGCGTGACGGCAACTCGGAAAAGAATTCAGCCACTCAAACACTGCCTGGCAGGGCCGGCGAATTGGTCATTCGTGTGGTCCCTCATGCTTTGCCTCCCGCAAGTAGAACCGCGCTGGCAATGGCCCTCCCATCCGCGGATAGTACTGGCGGCACGGCCTTCATCTTCTATGACCGGGTGATTGCGATGCAAACGAGCACTAGCCTGTTGCAAACAATGCTGGGGCGCATCGTCGCCCATGAGATAACGCACCTTCTGCTCCCAGCACAGGAACATTCGTGTTCCGGCTTGATGCGTGCTGAATGGAGGCAAGATGACCTCCGCTTTACCTCCAAAACAGCCGAAACTCTGTCCTCCGATCTGATTGCGTTACTGCATGGAGACAAGTCCCCGCGTCACAGCCGACAGTTGTGCGGATCAGCCTCTGGGCGCAATCTGCGCTGAACATAACTGGCAGTGTTCTAGTTGGAATAGCTCCGATCTGCGTAACGGCGCAACGGCCCAGTTTTACGCTTACGCCTCCCGGATTGATCACCGGTACATGACCAGGGGCGGGATCTATCGACTGCAAGACGCGTTATGTCCGTATCGGCGACCACTCAGGAGCAACTCGGGAACCTTAAAGCAGGCGTCAGGGCGGGACCGACCCGCCCTTAGCGGCCGATCCTTCAGGTGTGCCGAAACCGCCGCGCGTGGCAGCACCGTAGCCGCTCTGTCGGGCCCCGTTTTAGAGTGCAGGCTGTGCCAGGAACGAACACTGCTTCCCAACACTGAACCAAGCGCGCCCGTTCTCATACCGGCGCGGACAGTGCGTAACCGACCGAAATCGAAAGGGCAAGTGATTGCATCGCCGGACCTAAGTCTGCCCTCGCGGGTGGCATAGAAAGGGAACATGTTGCACTCGTTATTTCGAAACATCAAATACAGCGGGCGAATGCTGCGGCGCAATCCGGGTTTGACGGCTGCTGTAGTGGCGACCTTAGCGCTCGGTATTGGTGCCACAACGGCCATTTATACCGTGATCTATGCCACTTTGCTATCCCCACTGCCGTTGCCGCATCCCGAGCAGTTGGTGATGGTGTGGTCAAAGGTCCAGGGCTACCGCAACGGGATCGCCGCAGGCGATTTTCTTGATTGGCAGCGGTATAGCAGATCATTTCAAGAGCTGTGTGCGTTCACCGGGGGCAATTTCAACTTGGGAACAAAGGATAGGCCGGAGCAGGTAGAAGGAAGGCTGGCGTCGCCCGGCTTTTTTCGCATGATGGGCTTGCCCTTCATGCTCGGCCGCGATTTCCTCCCGCAAGAAGGCATACCAGGTAACGACAAAGTTATTATTCTCACGCACAAACTCTGGAATAAGTTGGGCGCAGATGACCATATCGTTGGCAGGCAGCTGCGAATTAATGGCGGCTTATACACTGTAGTGGGCGTTCTGGCAGAAGGCGTCGCCGACCGGTACGATGCGCAGTTGACAGCGCCGCTCGCCTTCCGTCCCGAACAGATCAATCACGACTATCACTGGTTGCTGGCGACCGCGCGCCTGAAACCGGGCGTAAACATAAAGCAGGCGCAGGCTGACATGAATCGAGTGACGGCGCGTATAGCGGAGGAAAACCCACGCAGTGATAAGGGCTGGGGCGCTCTGGTTGAGCCGCTGCAAAACGATTTCATGCCTAAGGACCGCATTCAGACGCTCTGGCTACTGTTGGGGGCTGTCGGATTCGTGCTGTTGATCGCGTGCCTCAACGTGGCGAATCTGCTGCTTGCGAAGAGTACGTTTCGCTGGCGGGAAGTAGCGGTCCGAAATTCAGTCGGAGCATCGCGGCGGCAGGTTTTTGAGCAGTTCCTGGTCGAGAGTGTCGTGCTGGCGGGCGCCGGCGGAGTGGCTGGAGTGGTCTTGGGCATTCTTCTGCTTCGCTGCATTGTGGCGCTCATGCCGCCAGGCACCCTGCCTTCTGAGGTCACCTTGCAGTTGAACATCCCGATCCTTAGCGTTACTGCCGCGGCCACCATTCTGGTGGGAATCTTATCGGGTTCGGCGCCTGCCTGGTATGCCTCGCAACTAGATCCGGCCAGGTCATTGAAACAAGGAGGGCGTGCTGGTGAGGGCAAGGGACACCACACGTTGCGGCGCGCTCTGGTTGTGGGGGAACTCGCGCTTGCGTTAACGCTGCTCTCCGGTGCTGGTCTCGCATTGCATAGCTTCTGGAATTTGACACGGGTCGACCTGGGAGTGCGTACGGACCATGTCCTGATGTTTTCATTGCAGCAGCCGGATGGGCGCTTCCGCCTTGCCAGCGGGATCGTACCCTATTACAAGCAAGTACTCGAACGAATCCATGCCTTACCTGGAGTTTCCGCTGCTGCGGTCGTGACCGGAGCTCCTCTGCTCGGCACAAGTGATGGGATGCCGTTCACAATCTTGGGTACAACAGTCGCCGACCCATCCCAGAGACCTGGCGCCGGATTCCAGTCAATTAGCCCTGAGTACTTCAGAACGTTCGGCGTCCGGCTCGTCAAAGGCCGCCAGTTCAGCGACGCCGACACATCGACAAGCCCGCGCGTCGCCGTGGTCAACGAAGAGTTTGTCAAAGAGTATCTGAAAGGACGCGATCCGCTGAATACGCGATTGTCCATCGAGCAAATCGATCCCACGGTCCAGAAGCTGGGAGGGGCTGTGGAGTGGCAGATTGTGGGTGTTTTTCACAATGTCCGCTCATTCGGATTGCGTGCCGATCAACCTGAAATAGATGTGCCGTTTCCACAATCGCCTCTACCGAGTGTCACTATAGGGCTGCTTTCGGCGGGCAATCCAGCGGAATTGAGTGCGGCGGTTGCGAAGGCGATCTACTCAGTAGACCGAGATGTCGCGGTTTCACATCTGAGCACAATGAACGAGGTCAGGGATCAACTGTTGATCGGCGACAGGTTCACGTTGATGCTGTATGTCGGCTTCGCATTCGTGGCGCTGACGCTTGCCGCAATCGGTGTTTACGGTGTGATTTCGTTTGGTGTGTCCAGGCGAACACAGGAGATTGGTTTGCGCATGGCTTTGGGCGCGGAGAAAGGAGCCGTGGAGCGTCTGATTATGTCGGAGAGTTCCGTCCTCACACTGACAGGCTTGGCGCTGGGCGTGCTAGGAGCAGCATGGCTGGGGCGCTTGATGCATGGCACACTTTATGGGGTACAAGCATTCGATTCGCCGGTGCTGCTGGGTGTCAGCGGTCTGCTCTTCGGGACAGCACTGTTGGCAGCCTATATCCCGGCGCGGCGGGCTGCGGCGGTTGATCCCATGAGAGCGCTAAGGACGGAGTAACAAAGGGAAAGTCCGCCTTTTGGCCGAGAATGGTGCTATTTTGCGAGCAACCCACGATTGTGCTCGTAGCTGATCACGCGTGTTACCTTCCACGCATTATCATTGTTCTGCCATAACATGGTGAACCTGGCGTCCCCGACATTCGCGGGGTCGCCAGGGTGATGGAAGCGATGTATCCCGATCTCAACCGCTCCATATCCTTTCAGCGGATACACTTCCAGTGTTTGCGGCAGTAGTTCCCGCTGCACCTTTCCGCAGATGTTCTGCTTGATGGCGGCCAGAAACGGTGCTTTCCCCACCGACAGCCCTGTCTGATCGTGGTAGAACTCCAGATCGTCGGAAACCATAGCCCCCAGCGTTGTCAAGTCGCAGTGATTATACGCATCGAAGAGTTTGGCATCCAGCGACTTGATGGTCAGAAAAAGAGCGTCAGGCTGCGCGTCAGATTGTGCCTTTGCACGTGTGCCACAAAGAGCCAAGATCACCAGCAGAAAAATGTGTAGATATCTCTTCACAGACAAACTCCCTGGCCAGATTGCATGAAAACGATTACAAACAATAAGTTTTGTTCGCGAGTGTGCGCATCGCCGTAAACCGCCTGTCGCTTGCCGCTTTCGCTGCGGATTTGGCTTACTCCTAGCCTGTCTAGGATAGTAGCAGGACTTTCCTAGTTTGGCAAGCGGAGATGCGCCCATCAAGAGTTTCGCTAACGGACTTGGCGATCTCAAGCTGTCAGGAAGCGCGCGTTGAGGACTAGCGCCGCATGGCCGCCGAACGAAATCGAACCCAGATAGCTGTCCGATTTCGTGACGATTTTTCCTGCAAGTGGACACCTAGTGGACAGTTCCCGCTGTCGGCAAGCCGCTAAACATCAGGCAACGCAGCGAGTTGAAAGTGAAGAAGGTCGGAAGAATAGCTGCCCATAGGAATGCGCCCATGCGAACGGTTTAGCAGGATTTGCTGTTCGGGATTCGCATGGCCCGCCTGTTGGAGGATTCTCAAATGTTCCGATCTATTGCTCGCTTCACGGTTCCTGTTGGCGTGGTATCTGTCTGCGTCTTCGCGTCCTTGGCCAATGCTCAGATCTCGCCCGACTTTCCCAAGCCGCCCACGGGGCCGAATCCGCTGACGAAGACGATATCCATCTTTCGCAGCAACATGCAGGACAAGATCATGAAGTCGGCGGACACAATGCCAGACTCCAAGTTCAGTTACCGACCGACGAAGGACGTTCGCTCGTTCGCCGAGATCGTGATTCATGTGGCGGACATATCCTACTATTTGTGTTCAAACGCCAAGGGTGTAGCACCTCCCGTCCCGGCTACGGGCAAGAGTTCGAAGACCGAGATCATGGCGTATCTCAAAAGCTCGTTCGACTACTGCGATGGCGCGTACGCCGGGTTCACCGATGCGCACCTCAATGACCCGGCGGACTTCTGGGGTTACAAAACGAACAAGATGTTCATCTTGACGCAGCTCTCCAGTCATGACGCCTTGCATTACGGCAATCTCGTCACGTATCTGCGCTTGAATGGCCTGGAGCCGTCCGGCGGCTGGTTTTGATCGCGCAGCCGGCGACTCTTCTTTCGACATCGGGAATGCCACGACCAAACCACAACTGAGAAGAATCATGCGGTAGTTGGAGATGTGAAGAGAGCCGGAGATCAGCAGAGTATTACGAACCTAGGCTCACTTCTCGGCGAGTCGGCTTGTCGTAGATTGGCAACGCCAGCCATCGAAGCCAGGCCGCCAGTCTACGAGAACCCGGTTTAAAGCCCCAGGTACAAGAGAAAAACCGCCATTCGGAAGCCACCGGTTAGAGCATCATAAGGTTTCCCTGTGACGGTCATAATTGGCGAGATCCGCCGGCCGTGCTGAGTTGCTTGACATTGCGCGTACCAATCGTCATGATAAGGGCAGATTGCTTACTCAGTAATCTCGGTATGGCCCGTCAAGATTCCTTCCAAGGTTCGATTCCGCTTCTCGTTTTGAAAATTCTTGCGAGACGAGGCCCGCTTCATGGCTACGGCCTGGCGACGCACATAAAGCAGGTGTCGCAGGACGTTCTGAACTTGGAGGAGGGATCGCTTTATCCCGCTTTGCATCGCATGGAAGAAGCCGGCCTGATTAAAGCCAAATGGGTCACCACGGACAACAACCGGCGCGCACGAGTGTACGAGATTACCCGCACCGGCAGCAAGGAACTGGACCAGGAAGAAACCCGCTGGCGCACGATTTCCAGCGCAATTGGACGAGTTCTGAGAGAGGCATGAGCGGGTATGTCACTGCTGTCGCGGTTCGCCGATCTGTTTCGCACCGAGCGGCTTAACCGGGAGCTTACGGAGGAACAGGAGTTTCATATCACTTCGCTGACGGTGGAGTTTACCGAAGCGGGAATGGAGCCGGCGGAAGCGGCGCGGCAGGCGAGGCTTAAGTTCGGGAACCAAGTTCGAGCGCGCGAGGAGAGCCGCGATACGAAAGTGATTCCGTGGCTCGAATCGCTGGGCCAGGATTTTTATTATGGCTTCCGCACGCTGAAGAAATCGCCCTCGTTCGCTGCGGTCGCGATCCTGACGCTGGCGCTCGGAATCGGCGCGAATACGGCGATTTTTTCCGTCGTGAACGCTGTATTACTCAATCCCTTGCCGTATCGCAATCCCGGTCGCATCATCTGCATATTTGAGAAATTCCCTAACTCCAATTTCGTATCCATTTCTTACCCCAACTTCGTTGATTGGCAGCGGATGAACCGCACGTTTTCGGCGATCGCTGCCTATCGAGCGAAGGGATTCACGCTTTCAGGCGAGGGTGGACCGGAGCACGTACAGGGTGAAATGGTTTCTGCCGGATTTTTCGAGATCTTCGGCGAGCATCCGCTAAGCTTTCGATAACTCGTCGATGAAGGAGCTCGTTCTCAGATCTATTGCGAGTAAGCGTTTTAGCATGGCACTGCTCGCAGTATTCGCCGCGCTTGCGTTGCTCTTGGCCAACATCGGGATTTATGGCGTGCTGTCGTATCTGGTCGGACAGCGGACGCAGGAGATCGGCGTGCGCATGGCTCTGGGAGCCGGACGGTTGCAGGTTTTGCGCATGATACTGGCCGATGGCGCACGCATGGCGCTGGCTGGGATCGGAATCGGAGTACTAGCGGCTCTGGGGCTTACGCGGCTAATGTCTGGAATGCTTTTCGGCGTAAAGCCAACCGATATGCTGACGTTTGCCCTAGTTTCTCTGACAGTTTGGGCAATTGCATTACTCGCCTGCTACGTGCCCGCCAGACGGGCGATGAAGCTCGAGCCCATGTCAGCGTTGCGCAACGGATAAAAGTGGAACAGAGTGCTGCTGCGCTGTTCATCGGAGTGATATCCGGGTGTCCCGGGCACGACGTGGAAGACAGGTGAATGTAAGCATGGGTCTCCCCGACGATACTGACCTGGAATGGTTAGTAAAGGAGTTGACGGGCTGTAATTTATGTGTATACTGAGTATACACAGATGCCCGGGGCGCTCATCCTATCTCAAGCCGATAAGCGTCCGATCTATCTCCAAATCATTGAGCAGATCAAACAGCGGATTGCGGTTGGTGATTGGGCAGAAGGCCAGCCCATTCCCTCCATACGTCAGCTTGCCGTCGATCTTCAAGTAAGCGTCATCACCGTCAAGCGCGCCTATTATGAACTCGAACGGGAGGGTGTGATCGTCACCCAGCACGGTAAGGGCTCGCGAGTCTCTTCGACGCCGGGTCTCGGCGCGCGGCTGCGCGAACAGGAACTGCAACAACACTTGGACCAAGCTGCCCGCATTGCGGCGCAAATGCGCATGCCGCAGAAACAGCTTCAGAACCGGCTACGCGAGGCCGGCGACCGGATCGCGGAAGAGGAAAAGGAACTCATATGACACACGCCGTCCCGAAATTCACTCCAGATTTTGCCCTCGCCCCAGTTGTTGCGGCCGCAGATCTTGCAATAGAACTGCGCGGAGTGACGAAAAAGTACCGCTATTTCACGCTCGACAAGATTGACCTGAAACTGCCACCCGGACAGATCGTGGGGCTCATCGGAGCCAATGGCGCGGGCAAGTCGACCACGATTCGCATTTTGATGGGCCTGGTGCATCAGGACTCCGGCGAAGTGCGCGTGCTCGGGCACAATATGCCTGCCGAACAGGTGACCGCGAAATGGGACATCGGTTTCGCATCCGAGGACATGCGGCTGTACGATTCCATGACGCTCGGCTGGCATATGAATTTCATCCGCTCGATTTACCCGAACTGGGACGACACTTATGCGCAATTGCTGCTAAAGCGCTTTGGGTTACGCGCGGATCAGAAGATCAAAGGCCTGTCGCACGGCGAGCGCGTCAAGTCCACACTGCTGTTGGTGCTGGCGCGCAAACCGAAGCTGCTGGTTTTAGACGAGCCGACCACGGGTCTCGATCCGGTGGCGCGTCACGAGGTTCTGCGGGAGTTGACCAATGTCATGGCGGACGAAGGCCGCAGCATCCTGTTCTCGTCGCACAACACGCAGGATGTGGAACAGATTTCGGACCACATAACGTTCATCGACCGCGGCCGAATTATCGATTCCATGGATAAGGAGCTCTATCTCGACCGCTGGCGGCGGCTGCGGCTGGAAATACCCAGGGGAGTCGAAGTCCCTACGCTGCCGGGAATTATCAGCGTGCAGCGCGAAGGCAGTTTAGCGGTGGCGACATCGAATGCGTTTGTGCCGGACCTTGCCAGCGCCTATGAAAGCAGGGGCGCGCACGTTCAGCGCATTGAAAATATGACGCTCGAAGAGATCTTCGTCGCGAACGTAGAGCACAGCCGCGAGGAGGTGGAAGCATGAACACTTTCGTGATCAGTCGTCTGATTCTCAAAGACTGGCGGCTTAATCGCCGGCTGATTTCCCTCGCGATCGCCATTGGCATTGGCGCGCTGTTCCTGGTTCGTTTTGGCGGCGAAACTACCCGTCTATTCGGGTCGGTATGGTTCTTTGTGGCTCTGATTGTCCTCGGCAGCATGTTGCCGGGCACAGCCATCCTGAACGAGCGAAAGAAGCAAACCCTCGCGTTCATCATGAGCCTTCCGGTTTCTTCGCTCCAATTTTCCATCGCAAAAATTGTGGCCGTCTGGGCGATGTTCATGACCCCCTGGCTCGCGCTGCTCATTTCGGCTCTGGTCGTCGTAGAGACAGGACACACGATTCCGCATGGCATTGTCCCCATCCTGCTGATTTTGACGGCGCTTCCCTTGGTCGGATTTTCCATCATCTCGTCGGCGATCTTGGTCGGCGAATCGGAGGGATGGCTGATGGCCGCCAGTCTCGTGTGCAACTCTTCCTATTGGTTTGCTTGGTATTTACTTGCTCGCATCCCGTCACTTACTGACAATTGGAAGGGTTCGACGGTCATTTGGAACCCCGCCGCACTGATGATTCTGTTCTCCGAGTTCGGGTTGATTGCCGTAATTCTGGCGCTCACATTATTTTTTCAGTCGCGAAAGCGTGACTTTATTTAGCACCGGTGAATAACCGGCAGCGTGGAAATTGGAAAGGAACTCCCATGCGATACGTGTGTCTATTTGCATTCCTGGCAACCTCGGTACTGCGGGGACAGGATGGCGCTGCAATTTATCAGCAGCGTTGCGCGTCCTGCCACAACACGCCGACGGAACGTGTTCCGTCGCTCAACACCATCCGGGCGATGAGCGGCGCAGCCATTTACCAAGCTCTTACGCGTGGTGTCATGAAGACGCAGGCCGGCGGCCTTTCCAGTGCGGAACTGTTTGCGCTGATCCGCTACATTGGCCCGAAGCGTGCAGACCATCCCGCCGCCGCTGCCAATGCGCCAGCGCCCGCCTGCAAGAACCGGCCGGTCTTCTCCATGGGGCCAGCGGCACGTGGATGGAATGGATGGAGCACAAGCATCACTAACTCACGCTTTCAGGATGCGGCCGCCGCGGGCCTCAGCGCCGCTGATCTCGGCAGCCTGAAGCTCAAGTGGGCCTTCAATCTGGGTGCGGTGAGCGAGGCGCGGTCGCAGCCCGCAGTGATGGGAGACTATGTGTTCATCGGCGCCGGTACCGGAGTCTTGTACGCGCTCGACGCTAGCTCGGGCTGCGCATTCTGGGAGTTTCGAGCCGCTTCGGCTATTCGAGGGGGCGCAGCCATCGGTGAGGCGCGCGGCACACCCGCTGTCTTCTTTGCCGATTCAGGCGCAACTATGTACGCCGTGAACGCGCAAACGGGCCAGTTACTCTGGAAAGTTCGACCGGTGGATCATTTTGCCACTATCGCTACCGCTACGCCGCGCTATCACAACGGTGTCGTCTACGAGGGATTCTCGTCTTTCGAAGAGGTGCTAGGCAGCGATCCTAAATATGAGTGCTGCACATTCCGCGGCAGCGTCGTGGCTCTGCAAGCCGCCACGGGCGAGCGGCTGTGGCAAACCTTCACCATTCCCGAAGCAGCCAAGCCCACTGCCAAGAGTGCCGCGGGCGCGCAGCAAAACGGGCCTTCGGGAGCGGGCGTGTGGTCCACACCGACGATTGACGAGCGCTTGGGCGCGCTCTATGTCGCCACGGGCGATAACTACTCGGACCCGCCCACTAATACGAGCGATGCCGTCCTTGCTCTGGATTTGAAGACAGGCAAGTTACTCTGGTCGGTTCAATTTACTAAGGACGATGCCTATAACAACGCTTGCGGGATGCCCATTCCGGGTAATTGCCCCGAGCTCCATGGCGGCGATCATGATTTCGGCCAACCACCGATCTTGCTCAACCTCGGCCCTAGTAAGCGCGTGCTCGTCATTGCGCAAAAGTCGGGTATAACCCACGCGCTCGACCCTGACGCGGAGGGTCCCGACGGCCAACGAAAAATACTCTGGCAGACACGCGTGGGGAAAGGAGGGCCGCTCGGAGGTAGTCAGTGGGGCTCGGCTTCGGATAACAGCAAAGTATACGTTGCGGTCTCCGATCTGGGCCTGGGCGTGGCTGTGGATGCGAAATCGCCCGGCGGGTACCGGCTGGTAGCCGATCCCAAAAAAGGAGGCGGACTCTACGCGCTTGATCCGGGAACCGGCAAAATCATTTGGAGCGCGCCGGCAACACCCTGCGCAGCCGAACAAAAACATTGTTCACCCGCCCAATCCGCGGCCGTTACTGTGATTCCCGGCGTCGTGTTCTCGGGCTCGGTTGATGGCCACCTGCGCGCCTATTCTACTGAGACCGGCAAAGTTCTATGGGACACCGACACGGCTCGAGAATTTCCCACCGTAAACGGTGAGGCCGCGCATGGCGGCTCACAGGACGTCGCCGGCCCGGCTGTCGTGAATGGCATGATTTTCGTGAACTCCGGCTATGGCCAATGGGGCGGCATGCCCGGAAACGTGCTTCTGGCGTTCTCAACGTCCCGATAGCTTCCAGATGACGGCGCCCCCTTCACACTTTCAGAATCGATTGAACGTAATCGGGTTTTAAAGGAATGCGGCGCGCAGCTTTCCCGGTTGCGTCCAGGAAAGCGCCGGCGATTACGGAAGAAGCCAGCGCGTTCGCGGCTTCGGAGCCCTGGCCGTATTTGCCAACCTCCGGCCGGTTGATCAGAACTACTTTGATTTCCGGGATATCGGCCATGGTCGCAATCGGATAGTTGCGCCAGTCGCTGGTCGTGACTCCGCTTTCGTCGAAGTGTACCTCTTCAAAGAGCGCCATACTCATGCCCATCACGGTGCCGCCTTCGACCTGGCGCTTGAGTTGATCGGGGTTGATGACGATCCCGGGGTCCACGGCGACGGTCATCTTTTCCACTTTCACGACTCCGCTAGTCATGTTGACGGCAATGTTGGCGACGCAAGCCCAGTAACTTCCGGCGCGGAACATCGCCGACACGCCCTGGCCGCGTTTGACGCCGTTCTCGAGCTTTGGAGGCTCTTTGCGCGGCTGCCACTCTGACGCTGTGCGAACGGCTTCGAGGACACCGATGGCCCGTTTATCGCGAGCGTGCCGGATCCGGAACTCGATCGGGTCCACGCCAGCCAGCAGAGCGGCTTCTGTCATGGCTAGCTCGCGCGGATAGTTCTGCTGATACTGACCGGGCGTGCGCATGCTGTGGTCGCGCATACCGACAGCTATCGGCGACGACTTCTTCCCGAGTTGTCCGGTTCCGTAGGCGCGTTCGAGCACAGCGGGCGTGCCTTCATAAATCCAGGGGTCGTGCGCATCGTTCGCGATCCCGAACAAACTTCCCTTGTCGTCGGGTGCGGGAATGGTAGGCAGGGCGGCGAGAATCGCACCAACCAGGCGGTCGTCCTGCATGGCAGGCATGTAGTGATTGATCTCGAATGCGGTGATTTTGCCTTGCGCATCGAGACCGATTTGAACATCGGAGAATGCCGCGGAAGATTGCGTTGACCATTGAAAATCGTCCTGGCGCATCCATTGCACGCGCACGGGCTTTGCGACCGCCTGGGAGAGAATGACGGCTTCATCTTCGGCGCCGGCATTGCCCCCGTTTGACCTGCCATAGTGACCAGGTCCGGCGAAAGTACGGACAACGACGTGATCAACCGATGTCGAGAGCATGTGCGCGATGCCGGAGCGAAGCGCTTGCGGGTTCTGCGTGTGAGTGTAGACGAACACGTTACCGTCGGACCGAACGTCTCCGACTGCCACTGCGGGTCCAATGGGGGCGTGCTTAAAGAACGGTAGTGTGTAGCTGGCCGTGAGCTTCTTTGCCGATCGCGCAAGGCCGGCAGGAACGTCACCGACAGATTTCTCGCTCGTCTTGGGCGGTATCGATTTCCAATCCGCATCTTCCTTAAGGAACTGCGATAGGCGGTCGCTCCCCGGAAGTCCCTTCCAGTCGGACCATTTGGTACCCGACGCAACTTGCTGCGCCGCTTGGATGGCTTCCCACTCGGTGGGAGCAACGATACCGACCAGATTGCCCTTTACAATGACTTGCGTATTCGGGAAGCGGCTCTTGTCGAGGGGGCCGGCCGAGATCAGTTTTGACCCGAGCGTCTTCGGGTGCACGACGCGCGCATGCAACATGCCGGGCAGCCGGACATCGGTCACCCAAGTTTCTTTCGCGGTCACCTTCGAGACGGTCACGGAATTCGGGAATGACTTGCCGATGACGGTGTACTGATTGACTGGCTTGAGCGGAGGATCTCCGGCCACCATCAACCCGAACATGCTTGCCAATTCGCCCTGGACCGGAATCGTGAGCTTCAGGTTCTGATTCTTCACGAGGTCGCCATAGGAAACGCTCTTGCCGCCGCCGGAAACGGTTCCGTCTTTGACGGTGAGTTGATCCTTGGGAACGCTAAGGCGTTCGGCCGCCAAGTCGAGTAGCGCCTGGTGAACGTACGCAGCGGCTTTCCGAATATTCGGCATGCCGCGTCCGAGAAAGTCAAACGCGCCACTGCCGTCGGGCGTGCGATCGGTGTCGCCGGAGATGACACTCGTGATGGCTTCAAACGGAACGCTCAACTCTTCGGCGACAATCTGGCGATAAGCAGTGAACACAGTGCCTGTCCCGAAGTCGGGTTTCCCGACTCGCATCACGATGGTGTTATCGGGACGAATTTCGATCCAAGACTGCGGGAGGGCGGCATCGAGCGAATTGCCGTGAACGGCAGGCGCAGGTGTTTGTAGGGCGTCGGCCTTAAGCAGGCCGAACCCGACCAGCAGCGCGCCGCCCGATGTCACAAAGCCGCGGCGCGAAAGCGATGCGCCGAATACGTTAATCAGCTGCTTCGGGGATTCGTTGCCGACGATACTCATAGAATTTCGCTCCTCTTGGTCATGTGAGTGGCGGCGCGCTGCACGGCCTGCATGATCGCGGTGTAAGTTCCGCAGCGGCAGAGATGGGGAGAAACGCCAGAAGTAAACGCCTCTTTGATCTCAGTTAACGTGGGTGACGGCGTGCCTTCCAGCAGTTCGGTTGCTTTGATCATCATGCCGTTCTGACAAAAGCCGCACTGCGGAGTCTGCTCTGCGATCCAAGCTTCCTGAACAGGGTGGAGCGTATTCGCGGCTTGCTCCTTTGTGAGGCCGCGTTGTTTAGCCCAGCGCCCAGGAAGGCCCTCGAGGGTGATTACTTCCTTATCACCGACGGCTGAGAGCGGCGTGATGCAGGAGCGCACCTCCTTCCCGTTCAGCAGGACAGAGCAGGCACCGCACTGCGCAAGTCCGCATCCGAACTGCGGTCCCGTGAGTTCAAGATCGTTTCGCAGTACATAAAGCAGAGGCGTGTCGCCCGACGCCTGCACGTCACGCTTTTGTCCGTTGACGAGGATTGTGGCCATAGAAACCTCCCTTAGATTCTCCCCCTTCTTTCGTGTGCCGCTCAGCGGCCCAAGAGTTCACCAAACGTACTGCTTCGCTTGCGCGCGGCGCTGATGACTATCGAGCACGTGTACGACTCGAATCTTCTTCAGCTTGGTCGGCGACAACTGACCCAGCGGCATGTAAATGATCTTCCGGTTCACGCGCGAGGCGAACTGCCGCAGAATGCTGCGCGGCGGCTTGGCGGCCACGTACAGCACATTCCGTTCCATCGAATAATCGAGTGCGGCCATAAGCAGGCGCTCCGCTTTGGTCTCGGCCATGTCATAGTCGCTGTCGTGCCAGACGTCGAACATGCGGCGGGGCGGCAGAGTCATCAGCAAGCCGCCGTACTCGGCGCGGCCGATCCCCGGTCCCACCAGATGCTCGAACGGTTGCGTTGAATAGAACGCCATATCCGATTCGTTCTGATGCTCGCCGAGCCAGGTGGTCAGATACGTATAGCGGTCCTGACGATCTTCATCGAAGATAACGACGACAGCACCGATGTCGCCGGAGAATCGGCCCAGTTCACGTACAAAAAGCTTGCCTTCGTGCCAGTTGCGAATGGTCTCGCGTAGGTCGATGCCGTCGAGGGTGGAAGTGGTGAAAGGCTCGACGCGGGCGCGCTCCTCCGATACAACGCCTTTGGCGTAGCGCTTCAGAAATCGACCGTAATCTTCAATTACCAGGTCTTCCGGCGGATAGGAACAGATGGAGTTGCCGTCCGTTTGGCTGGCCCATTCGCCCTTGAAGCCTTCCCGTTTGTGCTGCTGCAGGTGCGCCGGTTTCAGCATCTGCTTCATGCGAGGCAGGCGGCGGCGGATGCGAATTTTGCGAGTTTTGATCCAGACATCTTCGCCTGAAAGGTTCAGAGTCTCGAGCGGCGGGTCCTCCGTCTTTTGAACGCTGAGCCGGTTTCCCATCTGCCACACTTCCCAGCCGTAGTTATCATCGACGATAGAGCGCGCGCCCAGGGTCAAATCATAGACTCCGGGAACAAGGCGGCTGTCCAGCATCGCCAAATTGCGCGTGAACTTGGCGATGGACCGGCGCTGCCACGACGCGATCCGCTCACCGGTATTGATTTCATATTCACGCTCGGCTTCGCGAAGGAGTGCTAGTTGAGAACGCGGCCGATCGATGGCGATTACGCTGCCTTGCGATTTGCGCGTTTTTTCATACAGCTCTTGGAAGTAAGGAGGCTCACTGCTCACTTGCGCGAGGCAATCGGGATGAAGATTGAACAGCTCGCCGCGGCTGAATAGGCGTGCGGCCGGCAGTGCGGGTTCATCTTGCGGCGCGTCCATCGCATCGAGCAGCGGGTCGAGCAGGTTCAGCGATACCACAATCAGGACGGAGGCAAGCGGATCGGCCCCTTGGAGTTTCCAAGCCATGGCAGACGAATGCGCTTCCATTTCGGACGTGCGCGGCTGAGGATGCACGCGATAGGCTTCCACATAGCTCCGCATGCCGATCAGTTCGACCGAGTATGGCTCCGGGTACGAATCCGTGAGGTGTGGTTTTTCCGCGGATGCAGGCTCCAGGAACAGCACCTGGGCGTCGATGTCGCGAGCGCTGCGCAGCGCCTCGACGAATGGATCGCCGGGTTCTACCGGAATGTAGGTGGCGCTCTCCTCGTCTTCATCAGGAAGTACAATTACCGACATTCGCGGCATGCGCGCGAGAGCTTGGGCGTACTCGTCTTCAAGCGAGGAAGGCAACTCGACCGCGACTACATCCGGTCTGTGCTCCAGAATGTAACGGCGGACGCGCGCGGCAAACTCCAGGCGCCCGGGTACTACAGGCAGATAGGTCAGATTGCCGCGAACGAGTGTGCCCGCCGAACTCGGTTCCTGGATCATGCCCTTTGCGTGCGAAGCGCGTAGCGCAGTGCCTCTTCGCCAAGAATGGCTCGCACCGAGCCGGTGAGAAGGGCTCGCGCAGGATGCCCGGTCTCCTCCTTCAGCTTCAGTGCATAGCGCGCGACGTTGACGCCATCGCGCACGGTGTAACTTTCGTCGGCCGCATGCGCCTGTTGCAAGAAATCGGTGACATACTGCAGCACCTCATCGGGCGAAAACGGGAGATTCTCTTTGAGAATGGCGAGCTCTTCCTCGCGCTCCGGGAAGTCGATCAAAATCTGCGGCTGCAGGCGCGAGTGAATGTACTCGGGAAGATCGAAGGTGGACGAGTCGTCGTTCATGGTCGCCACCAGCCGGAACTGTGGATGTGCCTTGATTTTGATGCCGGCCACGATCGATTCCACGTAGCGGCGGTTATCCAGCAGCGGAGCGAGGCTTGCCCAGCTCTTCTCGCTCATGCGGTTGCCCTCATCGAGAATCGCCACGCCGCCGCGAATCATCGCTGTTACCAGAGGCGAAGCGACATACTTTAACTGCGATGTGCCTTCAATCACGGGGGTGATCAGCAGATCTTCGGGCCGCGTATCCACGGTCGCCTGCAGAATATAGACCTCGCGCCCAAGCCGCTTTCCTGCCGCGTACGCCATGGTGGTTTTACCAACGCCAGGTTTTCCCAGCAGCCGCGGGTTCATGGGAACATCCCGTTCGTCTATTACCAACCAGGCAGCCATAAGCTGGCGCATAGCCTCTTCCTGCCCGACCCACCTCACTGCCAGTTCATCGGGATGCGCGAGGTGAAGGTCAATGCCGTCGAGGGAAGCTTTCATGATGGGTCAGCGAACTCCAGGGTAAAGAAACCACCGCCAGAGGCGGCGCAAATGCGACCTGAGTTACAGGTCGAGACGTACACTTCCATCGTAGAATGAGTAAGCGCGAAGGACCGCTCGCGATGCGCTTTGCGTGGCTGCGCACAGCCGTTTTACTGGCGTTGCGGCGTATAAGGAAGCTCAAGAACCTGCACGTATGACATCCAAGCTGCTGCGCCTGGTTTACGCTTTCGAATTCCTTATTGCGGAACTTGCGATTTTCACAGCGTGGTCTGAAATTGGAGGGCAGGCCGCGCTCGATCTGATGCACTGGGGCTGGAAGCTGGGCTTCAGCATTCTTCTGGCAAGCGCGATCGTGGCCTACACGGCGGCGGTTGTATCGGCCGATTCGCTATGGACGCTGCGCTCGGCGCGCTGGCTAACCGCAATCGTTCTATTAATTCTTGCTATGGGCGCAGTAACCTACTTCTACTCTCTACAGGAAGACGCCGGAGAATCCGATGAGACAGGTACAGTGTCGCTGCGGCCTTCGGCTATGGCGGCCACTCAACTCTCATGACCAAACGCGAGCCGCCTGCCGATTACGCTGTCTGGACGAATCCCGAAACAGCGTTACAAGTCCGGTATTCCTTGCCGGTGATGCACGAGATCGACTTTGTAGTGAACGAAGGATACCGCCGCATACCTTACGGCGGGGTAGAAACGGGCGGCTTGCTGATCGGCAAGGTCGAGGAAAAGACGATCCAGATCGATGCCTTCCAGAAAATTGAGTGTGAGCACGCATCCGGGCCCTCCTTCAGCCTCTCGGATCGGGATCTGGAGATGCTTGTCGATCAGGTGGAGGCGGCGAATCGCGACCCTGAGCTAAAAGGAGCAGAAGTTGTCGGCTGGTTCATCGCTCACACGCGTAGTGAGCTGGTAATGAACGAACGGGAGGCGGTCATTTTTCAGCAGGTGTTTCCCGGCCCCGAACGGCTCACACTGCTTATAAAACCCGAAAAATTTAAGCCAACGCGGTTCGCATTCTTAATGCGCGACGCCCGAGGCCAGATTCGGCGCGATGGTACGCACGATGCGGTGATCCTGCCGTTGCCTGGTCGCAGCACTCGGGAAGGAGCCGATTTGCAGGCCCCGCCGGCAGTCGCTGACCGTAAGATCGCGGAGGTAGTGCGAAAGGCGGTGGAAGAAGAGAGCGCGCCGGACGTAGCACCCGAACCTCCGCCGCCGCCAGTGGAATTTGATTCCGAAGCAGTAACCGCACTGCGGACCTTCGAAAAATCCAGGCCGGTGCCGATATCGCCCATCAGCGCAGCACGAAGTTCAGGCGAGGTGTACGAATTGCGAAGCAGCGAGGCCGCGTCCGTTTTGCCGGCACCCGCTGCGACACCTCCGACAAAGGAATTGCAGCTGTGGTCCGGACAGCGCCGGGCCGAGCGCCCTGCCCAGCCCAATCCGAGTTCCAAGATCCAGTTCGCGTTCATTCTGTTTGTTGCCGCCTTACTCGGTTGCGCGGTCGGATATTGGGGCTATCTGCAATTGCCAGCGCCGGTGATCCCATTGACCTTGCGAGATCACGGCACGAAGATGACGGTATCCTGGCCGCCTGAGCAAACTCGCGATGCCATATACGCCGCCATGCGGGTGGACGATGGTGAGCCGGTCTTGCTGCCCCCGCAGGACCGAAATACCGGAACGGTAGAGGTTCCGGTGTCGGGAGACACTACCAAGATCGAACTGATCGTACGGCATTGGATGCGCGATTCTCGGGGTATTGCGCGATTGCTGCGGCCGCTCAAACCGCCTCCGGCTCCGGTTGCGGCGCCAGCACCGCAGTCAAAGGCGGTTCGCCCTCGCCCAATATCAGATACGGCCGAGGATACTCCTGAGGACATGCGCCCCTTGCAACCCTAAGTAAGTCGGTGGAGAACCCCGCGGCTGGTTTGAGCTACACTCACTCGCAGGGCGGAATCACGGTGGAGGCCCAAGACATACCGGCGACTGAGCTGCTGCGAAGGTGGAGACTCGGAGACCGCCAATGCCTGGACGAGCTCATCCCCCTCGTCGATTATGAGCTCCGGCGCATCGCGCATCGGTTCATGACGCGTGAGCCGCTCGGACACACGCTTCAGACGACCGCGTTAGTGAATGAGGCGTATGTCAGGTTTGCCAAACAAACCGAAGTTACCTCGCAAAATCGCGCGCAATTTTTTTCTCTTGCAGCCGGAATCATGCGACACATCCTGGTGGACCATGCCCGCGGTCTCAATTCCGGGAAACGTGGGGGCGGACTCGCGCACGTATCGCTCGATGAAGCACTGGACTTTTCGCCTCAACGTTCGACCGAGTTGATAGCAGTCGATGAAGCGCTCGCTCATCTTGAGGCCGTAGATTCACGGAAAGCCAGAGTGGTCGAACTGCGCTATTTCGGTGGCATGACCGTCGAAGAAGTGGCACAGGTCCTCGACTTGCATCCGAACACGGTCGTTCGCGATTGGGCGCTGGCGAAGGCTTGGCTCAAACGCGAACTCGGCCGCATGGACGCGAAGAATGGCTGATTCCTGGGCTAGGGTTCAAGAGCTTTTTCAGGCCGCACTGGAGAAGCCGCCCCAGCATCGCGCCGGCTTTTTGCTACAGGCGTGCCCCGATGATGCAGAGGTTCGTGTTGAGGTTGAATCGCTTCTTGCTCACGCGGTATCAGCCGATTCCTTTCTCGAGGGCGGCCCTTTGCCAGGGAATCGCGATGCGGCTCCACTCCTGAGTGCGGGCCAGAAAATCGACCGTTTCGAAATCGTCGAGATTATTGGACGCGGCGGAATGGGCGAGGTCTACCGGGCTCGCGATTCTCGCCTCCGCCGTGACATCGCCATCAAGGTTCTCCGTTCTCTCCGCTTGGCAGATGCCGACCAGAGACGCCGCTTCACTCACGAGGCACAAGCGGCTTCAGTCCTGAGCCATCCCAACATCATTACGATTTACGACACTGGCGAAGCACATGGCGTACCGTTCATCGCGATGGAGTATGTGGTGGGCAAAACGTTGTCGGCTTTGATTCCACCCGGTGGGCTTTCACTGCAGGAAGCGCTCGGCATCGCCATTCAGATTGCCGCGGCTTTAGAAAGGGCGCACGCTGCGGGAATCGTCCATCGCGATCTAAAACCCGGAAATGTGATGATCACAGCCGAAGGTGTCGTGAAGGTGCTCGATTTCGGGGTTGCGAAGCTGCCGAGTCTTCGAGACGAGGAGCTCACGGGCGACTCAATTACCAGCCTTGGCATGATCGTCGGCACCGCCGACTATATGTCGCCGGAACAGGCTGAAGGGCAGCCTCTCGATGCACGTTCGGACATGTTCAGTTTCGGATCGGTGCTCTACGAAATGCTGACCGGGCGGCGGCCGTTCCGGAGCGGCCCCGGTGTTTCCACCCTGGTCTCGATCGTGACCAGGGAACCACCGGAGCTTCCCGCATCTGTGCCGCGATCGTTGCGCGAAGTGGTGGCCCGGTGTCTCCGAAAAAATCGCGATGACCGCTATGCCGATATGGCCGAGGTGAAACTCGCGCTGGAGGACATCAGATCGCATCTTAAACGGCCGACGCCGCGTCGCTCCTTCGGCTATCGTCGGCGCTGGCCGATGATGGCAATCGGATTATCCGCCCTGGCCCTATGCGGATTGCTATTTACGTTCTGGCCAGGCAAAAGAAAACCCGTCCTAGCGCCGCACATCCTGCAGTTTACTAGTTATCCAGGCTCGGAATTCCATCCGAGCTTCTCGCCCGATGGGAACGAAATTGCGTTCTCCTGGAATGGACAAGAGGAGAAGAACTACAGCATCTACGTCAAGCAAGTCGGATCCGCAACCGCTCTCCGCCTAACCACGGGCACCGAAAACGACTTAAGTCCGGCATTCTCGCCGGACGGACGCTCCATCGGCTTCGTCCGGGCTAATCATGATAACGGAACTTTCGTAACGATTCCTGCCCTGGGCGGCCACGAGCGCGTTATCTCCACGTTGACGGCGACGGTTCCCGAGTGTGCCTTCTATGGCTGCAGTGTGTTTTCGTGGTTTCCGGATGGGAAGCATGTCGTGATCAGAGGACTGGAGCTGCTCGGAATCGAAGATGGTGGAAAACGGGCCTTGACGGCTCCTCCGAACAAAGCGGTCCCGGATGAGTGCCCGGCAGTGTCTCCCGACGGCCGCGCCATCGCATTTGCCCGTATGCCGGGGGCGCAGATGCTTGACATCTGGGTACTCGCCTTACGGGATGATCTCCAACCCCGCGGAGCACCCCGCCGATTGACGCAACAGAGCTTTAATCCCTCACCGTTCGCTCTCGATCCGGCGTGGATGCCGGACGGTCGCGAAGTGGTTTTCTCCGACGGCCGCATCTGGCGTGTGCCGGTTTCGGGCGGTCGAGCACCGCAGTCCGTTTCCCTGGAAGGACGCAATCCGGTATTGTCGCGTTTGGGGGACAAACTCGCGTATGTGCGCTTTGACAACAACACTTGGGAAATTCACCGCCTGCAGCTGCTGGGTGAGGGCCGCGCAACCGGTGATTCGATGCCCTTCGCTTTATCCACCGGCGGTGACTTCAATCCCCAGTATTCCCCCGACGGCAAGCACGTGGCTTTCGAGACTTCCCGTACCGGAGACGAACGCATCTGGATCTCGGAAGCGGACGGCTCGAACGCTTTTCCGCTGCCTGTGAACACCGAGATGTATGAAGGTTCGCCGCGCTGGTCACCCGATGGCAAATTCCTGACCTTCGATTCGGATTCTATGGGGCAGTGGCAGGTGTACATCATCCCTGCAACCGGCGGAACACCGAAGCGCCTGACTACTGATTCGGCGACCCACAACGTCCCCACCTGGTCGCGTGACGGTAAATGGATTTACTTCGCCGGCACGGAGACGGGCCGGTCCGAAATCTGGAAAATTCCATCGCAAGGCGGTAAATCCATCCAGGTAACCAGCAACGGCGGCTACGAGGCGTGGGAGGCGATGGACGGAAAAACTCTGTACTTTACGAAAGACAGCGGCGGCGATCAGGGGCTATGGCGTATGCCCTTGGATACTAGCACTGAACAACAGATCGCGCCTGCCATTGTGGGCTGGAGCTTCGCCGTAACCCGCCAAGGACTTTATTACGTTGCGCAGCCGGAACCTGGACGTAGACCATCCATTCAATACCTTAGCTTCGCATCCGACCGCACCCTGTGGGTAGCGAACCTCAACCGGCAAGGAGAAATGGGGTTGACGGTTTCGCCCGATGGCCGTTTCCTCCTGTATGTCGAAGGCGCGAAGACGAACGCCGACATCATGCTGATCGAGAACTTCCGTTAGCTCGTCGGGCCGTCTTTAGAAATTGTTTGCACGCCGCTGGTGTGCGCTGAACCGTTTTCTCGCCCTCCCCGGGCATGAGACGGTTTGTCGCGGCACTCTTCTTCACATTTCATGCCCACTCAGCTATAGGACAGGTCTCTGCACGAGTGTTTGCCGAGGCAGGCATTCCTCGAAACGTGCTCCACTCAGCGGAGGATCAAGCGAGCTTTGCGCTTGCGACGGGCGGAATCACGGTCAAATGGATCGACTGTTCGCAAGAATACGCATGCGAAGCGCCTTTGCTGCCTAATGAAGTTGTAATTATGGTCAAATTGTTCCGTCCTTTGACAACTCAAGGCCACCTCAAAGGCGAGACGCTCGGTAACGCAGTGGGCCCGCGGAATGGAACGGGCGTCTACGCCTGGATCTGGTATAACGAGATCCGGCGTGCGGCTACCGTTGCGGGGTTCGTTAGCTGGCACGATCTCCTTGGGTACGTCATTGCCCATGAGATCGGCCATCTCCTGCTCGGTCCCGATCACTGTGCCGGCACCGTCATGCAAGCGAACTGGAGGCCGCGCGAACTCACGCAGATCTGGCGGCGGCAGCTTCGCTTCAATGACGTTCAGCGCGCTGGTATGCAACGGTGCGCCCTTGTTCGGTCTCGCTCCTCGCGATTTGGTTCGGCATCTGCAGCTGTGCCGCTAAGCAGCAGGTCGGTTGAGTACCGAGGGAGATAGTACCGGAAACTAGTAAATTTGCATATACAGTCTTCGGACCTATATAATTCTTGCCGGATTGCATCGCTCCCGCGAAGCAAGCTTCGCTCAACCGTCACCGGAGGATTTTATGAAGAATCGACCGATTCGATGTATTACTTTCTCGCTCTTTCTTGCTCTTGCCGTCATTCCGGCACAAGCGCAAAATACTGACCAAAATAAGCCACCTCAGTTCACTTACCTTTCCGAGTGGGCCGTACCCAGGGCGCAATGGGCCGATATGGTCAAGCTGGATGACCAGGATAAGCCGTTAATGGACAAATTAGTCGCTGACGGCACTCTGACAAGCTACGGCGCCTTTACGAATCTCCTCCATCAGGAAGGTACGCCGACGCACGGCACGTGGTTCTCCGCCTCATCCGAAGGCAACCTGCTGAAGGCGCTGGAGGCGGTGTATGCGCAGCCGGGCAGCACGAGCGCGCCGGTGCAGGGCGCCGCCAAGCATTGGGACTACATGCTGGTTAGCCGAATGTACAATCAGCATCCAGGCAAATCGGAAAACGGCTACCTCGCCGGCGATCAATGGGATGTCAAACCGGGCCAAATGCGAGCCTACACCGATCTTCTGAAGAGCGAACTTGTGCCGGTTTGTGAAAAGTTGATGCAAGATGGCGCTGTGACGTCATACAGCATCGATACCGAGGACTTCCACACCGGAAAAATGGGTCGCGTCACATTCGTGTTCACAACCGCGGACACGGCGGCGTTCGACAAAGCGAGTAAGGCGTTTGACGACGCCTTCGACAAGAACCCAACGCTTGGCACTGCATTTCTGTCGATGGTCGATCACGATACGCATCGCGATTTCCTGACGCGCTTGCGCTACATGACGAACAAGTAAGCAAGCTCAGGGTATTGAGAACCGCGCAAACACGGAGCGCAGACTTCGTCAGATACAATTCCTGACGTGCGTGAACTGTTCTTCAGTTGCTTACTGGCTGCTTCGGCTTTTGCCCAGAGCGGACATTTCGGCAGCTTCACAAATTCTGACGACGTCGGTGCTCCTCCCATAAAAGGTGCCGCGGAGTTTGACGCCTCTACCGGGCAATATAAGATCACGGGCTCAGGCTCCGATATCTGGGGTAAAGCGGATGAGTTTCACTACGTTTGGCGGGAAATGTCAGGTAACTTTTCCGTTACCGCCACGGCGAAATTCCTAACCGCCGGAATCGGACATCGCAAAGCAGTTATCATGCTCCGCAAGAGTCTTGATACCGATTCGCCATTTGTCCAGCTCGCGATTCACGGCGACGGTACTCCGGCGGTTCAATTCCGCAATACCAAAGCCGGAAACACCAACACAGTTGATTTTCCGATTGAAGGTCCGGGGACATGGAAGCTGGAGTTGGCTCGCCAAGGCGGCACCATCACTGTCTGGATCGCCAAGGACGATGCGCCCTTGCGGGAATTGGGCCAGACGATGACCTCGTTAGGCAGCCCCATATTGGTCGGACTCGGAGTTAGCTCCCATACTCAAGAGGCGACCAACACCGTTTTGTTTTCGGATGTTTCGGTGGAGCAACTGCCGACACCAGCCGCGACACGGCAATAACACGAACTGAGGAATTACATGCTGTCTACCATGCGTCCGCTGTTGTTTGTCTGGCTGCTGTCTGCGCCGCTTTTTGCTCAGGACGGAAAGCTCGGGCTGTTTAGCAACTCCGGCGATGTCGGCAATCCTGCCATCAAAGGCTCTGCCGAGTTTTCGACTGGACAATACCGCATCACCGGCTCCGGAATGAATATCTGGGCCAAACAGGATCAGTTTCAATACGTGTGGCGAGAGATGACCGGCAACTTCACCGTCAGTGCCACGCTGCGGTTCCTCGGTCAAGGATCTGAGCACCGAAAAGCTGGCATCATGGTTCGCCAGTCTCTCGAAACCGACGCCGCCTATGCGGACGTTGTGGTCCATGGCAACGGTATGCCGGCGCTTCAGTGGCGCAGCAGCCAGGGCGAAGATACCAACACGTTCAATCTGCCTTTCGATGGTCCGGGGACATTCACAGTCAAGCTGGTCCGTAGCGGTGTGAAAATTTACATGTACGTCGGCAAGGATGCAGTCGAGCCGAAGAAGATCGCAAATACGGAGGTTTCGTTCCACGACCCGGTACTGGTAGGGCTTGCGGTCTGCGCACATCAGGCAGACAAGTCGGAGACGGTCCTCTTTTCCGATGTCTCGGTTGAAGCGCAGTCGGCCCAGACCTCCAAGGCACCATAGCATTGGAAGATTCGCCGAGCCGCTATTTTGAAGCGCGTACTTCGGCTGCAAACAGCGCATGATGGGCAAGAATGAACAGAGTTCGGCCGGCGGGACCACGGAAAACAATATCGATGGGACGCTCAGGCACGTCGATCTCTCCGATCTGCCGGCCCGCGGGGTTGTAAACAAAAATCTGCCCGTTTGCAACGTAGACATTCCCGCTGCCATCGACGGCGATGCTCTCACCGCCGCGATCCGCAAAATGCCGGAGATCGGTCAGCGTGCCGTCGAGCCCGACTAACCCGCTGTAAGTGGCATCTTCTGATGCGCTGCTCACATAGATTCGTTGGCCGGGAGGGGCGCTGATAAAGCCATACGTATCCAGATTGTCGGAAAAGCGCCATCCTGTAGAGTCGGACGGCCCCTGCTGAAAAACGCGGCCTGCCGGCAGGAAAACACTGCCGTCGCGCGAGACGTACTGCCTTGGCTTCGGTGTGGAAACATCGTGAGCGAACATCTCCGCCAGCGTCGTGTAAGTAAGGGTTTCAACGTTGAGCTGGTCTTTGAATTCGCCATTGTTCCAGTAATTAACCGGCAGCACGGCCAGCGCATCCGGACGCGGTTTCGTCTCCTGCGGCTGAAGCACCGTAATCTGATCTTCGGGCGATCCAGGACGGAAACAATAAACGGTTCCCTCAGGACCTGCGGAGGAGAGCACGACCAGATCTCCTGCTTTGTCGAAGGCCAGGTTCACAGGATCGAGCGGATTGTCGCGCTCGATGGTGAGCCCCTCGGCCTGTGACCACCCGTAGATGCGCTGTTCATGGTGATCGACGAAATACAGTTTGCCGGACGCGTCCACGGCCGCACCGGAGATGGAATAAAAGCCGTCCTCCAGCTTTTTCACGCGCGCGCCTGATGCCAGCACGGCAGAGGCATCGGCGCGTGCAGGCACCGGCGGTTCCGCGGGAACGTCGAGCACCGCAAATTCCCGTTCACGCACCTCGAGATGATGAGTCATGTCCTGAATTGCATCCTCGTAGGGGAACTTGCTGACTCGCAGGAACGTGCCGCAGCCGTTCTCGTCGCACGTGGCATACCCGCTCTCAGCATTGATGTGCACATTGCGAAAATGAATGTCCCCGGAGTGATAAAGACGAATCGCAGCCGGAAAGGGTGCGCGTGATCGGGTTACGCGATAACCGTGGTAATTCGCGACCGTGATGTTTTTCGACCAGTCAAATTCCAGTGACAAGGCGTCGGGACTCTCGCCTGCCTCCTCCTCCGTCTGCGGTGCGTTGAGGTCCCAGTTCTCCACGTGATCGAACTTGATCTCGTTGCGTATATGGTGTTCGTTCGAAAGCTCATAGACATGGCCCGGGGTTTTGGTATCGGAAACATAGAAACCCGCCTGGGCAAAAGTATCGGGAGTCCAGATGTCGGCGAACGTGCCACCACCGCCTTGTGTCACCCAAAGGCTGGGATATTGCCCGTCCCACCGCTTGTGCAGATCGGAATCTGCGGTGTGATTGTTGTTATACGGATTGGTGCCGCTGCCATGACCGCCTAAAAAACGCACATCGTCGATCAACGAACCCGCACCGGCTCGCCACAGCACACCCACGGCGCGCGGGTTGATGCCTCCTGTTAAGACGCCGAACCCGCTGAGGATATTCGACCCGCCTGCCGGCGCAGAGATCACGGCGTGCGGCGCGCCCACGCCCTGATAGCCCGGCGTGCCATCGGGAAGGTCGAACTGCGTGAGCGTAGGATGCAGCCCGATCAGCACCGTGTCCGGCTTTAGTGCGAGCGTATCGCGTACAAGGTAATGGCCGCTGGGAAAATACAACACCCGATGCGTGGCGATTGCTTTTTGAATAGCAGCGGTGTCGTCAGCTGCACCGTCTCCTGCCGCTCCGAGCGTGTGCACGTTTACCCAGTCTTCGGATGGTGGCAACGCCGGAATGGCCGCTGGCGGCACTGCGGACAGGGCGCTCAGCGGTGTCGGGTCATACTGCATGCCGATGGAACCCATCCTGCCCTCGCCTGGCACGATCAGCCCGTAACTGAAATTTCTGATGCGGTACACCGCGCTCTTGTTCGATACCTTCTTGCCACTTTCCCGGAACAGCGCGAACGTGGGCACATCCTTTAATACGGCATTGTCGAAGCCAATCTCGGTGAGAGGACTATTCTCGTTGCTGATGATTACGGCGGGGCCGGAGAGATTCTCGAAGCGGCTATCTTTAACCCACAGCTCATCGGAATAGTGCGGATCGATATCGATCGCGGTCGGTACGCTTCGGAACGTATCGCGAATCAGAGTGAGTCCTGCCTCATGTTCACGGATGGCCGCATCCCGTTGACCTTCAAAAATCGAGTCGATCAATGTGAACTGCCAGGCGGGCGAAGTCTTTTCTGTCAGAATCCCGTAACGTCCGCCATAGAAGTGCAGATCCTCGGCCTCATTGCCGATCTGCATGAGTGCGGCAAGACCGGAGCCGATATGGAAATCCATGTGACTGAGAAACGCATGTTGGGCGACGTGAAAGCGGATGCAGACCGCCGCTGGATTGCCTTCGCCAATTTCGAAATCGATGTTGCTCAATGCCGAATAGAACGTGGCGGAATTGGCATCGGCGATCGCGTCATTGGGTGGCACGCTGCCCGGTGGAGGAAACGGAACGCGGCCGAGCGCGGTGCGCGCACCCCCGGGACGCGCGCCTGTGAAGATCACCATCACGCCCAGGCCTTTCTGAAAACCCGGCGTGTTGTCCGCCAGCACGAAGACCGGCCGCGTTGCGCCGTAGCCAAAGATGCGCACGCCCGGCCAGACATATACAGTACGCGTCAGGCGGTAGCGGCCCGAGGGCACAAAGACAATTCCCTCGTGCGCATTGCCCTCAGCCTTGTCGATCGCCGCTTGTATAGCGGCACTATCATCGGCGTTTCCGTCGCCATGTACCCCAAATTCGGGCGTCAAATAAACCGCTTTGGGGTCATCCAGGCGCGTGGTGATGACCGATGCCGCCCGACTTGTAGGAGAGCTGCCAAACAATAACAAGGCGAGAAGGAAATTTTTTGTAACAAGCGCGTCCATTGCTATTCCTCTGCTTGTATATCACTCGGCGGCGATGCAACCGGCGCACGGTGTCTCGAACGTATTACAATACTCGTCCGGACCGCCTTTCGCGACGCAACCCTTCCACGAGTGGCGCCCGGTTCTCAGAAAACAATGTCGACAACTCAGGTAACCCATCCGCTCTTCAACGTATTCGACCCGGCCACTCCCATATTCTGCGTGACGAGTGTCAAGGCCAGCATCGAATATTACGTGAATGCGCTCGGCTTCAAGGTCGATTGGCAGGGCGGTCCGGGATTCGCTTCGGTCTCCCGCGGCCGATGCCACATCTTTTTGTGTCAGGACGATCAGGGGCATCCGGGCACCTGGACCTGGATTGGCGTAACCGACACGGATGCTCTGGCAGCAGAATATCGGGAGCGCGGAGCCAAGATCCGCAATCCACCCACGAACTATCCCTGGGCGTACGAGATGCAAATGGAAGATCCCGATGGGAACGTGCTGCGCTTTGGCGCGGAGCCAAAGCAGGATCAGCCATTCGGGGCATTTCTCGACATGCATGGCCGTGCGTGGCCCGTATCGTGAGCGGGTACGAGCGGTGGTCGTGAAGAATTTGCCTGAATCTGATCATGACGACCGAAGCCATCGGGAGACTCCGGGAAGCAGGATATTGCGTCCTGCGTCGGCAATTTTCGCCGGCATTGATCGAAGCCTGCCGGGAGAAGTTTTGGCCGACTCTGCTCCGGTATCTCGATGCTCACCACGACGAGCCCAATCGCGGTCCGCACCGGCATTTCTTGCCGATGCCGTTCGAACCGCCATGTTTTCATCCCAGATTCTTCTTTGACGAGCACGTGCTCGGCGTCGTCCGCAGCGCGATGGACGACAGAATAGTCGCTGACCAATGGAGTTGCGATGTTCCGGTCGCCGGTTCTATCCACCAGAATTTTCACGTCGACTATCGACGACCTTTATTTCCCGAAACTCCTGGCCTGCCATTACCTCCGTACATTCTGGTCGTCAGCTTTGGATTGGTTCCGATAACGTGCGAGAAAGGTCCTATCGAACTCGTTCCAGGGTCACATCGACAATCTCCCAAGGAGGCGTCGGGCGGAGTGGAATTCTCGCCAGCAGACATTCAGCCGGTCCCGTTGGGAATCGGTGACGTGCTGATTCGCCATCCATGGGTGTTGCACAGAGGCTCACCCAACCAAACTGATGTCCCTCGTGCGCTTGTCAGTATCCGCTATGTGCGCCCTTGGTATTTTGACGACAGCCGCGAAGTGAGCTGTATGCCGCGCGCGATTTGGGAATCGCTTACGCCTGAACAGCAATCGGCGATGCGTTTTCCTATTGGAGATTGAAGGCCGCGCACAAACCTTGAAGATCGTAACCTTCAACATCAACGACATCAATAAGCGTCTGAAGAACCTTTTGGCTTGGCTCGCCAGGACCGAACCGGACATCGTTTGCCTCCAGGAGCTCAAGGCCGAGCAGCGGCAATTCCCCGCGCAAGCGCTGCGAGCTCTGGGCTATGGCGCGGTTTGGGAAGGCGAACGCTCCTGGAATGGAGTTGCCATCCTCGCGCGAGACCACGATCCGGTACTGACCCGATCAAGCCTGCCTGGCGATTCGGAAGATCGGCAAGCACGCTATATCGAAGCGGCCGTGAAGGGAGTCTTGATTGCTTCCATCTACCTCCCGAACGGCAATCCTCAGCCCGGCCCGAAGTTCAATTACAAACTCGCCTGGTTCGAACGTCTGATCGCACACGCCGCCGAGCTTATGGCGGCTGCTGTGCCCGTGGTCCTGGCCGGCGATTACAACGTCGTTCCGACGGTGTACGACATTTATCCGACCAGATCGTTAGATGACAATGCGTTGATCCAACCCGAGAGCCGGCAGGCCTTCGCACGGCTGCTAAATCAAGGCTGGACGGATGCTCTGCGGAAATTGCATCCAGACGGACCGCTTTGGACGTTCTGGGATTACAAACGCAATCGCTGGCCCGCCGATAAGGGCATGCGGCTCGATCATTTCCTGCTCTCACCGAACATCGCGGAGCGGCTCGTTGACGGCGGGATCGACCGATGGGTGCGCGGCGAGGAAAACGCCAGCGACCACGCTCCAGCCTGGATCATTCTGGATCTTTGATCCTGCCCGATTTCGATCGCCGCGTTTCATTCCTCGCGCAACAGTCGCGACGGATCAAGCGACAAGGCGCGTTGAGCTGGAATCCACGTCGCTACCAAGCCCAATAGCATCATGGCTAGAACAGCAGCGGCCAGGACCAGGGCATCGCGGGAAGTTGCCCCATACACGATTGCGGACAAAACCTTTCCTGCCGCGATTCCCAGCAACAGTCCCACCAGCGATCCGAACACGAGCAGCCGAAAGGCGCGTCCGAGCGCGGCTTGCACCACTTCCCTCCGCTTCGCACCGAGTGCCACGCGAATTCCCAACTCCTTCAGCCGCTTGCTGACCGAATAGGCCGCCATACCAAAAATGCCGGTTATGGAAAGCATTGCGCCCATCACTCCCAGCACCCCGAGTGACATCGTCGCCACGCGTGCCGGGAAGAATACGACGCTCAGCTTGCTGTTCCATGTCTCGATATCGAGGGGCAAACTCGCGTCCAGCTGACGCAACTTGCTCTTCACTCCTCGGCTACTGCTTCCGGCGAGCTATTCCATCGCACCACCAGGCAGGACGAACTCGCCGGCGATTGCAGGAACGGTAGAAAGATTGCCGCTCGTTGATCTTCGGTAAGGCTCAGGTATTTTCCGTCTTCGACAACACCCACAAGCCGAACACGCTTTTCATCCTGCAACTTGAAGTAACGGCCCACTGCGCTGGCTCCTTTGCCAAACATCGCGGCGCCAGACTCCCGATTCACTACCGCGACGGCAGGTGAGTCTTTGTCGTCGTGCCAGGTGAAGTCTCTGCCCGCCAGTAACGTCGTTCCGGCCGCCTGAAAGTAGTGAGGCGATATCTCATACTCGTATGGCGCGACGGCGGCATTCGATGGCCTCAGATCCCCGGTCTCTTCTTTGAAGACGTTCGCGGTGAACGCGGCAGTGTAGACCAGGGGCGGATAATTGTTCACTAATCCCACTCCCTCTACGCCCGCAATCGTTTGCACGGCAGCGATGATCCGCTTTTGCATGCTGGGCACTTGCTCACCCCTATAACCGGCCATGGCGAGGTTTGTACCGACGAGCATCGTATTGCGCGGCTCAAAACCGAAGTTGCCGTTCAGCAAACGCACCAATCCACGCACTGCAACCATTGAGGAAGTCACCAGCACCGCACAAATCGCAATCTGCCCGGCAAGAAGCAGGTCCCGGACCGTGATGCGCCGCCCGGCCCGGCGACTAGAGCCCGCTTTGACGATCTGATATGGATCGGTCCGGAATACTTGACGCACGGGAACAATTCCAAAGAGGAATCCGCTCACTAAGGCCAGGACTGAAGCGACTGCATAAACCCTCACGTCGGGGCTCACAGGTAAGTCAAAGCCGACACCCGGGAAGGGTCGCCACGCACTCAGCCGCTGCAACAGAGCGATGCTGCCCACGAGTCCGATGGCGCCTCCGATCAGCGAAATCAGCACCGCTTCGGTAAGGAGCCCACGCAAAATGCGTTGGCGGCTTGAACCGAGCGCGAGCCGCAAAGCGATTTCCCGGGAACGGTCGGCGGCGCTACACCCAGGATCGTAAAAGGATGTTTGTTGAGTTGAACTTTGCGGCCCACCACAGTGCGATCAGCTTGAAAATGCACCTGCCAGTACGCATATGTCAGGACCAGATACGGCGCACTATTAGGGCCGTGCTCATCGGAGCTGTGAAAGAAGCGGCCGAGATATGGCTGAACTCTGAGCACGTCGAAATAGTTCCCGGTGGTCGCATAGCCACCGCAGAGAGACGGATCATCTCCGGTATCCAGCCCGGCGAAGGCGAACTTGAATGCCGCCAGCGCTTCGAAACTACGGTTGCGGTCACGCAGGTCGAGATAGTTAGGATACGACTGGAATCCGGTATCCACCCCGTACTGCGTTCCCCAGAGGCCCTCTGCTTGAGGTACACTCAGCGGCCGTAGAATCAGACCATTCAAAACACCAAAAACAACGGCGTTTGCGGCGATCGCCAAAGCCAGCGTCACAACAGCAGCGATGCTGAATCCGGGAGACTTACGCAATACGCGCAGGCTGAAGCGCGCGTCGCTTATTAAAGTTTCCAGGAAATTGCCGCCTATGCCTCGCGGCACTCTTCCTTAAAACGCGCATGGCCGCCGAATTCAATGCGGGCACGGCGCTCTGCTGCCGCCCGATCCAGCCCGCAACGTTGTACCAGATCGTCGGCGCGGTGCTGGATATGCGAGTGCAGCTCTTCTGCGATGTCATCTTCGACCTGATGTCGGCGAAAAACCTTAGACGCAAGAGCTCGTACATAGCCGAAGCATTTCAGCAAGGCCGGTTGCGGGCCGTTTTCCGCCATTTGCACTCCTAAGCTCATCAGGAGTATAGTGTCAACTGTCCTAAGCTGTCAAGGAGAAAACGCGAGACCGGCCGCATGTTCCAGATGAAGTTCTATTGAGGAACTCGCCGTGCGCGCGCAGCCGCGCCCTTGCGCTCTCAACGCTGCTTAGAGTTTCGCTTACTTACGTGACGAGAAGTGATTCAATGTGTGTTCGAACTCTTGCGCCGCCACGGGGACGGGTTCATTGGAGGCAACAATCTCTTTGTTTGCGACGTGCCGCCCGTAAAGCTGGTAATTCAAATCGTTATCGGCAGTTACCGCTGACCCGCTGAGATCGAGGCCGGCAAAGATCCCACGCTGGCGCGAGTAGGTCAGAATCTCGGCGTGCATCGCCGCGTCCGTCATCGCTGACAAGTTGCGGCCAACGGGACCTGCGGCAGCAGAGGCCTCGCCGCCCAACTGAAACTTATCGCTCAACAGGTGCCGCATGCCATCCCGGTTCATGACCAGCATGACGACGTCGGCTTCAGCGCCGCCGGCGAGCAGCCCGAATTTGCCTCCAATCACCTTCAGAAATCCAGGCGCACTCCAGCCGACGCCGCTCGTTTTCCGGCAGCTAAACAGACCGCGTCCGTATTCGCCGCCGATAATAAAGCCTCCCTTCTTGAGGCTCGGTACAACGATGATGCAAGTGGAATCATTGAGTAACTGCCGCGGGATGCCGCGATCCGAGGCAGTGAGAAGGTCATTCAGATCCTCTGTGGCGCGACATAGAATGCGCCGGTCAGCGGGACTCGAACCAGGGCATTGCGCGCTTGAAAGCGGAGTAAACGCGGCAACAAGCGCACTGAGAATAGTGGAGGCGATCTTCAGGTTCATTCAGTCGAACTTCATCTTACGATGAAGAATTCTTGGCGAGCTGAGTACGCATCACCGCTGAGTTCGAATTCGCGGGCCACGCGAGCGAAATTCTTGAACCCGAAACTGGTGGCCGGAGTGCGTACGGAGGAACTGGAGTTCACCAGACGGTTCGAACTCTCGATGCCCGAATCCGGCCGTCACGACTTACCACCGGCACCCCAAGATAAACCGCCGTGGCTGCTATGAGGCGATCGGGCATGTCCGGAATTTCGACACGCGGCACGTGCCGCATGGCCTCGATCACTTCATTGGTGAAGGGTGCTTCCCCGATGACATATTCGGGATCTTCAAGCGCCTGTTTGAGCCCATGATAGGCCGACAGGTCGAGACGACCCTTTTCTACGAGATACACAACTTCGGCGATGCTAATTGGAGACACCATGATTTCATCGCCGTTACGGGCGGCTTCATCGATGAATTTTCGCGCCGCCGTGGACAAACGCGGATTCTTGAGCAGATACCAAAGAGCGGTATGCGTATCGGCAACGCCTGCGATCAAGGCACGTCCTCGCCGAAACCGCTAAACATTTCCCTTCGGTTCCGGTCGATCTCTTCTTCAGAGGGACCAGGGCCGTACCGGGCAAGAATGCCGTAAGCCGATTTCTTAGGTTTCACCGCAGAATCTTGCTTTTCGCTCAGCGCTTGCTGGATCACCCGGCTCACAAATCCAGCGGCGGAAACACCCTGGGCCTTCGCGTGCGCCTTGAGCGCGGCGTCGAGATCGTCCGGAAGATCTATGGTTAAGGTCACGATAACTCCCTGTTCATATTCCAGGGTAAAGGAACATGCGAAGGTTCGCCAGCCATACGAACCAGCGGCGTACCGGAAGCCGCTGCCGAACACTATTCTTTCCGCTTCGCGAACAGCATCGCGCTCCAGGTTTCGTTCACAGAGCAGATTTTGTAGTCAACTAAACCGAGATCGATTCCCGTTTCGCGCACCAGCGCTTCCGTGACTCCCGCATGCCCCGCTGCGGTCTTCTTACGCCATAAAATCCACAAGTTCGTGCGCGCGGCGTGCTTGCGCCAGTTGGAAAGGGAGTTTTGCAGGCCATCAATCTGGTGAATGAAGCACAGGGTCACGTCAGCGGCGACATCTTCGGTGAATTCAACGCCTTTTGGTAACGGACCGAGTGCCGTCATGGCGTCGCGAGGCGGCTCAATCAACGCTACCGTGCTGCGCTCGCGAATACCCAATTTTTGCGCCACCGTTCGCCCGCTGTAGCGGTTCATCATGTCGGTCGGCTTTACGGGGTTCTCCGGAGCTTTGGCCGATTTTAGGGCTTTGAGGAGTGTCGCTTCGGTGCAGAAGTTTGCGTCCGGCAAAAGGGCTCGAATCGCATCCACTTTCTCCGACGCACCCTCGCAAAAGACGATCGGAACGTGCCGCGTTTTTGGCGACTGGCGAAGCGCGATGGCGATCTCACGTCCATGTGAGGGCAGACGCGAAAGGTGGATCACAAAGGCATCGGGAGGCGATTGGCGCCAGTTACGCATGAGCGCGGGGCTGAACTTCTCGTCGTACTCGACGGCATAGCCGGCTGCGTCCAAAGCATCAATCGTGTTCTTGGCTTCGGCCGCATTCCAGTGGAGCAGGCGAACTCGCGTCATGGGGACATTTATAGCCGAGTCATACTATCAATGACCGCGCACTACGGCCTGAGACCCGGACTGTGCGCTGCAGCTTTCGGCCGAATCTCCTCATGCGAATCTCAAGCGCAGTCAGCGCGTTGCCGCGCCACTACTATCCGCAGCAGGTTCTTATCGACGCGTTCCGCGCGCATTGGGGAACCCGGCTTGACCGCTTCGAGGTGTTGGAACGTCTGCATGCGGCGACTCAGGTGGAGGGCCGATATCTGGCATTGCCAATCCATAAGTATCCGCTCAAGAACTGGGGCGAGGCCAACGATTTCTGGATCGAGGCGGCGCTCGAGTTGGGGGAACAGGCGGTCTGCCGAGCTCTGCAATCATCAGGGGTTTCCCCGAATCGCATAGGAGCGTTCTTCTTCGTGTCGATTACGGGCGTGGCAAGTCCTTCCATCGAAGCCCGCCTGATCAATCGCATGGGCTTGAGCACGAAAACGAAGCGCATTCCGATCTTTGGTCTTGGCTGTGTAGCTGGCGCCGCCGGAATCGCGCGCGCAGCAGATTATGTGAAGGCTTTTCCAGATGAAGCCGCGCTGTTGCTGTCGGTGGAGCTGTGCTCATTAACGATTCAACCGGACGATCTCTCCGCCGCCAACCTCATCAGTTCGGGGCTGTTCGGCGATGGTGCTGCGGCGGTGGTGGTTGCGGGCGCAAACTGCGAAGCGGCGCCCGGACCGCGAATTGTGGCGACGCGCTCTACTCTGTATTCCGAGACTGAGTATGTAATGGGATGGGACATCTCGGAAAAGGGCTTTAAAATTGTGCTGTCCCGCGATGTTCCTGAAGTGGTGCTAACGAATCTGGGACGCGATGCCGATGAGTTTCTGGCCGAATATGGTCTGACGAGAGAGGACATCGGGAGCTGGGTAATCCATACAGGAGGGCCGAAGGTCCTGGAGGCGACCGAGGCCGCGTTGGGGCTCACTGACGGCGCGCTCGATGCGTCGTGGACGTGCCTGCGGAAGACGGGAAATCTGTCTTCCGCATCGGTTCTGTTCGTGCTCGAAGAGGTCATGAAAAACGCGCGGCCGGACCCTGGCACATGGGGTATTCTAGCGGCCATGGGACCAGGTTTCTGCTCGGAGTTGCTTCTTCTGCGTTGGTAACACAGGTAACCCAGGCGGGGTTAACCCGCATCTAAGGCGTTAATGGCCAAGTTTGCAGTTTTGTTGGCGCTAGCACTGGCAATCGCGGCCGTGGCTCAATATCCGCAAGGGGTCCCGCCGCCCGCTCCCGCGCCAGGAAGCAACCCGCTGCCCGGCGGCAGGCCGTTACCACAACCCGAGATTTCGCGGCCCGAGAAATCGAAAAAGAAAAAGAAACAGCAGCAGGACTCGGTTCTGCCCACCCTTACCGTGGATGGGAGAACGCTGTTGAATGACGGCAAGAAGCTGGTCATCCACACGGAGGATGGGCGCTGGATCACGATGACGCTCGACACGGCCACTAAGTGGACGCGCGCGGGCGGTGAAATCGAGCCGAGCAAGGTGATACCGCAGACAACGGTTCGCATCGAAGCCACGCAGGACGATGAAGCGAACCTGACTGCGACTTCAGTCGAGCTCTTGAAGGACGTTCCGCCCGAAGAGGCCAAGTCAGCGGCTGCAAAGACGATTACCGACGACGATCTAACACGGCCGACGATCCTGCATGACCCGGATGCTCCTGACCGTCCTGTCCTTCGCCATCAAAAACCGAAGCCGGCGATCACCGAATCTCCTGCGGCGGACACAAAATCCGCTGCCGCCGATACCAAAGCGACTCCAAAATCCGGATCAGGCGAGATGGACTTTACGATCGACGACAGTGCAGCCCCGCCGCGCCGCACGTTCGGTAGTGAACTACTGGATCGCGCAACGGATTGGACTGCGCACTTTATGGAAGGTCTGCCCAACTACACGGTTGAGCAAATCACCACGCGCTACGTCCAACAATCGCGGTCCGAGGATTGGCAGCCCCAGGATATGATCAGCGCCAAAGTGATCTATGAGAACGGGTCCGAGAAGTATCAGGACATCAGCTTGAACGGCAAGAAGACAAATAAGAACATGATGGAACTCGGTGGTCAAAGAACCACGGGCGAGTTTGGCTCCATGCTGCGCGGCATTTTCGAGCCTGTGCGCAACACCGATTTCAAGTTTTATCGTTCTGCCGCGCTGCACGACGCCGACGCAGTGATCTATGACTTTAAGGTCGCCTTGCCGAATTCAGACTGGACAATCATCGTGGGAGGCCAGACGCTGAGGCCGGCTTATAGCGGGAGCATTTGGGTCGACAAAAAGACCGCTCAGGTGCGAAGGCTGGAGGTTCAGGCCGACAACATTCCGAAAGACTTTCCGCTGGATCAAGTACAGACTGAGATCGAGTACGACGAGGTGAGTTTCGGCACCCAAAAATTCCTGGTTCCCACGCACGCTGAGAATCTGAGCTGCGAGCGTGGACTGCCGTTCTGCGCCAAGAACACAATCGACTTCAGGAACTACCATCGGTACACCGGCGAAAGTAACGTTACTTTCCAGTAGTATCGTTCCTCATCTCGGCTGCGTGGCAGCCAAAACATTCGATTCCTCCGCTCGAAAAAGCCGAAAGTTGACGGCCGTCAGTGTTGTGGAAGCTGCTTCGGTAGGATGGTGATTACATCCTCACGAGAATTCTTATCGCCTAAGCGGAAGATCTAGTAGGGCGCGGGTATATAATCGCGAATTAATGCACTCAGCAGTCTCGCGTGAGTGATTCAGCTCCCAAAATATGGCACAGCTTTTTCGACCTAGCTCGAATACGATCGCCAAGGTTTGCATAGTAGGGGTAGTACTACTAGCAACCACAGCCCTCGCGGTCGGCTACATCATTGACCGGGGTCCATGGATCACGTCGGTGCGCGTCGCCCCGGAACAGCCGATTCCTTTCAGCCACAAACATCATGTGAAAGATGACGGCATCGACTGCCGCTATTGCCACACTAGCGTCGAGACATCCGGGTATGCCGGTCTGCCGCCAACCGAGACTTGCATGACTTGCCATTCACAAATCTGGTCAAACGCTTCCTTGACCCAGCCGATCCGCGATAGCTGGGCGAGCGGTAAATCGATTGAGTGGACCCGCGTCCACGACCTTCCGGATTTCGTGTATTTCAATCACAGTATTCACGTCAACAAGGGCATCGGGTGCTCGGCCTGCCACGGCCAGGTAGACGAAATGCCGCTGACCTATAAGGTCAACACACTGAACATGAATTGGTGTCTGAACTGTCACCGCCAGCCCGAACGCTTCATCCGGCCGAGATCTGAAGTGTTCAACATCGATTACGTTTATCCGCCCGAGCAGCAGCAGCTCGCGCTCGGCCGCAAATTAATGGCCGAGTACAACGTTCACAGCCTGACCGATTGCGTAACTTGCCACCGATGAAAGATTCCGTGCAACAGAAATCTCCCTTTGTACCGCTCGAATCGCTGCTAGAGGGGCCGCCCAAGCGCGTGCTGGACATCGCTTCGCTGCGAGAGAAACTGGCGGCCGGCAAGGGTCCGCAGTTCTGGCGAACGCTGGAAGAGGCGGCCGAGACGGACGAGCTGCGGGAGTACATTGAGCAGGAGTTCCCCGCCCTGTCCGGCCAGATTCCGCAAGGTGTCGATCGCCGCTCGCTTTTGAAGGTGATGGGCGCCTCGCTGGCTATGGCCGGCGCAGCAGCCTGTACCAAGCAGCCGAAAGAGCTGATTGTTCCTTATGTACGGCAGCCGGAAAATCTGATTCCCGGGGTTCCGCTGTTCTACGCCACGGCGATGCCGGTGGACGGCTACGGACGCGGGCTGCTGGTAGAAAGCCACCTGAACCGGCCGACCAAGATCGAGGGCAACCCCGACCATCCGGCGAGCCTCGGGGCGACGGGCATCTTCGAACAAGGTTCGCTCCTCAACCTGTACGACCCCGACCGGTCTCAGACGGTGCTGCATGAAGGCCGGATAGCCACCTGGGCTGAGTTCACCGGCGTGTTCAGCTCTGAGGCGCAAGGCATCGGCGCGAGGAAGGGCGAGGGGTTGGCAATCCTGAGTGGCATTGCCACATCGCCGACGATGATTTCGCAGATGACCGCGATCTCAAGTCAGTGGCCGGCAGCGAAGTGGTACGTGCACGAGCCCGCGACTAATCGTGCCATTGCCAGCGCCGCGCGTAAGATCGCCGGCAAGAACGCAATTGTCACATACGATTTTTCAAAAGCAGACGTTGTGGTCAGCCTCGAGGCTGATTTCCTGAATAACGGACCGGCTGCGCTGCCCTATTCGCGGCAATTCTCGGCGCGCCGTGCCGTGGAGGGTGGCAACAAACGCAACCGCTTCTACGCGATTGAATCCAGCCCGACGGTCAGCGGCACAATCGCAGATCACCGTTTCCCGGCAAAGAGCAGTCAAATTCCCGGCATCGCGTACCAGCTGGCGAAGGCTTGCGGAGTTGCCGCTCCGGATGTCTCGACGCCCGCGCCTGCCTGGCTCAATGCCATGGCGGACGATCTCAAGAATGCAAAGGGCCGCTGCGTCGTTGTCCCGGGTGAATTTCAGCCCGAGAGCGTTCATCTTGCAGCGCATGCCATCAATGCCGCGCTCAACAACATCGGCCAGACCGTGCTCATCCTGGAGGGCGTTGAACCTGAGAACACACACACGCTCGAAGAGCTCCTCAGCGATCTGAACCAGGGCAACATCGAAACGCTTGTCATTCTCGGCGGCAACCCGGTCTATACCGCACCCGCATCGCTCGGCTTCAAGGACGCTATGCGCAAGGCGCGCCTGGTGGTGCGATTGGGCCAGATGTTTGATGAGACTTCGCGCTTCAGTCACTGGCATATTCCGGAAGCGCATTACCTCGAAACCTGGTCCGATGTACGCGCCTTCGACGGAACCACAACCATTCAGCAGCCGCTGATTGCGCCTCTCTACGGCGGTAGGTCCGTCCACGAACTGCTGACGATTCTGCTCGGTAAGCCCGACCAAAGCTCGCATGACGTGGTCAAGACCTACTGGCAGGGGCAAAACAAATCCGCTGATTTCGACACCTTCTGGCAACGCTCGCTCCACGACGGCTGGGTGGCCGGAGTGAAATCGGCGCAGATCAATGCGGCCGGACCGGTTACTCTTCCGGCGCTGCCGGTCCGGCGACATCTCGGGTACAGAGATCGTCTTTCGGCCGGATTCGACCGTTTGGGACGGCACATATTCAAACAACGGATGGCTGCAGGAACTGCCCAAGCCGATCACGAAGATGACTTGGGACAACGTCGTGCTGGTGAGTCCGCAGGACGCGCAGCGCCTGCAGGTGGTCGCAGGCGACTTCGTACAGGTCACGGTCAACGGACGAAGCGTCAGCGGCCCGGTCTGGCTTTCACCTGGCAGTGCCGAAGGTTCATTCACAATTAGCTTGGGTTACGGCCGCGAAGCTTCCGGTCGGGTCGGTAACGATATCGGTTACAACGCGTACGCGATTCAGGATGCGTCGACTCCGTTCTACGCCGCCGGAACTGTCAAGAAGACCGGCGATCACATGCGTCTGGCCAATGTCCAGGAAACACAAGTAATGGCGGGCCGAGAACCGGTTCGTGCGGCCACCTTGGCCGAATTTCAAGAACATCCAAACTTTCCCACCGCCGAAGGCGAGAACAGACCGCTGCCGCCAGACTTGACGCAGTACCCGGCCTGGAAATATGAAGGCTACAAGTGGGGAATGGCAATCGACCTCAATGTGTGTACCGGTTGCAGCGCCTGCATCATTGCCTGCCAGTCGGAAAACAACATCGCTGTGGTCGGCAAAGATCAGGTGGCACGCGGACGTCACATGCACTGGATCCGCGTAGATCGATACTACAGCGGAAACATGGACAGCCCGGAGATGTACAACCAGCCGGTTCCGTGCATGCATTGCGAGAATGCGCCGTGCGAGGTGGTGTGCCCGGTGGCCGCAACCGTTCACAGCAACGAAGGCTTGAACGAAATGGTCTACAACCGCTGCGTCGGCACGCGTTATTGCTCAAACAACTGCCCGTACAAAGTCCGGCGTTTCAATTTCTATCTTTATTCGGACTGGAACACACAAAGCCTTTACGGCATGCGTAACCCCGATGTTACGGTTCGCAGCCGCGGCGTCATGGAAAAGTGCTCCTACTGCGTGCAGCGCATTCAGGAGAACAAAATTAAGACGGAGAAGGAGGGCCGCCGTATCCGCGACGGCGAGATCCTCACCGCCTGCCAGCAAGTATGTCCAACGCAAGCGATCACGTTCGGCGATCTGAATGATAAGAGCAGCAAGGTCGCACAACTTGCGGCTTCGCAGCGCAACTATAAACTGCTGGACGACTTGGACACACGTCCTCGCACTACTTATCTCGGCTTTGTACGCAATGCGAACGAGGCACTAAGAGGCTAAGGTGGCAACAACAGAGAATCTTAATTCGCTCGAAATTGCTGATCCCGGGCCTGCCAGCAACCTGGGTCCCGGACACAATTACAGGACGGTCACTGACCGCATCTCAGACGTCGTTTATCTTCCCTGGAAGCGTACGCCCAGGAAGTGGATGGTCGGCGCATTCATCGCGTTCTGTTTCGTGAATCTGCTGATGATTGCCATGGGGCTGCTGTTCACCAAAGGCATCGGCATCTGGGGCGTGAACATTCCCATTGGCTGGGGATTTGCCATCGTCAATTTCGTGTGGTGGATCGGTATCGGCCACGCCGGCACGCTCATCTCAGCCATTCTGTTCCTGCTCAAGCAGGACTGGCGCACTTCTGTGAACCGGTTCTCGGAAGCGATGACCTTATTCGCCGTCGCTTGCGCCGGAATGTTTCCCATACTGCACCTCGGCCGGCCCTGGCTCGCTTATTGGCTGTTTCCGTACCCGAATTCGATGTGGCTGTGGCCACAGCCGCGCAGTCCGCTTGAGTGGGACGTATTCGCCGTGTCCACTTACGGCACCGTCTCTCTAGTGTTCTGGTATTGCGGACTGATTCCGGATCTCGCGAGCATGCGCGATTACGCGCCGCATCTCTGGCAACGGAAAATCTACGGCGTGCTTGCGCTCGGGTGGCGCGGGTCAGCCATCCACTGGCACCGGTATCAAAAAGCGTACCTGCTGCTTGCGGGCCTTGCGACGCCGCTGGTTCTTTCAGTTCACACAGTGGTCAGCTTCGACTTTGCCATCAGCATCCTTCCTGGCTGGCACACGACGATCTTTCCACCTTACTTCGTCGCAGGGGCCATTTACTCAGGTTTCGCCATGGTGCTGACGCTCATCATTCCCCTGCGGTCCTGGTACAACATGAAGGATCTGATCACGCTGCGCCACGTCGAGGCGTGCGCCAAGGTGATGTTGGGCACCGGCCTGATGGTCGCTTACGGCTATGCGATGGAAGCGTTCTTCTCCTGGTACGCCGGAGACAAGTACGAGAGTTTCATGTACTGGAACCGCATAACAGGCCCGTACGGCTGGAGTTACGCCATGCTGATCTCTTGCAACATTGCGATTCCACAGCTGCTCTGGATTCGCCAAGTACGGCACAACGTAATTTTCGTCTGGTGTCTGTCGATCATCGTAAATATAGGCATGTGGCTGGAGCGCTTCGTCATTGTAGTTACCAGTCTGCATCGTGATTTCCTTCCGTCCTCCTGGGGTTACTACGTCGGCACCAAGTGGGACTGGAGCACTTATGCCGGCACCATCGGGTTCTTCCTGTTCCTGATCTTCCTGTTCGTGCGCATGCTGCCGTCCATCTCGATCTTTGAGGTGCGCGAGGTGGTTCATCATGAGCAGCATCTGGAACCCGCCTACGAGGAGAAAGTATGAGCGAACAGTTAGAGCTCAACGAACTCCCCGCGATTCACGGCGCACTAGCGGAATTTGACACTCCTGAAGAATTGGTGGAGGCATGTGAGCGCGCCTACGCCGCCGGGTACCGGCGCATGGACGCATACACACCGATGCCGGTGACGGGACTCGCTGAGGCGCTCGGGTACAAGAAAAACTATGTCGCCAATTGCGTTCTGGCGGGCGGAATCTGTGGAGCGTGCTTTGGGTTTGGGCTGCTGGAATGGATGACCTGCGTGGCGTATCCCCACAACGTGGGCGGACGTCCGTTGAATAGCTGGCCCGCCTACATCCCGATCACGTTCGAGTGCATGATTCTGTTCTCTGCACTCACGGCCCTGATCAGCATGCTGGCCATGAATAAACTACCCTCGCCCTATCACCCGCTGTTCAACGTGCCTGAATTCGAGCGTGCTTCCGTCGATAGATTTTTCATTTGTATCGAATCAACCGATCCCAAATTCCGCACCGACGAGGTGCTCGGATTTTTGCGCGATCTCGGCGGAAACGAGGTGACCCTTGTTCCGGAATAGGTTAAAGGGTACGGACGCGCGCCGTCAGGCAGCAAAGAGTTGCATTGAAGCTTCGCGCCGGACGGTCAAACTTGCGCACGTTTTGCGATCGTCTTTCAGTAAGTTACTTGGCGGCCTCGCGCTGGCCGCGCTGCTCGTTTCCGCCGGTTGTCGAAACGACATGCACGACCAGCCTCGCTACAAACCCTATGCCGCGACCACGTTCTTTGATGACGGCCGGTCGGCGCGCCCGGCCATCGACGATACCGTGGCGCGCGGGCAACTTCGTGTTGACGTAGCGCGCTACACAGGCAAGGAAAACGGCAAGGACATTGACTACTTTCCGATTCAGATTACGCGCGGAGATGTTGCACGCGGTCAGGAACGCTTTAATATTTACTGCTCCCCGTGCCACGGCCGTTTGGGTGACGGCCACGGTATGATCGTCAGCCGCGGTCTACGGCAGCCACCGAGTTATCACGATGACCGGCTGCGTAACGCGCCGGTAGGACACTTTTTTGACGTTATGACAAATGGCTATGGCGCGATGTACAGCTACGCTTCGCGCGTTTCCGTCGACGACCGGTGGCGCATCGCTTCTTACATCCGCGCTTTACAACTCAGTCAGAATCCTTCGCCGGAGATGGCTCAACAAGCAGCCGCGGCACCCGCAGTTCCGGGTAGCAGCGCGCCAGGAGGACAACAGTGAGCGCTCACGGTCATCTCGAAAACGTTCCGGTTCCTGAAATCCGCCTGGGACCGAAAGCTGCCAGCGTCGAGCGAATTGCAGGCGTGATCGGGGGCCTGGGCCTACTGCTGTGTGTGGCAGGTTTCTTCGCAAATCCCGAACATTTCTTTCAGTCGTACCTTTTCGCGTTCCTCTATTGGGGCGGGTTCACTATCGGTGGTCTCGGTATCCTGGTACTCAACAATACAGTCGGGGGCCGCTGGGGTGTTACCGCGAGGCAGTTCCTGCTCGCAGCAATGCGAACCTTGCCCTTCCTGTTGGTACTTTTCGTAATCCTGTTGCTGGGAATGAAGTATCTGTACCCGTGGATGGATCCGGTGAAGGTGGCGCACGACGCCGTGCTGCAGCACAAGCGGCCTTATCTCAATGTGCCGTTCTTCATTGCGCGCGCGGCCGTTTATTTCGCAGTCTGGTTCTTCTGGGGTTATCGCATCTACCGCATGTCGGTGCGCCAGGACGAGACCGGCGACCCTACACTGCGCGAGAAAATGCGGGCCTTCTCCGCTCCCGGGTGCGTCGCCGTCGCGCTGTCGGCGAGCTTTGCTTACATCGATTGGATTCTGTCCAGCGATAGCCACTTCTACTCCACCATCTACGGAGCGATGCTGCTGTTCGGCGATGTTCTGCAGACATTTGCACTGGTCAACTTCGCCATTGTGACCGCCTCCAAACAGGACCGTTTTGGCGGCCGCATCAACTCCGCGATCCTGCACGACCTGGGCAATCTGATGTTTGCGTTTACGATCTTCTGGACCTATCTGTCGGTTTCGCAGTTGATCATCGTCTGGCCCGCCAACTTGCCGCTCGAGATTCAGTGGTATTTAACCCGCGTAAACGGCGGCTGGAAGCTTGTCACCACCATCATCACGTTCGTAATGTTCGTGGTTCCGTTTCTGGGCCTTTTGTCACAGCAGCGCAAGCGTAACCCGCTGCGGTTGCGGAGAATCGCGGTGTGGCTGCTGGTGGCGCGGGTCTTGGACACGTTTTGGATCGTGGAACCGACGTTCCGCAGCGACGGGTTCGCCATCTATTGGACAGACTTCGCGGCGTTTATCGGTATCGGCGGATTGTGGGTCTTCCTGTATATGGGTAACCTGAGACGTCGTCCGCTGCTGCCCCTGCGCGATCCGCGCGTTATGAGCCCGCTTCCGGAGGCCGCTGCATGAGTCAGCCGAAACCCGAAGAAGTCACGCACCCGCACCGATCGTCCTACCCGGTGGAGGGCCATGAAGGCACTCGCTTTGAAGGCGGTGACGCCAGCGTCAAAATGGTACTCGGCTCGCTCGCCATCATTGCGCTCACTCTGCTGATTACTGCGGTCATAACGTTTCCGATCCAAAACGTTTTGAAAAAGACGAACCCGCCAGGCCAGTTGCCGAGCCCGCTCACTCCGTCCCGTGTTGTCCCGCCGCTGCCCGTGTTGCAGGTTCATCCCTGGGAAACACTCCCGGACGTACGCGCTCACGAGGATCAGGTATTGAGTTCCTACGGCAAAGATGAGAGCGGACACGTACACATTCCGATTAGGCAGGCGATCGACGGAGTGGTGGCGCAGCTGAAGGTACGTCCCAATGCTCCCCAGGGTCTCACCGTACCCGGCGGCGAAGGACGCGATTTCGCCGGCAGCTTGAGTTCGATGCCGCCCCAATACCAAACCCCAACCATTCAAGGAGAAATTCAGAAGAATGCTCAGAAGTAACAGGCATATTCTTCAAAAATCAAAACGCCGCGCCATTTTCTGGCGCGCACAACGGGCACCAAACGCCCTGTGCGCTCGCTAGCCGCGCTAATCGCCTTTGCGCCGAGCCTTCGCGCTTCCTGGCCTCGAACGCGCAGTACGGCCGGCCGAAGATCACGCAAGGCGTCGGCATCGATCAGAACCTGAATAAACCCGTCCCGCTCGATCTGACGTTTAGAGACGAGTCAGGCCAACTGCTGCCGCTCCGCACCTACTTCGGCGATAAGCCAGTCGTCATCGACATGGTTTACTTCGGGTGCACAAGCCTTTGCCCCAAGACGATCTACGAAGCTGTCAGCGGCCTGAAGCGCATTTCACTCGAGCCCGGGCAAGACTACGACGCGCTGGTCGTCAGCTTCGATCCGAATGACACGCCGGCAGCGGCTGCGAAGGAAAAGGCCGAATATGCTGCTCAGTTCGGGCGCTCATCCTACAATGCCGGCTTTCATTTTCTTACTGGATCGCAGGACTCGATCACGAGACTCGCGAAGGCTCTCGGCTTCCGCTATCACTGGGACGAGCCGACCAAACAATTCGTACACGCGGGCGGCATTATGGTTGCGACACCTGACGGCAAGCTGTCGCGGTACTTCTATGGTATTCAGTACGCGCCGCAGGATCTCCGCATGGCGTTGGTGGACGCATCGCAACACAAAATTGGATCGCCTGTAGATTACTTCCTTCTCTTCTGCTTTCACTACGATGCCACGCAGGGTAAGTACACTCTCGCGATCATCAACATCCTGAAGCTCGCGGGCACGCTGACGCTGTTAGCGCTGCTCGGTCTGATCTATTTTCTGATGCGTAACGATAAGAATAAGAAACGGGCCGCTGCCTGGAGTGAGGTCCGCCATGCTGGGTAACCTGCCGCTGCTCGCACAGATTCCCCTGTTTCCTCCTGTCGCCTCGAAGCAGGCGGCCGACATCGACCTGCTGTATTTCTTCATCAGCGGCGTAACTATCGTCATGACGTTGCTCATTTTCGCGGGCGTCATATGGTTTGCCTACAAGTACCGCCGCGACGTTCATCCGCACGCGACGCAAATCGAAGGCTCAACTAAGCTTGAGCTGTTCTGGTCGATATCGCCGTTCATCGTCATGCTCGGCATGTTTGTCTGGGGTGCCGATCTTTACTATGCAGCCCAAAATCCGCCCAAAGACGCAATGGAGATCTTCGTCACTGGGAAGCAGTGGATGTGGAAAATCCAATATCCGAACGGTAACCGCGAGATCGACGAGCTGCACGTTCCGGTCGGACAGCCTATCAAGCTGACGATGGCCTCCGAAGACGTGATTCATAGCTTTTCGATTCCCGCCTTCCGCGTGCGGCACGACGTTGTGCCGGGGCATTATGACAGCCTGTGGTTCACAGCCACCAAGCCTGGCCGGTATCACCTGTTCTGCACTGAATTTTGCGGCAACCAGCACGCCAGTATGGGCGGCTGGGTCGACGTCATGGACCAGCGCGAGTATGCCAATTGGGAGAGCGGCGGCGGCACGCAGGGAACGCTCGCCGAACAGGGCCAGCAGCTCTTTCAGCAGTTCGGTTGTGCCACTTGCCACCTACTCGACCAGCAGGGCCGCTGCCCCATGCTGCGCGGTCTCTACAATAAGCCGGTGCAGCTCGCCGATGGACGCACAGTGCTTGCCGACGACGCCTATCTGCGGGAATCGATCCTGGACCCGAACGCCAAGATCGTCGCCGGTTTTGAACCGGACGTCATGCCGCATTTTAAGGGTCAGATCAGCGAGGAAGGCGTCATTCAATTAATCGCCTTTATCAAATCCTTATCGCCCAGCACGCCGGCATCGCAACAGGGCAGCCAACAACGGCCGATTGTCATCGCCCCGCGCGCCGGTCAAGCGAGGAATGCCCGGAAGGCGCCTGCAGCCAACGCCCCAGCGCCGCAATAAGCACGAAGGAATCCAAGCAACACATGGCAACCATTGCACAAGAAACACCGCAGATCGCCGAAGAAGTTAATTATCTGAACGTCGAGCACGGCTGGAAGAGCTGGCTGCTCACCACCGACCACAAGCGTATCGCCGTTCTTTACTTGATCTCGATTACGCTGATGTTCTTTGTCGGCGGCTCGTTCGCGGTCGCGTTCCGCATCAACCTGCTTTCGCCCGAAGGCATTTTCGCGGCCGAGACCTACAACCGGCTCTTCTCGATGCACGGCATCATCATGGTCTTTTTCTTTCTGGTGCCGTCGATTCCAGCCACGCTCGCGAACTTTCTCATTCCCATCATGGTCGGGGCCAAAGACCTCGCCTTCCCCAGGATCAACCTGCTGAGCTGGTACATCTACGTAGTAGGCGCGGCTCTTACGCTCTATGCCGTGTTCCGCGGCGGCGTCGATACCGGCTGGACCTTCTACGCTCCTTACAGCAGCACTTACTCGAACTCTTATGTGCTGGCGGCCGCTTTCGGCGTTTTTGTCTCCGGGTTTTCGTCCATCCTGACCGGGCTTAACTTTATCGTCACTGTGCACAAGATGCGAGCGCCCGGGATGACCTGGGGACGGCTCCCGCTTTTCGTCTGGTCCAACTATGCCACCGGATTGATTCAGGTACTCGGCACTCCCGTAATTGCTATCACGCTTCTTCTGCTTGCCTTCGAGCGCATTGCTCACGTCGGCATCTTCGACCCGAACATCGGCGGTGACCCGATTCTGTTCCAGCACCTGTTCTGGTTCTACTCACACCCCGCCGTCTACATTATGATTCTGCCCGGCATGGGAGTTATTAGCGAGATCATTTCCTGTTTTTCGCATAAACGCGTCTTTGGCTATAACTTCGTCGCTTTTTCCAGCATGGCGATCGCGGTGCTCAGCTTCGTGGTCTGGGGCCATCATATGTTCCTCACCGGCGAGAGCATGTATTCGAGCCTGGCTTTCTCCTTGCTAAGTATGCTCGTCGCGGTGCCCTCCGCCATCAAGGTTTTCAATTGGACGGCGACCATGTACAAAGGCTCAGTCTCGTTCGACACCCCGATGCTCTATGCGTTTGGATTTATCGGCCTCTTCACCATAGGCGGGCTGACAGGCCTGTTCCTGGCGACGCTTGCGACCGATATTGCCACCCACGGAACCTACTTCGTCGTGGCGCATTTTCATTACGTCATGGTCGGAGGTATGGTGATGGCCTTCATGGGCGGACTACACTTCTGGTGGCCCAAGATGACGGGCCGAATGTATTCGGAAGCCTGGTCCAAGTTCTCGGCTATGCTCGTGTTCATTGGATTCAACCTGACATTCTTCCCGCAATTCATCCTCGGTTACCTGGGCATGCCGCGCCGCTATCACGCTTACCCACCGGAGTTCCAGGTGCTGAATGTCTTGTCCACCGCTGGCGCTTCCGTCCTCGGCATCGGCTACTTGATTCCGATGATTTATTTTTTCCACTCGCTAAAATATGGGGCAAAGGTCGGAAAAAATCCTTGGGGTGCCGCGGGACTCGAATGGCAAATTCAATCCCCGCCCACCACCTTCAACTTTGATGAGACGCCGATCGTGACCGAAGAAGCTTATAACTACGGCCCAGTGGAGGAAATCGTTGGCTGAGACTACTCTGCCCGTGGCGCATGAAGCCGCGGAAGAAGCAACACATCTCCGGCACCACTTCGCCACCCCCGAGCAGCAGCTGGATGCCGCCGCTCTCGGCATGTGGACGTTCCTGATCACCGAAGTTCTGTTCTTCGGCGGCATGTTTACGTCATATGCAATCTACCGCGCCACTTATCCCGCAGCGTTCGCCAGCACCAGTCACTACATGAACGTGATTCTCGGCGGAACCAACACCGCGGTGCTGATCTGCAGCAGCTTGAGTATGGCCATGGCGGTGCGCTCGGCACAGTTGAGCCGGCATCGGGCCCAAGTCATTTCGCTGATTTTGACGATGATCTTCGGAACCATCTTTCTCGTGATCAAGTACTTCGAATATCGGGAGAAGTGGATAGAAGGGCTCGTCCCGGGATTGAAGTTCGATGTGCTGCACTATCACTTCCCGCAATATGCTCATCAGGCTCAGATTCTCTTCTTCCTGTACTTCTGCATGACGGGCATGCACGCGCTGCACATGATCGTGGGGCTCGGGCTGCTTACTTGGCTTCTGGTGCACGCCGCGCGCCGGACGTTCCATGCCGGTTACTACACGCCGATGGAAATGATCGGACTGTACTGGCACTTCGTCGACATCGTCTGGATTTTCCTTTTCCCGTTGCTTTACCTGATTGGACGCCGCTCATGACAGGCACTCACGTTCCTCATGTCAAATCGCTCGTTTTAGTTTGGGCCGCTTTGGTCACTCTGACCTGGACCACCGTCGGCGTTTCTTACATCGAATTAGGTGAGTGGAACGTGGTTGTTGCGCTCACCATTGCGGTAATTAAGGCATCGTTGGTGGCCTGGATTTTCATGGGTGTCCGCTATAGCACTCCGCTAACGCGTCTGTTTGTAGTCGCTGGCCTGGTGTGGCTTAGCATCATGATCCTGATCACCAGCAGCGATTACATGACGCGCCACTACGATTACCAGCCGCAGCCCTGGGAAAACACGAAGGACGTCGGCGGCGCACATTAGCCGTTGAATCGAACGAGACGGGCTTACCAGACCGCTTGTAGATTCTGGTATCGCGAAAATACGCGATCGCACGTCAACACCGCCAGCCCAAACACGTAAGCATGGGTGATGATCATTCGGTCAAACGGATCCCGGTGATCGGCAACTTGTGGAAGTCCGTCCAAAAACCAAATGTCGCTCAAGCGCACATCCAGAACTTGAAGTCTGAGTTCTTTTATAGCAGTTGCTACTCGCGTTGCGTCCAGTCCCGCCCGCCGCAATCCCGGCTTCAAGGTGATTTCCCATGCTGTCGCAACGCTCAGATATCGGTATTCACCGGGACAGTCAATTATCTTTGCCTTCGTGCTCTCGGGCAAATCTCCCGCTAGGTACTTAATGAGCGCACAGGTATCGAAGAGCAGGCCTTTATTCATCCAAGTCAAAGAGCTTCAAAGTCTCGAGGTTGTCTGCTTCAATCGCCTCCTGACTATCCCATCCAGGAGGCATGTTGATGAGTCCCTTGTACATACCGTACCCCGGCAGGCCGGGTTCGCCCTTCATTGCGGTGTCCTGATTGACGGCAATCAGTTTGATTTTGGTTTTGGCATTGTTCTTGGTAATAAACACCGGTTCGCCTCTGGCTGCGGCATCCCAGAGTCGGGAGAGAGTCACTTTCGCCTGTTTGATGTTGACCTCCAGAGACCACCTCCTGCGATCACTGTAGCCACTCACGGTAATCACGTCAAGTTGGAAGTTCACGATGGCCTGCTTCCCTCATAATGGAACTCATGGAAGATGTTTTGACAGTTGCCGGCCGCGCGTTCCACTCCCGTCTTTGGGTCGGCACAGGAAAATATCGCAGTAAGCAGCTGATGGCTCGCTGCCATGCCGCTTCGGGAACGGAGATGGTAACTCTGGCGGTCCGCCGCGTCAACCTCACCGACCGGTCCAAGGAATCCGAGCTCGACTACATCGATCGCAGTAAAATCCATATCCTGCCCAACACCGCAGCCTGCTACACCGCCGACGATGCTGTCCGGACGGCACGCCTGGCGCGTGAGGTGGGCCTGTCGAACTGGATCAAGTTGGAGGTCATCGGCGACCAGAAGACGCTGTTTCCCGACAACGAAGGCCTGCTGGAAGCGACGCGCACCCTGGTGAAGGAAGGTTTTGTCGTTCTGCCCTACACCACCGACGATCTCGTCAACGCCCGCAAACTGATCGATGCAGGCGCGTCCGCTGTTATGCCTTTGGCTGCGCCCATCGGCTCCGGTCTAGGGATTCAGAACCTCACGAACCTCAAAATCTTGCGCGAGGCGATTACGGAGGTGCCGCTCATCGTCGATGCCGGTGTTGGTACCGCCTCGGATGCATCCATTGCCATGGAGCTGGGCTACGATGGCGTGCTGCTCAACACAGCCATCGCCGAAGCCGAGGATTCCGAGCGCATGGCGCATGCCATGAAACTCGCCGTGGAAGCCGGGCGCCTCGCATTCCTCTCGGGTCGAATGCCGCGGCGTGAATACGCGGTCGCGAGTAGTCCCGTGGCGGGCACGATTGCGGCTGCGCGATAGGTTTCCAGAAGCGCCAGCCCCCATCATTCTTCTGCTGGCCCTCGTGGCCGCGGCTCTTTATTGCTGCGCTCTCCCGCTCTGGGAAGGTTGGGACGAGCCGTTTCACTACGGTTACGTCGAATGCCTCGCCGCTTGGGATCAATTTCCCATACTCGGGAAGACCACCATTCCCGCCGACGATCGGCAGTCGCTCACGTTTACTCCGCTGCCGCGGTTTCTGAGCGACTCCGTACCGGGTAGCGTTCCGTTCGAGAAGTGGACGCATATGGACGACTCGTCGAAACGCCGCCTTAGAGCACAGCTCTATACCATTCCTTCATCCGCTCGTCTCCAATCTTCGGCAAGCCCCAACTACGAAGCACAGCAGACCCCACTCGCTTACTTCCTGCTGGCGCCGCTTGATTCGGCCCTCGCGACCGCTTCGATTCCGACTCGCGTGATCGCCCTACGCCTGCTCGGTGCATTTTGTGCGGTCGTCTGGATCTATCTGGGCCTTTCTCAATGGCTCGATACCTTGGGCCTGCACGGCGCATTCAGATTGGCTGCCCTCTTTTGCGCGATGATCTCGCAGATGCTCTGGGCATCGATTGCGCATGTTGGCAACGACTGGTTGGCGATCGCCTTGACTGTGTGGTTCCTGGCCCTGGTTGCGAGAATCGCGAATGATGCGCCGCAAAATGTCGTCCCCCTGGCTGTGGTCTTTTCTCTCGGCCTCATCACCAAAGCTTACTTTCTGGCGTTTACGCCCGTGTTCGTAGCTTTCATCATTCGCGGTTGGGCGCGTGCTTCGGTTCCGTGGAAAACCGCGGCGACTGCACTCTCACTGCCCTTTGTAATTGCCGGACCCTGGTACTTACGCAATCAGCTTCTGTACGGCAGCTTCAGCGGCACTCAGGAAACGGTGAACGGCGTGACGCTTATCGCGTGCTCTCGGCGCCATCCCGCATATTAATTGGCTGCGCAGTGGGGTCACCGCCTTCCGTTCGGCGCTCTGGACGGGCAACTGGTCCTTTGGATCGTTCTCTCGAGGCACGCTGAACATTGAGATCGCTCTGATCCTCATAGCTCTGACCTTTTATCTAGTCGCTTTTCGCCGCATTTCTGCGGGCGAGCGTTGGATGCTTGCTGCCTCTGTTTGCTTCTTTGCCGGACTGTTCTATCAAACGTGCGTGACGTGGGTGAATACGCATGGGGTTGCCACCACGCCCGAGCCGTGGTACGCGCAAGGCGTGATCGTCTGCTTCTGGCCGCTGCTGATGTGCGGTTTGAAAGCGCGGCCCGCATTGGGGAAAGCTCTGGCGATCGCGCTCACTCTGTTGGTTGCTTGGATTGCTGCCGTGACGTTCTTCGCCAAGCTGCTGCCTTCCTACGCCGGCGGCATCACCAAATCCACACTCGCCGAAGTCGCCGGTTGGTGGCGCGGCCATCCGTCACAGGACCTCGCAACCGTAATCATGGTTCCGGTTCCCGTGCTCTTTTCACTACTAGCGCTCTTCGCCTTTTTGCTGCTGGCTGCGACTGTAATCATCATTGTGCAATTTCTCCGCGAGGCTGGCGATCCAAGCGCTTTTGCTTTACAATCAGGCAACGGCGATTGGCGCTGAAAAACATTCGTCTTCCCCGTGTCGCGGAACGGCGCTGCCGTCGTCACAATTCTTCGGAGGCGCAAAGGGCGCGGATGCGCCACCAATGAAAGCAGAAACTCCGCTGTCTTTCGGTGGCGCTCTGAATACCGCGACCGTTTTGCGCGAGTTTCTGAAAGGGAGTTGAATGAAACGTAAACCGAAGGTGGCGTTTGCCGCGGCTATAATCCTTCTCGCTTTTTCTTCAGCAAGCCTGGCCCAGGATGTCACGGGTAAAATTGCCGGCACCATCATTGATCCTTCCGGCGGCGCTATTCCGAACGCCAAAGTAACGGTCACGAACGCCGGAACGAAACTGAGCAAACAAACCACTTCCGACGCGGCTGGCTTCTATGAAGTCGGCCAGCTGCCGGTCGGCGATTACCAGGTAGCCGCCGAAGCCGCCGGCTTCAACCGCGTCGTCTCCACCAGTCGCAACACCCTCGATATCAATCAAACGCTTCGCATCGATCTGCAAATGCAGGTGGGCAGCGTCAGCAATACGGTGGAGGTAAACTCGCAAGCCAATACTGTCGAAACTCAGAATTCGACCGTCGGCGGCACGGTCACGGGACGCGCCATATTCGAACTGCCGCTGAACGGCCGCAATGCCCTCGACCTGATGGCAACCCAGCCTGGTGTGACCCCGACTAATCCCGACAACACCGGCTCCGGCGCAGGTTACAGTGTCGGCGGCGGCCGCACTGACTCAGTCACGTTTCTCCTCGACGGCGGAAATAACAACAACTTACTAACGAATTCATATGTCGCTAACCCCAATCCCGACGCTATTGCCGAGTTCCGCGTTCTCGAAAGCAACTACAGCGCCGAATATGGGCGCAACGCGGGCGGCATCGTAAGTGTCGTGACGAAGAGCGGCACCAACTCACTTCACGGCACCGCTTACGACTACATCCGCAACACGGATCTAAATGCCAACGATTTCTTCAGCAATGAGCGCGGAGCGCCGCGAAACGTGCTGAAGCGAAATCAGTTCGGAGCCACGGTAGGCGGTCCGGTGATGATTCCTAAGTTGATCGACGGCCGCAATCGGCTTTTTTTCTTCTTCTCCTACCAAGGCCAAAGACAAAACTCGATTGCGCAGTATCAAAACGTTCCGGCGTACACGCCTGCCGAAGCGCAGGGCGATTTTTCGCAAGCCGTGAATGGAGGCCCTGATCCGCTCGTGGTTGCCTTCTTGCAGAGCCATCCTTATTACCAACCCAATCCCACGCTGGCGGCGAACGCCATTATTGCGCCTTCAAGCATCGACCCGGTGGCCATCAACTACTTCAAAGCCAACTTGATGCCGATTAGTCCCACGGGCGTGCTGTTTTCCGAGGGCGGCGCTCAGGACAACGTAGATGAGTATCTGGGGCGCATGGACGCCAACATAACCAGCCGCGACATACTGACCGTCACGCTCGATGCACATAATGAAACACAGCTCATACCTCTAACCTGGAACGGACCTTCAGCCGGTTCTACAGTCCCCGGCGCTCCTGATAATACGATTCTCGGTTCTTACTTTGGGAATGTCACTTACACGCACACGTTCACGCCCTCGCTGGTGAACGAATTCCGGACCACCGCGCAACGTTTCAATAACCTGCAGTACGCGCCGGCTAAAACTCTGCCCACGCCGAGTCAACTGGGCATCGGCATCACGCCCGATGTCTCCATCGGACCCACCATCCTCAATTTCAACAACAACGGCACCGTCATCGGAAACAGTCCCAACGGCCCAACCAGCGAGATCAACAACACGTACGCCTTCTATGACAACGTGTCCTGGACGCGCGGGAAACATGACTGGAAATTTGGATTTTACTTCTCGCCGTACCAGAACAATACCGTTTACGACTACTATGTCGATGGCCAGTTCTCATTCTTTGGTCCCGGCACTCAGGTCGGCTCGGGAAATGCGTTCGCCGATTTTCTGATGGGACTGCCCGATCAATACCTCGAATTCCCCAAAGCCCCGTCCAACATCCGCTCGAATTCATACTCCGGCTATGCACAGGATCAGTGGCATGTTTCCAAGCGCCTGACCATCAATCTCGGAGTGCGTTATGAATATGCGCAGCCGAAGTACGATACGCAAGGGCGCAGCTTCTCCATCATTCCCGGTCTGCAATCGACCCGCTTTCCCGGAGCGCCTCCGGGAGAAGTATTTCCCGGCGATGCCGACGCGCCGAGAGGAGCAAACTTCCCGGACAAGAACGATTGGGGCCCGCGGTTCGGCTTTGCATACGATCTGTTTGGCAACGGCAAGACCAGCATCCGCGGCGGCTTCGGTGTGTTCTACGACGTTTTGAAAGCGGAAGACAATCTCCAATTTAACGGACAGGCGCCGTTCTTCGGATATGCGTTCCTTTCTTACCCGTCGCCCAGTAGCACCATCACGACATCGCCTGGTTATCTCAGTCAGCCCTTCGCGAGCATTGGCGCCATCAACACGTTTCCTTCACGGCCGCCAAGCAGCGACCTAAATTTCGGAGCGGCTGGATTTCTTCCCGCCGGCGGTTCCGGCGTCTACTTCGTCGATCCGCATTTACGAACGCCGTATGTCTACCAATACAACTTGTCGCTGCAACAGCAGATCGGAACCGGCACTGTGTTTGAACTTGGCTACGTCGGTTCGGATTCGCACAAATTGACCGAGCTGGTTGATGTAAATCCGTATATCCCGGGCGCCAATTATAGGATCCTGAACCCTGGCGATCCCGCCAACAGGAACTTCAGCTTCCTCGACGAGTTCCAAAACGTAGGCAAGGCCAACTACAACGGCTTACAGACCAGCCTGACAAAGCGTGTCAGTAATACGCGTTTCTTCGGCAGCGCTTTCTTCACCGCTTCTTATACCTGGTCGCACGAAATCGATAACGGCTCCGGTTTTCGTCAGACGCGCAGCTCTCAGGTTCCGTATTTTAATCACGATTACTTTCGTGCATCGGGCGACTATGATTTGCGCCACGCCGTCACGGTCTCCGGCGGCTGGGATCTGCCGTTTGAACAGATGTGGCAAAGCGGACCGAAGCTGCTGACTCGTGGCTGGAGCCTCTATCCAATCGTCACCTGGCACACCGGTTTCCCCCTCGACGTGTTCTCTGGTCTTCAATCCTCTACGTCGGATCCCGGGCCCGCGGGCGACGGCCAGGCGGTGCTTACGCGCGCCGATCTGGTCGGCAACAGCGTCGGAATTCTGAACCCGAAGCAGTACCAGACCATTGCCGGCACGGCTGGCAACTATTACTTCAATCCGGGCAACTTCTCAAACGCACGCGAGAACCAACTCGATGCGTTCGCCGTAGCCAATGGTTATCTTCCTGCAAACCTTGCCACGGAAGGATCGTTTCCGAGAAACGCGCTGCGCGGCCCACACTTTTTGACCACCGACCTCGCGCTTTCAAAGCACATCTTTGTCTTCGCCGAAAAACTCGACGCCGAACTGCGCGCCGACGCGTTCAATGTTTTCAATCACACGAATTTTGCCAATCCCGATACCAATATCCTGGATACTCCTGGTACTTTCGGTCAAATATCGTCGGTGGTTGGAGCGACGTCTCCGACCAATCCCACGGGACCCAGAATCATCCAGGTCGCGCTCCACTTGCGCTTCTAACGAGCATTCAAAGCGCGTGTGATAGGTTGAGCACGGAGAAGCACATGCGACATACTCGACGGCATTTCTTAAAAGCTGGAATCGCAGCAACGGCCCTGCCGGGCTTCGCCGCTTTCGCGCAGACCACTGGGAAACGGTCTGCGACGGATCTGGTTACGCTGGGAAAATCGAACGTCAAAGTGACGCGGCTTGCCTTCGGCACCGGCACTTACAGCGGTCGCGTACAGCGCGACCTCGGCCAGGCCGAATTCACGCGGCTGGTCCGCTATGCCTACGACAACGGCGTTCGCTTCTTTGAAACCGCCGACAGCTACCATGGCATGCCGCAGATGCTGGCGGTAGCGCTGAAGGGGTTGCCGCGCGACTCATACCAATTGATGACGAAATACAACACGCAGCAGATGGAAGATCCGCAGGCCACTATCAACCGTCTGCGCACTGACCTTGGAGCCGAGTATGTCGACATCATGTTGCTTCACTGCGTCCGCAGTCCCACTTGGCCGCAAGATTTGAAAAAGTTGGAGGACAACTTCTCCCAGGCGAAAGAGAAGCGCATCATGCTCTGCCACGGCGCTTCTGTCCATGGACTTCCTGCGCTCGATGCCTTCCCTGGGAATCAGTGGCTGGATGTCGCGATGATTCGCATGAACCACAACGGCACTCGTATGGACACGCCCGATACGCGCGATGTCGACGCAACCGGCAACGTACCGAAAGTAGTCGCGCAAATGCACAAGGTGAAGGCGCAAGGAGCAGGGATCATCAGCATGAAGTTGGTCGGCGAAGGCCGCTTCACCAATCCCGACGATCGTCAGAATGCCTTGAACTTCGCTTTCCGCAACGCCGGCGTAGATGCGGTAACCATTGGTTTCAAGAACACGGCAGAGATCGATGAAGCGATCCGGCGCGTTAACACAGCACTGAACGCCTGAGGGCGATCGATCTCGTATTGAGCGTCTGGTTAGCGGCGATCCGGCGATCCGAAGACGGTCACGGGCGTAGCGAGCGATAACGCGACTTCAGACCCCGCCGGAAGGACAATGGTTCGCTTGGTGGCCATAAACCCGTCCGTGCGGTCCCGGTTCCTCAGCCCCGACGTAAGTCCTGCACCTTCCGCTGCACCGGTCACCGCTCCCACTACCGCGCCCACCGCTGCTCCGGTTGCCATCTTGGCTGAGTTCACAACGTTGATATGCGAGCCCTCTTGTTCATATACATTCGTGACAACTTTGATCGGTCGTCCATCTGTCCCCGTAATGCTGTCAAGTCTGAAACTGAGCTCCGATCTGCCTCTGACGAGGGGAGCTTTGCGGGCATTCACAACCCGTCCCAGAACGATGGCTCCGGCTGGGGCGACAACGATGCCGTTGGTAACTAAAGCCGAGGCAAGAGTCGCACGGAAGGTGTCCCCGGTTCGACTGTGATCACTGGACAGCGTCTCGCCGAGGCGAATCGAAACTGCGGTCCCGGGCAGAACTGTGATGGGCCTTGGTGGCTCTGATGCCACGACTGGAGAGTTGATAACGGCAGCTGCGGGGCTGTGCTGGACCTGCTCGGCTGCGGCTTCATGAGCGTCCGCGATAGCGGGAGGCTGCTGATCGCGAGCTGGCGTGTAGTCGTGTCGGGGAACCGCTATCGGCGTAGGCGCCGCTGCAGAAGTACCGTTCGCCTGCTGCTGCTCGGAACCGAAGCTGGCGGGAGAGCGAAATGGAGCTGGCTGCGTCGCTGTCGTGCCCGGGGAACTCATCTGGTCAGATCTGGCCGGCGTTTCTGCCGTCAAGCCAGCATTCATTTCTGCTTGTGCCGCAGCATCGGAAGCTTGGGAAACGTTCTTGCTGCTCTCGTCCGTACGCGTTGAGTTCTGAACTGCGGGAACTTTGTCCGTACTCGAAATTACCGGCCGTGTGGCCGCTACAAAATTCACCGGTTGTACCGGCTCTCGACTCTGCAGGAAATTTGAGAATATGAGACCACCCGCCGACACGGTGACCAGCCCGATTAGAAAGGCAGTGACTACCTTTGGAACCCTCTGTGCTGCGGTTTCAGAAAAATGAAGTGCATGGCTTCCGCGCATAAACTTTAGATGTAGTTGCACCGCAGCCTGCTTCATCCCATCGCGTACTGTCCGACAGTACTCAGTGGCCTACGCCACACGTCTGAATGCCGCTTACCCCTGTCTCCACAACAACTCCGCGTCCGACTGACGCACATAGTTTGCGTCCAACGTTGCTGGATCTGTCCATCGCCCGCGTTCTCCGTCCAACTCTGCGCAGAACGCAATTGCGGCAGCGAGCTGGCGCGGTACTTCGATTCGTTTCGCAGCCGAAAACCGCGAGGTCGCCAGGAGATCGCCGAACATGGATCCAGCGCTCGTGATGAACTCATAGTCGCCGGATAGTTGTTCAATCCAGGCATCGAACGTCAGTACTGCCTCTGCTTCAAGGCATTCGAGCTGGCGATCGTACACACTCGCAAATACCTGTCCACGGCGGGCGTCCAGCACTACTGCTCTTCGCTCACCATTGCCGAAGACCGCCATCGCGCGCAGATTCGATATGCCGGCCGCAGGCCGGCTCAGCGCCTCGGCCAAGCCCTTGACCGCCGACAAACCAACGCGCACGCCTGTAAACGAGCCCGGCCCGTTCGCGCACGCGAAGCAGTCGATCTGATTTAGATCCAGGCTTGCTCCTGCGAGCGCGTCGCGAATCGCGGCAAAGATCACATGCGCGTGGCCGTCTGGCGAACTGATTCCAGCTTCGTATACCAACTGTCTGTTCGAGCGTACGGCTAAACTTGCGAGCTCGGCCGTCGTATCAATCGCAAGAATGTTCACGGAATCAGCTGATACACACGATCGAGTTCGTATGCTTTACCGTTTGCGTTGATCGCGAGCAGACGCACATTCATCACCGCTCCGCGCTGCTTTAGCATCGATTTCGGAATGGCAAACGTACCCGATGATCCCAGTCCCAGCAGACGTTGACCTTCGCCGCTCGCAACCACCTCGCCCCACCACACGTACTCCATCGACCGCGTTGCGCGATTCGCTCGAGTGATCTTCGCACTATAGGGCGCCGGAATCAGACTGTTAAGTGTCTCGCCCGGCGGATCCACAATCTCGACCGGGGTTTTCGCGGCATCGAACTCCGGTTCCTGAATGGGCGGATCCTCCGACTCGAAACGGTAGGAGCGCAGCATCGCTTCCTTGTGTCCTTCGCGCGGCACTTGCAAAACCCAGTCGTGGGAGGAATCGGGCGTCTGCCGGCTGAACACTTCACCCTTGTAGTCTTTCAACGGAATCTCTTCACCAGTAGCCGGGTTGACCCAAACCGGGTTGTACTTGTGCTTCGGCAGCGTGATCTCAACAATACCCGGCGTCTGTGCGTAAGCGAGATACTCAACTTCCTCGAGACCCACAGCTCGCGCGCCGTCCACATCGAAGTACGGCTCGAGTTCCCAATGCCGCGTGTCGGAAATCACTTTGAACCAGGTCTGCACTGCTTTCACGTTCGCCGGATTCTGCAGTGCTTCGTAAGCAATGCTCGGATATTCGCCGTTGGTCGTGCAATTCCATAGCTCGTGCCGGAACGCGTCGGGCGACGTTGTATTCAAGACGTGGATTTCGGGCCGTGCCGTAAATTGATGCTCGACAGCCCCTAAATCCGGCCTCGGCGATGCTTCAATCAAGTAAGTCATCCAGCCGTCTGGTAACAGCGGCGACGAGCTATCTCGCGCATCCGTCGAGCGCGGGTGCCGGAAGCTATCGTGCCGCATCAGCGTGTCGTTGACGTTCTTCAGCAGCGCGCGTGCGCCGTCGGTGTCCTCAAAGTGCTCGATGCCCTGCCAAGTCACGTCCAGCGCACCGTATCGGGCAATCAGATATTCGAGCAGTGCACTCCGACGCTCTGCCTGATCTAAGTACCCGGAATGAGTGAAGCTTTCATCCGCAATAATCAGGTCCAGTACCAAGCCTCTGGCCGCAACTGCAAGCAGGCGGTCGTCGAGCGCCGCAAAATATTCCTGATTCGGTTCGCCGCGATCGGTCAACGGCTTCAGGGTGCCACGATTACTCAGTAAAATCCCGCGCACGTGAGTGAACCCGTCACGTTTGCGTTCATCGAGCCACGCTTCGAACGCTGCTGGCTGTAGGTCAAGCCATGGCACTGAAACACTGAGCCAGAGATGGGGCTGCTTGTTAGTCGTCCACCAATGCCGCACATTGGCGACTCCCACGAACCCAGGCAGGCCGCTGTCCGCCACGTCAAATGTCCCCTCCTGGTCGGCGTACCGCTTCAGACTTGAGGTAACGTGATACGTCCATTGGCCCGGCTCCGTCGGTGAGAAACGCACGCGCAGCGCGTGATCGCCGCCCGAAAACCCGCGCATGAGATAGGTGGTGTGCCGGGGTGAACGGAACTCCACATTAACGATTTCATCCTTGTAAGCCGAGGCATCCTGGGGAAGTTCTCCATCCTTCCACTCGAACGTGAGTTCACACGGCAGAAACGACCGCGCGCCCTGGCTGCACGAACCTGGAGAGGCGGCGTTTGCACATACCGTGAACATACAAAGGCCCACTAAGTACAGGCCTGCAGCGCGCATATTTTCCAGAATACCGGTCCCTGAGAAAGGATGAGAAGGTGGCAGCAGTGTCTGCTACCTGCTGCTAAGACGTACATTCCTGAAACTATTGGTACTTCATTTGCAACTAATTTCGTAGCAGAGGTTAGTATCAGGAACTTGTATTCTGGTGCTCGCATCATTACAATCGAGGATTAATATCAAAGCCGCACAGAAAAGGGTCGCGTAACCCGGTGCGAGGGGAATAGTCGACCGGGTTGTCGATAAGAACCAGCGAGGCTGCTTATGGACATCATTGGTGATCGAAAATTTGTAGAGGTCCCCGGGGGCAAAACTCACGAACTGCCGCCGCTGCTCGTGAAGACCGTGCCGGAACACAGCCGGCTCGACCGTATGATGAACATCGCGAATGAGATCATCGAGCAGGAAGATATGATCCCTTGCGCCACGGCCGATGCGCTTGTTGATCAAGAGACGATCGAACGCCGCAAATTGGATCTCGCCCTGAACTTGGTAGACCAGTACCTCGGATTACTGAGTCACTGGAATTGGGGTGATGCGGTGGTTGAATGGATTCGCCAATGCGAAATCACCTTCGGCACCCGTCTCGAGCTTCGCAATCTCCTTCGCAGCGATCTATGGCCGCACGCCGGGCGGAGCAGCTTCGTTACGTTGCTTGAAGATAAGGCGATCCCCACCTCCGGCGTCGAAATCGAAAAGGCGGTCGGCCTGCGGCTTGCGTTTCGCGAGATGCCGCCCATCCGCTGCTGTACGGATCAGTTGCTGCTCTACTTGAACAACACTGTCTTTTCGGGAGCTTATCGCGCTTGGTCGGAGCGGACGCCCAGCCCGATCTGGTCGCTCCCGCCGGAGCGTTTCCAGTTTGACGTCGTCAGCACCTCCGTGCTGCACTGACAAGCCCATACCGGCAATAATCCGCCTCAAGCATCCGGCAGCAACTCCAGCACGCCGTCAATCTCCTCCGGGCTGATATAAAAGTGCGGGGCCGCCCGTACCCATCCCTGGCGAGGCGCCGCCAGCACGCGATTGCGCTTCAACTCGCTCACAATGGTCCTCGCATCCACCGCCGGATGCCGGAAGCTCAGGATTCCCGAGCCGGTCTCCGTGGTCCGGTCAACCATTACCTGGTACCCCTTGGCGCGCACTCCGCGTTCCATTCGACCCGCCAGCGCGTCCACTGCTTGCGCAATCTGACCCACGCCGATCTCGAGTAGAAACTCGATCGCCGCTCGCAAACCGAAGCAGCCCACCGTGTTCAGAGTTCCACATTCATACCGCCCGGCATCGGGCCGCAGAGTCATGTCCCGGGAACTATAATCCGCATAGCGGGCATGATTCGTCCAGCCGAATTCCACCGGGCGGATGCCATTCAGCCGCTCTCGCCGCACATAAAGGATGCCATTACCCTCGGGTCCCGTCAGCCATTTGTGTCCGTCCGCCGCCAGGCCATCGATACGGCACGACTGAACATCAAGCGGGAATGCCCCCAGCCCTTGAATTGCATCGACAAAAAAGAAACAATCGTGTTGTGCGCAGATCTCGCCTAACCTTTTCAGGTCCATCCGGTATCCGCTCAGATAATTCACGTAACTGACCGCCAGCAGCCTGGCCCCGGCAACAGCCTCGGCAATAGCGTCAACCGGATCGTAAATCGACAGCCAGGTCGTCTGGACGCCTCGTTCCTCCAGCCGCTTCCAAGGAAAGTAATTGGCAGGAAATTCCTCCTTAAATCCGACCATCCGCTCACCCGGTTTCCAGCCCAGACCGAGCGCGACCGTGGCGATCCCCTCCGACGTATTCTTTACAATGGCGATCTCGTCTGGCGAGGCATGTATCAGCCGCGCCGCTGCCTCCCGCAGGCCTGCATAAGCATCCAGCCATGTGTCGTAGTGCAGCGACCCGAAACGGGACGCGTCCTCCGTCAGCTTGTGCATGGCTTCGGAAGCCGGACGGCACAGCGGAGCGACAGCAGCATGATTTAAATAGACCAGCTCGCTTGTGACCGGAAATTGATGCCTGTAGCGCGCCCACAGGGGCTCATCAACAAGCCGGTCCGGCGGCTTGGCCATAATTTCTTCAACCTTTTCGCAACCCACAGTTCCGAGCATACGTTAAGGATTATGAATCTCCCGTGCGACCGTCCCTTCCTGCCTTGCGGCCCGCCATTTTGCCCTATACTGAATTCAGACCCGGTCGCGGCTGCGGGTTTCTTCAAACCTCCGTTAGTCGTAAAGGAGTTATATGCGGCGACTAGCCCCCCTTCGTTCCTCGATTAGCTTCGCACTTGCCTTGTGTCTGGCGCTTCCGTTTGCGGCATTTCCGGACAACAAAGAAAAGGATCCCGACTCCATCGGCGATCGCAAAGTAAGCGGCAAGGTCAATTTCTATTCACTCGAGAAAGAGATCGCCCTCGGCAAGCAGCTCGCGCAGCAGGTCGAGCGGCAATCGAAGATCATCAGCGATCCGATCGTTTCCGAGTATGTGAACCGAGTCGGACAGAACCTGGTTCGTAATTCCGACGCCAAGGTTCCCTTCACCATCAAAGTGATCGAGGACCCGACGGTTAACGCCTTCGCGCTTCCGGGAGGCTTTTTCTTTGTCGATTCCGGTTTGATTTTGAAGGCGGATACCGAGGCGGAACTGGCCGGCGTGATGGCCCACGAGATCGCTCACGTTGCTGCCCGCCACGGCACACGCCAGGCCACGCGCGGCGAAATTGCACAGCTTGCTACGATCCCGCTGATCTTTATGAGCGGCCCCATCGCATATGGGCTCTATGAAGGGTCGGGGCTGCTGGTACCGATGACTTTCCTCAAGTTCTCTCGCGGCTTCGAGGCCGAAGCCGACTATTTGGGCGTGCAGTACATGTACAAAACCGGCTACGATCCCGCGGCTTTCGTCGATTTCTTCGAAAAAGTCCAGACACTCGAGAAGCGCAAGCCCGGTACTATGTCGAAACTCTTTTCGACCCATCCGCCGACCGATGACCGCATTCAGAAAGCGCAAAAGGAAATCGCCGATGTGCTGAAGGCCAAGCCGGAATACGTCGTGACCACGTCCGAGTTCGATCAGGTGAAAGCCCGTCTGGCGATGCTCGAGAACCAGCGCCGCCCCGACAAGACCAGCGACGATCCCAACAAGCCAACCCTCCGCCGCAATCCGAATTCGAACACTCCGATTGAGGACGAGACGGATCCTAGTAAGAAATCCAAGGGCGACGAGGAAGACCGGCCCAAGCTGAAGCGGCGTCCATCCGATACCGGCGAATCCGATCCGGGCGGAACGACCACTAGCGATCCCAGCGCCCCGACAAGCGCTCCGACGACAAACTAATCTCAGTTGTAGCCCGTGAGGCAGGCCTTTGGCCCGGCGTTAGCCTGCGGCGTTCTTGGCAGTGGACCGCTCGCTCGATCAGGGCCCCTCCGGAGCCTGCTTTCTGCGGCAGCTTGTACTACTACACCTCAGTTTCTTTGTGGCAGAGAAAGATTCACGCGGCTAAAGTCGTAAGTTGTTGAGTAGTGATACGTTGTGCCGAGAGGACGGCATTGAGAAGGAGCCGGCCGTGGCTGGTGAGCTGATAGCGATGCGTGTGAGCCAGCTTTTGAAGAATGCCGTGGGCACGGAGCATTCTTAGCTTCCGGCTGATGGCGGCAGAACGGCGTCGGCGTTCCTGTTGGGTTATCGGTTGTCCGCTGTAGAGCAGGGCCTGGAGGTCGCGGTTTCGCAATCCGTTGATGGCGAACTCGCCGTGATTAATGGCTTGCAGGAGCGCTAGGTCCGCAGGCTCGAAGGGATGCAGAGCGCGCACGGGCTGACCGTTCCAGCGGACTCGCTTTTCAACGGACGCCGTGAGCTCGCGCAAAGTACTCGTATCGTCTACCTTGGCCAGAGCGTTGCAGTAGCGGTCGAGAGCTTTTTGGGAAACTTCCGCACGGCGATAGAGGTCGGCAATTCCTGCGCGCAACTGTTGCCATTCGAGCGGGCCCTCCTCCTGCCCGGCTTTGGGGCGAAAGACGCGAAATTGTCTGGCGTCGTTAAGAGTTAGCTCGGGACGCAGTACGGCACCGTTTTCCGAATAAGCCTTGTCATAGAGTTTGATGGAGTTCTTGCCCAGCCGGTGTTTGATGCGTACGCCTTCGCTGCGGTGTTTCACATCGCTGACCACTTCCTGCGCTCCGCACCCATAGGACTTGCCGCTGGGTGAGAGTTTTTTACCCAGGAAACGCATGACCTCCGGGCTGGAGAAACTAACGATGCCCAGATGCACCAGTTGCGGATAGAGATGCCGCAGTTGCCGAGGATCACGGAATACGATATCCATGGCCCCCTCGCTCTGAAAGGTCGTCCAGTAATAGCTGACCGGATAATTCGCGAACAGCTCGCCGAAGCGGGGATGAATGCGCTGAGCGCACCTTTCCAGAGCAGATGCCCAGTTTGTGTTTAACTGTTGGTCCATGAGAATCTGGGCACGCGGGAAGTCTTCAATCCAAGGAAAACAGTTGTCTTGCCGCTGATACCGCATCCCCGCCTCATCCATTTGCCGGCTGAGCCACTCGCGGCCATTCAGGTAGATGTAGCAAGCGAAGGGAAACCAGGTCTGCAGACGAGTGCTCATGAACCCGAATACAGCATCGATCCAGTACTGATACACAAACAGACACTGGCGCATGCCACGCAGCAGCTGGAGCTTTTTGGCCTGACGGTCTCCAGCAACCCGCCATGTTAAACACGGCTCTACCGCAGTGAAGGCGCAGATCGGCCCCGCGGTGATGCCATCCTGAATCGCCAAACTGCGAGCCAATTGTTCTTTGCTTTCTTTGCCGCTCGTTAGATAGATAATCGGCCGCTTTGCCTGTTCTATTCCCGTCAATGCTGCCTGCTTGACTTGCTTGCTTATGCTGCCAACGTGCTCGGCATAGTCCTTCCACGCGATTCCGTTGGCGTATAGATAGCCCTTCATCCCTGCATCATGGATCAGCGGCAGTTGGCCCCGGAAGACCAACCGGTCGAATCCCGTGATCACCCCGCCGATCTGTTCCCGATATCTGGAGATAAACTCGTTCATGGCGTTTCCTTTCCCGAAGGTGTCGTTCTTTGGATAAACAACAACATCGTACGGGAATAGGAAACGTCATTTGGTTGCGGCTCTGCTGCTCTGCGGGGCAGGCGCTAGCCTGCGGCGGCCACACAGGCCGCCTAAAATGCGACAATTTCCCCAGTGATCAGAACCCGGCGACGGCTGCCGCATATCTACATTCTCGGTCAGCCATTGTTTGTCACTTTCCGACTTCAGGGTACAGTCCCGAGCAACCGCACATTCCCATCCTCAGCCCTGACTTCCGGCAAAGCGTTTCTGGCACTGGACCGCTTGCTCGATCCAGAGCCGCTCTGGACCCTGCTATCTGCGGCAGCCCGAGGTCGCCCGGCAAGTCCTTGCGTCAATCGAATACGGCGCTCAGAGGGGAGACTACGACCTGCATGCCTGGGTCATTATGCCGAATCACGTGCATTTGCTTCTCACGCCTCGGCTGGACGTATCCAAAGCACTCGGACCGCTGAAAGCTGGCAGCGCTAAGAGCGCGAACCTGCTGCTCGGGAGAGCCGGGCAGCGCTTTTGGCAAGACGAAAGCTATGACCACCTGGCTCGTAGCCATGAAGAGTTAAGTATCCGAAATTGTCCAAAATCAAGTTCCGACACTCGCCCTCGGTACCGCGCCTTGGATCACTCCAACGGCGCGCTTTCCCTTTCTCGCGCCGAACGAATAGCCTCGACCACGGCGGCAGCCTCTCCCAGGCTGCCCCTAACTGTGTCGATCGTCTCCCCGTCAACTTCGAGCGCCACACAGGCAGTCCGGCTTACCAGATAAGCAACTACGAACAGTGCGCCGAGGATGGCAGCGGGGAGATCGGCGGCCCCGCCGTCTTTCGACAGGTGTGCGGCGGCCGCAATTAAGAACAACCCGCCCGCGATCACCAGCAGGCCCGGATAGCTGGTAATCACGCGCGTCGCCTTTGAGATCCGCTCCAGAGAGATGATCGCCCGAGAACGCCCGTTCGGTATTCGGACCACAACACAGTGATTTGTCACTGTGGCCAGTGAGTTTTCTTTGAGAACGCGCTCGCCGGAAAGCGCGGAAATAACGGAATCTCCCATGCCCGCTGCGCCTACAAACAATCCCATCGTATTAGACGCACGAACGCTACTTTCTCAGGGTCGCGATGTTCGAATAGGCCGACGCGCCCGCTTTGTTTACTGCCCGCACGCGATAGAACAGGGTCTCGCCAGCGCGCGCTTTGCGCGTGTCTGAAAACGAAACGGCCTCGCCAGGCAGCTTGGAAATGGATTGCCATGGGGCCTTCCGACCTACGCGCCGCTCGATGGAAATGGCCTCTCTTCCAGCCCCGTGCACTTTCCACGTAAGCCGCGTTGTGGCATCAGCTTGGCCTGCGTTTAATTCGCTTGGCGTCTCCGGCAATTCCTCCCAATCGAAGAAGCTCCGATCGGCGATCGCCAGCACGCTGTCCGTCAGCGGCAGCGCTTCCAACGTATCGTCAGTTCCGGATTTCCAGGAGAAATCACTCACTTTTCCCGATCTGACATCTATCAGAACTGGTTGTCGAATACCGGAATTTGCAATGCGGAGCGTAATATTCTGCGCCGGGAATTTGTCTCCAGGCTGGCTCAGAACCGGTAACCAGCAGGCGATGATTGCCTTGCCCTTCGCGGACCGGAATGCGTACAAACGTGGCGGCTGCGAAGATGAGGTCGCCTCGCTTTCGACCTTAATCGAAGGATCGAGGTGCGTGTCCGAGAACAGCGTATTCGTATTCTGCAACGCCGAGTAGGCCGGCCGCGGCGTGAAGTCATTCGGCCGGAACATAAGGCCGTGCAGCATCCCGAAATCATCGCTCTCGTTTCCGTCTGTTGCTCCGGCCAATAGCCACACAAACGTGCGGATACCTTCGGCTCTGTCGATCAGCATGCCCCTCGGTATGTACTTGGCCTGTACCGATTCGTCCGAGTTGCTCCATGAAGGGATTCCATCGTTAAATTCGTCGTCCCAGAAAACAAGCTCTTTGCGGACGCCAGGATAGTTCCGCACCATCTCGCGCAGCGGCTTCGAAGACGCGTTAGTATCGGCGTGCTCATGCGCTGCTTCAGGATTAAGATTGCTGCCGTAGCCCGGATAGTTGTGGTACGCGAACACATCGATCATCGCCGCGCAATCGCATGCCTCGAGCGCGCGTCTGGCAAAATCGACCTCCGCGCCCGCCAAGCCGCCGAACACCGTCTTTGCCTTCGGGTCTGCGCTGCGGATGGCGGCCGCGGAGGCCTTAAACAGCCGCCCATACTCCTCCGGACTCGGAACCGGATTCCAATAGTCGATATTGGGCTCATTCCAGATCTCGTAATATTCCACCCGACCTCGGAAGTGATTGGCCATCCACGAAACATATTTCGTAAAGGCCGTGATCTGCTCTGCCGTCTTGGGTGGCCAGAACACAGAGTATAAGCTTCGGTCGGGATTGTGAAAGCTTCCCGGTTCGGGCTCAGTGCTCGTCAACGGACGGCCACTCGGCGAGGTATAGAGCGGGTTACCGTATAAGAGTTGGATTTCGATATGGACGCCATTTTCGACCAGTGAGTCGACGTAATCGTCCAATTCCGGCACCACGGAGTACTCTCCGCGCTTGCGCTCCACCCATTCCCAGCTCGTGTAATCGGAACTATTCTCGTATTGTCCGATCCGAATGAAATTCACGCCGGCATCGAACATTCGCGTCCACCACCAGCGGTTCCACGGAAGGTAAGGATCGCGAGGGAGATCGGAATTGATGCCGAACCCATCGTGTATTTGACTGGACCGGCGCGGGATCAGGCGTTGCGCGTCAGCAGCAATAACCGTCGAACATTGCAAAAAGATAGCCGCTGCGATCGGGGCCCATCGAGTGGCGCTGCCCAGCTTCTTCGTCACGGACGCAAGCCTCTAATTCCCGCGCTTCACTGCCAAGGGCCCGAACGCCTGAGAGGTTGGCATGATCTGAATTGTATTCACATTCACATGGGCCGGACGCGTCGCCACCCAATGGATGGCATCCGCAATGTCCTCGGGCATCAGTGGTTGCGTACCTTCGTACACCGCGGCTGCCTTCTTTTCGTCGCCCTTGAACCTCACTTGAGAGAACTCCGTCCCGCCCGCAAGTCCGGGTTCTACATCCGTCACCCGCACTCCCGTACCCAAAAGGTCGGCGCGAATGCTTAAACTGAACTGCCGCACAAACGCTTTCACGCCGCAATAGACATTTCCGCCAGGATACGGCCACTCGCCCGCCGTCGATCCCACGTTGATAATGTGCCCGCGTTTTCGTTCCACCATGCCCGGCAGCAGCAGCCGTGTGCAATACACGACGCCTTTGATGTTGGAGTCGATCATGGTGTCCCAGTCGTCCAGGTTCGCTCCCTGTGCCGGGTCGAGCCCGATTGCACCCCCCGCGTTATTCACCAGCACATCCACTGCCGCCAGATCCTTCGTCAACGCCCCAAGCGCGCGCTCCACTTCGCTCCGCTTACCCACATCAAAAGGCAGCGGATGAAATGTGGCGCCGAGTTCCTTCTTCAAATCGTCGAGCCGCTCCCTTCGCCGCCCGGTGCCGATAACCGTCGCGCCATCCTTCGTGAAGCACCGCGCGACTGCCGCGCCAAATCCCGATGTTGCGCCCGTAATCAAAACGATCATATTGCCGCTCATATCGTACGTCTTCCCATTTCGACGGGCACTGTTCGGAGCCGTCGCCCGCTACGGCCTTTCCGCCGCGCGATCAGGATCGCTGCTCCGGCTACAAACCCGCCGATGAGAGCTAACCGCGACATCACGCGCTTCGCTGATCCCGATCGGCGCGCACCGTTGACGTGTTCTGGTCGCACTCCGACGCCGATAAAGCGCGCAGTTGCGATCCGAAAACCCGGTATGCTTACCACCGCCTTCAGTTGCCATGGGGCCTTCAACGCGCCTGTGTTCTGGAATGCTCGCGCCATTCCTCGGTGTGCTTTCGCCTGGAACCATTGGATGACTTGCGTCGGAAACTCTCTGCGTTCCTGGACCCGGGCGAGGATCGCCTCACTCACGGCTTTGTCTCTCAAGGGCCGTGCCAGTGCATTTGCCGTGGCCACTGCGTCCTGGATTGCGAGATTGATTCCGACCCCGCCTGCCGGAGACATCGCGTGCGCCGCGTCACCGATGCACAGCAGCCCTGGCCGATACCACTTCTGCAACCGGTTGATCTGCACCGACAAAAGCTTTATCTGATCCCATTCCCTTAGCTCGTCGACGCGGTTTCCAAGATACGGCGCGATGCGCTGCAATCTTTCTCGGAAAGCCGGCAGCCCCTGCTTCTGTATCTGTTCAAATGAACCCTTCCCGATAATAAAAGCGGTTTGATAGTAATCGCCGCGGTTAATCAGAACAATCGCCGCACCATAGTTGAACCGTCCCAGGACCTGCTCGGGATCGCTCGGCTCGCGCCCGATCCGGAACCATAGTACGTCGATCGGCACTCCGATCTCGAACAGCCTCAGACCCGCCGCCTTCCGAAGTATGGAGTGTCTCCCGTCGCAGGCCACCACCAAGTCTGCTCGAATCTCGCCCGAGCCGGCGGGCGTCTTCACTTTGATTCCCGCCACGCGTCCGCTTTCCTGAATCAGGTCTACGGCTTCGTGCTGCATTTGAAGATCGAACGACGGGAACTTCTTCGCATGCTCTGCCAGGAAATTCAGAAAATCCCACTGCGGCATCAGCGCAACGAATTTGCAGCGCGTCGGAACGTGGCGAACGTCCGCCACTTGAAAATCGAAATCTCCGAATGAAGCTCCAATCGAAGTTACCTTCTGATGCGGCATCTTCAGAAAATCCTCCAGCAGCCCGAGCTCGAACATCACTTCCAGCGTGGAAGGATGCACTGTATCGCCACGAAAATCGCGGAAAAAATCCTTGTGCTTCTCGATTACCGTAACCGCCACCCCGGCACGCGCCAGCAGATACCCGAGCATCATGCCCGCTGGCCCGCCTCCCACCACACAGCAGGTCGTTTTGAAATCTTGATTACTTTTCACGGCTAATAACGTGACCTCGTCTTTCCATGAGTCTGACGGCATTCAGTCGGGTTGTATATCATGACCGACGCATGCTGTTTTCTGATCTTGCACTCTCGAGACGGCTGGAGCGCGCCGAAGGCACTGCGTGCTTTCAGTTCGCCGAAGCGCGGCGCCGCCTTTTCCCCGAAAGCCGCGCCGAGTGGATGGAATGCGCCGGCGCTTACGCAGTCTTCGATACCGTCGATTCCCCGGTGACTCAGAGTTTCGGCCTCGGCATCTTTGAAGAATTGAACCCGAGTTCACTTGACGTCATCGAACGCTTCTTTCTTGACCGCGGCGCACCCGTGCTTCACGAGGTGAGTCCGCTCGCCGGAGTTGAGGCGCTGAGTTTGCTCTGTCGCCGGAACTACAGACCCATTGAGATCAGCAGCGTCTTGTACCGGCCGGTTGAAGAACCCGCGCCTTGCGCGTCCAGTAACATCACCGTACGTCTTACAACTCCGGATGAAGCCAGCCTCTGGATCCAGGTAAACGCACGCGGCTGGGGTCACGAATATCCGCAACTCCTGGATTTTCTTTTGAGCAATGGCGTTCTCTCTTCATCGCGCAAGAATAGTTTGTGCTTCCTCGCCGAGATAGATCATATTCCGGGCGCCGCCGGCGTCCTCTGCATATCCCAGGGAGTGGCGCTGTTTGGCGGAGCGGCCACCATTCCCGAACTGCGCCGTCGTGGACTCCAGGCAGCGCTCCTCGAACACCGTATGCGCTACGCCTTCGAACATGGGTGTGATTTGGCGATGATGGTCGCCGCAGCGGGCAGCAATTCCCAGCGCAACGCGGAACGCAAAGGGTTCAGGATCGCCTACACCCGCACCAAATGGCGCCTCCACCGCGAATAGCGGAGCAGGAGCACTACGGCCCAGTTCTCCAACCCTGTAATCGCCAGTGTCTTTCATTTGAGAACCAACGCGTCCCCTGCAATCGACAGCACGGCGCGATCCAACGTCACGACTCGCATTCCTCCTGCCTTCGCGAACGCAGCGAAGTACGCATCAGTCCAAACCTTTGGAGTTGGCCGATCCTGGTTTGTTAGCTTGTGCCATTCGGGTTCCAATGCGAAAGGTTCAGGCGCAAACAGTACACGTTCGTCCGACAGAATTGTTCGATATGCGCGCCACGCATTTTTTGATGACAAGACATCCCCGCCCATCACCGGCTCACTCGTAAGGAGTCGCAGTAATCCCATCTGTGATACTCGGCAAAAGCGCGCGGATTCAGAATCCACGCAATCGAACCAGCGAGAGCACGTTTGGGAATGAACGTGACGGCCTGACGCTAAGGCAAGCCACACATTCACGTCAGGCAAGAAGATCGTCGATCTCGGCATTTGTGAGGTTCAGCGTGCCTGGTTCACTGGACGGCAACAGCGGAAATTTGAGTTTGCGCGCTGCCTTCCCATGTTCCTTCCGGATCTCTACTTCAACTGCAGTCCGTATAACATCCTTTAGCGATGCCCCTCGCCGCGCGGCCACCGCCTTAAGTTCGCGAAACAGTAAATCCGGCAGCTCAATGGTTGTACGCATAAAAGCATATTAGCATTTATGTGCCCGATTGCTGCCAAGGCCGCTCTCGCCGCGGCCTTGCAATCGTGGCTGCGAACGGCAAACATATCAGCATGGCCCTAAAGCTGACAACTTCCTATCTCGAGGATTCCCTCGCGCTCTTTCGCTATTACAAAAACCTTGCCGAACGCGCTATGGCGCAAGTGACAGACGAACAACTCCTGACCACCTTGGACAGTGAGATGAATTCCATTGCCCTCATCGTGAAACACATGGTTGGCAATATGCGCTCACGCTGGACGGACTTTCTGACCAGTGACGGGGAGAAACCCGACCGCAACCGCGATACTGAATTCATTGATCCTCCCACCACGCGTCAGGCAATTAACACGTTGTGGCAGGACGGTTGGTCTTACGCGTTCAAGGCGCTGGAGCCGCTCTCCGAAAAAGATCTCTCGCGAACTGTCTCCATTCGCGGCGAGGCTCATTCCGTGATGCAGGCCATCAATCGCCAAATCGGTCACTATGCTTACCACTGCGGACAAATCGTGCTCCTCGCGAAGCATTTCAAGCATGATGATTGGCAATCGCTGAGTGTTCCGCGCGGCCAATCTGCGGAATTCCAGCGGCGCGTCGCTGCCGGCGAAGCAAGTCAACGTTAGCGAGTGGCTCGTCTGCCTAACTGCTGGAAATAATCCCCTACGCCGCCTTGCGCAACGTGCCGTGCGGATCCAGCACGAATTTTTTCGCCGCACCCTTGTCGAAGTTTTCGTAGCCTTGCGGCGCTTCGTCCAACGTGATCACGGTCGCGTTCACGATCTTCGCAATCGGCAAGCGGTCGTGCAGAATCGCCTGCATGAGTTGCCGGTTGTATTGCAGCACGGGAGTCTGACCCGTACTGAGGCGGTGCGATTTCGCCCACCCGAGCCCAAGCCGCATGCGCAGATTGCCGTGCTGCGCGGCTTCGTCCTTCGACCCCGGATCCTCCGTCACGTACAAACCGGGAATACCGATAGCGCCGCCGGCGCGTGTGATCGCCATCAACGAATTCAAAACCGTGGCCGGCGCCTCGGTTGTATGTTGACGACCATGCCCGCGCGCCTCGAAACCAACCGCATCAATCGAAGCGTCGACCTCCGGAACGCCAACCACCTGCTCGATCAATTCTTCTAGCTTGTCGCTCTTCTTAAGGTCGATCGGCTCAAATCCGACGCTCTTGGCATGCTGCAGTCGCTCATCATTCATGTCGCCGATCATTACCACGGCAGCACCAAGGATTTGCGCCGATGCCGCTGCGGCCAGACCGACTGGACCTGCGCCGGCAACATAGACAATTGACCCGACGCCCACTCCGGCAGTAACTGCGCCGTGAAAACCGGTGGGCAGAATATCCGAGAGCATCGTCAGGTCCCGAATTTTCGAAAGCGCCTGCTGTTTATCGGGAAACTTCAGCAAGTTGAAATCGGCATAAGGCACCAGAACGTAATCGGCCTGCCCGCCGACCCAGCCGCCCATATCCACATAGCCGTATGCCCCGCCCGCCCGCGATGGATTCACGTTCAGACAGATACCAGTCTTTTGCTCGCGGCACGTGCGGCACCTCCCACATGCCACGTTGAACGGTACGGACACCAGATCCCCGACATCGATGAATTCAACATCCTTGCCCTTTTCGATTACTTCGCCCGTGATCTCATGACCCAGCACAAGACCTTTCGGTGCGGTGGTGCGGCCACGCACCATGTGCTGATCGGAGCCGCAGATGTTGGTGGATACGATTTTCAGTATGACGCCGTGCTCGATCGTCTTGCCCTTCGGATTTTGCATCTTTGGATAATCGATGCTCTGGACCTCAACTTTGCCGGGTCCCAAATAGACTACGCCTCGATTGCTCGCCATTCGATTCTCCTTCTTTGTACAGAAATCTTGCGCGAATGCTCATGCGGCGCTGCGCATTCAGGCAGCATCCACGCTATCGCATCTGAAATGAATCGGCGTGACGGTAAACCACGCCCTATTTCTTGTCGCGATCCTTATGCGCATCCTCGTTCCAGCCCTCGCGCGCGTCGTGCGCGGCTTTGTCCAGCTTTCGTCCAATCACGCGGCCTGCTTTGTCCAGTTGCACAGCAGCCTTGTGGGCTGCCTGTCCGGCTTTTCCGGCTGGCGTGTTTGCATCGTGATGCCGCTGTTCTTCAGATTCGTAAGGGCCGCAAGATTCCAAGCTGACGAGGGTGGCCACCAGCATTAGACCGGCGATTTTGAGCCGCATGCCCATTCGACGAAAGACAAGCCTCAAAGGTGACGTGAAGAGGCCGTCACTGCCCGGGCGCCGCATCCACCAGCTTCTGGATCGCTGGAGCAATTTGAATCAGCATGTTTGCTTGCCGCGCCGATGCCAGTTTTACCGCATCTCTCGTCCGTTGTTTCCAGTCTGCGGAGCCTGGCGTCGTGCCGTCCAGCCGGTCCACTGCTGCCTGCCCGGCCTTACACAAGGTCAGTACCGCGTCCGCCACGGGCACGTCCTCGTTCAAAATCGATTCTCTTTGCAGCACTGGACGGATCGAGGCCGTCGCCTCGATCCATCGCGCAAGCATCTTCCGCAGTTCTTCGCTCGCCTGTGATCCTTTGGGCCCGGCAAGATACTGACCGACATCGTCTCGAAAAACACGTGCTGCATCGCTCTCCGGCGGAATGGCATCCACCAGATGATTGAACGGGCTGAAGATGTTGTAATTCTCTGCGTGCCGGGAATAACCCTTCACCGGTTCCAGAATGGAAGAGAATGTGTCGAGGGCTTTGTATTCACTGCCCGCCAGCCGCTGCCGCATCAATTCCAGATTGCTGCGCTGAGACAGTCCCAGCCATTCCAGCCATTCATTCGTCATCTCCAGGCGTCTGTACATCGACACTGTGTCCGTCACGGCTTCGGGCGACCAGAGCCGCTCTGCAATGGCAGCCAGCCGTGGCCAAAGCTTTGCATCCAGGTTCTCGGCTGTGGCGATCTCTTCCCACATTGCGGCCTCTCCGCCCAAGATAAGCTTCTGTTGCTCCGGCGTAAGATCGGCCGGCGTACCGGGAGCAATAGGCGGCTTTTCTCCGCCCTCTTCCCGATTGGGAGCCGGTCCCGGAGCCTTCATTGGATCGATCGAATAGTGATACGACGCCGGATACATCAGATCCAGATAGTAGCCGGCCGACAGGATGCCCTGAAAACCTTGGCGCGCTGCTTGCCATAGCGATTGCTGGCCCCGCCACGATTGGATGACGATATTCTTGGGCAACTCGGGCTGCAGAATCTCATCCCAGCCTTCCATGTGCTTGTGATGCTTGCTGACGATCTTCAATAATCTCTGATTAAAGTAGCCGTGTAGCTGCGTGCTGTTTGCCAGATGATGTTTGCGCATGAACGCCTGAATCTCGGGATTCGCGTTCCACTGTTTGGGATCCACCTCATCGCCGCCGATATGGAAGTACTCGTCCGGAAACAGGGCTGCCATCTCGCCAACGAATCCGTCCAAAAACCGGTATGTGTATTCCTTTGTCGGGTCGATCAGGTCCGATAGCACACCGTTGCCGCGCGTAATTGCGTACTGGCCGCTCCCTGCGCCCAGCTTCGGATACGCGGCCAACCAGCTCGTAGCATGGCCGGGCATATCGAACTCCGGCACAATTCGAATACCGCGATTTCGCGCATACCCGATGACGTCGCGCACCTCTGCTTGGGTGTAGAACATGCCGTCAGATCCGTATTTCTGCAGCCGCGGATACTTCTTGCTCTCGACGCGAACCCCCTGATCGTCCGAAAGATGCCAATGAAGCACGTTCAGCTTCACGGCAGCCATGCCGTCCAAGGTTCGTTTGACTTCTTCCAGCGGGATGAAGTGCCTCGATACGTCCAGGGACAGGCCGCGCCACGGGAACCGAGGCTCGTCATGAATCGTCAAGTTCTGCACGGAAAAGCCCGGTGAGGCAGGACCGCCACTCGTCGCCGTCTGATTCTGTTGAACAGTTTGAAGAAAGGTTTCGATTCCGCGCAGAACACCCAGCGGACCGTCCGCCGAAATCCTGGCATGGCCGCTCGAAACTTCGAGCGAATATCGTTCATTGTCGCCCAGCTTTTGCGGCGCGCGGTGATCGCGCTGCTCCACGATGATGCTTAGCGTGGGGTTAGCATCTGCCGCAATTACGTGCGGCAGAACTGGAATTGCCGTCTCCCGGCTCAGGCGTTCGAACGTACGCAGGATTTGATATTGAACGCGCGGATCGTGGCCGCCCGTCCCTGAAACAGAAATCGAAAAGCTGTTAGTAATTTCCAGCGCACCCGGCTGCAATGAAAGACTTTGCGGCCACGGCATCAGCGGCAGCGAGGAAGTATCGGGAGTCTGCGCCAGGCACGCGCAAACAGTCAGGAGAAAAGTGATGACGTTTTTCAAGCACCCTTAGCATATCGTTGCCGCCGTTTCTATAATGTTGCTCTCTCCTGAACTGCCGCAACCTTCGCGACAGCCTCAAACAGAGCGCGTACATCTTTCGTCGAAAGTCGCCATTGTTAAGTTAAGCTAAAGTGATGGACCGGGTGGAGGAGATCGAGGCGGCAATAAGCGACCTTCCGCCAGAAGACTTCCGACGAATCGCAAGTTGGTTTCGTGAGCGCGATCAATCGCTTTGGGACCAGCAACTGGACAGCGACGGTTCCAGCGGTAAACTAGATTTTCTTTTTGACGAAATCGAGACAGACTCCCGCCAGGGCCTCCTCCGCCATTGGCGAGCAAAGTAGCGAAATCGCCGAAATACCCGGTGAAACATACCCGGGCCTGTTACGCCACCTCGCGCCGCGTCCCCACCGCCGGATCCACTTCGATATCTCCCCCATCGCCCCGCGCCAGGGACTCACAGTTATCGCAATAGTTGCACGGACCGGTGAACTCGTCGCCGAAATAGCGCAACAGATGCTCGCGGCGACATGTCGAGATGTCCGCGTACTCCTGCATCTGGAGCAGACGCTCGCGTTTTCTTTGTTTGAACTCCTGCTGCTCTTCATCAACCTCTTCCGCCACAGCACTCCGGAATTTCTGCGATCCGATGTCTTCGGGACGGAAGAACAGGACCGCTTCGGCCTTTTCTCCATCGCGCCCTGCGCGCCCAATCTCCTGATAATACGAGTCCAGTGATTCGGGCACGTCGTAGTGATAGACAAAGCGCACGTCAGCTTTATCGATCCCCATACCGAACGCGCTCGTCGCCACAATCACCTCGGCGGCGCCGCTCATAAACTGTTCATGGATCTCTTTGCGTTCCGGCCCTTTGAGTCCCCCGTGATAGAACAACGCCTTGATGCCTTCTTCATCGAGCGCCTTCATAATCGATTCGCTATCAGCGCGTGTGCCCACATATACAATTCCGGGCTTATCGGTCCAGCGCACACGATGAATGACAGCCTCCAGCTTTTGCTCTTCTTTTTGAAAGCGATCAACGCGGAGATAGATATTCGGCCGATCGAAGCCGTGTACAAAGATCTTCGGCTTTGTCATTCCCAGCCGCTCCACGATCTCGCGGCGCGTCTCTGGCGATGCCGTCGCGGTCATCGCGAGCACAACCGGATGCTTCAGGCGCTTGACGATAGGGCCGAGATCGAGGTAGTCGGGCCGAAAATCGTGACCCCATTCGCTGATACAGTGCGCTTCATCCACTACAAACAGCGACACGCCGGACTCGTCCAGCATCTCCACCGTCTCTTCTTTGCGGAGCTGCTCCGGAGCAAGAAATATGTACTTGCCCCGGCCCTCCTCAATCTTTTCGATAGCTGCGCGCGCCTCCGTTATCCGCTGCGTCGAGTTAAGCAACACCGCGTCAGGACCGTCGCCGGCATTGATTGCGTCCACCTGATCCTTTTGTAGAGCAATCAATGGCGAGATCACTACCGTAGTCCCTTCCAGCATCAGCCCGGCGATCTGATAGATCGCCGATTTGCCCGAGCCCGTCGGCATGACGACCAGGCAATCCTTACGCCCGAGGATCGCTCGGATGGCTTCTTCCTGGCCGTTTCGCAGCGACTCAAAACCAAAGTTTTTCGCTGCTACCGATAAAATGCGCGCGGCTTGCGTTGCGTTTCTCTTTCGGGCTGTCGTTCGCGTACGAGCACTGCTCCGTGCTTGCCGTCTCATCGGACGCCCGCCGCGCCCGCTGGGCGTGCGGCTATTGATCTCGTCATCGAGCTTGCAGATAACATGACAATCTGGCGGCCGCCCGGCGCATTGTCGGTGATCGTCAGCATACCGCTTACAGCTCCCGTGGCGGGCAAGGTAACGGCGACCGAAATCGTACACCCTTGACCCGGCGCAAGGACCGGCCCACAATCGTTTGTCTCTGTGAACATCCTGTTACTCACCGCGATGTTCGTAATCCGCAGCGGAACTACGCTTGGATTGCTGACCAGGATCGTTTGCGCCCGATTCGTTCCCAGCGTTTTCCTCGTCAGCACGAGGCTGTCGGGAAAGAGCGCAATCGCGGGCTCGTTGAGGTAGACGGAGATGATTCCCGTGCTCAATTCATTCGCGACCGCCAAATCAGTCGTGCCGTCTCCATTGAAATCACCGGTCGCGATCGAGCCAGCCGACGCGAGCTGAGATGGTCCCGAGGTGGCGCGCAGACTCCCGGCGTACGTTCGCGCTGGCTGAAACGTTCCGTCGCCTTTACCAAGCAGAATGGAAAAAGTTGACCCAGGGTAATTGGAGACGGCGAGATCCAAAATGCCGTCGCCGTTGAAATCTCCAGTGCTGACCAGAGGTGAACTGCTGCCATTCGCCGTGATCGTTACCGGTGGCCGAAACGTTCCGTTTCCGTTGCCCTCCAGGATCTGCACTACGCCCGTATCGGCCGAGACAGCCAGGTCCAGCTTGCCGTCGCGATTAAAATCTCCGCCCGTGATGCTGTCCAAATACTGACCATCGCCGGCCGCCAAATCAACTCGGGGACGAAACGTTCCGTCGGCATTGCTCAGCAATATCGAAATCGTCCCGCTGAGACGATTGGCAACCGCCAAATCGGGATTTCCATCACCATTGAAATCTCCGACAAACATCGCTACTGGAAGCGAGCCCACACGGTAAGAAACTGGAGGCCCAAAGGTACCGTTCCCACGGCCGAAATGCACCGACACGGTATTGCCAATATGCGTCACGTCGCCTGCGTTCGCAAATACGAGATCTGCGTTTCCATCTTTGTTGAAATCTGCGCTCGAGACCCAAACTGGGCCATTTCCCGTCGGGTTGCCGGTTCGCGCTTCGAACGTGCCATCGCCCCTGCCGAGCAGAATACAGAACGTGCCCGGCATAGAGTTGTTCGCCACTGCCAGATCCAATCTGCCGTCATTATTGAAATCGCCGCTGACCAGCGATACTGACTGCGTCCCGGCGGGGGTTTGAATCTGCGGTTCAAATGTTCCGTTCTTGTTGCCGATCAGCAGCGACACCGTCCCTGGACCTCCGTTAAATGTGTCGGCGCTGGCAAGGTCCATCGTCCCCCCGTCCTTGAAATTGCCCGCGATCACCTGCCACGGATCTTGCACGACAGCATAGTCCTTCTGCGGACTGAACGTGCCATCGCCATTCCCTAACAGTACAGAAGCGAAGTTCATTTGCGGCCCTACAACGGCCAGATCGAGCCGGCGATCTCCGTTGAAATCTGCCGCCGCAAGGCCACTCTGCATCTGCTCGCCAACGGCATACATCGTTGGAGGCGCAAGCGATCCGTCGCCCTTGCCTACCAGAACCGAAATATAAGCGGAGCCGGCAACCGCCACATCTGTTTTGCCATCACCGTTCAGATCTGCAACCAGGAGTGCTCCCGCGCCTGCGGGGACATTGAAGGTCGTCACAGCTTGAAAAGCGCCCCTGCCGTTGCCGAGCAACACCATCACTGTTGATCCCGGTCCGAAGGCGCTGGCGGCGGAAAAAACCAAATCCAATTTGCGATCCCCATTCAGATCGGCGAGCGATACCGCTGCGGCAGGAGCGCCGTTACCGTAATCCACGTGCGGCAGAAACGTTCCGTTTCCCTTGTTCAACAAGATGGAGACTGAGTTCGGGCCGGGAACGGGAAGCTCTGAATTCGCGACCGCCAGATCGATGCTGCCATCGCCGTTCAGGTCTCCCGCGGCGAGCGAAACCGGACCAGGCCCGGTCGCATACTGCGCTTGCGCACGAAATGCGCCGTTCCCGATCCCGAGGAGAATCGAGACCGAACCTGTCTGGCCCCCGCAGTCTTGAAACTCGTTCGACAGGCAGTTCTCATTCGCTACTGCCAGATCGGCAATGCCATCGCGATTGAAATCGGCGCTGACCACAGCCGATGGCTGCGTCCCCGTCGCGTAGTCAACTCGGCTTCGAAACGTTCCATCGCCGTTTCCAAGCAGAACGGAAACCGTATTATCCGCGCTGTTTGTTACCGCCAGATCTAGACGGCCGTCGCGATTGAAATCGCCTACGGTAACGGCAGTCGGCGCTGTTCCCGTATCGTACTCGACGTGTTTTTGAAACGTGCCGTCCGGCCGTCCCAGCAGAACGGAAACGGTATTTCCGTTCATATTCACAATCGCCAGATCGATCTTGCCGTCGTGATTGAAATCACCGGTTGCGATCGATACCGGACCGGATCCCGTCGGAAACAGGGCTTTGCTAAACAGAAATTGGCTCAGGGGAGATTGGCACTTCCCGGCAATGGCTGTGGTAAGCACCAACAGCACTGTGGCTGCAAACGCAGAAGCGCGCAGCGGCCCCGACATGATGTGTTGCCGTCGTAACATGATGGATCTCCGGCGTAATCGCATTCAAGAATGCTGCTCTTGCGCGTGGATCGGCACATGTTCCGCTTTTCGACCAAAGACACTACTGGGGCTCATATTTTATAGACGCACCGCTTAGCTTTTGATGTAATTGGAAAATCCCCAGGTGGAGCGCTGATGTTAGCATCGGCTCGTGGAAGAGCATGAAATTTATGCTGCTATCGGGGAACAAGGGTTCGAGAAACTGATCGCTGCGTTTTACCGCCAGGTGCCTGACGACCCTGTATTGGCACCAATGTATCCGCCGCAGGATATGTCGGGCGCCGAAAAACGCCTCCGCGATTTTCTCATATATCGCTTTGGCGGCCCACAGCGCTATATCGAGGAGCGTGGACATCCCCGGCTGCGGATGCGTCACGCACCCTTCGCGGTCGATTTGACCGCCCGCCAACACTGGCTGAAGTTGATGGGAACTGCACTGGATGAAGTCGAGCTACCGGAAGACGCCAAACGCGTGCTGTGGTCATTTTTCGAAGGAACCGCCACGGCGATGCTCAATCGCATGTGAGCCGGATTCGTGGATCTCTGTACCGGATACTGCTCTAAATGCGTCAAAAAACCGAATGAAACATCGTTCTGGACGAGCGGTGGCAGGCCCTAACAGTGTGTTATTCTCGTCTCATCGGACCGGACAGGTGGGTGAGCGGTTAAAGCCAACAGACTGTAAATCTGTCCCTCCTTGCGAGGTACGAAGGTTCGAATCCTTCCCTGTCCACCAGATCTCAAGCCGTTGTAGCTCAGTTGGTAGAGCACTTCCTTGGTAAGGAAGAGGTCACCGGTTCAATCCCGGTCAACGGCTCCAGATTCTCTACCCGGCGCTCTCTACGTCCGGTTTCACTGGCAGCCACGCCAGAGCTCCCGCCCCGCACAGCCCCGCTGCGACCGCGAACGACGCCGTCCAGCCGAACTTGTGCGCAATGACCGGAGTAAGTGAAGCCGTCAGTGTGCCTCCGAACTGCCCGCACATATTCATGAAGCCAGATACCGAACCCGCCGAACTCCGTCCAATGTCGGCTGAAACGGACCAGAACGAACTCTGAGAGAGATATAAGGAGCCTGCGCCGGCAGCCAGAGTGAAGCTTGCGAGCGCAACGCTGTCCGCGCGGACACCGAGTGCCAGAAAGACGGCCGACAGCGCAATTGCGAATGCCGCCCAATAGCATCGCCCCGCGCGTTTGCTATAGCGCTTGGTCAATCGATCACTGATCCATCCGCCGAGCGGCGACCCGATGGCCATTGCCAGCGGCGGCAGCATCGAGTAATAGGAGCTGTGCATAATGTCGAGCTTGCGTTCGGCGCTGAGGTATTTGATGAACCAGGTGAAGAAGATGTAGGCTGCGTAGCCGTAGGCGAAGTAGCTGAAGCTCACCGCCCAGATGCTGCCATTGCTCAGAATCTCGCGCCAGGAGAGTTTAGCAGCGCCAGCATTGACGTTCTTGCCGGGCAATCCCTGCTCGATGGTTTCTCGCTCCTGAGGCGATACCCAGGGATGCTGTGCCGGAGTGTCGCGCGCGATCACATACCAGACAACGCCGGCAACCAAGCCCATCCCCGCGCTGGCCCAAAAGCATGAGCGCCATCCGTGATGCAGTACCAGGTAGGTAATCAATGGCGGCGTCAGGCCTGCGCCGAAGCCCACGCCGGCGAAGATGATGCCATTTGCCCGTCCTCGTTCACGCGACGGAATCCAGGACGACACGATGCAATTAGATGCTGGATAGACGACCGCTTCGCCGACACCAAGCAGAAACCGGATGGCAATGAGTGCGGCAAGCAACGCGCCCATACCGGCGGATAGGAACGTGATGAGAGTCGTGAACAGCGCCCACCACACAACGCCGAGTCCCAGAATCTTCCGCGGGCCGATGCGGTCCGCCAGCGCGCCGCCTGGTGTCTGAAACAATGCGTAGCCGAAGACGAAAGCGCTAAAGACCCAACCGAGATGTACGTCGTCGATGTGGAACTCGCCCGCAATTGCCAGCTGCGCGGTCGCGATATTCACACGGTCCAGGTAAGCGATCGCGCTCACCAGAAACATCCAGAAGATCAGTAGCCAGCGAACGTGACTTTTCACAATCTTCCAAATTTTGCCACGGCGTCCCGAATCGAGTGGTACTTCTCAATGTAGGGGAACATACTGTGCTCGGTGAAGTCGAGCTGCTGCGCCTTTTCTAAAACCGGTGCTGCCTTCTCCGCGGGAACCACCACCACGCCGTCCATGTCGGCGACCACAATGTCTCCCGCCCGGACCTGCACTCCGGCACAGTTCACCGGAACATTGCGTCCTGCGAACCGGAAATGATTGACTGTCGTCGAAGGCACAACTCCGCGGCTGAAGACCGGGAACTGCAACTTCGTGATCTGGGGCGTATCTCGAATCCCGCCGTCTACTACGGCTCCGGCAAAACCGCGATATTTCATCGCCGTGCTCATGAGACCGCCGATGCCGGCATAGTCCAGTCCGTTCTGCAGAACCATCACGTACACGGATCCGGGCGCCGCTTCATCAATAGTGTCCAGCATTCCCTGCAGCGCTTTCGATCCCTCGTGGTGCTCTTCCTGGTTCAGCTGCACGGTGACAGCGCGTCCCGCGAACTTTGCCGGATTCAGGGGCCGCACGTCATGTGACATATAGGATTTCATTCCGTACAACTGCTCCATGGCATCCGCCACCGAGGCGGCCTCCACCAGTTGAAACCCTTCCACAACGGCATCACGGGCCGGTTCCGGTTCCGCCGCGCTGAACGGCCTGATCCAAATCAGGAACGCCAGCGCGACGCCGCGCCGCGAGAACCATCGTCTTTCTCATGCCTCGTGAGTGTATCAGCGGTTACCGCGGATAAGGATGGCCGCGTAAGGTCGTGAATGCCCGATAAATCTGTTCGGTGAGCATTGCCCGGGCTAATTCATGGGGAAAAGTCATAGGCGAAAGCGACACCAGCAGATCGGCACGCAACCTCCAATTTTCCGGCAATCCGCTGTGACCGCCAATTAGAAACACCAGATCCTGGGCTTCGTCCTCGGCGCGGCGAACGATTGCCGCGAACTGCTCGGAGCTGAAAGGCCGCCCGGCGGGATCCAGCGCGATCTTACGAGCCGCTGGATGTTTGGAGAATGGGTCCAGCCGCTCGGAATTGATCTCGCGCATTTCGCAAGCGCAATACCGGCCGGTGCGCTTGACGAACTCGGCCGCGATGGCGTTCGCGTGGACGTCCCGGGGTTTGCCGACGTAGTACACAAAGGCCTTCATGCTCTACTATGTCTAGTACCGTAACTCGCCTGTTGCAAACGACATAGCGGCACGATATTGTTTTAAGTATGGCTTCCACCGTCTGGAAGGGCTACATCACCTTCGGTCTGATCACGATTCCGGTCAGGCTTTTCGCGGCTGCACGTACCGAGCGGGTCGGCTTCAACCAGATCCACGCGCCTTGCGGTTCGCGCATCAAACAGCAGACTTTCTGCCCGCGTTGCGAGCGTACAGTGGAACGGAACGAACTCGTCAAAGGCTACGAAGTCGAAAAAGAGCGCTATGTCATTGTCAACGACGAGGACATCAAGGGCGTTGCGCCGACGTCCAGCGACACCATGGAGATCTTCGAGTTTGTGAAGGCGGAGGGCATCGACCCGATCTATTACGACGCCTCGTATTTCATGGTGCCGGAAGATGCCGGGAAAAAGGCCTATCACCTGCTGCTCGAAACGATGCAGAAATCGGGCTATAGCGCCATCGCGAAGATCACGATGCACCAGCGCGAGTACACGGTAGTCATCCGGCCGCACAGTGACGGACTGCTGCTGCACACGATGTTCTATCCCGAAGAGGTTCGGGAGGTTCCGGAGTTCCATCGCGATCCGAACGTCAGCGTCAAGCCGCAGGAAGTTGCGCTCGCCGAAAAGCTCGTGGAGGGGCTGGCCACGGACTTCGATCCCTCCAAGTATCACGACGAGTATCAGGGGCGTCTGATGCAGATGATCGATGCCAAACGCGAAGGTCAGATGGTGGAAACGGCGGCGCCGAGGAAACTTGCGCCGGTAATCGACCTGATGCAAGCGCTGCAGAAGAGCCTGGGTGAACTCCCCAAGCGCAAACCCGCGGCATCTGAGATTCGCACCGAGGAAATGCCGGCGGCGGCCCCGAAAAAGAGCGCTCCCAAACGACGCACGGCCCACGGCTAGATTTGGCACGGCCAATTACAAATTTTGATCCTGGGTTAACGCAGCAGTACCGAGGCACGCTCAAACGCGCCATTACGCCCGGCGGTGACTTCAATGTACGACGCCAAGGCGTCAGGCTTCGTGACAGCCATCCATACCTTTACCTCATCAACGTTCCGCTTTGGAAATTTGCCTTGCTCGTGCTGGCGGCGTTCATTCTCGCAAACTTGCTTTTTGCCGGCGTTTACCTGCTGATTGGGATCGACCATCTCAAAGGCGCAGACGCCAGCACCGCCAGTGGCCGGTTCCTGAATGCGTTCTTTTTCAGCACGCATACGCTGACGACGGTAGGGTATGGAAACATCTACCCGAGCGGGCCGCTGGCGAACGCAATCTCTGCCTTCGAGGCGCTGGTGGGACTCATGGCCTTTGCCATCGCGACCGGTCTGCTGTACGGGCGCTTCTCGCGTCCTTCCGCACGCATCGGCTTCAGCGAGAAGATGCTGGTTGCACCGTACAACGGAGGGATCAGCCTGCAGTTCAGAATCGTGAACCGGCGCACCAACAACCTGATCGAACTGAGCGCACGCTGCCTCCTGATGACGGTGGAACCGGTGGATGGCAGGCTGCAGCGCAAGTATGCGTTCCTCGAGCTCGAGCGCAACGACGTGATCTTCTTTCCGCTCACGTGGACGGTGGTGCACCCGATCACGGAGAACAGCCCGCTTTACGGCCGAACGCGAGATGATCTGGCGGAAGTGCAAGCCGAGGTTCTCATCCTGATAAAAGGATTCGACGATACGTTTGGGCAAACCGTCAATGCGCGCTACTCCTATACCCACAACGAGATCGTGTGGGGCGCGAAGTTTGCTCCAGCATTCGATTTCGACGAGGGCGGATTCATTCGTCTCGACATCGAAAAAGTCGGCAGCCATGATCTTGTCGATTTGCCGTCAGCCATCGAATAGCATTACGGGATGGCATCCGACTGTATTTTCTGCAACATCGTCGCGGGAAAGCTTGCGGCCCACATTGTTTACGAAGATTCGGACTGTATCGCCTTTCTCGACACTCATCCGCTGTTTCCAGGTCACGTCCTGCTTTGCCCAGTCGAACACTACGAAACCTTGAGCGACCTTCCGGGGCCGTCGGTCGCGCCTGTTTTCTCCACGGCGCAACTGCTGGCGCGGGCGGTTGAATCCGCCCTTGACGCGGAAGGCACGTTTATCGCAATCAACAATCACGTCAGCCAAACCGTGCCGCATTTGCACATTCATGTGGTGCCAAGACGACGCCGCGATGGCCTGAAAGGTTTTTTCTGGCCGCGCCAGAACTATCAGGACGATGCCGCACGCGAAGCTGTCCGGGATGCGATCGCGCGCGAGGTGCAAAAGCTGCTGGTGTCCTGAAGTCTCGAAACCGCTTCCTTCGGGCGCGGCTCGGTATGCTGTTGCAGAAGTCTTGAAACCGCTTCCTTCGGGCGCGGCTCAGTATGCTGTTGCAGACACGACGGGTAGGCATTTATGCCGATATGGGCGAGGTGAATTTCGATAGAGCCGCAAGGATTCGTTCGCGATCCCGTTCGGCGCGTTCCGCAGCGGATTCAAGCGCAATCCGGTAGACGATGAGACCGACGGCGAACTCGACGGCCAGCACTCCGATCAGCGCCCAATCACTTTGCAGGGCCCATCTGGCCAGGAAGGCGAACCCGATCAGTACGCTAATTCCCAAACTGCATCCAAGCATCCAGAGCTGGATCTGCCCTCCGGTTTGCTTGCGCATCGTCTGTCTTGGATCGACAGCCCGTGCCATTGACACGGAACTCAGGTTCCCGATGGAGATGAAGTACACGCTGCCAACGCACGACGCCGCTATCGCCTGCGCTGCAGCAATGCCCGAGACGTGGACGCGAATGAGCAGCACGAAGGCGAGCACGGCGATCATTTGAATAAGGATGAAGATAACGGCGGCAATGTTCTTGGCTCGCAGCACGTCTGCGATAGCGACAGGAGTGACGAAATACGCCTGAGCCGCACTGCGGTCAAAGCCGAAGATATTCCATAGCAGCGCGTCACCGAGAATCAGCAGGCCATAGAGGTTCACGATGGGCAGAAAATTGTCCTGCATAAAGCGCGATGAACCCTTGCCCAAGGCCACGGGGAAGAACACGACAACGCTGAAGACACAGGCGAGCCCAAGGACAACGCGCACGCGCGGCATACGAACCATCGAGCGCAGTTCTTTCTCGAGCAACGCGCCCACCGGATCACGGAACATTGCCGCAGGCACGCCGAAGATCCGGTCGAAGCCCGAGGTGACGCCAATCGGCCTCGAGGGGTGCGCCGGACGGAGGGTTTCCTCTTCGGTTAGCGATTTACCGAACTGCCAGCGCGCGAGTGCAAAAGCGCCAGCAATCCAGAGAAGCAGTCCGGCAATTGCCAATACGGAGGCGTTGCCGCAACTGAGAGCTGCCACCTCGCTCCACGGCGCTCCACGCCCGTTCGACAGCGCGATCCAGTAGGGCTTCGACTTCGCGCCCAATTCCGTTCTGAGGAACAGTTGGGGCAGGACGCCGACGCTGACGATCAGGATGGCGAACAACTCGCGCAGGCGATTGCGTTGGAACGAGTGGAGGAGCAGTTCTCGAATCGACAGCGAGATGAATAGATTGAACGGGATATAAAGGAGTAAACATAAAGGCCACCACCATCGGATGTCCTGATGCTGCACTAAGCCTACACACGTCCCGAGCAGAAGAAACAGCATCTCGACCGATGTGGTCACCCGCAGCAGCGTCTCAATTCCAAAGAAGGCGTTCGTCGAAATCGGATACACCTGGAGTTTGCCAAGCTGCAGCGACCAGCCTCCGGTGAGCGTGAACAAGGGCACGACTTGCCAGAACAGAAACATGCCGAGCAGTGCAGGCGCCAGACTGATTTTGATGACATCCAGGGGAAGTACGGGTAACCAAATGGCCAAGGCGACAGCAAATGCGGCGAAGCTTCCGTACCAGATCAGCGTCAGAAGCCCCATGAGCACCGTGCCGAAGCTGGTACGCGGCAAGTGATTGCGAACGGTGCGAAACTGCGCCCAGGCGATGGCGCGGATTTGGTCCCACATCGGTTACAGCCAATCCAGCGTTTCGGTGTGCCGTTCGGCCCCAACGACACGCACGAAGATGTCTTCGAGGGTGCTCGCGCCCCCGCTGGTCTGGCGGCGCAGATCGTCCATCGTCCCCTGAATGACGAGTTTGCCGCGGTTGATAATAGCGACTTCATCGCACAAGCGCTCGACAACTTCGAGGACATGTGAGGTCAGGAAGACCGTGGCGCCACGGCGTACCTGCTCGAGGAGAATATCCTTCATCAATCGCGCTCCGACTGCATCCACGCCTTCAAATGGCTCGTCCATCAGAAAGAGCCGCGGCCGATGAATCAGCGCCGCGCCCATGGCGATGCGTTTGCGCATGCCCTTCGAGTACTCGCCAATTAACTTCCGCTTGTCGCCTGAGAGCTCAAACAGCTCGAGCAGCTCGCGCGCGCGTTCCTTCGCTTGGGCACGCGGCAGCGCGTATAATCGCCCGATGAATTCCAAATACTCCAGGCCATTCAGATAATCGAACAAGAGTGTGTCGTCTGGCACGAGCCCGATTTGTTTGCGAATCTCGAGGGACCCCTCCGGTAAACGCATGCCGAGCACTTCCACACTGCCGGAAGTAGGAGTGGCAAGCCCCATCAGCACTTTGATGGTTGTAGTCTTGCCTGCGCCATTCGGACCCAGGAAGCCGAAAAAGCGACCCTGCGGCACCGTCACGCTGAGGCCGTCTACAGCATGGAAATCACCATAGAGCTTATGCAGGTCATGGATTGCAATCGCGGGTGGAAGAGGCGACGGGGGCGCGATGGGCGAATCCGCACTGCCGGCGATGAGATCCGTCACGGCTGAACCGTCGGGTGCGCGGAACGAACGCTGGCCAGCAACGTCCCCATCTCGCGTAGAATAGCAAGCTTCGTGCGTGTGACCTGAATTTCGGCCTCGTACAATCCGATCCAGCGGTCGCTCTCGTCGAGGCGCGCCTTCTCGACGTCACTCATGGCTATGCGTCCCTCGTTATTCTGCGCCAGCAGAACGGTCAGGTTCTCGCGCGCGAGATCAAGCTGCATCCGGGCCAGATCGCGAATACTCTGCGCTTTCTGCCACTGCTGGTAGCTGCGCCGCGTGTCTGAGATGACGCGATTTCGCACCTGATCCATTTGAATGCGCAGCTTGCGCATATCTGTTGCAGCCTGATCGGCCATCGCGTGCGAGGCTGACCCGAGCAGCAAAGGAATTTTGATGGAGGCGCCGATCTGTCCGTTGTTGCGCTGAAATTTCTGGAAATATTGCGAGTAGTTGTATTTCGCAAAGAGCGCGTATTGCGCTACCAGATCCACCTGCGGTAAGCGCTCCGCCTTATACGAACGCAGATCGAGTTCTTTGGCCAGCACATTCGATTGCATCTGGCGAAGTTCGCGATTGTTGCGCAGCGCGCTATCGGCGGCTTCGCTCTCGGACTCCGGCGCGGAGATGGTTGCGAGATCGGAATCCTGAGGCTTGACGCGATCCGTTGCCGGATATCCAAGCGCAATCGCCAACATCATTTCGTAGTAGTCAGCGTCGAGTTTGGTTGCATCCAGGCGCTGTTCCGAGAGTGCGAGATTGACGTTGGCACGCTTCAGCTCAAGCGGCAACTCGCTGCCCTCCTGAACTGCGGCGTTCATGGCGTCCGCTACTTTGTGCAAGCTGGGGACCTCATTGTTCAGGGTCTCGGCATCGTGCTCCGCCTGGCTCGCATTCAAGAACAGGTCGGCGGCTTGAAAGGCAATGTCTTCGGCGCGAGACTGCGCGCCGAATTGAGAGCCGCGCGCCAGCTCGCGAGCAGCCGCCAGCCGATAACTGTCGGGCCGGTTGTACAGTTCCATATCCGTTCGTGCCTGAAAGATGCTGGGGGCGTTGCCTTCGATGGAGTTGGGGTATCCCTGCGTATACGCGAGCCCACTCCCGGCGTAAATTTTGGGGCGGAACGGATTCTGCGCAATGCGAATATCTTCCTGCGATCGCTGCTCGTCCAGTCTAGCCAGCGTTACATCGGGATTTTGGCGTGACGCCATGTCGAGCGCCTGCTGCAGGGTTAGCGTGTGGACCTCGCCAAAAACGGCGGACGCAAAAAGAGCGATGATGATTGCGACTCTCATGGTTGCATGATAGCGATGAGTTTGTGGATTTGGCGGTTTTTACACGGCGTTTTTGATCGGCCCGAGTCAGGATGCTCACCTGCGGCGCAACGAGTCGAGCCGCGGCGGGCAAAGTGCGCGCGCCACCTCAGGCGCCCGCGTTTCTATGCCGCCATTTCTCGGGCGATTTGGCGGAATCCATGCCCAGTTAAGCGCGCCCAACGCCCAGCAAATCGGGCTGTGCGCTTCCACTGACCTCCTTCACCCGCTCTACCGGGATTTGCTTGTGGCCGGGTAGGGGCGCGGACATGTAGGTTTTGAGCTCATTTTCGATTTCTAATTGTTCCGCCTTGGCATTTGCGAAACGAACCCGAGCGGTCTCCAACTCCTGTTGCTGTTTCTGTGAGCGGAGCTTCGAGAGCTCGCTCAGGCACTTCATAAAGGCGCGGTCGTTCGTGGTCTGGTAGCGCAGATAGAGAGCAAACGCCTTGGACTCTTCAATGTTGAGGTCTTGGAGGGATTGCGCGCGTCGGCTGAGCCAATAGTGTTCGGCCATTTTGGAGACGAGGATGTCCTCGGTCGGGGTGGATGGCTGGTGCTCGTCGCGTAACGCGGCGAGGAGTTGGTCGAAGTCTTCCTGGTTCTCAGTGGCGAGGACCTTGAACGCGCCGGTCAGCCCGTGGCGGAAATTGTTTTGTGAGGAGATGGCTTTACCTTCCACAGACGTAGGGCCGGTAGAGAGTTGAGCGTTGGCACGGTTTGCGGCCAGGCGAGCTTCGGTCATGCCTGCAGGCGAAAACGCCTGCTCACACAACGCCTGCTCACACAGGGAAGCATTTTCTGTGACACGCTCCTGTTTGCGAGCTTCTTTGCGTGCATTGCGCTCGGCGGCGCGGCGGAGTTGACGTGTTGTCATATTCAATAGGGTCAACGCCGGGGCGTTCTGTGAACGGAAAATTCGGCTGTAAGTTATTGAGATCTCGCCGAAGAAATTCTTTTGAAAATTGTCACCGGCCTGGCTAGTTGGTGGTGTTGACGCGCGTGTCTGAATCGTCGTTGACGGCAACGCGCCGGTGTTTCGGCGTGGATTCGTCAGGTGGGGGCGAGTTGTCAAACGTGTTGTAAGCGATCGAGATCTTCAGTTGCTTAAACACTGTCCCGGGAGACGGAGGGCAAGGATGGGATTAAACAACGAACCCCATCCTTGTGCTCACGAGCGGTTCTATCTACTACCTACTTGACGGTAAATGTCGCGGTTGCAGTGTTGACGATCGAACCGGAGAGTCCGGTGAAGACGACCGTGTAGGTGCCGGGTGTCGTGTTCTTAGGGAACAGCATTCCGGATACGGCGTACGTGGTGCCGTTGACATGGACTGTTTGCGGCAGATCCGCGCATTTCGCTCCGGCTGGACCGCCCGAACAGCTCAGCGTCACGTTGGCGTTGAAGCCGTTTACCGACTTCAACACGAGCAGAAACGCGGCAACTTGATCGCGATATGCGATTTCTGATGGCGGCTCTGGCGTGATGGTGAAATTGGCGCTCGGCATCACAGTAAAGCTCTGTGTCACCGGCATCGCTGCCGCATAGACGTTATTGCCCGCTTGCGAGGCCTGAATCGTGCACGTTCCAGGATTCGCCAGCGTTGCGGCTGCGCCCAAAACCGTGCAAACCGATGGCGTGAGCGAGGCGTAGCTGACCGGCAAACCCGAGCTGGCCGAGGCCGTTAAGTCGAGAGGCGTCCCCTGCACCTGATTTGGAATGGGATTGAAGGTGATGGTTTGAGTAAGCGCGATACCAGTGCCACTCAAGCTGATGGTCTGAGTCGCCGGATTACCATTCAGCGCGTTATCGGTCAGCACCGCCGAGCTTGCGATCGAACCGCTTACCGTAGGCGTAAAGGCAATGCTGAGATTACAGGATGTGCCGGGCGCGAGCGAGAAGCTGGCGCTGCAATCGGCGGGCGTGCCGCTGCCGGCAACTTGCGCGAAATTCGTGCCAATTGCCAGTCCCGGCGCGACCGCCGCAAGCGTGGCGTTGCCGATGTTTACGATCTCGCGCGATTGCGGACTATCGCTGCTGGTGCTGTTGACATTCGTAGCCGCGAAGCTCAGCGTAGGCGCCTGCGAACGCTCAATCTTCACAATGCGGTTGCCGTCTCCAGTAAAGACATCTCCTGCCGCATTCACCGCCAACCCGGACGGGCCGTACTGGAAAGTGGCCACGGTAATCTGGCAACTGGTTGCTGTACAACCCGTCGGCAGCTCCAATACACGGTGACTGCCACTATCGGCAATTAAAAGGTCCCCCGCTGCATCCACCGCCACCTTGGTAGGCTGATTCAGTCCGCTGGCGATAGTATTCTGGCAACTGTTGGGCGGGCAAGCGGCCGGCACCTCCACCACGCGATTGTTGCCGGTATCGGCGATGAAGACATCCCCCCCTGCATCCAGTGCCAGGCCGCCCGAGGGTGTCGGGCTCGAGATGTTCAGTCCGCTGCTTACTAGGATCGGGCAGCTGCTGGGGAGAGGGCCAGTAGCTTGGCAGGCGGGCGTAATTTCCCACACTTCGTTTGACGTATAGCCATAAGCCAACGCGATGAAAACATCGCCGGCTGCATCCACAGCCACAGCATTGCCTTCCGTTAAGTGATCGACACCCCAAAGGCTCTCGCAGGCTTGGCTCCCACACCCGGGCGGTATCTCCACACCCTCATAACCTGGGACTACGGACAAC
>CAWJFN010000008.1:0-287941 GCA_963842195.1 uncultured Acidobacteriaceae bacterium
TCCACCTTATCCAGTACCGATTTGATGATCGGCTGCGGATCTTACCTCGCAATGGGCTACGGCCTCGATGAGCCTCTCTTCCCCAAACTCCTCTTCGGCAACGTTCATCGCTTCCGTGATGCCATCCGTGAAGGCAACCAGAATGTCCCCGCGTTCCACCTGGACGCACGCTTCATGGTAAGCGGCGTTGGCGAATAGGCCAATGACAGTTCCTCCTTCTCCAGCCGCAGCATCTCGCTGTTTCCGTTGCGGTGCCGGCAGAGTAGCGGCGCGTTATGGCCTGCATTGACGTACCGTAAACGACGCGTTTCTGGTTCGTACTGTGCGTAAAAAAAGGTTGCATAGCGATTGTCCGCGAGGCTTCGTAAACCAGCCGGTTAATATGCTCGATCATCTCGCCCACTGCCGCGCACGGCTTGATCGTCTGTCCGCGCAATGATGCCTGCAGGCTCGCCATCATCAAGGCCGCAGCAATTCCCTTACCCGAAACATCGCCCACCGCAATGCCCAACGATCCGTCATCCAATCGGATGAAGTCGTAATAGTCTCCGCCGACCCCGAGCGCAGGTCTGCAATATCCGCCAAAGTCGAGTCCACGCACCATGGGAAGCGTCTGCGGAAACAGCCGTTGCTGCACTTCGCGGGCGATCTCGAGCTCGCGGTTCAGGCGCTCGCGTGCCGCCACTTCACGGCGAATATTTTCCGTGAGCCGTGCGTTGTCCAGCGCTAGCCCCGTCTGCGATGCCACCGCGCTCAACAATTGCAAGTCGCCGCGTGAATACGGCTCTTCTGATCTTTTGGGACCCAGGCTGATGATCCCCATCATTTCGCTATTGAGCATGATCGGAATCAGTATCTGTGCCGACAGCGCTTGCAACGATTTCTGCTCGCTCTCCGGCACTCCATACACCCACGACTGAGGATCGTCAAAGTAGACTTTGGCAGGCGCCTGCAACAGTCTTAAGTGACGAACGGTTGGCCAATTCCTTTTGAACTCCACGTCCACCGGCGTGCGGTGTCCCAGTGTCACTGCTGGACGGTAACCGTCATCTTGAGTTACCAGAAGCGTCACGACTTCGACGTGCAATGACTCCGAAATGCGCTTGGCGACCCTGTCGACCAGCGTTCTTACGTCGCGAATCCCCGGTAGTGAGTTGCCAAGGTCCGTCAGGACCAATTCGGCGTCATACGCCTCGCGAAAGAACTTACGATCTGTCCATTCACTTACCTGCATGGCGATACTGCGCAACCCAAAGACAACCGTCGCCCCGATCAAACCGATAGCGACCGCCTGCCAATGGTGCTCGCTACCTAGAGCAATCTGCATAGTAAGCGAGACCACGATCACCGTAAGTAAAATTCGTAACGTACGAATGCCGGTGTTCGCGAACGCATACTTCACGCCGCTCCTCACCACCATGCGCACGTCCATCGCGCGCTGGACGATAATCACATATGCCAAGGTGAGGGGAAACACGAGTAACAACACCAGTAAGCCCGCAGTTACCCAGCCGGGCGGCTTAGGCAACAAACCCAAACTTACGGCTACATAAAAAAAGAACGGAATCGCGGCGATGGAGGATCCCGCAATCATTACATTCAGACGGCGCTGAGCATCGCCCGGCTCTAAGCGGCGCTTCTTTATCCACAACAAAAGCAGAAACGTCAATACACAGGCGGCGAATCCAACTCCGATTTCTCTCTGTGCGCGCTCCACATCGCGCATTGCCGCAAGGTGCCGCCCCTGAATGGCGTCGGCGTAGATACCCAGCAACACCACCGGAGCGAAGATGACGGCCAGCATCCACGCAATCCAGCGATGTTTCTGTACTGAAGCAAACGGCACCGGAAAGTACAGCGCGAACAGCAGCAGCCACAATGGCCACGCACTGTGCAGCAGACCTTCGTAGACAAAAAATATGCCCCGCCAGACTCCCGGCATCAGCCAATGATCCGGAGAGCCGGCAATCTGGCCAAATGAGGCTAGCGTCGCCAGCGTGATCCATGCGAGCGGATCGCGCGGCCGCGCAAATGCAATGTAGAATCCGGTTAACAAACAACTGACCGGCAGGACGACATCCAGCGCAAGCACCACGCCCCAGACCGTCCATGAGGCCGTGCTTTGCGCACGGATCATGAAGACGGAATAGGCAAGCTGCGCTACGGTGGCCCACAGCAGCAGGAACAGTAAAGTGAATTGCTGTAGAGCCGGTTTCTCGCTCTCTTCGGGCGGATGCACGTGGGAATTAGCTCAGACTCTGTACGGCCACGGGTTCGTGAAACGGGCTCCGCTTCCGGCTGTACGTTCCGTAGATGACCAGGCCCACCAAAAGCCAACCCACGAAGCGCAGCCAGGTCTCCAATGGGAGGCCCAGCATCAGAACGAAGCACGTCACGATCGAGATGACCGGTGTGACTGGACACCACGGCACTCGGAAAGAACGCGGCCGGTCTGGCTGTGCACGGCGCAGGATGATCACACCAGCAGATACGATGACGAACGCAAATAAAGTTCCGATATTCGACAGGTCGGCGAAAGTTCCGATGTCCCAAATGCCGGCCGGTACACCCACGGCGAGCCCGGCCAGCCAGGTGCTGACATGCGGTGTCTCATGCTTCTTATGCACGCGGGAAAACAAACCCGGCAGCAGCCGATCGCGTGACATCGCAAACCATATTCGCGCCTGTGCGTATTGATACACCAGCAGCGACGACAACATGCCTAATAGCGCTCCCACCGTTACCGTAAAGCGCAGCTTGTCCATGCCGATCGCCTTCAGCGCATTGGCGATAGGTGCGGCGTTATCCAGTGTTTTCCAACTCACGATACCGGTCAAAACCAGCGCCACCGCTGTGTACAGGATTCCGCAGATGATCAGCGTTCCGATGATGCCAATGGGCATGTTGCGCTGCGGATTTTTGCATTCTTCCGCGGCGGTGGAAACTGAATCAAAGCCGATGAACGCGAAGAACACGATTGCTGCGCCTGTAAGTACACCTGGAAATCCGTTCGGCAGAAATGGATGCAAATTTGAGGCCTGCACGGCCCGCGATGCGCCAAGTACAAATAACAGCACGGCTGCGATTTTCACCGCGACCATGAAGTTGTTTGCCCCCGCGCTCTCCTTAACTCCCCGCACCAGCAGCCAGCTCAGCAGCATGACGATTAAGAGCGCCGGTACATTGAAGATACTACCCGTAAGCCGGCCTTCCATAATCGCGGGTTCCGATAAGTAACGTGGTAAGTGCATTCCGAACACGTAATCGCACATGACGTTGAAGTATGCCGAGAAGCCGACCGCAACGGACATGTTCGAGACCGCGTATTCCAAAATCAGATCCCAGCCGATAATCCAGGCGAAGATCTCGCCCATAGTCGTGTAAGCGTACGTGTACGCGCTGCCTGCAATCGGGATCATCGACGCTAGTTCGGCATAGCAGAGCGCCGCAAAGCCACACGTAAGCGCCACCAGGATGAACGATAGCGTCAGCCCCGGTCCCGCGCCCGGACGTCCCACGGTAGATGCGGCAGCACTTCCATGCATCAGCAGATCCAGCACCGGCGCATTCAATATGGATGGAAAACTGAGGTGTTGTCCTGCCGCGGCTGTGCCCGTGACAGTGAAAATACCGGAGCCGATAACCGCGCCGATTCCGAATGCAATCAGGCTCCACGCGCCAAGAGATCGCTTTAGTCTTTTGCCTTCCTGATGGCTCTCATCGACGAGCGCATCGATGCTTTTGGTGCTGCAGAGCTGTCTGAAAAGCTGTGGCATCCGCTCAGGGGTCAGTATACCTGCAAAGCATTCATATGACGGGACACACAACGGCGAATTGTCAGCGCCCAGACACTAACTCGCACCTGTCACCGTGGCCATCGTGTGGACGTCTACGGGGTATGTCTCGCACCAGGTTGTTGCTTATCGTTTTGCTCGCCGGCTTGTACTCTGTTCCAATGCACGCCCAATACAGCGCGAGCCTTCAGGGGACAATTCAGGACGCATCGGGAGGAGTGATTCCGGGTGCATCCGTGACGCTCACCAATAACGGGACCCAGGCTAAGTTGCAAGCCACCGCCAATGACCAGGGGTTTTACCGGTTCAATCAGTTGCCTGCAGGCGCCTACACGCTGCAGATCGGGGCCGCCGGATTCCAGACGACTACCGTGACGAACATCCAAATCGCCGCCGATGTGGCTCAGACCTCGAATGCGACTTTGCAGCCCGCTGCCGTCGAATCGAGCGTCACCGTCAGTGCCACGGCCGCTCCCGCTCTGCAGACTGCCGATGCGAGCGTCAGCGCCACGATTCCCAGTCAGGCGATCCAAGACCTCCCCACCTTCGGACGTGATCCTTACGAGCTGGTCAGGACCGCGCCGGGTATCACCGGCACGGGAGGCCGCAGCGGCAACGGCCAGAGTGTCGCTCTCGGCAACACCACGGGGCCGGGCGGGTCTAACACCTCCGTCTTTCAAACCGAAAACCAAGTCCAGATCAGCTCCAGCGGCCAGCGCGTGGAGCAGAACGTATATCTGCTCGACGGCGTATCCGTGAACAGTCTGGAATGGGGCGGGGCCGCTGTGGTTACACCCAACTCCGAATCGGTCGCGGACATGACCGTGATCTCCAGCGACTACTCAGCCGAAGACGGCCGCAACAGCGGTGCTCAAATCAAAACCACCACCAAGAGCGGAACTAACGATCTACACGGCAGCGCGGTATTCCGCTTCCAGGATCCAAACTTCAATGCTTATAACAAGTGGGGCGGACCGAACAATGCCGCACCGGTTCGCGTTCAGAACAACTATCGTCAGTATGCCGCCAGCCTCGGCGGACCTGCGATTAAGAATAAGTTTTTCTATTTTCTTTCTTACGAAGGTCTGCGCAACAAGACGACTACTTACGGACAGGAGTGGACCACCACGCCGCAATACCGGCAGCTGGTAATTGCCGCCCGGCCGAATTCGACCATAGCGAAGATCTTTAGCTCCGTAAACGCCAACCCACGAACCGTACAGGTTCTGAATAATGGCTGTTCGGTCTTTCCCAGCAACGCCGCCACACAGTGTAATCAGGTAGCCGGCGGTCTTGATGTAGGCTCGCCGGGTCCGGGAACGAACCCGGCCACCAGCCCGTATTACAGCCCAGGGCCGAACATCGGAAGCGGCTTTGACGGTGTCCCTGATCTGCAGTACGTTCAATATTACTTGCCGGCAGAACAAGTCGGAAATCAGTTTAACGGTCGTTTTGACTATAACGTCACTAATAACGACTTAGTCTTTGTATCCGCTTATGTCACTCATCTCAATTCAATTGCTGCAGATTCAGCTTCGGCCGGCGCTCCCGATGCCGACGTTTACTTTAAGCCGTTGAATACAGCCATTACCGCCGCCTACATCCGTAACATCGGTGGCACCATGATCAACGAGCTGCGCGGTAATTTCACTCGCTACGCCGATAACGGACTTACGGACAACAAAGGCATCAACTGGGGCATTCCGCGCATTCAAGTCGAAGGCTATCCATTTGGGAAGATGCAGGTCGCCGGCGCTCCGCAAAGCCCCGACACGCCTTCGATCCTCGCCGAAAATACTTACGAAGTCCGCGACACTCTGATTAAGGTTTGGGGCAACCAAACCTTCCGCTTCGGCGGACAGTATCGCTGGGAGCAGGACAACGACAACCTGTTTGGCGGCGCGCGGCCTCTCTATTCGTTTTCTAATCTGTGGAATCTAGCGAATAGCACGCCCATTTTCGAGAGCATCTACGCCAGCGCCTTCACCGGGGGCGCGCCCAACGCGGCACGCTACTACCGCGATCACAATCCGGCGCTTTTCGTTCAGGACGACTGGCACATCACTCCCAGTCTGACCCTCAATCTCGGTCTACGCTGGGAGTACTTCTCTCCTCTCACGGAGGCGCGCCATCAATCAGAAAACTTGTTCCTCTCCGCAACCGGACCTTCGCCTCTGGTGGACGCGCAAGTCAGGCCTGTAAATCAGCTTTGGAATTCGAACTATAAAGATTTCATGCCTAAGATTGGCTTCGCCTACGCTCCGGTAGCGGCCCATCAACGTGTCGTGCTGCGCGGCGGGTTCGGCCTTACTTACAACCGGCAGAACGATGTGCTGTTTGCCAACAGCCGCGAAAACAATCCCAATTACTTCAACTACAACTTGTGCTGCGGCACCCCGCCTGCACCCATCAGCTTCGGCCAACCCTACGGTCCTTTCAATGAGATTCAGTTCGCGCTTGGAGGTGGAACCAGCCCATTCACCTATCCGGCAAACGCCGCGTTGGCGACCGGCGTCGACCCCCGCACCGGAACGCCGCTAGGCATCGGCGGCGGCGCTGGACCCGCAGTTGAGATCTACGGATCCTCGCCTCACCTGCCCGACCCTTATACGTTCCTTTATTCCTTGGAAACGCAGGTTCAACTGGTGAGCAATCTGGTTCTGACGGTCGGATATCAGGGCGCCGGCAGTCGCCATCTGATCCGGCTCTTCAACCAGAACTTCCTGTATCCGCAAAATATCGGACCGCTTCCAACTCAGAATACGTCCTTCTTTGCTGTATATTTCCCCACGCCCGACGTAAACGCCTCTTACAACGCGATGAACGTGCGCCTTGCAAAGCAATTCTCGAAAGGCTTCTCTTTCGATGCCACTTATACCTGGAGCAAGAGCATTGACATGCTCTCGGCGGAAGGACCCGGCGCGAATACAAACCAAACCGATCCCGTGCATGCGCAGACGGATGAGTACGGCCCTTCGGACTACGACTCGCGCCATCATTTTGTCGCGGACGGCCTCTGGACATTACCCGTTTTCACCAATAAAAAGGGACTGCTTCATACTCTCTTCGGCGGCTGGCAGCTTGGTGGCGTGCTTTCGGCGTACTCCGGTTTTCCTTGGACTCCGGTTACCAAGAATCTGCAATCGGTAGCTACGGTAACCAGCGCTGCGACCATCGCACCCGTTCGCCCGACCGCGTATTACAACAATGCCGGCATGAGCACTTCGAACTCGTGTTTCATCGATTCCTGCGACTTCGGGGGAACCAGCCAGACGGCATCTATTGACGGAACCAAATACTTCAACATCAAGACGCAGGGCCCTCCGGGTATTGGCAGAAACTCATTCCGTGGACCCGGGTTCTTCTCCACGGATGCCAGCTTCGGAAAGAGATTTGCTCTACCGTTTCGCGAGACCGCCGGGTTGGAGCTTCGAGGATTCGCCTACAACGTCTTCAATCAGTTGAACCTGATTCCATTCCAGTTCGGCGACACTGACACGCTCATCGAGAACAACAATTTCGGCCGGCCGAGTGGAGCCCTGGCCGGGAGGTCAATCGAACTCGAAGCGCGCTTTACCTGGTAATCTCGCTCACGCGTTCAGAGCAGCGGCTGCCGCTTGCGCCGTCGGGTCACTTTTCACCAGCGCGTCATTGAAGCTGTATCCAAAGCCGCGAACCGACCGGATAAACACTGGATTCGCTGCATCCGCCTCGATCTTTTGTCGTAGACGCAGTACATACACATCGACTGTGCGGTCTGTTACCGCCCGGTCGTGGCCCCAAACCGCATCGAGTAACTGCTCGCGGCTGAACACCACGCCCGGGCGCGTCATCAAGAATTCGAGCAGGCGAAACTCCGTGGCGATTCAGTTCGCGCTTGGAAGTGGAACTAGCCCGTTCACCTATCCCGCAAATGCTGTGGCGACTGGCGTCGATCCCCGCACCGGAACGCCGCTAGGCATCGGCGGCGGTCCAGGGCCGTCCATCGAGATCTACGGGTCCTGGCCCCACTTACCCGACCCTTATACGTTCCTTTATTCTTGGGAAACACAGGTGCAGTTAGTAAGCAATCTGGTCCTGACAATTGGATACCAGGGTGCCGGCAGCCGTCACCTGATCCGCCTCTTCAACCAGAACTTCCTATACCCGCAAAGCATCGGCCCGTTGCCGACCCAGAACACATCTGCCTGAAGGCAGAATGCTCCGACCGTGGTAGAGCTCGTCGTCGTAGAATTCACCGCGGCCGTTCGCGAACTGTCCGATGGCGGGGACACCGAGGATGCCAACGTCGCTGGTGGCGAAGTGGATGCTCCACTGGTGGGACTCGGAATCGTAGAGGCGCAGGGCGGGGAGCTCGATAGAGGTTATTTTGTCAACGCCTGCAACACATCTTTGATTTCGAGGAGACTATGCTTGAGCACGTAGGCGCAAGCGCCCGCATCCCGAGCAGCCTCGCGTAGCTCGGCATCATCGTAGTTTGTAACTATGATGATATTCGCGGCCGGACAGGCTGCTTTGATTTGCAATGCCGCGGTAATTCCATCCAGTTCCTTCATTTCGATGTCCATCAGCACAAAATCAGGACGGTACTCCAAGTAGACAGCTAACGCTTCGGCGCCGTCTTCGCACTCACAAATCTCGTCGGCCACATTCTCCACGATGCGTCTGATTAACCGGCGAACGGAAGCATTGTCCTCGACGATCAGGATTCTTATGGGCATCAGATCGTGTGTATTTCCCACCGTAATTCGATCGATCCCCGAAGAGAATAGAGGGAACCACACGATTTAGCGAGCGCAAAGGGCGCGGATGCGCGCCGCCAGGAAGCACGGAACGCCCCAGCCGAAAAAGTCAAACTACAACTCAGATCTATGCTGAAGGGCAAACCGAATTAATTTGTTAGACCCGTGAAGATTGAGTTTTTCACAGATGCTGGTGCGGTGATTTTCGACGGTTCGATAGTGAATAAAAAGTTCGGCGGCTATTTCTTTGCTGGACTTACCATCGGCGATCATGCGAAGGATACGCCGTTCCGATGTCGTTAAGTCGTTTAGAGTAGGATGGGCCTGCGCAAAAGCTTGGGTCCGGTTTCGCCTTATCAACAGGTTCGGGGTCAACGCCTCACTCCAGTAGTGCTTTCCGGCCGCTACTGCCCGGAGACCCTTGACAATTTCTGTCAGAGCACTGTCTTTAAGGATGTAGCCTTTGGCCCCCAGATCAATGGCAGCGTGAAACAGATCTTCCTGATCATGAATCGTCAGGAAAACCACTTCGACGGGGAGTCTCCTCTTGTGAATCTCTCTCAAGGTACCGAGCCCATCGAGCTTTGGCATATCGGCGTCGAGGACGGCAATATCCGGTTTCAAAGCTACAATCTCGGAAAGCGCGGCCTCGCCATCCCCGGCTTCAGCTACGATTTTCAGCGTAGGATCGCTTTCGATCACCTGCGCGAGGCCGCGTCGCAACACCGGGTGATCATCGGCAATCACGATCCGGATCTTATCGTCCATTGGGGACATCCTTTAATAGGATTTCAACGCGAATGGTTGTGCCCTGATCGGGCTCCGACTGAATGATGGCAGTGCCTCCCAGCAACTGCGCCCGCTCGGCGATTCCGATGAGGCCAAACCCGCGTTTTGAATGCCCGGCCGAGATGAGAAGGTAAGAATCCTTTGCCATGGTCACAAAGAGTGAGCAAGATTCGATGAGGCTCCCGACACACGGTTAAGCTCGCCTGTTTCGCGCCGGAATGCTTGAGTATATTATTCATACCTTCCTGGACCATGCGGTAAAAATTGATTTGAGTATCTTTCGGAAAGACGTCGTCGATATTGTCGATTGTGGTAGTAAATGCGATGGCTGAAGCAGTTGCGCCCGTCCTGGCTAGCGCTTCAATCGCTTTGGTCAATCCCATCCGGTCCAGCTGATAGGGCCGCAAATTGTAGGAGATCTCCTTCACTTCACTGAGGCCCTGCGACGCTTCGCTGATAATCTCCTCGATGTTTCTGTCAGGCTCGCTCTGACCGTTGCGGGAATTCACAGAGATCGCCGCCAGATTCTTAATAACAACTAAACGTTGTCCTAGGCTGTCGTGGAGTTCAGCAGCAATGCGCTTACGCTCGCTTTCTTGGGATGCAATCAATTGTCGCGAAAATGCCTGTTGTACTGCGTGCGCGCGCCTCATCTGTCCCATCCGGTAACGCCATAGCGCCACCGCGAATACTGCCAACGTCAGCGAGACCAGGCTAGCGAACCACCAAGTGAGGTAGAACGGAGGTGGCACAACAATGTGTAGCTGACTGCCCGTTCTGTTCCACACGCCGCCACTGTTGCCTGCGATCACACGGAAATCGTATTCACCCGGCGGCAAATGCGAATAGTAGGCGGTGCGCCGGGCACCGGCATCAACCCAATCCCGATCGAGCCCGAGGAGCTGATAGCTGAAACGAGTTTGTTCGGGCTTGTAGGGGCTCAAGGCTGTGTAGCGAATTTCAAGATTTGCCTGGCGTGGTTTTATTTCCAGGACGCCGTGGCGAGGCAACGCCGAGCGCTGATCGAGTAATGTTTCCTCAATCAGAACAGCAGGTGGTTGTGACTGAATAGGAATGCTCTTCGGATTTACATGTGCTATCCCGCCGACTGTTGAGAACCATAGAGTACCGTCATCGGCCTTGAAGCTTCCAGGCTGGCCCAGTGCTACGCAGGTTGTATGGCCGAGCCCATCCGTTCCATCGAATCTAGTTGCTGATGATATGTATCTGAGCCGGCCTGCGGCGAATTCACTGAGTTCGTCTTTGCGCAGACGGACCAAGCCATTCCGAGTACCAAGCCACAGATAGCCCTCATCGTCCTCAACGATCTCATAAATGGCGTTGCCCGGCAGCCCTTGTCCAGTCGTGAAGTAGATGGCGGCGTCCCGCTCAATCCGCACCAATCCACGATCGTACGTGCCTACCCACAGGACATGAGCGCTGTCACAATACAGCGACGTAACGCCGCCCGATAACTGGTTGGGTGGTTGGGTGCAGGAAGTGATGTGACCGCTAGAAATGCAGGACAAGCCTTCCCTCGTTCCAATCCAGAGCTTGTTCTGCTCGTCGACCACAAGCGCGGTGACAGAATTTCCCGCAAGCCCATCCGCTCTCGTGTAAATGGCCACCCGCTCGTTGGATAGAGAATATAGCCCGCGATTGCTTCCGAACCACAGTCGTGCCGAACCATCCTCGACAATTGCCGAGATCTCGCCCTCGATTTTGGCTAGCGGCGAATCCTGTGCGAAACGGCCATTTTGAAAGCGTCTGACTCCACTGCGCGATCCAACCCAGAGCGTGCCAGTCCGGTCCTCATACAGCGCCGTAATAAGATTTGCATCGAAAAAGCTGCGTAATGCAGGATAGAAGATTGGCTTTTCACCATGCTTGGCGAGGCCGATGCTGCCGATCCATACCGTTCCCGTCCGGCTGCGAAGCAGGGTTGCGCCCACTTCCGGTCCCCCATGATGGGCACTCCAGTCGATCAAGCAAGGCCTGAAATGGAACAGTCCGGCGCCCAAGGTCGCGACCCAGAGTCCTCCATCGGGCTCTTCCAACACATGGAAAAGACTCGGAGTAGAAAGGTTTTTTAGAGTGCTAAATCGCCCGTCCTTCCAGAGCCCAGTGTGGCCATTATGATCGGTGATCCAGAAATGATTTTCGATGTCCAGATACGCCACGAACCCAGGCAGATCCTTATAGACCTGCAGTTGCCCCCTTGCGACACAGTAGTAATCTCCTGGACCCTGCCTCAGCTTGTACCACAGACGCCGCTTCGAATCCTCGAAGATGGATTCGATTCTGAGATCCTCGGGATTCGAGACCTGAGAAGGCAGAGGAAAGCGCGACCACGCACCATAGGCGAAGCGTTGCCAACCCGACGTATCTCTTCGCCATTTGCCCCAAACGTATCCATCGCGGCCAAAATACCGGGCAGGATAGGCGAGCGCACCTTCGGTGAAACTGCCGGGCCGCGGATCTACCCGAACGAGACGTTCATTTTTCCAATAACTCAGCCCTGGATCTGTAAAGATCCAAATTCTTCCGTCTGGCCCTTCATCGATCCGAACGACGCGGCCGTTAGGCAAGCCATCTTTCGTGGTTAATGTCTGAAACGTTCCATCGCTGTAGAGCACCGCGCCCGCATCGGAAGTACCCGCCCATAGACGGCCTTGGTGGTCTTCCAACAGAGCAGCAAAACCGTAACGGTCACTCAACACGCCGGGCGTGTCGATTGAGCTGAAGACACGAAAGTGCACGCCATCGAAGCGCACCAGACCTGCATCGGTTGTCATCCAGATATAGCCATCCCGGGTGCGCCTGATGGCACGAATATCGTTGCTCGGGAGGCCACTTTGAGTCGACCACGATTGCGAGACGTACTGGCCGAAGGCGCCGCAAGGAATGAAAAAACAGAACAGCAGCAGCGGCAAATAGCCTCTTCCCGAGCGCACGGCGGTTCGGGCCGGTGAGTTCGTCGCTCGACAGTGGTTCACAAAAGCTGTTCCCGCTCGGAAATTGTGCCATAAGTCTTGGGATGCAGCAAACGGCGCCGGAGCCATTGCGGTTGGATGTTTCGTTTACCCGAGCCATGTGGAACCACATAGAACAAATGTGTAGCTTCCTCTATGGACCCGAATTAGCGTCAAGCCTATAGTGCAAAACAGCCCTAAAAAAAACAGAGGAGATCAAACGTGTCAGTTCAATACCCAAAATCCATTCGTCACCTGCTGCGTAGACCGGCGCGCCGGGCCGCGATGGTGCACGTTCTCGCGTGCGGGCTGGTTGCCCTGGCAGGCGCTTGGCCCTGCTGGGCCGCCCCCCTCACCGTCACGAATACGAACGATAGCGGCTCGGGTTCGCTGCGCAATGCGATTGCGACTGCGGCGTCCGGCGACACTATCCAGTTCAGCGTGACAGGCACTATCACGCTAACCAGCGGAGTGCTCATTGTTAACAAGAACCTGACCATCCAGGGACCTGGCGCGGCGCAACTGGCCGTTAGCGGTGGTGGGGCAAGCCAGGTGCTCTTCGTCGGCCCCAGCGTGACCATCAGCATCTCCGGCCTGACGATTGAGAACGGAAATGCAGGTACCGGTGGCGCAGGCGGAGGCATCGAAAACCAGGGCACGCTCACCGTCACCAACAGCACGCTTTCGGGCAACTCTGCACGCTTCGGTGGCGCTATTGCAAACTACCCCGGCACCACGCTCACGGTCACGAACACCACATTATCGGGTAACTCCGCATCGAGCGATGGCGGCGGCATCTTCAACGGTAGCGGCAGCAGGGTCACGATAACGAACAGCACGTTATCGGGCAACTCCTCCTCAGGTCTCGATGGCGGCGGGATCGAGAACGGTGGCACACTCACGGTCACGAACACCACGTTATCGGGTAACTCCGCATTGAGCCAGGGCGGCGGCATCAACAACGAGAGCACGCTCACCGTCACGAACAGCACACTGTCGGGCAATTCCGCAGGTTTCGGCGGCGGCATCAGAAACAATGGCACGCTCATAGTTAACAGCAGTACGCTTGCGGACAACTCCGCATTCAGCGGCGGCGGCATCCAGAACGATGCCACACTCACGGTCAAAGGCACACTGGTGGTCAGCAATCCGGGAGGAAACTGTGGTGGAGGTGCCGTCACCTCGGCAGGCTACAACCTATCCGATGACGCGGCCTGCATGCGCGACTTCACTCAGCCGACCGACATAAACAGTACGCCCGCTCAGCTCGACCCCAAGGGCCTGCAGAACAACGGCGGCCCGACGCAAACCATTGCGCTCTTGTCCACCAGCCCGGCGGTAGACGCCATTCCCGTCGCCGCCTGCACCGACACGAATGGCACTGCGATCGCCGCCGATCAGCGCGGTGTTACACGTCCGCAAGGTTCAGGCTGCGATATCGGCGCCTTCGAGCTGGTCCAAAACATGCCGTTCTCCTACTTCAGCGCGAGCCTCGCCATCCTGACCGGTAAACCGTCCGGCTTCGGTCTCACGGCTTGGCTCACACTTGGTTCCGCAAGTGATGGCATTCATCCGCTCAGCGAAGCCGTCACGCTGCAGATTGCCAACTACGGCGTCACTATTCCGGCCGGGTCCTTCCATCAGCTCTGGAAGAGCCCACAAGCGCCTTACGTGTATCAGGGCACCATTAACGGCACGAAACTGCTGGTGGGCCTTATTTCACTGGGCGGCAATAACTATCAATTCGATGCGGCCGGCTCGCCGGTTACCTGGACCGGTGTCAAGAATCCGGTAACTGTTTCGCTCACCATCGGTGATGACACGGGCACCATGCCCGTGACGGCTGTTATCAGTACGCGTTAGAGAAAAGCCGCGGAGGTATCCATGTCGAAACAAATGAATTTGAGAAGCTACGCGGTTGCGCGCGTCCTCTTTTGCGGACTGGCACTGGCGGTGTCTTTGCCCTGTTGGGCCGCCACCCTCACCGTCACGAATACGAACGATAGCGGCGCGGGTTCGCTGCGCGATGCGATTGCTAGTGCCGGCACATCGAAAACAACAACTTCGGCCGGTCGAGCGGAGCTCTGGCCGGGAGGTCAATAGAACTCGAAGCGCGCTTTACCTGGTAATCTCGCTCACGCGTTCAGTGCCGCGGCTGCAGCTTGCGTCGTCGGGTCACTTTTCAACAGCGCATCGTTGAAGCTGTATCCAAAGCCGCGAACCGACCGGATAAACACTGGATTCGCTGCATCCGCCTCGATCTTTTGCCGTAGACGCAGCACATACACATCGACGGTGCGGTCTGTTACCGCTCGGTCGTGACCCCAAACGGCATCGAGTAACTGCTCGCGGCTGAACACCACGCCCGGGCGCGTCATCAAAAATTCAAGCAGGCGAAACTCCGTGGCGGTCAGCGTCAGCGTCGCTCCGTCCAGGCGCGCCTGGCAACTGCTGCGATCCAGTTCCAGTCCCGCCGCCTTCAAGACGCGCGTGGGGTTCGTCTGCCCGCGAAACTGAATCTTTACTCTGGCGATCAGTTCGCGCACGAAGAACGGCTTCACAATGTAGTCGTTCGCTCCGAGCTCCAGGCCAACGATTCTGTCCGTCTCCGAAGCGCGTGCTGTTAAAAAGATGATGGGAACATGGCCTAATTCCGAATGCGCCCGGATGGCCTTGCAGATCTCCAGGCCGTCCGAATCGGGCAACATAATGTCGAGTAGCAGCAGGTCAGGCCGTTCGCGGCGGCACAGATCCACGACCCCGCGTCCCGTTTGGCTCCCGGCGACCGCAAAGCCTTCCTTTTCCAGGTTGTACTTGATCAGCGCATAGAGATCTGCGTCATCTTCGACCAGAGCTATTTTTCTCATACATGAGCGATGGGCTCAGTCACAGCGTAACCGAATCGTTATTACAATAACGTTACGATTCTGTGAATTGAGCCTGAATGTCGTAAGCATGGGACGCGGGTACCGCGTTTTCCTGCTATAAGGGTAGTGAAAGGTCGCGCTGTGAATAAAGTACGAAGAGCGCGCGGAGCAGCAGCGCAAAGCCTCCTTGCGGTTCTCGACGATGATGTGGACGGCGGGTGCTGCGCTGATTATCGTCGTTCTGATGATCTTGGGCCTAAGCTCCTCGGCTCCATCCAGTTACTGGTCGCGCGCGGCCATCGTCGCCGCTGTTCTGCTGTTGATTTTGCGCCAGGTTGCACGCCGCCTGCGTGGCCGTGCTCCACGTGCGGCACAGCCCGATCCCAAGTCGGCTCTGCATCTGGACTGAAGCGGCAAAGGGCACGAGCCGCGCCGGGCGACTCTGTTGTGCGCGAATTTCTTAGAACCCCCCGCACCTGCTAAAATTGGCGATTCTATATGAAAGGCATTGTTTTGGCCGGCGGTACCGGAAGCCGGCTGTTCCCGCTGACCAAGATCACGAACAAGCATCTGCTGCCGATCTACGACAAGCCGATGATCTACTACCCGATTCAGACGTTAGTGGAAGCCGGCATTCGCGATCTGCTGATTGTCACTGGAGGCCGCAACTCCGGAGACTTTCTTCGTTTGCTCGCTAACGGTAAGGAATTCGGGCTGAAACACATCAACTACACGTATCAGGAAGGCGAGGGCGGCATCGCCGACGCGCTTGCCCTAGCCGAGCACTTTGCCGATCGCGAGAAGATCTGCGTCATCCTTGGCGACAACATTATCGAAGGATCAATCGCCGAAGCTGTCAAGCAATTCGAAGCCCAGGAGCAAGGCGCAAAAATTCTGCTCAAGCAGGTGGAAGACGCCGAACGTTTTGGCGTAGCGGAGATTCAGGTTGACCGCATCGTCGGGATTGAAGAGAAGCCGGCTCGGCCGAAATCGAATTACGCAGTCACAGGCATCTACATGTACGATGGCACGGTCTTCGACAAAACACGGACCTTGGAACCGTCCGCGCGCGGCGAGCTGGAGATCACCGACGTGAACAATGCTTACATCCGCGAAGGAACGATGACCTTCAACTATCTTGAGGGCTGGTGGACGGACGCCGGCACGTTTGAATCGCTGCACCGCGCCGCCAATTTGGTGCATGATACTGCGCTCAACCGGCAGCCGCTCTCAGTGGGGGCTGTTCGTTAATGGCCACGGCTGTTCTCGGGGTCCTGCACTCCGGCGACGAGATTGACACGCCTGCCTGCGACTTCGGCATCGGGAAAGTTATTCTGTCGCCTACCAGCGCCGATCTGATCGACGGTGTTCAGATCAAACCATACCCGCTTTGGCCGGACGATCGCGGCTACTTCCTCGAAGTCGCTCGCATCACCCAGGGTATGGTCAGCGAATTCGCACCCGAGACCACTCAGGTTTCCGCTGCCTTGAATTATCCGGGAATTATCAAAGCCTTTCACTTCCACAAATTTCAAACCGATTATTGGGTGCCCGCCGCCGGCCTGCTGCAGGTGGCCTTGGTGGATTTGCGCCGCGGCTCCAGAACCTACGCGCAGAAGAACACGCTCTATGTCGGCCACCTTCGCCCGTGGCAATTGCTGATACCGCCGGGCGTAGCGCACGGATACAAAGTGATCGGTGAGCAGCCCTCGGTTCTGGTCTATATCACGAATCGAACTTACGATCCGGCCGATGAGGGCCGCATTCCGTACAACCACGCTGGCATCGCCTACGATTGGGAGTTGCAGCACAAATGAAAATCGTTGTCACGGGCGGAGCGGGCTTCATTGGCTCGGCCTTCGTCCGCATGGCGCTCCAGCAGCATTGGGCGGAGAAGATCGTCAACCTCGATGCGCTGACATATGCAGGCAACCTCGAGAATTTGCAGCCCATCGAAGACCACGCCGGCTACAAATTCGTTCAAGCCGATATTTGCGACGAAGAGGCAGTCGGCAATCTGTTTACGGCAGAAACGCCGGATGCTGTTGTGCATTTCGCCGCTGAATCGCACGTGGACCGCAGCATTCATTCGCCCGCGCCTGTCATCCGGACAAATTTCAATGGCACGTTCACGTTGCTCGAAGCCGCGCGGCGTCATCGCGTCGCCCGGTTTGTTCATGTCTCAACCGACGAAGTGTACGGCAGCATCGAGGCGCCTCACGAAGCTGACGAAAACTATCCGTTGCGCGCCAGCAGTCCCTACTCGGCATCCAAGGCGGGCTCGGATTTATTGGCGCTGTCCTATTTCACGACTTACAACCTGAACGTATCCGTCACGCGCGCTTCGAACAACTACGGACCCTATCAGTTTCCGGAGAAACTGATCCCGCTGATGATCTCGAACGCGCTTGAGGACAAACCACTGCCGGTCTATGGCGACGGGCAACAAATCCGGGATTGGTTGTTCGTCGAGGATCATTGCCGCGCCATCCGCGCGGTGCTCGAAAAGGGCGAGCCGGGGGAAATCTACAACATCGGCGGGAACTGCTCGCTGCCAAACCTGGACGTGGTGCGCAAAATTTTGAAAGCGACCAAGAAGCCGGAGTCTCTTATTACGCGCGTTACTGACCGGCCCGGTCACGACCGCCGCTATGCGCTCACGAACGCTAAGCTCACGGCGCATACCGGATGGGAACCGGAGATGGACTTCGATCGGGGTCTGTCGTCCACCGTCGATTGGTACAGGGCAAACGCAGCCTGGGTGCAGCGTGTCAAGAGCGGCGAATATCGCCAGTTCTATGAGCTAAACTACGCCAACCGCGCCGAATAAACGCTGGGTCCCGCTATAATTCCTCCTAGGGTCTCTGTGCGCGCAGGTTCTCATAGTGGATTCATCTCGCCAAATTGGCTTTTCCCTGGATGAGCTGAGGCGAATCCACAGCGAGGTCGCCGAAGCCACGTCGCTCGACGAACTGCGCCACTACTTCGATCGTGTAAAACAGTTCCGCCACGCATATGCCGAGGATTTCGATGCGCTCATCGATATCGCCGCGCTGCAGGATACGATTCTGGAGCGGGCGCGCTTGCTGCGTGAAAGAGAACGTGCTCCGGCATCTGACACCAACTGGAACGGCAATCCTGGGGCCGCCCGCCCCAGGGTTGTTGAGCCAAATGACGCCGCCGAAATTCCACCCGAAGTGGAGCGTCTCGATGCCAAGAACTGGCAGCGCGCCATCTATATTGGTCTGTTCTTCGCGATTATTCTGTTTGCGGCTTTCTTCTATCTCATTCAGACGGCGCGCAGGCTCAACCTCACTCCATCGGAAAATGCGTCGCCAACTTCCGAACAGGCGGCCGCGCGAAACAAGACCGGGACAGCGCAGAACGCCTCAAGCACCGCAACGCCCGCGAAACCGACCGTCCGCCTCTATACCGACCTGACTTCCGGTACGGTGTCGATCGACGAAGGCGCACCGCAGGATCTGAAGGACGGCGAGCTCCTGCTCGATAACCTGCAGCCGGGACAGCACTCGATGAGCGTAAAGGGTCCCGGAGGCGACGCGGCCTTCAGCTACGACGTCTCGGAGAAGGACGCTCCGCGCGTCATCGGTTTGCCTACAGCTTCGAATGCTATGGCGGTTCTGGTGACATCGGAGAACGGCAAAGCGCGGCTGGTCACCAATGCCGAAAACGCCGATGTGTCGCTCGACGGTAAGCCTGCGGGTCAAGCCGGTACGGATGGTCTGAACATCGACGACCTCGGCAAGACCGATCACCTTCTGCAAGTCATGCAGGGGAAAGACCGCCAGCGCTTCGTGCTGACGTATACGCCCGCGCCCACCCTGACTGTGTACGTCAAGTCCGACCCGAACGCCGGCACGGTTGTGATTGCCGCTAAACAAGACGGCGCCGACGTGTACATCGATGACAAGCTCTATCGCCGTAAGACGGAAGCGGGCCAGCTTCGCATTCCGCTCAAAGTGGGCGAGTACACGATTCGCGTTCACAAGGCCGGGTTCATCGATCCGCCGCCGGAGACGGTAGAGGTGAAGAAAGCCGAAGAAACCGAGGTCGACTTCCGCATGGATCCCGCGCCACAGAGCGCGACTCTGCAGGTGAAGGGCGCATTGCAGGGCACCATGGTGTACATCGATCGCGATTTCTCGGCGGCAGTTGGAGCGGACGGTAACGCGACTATCTCAAACGTAAAACCGGGTCTGCACAGTATCGAGCTCCGACGGGATCAAGCTGTCCCCAAGAAATTCGATCGTAGCTTCAAGACCGGCGACGTGCTGGTGCTTTCAGGGCCCGACGTCACGCTCGACAAGGTTGTGGTCGAGAACACCACGCCGCCTCCTCCTGCTCCCGCCGCTGCGCCAAGCACAACTGCCGCTGCTCAGAACTACGGCATGGAAGTCGAGGGGCAGCAGATTTACAAAGGCGGCGGTTTCATCTCTCCTCACACGCCGCACGTCCGCGGGCGCTACACTTTTGCCGGGCGCGCCCTCAAAGGTGGTTTTCTCAAACGCGCCAAACTATCGTGGTACGCGGCTTATCAGGACAGTCAGAACTACGTTTTGTTCACGGTGGACGGTAAGCATGCAAGCGTGCGCGAGGTGCGCGACGGCAAGGCGCGCGAGGTCAACCGCATTCCCTTTGACGCCGATTCGAGCACCTGGGTCCAGGTCGACCTCCAGGTCACTCCTAACGAGCTGGAGGCACGAATCAAAACGCCGGATACAGGCTGGTACGATCTCGGCTCTTTATCCTCTTCAGGCCGCGACTTCACACAGGGCAAAATGGGCTTCTATGTACCCGAAAAGGATGAAATCGCGGTTTCTAACTTTCGTTTCTCGGCGAGGTGATCACCGTGGATGAGCGAGCGTTTTATCGTGAAGCGCCTGCGACGAAGCAGTTCACTTTGACTTGCCCGTTTTGCAGAACCCCGAACGCCTACGACCTGCGCTGGCTCGTCCGCCGCAAGCTGGATCGTTTACCCCGGCAGGCTGACGAACGCGATCGCGCCAAGTTTGCAAAGGCGGCAAGCTATATGGTTTTGTTAGACGACAAAGTGACCTGTAAGAACCAGCGCTGCCGCAAAACCTTCGAGATCTCCGGTATCAAGACCACCGCATTTCTCACTGATTAACGGCTAGCCGATCGGGCAATTGAGCCGGCGAGACGAGGGCCGCTACACTAGTTACTTGGCGGCATTTTCATCACCTCAGAGCAGCTTCTGTGCCAAGTGTGGCTCCGCGCTCAGCCCCAGCATGCTTACGTGCGCCCACTGCGGCCGCTTTACGCATGCCGATCAGCTGCAGGAATTGGCGACACGCGCGCGTCAGCTCGCCGCAATCGGGCAGCTCGCGGCCGCGAGACAAATGTGGCAGACGGCACTGCAATTGCTTCCACCTGCCTCCAGCGAACATCAGGCGGTTCTGCGCGAGATAGCACGCATAGATGCGCGCCTGAATCCACAATCCAAGCCTGACTGGAAGAAACGGCTCGGGCCTTTGGGTGTAGTGATTGCATTCCTCGCAAAATTCAAAACAGCCATCCTGATCGTTCTGACGAAGGGCAAGGTGCTGTTTAGTCTGCTGGCGTTCTTCGCTGTTTACTGGGCGATGTTCGGCTGGTGGTTCGCGCTCGGCATGTCTGGATCCATCCTGATTCATGAGATGGGCCATTACGTCATGGTTCGGCGCTTCGGTTTTTCCGCCGAGCTTCCGATGTTCATTCCTGGATTTGGCGCCTACGTGAAGTGGAACGGAGCGAATGTCGATCCCGGAGTGCGCGCGCAGATCTCGCTTGCCGGTCCGCTGTTCGGCCTTATTTCGGGACTCATTTCGTACGGGCTCTATCTTTCCACCGGACACGGTGTGTGGCTCGCAGTGGCTCATTTTGCGGGATGGATCAACTTGCTGAACCTGATTCCGGTGTCGATCTTCGACGGCGGTTCTGCCATGACCGCGCTGGGCCGTCAGGAGCGCGTGGCCATCATCGCCGTAAGCGCCGTCATGTTCCTAATGCTGCACGACATCGTGTTTCTCCTGGTGGCGGTTGGCGCAGCCTATCGTCTCTGGAAGCGCGATTTCCCGGCAGAGGCACGGCATGCGATCGGCTTTTATTTCGTAGCGCTGATCCTCGGCAATGGATTCCTGAGCTGGTTCAGTTTGCAACAGGCGCGCACTTTGTTTTCCAGGTAGATGATCAGGGCGTGCACCAATCAAATCTGAACGGCCGCCGAATGGATCACGTTTGTAAGCCGCTTGTGCCACTGGACGTCACGCCACATCCCGGTGAACTGCGGCCCGCAGAAATTGCTGGTCGCCAGTGCAGCCCAGCGTCCGGTAGCCGCAGCCGTGCGCACGCCCAGTTCGCATAATTCCTTCAGCCAGTCCCACTCGAGTAGCGGCCAGTCCTTATAGTCGACCAGGCTCCAGCATTCCGTTGTCATCAGGGGCTTGCGTGCGGTGCGCGACCATGTTGCCGCCCATTCGATCTGATCGCGGAGTTTCGATTTCCAGTAATCGGGTTTCGATTCGTAGAGCGGTTTAGCGCGCTCGACTAAGTGTTCGTAACCTTTCAAACTGAAACGCTCGTAATTGTAATCGACCTGCTTGTAGAAGTCCGACGCTTGGGCCATCCAGATGTGCAGTTCCAGGAAGTCCAGCATCGTTACGTCCTGCTGTTTCCAAGTGTCGTATTCCGACGTCATCGAGAATGTGTAATCGAGATCGGGATAGGTTTTGCGAACCACAGCCATCGCATCGCGCATCCAGCCGGTGCCGAGTTTGCTTGCCCGCAATGTGCCTTTGGGCAGGAAGGGAGCCCAGATGTCGAGCGGAAACTCATTACACAAGTCGACGTAGAGCAAATGCTTCAGTAGACCGGCGGCTGCGATCGTATCCAGCGTTTTTTTCCAAATGGCGCCGTGCTCCTCAGCGCTGTGTATGTTCAGCCGCGTGTTACCCGTGTCCTGACGAAACCAGGTGGACAGGGCAACGCGAAGGCCGCGATCCGCGCACTTCCGGATGAACTGGTTCAGCTCGGGCTGAATGCGTACGCGATTCTTTGCCGGACTGCCCCAATCCTGAACGCTCCACACGGGCAGCAGGTCCCAGGTCTGCTCGGGGGCGGCAGCCACCAGATGCGGATAAGCGTCTATGCGCACGGCGTCATAGCCACGCAGGGCCAAACTGTCGAGAACCAGATCCCAATCTTCGTAGCCGGCCCCGGGCCAGCGGCGCTCAAGCCAGGAGAAGTCCCACATGCTGATGGCGAGCGCCTTGCGGAGGCGACCCACTCGCGCATTCGAACCCTGCGGGTTTGCGACAGCCGCGGAGGCTCCCAGACCGGTTGCCACGCTGGACACAAAAGCTCTGCGGTTCATGCGTCTGGTTATACCGCACGCTTGTGCGCTGTTTTCTCCGAAGCGCATCGTATGCTCAGTTTGATGTTGTTTGCAGGGAGGTCTTGGAGTTGAAAATCACGCGGCTGGAAACGATTCGGATCGCGGAATTCCCGCAGCTCCTGTGGCTGTACGTCCATACAGATCAGGGCTTGGCCGGTCTCGGAGAGACATTCTTCAGCCCGGGCGCGGTGGAGACCTATCTGCACGACGACCTTGCTCCGAAGCTGCTCGGGCGCGATCCGTTGGCGATTGATGCTATCGCGCGCGACCTGGTTGGCTACGTGGGCTTTCGATCAAGCGGAGTTGAAGTACGCGCGGCCTCGGCGGTCGATCTGGCCTTGTGGGATTTGTTCGGCAAGGTCACAGGGCAGCCGATTGTACAACTCCTGGGCGGCTCGACGCGTGATCGCATCCGCACCTACAATACGTGTGCCGGCTCGCAATACATGCGGCGAGCGGAAACACAATCGACACACAACTGGGGAATCGGCAGCGCCGGTCCGGGCAGCGTGACCGGGTTCGATGATTTGAATGATTTTCTCACCCGCGCCGATGAGCTTGCCGAATCGCTTCTGGGCGAAGGAATTACCGCCATGAAGATCTGGCCTTTCGATATTGCCGCGGAAGCGAATCAAGGACGCTACATTTCACAAAGCGAATTGAAGGCGGCGCTCCAGCCATTCGAGAAGATCCGGAAACGAGTTGGGGACAAAATCGACATCATGGTCGAGTTTCACTCTATGTGGCAACTGCTTCCGGCAATTACAATCGCGAAAGCTCTGGCGCCATACGATACCTTCTGGCACGAGGATCCGATCAAGATGGATAGCCTTACAAGCCTGAAACGCTATGCAGCAGCATCGCCCGCGCCGATCTGCGCGTCGGAGACTCTCGGCAGCCGCTGGGCCTTTCGCGATCTGCTCGAAACCGGTGCGGCGGGAATTGTGATGCTCGATCTTTCGTGGTGCGGAGGCTTGTCCGAAGCGCGCAAAATCGCGGCCATGGCGGAGGCGTGGCATCTTCCAGTAGCGCCGCATGACTGCACGGGACCGGTGGTGTTTACCGCCTCAACGCACTTGTCTCTGAACTCGCCAAACGCATTAGTGCAGGAATCGGTGCGGGCCTTCTACAGAGGTTGGTACACGGAAGTGATGACGGCGGTGCCGACGGTAGAGAGCGGATTTGTCAGCCTTCCGAACGGGCCGGGACTGGGTTGTGATTTGCTGCCGGACATTGACCGGCGTTTCTCAGTCTCGAGAAGAGGCAGTTAGCTACTTCGATTACTGGAGAAATGTGTTTTGCATCGAAACCAGGCCGGCCGGCATTATCTGCGGAGCCCCCGTGTCAGGACCAAAGTAATGAGCCATTTCGAGGTTGCGGTACACGCTTCCGGCGATGCCCGAAGCTATGGGGCCGCTAATGCCGCGTCCACCTGTCAGCAGCACCACCACCGCCAGCTTCTTGCTCCCTACTTCGTTGAAGGAGCCAAACCAGCCGAGATGCACGCCTGGCTGCGCGGTATCCGTGCAGGTTCCGGTCTTACCGTATATGGGCTCGCTCGGGTCGAAATTGGCGCGCCGCGCGGTTCCGAACTCTACTGCCCCCATCATTCCGGGCTTGATCTCGGGGATCAGGCTGTCGATCTCGAGCGTGCGCTTGATGCGCGGAACGAATTTCTCGATGTCGGCCTGGTTACGCGGATACTGCAGGTAGTAGAGCGTGCCACCGTTGGCGACCGCACCGATAATCCCCGTCAGCTCCAGTGGAGTCAGCCGTATTCCGTCGCCGAAGCTTGTCATCATACCGACGCCGGTTTGGGGCGGTTCATCGGTCAGGTAGCCCGCTTCTTCGCCATCAATGTCTAATCCGGCCTTTTCTCCCAGCCCGAAGAGCTTACCGTATTTCTCGACCCGCTCAAATCCAAGCTGTTGGCCTAAATGTGCGAAGTACACATTGTTCGACATGGCCAGCGCGCGGGTCATGTCCATCGACCAGCGCCGGGTGAGGCGAACGGGTGTTTGCGGACTGACAATGCCTTCGCTGAGCGAGGCAAGAGAAACGACCACCTTCACTGTCGAGCAAGGCTGATACGCGCCTTTCAACGCGAGTTTTTGGTTAACGATGCTTAATATGCGTCCTGTGCTCGGATCGGAAACCACTACCGTTCCGTTGTAGGGTCCGAGGGCATCTACAGCCGCTCTTCGAACGGCAAGATCTTCACCATCCACGTTGTCGCCAACCGTAGAATCTGCGTACGTCGGCTCGGTCCAGGGATTTACGAAGACTCTGCGGCCGCGCCGGTAGCGCTTTGCAGTGGCGACCCGCGCTTGCGACGAGGAGACGGTCCGGAGAACTGCCGCAGCAGTCACAGTACGCGTCCCCGCAGCGGCTGAACCCTGCGCCGCCGCTGTGTGGCGCCGGTGCTTTTTTGTGCGATGCTTCGGCGAAGGCGTGGCCGGATTTGACTCAACGGCGGCAGCATCCATGGCCGTAAACCCAAACAGCGCGATCGCGCCTATAGCTAACCTACAGAGCGATTTGAGGTTCATTTCGAGACCTCTTGAAAAATTGAGTGGCGTTCCCATCAAAAAAACTTAACCTGGCAATCGTCCAACTGCCAAAACCCCCGCCGGCGTAGACGCTGGTCCTTTTCTGGTCCAAACAGCACCCGCCGACGATCAGGAATACTTATATCGTAAGTAGATCTGCTAATTACGTCAACTGGAAACGTTTCCAACAGATTACGTTCTGGATCTTGGCGGGTTACGCCGCCGTCCATCCTCCGTCGATCGCAACCACCGAGCCGTGCATGAAATCGGCCGCGGGCGAACTTATATACAGCGCGAGATTTGCTATCTCGTCCGGCCGTCCAAGACGCCCGATGGGCTGTCTTTCATTCAGTTCCAGGCGCACCTTATCTTTCTCGTGCCGATGATACTTTTCGAGGTAGCTTTCGACAAACGGGCTGTCCACAGTTCCTGGAGCGATGCAATTGGCGCGAATTTGGGTCGGGTAGTCGACCGCAAGCTGCCGCGTCATCGCGATCACGGCGCCTTTGGTGGCGCAATATGCGAAGCGGCGCTTCACACCCACCATGCCGGCCACCGATCCGATATTTAGGACCGACCCGCGCACCTCTTTTAATTTCGGCAAGGCAGCTTTCGTCATCAAATAGGCGCCTTCGACATTGACCCGGAACAGCCGCTGAAAATCGGCCAACTCCGTTTCCTCGACGCCTCCGACGAGTCCGATGCCTGCGCAATTAACGAGGATGTCGAGCTTTGCGACGGATTCAAACAGAGCCTGAACCTGCTTTTCGTCAGTGATATCGCACCCAAAAGCCTGTGCCTCGGGCAACCCCGCCGCGCAGCGTTTTGCCTTATCTCCATCTATGTCGACAACGAGCACCTGTGCTCCTGCGGACGAGAACGTCCGGGCTGTGGCCTCTCCTATCCCGCTCGCACCGCCTGTGATTAGCGCTACCTTTCCATCCAATCGAAACGGTTCCGTCATAGTCCCGATCATATGCTGACCGCGGTCTCTGGGGACCGTGAAATCAAACCGCGTAACCATGACCGGCAGAATTCCTGATATCCGCTTGTCACGAAAATCAATCCTTGTGGGGTGGGTTGGCCAACGAAGTTGGCAACCTGCGGCCGATTCGCCGAATCGGCCTTATTTACGCGGTCAACAGGCGGGCGCTGCGGCGAGTGCCGCGCACGAATACACCCCGATTTCCCGAAGCCGGGTATCAGTTTCTAGACAAACCGCTCGCTACCCTCGCTAACTGATCTTCGTTTCATTCTGGTCGCCCGAGACTATTGCAGTCTTATTTCCCCGGCCCCTCACCACAGCGTGTTGCCGTGTAGTTTGGCCGGCGCCTATTTTCGCAAGCAATCCCTCGAGATCCCCACGAAAGGCTTCATTCTCCTGCGCCAGAATGGCGATCTGAACCTGCAGCGCCTGGATCCGCAGGTCGTCTTCGGGATGTTGGCGGGCGTCCTCCAGGGCGAGCGCTGCGCTTTTCCCCTTCAGCTTCTCTTGGAACCAGGCCACCAGTTTTTTTCCGGTTTCACTGGCAGCCGCCTCCGCTGACTTGCCCGCGAGCAGCAGCAGTTCGGGGCGCAGAAAGGTGACCGCCTGTTGTGCTAAATCGCTTATGTTCATCGTCCACTCCTTAACTCTCGAAGAGTTCCCTATACGTCTCGAGGACAGCCGCTAGCGGTTCGCGTTGCAGTCTCTCGTTAACAGCGAGGTACTCACTTACAAGAGCGTGGGCAAGCGGCTCGTAGACCGCCGGTGCCGCGATGAAATGAGGAGCGAGCAGGCCCAATCCTTCCATCAACGCCCGTTCCGCGCCCGCGTCGTTGCCCGAACCTTTATAAAGGAGCGACAACGTCCCCAGCGATCGGGCCAAGTCTGGTTCGAACACTACTGCTCCTCGGATGAGTTCGCGGCGAATTTTCACTGCTTCCTCAATGCTGGCCAGCGCCTGCTCGCGCTGCCCTAAGTCGCTCTGCGCATTCGACAGATTGTTGAGTGAGCGCGCCAGGTCGGGCCGGAAAGCGTAGGGGCGCGCGGCCGCGAGCTCGCGATAGAGCGTCACTGCTTCCTCAATGCTGGCCAGCGCCTGCTCGCGCCGCGCTAAGTCGCTCTGCCGGCTTGACAGATTGTTCAGAGAGCCTGCCAGGCTAGGTCGAAAGGCGTCGGGGCGCGCGGCCGCGAGTTCGCGATAGAGCGTCACCGCGTCCTCAATGCTGGCCAGCGCCTGCTCGCGCTGCCCTAAGTCGCTCTGCCGGTTGGACAGATTGTTCAGCGAGAGCGCCAGGTCGGGGCGGAAGGCGTCGGGGCGCGCGGCCGCGAGTTCGCGACAAATCTTCACTGCTTCCTCGATGCTGGCCAGCGCTTGCTCGCGCTGCCCTAAGTCGCTCTGCCGGTTTGACAGACTGTTCAGTGAGCGCGCCAGGTCGGGGCGGAAGGCGTCGGGGCGCGCGGCCGCAAGTTCGCGATAGAGCGTCACTGCTTCCTCAATGCTGGCCAGCGCCTGCTCGCGCTGCCCTAAGTCGCTCTGCCGGTCTGACAGAGTGTTCAGTGAGAGCGCCAAGTCGGGACCGAAGGCGTCGGGGCGCGCGGCCGCGAGTTCGCGATAGAGCGTCACTGCTTCCTCAATGCTGGCCAGCGCTTGTTCGCGCTGCCCTAAGTTGCCCTGCTGGACCGACAGATTGTTCAGGGAGCGCGCCAGATCGGGCCGGAATGCGTCGGGGCGCGCGGTCGCAAGTTCACGATAAATCTTCACTGCTTCCTCGATGCTGGCCAGCGCTTGCTCGCGCTGCCCTAAGTCGCTCTGCCGGCCTGACAGAGTGTTCAGCGAGAGCGCCAGGTCGGTGCGGAAGGCGTCGGGGCGCGCGGCCGCGAGTTCGCGACAAATCTTCACTGCTTCCTCGATGCTGGCCAGCGCCTGCTCGCGCTGCCCTAACTTGCTCTGCTGGACCGACAGATTGTTGAGCGAGAGCGCCAAGTCGGGGCGGAAGGCGTCGGGGCGTGCGGCCGCAAGTTCGCGATAGAGCGTCACTGCTTCCTCAATGCTGGCCAGCGCCTGCTCGCGCTGGCCTAAGTCGCTCTGCTGGTTTGACAGATTGTTCAGTGAGCGCGCTAGGTCGGAGCGGAAGGAGTCGGGGCGCGCGGCCGCGAGTTCGCGATAGAGCGTCACTGATTCGTCGATGCTGGCCAACGCTTGCTCACGCTGCCCTAAGGCGCTCTGCTGGTTTGACAGATTGTTCAGTGAGACTGCCAGGTCGGGGCGGAAGGCCTCGGGGCGCACGGCCGCGAGTTCGCGACGAATTTTCACTGCTTCCTGGATGCTGGCCAGCCCCTGCTCGCGCTGCCCCAACTCGCTCTGCCGGACTGACAGATTAGTCAACAACAAGGCCCGCTCGGAGCTATTGCTGACGCCGATCGCGAGCAGTCTGCCTGTAACCTCGTGTGCAAACTCTCGCAGGTAGAGCGTATCCGCTGGCAGCGAGTCATGGATCGCCCGCAGCATTTGCTCATCGTGGGCTCCGGCCAGTTCGTAAAGCCACTTTAGCGGGCGGGGCTCCTGCTCGTCTCCAAAATCCTGCGCTGTCCGCACCAGGCTGCTGATGCTCTCATTGCTCGACACCGCACACGCCAACTGGACCAACTCGGAGGAGGAGGGCTGCGCCTTCCAAGCTTGCAGCAAAAAAGCTTCGCCAATCAGGTCGGGACGAACACGGTCTATCTCCAGCTCGGACTCCACTTCTAATCCCGGCAGTGCGCGCTGCAGATCGCCCACCGCCGCGCCCGCGCCGCCCGGATATTCTAAGCCGACGGCTGCACCTGTCTTCTCCGCTACCGAACGCGATTGTGAGCGGGGCAAGCCTCCGCTGAGTGTCGCGATGGCAGCCAGTTGGACCAGGAATTCACCGCCATAGGCAGCGCTGGATGGTGCGAAGTTGCGAATCCGCTCCCTCTCGCGCTCCGCCAGACGCAATGCAATTTCAGGTCGCGAGAGTGCGAGAGTCGTAATCACGCCGCTTTTTGATGCGCTCAGAGCTGCCATCATCAGCAGCAGCGGATCTGCCCAGCGAGCCTCTAGAAAGCACTTCGCTAACGAAGAGTTCTCTTCCACTGCATCGAAGCCGTGTGCCGGAGCCCCCGTCAGTGAAGCCGCTCTTTCCAGGGTCGATCGGAAGATGAAGACCCGGTCCGCAAGCTGCTGGACGGGAGCCAGCTTGACCGGTTCCCAAGGATCGAAGAGATCTTGCGCCGCCGCACCTTCCCAATCGCTGGACACAAGCGAGCCATACCAGGAACCTTCCGTAGCCGCTTCGCGGTTGAGCAGAAGAACACGCAGGTGCGAAGACTCCGCGTCGGGTTCGAGCATCGAAAGCTGCCTCAAGAACGCACGCAGTTCCAGCGCGACGCTGGCAGCGTCGTCAACCACAATCAGCGTATTTCGTTCCCAGCCCCAATCCGAAACGTGATGCACGCTCAAAAATCGTCGCAGCTCCGAGTGTTCCACAAAACCTGCATCCCACGGATCTTCTGCCTCGTCCGCCAGCTCGAACATCAGTTCCAATGCCAAGCGAGTTTTTCCGGATCCGCCTGGGCCAGTGAGCGCTCGCACAGAGACCGGGCGAGACCCAACTAGCCATGATTTAAGCTCCTTTTTGTCGTCATCTCGTCCGGTAAGAGGGACGGCACGCATTCCGGGGTCGAGCAAGTCCAAATCCCGCCGCGGTTCCCGCATTCTCTGCCGGATCGGGCTAATCAGCCTCAGGTGCGCAGCGGCATGGATACTGGTGACGTTTCCGGTCCCCGAGACCTGGACGATGATGTTGCGGTCTCCTCTGATTTGTGCGCTCTGGCTCACTGCGCTACCCTCATCCAAACGCTCACCCGATGGTGAGCCTAACAGAATTTCAGCGAGGATGCTCGCTGTGACCCAGCTCGATCGGTCACAGAAACATCCAAATTTCTATTTCCCTGCCGGTCACCCACTTACGCCCTCACCCTGGTGCCACTTCGCACGCCGCCGCGCGACACTCGCGTGCAAATGGATCACTTGAAACAACGCTCGGGCGGCCCGAAATCCGACACCGGGAAAGAACGCTCCAGCCAAAACTCTCTCAACCACGGCATGTGCCAGCAGCGCTTCTTTCTCCTGCCTGGCGAATCGCAGGACGACTACGCCGCTCTTCTCGAGACCTGGCGCAAGCAATATGACGCGAACGAGCCCGCCGTCCCCGAGCTCGTCAAAACACTCGCCGAGCTCGACTGGATGCAGCAAAGATGCCGCGGTAACGTTTGCAAGCTCGAAACGCAGCTTCTCGAAGCCGAAACCGCCGGTAATGACGATCGCATCGACAGAATTGAACGGCGTCTCAACAACGCCTACCGCTACAAAACCGCCGCCGAAAACTCATTCCAGCGCGCCTTCCGTGCCCTCGAAAAATTCCGCGCCCTGCGCAAAAAGGAACAGTTCACGAAAGAGCGCCTCGACATCCGCGAGGATCAAGTAATTTATAACATTGCTTATAATGCCGTCCGCCTTGGATGCCCATTCCCTGAAATCAAACCTCGCAACCATGACAAACAGAATTCCTGATATCCGCTTGCCACGAAAATCAATCCTTGTGGGGCGGGTTGGCCAACGAAGTTGGCAACCTGCGGCCGATTGGCCGAATCGGCCTTATTTACGCGGTCAACAGGCGGGCGCTGCGGCCGAGTGCAGCGCACGAATACATCCTGCTCCACGATCAACTGTTCAAGTTTGGCAAAACTAAATGACATTGGCCTATCAGGCCGCAGTGCCCGCTTTCAAGCGGGCATTTTCAATTCAATATTGACTCAGTTGCTAAAATCACAGGGCGCATACGCGCATTGTCGTCGCCAACACATGGATCATCTGAAACAGCTCATCCTGGAGGTCTCCGACTTCCCGAAGCCGGGTATCAATTTCTACGAAATCACCACGTACAGGAGCACTATTGCAAGACCCCCATCGATGTTGCGGCGGGGGTTCGTGCGGCGCATGTCTGGCACCGACGGTGCTTACCGTGTAAGTCCCTTCGGAAATGGTGAAAGGCGCAGGTGGGCACGAGAACTGAAGCCCGCTGTGTTCACCGTTGATCCTAATCGAACAATGGCCTGAACGTTATCAGCGCAAGCTAAAGATGAGAACGACCTCGGAAGAACTATTTGAAAATTTTCTCACGGAAAACGATCTCTATTTCGAAAAGATCGCGACCGCGACAACGCCTCGCCCAGATTACCTTGTTAAAGCTGGTGAGCTGAACATAGTGTTTGAGCTGAAGGAGCTAACGAGAGACGAAAACTTCAAGATCGAGGTGGGGAAAGATCTCTCGCCCCTCAGCAAACGCATTGTCGGAGATCATATTCGTAGTGCGATCAATGACGCCAGGAAGCAGATACAGTTCGGAGCGAAGCAGCTCGCGTTCCCATCGATTTTGCTGATCTACGACAAGATTGACCCTTTCTTCGGTACGGAAGATCACGACTTCACGACTGCGATGTATGGTGAGTTCACTGTTCTCCTCAATTCCAGCACGGGCGCAATCGAGAGCGAGGTTTTTCACGGCAGAAATGCTCGTTTGAGAAAAGACGCGAATACATCTTTTAGCGCTGTCGGTAGACTGTCATCTCACATCGGAAGAATTGAAGTAACACTGTTTGACAACGTTCATGCACAAGTACGGATTCCGTATGAAAAGCTCCCTCCTTGTTTTCAGGTCAAATGAGTGCGGATCGGCTCTTCGGCGCTTTGACCTAAGTTCCGGGCTGCATATGGGCTGATGAACCGATTGAATTGCTCGCTCCGAAGAAGTCCGCTTGTGACCGCTCGCCTATTGACTTCGCCATTTAACACCCTCGCAGGAAAACTCTTCCCCGACACACTCATCACTTTTGACAAACCGCTCGCTACCCTCGCTAACTGATCTTCGTTTCGTTATGGTCGCCCGAGACCATTGCGGTCTTATTTCCCCGGCCCCTCACCACAGCGTTGTTGCCGTGTAGTTTGGCCGGCGCCCACTTTCGCAAGCAATCCCTCGAGATCCCCACGAAAGGCTTCATTCTCCTGCGCCAGAATGGCGATCTGGACCTGCAGCGCCTGCAGGCGCAGGTCGTCTTCCGGATGTTCGCGGGCGTCCTCCAGCGCGAGCGCTGCGCTTTTCCCCTTCAGCTTTTCTTGAAATCAGGCCAAGATTTGTTTTCCGGTTTCACCGGCAGCCGCCTCCGCGGATTTGCCCGCAAGCAGCAGCAGTTCGGGGTGCAGATAAGTGACCGCCTGTTGCGCTAAATCGCTTATGTTCATCGTCCACTCCTTAACTCTCGAAGAGTTCCCTATACGGCTCGAGGACAGCCGGTACCGGTTCGCGTTGCAGTCTCTCGTTAACAGCCCGGTGCTCACTTAGAAGAGCTCGGGCAAGCCGCTCGTAACCCGCGGGTACGGCGCGGAAATGAGGAGCGAGCAGGTCCAACCCTTCCATCAGCGCCTGTGCGGCACTCTCGCATCTGCCAGAAGCTGCATGCAGACGGGAGAGTACGCCCAGCGATCGGGCCAGATCTGGTTCGAACACTACTGCTCCTCGGATGAGTTCGCGAAGAATCTTCACTGCTTCCTCAATGCTGGCCAACGCTTGCTCGCGCTGCCCTAAGTTGCTCTGCTGGACCGACAGATTGTTCAGCGAGAGCGCCAGGACGGGGCGGAAGGCGTCGGGGCGCGCGGTCGCGACTTCACGATAAATCTTCACTGCTTCCTCGATACTGGCCAGCGCTTGCTCGCGCTGCCCTAAGTCGCTCTGCCGGTTGGACAGATTGTTCAGCGAGAGCGCCAGGTCGGGGCGGAAGACGTCGGGGCGCGCGGCCGCGAGTTCGCGGCGAATTTTCACCGTTTCCTCAATGCTGGCCAGCGCTTGCTCACGCTGCCCTAAGTCGCTCTGCCGGTTTGACAGATTGTTCAGTGAGCCTGCCAGATCGGGGCGGAAGGCGTCGGGGCGCGCGGCCGCGAGTTCGCGGCGAATTTTCACCGTTTCCTCAATGCTGGCCAGCGCCTGCTCGCGCTGCCCTAAGTCGCTGTGCCGGCTTGACAGATTGTTCAGCGAGAGCGCCAGGTCGGGGCGGAAGACATCGGGGCGGGCGGCCGCGACTTCACGATAAATCTTCACTGCTTCCTCGATGCTGGCCAGCGCTTGCTCGCGCTGCCCTACGTCGCTCTGCCGGTTTGACAGATTGTTCAGTGAGCCTGCCAGATCGGGGCGGAAGGCGTCGGGGCGCGCGGCCGCGAGTTCGCGCCGAATTTTCACTGCTTCCTCGATGCTGGCCAGCGCCTGCTCGCGCTGCCCTAAGTCGCTCTGCCGGTTGGACAGATTGTTCAGCGAGAGCGCCAGGTCGGGGCGGAAGGCGTCGGGGCGCGCGGCCGCGACTTCACGATAAATCTTCACTGCTTCCTCAATGCTGGCCCGCGCTTGCTCGCGCTGCCCTAAGTCGCTCTGCCGGCCTGACAGATTGTTCAGTGAGCCTGCCAGATCGGGGCGGAAGGTGTCGGGGCGCGCGGCCGCGAGTTCGCGCCGAATTTTCACTGCTTCCTCGATGCTGGCCAGCGCCTGCTCGCGCTGCCCTAAGTCGCTCTGCCGGCTTGACAGATTGTTCAGTGAGCCTGCCAGATCGGGGCGGAAGGCGTCGGGGCGCGCGGTCGCGAGTTCACGATAAATCTTCACTGCTTCCTCGATACTGGCCAGCGCCTGCTCGCGCTGCCCTAATTCGCTCTGCCGGCTTGACAGATTGTTCAGCGAGAGCGCCAGGTCGGGGCGGAAGGCGTCGGGGCCCACGGCCGCGAGTTCGCGACGAATTTTCACTGCTTCCTGGATGCTGGCCAGCGCTTGCTCGCGCTGCCCTAAGTCGCTCTGCCGGCCTGACAGAGTGTTCAGTGAGCGCGCTAGGTCGGGGCGGAAGGCGTCGGGGCGCGCGGCCGCGAGTTCGCGCTCGAGCGTCACTGCTTCCTCAATGCTCGCCAGCGCTTGTTCGCGCTGCCCTAAGTTGCTCTGCTGGCTTGACAGATTGTTCAGTGAGCCTGCCAGGTCGGGGCGGAAGGCATCGGGGCGCGCGGCCGCGAGTTCGCGACGAATCTTCACTGCTTCCTCGATGCTGGCCAGCGCTTGCTCGCGCTGCCCCAACTCGCTCTGCCGGACTGACAGATTGTTCAGCGAGAGCGCCAGGTCGGGGCGGAAGGCGTCGGGGCGCGCGGCCGCGAGTTCGCGATAGAGCGTCACTGATTCGTCGATGCTGGCCAACGCTTGCTCACGCTGCCCTAAGGCGCTCTGCTGGTTTGACAGATTGTTCAGTGAGACTGCCAGGTCGGGGCGGAAGGCCTCGGGGCGCACGGCCGCGAGTTCGCGACGAATTTTCACTGCTTCCTGGATGCTGGCCAGCGCCTGCTCGCGCTGCCCCAACTCGCTCTGCCGGACTGACAGATTAGTCAACAACAAGGCCCGCTCGGAGCTATTGCTGACGCCGATCGCGAGCAGTCTGCCTGTAACCTCGTGTGCAAACTCTCGCAGGTAGAGCGTATCCGCTGGCAGCGAGTCATGGATCGCCCGCAGCATTTGCTCATCGTGGGCTCCGGCCAGTTCGTAAAGCCACTTTAGCGGGCGGGGCTCCTGCTCGTCTCCAAAATCCTGCGCTGTCCGCACGAGGCTGCTGATGCTCTCATTGCTCGACACCGCACACGCCAACTGGACCAACTCGGAGGAGGAGGGCTGCGACTTCAAAGCTTGCAGCAAAAAAGCTTCGCCAATCAGGTCGGGACGAACACGGTCTATCTCCAGCTCCGACTCCACTTCTAATCCCGGCAGAGCGCGCCGCACATCGCCCACCGCCGCGCCCGCGCCGCCCGGATATTCTAAGCCGACGGCTGCACCTGTCTTCTCCGCTACCGAACGCGATTGTGAGCGGGGCAAGCCTCCGCTGAGCGTCGCGATGGCAGCCAGTTGGACCAGGAATTCACCAGCATAGGCAGCGCTGGATGGTGCGAAGTTGCGAATCCGCTCCCTCTCGCGCTCCGCCAGACGCAATGCAATTTCAGGTCGCGAGAGTGCGAGAGTCGTAATCACGCCGCTTTTTGATGCGCTCAGAGCTGCCATCATCAGCAGCAGCGGATCTGCCCAGCGAGCCTCTAGAAAGCACTTCGCTAACGAAGAGTTCTCTTCCACTGCATCGAAGCCGTGTGCCGGAGCCCCCGTCAGTGAAGCCGCTCTTTCCAGAGTCGATCGGAAGATGAAGACCCGGTCCGCAAGCTGCTGCACGGGAGCCAGCTTCATCGGTTCCCATGGATCGAAGAGATCTCGTGCTGCCTCGCCTTCCCAATCGCCGGACACGAGCGAGCCGTACCAGGAACCTTCCGTAGCCGCTTCGCGGTTGAGCAGAAGAACACGCAGGTGCGAAGACGCGGCGTCGGGTTCGAGCATCGAAAGCTGCCTTAGGAACGCACGCAGTTCCAGCGCGACGCTGGCAGCGTCGTCCACCACAATCAGCGTATTTCGTTCCCAGCCCCAATCCGAAACGTGATGCACGCTCAAAAATCGTCGCAGCTCCGAGTGTTCCAGAAAACCTGCATCCCACGGATCTTCTGTCTCGTCCGCCAGCTCGCACATCAGTTCCAATGCCAAGCGGGTTTTCCCTGATCCGCCCGGTCCAGTGAGCGCTCGCACAGAGATCGGGCGAGACCCAACCAGCCATGATTTAAGATCCTTTTTGTCGTCATCTCGTCCGGTAAGAGGGACGGCACGCATTCCGGGGTCGAGCAAGTCCAAATCCCGCTGCGGTTCCCGCATTCTCTGCCGGATCGGGCTAATCAGCCTCAGGTGCGCAGCGGCATGAATACTGGTGACGTTTCCGGTCCCCGAGACCTGGACGATGATGTTGCGGTCGCCTCTGATTTGTGCGCTCTGGCTCACTGCGCTACCCTCATCCAAACGCTCACCCGATGGTGAGCCTAACAGAATTCAGCGAGGATGCTCGCTGTGACCCGGCTCGATCGGTCACCGAAACATCCAAATTTCTATGTCCCTGCCGGTGACCGACTTACGCCCTCTCCCTGGTCCCGCCCCGCACGGCCTCGCGCGACACTCGCGTGCAAATGGATCACTTGAAACAACGCTCGGGCGGCCCGAAATCCGACGCCGGAAAAGAACGCTCCAGCCAAAACTCCCTCAATCACGGCATGTGCCAGCAGCGCTTCTTTCTCCTGCCTGGCGAATCGCAGGACGACTACGCCGCTCTTCTCGAGACCTGGCGCAAGCAGTATGACGCGAACGAGCCCGCCGTCTCCGAGCTCGTCAAAACCCTCGCCGAACTCGACTGGATGCAGCAAAGATGCCGCGGTAACGTTTGCAAGCTCGAAATGCAGCTACTCGAGGCCGAAGCTCAGAACGATCTAAAAATGATCGAATTTCTCGATCGCCGGCTGTTGAACGCTTACCGCTACAAAACTGCCGCCGAAAACTCATTTCAACGCGCCTTCCGTGCGCTCGAAAAATTCCGCGCCCTGCGCAAAAAGGAACAGTTCACGAAAGAGCGCCTCGACATCCGCGAGGATCAAGTAATTTACAACATTGCTTATAACGCCGTCCGCCTTGGATGCCCATTCCCCGAAATCAAACCACGCAACCATGACAAACAGAATTCCTGATATCCGCTTGTCACGAAAACTGGTGGCGCGGCCTATCAGGCCGCAGTGCCCGCTTTCAAGCGGGCATTTTCAATTCAATGATGACTCAGCTTGCTAAAATCACAGGGCGCATACGCGCAGCGTCCTCCCAACACATGGATCATCTGAAACAGCTCATCCGGGAGGTCCCCGACTTCCCGAAGCCGGGTATCAATTTCTACGACATCACCACGCTGCTGAAAGACAAGCGCGGATTCCATGAGACCATCGATGCGCTGCAGGAGCACTATCGCAAGACCCCCGTCGACGTGGTGGTGGGGATCGAGGCCCGTGGCTATTTCTTCGCGCCGGCGATGGCACACGCCCTCAACGCTGGCTTTGTTCCGGTGCGTAAGCCCAAAAAGCTGCCTCACACGGTTCGCAGTGTCGAATACGATCTCGAGTACGGTACCGACAGTCTCGAAATTCACGCCGATGCGGTCGAGCCAGGGCAGAGTGTTCTGATTATCGACGATGTACTCGCCACCGGAGGCACCGCGTCCGCCGTCGCCCGGCTGGTCCGGGCTCTTGACGGAAAAGTGGCGGGGCTCGGTTTTGTTATCGAACTCACGTTTCTAAAGGGTCGGGCCAAGCTCGAAGGCTATGATGTCTTCTCCCTTCTTCAGTACTGATGCTGTTTCGGTCGTTCGCAAAACTGAACCTAGACCTGCGCGTGCTGCACAAGCGTCCCGATGGATATCACGAAATTCGGACTATCTTCCAAACTATCTCGCTGCACGATACAATCGCCTTCCACGCCGAAATTGCCAAACGAACCCAAATTGACGTAGAGAGCACAATTGAAATTCCGGACAACCTGGTAGTTCGTTCCGTAAATCTGGTTCTGGAGCACCTGAAAGTCCGGGCGCGGGTTCGTTCCGTAATGACCAAACGAATCCCCATGGGCGCGGGACTTGGAGGTGGTTCCAGCAACGCCGCTGCGGTCCTGCTGGCCATACCCGCCTTGCTAGGCAAGCACATACCGGCCCCGGAACTGATCGGGTTGGCCGAATCGCTAGGCAGTGACGTGCCGTTTTTCTTGTACGGCGGCACTGCGCTCGGGCTCGGCCGGGGTACCGAACTCTATCCTCTTCCCGACCTCCCGCCGTTGCCGGCTGTCGTCGTCGCAACCGGCATCCATGTGTCTACTGCCGAGGCGTATCGCGGTCTAAACCGCCCTGCCGATGCCTCATTGACTTCGGAAATGCGGTCTCTTATCCTGAAGAAGTTTCAGACGATAACCTGGGATCTGGACCATTCGGGTCTGGATCAACTTCCGCTGCAAAACGATTTTGAGGGGGCCGTTTTCGCCGCGCATCCGGCGCTGGCGGCGACGGTGCGGAAATTACGGCGGCTGGGCGCGAGACCGGCGCTCATGACCGGTAGCGGTTCCGCTGTTTTCGGAGTTTTTGGGTCGGCGGCAGAGGCAAAATCGGCTGTTGCTGGTTTTCCTGCCGGCGTCGCGCATGCCATCCGGTTCGTTTCCAGGCGGCGATACGCTCAGGCCTGGCGCGTTTCCTTACTGAAAAGAAGCCCGGGACCGCGGGTCACGGCTTAATAGGAAAGTTATCGATTTGAAAATGTCGGCACCCAAACCCGTTCGCGCTCTCTTCACCGATTTCAAGGTCTTCAGCGGTACCGCGCACCTCGCGCTCACGCAGGAAATCTGCGACGCGTTGGGTTGCCCGCTTGGCGCTCTGATGATTAAGAAGTTTGCCGACGGGGAGACCCATCTTCAGATCCAGGAAAACGTTCGCGGTGCCGATGTTTTCATCGTGCAGCCCACCTGTACGCCCGTCGACGATAACCTGATGGAGCTGCTGCTGATTCTGGATGCGCTCAAGCGCGCCAGTGCGGAGCGCATCACGGCAGTGTTACCCTATTATGGGTATGCACGGCAGGACCGGAAGGACAAGCCGCGGATGCCCATTTCCGCGAAACTGGTTGCCAGCTTGCTCGAAACGGCTGGTGCGAACCGCGTTTTGGCGCTTGATCTGCACGCCGCTCAGATTCAGGGCTTTTTCGATATTCCTGTCGATCACCTGTTCGCTGCGCCCGTCATGGTCGAGTATTTTCAGGACCGGTACGATCGGCGCGATGTGATCGTGGTTTCGCCGGATGCAGGCGGTGTGGAGCGGGCGCGCGCCTTCGCCAAGCGGTTGAATGTGCCTTTGGCCATCATCGACAAGCGGCGCGAGGAGGCGAACGTGGCTGAGGTAATGAACATCATCGGCGACGTGCGTGGTAAGCACTGTCTGGTAGTGGATGATTTGGTGGATACGGCCGGAACGCTCGTCAAAGGCGTGGAAGCGCTCCTCGCGCAGGGCGCAACGGGAGTTACCGGTTGTGCCACTCATGCGGTTTTATCCGGGCCTGCTATCGATCGGATCTGCAGTTCTCCCATCAAGGAACTGGTAGTGACGAACTCGATCCCACCGAGTGCCCGTGCCGCGAAGTGCGGAAAGATTCGGACGCTTTCGATCGCGCCGTTGCTGGCGCGCGGTATCCAATCGATACACGAAGGCGGGTCGATTAGCACGCTGTTCGTTTAGTGAAGAAGGAAGATGAGAAAAGACATCACAGTGGACGCGGCTGCGCGGGACTCCCGCGGCAAGAACGAGGCGCGGCGATTGCGCGCCCATGGATCCGTTCCCGCCGTTGTTTACGGCGGTACGGCTGGACCCGAGCCGGTTGCCGTCAACCCCAAAGAGCTGTCGAAGATTCTAAACAGCAAGACCGGCCATAACACGATTTTCAATCTGAGCGTCACCGGAAAAGAAAATACCCCGGTAATGATCATCGACTGGCAGTACGATCCCGTAAAGGACTCGCTGTTGCACGTCGATCTCAAGCGTATCGACCTGAGCAAGCGCATCGTGGTGAAGGTACCCGTCGTCACTCACGGCGATCCCAAGGGCGTCAAAATCCAGGGCGGTATTCACGAGATCGTTACGCGCGAGATTGAGATCGAGTGCCTCCCGGAGGAGATTCCGGAGCAGTTCGACGTCGACGTGGCCGAACTCTCCATCGGACAGAGCGTGCGTGCCAGCGAGATTGCGCTCGGAGGCTCGATTAAGCTCCTGAGCCCCGCCGATGCTGTCATCTCACACGTCGTGTCCCTGCGCGCTGAAGAGACTACCACGGCCGTTACGGGTGGCGAAGTCGCTGCGCCTGCCGCCGAGCCCGAAGTTATCAAGAAGGGCAAGAAAGAAGAAGCCCCCGAAGCCGCCGCTCCCCCGGCCAAGAAGAAGTAGCTTCGTGAATGTCGCTGGATGCGGAGGCGCAGCCGCTGTGCATTGCCGGGCTGGGAAATCCGGGCTGCCGGTACCAGAGCACGCCTCACAACATGGGATTTCTTGTTGTGGACGAGCTGGCGGCGCGGCATTCCATCCGGTTTTCGAAAGGCGAAGGCAATTCACTCGCCGGGACCGGAACCATTCGTGATCGAGGCGTGATCCTGCTGAAGCCTCAGACATTCATGAATAACTCGGGCTCGGGTGTGTGCGCCATGCTTCATTACCGGAAGCTCACGCATCGCGACCTGATTGTGGTTTATGACGAACTCGATCTTCCCTGGACCGCACTGCGGATCAAGAAGAGCGGTTCGGCGGCTGGACACAATGGTGTCAAGTCGATAATCGCGGCTCTGAAGACGGACGAGTTTACTCGTGTCCGGGTGGGTATACGCCCGGATAACCTTTCTGAGGATGCCGCGGTTTACGTTCTCGCGCCCTTTGGGCGTGAGATGAAAAAGGAGGTGGAGCAGGTGGTGTCCTATACCGCGGACGCTATCGAATCCATCATTGCCGAAGGCGCCGATAAGGCCATGGCGAAATACAATCGCCGCGCCCAAGGCATCAATGAGGACGCATGAGAATTTACGAAGAGTTGTTTATCGTTCGGCCGGATGCGACCGACGAAGAAATCGATCCTCTGATCGAACAATTGAAGAACGTGATCACTCACGCCGGCGGCACGCTCGACAAAACCGAAAAGTGGGGGGTTCGAAAGCTCGCCTATCGGGTGCTGAAGTTCAACGAAGGCCAATACATCCTGCTGCAGTTTACAGCTCAGTCGGAGGCAGTGAAAGAGATTGAGCGCCGGCTGCGCGTTGCCGACCTGGTGTTTAAGTTCATTACTGTTCGTATCGACGAGAAGATGAAGCGCATAGAAAAGCGCAAGAAAGCGCGCGAGAAGCGTGCGGCAAGGAAGCCCGCCGTGCCCGTTTCGGCTCCGTCCATCGCCTCGCCGCTGTTGCCTGCGGAGGCTCCTGCTCCGGTTCCCGGAGCGCCGGGGGCGTCATCGCACGCCGGACCGGCGCACCCCGCGCCGGCGCCGCCGCCCTCTGCCGCGCCAGGCGAGAATGCTAGGGAAGGACAGGAGAAACCATAATGCCAGAACAGAGAGGCGGCCGTCCCATCGCGGCCTCGCAGCGGCCCACCGGCGGCGATAAAGCGATCGCAACGGGCAAGAAGCAATATTTCCGGCGCAAGAAAGTCTGCCGGTTCTGTGTCGACAAGGTCGACGACATCAACTATAAAGATGTAAAGATGCTCAACAGCTTCATCTCCGAACGTGGCAAGATCACCCCGCGGCGCATTTCCGGCGTCTGCACGCCGCACCAGAAGCGTTTGAGCGAGGCGATCAAGCAGGCGCGCAACATCGCGCTGGTGCCGTTCGCTTCGAGAGTATAAGGAGAACGAACCAGCCATGGAAGTCATTCTCAGAGAAGATGTCGAGAAGGTGGGTTCGCGCGGTTCGCTAGTCAAGGTTGCCGACGGCTACGCCCGGAATTACCTCCTGCCGAAGCGCCTTGCGGTCGCCGCCACGGAATCGAATCGCAAGATCGTCGATCAGGAGCGCGAAGCGTATCTGCGCCGGGAGGCCAAGGCCAAGGACGAAGCCCAGGATCTGGGCAAAATGATCGAGAACGTAACAGTTACGTTCCGTCACCGTGTCGGTGAAAATAATCAACTCTTTGGATCGGTGACGGCCAAAGATATCGCCGATGCTCTCGAGGCACAGAAGTACCACATCGAACGGCGTAAGATTCAGCTCGATGAGCCGATTCGCACCCTGGGCGAGCACAAGGTAAGCGTGCGTCTGCATCGCGACATCTCGGTACCAATCACCGTGGTCGTCGAAGCCGAACAATAAGCACCGCCGCTCTGGAGCCGCCAATGTTTCTCGATCCGAGTAAGCTCGAACAGGCGAATCCCGCCGAACTATTCGAGTCGGCTGCTCAGGGTCACATCGGTTTGGATCAGCGATTCCTGCGTGCACTCGCGAACCGGCGAGACGAAGCGCTCCCGGCGGCGGTTACGTTCGCCGCACGCAGCCGGGAGGAAGATCCGGTCGATCTTGCACCTGAACTCATCGCGCTCTTTCATTACTGGAAAGCTCCCGAAGGGGTCTCGTTCTTAGTTGAGTACATCAAGGAGGACCTGAGGCAGATTCCGGATGACGCCGTTGCCGCGCTTGTACATATCGGTGCGCCTGCTCTCGAACCTCTGCTGTCGCTCTATCACGAAATCGACGACGAAAGCGAGAACGGCGAAATTGCGTTCATCCTGGCGAGTCTCCACATCCGCGACGAACGGATTCTGCAACGACTGCTCGAGCGTATGGAGTACGACGTTGCCGACACAGCGTTTCTGCTGAGCGTTTACGGCGATACTGCTGCCATTCCGGCACTCGACCGAGCCGAGGCGGCACTCGGCGCCAACGAGTTTGAGGTGAAGCGCGAGATCGAGGAAGCGAAGCAGACGCTGCAAACTCCGCCAGCCAAGGTAACCGACGAAGAGCCATTCGACCTCTACGAAGCATATCCGGAAGAGGCTGACCCTCCCATCGACGTCCTCGACGACGATGAGAGGCTGGAGTTGTTCGAGCATCCGGTGGAATCGCTGCGCGCGGCCGCTGCCAATTCGTTTTTCAATCGCGAGCTTACGGCGGGACAGCGAGCAAAGCTACTCCACGTCGCAACCACCGATCCATCGGCAACGGTTCGCGCCCGGGCATGGGAGTCGCTCGGCACGTCGACTGAAGAGCCCGATGTGATTGCGGCCATGTTGCAAGCGCTGCATAAGTCAGACCTGCCGGCCGAGGAGCGCGGCGGCCTGCTGGTGGGCCTTTCATCCGAAGCGGACCGCAACGAAGTGCGAAGCGCCATTAACGAGCTATACAACGACGGACATGGCCGCGCCAAAGCGCTGGAGGCAATGTGGCGATCCATGCACCCCAGTTTTCGGGATAACTTTGCCAGGCATATTGACGATCCCGAGCTTGAGGTCCGGCGGGGTGCGGTGTGGGGCGTCGGCTACTACGGCCTGAAATCCGAGCTGGACAAAATCCGTTCGCTGTTTGAGAACGAGGACCTGCGCTCGGACGCACTCTTCGCCTATGCTTTGGCCATCCCCGCGGACGTATCGCGCGGCCGCATGAAAGGCCTGCTCGCGCGTATTGAGAAAGACGCGCGTGGGCTTTCGGACATGGAAGAAGAACTCGTGAAACTGGCGCTCGATGAGCGATTGATGATCGCAGGAAAAGAGCCCTACTTCGCCGTGCAGGAAGACTAACCGAAAATCTGCGAAACAGGAATTTCGATCCGGTCGGTGGTGAGGGTTTCGTTACACAGCCGGATTTCCTGTAAGCATTCGTAGCAGGCTTGTTCGATGGGGTCGATCAGCCAATAATGCGGGATGGCCAATCGCCGATATAATTCGCGCTTGTCGAAGAGTTCCCGGAGGGGCTGGTCTATTGAGCGGATCTCAACCACAAGATAGGCGGGTGCGACCAGATGATCGCGGCGCGTCCCCTTGAACTCAGGATAGGAAAACGTCACGTCCGGAGTCAGCCAACCTCCTGCTCCGTCTGAGATGCTCCATTCGGAGACAACATCTCCACCCAACGTGTTTGCGAACGGCAGCAGCAGAGATTCAACGTGGCGCGCAAGCTTGCCGTGTCTTCTTCCAGGCACCTCGCGTTGCCTCAGGCGACCATCGATACACTCATATTCGCTGTCATCAATGTATCGATCTGGGTCAAAAATCGGCTGACTAGCCATCGCGATCTCTTTTCTTATGGTAAGCGATTCCGCTATCTGCCCGTCCCTGTGATCTCGCGGATGAATGCTACTTCCGAAGGCAGGTACGGAGTGCCATCGGTCTGGAAGATGTCGTGAAACCAGACCTTCGGCGGGTGATCGACGTACGGATGCTGCCAGGAATCCCATGGCAGGTTAGTCTGAGTCTTTCCTTGCACGAAGCCCCAGTTAATGGCGCCCACTTTGTACTTCTTCGCTACCGGCAGAATGCCTTCGAAACGGCTATTCACAGGGCGGGCCATGTATTCGGTGCAAATAATCGGATGCCCGTACTGCTGGAGCCACTTGACGTGGCGCTCGAAACTCTCAGGCGATTCGTAGTTGTGAAAGGACGTGACATCGGAGAGTTCCAGTTGTTCTTTCGCCATGGGCGCGAGTCTCGCAGGATTCGACCAATCGCCCTGCCACACGCCGCTGGTGAGTGGTTGCGTCGCGTGCGCTGCGCGCGCCCAGGCGAATGCCTTCGGTAAGAGGTTGAGAACCAAATCCACTTTGTTGGCCGGCTCTTCCTTTCCGTAGCTTGAGCTATTCGTGTTGTCCGGTTCGTTCCAGATGTCCCAGCCGAGAATACGCTTGTCATTCGCAAATGCTCCGACAACTCCCTTTACATAAGCCTCGAGCCGGGGATAGTCGTTGGAATCCTGGAGCGCCTTGGCGCCCGGGCTCTGCAGCCACTGCGAGTTGTGGATGCCTGGACGAGGCGCCGGCTGCCTTCCCAGACGGGGATTCGGGTTCCAGCATGAATCGAATAACACGAACAGCGGCCGGATGTTGTGTTTTTCGCAGATCTGCAGAAAAGTATTGATGCGCTTGGTGAATCCCTTACTGTCCTGTTTCCATAACAGATCGTGCAGGAAGACGCGCATGGTGTTCATGCCGATGTTCTGTGCCCACCCGAGCTCCTTATCGATGCGGCTGGCATCGAAGGTGTTGGCCTGCCACATCTCGAGTTCGTTCGCGGCGTACGCGGGGATGTAGTTACTGCCCACCAGCCATGGCTCGCTTGTGTACCAGGCATTCGCCTGATCCGCGGTCCAGCGGTTTTCGGTCTGTTGAGCAACGAGAGCGGCCGAAAAAGCGATGCAAACAAGCGCGAACAGAGCGGTTAGGTTTCGCTTCATATGAGTGTTACGCTTCGATTGTAGATGAAGCGGGTAAGCGGTTTTGCCGCTGCTGTGGTCTTCCTTTGTGCCGCCGCTGAGCGGCACACCTTCACGAATCCTCTGTTTGCGGGCGGCGATCCGTGGGTGACGCTCGAAGATGGGACTTACTACTATTCGGCCAGCGGTTGCGAGCCGGGACACGAAGGCATTTGCATCAAGTCGTCCAGAACGTTGACGGGCTTGAGACAGGCTCCTTGGAAATCCGTGTGGTCGCCGAATGCCGCCGGTGATGCGAACGGTACCGACGTCTGGGCGCCCGAGATTCACAAGGTTAACGGCCATTGGTTCATCTACTATGCAGCGGATCCGAATCACAACAACGAACAGCATCGGATCTTCGTTCTGCGGGCGGACAGTGATGACCCGCTCGGAACGTACAGCGAGGCATCAACGGGCGAATTGCATGGAGAGCTGTCAAATGCCGATGTGCACTGGGGAATCGATCCCAACGTGTTTGTCGCGGGCGACCGTAAACTCTATCTCACCTGGTCGTGTACAAATTTCGTCGACTCGCGTTTCCCGCAACGCATTTGCCTTGCACGAATGCGCGATGCCGAACACCTGGATGGTGAGCCGGTAGCGATCTCGACGCCAACAGAGCCGTGGGAGACGAGAGACAAGCCGATTCAGGAAGGGCCCGTCGGGTATGTTCGCGATGGCGCCACCTACATCACTTACTCGGCGAGTGCAAGCTGGATTCCTAATGACTACGCAGTGGGCGTGCTGAGCAACCGATCAAGCCGGATGCTGGATCCGGCTGAATGGCGCAAGAGCGGTCCGGTATTTGACCATCACGGCAAAACATTTGGGCCGGGCAGCGTGGTATTCGTAGCTTCGCCGGACGGCAGGCAGTATTGGAATCTGTATCACGCCATTGACCGACTCGACTGCAAGCCAGCGTATTCGTGCCGAGATATCCGCATGCAGCCGATGCATTTCGATGGCCGAGGTTATCCGGTTTTGGGCGTTCCCTACGACCCGGGGGTGCCGATTCACGATCCGTCGGGCGATGATTCCAAGCGGCCTTAATTTAGATCATCACTCCGGCTCTGTCCAATAGCCGGGGCGCGCGTGTACGTGCCAATCTCCAGATTTCCGAACGCTCACAGACAAACGGTGGTAGCCGGGCGGCTGCGGCTCGGGCGGAACAAACGTCAGCGTGTAGCGGTTGTGAATTTCGGTACCGATGGCGCTCAACTGCGTTTCGAGACCACGAAGAGTTGTGAATTTATCGTGTCCGCCTCCGGTGGACTGTGCCAAGGCTTCGGCGACGTTCACCTTTGCGAGCCGGGCCAATTCCATTCCCAGCCCCAACAAGGAGATGCCTCCTTTATCGCTCGGATCATACGATCCGGGTTCATCAGCGGGCTGACGTTCCGAAGCTTTTTGCGTGAATGCCGTTTTGTAAGCCGAGTAGGAGATTGTGTAGATGACGATATCGTCCTTCTGCGCCTTCGCGGCTACATCGGCAAAGTGCGCCTTACTCTGGCGGTCGCGCGATTCGCCGATCAGCACAATGACGCGACGTGCCGCCTCCTTTCTTGCCGTGAGCAGGTCGCATGCCAAATCTACACCATCGATTAGCCGGCTCGAGTCACCGCGCGCTGAGATCTTTGCGAATACGTCTCCCAGAATGTAGGGATCGGCCGTGAAATCCTGCGCAACCTGCACTTCATCGGAGACGGTTACAACGGCTGCAAGGCTGGGCGCTCCCGTCCCCATATCGTTCGTAATATAGCTGCTGATTACGGATGCAGTCTTCCTGATTTTTGCCAAAGCAGCGTCGCTGAAGCTGCTGACTTGCAAAACGATCACGGCGTAGATCGGAAGCGCATCAGAATCACGCTCGATCATGCGTACACTCTGTGGCTTATCGTCGCTCAGTACTACGAAGTCGTTTGAATCTAGGTTCTCAACCGGTGCGCCGCGCTTGCTAGTGACGGAGACCGGGACCACAACCTCACGGGCGCGCGTTTGAAATCGCGGCGGCTCTTGCGGCCACGCGGCTGCGGGTAACAGGAGAAGGGCTGCCCATTTCATGACTGAGGCGATTTGATACCGATTCGGACCACGTGCTGGAGACGTACCGGTCCGCTTCTTCGTTTCGAAGGACCGCCGGGCTTAGGAGAAGGAGCGGTGCCCCGCCGCTGTAATTTAATAAGATCGATGTCCGACTTGCTGCGCGATCTGCGCTTCGGCACGCGCCTGCTGGCAAAGACTCCGGTGTTTACCGCAGCAGCGGTGTTACTGCTCGCCCTCGGCATAGGCGCGAATACCTTGATCTTCAGCGTGGTCAATGCTCTATTGTTGCGGCCTCTGCCCGTTTCGCATCCCGAGAATCTCGTTCGCCTGATTGAAGTCCATCCGAATGGCTTTGTCACGTGGGATCTCCCCTACAACCTTTGCGACGCGCTGGCTTCGAGCGATAAGAGTTTGTCCGATGTGATCTGCCAGGGCGAAGCAGACGTTGCTCTCAGGTATGGGACCTCGACGGAACGCGTCCGGGTTCATCTCGTCTCACCGAACTTCTTTTCTTCTTTGGGCGTGCGGGCCTACGCCGGCCGTACACTCATGGCCGAAGACGAACGCACACGGGCTATGAACTGCGTGCTCAGTTATGAGTTCTGGCGCCAGAAATTCCAGGGCAGTGCCTCTGTCCTAGGCCGGAAGATTACTTTGGGGGGCCATCCCTTCACAATTATTGGAATCTCGCCGAAGGCATTTAATGGCCTGACGGTCGATACCAGCCCTGATATTCGTGTTCCCGCTGCGTGCGATCGCTTACTCGTGAAGTCGTACGCTGAGATGAGCCCCTCGGCGAGACCTCTTTTCGGGCAAATCTTTGGGCGCTTGCGGCCTGGCGTACCTCTGGAGCGTGCCAGGCGGGAAGTCGATGCACTGTTGAACACGGCTTACGCCGACGAACTCGACCGGATCTTTCCAGCAGCGAAGGGAACCTCGCGAGTAAGTGGCGTTCTCAATTCCCGTCTTCGTCTTGAATCGGTAGCCAACGGCGTATCCACGTTACGTCCCCAATTCTCTCGCGGCCTGGAAATATTGATGGCCGGTGTTGCGCTTTTACTGCTGATGGCGTGCGCCAATGTTGCAGGCCTGTTGCTGGCGCGCTCGGCTGTGCGCGGTCAAGAGATGAGTGTCCGGCTGGCGCTGGGTGCGAGCCCTGCGCGCATCGTACGGCAGCTGCTTACCGAAGGGCTGTTGCTCGCGATACTTGGCGGGGTTGCTGGCACGCTGCTCGCGCGCGCTTGCCTGCCGTTGCTGGTTGCCGGCTTGCCTCCGATTCGCGACCGGGGGGCGGTGCTACAGCGGCTCGCCGTGCATATCGGCATTGATGTTCACGTGCTGGGATTCACGTTAGGAATCACGTTGTTAACAGTAGTGTTGTTCGCGTTGTCGCCGGCATTGCGCAGCGCTCGTGCAGACATTGACAGCACGTTGAGAGCCGCGCGCACTGCAACACGCCGCCCACTGTTCCGTAGGTTGATCGTCGCGGGACAGGTGAGCCTTTGCACATTGATCCTGCTGGGAGCGGCTGCGCTTGTCCAAACGCTGGAGAGAATGCGCTCGATGGACCCAGGTTTCGACCGAGCACACGTAGTGACATTTACGATTGACCCAAGCTTACGGAATTACAAACCGGAGCAGAGCCGTGCTTTGAGCAAAGCGCTATTAGAGAAGACGAGAGCGCTGCCCGGCGTTGCCGCCGCGAGTATTGCTTCGCGGGCTCTCATGCGCGGCACCGGGATCAAAGGCACTCTGGGACCTGCAGGGGCTCGCATCAATGCAACCGACTTCCTGAACAGCAGCATCAATAATGTGACGCCGGGCTACTTCGAAAGTATCGGCATGCACCTGACCGCAGGCCGTGATTTCAACTGGTTCGACCAGAATCGAACACCGCCGCACAAGGTGATTGTGAACCAGACGTTCGTACGGAAATTGTTCCCGGGCAGGAACGCGTTGGGCGAGCGGATCGGATCTCCCGACTCGACTGGTCTCGCCAGAGCCGACGACGAGATCATCGGCGTTGTGAGCGATGCCAAATATCGGTCGCTTCGCGAGCCGATTCCTCCCACGGTTTACGGCCCTGAAGTCGACGGATTCGATTCCGATTTCATTCTGCATGTGCGCACGCGTAAGCAACCGCAGATGATCATTACGCCGGTTCGCGAGGCCCTGCATTCTCTCGATCCTGAATTGCCCCTCATCGAAATTCACACCCTGCAAGAAGAGGTGGAAGCGTCGCTCTGGCAAGAACGTCTCCTCGCATGGCTCGCCACAATGTTCGGGGCGATCGCTGCCTTATTAGCCAGCATCGGCCTGTATGGCGCGCTCGATTACGCAGTGAAATCCCGTACGCGTGAAATCGGACTGCGGATGGCCTTAGGAGCCGAGCCGGCGCGTATACTCGGCCTATTTTCCACTGAAACGCTGGTGCTGATTGCCGGCGGTGTCGGGTTCGGCTTGTGCGCGTACGCCGGGGCCGCTCTCGCGCTGCGCCGAGTGCTGTTTGGTGTTCATGCCTGGGAACCCGTTAGCGTTATCGCTGTGGTGTTGATTGTCGCCCTGGTAGGCGCGATTGCATCCGGTCCTGCAACTTATCGGGCGCTGCGGATCGATCCGGCATCGGCTCTACGTGTGGAATAAGAATGGATGCGCCAATCACTGCGCGATCTATTCGTAGCGTAGGCTCACCGTCGGATTCATTCGTGCTGCACGGTCCGCCGGAATCAGCGTGGCAAGGAGAGCCACAACCCAAACCGTTGCCGTAACCGACAACAAAGTCAAAGCATCGTTGGGCGGCGTCTCGAAAAGTAATGTGCGCAGTATGCGCGTGAGCGCGAGTGCGCCCGCTAAGCCGATGGCAGCGCCCATAGCCGCCAAAGCGATTCCTTCTTTGAGGACGGTCCATCGCACTTCGGCTGATGGTGCCCCGAGCGCCATGCGAATGCCGATCTCGCGCGTGCGCTGGGCCACCGAGTAGGAGATTACGCCGTACACGCCGATGACCGCGAGAAGACCGGCGATTACCCCAAAAGTGAGCAGTAAGACCAACTGCATCCTTGGCTGAGCATAGGTGGGCATCCCTTCACAATTGTTGGAATCTCGTCCAAGGCATTCAATGGCCTGACGGTCGATACCAGCCCTGATATTCGTGTTCCCGCCGCGTGCGATCGATTGCTGGTGAAGCCGTACGCTGAGATGAGCCCCTCGGCGAGACCTCTTTTCGGGCAAATCTTTGCGCGTTTGCGGCCTGGCGTACCTCTCGAACGTGCCAGCCGGGAAGTCGATTCAGTGTTGAACACGGCTTATGCGGACGAACTCGACCGGATCTTTCCAGCAGCGAAGGGAACCTCGCGAGTAAGTGGTGTTCTTAAATCGCAGCTGCGTCTGGAATCGGTCGCCAACGGAGTATCAACGTTACGTCCCCAATTCTCTCGCGGCCTGGAAATATTGATGGCCGGTGTTGCGCTTTTACTGCTGATGGCGTGCGCCAATGTTGCAGGCCTGTTGCTGGCGCGCTCGGCGGTGCGCGGTCAAGAAATGAGTGTCCGGCTGGCGCTGGGTGCGAGCCGGGCGCGCATCGTACGGCAGCTGCTTACCGAAGGGCTGTTGCTCGCGATAATTGGCGGGGTTGCCGGCACGCTGCTCGCGCGCGCTTGCCTGCCGTTGCTGGTTGCCGGCTTGCCTCCGATTCGCGACCGGGGGGCGGTTTTACAGCCGCTCGCCGTGCATATCGGCATCGATCTTCACGTGCTGGGATTCACGCTAGGGATCACCTTGCTGACGGTAGTGTTGTTCGCGTTGTCGCCGGCGTTGCGCAGCGCTCGCGCAGACATTGACAGCACGTTAAGAGCCGCGCGCACTGCAACACGCCGCCCGGTAAATCGCCCTAACCCACTCAATCTACTCCGCCAAAAGGCAACTGGGTTCGTTCCGTAAAGCGCCGGGTTCGATCCGTAATCCGCCGCTATGATGTAATCTCGCTGGCATGAGGATACGCTCCGCCGCCCTGATTTGCCCACTGCTTTGCCTCACGCTGTCCGCGCAGACGCCGAACCCCGACTGGTTTCCGAAACGGGACATGCTGACGATTGGCGTCTACTATTACCCCGAGGCCTGGCCCGAATCGCAGTGGCCGCGCGACATGGAAAACATCCACAAGCTCGGCATGGAGTTCGTGCACATGGGCGAATTCGCCTGGTATTTCATGGAGCCGCAGGAGGGTCACTTCAACTTCGACTGGCTCGAAAAAAATGTTGATCTCGCGGCCAAGAACGGCCTCAAGGTTGTCCTCTGCACGCCCAGCGCCACCCCGCCCATCTGGCTGACGCGCGAGCATCCCGAAATCCTGATGATCGATGAGGAAGGGCGGACCATGGATCACGGTAGCCGCGAACATGCCGACTGGAGTTCGCAGGTTTATCGCCAGTACGTCGAAAGGATCGATACCCAACTCGCCAAACGCTTTGGCAATGACGCTCGTGTTTGGGGCTGGCAGATCGATAACGAGTTGAGCCATTACGGTCGCCGCTACTCGTATTCCCCGGCCGCGGCACATAAGTTCCGCGAGTGGCTCCGCGAAAGCTACGGCACCATCGATCGTCTGAACAGTGCCTGGGGCGGCGCCTTCTGGTCGGAGATGTATCAGGATTTCAATCAGATCGACATCCCCGATCCAGATCGCCTCGTAGCGGACCCAAGCCCGCACGCTTTGCTCGATTTCGAGCGCTGGTTTGCCTCGGAAGCCGCTAACTACATTCAGTTCCAGGCCGGCATTCTGCGCAAGTACACCAAGAATCAATGGATCACGACCAACTTCATGACCCTGCATGGGGACGTCAATCCGTCGCTCTCAAAGGACACGCTGGATGCGTTCACCTGGACGCATTATCCGGTCCATGGCGATCTTGGCGAAGGCCCGCTTGGTTTCCGGCTCGGGAGCGCCGAAGTGATGTCGTTCATGCACGACTACATGCGGTCCTTCAACGGAATCTCCGGTCCGATGGAGCTGCAGCCAGGCCAGGTAAATTGGGGCAATATCAACCCTTGGCCGCTGCCCGGCGCGATTCACATGTGGCTGCTGCGTGCGTTCGGCGCCGGCGCTCGTCTGGTCTGTACCTACCGGTATCGTCAACCGCTTTATGGCTCGGAGCTGTACCACAAAGGTCTTGCCGAAACCGACGGCGTGACGCCATCACCGGGTGGGCGCGAATACTCGCAGGCCATGCATGAGATCGTCGAGCTACGCAAGCATTACGATCCCAACGCACGCGAGCCGCAGAGCTATGCCGCTCGTCGTACAGCGTTTCTCATCAGCTATGACAATCGCTGGGACATCGACAATCACAAACAGACCACGCGCTGGGATACGGTCGCGCATTGGATGAAGTATTATCGGGCGCTCAAGAGCATGATGGCGCCCGTGGACGTGATCACGGCAGATCGCGATTTCACCAAGTATCCGTTCGTGATTGCGCCCGCCTATCAATTGATCGATAACGAGCTGGTGCAGCGCTGGACCGATTATGTGAACAACGGCGGACACCTGGTACTAACCGCCCGCACCGGGCAGAAAGATATGCACGGTCATCTGTGGGAGGCCATGTGGGCGGAGCCGATCTATAAACTGATCGGAGCAAAGATTTCTCGCTACGACGTCTTGCCCCTTGCAGTGAACGGCAAAGTCACCGCCGGCGAGAAAAGCTACGACTGGGGTTCATGGGGCGACATTCTGGAGCCGGACCCGGGCACCTCGACGCTTGCCAAATACGCCGATCAATTCTATTCAGGCAAAGCTGCTGCCATCACACACAAGGTGGGGAAGGGAAGTGTCACCTACATTGGCGTCGACACTCTGGACGGTGAACTGGAGCGCGTGCTGCTGCATCAGGTCTATGCTGCCGGCAATGCGGCGCCTGCAAATCTCGATCCAAACTTCGTCATCGATTGGCGCGACGGCTTCTGGGTAGCCACGAATTTTGCGAGTAAGACCGAGCGCATTCCGGCCGCGGCAAACGCACAAATCTTGGTCGGCGAGCGCGACGTTCCGCCAGGAGGTGCAACCGTCTGGATTGAACGCTAGTTTGATTCGTGGATGGTGAGAACGCGGTCGGCGGGCTGCTTCACCAGCACTTGCCGTATGCCGCTCGGCCATGCAATTTCGATCTTGTCCACCGTCGTTGCCGCACCTAGGCCGAAGTGCAAGCGCAGATCGTTCTGCGACAGGTAGCTTCCGCCGCTGCGCACTTCATCAGTCTGCGTGTGCCCCGCTGCCATGAGTTTCACGCGCGCCCCGACGGCGCTGCGATTCGATCGCGTGCCTTCGAGTTTCAGAATGATCCAGTGGCCCGGTGGTCGCGTCGTTTGTTTCAGCAGTGAAGGGGCTTCGTTTTGGTTGTTCACCGCAATCTCAACCGCGCCGTCGTTGTCGATATCGCCGAACGCTGCGCCGCGCGCCGAATGCTTTTCCGCCAGACCTGCCCCGGCCCGCGCTGAGATGTCGCGAAAACGCCCGTTGCTCAGATTCTGATAGACGATCGCATGGTCCTTGTAGTGAATGTCGACGTTGAGGCGCTCCACCTCCGGAAAAGCATGGCCATTCACCAGCAGCAGGTCCTTCCAGCCGTCGTTGTCGAAGTCGAAGAATCCCGTGCCCCAGCCCACGTAACGCGTGTTCTCTCCCATACCGGCATCGAGCGTCACATCGTCGAAAGCGCCCGCTCCGCGGTTCCGGTAAAGCGTTTCGAATTCGTCGGAAAAGTTTGTTCGGAAGATGCTCAGGTGCCCGTCGCCGGCGTAATCTGCGGCTGTGACACCCATGCCCGACATCGCCTTCCCGTTCTGATCGAAAGCGACCCCGCGAAGCACGCCTTCCTCCTCGAACTTGCCGTGCCCTTTGTTGATGTAGAGAAGCGAAGGCGTCTGATCGCAGGCCACATAAATGTCCGGCAGCCCGTCTTCATTGAAGTCGCCGGTGAGCACCCCGAGCGAGTAATGCCCACTCGGCTCGGCGATTCCGGAGGATTCAGAAATATCGCTGAACGTTCCGTCGCCATTGTTGCGATACAGAATGTTGCGATCGAACGGCAGGCCGCGCGGCCCGCAGTTCACGGCGATGTTGCGGTAGTAGCAGTACGGGTTTGCTCCCGGCTTCGGCGTGGTCGCCGGATCAAACTTCAGGTAATTGGCGACGAACAGGTCCACGTGCCCGTCGTTGTCGATGTCCACGAATGCACACCCCGTGTTGTATCGCGTGCGCTCCTGCTTGAGATGCGCTGCCGCGGTCACGTCCTCAAACCGTTTGCCGCCCCTGTTGCGATACAGCCGGTTCTGCCCCCAATAGGTGACGAACAGATCGGTGAAGCCGTCATTGTCGTAATCGGCCGCACAGACGCCCTGCGCCCAGTCCGACGATCTCAGTCCGAGGGCATCCGTCACGTCGCGAAACCTGTCGTGTCCTTCGTTGTGATACATGCGGTTCGTGCCGCCCTCGCCCGAGAGGACGAACAGATCGAGTAGGCCGTCGTTGTCGTAGTCGACAAAGGCGATGCCGCTGCCGGTGGTCTCGATGATGAACTGCTTGGAGACCGTTCCGCCATTCGGGAATACCTCGCGAAGGCCGGCGCGTGCGGCGATGTTTTCAAAGCACGGCACAAAGGCGGACGGCGAAACCGCCGCCATCAGCGCAGCTACAGCAAACAAGCCTCTCACTGCGCGGGCTGCTTCTCTCCGAGCTTCTTCAGAAAATCCGAGAACTCGCCTTCGGGCGGTTTCTGCAAGCGGTCGAGTGTGGCCTTCTCCGCCTTCGCCTTTTCCATGTCGCCGCTGTCACGATAAGCGGTCATCAGCGCATAATGCGCGGCCTCGTTTGCAGGCTGGCGATTCGCGGCTTGGCTCAAATGCGCGATGGCGTCGGAATAGCGCTTTTGCTGCAGATCGAGCTTACCGAGCGCGATCAGCGCTGCAACAAAATCCGGCGTCAGAGCGAGTGCCTTCCGCAAACGCGTTCGTGCTTCTTCGGCGTTGCCTTCTACGAGCGCGATCTGCCCGAGCTGGAACTGCGACGCGCTGTCCTCAGGATTGAGTTGCAGTTCCGCATTGAATGCCGCGGCGGCGTTCTTCAGCGCCTCCGGGCTATGGCTCTCGAGCAGCAGCGCGCGGCCAAGCCGGTAATGCAGGTCTGCTGCACTCGGGTTCCCCGCGATGGCCTTCTTGTATTCGTCGACCGCGTCCGTGTACCGGTTCTGCATCTCCAGTATTTCGGCCGAGAGCTCGTGTACACGGTACGACGACGGAGTGCGTTGAAACATAGCGAACGTCGCGTCATTGAACGCCTTCATGTGCAGCGTGGCCTCGAGATACAGCACATCGGCGTCATTGGGCGATTTGGCCTCAAGCTCCTTCAGCAGCTTCAGAGCCTCCTGGTACTTCCCGGCGGCGATATCGCACCTGGCCTCTGCGAGTTGCTTCGTGCTGTCTGCAGCGCAGCACAGGCATATCAAAAGTTCGGCGACGGTTGTCCTAATGCCCCGCATCGTCCATCATCAAATCGCGGTTGCCGTAGCGGTCATGCAGCTTTCCTTCGTAGTAGCGGAAGCTGAACAAGGGCGGTTGTCCGGGAGGAACCATGCGCGGCGGATTGACCTTCGAATCGGGCGATTCGATGCTTTGTGGGCAGACTGCCGACTGTTGCGCCGCGCCATGCAGAAGTAAGGCCAAAAGTGCCAGAGCTCCCATGTGGTTATTTGCTGTTCAACTCCTGTATAGCGTGTTGGGCTGTGGGGTCGTTGGGCTTCCGATCCAGTAACTGCTGCATGACCGCCCGTGCCCGTTCGCGCTGTCCCATCTGCACGTACATGCGCCCGAGGTTCAGATATAGGATATCCTCATCTGGAGCGACGCGGACGCCGTAGCTGAAAGCAGCGATAGCGTCGTTCATCTTCTGCTGCCGCGCGTAGAGCACGCCGAGATTGTTGATGGCATCGGCATAATCCCGGCGCAACGAGATTGCCTGTTCGAAATGCTCCCGCGCCTGATCGAGCTGCCCTTGTTTCGCGAGTGCCAAGCCCAGAGCGTTGGCCGCCTCCGGCGAGGATGAATCGAGCTGGAAAGCCCGCGCATAAAACTCTGCTGCCTTGGCCTGTTGATCGCGCTTTGCGGCTATATCGCCCAATCCCACCAGCGCGTTCACGGCACTGGCATTATCTTCGAGAGCCTTGTCAAAGGAACGCTCGGCTTCATCAATCCGTCCGGCGCGGAAATGAATCTGCCCCACCAGCACCAGCACGCGCGCATTCTCGGGCGAGCTCTTGAGCACGCGTTCCAGATATGGGAGCGCCTGCTCCGGGTATCCTGCCCATAAAAAAGCTGCGCCGTGCTTGAAGAAGTCGCGTTTGGGCGGCTTGACGTAAAAGCCGTCGAAAGGCAAGCCGAGCCGCGGCGACCAGTCGCGCAGCTTCGCCAAATCCGCATCGCGCTGTGCCGTGCCGGGCGGATGCGAATATACTTTGACCATTTCACCGGAGGCATTCAGCAGCATCGCAAACGGCGTTTCGAGCGATGTTCGCCAGTCGAAAAGATAACGCCGGAACACCTCGAATTCGGGCGACGGCTTGTCGATCACAAACACGCCGGGGCCACTGTGCGCAACCGGCAGCGGCACGGGTTCCATCATCCAGGTGTCGTGCAAGCGCATTTCGTTGTCGGCGCTCACCGAAGTCGAGGGCAAGGAATGCGATTCACGAAACGCTTCGCCTCGAACATCGCTTGAGCCCTCGACAATCGTGTAGCTCTTGCCGGATTCGAGATCGGCAAACTCTTGTACGAGACCCGATGGCCACGTAATTTCCACCTTACCGACCCGGCTCTTTTCGCCCAGACCAAAGAGCACGTGCTTGCTGTGCTGCGAAAGAAAGCCAGACCCAGCCTCCAGCCATTTCGTCTGCTTATCCACCTGAATGCGCGTGCCGATCGCGTCGCGGTTCGACTTCGTGCCGTGCAGACGGAAACCTATCGAGCGGTTCGAGCCCGCGCAGTTGTTCTGCAGCAATCGAAGCTGCGGACCCATCCTGCTCTTCAGCGCGATATCGGGCCTACCGTCGCCGTCAAAATCGAACACGGCAAAGGCGCGGCTATCATCCGCGAAGTCGAGGCCGCTGACGCCGGAGAAATCGATGTACCGCCCGTCCCGCCTCGCGTAGAAGACGTTCGGCTCGCGTCCGTTCCAACTGTAATCCTCGCGGAGAAACTGGTTGATCGCGTTCCAGCCATTCTCGTACGCCGTTGACGGTGTTGCCGTCACAGGTGATTTGGCGACCACCTGGCGCCAGAAGAAGCTGCCGAGATCGGTCTCGGACTGGTTGGTCAGCATGCCGCAGGTGACGTAAATCTCGGGGTTGCCGTCGTTATCGAAATCGTGCCCGCCTGACGACCAGGCCCAGCGTCCAAACGCGACGTGTTCCGCCGCGGTCACATCCGCAAACGTTCCATCGCGGCGGTTGTGAAACAGCGAGTTGCCCATGGTGTGCGCCCGGTACGCTTCGGGCGCTTGTTTCGCAGGAGCAAAGTTCTTGTCTCGTATCACGCGCTGGCCGGCGGCGGTCCACATGTTGGCAACGTACAGATCCGGCATCCCATCGTGATCGTAATCAAACCACGAGGCACTCATGCCCGGTCCGATATCTTCCACGCCCGCTTCTTTGGCCGCGTCGCGAAATTTTCCGTTCCCGTTGCGATACAGATTATTGCGCCCGAAGTCATTGGCGACGTACAGATCCGGCCAGCCGTCGCCGTTGTAATCGCACCACGCGGGTGCGAAGCTGAACCGGTTGTTGTTCTGATTCATGCCGGTCTCTTCAGTGCAGTCTTCGAGATAACCGCTGCCATCCGCGTTCAGCCGGTTACGAAACAGGAAATTCGGCGGGCCATTCTGCGCGTCGTGATACGGCGACGCATAGGTGTACTGGGCTTCGCTCTGGAAATAGACATAGCAGCAGAGATAAAGGTCGAGACGTCCGTCGCGATCGAAATCCGCCGCCGCCATGCCAGTGAAGCCACCCTTCGGAACGGTGGCGAAACGAAACGCGTCGGCTCGCATCCGGTAGTGGTCGCCTTCATTCAAAAAGAGCAGCGGCCCGGAGCTGCGCAATACCACAAGATCCTGGCGGCCCGTGTTTCGCAAATCGAGAAACAACGCACACGAGGTATCGTCGAGCAGATCGACTTTCCACTGCGCCGTCATGTCAGTTGCGGTACCGTCACGATCGAACTTGAACAAGCGATTCGGCAGGCCGCCCGGCTGGCAGACATACAACTCGTCCTGTCCGTCGCCGTCGATGTCGCCAACGGCGATGCCGTTGCTGCCGTAGACGTCAATGCCGCTTGCTGGATCGAGCCGCGCGCGCCAGTACGGGATGCCGCGACACAGTTGATTGCGGAACGCTTGCAGTTCACCGAGAGCGGTGGCCGTCACATCGCGAAACCACGGCTCGCGGGCGGTAGCCAGATGTTCTTCAATAGGCGCGAACTCCGTGACACGATCACCACTCCAGCGCACGCGCCAATCGCCAACACGGTATTCCAAAAGGCCGTCGCGCGTGCTTGCGACTTCAAAGCGAATCACGTCATCCGGAAGCACGTAAAACTGCGCGCGCCGGATCTCGCCTAAAGAAGCGACCCACTGCTCCCATGCGCTCTCTGCGCCGGGCAGGCTCTTGCTCTTAAGCGCCAGGTGCAGTCGCTTGCGAATGTCCTCGGCAATCTTCTCCCCAGGAAAATCGTCGTTGCCGGGCAGAATGAAATCGCGCAACGACTGATACGGAGGCTGATGCGGCGCCGTATCATCTGCTAAAGCATGCCGCTCGCCGATACACGTAAGGGCCGGAGCGATGGCCGTGGATGCAAGAAATTGACGCCTGCTGAGCTTCACTGTTCCGTGATCTTCAACAGTTCATCGGCGGCTGTGCTGCCCAACTTCTGCACGATGCCGCTGGGCCAGTGGATCTCGACCGAGTCAACCCGTGTCGCCGCCCCAAGCCCGAAGTGCAGAGTGAACGAGTTCTGCGAATAATAGCTGCCTCCGCTCATCACTTCGTCTATCATTTGCCGTCCTTGGACCGTCACTACTGCGCGCGCGCCGATCGCGCTGCGATTCGATTTCGTCCCAGTAAGTGCAACATTGAGGTAATGTCCGTGCGGGCCATTGTTTTTGAGCAGGCTTGGCGTTTTATTCATGTTCACAACGACGATCTCCGGGCGGCCGTCGCCATCGAGGTCTCCTACGGCGAGTCCGCGCGCAGGGCGAGGTGTCTCAAAGCCGGGACCTGCTTCCGATGTCACGTCCTGAAACTTGCCACCGCCTAAGTTGCGAAAGAGAACGGTGGGCTGCAGATACGTATCGCCGAGTTGCTTGCCTTCGACTTCCGGGTACACGTGTCCGTTGGCAATCACCACATCGCGCCAGCCGTCATCATCGACGTCCACAAACGCAACTCCCCAGCCGAGTAACTGCCGCGATCCCAAGCCCGCGTCCCGCGACACATCGGTAAAGAACTTACCGTCATCGTTATGGAACAGCGATGTGAGATCTCCCGAGAAGTTGGTTTTGGCAATGTCCAGTCTTCCATCGCCGTCATAGTCCGCGACCGCGACGCCCATTCCAGCCTGCAGCGAACCGTCGAAGTTATAGGCAACGCCGGCCTCCGCTCCGCGCTCCTCGAATGTGCCGTTGTGTAAGTTGTGAAAGAACAGGCTTGGGGTCATGTCGCAGGCGACGTAGATGTCCGGCCAGCCATCGTTATCGAAATCCGCAGCCACTACGCCGAGCCCGTAACGGCCGCCGGGCTTCAGAACGCCGGCACTTTCCGATACGTCGGTGAAGGTACCGTCTCGATTGTTGTGATAGAGGATGTTATGTGCGAGTGGCAGGCCGCGAGGCCCGCACATGACCGGAATGCCCTTCCATTCGCAGTATTCACCCTGCCCGGGACGCGGCGTCTTTTGCAGGTCGAGGTCGACGTAATTCGCGACGAACAGGTCCAGATAACCATCCCGGTCGTAATCGACAAACGAGCAGCCGGAGCCGTAACGTATTCCGCTGACGGGCAGGTGGGCTTTCTCGGTCACGTCCTCAAATTTTCCGTTTCCGAGATTACGATACAGGACGTTATGTCCGAATGCGGTCAGCAGTAAATCGGGATGCCCGTCGTTATCGTAATCGCCGACGCAAACACCCTCGCCCCACGCCATGGGGTGCAAGCCTGAGCTTTTCGAAGCCTCCTGAAAGTGGCCGTTCCCCTCGTTGTGATACAGCTGCGGCGTCTGCCGGTCCGCGTTCGGGGGCACTTGGCGCGAACCGTTCACGATCAGAATGTCATTCTTGCCATCGCCGTCGTAATCGAAGATGGCGACGCCGTTCCCAGTGGTCTCGAGAATGTAATCTTTCCTACTTAGCCCTCCGTAAATGTTTGATTGGGTGAGTCCGCAGGCTGCGGAGAGGTCAGCAAAATGAGCTTTGAAGCTGGTCGAGATGGCGGCTGCGCCGGCAATACTTAGAATCCCAGTTGCCAGTCGAATGAACTTCACGAATTGGCCATTATAGCGTCGCCGCCCACGCCGCGGGCCGCTCGCGCTTCGCTTCGCGTGTTGCGCGAGCATTCATGAAATTAGTACGCCAACTTGCGAGCCTAATGCGTTTTCACAAGAAAACACTTGAAGTAAGCGCTTACGTGTGGTACCTTCGACTCCAGTTTTAACGTTTTCGTTCTAGCTTCAGGTACGGAGGGAAAGTATGCCACGTTGGCTTACGAGAGCCTCGCTTGCTTCTCTGGTGCTGCTGTTCTTCTTCACCAGCTTGGCGTTGGCACAGCGAGATCTCGGCACACTTACAGGAACTGTCAGCGACCCGCAGGGCGCAGTAGTTCCAAACGCAAAAGTAACCATCACAAACGACGCTACAAACGTCTCGGCCGATACGGTCACAACCGATTCCGGTTCGTATACCCGTCCCGCTTTGCCGCCTGGCACCTACACGGTCACGGTAGAAGCTCCAGGTTTCCAAAAGGCCGAACAGAAGGGCGTTCAGGTAAACGCCGGCGGCGTTGCTTCCGCCGATCTTGTTTTACAGGTCGGTAACGCGGCACAAACAGTTGAGGTGACCGCTTCCGCGCCGCTGCTGCAAACGGAAACGCCGACCATTGGCGCCAACCTCAATCCTGCCGAGGTGACGGAACTGCCCCTCGGGGGACAACGCGTGTTTACGTTTCTGGCGCGTCTCTCTCCAGGAGTGCTGACGGCTGAGCCTGGGGCGCGCGGTGCCCAGGGCGGCGACTTCTCCGCCAACGGCGTCCGGTCCACGGGCGAGAATAACTTCCTGCTGAACGGCGTCGACAACAACGTCAACGTGATTGACTTCATCAACCAGACGTCCTTCGTCATTGGACCCTCCGTGGAAGCCATCGGGGACATGCAGATCATCACCAACGGGGCGAGTGCCGAATACGGGCGCGCCGCGGGTGGCATTCTCGACGTGAACATCAAGTCCGGTACCAACGAAGTGCATGGAGTTCTGTTCGAAATGCTTCAGAACACCGATCTAGATGCGAATCGTTGGGAGAACAATGAAACCGGTCTTTCGCGTCCGCCGCTAAAGCAGAATATTTTCGGAGGCGCTGCGGGAGCTCCCATCATCAAGAACAAGTTGTTCATCTTCGGCGATTATCAGGGGACCCGCATCAAGACCGCTGGCGGGGTGGTTCAGAATCTCGGGTTCGGCCCGAACTTTACGATCCCGACGCCGGCGATGCGCAGCGGCGATTTCTCAGGGCTGCTTGGCTCTCAGATTGGAACGGGGACCGCGATCAATGGCGGCACCATGCCGATCTACGCCAACGAGATCTTCGATCCACGAACGACGGTTTGCCTGAGCGGCTGCAGCAGCGGGCTGACACCGGCTGCCGGTGCAAGTCCGGTATACTCACGCGCGCCGTTCGCCGGTAATATGATCCCGCAATCGGCCTGGGATCCTGTAGCGGCGAAGCTGATGAGTCTGTATCCGAACACCAATAATCTTCAAGGCATTATTGGCGGCAAACAGCCCAACAACGACTATGTTGCTCAGACGCCGGGTGGCTTGAACAACGACCAGGGCGACGGTCGTGTCGACTACCACATGAACGAGAAGAACAGCATCTTCGGCAGCATCAGTTGGTCCGATACTTCCAAATCGAGCCTTGCGCCGTTCCAGGGCGCGCTTGACGGCGGCAACTTCTACGGCAGCAGCGAGACGGACCTGGGCCGGGATGCGGTCATCAGTTGGACGCACATCTTCTCGCCGACGATTGTGAACGAAGCACGCGTCGGCTTCAGCCGGCTGGTGACCGCGCGAACACAGGCGAACGCCAACGCGGACGAATACAAGGCGGTCGGTATCGGTGGCTACGATCCCACGACAGCGCTCAACGGCGGAATCCCGCAGTTTGGCCTGGGACACTACACGCAAGTTGGCGCGAACGACTGGCTTCCGACCAAGGAATACAGTAACGAGTGGGATTTTATCGAGAATCTTTCCATCACCCATGGCGTTCACTCCTGGAAATTCGGCGCTGAGTTCCGGCCGTTCCATTTCCCCTTCTTCCAGGTTCCGTTCCCGCACGGCGAAATGAACTTCTCCCGTACGGAAACTGCGTTCCCTTCGAATGCGTTTAGTTCCAGCACCGGCGATGAAATGGCGTCCTTCCTGTTGGGGGCTATCGACAACGCGCAGATCTCGACGACCAACTTCATTTCCTCCACCAAGCAGGCCTATGCGTTTTACGGTGAAGACAACTGGAAGGCGACGCCCAACCTAACCCTCACTCTTGGCGTTCGCTACGAACTCTTTTCGCCCATCGGCGAACAGTTCGGGCGCCAATCTAACTTCGACCTGCAGAACCTGACGCTCTATATCCCAAAGGGCCCGAACCAGAACGCGCCGCTGCCGCCGAACTTCAACGCGCCTGTGGTCATTAACGGCGTAACGTTCCCGGCGCTATTCACGACGCCGATCAACGTCAGCCGTGGCAAGGTCAACTCCTACCTGATTCCGTGGGATAAGACCGATATTGGTCCGCGTCTCGGGTTTGCTTACAATTTCCACCAGAAGACCGTTATCCGCGGCTTCTATGGAATCTTCTACGGCGGCGAAGAGAATCAGGGGGGTAACCCGAACCGCGGCGAATCGGCCCCGTTCAATGAGTCTCCGCAACTGAACCGGCCTGCGGGCGTCAGCTCTTTCCAGCCCGATCCACTCATGGGAAATGGGCTGCCGACGGGAGCTATCGCGGCTGGATATCCCATAAACGTGTTCAACGGATTTCCTGTATCCTCGCTGCAGTTCCGCAGCGTTGCGCAAGACTTCCGCAACCCGATGGTTCAGGAATGGAATCTGGCCATTCAGCATCAGTTGCCCGGCAATCTGGCTCTTGAAGTTGGATACCTCGGTAACCATCAGTCACACCAGTTGCTGCAGCCCGACTTCAATACCTGTCCGAACGACTTCACAACGAATTCGGCTGTATCCTGTCAGAACCTTCGGTTGTACCCGGATATCGGCAGCATTTCCGGTACCGCCACGTTTGGTTTCGGCAACTATCACGCGCTGACCTCGAAGCTGGAGAAGCGTATGTCAAACGGCCTGCAATTCGTGGCCGCCTATACTTACGGCCATTCGTTGGCAACGAGCGGCACGACGCTGTCGGGCTCCAACGGGCTGTATACGCTGAATCCTATAAATCAGTCAACTTCTTACGCCAGCGCTTCGTGGGATATCCGGCACAATTTCACCACCGGATTCACCTACGAAGCTCCGTTCGGACGCGGCAAACAATACGGCTCCAACCTCAATCCGGTGATTCAGACCGTGTTGGGGAATTGGCAGTTCAACGGCATTCTGACACTGCATACGGGACAGCCCTACACTCTGAGAGGTAACGGCTGTCAAGGTGTGAACAGCGGCTGCTCTCCTGACCTGATTTCGGGAAGCCCGGATGATGCACCAGCGGGTGGACGCCGTCCCAGCGAATGGTTCAACATTTCAAATATCGTGGCGCTCAGTGCCGAAACACCGGTCCCGGTGCGCAACGGTAACATCGGCCTGCAGACCAACAACAGCCCGCCGACACGCACGCTCGACTTCTCCATATTCAAAGACTTCGCGTTTACCGAACGATTTAAGCTCGAATTTCGTGGAGAAGCATTCAACATTGCAAATACGCCGCAGTTCGGCACTCCTGACAATAATGCGCAGGATGCGACCTTCGGACAGGTGACCAGCACACAAGCCGGGACCGAACGGCACATTCAGTTCGCGCTGCGATTGCAGTTCTAAAGGTAGTTACATCGACTCAACGGGCTCGTCTCAAGACCTGAGGCGAGCCTGTGCATTTTCGAGAACCGTGGCGCGGCTACTCTTAGCCGCCGCGGCTCGACTCGTCGGGCCGCATATGCGCACTCGACCACACGAAAGCTGCCGGCTCTGGTACCAGGCCCGCTCTCACCGGATTGTTCTCGATGTAGGAGCAAATACGCTGGAACTCCTGGTCGTTTCGAACCCAGTGGTCATAAGACTCCGATTGCCAAAACGATTCGCCGGTGCGGCCCAGCAATTTGTTCGCGTGACGTGCGCTTGTACCCTTCAGGGAAGCGATGAGTCGGCTCGCATGAATGTGCGGCGTCAGTAAAACGTGAACATGGTTCGCCAACACAACCCAGGCATGCAGTCGGTAATGTCCGAGTTGCTCGCCTTTGTACAAGCTATTCACAACGATCTGAGCAACACTTTGCTGCCGCAGAAACATGGGGCCACTGCGAGCCGCATCGAGATACCGGTCCATCCAGACGAAAGCCTTACCCGCAGACGTCTTATCCGGCGGCGGATACAACCCATGTGGAAGAGATCCATGGAGATGCCAGGTGAGAAATAGTGATGTGCCATCCGGATAACAATGAGGCAGCCGACGCCGATGGAAGCTCATTTGCTGTAAGTGGCGCCCGAGCCAAAAACGTCTCCTTCACGCGTCGGAAAGAGTCCCGACGCGGCGGCTAGGAGTAGCCGCGCCACCTTTTAAGCAACACTTTGCTGCCGCAGAAACATGGGGCCACTGCGAGCCGCATCGAGATACCGGTCCATCCAGATGAAAGCCTTACCCGCGGACGCCTTATCCGGCGGCGGATACAACCCATGTGGAAGAGATCCATGGAGATGCCAGGTGAGAAATAGTGATGTGCCATCTGGATACCAATGAGGCAGCCGACGCCGATGGAAGCTCATTTGCTGTAGGTGGCGCCCGAGCCAAAAACGTCTCCTTCACGCGTCGGAAAGAGTCCCGACGCGGCGGCTAGGAGTAGCCGCGCCACCTAGCGTTGTGTGCGAGTAGGAATTGTACGCTGAGACTTGCTGTTTCTTCTTTCCATCCTGCTTTTCTTAGAGCAGCCGCCCCTTTTGCAGCAAGGGCTCCAAGCGCTCCAAGCCGGGAGGCTCGCTGAAGCGCAAACCGATCTCGAGCAAGTTACTCACGCCGAGCCCGACAACGCGTACGCGTGGGTAGCGCTGGCGCAAGTTTACGCACGCACCGACCAACCCAAACTTGCCGCCGAGGCTGCCGATCACGCCGAAAAGCTGGGTCGGCAAAATCCCGTCATCGCGCACGCGCTTAGCCTTTTCTACTTTGAACGAGCGCAGCCGTTGCTGCGGCAACAGCACTACACAGAAGCAGCAGATCTCCTGCAGCATGCGATCTCCACCCATCCGGACGACCCTCAGCTAGTGCTGGCGCTCGGTGTGGCGCGCTACGGCCAGCGGCGCTTCGATGACGCGATCACGGCGTTTCTGAAAGTTATTCAGCTCGACCCCGAAGCCGAGCAGCCTTACGTGTTCCTCGGCCGCATGCTGGACCAGGCGGGATCGCGCCTCCCAGAAATCACGCGAGACGATGAGGCCTGGGCAGCACGCGAGCCGCAAAACGCCAAAGCCGACCTGGTGCTGGCGAAGGCTTTACTGATCGCGGACAGCCGAAGCGAGCGCGCCGAGTCGCTCCTACGCCGGTCCATCGAGCTCGAGCCCAAGGATTGGGAATCGCACTTCGAGCTAGGCGTTTGGCTTTCTAATCGCCACCGATACGACGATGCGGCCCACGAGTTGGAAGAAGCCGCTAGCCTGGATCCCAAAGAACCCATGCCGCATTATCACTTGGCCCGCGTCTACGATCGGCTCGGGAAACCGGATGAGGCAAGGGTGCAGCGCCAGACGCATGCGCGCCTGACAGCCCCTCAATGAACCCGAAGTTTTTCGGAATTACCGTTTAACACCGTTTAAGAACCTTGTCTTTACCGCATAACTGTGACATGATTCGCCTATAAAACGTTAAGCGGCCAACTCTACCGGCCTCGCACATGTGTAAGCGCTTTGGTGGACATTCGAGATCATTCAGGCAAGATGTTGGTCCAAGGAGACTTTCTATGAATCGAAAGCTATGTTGGCTCAGTATGAGGATCCCGGCAATTCTGCTGGGATTTCTTCTGCTCATAAGTTGCGGCAGCCACTGATGGCGCAATCGCAGCCGGTTAGCGGCACGGTGGTGGATTCCTCCGGGTCCGCAGTCCCGGACGCGAGCGTCAGCATCACGGACCTTGCGAAGAATGGGGTGGTCCGTCAAACCACGACGGATCAGGCTGGCCGCTTTCGGGAGCTTGATATACAACCGGGTCGATACGTGGTAACCATCGAAAAACCGGGTTTCAAGAAAACCGACGTCAATTTCACCGTGGACGTCAGCCGGGAAGTGGCTCTCGGGACCATCCGGTTGGACGTGGGTCAGATCACTGAATCGGTGTCCGTGAGCGACGTTGCTCCACCGGTCGATACCGACACCATGGACAAGGCATACCTGGTGGATCAGCAGCAAATCTCGCAGTTGCCCATGAACGGACGCAACTGGATCGCGCTGATGAGCACGGTTCCCGGCATGTCCAGTTCGGCGCAGAGCGACTTCGGCGTCAATTTCAACGACGTTTCGCAGTTCCATGGGTTAGGCGGCCGGGGCTCGGAGAATAACTTCTACCTGGATGGCTCGCCGAATATCGACGTTGGCGACAACCAATCGCAATACACGCAGCCGAGCATCGATTCCATCTCAGAGTTTCGGGTCCTGCAGAGCGCGTTTAATGCCGAGTACGGCCGCGCGGAGTCTGTCGCTGTCGCCGTCCAAACCAAAGCTGGTACGTCCAGCTTCCATGGAGCCGCATACGAGTACCTTCGCAATGACTTCTTCGATGCCAAATGCGTGCTTTGCAACACTCTTCAACCGGCATTGCGTTACAACCAGTTCGGCGGCAATGTCGGGGGCTGGCTGTTTATACCGAAACTGTCAACACGCACCAACAAAAAGCTGTTCTTTTTCTACAACCGGGAAATGACGCGCCGCAACCTGCCGAGCAGCAATTTTGCCGATGTGCCGGATGCGCAGGTGTTGAGCGGCGATTTCAGTCCGTTCCTGACGGGCACGAAAAGTCAGTATGGGAATTATCTCGTTGGCACGGTGTTCGAACCTGGCACAGTTACACGAGACAGCTCCGGCAATATCACCGGCGGCACGCCTTTCCCGGGCAACGTAGTTCCGCCGTCGATGTGGAACCAGCAGAGTGCAGCCTTGCTGAAGGTATATAGCCAGATCATTCCCGGTTACGCCGGCCTGCCGGCCGCCCCGAGCCCGGGTTATGCCCGCTATTACTACAACAATCCCGATGTTCTGGCCAAGGATCAAGATCTGGCCCGTATCGATTACCAGGTCACTAGCAAATTCAACACCTTCTTCCGCTGGGTAAACGATTACCAGAAAGAGCAAATTCAGACCGGCATCTGGACAGGCGAGCCCTTTCCGATGCAGCCGCAGGTACGTCCGAAGCCCGGTAGTTCCTGGTCCTGGAACCTGGTAAACACGTTCACGCCTACGCTCGCGGCGGAAACGATTCTGTCCTACAACCATCAATCGCAGTCGCTCTCCGTCGTCGGGAACAACCCGCTCAGCATCAGCGCAATCGGCGCCACGTTCCCGCAGATTTATCCCTTGAGCAACATCACCAACTCCATCCCGAATGTCAGTGCCGGGGCGGCCAACTGGAGTCTTGGCGATCCCGGCTGGCACAACTGGGGCAAAGACTACGCGCTGATGGAAAACGTCACCAAGGTGACGGGTCAGCACACGATGAAATTTGGCGCTTACATCAATCGTGACGACAAAGCGCAGACGGCCACCTGGCCGCAGAACGCGACCATCAACTACAACGGTACGAACACAATGACCGCCGATACGGGCAACGGCTTGGCGAACCTGATGCTCGGCAATTTCAGCAGCTACACTGAGCCGAACCTTTCCATCTTTCCGTACTTCCGCTTTACGGCTACCGAGTTCTACGCTCAGGACAACTGGAAGCTCAGCAAGCGCCTGACGCTGGAATACGGGCTCCGCTTCCAACATATGGTCCCGACTTATACGGTCGTCCGCGGCGGCACGCCGGGCGGTGAAGGCACGTTCAAGCTGTACACGGTCGATCTGACCAAGTACAACCGGGCGAACGCGCCGGCGCTCGATTCGAACGGATTCATCATCGGTAATGCACTAAACGCACTACAGAACGAAGGACTGGTTTGCGATCCCTGTTCCGGCACTCCCCCCGGCTTCTCGCCGTCAAAGAACTTTTTCGAGCCTCGCGTCGGATTGGCCTATGACGTTTTCGGTGACGGGAAAATGGCTCTTCGCGGCGGCTTCGGGATGTTCAATGAGCGGCTGCGGCAGAACAATTTCAACTTCGGCGCGGGGAGTTCGTTCCCGAATGTATCGAACGTCTACGCCATCAACGGGAACGTCTCTACGATTAACGTGGGGGCAATCACCGGACAAAATCCCGCTGTGCAGGCGCCCAACATGACCGTTTGGCCGCGCAATAACACGATGCCGAGTATCTATTCCTGGTACTTCGGCGTCCAGAGGGCGCTGCCCGCCAGTTTCACGCTGGATGTTTCCTACTCCGGCAATCACTCCGTTCACCTGATGGATCAGCGCCAGTTGAATGCGCTCGCGGCGGGTACGACGTTCGGCTCTGCCAATCCTCTGACGGTGGCGCCATACCTCGGTTGGGGCAGCTTGAACTCGGTAGAGACTAACGGCTACTCGCGTTACGACGGGTTGCTCGTCCGATTGAGCCGCCGCTTTATTCACGGATTGACGGGTAACGTGAACTATACGTACTCGAAGGCCATGGACACGAACGACAACGATTCCGACCAGATTAATAACCCGTTCAACATCGCTCAGAACTACGCGGTGGCAGGGTACGACCAGACGCATGTATTCTCCACCGACTGGGTGTATGACATCCCGGCCGTGCATGCTTTCGATAGGCCGGTACTCCGAACAGTCTTAAACGGTTGGGAACTGACGGGCATCTTCCGCGCTCAATCGGGTATGCCGTTCTCGGTTATGTCGAACGGAAATATCTACGGCTGGAATGCCGGCAGTCAGTATGTGGATGTCGTTGGCGATCCGTATGCGGGTGCGAACAGCAGTCAATGGCTCAATCAGCAGGCGTTCGTGCGTCCGCCTGACGGCCAGTACGGCACGGCGGGCCGGAATGCGTTTCGTCTGCCGGCAGTCCAGAACCTGGACGCCAGCTTGATCAAGAACTTCAACTTCACGGAAACGATGAAACTCGTGTACCGGTTTGAAGTGTTCAACGTTTTGAATCATCCGGAAATCTGGGGTGTCAACTACAATTTCAGCGGTGATAACCCCGGGTCGCACATCTCGAGCACGAACAACACGTTCGGTCAGGTGAATGCCTGGCGCGATCCCCGTGTAATCCAGATGGCTCTTAGATTCCAGTTCTAAGCAGCGTAAGGAACACAAGGCGGGTGGCACTTGCTCAAGAGTGCTGCCCGCCTTTTCGTTTTTCCCGCCCAGTGATCGGAAGCACACCTCCCGTATGATTTGCATATGAAGTCTGCGGCCAGCCTGCTCGTCCGGGGCTTGCTTTTTGCTGGCTTGTTTGTTTCGAGCTTACTCGCCCAGGCAGCTTCCGAGCCGGCGAAGGTGACGTTTGATCGCGCTGTAAAGGCCTTGTCAGCGGGAGATTACGCCGCCGCCAAACAGGGCTTCCAATCCGTTGTGCGCCAGGAGCCGAACAACGTAGGGGCCATTGGCAATCTCGGCATCATCTACGCTCGAACGAATCGCGCCGACAAGGCGATTGCGGAGTATCAGCGCGCCTTGCGCCTGAGTCCTAATGAGGAATCGATTCTCCTCAATTTGGGCCTCGTTTATCTGAAACAGGAAAGACATGCGCTTGCGTTGCCGTTTTTCGCTCGCGTCGTCAGCATGGATTCCGATAACCGGCAGGCGCGCCAGTTACTCGATGTTTGCCGCCTGTACACCGGAGACGTAGCTTCTGCCATTCACGACCTTGAAGCCTTGAGGGTCTCCAACCCGCGAGATGAGCAGCTCCTTTTTCTGCTCGGATTCGCTTACCTGAAAAATAATGATGCCAAAACTGCGCAAACAATTTTCAACGAAATGTTTGACGTTGCCGGTCCCGCGCGCACTCAGTTCCTGCTCGGGCGAGCTTCGTACGAGGCGGCTTTGTTCCCGCAAGCCGAAGAGAGCTTTCTTCAAGTGCTGAAGCTGGATCCAAGCTTCCCTGGTCTCCACCTCGAGTTGGGCAAACTCTATATCAGCGAGCGGCGCACCGACGATGCCATCCGCGAATTGAAGTTGGCATTGAAGGAAAACGCCACTGATGAGGATGCCGATTATTTTCTGGGTAGTCTGCTGGTCCGCGAATCGCGCTATCAGGAAGGTATTCCCTATCTTGAAGAGGCGAGAAAGCTGAAGCCCGATTCCTGGGCCGTCTATCTGTATTTGGGCAGAGCCAAATTGCATCAGGAGCAAACGGCTGAAGCCGTAACGCTGCTCCAGAGAGCCGTGGAGTTAAATCCGGATGACGCCAGCGCCCAGTATCAACTGGGACGGGCTCTTCAGGCCAATGGGCAGAAGGAGGCAGCTACGCGCGCCTTTGCGCGAGCTCGTGATTTGAAAGCCGGCGCGCTGAGTGAGGCGGAGATTCCGGGCGTGCGGTGATACGTACATAGTTTTAGCTTTTTATGGTACGAGAAGGTGGCGCCGCAGCACGGAAATCCGTCTTCGGTTGGGCCGGCGAATGCATTCCCTTGACAGAATATTCCTTCAATGGCATCCTAAGTTGTGGCTTGGGAGGTTGAGTTTACGGATGAATTCGACCAATGGTGGAGGAGCTTGTCTGAGGACCAACAGGATGACGTCGCTTATTCAGTTTCCCTGCTTGCAGAACTTGGACCGACTTTAGGGTTTCCACATAGCTCGAAGGTGACTAGCTCACACTACGCGGCAATGCGCGAACTGCGCACCCAGAGCGGAGGCAGACCGTTGAGGACACTTTATATTTTTGATCCGTCTCGAACTGCGATTCTGCTTATTGGAGGAGACAAAACGGGCAATGACCGATGGTATGAGCAGTTCGTGCCGGTTGCGGACCGAATTTACGAGCAATATCTAAAGGAACTCCGAAAGGAAGAAATCGATTGCGAGCGCGAGCATACGTTTGAGACGATTGGGCGGGGGGTTCTATGCTATTCGCGCGCGAATTCGTCAGATGGAAGCGACAGCACTGGACCAGCTCCGTTCGCCGGAACGGGCCAGGTACCTGCGCGCCCTCCTAGTCGCCAAAGGTAAATTCTAATGCCAGCCCGAAAATTTCGCGAATTGATCGATGCCATGCCGGCAAGTCGTCGGCAGAAGATTGCCCAACGTGTACGCGAAACGTTGGCGGGAATGCCGCTGGATGAGTTGCGCAAAGCGCGGCAAATGACCCAAGCCAGACTCGCTCAGAGCTTGGGAGTGAACCAAGGCGAAGTGTCGAAAATTGAACACAGGACAGATCTTTACTTAAGTACGCTATCGGAGTACGTGGAAGCGTTGGGTGGCCGGTTGGAGATTCGAGCCGTTTTCCCGGATCGTGAGGTACGGATCACGCAGTTCGAAGAGCTTGCTGAATAGTCATGGCCTTCGCGTAATCTAGACAGCAAGACGCTTCCAGGTTCCACCACCGGATCGCGGTCGGGAGGAGACGGCTCGTCCATTCCCGCTAGCCTACACCGTACACAGCTCGACTGCCTGCCGCAGCGACGTCATCGGATCCCGTGTCGGCTCGAACTCGTGCGCGAAGAAGCCTTCAAAATTCAGGTCCGCGATTGCTTTCGCCACTGTGCGCCACTGCAGTTCCTGTGTATCGTCGAGCTCATGACGCCCGGGGACGCCGCCGGTGTGAAAATGCGCGATGTATTGAATGTTGTCGCGAATGGTGCGAATGATATCGCCTTCCATGATTTGCATGTGGTAGATGTCGTACAGCAGCTTGACGCGCGGCGAGCCCACGCCCTTCATCACATCCACTCCCCACACGGTGTGGTCGCACTGATAATCGTGATGATTGATCTTGCTATTCAGCAATTCCACGCAAACTGTCACTCCGTTATCTTCGGCCATCTTTTTGATGCGATTGAGGCCAAGAATACAGTTTTCCTTGCCCTCCTCGTCGGCCTGACCGCGCCGGTTGCCCGAGAACGTAATCACGTTCGGCACCTTCGCCGCCGCCGCGCGCTCAATGTTCTCCTGCATCTCTTTTGCCAGGCGATCGTGATTCTCTTTCCGATTCCAGCCGTCGGGAATGGTTCCTGCTCCCGGGGTCATCGCCGGCACCAGGCCGTATTTGCGAACCGTGGGCCAGTCATCGTGGCTCACCAGGTCGATGCCGCTGAGTCCCATCTCAGCGCCTTGCCGGCACAGATCGTCGAGGCTCATACTTCGGTAGCACCAGCGCGCGGCTGACTGCTTCAATCGGCCCTTCTTCGGTGTATCGGCCCGACCAAGTTCCGCCGCTGCGACTGTGGCGCCCGCGACTTTAAGCGCGTGCCTTCTGGTCAATTCGTTGCTCATACTCCAAGATTCTCCCGCGCGTACTTCAAGCACGCCGCTACATTCGTATCCTCTGTGTTTATCCACTGCTCATGAGCCAGCTGCGAGACATGAGGCAGCGCGCTTGCACTTTGGTGCTGTGCCACAAATCGCAAAGTCCTCGCCAGACACAGCCCGTTCCGATCGCGAAATGTTGCCCAGTATCTGTCCTCGAGACACGGCACGCGCAGCGGATCGCGTGTGATCATCTCGAGTGAAAAGCGCATATCCGGGCGAATCTGTTTCACCATGGAAATCGCCCTCGGCAAATCCAGATAGCCATTTCCCAGCAGGACTTCCGACAACAGGAACCCCTCGTCAGATGCGTCCACGGCCATATCCTTCAAGTGCGTGCAAACAGTATATGGCGCGAGCTTCTCAATCGTGTCCATCGAATCGTCCAGCAGCGATATATTGTTGCCGAAATCCAGACACACACCGAAGTATTCGGTGCCGTACCTCTTCATTAGCCAGACAAGCTCGTCCGCGGTCCAGTCCTTATGGTTTTCGAGTCCCAGCGGAATCTTGTAGCGGTCGAGAACGGGCATGGCGGCCTCGATAGACTTGTGACTCTCCGCAACGTGCTGCGTCCAGTCTTCATAAGAATTGAAGGTCTCGTAGCGCCGCGTTCCGAGACAGGCCGACCGCAGTGCCACCGCACCTACCGCCTGTGCATCTTTCAGCGACTGCTCGAACGCGGTTGTGTCGTCGCCTTTCGGCATCGGCACCATTGCTTCGATATACATACCGAGCGCTTCGGCGCGCGCGCGGATCTTCGGAAGATCGCCGTTGATCGCGGATTGGATGCCTTCTGCGCCGAGTGCGTGGCAATGTTCCAGAAATTCGTATGTATCTTTGGGACGCCACGCCATCATGTAAGAGGTCGTGGCGATGCCGAGCTTGCCTGGGGGACATTTAGTTGATTGCGCCATAAGCGGAAGAGCAAGAGAGTCGAGCGTTGCGGTGCGCAGGAAATCGCGCCGGTTCATTTACACGGCTCCTCTCCGGTTCGCCTTAGCAAAGAAAAAAATTGTGATCAGAGCGGCGGCGAAACACGATCCCGCCAGCATCAGCAAGGCGGGTGTCATGCTGTGCGTGGAATCCCTGATAAGGCCCACGAGGGAAGGACTCACCCATCCGGCCACATTGCCCAGGGAATTAATCAACGCAATGCCTGCAGAAGCCGCGGCCCCCGACAATATCGCCGTCGGCAGGGCCCAGAAGGTCGAATACGAGCATGCGATGGCTGCCGTTGCAATGGTCAGAGCCGCCAATCCTGCTATTCCCGAGATTCCGGGTGTGGCGGAAAACGCAAATGCGGCTGCCCCTAAAATCCCAGTCAGCCCGATATGCCAGCGCCGCTCACCCGTTGCGTCTGAATGATGGCCGATCACAACCATAGCCACAGCTGCTGCCGCCCACGGTATGGTTGTCAGCAGTCCGATTCGAAACGGGTCTTTGGTGATGGTCTCTTTCACGATCTGCGGCAGCCAGAAGCTCAGACCGTAGTTGCCCATAACAAACCCGAAATACACCAGACAAAGCAGCCAGGTCTTCACGCTGCGAAACGCGTCTCGAAAGCTGTGATGGTTCGGAGCTGCGGCACGGCGCGCCTCTTCATCTTCGCGCAGCCGCTGCAGTAACACGGCTTTCTCATCTGGCTTCAGCCATTTTGCCTTGGCTGGGCTGTCCTCGAGGAAAAACATCGTCGCGATGCCGGCCAGCAGCGAGGGTGCAGCTTCCAGCAGGAATAGCCATTGCCAGCCTCGCAACCCGCCTACGGATGTTGTCCGCTCCAGGATCCAGCCCGAAATCGGCCCGCCGATAACCCCTGAAAGCGGAATCGCGGTCATGAATGCCGCCACCATTTTTGCGCGATAAGCACTCGGAAACCAGAACGTCAGATACAGGATTACTCCCGGAAAAAACCCCGATTCCACAATGCCGAGAACGAATCGCACCCCGTAGAACTGCATCCCGGAATGAACCAGCATGGTGCAGGCCGAAACGATTCCCCACACGATCATGATCGGGCCAAGCCAGCGCCTGGCGCCGATCTTCTGCAGGGCCAAGTTACACGGCACTTGAAAAAACAGGTAACCGATGAAGAAAATCCCCGCGCCGTTGCCGTATACCGCGTCACTGATCCCCAGGTCCTGCTGCATCTGAAGCTTCGCAAAGCCAACATTTACGCGGTCGACATAGGCAAAAATGTAGCAAAGAAACAGAAATGGGATTAGCCTGCGGCTCACGCGCGCATAAGTGCGCTTTTCGAACTCCGGCGTGAACACTGCAGGGGTGGCCGAGCTCATGCCAGATCGCCTTTCTTAGCTGCATCCGTCAGATAATCGCAGCCGCGCGCAGTGATAGCCATCATCGTCAGTGTCGGGTGTTTATCTCCGGTGCTGACGAAGCAACCACCTCCAAACACAAACAAGTTCTTAATGTCGTGCGTTTGGCAGAACGAATTCAGTACACTGCTCTTCGGGTTATCGCCCATACGCGACGTACCTACTTCGTGAATCAAGCTCCCCGGAACTCCTATCTGCGGTTTTTCCGGAATGATCTCACCCTTTGCGGCGTGAAATAGTTCCTGCGCGCGCTGGAAGAAGTCGGCGTAAATCTGCTCATCGTTGTCGGAATGCGTGCAGTGAATCTTCAGCGCCGGAATTCCCCATTTATCCCGAACCACCGGGTCCAGCTCCACAAAATTTTCCTTGCGCGCAAGCATTTCGCCGCCAGACATCCACACGCGAGCATAGGCCGGATAAAGAGACTTCACCTGCTTCTTGTAGGCGCTGCCGAAGCCGGGAAGGCTCGGGGCAAAGGGCGGGAATTCTACCGCGCCACCGGATGCGCTCATGGCGTATCCCCGGATAAATTTGCCGGGCTTTCCGGCCAAATTGACGAAATTGGGAATGTACAGCCCGCCTGCCTTGCCATCGTCGTTGCGAATCGGCGTACCTTTCAGTTGCGGCAGATAACCCGTCACCGCTGTCCCGCCTACTTGATCCATCAGATACTGCCCCAGCACTCCGCTGCTGTTCGCTAGCCCGCCTTGACGTGAATGCAGCAGCAGACGCGTATTTTCAAGTGACGAACCGGCGAGCACAACGACGCGCGACTCCAGCTCTACCGGTTTCATTGAATAGCGTTCGATGTACCGCACGCCCTTGGCGCGATTTTCGCTGTCCATCAGAACATGGCTTACGACCGAATCACAGAGGACAGTGACATTCCCGGTCTTCAACGCTGGGGGCAAAGTTGTTCCCACAGTGTTGAACATCGCATTTACGTCGCACCCGTTGATGCAGTTCCCGCAGTAGTGACAGGAAGGTCGTCCATTCAGGGTTCGAGTAAGCTGCGCGACGCGCCTGGGCGTAGCGGGATAGCCGATTGTCCTGCATGCCGCAGCGAAGATCGTTTCCGCGCAGTTCAACGGCATCGGCGGAAGAAAGACGCCGTCCGGATACTGGTGCAGGTTCGCCGGTGCTGCGCTTACGCCGATGAAACGCTCCACACGATCGTAATACGTCGCCAGATCAGCGTACGAAAGCGGCCAGTCTTCACCGTATCCGTCGCGCGAAGCCGCCTTGAACTCCAGATCCGACATACGGTCGGACGCTCTCGACCAGTGCAGCGTCCGTCCACCCAGTGCTCGCGATCGCGACCAGCGAAATGGCTTATCGGGAGCCGTTGTGTAGGGATTCTCGCGGTCGTCAATCATGATTCGGTAGTTGTACTCAGTCGAACCTCTGTAGTACTTCCGAAGGAGACCAGGTTTGCCCATGCCCCGAAACTGCATTTCGTAGGGCCATCGATGCTGAAAGTCGCGCGCGGGTATCACTTCCGAACCGGCTTCCAGCAACACGACCTTGAATCCGGCTTGAGCCAGCTGCATGCATGCCCAGCCGCCGCACGCTCCCGACCCGACAATCGCCACGTCGTATTTCACGATCTGCCTTAGAATTTGTGATGCTCCGGATGATCGCAGCCGGGAAACTCCGTCAGGTACGCGAGTCCTTTGTATTCCAGGTTGTCGATCATGCCAACACGCGACGTATAAAATGCGTACACAATCAGTTGCTTCATCAGCCGGTAATGCGCGAATCCATCGGCTTTTTGCGATCTGTCGCGTTCCGGTGCGGACACGCGTGTGAGCAAGTCATTGCGTTCACCTTCACTCATTTCCGAGAAGCTGCATGACACCAACCACTCGACAGCAGCGCGCCATTCGCGCTGCGTATCGGGCGCATACTCGGATGCCGAAAATACCACGAAATCGATGAACGGAGCGACGTGCGCTTCTCTCGCTCCGGGTGTCTCATCGCTGGGAATCAATGCGCCGGCGAAAGCCTCGAGAGCGCGAAATTCATCCGCGGAGAAGAATTGGGGGCGGTAATTAGCCCATGACTCGCGCTCCGCGGGCGCGCTTGAATGCTCAGCACCGTGCTTCGCGTCGCGTGCCCACGCCGAGAGAAACAATTGTCCCTCGATTGTCGCCGCCGCTCGCGCGATCAACCAAGCTGCATCACGCCGCGTCATGTATACCTCCGGCTGGCGCGCATCACCTCCAGCTAGCGCGCGGTCCATCCCCCGTCGATCAAAATATCTGTGCCGGTGATAAAGCCGGCCGCATCTGAACACAGATAACAGGCCAGTGCTCCAATCTCCTCTACCTTGCCCCAGCGCCCGACCGGCAGACTCGCCAGGAATTGCGCGTTGGCTTCCGGATTCTGCATCACGGCCTGATTCATATCGGTACCGAACGGGCCAGGGCTAATGCCGTTCACAGTGATGCCGTCGGCCGCAAGCTCGAGTGCAAGCGCGCGCGTGAGGCCCAGCAGCGCTGTCTTGCTTGACGAATAAGCACTGCGCCCGGGCAGGGAAACGTGGCTCATGATGGATGTCATGTTGATAATGCGTCCGTATCCGGTGCCTTTCATGCCCGGCGCGAAGGCGCGACACATCAGAAAGACGCTGGTCAGGTTGGCGTCCATTACGCTTTGCCACTCGTCCAAGCTGAACTCGACCAGGTTTTTGCGAATGTTGATTCCGGCGTTGTTCACCAGAATCTGCGCCGCGCCCAGCTGCCCGCTGACTTCCGATTGAAGGCGCGTGACTTCCGCCTCTTGCGTAACGTCCGCAGTGAAGACCTTGGCGCTCGCCGCCTGCAGACTCGATCTCCTCGCGTACCCGGCTCAGCCTTTGTGCGTCTCTTGCAACTAGCGCAACCCGCGCTCCTGCATCGCTTAGAGCCAGCGCCATCGCTTTCCCGAGCCCTTTACTCGCTCCGGTAACGATCGCAATTTTCCCTGTTAGCTTGGCTACTTTATCGCTGTCCATTCGGAACTTGTCCTCAACATACTATCGCGGCATCAAAACAACCCGGACAAATTTGCATCTAATGGATCGAAGACTGTATGTTCTCCGAGTGGAGCGACTCAGATGTCTGGAATGTCTCACGCCGCAAGCTGTTGGCGAAAGCCGGTGCGCTTTTTCTCACTGCACGCAACCTGGGCGCAGCTGCTGTCACCACGCCTGAGATCAACTGCGAGACCATTTCGCCCGATGATGACGCATTCCTCGAAGAGGTTGAGAAGGCCTGTCTGCAATTTTTTCTGGAGCAGTCGGATCCCGAAAGTGGCCTCGTCAAGGACCGCTGCAACGTTCGCCAGACCGATACGTCGATCGTCGCCAGTATAGCCGCTACCGGCTTCGGTCTGACTGCGATTTGCATCGGGCATCAGCGCGGATACATTCCGCTTCCCGAAGCGCACAAACGCGTCCTGAACACATTGCATTTTCTTTGGGAGCGCATGGTTACTCACCGCGGATTCTTCTATCATTTCGCCAACGTGAAGACCGGTGAACGCATTTGGGAATCGGAGGTGTCGTCCATCGACACCGCGCTTCTTCTGTGTGGCGTTTTGACCTGCCGCGCACACTTCCGCCATTCCGAAATCGACCGCCTCGCGCACGAGATATTCAGTCGCGTGGAGTGGCGCTGGCTTTCAGAGGACACGTCTTTACTGCCGCAGGGGTGGTCGCCTGAAACCGGCTTCCTTCCGTATCGCTGGGACCTTTACAGCGAACTGATGATGATTTATCTTCTCGGTCTGGGATCAGTTGCTCATCCTTTATCGGTACAGACGTGGAATGCGTGGAAGCGCACGAATTTCGAATTCGCCGGGCTTCGCTACATCGGGTCATTCGCGCCGCTATTCGTACACCAGTATTCGCAGGCCTGGTTCGACTTTCGGGGACGCCGCGACCAATATGCCGACTACTTCATGAATTCCGTCATCGCGACCGAGGTGCATCGCCTGTTCTGCATTCAGCTCTCGAAAGAATTTCCCGACTACAGCGACAATTTATGGGGCATCACGGCTTCCGATTCGGCGCATGGATACGTAATTTGGGGTGGACCTCCGGGCATGGGACCGATAGATGGAACGGTGGCGCCTGCCGCCGCTGGTGGATCACTGCCGTTTCTGCCGCAAGCCACAATTCGCGTGCTCCGCACCATCAAGGACAAGTATGGCGCCCAAGCCTGGACCCGCTACGGTTTCGTGAATGCCTTTAACCCACTGAGGAACTGGTACGACTCCGATGTGATCGGGATCGATACCGGCATCACGATGGTCATGGCCGAAAACATACGTACCGGCTTCGTCTGGGACACGTTTATGAAAAATCCAGAGGCGAAGCGCGGCTTTGATCGCGCCGGATTCAAGCGCTACGACGTCGACTATCGCCCCGAACAGGAAAAGCTCGAAGGTCGCACCCGGTAAGGCCGCAAGTGCGGCCAATACACGTGCTACACTCGCGCTTCAGGTACTCACGGATGTTCTCTTTCGAACGCCGCGAAAGAGGAAATCTGCCCGCAAAGCTGGCCCTTCTCTTCTTCGCAATTCTGGTCACTAAAGCCACATTTCTTTTGATCGATTCACGCCCGGCTTACTTCATGGGCGATTCCGGCTCCTATATCGCGACAGCAGTCGACAAATGGATACCTGCCGATCGCAGCTTCGTTTACGGCTTTCTCATCCGCGCTGTCAGTTTGCAACGGCATTCTCTGGAAGCCATGATCTTTTTTCAATCTTTATTGTCCGCACTCGCCGCCTGGCTGCTGGCTTTCTCGGCGGTGCGCTTTTTGCGCGTGCGTTTCGAGATCGCCGCATTGTCTGCGTTGCTTTGCGCTGTAGAGCCGCTCGAACTTCTCTCCGAGCGTTACATCATGACGGAGGCGCTGGCCAATGTAATCTTCGCTTCTTATTTCTGCCTTGTGCTTGCTTATATCTGTTCGGGCAAGCTTTTACAGCTTTTGGCGGCCCAGACACTCGCTCTCTTGCTCATTACCGTGCGGATCAGCTTCCTGCCAGACGTGCTGCTGAATCTTTTGTTGGTGCCGCTACTATCGCCTGCGGCGAGACAGTGTCTGATTTCATTCAAAGCGAGATTGCGCCCGCTGCGCTATCCGTTGATCGTTGTAATTCACCTGCTTGTATCTGTGGTCCTCTTTCAAGTTCTGCTAAATCAATATAGGCATTTGTACGGACATCTCATTCACCAGAAATCGGCGCTATTCTACGCGGATGGCATTTTCTTGCTTGCGGCGATGGCCCCGCTCGCCGAACCCGAAGACTATCCCATCGCCTTTCAACGCGCGCAGATCTTTCAAAACCTGACGTTCGATCGCAGAGAAATCAAGAACCGGCAAGCGGAGCACTGGAGCAGCGATGGGCTGTGCGGCCGCATTGAAAAGTTGAACCCCGATTTTGTGCAAGCGAACGATCTGGCAAGGGCTACGGCGGTTCACGCCATGCTTCGGAATCCGGCTGGAGTTTTCGGGTTGGCTTGGCAAGAGTTCCTGGGCTATTTCGATCTCCGCTGGTTCAAGCGGACCTTGCTGGAAGACGAAGGTTGGGGACGCACGTTGTCGCCCCAGACGGTTACTGTTCTCGAACGGGATTTAGGCGTTGCTGCGCCCACAGGCTACCAGCCGTCGTTTACGAAGTGGTGGCATCAACGCGCCTGGCCCTGGTATCTCTTCGTGTTGTGTTTTTTGGCCCTAAGCCCGGCTCTTCTGGTCCTCGTCCGCACGCCGCAAGTGGTCGCCTGCATCGCCAGTGCGCTCGTGTTCTTCGCGGGGGTAACCGTCACTGTTGAGCGCCCTACAGCCCGGTTTCTGACGACGGGCGCGTGGTTATGTCTACTGCTGCTCGCGGTATTGGCCGAAGTGTTAGCGGCGCGGCGGGACAGCCCGCGCCGCTTTTTTCCCGCAACGCGCGGCTGCCGAACCGCGTCCCAAGCGATTGTTATACTTAGCCTTTTCCGGACCTTTCATGAAGCGTTTGTTCTCTCTCGCGCTCCTAGTCTGCGCGCCTCTCCTCCAAGCTACTGATTTCACAACCGGACAGGCCGCCCGTGCTGTCATCGGTCAGAGTTCGTTCAGCCGGGCAGATCCAACCGCCAGCAATCAGGTGGTGGGCGGTGTGAGCGGCCTCGCGTATTCTAATGGTCTCCTCTTCGTAGCCGATGGCACGCGCCTGGGCTCCAGTGCCGCTGGCTCTCCGCTGAATCTGCCGCCGGTTAACAATCGCGTGCTGATGTTTTATACCAGCCAGATTCCGGATCCGCGAGCGGCTCTTTCGGTCCCTTCGGGCGTCACTCCGTACACCAATTGCAATTTGTGCGGCTATCCGGCGCTGAACGTCCTCGGACAAATCAACTTCAATTCGACGACCTCGGGCCGCGCCCAGCAGGGCTCATCGACCGCCGGTTCAATGAACAACCCGACCGGCGTTGCAACCGACGGCCAAATCGTAGCCGTTGCCGATACGGACAACAACCGCGTGTTGATCTGGAAGTCGATTCCGGCCTCGCTGAATGCGCCCGCCGATATCGTACTGGGTCAGCCGGACTTCACCACTCTGCAGCCTGCCGCGACTCTCAACTCGAGCAGCCTGAGCGGCCCCCAGTCGGTCTGGATACAGAACGGAAAATTGTTTGTCGCCGACACTCAGGACTATCGGGTACTGATCTGGAACAGCATTCCGACTTCGAACAATCAGCCTGCTGACCTGGTACTCGGTCAGCCGAACTTCACCACGAAGAACGCGCCGCCGGTTACCCGCACCAACCCGACTGCCGCAGCGAATCAGTTGCTGAATCCCGTGTCGGTAACGTCCGATGGCGTGCATCTTTTTGTGGCTGACCTCGGATTCAATCGCGTGCTGATCTGGAACACCATCCCGACGCAAATGGACCAGTCTGCCGACGTGGTGATCGGACAGCCCGATATGGCTAACAGCGCTCCTAACAACGCACCCGCCCTCTGCGCATCCAATGGCAAGGATAGTAGCGGCAATCCTTTGTATCCCGCTCGCTGTGCCGCGACGCTCAACTTTCCCCGATACGCTCTTTCGGATGGCTTCCGTCTGTTCGTGGCCGATGGTGGAAATGACCGCGTGCTGATTTATGATCAAATTCCAACTGCCAACGGAGCCTCGGCCGACATCGTCTTAGGGCAGCCGGATTTTTATAACGACCAGATTACGAATCCTACCGCGAGCATACTGAGCACCAACGTCGACAATACCGGCAGTGTCGATACGACCCCGGTTCCCCAAGCGCTTGCTTATGACGGGACCAATCTGTACGTGAGCGATGCTTACGACCGGCGCGTACTTGTCTTCACCCCCGGCGACGTACTCATGCTGCCGAGGTCGGTACTGAACGCGGGAAGCGAAATTACGCGTCAGCAGGGCTTTGTCAACCTGACTGGCTCGGCCGTGGCCAATGATTCGGTCACCATCACGATCGCGGGCACTGATTACAAGTACACAATCAAAAGCGGCGACAATCTGGCGACCGTCACTACCGGCTTGATTAATGTGATTAACAGCTCGAACTCCGGGGCTGGAGATCCAAACGCGATCGCCCTCACCGGCGCGATTGCAAACACCGTCTTCCTGGATTCGAAGAGCACCACGAATGCGTTCGATGCGGTGAGTCTCGCAGCAACTGCTTCCAACACCGCAAACATTCAGGTGAACGCGTCCGGAGGCTATCTGACAGGCGGTAATGCCGGAACTGCGGCAGCCGGCGCTCTGATCGAGATTAACTACACGCCTCCGGCAAATGGCCGCGGTCTGTCCGATACAGCGGTCAGCGCCGATCCGAATTCCGCCATACCAGCTAACGAGAGTAATCCGTTGCCAACCGCGCTCGGCTCCGGGACTGTGTGCGCAGGTTGCAGCACCCAGGTTTACATTGACGGCTACGCTGCTCCGATTTTTCGTGTATCGTCAACGCAGGTCATAGCCCAGGTTCCGTTCGAATACCAGGACCGGAGCAGCAGTAGCGTCTATGTGCGCACCGTGCACAGCGATGGAACTGTTACCGTCACGAGCGCGCTGCCGGTAATTCTGGCGCCTGCCAATCCCGGGCTCTTCAGCGCGGCCGGCACCATCCCGCGGCCGGCACTTCAGCCGATGCATCAGGCGGGTAATCCGTCCGCCGTGATCTCGATTGATGGAACTGTGCAGGCCGGCGACGTTCCCAAGATTACAATCAACAGCCGCTCTTATACGTACACTGTTCTCGCATCCGATTCGCTGGAGAGCATCGTCAACGGCCTGGTTACCGCGATCAATAATGGAAAAGATCCGCAGGTTGTGGCATCTGCGGGCGGCGCTTTCAATCGTGTCGTGTTGACGGCGCGGCAGGCGGGCGGAGCGGGTTCCGGCATCCCGATAAGCGGCACCGTTACGGCTGCCTCGGGCCAATCTTCCGCCGGTATAACCGTCACCGCATATACCTCCGCGACTTGTTGCATCACTTCGGGAACGGGTCCCGTTACTACCGCAAATCCGGCACAGCCGAACGAAACCATAACCTTGTATGCCACGGGCCTGGGTGCCCTGCAGGACCCCAACGGTAACGCTCTCGCTCCTGCAACCGCGTCTCCCTATAACGGTCCGCAGCCGAACAGTCCGACGAACACCGTTTCCGCGACGGTCAACGGATCTACCGGACAGGTGGTTACAGCGGGGCTTGCCGCCGGCGGCGTCGGCGTGTACGCGGTGCAGGTTATTCTGCCGTCGAGTCTAACTGCCAATGCGCAGACACCGGTCTATATCGCTCAGAACGCGTTCGTCAGTAATACGGTAACCATCCCGGTCGGGGCCTCGGCGATCTCCGGCTCCGTAATTTCCGCGTCGCCGAACCCGATTCCTGTCGCGGCCGGACAGACACTTGGCACAACTACGATTTCCTGGAACTCTACCTCCACCTCGGTCCAGGTTCGCATCGGCAGCCCGTCGGGCGGACTATTTGCGATTGGATCTGGCACAGGTAGCGCCCAAACGGGAAATTGGGTAACCGACGGAATGGTTTTTTATTTACAAGACGCAACCAGCAGCAACCCGACTGCGGCATCAAGCACGCTGGGAACGGTGACGATTCACCTGACTCTCTCGACCAGCGGAGGTGGCGGGAGCGGTGGAGGCGGAACCGGATCCGCCTCGCCTGGGGTCACTTTTAACGCCACACCCAATCCGATCCAGGTACCCATTGGAACGCCCTTCGGCGAAACCACAATCAATTGGAATGTTCCCTCTTCGCTGGCGTCAGGCATAGAGGTGCACGTGGGAAGCCCGAGTGGAGTTCTGTTTGCCCGTGAAGGCGATTACGGATCCGCAACAACCGGCCTCTGGGTTGCGGAAGGCACCACCTTTTATCTGATGAATCCGGCGAACGGGACCACGCTCGGAACGGTGATTGTACATGTCCAGCAGGTCTCCCAAGTCAGCGGAGGACAGCAGTCCGGCGATATTACGCTAAATCCGAACCCCATCATCACGTCGGGAACCCTCGGCCGGACAACGGTTTTCTGGAACTGCGGAACTTGCTCTGCTGTGCAAGTGAGACTTGGTGCTCCGGGTGGTGCACTGTTCGCCGAAGGTGCGGGCTCGGGCAGTGCAGCTACCGGACTTTGGGTGGAGGAAGGCACCGTTTTCTACTTGCAGGATGTCTCAAACGGCGGCGACAAGACAGTGGGCACCGTGACGGCGCACTTGCAGGCCGGCAGCCCTCAGCCGAGTACGCAGCTCGGATCAATCGAAGCGCTCCCGAATCCGGCCACATATCTGCCCGGTTCGGCGCCACTTGGCCAAACGACACTGACTTGGTATTGCCCCAACTGTGCGGTTACGGAAGTCCATGTCGGCAGCCCCGGCGGCCGGCTATTCGCTGTTGGCGGAAACACCGGCACCGCGACTACGGGGCTATGGGTTACCAACGGAATGATCTTTTATCTGCAAGACGCTTCGAAAGGCAACGGGACCTCTCCTGCCAATACCATCAGTACCGTTGTGGTCACAGTGGAGCAAGGCCAGGCGCCTCCGAACTCGACCCAGAACGGCGGTATTATCAGCGCGAGCCCGGATCCGATTTTTGTGGCCGCGGGACAGCTTGGCACGACAACGCTGACCTGGTCCTGCAGCAAGTGTAGTTTCACTGAGGTTCACCTGGGGAGCCCCGCTGGTCCGTTATTTGCGATGGGAACCGGAGCCGGCACCGCAACTACGGGTGATTGGGTCACGGACGGCATGGTCTTTTATCTGCAGGACGCCACAAACGGAAACGCTACCAGCGCTTCCAACACCGTGGCCACGATCACGGTAAATCTGGTGACGCAATAAGAAGAAGAGACGCGTTCTTAGCGAAGAGAGATCTCCGTCGAGTCATTGATGAACTGAACGAAGAACAGGTGCAAGAAGTGACCACGTTGTTGAAGTGATACGTGGCAGCGGGTCTGCGCAGCGAGTGGCCGTGACGCGGCTACTCGACAAAAATGCCGTCCCTTGTCTGTTGGGTGGATCGCATCTCGCCGGCGACGGTGAACAGGAACACAAATCCATCCGGACGGCTTAAGAAGAGAGGCTTGTCTTCCGGATCTCGCTTGCTGAGAGCGCGTTGAGCCGTTCTATCACTTGGGACCTGTTTCCGTACGCCGAGCAAGTCACGGGTTTCTGCCGGTACAATCAGAATATGGCTGAAAGCATACGTAACCCGGCCCTCCCTCCTGCTGACGACTCACGCGAGTCTCGAAGTGTTGTATCGATTATCGATGAGCAGGTTGTACGGGGGGAACGAAAGCTCACCGATTTGGGGAAACGTCTGTTGGAGTCGCGCCGACGTATCGAGCACAGTGGCCTTGCGTTGATGAATCGCCAGGAACTAGATTGCGAGCGTGCCGAGCGCAGGGGCGGAGTTCCGGACCAGTAAAGCATGCGAAGATCGTTCCCGGACAGCGGCGTTCTTATCGACGCTGCTCGTGGTCTTCCGCCATATGATCGTATCGCCTTCGAGTACTTCGATAGTCCTGATCGCACATTTCTGACGAGTCCCTTCGTCCGGCTTGAGACCGTGCCAAAAGCCGCGTATATGCAAGTGGGAGCGGAACTCGACTTCTATAACGGTTTCTTCAGTCACCCGGCGGTCGAATACTGCCGCGCCTGGGATCGGCTGGAAGAAACAGCGGATGCCGTAGCTCGAGAATCTGGGCTGAGTGCGATGGATGCCTTGCACGTTGCCGCTGCCTTTCTACTCGGTGCGGACGAACTGGTAACGACGGAGCGACCATCGAAGCCTATCTACCGCAATCGACTGGTCGAAACGGCCTATCTATACGCGGACCTTTGATCATTCTGCTATGTACCGGCGCAAGGAATCAGGCAAAGAAATGCGCCTTGTTTGTCATTAAGTACTTTTGGTTGGTGGAGGCGGCGGGAGTTGAACCCGCGTCCGAGAAAGCCCGCCGTGCAAAGCCTACGTGTGTGTCCGATTCTGTTGTTTCAGCGACTCCCTAAAGAACCGGCAAAAGCGAGAGCCGCCAAGCCCGATTGATCTCGGCCCACGGCTACGGACCGAAGCCAGGTACCTATCCTGCAAAATGACGCCCCATGACTAACGCGCAGGCTCGTTAGCCGGGGCGGCTACTCAGTTAATTAAGCAGCGTAAGCAAACTGCTGATTGTTGGCAGTTTTGGTTTTCCGATCGTTTTACGGGAGCTCGGAACCCGACACGCCTTCACACAACGATCCAATCCCGTCGAAACCGTTGCGCCCCCTCCTCGAGGAACTCATTTATTTTAGCAATTTTGCCGGTCCGCCGGCGTCAGGCAGGGCGTTGCGCTGCCATAGCGCACATGTTCCAATGAAATAGCGCCGCTTACGATGGAGAAAACCGCCGTTGCGCCAGTCGCAACCCCCCTGACCAGCGAACGCGAGGAGCAGCAGCACGATCGGCTTTTTCATGTAGTGCTCCTCGATGACGACGAGCACACGTACGACTACGTGATCGAGATGCTTCAGAAACTCTTTCTGCATTCCGCGAGCGTCGCCCTTCAGCACGCCGTCGAAGTCGACACTAAGGGGCGTACGATCGTTATCACCTGCGAGCGCCCGCAGGCTGAATTCGGCCGCGACCAAATCCACGCATATGGGGCGGACCCGCGCATGCCGAACTCGAAAGGCTCGATGTCGGCGGTCTTAGTACCGGTCGGCAATACAGATGTCGCTTAGCTCAATCGCAGCGACGAGGCAGCCATTGCAGCTACCGGCAGTTCGCAGGCGACGATGCCCACTAGTCCAGGGTCGGAAACGTGCCCGAGATGTGGTCATGCCACGTCAAGGAATCTTCATCCACAAAGGCCCAGACCAGGCCCGTACCCGCTGCCAGAATGCTGAGCACGCTGCCCAGCATTCGCTGATAGCGCCGCTCACGCGAGGGCGGATTTCCATCGAAATCGACCAGTCGCAGTCCGGTTTGCCGCATGCCGATGCTGTCGCACCCGGCGAAAGTCCACAGCAATTTGTAGAGGCAGGGAATTGTGAGCAGCGCCCCGATAAAGAACGGCAACAAATGCCTGTCACTCGGCATGCTGCCACCTGCATATCTGAAGATGGCAAAACTCAAGATGCATGCACTCGCGATGAGGGCGCCATCGATCGCCGCGGCCTTCATCCTTAGCCATGGCGGTGCGACTGGCGCATCGCAGATTGTCGCTGCCAGGGGTTGCGCGAGAACGTTTTCCTCGCCCAAAAACTCCAGATGCCGCTGCTTCTGGTCAGCGCTGCTTCGCCGCTGCGTGCGCGCTCTGCGCAGTTCAACCTTGGCCGCTTTCACCGGCGCCGGTCGCTCCAATTCTGCTGCACGCGCGCGAATCGATTCCCGATCTGCGGCCGTTGTCAGCGAATCGAACGGAATAACCCGCGGATCGTGCAGAGGCTGTGCAAAAAGCGGCTGTTGGCCGGGCAAAGCGTCAATCTGCGGAGCTTTGTCGCGCGCCGCCGGTGAAACCGGCATGGTTTCCGTTGAAAAATCGTAAGCAGGCGCAGTTGCCGCGGCGGCAATGGGATAGGTTGCCGGTGAGATGCGGGAGGGCACATTTCTCACGCGACGGCCGCAACGGCGACACCGATGGTCATCGTCTAAAATCCAAGTCTGGCAATGTTGGCAAGTCATGTCACAATCGGTGAGATCGTCCGCATTTTGTTTGGGCCACTCTTGCGGCTCGCGAGCCGACCATGCTACGGTTTTCGGTTGAACTCGATTCTCTCGCAGCAGCTCCTTCCGCGCACTAGCGCTAATCCCTCATTTCAACTATCTAGCAGAATAGTTGCATTTTGTCTAGAACATTTCACTTCTTCTTCGTTTTTTTTCTTTTCCCTGCTCGGAGTTCTGTTCGCGGCCGCAGCATCCGCCCAAGCCCCCGCACACCCGCTCAAGGCCGACCTCCCTCCCAAAGACGAGATCTGGTACAGCGGAGTCATCAACGAATCGAACGGCAATCTTAAGAATCTGCGCGGCACTGCGAAGCTCGAAACAACCGAAATGGTCATTACTGCCGACGAGATCGATTTCGATTCAGATACCGATTGGGCAAAGGCTCGCGGACACGTCCATATGGAGCACTTTGCCACTGGTGACAAGATTGACGCCGATCATGCCGAATACAACATTCGAACCGAGGAAGGTAAGTTCTATGCCGTCGACGGCACATCGCCGGCAAAGATCATGACCAGCCCTGGCGTCCTCACCACCACCAATCCGTTCTATTTCCAGGCCCAATGGGCTGAACGCATCAAGGACCGTTACATTCTGCACAGAGGCTTTATCACCGATTGCAAGATGCCGAAGCCCTGGTGGATCTTTCAAGCACCCGTTTTCGACATTGTTCCGGGCAACCGTGCTATCGCGCGCCACACCGTATTCCGGCTCAAGCGCGTTCCGGTGTTTTATCTGCCGTTTTTCTATCGTCCCTTGGGACGGAATCCGCGCCAGAGCGGCTTTCTCACTCCCAATTTCGGGCACAGCAGCCTTTACGGCTACATGTATGGCGCCGGCTACTATTGGGCCGTGAATCGCAGCTACGATATGACGGGCGTGATGCAGGATTTCACGCAGCGAGGCCCAGCCTTCACCTACGACTTTCGCGGAAAACCGAACAGGTCGACGGACTTCAATTTCCGGTTATACGATGTGGACGACCTACAGGGAGTGCCCGCCGGCAAAACGGCTGAGGGGACGACGTTGTACCAGCACCAGGGCGGGCTGCAATTTGAGCTCACTGCCACTACGAACATTCTCGGGTTCACCGGACGGCTCGACTACAACTACCTGAGCTCTTATTTATTCCGCGAAGCCTTTTCGTATAACTTTTACAGCGCGATTTATAACGAGATTGACTCGATCGGATTTCTGCAGCGGCGTTTCAAGGGCGATGCGTATACGCTCACGCTCGCCATGCAGCGCACGCAGGCGTATGAAGCCCCCACGTTGATCGGCGCGCCCCAAGACGAGGTTATCCTTCAAAAGCTGCCGGCTGTCGAGTTCTCCAGCCGCGATCGTCAGATCGCATCCGGACCATTTCCGTTGTGGTTTTCCTTTGACTCAAGCGCCGGAGCGCTCAACCGAAGTGAGCCGGAAAATGCTTATATCAGTGCTGTGCCGGTTTTCCAAAGCGGAACCATCGGGCGTCTGGATGTCGAGCCCCATGTCTCGACAGCTTTCAGCTTTAAAGGATTCTCTTTTCAACCCGGCATCACCTTCGGGGCGACCGATTACACCGACAGCTATGTAGGAAGTTCGAACATCACTCAGTACACGGCGCGCAGCGCTTGCGGCGGCTATCCGTCCTGTCCTCCGCTCCCGGAAACCACTCCCGTGCTTGCGGGCTCGAATTTGTTTCGCCGTTACGCCGACTTCACGCTTGATTTCCGCCTTCCTTCCATCGAACGTGTGTTTACTCCCCCCAAACGGCTCCACCTGGGGGAAAAGGTTAAACACGTGATTGAAGCGGAAGCAGCCTATGAATACATCACCGGAGCGGATGATCTCCAGCGCGTCATCCGCTTCGACGATACCGACATCATCTCGAACACGAATCAATTGACTCTTTCGCTCACCAACCGGCTTTATCGGAAGGACGCAGCCGGCAATGTCATCGAGTTTCTTACCTGGAAACTTGCTCAGGCGCGCTACTTCGACCCTACGTTTGGCGGGGCCGTCGTTGCGGGTCAGCGCACGGTTGTGCTGCCGGTAGCGGAACTCACCCCCTACACCTTCCTGGACGGCCCTCGAAGCTATTCGCCGGTCGTTTCCGCCTTGACACTGAGTCCCTCACCGTTTCTCGCGATCGAGTGGCACGCCGAGTACGATCCGGTGCGCCACAAGATGGTGGATCAGACCTATAACGTGAATGCCCGCCGCGGCAAATACTTCGCCTCCGTGGGCGAGTCTGCCATAGGCACCAATCCGCTGCTGATGCCGCAAGCGAATCAGCTGGTGTTCGGCGGCGGTTACGGCAATACGAACAGAAAAGGTTGGAATGTGGCCGGCAATATTTTTTATGACATTCTGTTGAAGCGCAGTGTTTTTGAATACGCGCAGGCGTCGTATAACACCGATTGCTGCGGTTTCAGCATGCAGCTCCGTCACTTGAACTTCGGCCTGCGGAATGAAAACCAGTACCTTTTTTCATTCTCAGTCGCAAACCTCGGCACCTTCGGGAGTCTGCAAAAACAAGAGCGCATCTTCTAGTATTCGCTTACTCTGGGCAGGGCAGGCCCATGCTCTCGAATACGCGCCCGAGCATGGTACAACGGGATCACATGCCAACGCTCGAGGTCCAGACAGCTCACTACACCTACGCAAGTGTAGTTGAGCGCGGCCTCTTACGGCATGTGCGCGAGTTCATACCGAAGAAGATCGGCAAGGTATTCGTGGTCACCACTGAAGATGTGTGGCGATTGCATGGCGAAAGCGTTGCCAGCCAGTTCCGGGAACAAGAATTCAGCGTGTTGTTCTTCCCTGGTGGTGAGGCGAATAAGCGCGTTGCGATCGTCGAAGAGTTGGCTGAACAGATGGTACAAGGCTGCGCGGATCGCACCAGCGCGGTCATCGGCTTCGGCGGTGGCATCGTAACGGACATCAGCGGTTTTCTGGCAGCAATCTTTATGCGTGGCATTCCGGTGCTGCAGATTCCGACCACACTACTGGCGCAAGTGGATGCGGCGGTGGGCGGAAAAACCGGCGTCAATCTCATGAGCGGCAAAAATCTGATCGGCAGCTTTCATCAGCCGCTTGCTGTCCTGATTGATCCAGACGTCCTCGCTACTTTGCCAGAGCGCGAGTACCGCGCCGGGCTGTTTGAAGTCATCAAATGCGGCATTATTCGCGACCCGCGGCTTTTTGAACTTTTCGAGTACTCGCGCGACGCTATCCTGGCCAGAGATCCGCCTTCGGTGGATCGGATCATTGCCGATGCCGTACGCATCAAGGCGGAAGTCGTTTCAGCAGACGAGCGCGAAAGCGATCTGCGGCGCATCCTCAACTTCGGTCATACCATCGGCCACGCTATCGAAGCCGAAACTGGATACGTCGGACTTCTACACGGTGAAGCGATCGCCTGGGGGATGCTCGCTGCAACGCGGCTGGCGGATTTGCTCGGAGTCCTCTCCGAAGCCGAAGCACAACGTATCGCCAAAGTTGTTCACATGTACGGGCCCTTGCCTTCCGTTAAGCGGCTCGACCCCGATCGTCTGATTGCACGACTCGGCAGCGACAAAAAGACACTGCAGGGCAAGGTGCATTTTGTTCTCCCCACCGCTATAGGCAACGTGAAAATCGTCTCAAGCATCGACCCGGCTGTCATTCGGCAAGCCATTGTGGACAGCTTGGAGTGAATTCCAAGGCAATCCCGTTGGCAAGCGAAACGGAAAAGCAAGCTGCGCGTTGGGTACAAGGGATGTTTGCCGAAGTCGCACCCAAGTACGACTTCCTGAATCACCTGCTGTCTTTGAACATCGATCGAAGCTGGCGCAAGGCGCTTCTGCGGCGTTTGAAACCGGCTTTACAGCGGCCCAATGCTCAAGTCTTGGATCTGTGCTGCGGGACAGGCGACGTGCTACTCGAATTGCAAGGCGCAAGCAGGCGGGCGATTTTTGGAGCCGACTTCTGTCACCCGATGCTCGTAGCAGCCCGACACAAGGTGCGGCAAAAAGGTTTTCGCTGCCCGCTGATCGAAGCCGACGCCCTGAATCTGCCGGTCCGCGACGATTCAATCGACGCGATCTCGATTGCGTTCGGATTTCGCAATCTGGCCAACTACGAAACCGGCCTTCGCGAACTGTGGCGCGTTCTGAAACCTGGCGGCACGCTCACGATTCTCGAATTCTCACATCCGCGTGGCATCCTGCTGCCGGTCGCGTATGGATTTTATTCACGAGTCGTGCTCCCAGCCGTCGGCTCGCTAATTTCGGGTTCGCGCGACGCATATGCTTATTTACCGGAATCGATCCGCAAGTTTCCGACGGCTCCTGAACTGGAAAAGATGATGCGTCAGACAGGTTTTGCAAATACGCGTTATGAATTGTTCACCGGCGGCATTGCAGCCTTGCACTCGGGTAACAAATCAGCGGCCCGCGGCAGTGGTATTTGACATCAACCGATTGATCTCATCTCGCAAGTTGAGATTGCGAACCAGGCGCAGCAGATAGTTCGGATGCAATCCGAGAACCTTCGCAGCCTGTTTGTAGTCGCCGCTCCCTTGCACGTACGCGTCGAGAATCGCCTCGCGTTTGGCTTGACCGACCGACGAATGGTAGCGTGCTCCTCCAGCCTGCGGCGATGCTTCAAGCAGCGTCTCGGGCAGATCTTCCGGCAGCACCCAGTCCGATACACCCAGAACTACCGCACGCTCCATGGCATTTTCGAGTTCGCGCACATTGCCAGGCCACGAATACTGCGCCAACACTTCGTCGGCGTCCGGCGAAAGACCGTGCACGTGGCGCTTGCAGCGAACTGCAGAGCGCTCGAGGAAGTACCGCGCCAATAGCGGGATATCGTCCTTGCGATCGCGGAGTGCCGGCGATTCCAGCCGTACGACGTTCAGGCGGTGAAACAGATCCTCGCGGAACTTGCCTTCTCGCACATCTTCCGACAGGTCGCGATTCGTTGCCGCGATCACACGAATATCAAGCGAAAGCACCTGTGTGCCGCCCACCCGCTCGAACTCCCGCTGTTGCAATACGCGCAGCACCTTCGGTTGGAGCGGTAGCGCGAGCTCGCCCACTTCGTCCAGGAAGATGGTGCCGCCCTGCGCCAGCTCAAAACGGCCGCGCTTAAGTGAAATCGCGCCGGTAAACGCGCCTTTTTCGTGCCCGAAGAGCTCGCTCTCGAACAGAGTCTCGCTCAAAGCTGCGCAGTTAACCGCCACGAACGGACGATCGCGGCGCGTACTCTTCTCATGCAGTGCCCTGGCAATTAATTCTTTGCCGGTCCCGCTCTCGCCGGTGATTAAGACAGTGGTGTCGCGCGGTGCGACACGCTCTACAAGCTGTAGCAAACGTCGAATAGCCTGACTGTTGCCGATAATGCCAGTGGTCGTGGTGATCTGCTCTTGCAGCAGAGCATTCTCCACCTTCAAGGTCTCGACTTCATGATTTGCTTCGAAGGCAATGGACGCAAGCGACGCGATAGCTGTCAGGGTGTCGAGATGCGCGGCCATCCGGCTCTGTTCGCCTTCGCGCACTGCAATGAGAAGCGCGCCTCCAAGAGCGCCATTCAGATACAGCGGCACGCCTACCAGGCGCGTCTGTTCGTCTGCAGATGCACCCTCACCGCAGACCCGATAAAGAAAATTGTCGAAGCTGTCAGGCCGCGGGGCAGCATCGTCGCGGTTCGTCGCCAACATGTCGGCGGCGCTTGACCCTGTGAGAACATAACCGCTTTCGCTCGGCACCAGGTCGGAGACCAAGCGCAGAATCTGTTTTCGCAGCAGCCGGCTTTGTCCTGCGTCGTCGCTTCCGGCCAAAGCGCGGAAAAGAAAGACCAGCGAACACGCCGCCAGCAATACAGGTTTTGTTTCTTCCGCGTTGACCGGAGGGGCGGCAGTGTCCGCGTTCGCACCCGACCGGAACATCAGGATCGTCTTTCCGATGCCGATCTGATCGCGGTCCTCCAGCCAGCGCTCGGCCGAGCGCATGCCGTTTATATACGTACCGAGCGAACTCTTTAAATCGGTTACCGTGAAACGGTCGCCTTGCTGCCGGATGTGGCAATGCCGCCACCCGACCTCCTGGTCCGTCAGAACCAAATGGGAGTTGGGCGCACGGCCGATCAGCAGTTCGCCTTTCGCCAGAGCGTAGCGCGTGCCGGCTAACGGACCGTTGATGACAATTAGCTCAGCGCTCATTGCAGCAAGAATGTATTAGATTATCAAGTCACGTGGTACGTAGGGTAATTAACGCCGATTCTGCAGCATCTTCAAAGAATCCGCTCTCCTCCCGGCTCTCGTCCAGATCCAGAAAACGCCGGTCGAGCAGCCGCGCGGTATCGACGTTCCCCATCGCCGAAAGCAGCGTCTCCTTTAAGTAAGGGTGATCCCGCTCAAGCTCGGCGAACATGTCACGAAGGCTGCGCCGGACTGTTCCGGTTTTTTGTGAACAGCCGCATGGAATAACCGGGACGCCTAAGCCGGTTGCAAATGCGCGTGTCAGGTCTTCCGTGACATAAACCAGCGGTCGAATTAACCGGAATTCACGCTTGCTCGACCAGGTCACCGCGGGCAGGGCACTGATGCGTCCCGTGAACATCGCGTTTCTGAGAAAGGCCTCGCAGAAGTCGTCGGCCGTATGCCCGAAGGCAATCACGTTCGCCCCCAGCTTACGAGCAATGCCATAGACCGCGCGGCGGCGAAAGCGGCTGCAAACATCGCATCCATGCTCCGGCTGTTCGGTTAACAGGTTGAGCGATGGCGCATCTTCAATGTATGTCCAGTCGACGCCCCGTTCGCGCAGATATGCGCCGACCGGCTGAATCGGCGCGAGGAATTTACCTTGCTCGATGGTGAACGCACAGACTGAGAAATCGATGGGAGCGCGTTTTTGCAGCAAGATCAAAGTCTCGAGCAGAGTGATCGAGTCCTTCCCACCGGAAACACCGACTGCAACCCGATCGCCGTTTCTGATCATCCGGAAGCGCCCGATCGCCTCGCCCACCTTACGCAGGATGGTCTTCTCTAAATCCACCCTTTAATCGTAAACGCCGCCTACATACCACGTAGTTGGCGGCTCCATATAAATGCGGTACAGAGCGCCGTCATCGAGCGCGACATCCCACTCCTCACGCGTCCAGGCCGTTGTTGCCCACCATTCGCCCGACGTTTTCCAGGGACCGGCCGATTCCAGCACTTTCCCCCTGACCCCGTGCGCGAACACGCGCCGTGGCGTCAATCCCTCGATCTCTACACGCGCATGCAGCGCCGGCCGGAATAACCGCATCACGAGCCGAATCGTCTGCTGCGGTGTCTGCGGCGCCATGTCCGGAGGCGATGTATTGAGCTGTGTAAGTTCGAATGCGTCCGGACGGTGCGTATTTAGCAGTGCAGGTGTGCCGACATTCTCTTTCCCTACCATGCCGGCAATGCGCTCTAACGTGATCTGCAGTTTATCCGGAGGCGGCGTCGGTGGAATGAAGAACCCGGCCTGGACGCGCCGTGGTTCCACCGGCTCCACGCGCATGCTGAAAGCTAAGATCGGTGCTTCCGGAGCATGGCGTTCTAAATGGAGTTGCAGCAGCTTCAGAATACTTTGGTGATCGTCCAGCGGAACCGGGAATTCCAGCGTGCACTGATAAGCTTTGCCTGTTTCTAAATCCAGTTTCGTTTCGAGCAGCCGGGCTGCCCTGGATTGCGAACGCAGCCGGTTACAGAGGTTATGTAGGACTCGCGCAAACAAAAACAACAATGGCTCCAGCAGGGCGATTGGGTGATCAAGCTCCATACGCTCCTGGTAATTCGTTTCCGGGAATGACAATCGCAAAGGGCGTTGGATGTGTCCGCAGGCCAGGTTTCGTAAGTACACACCTGACGCGCCCAATCGTTCTGAAATCCCCGTTTCCGCAAGCGCGGCCAGATCCCCGCACGTTTTTAATCCCCAGCGATGCAGGGTTTGCAGCACTGCCGGATCCAGGTTCGGGTCATGACTCAGCAGCGAGATAAGCGGCAGCGGCGCTAGTTTCAGATACTCCTCACCGGGTGTAACCAGCGTCACACCTATAAAGTGCCGCGCCAGCAAAATTGCACTATCCGGATTCACTGCCATCGCCAGGTTTGCCTGCAGTTTACGCTCATAACCCAAGCGGCAGATCTCAGATGCAATCTGGTGCGGCGATCCGATCAGCTTGCGCAACGGCGTAATCGAAAAGACCACCGTATCGGGGGTGGTTTGCTCCACTTCCGGAGAAAATTCGAGCGCCAGACGGTGCAGTTGTTCTGCGAATACGTCGGCGGTGGCATGCAAACACGCGTACATTAAGCCACCGTCTGAATCAATACAGGATGCGGTTCGATTGAGGCCGCCGCCTGTAACCCAGCGCTCACTTCTATCCCCTGCAGCAGCAAAAATGGCGCTTCGCCCGACCAGCGAAAGCACCTGTGCCGGACCGCAATGCTGGCGGAGGCGCACGATTTTGCCTGCGGCGCATCGCTGCACATCAGCAAGATAGTCGGGGTATGCTCGATGGCACGGCGAAAACGGTACCAATAGGAAAGTGGAATTTGATTCAGCGCACGCGCACTCGCATGGCAAAGATCCAGCAGCACCACGCCAAAACCTCCCGCATGCAAAATGAGGTCTGCGGCGCGAATGGCATGTCCTGCATTTCCACAGCAGCGCACCCACACGATACGATCGAGCGCGATGCCTGCATCCCTGGCGGAAGCCGGATCAAAGCTGTTTTGAAGATCGATGACGGCGCAGATCTCGCCCCGCTGCGTGGCGGCTGCCAATACATGCAGGGACACCGAGGTACGACCGGACGATTTGGGGCCATTGATCTCGGCAATAATTCCTCGATGCAGGCCGTTACGGAACGAACTCTTGCAGTCGCGCACAACGCCCTGCAAACCGGACTGTGCGCTCTGCAGCCCGGGAACGGCGAGCGGCAAAAATTTGGGTTCGTTTCGCAAAGAGGCCAGGTCGGTTGCTCGTTTGCATAGCCCATCCAGCCTAAGCGCTGTATTCGCCATTTGTTCGCCTAAACCGATTTTCCAGCAAGTCGCGATCGAAATCAATAACGTTCTCTATGTCGTGTTACGATACAGATATGGACACTTCCGATTCGTACACTCCGGACGTTTCCCCGTTCGACTTCCAGAAGCTCGCCGAATTCCGCTATTGCATCCGGCAATTCCTACACTTCAGTGAAGATGCCGCACGTTCACACGGTATTGAGCCGCAGCAACACCAACTGATGCTTGCGATTAAAGGTTTACCGCCTGGCACACGCCCCACCGTTCGCACCATCGCCTCACGGCTCTGTCTACGCCACAACAGCACGGTGGAACTGATCAACCGCCTCGCGGACCGAGGCGCACTGGAGCGCCGGCACAGCGACCAGGATCGCCGCGAGGTCCTGGTGGAACTGACCCCCCACGGGGAAGAACTTCTGCGCCGTCTCTCACTACTCCATTGGCAGGAGTTGCAGACGTCGGGACCGGCGCTCACGAACGCGCTGCGGGCGATTATTCGCCAGAACAGCCAAAACACGAATGAGACGACGCCGAACCACGCGACAGCCGCGACTTGCCATATGGAAAGTGCTGTAAATCACTAATCTATTGCCAATGCAAAGCATCGTAAAGAACGAACGCCTCAACAGCCTGGGCGACTTTTCGACAACCGCGCGAGTGGTTCTCATCTCGCTGATGGCGGTTGTGATCGGTTTTATTGCGACGCTGGTCGCATGGTTTCTCCTGCGGCTCATCGGCGCGATGACCAACCTCTTCTATTACCAAAGGTGGGACACCGCTCTTTCTTCTCCAGCCGGTAACCATCTCGGTGTTTTCGCGGTTGCCGTGCCGATTATCGGATCGCTGATCGTCGGCATCATGGCGCGTTATGGTTCGGACAAAATTCGCGGCCACGGCATTCCCGAGGCGATTGAATCCATTCTGATGAACGGCAGCCGCGTTCAACCGAAGCTCGCTCTGCTCAAACCAATTTCCGCCGCGATCTCGATCGGCTCGGGCGGACCGTTCGGAGCCGAAGGTCCCATCATCATGACGGGAGGCGCGTTCGGTTCGCTGATCGCGCAGTTTTTTCATCTCACCAGTGCCGAACGTAAAACGCTGCTGGTAGCGGGCGCAGCCGCGGGCATGTCTGCGGTATTTGCTACCCCACTTGCGGCTGTTCTGCTGGCCGTTGAACTGCTTCTGTTCGAGTGGAAACCGCGGAGCGCCATTCCCGTCGCGCTTGCCAGCGCTACTGCCGGAGCCGCCCGACGCTACATCCTCGGGATGGGTCCGCTCTTCCCCGTCACACCACACCCCGCGTTTATCGGACCGAGTGGCCTGTTCGGATGCCTGTTCGTAGGGATCACCGCCGGTCTTCTCTCTTATCTTCTGACGAAAGGCGTCTACGCCGCGGAAGATGCGTTTCTGAAGTTGCCGATCCATTGGATGTGGTGGCCCGCGATCGGAGGCGTCTTTGTAGGTCTGGGAGGATTGATCTTTCCGCAAGCGCTCGGCGTCGGTTATGACGTCATCGGTCTGCTGCTCAAAGGAAATGTTGCACTCAAGATCCTGGTAGGAGTGCTGCTTGTGAAATCCGCCATCTGGATCATTTCACTCGGGTCGGGAACCTCTGGAGGAGTGGTCGCTCCGCTGCTGATGACGGGCGCGGCTCTGGGAGGTCTTGAAGCCTCTTTTCTACCCAATCTCGGACCCGGGTTTTGGGAGCTCACCTGTATGGGAGCGGCGCTTGCCGGAACCATGCGATCTCCATTCACGGGCATCGTTTTCGCGATCGAACTGACGCACGACTTCAACATGCTGATGCCTCTGCTGTTGAGCTGCTTTCTCGCGCACGCATTTACCGTTCTGGTTCTGAAGCGGTCTATATTGACGGAAAAAATCGTCCGGCGCGGCTTCCACCTGAGCCGCGAATACGCCATTGATCCACTTGAGATTCTGTTTGTGCGCGAGGTCATGCGTACGAATGTCGTTGCGTTGCCCGCAACCGCGACTGTCGAGCAGGCCCGCGAGTTGATCCGTCCAGGATTCAAGAAAGACGTGCAAGACGGGCACGGGGGCAATCGCGCCGCCGGAAGAACGGAGGAGGTTGTTTCCTCTCCCGCGGCGCGTAACCGTGCCCTTTGCACTCCCAAACCCCACGGGCAGCATGTCTTTCCGGTACTCGATGAAAACAAAAATGTCATCGGCGTGGTCAGCCGCAATCATCTGATCAAAGTCTTCGAGGACCCGAACGGCGCCGCGAAGGACAAGAATTTGGATGAGATTATCAGGCGCGACCCGGTGGTAGCGTACGCTGACGAACCTCTACGCGTGGTTGTGTATCGCATGGTGGAAACCGGCTTCACCCGCATGCCCGTCATGGATCCCGATAACGAACAGCATTTGATGGGAATGATTTCGCTGGATGATCTCTTGCGCGCGCGCAGCCGTAATCTTGAGGAGGAACGTGCGCGCGAACGTGTACTGAGGCTTCGTATACCCGCTATCGGCAGGTCTACTGCTAAACAGCTTACTGACGACGAAAGTCACGTAACGGAAGATGTTCGGGTAAGCTAAGCCCGTCCCACCTCGAAAGTATCGTTTTCAGTAAGCGGCATGTCTACTCTTACAAGAGCAGCCGTTGCGGGCTGCTCTTTTCTGAGCGAGCAGCTGTTGCGGGCTGCTCTGTTTTAGAGCATGGATGATCGCGGCCTCTGGATCACGCGACTGCTGCTGCTACGCGGAATTGGCGTCATCTGCCTCATTGCGTTCCTCGTTGCGTTAAACCAGTTCCGGCCTCTGCTTGGCGAACGCGGCCTGTTACCCGTGCCTTTGTTCGTCAAAGAAGTGCCGTTCCGCGCTACGCCGAGCCTCTTCTACCTTTTTCCGCGCGATATTGCCTTCACGATTGCGGCATGGATCGGCATCGTTCTTTCCTGCATTGTCATCACCGGGATTGCCGAGCGATATAGCACCTGGGTGTCGGTTGCCGTTTGGGCAGCGATTTACATTCTGTATCTGTCATTCGTCAACGTCGGCCAGACGTTTTACGGTTTTGGGTGGGAATCCATTCTGCTCGAGGCTTGCTTCTTCTGCATGTTCTTGGGCAGCTCGCGAGTTCTGCCGCAACAAATTCCGATTTGGATATTTCGGTGGCTGCTGTTCCGCATCATGTTCGGCGCCGGTTTGATCAAATTGCGCGGTGACCCCTGCTGGCGCGACTTGACATGCCTGAACTACTTTTATGAAACGCAGCCGATGCCGAACCCTCTGAGCTGGTATTTCCATTGGGCACCTCAATGGGTCAATAAAGGGGGAGTGCTGTTCAATCACTTCTCGGAACTGATCATTCCGTTCGCGTATTTTCTACCCCAGCCCATCGCAGGCATTGCAGGCGTGATTACGATCGCATTCCAGTTGACCATCATTGTCAGCGGCAATTTGTCATGGCTAAACTGGCTGACGCTGGTGCTTGCCTTTTCTACCCTGGACGGCAAGTTTCTGTCTATCACGCTGCGCGCTCCGGAGATGAAGACTCCGCTACCCGCGTTCCAGTGGGCAAATATCGGTGTTGCCGCAATCGTCGTCCTCATGAGCATTCCGGTCGTCATCAATATGGTTTCGCGGCGTCAAATCATGAACACCAGTTACAATCCGTTGCACCTGGTGGGAACGTATGGCGCATTCGGCAGCATTACTCGTCCACGATATGAGGTGATTGTCGAAGGCACAACGGATACGGTTGTGACGTCAGCCACGCAGTGGAAGGAGTACGAATTCAAAGCAAAGCCCGGTGATCTCTTCCATACGCCTCCGCAGATTGCGCCGTATCATCTGCGGCTCGATTGGCTGATGTGGTTTGCAGCCATGTCAAGCTATCAGGATTACCCGTGGTTCTTAAATTTTGTGGCTAAGCTGCTCGAGAACGATCACGATGTGCTTAGCCTCATTCGGCAAAACCCGTTCCCAAATGCGCCGCCGAAGTATGTGCGCGCGCTGTTGTACGAATATCACTTCACGACGCCGGAAGAACGGCGGAAGACCGGCGCCTGGTGGAAGCGAACGGAAACGGGAAGTTACTTTCCGGCGGTCTCGCTCGAGACACCAGGCTTCCGGCACATACTGCAGTCTCAGGGCTGGTTGCAGTAAAGTGGGCAACTCCTCGATATGTGATTCACGGTTCAAGGGCACGCAAAATGGCCACCTGGAAGTCTTCACGGACGGGTACGTAATGAATGGACAGCAGTGTACTAGCGTACCCTGACAGTAGTGTCGTTTGATCGTGGTCAAGCGTACCCGGGTCAGCAAAGTGATGGCCGAGCTTTAGCAGCTAAAGGGAAGAAACATGAGCACAACCGATACCCGGCAACACGTTCACTCTCTGATCGATCAACTTCCGGTCGCCCAACTAAATGCCCTTGCCGGTCTGCTGGAAAGCATGGTTGATCCGCTGTCCGCCGCCTTGGCCAGGGCGCCCGTGGATGACGAAGAGATCACGGAAGAAGACGCCGAATCCATCCGGCGCTCTCGGGAATGGTTCAAACATAATCAGGGGACGCCGTTTGAGGAGGTGGCCGCCGAACTGGGCCTCTCCATGGAGGACATCCGCAACTACAAGGAACCGGCTTGAAGCGCATCCGCTTCTCTGACCAGGCCAAGGCAGATATTCGCTCCATCCCGCAGCCGCTTGCGATGAACATTCTGGTCGCCATTCACCGCCTGGCCGAAACCGGGGCCGGCCGCGTTAAGAAACTGCAAGGCATCGACCCGCCCCGAGTTCCGCCTGCGTGTCGGTGATTACCGCGTGCGCTTCAGCGAGGAACCCACTGGGGCCCTGCAGATTCGTCGCGTCCAGAACCGCAAAGACGCTTACCGCTAATTTGGCTTCGTTCGGTAATTCGGCAGCCTCTGCCTTCCGCTCCGGGTCGGCGTCAAGGTGTGTTCCACCCAAGCAAAAACCGCTTGGGCCCTGCGAACAACCTTGGACTCCGCCCTCCGCTGCAGACTCTTTCCAGTAATGCCGGATGCCGCTCGTAACTCGCTCACGCCTGCCCCGATAACGGCACTCGCTCTCGTGTTAACAGGTTATATTCTTGTATAATCCAGGAGATGCACACTACAAGTCTGCGTAAGGTTGGCGGCTCGACCATGCTGGCGGTTCCCCCCGCTCTCCTTGAAATCTTGCATCTGCGCCCCGGAGCGAAGGTGGGCTTGGAGGTGGAAAGCGGTCGCCTCATTGTAGAGCCGCAACACCGCTGCCGCTATACACTCGATGAGTTGCTTGCCCATTGCAACCCCAAAGCTTCGCGCCGCCGGAAAGATCGAGAATGGCTCGACGATAAGGCCAAGGGCGACGAGCTGATCTGATGAGGCGCGGCGAAATCTGGTTGGTCGCGCTCGATCCCGCACACGGGCATGAGCAAAAAGGGCGGCGTCCAGTTCTTATCGTGTCACCTGAAGCGTTCAACCGGGTAACCAGAGTGCCTGTGGTTCTCCCGATTACTAGCGGTGGAAATTTCGCACGGACGGCTGGTTTCGCCGTAACACTAGAAGGTGCCGGAACCAAAACGGTGGGTGTCGTGCGCTGCGAGCAGCCACGCGCGCTTGATCTTGGCGCTCGCAGCGGGAAAAGGCTTGAAACCGTTCCCGACGCGATCATAGAAGAGGTACTCGCGAGGCTGATGCCGATTTTCGAGTAATGCCACGGCATAACGTGGTCTCGCGCCTTTCAATCATCAACGAAACAGCCGACTTCGATCGCGTTACAACAACTTATCTAAGGTGATCGGAAGATCACGAACGCGCTTGCCGGTGGCGTGGTAAACCGCGTTAGCAACAGCAGCAGCGACTCCCGTAATCCCGATCTCACCGATACCGTGTGCACCGAGTGGGGTGTGCGGGTCGGGGATATCGAGGAAATATGTTTCTATCCTGGGGATGTCTGCATTCACCGGCAGATGATACTCTGCTAGGCTTGGATTCGCAATGCGTCCCGTGCGCTCGTCGAATAACGTTTCCTCGGTCAGAGCCATACCGATGCCCATAATGATTCCACCCATAAATTGCGAACGGGCGGTTTTAGGATTTAAGATACGACCAGTATCAAAGGCTCCTACAAAGCGAGAGACGCGAGCTTCTCCGGTTTGCTCATTAACACGAACTTCGCAGAATTGGGCTCCATACGAGCCCATGGAGTACTTCATGCTTTCGAAAGGCTGACCCGATTGCAGTTCAGCTTCTACGTAATCCTGCTTGACACGCGACAGAATGGCGACGTAGCTCTCGCCGACTTCGCGCTCCTTCCTGCGAAACAATCCGCTGTCGCATGCCCGGACATCGTCGAAATGTGAGCCGGCAAGCGGTGAATCCTTGTCCTTCTTCGCGAGAGCAAGCAGTTCGCGGTGCAGCTTCTCGCAAGCTTGCTGAACAGCGAGTGCAATGCTTACCGTTTGGTTAGAGCCGCCGGCCACGGGAGCTTGTGGCAGATCCGTGTCGCCGTATTCAAAGCGTACCTTCTCCATGGGCAGCCCCAACCGCTCGGCCGCATGCTGGGTCTGAACGGTCGCTGTACCCATGCCCATTTCCTGAGCGCCACACTGTACGAGGGCAGTTCCATCTGCGTTGAGCCTCACTCTAGCGGAAGCGGGGAAACGGTATGCCGGATAAAACGCGGTTGCGACGCCTTGACCTACAAGCCACTTACCATCGCGCTGGGAGCGAGGCTGCGCAGGCCGGGTGTTCCAGCCGAATTTTTCCGAGCCGAGCCGATACGCATCCGGCAGGTGTCGACTCGAAAACTCTATGTCCTTCGCTGGATCTCGTTCGGGTTCGTTGCGCAAACGCAATTCGACGGGATCAATCCCAAGCTCGTACGAGAGTTCGTCGATCGCAGACTCGAGAGCAAAGGTGCCGATGGATTCCCCCGGGGCACGCATGAACGTGTTCGGCGTGGTGTCCAGTTGCATCACTGATTGACTGAGGAACAGGTTCTCGGTTGCATATAAGTGCCGGGCAGGGAAGGAAAACTGTTCGGCGAAATAGTTAGTGGTGGAGGTGGCGGTGACGCCAGTGTGAATTAGTGCTGTCAGCTTGCCGGTTTCGTCCGCTGCCAAAGCCACTCTCTGTTCAGACGGCGTGCGGCCACCCACAATCCGAAACACGCCTTCACGGGACAAGACAAGCTTCACTGGGCGATCCACTACCTTTGCGGCAAGGACGCAAAGCTGAACATGGCCCCACATAGAGCCTTTACCGCCAAAACCGCCACCCACGAAGGGAGACAGGACGCGCACGTCTTCCTTCTTCAGGGAGAACATCTTGGCGAGCGAATCGGCTACACCGCGGACGAATTGACTCCCGTCGTAGACGGTTAGCTTGTCCCCATTCCAAACGGCGGTGGTGGCGTGGAGTTCGATGGCGTTATGGTTATATCTCGGCGTGGTGTAAAGATGGTCGACTTTGAATTTCGCGCTGGCGAGCGCACCTTCTGCGTCACCCCGAGCGACCTCTGTGTCCTCGCCCATGATGTCCTTCGGAACTTCAAGGTGAGCCTTTCCTTCTGCAAACGATGTAGCTGCGGGCTGTTGCTCGTACTCAACCTTCACGAGTGAGGCGGCGTGTTCGGCCCGCTCCACCGTATCCGCGACGATCACTGCAACCGGTTGCCCATTCCAAAAAATGTCGTCAGTATTGACGATGTTAGCTTTGCTGCCCGCCGCATCACTGCCTCCGCCGGGGCTGAAGAGCGGCGGGTTTTTCATCTTAGGAGCATTCCGATGCGTGATGACAGAGAGAACGCCCGGCGCTTCTTCTGCCTCACTCACATCGATACGTTTGATTTTTCCCTTGGCGATGGTGCTGTAAGCAAGAGAAGCGTAGACTAATTTCTCGAGTGGGAACTCGGCCGAAAATCTCGCCGCTCCCGTCACCTTATCGCGCCCATCGATGCGGTCGACCGGTTTACCGATGATGCGGTCAGCTTCACTCAACTGATCACGATCGCGATCGGGTGCAAATTGTACGATGGCCTCCGTCACTTTGGAGATGATGCTCATCACGCTGCTCCCTTCATCGATAATTCCGTCAGCACGCTGACGATGGTTCGCTTGGCCAATTCAACTTTGAAGCCGTTGTGCCTTAGCGGTTTTGCCGCTTCGAGTTCCAGTTCTGCTGCGCGTTGAAAACTCTGATGATCGGCTGTCTTACCGTTCAAATACTCTTCGGCCCCGGAAGCACGCCAGGGCTTGTGCGCTACCCCGCCGAGGGCCAGACGAACCTGTTTGATAAGGCCGTTCTCAGTTTCTAGGGCGGCGGCTACAGACACGAGCGCAAACGCGTAGCTTGCGCGATCACGCACCTTGCGGTAAATCGAGTTTCGCGCAAACGAAAGTGCAGGAACATCAACCGCAGTGATCAGCTCATCCGGTTTCAGATTCGTATCGAGATTTGGCGTGCCACCCGGCAGGCGGTGAAAGTCAACCATCGGAATGCTCCGTTCGCCGCTGTTTCCACTTACTTGTACAACTGCATCGAGGGCTGCCATTGCCACGCACATGTCGGAGGGATGGGTCGCGACGCACTCTGGAGATGTTCCAAGAATGGCGTGAATGCGATTGAAGCCTTCGATGGCATCGCAACCGCTTCCCGGTACACGTTTGTTACAGTGAGCGGCGGTGTCATAAAAGTAATAACAACGCGTTCGCTGCATCAGATTGCCCCCGGTGGTCGCCATGTTCCGCAATTGAGCGGAAGCACCCATCAGGATGGCTTGCGCCAGCACCGGGTAGCGTTCGCGAATGAGTTGATGCGCGGCCAATTGGCTGTTTCGAACCAGCGCTCCGATGCGCAAGCCCCCGTCCGGCAATTCATCAATAGCAGTGAGCGGCAGGCGCGTGATGTCAACCAGCGCGTCCGGCTGCTCCACATTTTCACGCATCAAGTCGATAAGGTTTGTTCCACCGCCAAGCAACTTGGTGTTGGCGCGCTGGGCCAGGAGGCTCAGGGCTGACTGCTGATCATGGGCACGAGCGTATGAGAAGTTTTTCACTTGCTGAGCTCCTCATAACCCTGGTGAATCGCCTCGACAATGCCTACGTACGCGCCGCAGCGGCAGAGATTGCCGCTCATGCGTTCCCGAATTTCAGCGTCCGAGAACTGGATATGGCTATCAGTCAGGTCCTCTGTTATTGCGCTTGGTGATCCGCTTCGGAATTCGCTGATCATTCCTACCGCAGAGCAGATCTGGCCCGGAGTGCAGTAGCCGCATTGAAATCCATCGTGTTCGATGAAGGCACTCTGCAGAGGATGTAGGCCATCTGCATTCGCCAGTCCTTCGACCGTTGTGATATTGCGTCCGTCGCACTGAATCGCGAGAGCGAGACACGAATTGATGCGTTCGCCATCCACCAGCACAGTGCAGGCTCCACACGCGCCTTGATTACAGCCCTTCTTTGTACCCGTTAAGCCAAGATTTTCACGTAAGGCATCGAGCAACGACACACGTGCTTCGAGCTGCAGGTTGTAGTCTATTCCGTTGACGCGCAGCGCGACCGAATGCGCGGCCAGAGGCGAATCCATATGCAATGTACCCCTAGGAATGGTATCGCGGGGACGTCAGTGTGCAGGGTCTGGTCTGCGAGTAGCGCTAGCATCAAAGACCGCTTCCTTCGGGCGGCTCCGACAATAACCGCTTCCTTCAGGCGCGGCTCAGAAGGAAGGAGGCCGTGTGGCTACTGGCTTCCTGCCTCGCAGTTGACCATCCATGGCGTTCCGTATTGATCGACAAGCATGCCAAAGCGAAGTGCCCAGAAGGTCTGCTGAATGGGCATCTGCACTTGGCCGTTATCCGCTAATGCCTGGAAGATACGTTCCGCTTCGGCGGGATCGGTGACACTGATGGACATAGAAATGCCCTGCATGGGTTTATACTGCGCGGGCGCGACGTCGGAACCCATAATCACGCCGCCGTCGACGGAGAGTGTGGCGTGCATGATTTTGTCATCCCATCCCGGCGGCGCCTGATCGGCCATGGGCGACCCGCCGTAACGAAAACTTGACAGAATCTTCCCCCCGAGAACGCGTTCATAGAGCTTGAATGCCGCTTCACATTGCCCGGTGAAACTGAGATATGGATTGATTTGCATGATTCCTCCTTTTGGTTAGTCCATCATGTCAGAAATCAGCCGTCGCGAGGCGGCCGGCAACGAGCGAGACATGTGCCGCGCATGTTTTATATCCTGGATGCATGTCGAAGATGGTCAAGTAAGGAACCTGCCGGAGCAGGTTCACAGGACATTGAAAGCTCGTGCCGCCCGCGAGGGAATGAGCCTTTCAGACTTCATCAAGAGAGAATTGCAGCGCAGCATAGAACGGCCCACTATGCAGGAATGGTTGGAGCACACGCGAGCGGTGAAGCCGCTCAAGCATGAGCGCAGCGCGGCGCAGATAATCCGAGACCTGAGAGATAGCACTGGCGGAAGCGACCAACTCCACCCTGTACACCTGCGAAGACAAACTCCGTAAAGGCCACCGGGCCCAAGTGATGCTTTTCCAGGTTTGAAGAACTCACTCGGGGGCCGCCGTCGTGCCTTCGGCCCGTCGATGTCCGGCAGAAATCCCGTGAGCAGACCGATGGCGGGCAGATACGAACAGACTCGATAGACGAACTCAATGCTTGTCGCGTCGGCCAGTTTCCCCAGGAAAGCCGCACCGATTCCGCCCATACCGAACGCCAGACCGAAAAACAATCCCGAAATCATTCCCACCTTGCCGGGCATCAGTTCCTGTGCGTAGACCAGGATGGCCGAAAAAGCTGATGAGAGAATCAGGCCGATAACCACCGTCAGCACGCTGGTCCAAAAGAGATTTGCATAGGGCAGCAGCAACGTGAATGGAAGTACGCCGAGGATGGATACCCAGATCACGTATCTGCGCCCAAGCCGATCCCCAACCGGGCCCCCAATCATCGTTCCCGCCGCCGCGGAGGCTAGGAACAGGAATAGGTAGATCTGCGCCGCTCCGATGCTCACGTGGAACTTATTCATCAGGTAGAAGGTGTAGTAACTGCTCAGGCTCGCCAGATAGAAGTACTTAGAAAAGATCAGCGCGACTAGAATGGCGAGCGAAACGGCCACCTGATGTCTCGAGAGCGCAGCGTGAACGGCCGCGGCGGTCCCGCTCGCGTTTGCTACGGCAGACTGATGATGCCTGTACCAGCGCGCGACCCTGAGCAGAACAATTACGCCGAGAAGCGCCGTGACCGAAAACCACGCAATGCTCGATTGCCCACGCGGCAGCACAATGAGCGCCGCAAGCAGCGGCCCCAGAGCAGCGCCCCCGGTCCCGCCAAGCTGGTAAATCGACTGAGCCAGTCCGTGCTGGCCGCCCGAAGCCATGCGCGCCACCCGTGAAGACTCGGGATGAAAGACGGCCGATCCCAAACCAACGAATGCCGCCGCGGCAAGCAGCAGGTGGAAACTGGAGGCGGTCGCGAGCAGCAGCAAACCGGATAGCGTGAACATCACCCCCACCGGCAACGAATACGGCTGTGGCCGCCGATCCGTATAGAGTCCGATAAATGGCTGAAAGAGAGACGCCGTCAATTGATATGTCAGCGTCATCAACCCGAGCTGGCCGAAATCGAGTCGAAACGAGGTCTTGAGGATGGGGTAAATCGCCGGAATCAGCGATTGCACCAAGTCATTCAGGAGATGACAGAAACTGATGGCGGCCAGAACCGCAAATGCCGTTCGCTGTGCGTCATCGGCCCGCGGTTCGGCTACGACTCTCCCGGCATTTGCTCCCATCGCTTACTTCCAGTTTAGGATTCGGCGATGCGGAGAGAAACCAAATGCCACCCGGGGTGGTCAAGGTTTCAGGAGGCGGACCCATGAAAACTGCCGCGGTGTGTTTCTTAACAGCAGCGTTGTCCGTCGGAACAGGTTCCATGCTCGCGCAGCAAGGTCACGATCAGAAAAGCCCCGATCTGCAGCAGCAGAGTCATCCGGAGAACAATCCCCAACCCCAGGCCAACAAGCCGAATGCCGATACGGCTCAGCCGTCCACCAGTCAAAGCCCCGACACCGAGCAGGAAAAGTCCACGCAGAGGAACGCCAAAAGCCGTAAGCACAAGAAAAGCAAAGATGATGCTCACCAGGTGCATGGGACTCCTCACCCCGAGAAATCGACCGACACTTCAACCCACTGAGTCGGACCTTTCGGCAGTGCGCGAGAGCCGCTGACGCGTTTCACTTCTGTCGTCCGGAACATATCCCCGCAATCTGCTACTGGAATAGAGAATAGAGCGCGCCTGACGCCACTTCTATCTAGCCGCTCTGGATGCAACCAGCGGCGGGAGTTCACGCGGGTTGAAGCGCCTTAATATCAGAGGCATCGTAATCGGAACGGCGCTGAGCGTTGCTGCGGTCGCTGGTCTCAGCCTGGTGCAATATCAGGTTGCGGAGCGCATCGCCTTATCCAATGCAACGCACAACCATGCAATAGCGGCTTTGGCCGCGCAATCGCTGATTTGTATCGTTGTTGCGGCGATTCTGTCTCTTGGCGCCATCGCATGTATCGCCGGGCTCCTGCTCAAAATAAGATCGGACCAGCACCAATTCGAACGTGAGATGCGACAGGAAAAGCACCTCCTTGCCACTCTGCTCGAGAACATTCCCGACACCGTCTTCTTTAAAGACGCTGAAAGCCGGTTCACCCGAATCAATCAGGCGTTCGCAAAACGTCTTGAACTCGAAAGCCCAACTCAGGCCATTGGCAAAACCGACTTCGATTTCTTCAGTCCGGAACATTCCGAAGTGAGCCGCGCAGACGAGCTAGTGGTGATGCGCGAAGGCAAGCCGCTGTTGAATAAGGAACTCATCGAGTCATCGGAGACCCTGGGGGATGCCTGGGTCAACGTGTCACGGTTCCCACTTTATGATGCCGATAACCGTCTGGTCGGCACGTTTGGCATTTCGCGGGACACCACCGGAACCAAGTATTCCGAGCAGGCTCTTGAAAATGCAAACGCTCAGCTCACCGGTTGGGTCACCGAGCTCGAAAATCGGAGCAGGGAAACGGCACTCCTGAGCGAAATGGGCGAGCTGCTGCAGACCTGCCTCAATGAGGAAGAAGCGCAAGCAGCTATCAATCAATATGCCCATCAGTTGTTCAGCAGCGGTTCGGGCATGCTGGCCGTTATGAAGTCGTCACGGAACTTCGTCGATGCCGTTGCCTCATGGGGTGAGGCGCCGAGCTCGGAGCAGATTTTCCCGCCCGATCAGTGCTGGGCTTTGAGGCGCGGACGCATTCAGCATGGTTCCAGCCGCAATCGTCAGATTCGTTGCGCGCACCTCCACCCGGATTTCGATGGCAGCTATCTGTGCGTCCCGATGATGGCTCAAGGCGAAGCGCTCGGCGTTCTGCACCTTTCTGTCGAAAATTCGGACTGCGATTTCAGTGAAGACCAACAACGCCTTGCATCGACCTTCGCCGAGCGAGTCGGCCTGGCGCTCGCGAACCTGAAACTGCGCGAAGCGTTACGTTCTCAATCGATACGCGACCCCCTTACCGGACTGTATAACCGCCGCTATATGGAAGAATCGCTGGAACGGGAGATTCGGCGTGCTGCGCGCAACAGCAAACCGGTGGGAGCCATCATGATCGATCTGGATCATTTTAAGCGCTTCAACGATACTTTCGGACACGAAGCCGGGGATATGCTGCTGCGTGAATTTGGTAACCTCGCGCGCTTCCGAACGCGCAAGGAAGACATCGCATGCCGCTATGGTGGCGAGGAGTTCATCATCATCCTGCCGGAAGCATCGCTTGAAAACACCCTGCGGCGCGCTGAAGAGATCCGGGAAGCTGTGAGCCACCTGGACCTGAAATCCGCGGGCCGCCCGATTGGAGCTGTGACTGCATCTCTTGGCGTGGCGGTTTTTCCGAATCACGCCGACAGCGTTGAGGCTTTAGTGCGTGGAGCTGATGCTGCGCTTTATGAGGCCAAACACCGCGGCAGAAATCGCGTCGTGCTCGCCTCCATGGGGGCGGCCGGGTCCGCACCCGCTCCGGCCTGACCGTCAATCAACGTTTTCCGCCGGTCACAACTGCTGTGATATTTGGCTTACGAAAAATCGCCGCATCCATCGGCGCATTCTCCTGCACTTTCAAGATCCGCAGCTCTCCTTGTTCCGTGCCGGGTTCGTCAGTGCTTCTCACAATACTAAACGGCAGCTTGACGCCGCCTGCATCTTGGTAATCTGCAAAATCGATCACGTGCTTGTAATAGGCGGAGTTCACGCCGAACTCCTGAATCCGGCTGAGCAGGTGAGTTCCGGCATCAAAGTAGAACTTCGTTGCGCCAATCTGGTTTGGAGCGGACAGCACGTCCATCGGTCTCCCGTCCAGCACCTCCTCGGGCGCGACCTCGAGATTTGAATACATTTCCTTCAGGTGAACGTAGCGAATCGGATTCGCGTCTGTTTCAAGTTCGTCCTCGGCGCCCTTGGGAAGTTTTTTCACCTTCTTCTTTTTGGTCTCATACCAGGCCGCGCTGCCGTCGAAGCCTTCGCGCTCGCGGTGGCCGACACGCAGCACCTTATCGGGAGCCTGCCAGTACAGTGCCGCCTTTCCGGACCGGTGCTGTTTAACTTCCAGGTCGCGCGACGTTACCGCCTGCACGGCTGCCTTGCCGCCCAATGCATCGATGTAAAGCCGCAGGACTTCGTCAACGCTCTTGGGATGGGTCTGGGCGGCTACGCAACCGATTATCAGCAAAGAGTTGGCCCCGGAAATTAGCTTGATCCGCTTCATTGGCAGGACTGACCGTCTCCCACCATTGTCGGGGATGGCCCGAGCACAGGCTTACGACCGATCTCGGAGCTCAACCTCGAAGGCGGCCACGAATTTTGCGAGCAAGCTTCTCAATGTCCTCGGTTTTCTTTACCGTCGTAAGCGGCACAACGTAATTGCCGGCCTTCTGGATTTCATCTTTCACCTGTTCGGATAGAGAGACAAGCTGTTCGGCGTCCTTGAGCGCTTGCTTGTGTTGCTCCTCGGCGATGGCATCCTTTTGCGATTTGCCGTTCGGCAGTTTCTGGTCGGACTCCTCTTCGGGAGATGCCACTCCCCTGTCGCGCTGCGTTTCCGGATTTTGCGCAGGATTTTGCGCGGCCGAGGTGATTGCCGCTGCGCCGAGGGAAACGATCGCAGCGCGGCGTGTGTAGCGCATACGGTTGCTATTTTAGACCGCGCACAACGGCCAGCAAAACGGCCTGTGCGCTGGTATGATAAGCCACTTATGAGTTGCTTGTGGTGGATGCGAGGCATCGAGTGATGGATGTTGGCATCGGCGTCATCGGCCTTGGCAACGTCGGGCTCGGAGCACTCGAGATCCTCACCGACAATGCTTCGTCTATACGGGAGAAGCTTGGGTTTCCTCTGCAGATCAAGGCGATCTGCAGCCGATCCGTTCATCAGAAAAAGCTGCCTCCACTCGGCGCTGACGTGGCCCGCACGACGAACTGGCGAGAGGTGGTGTGCAACCCCGAGGTCGACATTGTGCTCGAAGCCATCGGCGGGACCGGTACTGCCAGCCAGATCATCAAAGAAGCGCTGCACGAGCACAAATCGGTCGTAACGGCCAACAAGGAACTGATGGCTTTGCGTGGCGCAGAGTTGTGGACGGCTGCCAACCAAAAAGGCGTCAACTTGGCAATGGAAGCGAGCGTCGCCGGCGGCATACCGATCCACACGGTTCTGCGCGAAGGAATCGCGGGCGATCGCGTGGTCGAGCTCTACGGCATTCTGAACGGCACCAGCAACTTCATCCTGACGGAAATCGAGAAGAGCAACGCCGCTTTTCAGTCCGTGCTTGCAGAAGCGCAGCAGCTTGGTTACGCGGAGGCCGATCCCTCGGCCGATGTAGATGGCTTAGACGCGCGTTCCAAACTGGCGATTCTCGCCGCCTTGGCGTTCGGTGAAAAGCTGACCCCCGCCGATATTTTCACGGAAGGCATTCGCCGCATCCTTCCTGTGGATTTTGCGTACGCACATCAGTTGAAGCATACGATCCGTCTGTTGTGTTTGGCGCGTCAGACCGAACAGGGACTCGTGCTGTCGGTTCGACCGAGCCTCATTCCGCAAGCGGCCATTCTCGCTCAGGTCAAGGGCGCTTATAACGCGATCTGGATTCGTGGCGCTTACGGCGAGGACACGTTTTACTACGGGCGCGGCGCAGGTTCGAAACCTACTGGAGTGGCGGTGGTGAGCGACATCATGCGCGTGGCGCGCGAGATTCGATATGGCAGCCCGGAGCGTGTTAGCCCGTTTGCTCACGAACGGCTCGGCGACCATAAGCCGATCCCCATCAGCTCGCATAAATCGCCGTACTATCTTCGTTTTCGGGTAGAGGACAAAGCGGGCATTATCGCTACGCTTGCAACCATTCTAGCGAAGCATGAGATAGGTATAGATGCGGTTTTACAGCTACCGTCTGAGAATTGGCGCGATCTGCCTTTTGTGGTGACGACCGAGCCCGCGCAGGAACAGGCGATCCGGGATGCACTCAACGAGATTCGAACCGCCGACTTCCTGATTGAACCGCCCTTTGCCATGCCCATGGAACGCGGATTTTAGGCGGCAACGGAAGCGCCAGTTCAAAGAGAAGAAAGCATTTCCCGTGCTACGATTTCAGAGGACCCACCCAAGCCGGAGAGGTGGCTGAGTGGTCGAAAGCAGCGGTTTGCTAAACCGTCGTAGGCCTTTAAAGTCTACCGGGGGTTCGAATCCCCCCCTCTCCGCCAGAAAATTCAAAATCAACCAGATACATACGCGAGCTGCGCCTCTTGCCGGCTCCGCTCGTCGGGACTGTTAGCCTGAGATGAATGTTTGGTTCGCTAATCTTTTTACCGGCGGTTCTCGTCGCGCAGGCCTCGCAGGCTGCCCCCACGCCGACGCCCGCCGCTCAAAAACCTACAGTGAAGACGTCGACTGCCGCTCCGCACCGAGCTGCCGCTGCCAAGCCGAAGTCTCCAGTGGCGCCACGACCCATGACAGATCAAGAAAAAACAATCTACGCGCTAGGCCTCACCATTTCGCGCTCACTCGGTCAATTCGATCTTTCTCCGCGTGAACTTGACATCATCAAACGTGCCCTCACGGACGCTGCCGCAGGTAAGCCGGCAGTCGACCTCGCCACCTGGGGACCGAAGATCGATCAGCTCGCTCATGACCGTGCCGCAGTTGTCGCCGCACGTGAGAAGGCCGCATCCCAGGCCTACCTGACCAAAGCCGCTGCGCAGCCAGGCGCTGCCAAAACCGATTCGGGTCTAATCTATCGCGAAATTACGCCCGGTACTGGGCCCTCGCCTAGCGCCAGCGACACGGTAACGGTCAATTACCGCGGCACACTGGTTGACGGCAAGGAATTCGACAGCTCGTATGCGCGCAATCAGCCAGCCACATTTCCGTTGACCCGTGTCATTCGCTGTTGGACAGAAGGCCTGCAGAAAATGAAAGTCGGAGGCAAGTCTGTGCTGGTGTGTCCATCCGATATCGCGTACGGCGACAACGGACATCCTCCCGACATTCCCGGCGGCGCGACTCTGATCTTCGAGATCGAGCTGCTGAAAATCGGCGGCGCCGGACAGTAAGCATGTTCAGTCCGTGGTGTAGTTGATCTCCAGATGGCGGACTCTTCTGGTGCAAACGAAGAGGACCAAGACCGAGAGCGCTAACAGGCCGAGTACCGAAATGTAAACTGATATGGGCTGGGGGTTGGAGACCAGCAGCGCGAGCAGCGGCGGCATCCCCGGGTCGAGCGGAATCTCCACCGGACACAACGATTTCAGATAGTAAATGATGCTGATCTTCTTCAGCAGCGCCGGCAAAACCGGATTCGCCGCTTCCCAAACGAGAACGACGACCGCCGGAATAATCGGATTACGGAACAGCAGACCGGCCGCAAGGAAAATGCTTCCGTAGCCGATGCAGGCGAGCACTGTGACGCCGATATAGGCGCTGATTTGTGCGACGCCATGGTTCTGGTACAGGAAGTTCGCAATGACGGCGGAATCGAAACGCAGAAGAAGCGAAACCAACTGAAGGACCGTGCTGACGGAAAAAATGACCGTCGCGGCGAGCAGGCCGGCAAGGTATTTGCCGACCACCAAGACCTCACGGCGCACGGGCGCGAGCAGGTAGAAGTGCAGGCTCTTGTCCACCATCTCGCCACGAAACAGATTCATGAAAATGCCGAGACATCCGAAGAAGATCGCGAGGCGGACAAAAAAGAATTGGAAGACGCCGGCGAAGATATAAGTATCTTGCCCGAGACTAATCGCCGATGCGCGGTTGATGCCCACGACGATTCCTTTTTCCAGCATGACCCTTAGCTCGTTATCGCCATCCGAGTAGCGAAGCGTTTCCACGGGAATAAGTTCACGCCGCGCACCCGGGGCAGTCCGCGTGCGCCGCATTCTTGTTTGAAACTCGGGAGGATCTCCAAGCCGCGCGACTACTTGCTCGCGTGTCATACCCTGGCTAACTGCGGAGAGGTCCTGTTCGGTTAAGCGCCGTGCGTTCTTGAGCGCGATGTGTTCGCGCGTGCCGTGGATTTGAATCTCAACTAGAGAATGCGTCAGGAATAAGGCGACTGGCGCAAATGCCAGAAAATAAATCCACAGTCCTCGCTTGGCGAAGAAGGTCTTCTTCATTTCGATGCGAACGATGGCTTGGATCTGTGCCCACCAGAGTTTGTTCATCGCGTCGCCTCTTCCGTGCCGATCAGATATTCGTATACCGAGTTCACGTCGTCATCGACTGGGGCAACGGATTCCACCGCAAAGCCGTCCAAAGCGACGCGGTTCATCAGCAGGTAGAAGCGATCGGGTGCGGTGGTCTTGACCAGCAATCCGCGGCGGTCATTATGGAGCCGGACTTCCTGCACATGGTCCTCGTGAAAGAAACGCGACGCAAGCTCGCCGGGACGATCGCAGCGAATGAGGATCTGCATCGGATGATCGTGTATCTCGCTGCGGACTGCCTGAATATTGCCCTCGGCAGCTACATAACCGCCGCTCATGAGAATGACCTGATCGGAGATGATATCCACCTCGTGCAGCACGTGGCTAGAAAGAATGACATAGCAGCCCTGCTGTGCTAGCGAGCGGAATAAAGCAATCGTCTCGGCGCGGACCAGCGGGTCGAGACCATTTAAGGGCTCATCGAGGACCAGAACGCGAGGATTGTGGGCGATCGATTGAGCGAAGCGGATGCGCTGCCGCATTCCCTTGCTGTAGCCCGCGGCTTTGCGATGTGCCGCCTCTCTCAAGCCAACGCGGTCAATTGCACGCCACGTCAGTTCATCACTTGCGGCGACATCGTAGCCGTATAGCCGCAGATACGAGTTGATGAACTGATACCCGGTGAGGCCCTTAGGTAAGGCATCGAATTGCGAACAGTAGCCGAGTATCGGGAACAGCCGCTCCGGCTCATCAGGCGTCATGTCGAGAACGCGAATACGGCCGCGTGACGGCCGAATCAGTCCGGTCATCAGATTCATCAGCGTTGTCTTGCCGGAGCCGTTGGGGCCAACCAGGCTGGTGATGCCCGGCGGGATCGAGAGGTTCACCCGATTCACACCCAACACGTCGCCGTAGAACTTCGAGACGTTCTCGAAGATGATCTGGCCGCTCGTTACACCAACGCTCACCGAATCACCTCATTCGCCTTCACCTTGCGCATAAGCAGATAAAGGCAGAAAGCGGCGATGGCGAGCAATCCGATCCAGGCTTCCGTTACCGAGAACGGTTGCTCGGTCGCATCGCGAAACAACGACGTCCAAACAATGGCCATCAGCCTCGAAAGGTCCAGCAGATAACCATGCTGGGTGCGCAATACGGCGTTAACCGCCTGAGCAAACCCGGCTCCCAGAAAGAAGACGCCGAGCAGAAGCGCCCCCGCGACGATGCGCCACTTTACCCACGCCGAAAGGGCCAGCGCAAGCAGCGAAAGCACAACAATCCAAATCAGCGATCCCAGAACGAGGGCGCTCGCGATCCATGCGTTGTCGAACATCCACTGCCGCCCGGACAAACTTCCCTGCACAAAGAAGAGCACAAGCCCGGGCAGCCAGGTGATCCACGAGAGAGTGATAAAGAGCACGGACATTTTGCCCAGAACGTATTCAGTTCGGGACAGTGGGCGGCAGAGATAAAGCGTAAGAGCCCCGTTCGCGAGGTCGGGAGAGACCAGGCCAGGCCCGATGAATGCCGTGAGGATGAAGGCGAGCGCCGCCTGAACGCCCAGATAAATCGCAAAGAATTTACCGTCGATGTCGAGAAATGGCCCCGCGCGCTGTCCCAGGAAGCTGAACGCACTCAGGTGAGAATTCGCGTAGATGCCCAGCAGGCAAAGTATCGGAAAGAAGAAACACAGGACGAAAAAAACGGTTTGAAACTTCGAGCGGAACAGCGTTCGTCGAGAAAAGCGATACATCACCAGAAATCTTGACCAGGTGGGCGTTAGATCTCCGGCATAGCCGCGGTAGCTGCGTTTATAGACTGCCATTACCGGTCTCCATTGCTTTAAGGAAAATGTCCTCGAGGCTGTCGCGACGGAAATTCAGGCGGCGCAGTTGTACGTTCTGTTCGGCGGCGATTCGATAGACATCTCGCACGTCCACGTTGTCGCCGAGCACCAGTTTCAACCGGCCTTGAGCCCCGGGCGCGCATTCACAACCGAGCCGCTCGACGCCTTCCACGAAACGAGCGCTGTCTCCTTGCAGTTCAAGCTCCAGGAACCGCCGATTTGAGCGCCGTTCATCTTCGAGGTTCGCGTAGTGAACCACGCGTCCGTCTTTGAGAATGACAACCTCTTCGCAGGTCTCTTCGACGTCGCGCAACAAATGCGAGCACAGCACAATATGCATTTGGCGGCTATCGCGCATTTCGCGGACCAGGCGTACCATGCGTTGCCTTGCCGGAGGATCCAATCCATTTGTCGGTTCGTCCAGTATCAACAGCTTCGGCCCGTGTGCAATGGCCTGCGCCAGTTTCGCAAGCTGCTTCATGCCGAGCGAGTACGTGCCCAGCTTGCGATACCTTGCCTCGCCCAGCCCCACGTAAAAGAGCGCTTCATGAGCTCGTTCGAGAGCCATTTCCGCGGGCAGCCCCGACAACTCCGCCATCAGCCGAATGAATGAAACCGCGCTCATGTTGCTGATGAAGGCGTCGTTTTCAGGCATGTATCCGATCAACGTGCGGATCTTCTTTGCTTCGGAACGGATATCGGATCCGAAGACGCGGGCCGACCCCGCGGATGGCGTCCAGAAGCCGAGAAGGGTATTGATCAGCGTGGATTTTCCCGCGCCGTTAGGACCAAGCAGTCCAATGGTGCGCCCTGTGAACGAGCAGGATATGTCGTGAAGAATCTCCCGTGCGCCCAGTCGTACTGAGAGACCGCGCAGCTCGATAACCGGCTCACCAGTGAGTTCGGCGGGCCGGCTTTCGACGCCATTCGGCGAAATCAGCGTTGCTATCGAAGGGTTCACCTGTTGCATCTTCACCTGCGCCGCTGCTGAGTCTGCGCTGCGAGTTCGGGGCCTCTCACGCTGGACGCGATCAGCGGGAACAACGGCCGTCCCTGCTGAATTCCTGCCAGCGTTCCCAGATTGAAGCCCAGGAACGAACCGCGCGTCGCAGCAACAATCCGGTCCGGTTCACCATACACGCAAATCAATCCCGGACCGCCGTTCGCCAGCAGCGTGGAGAGCGCCTTTTGCTGTTCCGGGCTCAGTCCGCCGGAGCTTTTTAACTGTTGGCCAAGGGACCCGAGTGAACTGCCGGGATTAATATAGATCACGCCCGAGAAGTTTGTATAGCCGTCCGCCGGGACTTCGCTGCGGAATTTGGCCGAGCTCGCCAGTGTGTACCCCGTTGTGCGGTTCTGAATGGCTTGCACCAGATTGGCTTCGCTGGCACTCACCAAAAGATAGCCATCGACGAACGTGTAGTACGCGCTCAGTCCGGGCGCTTTGTCGCTGCGCAGCCAGTAGAACGTTCGTGAATTGATCTGCTCGCTTCCGCTGTGCAGTTTCGCGTCCGCATTTGCCGGATCATCGTTGAAGCGATCGGCCAATGTCGTCACCGTCTGCTGCAGCCGGCCTGGGTCATTTACTTCGGCGATGAGCTTCCAGGACGGGATTGGCAACAGCGGCCCGTCGATCGCGAACGTCGCGTCATTGCCAAACGGAGCGGCGATGTCATCGAGCAGATTCACACCCGCCCGAGATTCAAATTCGTTCAATCCCCGTGAAGCACCTGCGTCATTTTGCGTAACGAACGCCATCATTTCTTCGATAATCCGCCGCGGGCTCTTCATCACTAGGGAAACTGCGACACTGGCATCGGGCGATACGAAGTCCAGCGACCCCATCGGACCGGGCGCGCCCAACCAGGACGCGATGCCCTGACGAGCGCTGCTGAATGAGAGCGAGGCGCGCGTATCGGTTGCAGAACCAGTGTCGCGCCGCTCCAGCACCAGGTATTGCGCATTGTCCACTCCCGGTAGGCCCTGTTCCTTAGAGTCTTTTACGGATCTTCCGATGATTTGTTCCAGGTCAACGGCGAAAAGGTATCCCGCTCCGGCAGCGTACGATTTCGCAATCTTTGCGTAGAAGGGTGTTTTGGTGAACGTTTCGGGCGCCGCATTCTGCATCAAGAGCAGCGTGCGCCTCATTTCGGCCGGATCGACGGACGCGACCACGACATTGCTCGCCACGGAGACGAACAGCCGCCCGGTGGTGCCCTTCGGCAGATCCGAAACGGCGCGAATAACTTGAACACCGGCCGGCTCCGGCAGGTTTTGCTGGAGGTAGTCCGCTAATCCCGGATACCGGACGTCAGCGAGCAATACCGGCTCGCCAAAATTGCCACCGGCGCGTGCCATCGATACGACAATCTCGTCTCCAAGATATTTACTGACGGAGGAGATCTGAGCGATCATCCGGTCAAAATCTGCGCTGTGCGAGGCCGCTCGCTGTCCCCACCAGTTGCGAAGCACATCGCTCTCGGCCAGGCGCTCGTCGAAGATGCGCTTTGCTTCGGTGATTGTTCCGCCCAGATTCGGGATGGCAGCATAGAGTACGGCATTTTCGGGAACATATTTTGCCAGATTGGATGAATAGCGCAGACCCGGTGATGGAATGTTTTCCAGCTGCTTCTGGAGCGTTGACAACTCACCCAGCAGTGCGACGTACGTATCTGCGTTCCTGCTCCAGGCGAACTCGGAGGCGATGGGCACGCTCTCGAGACCATTGGTCGCCATCTGCTGACCGGCCGTCAGCGGGAATCGATTTTGGCCCGCTTCGACCGATGCCGAGCCCTTCGCAACCGCGACGCGCGCGCCCTTCGTGCCTCGATCTATCGCGACAACAGTATTGTTGACCGGCACCAGGACGCCGCCGCCAGAAACGTATACCCTTCCCGCCTGCGGCTGCAGTGCTTGCACAATGACCCGCCCTTGTTCCAGATTGATTGTCGTGCCTTGCCATCCGCGGGAAACGGAAACGTCGGAACGCTCTCCAATCTCCACCTCCGCGCCTCCGATCAGCCGCAAGATCGCGCGCGATCCGCTCGCGGTACGAATCTCGTCCGCGTTTCTGATGGCCGCGCCGGCCTTGATCAAGGCCGAGCCGACATCGGAGACGCGGTACAGAGTGCCTTCCACGCTGGAAACCGTTGCTCGAAGAGTATTTTGACCCGGCAGAAGCCCGTATCGAGCGCTGATGAGTCCCACCGCGATGCCCACGACAAGCGTCGCGGCCATTGCCCACGCCATAACCGGAATGCGTTTACCCGGCCTGACCGCGGCCGCTGCTCCCGCTGCGTGAATCACCTCGGGCTCGCGGCCTTGAGCCTGCTCGAGAACGCGGCGGCAGGCCACACACTGCAACGTGTGATCTCGCACCAGCAAAGCTCGCGCCGGGGTCAGCCCGCCGCCCAGGTACGCGGGGATCAGCGCCTGAAAATCGGAACAGCCGCGAATGCGGTCTACCGAATCGGGCAGGTAGGAACTGTTGAAAAGAGTTCTAAAAACTCGTCCTGCTGCATCGCGCACCATCTTGTCGTCAGCATGCTCCTCGCGCATCGCGGCGAGCGCCTGGTCCAATTCGCGTTGACTCATAACCGGCCTCCAAAGTACGATCGAATTTCCTTTTGCAACTGGCGGCGCGCGCGGTGAAGCGTGACCGCCACCAGAACCTGCGACATATTCATGGCCTCGGCAATCTGCTGGTTTGTGAAATCCTCGATATAGCGAAGCGCGAAGATTTCGGCAGAGCGCGGGCTCAGACGCACAAACGCCCGGCGCAGACAATCCCGCAGGTCGGGCATGGAACCTTGATCCTTTGCCGCGACTTCGTTCAGCGGCACTCGCGATTCGGATTGCCGGGTTCGTAGCAGATCGAGAGATGCGTTAACGGCGGCCCGCCGGAGATAGCTTTCCTGTTTCTCAACTGCCGGAACAGCCGAACCTCTGCGCAGCATACGCAGGAAAATGGTCTGCAATACATCTTCGGCATCCGCCGCATTGCCGATAATTCGATACGCCGTCCGGAATACCAGACCGTGGCATTCCTCGAAAACCCGGCTGAATTCCGGTGTGTGCGTAGAAACCGTACCCTCTCTCGTCGCCAGTTGCAGGGTTGCCTCCTGTCCTTTGAGCAGTTCGCGCAAAACGGCCACGGGATCGAGCGCGCCGCCCTAAGATCTGGCGAGTTCCTCTCCCGGCTGGCGGCACGCGTCCGTGTCCTTTGCGCTTGTCGGCACTAAAGACGGAGGATCGGCACGATTATTACAGAGGGATGAAAGAAAAGCCTGTCCCCTTTATTTTCGACCGCGAGCGGCACCCCGGGCGATCGGGATCGGCTTCTGCGCAGGCTGCGCCACTGAGGCAGGCGGGACTCGCTCGGGTGTTGCTTCCGGCATAATGGTAACCGCGCGTCGGCGCGGGGCAGAGATCTCGCTCAAGAACACCAGCGACGTTGGTGTCGCCGCCGCAAACACTACTCCGTGGTGATGCATGTCGCGTAGCAGTTTGCGGCCGCCCGCGTCGTAGCCGGTCAGCGCCGAAATATCGACGGTCACACGCCTCTGCAGCCCGTCCTTCAGCGCTGAGTGCCAGGTGTGCGCAACCTGCGGCACGCTTTCGCCTCCAAAGCTTCCGGAGATAATGATGCGCAACTCTTCCGCACGGTCCAATGCCTGAATCGTTGTCAATTGACCACTCCTGGCGCCTTGCAAAGTACCGGCTCCAGCCAGTTGGATTCCCAGGGCGTCAGAAGCGCTACACGGATTCGGGAGGCAGTTTCTGAAATGCGGGCCGGGTCGCACGAACCCTGGGCTTAACTCTCTGGAAACAAAGCACAACTTTTCGCATCTTGGTCATAGCGGCTCAAAATGAGCCGCACTCAAAGAGGGAACCAGACAACACATGGGAAAAGTATTGCCCGGCAACCCGTATCCACAGGGCGCCACCTGGGATGGTACAGGCGTAAATTTTGCGCTCTATTCGGAAAACGCAAATAAAGTGGAGCTCTGCCTCTTCGATGAGGCCGATTCGGATAAAGCAGAACATATTGAATTGCCCGAATGCACGGGTTTCGTCTGGCACGGCTACCTTCCGGGTATCACCATCGGTCAGCTCTACGGGTACCGGGTGTACGGTCCGTACGAGCCCCAAAACGGCCAACGTTTCAACCCAGCCAAACTACTGATTGATCCATACGCGAAAGCGTTGGCCGGAAAGGTGAACTGGGATTATCCGGTGTTTGGTTACCAACTGGGGAATCCCGAGCAAGACTTAAGCCTGGACACGCAAGACGATTCACCTGGAGTTCCGAAAGGAGTGGTCACCACTTCGCACTTCGATTGGCAAAACGACCGCATGCCCGAGATCGCGCTGCACGATTCAGTCATCTATGAACTTCACGTGAAAGGATTCACCGCCCTCAATCGCGAAGTACCGGACACATTGAGGGGAACCTACGCTGGACTGGCATCGCCGCCGGCGATCGATTACCTCAAAAAACTCGGAATCACAGCGGTGGAACTGATGCCTATTCACGATTTTCTAGATGATAAGCATTTGATCGACATCGGACTTCGCAACTACTGGGGCTACAACACGACGAATTTCTTCGCGCCGGACGCACGTTATTCGAGTGCAGGTGACCGAGGCCAGCAGATCGGCGAATTCAAAGCCATGGTCCGCGAGCTGCATCGCGCAGGCATCGAGGTGATTCTCGACGTTGTCTACAATCACACCTCTGAAGGTAGCCCCATGGGGCCGACGCTTAGTTTCCGCGGTATCGATAACTCAACCTATTACCGCCTGACGCCCGACAATCCACGCTACTGCATGGACTACACGGGCACGGGAAACACGCTCAACATGCGTCACCCGCAGGTTTTGAAACTCGTGATGGATAGCCTCCGGTACTGGGTGCTGGATATGCACGTGGACGGCTTCCGTTTCGACCTTGCCGCGGCACTCGCTCGCGAATTACACGATGTCGACCGGCTGTCGGCGTTCTTCGACGTTATCAACCAGGATCCAGTCCTCTCCAAAGTGAAGCTCATCGCCGAACCGTGGGATGTGGGCGAGGGCGGATATCAGGTAGGCCGTTTCCCTGCTTTATGGGCTGAATGGAACGGCAAATATCGCGATGTGGTGCGGCGCTATTGGAAAGGCGACGACGGCCAGCTCGCCGAGCTCGGCTATCGTCTCACCGGCAGCAGCGACCTCTACCAGCGCGATGGGCGCCGTCCCTCAGCCAGCATTAACTTCATCACCGCGCACGATGGCTTCACGTTGCAAGATTTGGTCAGTTACAACGACAAACACAACGAGGCGAATGGGGAAGAAAATCGCGATGGCGCCAACGACAACAACTCCTGGAACCATGGAGTCGAGGGTGTCACAGACGACCCGGGCATTGTAGAGCTGCGAGAACGCCAGAAGCGGAATCTGCTGGTTACCTTACTGTGTTCGCAGGGCGTGCCGATGATCTGCGGCGGCGATGAGGTGGGCCGAACACAGAACGGCAACAACAACGGCTATGCGCAAGACAACCAGATCAGTTGGACCAACTGGGATCTCGACGACCGCAAGAAGGCTCTACTCGAGTTCACCACGAATCTAATCAAGCTGCGAAAAGCTCACCCGAATTTCCGGCGGCGCAAATTCTATCAGGACCGCCCGATTAGCCCGTCCAAGGCAGGGAAGTCGCACGTGGACGGTTTAGAGGTAAAGGACATCTGCTGGTACCGGCCCGATGGCCAGGAGATGAGTGAGGACGAGTGGGACGCGGGATGGGTTCGGTGTCTGGCCATGCGCATCTCGGGAAGAACGCTGGGTGATGTCGATCGATATGGAGAGCCTATTACCGATCAAACGTTTATGCTCTGCCTGAACCCGCACCACGAGAGCATCCAGTTTTACATGCCGCCAACCAGTGCCGGCGGCATATGGGAACTGGTGATCGACACTCGCGACCCGATGTGCTCAGAGCCCGTTACGACTGCGCCCGGGCAATTCTATGACCTGATCCCGCACTCCTCCGCGTTGTTTCGGGAAGTGCCGGAGTCGAGCCCCGAATAGGAAACGGGGACATCGCGGCCGACAAACGTGAAACTGATGCGTGTCCGAAGCGATAAAAGTGTCGCCGTTTTATAGCTCGCGCGTTCCGGTGCCGGCCCTCACTAGCTGACAAGACTGCAGGCTCGCGCTGCTCATCGATTTCGACTAACATATTGTTGCCATGTATTCGCAATGTTTGCGATCGCCTCGTGGCGGGCTCTTACGTGGCCTGCTTGTCTTTGCGGCTGCCAACCTGCACGCGCAATATCTTTTCAGCCGCGCGCAGTTCCCGGCTGGCGTCGGCCCTGTCGCCCTTGTTGCATTCGACTTCAACGGTAACGGGGTTCTCGACATTGCCACAGCGAATGCTAACGGTACGGTCTCGATTCTCCAGGGAAAGGGAGACGGCACGTTCTTCCCACCTACGAATTACCCCGTAGGACACGCCCCGACATCGATCGCTGCGGGCTACCTTAGCGATGCCGGCTTTATCGACCTTTTCGTCACCAACAGCGGCGACAACACGCTTTCCGTCCTGATCGGCAATCGCGACGGCAGCTTTCAGCCGGCGGTCAATTATCCGACCGGAGAACAGCCGTCGTTCGTCGCTGCCGCGCCATTCATGCTGCACGGTAACTTGAACCTGGTGGTCACGAATCAGAATTGCCGCACGAATCTGGATGGCAAGTGCGATGGCCACACCGGTTCCATCTCCGTTTACATAGGCAATGGCGACGGCACGCTGCAAGCGCCGGTAGAGACCCCGGCAGGACTATCGCCGGTTCAGGTCGCAGTCGGCGATCTCGCCGGTAACGGCGGAGCCGAATTCGCAGTGGCGAATGCCATCCCAAGTCCCAAGTCGGTAACCATCCTGAACGGATACGGCCCAGGCGCGAAATCGGTTCCTTACGGCAACAGCGTGGGGGCGTTCGCCGTCACCATCGCGGATTTCTATCAAAGCGAAAGCTTGGAGGTCGGCTATCTCGGAACTGACAATACCCTGTACACGCCTGCTACCTCGGTGCGCCTCGCCGGTAACGTCTGGACCCCCGCCGCGCTGGTCTCGCCACGGGGTGTCGAGACTGGAAACATCTGGCCCGACCTCATAGCGGGCATCAACGGCAGGCTGGCGGTGCTCACGGGGAATGGCAGCGGCGCCTATCAGGCGACGCGGTATTACGCGGGTTCGGTCGATCCTTCTGCGCAGGTCGAATCCATCGCTGTCGGCGACTTCAACGGCGACCACAAGCCCGATCTCGCTACTGCCAATGAAATCAACGGCGGTCCCGGCACCCTCTCGGTCTTCCTAAATCAAGGCCCCGCTGCGCTGAATCAGGGACGCGATCTGTTTTCGGGTGCTGACAATTACGCCGCCGACCAAGGCGCGATCTCGCTCGTAAGCGGCGATTTCAACCGCGATGGCAAAGTCGATATCGTGGTTGCCGATACCAACACCAAAACGCCGAATGCAGGAAATTTTTCCGTCTTCCTCGGCAACGGTAATGGCACGTTGCAAGCGCCCACGGACTACCCGACCATTCTCGGTGAATCTTACGTCACCTCCGGGGATTTCAACAAGGACGGCAACCCGGACCTGGTATTCGTAAACCGCATGCAGACGCCGCAGGCTGCCGTGGCCGTGCAGCTCGGCAAAGCAGACGGCACGTTCAACGGGCCGGTTTCTTACCAGGTAGGAAATGGTCCAATCTCAGCGTTTGTAGGCGATTTCAACGGCGACGGCAATCCGGATATCGCAGTCGCGAATCGCCTCGGGAAGACGGTATCCATTTTGCTTGGCAACGGCAACGGTACCTTCCGCCCGCCTGTCGATTACCCGGCCGGAACCGCGCCGCTCGAATATCTGAATTCGGTGACGGGCGGCGACTTCACCGGCGACGGCAAGCTCGATCTGATCGTCGCCGAAGACCAGGGCATCAAGTTCCTGAAAGGGCACGAAGACGGCACCTTCGAAGCGCCGGTGCTGATTGGTTCCTTCAGACCCGCCGCGCAGATTTCCGTGGGCGACATCAACGCTGACGGTAAGCTAGACCTGGTCGTCGCCTACGATCCAAATCCCGAGATCGCGGTTCTGCTCGGCAACGGCGACGGTACCTTTCAAGCGCCGCTGGCTTACCTGGGCACTCTGCGCGGGACCCAAGGAAGTTCCGAGGACGTTGTCTTCTCGCCCGCCGCCGCCACTTGGACCGCGCTGGCCGATTTCAGCGGCAGCGGAAACCTCGACATCGCGGTTGCAAATACGGCCACCAGCGACCAGGTCTCCGTCTATCTGAATCTGCCGCTGGTCTCAATATCACCGTCGAACATAGGCTTCGGCCCTCAGAGAGTCGGCACCACCAGCCCCCCGCAGCCAGTTCACCTGAACAACCCGAGCGCGGTGCAACTGAACATCACCGTCAGCGTCAGCCAGAACTTCGTCGTGACGAATGACTGCGGGTCGCACGTTGCGCCGGGCTCGAGCTGCACGCTGCTGGTAGCTTTCGCGCCGCAGAACGTTTCGGCTTCGACCGGTACGCTCACCATCGAAGGCAACTTCCCTGGCCGCTCCGCTTCGATATCGCTGTCGGGCTCGGCGTTTGAGAGTCCCATACCGCAAGTCGACTCTCCCTTGATGCCCGAAAGCGCCGTCCCCGGTGGACCCGCCTTAACCCTGACTGTACGCGGTGAAGGCTTCGCGCCGCAAGCCGTCATTTTGTGGAACGCCACTCCTCTGGTGACCAAGTTCATCAGCGTGACGCAACTGACGGCTGCGGTTCCTGCATCGGACATCGCCCGTGCCGGCACGGCCTGGATCTCGGTCGCGAATCCGTTGACCGAGCTTTCCAACAGTGATCCTTTTGAGATCGCTTCTCCTATTCCCACTGTGACGCTGGCACGACGCGATGTTCCTACGGGACTCAGCCCGCGCGCTATTGCCGTGGGCGATTTCAATCACGACGGCAAGCAGGACATGGCGGTCGCGAACTTCAACGCCGGAACTGTTTCCATTCTGCTCGGCAACGGCGACGGCACCTTCCAGCCGCATCGCGATTATGCAGTCGGAACGCAGCCTGTCTTCGTGGCGGCGGGCGACCTGAATAACGCTGGCAAGCTCGATCTGGCAGTTGCGAACTTCGGGTCCAACACGGTCTCGATCCTGCTTGGCAACGGCGATGGCGCCTTTCAGACTCACATCGATTACGCCACCGGAGCCAATCCCAGTTCGGTCGCCGTCGGCGACTTCCAATTGAACGGCCAGCTGGACCTGGCCATTACCAACTACGGTGCGAACACCGTTACCGTCCTGCTCGGATCCGGCAATGGCTACTTCTCGGGGCGTGTTGATTACGCGGTTGGCACGTCGCCGCTCACGGTTGCCGCGGGCGATCTAAACGGCGACGGGCTGCCCGATCTGGCAGTGGCGAACTACGGCTCCAACACGGTTTCCGTTCTGATCGCCGAAAGCGGCGCACTCGGCTTCAAATTCCTGCCGCAACACACCTACTCAACTGGTGTGACGCCGCGCGGGCTGATCATTGCCGATTTGAACAATGACGGCAAGCTCGACGTAGCCACCGTGAACTACACGCCGAATACGGTTTCGGTGCTGCTTGGTACCGGCCTGGGCGGCTTAGAGGCGCGCCACGATTACGCCACCGGCCTGCATCCATTTGCGCTGGTAGCCGGCGACTTCAACGACGATGGCAAGATCGATATCGCGGTAGCCGACACGTACTGTTCAACTAGTTGTCCATCATATGGCTATGCTTCCGTGCTTCTCGGCAACGGCAACGGAACATTCCAGCCGCAAAAAGCTTTTGTCGTGGGTTCGCAGCCGGTGGCGATCGCAGTAGGCGACTTCAACGGTGATGGCCGCCCGGATCTTGCAACGGCAAACTTCCGCGGCAACTCGGTATCGGTTCTCTTGCAGTAGGAGGTAAATTATGCGTTTCGTCCACCTGGGCTGCTTATGCGGTCTGATCGGGGCTTCAGCGGCGCATTTATCTGCGCAGCAATATCTGTTCGGCCGGGCGCAGTTTCCTACCGGAGCCGGCCCGGTGGGGCTGGTCACTTACTATAGTGGCCTCGGGCCCAACATCCTGCCCAACATCGCCACGGCGAACGCTAACGGCACGGTCTCCTTCCTGGCCGGCAAAGCGGACGGCACCTTTGCGCCGCATGCCGATTACCCCGTCGGGCACGGGCCGACCTCGATCGCCATGTTCTTTCGCCAGCACGATGGGCAGCCTGTATTTGCCGTTACGAATGGGGACGACAACACGGTCTCGATGCTGTTCGCCGGCACTACGCAGCGCACGGACTACCCAACCGGAGTCGAACCGTCCTCCGTCACCGTTGCGGTTCTGCAGCAAGGACACTTCAGCCTGATCGTTGCCAATAAGAACTGCCCTACCAACACTGACGGCAGATGCGACGGGCACACCGGCTCCGTTTCTATATACACAATCAACAGTGACGGCACGCTCCAGCCTCCCGTGGAATACCCGGCCGGGATAGCTCCCGTCCAGGTGGCCGTCGGCGAACTGAATGGCGATTCGTATTCCGATATCGCCGTAGCCAATGAGGTCGCCAGTCCGAAGTCCGTCAGCATGTTGTTCGGCAATGGCGACGGTACGTTCCGCCCGCCCGTGGCTTTCGGAGATACCGGCGGAGCGCGATCCATTGCCATAGCTCAGGCGGAGGAAGTAGCCTACACGGGAGTTGGTACGTCAGGAAGTGCCGCGGGTGTGTACCTGATGTTTGGAAACGGAAAGGGCGACTTCTCGACGCCCAGGGAGTACAACATTCAAGGCGGAGCTGCTCCAGCGATTCTGGCCGCCAATCTAGGCAATCCGGGGGTGGACATCGCTGCCGGCACCTACGAAAGCCTTGCGGTCCTGCTCGGCAATCCGAGCAATGGGCTGCTCGCAGCGCCCTCCTACTACGGTGGAGGGCCGGGCGAAGTGGAATCCATTGTCAGCGCCGACTTCAACGGCGATGGCCGGCCCGATCTCGCATTCGTCGCGCAGGGAGTGGATGCGGTCACGGTGCTCATCGGAGACGGTGCTGGACATTTCAGCCCGCAGGCGGATTACACGACTGTACAGGATCCGATTCAGATCATTGCCGCCGATTTCAATGACGATCTCAAGCTGGATCTCGCCAGCGTCAACGAGGTTAACGGCGGTCCGGGCACAGCATCTGTCTTCTTGAATAGCGACAACGGATTGTTTTCACCTCCTGTCAACTACGCCGCAGGCAAGGAATCTGTGTCGCTCGTGAGCGGCGACTTCAATCACGACGGCAGAGAAGACCTGGCCATTGCGAACGACGATATTCCTAATCCAGGTAATTTTTCAGTTCTTTTGGGCAACGGCGACGGCACGTTCAAGCCGCACGCCGATTATCCGACCGGATACGGACCGCGCTGGATCTCAACGGGGGACTTCAACAAAGACGGCAAACCCGACCTTGTGATCGCAGACGCAGGCGATGCCATCAACATCGGCAGCACGGTTTCTGTCCATCTCGGGAAAGGCGATGGAACGTTCAATGGCCCAGTCTCCTATCCGGTGGGCAAGCTTCCGGTGTCTACGTTTGTCGGCGACTTTAACGGAGATGGGAATCCGGATATCGCGGTAGCGAATCGGCTCGACAAAACCGTTTCCATCCTGCTCGGGAACGGCAACGGCACGTTCCGCTCGCACATCGACTATCCGGCGGGAAGCGCCCTGCTGGATTCGATTGTCGGCGGCGATTTCAACGACGACGGCAGGCTTGACCTGGTTGTGAGCGGCGACGATGGTGTGGTGCGACTTCTGGTGGGGCGCGGCGACGGCACTTTCGGCGCGCCGGTGACAATAGCGAATCCCGGCGTTGGTTACGCGCAGCAACTTGCGACCGGCGATTTGAACGGCGACGGAAAACTCGATCTGATCCTCGCCGAATATGTGAGCCCGGAATGCATTGTTCTGCTCGGCAACGGCAACGGCACATTCCAGCCACCTCTCTACTATCAAGGCAGTTTGTACGGAACCGGTAACTTCTTCTTGAGTCAGTCTGTCGACTCGGCGATTGCGGCCGATCTCAATGGAGACGGCCATCCGGACATGGCCGTTGCCAATGCGGCCACGACCGGCATCGTTTCCGTTTATCTGAACACGCCGGTAGCTGCGCTGTATCCGCCGGCAAAGTTTGTGGACGTCTTTCCCACCGAACGCGCCGGCACCACAACCAGCCCGCAGACGGTTCAGTTAAGCAACCCGAGCGCAGTTCCGCTGAAGATCAGCGCCATCACGGCCACACAGCCCTTTATCGCAACAAGCAATTGCCCGACTGCTCTCGGACCTGGCGCGAACTGTACCGTGTCGATTGTCTTCAGCCCACCGAGCGCCGGCTCATTCCAGGGCACGGTCACGATTCAGGACAATGCCATCGGCGGACCGCAGATCATACCCGTTGATGGGAACGCGTATGCCAGCCCTGTAGCAGAAATCAACGCGCCAGTGATTCCCGGCAGTGCCACGCCAGGCGGACCGGCATTCACGCTGACTGTCAATGGTGAGGGATTCGCGCCGCAAGCCGTGGTCCTTTGGAACGGCAGCCCTCGGGCAACGCATGTCGTAAGCGTGACTCAATTGACCGCTGCCATTTCCGCCGCGGACATCGCACATGCAGGAACGGCCTGGATTTCGGTGATGAACCCGGTTACGGAACCGTCCAACAGCGTGCCGTTTGAGATCGCAACACCAATCACAACCATTTCGCCCTTGCGCCGCGATGCGGTGACCGGCGCAAGCCCTCGCTCGGTCGCTGTCGGCGATTTCAATCACGACGGTAAGCAGGATATGGCTGTCGCCAACTTCAGTGCCGGAACGGTTTCCATTCTCCTTGGCAACGGTGATGGTACGTTCCAGGCGCACCAGGATTACGCGGTCGGAACCGAGCCAATCTTCGTCGTTGCGGCCGATTTCAATTCTGACGGGAAACTGGACCTCGCTGTCGCCAACTTCGGTTCGAACAACGTGTCGATTCTGCTGGGCAAAGGCGACGGGACTTTCCAACCGAGTCAGAACTACCGCACCGGTTCCGGTCCCACTTCGATTGCGGTCGGCGATTTCGACCAATTCGGTTATCTTGACCTTGCCGTTAGCAATTACTCCTCAAACACGGTTTCCATTTTGCAGGGCAGCGCCGAGGGCGCTTTCTCGGATCCGACCGATTACGCCGTCGGAACCGAGCCGCTTTCTGTTGCTGTTGCGGACGTAAACGGCGATGACTTTCTCGACATCGTCGTTGCCAACTACGGATCGAACAACGTTTCGCTGCTGCTCGGAAGCGAGAATCATGTCTTCAGGACCGAAACACCTCTTCCGACCGGAGTCTCACCCCGTGGAGTATTGCTCGAGGATGTCAACAATGACGGCAAGCCGGACGTGATCACGGTTAATTACACGCCGAATACCGTCTCCATCCTGTTGAATAACGGGAATGCCACGTTCCAGCCGCACGTTGATTACGCGACCGGACTGCATCCGTTTGCGTTGGTCGCCGGAGACTTCAACGGCGACGGCAGGGTGGATCTTGCAGTAGCAGATACGTACTGCTCCACCAGTTGTCCATCGTATGGCTACGCTTCCGTGCTTCTCGGCAACGGCAACGGAACATTCCAGCCTCAAAAAGCTTACGTCGTGGGGTCGCAGCCGGTGGCGATCGCCACGGGCGATTTCAACGGTGACGGCCGCCCAGACATCGTCACCGCAAACTTCCACGGCAACTCCGTATCGGTTCTTCTCCAGTAAGAGGTAAGTATGCGTCTCATGCATCTTGGGTTTTTGAGCGGTCTGATCGCGGCCTCTGCCGCGAATCTATCGGCTCAGCAGTATCTGTTCGGGCGGGCGCAGTTCCCCACCGCGCCGGGACCTGTGGCCTTGGTAACCGGCAATTTCGATGGTGATTTTTATACGGATATTGCAACCGCCAACTCGAACGGCACGGTGTCCGTACTGTATGGCAATCCGGACGGCACCTTCAAACCGCATGTCGATTTCCAGGCAGGACACAATCCCACGTCCCTCGCCGTCTTCTATGGACCACACGACGGCCAGCCCGTGCTTGCGGTGACAAATGGTGACGACGACACCGTCTCGCTGGTGTTCCTCCTTAAGTCGCAGCGTATCGACTATCCCACCGGAGTCCAGCCGTCTTCTGTGGCAGTTGTTGAGGAACAAGGATATTACAAGCTGGTGGTCGCCAATAAGAACTGCCGCACGAACAACGACGGCAGGTGCGACGGGCACACCGGCTCCGTCTCCGTATACGTCATCAACGACGACAGCACACTGCAGCCTGCGGGGGAGTATGCGGCCGGAATAGCTCCCGTGCAGTTGGTAGTCAGCGATCTGAATGCTGACGGCATTGAGGATCTCGCGGTGGCCAATGAGGTCGCCAGCCCTAAATCCATCAGTATGCTGTTCGGGAAAGGTAACAACATGTACGCTCCGCCGGTGGCCTTCGGAGATACCGGCGGAGCCCATGCTGTCGCTATCGGCCGCGACGGGGAAGTAGTCTACACAGGTGCTGGCACTTCCGCGGCTTCTTCGGGTGTGTACCTGATATATGCAATCGGCAAAGGCAACTATACGGACCCAAGGGTTTATCACATCCCGGGCGCACCCGCTCCGGCTATTCTGCGCGGATATTTGGGCAGTCCGTTACTCGATCTTGCGGTCGGTAGCGGCCAGGGCCTCGCCGTGCTGCTCGGCAATGTAAACGATTACCTGCTGGGAGCGCCCAGCTTCTATGCGGCAGGACCGGGCGAAGTGCTGTCGATCGTGAGCGGTGATTTCGGCCACTACCGCGGTCGCGATCTGGCCTTCGTCACCCAGGGCCTGGATGCCGTGACGGTGCTCGTCGGCGACGGCGCCGGAAATTTCAGCCCGCAAGCAGACTACACCACGCTGCATGATCCCATCCAGTTGGTTGCGGCCGACTTTAATGACGACCTCAAGCTCGACCTGGCCAGTGTCAACTCGGCCGACGGAGGACCGGGCAGCGTCTCCGTATTTCTGAACGCCGGGAACGGCGCTCTCGAGCCCCACAAAGACTACGCCGCCGGCAAGGGGTCGGCGTCGCTGGCCAGTGCCGACTTCAACCACGACGGCCGCGAAGACATTGCGGTCGCGAATGACAACCCTCCCAGTCCCGGGAACTTTTCGCTGCTGCTGGGCAATGGCGACGGCACACTGAAGCCGCACGCCGATTATGCGACCGGTTACGGCCCGCGGTCAGTCTCCCAGGGCGATTTCAACAAAGACGGCAAGCCCGATCTGGTGATCGCGGATGCGGGCGATGCAACCCACCCCGGCAGCACCGTTTCCGTGCATCTCGGTAAGGGTGACGGGACGTTCAGTGCGCCGGTTGCTTACGCGGTCGGCAAGCTGCCGGTGTCGAGCTTTGTCGCCGACTTCAACCATGACGGTAACCTCGATATCGCGGTGGCGAATCGCGCCGACCGGACAGTCTCCATCTTGCTCGGCAGCGGAAACGGCGCCTTTAAGCCGCATGTCGACTACCCAGCCGGAACCGGAGCTTTGGACTATCTCGACTCTGTGGCTGGCGGCGACTTCCACGGCGACGGCCGTATCGATTTGATCGTGGGCGTCGATAACAGCGTCAAGCTCCTGCCAGGCAACGGCAATGGCAGCTTTGCCGCGCCCATCACCATCGCCACTGCGGCCGGAGCAAATCCCGTTGTCTCAACCGCCGATATCAACCAGGATGGCAAGCTCGACGTGCTCATCGCCGCGTACCCCACTCCCGAAGTTCAGGTGCTGCTAGGCAACGGCGACGGCACGTTCCGCGCGCCACTCTACTATCAGGGCAGTTTGCACGGGGTCGGCGGCAATTTGCTTCCCGAATCTGCGGAATCGGCAATTGCCGCAGATCTCAATGATGACGGCCTTCCCGAGCTAGCCATCGCCAATGCCGCCAGCGGCAGCGGCATTGTTTCCACTTACCTGAACCAGGCGGTTGTCGCGGGCTCCGGCTCCGGTTTCGAAAACATCCTAGCCGGAACCAGCAGCGCTGCGCAAACATCCGTTCTCTCCAATCCCAGCGCCGTTCCCCTGAAGATCAGTTCTATCGCCACCAGCAGCCAGAACTTTTCCTCCACCAATAACTGCGGATCGGTGCTTGCACCGGGCGCGAATTGCACAATCTCAGTAACGTTCAGCCCGATGAAGGCGGGAAGTTTTCAGGACACACTGACCATCCAGGGAAACACACTCGGCGGCCCGCAGACCTATCTTCTGTACGGGGAGGCTTATGCTAGCCCGGTGGCGCAAATCAACGCGCTGGTTCCCGACAGCGTGGCTCCCGGTCACGCGCGCTTGCCCGTCAGCATCATCGGCTCAGGCTTCGAATACCAAAGTGTCGTGTTCTGGAACGGCAGCCCCCGGCCAACGAATTTCATTAACGCCACGCACGTGACCGGTTTCATCTCCCAAGCCGATGTCGCTCATGCTGGCACCGCCTGGATTTCCGTGGTGAATCCTGTAACTGAGCCGTCGAACGCCGTGCCCTTTCAAATCGCGTTCCCGGTACCCGCCATCGCACCATCGCGGCAGGATGTTCCGGCGGGCATTAACCCGCGCGCCGTCGCTGTCGCCGATTTCAATCACGATGGCAACCAAGACATGGCCGTTGCCAACTTCAGCGCCGGCACAGTCTCCATCTTCTTAGGCAACGGTGACGGAACCTTCCAGGCGCGTCGCGATTTCGCGGTCGGCGTCAAGCCAATCTTCATCGCTGTTGCCGATCTGGACGCCGATGGCAAGCTCGATCTGGCAGTGGCCAACTTCGGTTCTAACAACGTTTCCATCCTGTTCGGCAAAGGCGACGGAACCTTCCAGCCAGGCCAGAATTACCCCGTGGGCGCCGGTCCGAGTTCCATTGCAGTCGGCGATTTCGACCATGAAGGCAGGATGGACCTTGCCGTCGCCAACTATTCGGCAAACAGCCTCTCGATTCTGGTCGGCGAGGGCCAGGGCACGTTCGCGAATGATGGCGACTACCCGGTCGGAACCGCGCCCATTTCGGTTGCCGCCGGCGACCTGAACGGCGATGGCTACATCGATCTAGCAGTCGCCAACTACGGCTCAAACAACATTTCGCTGTTGCTGACAAACCCGTATCCCTTCATAACTGTGACGACCCTGCCCACCGGAGAGAGTCCGCGCGCCCTCGTGATCACCGACCTGAATGGCGACGGCAAGCTGGACATTGCTACCGCGAACTACACGCCCAATACTGTCTCCGTTCTGCTGAACACTGGCAACGCCACGTTCCAACCACATGTTGATTACGCGACCGGACTGCATCCGTTTGCGCTGGTCGCCGGAGATTTCAACAGCGACGGCAGGGTCGATCTTGCAGTAGCAGATGCCTACTGTTCGACCAGTTGCCCATCCTATGGCTACGCTTCCGTGCTTCTCGGCAACGGCAACGGAACGTTCCAACCTCAAAAGGCCTACGTTGTGGGCTCGCAGCCGGTGGCGATCGCCACGGGCGATTTCAACGGTGACGGCCGCCCAGACATCGTCACCGCAAACTTCCACGGCGACTCAGTATCGGTTCTTCTCCAGTAAGAGGTAAGTATGCGTCTCATGCATCTTGGGTTTTTGAGCGGTCTGATCGCGGCCTCTGCCGCGAATCTATCGGCTCAGCAGTATCTGTTCGGGCGGGCGCAGTTCCCCACCGCGCCGGGGCCTGTGGCCTTGGTAACCGCCTACAACCTGGGTGGCGGCGGGGACTTTGACATCGCTACCGCGAACTCCAACGGCACCGTCTCCGTACTGTATGGTAATCCGGACGGCACTTTTAAGCCGCATGTGGATTTTAAGGTGGGGCGCAATCCGACATCCCTGGCCGTCTTCTATGGACCACACGACGGCCAGCCCGTGCTTGCGGTAACCAATGGGGACGACAACACCCTGTCCCTGCTGTTCGTACTGAAGTCGCAGCGTATCGACTATCCCACCGGAGTCCAGCCGTCTTCTGTGGCAGTTGTTGAGGAACAAGGATATTACAAGCTGGTGGTCGCCAATAAGAACTGCCGCACGAACAACGACGGCAGGTGCGACGGGCACACCGGCTCCGTCTCCGTATACGTCATCAACAACGACAGCACACTGCAGCCTGCGGGGGAGTATGCGGCCGGAATAGCTCCCGTGCAGTTGGTAGTCAGCGATCTGAACGGTGACGGCATTGAGGATCTCGCGGTGGCCAATGAGGTCGCCAGTCCCAAATCCATCAGTATGCTGTTCGGGAAAGGTAACAACATGTACGCTCCGCCGGTGGCCTTCGGAGATACCGGCGGAGCCCACGCTGTCGCTATCGGCCGCGGCGGGGAAGTAGTCTACACAGGTGCTGGCACTTCCGCGGCTTCTTCGGGTGTGTACCTGATATATGCAATCGGCAAAGGCGACTATGGGGACCCAAGGGTTTATTACATCCCGGGCGCACCCGCTCCGGCTATTCTGCGCGGACATTTGGGCAGTCCGTTACTTGATCTTGCGGTCGGTAGCAGCCAGAGCCTCGCCGTGCTGCTCGGTAATGTAAACGATTACCTGCTGGGAGCGCCCAACTTCTATGCGGCGGGACCGGGCGAAGTGCTGTCGATCGCCAGCGCTGACTTTAACAACGACGGGCGGCCCGATCTGGCCTTCGTCACCCAGGGCCTGGATGCCGTGACCGTGCTCATCGGCGACGGGGTTGGCAATTTCAGCCCGCAAACAGACTACACCACGGTGCATGATCCCCTCCAGCTTGTGGCGGCCGATTTTAATGACGACCTCAAGCTCGACTTGGCCAGCGTCAACTCGGCCAACGGAGGACCGGGCAGCGTCTCGGTTTTTCTAAACCCCGGCAACGGGGCGCTGGCGCCCCACAAGGACTACGCCGCGGGCACAGAATCGGTGTCGCTGGTCAGTGCCGACTTCAACCACGACGGCCGGCAGGACATCGCCGTCGCGAATGACAACCCTCCCAGTCCCGGGAACTTTTCGCTCCTGCTGGGCAACGGCGACGGCACGCTCAAGCCGCACGCCGATTATGCGACCGGTTACGGCCCGCGGTCAATCGCGCAGGGCGACTTCAACAAAGACGGCAAGCCCGATCTGGTGATTGCCGATGCGGGCGATGCAACCCACCCCGGCAGCACCGTTTCGGTGCATCTCGGTAAGGGTGACGGGACGTTCAGTGCGCCGGTTGCTTACGCGGTTGGCAAGCTGCCGGTGTCGAGCTTTGTCGCCGACTTCAACCATGACGGTAACCCCGATATCGCCGTGGCGAATCGCGCCGACCGGACAGTCTCCATTTTGCTCGGCAACGGAAACGGCGCCTTTAGGCCGCATGTCGACTACCTAGCCGGAACGGGAGCTTTGGACTATCTCGACTCTGTGGCTGGCGGCGACTTCCACAGCGACGGCAGGCTTGACCTGATCGTGGGCGTCGACAACAGCGTCAAGCTCCTGACAGGCAACGGCAATGGCAGTTTTGCCGCGCCCATCACCATCGCCACCGCGGCCGGAGCAAATCCCGTTGTCTCAACCGCCGACATCAACCAGGATGGCAAGCTCGACGTGCTCATCGCCGCGTACCCCACTCCCGAAGTTCAGGTGCTGCTGGGCAATGGCGACGGCACGTTCCGCGCGCCACTCTTCTATCAGGGCAGTTTGCACGGGGTCGGCGGCAATCTGCTTCCCGAATCTGCGGAATCGGCAATTGCCGCAGATCTCAATGATGACGGACTTCCCGATTTAGCCATCGCCAACGCCGCTTCCGGCAGCGGCATTGTTTCCACTTACCTGAACCAGGCGGTTGTCACGGTTAATCCCCCGGGCTTCAGTTTCGATTTCCGGCTAGCCGGAACGACCAGCGCTGCGCAAACTGCCGTTCTCTATAATCCCAGCGCCGTTCCGCTCAAGATCAGTTCTATCGCCAGCAGCAGCCCGAACTTTCCCGTCACCAATCGGTGCGGACCGGTGCTTGCTCCGGGCGCCAATTGCCAATTCTTCGTGGCGTTCAGTCCGATGCAGGCGGGGAGTTTTCAGGAAACACTGACCATCCAGGGAAACACACTCGGCGGCCCGCAAACCTATCCTCTGAGCGGGATGGCATATCCCAGCCCGGCCCCGCAAATCAACGCGCTGGTTCCCGACAGCGTGACTCCCGGTCACGCGCGCTTGCCCGTCAGCGTCATCGGCGCAGGCTTCGAATCACAAAGCATCGTCCTGTGGAACGGCAGCCCGCGGCCGACGAATTTCATCAACAGTACGCAGCTGACCGGTTTCATCTCCCAGGCCGACGTCGCTCACGCCGGCACCGCCTGGATTTCCGTCATGAATCCTGTAACCGAGCCTGCCAACGCCTTTCCCTTTCAAATCGCGATTCCGGTACCCGCCATCTCAGCATCTCGGCATGATCTTCCGGCAGGTATTAGCCCACGTGCCGTCGCCGTCGCCGACTTCGATCACGACGGCAAGCAGGACATGGCCGTCGCCAACTTCAGCGCCGGCACGGTGTCCATCTTCTTAGGCAACGGCGACGGCACGTTTCAGCCGCGTCGCGATTTCGCGGTCGGCGTAGAGCCGATCTTCATCGCCGTTGCCGATCTGGACGCCGATGGCAAGCTCGATCTGGCAGTCGCCAACTTCGGTTCTAATAACGTTTCCATCCTGTTCGGCAAAGGTGACGGCACCTTCCAGCCAAGCCAGAATTACCCTGTGGGCGCCGGCCCGAGTTCCATTGCCGTCGGCGACTTCCCCTATTACCACGGCAGGCTGAGCATTGCTGTCACCAACTACTCGGAAAATACCCTCTGGATTCTATACAACGAGGGCCAGAGAACGTTCTTGAATCAGGCAGAATACTCCGTCGGAACCGCGCCCATTTCGGTCGCCGCCGGCGACCTGGACGGCGATGGCTACATCGATCTGGCAGTCGCCAACTACGGCTCGAACAACATTTCGCTGGTGCTGGTGGCGCAAAACCGAACTGTGACCCTGCCCACCGGAGCGAGTCCGCGCGCCGTCGTGCTCACCGACCTGAATGGCGACGGCAAGCTGGACATTGCTACTGCGAACTACACGCCGAACAGTGTTTCCGTTCTGCTGAACACTGGCAGCGGTACGTTCGCGCCGCATGTCGATTACCCCACCGGGCTGCACCCGTTCGCGCTGGTGGCCGCCGATCTCAATAGCGACGGCATACCCGACCTTGCGGTGGCCGATACGTATTGCTCGACCACATGCCCGCCTTATGGCTATCTTTCCGTTCTGCTCGGCAATGGTGACGGTACCTTGCAGCATCAGAAAGCTTACGTCGTCGGCTCGCAGCCGGTCGCAATCGCAGCCGGCGATTTTAACGGTGACGGCCGCCCGGATCTGGCTACTGCCGACTTCCGCAGTGATTCGGTCACGGTGCTGCTGCAATTTTGATTCGTAATTCGCGGCAGCTAGACTATCGCACCGGAGTTCAGCCCTCGTCCGTAATCGTAGATTACGAAGGAGGAGGACATTACTATGTCTTCGTCGCCAATAGGAATTGCCGCACCAACAACGCCGGCAGGTGCGACGGTCACACTGGCTCCGTTTCGGTCTACGCCGCCAGGGCAGGAAATTCTGTATTTCCAATTTCCGCTGGACAAAACAGCGCAGTAGCCGCGCCCTAAGCACGTTACTCCGAGCGACAACTTTTCTTGATATAGTCTGTCAGCCGAACGCCTCGTGCGTCCGAGCAAAGAAACACAGTCTTTGGAGGATACCGCATGCACAGAATGAGGTTTGCAGCACTCGGTGTATTGGCCGCGCTGCCTTTGGTTGCGCAAGAAAACGTAAACGACATCGCGCTCCTGCACTGGGCTCCGAACCTGGTGACCAGCTTCGCCATCTCAGGCAGTCCTTACGCGGCAGCCTTCGATGGCGCAACCATGTGGGTAACGAATTGGGATGCGGGTACCATCTCCCGGCTACAAATCACGGATGGCACAGTCCTGGGCACCTTCACGGTCGGTACGCACCCGCAGGGTATCGCGTTTGACGGCGCGAACCTCTGGGTGTCAAACTTCGGCAGTTCCACCCTATCGAAAGTGCGCGCCAGTGACGGCGTGGTGTTGGGCACGTTTCACACGGCCCAGGGCGGCCCCCTGGGAGTAGCCTTCGACGGCAACAATATTTGGGTCGCCTCTCACGGCGGCAACGTGGTCAGCCAGTTCCGCATCAGCGATGGAGCACGTATTGTCGACATCGCGGTGCAGAAAAATCCCTGGGGCCTGGCATTCGATGGGACCAACATATGGGTCGCCAATAACGGCAGCGGCACTGTCAGCAAAATTCAGGCGAGCACCGGAACGGTGCTGGGCACCTTCAGTGTCGGACTGAATCCCGAAAACATTGCTTTTGACGGCGTCAATATCTGGGTTACCAACAACGGCAGCGGCACCGTTACCGAACTCCGCGCGAGCGATGGCACCATACTTGGTTCGTTTGCCGTGGGGTCAGGGCCGGAGGGCATCGCCTTTGATGGAACCAACATATGGGCGGCGAACGTGGGCAGCAGTACTGTGAGCCAACTGCGCGCAGTCGACGGCAGTCTGGTTGCGACTCTGAACATCGGCAATGCTCCGCGTGGCGTAGCGTTCGACGGCGCGGATATCTGGGTAACACACACGGGAATCAGTAAAGTATCCAAGCTGTAACAGAGGCCGCCCATGAGACCAAGTCTGTTGCATTTAAGCTGTACCTGCCTCTGTCTGGCCGTGAGTTTGAGCGCCCAGAGGAACCCGAAAAAAATCGCTATTTTACATTGGTACACCGCGAACCTGGCCACCAGCTTCGCCGTTCCTCCGAACCCGGGCAGTTTGTCTTTCGACGGCGCAAATATCTGGGTTGCCAGCGGATTTGGGCCGTTGACCAAGCTGCGCGCCAACGACGGCGCGGTGCTGGGCACTTTTGGAGCGACCGGCGACTCGGCTCCGGTGTTCGACGGCCAGAACATGTGGGTCTCGAATTTCTTCGCCTCCACGGTGACCAAACTACGGATCAGCGATGGCGCCGTGCTCGCGACCGTGCACGTGAAGCAGCATGCTGCCACGGTCGGATTCGACGGTACGAACATCTGGGCCGTTAGCTTCAATAATTCGAGTCCCACCAATTACCTCACCAAAATACGCGTAAGCGACGGCGAGATCCTGGCGATCATCCCGATACCAGATGAGGTGGAAGATTTCGTTTTCGATGGCAGCAGTATCTGGATCGACGCCGTTTATAGTAGGAAAATTTACAAAATTCGTCCCAGCGACGGCGCAATCATCGGAGTCTTTCCCGTGCAGGACGGACCACTGACCATGCTTTTCGACGGGCAAAACATCTGGGTCGGTCTCGATAAGGCCCTCCTCAAGCTTCGCCCCAGCGATGGAGCCCTGCTGGGCACTTTCCCAACGTCGGGGGGTGCCGCAAGCCTGGTCTTCGACGGTACGAATATCTGGGTTTCGGCTTTTGGACTAAGCAACACTGCTAATGATGCGGTCCAGGAGTTCCGAGCGAGCGACGGGGCGCTGCTCAACACGTTTCCGAGACCCAACGCCGGAACTTCCGGTCTGGTATTCGATGGCGTGAATGTGTGGGTGGCGAATTACTACAGCGGTACGGTTTCGAAGTTCTAACAGGGCTTACCTTCGTGAATGTGTCGGCGACCTCTGCTTCGCCCTCTTTCTCCATCGCTTCCACTTTCAGACCGACTTGCCGCCGCAGATAAGTAAGTCCTGCTGAAACCAAGTTGGACGTATCATTAGCCATGGCGCCGCGGACTTCCGTAGCAACTCAGTCCCGGTGCTGTTGCAGTATGAGGTCAAAATGCGGCTTGTCAAGTTAGCGCTCGTTTGCGGTCTGCTCGCCAGCTCCGCCCCCAGTCTATCGGCGCAACAATATCTATTCGGGCGGGCGCAGTTCCCCACCGCGCCGGGACCCGTGGCATTGGTGACCGGCGATTTCGATGGTGATTCTTATACGGATATTGCAACCGCCAACTCGAACGGCACGGTGTCCGTACTGTATGGCAATCCGGACGGCACCTTCAAACCGCATGTCGATTTCAAGGTAGGACACAACCCGACTTCGATTGCCTTTTTCCCCCCGTTCTTCGACGACCAACCCGTACTTGCGGTAACCAATGGCGACGACAACACCGTCTCCCTGCTTTTCATTCGTAATTCGCAGCGCCTGGACTATCCCACCGGAGTTCAGCCCTCGTCCGTAATCGTAGATTACGACGAAGGAGGAGGACGTTACTATGTCTTCGTCGTCAATAAGAACTGCCGCACCAACAACGACGGCAGGTGCGACGGTCACACCGGCTCCGTTTCGGTCTACGCCGTCAACTCCGATCTCACACTGCAGCCTCCAGTGGAGTACCCGGCCGGCATCGCTCCCGTGCAGATGGCGCTCGGCGAACTGAATGGTGACTTTACCACCGATATTGCAGTGGCGAATGAGGTCCCCAGCCCGAAATCCATCACTATGTTGTTCGGCAAGGGTGAGGGTGTCTTCGGGCCGCCAGTGTCTCGGGGAGATACCGGCGGAGCCCGCGCTGTTGCTATCGGCCGGGACGAGGAGGTAGTCTACACAGGCGTTGGCACTTCCGCGGCTTCTTCGGGTGTGTACCTGATATATGCAATCGGCCAAGGCGCCTATACGGACCCAAGGGTTTACTACATCCCCGGCGCACCCGCTCCGGCTATTCTACGCGGACATTTGGGCAGTCCGCTCCTCGATCTTGCGGTCGGTAGCAGCCAGAGCGTTGCCGTGCTGCTCGGCAGTGAAAACGATTACCTGCTGGGAGCGCCCAGCTTCTATGCAGGAGGGCCGGGCGAGGTGCTGTCGATCGCCAGCGCTGATTTCAACGGTGACGGCCGGCCCGATTTAGCCTTCGTCAGCCAGGGCCTGGATGCCGTGACGGTGCTCGTCGGCGGCGGCGCTGGAAATTTCAGCCCGCAAGCAGACTACACCACGGTGCATGATCCCCTCCAGCTTGTGGCGGCCGATTTTAATGACGATCTCAAGCTCGACCTGGCCAGCGTCAACTCGGTCAATGGAGGACCGGGCAGCGTCTCGATATTTCTGAACGCCGGGAACGGGGCTCTCGAGTCCCACAAGGACTACGCCGCAGGCACAGGATCGGTGTCGCTGACCAGTGCCGACTTCAACCACGACGGCCGGCAGGACGTCGCCGTCGCAAATGATAACCCTCCTAATCCCGGAAGCTTTTCGCTGCTGCTGGGCAACGGCGACGGCACACTCAAGCCGCACGCCGATTATGCGACCGGTTACGGCCCGCGCTCAGTCGCGCAGGGCGACTTCAACAAAGACGGCAAGCCCGACCTGGTGATTGCCGATGCGGGCGATGCAACCCACCCCGGCAGCACCGTTTCCGTGCATCTGGGTAAGGGTGACGGAACGTTCAGCGGGCCGGTTGCTTACGCGGCCGGCAAGGTGCCCGTGGGTATCTTTATCGCCGACTTCAACAATGACGGTAACCCCGATATCGCGGTGGCAAATCGAAGCGACAAAACCGTTTCCGTATTACTTGGGGATGGCAACGGCACGTTCCGTCCGCATGTGGATTACCCGGCGGCGAACAACCCTCTGGAGTATCCCGATTCGATTGCCGGCGGCGACTTCCACGGCGACGGCCGTATCGATTTAATCGTGGGCGCCGACAACAGCGTCAAGCTCCTGGCAGGCAACGGCAATGGCGGCTTTGCTGCGCCCATTACCATCGCTGCCGCAGCCGGAGCGAACCCGGTTGTCTCAACCGCCGACATCAACCATGACGGCAAACTCGACGTACTCATTGCCGAATACCCCACTGCCGAAGTTCAGGTGCTGCTGGGCAATGGCGATGGCACGTTCCGCGCGCCGCTCTACTATCAGGGCAGTTTGCACGGAGTCGGCGCCAATCTGCTTCCCGAATCTGCGGAATCGACGCTTGCCGCAGATCTCAATGGCGACGGCCTTCCCGATTTAGCGATCGCCAACGCCGCTTCCGGCAGCGGCATTGTTTCCACTTACCTGAACCAGGCGGTTGTCGCGACGCATCCGTCGTCGCTCGAGTTCAACGTGGAAAGAGTCGGGACAACTAGCGGTGCGCAATCCGTCCGGCTTTATAATCCGAGCGCCGTTCCTCTGAAGATCAGTTCCATCACCACCAGCCAGAACTTCCGCGTGACCAACAGATGCGGACCAACCGTTGCTCCGGGCGCCAGTTGCACGGTGTTCGTGGCGTTCAGTCCGCAGAACACAGCTTGCTGCCAGGACGCACTGATCATTCAGGACAACGCCTTCGGCGGCCCGCAAACGATTCCTCTGAGTGGCCTCTCATTCAACAGCCCGGTAGCGCAAATCAACGGGCCGCTGGTTCCGGATAGCTTAGCTCCGGGCCATATCGGCTTCACGCTCACCGTCAACGGCATGGGCTTCGCACCGCAAGCCATTATTTTGTGGAACGGCAATCCCCGGCCTACAAACTTCGTTAGCCCCATTCAATTAACTGCTTCCATCTCCCAAGCCGACATCGCTCACGCTGGCACGGCCTGGGTCTCAGTAATCAATCCGCTAACCGAGCCTTCCAACACTGTGCCCTTTCAAATCGCGGTCCCGGTACCCGCCATCTCACCGTCGCGGCAGGATGTTCCGGCAGGCATTAACCCCCGTGCGGTCGCCGTCGCCGATTTCAATCACGATGGCAAGCAAGACATGGCCGTCGCCAACTTCAGCGCTGGCACGGTTTCCATCTTCTTAGGCAACGGTGACGGAACCTTCCAGGCGCATCGCGATTTTGCGGTCGGCGTCAAGCCCGTCTTCATCGCCGTTGCAGATCTGGACGCCGATGGCAAGCTCGATCTGGCAGTCGCCAACTTCGGTTCTAACAACGTTTCCATCCTGCTCGGCAAAGGCGACGGCACCTTCCAGCCAGGCCAGAATTACCCCGTCGGCGCCGGTCCGAGTTCCATCGCAGTCGGCGATTTCGAGCATGACGGTAGGCAAGACCTTGCGATTACCAACTATTCGGCAAACACGCTCTCGATTCTGGTCAGCGAGGGCCAGGGCACCTTCATAAATCCGAATTCGAGCGACTACCCCGTCGGAACCTCGCCCATTTCCGTCGCCAGCGGCAACTTCAACGGCGACGATTACGTCGATCTGGCAGTCGCCAACTACGGCTCGAATGACATTTCGCTGCTCATCTTGAGGAGCGACACTCTCACTTTTAGAACTCTCGCGCCGATTCCCACCGGAGCTACTCCGCGCGCCATCGTCGCCGTCGACCTGAATGGCGACGGCAGGCAGGACATTGCTACTGCGAACTACGCGCCTAATACCGTTTCCGTCCTGCTGAATAGCGGCCCTGCTGCTTTCGCCCCGCATGTCGATTACCCCACCGGGCTGCACCCGTTCGCGCTGGTGGCCGCCGATCTCAATAGCGACGGCATACCCGACCTTGCGGTGGCCGATACGTATTGCTCGACCACATGCCCGCCTTATGGCTATCTTTCCGTTCTGCTCGGCAATGGTGACGGTACCTTGCAGCATCAGAAAGCTTACGTCGTCGGCTCGCAGCCGGTCGCAATCGCAGCCGGCGATTTTAACGGTGACGGCCGCCCGGATCTGGCTACTGCCGACTTCCGCAGTGATTCGGTCACGGTGCTGCTGCAGTAGGCCGAGCCGCCCGCACCGAATCAGAGTCGCAACTATAAGCAAAGCGACCGGAGCAGTAACGACATGGCCCGGGCAGCCCCACTCGTTGTAAAAAATATTTGACATCCGTCGGCGTAATGCGCTATTTTCGTATGTCAAACATTTTTGACAAGGAGCAATTGCCACAGTGACAAGCCTTTCCTACCGCGAGAAGACTCTTTACGCCTCGCTCGCCGCGGAGCTCGTTGTGTACGGTCCTTACTTTTTCCTGCACCAGCAAAACTCCGTCAACAAGGTCGCAGGCATGATTGTCGCGATCATCGTGCTGCAGATCATCCTGCAGTCCGTCATTGCAGCCCTCACGCGAAACCGCGTAACCGACGAGCGCGATCGGTTAATCGAGCTGCGAGGCTATCGTGCCGGTTATCTGGTGCTCGCTTCACTGATGGTGCTCGGGCTCGGCATGTTGTGGTTTCACGCGACCGTCGGCCATCTTCGAATGGACAGCCGGATGATAGGGCTTCATTTCTTGAGCGTCTTCTTCGGCATGTTGGTCATCGCCGATATCACCAAGACCGCCACCCAGATCGTGGCTTACCGGAAGGCGCTCTGATGCCCGCCATACGCAATCAGATTCGAGAACTCCGGGCCCTGCGCGAGATGACGCAGCAGGAACTCGCCGACCGGCTTGGCGTCACACGGCAGACCGTCATCGCCATCGAACAAGACAAATATTCGCCTTCCCTCGAGACGGCGTTCAAAGTCGCAATCGTGTTTGGTGTACCGCTTGAGCAGTGCTTCCAGTACGACGCTCGCGGTAAGCGCTAACCTGGACGACGCGAGGCATCGGTGCTGCTATAGGATTTGCTTTGTTCGGTGCGGGCTCAAATTAGAGCCCGCGCTGGTGTAACTAAACCGGAGCGCCGGCCGTGGCCGCTACCCCGTTTCCATTCACGCGCGCCGAGGCTGCGCTCTTCAGCGAACCGGGCGAGGGAATCGTCAACAAACGTCTGGATAGGCGCAGCAATCCTCGCCGCTCGAGCTGATTCAGAGTGGTCGAGGTCGTTTCCCTTGTGGCGCCGATCAGGTCTGCCAGTTCGAGCTGAGTGATTGGCAACTGATATCCTTCGTTCTCAGCCACCGGCTTGACCAGCGACGACAACTCCGCCAGATAGTGCAGGATCCGGTATTCAACGTCGTGGAGACAAAGAAGTTCCACCTTCTCCGCCAACGTGCGCTTCTGTTGGATCACGGCCGCCATCAAAGAAGTCGCTAACTCGCTGCTGGACGACAGTGCCCGCGTGAGCGTTTCCTTAGGCACACGGTAGAGGGTCGCCAGCGTTAGAGTTTCGGCTTCCGCGTAGTACGTCGGCGCACCCTCGGAGAGCACTTCTTCTCCAACCACGTGTCCGGGCCCGCAGATACACAGAATGATCCGACTGCCAGTACTGTTAGTACGCGTGAGCTTTACCAATCCATCATCGATGAAATACATCGAATCGGCTACTTGGTCTTGTGAGAACAATGATGTTGAACGGCGAATGGATGCGAGGCGGCTTACGTCAGACAGGGGCAACAACACGCTCCGCGCTGTACTTGCGAGAGAGGTCACGATTTATAATTCCTCGTTTGTTCGATTATATTCAGTTGCGCGCCTCAACCCCAAGAAAAAGTTTGTATTCTGCACGATATTTCCCGAGGACAGGCTCAATTTGTGACCGCTGGCTTACGGATACGGTTTGCGAATTCGGCACCCGCAGCAAACAGAGCCTCGAAATTGCCGCCCTCTATTCCGGCTTGTAATCGTTGCAGGGTAGCTTCGAAAGACTCAATCGCCTCCAGGATATAAGATTTGTTCGTGGAGAGCACGCTCGCCCACACCTCCGGGGCGCTGAGTGCCAGCCGGGTCATGTCCACCAGCCCGGGCCCGAAAACCTGGGATACAAACCCGGCGTTCTGGCTGGCCAACGTCGCGGCCAGCGCGGTGGAAAGTAACTGCGGCAGGTGCGACGTCAGGGCCACCGTGCGATCGTGTTCCACTGGCGTCATCTCCAGAACTCTGGCGCCTATCCGCTCAAGCCAATGCCGGAACTCCTGTGCCACGGGGCTGTTGATCCAACCTGGAACCGGCGTTAGCACGTAAGGCCGGTCGCGGAACAGGGTCGCCTCGCCAGCTTCGGCTCCGCGCTGTTCTTTTCCCGCCATTGGATGCCCGCCAATAAAGGATGCATGTTTGATGCGGTCCAAAGCTCGCTCCACGATCGCCTGTTTGGTGCTGCCGGCATCGGTGATCAGACATCCGGCCCGAGCTATCGGACCGAGCGCGTCGAGCGTGGTCAAGATCTGTTCAATGGGCTGAGAAAGGTAGATCAGGTCGGCGCGTTCCGCGACCTCGTCCAAGGTTGCGCCGCGGTCAATCGCTCCCGCGCGGATTCCCGCGTCAATTGACGCGGACGAACTGACGCCGAGAATCTTGCCCGCGAAACCGGCGTCCCGTAAAGCCAGTCCGAAAGACCCGCCAATCAATCCCACCCCGGCGATCGCGACGGTCTTCATTGGCTCTCAGCTAGGCCGAGCGTCCAATCGCGGCGGCAATAGCCCGTATCTGGCGCATCATGTCGATGAACTGATCAGGTCGCAGCGTCTGCGCGCCGTCGCTCAAGGCATGATCGGGATCGTGGTGAACTTCCACAATCAGCCCGTCGGCTCCGGCTGCAACGGCGGCGCGCGACATCGGCAAAACATATTCGCGCTTCCCTGTGCCATGCGATGGATCGGCGATAACGGGCAAGTGCGTCAGTCGCTTCAGCACCGGCATCGCCGCGATGTCCATAGTGTTCCGCGTGCTGGTTTCGAAAGTGCGAATTCCGCGCTCGCACAGCATGACTTCGTAGTTCCCGCCGGACATAATGTACTCGGCCGAGAGCAACAGCTCTTCGATAGTGGCCGCTATGCCGCGTTTCAACAGTACCGGCTTACGAACCTTGCCCAGCTCGCGCAGCAGGTTGAAGTTCTGCATATTGCGCGCCCCCACCTGAAGGATGTCGGAATACTGGATAAGCAAAGGGATTTGTGTCTGATCCATCACTTCGCTTATGACCAGCAGACCGCGGCGGTCCGCAGCCGCGCGCAGGATTTGTAGCCCGTGTTCGCCCAATCCTTGAAAACTGTACGGCGAGCTTCTCGGCTTGAAAGCCCCTCCGCGAATCACCTGCGCCCCGGCGTCCGCGACAATTTCGGCGGCGCGCTGGATCTGGTCTTCGCTCTCGACACTGCACGGGCCGCCCATGGATACGATCTTCTGCCCGCCGATCTCTACATTGCCGATATTGATAGTGGTTCCGCCCGGCTTGAAGTGCCGGCTGGCCAATTTGTAAGGAGAGACGATGCGATGGCACTCCTTCACGCCTTCCATTACTTCGAGGGCTGCCGGATCGAAATCGTCTAGCGGTCCTACACCCCCGAGCACGGTGTGCCGCACGCCAGTGGATCGATGGACAGTAAAGCCCATCTCGACAAGCCGGTTTATGACGGCTTCTGTTTGCGCTTCAGGAGCGCCTTCCTGCATGACAACCAGCATGGGCTTACTGACTCGCGGAGTCGCGCTCCAGCATCTTCACTTTCTGAACCGTTCGCATTTCGTCGATGATGCGCTCGAAGATACGCTTGATTGCGTCCTCCGACAGCGGTCCGCGGTTGTGCTCGGAAATGTTAGAGAAGACCTGTTCTTCGCGCTTCGGCTCATAGATTCCGAGATCCAGGTGCTGCTTGACGAGTCCGATCTCTTCCACGACGACCGTGCGCTCATTCAACAGATGGACCAACCGTATGTCGATCTCATCGATGCGCTCACGGCAACGCGTCAAGTCTGCCAACCCGAAATTGCTCATGACGTTCGCAGTGGTGCCGTGAGGGTTCGGGTGAACGATTCGAGCTTTGTGACGAGGTCTGCCGCCTGCCGATTCGTCTCGATGCATTTGACGATGGCGCTGCCCACGACAACTGCATCCGCGATTCCCGCGACCTCCGCGACCTGCTCCGGGGTACTGATTCCAAAGCCTACGGCGAGAGGCAGATCCGTAAGCGCGCGCATTCGTTTCACCAGCGGCGCGGCTGCCGCCGACAACGCATCCTGCTCTCCCGTCACGCCCGTTCTCGACACCAGGTAAACAAATCCGGAAGAGTGTTCGGCCACCAGCCTTAATCTTGTCTCCGTGCTCGTCGGCGCGGCCAGGAACACAGTATCCAGGCCGCGTTGCCGTAGGCGCTTGACAGGCTCCTCGGCTTCTTCGACACACAGATCGGTCATCAGAATGCCGTCGATTCCAGCAGTCGCTGCATCGGCGGCCAGCTTCTCAAACCCGTATCGCAGCAGAGGGTTCATGTAGCTGAAGAGCAGTAGCGGCAGTTGCGATGTCTGTCTGATGGCACGCACCATTTCCAGGATCATCGGCAAATTGGTTCCCGCCGCCAATGAGCGTTCGGAGGCGCGCTGGATCACCGGTCCATCCGCGATGGGGTCGGAGAATGGAACTCCGAGTTCAATCAGGTCCGCGCCGGCGCGTTCGAGCGCCTGTACCAATCGAAGCGTATGCTCGGGCGTTGGGTCACCAGCCGTGATATACGGAATGAACGCCTTTCGCCGCTCTTGCCTGGCGCTTTCGAATAGCTGCCCGATACGCGTCGACGTCTGCACCGGCATCAGCTTTCGAGCTCCGGCATATTCTCGCGATAGATGTCGATGTCCTTATCGCCACGGCCTGAAATGTTTACCACAAACAGTGCGCCGGTGGCCGCGGGCGCGCGCTTGATCGCCTCCGCAACAGCATGGGATGATTCGAGCGCCGGGATAATCCCTTCGGTGCGCGCCAGCCGCTGCGCGGCCGATAGCGCTTCTGCGTCGCTCACCGGTACATACTCGGCGCGCTGTTCATCGTTTAACCAAGCGTGCTCGGGTCCAATCAGGGCGTAATCCAGACCTGCCGAGACCGAGTGCGTCGACCCGACTTGCCCATATTCGTCCTGCAGCAGATAACTCAACGCACCCTGCAGCACGCCCGGCGAGCCGCCGCTCATCCGCGCCGCGTGCTCCCCAAATTTCAGGCTCTTACCTCCGGCCTCACATCCAATCAGGCGTACCGAAGGGTCCTCAAGAAACGGATAGAACACGCCGATGGCATTGCTGCCGCCGCCCACGCAGGCAATGATGGTGTCCGGCAGTTTCCCTGTGCGCTCCTGAATCTGTGTGCGCAGCTCATCGCCGATTACGCGTTGAAAATCGCGCACCATCATCGGATACGGATGCGCGCCCAAGGCCGAGCCGAGCAGATAGTGCGTTGTCGAGACGTTCGTTACCCAATCGCGCATCGCCTCACTCACCGCATCTTTCAATGTGCGGCTACCCGTTGGAACGGCCACGACTTTTGTTCCTAACAGACGCATGCGGAAGACGTTCAGGCGCTGCCGTCGCATGTCCTCCTCGCCCATATAGACCACGCACTCCATCCCGAAAAGCGCGCACACGCTCGCGGTGGCGACGCCGTGCTGGCCGGCGCCGGTCTCGGCGATGATGCGCCGCTTGCCCATGCGCCGGGCAACGAGAATCTGGCCCAGGCAGTTGTTGATCTTGTGCGCGCCGGTGTGCAGCAGATCTTCGCGCTTCAGCCAGATGTGTGCGCCACCGAGCTCTTCGCTCAACCGCCTGGCGTAATAAATAGGTGTCGGCCGTCCCGCGTAGTCTTCGAGCAGTGAGCGCAGTTCCTTCTGAAAGGAGGCATCGCGACGCGCTTCTGCATACGCAGTGGCCAGTTCTTCTAGCGGACACATCAATACTTCCGGCACATAACGTCCACCGTAAGGACCGAAATGACCGAGTGCGTCCGGCGCTTGCGTCAGATTCATAAAGCACTCACTTTCTTGCTGCCGATGCAGTGCGCCGCCTCGAGCGCCGCGGCCACGAATGCGCGCACGCGTCGTGCATCCTTGCGGCCGGGGCTCGACTCAAGCCGCGAACAAGCGTCCACACCCCAGGGCTGAAGTGCCGCAATCGCTGCAGCGACATTATCGGAATCAAGGCCTCCGGCCACAATAGCGCGGTATGGAAACTCCGCCGCCTGTGACCAGTCGAATGTTCGGCCTGAACCACCGTAGACGCATGACGGCGTATCCAGAACATAAGCCTCGATCCGATGGTCGTGAACCGGTGTATCGGCACCCACGGCGCTGCGCCAAAGCCGGAAGGCGACGGGAAGTTCCACGTTCTCGCCGTGCAACTGCAACACGTCAAGTCCTGCGATTTGCTTGACGCGCAGCTGGTCCTCTCCCGTCGCGTTCACAAAAACGCCAACCTTCAGATAGTCACCAGGGACATTGTCAGCGATCTGGCGGGCCCGCTCAGGCGCGATGTAGCGCGGACTTTGTCGATAAAAGTTAAAGCCGAGAGCGTTGGCTCCGGCTTCGATCGCAGCAGCGGCATCCTCCTCGCAAGTGACCCCGCAGACCTTCACGATGAACTGCGGATCTGTCATGATGTTCGTCCAACCAAGGCGCGCAACGCCGCCACAGCATCGGTAGATTTCATCAGGGACTCGCCTACCAGAAAGGCGTGAAATCCGGCCCCGCGCAGCAGTTCGATGTCGGAGCGCGAGGAGATCCCGCTCTCACTTACTCGAATGACATCGGCAGGCATCTGAAAACTGAGACGCAGCGACGTGTCCAGGCTCACTTCAAACGTATCCAGATTGCGGTTGTTAACGCCAATGATGTCGGCGCCTGAATCAATCGCCTTGTTCAGTTCGCCCGCGTCATGGACTTCTACTAGCGCCGCCATCCCGAACGAAGCGGCTAACTCACGCAAGCTGGTCAGCTCGGGAATGTCCAGTACTGCCGCGATCAGGAGAATGGCATCCGCCCCGTGCGCGGCAGCCTCGAGGATCTGTACGCGATCTATGGTGAAGTCTTTGCGCAGAACGGGCACGCTGACGGCTGCGCGCGCGGCTTCCAGGTCTTGCAGCGAACCTTGAAAATAAGCACGGTCAGTTAACACCGAAAGACAGGCGGCGCCCCCCTCTTCGTACGAATGAGCGATAAAGGCGGGATGAAAATTCGGCTGCAGCACTCCTCTGCTCGGCGACGCTTTCTTGATCTCGGCAATGATGGCCGGATCATCGCGCCGGAGCGCCTGCGCAAAAGGCCTCACATGCGCTTTGCGCTCGTGCGCCTGCTGTTCCAGCATCGCCGCACGCGATTGCAGCTCCGACACTTCTTGTCTTTTGTGCTGGACGATCTCGGCGAGAATGCCCGATGTGGTTCGAGTGCTCATTCGGGGGACGACTCGGGAACCCTCATCGTAACAAGTTGGAGCCAAAATGGACTCGGCAAGTTAGGACCTACGCACGCTATCATCGACTCTGCATGGTCGAAACCCCATGGGGCGATCTGACGGTTTGTGACGCACACATTCACTTCTTCTCGCACTCGTTCTTTACTGGTCTGGCCCGGCAGAAGAAGCTCGAAAATGCTGAGAGTCTCGTTCCGCTTCTGAACTGGCAGATCCCACCGGCCGACCCACAGTTTCTGGCCAACACGTGGGTGGCCGAATTGGATCGCAAACAAGTTAGCCGCGCCGCTATCATGGCCAGCGCGCATGGCGACGAATCCACGGTGACCACGGCAGTGGCGCTGCACCCGAATCGCTTTTTTGGCTACTTCATGCTGGACCCGGTTCAACCGGACGCGCTCGATCGCGTCAAAGCGGCGGGAAGCAATCGCCATTTACATGCGGTGTGCCTCTTTCCGGCCATGCACACCTATTCGCTGACAGACCGCCGCCTGGTTTCAATCCTCGAAGCGGCGTCAGACGCCGGTCTCGCCGTCTTTGTTCACTTGGGGGCGCTGAGCGTGGGCGTGCGCAGGCTACTGGCCCTGCCGAGCCAGTTCGACATGCGGTTCTCAAATCCGCTAGACCTTCACCCCGTGGCGCTGCACTTTCCACAGATTCGATTCCTCGTGCCGCACTTCGGCGCCGGACTGTTTCGGGAAGCGTTGATGCTGGCGGATTTGTGCCCCAATGTCTTTCTCGATACGTCGAGCAGCAATCGCTGGATGGCGTATGAAGGTCTGGATCTGCGCTCTGTATTTCGCCGCGCGCTCGACGTGCTCGGCCCGAGCCGTCTACTCTTCGGTACCGATTCCAGTTTTTTCCCACGTGGCTGGAACGTAGCCGTATTTGAACAGCAGGCGAATGCTCTCTATGAGCTTGGGCTGGACAAGGAACAGGTTCAACAGATATTCGCGACCAACCTGGAGCGAGTGCTCGCGCCCAGGCTTCAAGTTTCGAAGCCATAAGCCGCACGGCGCTTTATTCGTAGCGCAGCGCCTCGGCAGGTGCGATTCGCGACGCGCTGCGCGAGGGATGCAGCGTAGCGATGAAGCTGGTGGCGAGCGCCAGGGCGGCGACCCAAATGGCATCGGTCCAGTGGCTCTGAAATGGGACGAAGCTGATCGCATAGACCTGCTCGTCAAGCCTGAGAACCCGATAGCGGTTAAACAGCCCGGATATCGAGTACCCGAGAATGAGACCGATGGCGCTGCCGAGACCACCAATGATCAGACCCTGGAGAACGAAGATGCGCTGAATCTGTCGCCGCCGCGCACCCATCGACATGAGGATGGCGACGTCTCGATGTTTCTCCATGACGAGCATCACTAGTACGACGAGAATGTTGAGCGCAGCGACCAGCTCGATAAGCGCGACCGTGACAACGCTAACCGTTTTCTCGAGCCTGAGCGCGTTCAGAAGGGAATGATTCTGATCCATCCAGGTTCGGGCGATCAGTTTCGGACCGATGACCCGCCCGGCAGCGCGCGCGATTTCAGGAGCCCTGAAGATGTCGTCCGTGCGGATTTCAATGCTGTTCACGACATCCGTAAGGTCGAGAACGCGCTGGGCGGATTCGAGCGTGGTGAAGGCCCAGGTCGAGTCGAGATCGTAGAGGCCGGATTCGAAAATGCCGGCCACGCGGAAATGGAAAAGGCTCGGGATGGCGCCAAACGGTGTGAGCCGTCCTTGAAAGCTGATAACAGTTACCGGGCTATGCAGAGCGACGCCGGACTGTTCTGCGAGCCGGGATCCAAGAACGATGCTCCGTCCGGCTTCAGGTGTGTCAAAGGGCGCAAGAGAGCCTTGCCTGAGATGGCGCAACAGATCGGGAATCGCTTCGCCATGACCGAGCGGAGCACCTTTCAGAACGGCACCTGCGCCCACGAGCGGTCCTTTGATCGCGACCTCGCCATAGAGGCCGGGCGTGGCGCTTACAACGTGCGGCAAGGCACGCAGTTTGGGAATCAACTCCTCCCAGTTCTGAATGCCGAATTCGGGATTGGCTTCGAGGATACTGACGTGAGCAGTCGCACTGAGCAGGCTGGACTGCAGCGTGTTTTGGAACCCATTGTTGATGGCGAGCGCGATGATCAGCGCGGCCACGCCGGCCGCAACGCCGAGGATGGAGATGACGGTGATGATTGAGATCACCGTCTGTTTGCGCTTCGCCCGCAAATAGCGGAGCGCCACCATCCATTCAAAGCGCCACACGGCGGTTATGGTTCCAGTTCCCGCAGGCGGTGGGCAATACCGATATCGCCTTCGGGCCGCAAGAGCGGAAACAGAATCACATCGCGGATGGACTTGTTTCCGGTCATGATCATGGTCAGCCGGTCGATTCCAACGCCCTCGCCGCCGGCGGGAGGCATGCCGTAGCAGAGCGCACGAATATAGTCTTCGTCCATGACATGTGCCTCTTCATCACCGCCTGCCTTACGTGTGAGCTGCTGCTCGAAGCGCCGCCGCTGTTCCTGCGGGTCGTTGAGTTCGGTGAAGGCGTTGGCGATCTCCATGCCTGCGGCGTAAACTTCGAAGCGCTCGACGAAATCAGGCTCGTCGGGCTTGTTCTTCGAAAGCGGCGAAACCTCGACCGGGAAGTCATAGATTATGGTTGGATCGAACAGGCAGCCTTCGGCATAGCGCTCGAAAATATCTACCAGCGCGGGCCCGGGGGCGCGCTCCTTCGAGTGCCGCAGCAGCCATTCTGTATCGCGAACATTATCCGGCGTTGGTTTATCTGCGCCCGACCAGAATTCGATCACCGCCTCCCGCATCGAGAACTGGCGGAAGTTGTCAAAGTCCAGAGTGCGTCCTTCGAAGCTGACCTGAGCCGATCCGGTGGCATCGATAGCGGTTTGACGCAAGAGTTCCATGCTTAGCCGAATCATGTCGCGGTAGTCGGCGTAGGCCTGGTAGAACTCGAGCATGGTGAACTCGGGATTGTGCCGCGTCGAGATTCCTTCGTTGCGAAAATTGCGGTTGATCTCGTAGACGCGTTCGATTCCCCCGACCAGCAGCCGCTTGAGATAGAGCTCGGGCGCGATGCGCAGATACAGGTCGATGTCGAGCGTGTTGTGATGCGTGACGAACGGCCGCGCTACGGCGCCTCCGTGCAGCGGCTGCATCATCGGCGTCTCGACTTCCAGATAGCCGTGCGATTCGAGCTGCCGCCGCAGTGAGCGGACGATTTTTGAGCGCGTGATGAAGATTTCACGCACTTCCGGGTTTGCGATCAGGTCGAGATAGCGCTGGCGATACCGTGTTTCCACGTCTTCGAGCCCATGCCACTTCTCGGGAAGCGCGAGCAGGATCTTCGAGAGAAAGAAGAGTTCATCGACATGGACGCTGAGTTCGTTCGTCTTGGTGCGAAACAGATAGCCGGCGACACCGATGATGTCGCCGATATCGAGCAGTTCGTACAGCTTGTAGGACTGCTCGGGGATGGCGTCCTTCTTGACGTAAATCTGCAGGCTCTTGCCGCTTTGCAGCAGGTGCAGAAAGCCGGCTTTCCCCATCCGCCGAATGCGCTGAATGCGCCCGGCGATACGGACCGGAATTTCGGCGGCGCTCAGCTCCTCGGCGGATGTTGCGCCGTATTCGTCCAGGATCTGGCGAATCGTATGTGTGGATTCGAACTTTTGTCCGTACGGTTCGAACCCGAGTTGCTGAATCTGCGTTTTGCGTTCGTGCCGCTGCCGCAGCAATTCATCTTCTAACGACAATGCGGAAGCTCCATGAACTCTTCATTGTAGTTGGGGAGGCGATTACCTGAGTCCGAGCCCGCGGCCGGATTACAGAACGAACCCGACACGGAGCGTGTACAGGCCGGCGACTGCAAGGCGGCCAAATCGAGCCCCGTCGGGCGACGCCCACGAATTTACGAAACGAAGCCAAGGAGTGGCGGGTCCGTGGTGGAGCGGACCCGATCTCCTGTTGCGGAACGAAGCCAACCGTGCTACCAGAAAAATATTCAGTTTTCGCAGATCGAGTGGATCGCGCACAACGCCCAGCAAAACGGGCTGTGCGCTTACCCTGGGCCGCCATGGGAAGGCGCGCAAACGAGCACAGCGTAGCCGTGCCCTTGACGGTCCGTGCCCGCGGGAACCGTCGAGATTGTAAAACGAGCGCGTCGTGCCTACGTTCGACATGCTCGTAAGCCACTGAAAGCAGGACCAAAATTTCCGCTGGGTAAGCGGAAGACGGCTGGACCGCGACAGGTCATCCAACCTGCGTTTAGCCGAGGGTTGGCTTGGCAGGCGTCGTCGCGTTCGGAATTCGATGGAGGTTCGCAGCCCGGCACCGGGCCGGTCCTTTGAGCCTCTTACAGAGAACTCGAAAGCCTGGCCCGATCTGCGGCTGCACAGCGACGATCACGTGCTCCGCTAACGAGGACCGGTTTGCCGGGATCCGAGTCGGCTGACCGGCGGTTGCTGCTGAAGTAGCAGGCGAACATTTTCAGGGAGAGCGGCCGGACGGCTTTCACTGGGCACGCCTTGTGCTGCAGGTGTAGCAGTCTCTTCGCCGGATTCGCCGCATATCGGGCTGGCAACGTAAGCGTGAGTCTCGCCGCTACTTTTGTCCAGTGCAAAGCCCACGATTTCTCCCGCATCATTGATCCCCAACGCATACAGCAGATACAACGGCGAGTCTTGCGGAATAAGGTCGTTAAGGTCCGACATCAAGTTCTTTTCCCAAAAGAAGGCGCGGCAGTTCCCACTGCTATCACATGATCCGCCAACCACCTGGGTTTTGTTGTTAATGCCCGCGAGGTCGCCCAAAACGTCCGCGCCTAGCGCGCCGAGGCTGTGCATACCTCTCTTCTTGGTCCACAGGAAGGAGACAACTTCCCCGCTCGGCAAGTCGGAGAATCCGGCCACTTCACCCCGGTCATTGATGGCGCCAGCTTTGCCCATCATCTTGCCTCCCAGGTTGCCAAGGTCCTTGACCCTCCCGTTCTCCCAAAGCACGGCGTGCTGCCCAATAAACAGTCCCACGGGTGTGGGTCCCGTGTTCGTGCAATTGCCCGATGACCCGACGACTTGGCCTTGCTCGTTGATCCCCAGCGCGTATCCGACGGTGTCGTCCGGAAGCGGAGGGAGTTCGTGAATCTCGCCTGGCCTCGGCCCCCATACGACGGCTTCAAAGCGGAGAACCTGAGAAGGAAATGAGCAGGTTGAATCACGTGTAGCATTCTCGGCAAGCCCCACTATCTGGCCTCGATTATTCGAAAGAGTGGTCATCGCATTATTTCCACCAAGCGTGGCAAGGGGCGTCAGCACCCCGTTCCATACCGCTCCTAGGCATATCAGGTGATTGCCGAAGTTGCAAAAGTCCTCTCCGAACGGATCTGGCGTGGAAGTCTCGGAAACAATCGGCACGTTTCCCCTGCCATTTGGCCGGTTCGCCGCGCTGTTCGGTCCACCCAATGTGCCGAGGTCGGTTTTGTGCAGGCTCAAATCGTGGTCTTCTATTTCTTGTTCTCGGGTCGCCAACCCCGACAAGAAGGCGTGTACGTTTCCGCTGGGCAAAGCCGCGGCCCCGCCCACCTGGCCCGCATTGTTGATGCCATAAGCTATGCTGAACGTCCCTCCAAACGTGCCGAGGTCAGTAACCGTAAAGCGTGGCGGTTGGTACCAGGCCGGGCTTTGCGCGTAGAAGGCGGAAGCCGCGAACACCGTGGCGAGCGAAGTGCGAAACAGAATCGTTTTCATAGACAAATGTCCTTTCGTTTGCGCAGGCCAGACGCGGGCTGATACCGCATGCTCTGGCTTCACACTCCAGGCGCAAATCGAGTGTGAAAAGTGGAAAGGGAGTTTGAAAACTTTTTAGCGGGTCTCGTTTTGCGAGTCGGAAAGCTCGGCCAAAAGCCAGGCGCGGGCTAGTCTCCAGTCGCGCTTTACCGTGTCGGAAGAAACCTTTAAGACCTCAGCGGTCTCGTCAATGCTCAACCCCGCGAAGAAGCGCAGCTCGATGACCCGCGCTTTCCGCGGATCCACCGCCTGGAGTGCCTTCAAGGCGTCATCAAGCGCAATCAGCTCGCGAGCCCGCCCCCACCCGATGTCGGGAACTTCATCCAGATTCACTCGTGGCGCGAGGCCGCCGCGCTTGGCCGCAACACGCCGGCGCGCCTGATCCAGCAAAATGCGCCGCATGATTTGCGCCGATACCGCGAAGAAATGAGCGCGGTGCTTCCAGTCCACACTTGTGACATCGATTAATTTCAGGTAGGCTTCATGGACCAGGGCGGTCGTCTGAATGGTTCTGCCAAGCCGCTCATCCTGCATCAAGTGCCCGGCAATGCGTCGAAGCTCAGCGTAAACGCGGGGCGTTAGCCGTTCGAGCGCGTCCTGGTCGCCACTCGCCCAGGCGCGAAGAAGTTCCGTAGTTTGCGAGCATTCGGCGCCCGCCATAAAGGCCTCCATCAAACAATTATCTTGCCGAGTTCAACTTCTCGCGTGTCCTTTGCGTCCGTGAGTAACGGAAGACTATGATCGTATGATTGTGACGCCCGACCGCTGGCGACAAATCGAAGAGCTCTACCATTCGGCGCGCGAGCGGGGTGTAGGAGTGCTGGAGGACACGGACCCCGAGCTTCGGTGGGAAGTCGAGCGGCTGCTGGCGCAAGATTCGGACGGCAAGATTCTGGATCGGCCCGCGGTAGAACTGCTCGAGGAATTCACGGCGAGCGAGCGGCCTCCAGGCGGGCCGTTGGAGCTCACGGGACAGATTATCTCCCACTACGAGATCCAGGAGGAGATCGGTGCCGGCGGCATGGGAGTCGTATACAAGGCGCTTGATACCAAGCTCGGCCGGCTGGTCGCGCTGAAATTCCTCCCGCCGCATCTGTCCCATGACCGCGAGTTGAAGAGGCGGCTCAGCGATGAGGCCCGCGCCGCGTCCGCCTTGGATCACCCCAATATCGTTGTGATCCACGATATCGACGAAACCGCGGGCGGCGACGTGTTCATCGCCATGGCATTTCACGAAGGCGCTACGCTTCGTGAAAAGATTGCCTCCGGGCTGCAGGTTCAGGAAGCTCTGCGAATTGCGCGCCAGGTTGCATCCGGGTTGGCCAAAGCCCACGAGCATGGCATCTCGCATCGAGATATCAAGCCGAGCAACGTCATTGTGGCGAAGGACGGCGTCGCCAGGATCATCGATTTCGGGCTCGCGAGGTCCAGTGCAGTGACCGCGACACTGGACGGGGCTGCCAGACGGCACGCCGCTCTACATGTCTCCCGAACAGGCCTCCGGAAAGGTTGTCGATTTTCGCACAGATCTATGGAGCCTTGGCGTAGTGCTCTACGAGATGCTGGCCGGGAGGTCCGCCTTTCGCGGGAAAACACAGCTTCAGGTGATGCACGCAGTCGTGAACGATGAGGCATCGAGACTGCGGGAGAGTCGGCCTGACCTTCCCGCCGAAATCGAGGCTATTGTTTCACGCGCGCTTCAAAAGGATCCGGCCAAGCGGTATCAGTCGGCGGCGGAGATGGTGAACGATCTATCGGCGGCGCTTATGGTCCTCGACGCGCCGGCCGCGCCTCTTGCCTTGCGAGCTGTGTATGCGATTCCGGCGGCGCTCCTGATCTTGCTGGGCGCAGGCCTGTCGGTTTGGTTTTATCAGCGCTCCGAGAAACGCCACTGGGCGCGCGAGCAGGCGATCCCGGAAATCGGCAGGTTAGCGAGTCAGAATAAATCGCTCGCGGCGTTCCGCCTGATGCGGGAAGCGCAGCAGCACCTGCCGGGTGATCCACAACTCGCGCGGATCGAGGAAGGTCTCGCGCATTTGGTTGCGGTGCGTTCGACGCCCGCGGGCGCTTCGGTCGAAATCAAAGATTACCTCTCGCCCGCCGACTCATGGCTTCTGCTGGGGACGACTCCTCTGGATCACGTCAACATTCCCAACGGGTATCTGCGCTGGCGCGTTTCAAAAACGGGAGTGGGAGAGTACGTCGGCGCGCCCGTTACAGAAGACATTCACGGATTCGTTCGTGAATTCAGCTTTCCGCTGGATGCTGTCGCGGCCGCCCCCGAACGGATGATCCCCGCTCCGGCAGGCCAGTACTTTACTATTGTCTGGTCGCTGGGGGACCTCGGGCCGTATGATCTTCCGGCCTTTTACATTGACCAATTCGAGGTAACGAACCGGCACTACCAGGAGTTCGTAGACAAAGGCGGCTACAACAAACGCGAGTACTGGAAGGAGAAGTTCTTTCGCGACGGCAAGGAACTGAGCTGGGAACAGGCGATGGAGTTGTTGCGGGATTCCACCGGGCGGCCAGGACCATCGACATGGGAAGCGGGCCATTATCCCGCTGGAAAGGCGGATTATCCAGTCGGCGGCGTGAGTTGGTACGAGGCCTCGGCGTACGCGGAATTCGCCGGCAAGAGCCTGCCGGTGATCGCGCAATGGTATCTGGCGGCGCCGAGTGCAGTCGCCAAATACATCACTCCCTACAGCAATTTTTCGGCTTCTCCTGCGCCAACAGGCAAGTATCAGGGAGTTGGACCGCTTGGCACCTACGACATGGCCGGCAATGTGGCGGAGTGGTGCCGCAACGAATCAGGCGGCGGTGCCCGGTACCTTCTGGGGGGAGCCTGGAACACCGAGACCAGTGAGTATTTCGAGCCCGTTGGGGTGCCGCCATTCCATCGTGACGCGAACGCCGGTTTTCGTTGCGTGCGGAATACCGCGGCTTTGCCGGCCGAGACCTTGGCCGAACGTCGCCAAACGATTCGAGACTTCTCCAAGGCGAAGCCTGCATCGGACGACATTTTCCGGGTTTACAAGGCGATATACGCTTACGACCGCACGCCCCTGAATGCGAAATCGGAAAGCGTCGCTCAGGATTCGATGGACTGGCGCAAGGAGAAGATTACTTTCGATGCGGCGTACGGCAAGGAGCGGATGGCAGCATGCCTGTTCCTGCCGGCGCATGTGCGGCCCCCGTACCAGACCATCATTTTCTTCCCGAGCGCGCGGGTGCTGGATATTCCCAATAGCGACAAGCTTGGCGATCTGAATTTCATCGACTATGTGATTCAAAGCGGGCGCGCGGTTTTGTATCCGGTTTTTAAAGGCACATACGAAAGGCCTGCTCCGGTGCCGGGGCCGGATACGGTGGCCGGCCGCGAGACACTGATCCAGGACTCGAAAGATCTGGGGCGGTCAATCGATTACCTGGAAACGCGCCCGGATATCGACCGCAATCGGATTGGGTTTCTGGGTGTCAGTATGGGCGCCGCTCATGCGGTGTATTTTGCGGCGGTGGAAGACAGGATCAAAGCCGTGATCATGCTGGATGGGGGATTCTACAATGAGAAGCCGCTCCCGGGAGCCGACGCGGTCGATTTCGCCCCGCATTTAAAGGCGCCAACGCTGCTGATAGCGGGCAAGTTCGATTGGATTTTCTTAGGGAAAGAGGCGCTGCTCCGGCTGCTCGGCACACCCGCAGCCGACAAAAAGGCTGTTACTTTCAACACCGCACACGATGTATCGGAGCAGCGGGCCGACATGGTTCGAGAAGTGGTCACCTGGCTTGACCGGTACCTGGGCAAGGTCAAGTAAACATTCTGGCGTCATTCAGAATTCATCGCTCCCAAATGGGGGTACCGGGAAGCAATGTACGAGCAAGGAAGCTGCGCGTCGAAGCACTATCATCCGGCGTAGACGCCTGCCCGCTGTCGCTTTCGATACGTAAATCGCGAAATTCAAAAACCGCTTGATTCGCGCGCGGCTCAGAAAATGTAGCTGAACGTGTGTGGCACTTTGAGCGGCTCCCGCGAGTGTGATGAAGGTCCACTACTTCACTCCAAGCTGGTCGAACAGGAATGAGTACGCATCGGTCATTTGCGCCACGGTTTCGCTCAATGACGAGCCAATACCGTGACCAGCCTTGCTCGTCGTGCGCAGCAGAATCGGACCTTTTGAGTGATCGGCAGCTTGCAGCCGAGCAACCATTTTGCGAGAATTAGCCGGATCCACGCGCGGATCGTTGTCGCCGGTGAGAAAGATCGCGGCGGGATATTGTGTGCCATCGGTTACGTGATGATAGGGCGAGTAAGCGTATAGAGCGCGAAACTGATCCAGTTCCTTCACGGTTCCGAATTCCGTCACGTTGAAAGCGCCGTTCGGGGAGAGCTCGACCCGGAGCATATCGTAAATGCCAACGAACGCAAGCACGACGCGGTACATGTCGGGATGCTGAATAAGCTCGGCACCCATCAACAGGCCGCCATTGCTCCCGCCTACAATGCCGAGACGCGATGGCGACGTATAACGGCGGTCTCCGAGCAGACGCGCGCAGGCGTAAAAGTCGTCGAACACGTTCTGCTTGCGCGTGAGCCGGCCGTTCTCATGCCACTGCTCCCCATATTCGGCGCCGCCACGGAGATTCGCGACGGCGATGACAAAGCCGTGATCGAGCAGCAGCCGATCGGTCGGGTTCACGTGCGGAGTGACGTTAACGCCGTAGCCTCCGTAGCCGGTGAGTAGAGCCGGGTTTTGGCCATCCAGTTTCGTTCCCTTGCGGCGGATGATATTCAGCGGGAGGCGGGTGCCATCACGCGATATCGCAAACTCGCGAACCACCTCGGTGTCGCTGAATGAGAGAGGATAGGGAGGCGAAAGAGGTTGCACGGTATCGAGTCCGCTCGCATTCGACGAACACGAGACCCAGCGTGGCGCTTCGATGAAACCCTCGCTCCGAAAAATCACGCGGTCGGGCGTGACACGCGTCAGGCCGCTTACCGAAAGCTCTCCCTCGAGCGGAAGTTTTTCCATCCTGTTGCCGTTCAGGTCGTATCTCCGGACCTCGGATGGTCCGCCCACCATGTACGCGACATACAGGCGGTCCGCGGCAGGCGCGAAGTCTTCGATGGAGGCATCGCTCGGCGGCACTACGGTGGCCGCGCTTTGCAGCGATCCGAATGGTGCCGCAAGCCGTAAGATTTTGCGCATCTGCGCATCCTGCCGCGAGAGCAAGAACAGCGAATCATCGACACCGAACTTCACGACGCTGATCTGGTCCGCGTAGGTACTGATGCGCCGCCACTCGCCTTCAGACGTGTGGATCAGTTGGAAGTAGTCGCCGCCATCGCCATTTTCGACCGTTGCCACCACCCATTTGCCGTCATCGCTCGCTTGAAGCTGGATTTCGGCGATGCGCGGGAAGTCCTTGCCGGCCTCGTAGCGGTCCGAGCTTTCGGGACTGCCGAGCCGATGAAAATAGATCTGCTGATAGAAGTCGAGATCGGCTGTGGGGCGCTCCCCGGCTCGGGGATAGCGAGTGTAAAACAGGCCATCGTTCTTCTCGTTCCAGGCGACAGACCCTCCGGCTGTTCCGCCGTTCACGTGGGCAATGGTGTCGCCCGTGAGTTCGCGTCCGGTCCCGACCTCGAAGATGTGGATGTCTCCGGCTTCGCTGCCGAGCTTCGATAACGAAACGGCTACATAGTGGCCGTCGTGAGACGGAACATAAAAGTCCATCGAGATCCCGCCGCTCGCATCCAGCTTCAGGGGATCGAGGACGACAGTTTCGCTGGCGTTCGGTGCGAGTGAGGAGAAAACAACCAGTTCAGGCTGTTGACGCGTGGGTTCTGTCTTGATCGCAAACACTTGGCCCGCGGCGGCCTTTATCGAGCGATAGCTGGTTCCCCGTTTGCCGATGACTTCGGTGAGTTCTTTGGCGAGAGCATCACGCCCAGGGACGTGATCGAGAATCGAGCGTGTGTACTCGTTCTCAGCTTTGACCCAAGCGCGCACCTCGGGGTCGGTTGCATTTTCCAGCCAGCGGTAATCGTCGGTGACCTGGACGCCGTGGTAGGTGTCCGTGACCGGGCGCTTCGGTGTAGCGGGCGGTTGCTGTGCCCCTAAGGACGCGCAAAGGATGGGCAGAAGGGCATAACCGAATCGTTTGTGCACGGGAACAGTTTACTGTGGGCGTTCCCGCTGCTCCTCGAGTCTCTTCAGGCGATCCGAAAGCGCTTCTGTTTCCACATCTAAAGCGCGAATTGCCGCCGCGTGACTCCGCTGCCGCAACTCGACCGGAGATGCCCATTTGTGGAACTCAGTCAGAAGCCTCGTCTCGACCTGTTCCAGCCGTTCGGACATTCGCTCTTCTGCTCGTTCCAGGCGCTCGTCTGCTCGCTCGAATTTCTCCAGAATCCACTGCCGATCTTCCTCGGATAAAGGCATTCATCCTCGCTTATCAACGATACCGCGCTGCAAATCAGACCGGCAACTGGCTCGATCCCATCAAAAACTTATCGACATGGTGCGCAGCCTGACGGCCTTCGGCGATTGCCCAGACGACCAGCGACTGGCCCCGACGCGCATCTCCTGCGGAGAACACGCCCGGAATCGAGGTCATATAGGTTTCATCTGTTCTCAAATTTCCACGCGCATCAAAGGCCAACGGGAGCTGTTGCAATAAGCCGTTGCGTACCGGACCCGAAAACCCGATCGCGATCAGAACCAGATCCGCATCGAGGTAAAACTCGCTGTTAGGCACGCGTTCGAGCGCCGGCTTGGGTCCGACCCGCACACAATGCAGCTTCTTGACGTTGCCTTCCTCGTCGCCGCTGAAATGCGTTGTCAAGACGCTCCACTCGCGCACGCCGCCTTCCTCGTGCGCAGCTTCCATACGGAGCTGTAGCGGCCACATCGGCCACGGCGTCGATTGGTGACGCTCGGAGGGAGGCATGGGATGGATCTGCAATTGATGCACTGACGCCGCCTTCTGTCGATGCGCTGTGCCGAGGCAGTCTGCTCCGGTGTCGCCCCCACCGATGATGATGACGTGCTTGCCGGTTGCAAGAATCTCCTCCTCCGGGTGGAACCGATCGCCGGCAACGCGCTTGTTCTGTTGCGTGAGGTAGTCCATGGCGAAATGGATGCCTTTCAACTCGCGGCCAGGGATCGTAAGATCGCGATGCTGCTCGGCGCCCATGGCTAGCAGAACCGCGTCGAAGTCATTGATCAGTTGTTCGCCGGTGAGATTTTTGCCCACGTGGATGCCGGTGCGCAACTCAACACCTTCGGCAATCAACTGCTCGAGACGCCGGTCGATGGTGTACTTCTCCATCTTGAAATCCGGGATGCCGTAGCGCAGCAGTCCGCCGATGCGGTCGTGTTTTTCGAGAACGATGACCGAGTGTCCGGCGCGATTCAGTTGTTGCGCGGCGGCCAATCCCGCCGGCCCCGAGCCGACAATTGCGACATGCTTTCCCGTGCGCTTGCGCGGCAGCTCCGGCTCCACCCAGCCTTCCGCGAAAGCACGATCGATAATGTTTTGTTCGACGACCTTGATCGTTACCGGATCATCATTGATCCCAAGCACGCACGCAGCCTCGCACGGCGCAGGACAGATCCGGCCCGTGAACTCGGGGAAGTTGTTCGTCGCATGCAGCTCGCGAATGGCCTCGCGCCATCGGCCTTTCCAAACCAAATCGTTCCAATCGGGAATCAGATTGTTGAGAGGACATCCGGTATGGCAAAACGGCACGCCGCAATCCATGCAGCGGGCAGCCTGCGCCTGGAGTTTCTGAGTAGGGAAGTCCTGATACACCTCGAACCAGTCGTTGACGCGCTCCAGCACGGGACGCCGGTGAGGTGTCTCCCGCTCGTACTCTAAAAATCCTGTTGCTTTCGCCACCGGCTAATACGCTCCTTCGCGGACTGCGAGAACGTGATCGCGAAAGTACACAGCGGGCATCGCCTTCTTCTGCTCCGCCGCCCTTGGCACGCCCAGCACGCGTTTATATTCATGCGGGAATACCTTTACGAAATGCGCAATCGATTGTGTCCAATTCTCGAGAATGCGTTTGCCGAGCGGGCTACCTGTGTAGGCAACGTGTTTGCGGATCAGATTCTCAAGCGCCTGAATGTCGTTACGGTCGAAGAGCGGCTCCAGGTCGACGCCGGCGCGATTGCAGCGTACACGGACAAAGTCGCCCGTCGCATCAAATACGTAGGCGAGTCCGCCGCTCATACCGGCCGCAAAATTCCTGCCCGTACGGCCAAGTACCACCACGGTGCCATTAGTCATGTATTCGCAGCCGTGATCGCCAACGCCTTCCACTACCGCCGTAGCTCCGGAGTTGCGGACGGCGAAGCGTTCGCCTGCGACGCCGCTGAAATACGCCTCACCGCTGGTTGCGCCGTACAGTACCGTGTTGCCGATGAGGATGTTCTCTTCGGGCGCGAAGGTTGCGTTCTTCGGAGGATAGACGACAATTTTGCCGCCCGACAGTCCTTTGCCTACGTAATCGTTGGCGTCACCTTCGAGCGTGAGGCTGACACCCTTGGCGAGAAATGCGCCAAAGCTTTGCCCGGCAGAGCCGGTGAACGAGATTCGAATGGTATCTTCCGGAAGTCCTTTCGAGCCGTGCGCGCGCGCAATCGCGCCGCTCAACATGGCGCCCGTCGTGCGATGCACGTTGCGGATCGGCATGTGGAACTCGGTGGGGATGCCCTGTTCGATGGATGCCTTGGCCTGATCCATGAGGCTGTGATCGAGCACTTCGCTCAACCCATGATCCTGGCCAATCAGGCAGCGGCGTCCGACGCGTCCGGGAACTTGCGGATTGTAGAGGATGGCAGAGAAATCGAGGCCGCGAGCTTTCCAATGGTTAATGGCGCCGCGCATTTCGATCATGTCGACGCGCCCGATCATTTCTTCCATGGCGCGGAATCCCATCTTGGCCATCCATGCTCGGACTTCTTCGGCAACATAGAAGAAATAGTTAATGACGTGTTCGGGCGAACCGGTGAACTTCTTGCGCAGTTCGGGGTTTTGCGTGGCAATGCCCACCGGGCATGTATTCAGGTGGCATTTACGCATCATGATGCAACCCAGCGCAACCAGAGGCGCAGTGGAGAAGCCAAACTCTTCCGCGCCCAATAGCGCGGCGATCACCACGTCGCGGCCGGTTTGCAGCTTGCCATCCACCTGCACGCGAATGCGGCTGCGAAGATCGTTCATCACCAGCACCTGCTGGGTTTCGGCAAGTCCCAGCTCCCAGGGAGTGCCGGCGTGTTTGATGGAAGTCAAGGGCGAAGCGCCGGTTCCGCCATCGTGACCGCTGATCAGCACGTGATCGGCGTGCGCTTTCGAAACACCCGCCGCCACCGTGCCGACTCCCACTTCGGATACCAGCTTTACCGAGATGCGCGACGTTGGATTGACGTTCTTCAAGTCGAAGATCAACTGCGCCAGGTCTTCGATCGAATAGATATCGTGATGCGGCGGCGGCGAGATGAGGCCCACGCCAGGAATCGAATGCCGCACGCGCGCGATGGTTTCGTCCACTTTGTGTCCGGGCAACTGTCCGCCTTCGCCGGGCTTGGCGCCTTGAGCGATCTTGATCTGCAGTTCGTCGGCGTTCACAAGGTAATTGGCAGTTACCCCAAAGCGGCCGGATGCGACTTGTTTAATAGCGCTGCGCCGCGAATCGCCGTTTGCAAGCTTAATGAAGCGCGCTTCGTCCTCGCCGCCTTCGCCGGTATTGGAGCGCCCGCCGATGCGATTCATGGCGATTGCCAGCGTCTCGTGCGCTTCCGCGCTAATGGAGCCAAACGACATGGCGCCGGTCGCGAAGCGCTTGACGATTTCGCTCGCCGGCTCCACTTCCTCGATTGGCAGCGGACGCGGGACGGTTCGCAGCTCCATCAGACCGCGCAGCGTACACAACTGCTTGTTCTGGCGATCGATGATGCCGGTAAACTCCTGGAAGGTCTCGTAGCTGCCGCGCCGCACCGCATGCTGTAACTTACTTACGGAATCGGGGTTCAGCAGATGGTATTCGCCGCGGGCGCGGAAATAGTAGTTGCCGCCTACGTCGAGCTCGGTCTCGGTGTCGAAGCGGGGTCGAAACGCGAACTCGTGTTTCTGCACCGCTTCCTTTGCCAACACATCCAGGCCGACTCCTTCGATGCGCGACGCGGTACCGGTGAAATAGCGATCCACCAGTTCGGTATTCAGACCGATCGCCTCGAATACCTGGGCGCCGCGATAGCTCTGCAAGGTCGAAATACCCATCTTCGAGAACACCTTCAGCAGGCCTTTGTTGAGCGCTTTGATGTAGTTCTTGATGGCGGCTTCGGGCGTTACATTCAGGTCGCCCTCGGTAGACAGATGTTCGATGGTTTCGATAGCTAGATAAGGATTGATGGCGCTCGCACCGTAGCCGATCAGCAGCGCGAAGTGCATCACCTCGCGCGGTTCGCCCGATTCTATAATCAGCGCCACGCCGGTGCGCGTGCCTTCGCGCACCAGATGATTGTGAACCGCGGTCAATGCGAGCAGGCAGGGAATGGGCGCGAACTCTTCGTCGACACCTCGATCGGACAGGATCAGCAGCGTGTATCCGGCCTTGATCGCAAGCGACGCTCTGCGGCAGAGTCCGTCGAGCGCGCGTTTCAAACCCGCTTCACCTTCCGGCGCACTGAACGTGGTCGGCAGCGTTGAGGCCAGCAGGTCGCCGCGCGAAACCCGGCGCAGTTTTTCGAGGTCGCGGTTCGTCAGCACCGGATGCGGCATTTTGAGGGTGTGGCAATGCTCGGGCGTTTCAGCAAGAATGTTGCGCTCCGTGCCAATGTAGCTCGTCAGCGACATCACCATGTCTTCACGAATCGAATCGATGGGCGGATTCGTGACCTGGGCAAAGAGCTGCTTGAAATAGTTGAAGAGCAGTTGCGGCCGATCGGAGAGACAGGCGAGCGGCGTATCGGTGCCCATGGACCCGACCGCTTCTTCGCCGTTTGCCGCCATGGGAGAGACCAACATGCGCAAGTCTTCTTCCGTATAGCCGAAGCAGCGCTGCCGCGTAACAATCGTCGAGTGGTCCGAGCCCTGAACGCGCGCTGGTTCCGGCAGAGCATCGATCGTGATCTGATTCTCTTTCAGCCACTCGCCATAGGGTTGCCGGGACGCGAGCTCGTGCTTGATTTCTTCATCGGGCACGATGCGGCCTTGTTGCAGGTCGAGCAGCAGCATTTTTCCAGGCTGCAGGCGGCCCTTGTACTCGATGTCTTCGGCGGCAAAGGGCAGCACTCCCGACTCGGAAGCCATTACCAGCAGGCCGTCTTTCGTAACCTTATAACGAGCCGGGCGCAGTCCGTTGCGGTCAAGTGTTGCCCCGATCACCCGGCCGTCTGTGAAGGCAACCGCGGCAGGTCCATCCCACGGTTCCATCAACGATGCATGGTACTCGTAGAAGGCGCGCTTTTCGGCGGGCATGGTCGTGTCGGCATCCCACGCCTCGGGGATCAGCATGGCCATGACATGCGGTAGCGAGCGGCCTGCCATCGTCAGCAATTCGACCGCGTTGTCCAAGGCGGCGGAATCGCTGCCGCTCGGCTGGATGACAGGAAACAGCTTTTTGATGTCGTCGAAGTACGGCGAATCGAGCACCGACTGGCGCGCATTCATCCAGTTCACGTTGCCGCGAACAGTATTGATCTCACCGTTGTGGCAGATGTAGCGAAAGGGATGAGCAAGCTGCCAGGTGGGGAATGTGTTGGTGGAAAAGCGCTGATGGACCAGACACATCGCGCTCTTGGTGTCGGGATCGAGCAGTTCATTGTAGAACTCCCCAATCTGGTTCGCCAGCAGCAGTCCTTTATAGACGATGGTTCGGGACGAGAACGATGGCAGATAGAAAAAGCTCTTGTCGCGCATGTCCGATTCGGCGACCAGCGCTTCTACGCGCTTCCGAACCAGGTATAACTTGCGCTCGAATTCGTCGTCGGTCAAGCCCGCCGGGCGGCCCACGAAAAACTGCTCGATATAGGGCTGCGACGCTCGCGCCACGCGGCCGATAGCGTCTACATTCAGCGGTGTGTCCCGCCATCCGAGAACAGTGAGACCCTCCTCGCGCGAAATCTTTTCCAGCAGACCCTCGCACGCCAGGCGCTGTTGCAGTTCCACGGGCAGAAAGCACATCGCTATCCCGTAGTGGCCGGCTTCGGGCAGCGAGAAGCCGAGCGTGCGCGTTTCTTTGGCAAAAAACTGGTGCGGGATTTGAATCAGCACACCCGCGCCGTCGCCCGTTTCCGCATCGCACCCGCAGGCGCCGCGATGGGCCAGATTGACCAGAATCTGAAGCCCTTTCAGCACGATATCGTGCGAAGGCTCGCCTTTGATATTGGCCACAAAGCCGATGCCGCAAGCATCGTGCTCATTTGCCGGATCGTACAGCCCCTGTGCGTTGGGCAACTGGTTTGGGGTTTCGGGTAAGTACACTACGGTCTCCTCGACTCCGGGGGCGGGTTAAGAAAAGTATAGCGGCATTCTGCAATATTCGTCAAATCGAATCTAAAGTTATTTACAATCGGTTTTGCTTATGTTAGACTGCTTGCTTGTGAGCCTGGATACCCTGCGTCTCATACGTGATGTGGCGCACCATCGCAGTGTCAGCAAAGCGGCCCGCCTGCATGCCCTCAGCCAGTCGGCGGCCAGTCAACAGATCCAAGAGACCGAAAAAGATCTGGGCGCCACACTGTTCGACCGCAGCACGCGGCCGCTAGCAATTACCCCGGCCGGCAAGCTCTATCTGGAGTACTGCCGCGACGTTTTGCGCCGCCGCGATGAATTCCAGGCATCGCTCGATCGGCTGCGCGGGCAGGCTGACGGCACTGTGCGCGTGGCCGCGATTTACTCAGTCGGACTTTCTGAAATGGCGGATATCGAGGCGCGCTTCAGCTCACGATTTCCCGAGGCCGAATTGCACGTATCCTATTTACGCCCGGAGCGCGTGTATGAAGCTGTCGAGCGTGACGAAGCCGATCTGGGTTTGATGAGCTACGCGGTTTCCTCTCGCGAGGTGGTGGCTGTGCCCTGGCGCGACGAGGAGATGGTGGTTGCGGTTGCGCCCACGCACCGGCTCGCTTTGCAAGATAGCGTGCGTGCGGCCGCACTCGAAGGCGAGCCGTTCATCGGCTTCGATGACGATCTTCCGATTCAGGATCACATCGATCGCTACTTCCGTGAGCACAAAGTCTCGGTGGAGACGACGCTTCATTTCGACAACCTGCAGATGATCAAGGAAGCCGTCGCGCACGGAGCGGGTATCAGTATCATGCCGCGCCGTGTGATGCGCAACGACGTCGCGCAGGGGCGAATGGTCGCGCTGCGTCTCTCTCCGGCCGATCTGTATCGGCCTGTTTGCATTGTGCATCGCCGGCGCAAGATGTTTAACGATGTCACCGGCGGGTTATTGGCATTGCTGCAGGAAGAGACATCGCACGCCGCAGCCTGACCCTACCGCGATTGTGAATTCTCGTTCGCGATGCCGACCGGAACCGGCGTCATATGCGTGGATTTGATTGGTGTAGTTGAGCACTCATCTGGGATGCACGTGTCCAACATGCCGGCAACGCGGAAGAAATGAAGCCCGCAAGTCCCCGGTGGGCCCCTCCGGCCAGAAGCTACGAGGGTCGAAACAGCGCACGCGTAGGACGCGAGCACCATGATGTCTTCTGGTGCAGAATTTCGGGACCGCCAAGCTCAATGCTCATGGCGTTTCAAAATGGGTCCCGAAACTTATCCATTTAGACACGGTGGGGTTGGCTTTGCGGGTAGAATGCGCTATGAATACGCGATGGCGTTCATCCCCACTCTCGACACCTTGCCTGCGTCGCAACGCTCCCTTTGGCCTGAACTCGGCGGAACACCGGAGACGTTTACGCTTTACGGCGGTACGGCTCTGGCGCTGCGGCTCGGACATCGAACATCGGTTGATTTTGATTTCTTCTCGAACGCCTCATTCGATCCCGAGGAGCTGGCGAAAAACATTTCGTACATCAGAGACGCCGAACGGGTGCAGGTAGGGCCGGATACTTTGACCTGTCGCGTTGATCGCGGCGGGCCGGTGCTGGTGTCCTTCTTCGGCGGCCTTCGTCTGGGACAAGTGGCCGCTCCTGAGCCAGTGCGCGATATGAACCTGCATGTTGCCTCGCTACTCGACATCGCCGGAACCAAGGCGGCGGTTGTGCAAAAGCGGGCGGAGGTCAAGGACTATATCGATATCGATGCGCTATTGCAGCATGGGGTTGATCTGCCCACGCTGCTTGCGGCGGGCGCGGTCGTTCACGGTCGCAAATTCAATCCGTTAATTACACTCAAGGCGCTCAGCTACTTCGACGATCTGCCAGCGCTGCCGAGAGAAGTGCGGACGCGTCTCGCGCGGGCCGTTGAGGCCGTTGACGTTACCCAACTGCCGGTGTTGACGCCTTACACAAAGCGCCCTGAAAATGGAATTAAACTATGAAGCTGCTGCCGGAAACGCCCGAATTGCTGGCCGTGGCCGAGCGCGTGGTATGGTTCAAGCCGCCCGCTGAGGCTCTGGCCGCCCCGGTCCATTTCCTCGCCCATGTCATGACCTATGGAACCGTGGAAGACCTTCAGGCGCTCAATGGTGTAATTGGTCCGAACGAGTTTCGGGAAGCGTTGGATAACGCGCCGCCAGGCGTGTTTGATGCGCGTTCGTGGGCGTACTGGAATCTCAAATGCGGGCATGAACCCGCGCCGCCTTTGCCGGTCCGCCGGGGCTTGGAACCTGTTCGGCCTCGTCCCTGAAATTCTCGTAACTCACCCTTTGTGGGACATGGGGTTGTTTCGGTATCGCAATTTTAGTGCACAACCGATAGATAACTACCGGGTGGGGAGGAAGTCACAATCTTTGCTCCTCCTGACATGCGGCTCAACGACATGCTGAGCGAATTCATCGAACTCTTGGGCCTGCCCAGGAAAGATGTCGACGGATGGGCTGTGAATTGGCGGCTAGACGATAGGGGGCTGTCCGCACTTGCGATCTAACTGAAACTGTTTTTCACGTTTGGTACGGGAAAGCATGCCACGCTCTCTCTACTTCGTGAAGTGTGTGCCGGTTGATATGCGCATAAAACTGAGGGAGTGTTTTCAACTAGCGCCAGCAAGCTTAGACGACATCTTGAAAGCAGTGACGTGCTCTCGTTAATCTCGACCATATAGAATTGACTTTTGGTACGGCGCAGCCAGCCGCGAGCGTAAGCGAGCTTGACTTCCGCCCGTCATGACAACGTTGATCGGCTCGTACTCGTTGCTGCTCCCGCACCGCGTCATATGGCGGGTTACGACCGTTCACCTGCGCTGAGTCAAGCGCCATACACCCAGTGTTCTCCATCTGCTTGTCTGAACTTTCTCCGTTTTTGCCGATTCCTGCAGGTATAGCCAACCGTAGGCAGGCCCGCCCCCGTTAATGCGATATCGATGGACTTAGTGCTAACAAGGTTCAGCAGGTCCCTTACGGTTGTATCAGTGGCATCAACGCGCACTCCAATTCCCGTATCCCCTATCCCAGGACCTATCGCACAGCCCCTACGAGTACCGCCGTTCATAGCAAGTTTTAACTCTGGAATGAAACGGGCCGGATTGTTTAAGAAATTGCTCGGCACAACGTCCGCAATGTGTAACTGTGGAACTTTTATATCTAGGGGACTATCTGGTTTGTATGTTGATACCGCAACGTTAATTAGGTGTGGCCCAATTGGCGCAAATGAATATCCTGGCACTGCGGCCATTATCATAGTCAATGCTCCTTTAACGTCACTACCCGCATCAATCATCCCAGAGACTAGGGGCTCCTTACCATCTTGAGTCTCAACTTGCGCGCCGAACAAAACAGGATCTTGCCCAGTAGCGACGCTGACCCGATCGAGCGCGACCGACAGAGGAGTTTGACGGAAATCTAAGACAACTGGCAATAACTTAGTTTCGAGCGCATCATTAAGACCCGCGGGCCCGGAGGCGAAGCAGAAGTTTACCAGAATAATAGCGGATAATACCGCTTTAGACGTGTATCTCACAGCGGATCTTTCTTGTTAATTCATGATTATGATGTGCCGCCATTCTGGCCGAGCGGACTCCTACTCATTTATACCGAAAGCCGGTGCTTTGAAAACCCAATGACCTCCGACCACAGCCTCATCGGTTGCGATCGTGATTGGCGGAAGCAACTTGAAACCCGATATTTCGGATTCAAGCAGGTCATTAACCCAATTAATGACGTCGGTGTCATCAACCCAGAGAACCTCTGGTCAGCTTCGCCGGTGTCACTCTCATAATTGGCTCCCGTGCGCTGATTACTAATGAAGAGTTTACCGGAGTGGTTCTGTCCAGATTCCAACAATTATTGCTGCACCGACATGTTCCGATACACAGTGTGTTTTTCCCGTTCCTCCGCAGATCCGGCTTGATAGCCGGCAGGCACAACGCCAAAACTATTTAGCCGCACCCGGCGGAAAGGCGCTCGGGTCCCTTCAGCGGGCTCGCTCGCTAGGAACGCCAGCCAGCAACTCATTTCCTGATAACCAACGGCCGCTTCTTTCGAAAAAACGGAATGAGAAGCTGTTGACCGCGAGAGCTTGCGATTCCGAATTTTCCAAGGTCCCAGGCTCCTCTGACCTGGAGCGCCCCGGCAACAAACTTCCACCCTCTCGTCTGTTTTTCGCGGCGCGGAGCGGCAGAGCGGCGAGCCGAACCTACGCTGTCTTTGATCGACCCACTTGACCGGCCAATTGAGCCGCGCAACGCAAACGCTTAAGAGCCACGATGAAAAACTGTAGATCAGCCCACCAGCGCATTACAAACACGTTGTCCTCCGGCTCTTTGGAGCGAATGCGGCGGCGTTGAAGCGCAACGGTGAACATAGCTTCGTTTGCGAAGCTGCGGGCGCGTTCCAAAGTGGCGGCTTCCGAAGGTCCGCTGGTCTCTGAGTTCATGCCTGAATCGTAAACCCGGTGTCAGTGGCCGAAAAGCCTTTCGAGGTCGCGGCGGCCATGCACAATGGGAAGGATCAGCGCGTCATCGTTTTCAACGCAGTAAACGATGACATATTCGCCCACGGCTAGGCTGCGGCATCCGGGGCCGAAATCCTCATCGCGCGAGCGTCCGATATAGGGGAAGCTGCCAAGGGTAGCGCAACGATCTGTGATGGTGTCGATCAGGCGATTAGCAATCTCGATGCTGCCGCTTTCTTTCGCAACATATAACCAGATGTTGTCAAGATCGCGTTCCGTATGTGGCGCGAGATGATGCGCCATCAGCGGGGCGTGGTGAGTTCAGCCAGAAGCCGGGCGCGTCCGCGTTCCTTTACGTCCTGCGCAAGCTGGCGCATGGACTCTTGCGTGATAACGCGGCCTTCACCACGGGCCAGTGAAGCGCGGGCATCATCGAGCGTCAGAAGAAATTCGGCGCGTTCCCGCTCGCGTTGCTCCCATAAAGCAAGCGCCTCCTGCACGGCGTCCTCTTCCGAGTGCAGCCGTCCGCTTTCAATGGCGCGGCGTGCGAAAGCTTTTTGACCCGGGCTCAGGTCTACCTTCATCGCCTTCAGAATACGGAAAACCGCCCGCTGAAGCAAGATTTAGGGGATAGTGGACCATCACCCGAGGCTCGGCGTTTCATCAGTCCTAATCGCGGTAGCCAATGCGCTGCAAGGATAACCGGGAGCTGTGCGGCAGGGAAGGGTCTAAAATGCCAATCCCGAAACTTAACCCGTTTGGAACACATTCGCTGCCTTCACTTTGCCGTACGATGACAAAAGTCCCAACTTTTTCTTCTCACACATTCGAAACCACTTAACCCCACTTCCGCAAGGTAAGTAGAACGATTTCCGCCCTCACCGTGCTACGTTTTGGCATCGGATAATTCCGAAATCGGTGACAGTCACCGAACTCCCGAATTCCTAATGTCTACCCAAGCTCAGAGCGCTGCCAATCGCGCGAACTCCCAATCCTCCACCGGTCCTGTCACGGACGCCGGCAAAAACATCTCTTCGAAAAACGCTTTGAAGACCGGATTAACTGGTCGCACCGTGCTGCTGCCCGCCGACGATGCCGAGCTCTACGCCGCCCACGTCGAGAATCATGCCAAGCAATACGATCCCCAAACGCCGGAAGAGCGCGAGTTGGTCCAGTCCATCGCCGATTGCTCCTGGCGTCTGCAGCGCGTTCCGTCGCTCGAAGCCGGCATCTACGCCATCGGCCGGCTCGAGTTTGCTGAACTCTTTGCGGCGCAGGATCCAGCGCTGCGCGAGCAGTTGATCCAGGCAAAAATCTTCCTCGCCTATCAGCGCCAGTTGAACAACCTGAGCATTCAGGAAACCCGCCTGCGACGCCACCGCGATCAAGACATCGCAAAATTGAAGCAACTGCAGGAGGAGCGTGCCCAGCAGCGGCGCAACCAGCTCACTGCCGTTGCCCGCGACTTCATCGCAGCCATCCGCGCCAAACAACCCTTCAACCTGAATGGCTTCGAATTTTCACCGGCCGAAATTGAACACCGGGCCTTCGACCTCGAGCCCCTCCGAGTCCTCGACTGGCGCGAAGCTCAGAAAGCGGGGCTTCGAACGCATGCCGCTTGAGGCTCGAGCGGGTCGCGTGGGCTCTCAGCCCGCCGTGCCGGGACTCGTCCCGACACTACTTAGTGCTCCATGCCTCGCAACACCATGCCCGGATACCAGGAGCGCACCGCGAGTACGCGCGATCTTACCCCGGCGGCGCTGTAGTAACCGACCGTGCAATTCAAACGGAAGAAATAAGCATCCCCAGCTTGAGCAGGATGGCGGCCTTCAACACCATCCATCCCTCCACCCGCCACCATGTCGCCGTGTCCCTCCAGAACCAGGTAGATCTCCTCTTCGCGCTCATGATGATGCGGGAAGTTCGTGCCCCCGGGAGCGATTTCCATCAGGAACAAGCTGGTCATCACGCGTCCGGCTGCGATGCGATCGCGTTTGCTATCCGCATCTCCCATCAGTAGACGGTAGAGGGTCGAAGCTGGATGACCCCTTACCGGCTCGGTCGGAACGTCCTCGATGTTCGCTTTCAGTGGTTTCGTGGGAAGCGGTGCGTTCTCGAAGCCTTTTGTGCGAAAACCCATGACGATTACTTCCAAGGGCGCATGGTTGTGATTGGCTAACGCGTGTGGAACCGAAGCGGGAATGTACAAGTAGTCTTCTTTTTTCATCGGGACCTGGTCGTTTCCGTACAAAACCGAACCGCTGCCCTCCAGCACAACGTAGATCTGGTCTTCGCCCGGGTATTGAACCGTGCTCGAATGGCCGTTCGCATCAATTGTGACTTTTCCAAACCGCGCGATGCCGTTGAGGATGGAACTGTTGGCATCGCCTTCGCCAAATAGGGGCTTGTAGTGGCAGGTCGGGCTTGTCATGTCCGATTTCTTTTCCTGAGCCGCAGCAAGGTTGCGGTGCAGAAAAGTGGGATCGACACTCCTCTTCTGCGCCGCGCTGACGCCCGCGAAGAGAACAAAGAACAACACTTGCAAGTTACGAAGTCGCACGTCTCATGAGACTATAACTAATCGAGTTGTCCTGTAACATGTCACGAATTGATTTTCGGCGTCGTTCGGTTTTGAAATGGCTCGCGGCAGCGCCGGTATTCGGCGCCATAGGTTATCAGGTGCTGGCACGCAAAGCGTTCGCTGCTGCAGGCGCGACGAATGTGTATCAACGCATCGGAGTTCGCCCCCTGATTAACGCACGCGGGACGTGGACGTATCTGAGCGGCTCCTTGATACTTCCAGAGGTTCGTGCCGCGATGGACGCCGCCTCACGCCAGTTTGTGGATATGTTCGAACTTCAGGAAGCGGCAGGCAAAAGACTCGCTGCGCTTTCCGGCGCCGAATCAGGAATGGTGACGTCGGGATCGGCCGGAGCTATGGCGGCGGCAACCGCAGCGTGTATTGCCGGCGCCGACCCCGAGAACATCTGGAAACTTCCCGACACCACCGGCCTGAAAAGTGAGGTCGTGATGTTAGGCGGACGAAGCGCTTTTGACAGCGCGATTCGCCTCGCCGGGGGAAAGTTGGTCATCGCGGAAGCTCTCGCCGATCTATCCGCCGCGATTCATAGCCAGACCGCGATGGTTTATACCACCTGGCGCGACGACAATCTGCAAAAGGCGCTTGAAATCACCCGCCGCGCCGGAGTGCCGCTGTTGCTGGACGACGCTGCCGGTATCCCGCCGTTCGATAATTTGTCTCGTTACGCGAAGCTCGGCGTCGATCTTTATTGTTTCAGCGGCGGCAAGGGGATGCGGGGCCCGCAGTGCGCGGGCGTGCTTCTCGGCCGGAAGATGTTGATCGATGCCGCGCTCAAGAACTATAACCCGTATGAGGGCTCCATCTGCAGGCCGATGAAGGTTGGAAAGGAAGAAATCATCGGCATGTTGACGGCTATCGAAACCTGGCAGCACGTAGATATGGATGAGTTGAATCGCGAATGGAACGCGCGAGTGACCAGGATTGCCAAGCTGGTGGAAACGGTTCCGGGTGTGACGACAAAGATATATGTCCCTGAGGAAGGGAACAGCTATCCGACGCTGCGCGTCGAGTGGGATGAGAGCAAATTTGGCCTAACTGTCGCTCAATGCGATCAAAAGCTGCGTGCCGGCGAACCGCGGATCGAAGTTTTGACAAACAGCAATCCGAGCCTCGTGCCCGCGGTGCGCGAGGGTTCCGGAGGCGATAATAACGACCCGAAACATGAACCTCCTAAGAACCAACTCGAAATTGTCTCGATGACTCTGCAGAACGGGGAGGACCTGGTGGTCGCGCGCAGACTGCGGGAGATTTTGAACTCGGCGCGCGCGGGCGGCGTGGGCTAGCTAATCGTCTAAAACCGATTCGAGTCTCTCAACGTGCTCCGGCCTAAGCTCGCGATGCCGCATCAGGGTTCGCGCGCACGTGTTCCAGCGCAAAATCGAATCGTCATTGCCGGAAACGCGCAGCGCTTCGGCCTTTTCGTACAACTCCATGGCACGGACGAATTCGTCATACGCTTTGAACACCGCGCCAGGAGCCGTCAGTCGCATGTGTACGCGCGCCGAGCGTTCAAAGATGATTCCGGCGTAGTAAGCACGATCGTATTCGCTGGCGAGCTTAGCGGCGATCTCGCGCGCCCGTGCAAGCGTGCCGTCGGTGCCGAACTGGTCCGTGATCGCCAGCAGCAGGATCACCAGCGCAGCCTGATTTGCGGGCTGTATATGCAGAATGTCCAGGCAGATGCTCTCGGCCTGTGATGGCTCATTGAGAAGGCGGTAGCGATGCGCCTTTTCCAAAGCCTCGGGAATAGCCCCTGGCGAAAGCGATTTCAACTCATACTCCATTGCTGACCTCCTTTCACGGTTTACCTGTAAACATTCGGAACAACTTTGTTATCGGGTCGAAATAATCGTCTACCACGCGCTCTTTCAGTGGAATGATGGCATTGTCGGTGATCGCGATTCCTTCAGGACAGACCTTCGTACAGCATTTCGTAATGTTGCAAAATCCAATCCCGTGGTCGCGCCGCAAATCCTGCGTGCGCTTTTCCTTATCCAGTGGATGCATTTCGAGCGCAGCTACATAAGTGAGAAACCGCGGTCCAATGAATTCGTTCTGCAGGTTATGCTCGCGAAGCACATGGCAAACGTCCTGACATAAGAAGCATTCGATGCATTTGCGGAACTCCTGAACCCGGTCGACGTCGGCTTGGGCCATGCGCCAGGTTCCGTCGGCGTTATCGGCCGGGCGCGGTGCGAATCTACGGATGGTCTTCTTGACCCGGAAGTTCCAGGAGACATCGGTCACCAGGTCTTTGACAGACGGGAACGACTTCATGGGCTCGAGAGTAACCGGCCGTTCCAGCGGTAGAGAATCTAGGCGCGTCATGCACATCAGCCGGGGATTGCCGTTGATCTCTGCCGAACAGGACCCGCACTTGCCTGCCTTGCAGTTCCAGCGAACCGCCATATCGTTGGCCTGATCGGCCTGAATGCGATGAACGGCATCGAGGACAACCATTCCGGCGGACACTTCCGTTGTATAGTCCCGGAACTCGCCCTCGCCGTTAGCGCCTCTCCAAATCCTAAAAGTTGCGGTGGACATTCTTTCCTGTTCACTTCATCTCTTCAATGATCTGTTTCAGCTCGGCGGGCATTTCTTTTAGCGGCTCGCGGGAGACCTTTACTTCGCCGTCATCATCACGCCGGACCACGACCGAAGTTTGACCCTCCCGAGAGTCCTTCGATGGATAATCGTCGCGGAAGTGAGCACCGCGGCTCTCCTTGCGCTCAAGAGCGGCGAGCGTGATCACTCGCGACACCGTAAGCAGGTGCGACAGGTCCAAGGCGGTATGCCAGCCGCCGTTATATTCGCGGTTGCCGACCACACCCACGCTGTCGGCCCGCTGTTGTAACTTATCCAACTCGCTGAGCGCGCCGCGCATCTCTCCCTCGTGGCGCACGATACCGACCAGGTCCTGCATCATTTCCTGAAGGGACTGCTGAACATGATACGGACTTTCGCCGTCGCGCCCAAACGGTTCCAACGCCCGAGCCGCAGCAGTTTCCACCTGCGCGCGATTTACATCAGCTGCACGATTTTCTTTCGCGAACTGTGCAGCATACTCGCCCGCGCGCTTACCGAATACCAGCAGATCCGATAAGGAGTTACCGCCCAACCGGTTGGCCCCGTGCAGACCTGCGGCGCACTCGCCCGCCGCGAATAGGCCCGGCACATCCGACATTTGCGAATCAGCATCTACACGGACGCCACCCATCATGTAGTGCGTTGTGGGACCGACTTCCATCGGCTCTTCCGTGATATCGATGTTCGCGAGCTGTTTGAACTGGTGATACATGCTGGGCAGCTTTCGTTTTATGTGTTCAGCGGCCTTAGGGATGCGGCTCTTGATCCAGGAGATGTCGAGAAAAACGCCTCCGTGTGGAGTACCGCGACCCTCCCGAACTTCGCGCATGATGCAACGTGCAACGTGATCGCGCGTGAGTAATTCGGGCGGACGGCGCGCCTCGCGATCGCCCTGGGTGTATCTCCAGCCTTCGTCTTCATTGTCGGCGGTTTGTGTTTTATAGTTCTCTGGAATATCGTCGAACATGAAACGGCGTCCTTCTTTGTTCCGAAGGACTCCGCCTTCGCCGCGCACACCTTCCGTTACCAGGATGCCGCGAACACTGGGCGGCCAGATCATTCCCGTAGGATGGAATTGCACGAACTCCATGTCCATGAGTGACGCCCCGGCCTGAAACGCAAGCGAATGACCGTCGCCTGTATATTCCCAACTGTTACTCGTGATTTTGTAACTGCGGCCGATTCCTCCGGTTGCAAGCACAACTGCCTTAGCTCGAAGCAGCAGGAAACGGCCGCGCTCACGTTCGTAACCGAATGCACCCGCGATCCGGCCGTCATCGGTAAGCAGAGTGAGAACTGTCGCCTCCATGTGAACTTCCATACCGAGATGGACGCCGTGATCCTGTAACGTGCGAATCATCTCAAGCCCGGTGCGATCGCCGACGTGAGCCAGGCGCGGATAGCGGTGCCCGCCAAAATTGCGCTGCAGAATGCGGCCGTCTTTTGTTCGGTCGAACAAAGCTCCCCATCCTTCCAGTTCGCGCACGCGGTCCGGCGCTTCTTTGGCATGCAGTTCCGCCATACGCCAGTCATTGATGATACTGTCCGCCACGCATGGTATCTGCGAAGTGAACCTTCCAGTTGTCGCGTTCGTCCACATTGGCCATAGCCGCTGCGATGCCGCCTTCGGCCATGACGGTGTGCGCCTTCCCCAACAGACTTTTGGTGATGACTCCGACGCGAACACCCGCCTGCGATGCCTCGATCGCCGCCCTCAAACCCGCCCCACCAGCACCGATGACCAGCACATCGTAGTCGTGCGTCTGGTACTCGGGCATTAAACAATTCTCCAGTCAGACCAGATTCCCATTGAGCAGAGGCGAACGTAGAGATCCGCGAACATAACCGAAAATAGGCTAAGCCATGCAAAGAGCATGTGGCGTCGATTCAGACACCCGGCACAGTTATAGGACCTGCTGCGAAGCGGCGATCTGGAAATTTCGTCAACTCTGCCGCCGACTAAATGGCGCAGTGAGTGACAGCCGAACGTGTAACAGCTCAGTAGAACCAGATTGATCGCCAGGACAAGCGTGCCCACGCCGATTCCAAACTGCATGCGGCCGGTGTTTGGATCCATGAACCAGAGCGCGCGCCACACGTCCAAGGTAAGGAGCACTATGAACAGCAGCGCCAGGTACAGAAAGTATCGGTGAACATTTTGCAGGATTAAGGGAAACGACCGTTCGCCGCGATAGCTCTTTCGCGGCTCGCCGACGGTGCAGGAAGGTGGATCGGCCCAAAAGGCTTTGTAATACGCGCCGCGATAGTAGTAACACGTCAAGCGAAAGCCGCCGGGCGCCCAAAGTATCAGCAGTGCGCCCGAAGCCGGAATCCATGACCAGCTATGCGGCCAGGCCCCAAACCACGCGTGCGCCGGGTCGCCGAAGAGCTCCGGGGAATAGAACGGCGATAGGTAGGGCCCAAAACGATAGTGGTTGCCCTGAAACGCCGCCCAAGTGGCGTAGACAACAAACAAGGAAAGGCCGAGAAACGTGAGTAGCGGTTGCACCCACCACAAATCACGCCGCGACGTGCGTCCAAAGTGACTGCCCCTTACCGGAACATCAATCGAGGACATGGTCCTCCTAAAAAGAATTGCGAACTAAAACAGAATAGCGTTTTACGTTTGAGGACCCGTAGCCGTGGCCGCCGGGTGCGGCGGTGACGGCCGTTTCGCGGGTGTTGCGGTGCTACCAAAGCTTCGTCGGTTGAGGCCGCAGGTCATGCACGGGCGGATTCCTGCCCTCAAGGATGCACTCGGTCCGCTCGCGCACAACAGACTCCGTTCGTGACGAAGGCATGATCCAGAAGCGTTCGTTGCGCACTCCATCCAGTACACAGTCGGCAATGTCGGCGGCCGGCGTGCCCTCCTCGACAACTGTCTTCAGAGCGTCGTGAAAACCATAAGAGGTGGTCTGGCCGGTATCCCCGCCCGGCCTGTTGCGAGTGCTTTCGGCGAGGCGAGTTTTCGCGAAGCCCGGGCAGAGCACCGAAACCTGCAGCTTGTCGGAACTGAGCTTCAACTCCGAATAGAGCGCTTCCGATAGACCGATAACGGCATGCTTCGAGGCATTGTAGGCAGACATCAACGCACGCGTGGTAAGCCCGGCGAGTGACGCCGTGTTGATGATATGCCCTTCTTCGCCGCCGCGCAGCATTCGCGGAACGAAACTGCGAATGCCATGCACGACGCCCCAAAGATTCACGTCCATTACCCAGTGCCAGGTTTCGAGACTTTCCTCCCAGCTGGGCGCACCGGGGCTGATCACGCCTGCGTTGTTACACAAAATGTGCACGGCGCCGAAGGCGCGGTACGATTCGGCTGCGAGTGCTTCCACTTGAGCCGGATCGGTCACGTCCACACGCAACGCGCGCACGTCAGGCGCAACTGCCCGGAGCTCGGCCTGAGCGCGCTCTAGCGGAGCATGCTCAATATCGGCCAACATCAGGCGCATGCCTTCTTGCGCAAAGCGCTCCGCCATAGCACGTCCGAGCCCGCTCGCGCCGCCTGTGATTACTGCAACTCTGTCCCGAAATTCCCGCACGCGAACGAGTTTACATCCCGGCTTCGAGATGCTTTTCTTCGTTAAGATTGAAGAGTGCACCGGTACTTGCTTCACAACGAGCAGATCCGAGATACTCGTGAACCGCTTCTTTCGCCGGGCCAGATCGGGTTCCTGAATGGGTGGGGCGTTTTCAGCACGCTTCGCGTCTGTGACGGCGTGTTGTTCGCGTATGAGCGCCACTATCGCCGCATGCAGCGCGATGCCGAACGCATGCGGGTGCCTTTCCTTCTTTCAGCTCCGGAATTATCGAGCCGCCTCTTGCGGTTGGTGGAAGCAAACCAGGCATACAACGCGACACTACGGGTTTCCATCGTCCGCAACAAGGGCGGCCTGTTCGAGTCACCGGCTCTCGAGCGCGACGCCGACCTGATCGCTTTCACGGCGGACCTCAGAGCCTGGGGCGATGGTGTACGGCTCAGTTACGTGCCGCATGGGCGTTACGGCGCTTCGCCCATTCGCCGGAGCCAAAGTTACTTCGTGGGCAGAGAATCTCACCTGGTACGAAGAGGCGCACGAACGCGGCTTCGACGAAGTGATCCTTTTGAACGAAGACGGACAGGTGAGCGAGTGCACCTCCGCCAACATTTTTGTAGTCCAACAAGACCACGTTTGGACGCCTCCGCTGCAAAGCTCCGGCTGTTTACCTGGGATCACTCGCGCCATTCTTCTCGAAGAGATCAGGATTCCGGGACTTACGTTGGCGGAGCGCGAACTCACGCCGTCCGGCCTTGAAGACAGCAGGCAGGTGTTCATCACTTCAACCACGCGCGATTTGTTGCCGGTCTTGGAAATTGATGGCGAACCGCTGGAGCAGGATAGTGACACGCTGGCACGGATTCAAGATGCGTTCCTTGCTTATCGCAGCAAGTACATCGCCGAGCGGCAGAAACAAACCGTCGCTGTATGAGGGTTCCTGTACTGACGTGTCATGACTGTGGCGGCAGCAGTTTGCGCCGCTCAAAACGGCAGCAGTCCTTTTCGGAACTGGGGAGAATGCTAGTCGGAATTTATCCCTTCCGCTGCCTGGATTGTGACGCGCGTGTGTGGGTCAGCGTATGGCTTTTTGAAAAGCTTCCGTTCGCCAAGTGTCCCAAATGTTTAAGCATCGACTTGACGCCTTGGCCGGAAAAGCACTTTCACCCGAGTTTGTGGCACAAGCTGCTGGTGACGCTCGGCGCACATCGTTACCGGTGTATGCCTTGCCGCCACAATTTCCTCAGTTTCCGCCCTCGCCTCGCTGAGCGCCCCGACGACCTTTGTGACCGGCGTGCGGCGGTGACGGGTCGTAACACCGCCTAGCCGGACTTTACATACCAGGGAATGTTCAGTACCGACACGCGATCGTTGCCGTCCACCAGCAGTCGTGCTTTTAGCAGTGCTGCGCGTTGTGTGTGCAGGAAGTAGTGATACCAGCGCTTTTCGATCATCTCGGGAATGACGACCACGATTCGACGGGTTGGATTTTCCGCCGTCAGCCTCACCACGTAATCGATGATCGGTGAAAGCACAAAACGGTACGGCGAGCGCAATACCACCAGGTCCGGAACCGGCAGATTTGCCGTCTTGGCGGGACCGGCTACCAGTTTCTCCCAGCTGTCGGGGAACTCATTTGCCTTCGCGTCCTCCTCCGCGGCGTGCAGCACTTTGATTTCTTTCGATAGTGTCATGGCGAAAAGCAGCGCTTCCTTCGCTACACGATTCCAATGCTGCATGGTGACCACCAGAATCGGCTGCAGCAGGTTCACTTGTTCGAGTGGTGCATCGGATGCGATCTCGCGCTGAACTCTCATATAGTGTCGTCGCACCTTGTACATCAGCAACAGCAGCGCCGGAATCGCGAGCACGGTAATCCATGCTCCCTCCGCAAATTTCGCGACAATGATCACCACAACCGTGATGCCGGTTGCCAAAGCGCCGGCGGCATTGATCCACATCGAGTGCTGCGCGCCTTTGCCCCGTTTCCTGCGCCAGTGTGCGACCATTCCTGCCTGCGACATTGTGAAGGCAAGAAACGCTCCCACAGCAAACAACGGAATCAGGCGGTCGGTGACACCGCCGAACCCGATCAGCAGCGCTGCCGTGATGCATGCGAGAACGAGAATTCCTTCCGAATAGACCAGCCGCCGACCGCGATTTGCAAACGAGATGGGAAGGTAGCCGTCTTCCGCCAGCACACGGCAGACGCGTGGAAAATCGGCAAAGGCCGTATTCGATGAAAAGATCAGTACCAGCAGCACCGATGCAATCGACAGGTAATAGAACCACCCGCGCCCGCCGATCGCTCCGAACATCATCGATAGAACGCTCTGGTATCCGCTGCCGTTCGGGTCCGTTGCAACGATTCGATACGCTCGCACGAGGTAAGCGATGCCGGCGAGCATGACGGCGAGCGCGGCGATGATGATGGCCAGTGTCCGGCGCGCATACTTCTCTGTGGGATCGCGGAACGCCCGCACGCCGTTGCTTACCGCTTCGACGCCCGTAAGTGCAGTACAACCGCTGGCGAACGCTTTCAATAGCAGCCAGGCGCTGAACGCCGTTACTGCTGCCTGCATCGCCGGTGGCGCTGTTACCGGCTGCGGATGACCGCCTGCGGAAAGTGTCTTCACCAGACCGATTCCGATCTGCACCAGCATGCAAGATAGAAACAGATAAGTCGGAATCAGGAACACGGCGCCCGTTTCGCGGCTTCCGCGTAAGTTGACGAGCGTCAACAGTGCCAACGATGCCAGACAAAGAAGCAAAGTGTGCTTGTGCAGTGCAGGCACCGCGGACGTCAGCGCGCCTATTCCAGCCGAGATACCGACAGCGGCATCCAGAGCGTAGTCAATCAGGAGCGCGGAGCCCGCAAGCAAGCCCGGGAACATCCCGAGATTCTCATGCGCTACCGTGTACGATCCGCCGCCACGCGGATACGCCGCGATCGTCTGACGGTACGAAAAGTAAACGATCATTAGCAGCACAATGATGCTGAATGTGAGTGGCAGAACATAGGTGAGGCCGGCCACTCCCAGCGGAATCAGCAGTGTGAGCAGGGCCTCCGGGCCGTATGCCGCCGAGCCGAGCGCATCCAGGCCAAAAATCGGCACGCCCTGCAACGCTCCGATCTGTTCGGCGCGTTCCTCCGATGTCGCAATCGGCCGTCCCAATACAAAATCGAATATTGACAATAGCGTCTCTCCTGGCGCATTTCGCGCGGCGGCATGTTCCTGGTCATTGTGCATCAGCTATCTTGAAGAACTGAAGCGAGGGACCCACAGCAGTGACATGTCCGAAGTGTAGTGCGCCCGTAAGCCCGGGCGAAGCGTTCTGTCGAAATTGCGGCGCACGCATCCAGCCGGAGACCCCATCTGCACCTGCCGCCCCATCTGATGCGACACGGCCGGTCATGGCGACGGCTGCTCGCCGAAATTGGACCCCGCTGATCCTGCTGGCTGTCGTCGCCGGACTGATCGTTGGCGGATGGATATTCGTCCGCTTCTTGCGGGAGCGTGCACACGTCGCCTCCACCACACCAGCGACATCGACAGCGCAAACGGCGCAGTCGCAGCCCGCACCCGCCGTGACATCGGAAACGACCCCCGCGTCGGTTACGCCTCCGCCGGCAGACGATACTGCCGAAATCAGCAAGCCGGCGCCCTCGCGATCTCAGGCAGCCCATGCGCCTCCAAAGCGCCAACCTGTGCAGGAAGCCGAGAGTGAATCGCCGCCTGCGCCGTCACCTGATGCCGCCGTAACCGCTGCGCCGATTCCGCCTTCACAGCCCGTGGCAAACGACACCTCGCCTGCGCCCTCGCAAACTCCCTCCGCGCCCGAACAAACTCCGCCATCAGCCCCTGTGCCGCCCGCCGCGCCCGCGAAACCTGCTTACAGCGGACCCATGTTTGGTGTTGCTACTTGGATCGGCAAGCTCGACAAGAACGACACCCTGACCATTACCGGAGGAACAGCGTCCAAAGGCGTTCTCTCCGGGGCAGGCTTGCCCGGAGTGCCCGTCCGCGTCACTATCGATCAGAGCAATCTCGGATTCTCTGAGATGCCGAATGCCTCCAACGGTTATCAGCGTCTGACGTTGAAGAGTCACTCAAAGCACGACCGCATCACCATTCACTGGACCGTCGTGCAGTAGCGGCTCACCAAACTCTGCAGGCGTTCACGCGCATCATCGGCTGGCCAGGTCTACAACTGAACGCATGTCCGAATTCGGGCAGATCGGCAACCACACCGTTAATGCGGAATTCCTCTGGCGAGTGCGGGTTCAGCGTGGCATCCATGCGCTTGCTCTCGGCGCGTTGATCCCCGCACGCCCACTGTGCCATCCCGACAAAGAAGCGCTGGCCGGGAGTCAGACCGTCGGCGGACTTTAAGTTCTGACCCTCAGTGGCGTGCTTCCATGCAAGATAGGCCAGAAACGTTCCGCCGATGTCCGCTACATCTTCACCAGATGAGAGCTTGCTGTTGATCTTGATGTCGTCGATTATCGTGTACTGGGCATATTGATCGCGGACGCACTGGACACGCTGCTCGAACGCTTTGGCGTCATCCGCCGTCCACCAGTCTTTCAGGTTGCCCTGAGCATCGAACTTGCGGCCTTCGTCGTCAAATCCGTGCGTCAGTTCGTGGCCGATGGTCGCCCCGGTCTGTCCGTAATTCGGTGCGGCGTCCAGCTTGGGATCATACAGTGGCGGCTGTAAAACGCCCGCCGGGAAGTTGATGTCGTTCATTTGTGGGTTGTAGTAGGCGTTTACGGTGGGAGGTGTCATGCCCCATTCGCTCCGGTCCAATGGTTTTCCAACTTTCGCTAAATCGCGGCGGATTTCAAAGGACGATGCACTGCGCACATTTCCGACAAAATCGGAGGCGATCGTTACTGAGCTGTAATCGCGCCAGTGGTCCGGATAGCCGATCTTGTTTACCACCGAATGCAGTTTTTCAAGGGCCCGTTGTTTTGTGGCCGCAGTCATCCAGGGGAGCGACTGAATCTCACTCCTCATCTGTTCTTCGATCTGACGCGTCATCAGCGCCACCGACTGCTTCGTTTCGGGCGAGAACGTTTTCTCAATGAAGACCTGGCCGAGCGCTTCTCCGAGTTCGCTGTCAACCAGCCGCGTGCACTTCTTCCAACGCGGCTGCATCTGAGGGACACCTGCCAGGTATTTGCGGAAAAAATCAAAATTGGCGTGCTCGAAATTCGACGCCAGATAAGGCGCGTGCGAGTTAACCAGGTGCCAGCGGAAGTAGGCGCGCCAGGCGGCAGGCTTCTCCTGGTTGAGTAGCGTGTTCATCTCGGCAAAGAACTTCGGCTCGGTGACGTCCACATCGTGGAAGTCCGGCGCGCCCAGATTCTGAAAATACGCCTCCCAATCGAAGGCGGGCGTCGTGCGATCGAACTCCTCTCGCGACATCTTGTGCTTCAAATTGTAGGGGTCGCGCTTCTCGACGCGCGTCAGCGACACCTTTGCCAGCTCCGTTTCAATACGCATCACCGTCTGGCTATCCGTCTGGGCGTCCGGTCCGGATTCTCCGATCATCTGGAGCATCTGCTGCACGTGTTGCACGTAACGGCTTCGGATCTCCTGCGACTTCGGGTCGCTCTTGACGTAGTAATCGCGATCCGGGAGCCCCAGCCCTCCGGCAGACGTGAACGCGATCACCTGTGATGAGTTGTCGAAGTCCTGCCCGGAGCCGAACCCGAAGAGCACGCCGCCATCGATGCCGTTCCGGTGTTCTTCCGCGATATATGCGGGAAGGTCCGTGATCGATTGAATGCCTGCAATCCGGCCAAGCGCCGGCTTGAGCGGATCGGCGCCGGCCTGATTCACCGCCGCTTCGTTCATGCAAGACCCGAACAAGTCGCCGATTTTCTGTTCGTTCGGTGTTCGGGCGGCTTGCGCGTGCGACGCCTGGTCCAGAATGCCCCAGAGGAAGCGCAGATTTTCGGTTGCGAGCTTTCCGTAAACGTTCCAGCGTTCCTGATCGGGCGGCATCGGATTCAGCTTGTTCCAGTTCCCGCAGGCGTAACGGTAAAAATCGGCGCAGGGGTCCGCCGAACGATCCATAAATTGCGTGTCCAGGCTAGGCGTATACGGAAGCGATGTGAGCGGGGTGTCCTGCGCCGCGCATGTGGCGGCGGTAAGGCAGGAAAGGAGCAGAAACGCGTTCAGGCGCATGGATCTGATTGTGACATTAACGTCACCATTCATCTGTTTGCGTGCTGTGTTTGCGGATGACAGGGATCTGCTCAAGACGCTGCCGCGCGGTCCCCGCTCACCCGAGAAAGTGTCTTCTTCAACCAGGCAATCATGTCGGCTTTCCAGTGTTGCATCTCCGGCGCCTGCCAACGAGACATTCCGTGTCCGCCGCCCTCGATTGTGATCAGGTCGCAAGTTGCTCCGGCGGCCCGAATCGCGTCACAGAATTCGGTCGACTGCTGGTAAGCGACTTGATCGTCCTTGTTTCCGTGGATACAAAGGAAAGCCGGCATGCCCTTGTGCACGGCGGCGATCGGCGCGAGTTTATGAAGCTTCTCAACACCTGTTGCATCGAGTTCCTGGACGCCGAAGAAATGAATGCCCCCGCCATTTGAGGCATGGCGGTTAATACTCGTCATATCGAAACGCTCCGGATGAGCGCGCCGCAGTTGCGCCAGCTTGCCATAATCTGACGGGCCATAGAAATCCACCACCGCTGCGACTTCGGTGTCGGATGGATCGTGAGTTCCCGCATAGTTCACCAGTAGTCCGCCGGCAGATTCGCCAGTGAGCGCAATCTTCGAGACGTCCACGTGGTAGGTCACAGCATTAGATCGCACCCACGCGATGGCATCGTCGAGATCGGCAATCGCCTCTGTCAAGTGTGCTTCGGGAGCGAGCCGGTAATCGATACTGAACCATGCGAACCCGGCCTTGGATAGCGGCTCGAAGAGCGGTCTTACGTTCGTGCTCTTACTTCCTTGATCGAACCCTCCGCCATGGACGAGAATGGCTGCGGGAAACGGGCCTGTCCCGTCTGGGATATGAAGGTCCAGCATCAGGGCCTTGCCACCCCTGTTGACATATTCGACATCTTGCTTATCGATTGATGCAGCCGAAAGGATCGTCGCCGACAGAAGGAGAACGAGGAGGTTGCCAGTCATTGGCCGGGATTGTATCAGCCCCGATGGCAGCATGTGGCTGCGGCCTCCGAGCCGAGCCAATGGAACATCTCGCGCAAGGCATTGCCCCGATGGCTGACAGAAAACTTTTCTTCGGCCCGGAGCTCGCCGAATGCCCGGCCTGCTGGCGCATAGAAAAAGAGTGGATCGTAGCCGAACCCATTAGCGCCGCGCGGACCCTTGAGAATGGTACCTTCCACCTCTCCCCGGAAGATGTTCAAGACCTTCCCTGCGCGCGCCAGTGCTATGACACAAACGAAGCGTGCTGCGCGATTAGTCTCATCCCCAAGCAGCGCCAGCACGCGCTGGTTGTTGGCTGCGTCGGTTGCACCCTCACCGGCGTAACGGGCCGAATAAACTCCTGGCGCCTTATTCAGGGCATCAATTTCGAGACCGGAATCGTCGGCAAAGACCAGTTCCGAGGTGTACGTAGAATAGTACACTGCCTTTGCCGCCGCATTCGCCTCAAACGTAGTTCCTGTTTCCTCAGGCGCAGCGATCTGTTGTAATTGCGGCAGCGGCCGGATCTCGAGTTCGCTTATGCCAGATTCCCGACCGGCGAGACAAAATTCACCAAGCTTGCCGGGATTGCTCGAACAGGCGTACAGAATCATGACATATCAAGTTGCGAAAGAAGCGTATCCCTGCCGCTTCCTGCGGTCGCGGTTCTGTTGCCATTTTCGACCGATTCGGCCATACGCTGATTTCCGCAACCTGGTACTACGAGCGCGCTGCAAGCACTTCCTGCTGGATAACCTGGAGCTGTTGAATTCCCGTACGCGCCATCGCAAGCAGACTGCTTAATTGAGAATCGTCGAAGGGCACACGTTCCGAGGTCGCCTGGATTTCTATAAAGCGGTCGGAGCCTGTCATAATCAGGTTCATATCAACGTCGGCTCGCGAGTCCTCCTCGTAGCATAAGTCGAGCATCGGTGTGCCCGCCACGATGCCAACGCTGGTAGCCGCTACCGAATCCCGCAGGGGCGTTGCCGGAAGGGCTTTGTATCTCACCAGAGTATTTACAGCCGTCGCCAGCGCTACATAGGCTCCTGTGATCGCGGCCGTCCGCGTGCCGCCGTCCGCCTGAAGAACGTCACAGTCGACGATAATCGTCCGCTCGCCAATTGCCGTCAGGTCCACTACGGAGCGCAGCGAACGGCCAACCAGCCGCTGAATTTCGTGTGTCCGTCCCGACTGCCGGCCTTTCGTAACCTCCCGCGGACTGCGCGTCACAGTGGAGCGGGGTAGCATGGCGTACTCAGCCGTTATCCAGCCCTTACCGGTACCGCGCAGAAATGGCGGGACCGTATCCTCAACGCTTGCCGCACAGAGCACTCGCGTGTTGCCGCATTCAATCAAGGCGGAACCCTCAGCGGTTAGCAGATAGCCCGGCGTAATCTTCGTGGGCCGGAGCTGGGTTGGAGTTCGTCCGTCGCTTCTCATGTTTGCGCTTTCATGTTAGCCGGTTTGCTAAGTGATGGCTGGACGGCAGTGCACCCATACCCTGGGCGCCAGCGCGAACGGAGATATCCTTATTTGCCACAGCTACTTTACTTACATAAGGCGCGACTAACTTGCGGAGTGAAACGAAGCAAAAACAAAAAATCCGATTACTGCCAGCGCAATAAGGAGTAATACCAGGCAGGGAATCGCTCCTTGCCTTGGAACAAGAGACGATTTGTCAGTCGTGGTCTTTTTCTTGATTTTCGAAGAAGCCATGCGTTTTGACGGGCAGGCGCGCCAATCCTCACTGTCCGATGAATACGGTCAGAATCTTGTCTCGGGCGATTTGAGTTACTTCTTAAATAAACTATCAAAGGCCGCGCGCGCATCGCTCGCATTGCGGGGAGCGGGCGCCGAACCGTTGTCCGAAATCCTGCTCACCGGAGCGGAAGGAAGGACGTCGCGGGCGACAGTTACTCGGGAGGAGAACAGCTCGCACGTATTCGCCTGGTCCTTCACTGCGATGCGCACCGGAACCGCCTTCAGACACTGGAAGCGCGTGGAGGAATCGAAATGGACACATTGTTTACAGCAATGCAATGCCACGCCGCACTTTGGGCAGGTAGTTCTAAAATCCATGTCTGCCGGGAGGGTAACCGTGCAATTGAAACATCGCGCGGCAACGACGTTCTGAACGAGCCTCGGCAACTTCGGCCCGGTTACGTCGATGGGAAGTTTCGGTCCCTGCTGCTTCGGCCGCTCCTGGCGGTACGAATGCGAGGGTCTATCTGTATCTTGGTACCCGTGTTGCCGGTACTTGCGATCGCCGTCCATATAGGTTGATCGGCTCCTTGGAAAGGTCCAGTAATGTATCGAAAACGCACAATCAGAGCGTGCCCGGAGAGCTGGACATACTTCAGATGCACTTCCAGTACGTCAAAATCATCGTTTCTAAGTCGCGCTGGAATTCTCGGATGAGATACGGGGTCCGGATATCGGAAGGATTAAATGACAGATCCCGTTTGCACCTGATTTGTATGTAGCACGTTTTTCAACGTTTAGCTAGTGCCCTACGTCGAATTTCGTACTAATACGTCTCCTCTAGTCCAACGCCCATTTCAAAAGAGTATTACACGGCCGCGTTAACGGATTATCGAAATGATTTGGGCTCACACGCACCGAGTACCCGACCCGGCCTGTCTGCTGGACCGTGAACTCATTGGCGAACGTTACCGCAGTTCCACGCGTCGCCACCGGCGCCAATGTGAGGGCTTGCGTATTCTGCAGTTCGCCGTTCACGCCGATTTGGCCGATGACAGCCTCCACACGCACTTCAGAGGGGTTTAGCCCGGCCAGATCCACAGTGGCGCGCAGAGGAACCGCTGAACCACTCATGACGTGATCACCCGGTCCCTCTCCCAAATCGATAAACCGGATCTGATCCCAAACCTGGCGCACGCGATTTTCCCATATTGTTTTATTTCTCGCCGCGCTGAATGAGTTGTCGGAGATTTCCGTCCACAGCTTGTGTGCCGGCTGATACAACTCGGACATATATTCCGCCATCATGCGCCCGGAGCTGAACCGCGGAGTAATATTCGCGATACACGTTTTCATGCGGCGAACCCATTCGGCCGGTATCTCCTGATCGGAGCCCTGATAAAACAGCGGGACAATGTCGTTCTCGAGCGTCGAATAGATGGCGCTGGCATGAATGTCATCCTGGTCTTCGGAGTAGGGAACCCGATCCCCGATGGCCCATCCCGCCGATATCTCGTATGCTTCGTCGAACCAACCGTCCAGCACGCTCAGGTTCAATACACCATTCATCGATGCTTTCATGCCGCTAGTGCCGCAAGCCTCTTCGCCTCGCCGTGGGTTATTCAGCCACAGATCGACCCCCTGCACCATCTCTCTTGCAACCTGAATTCCATAGTCCTCCACGAAGATGAGGCGCTTTGAAACTTCGGGATCGCGCGACAAAGTCACTATTTCGCGGATCAGCGTCTTGCCCGGATGGTCTTTCGGGTGTGCCTTCCCTGCAATTACGATCTGAACCGGCATTTTCGGATGGTTCAACATCCTCTTGAGCCGCGCTACATCGCGAAACAGGAGCGTCGCTCGCTTATATGTTGCGAAACGGCGCGCAAAGCCGATCGTGAACACATCGGGATCCAGGACGTCGGAAACACGCCGTACCTCAGACCCTGAAGCCTTGCGATGGACGGCCGCACCCACTGCGCGCTCGCGCACGAACGCCACCATGCGCCGCTTCCGTTTGCGATGCATCTCCCAGAGTTCCTGGCTCGGAATCTCGTTGACCTGATCCCACATTTTGAGGTCTTCGAGACGGTCGCGCCAGTCGGGCAACAGGTACTGATCGTACAGTGATGCGAGATCTCCGTTGATCCAGGTGGGCGCATGAACGCCGTTCGTTACCGATGTGATCGGGACTTCCGAAATGGGCAACCTCGGCCACAGGTCCTGGAACATCTCCCGCGATACGTCGCGATGTAATACGCTGACCGCGTTTCGAAAGGCCGAGGTTTTAAGGGCCAGCACCGCCATCGAAAACCGCTCGGTAGGATCCTGCAGGTTCTTGCGTCCCAGCTCGAGCAGCTTCTCGAACGGAAACCCCGCGTGCTGGCAATAACCCGCAAAGTAGTCGTAAACCAGACTCGAATCGAACAGATCGATTCCCGCGGGAACCGAGGTGTGGGTAGTGAACACGTTGCTGACGCGAGTGGCTTCGAGCGCTTGCTCGAACGACAAACCATCTTCCTGCATCATCACGCGAATCTTTTCGATCCCGAGAAAAGCCGAGTGCCCTTCGTTCATGTGATGAACCGTCGGCTTGATGTTCATCCGCTTCAAGGCCCGCAGCCCGCCGATACCGAGCACGATTTCCTGACGGATGCGCTTATGAATATCTCCACCGTAAAGCTGATCCGTGATCTCGCGATGTTCGACCGATTGGTTCTGCGGGATGTTTGTATCGAGTACCAGCAGCTTTACGCGTCCAATGTCGATTTGCCAAACTTTGATGAAAACCCGTCCCGTGGGCAGCATCACGTCAACAATCACTTCGTTGCCGTGTTCGTCTTCGCAAGGGCTGACCGGCAGTGTATAGAAATCGTTTAGGGGTGTGCTCTCCTGTTGCCACCCATCGGGGTTCAGACGCTGCTGCAAATAGCCGCGCTGATAGAGCAGACCAACGCCCGTCAAAGCGAAATCGGAATCGCTGGAGGCCTTCATATGGTCGCCGGAAAGGATGCCGAGACCGCCGGAATAGATCTGCATGCAGTCGAGCAGGCCATACTCCATCGAGAAATAGGCGATACGCGGTGTCGTCGCATTCGGAACCGTCGAGTGCAGGTAACTATCGTGGCGCTCGCAGGCCCGGCGGTATAACGATAAGAACCGTGGATCGGCGGCCGCTTTGTCCAGCACCGATTGTGAAATACGCCCCAGTAACTGAATCGGGTTGTGGTTGAACTCCTTCCACAGGGTCGGCTCGAGTCTGCGGAAGAGAGAACGGATACTGTGATCCCAACTCCAAAGCAGGTTGTTGGCAAGTTCGGAGAGCCGGTTCAGCGCGGGAGGAAGCGCAGGACGGACGAGGAACTCTTTCGTCGGTTGAATCTGGTACGGCATGGTAGCGCTAGACAGATAGTAGGGAGAAGCTAACAAAGATAGCAGAAGAAATGCTAGTACGACTGTCGGACTGCAAACAGCTAGTCAGCAGCATTCTTCGGGCGAGCGTTATCCAAAGTATCTCATGAATCGTTAGTAGCAAAGGAGCGTTAACTGGCCTACCTCGTATTCCGCGATGTGTCATATGTTGTCGGCGGCCGAACCATTTTGGACCGCCTGAGTTTCACTTTGAACCGCGGCGAGACGCTCGTCCTGCTGGGCCGAAGCGGGTCCGGCAAAACCACTGCACTGCGCCTGATCAATCGGATGCTCGAGCCCACCGGCGGCGGTATTCAGATCGATGGCCGCGAGATTGCGGAGGGTGATGCTGTCGAGCTGCGGCGGCAGATCGGATACGTTGTGCAAGAGTTCGGGCTGCTGCCGCATTTCACTGTGGAGCAGAATATCGCGCTGGTGCCGCGGCTCCTGGGCTGGCCCGAGCACAAACAACGCAGCAAATCGAGTGAGTTGTTGGGCCGCGTGGGCCTGGATGCGGAAGCCGTCGCGCGCCGATACCCGCACCAGCTTTCCGGTGGTCAACGGCAGCGCGTAGGAGTTGCACGCGCCCTTGCGGCCGAACCCGTATTGATGCTGTTTGATGAGCCGTTTGGAGCACTCGATCCGGTCACGCGGCACGAGATGCAGAGCCTGTTCCTGGCCGTGCGCGAGCAATATAACGGCGCCTCCGTTTTCGTCACGCACGATTTGATTGAGGCTCTTGCCGTCGGAACGCGAATTGCGGTGCTCGACGCCGGAACGGCTGAGGGCGTCTTCACGCCGGCGGAATTCCTGCGCGCGCAGACCCCGGCCGCACGGTCGTTTCTGGAGACGCTGCCTGCGGATTTGCGCCTGAAATCCTGACCGTGGTGTTGTGACTTGCCGTTCCCGTTCTGATTTAGCGCATAACGCGGCACTGATCGAAGAAACAAACACCTATTTTTGCTGTGCACGGGAGGGTCCATTTGGGGGATCCAACGCGGAGTTCCGTTCTCGAATTGGTGAGAATTCGCCCCGTTGCCGCCGAACGGTGCTACAAGGCTACGATGAAAGGAGGTCATCAGCTTGGCAAATCTTGATTGGTCCCAATGCCCCGCCGTTGAAAGCGTTCCGGACAGGCTCAGCGGCGCATGGGTGCTGAAGGATACGCGGATGCCTGTCTCTGCGATCTTCGAGAATCTTGAAGCGGGATCCGATATCGACGAGATTATTGAGCAGTTTCATGTCAGGCGGGAGCAGGTTGCCGCCGTGCTTGAATTTGCGGCCCGCAGCCTTGACACGCCGCCTGTTCACAGCAGCGCGTCTGTTGCGCCTGATGCGCGTCCTCTTTGACCACAACGTTCCGAGCGGTGCAGCGCAGGCGTTTGTCGCCCATGAAGTCACCGAGGCCATACAACGTGGATGGGAACGAATTTCAAACGGGGCGCTTATCGCCAATGCGGAGGAAGCCGGTTTCGATGTTCTGCTCACCGCCGACAAGCGCATACGCTATCAGCAGAATTTGAAAGGGCGTCGCATTGCGGTTGTGGTAATTAGCAATCCCACATGGCGCGTTTTACGAAAGTATCTTGATCGGGTAACGGCGGCAGTGAACGCGGCGATACCCGGCAGTTATGCCGAGGTAGAAATTCCCTTCAACTAAGCCGTCTCAAATACGGTAATTTTGCCCTACAGCCTTTTTTCGACCACAGGCCTGGTCGAAGGGCGCCATCGAGCTCGATTTGTCAGGTCCAGCCTCGAGCCGTTTCCCAAGTAGAAATTGCGGACCCGGTTTGGTGAACCGTAGAAAATGACGTTTTCGACACGGGCTCTTGCTTATTCTCATTCAAGGGAGGCATGTGAGGCATGAAAAACCTGTTCGATGCGATGGTAGTGAATCAGGTAAAGACCCGACTGGGAAAATTGGAGCCGCAAAGTGAGAGGCGCTGGGGCAAGATGACGCCGGCGCAGATGCTCGCACATTGCTCGCTGAGTATGCAGTGGGGGGTGGGAGAAGTGGCGCCCGAAAAGGGACCGCTACCCGCGCGTCTGATGGGCCGGCTGGTGAAGCAGATGGTGTTTCGGAACGACGACCCGCTACGGAAGAATTCGCCGACGGCGAAGAGCCTCATTGTGGCGGACGAACGAGATTTGGGCAAGGAGCGGGAGCGGTTATTGGGATTGATTGACAAATTTGCGGCGGGAGGGGCGGCGGGGTGTACGAAGAATCCGCATAGTTTCTTTGGGAAGATGACGCCGGATGAGTGGGCGATCTTAACGTACAAACATCTTGACCATCATTTGCGGCAATTTGGGGTGTGACCGTCTCAAAAACGGCAATTCGTTGAGGACGCCCGCCGCTTACCGATATTCCGGCAGACGGAAACTTCGAGCATCAATTCTGCGGTATCGCCGCACCATCGCAGCGCGGATCGGAGCCGGCAAAGTTTACTCCTCGCTTTTCATCGCGCATCACTGCTTCCCCCTGACCCACGGTGTACGAGAAGGGCTCGAGTAAGGTGATTGCGTGTCCCCGGCGCGACAAATCATCGCGGACCGCTTGCGCGATGCGCGGCTCCATCTCTACATCGCAGCCTTCGAAAGTTGCCTTCGTAAAGCGCGCAGCTTCGAGTGCTGCCTGAAGGTTCATCCCGAAGTCGACCACGTTGGCAACGAACTGCGCGTGCGCCTGCGGCTGATTCCAGCCGCCCATGATCCCGAAGCCGATCTTGTATTGATCTTTTTCCAGGAACGCGGGAATGATAGTGTGCAACGGCCGCTTGTGACCGGCAAGCGAATTCGGACGGCCCGGTTCCAGGTCGAAACCGGCGCCGCGATTCTGGAACGAGAAGCCCGCACCGGGCGCAACCATCCCGGTTCCATAGCCGCCGAAATTACTCTGAATCAGAGAGACAATATTGCCGTCCTTGTCGATTGTTGACATGTAAATCGTCTCGCTGCCGCGCGCATTCAGCTTTTCCGAAACCTCCGAGGGCAGCACATGGCACGATGCTTTCTCCATATCGATCAGCTTGGCTCGCCGAGCCGCGAGCTCCTTCGACAGAAGCTCGGCAACCGGAACCTGAGTGAATTTCGGATCGCCAACATACCGTTCCATGTCAGCGTATGCAAGTTTCTTGGCTTCGATCATGACGTGCAGAGCGGCGGCGGAGTTCTGACCGTAGTCGCGCAACGGGAAGTTTTCCATGATGTTCAGCATCGAAAGCGCCGCGATGCCCTGGCCATTCGGCGGAAGTTCGTACACCTTCCAGCCGCGGTAGGAGGTGGAGATCGGCTCGACCCACTCGGGTTGAAAGTCCGCAAAGTCTTCGAGCGTATGAGCGCCCCCCTGGGCGCGCAGAAATTCGACCATGTTTTCGGCCAACTTGCCGCGGTAGAATCCGTCCCGTCCATGCGCCGCGATTTGCTGCAGCGACTCCGCCAACGCCGGATTCCGGAAAACGTCTCCAAGCTCCGGACGCATACCGCCCGGCATATAGGTAGTCGCAAACCCCGGTTGATTCAGAAATGTTTTGCTGATCCAGTAGCGGGCGCCGCGCTCCGGCAACGGAAAACCGCTTTGCGCGTATTCGATGGCCGGCGTCAACAGCTTACTGAACGGCATGGTCGCGAAGCGTTGGCGCAGGGCATCCCAGCCTGCAACGCATCCAGGCACAGTGATGGTGTGCACGCCAATCGGATCGAGCTTGGGTATGTTTTTCGACTTGAGATAGTCGATGGTGAGCGCCTTCGGTGTCCAGCCGCTGGCGTTCAGACCGTAGAGTTTTCCGGTCTTTGCTTCATACACGATGGCAAACAAGTCGCCGCCGATGCCGTTTACGTAAGGCATGGTCAGACCAACTACTGCATTGGCTGCGATCGCGGCGTCGATGGCATTGCCTCCAGCCTCGAGAATCCTGGCACCGGCTTGCGATGCAAGAAATTGCGGCGTGGCGACGATGCCGTACCTGGTGACGATCATGGATCGCCCCTGATCGGGGCTCGACTTGAACTGCTGCGCGGGCATGAATCCGGCAAAAGCGAGCAATAGAGCCAAGCGTAAGATTTTGTTTTCCACTGCGACGTATTCTACTGTGAAACCACAGGCGGGAGGTCACGGATGTGGCGCCGGACGTTACACAGACTTCGCCACGGCTTGCGGCAATGGCCGTACCGGTGAACTAACTTTCGTCTCACGTGAGCTGTGCTTTTTCACCGATCGAGCAGCGCGCCGCACCGCTGCCTGCAGGGGCGCTGCACAGACGGCCCATCGCGTGCTATGGTTTCGGTCAGGATCTCTCGCTGCTTTCCGCGGCTATGCCCACGTCCACCGAAAGTGCGTTCGTCGTAGAAACCCAAACCGCCTCATTCCCATCACTCGCGCTCGATTGCGGCGTGACGCTGATGCATGTTGATGTGGCCTATGAGACCTACGGCACGTTGAACGCGGAACGCACCAACGCCATTCTCGTGCTGCACGCGTTTTCGGGCGACGCGCACGCCGCCGGGATCAGTAAGGAGACTGGGCAGCCCGGCTGGTGGTCGGCGATGGTGGGGCCTGGTCTAGCGTTCGATACCGATCGCTATTTCGTGATTTCGAGCAACGTGCTCGGCGGATGCCGCGGAACGACGGGTCCGAGCTCAATCGACCTCGCCACCGGTGAACCGTACGCCATGCGCTTCCCTGTCATCACGATCGGCGACATGGTCCGGCTGCAGAAGATGCTTGTCGATCACCTGGGCATTGAGCGTCTGCTCGCGGTCGCGGGAGGATCGATGGGCGGTATGCAGGCGCTCGAATGGGCCGTCACATATCCCGGCTCGGCGGCGGCCGCAATTCCAATCGCCGCGACGGCGCGCCACAGTGCTCAACAGATCGCGTTCAATGAGGTCGGACGGCAGGCCATTATGGCCGATCCCGATTGGAACGAAGGCAACTATTACCATCTGACGCCGCCTGCTCGCGGTCTGGCTGTGGCACGCATGGTGGGACACATCACTTATATGAGTGATGCTTCCATGCGCGACAAATTTGGTCGGCGCTTACGCGATAAAGATGCTTTTGGCTTTGACTTCTCGGTCGATTTCGAGGTCGAGAGTTATCTGCGTTACCGCGGCAGCCAATTCGTCAATCGCTTTGACGCGAACTCGTATCTCTACATCACCAAGGCCATGGACTACTTCGACGTCTCGGCGGGCCGGAGTTCGCTCGCCGCGGCGTTCGAGAAAAGCGACGTGCGCTTTCTCGTCCTGAGCTTCACCTCCGATTGGCTGTATCCGAGCTATCAGTCGCTGGAAATCGTGGGTGCTTTGCGCGGCCGGAACAACGCCGTCGCCTACTCCGAGCTGCCGTCCAACTACGGTCACGACGCGTTTCTTCTGGAAACGCGCGAGCAGAGCGAAATGGTTTCCGGGTTCCTCGACAGCGTATACCGGGAGGCGTCCTCGCAAACTGCCGGCTCGACGCCTGCCGTCCACACTGCGTCTCAACAGGTTCTATCGCGGCTCGATTACGCCATGATCGCCGATATTGTCCGGCCCGGGTCGCGGGTGCTCGACCTGGGCTGTGGAGAAGGAGAACTGCTCGCCTGGTTGTGCCAGCATAAGCAGGTTCGTGCGCGCGGGGTTGAGATCGAGGGTGAGAAAGTGCGGCGAGCCATCGCCCGAGGCGTCGCCGTGTACCAAGGCGATATCGATCAAGGAATCGCCGACTACCCGGCCGGCGCTTTTGATTTTGTCATCCTCAGCCAGACTCTGCAGGAGATGCGGTATCCGCTGCGGGTGCTGCGCGAGATGCTTAGGGTGGGCCAGCATGCGATCGTCGCGTTCCCCAATTTCGCGCATTGGACGGTGCGTTTGTCTCACCTGCTGAGTGGGCGCGCACCCCAGACGAAGCTTTTTCCGTACGACTGGTACGAATCGCCCAATCTGCATTTTCTGACCATCGACGACTTTAGCTCTCTTTGTCGAAGGCAAAACTGGACGATTGAACACAAGGCATATCTGCAGAAGCATGGGGCAATCCGGTGGCTTCCGAACCTGCGCGCCGAAGTAGCCATCTTTTCGATTCGACAGTCGTCGTAGCGCACACGGCAAAAACTTATACTGAATGGGAAAGGTTCGCCCTTGGCCGCAGCGCTTCAAGATTACGTTCGGAAGAATCAAAAGAAATTTCTAGATGAGCTGTTCGAATTCTTACGCATCCCGAGCGTCAGCACGCTCCCTGAACACAAGGCGGACGTCGCCCGCGCCGCGCAGTTCGTAGCAGACAAGCTCGCCGGTGCGGGGCTCGAACACGTTGAGGTAATTCCCACCGCGAAACACCCGCTGGTGTACGCCGATTGGCTGCATGCTCCGGGCAAGCCCACGGTGCTGTGCTACGGCCACTACGATGTGCAGCCGCCCGATCCGCTGGAGTTGTGGCAATCTCCGCCGTTTGAACCGAGCATTCGCGACGGCAACATTTATGCACGCGGCTCGGCAGATGACAAAGGGCAGATGTACATGCACATCAAAGCCGTCGAGGCGCTACGTGAGACCTGCGGCGGAGCTTTGCCAGTGAACGTGAAATTCCTGATCGAAGGCGAAGAGGAAGTCGGTGGCGAGTCTATCTCTCGATATGTTCCGGCGCACGCCGGCAAGCTGAAAGCTGACGCGGCTCTCGTCTCGGATACGGAACTCTTCGCCGATGGCGTCCCGACTCTCTGCATCGGCCTCCGCGGGCTGATGTATCTCGAAATCGAAGCTACGGGACCGGCGCGCGATCTCCATTCCGGCATGTACGGCGGCGCTGCGCCTAATGCCGTGTATGGGCTCATCGAACTGCTTGCCAAAGCGAAGGACGCCAATGGCCGAATTCAGATTCCAGGAATCTACGATGCCGTTGCTGCTGCTGACCCTGCTGAAGTCGAAAGCTGGAAGAGCTTGCCTTTTTCGGAAGAAGAGTTTCGCCGAAACGAAGTAGGCTCGGCGGAGTTGACAGGCGAGCCGGATCAGCCGGTGCTCGCGCGCATCTGGGCGCGCCCGACGTTCGAAGTTCACGGCATTGCAGGCGGATTCACGGGTGCCGGCGCCAAGACCGTGATTCCTGCCACAGCGACGGCGAAGGTCAGCCTGCGCCTGGTTCCGAATCAGGATCCGGAGCAAGTGCTCGAAACGGTTAAGGCCTGGGTGGAGCAAAATACTCCGCGGGGCATCCGCACGGAAGTCCGCGTATTGAGCGCGGGGCCGGCGATTTCGGTAAATCCAAATCATCCTGCAATCGACATTGCGGCGCGCGCCTTCAGCGAAAAACTCGGCCGCCCGACCGTGTTCGTTCGCAGCGGCGGGTCGATTCCGATCGTGGGCGAGTTCGCAAAACACTTAGGTATTCCGACCGTACTGATGGGCTTCGGTCTGCCGGATGATGGTTTGCACTCACCCAACGAAAAGTATCGCGTCAGCAACTACTATCAGGGGATTGAGACCATCGCACGGTTTTTTGAGCTGTATGGGGAGAACCATCGAGCGTAGCTGCTCACCACGTGATGCGCTTTAATCTCAGGCTCAATCCTGGCCGAACTCCTCTTCGATGATTCGGTTTATTCTTGCTGTCTCGTGCCGCAGATGTCTTAGTCTGCCAAAGCTCTTCATCCAGGGCTTATGACTGCCCTTAATATCTAGTTTGTCCTTGAGAGCTTCCGAAACCAAAGCTCTCAAGGGAATGCCGCGTTTGGCAGCTATGGCTTTCGCTCTTCTAAACAGTGCATCCGGAATCGCCAGCGTAGTTTTCATAGGTTGGAGTCTCCTGCATTTGTGGTTACCGAAACAGCATAGGACGTATGCTCAATGGAGTTCAGTATCATCCGTGTCGAGTCCCGTATCTATGTTGCCAACAAACCTGCGTCTTGTGCTGAGCGCTTCAGTTCTAGTTCTTCTGCCGGCGACTGGCGCGCGACATACTGCGGCGCAATCGGCAAATATCAATGCCTCCCAGAGCCCTCCCCGGCCGCCAGGTCAGAATCCGAACGGAATGCACATTTACTTGTGGGCCGGTCTCAAGTCCCATTTACCCGGTCAACATGATTACCCGCAGTTTCTTGCCGACTGGAGCAAGATTCTGACCGAGCATGGAGCGGTTGTCGATGGTGCTCTCCATCCGCCCAGCGGTGCTGACCTAGAACGTAGCGATGTGGTCGTGATCTACAAAGGGGATGCAGGATACCTTATCGAGAATGAAAAGGCAGCGTTGGAAGCGTTCGTCAGGCGTGGCGGAGGGATCGTGAGCCTTCACGACTCGTTGTGCGGACCGGATCCGGCTTACCTCGCTACGCTGCTTGGCGGAGCAAAGAAACACGGCGAGGTCAACTACACTCTCGATGCGCCCGTTCACTACACCGTTGTAGATAAATCAGATCCGATTATGGAGGACATGTCCGACATCACGATCTTTGACGAAGCATTCTTTAAGATGACCTGGGCGAAAAATCCTGAGGTCCACGTACTGGCCACGACAAAGATCCCGGCCACGCCCAGCGCGGGAGATCACAGGGGAGAAGTCGTGCCGCAGATCTGGACGTACGAACACGCGCTTGCCGGGGGTAAGCAGGCCCGAGCTTTCGTCTCGATGCAGGGGCATCTTTACGCCAATTTTGCCAACTACCAGATGCAACGGACCCTGCTGCGCGGTATCGCATGGGCAGCAAAAAAGCCCGTTAACGATCTGGTTAACTACGTGGCTCCTCCGCGCCCCGTTCGTGCGGGAGTTCCTGCACCGAGCGATGTGCGATATTAGCCCTCAATCCTCATCGTGCTGTGAGGCGAGTTTCGTCACGACGGACAAATCCTCTAGCGTTGTGACGTCGCCGGTAACGACGTTGCTCGTCACAATCTCGCGCAGCAGCCGGCGCATAATTTTGCCGCTGCGCGTCTTCGGCAAAGCATCAGTGAAGCGAATCTCTTCCGGACGCGCGAACGGGCCGATCTCATGAGCTACCCACTGACGAAGTTCATTGCCAAGCGAACTATGATCGTGCTCGCCTTGTTTCAAGGTGACAAAAGCGCATACAGCTTGTCCCGTGATCTCGTGCGGCTTCCCAACCACTGCAGCTTCCGCTACAGCGGGATGATGCACCAGCGCGGACTCTACCTCCATGGTGCTCAACCTGTGCCCGCTAACGTTCATTACGTCGTCGACGCGTCCTAGAACCCAGAAGTAACCGTCGTCGTCCCGCCGCGCGGCGTCGCCCGTGAAGTAGGAGCCAGGAACGCGCGACCAGTACTGCTCTTCGAAACGTTTGGGATCCCCCCAAATGTTGCGCACCATGCTCGGCCACGGGCGCCGAATGATGAGATAACCCTCGCGATTGTTGCCGACAGGCGCACCTTTAGCATCGACGATATCGGCAATTACGCCGGGCAGCGGGAGCGTTGCGGAACCGGGTTTCAACGGTACTGCGCCAGGCATGGCGGAGATCATAATGCCTCCAGTTTCCGTTTGCCACCAGGTGTCGACGATGGGACAGCGTTCTTTACCGATCACGCGGTGATACCATTCCCACGCCGCGGGATTAATCGGCTCACCCACTGAGCCGAGCAGTCGCAGAGTGTCGAGATTGTGCGCATTCGGCCACTGATCGCCTTGCCGCACGAGGGCACGAATCGCAGTCGGTGAGGTGTAAAAGATGGTGACGCCGTATTTTTCGACCAGGGACCAGAAGCGATCGAAAGCCGGATAATCGGGCGCGCCTTCGTAGATGACGGATGTCGCTCCGGCCGCAAGCGGCCCGTACACGATGTAGCTGTGTCCGGTGACCCATCCGATATCGGCCGTGCACCAGTACACATCGCTTTCCTGCAGATCGAAGACCCACTTCATCGTCAGCGACGTTTGCAGAAGATATCCGGCTGTGGTGTGAAGAATGCCTTTTGGCTTGCCGGTCGTGCCCGACGTGTAGAGAACGTACAGCGGATGTTCGGAGTCGAGGTGCTGGGCGGGTGTACTTTCGGCGCTCTGTTGCAGCGGAGGCGCATCGTCGAGGAGCGCATCTTCCTCATGCCACCAAACGTCGCGTCCGTCGACTATAGAAGTTGGCGAGCCTGTACGCCTGTACACAATGACTTTACGGACATCGGGGCACTCCTGGAGTGATTCGTCCACCGCGGGCTTGAGTTTCACTTCCTTGCCGCGGCGCCAACCGCCATCGGCCGTAATCACCACAGTGGCCGCGAGATCCTGAATTCTCAGCTTCAGCGCTTCGGCGGAGAAGCCGCCGAACACGACACTGTGTACGATGCCCAGACGAGCGCACGCAAGCATCGCGATGGGCAGTTCGGGGATCATCGGCATGTAAATAACAGCGCGGTCACCGGTTTTGAAACCAAGCCGCGTCAGAACGGCAGAGAAGCGGCACACGAGGCGATGTAGCTCCTCATATGTGATGATGCGCTTATCGCCTGGTTCGCCTTCCCAGATGAAAGCCGGCTTGGTCCGCCGATCGGTTTCAAGGTGACGGTCAACGCAGTTGTAACACGCATTGATGGTTCCGCCGACGAACCATTTGGCAAACGGAGCGTCCCATTCCAATGTCTTCGAAAATGGACGGAACCAGGTTAACTGTTCGCGTGCCTGTTCGGCCCAAAACACTTCCGGATTCTCTTTGGCGCGCTGGTAGAGTGCCTCGTACTCGGCAAGACTCCTCACGTGGGAGCGAGCGCTGAACTCTGCGCTAGGAGTGTAAGTCTTCAAGTCACTCATGTGAACGGGGATCTTCAGCGGTCAGTTTATCGCAGCAGGGCAGAACACACGCGGCGAACGGTCCGGCCAGAGCGTAGCGCAGAACACGATTTCCCGGCGGTTGTGCGCGGGATGATGAATACATGAATCTCGGTCGATTGCTTATCGGCGTCGGATTGGCCATTGCCGCAATCGGTGCACTGATTCTCTTGCTCAACCGCGCCAATATTCCGTTAGGGCGGCTTCCGGGTGACCTGGTATGGCGGGGCAAAAGCACGACGGTGTATTTCCCGTGGGTGACGTGCCTGTTGCTGAGCGTGCTCGCCACGTTACTGCTGTGGTTATTGAACCGACGTCAGTAACTAGCGATGGCTTCCGGTGAATCGGAACTCCGCTGCCTGGCGGTCGCAATTCTGAAGCGTATATAGCTAATGGATGGTGCCGACGCGGTCGGGCGGCCAGAAGACGAATACGGCTCTGCCATAGATAAAGCTACGCGGCACGAAACCCCACGCGCGGCTGTCGTTTGACGAGCTGCGGTGGTCCCCGAGGACGAAGTACTCGCCTTGCGGAACCACGCGAGCGCTGTAGCTCCGATCGTCGCGGTAATCTGCAGGTACGTAAGCCTCCTGCAGTTTCTTCCCGTTCAGGATGACATAGCCATCTGAGACCGCGACCGTGTCGCCGGGAACGCCGATGACACGCTTGATGTATGACTGCGTCTGGTCCTCGGGCGACCAGAACACAACGGTGTCGCCGCGCTTAATGTCTCCCAATCCGAACTTGTAGCTGAACTGGTTGATGAACAGCCGCTCCTGATCGAAGAGCGTTGGCATCATGCTGGTGCCTTCCACTTTTACCGGGCGATACAAAAACAGGATCACCAGCACGGCGATCAGAACCGAGAGCATTAAGTCGCGGAACCAGGCGACGGTCGAAATGAGAGCAGACCGCGGCTGTGGCACTGCCTCCGGCAGAACCCCGGGGGCAGTCGCGATCGCTTCGTTAGCGGGCTCGCTCATAAACCTCAACGCCTATGTAAATAGATTACAAGGCAGCAGCACTGCCTTCCAACGCATTTGAGATTTTTGACGGACGAGATTGGATTTCGGTTGCCCGGCGCTCAGCCGGGATCGGGATTTAGGCGCCGATACCTAGCTCACGCTCCGCACGGAACCAGTCTTCCTCCGGTGATTCGTGCCGGTATCCTCGTTCGACCCAATAAGAATGGGCGAGGCTGGCGATACGTTCATAGGTAATCCCGGTAGAGGACTGGGAACCGGACTGGGCTTCGGGGCCCGGCGCTGCTGTTTCAAGTTCGTGAACGGGAGATGCCGCCTTACGATGCCGCTTGGCAGATACGGTATCACCGGTTTCATTCTTCGTCTTGGAAGACCTCGAGGTGCGCGGTTTGGCCGTAATTTCGGCGGCAGCGGAATCGGCTGCGGCCGCGGTTTGCTCCGCGGGCTGGCGTGTCTTTTTCGAAGTGTTATTCGACTGCATGTGAGATATTTTACCGGGGCAGAACAAGTTTGTCAGTATATGTTTCGATCTGAATTACACTTCGAACGATAAATTGCGGCTCACGCGTGTTTCGGTCGCGTGTTAAGTATAATTCAAAGTAAGTGCAGTTTAGCGCCAGTTGCAGTTCCCGCAGAGTGCGAATTTTCGCGCTTCTATGCCTGGCCGCACTTCTCATCGCGTCCTTGGCGGGTCCGATTCACAAACATGATTCCGGGCAGGACGGTACCTGCCTGATCTGTCACGCTGCGGAGCGGGCCACCGTTGTGGGCATCCACTGCGATGCCGGCAAACCCGCTCCAGACGTTTTGCGCTACGTACTGATGGCCGAGCGGGTTCCAGAAACGCTGGATGCGCCCGGCGCATTACGCAGTACGCGGGCACCGCCTCAATCCCTGACGCTTGTCTGATTTGCGGAACGGCGTCTGAGCCGCGCCGTCCAAGTTGTTTGGGAAGAGAAATAAGGAGTTTTTCGTGAGGCGAGAGCTGGGCTCAGCAATGCTGCTGGGCGTCCTGATGTTGGCCTTGCTTGCGCCCGCAATGGATGCATTTGCGACGCAGGCAACAGGTACGGGCGGAACTATACAAGGTACGGTGGTCGACCCGAGCGGCGCGACGGTACCGAATGCGAATATCACTTTAACGAACGGTGTAACCGGTTACGAGCAGAGCGCAAAGTCTGGTGCGGATGGAGTTTTCCGGCTCACCAATATTCCGCAGAATCATTACACACTGCGCATTGCATCGCCGGGACTGCAGACGTATCAGCAGGACGTGGACATCCGCACCGCCGTTCCGATTCAGGTGAAGGCTGCGCTCGTGCTTTCTTCCGCTACCGAGACCGTCAATGTAACGGCATCGGCCGATATGGTGGAGAATGTTCCTACTTCACACACCGATGTTAGTCAGAACCTGCTGGCCGATCTTCCGGTCGCTACCACCGGGCAAGGACTCAGCGACGCGATTACGTTGACCTCCGGCGGCGTGGTGGCGGACTCGAATGGATTTTTCCACCCGCAGGGCGATCACGGCGAAACGACTTATGTCGTCGACGGACAAACGATCGGTGATCAACAGAACAAGACGTTTTCGACACAGCTTCCGTCGAACGCATTTCAGTCGCTCGAGCTGGTCAGCAGTTCTCCGAATGCGGAGTTTGGCGGTAAAACGGGACTCATCGTGAACGCGGTAACGCGCTCGGGGCTCGGTCAAAAGCCACAGGTGAGTTTCGACACGTATTACGGCTCGTTCGGTACGGTGGGAGAGGACTTCACATTTGGCATCGGCGGCGATAAGTGGGGTAATTTCCTGCTGCTCGATTCCAGCCGTAGCGGCAGATTTCTGGATACGCCGGAATTTATGCCGTTTCACGACAAAGGCAACACAGAAGACATCTTCGACCGCGTAGATTATCAGCCCGGCATTCACGACTCGCTGCATCTCGATATCTTCACGGCGCGCAATTGGTTCGAGATTCCGAACACCTACGATCAGCTTAGCCAGGATCAGCGCCAGCAAGCTAAAACGCTGAGTCTTGCGCTTGGCTATCAGCACACGTTCAGCCCTCAAGTGCTGCTGACGGTGAACCCGTTTGTGCGTCAGGATCGCATTGGTTACTTTCCCAGCTCGAATCCGTTTGCCGATAGTCCGGCGACGATCGGACAGGATCGCCACCTCACAAACTGGGGCACGCGCGCGGATATTTCCTACGCAAACGGGACGCATAACATCAAGATCGGCACGGAGCTGATGCAGACGCGGCTGGTGGAGAATTTCGGTTTCGGTTTGACGAATGCGGCGTTCAATCCCGTGTGCCTGACGGGCGCCGGCGCTGCTGTGACCACGAGCAGCATTGTCGATCCCGCGGCTTGCGCGGCGCTCGGGTATATGGCCAATCCGGGGCTTCAGGCCGGCCTTGTTCCTTTCGATCTGACGCGTGGCGGTTCGCTATTCCATTTTCACGGCGCAGCCAACATCAATCAGCAGGCAGTCTACGTCCAGGACCAGATCACAATCAAGAACCTGAGCATCAGTCCCGGGATTCGCTTCGATAACTACGACGGCATTTCATCCGACAATTTATTCGAGCCTCGCATCGGTGTTTCCTATCTTTTCAAAGGCACGGGCACGGTGATACGGGGCTCGTATGACCGGACGATGGAGACACCTTACAACGAGAACCTTGTCCTTTCAAGCACTACCGGTGGCGGCGGACTGGCTTCGAATGTGTTCGGAGCTTTCGGCAGTACGCCCTTGCGCCCCGGCCATCGCAACGAATACGACACCGGATTGCAGCAGGGGGTCGGAAAGTATCTTCGGGTTGAAGCGGATTATTTCTGGAAATTCACCAAGAATGCGTTTGACTTCGACACGCTGTTCAACACGCCGATTGCATTTCCGATCGAGTGGCATCAATCGAAGATCGATGGAGTCTCCGCGCGCCTTTCCACCTCAAACATTCACGGCTTTCAAGCGTACACAACCATCGGGCACACACGCGCGCGTTTCTTCGGTCCGGAGAACGGAGGGCTGGTCTTTAACTCCCCGCTCGATACCGGCGTCTTTCGAATCGACCACGACCAGAACCTGCAGCAGACCACGTTCCTTCGCTACCAGCATGGCAAAGACGGCCTTTGGGTCACGTTCACGTGGCGCTACGACAGCGGAGAAGTGGCGGGCTCGGTTACCGATCTTGCCGACGCTCTGGCTCTCTCCGCCGACGAGCAGGCCGCGATCGGATTCCACTGCGGAAATGACTACGCGACCGTTGAACACCAGATCACCGCATGCGGCGGATCTTATGGCGCATCGCGAGTGGTAATTCCGGCGGAAGGTACCTTTAACCCGGATCACAATCCGCCCCGCATTGCTCCGCGCAACGTCTTTGACGCCGGAGTTGGAACCGATAACTTGTTCCACACGGAAAAGCTCAAGACCACTTTGAAGCTGACTGCAATGAATATCACCAATGACGCTGCACTGTATAACTTTCTCTCGACGTTCAGCGGAACGCACTGGCTGACCCCGCGCAGTTATCAGGTGACTCTCGGCTGGAATTACTAATCCGCCCCGGCGCCGGACTCCCGCTGGCCGGCTCTTCGCGTCTGCAAGAATGAAGTGTCTTCAATGCAGCGGCGGATGAGAGTTGGACTGCTGGGTACGGGCGCAATCGCCAACAAACACGCGCAGGCGTATCGGAACATCGGCTTCGACCTCGTGGCGTGCTCGAACAAAACCGAATCGCGCGGCCGCGAGTTTGCGTCACGCTGGGGCGCTGAGTTCGTTCCGGAGTACCGCGACTTATGCCGCTACCCAGATCTCGATTACATCGATGTCTGTACCTTTCCCGATTTTCATCTTCAGCCCGTAACAGCGTGCGCGGAGATTGGACGCCCGGTGTTGTTGCAGAAGCCAATTGCGACAAATCTCGCCGACGCTCAAGCCATGATCGAGATAGCGCGGAGGCGCGGAATCACACTCGGTGTTATGAGCCAGCGCCGCTTCGATGATTCCACGCTCTTTCTCCGACGTGCGATCCCGGCCGGACGTCTGGGACGAGTGCTGCAGGCCGATGCTTACGTGAAGTGGTTCCGCAGCGACGAATACTATGCGCGGCCCATTAAGGGCAGTTGGGAGACTGAGGGCGGCGGCGCACTCATCAACCAGGCGATTCACCAGGTCGACATCCTTCTGCATCTGATCGGTCCGATTTCGTCTGTGCAGGGAACATGGCAACTTGGCGCAAGGCACAAGATCGAATCTGAGGATATCGTTAACGCTTTACTGAACTACCGATCGGGCGCTACCGGAGTGGTTCAGGCCGCCACTGCTTTTTGGCCCGGCTACCCGGAGCGCATTGAGATAAACGGCACGAAGGGGACCGCGATACTATCTGGCGATCGATTGACCGGCTGGGAAGTGCTGGACGATGCTGAGGCAAACCAGAGCGATCCCGCCCCGGTGGAACAAGACGCGGCCTCCAGCGCTTCGGACCCGATGGCGCTTCGGCTCACGCCGTTCGAGCGGCAGTTTGACGATTTCGCTGAGGCGATCGCTAGGGGCCGTGAACCGGCTGTGAACGGCGAGGAGGGCTACCGCGCTCTCGAGGTCGTGGTTGGCATCTATCAGTCATGCCGGGAGCAATGCCGCGTAGAATTGACGTCTTAAATATCCCTTTCATTCCTATGAGCAGACTTCAATGAAATACCGGCTGTGTGTGCCGGCCTCGAGCGCCAATCTCGGCCCCGGCTTCGACGCACTCGGTCTTGCGCTGAACATTTATCTCACGTGTACCTTCGAGAGAGCTGACGATCTCTCGATCACCGCAGCGGGCGTGGACGCGCACGAGATTCCCGCAAACAGCTCGAATCTGATTTGGCAGACGGCGCTGCAAGTCGCTACTGACGAGGGCGGGGAATTGCCCCCGGTCCGTCTACATGTGTCGAATGACATTCCGATCGGTAAGGGACTGGGCTCTAGCGCCGCGGCGTTAACCGCCGGTGTGGTTATGGCCAGCGAACTGTTAGACCTGAATTGGACACGCCACCAGATTCTAAATGAAGCGGCGAAAATCGAAGGTCATCCCGATAATGTCGCGGCGTGCGTCCTTGGTGCAGTGGTGGCGAGCTCGATTGAACCCAACGGCGAAACGCACGCGGTACGCATCCAGCTGCCCGCGAACTACGGAGTGGCGGCGGTCGTGCCCGATTTCGTTCTCTCCACAACGAAAGCGCGGGCTGTTTTGCCCGAGAGTTACTCCCGCAGCGACGCGGTGTTCAATATCCAGCACTCGGCTTTGCTGATCGCAGCCTTGTGCACCGGTAGCACCGACTCGTTCTCAGCCGCGCTGCAAGACCGCATGCATCAACCGTACCGCGCGTGCCTGATTCCGGGTTTCCGCGAGATGCTCGAGGTGCGTGAGCCGGGCCTGCTCGGCTGTGCTCTTAGCGGCGCGGGGCCTTCCGTGCTGGTGTTCTACGAGCGCGGCTCGGAAGGAGTAACTCAAAGTTTCGAGCGCCTGTTTGAAAAGAACGGCGCGCCGGCGATGACTTATCACACCGAGATACAGCGCACCGGTTATACCATCGAGCAGGCGGGGTAAGCCTGCATATTTCTGCGCTTCGATACCTTAGCGGTCGAATTTTTCTTGCCAGTTCTCGATGAACGTAAACGGGGGTGGCGGCACGGAGCCGGTCGTCGGAATCACGAATCGCTGCCCGTCCGGCGACACGTCGAATTGAAAATCCCGGGTGGTGCCGTATTGGGGGACGCCGGCGATGCGGAACAGAGGCTTCGGCTCGCTAAACGCGAGCGCGTTTTGGAATTCCACTACGTGCAGCATATTGTCCAAGCCCACGAAGAAAAGTTCGCGACCATCGGCCCGCCAGCGCACCAGCCAAGCGCCATCCCTCGAAATCTGCCGTCGATCGCCGGTCGCGTGCGGCCTGGGCGAAGCAGCAAAGGATTGAACATAAATCTCGGGGCGGCCGGACTCTGTCGAGACGAAGGCGATCCGTTTAACATCGGGCGCAAATGCAATGCCCCACTGCGCGAAGTTAGCGTTCAAGAGTGGTCTCAGTTTGTGCGTTGCGATATCGGCGATCCACGCTGTGTGCTGCTCCTGGCCGACGCCATCGTCAAGCGCTATGAAGCGACCATCCGAAGACCAGTCTGTAGGAAGTGTCATGTGAGCATCGGCTTCGGCAGTGAAGCTCTGCGGTCCGACGCCGCCGGGCGCAATATCGATCACTGCAACTTGCGGTCCTCCCACCTTTGCGGACCTGCCTACTGCAAGGTGTGCTCCGTCTGGTGACCACACCGGCCTGCGATAAACATCGGGAGGGAACGTAACTCGCCGGCTTTCCCTTCCACTAGCGTCGAAACTCCATATACTCGTGGCCCCATTTTCCGGGCTCCAGACTGCTGCTGCCACGTGCCGTCCATCAGGCGAAATTCGGACGTTGCCCCAGTAAGGCATCGCGGCTCCGGCTTTGCCCAGCTCCCTTCCTGTCCGGTCGCACCACTTCAATTCGGAGTTCGGGAACGCGGTCTGATATACCAGCACGCCAGTTTCGGAAATCGAGAAATTCGCCGAAAGATTCGGGCCGTAGTACAGAACATTCTGCGCAATCGAAAACGGCTCGCCTGATAAACGGAGATGAACGGCATCGAAACGTTGCGCGAGGAGGCTGCCGCCGCGGATGAAGAGCAAGTAGCCCAGATTGCCGGAGTGTAACGGCGGCGCGTACTGGACCCGCGAATCAGTGAACATCAAGGCGAGCTGTCGGCGGTTTGCATAATCTGCTGTCATTACGTGGCTCTGCTGCCCTGCAGGGTCGTACGTCGTATAGATCAGACGGTCGCCGCCGGGCAGGAGCTGCGGCCAGCGCATGCCTTTCAACACCGGAAGCTTTTGCACGCTGCTGCCGTCGAGGCGGAGTTCGTACATTTCGCCCGGTCCGGTGTAGAGCAGAACGTCGCCGCTCGAACGCCATGTCGCCAACATCGGCATATCGGGAAGTTCGGCAACGGTCCGCTCTGAGCCGGTATCCAGGTTGGCCTGTTTAAGAGTCGTTTTTACTGAGAAGAAAATGGAGCGGCTGTCGGGCGCCCAGTACATGGACCAAACGCCTTCAGTGCCGGGAATAGCGCGCATTTCGGGCGAGGCAAGATCACGGATCCAAAGCCGGGTTCCTGTAGCATTGGTCGCGGTGAAGGCGAGACTTTTGCCGTCCGGTGAAACGGCAAAGGGCTGGCGGGAAATACTCGGCGTGAAAACCGTTCCTTCAGGCAGAGGCACATCGAACTGGACAACACGCCGCGGCGCCATTGCTAAGGGACGGCGAATCCACTCAAAGAGCAGACCGCTCCCGAGCAAGACCATCGCCGCTACGAGGCCGATCCGCACACCGGTGCCCCACGCCTTCGCGGACTGGCTTCGGCTCACCGGTGGCGGGACCATTACCGTGTCTCCGGCGTGCCGCGCTGCCCGGCGCAGATCCACCACCAGATCCCGCATGCTCTGGTAGCGTTCTCCGGCATTCTTTTCAGTCGCCTTCTCCACTACCGACAGCAAGCTGGAGGGAATAGCGCCAATGAGTGGTGCCGCAGCTCCTCCCACTGCGGGTCGCTCTGACCGCACACGCGGAGGTAAACTTCATGCACCAGAGCGGTCGTCTCGAGTGTGTGTCCGCTGCGTTCGCGCCGCAAATGGCGATGCGCCAGACGCCGCAATTCCTGGTAGATGAGTGGCACCAGTTCGTCCCGAGCGTTGGAGTTGCCGTCACTCCAAAGGCGCAATAAGGTGGTCACTTCGCTAAGCTGCTGCCCCAAAAGATTCGCCTTTCGCCGCCACATTCTAGCAAGTTCTTAAATAACAAAAATTCGTAACAGGCTATCAATTTGGCTCGCTCGCTGCGCTGTCTGGAGTGAAGGAGCACTCGAAATGAATCTCACCTCAGAGATTTACCGGCCAGCCTTAGGCGCAATCGCAGCACTGGCGGTATCACTTCAACTCTGCGCGCAATCGCAGCCGCGCTACACCATCACGGACCTCGGTCCTGCCGACAGTCCATTCAGCCAAGCCACGTGGATCAATGATTACGGCGTGGTTACGGGCGTGGAGGCCACCCCCGACGGAAGCCAGAACGCGGTCGTCTGGTTTTGGGGAGCACAGTTCGATATCGGCAAACCGGGACTCGGCGGTTCGAACAGCGCAGCCGGCGGCGTCAACCAGATCGGTCAGATCATCGGGGCCGCCGAAACCGCCGCCAAGGACCCCTACCGTGAGAACTTCTGCGGCTTCGGCACAGATCATCAGTGTCTCGCTTTTGAATGGGACTTTGGCGTAATGGCGCCGCTGCGCACCCTAGGCGGAACAAACTCTACATTCGGTGCAATCAACAATTTGGGCGAGATTGCGGGAATTGCCGAAAACGGGCACCATGACCCGAGCTGTCCAAAGACGGCGGCGGTGAATGGCACGGGACCTCTGTTTTTCGACTTCGAAGCGGTGGTATGGGGCCCATTCCATGAGCAGCGAGGCGCGGCGCTCATCACGATGAGTGCTAACTTGCCGCCTCGAGCTCACGCGCTCTAGCGGCGATCAGTTTCAGATCGCGCACGAACAGCCCGTACTCTTCCTCGTAACGATCGGGAACTCGCAGAATCGCAGATGGATGAATGGTAGCCACTACCTGCTTGGCCCAGCGGTGCGGAAGGAAGACGCCCCGTTGTGCCGTAATGCGGAATTGAGGTCCAATAAGCGATTGCGCGGCGGTAGCTCCCAGACAAACCACAAGCTCTGGCTCGATGGCTGCGAGCTCCGCTTCAAGCCACGGACGGCACGCCGAGATTTCGATTCCGCTCGGCTTGGCGTGAATGCGGCGTTTGCCGCGTTCCAGCCATTTAAAGTGCTTGACCGCATTTGTGACGTAGATCTTTTCCCTGTCCAGCCCGGATTCGTGCATGGCCTTGTTCAGCAAGCGTCCGGCAGGCCCGATGAACGGGTGGCCTTTACGATCTTCTTCGTCTCCTGGCTGCTCTCCCACCATCACGACCCTGGCGTCGCGCGGACCTTCACCGAAGACCACCTGAGTCGCGCGCGCGTAGAGCTCGCAACCACGACACTCGGGCGCGGCTGACCGCAACACGTTTAGATCGTGACTATGCGGCACCCATGGGCTTGCTGACACTTTCTGAGTCTTTGCCATTGCTCCAACCTATCCTCGCTCGCTACCGCGGCTGTAACATCTACCAACATCCATCGCACTCCGGTCGCTTCTCTCCCGGCTCTGATATCGGAATCGGAGTCATGAGCGCAGCGATTGGAGCTCAGCGTTGTGTCGAAATCACCGGGACAGCCCACTACGCACGGACACCAGGCGAAGTTGCCGTGGCTGCGTCTTCAAAATCACCTGCGTCTTCCGGGAGTTCCGGCCTCAGATCAAAATCAACCAGATCGCCGGCCGTGTCGAAGCGTATCTCGAACGGCTCGGAAACGAGTTTTGCGTCCGCATGTAAGTTGGCAACCAGGTTCTCACTTACAGCGAGATTTACCAGCTCCATCGTGTTCTTAATACGGCAGTAGGTGACGGTGGATAAATCCGTTTTGCCGACCGTCGGCGCGATGTTAGAAAGAGCTTCGACATCGCTCGGGAAATGAATAGGTGTGCGAATTGCAGCAGGAGTCGATGCGGTAAGAGAGTTGATGTAAGTGGGGCGCCAGTCAACATCGTTCACGAGTTTGTCGTGTACAACATCGGCCATGCCCAGACCAACTCCGCTGTGATAAGTGAGTTCACTGAGCCGGCGCGCGTAAACGCGATGTACGAACGGAGTATTGGGCCAGGGATTCGCATGCCCGTTCACACTTCGATTGATGACTTTCGTATCCATTCCGGCGCCGCTGATATTCTTGCCGATCTCGTCGACGATCAGGACGTCGATCTCGGAGGCCGGCAGCTTCGCCATCCATGATTTGACTTCGGCCAGCAGCCGCTCTTCCTGAGAAATCATCGAGTCCAGGCCGCGCGACGCGTCCACGGGAATCAGACCCGCAGTTTCGTGATGTGCGCCTTCCTGGATGGCCAGGCCGCCCAGCACTTTGCCGCTCGCGAACACCTTCGCTCCCACGGCGCGAATCATCTTCTCAAGGCCCATCCGGTACGCAAACGTGTGATACCGCTGCGCGCCGGCGAACTTGCCCAGGCCGATCGCCATCATTTTGAACAATCCGCTCTCAATCGGGCCGGCAAAGTCGGTGTGCCATTTGACACGCGGAACCAGAAAAACGCCGTCCGCCTCGAACGCCTGCCTGTCCATGAACACTTCGATGCCCTCAGGCGTTTCGCCGAGCGAAACCACTTCCAGCGAGCTGATCACCGGCGCGCCCATCGTGGCTTCGTGTATGCCGTAGTGAGCGAGCACATCCAACTGTCCTTCCGCCGTTGCAGCCCCGTGACTGCCCATGGCCGGAATGATGAACGGCCTCGCTCCGTTCTCCTTCCAGAAACCGACGACGGACTTCACGATGCTGGCGATGTTCGAAATCCCCCGGCTTCCGACACCGATGGCCACCCGCGCGCCTTTGGGTACACGCGAAGCAAATCCGGCTTGCGTCAGTTCACGCCGGATGTGTCCGGGGATGTCGGCAATCGCGCGATTGGGAAAGCCCTGTTCTACGAGCACGAACTTGGGAAAGCGCATGCTTTCAGCATATTCCCGAGCGGGTGCGGTTCGTGACGTAAAAAGGACAGCCGACTGGGCGAAGCGTCGTCATGCCCCGTACGATACGTACCTTGTCCTTTGTACTCAAGGCGTTCCGGAGGCGTTACGGACCCTGAAAATTTACGTATAATACGTCTAAGCAAACACGTTTCGCTTTCGTTGTTCCTAGCCCGATGTCTCGCGACCCTGTTGTTATTCCGCCTCCGGAAACCGGTTCGTTTTCAATGAAGGACGCCGACCGCATCCGGCGTGATCTGGAGCGGCTGCTCGCCAGTTCGCAGTTCCGCACCAGTAAACGTTGCCAGATGCTGCTGCAGTACGTGGCGGAGCATGCCTTATCCGGCGACATCTTAGAGTTCAAAGAACGTACCCTTGGGGTTTCGGTGTTTGGGCGGGCCCCGGACTACGACACGAATCAAGATCCTGTCGTACGCACAACCGCTGGCGAGATCAGAAAAAAGCTGGCCCAGTACTACCAGACGCCGGGGCACGACGACGAGGTTAAAGTTGTTCTGCTGCCGGGCTCTTACATTCCCGAGTTTCACGTGCCGGAGGAGCCGCAGCCCCAAGCCGCCGCTCGCCGGCAGGTCTTTCCGCGCCGATTCGTTTGGCCTTCGTTAATCGCCGTCGTGGCGCTCGCCTTGGCAGTGGTCGCACTCAGGCGCTTCGAACGCTCTCCACTCGACCTGTTTTGGGGTCGCGTCACTGGCTCTCCCGACCGTGTTCTCTTATGTCCCGGTCAACCCGCTGCTTACAACTTCCGCTCCGACAAGCTCCAAACAGAGATCGGAAAGATGATCGAACAGGACCCGGCAAGGCTGGCTGCCTTAACCGGCCAGGTGCCGCTGAAACAACTCGTGCCGATGCCGGACCGCTATCTGGCGTACGGCGACGTGGTGTGTCTGCTGAGGCTGGTTTCTTTGCTCGACCGGAAAGGCAAGCGATATGAGATAAAAGGCGCGTCAGCGGCGACCTTCAATGACCTGCGCGAGGGGCCTTCAATCCTGATCGGCGCCTACGATAACGATTGGACGCTCCGCTTTCTGGCTCCTCTGAGGTTCACATTCTATAAGAACTTCGACGATCCTAAAGGCGTGCTCGAGACCGTGCGTGACCGCGATCATCCCGAGCACAGCTTCTGGCATCTCACGAACTCGTGGCCGTATTGGAACATCTCGGCTGACTACGGGATCATTGCTCGGGTCTTGGACCCCGCGACTGATCGCATTATGATCATCGCGGCCGGCATCACTCACTTCGGTACCATGGCGGCCGGAGAGTTCCTGACTGATCCCGAGTACTTCGCGCAAGCGCTCCCGCTTCTTCCCAAAGATTGGGCGCGTAAGAATGTTGAGGTTCTACTTCAAGTGCCGGTCGTTCATGGTTCCAACGGCCGTCCACGCGTCCTCGCCGCCCAGACCTGGTAATCTCTCCACGGGCTCTCACTTCCAGTTCGGAAATGCCGCCGGCCGCTGCTCTCGGACCTCAGCGACCAGTTGGGCGATGCGCCTGCGGCGCGTAAACAAGAGATCGAGCAACTGTTCAAGTGCCGCCTCATCCTCCTGCAGCCAGTTGCGCGGAATCTCCTTCCAGGCCGAATCGATTACCTCGGTCGGAAAGTTCTCCACCATCTGCAGCCACGGCTGAAAGGAATCGAGCGAGCGGATGTCCTCATAAACCGCGGTCCGAAAGTATAGGCCCTGTACTGGAGAATCGGAAAAATGCCAGTGCGGACCGTTGAACGCAAAGCCGTGATCGATCATCTGGGCGAAAAACCCGATGCGGGCCGGCGACTCTCCCTTTAACGGTGTCCACTTTTTGGCCTTCGCCCGGAAAAACACCGCCTGTCGCGAGTCCACATTCGAGGCCCATTTGTCGAACACGAACGTCCCAGCGAAATCGGCCTTGTTTTCCAGTTTGTTCAGCAGTTTATCGGGCAGAAAGTCCCAGATGGCGACGCGATCGGGATGCACTGCCATTCGCGATCCAAAGTGCGGGCCCGGCGGAATCGGTTCGCGTCGTGGCCCCACAGACAAATACAACTCTGGGTTGGCTTCAATGAAGTCTCGTGTCAACTCCACTACCGCCGTTTCCGGCACATGAATCTGCAGGTAGCGCAAAAAAGCGCTCGCCAGCCACTCGTTGATCAAAATTCGGCGGTGCTGGGGGTTGTTGCTGAACTTGACGACATAAAAATCGCCGTCCTCGCCCTCAATCAGGTGCGCCTGGGCTCCGCCTCGCATTTTCCGGATCAGAGTACGTGCGCGAACGGGCATTTATTGACCCGGCGCGCACATCCTGCCTGGATGGCCGACAATGCCACAATCAATCATGGCTGAAGAGCAACAGACAAAAGAACCGACCCACACCAGCAGTCCGGACGAGATCGCCCTGGAACTCATGAAGTTCATCGCGGTCACGACCGGCTACGGAAAGGGGGCTCCCTCCGCGGGGTTTGGTAACAAGGGAACGAAATCGAGCGAAGAGTACGCCGATTCTCTCCTGGAACTCTTTGACCGCTGCCGCGCCGCCGTCCGCAAGCCGCTCAAATAACCCTCCGTTCCCGATTCGCACGGGCGCGCCGCAATCGAATGACGGCGCGCCTGGCCAGTTCCAGAGGCTATCTGCGCCCTTTGCTCTTCGTACCTTTTCGGCCTGCGCGCTTGCTGCCCGATTTCTTGGTCGAGGTGCTCTTGGACGCTTTCTTCGAGGCCTTGTTTGCGGCGGTCTTGGGAGCTGGCTTCTTGAAAGCTGATTTCTTGGAAGCTGATTTTGCGGCCGTCTTCTTCACAGCCTTTTTCGGGCCGGCCTTCTTCGCTCCGGCTTTCTTTGGAGCCGCTTTTTTTACTGCGCTTTTTTTGGCTGGACTCTTTTTTGCAACGCTCTTCTTGGCTGCGGTTTTCTTCGTGCCGGCTTTCTTGGCTGACACGCCTCCCGCCGCAGTTGTGGATGCCTGCTTTACCGGGCCCTCCTCGCTCCCAGCCTTGTTTGTCTCGGCGCTCGACGGCGTCTTCTTGGATGCGGTTCGCGGTGATTTCCTGGGTTGCTTGGCAGGAGCCTCGCGCTGCAATTGCGCCGCATCTGCAGACGCAGCCTCTTCGGCCTCTTGGTGAGTCGCGGCGCCGCTCTCCACTTCTTCTTCACCACTTGCCGGCTCCGCTGCGCTACCGGTGCGTTTGGATGCCGCGGCGGAATGAGATCTGGCGCCGGTCGAAGTCTGTTTACTCGCCCCTTGGCCCTCTACCTCATCCTCGTCGTCTTCATCCTCGTCGTATTCGTCCTTCTCCGATTCCAGCTCGACATGCTCATCCTCATAGTCGAAATCGTCATCTTCGTCGTCGGGACTCAGCCAATAAACCAAACTCACGAAACTCCTCCTTTCGCGATCTGCTTACTTAAGCATCCAGATGATGCAGGAAGCAAAATGATTTCACAACCTGTTAGCGTTGGCAAGAGCAAAACGACATAGTCGCGAAAAACGTGCCATGAAGGCCACTCAGCTCCTTACCTCTCGTTTCAGGTAAGTGATGTTGAGCAGTGAGATTATTGGGTGAGGCTCGCGCTCCGCACGGCGGCTTTGCGATGCAAAACCGGGGGCGATACGCGCCGTGAGGCGCTGATGTGTGCGCTGCGCTGCACACGAGCGCCGGAGGAACGGTGTGCCGATGCGAGAGAAGCTTTACCTCGCGCCCCATGACGCAACTGCAGAGGTTTGCTGTCGGGGTGATAAACAGCCGGAATCAACAACACGTCGCCGGCTTCGATCGAATCCGCAGCCCGATTCACAGACACAATGCGATCCGGCGCCAAATGATACGATTTGGCGATTGTGGCAAGCGTGTCGCCGGCAAGCACGTGATGCAGCCGCCATGCCTGACGGTTCACCGCCGGTACTGTGTCCAGTGCCGCTTCAGTGCTGTCGGCTGAGCCCTTCGGCACGTGAACCTGGAATCCTACTGGAACCACGTTCCTCAATAGCGACGGGTTCAAATCCCGGATTACCGAAACCGGCTGCATCGCCGCATCGGCGACCAGATCGATGCTGGTAGGCGCGGTCAGCCGCACGTTTTCGTATTCCACTGCCGGATCGACATCGATCTTATCCAACCCGTAATCCTGCGGATTTTTCGCGATGATGGTCATGGCGACGATAATCGGCACATAACTCGATGTCTCGCGCGGGAGAGCATGACGCTTCAGCAGTTCCCAATAATCCGCGTAACCGGTGCGCTCTACTGCCCGATCCACCGCGCCCGCGCCGCAGTTGTAAGCGGCCATGGCCAGGTACCAATCGTTGTAGCGGGCGTACAGATTCTTTAAATAGCGCGCTGCGGCACGTGTGGCCTTTTCCGGGTCGAGCCGTTCATCGTAGGCCCCGGCCCGTCCCAGCTGGTATATATCGCCTGTCCCCGCAATGAACTGCCACATCCCGACAGCATTTTTCCTCGAAACAGCGCGCGGCAGAAAACCCGATTCTGCCTGAGCCAGATAGATCAATTCCTGCGGAACTCCTTCTTCTGTAAACACGCGCTCAATAAGAGACTTGTACCGGCCGGAGCGGCGGAAGCCGGCCAGCAGAATCTTGCGCCCGCGATCGGTCTGAAAATAATGCACGTAGTTCACGACCGGCTCGGCCAGTTCGAGCGGGATCCCCGAGCTTGTTTGATTGAGCTCGGTCTTCAGCCGGGGAGCCAGGTTCTCATCCACGGGGAAGGTCATGTGGCTGATCTCGTCGATCGGTGCTTTGTCAAACACGACCGCGTCTTCCTGGGTCTGACCCGACCCCAGCTTTTCAATGTCGAAGCGATAGATAAGATCGCAGATTTCGTCCAGCCTCAGCTCCAGCCGCCGGTGGTCCGGGATCGAATCGGGGGCATTCAGAAGCGTATCCACAGCGGCATTAAACTCACGCCGCGCGGCTTCGATATTGCCTTGGAAATAGTATTGCCGTCCGCTGCTAAAGTGCGCATCCGCGCGTGCCAGCCGGTCGTCTGCTTCGGCACTGTGAGGCAGGATCGCCTCCGCTTCGTGATCCAAACCCGGAATGCTAGTGGAATCGGTGCCTGAGCCGTTGTCGTTATTGACTGCCGCCGCAACAGCGAATTGTGCCCCGGCAACGCGGCCAACTTGACCGCAGGCTGGCAAAGCGCCTCCCGCGGCAAGCGCCATCGTGGCCAGCCCGGTCAGCATAGAGCGCGATGAAATCATCATTCGATAAACAAACCTTATGCTCTAAGCGATTTGTAACAGAAGCATCAATGTATCCCAGATCGAAATTAGGGTCAAGCGAAAACGGCCTGACGATTCCCAAATTCCGTATCAACTTCCAAACTTCATAGCGATCATCGGACGAGCCATGAACCAATGCCGTCCAAACCAGATGTATCCAGTTATTGATCTCAAACCGCCCCAACTGGCGCGTATGACCCCATAAACAAAAACGCCACAAATCTGAATAAGAAATGTGGCGTTCGGTTTCATATGATCTCGTTTTATCCGATTGAAATGAAAAGCGGTTAATCTCATCGCGTGGGGACCGGTTGGAGTGTCCGGCTCTCGATAACGCGGTCAATCAGTCCATATTCCAGCGCCGCATCCGGCTCCAGAATATAGTCGCGGTCGACGTCGCGAGCAATGCGGTCCACTGGCTGCCCCGTCGCGTCCGCCAAAATCTCGTTCAGGCTTTGCCGCATACGCAGGATCTCGCGTGCGTAGATATCAATGTCGGCGGCCTGTCCGCCAAGGCCGCTCATCGAGGGCTGGTGGATCAGCACCCGCGAATGCGGCAGGCTGAAGCGTTTCCCCTTGCTTCCGCAGGCGAGCAACACTGCCGCCATCGATGCCGCCTGTCCCAGGCAGTAGGTCACGATGTCGGGTTCAACCAACCGCATCGTATCGAGAATTGCCAATCCCGCCGTAATCGACCCCCCCGGCGAATTGATATACAGCGAAATGTCCCTTTCAGGATCCTCAGCAGCCAGGAATAACATCTGGGCGATGATCAGATTCGCAACGTTGTCGTCAATAGGCGTGCCCAGGAAAATAATGTTTTCCTTTAATAGCCGCGAATAGATGTCGTAGGCGCGCTCACCTCGCGACGTCTGCTCGACTACCATTGGTACGAGCACAGAATTGTTCATTCGAAACTCCTCACTGCAAGGGCCTCAGCACATGCTTCCGCATGCTTAGCATGGCCGCACCCTCATCATATAGGATCGTCGTTTCCTGCCAATTGGGTTCTTGGCAGGGAAAAGTGCCTACTACGGATTCGACCGTAACCAGCAGTAAAATCGGGGGGTATAGCTATTGACGGCCCTGCCGAACGACTTCATATTAGAAGGATCCGAGGGGTTCTTCTGCCCCGGAGATAGGAGACTAAGGGAGTTTACGATCGCTTCCAGGTACATTTTCGTGAATACCTCTAATCTTCGGCCGTTTGTGGACGATTAGTGTAGTAAGATCTCGGAGCCTTCGCCAAAGATGAGAGTGCTGATAGCAGACGATAGCGCAACTTCCCGCATTTTGCTGCGAAGTGCGCTCCAGCGTTGGGGATACGAGGTGATCGCCGCGGAAAACGGTGCTCAGGCGCTCGAAATTCTGGCCCAGCCGGACGCCCCAACCCTCGCCATACTCGATTGGGTGATGCCTTACATGACAGGGCCGGAAGTCTGCCGCCGCATTCGCGACACGCACCGTGAACCGTATACCTATATTTTGCTGCTGACATCGAAGAACACGAAAGACGAAACCGTCGAAGGTCTCGATGCCGGTGCTGACGACTACATCGTTAAACCTTTCGATGAGCACGAACTCCGGGTCCGTTTGCGTGCGGGAAAGCGCATCGTCGACCTGCAAGCCGATTTGCTTCGCGCCCGCGAAGAATTGCGCGAGCGCGCCAATAAAGATCTTCTGACCATGCTGCCGAATCGGTCGGCCATCGGTTCCGCGCTCGATCAGGAAATCGCGCGATGTCATCGCGACCGGCGGAGCGTCGGCGTCATCCTGCTTGACATCGATCACTTTAAGAAGATCAACGACACCTACGGGCACTTCGCGGGCGATGCGGTCCTTCGCGAGACCGCTGCTCGTCTCCGCGCCAATGTTCGTCCCTATGATCAGGTCGGCCGCTATGGCGGGGAGGAGTTCCTGGTTGTGCTCCCTAACTGCGATCTCGAACAGGCCGCGATGCAGGCCGAACGTCTCCGCACCCGGCTCGAGGCCACAGGCGTGAATATCGAAGGAACTGACATTCGCGTGTCCGCCAGTTTCGGGGTGACCGTCTCAGACGGTTCGGAAAAGAATCCGGATTTCTTTGTTCGTGTGGCGGATGAGGCTTTGTATCAGGCCAAGGCTGGCGGCCGCAACTGCGTCCGCAGTTTGAGCTTCAACGAGTCCGCTTTAGCGTCGGTTTAGGCCGGCGCAAACCTGCTGTTATACTGTGTTCACGAGCGCTTCGCGAATCCCGCTTCGTGCTGCGCTTGAGTTCATCGCTGCGCCCGTAGCTCAGTTGGATAGAGCGTCTGGCTACGAACCAGAAGGTCGGCAGTTCGAATCTGTCCGGGCGCACCATTCCTCCAAAACGGTACATCATACTGGTATCAGGTACGGTACTATCAAGGACGTGGAAAGAGCACGCAAGATCACGGTTGAAATTCCGCCTGATCTGCTCGATAAGGCGCAACGGGCAAGTGGTACAGGTATCACCCAGACCGTTCGTACGGGTTTACAACTAGTCGCGGCCTCGCAGACCTATGAGAAGCTTCGAGCATTTCGAGGCAAGGTTCGCTTCAGTCGTACGTCGGCCGACCTTAAAGTCGACCGATGATTGCAGCCGACACGAGTACCTGGATAGCCTTCTTCCAAGATGAGCCGGGTGAAGACACTGAGCTACTCGATCGGGCGCTTAAGGATCGGCAGGTTCTCATGGCTCCTCCTGTTCTGACGGAATTGCTAAGCGATCCAGGTATATCGTCTGAACTTTCGAAGACTCTCTCCGAATTGCCACTCATTGAAATCGAGCCCGGGTTTTGGCAACGTGCCGGTGCACTTCGCTCCAAGGTTCTTGCAAAGCACCGCAAAGCACGGCTAGGCGATGCGCTAATTGCTCAAAGCTGTCTCGATGCTGCGCTTCCGCTATTGACTCGAGATCGCGATTTCCGCGCATTCGCGGCGGCGGCGGCCTTGACCTTATTGGTTGGCTGTTCCGGTGACACCTAATCGTAATCGCTCCCATCGCGCCGGCTAATCACGATGATCGTAGACGGTGAAGCGCAGGCCACGGATACAAGGTTTGCCGCCCATTTTGCCGGGTTCGACCGTAATGCGTGGGTTCAGGCCAGCCATGGAGTCACGACCATCATAATAGCTTCCGTTTGCGGCCTGTTCGGCTCCTGGGCCGTGCCCGATGCGTTAATCTCGCCTCAGGAGTCCCATGCCCGCCAGACTTGCAGAACAATCCGTTCGGGTCCCGCTTAAGCTCCCGCCGCTTCGTCGCGCACACGGTCCAAGAGTGCCTCCCACGATGAGCAGAGTGGGCGCTTTCGCGTTCATCAAAGCTCCGCCCGCCAGATCAGGGCGAGCGCCGCGAGAAACGACCGAGGGTATGAAGTGCGAAAGCTCGGCGGCGGCTATGAGTGCGGCAGCGGCTCCGGTACTGGCGCCGAAGTAGGTGACGGCAGACTGCCGGTTGTGGGGTTATCGGCGAGCCAGGTTGTGGCTTCGACAAGGCGTCCAGCCAGCCTGTACGTTGAATCGGAGGTGCCGGCTGTCGAGATCGATTTCCTCTTCATCCGCAGTGAGGAGATCGAGCAGCAGCGTGAAAATCAAAAACTCGGTTGTTTTCTCTGGAGTTCTCGCACCTACCTGAGGACTTCGCGAACAGTGTTCGAATCGAAAGTGCTGTAGCGCACCGTTTAATCCCCATTCGGAGATTTCCCCCCGCTGTACCGGCCGGTCGCGCTATCTCAAGACGAGCAGGCTTCGTTTTGCATCGTCTTCGAAATCCGAGAGCCGAATCGCGTTGTTTCTGACGATGCGTTCGATCAAGGCGCTTGAACAGTTGCCGGTCTGCAACAGTATCACTTTCGGCGGGGCGCTCCAGGTGATGCTCAGGTTTGCGAAGTCTTTGTCTTTTGTTAGGAATGTGAATCCATGTGCCTTCGCATATTCCCATATCACGGCATCGTGGCGCCCGCAAGATCGACAGAACTCACGTGCATCGAGCCAGGAAAGAGGTCGGCAAAGTCGCCGACGAGCCTCGGCGCGAGGTTTTCGTCAACGAGAAGCTTCAAGCACCGCGATCCTCTCCGGAATGCTGGCGAAGAACTCGTAAACAGCCTTGAAATCATCCTTCTCCAGGTAAGGAAAATCTCTCAGGATTTCATCCTCCGTCATCCCGGATGCCAGGTATGATGCGAGATCGTAGACGGTGAAGCGCAGGCCACGGATACAAGGTTTGCCACCCATTTTGCCGGGTTCGACCGTAATGCGTGGGTTCAGGTCAGCCATGGAGTCACGACCATCATAATAGCTTCCGTTTGCGGCCTGCTCGGCTCTTGGGCCGTGCCCGCTGCGTTAATCTCGCCTCAGGAGTCCCATGCCCGCCAGAGTTGCAGAACAATCCGTTCGCATCCCGCCGTCCGGTATCATCGGTGACCTCACCATTCCCGCACACGCCCGCGGTGTCGTCGTTTTTGCGCACGGTAGTGGAAGCAGTCGCTTAAGCTCGCGCAATCGCTTCGTCGCGCACACGCTGCAAGAGTCTTCGCTCGCGACGCTGCTGCTCGATCTCCTCACTGCGGATGAAGAGGAAATCGATCTCGACACGCGGCACCTCCGATTCGACGTACATCTGCTGGCCGGACGCCTTGTCGAAGCCACAACCTGGCTCGCCGATAACCCCACAACCGGCAGTCTGCCCGTCGCCTACTTCGGCGCCAGTACCGGAGCCGCTGCCGCACTCATATCCGCCGCCGAGCTTTCGCAGTCCATACGCTCGGTCGTTTCTCGCGGCGGTCGCCCTGATCTCGCCGGCGGAGCTTTGATAAACGTGAAAGCGTCCACTCTGCTCATCGTGGGAGGCAATGATTATCCCGTCATCGAGCTGAACGAACTCGCGCTCGCGCAACTCCAGTGCGAAAAGAAACTCGAGATCGTTCCGGGAGCCACTCATTTGTTTGAAGAACCTGGCGCGCTGGAGCGTGTAGCCCATCTCGCGGGTGACTGGTTCGCAAATCACTTCCCGGAACGCGCACAGAGTAGCGGGGCAACTTAGCGCGGATCTTAGCAAACGCTCAAAACAACAAGAGCAGTCGTAGTGGATCGCCCGGATCGCGGCGGCGTCGTCCTTACTTAACTGCTTCCCGTACAGGCAATCCAATTTCAGTAGCGCGGTGTTGCGGCATCCCAGCAGCCGCCGAGCGATTTGTACACAGCCATTAATCGGTCAATACTGCGGTATCGCTCTCTCCGGCAGCCAACTCCGCCACCGGGAAAGTGCCGAGCTCCGTGCGAGTGCACGAGATCAGGTTGGTGAGGCTTAGCGGAGATTCCATTTTGGGATTTGTGCTTTTCACTCATTTTCTTCTTGCAAGCGCTTGCATTGTGCGATAGACTCTCCCCAACATCATCTCTGATGTCGTCAGGAGAGGTTACATGCGAAAACTAGCTCTTGCTTTGGCTTGTATTACGATCGGCAGCGCCGCTGCATTCGCGCAAACCGCAACGATTTTGGGCACAGTCACGGACCCGAGCGGTTCCATCGTGCCAAACGCCACAGTAACGGTTACTAACACGAACACGAACACCAATCGCGTTCTCGAAACCAACAGCGCCGGCACCTATCTAGCGCCGGAACTGCCGATAGGGCCGTATTCGGTGACCGCCGAAGCAAGGGGCTTCAAACGCTATGAGCGTACCGGCATCAAGCTCGATTCCAATGCTACGGTCCGCGTGGACGCAACGCTCGAGGTCGGCAACGTGTCCGAAAGCGTAACGGTAGAAGCCGAAGCCGTGAAGGTCGAGTCGGATTCAAGCGAGGTCAGTGACCTCATCTCCGGCAGCCAGGTTCAGGAATTAGCCATTAACGGCCGGCATATGGCTGCGCTTGCAATTCTTACGCCCGGCGCTTCCTCTGACCTGCCGGACTTCAATCTGCCTGTATCCGTGAACGGCAGCACCAATATCAGCTTTAATGGCCAGCGCGAGGAGCATAACGTCTGGATGCTGGATGGAGGGGAGAACTACGATCGCGGTTGTGGCGGTTGCGTAACCATGATGCCCTCGGTCGACGCGATTGCGGAGTTCAACACGATAACCAGTAACGCGTCCGGCGATTTCGGCATTGGCTCCGGTGGAACCATCAATATGACGATCAAGTCGGGTACGCGCGACTTCCACGGCGAGGCTTACGAATTCTTCCGCAACGATGCGATGGACGCCAATAATTACTTTGCGAATTTAGCTGGCCAGCCTCCTCCCGAGCTACGCTACAACATCTATGGCTGGAATCTGGGCGGGCCCGTCTTCATTCCCAAGGTTTACAACAGAGATCGCAAAAAGACATTCTTCTTCTGGAACCAGGAATGGCGCAAGTTCGTAATCGGCACCCCGATCCCTCTCGTGGCGGCGGTGCCTCAGGCGCAACGCAATGGTGATTTCAGTGCGCTTGGAACGAACGTCCACGTTCCCAGTACCAGCGACCCGGCGCAAAACGCGAAGTTTGCCGCCGCAGGCCTGACTCCAGGCCAGTCTTTTCCGGGCAACAAAATTCCTTCGTCCTTGATCGATCCCAATGCAGCCCTCTTTTTCTCTTCCGGCGCCATGCCGCTGCCCAATGCGCCAAACAATCAGTACACCGGCTCGAAGGGCGTGCCCACTGACGTACCCGAGACGGTTCTGCGCTTTGACCATTACTTCACAGATAAGCTCTTACTGTGGGGGCATTACATCCACGACAACACAGACCAACAAGTGGCCACCTCTCTGTGGAGTAACGATACATACCCAACTGTCGGCACCAATTTTAAGAATCCATCATGGGGCGGCGTCGTTCATCTGACGGAGACTATCAGCCCGACTCTACTCAATGAAGTCGCCTTCAACCTGAATGGAAATTGGATTGACCTTACTCCTCTAGGCATTTATCAGAAGCCCGCCGGCTGGACTGCTTCACAGTTGTTCAATCACAACGCCCTGGACCGGCTACCCGCGATAAATATTGGCGGAAGTTACGGCGTTAATTACACTACCGCCTCCTGGCCATGGAGAAACGCGGCTTACGATAAGCAGGTTCGTGACGATGTCTCCTGGACTAAAGGCGACCACAATCTGAGATTCGGCGGTCAGTTCATGCGCTACTCGAAAAATCAGGATATTTTCGGTACCACGCAGGGCAACTATACTTTCGACGGCAGCTTTACCGGAAATGCAGTCGCAGATTTTCTTTTGGGTTACGCCAAGAGTTACAACCAATTGGATCTCGAAGACCGTACGCACACACGCACTTCCACGGCGTCGTTCTATTTCACCGATAATTGGCGTGCCAGTAAGCGCCTTACCCTGAACCTCGGCGTGCGATGGGAAGTTGTTCCGCACGCGTATGACATACAGAATCGCCTGTCGAATTTTTATCCCAACCTCTACAATCCCGCCGATGCGGCCCAATTCAACTCGAATGGCACCGGCAGCCTCAACTCATCCGGTCCAGGGTTCACCACGGTTCCGGGTGTGCCCCTTGGGAACGTCCCCTTCTATCTGAATGGATTGGTGATTGCGGGGCAGAAAGGCACTCCACGCGGAATGGTCCAGAACGAATATGGCAGCGTGGGCCCACGAGTGGGATTTGCCTACGATATCACGGGTAAGGGAAAGACCATCCTTCGCGGGGGCTTCGGCATGTTCTACGAGCGCATACAGGGCAATGACGTGTACAACATGGGGCCAAACCCGCCGTTCGGATTCAGCCCCAACCTGACCAGTGTCTTTCTCTCGAATCCCAACGTGAGCGTTCTGAGCGGACAAACCGCTGCCGTGCCTATCTACCCGGCCAGCATTACGGCGCTTGCATACACCGACTACAAACTCCCGGTTTCCGCGCAGTGGAACTTCGGCGTCCAGCACCAAGTCACCGAAGGTGCGGTGGTCAGCGTCGAGTACGTCGGCAACGGCGACTATCACCAGCGTGACGAGCGCGAAATCAATCCCGTGGGGCTGAGCGATCCAAACCGGGCAGCGATTATCGCCGGCTCCTACATTGCAAATCTGGACCGGCCTTACCTGGGCTACAGCAATATTGCCTTGGGGGAGAACGCTGGCAACACCCACTACAACTCGTTACAAGTTAACTTCCGCGTGGAAAATCAGCACGGTCTCACGTTCCAGGCCGCTTACACCTGGGCGCATAGCCTGGGCATCGCTCCGGGAGGTGGCGGAGACTTCAATACGCTGTCGAATCCGTTCAATCGCTATTACGATTACGGGCCGACAGGTCTCGACAGGCGGCAGACTTTGGTGCTGAATTATATTTATTCGTTGCCATTTTTCCGGAAGGCGACGGGCTTAACCGGCTCCTTACTTGGCGGCTGGCAGCTTTCCGGCATTACGCTTATGGAGACCGGTCTGCCCCTCAATCCAACCCTGAGCTACGACAATCTTGGACTGGGCGGGAACGCGACTGACAGGCCTAATATTGTCAGTCCAGTGAGTTACCCATCAACAGTTACACAGTGGTTTAACACTGCCAGCTTTGCGGCGCCGCCATCGCTGGCCTTCGGCAGCGCGCAGGAAGGCGCTATTCGGGGTCCGGGCCGGATTAATTTCAATTTGCAGATGTATAAGAACTTCCGCTTGCCCCGAGAGGGATCAAACCTCAAATTCGGGGCTGAGTTCTACAACGCCTTCAATCACACACAGTTCCACGATGTGAACACTTCGTACGGATCCTCGGCATTCGGCCAGGTCACCGATACATACGATCCGCGTGTTATCGAGCTATCGCTAAAGCTCGCGTTTTGACGAGCTCAGGCAGGGTAAGTGACGCATCAGCTAGTGGGGTGTCCCGGTCATATCGACCAACACTGACCTACAATCGCTTCGCTTATGACTCAGATTGCGCTATCAGAGCCGCGAGACATCTGAGCTGATAAGTCAAGTCAAATCGCCACGAGTTTGAAGAACCCGGCGGTTTTCTTCCACACAATTTGCACAGGCGCTTGGGTGGGGGCAGTTGGGGATCGATGAGCCAAGCGTTGGGCATAAAGGCCATCGTCATACAGTGTTCGATCTTTCCAGCAGCGGAACAGAATACGGATCCATTTGAAGGCGACACTACGCACGGCAGCATGGTGGCCTTTGCCGCGCTGCCGCTGGGCAGCATAGTGGGCACGTGCCCAGGCGCAGCGTGCCAGAGAATGCTGCGCCCATTCCTGAAAGGTTTGCTTGACGAACTTCGGACAAGCCCAGCGGGCATGCACCCAGGCGCGTTTACCGCTGGCTTCCCGCACCGGTGCAATACCGCTGTAGCTTTGTAGGCTAGCTGCCTGCGGAAAGCGCTCACGCTGTGTTCCCAGCGCCGCAATCAGCCGTGGCGCCAAAGCCCGGCCTACTCCAGGGAACGAACTCACAATCGGAAAATCCGGATGCTGTTCCACGATGGCTTGAATCTGTCTTTCATAGCCTTGTATCTCGGCTCGCAACAGTTGCAGTTGGCGCACCAGTGTCTGCACAAAACGAGCCGCTGCACTCACCACGGCGCGATCTTGCGTCGCCGGCACGGCCGTGCGCACGCGTTCCAGCAAAGCGTCCACATCGGCCGGAGCCGAACGCGCGTCTTGTTCCAGAAACGCTTTCAGCTTCCGCCGCGGCGCCTGCTGCCAGCTTTCCAGTTCCGGCCATTGCTCCAGCAAGCGCCACAGCAGCACTGAATCGGAAGCGGCAAACCAGCTCAGCAACTGCGGGAAATACAGCTTGAGCCGACCCGTCAACTGATTCAGCAGTGCCGTTTTGTGATCCACCAAACGGCGCCGATCCTCCACCAAAAACTGCAACTCCCGCGTTTGCTCGGTATCCGGTTGCCAGGCCTGCAAACGGTCGCGATGCTTCAGCAACAACTCCAGCTGTACATCCGCATCCAGCGGGTCATCCTTGCTGCCCGACGGATACATGGCTTGCCGGAAACTGCTGGCGCTAGCTGGATGAATCGGAAACAGAATCAGGTTGGTGTATTTGCTCAAAACAAACAGCAGCGCGCCGCGCGATTGCTCCAGCGCGACCGCGATGGGCCGCTCGCCAAATCGCTCCCGCAACTGCACCACCCAGCTATGAATGGCTTCTGGCTGGTGAGGCAGTTGCCCGCTCTCGCGTTTCTTCTGACCGGGTACCTGCATTGCCCAGTCGTGTTTCCGGTCCGCCCAATCGATGGCGATGAAAGCGGCCCAATCCGGTTCGGCCTGCTCTGGGTTTGTTTGCTGCTGCACTTGGCTCGCTCCTGTCCTAATCCAACAATCCAACAGGTATCCCGGTTTCCACGGCGAAGGGCTTATAGTAGAGTCTGAACTCGATTCAGACGACATCTGAGGATTCGTCTGGGAAACCAGGTCTCTCGCCGGTCGAGCCTCTCGCGGAAGACGTCTTTCCCGTCAGCGAAGCGATATTCGTACCGGCGAGTTTACCTGTATGCTTCACCAAAACACAGGCCTTTTCCACAATCCCCGCCGCGCGGCGGCTGTGAATGTCTCCCCTGCTTTGCTGAAGCACATTGCAACTATAAGCGAAGCGACCGGAGCAGTAACGAAATGACCGGGACAGTTCACTAGTAAGAGGATTACCATGCTCCGGCGACCGACTTATAAAGCGCGACTAAGTCGGTCAATACCGCTGTATCACTCTGCGCCGAGGCGTCCTCGTTCACCAACTGATCGCGCTGTGATCGAGCACACTCAGAAAATCGGTGAGACCGCGCTTGTATGGCTCCATCGCCAGTTCCGTAGCTTGCCGGCTGGCATCGACGGCGGCCAGCAGCCGCTCGCGCCTCTCCTGTTCGCGCTGCCGCTCGACATCGAGCTGATTGCCTAGTTCCGCTTCAGCGCGTACCTCTGTCAGGTGCAGCGAGTCCTGCTGCAGCTCGATGTTCTGTTTCGTAATCGCCAGCCGGCCCTGGCCTCCGCGTAGCTCCACGTAGTTGCGCGCGAGTTCGCCGAGCAGGCTGACCCATCACGTCCCGGCGCGACTCGTCTGCAGCTCTCATTTCTGCGGTTGCTGCCTGCAGTTCATGTCGTCGACCGCCGAACAGGTCGATCTCCCACGAGGCATCGAAGCCAAGCTGGTAGATGTTGCTCTCGAATGAGGAGACGAAGAGGCCGCCGCCGCCACTGTTCCCGACATGGATATTGCCGTTCTCGAAACCGCCGCGGATTCGTTGGAACGAATTGGCGGACTCGACCGAAGGCAGCAGGTCAGCCCGTGTCATCCGTCGCGCCGCGCGCGCTTCGAGTACTCGCTCTTTGTGCGAGTTTCAAATCGAGATTGCTTTCGATGGCGCGATCGATCAGCGAATCGAGCCCCTCGATATCCAGGACGCGATCGATCAGCCGGCTGCGCTCGATGAACGGAAACTTCTCGCACGTAATCAACAGCGTTGCCACTCCGTGCATGCACGCCCATAACGACTGGCTCACTTCCTCAACGTCGGTAATTCGGAGCCGGTCCTGCTCCACGCACCGCTGCACCAAACCGCGCAGGTTCTGGAAGCAGGCGGCTCCGCTGGCTTCAATCTGTTCCGCATTGTTCGAATCGCATAACCGCTCTGATTTGGATACGAACGTAATCAAGTAATGGTTCGGATTTTCAATGGCAAAATCGATGTACGCTCTGCCTGCCCGCCGCAGCCGTTCGAGCGGATCGTCCGTGTCCTCTACAATTGGGCGCAGGCTTTTGGCCAGCCGGGCGAAGGTCTCCTCACACAGCGTGTCCAAGATGTCGGTCTTATCTCTGAAGTAAAGGTAAATGGCCCCGGGCGAGTATTCGATTTTATTTGCGATCTTACGGATCGAGACGCTCTCATATCCTTCGCGAGCGAAGAGCCCACGCGCGGCGTCGAGAATCTCGTCCCGAATCCCTTGCCGCTCCCTCGCTCGTCGCTCTTGGACACCCATAACAATGATGAACAGTGTTCGTTATGTGCTCAGCGGCCAGACTTGTCAAGAATTACTTCACTCGAACCGGTAGCCCGGCTTGAGCTCACAGCTGTACAAGCGCGACTGATCGGCATCCGTGTTCATGGTGCAGGTGGCCCAGGTCAAAAGGAGATCCGGCCCGAGTGGAAACACAATGTCTGTTCCATCCATCTCCGCTTCAATGCTGGGTCCTGCCGCGGTTCCGGGTAGCGTGAAGCTAAATCCTCGGCCGAAGATTACCGGAAACGATTGCCGCACCAGGTCACTCACCACCGTGTGAACCACGTCCGCCTCGACCAGGAAGGTAGCGGTATCGGACCACGCGAGTGCACTGACACGCAGCCGCCGTCCGCCGTCGGTGCGACTCGCTGGGTCAATGCGTGTAAAGGGACACGGTCCGGCTATGCACGACACCCGCGGGATCCCGAATTGATTGCCTTCCCCGGCGTCGAGCGAGATTCCACCGACCCCGGCTTGCCAGCGGCCATCCGGCGAACACGGGCCTGCCTCTTTCTTACACGGAATGTTCCCGGTATTTACGGCCTCGAACGCCGGCGCAACGCTTCCGACATCCAGCGTCGATGCCGATTTTACGGTGTACCGGATCTTAACGTCGCTCATCTTCGTCTGTCCCGTAACGGGTTCCAGGCGCAGCTTCGCCGTGACCGGCAACATGCGCGCTACGAAGATTTTGTCGGTTGTCGTCAATGTAGCGGAAAGTGCGCGGTAGTTGTCGTGCCGGAACGTGAGGAAGGTAGGGCTGCCCAGATTCAAGCCGGCTGGCAACGCAATGCGAAAAAAACCCGTGTTGTCGGACTGTGCTGTGACCGGCTCTCCACCGTTTGTGGCCGTGATCCCGACCCCCGCAATCGGCATTTGCTTGCGTGGATCACGATCTTCCGCTACCACCGCTCCGATGATCGTGTTGCTTTTTACCGGGAAGCCGCGCAACGCGATGATCACGCCCGTTCCCACGATGCCGAAAACCAGCAATGCAGATCCGGCGACTGCTCCCGCGTGACGCGCCGTCATCGTAGCGAGTCCTCGTTCATCAATTCCAGATTATCTGTTACTACGCCAGGCAGCCGCGCTGCGTTCCCCATAAACCGGTACACGCGATGCCGCTCATGACGGCATACTTATTAGTCATGAACGGAAAGCGTCTGCTCGGATTCGTTCTTGTCTTTGACGCATTGGCAGTGCTGATCCTATATCCGCGCATCGACATATTCTCCCTCGGATACCTTTTCCTGAGCACCGCACTGGCAGTGGTGCAAGCGGTTGTGAGCAAGCGATTCTCAAAATCCGAAGAAATCTCACGGCTCTTTTATGCGAAGGAGCTTGACACTATCTGGGACAGATGCGTCGCGGTTCTTGGCCTGGCTGAATTTGCAGTTTTTTTCGAATACTCACACTGGCGCCTCGCTCCTGACCTCGTGCGCCATCCAGTGCAAGTCACGGGATTGCTGCTATCACTTGTCGGAACGAGTTGGCTTTTGTGGGTCGATTCATACCTGATCGATAAGTTTCCCGCTCATCATCGGAACGGAGTCCTTATGACGTCGGGCCCGTATCGCTATGTTCGTCACCCCAGGTATGTGGGTCTGCTCGCGACGCGTTTGGCTCTGCCGCTCCTGTTCGGCAGTGTCATTGCTTGTGCACTCGCGCTCGCGTGGCTTGCTTTGATTCGCCGCCGCGCACACATTGAAGAACGCTACTTGAAAAGCCGGTTCGGCGAACTCTACACGAATTATGCGACGCATGCCATTGGATTGCCATGACGGAATCGTTCCTTCGCCGAGAGAGTGCCGAACCGATGTCGTATGCAGCGTATACAAATTGACGGTCTTATGGTTGGTGACTGCCGATGGCACAGCCGGTCGTTACCTACTGAGGGTTGGTTGGAGTTGCCGAGCCCTGACTGGAACCAGACGTTGTGTCCGTCCCGTTCGTCTTGCCTTTCTTACTGCGCCCTTTGCGCCCTTTATGAGACGAGGAACTTGCTCCGGAGTTGTCCGTTGCACCTGTTTGACCTGTGCTTCCGGACTGTCCGCTTTGACCGGTATTCCCCGAATTGGCCGCTCTGCCCTGTAGACCCGGACTGCCCCGATTGGGCGCTGCCCGAGGATCCCGCTCCTCCCGCGGAACCGGACTGTACGAATGGCTCGGCCATGGCGATCAGTGGAATCGATACCGCCGCCAAAATGATTGAATAGAACGTTCTTTTCACCTTTTAACCTCCGTGGGTTCTTCTGACGTCCGGCTTCAGCGTCTTCGCGTTGAACGAAATTCAATGAGCCGTTACAGCAATTCGACTCCGACGGATGGATTACAGTCACCTCGACGTAATACCTGTACGCCACGTCCGGTCAGGTAACGCCCGTGGTCAAGCCACCCAGCGTACGTAAACAAAGAGCCACCTGAGCATCGCGATTGAGTGCCGGGTGACAGCAGGTAAACATCAAACGCAGGCGGTCGTCGGGCCAATTGGCCATATCGATTTCCTCGGCTAAAGTTGCCGCGATGTCTCTGCTGACGCCACGCTCCATACCGCTCATGCAAGCGACGCCCGGCCTACAGTCAAATCGACAGGTCCGAAATTCATACCGCAGCGCTACTGGATTCGTTGTTGTCGGCCGGCGTGTTGCTCTCGAGTCCCATCTGTGACAACCGGTACCGGAGCGCATTGCGCGTCAGACCCAAAATGCGGGCGGCGCGGCTCTTATTGCCTTGCGCGCGCCGCATCGCCTCGCGTATCATCGCCTGTTCCCATTGCTCCAGAGTGAAGCCTTCCGGCAACAACGGCGACTGCGGCGAGGCCGGGACCACCGATCGCGGCGCTTCGATGCGAATGTCCGCAGGCTGTAGAACCTCGCCCGACGCCAGAACCAGACTGCGCTCAATCGTGTTCTCCAGTTCGCGCACATTGCCGGGCCATGAATGCTCCAGCAGGCGGTCCATAGCCGAGGGGCTGATCTCGCGCGCAATCGAGCCCAGATCTCTCGACAGCTTCTGAACGAAATGCATGGCCAGAAACGGAATGTCCTCCGCGCGATCGCGCAGCGGCGGGATGTTGATTGGAACCACGTTGAGCCGGTAGTACAAATCTTCGCGGAATCGTCCCTCTTCGAGCGCCGCCCGCAGATCCACATTCGTCGCTGCGATCACCCGCACGTCTACATTCCGCGTGAAATTTGAACCCAAACGCTCAAACTGCCGCTCCTGCAAAATCCGTAGTAGCTTCACCTGAATATTTCCCGGCACGTCGCCGATCTCATCCAGGAAGACTGTCCCTTGATCGGCCTGCTCGAACTTGCCTGGTTTGCTTGCGTTCGCCCCGGTAAACGCACCTTTTTCGTATCCGAAGAGCTCGCTCTCCATCAGGTTCTCGGGAATTGCCGTACAGTTAATCTTCACGAACGCATGGTTCGCGCGCGGCGAGTGATGATGAATTGCCCGCGCGATCATATCTTTGCCCACGCCGCTCTCACCCGCAAGCAGCACCGTCGCTCGGGTGGGAGCGACACGTTCCACCGTGTGAAAGATTTCCCGCATCAGCGGACTTCGGCCCACAATGTTGTCGAATTGATAGCGTTGGTCCAACTGCTCGCGCAGGCGTGCGTTCTCCGCGCGCAGAAACTGCACCGTCATCGCCTTATGTACAACGGTCGTCAGATGATCCAGCGAAAACGGTTTCTGCAGAAAATCCGTCGCGCCAAGCTTCATCGCCTCCACCGCAGTTTCTATCGAGCCATGCGCGGTAATGACAATCACGGACGCTTGCACGCCGCGTGACTGCAACTGCTGAATAAAATGCAGTCCGTCGGTTCCCGGCAAACGCAGGTCAGTGATGATCAGATTTGCCATGCCCGCCAGCGGCGCTGCTTGCTCGGCACTGGTTGCCGCGTCGACTTCAAAACCGGCCGATTCCAAATGGAGTTGGATGACACGGCGAAGCTTGTTCTCGTCCTCGACGATGAGAATGCGTCCGGAACTCATGCGTTCATACCGGCTGTTGCACAGGCAGCAGCACTTCAAATGTAGTCCCTGCGCCTGGCTCGCTGAACACGTTTACGCGTCCGTGGTGCTCGTCAATGATCTTCGACACGATCGCGAGGCCCAGCCCGACGCCATTGGTTTTCGTGGTAAAGAATGGGTTGAAAATATTCTCGAGATGTTGCGGTTGGATCCCCTCGCCGTGATCCGCGACCAGAATTCTGACCAGATCGCCGTTAAGGTCCGCCCGGAGTTCCACCTCGCTTCCTGAAGAACTCGCTTGTAGCGCATTCTGCACCAGGTTCCCGATTGCCAGCTTCACCAGTTCCGGATCGAACTCAAACGAGATCGGCTGCGGCATTTCGATCTTCATCGAAACTCCACGGCCTGTCTGCTAACCCGCTTAACTGCCGCACTACTTCCTCCAGCACAGGCCGGAGCTCCGACTGAGCGGCATGAATCTGCAGCGGCCGCGCGAAATCGAGAAAGTTCGAAATCAGTCCATTCATGCGATCCACTTCCGCGACAACGTAACCCGCCATCTCGGTCATCACCTCCGGGCGGCTTTGAGCAATTTGTTTCGTCAGCATCTCCGCCGACGCTTTGATGGTACCCAGCGGGTTCCGCAGTTCATGCGCCAGCCCCGCCGTTAGCTGGCCTAAAGCCGCCAGGCGCTCACTCCTTCTTAGTGACGCTTGCGCCAGGCGAAGATTGCGGTTGGACTCGGCCAGGCGGTCTGCAGCTTCTTGTGTTCGCGCCATCTCGTCTCGCTTCGCTTTCGCCTGCTGGTGCACCAGGAACGCCACAATAGCGAAAAACGAGACCCGCAGTGACATTACGCCGATATAACCCGCCGGCAGGCGAAAACGTGAATAGTCGAAGAACACCGGCAGTAGAAAAGAGAAGTATGCAGCTCCCGCAATCGCAGTTACCAGCACCACACCGGGAAGTTCGAAAATCGTAGCCGCCGATACCACCGGGATCAAGAAGATCGCGTAGTAGTACGAGAATACTGCATCCGTATAACCAATCAGCAGATAGCTGAACACGAGCTTGAATACCACGGAGGCAATCTGTCCACGCCTCGATGAAAATAGCTTCAATCTAGGCTCAACGATCTGGTAAATGCCGATCAGCGGCACTAAAATGAACGCGTTGTAGTTGGGCTCCGGTGCCGTTAAAATCAAGGCCGCAACGAAGAGAAGCCAGGCGAAGTCCTGAGGTTGAAGATGCCCTGGCCGCTTGCTCTGATTCATTGCCGCTGATTGTTACTGTATCGAGCGGCGCGAGATGAGCCGTCTACCTTGCCAGCGCTCCCAGCCGGCTCAGGAGCTGTTTCACATTGATCGGTTTGGTGATGTAATCATCCATCCCCGCGGCCAGGCACCGTTCGCGGTCTCCTCGCATTGCATGCGCCGTCAAAGCGATGATGGGAGTGCGCCGCTGCCCCTGCTCTGCCTTGCGAATAGCCGAAGTGGCCGCCAACCCGTCCATGCCGGGCATTTGCACGTCCATCAAGACAGCATCGAACGCCTGCTGCATGCAAGCCGTTACCGCCTCTGAACCGTCGCTTACGACGGCAACTTCGTGGCCCGCCTTCTCGAGCAAGGTCTTCGCGAGCCGCTGGTTCACCCGATTGTCTTCAGCAATCAGGATCTTCAGACTCGTGTGCGGCGGGCGCGTAGCCTCCAAACCCGGATTTTCGGCCAAACCCGCACTCTCGGGTACGATGGCCCGGAGCGCAACGGGTGCCGCGCTGTTCTGATGGCTTGAGGCACGCTCGCGCTCTACCGCTCGTCGAAGGCGGATCGAGAAACTGAAGGTGCTGCCAACACCGACCTCGCTTGCGATTTCAATTGTGCCTCCCATTAACCTCACCAGCCGGTCAGAGATCGCGAGACCTAGTCCCGTGCCGCCAAATTTTCGCGCCGTTCCTCCGTCCGCTTGCACAAAAGATTCGAAAACAGAGCGATGCTTCTCCTTCGGTATGCCAATTCCGGTGTCGATAACACTGAACCGGACCTGGCCGTCCCCATCGTCCGATGCTCTCAATTGCACGTGTCCGGCTTCGGTAAACTTGATCGCGTTCCCAAGCAAGTTCAACAGCACCTGGCGTAGTCTCGTCGGGTCGCCGCTGACGTGGCGAGGTAAGCCGGGATCGATCTCCGCGAACAAACTCAAGGCCTTCTGGCGCGCCACCGGCTCCAGAGTCCGCACCAGCTTGTCGAGTAGCTCCCGTAGATCAAACTCCATCTCATCGAGGAGGAGCTTGCTCGATTCAATCTTCGAAAAATCCAGGATGTCATTCAACAGCGACAACAGATGATCGGCCGACTGGCTCACCAGCTGCAGGTATTCACGCTGTTGTGGATCGTCCGAAACCTGAAGCGCCAGATTCGTCATGCCGATAACGCCATTCATGGGCGTTCTCAGCTCGTGACTCATGTTGGTCAGGAACTCGGACTTGGCGCGATTGGCCGCCTCGGCCTTTTGTTCGGCCTCCCTGCGCACCGATACCTCAGCTTCCAACCGCTGATTTGCCACCGATAGATCCCGCGTCCTCGCTTCCACTCTCGTTTCCAGCTGATCCCGGGATTCCCTCAACTCCCGCGTGCGTTCTTCAATCAGCTGTTGCAGTCTTCGTTCCTTTGCCTGGAGGTGCCGGACGTGCAGCTTATGAAGGCCAAACGCTGATCCTGCGGCAAGCAGGGCCAGCAGCAGAAAGAATATCTTCGTCTCATAGAACGCCGGCTCCAGCGTCACGTCGAGTCTTGTACTTTCGGGTGTGCACACATCACCAAGACAGGCCGTTACTTCGAACTGGTATGTGCCCGGCGCAAGATTGGTATAGTACGCACTCCGTCTTGCGCCTGCCAGTACCCACTGCCGGTCGAACCCATCCAGACGGTATTTGAACTGTAAGCCTTCGGGCGCGGAAAAGTAGGGTGCAGTAAATTGAAACTCCAAGCGCTTCGTCCGCGCGGGAATAACGGCAGGATTCTGCTGAGCGAGGGGTTTTTCTCCCGCCACCACGCGCTCGATCACAACGCGTAGGCGGATTGCTGCCACCCCCGAGCCTGGCCGGCGCGAGGCTGACCACGCCTTTCATGGTGGGGAACCAGAGCATGCCGTTTTCGCTCCGTAGTCCTGCTCCCTGAAATCCCCCATTGCATTCGCGGCTCCTCATTCCATCGGCCGTGCCGTACAGCGTGCAGGAGATCGATCGTGTCCGGCCCGCAGCGAACGCTTCCAGCTCGCGCTTCTGCGCGCTGAAAATTCCTTTGTTCGAGCTCATCCACAGCCGCCCAAGGTGATCGTCTATAACCGCGAACACGTCGTCATCCGCCAACCCTGCTTCCCGCGCAAACGTGGTGAATCTGCCTTTCGCGAAGCGAGCCAGGCCGCCGCCTCTGGTGCCTATCCAAAGCGTGCCATCAGGATCTCCGGTGATCGAAAAGATAGCGTCACTCGAGAGCCCGTCGTGTCGAGTGAAGGCCGTGAACCGGCCATCGCGGAAACGGATCAGCCCGCCGCCGTCGGTCCCGATCCAAAGCGTGTCGCTGGTGTCCTCATACAGTGATACGATCACGTTGCTCGGAAGGCCGTCCCGGGTGGGTGTACGTGGTCATCTGCTTGCCGTCGAAGTGGCTTAACACCCCTCTTCCGCCAGCCCACAGGTCCCCTCGCGGTCCGGTCAAGGTGCACAGAATCATTCGTCCCTGAGCTGTTCCGCTTCCTCCGAACGCCTTGAACGTCCCTTTCGAAAGCCGTGCCAGCCCATTGCGTGTTCCGGCCCAAATGTCTCCTCTCCCGTCCTGCGAAATAGAGAAGACAAGATTGTCGGGAAGACCTTCCGCAGTGGTGTAGCGCTTGATGCGGCCCTGGCTGAATCGCAGTAACCCCTGGTCGGAGCCGATCCAGAAAGCTTTGTCGCTGGCTTGATACAAGCCGAGTACGGTATCCGCGCCGAGACCCTCTGGTTTGCCTGTTGGAGTGACGCTGCCCTCGCGGAAGTTATTGAGTCCGCCTTCTGTGCCTCCGAGCCAGAGCGATCCCGTGCGGTCCTCAAAGATCGTCCAGACACCATCGCCTGGAAGACCTTCCTTTGCCGTGAAGGAATCAAAGTGCTCGCCGCGCAGACGATCGATCCCGTTGTCCCAAGTTCCGATCCACAGCGTCCCGGCTCTGTCCTGATACAACGAAGAAATTGCCTGACTGCTGAGGCCGTTTTTTGTGGTGAAGTGCTTCAGAGCGTCTGCATCAAGCTGAAAAAGCCCGTTCTTGTGCGTGCCGATCCAAAGCCTTCCGGATCGATCATGCAGAGCGCACGGATGGGCAGATGATCAAAGGCCCGCTGATTTGCAAATGCGGTGAAGTGCCCCCCGGAGATTCTACTTAAACCGCTTTGGGTACCGACCCAAACGGTGCCCTTGTCATCGCCGGTAATGGAAAAAACAGCGTTATCGGCCAGGCCGTCTTGCGTGTGAAAACGCCGAAATACACCTTTCTTGCATTGAACGATACCGTTTCCATCCGTTCCGATCCAGAGGACGCCGTGACGGTCTTCATAGAAAGATGTCACCGTCTCGCTGAAATCCGCACCCGATACCCGCTTGAATAGCCCGTCTTTCATAACGGCGAGTCCACCTCCGGCAGAGCCTATCCAAAGGGCTCCGGTGTGGTCGGTCAGCAATGCCGTAACGAAGTTGCTTCCAATCGCGGGGGTATTCCGTTTCTCGTAGACGGTAAATTTGATTCCATCGAAGCGGGCGAGTCCGGCCTCGGTACCCATCCAAAGGTAGCCGTCTGGTGTCTGAGCGATCGAGGTTACGGAATTTTCCGGTAAGCCTGTATCTGCTTGCCAGGTTTTATGGATGTATTGTGTGATCGCCTTCGATGGATCGAGACTCGCTTGAACCGGGGATGTTAAGTGCAGTAGGACAATCGTGCCGATCCATAGCAAGCGGGCGCATATGCCTCGTCGCAGTATGCATGCCAATGATTTGCACATAGTCGCTTGAATCTGCACTTGAGAGATTGGGGCGTGAATTCGGTTTGCGCGCCCTCATTTCTCGTATCGGACAAATCGCTCTCGCTTTCAATGAGAATTATCCGTTGGTCCGCCGGAGACCTCATCAAATAAAAAACCCCGGCGAGGAATTTTCGCCGGGGTTTGTGCTCGAGTCTTATCTCCGGGTCAATTTTCCCCGGCGATGCTGATGGACTCCGCCGTTTCGACGCTGCTGCTCGCATCGGCCGACGCTCCCCACATGCACTTAGATCCCCATACCGCGTCGCTTGCCTGATCCGCTGATGCTCCCCAAAGAGCTTTGGCGCCCCATAGCGCCTTTTGCCCGGTCAGAACCGACGAGCTCCAAACGGCATTTGCGCCCCAAGCCGATTTATTGGACCATACCAGCGGATTGCCCCAGACGGAAGAACCGTCATAGCTGAGCGTCACGTCACCGCTCACCGGGTCATAACTGGCCGTCGGAGACATCGCCGTACCCGAGGCAGGTATCTGAGCTACTCCGTTCATTGCCGCCTGCAGATCCAGGTAACCGGCGCCGATGGTGAACATATCGTAGTAATCGGTATACGTATTGCCCGATGTGGCATCGACAACCGTGCTCGAGACCGGGAACGTCTTGTATGAGGTCTGCATTAGCAGAATCTTGACTTGATCCGGAGTTAGCGAAGGATACGCTTGCAGAATGTCCGCAGCAGCCCCGCTGACCACGGCTGTCGCCATACTCGTACCGTTCAGGATGAAGTAGTTGGACAGCTTTTTCGCCTGACCATTGTTGAGTCCGGATTGAAAACCGGAATTCGGTACCTGGTTCGCTGGATATTCTGTGGCGAGCGTCGAGTTCTGAACCATCAGTGATATCACCTGGTTGCCAGGAGCCACAATGTCCGGCTTCACGATATGGTCAATCTGCGTCGGTCCCTTGGAACTGTAGCTTGCAACCAGATCGTCGGTTCGGGTGGGTGTTCCCTCCGCTTTCATAGCTCCAACGGTGATTACGTATGGATCGTTGCCGGGGGCCAGGATTGTGCCATAGCCTTGGGTCCCGAACGAATTGTCGCGGCCGTCGTTGCCCGCCGCGACGACAACCACGATACCGGCGTTCCAGGCTGCTTCGACAGCTTGGCAAATCGGATCTTGTGTATAGCTCTCGTACACCGGCCTGCCTAACGACAAATTCATCACTCGGATGTTGTAAACGCCTTTCAGCAAGATGGCCTGGTCGATGGCCGCGATCACCTGACTGTCGGAACCTTCGCCGTTCGCATCAAGCACGCGAAGATTAATGAGACTTGCTCCCGGAGCAATGCCATAAAACGATTGCGTGCAATTTGAGCACGTCGAGTCTTTGCCGTTCGAAGCGATGATGCCGGCAATATGCTGCCCATGCCCGTAAGCATCGGCGCCCGCCTTTCCATTGCTTCCGGTGAAGTCTTGCGTGTAGACGATTGCCTTCCCGATGCCGAGATTGGGATCCTGATTGATTCCGCTATCGACGACGGCAATGCCAACACCAAGCCCGAGATACCCCGCGTACCACACCGGTGCAGCATTGATCGCCCCCGCTGTGTTCGCTAATTTGTGGTGAACCTTCCGATCCAAGGAAACGTATTTGACGGTGCTGTCTGCTTCCAGGCTGGGCAAAGCCGATGCCGGTAGGCTGTAAACCCCTTCATTCATCGATTTGAATTGCGAGATCACCGTTCCGCCGAGGGCCCGAACTTTCTGCGCGGTTCCCGCCCCGGCGGGGATGTTCCACTGGACAATCACCCGCAGTGTCGTTGCTGTGTCAGACATTTTGGCGTCACGGGAAATCTTCGACCCGTGCGTGTCCGCGGCGGCGCACGCCAGAGCGACAACCGCAAACGCCGAGACCAGTTTTTTCATTACGAATTCAATTCCTTTCCATCCAATCGAAGTTGTGTACTTCGGGTCACAAAGGACATATCGGGAATCTCGGCGAAAGATATTAGCGTGAAAGTGAGGTTTTGTACCGGTACCAGGTATCGCGTTTAGGTGTAGGGTGTCCAGTAAGAAAACGATGCGTTGATGGCTGGAACGTGCTCGAGCGGCGCTTTCAATGCGCGATGGCGAGGATCACCAGCCAAAAAAATTCCCCGGCCAATCGAGTTTGGCCGGGGAATGCTGCAAGAGTTAGCTTGTACTAATTTTCCCCGACGATGCTGATCGACTCTGCGGTATCTATGCTGCTGCCCGCATCGGCCGACGCTCCCCACATGCACTTAGATCCCCATACGGCGTCGCTTGCCTGATCCGCTGATGCTCCCCAAAGAGCTTTCGCGCCCCATAGCGCCTTTTGCCCGGTCAGAACCGACGAGCTCCAAACTGCATTTGCGCCCCAAGCCGATTTGTTGGACCATAACAACGGATTGCCCCAGACGGAAGAACCGTCATAGCTGAGCGTCACGTCACCGCTCACCGGGTCATAACTGGCCGTCGGAGACATCGCCGTACCCGAGGCAGGTATCTGAGCTACTCCGTTCATTGCCGCCTGCAGATCCAGGTAACCGGCGCCGATGGTGAACATATCGTAGTAATCGGTATAGGTATTGCCCGATGTGGCATCGACAACCGTGCTCGACACCGGGAACGTCTTGTATGAGGTCTGCATCAGGAGAATCTTGACTTGATCTGGAGTTAGCGAAGGATACGCTTGCAAAATATCCGCAGCCGCCCCGCTGACCACGGCTGTCGCCATGCTGGTCCCGTTCAGGATGAAGTAGTTATTTGACGTACCAGGGCCGAAATTGACGTTTGGTGGTTGGTTTCCGTTCGCTGGAATCGGCGGACCTGGAGGAGGATTACCAACTGGCGGCGCTGAGGCCTGAAAGAGACTGAGAGGTACCGCGTTCTGCGGATTCGAAAGCGCCAGAGTTCCGTTCTTGGCGAGCAGCGATACAACTTGATTACCCGGCGCTACGATATCCGGTTTCACAATATGGTCGAGTTGTGTCGGACCTTTCGAGCTGTAGCTTGCAACCAGATCGTCCGTCCGGGTAGGCGTTCCCTCGGCTTTCATCGCGCCTACGGTGATCACGTAGGGGTCATTGCCCGGAGCAGTAATCGTGCCGTAGCCTTGAGTGCCAAATGAATTGTCTCGCCCGTCGTTGCCTGCCGCTGCCACAACGACAATCCCTGCGTTCCATGCGGCCTCTACGGCCTGGCACAACGGGTCCTGGGTGTAGCTCTCATAAACTGGTCGGCCCAGAGATAGATTCATCACGCGGATGTTATAGGTTTTCTTGAGGGCAATAGCTTGATCGATCGCCGCGATTACTTCACTGTCGTTCCCATCGCCGAACTCATCTAAGACTTTTAGATTGATCAGGCTTGCTCCCGGAGCGATGCCGACGAAAGTCTGCGTGCATTTTCCGCAAATCGACGCCTTACCGCTCGACGCTATGATGCCCGCGATGTGCTGCCCGTGGCCATACCAATCGAGACCGTAGCTCTTCGGCAGCGGACCAGGCTTCCCGTCTGGGTTCGTCGTCGGTGTAACCGTGAAGTCCTGACTGTAAACAATGGTTTTTCCCGGGTTCACACCCAGGTTATCGTCCTGGTTGATGCCGCTATCTAGGACCGCAATCCCAATTCCAAAGCCGATATTCCCAGCCTGCCAGACCGCGGTGGCATTAATCGCAGCCGCTGTGTTTGCCAATTTGTGATGAATTTTCCGATCGACTGAAACATACTTGACGCTGCTGTCAGCGTCGAGGCTGGCCAAAGCGGAAGCCGGAATGCTGTACACGCCTTGATTCATCGATTTGAATTCCGAAATGGTTGTGCCGCCGAGAGCAGCGATCTTCTGAGCGGTAATGCTCCCGACCGGAATGTTCCACTGCACAATCACCCGGATCGTGGTGGTGACGTCGGCACTCTTGGTGTCGGGCGAGAGCTTTGATTTGTGCCCGTCTGCGGCGGCGCACGCCAGAGCGGCAACCACAAACGCCGAGACCAGTTTTTTCATAGCGAATTCAATTCCTTTCTAATCAGCCGAAGTTGTGTACTTCGGGTCCTTCAATAAAACCCGATCTAGAAACGCCCTAAATGAAATACGTCGATAAACTTTGAAGAGGAAATGGGGACACTGCGGGCGAGCGTCAACCAATTCGCGGGTCCGAACCGTAGCGGTGTCGCCATTTCCTTTCGATATGTCATCGGGCATCCACAAAGGACATATCGGGAATCTCGACGAAAGATATTAGGGTGAAAGTGCGATCTTGTACCGGTACATGAAACACCCCTTGGATGTAAGGTGTCTTCAAAAGCCAATACAAGCCGCGTGGAGACACTGGCGAAATCGCGAGCCCGAAATCGCGAGGCAATGATCCGTGCACGGTGCCAAGACAAGGCTGCACGCTACAATCGGTGAATACCCCAAATCGTCGGCACGCATGAGCTTGCGGCGATTTCACCTCGTTGTCCATGACCGCTACAGAAACACTTATCCATTCCCGGGCCGCTGAGTTCCGGAAGAAACTCCAATCCAAGATCGTGATCGCGGATGGCGCCATGGGCACAATGCTCTATGGAAAAGGGGTCTTCATTAACCGCTGTTTCGATGAATTGAACCTTTCTGCGCCGCAGCTGGTTAAAGAAGTCCACCAGGAATACGCAAAAGCGGGCGCCGAGGTCATCGAAACAAATACCTTCGGCGCAAGCCGGATCCGGCTCTCCGCATTCGGTTTTGGCGAGAAGTTGAATGCCATCAATCAGGCCGGCGTACGTCTGGCGCGAGAAGCGGCGGGAGAGCGGGCATTCGTTGCGGGAGCCATGGGCCCATTAGGCGCACAGATTGAGCCGCTGGGGGCGATGTCGTTCGCGGAAGCCAGAGCGGCATACCGGGAACAGGCTGATTCGCTACTCTCGGCAGGCATCGATCTGCTGATTCTCGAGACGTTCTACGACTTGAACGAGCTTCGCGAAGCCATCCTGGCTGTACGCGACGCCGCGGGGCCGGAGATGGTCATCGTGGCACAGGTGACCGTCAACGATGACGGCAGTTTGCGCGACGGCGCCAGCACCGAAACGTTCGCCAGGGTTCTGAATGACCTGCCCGTAGATGTCATCGGCGTCAACTGTTCGGCGGGTCCGAAGGTGGCGCTCGAAACCATCGAGAAGATGGTCCGGTATACGGCGAAACCGCTCAGCGCCATGCCGAATGCCGGTTTGCCCGCTACCGTAGAAGGGCGCAATATCTATCTCTGCTCGCCTGAGTACATGGCGCAGTATTCGCGGCGCTTCGTGCAGGCCGGCGTCAGGCTTATGGGCGGATGCTGCGGTACCACGCCCGAGCACATTAAGCAGATCTGCAACGAAGTCCGCTCGCTACAGCCGCTGCAGCACCGTGCGTCCGCAGCGCTAACTCTCGACGAGAGTAAGCCGGAAGTAAAGCGGTTGCCGAAACTCCCCGCCGCGCAGAAATCGCAGCTCGGCGCCAAACTTGCGGCGGGCAGGTTCGTATCCTTCGTTGAAATTCTTCCTCCCCGTGGAGTAGATCCATCGAAGGAAGTGGCGGGCGCCGCGCTTTGCCGCGATAACGGCATCGACTGTATCAATGTTCCGGATGGACCTCGCGCCAGCGCGCGCCTGAGCGCCCAGGTCACTTGTCAGATCATTCAACAGCAGGCGGGAATCGAAGCGGTGCTGCACTTCTGCTGCCGTGACCGCAACATCCTGAGCATCCAGTCGGAACTGCTGGGGTCAAATGCCGTCGGTGTGAAAAACCTCATCTGCATCACCGGCGATCCGCCGCGCATGGGCACGTATCCGGACGCTACGGCAGTCTTCGATGTCGATTCCATCGGCCTGACCAACATAGCCAACAATCTGAACCAGGGGCTCGACCTTGGCGGCAATCCCATCGGTTCGCAGACCTCGCTGCTGATCGGCGTCGGTGCGAATCCCGGGGCCCTGAATATGGACGAAGAACTGCGGCGATTCGCCTGGAAAGTGGAAGCGGGCGCCGAGTACGTGGTAACACAGCCGGTGTTCGACCTCGATCTATTGGAAGAGTTCCTCAAAAGGACGGAACACTATAAGCTGCCCATGATAGCGGGGATCTGGCCGCTGACCAGCTATCGCAACGCGGAGTTCATGGTCAACGAGCTGCGCGTTCCGGTCCCCGACAATTACATGCAACGCATGCGGAATGCCGATAACGCTGAAAAAGCTCGCGCAGAAGGTGTTGCGATTGCGCGTGAGATGGTCTCCCGCACGCGATCTATGGTTCAAGGAGTGCAGCTGAGTGCTCCGTTTGGCCGTTACGAAATGGCCATCCAGGTTGCCGAGGCAATCGGCGAGAGATAAACTGACGAAATATCTGGCGTCCCGCCGGCAACGGCGCTGCTTCCCTCGTGGCCACTGATCTGATTCCAATCGACGTGCAACACCCGTCTGCTGAGGCGGTCGAACGCGCTGCGGCGGAGATCGAGCGCGGACGCGTGGTGGGCGTCCCCACCGATGCCCTCTATTCGCTAGTCGCCGACCCGTTCAATCTGCATGCCGTGGGCCGCGTATTCGCGGCCAAGGGACGGGAGAATATCCGGTCTCTGCCGCTGGCCATATCCGACACGCTGATGGCCGAGGATCTGGCGCGTGAACTCAGCACCCGGTTCTACATCCTGGCGCGCCACTTCTGGCCCGGCCCCTTGACCATGATTGTGCCCGCATCGGCGAAAGTGCCATTAAAGGTTACGGGCAACACCGGCCGGCTGGCGCTCCGGCACTCCAATTCCACCGCCCTGAACATGATTGTCGAGAAGGTCGGTCACCCGCTGATCGCTACCAGCGCCAATATATCGGGCGAGCCCACCATCTCGAGCGGCATCGACCTGTTTGCCACCATGGACGGACGGATCGATCTGGTGCTTGACGGCGGTCTCTCCACCGGGCCCGGCCCCACCACCATCGACATCACCGAGCCGTATTGGAAGCTCATCAAGGAAGGCATGATCCCGGAAAAAGAGATCGCGGAAAGACTTCAGCCGACCTGATTGCAGCAGCGGCAGCAGCCTCGGAAATTCCTGAAGTTCTCGAAACGGCGCCTTTCTGTTATTCTGAATTCGAAGCGTTCCCTGTGAGAGCGTCCCCTGGTCTCCAATAAATTGATCCGATAGTCAATGTCATGGAGTCCGTCTCGAATTAAGCGCTGGTGAGCATGCTCCGGTACCTTCGGGTGCCATGGAGAAGCCTGAAAGCGCTCGGAGGATTCCCCCCTGGTCTTATAGGGGTCAATGACGGAGGCCGGCAGGAAGCTCTCGCAGGGAGCGTTTTCTCTTTCTGCCAGTCTGAATGAACATCCTCTTTATCGGTGACATCTTCGCCTCGGGCGGGCGGGGAATCGTCGCCGATCGATTGAACGATCTCATTACGCAGCACAAGATCGATTTGGCGATCGCCAACGCCGAGAACAGCGCCGGAGGATTCGGCATCACTCCGCTCATCGCTGAGGAACTGCTGGCGCTAGGTCTCGATGTCCTCACGGGTGGAAATCACAGCTTTGACAAGCGCGAAATCCACGACTACATGGAGCATCAGCCGCGTCTGCTGCGCCCTGCGAACTACCCCAACGGATTGCCGGGCAGGGGAACCTTCACCGCCACGGCACGCAACGGAGCGCCTTACGCAGTACTGAATCTGCAGGGGCGTGCGCACATGGCGAATATCGATTGTCCGTTTCGCAAAGCCGATGAGCTGCTTGCCTTCATCGATCCGGGAATCAAAATCAGGCTCGTCGATTTTCATGCCGAGCTCACCAGCGAAAAGGTCGCTATGGGCTGGTACCTGGATGGGCGCGCAACGGCGATGATCGGCACGCATACCCATGTGCCCACGGCCGATGCGCGCATCCTTCCGGGAGGCACGGCGTACCAGACGGACGCCGGGATGACAGGACCCTACGAATCCGTGATCGGCATCGATAAAGACACCATCCTACGTCGTTTCCTAACGGGTTTGGCAGGCCGCATGGAAGCCGCCAAGGCCGGTGTGGAACTGCACGGCGCTGTGATTGGCGCGGATGAGATCACCGGGAAAGCGTACTCGATCGAGCCCATTCACTGCGTCAAGTAATCCCCTTCACTCCTCAAGTTAGCCGGCTAAAAACTGGCGCGCACATGCAACTGCAGGCTTCGTGCCGGCAATTGATTTGTTGCGTGCCCGAACAACCCGGATGACAAATCCGAGGTTACCCCGGTGAGATTTACGCGATTGAAGAGATCGTAAGCCTCCGCCTGTATCTGCAGACGCAAAGCCTCGCCAAAAAACCACGGTGTATTGAAGCTTCTTGTTAGCGTCAGGTCGACGTTGCTTAATCCAGGCTGGTCAAATGTGTTCCGCCCCAGGCTTCCCTCAGCTCCCAACGCAGGAGCAGGGAAGGCGGATGCAGGAAAGAGCCCGTTAAGATAGTTGCCCTTCGATTGCCCGCTCAGGTAGTTGCCGAATGAGGGCGTATTCGGAACATCGTAGTTGAATCCGTCCGCGTTGTAGTCGCCTCCGGCATTGCCCACTACCTGGTGGCTGGAGTTGAAAACCGGGATAAAAGGCGCACTCGTATACACCGTGAACGGTAAACCCGACTGCAGCACCAGTATTCCCCCGAATTCCCATCCGCCCAATGCGTGCCGTGCCAATGCATTCCGATATCTGCTTGGCACGGACCACGTTCCGTTCAGTGTGAATTGGTGACGGATATCAAAATCAGCCCGGCCCCGCTGAGCGGCAAGATCGCCGTTCCGAATCACCTGAGTTGTCGTTGTGATCGAACCAGAATCTAGCGAATCTGCCGTGCTGAACGTGTCGAGCGCTTTGCCAAACGTATAGATACCCTTCAACGCGATGCCTCTTGAAGACATAAACCTCAACATGGCCGACCCATAATTGCCGATCGAGTTTCCGTTCGACGTGCCGTAGTTGATGGTGCCGAAGTTCGGATTGAGGCGCGTGAGAACACCGCCATTGATAATCAAGTCGCCCGCAAAGCGGTTAAGGTCGTTGTTGAATATCGGTAGATGATGAGCTGCTGTCCCCGAGTAGTTCAGTTGAAACACCAGGTTTGTCCGCATCTGCTGTTCCACACTCAACGTCCACGAATCGATTTGAGTGAAGCCGTAATTAGGAGAATACCCGCCGAGATTCGCTCTGCTTCCGACGATTCCTCCGCTGGAGTTGAGCGTGACATTGCTGGTGTTCACAACCGGGCACGGCTCACTGTAGCCAGTGGGTGGCGAGCAAAGCTGAAACACAGGCCTGGTGCCTTGATAGACACTGATCGAAGGACTGTAGATGTTCGGCAGATTATTCGCCAGTATGTCCGTTATGTGCAGATACGGCGGCTCGCTCGAAAACACTCCGAAACCGCCGCGCAGTGCTGTCCTGCCGCTTCCAAAAACATCCCAGGCGAAGCCGACGCGAGGTGTCACGCCCCAAAGGCTATGGTTCAAGACATGATCGTTGGCAGCTAAGCCGGTTGACCCGTCAGCGATCTGCTGGAAATAGGAGCTCCCGGGCCCTAAATTGAAGTTGGTCAGTTTGGGAGAAAGAATCGAAAAGAAATTAGGCATCTCATCGAAGCGGACACCCAGATTCAACGTGAACCTTGGAGTAACTTTCCAGTCATCTTGCGCAAACAAGCCGACATACAGTGCGCGATACGCCCGATAATACGGTGCTTGCTGGTGCGTCAGCAGATTGACTGGAGTAGCTGATTCGGTGGTGGCAGAGTCCTGAATGAAGTCAAGCAAGTTATTGAAGTTGAAAGTCGGGCGATTGTCCGCTCCGCTTTGCGAATCGTATTCGCGAATGTTATTGATCTGGAGACCGAATCTGAGAGTGTGCGTTCTAACTGTGTCCGAGAGGATATCTCGCCACCCGAAGGTTGTCTGGGTGAAATTGCCCGGTCCCCAGTTGGAGAAGCCTGTCAGGCCGACGACATTGATGTACGGTATGGCCATGGTGCTGACGGGCAAATTGGATCCATATGGCCGGATCACGCTGGCTCCAAATTCATTCAACAGCGTAGAAGAGAAAGTGTGTGTCCAGTTCAGGTTTGCGAAATCGGAACTGGCATCGTGATTGTCATTCAGAGCAGGCCGGGCAGTCGTGCCCTCTGAGGTCGCGTACGTGCGCATGAACTCTGCGTATAGGCGATCTTTGTCAGTCAAGTAGGCATCGCCGCGAACGCTGTACTGGTACCCGTTCTTAGGCACCGAATAGCTGATGTTTGCGGTCCCCACCGCATCCAGATTTCCGGGAATACCGGCGGGTAGCGGAAAATATCCGCGCGTTGACGCCGCGAGCTGGCCGACGGTCTGAATACCCGTTATCGGGTACGCCAGAGGCGGAGCTGCCTTCAGCACCTGCGTCGCAACATTGTTCGGCAAGTTCGCTTGGGTCCAATCGACTAAATCTTTTGTCTCGACAGTGGCCTGGTAAGCACTCGTGGTGCTCGACCGCAGAACGTCGATACCGCCGTAGTAGAACAGCTTGTCCTTTATGATTCGCCCGCCTATGGTGGCGCCCATCTCATTACGCTTGAACTGCGGGACCGAGCTCTCGAATTCAGTCCGGGCACTAAGTGTGTCGTTCAAGAAGTAGTAATCGAGCGTTCCATGCGTCTCGTTTGCGCCGGATTTAGTGAAAACCTCGACATTTGCTCCGCCGTTTCGGCCCTTTTGGGCGTCGAAGTCGTTCGCTCGGATGTCGATCGACTGAACGATCTCCGGGTTAGGCGAGATGGAGGTTCCGCCTCCGCGCGACGGCGTATCGGTGTACGCTCCGTCTATCTGATATCCGTTCTCCTCTTGCCGCAGCCCCGCGCCATTGATGTTGATGGCGTACTCGTTGGTGTAGTTGTCTCCCGAGGTGACGGCATTTCCCGTTACTCCGGGCGCCAGCGCTGCCAAAGAAAAGACATTCTGGCCAGGCAGTGGCGTGTGCTCCACCTCAGCTTGAGAAACGACCGATCCCGTCGTCGCGGATGCCAGTTCCACCGCCAGCGGGGCCGCAGAGACCTCGACATTCGTCGTAACAGTTCCCACCTGGAGCACGGGCGAAAGCGTTCGCGTCTCCCCCACCTGCAGAGTGAGGTCGTTCTGTTGCCACGTCGTGAAGCCGCTCATCTGAATCTGCACTGTGTAAGTCGATGCCCCGAGGCTCCCGATGCGGAAGTAGCCGCTGTCGTTAGTCGTAGCGGTTTTCTCCACTCCCAGTTGCGTATTTCTGACGGTAACTGTCGCGCCTGCAACCACGCTGCCTGACGCTTCTTTCACAGTGCCCTCAATTCCACTCGAGAATTGAGCAAGCGCGTGTGATCCGCTCAGGCTCAAAATGAGCAGCGCGAGAACCGCGATCATTTTTGAAAATTTCAAGTTATTCATGACACCCTCAGAACCGCGCGCGTGAGCAAGCGGATTGGCCCTTTTCAGCATCCTCGTACACTTATGACCGGTAATCAGGTCAATTCCGAGATATTGGGAACACTATCACACTTTCGAAGGGAAAAAAGATCCCTTAAGGCTTATTCGGTGTCGTGGGGTTTACTTCAACCAGTGCATACCTACGCTCGGCCGTCTCCTTGGCGCGTGCCTCCTCGCGCAGGTCCGCAAGCTTCTTTGCCAATGGCCCAATTTCCTTTCGATTTCCTGTCTTTCGCAGGGCCATTATCAAATGATAAAGAGCAGTTTGCGCAGTTTGACCGGTCGGGTCTTCCTGAAATGCCAGGCGGCTTTGCGCGATCGCGTCATTCGTTCTGCCTTCGTCGAAATACAGCCGTCCCAGGAGATTGCGTGCGAGCGGAAAGTCCGGCTGCAACTGTACGGCTTTCTCAGCGGACTTTACCGCTTCTTGAAATCGCGCACTCCCGGCGACGGCATCTCTATGAGTAAGTGTCTCGGCCAGCAGATACCACAAAAATGCGTCATTCGGGGCCTTGCGCAGCCGGCTTCGAACATCTTCTTCAGCTTGAGGAAGCCGATTGAACTGCAGGTCGGCAAGCCCCTGCATTCCGTGGCCGTATTCCAGTCCTGGATCCAGGTGCTCGACGCGCTGAAAATCTCTTCGCGAGTTTTCGTAATCGTCTACTTGAACGTACAAAATTCCTCGCGCCAGATACAGAGGAGCGGAATCGGGCAGTCGCTTCAATCCCGTGTTCAGCATGTCGATGCCGACCCGGTACGCTGCGTGTGCCAGACAAATATCCGCAAAGTCGAGATAGTACTGCGGCACGTCTGGATTGCTAACAATTGCTTGGCGCAGCGAAGCTACCGCGTTCGGGGTGTCTAGCAGCCCCTCATACGCTTCGGCCAGCACGTCGAGCGAGTCTCCGTCCTGTGGCCGTTTCGATACCATCGGTTTCAATGTCGCAACGGCGTCCTGATAGCGTTTCGCCGCAACCTGGGCAACCGCGAGATTGTAGCGTGCCCTCTCACTTTCAGGTTTCAATTCACTCACTCGCTCAAAGACTTTAACGGCATCTTCAGACTCGCGGAGTTGCAGAAGACAGGAGCCGTATTCTTCAAGTGATTTCACGTTCGAAGAAATCAGTGTGTGGCTCCTCTGGAATTCATCCGCTGCGCTCTTACAGTCTCGCCGTTCGAAGGCAAGCGTCGCCAACATCGCGTGACTGGTTTCATCTCGGGCATGAATCGCCAAGATTTTCTGCAATAAAGGAACGGCGCTCTGGTCTGAAGCTTGATATTCGATCTGGGCCGCTCCTTCCAGCGCAGGCAGATAATCGGGTGCGAGCTTCAGCGCCTGCTGGTAGGATGCGAGCGCCTCCTTTTGCTGGCCCAGATGCGAAAGCGCGAAACCGTTCAAGGTCCAAAGTGCCGCGTCCTGAGGCGACCGTTTGATCGCCTCTTGAAGCCTCTGACGGGCCTCTGTGTAATGGCCGGCGCGAATATCGGCAATGATCGTGCTTTTGTCTTGACCGTTTGCGCTTTGAGAGCCGACAAGAGCAGCGGCAAACAGAATGGCCGAAGCGATCATTTCCTTTGGAGCTCTAAAGCGGAAAGAAACTCCTCACATGGTACCGAAACAACTCCCCAGGCCCGATGCTCGCGCATTCAGTTCTGCGGTATCGTAGTCGTTCGTCATGCCATCTGCTGAAGTCGCGGCAGCCGTTCTGAGCACCGCATACTGAGTAGGCATAAGATCTGCTATCGCTGTTCATTCGCAGATTGTTGATTCCTCCGGTCAGTCCTGCGCGGCCCGAAGGCCGTCACACAGTGGATGATCTTGTCAGACGCGACGTGCGCCCCATGATGTCGGCATTCAGCAGCTTACAACCGTCAACTTGAAATCGGAAAGCCGAGAGTGCTCATGGCCGCTACCACTGCGCTCGCGCTATTACGTGGCAGTCGTGCTCGCTACCCATTCGGCTCTCTGGCAGCCCCGTGAGATCAAAGCAGAAATAAGAACTACAGCCGCGCCGACCGTCTTCACTTGCACCTACTTCATGCAGAACAAAAACCTGTCGGCACAACACTGACAATGGAGCACGACTCGTTCCTCCGTGGTTCGGCCAACGCCATGCCTAACGGGCAGTTGCCGCTGATGCTGATGCGGGTTTGGCCGAAAGGCGACTCCCCAGGCACTTCCGACCGAACGGAGGCGAAGATAGGCTTTTCCGGAAGTGGCTTCCTGCTGAATGCTGATGGCCTGCTAGCAACCAACTGGCACGTTGTAACGATGCCAAAAACGTCACCGTTTCTCTACCGAACTGGAGTACGAGCGTCCCAGCAAACGTAGTTCTGAAGGACAAGGTCAACGATCTTGCAATTCTGCAAATCACCGAGAAGGCCAAGTTGGAAACCACATGTCGCGATCTGCCGTATCAGCTTGGCTCCTCGCAGACAATTGCTCTTGGCCAACACGTCTCCACAATCGGGTATCCATTGACCACCCTGCTAGGATCAAATCCAAAGTTCTCGGAGGGTGTCGTTTCAAGCAAGTCTGGTATTCAAGACGACCCACGATGGTTGCAGATCTCCGCGCAAATTGAGCCCGGTTCTAGCGGAGGTCCTCTTTTCGATCAGGACGGAAATGTCGTAGGCATCGTTGTCGCTACCCTTGACGCTGCAGTGGTGTTTCAAAACGCACGAGCGCTACCCCAGAATGTCAATTTTGCCGTAAAGGCGGACTATTTGCGAAACTTGATTTCGATGATGCCAGGTGATCAGATTGGGACCCGCACAATGCCCTTCTCGCCCGAGAAGGCAGCGCAATGTGTGGCACTGATCAGCGCCTGGTACTAGGCCCTTTGGTTCACTCTCAGCAGCTCGCGCGCTACTGATTCGTTGCGTCTATGGCCTCCCTTTCGGCCATGGCCGGATCTGGAGCAGTAGATTCCGGCGTTCGGCGATCCGGACAGAACTCGCCAAAACATTAGTCCCGACAAGTTGGCTTAGGTCGATCATTACAACCCGCTCGCCGCGTTGAGGAGTCTCCATACGGGGATGACGCAGCGACTTACTGAATAACCGGCAAAACCAATGTCGAGGGATGCTCACTGTCGTGGAGGACCGTATTGGTGGCGCTGGTCCACTGTGCATCATTTCCCGACGTCTGGCCCGTGTTGAGATTTCGGTCAAATCTCGGGAAATTGCTGCTGCTCACTTCCAGCCGAAGCCGATGTCCGGTCAAAAACACGTTGCTGGTTGACCACAGATCGATATGAATCTCGTAAACTTGTCCCGGGTTGAGCAGCTCCCGTGTTTCCTGAGAATCACGGAAAGCAGTGCGCAGTATGCCTTCCGTCAGGTTTTGCGCAAAGCCATTTGGCCAGACATCAACCAGCTTGGCGGTGAAATCGGTGTCCACCGCTGACGATCTGAAGTAAAGATCGAGAGCGATGTTTCCGGTAACTTCGGTTTCCTGCGAGAACGGTTCACTCGTGTAAACCAGCACATCATCGCGAGCTTCAACCGGACGCTGATCGCGCGGTCCGGGGCCCAAGTGGCGTGAATCGCAGCAGAGCGGACCGCCGATTGTCGGCACCGGCTTCGAAGGATCATAGGTGAAGTGATCTGAAGTTTCAGCGGCCTGCGGCACCTGCAACGAAAGCGTGCCGTCGCCGCGCAGTGAGTTCGCGCCACCTTGTGAGTGGAGAAAATACTTCGTTGTGCGGGCGCGCTTCAATGGCCAGTCGTCCTCGTCACGCCATTTGTTCGTGCCCATCACGAAGAGCCGTACGGGTTTGCCTGCGAATTGGTTCTTAACGCCTTTGAAGAGGTAGTCGTACCAGGCGAGCGTAATGTCGTCCTCCTGAAAAGCTGCGGCAGAACCGAAATCTACATCGCCTATTTTTCTGCCGCTTCCGGCATGGCCGCCGATGATTACAAGTAGGTGCTGGCCTCTTCTGGCATCCTCGTTCGCGGCGTGGAGTTTCAGCCCTTGGTAATTTTCCAGAGATCCCGCTTGAAAGATGTCATACCAGGCAGCCGTATGCAGAGCCGGGACGGCAATATCGGAGTAGTGCTCCTCAATCGACCATTGCTTCCAATAGCTGTCGTATGTAGGATGTGCTAACCAATCAAGAAAGTAGGGTGCAAGGTCGGTCAGTTTTGACTCGATCGGGCCGTTAAAAAGTGGATACGAGGTCAGCGGCAGCGTCGCGGAAGCGGTCAATGCATTCGTCTGATTCTGCACTTGCCGATTAAGTGTGTCCTGAGCGAGACCGGACGTCCAGGACTCGTTAAACCATTGTTCAAAAGCCCCGCCTTGATAGGTCCAATTGCTGTGATAGTTGCTCGCTGTGACGACCGGGCAAATCCCGGCTAAATGCGGCGGATGGGCAATGGCCGCCAACATCTGTGTGGCGCCGACATACGATCCGCCGAACATGCCTACCTTACCGTTCGAGTAAGGTAATGCCGCTGCCCACTCTACGCTGTCGTATCCGTCCTGTGACTCGTGCTTGAATGTGTACCATTCGCCTTCAGATGTATATCGACCACGAACGTCCTGAAAGATGACAACGTATCCATGGGTCGCGGCAAAATAGCCGAATTCCACACCGTTCGCTTTGTTGTAAGGCGTCCGCTGAAGCAGAACAGGATAGCGCCCGGGTTCTTTGGGGCGGTAAATATCCGCTCGGAGAACGGTGCCATCGCGCATGGTGGTGGACACACCTTGCTCTATCAGCACATCGCCGTTCTGGGCTTCTATATTGCCGATGCAGGCTAGTAGTCCCGCAACCATCAACCACTTGTTCGACATCAGATGCGTACGATACCACGGGAGGTCTGATGTTTTCGAATTAGTTCTGCCAAATACCTATAACGTTGGCAGCCCAAATTGGCAAATCACCGCCGCAATCGGTGCCACGCGCGCTGCCTCCCACTTTCGGACACACAGTCCCAACCCCGCGCACATAAATCGCCTCGCGGCTTGCCCAATGCCGCACCTGGTGCGTGGTAATGGATGGCGCGTGAAGTGCCTAAGGCTTCAAAGCGACAACCGGCGAAGGAGACTTATGGCTGCTCTGTTCCAGGATGTGGGCTATCATTTCCGACAACTCGTCAAGAATCCCGGGTTCACCCTGACCGCGATCGTTTCGTTGACTCTCGGGATCGGCGCAACCACTGCGGTCTTCAGCGTGATCTTCGCTGTCCTGATGAGCCCGTATCCCTACAAGGACTCCGATCGCATGATCCACATGCGGCTGTTCGACTCGGCCGGTCACCAGGCCGGCTTCGGACTGACCGGTCCGCAAATGCAGCTCCTCCGGAAGTCGCCGGTCGTTGAAGATGCATTTGCCGAGGACGATTGGAACCTGACGGTCACCGGTCGCGATCTCCCAGAAGATGTCAACGCAATCTACTTGACCTCGAATGCCTTCAAGTTTTTCGGTGTGCCCGCAGCACTCGGGCGCGGGCTGCTGCCTTCGGACGCTGTCGACGGGCAGGATCCGCAGCCCGTGGTTGTGCTCGGTTCTAAATTCTGGCAGCGTCATTTCGGCGCCGATCCCGGAGTCGTGGGCCATACCATGCAACTGGTACGCAAGACGTACACCATCATTGGGGTTGCCGCTCCTCGCTTCACCTGGGGTGACGGCGATGTCTATCTTCCGCTCAAAGTTACCCAGGACCCTACCCGCACTTACTATGTCGGAGTTCGCCTCAAAACGGGAGTTAGTCACGAGGCGGCGGACGCCGCGCTTGACCCTTTACTGAAACAGTTTTCCAAGGACGCGCCCAAACACTTTCCCAAGGGCCGCTTCCGGTTGCGGGTCGTGGGGCTCAACGATGATTTTGTGAAGCAGCTCGGCGGCACGTTGTATCTGCTATTCGCGGCCGTTGCCTTCCTGCTGCTAATTGGTTGCGCCAATGTTTCCATTCTGCTGCTGGCCCGGGGCACCGCGCGTGCGCACGAATTTGCGGTGCGCGCCGCCATTGGCGCCAGTCGCCGCCGTCTTATCCGGCAGCTGTTGACCGAGGCTCTGCTGCTTTCACTCTCCGGGGCCGCGTTGGGTGTGTTGCTCGCGTACCGCGGCGTCGCGACCATCGCTGAGCTGCTTCCGAAATACCAGTTCCCCCACGAGGCGGCGATCCAGCTCAATGTCCCTGTTCTCATATTTAGCGTGGGGCTGGCTATTTTCACGGGCGTGCTGTTCGGTCTCTGGCCGTCTTTGCAGTTGTCGCGTCCCGACGTGATCCAGGTGATGCAGTCCAACGCCCGTCGAATCGCCGGCGGAACACGCGGCCGCCTGATGAATAACATCGTGATTGCCGGTCAGATTGCGTTGACGCTGGTCCTGTTGGCGGGCGCGGGCGCGGCTATGCGTGGCTTCCTGCAACTCCTGCACACGCCTCTGGGCTATGACCCGCATAACGTGATGTCTGTGGGCATCCCGGTACACGACGGCACGTATCCAAACTGGGAGGCGCGCTCGAGTTACTTCGAACAGCTCTTGAACAAAGTGGCTGCCGTGCCGGGCGTCAGCATGACCGCGATTTCCTCTAATGCCACGCCGCCTTCGAACGGCTGGAATACCGGCATTGAAATCCTGGGTAAGCCGCCGAAAGATGACCAGAAAGTGCGCATCAACTTCGTAAGCCCGGGATATTTCCCGATTTTGCGGATTCCGCTGACCCAAGGACGTCTCTGGGATGCAGCCGAAAATCACCGTGCCGCCTATGTTGCCGTCATCAACCAGACCATGGCGCGCCGCTATTTTCCGAACGGCGCAGTAGGTGCCTCTCTCAAGGTTCCCGAGCTGCGAAACGAACCTCCGTTTCAACTATCCCCGGCTGTGGACCATCCATGGCTGCGGATCGTTGGTGTCGTCGCCGATAAGCATGATGACGGGCTGCGAAACCCGATCTTGCCGGAAGCCTTCATTCCATACACATTGGGCGAGGGCATGTGGACCCAAATCTTAGTCCGCTCAGCCGGCTCGCCCCTGGCGTTGCTCCACGCCATTGGCAAGCAGGTCAACTCCGTTGATGCCGACCAACAGATTCAGGGTAATGTGCAGGACCTGGAGCACTGGATTCAGGGTGAGCCGGAGTGGCAACAGGAGCACCTGGTGGCCTGGCTCTTTGGTTGCTTTGCTTTTCTGGGCCTGGGTCTCGCTGCTACCGGTCTTTACAGCGTGGTCTCGTTTTCTGTCGAGCAGCGCACGAACGAGTTCGGCATTCGCATGGCGCTCGGTGCGCGCCGGGCAGACGTCTTCCGAGCCGTGTTCTCCTCTATATCTGTGACTGTCGGCTGTGGGTTCATTGCCGGGTTCGTGTTGACTTTAGCTCTCAATCAGGTATTAGCGCGTTGGGCAGAGGGAAGTTCCCGCGACATGCTCGTTCTGCTGAGCGCGACTGCGCTGCTTACCTTGATCGCCGCCCTGGCCTGTGCCGCTCCGGCTCGCAGGGCTTCGAATGTTGATCCCATGACGGCACTACGCTATGAGTAAACTTTGGCTTCGATGTGGTCCGAGAGGGACCGAAAGCGGCTCGAGTTGGCACGCAGTCCGGCTCAATTAGGGCAGTACCCAGGCTCGCGGATACTCAGGAGCTTGTCGCGCGGCAAATGGGGTTCGACGGTTGGCAGGCGCTCAAATCAGGAGCAAATGCCATGACCGATGAACCCAAACAGACGACGCCACGTCCCATTCTCAATTCAATTGAGGCGCAACTTTTCGTTGCGAACATCAAGAGCTCCTGCGATTTCTATACAAGCAAGCTCGGCTTTGCGGTCCAATTCGTCTATGGCGATCCGCCGTATTACGCGCAAGTCATCCGCGACAGTGCGCGACTCAACTTGAGGCTGGTCTCCGAACCTGTGTTCGCCGGCGATGTTCGCAAGCGCGAACATTTGCTCTCTGCTTCCATCACGGTTGCCACCGCGAACGAAATCAAGCAACTGTTTCTGAGTTATGAGGCTGCGGGAGTGTCCTTCCATCAGGCACTTAAGAAGGAGCCGTGGGGCGCCAGAACCTTTATAGTCTCGGATCCAGATGAGAATCTTATTCTCTTTGCCGGCCCAGAAGCCGACGGAGCTTGACCTTTTGGTCAGCATACGTCGACGCCGATTTAGGTGTTTACAAGCTTCTTCCATGCGGCCATGGATCGCCGCAGATTCTCGGCGGGATCGATCTCGAAACTGTTGGCCACGTCGTACCCTTGCAAGCCAATCGGACCGCGGTAGTTCAAACGCCGCAGTTCTTGTAGCAGTGCGGCCACAGGGAACGTCCCTTGATCGAGCGGCTGGATGAGCTGATGCCAATCCTTGCCATCGGAATCGGCGCCGTTGATGGTCACGAGCGACAGGTACGGCCGCGCCAGCGCGAGCACCTGCGACATGTTGTTCGGCCCATCCGTCCGCAGCCAATGACACAGATTGAAGGTGACGCCGACATTGGGGCGATCGCATTTCTTCGCGATACGAACAGCATCTTCCACGCGCTGCATGAGATTCCCGAAGTGCGGATAGAGTGAGACCGAGCCGCCGTACTTCGCCGTCAGATCCGCGGCCTGACGTACCGCTGTGACCGCCTTGTCATCGCCCGCCGGGTCAGAAGGTTGGTAATCCTTGCTCGTCAGCGGCAGCCAGATCAAGGTGCTGTGGTCGAGCGCCGGCAGGTGCTCGGCAATGCCGGGATCGATTTCGGCGGCGTTTTGCGTAACACTTGCCCAGCTATACACGGCGTAGAGTTTCAGATTATGCGCGCGCAGCAACGGCACAACGGTCTTGATCAGATGCTCCCATCCAGCGGCGTTCTGCGCGATCGGGCCGATGCCTGTGTAGCCGAGTTTGGCAACGATATCAATGTCGGCGGCCTGGAGCGGTGTTCCTAAGCTCTTCACCATGGCGGTATCCATAGCGAAGAAGGCGTTTGAAAGCGCATCCTGAACCGCGGCGCGCAGTACAGCGGCAGCGTAAGGCAACCCGATCAGGAGGGAGCGTCTGGAAGGCATGGGGTCACTATAACCCCACTAAGTCCTACCAGAGGAGTTTTAGCCCTAGCTGAATCTGCCGCGAGGTCGTGGAGGTCGCTGTGATCACGCCCGCTGTGGGAGCGGGTGCGGCTGAGGCCGATGAGAACACGACGGGATTGGGTGTCGCGAAGTTCGTGTGATTCAGGATATTGAAGAACTCGGCGCGGAACTGGGCGCGCACTCGTTCAGATATAGCCGTGGTCTTCAGAACGGAAAAATCGAGCTCGGCGAGGCCGGGTCCAGTCAACACATCTCGGCCCACATTGCCGTAAGTGCCCGGCACGGGAAGCACGAACGCATTGGGGTCGAAGTAACGAGTCGGATCACCGAGGATCACCTTGCCATTGAAGGCAGGATTCCAAGAGGGGCGGATTGGATTCCGTGTGTCTCCGTTGTTCGTCGGGTTGAAGCCGAGGCTGGGCGTGAAGGGGAAACCGGTTTGCAGCGTTTCGATTCCGCTGATGCTCCAGCCGCTGGCGACCTTGTCAGGGACGCCGTGAATGCTGTTGAAAAAATGGCGCCCGGCGCCGAATGGCAGATCGTAACTTGCGTTGATCGAAGCAAGGTGGCGAACGTCGGAGGTCGACAATCCCCAATCCCATTTCGGGTTCAACGGGAACATTACGAAGCCGGGCGCGTTTACACCAACGCTGCTGTTGAGCGCGGTTCCGTCATCAAGGCTCTTGGAAAATGTGTACACACCCCGCAGTTGCAGGCCGGAGCTGTAGCGGTGAGTTAAGTCGAGCTGCAGACCGTTATACGAGCTGAGCCCGTCCGACTGCCAAGTCGTCGTATTGGCAACCGCGGGATTCGCCAACTTCGCGCCCTTGGGATAGTAGATGAGCCCGGAGGGCAGGGAAGTGGGGAACGGCTCGTTCGCGTCCACCGACAACATCTCGTGATAACCATGCGAGCCGATGTAACCCGCGGCAAATGATGTGTTCGGCGTGATCTGTTGTTCGATCCTCAGACTCCAGGTGATGATCGTTGGCGTATACGCATCAGGCTGCACGCCGGCGGGCGAAATCAGGCTTCCGGCAGGAGCTGCGCTGCCCGGCACGATGTTGATGCCCGACAACGGAATGTTCTTGAAGGACACCACCGCGTTATACGGAGCCGTTTGGTCCAGCCGGTAATCGAGATTATCGAGCAGAGCGCGATAAATGCCGAACCCTGCACGGACAACTGTCTTGCTCTTTCCAAACGGATCCCAGGCGATGGCAACGCGCGGCTCCGGCAGGAATTTAGCGCGGTTCACCGTAAACACTGAATCGGCTATACGCGGCTGGGTATCGATCACGCCGTCATGGAACAAATAGTTCGCGGCCCGGCCGTGCGCCTCATTCCAGCCGTTCGTGGATTCAAAGCGGAATCCCAGGCGCAGGTCGAGATTGGGGCGCAGCTTGATCTCGTCCTGAACGTATCCGGCGCCTTCGACAGATCGCCAACCGATGGGGGTCGGGGAAGGCACCACCGAGAAGGTCGAGACCGTCCCTTGCAGAAAAGACGCGAGGCTTCCGAACGAGGCTTGTCCCCATTGCGATTGCGCGAGATTGTCGTTGGCCTGAATGCGTTGAATCCAGACTCCCGCGGAGATCTGCTGCCGGCCGTGGCTGATGCCGATGTGATCGTCGTAGGTGAAGAGGTTTCTGACTGCATCCAGGTTTGTTGCGTTATTGGTCCCGGCGAGACTGATTTGTGAAGCGCCATTTGAGGCTGTGCCACCGCCGATCACCAGCGCGCCGATGGGTTCGCCCTCGACCCAGCCGGGCACGTTGACGGGCGTCTGCCCGGTGAAGAAATAACTCGCACGCGAGTAGCCGACCCGCGCCGTGTTGAGGATGCTGGGTGTAATGACGTGTTGTTCTTCAATGCTGGCCACCTGCTCGCGCAAAGCCTCGACGACCGTGCTGAGCGGATTTGCAGTCGGAGTCGCGTCGGCGCTGTCGTCCACCGTGTACACGGCAAATAGCTGATCCTTCGGCCCGACGTTGTAATCGAGACGCGTTGTGCCGAAGTCTTCGCGCACCGTCTGCAGCGGATGGCTGAACGCCTCGGCGATGCCTCCGCCCAGCTCGGGGCCGTTTTGTACGGGCCACAGACTGAGGAGGGGAACTGCGCTTGGCGCGATCGCGACTTTCGTCAGCTTGCCGCTCGCGTTCGGGAGCAGTCCGTTGCGCGCGTTGTTATCGGGAACGAGCGTCACATCGCTGAAGGCCAGGTGTTGCCGGAAACCTTCGTAGTTGCCGAAGAGGAAGAGCTTGTCCTTCTTGATAGGGCCGCCGAGAGCAGCGCCAAAATCATTGCGCCGGAAGGGAGGAATCGGACCTTGGTCGAAGAAGTTGCGCGCATCCAGGGCGCTATTGCGGAGGAATTCGTAGGCGGTGCCGTGAAGCTGGTTGGTGCCGGATGCCGTGATGATGCTGACCTGTCCGCCTGGCCGCTTGCCGTATTCGGCGCCATAGGTGTCGGAGACCACATTGAATTCGCGGACTGCGTCCACGCCCAAAAGCTGGCCGCTGGCGCCGCCGGGTGTGTTGTTGATCAGCGACGCGCCGGTGAACTCGATGCCGTTCAGAAGGAACAGGTTCTCCTGCGGCCGCCGGCCCGAGATCGCAAACATGTTGCCCACCGATGAACTCGAGGTTCCGACTCCGCCCGACCGCTCATTTGTGTAATTGACGATACCGGGATTGAGCGTCATCAGCTCGTCATAACTGCGGCCGTTCAGGGGAAGTTCCTTTACCTGGCGTTCGTTAACCAGGCCGGAGCTTTGCTGCGTCGAGAGATTGACCACCGGCGGCGCCTCCTCGACGGTCACGGTCTCACGGATCTCGCCGACGGGCAGAGTGAGATCTACGGTCAGGGATTGGCCCACGGCCAGCGTGATATTCCGGCGAATCTGCGATTCGAAGCCAGTTTTGCCACCCTCGACCTGATAGGCTCCGACCGCTAAGGATGGAGCAAAGTATCGCCCGTTGGGATCGGTCACGAGGGCGCGCTCGGCACCCGTTTCGACATTCTTGACTACAACCGACGCTTCCGCGATGGCCGCTCCGGTCGCGTCCTTGACCGTGCCGGACAGCGAAGCGCCTACAATTTGGGAACGGGCTGATGTCCAGGCGATCAGAGACGCAGCGATTACGGAACGAACTATTGGGAGAGCAAAGACCCGCATTTCTATAGAGATTACGGACATTGCGCCGCATTGTCAAGGTCGCCAATGAATCGCCGGTTCCTTTCAGCCTTTGTGTGATGGTGCTTACCGTACAAGGTCCAGAATTAGGTTCTTCGGTTAGGGCGCGTCAGAGAAACGCCGTAAGGGCTATTCGCGGAAGAAGCCAGTACTATCGTCTGGGCAATATGAAGTACTTTCTTTATCTCTTGCTCACCGAAAAGAACTATACAATGGGCGTCAACTCTTGCGCATTCGGTAATGGTAGTGCGGCTGAACTTACTTCTTCTTATGGCTTGCTGTCTGGAACTCCGGGCACAAGGCGATTTTGCGGTCTGCCGGAATACTGGACCTGGAACTCTGCAACAAGGCTCGGCCAGTAACCCCCAAGTCGAGTTCTGCACTGGTTATCTTTATGCGTATGGTCGTGGAGTACCTAAGGACATGCGCGCGGCTGCCACCCACTTCCGTGCGGCTGCGGAGAACGGATATGTTCCCGCGCAGGACATCCTGGGCGTGATGTATGCCAAGGGACTTGGCGTTCAGCAGAATTGGACGGAAGCAGTCGGCTGGTTTCGCAAAGCTGTGAACGGCGGACACGTCGGCGCAGCGTTCCATTTAGGCCAGTGTTATCAAAACGGTAACGGTGTTCCGAGGAATCCGGCAGAAGCTGCAAGGTTGTATCGGTTTGCTGCCAGTCACGGCGACCGCCAGGCGGCAAGCTTGTTGGCGCAAGGCGGCGGGTCTGCAGCGTCGGCATCATTCGGCAATTCGGGGCAACAGGCTGCGGGAGCCAATCGCGGACAGATGGGAGTGCCGGCTAATAATGGCCGCACGGGCGGCCAAGTTGAGGACGCGAGAACCTATCCTATTCCCGCCACCCCGCCTCCGATAGGAGTGTCTCCTGGACAGCGCGAAGAAGCTGAAGATTTGTGGCAACGCGCCGCCGCGTTGCTCGATCATGGTTACGCGCGCAAGGCAATGCCGCTGTTGTATCGTTGTGCGCTCATGGGCGATCGGCGCGCCGAGGCAACGCTCGGGATCCGCTTTCAGGACGGAGACGGAGTGAAAGCCGACGACAACGCTGCCGCTTACTGGTTTGGTCTGGCAGCAGCACAAGGGCACCGCGCATCGCAATATGCGCTCGCCGGTATGTATCTGGAGGGCGAAGGGGGTCTGCCGAAAGACTTGACGAAGGCGACCGAGCTTTTTAAAAAGAGCGCCAATCAGGGGTTTAGTAAAGCCCAGCTTGCGCTTGGCGTTGCCTATGAATTTGGTGAGGGTGTTCCGCGCAACCGCGCCACGGCTATTGCTCTGATACGACAGTCCGGTCTTGCCAATGACATCGCCTCCGTTCTGGCGAATCCGCGCACTCCAAAGAGTTTCGCCAACGAAGAAGCGTTTGGGGCATACATAAACACGCTTCGCAATGCGCAACTCGCGGCGGCTTGGGCCCAGTCGCGCTCCGCCTTTTCTGGAGGAGGCCACCATTCCGATGGCTACCTTGACCCGACTCATACCTCAGATTACTGGCAAAGGCGCCAGCACCAAGAGAGCTTAGGCCACTGAGGACGCTTTAGCTGAGGCGGGCGCTAGGTTTTGCGAACTGCCAGCGGAGCTGTTATACCGTTTAGATCCGTCCCCGTTGCTCTCCTGGAAAGTCCAGATTTAGTTGAAAGGTTGGGGCGGCTGAGTTTCCTCTTACACGACCTTTTCAGAGGAGGCGTCCGGTCAGCAGGCGGGGGCCGACCTTGCACGATGAAAATTCGTTGGTGCGCATGAGGCGCGAAGCGGTGGTTTGTGAGACGCCCAGGATGTTGGCCACATCCTTGGCGCACAGGTAGTGATGGGACATGGTTGGGTCACCGACTAAGGTCAAACTCGCCGGCCGGTTTTCATATGAGGCAACTACCAAAAAAGCTGCTCTCGTTACGTTTGGAAAGAACGAGCATAAGGTCTCCGTTCCCAGGTAAGATCCTCGTGACGGGCCTCGTCTTGCTCAGCCAGCATCGTATCGGACCCCTCATTGTCAAGGGCACTACACTTGAAACTGACCCACAACCACGCGAGTTGACATAATATCTGTTATCGGGTAAACGTCAGGATTGAGCTTTACGATACTTTAAACTATGTAGGGGCTTGTCCGAAACTATACGAGCGCCGTTGTCGTCCCGAAACTGTGATTTCAAAGGCGGAGTGCGACGATGAGGCGGCGGATTGACGGCTACGACGCCGGGCAAAACGAATCAATTGTCGTTGCTTGCGAAGGTAAGAGGCCGGGTTGTCGACGCATTGATCCTGGGCGCGCTCGCCTTTGCAGCGTTGTTGGTCCACGGCTATCACCCCTTTGCCGAGGACGCGGCAATCTACGTTCCGGCCATTAAAAAAGATCTACATCCGAGCCTGTACCCGTGGGGATCGGAGTTTTTCACCTCCCATGGGCGGATGACGCTCTTCGACAACATCGTCGCCGCATCTGTCAAAGCCACGCACCTTCAGGTAGATATGGCGCTACTTTTGTGGCATCTACTTTGCATCTTTTTGCTTTTCGCCGCTTCTCTGCTGCTGTCTGAGCAAATCTGCACAAAGCGCCGCCATCGCTGGACCGCAGTGGGTCTTATCGGTTCCGTGCTAACCGTCCCGGTTGCCGGGACAGCGCTGCTGATGATGGACCCGTATCTGAACCCGCGCTCGCTGTCAACGCCTCTGGCGCTATTCGCGATCACTGCAGTACTTACTCGCCGGCACTTGCTGTGTGCGCTTTGTTTGGCCGCGATCGCTCCCGTTCATCCACTAATGACGGTTTACGCAGCCGCGCTGTGCGGCATTATCCTTCTGAATCGGATGAACGCCATTCAGACCGCTTGGGGCTCGCTGCAGGCCGCTGCGTCCCGTCTGAAGCTGGCAGTGGGATTGGAGTGGGCACCCGCGACCGCGTGTGCGTTGGTGTTACCAATGTGTCTGTTTGCGCTGGGCTCGCATCTTCCTTCAACGGACGCCGCCTACAGCGATGCGCTTGTCGACCAGGTCGTATTTCTTCCTCAAAAACTGGAGCTGGTACGAGTGGTTGGGCGTGATTGCGCCGCTATTGCTGATCCGGCTTTTTTGCAGCTGGAGATCTTCGCGCGCAGCGAGCGAGTTGTCGAATGCCTGCATCAGCCTCGGCTTAGTGGCGACCGTTTCCGGCGGTCTTGTTCAGCACCTCTCCGGCTTTCGACTGCCTGGCTGAAAGCCAGCCCATGCGCGCGTTCCATCCCATCTATGTCATCTTCTTCATACTCTTCGGTGGCGTGTTGGGGGATTTTGTGTTGCGCCGTTCTGTGCTCCGCCACGTACTGCTGTTGGCGCCCGTTTGCGCGTTGATGTTCTTCGTTCAGCGCGCTACGTTTCCTTCGGATCGGCATGTGGAATGGCCGGGCGTAAGCTCGAGCAACCCCTGGGTGAGAGCCTTCGTCTGGATACGGGAGCAAACACCCTCATCGGCAGTTTTCGCGCTCGACCCGGAACATATGAACGCTGTCGGGCGAAGACCACCAGGGTTTTCGCGCGATTGCCGAACGAAGCATGCTCGCCGATTATGGCAAAGATGCCGGAGTGGTAACAATGTTCCCCAGCCTGGCCGGCGAGTGGAAGGCGGAAGTAAACGCGCTGCAAGGTTGGACACTTTTCCGCGCGGCTGATTTCCGAAAGCTGTCGAAAGCGTATGGCGTGTCGTGGGTCGTGCTGCGGAAGCCTGCTGCAGCCGGTCTCTCATGCCCGTATCAGAATGAGTCTCTGATGGTTTGTCAGATTAAACCAGCGAACATGTAAGCAGAGGAACCAGATCGCTACCATCAGAAACCGCCGCTCGCGATGGAGTATCACCCGCTGCCGATCAGCGTGGCGAACCATAATCGGAGACGGAAGGTCTCTATGGACATCCATCCGCCACTGACCGGTAGCGTACGCAGTTACTTCCTCTTTGACATAGCAGAGTCCATCGATCTCGCCGAAGTGCATGCGCTCTTGGGCTCGCGGCCGAGTAGACGAGAACCCGCATTTCGACACCCGGCCCCGGAATATGTGAGGTTCGAGCGCCCGCCGGTGACGGAACAATTGGGCAGGTGTCAACTCGGGGAGAACAACGCGGTTGGTGTCAGGATTCGGTATTTCGATTACGGCGTTGCCAGCGTAGAGGTGCTGAAACACTTTTCGGCGAGCTGGGATGAGCTCGCGTTGCTTGCGAACAGGTGGATCACCTCGCCCGATCTGGAGCCCTGGGCAAAAAAACAACTCAGCGAAGCCATGGCCGGACCGGCGCGGCTCTGCGGAATGGCTATAAAGACTGGGTTTCAGAAGACTATTGCGTCGTCCAGATCGATCCCATAACCGGCGGGCAGGAACAGATCGTGACGGCTGAGCGCTTGCTGCGCGAACGCGGATCGGAGATTGCACAAATCGTGCGCGGAGAGCTGAACGAGTTATCGCCCACCGAGCGCAATGAAGTGCTGAGATCGACAATGTCGTATTACCCGACGGACCTCCTGGTCGTGGGATGGGTTGGCGCCTTGGTCTACGATACGCCGGAAGGAGCCGGGCCCACGATTGAGCTGCTGGAATACGCGAATACCCAACTACTCGAATTCAGATACTACGACGAGGTCCTTACGCAAGTGCTTGCAGGCGTCTATAAACATCTCGAAAAGCGCCACACGATGTGGGCGCGCTGGAAATCCGCGCGCGAAGCCGAGAACCTGAACACCATCAGGCTGGACTATCAGGAACTGGTCGAGCGAACCGACAACGCGATCAAGTTTCTTAGCGATATGTTCTACGCTCGCGTCTATAAGCTCGCTGCAAATCGTATTGGCGTCGTAGACTACCTGACGCTGGTAAACGAGAAGTTGACTACTGCGCGGGACTTATACGATTCCATGGTGAACGAGTTCCACCATGGGCGCGCATTTTTCCTGGAACTGATGGTGGTGATCATTCTGATCGTAGAAATTGTATTCCTATTTATCGGGAAGTTCCAGTGATGTGGGGCAGAAAGTGAGGGGTTGGAGAGGGGATGGTTATAGAACCATCCCCGAAGATGGTTTGAGAGCCACTCTTGACCTCGGGTCACTAGCAGCTTTCGTGCTCACCTTAGACGTGCCGGTGACAGGGAGCAATTCTCACGGAAATCCGCTAACGCGGGTTGTTTACTGCTTCCAGGTCTTCGGGCCGGCCAACATCGCGCCAGGCTCCCTCGATGGGTGAGATGCGCAGATCCAGGCCGGTGCGTCAGCATGTCGTGGAGCGCCGAGGTTAGCTCGTATTCGTTGCGCGCAGATGGTTGGAGCCGGTCGAGGTAGTCGAAGAGAACGGGCTGGAAGGCGTAGAAACCCGCGCTATTCCAGTGAGTGGAGGACGTTCCCTTGGGAGGTTTCTCGATGATTTCGAGAATCCGGCCGTGATCCTCATAAACTGCCGCGCCTTGCCACGGGTCATCCACCGCTTTGACGGCGACGGCGGCGGCAGCACGATGTTGTAGCAGGATGGATCCGCAGCGGGCGTACTCGGCTGGCTCGCAGAGAATGTCGCCATAGGTGAGGAGGAAAGGATCGCCGGCGGCGAATTCGCGGGCGAGTTGCGCGGCCGAGCCGGTACCGTTCACGGGCTGCTGGAGCCGGAATTCCAGCGCCAGATGCCAGTTCTGGAAATAATTTTCGATCAAATCGTGTCGGTAGCCGACGACAACGAAGATGCGGTCAACGCCTGCCGGCTGCGAGCCGGTCACAGATATGCTCGAGCAGCGGCCTGCCTTGGACCGGGAGCATGGGTTTGGGCAGTTCTTGCGTGATTTCGCCCATGCGAGTGCCCCGTCCGGCGGCGAGGATCACGGCTTTGCGGAGAGGGAACATACGTTTGAGCGGCAGATCCGAACTGGGGTCCCTTACGCTCCCTGGCTCGGTTTCAGCTGTTGTTCACCTTCTCCAGCGCTCCGGCGGAGGGCTCGACGTCGATCAGATGACGCTCGGGATGGAAGCCCGGGTGTTCGGAATAGAAATTCCGGACCAGCGCTTCGCGGATGGCCGGGCGGTGCTCCGGGGCCGACAGGATGATGACGCAGCCGCCGAAACCCGCGCCGGTCAGCCGCGCGCCGGCCGCACCTGCTTCGTTGGCCAGTTCCGTCAGGCGATCCAGGGCGGGCGTGCTGACACGCAACGAATCCCGTAGACTGGCATGGGACTGGTTCAGGAGAGTGCCGAATGCGGCATATCGGCGGCACGCAGGCACTCGATAGCATTTTCAACGCGCCCGGCTTCGCCGATTACGTGCGAAAACGAGCGCCACTCGTCTTCTGAAAGTGTCCCGTTTCGAACAGCAGCCGTCTTGAAATCGGACACCGCACCGCTTTCGATCGCACTTCGAAAGGATGCGAAGCCAAGTTTCTCGATGGCGCGCCGGCCGGCGGTTTTGCGGTGATTATATTGAGCCCGAACTGCGCCGGACTTCTCCGCCTCCTGCATGCTATGTGCGATCAGAAGTGCCCAATTGTCTGGGATTGGGATGTGGGAAACGCGAACGGGAGCAAACTCGACCAGCAGTGCGCTGCCGGCGCGCGGACCGAGAACAGCAGCGTGATCCATGCCTCCGCCGCGCGTGCCAACAAATTGTTCGCCATCGGGGAGAATGGCCATGAGTTCGTCGAATCGCGGAGAGATGCCGTTGGCCTCGAGCAGCGCGAGCAAAATGCCCGTCAGGAGCGCCGAGGAGGAGGAAAGACCGGCGGCCGGGGGCAGATCCGAGGTGACAGCCGCGTCAATTCCCCGCCCCAAGTCCCAATTGGCGGCCGCCGCCTGCACAGCGGCACGCACATAGTTAACCCAGTCGCCGGGTTGACCAAGCTGCTGGCTGGCGTTGATCGCGAGCTCACCGCGTCCGTAATGTGCGGATACAATACGAAGCGTCGCGTCCGATCTGGGTCGAAACGCAATAGAAACGCGGCGCTGAATGGCCATCGGCAGGACGGGCAGGTCGTGGTAATCCACGTGCTCCCCGATGAGGTTAACGCGGCCTGGAACCGCCACCCGCTTGACCTGTGCGTCAGCGGAGCCAACGTTTCAGAAAGCAACGACTCAGGCTCGAGTGTTGTAGGGGGAGTGACCGAAGTTAGCAATCACCAGAATGACATCTTCATTGGTCGCGACTCAACGGAACTGGTGAGCATCAAACTACGTACTAAAAGCGGAGCCCGAAGCGATCCGTTTAGTGTATCTCTATGAGACGATGGAGTTTCGGTCTTTCCCTCTAAGCAGGTTGCGTGTTTTCCAACTATTCTAAATTTACAGCTCTTATTGTTTGCGCAGCTGCGGCGCCTTAGTTATGTCGTCCTGCGCGAAGAAACCGGCAGGAAATGCCGCGATGATGGCCATGATGATGCAAGCGGTCCCGGTTCGAACCGTTCAGGCGGTCGCAACTGATGTGCCGATGCAGATCAGCGCCGTTGGCAACGTGGAAGCGATCGCCAGCGTCGACGTGAAGTCCCGAGTCGCGGGCCAGATCCTGCGCGTTGATTTCCAGGAGGGGCAGGACGTGCGGCAGGGGCAACTGCTGTTTGAAATCGATCCCGAGCCGCTGCAGCGACAAATTTCCGAGATCCAGGCCGATATTGCAAAGGACGTCGCGCTCGAGCAGCAGGCTCGCGCGAACGTCGTAAGGGATGAGGCGCAGTTAAAACAAACGCGCGCTTCCGCGGACCGAGGCCTTGCCTTGGCGAAAGACGGGATTTTCTCCAAAGAACAGACTGAACAAGTGGTCGCGACTGCCGACTCCTCGCAGGCATCGCTCGACGCCGATAAGGCAGCCGTGGAGAGCGCGCAGGCATCGCTGAAAGCCGATCGCGCACGTTTGGCCGAAACCGAACTGCAACTCGGCTACACAAAAATCACTGCGCCGATCAACGGCCGCGCGGGAGTCATCAACATCAAGGGCGGCAACCTCATCAAAGACAACGACACTGCTCTGGTAACCATCCTGCAGATGTCGCCCATCTATGTCTCCTTTGGTGTTCCCGAGCAGCTTTTACCAGAGGTCAGGAAATTTAATGCTGCGCGCGCACTTGTGGTGCAAGCCATGGGGGCCGATTCACGCAGCACCACCGGTAAGCTGCAGTTCATCGACAACTCGGTGGATACCACGACAGGAACCGTGAAGATGAAGGCAGTCTTCGACAATCCGGACCGTGTCCTTTGGCCAGGACAATTTGTGAACGTGAAGGCGCAGCTCGACCTGGAGCATGACCGCATTTTGATTCCGAGCCGCACGCTGCAAACCGGACCGAACGGCAAATACGTCTGGGTGATGAATTCGGATACCAGCGTCGCCATGCGTCCGGTTCAGGTTCTTCGCTTATATCAGGCATCGAGCGGTCCCGAGGAGGCCGTGATCGGCACCGGTTTAAAGCCTGGCGAGATGGTGATTTCAGAAGGACAAATGCGCCTCATGCCGGGAGCAAAGGTGCGGGTATTGAAATCGGATGCACAACTCGGCGAAGCTGGAGCGCCTGGCGCAGCCGGACAGTCGTAGGAGAACGATGCGGTTTACCGACTTATTTATCCGCCGCGCCATCGCCACCACCCTGGTGATGGCCGGAATTCTGATTTTCGGAATCATCAGCTACTTCACCCTGCCGGTGAGCAATTTGCCCGCGGTGGAGTACCCGACCATTCAGGTGTCAGCGGCGCTGCCTGGAGCCAATCCGGACATCATGGCGTCGTCGGTGGCGACACCGCTGGAGGCCGAGTTCTCGACGATTGCCGGCATCAACAGCATGTCTTCATCGAGTTCGCTCGGAACGACGGCCGTTACGCTGCAGTTCGATTTGAGCCGCAACATTGATGCGGCTGCGCAGGACGTACAGGCGGCCATTTCACGCGCAGGGGGCAACCTGCCGCCAAACCTGCCCGCCCCGCCGTCCTACTCCAAAGTGAATCCGGCCGAGCAGCCGATCCTTTATATTGCTGTCGAATCGAAGACGATGGCGCTATCGGAACTCGACAAATACGCCGAAACCATGCTGGCGCGCGAGATCTCGATGATCACCGGCGTCTCTCGCGTACAGGTTTATGGATCCCAGAAGTACGCCGTACGCGTTCAGGCGGATCCCACCAAGCTCGCGTCACGGCAGGTCGATCTTGAAACTGTCCGGTCGGCGTTGGGCAGCGGCAGCCTCAATCTGCCCGCGGGCGAACTCTATGGCTACACCAAGGCCTACACCGTACAGTCCGACAGCCAGCTCGATAATGCATCTCAGTTCAGAAAACTGATCGTTTCCTACCACAACGGCAGCCCCGTGTATCTGGACGAGGTTGCGAACGTTCTGGACAGTGTGAGCAACGATAAGACGCGCTTCTGGTTGGGAGGATACCGTCAGCAGACCCTCCGGGCGACGATCGAGTGGTCGGTGCGCGCGCTCGAACCCGATGAGCGGCGAGTCCTCTGGCGGCTGTCGGTGTTCCCGGGATCCTTCACCGCGGAGGCCGCCGAGCTGATCTGCGGGGCTCCCGATGGCCCGGACGTCCTGACCGGCCTGATCGCGCTGGTCGACCGCAGCCTCGTGCGGTTCCATGCCGCGGAGCGGATCGGCGACGCCGACCGATTCGACCTGCTCGTGCCGATCCGGGAGCTCGCGACGGAGCGGCTGCTCGAGGAGGAGCCGGACGGCAGCACGTTGGACCGCCACGCGGACTACTTCGCGCAGGCCGTCCGCCTCGATCCCGACGGCACCCGGGAGGATCGCGCGGCCCTCACCGCGGTCGTCGAGGCGGAGTGGCACAACATCCGCACGGCGCTGAACCGGCTGCACGACCGGGGCGGCGCCGCGGAGGAGCTCGCCCTCAGCCCGATGCTCGGCCGGTCCCTCCAGCACCTCGGCCGGGAGGGGACGGCTGTCTCGCTGCTCCGGCACGCGGCCGACCACCTCGACCCGGGGGACGACGGCGACCTCGCGCTGACGGTGCTGATCCATCTCGCCGACATCGAGTCCGGCACCGGCCGCGCCGCCTCCGCCGTGCCCACCCTGCTCCGTGCGCACCGGCTGCTCGAGCGGAGCAGGTCGCCCGTGCCGACGGTCCACCTGGCGGCGCTCAACACCTCGATGCAGGACCCCTGCGACGCGGACCCGGCGCTCTTCGATCGCGCGTACGAGGTCTGCGCCGCGATGCCGGAGCGGGGGAACCTCCTGCCGAAGTGGTATCTGACCGAGCTCTGGACGCTGGCCGCCATCATCGCCGGCGATCGCCAGGGGGATCTGCTGCAGGCGCGGATGCTCGAGTCGGCGACCGGGCGGGAGCTGCTCCACCTGCGCTGCGAGATTGGGGCCGACCTCTCGTGGGTCGGCCGTTCCGCGGAGGCCGAGGAGCTGCTCGCGCCGTTCACGGACGCCGGGGTGCGCGGTGCGGCCTATCCGGTCGACCGGATCCTGCCCCTGATGGTGCTGGCCGACATCCGGATCGCGGCGGGCCGAGTCGCCGAGGCCGAAGACGTCCTCGAGCCGCGGCCGTCGACCTCGCGAAGTTCGACCAGCCCTTCGAGCACGCGATGATCCGGGTGCAGCGGGCCGCCGTCGATCGCGCGGCCGGCGACCTCGACGGCGCTGCGGAGCGACTCGAGGTGCTCCTCGGCTCCGACGACGCCGATCGGATGGCGGGGGCGACGGGGTACGCGCGGTGGCTGCTGGCGGTCGTCGAGCGTGAGCGGGGCCGGCCGGTCGCCGCGGCCGCATGGCTGCGGCTCGCCTGGGACGTCGCGCGGGTCGCGTCGGACGAGGAGTTCGTGGTCGGGTGCCTGCTCGAGCGGAGCGCCCAGAGCGTCGCGGAGCAGCCGGAGCGGGCGCTCCGGGACCTCGCGATGGCGACCACCCATCCGGCGCACGTCTGGGTGCGCTTCGCCGTGGATCACGACACGGACGCGATGCGGGCCCGGCTCGAGCTGCGCCTCGGCGCGGCCCCCGTCGAGACGGCCGTGGCCGAGGCGGCAGCACTCGACCTGGTGCTGCCGGAGTGGGACCACGGCGGCTGACCGCGCGGGTATGATCGTCTGTCGGCCTTCGGGCCGATCCGACTACGCCGTGCACCGGCACGGAGGTGGGAGCAGACGTGCGGCCATCGCCCGCGTCTTCGACGAAAGAGAGAAGTCATGGCTCGCCAGAAGAAGGTGACCGGCCTGATCAAGCTCCAGATCAAGGCGGGCGCCGCCAACCCGGCGCCGCCGATCGGGCCCGCGCTCGGTCAGCACGGCGTCAACATCATGGAGTTCTGCAAGGCGTGCAACGCCGCGACCGAGTCGCAGCGCGGCAACGTCATCCCCGTGGAGATCACGGTCTACGAGGACCGCACCTTCACGTTCGTGCTGAAGACCCCGCCCGCCGCCGAGCTGATCAAGAAGGCCCGACGTCGCCAAGAGTTCGGCCACGCCGCGCACGACAAGGTCCGCGCTAGCCGGGCCAGGTCCGCGAGATCGCGCAGACCAAGCAGCCCGACCTGAACGCGAACGACCTCGACGCCGCAGCCAAGATCATCGCCGGCACCGCCCGGTCGATGGGCATCACGGTCAAGCAGTAGGAGGCGGAACGATGACGAAGCACAGCAAGGCGTACCGCGCCGCAGCCGCGAAGCTCGAGCCCGGCCGGTTCTACAGCCCCGAGGAGGCCGTGACCCTCGCTCGTGAGACCGGCTCCGCGAGGTTCGACTCCACCGTCGAGGTCGCCCTCAAGCTCGGTGTCGACGTGCGCAAGGCGGACCAGATCGTCCGTGGCACCGTCTCCCTGCCGCACGGCACGGGCAAGACGGCCCGCGTGATCGTGTTCGCGACCGGCCCGGCGGCCGAGGCGGCTCGCCGCCGGCGCCGACGAGGTCGGTGGCGACGAATTCATCGCCAAGGTGGCGGGCGGCTACACGTCGTTCGACGCCGCGGTCGCGACCCCCGACATGATGGGCAAGGTCGGCCGCCTGGCCGCGTGCTCGGCCCGCGTGGCCTCATGCCGAACCCGCGCACCGGCACCGTGACCCCGGATGCGGCTGGCGCCGTCTCCGAGATCAAGGGTGGCCGCATCGAGTTCCGCACCGACAAGCACTCCAACGTGCACCTCGTCGTCGGCAAGTCCGGCTTCACGCAGGACGCGCTGAACGAGAACCTCAAGGCCGCCATCGACGAGATCGTCCGACTCAAGCCGCCGCGGCCAAGGGGCGTACATCCAGAAGGCCTCGGTCTCCACGACCTTCGGCCCGGGCATCCCCGTGGACGTCGGCACCCTGGTTTGAGTCCACCGGATCGGCTTCCGAGGCCGGCATCCCGCACGGGGTGCCGGCCTCGAGTCGTCTCGCCCCCATCCGAGCCCCCGAGCACTTCAGCAGGACCAAAACCCTTCAGCAGGACGAGATCGCCGGTCTCGTCCTGCTGAAGTGAAATCGTCCTGCTGACGTGCTCGAGCGCGCAGTAGTAGTCGCTGACCTGCACCACGACCTTGCCGCGCACGTGGCCGGACTCGAGCAGGCGCTGGGCGTCGGCGATGCACTCGAACGGGAAGACCTCCTGCACGGACACCTTCAGGTCCCCGAGGTGACCAGCCGGGTCAGCACGGTGAGCGTCGCCGAGTCCGGCACCATCCGGTACTTCGTCGCGCGCACGCCGGCGGCTGCGGCGTCGGCGGCCAGGCTGGGCCAGCCCGTGCTCGGCAGCGTCACGAGCAGCCCGCCGGGCCGCAGCACCGCCAACGACCGCGGCCCCACGTGGTCGTGCCGGTCGCCGACGAGGTCGATCACCACGTCCACGGGACGCAGCGCCTCCTCGAACGGGCGCTCGTGGTAGTCGACGACCTCGGATGCGCCGAGCGAGCGCACCCACTCCGCGTTGCCGGCCGACGTCGTGGCGATCACCGTCGCACCGAAGTAGGCGGCGATCTGCACGGCGAAGTGCCCCACGCCGCCGGCCCCGGCGTGCACGAGGATCCGCTGACCCCCATGCGCCCGTGCGAGCTCGACGACCGCGCCCCACGCGGTCAGCGCGGCGAGCGGCACGGCGGCGGCCTCCGCGTGGGTCAGCACCTTCGGCTTCGCCGCGAGGTGGTGGGGCGGCACCGCGACGAGCTCCGCGAAGCTGCCGGAGCCGCGCGGCGCGGAGCTGACCCCGTAGACCTCGTCGCCCGGCTGCAGGTCGAAGGTCTCGTACGGCGCGCGACGACGACGCCGCTGAAGTCGCTGCCGAGCACCGCGGGGAAGCCGGCGACGCCCGCCGCCGCGCCGTCGCCCGCGCGGGTCGAGGTGTCGAGCGGGTTGACGCCGGCCGCCATCACGCGGACCAGCACCTCGGAGAGCACCGGGGGTCGGCGCGGGCGCTATGCCGATCCGCAGGCCTGCTGCGTCCCGAACCGGTCGAGCAGCGCGGCACGCATGGTGCCGGCAGCCGGGGCCTCGTCGTCAAGCGTCATGGTGGCCCTCCCGCGAGGTCCGCGGCGGTCACCCGCGCCGTCCATTCCACCGGTGGCATGATTCAGCCCTGTTACGAGCAGGTCACCGGGCCGGAAGGTGCGGCGGCTCAGGCGCAGGTGGCCACCTTCTCGGTCAGCCGGCCCTGCTTCAGGTGGAGGCGGCGTTGGGCTCGAGCGGCGACCCAGGAGTCGTGGGTGACGACGATGAGGGTGAGTGCTCGGTCGCGCCAGACGGTTTCGAGCAGGTCCGATGATCTCGTCTCTGGTGTCCTCGTCGAGGGCGCCGGTGGGTTCGTCGGCCAGGAGCACGCCGGGCTCCTTGACCAACGCTCGCGCGATCGCGACCCGCTGCTGCTGCCCGCCGGACAGCTCGGAGGGGAGGTGGGTGCCCGGTCGCCGAGGCGCACGGATTCGAGTGCTGCCATCGCGCGGTCTCGGCGGGATGCGGCGGGAACGCGCAGGGGCGCGAGGGCGGTTTCGACGTTCTCGAGCGCAGTCAGGGTGGGGATGAGGTTGAAGCTCTGGAAGACGAACCCGATCTGGCTGGCACGGACTGGCCGAGGCGCGCGTTCCCGAGCCGGCTGAGGTCCTCGTCGCCGAGGAGCACGGAGCCGCTGGTGGGCGTGTCGAGCGCGCCGAGCAGTTGCAGCAGGGTCGACTTCCCCCCGCCGGTCTGTCCTTGGACGGCCACGAACTCGCGGTCACTGATCTGCAGGGTGACTCGGACAGGGCCTGCACGGTGCGGGATCCTGGCGGTAGGTCTTCGCACGTTCGTGAGCGTGTACACGCGGTGTGTTCCTTCTCGATCGGTCAGGCGATGGCGCGAAGCGCTGCTGCGGGACGGAGCCGGCGGCGCGCCAGCCACCGAACGCGCCGGCGATCAGCCCCCCGAGCACGGCCAGGCCGACGGCGAGGGCGATCACGGTGCCGGTGATCGGCAAGGAAAGTGCGACCTGTGCCGCCGCGTGCGCGGCGCCGCCGGCGGTACGCCCCAGCCCACTCCCGCCGCCTCCGCCACCACCGCCTGCGCCTCTGACTTCCCGGCGGCGCGGGCGACCGCGGCGGTCCGCGCGGTGAGGGCGGGATGGATGAGGTTCACGACGGCGATCCCGGCGAGGCCGAGCACGATGCCGAGGGCGCCACCGATCAGACCCTGCACCAGGGACTCCCCGGCGATCTGGCCGACGATGCGCCGGTTGCTCCACCCGATCGCTTTCAACGTGCCCAGCTCCCGGGTCCGGCGCGTCACCCCGGCCACGGTGAAGAGCACGGCGATCAGGAACGCCGCAGCGAGAACGAGCACCGACAGCCACAGCCCCAGCGAGTCGGCCAGCGACGCCGCCGTCCCCAGCGATCCGGTGACGGTCGAGGCCAGGTCCGCCTCCGTGTTCACGGTCATCCGGGGCCGAGGGCGGTCTGCAACGCCGTCTTGAGCTGCGGCGTCTGGGCGCCGAGGCGGCCTGGACGTAGATGTCGGAGATCTTCCCGCTCTGCCCGGCGAGGGTCTGGGCGGTGTCGAGTGGAATGTAGGCGTCGGCGGCGGATGATCCAGTCGCCGCGGTGGACGTCACGATCCCGACGATCGTGAACGACTTGCCGCCGATCGAGATGGTCCCGCCCACCGTCTCCCCCGCACTGGTGGCATAGCTGCTGTCGAGCACCGCTACGTCCTTGCCGCTGTCGGAGGCGCTCAGAGCCCGGCCCCTCGTCAGCGTCGCGGCGGTCAGTGGACCGATGGCGCCCCGCCGCGTCATAGCCCAGCACCGAGAACGAATCGACCCCGAAGGCACTGCCACCCGAGCCGTCGGGGCCGCCGGTCGGGCGGGTCGGGCCGGGCGTGAAGCCGCCGCGTGCCCCCGGTGCGCTGGGTCGGGATCTGCCCGGTGAAGCTGGTGTCGTTCAGGCTCAGCACGCCGGTGGCGGCCTTCACGCCCGCGGTCTGCTGCGCCTTCGCCACGGCGGTCGAGGCGAACGTCGTCACCCCGCGCTCGACCGCGAGGCGGTTCCGGTTGAAGGTGCGGGTGCCGCCGCTCGCCGCGCCCGATCCGGATCCGAAACGGAAGCGCTGCGGACCGCCGTCGCCGTGGTCGCGGCCTTGGTCACGGTGATGTCGGTGCCGACGCCGTACACGGACTGGAGCGCGACCGCCTGGGCGGTCTTCACCCCTCCCGCGACGGCGTTGACGACGAGGACGAGGGCGATCGCGAGCGCCATGCCGATGGCGACGATCAGCGTCTGCCGCCGCCGGTTGACCAGCTCGCGGCGCAGATAGGTTCCGAACACGGCGTCGCAAACTATGGCCGGGCTCTTGGCGGGACATATGCGCGACACCAAGAGATCTCCGATGGAGCTCCGGATGTGGCCGGATCCCCCGGCTTCACGGGCGAGTTCTTCCTGCTCCTCAGCGTCCGGTCCGACCCGTCCATGAGCCGTTCCCCGGGTCTCTCCTCGACGGCGCATATCGCGCTCATAGGAAAACCTCGATACTGGGATCCGTGACCACCACTCGACCCGGCATCAGCTCCGACTCGCCCGCCTCCCGCGCGCCGCTGACCCGTCCCGACGGCACGCCCGGTCCGCGTGCTGGTCGTCGACGACGAGCCGCCGCTCGCCGAGCTGCTGTCGATGGCCCTGCGCTACGAGGGCTGGGACGTGCGCACCGCCGCACGACGGGCTGACGCGCTGTCGCGCTGCGCGCGAGTTCCGGCCGGACGCCGTCGTGCTCGACGTGATGCTGCCGGACATCGACGGCCTCGAGGTGCTGCGCCGGCATGCGCGCCGGACAGCCCGACGTGCCGGTGCTGTTCCTCACGGCGAAGGACGCGCGTCGAGGACCGCATCGCCGGGCTCACCGCCGGCGGCGACGACTACGTCACCAAGCCGTTCAGCCTCGAGGAGGTCGTCGCCCGGCTGCGCGGCCTGCTGCGCCGGCGCGGCGCCGTCGCGACGACGCACGACGACTCGGTGCTGGTCGTCGGCGACCTCACGCTGGACGAGGACAGCCACGAGGTGACCCGCGGCGGCGACGCGATCGAGCTGACCGCGACCGAGTTCGAGCTGCTGCGCTACCTGATGCGCAACCCGCGCCGGGTGCTGTCGCAAGGCGCAGATCCTCGACCGGGTCTGGAACTACGACTTCGGCGGCCAGGCCAACGTCGTCGAGCTCTACATCTCCTACCTGCGCAAGAAGATCGACGCCGGCCGCGCGCCGATGATCCACACCATGCGCGGCGCCGGGCTACGTGCTCAAGCCGGCGGACTGACGGCTCGAGCCGTCATACGGAACCCTCTATGAAGCCCTCGAACTGGACGCTGCGCACGCGGCTGATCGCGCTGATGGTCGCGCTCGTCGCCGTCACCAGCGTGGTCATCGGTGGCGTCATGGTGCTCGTGCTGTCCCGCATCTACTCGAGCCAGTTCGACCTCCAGCTGCAGACCGCAGCGCAGAGCGTCGCGCAGTACCTGCATCAGAACGGCGACGACCAAGCCAATCCGCGGTTCCAGGACCAGACGGTCATCGTGGCGGGGTACTCGGGCGCCGGGTCCTTTGTCGCGCTGCACGTCACCGGCACCACCTCCAAGGCCTTGTCCGCTGCGGCCGTGAAGCCCATCCAGGCGATGGCAGATACGGCCCCGGGCGGGCACGACGACAGCATCTTCACCGTGACGGTGCCGGGCTACGGCGAGTATCGCTTCACCGCTGCACCTGCGACCAACGTCTTCGTCGGGGAAGCGACCGCGCAGGTCAAGAAGCAGATCGGCCTCATCCTCGTGCCGATCGTCGTCGTCGTCCTGCTCGCGATCCTGCTCGCCGCGCTGATCGGCGCCCTCGTGCTCCAGCGGGCGCT
>CAWJFN010000009.1:0-434603 GCA_963842195.1 uncultured Acidobacteriaceae bacterium
CAGAGCCGCGACGCATGGAAGAATCCGCATTTTCTAGTCCACATGGAAAATGCCGCTAAACGCTTCGAAGCTTGGTCGGAGAAACGCTCCCCGGGCCAGATCGCCGCGATGCGCCAGTTTATGGGGCAGATGCGCAACCAACGTAAACAAGCCCAATCTGCGTAGCTATTGGTTTTTGTCACCACCGTCGCGGCCCATCCTTCGCGATTCGTGGAGGGTGGGCTGCGCAGTTGTTCCGGCCGCAGATTAGCTTCCAATCAAGCACCTACCGTCGTCAATAGCCTCTCCCGTTGTGATACAAACAAACCCCGTGCTCGACTCCCCTGTTCAATCGCAGGGCGCCGGACCCCTCATCTGCACGGCTCGTCCGCGCCATCGGCCGCTGGAGCCTGATCGCGCTCGTCCTTAACTCCACGATTGGCGGCGGCGTGTTCGGATTTCCCTCCTCGGTTGCGGCGCAGACCGGCCGTTGGAGCCCCTTCGCCGTGCTGCTGGCGGGGCTTGCCGTGGGCATCATCATTGCTTGCTTTGCGGAAGTTTCATCGCGCTTTGCCGGTGCTGGCGGCCCGTATCTCTACACCCGTGTCGCATTCGGCCGCGCCGTAGGCGTGCAAACTGCCTGGATGCTCTGGCTCGCTCAGATCGCAGCGCAGGCCGCAAACGTCAACGTGCTCATGGCGTACCTCGGGGAGTTCTGGCCCGATGCCACCAGCTCTCTTACGCGCTTTCTGCTGATCAGCTTGCTCATCGGGGTTCTCGCTTGTATAAACTTCTACGGCATAAAGGCCGGCACGCGCGTCAACAATATCCTCACCATCGCCAAGATCCTGCCCTTGCTGGCGGTTGTCGGCATAGGAGTCATTCTGCTTCTTGGCCGCAGCCACGCCGCGATCCCATCGCCGGCGATCCCGGCTAGGGCTTGGTTCAAGGCCGTGCTGATCTTGTTTTACGGAATTGGTGGTTTTGAATCCGCGCTCGCTCCCATGAGCGAAGCGAAAGACCCGCGGCGCGACGCTCCCATAGCGCTTATCGTGGGAGTGGTCTCAATGCACCGGCGCCATACGCATTCATCGTCTGGGTTGTGGTCTCCATCCTGCCAGATCCAGCTCATAGCGCTCGCCCGCTCGCCGAAGTCGCTCGCATCTTCGCCGGTCCCACCGGCGCGGAGCTGGTTTCCATTGCCGCCATCACGTCGGTCTACGGAATAATAAGCGCAAAAGTTCTTGGCATGCCACGAGTCGCTTTTGCCTTAGCCGAACAAGGTGACCTTCCCTGCTTCTTTGGCTTCGTCCACTCGCGCTTCCGAACTCCCTATGTTGCCCTGTTTGCCTGGACCTTATGCCTCTGGGCCTTTGCCGTTATTGGCCGCTTCGAGTGGAACCTCACCCTTTCTGCTGTGGCTCGGTTACTGGACGATGGCGCTGTCTGCGCGGCTCTGCCCGTCTTGCGCCGAAAGCAGCCCGGCCAGGCACGCCTTCGGCTCCCCGCTGGACCGGTATTTGCCATCTCAGGCGTGATCATCTGCGTGGCACTGATCACGCAAGTGGATTTCAGTCAGGCCATGATTCTCGCTGTAACCTTCGCGCTCGCCTCTGCTCAACTGGCTCTGGGCGCGGAAAATGGCGTAGAGGCGGTCAGGACCCGTGATGAAAACCGACCGCCGCCTGACAGGTTCGTGCTGCAAGCGAACGTCCCAAGTCATGCCCGTCTTGTTACGGGACACACTGTCCACAGATGGACATCCTCTCAGGAGCTTGTAGCGCATCGTCGTATGGTGCGGCAGGACTCGAACCAATGCAGGATACAGAAGAAAACAAGACCTCGGCTGCCTATGGTGTCGTGCCCTTTGGAGCGCAAAGGGCGCGGATGGGGCCGTTGGTTACTAACTTGCACACGAGTGATCTTGTTTTCGAATGGCGATGAAAGAAACGGATTCGCCGAATGCTCGTGGTCTGCGATGCGTGCAGGCGACCGTGGCGACTTACAATTTGCATTCCGCACACTGCGTAAGACGCCCTTGTTTACGCTTGCCATTGTCGCGGCTTTGGCATTTTGCATCGGTCTGAATGCTGCTATTTTCTCAGTCGTTGACACCGTGCTGTTCCGTCCCCTACCTTTTCCGCACCAGGACCGGCTGGTCTCGGTCACGGAAGGCGTTCCCGCCCTGGGTTTCCTGCCATGCCCTTTTCCTGCGCTGATTACCTGTTCGTTTCGGCAAACAGCCGATCCTTTGCGTCCACGGGAGTCTACCGGACCAGGAGTATGAAATCGCGGGTGTTAGCCAGCCGCGGCGCATACAGGGCGCGCGCGTCTCGGCGTCACTGTTTCGAGTTCTTCAAGCCTCGCCGGCCGTGGGCCGGGTCTTCACGCCTTACGAAGACGATCACGCGGCGCGGTTATCGTGTTGAGCAACGGCCTCGCTCGAACTGTTTCGGGACACCGCTACGCGCCCTTGGCCGAACGATTCTTCTCGATCGGATCGCCTACCAAGTTATCGGGGTCATGCCCCAATCATTCTCTTTTCCGATACGCGGCTCACGCTTCAACGGCGATCCTGCTGAACTGTTTGTTCCCGTCTCCTGGAGCAACGAAGACAGGAAACAGACGGTTAGCGATTTCGATTAAGTATGATCGGCCGCTTGCGGCCGGCTGTTACAGTCCAACAAGCAAATGCGGAAGTTCGGGCTTTGATCAAACGCCTCGCCGCAGAATTATCCGGCTGCAATAAAGCAGATGCTGCAGCATCTTCCGAACTTCTCACTGGAAGCGCAGGTGATTCCTTTTCGTGAAGAGTTTGCAGGGAATGTGCAGCGGCCATTGATACTGTTGCTGGCGGCGGTGGGAATCGTCCTGCTGATCGGGTGTACGGACGTGGCAAACCTGATGTTTGCCGCATGGCCGCACGCCGAAGGGAATTTGCGGTACGAGCGCTCTCGGTGCGGGTTTTGGCGTCTCACACGGCAGACCTTGACCGAAGGCCTGCTGCTCTCGGCCGGGCGGCGCGGCCGGCTTATGTCTCGCCTACTGGACGTTGCCTCTGTTGATTCACTTTGCTCCGGACACTCTGCCGCGAGTCAATGAAATTGGTTTGAACTGGCGGATGACGGCTTTCGTGGGCAGTCAGCCTGATTACGCCGTCATCTTTTCTATGGTGCCGTTTGTGAACACAATGCGTACGATTGCTGCAACTCAGTTGCACGGCGAAGGGCGAACAAGCACACAGGGCAAACGGGAACGGCTACTCATGTCGGGCGCCGTTATCGTGCAATTCAGTCTTGCTTTCGTTTTGCTGACCACGGCCGGGCTGCTGCTGCGCAGTTTTGTAAACGCAAACGAAACCAACCCCGGTTTCGAGCCGAGCATGCCATCAGCATGCGCATCACTCTTCCGGATGCCACTTACAAAACACCGGTTCAGATCAGGAGCCTGTTCGATCGCTTGCTTGCACGAGTCGCAGCCTTGCCGGGTGTTCGGCAAACCGGAGCGATCTCGGATCTCCGATGAGTTCGAGCTCCAACGTGCTTCTCACAGCCGAAGGTCACGCCCGCCATACGGAACGGGCAGACACGCTTTTCTGCCTCGGCAACGTTCTGCGTGCGCTCGGCGTGCGGCTGGTCGAAGGACGTCTCCTCGAGCCGGACGACTACGTGGGGAAGTCACACGTTGCGGTGATCTCCGAGGGCTTGGCGAAGCGAATGTGGCCGGATCAAAATCCGATTGGCAGGCATATCAAGTTTGGGGTTGACGATCCGAAGAACGACGAGCCGTGGCTGACTGTGGTAGGCGTCGTCGCGGACGTAAAGGCACAACTGACAAGCAAATCGCCACGCCTGGCGGTGTTTACAACTCCAGCCGACTGGGTGAATGCGATGGAGGTGATCGTCCGTACCTCGGAAATCCACTTTCAGTGGCCAAAGCGATACGCCAACAGGTACCGCAGGTCAACCCGAATCTTGCAGCCGGCCGCATCGAAACACTCGATGAAACCCTCGGTGAATCATTATCCGCGGAGCGCTTCCGAACGTGGCTGTTGACCTGTTTTGCTGTCGCCGCAATGTTGCTTGCAACGCTCGGAATCGGCGGCCTGCTTGCCTACAACGCTGCGCAACGTATGCAGGAGTTTGGTCTGCGCGTTGCGCTTGGGGCAAAACCGGGGACATTCTTGGCTTGGTCGTGCGGCATTGTCTGCGACTGTCCGGTACGGGGTTATCATCGGCCTAGTCGCGTCGCTCTGTCGCCAAGACAATCTCTGCTTTGCTTTACGATACAAGCCCGCTTGATCTACCAACCTTCGCAGCAGTATCGTTCGCTCTCGTACTGTTTGCCCTCGGCGCCTCGTTGATTCCGATCTGGCGAGTAATCCATATTGACCCTGTGTTATCGTTACGGTCCGAATAAAGAGGAAACGTTCGCGCTCGGCGTCCGTTAGGGATCTCAATGACGGGCGGAATGGAATCTGCGAGCCGATTGCCAATCGGCGCTCAACAGTCCCCGCACCCCGCCCACACCTAATCTAAACCGATTCTAATTGTGCTTGGCGTGATAGATGCTGCGGCTCACTTTGTTTTGCTGCCGGTTCACCTGTCCGCGTTCTGCCGCCGTTAGCTTGCCGCCATTTGCGCTGCGGTCGGCTTTCACTTCCTGCTTTATGCCCGCTTCCCGGTTCTCGAGATTCGCGGTTTGCCCGGCCGTTAGCTTTCCGGACTTGATCCCCTGAGCAATCCGATCCTGCTGGTTCTCTTCGCGACGCCCCACTTCGCTGTTGCCGAAGTGATCCTTCGATGCATTGTGCTTGTCGTTGTAGATTTGATTACTCAGCCGATTTTGTTGGCGGTTGATCTGCTTTTTCTCGGTGCCCGTCAGTTTGCCGCCGTTTGCGTTGCGGTCGGCTCTGATCTCGCCATTGACTGCCCGCTCCTTGTTCTCGAGGTTTGCGGACTCCCTTGGCGTCAACTGCCCCGAGTTCACGCCTTGTGCGATCCGGTCCTGCTGATTCTCGCGCCGCGCGCCCGCTTGTGCGAAGCTCGATACCGCGAGCATTCCAAAAATGATTGAACTCACTGCAAGTCGTTTCATTTTCTGTTCCCCTTATCTTCAGCTTGGGCTCGCCCTTGCTTCACTCATCCGAACGAGGAAAGAAAAAATGAGTTGACTTGCGATCAGTTAATTCTGCTTCACACACCCGCCGCCGCGGCGCCGGTGTCTTCATCCGAGTCCAGTTGCTCGAATTCCATCACCATTCCCGAATTCCGCAGTGCGTTGATGAAATCTTCATCGCGCCCCTCGGCAACGTCGTACTCCCATATCTCAGGAGTGATACTCAAAAATGCGTCGTCTTCCTCCATGACATCGGATGAGTGGATCGCGTCCGGAGTAAACCTTCCCACGAACTGCTCGTCAAGAACGGTTTCGTCGTCGAGTTCCGGTATCAAGAAGCTGGGTGGATTGTCTGCTCTCTCCCCTTTCAAGTCGGAACGTTCACGAAAGATGACCCTGTATTTCATTCTGTGCCCCTACTTTGATGATTCCGTCTTACGTTGACCCGTCTTGGACTGAATGGATTTGATCTGGTCGAGGTGACTTTCGAGAACCGGTAGTGTTCGTGAGGCAAAATCCTTGATTTGAGGGTTCTTCCCTGCCTTCGCCTCTTTCTGAAACTCCTTCACGTCCTCCTCGTGATCCTTCACCATAGCTTTGACGTAATCATGGTCGAATTGCGCTCCCGGATTCCCCGTTAAGCTTCTGATAGAGAGCCTGATCCTTGGCGTCCAAGTCGGCTGGCAACGTCATGTTTTCCTTTTGCCCGACATTCTTGAGATCGTCGTTTGCCTTGGTGTGATCGTCCACCATGTGCTGGCCGAACGCCTTCACATCCGCGTCGGCCGCCTTTTCCGTCGCTAGCCGGCCCAGTTTCACTTCGGCCACCCCGCCCTGCGCAGCCTTCATCGCAAACGCGGCGTCGGAAGACTTCAGCATCTTCGCGCTGCCGCTGTCCATCTTTTGGTTCGCATCTTGCCCGAGCAAAGGCTGGGGACCGGCACACACGAACCGGCAAAGGTAATCGCTGTCACATGCATAGTCAGGACGGTAAGCTTCACAATGCCTCCGCAGATTTGATTTTCGAGGCGCATAGCCGTTACTCCATTTAACGAGGAAAATGGGGACATTGCGGCGACCAGACTGCAGACTTAATGCGACGGTGCCAGTAGTTCGAATATCTGAATATTTCCGATCTTCTAACGGCGCACGCTTGCCGCCACAATGAAATCAGTTGTGCCCTTCTCGCAGCAGCAACGAGGCTGTTTCCGCGTCGAACCTGTCCGTAGGACTGAACCCGGTACAACTACAAGTCCCGGGGGAGAAATAACAGGCTTGAATCGTTGGTTACTGAAAATCCAAATCTGCGGCGAATGGGAGGAATGCAGCTTCCGAACGGAAGCCGAAGCCTTGGCGGCGTTCACCGCCCTGGCTGCCGATTACCGCGCCAAACTGGAACGCGCCGTTTTGGTTTCGCCCAAAGCCTCGCAAACGGTCCGGCTTCCCGACAGCCCGCGCACCAGTCCGCTGCCCGTCATCAACTAAGGGCGGGTTCACGCAATGTTGTTGGCAATCGCGTAACGGGTCATCTGCGCGGTCGAGTGCAGGTTCAGCCGCTGCATGATCGCGGCGCGGTGAAATTCGGCCGTACGAACCGATATATCTAACTGGTTCGCGATGTCCTTGGCACTGCAGCCCAGCGCAATCAGGCGCAGGACCTCGCGCTGGCGTCCGGTGAGATCGCCTTTGCCTGCTGATATCCTGGGGCTGTCCTGCTGCGATGGATTCAGCAATGTGCCGCCTTCCAAAACCGTATGAATCGCCGATATCAACTCCTGGGCCGGTAACTTCTTCGATAGGTAGGCACGGGCACCCACCTGCGCAGCCTGGTCGACGTAACTAGAGTCCGAATACATCGACAGAAAAACGATCGGCAACGATGGCTGCCGCTCAAGCACCTTGCGGGCCGTAATAAAGCCGTCTCCGCCAGGCATGCTTACATCGAGAATTGCGACATCCGGCCGGAAATTCTCGACAGCGGTAATGAAGGCCTGACTATTGTCAACGGAAAGGACGTTGAATTCGTTCTTCATCATCGCTCCGAGCGCATCTAGGATGAGCTGATGGTCATCGCCGAGAAGCAGTTTCGGAAGCGCAGTTTGGGTAGCGGTTGCTGAAGCTGACATTTAAACCCTGAACCTCCCTGGTACGACGTCGCCAGTACTTCCGCCATATCCTAGTACATCTACTAGAGCGCGGTCAAATCGATTGCAGCACTGGGGTTTTCCAGAGGGTGGCGGTCAATTGCTCCAGTTGTAAATAATGAGGGACGACATAATCGGCCCCAGCCTCAGCCAAGCGCTTCCGTTTCCACGCGTCGATGCGATCGCAATCCGGCTCAGAGGTTGCCACCCCGACAGCGACGCCCCCGGCCTTCTTCACTTCCTCAATTTCGACATAGCCGTCGCCGAACACCAGCAGCTCGTCCGGCGCGGCGTGGGCCCGGGCCAGGATCTGCTTTACCAGCAGCGCCTTCGAGAAGCTCTGAAGGTCCTCTCGGGCGCCGAAAATACCGCCATCGAAGTAGCGCGCTATTCCGAGAAGCGCTGCCTCGCGCTCCACGTCTTCGTGATCGGTACCGCTGGCGAGGTACAGCCGGACTCCCCGCTCGACCAGAGATTCGAGCAGAGCCCGGGATCCCGGAACCAGATAGTGTTCCGGTGGGACACGCCCGTCCCTCAAATCGTCGATCCGGCTCCGGATCTTCATCCAGAGACGATCCAGATACATCCGTTTGTAAAGCCGCGCTTCAAGAGGTGTGCCGCCGCGCTCTCGAACCGCTTCCGCCAAGGCCATCATCTGATAGATCGTTTCTTTGCCGGTCAAACGCCAGACGAACTCCTCGACAATGGCCTGAAGCTCCGCCTCGCTCTCTCGCGTTCCGGTCGCCGAGAGCTGCTCAATGCACATCGGAATCATCACTGTGACCCAGCCGGATCTGATGAGCGATAGAGTCCCATCGAAGTCAAAGATGACATCTCGGGTTCGAGCGGCGGAGGCGGTGGGGTTCAGAATCTCGATCACTTACTACCCATCTTCCCATGCAGGGGAATGTTAAGTGGACCGCTGCGTGCGCTATGATCGACATTTACTCGGGAATCCAACTGGCCGGGCAGCCAAGCTGCGCTTGTCGGCATTAGGAAGACTAAACTCCGCTGACCTTACCAGTGGCGGCGCAGTGCGTTGCCTGGCTGTTACTTAGGAGACATATGCGTGTAGCGATTATCGGGACCGGCTACGTCGGTCTCACGACGGGAGTGTGCCTGGCGTACGTCGGACACGAAGTATCTTGTCTCGACACCGACACGTCCAAAGATTGAGCAGTTGCGTGCCGGGAAGATCCCGATTTACGAGCCCTCTTTGGGAGAACTGTTCGAAGAGGCTGCGGATCATATCCGTTTTACAACCAGTTACGCGGAGGCCATTCCCCAGGCGGAACTGGTCTTCATTGCGGTCGGAACTCCGCCGACGCCCTCAGGCGCCCCCAACCTGGAATACCTGTCGCAAGCGGCCAGGTGTATCGGTCAGCATATGAACGGCGGCTTCACCGTCGTGGTGAACAAATCGACGGTGCCGATCGGCAGCGGAAATTGGGTTGGCTCGCTGTTGCGCGAAGCCTGCGAGCAAAGGCATGGGCAAGATTGTCCGGAGTTTGCCGTGGCGTCAAATCCGGAGTTCCTGCGTGAGGGCTCGGCTTTACACGACAGCTTGTATCCGGACCGGATCGTCATCGGTGCCGACGAAGCACGTGCCCTGGAAGTCCTGTATACTTTGTATCGCCCGATTCTGGACCAGACGTTCGCAGCTCCGACCTACCTTCCGCGTCCGGATACCGTAAGTGCCGTGCCGCTGGTTTCTACCGATCTCGCTTCGGCGGAGCTGATCAAGTATGCGGCCAATGCGTTCCTCGCCCTTAAGATCAGCTTTATCAATGAGATTGGCCTGTTGGGCGAACGCGTCGGCGCGGATATATCCGAAGTGGCGCGGGGCATCGGACTCGACTCGAGAATCGGAACCCGGTTCCTGAGCGCGGGTATCGGATGGGGCGGCTCCTGCTTCGGCAAGGACACTGCGGCCCTGGTGGCAACGGCGGGCGAGTACGGCCTTCATCTGCCCATCGTCGAGGCGGCCAGGAAGATAAATGAGCGCCAGCGCGACCGCGTGGTGGAGAAGTTGCTGAGCGAGCTCAAGATTCTAAAGGGCCGGACTATCGGACTGCTCGGTCTGGCATTTAAGCCCAATACGGATGATTTGCGCGAAGCACCGGCCGTCGAAATTGCACAGAAGCTTATCGATCGCGGCGTGCGCGTGAAAGCTCACGATCCGATCGCGCGCGAGCGATTCCGGCGCGAGCACGCCGACATGCCGATAACATTGGGCGAGACCGCCTACGATACAGCCGAGGGCTGCGATGCGCTGGTGCTGGTTACCGAATGGAATGACTACCGCGAGCTCGATTGGGCCAAGATCGCGGGGAAAATGCGTTCTCCCCTGCTCCTGGATGGCCGGCACGCATTGGATCGCGAGATCGGCTGGCCCGCAGCGGCCTGCGCTATCTGGCCATCAGCTGATCGTCAGGCCGACTTTGCATCTGGCCTATCGTCCAGGGCCGGAGCCGGCTGGTCGGCTCCCCGCTCGCGCGGAAACTTCGGTGGCCGTCCACGCTTGCGCGCCTTGGTAGCCGAGAGCTGTTCGAGTGCCATGATGGCCTGCTCCAGACGCTCACGTTCGGCCTGAAGTTCGGCGATCATTCTGTGCAGGTCCATGGTTGGAGTCTTTTCTAAAAGGGCGGGCATAATTTCCTGAAAAATCCCGCATCTTGTAGACACAAAACCCCGGCGGTTTGTGACCAGCCGGGGTTTTTACTTGATATTAATCGGGCGACTTCCTACTCTCCCACACACTCGCGCATGCAGTACCATCGGGGCTGAGAGGCTTAACTTCCGTGTTCGGGATGGGAACGGGTGGGACCCTCTCGCTTGGATCACCCGAAAAGGGATTCTGGGTTTGAGCCAGAAGAACTTTCCTGGTTAGAAGGGTTGAATAGTAATCGACGGCAACAACAGTTGCTCACTTTTCCGCGTACAACGGGCGAATTTCACCCTGTGCGCTACTCAAACAGTAGAGTAAATTTTATGGTCAAGCCGAACGAGCTATTAGTAACGGTCAGCTCAACGCATTACTGCGCTTACACATCCGTCCTATCAACGTGATCGTCTTTCACGGCTCTTCAGGGAGATCTCATCTTGGGGAAGGTTTCGTACTTATATGCATTCAGCACTTATCCTGACCAGACTTCGCTACTCAGCTGTGCCAATTTGATATGACAACTGAATCACAAGAGGTCTGTTCACTCCGGTCCTCTCGTACTAAGAGCAAGCCCCCTCAAATCTCCTACGCCCACCACAGATAGGGACCGAACTGTCTCGCGACGTTCTGAACCCAGTTCACGTACCGCTTTAATAGGCGAACAGCCTAACCCTTGGGAGCTTCTACACCCCCAGGATGCGATGAACCGACATCGAGGTGCCAAACCGGAGCGTCGATGTGAACTCTTGACTCCGATCAGCCTGTTATCCCCGGCGTACCTTTTATCCGTTGAGCGATGGCCCTTCCATGCAGAACCACCGGATCACTAAGTCCTGGTTTCCCACCTGCTTGACTTGTAGGTCTTGCAGTCAACCTGGTTTATGCCTTTGCACTCGACCGCTGATTTCCAAACAGCGTGAACCAAGCTTCGAGCGCCTCCGTTACAATTTAGGAGGCGACCGCCCCAGTCAAACTACCCGCCTTGCAATGTCCTTCTCCCGGATAACGGGAGGAAGTTAGAACCACAGAACGATCAGGGTGGTATCTCACCGTTGGCTCCCCCAAGCCCGAAAGCCTGGGTTCAAAGCCTCCCACCTATGCTGCGCAGACCGCACCATAGTTCATTGCAAAGGTATAGTAAAGGTGCACGGGGTCTTTCCGTCTAGTGGCGGGCATCCGGCGTCTTCACCGGAACCACAAGTTCGCCGGGCGGAGCGCGCCGACAGTCGTCAGATCGTTACGCCATTCGTGCAGGTCGGAACTTACCCGACAAGGAATTTCGCTACCTTAGGACCGTTATAGTTACGGCCGCCGTTCACCGGGGCTTCAGTTCAAAGCTTCTCCCGCCTCTCTCAGCTCCAGACTCTTCTGAATCCGCTTCTTCAGAAATCTCCACGCCGATCCGTATTGCTTAAGATCGCTCTCCCGCTGGCGTGCATCGGTTTCCGAAACGTATGCTTCGTAATAAACCAATGCCCATGCTGGATCGCGTTCTTGGTGACTCAGCACGCGCTGCTTTAAGTTTCCACTGAAACCGATATACAGCCGCGACGTTCTCCCATTTCGCAATACGTACGTGTAGAACAAATTCTGGCTCTGTGAGAGGCGGGATAACCTCTCCCTTTAACCTTCCGGCACCGGGCAGGCGTCAGCCCCTATACGTCGTTTTTGTGACTTTGCAGAGACCTGTGTTTTTGTTAAACAGTCGCCTGACGCTATTCACTGCGGCCCACTCGAAAGTGGGCACCCCTTCTCCCGAAGTTACGGGGTTAATTTGCCTAGTTCCTTCGCAACTCCATCACCCGAGCGCCTTAGAATACTCATCTCGTCCACCTGTGTCGGTTTGTGGTACGGGTACATTTATTCTCCTTAGAGGCTTTTCCTGGCACACGACCCGGCGGATTTGCCACTCCGGATCTCGCTTACGCGGTGCGTCCCCCCATCGGTCTTTATCGAACAAACGTAGTCGCGGAATATTAACCGCGTGTCCATCAGTTACGCCTTTCGGCCTCACCTTAGGCCCCGACTAACCCTGAGCGGATTAACCTTTCTCAGGAATCCTTAGACTTTCGGCGGCCAGGGTTCCCACCTGGCTTTTCGCTACTTATGCTGGCAGAGTCACTTCCTAGCAATCCAGCACTCCTCTCGGTATACCTTCATCTCGCTAGGAACGCTCTCCTACCACCCCAATGGGTCCATAACTTCGGCGACATGCTTGAGCCCCGTTGGATTGTCGGCACCGAATCCCTCGACCAGTGAGCTATTACGCTTTCTTTAAAGGATGGCTGCTTCTAAGCCAACCTCCTGGCTGTCTGAGGAACTCGACTTCCTTTCCCACTTAGCATGTACTTGGGGGCCTTAGTTGATGGTCTGGGCTCTTTCCCTTTTGACGATCAAGCTTAGCCCTGACCGTCTGACTCCCGTATTACTCGTTCACGGCATTCGCAGTTTGGCTGAATTCGGTAACCTGGAAAGGCCCCTAGTTCAATCAGTTCTCTACCACCGTGACGGACCATACGAGGCTAGCCCTAAAGCTATTTCGGAGAGAACGAGCTATCACGGAATTTGATTAGCCTTTCACCCCTACCCTCAGCTCATCCAAGCTGTTTTCAACCAACACTGGTTCGGACCTCCATCCGCTGTTACACGGATTTCATCCTGGCCAAGGGTAGATCATCCCGCTTCGCGTCTAATCCCAGCGACTGAACGCCCTATTCAGACTCGCTTTCGCTACGGCTCGCTTTCGCTTAACCTCGCCACTGAGACTAACTAGCCAGCTCATTATTCAATAGGCACGAGGTCAGACATTGCCGCCTTGCGGCGGCCATAGTCCTCCCACTGCTTGTAAGCATGCGGTTTCAGGTACTATTTCACTCCCCTCACAGGGGTTCTTTTCACCTTTCCCTCACGGTACTAGTTCACTATCGGTCGCAAGTGAGTATTTAGCCTTGCCGGATGGTCCCGGCAGATTCCCGCAAGGTTTCCCGTGTCCCGCGGTACTTAGGAACCACTTGAAGCTAAGATTGCATTTTCGAATACGGGGCTGTCACCCTCTTTGGCCGGCCTTTCCAAACCGTTCTCCTAACACTTTCCTATAACCTCTTTAGAATTAAGAACCGCCTCCGGAGAAAGCTTCCTCTCAAAAGCTCGAACCGATACTAAATTCTTTGTGGTCCTGCAACCCCCCGTTCTCCTTTCGAATCACGAGGTTTAGGCTTTTCCGAGTTCGCTCGCCACTACTATCGGAATCACTGTTGTTTTCTCTTCCTAGGGGTACTGAGATGGTTCACTTCCCCCCGTTCGCTCCAGCCGACTATGGATTCATCGGATGGTAAGCCAGTTACCTGGCTTGGGTTTCCCCATTCGGACATCCCCGGATAATAGATTGCTTGCATCTCCCCGAGGCTTATCGCAGCTAGCCACGTCCTTCATCGCCTACTTGCGCCAAGGCATCCACACGCATGCTCTTAGTAGCTTGACCATAAAATTAACTCTACGTTCTGAGTTTCTCCATTCGCCCCGAGTTCTTTCCGTCGAACTTCCCCGCTCCCTTACGGTCGCGGCTCGGTTACAACATCAAAACCCGGGCGGCGCCGCTGACAAATAATTGGTTTCTTGCCAGCGATTGCAACTTGTAGTTGCCCGTCAATTACTATTCAATTTTCAAAGAACCTTGTCTGACATTCAGCCGAACATCAGGAGCAAACCGCCGCCTCGCGGAAGCTTGCTTCTGATTTTCAACTTTGGTGGGCCTGGGTAGACTCGAATGGCCTACGCACCACCGACCTCACCGTCACCTTGATTGCGCTCTGGCCTTACGGCCAACGCGCCGGGGTGCGACTCAAAAACTGGTGGAGCTGGTCGGGATCGAACCGGCGACCTCCTGAATGCAAATCAGGCGCTCTCCCAGCTGAGCTACAGCCCCTCGCTATGATTCCGCGTCTTTCCCCAGAACGTTGGTGGGCCTGGGTAGACTCGAACTACCGACCTCACCCTTATCAGGGGTGCGCTCTAACCACCTGAGCTACAGGCCCGTCGTCAAGCCGAGCCCGACGCGGTTAGCAAAATGTATCGAGGCCGATTGGACGCAGGCTGCCAGTGACCAGCACCAGCAACCAGAAATAACTTTCAAACTCTTGAGTGGAGAATCCGGAACGGTTTTGGAATGAGCCCGCGCCTCTCAGCGAGGCGAAGACTCAAACGTGGACTGGAAAGGCTGATCACTTACTAGTCAGTACCCTTGCGGTCGCGGCGCGGTTTGCACCGATTCGGTAACTCCAGCCACTTTCTCTCTTAGAAAGGAGGTGATCCAGCCGCAGGTTCTCCTACGGCTACCTTGTTACGACTTCACCCCAATCATGAATCATACCTTGGACCGCTGCCCCTCTTGCGAGTTGGCGCGCGAGCTTCTAGTACAATCCACTTTCGTGATGTGACGGGCGGTGTGTACAAGGCCCGGGAACGTATTCACGGCGTCGTTCTGATACGCCATTACTAGCGATTCCAGCTTCATGCAGGCGAGTTGCAGCCTGCAATCCGAACTGAGAACGGTTTTTTGCGATTAGCTCCCCCTCACGGGTTGGCAGCGCTTTGTACCGTCCATTGTAGCACGTGTGTAGCCCTGGACATAAAGGCCATGATGACTTGACGTCATCCCCACCTTCCTCCAGCTTATCGCTGGCGGTCTCCTGAGAGTGCCTCTTTTTAGGGAGTTGCAACACAGGACAAGGGTTGCGCTCGTTGCGGGACTTAACCCAACATCTCACGACACGAGCTGACGACAGCCATGCAGCACCTCGACTACAGCCCCTTGCGGGGAAGGCGGCATTTCTACCACCGGTCTGCAGCCGTTCGAGCCCAGGTAAGGTTCTTCGCGTTGCGTCGAATTAAACCACATGCTCCACCGCTTGTGCGGGCCCCCGTCAATTCCTTTGAGTTTCAGCCTTGCGACCGTACTCCCCAGGCGGCATACTTAACGCGTTAGCTCCGGCACCGACCAACTGAATGGCCGACACCAAGTATGCATCGTTTAGGGCGTGGACTACCAGGGTATCTAATCCTGTTTGCTACCCACGCTTTCGTGTCTCAGCGTCAGCAATGGTCCAGAAAGCCGTCTACACCGCAGGTGTTCCTCCTGATATCTACGCATTTCACCGCTACACCAGGAATTCCGCTTTCCTCTCCCACGCTCGAGCATTCCAGTTTCCGGCGCACCCTCCCAGTTAAGCCGGGAGATTTCACACCGAACTTAGAGCACCGCCTACACACTCTTTACGCCCAGTAATTCCGAACAACGCTCGCTGCCTACGTATTACCGCGGCTGCTGGCACGTAGTTAGCCGCAGCTTCTTCTTCAGGTACCGTCATTATCGTTCCTGCCGAAAGAGCTTTACACCCCGAAGGGCTTCATCGCTCACGCGGCGTCGCTGCATCAGAGTTGCCTCCATTGTGCAAGATTCCCCACTGCTGCCTCCCGTAGGAGTCTGGCCCGTGTTTCAGTGCCAGTGTGGCCGTGTGCCCTCTCAGGCCGGCTACCGATCGTCGCCTTGGTGAGCCATTACCTCACCAACTAGCTAATCGGCCGCGGGCTCCTCTTCCAGCGCGATTGCTCGCTTTCCCTTTCCAGGCTTATGCGGTATTAGCCCCGGTTTCCCAGGGTTATTCCCCACTAGAAGGTAGATTACCCACGTGTTACTCACCCGTACGCCGCTGTACTCATGGGTTGCCCCACTTTCTCGCTCGACTTGCATGTGTTAAGCGCGCCGCCAGCGTTGATTCTGAGCCGGGATCAAACTCTCGTTTGATCTTGTTAGTCGCGCACAACGGCCAGCGAACCAGCCTGTGCGCTCTTTGCTTTTGAGTACTGCCCGCTACCGGATTCATCATCGGACTACGGACATGTCGCTCCGGTTTTGACTCAAAAAGTCTGACGAATTACTTCATTGCGTCCAACCAGATTGTCAATGATCTGCGCAGTACGCCCGACGATAACGAATCGCTTCGCAAGATCGAACGTCTGCCGGCCTCGAAAGCCGTTTGAGCCACGCAAAACCTGCTGAATCTCTCAGTCCGGAATGCGACTGGCTCGAAAAACTGTCGGGTCTAACACCCGTAGATTAACGGTTGGGAGTTACTTCAGGACTACTTGAGAACTGCTATGGAGCCCGAAACAGCGCCCAGATAAGTTACGTCTGAGCCGTACTGCTTACCTTTTCCCGTCGGCGACGCAACCCGTCGCCCATCTGCTAATCTATCAAAACCTCCTCAACCTCCGCAAGCACTTTTTCAAGTTTGTTCCGCTTGCCTTAGTCGGGCCGCCGCCTTGCTCGCGCTCAGGGCGACCTCTTCGAGAGTATCAGAGGTGATTACCCCGTGCAAGACGGGAGGTGATATTCCCTGTTCAAAAAAATAGGTCAACCTAAAATCAGTGCCTTAAACTGATCTGCCATCCAGAAATCCAGATCTTTTCCAGGGGATTTCCACCATCCCTGTGGAAAATGCCAGCCCTATTCCACACCCGGGCCGCTGGCGAGCCGTTCCGGGCAGCTCGCGGGGACGAGGACGAAAGCGTTTTCAAGAGAAATGGGTGGCAGCAAATCGCACTACCTCCTATGCTGCAGCTTAGAACTCCTCGGTTCCGCCACACTTTCGGTCTTCCGTTGATGTTGATCGCACTTGGCAGCACCGTTGGCGCCGTTCCGCCCCCGCCGACCCGCATCGATTCGTATTTTGACAATAATGACCGCTTTACCTTGCGAGGCAATACACGCCCGGTGGTCGCAAAAGGCATAGCACATGCGGAAGGCCGGCTGTCGTCCTCCTTTCTGCTGCCCCACATCGTCCTCCACTTCACACTGACGCCCGCTCAGCAGGCAGATCTGGCCCAGTTACTGAAAGAGCAGCAGGACCGCCGCTCGCCTGAGTACCATCGCTTCCTGACGCCCGAACAGTACGCGGCGCGCTTCGGTCTTGCCGAGGCTGATATCGCGCGAATCACCGGTTGGCTGGACGAGAATGGCTTTTCGAATGCTCAAGTGGCGCACGGCAAAACCTGGGTCAGCTTCTCCGGCACGGCCGCGCAAGTCGAATCGGCGTTTCACATCACCCTGCGCCGCTACCAACTCAACGGTGAAACACACTACGCCAATGCAAGCGACCCGGAGTTGCCGACGGCACTCGAAGGCATTGTCGAAGGAGTGCGTGGACTTCACAACTTTGCGATGAAGCGGTTCAGCCGGCGGCCGTCACCGAAGTTCACTCTTTGGGGCGGCAACACACATTTCCTTACTCCCGACGATTGGTCGACGATCTACAATGTAAAGCCGCTCTACGGCGCGGGCACCGACGGGACTGGTGTGACCATTGCGGTGGTTGGTCAAAGCGAGATTCAGCTCAACGACATTCGAGCGTTCCGCGCTGCCTCAGGCCTGCCGGCGAAAGATCCCACCGTTATTGTTCCACCAAGCCTGCAAGCTCCCGGAATTGAGAAGACAAGCGGAGATGAAATCGAGTCTGACCTGGATCTGGAATGGGCAGGCGCTATCGCCCGCAATGCGAATATCGTGTTCGTTACGGCAAGCGCCACCGCCGGTCAGGGCGTCGAGGACGCTTTAACCTACGCTATTGATCACAATGTCGCACCCATCATCAGTATTTCTTACGGCGGCTGCGAGGCCGACGCGAGCACCACTGAATTTCAGACCGCGAACAGCCTGCTGCAGCAGGCAAACGCCCAAGGAATTACCGTCGTGGCCGCTTCCGGCGACTCCGGTCCCGCCGCCTGTGATACCGGGCCGAACACCCATGTGGCGAGTCACGGATATGCAGTCTCGTTTCCTGCTTCATCGGCTTATGTCACCGGTGTAGGAGGAACGATTTTTAACGACACGGGCCTAGGCAGTTGGACTTCATCCAATAACGGTGCCGGCGGTTCGGCGCTGGGTTATATGCCGGAAAACGTGTGGGATGACGGTTACGGGGATATAAGTTGGGGCGCCAGCGGCGGAGGAGCCAGCGTTCTTGTCAAAAAACCGGCATGGCAGGGCGGAACAGGAGTTCCGGCCGACAACGCCCGCGATGTCCCGGATGTTGCGTTCACCGCCTCACCAAACCTAGATGGTTATCTCATATGTTCGGACGGGTCGTGCCGCAACGGCTTTTTCGATCTGAACAACAACCTGTTTGTCATCGGCGGGACATCGGCGTCTGCGCCCGTGTTTGCCGGAGTCCTGGCACTGGTCATTCAGGAGCACGGCGCCGGCACTCGTCTCGGAAACATCAACCCGAACCTCTATTCCCTTGCGCAGTTCTCGACCAACATTTTCCACGATGTGACGGTCGGCGGCAACTACGTTCCTTGTACACCAAGTGCCGCCTGTCAGTCCTCGATTGGGTTTCCCGCCACACCTGGTTACGATCAAGCCACCGGCTGGGGTTCGATCGACGCCACTCAATTTGCAGAACAGTGGTATGGAGATTTTCAGATCTCCGCGAACCCCGCCGCTCTTACCCTGCAGCCGGGCTCGTCCGGAACCGCCGAAATAACGCTGACACCGCAAAACAACTTCAACGGACCAGTCACCTTCTCATGCACAGTGCCGGCTTCGCTTGCCGACGTCTCCTGCTCTGTTCTCAGGGGCCCGCTGAACGGGTCGGGAACCACGACCATTACCATTAACGCCGCAAGCACGGCGCGAAGCCCCTGGTGGAAGAATATCCGCCGCGGTCCGTGGGCCGGAAACGGCCCGCTTCTCGCCGCGGCATTCATCATCTTGCTGTTTGCAATTGCGACACCGTTGGCCGCCAGAGGGCGGCTGCGTCCATACGCCGGTCTCTATGCTGCGGGCCTGATTGGTGCATGCCTGTTTGCAGTCGTCACAATTGGCTGCGGCGGTTCCAGTTCCGGTTCGAGTTCCTCGAGTAACCCAGCGCCCGCGCCAACTCCTCCACCTGTACCCAAACTCACTGTGTCATGCACGCTGAACTCGCCCTTGACAGTAAACCAATATTATTCGCTTGGATGTGCCGCCAACGGAGGAACAGGCGCATACACATTCAACGTTATTAGCGGAACATTGCCGATGGGTCTCGCCTTGGATCCCTATACCGGTATCATCTCGGGTGCTCCGATCACGCCCGGGAATTACTCGTTCAGCGTGCAAGTAACGGACAGTGGATCTCCGCAACAAAGCGCCAACTATGCGGAAACGAACTTGGTCATCGTTCCGTACGCTTCGAGCCTCAACCCCGTGAGGCTGGCTTGCAGCCTCCCGGCCGGTGCTGTCACCGGAGCCAACTACACCGGATCCTGTACGGCCAGTGGCGGAGCAGGCGGGTTCGAATACGCAATCGCCAGCGGCAGTCTTCCGCCAGGATTAGGCTTAGACGAGTTGGGCGGCAACATACAGGGAGTACCGACTATCGCGGGTACCTTTTCCTTTACGGTTCAGGCGACCGACATTTCCGTAACGTCCCTGACTGCCACTCAAGCCGTCAGCTTTGCCGTTGGGATCGGGCCCCTCGAATCGTTGTCCTGTACTAATGCGTTCGCAAGCACCTTCGCCGGCGAACAATACAGCTCCCAATGCTCTCCCCTCGGCGGCCAGTCGCCGTTCACCTACGCAGTAACGAGCGGTGCGATGCCGCAAGGATTGACCTTGAACGCATCGACCGGTGTGGTCAGCGGATTTCCGACTATTCCGAAGCAGACATCGGATTTCACTATCACCGTGACAGACAGTAGCGTACCTGCTCACACGGCATCGCAAAACCTGAGTATCTGGGTTTCCCCGTTAGTTCCAATAACACTCGATTGCCCGGTGGGACTGGAGGCCTCCTTTGGAAATAACTATAATGCAGCTTGCAACATAGGTTACGCAGAGGTCCCCTACACGGTAAGCGTTCTTTCGGGCCAACTGCCGCCAGGCTTACATTTGGATAGCGCGACTGGTGTTATCAGCGGCATCGCCACCGCTACGGGAACTTACCCGTTCACCTTACAAGTGATCGACAGCAGTATCCCGGCCCGGAGCGCACAGACGACGACGTCCATTACCGTCGGACCGCGCCTCCCTGAAACCGGACTGATCACCATCACGGCGACCAGTGGCAGCATCGTCAGCACCACGACCCTGCAGGTTACTGTTCCCTAAAAGATGCTTATGCTCCAACGCACAGTTCTACTTACAGCGCTTTGCGCAGTTACTTTCTGTTCGAACCTCCGTGCCGGCATTCTCGGCGATGCACTCACGTCGTTTCCGGCGCAGACCGAGTATCTGGAAGATGACAACCTCGCTGCTCTGCGAGCGCTACCGTACTACGCCACGTTGCGCAACAACTTTTCCGGCGCATCGCTCGAGGAAGTGCAAACTGTCCTCCGTCAATTGGGCATTTCGGAAACCGGGGTGGGAGAGATCGTTACCGGGTCAAAAGCCGACGCGACCTACGGGCTCGTCACCGGCAGCTTCAGCAGCAAGGATCCGGCGATCAACTCCCGGCTCAAACTTTATGGGGCCAAACTCCTCGATACCAAGATGTACTGCGTGGGCCGTGCCAGTTGCATTCTGTTTCTGGAAGATTCCCTGGTTGCCTTCGGCGCGCCGGACTCCCTTAAATTAATGCTGCTCGCAAGGCAAGGCGTTCTCAACCGGCTGAGTACGAACGCCGAAGCAGTCCGCCTCCTCGAGACCGGCGATAAAACATCTCCGGTCCGCGGCATTCTCTTTGGCGCGCAGCTACAATCCGCGCTTTCAGATACGTTGCAGCAGTGGTTTGGCAAGCGCATGCAATCGATGAAGCTTCCTGCCACCGTCACCGGAGTCGGCTACGACGTAACGTTCGGGACGCTGATACGTTTGCGCGCGACGCTCCAGTGCACCTCCGCTACCTCAGCCGGACTTCTCGCGCAAACCCTCAATGTGCTCTCCTCTCTTCAACCGCTGGCGACACCGGTTCACAGCAGCAATGGATTCGCGTTCGAACGGGCCAAGGCCTTGTCCACTGGCAGCCGAATTCAACTGGAAGCAGATGCCTCGAGCCCCAATTCAAAGCGCAAGGAATAGCGGCCATGGAAGCCGTGCCGAGCGCCTCGCGTAGGAATGATGGAGGAAGGAGCGCGATATCTGGACGCTTATGCAAACGGCGTTCACTCGACGGCCGTCAGCAAGCGCGCGCTCACCGGATAATGGTCCGATCCGCCCAGATCGCGCCTGACACGACCATCGCGAAGCTGCACTCTGCCCTTGACAAAGATCCAGTCGAGCGACATCGCGATCGTGTGTGTGCGCTCGATGCGCTGCCCCAGCGCGCTGCTGAATCCCGCGTTCGCCAGCTTCTTCAGGAATACCGAAGGCAGGTATTTCGTATTCAAGTCCCCACCAATAAGCACTGCGGTGCCAACCGGATACCGCTTCTGGTCGGCAATGATCTCGTCGATCTGCGCGGCCTGGATTCGCCCGTAGCTTCGGCTTTCGAGATGGGCGTTGTAGACCACCAGCTGGCGCGTTCCGATATGCAGTTCCGTCACCAGCGCCATCCGGCTGCCGATCCGGCGCTGAAACAGAGGAACACGCGACGGTAGCCATGCCCGCGGCCGCCAGAAGCCGGACTGGTGGGTAAAGCGTAACACACGCGTCGAGGACACCGGGAGCCGGGTCAGTGTGGCTTGGCCGATAAACGCCGGACCGTTTCGCTCCTGCCCCAACTCTTCAAATTCTTTGGCATACACCGCGTTCAAATTCAGACGCCGCGCCAACTCAAGTGCCTCATCTTTCTCCCCGGAACGGGCCGAGTTGGCATCGACCTCCTGGAGCAGCAACAGATCGGGCGCAAGTCGTTTCAGCTCCGCCGCCAATTGCTGCAGATTCTCGCCCCGATCGATGTTCCAGGTAACGACCCGCAAATCGCGCAGCTCGGGATTCCCCGGAACCAGCCGGATCAGGCGCGGCGTGTTGAAGTCGGCTCGCGCGTCCAGCCCCCCGGATCCTCCGATCAGGCCGGACTCAAAGAGTGCGGCCACGGCCAACCCGGCACAGCAGGAGCGCCACACAATAGCCACGATTACAACTATTTTCCCGTATACACCACCCGCCAGATGGACTTAGTTGCATCGTCGGAGAACATCAGCGAGCCGTCCGGCGCCACCGCAACACCCACCGGACGTCCCCACACGTTGCCATCGGGAAGGACGAATCCGGTGACGAAGTCCTCATACTCGCCCGGCGCCTTTCCGCCGTTGACCGGCACGCGGATGATCTCATAGCCGGCACGCGTCGAGCGATTCCAGGAGCCATGCTCAGCGGCAAAGATGTCGCCTTTGTACTGCTGCGGAAATTGGCTGCCTTCGTAGAACGTGAGTTGGAGCGAGGCGTTGTGGGGCTGCAGCAGAACATCGGGCACGAGCACTTTATCTTTTAACTCCGGATGCCTGCCCTTCTGCCGCGGGTCGGGATGATCTCCCATGTAATACCAGGGCCAGCCATAGAAACCGCCCTCTTGTACCGACGTGATGTAATCCGGCACCAGATTGTCGCCGAGCATATCGCGCTCGTTGGTCGAGCACCACAGTTTGCCCGTGGACGGATCAATCGCCAGGCCGACAGGATTTCGAATGCCCGATGCGTAGACCTTCACGAACTTGCCTTCGGGTGTGAACTCCAGAACGTTCGCACGATGAAATTCGCTCGAGCTCATCTCCGGATCTTCTTCGGCAACATTCGAAGCCGAACCTACTGCGACGAACAATTTCGTTCCATCGGGCGAAAAGGCAAGGTCGCGGGTGATGTGCCCGCCGCCTGACGGCAGCTTCTCCACAATGACTTGCGCCTTCCCCGTCGCTTCGAGATCGCCGTTCTTATACGGGAAGCGCACGACGGAATCGGTGTTGCCGACATAGACCCACTGAGGATTCGCACCTAGCGGATAAAAGGCGATTCCAAACGGCTCCCGCAGACCCGTAGCGAAGATGCCATTTTTTTCCGGTTTTCCGTCGCCAGTGATCCCGCGGAAAACGGCAATCCTGTTCGCACTCATATCGGCGACAAATAAATCGCCATTGGGCGCAGAGCGAAGCTCGCGCGGCTCTCTGAGGCCTTCAGCGTACAGTTCGACTTTGAAGCCAGCGGGCGCTTTCGGCCAGGCGTCGGACGGACGAGGCACGACGTGGGCCGGATTGCCAACGCCCCTGGTCGCAAACGGCTGCGGCAAATCGGCGACGGTGATTTTGCGTACCGTGCCCGGTGATTCGGTTTTGAAGCTCGTAAAGGCAGCCTCTCCGGTGACAATTTTTCCTCTAACATCGGAATCATTCGGTTTCGGGCCGGCAGCATATAACAACAGCGCTGCAGCGCACGCCAGCGAACCCGCTGTGAACACCCCTTGGGTGAGTTTTTTCATCCATGCACCTCTTTGACTATGACGATCATTTCACAGCTGTTCTTGCGCGGGCTTTCGTTTGAACCGCCGGGCGGAGTTGTACGAAAATGAACTTGATGCAACGCTTCGATCGGATCACCTGGAATCCGGCACAAATGAACGGCCAACCGTGTATACGCGGCATGCGACTAACGGTGCGTCGAGTAATCGAGGCCGTGGGTCTTTATCCTGATCGAGCCGATCTGTTTCGCAATTATCCGGACCTGGACCTTGAAGACGTACAGCAGGCGCTCGCGTTTGCCGCGGCGAACCTCGAAGATAGTGCGGCCGAAACCAGCGCCGCTTGAATTCAGCCATTGACCTCCGCCTGGTACTCGACCAAGGGGTTCCCCGCGATGCGGCGCGTCTCTTGCGTGAACTCGGATACGTTTGTACACACGTTGGCGAACTCGGAATGTCGCGCGCCACGGACGAAGAAATCCTGGCATGGGCTGCGACCCAAAAAGCAACGGTGGTCACTCTTGATGCCGACTTTCACGCGATCCTGGCGGTTTCCGGGGCAAGCAGGCCTTCGGCGATTCGTATCCGCATACAGGGAGCAAACGCTACCGCAACTGTCGAAATCCTCAGCACGGTCCTCGCGCACTTTCAATGCGACTTGGAACGCGGAGCTTTGGTGACTGTTAAACCCCGAAAGATGACGTGTCATAAACTGCCCATCGGAGCAGCGGGCTGATTAACCGCACCTGTCAAGGCTCTACGCTCATCGCATCACCGCATTCCTGGCACGCAGTTGCCCAATATCGAGCTTGCCCGCGTAAACAGCCATCCCGATCGCGCAGTGAACGTTTATTGCCGTCAGCGCTTCAATGTCATCGATCGTTGTGATCCCGCCGGCGGCGATGATCTCGTGCGATGTCGAGTCCCGGAGCCTGCGAAACCAGTCGCGATCGGTGCCTTGCATCATGCCTTCTTTATCGACGTAGGTGCAAAGAAAGCCGGAGCAGTATGGCTCGAACTGCGAAATAACATCAGTCGCCGTCCATTCGGTCGATTCTTGCCAGCCTTTCACCACGATGCGGCCGTCTTTGCTGTCAAGGGCAATCGTCAAGGGCTCGGATCCAATTGCATTTGCGAGCTCGCAAAGGAATTCGTGATCCGGTCCGCCGGATGAAAACGCGGCTGTGCCAATGATGACGCGCCACGCGCCCTGCGCGATCAGCTCGCGCGCCCGCCCGATTGTGCGCACGCCGCCGCCGGCGCGGACCTGTACTCGCGCGGCAAGATGCTGCACAATTGCGCTGTTAGAGCCTCGGCCCATGGCAGCGTCGAGATCAATCACCTGAATCTGCGGAAAGCCGGAAAACAGCTCCAGCATTTCGTCCGGCGTTTTGCCTTCGAGAACCTTTTCCCTGCCCTGCCGAAGCTGGACGACTTTGCCGTCCATGAGATCGATGCAGGGAATAATCATGCCGGCCTCACCGGAATGTGCGCGGCGGAAAGCGCATTTTTCAAATCGCCAACCGTGTACTTGCCGTAGTGAAAAACGGACGCAGCAAGAGCAGCATCAGCACACCCGTCGCTGAGTACACGGACAAAATCCTCGGGCTTCCCTGCCCCGCCGGATGCGATCACCGGAATCGTAGTCGCGCGGGCGACCGCACGCGTCAGATCGCAATCAAAACCGGTCTGCACGCCGTCGGTATCCATGGAAGTCAAGAGAATTTCACCCGCGCCGAGATCTTCCCCGCGGTGCGCCCATTCGACGGCATCGATCCCTTCGTCATGTCTGCCGCCTTTTGTGAACACGTTCCAGCGGCTTCCTCCCAAATGCCGCGTATCAATCGCGGCGGCCGACCGCCGTGCATCGATGGCGAGCACGACAGCTTGGGCTCCGAATTCGAGACTCAGCTCGCGAATCAGTTCGGGCCGATGCACAGCAGCGGTATTGATACTGACTTTATCGGCGCCTGCGAGGATGATCTTGCGTGCATCCGCCACAGTGCGAATGCCGCCGCCCACGGTGAGCGGGATAAAGACCCGGCGAGCCGTCCGCGCCACCACATCAGCCATGATTTCGCGTGCATCGCTCGAAGCCGTGATATCGAGGAAAACCAATTCGTCCGCGCCCTGCGCGTTGTAACGTTCCGAGAGCTCTACCGGATCGCCCGCGTCGCGCAAATCCACAAAGTTGACGCCTTTGACCACACGTCCGGCGGTGACATCGAGGCACGGGATGATTCGCTTGGCGAGCATCAGAGGTCGACAAAATTTCTCATAACGCGCAATCCCACAGGTCCCGATTTTTCGGGATGGAACTGTACAGCGTACACATTGTGCTGCTCAATTAACGCCGTATACGGGTTGATGTAGGTACAGATCGCCCCAGTTGCGGCGATTACCGGGGCGTAGTAGGAGTGCGCAAAGTAAGTGAATGGTTCGGATTCTAACCCTCGCAGCAGATCTGTCGGCCTTACAGGCGCCAGAGAGTTCCAGCCCATATGCGGAATCCTCAAATCTCCGACAAACCGTTTAATCTCGCCCGGGAAAATGCCAAGACCGCGGCTGCCAGGGGATTCTTCGCTGGATTGGAATAGGCACTGCAGGCCGATGCAGATCCCGAGAAACGGCACTCCAGCGCGAATTCGTCCGAGGATCGGCTCGCGGAGATGCAATTCGTCCATGGCTCGCATCATCTGGCCGAAATGTCCGACCCCCGGCAAGATGATCTTCTCCGCTCTCCGTACGACCTCCGGGCGATTCGTCGTCTGGTACTCGATGCCGAGCTCGTCCAGTGTGTTTTGTACGGAACGCAGATTGCCTGCGCCGTAATCCACGATGGTTGTCATAGCAGGCCTTTGGTCGAAGGCAGCTGATCCTTCAAACCTTCATCGGTTGAGCAGGCATAACGCATGGCACGCGCGAAGCATTTGAAAATCGCCTCGATCTTGTGATGATTTGACCGTCCGTACATCACCTTGGCATGCAAGTTCGCGCCGGCATGATTCACAAATCCGCCGAAAAAGTCTTCCAGCAGTTCGGTCTGCAGATCGCCGACCTGCACGACGTTCACTTGCTGGTCATACACGAGCGCCGGCCGGCCGCCGAGATCTACGGCCACCACTGCCAGCGTCTCGTCCATCGGCTGGACAAAATAGCCGGAGCGATTGATGCCCCGGCGATCGCCCAAAGCCTGCGAGAAGAGCTGGCCCAGAACAATCCCGGCATCCTCTACCGTGTGGTGCTGATCGACATCCAGATCTCCCCGCGCAGAAATTTCCACATCGAATGCGCCGTGTTTGCTGAAGAGTTCCAGCATGTGATCGAGAAAACGAATGCCGGTGGAGATTTGGTATTGTCCGGTGCCTTCAATACGCAAGTAGGCGCCGATTTGCGTCTCTTTCGTGTTGCGCTCAATGCGCGCCTCTCTCATTGCGCCTGTACCAAAGACTCGAGCTGGTTGATATCGCTAATCACCGCCATGGCTCCGAACCGCTTGAGAATGTCTGCAATTTCGGCGTGACGCGGATTGTGCGGTGTCGAAACACCGATGAAGGGAACTCCGGCGGCTTGCGCACTACGCGCGTCGTCGACGGTGTCGCCCAGATACCAGATGATCTTGTCCGGGCACCGCTGTTTGATCAGCAGCAGGCCGTCGGGCGCGGGTTTCGGATTGGGAACGGAATCGTCGGTGATCAAGGGATCGAAGGTGACGCCGCCCGCATAACGCTCGAGCGTCACGTCAGCTTCAAAGTTTGCGCGTCCGGTAAAGATCGCAAGCTGTACTCGTTTTGAGAGCCTTTCGAGCAGCCCGTTTTGCGGCATCCATTCCTCGAAGCGGATCAAGCCATCGCCATTCTCGCCCAGAAAGATGCGGTTGAAGTGCTCGACAACGTCCGCGTAATCGACCTGCTTGCCGCGATCAAGGATGAAGCGATGCGAGAGAAGCCAATCGTTGTTCCAGCCGCCCTGATTCTTGAAATCCTGAATCAGATCATGGGAGACCAGTTCGCCCGTGAAGTGCAGCACGGTTTCGCGGATGGCCTCGCGATACGAGCGCGAAACTTCGACCAGAACTCCATCCATGTCAAACACGATGACCTGCGGCACTCCGTTGCCGGGCATCACCAGATCTGCTCCAGTTCATCCAAAAAGCGCTGAATCTGATCGCGCGTGCCGACGGTTACACGGACGGAGCCAGAGATCTCGTAACTGCGGTCGCGCACGAGGATGCCGCAGTTGCGTAGTTTGTCGCGAATCTCAATCGCCCGGTCGCCGGCCTGGAAGAGGACGAAGTTTGCCTGGCTCTTGATATACGGAATTTTCAGCCGCTCGAGACCGAAGTAAAGCAACTCGCGCGCGGCGAGCACCTCTACAACGTACTCCTCAACGAAGCCTTGATCCTGCACCGCTATACGCGCTGCCATTGCCGCGATCGAGTTTACACTGTACGGTGACTGCGCCTTGCGGACGTGAGCCATGTTCGAAGGGTTTGAAAAGAGACATCCGCAGCGCATCGCCGCCATGCCGTAGATCTTGGAGAAGGTCCGGCTGACGAACAAATTCGGGTATTCACGGATGAGCCGCAGCGCGGTAACGCCGCTGAACTCGTAGTAGGCTTCGTCGATAAGCACGGCGGCATTGGAAGCCTTCCGCAGGATGCGTTCAACGGTCGCGGCGGACGTCCCGGTTCCGGTCGGGTTATTCGGATTGCTGATGAGAACGGCGCGAGTTAACGGCGTAATACGATCCAGCAGTTCTTCGGCGGGAAAAGCGAGGGTCTCGGGCAGATAATCGATCTCGCTCACGCGCGCGCCGGCAAGCTGCGCGTAAAAGCGGTACATGGCGTAGGATGGCCGCAGAATGAAGACCTCGTTGCCGTCATCTACATACGTGTTGATGAGCAACTGAATGGCTTCGTCGGTGCCGTTGGTCAGCGTCAATTCGTCCACCGCCACACCGAAGTGCTGCGCGAGATCTTCGATGGCGAGATCGTACTCGGGGTAAATTGTCAGGTCAGCGGCAGTCAAATAGCGTTTGATGAAGTCGATGACGTGCGGGGGGGCGCCCACGGTGTTTTCGTTGAAATCGAGCCGCAACTTGTTGCGGCGGCCTCCGGTGGGCGGATGATAAGGCGCCATGTCAAGAACCGCCTGGCGCGGCTTCAGGGCCGATACCTGCTGCTCTACGGATGAAAGCTCTACTGAGTTACTGGACAACGTACCTCCACAGCGCGTGCATGCGCCTCCAGTCCTTCCGCACGCGCTAGCGTGGTTATTGCCGGCGCGAGTTCTGTTAAAGCCGATAGGGAAAGCTGCTGAATCGCGATAACTTTCACGAAATCAGCAGTGCTCAACCCGCCGCGCTGACGCGCAACACCATTGGTCGGCAACACGTGACTCGGGCCGGAGGCGTAGTCGCCGGCCGATTCCGGCGTGTCATCACCAAGAAAAATTGTGCCTGCGTTCTTGATCCGGGGCAACAACGACGGATCGTGCAGGCTCAAATGCTCCGGCGCAATTTGATTCGCCCACTCAATTGCCATTTCTATGCTTGGAAATACATAAATACCACTGCGTCCGTCGATGGCCGCCCGCGCCACATCGGCGGTTGGCAGCAGTGTAAGCTGGCGCTCGATTTCCACGGCCACCGCATTCGCTAATTCACTTGACGTGGTGAGCAGCAGGGCAGAGGCGGTAACGTCGTGCTCGGCTTGAGAGAGCATATCGGCGGCTATGATGCGTGGATTGCCTCCGGCGGTAAGAATGAGAATTTCAGTTGGACCCGCGACAAAATCGATTCCCACCTCGCCTGCGAGCATACGCTTCGCCGCAGCGACGTAGGCGTTTCCCGGACCGACGATTCGATCGACGCGTTGAATGGTTTGCGTGCCCAGCGCCATGGCTGCAATGGCGTGCGCCCCGCCGACTCGATAAAACTCGGTGATGCCGAGCATGTGTGCGCAGCCGAGGATCTCGATCGATGGCTTCGGCGAGGTAACACAGAGACGCGGAACACCGGCAGTCTGCGCCAGCACGGCGGTCATTAGAAGCGTAGAGGGCAGAGGGTAGCGGCCGGAGGGCACATAAATCCCAACTGCCTCGAGCGGCCGTACGATCCAGCCGAGCTTGCGGCCCGGACTGAACTCCTCAAAGCGCTCCCGTGGCAGTTGAACTTCGGCATATTGGCGGATATTTCGGATGGCTGTTTCCGCCGCGCCACGGAATTCCGAGGAAAGCGCCCGATCGGCGGCTTCGAGCTCAATCGGATCGATGCGCAGTGGCCGATTTCCCAACTCGTCCCACAGACGCGCGTATTGAAGCAACGCGTCGTCGCGACGTACTTTGATATCGGCAATAATGCTTTGGACTGCGTCATCGACCTGAAAGTCGCGTGCCGGAAGTCCGAAACTCACAGAGCCGGCGACGTAATTGTGTATCCGGATCATGCCGTTTACATCACGATTTTATTGAGCGGATACTCGACGATGCCCTGCGCACCTGCTTCTTTCAGGCGCGGGATGATGGTGCGCACGGTAGCTTCGTCGATGATGGTGTTCACGGCGAGCCAGTCCCGATCGCTTAGCTCGGAGATGGTCGGATTCTTCAGCGCGGGCAAGGCCGATAGCACGGCATCGAGATCCTTGGAGCGCACGTTCAACATCAGGCCGACTTTGCCGAGGGCGTTGATTGCGCCCTCCAATAACATTTTGACGTCTTCGAGCTTACGGCGCTTCCAGGCGTCCCGCCAGGACTCCAGGTTGGCGATGAGCTGCGTATTCGATTCAAGAACAGTTTCGATGATGCGCAGTTTGTTGGCGCGCAGCGAAGATCCGGTTTCGGTGACTTCAACAATCGCGTCGGCGAGCTCGGGTGGTTTCACTTCCGTTGCGCCCCAACTGAATTCCACTTTCGCGTGAACGCCGTTGCGCGCCAGGTAGCGCTTGGTGGTCGAGACGAGTTCGGTGGCAATGATCTTGCCTTCGAGATCCTGGACGGTTTTGAACGGCGAAGTCTCGGGCGCGGCGAGCACCCAGCGAACTTTGCCAAAGCTCTGCTTGGCGTAGATCAGGTCGGCGATGGTCTCCACCTGCGCCTCACTCTCTTCGATCCAGTCGCGTCCGGTGAGGCCGGCATCAAGCACGCCGTCTTCGACATAGCGCGCCATCTCCTGCGCGCGAATCAGCATGCACTCGATTTCGGGGTCGTCGATACCGGGGAAATAGCTTCTGCTACTGGTCGTGATGTTGAAGCCGGCGCGGCGAAACAGATCGATAGTCGCGTTCTCGAGACTACCTTTCGGAACGCCGAGCTTCAGTTTCACGACTTGGCTCCATAGACGGCGTCCGGATCATAGACCTTGCTTTCCGTTTCCAGCCAAACGCCGTCTTTCAGCGTGCGATAGAAGCAACTGTTATAGCCGTTGTGGCAGACGCCGGGTCCGAGCGGCTCAGCCTGGATGAGTAGCGCATCGCCGTCGCAATCGGTGGCGATGGACTTCAAATTGAGATAGTGCCCAGAGCTCTCGCCCTTGGTCCAGAGCTTTTTCCGGGAGCGGCTAAAGAACGTAACGTGACTCGTTTGGAGCGTTTTGTCGAGCGCTTCGCGATTCATGTACCCGACCATGAGCACGCGCCCGGTGGCGGCATCCTGCACCACCGCTGTAATGAGGCCACTTTGTTTGTCGAAATCCAAATTTTCAATCACGTGGAGCCTTGCCAATAAAAAACCCGCCGTTTCGGCGGCGGGTCTGTTACGAAATCTGAATCGCGAGATTGGAACGACACGCTGTCGGCTACACCAGGTGATGGTGGCGGTGATGGCGATGAGCGTTCACAATCATCAAATCGCCAGTATAGCAAGAGGCTCAACGATGCATCGTTGCCTAGCGATTACTAAACAAGCTCGTCAACTGCTTCCACAGCTCCGCCAAGGCAATATAGATATTCAATAGTCCAAGCCCGCTGACCGCGCCGCGAAAGGGCCGGCTCATCCATACTCCCGAAAAGCTCGGTGAATGCACCGGCACCCAATTGAGCTCCCACTTTGGCGTCCACGGGAAGATAGCCAGGAACAACCCTATCTCGAGCGCGAAAACGATCAGGCAGAACGCCAGCACCCGCTTGTGCCACTGCAAAAACCGGCTCGGCCGTTGCTTCTCTTCCGGTTTCTGCTCAGTCGCAGTTTGCGGAGTTTCGGCGCTCATTCGGTGCCTTCTTCCTCCGCGAATAACTCTGCTTGTTCCGGTGGATCGGTGATGTACCCTCTCCAATGCGCGGCTCCACAACTCATGCGTACCGGCTCGAAACTAAACCGGTGCATCAGCGTCGGGCCATGCTCGCATAACGCGCGCTTGTGATCTGGTGTTGAATATCCCTTGTTTGAGGCCAAATTGTATTGCGGAAAGACTTCATGCCACCGCTCCAGACAGGCGTCGCGATGTACCTTGGCGATGATCGAAGCGGCGGCAATCGCCCGGCATCGCGCATCGCCGTCGATGAGTGGCAACTGCTCCACCGGCAAATCGATTTTCACCGCGTCGATCAGCAGGTAATCGGGCATTTGCGAAAGCGCCTGCACGGCACGCAGCATAGCCAGGCGGGATGCCTGATAGATGTTGATCTGATCGATTTCGTAAGCGTCGGCGCCCGCAACCGCCCAGCAGACGCAGCGCGCCTTGATCTGCTTTGCCAGTGCCGATCGTGTTTCCGCATCCAGTATTTTGCTGTCGTGCAGCCCACGAATCGGCCGCTCCGCGTCCAGCATCACCGCTGCCGCGAATACAGGCCCGAACAAACACCCGCGCCCCACTTCGTCCACGCCTGCAATGCGTGTGAATCCCCGTTCTCTCGCCAGCCGTTCATAAGTGCTGAGACAACGAATCGACAAGGTAGTGGAGCGGCCTTTCAGGCTGCAATGCCGCCATTTGTGGCGGCATTCTTGCTTATTCGCGCTCGCGCAGACGCGCCGCCTTACCCTTCAAGTTGCGCAAATAATACAATTTCGCGCGCCGCACGCGTCCGGTACGAACCAGATCGATGTGATCGATCACCGGAGCGTGAACCGGAAAAATTCGTTCCACGCCCTGGCCGAAACTGACCTTACGAACTGTAATCGTCTCGCCCATTCCTGTGTTTTTGCGGGCAATCACCGTGCCCTCGAATGCTTGCAGACGCTCTTTGTCGCCCTCTCTGATTCTCACGTGGACCCGGATCGTGTCGCCGGGGCGAAACTCCGGGTGCGCAGCGGCACGGGCGTGCTTGCTAATGAACTTGCTGACAAGTGCGTTCTGCATGATCTTTTATCCTGTTCTAACTCAAAATCCGGCCAGCCAAATCCGGCCTTAGCCGCTCAGTCTTTTCGCGCGCCGCAGCCCTGCGCCAGCGCCTGACTTCCTCGTGATTGCCACCCAGCAGCACCTCCGGCACTTTCCAGCCCCGAAATTCCGCTGGCCGCGTGTACTGCGGACAATCCAATAGTCCTTCATTCTCCTCCGCGAAACTCTCATTCCGCGAGGAATCCTCGTTGCCGAGAACGCCCGGCAACAATCGCGCAACCGCATCCACGATCACCGCCGCACCCAGTTCTCCGCCGCTCATCACGAAGTCCCCTATCGAAACTTCGTCGTCCGCTAAATACGTCGCCACCCGCTCATCCACGCCTTCGTACCGGCCGCAAATCAGCAGCAGATCGTCGAGCTGCGCATACTCACGCGCCAACGCCTGGTCGAACCGGCGTCCCTGTGCCGATAAGAGCACCACTCTACGGCCGTCCTGCCCATCCGTCCACTCCGGCAGAATCGATTCCACCGCCTCGAACAATGGCTCCGGTTTCAGCAGCATTCCTTCCCCGCCGCCGAACGGCCGGTCGTCCACGGTCCGATGGCGATCGTACGTCCAGTTTCTCAGATCATGCACCTGAATTTCTAACCGTCCCGCCGCCTTCGCGCGTTTCACCACACCGTAGTCGAACGGCCCGGTGAAGAATTCCGGGAAGATCGTGACAATGTGAAACCTCATAGCTCCAGCAGCCCTTCGGGCACATCTACAACGATCCTTCGGGATCCCAAATCGACCTCACACACCGCGCTGACAAACGGGATCAACACCTCCCGCCCATCCACCGTCAGCTGCATCAGAGCGGGGCCGCCATACTGCTGGCATCCTTCTACGACACCCAAGCACTTATTCGTCGTTCGATCAATCACCGAACAGCCGATCAGGTCCGTCTGAAAATATTCGCCCGCGGGCAGCGTCCCACGTTCTTCCCGCGGCACCCACAACTCAGCGCCACGGAACCGCTCCGCATCGCCGATGCTGTCGACACCCGCCAACTTCAAGACCCACTCGCGTCTGTGGCTCCATGCCTCGACAATTTCGACCGGGATATCTTGACCATCCGCCAGACGAACCCGCGCCCGCTTCAGAGTTTGCAGCCGTCCGGGCACGTCAGTCTGCGATCGCGCCAAAAGTTCGCCGCGATTGCCGCGCGGCCGCAGCAATTCCGCCACGACAACCCGCTCCGGCTGCATCTCAGCGAGGCTATTCCAGGATTTCCAGCGAGAACCGGCGGTTCAGCTTGGTCCCAACGGCGCCTAACAAAGTGCGAATCGAGCGCGCTGTCCGCCCCTGCTTGCCAATCACTTTGCCCAGGTCGTTTTCTGCCACCTTCAATTCGAACACGGTGGCGTGCTCGCCCGCGATCTCGTTCACAACCACACTCGCCGGCGTATCCACCAGCGCCTTCGCGATGTCCTCTACCAGCGTTTTCACGCCGTTACTCTCATTCATCTTGAATCTCGAAACTAGGCCCCGAGCGTATCAGGCCAAGCTGAATTCCCGTTGCTCGTGCTTACGCCGTTGCGGTCTGCTGCGCCGCCGGGTTCGTGCGCAGTAAACGGCTCACCGTGTCCGACGGCTGTGCCCCGCTCTTCAGCCAATGGTTGATCCGCTCATGATTCAACTGAACCTGCGCGGGATTAGCGACCGGGTTGTAGAACCCGACCACTTCTACAGAGCGGCTGTTTCGTGCTCGCTCTTTATCGATAACTACCACTCTGTAAGTGGGCTTTTTCTTGGCGCCAAACCGCGCTAGGCGAATCGCTAACATAGCTAATCTTTTCGTTTCCTATTCTTGCAAACTCTTCGGCTGGCCTCTGGCTCAGATTGCGCTATCAGAGCCGCGAGCGAAGCGACCGGAGCAGTAACGATATGACCGGGACACCCCACTAGCCGCCCAAGAATCCAGATAAACCAGGCAGTTTCATCTTCGACAGCTTCTTGCCCAGAAAACCCGCCTGACCGGTAAGACTCTTCATCATTTTACGTGCTTGCGCGTATTCTTTCAGAAGATTATTGACATCCTGGACGCTCGTACCGCTCCCCTTGGCAATCCGGCGCCGCCGCGAACCGTTGATGAGCATGTGATTCCGGCGCTCTTTCGGCGTCATGGAATCGATGATCGCGATCACGCGGTCGATCTTGCTCTCATCCAGGTCGCTATCTTTCAGGTCTTTAAGCGGTCCCACCTGCGGCATCATTTTCAGCAACCCGCCCAGTGAGCCCAGTTTGCGCACCTGCTTGATCTGATCGCGGAAATCCTCCAGGGAAAATTCGTCCCCCAGAAGCTTTTCCTGCATCTTCTCCGCAGTCTTCTGGTCAATCGTCTCCTGGACTTTGTCGATGAGCGATAGCACGTCACCCATGCCCAGGATTCTCGAAGCTACTCTGTCGGGATGGAACGGCTCGATGGCATCGGTCTTCTCTCCCACGCCCACGAACTTCAACGGTTGACCCGTAATCGAGCGAATCGACAGCGCTGCACCGCCCCGCGCATCGCCGTCCATCTTGGTCAGGATCACGCCCGTTATACCCAGACGTTTGTGGAACTCGTCCGCGGACCGAACCGCGTCCTGCCCCGTCATGGCATCCGCGACGAACAGAATCTCAGTTGGGTTCAGCGCCTCTTTCAGCTCGTGCAGCTCCTGCATCAACTGATCATCGATGTGCTGACGGCCCGCCGTGTCCACAAGCAGCGCGTCGCGCCCCGTCTGCACCGCTTCACGTCGCGCCGATCGCGCCAGCTCGAGCGGCTTGGTCTCCTCCGCGCTGCCCTCATACACCGGGGTGCCGATCTGTTTAGCCAAAACCGAAAGTTGATGCCGTGCGGCCGGGCGGTATACGTCCACCGAGACCAGTTGCGGTTTGTGCCTTCTTTGGCCAGGAACCGTGCCAGTTTCGCGGCGCTGGTCGTCTTTCCTGAGCCCTGCAAGCCCACAATCAAAACAACCGTAGGCGGCTCATTCGCAAATCGCAGCCGGGATTGATGCGTCCCCAGCATTTTGGTCAGCTCGTCGCGAACGATCTTGATCACTTGCTGGCTGGGCGAGAGTGCCGACAGCACCTCTTCACCCATTGCTTTTTCTTTCACCTGCTCGATGAACTGCTTGACGACCTTGAAATGCACGTCCGCCTCGAGCAGCGCCACGCGAATCTCGCGTAGCGCCTCCTCCATATTGGCGGCGCTTAATTTGCCTTCGCCGCGCAGGTTCTTGAAAACCCGCTGCAGCTTATCGGATAGGTTGTCGAACATTGAGTACTTCGGCGGGAAACGCTGGCCTTTAAGAGTATAGCCCAAAGGTACGGTTTGTACTTTTTACGTACCGCAAGCGCCTTGCCGGGTGGCGCGGACGGCTCGAGCCCAGCGAGCCGTCTGCGATCGACCTTTTTTGCCCCTATTTTGACCGGCTCAAAATCTCGGTCACAAAAGTAGCAAAAAAAATATTTCCTCTATTTTCAGTAGCTTACAGCCAATAATTTTGCCCGGAATGGGGTCCGCGGACGGTAGCTTCGTGTGCGAAAGGGACTTAACCAATGCACATCCTCTGCTTCCTCCTCTCCGGTCGTGAGCCAATCATCATCGATCAGATCGTTCACGCGGTTCGCACGATTCTAGGCCTCTAGGATCGCTGTAACCGCTAGAGACCTGGTCAGGTTCTACGGTTGAGGGGAGTACGATGTGCCCCCCTGGTAAGAAGTTTCGATACAATCCCCTAAACAAGTAAAAAATACTTGGGTAATATGTCCAAAGGATGGTAGAGTACTGGTAAACGAAGTTTTCGTTCTAGGACTTATCTGCCATCCTTTGGAAAGACCGGGCGGGCCTTCGCAGCATGGCTGTTTCCGGCTTTTGGCTTGGTCGGTGTGCTCTGCTTATTGCACAACGCCGCACCGAGCGCACAAGTTTCCGAGTCGCAAGCACGTTTCGACGCCGCAATGAAGCTGGCGAAAGCGGAACGCGAACGCGGAAATGTTCTTGCACGCGCTAAAGAATTTCCGCCATATCGAAGACGCCGCGCGCGACACCGGCAATCTCGATCACCAGGCCCGCGCACTGCTTTCCGAAAGCGCCTGCCAAATCCTCCTGTTTCAATACCGAGACGCCCTCGCCTCGGCGGATCGCGCGACCGATCTCGCACTGCAGACCGAACGACGACACTTTTGCCGGCGCAGGCGCAAACCTGAAAGCGACCATCTATTCCCAGTTGGGCGACTATTCTTCGGCCGTGAGTTCCGCACGAACCGCCATCGAACTCCTCCGGCATTCGGATCGTCGTGACATGCTGGCCGGTGCTCTCCTTAATCTTGGCGATGCGCAGTCCGAATTGCATCAACTCCAAGCTGCAGATCCAGTTCTTCTCAGCAGGCAGTGCTCGTCGCTCAGAGTGCAGCGCAGCGTGATCCCAAAGCACGGCGAATCGAAGCCATGTCACAGGACCACCTGGGTTTTTCTCTGATTCAGGCGCATGATCTCGCGCGGCGCGGAGAGAGCGCTCAACGAGGCAAAACGGATCAGGTTAGCCTCCCGTGACGACGATGGGCTAGCGGTTACTACTCAAAATCTCGCGGTTCTCGCCTTGCGTCAAAAGCAATATGCACATGCTTTGCAGTTAATTGAGACGGTGCTTGCGTCCAGCAACACCAGGCTCTCAGCGTTTCCCCGCTACTGGCCGCTTCAGGTGCGTGGCGAAGCTATCCTCGGCCTCGGCAAACAGCCCGAAGCACTTCGAGCGCTCGCCGAGGCTGTCGAACAGGCCGATGTTTGGCGCCAAGGCGCGTTACCCGGCGACGACACAAACACCCGCACGCAAGTCGAGGTGCACGATCTCTATCACGAATATGTGCAGCTCGGCGCCGAATTGTCCCTTTTACATCACCAACCCGCCCTCGCGCAAACCGCCTTCAATAAGCTGGCCGAAAGTCGTGCCTCCACGCTGCGCGATCAGATGTTGGCGGCTATGGGGCACGAAATGCGTCTGCCGCCGCGATACTACGAACTGCTCACCGAGCTCCAGACCGCCCAGGCTCGGGTAACGCTGGGCAAAAATCCTGGCGATATTCAAGCAAATAATGTTAAATTACAGCAGATCCGTGTCCAATTGGCGGATCTGCAAAACAAAATTGGTATCAGTCAAAAAAGTTTTTCAGAAAAAGAGGAGAAAGGTTCTCATAAGAATTCACTTAGAGACATACAGCTCAGCTTAAGCCGAAGTGAATTGCTGCTCAGCTTCTGTTTGGACAAAGACCGATCCTTTCTTTGGGCCGTGACCGGGGACCAGGTGAACTTGTATCAGTTGCCATCCGAGGACCAGATTGCCGCAGGCGTGAACGCATTCACTGCGGCTGTGCAAAGAAATGGTTCGGCCCGCTCAGAAGGCCTGGTGCTCAGTCGCAAACTGTTCAGCATGCTGGATGCGAGCGCCCGTCAACGGAAAGATTGGCTGATTGTTGGTGATGGTGTGCTCCTTAATAGTGTGCCGTTTTCGGCGCTGCCGGACCCGGCCGCGCCGCAGACCGTGTTGACCTCCAACCATACGCTGCGTTTTCTTCCCAGTGAACTACTGATCGCGCAATCCAAATCAGGCGCGCCGCGCGGCGGCTTTGTTGGCGTGGGCGATCCCATCTACAATTTCGCCGACTCTCGCCGCGCGCGTCCGTACAGTCTCTTCTTTACCTCGCGATCCGGCGATGCATCACTGACTTTGGCTCGTCTGGTAGGCAGCGATCGCGAGGTCCGTGCCGCCGCCAAGTTCAGCGGCTTCAGCACCGTTCAGATTCTTACAGGCGCGGATGCTTCGGGCGAAAAATTGCGAGCAGCACTTGCCGCTAGACCTGAAGTGGTCCACTTCGCCGTGCACGTTGTCAGCCCGGAATCACCGTCCAGCAGCGATGGACGCTCCTCAGAGGAGGCGGCGCTCGCCCTGAGCCTTAAGGACGGGAGCCTGCCCGAGCTGTTGACCAAGGAAGATATCGCCGCACTCCGCGTACCCGGCAGTTTGGTCGTGCTCAGCGGATGCGCCTCACAACAGGGCGAGAACTTGCCCGGGGCCGGCCTGATCGGCCTCAGCCGTGCCTGGCTGCTCGCCGGCGCTTCTGCCGTAATCGTGAGCGCGTGGCCGACGCCCGACGACTCAGGCCGATTCTTCTCTACCTTTTACAGTCATTTGCAAGCGACGGGAGAGCGCGGCAATCTCGCCGCACGAGCCGCCGCCGCTTTGCAGGAAACCCAACTCGAAATGCAGCACAGCAGCGGATACCGTAACCTGCCGTCCTTTTGGGCTGCATACTCATTAATCTCGAAGGAGTAACCCGATGTTAGCGACTCAGCAATCGCGCTATCCGAACGCGCCCGAGCCCAAGGACTCGGTCGGAGAAGCTGCTGCGCCCGCCGAGAGCGCCCCGAAAGAAGCGCCTTCTACCACCGACTGGGCGGCCCTGGTATCTCAGATTAAGGCCGGCGAAGATGCCGGCATGGAACAGCTGTACAAACTGTTCAGCCGTGGTATCCGTTACTACCTTTGCCGCCAACTTGGGCCGCAAGAGCTCGAAGACAAGGTCCACGATACTTTCCTCATTGTTGTCAATGCCATCAAGCGCGGCGACCTCCGTGAACCCGAACGGCTGATGGGCTTCGTGCGCACCGTCGTGCGCCGGCAGGTGGCCGCCTACATCGAGAGCGCCGTACACACCCGCCGCGACCAAACCGATCTGGAGTGCGGAGTCACCGTCGCCGACCGGACCCGTGACCCCGAACAGGAAGCCATAGTAAAGGAGAAAGCCGCGCTCATGCAGAGCGCCCTCGCCTCTCTTTCCGTGCGCGATCGCGACATTTTAGTCCGCTTTTACCTCCAGGAACAGTCTCAGCAGCAGATCTGTGATGAGATGTCGCTCACCGAAACCCAGTTCCGGCTGCTGAAATCGCGCGCCAAGGCTAAGTTTGGGGAGATAGGCCGGAAAAAACTGACGAGTAGCGGATTTTTCTCTGTTTTCGTGAGAGGCCAGTCGAGGTGACACTACTAAAGAGCTAGATAGGAGAGCGGACTTCAACCCGCAAAGCCTGATTATGGAAAATACTTACCTCGAACATCCCGCCGAAGACGTTCTCGAACGCTTCCTGCTTCATCAGAGTGATGAACGGGAACTCGAAACAGTCGAGACTCATGTGCTAGCTTGCGAGTCGTGTGTGACCCGGCTCGAGAATCTTGAACTGCAGATCGCTGCTATCAAGGTCGCTCTTCAGAATCTTCACCAGGAGAAAGTTGCCAAAGCGGTTGCGCGGCAGCAAACAGCCGGATGGCGCTCCTGGCTCACCATGCCTCGGCTCTCCATGGCCGGAGCCGTCGCCGTACTGGCGCTTGGAATCGGTGTCATCCCCCAATTCATAAATCAGAACGCTCCGGTCGCTCAGGTCAGCCTGGTCGCTTACCGCGGGCTGGAAACCCCGGTCGTTCCTAAAGATCATAAACTTCACGTTCATCTGAATGCCAACGATTTGACCGACAAAGCCGTTCGGATCGAGTTGGTAGACGAGCAAGGCAAGGCATTGTGGAAGGGTACGGCCGCTGTTCGCCAGGACGAAGTCGAGGTAAACGTTCCCAAGATCAGCGAAACCGGTACGCACTTCTTCCGGCTCTATGCTCAAAACTCCGGCGGCCCGGACGAGCTGTTACGCGAGTTCGCTTTCCAAGTTAAATAACAAACCAATAACCAATTCAAAATACTCTCCGGTGCAGACGGTCGATGGTGAATTTGGCGGTGTCGGCTACGGCCATCACCGCCATCACTCCGGCCTGAATCGGATCGGTAACTACCAGGTCGGAGGCGTCAGGGACGCTTCCGGCCATATTTAAGCTGATCACCAGCAATCCCTCGCTCCGAACTTCCCGCACCGCCGTTTCGATATCTCCCCCCATCAGAGAGCCCGCCAGGACCAGTGCGCGCACCCGAGGCAAACGCATGACGGCCCTCACCGCCGCTGCCAAATTCTGCTCACCGACCAGGGGAATGGTATCCACCGAAATATGCTCGCCACGAATGTTATGGCGATCTGCTTCAGAGATCGCGCCCAGGGCAACTTGCCCGACCTGCGCACCGCCTCCCATCACGATGATCCGCTTGCCGTAGATCTTCTGCAGCGATTGGACCTGGGTTACGGAACGAACTACCTTGAGCTTCTCCAGATCGGCAATCAACACCTCAGGCGAGCCTGGCAAATCAAGTTCGAAGTAAGTTCGAGCTTCCGACCTTAGGTCTTCAATGATCGAAATGGAACGGATGTCGCCGCGGTGCTGCGCGATCACGCCAGTCACCTGGTGGAGTACGCCCGGCTCATTGGCGCCCACGATGACAAGTCCGACTTTGTCCCCGCTGAAGTCCGTCAGGGGATCACCTCGTATTTCTTCAGCAGGGCGTCCCAGGCCCCGCGAGCTTTGAGCAACAACTCAATCACCTCTCGAACCGCGCCCGATCCGCCTGCCGCATCCAGCACCGCGTTCGCAGTCTGCTTCGCCTCCGGACGCGCATTCGCCGTGGCAAACGAAAGCCCTACCCGTCGGAAGATGACCACATCCGTCAGGTCATCACCGATATACGCGACCCGTTCTTTGGTCACGCCGGCTTCGGACATGATCTGCTCAAAGAGTGGAATCTTTTCGATGTGACCCTGAAACACCCAGGACATACCAACCTGCCGCGCACGCTCAGCGGTTGCCGGTGAATCGCGGCCGCTGATCACGCCAGTTTTGATACCGTGCCAACGCGCCCATTGCAGGGCGATGCCGTCCTGAGCATCGAAGCCCTTAGTCTCGACGATCTTGCCGTCCCGGTCCGGTACGAGGTACAGCTTGGCGTCGGTCATCACGCCGTCCACATCCATGATCAAGACCTGAATGTTGGCGGCGATCGAGTACAGCTCCTCAGGCGTAAGGGGCGAGTTCGGTTGCATGTTCGGAAAAGGGGCGCGTTCGAGACTTACAATGACGGTTTGGCCGGCACTTTAGTCGATCGAGTGGCGGAAATCCTCACTCGTTATAGCATGACCTCGCCGGGTACCCGGCTCGGCGTGGCTGTTTCCGGTGGGGCCGATTCGGTTGCGCTTCTGCACATCCTTCATCGGCTGGCGGGCCGTCTCGGGGTCACGCCTGCCGTTCTACACGTAAACCATCAGCTTCGGGGCGCCGAATCGGACGGTGACGAGGAGTTCGTCCGGGCATTGGCGGGTTCTCTGGGTCTTCCGGTCTTTACGAAACGAACCCAATTAGGCCACGGCAACCTGGAGCAAGAGGCGAGAGATGCCCGGCGTGAGTTCTTTCAGGCCGTACGCCGGGAGCACGGACTGGATCGCATCGGTCTGGGACATACCCGAAGCGATCAGGCGGAGACGGTGCTGTTCCGTTTTCTGCGAGGGTCCGGGACGGCCGGGTTGGCCGGCATGCGGTTCGTCACTCCGGACGGCCTGATTCGGCCGCTGCTGACGACCGGTCGGGACGAGGTTCGCGGTTGGGTACGTTCGCAAGGGATTTGCTGGCGCGAAGACTCGACCAACTCCGATGTCGGCTTTGCGCGCAACCGCCTCCGGCAGGAGGTGATTCCAGCACTGACACGCGGCTTCAACCCGAATCTGGAGGCTGTCCTGGCGGGGCTCGCTAGTGTGGCGCAGGCCGAAGAAGAGTATTGGGACAATGAGGTTTCAACAACATACGGCCAAATTACGGAACGAACCCCTTTTCATGGTGGTTTGGCTTTGTTTTTTCAAGTTGCTGACCTGAACGCCGCCGCTCTTGCCCTCCAACGACGCCTGATTCGGAAGGCACTGGTAGACTTACGAGGCGACCTGAAAGGGATCGATCTGGCACACATCGAAGCTATTTTGGGTTTGAATCGCAATTTGGAGGGTCACGACCGGGTGATTGTGCCCGGCGTAGACGCGATCCGGTCGTACGGGACGCTACTGTTGACAACGCCTGGACGATTGAACGCGGAGAAGCGTAATTACCGGGTCGAACTCGAGGTGGGCCGGCCGGTCGAACTGCCGTATGGCATCGGACAAATCTGTATCGAATCGGTCAAATCTGAGGCGTCATTTTGTGCTAATTTCAAGGAAGACCAGTACTTCCCAATTGAAACTGTCGAGATAGATGAGCGTGCTCTAACGAGCATCGGGCCGGTACGTCCTCTCTACATGCGCAATTGGGAACCTGGAGACGAACTGCTGCGACCTGGGCACAAATCGGCGGAGAAGCTGAAAGCGCTTTTTCAAGAGCACAAGATCCTGTTATGGGAGCGAAAGCATTGGCCGGTCCTGGTGTGCGGGGACGAGATCGTATGGTCGCGGCGTTTCGGCATCGCGGCGAATTTCCAGGCTTCGGCGCAGAACGCGGCTGCGCTTCGATTGTGCTACGGGAAAGTTGGCCGAAGAAGCGAGGTTTAGGGTCACTGGTGAATCGAAAGGGATCACTTTGACGTCTTTGTTATAGAGGGGTACCGGCTTTCCGGTCAGTGCGCAGCCCAGGTGCGGCGCGCAGAAGGTTGAATTCATGAGTTCAAACGTAAAGACCGCAGTTTTTTGGGTAGTGATCATCTGTGCGGTTGTGCTGGTCTACATGGCCGTGAAGACGGGACGGGGTGTGCCTCCGCGCAACCTCACCGTTTCCGACTTTGTTACGTATATCCAAGAGGGCAAAGTCAAGGAAGCCAACATCACGGGCACGGACGTTCAGGGCACGCTGACGGAATCCAACGGCGTCGCGGTGCCGTTTCACACCGTGATTCCGGCGAACTGGCCGGAGATCTACACCATGTTGAAGGACAAGGGTGTGAAGTGGGCCGCCAAGGATTCGACGGGGAACGGCTGGATCGGACTGTTGTTCAATGCGGTGCCGGTCTTGATTCTGCTCGGGCTGTGGATCTTTATGATGCGGCAGATGCAGAGCGGAGGCAACAAAGCGCTCAGCTTTGGGAAGAGTCGTGCGCGGCTGCACTCATCACAGCAGAAGAAGGTCACCTTTAAGGATGTCGCTGGGGTCGAAGAGGCCAAGGAAGAGCTGCAGGAAATCATCGAGTTCCTGCGCGAGCCGCAGAAGTTCCAGAAACTCGGCGGGCGCATTCCGAAAGGCGTGCTGCTGATCGGGCCTCCGGGAACGGGCAAGACCTTGTTGGCGCGTGCCATCGCCGGAGAGGCGAACGTTCCGTTCTTCTCTATCTCGGGTTCGGACTTCGTCGAGATGTTTGTCGGCGTCGGTGCGAGCCGTGTGCGCGATCTGTTTGAACAAGGCAAGAAGAACGCACCGTGTATTGTCTTCATCGACGAAATCGATGCCGTAGGGCGTCATCGCGGCGCCGGTTTGGGCGGCGGTCATGATGAACGCGAGCAGACGTTGAATCAGTTACTGGTCGAGATGGACGGCTTTGAATCGAACGAAGGCGTGATTCTGGTGGCTGCAACCAACCGTCCGGACGTTCTCGATCCGGCATTGTTGCGTCCCGGGCGCTTCGATCGGCGCGTGGTGGTGGATCGCCCCGATGTACGCGGACGCGAGAGCATTCTGAAGGTCCACACCAAGAAGACGCCGCTGGGCGACGATGTCGAGTTGTCTTTGATTGCCCGCGGCACACCCGGATTCGCCGGCGCCGATCTGGCGAACCTGGTAAACGAAGCTGCGCTGATCGCGGCCCGGCAGAATCGCAAGGTTGTCACGCAGTTCGATTTCGAGCTGGCAAAAGACAAGGTCCTGATGGGCGTCGAGCGGAAAAGCCTGATCATCAGCGACAAAGAAAAGAAGATGACGGCGTACCACGAAGCCGGTCACGCGCTGGTTGCGGCGTGCCTGGAGGACGCGGACCCGCTGCACAAGGTCACCATCATTCCGCGCGGCATGGCGCTTGGGTTGACAATGCAGTTGCCGCTCGACGACAAGCTATCGCACGACAAGAAGTACCTGGCAGCGCGACTGACGATTCTGATGGCGGGCCGCATTGCGGAAGAGATTTTCCTTGACCAGATGACCACGGGCGCCGGTAACGATATTGAACGGGCAACCGAGATGGCGCACAAGATGGTTTGCGAGTGGGGCATGAGCGAGCTCGGGCCACTGAGCTTCGGAAAGAAAGATGAGCAGATCTTCCTGGGCCGAGAGATTGCGCAGCACCGCGACTACAGCGAAGAGACTGCCATCAAGATCGATCAGCAAGTGCGCAAGCTGGTGGAAGACGGCTATAACCGAGCCAAGGAGATCATTCAGGCGCGTGCGGAAGCGCTGGTGAAGATTGCCGAGGCGTTGCTCGAGCGCGAGGTGCTGGATGGCGCTGAGGTCCTCGACATCATCCATGGCAAGCCGTTGAAAGCTTACACGAGTTCGAAGCCGAGCACGGCTCCGGGCGGTGATGGCGGTACGGTGATTGCACCGCATCCGAGTCCGATTCCGGGTCTGGTGGGCGGCGAAAGTCCGCAACCGGCGTAGCGCCGCGGCGCTCGAAAACCGCTCCCTCGCGGTCGCGGCTCGGTAAGATGACTCCGCCCAGATTTCGGGCCTATCTTTTTGATCTAGACGGCACTCTGGTTGACTCCGCAGCGGATATCTGCGGGGCCATCCAGAGTGTTTTGTCTTCTACGCACAGAAATGATGTGCCCGACGAGTTTCTGCGCCGATATATTGGCCGCCACTTACTCGACCTGTTTCAGGACTTATTTCCTACTTACACGCCGGACGAGATCGAACCGATGATCTGCAATTACCGGACGATTTATCCGGCACGCAAACACAGCGCGACTAAGGCTTACGAAAACGCTAAGGACGTGCTGGCGCAACTGCCCGGTTGTAAGTCGACCGCAACTACCAAGGGCACTCCCACAACACGCATCGTGCTTGAGATGTTTGGGCTGCTGCCGTATTTCGATCACGTGCAAGGCACAGACGGATTTCCGGCAAAACCTAATCCCGACGTGATCTTCAAGGCCCTGGAGGCGCTCGGTGCGCAGAAAGAAGACTGCTTGTTTGTGGGAGATTCGGCGGCTGATATGGAGGCGGCGCGGCGTGCGGGCGTGAAGTCCTGCGCAGCGTTGTACGGATATGGCAAGCGTGAGGATCTGGCTAAGTGGGAGCCGGATTACTGGATTGAGGACTTGCGGGAGTTGCTGTGATCGAGCGCAAACGCGAACGATCTTTCAAGACCGCTCCTTTTAGTCGCGGTTCGGTAAGCATCCTGATTTCTCAAAACCGCTCCTGCTAGTAAGCGGCTCAGTGAGCGGTGTTGCTCGCGAATACGGCTTGAACTGGGGTGTAAGTCCGAGCTTTGGAAGTTATCTGTATGGAGTTTGCGGCTCGCCAGTAACCGGTACCAACGATAACGGAAATCTGCAAAGTGTGACCTTCAGCAATGGCGGTGCAGGATATTCGCAGTACCAGAGCTTTACGCAGACGTTCGGATATGATGGCGTGAATCGGCTGACCAGCGCCTCGGATACGGGAGGCTGGTCGCGGACCTTCCAATACCTATGATTGTGTCAAGTGAAAAGCCACTTTTTTGCAAATTATTTTTTGGGCTAGTAAGTAGGTGGCAAGCGTTTTGACGGTTCGCCTCGATATTTGAGTGTTTGAGCGCGCAGCGAGCCCGGCGTCAAGGCCGAGCGGGAGCGAGCCGCATGGGCAGCCTTGACGCAAGGAGGGCAAGCGAGCGCTATTGCGAGAATCGGGAGAGGCGAAGCGTCCCGGTTCAGTCGGATTTGCGAGGCACTCGATGGTTCTGCTGAATGTGGGCGGCGTACCTATGATTGTGTCAAGTGAAAAGCCACTTTTTTGCAAGTTATTTTTTGGGCTAGTAAGTAGGTGGCAAGCGTTTTGACGCTTCGCCTCGATATTTGAGTGTTTGAACGCGCAGCGAGCCCGGCGTCAAGGCCGAGCGGGAGCGAGCCGCATGGGCAGCCTTGACGCAAGGAGGGCAAGCGAGCGCTATGGCGAGAATCGGGAGAGGCGAAGCGTCTCCGGTTCAGTCGCATTTGCGAGGCACTCGATGGTTCTGCCGAATGTGGGCAGCGTACTCGGCCAGGCGGTGCCGCTGGAGCATGCTTGCTCCCCAACTGCCAATTCAGGCAATGCGGGCAACCCTTCGGAGGCGTAAATCCGATCCAGTGCCGGAACCGCTCGCGTGCGCTTTCCGCTTCCATAGCTGGCGGGGCGCTTCTGCCCCTTAGCTCCTGTCTTCCTCTTTCGCCCCGTGACCCGTACGCGCAAGCGGCTGTATTTGGCCTCCACGGTTTTGGGCTGCGCGTAGCGGTAAGGTTCGTTGTTGCGCAGCATGTGCCAGGCAATCGTAACCAGCTTGCGCGCGGTCGCGACCACCGCCACGTTGCGATTCTTCTTTTTCGCCAGGCGGCGGAAGAACACACCCAGTGGTCCGGGGTGCCGCGCTACATGCTGCGCGGCCTGGATCAGCATCCAGCGCCCATGGCTGGAACCCTGTTTGGTGATGCGGCCGTGATAACAATGGTTGCCGGATTGATGCGTGGACGGCACTAAGCCGAAGTAAGCTGCGGCGCCATCCGCATCCTCAAAGCGCGAGCTATCGCCCAGTACCGCCAGCATGCTTTCAGCGACTGCGTAATCCACGCCCGGCAAGCTCATCAGTAACTTGATCTGCGGGTCTTGGTAGGCGTGTTCTGCTAACTCGTCATCGAGTACCTGGAACTCGGCTTCCACCTGCGCTAACTGCCGCAAGTAACGTTCCAGCGCGCGCTGACCTTGCTGGTCCAGCGATTGTTGGGCCAGCCAACGCATCCCAGCTTTACTGAACACATCCGTAACCGGCGGCTCGATCAGGCGCTGATGCAACACAGCGTGGATGCGATTCTTCAGCCGCGTGCGATCGGCATTCAAGTTGGCGCGTTCCGTCGAACGCTGCCGCATGCGGCGTGTCTCCTCGTCCGGAGACCATACCCGCGGCAGATACTCGCAGCGCAGCAGTTGCGCCAGCACCAGCGCATCTACTTTGTCGGTCTTGATCTTGGCCGAGGCGATGGCGCGCGTGCGCAACGGATTCGACACCACCACTTCTTTGACCAGCGGCTGCAGAACCGCCACCACGGCCCAGGTATTGGTGGTTGCCTCCAACGCGACGCGGCAGCCGCCGAGATGCCGCCGTGCAAAGGCTTCCAGCACCTCGCGGCGCGTGGCCAGACGCTCACGCAGCAGAATGTTTCCGCTGTCGTCGACTACTACCGCCTCGATTTCTTTCTTGTGCACATCCAGTCCTGCAAATGGCATACTGAATTTATCTCCTTGTCCGCGAGAGCAGGCCGGGCAAATACATGCTCCTCATTCGGGCACAAATGGTAACTACCTATGCGAGCTCTTAGCTCAACCGGGTGGACCAGCGGGGCGGCCACATACGACAGCGGGTTCGAAACCCATAACTTAGACCGGCCGGCCCCAAGGTGTTTGGCCCTGCTCTCCGGCTTGGTTGAAGTGATTCCACACCTTGTCCCAAGCCCGGTAGCTTTCAGTACATCGCAGCCGCCTCGGCGCTTCCGCGTGCACTCGAAACTGCCAAAGCCACGCGACCTACAACACAATCATGCCCGGTACGACCGGTGGCGCAAGTTTCGATGCGGCCGGAAATGAACTGTCTGTGAACGGCGATACGATCGTCTACGACGCTGAGAACCGGCAAGTTTCGGCTACCGACGGCGTCACCCGAAATATTGAATTGTATAGCTATGACGGCAATGGCTTGCGAGTACAGAAGTCGATGAGCGGCGGCACGGCCACGATGTACGTTTATGATGTCTTCAACCAGCTAGCGGCGGAATACTCGGATGCGAGTGCGAGCTCTCCATGCGCAACCTGCTATCTAGGAGTGGACCATCTGGGTTCGACGCGCTTAGTAATGGACCCGAGCGGCAACGTGGTCTCACGGCACGATTTTCTGCCGTTTGGAGAGGAGATCGCGGCCAATACGGCGGGCCGGAACAGCCAGTGGGGGCCGGGCAACGACAGCATTACTCAAAAGTTTACCGGCAAAGAAAGGGACTCAGAAAGCGGCTTAGATTACTTCGGCGCCAGGTACTACGCCTCGAATATGGGGCGCTTCATGAGCCCGGATTGGAGCGCAAAGGCCGAGCCAGTCCCGTACTCAAAGTTGGATAACCCGCAGTCACTGAATCTCTACAGCTACGTGCTGAATAATCCACTCAGCAATGTGGACACAGACGGCCATGCTTGTGAATCCCTATATTTCAACACCGGGAGCGGGTTCTGCACGAGAGCGACTGAATACGGCCAAATTGATGTGAGATCGGGAATTCAATCGCAAACGCGATTCTTTGCTGCTGCAAATGCGGTTTCTCAGGCTCTCGCCGATGTTGCGACTCCGATCAGCGGCATATTCGTTTCAAGCAAGACATCGTCCTTCTTGGAAGGTGTCGGCCAGAATCTTCAGAAGCTGAACGAATCGGAAGCAAATGCGATACAAAATGGCTCACTAAGCGGGCCGAATCTAGACCAACAACTGGTACATAACGAGCAGAGTTCAGTACAAGGCCAACTAAATAGCTTCCAGCAATCCGATCCGACGGGGTATACGAAAGCCATCGGTGAGATCAATGGATCACTGAATGGAACGGTCAAAAAGGGGCTTGAACAGCTTACCGGTACTGACAGAGCGTATGCCGGTGTTTTGGCCTGAGTGCGCACAAGCCTCGGGCGCGATTTCGACTTCTCGAAGCAGGGTGATCGAGAGGCGATTGGAAACGCACTCATCCAGCACGTTAGGCAAACTGGCGGTTGCGATCTGAATGGAAGCAAACAGGCAGGTTGCCAATGATGAAGCGAATAGCGGTATGGTTTATCGAGACAGCCTCTGAGGTGTTGCTGCTTGGTTTGGTTCTGACCCTTTTATTAGGTCATGACCAACATGCATTCTCGAAAGATGTGTTGATTTATTCTTCGGGAATATGCCTGCTGTTCTTCAGCACCGGTTATCTTTTGACCACGGGAATCGTCCGATCTGTTTGGAAAGGTAGGCGATCATGGCTGTACCCTGCCGTCGCTGTAGTTCTATTTTTCGCCCATTTCGAGATAATGAACTTTGGTGTGCGTGGTGCATTTGAGCCGTCCACAAGGCTTCGTGTACGAGTGGCCGGTGCCTGTATCGTGTTCATCTGTACCCTTGTTGGCAGCTTAGCGTTACGACGGTGGACTGCTTCCGGAAACGAATCACGAAATTCCCCAATGTTAAGCCATTAGATTTAGATGAGGTGTACACGTACGATGCAGCGAACGATTTGTGCATCTCACTTCACCGGCAAAGAACGGGATGTTGAGACCGGCCTCGATTACTTCGGCGCCAGATATTACGGTTCCGCGCTGGGACGGTTTACGTCACCTGATCCAATGGGCATTTTCTATGCCGATCCAACCAATCCGCAGAGCTGGAATTTATATGGCTACGTTTGGAATAACCCGCTCGCGAATATCGATCCGACGGGAATGTCTTGCGTAAACACGAACAACGGTCCTGCGGACGATGGCGATGGCAAGGGCTGCTCAGATGCCGGTGTGAAACCGGGAGATCCTAACAATCCCGAAACAACTAACCAGGGGCAAGTCAACGCGCAAGCGACGGCGAAGAACCCTTCGGATCTTGAATACTTGTGGACAATTTCGACGCATGAAATTCCTCAATACGATCCCAAAGATGTTCCTTTGAATGATTACGCACGTCAGATATTCACTCGGGTGGGACGAATGCTTCCAACCACGTGTGGTGGTGGCGTGTACGTGTATGCCGGGAAAGAATTTGACGCTGGAGAGGTCAACGGATTTGCCGGAGGCATTACTGAATTCGACAGTCGAGAAGGCGCTAGTAAAGGCGCGCTATTCGAGGGAGGAGCGGGCGAAGGAGTTGTAGGGGGCGTAAGCATCACATGAACACCACTGGCGTGCGTGGGTTTGAGGCGGGCAAAGTGGATGCATGGAAAAGCAGATAGGAGTTCGGCAGCGATGGCAGGAGCGGGTGACGGCGCAAGAAGCGAGCGGGTTGTCTGCGCGAGCGTATTGCAAAGAGCACGGAATTGGAGAGCACAGTTTTTATGCATGGCGGCAGCGGTTACGCCGGAAACCAGAGGCAGTTAGTTTTGCGCTGGTCGAGCCAAAGCGGGAAGATAGCGGCGGAGTTGCAATGGCCGAGGTTGTGCTTGCGGGAGGCGAGCGGCTGCGGATTCCGTGCGAAGAGGCGTCGCTGAACGTGGTATTGCGGGTGCTGCGGGCGCGCGGATGATATCGCTGCCTGCGAGCGTGCGGGTATATCTGTGCACCGTTCCGTGCGATATGCGGCGCAGCTTCGACGGATTGCAAGGCATGGTGACGAGCGTGATGGGCATGGACGCGCTCGCCGGGCATTTGTTTGTGTTTTCCAACCGGCAGCGGGATCGGATCAAAGTGATGTACTGGGACCGGGACGGATTTGCGATCTGGTCGAAGCGGCTGGAAGCCGGCAGCTATGCGATGCCATTCGGCAAGGGCGATGAGCAGCGCTGTGAGCTGAGCGCACAGGAGTTAAGCGCCTTATTGAGCGGCATCGACCTGAGCGACGCAAAGCGCCGGAAGCGCTATCGGCGGGAGCCGTCCGAAGCCGCATAAATATTGCTTAGCAGGTGCATTTTGCTCTTTGGATAGAGTACTAACAAACTTACAATGTAGTTAGTGCCGGTCGATCCACAGAATCTGCCAGAAGATAGCAACATTCTGCGGCAGATGGTGGTCGACTTGACGCGGCAACTGGATAAAACGAACCGCCTGCTGGCGCAGTTGATCGCTGCGCGCTCAGGCACCCGCAGCGAACAGTTGAGCGCGGATCAGCTGCGGTTATTTGCGCAGCAAGCCGGCATGGAGACTCCGCAAGAGAGCAAGCCTGAAGAGAAGAAGCCGAATAAGGGCCCGGACGATCCGCCGGGCGCCAGCACGGGTGAAGACGTTAAGCGACGCGGCCGGCAGGCGCTGCCGAAGCATCTCAAGCGCGAGCGCATCGTGCACGATCTCAAAGAAGCGGATAAACGGTGCGGCAGCTGCCACGAGGCGTTGCGGCACATCGGCGAAGAAGTCAGCGAGCGCTACGAATACGTTCCGGCGCAAATGCTGGTGATCGAAGATGCGTGCCAGAAGTACGCTTGCTCGTGCAGCATTCGAACGGCAACGAAGCAGCCGCAGCCGATTGAGAAGAGCACGGCTTCGGCGAGTGTGCTGGCGCACGTGATTGTGAGCAAAGTGGCCGATCACCTCCCGGTACACCGCCAAGTGAAAATGTTCCGGCGCTTCGGCGTGGAACTCCCGGATCAAACGTTATGCGGGTGGATGCGGCAAAGCGCGGATCTGCTCGCGCCGCTGTATGAACGGATGAAGTTGTTTGTGTTGTCGTCAAAGGTAGTCGGCACCGATGACACACCGGTGAAGGTTCTGGACCGCAGCCTGCCGCACGCGCGTAAGGGCCGGTTCTGGCCGTATGTGGGCGATGGAGAACACCCGGCGGTGGTTTACGACTACACGCCCACGCGGGAGCGCGCTGGGCCGGAGAAGTTTCTTTCCACTTACAAAGGCTACTTACAGTTGGATGCCTATCCGGCTTACGACAAGTTCTTTCTCGATCAGAAGCGCGAACTGGTCGAAGTCGGCTGCTGGGCGCATGCGCGGCGGCATGTCTTCAATGCTCGTGATACGGACCCGGCGCGCATGGGTGCGGTGCTGGCTTATATCGGGCAACTGTATGCGGTGGAAAAGCACGCCCGCAAAGCTCGCATCCACGGGGAAGACTTGCGGCTGCTGCGCGAGACGGCGGCACGCCCTGTGGTCGCCGATCTGCACGCCTATCTGCTGCGCATTCAACCGGAACTGTTGCCCAAGAGCGATGCGGGGCAGACGGTCAACTATATCCTGAAGAACTGGCTGGCGCTAACGCGGTATCTCGAAGACGGCGATCTTGCCATCGACAACAACCGCACCGAGAGGTCGTTACGCGGCATTGCCGTCGGACGCAACAACTGGACCTTCCTCGGCAGCGACCGCGGCGGCAGGACCATGGCCATTCTGCGCAGCTTCGTCAGTTCCTGCGAGTTAACCGGCGTCGACCCGTTTGCCTGGTTCAACGACGTTCTGAGCCGCATTGCGGCGTGCTCTATCCAGAACCTCGAACAACTCTTTCCGCATCGCTGGGCCACTCAGGCCCGGTAGCCCTTCCCTCGCCCCGGCCTAAAGCTCGTTTGCCCGCTCCGCCCGGTGTTCATGTGATGCTTACTAGGGGGCGGCGGATACGTCGCCACTACTAATTCAAAGGGACAGATTTCGACATCAGGACTTGGCTACCTGGGTGGAGGTGCTCATGCTGGGGTCGCCGGAGGGTCAGCTGGCGGGGTAGTCTTCGCCAACGGCGCGGGAGTTTACGCTGAAGGCTCGCTGTTTGGTCGCGCAGCAGGGGTGGGTGCTTATGCCAATATCACGACAAACGGCGCGTGCGATTCGGGGCCGAAATGATTGCAATGCTCGGGCCGGTATCTTCAGCCACGCCAAACGGCGGGGGATGGTTTTGGAACTGCCTCGAAATAGCGGTTGCAGGCTGGGTACTGATTAGCGTCTGGCGGAAGTACCGTAGTCGGGAGGCTGCCATGCCACGAGCAGTAGACACTAAGCTAATCGGCATAACCGCTATATGTGCCGTGTTGATCGGGTTCGGCATCTGGGGATTGCTTCACTGACCCCAGAACGGTGCTGCGCACCGGCTAATAGGTGACACGTCACCCCTGGGGAGTTGCTGTATAGCAAGCGGAGTTGCCGTACAGCAATCATTGAAAACCAGGAAGGGCGCAACGCGGTTGCTATGTGGGAACGCGTTTTTTTGTGCGTCTTTGAGCTAATGAGGGCGGCTTCGATGTGGGGCGGGTGCGTGGAGGAGTTTTCGATAACGCTGGCACCATAATCGATCCAGTCTTGCGGGAGGGTTTGTCGCGAAGAGTCGAGGCATGATGCCATTTACACAATGGAAATCTGTTGACTAAAATAGGCGCGCGGCAGATAACGACTTGTTATGGGTCGCTCGCTGCTGGGAGATGCTCGAGCGGATTTGATGCGCTGAACCGGCCGACGCAGAAGAGCTATTCGGACGGAACACCGGCCGTACAGTTTACATACGATAGCGCCGCAAACGGCATCGGGCGGCTGGGGAGCGTCAGCAATTCACTGTCTCTGACCAGCTTTGAAATACGATGCTATGGGACGGGTAACGCACAGCACGCAGCAGACGACTGGGCAGGCGTTTGGTTTCGGATATGCGTACAATCTCGCCGGCGCGTTGACGTCTGAGATCTATCCCTCAGGACGTACAGTAGCGATTGGTTACGATGCTGCAAACCGGGCCACAACACTGAATGGCACTCTGAATGGGCTGCAGACACCCTATATTGCACAAGCCGGATATTGGCCGCATGGAGCAATTTATTACATTACTCGGGGCAATAACGTCGAGTATGCAGCCGGATACAATAACCGTCTGCAGCCGACCGAGACATACGAGAGCTTGAACGAAGCCAATAGTGTGAGCAATATGCTCTTTATCTCGTGCTTGAACTGGGGTGTAAGTCCGAACTTTGGAAGTTATCTGTACGGGGTTTGCGGCTCGCCCGTAACCGGTACCAACGATAACGGAAATCTGCAAAGTGTGACCTTCAGCAATGGCGGTGCGGGATATTCGCAGTACCAGAGCTTTACGCAGACGTTCGGATATGATGGCGTGAACCGGCTGACCAGCGCTACTGACACCAAAGGCTGGTCGCGAACTTTCCAGTATGATGCCTGGGGAAATATGTGGATCCACGCGCAAACCGGTGGTCCGTCGTCGGGCAATGCACCGACCCTCTCCACAGACTATAACTCGAATAATCAGATTACGACGGGAAACGCGAGTTTCGATGCGGCCGGAAATCAACTGTCTGTGAACGGCGATACGATTGTCTATGACGCTGAGAACCGGCAGGTTTCGGCTACCGACGGCGTCACCCGAAATGTCGAATTGTACAGCTATGACGGCAATGGCTTGCGAGTGCAGAAATCGATGAGCGGCGGCACAGCCACGGTGTATGTTTATGATGCCTTCAACCAGCTAGCGGCGGAATACACGGATGCGAGTGCGAGTTCTCCATGCGTCACCTGCTATCTAGGAGTGGACCATCTGGGTTCGACGCGCTTAGTAATGGACCCGAGCGGCAACGTGGTCTCACGGCACGATTTTCTGCCGTTTGGAGAGGAGATCGCGGCCAATACGGCGGGCCGGAACAGCCAGTGGGGGCCCGGTAACGACAGCATTACTCAGAAGTTTACGGGGAAAGAGCGGGATGTTGAGACCGGCCTCGATTACTTCGGCGCAAGATACTATGGGTCGGCTCTCGGAAGGTTTACCAGCCCGGACGAAGCTCTGATTGACCAAGATCCCCGTGACCCTCAGAGTTGGAATCTCTATGGCTATGTGCGGAACAACCCCCTGCGTTTCACAGATCCTGATGGACGTGCCTGCCAGCCAGATCCTAATAACCCTGGGGGATTCATTGGCGATTGCATGAGCCCTGGGGATGAAAAAGTCACTCAGGGAGACAAGCCTCAGGTTACGACGGTCGGCGTCGGAAGAGATGAAGCAAACCTGATCATGCTATCGATGATCGGGGATGCGTTGACAGATCCACACACCTATGCTCGATTCGTAAGCGATGCCGGACAAGCGACCGCTTCTGTTGCTTGGCCTGGCGCGTCAGCCGTCGCCGAGTGCGTCACTCCGGGGGGGAACTGCGATAAGGGAAACCTAGCCATGGCCGCAATCCCTCTTCCTGGTTGGAGCAAGCTTACCGTTGACCTCGAACATATAGCTGAGCGCCACATGGCAGGAGGTGCTTTAACTGGTGGTCGGGATGTCTTCCTAAACCTCGATAAGGCGGGAGTGAAAGAAGCAGTACGACAAGCCTATGGTTCAGCGAAGACCGTATCAGTGCAGGGGGAACGTGTGCTGATTGAAGGTGTCACAAAGACGGGAATGACTGTACAGATGTGGCTCAACAAGACCACAAACGTGATCGAAACAGCTTACCCGGTAGGCAAGCAATTTTAAAGCAATGACAGCCGAAACGCATTTGGTAACCGAACTGGGGAAGCTTAGCCTTCGTCCGCAAGGCCCAGCAACCGCGGGGATCTGGCTGACTTCAAACGGCTCTCATTTCCCGATGATTGGATGGAACGACTTCGTGGTCGTGGTTCTGGGCTGGTGGGTGGCTGCCGTTTTGCGCTTGTTGCATAACGACAGCGCGAGCGAACGGATCCATTTCATGGACGGCCCATACGCTGTTGAGATTTCCAGAATGCCGCCCGGGAGATTTCAGTTGCGAATGTTTGCCGGTCCGAACGGAGGGCACGAAGTTGCCGTGGGTGAGGCGGAGGTCAGGCAGCTTGTTACCGAGTTGTCAGTTCAATCACGAAAGTTGCTTGACCAATGTACATTGCGGGGATGGTGGTCTCCCGATGCGGAAGAGCTGAAATCGCAGTTACAGAATATGGATCGCGAGCTCGGCGAAGATGGCGGAGTGGTTTGAGTTTACCGGCAAAGAACGGGATGCAGAGTCGGGACTGGATTATTTCGGCGCCAGGTACTTTGGGTCAGCTGTAGGACGGTTTATCAGCCCAGATGAGCCGCTTGCTGATCAAGATGAAAACGATCCCCAGAGCTGGAATCTTTACAGCTACGTAAGAAACAATCCACTCCGACATGTTGATCGCGATGGGCGCGCTTGTCAGCCTGATCCTAATAACCCTGGGGGATTCGTTGACGATTGCATGAGCCCGGGTGATGAGAAGGTGACCCAGGCCGGCGTGCCACAGACTACAACTGTGGGCGTTGGCCGTGACGAAGCCAATCTCATCATGCTCTCGATGATTGGTGATGCGTTAACAGATCCGCGTACTTACGCTCAGCTTGCCAGTGATGCAGGACGGGCAACAGCATCATATGCGTTGCCCGGGGCATCGGCTATAGCCAAATGTATCACTCCGGGAGGCAATTGCGACTAGACGAACCTCGCCTTAGCAGTCATTCCGCTTCACCTAACGCAGGGCGGGCTGGAGCATGTACTGGAGCGACATGCTGTTGGTGGTGCTCTAAGCCGCGGCAAAAGTCTCTTCAATGCGGGAGAAGACACAAAAGGGACTCATCCAATCTGCAGAATCGGTAATCCGGTGAAGCAAGCGCGTGGCCCGAATTTCGAGCGGATAGTGGATGCAGGTCGCATAATCGGTAACGACCGCACAACAGGCGCACCAAGTTCTACTTACACGGTCATAACTCGGGCAAATGGCGACCTGTTACGGTGTTTCCAGGGAAACTATAGGACAGTAAATGGGACTTTGCGTTCAGCTTTCAGATGAGAAAGGTGCATCTCTCGCGCTGGTATGCGACGAGAAAAATCTACTCAATCGGCTATTGCCATCGTATGATGATGAATCTAAGCCAATTCTCTCATCGATTGATCCATACGGCGACACAGTATTCAACAACATTCAAATGTTACGGTTCTTAGTGGAGTGGGATAATGTGGCGAAAGGGGCTGTCAGCGTAGAAGAGCAGGAGCTAATGGACCAGATCAGGAAACTCGGCGAACGTGTTCGGGATGAGGTTCATCTCTACTTAAAGTTCATCGGTGACTAGCAAAAAGGCGTGAGCTGCAACGGTGCTTCGCACCGGCTTAAATCTAAACACGTCACCTCTTGGGGAGCTTGCCATATACAACCGAAATTGCTATATGGCAATGAAAGCAGAGAAAGAGCAGGAACGGGGTTGCTATCTGGCAACCGCTTTGTTGTGCGTGTCTGAGCTGCTGCGGGGCGGCTTCGATGTGAGCGGGCCTTGCCGCAGCGTTTCAAGAGTTTGGCCGACGAATGTTGTCGCAGTTACGTCAGAAACGTACATCGTTCCGTTTACAAGATCGAATCTTGTCGATTAAAGTAGGGCGCGGCAAATAACTGGCTGCTGGGAGATGTTCGAGCGGATATGATGCGCTGAACCGGCCAACGCAGAAGAGCTATTCGGATGGAACACCTGCCGTACAGTTTACTTACGATAGCGCCGTAAACGGCATCGGGCGGCTGGCGAGCGTCAGCAATGCATTGTCTCTGACCATCTTTGACCAATACGATGCTATGGGGCGGGTAATGCACAGCACTCAGCAGACTAGTGGGCAGGCGTTTGGTTTCGGATATACGTACAATCTAGCCGGCGCATTAACGTCTGAGACCTATCCCTCAGGACGTACAGTGGCGATTGGGTACGATGCGACAAACCGGGCCACAACACTGAATGGCACTCTGAATGGAGTGCAGACACCCTATATTGCACAAGCCGGTTATTGGCCGCACGGAGCACTTTATTACATCACCCGGGGCAATAACGTCGAGTACGCAGCCGGATACAATAACCGTCTGCAACCGACCGAGACATACGAGAGCCTGAACGAAGTTAACAGTGTGAGCAATATGCTCTTTATCTCGTGCTTGAACTGGGGTGTAAGTCCGAGCTTCGGAAGTTATCTGTACGCAGTTTGCGGCTCGCCAGTAACCGGTACCAATGATAACGGAAATCTGCAAAGTGTGACCTTCAGCAATGGCGGTGCGGGATATTCGCAGTACAAGAGCTTTACGCAGACGTTCGGATATGATGGCGTGAACCGGCTAACGAGCGCCACTGACACCGGAGGCTGGTCGCGAACTTTCCAGTACGATGCCTGGGGAAATATGTAAGCATCACATGAACACCGGGCGGAGCGGGCAAACGAGCTTTAGGCCGGGGCGAGGGAAGGGCTACCGGGCCTGAGTGGCCCAGCGATGCGGAAAGAGTTGTTCGAGGTTCTGGATAGAGCACGCCGCAATGCGGCTCAGAACGTCGTTGAACCAGGCAAACGGGTCGACGCCGGTTAACTCGCAGGAACTGACGAAGCTGCGCAGAATGGCCATGGTCCTGCCGCCGCGGTCGCTGCCGAGGAAGGTCCAGTTGTTGCGTCCGACGGCAATGCCGCGTAACGACCTCTCGGTGCGGTTGTTGTCGATGGCAAGATCGCCGTCTTCGAGATACCGCGTTAGCGCCAGCCAGTTCTTCAGGATATAGTTGACCGTCTGCCCCGCATCGCTCTTGGGCAACAGTTCCGGTTGAATGCGCAGCAGATAGGCGTGCAGATCGGCGACCACAGGGCGTGCCGCCGTCTCGCGCAGCAGCCGCAAGTCTTCCCCGTGGATGCGAGCTTTGCGGGCGTGCTTTTCCACCGCATACAGTTGCCCGATATAAGCCAGCACCGCACCCATGCGCGCCGGGTCCGTATCACGAGCATTGAAGACATGCCGCCGCGCATGCGCCCAGCAGCCGACTTCGACCAGTTCGCGCTTCTGATCGAGAAAGAACTTGTCGTAAGCCGGATAGGCATCCAACTGTAAGTAGCCTTTGTAAGTGGAAAGAAACTTCTCCGGCCCAGCGCGCTCCCGCGTGGGCGTGTAGTCGTAAACCACCGCCGGGTGTTCTCCATCGCCCACATACGGCCAGAACCGGCCCTTACGCGCGTGCGGCAGGCTGCGGTCCAGAACCTTCACCGGTGTGTCATCGGTGCCGACTACCTTTGACGACAACACAAACAACTTCATCCGTTCATACAGCGGCGCGAGCAGATCCGCGCTTTGCCGCATCCACCCGCATAACGTTTGATCCGGGAGTTCCACGCCGAAGCGCCGGAACATTTTCACTTGGCGGTGTACCGGGAGGTGATCGGCCACTTTGCTCACAATCACGTGCGCCAGCACACTCGCCGAAGCCGTGCTCTTCTCAATCGGCTGCGGCTGCTTCGTTGCCGTTCGAATGCTGCACGAGCAAGCGTACTTCTGGCACGCATCTTCGATCACCAGCATTTGCGCCGGAACGTATTCGTAGCGCTCGCTGACTTCTTCGCCGATGTGCCGCAACGCCTCGTGGCAGCTGCCGCACCGTTTATCCGCTTCTTTGAGATCGTGCACGATGCGCTCGCGCTTGAGATGCTTCGGCAGCGCCTGCCGGCCGCGTCGCTTAACGTCTTCACCCGTGCTGGCGCCCGGCGGATCGTCCGGGCCCTTATTCGGCTTCTTCTCTTCAGGCTTGCTCTCTTGCGGAGTCTCCATGCCGGCTTGCTGCGCAAATAACCGCAGCTGATCCGCGCTCAACTGTTCGCTGCGGGTGCCTGAGCGCGCAGCGATCAACTGCGCCAGCAGGCGGTTCGTTTTATCCAGTTGCCGCGTCAAGTCGACCACCATCTGCCGCAGAATGTTGCTATCTTCTGGCAGATTCTGTGGATCGACCGGCACTAACTACATTGTAAGTTTGTTAGTACTCTATCCAAAGAGCAAAATGCACCTGCTAAGCAATATTTATGCGGCTTCGGACGGCTCCCGCCGATAGCGCTTCCGGCGCTTTGCGTCGCTCAGGTCGATGCCGCTCAATAAGGCGCTTAACTCCTGTGCGCTCAGCTCACAGCGCTGCTCATCGCCCTTGCCGAATGGCATCGCATAGCTGCCGGCTTCCAGCCGCTTCGACCAGATCGCAAATCCGTCCCGGTCCCAGTACATCACTTTGATCCGATCCCGCTGCCGGTTGGAAAACACAAACAAATGCCCGGCGAGCGCGTCCATGCCCATCACGCTCGTCACCATGCCTTGCAATCCGTCGAAGCTGCGCCGCATATCGCACGGAACGGTGCACAGATATACCCGCACGCTCGCAGGCAGCGATATCATCCGCGCGCCCGCAGCACCCGCAATACCACGTTCAGCGACGCCTCTTCGCACGGAATCCGCAGCCGCTCGCCTCCCGCAAGCACAACCTCGGCCATTGCAACTCCGCCGCTATCTTCCCGCTTTGGCTCGACCAGCGCAAAACTAACTGCCTCTGGTTTCCGGCGTAACCGCTGCCGCCATGCATAAAAACTGTGCTCTCCAATTCCGTGCTCTTTGCAATACGCTCGCGCAGACAACCCGCTCGCTTCTTGCGCCGTCACCCGCTCCTGCCATCGCTGCCGAACTCCTATCTGCTTTTCCATGCATCCACTTTGCCCGCCTCAAACCCACGCACGCCAGTGGTGTTCATGTGATGCTTACGGAAATATGTGGATCCACGCGCAAACCGGTGGTCCGTCGTCGGGCAATGCACCGACCCTCTCCACAGACTATAACTCGAACAATCAGATTACGACGGGAAACGCGAGTTTCGATCTGGCCGGAAATCAACTGTCAGTGAACGGCGATAGGATCGTCTACGACGCTGAGAACCGGCAGGTTTCGGCTACCGACGGCGTCACCCGAAACGTTGAATTGTATAGCTATGATGGCAATGGCTTGCGAGTACAGAAGTCGATGAGCGGCGGCACGGCCACGGTGTACGTTTATGATGCCTTCAACCAGCTAGCGGCGGAATACACCGACGCGAGTGCGAGCTCTCCATGCGCAACCTGCTATCTAGGAGTGGACCATCTGGGTTCGACGCGCTTAGTCATGGACCAGAGCGGCAACGTGGTCTCACGGCACGATTTTCTGCCGTTTGGAGAGGAGATCGCGGCTAATACGGCGGGCCGAGGCAGTCAGTGGGGGTCGGGTAACGACAGCATTACTCAGAAGTTTACGGGTGAGGAGCGGGATATTGAGACCGGCCTCGACTACTTCGGCGCAAGATACTATGGGTCGGCGCTAGGGCGGTTTACGTCGCCTGATGACGGGAGCGACCAGGACCCGGCGAACCCTCAAAGCTGGAATCTGTATAGCTACCTCAGGAATAATCCTCTGGCCAACACGGACGACGATGGGCGAACTGTTAACGTCTGCCTCAACGACGGGAACGGCAACCAGCAGTGCACGCAGATGAGCAATCCGGATTACGCCGCGGCATCCCAGGGCAATGCAGGGACGAACGTTCCAACGCTTGACCAGGTGGGAATGAACGGCAATGGCAGCGGCAGCTTCAATACCACGAACATCACCGATTCCAGCGGCAATGTTATCGGAACGGCAACCTACGTTTCGGAGGGCGGCGCTGACTATTACGCGAACAGAAACGGAATCGATTTCCTCACTTATCAGACTGGCCCGGTCATCAATGCCACGGCACAGGGACTCCGGATGTTCGGGTATGCAGTCGCTGCTCCAGCCATGGTCGCCGCAGACTGTCTTGCTGGATCACCGGACTGCACGAAGGGGAACGTGGCAATGGCGGTGTTACCGGAGTTGGGTGCGCTCAAGGCCGGCGGAACGCTGTTAAAGGCTGGTGCAGCAGCTGGTAAGGGTGCTGAGATCATCCAGAAGGCCGGTGGAATCGCGCAGGCCACTAAGGATTTTGAGGCTCTCAGCGGAGCCGAAAGCATTAACGGAGCAGTGCGTGTAAAGACGTTCTCGGACGGTTCACGCGCGGTTCTCTATCAGAGCACATCCGGCCCCGTTTCCATAGGAATCCAGGATGCCGCGGGGCGCACTCTGACGAAAATCAGGTACTGACACAATGGCCGATTTAAAAGCAGGAATGTTGAACTCGGAAGAACAGGTTGGCTCGATACTGGATCGAGCCGAATACCTTTACTTGCGTGACATCTCCGAGCCGAGCGATAACTCCCTGCGCCTGGTGGTCGAGGAAGCAAGGGTAAACGAATCTAAAGCTGGGACAGCGTTGGCGCTGCCGGACCAGTTCTCTGAAATTATTAAGGATGCCTCACTAATCGAGCCAACGGAGGGGTGTAGGAGGTTCGAAGTGCGATGGGATCATTACGTCGCGTATCTCGTGACGGAAGAAGTGGTCGGTTCGTCAGGTGATCGTCACGACGAGGTTTACATCGGCAATTTGCTTCGCCTCTACTCGAAATCTCAGTTTCTTGATTACCTCGGGCGTAACACCGGCGGACACATCGAGCCCCTCACGCATTACAAACTGATCTGCCTTAACCATCTGATCGACGTTGCATCGTATGAGCCACCTGAGATTCGGCTGCTGGACGCGATGGCGGTAGACGAGTCAGAGTCAAAGTTGAGAGTCAATTGATTCAGGGCGAATGGCGGTAGGTCTAAACTGCCGTGCTTGGCGATATCCGAAGACAGAACGGTGCTACGCACCGGCTTCAGAGGTGACACGTCACCCCTGGGGAGGTTGCTGTATAGCAAGCGGAGTTGCCGTACAGCAATCATTAAAAACCAGGAAAGGGCGCAAAGCGCTTGCTATGTGGCACGCGTTCTTTTGTGCGTCTTTGAGCTAATGAGGGCGGCTTCGATGTGGGCGCGTGCGCGAAGGAGTTTCCGATAACGCCGGCGACATAATCGATCTAGTCTTGCGGGAGGTTTGTCGTCAGTATGTCAGAAGAGTCGTGACATGATTCCGTTTACACGATAGAAATTTGTAAGTAAAATAGATGCGCGGCAGATAACGACTTGTTATGGGTCGCTCGCTGCTGGAACATGTTCCAGCGGATATGATGCGCTGAATCGGCCAACGCAGAAGAGCTATTCGGACGGAACACCTGTCGTACAGTTTACTTACGATAGCGCCGTAAACGGCATCGGGCGGCTGGCGAGCGTCAGCAATGCATTGTCTCTGACTAGCTTTGACCAATACGATGCTATGGGACGGGTAACGCACAGCACGCAGCAGACGACTGGGCAGGCGTTTGGTTTCGGATACGCGTACAATCTCACGGGAGCATTAACGTCTGAGATCTACCACTCAGGACGTACAGTAGCGATTGGTTACGATGCTGCAAACCGGGCCACAACACTGAATGGCACTCTGAATGGAGTGCAGACACCCTATATTGCACAAGCCGGATATTGGCCGCATGGAGCAATTTATTACATCACCCGGGGCAATAACGTCGAGTATGCAGCCGGATACAACAACCGGCTGCAGCCGACCGAGACATACGAGAGCTTGAACGAAGCTAACACGGTGAGCAACATGCTCTTTATCTCGTGCTTGAACTGGGGTGTAAGTCCGAACTTTGGAAGTTATCTGTACGGAGTTTGCGGCTCGCCAGTAACCGGTACCAATGATAACGGAAATCTGCAAAGTGTGACGTTCAGCAATGGCGGCGCGGAATATTCGCAGTACCAGAGCTTTACGCAGACGTTCGGATATGATGGCGTAAATTGGCTCACCAGCGCCACTGACACGGGAGGCTGGTCACGGACCTTCCAATACGATACCTGGGGAAATATGTGGGTTACCGCTGCATCCGGTGTTCCGGTATCGGGCAACACCCCGACGGGCTCCACAGCTTATAACACGAATAATCAGATTACCTATGATTGTGTCAAGTGAAAAGTTGACATACTTTCGAAAAAAGTAGGCTGCGCGAGTGCAGCGAAGCACAAGGCGGCTTACCCATATTGGAAACGGAGCGCGAGACGGGCGGCGGTCAAGGCCGGCGTAGCCGCACCTTCGGTGCTTGGCCTTGACGGCAGAGGCCCGGATCGCGCTAAGCAAAGGAGGTATGGGAAAGCCGCCTTGACTTATTTTGGTAGTTATTGATTGATCTGTGTACTTACAAACTTAATTACTTTTTTACTGATGTAATCTATTAGCTTATTGACTTACCGATTTAGAACACCGCGGCACGCGATGTGATCTTCGAATCAACTCCGCGTAAGCGGTTACACCGTGCCGTGTCAGCATGGCGTGCTCACCGGCCGCGGTTTGCGCCAGCGGCGGCAACTGCTCACTGGCATAGATCTGATCGAGCGCAGGCACCGCCCGAGTGCGCTTTCCGCTTCCGTAGCTGGCCGAGCGGGGCTGTCCTTTGGCTCCCGTTTTCTTTTTCTGGCCGGTAACGCGCACGCGCAAGCGGCTGTATTTGGCCTCCACGGTTTTGGGCTGCGCGTAGCGGTAAGGTTCGTTGTTGCGCAGCATGTGCCAGGCGATCGTAACCAGCTTGCGCGCGGTCGCCACCACCGCCACATTGCGATTCTTCTTTTTCGCCAGGCGGCGGAAGAACACACCCAGTGGTCCCGGGTGCCGCGCTACATGCTGCGCGGCCTGGATCAGCATCCAGCGCCCATGGCTGGAACCCTGTTTGGTGATGCGGCCGTGATAACAATGGTTGCCGGATTGATGCGTCGACGGCACTAAGCCGAAGTAAGCTGCGGCGCCATCGGCATCCTCGAAGCGCGAGATATCGCCCAGTACCGCCAGCATGCTTTCAGCGACTGCGTAATCCACGCCCGGCAAGCTCATCAGTAACTTGATCTGCGGGTCTTGGTAGGCGTGTTCTGCTAACTCGTCATCGAGTAGCTGGAACTCGGCTTCCACCTGCACTAACTGCCGCAAGTAACGTTCCAGCGCGCGCTGACCTTGCTGGTCCAGCGATTGTTGGGCCAGCCAACGCATCCCAGCTTTACTGAACACATCCGTAACCGGCGGCTCGATCAGGCGCTGATGCAACACAGCGTGGATGCGATTCTTCAGCCGCGTGCGATCGGCATTCAAGTTGGCGCGTTCCGTCGAACGCTGCCGCATACGGCGCGTCTCCTCATCCGGCGTCCACACCCGGGGCAGATACTCGCAGCGCAGCAGTTGCGCCAGCACCAGCGCATCTACTTTGTCGGTCTTGATCTTGGCCGAGGCGATGGCGCGCGTGCGCAACGGATTTGACACCACCACTTCTTTGACCAGCGGCTGCAGAACCGCCACCACGGCCCAGGTATTGGTGGTTGCCTCCAACGCGACGCGGCAGCCGCCGAGATGCCGCCGTGCAAACGCTTCCAGCGCCTCGCGGCGCGTGGCCAGACGCTCACGCAGCAGAATGTCTCCGCTGTCGTCGACTACTACCGCCTCGATTTCTTTCTTGTGCACATCCAGTCCTGCAAATGGCATACTGAATTTATCTCCTTGTCCGCGAGAGCAGGCCGGGCAAATACATGCTCCTCATTCGGGCACAAATGGTAACTACCTATGCGAGCTCTTAGCTCAACCGGGTGGACCAGCGGGGCGGCCACATACGACAGCGGGTTCGAAACCCATAACTTAGACCGGCCGGCCCCAAGGTGTTTGGCCCTGCTCTCCGGCTTGGTTGAAGTGATTCCACACCTTGTCCCAAGCCCGGTAGCTTTCAGTACATCGCAACCGCCTCGGCGCTTTCGCGTGCACTCGAAACTGCCGAAGCCGCGCGACCTACAACACAATCATGCCCGGTACGATACCTCGGGAAATATGTGGGTTACGGCTGCATCCGGTGTTCCGGTATTCGGGCAATACCCCGACGGTCTCCACAGCTTACAATACGCAGAATCAGATTACGACGGGTGGCGCGAGTTTCGATGCGGCCGGAAATGAACTGTCTGTGAACGGCGATACGATTGTTTATGATGCTGAAAACCGGCAAGTTTCGGCTACCGACGGCGTCACCCGAAACGTTGAATCGTATAGCTACGACGGCAATGGCTTGCGAGTACAGAAATCGATGAGCGGCGGCACGGCCACGGTGTACGTTTATGATGCCTTCAACCAGCTAGCGGCGGAATACACGGACGCGAGTGTGAGCTCTCCATGCGTCACCTGCTATCTAGGAGTGGACCATCTGGGTTCGACGCGCTTAGTGATGGACCAGAGCGGCAACGGGGTCGCACGGTCACGACTTTCGGCCGTTTGGAGAGGAGATCGCGGACAAACAGCGGGCCGAGGCAGTCAGTGGGGGCGGGCAACGAAAGGATGAGACAGGAGTTACGGGGAAGGAACGGGATGTTGAGACCGGCCTCGATTACTTCGGCGCCAGATACTACGGCTCGGCGTTGGGCAGGTTTACCAGCCCGGATCCGCTACTGAATAGTGGACGACCTTGGGACCTGCAGACGTGGAATCGCTATTCGTACGCCCGGAATAATCCGCTGGTGATGGTGGATCCGACTGGTCTGTACGATCTGAACAACACGTGTGCTTCGGATGACAAGAAATGCAACAAGCAGTTTCAGCAGCACGCGAAAGACCTGGAGAAGGAAGTGTCAAACTACAGAAACAGGTGGGCAAGATGAAGGATGGGCAAGAAAAGACCGGAGTTCAAAGCGCGTTAGGCGCTGTGGGGACCGATGGTGATCACAACGGTGTAAACGTCGCGTTTGGAGCTACAAAAGACGGAGCTGCGGCACGATTGATGCAATTTTCGATCAGAACACGGGCAAGTACAGCGGGTTCAATATCACTATTGACCCGAGCAAGGAGAACAACGGGGCTAATGGTTGGGCCATCGACGCAGCCCACGAAGGAACCCATGTTTCAGATTTTGAAAACTACATGTTGGACCCGGCCACTGCCATGCAGCCTTTCCAAATTGAATATCGCGGGTATCAGACCTCCGCATGGTCAGGGCAGGCACTAGGCTTCAACAATCTCAGCTACCGGGGCGTTCAAATCTGGAACGACAGTTGGGGTGCCGTTGACCGACAGACTCTTCAGGACAAGGGAATCACAAAGGTTGTGACGGACAAGGACCATCCTGAGGTTCAACCACACAATCCGTTCCCAAACAACTGAGAGAGCGTCATGAGGAAATCCAGATACTTGGGGACCGTTGCCGTCATTGTGCTCATTGCAGGAATGGCTTATGCCTGGAAAGGGTGCCGCGGAAAAGGAAGATCAGGGCTTGGACGGAGCGACAACGCATGTGTGCTCTCAACGGCCAGTAATGGTCAGGTGATTACGGTCCTCGGCAAGACAGTACAAGAGCCACATGACCTTGGGTTTGAAATCCCCGGTTGTAAAGAGACCGTGCTACTTACGTATGCCGGCGATCAAGACAATGAGGTGAGTGCCAGGAGCTCCACAGGGATGAGAACCTAGCGGCGGTTTCGGAAATAGACGACTTCACAGCAAGAGCACAAAAAGAGCATTTGCGAGCAATGCATGAAGTATGGGGATCTTGAAGCCACTTTGAGCGGAAAACTGGAAATCGCGAGCATACGGCCAGGAACAATGAAAGATCGCGGCGGGTTCCTTGCGAGACTCATCAGGGAAGATCGTTGGGAGGTGGGGCTGGGGCAATTGTTCCTGGCGAGGATACCGTCTCGTGATCCAATGTGATTCAAGAGTACAGCCAGGTAAATCGCAAGGCTTCGAGCGACAAATCGAAAGGGACATGAGTGAGAAATCGACGGGCGCGGACGCCTGAGAATCCGAACGGTGCCTTCGGCACCGGCTTTTATCGGATGACAAGTAACGCCAGGGAAGGAAGCGTCCGGGAAGTGGGTCTCCGTAGGGGATGTGATTGAAAAAGCGGTGTTCGTGTGTTTGCGGTTCCTGTAGAGGAACTTCCCTTTTAGCGGCTATAGCCGCATCACTTACCTATGTTTGTGTCAAGTGAAAAGTTGACATACTTTCGAAAAAAGTAGGCTGCGCGAGTGCAGCGAAGCACAAGGCGGCTTACCCATATTGGAAACGGAGCGCGAGACGGGCGGCGGTCAAGGCCGGCGTAGCCGCACCTCGGTGCAGGCCTTGACGGCAGAGGCCCGGATCTCGCTAAGCAAAGGAGGTATGGGAAAGCCGCCTTGACTTATTTTGGTAGTTATTGATTGATCTGTGTACTTACAAACTTAATTACTTTTTTACTGATGTAATCTATTAGCTTATTGACTTACCGATTTAGAACACCGCGGCACGCGAAGTGATCTTCGAATCAACTCCGCGTAAGCGGCTACACAGTGCCGTATCAGCATGGCTTGCTCACCGGCCGCGGTTTGAGCCAGCGGCGGCAACTGCTCACTGGCATAGATCTGATAAAGCGCAGGCACCGCTCGAGTGCGCTTTCCGCTTCCGTAGCTGGCCGAGCGCGGCTGTCTTTGGCTCCCGTTTTCTTTTTCTGGCCGGTAACGCGCACGCGCAAGCGGCTGTACTTGGCCTCCACGGTTTTGGGCTGCGCATAGCGGTAGGGCTCGTTGTTGCGTCAGCATGTGCCAGGCGATCGTGACCAGCTTGCGCGCGGTCGCCACCACCGCCACATTGCGATTCTTCTTTTTCGCCAGGCGGCGGAAGAACACACCCAGTGGTCCCGGGTGCCGCGCTACATGCTGCGCGGCCTGGATCAGCATCCAGCGCCCATGGCTGGAACCCTGTTTGGTGATGCGGCCGTGATAACAATGGTTGCCGGATTGATGCGTCGACGGCACTAAGCCGAAGTAAGCTGCGGCGCCATCGGCATCCTCAAAGCGCGAGATATCGCCCAGTACCGCCAGCATGCTTTAAGCGACTGCGTAATCCACGCCCGGCAAGCTCATCAGTAACTTGATCTGCGGGTCTTGGAACGCGTATTTGCTAACTCGTCATCGAGCACCTGAAACTCGGCTTCCACCTGCGCTAACTGCCGCAAGTAACGTTCCAGCGCGCGCTGACCTTGCTGGTCCAGCGATTGTTGGGCCAGCCAACGCATCCCAGCTTTACTGAACACATCGGTAACCGGCGGCTCGATCAGGCGCTGATGCAACACAGCGTGGATGCGATTCTTCAGCCGCGTGCATCGGCATTCAAGTTGGCGCGTTCCGTCGAACGCTGCCGCATGCGGCGCGTCTCCTCGTCCGGCGTCCACACCCGCGGCAGATACTCGCAGCGCAGCAGTTGCGCCAGCACCAGCGCATCTACTTTGTCGGTCTTGATCTTGGCCGAGGCGATGGCGCGCGTGCGCAACGGATTCGACACCACCACTTCTTTGACCAGCGGCTGCAGAACCGCCACCACGGCCCAGGTATTGGTGGTTGCCTCCAACGCGACGCGGCAGCCGCCGAGATGCCGCCGTGCAAATGCTTCCAGCGCCTCGCGGCGCGTGGCCAGACGCTCACGCAGCAGAATGTTTCCGCTGTCGTCGACTACTACCGCCTCGATTTCTTTCTTGTGCACATCCAGTCCTGCAAATGGCATACTGAATTTACCTCCTTGTCCGCGAGAGCAGGCCGGGCAAATACATGCTCCTCATTCGGGCACAAATGGTAACTACCTATGCGAGCTCTTAGCTCAACCGGGTGGACCAGCGGGGCGGCCACATACGACAGCGGGTTCGAAACCCATAACTTAGACCGGCCGGCCCCAAGGTGTTCGGCCCTGCTCTCCGGCTTGGTTGAAGTGATTCCACACCTTGTCCCAAGCCCGGTAGCTTTCAGTACATCACAGCCGCCTCGGCGCTTCCGCGTGCACTCGAAACTGCCAAAGCCGCGCGACCTACAACACAATCATGCCCGGTATGATTTATACAGCAACGTCAAGGACGCCTACGAATATCGAGTTATTGAGCCTTCCTACCCTGACGTGTCCGAGGAGGAGCAGGAGGCTGCTCTGGACACATTTTCGACCAATCAGCCAGAGAGATACACGCGAATAGGGAAGAATCACCAGCAGGGTGCACGGGCGATTCCGTTCGACTTTATCGCTGAGATCATCCCCGAAGAGGACCGCCCAGATGCCGGATAGCGTTTCTTCGGTCAGAAAGCCCGAACGGTGCTGACGCAGCGGCTAAACAGGGACACGTCACGCCTGCGGAGTTGCTGCCGAGCACTCGGGCTTTCTCAGCCGCCTGCTTGAGTTGCTCTGATCCGGATCGATCCAGGGACCCACTGCTGGTTACTGTTTGGCGTAGAGATGGTCAAGCGAAGACACGCGGCGGGTGCGCCGGTCTCAGACTGCGGCCCGAGTGCTGACAACCAGCTATGCCCCTGCAAACGCAGCATTTAGCACCCGCGTGGACTGCACCGCGACCGCTACTCCCGGCTCCGTCTGGCCACGGCGGCCTTTGCTTCCGCCTGCATTTCCTTAGCTTTAGCGGCTTCGCGCTTGTCGTGGAATTTCTTGCCTTTGGCCACCGCGATCTCCACCTTAATCTTGCCGCTTTTCAGGTACAGCCGGGTCGGCACCAGGGTGAGCCCTCGCTCCCGGGTCTCTACCTGCAGCTTGTCGATCTCCGAGCGGTGGAGCAACAGTTTACGTTTGCGCACCGGCGCGTGGTTCATAATATTGCCATGAGAGTACTCGCTGATATGAGCATTGATCAGCCAGGCCTCGCCCGCGGTCACTTCGGCATAGCTCTCCTTAAGCTGGATCTTGCCGGTTTTCGCCGACTTCACTTCGGTCCCGGTCAGCACTAGACCGGCCTCATACCGATCGAGCAGGTGAAAATTATGTCCCGCGGAACGGTTGTCGCTTAGGATTTTGAGATCAGTTTGTTGGGCCAAATTACTGGAACGAAATTAGTTGTCGGGGAATCAGAGTCATTACGCGCCAGCCTCCACGTCCGGCTCTGCCGCGACGTCTTCCTTTCGAACGAGAGGAATATACTCCCTGCGGGACACTGTTTCGTGAAGTTCCGAGTGGCGGATCGAGTGTCGAACGCAAGGCCGGCTGGGGCGTTTGCGACCATAGTCTAACATAACCTGGATACGTCTAAAGTGAAGTTTTCCAAGAGATTACAATCCGGTGCCGCGCTTGTGTGCGCCACTTTTCTGGTCGTCGCTCCGGCGGAGGCGCATAACCGGAAAGGCGATAAACTGCTCAAACTCGGCCGTGACGCGGAGAGTGCGAAGGATTACGATAAAGCGCTCGACTACTACGATCAGGCGCTGGCCACCGACCCGAAGGAGCCGGCTTACCTGTTGCCGGATCAGCGGATCCACGCCGCCGCATCGGAGTGGCACGTTGCCCAGGGCCGCAAGCTGCAGCAGCAACAGAAGATCAATGAAGCGCTAATCGAGTTTCAGAAGGCCTTCCTGGACGATCCTTCCTCCCAAGTAGCACTGCAGGAGATCCGGCAGACGACGGCGATGGTGCGGGAGCGCGCGGCACAGCCGGCGGGCACTCCGGTATTGACACAAGCTGAGCGGGCGCGCCGCGACCTGGAGCAACGGATTAGCTCGCTTGAGGGCGCTCCGACGCTGCGTCCGGTGACCGATTTGATCCGCAGTTTGAAAATGAACAATCAGCCGATCCGGGTTCTCTATGAGAGCGTCGGCAAACTCGCCGGGATCAACGTGCTGTTCGATCCGCAGGGCGTAGACACGGTTGCGGGCAAGAATTTCAACCTCGATCTGAATAACGTGACGCTCCAGGAAGCGCTGAATTACATTGCGCTCGAGACGCACACGTTCTGGAAGCCGATCAGCCGCAATGCAATCTTCGTGACCCAGGAGAGCGATCCGAAGCGGCAGGAATATCAAGACGAAGTGGTCAAGGTGTTTTACGTCCAGAACGCCACTACGCAAGCTGAATTCACCGAAATTTTCAACGCCGTGCGCACGGGCGCGAAGCTGAACACCGGAATGTTCCAGGTCGCTAGCCAAAACGCCATCATCGCCCGCGGCACACCCGACACCATCTCGATCATCGAGAAACTGGTCCACGACCTGGACAAGCCCAAGGCCGAGGTGGTGGTGGACGTTGTGGTGATGGAGGTCAACAAAAACAAAACGACTACTTTGGGTGCGGCGCTGCTCGGACAAGGCGGCCTCAGTCGGTGCCGTTCGTGTTCAATCCCCGAAACCCGATCTCAACGACCACGGGAACCGGTACGGGCACAGGCACCGGAACCGGCACCGGCACAGGAACGGGAACCGGGACGGACACCGGAACCGGCACGGGGAGCTCGACGCTGTCGAACGGCTACACAACGCTGTCACGGCTGGGACATATTTCTTCCGCGGATTTCGCCACCAGCCTGCCGGGCGCACTCGTTCAATTGTTGCTATCGGACAGCTCCACGCGGATTTTGCAGCGGCCCCAGGTGCGCGCGACGGATGGCGGCAAGGCTTCGCTTAAGATCGGCGAGAAGATTCCGTATGTCTCCGGCTCGCTGAACTCCGCTGTGGCAACTCCGGGGTCCATTCCCTACGCCACCACGCAGTTCCAGCAAGTGGATGTCGGCGTAAATATCGACCTGGAGCCGCATGTGAATGGCGCGGACGAGGTCAGCATGAAGATCAAGGTCGAAATCTCGAACACGGCTGGGAACGTGACCATCGCGGGGATCTCCGAGCCGATCATTACTCAGCGCGTAAACGAAGCCAACATCCGTATGAAGGACGGCGAAGTCAGCGTGCTCGGCGGGTTGTCTGACGTGGAGGATAACAACACGATCAGCGGCGTTCCCGGCATCACCAACATTCCTGTTCTGGGGTATCTGTTCGGCACCAAGCAACGCGTCAAATCGGATGATGAGATTCTTGTCGCGCTGGTGCCGCACATCGTGCGCGCGCCAGATCTGAGTGCTTTAGGCGAAGAAGGCGTCCTGGCGGGTACTGAACGTGTCGTGCATGTACAACGTAAAGTGGACGGCGCGGTAGACGACGGAAGCGCTCCCGCAGGACAGCCGAACACGGCTCCGCAGACGCCAACGACGACACCGAATCCGCCCGCGCGGCCGGGTCCGGGGGCCACGGCAGGTCCTTATAATCAGCCCGCGGCTCCTACGCCGAACCAGGGTGCTGGTGCGGGTGCGACTCAGACTCCACAGCCGTAACATGGGGTGTAGTTTGATGTTGCGCAGCAGCACAATCGGCGCGCGAGCGAGGCGTCGCGGTCAAGCCGGCTTAACTCTCATCGAGCTGATTGTCGCGTTCACCATTTTGATGATTCTGTCCAGCATGGCTGTGCCGCTGGCGCGAGTTCAGGTGCGCCGCGAACGCGAAAAGGAGCTGCGATACGCGCTACGCGAAATGCGGACTGCCATTGACCGCTACAAGGACTACTGCGATCAGGGCAAGATTCAGATGAATGGCGTGGATACCTTCTGCTACCCGAAGTCCCTGGATGATCTCGTAAACGGAGTAAAGCTGGCCAATACCATTGCCGGCAACGGAGAGAGCGGCAAGATGCGATTCTTGCGCCGAATTCCGAACGATCCGATGACGGGGACGAAAGAATGGGGAGAGCGAAGCATGCAGGACGACACCGATTCAAGCTCTTGGGGTGGGCAGAACGTTTTCGATGTATATACGAAGAGCATGGATAAGGCGGCGGACGGCACGCCTTATGCGGAGTGGTAGACGGGCGTGAGAAGGAAAATCGAAATTCTACGGAACTCGCGCAAAACGGGCACTCCGTCGCGGCCGCGATGGGCGAGTCCCTGGTCTAGGTCGGCGGCACGGCGTGTGCCCTTTGCGCTTTTGCGCCGGCGGCTGCAGCGCGGGTTCACCTTTGTCGAGTTGATGATCGTGATGGCGATCATCTCGATTCTGCTCGCCATCGCGATACCCATTTATCAGAAGTCAATCATTCGTGCGAAAGAGACGGTGCTGCGTAACAATATCTTCACGCTGCGCAACATGATCGATGAGTACACGGTTGATAAGCAGCAAGCACCGCAGAGCCTGCAGGACCTGGTGTCGGACGGTTACCTGCGCCAAATCCCACAGGATCCGATCACGGGTTCAGATCAGACCTGGCGCATCATTATGGAAGAGACGCCTGTGGGCGGCAGCACCAGCACGCCTGGGATATTCGATATCCGGAGCGGATCGGACAAAACTTCCCTCGAGGGCACGCCGTACTCGGAGTGGTAGAAGCATCGGCGCTGCTCGAAACCTCGTTTCGCTTGTTACACTGAAGTCGGCGTAGTCTTGCGCTCTTGCTCCCCGATCGTCTAACGGTAGGACAGCGGCCTTTGGAGCCGTTAATCGTGGTTCGAATCCATGTCGGGGAGCCATTTACTCTTATCACAAGCGATCCTGTTGCATCACCATGTAGGATGCGGTAACGATTTCATGCTGGCTGAGTTTGCCGAGTTCGATCCTTAGTTTGTGCGGCAGATTATGATCCAAAAGGATTCTCACGCCACCTGTTGCACATGGTGCGAGTGAGCAAACGAAATGAGCTGCTGAATATCGGCCACCGGCAAATCGGAGTAATTTTCGTGAATCTCTTCGAGCGGGGAACCAAGCTCGGCGTCCTGAACAATTGTATCGGCAAGGATGCGGGTGCCGCGCACAAGCGGTCGTCCCGACACCTTGCCGGGTATTCGCTCCACCAGTCCGCAATCAGTCCAATCGATATAGCTATTTGAGGTCGCCATACTCGTTCCTCCTTCCCATCGTAGCCTCTTACCACGAATCCGTGGCGGCGTCATCAGAGAGAGACACTGCGGAGATTGAAGGCGAACTTACTTGCCCATTTGCGCCACGTGCATCTGGTGCAGTTGCTTGAATTTCTGTAGAGCGGCGGCGGCTTTTTCACGTTGGCCGAGCTCTCTCAGCGTGGTCGCCAGCAGATAGTAAGTACGTCCGTCCGTATCCTGCTTTGCGGCCGATTCCAGCTCCGGTAAAGCTTTTTCCGGTTGATGCTCGGACAAGAGAATTTTTGCAAGTACGATGTTGGCGCTCGCGAGATCCGGCTGGATCTGAAGCGCGTGAAGAGCATAGGGCCTGGCGCCGGAAACATTGCCCTGACGCAAAAGAGTAGCTCCCACGACCGCGTATGTATCGGCGTCGGCGGGATCGAGTTCAAGCGCTCGCTTGCCGGCTGCCAGCGCCTTGTTGTCGACGCCTGCGGCGCTGTAAGCGGTCGCTAAGCCGGCCCACGCCGCGGCGAGGTTCGGCTGCTGTGCAGTGGCATCTTCATACTCCTGAACTGCCTGGTTGTATTGTTCTGCAATTCGAAACAGTTCTCCCAGAATCATGTGGGCGTGAACAGAGTCTGGCTGGATTTGCGCAGCTTTCGTAATCGCCTGTTGCGATTCATCCATCAGTGAGCGAGCGTCCAGTGAGCGCGTTTGGGCTCTCGGCGCGGCCGGCGATTTCTTCAGCTCTTGCTCGGCAAGCGCGCGCTCTGTGATGCCTAACCCATACCAGGCTTCGGCGTTCTGTGGATCGAGCCGTGTTACGCGCGCGTAAGAGCCGCGCGCCTCAGCAATTTCATTGCAGGCTACTTGCGCCTGTGCGACGGCAATTCCGATTTCCGAAGCATTGGGCTGGATGTTGCGAGCTCGCTTCAAGTGTGGCAACGCTTCCTTCGGGCGTTGCAGCTTTAAGAGGGCCAGGCCGGAGAAAAAATTGGCGGGAACAGAATCAGGAGTTTTGGCGAGAGCAAGCTCGAATTGGTGAACAGCTCGTGAAAAGTCGTGCAGCTGAAAATAAGCGATGCCCAGATTGCTTCGTAGTTCCGGGCCGTCGGCGCCTGCACTGATCAACTGCTGAAAAGCCGAAACGGCGGCGGCGAAATCGCCTTTCCGCTCGGCTTCTACCGCTTGCCGGGATAGCGTCTCCCTCTCGCTTTGATACGCGGACGCCGTTGCCGCCAAGATGAGAGAGACGCAGGCAAGGATCAGCCGGGACATCTCATTGATCTTTTCAGGTCACAACTGCTTCACCAAGTCAATTTACCGGCCACCTGAATCAAACGTGGATTATTTGCCTGTGAGGTAACCACGCCGAAATTGCCGTTGCTGCCGCCGTTACAAGGACAAGATTGCCCGGGGTACCCGAACTGGGGCGTATTCAGCAGATTGAATGCTTCACCGCGCAACTGAAACTTAAAGCGACCCTCAGCACTGAGGTCGAAGTTCTTGAACAACGCAAGATCCAGGTTATGCAGTCCGTCGGTCCGGATAGAAGGTAGGGTTCTACTCACCGTACCCAGCGTAAAGGTTGGCGGCTGAGAAAAGCACGACGTATTAAACCATTCATTCAGGCGGCTTGTCGCAGAACCCGACAGACCAGCGCCGTTCGGACACGCTTGAAGATTGAAGTCCGGCCGCGATCCGCCTCCTTCATCGTGGATGTTGTTGTTCTGGGTGGTTAAAGCGATGGGGAACCCAGTTTGCAGGGTAAGAATACCGTCGAGACCCCAGCCACCGGCGACGGCCTGCACGACGCGATTTGCATGCGACATGTATTTTCTGCCTTTACCAACAGGCATGTCGACGACATAACTCAAAACCAGGCGCTGCGAAACATCGTAACTAGACAGAGAGCGCTCGAGACGGAAATTCCCCCAGTACTGGAAGCCAGCGGCACCTCCGTTGTTCTCTAACCACGGCGTCAATGTCTCGGCGTCATCGATTAGTTTCTGGTTCGTATAGGCCAACAACGCCGTTCCACCCTCGCCAAAGCGTTTAGTAACCTTCAACTGAAACGATTGGTAACTCGAGTCTCCATCACCCTGTGAGGCGTACTGCACTTGGCCGAACTCGGGGAACGGCCGAAGTAGTTGCTCATAGGCGATCTTTGAAGTGGCGAAGGGCGATGTGGCCGGAACGAACGCCGCAAAGGGGTTATTTACTTTGCCAAGAAACGTTGCTGTGCCAACTGCTGCAGCCTGCTGTTGTACAAACTGAATAGGCAAATAGTTCTCGTCCTGAGTTTCAATCGGCAGGTGTGTTCCCTTGGCTCCTACATAGCCGACGTCAACCAGGAAATTAGGACCAAATTGTTTCTGTATATCGAAATTCCATTGCTGCTCATAGCCGAGTGGATTCTGCGGAATCTGAGTAAGAACCCCTTGGCCGTAGAGTGCCAGGTTAGGATCTACGTTGCGCTGTGGTGGCGGGATGATTCCGTTTGGGAACGGATTCGATAAAACGTTGTAGGGCGTTATGCCGTTGTTGAGGGACGTGTTCATCGATTCTGTGATGGCATTGATGGAATCGTGATCGGGTTCGGAGAATAAGTTGACGTCAATAGGAAGCCAGAAGATTCCATAGCCGGTGCGAATGACAGTGCTCGGCGTTAGCAGGTAGGCGATACCGACCCTAGGTGAGAATTCCTTGTAATTGGTATTTACGGCATTTCGGGCGCCCCGTTCGGGCGAGGCAACCAGGCCAACATCGCCCTTCAGAGGAAGTCCCGTGTCGCCAGCTAATGGATTGGTTGCATTCGGGAAGAAGACACTGATGCGGTTGAAGCGCTCGGTCCATGGTCCTGTGACCTCCCAACGCAGACCTGCGTTCACGGTGAGGCGTTTGCTAACCTGCCAGGCGTCATTGAAGTAGATGGCCCGATAGACTTGCTGGCTTGCGGTGAACGCCGGCTCCTGAACGGAACCTGATTGAACGGCGCCATATAGGAAGGATGCGAATGCAGACCCTCCGCCAGCGCCCGTAACGGCATTCGCCGCAGTGAACCCGGGAGTAAAGCTATAACCGCCAGTGCCGTTATTAGTCTGCCCATAATTGTGTCTGGCAGATCTCCATTCGCCCCCAAAATTGAAGGTGTGACGGCCCTGTACGATGGTAAACGTCGGCGCGATCTCCACATCCGTGTCGAAACCTGCGATCACGCTGCCAGTTTCGCCTCCGCAAAATTCGTTATAGATGTTGTCGTTGATGCAGATGTTCGGCAACGTGCGCACCTGGTTCGGAACGTCAGCATTCAGGTAAGCAGGCCAACCGATGGTGGTGGCATCGAAGCCGGCGCTCTCGGGCGTTCTGACATAGCGAAAGCGCAAGAGATCGGCACGTAAGTCCATTACCGTGTGCGGTGTGATGTTGTTGTTGTAATCAACCACGGTCTGCAGCGTGTTGTAGTTCTCCGGCGTACCGACTCCGCCCGCATAGGTTTGGTTGTGGAATGGATCACCGGCCAAGTCTAAGTCGGCCCAGTATGTGTAGCGCGCGAAAAGATGCTGCCGGTCATTGATGGCATGATCGATGCGGATGGTGCCTTGATCGGTGTTTCCGCCGGTAGCCACATTACCAGCCCAATTGTTCACTGCTCCCGCACCGGGAATGTTCGGAAGCGCCCAAAGGCTTACCAGGTGCGCGGCTACGGGATCGATTTGGCTTGGGCAGATAACGTTCAGGACCCCGTTGCAACTCGCCTGCTGGCGGGTATATGTGTTTCCCACCTGAGTGGTGCTAAACGGGTTGTAGATGCTAGCTCCAAGCGCTGAAAAATCCCCGTTGCGCATGGCTTGTGTGGGTACGGATAACAACAATCCTTGCCCCTGGCGAAGGCGGAAGCCCTCATAATTCACAAAGAAGAAGGTCTTGTCTTTGCCATGGTAGACGTGTGGGATGTCAACTGGACCACCTAACGTTGCACCAAACTGGTTTTGCGTGAACGCGCCGGTGGGAACATTGTTGCGGTTATTGAAAAACGTGTTCGCGTTCAAGTCTTTGTTGCGCAGGAATTCATATGCGTCCCCGTGAAGGTCACTGGTGCCGGTTTTTGTAGTCAGGTTGACGACGCCTCCGGCGAATCCTCCGTATTGTGGAGGCAGATCATTTTCAAGCACATTGAATTCTTTGATCACTTCCTGTGACGGCAATAGCTCCACTGCGTGGCCGAACGGGATCACCATGGTGGCGCCGTCCAGCAACCAGTTGCTCTGGTTCGCGGTACCACCGCCAATCGAAAAGTTGCCGTACGCCGAATTGTTTGTTCCGGCCGCATTCTGTTGCGACTGTCCCTGCGGCACAACGCCCGGTGTGAGGGCAACGAGCGCCAACGGGTTGCGACCGTTCAGTGGCAGCTCATTGATGGCACGCTGTGAAATGACGGTCCCGATGGAGGCATTATCGGTCTGGATCATTTCAGCGCCCCCGGTCACGGTTAGTTCCTGCTGCACGGTTCCTACTTGCAAAGGAAAATCCTGGCGCACGCTTTGCGCCACGTCAACGTGAATTTCCGGATGAGTCTCTTTCTGAAAGCCGGTGGCCTCAACCACTACCTGATAGGTCCCCGGAATGACAAACTGGAAGGTATAGAAGCCGGTGCTATTCGTCTGGGTGGTGACAGCAACGTGTGTTCCTGAGTTTGTGAGCGTGACCTTAGCGTTGGAAACAGGAGAGCTGCTTGGGTCATTCACATACCCTGAAACCGTTCCGTCTGAGGTTTGCGCAGCCAGAAGGCTGGCGAACAGCAACAATGCGCACACTGACAGATAGCGAGACAACATAGTTCCTCTCTTTCGACCCACGGACCCTCTAAAAAATAATTAGTAGGGTCTCCCTACAAAAGGGTATACTGCTACCGGCGCGTTATGTCAAGCGAAAAGCAGCGGGAACCCGTATCACTGCATATCCGAACAGCCACCCCGTCGAGCGTCAGGGCTGTGAACCGATCCATCGTGCTGGAACTAATCCGAAGACATCAGCCCATTTCCAGAGCAGAGCTGGCACGGTTGACAGGCATATTTCGAAGCAGCGTTTCCGATATCGTCGACGAACTCATCGCAGAAGACCTAGTCAGTGAGGAACGCAGCACCCCATCCCGGCCGGGACGAGTACCCATGAGTTTGCGACTGAACGACTCGGGGTTTTGCGTAATAGGAATCAATATCCGGCCCGTTTACTCGGAGATCGCGTATGCCGGTTTGAGCGGGGGGATCCAAAGCGGACTGAAATTCGAGACCCCGCGTTCACCAAAGAAGCTGGTTCGCTCCATTGCGCGGGTAGTTGAGCAGCTATCGGAGCATCCGATGACCGGGAAGAAGAAAAACTTTCGCCGGATAGGGATAGCGGTTCCAGGACACGTAGACGCTCCCAAGGGGCGAATCTTATGGGCGCCGACGCATGAAGAATTGAACGGTTTCCCGATTGCGGAAGACGTCGAAAAACACACAGGGATCGAGACGCTGGCGGATAACGATTGCAACGTCGGAGCACTCTCAGAACTTTGGCTTTCGAGTGACGGAAAGAATAATCACCGCACTGATTTCATTTTCCTGAACGTGAGCGATTTCGGGACCGGCGCAGGCGCAGTTCTGAACCGGGAAATCTATCAAGGCCATGATGGCCATTTTGCCGGGGAGGTGGGCCACATGGTGGTTGAGCCCTTGGGCCCTCCGTGCAGATGCGGCCGGAACGGGTGCTGGGAGCTCTTCGTCAGCAATGAAGCGACCTGGAAACGAGTACATCCACGTTCTACCTTCAGCATTGAAGGATTCACGGATCTACTTAGCGCGGCGGCGCACGGCCACTCCCGAGCTCTTGCCAGTCTGCGCGAAACGACAAGGTATCTGTCCTTAGGCATTTCGAATATTGCATTCGCCTTCAATCCAGCCGAAGTGGTGGTTGGCGGCCGCATCACTGCTGTTTGGGATCTGATTCGCCCCGAACTGGAGAGACTCTACGGTTCTTCACAACTCCAGTACTCGCTTCGGCCGGCACGGTTGTCCGCAGACGATTCACTCTTGCACGGCGCGATTTGTCTCGCCTTACGCGATACATTCGCTCGACCTCAGTTCGGGGACATGCCCGTTCCAGGCAAGGAGAGCGCCTAAGGATGGCAAGATACGCTTCCGCCGATGCGCTGAAGGCGGTCCTGCTGATCGGGATTTCATTACGCTGTGCCGCTGCCGAGTCATCGCTCCAGGCATTCGACGTCGTGGTTTATGGCGCCACGGCCAGCGGCACAATGGCGGCCGTTGCCGCTGCTCGCCAAGGAATGCGAGTGGCACTCCTCGAGCCCGGTTCACATGTGGGCGGGATGTTGTCGGGCGGGCTGAGTAACAGCGACGTCGATCGCCAAGAGCAGGTTATCGGCGGTTTAGCGCGAGAATTTTTTGCCGCTGCCGGCGTGCATTACGGTAAACCGGTCGCATGGGCCTTTGAGCCGCATGTGGCCGAAGAGATACTTCGCAACATGCTGGAAAAGGCAAGTGTCAATACGTTTTTCCATGCGCGACTAGCAGGCGCGAAGAAGCACGGATCTCAAATGACCAGCATTCGAGTGGAGAGCGGGGGTGAATTCGCAGCTTCCGTATTCATCGATAGTTCCTACGAAGGCGATCTGATGAAAGCGGCCGGGGCATCGTACGTGGTCGGCCGCGAGGGGCGCAAGCGGCATGGCGAATCACTCGCCGGACGTCAAGATCTCCTCCCCGGCCGGCATCAGTTCCGGTTCGCGGTATCGGCCGATACACCAAATGGAGATCTACTGCCGTTCATTGTTCCCGAAGACAAAGTGGCGCAAATCGGTGAAAGTGACGGCCGATTTCAATCTTATTGTTTTCGTCTCTGCTTGACGGATGATCAACGGAACCGGTTACCTATCGAACGCCCGAAGAGTTACGATCCCGTGCGCTACACACTGGCAAAAAGATATCTGGAGAGCGCCAAGGGCAATTTGTCGTTAGAGGACTTCCTTGGCCTTGTTCGAATTCCGAATGGAAAAGCCGACGTAAACAGTACAGGTCCGATATCAACCGACATGTTAGGCGCAAGTTGGGAGTACCCGGAGGCCAGCTATGGTCGCCGAAAGCAGATTTGGGACGAGCACCTCGCCTGGGCGCAAGGCCTCATTTACTTTCTACAGAACGATCCCGCGGTTTCCGAATCGATTCGAGACGCAGCCCAACGCTGGGGACTCGCAAAGGACGAATTTATAGACACGAATCACTGGCCACATCAGCTTTACATCCGGGAGGGCCGCCGCATGCTGGGCGAGTACCTTCTTACTGAACACGATTTAGAGAATCACCGCGAAAAGTATGATTCGATCGGCATGGCAGGTTACAACATCGATATCCGAGAGGTGGAATGGTTAGCGCACAAGGTATATGTCTTCCCCAATGTGATTGACCAAGTATTCACAGAAGGGTATCTGAGCATGCCGGTGCAACCGTGGCAGATTCCGTATCGCGCTCTTTTGCCGATTCAGCAGGAATGCTCGAACCTCTTAGTTACTGTTTGTATCTCAGCGTCAACCGTCGCGTACGGCTCATTCCGCATGGAAGCGAATTACATGATTGCAGGGCAAAGCGCCGGGGCGGCTGCCGCACTGGCCATCAAGAGCAAGCGACCGGTGCATCAAATCGACATCACTGAACTCGAAGCGCAACTCCGCGCTTCGGGACAGATCCTCTCACTCAGCGATGTCGCGACTCGGCAGTGAGGGCGCTCCCTGCACCTGAGATGTGGCCGAGAGGGTCCGCCGTCATTGGATATACATGTGCTAAAGTATATCCATGCAGGTTTCGAAGTGGGGTAACAGCTTGGCCATTCGCCTTCCCGCCGCTGTGGTCGAGGCACTGGAACTCAAGGAAGGCGACGACATAGAGATCACGGTCGCCGGTAAAAAGGAATTTCATGTGGCGCAGGACCGTAGCCGTGAAGAGGCTCTGGAACGGTTACGGAAGTTAGCGTGGAAGCTTCCGCCTGGCTTTAAGTTCGACCGCGAAGAAGCTAATGAACGGTAAGAAGCCGTTCCTCGACACGAACGTTCTGGTTTACGCACATTCTGACGACCCGCGCAGCGAGGTAGCCAAGCGGCTCATCCAACACGGGGCTGTTTTAGGAGTTCAACAGCTGAACGAGTTCGTATCAGTCGCACGACGGAAGCTCCGAAGAACATGGAGCGAAATTCGGAAAGCGACTGACGACCTGCGGCTTCTCTGCCCCGGCCCGGTTCCGATCACGTTAGCCCTACACGAATCTGCCCTAAGCATAGCCGAGAGGTACGGGTATCACATCTACGATTCGTTGGTGATTGCCGCAGCCGTGGAAGCTTCCTGCTCGGTCCTGTACTCGGAGGACCTGCACGATGGGCAAACCATCGAGCAACTGACGATCCGGAATCCGTTTTGATTTGCCGAAACTCACACGCTTTCGAGACGTATGCCGCTGATATCCTTGAATTTGCGCCTTAAATTGACCATTTGGATTGCGACCGGGGCGCTGGCCACCATCGTGGTGGTGGGCTTGCCGCTTGCTGGCGCGGCGGTGCGGGCATTGTCGCTGGTCGACATTCTGAAAGGGGAGCTTGACCGGGAGTTCGGCACTCTGAAGACAAAGGGCGACCCGCCTCCTTATTACATGGCGTACGAAGTAACGGACGAGCAAGCGCATTCTGCTTCCGCCAGCCTCGGTGCGCTGGTGGAGAGTGTGGACCAGCATATTCGAGGCGTAGACACAACCATTCGCGTGGGCTCGCCCGGGTTTGATAACTATCATCCCTACAAGGGACAGCGGTTCCGCTTTACCTCGTTTACGCCGCTAAGTCTGGACGACGATGCAGACCAGATCCGGCGCACACTGTGGGCGGACACGGACCGCGTCTACAGGACGGCATCGCGGCGCTTTCTGCAGTTGAAGACAGATCAACAACTCCTGGCAGAGGAGAAGTCCGCAGACGGGGATTTTTCTTCGGAGCCGGGGGCCACCTTCGCCAGCGCGCCGGAGATCTACAGCGTAAAGGCGGACGCGTGGAATGATCGGTTGCGGAAGTGGTCAGCCGAGTTTAACGATCACCCTCGCATTCTCGCTTCGCAGGTCAGTTTTCGATCGGAGCATGACGTTCAGACGCTGGTGAATACAGAGGGCACGAGCATTCAGCAGGGCAGGAATCTTTTCCGGGTGGAAGTGAACGCGGAAGGATTGGCGCCCGATGGTATGGACGTAAGTACGTTCGCAACCATTGAGGCATCAGACCCGGCTCATGTCCCCGCGGATGAGCAGATCCGAAAACAGGTAGACGAGGTCGCGCTGAAGCTGGATCAGCTGGTTAAAGCGCCGCCCGCAGAGCCGATTGTCTGTCCAGCCATTCTGTCCGGCCGCGCGTCGGCCGTGTTCTTCCATGAAATCTTTGGCCACCGCGTCGAGGGCCACCGTCAAAAAGACATCGAAGAAGGTCAGACCTTCACAAAGATGCTGGGCCAGAAGGTCCTGCCGGATTTCATCAGCGTAAAGTTCGATCCGACGATGCAGCAGTACGACGGCAAGGATCTGATCGGCCACTACGATTACGACGATGAGGGTGTGAAAGGGCAGCCGGTTGAAGTGGTGCAGAACGGCGTTCTCAAGACATTTCTTTTGTCGCGCTCACCGGTCGGCGAGTTCAAGACTTCCAACGGACACGGACGCCGGCAGCCCGGCTTTGAGGTGGTCTCGCGACAGTCGAACCTGATCGTACAGTCGTCAAAGAAGGTGTCCGACCGGCAGCTGCGAGCCATGCTGATGGACGAAATCAAGCGGCAGGTCAAACCGTATGGATTGTATTTCGAAGAAGTGGCGAGCGGCTACACAACAACTGGACGGCAAGGCTTACAGGCCTTCACGGTAGTGCCGCTCGTTGTCTACCGGGTTTATGCGGACGGACGCGCCGATGAACTGATCCGCGGCGTCGATATCGTGGGTACGCCGCTGACGAGTTTTCAGAGGATCGTTGCGACCTCGGACCACGCGGAGATCTTCAACGGTTACTGCGGGGCTGAGTCGGGGAGTATTCCCGTGTCGGCGGTTTCACCGGCAATTCTGCTTTCCGAAATTGAAACGGAGAAGAAGCGCAACGAGCAACAGAAGCTCCCTATTCTTCCGCGCCCAAGGCAGAAATATGAGGCGGGATTTGAATAAACGCCTGGCCTTGGGAGTCGCGAGCGTGGCCGGGTTCGCCGTTTGTGCATTTGGCGCATTCGATAACAAGAGCGAGATCGAACACGACGCGCAGCTGCGGGCGATGGTGGATGAGCTCGCGCGATCGAAGACGCTGAAGTTGAACGATCTCGATAAACCGTACTTCGTCAGCTACAGCGATTCTGATTCCGAGCAGATGTCGATTCAAGCCAGTCTGGGCGGGATTACCGGATCAAATGCAGTTCACCTGCGGCAACCCCGGATTGATATTCGTGTCGGAGACTACGCCTTCGACAACACCAACTCGATCTTTTCGCGAGTTTCCGGAGCCGGACTGTTGCCGGTCGATGATGATTATCAGGCTATACGGACCCATCTGTGGCTGTCCACGGACAGCTTGTATAAGACCGCCGCAGACGAAATTACTCGCAAACGTGCAGCGCTGCGGGAGATAGCCGATCCCGAACACACACCCGATTTTGCGCCTGCAAAACCGACCGAACTGATGCTGCCTGTGTCGAAATTGACCGCCAACCAGAAGCAGTGGGAGGACCGGTTGCGGCGCTTGTCAGGCGAGTTTGCAAAATACCCCGAGGTTACGAACTCGTCCCTGCGCCTACTCGCGATCGCGTCCACGTACCGTGTCGTGAACACGGAAGGTACGATTGTGCGGATGCCGCAGGACCTTGTCAATGTGGACATTCGCGGCAGCAGTCTGGCGGCCGACGGGAGCCGCGTCTGGAATCACGCGCAGCTCACGACTCTGAAGTTGTCGGAACTTCCCGATGAGCAGAACCTTCTTAAGCTCGTGGATGCAGTTGCGTCGGAGACGGACTTACTCCGAAAAGCGCCCGTGGCCGAAGAATACGTAGGTCCCGTTCTGTTTGAGCAGGAAGCCGCCGCTCAGATGATGGCGGAGGTGATGACGGAGTCGGCGCGGTTGCCGCGCAGGCCGCTAGCTCCGCCCGGGGCCCAGCAGCCGCCGTTCATCGATAATGTGTGGGCCTCGCGCATGAACACGAGAGTCACACCCGAGTGGATGACGATCGTCGATGATCCCAGCCAGAAGCAGTACGGCGGCAACACTCTGGCCGGCCAATATCCGGTGGATGATGAGGGTGTTCCCGGCACCCGAGTCGTGCTGGTAGAGAAAGGAATGCTGAAGAATTTTCTTCTTAGCCGCGAGCCCGTGAAGAATTACAACTCTTCGAACGGACATGGCCGGCTTCCCGGCGGATACGGCAGCGAAGCCGCAGTCATCGGCAATCTCTTCGTTCAGGTGGATCAGCCCGTACCCGAAGATCAGATGAAAGCAAAGCTGCTGGAGCGGGTGAAAACGGCAGGCCTAAAGTACGGAATCATTGTTCGACGGCTGGATTTCCCGTCGACAGCCGACGTGCAGGAGTTACAAAGCATGGCACGGCAAATGCAGAAGAACGGAAACAGCCGAACACTGGCATCGCCGATACTCGCGTTTCGCGCCTACCCGGACGGCAGAGAAGAGTTGATCCGCGGGGTGCGCTTCAAAGAATTCAGCGCCAAGGAACTGCGCGATGTAGCGCTTGCGTCTGATAAACCCTACGTACTGAATTACGTAAACAACGGATCGGTCTTCGATTTCGCAGATATCTCATCAAGTGCGACCACGTCGTCCGTCATTTGTCCTTCTATGCTGTTTGAGAGCGTGGAACTGGACCGCGCACAGGACGACTTGAACAAGGCTCCGCTCGTGCCCGCTCCGGCACTCACGGCTCAGCGGTAGGCGACACCCGCGATTCATGCGCATTCTCAGCAGAGCGATCTTTCGTGAGGTCCTGGTGAGTGCCAGCCTGGGAACAGTGCTGTTCATTTTCGTGCTGTTTCTGCGCACGATCCGGAATCTTTCTTCGTTGTTGGTGAAAACGTCCGCGCCTCCTGACGTTATCGCAAAACTGCTGCTCTACGCCTTGCCGGCAACCTTGCCCTTTGCGCTACCGCTGGGCGTGCTGGTGGGCATTCTCATCGGTCTGAGCAGAATGTCAGCCGACAGCGAGATTACCGCGATGCGGGCAAGTGGTATCTCGAGCGCAGCCGTCGCGCGGCCGGTACTCCTGTTTGCAGCACTGGCATTGATCACGACCGCGCTATCGTCACTATGGCTAACGCCATGGTCTCTACACCTGGAAACAAAGATCGCGCGAAACTTCGCCGCCGCGCAGCTTACGGGTAACATCGAATCTCGTATTTTCGATGAGCAGTTTCCGAACACGGTCCTGTATGTGAACGGAGTCTCGACCGAGGGCAAGCAGATCTATTGGCACCAGGTGTTCATGGCCGACGTGACGCCTCCCGATCAGTTGCAACAGCAGGGTAAGGATCGCGGCGAGGGGCCGCGGATCATTGTGGCGCAGGAGGCGATTCCGCATCCTGATCCGGCGAACAACCGCATCATCCTGGAGATGCGCAGCGTTCGGACCAGCGAACGCGATAAGGAAGGCAAGGTGATCACGACCGCCGCGCCGGAGCAACTCGAGGCGCTGCAAGCGCAGAAGCAGGAAGAGCTGCAAGTCAATAAGACAGTACAGGAACTGGATACCATGCCCCTGTATCGGCGCGTATATGGACACAAAGTAAAACTTTCACGCGATGAGTACGTCGAAGCTGCAATCGAACTCCACCAGCGATTCGCATTGCCGCTCGCGTGCATTCTGCTGGCACTTGTCGGGATACCGCTCGGCGTATCCTCGCGCAAGGGAGGCAAATCGGCGGCTTTTGTGCTGACGGTCCTGTTGGCTTTTCTGTACTATCTGGCGTTCATTACGCTGCTCGGGCTCGCCAAGAAGGGCACCCTGCCGGTCCCCGTCGCAGTGTGGACCCCCGATGCTGTGTTCCTCATAATCGGGACAGTTTTGCTCGCGCAACTCGAGAAGCCGGGGGATCGCGATGTCGTCGCCTCCCTAAAAGCGTTCCTGCAACGCCTCGGCTCGCGGTGGGTTGCGAAGGCGCCAAAAGCCGAAGTCGCGTTGCTACCGCGCTGGGGAGCGCTGCGCAGGTTTGTATTGCGGCCCATGCTGATCGATGCGTATGTGCTCAACGGTTTTCTGTTCTATCTGACAATCCTGCTGCTAGCGCTGGTATCTCTGATCGAAGTCTTCACCTTTTTCGAACTACTGGGAGACATGATCAAGAACGACATCGGGATGTCGACGATGCTCGATTACCTTTGGCATCTGGCGCCGAAGCTGATTTACGATCTGACCCCGATCGGGACGCTTGTGGCGTCACTCATCTGCTTCGGCGTTTTGACCAAGTACAACGAGGTGACTGCATTCAAGGCGGGCGGAGTAAGTGTGCACCGGCTGGCGGCACCCGTGTTATTCGTTAGCTTACTTATTAGCGGGCTGTTGTTCGCTTTCGATCACTACTACATTCCAGAGGCGAATCGGAGGCAGGAGATGCTGCGCGCCGAGATTAAGAAAAAGGCCGTGCAGACCTATCTGGATCCGAACCGCCAGTGGGTCTACGGGCAAGGATGGCGCATTTACAACTACCATGCTCTTGACCGGCGGCAGGCGATGATGTCGAAGGTGAACGTATACGAGTTAGATCCGAAAACGTTCCGAGTTGTGCGCCAGATATCGGCCGGACGCGCACGTTGGGAGCCGACCTTACGCACCTGGATCTTTCAGGACGGGATGAGCCAGGATCTCAATGGAGCGGTCGGGAAATACCGCCAGTTTCGCGGAACTTCGGCAACCTTTCCGGAGCTATGCGAGCCGCCCTCGTGGTTCGTGCAAGAAGAGAAGGAATACAAAGAGATGAATTTCGAAGAACTGGGGCACTATATTCGGGATCTTAGGGCCGAGGGCCTGGAGACGACGCCGCTGCAGGTCCAGTATTACAAGAAGTTTTCCGTTCCTTTGTTCGCTTTGATCATGGCGATTCTTAGTATCCCGTTCGCATTCGTGGTTGGGAATCGCGGCGCCATGACCGGCGTCGGCATTGGTTTGGGAATCGCCATCGCTTATTGGGTGGTGGGCGCGGTCTTCGATCAGGTAGGCGATTTGAACCAACTTCCGGCCATGATGGCGGCCTGGTCTCCGGACGTTGTCTTTTCTCTCGCCGGCCTGTATTTCATGGCGCGAATGAAGACGTAGCGTGTGAAACCGTAGTAGGATAACGGCAAGCAAAGCGATGGAACCCCTCGATCCCTCACAGCCGTATTTGTCGGTTGTGATTCCCGCCTACAACGAAGAGCAGACGCTTCGGCGGGTTGTGGATCGTGTGTTGGAGCTGCCGGCTTTGCGCGAGGCACTGATTGTCAACGACGCATCGTCCGATGCGACAGGCGCAATTGCCGATTCCTTGGCGGCACGTGAGCCGCGTGTGCAAGTGTTGCACCAGACGACAAACAAAGGTAAGACCGAGGCGCTGAAAACCGGCGTGGCGCATACCACAGGCGCGATCGTGATTGTGCAGGACGCAGATCTCGAATACGATCCTCGCGAAATCCCGCACCTGATTCAGCCGATTGTCGAGGGCTATGCGGATGTGGTTTACGGTTCACGCTTCTTGGTGCGTAAAGCAACCCGCGTGCTGTACTTTTATCATTACCTGGCTAACCGGTCACTAACCTTCCTTTCAAACATCTTCACCAACGTCAATCTTACAGACGTGGAGACCGGCTACAAAGCCTTTCGGGGCGAAATCATCCGGGAAATGCGGATTACGTCCGCCGGGTTCGGCTTCGAAATTGAGGTCACGGCGAAGGTTGCGAAGCTGCACTGTGCGATTTACGAATCGCCGATCAGTTACTACGGACGCACTTACGAAGAGGGGAAAAAGATTACGGTCTGGGATGGCTTTGCCGCGCTTTGGTATGTGTTACGGTTCAACCTGTTTTGCAGTCTCAAGGCGAGTTTTCGGCACGTGCCGGTGCTAAGAACACCCGAGCCCGAGCAGGAACTACAGCGGTCGGAAGCGATATAGAACCCGGCAAAGGGCCGAGCGGCCCATCCGCACACGGATCGGCGATCCGTTGACTTAATAGCGCAAAAGGTGCGGATGCGCGCCACCAAACAGCAATAGCGGCATGACCCGTTTGGTGGGGTTATGCGTGTCAGAGACACCGCGATCTTTTACGTGAGGTTCCTTGAGAGAACGTTCTCATCGTTGTGCTGAGTAGCGCAAACCTCAGGAACTCCCGTCTTTCACGTGTCCGGAGTCAATTAGCGCCCATCCACAACCGGGCGTTTACAACTCAACAGCCGCTCCAACGCGGCTGCCCAAAACTGTAAACGATGTGTCCGGTCTAACTTGTAAAGGATGTTTCCGTTCGGTCAAAAGGCAGCTTGCGGCGGAATACTCGAGGAGCAGGTTACTATGTAAGCGTACGGTGAAGGCCGTCGCAAATATTAGGCATCCAGGGTAGGTAGGGAACTGCGGAGTCAGGTGGAAGAGGCAGAGGCGCTGCGCGAGCGAGTGAGATGTTCGCAAGTGAAGCGGTCACGGATGTTATAAGCGAAGTACTGACCTTTGGAGTCTGCGATCAGGAAGTCTCGATAGAGGTCTGGCGGGAAATTGAGGTAACGGTAGAGTTCGCCGCTGCGGAACCGCAGGTAGGTATCTGCTTGGCGGGAGCATAGGCGGCTGCTGCGAACACGCTCGAGTCCAAGAGTTGCCAATGCATGACGTCACCCGGCTGCTTCGGACACGTGAGAGCGAGAATGGCCAGCACCGGCCAGATCGACATTCCACGGAAGAAGTTCTTGAATGCGAGAGATCGGATGGTCGGCAATGCGCGCCAGCACGTAGCGCAGGTAGGCTTCCGGATCGAGTCCGTTCAACTTTGCCGAGCCAATCAGGCTGTACATGGCCGCAGCACGTTCGCCACCGGAATCAGATCCGGCGAAAAGGTAATTCTTCCGTCCAATCGCGACCGCACGCAACGCACGTTCGGCCGCGTTGTTGTCGATCTCAAGCAAGCCGTCATCGCAGTAGCGCAGCAAGGCAGGCCAGCGTCCCAAGGCATAGCTGATGGCGCCTGCGATATCGGACTTGCGCGAGACTTTGGTAAGCGTTTGTTGCATCCACTCATGCAGGCCGGCGATCAGAGGACCCGATCGAGCCTGGCGGACTTCTTTTCGCTCATCTGGCGAACGCCCGCGGATGTCAGTCTCGACTGCATAGAGTTCGCCGATTCGTTTCAAAGCTTCTCCGGCCAGCGGAGAGGCATGCGCCTGCTCGATGTCGAAGAACTTGCGGCGAACGTGCGCCCAACAGGCGGCCTCTTTCACATCTCCGCCGTCGTACAACCGATTGAAGCCCGCGTACGCATCGGCTTGCAGCGTGCCCTTGAAAGCTGCGAGATGTTGATGCGGATGCTTGCCAGAGCGGTCCGGCGTATAAGCAAACCACACGGCCGGAGCTGTCGTTTGTCCAGCTGGCCGGTCATCCCGCACATACGTCCATAAGCGCCCGGTGTTAGTTCGCCCTTTACCCGGCTCCAATACCGGAACAGGCGTATCGTCGGCGTGCAGCTTCGCTGCGCTCATCACCTGCCTGCGGAGCGCTTCGTTCAGCGGCTCCAACAGCTTGCTGCTGGAGCCCACCCAATCGGCAAGAGTGGAGCGCTCCAGATCCACACCTTCGCGCGCGTAGATCTCCGATTGGCGATGTAACGGCAGATGGTCAGCATACTTCGACACCAGAACATGGGCCAGCAGTCCAGCACCTGCCAGGCCACGTGCAATCGGCCGGCTCGGTGCTTCGGCTTGCACGATCACGTCGCACTTGGTGCAACACAGCTTCGGCCGAACATGCCGAATCACCTTGAAGCTGGCCGGAACCCATTCCAGTACTTCCGCAACATCCTCGCCGAGCTTATTCAACTCGGCACCGCATGCTGGACAACCTGGCTCAGCGGGCACGTGTGTTTCCACCTCACGCGGGAGATGCTTTGGTAGCGGGCGCCGAACTGGCCTGACCGCCGCGACAGCAGCCGCCTTCACCGGCTCCAGCTTGCGTTCCAACTCTTCTAACCGAGCTGCCTTGGCCGACTCCAGTTCCTCGAGCTCCAACTCGAGCTGCTCCACTTGGCGGTCGATCCTCTCCGACTTGCGCCCGAACTGCATGCGGCGCAGCTGCGCGATCATCGTCTGCAGCCGTTCAATGACTGCATGCTGCTCGAGCACCATAGCCCGCAGCGCATCGATGTCGAGTGCGCTCAGATCCGGCGGTGCGAGGGCAGCCATGTCCAAACTATGCCATGGTCTTTTTGCATTGTCAGCAGTGTTACCGAAACATATCCACTGCTTTATGTTGTTACTTATTAGACGGCCATTTCCGGCTTCCAGGTGCGTGCCGGTTGCCGCCAATCGATGCCCTCCAGCAGCATCGATAACTGTGCCCGCGTCAGCGCAACAGTGCCGCTGTCTGTCTTCGGCCAAACGAACCGGCCGCGTTCCAAACGTTTTGCGAACAGACAAAGCCCGTCGCCATCCCACCACAACAGCTTGATCAGGTCGCCGCGCCTGCCACGAAACACAAACACGTGGCCGGCATACGCATCTTGCTCAAGCGTTGTTTGTACCAGCGCACTCAATCCACCAAAGCCGCGACGCAGGTCCGTAACACCGGCCGCGATCCAAATGTGCGCGTTCGCTGGTGCTGCGATCATCGCGCCACGCACTCCAAAACAGTGCGCATAATAAGGGCATCGATCGAGCCAGTGAGCGTGATGCGCGTGCTCTGTGCTTCGATGACGATACTGCAGCTTTGCTTCTGCTCTATCTTGTCGGCTTGATCAGGTTCCGTGACGTGAACCGGAAGCAGACTTGCTGCCTTACTCTGCCGTCCGACCTGGCGAGCCTTCTTGCGCCAATCATATATCTGCCACGGCTGCACCCTGTACAACCGGGCTACCGCATTTACGGTCGTGCCTTTCTTCAGCGACGCTCGCACGATCAGGTCGCGCTCTTCCTCTGACCACTGTCTTCGCTGCGTGTCTGCTGCTTCTGTTTTGCTCTCAGCCGGCGTCAATGCATTCATTCAGAAAGCATCCCGCAACTCCAATTGCTTCGCTACCCGGTGCTCACCGTACGCTTACGTTACTATAAATGTTTGACCATCTTAAAATCGGGTCCGGAATCAGGGAAAACCTCAAAGATGGTTTGGCCGAATTGCGTCTCCGGAGTTAGTATCCAATGTCCAGGTTCCGTGAACCTCGGTTGGTCGGGCGACGCTCTGCTGTCTTCCTGAAGAATGCTTGGCGGAGCAAATTCCTTCGGGATCCACAGCCCGTCAAAATCTACCGCTCCGTCCAGCCATCGCCACTTCCCTGACATCGTAGCGACTCCAGTCTTTGGAGTAGAAATCCTTTCCACAAAAGTGTGGTCTCGGAGGATTCGTAAGGTAATCTTTTTGTTCCCCGAACCAATCTCATAGATACCTGGAATTTTGAATTCCGATTTGATCGTTCCACAACCAAAAAAAGTGAGCACAATCATTACTAAAGCGGGCACAGACTTTGTCCTGAAGTGCCTTCGCCATGCGCGGGTCAGTTGAGTAGCGTTAAAGACCATAAATTACCAGGAGCTTCCGCAAGCATTAGGTAGGTCAATTTGAAAACGTTGATTGATCGTCCGGAGCGGTCCAGAAGAAAATGGGCTGTTTGGGGCGGCGTGCTCGAAAAACGAGTGGGCACCGGCATCATTGTTTATCGAAATCTGCATCGAACTTCGCTTGAATGTGTATGTTCCCAGGTACCCTCCTACCTGAACGCCAGTAGCCGAATATGTTGCGTCATGTGAAAGATTTTGAGCCGCCTCATAGGTTCCGACATCAAAGCGCCCCGACGGGTTACCAGATGCACACGCTCTCCGCAAAGCCGATTGAAACCCTCCTGATCGCATCAAACTCTGCGTGACGGCATCATTCGTGGAATAGCGTCGATCCGTCGCGCCACCTCCCCTGAGAAAGTCCGTTAACAAAGTAAGAGCACTCGCCCAATCGCGGGTCCACGAGTATAAATAGAAGTTCCAAAATCTCGCGTCCGAGCAAGCCGACGGAGACGCTGAACAGACGGAAAACACGAAGGGATTCGGCATTCCAATTCCAAACGGTCCCGGCACACTCAAGCCCGGCGGTAATCCCAAGGTCTCCCCGCCAGGAAACGATCCCACTGGAAATGGCGCAGAGGCCGTGCTTCCGCCCGAACCAGATCCTCCGCCGCCGTTTCCGCCGCTGCCTCCACCATCGCCGCCGCCCCCGCACCAGAAACACGGCGGGATGGGGGGAAACAATCCGCAAAACGGATCGTCCCAGCAGCCACCGCCCGGATCGTCCTCCCACATACCACTCGGATCCACCAGCGCCAGCGGATTGTTGCGCACATACGCCACTGGATGGCTTCCCTAATAGGATGGTCGCTTGCGACGCGTACTAAGGAAGATCGCCACGGCAAAAACGGTAGACGGGATCACAAACATGTAAAACGGTCGTCCATCCCAACTGGGATGCTCCCCTCTGGTGAGATCTTCAACCACTCGGACAGCGCAGAACAGAACATAGACGGCGATGGCGGTAATCATCAGCAAAGAACCCTGTCGGGGCCGAAAAATGGCCAATATCGCACCGAGAATAGGAAGGAAGCAAGCAATCAGTAGAAGTGTGCTATCCACCCAAGGATCGGATCTAATTGTCCGCGGCCAAATCCATAGCCCCTCATACGCGAGAAAAGCACCATTCCAAACCGCCGCAAACGTTGCTAGCCAACGAATAATAGCCGATGCCATCCCGGTTGCCTCGTTACGGTATACAAGCTGATAGAGATCCGTGAGAAACGCTGAAGAACAACCCGACAAAGAAGGCATCTCCGTTTTCCGTCCGGTTCTCCGGCACTATAGTCGTAAGGCGGTTACAGAGTTGGGCACCACAAGCATTGATGCCAGCTGTTTTCGCAGCGCTCCTCGCCGGGTTGAGGATATCCGCTCCGGTCACGCCTGCATTTTGGTAGCACAGGTCATGAACCTGACATGCGGCATCAACTTGGTTGACCGGGGAGCCAGAACCAGTCCCTGGCCCGCAGTAGTTAGGGAACGGAAGCTGCCAGAACGGCCAAGCAAGTCGCAACGTTGTTGGTTGCAGTGGTTGCGTCCCCGAATTTGTCGGATTCGGCAGCTTTTCTGTTTTAGTAACTGAGAACATCCAGGCCGGAGCTGGCAAATAAGCGTTGGGCACAGGAATCCAACAGCCTCCAAACAAGTCACAGGAATAACGGATATTGGCGCTTCCGAGCGAGCCTATGCCGGGATACGAGGAAACCGGAGGAGAACTCGGAGGAGGAGGCGCGCTGCCACCACTCGGCCGTCCACCTCCGCCGCCGCCACCACCGCCTCCCGATACGCAATTCCAGCAGGGCGGCGGAACGGGGCCGGGTCCGGCACACGATCCGTCGTACACGAAACACGGGTTACCGCCCCAATCACCCGGATCACCGGGCGAAATCAAATACATGCCGCTCGGGTCGACGGCATTCATCGGGCCGTTCCGCACATAACTGTACGCATTCCAGCTCTGTGGATCGCTCGGATCCGCTCCCGCATTCCCAGGATCCGGACTGGTAAACCGTCCCAGCGGCATGGCAAAATACCGCGCATTGAAGAAGTCCATCCCGGATTCTTGATCCCGCACCTGTCCCGTGAACTTCTGCTCCGTGTCCGTGGTCGAGCCCCACTGACCGGTCCGCTCCGCCATCCCCGCCGGAATCTCCTCGCCAAACGGCAGAAAGTCATGCCGCGCCACCACGTTCGTGCTCGCGTCGGTCACCAGCCGTATCGAGCCCAGATGATCCGTGCTCAGGTAACACGTCGTGCAGGGTGGCGTCTGCCCAGTGGTCGAATACTCTGCCGCAAGCTCCCCAAATGCGTCATAAACATAGACATTCGTGCCGCCCGGCATCGTCTTCAACACCCGCTGCCCGAGCCCATCGTAGGCCATGGTTTCGGCTCCGCCGCCCATATTCGGCGGCGAAGTCACCGATGCCACTCGATTCTCGCCGTCATACGCAACGCTATTCCCGTTGACCGAGGTCTGATTGCCTGCACCGTCATAGCTCGACCCCGAGATCTGGTTATTGCTGTTGTACACGTTCGAAGTGGGCGTGTTCCCGTACACCGGCATCCCGCCGCTGCTGCTGATCCAGCGGTTCCCGAACGGGGAGACGACAAAGTTGGCTTGGCTCGTTTCTGTTCAGTTCATTGGATTCGTCCCGCCCATCAGTGGCTGGGGACGTTTGCCTCAACGTTTTCCTCGCCATCACGTTCGTGTCTGATCGTTATGTATCCCTCAGTCCAGTTATCCTCGTCGAGAGTATATCGGTCGATAGTAAACCCTTCGGGCGCATCGCGAAAGCCCGGCTGCAGTTTCAGTCGCGCAATTGCCATTTCCGCAGCATTCCGACTAGAGTAAACCCCAATGAACTTCACATCCTCCTGGTCCTCATCGAGAACATGAGTGTGCTGAAGAACGAACAGATCCATTGTCGAATTCACCTGATCTAAAGACCTCCGCGTTCACACGCTTTTTTGATCTTGCTAAATTCGGAACCCGGCCCGCGATCAAGTGTCTTCCTACCCCCAGGTCCGTACTGCGCTTCAAGTACTCTCTCCGCAAAAGCAGCGCAACTCTCATCGGGCCTCTTCGGCGGATGGTATGAAACCCACGAGGGAGTATCACTCGCCATCTGTTTTCCAGACTTCTTGCTTATCTTTTTGTATACAAGGTAGCCACCGGCGCCGACGGCAGCCGCAGCAGCCCCAACCGCGGCAACTTCGCAAACGCCGCTTCCAACGCAAACTGCTCCACCAACTGCATCGGCTAAGATGACAAAAACGTTGTCGACGAAGACTACCCCGCCCGCACCAGCTCCCACCGTTGCTGGGTCTAGATAACCGTTCGGCCCGACTCCCCCCACACAAACGCCGAACTCACAATTTGAATTCAATCCGATACCGAGTAATCCAGCGGGACCCGGCAGCGGCACGCTCAAGCCCGGCGGTAATCCCAAGGTCTCCCCGCCCGGAAACGATCCCACTGGAAATGGCGCAGAGGCCATGCTTCCGCTGGAAGAACCTGAATTTCCGCCACCTCCTCCGCCGCCACCACCGCCTCCCGATACGCAATTCCAGCAGGGCGGCGGAACCGGGCCAGGCCCCTCACACGATCCGTCGTACACGAAACAGGGATTACCGCCCCAATCTCCCGGATCACCGGGCGAAATCAAATACATGCCGCTCGGGTCGACGGCATTCATGGGACCGTTCTTCACATAGCTGTACGCATTCCACGACTGTGGATCGCTCGGATCCGCTCCCGCATTCCCAGGATCCGGACTGGTAAACCGTCCCAGCGGCATGGCAAAATACCGCGCATTGAAGAAGTCCATCCCGCTCTCGTTGTCCCGAATCTGTCCCGTAAACTTCTGCTCCGTGTCCGTCGTCGATCCCCACTGGCCGTTGCGACCCGCCGTATTCGCCGGTATCTCTTCGCCAAACGGCAGAAAATCATGCCGCGCCACTACGTTCGTGCTCGCGTCCGTCACGAGCCGTATCGAGCCCAGATGATCCGTGCTCAGGTAACACGTCGTGCAGGGTGGCGTCTGCCCAGTGGTCGAATACTCTGCCGCAAGCTCCCCAAATGCGTCATACCGGGCATGATTGTGTTGTAGGTCGCGTGGCTTCGGCAGTTTCGAGTGCACGCGGAAGCGCCGAGGCGGCTGCGATGTACTGAAAGCTACCGGGCTTGGGACAAGGTGTGGAATCACTTCAACCAAGCCGGAGAGCAGGGCCAAACACCTTGGGGCCGGCCGGTCTAAGTTATGGGTTTCGAACCCGCTGTCGTATGTGGCCGCCCCGCTGGTCCACCCGGTTGAGCTAAGAGCTCGCATAGGTAGTTACCATTTGTGCCCGAATGAGGAGCATGTATTTGCCCGGCCTGCTCTCGCGGACAAGGAGATAAATTCAGTATGCCATTTGCAGGACTGGATGTGCACAAGAAAGAAATCGAGGCGGTAGTAGTCGACGACAGCGGAGACATTCTGCTGCGTGAGCGTCTGGCCACGCGCCGCGAGGCGCTGGAAGCCTTTGCACGGCGGCATCTCGGCGGCTGCCGCGTCGCGTTGGAGGCAACCACCAATACCTGGGCCGTGGTGGCGGTTCTGCAGCCGCTGGTCAAAGAAGTGGTGGTGTCAAATCCGTTGCGCACGCGCGCCATCGCCTCGGCCAAGATCAAGACCGACAAAGTAGATGCGCTGGTGCTGGCGCAACTGCTGCGCTGCGAGTATCTGCCGCGGGTATGGTCTCCGGACGAGGAGACACGCCGCATGCGGCAGCGTTCGACGGAACGCGCCAACTTGAATGCCGATCGCACGCGGCTGAAGAATCGCATCCACGCTGTGTTGCATCAGCGCCTGATCGAGCCGCCGGTTACGGATGTGTTCAGTAAAGCTGGGATGCGTTGGCTGGCCCAACAATCGCTGGACCAGCAAGGTCAGCGCGCGCTGGAACGTTACTTGCGGCAGTTAGCGCAGGTGGAAGCCGAGTTTCAGTTACTCGATGACGAGTTAGCAGAACACGCCTACCAAGACCCGCAGATCAAGTTACTGATGAGCTTGCCGGGCGTGGATTACGCAGTCGCTGAAAGCATGCTGGCGGTACTGGGCGATATCTCGCGCTTCGAGGATGCCGATGGCGCCGCAGCTTACTTCGGCTTAGTGCCGTCGACGCATCAATCCGGCAACCATTGTTATCACGGCCGCATCACCAAACAGGGTTCCAGCCATGGGCGCTGGATGCTGATCCAGGCCGCGCAGCATGTAGCGCGGCACCCGGGACCACTGGGTGTGTTCTTCCGCCGCCTGGCGAAAAAGAAGAATCGCAACGTGGCGGTGGTCGCGACCGCGCGCAAGCTGGTTACGATCGCCTGGCACATGCTGCGCAACAACGAACCTTACCGCTACGCGCAGCCCAAAACCGTGGAGGCCAAATACAGCCGCTTGCGCGTGCGCGTTACCGGCCAGAAAAAGAAAACGGGAGCCAAAGGACAGCCCCGCTCGGCCAGCTACGGAAGCGGAAAGCGCACTCGGGCGGTGCCTGCGCTCGATCAGATCTATGCCAGTGAGCAGTTGCCGCCGCTGGCGCAAACCGCGGCCGGTGAGCACGCCATGCTGACACGGCACGGTGTAACCGCTTACGCGGAGTTGATTCGAAGATCACATCGCGTGTCGCGGTGTTCTAAATCGGTAAGTCAATAAGCTAATAGATTACATCAGTAAAAAAGTAATTAAGTTTGTAAGTACACAGATCAATCAATAACTACCAAAATAAGTCAAGGCGGCTTTCCCATACCTCCTTTGCTTAGCGCGATCCGGGCCTCTGCCGTCAAGGCCAAGCACCGAAGGTGCGGCTACGCCGGCCTTGACCGCAGCCCGTCTCGCGCTCCGTTTCCAATATGGGTAAGCCGCCTTGTGCTTCGCTGCGCTCGCGCAGCCTACTTTTTTCGAAAGTATGTCAACTTTTCACTTGACACAATCATAGGTACACATAGACATTCGTGCCGCCCGGCATCGCCTTCAACACCCGTTCCCCGAGCCCGTCATAGCCAAGCGTCTCTGTCCCGCCACCCATATTCGGCGGCGAAGTCACACTCGCTACCCGATTCTCGCCGTCATAGGCAACGGTATTCCCGTTGACCGTGGTCTGATTCCCCGCGCCATCATAGCTCGACCCCGAAATCTGATTGTTCCCGTTGTATACGTTCGACGTCGGCGTGTTCCCGTACACCGGCGTCCCGCCGCTGCTACTGATCCACCGGTTCCCGAACGAGTCATAGCCGAAGTTCTGTGCCCACACCAGATTGTTGCTTCCGTCCTTACCGTTGCCCCAAGCTAACCGATTGAGGTTGTCATACCCAAAAGAGTCGTTGAACGTCAGTGGTTGCGGCAACCCCGCCCCGCTGTGAAGCGTGGTCACACCCTGCAGATTGCCGTTGTTGTTGCTATGCCCGCTCGTGCCCGTATCCCAGGTGAACGTCTGCCTCAGCAAAGTGCGCGTTGAGTCGTTATTGATCACATCCTGCAGTTCGCTCAGTTGCAGCCGGCTGTTATAGCTGTACGCGCGCCACAGATTATTCCCCAGCGCCATCAGTCCAATGCCGCCGTGCGGCGCATAACCGATCCACCCCATGTAGATGCTGGAGACCCCAGCGAACTTCCCTTGCAGCTCCGAGCCGCGGTTCGCTCCATCGTAGCTGGTTGTCAGCACTCTACCCGATGGATAGGTCTCGCTTGTCAACGCACCCGCCAAGTTGTAGCTATAACCGAAAGAGTACGTCTGACCCGCGATCTGCTCGCTGCTGGCAGTAACATTGCCCAGCACATCAAAGCCGCTGTAACTCATCACCGCGCTCGCATTCCCGATGCTTCCCAGCCTGCCGTATCCGTTCGGAATCGGCGGATCGTAGCTGTAGCTGACGCCCGGCGTGCCGTTGTTATAGCTAACCGCGGTCAGACGATTCAGTGGGTCATACGAGTAGCTTGCTTGAACCCCCGAACCCGACAGCCGCCCAGTGACATTTCCGTTATTGTCATACCGGGCATGATTGTGTTGTAGGTCGCGCGGCTTTGGCAGTTTCGAGTGCACGCGGAAGCGCCGAGGCGGCTGCGATGTACTGAAAGCTACCGGGCTTGGGACAAGGTGTGGAATCACTTCAACCAAGCCGGAGAGCAGGGCCGAACACCTTGGGGCCGGCCGGTCTAAGTTATGGGTTTCGAACCCGCTGTCGTATGTGGCCGCCCCGCTGGTCCACCCGGTTGAGCTAAGAGCTCGCATAGGTAGTTACCATTTGTGCCCGAATAGGAGCATGTATTTGCCCGGCCTGCTCTCGCGGACAAGGAGATAAATTCAGTATGCCATTTGCAGGACTGGATGTGCACAAGAAAGAAATCGAGGCGGTAGTAGTCGACGACAGCGGAAACATTCTGCTGCGTGAGCGTCTGGCCACGCGCCGCGAGGTGCTGGAAGCCTTTGCACGGCGGCATCTCGGCGGCTGCCGCGTCGCGTTGGAGGCAACCACCAATACCTGGGCCGTGGTGGCGGTTCTGCAGCCGCTGGTCAAAGAAGTGGTGGTGTCAAATCCGTTGCGCACGCGCGCCATCGCCTCGGCCAAGATCAAGACCGACAAAGTAGATGCGCTGGTGCTGGCGCAACTGCTGCGCTGCGAGTATCTGCCGCGGGTATGGTCTCCGGACGAGGAGACACGCCGCATGCGGCAGCGTTCGACGGAACGCGCCAACTTGAATGCCGATCGCACGCGGCTGAAGAATCGCATCCACGCTGTGTTGCATCAGCGCCTGATCGAGCCGCCGGTTACGGATGTGTTCAGTAAAGCTGGGATGCGTTGGCTGGCCCAACAATCGCTGGACCAGCAAGGTCAGCGCGCGCTGGAACGTTACTTGCGGCAGTTAGCGCAGGTGGAAGCCGAGTTTCAGTTACTCGATGACGAGTTAGCAGAACACGCCTACCAAGACCCGCAGATCAAGTTACTGATGAGCTTGCCGGGCGTGGATTACGCAGTCGCTGAAAGCATGCTGGCGGTACTGGGCGATATCTCGCGCTTCGAGGATGCCGATGGCGCCGCAGCTTACTTCGGCTTAGTGCCGTCGACGCATCAATCCGGCAACCATTGTTATCACGGCCGCATCACCAAACAGGGTTCCAGCCATGGGCGCTGGATGCTGATCCAGGCCGCGCAGCATGTAGCGCGGCACCCGGGACCACTGGGTGTGTTCTTCCGCCGCCTGGCGAAAAAGAAGAATCGCAACGTGGCGGTGGTCGCGACCGCGCGCAAGCTGGTTACGATCGCCTGGCACATGCTGCGCAACAACGAACCTTACCGCTACGCGCAGCCCAAAACCGTGGAGGCCAAATACAGCCGCTTGCGCGTGCGCGTTACCGGCCAGAAAAAGAAAACGGGAGCCAAAGGACAGCCCCGCTCGGCCAGCTACGGAAGCGGAAAGCGCACTCGGGCGGTGCCTGCGCTCGATCAGATCTATGCCAGTGAGCAGTTGCCGCCGCTGGCGCAAACCGCGGCCGGTGAGCACGCCATGCTGACACGGCACGGTGTAACCGCTTACGCGGAGTTGATTCGAAGATCACATCGCGTGCCGCGGTGTTCTAAATCGGTAAGTCAATAAGCTAATAGATTACATCAGTAAAAAAGTAATTAAGTTTGTAAGTACACAGATCAATCAATAACTACCAAAATAAGTCAAGGCGGCTTTCCCATACCTCCTTTGCTTAGCGCGATCCGGGCCTCTGCCGTCAAGGCCAAGCACCGAAGGTGCGGCTACGCCGGCCTTGACCGCAGCCCTTCTCGCGCTCCGTTTCCAATATGGGTAAGCCGCCTTGTGCTTCGCTGCGCTCGCGCAGCCTACTTTTTTCGAAAGTATGTCAACTTTTCACTTGACACAATCATAGGTAAGTCAATAAGCTAATAGATTACATCAGTAAAAAAGTAATTAAGTTTGTAAGTACACAGATCAATCAATAACTACCAAAATAAGTCAAGGCGGCTTTCCCATACCTCCTTTGCTTAGCGCGATCCGGGCCTCTGCCGTCAAGGCCAAGCACCGAAGGTGCGGCTACGCCGGCCTTGACCGCAGCCCTTCTCGCGCTCCGTTTCCAATATGGGTAAGCCGCCTTGTGCTTCGCTGCGCTCGCGCAGCCTACTTTTTTCGAAAGTATGTCAACTTTTCACTTGACACAATCATAGGTAACTGTAGCTGAAAGTTCCTGACTCGGGCTGCACGCTCGAAATCAACCGGCTCAGCGGATCATACGAAAAGTACCGGCATCCCTGCGCCGGGTGTGCGCCGCCCGTCGGCGCCGTGCCTGGACACACCTGGTTCTGGCTCACACTCAACAAATCCCCGAGCGCGTCAAACGTGTAGCTCGTGCTGTAGTTCAAGCCGGTCGGATCTTCCGTCACGCTGACCACGCGCCCCAGGCCGTCGCTCGTGTACTTGCGTTGACGTCCCACTTGATCCATCACGGTAGTCGAATTCCCTGAGTAGCTCGTCGACGCCACTGCCAGGTCCGCTGTCGTCACTGCGGTTTGCCTTCCAAGGCTGTCATAGCTATAGACGGTCCCGTAGTTCAGCCCGTCCCCCGAGCGCGACGGATTGGTGGTCGCAGACACGCGGCCTAAAGCGTCGTATGCGGTGGTACTCGCAATGTAGCCCGAGCTGCTCTCAAAGGTGTCGCTTTCCTTCGGCCGCCCAAAGCCGTCCAGAAGCTGCTGTGATTTCAGGAGCGCATCGCCCGAACTGCTTTGATCCTGCTGCGTCACCACGGTATTTACGTTGGGATAGGTATAGTAAGTATGTCCACCGTTCGGGAAACTGACCTGTGATACCCGGTCCACTCCCGCGCCGGATGGTGTGTAACTGAAATCCGTCAGATTGCCATTCTGATCGCTGGTTATCGCGGCAGCTCCCGTTCCATAGTCGTACCTTTCTCCAAATACCTGCATGCCTTTCGCATTTTTTATGACTGTTGCAAACCCATAGCTATTCCGATTTACTCCATCCGAGTAATTATCGGCATAGACGTACTGCGTACTGTTGCCGTTTCCATCCAGAGACGTGAGAACATTACCGGCAATGTCGTAAGTACGTTGATGATTGACCCAGTAAGTACAGTAGTTTCCACTGAGGCTCTGGCATGTAGCGGGATTCGTCAGATTTCCCCGCAGTTAAAAGTAGTTCCAAAAATGCTGTCGTGCCCAATGACATTCGGCGCATCCGACACTCCCGTCTCGTCGTACCCATAATGGGTCGCGGCAATTACCGTGCTGCCGTTAAAAATTGTCACTTGCATGGGAACACGCACCATCCACAGATTGACGCCGTTCTGTAGACCCGTGATGTACTGATACTGCGTTTGTGTCTCCCGCAACAAAGCTCCGGGCGTGCCAGCTCCCCAATCGTACTCCTTCTTGTCTAAAACATTATTATATTCGTCATAAGCAAAGGTTACTTGCGAAAATTGATTGGTATCGTCAAGAATGCTTGTCTGACTTTGAAGCTCCGGGTTGCTGAGACAGCCGGACTGTGGCGCGTAAGTATTCTTAATCGTAACCAGCGCAGCGGGGGAACCGGAATCAGTCTGAATTTCAAGCCCCTCATTCCAACCGTTGCAACTGGTACCGTTCATGCTGAGCGCATCCAGTGGCGATCCATCGAATGTGTGTACCGTCTTCGCGAGAGCGTTGCCATTGGGATCGTAGGCGATATCCGTGTCGGCCGTTTCCGATGCCGGGTAGGAAACCGTGTAATGCGTTCGGGAGGTTACCGTCGAACTGCCGTTCGCGTATTCCCGTCGTTCCTGCAATCGCCGGTAAATCATGACCGGATTTCCGTCCGTCGTCACGCCCTCGAATCCATCTCCGCTTCCGTTATGCCCGTCGCCATAGTCGTATTCAACTGCGCCGCCCGTCGGAAAAACGACGCGCGCCAGCTCCCCATAGCTGTTGTAGTGAAATTGGATCTGCGTGTTGTTGGGAAGATAAATGGCTTGGGAAACGCTCGGATCGAAGTTATAGCTGGTCGGCTGCCCGGTTCCGGGAAAAAGTTGGTCGATGGTTTTCAGCGTGTATCCTGAACGCAACACGCTCCCCAGATTGGTCTGGGCCACTTTTACCACGCGCTCGCTGCCGCTTGTTCCCGGATACGTGACGGAGAGACAAGCAGGACTGCACGAAGTGTCGTTATAGTTGATGCTGATGACCCGGCCCAGCGAGTCGGTGATCTGTGAGGGAGCATCCACCGAAAGATACCAGGTAACTGGGATAACCGCGCCGCTATTGTAAGCGAGCTGGATTGTGTTTCCGTTGCGATCTCGAATCCAGCTTACGTCGGAATTATCGATCTGGTAGGTAGTCCCGTTTGGAAACAAAAGCACGCCGCTGATCTTCGCATCCCCCTGACCGTAGGCACTCGAGATGTGCTCCAATACTTTCGCATCCGCGATGAACTGCAATTGACTTCCGTCTTTGCTGAAGAATACCGTCCCTCTGCCGCCATCGGCGCTGCTCGGAAAGCTGCAGGGGCTAGGAACGGCGTACGGGCGCCGTCGGTAGCGTTGTCCACGAGTTCCATCTCTGTCCCGTTTCCCGTTCGAAACACCACCCGGGTAATCGTCGCGCTGGGACCTTGAGTGGCGCCCCCGCAGGACACAAAATTAATTCCCGTCCGTGTGTAAACTGCCCCCGCTGCTCCAAAGTTGACCGCGGGCGACGTTCCAAACGCGATGTTGTTCGTCGGATAGGGATCAATGGGCACAAACGGCGAGGAGCCACCATAGCGCTGTTGTTAGTTTGCCTTGACAATGCCTTTTACTGATGTTAAAGTCATCGTGCTTATCCCACCTAAACTTCGTTTCTTGATGATGGGACTATCGGAGATAACGACCCGGAGAACTGGTAGCTAATGAGGCTCCTAGAACTCGCAAGGATTTGTCTTACCGTTATTGGATCCGCCGCCTGTGGCTATGCGGCGATGAGCAGCGATACTAAGACGCTTAGTATCGCTGTTCCCGAGGGGCGCTACGACCTTGTTTATGATTCGACGCGCATACAGTCTTCGGACCTGCAAAAGTGGGTTTCGCTCTCGCCAGCGCTCTCACAGAATAACGGCTTGCTTGTGCCGGAAAACGTACTGTCATGCGATAAGGACGATCCTAGGTACACGCATTGCGGCAGTGAGTGGAGCATTTGGCTTAACCAGGCGAACGCCATCGAAACGCAAAAGGAGATTCGCAAGCGCTTAGACAGCTTGCGTCCGGAGCAGTATCCCAGGCATTTAACTCCGATCGTGAACTATTTCAGACTGGTGCAGGCGTTTGCTCTTTGGCGTAATGAGCAGGAAATCACATTCTTTCAGACGCGAGATGTAGCTGATCTGGAACGACAGTATGAGCCCCTCCAAATCGATCCCAAGCGATCATGTGCCGTGGTGCTTAGCAAAATCAGGTCCGCACCCGATCAGATCGCTGAGTGGAGGCTGGCCGTGTATGATTGGCATAACTGTGTTCATCAACAGTTTGATTCGAAGGTGGGGCCCTATCCGCAAGACGTTTGGGATCGATTTCTACAAAGTAGAGGCATTCAAGAGCATCTCGTTATCAACGAGTAACTTATACTCGGGATAGCTGTGTTTCTTTTTCCGGATTGCTCTATATGTTCGGCTAAGCAACCTTAGCTGCAGCCTCGTACGATTTGACCGCCTGATCTGGATCCGGTGTAACATCTATCCCATTGGAGTAAATCCTGCCCAGCGCAATGGCAGCATCGAACTATTGCACAAAGGTCAAATCGCTCACGGCTTAATGTCATTGACTTAGGGCAGCATATGCCGGATGCTCGCGATCCTATTCCGAGTTTTTGCAAGCTCGAAACGGAGCGGCGAGCGTTAGCAAGCTTGACTGGGTGCCAAAGCGCCAGTATTAGGGCGCTTACGCTTCCGGCTCAGTTTCGACGTTTCGGGCACGGCAACATTTATATCTAATTGTTGCAAACTTATTATGATTTTCCCGGTGCCATTCTGAATCAGGTTCTTGGCTTAAAGCTAACGTAAGTCAAACGGTCTGTCTCTTTCTCCCACAAGGGCCAGGCAAGACAATCAGTAAGTCGCCGGCATCGTAGGATGAGAATTGCGGATCGGCATCCATACCTCCACCAGCGGGTCACTCGAGCGCGCCGCGATCAAAGCCCACGAACTCGGCGCCAACACCTTTCAGATCTTCTCCACCAGCCCGCGCATGTGGCGCGCCCGGCCGCCGGATAACGAGCAGATCCGCCGTCTCTGCGAGCTGCGCGAGCGCCACGATCTTACGCCGCTGATTATCCACGACAGTTACCTGATCAATCTGGCATCGCCGCCCGGCGAAATTCGCGAGAAGTCAATCGAAGCCTTTCGCGGTGAGATCGAGCGCGCCCTTCTCATCGGCGCAGAGTACCTGGTCGCGCATCCCGGAAATTACAAAGGCCTCACGGTGGAACAGGGAATGCTCAACGTGGCCGAAGCCGCGGCTCTCGCCTGGCGCAACGTCGATTCGAATCTGAAGCGTGCACCGCGCTTGACCATTCTGCTCGAGAACACCGCCGGCGCCGGCGCTCAGCTTGGAGGCAAGTTGGAAGAGCTGCGTACCATCCGCGATCTCATGTCGCCGTATCTCGACATCCCTGTCGGATACTGCCTCGACACCTGCCATTGCTACGTTGCCGGCTGGGACATCGCGACGAAGCGCGGGCTCTCCGAACTGCTTGGAAGCGCGAGCGCCGCGCTCGGCCTGGAGCACGTTCCGGTCATTCACACCAACGATGCCAAAACAAAGCTCGCCTCACACTGCGACCGGCACGCAAATATCGGCGCTGGTTATATTGGTTTTGAAGGGTTTCGGCGCATTCTGAACCATCCGGAGCTGCGCGACAAAGCCTTCATCCTCGAAACGCCCGTGGATGAGCCGGGCGACGATCTTCGCAACGTCAATGCGTTAAAGGAGCTGCTATCCCCGAAAGAGCCTTCGACTTCAAGGAAATCGAGCAGAAGTGGTTTGAGCGCTGGTCGAAAGATGACTCGCTCTACGTAGCCGGCCCGGTCTCGACCGAAGCCGCGCACAGCACTCCCGCGGCCCGGCCCCAATATTACGTGCTCGAGATGCTGCCCTACCCGAGCGGCAAGCTGCACATGGGACACGTGCGCAACTACGCCATCGGCGATGCGCTTGCCCGCTACATGTGGATGCGTGGTTACAACGTCCTGCATCCTATGGGGTGGGACGCCTTCGGGCTTCCTGCCGAAAACGCGGCGCTCAAGCGCGGCCAGCACCCGCGCGACTGGACCATCAGCAATATCGCTGCCATGAAGCGCCAGATGCAGCGCATCGGTTTCGCGCTGGATTGGAACCGCGAAGTGGCAACGTGCGAGCCGGAATACTACCGCTGGAATCAGTGGTTCTTCCTGAAGATGTATGAGCGCGGCTTGGCCTACCGCAAGGAAGCACTGCTCAACTGGTGCCCCGAATGCGCCACTGTGCTGGCCAATGAGCAGGTGGTGAATGGCTGTTGCTGGCGTCATGAAACCACTCCGGTGGAGCAGCGCGCCATGCAGCAATGGTTCCTGAAAATCACCGCCTACGCCTCAGAGCTGCTCGACGACATGAAACAGCTCGAGGCGGGATGGCCGGAGCGCGTGCTGGCCATGCAGCGCAATTGGATCGGACGTTCGGAGGGCGCGGAGGTCGATTTCAAGCTCGACGGCTTTGAAGAAAAGATCCGCGTATTTACAACCCGCATCGACACTATCTACGGAGCAACCTGCCTGATTCTGGCGCCGGAGCATCCGCTAGTCGATAAGCTCGTGACCGGCGCGGACGGACGGCTGAACGTGAAGGAGATGATCGACGCAACGGCGCGTCACGATCCCGGCGCCATCGAGAAGCTCGGGATATTCACGGGCCGCTATGCGATTCATCCATTCAGCGGTAATAAAATCCCGGTCTGGATCGGTAACTTCGTGCTCATGGGTTACGGGACGGGCGCGATCATGGCAGTTCCCGCGCATGACGAGCGCGATTTCGAGTTCTGCCGAGCCTACGGCATTCCCGTTGTCCCGGTGATTCGTCCCGTTGACGGCGCGCTGGCCGACGGCGATACCACGACTGCACCATATACCGAGTACGGGGTCGTCGAGAACTCGGGACAATGGTCCGGACTCCCGAGCGCGGAGGCCCGCAAACAGATGGCCGCCTTCGCGAAACAAAACGCATTCGGCGAGGAGTCAATCACCTTCCGCATCAAGGATTGGGGCATTTCGCGGCAGCGTTATTGGGGCACGCCCATTCCGATGATTCATTGTCCGGCCTGCGGCATTGTCCCCGTGCCCGAAAAGGAATTGCCGGTTGTGCTGCCCCTCGACGTGAAGATCACAGGAAAAGGCCAGTCGCCGCTTGCCTCGGTCGAAGAATTCGTAAACGTTCCCTGCCCCCGTTGCGGCGGCGCTGGCCGGCGTGAAACAGACACCATGGACACCTTCGTAGATTCGTCCTGGTATTTTTATCGCTACTGCGATCCGCGCAACGACGCGGCTCCGTTCGATTCGCGGGTCATCGCACAATGGTTCCCGATCGATCAATACATTGGCGGCATTACGCATGCCATCCTGCACCTCATCTATTCACGTTTTTGGACCAAGGTGATGCGTGACATCGGCGTCATCGAAAATTCCGAGCCTGCGCGCAACCTGTTTACACAGGGCATGGTGCTCAAGGACGGCAGCGCCATGTCTAAATCCAAAGGCAACGTAGTGGATCCCGACGAGATGGTTGAGAAGTACGGGGCCGATACCTGCCGCCTGTACACGCTCTTCGCCGCTCCACCCGAAAAAGATATGGATTGGAACGAGTCGAGCGTCGAGGGCCAATATCGTTTCCTGGCACGTGTATTCCGATTCGTGACTCGCAACGCGGATCGAACAGACGCTGGCGCTCCCACCGAGGCGGACCGTCAGGCGCTGCGCAAACTGCATCAAACCATCCAGAAGATTACGGCCGATTTCGATAATCGCTGGCACTTCAACACCTCGATCGCCTCCCTCATGGAATTGGTGAACGAGCTGTACGCGCTGGAGGCCAAACTATCCCCGGCGTGCTTGCATGATGTCTGCACCAGCGTGACGCTCATGCTCGCACCCTTTGCGCCGTATGTTGCCCAGGAGCTTTGGGACACCTTGGGCGGCACGGGACCTGTGTTTCGTCAGCCCTGGCCCCGGTTCAGTCCCGAACTGGCTAAAGAAGATTCAATCGAGATTCCGGTGCAGGTCAACGGTAAACTGCGCGGCCATGTAAACGCGGCTGTGGGCACATCGAAGGACGAATTAGAGCGGCTCGCATTGGATCAAGAGAAAGTGAAGCACTTTATTCAGGGCAAGCAGATCGCAAAAGTTATCGTGTTGGCTGACAAGTTAGTCAACATCGTCGTTCGATAACGCATGAGATGCACAGTCCTTCCGTTGGTGGCGCAGATAGTCTTGTTGTCTGCCAGTGCCGCCGCTCTGCAGGCGGCTCCGCCTGCTCCCGCTGATCCGCTCGGCCGATTGAATCCGCGCTCCGCCGTTACCAACTTCCTCGAAGCCTGCCATGGCGGGAACTACGCCAAGGCGGCGCAGTATCTCGATCTGGCAAAGATTTCACCGCGCGAGCGCTCACCACAAGGTCAGCAGCTTGCGCGCGAGTTGGAATCGATTCTCAACTCCGACAGCCACTTCGATGTTCTGCAGCTTAGTCAGTCCGAGCAAGGCAACCTCAACGATGATCCGGATCCAAGCGTCGAGCGCATCGCAACCGTGACAGCAAATGGCGAGACGTTTACCTTAACGCTGGCGCGGACACAGCCCGCAACCGGCCCACAGATTTGGCTGTTTTCGCCGTCCACAGTCGCCGACATCCCCAAATTGAGTCCGGTTCCAACCACGGAATCGGCCCTTGAAGCTCGGCTGCCGCGATTTCTGGTCGCGAGCCGCGTTCTGGAAACACCGCTGTGGAAATGGATAGCGCTGCTCTGTATCGCGATCATCCTCGCGCTCATTTTCCGATTCATCGTCCACCTCATTCACCTGTTCCTGCGCTCGCTGGAAACGCGCAGGAAACATCCTGGAAGCTTCGCTTGGTTGCAAGCCGTTTTGGAACCGGCGCTGGTCCTGGTATTCGCGATGCTGTTCCGAATCGCCGAAGAAGTGATCGGCCCTTCAGCCATTGCCCGCCTCTACATCGGCGACACGCTTCTGCTCGCCGTTGTCTGGTCTGTTGCTTGGGGCTTGATTAATCTACTCGAGCTGTTCCTCTTGCGCGTGCAGGGTCTGCTCGATCCGCGGCAGCGCGTGGTCTCGCGCTCCGTTATTTATCTCGGACGCAGGGTAATCAAGATCATCGTCGTTGTTCTGGCCGCGCTGGTTGTGTTGAACAACTGGGGCTTCAACATGACCACGATCATCGCCGGACTTGGTGTCGGCGGAATTGCGGTCGCTCTTGCGGCGCAGCAGACAATCGCCAATGTCTTCGGTGGTGTCTCGGTGATTGGCGACAGCCCCGTCCTCATCGGCGACTTCGGCAACTTCGGCGGCGTCATCGGAACTGTAGAAGAGATCGGCATGCGATCCACGCGCGTGCGCACATTAAATCGCACCGTGGTGAGCGTCCCCAACGCCTCGTTTGCTGGGATGAATCTGGAGAACTATGCGGTTCGCGACAAGATTCTGTTCAACCCCACCTTGCAAGTAAAACGCGCGACGCCGAAGGACCAGATCCGGCGCTGCATGGAAGCGCTGAAAGACGTGCTGGCGCAAAATAAGTCCATTGAGACTGGACCGAGTCCCATCCGCATCACTGCGCTCTCGGCGGCGTCATTTGCGATTGAGATTTTCGCCTATGTGCTCACCGCCGACCTCGACGAGTTTTACAAGATCGAAGCCGAGTTGTATCTCGCCATCGACGATGCCCTTGCAAACGCTGGCGTCGAACTGGCGTAGGTGGCGCGGGCACTTTGCCCGCCGCGGCCCGACTCGTCGGGCCGCATGTGCGCACTTGACCTCAGCAACACCTCTCCGTGCGCCTGCGCCGCAGGTATCCCGCTCCCCCGATCAATGCAAGGCCAAATAGCGCCAGGGCGCTTGGCTCCGGCGTTGCCGTAATTTCTCCAAACAGCCCGTCCTTCTGGCCGTTAATCCCTGCTGTGAAGTACAGGGCATCCGTGTTGACATTTGGTCCACCGGTCCGAAAATCGAGCGCCCAGAGGAAGTCGTTGACAATGGGCGTTCCGCCTGGTGCATCTAAGGTCCCCTTAAATGTGTTCGTGAGCGGATCATAGGCAAGAACTTCGCCATTTCCGAAGTTGCCGATGAGGAGATCGCCTCCGAAAGCTCCGAATCCGGACGGAGCCAGAGCGACGCCCCACGGAGCGTAAAGACTGCCGCTCGTGGCTACTCGCTTCATAAAATTTCCGGCCGAGTCGAATTCATCCACGTAGCCGCCCGGAAGCCCGACACCTTGGGCGGTGTTGGCAGCGTAGGTCACATACAGGTTGCCATTGATGTTCTGCACATTGAAAGGATGAAATCCAGTAAGTGGGGAAGGATCTGTGAACTTACCGGAAAAGGTAGTAGAAGTTACGTTCTTAAAGCTCGTGTTGTAGATATCGACTCCGCCGGCATTGTTCGCAGCGTATAAGTAGTTCGCGCTCCCTACGCTTGCTTCTGCCAGACCTGTATAAATCGCTCCGGACGCCGTCGCCATGCTGATCGCCGTAGTTTTTGCTGCGCCGTTCCAGCCCAGGATCTGGCCGTCGAGTGTATCAAAAATAAAGGCTGCGGGACTGCCGTTAGACAGCGTAAAGCCGCCGCCTGCCGCAAAGACTTGACCCGTCGGTCCGCTGGGACCGGGAGCCCCTGTACTGGGGATAGAGACGACCAAGGGAATCGTCGCACCGGCGCCATCGTAGAGCGTTGATGTCCCAGAGCCTTGATTCGAAACCCAGAACGGACTCGTTGCGCCAAAGGAAACGCCCCACGGGTTCTTCAGGTTCGCGTCCATATTCGCCGCCAAGCCCGGTATGTCGGAAACTAAGTTCGTTTGTGAATAGTCGTTTGCGTTTGCCGCCATACATTGCCATGACCCGAATGCGACGAACACGAATAACTGAGCTGTTCTTACACGAGATGTGGAAGAGCAAGTAGAAGACCCAGTAAATGCAGACATGCTTTCACCTCCTCGAGCTACTTCTCGGATCGATTATAAGGTTGATCCTATGATCTTGCGAGAGGGGCGATCAAAGTTTTACAAACTGTTCACGTTGAACGACGTGCGCCTGCGTAAATTACGTGTGTACCAAGAAACGAAACACTGTCGTGCCTCGGTACTCTTGCCCGGGCCGTAGCTCCGTGGTGGGGAACTCCCGATGATGGGGACTGTCCGGGAAATGTTGTGTCTCGAGACAAAAACCGGACCGGAAACCGTAAACGACCTCACCTTTGCCCCGCACCGAGCCGTCAAGGTGATTCCCGCTATAGAACTGAATGCCCGGCTGTGTCGTGAGCACTTCCAAAACCCGTCCGTTTTTGGGGTAAACAGCGCGCGCGGCGGGGCGCAGTTCGTTCCCGCCACTAAGAACAAAGTTGTGGTCGTAGCCGAGCCCGAGTTTCAGCTGCTCATTCTTTTCATCGATGCGGTCTCCCACACGCCGCTCCTGGCGGAAATCGAAAGGAGTGTTCTCCACCCCAGCCAACTCACCCGTCGGAATCAGATTCTCGTCTACCGGCGTGTAGCGGTCGGCGTGGATCGTAAGCAGGTGATCCAAAACGTTCGCGTTTCCCTGGCCCGAGAGATCGAAATACGAATGGTTCGTCAGATTCAGAATGGTCTTCTTGTCGGTGACCGCACTGTACTGCATTCGCAGTTCGTTCTCGTTCGTCAGCGTATATACAACTTTCGCATTCAGATTGCCTGGGTAACCTTCCTCACGGTCGGGACTCAAATAATTTAGTTCGAGCGCCGGTCCGCTTTCTCCGCTAACGCCCCGCGAGTGCCAGACCACCTTGTCAAACCCGTGGAGACCGCCGTGGAGCGAGTTGGTGCCGTCATTCGCCGCGAGCTTGTAAGTTTGCCCATCCAATACGAACTCGGCGTTTGCAATCCGGTTGGCGTAACGGCCGACAATGGCCCCGAAGTAGGGATTCTTCTGTAAGTAACCGGTCAGATCGTCGAAGCCAAGTACAACGTCCTCAATCGTGCCATTACGGTCGGGAGCCTTTAACGTGACAATCCGTCCGCCAAAATTCGTGATGGACGCCTCGACACCGTTCTCGTTCCGAAATGTATATAAGTAGATTTCTTCGCCGGAGGCGAGGGTCCCGAACACCTGCTTGCTCAGTTCGCTCATTGTGTTTTCGTGACCTCAGTTTAAAGGATTTGTTTGGGAGCACAAAGGGCGCGCTGCGCGCCACCAGACAGCAAAGGAACCCGCTAATCCTTTGGGTGGCGCGTTTGACCCTGCGACCGTTTTGCGCGTGTTCTTCATCTCTCTCCGAGTTGAAAAAACGAACCCAATCGCGGCCGGAAACGGGGTTCGTTCCGTAAAACGCCCGGAACATCCTGATTCCAAACTGCTTTCGCCCATCGGCGAACGAAAAGCAGGTATAATGAAGCCGGAGTTCCGTAACATTTTGAGCCTGTCCGGATTCGTGCGGCTGTTCACGCACATACAACTACTTCCCATTCTCGAGAACGGCGAAGAGACGACCCTGGTCGGGGGTCAGGCGGTGATGGAGGGCGTCATGATGCGCTCCCCGCACAGCTACTGCGTGGCGGTACGAAAGCGCGGCGGCGAGATCGTGTCGGAAGAGAGTCCCCTCCCGCGAATTTCCGAGCGCTATCCGATTTTCAAACTGCCCGTCCTGCGTGGACTCGGAACGCTCGGCCAGGCGATGTGGCTCGGGATGAAGGCGCTGCGCTTTTCGGCCGGCTGCGCCATGGAAGCGGAAGCGAGGACGAACAAACAAAACGAAGCCAGTTCCTGGGGAATGGGTATAAACATCGTCTCCTCGCTGCTCTTTTTTATCGCGCTCTATAAGCTAGTGCCGCTCTACCTTGCAACACAGCTCGGGCACTTCTTCCCTGCCGTGGGAAGCCGCTTGGCCATCAATCTGGTGGACGGCGTCATTCGCATCGCCATCTTTCTCGGGTTTCTGATGATCCTTTCGCGGCTGAAAGACATTCACCGCGTCTTCGAATATCATGGGGCGGAACACAAGGTCGTCTTCAACTTCGAGTCCGGCAAACCGGTCACAGTCGAAAACGCCCAGCAATTTGTAACTTGGCATCCACGCTGCGGCACCAGCTTTCTGCTGGTCATGATGGTGATTGCCATGATTTGCTATGCCTTTCTGCCGTTCGACAACTTCGTTGCGAAGTTCGCGGCCAGAATTGCGCTGTTACCGGTGATCACCGGGGTCAGTTACGAGCTGATCCGTTTCGCGGCCAAGCGGCAGCGCGGGTTGATGGCAATACTGACGCGGCCTGGTCTCTGGTTGCAACGTGTTACCACCCAGCCGCCATCGAATGAGCAGACCGAAATCGCCATTCATGCTCTCGAACGGGCCATGGAGCTCGAGCGGGCCCAAGGCGGCGAACTGGTGATCGCGTAATCGCGCGAACTTACAACGACGGCGGCACAAATGCAATATAAAGACCGGCTTGAAGAAGCAGAAGCGCGCTACAACGATCTGACGGAGCGCATGGCGGATCCCGCCGTTATCAACGACTCCGAACAGTACCGCAAAACTGCCAAAGCGCAGAGCGAACTTCACGAAATGGTTTCCAAGTACCGTGAATGGAAGAAGGCCGATCAGGAGCTCCGCGGTGCTCGCGCCATGTCGAGCGAGAGCGACCCCGATTTGCGCGAAATGGCGGCGCTTGAAGTTGCGCGGCTGGAGCCGCTTTTGACGGAAATCGAGCAGGAGTTGCAGGTTCTGCTGCTGCCGAAAGATCCGAATGACGAGAAAGACGTCGTGCTCGAAATTCGCAAGGGCGCGGGCGGCGATGAGGCCTCATTGTTTGCCGGCGAAGTGTTCCGCATGTATACGCGCTACGCCGAGGAACTGGGCTGGAAAGTTGAGATCACATCGATGAGCGGATCTTCCGTCGGCGGTCTGAACGAAATCATCGCTATCGTTAAGGGCAACAAAGTTTACAGCCGCATGAAGTACGAGAGCGGCGTTCATCGCGTTCAGCGAGTACCCGCCACGGAGACGCAGGGCCGCGTACACACCTCCACCATCACGGTGGTGGTGATGCCCGAAGCCGATGAGGTTGACGTTCAGATCGATGCCAAGGATCTTCGCATCGACACCTTCTGTTCTTCCGGTCCCGGCGGCCAGTCGGTCAATACGACTTACTCAGCGGTGCGCATCACGCACCTACCCACTAACACGGTGGTCTCCTGCCAGGACGAAAAATCGCAGATCAAGAACCGGTCGAAAGCAATGCAAGTGCTGCGCTCACGTCTTTATCAAATGGAGTTGGAAAAACAACTGGCGCAGATCGGCGCCGAGCGTAAGAGCATGGTTGGAACCGGGGATCGCAGCGAGAAGATCCGCACCTATAACTTCCCTCAGAATCGAATCACGGATCATCGCATCGGCTTGACGCTCCATCAACTCGATTTAGTAATTGAGGGAAGACTTCAGCCGATCATCGACGCGTTGACTTCTTACTATCAGGCCGAACGGCTGCGGGACGACGGCAAAGCCGCTTAGGGTGGACCTGCGGACGGCTCTGCTCCAAGGAACTGAGCTACTTGAAAAGGCAAGCGTTCCCGCATCGCGCCTCACCGCTGAAGTTCTGTTAGCTCACGCGCTGCACTGCGACCGCGCCTATCTTTACGCCCACAGCGCGGATGAACTTCCGACCAGAGCCTGGATTCATTACGGTCGCTACCTTGACGAACGCATTTCGGGCAAGCCGACGCAGTACATCACGCACATCCAGGAGTTCTTCGGGCGCGAGTTCTACGTTGACGAGCGAGTCCTGATTCCCCGCCCTGAGACCGAACACCTGGTTGAATGCGCGCTGAAATTTCTGAAGAATCATCCGGCGCACAACGTCCTCGACGTAGGTACCGGGTCGGGCGCTATTGCGATCAGTGTGGGTCTGGAAGCGGACTGCGTGGTCTCTGCGTCGGATATCTCAACCGACGCTCTGGCAGTCGCGGAACGAAACCGCCGCAATCTCAACGCTAGAGTACCGTTCTTCGCCGGGGATCTGCTGCACCCGATCCGGCCTGCGTGCATCGATCTGCTGATTTCAAATCCGCCCTACGTGCCCGGCGCAGACGCGTCCAATATGCAGCGCGAAGTACGCGACTGGGAGCCGCACACGGCGCTTTTCGCCGGCGATAGCGGTTTCGAAATCTATAGCCGGTTAATTGCCGGGGCTGAATCGGCTGTGACCATCGGGGGCCGCTTGGTGATGGAGCTCGGATATCAGTCGCTCGCCGGCGTGCGCGAGATGCTCGCGGCCCGATGGACCGATATCGAAGTTACCTCCGACCTCGCGGGCTGGCCCCGCGTCATCGCCGCGCGATTGCGATCATAACGGAAAGCGATGCAGCGCCTGATCTGCCATGTCGATATGGATGCCTTCTTCGTATCCGTCGAAGAATTGTTCGATCCATCGCTGCACGGAAAGCCGGTGGTTGTAGGCGGTAAAGCCGATCAGCGCGGCGTCGTTGCTGCTGCCTCCTATGCGGCGCGCAAATACGGCGTTCACTCGGCCATGCCGCTCCGCACCGCAGCGCGGCTGTGTCCGCAGGCGATCTTCGTAGACGGACATCCATCGCGTTATCGGGAGTATTCGAAAAAGGTCTTCGACGTTCTGAACCGATTCTCGCCCCAGGTTGAGATGGCCTCCATTGACGAAGCGTTCCTCGACCTGACCGGAACCAGCCGCCTGTTCGGGCCGCCTCTGCAGATTGGGAACGAATTGCACGCGGCGATCGGGCAGGCAACCGGTCTGCGCTGTTCACTCGGTCTCGCATCCTCCAGGCTGGCGGCCAAGGTCTGCTCCGATCAGGCAAAGCCAAATGGAATGCTGTATGTTATTCCCGGTCAAGAAGCGCGATTTCTGGCGCCGCTCGATGTGCGCAAGATTCCCGGAGTTGGCAAGAAGACCGAAGCAGCGCTGCATCGCCTGGGCATCGTGCGGGTTGGCGATCTCGCACGCCTCGACGAAAGTTTTCTGGCATCACATTTCGGGCGCTGGGGACTCGCGCTCGCTGGTAAGGCGAAGGGCGAGGATGCGGGCGGCTGGTTCGATTCACCGGTCGGAGAAGACGAAGCTCCAAAGTCGATTAGTCATGAGGTTACCTTCAACGAGGATACTGCCGATCAGGAGCAGCTTGAGACCACGCTATTCAAGCTCTCGGAAATGGTTTCGAAGCGCCTTCGCGAGCACCGGTTGTACTCGCGGACGATTCAACTGAAGCTGCGTTATGAGGATTTCTCGACCATCACAAGAGCCAAATCGCTCGACCATGCAACACAGCTTGATCGTGAAGTGTCTGCCGCCGCCGTTGCGCTGTTCCGTGAGGCATGGGACCGCAAAACTCCGATAAGGCTGCTGGGAGTGCACGCCGGCTCGCTGCACGCAGCCGAAGGACAGATGAATCTGCTGGAAGAGCCTCACACCGCAAAGCTGCGCCAGGTTTTTCGGTCTGTCGATCACATTCGGGACAAGTTCGGCGGCGCGAGCATATCGCTCGCGAAGACGCTTCATACACGCATCGGCGAACGAGTGCATGAGAACCCATTTGACCTGCCGGGGAAAGCCGCTCCCGACAAGCAGAAACCTGGCACCTAGTCAACCAACCCGAGGGTGCGCGGTCTACCGCCATGGCGGTACTCTTGCGTGATGCGACCTCTTCGGTATTCCATCAACGTCACACTGGACGGGTGCTGCGATCATCGAGCAATCATCCCGGACGAAGACTTGCATCGTCACGCGGCCGAGACCCTCGCCCAGGCCGATGCTCTCCTGTTTGGCCGGGTGATTTACGAAATGATGGAGGCGGCGTGGCGGACGCCGGCGCAGATGGGAGCGAGGCCTGACTGGATGGAACCCTTCGCCCGGACGATCGACGCGGCAAAGAAGTACGTCGTGTCGAGCACTCTGAAGCGGGTCGATTGGAACGCGGAGCTTCTACGCGGGGACTTGGAGAAGGCCGTTCAGCAGCTCAAGCAAGAGTCGGGTAAGGGACTGCTCGTGGGAGGCGTGAGGCTCCCGCTGGCGTTGGCGGAGAGGGGATTGATCGATGAGTACGAGTTCGTGGTGCAGCCCCGGCTAGCGGGCCACGGGCCGACGTTGTTCGCCGGCTTATCGAAGTATGTCGACTTGAGGCTTGTGAGCCGGCTGGAGTTCGGCTCGGGGGCGGTGGCCATGCGGTTTGAGCCGAGAAGATAGCCTTGGACTTGTTAAGCCCGTCCTGCAGCTGCAAATGCAGTCATAAACTGTATGTCGCGCAAAACGACTGTGTTAATCCGAATCACTTCACGCGAACGCACATAGTCGGTGTTGACCGCGTTGCCGGGATGCAGTTGACAGGTGCGCAGCGGGTTTCATGGGGTCCCCACGATCGTGTTCACACGTCGAATTTGCCTGTGCGGCAGAGATGAGTCTCGCCGATGATTGGCTGATCGTTGTAGCCCTTAAATAACCGCTTCTAAGTAGCCGTATTCATCGGATCCGCCATTACCGTTCTGTTCTTTCGCTGGTGAACCTGGATTCCGTGGCCTTTTCCATGCGCTACACGGTAACAGAGCGGTTAGCTCTGCCCGCGCTTCCACCAACTCAAGTGCTTGCTTATCAGGACCACCTCGCCAGGCTTGGTCACCGGTATCGGTCCCGACAGGTTTCCGCATCGGTTAGGCGCCAGCAAACCGTTCGCGAGGAGCGCCGCGACAGATACTTCTCCCCCTGAGCAACGGGCTGAAACGCCGGAATCGTCCTGAATGAGAATCGTACCGCCAGAAATGGTTCCCAGATGGAAGGTTGCTACGCCGTCCGGTCCCGTCTTTTGATACAGGAACTGATTGGGAGGATGTCTCCAATCCTCGTTCCCATTCTTCCCGGCGGCGATCATGACGATTTCACCTTTCATGGGTCTCCCTGTCTTTATATTCAGGACACGGACTTTGATGTCTTGTGCTCGGCTGGAGGACAGTACCCATGGAAGTGCGAAAAGGGTGCAAAGCACGCTCGTTCTGTGTTTCATGGATGGCCACATCCGACGCCGACCGTGCACGTCCACTGCGAGTAGGTTCGGCTGCCCTGCACTGCGGCTGCCCTGGTATTGATAAATAAGGACGGCAACCACTCGCCAAACCAATGCAGCGGATTGGCGGGACCGAACGTGTCATAATGCGCCTCAACTCCGGCGGTCAAATCGGCCACGTGCTGGACATCCATCCCAAAAAGGCCGAGTGCCGATGTCGAGACGTAGTAAGATCCATTGGCTCCGGGATGGTTGGCGCCGTTAGCCCAATCAGGATCCTGCGTTCCAAATTCCGCAGCGGCTCCGTTGAATTGGTCACCCGGGATCTGTGCATTATAAGTAAATCCAACTAGACGAGAAATGACAGACTGCGTCGTGTCAGAGCTGTTTCCATTTGCGTGCGCGAGCGAAAATGCCTGGTACACTTTGTCAGCAACGGTCATAGGAGCGGGCGCTGTGGCAAGAGATGTATACGCACCCTGACCATTAGCGTCGGCTGAGTATTGGACGTAGTTCCCTCCTCCTGTGGAATTCCCAACCCAACCGCTGCAAAAATTATTCGGGCACGCTGCAAGAGCGTTACTGCCCAGTCCCGACGTATCGAACACGGTCTGCTCGGCGCCGTCGATTACTCCTCCCCCTCCGCCACCGCCTCCCGAATGGAGCCAACCGCAGCCGTCCCAGACGCAATCAACTAAGTGCGTGCCGGTAGGATCTGTGCGGCTGAGTGGGTCTCCGCCAACATACGCGTATCGATTCAACGTTTGAGGATTCTTCAAATCGACTGCTTTGTGTCCCGCTGGATCGGGCGTGATCCACCTTCCCTGCGTGGTCTGATACAGCCGTGCCGGGAAGTTCTTCAGATCTGCCGCTTCCGCGCTCTGCCCCACGCCCGTAAAGAACGTGTCCGTCCCCGCTGCATTGATGTACTGCTCCATATACGGAGCCACCGCGAAATCATTCACAACCGTGCGCGTCGTGCTCGAGAACAGCCGTCCCGTTCCCAGCCAGTCCGAATGTTGATACCACGCGAGGCCCGATGTGTTGTAACTTGCATAGGCCTGTCCCGACAACGGCACATACGCCGTCCGCAGCGCGCCCGTCGCCGCAATGAATAACTCCGGCCCGGCGCCCGGTGCGTACACACCCTGATCGTATGTCCCGTTCGCGAACTTCCGCTCCACCCAGCGCCCCAGCGCATCGTACCGGGCATGATTGTGTTGTAGGTCGCGTGGCTTCGGCAGTTTCGAGTGCACGCGGAAGCGCCGAGGCGGTTGCGATGTACTGAAAGCTACCGGGCTTGGGACAAGGTGTGGAATCACTTCAACCAAGCCGGAGAGCAGGGCCGAACACCTTGGGGCCGGCCGGTCTAAGTTATGGGTTTCGAACCCGCTGTCGTATGTGGCCGCCCCGCTGGTCCACCCGGTTGAGCTAAGAGCTCGCATAGGTAGTTACCATTTGTGCCCGAATGAGGAGCATGTATTTGCCCGGCCTGCTCTCGCGGACAAGGAGGTAAATTCAGTATGCCATTTGCAGGACTGGATGTGCACAAGAAAGAAATCGAGGCGGTAGTAGTCGACGACAGCGGAGACATTCTGCTGCGTGAGCGTCTGGCCACGCGCCGCGAGGCGCTGGAAGCCTTTGCGCGGCGACGCCTGCGCGATTGCCGGGTGGCGTTAGAAGCCACCAGCAACACCTGGGCAGTGGTGGCGATTCTACAGCCTCTGGTGAAAGAAGTGGTGGTGTCGAATCCGTTGCGCACGCGCGCCATCGCCTCGGCCAAGATCAAGACCGACAAAGTGGATGCGCTGGTGCTGGCGCAGTTGCTGCGCTGCGAGTATCTGCCCCGGGTATGGTCTCCGGACGAGGAGACACGCCGCATGCGGCAGCGTTCGACGGAACGCGCCAACTTGAATGCCGATCGCACGCGGCTGAAGAATCGCATCCACGCTGTGTTGCATCAGCGCCTGATCGAGCCGCCGGTTACGGATGTGTTCAGTAAAGCTGGGATGCGTTGGCTGGCCCAACAATCGCTGGACCAGCAAGGTCAGCGCGCGCTGGAACGTTACTTGCGGCAGTTAGCGCAGGTGGAAGCCGAGTTCCAGGTGCTCGATGACGAGTTAGCAGAACACGCCTACCAAGACCCGCAGATCAAGTTACTGATGAGCTTGCCGGGCGTGGATTACGCAGTCGCTGAAAGCATGCTGGCGGTACTGGGCGATATCTCGCGCTTCGAGGATGCCGATGGCGCCGCAGCTTACTTCGGCTTAGTGCCGTCCACGCATCAATCCGGCAACCATTGTTATCACGGCCGCATCACCAAACAGGGTTCCAGCCATGGGCGCTGGATGCTGATCCAGGCCGCGCAGCATGTAGCGCGGCACCCGGGACCACTGGGTGTGTTCTTCCGCCGCCTGGCGAAAAAGAAGAATCGCAACGTGGCGGTGGTCGCGACCGCGCGCAAGCTGGTTACGATCGCCTGGCACATGCTGCGCAACAACGAACCTTACCGCTACGCGCAGCCCAAAACCGTGGAGGCCAAATACAGCCGCTTGCGCGTGCGCGTTACCGGCCAGAAAAAGAAAACGGGAGCCAAAGGACAGCCCCGCTCGGCCAGCTACGGAAGCGGAAAGCGCACTCGGGCGGTGCCTGCGCTCGATCAGATCTATGCCAGTGAGCAGTTGCCGCCGCTGGCGCAAACCGCGGCCGGTGAGCACGCCATGCTGACACGGCACGGTGTAACCGCTTACGCGGAGTTGATTCGAAGATCACATCGCGTGCCGCGGTGTTCTAAATCGGTAAGTCAATAAGCTAATAGATTACATCAGTAAACAAGTAATTAAGTTTGTAAGTACACAGATCAATCAATAACTACCAAAATAAGTCAAGGCGGCTTTCCCATACCTCCTTTGCTTAGCGCGATCCGGGCCTCTGCCGTCAAGGCCAAGCACCGAAGGTGCGGCTACGCCGGCCTTGACCGCCGCCCGTCTCGCGCTCCGTTTCCAATATGGGTAAGCCGCCTTGTGCTTCGCTGCACTCGCGCAGCCTACTTTTTTCGAAAGTATGTCAACTTTTCACTTGACACAATCATAGGTAACTACTGTTACAGGTCTGCGTATCGCTGCCATTAAACGGATCGCTGACCACCAAGCTCTGCAGCGTCCCATTCGCATTCCAGCTCAGCGTTCCTGTCTCGCTGCTGCCGTTGACCATGAACTGATACTGCGTCATGCGCGCCGTATTCGCATCGTATGTGTAGCTATCCGAATCACCCGAGCCGAACGTAATCAGCGTCGGTCCGAACCCGCTGTATCCTGTACTCGTCACCGGATTCTGCCCATTCAACGCCGTCACCGAATTGATCCGTCCTTCTCCATCCGGCGTGTACGTCCAGTTCGGCAGCCCAGCCTGATTCGGAATCAGCGTGTTGATCAATCCATTCGGCCAGTAACTCGCCGCCACATGATAGTATCCGCCCGAGTGCGGCGTCAGCTCCAGCGTATCGGTTACTTCTCCGCGCGCCGAGTACTCGAACCCCAGATCCGTCGTCTTGCTCGTGCCCGTGTAGGCCTCCGCCAGCCGCCCCTTCGCGTTCGCCATCGGCAATCCAGCCACAACCGCCGAATCGTAAACGAAATGCTTCTCCGGCGTGGTTGCCGCATATTGCCCGCTTGGATACGTAATCGATGTGGTCCGGTGCAGCGCATCGTAGCCATAGCAGGTCACGTTGCCTATCGGATCCGTCTTCTTCACCAGATCGCCCGCCGACCCGCCGCACGCCACCTCGCTATCGTATACATAGCTCACGCCGCCCGTCTCCGGATTCGTCTCCGACGTCATCCGGCCCAGGCCGTCATAGGTGAAGCTCCGGCTCTGCGGACTGGTCCGAACTGGACACATGGTTTACAGTTTAGACCGGATACATGGTTTACAACTTTTCGAAGGCATGCCCTGTTTCGCGGTTTGTCGAAGGATTTTCTCGCAGCGCGGTACCCGTCACAATCCAACGTCGGGCAATTGCCGATCCGAATCACCTTCTTTGCGGGACATCGGTGCGAACGCACCTTGCATGCGCCAAGTTTACTCACTGCCGACAGTGATGGCGACCACGATTACCGCGAGGACAAGGAGGACCACACCACCTAAAATCCGGACTTGGGCACTTCCCAGCCCCGAAGCATGTTTCTCATTCGTAAATCGAGCGTTGGCCCGGATCCAACTCGGCAATTGAAACCATAGCCTTGGCGAGAACAGCATGAACCCTGCGTTGATAGTCATCATCAAGAGCGTGAGGATCGCGAATGTCCAACCTAGGAAGTGTGCTAGCATCCGCAGTGCCTCAAGCAAAAGCTGTATCCGCCGCTCGCGGAAACAGGTACCTTCGTCCCTATGGACGGGCCAACCACGGGCGGACCGCTGCCCGGCGACTTCGTAACAGTGCTTCCAAAAAACGGGTTTGGCTGATAATTAAGGGAAAAGCTCTTCCCGTTCGCGATCGAGTTGGCGTTCTGCGATGCAGGCACGTGAACGGCACTGATGGAAAACCCTGAGCCGCCGTTGATTCCGACCCCGAACGTAGCAACGGGTCCCGCGTATATGCTTCCCGTTCCGGGCACGTATGACACGCTTCCGCCAATGCCAAACATGCTTCCGATAAGCGCGCCAGCAAACGCACCGGGCGGCCCGGCCAAGCTGCCAATCATCGCCCCCAACTCGGTTGTGGGACTGTTGGTTGCTATATTCCCGCTGACGATCGTGTTGCCGCCGATGTATTTGGAAACGAAGTTTCCTACAGGGCCGGCCTGACAATTCCCCGCCTGTGCCGGTGGCTGCTGCGAGCTTCCGCCACCGCCGCCGGGCTGCCCACCCGGGTTGTCCAATGGCCCGACCGAGATCTGCTGAAACGTAATCTCACAGAACTGGTACTCTCCTGGCAATCCGGTCATTTCTGTTTGGTAACAGTGAGTCGGAATCTGTATCCAAATGGTATTTCCGTCCAGCCCCGTCGGATCTGTCGTATTCAACGGATCCCCACCCACATACGCATAGCGATTGAATGTCTGCGGATTCGTCAAATCCACTGCCGCCAACCCCGCCGGATCGGGCGTGATCCAGCGACCCTGCGTCGTCTGATACAGCCGCGCCGGAAAGTTCTTCAGATCGGCCGCCTCCGCACTCTGCCCCACACCCGTAAAGAACGTGTCCGTCCCCGCTGGGTTGATGTACTGCTCCATATACGGAGCCACCGCGAAATCATTCACAACCGTGCGCGTCGTGCTCGAGAACAGCCGTCCCGTACCCAGCCAGTCCGAATGTTGATACCACGCGAGTCCGGATGTGTTGTAACTCGCATACGCCTGCCCCGACAGCGGCACATACGCCGTCCGCAGCGCGCCCGCCGCCGCAATGAATAACTCCGGCCCGCCGCCCGGCGCATACACACCCTGATCGTATGTCCCGTTCGCGAACTTCCGCTCCACCCACCTGCCCAGCGCGTCGTAAGTCATCGTGACCGTGTTACCGTTGTCCAGTTGGACGTTCTTGCCATCCGCGTCCCAACTGTAGGTGTGAAACCCGTCACTCTGCAGATTTCCGTTGGCATCATACGATGGTGTTCCCGCCGGCAAACTGAGGAACTGGTTCGTCGCCGTATTGTAAGTCGGCATAAACGAAGTTGTCCCGGATTTGGAAATATTTCCAAAAACGTCATAGCTGAACGTCTGGTTCCACACCGAACCACAGTTATTACTGATCAGCCGCATCAGATCGTCATAACTGCTGCTACAGGTCTGCGTATCGCCGCCATTAAAGGGATCACTCACTACCAGGCTCTGCAGCGTACCATTCGCGTTCCAGCTCAGCGTGCCGGTCTCGCTGCTGCCATTGACCGTGAACTGATACTGTGTCATGCGCGCGGTGTTGGGATCGTATGTGTAGCTATCCGAATCACCCGAGCCGAACGTAATCAGCGTCGGTCCAAACCCGCTGTATCCTGTACTCGTGACCGGATTTTGCCCGTTCAACGCCGTGACCGAATTGATCCGTCCTTCTCCATCCGGCATGTACGTCCAGTTCGGCAGCCCCGCCTGATTCGGAATCAGCGTGTTGATCAATCCGTTCGGCCAGTAAGTCGCAGCCACATGATAGTATCCGCCCGAGTGCGGCGTCAGCTCCAGTGTATCCGTGACTTCTCCGCGCGCCGAGTACTCGAACCCCAGATCCGTCGTCTTGCTTGCGCCCGTGTACGCCTCCGCCAGCCGCCCCTTCGCATTTGCCATCGGCAATCCAGCCACTACCGCCGAGTCGTAAACGAAATGCTTCTCCGGCGTGCCGCGTACAGCCGGGTTGTTACAGGGTTTCTTGATGTGAACTCTGGTACGCCGTTCGCTACCCCGCGCAAACGTGCAATTAAGGGAAACTAAACGACGAATGGGGCATTGCTCCTGGGGCTCAGGATCTGTTGTTACGGAGCCGTACAACCCAGCCCCACTGAGATTGAACAACATTTCTCGCCCCTGTTGCAATTTCCACTCGCTCCGAGTGATTCAGTATCTTGGTTGGTTCATCGTTCCACGAAACGATTGAGTTCACATCGATTTCGAAACCGTCGACGAGAATTTCGCCGCCAATTTCAATTTTGCGGCCGGAGTCCTTATACTCGAGGACACTTCGATCCGGCAAGAACCTGACTGATGGCCTGCCAAGAAGTTTGTTGAGCCAATACTTCAGCATTCCTATCTTCCTGGTACAACCACATTGCCGTTCGCAAGTAGAATTGGCAGCTCGACCGTGAAGAACGTTGATGCGGGGCCAGCAGATCCGGCGAAGAAAACCACAGAACCTTGAGCGCCTGCAGCGAAAGCGGCTGACGCCCTTTGCCAGAGAGGCAGCGTGTTAACACCGAGCGTTCCAAGAGCTAGAATTCCTCTGCCGATAAGGGTCTGACCCAAAATGGTTCCGTATTGCGATGCCGCCCATTGGCTTGCCTGTACTGCTCCGCGGGTACCACTCCAAAACACTCTGCCCTCAGCCGGTCCTAATAATGCCGGTACCTCGGTGGCTGTTACCGGCAAAGCCGATACCGCTGCGGTAGCCGCCCCCAAAGCATTGCCAACAGCTGCCGTATTAGACCAAAGCTGTTGTTGGCCTTGCCAGATATCGATTCCGACAGGCACATCGCCGAGTGTTCCGACTTGCACCGATTGCCATGAGCCCGGCGGCGTACCGAAGGTAATTGTGGCGGACGCGGTCCCACTCGGGAAAGTCAAGTATGTTGGCTGCGGCGCCTGACCGGCAACATAGCTCTGCACGGTTACCGGGACGTTCATGAAATCGAACACATTGTAGTTGCCAAAGCTTCCACTCCCACCACCGCCGCCGGAATTCCCGGCATTGCACGGTGTATCCCCGCCCGGGACCGCCGCCGAGCACCACATCCCCGTCGGATCCACATTGCTTAGCGGATTATTCATCACATACCCATACCGATTGAATGTCTGCGGATTCGTCAAGTCCACCGCACTTAACCCCGCCGGATCGGGCGTGATCCAGCGACCCTGCGTTGTCTGATACAGCCGAGCCGGAAAGTTCTTCAGATCTGCCGCTTCCGCGCTCTGACCCACGCCGGTAAAGAACGTGTCCGTCCCCGCTGTATTGATGTACTGCTCCATGTAAGGCGCCACCGCGAAGTCATTCACCACCGTGCGCGTCGTGCTCGTGAACAGCCGTCCCGTTCCCAGCCAGTCCGAATGTTGATACCACGCCAGTCCCGATGTGTTGTAACTTGCATACGCCTGCCCCGATAGCGGCACATATGCCGTCCGCAGCGCACCCGCCGCCGCAATGAATAACTCCGGGCCGCCGCCCGGCGCATACACACCCTGATCGTACGTCCCGTTCGCGAATTTCCGCTCCACCCACCGGCCCAGCGCGTCGTAAGTCATGCTCACGGTGTTGCCGTTGTCCAGCAGAATGTTCTTGCCATCCGAGTCCCAACTGTAGGTGTGAAACCCATCGCTCTCCAAATTGCCGTTGGCATCATACGATGGCGTTCCCGCCGGCAAACTGAGGAACTGGTTCGTCGCCGTATTGTAAGTCGGCACGAACGAAGTTGTCCCGGATTTGAAAATGTTTCCAAAAACGTCATAGCTGAAGTTTTGATTCCAAACGGAACCACAGTTATTACTAATCAACCGCATCAGATCGTCATAACTGCTGTTACAGGTCTGCGTATCGCTGCCATTGAACGGATCGCTCACCGCCAAACTCTTGAGCGTGCCATTCGCGTTCCAGCTCAGCGTCCCGGTCTCGCTGCTGCCATTGACCGTGAACTGATACTGTGTCATGCGCGCGGTGTTGGGATCGTATGTGTAGCTATCCGAATCACCCGAGCCGAACGTAATCAGCGTTGGTCCAAACCCGCTGTATCCCGTACTCGTCACCGGATTCTGCCCGTTCAACGCCGTGACCGAATTGATCCGCCCTTCCCCATCCGGCGTATAGGTCCAGTTCGGCAGCCCCGCCTGATTCGGAATCAGCGTGTTGATCAATCCGTTCGGCCAGTAAGTCGCAGCCACATGATAGTATCCGCCCGAGTGCGGCGTCAGCTCCAGTGTATCGGTTACTTCCCCGCGCGCCGAGTACTCGAACCCCAGATCCGTCGTCTTGCTCGCGCCCGTGTACGCTTCCGCGAGCCGGCCCTTCGCGTTCGCCATCTGCAATCCGGCCACTACCGCCGAGTCGTAAACGAAATGCTTCTCCGGTGTCACCGCCGCATATTGCCCGCTCGGATAGGTAATCGATGTGTTCCGATGCAAAAGATCGTAGGCATAACAGGTCACGTTGCCTATGGGATCCGTCTTCTTCACCAGATCGCCCGCCGACCCGCCGCACGCCACGTCGCTATCGTATACATAGCTGACGCCGCCCGTCTCCGGATTTGTCTCCGAGGTCATCCGGCCCAGGCCGTCATAGGTGAAGGTCCGGCTCTGCGGACTTCCCGATTGCGCATTCTGCGCCACCGTGAGCAAATTATTATTTGCGTCGTAAGTATATTTCGTCCAGTAACCCGTCTGTCCCACCGTCTGCCCGCACGCGCCCGATCCCGTCCCCGCAGTGATCTCGCACACCGACGTCAGCCGGCCGAGAGCATCGTATTCGAGCTGCCGCTTTTTCGGGTTCGCTGATGTTGGACCCACCGCGATCAGCACATCATTTTGATTGTACGTATAATTCGTCGACCCGCCGCCGCTGTCCGTCACCGTCACCGGCCGCCCCAGTGGATCGTACGCCGTGGTCGTGCCGGGCACGCTCGGGCTGGTCTGGCCCGCGGTTCCGCCGTAAGGCAGTGTCACTCGCGAGGGACGGCCGACGGCATCGTAATCGGTCTCCACCGACTCGAAGCCGGTTGCCCCGGGCGCTTGCCTCTGTTGCACAACATGCGTCCGCCCCAGCCCGTCGAGCGTGGTGAGCGTGTCGGCCGTCGATACCGTGCCGTTGAAGTTCAACACGCTCTCGACTGCACTGTTCGGCGACGTAGAGTACGACAGCGAAGTCAGGGCGCCCGTCGCATCCGTGGTGGATGTCGGCCGCCAGTAATTCGCATCCGCATACGCTACGCTCGATTTCTGACCGTTCGCATCCGTAACTGATGTCTGTACTGCGCCCGTGCAGTTCCATATTTGCGACGTGGTGAGCGAGGACACCGGCAAGCTGATGCTGCTGATAAACGCGTTGCTGCAGTTGCCGTAGGTGTACGTCGTTGTCGCGCCGTTCGCGTCCACTGCTTGATAGACATTCCCGGTATTGTAGTAATGAGAGTGCTGCACCAGGTTCGTGCTGCCGGCAACCAGTTGGCTTACCGTGGTTACGTTGCCTCGCGTTCCGCTACCGCTCGGCTGCAAGGAATATTCGTCATAACTGTAAGTGGTCTGTGAGAGTAGGTTACTGCCGGCATACACCTGGACCGTTGCCGGATGGTCGACGATACTACCCAACGATGTGTTATACGCGACGCTCGTCTTCCGCAGCAGCGCACCCACAGAGCCGTTGCCGTAATCGTATTCGTCGGTTTCTGTCGGCAGACCGTATGAGTTATAGTTCGTTACTGTCCTCGACGTCTTCGCTGCTGAACCGGGCAGCGCCGTTGTTTGCATAACCTGCGTGATCGGAGGATTCACCCCAATCCCAGTACACGGCGATGCAGAGCCGTTGTAGCAGGTATCCACAGTTTTCAATAGCGTTCCCCCGTCGAGCTCTGGTATACCTTGCGCTGCGTTTCATAAATTCCCTGAAACTGGAGTTGGGTCTGATTACCCAGCGGGTCGGTGATGACTCTGGTCTGACCCGATTGCGCGTAGGTCCAAGTTCCGTCCGTTGTTGCCCGCGTCAGCCATGCCGGACTCCCGTCCCCGCAGTTGATGTCCGTATAGGTATAGGTAATCGCCCCGCCCGTCGGCAGCGTGATCGACTGCAGCCGCCCGGTAACATCGCCGGAATACCCCGGCGTAGATTCGTAGTTGAACGTATAAGCGGTGCCATCGGGCAAAGTGATGCTGCTCACCAGGGCCTGTGGGCTGTTGTACTCGCTAATACCGCTGCATCCGAAATTGGTACGCACAGTTTGATTTTTGTAGTTAATCGTATACGAAGACGTGCCGCCCGCGGGATTCGTATAGCTCAAAACCTGCGGGCTCGATGCATTCCCCGCGCCGGATACGCTGAGCGCGGTTGCCCCCAGGGTGTCCGTAAATACGGTAGTGCTGCCGAGAGTGGCGGAAATTCCGTTTCCATTCGTGTCCGTGATGCTACCTGAGCCGGCACCGAGTTGGGGAGCAGCTAGTGCAGTGCCCGAACGAGCAGTCACGCTGGTTTTAATACCGGATGGGTTCGAACCGCCCACAGCAGCACTCAAAGTGTAGCCGGAGCCATCCGAAAGTGTCGCGGCGGCACTGGTGGGAGGTCCTCCGCCGCACGCGCTTCCCGACACCCAATTCGAAACTCCTAGCGTGTCCGCGCGATGGGCTGTTCCCAACCAGTCGACATACTCAAACGTGTTCCAATCCGTCCACGTCACATGCGTATTGTTCGGCGGAGGCCCGGTGCAACTGGTTGGCTGTATCACAAATGAGACATAACCCAGTGGCGCCTGGGTTACCACACCCCAGCCCCAGTTCCCTGCCGGGCTCCACACCGTCGAACTCCCGCTCATCACCGGCAACCAGATTCCCGTATCGTAAGTCAGCGTGTAAGAAAACGGCATCCCACGCCCCGCGCGATTAATGATCGGAAACGCGAAATGCACATTGAAGTTCGCATTATTGACCGTATCCACCGGCCCGCCGCTGAAACTACCAAACGGGGGCAGGCCGGTTACTTGCTGCGCCCGGCCCAACGGCGCCAGTAACCCAACCGCGAACAGTAAACCAGTGTAGACAGCTATGCCTCTGAACGTCATGTCGATTCCTTCTTCGATTTGCTATTGGAGATTGAACTCGGTCGGGGGAATCGCCGCGTTCAGATTTACGTCGCTCACCACAATGTCGAGTAGCAGCGTACCTTGCAGGTACTTCTGTATGTGATACGGCGCTTTGCCGCTGCCCAGGGCGCGATAGTCGCCATACTCAATGCGCACCGGAATGTCTTGCAACTCGTTGTTGTCCGGATGCGCGTTGAATTCGAGTGCTAGCGGCAGCAACGTTGTGCTGTCCAGGAACAGATCCATGGCGCTGGCTTTCTGAATCAAGCCCATCGTGGTTGCATCGATTTGGCCCGGCAGTACGCGCAGGCAGCGCAGATGCTGTACCGTTACTCCGTTTCGCTCCTCAGTGCCTAGGCTCGAGACAGAAAAACTCTTGTCCGTTATCCAGCCATTCACTAACAGCGCCGGAAAGAACCACGGCGCGCTCGTCAGCGCATTGTGCATCGCCAGCGGGCGCCGAACCGCGTCGCTCCCTGCCCACACTCCCGCGTCCTGGTGCAGAATCTCCAGCTTGTCGCCATTATTGAGGTGCATCAGCAGCTTGCTGTCGAAGTAGCCGGACGTCTCCAACTCCACCGGCCCGTTCTCGTCATCCGAGCCAGCCGTGTAGGCCACCGTGCCCGTCTCGATGGCACTGCTTACCGGAACGCCGCCGGTCAGCGCACTGCTCGCTTGCGCAAGAATGGCGGATGCATCGGCCGCTACAAGCTGCTGACTGAAGCCCAGCGCCGGCATGAATGCCAAAAGCGCGCCCAGACACACGACCGCCCTTCCGTCAAAACGGGTCATTGTTTTTCAAAACTCCAGATAAATTTGGTTACAGTACTAACGCTCGTGGTTTGTTAGCGGGTACCAGGCAAAAATACCCGAAAAGCCGATTGCGGTCAATATCCCGCGATCGGTGAGGAGGTATTGTTGTCAGCCCGAGTCGGCCGCATCATAGAGCATGTCGGGCAGATCGGTCCTATCGTTACTGCTCCGGTCGCTGCGCTCCCGGCTCTGCTACCTGAGTCTGAGCCGCGCCCGCAGGAAGCGGTTCCTCGGATCGCTTCGCTCATGAGCGCAGCCATTGGGCAACTATCGCTTCATCTTCGCGATGTGAACGTCGAATCCTGTATTCGGCAATAGAGATGTGAGGATAAAGGCATCAAAGTCGCCGCCCTCGAACTCGGTATTCCGATAAACGCCCGGTTCCGTCTCGGCCTGTTCGTGGTTGCTGTTCAAGCGATTGAGAAATTCCTGTGCGCTCAGCTTTGATGGCGTGATGGTGGCGGGCGAAACTCCCGGAGTGAAACATTCGGCGGCATAGGACCGAATCAGCTTGGGCCAATACTTTTCGAGCAGTGAGGGGCTCGCGAAGACATCGGCCCAGATGATCTCTCCGTGGGCGGCAACGACGACACCGACCGCGTTTTCCGCGCGGAGTTCCGGAAGCAGCTTTTCGTACGACCGCTCGATCGGTGCAACGATAGAATCGAGCCGCGTTGCGCCGCCTTCAACAGCGGCCGCATAAGATGACGATGTTTCGAAACTGCGCGCCTGCGAAGAAGGAAGCGCTGACGCGAAGGCCGCGCGGGATTTCGATACTGCCGCCCACACTTGCTGCTGGTTGCGCTCCGCCATCGCCTCGCGCCGCACGCTTGGCTGAGCAAACGACAAACCCAAAGAGCCGAACTCAGTGGGCATGATCGTCCAACGGTGAGGTTCGACGCAAAAGACGTCGAGCGAAATAGGTTCGCTATGAGCGGGAACAATTCGATCCTTTCCGATCACACGATCCTGCTTGCCGCCGGTGACGATCTCTCCCGCCAACAGAAGCAGAGGGCGATCAGAGTGGTTGGTCAGGGCGAGCGTATTTACTTGCGGTCCGGGCTGCGGTGACGGCATCCGCGGGAACTCCGGATATTCCCGCCAAACGCCATCGGACATGTTGGGCCGGGGCCGAATCAATCCGCTGGTTTGTCCCACTTCTGTGATCACGACTTTTCCCGAGCGAATTCCTTCATCGAGAGTCAGGAACCTGCTGGTGTCAAACACTGATTCGGAAACTACGGGAAAGACCGCGAGATCCGCGGCCGTGATGGGAGACAGAACCTTGTACGAGAACAAGGGTTTCGCCTCCCACGCAGCGTTTCGAATACTGAAGCAAAGCGGAGCCAAAAGGACGAAGGACACACTTAGCGTACGCAGTTTGCCGCGCATGATAACTCCTTCAATGCCGGCCCGGTAAAATGCCCGCCGGCTTTCACCAGAAGAACGAAATTTACCGATCTTTCTTGCAAAGAATTTCGCATAGTGTTACGTCTTTACTTGGCGAGACTTCAACGCCGCATGTTCAAGCGCTCAACAGGTGACCAACTGTCGCATCTGTACCAGAGATCTGGCGCAGAGGCGCTTGGGTTTGCGGAAGAGGATGTCGCGGCCATCGTCGAAGATGTGATTGCCCGCGCATATCCGGGTGAATTCAGCGCAGAAAAAATTGCGAGCGCGGCCGGGAAGCTATGGCTCGAGGATTTGCTGCTCACCCGGGCCTGTGCGCGTGGCAGTGAGGCTGCTTGGGAGCGGTTTCTGGCCCTCTATAGCGGTAAGATCCATCGCGCAGCCAGGAGCATCGCGAAGGAGGACGCGGCGGCACATGAGCTGGCGGCAACTGTTTTGGGCGATCTTTTCGGAACACGCGTGAATGAGACTGGAAAAAGGATCTGCAAGCTGGAAATGTATCTGGGGCGCTGCCCGCTTGAAGCATGGCTCAGGGCCGTGTTGGCACAACAATACGTGGATGAGTTTAGAACCCGCAGACGGCTCGTCAGCTTCGATGCAGAACTGGAAAACACCACGGTTTCCGGCCGAACCGGCTTTGCTGGTCCTTTGGAATCCAGCGAACTGATTTCGGCCACAGACATCGCGCTTGGGGCCTTGTCTGCGGATGATCGATTCCTGTTGGCCGCGTATTATCTCGACGGGCGGACGCTGGCAGAGATTGGGCGAATGTTGAAAGTTCACGAGTCGACCATTAGCCGGCGGCTCGGGAAGATCACGTCAGGAATCCGAAAACGCATCGCGAAGGAGTTGCGCGGCATGGGAATGAGCAAACGCGAAATCGAGGAGGTCTTCAATATGGATGTTCAGAATGTTGGCATTGACCTGGCGAGCCGGTTGGCGCAAGAACGGCGAGCTTGAATCGTTCTTTGTTTGGATTGCGCGCGCAGGCAGAGTGACGGAAGCGGTATGTCGGGATTTATGAAATTTGTGGCGAAACGCTTGCGGGATTCGCAGGCATCGCAAGGCGATCATCCGAGCGCTGAGTTGCTGTGCTCTTTCGCTGCCGGAAACGCATCTACAGCCGAGCGCACCGCCACCCTGCAGCACTTGTCCCAGTGTTCCGAGTGCCGCGAGCTGCTGCACTTAATGACAGCTGCAGAGCGCGAAGCAATGAAACCGCGAGCCGCGCGCAATGGCACAGGAATGCCGGTCAATTTGTGGGCTCTACGCGCCTGCGCCGGAGCCGCGGTTGCTGCGATTCTCATTCTCATGCCCTGGCATAACATCGTGGGGACCGTATCGGTAGCACATCGTGGCACGGCCGGCACAACAACCAGCTCAACGCATGAACGGAGTGAAAGGGAGCGGGCACTCGTCGCGCAAGCTGAGCCGGAGGTCAGAATACATCGCTCGCCACGGCCCTCGCCCAGGGTCCAGAAATCATCTGCAATGCCGAAGCGAGCGGCGCTACTGCAACAGCCGCTAATCCAGCCGACAGTTCCGATGGAACTTGATCTTCCGGCCCCGCCCGCAATGGAACCGCAGCAAACGGCACTCACAATGGCGAATCAGGAACCAGAGGCGCCGGGACGCCACGCTAGTTTCATCCCACAGCAACCTGACCGTACTCTTCTGTCGAGATCCCTCCTTGCCGAACGGCAACGGGCCAAGCCATTTGCCCAGATGATCTCGGGCAGCCAAATCGCGTCCTCGAGTTGGAAGCTCGTTTCACCAGGTAAAACTCCTTCGGGCGATGAGTCTGGAATCTTGCTTAGATCCAGCGATCAAGGCGTGACTTGGGAACAAGTAACTGTCGACGGCGAGACGCCACTTTACGCGCTGTCGGCAACGGGAGCTGACGTCTGGGCCGGCGGTGCGGGCGGACGCCTCTTTCACTCGGTTGACGATGGACTGCACTGGAGTGAAGTAAGGATCGCACGCGATGGCGCAGTGATCACCGGTACGATAACGACAATCGAAACCAACAACCAAGATCTAGTTTTTGTGAAAACCATGGCGGGTGAACGCTGGCAGAGCAACGACGGCGGCGCTCACTGGGTCCGGCGCTAACCGTCACTGGACCGCCGCACCAAGCCATGAATGCCCAGTCCCAATCCAATCGCGAGACAACTCCACGCGAACCAATCGCCATGCCGCGCGTAGAACGTAGGTTCGCGGACACCACCATAAGAAACCAATGCCGCAATTTGTCTGTACGGCGGCAGCGCGCGCACGATGCGTCCGGCGGGATCGATCACGGTGGTAAGACCGTCATTGGTGGCGCGAATCAGATACCGGCGGTTCTCAACTGCTCGCATGCGCACCAGAGAGAGGTGCTGTTCGCGCGCTTCCGTATGCCCGAAGTAGCCGTCATTGGAAATATTGATCAGAGCATCCGCCCCGTTGCGCGAGAACTGCCGCACTAAGTCCGGGAACGCGGACTCATAACAAATAAACACACCAAATTTGTGACCTGCCGCTGCCAATACCTTAATGTCGTGGCCCGGAACGAAATCGCTGGTCTCATCGGTGATTCGGGTGACCCACCCAAATAGCGGCGGAACAAACTCCCCGAACGGCACCAGGTCGATCTTGTCGTAGCGTCCCGATTCCTGGCCTTCCGGTCCAAGCAGGACTGCCGAGTTCAGCGGCTGGTTCTTCGCAGTGAAGGCCACCGTTCCAAAGAGGAAGTATCCGTGCCGTTTTGCAATCCCCATCGCGTCGGCGCGGAAATCGGAATCACTGTAAAAGTACAGCGGAGCCGGCATCTCCGGCCAGATAACAAACCGCGCCGGTAAGGCGTTCGATAACAGCGTGAGTTGCTTTTCGATGCGCCATTGTAAAACGCTGCTCCACTGCATATCGGATTCGATATTCGGCTGCACGATCAGCGCCTGGTCGGTGGCGGGAACCCTTTGATGGATAGGCGGTAAAAGCCAAAGTGCCGCCAGCGAGAGTAGAGGAAGCAAGTGCCATCGGGATTTGCGCAGAATGACGCATGCTGCCGCCGCGGCCAGCATACAAAAGATGAACGACACACCATATACGCCCACGAAGGGCGCGACCCGTAGCGGGACGGCCATATCGATACCAGCGTTGCCGAGATCGAGCCATGCGAATCCGAGCGTGCCATGCGTGCGCTCAATTCCAGTCCAGAGGGCCGCTACTCCGGGAATCGCGTAGGCAGTCCGCATCACCGGACCCGCCAACCAACCGAACACCGCCAGATGCAGTGCCTTCAAAATGCAGAATAGAAGAAACGAACCCCACCCGCCCCAGCGTCCCATCCCACCGTGAACTTCGAGTACAAACTGGATCCATGTACACAGAAAGAACCAATAGAAGATACCGGCCGCCCAACCGTACAGAAAGCGTTGCCACCCGTCGCGCGTTCGCGCCATCGCGATCAACAGCGGTGTCAGAGCCACGGGCGCCAGGAGCGTCAGGTTGAAATTCGGAAAGATCAGCAGCAGCAGGATCGCCGTGAGTATCGATAGCAGAGTGTGTAAGAAGACCCGGCGCTGATACGGACCGAGGAACTCGGCCAGACGCACCATTAAGAGCGAATCGCCCCTTCGCTCACCCGGTCCGCCATGTAACTGCTGCGCACAAACGGTCCGCTGAACACCATCTGAAATCCGATCGACTCTCCGTACTCGCGATAAGCATCGAACTGCGCAGGCGTAACGAAGTGCGACACGGGCAAGTTCCGGCGCGTGGGTTGCAGATACTGGCCGATCGTGGCCACGTCAACATGCGCTTCATGAATGTCCCGAAGCAGTTCTTCCACTTCCAGCGCCGACTCGCCGAGCCCCACCATCAAACCCGACTTCGTCAGAGTGTCCGGCCGGTATCTCTTCGCAAAAGACAGCACCTCGAGCGATTGCCGGTAGTTTGCCTGCGGCCGCACCCGCCGGTACAGCCGCTTCACTGTTTCCATGTTGTGGTTGAAGACATGAGGTTCCGCGTCCAAGATTCGCGCCACCGCACGAAGGTCACCACAGAAATCCGGGGTCAAGACCTCCACTCGAGCCTGCGGCAATGCGCGTTTCACCCGCGCTACCGTATCCGCAAAGTGGCGTGACCCGCCGTCCGGCAAGTCATCGCGATTCACTGAGGTAATCACCACGTAACGCAGCTTCATCTCGGCCGCCATTTCGGCAACGTGAGCCGGCTCCTCACCATCCAGAACGAATTCGCGCTTGGCCGGCGAGCCTTTCGGGACCGAACAGAAGCCGCACCCACGCGTACACAGATTGCCGAGAATCATGAACGTGGCGGCGCCTCGATGGAAACATTCGTGAATGTTCGGGCAGCGCGCCGATTCGCACACGGTGTGCAGACGCTTTCGCCGGAGCTCTGTCTTCAGCCGGTGAACCGATTCGAAATGGGTTCGGCTCTTTCGAAGCCATTCGGGCAGGCGGGGTGACACCGAATGCGAACGGCCTTCAATCTGCACCAGTGTTTCCGAGTTCACGCAGACCTATTTTTGCACGCGGGCCGCTGCCGACACGCTCGCAACATATAATCCGAAACATGACGAAGCGGTCTACCCGTCGGCAGTTCGCTCGCAATGCAGCTGCTGTTACTTTAGCCGCAAAGGCGGCGTCCGCCGGCATAGATAATCGAGCGATGAACCCTTCGGAAACTGGCGCGACTCACAGCGGGCTTGACCCCGTGAAGTGGACTCTGGACCGCTATCAATCTGCTCCCTTGCAGCTCACGTTTCGCGCAACCAATCGCGCCGAGGCGGAAGCGTGGCAGCGGGAGTTGCGGGCCAAAATCACCGAGTTGCTCGGAGGATTTCCCCCCAGAACCCCGTTTGAAGCCGAGACGCTGGAGGTGCGGCAATATCCGGCTTATCGCCGCGAACAAATTCTCTTTTCAAGCCGCCCTGGAGTTGCTGTGATTGGTTATCTTCTTACTCCAGCCGGGCGCAAACCGCCATATCCCACGGTAATTGCCATTCCTGGTCACGGCCGGGGCGTCGAGGACATTGTCGGCATTGACGAACACGGACGCGATCGCACCGACAAGCCAGGCTATCAACACGACTTCGCGATTCAGGCCGTCGAACACGGCTTGGCGGCATTTGCGATCGAGCCCATGGCGTTTGGTTACCGACGCAATGCAGCTACTCGCGCAAAAGGTCCCACAGCCACCGCCTGTGAGCCCGCGGCCGGCTCGGCCCTGCTCTTCGGTGAGACCATGATCGGCTGGCGCGTTTGGGATGTGATGCGCTCTATCGATTGGATCGGTACGCGGCCCGAGTTGGATGCCGCCCGCGTCGGCTGCATGGGCATCTCCGGCGGAGGTACCTGTACGCTGTTCGCTTCCGCCCTCGATCTGCGGATCAAGGCTGCCTTCGTCAGCGGTTATCTGAACACCTTCCGCGACAGCATCATGAGCGTGTCACATTGTATTGATAATTACGTTCCCGGGATTCTCAATTGGGCCGAAAACTACGATGTCGCCGGCCTGATCGCCCCACGTCCCCTCTTCTCGGAAGGAGGCGATCGCGATCCCATTTTTCCTGTCGCCGCCACGCGCGAAAGCTACGCTCGCGTAAAGCGCGTGTACGAGGTCTTCGGAGCTGGAACTCGCGTGCAGCAGGAAATCTTTGAAGGTGAGCACGTCTTCCACGGGGTCCGTGGGCTGCCGTTCCTGGTCGAGGCACTCGGCTGAGGGCCGCCTGCGAAAGCCAGGGCGATTGGCTTCGTTTCGCAAAACGCTCATAACAAACCGTCTCTGGCGGGTTGGGGTTCGTTCCGTAACGTCAGTAGCTCAAGTGGTCGATCACCCCGTTTTCGAGAAACGGCTGTTTACGTGCAATGCGATTGCCTGGTACGGTGAAATCGTTTACGATGAGCCTAACCACAAAAATTTGGTCGGATTCGGGTAAAGCAACGCGAAGATGCCGTGTTCGCATCTAAGAGTTGACGGCCCGTCGCCCCACTATGGTTTAGGCGACTAACGAAGTGAAACGCAACGATCGAGGCTCCTCACGCCGGGATTTCCTGCTATCAGCGGCTGTTGGCGCCGCTTTGGCTCGGAATGCCTTCGGCCGCGCTACCCCCCCAACCACCTCCCATCCGCTGCAAGCCGGTCAGCGGGAGTTCCTCGAGGATTATGCCAAGCGCTGTTGTTCCTACTTCTTAGAACAGCTCGGGCCGCGTACCGGAATTGTAATGGACCGGGCCGGGGTGAACGGCGCTCCCGCCGGGGAAAGCGTCGGCAGCACGGCCGCAACGGGATTCGGTCTGACGGCCGTATGCATTGCCGCGAGTCGCGGCTGGATTACGAAGGAACAAGCCCGAGCCCGCGTTTTAACTACGCTCCGATACTTTTGGGGCCACGCTTTCCACGATCACGGTTGGTTCTATCACTTCCTGGACGTGAATACGGGGGCGCGCCGGTTCAACTCGGAAATCTCGAGCATCGATACGACACTTCTCCTCTGCGGCGTGCTCACTGCGCAAGGCTATTTTGCGAATGACCGAGAAGTGCAGGTTCTGGCGCGCGAAATTTTCGAACGTGTCGACTTCGCCTGGATGCTTAACGGCGACCGGCTGATCTTGTCGCATGGGGTTATGCCAGGCTCCGGATTCCTCAAATACCGTTGGACATCTTACAGCGAGGCGTCTGTTTTGTACTTGCTCGCCATCGGATCTCCTCGTCATCCGATTCCGCCCGAGAGCTGGTACACCTGGCTGCGCCCGCCAGTCAAATATCAGGATTGGGAGTTCGTCGGCGCTGGGCCGCTGTTCACGCACCAGTATTCGCATGCCTGGGTCGATTTTCGCCATCAGATGGACGGCGATCCATCGTATATCGATTATTTCCAAAACTCGCAAGTCGCCACCTACGCACACCGCGATTTCTGTTTGAGCCTGCAGAAGACCTACTCCGACTACGCTGCCGATATGTGGGGCGTCACGGTGTCCGACAGCCCGTCGGGATACGTAAGCTGGGGTGGTCAGCCGCCGCATTCGGGACCGATCAATGGAACCCTTGTGCCTTGCGCTGCTGCCGGATCGCTGATGTTCGCTCCAGAGATCTGCATCCCTGTACTCCAGCAGATGCACAAAACCTACGGCGAGAAGATCTACGGCCGCTACGGTTTCACCGATGCCTTCAACCCGAATTGGCAGGACAAGAAGATGTGGGTGAATGAAGACGTGATCGGCATCGACGTCGGTATTTCGCTGCTGAGCATTGAAAACCTGTTGACGGGCAACGTCTGGCGCTGGTTCATGCGCAATGCCTACATACGCGGCGCGATGGATCGTGTCGGCTTCCGCATTTCGACGGCTGGCGTGGCGATGCGCGAGGTCAAGGCCGGCGCGCATAAGGTCTAGTGGCGAGTTCCGCCCAACTTCAATCAATCTTCGATAACGGGTCCATAAAAACAATGCATAAGCAAAGTGACCTAACCGCTTTGCGCTCGGCAGTCCTCCGTTTGATAATCAAGAATTAGTTAGCAAACTCGTCAGGCATTAGCTGATCCGCTTCGGGCAAGCGCGCGACGCAGCGCCATTCGCCTTCCAAATCACAGAAAAGACTCGCTCTTTGCCTGGCATGTTCCGCACCGCGTGTGAATACATTTAGCCAATTGCCAATCGAAGGAGTTGAATGTCTGAATTAAGCGACCGTCTATTGCTTCGCTATGCGGAGCTCGAAGAGCTGAATCTGCAGGCGAAGGAGCAACGCAAGAACCGGGTTCCGCCGCATCAGATCCAGGAGGAGCGGGTACGCTATCTCTCTGATGAGAAGCGCATTAAAGCCGTCACGGTGCTGTTCAGCGACCTCGAGGGCCGGCTGCACATGCTCGATTACGACAAGAACTTTCTGGTCAAGAGCTGGGACAACCTCACCTTTGATGGCTCCTCGATTCGCGGATTCACGGCGCAACGAGAGAGCGATCTACGGCTCGGCATGGACTGGAGTGCGTTCTACTGGGCGCCGGCAGATATCTTCGGTCCCGGTAAAGTGCTCGTCTTCGGCGAAGTCATCGACAAGGATGGCACTCCCTATGCCGGCGACATTCGCAGCGTGCTCAAGGGATATGCGCAAGAGCTTTACGAACGGGACGGGTATACCCTGAACGCAGCGAACGAGATTGAGGGATTTCTCTTCGAGGGGATAGACGCCGAGCGCAAATTTCACGAGACCGGCCGGTTCGAGTACGTCAACAAGGGCGGATACTACCATTCGTTGCCCGGTGACCCGCTGCGTGCCTTCATCGACATGGCGGCTGAAGTGCAGCGCGCGATGGGCTTCCAGAACGAGAAAGATCACCCTGAAGTCGCTCCATCGCAGTTCGAAATCAATTACGGCTACGGCGAAGTGGTTGCAGCAGCCGATCAGATTCAGCTCTACAAGCTAATCTGCCGTCAAGTGGCGACCAAGATGGGACATACCGCGTGCTTTCTGCCGAAACCGGTCGTCGGCGTCAATGGTAACGGCATGCATACGAACGTGTCGATCAGCAAAAACGGTAAGAACATCTTCTGGGATCCGAATGGCGAAGAGAAGATGAGCAACTGCGCCTGGCAATTCGTCGACCGCATTCTGACCCATGGTAAGGACATTTGTCTGCTGCTGAACTCCAGCGTGAATGCCTACCGCCGCCTCGATCCTCACTTTGAGGCGCCAAATCAGCTCAAGGCCTCGGCGGTCGATCGCGGCTCGATGGTGCGTATTCCGATCGGCAACGAGCGCAGCTCGCGCGTCGAAGTTCGCTCCGTGGCTCCGGATGCCAATCCTTACATGGTGATGCTGTCTGTGTTCAAGACCGGCATAGAAGGCGATACGGCCGCCATCGACAATCTGCGAGCGGCGAAACGCTATCTGCCGGATAACGTTTACGACGCGCTCGACGACTTCCGCGATGCGGAATGGACGACGAAACTGCTGGGAGAGGACGTAAAGAACCGGTACGCCGACCTGAAGCAGAGCGCTGCCGACCGGTGCCCGCGGCAGCTTGGCACCTTCGTGAAGGCACCCGAGGTTCAATACCATCACGAGGTCTACAATCAATTCCTCTGGAACATGTTTTAGAGCACCGAGCGCATCGAAAGACTTTGCTCGAGCCCCGGACACAGCTCCGGGGCTTTTTTGTTTCGAGCTGGCGCGACGCGTTCGGCTGCGTGACTAAGTCGCTCTGGATGGCATACTGATTGCTAGCAGGTGGGGTTTGCGACTTTCTATGGTTCACGACCATTCTTTGGCCGAAGTTCACGAAAGCGTCGCCACCAGCCACACAGGTTTTTGGCGCCGGCTGCTCGCGTTCGCCGGTCCGGCATATCTGGTCAGTGTCGGTTATATGGACCCGGGCAACTGGGCCACGGATCTGGAAGGCGGCGCGCGTTTCGGCTACCGGCTGCTTTGGGTGTTGGTGGCGTCGAATTTTATGGCGCTGCTGCTGCAGACGCTGAGCTCGCGGCTCGGAATCGTTACCCGCCGCGATCTGGCGCAGGCTTGCCGCGACGAATATCCGCGTGCTGTATCGATAACGCTATGGCTGCTGACCGAGCTTGCCATCGTAGCCTGCGATCTGGCCGAAGTGCTCGGCGCGGCTATCGGGCTGAATCTGTTATTTCACATCCCGCTGCTTGCGGGCGTTCTGATCACCGCCGCCGACACATTGCTGGTCTTGTGGTTCAGCCGCCTCGGTATCCGCGTCATCGAAGCCTTCGTCCTGGTCCTGATCGCAACCATCGCCGGCTGTTTCGCATTTGAGATCTTTCTGGCCAAGCCGGACGCGGCCGAAGTGATCACGGGAATCCTCCCGAGGCTCAATTCCCGCAGCCTGTCTGTTGCCGTTGCCATCTTCGGTGCAACGGTCATGCCGCACAATCTGTATCTGCATTCGGCGCTCGTGCAGACGCGACAGATCGGCGAATCCGAACCGGAGAAGCGGCGCGCCTGCCGGTTCAACCTGCTGGATTCCACCTTGGCGCTCAATGGAGCGCTATTTGTCAATGCAGCGATTCTGATTATGTCGGCCGCCGTTTTCTTTGAGCGGCACATCGTGGTTACCGAAATTCAACAGGCGCATCAGTTGCTTTCTCCTTTGCTTGGAACTGCCGCCGCGAGCGCGCTGTTCGGCGCGGCACTCCTCTGCTCCGGGCAGTCGTCGACGCTTACGGGAACTCTTGCCGGGCAGATTGTTATGGAAGGGTTTCTGCGCTTCCGCATGCAGCCCTGGCTGCGACGCGCCATGACGCGATTCCTTGCCATAACGCCGGCGGTCATCACAATCTACCTGTTCGGAAATGCCGGAACCTATCAGCTGATCATCTTGAGTCAGATCGTGTTGAGCTTGCAGCTTCCTTTTGCCGTGATTCCCCTGGTCCAGTTCACGGGAGACCGTAAACGCATGGGTTCGTTTGTCAACCGACGATGGGTTCAAGTTGCTGCCTGGGGGTGCGCAGCATTCATCCTCGTGCTGGATGTCTGGCTTACTGTGGAACAGTTACGGGAGTGGATTGCCGGCAGCGGCGAGTGGAAACCACTTGTCTGGACAGCAACCGTGGTTGGGGGCGGAGCTGTTCTGGCGCTGCTGGTTGTGATCGCGTTCTGGCCCTGGATGCGAACACGCACGCCGCTCGCGGGACGTGTTGCCGTTGGCGTACCCGCAGAACCGGCGCGCCTGCTGCCGAGCCCCGCGTACTCATGTATTCTCGTGCCGCTCGATCACAGCGAAGCTGATCAGGACGCACTCGCCAATGCCATGGTGCTGGCAGAAATGCATCATGCCCGGTTGATTCTGTTGCACGTGGAAGAGGGCGTAACCAGCCAGATGTTTGGCTCGCTTTCGTCAACGGCCGAGATTCAGGAAGGGCGCGACTACCTGGATGAAATCGTCGACCTATTGAAACACCAGAACGTTGCTGTCGAGACTGTGGTGCGGCATGGAAATAATCCGGCAGCAGAGATCGCGGCTGTCGTGGCCGACTTTCATCCCGATCTGGTCGTCATGGCCTCTCACGGACACCGCGGAATCAAAGACCTTATTTTCGGTACCACAATCAATGCCGTGCGCCATCACGTGAAAGTGCCGCTGTTGATCGTGACCAAATCGTAGACTGAAACTAAGCGCACAGCTCGTTTGCTGGGCGTTGCGCGCGTGAAACTGACCACCAATGACTCACCTTTCAAAAGGAAGGATACTCGTGACGGGCGGCGCTGGATTCATCGGCAGCGCTGTCATTTGGGAACTGAACCGGCGTGGCATCACGAATATTCTCGTGGCTGACTTTCTGGGTAACGACGAGAAGTGGCGCAATCTTGTCCCGCTCAAGTTCGCCGATTATCTCGAAGCCGGCGACTTGCGCGAGTTGATTCAGAACGGCACGCATCTGTTCAATGACGTCACCACGATTTTTCACCTCGGCGCGTGCTCGTCGACGACGGAAACGAATGCCGAGTATTTGATCCACAACAATTTCGAGTACACGAAGGCGCTGGCGCGTTTCGCGCTCGACCGGCACAGGCGATTTGTTTATGCGTCATCTGCGGCCACTTACGGGTCGATTGCGGCGGGGTTGCCCGAGACTGTCGCACTCGAGAGTCTACGGCCGCTGAATATGTATGGCTATTCGAAGCATCTCTTCGACTGCTACGCGCAACGGGCCGGATTCCTGGATCGGATCACGGGTCTCAAGTACTTCAACATCTTCGGTCCGAACGAAAACCATAAGGGCGAGATGCGAAGTGTAGTGCACAAGGCATTCCACCAAGTCCGCGAGACCGGACGCATGTCGTTGTTCAAAAGCTACAGGCCGGAGTTTCCGGACGGGGGCCAGCGCCGCGATTTTATGTACGTGAAAGATGCCGTCGCTGCAACCGTGTTTTTGGCAGAGCATGTCGACGGAGGCGGCCTGTTCAACATCGGTTCAGGCGAACCGAACACGTGGTTGACATTGGCGCATGCGATCTTCAGCGCACTCACCATGGAACCGAAAATCGATTTTATCGAGATGCCCGAGAAGCTGCGCGAAAAATATCAGTACTTCACATGCGCACATATAGACAAGCTGCGGGCCGCCGGATTCACTCAGCCGATGCGTTCACTCGATTCGGCAGTATGCGAGTATGTGACCCAATATCTTGCGCCGGGCAAACATCTTGGAGACGAATAGCGGTTAACCGGACGCGAGGCCGCGCAGGTTCCAGCCGCATATCCTGCTGCCTTCGAGTTTGTCTCCGTTGGGACCCGGCCAGTGAGTCTCTAAACTTAGGTGGCCTTTATAGCCGTCGGCCCGCAACGCCGCAATCTGTTCCTTCCAGAGCACGTGACGCGTACCGAGAGGTCCCCATACCGGAACATCGCCCTGCATGTGGCAGTCCTTCGCGTGCACGTGGACGATGCGCTGTTTTGGGAGCAGCGCATAGCCGTCCGGAAACGGTTTCTCTCCCGCTACCAACGCGTTCGCCGGGTCCCATACCAGACCGATATTGCGCTGTGGCAGCGCGTTCAGGATGCGGACCGTCTCGGCGGCAGTTCCCACATTACAGGCGTGCTCGTTTTCAAGCCCGATTACCAGCTCTTCGCGCGCAGCGACGTCCGCCATACTGGCTAGTGCTGCGACAATCGCGTCGACACAAAACTCCGGCTTCACGGTTCGCCAATAGGAGAACACGCGGATAATACGGCATCCGAAGAACTTTGCAATCTCAATTGCGCGCATAAGAAGCCGCTGCTGGTCGGCTGCAGTATGCGATGAGGCGAAAACATCGTGCTGGTATCTGCTATCTATTTCGGGTGCGTTAGCAAGAATGCACTTCAAAATGGGCGATGCAATCGAGATGACCGGCAGCCTGGCTTCATCCAGGACGTCTTTCGCGCGCCCTAACTGATCGTCCGTCATGTCCAGGATGTTTGTTCCGTCGACGGTGCGGAGCTCTGCTGCGCGCATGCCGATTTCTTTCATCACTGGTATGGCTTCGGCCAGAGACGAAGAGAACTCATCGGTAATGGCGGCAATAGGAATGACGGGTTCAAAGCTCGTATGCATAGCAACTTAACCTCTAAGTTATTAGTAAACAACCGACTTATCCGCCACAAGCTCCCCTTATGCAGGCGATAGAAAGTTTTGAATTGTGGCGGGGCTCCCGGACGGTTAATCTTAATGAAACCTCTGGAGCAACATTCTTCGGGCCCGACCTGAGGGCGAAGCTTCTATTTGTTGGCTGTCCTCGTCCGACATAGCTCCCGTTTTCGGACTTGCAAAAGCTTCGGAACTGGAGGTAGTTTTCGTCTTCACGTGCTCGCAATTTTTTGCGCACCCTGCCGTGCATGGATCCCGGCGCTCCTCACCGGATCCGAAAGGTCCAAATTATCTCAGGAGAGTTATGAAATTCTACGCGAAGAATCTCGCCGCGATCGCTCTTTGCCTTGGGTTAGTCTCGGTTTCCCGCGCACAGGATGCACCCGCCACACAGTCTACAGATCAGGCAAAGCCGACCGACGCGAAACCGTCTGATGCGGCGGCTCAAACTCCGGCACCCGCCGCGGCTCCGGCTGCAGCTCCGACAGCGTTACCAACTCCTTCCATCACAGGGCCGCTGCAGGCGATTCCCCCCGCCATCTTCGATGCCGGACCTTTCGGCAAGATTGCGGTGAACGGCATCATCAGCGGTACAGGCATGTGGCAAGGAAATCACGTTCCGGGCGACAACACCACACAGGCCGCTTTGAGTAACGGCCAGATATTTATCCAAAAGACCGATGGCTGGTTTCAGTTCTATTTGCAGGCCGGCGCTTACACCATTCCGGCACTGGCAACACCATTTCTCGCTACCGACAAAACCCTGACCGACTTTTATGGTCCCGTGCCTCAGGGTTTTGTTAAGCTGCAGGCCGGAAAAAACACCTCCTTCGAGATCGGTGCCCTACCGACGCTGATCGGCGCTGAGTATACCTTCAGCTTTGAAAACATGAACGTCGAGCGCGGCCTTTTGTGGAACCAGGAAAACGCCGTCAACAAAGGCATCCAAGTGAATCAGACGATGGGCAAATTCACTGCGTCACTCAGTTGGAACGATGGCTTCTACTCGAATCGCTACACGTGGTTATCGGGCTCTCTGGCCTACACCAATGGAGCACATGCGTTGTCGTTTGTCGCCGGCGGCAACCTGGGTCAGACAAAGTATCAGACTTCGGCCACTCCGGTGCAAAACAACGGCAGTATCTACAATGTCATCTACACCTACACGAAGGGCGCCTGGATCATTCAGCCCTACTATCAATACACCGATGTTCCGACCAACACGACCATTGGGATTGTAAAGGGTGCATCGACGCAAGGCGGTGCGCTGCTGTTAAGCCACGCCTTTAAACGCGGCTTCTCGCTGGCAGGCCGCGGCGAATACATCAAGAGCTCGGGAAGCGTTGCCGACCAGGCTGTGAATCTGATGTTCGGTCCGGGCAGCGGAGGCTGGTCGGGCACTTTAACGCCGACTTTCCAGTACGGTGGCTTCTTTGTTCGCGGCGATCTTTCTTTTGTGCGCGCGACCGACTACACGCCTGGTTTTGGCTTCGGCCCCACGGGTGCGAACCAGAACCAGCCGCGAGCGATGGCTGAAATAGGATTCATGTTCGGCAACAACATCACGGAGAAGAAACCGTAAGTTCAAGCGCATCGGTCTCTGACATGACGAAGACGGGGTTCCTATACTGGAGCTATGTTCTTCCGCCGCCATCCGCCCAAGGTTGTCAGTTTCGCTGAGAAGGTCGATATCCTGAAGGGGTCAGGCTTCGGAACACAGTCGCTGCCGGATGGCCGTGTAAGAATCAGCAAGCACGGCATCGGCGCCATCATCGGCGACGAAGGAAAAGGTCAGGCAGAGATCGAGCGGGCCGGCGTTCTGGTGGGCGGCGACATCGCCGTTTTGCTCAGCGCCGGTTACCAGCTTTTTATCGAGCTCCCTAACGGCTCCCGGCTGCCTGCCACATCCGAGCAGCTGCACAACCTGCACCAGTTCGAAGACGATGTGAAAGAGGCGCTCGGAGTGGTCAATTTGTACAACACGTCTCTTGGGACTACCAGTCGCAAACACCTCTACGATCGTGTTTTCAAACGCGACAGCGGCGCACAGCCGAAGCCTTGGGAGAAGAAACAAAACCGGTTCGCGGCTCCCAACACAAAGGGCTCACTGCATTTATGATTCGGCGGAAGCAATTCATCAACGACTTCCAAAACTCGCCAAAGATCGTGCGAAATTTCCACGCGCAAATACGGATTGCGCAGAGAAACGCTCAGGGTTTCGCGAGCATGCTCTCGAAACCCTGATCCACATCGGCAAGATCCTCTTCTACTCCTTGCGATCGCACCGGAACTGCTTACTGTAAACACGACTTTCAACTACTCCTGAATCTGTGACGATGGCTCGAATTTCTGTCCCGTTGTCGCCGATCACAAAGTATGCATGTACCGTAGCATCCAAATTAGGTATGTTGAGTGTCATGCTGCCTGTACAGTCCGGATTCACTGTATAAGTGCCTTCAATGCTCACACCCTGGGAGATGTTGCCATTTGTGCTTAAAGTTGCGATTGCGTCAGTGTGGCCTTTCCCGTCGAAGGTCTGTCTGCCGACCTCAGCCAACGGGCCGGCAAACGGGGGTGGGACATAGGAATCGAGAAGAGTTCCTGTGCTGGTCCATCCGAAGCTGCCCTGTAGGGTAGCGTTTGAGCATCCTTTAACCTTGTCTGACTGTTCCTGAGCAACCGCGCTCTGCGCATAGAAGATGGGAACTGCCAAAAGCCAGGCAACTTGACAACGAAGCAAAACTCTTTTCATCACGGGTCTCCTTTAGACTTGATCGATCAGGCGGCTGGTCCAATCCGGCTCGCCTGCCACGTATAAGGAATCGCGGCACTGAAGGTTACAACCTCTCAGGCGAAAAGCTTAAAATAGCTGCTGCAACGCGGAGTCCCGATGTCAACCTGCCCTCAATGCGAAGCGGAATTGGATGCCGACGATCCCGCAGGGCTGTGCCCGCACTGTCTCATCCAGGGTGCATTCGCTAGTTCCTTGGGCGCGGACGCATGCGGAACTCAGACCATCAACACAGCAACAGCCCCGCCGAATGAGGACGATTTCGGCCGATATAAGATTCTTCGTCTTTTAGGCGAAGGTGGTATGGGCACCGTTTACCTGGCGGAGCAGCGCGAACCCATTCACCGGTGTGTGGCTCTCAAAGTGGTCAAGCTCGGGATGGATACGAATGAGGTACTCGCCCGCTTCGGCAACGAGCGCCAAGCGCTGGCAATGATGGACCATCCGAGCATCGCGCGGATCTTCGATGCCGGTGCTACGCCCAAGGGCCGGCCTTACTTTGTTATGGAGTACATCGAGGGCGTACCCATCACGCAGTACTGCGACGGCAAGCGGATGACAATTGCCCAACGTCTGGTCGTGTTTCTCTCGGTGTGCCGCGCCGTTCAGCACGCGCATCACAAAGGAGTGATCCACCGCGATCTGAAGCCGTCGAATGTGCTCGTGACGGAACAGGAGGGCAGGCCGCTTCCTAAAGTGATCGACTTCGGCATTGCAAAAGCTACCGAGCAGTGGGCAGTTCAAAACACTCTGCTTACGCAATTCGGTCAGATGGTGGGCACACCCGAGTACGGCAGTCCTGAACAGGCCGAAGTGATGGCCGGAGAGATCGATGAGCGGTCGGATGTGTATTCGCTCGGGGTGCTCTTATACGAGTTACTCATCGGCACTGTTCCTTTTGATGTAGCCAGACTGCGCCGGGCAGGTTTCGCCGAGATGCTCCACATCATCCGTGAAGAGGAGGCACCGTCGCTTTCTCGAAAGCTGGCAGAGCTGGGCACAGCGGCGGTTGATATTGCTGCGCGGCGGCAGACAGACCCGGCATCTCTGCGGCGCCTGGTGGATGGTGACCTAGACTCCATCGCCATGAAGGCTCTGGAAAAAGTGCGGGAACGGCGATACTCGTCGGTGATTGAGTTCGCAGCCGATATACAGAGACATATTGAGCACCAGCCGGTGCTGGCATCGCCACCGAGCCACGTTTATCGAGCACGCAAGTTTCTTCGCCGGCAAAGGCTGGCCGCCTTCGGCACAGCCGCCGCGCTCTTGTTTATCCTGTTGAGCGGGATGACGGTTTGGTCGCTCATCCACCGCGATCATGAGCGCAAGCCTCAGTCGACAGAAAAACGACCCATTGTTCTCGCCGATTTCACAAACACCACCGGCGATCCGGCATTCGATGGTACGCTTCGCCGGATAATGGCGGGCGAGCTGGGGAAATCCCCATACCTCAGCGTTCTTCCCGATGCGCGCATGAGCGAGACGCTGCGTCTCATGCTCCGGCCTGCGGATACGAAGTTCACACCGGAGGTCGCTTCCGAAATCTGTGAGCGAACAGCAAGCGCAGCAGTCGTAGAGGGCTCGGTCACGAGTATCGGAAGCGAGTACGTCTTGGGCTTGCGCGCAAAAAATTGCCGAACCGGAGATGTTCTGGACCAAGAGCAGGCCTCCGCGGCCAGGAAAGAGGAAGTCTTCAAGCAGCTGGGCCAGATGGCGAACCGGTTCGGGACGCGGGGAGGGGAATCCGTTCCGCCCGCGCACAAAGAGACGATTGAATCGACCGATGTAACCACGCCTTCCCTGGAGGCATGGAGGTCTTTCAGCGCGGCAACAAACGCTACTCAAGGAAAGGCGCAAACAGCGGAAACCATGTCTCTCTTGAAACGGGCCATCGAGCTGGATCCGAAATTTGCGATGGCTTACGCCTATCTGGGCCGAATTCAAGATGGCCTCGGCGAATCCGAAACAGCATCGCGGAATATGGCAAGAGCCTATGAGCTACGGGATGCTGTAAGCGACCGGGAAAACTATTTCGTCAGTTTCAACTATCATCGGCAGGTAACCAGGAATCTGGAATTGGCGCGACAGAGCCTTGAATCGTGGGCGCAGAAGTATCCCGGGGATCTCGACGCTCACGGACTTATGTCGGGCTTTACGTCACAGGGTGTTGGACGCTACGAGAAAGCGATAGAAGAAGGTCGAAAAGCGATCGAACTCGCCCCGAATTTTTCAATCAGCTATGCAAATGTCGCTTGGGCCTACGTCTACCAGAACCGCCTGTCAGAAGCCGAAGCAGTGCTTGGTAAGGCATCGGAACGTAAAATCGACGTTGTTTACTTTTCTCTATGCCGGTACATTATCGCCTTTCTGAGGAGCGACCAGGCCGCAATGGAAAAGGAATTGACCCACCGTCAGGGAAAGTTGGAAGCCCAGGGATGGTTCGATCACCAGGAAGCTCTGACGTTTGCGTATCAGGGGCGCGTGAAAGAAGCAAATCGAGCCTCGGAACGTGCGGTAAACCTGGCTCGGCAAGCAGGTTTGCTGGAGCGCGCCGCCCAGTTTGAAGGCGCTCGCGCTGTTTGGAATGCTTTGTTTGAAGCTCGTACGGGGGCAAAAAGAAGCGCTGCGACCGCGTTGTCACTGTACCGAAGCCGGGACGCCGATTACGGGCCTGCGTTCAGTCTGGCGCTTCTACACGACTCCGCGCAAGCGCGCAAGATGGAGGCAGACTTCGGTAAGCGATACCCCGAGGACACATCAGTCCAATTCAGCTATCTGCCGGCGCTTCGCGCCCTCGAAGCTCTCAACCACGGCGACGCAGTGAAGGCGCTCGAGATGACGCAAACCGCCGCTCCGTATGAACTTGGCGTTCCGGGGACAGCGTACTACACGGGCGTCTTCTTCGGAGCTCTCTATCCCGTCTACGTACGCGGCCTCGCTTATTCCCGAATGGGCCGCCATCGCGAGGCAGTGGCTGAGTTTCAAAAATTTGTTGATCATTCGGGTGTCGTGCAGAACGATCCAATCGGCGCGATGGCGCGTCTCCAATTGGCCAGAGCGTTAGCCGCTTCTGGAGATCGCGCGAAATCGGCCGCGATCTACAAGGACCTCCTCGCAATCTGGAAGGATGCCGATCCCGAAACTCCAGTCGTGCAGGAAGCCAGGACGGAGTCCGCCAGGCTGTAACTTTGCGCTCCCGATTTCCTTATCTGCTTTAAGGGAATGCTTGTGAGGACAAGCCATGACAAACGGCCAAACGATGCACACGCTGAGCGGATCATCCCAGTTTCCGACCACGCGGTGGACCCTGGTGGTCGCTGCCGGTGATCCACAGCGCAAGGAAGCCCGGTCTGCTCTGGTCTCTCTGTGTGAGAACTACTGGTATCCGTTGTATGCGTATCTGCGCCGGCGCGGTTATCCGGCGGATGAGGCGCAGGACCTGACCCAGGAGTTCTTCTTACGCGTTCTGGAAGGGCGCTATCTCGATCGCGCCGACCCGGAAAAGGGCCGCTTTCGCTCCTTTATTTTGACTTCGTTGAAATTCTTTGTGGCCGACGACGAAGAGCGGCAGCGCGCGCGCAAACGCGGCGGCGGAACGGTTGTACCGCTTGAATTCTCGTCCGGCGAAGAGCGCTACCAACGCGAGCCTGCGCACGATGAAACACCGGAGCGGATCTTCGATCGCCGTTGGTCGCTCGCGCTGCTTGAGAACGTCGTGGAGAAGTTGCGGAACGAGTTCGTGCATCACGGCCATCTGGAGCATTTCGAGCGACTCAAGGTGTTCCTGCTCGGGCAGTCTGACGCGCCGTATGCCGCGTTAGCACGCGAAATGAACACCTCAGAAGGAGCCCTCAAGGTGGCCATTCACCGGCTTCGTAAGAGGTATCGGGAACTCTTTCGCCAGGAAATCGCAGACACCGTCGCCGATCCCGCGGAGGTGGAGTCCGAGCTACGGTATTTAGCGACTGTACTGACGAGGAAGTAGCGGCCGCCGCCCAACTCGCCGCGATTTACAAATGCAGTAGACGCCTCATTTCGGCGAAGGAAATCGCAGCATATGGATCGCGTGCGAGATCCGGCACAAACGGCTCGACGCATAGTGCGCTCGCCTCCTGCTGTTTGCCGGAGCGTTCAAGCGAAGCGGCCAGCATCGCCCGGCTCGCCAGATCCAGGTTGCCTGACCGGTCGTAAATCTCGCGCCAGACCGGAACCGCGTGTGCATAATCGCCGGACAGAAAAAGTTTATACGCAAGCAGTCTCTGCGGATCGGCTTCGATGGCGGGATGGTCGCCGGACTTCCGCGCAGTGCCGGTCGAGATAGCGTTCCAGTTTGCTCGCAACAGCGGAACAGCGGGATCTGCAACCGCTTGCTGCTGCTCCAGATATTTCGCGAAAATAGCGTCGGCCCGCGCGGTATCGCCTTCGAGTAATACGCAAACGGCAAGTTCCGGAAGAACTGAGCTGTTGACGCCGATTTGATTAAGAATCTGCTCGGCCGCCCGAAACTGCTTGGCCTCAAGCAAACCGCGAGCCATTTGCCGCCGGACTGCGATATTACCGGGACTGAGCTCCAGGGCGCGGTGCAGCAGGTCCGAACCGTGAACGGCGTCGCCCTCCAGATAATTGAGAGACCCGAGAACGGTGAGCGTATCGACGTTGTTCGGCGCCAACGCCAGCACCGATGCCGCTGTCCGGGCCTGGTCACGCAAAGGCGCATGCGAGAGGCGTGTATCGAGTGCGATGACTCGCGCACGATCGAGAGGCGTGAACCGTCCCAGGTTCGCCCGTGCCCGCGCAATGATCGGCTGCGCATCCTGGTGGGCCTGCACGGCCGTGTCGATGAGCGCAACGTAAGCGAGACCGAAGCCGGGGTCCGCGCGCGTGGCGGTTTCAAGGTACGCACGACGGGTTTGCGCATCGCTCGCGCCCAGCGCCGCCACGAACGACGAAAGGGCATCGTCCCGCCGTGTCGAGAACGCTGACGCCCCAGAATCGATTTCTTTAGACACTTGATCCAAAGCGCCGATGAGTCCTTCTGCTAGCGGCCGCCGTACTACGGCCAATTCGCGCGCGCTCTGAGCGGTCAGGTTCCTCACGGTTGGGTGAATGAGGAACTGTCCTCGTTGACTCTCGATGGTCAACTGAAGCACGTCGTCCGCTTCGGCCTGCAACGCTCCCGAATCGGAGTCAACCAGGACACCAGAGATTGCTTTGGAGGTTGAAAGATCGTGCTGGATCACAACTGGAGCCGCAAGCCGCATCCACTCGGCGGATGCGTCATCAATCAACACGTTTGCCGGCAGGTAGGCGATGCGGTAAACAGGCGTCAGGGGTTTGTGCGAACAGGCGTTCACACTGAAGAAAGCAGCGGCGGCGAAGACAGATGTGAAACGGCGAAAAAAGCGATCGCTCAGAGCGGTTTTGGATTCTCCGCAAGCAGCTGTTGGAATGCCGCCTCCTTCTTCAAAGAGGTGAACTCCGGAAGATCCGGGATCTTATTGCGATCTTTAACGCCTTCTTCAAGCGCCTTCCGCAAGTAAACGAGCGCGCGGTCATATGCGCCGCTCTTGGCGTAGGTTTTGGCGAGATATAAATGGAACCGCGCCAGTTCTCCAACTGTGCGCTCCTGCATCAGAGTGCCGAAGCCGCTGTGATGCTCAAACACGTCGGGGTCGAGCTTGAGAGCAATGTCGTAATACTCGGATGCTTTCTTATACTCTTTGCGCGCGAAGTAGGCGGCGCCCAGATTCGCGTACACGGACGCGGAACGATCCGAATACTTGATGGCCCGCTTGTAATAGCCGACCGCTTTGCGGTAGTTCTTTTCCGCGTAATACACGGTTCCGACATTGTTCAGCGCTTCCGAGTACTTCGGATTCAGCTCGACCGCGCGGCGGTAATACTTGCGGGCGATGTCCAGCTGGAGCATTTCATGGAAGGCGATGCCGATCTTATTTTGAACGATGGCGGAATCCGCTGGACACTGCCGATACATATCGATGGCTTCGCGGTACATCTTTCGAGCCATGTAGATATCGCCTCGCAGCTCGGGCGTGAGAGGAGGTGAAACTGACTTAGCAGGATACTGCTCGACAGAGGCCCTCAGGTGAGTGGAAGATAAGCCGACGGATTCCTGGCAAACTGCAAGAAGCGGGCCGGCGATTACTGCTAGACAGCATGCGGCGAGACGAGAACGAAGCAAAGAAGCCATGATGCGCTCCCCTTGGTTCTTTACTATATACCTTTTTGAGCGACTGTGCGCAGGGCAACAAAATACGCCCACAAAGTGAAGCCGGCACGGATAAGAGGTCCGCAGTCTATTTGAAGATGCTCTTCAACTTATCGAAGAATCCGGATTTCTTTTGCGGCTTCTGTTCGGGCTGCACAGGAGGCGGAGGCGTCAGATTCGGCATGTTCTGAGCGCTTCTTACGGCGGCAGGCTGCGTCGGCACCGACGGACTTCCGGGTAGCGTATTCGGCAGCGTCGTATCCCAGCTCGCGATTTGCGTCGAGCCTCCCTGATGCAGCGGGCAGAATATCACCGGCTGCGTGCCGAGCAGGTAATACTCGGTTTGCGTCTTCGGACATGCGCTGGTGGCGAGCTCGCCGCTATCGGGGTCAATCTGTGCGCTTACCACGCCCTCGGGAATCGTGAAATCCGAAACGTCGCGGTAAGCACGGTGCTTGTGCGCCCGCTTCATAAACTCGGCCCAGACCGGGAGCGCTGCGTGGGCGCCTTCGATCTTCAAATCCTGATAATCATCCAGCCCGACCCACACGACGCAAAGCAGCTTCGTCGTAAAGCCCGCAAACCACGCATCGTGAGACGTTCCGGTCTTACCGGCAGCCGGAAGATTGAATCCATACGACCACACCCGCGCGCCACTACCGTTGCGCAGCACCTGCTGCATTAAGCTGACCATCAAAAAGTCTACCCGCGGATCTAGCAGCTTCTTGCTCTCGGGCTCGGATTGCCAAATGGCATTACCCGATTTGTCCACGATCTTCGAAACAAGCCGCGGCGTTACCATGATGCCGTTGTTCGCAAATGTCGTGTAGGCTGCGGCGATCTGCATCGGAGTGACGTCGTATGCGCCAAGCGCCATGGCAGGAGTCGGACGTATGTCTTCCAGCCCGGCGCTGTGCGCCAAATCGGCCACGGTCTGATATCCGATCGCTTGCGCGACTTCCACTGTGGGGACGTTCAATGACTGCGCGAATGCCGAGCGCAGCGTAATATCGCCTAACCAGTTTCCCCGGTGGTAATCTGTGGGCTCGTACGGCTTCCCATCGAAGTAGAAGGTTTGCGGCTCGTCATTGAAGAGAGTGGAAGCGGTGATCGGATTGGGCTGATTCGCAAGTCCCGTATTCAAAGCCGCCGCGTAGACAAACGCCTTGAAAACGCTGCCGGACGGCCGCTTGGCGACAACGTGATTCAATTGGCTCATGCCGTAATTCTTGCCGCCAACGAGAGCTTTCACTTCTCCGGTATGCGGATCAAGGCATATGAGCGCAACCTGCGGGTCCTCCAGCGGAGCGCCTTTCTTGTGCCGTTTGGCGAGAATCCCCTCGACCTCTTTCATCCCGCTGGCGATCGCCTCGCCGGCATCGTGCTGCAAATCGGGATCCAGTGTTGTATAGATGTGCGAGCCCGACTCCTGGAAATCACGATCCTCGAAGTCATCCGTCAACTGGTTGTTCACAACGTCGACGAAATACGGCGCATCTGCCGACTCGACACCCTGCTTTGCCACCACCATCGGCATTTCGCACGCGGTCTCGTACTGCGATTTCGGGATATAGCCGTTGTCGAGCATCATTCGCAGCACCACATTCCGCCGCGATTTGGCGCGATCCGGCCAGCGCACCGGATTGCGGTAGCTCGGCTCCTGAATCAGGCCGGCGAGTGTGGCAGCCTCGGGCAGAGTCAGTTGCCGGATGTCCTTGCCAAAGTAAGCCTGAGCAGCCTCACCAAATCCGCGAATCGCAAACGAGCCGCGATGTCCCAGATCGACCTCGTTGGCGTAATATTCAAGGATCTTCTCTTTGGTGAGCTTGCGTTCCAGGTGAATGGTAATCATCAGCTCGGCGAATTTGCGCCCGAACGTCTTGCGGTTGTCGAGCCACAGCATGCGGGCGAGTTGCTGCGTGATCGTCGATGCGCCTTCTGTCTTCCGGTGCTCCCTCACATCCACCAGGACCGCTTTGACAATGCGGATCGGGTCGAACCCAGAGTGTTGAAAGAAGCGTTTGTCCTCGGTCGCAATCAAGGCATGAACTAAGACGGGCGGAAGATCTTCATAATGCACGAGCCGGCGTTTTTCGCGGCTTTTATCGTAAAGGTTGCTGAGTAACTGGGGCTCGAGTGTATATTCGGTCCGCGCTGTGTTATCGCTCAGGTCGATAATCGACGCAATCTTCGCGTTCGCGAAACGGAGCACGCCCGGCTCACCTTTTGTATACGCCTGCGGTCCGGGAAAAATCTCGATGGCGTCGGGCCGGAGATGATACCAGCCAGTGGCGTTGGCGCGCGCATCTTCAGCATATCCGCTCTCGCGCAATCTGGCGGCGAACTGTAATGGCGTGCCGGGGTCGCCAACGCCCACCACCTGCGGAGCCGCATACAGCATAGATGATTTCGGAAACGGTCCATGCGCCAGCTTCTCATCCGCAATGCGGGCGTACTTTGCGTAAAGAAATGCCAGGACCGTGACAGCGACGACAACGATTGCGCCTAACGAGATCGCTAGGATTGTGCGGAGTCTAAAGCGGCCTATTTTGGCTTCTTTCTTGGAAGCCGGTTTGGTGGGAAGTTTGATGCGTACGGGCAAATGGGTAGCCTGAAGAGCGTCGTCAGATTCGTGGACGCGCGCAAAGACAACTGGTTACTTCCGCGCCTGATAATACGATTCTAACTCTTTCCAGATGTTATCGTCGTGCGGCTGCCAATCGGGTGTTTCCTTGCCCGTGATCTGAAGTTCATCGATGCGCAGCGTACCGTGTCCGAAAGGGCAAATCCACTCCGTCCTCGGTCTGCCGATTCTCAGAATGTTGCCCCAGGAGCCGGTGGCGACGGGCATGATCAGTTTTCTCAGACAGGTGCGGCAGCGCCGCCGCTGATCACGAATCGTCACCGATAACAGGCCCGCGGCAACTAGCCAAACGCCCATCACTGAGAACGTGTAAGCCATATCGTACAGAAACATGTGCCGCACTTTGCCGGCGTACCACGTGACCGTGGGTGGAAACGCATGCACCACTGCGTTGTGCAACACGTAAACTACTGCCGCGCTCCCGGCGAGCTTACCCGCCAGGTACCCCCAATACTTCATTACAACTATTAGACTCCTTTCCGGCCGGCACGGTTCCGGCGACCGGACGCTACGCGCGATTATCATCGCTTCATTAAATTTCGCATCAAGAACAGCACGTTCGCGGGCCGTTCCGCCAACCGCCGCATGAAATAGGGATACCAGGCCTCTCCGTAAGGCACGTAGAGGCGCAGCCGAAAGCCTTTCGCGACAAGCTCGCGCTGGAGGTCGCGCCGGATTCCGTATAGCATCTGAAATTCAAAACGATCGAGTGGGATCTTTTGTTCCTGAATGTGCGCCAGCGCCGCCCGAATCATGCGCTCGTCGTGACTGGCGATGGCGGGATAGGTGCCCCTATCGAGCAGCAGGCGAGTCAGTTTCACGTAACTTTGATCCACGTCGGCTTTTTCGGGCCAGGCGACGGAAGCGGGCTCGTTGTAAGCGCCTTTACAAAGCCTGATTGGGATCCCGAGCTCCGACAGGCGCACAATATCGGCTTCGCTCCGGTACAGATAGGCCTGAATCACTGCACGAACGCATCCGGGGAATCGCTGCTGAAGGCCAGTCACAATACGGAGGGTTCGCTCGGTGTACTCGCTCGACTCCATGTCGATCTCGATGCGTGAGCCGAGCCGGGCCGCGCAGTCCACCAGCGCAAGCACGTTCTCCACACATGCGTCCTCGGAGAGGTCCAGGCCGAATTGCGTGAGCTTCAGCGAAACGGTTGCTGGAAGCGCCTCACGCTTGATCTGGGAGAGCGCAGATAAATAGGCATCGCGGGAATGCGTAGCATCAACCAGCGAAGTCACATTCTCACCCAGGAAATCGAGCGTGCCAAAGATGTGTTCGGCGGCGAGCCTGTGCAACACCGCAATGCCGTCTTCGAGTGTCAATCCGGCAATGAAGCGCGCGGTGAGGCGACGCGAAGTGCGCGATTGCTCCATCCAACGGCGGAGCCACCTCAGTTGCGACAGATACAGCAGCGTTGTACGCAGCATGCAGATCGTTACTGGAGACGTGACCGTTTGCTGCCCAAGCGGTCGGGCCCTTGTGCGCGGTTGAAAGCTGCTTGGCCTATCCCACTATAGCTTTTGAGGATTCCTTGTGCCCCGCGAGTGTTTGGGATTTACGAAGCGGAGGGATCAAGCGGCTGATAGGCAACGCCGAGATCCCAAGCGATCGCGGCGAAACGTGGATCGGCCGTCCACAGCTGAAATTTCCCCACTATCGCAGAAGCCAGCAGATGAATGTCGATCCAGCCAACGCCGCGACCGTGCAACTCCCGAGCTCTAACAAATTCGACGATTTCGCGGTGAGGCGCCGTTCTCGCCTGATGCATGTGTTCATATGCGGCCAGAAGCTTCCGGCGCCCACCGCGATCGCCGATCAGAAGTTCTCCATAGACCAAATCGTGCCCTGCCACTTCATCTAGACTGAGCAGTCTTTTTAACTCCGGCTCGTACGGTGCCCGGCCAGCAAGAAAACGAATCCAAATCGAGGTGTCGACCAGGACCATTACCTCGGCCTACGCGTGGCGGGTTTCTCTCGTCGCCTGGGCACATCTTGAGCTCCGGGCTCGCTACCCGCAAGCGCCCGAAGACGCTCATACGCGGCGCGGCGCACCAGAGCCTCAAGTCCCAAACGAACAGTTTCCGTGTCCGTACTGGCGCCACAAGCCGACTTGGCATCATGAAAGAGCTCGTCGTCTATGTTCAGCGTCTTTTTCATACGTACTATTATGCCATGAATGTATGGCTATAACAGCCAGACAGACGCACAGCTGGTACTAGCTTGACATTCTTCCTAGATAGCGTATCTTTGTACGTAGACACTCTTCTATGCCCGCCAAGAAAACCGACCTGCTCCAGGGAACGCTTGACCTTCTGATTCTCAAAGTTGTCGCGCAGGGCCCTATCCACGGCTACGGCATTGCACAACGAATTCTTCTGACCTCAAAAGAAATGCTGCAGGTACAGCAAGGGTCGCTTTATCCGGCGCTGCACCGTCTGCACCGCAAGGGGCTGGTGAAGTCTGAGTGGAAGGAGTCCGGCAACGGACCCATGGCGAAGTTATATTCGCTGACCGCGGCCGGCCGGAAGCAGCTACAGGAAGAGATGGCGCACTGGGAGCGTTACACCGGAGCGATCGCCCTGGTGCTCGAATCCTGACGGAGGCAAACAATGCGTTTTCCATGGAATCGCAAAGGGCACGGATTCCGTGCCGCGAAACAGGCGAGAAACTCGAAAGCTCCTTGGGCGGCATGGCCGGGCCGTGCCCGTTTTGCGCGCGTTTTTCAAAATCAGTCTGAAACTGAGTTGGACCGAGAAGTCGCGCATCATCTGCACCACCTGGCGGCTGAATTCCGGCGCCAGGGACACAGCCCGGAGGAGGCGCTTCGGCTGGCAAGACGGGAATTCGGCGGCCGCGAGCAGGTCAAAGAGCAGTGCCGCGATGAGCGCCGGTGGGCATGGATGACTGGTTTACATCAAGATGTGATCTTCGGCCTGCGCATTATGCGCAAAACACCTGTCGTGACGCTGGCGGCGGTGTTGTCGCTGGCGTTGGGCATCGGCGCGAATACGGCCATCGTGTCATTGATGGATGTCGTTCTGTGGCGCGATCTGCCCGTTCCCAGTCCCAGGCAACTCACCTTCGTCAACTGGCAATCTCAGGGAGAGCGATTTCCGCGGTCGCTGGCCGATGGGGGCGCCGGCAGCATGAGCAAAGATGGCCCGTGGAATGTGGCTGATTTTTTCTCTTACGCCGGCTTTCAGGGAATGCGCAAAGGCGTATCGGACCGGGCCACTCTCGCGGCCTTCACCGGATATACGCGTCCGGTTAGCGTAAGCTTCGCCGGACGGCCCACCGTGGCACAAGAGCGCGGGGTGAGCGGAAACTTTTTTTCCACTCTGAAAGTGAAGCCGGAGCTGGGCCGCTTCTTTTCCGAAGCGGAAGACAGTTATAGCGCCTCCCCGACGGCCGTTGTTTCTTATCACTTCTGGACGCGTGCTCTCGGCGCGGACCCTGGAGTCCTCGGGCGAAGCATCCGCATTGACAATCGGCCTTACGTGATTGCAGGCGTCGTGGACCGCGATTTCTACGGTCTGGTTCCCGGCGATCCGACTGAAATCTATACGCCGTTGCACCAGAGCGCTTTTATGCTGGATAACCGTGACTCGAAATTGCCCTTGGATAATGATCGGTTCTGGTGTGTGTCGATCCTGGCGCGGCTGGCGCCGGGAGTGCAGCGCCCCCAACTGCAACCGGCGCTCGATACCGTTTTCCCGCTGACTTGGTCAACGCGTCCGAAGGATATTTCAAAGGCGCCGCACATCCGCGTGGACGAGGGGGAGCGCGGCCTCGGCTTCCTGCGTAGCGAGTTCCGCAGTCCGCTGTTGGTTCTCGGCGGGCTGGTGGCGCTCCTACTCGCGATTGCCTGCACGAACATCGCAAACCTGTTGCTGGCGCGTGCCTCCGCCAGGCAGAAAGAAGTCGCTATGCGCGTTTCACTCGGCTGCAGCCCGGGCCGCCTGATGCGCCAGTTCTTGACAGAGAGTGCGCTGCTCGCGGCGCTCGGCGGAATTGCCAGCGTTGCCGTCGCCTATATAACAGCGAACCTATTGGGACAATTCCTGGCGGGCCGGGACAATTTTCCGATCACAGTTAGTCTTGACTGGCACGTAGTAGCAACGGTCGGGGTTACCAGCGGAGTGGCGCTATTCCTGTTCGGTCTGTTCCCGGCGTGGCGGGGAGCGCGGATCTCAAGTTCGGTGTGGCTCAAGGAGGGCGCTGGCAGTATCGGCACCGCGGCACGGAGGAAGTGGACCACGGGCCGGGTGCTGGTGTTGACACAGATGGCGATGTCGGTCGTCCTCGTGATGTCGGCCGTTCTATTTACACGTAACCTGCTAGGCATCGAATCTGCCGATCCCGGCTTTGATCGGCGAAACCTCATCCTGTTCGGTATCCGCCCAGGCACCTCCGGTTACGAGAAGTCGCGCCTGCCGCAGTTCTACTTCAATCTCACGCAGCGGCTGGCGGCAACGCCGGGAGTAGCTCAGGTCGGGCTGGTATGGATGCGGCCGATGAATGTCGGCGGCTGGTGGGAGAACGTGAGGCTGGGACACCAAAGTGAAATTCCGAACGTGTCCATCAACGGCATCACCCCGGGGTATTTGCCGCTCTATACTTCGCGCATGGTTGCGGGCCGCAACATCTCCTGGGCGGACATCAGAACCGAAGCCAAAGTTGCTGTGGTTAGTGAAGACCTCGCCCGCAAGTTGGGTGGGCTGAGCGTCTTGGGCCACACGCTTGCTTTCACCGACGGGCCTCCTGGCGGAAAACCGCCCGAGTTCGAGATTGTGGGCATCGCGCCCGTCATTGCGGCGACCTCGATGAAAGAGCGGCCGTTCGCCTTATGGCTACCGCTCGGCAAAGAGAGTGAAGACGTCACAGTGGTGCTGCGAACGTCGCAGCCGCCACGGATTGCGTTGCCGGCGGTGCAGGCAAAGATGCGCGATATCGACCGCAACCTGCCGTTAATCGACGTCACCACCATGCAGGAGCAGATCTCCAAAACTCTGCAGCGCGAGCGCATGTTCGCGACGCTGTGCGATGGCTTCGGAATACTCGCGCTGGTGCTTTCTGTTGTCGGACTTTATGGTGTGATGGCGTACAACACCTCACGCCGGCAAAGCGAAATCGGCGTTCGTCTCGCCCTCGGCGCAATGCCGAGCGACGTGATCTCCATGGTTCTGCGCGAAGGCCTGGCACTTGCCGGAATCGGACTGCTGGTGGGCTTGCCGCTGGTATGGCTGGGAGCAAAGTATGTCGAGAAAGAGCTATTCCAAATGAAGCCGCTCGATCCTGCGTCTATCTCAATCGCGCTGGGTATTCTGATCGCTGCGGCGATTGTTGCAGTCGGAATTCCGGCAATCCGTGCATCCGCACTGCAGCCGTCACAGACTCTACGGCAGGAGTAGGAGCGACTCAACCGAAAATCGCGTGGCTTGAGAATCCCAATCCCGTACCGATCATCGCGCCCACAAGCACATCACTGAGAAAGTGCATACCCAGCAAAATGCGTGAGGTAGCGATCGTCAAGGCAAAGAACAGCAGAATCCCGAGCAGCATCGGGATAAAACATCCCGAGGCCGATCGCGACTGCAAAGGCAGTAATGGTGTGGCCGGATGGGAATGAGAACTGGTCCGGAGGCAGCAGGTGGGCCCACACGTGCGGCTCGATTTCACACGGGTCGTTTGCGGCCGGACACTTTCTTTACAGAAATAAAGATGCCGACGCCGGTGAGTGCTGCCGCTCCGGCCGCTGCCGTGGCGCTGAAGCGCTCACCGCCGCCGAAGACGAGAACCAGTAAGCCGATCAGGTACCAGAGCCAGCCATCGCCGGCACGCGTAGCCGCAATGGCCACCAACCGCACCCATTTCGGCGCCGGCCACTTGTTCACTTTTCGCATCAGCCGGTGATCGCCGGTGGCGATCAACTGAAGCATGTTGTGGCGGGCCGTCATAAAGGCTCCTTGCTACCTAGTCTACGAGGCGGACTTAGGCCGCCTTCAATTCCTTTTAGATCGGCGGCGATTACAGTCACGTGACAAGCTCGCGAATGTTCGTTGAAATCCGTGGATAACGGGCGGCATTCGGCAAACTGGGTCGATTTTTAATCAGTGCCAGTAGGATAGAGGATTGCAACCGCGAAAACCACGCGTACACTTTGTCTACTTTGAAGCCGGCGGAGGACATCGGAGCGCGGCTCTTGCTCTGCAGTCGGTCATCGCGTCAGAAGGCTACCACTGGGACGTGCAACTCGTGAACCTGCAGGAGGTGCTGGATCCTTTAGATATCTTCCGTAAGCTCACCGGAATCCGCTTGGAGGACATCTACAACCGTTTGCTCGCTAAAGGCTGGACGCTTGGAAGCGCATATCTGCTGCCCATGATGCACGGGGTCATTGCCGTCTATCATTCGGCGCAGGTGCGGCTGCTCACGAATTTCTGGAAACGCGAGTGCCCGGACATGCTCGTCTCGCTCGTTCCGAATTTCAATCGTGCTTTGTTTCAGAGTTATCGCAATGCGCAGCCCAGCGGTCCATTGGTAACAGTCCTGACCGACTTCGCAGATTACCCGCCGCATTTCTGGATGGAGAAACAGCCGGAGCAGTACTTCATCTGCGGGACTCGTCGCGCTCTGGAACAGACGCGTAAGATCGGGCACCCGGCGAACCGCGCCTTTCTGGTGAGCGGCATGATCCTACGGCCGGCTTTTTACGCGCTCAAAAACGTCGACCGCGATGCCGAGCGCCTGCGCCTGGGTCTTAATCCCGAGTTGCCCACCGGGCTCGTTCTTTTCGGAGGCGAAGGTTCCAGTGTGATGTTCTCGATCGCGGAACAGCTTGGAAATTCGAAAACAGACCTGCAGCTTATCCTGATCTGCGGCCGCAACCAGAAACTCCGCGAGCGATTGAGTGCGCTGAAGACGCGCAACAAGCTACTCGTCGAAGGCTTCACAAAAGAGATTCCGTTCTACATGCAGCTTTCCGATTTTTTCATCGGCAAGCCCGGGCCCGGAAGCATCTCAGAAGCCGTGAAGATGAACCTTCCCGTCGTCGTGGAGCGCAACGCCTGGACATTGCCTCAAGAGCGGTACAACGCCGATTGGGTGCGTGAGCAGGGAGTGGGTCTGGTATTGCCAAATTTCGCGCACATCGATTCGGAATTGACCGCACTGTTGTCAAGCCATCGCCTGGAGGAGATGAAGCACCGTATTAGCCAAATGGACAATCGCGCTGTCTTTGAAGTACCGAAAATCCTGCAACAGATTCTAGAGCGTCACTACGCAGGCACCTCTGGCCATGCGTGTTTAGGATAGCGGCGGCTACTGCTGTCGAACGTTCCGGACGTGAGATTACGGGCCGCGGCCGTGCATCCCTTGGCCGCGGATGGATGAAGAGTCCTCGGTCTCTGAATTATCGCGGGAAAAAGCCAACCGATATGACCCGGGCAAAGGTCTCACGTGCGGCGCTCAAATACTCGCTACAATCGATTGTTTAATGAGCGAAATACCAGAACTGCTTGAACGCTACCGCCGCGGCGCCGAACTTGTCGCGGTCGCTATCACCGGTGCTGCAGGTCCCGAACTCGATTTCAAACCGTCGCCGGAGAAGTGGAGCGTTCGCCAGATCGTCTGCCACCTCGCCGATACCGAGGCCGTCACCGTGGCTCGTCTGAGGCAGGTGATCGCGGAGGATAACCCCACCCTGGTGCCTTTTGACCAGAACTTATGGGCTACGCGCACGGACTACGACAAGCGAAAACCTTCCCAGGCGCTCGAAACCATGCGCATTCTCCGGGCTGATAATTACCAGCTTTTGAAAGATCTCCCGGAGCAAACGTGGTCGCGCACGGGCAATCACGTGAAGCGCGGTCCGATGACGCTCACCGGCATGTTGCAATTGTTTGCGGAGCATGCCGAAAAGCACGCCGGCCAGATCCGCGAAATCCGCAACGCCTACAAAGCTTCACGTGGCAAATAGCGGACGGGCTCGAGTTGGCGTCGTCGCACTTTGGTTGCTCGCGGCCGCCTCGTTCGCTGCCACTGATTGGTCCACTGCGGGACGGCAATGGTGGAAACACGTCGAATATCTCGCCAGCGATCAGCTCGAAGGACGCGAGATCGGCACACCTGGTTATGAGAAAGCCGCGCAATACGTCGCATCTCAATTCAAGAGTGCCGGCCTGAAACCGGGGACGCCTGAGGGCTTCTTTCAGCCAGTCGACTTTCTGCAAACCTCCATTGATGCGCCCGCCTCTCATCTCTGGACGATTCGCGATGGCAGAGCGGTGGAGATCGCGGTTCCCGGCGAAGCTGCGCTCGGCTATTCGAAGAACTCGGCGGCCGAATTCAGCGCACCCATCGTGTTTGTAGGCTACGGGCTCAAGATACCGGAGGCGCGATACGACGATCTCGCGGGTATTTCGGTAAGCGGCGCAGTTGTGGCATACCTTACCGGTGGGCCCGAACGCATCGACGGCAATCTCCGTTCCCACTATTCATCGCAGGAGGAACGATGGAAAGCTCTGCGCGCAGCGGGCGCCGTGGGCGTGATCGCGATTCCCGATCCCAAGATCATGGAAATCCCCTGGTCGCGTGCCGCGCTGTCGTGGGGCAAGCCTCACGTCGCTTTAGCCGACCCGGCGGAAAACACCACTGCGGGTTTGAAGTTCAGTGCTTCCTGGAATCCGGACAAAACCGACGACCTGCTCGCAGGATCGGGTCACACCTTCGCCGAAATTCTGGCGGCAGCGCACGCCCAAAGACCGCTTCCCCGTTTTAAGCTTGCATGCACAGTCCGTAGCGTTGTCAAAACGACCACGGTTTCGATCCATTCAGAAAACGTGGTGGGCGTTCTGCCGGGAGCCGACGCGACTGTTCGCGATCAGTACGTGGCGATCTCGGCACATCTCGACCACCTCGGAGTCGGCAAGCCGGTCCATGGCGACTCGATTTACAACGGCGCGATGGACGATGCATCCGGCGTGGCTTCGGTTATCGAAATCGCAAGAACGCTGCATGCGGAAAATGCACATCCGCGGCGCTCGATTCTTTTCCTTGCCGTCACTGGAGAAGAAAAAGGTGAACTCGGGTCCATCTATTTCGCGAAGCATCCGATGCCGCCCGGAAAAATCATTGCCGATTTGAACATGGACATGTTCCTGCCGCTCTTTCCGCTGAAGTGGCTCGAAGTGCAAGGCCTGAATGAATCGACGCTCGGACAAGATATCCGCGCAGTGGCGGCATCCTTCGGCGTTAAAGTTCAGGCCGACAAAGAGCCCAGCCACAATCGTTTCATCCGGAGCGATCAATACAGTTTTGTGAAGACCGGGGTTCCGGCGCTTGCATTCAAGTTCGGTTACCAGCCGGGAGATCCCGAAGAGAAGATTTTTAAGGACTGGTACACGAACAGATATCACGGCGTAAGCGACGATGTAAACCAACCGGTCGATGTTGCTGCCGCCGCGCAGTTCAACGACATCCTGCTTAAGCTCGCGCTCCGCGTTGCGGACGCGTCCGCTGTGCCGTCCTGGTATCCGAACAGCTTCTTCCGCCGCTTTTCTAAAGCTGCCACGTGATGTTTTCGCTTCGCCTGACCTGCTCGCCCGAACAGGTTGACACCATCAGCTCCGACCTGTCGGAGTTTGGAACCGCAGGCATTCAGGAACTGGATTACGACAGCCGCGTCGTACTGATCGCGGGCTTTGAAGACTTTCGGTCTGCAGTCGGCATTGCTTCGACATTTTGCCGCATTTGACCCCGATTGGGAAGTTGAAGAGGATACCGACTGGACTGCATACACTCACGAACAATGGCCGCCGCGTGAGATCGGCAGCAGAATCTTTTTGGCTCCGCATTGGTCCACCGATGAGACTCCGGCGGGTCGTGTTCGCATTATTCACAACCCGGGAATGGCGTCGGGTACAGGCGAGCATCCGTGCACCCAGCTCGCGCTTATGGCCATCGAAACACACCTTCGGCCCGGCGTCACAGTAGCGGATATTGGCACCGGTTCCGGCATTCTCGGCATTGCCGCTCTGCGGCTCGGGGCCCGGCGTGCGATCGGCGTCGATACGGATTTCGATTCCGTCTCCACTGCTCGCGAGAATGCCGCGCTGAACGGCCTGACCCTTGAGCTTGTTGCAGGTTCCGCAACGTGCCTGCAGCACCATGCCGCTGATCTGATCGTTGCGAACATCAACGGTACGGTGCTGCTTTCGATGATGGACGATCTGCTGCGCGTCTCGAAACCTGGCGGCCGGCTGATCCTCACCGGATTCAATGAATCCGAACTGCCGTTCTTTCTGCGCCTTTTTCCCCGGGCGGAAGCTACGGCCCTGAATGAATGGCGATGTCTGAAGGTTTCAATGCCTGCAGACGTCACGAAACAATAACCACGCCCGGCGCGTTCTCCTATACTGATCACCTATGTCTCAGAACCGGTTCCCCGTGTTGTGCTGTGCCGCCTTGTTTTCTGCATCCCTCATCGGGGCCGACCCGCCTGTGGATATAACCGCGCGCCTCGATCATGTGGTTGCAGCATTCCAGAGTCATCGCCATTTCATGGGCACCGTCCTGGTCGCCAAATCAGGCAAGATCCTGCTCGACAAAGGCTACGGCATGGCGGATCTCGAGTGGAGTGTATCGAACACGCCCGACGCCAAATTTCGTCTCGGCTCTATAACCAAGCAGTTCACGGCAACGGCAGTTCTTCAGCTGGCCAACCAAGGCAAGCTTTCCGTTCAGGATCCGGCTTGCAAATACTTCGAGGGCTGTCCCGAGACGTGGAAGAAGATCACCATTCACCAGCTTCTGAGCCACACCTCTGGAATCCCAAGCTACACCGATGATCCTGGCTTCGTGAAGCCGCAGTTTCTACGCGTTCCCAAAAGCCCGTCTGAAGTGCTGCTCCTGTCCAAAGACAAGCCGCTCGAGTTCACACCCGGCACACAGTGGAAGTACGACAACAGCGGGTATACGTTCCTGGGCATCATCATTGAAAAGGCTTCGGGAGAAAAATATTCGGATTACGTCAAGAAACACATCTTCGACCCACTCGGCATGTCGAACACCGGCTATGACGAAACTGCCGTTGTGTTGCCACATCGCGCGTCGGGCTACCAACCCTGTGGCGAACAGCTATGTAACTCCGATTACATCGACATGGCGCTCCCTTACTCGGCGGGATCACTTTACTCCACGGTTGACGATCTCTATAAGTGGGATCGCGCACTCTACGGCGACAAAATCCTGAGTAAGTCATCGCGCGATCTGATGTTTACTCCCGTGATGCACGACTACGGATATGGCTGGATGCTGGGCAAGATGGCGAATCACAAACAGATCGGACACGGCGGTGGCATCCCCGGTTTCAGCACTTACATCGCCCGTTTTCCGGATGACGACGCCGCCGTCATCGTGCTCTGCAACAATATTGCGTCGCCGGCTCAGGAGATTGCGTCCGCTCTCTCGGCGACGCTGTTCGGCGAAACCGTAACGCTGCCCGGAGAGGCGAAGTTCGTCAGCGTCGCTCCGCAGGTGCTCGATCAGTACGCCGGCACCTACCAGGTGGGACCGCTCACCGTTGTTTTTGCTAACGAAAACGGCCATCTGATGGTAAAGCCGAAAGGGCAGCCTACATTCGAAGCCAAGCCCACTTCGCAGACTCAATTCGTGGTTGAGGAGGTCGGAGCGGTGTTCACCTTTTCGGCGCCGGTCGATGGCAAATCGCCAGAGGTCAAGCTCGAACAAGCCGGCATGACGCTGTCAGGGAAGCGCCAGTGAATTCCAGCGCTCAATAGAGACCCACATAGCTCCCGCGCTGTTCAGCTTTTCTTGCCGCGTTTAGATCGTGTCTTCGCCGGCTGCGCTGTCTGCTCCTCTGAACTCGTGTTCTGCAGACGCTCCAGCGCGGGCTCCAGGCGTTGGCCGCCCGCGAGTACCGGCGCAAACAGATCACCCAGCCGCTCGAAACGTTCGGGCGCGTTGTCGATACGAAAGTCTTCCGGCCGTAAACCGCGCTTTACTTCTTTCCACTCCAGCGGTGTTGCAACCGGCGCGCCTGCGTGCGCGCGCACCACATACGGCGCCGCGATCGTCTTACTAATCCCGATCTGCAAATAATCGAAGTACACGCGCCCTTTCTTCCGCTTGTCGACGCTGCGCGGCGTGGTAAATAAATTCGGCTCGCGTCCGATAGCGAGATGCGTAATCAGTTCCGCGAAACTGCGGATCTGTTCGTAACTGTAGATCGGCTCAAACGGTACATACACATGCATTCCGTCGCCGCCGGTCGTCTTTGGATAGCCCTTCAGTCCCAATTCGCTCAACAACTCGCGCACCAGCAGGGTTGCTTCAATCAACTGATCGAATGTGGTTTCCACAGGATCCAGATCGAGTAGCATCCAGTCGGGATGCTCCAGGTTTCCCACGCGGCTCATCCATGGGTTCTGATCGATACAGCCGAGATTCACCAGGTACAGCAGGCTGGCGCGATTGTCGGCGAGCGGATAATGATTCAGCTTCGGCGGATGGTGTTCTTTTATCGGCTCGCAGCGCAGCCAATCCGGAAAGTGCGTGGGTGCGTTCTTCTGAAAAAAGTATTCGTCCTCGATGCCGTTGGGATAACGCTTCATCGATAGCGGGCGGTCTTTCAAATGCGGCAGCAACCACTCCGAAACGCGATCATAGAACGAAAGTAGGTCGCGTTTCTTCCACCCGTCTTTCGGAAAAAACACTTTATCCAGGTTTGTGAACTTGAGGCGGTGACCATCTATTTCGACCGTCGCCTCGCGCCCGCTCAAATCGAGCCCGTTCGTTCTCGGCTCCGATTCGACTTCCGGAGTCTCCTCCACCGCCGGTTCAACAATCTGTGGCGGCGATTTGTCATCGCGCAATGTCACAAAGACGGGAGCGCGCAGCATGCCGTCGGGAGTCCTCTCGGTGAACCGCACCTGACACATGACCTCGGGACGAACCCATGTTGCGCCTTTGACACGGGGGCGCTTCGCCAGAGGATTCGTTTTCGTGATCAACGGCACCAGCCGCTCATAGATAGCCTTCATCTGCTTCTGGTCGAAACCGGTGCCGACCTGACCTACGTGCCGCAGCTCGCCATTTTCATACGCCGCGAGAATCAATGCGCCAAAGTAGTCGCGCTCGCCCTCGGTGAAGCCTGCTATCACGAAATCGTCTTCATCGACTACCTTCAGCTTGAGCCACGATTTAGATCTTGTCGGCTGATACGTACTGCGGCGATCCTTCGCCAAAATGCCTTCGAGTCCCATCTTCTGAGCTGCCGCGAACATCTGCTCGCCATCGGTGTCGAACGCCTCGGAGATCCGCACATGGTCTCCGGGCGTTACCACGACCTGCAAGAATTTTCTGCGCTCCTCCAGCGCCACACTGCGCAAATCGTAGCCGTCCGCGTATAGGACATCGAAGAGGAACAATGTGACCGGAGAGGTCTCAACCAGACGCGGCACGGCGTTCGCATTCGCCCCGATCCGCTGTTGAATCAGGTTGAATCGCGCTCGCCCATGCTCGTCGAGCACGCAAATCTCACCATCCAGCCACGCCGATTTGGCGCTCACCTGTGTTACCAACGCTTGCAGCTCCGGATATTGCTGCTCGCATCGCAAGCCGCGCCGCGAGTGAATCTGTACCGACCCATTTTCGATCCGGCACAAAGCTCGCACGCCGTCCCATTTGATCTCGTAGAACCATTGCGAACCGCTCGGCGGCGTGGTAACGGCCGTTGCAAGCATCGCTTCGAGCGTGGCCGGCAGCACTGCCCGCTTTGCGCCCTTCAGATCGGAGGCTGCGAGCGGCTCGACAGCTCCCGCGATCTGCTCTTGCGTGCGCCGGGTCGCCACGCTCGACGCATATTGATCGATGTCGTAGTCCGGAACCGCGAATTCATCCTGTTTCTTGATCAGGAGCCACTCATTGCCCTTAGCCGCACGCTTCATCTGCACAATGGCGAACGAACCGTTCAGTTTGGTTCCGTGCAATTCGAATTTGAAATCCCCGCGCGCCACCTGCTCTTCGGCCGAGGCGTCGCCTAAGACGTCATAGCTGCCTTTGTCCCACAGCATCACGCTGCCGCCGCCGTATTCGCCTTTTGGGATGTTGCCTTCGAAGGTTCCGTACCCGATCGGGTGATCCTCCACCTTCATCGCAAGCGCCTTGCGTTTCGGATCGAGCGAAGGACCTTTGGGAACCGCCCAGCTCACAAGTACGCCATCCACCTCCAGCCGGAAGTCGTAATGGAGCCGGGTTGCGTCATGCCGCTGAACGCAAAAGAATCCGCCTCGGGTACCGCCTTTGTTTCTAGGCTCCTTCGGGGGCGGCTCCGGTGTCTTGCTAAAGTCGCGCTTGCGTGCGTATTCCTTCAGCCCCATAGCTGCCGCCATTATGCCAAGTGCTGCTACCCTGGAAGGGCTCCGCCTAATTGCATAATCACCGGATGACTTTCTCCGAGCAGTTGAAGAGTCAGCTCAACATCGTCGATGTCGTCAGCCAATACGTACGTCTGAAACGCTCCGGGGCCGCCCATCGCTACATTGGTCTATGTCCGTTTCATTCGGAGAAAACACCTTCGTTCAACGTTCACGGGCTCAACGGCTATTACAAATGCTTCGGCTGTGATGCCTCCGGTGACGTCTTCCAGTTCGTTCAGGAGATCGAAAGTCTTACCTTCCCTGAAACGCTGAAGACGCTTGCCGAGCGCTACGGTATTCCGATGCCGCAGCGGCAGCGGGCCGATGATCCCGAAACGCAGGTCCGCGAAGCCATCTTCGAAATGCACGAGATCGCGGCTGGCGTTTTTCAGGACAATCTCCGATCGGCTGCCGGCGCAGACGCGCGAAAGTATCTGGAGTCGCGTGGCATTTCGCGCGCCGCAATGGATGAGTTTCGGCTTGGGCTTTCGGAAGCTTCAGGTCAGCAGCTCGCATCGCGCTTACACAAATTCGGCGCAGAGCTGCTCGAAGCTTCTGGAATCGTAATCAAACGGCAGGACGGATTCGGGATACTTCGACCGCTTCCGAAATCGGCTGATGTTTCCGATTCACAGCGAATCGGGAAAGGTCATCGCCTTCGGTGGACGTGCCTTGCGCGATGGCGACGAACCCAAATACCTGAACTCGCCTGAGACGAAGATCTACAAGAAGTCATCCGTTCTTTACAACCTGCATCGCGCCAAAATCGACGCGCGCAAGCACGATCGCATGATTCTCGTCGAAGGATATATGGATGTGATCGGTGTCTACTCCGCCGGCATCCACGAAGTGGTAGCCAGTTGCGGCACTTCGCTCGGCATCGACCAGGTGCGATCGATCAAGCGCCAGGTATCGCAGCAGCAGGCCGGCACCGGTCAAATTATTTTGAACTTTGATCCTGATCCGGCGGGCGCTCGTTCGGCGGAGAAATACATCGCGACGTTTCTTGCGGAAGGTCTGCGGGTGAAAGTTCTCGAACTGCCCGGCGGTCTCGATCCCGATGAGTACATTCAGCAGCAGGGAGTTGATGCCTATCGCGCCAGGCTGGATACCGCGACATCCTACTTTCATTGGCTTGCGGATCGCGCCCGCGATAAATTCGATTTTCAATCCGCCGCTGGGCGTGTCGACGCTTTCAAGTCATTGCTACCCGCGATGCAGCAGGTTGGCGATCGCATCGAGCGCTCCGCAATTGCTACCGAGCTCGCCGAATACCTGAAGCTTGATCGAAGCGTAATCGCCGACCAGCTTCGGCCAACGTTCCCGCCCGGTTAAAAACCACAAACTGAACAATGCCGCGTCTGCGATTCCCCCGAATGAAGTGCTGCTATTAAAGTGCTTCCTGCTCAGCGCGGATGCTCGCGACAGCGATTACGAACTATCTGGTATCCAGCAACGTTCTGCACCTACTGGAATCGCGGATCATTCTTGAGTCCGCCATGGCAGCAGAACGTGAAGGCCTCCCCTTCGCCGTCGAGACGTTGAGTGCGCGGCTCGACCCGCGGTGGCAGCGAATTCTCTCCACGCTAACTTTTTCCGATCTCGGCATTCAGGAGAGCGAGGCGGCGCAGCAGGCACTCCATTGTTTGCGTGCGCTGGAAAACAAAGCAGCGGAAGCTAAATGCAGCGATTTGAAAGGTCAGATCCGCGCATTGGAGCAACAGGGCAATTTTCAGGAGGCGTTACGGTTAATGACGGAGCTGGACAGAGTGAAAGCAGCGTCCTCCGAAGTATGAATCGTGTTGTACTATGAGGAGTCGAGGAGCTACAGGGGCGCCGCGGCAAGTTTCCACAGTAATCCAAGCGCCGCGATTCTTTGCGAAGCGATCGCTTGGCGGATGGTTGAAGGCGGTTGATGCAGGACAGCGAAAATAAGGGCTTCGCTCTGTATGACGATGTCGGGGGTGTCGTCAACGACGAATTGGCTGGCGCGAGCGGCATGCAGGATCTGTTCGCAGATCTTGATGGTTCGCCCGTCGAACTCCTGGAGGAAGGCAAAGAGTTCCCTAAAAAAGACGATGAGATCGAAGATCTTGCCGATCTCGACCTCTCGCCCGGCACGCTCGACAAGAGCAACGATTCCGTTCGCGTCTACTTGCGCGAGATGGGCATGGTCCCTTTGCTCACTCGCGAAGGCGAAATTGAGCTCGCCAAGCGTATCGAACGTGGAGAAACCGCAGTCCGCAAGGCGCTGTCACGTTCCCGCCTGATTATCCAGGTCCTGATTGAGACCAAACAGGAAGTAGAACAGGGCTCTATCGGACCTCTCGAAGTCTTACAGGCTCCTGACAGCCACCTCGACATTGAAGAAGAAGATGTTTCCGGATCTGTGAAAGAGCAGTTGCTGGAGGCACTGCACAACGTCGAAAAGCATTACCGGAAGTCTCAGCAGATGCAGCAAAAGCTCATCACCATGTCTCGCAATATGAAGCCGAAGCAGTTTCGAAAGCTTCGGTTTGAGTACGCGCGATTGATGGTGTGCATTTCACGTCAGATCCGCGCTCTGCCTTTTTGCTCTCGCTATTTGCGATCACTCAGCGCCGCTCTGAAGCAGGTTGTGGAGCAGCTCCGGCCGCTGGAACAGGAAATTGCGCGACTGCAGCGCAAGGTTGAAAATCAGGCGGTCGCAGACTCGCCTGCCGCCGCTAACATCCGCCGCGATCTGAAGTCGCTCTCAGCCCAGATCGAAAATCTCGAGCAGAAGTCGGGCGCCAGCGCCACGGAGCTGCGGCGCACGGTTCAAATCGTCGAACGCGGCGAAATTGAAACCGAGTCCGCCAAGAAGCGGCTTATCGAGGCCAATCTCCGTCTCGTCGTCTCGGTTGCAAAGCGATATACCAATCGCGGCATGCAGTTTCTGGATCTGATCCAGGAAGGAAACATCGGGCTGATGCGCGCCGTCGATAAATTCGATTACAAGCGCGGTTACAAATTTTCCACCTACGCAACCTGGTGGGTACGCCAGGCCGTTACCCGCGCCATCGCCGATCAGGCTCGCACCATTCGCATTCCGGTTCACATGATCGAGACGATCAACAAGCTGGTGCGCCTGCAGCGAAGCATGCAGCAGGAACTCGGCCGCGAACCGACAACCGAAGAGCTCGCCGTGCGCATGGACCTCTCGCCCAGTAAAGTGCGGCGCGTCTTGCGCATCGCCCAGGAGCCGATCTCGCTACAGACGCCGGTCGGAGAAGAAGAGGAATCGAACTTAGGTGATTTCCTCGTCGACAGCCGCATGGTATCGCCTTCGGATGCGGTTATCAATCTGAATCTGCGCGAACAAACGGCCGAGGTATTGAAGACTCTCAGCCCGCGCGAAGAGAAGATTGTGAAAATGCGCTTCGGCCTGCAGGATGGCAGCGAGCACACGCTGGAAGAAGTGGGGCAGAACTTTGCCGTGACTCGCGAGCGCATCCGTCAAATCGAGGCCAAAGCGCTTCGTAAGCTACGCCATCCCAGCCGCAGCCACCGCCTCCGCAACTTCCTCGAAAACGGCGCCAGGCCCTAGCGGCGGCTGAGAAATTTACGCCCGCCCGGCCTCTTCTTAAACAGCGTGCATTGCCGGAGATTATGGACCTGCGCGGCGTAGCTCGCGACCCTGGCGTCAGTCCTGTGTCCCGTCCCGACGGGCCCTCACCGGCTCGGAAAATCGGTCCACACGGCGATTTCGGTGCGCGCCAGTCATCCGACATTCCACTTGTTCGCGAGCTCTCCGACAACGACCTGCATCACCTCCTGAACGTCTTTTCGCGTTCCGAATTCTCCGAGACAGCAGCCGAAATCGATGACCTCCTCCATGCGCTCACGAGCCTTGCCGCGGAACGGGGCATCGCAAACGGGACAAGCGGTCGCCCGCATCCGGATCCCACCTCCGGTGAGCTGTTGCGGGGCCAAGAGGCCACGCAGGACGTGCGAGCTCAAGTCAGTCATCTTCTGAATCGCCTCACCGCGGTCGCCAAGATGGACGCTGAAGCGCGTCTCTCACTCGCCGTTCAGGCGCTCGATGACCCGCATCCGAAGCGTGTTCCGGGCTGGAACACCGACCCGGAAATGCTCGTCCGAATCGCCACACGCATGTTCGACAAGGGCGGTTATTCAAACTATGTTCGCGTCAGCGATGTGTCCCAGATCGTGATCGATGCGGTACGCTTCATCCCCGCGCCGACGGGCGCTGAATCGATTGCTTCCGATCCTGCGAAACAGGAGACCGTCGTTGCTGTCCCGGCGAATGGGGCGCAAAAGCGCAAGCTCCGCAGCACCGCTCTCGCGAGACAAGTCGGAGCGGCGTGGCGACATCTGCCGAATCTCGTCATATTGCTGGTATTTCTCGCGGCAGCGCTATTGATCACCGCCATTGCCGCGCTCCTGAAACGTTAAGACCTGACGGCCGCAACCTTGCGATCGCCGCCAAACAGTCGGCGCAGCCATTGAAGGATCCAACGCAAGATAATAATCGAAATGACAACCGCGACCGCCACAATAAAAACCAGCACCGCGGGATGAAACGTCATCAGCAGGGTGCCGCCGAACGCCACCGCATCGCCGATCAGGCTCAGGACGATGTTCGACACCGGCTCTGGCGATGCATTCGCAGCCAGACGAGTAGCGGTCTTCGTTCCGTGCGAGCTCAGCGCCACGCCTCCGCCCAATAACAGCGCGACCACTCGAATCTCTGGCGGAAAGTGCGCGAATGCGGTTGCGGCAAGCACTGCGCCTGCGGGCACGCGAATGAACGTATGCACCATGTCCCACGCGGAATCCACTGCGGGAATTTTGTCGGCGATGAACTGCACCGTGAAGAGGACGCCTGCCGCAATCAGGACCCAGGTGTGGCCCACATAGCCGAGATCACCCGGTAGCTGCACACCGAAAAATCGCTGCAAGAGCCAAGCGTCAGTACGGTCGCGTATAAGTTGATCCCCGACAACCACGCCGATCCCATCGCGTACCCGAGCGTCCCCAGATCCATACATCCCTTTTTAGGTTAATAACATTAGTTCACGAAAGCGCGGCTCACTCGTTTAGACTGGCGCACCGTGAGTTCTTCAACAAATTCGAGGAACAGGGGTTCAAACAGTACTGAAACGAAATGTTTTGGTACTATAAAAATTGCTCTAGAGGTATTCGCGATCACTCTTTCTGGCTTTCTCAGGCATACCCTGAAAGGACGCGTATGCCGATGACTGCTACTGGTTGGAATCCGACGAAGCTGCACTTCGAGTTCCCGATTCGTGAGCGAGAAACTCGCTTCAAGGAACTCATATTGTACGTGTCGCATGAGTGCCTCGATGACCCCACATACTCCAGAACTAAACTCTTAAAAATCCTCTTTTTTTCCGATTTTGAGGCCTATGGGCGTTACGGCACACCGATCACTGGAATGCCTTACAAGAAGCTGCCATACGGGCCAGCACCAGCAACGTTTCCACAACTACAATCTGAGATGTTGCGAGACAAGCTTATTCGTATCGTCGTCAGGCGAGTTTATGAGCATGAGCGGCAGCGCGTTCTGCCGCTCAAAGATGCGGAAGTAGAACTGTTTACCGCTCGCGAAATCTCCATTGTTGATAGCTGGATACGATTTTTTTGGAATAAAACTGCAAGGGAAGTCAGTCGATACTCACATGGTAAAGCGTGGAAGCTAACTGACGAGGGTGATGCGATTCCCTACGAGGCGGTATTTATATCAAATGAGCCGGTGACGGATGAGGAGGCCGCAAGAGCCAAGAGTCTCGCCTCGAAATATGGCTGGAAGGTTTAGAGCTGCCCAGCTATGTCGGATCGCCCCCGATACCGCACCCTCGTTGAGACGAGCGAATACACCGCCCAACGAGATGCCATCATCGCGAAATATGGCAATGCGGTAATCGAGTCACCATTAAACGGCTTACTCTGGGGAATAGCAACACATCCGGATCGGTACGACAGAGCGAGCGCCAATATATACCGAGCCTTGAGTCGATCACTTGGGCTTACCGTTCCAATACTGAGGATCTTCTTTGGAATAGAAAACAAAGGAGAGGACAATGAATATGTGCTGCTGCTATGGATTGATGAAGTAGAAGACCTATGGGGCCTTTCGTGAAGCCAGCGCCCTTGCCCACGTTCTAGGCAATACTGAAGCTGAGCGGTTCCCAAATGCGCTCCGTACGACCTTCAGTGTTCCGAAAGCAACAGCACTGAAAGTCACCGCCGGAAGCCGACTGCGACTTTGTCAAGTATGTTATTCCCCTTCTTAGCCTGTTTGCGTTCGCTTTAATAGGAAGGCCATGCAGAAGACGATCTTGCGCAGCCAGCAATGGTGGGGAGATTCGAGCGAATACTACAACTTTGCGCGCCGCGCTTGGTTGCGCTCAGAAGGCTTCACGCGCGACGTGTTCGACGGCCGCCCCGTCATCGGAATCTGTAACTCCTGGAGCGAGCTCAACAATTGCAACCTCCACCTGCGGACCGTTGCCGAGGCTGTGAAACGCGGCGTCTGGGCGGCGGGAGGCCTTCCGCTCGAATTTCCCACCATTTCGCTCGGTGAGATGTTTATGCGGCCCACCACCATGCTCTATCGCAATCTCATGGCGATGGATGTGGAGGAATCCATTCGCGCCAATCCCATCGACGGCGTCGTTCTGCTGTGCGGCTGCGATAAGACAACTCCCGCGCAGCTTATGGGCTGCGCCAGCGCCGATATCCCAGCAATCGTCGTACCCGGCGGACCCATGCTCAGCGGCCAGTGGCGTAATCAAAGGCTGGGCGCAGGAACGGATGGCCGCAAGCTATTCGATCTCTTCCGCACCGGACGCCTGACTGAGGAAGAACTCGAAGAGATTGAGGGCGGCATCGCGCGCAGCGCTGGACACTGCACGGTCATGGGAACCGCGTCCACCATGACGAGCCTCGCCGAAGCGCTCGGCATGACGCTGACCGGATCGGCCAGCATTCCTGCACCCGATTCGCGTCGTCTTACGATTGCCGAACAGAGTGGCCGCCGCGCTGTCGCGATGGTCCACGAAGATGTGCGGCCCTCGCGCATCATGACTCGCGCCGCATTCGAAAACGCCATCACCGTTGACATGGCAATCGGCGGCTCGACGAATGCCGTTGTTCACCTGCTCGCGATTGCCGGCCGCCTGTCGGTGCCGCTGTCTTTAGACGACTTCGACGAGATCTCGCGCCGAACACCTTACCTGGCAAACATCAAGCCATCGGGCGAATACCTCATGGAGGATTTTTTCGCTGCAGGCGGTGTGCCCGCACTCATGCGCGAGATTCTGCATCTCCTGCACGCCGACGCGCCCACTGTGACGGGCAAAACCGTTCGCGAAAACATTGAGAAGGCCCGCAACTACAATCCGCAGGTGATCCGCAGCGCCGCTGAACCGCTGCATACCGAAGGTGGCACCATCCTGCTTCGTGGCAATCTCGCGCCCGATGGCGCTGTGCTCAAGCAAACCGCGGCTTCTACGCGCCTGCTAACGCATCGCGGCCGCGCTTACGTCTTCGAAAATCACGACGAAATGCGCGCGCAGATCGATCGCGACGACCTGCCGGTCACCGGCGAAACCGTCCTGGTCATGAAGAACTGCGGCCCAGTTGGAGCCCCCGGATTTCCGGAATGGGGCCAAATCCCGATCCCTCGCGTGCTGCTCAATCAAGGCGTGGACGACATCGTCCGCATCAGCGATGCGCGTATGAGCGGTACCAGCTTCGGCACCGTCGTTCTGCATGTCGCGCCTGAATCAGCCATCGGCGGCCCATTGGCTCTCGTTCAGACAGGAGATGAAATCGAGCTGGATGCGCCGGCTCGCCTGTTAAAACTCCACGTCGAGGATGCCGAGCTGGAACGCCGTCGAAAGCTGTTCGTTGCGCCGGAGCCGCACTACACACGCGGCTACGGAGCGTTGTTCCTCAAACACGTCACGCAGGCGAATCACGGCTGCGATTTCGATTTTCTCTTGCCGTCAGGAGCGCGGCCGTCTAAAACGTAAATCGTACGCCGCCGGACGCCCAACGATGCGGCGTTCGGAAACCGTCTTCGTAATAGTCCTGATCGAGCGTGTTGTAGACGCGCACATAAACCCGTGCCGAACTTCGCTCGCTCACCGGAACCGTGTAGCCGGCCGACAATCCAAGCTGTCGCGGACCGTCGAAGCGATACGCCGTACTGCCGGACGCAAGGAATCCGAAGATCGGATAGAGGTACGGACTGCCACCATCAAAGTCCGCGGCGACGTCGATTCGTTTTCCAATCTGCTGCATCGCCACAATCTTTACCTCATTCGGCAGAATGCGTGGTGTTTGTAGTGGATCGACGCCTGTTCCGGTGTAATACTCCGAAACGCGGTCCTGCGAGTTCGTGTGCACGTACGATGCGTTCACCGTGGTGCTGCGAGCGGGTTTGAACTCGCCGCTTATTTCCACACCGCGCGCCGTCCCTCCCCCGGTGTTGTAATAGCCGCCTGTTCGCCCATACGGATCCACGTAGCCGGGCGGAAAGTCTAGAAATCCGATCACCTGCTGCAGATGCGAATAAAAGTAAGTGGCACTGACCTTCAGATGCTCGTGCCAAAGATACTGATCAAACCCGAAATCTCCAGAGACTGCGCGCTCGGGACTGAGCCGCGGATCGCCGGCTGCAAAGTAAGCGCCTCCATAGAAGTATCCGCCGAAGCGTTCGTAAATCGATGGTGTGCGATAGCTGTTTCCGGCGTGAGCGCGTAGCTTCGTCGCCGTGCGCGCCACCAGGTACGACAACGATGCATCCCCCGTGTACGCATTGTCAGGAGACGAAATCGAAGTTCCCGAGTAGGGCGACGTACCGCCGATAATGCGTGGCGCATCCAGGCTCACACCCGTGATTCGTCCCGATAACAGGATCTGCACCCGGCCTCTCAGCAATCGGATCTGGTCCTGCAAATCGCCCGACTGGAATCGCTGCCGCGCCTGCGTGCTGTCGTATACGCGAGCTGTCAGATCCGGATTCTGGTCGCTGGTGACGTTGAGATATTGCTCTTGTGAAAACTCATACCCTGCCGTCAGGATCTGATGTGCGTTGAAATCATAGTTAAGGCGCGCCTGCAGCGTGTCCAGGCGTCCCGCATACCGGTCCGATGTATTGAATAATGGCTGAAATTCGAAGCCGATATCGGGACCGCCCGGGCCATCCGTATTGTTTCGGTCCGTGCTCGAGATTCCATATGCGATCCGGTAAGACAGCCGCGGATTAAGTTCCTGGTCGAAGCGAAATAGCGAGTTGATGAAATGCGAGTAGCGGCCCGCATCAGGATCACCTAACGACGGGACAAACGTCGCGTTTCCTAACGTGTAGAGCAGATTCTGATCGGCTAACTTCATTTGCGAGTAGCTCAGCGGAATCGCGGGAATAATCCCGGTAAGTGGGGCCGCGAGACTCCCTTGAGGCGAAACGTTCAGTTGCAGAAAATCGGAGTTACCCCAGAAGTCCACACCCGCATGCATGGACGGCGTAAGCGCGTATTGCACGCCTGCATGCCCGCTCCAGCCGCGAACCGCTCCCGCGTCGTCAACACCTCGAGTAACATCCAGCCGAGATACTCCCGCCGAGTAAGTCAGACGGTTCTCCTTTACACCGCCGGTCATCTGTGCCAAGCCACGAAACAGACCCAATCCGCCGCCCTGCACGTCTACGTCCCCATGCAGCGGCCCGCCGCCCGCGTCAGTGATGATGTTCACCGTTCCCGACATCGAGTTGGAGCCGTACAGCGATGATCCCGATCCCCGCAGCACTTCAATGCGAGAAGTATCCACCATCATCAGATCACCAATAAAAGCGCTGGCCTCATCATGCACGCTGGTGACATCGCGAAAAGGAAAACCGTCGATCAGAACCGCCGTATCCGTTACTCGCAGCCCACGCGTTTGAATGGTGGTGAAGCTACCCGGTCCGCCGTGCTCACTCACTCGCAGGCCGGGAACAAATCGGATTGCATCGGCGACCGAAAAGATGCCGCGCTGTTCAGCGCTCTCCGCCGTAACGACGTCGAGAGCCTTAGATACCTGGTCGACTGATTGCGGCGCATCCGCGGCCGTCACGCTGATTTGCGTCTTGACGGTCGATGCCACTAGCCTGATCGGAACCGTCTGGCTCTCGCCGTCAACATGAACACTCCGAACTTCCGCCGCACTCAGGCCGGGCGCAGACGCATCCAGAAGGTAATCACCCGCGGCGACATCCTCAAACGAAAACTTGCCTTGCTTGTCGCAGTTCGCGCGCAGCACGGCCGATCCGGTCACTTGGTGCAGCGTCACTTGCGCATTCACGACCACTGCACCGGACGGATCGGTGACGGTCCCGTTCACCATCGCCTTCTCCGCACCGGACAATCGGCAGCCGGCAATCAGCACGGCTACGACACACAAATTGAAAGGAATGTAATTCTTGAACACTGTCGGCCCTCCCGCGAGGCGGCTTACGAAGCGCACAGCCCGCTTTGCTGGGCGTTGTGCGCGTTTCGTTTTAGACAAATCCAATTCCTATTTGGAATGGGCTGCGGCAGGTCTTCGGACTTGCAGGCGGGCAATCTCAAGCGCACAGGCCGCTTGGCTGGCCGTTGTGCGCGATCTCGCGAAGAGATGCTTTCCTAGTGGCTCGGCTTCCCAACCCGAAAAGAGTCAGTGCCGGAGAGCGTTCGTTCCTGCTTACCGCTGCGGGGCAGTCCCGGATTCACACCGGGTTCCCTATTGAACACGCCACCCGCGCTTTGACACGCGAGCTTTGTGTACCGCTAGCGTTATTCAGAGTAGCAGACCCGCTAGCACGCAAATGACCGCGGCTGAACGGGGGATAGCGCGACGGGGTTGCGCATATGTTCAGCCGCGGCCAAGTACTGGTGCGGAAATAAGATTCGGTGGGTCAGCGCTTGGCTACGACGCCTTGCTCGTCACACCAGCCGAGCCGTCGAGCCCTAGAGCTCGGCGCAGATCCGTCTCGATGGTCTGCCGCAGCTCCGGCCGCTCAATCAGTGTCTGCCGCGCGTTCTCACGGCCTTGCCCGATCCGCTCGCCCCGATAGCTGTACCAGGACCCGCTCTTTTCGATAATGGCCTGCTGCGAGCCGAGATCCAGGATATCGCCCTCGCGCGAAATGCCTTTGCCGTACAGGATGTCCACCTCGACCTCGCGGAACGGAGCGGCCACTTTGTTTTTCACGATCTTGATCTTGGTCCGGTTGCCAACCACCGCCTCGCCTTCCTTGATCGCTGTGGCACGCCGCACCTCAGTCCGCACCGACGCGTAAAATTTCAGTGCCCGGCCGCCGGTCGTCGTTTCCGGATTGCCGAACATTACGCCGATCTTCTCGCGCAACTGATTGATGAAGATGAGGCATGTATTCGCCCGCGATACCGCCGCCGTCAACTTGCGCAGCGCTTGCGACATCATACGCGCCTGCAGGCCCATGTGGCTATCGCCCATCTCGCCTTCAATTTCCGCCTTCGGGGTCAGCGCGGCCACCGAGTCTATGACGATCACATCGATCGCCTGCGAGTTGACTAGCGCCTGCGCGATCTCGAGTGCCTGCTCACCGTAATCGGGCTGCGAAACAATCAGATTCTCGCAGTCCACCCCAAGCTTCGCCGCGTAGGTAGGATCGAGTGCGTGCTCGGCATCGATAAAAGCAGCGGCTCCTCCCGCCTTCTGCGCTTCCGCGATCACGTGCAGCGCCAGCGTTGTTTTCCCCGACGACTCGGGTCCGAAGATCTCAACCACGCGGCCGCGTGGAAAACCGCCCGCCCCCAGCGCGTTATCGATGGCAATTGAACCGGTGGTAATCACCTCTACCGGCAACGCCGCGCGTGAGCCCAGCATCAACACCGAGCCCTTTCCAAACTGCTTGTCCATCTGCGCCAGTGTGGCCAAAATCTGTCGTTTACGATCGTCCATTAATATTCGTCCCGGAAGAACAGTCGAGACCACAATGCACACTTCTCCGGGCGGCAAAATAGGAAAAGTCTGATGCATCCTCTGTTTTGCTGCCCCAGATTACTCCCGGTACTTCCACCAAACAACAAACGAGATATGATGACCTCGCCCCGAATGCTCAACGCATCCGCTAAACCGCTAGTCCTTCTCCTCTGCGCATGGACGCTCGCCGCCGCCGCGAGCGGCCCTATTCCGAAGCTCGACACCGCCTGGAAGAAGTACGCCAATAAGGAACTCGGCTATTGTGTTAACTACCCCGCACATTGGGCCCGCGGCGAAGCCTTCGATGGGACCGGAATGTACTTTGAAACCGGTGTGAAGAAGTTTTCGAAGCCGTTAGGCGAAATCGATATCGGTGTGGTCCCGGAGCAGCAAGCCGGCGGCATGGTTGAGTACCTCCAGATGCACTTGGAGGGCCTGCGCCGCTTTGAACGCGCAGAGCAACTCGAAATGGTAGACACGCGCACCACGACTCTCGTCGGCATAACGGCGTTATTCGCCAAGCATAAATACTTCGATCCGCAGGACAGGGCAGATTGGATCGACGAAATCGTGCTCGCCAAACACAAGGGCGTCCTCTACCGCCTTGAACTCGAATGCCGCGCCGACGAAATTGGCCGTTTTGAGCCCCTCTTCACGCGTTTTGTCAATACTTTTAAATTCGAGTGCAACGCTCGCCGCTAGCCGCTCCGTCATCATCAATTAGGGATGCATTTCCGAACACTGCTCGCGCTCGCGTGCTTCACCTCAGCCTTGCTCAATGCCGGGCAGAAGTGGATGAAGCAAGACTATACCCGCTGGACACCGCAGCAGGGGCAACAGATACTTGGCGAATCTCCGTGGGCTAAACAGGCTCCGGCAATCTATGGATCCACGGACGAAGATCCTCGCAACACGCCCGCGCCCTTGCCGACTCCCGCTCAGGCCGGCCTTTCGGACCCGACTCATGGACGAACGCCAGGAACTCTTTCGGCTGACGGCCGAGGCGCCGACGACGGCAAGTGGGACGGTGGCGTAGGGCGCCTTCCGCGAGGTAGCGTGCCTAAGATCCCGGTACTGGTGCGCTGGGACAGCGCGCTGCCCGTCCGCGAGGCGCTGTTACAATCCCACGCGCGGGACCTTCGTGACAGCGAAAACACCCTGGCAAAACCCGAAAAGGACTACATCATTACCCTGATCGGATTGCTGCCCGCGCACAATGGAAGTCCCCAGATTGCCCAGGGCTTGATCAACGCCGCCCGTTTGATGCCACAGAACAGGAAATCAATCGCGCCGGAGGACGTCCGCATCGACGAGTCGACCGGCACCATCCAACTCTTTTTTCCGCGCACCGCCCCCATCACGCTCGACGATAAAGAGGTCGTATTCACAACTGTCTTTGGCTCAATGAAGATCATTCAGCGCTTCCGCCTGAAAGACATGCTCTATCGCGGCAAGCTCGAACTGTGAATAACCTCGACATTGAGCCAGGGAGCGTCAGCGACCGCAATCTGGGCCTTAGCGGCAGTTCAAACCTCGTGCCGCTTCGTCTTGCCCAACAAATGCCGTGCCTTGGAAATCGCCTGCGACTCAGCCTCTTCGGCACTCGCACCCGAAAACCGCGCCAGGCAAGCACCCGGCGACACATTATCGGCCTGGCACACGTACCTATTACCCACCTTGTAGCTCGTTAGCCGGACCGGCCAGCCATTCAACTCAATCTGCCGTTCCTGAAAATGCTCGCTCTTCGCCACTGCTGCCATTATCTTGCTCCCACCGCCTCTGCGGCCGCACCACGCTCGATCGGTGCGCCCACCAAATTGCCCCACTCGGTCCAGGATCCGTCGTAGTTCTTCACATCCTTCACCCCGAGCAGGTATTTCAAAACAAACCACGTATGGCTCGATCGCTCACCGATGCGGCAGTACGCAATCGCCGGGCGCAATTGTTCAACGCCCTCGGCCCCATATAGCGCCTTCAATTCGTCGAAGGATTTGAATGTCCCGTCGTCGTTGCAAGCCTTGCCCCACGGCACACTGCGCGCGCCCGGAATGTGTCCGCCGCGCTGGCAGGTCTCCGGCAAGCCCGGAGGCGCAAGAATTTCGCCCGTAAATTCCTGCGGGCTGCGCACATCGATCAGCGTCGCCGCCCCCTTCTTTTGCGCGTCTTGAACCGCTGGCAGGAACGCCCGCAACGACAAATCCGGCTCCTGCGCCTTGTATTGAGTCGCGGGAAACGACGGCACGTCGTTGGTCAACTCCCGGCCGTCCGAGATCCACTTCTTGCGCCCGCCGTTCAGGAGCCGCACATCTTTGTGGCCGTAGATTTTGAGCTGCCAGAAGGCCCAGGCCGCGAACCAGTTGTTACTGTCGCCGTAGATCACTACCGTGGTATCCGGCTTCACGCCGGCCTGCGACAGCAGCTTCTGCACCTGCTCCTTGGAGAGGATGTCGCGGCGCACCGTGTCGCACAGTTGGTTGCTCCAATTCCAGGCCAAGGCGTTCGGAATATGACCCACGTCATAGGCCGAGGTGTCCACATCGACTTCAACGATGCGGACGGATGGATCGAACAGGCGGCCCGCCAACCACTCGGTGTCGACCAGGACTTCGGGATGCGCATACTGTGCCATAAGAAAAACGTAACACACCATTGTCTATCGGGAAAGTAGCCTCTACTGAAAAATAGGGTGGGTTCGTTGCCTTCCGTCATGATTCTGTACTACTACACCTCAGTTTCTTTGTGGCAGAGAAAGATTCACGCGGCTAAAGTCGTAAGTTGTTGAGTAGAGATACGTTGTGCCGAGAGGACGGCATTGAGAAGGAGCCGGCCGTGGCTGGTGAGCTGATAGCGATGCGTGTGAGCCAGCTTTTGAAGAATGCCGTGGGCACGGAGCATTCTTAGCTTCCGGCTGATGGCGGCAGAACGGCGTCGGCGTTCCTGTTGGGTTATCGGTTGTCCGCTGTAGAGCAGGGCCTGGAGGTCGCGGTTTCGCAATCCGTTGATGGCGAACTCGCCGTGATTAATGGCTTGCAGGAGCGCTAGGTCCGCAGGCTCGAAGGGATGCAGAGCGCGCACGGGCTGACCGTTCCAGCGGACTCGCTTTTCAACGGACGCCGTGAGCTCGCGCAAAGTACTCGTATCGTCTACCTTGGCCAGAGCGTTGCAGTAGCGGTCGAGAGCTTTTTGGGAAACTTCCGCACGGCGATAGAGGTCGGCAATTCCTGCGCGCAACTGTTGCCATTCGAGCGGGCCCTCCTCCTGCCCGGCTTTGGGGCGAAAGACGCGAAATTGTCTGGCGTCGTTGAGAGTTAGCTCGGGACGCAGTACGGCACCGTTTTCCGAATAAGCCTTGTCATAGAGTTTGATGGAGTTCTTGCCCAGCCGGTGTTTGATGCGTACGCCTTCGCTGCGGTGTTTCACATCGCTGACCACTTCCTGCGCTCCGCACCCATAGGACTTGCCGCTGGGTGAGAGTTTTTTACCCAGGAAACGCATGACCTCCGGGCTGGAGAAACTAACGATGCCCAGATGCACCAGTTGCGGATAGAGATGCCGCAGTTGCCGAGGATCACGGAATACGATATCCATGGCCCCCTCGCTCTGAAAGGTCGTCCAGTAATAGCTGACCGGATAATTCGCGAACAGCTCGCCGAAGCGGGGATGAATGCGCTGAGCGCACCTTTCCAGAGCAGATGCCCAGTTTGTGTTTAACTGTTGGTCCATGAGAATCTGGGCACGCGGGAAGTCTTCAATCCAAGGAAAACAGTTGTCTTGCCGCTGATACCGCATCCCCGCCTCATCCATTTGCCGGCTGAGCCACTCGCGGCCATTCAGGTAGATGTAGCAAGCGAAGGGAAACCAGGTCTGCAGACGAGTGCTCATGAACCCGAATACAGCATCGATCCAGTACTGATACACAAACAGACACTGGCGCATGCCACGCAGCAGCTGGAGCTTTTTGGCCTGACGGTCTCCAGCAACCCGCCATGTTAAACACGGCTCTACCGCAGTGAAGGCGCAGATCGGCCCCGCGGTGATGCCATCCTGAATCGCCAAACTGCGAGCCAATTGTTCTTTGCTTTCTTTGCCGCTCGTTAGATAGATAATCGGCCGCTTTGCCTGTTCTATTCCCGTCAATGCTGCCTGCTTGACTTGCTTGCTTATGCTGCCAACGTGCTCGGCATAGTCCTTCCACGCGATTCCGTTGGCGTATAGATAGCCCTTCATCCCTGCATCATGGATCAGCGGCAGTTGGCCCCGGAAGACCAACCGGTCGAATCCCGTGATCACCCCGCCGATCTGTTCCCGATATCTGGAGATAAACTCGTTCATGGCGTTTCCTTTCCCGAAGGTGTCGTTCTTTGGATAAACAACAACATCGTACGGGAATAGGAAACGTCATTTGGTTGCGGCTCTGCTGCTCTGCGGGGCAGGCGCTAGCCTGCGGGGCAGGCGCTAGCCTGCGGCGGCCGCACAGGCCGCCCACACAGGATGGAATCCTGCAGTGGAGTTTGGGCAATGGCTGTGGGGCATCTTAAACAAACCTGCTGCATCCCTAATCCGATAATGCAAAGAGGGACCCACACATGACACCGGCATCCATATCCGAGCTCACCCACCCCGAAATCAAGAACGGCGGAATGCTCACCTACCAGGAACAACTAGACCGCCTCGCTCACGTCGCGATTCGCGTGGGCCTCAACCTGGCGTCCGGTCAGGAACTGGTGATGACTGCGCCGCTCGAAGCTCTGCCGCTCGCGCGCAAAATCACGGAGCAGGCCTACAAGGCGGGTGCCTCGCTGGTGACGACGCTCTATACAGATGAAGAAGCCACGCTATCGCGCTTCCGCTACGCGCCCGACCAGGCATTCGACTACGCGGCTGAATGGCTGCAGCAGGGCGTAGCCGCCGCCTACCGCAGCGGTGCCGCTAGGCTCGCCATCACCGGCGGCAACCCGGCTCTTTTGTCTGAGCAGGACCCGAACAAAGTGGCTCGCGCCAACGTCGCCTTCTCGAAAGCGAGCCGCCCCGCGTTAGATCTCATCACTCGTCACCAGATCAACTGGACCATTGTTGCCGCCGCCACGCCCGCCTGGGCACGACTGGTTTTTCCGAACGAGCCGCAAGAGATTGCTCTGGAGCGCCTGTGGCGGGCGATCTTCGCCACCACACGCATCGATGTCGCCGACCCCATCGCCGTCTGGCGCGAGCACGAACAGCAGCTCGACGCGCGCGTGCAGATCCTGAATCAGAAGCGCTTTCATGCGCTCCGCTTCCGCGCACCCGGCACGGACCTCACAGTCGGACTCGCCGATGGCCACCTGTGGCTCGGTGGCGCGACCACGGCTCGCAACGGGATTCGCTGCATCCCGAATCTGCCCACGGAAGAAGTCTTCACCACGCCGCACAAAGATCGCGTCGACGGATTCGTCACCAGCACCAAACCGCTCTCCTATCAAGGCACGCTCATTGAAAACATCAAGGTGCGTTTCGAAGCGGGCCGCATTACCCAGACGAGCGCCTCGCGCGGCGAAGAGATCCTGCGCCGCATGATTGAGACCGATGATGGCGCGCGCAGGCTCGGCGAAGTCGCCCTCGTGCCTCACTCGTCTCCTATCGCGCAGAGCGGAATGCTGTTCTGGAACACCTTATTCGACGAGAACGCCGCCAGCCACATCGCGCTGGGCCAGGCATATAGCACCTGTCTGCGCGACGCCGACACCCTCGATGGCCAGCAACTTGCCGCGCGCGGCGCCAACGATAGCCTGATACATGTGGACTGGATGATCGGCTCGGGCAGCATGGATGTGGATGGTATCCTCAGCACCGGAACTGCCGAGCCGCTGATGCGCTCCGGTGAGTGGGTATAAACAAGCATGAGCGCAAGCAATGAAAATCCGCGAGCCACCATCTTCGATGGCATCGTCACTTTTCTGCACGATCTGAAGTTCGGTCTGCGCTCGTTGACCCGCACCAAGGGCCTGACCATTACGGTCGTACTCACGTTGGCGCTCGGCATCGGCGCAAACGCCGCAATCTTCAGTCTTGTCCGTGGAGTTTTGCTACGGCCGCTTCCTAACCGCGACGAGGATCGCCTGATCTACATCCGCCAGAGCGCGCCTGGTATCGGAGCCGACGACGTCGCGTTCTCCATGCCCGAGATCCGCGACATCAGCGCCCGCGCCAAAACGCTCAGCGAGTTCGGTGATTTCTCCACTATTGGATTCACCATGGTCGGCCTCGGCCGCCCGCGCGAGGTACGCGCCGGAGTCGTCGGCGGGTCCTATTTCAAGGTTATGGGACTTCGGCCGCTGCTCGGACGGCTGCTCGACAAACGCGACGACGGTCCCAGCGCTGCCGGCGCAGCCGTATTGACCTATCGTTTCTGGTCAACCTCGCTCAAGAGCGATCCCGCTGTGATTGGCAAGACCATAAGACTTGACACACGCTCGGCCACCGTCGTGGGCGTGCTCCAGCCGGCAGTTCCCTATCCCGCCGACACGGAAATCATCGCCAATGTTGTCACTAGTCCGCATCACCTCTCGGCAACCATGGTCGACGGACGCGTGCACCGCATGACGGAGTTGTTCGGCCGCCTCGCGCCCGGTGAAACCCTCGAGTCGGCGCGCGCCGAATTGCGCGCTGTCCACGCCTCCATGATGAAACAGCATCCCGAGGCATACCCCGCGAACGCGGGTTTTAAAATCGGCGCGGTGCAGCTTCGGGACCAGATCACATCGCGCGCCAAAACCGTCCTTTGGGTGCTGCTTGCGGCTTCGGCTCTCATGTTTGTGATTGCGTGCTCGAATGTCGCGAATCTCATCCTTGCGCGCACCGTTCGACGCGAAGGCGAGCTCGCCGTTCGCGCTGCTCTGGGCGCAAGCAGTGCTGTGCTGCGCCGCACCCTGCTTGCCGAAAGTTTGCTGCTCTGCGGTGTCGGGGCCTTGCTCGGCGTGTTGAGCGCGCGTCCTATGGTCGCTGTGCTCGCCCGCTACGCGTCCCGGTTCTCCGTGCGCGCACTCGACCTTACGGTCGATTCCAGCATGCTCTGGGTGGGCGCAGGCCTCGCCATCGTGGCTGCGGTCCTCCTGGCCTTTGTTCCACGCCTCCCTTCCGCCGGAGCTTCGCACGGCATCGGTCTTGCAGGCAGCAGCTTGCGCATTACCGGAAGTACAAGCCGGCGTCTCCGGCTGTTCGCCGTGACACAAATCGCTGCTTCCTTCATTCTGCTGGCCGGAGCGAGCATGCTGGTGAAGACGCTTCTCTCATTGCAGGCAACACAGACCGGCTTCGACATGCATCACGTGCTTGCGCTGAACGTCCCCATCATGGAGTACGGTCGGAACCCCGATCAGGTCGTTGCCTTCTACAAAGGAACCGTGCGGCGGATCAAACAGCTTCCGGAGGTCGATAACGTCTCCATCGGAACCACTGTTCCCTGGCGGGATGCTGGCAGTTTCGGTCCCGGGTTCGAGTTCACGGGGGAAGGTCATGTGCACGGGCCAGGCGAACAGGATCCGCGCGCGCGCTTCCGCAATATCTCGCCAGGCTTCTTCGCCTCACTCGGCGTGCCCATCGTCGAAGGACGCGATTTCACTGACGCCGATCGCCGCGGCAGCGAGCCGGTTGTCATCGTCAGCCAGAGTCTTGCTCGCAGAGTATTCCCGGGTCAGGATGCGCTCAACCGCCACATCATGTGGACGGACCCGGTGATGAAGTTTGTCGGTGTCAGCACCGGCCCGCGGCGTATCGTCGGCATTGCTGCCGATGTGGATGACGAGAACGTAGTTCCGGTCCCGGCGATGATCGTTTACAACCCGTTTGGCCAGGAAAACGTCTTCGGTGGGCGCTTATTCGTTCACACGCATAGCGACCCGTACGCGCTCGTCTCGCCCATCACGCAGATCGTCCGCAAGATGTCAGCCGAACAGCCCGTCGAGCACGCGGCTACGCTTGAGGACATTCGCGCCGAAGTGCTCACGCCAAACCGTCTGAACGCCTTGGTTTTCGGCGGCTTTGCGGCGGTTGCCCTCGCCATCGCCATCGTGGGCGTGGCAGGCGTGCTGGCCTTCTCGGTAAGCGGTCGCACCCGGGAGTTCGGTATCCGCCTGGCCATTGGATCTCAGCCGCGTAATCTTTTGACGGGCGTCATCGCAGAAGGCGCGATCATGGCCACCACCGGTGTGCTGGTCGGCGCGGTGCTCGGGTTCGTGTTGGCTCGCCTTGCCGCCAGTTACGTCGAGGATGTGAAAATGCCCGGCGCCATACCGGCCATCGGGTCCGCGATCATCCTGCTGACGGCTGCGGTGGTCGCCTCGGCGCTGCCGGCCTTACGCGCCGCCCGCGTGGACGTAACGCAGGCCCTGCGCTCAGAGTAGACAAACCTTGATTCTGAGCCGGGAGCGTAAGCGACCCCAACGAAGCGCACAGCCCGCTTGGCTGGGCGTTGTGCGCGCTAGAAAATACGAATCAGGACACGCCTCGATAGAATCCAATTGAGGCATCCTGTGCGCAGACGTCAATTTCTTACATCATCGCTGGCCGGAACAGCGCTCTCACTCGAGGCGGGTCGGAACGCGCTCGCTCAAGACAAATCGAACTCTGCTGGACGTGAATACTATGAGCTGCGAAAATACCGGCTCGAATCGGGCCAGCAGACAAAGCTCACCCACGACTACCTGGAACAGGCTTTCATTCCGGCGTTGAATCGGCTTGGCATCTCACCCGTGGGAGTCTTCAACCTGGACATCGGTCCCGAGACCCCAACCTTGTACGTTCTCTTACCCGGCCCGTCGGCGGAAACTCTCGTGACGGCGGAACTGCACCTTGCCCGGGACGAGCAATTCTTGAAGACTGCCGCTCCCTTCTGGAACGCGCCGGCAAAGGAACCCGCCTTCGTCCGCGCAGAAAGTTCGTTGATGATTGCCTTCGAAGGACATCCCAGGCTGACAGTTCCACCCGTCACAGCACAAAAAGGCAAGCGAGTGTTTCAACTGCGCACCTACGAAAGCCCGAGCAATCAGGATCATGTACGCAAGGTCGAAATGTTTCATAACGGCGAGTTCGATATCTTCCAGAAGGCAGGCTTCTGGCAGGTGTTCTACGGCGATACCTTGGTTGGCCCGCGGCTGCCGAACCTTACTTACATGCTCAGCTTCCCCGATATCGCCGAGATGAACGACAAATGGAAAGCTTTCTCGTCCGATCCGGATTGGAAAAAGCTCACCAGTGACCCAAAGTATAGCTACGAATCCATTGTTAGTAACATCACCAACCTGATTCTCAGCCCGGCTGGGTACTCCCAGGTTTGAGGCGTCTCACCATTGCAGCCTTTGCCGCTGTAACTTTCCTCATCGGTACAATCAGCCCGCCGCATCTGATGGATGATGTCGATGCTACCCAGGGCGAAATCGCCAAGACCATGCTGCGTAGCGGCGATTGGGTCACGGCACACCTTGATGGAGTTGCTTACCTCGAAAAGGCGCCGCTGAAGTATTGGATCACCGCAACCCTCTACTCAATCTTAGGAGTGCACGACTGGGTTGCGCGTGTACCGAATGCACTGGCGGTAATCCTGCTCTGTTTGCTCGTCTATCGAATAGCAGCGTGGGCCGGAGCCGAGCGCGAAGGGTTCTACGCCGGGCTGGTTCTTTCCACCTCCATCGGTCTCTTTCTATTCACGCGTATCGTTATTCCCGATGTAATTCTTACGCTGGCCATCACGCTGGCTCTATGGGGACTCTTACGTGCCGCGGAAGATGAGGGGCCTCATGCTGCGCGCTGGATTTACCTGAGCTGGGCGGCGATGGGGTGCGCCGTTCTGCTGAAAGGCTTGATCGGGATCGTCTTTCCGGCCGGCATTTCGGCGGCGTACCTGCTTGCTACTGGGCAGCTTTTTCGTAAGCAAACCTGGAGCAAACTCCATGTCTTCTCCGGCGCAGTCGTGTTTCTCGCAATCGCTGTGCCCTGGCACGTCCTGGCCATTGTCCGCAATCCGCCGTACTTTGACTGGACTCTGCATGCCGACCCGCACTTCGGCTACAAGTTTCATGGCTTCTTCTGGTTTTACTTCATCAACGACCAGTTCTTGCGTTTCACTAACGGCCGCTGGCCGCGCGACTACAACACCGTGCCCCGGCTATGGTTCTGGCTGTATCACATCGTCTGGTTTTTCCCCTGGAGCTTCTTTTGGATTGGGCTTCGTCGCATCAAATTTCACGCCACCGGCAAAGTGAATAAGCTCTATCTCCTGTGCGTGATCTGGATCGCACTGATCCTGACCTTCTTTACGTTTTCCACCACCCAGGAATACTATTCGATGCCGCTGTATCCGGCCATTGCAATTCTCACCGGAGCCGCCATGACCTGCGAAGGCAAACGCATGACAGTGGCGGCGCGTCTTGCGGGCGCGATTGCGGCGGCGGCGTGCCTCATCTGCTCAGCTCTCATCATTCGCGTTCGAGCGCTGCCCACTCCGGGCGATATCGCGGACGCGCTGAGCAAGAATCCTGACGTCTACACACTCGCGCTCGGCCATATGACCGACCTGACCTTCGCCGCCTTTGCCTATTTGAAAGTGCCGTTGCTGCTGGCCGCAGTGGCATTTTTCGTCGGGGCCGTAGCTCTCTGGCAGTCTGATCGTAAGCGCCAATACTTTGGAGTGGCTGTGATGCTGGCGCTGTTCTTCCAGGCGGCTCGGCTGGCGCTGGTCACTTTCGACCCCTACCTGTCCTCTTTCGCGCTGGCAAACAAGTTGAATCAGTCTCCTCGCGCAACCTTGATCTTCAATGGTGAATACTACGATTTTTCGGCCATACCCTTCTATTCGGACTATCAGCCATTGCTTCTAAATGGCCGCGTTAACAACCTGGAGTATGGTTCGTACGCGCTAACTGCTCCCCATGTCTTCATTGACGATGCCCAGTTTGTGCGTCTCTGGAATCAGACCGGGCAGGTCTTCCTCGTCACCTACGATGAAAAACGCGAGCACTTGGAGCAGTTGGTCGGCGCTCAGCATCTCTACACTGTCGGACGAAGTGGCGGCAAGCAACTTCTATCGAACCTTCAGCCCCACCCATGACCCGGATCACTGTCCATGACATCGCTGCATTCCTCCGCTTTGGATTGTCCGGGCTTCCAGGATTTGCGCTTGCCATCGGCCTCAACGTTCTGCTGATTGAGCTGTGCCACTGGCCCAAGCCTGCGGCCTATCTGCCGGTGATGTGGTTACAAATGACAATGGGTTTTGCCATGTGCCGGTGGGTAGTCTTTTCGACTGAACCCGGCCGGGGCTTAATGGCCGGTTATTTGCAATTTGCGTTGAGTATGGCTTTAATTCGAGTTGGTGACTGGATTTTCTATACAACGCTCGTAGAAGCTGTTAAAATCCCTTATGTCATTGCTCAAATAATGAGCTCCGGTTTGTTCATTGTCATTAAGTTCTTATCTGCGCGCGCTATATTTAAATCCAAATCCAGCGTAGCCTCTAGGAATTCTTGAACTATTCGCTTCCCGGTGCGAGGTCCGGTGTCATGCCGACGCGTAGCTTATCTTACTTTGCTAGTTGTAACACTAGCTATCAAGCACACGAAGTTTTAGTACACTCGAAATGGTATTAGCTGATGACGGAGCGGGTCATGATTAACGCGCGGGGTTTTGATGTTCCCAGCTGCCACAGGAGCGAAGAGCGCGCCCAAACGCTCGCCAAAAATATTGCAGCAATACAGTTATTACCGCCCGACGGAGCCGGTGAAACCCGGCTCGGAATGATTACTCAATTGCCTACCGGCGCCGAAGTCCAGATCTGCGGAGAAGGCTTCAACGAACGCACGGTTCGGGTACGTTGGGCCGGCGGTTATTACTTTGTTTTCCTGCAAGATCTCGAAGTACCAAGGACCCACACCGCGACTGTGTGATGTGTCACAGTAGGCTTCGGATTCTTCTCTCCGTTGTCGGTAAATGTGTACAAACTCACGCGACTTACGAATCAATTAGTGCATGACGGCAGCCGGAATCGCGGGTGAACCCCTGGATAGCAGCGCGCTTCAAGCGATCATGATTCGCTGGAAGCTGGCTGAACAATATCTGCTGGAATTCCCCGACGGCTCGGACGCAGCCAAAATGGCCATCCACGTTCTTGTTTCGCATGACGTCCCCACGCTGCTCCTCGAAGTGAAGCGCTTACGCCCCGATCTGAAGTAGCCTCCGGGTAAATTCTTCTGGTTCAAAGTCCGCTGTCAGTCGCCTCAAACGGTGCGGAGGAACTGCGTTTGAGCGAAGTGTTCATTGAAGGCGGCGAGCCGGAACCGGATCTGGTTACGCCGGAATTGACCGAAAAGCAGCAACAGGAAGCTCAGGACCGCACCTCCGTCAGCGCGGTCGTCGTACATGAGGCGATTCGACATGACGGGGAGGAAGAGCTCAATCGCCCCGTCTCGGCGCTGGCCTGGTCGGGTCTGGCCGCGGGGCTCTCGATGGGGTTCTCACTGGTCGCACAGGCGTTACTCTACGCTTATCTGCCCAACGCACCCTGGCGAACCATCTTGGTCCGGCTCGGGTACCCAGTCGGGTTTCTCATCGTCATTGTTGGGCGGCAGCAGCTCTTTACAGAGAACACCCTGACCGCAATCATTCCTCTGCTGACTCGGCGCAGCCTCGCCGCTCTGGTAAGCGTTGCGCGCCTGTGGACGGTGGTGCTGGTTGCCAATCTTACTGGAGCGCACATCTTTGCCTGGGTGGCGGGGAACACGCCGATGTTCCAGCCCAAAATTCAAGCCGCCATGCTGGCGCTTGGTCTCGAGGCGGCAAATGTGACCTTCGGGCAAGCGCTGCTGCGTGGCATCTTCGCCGGCTGGCTAATCGCGATGGTGGTCTGGATGCTGGCCGCGACCGACTCGGACCGCGTCCTGATCATCAGCATCTTGACCTACACGGTCGGCTTGGCGGGGCTGACGCACATCATCGCAGGGTCCGTTGAAGTGCTCTTCCTGGTTATGGTAGGAGCCAAGAGTTGGGGCGCGGTCGCCTGGGGCTACCTGCTGCCTACGCTGATCGGTAACAGCATTGGAGGCGCGTCGCTAACCGCAGCGGTCAATCACGCTCAGGTGGTCGCGGGAATGGGCGCTAAGAAGAAGTCACCACCCATTTTGACAGGAACTTAGGCGTCGCGCTCTGTAACCAGTTCGGTGATGGCGTGCAAAGCACGCTGGGCCGGCGACTCCGGGAACTCGGCAATCAGCGCTCGTGATTTCTGCGTAAAGGCGTGCGCACGTTCGTATGCGCGCGAGACCGCATCATGCGTTTCCAGGATCTGCAGAATGCGCATGAAGGGCACCTGCTCGTAGTTGCCATCCGCAAGCACGGTCTGGACAGCCTTGCGTTCGTCGGCGGATGCGCTCCTGAGTGCGTACACCAGAGGCAAGGTGACTTTGCCCTCCCGCAGATCGTTGCCGGCCGGCTTGCCCAGGATCTTTTCCGTGGATGTGAAATCCAGGATGTCATCGACCAGCTGAAAGGCCATCCCGAGGTTCCAGGCGAATTCGGCCAGCTTGCATTCGCTCTGTTCGTCCGCCGCCGCCGCACTGGCGCCCAACGACGCGCAGGCTGAGAACAGGCTGGCAGTTTTGCGATCGACGAGCTCCATGTAGTCGGCCTCGCTGATATCGATGCGGTGCAGACGTTCCAGCTGCAGCAGTTCGCCTTCGACCATCATCTGCGTGAGGGTGATCAGGAGATCGAGGATGTGGAAATTGCGCTCGCGGACGGCGACCAGGAAGGCTTGCATATACAACCAGTCGCCGGCGAGAACAGACGTATGGTTTCCCCAGACGACATTGGTCGACGGGCGGCCGCGACGCGTTTTCGCATAGTCGATGACATCGTCGTGCACCAGTGTTGCCGTGTGGATCATCTCGACGATGGCAGCAAGATGACGCGCGCACTCCGTGGATTCTCCGAAAAGGCGGTTCACCAGCAGCACCAGGGCAGGCCGGAGCCGTTTTCCGCCTCCTGCCTGCAGGTATTGATTTATGGTCGTAATCGCGTCGACGGAAGCCACGGATTCGACAGAAATCACACGTTCAACTTCCTGCAAATCGCTCTCGACAAGACTGAACGCCTCGCGAGCCGTGATCGACTGCCGGAGTTTAGTGAACATGCGAATCCTCAGTTTAGCTTGAGGCTGGCGCAGACCCGATGCGGAAAAGGCGCTCGAAGTTTGCGCTAGTTGCGGCCGCGAGCTCTTCTACCGCCACGCCGCGCGCCGTTGCAATGGCAGGGGCAGTGTGGGCGACGTACGCAGGTTCATTGCGCTTGCCGCGATAGGGCACGGGAGCGAGATAAGGCGAGTCCGTTTCCAGCAGCAGGCGATCGATAGGTGTGTCGCGCGCGGCTTCCCGGATCTCCTCAGCTTTCGGAAAGGTCGCGACGCCACCGAAAGCCAGATAGAAATCCATGTCCAAACACTCACGAGCTTGAGTTGAATTGCCGGTAAAACAGTGCATCACGCACGGCAATCCCGTGGGAGCCCAATGCTCCCGAAGCACCGAAATGGTGTCGTCCCAGGCGTCGCGCGTGTGAATCACGACCGGTAAACGGGCTTGGGCTGCGACGTGCAATTGGCGGATGAACACAGGTAGCTGCGCCTCTTTCGGAACGCCCCAATGATAGTCGAGACCGATTTCGCCGATGGCCTTCACCTTAGGATGCTCGAGCAAAGCAAGGAGCTTAGTGAAGCTATCCTCCGTGGCTTTGAGCGAGTCATTCGGGTGAACGCCGACGGTCGCGTAAATGAACGGATACTGATCAGCGAGACGCACGGCGGCTTCGAGATCGGGCGGGCCATCGCCCGTGCCGATGGCAAGCATGTATTTCAGACCGGCTGCGCGAGCACGGTCGATGACCTCGTCGCGATCGGTATTGAACTGGTTGTCATCGAGATGACAGTGAGAGTCAACCAGGTCCACGTTATTTCAGGCGGGCGCCGACGGGAACGTCTTCGAGAAATCCGGCAAGGACGGGCGAGCCGCCTTCGAGGCTGGCGGCCACGATCATGCCTTGTGAGGTGAGCCCGCGTAGTTTCCGAGGTTCGAGGTTCGCGACAATCACGATTTTGCGGCCAATAAGCTGCTCGGGTTTGTATGCGAGGGCGATGCCGGCAACGATGGTGCGCGGCTCCGCTTCTCCGATATCGACCTTCAAGTGCAGCAGCTTGTCGGCGCCTTTCACCGGCTCTGCGGACTTCACTTCGCCGACGCGCAGGTCAACTTTCGCAAAGTCATCGATGGAGATGTAGTTCGCACGGGCCTGCCCCATGAGTGCGGCTTGTCTGTCCTTCTCAATAATTTCGAGTTCCTGCATTTTTTGAATCGTAGGTTTCAGATCGAGGCGCGGAAATACGGCCGCAATCGCACCGATTTTCTGTCCGAGCTGCAGGCGTCCCCAGACGAGATCTTCCGCTGCAATGTTTTCTACAGGCTCCGAAAAACCGAGCTGATTCCAGATCGCCTGAGCTGAATGCGGCAGCACCGGACTCACCAACGCCGAAACAAGCCGCAGTGCTTCGGCAGCAGTGTAGAGCGTGTCGTCGAGAGCTTTCTGAGCCTGGCCGGATTGTTCTTTCGCGAGCTTCCATGGGGCGTGCTCGACGATGTACTTGTCCACGGCCGAGATGATGGTCCAGATGTGTTCCAGCGCTTGCGAAAAGTTGAAGGCCTCGTAGGCCGCGACGGCCGATTCGGCAGCGCGGTTCGCTAGCTGGGCGATGGAAGAGTCGCCCTCCGAGCCCGGGATGATACCGTCCCGGTATTGCTGAATCATGTTGAGCGTGCGGCTCGCAAGATTGCCGAGACCATTAGCCAGGTCGGAGTTGTAACGGCCGACCAGCGCATCGAAACTAAAGCTGCCGTCCTGTCCAAAAACAATCTCGCGCAACAGGAAATAGCGCAAAGCGTCGACGCCCATGACGTCCGAGATCGGCCCCGGACGCACAATGTTTCCACGCGTCTTGCTCATCTTGTCGTTCTCAAAGAGCAGCCAACCATGCGCAAACACGCACTTGGGGAGCTCCCATCCGGCGGCCATCAGGAATGCGGGCCAATAGACGCAGTGAAAGCGCAGAATTTCTTTGCCGATCAGGTGAAGATCGGCGGGCCAGAGATTCGCACCTTCCACCGCGCTCATATAGGTAGTCAGCGCGTCGAACCAAACATAAAAGACGTGCGACGGATCGGCTTCGACCGGAATGCCCCATTTGATGCTGGTTCGGGTGATGGACAGATCGGTAAGACCTTTCTTTACAAAGGCGAGGACTTCATTGCGGCGAATTTCGGGCTGGATAAAATTCGGGTTTGCGGCGTACAACTCGAGCAGACGGCCGGTGAATTCCGACAATTTGAAAAAGTAATTCTCCTCTGTAACCTCTTCGTACGGCTTACCGGTCTCGGGATCGATATCGCCGGGCTTGGCGTCGTTGACGAACTCCTCACTCACTACCGCGTATAGACCTTTATAGGACCCCTTGTAGATGTAGCCGTTCTGTTTGCAGGCTTCGAAGAGGCGATTCACCAGCCGGGCGTGATTGGCCGCGGTCGTGCGCTGAAAACGATCGATGCGCAGGTCGAGCTTTTGCCATTGCGAACGGAACTCGTTCGAGATGAGCGTGACGAACTCTTCGGGCGATTTACCCTGGGCCTTGGCGGCGCGTTCGACCTTGGTTCCGTGCTCGTCGGTCCCGGTTGTGAGCACGACGTCGTAGCCGAGCATGCGCTTGAATCGCGCAATCGTTTCTGCCGCGATCGTCGTATACGCGTGCCCAATGTGCGGCGCTGCGTTGACGTAGTAGATGGGTGTTGTGAGGTAGTACTTGCCTTTGCTCATCGTGCGTTAGGGTCAGGAATTCAGTTTGCGGAAGGCCGCGCTCGCTTCGGCCATGACAATGCGCAACGGTACTCCGTTCGCTTGCGCAAGGCTGCGGCAGTCTTCGTATTCGGGAGAGAATGCGCCTTCGGCCGTATGCTTCACGCGGACGCGGCCGTACCTGGTCTCCACTTCAGTGATGGAGCGCGCCAAAACCCGGCGCTCTGCTTGAGTGATTCGAAGTCCCAGGGTAGTCGTTTCGGCAAACAGGATGCCCGACATGCACTCGGAGAGCTCGGGCGCGGCGATCACAGTAATCTGCGATGCCGGGCGGTTCTTTTTCATGTACAGCGGCGTAAGCGTAACGTCGAGAGCGCCTGCCTCGAACAGGCGCTCCATGGCGTACCCGAGAAGCTGAGGAGTGGAGTCGTCTATATTGGCCTCGATGACGCTAACAGTCGTCGACTCGGCGGCGCTAGTCAATTCGCCAATCAGGGCGCGCAGCACATTGGCCTGCGAAGGAAAATCTTTGTCGCCTGCGCCGAAGCCTTGCGCGAGCACGCGAACCGGTGGCAACGCGCCGAAGCCTTTTGCAAGTGTGGTGACGAGCGCAGCACCGGTGGGAGTCGTCAGCTCCACTTCGGGTCCAGCGGAATAGATTGGTTTGTTTTTCAAAAGCTCCGCCGTCGCGGGTGCCGGTACGGGTAGCACTCCGTGTTCCGTATCGACAGTGCCGCTGCCGACGTTGATGCGCGAGCTGCGTACTTCCGCAATCCCGAGCAGATCCAATGCGACGCAAGCTCCCACGATGTCACAGATGGAATCGACAGCGCCGACCTCGTGAAAGTGGACATTCGCAACCGACACATCGTGCGATTTCGCTTCCGCTTCTCCGAGGTGGCGGAAAACAGCGAGAGCGTTGCTACGAGCTGTGTCGGAAAGGGCTCCAGCGCTGATAATCTTCTCGATGGCAGGCAGATGACGATGTTTCTTCTGTTCAGCGAAGTCAACTGAAAACTTACTGGCGGCAATGCCTTTGCGTTTTGTTTTCTCAAGACGGAACGAGGCCTCGAGGTTGAGACTGCGCAGCGCGGATTCGAGCGCGTTCCAATCGGCTCCAGCATCGGCGAGCGCGCCGACGGTCATATCGCCGGAGATGCCGGAGAACGCGTCGAGATAACAAATTTTCATCGCCGAGAGCACCACGCCCAGATTATGTTCCCAGTGTACAGAGGGTGAAGGGCTGATTGGAATTAGGCGGCCTGCGAGGCCGCCGCAGGCCGCGGGCCCGCCCCACACGGGAATGTCGAATTCACCGCGTTCAAGTGCCGCGGGCGTCGAGGATGGCGCGATTATGACTGCAGGTGGGACACTCGCAGCCGCCGGTTTCCATCGGACGCGGTAAATTGCCGACGCCGGTGGGGCCGATGTGACCGTCTTCGCGCAATTTTTCATGTTCGATCACTTCCAGCCAGGTGTCTACGGTCATGCGTTGGATGCCGCATCCGCCTCGCTTAAGCTCCTGTTCGGTTGTGGTGGCCGAAGTCCAGCGATACTCCTCGGGGATGCCGTCGGGAAAATTGATGCGGCGGTACACCAGCTCCGGCGCGGGCCACATCGCCTGCCCGTCTTTGATCAACTTTTCGTTGGAAGGATAGAGCGTGGTAACAGTTTTGCCGTCGAGAATCCGGACCTCAATCCACTGTTCAAGCCGATGTATTTTGCGCTGTTTTTTCTTATGGCGCTGTCCCTGAAACAGAACCTGCGATTTCTTGAGAGGCTCCGCGGCGGGTTTGACGGACTTCAGCGCGGGATTGAACGAGAGTTTCGATGCCTGCGGAGTTTTTGCCGACTCGGCCGCGCTGCGTTCCTGGTCAAACGCGAACTTCTCCCTCTGGAGCTGAACCTCAGCGACGTCGTGCTTGATTTTGAGTCCTCTTCGAACTTCTGGATCCATGAGATGAACCTCGGCTTCCTTTCGCAATTTGGATAAGACGCGCAATGCCGTTGCGTGCAGGCGCTGCGCGGTGGCGAATCGTTTGATAGTGCCCGGATCGCGATCCTTCAACGAAGGCGCGGAGTCGGCCATTTCGCCGCAAGCATCCACCATGTCGCGATGCGTGCGCCAGACGACCCAGTCCTGGGCGATCAGGCTTTCAATGAGCTGCAATTGATCTGCGTTCTGAGGCAGGTACTTTTCCATCCACCGGCGGCGGATGGCAGCGAGGTCGCCGTCGCTGTGCTGGCCGGGCTGTTTGTCTTGCATCAGGTGCTTCCACACGCGAGTATGGCGGCGGGCACGTTCCGATGATGGCCGCAGATAGGCGTAAGTGGGTGAAAGGAGTAGAGAAAATATTTTTGCGTTTTTTGAACTGAACGCGGCCGATCGGCGGTCGGCCTGCTTGCACCTTGACAATCTGCCCCCCACGACAGCACCAAGCTGGTGGATTTCGGCCAGTTCTGGTCACCTTCACCCGTTTGTGAAGCGAGCGTTCACCGCAAGCTATTAATTTGGGTTCAGGAACGCCCCGTACCGGCGACTTCAGAAACCGGAAAATTCCGCCTCACATCTATCAAGCAGGAGAGGGGACAGCCACCACTCGATGGTGCAAAACAATCATGAATAAGAAGTTCTCTTTTGCTGTCATATTTTGCGCACTATTTTCGCTGGCCGCTTGGGCGCAGCAAGATCCTCCGTCTCGCGTTGCCAGACTGAATTACATTAACGGCACTGTTTCGATGGAGCCGGCGGGCGTAGACGATTGGGCGCCTGCCGCGGTTAATCGGCCGTTCACAACCGGCGATTATTTATACACGGACGACAAGGCCGTTGCGGAATTGCAGTTGGACAGTGCCGTGATGCGGATGGGTCAGTACACCAGTTTCGGTTTTCTAAATCTGAACGACCAGGTGGCTCAGTTGAAACTCACCGAAGGCGACATGTACTTCCGCATTCACGACATCGCGCCGGATCAGAGCTTTGAAGTGGATACTCCGAACGCGGCCATCAACCTGTTGCGCGACGGCGTGTATCGCATTCACGTGGATCCCAATGCGAACACCACGTTTGTTTCCGTTCGGGACGGGCAAGCGCAAGTGACCGGCGGCGGACAAGCCTTCACGTTGAGCCCCGGCAATAGCGCCAATCTATCGGGCACGGATCAACTGGCCTACGACATCGAGGGTGCGCCCGAACCCGACGCTTTCGACAACTGGTGTGCACAGCGCGACAATCGCGAGTCGAGCCGCGAGTCGGCGAGATATGTTCCTCCCACGATGATCGGCAACGAAGATCTGGATGACTACGGCACCTGGAATCAAAGTCAGGATTATGGCGAGGTCTGGTATCCGAGCAGCGTACCGGTAGGCTGGTCGCCTTATCATTACGGACACTGGGCCTGGATCGAACCGTGGGGCTGGACCTGGGTGGATGACGCACCCTGGGGCTTCGCGCCGTTTCATTACGGCCGCTGGGTGTACTGGCACGAGCGGTGGGGCTGGGCTCCAGGACCGATTGGCGTCGGCTACGGAGGCCCGGTGGTGCGCCCGATGTATGCGCCCGCCATGGTCGCCTGGTTCGGCGGATCGCACTTCGGTATCGGGTTGTCAATCGGGTCTGGGGTCGGCTGGGTGCCGCTTGGTTGGGGCGAAGTATACACGCCCAGCTACGCCGTCAGCCGCGGTTATTTCGAGCACGTGAACGTTTACAATACCCGCGTCGTGAATCAGGTAAACATCACGAATGTTTACAACACGGTCTATGTCAATAAGACGGTTTACAACCAGACGTTTGTCAACTCGCGCGCTCCCAATGCTGTGGTAGCGATGCGTCAGGAAGACCTGGCCGGCGGCCGCCCGGTGAACCGCACCTCGGTGGTGGTGAACCAGCCCACCATCCTCAACAATATTCATCAGAGTGTGGTGGTTGCGCCCGCGGTCGCGCCGACCCGGATGGCGGTAGCGCCTAGCCTGGGCAGACCTGCCGCTCGGCCTCCGGCGCAATTGATGCAACGCCAGGTGGTCGCTCGCGCGACACCGCCTGCGGCTCCCGCTCCCTTCGCCGCGCGACAAGCCTATTTGCAGCAGCACGCCGGCCAGCCCCACAATTATGTAGCCATGCATCAGGCAGTAGCGCCGCAGGTGCGTCCTGTCGCGCTGGTGCGGCAAGCTCCTGCTGCACAGCCGGTGGCGGTGCGTCCGGGACAGCGGGTCGGCAACGCGCCGGCGTTTGCAGCTCGTCCCGCAAGTCAACCCGCAACTCAGCCCGCAACTCAGGCCCAGCCGTTGAATCGCCCGGGAACTCAGGGCCAGCCGGTCAATCGGCCCGGTTATCCAAGCCCTACTACCCAGCCGCAGGTGGCGCACCAAGCACCCGGGGCGCAACCGGCCGCGCAGCCGGCGCAACCTCCGCGCACGCACGGCGCACCTCCGAACCTGAGCCAGGGAGTGAACCAACCGAACGCCCGCTACGGCGACCGGAATACGACTACTCAACCTCGCTACGACGAGCGAACCCAACAACCGGCACCGGCCCGCAACACGCCGCAGCCGGCCTACGATCAACGGACCCAGCCTGCGCCAGCGCGTACTGCGCCGGAACCGCGTGCTGACGAACGAACCCAACCCGCTCCGGCTCGCAACACGCCGGCGGCGCCGAATTATGAAGAACGGACGCAACCGGCTCCGGCTCGTACCACTCCGCCGCCGGCTCGAACTGAGGAGCGGACGCAGCCTCGCGAGCGCGAGCAGGCCCGACCGGCAGAGTCGAAGCCGGAGCATGGCACGCCTCCTGCGCGCGAAGAACACAAGGACGAGAAAAAGTAAGCGGCTAGTGGGCTGTCCCGGTCATATCGTTACTGCTCCGGTCGCTGCGCTCGCGGCTCTGATAGCTGACTCCGGTCGCTGCGCTCGCGGCTCTGATCGCGCAATCGGAGTTATGAGCGTAGCGATTGGAGGTCAGCGTTGGTGTCGAAATCACCGGGACAGCAAGCGGCCATAGCGCGTGATGACTGTGTCTGGATATTCAGACGCATCGTTCAACAACCCGCCGATATCATGCTGTAGATATTTGTCGAGGAAAGAGCGTGTAAACGCCTCGGTTGAGCGCAAGTTATAAAGCGCATCGTCAGCTTCCTTCTTATGGCCGCTTGCAAACAGAAGAGGGACATCGCTAAAGCTTCCGTGATTCAGGCCCGGGGATTTCAATACGATATCGTAACTGCCGATAGGGCAGGCATTGAGTTGAGCTTCCTTCTTCTTCATATATTCTGCCTCCTGCGCGGCATCAAAGCCTCTCCGCTGGCCGGAGTGGTCAATTTCGAGAAGGAGAACAGGCTGGGTAAATCCTTTGCCGTACTCGGGAAATGCGGCGACGGGCGGTAGCGCTCCGTCGAGGCTTATACACGCTTTGAAACGCTGATCCATCTGACATGCAAGTGTTGCAAATGCTCCTCCAGAAGAGTGCCCCATTGCCGCTACGCGGTTAAGGTCAAGTCTTCCAGCGAGAGCGAATGCATGCGCCTTTTGGCCATTCATCTGTGTCAGCTTGCTCAGCACGAACACCACGTCACGAGCGCCCTGGGCGATCGCAAGTCCGGCTGAAGCTTCCATGCGTTGAAATCGTTGCTGGGGTGTGAGGCCTACCGGGTCGGCTTCCTGATGGAACGGGACAACTCTGCCATTCGGAAATACAACCGCCATTGCCGTGTACGTATGTTCGATGGATGCAACGACATATCCGTGGCTGACGAGGTCTTCAATCAATGATGTGTATGCAAAATCTATGCCCCCCAAGCCATGCGAAAAGAGCACGACAGGAAAACTTTTGGGCGACTTTGCGACCGGCGCATTTTCGACCGCATGAGAGACGACGTCTCCTGAAACGATCAGTGCCCAAGCGGCTCCAAACTCATCCCCGACGCGGCGCTGAACCTCGGGGTTCGCATCCATCTGCTTTGCGCCGGGAAGATACGGCCCTTTCCCCGTATCGGTTCGCGGCGCCGGGTACCAGAGATGCACCATTAAATCGCGGTGTGCGTCAGGATTGGCAGAATAGGGGTCAGGACGAGAGGAGTCGATCCATTCGTAGCCAATTCGACCGATCCCAAATGGGCCCGATGGCATGGGTAGCGTCGGCATCGCCGCTTTCGAGGCGCCAACTTCATCGCTGCTTTTCTGTCCATAAGTGTTCTGTGTCCAGAGGAGAGTTACGAGAAAAAGGGCGCATATCACGCGTGCTTGCCATGGAGGGTTTCTGGAAGAGGTAAGCACTGTGCCTGTATTCTACGCCTTACAAAATGCTCGATGAGTCCGTCGCAGAAAGGGTAGTTTGTGCAACAAGGAAAACGCCCGAGCTAAGAAGGGTGGTAAGGTTCCCCGGATGGACGGCATCACTCTCTTTGGCCTTTTCGCCGTTTCTGCAATGCTCGTGTGCTACGCGCTCGAAAACCGCAGCCACTGGTTTGTGCTGCTGTTTGCGTGCTCCTGTGTCCTCGGTTCCGCCTACGGTTTCTTACAACGAGCATGGCCGTTTGGTGTCCTTGAGGCGGTTTGGTCGGTTGTCGCGCTTCGGCGATGGCTTCGGGCTCGCAGATAAAGACTTACCGGACATTCATTAGGGGACAATTTAAACTCGACAAAGTTCGTGTTTCGAAAATGGTCCTTTTTGCAACTGGCTAAAACGTCAGGAGGGCGTTGATTAGGATAACCTGTGCGTAGCTGCTAGTGCTTTGAAAGCCGGGATGCGTAAGGGAGACCACTGATGAGCGTCGAGCTGACACGTAATATCCTCCTGTGGTGTACGGTCATCAACTTCGGCTTTGTCTTGGTTTGGTTCCTGCTGCTCGTCTTGCTGCACGCGTGGCTATATCGACTTTGGAGCAGCTGGTTCCGTCTGACAGCCGAGCAATTTGACGCCATCAGCTTTGCCGGGATCATTTTTTACGAGGTAGCCATTCTGCTGTTTAATCTGGTGCCGTATATCGCCTTGTGCATTGTCAGATGAGCTTGGTTATGAGGCTGCCCGGAACTTGATGGGCCGGAGTGCGACAACTGAGCTTTATGCGAGCACCGTTTCAAATACGGTAAGTTTCGGGACATGACAAACAGCAATGTTTATGTTTTGTTTGCGACCCACGATGAACACGCCGTCTATACGCGCAAAGTTGACGATGTTGCGTCCTCGGTGGCCCGGTTGAGGACGGTTACATGCCGCACATCGGTCGTCGGTGACCCATCGCAGGCGCGAAGCACAGACAGGCCTCGGCACCGTTTTGACGGAGCGGTATCCCGGTGTTTGGGTCGCGGATGCGGCGGATGAGCTACTTCCCGATGCGGAACAGCGATCGCATTCGCCCCGTCGAGCTTTCCTCGCCGGTCACATTCCACTAGCAGGCTGGGTGAAACGATCCCGGCTGTCACAATGATTCGGGGCCGGGATGCGGGCCGGAGGAGAGTGAATGTTCAAGGGAACTGTGAAGGAAAAGTGGGCCGACCTGAAGAAAAGCAGCCGGTTTACCGGTTTAGTGATTGCGCTGCTGGGAGTGATGAAGCTCCTGAACGATCTGGGCAAGCCGCGTGTAGAGGCGCTGCACCCCATTGATGTCTTTGGACTCGTCGCTTCCGGCGGGTTGTTGGGGGTCGGCTTCTTTGGCCTGATGGGCATGCTGAATTTCCCCAACTCCCGGAAGGACCAAAGCAGCCCGCCACGGAATGAGTAGGGTGCGGGGAGGGGATCGGTCATAACATTCCGTCCCCATCGTGAGTTCCGAATATCGACGGTCTGGATTCGATCATCCGGCGCGAACCGCCTTCGCCCGTCTCACAATGGGTGGGTTTTGCAACGCCCAAAAAGGTTAACTTTCGGACAATCAATGTCACCCTGCCCTATCATGACGAAGCATGACGGACGGGCTTCACCTTCGTTCTCTGGATGGCACCGACCCGGACGTAATGGCGCGGGCCTTTAGCTGCATCGGCTGGATTAAGCCGGCATCATTGTTTCGCCGTTATTTAACGGAGCAGGCGACGGGAACTCGGTCGTGTTGGGTGGCAAATCTGAACAACGCTTTTGCGGGGTATGTAACGATCAATCGGCAGCCGACTTACCCAGGGTTCGGCCAGCAGAGAATCCCAGAAATCCAAGACCTCAACGTGCTGCCGTCTTTCCGAAAGAAGGGAGTTGGCACAGCACTTCTAGATCACGCGGAAGCCCAAATTGCTTCTCGCTCAAATGTCGTCGGTATAGGCGTAGGTCTACACCCCGGCTACAACGATGCTCAGAGATTGTATGGAAAGAGAGGCTATATCCCCGATGGTCTGGGCATCACGTATAAAGATCGTTATTTGGGCGAGGGCGATCAAGTCACCCTCGACGACGATCTCTTGTTGCATCTGATTAAACGCATCCGTCCTTAACTCTGATGAACGGCTCGTTTCAGAATGGGTAATTTGTGCAACGTCCCTAGCAACGCAGAGCCTCGCCGCAATGCCGCTTGTCCGTAGTCTGAAGGGATGGAAGTTCATTTCTCGCCCGAAGTGAAACGCGCCTGCAGCAAGTGGCCGTTGCCAATGGCAAAAACGCCGAGCAACTGGTTTAAGAGACTGTTGCCCGCATGCTCGAAAATCAGGCCCGGTTTATTGCAGGGGTTCAAAAAGGCATCGAGCAAGCCGACCGTGGCGAGTTGATAGAACACAACGCCGCTATGGATAGACTTTTTTGCTGTCGCCGCTGTTGTTCAGCCTCCTTCCGATCACGTACAAATGATCGCTACACTTGTTTCGAGGACATATGCAGCAGCTCTTAAGTCCACAGCACGTTCTGCTTTTCCTTGTAATCGCATTGTTTTTTTTCCGCCCTAGAAGTAAACCACCTGTGCATCCACTGCCAGCCGACGACTCGGCTCTTTTACGTCGGATTCGGTTGTGGGGAAAACGGTCCTTTACGCCCCAATAACCATAGCGGTTTCGGGTTTTGTGCATCCGCGCCCTTTGCGCTAGTGATTGAACGTCATGACTGAGCTTCTGGCCTCATCGCCGCGAAAAAACAGCGGCTCGACGCGATTCGCCCAGTGTCGCGCGAGGCGTTGCTCGCCCTGCAAAAATCCTATGACGTTGATCTGACCTACACATCCAACGCCATTGAAGGCAACACGCTGACATTGCGCGAGACGGCGGAACTTATCGAACACGGCATTACCGTGGGCGGCAAGCCGCTGCGCGATCATCTAGAGGCGGTTGACCATTACAATGCCGTGTTATGGATGCGCGAACTAGCGGCAAAGGACACGCCGATAGACGAAAACACCGTGCGCGAATTGCAACGGCGCATTGTCGCCCGCAGCCAGCCCGAAATCGGCGGCATGTACAGCCGCTTTCCGCGCCGCATCGCCGGTTCACCTGTTGCCTTGCCGAACGCGGCGAAAATTCCTCAATTGATGCAGGACTTCGTGGAATGGCTTGCGAAGGCCGAACCTTCACCGGCGGGCAGCTTTGACGCGCATTTCCGATTAGCCGCCATTCACCCGTTTCCGGACGGCAACGGGCGCACCGCCAGGCTTTTGATGAACCTGCTTTTACTGCGTGAAGGATACCCGCCCGTTGCTGTGCGCCCGGAAGACCGGAAGACGTATCTCGACACGCTTCAACACGCTTCCATGCGGGACGACCTCAAACCGTTTCAGACCTTCATGCAACAGCGACTGGACGCGACCTTGAAGGAGTACTTGAGCGTCTTGCAGGAGGCCCTACCCCCAGGAGCCTAAACGCGATAAACTGAGCGGCCCCGACCCGAAACAGATAAATGGCGGGGTTTCTTCAGCGCTATTTGACTGTGTGTGCTTCTGCCATGTTACGGAGTGGCAGGTGATGTCTTTGCAAGTTCTGCAGCGGCCAATTCCGCCACAGTGAGGGCTGTTTCTGGTGGCTCGCCATCATTGATAGACCATGCTGCCGACAGGCCTGCATAGGACAGCACCCATTGCAGCAACCGCCTGCGCTCTAGACCTGCCACTTGAGCCACGATGCTTGCCCGCCGAGACAGTCGGCCTTGTGCCGTTGCAGTGCGACAATCCGGATTACAGAAAAGATTGGCGTAATCGAAGCTGCGCTCACCTTTCAGGCCCTTTGGATCAATCGCAAGCCATCCACGCAACCCAAAATCCAGAATGTTGCCATGATGAATATCACCGTGAAGAATGACAATCTCTCGTGATGTAGCGAGAAGGTAGCGAGCAGTTTCGGCTGCAACCATTAGAACCTCGCCATATTTTGCGGCTGCTGGTTCCAGTTCCCGAAACCATCGGTCAAGTGGAACAACACTGTTCAAAGGAGATTGATGCTTATGGGAATGAAGCCGGGCCGCTACTTCGCATAAAATCCGGCTGGCTGTGTCATCGTCTCGATTTCTGACAAGATCGGCAAGCGATGCTGTCCCTTCAGCCCGTTCCATAACAAGCGCGTCACTATCATGGGCCAGCACGCTCGCGGCTCCTTGGCCTGCCCACGACACCATGAGCAAGCCGCCTGCTCGCTCCTCTTCAGATTCCGCAATTTTCAGAATCGCGGGTTGGCCTTTCCAGCGGACAGGCAAAAGCCTACTGCTGTGGGTAAAGATGGGAACCCCATCAGGCACCAATCGCCACAGAGCAATGTAAGTGTCAAAGTTGCTAGTCACGAGCCCGCGTCCTGCGATAAGGCGCGCCCTTTCTTTAGTGCCGCCTCATCGAGTGTTTTCGGCGTGGTCAAGACCCATAAAGGCGTTAACATCGAATTTCTCCGCCTCACCAAGGGCGATCCAGCCTTTACGCCGGACCAGCGCGGCTTTCTTTCTCACGCCTACAACTTCAAAGCTGTCGCGGATTATGACACCGGCCCCATTGCCGAGGTTTCATCCCAAGAAGCCATCGATGCTAACCGGGGATCAATTGGGTGATATTGTCGATGGCATATGCGCTGGCACGATGTCCCTGTGGTTTTGTTCGCCGTGGCGATGACGATCCTGCTTTTCCGACGCGGAACGGTGCAGATACTTATCGAGCACATCGAGAATCTTACCGGGAATTTCCGTGGAGGTCCGCCCTCGCCGATGCATCCACTACCCTCTGATGATCGTCGCCTGCTTTTCAGACGAGCACGCAAAAAGCACGACAACAATGCAGGTTGACGTGAGCCGCTGCTGATGGCGCGGGATACCGGACGCCGCAGCGATGAAGTTGTACAAGACGCGGTAATGACGTTTTCGATGAATTAGCCTTCACGCGCGACATGCTTGAGCGCCGCTATCGCGATCTTGAAACCGGACGCGTGCAGCCGATTGACAGGAAGCTTACGACGATATTGTCCATTGCCCGGGAGCCGGTTTTCGTAGTCTGGAAACATGGAAGTACATTTCACGCCCGAGCAGGAAGCGCAGCTTGCGCAGATCGCCACTAAAGCCGGTACAGACGCCGAGCAACTGGTGAAGCATACTGTCCTGCGGCTCATTCAGGCTGAAAGCACCATCCACCCCCCTGCCCCGGAATTGCCGGAATGGGACCTCGGAGCCATAGGCTCATTGCATCGTCGCGACCTTTACGACGATGCCCGTTGAACCCGGCACCGTGGACGCGAATGTTCTGGTTTATGCCTTCGACACGAAGGCCCCGCAGCATGCAGCATCCCGCACGTCGCTTGATGCCGCCCGGACAGGCACGAGAAAGAGTGGCGTTCCTGATCGTGAACGGGACCACTTCGTGGTCGTCTACCACGGGGAGGCAGACCTCAAGCGCATTGTTCATTTTCAAAAACCTGATGATGCCTACGTTTTGCTGCTCGACAAAAAGGGGGAGGTTAGGTGGACTGCTGGCGGACCTGTCACCGACACCGTGTTTGCGGGGCTCAAGAGCCACGTGGCTGCGCCCGAACGTCCGTGAGTCGGGCATATCGACCGCGGGCCATTAGATGCATGCGAATAATCCGCAACCCAAAAGAGCAAATGGCTAAGGTGGATTCAAAATCGAAAAATCGCGTTAAAGCGGAAACGATCTTCGGGGCACGCTCAGTCCAAGAAACGAGGATCAAAATAGCCGACAATTCGAACGACTACCTTTCAGCCCTGAAGGATGTGATCGCGGTGTGCAAGGATGCGGAAGAGGGATCCTTAGGGCGGCAAATCTCGTCAATGACGCGAGTCTCAAGAGCTTGTTCGAGCAATACTCTTCACAGCGCGCCGATTCGCGACTGAATTGACCGGGGAAGGCGATGCAAGTCATACCTGGGTTCCGGACAAGCACTCGTAAAGGTGCGGCATTCTCGGCTGCCACATGCAATTTCCAATCAACTCGAAGAACAGTCAAGAATGAGAGCTACCTGAACGCAGCGCCTCGGAGTAACACCTTCCTTCGGGTACGGTCGCGCCTCCGGAGCAACCAAATTCTTTCGATGAGACGTTACATACGATAAGAGGGAAGCTTCGATGCAATTGGAAGTTTTAAGATTGTTGTCACTCGCTTGTTTTTGCGTTGTGGCGATTCCGCCTTCGTCGTTCGGACAGCTGACTGATGTCCCAGCATCGTCCCTGGTAGAAACTGCAACAACGTTCCCGGACAGTGCAGACGCGTTTCTTCAATACGCTTCTGATGCGTCAGATTTTGGCATGCTCACCCAAGTTGAAGCCTGGCCAAACGATCTAGCGGAATTGTTCTTTTCGGATCAGAAGCCGACCACAACCGACAAGCAACCCCGGTCGTCGCCCCAGGACCAGACCGGGGGTGCGGGCAATCGGCCCGGAACGCCCTCCCTCCCAGAGTTGTTCCCGCCGAGCGAGACGCAGCCGAATCCGCAACTGCAAGCGCGCTTGAATAAACGGACGCACATGCTGAAGGTTCATCAGACCTTGGGTCTCATCACAGCCATCCCAATGGCGGCTGCATTGATTACTGGGCCGCAAGCGGCAATCAAGGGACGCGGCGGGCAAACAATTCACGAACCGACACCCGCGAATTTAGATTTCCATATTGCGTTGGGAGCGGCAACCACTGGCCTTTATTGGACGACCGCCTACTACGAAGTCTTCGCGCCGAAGATTCCGAACGTCAAACCCAAAGGTGCTATTCGCCTGCATAGAGATTTGGAGTGGATCCATGGTCCGGGGATGATCGCAACCGGGATACTGGGTATCCTTGCATATCGACAGGAGAACGCCGGAGAAAAGGTGCACGGGATCGCGGCTGCGCACGGGGGCGTCGCCTATGTGACGGCGGCAGCATACGGCGCCTCCATAATCTCGGTGTCCTGGCCCATTCACATCAAGTTCTGGGAACATCGTGATAAATAAGTCGCTCCCCGCTTTTCTGCTCGTCGGTGCAGCATCTCTCGGCCACGCACAGACTAACTGGACTCTGCAACAATCCACGCTGACCTATTCGATGACCCACCCGATCCATCATGTGGAGGGCATCAGCCATGCCGCAAGAGGCAAAGGTGTTTGCGAAGCGGGAACATGTAATTTCCTGATCGCCGTTCCCGTCAAGTCTTTCGATTCAGGGGATAGCAACCGCGACCTCCACATGCTCCAGGTGACTAAGGGAGCGGAATTCCCTATGGTTGTCGTGCGCACTCAGTTCCCTCAGGCGGCAACCAGTTCACCAACAATCTATGCCAATCTCGTGGTTCAGTTTGCAGGCCAAACCGCGAATTACAACCACGTTCCGTTTCAGCGTGTAGAAAAGGGAAACGATGTGCGCATAACGGGAACCATTCCGGCGACGTGCTCCGATTTCAAGATAACCCCGCCATCGTTCCTCACCGTGCCAATCAAGAACGAAATCCCGGTATCCGTCGAGATGACCTGGCGTCTAAATCGGTGAGAGACCTAGAGCGGTGACCTGTGAAGTCGAGTCCCGCTGCATCCCGTCCTCAGTAACCTTTCGGAGTATCTGCCCATCTTGAGTTCCGTACCCGCTGCGTTTAGAAGGTCCGCGTTCATAAGCGTCACCCTTCTTCTGGCGGTCGCTAGGTTTGCTTCCGCTCAGACCGACGAGATACAAGTTTATGATGGAGTGATTGCTGAACCCGGCGTGTTCAATCTAACTTGGCACAACAACTTCACGCCCGATGGGCTGAAGGCGCCTGCCTTTCCGGGTGGTTTAGTAAACAACCGCAACCTGAACGGCGTAACCGAATGGGCGTACGGCGTCACAGACTGGTTTGAGGCGGGGCTGTATCTGCCTCTCTACAGTGTTTCAGCAGCACGTGACCCCTCCATAAACGGCGGAAAGATCCGCTTTCTGTTTGTGTCACCGCACGCAGGAGACCGGAAGTTCTTCTATGGCACAAATTTTGAGTTCAGCTACAACGCACGGCATTGGGATCCCCGGCGATACACCTCCGAAATTCGTCCGATCATCGGCTGGCACCTGAAGCCATGGGACATCGTCATCAATCCGATTGTTGATAATTCCTGGTACGGAGGCTTCAAGAGCCTGGAGTTCGTGCCTGCGACGCGCCTGGCGTACAACTTGAATCCCAAGTGGGCAGTCGCGGTTGAAGAATACTCAAATTACGGCCAATTGCGGGATTTCGTCGCGCTCCCGCAGCAGTTTCATCAGGCTTGGGGAGTCTTTGATCACGATGCCAAGTATGTACACATCGAAGCCGGTATCGGATTCGGGCTAACCCCCGCAACGGACAAGATTACCTTAAAGCTCATGCTTTCCAAAGATCTGAAGTCCAAGAAAGACCCGCAAGGGCCGACCGCCAAGCCGCCGCAGTAGGAAATGTCCACGGACCAGTAGGCGTTGGCACCGGGATATTGGGTCGGGCGCCAGAAGTCCGGACAGAGTTGTAAGTGGTTGCCCGATAAGCAGAGATTCTAGTCACGAGATGGCCTTAGCGAGCGCAAATGCAGCGCGCAGCGAGCCCTCCGATTCCCGCCGTCTGGAATGCACTCCGTATTGGAAGTGCTCCAGTGGCTTTGCCTTTCAGATAACCAAAGACGCCAAGGGCAACAAGGGTTACTGCTACCGAGAAGATGAGCGCCCGCTGCGGATTTGCAAAACCCAAATAGGGCGATAGCGGTATGAAGCCACAAGCGACGTAAGAAAGGGCTATTGTGGCCGCGCTTTCCGATTCAGAAAAATCCGTTCAACCTCGGCCCGCTCGTCATCCGGAACCTCCGCGATCTCACGTTCCTCTCTACCTCGCTCGGCTGCGTAATGGTCGGCATCGCTCTTTGCTGCCAGATAGCCGCCCAAGCCCATGGCGATAGACCCAGCAGCGATCTCCGCCAACCCAGCGGTCACAAACAACGTGGATGGAACTCACCGCACCTGATAGGCCCGCGGCGAGCGCAAATGGGACAGTCAGACCATCTGACATTCCAATCACTATGTCCCGAACGCTTTCGCCCGCTGTGAAGTGTGCTTCCGTATGCGGCGTCAAGAGCATGATTGATACTTTACTGCGTCCCGGACATGCATAGGTTCATCAGCCCGGTAGGACCGGGGTCACCGGGGTATTTTGCCCGTAAGGAAGCCGGCGCATTTATGTGATCTTTAGGCTAAACTCAAGACGTCGTCAGAATTCTGAACGCTCGGGCCGATAAGGACGTTGTAAGGAGCGAAAATGACAATCAGTTCAGTGTCAGGAGGCGCCAGCGCCTACCTTCAACAAAGCCAAGCGGCGAAGCCGAACCCACAGGCACCAACTAGTCAATCGGCGCAGAAACAGGATTCCGTGCAGTTCAGCGCGCAAGCGAAAGCTGCTGCATCGCAAGACGTTGACCACGATGGGGATAGTCATTAGCGAAGAGAGTGTTCGGGTGGAATATGGGCCACTCTCGTATTCCGCTTCCCTGACGAAAAGCAAGCGTTGTAATTTGTCCCGTTCCGATTGAGACCTGAGCGGAAGACAAAGCTCGTCTGTTCTCCCGTTTGTGCGAGCGGGCTCGTCTGCCTACTCGACCATCCGTTCCATGGCAGATCTCGCCTCAAAAAGAGCCGCTGTCGTTGTCCGGTCAACGGTTGCTGAGCAGGAATTCGCTGGTTCGACGGGTTGGGCGCTCAAGGCTGTGAGGCGCTGGTGCGGTGACGGAATTCCGACGATCCTGAGGAAGGACCAATGTGCTGCTGCGTTCGAAGCACTCGACGCGTTAGTGTTGCCCGCCATCGGCAGATATTGCAAACGCAGGGCTTCCGCCCCGCGCGCCCGGGCTCGCGAGGGCTGGGCCTCCAATCATTGCCGACCCGGCTAACTTTGGTAGCCGCCTTGCTTCTGTGAAATTGCAACCTCAGTCGCTTTCAGCCCCCATCGTTATGTCAGGGGAAGCCGAAGCATGTCTCCGCAGCAGAAGATGACTAACCTCTATCAACAGATCGATGCGAGCGGCAGTGGGTCCATCACTAAGGATCAGCTATCCGAGGCTTTTCAGACGATGAACCCGCCTGCCGTTTCCCAAAAGGCCAGGCGTCGATGCTGTGTTCAGCCAACTCGATCCGAACGGTAACGGAACCGTGTCTCAAAGCGATATTATCAACGGGATGAAGAGTTTGATGCTTTACGTTACTTCACAGGTTGTTTTGTGAGTTCTCTAGCGCGCTAAACGCAAGCGGCTCTATTCGCCGCAAATCGACCGCTGCGCTTCCAGCCAGGCGGTAAGCCTCGGGTCGGTGAAGTCGCGGATGTGAAGATCGACGCCGACGAACTCTGTGGGTGTCGTCTCCACTCCTACCAAACGCATTCCGGCCGCCCGTCCAGCTTCGACGCCTGTTGGCGAGTCCTCGAACACAATACAGTTCCGCGGAGGCGTTCCCAAGCGCTCGGCAGCTTTGAGATAAATGTCGGGAAAAGGCTTGGGACGCGCGACTTGCATGCCGTCAACGACCACATCGAAGTAGCGCCGGATTCCGAATTCATCGAGGACGAATTCGATGTTGGCCGGCTCTGCGTTGGAGCCGACCGCTTTGGGGACGCGATCATACCGATTCAGAAATTCAAACAGACCCGCAACGCTGTAGCGGCTTGAGCCCCCCGCTCGCATTAACTCGCGCCACAACCGCTCCTTGGTGGCGCCGTGCTCGAACACGGCATCGTCATCAAGGTCTGTGCTGATGAGATCGCGCACCAGCTCGGCATTACGCTTCCCGTGCATTCGAGTTTCCAGATCATCAACCGCGATACCCAGCTGCTGGAGATAGCGTTGCCACGCCGCAACGTGGAGCGGCATGGAGTGCACCAGCACGCCATCTAAATCGAAAATCATCGCCAGGCCCGGCGCTAAACCCGAAGTCACGGCGAAGAGAATAGCATGCACGCCATTGGCCGGAAACGATATAATTCGGGTGTCAGACACTTTGCCAATCGCGCAACCAACCCTGCGAAAACCTCGACATAGCTTGCTCTCGCGCCGGGTTCTTCAAGCCGGCTCTTTCACATTGGCGGCGCTGGTTCTTCTCGGCGCGATCGCACCTTTCATCAGTGGCTCGGCTTTCAGCGGGCGCATCCAGCGCGCGCTCGAGGCGTCGCTTGGCAGGCGTGTTGCTTTCGGCGACGTGCGGTTTACCCTCTTTTCGGGTCCCGGCTTCTCGCTGCGAGACGTGACCATCTACGAAGATCCGCGATTCGGCATCGAGCCGTTCGCCTACGTTCCCACGCTTGAAGCGCGCATCCGTCTCGACAAGCTGCTGCGCGGCCGCATCGCTGTGTCGAGTTTGCATCTGGTGGATCCGTCTCTCAACCTCGTCAAACGCGAAGACGGTACGTGGAATGTTGTCGAGCTGGTGAACCGCGTCAGCGCTCCCAGCCGGCTCCCACTCAGTCTTTTTCCTGCACTCGATATTTCATCCGGACGCCTTGACCTCAAGTTCGGCGTTCGCAAGTCGACCTTGTATATTGCCGATACCGATGTGAGCATTTACCCGGAGAGGTCCGGCAAACTCTATTTGCAGTTCTCGGGATCGCCCGCACGCACGGACCGCGCCGGTAATGGATTCGGCCATTTTCGAGGCACGGCAAACTGGTATGTGAAGCCTGCCACACCGGAGTCGAACCAACTCGAGGCGACGTTGGACCTGGAACCGAGCAATTTGAGCGAGTTGACTACTTTGATTGAGGGCGAGGACGCCGGCGTGCACGGTACGGTCAGCTCTCACGTGAGAATTTCCGGTCCGGCAGCGGATCTTCACATGGCGGGCGACCTGAGTTTGGACGACGTGCATCGATGGGATCTGCTTCCCTCGAGCGGCGAGCATTGGCGAATTCAGTACGCGGGTGATGTGGACTTAGCCTCTCATCGTCTTGACATCCGCACGCTTTCGGGTACGAACGGAGAGCAGACTCCGGTGGGCCTGCAGTTGCGAGTTAACGATTTTCTAACCCGGCCTGCGTGGTCGGCGATCGCGATCTTGAATAAAGCGCCTGTCGGCCGGCTGCTACCGATCAGCCGCCGCATGGGCCTGGTGTTCCCGCCGGAGCTAAGTTTGGAGGGCACGGTGAGCGGCGCCGTCGGCTACTCAAACAGCAGCGGCCTGTCAGGAACGGTTGCGGTAAATGATGTCGTCGCCACTCTACCCAACCTGCAACCGCTACGCGCCAGTGCATTGAATGCGAGTATCTCGCCGGATCATGCTCATTTCGAGCCCGCGATTGTGGAGACGCAGGGAACGGGAGCGCTCCGCGTTGGCGGCGATTACAACCTCACCACGCACGAGGGACTGGTCTCGCTTACGGCATCGGCGGTTCCGATTGCCTCTCTGAAGCAGACTATTACGGCTTGGTTTGGCGCCCCGCAAGCACTAGCTGCATTCCGGGCTGGCGACGTTACGGGCGACTTTGGGTACAGGAATGGTCCGGCAACCCCCGCCACCTGGACCGGTCAGTTCCAGTTTGCGGATGCCACGCTTGTTCCGCCCGGTTTCGCCTCGCCGCTGACGCAGGCTGCGGGAAGCGTACGTTTTGACAGCGCATCGTTCGATCTCGAGCGCTTTTCTGCTGTGGCGGGCGACAAGACTCTCACCGGCGCGTACCATTACCTTGCAACAGCAAAGCGTCCGGAACGGCTGCACGTGGATGTGCCCGAGGCTGATCTGACTGACATTGAAACCATACTCGAACCGGCTCTACGCGCCCAAGGTCTACTCGCGCGGTTGGGTGTGGCCCGCCGCTCGATTCCCGCGTGGCTCGCGAGCCGCAATCTGATCGGCGATATATCCATCGGACAGTTCTCGGTGAGGCACACCAACCTTGGGGCGCTTCACTCACGCCTGATCTGGGACGGAGTGAACATCGAATTTCCGTCTTTACAACTGACGCTCGCGGAAGGCGCTGTGCAGGCGAAAGGCGCCGTAAATGTCTCAAAAAGCCAACCACGAAGCCGCTTCACGGCCAGCGTGTCGGGCTTTCCCTGGAAGGGGGGCACGCTGAGCGCCGATGGGCAGCTTCAAACTTCGGGAATGGGAGACGGCGCGCTGCAAAACCTGCACGCGCACGGTACGTTTTCGGGTGAAGATGTCGCTCTTTCGAATGACGATCTGTTCAGTAAGGTATCGGGCGCCTTTGATTTTTCATTTGCCGATGGCTGGCCGGACCTGCGCTTCTCAAAAGTTCAAGTGTCACAGGATGACGAGGATTGGACCGGCGCGGCAGCCACCCAGAGTGACGGGAAACTGGTGATCGATCTGCAAAACGCGGGCCGGCAGCGGCGCGTTGTCAGTACTCTCGAGCCGCAGACCGCGGCGCTCGCATCGGGGCTGGCGTCGAGATAAATTACTGATTACTTCAGGTGTGACATGCATGATTGGGATGCGGCCAACGAGGCCGTGAAGCGAGACTTTGAAACGAGTTGGTCAAGAGCGATGCAGAGCGCGCGCTCTCAAGTGACCAATGAGCTGAATCAATCGCTGCGGCGACTGCGGCAATATAACGGCGAAAGCGAGTGGCTGAACGCGGTACTCGATGCCGCGTCGCAGTTCGCACATCAGACTGCGATCTTTTCGCTGCAGGGCGGGGAACTGCGTCTGCGGGCGCAGCGGAAGCTGGAACTCCCAAACGATCTTACATTTGCCCTGGCGTCACGGCACGCCTTCGCGAATGCGGTCACTTCGAAAGACTTGATCGTCGCGCTCCGAACACCGGCAGAGGTCGGAGCCGAACTGAGCACACAGGAAAGCGGCGGGCGCGGACACATCGTGCCAATTTTGAACGCCGATCGCGTTGTGGCGATATTATTTGCCGTCAGCGGCGACTACACAGATGTGAACGGGTTGGAACTGGTTGCCGGTCTCGCTTCGCTGGTGCTGGAGCGCCAGGCAAATGCGGCGTTGAACGTGCAAATCGCGCCGCCCGTTGTTGTTTCCGGTTCCGGGCCGGTGTCGAACGCGGCAGCCGCGCTTCCCGCCTGGGCGGATCTGAATGAGGAGCAGCATAGTTCGCACGTACGCGCGCAGCGCTTTGCCAGGGTTCGCGTCGCCGAAATGCAGCTTGAAAATCCGGAAGCCTGCCGTGCCGGCCGAGAACAAAATGACTTATATTTGTTTTTGAAGAAAAGCATCGACGCCGCGCGCGAATCCTACCGCAATCAATTCATGACCACTCCCCACATGGTGGACTATCTGCACCTGGAACTCGTTCGGACTGCCGCCGAAGGCAATGAATCGACGTTGGGAGCGGATTATCCCGGCGAACTCGCATAAGGGCTCCGCGACGGTGCTGGCGGCTTTTGCGCTGGGTATCGCCTTGCTAAATGCAACGACCGCGGATGGCCCGGCGAAGCGCAAGCGATCGGAGACGCCGAAGGCCGTCGGCGCTGCCGCATTGATTGCCGTTGCGCAACATCAACTCGACGCCGGCAACTACGCGGCAGCGGCCGAATACGCGAACTCGGCGGCGTCCAAAGTACCGGAGCTCGACGACTACGCTCATTTCATCCGCGCACAGGCAGAGTACAACCTCAAAAAGTATCGCGAGGTTGGCAAGTCCGTGGACTATGTTTTCAATCAGATCCCGGTCTCGCCTTTGGTAGGAGCGGCGGCCGCGCTCGGCGTACAGGCCGAGCTTGACGGCGATAGCCCCAAAGACGGTCTGGATCTCGTCAGGAAATATTTCGATCGCATTCCGCACCCGCAAGCCGATCTGCTGCTGGCGCGATGCCTTGAATCTACGGGGAACCTACCGCAAGCTGCTAACTATTTCTATCGCGTATATTACGACTACCCTACGTCGAAGGAAGCAACGGACGCGGCCAACGCGCTGGTGGCGCTGAAGCAGCGCATGGGCGATGCTTATCCGCCTCCTACGCCGGCTGCCATGATTGGCCGGGCGCAGAAGCTGTTCGACGCGAATAATCCGGCAGCCGCGAAGATTGAGCTGGCTGCGGCGATTCCGCAAATCGGCGGAGCTGAGCGGGACATTGCGCGCGTGCGGCTGGGAGTGGCCGATTACCTTGCAAAGAACGAGCGCGAAGCATTCGAATATTTGTCCGCATTGAAGGTGGACGATGCCGAAGCCGATGCCGAACGGCTCAGTTATCTAATTCGCTGCGCACGCAAGCTCGACCGGCACGCGGACGTGAAGCCGTTTCTGAACACGCTGGAGCAGCAGCATCCGGCTTCGCTGTGGCGGCTCGACGCCCTGATCTTTGCAGCCGACCAGGCGAGAGTAGACCACGATACGGCAATGTATCTGCCGCTGTATCAGGCATGCTCGTCAACGTTCGAGAAGGAAAAGCGGGCCGGCTGGTGCCATTGGCAGATCGCGTTCGATAGCTATCGCAAAGACGGAGCCGATGCCTACGATCTATTGCGGTCGCAGATTCAGAAATACCCGGACAGCAATGACGTTAACGACGCCATGTATTTCCTGGGCCGGCTGATGGAGCGCAAGAACGATGCCGCTTCGGCGCGCGCCTGCTACGACGAGCTGGTTGCACGTTTCCCCAATACCTACTTCGCCGTGGTGGCGCGCGAAAGGCTGCAGGATGCTTCTATACAGGCTGCTACTCCTGCTCCGGAGATGCTTACGTTTCTGCGGGCCGTCCCCTGGCCACCCCGTCCGGAATTTCCTTCGTTCGAGCCGGGCAAACTGGCCGAGAGCCGCCTGGCCCGCGCAAAACTTCTGCAGCTTGCCGGATTGACCGATTTTGCCGAAGGTGAACTGCAGTTTGGTGCGCGCACGGATGGCGAGCAGGAAAATCTCTACGCCTTCGAGCTTTCCAAAATGGCTGCCGCTACCGCACCGGACCAAGCCATGCGCTTCATCAAACGATACGCGCCCGGTTATCTGTTCATGCCGATGGATGAGGCGCCGGCCGAATTCTGGAAGCTCGCGTTTCCGATCCCTTACCGCATTTCGATAGAGCAGCATAGTCACGAAGAGGGCCTCAATCCGTTCCTTGTTGCCGCGTTGATCCGGCAAGAGTCGGAGTTCAACGCGAAGGTGATCTCGCACGCCAATGCTTACGGCCTGATGCAATTGCTTCCCACGACCGGTAAGCAGTTGGCGCGTCATTTCCGAATCCGCAGATTCAACGCCGTTCAGTTGCTGGCTGCGGATCGTAACGTTCAGCTCGGGACGTATTTCTTCCACAACCTGCTCGATTCCTACGGCGGGCAACTTGAGATTGCACTCGCGTCGTACAATGCCGGTCCGGGACGTGCGAATCTCTGGAAGACCTGGGGACCCTTCCGTGAACCGGCCGAATTCATCGAGGCGGTGCCATTTCACGAGACCCGCGGCTACGTTCAAATCGTGTTGCGGAACGCTGATATTTATCGGCGCTTGTATGCGAGCACACAGCCGGACATTCCTGCTTACCGTGTGAAACCGCCTCCGCGCACGCTGCTAAAGGAACCTCGCGCAAAACGGGCGCAGAATCACTCGCGCCGCCCAAAGGATTAGCGGGTTCCTTTGCTGTCTGGCGGCGCGCAGCCGCGCCCTTTGCGCTCTCAAGAAACGTCCGCGCCGCACTACTTCTTCCGCATCTAATGCGGCAAAACGTCAAGGATAGGTTGGCCGGCGGCGGGAACCGCTGCAGGATAATCGGTGCCCAAGAGCGCCGCTAGCGTCGACGCGATTTGGCTCTGAGTCACGGGTGCGATATTGGTACGTTCGCCCAGGGCTGGCGTGTCCGGCCCAAGGAAGGCCATCCATACGTATTTCGATTCTGGAACCTTTTCGCCGTGACTTTTCCAGCCGGAAGGAGCGTCGCCGCGGCCGTGATCGGTGGCAAAGATCAGCGTCGTTGTTCCATGATATTCCGGCATTGCCTGCATCATCTCCCACAAATCTTTGACAAAGGCGTCCGCGCGGTGAGCCGCATTCAAGTATTCGGCGTAGTTGCCTTCGTGAGCCCAGTCATCGGTTTCACCCAACGACAGATATAGAATGCGCGGCTTCGCGAGCCTCAGGTATTCCATCGCCGATTCGTACGGCAGGGCGTCGAACGGCTCGTCTTGCCAGACGTGCGGCAGTTCCGCCTTGAGCGCATTGAGGAGATCAATGCGGGGAGAAGGGGATGCCAGTATCAATGGATCGTAGCCGGCATTGACGAGAAAGCCGGCCCGGCTCCCGTTGAATATCGCCGTGAACACATCCCAGGCGCCGAAAGCGGCAATATTCCCGTGATACTCGGGCCGTTTGTTCAGCCATTCGAGGACGGTCTGATTCGGGTTGGGAATCTTATCGTTGCTCTTGATGCGTGGGTCGGGAAACCCGCAAAGAGCTTCGTTGTAGCCCGGGTAGGAAAAGTTGAGGCCGTTGGTGACGAAAGCATCGGAGTGATTGTCGCGATTTCCATAAAGCTGGCCGGTCTTCGCGATGACGGTCCACACGAATGGCATGAGTGCCTCGCGCCGATCCTCGAGTTTTTCGCGCCAATACAGGTGCTTGTATGCTGCTTCGTCTTTGACGCCGTTCTCTTTGGTCATGAGCGACACGTCAGCTCCGCGAAAGAGTTCCTGCCAGCGGAAACCGTCTGTCATTACGAAAATGATGTTCTGCGTTTTGTGCGCGGCGGCTGGAGCGGCGAACGAGGAGATCGCGGCGAGAACGAGAAGTAGTGGCCGCATGACATGGTTCACAATGTACTTATGGTTCATCGCGCGTTGCCGGCGAAGGCTGAGGCTGCCAAGGAAGCAGCGAAGAAGCGCGATCGCGAAGCGCGGGTAGCTGAAATCCGGGAGAAGGTGAAAAGCGGGACGTACCGGGTCGACTCGCTGGAGTTGAGTAAAGCCATTATCAAGAAGCACATTATTCCTTGAGCATTTGAGCTGCGGCAATCTGGGCAATGTCGAGCAGCTGCGGCGGATTCGGCGATACTGCCGCCAGCGCATCGCGAAACATACTGTTACAGAACGGGCAGGCCGCAGCGACGGTTTGAGCCCCCGTTGCTGCCAATTCCTTCGCACGAGCCATATTTACCCGCTCTCCCGTCTCTTCGCCAAGAAACACCAAACCTCCACCTGCGCCGCAGCAGAAGGATCGTTCGCGAGACCTGGGCGGGTCTATCGTAGGGCCGCCTTTGGCCGCGATTTGGCGCGGCTCGTCGTAGATGCCGCGATAGCGGCCCAGATAGCACGGGTCGTGAAAAACAATCTGACCGGTGCTTGCGCTTTGCGGAATTTTGTCCGCATGCCTGGCCAGAAATTCGCTGTGATGCTCTATCTCCACGGTTGCACCCTGTTCGCGCCAGTCCTCTTGAATCGTTCGGACGCAATGGGGACAAATCGACAGGATCTTCTTCACACCAGATTGCTTCAGGGTTTGCAGATTGGATTCTGCAAGCTGCCCGAACATCAGATCGTTGCCCAAGCGCCGCACCGGATCTCCCGTGCAGCGCTCTTTCTTGAGAACGCCGAAGGACGTCCCGAGGTGATTCATAACACTGGCAAAGGCGGAAATGATCTCGCGCCCGCGTGGATCATAGGCTCCCATGCACCCGAGCCACAGGCAGTACTCTTGTGATCCGTCAAAAGCGGGAAGCTGCTGGCGGGCGATGAACTTGTCGCGCTCGGTTTGAGAAAAGCCCATCGCGTTGCCGTTACGTTCGAGATTCAGGAACAGCTTGGTGCCGTAATCGTCTTCCCAGCTTCCGGTGTTCACGGCACCGCGGCGAAGGCCGATAATCATCGGCAGATGCTGGATGCCGACGGGGCATTGATACTCACAGGCGCCGCAGGTGGTGCATTGAAAGATGGCGGTTTGGGAGATGGTGGCGCCGACGATACCCGTCTCACTGTCATTGCCGTATTGGTTGAGATAGCTGCGCATTCCGAGCGCGATCAGCTTGGGATTCAACTCCTTGCCGGTGTTGTTCGCCGGGCAGTGCTCGGTGCAGCGCCCGCACTCCACACAGGAATAGGCTTGGAGAGCGGTGATCTGCCCAATATCTTTGCCGTTCACGAGGCCGAAGTCTTCGTCGCCCGAAAGAGGCGGAATATGGCTGAAGCCGTTCCGTTTGAGGAAGATAGTCAGCGGACTGAGGACGAGGTGCAGGTGTTTTGTGTGTGGGATCAGGGGTAGAAATGCCAGTAGGGTTATGGTATGGATCCACCACAAGGCGCGCCCAGCAACGCTTTGCTCGGGTACCCACCACTGCGGCATGTAGGTGATCATTAGCAGGAAAATCAGCCCGGCGATGGTGCCCGATTCGGGGGAGAGCGGCTCGAGCCATTTGGGGCGGATGACGAATCGGCGGAAGGCGAGACCGGCTATGGAGATAGCGCAGAGCACCGCGAAAGCGAAGGCGAACCAGAAGTAGACTGCGCCGAAGCCGCGATGATAGTCGAGAAATCGCGCTCCGAAGCCGCTCGCAAGATGGTTCAGCGTCACCAGCGCAAAGGCGCAAAAGGCCCAAAACACGAACGCGTGGGCGATTCCGGGCAGGGGGCGTTCCCGAATGACCTTAGCCTGGCATAGCACTTCCCAGAAAAAGTGCCAGGTGCGTGACGCGATCGATCCGAGTTTGAAGTCCGGCTCGGGTTTGGAGTGCCGGATGCGTTCCAGCACTCTTGCGAAACGAACCCAAAACAGCCCGATCGACACGAGGATCAGCGCAATTAGCAGTACCCACACGGCGCTCTCCATCATGACAGAGGGGCATTACGGAAGGAACCTGGCGCTCTGAGCGAGCGCCGCAGGCTTGCGCCTGCCCCGCAGAGCAGCAGAGCCGCAACCAAATGACGTTTCCTATTCCCGTACGATGTTGTTGTTTATCCAAAGAACGACACCTTCGGGAAAGGAAACGCCATGAACGAGTTTATCTCCAGATATCGGGAACAGATCGGCGGGGTGATCACGGGATTCGACCGGTTGGTCTTCCGGGGCCAACTGCCGCTGATCCATGATGCAGGGATGAAGGGCTATCTATACGCCAACGGAATCGCGTGGAAGGACTATGCCGAGCACGTTGGCAGCATAAGCAAGCAAGTCAAGCAGGCAGCATTGACGGGAATAGAACAGGCAAAGCGGCCGATTATCTATCTAACGAGCGGCAAAGAAAGCAAAGAACAATTGGCTCGCAGTTTGGCGATTCAGGATGGCATCACCGCGGGGCCGATCTGCGCCTTCACTGCGGTAGAGCCGTGTTTAACATGGCGGGTTGCTGGAGACCGTCAGGCCAAAAAGCTCCAGCTGCTGCGTGGCATGCGCCAGTGTCTGTTTGTGTATCAGTACTGGATCGATGCTGTATTCGGGTTCATGAGCACTCGTCTGCAGACCTGGTTTCCCTTCGCTTGCTACATCTACCTGAATGGCCGCGAGTGGCTCAGCCGGCAAATGGATGAGGCGGGGATGCGGTATCAGCGGCAAGACAACTGTTTTCCTTGGATTGAAGACTTCCCGCGTGCCCAGATTCTCATGGACCAACAGTTAAACACAAACTGGGCATCTGCTCTGGAAAGGTGCGCTCAGCGCATTCATCCCCGCTTCGGCGAGCTGTTCGCGAATTATCCGGTCAGCTATTACTGGACGACCTTTCAGAGCGAGGGGGCCATGGATATCGTATTCCGTGATCCTCGGCAACTGCGGCATCTCTATCCGCAACTGGTGCATCTGGGCATCGTTAGTTTCTCCAGCCCGGAGGTCATGCGTTTCCTGGGTAAAAAACTCTCACCCAGCGGCAAGTCCTATGGGTGCGGAGCGCAGGAAGTGGTCAGCGATGTGAAACACCGCAGCGAAGGCGTACGCATCAAACACCGGCTGGGCAAGAACTCCATCAAACTCTATGACAAGGCTTATTCGGAAAACGGTGCCGTACTGCGTCCCGAGCTAACTCTCAACGACGCCAGACAATTTCGCGTCTTTCGCCCCAAAGCCGGGCAGGAGGAGGGCCCGCTCGAATGGCAACAGTTGCGCGCAGGAATTGCCGACCTCTATCGCCGTGCGGAAGTTTCCCAAAAAGCTCTCGACCGCTACTGCAACGCTCTGGCCAAGGTAGACGATACGAGTACTTTGCGCGAGCTCACGGCGTCCGTTGAAAAGCGAGTCCGCTGGAACGGTCAGCCCGTGCGCGCTCTGCATCCCTTCGAGCCTGCGGACCTAGCGCTCCTGCAAGCCATTAATCACGGCGAGTTCGCCATCAACGGATTGCGAAACCGCGACCTCCAGGCCCTGCTCTACAGCGGACAACCGATAACCCAACAGGAACGCCGACGCCGTTCTGCCGCCATCAGCCGGAAGCTAAGAATGCTCCGTGCCCACGGCATTCTTCAAAAGCTGGCTCACACGCATCGCTATCAGCTCACCAGCCACGGCCGGCTCCTTCTCAATGCCGTCCTCTCGGCACAACGTATCACTACTCAACAACTTACGACTTTAGCCGCGTGAATCTTTCTCTGCCACAAAGAAACTGAGGTGTAGTAGTACAGGCTTTGTGCAAACTTCAGTGCAGGGTTCCATCCTTGTGGGCGGCCTGTGCGGCCGCCGCAGGCTAGCGCCTGCCCCACGGGGCTTGTTTAAGCTGCCCCACAGCCACGTGTGCCAACTCCAGTGCAGGATTCCATTCTGTGGGGCGCGATAGGATAGCGCGCATGCGATTACCGGTGCTGGTGATTATGGCGATGCTTCCCGAAATCGCGGTTTGCCAGAGTAGCGTAATTATTCGAATCGATACGGCGCGGACGCAGGGCCCGAAGACGCCCGTGTGGAATTATTTCGGCTATGACGAACCCAATTACACATATGCGCCGAACGGGAGCAAATTGATTGCAGAACTCTCGGCGCTGAGCGCGACTCCGGTTCACATTCGGACGCACAATCTGCTCACCACAGGCGACGGCAGTGCCGCGCTCAAGTGGGGTTCCACAAATGCATACACAGAAGATTCGTCCGGCAAAGCAGTCTATAGCTGGACTATTGTCGACAGAATCCTCGAAACGTATCTGCAAGCCGGGGCCAAGCCGCTGGTGGAAATCGGATTCATGCCAAAGGCACTGTCGACTCGCCCGGATCCGTATCAGCACAATTTTCCGCAGGGTAATGTATTCACTGGCTGGTCGTATCCGCCCACGAGCTACGAGAAGTGGAGCGAGTTGGTATATCGCCTGGTCTCGCACTGCGTTTCGAAGTACGGCAAAGCAGAAGCCGCAAGCTGGGACTGGGAAGTGTGGAACGAGCCGGATATCGCTTACTGGCATGGCACGCCGGAAGAATACGACAAGCTGTACGATTACACGGTTTCGGCTGTTCGGCGGGGGCTGGCGGAGGCGCGAGTTGGAGGGCCGGGGTCGACTGGGCCAGGCGCGCCGAAAGCCGCGGCGTTCCTTCGTCAATTCCTGCAGCATTGCACCGAAGGAAAGAACTACGCTACCGGGGCGACCGGAGCGCCGCTCGACTTCATCAGCTTTCATGTGAAGGGGCGTCCGACGCTAGCGGGCGGCAATGTGGAGATGGGGCTCGCACACGAATTGAAGGACGCGAGTGAAGGATTTAAAATTGTGCGCTCGTTCGAGCCGCTTGCGAAGCTGCCGATCATCCTGACCGAAGCTGATCCCGAGGGCTGTGCCGCGTGTTCGGCGCGCACGAATCCAGCAAACGCGTATCGCAACGGAACTCTGTACCCGACATACACTGCGGTGGCGATGAAGGCGATTGAGCAAATGGCGGCGCGTGAGGGCGTGAACCTGCAGGGTGTTCTCACCTGGGCATTCGAATTTGAGAATCAGCCTTACTTCGAAGGATTTCGGACGCTGGCGACGAACGGCGTCGATAAACCGGTATTGAACGTGTTTCGGATGCTAGGGCTGATGCGGGGCGACGCAATTCCGGTGGAGAGCAGCGCAGCAACGCCGGTAGACACACTGCTCGAGCGTGGAGCAAAGCAGAGCTACGATATCGACGCGATAGCAACACGCACGGACCGCAGTGTCACGGTAATGATTTGGAACTATCGCGATGAGGAGGCGCCCGGTCCAGCGGCCGATGTCCGCTTGGAACTCTCAGGGCTGGGATCTACGCGTCGTATGCTTTTACGGCAGTATCGAATCGATCAGGAGCATAGCAACGCGTTTACGGTTTGGAAACGGCTCGGGTCGCCTCAACGACCGTCAGCGGAGGCGTATGAGAGTCTCGAAGGCGCGGGCCAACTGCAGGAGTTTGCGTCACCGCAATGGGTAAGCGCGGATCATGGAGGGCTCGATTTTACGATCACGATGCCGACGCAGTCGGTCGCATTGTTGGAACTGGGCTGGTGAGACGCGCAGGCGAGATTCCGCGCCAGCGCGAGCAGTGCGGCCAGTCTGTGCAGCTAGCTAAATAAACCCCATACACGGGTGCAAAACGCCAGGATACAGAACGTAAAGAACATCACGTCGTTATTCCAGAACGCAAAAGCCGTGACAAGGCACAAAAGGGCGAGCTGGGTGCGCGGATCTAGCGACCAATCAAACATCTTGAGGTTGAACTACCATAGTGCCAGAAAACGCCAGGTAATCTCCACAGTTTTTTGCTTTTTACGTAATTTGACTGGAGTTGACGTAGAAGGACACAAATGTGTATTGGTCGCCGAGAGTGTTCTGCGACCAGGCGATGGCGACCGCTCCGGCAGCCGGCGAGTACGTCAGCGGCAGTTGGAAAATGTATTTCGTGTTGGATGAGCTTAGACTCGCAGTGTACGGAAGGCCGTTGATCAGCATTGCAATAGTGCGGGTGGTACTGTCGTTGACACTCGAACTGGCTGTGTACTTCACGAAATCGCCGCTTGTGCAGTAATTGTCCCCTTGGTAACAGGGTTGTGAATACGAGACGAGCCTGACCTCGATCCAGTTAATAGTCTGTGCAGTAGTAAAGACCAGTTGATCCCCTTCGGCCATTTGGAAGGCGCCGGTGATGGGGGTATTCGCGTCCGGGGTAGAGGCAACCGTAATCACCAGCGTCCAGGCGCTGCTGGTGCCCAATGTGATGCCCGAATAGGTAATGGCGGAGGTTGCACTGTAGCCGGGGCTGAAAACCACAGCCCGGCTCAATGCGCTCAGGATGTAGGTTTTGCTTGAGATTCCAATAGAAATAGCCGCTACGGGCGCTCCGTTGCCCAGATCGTAAACAGCGCCGTTGGCATCGCGATAAAGAGCTGAAATTCGGATAATGGAGCCGCTGGAGGGGGCCGATCCCACCGCGCCACCAGATTGCCACGCGCTGGTGAAGCCGCTGCCGTAGTTGTAGTACGTGGCAAGCGAAACGCTGGCGGGAGCCGGCGCCGATATCGTCGATGCAACCGTCGGGATCGCTAACGCGATGCCAGCGAGGATGAGAGCATTTACTTTATTCACGTGGCGCACCTTCTCTCTGCTTATCGGCAGAAATTCCCCGAGTATTAGATTTGGATACGCGAAAGGGTGGGGACTTTGAGGCGGATGGGGCGGGAAAGTCAGGGAATCTGAGGTCGATCCCCTGACCGAAATCGCGGCCTACGTTACGTGAGCGTGCCGATACTGAGCCAGGATCCCATTCATCTGATCCTTGAGGCGCAATTTCAACTTCTTGAGACGTTGCTCCTCTAGTTCATCGGCCTCAGTGACATGAGGCTTGGATTCGATCTCCTCAATCTGATGTTTCAGCTGCGCATGCTGCTCGTTTAAGGCTCGGAACTGTTCGTTCGTGGCGAGCAGATGCGCTTTCAATTCTTCGTCTTGCGTGTGATTCTCCATAAGGGTTCTCCTGTATGCAGGGACCACGCCGAGTCTGGATGCTATCTCAAGAAGAATCTGGCCCGGTGGGTTCGTTGGGATCTGGAGTGGCATTATCCACTTCCGGCCGGTCCACAACCAGCGCGCAAAACGGCCAACAAACATCCTTTGCGCTCACTCGGGCCGACCGTACCCAAACGTTAGCATTATTTCATTCGCATGACAATAGCCTCTTCAGAAGGCGAGTGGTAGTACTGCGGACGCCGGCCGACTTCGATAAAGCCGAGTTTTGCGTACAACTTCTGAGCGGCGATATTGGATTTGCGCACCTCAAGAAAGTGGGTCGCGTGCCGCTTCAGCTCAAAGCGCAAGAGAGCAGTCGCAACGCCTAATCTTCTGTGCACAGGCGCTACGGCAAGGTTCAGGATTTCACGTTCTGAGGGTTGGCCCTGCACGCCCGGAAAGACGTCGCGGGAAACCAGAAAGCCGGCGATCTGATTTTCGATCTCGGCGACTATGCAGTCGTGCTTACGGAAATCGTTGAGATGCCAATCGCACGGAGAGAACGAGTCACGTTCGATCTCCACAATGGCGGGCAGGTCCGCCTCGACTGCGGCGCGGATATTTGGCGTCACTCTAGATTGATGGTGACCACGCGGCCGGAGGTATGGAGGCGATCATCGGGATCCGCGGCATAGGAGATTGCCACGCGGCGCGGCGGCTGTTGATTGCCGCAATTCAAGCCCGCCTCTTCGGGTTTCTGCAGCAGCAACTGCGTAGTCGCGCCCGCTTTGTCCTTAATCGAGAGGCGAGCCGAACCGCGGAGACAATCGACGCGAATGAGGGTTCCGACCAGTTTCTTTTTCGGGACGGTTGCGTCCCAGGGCACAACGTCAGCGGGCTGGGCTTCGCCCGCAACTCCCTGGATGGACTGATTGGCTTTGGCCTCAGCGGCGCGTATGCGGGCGAGTTCCGCATCCTGAGCGCGCTTGTCATCCAGGTGTGCGGCTTCGCGTTCATTGCGGCGCTCGGCTTCCGCCGCATCCAGCCGTTCCTGTTCTTTTTCGGTGCGCATCTTTTGGATCCGTTCGCGCTCTTCGCCGGTAGCGGCAGAATCTTCGGCACGCAGCCAACTGCCCTGGGCTTCGATGGCATGTCCATCCTGCAATTGCAGCTCGGCCAGCTCGGTCCAATATCGAGTCGCGCGCGGACTCATCAAGGCGGCTTTTTTGAGAAGCGCCTCTTTCTGCGCGGAATCGGTTGCGAGCTGCGCCTGCTGGTACACCGGCTCTGCCCACATGGGATTCAAGAGCGCAGCCTTTTTAAGAAGCGGCAAGGCCTCGTTGTCGGGACGACCCTCGGCAGCATGAACATAGACCGGCGCCGACGTGCTGCCGGATCGAATCGCGTCCTCGAGAAAACGCCGCGAGTCCTGTTTGTCCTGGCGGGCAAGCGCGGCGAGGCCTTCATAGCCGAGCGGCATGGCCTGTTCTCCCGCTTCAATCGCCGCTTTGAAGGCGGCTTCTGCAGCCTTTGGATCGCTCACGATCTTTGTATCGGCAACAAAGACGTCTGGGATGGCGGCGTCAACCGAGTGCTCACCGAAGTCGCGCTTGGGATCGAGCGGGCGGCCCGAGACACTCACCGCCTGCCAGTTGCCGGAGGCCAGATTTGCCGCGGCTTCTTTTTCCAGCGCATCGGGATCTTTTCCAAATGCGTTTCGCTCCGAGATACGAATGCTGCTGCCGTTCTTGAGCGAGGTAACGAAGACGTGAAAACTGTAGCTGTATTCAAACTTAGTCGCAAACAGTTGCATGCGCGCGAAGGCGAGATCTGGTTTGTCCAAGCGCACAGCCCGGTCTGCTGGGCGTTGTGCGCGTGTGTCGATCGCTCCGCCCCAGTTGACGCGGCTGCCGTGCGCTTCGAGCGTGCTGAACAGTTCGCGCAGGCCTTGCTCGGCGTCGGGCGGCAGTCTCGGCGTATTGTCATCGAGAAGAATACCCGCGACTTGATCAAGCGGGAGCTTCGCGCCCGGAGCGCACGCGAGAACATACTGGCCGTTTTGTTCGATGAATTCGGACTTAGTTGCGGCATCCCGGGTGAGCACGATCCGAATGGGCCACAGACTGTGAAGGTCCTTCGATTCGAGCAGGCCTTCGAGGACCCAACGCAACTGCTCGAGCTGTGTGAGGTCATCGCGCGCTGCACCTGTGTCGCCATGCGAGTAGATGTAAAACGGGCCGATGTTGAGCTCGCTCCAGCGATCGCGCGCCGGTGCAGGCAGGCCGAGGATAAGCAAGAGGAGGATGGTCAGCCCGCGCACGGTCTTTCAGCTGTCAGTCTAGCGGATCTCTAGAGGCGCTTGCGGTAATGTACGCAGCGGTCCACGATCTCAAAGCCGAGCGCCTCGTGGGCTAACTGAGATTCGAGGTTATCGAGCCAGGTATCGGAGGCCATCTCCGTGCAGCCTTGATTTCGGGCCCACTCTTCAGCCGTGGCGATGAGTCGAGTGCCGATCCTTACGCGCCGATGCGGAGGCGCCACATACCATCCCTCGATGAACCCCACGAGGTGCGACGGATCGCAACCGTCGGCGTGCGATCGCAAGCTGACCTCGACGAATCCCGTAATTCGCCCGTCTTCCCCTTCGCTGACCATAACCACCGAGGGCAGCGTCCCGGGAGGTCTGCCTGACAGAAGAGATTGCAGATCTCGAGCATGCTCCGCGGCGCTCGTATCAGGCCACAGACAGTGACACATGGCGGAGAGTTCGGACAGATCGCTGAGGAGAGCCTGGCGAATGGTGAGCTGCTCCATGCCGACATAATCCCATGCACGGGCGGTGGCACGCCGGCCATTTTAGGAAACACGGAGGCCGCGCCCGGGGTGGCGCCGCCCTTCCGGGTATGGTAGTAGAAGAAGGGGCTGGACATCATGCGAGGAACAATGAGCGCGACACCAAGCAAAGAGGAGATCGAGCGCAACATGCGCGACGTTGCCCACGCCATCGCTCAGCAGGAGCTTGAAGGATTGAAGGTGTCCGCCGCCACGATTGAGGACATGCAACGCGCCGCGCGGGGCGAAATCCGGAATCCGGGGTTTTAAAAAACCGTCTCGGTATCACGGACGAGGCGTTGCTTGAGGCCGCCGGTGTTCAAACAGCTTGCCGAAGAAAATCAGCCGCGTTCAGCGACCGCGCCGCGCATTATCTCGGGGAGTTGAATGCGCTTCACCCCTTCCGCGAAGGCAACGGCAGGGCGCAGCGTGAATTTATCAGCCATCTCGCGTATGCCAACGGCTACTACATCGCGTGGGAAAACGTGAACCGCGCCGACATGCTGCAAGCGTCAATTGATGCCTTCAAAGGCGACACGTCAAAACTCGCAGCACTGATCCGCGCCAACATCAGCGCCCTTGGCCGCGAGGCGTCCACACCGGCGAATGGGAACAAGCAGAATCCGCCCGAGCCTAAAGCGCCGTAAAACCGCAGTCGCATGATGACCACCCTTGAGACGAATTGGAATGAAAAAATTCTTGTTTGCCGGTGGCATAGGCTGCCCCAGCTGTCACACAATCCAGGCGGCAAATTCCCGCCCGGGTCGGAACTGCTTGGCTGATGATTTTGGTATTGACTCTCGATATCGACACCCGATATGATGTTCAGGTGGCGAAACCGGCGGAACTGTTACAGGGCACACTCGACCTGCTGATTCTGCGTACCCTCGAGTGCGGACCCTTGCACGGGGTCGGTGTCTCGGACCGCATTGAACAGGTGAGCCGGGGTGTTTTCGTGGTTGGACCGGGATCGCTGTTTCCTGCACTGCATCGGCTGGCGGAAAAAGGATGGATCAAAGGCGAATGGAGTGAACTCGAGGGAAAGCGCCGGGTGAAGACTTATACGCTGACATCTTCAGGGCACGCACAACTCACTGAGGAGAAGCGCAACTGGAAGAAGGTATTCACCGCGATGAATCGAGTGCTCACGGAGGAGGCATAACGCGTGGCTGTCCTGAAACGGGCACTTGGATTTTTCAGACTGCTGTTCCGCCGCAATGCCGTTGAAGCAGAGCTGGATGACGAGGTGCGCGCCTTCTACGAGACGATGGTGGACCGATACATCCAGCGAGGTTTGCCTGAGCATGAAGCGCGCCGATTGACGAGTCTGAAATTCAGCGCTCCCGAGCAGGTAAAGGAGCAGGTCCGCGACGCCCGCAGCGGCGCAGTGGTGGATTCGATGTTGCGCGACATACGATACGCACTGCGAGCCGTGCGTAGAGCTCCGGCGTTCGCTTCGGTCACAATACTGACGCTGGCTCTCGGGATCGGGGCCAACGCAACCATCTTTTCCATCGTTAACAGATTCGTGCTGCGGTCTCCTCCGGTGGGTGAGCCGGGAACTCTGATGGCGCTGTATACGACGCATGATGGCGATCGCTGCTGCAACAGCTTCTCGGGGCCGCTGTTCGCGGACGTGCGTTCACAAGCGAAATCATTTTCCGGCGTGGCGGCGTATTACGATTTGCTCCCAGCCTCGATCAATGGAAGCGGCGAGCCGGAACGCGTCTGGGGTCAAGCTGCAACCTCAAACTTCTTCGACGTGGCACAACTTGGAATGATACTTGGCCGCGGCTTCACGAAAGGTGAGGAAAACGTTCCGGTCGTCGTTCTCAGCTACGGGCTTTGGCAGCGCCGTTTCGGCGCGGACCGTGAGATTACGGGCAAAACGATCACGCTCTCGGGACGGCCGTTTACTGTGGTCGGTGTCGCGCCGGCAGGGTTCCGCGGTGTGGATCTTATTCTCGACAGCCAGTTTTGGGTCCCGCTTGGCAACATCGATGCGCTACTACCGAATACGAGCAATTATCAGTCGCGCTTTTATCATTGGATCTCGGTTGTGGGGAGACTGAAGCCAGGCGTTACGCGAGCGCAAACCACGGCTGAACTTAATGTCCTTGCTCAGCGCTTTGCCAAGGCTCATGCCGAAGCCGAGAAGGGCGGCGGCTTCCGCTTCGAACGGGCCGGTTCTCTCCCACCAACAGGTAAAGCCGCAGTGATGACGTTTTTGGCTGCACTCACCGTGATCGCGCTGCTGGTACTGTGCACGGCGTGCGCGAACGTAGCGAATTTATCTCTGGCTCAGGCATCCGGGCGTCAACGCGAAATGGCAGTACGCCTGTCGCTCGGCGCGACGCGAGGCCGCCTCCTGCGCCAGATGCTCACAGAAAGTCTGCTGCTCTCCTTTGCTGGAGGCGCAGCTGGTGTTGCGCTTTCGATGTGGGCGACGCACGGACTTGCCGCATTCCGCTTGCCTGCGCCTGTACCTCTGGATCTGGCGGTTAACGTGGATTGGACAGTGTTGCTGTATATCGTGGCGCTGAGCGCCGGCGCCGGAATTTTGTTCGGGCTCGCTCCCGCGTGGATGGCTGCGCATCCCGCGATCGCAAATGCGCTGAAAGGCGAGGACGTCCTGTTCCGGCCGAGCCGCTTCCGAAGTCTGCGCAATCTGCTGGTTGTCTCACAGATTGCCATGTCACTGGTACTGCTTTGCGCCACCGGGCTGTTCCTGCGCAGCTTGGATAACGCTTCGCGTATCGACGTTGGCTTTCGCTCGAACGGCATTCTGATGATGTCGGTTGATCCACGGCTGCACGGCTACACGCCCGAGCGCACGACGCAGTTTCTCAAGTTATTGCGGCAGCGCGTCGCGGCTCTTCCAGGGGTGATCTCGGCCGTTTGTACGGACGCTGTGCCGTTGTCAGGCGGACATCGGAGCGATCAGTTTCAAGTTGCGGGCGATACGACAAGGGCGTCCAGCTACCACGTGGATCTGTATATGACGACGCCTGGCTACTTCGACGCCATGGGCATCCCGCGGCTCGCGGGGCGTGATATCGGGAATGAAGCACCGAATGGGTCAAAGGTCGCGGTGGTCAATGAGACGTTTGTGCAGGACTTCTTCAAGAAGCAAAACCCTATTGGGCAGCGCGTCACCGGAGGCGGCGTTACGTACCAGATTATTGGCGTCGTGAAGAACGTCAAATCGCGCTTTCTCGGCGAGGATTTCAGGCCTGTTCTTTACCGCTCCCTGGCGCAAGGTATTGCCGGAGATCCATCCGCCACCGGATATTCCGTGCTGGTGCGCTTCAGCCGCGATCCCGGCATGTTGGCGAGCGCGGTGCGCCGCGAAATTCATTCGCTGGATCCGACACTGGCCATTTTCAACGTCGAGACGATGCAGGAGCACTTGCGCGACGCACTTTTTCTGCCTCGACTGGCCGGCACTCTTTTCGGCGTGTTCGGATTTCTGGGCGTGACGCTCGCGGCCATCGGGTTGTATGGCGTGATGAATTACTGGGTAAGCCGCCGCACGCGCGAGATCGGCATTCGCCTGGCACTGGGAGCGCGGATCGGTAGCGTCCAACGAATGATCATCGGCCAAGGTATGGTGCTCACTCTTATTGCTTTCGTACCTGGCATCGCTGCTGCGTGGGCGCTCTCAAAGCTCTTCACCAGCGTTCTGTATGGAATTCGCCCGCACGACTTGGCGGCTTTCACGCTAGCGCCTCTGTTTCTTGCCGCTGTCGCGATGCTCGCCTGCTGGCTGCCTTCGCGGCGTGCGGCCGGCGTAGAGCCGCTTACGGCGTTGCGCCACGAGTGAGATAGGTCGAGTAACACTTTGTGCTCGCGAGGATCAGACGCGGTGTTACACTGCGATGATCGTGATCGGCGATACTGTCTCTCACTATCGGATCACGGGGAAACTGGGCGCGGGCGGCATGGGTGTTGTCTACCGCGCAAGAGATTTGCGACTCGAGCGCGACGTCGCGCTCAAATTCCCTTCCAGAGATCTGTTAAGCAGCCGCGCGACCATCGACCGCTTTGAGCAGGAAGCTCGCTCAGCGGCGGCGATCAATCACCCGAACATCTGCACCATCTACGAAGTCGGCGAGCACGAGAACACTCCATACATCAGCATGGAGCTGCTCGAGGGAGAAACGCTCCGGGAACGGCTGCAAAGCGGGGTGCAGCCGCTGAACCGGGTGCTGGATTGGGGCATCCAGATTGCTGACGCACTCGAGGCAGCCCACCGGCGCGGAATCATGCACCGCGATCTGAAACCCGCGAATCTGTTCCTTACCAGCAGCGGATCGATTAAGATTTTGGATTTCGGACTGGCAAAGCTTCGACCGGTGGCGGATGCTGCGGCTGCGGGCGTCACGCAAACCATGGGCAGTCCATTTATGACGGATCCGCAGCATGCCCCCGGTACGCCGGCCTACATGTCGCCGGAGCAGGCACGCGCGGAGGATCTGGACGCGCGCACGGACCTGTTCAGTTTCGGAATCGTGTTGTATGAAATGGCGAGCGGCAGAGTTCCGTTCGACGGAAAGAATACGGCAAGTATTCTGGGCTCTATTCTCGCCGACACACCACCAGTAGCGAGCAAGTTTCGTCCGGCACTGCCGGAGGAACTCGACCGAATCATCGCAAAGGCTTTGGAGAAAGATCGCGATGTCCGTTATCAGAGTGCGGCCGATATTCGTGCGGATCTGAAACGGCTGCGTCGGGATACAGAATCCCGGGAGAATGTCTCGCTGCCACGAGTGCGGCCGAAATCGAAGCACAGTTTTCGGTACGGAACAATGGCCGCGGTGATCATCGTGACCGCGGCGGTGGCGGCAATGCTCTGGTTTCAAATCCACAACCGGCCTGCACCGTATTTCGAACACGCGGAGCTGACGCAGCTCACAAGTACAGGCGAGGTTTCATTCGCAGCCATTTCACCGGATGGCAAGTACGTCGCGTACTCGACGGGTCACGGGAAAAGCTCGCTACGCCTCCGTCAGGTAGCGACCGGAACCGACATTCAGATCGCGGCGCCTGCCGATATTTTCTACGGTGGTATCACTTTCTCACCCGACAATTCGTACATCTACTACGTGAGGGGCAGGATCGGAACCACTAATATCGATCTGTTTTCGGTGCCTGTCCTGGGCGGCGAGCCTCGATTTTTGACGGCGAACGTCTGGTCTCCGGTCTCTTTCTCAGCTGACGGGGCGAAAGTGGCGTTCTTGACGAGAGGTGACAAGCTGGCGGTTGCTAATGCGGATGGCACAAACAAACACCTCATCAATGGACTTTCGAGCGGTGAGCAAATCGTGCATTGGTCGCCGCCATCGTGGTCGCCGGACGGGAAATTCATAGCCGTGGCAGTGACGCGCGGCTTGTACGCTCACGTGGGGGTAATTCCGGCTGCGGGCGGCTCCGAGCGTATTGTGGGCAGAACGGATTGGTGGAAGCTTGCGACACCGATGTGGGTGCGAAACGGCCGCAATCTCGTTTTTGTGGGAACGCTTGGGCCGACTTTACCGCAGGTATGGGAAATGACCTACCCGGAGGGCCGGGCGCGCCAAGTCACTAACGACCTGGCTCGTTATCGCAAGGTAGTTCCCACTGCTGACGCGAATTCTGTCTCTGCCGTCCGGATCAGCACAGCTTCCAGTATTTGGATTAGCGCGACGTCCAAAACATCGGCCCAGACTGTATCAACGCCGCGTCAGATCACAACCGGGAGCGGCCAAGCAGGATCGGGCGGGTTAACGTGGCTCGAGAATGGACGGCTCGTATACTCGCTCGAAACCGGCAAGGACCGAAGCATAAGGACGACGCCGGTCGATGGATCAAATGCGAACGAAGTCAGCTATCGCGAGGCTGCATCCGCAGGGATAGACAATTGCGGGGGCAAGTTTTTGGTGTTTGCTTCTTACGACGATCCTCGGCCGCGGCTGTGGAGAATGGATTTGGACGGGCGTAATAAGGCCGCCCTTGCTGCAGACGCGATATTACCGGCGTGCTCTCCAGATGGGAAGTCGATTTTCTATACGTCCACAGCGCATGCAGAGAATGGCGATGGCGTGTGGAAAGTTTCTGCGAACGGAGGGGCAGCAGCGCCGGCTGCAGAGCCGGGTAAGCGAGCTCGCGTATCGCCCGACGGCCAACTGCTCGCATACGATGTGCAGGAAGCCGTAAATCAGCTGATCATCGCTCCCATGGCCGGCGGAGGACCTCGACGGGTTCTGCAGCTGGGAGGAATCAGCACTTATCTGTTCCGCTGGGCTCCGGGAGGCCGCTGGATCGACTACGTCAAAGTGGACGACGATGACTTCACAATCTGGCGGGTTCCCGTGGACGGTGGTTCTCCTGTGAAACTGGTCGGCTTCGATTCAGGAGTGATTTGGGATTTCGCCTGGTCGCGGGATGGTAAGCAGCTCGCAATTGCGCAGGGACCGAGAAGTGAAGATGCGGTTCTAATCCGAAACGCCGCCGAGTAAGGTGTGCGGTGCGGGCGCGGGCAGTGTGCCGGCCTCTTCTTTCAGCTCGATGCCGGACAGCTTCCTGCGGCGGGATTCGTTCATCAGGAAGGTCAATCGATGGGCGGCGGCGGCGTAGGATAGACCTTCGGCGCGGATGTTTGAGATGCAGTTTCGATCGGCATCGGTCAGACCGGGATGCGGATTCCAGGTCAGATAGATGCCGAGGCTGTCGCATGAGCTGAGACCGGGACGCTCGCCGATGAGCACAACGGAGAGTGCAGCTCCGAGCGAGTGCCCAATGTCGTCGCCGATAGCGACGCGCCCTTGTTCCACCACAACTAATGGAGCCAGATTCCAGTCTGTGCGGGGAAGCAGTTGCAGAGCGGCCTCGATTACTCGTGCCGCATGCAACTGTACAGCAGGAGCCGAGAGGCCGTCGGCAACGACGAACACGGCATCGAATTGCCCCTTCCGGCTCAGTAACAGATGGCGCGATTCAGGATTGAGTTGACGTCCAAGATCCGGCCGAAGAAGATAGGTTCTGCGATCCGTCACGGCGCTGCGGACGACGACAATATTCTCGACAACCGATTTGAGTTCCGCCGCGAGAGCCTGCGTATCGAGGGTTGCATGTACGGACTGGCGGGCGCGAGCATGGGCAAGCTGCAGGTTCAAGAGCTCACCTGTGGGCAGACTGTTACCCGCACGGCCGAGGCTGACACGGGCAGGCGTGAAATCGCGCAGCTGCGGAAGATTCATGCTTCGAGCAGAGCAAGCGGACCGGGCAGTTCCGCCTTGCGGCTCTCCATCCAACTCTCGAATTCAGGAGCCGGTCTGAGGTTCAGGATGCGGCGCAAGTAGAGCGCATCGTGGAATGAGGTGCTCTGATAATGCAGCATGATGTCGTCGCCACCCGGCACCCCCATGATGTAGTTGACTCCCGCCGCGCCGAGCAGCGTCAGAACAGTATCGATGTCGTCCTGATCGGCTTCGGCGTGATTCGTGTAGCAAACATCGCAGCCCATGGGGAGGCCCAGCAGTTTGCCGCAGAAATGGTCTTCCAAAGCCGCGCGAAGGATCTGCTTTCCGTCGTACAGATATTCAGGGCCAATGAATCCGACCACGGTGTTCACCAGAAGCGGCCTGAAGTGACGGCCGACAGCATAGGCGCGCGCTTCGCACGTCTGCTGATCGACGCCGCTGTGCGCGTGCGCGGAGAGAGCGCTTCCCTGCCCGGTCTCGAAGTACATGACGTTATCGCCGACAGAGCCGCGCTTCAGTTCCAGCGCCTGCTCTCGCGCTTCTTCGAGGAGGGCAAGATTGACACCAAAGGAACGATTGGCCGCTTCGGTGCCGGCGATTGACTGGAAGACCAAATCCACTGGAGCGCCGCGCCGCATTGCCTCCATCTGCGTAGTAACGTGCGCTAATACGCAACTCTGAGTCGGGATCTCGAGCCGTTCCCGGATCTGATCCAGCATGCGCAACAGCGCGATGACAGTGCCGAGATTGTCGGAAACCGGATTGATTCCGATGACGGCGTCGCCGCTGCCGTAGGTGAGACCATCGATGACACTCGCGGCGATGCCGATGGGGTCGTCGGTCGGGTGATTCGGCTGCAGCCGGGTCGATAACCGGCCTGGCAGGCCCAAGGTGTTTCGGAATCGAGTAACGACCCGAATTTTAGTTGCGATGGTAACCAAATCCTGCAGCCGCATGATTTTTGAAACGGCTGCGGCCATCTCCGGCGTGATGCCCGGAGCGAGCGCCTGGAGCGCGTCCGAACTCGCGCCGTCACTCAGCAGCCAGTCGCGAAAATCGCCGACACACATGGCTCGCACCGGGGAGAAGGCAGCCGCGTCATGGGTATCGATTATCAAACGCGTGACTTCATCGTCCGCGTACGGAACCACTGTTTCCGACAGAAACGTTGACAGCGGCAAGTCGGCCAGAGCCAACTGGGCGGCGACGCGCTCCTCCGGATTTTCCGCCGCGATACCTGCGAGTTCGTCACCGGAGCGGGCAGGCGTGGCTTTCGCCAGCAGACTCTTCAGGTCGGGGAAACAGTAGGAGCTGTGTCCTAACGTGCAGCGGTACGATCCCATTCAGCCGCTCGAGCCTCCTCGGCAAACCGCTCTTCGGGCGCCAATACCAGCCGATTTCGGGCGTACAGCGCGAAGTACACCAGTCCCGCGAGAAACCAGATAACGGCTCCGGCGACTCCCGGCCTGTACTCGGGGCTGAGAAATAAGATGCAGAAAGTCGTCACCGCGATTGCGCCGGCAAGCGCCGCGCCTACCAATCCTAGTGGGCTGCGGTACGGCCGCAGGAGCGAGGGAAAGCGGAGGCGCAGGAATATGAAGGACAACATCTGCAAAACATAGGCGATCACAGCTCCGAAGACCGCCATGTTCAAGAGTATGGCTCCTACCGGGCTCTTCTGTCCTGCCAGACGGATTGCGAGTGCGGCTGCATAACCAAGGACGGAACCGGCGATCAGCGCTCGAACGGGTGTCTGCCACGTCTTGTGGGTCACAGAGAGCCATGTCGGGAAATAGCCGGCGCGAGAGAGCGAATAAATCTGGCGGCCGTAGGCGAAGATGATCGCGTGGAAGCTGGCGATCAGGCCTGCGCATCCGGCAAGCGCCAAAACACTTGCGGTCGCTCCATTGCCGAAGATGGTGCGGAAGCCAAGAAAGAGCGGCTCCTCTGAGGTACCGACCGCACGAGTTCCCGGTGCGATGCCTGGATTGAGAATGACAGTTAGAAACGCAAACGCAACCAGCGTTGCCAGCCCGAACAGCATACCTCGGGGCATGTCTCGAACGGGGTCGTGCGCCTCTTCGGCGGCCAGCGGAAGTTGTTCAATGCCCAGATAGACCCAAAGCGCAAACGGCAACGCACGAAAAACACCCGTGCCAGCCGCGCGGCAGCCAGCCCTGATCCTGCAAAGCCCATTTGTGCAAGCCGAAAAGCGGGATCGCGCCGGAAAAGAATATCAGCAGGATGGCCAGCGCGCATACAGTGACGACGAGCGACACACGAAACGACAGCGCGACACCGGCGACATTGAAGATCACGAAAAGGACGTAGCAGCCGAGCCACCACATAGGTTCCCAGCTGGCGGGAGTGTGAAATACAGCTCCAAGATAGCCTCCAATGCCGACGACAATGACGGCGGGAGTCAGTATGTATTCCATGTTCTCGGCGAGACCCGTGAGATATCCGCCCCAGGGGCCCAGTGCGGTTCGAGCAAACGAGTAAGCGCCACCCGTGTGCGGTAGCGCGGCGGACATTTCGGCAATGCTGCAGCACAAACAGGTGAACAACAGTGTCATCACGCCGAGCGCGAGCAGCATGCCGCCGAATCCGCCTTCTCTGAGGCCAAAATTCCAGCCGAAGAAGTCGCCCGAAATCACCGCTCCGACCCCGAGCGCCCATAAATGTAAAACACGCGCGTGCCGCCGCAGTGTTCGCTGCGCGAAGTAGCCGCTCACGGGTTGGGTGAACCGGAAAGTGCGCATCCGTAAGGTGAGTGTAGCGGAGTTGCCGGCACCGAAGCTCGCGAAATTGAACACCTCGGCCGGTTCGAGCGTATACTGTTCTGAACCTACTTCGTACGGAAGGATCGCCACGATGCACACAAGAATTCGTGTTTTGATGCCCGTGTTACTGTTTGCTGCCGCAGCCTTTGCGCAAGAGGGGCACACGCCAACGCCCGGGCCAGACGTCAAGAAGCTCGATTACTTTGCCGGTAGCTGGAAAACGCAGGGCAAAATGAATCCGGGGCCGATGGGTCCTGGCGGAGCATTCTCCTCAAACGACAGTTGCGAATGGCAGCAGGGCAATTTCTTTCTTATTTGCCACATCAACTTTACGAGCGCCATGGGAAATGGCATTGAGCTTTCCGTTATGGGCTACGATCCCGCGCAGAGCGCCTATATCTACACAGCCTTCAACAGTAATGGTGAACACCAGACAGCTACCGGATCTGTAGCAGGCGATACCTGGACCTGGAGCAGCACTTCCGGCGCTTTCAAATGGCGCTACACCGAAAAGATCGTATCGCCTAAGTCCATGAGCATCAAATTCGAAGGGTCGCAAGACGGAACGAACTGGATGACGCTTATGGAAGGTACGTCCAACAAGCAGTAACGCCTTCGGGGCAAGTGCACGGGCTGCACTTCGTTACACTGAACACTTCCATGCCAGACCGCTATATCGGCGAAGGAAGGCCGCGCCGCCTAGGGTGCGTATTCGCCATCGTTGCTGCGCTTGCCCTGCTGGTTTTTTCCCGCTACATTGCGTCGACCGTCATCGCTTACGCGTGGTGGTCGGAGTTGAAACAGGTGGATACGTGGATCAGCCTGCTGCTGTACGGAACCGTTCCCGTGGTTTTGGCTACAGTTCTGTTCTGGGCCGTGATCTGGACCGCCTTCAAATTAGGGTTCCGCTCCTACAACACGCCGGTGTTCGGCTTTGTGAAGCGCAGTCTGGTATCCCGGATTGCGTTCGTGGTCTTCTTTTTCGTGGCGCTGATCGCAGCCAACGCCACCATAGACAGCTGGACAGTGGTGCGTTACGTGGGCGGTCTCCGTCTGCCTCCTGGACACGCCGGATACACGGACCCGATCTTCGGGAAGCCGCTGCAGTTCTATTTCTTTAGTCTTCCTTTCTATAATCAGGTTCTCCACCTGGTCATCACAGCCGCCATTCTGGCGATGATCGTGTACTGGCTTGCCTCCAACGTAGAGAATCTCAGCCAACGGATGCCCGGCTCGGGCGCGAACTCGTTCCGCTTCGACTTCGAAACCCCGCAGTTTTCGGCTTTCTTCAACTCAGTGTTCCTGCGGCTAGTCGCGGCGGTGCTGCTAATTGGGCTCGCAGTCAAGTTTTTCTTCAATCGCTACAACCTGCTGTTTGAGGATCACGGATCGTTTCTGGTGGGCATCGACTGGATCGCCGACCACGTGGTCCTGCCTTTGCAATGGCTGATGATTATCTGCGCCATCGCCGCCGCAGCGCTGATCGTTGCGAAACGGAGCCGCTGGGCGCTGGTGCTGCTGCTCGCCATCCCAGTCCGGTACGTGCTTCCGTCCATTATCGGCAGCCTGTATGTGAAACCCAACGAGCTTGCGCTCGAACGGCCTTATATTCAGCACCACATCAACGCCACACGCGCCGGCTACGGTCTGCAGACCAAAGTCAAGGAACGAAGCCTGGAGGCTGATGCTGAGATCCCCATCGACTACAACAAGAACCGGGCATTGCTGAGCAATGTACGGCTTTGGGATTGGCGCGCCTTTCACGACACGCTCTCGCAAATTCAGCCTCTGCGGCCCTACGTTTACTACGACACCGACGTTGACCGTTACACCATAGATGGACAACTGCGGCAAGTGCTGTTATCGGCTCGCGAACTTGATATCCGCCAGCTTGCGGAAGCGCGCAATCACTGGATCAATCCTCACCTGATGTACACGCACGGCTACGGTCTGGTGGTCGCGGAGGCGAATCGCATCACGCCTGACGGCTTGCCGCTGCTGTTCGTGAAGAATGCTCCCCCGGAGGTCACCACACCGAGTCTGAAGGTCACCAAACCAGATATCTACTACGGCGAGATCGCGCATGAACCGGTCTTCGTCGATACCGCGCAGCAGGAGTTTGATTACCCCTCCAACTCGCAAAGCGTGTATACGAAGTACAGCGGCACTGGCGGATTTCCCATTTCTTCGCCGTTGATGCGTCTCGCGGCAGCCATTACCTATGGTGACGGCAACATCCTGCTCACCAGCTATCTGACGGCCAATAGCAGGATGATGATTCACCGCCCCATCCTCGATCGGCTTTCGACACTCGCCGGTTTTCTGACCTGGGACAGCGATCCGTACATCGTGCTCACGGCCGACGGACGCCTGATGTGGATTGTCGACGGCTATATGACTTCGGACGCGCATCCTTACTCGCGTGCAATCGACTTCGGCGCGAACACCACTAATTACGTGCGCAATTCTGTTAAAGCTACCGTCGATGCGTATACCGGCGAAATTAGCCTCTATGTCTTCGATCCTGAAGACGTGCTGGTGCAGGCGTACGAGCAGCTCTTTCCGAAATTGTTCAAACCGATGACGGAAATGTCCGCCGATATCCGCGCTCATCTGCGCTATCCCGAGACCCTTTTTAGCGCTCAGGCCGACATCTATCGGGCGTTTCATATGCGCGATCCGGAGGCATTTTACAATCGCGCCGATCTGTGGGATCTGGCCAAAACAGGCACTCGCCAGGGCGATACCGGCGCCGGCGCGGTGTCCCCAACATATGTCGTCGCGTCGCTGCCGGGCGAGAATCAGGCGGAGTTCCTGCTCATCACAGTGTTTACGCCGGCCAACAAAGACAACCTCATAGCATTTATGGCGGCACGCTGCGATGGCGAGCATCTGGGCGAGATCGTGTTCGAGCAGCTTTCAAAACAGAACATCATCTTCGGCCCGATGCAGATCGACGCACGTATCAATCAGGACCAGAACATCTCCAAAGACCTGACGCTGTGGAACCAACAGGGCTCACAGGTGCTCCGCGGTCAGACGCTGGTATTGCCGATAGATAACAGCTTCTTGTACGTTGAACCGATCTATATTCAAGCGTCGCAGGCGAGTATGCCGCAGCTGAAGAAGGTGGCGCTGGCGATGGGTGACCGGCTGGCTTACGCGGACACCTATGAACAAGCGTTGACGCAGCTGATACAGGAACTGGGTGGCGCGCAGCCGGTGCAAACTCAACAGCAGCCGCGCGCGAACGAAATCACCAGCAACGCGCCCGCTCCCGGCGCAAACGGGCCGCAAGCTCCGCCGTCACCCGACGCTGTGCAGAAATTGCAACAGATTCGCGATCACCTGCAGCGATATCGGGAGCTGGGAGCACAGGGCAAATGGTCCGACGCAGGGAAGGAACTGGACGCAATTCAAAGCTTAGTGCAGGGAAACACGTCGCGGAAGTGATCCGCGGTTGCTTCATTCGGCTGACTGCGGAACGTTGAATTCGATGGTGCGTGCAGTCATCTGGTCATTGCGCCGGACTTCTACATACACACTCCACTGCCCGGCTTCGGGGAAAACAGGTTTTGCCATGTAGACGCCGGGATCCGTTGCCGGCGCTTTGAACACTTTGGTGTGCTCGTGCTCTGTTGTTTCAATCTGTAGTGTGACTTTTGCATCGGGCAGCGGTTTGCCGAGCGCGTCTTTCACCGAGATCTGAAACGGGATCTGCACTCCCGTCTGCAGCTTGGCTACCGGCTCAAAGCGAATGTCGAAATTTCCGGGACGCTCCTGTGCAAAAAGGAGTCCGGCGGCGCACGTCAGCAGCGCAAGGATCTTCACGAGACCATTCTATCGGCGATGCGTGGCGCTCTGAGATCAATTTGAGAGACTACCGCGCAAGATTTCCACTACACTAGTGATATGGCGATTCCCGCCAATACCCGCCCTTCCCTCTTCGGCTCCGATTAACTCCGCAGTTCTGCGGCCCTCTTCTGTTTTTCGGTTCACACAATTCAAGGAGTTCTTATGAGCATGCAGCTTGCTGCACATCCGCTGCTGCCGAGCCTGCAGGGTCCATTGCCGGGTCCCAAGGCGAAGGCGATTATTGAGCGGGATCGGGCGGTTGTTTCGCCGTCTTATACGCGCTGTTATCCGCTGGTGATTGAGCGCGGCGAAGGGGCGATTGTCGAAGACGTAGACGGCAATCGGTTTCTCGACTTCAACGCGGGCATCGCGGTGGTCGCGGCCGGTCACTCGCATCCGCGCGTGTTGGCGGCGATTCAGGAACAGGCACAGAAGTTCCTGCACATGTCCGGAACGGATTTCTATTACGAGAGCATGGTCCAGCTCGCCGAAAAGCTGGCTGCACTGGTGCCCGGAGACGTTCCGAGGCGCGTCTATTTCGGAAACTCCGGCGCAGAGGCGATTGAGGCGGCCATCAAGATGGCTCGCTATCACACCGGACGCGACAAATTTATCGCCTTCTTCGGTGCTTTTCACGGGCGGACGATGGGCGCGCTATCGCTGACGGGCAGTAAAGTCACACAGCGGCGTGGCTTCGGACCGATGCTGCCGGTGCATCACATCCCCTACGCGGACTGCTACCGCTGTCCATACGGCAAGACTCCCGATTCGTGCGCGGTCGATTGCGTGAAGGTGATCGAGGATCGCCTTTTCAAGACCATTCTGCCCGCTGAGGAAGTTGCCGCGATCGTCGTTGAACCCGTGCAGGGTGAGGGCGGCTATCTTGTCCCGCCGGCTAAGTTCCATCAGGAACTGCGCCGCGTGGCTGATAAATATGGCATTCTGCTGATCCACGATGAAGTCCAGTCGGGCATGGGGCGGACCGGGCGCATGTTTGCCTCCGAGCACTTTGGTGTCACTCCCGATATCGTGACGATTGCAAAGGGGATTGCGAGCGGGATGCCGCTGGCCGCGACAGTAGCTCGCGCCGAGGTGATGAACTGGAAACCGGGCGCGCATGCCTCAACATTTGGCGGCAACCCGGTTTCGATCGCTTCAGCGCTCGCGACCATTGAGCTTTTGGAAGAGAGCCTGATGGATAATGCGACCGCCGTGGGCGCTTACATGATGGAACGGATGTCGACCTGGCCCAAGCGCTTCAAGAACGTGGGCGACGTTCGCGGCCTCGGGCTGATGATCGGCGTCGAAATCGTACGAGATCGCGAGACCAAGGAACGCGCACCGGAGCTGCGCGACCAGCTCGAATTTATGGCGTTCGAACGAGGGTTGCTGATCCTCGGCTGCGGCCCGAACAGTTTGCGGCTGTGCCCGCCGCTGGTGATCACACGCGATCAGGCGGACTTTGCCATGGATACGCTGGAGCAGTGCTTCACTCTGATCTCGTCGTAAGCGCAAACTATTAGCTTCTACTCAAGCTCAAATTGCCGACAAGCGGTCGGAAATGTGGTAGAGTGCTTTGTTCCGAAGCAGCACTAACTCGAACGGCCAGGAGGCACTGTGTCCGTAAACATCAGCGGTCTTTCCAAGACTTACCCGAACGGTGTGAAAGCGCTCAAGAATGTGTCGCTGTCCATCGGTAACAACATGTTTGGTCTTCTCGGTCCTAACGGCGCCGGCAAGAGCACTCTCATGCGTACGGTCGCGACACTTCAGGATCCCGATTCTGGCTCGATTACAGTTGATGGAATTGACGTCCTGAAACAAAAGAATGAAATCCGCAAGATTCTAGGCTATTTACCCCAGGAGTTCGGTGTTTATCCAAAGATCTCTGCCTTAGATATGCTGCAGCACTTGGCTGTCATGAAAGGAGTCACCTCCGCGGCTGAACGGAAAGAGATCGTTGAGGGACTCTTACAGCAGACCAATCTCTGGGATTTTCGCAAGAAAGCGCTGTCTACCTATTCCAATGGCATGAAACAGCGGTTCGGGATCGCGCAGGCATTGCTCGCAAATCCGCGCCTCATTATCGTCGATGAGCCCACCGCCGGACTTGACCCTGCGGAGCGCAATCGCTTTCTGAATCTTCTCTCTTCTATCGGCCGCGATCGTACGGTGATCCTTTCTACACACATCGTCGATGATGTGCGCCAGCTCTGCCCGCGAATGGCGATTATAGCCTCAGGTGAGCTTCTTCTGGAAGGTGCGCCTGTCGAAACTATCGGTGCTCTTGCCGGCCGTATCTGGAGCAAGGTAGTCGCCACTGACGACGAACTGCGCATCCTGGAATCGGAATTTCACATCCTCAGTACGTATCTTGTAAGCGGACAGCACGCCATTCGCGTGTACGCCGAAACCGAACCGGGGGACGGTTTCCGCGCGGTCGACCCAAGCCTGGAGGACGTTTACTTTCTCCAACTGCCGCGAGAGGGCAAAAGCCAGCTTCCGAATTAGGCGGAGATCATTATGTCCATGTTCATGGAGTTCTTTTCCTTCGAGCTCAAGTTTCGCGCCAAGAGCATTTCCACCTGGGTCTATTTTGCGGTATGGTTCCTGTTTTCATTCCTCTGTGTCGCGTCCGAAAACTTCGGCCCGGTCAGTGCCGGCAACGGCAAGGTACTGCTGAATGCGGCCTACGCGAACACGCAAAACGATGTCGGTGCCTCGCTCTTCGGCATCGTCATTATCGCCGCTATCTTCGGCACGTCGATGCTGCGCGATTTCCAGCGCGATACGTATCAGATCCTGTTCACGAAGCCGATCTCGAAATTCGCTTACCTCGGCGGACGCTGGGCGGGCTCGTTTGTCACGACGGTATTTGCGTTTTCCGGCCTTCTCTTTGGGACCTTCTGTGGCACGTTCGCACCGTGGGCGGATCACTCCCGCATCGCGCCCAATCACCCGTGGGCTTACCTGCAGCCTTTCCTCTCCGTTACTGTTGTCCAGATTTTTTTCGTGGGCTCCTGTTTCTTTGCCGTTGCCGCTCTCACGCGCAAAATTTTCATTGTTTATCTGCAGGGAGTGGTGCTCTTTACGATTTACCTGATCGGCATCACTGTATTCTTCACGACGCGCTCGCTGGAACGTTTCTGGTCCGGCATTCTCGATCCAATCGGCTTCATTCTGTTCGATGATGTAACGCGTTATTGGACGGTGGTTGAGAAGAACACACTATTCATGACCTGGTCGCCATCCCTGACGAATGGCATCTTCCTTTACAACCGGATTCTGTGGCTCTCGATCGGCTGTCTGGCCCTCGCGGCCGTTTGGGTACTGTTTCCCATGTCGGTTGAGGCTCTCACCGCCCGCGCTCAGGGCCGGCGCGCGGTCAAAGCCAAGCAGCAGGAAGTTGCGGAAAGCCGGCCGGTCCGCACCCTTGTCGCCGCCAAGCTTCGTTTGGTTCAGCGGGAATTCAACTTCTCTGCGAGCGTTGCTCAATTCCTTTCGTTATTGCGCCTTCGCCTGCGCAATATTCTTCGCGACATTCCGCTTTGGGCTATTGTCGGCCTGCTGCTGGCGTTTTGCATCAATAACGGCCAATTTGCCGGCCGGCTCGCCGACCGAAACGTGTGGCCCGTGACTTACCTCATGGTCCAGGCGGTCGAAGGCGGCGCCACTCTGTTTCTCTACATCATCGGGACACTCTATGCAGCCGAGTTACTGTGGCGCGAACGCGACACACGTTTCGACGGCATTCATGACTCTCTGCCTATGAGCGAAGTTATCGATTGGCTGTCCCGGTTTACCGCCGTGGCTGTGGTTGAGCTTATTCTTCTCACCGCCACCATGTTGGCGGGCATCGTGATGCAGACGATCGCGGGCTATTATCATTACGAACTTCTGGAGTACTTCAAAGAACTGTACGTAATTACTTATCCGCAAATCCTGGCGTTCACTCTAATCGCTTTCTTCGTTCAAACGGTCGTGTCCAACAAGTTTATCGGTCACGGAATTATCATCGGCATCTTCGTGCTGATGCCGATCCTTTTTAACTTCGGATGGGAGAACACGCTCTATCTCGTCGGCGCAGTGCCGGCGTATACATACTCCGATATGAACGGTTACGGCCACTTCGTCCCCGCACTCTTCTGGTCAATCATGTATTGGTTCGCCATCTCAGCTTTGCTGGGAGTTATTTCGATTGCCTACGCGCGCAGGGGGGCCGATTCGTCCTTTCGAGGACGCACGCGTCTAGCCCTTGCTCGCGCACCTCGGCTAGCAGTTAGCGGACTGCTGTTTCTTACTCTGGCCCTGGGGGCCGGCTCCTGGTACTTCTATAATGCGCACGTGCTCAACGAGTATCGAGATTCGGACAAGCGGCGCGATATTCAGGCGGAGTACGAACGCCACTTCAAACGGTATGAGAACCTGCTGCAGCCAAAGGTGACCGCGGTCGAGGCCAATATCAACATTTATCCTGAGCGCCGTTCGATGAATGGCAGCGTCCGGTTCACCTTACAGAACAAATCCGCGCAGCCCATCGCGCAAATTCACATCACCGACCAGCAGCAGAGCGTATCCAACCTTCGCTTCGACCGTCCGTTTCATCAGGTGAGTTCGGCACCGCGTAACATTTACTCGATATATGAGCTCGGCAAGCCCCTCGCCCCCGGCGAAACGCTGACTCTTACCTGCAATGTTGGCCACGAGAGCCGCGGATTCCGCGATGGGAACGAGCTTGCGGAGTTTGCCTATAACGGCACCTTCTTTGATTCCGGGTACGTCCCCTACATTGGCTACAACCGCGGTATGGAGCTCGATGACCCCCGCCGCCGCCGCGAGAAGCATCTCCCGCCCCTCGAAGAAATGGCACATCGCGGCGATGTTACTCGCTCGCTCAATAACTTGTTCTCCGCCCAGTCTGACTGGATCACTTATCACACAGTAGTGAGCACATCGCCGGACCAGACCGCTCTCGCGCCGGGTTACCTCCAACGCGAGTGGCTAGAAAACGGCCGCCGCTTCTTTGAATACAGCATGGGTAGTATCCACATCCAGGACTTCTTTGCTTACGTTTCCGGCCGCTATACGGTACGCCGAGAGACCTATCACGGCAAGCTTGGCGATGTCGCACTCGAGGTTTATCATCATCCCGACCACACCTACGATGTGGACGACATGCTAGCCAGTTCGCGAGCCGGACTTGACTATTATCAGCGCGTCTATAGTCCTTATCAGTTCACTCAGTACCGTATTCTCGAGTTCCCGCGCTATCGATTGTTTGCACAGTCATTCCCGAACACGATTCCGTACTCGGAGGGCATCGGTTTCATTGGCCGCGTTCTTAAGCCGACTGACATTGACTTCACATATTTCGTTACAGCCCACGAACTGGGACATCAGTGGTGGGGTCACCAGCTCATCGGCTCTGAGGTTGAAGGCTCAAATATGATGTCGGAGAGCCTGGCCGAATATTCCGCATTGCAGGTGATGGCACAGAAGTACGGCCGCGATCAGATGCACCGATTTCTCCGCCATGAGCTGGATAGTTATCTGCGCGGCCGGGCCGGCGAAACTCGTCACGAGCCTCCACTCGCCCTGGTTCAGCGCGAGCCTTATGTGTGGTATCAGAAAGGCGGTCAGATCCTGTACACTCTGGCCGACTATATCGGTCAGGATAAATTCGATCTCGCTCTGCACAACTTTCTTATGCAGTATCGCTACGCAAACGCCAATAATCAGGTGGATGCCCGCGGTGATGCTCGAGGTTCGAGGGAAATGGACAGCCCATATCCGGACACGCGCATGCTGGTCGATGCCATTCGCGCACAAACTCCGCCCGACCTGCAGTACCTTGTCGATGACGGGTTCAATCGAATCGTCCTCTACGACAACAAATGCCTTTCGGCGACTTCACACAGAATGCCGGACGGTAAGTATAAGGTTACGCTCGCGGTGCAGGCTCGCAAGGTGCAGTCTGATGGGAATGGGGCCGAAAGCCCTATGCCGCTCGGCGACTACATCGAAATTGGTGTTTTCAAGGGCAAGAAAGACGAAGAAAAGCCTCTTTATCTGAAAAAGGAAAAACTCACTCGCGAACACGAGACCTTTAATGTCGTCGTCGATCAGGCACCAACGCGAGCCGGCATCGATCCGTATAACAAGCTGATTGATCGTATCTCAGATGACAACATGATTGACGTCAGCGCTGTCAAGTAACCGGGTAAATGGGTCCGGCGACGCAAAGCACAGCGGAACTCGTTTGAGTGGTGGCGCTCCCCAAGGGGTGGGCCGATGCGGCGCAGGCTGCGCGAAGACACCGATACACTGAAGCAGTGTGCGCCTCGCCTAGCACGCTGCAACGAACGCATCGCGAGATCGTGCCACCTCCAATCGACAGCCTGCCAATTCTAGACGTTGGCTGCGGCGTGAACAAATTCCCCGGCTCGATCGGCCTCGATCGCAACCCGAATACCCGCGCCGACGTTATTGCCGACCTCGATCGCGTTCCGTTTCCCTTCGCAGACAATTCGTTCCGCGAGGTCCGCGCTACGCATGTCATCGAGCATGTCGAAAATGTAATCCGCACCATGGAAGAGTTTTACCGGCTGCTTGCTCCTGGCGGCCGGGTCATCATCACAACGCCGCACTACACGGATTTCAGCTCGTTTTGCGATCCGACGCATCGCTGGCACTTGAATAGCTTCTCTCTGCGCTACTTTGGCGATGACAACGCCGGATACGGCTACTACTCGCAGGCGCGATTTCGTGAGATTTTGACGCGCGTGAAGTTACTTGCCTTCTGGAGATATCTTGGGTTCGAGTTCCTGGTGAACTGCTCCGTCCGTTTTCGGCGGTTTTGGGAGTTCTACCTCTGCTATCTCGTGCGAGGCAAGGTCATCGAATGGCAGCTCGAAGCAGTCAAAGCACAAACGGCAATATCCCGAGGCGGCTCCTCGGGTTCATCCAGCCCAAACAACTCCTCTGGAAATTAGGCGATTCGGCCCGCCAGTTTCGGCAGCGGCAAGTATTGTCGCCCGAAGCAGCCATGGGGCGGCGCGGCGAAGATCTCGCGCATCGATACCTGGAGCGCGCCGGACTCAGCGTGATCGCTCGCAACTACCGGCCGGGTGGCGGCGAAGCCGAAGTGGACATCATCGCGCGCGATGGCACAACGATAGTGTTTGTAGAAGTGAAGTCTCGCGCCTCCGCCGCTTTCGGAAGCCCCGATCGCGCGATCGGTAGCGACAAGCAAAAGCGGATCGTTTCCGCAGCTCGCCGATATGCCGCGCGTGCGGGAATCGAATGGAATCAAGTGCGCTTCGACACAATTTCGATCGTGTTCGGAAATGCTCCGAGCATTGTGCATCAGCAAGATGCGTTTTTCGAAGGCCGTGCGAATTGAATTCGTCGCCGGGCAGCGCACGGCGCTGCTGTTAACAACTAGCCGCAAACACCTGGTATTTCTCAGCATCCGCTCGCTTGAAGTCAAGTCCCAGGCCCGGACGTGACGCATCGGGCTTCAGAGTTCCATTTTTGGCCTGGACAGCTCCGTCGAAAATCATGCGTTCAATCCGTACGTGATCGTGGAAGTATTCAACGTTGATCGCGGGCAGTGCCGCGCAGCAAAGCGTTGCATGAACGGATGGTGAGGTATGTGCCGACAGCGGTAAATGCCAGCTCTCGCACACGCCGGCAATCTTCATGAAGTTCGTGACGCCGCCGCAGCGAGTCACATCTGCCTGCATCACATCTACCGCCCCCGCCTCAATAAGAAGCCGGGCGTCATCGAGAGTGTAGCTGTACTCGCCCGCCGCGATATCCATGACGGCCGGAGCGCGCTCCACCAGCAAATGGAGGCCCTCGCGGTCATCGGAGGAAACCGGCTCCTCAAACCAGGTGACGCCCAGGTCACCGAACTGATTGGCTTTGTGCAGGGCCTGTTTGCGCGTATAAGCGCCGTTCGCATCGACAAACAGTTCTGCTCTACCGTTTAACGCTTTGACTACAGCCGCCGCGCGCTCCACGTCCTTGCCAGGCTCACGGCCGATCTTCATCTTGACGTACCGGATGCCTTCGTTCGCCCATCCCGTCAATTGATCCAGAAGCTGCTTCTCCGAGTAGGAGGTGAAGCCGCCGCTGCCGTACGCCGCGACCTCTTCCCGCATGCTGCCGAGCAGAGTAGTGAGAGAACGGTTCAATAGCCGCGCTTTCAGGTCCCAGAGGCAGGTGTCGATCGCCGAGATGGCGCTACAAATAAGGCCGGGACGGCCCCAATTCCGAACCTGACGATCCAGCGCGGAGTGCAGTGCGGGAATGTCCATCGGATCTTTGCCCGCGATTTGCTTCTGCAGCAACTCGAGCGCGACGTGGGCCGCCGCCTCATTCGCGTACGAATAGCCCAGCCCCGTCACGCCCTCAGCCGTGAGCTCAACTACCACGACAGTGGTGGAATCCCACACCGCCGTTCCATCCGATTCCTCCGGCTGATCCGTGGGGATCGTGTAAGCCGCAACTCTGCCCGACGAAATTCGCACCTACACGAGCTCGCGGACGCGATCCTTTGCGATCGTCTCGGCAATTTTTTGCCAGTCCCTTGTGCCCTTGGCAAGCGATTCGGCGAAATGCACCGCCTGCGCGGGTTTGACCTTGGCCGGCATCGGAGGCTCGTTGGGATCGACAAAGCATTCCACCAGTACGGGTCCGGCCATCGAGAGAGCGCTCTCCATGACGTGTCCGCACTCGGCCGGCGTCTTGATAACAAGGCTGGACATGCCGAAACCTTTGGCAACGGTTGCGAAGTCGATGGGCTGCAGCTCACAGACGTACTCGGGATTGCCGAGGAATACCATCTGCTCCCACTTGATCTGCCCCAGCACATCGTTCTTGATCAGAATGATTTTGACCGGCAGTTTGTATTTCACACAGGTTGCGAGCTCACCCATCAGCATTGTGAGCCCGCCGTCGCCGACGATACAGACCACAGGCCGGCCGGGGAACGCAACCTGAGCGCCGATGGCATAGGGCAGCCCACAAGCCATGGTCGCAAGATTGCCGGAGCAGGTATGCATCTGGCCGTCCAGCGACGGAACATACCGAGCCCACCACGTGGTGTTTGTTCCGGAATCGCCGGTCACAATCGCATTTTTCGGCAGGCGTTTCCCCAATTGGTGGCCCACGACTTGCGGTTTCATGGGCACGTCCGTCGCAGTACCGCGCTTCTCCAGCAACTCGTTCCAATCCTTCATGCGTTCCTGAGCTTTTTCGAGGAACGACTTGTTCTTCTTGTCTTTCAGGTGCGGAATGAGCGCGTTTAGGGTTTCGAGGCTATCGCCGACAAGCGCGATGTCGGCAGGGTAGCGCAAGCTGATGCGAACCGGATCAATGTCGATTTGCACGCATTTCGCTTGGCCCGGCTGGGGATAAAACTCGATGTAAGGAAGACTTGCGCCTACAATCAGCAGCGTGTCGCATTCTTCCATCGCCTCTTCTGAAGGCAGTGTGCCGAGCAATCCCAGGCCGCCGGTTGTGTACGGGCTGGTGTCGGGCACGCACGATTTCCCCAGCAGTGCTTTGATGATCGGAGCGCCGAGTAGCTCTGCAACCAGCTCCAGCTGCTTGCCGGCATCCAGTGCGCCGCGCCCTGCCAGGATCGCGACCTTTTTACCTGCGTTTAGAATGTCAGCGGCCTGTTGAATCTCTACCGCGGTGGGCCGCCGGGCGCCGATGGTAAACTCGTTCGAAACGTGATTCGGCTTGTTGCGCTTCGACCGCTCGTCGTCCTTTACCTCCTGGTCCTGCACGTCCACCGGAATGGTTATGTGCGCGACGCCTTTGCGCGACAACGCCGTCCGAATCGCCAGTTCCGTAATGTTTTGAGCGGCTGCGGCACCCATGATCCGCTCGTTGTACACACTCACGTCCATGTACAGCTTGTCGAGAGCGACATCCTGCTGGGTGTGGGTTCCGATAAGGTCGTGAAACTGTAAGCCGGTGATCGCGAGCACCGGTTGCCCGTCCAGTTTTGCGTCGTAAAGGCCGTTCAGGAGGTGAATGCCTCCAGGCCCCGAGGTGGCCATGCAAACACCGAGTTTTCCGCTCACCTTTGCGTATCCACACGCCGCGAATGCCGCCGCTTCTTCGTGGCGGACCTGAATGAAGCGGATCTTGTCCTGCGCTTTGCGCAATGACTCGATTACGCCATTGATCCCGTCTCCCGGGATGCCGAAGATTGTATCTACTCCCCAGTTGACGAGAGTTTCTACAATGACATCGCCTGCCGTTTTCGCCATGTTGCTCCTTTGTGCTCCATGAGTTAAGACCCATAAGCGAGTCAAAAGTAACGCTCCATGAGCCGATCATTTGCATCGTGCTGGCGACTGTCGAGAATTCTGGAGCGGGCACCAGCAACACTTCGCCGCTTGCCACGTCTACGCAATTGGAAACAGTGGACATTGTCGAACATACCGAAACCGGCCTGATACCTGCGCTGGCACGCTCCAGCCAGGTTGTCGTGGAACACATTCGCGACGGGCGCTTTCAGCGATCGATGGCTCTGGTAACGGCAGCATCCAGCTTCGTAAGCGGGCTGGAAGTAGCGTACGAGCACTATAAGGGCAGCTACAGCAATCTGATCATGTACTCGCCCGTGCTGTTAAGCGGCGGACTGACGATTGCCGGTATTTGGGGCGTGTGCAGCGAACGTGCGGCGAGAACCGTGCTGCGCTATACCGCAGCCATCACACTTTGTGATGGAATCATCGGCTTCGGATTTCACATTCGCGGCATTTACAGAAAGCCTGGCGGGTGGCGTCTTCCGATTGTGAACATCATCATGGGTCCGCCCATCTTCGCACCCCTTCTATTCGGAACGGCTGCTTACCTGGGCTTCATGGCTTCTTATCTCCGCCGCGAAAATGAGCCACGCCTGCTGGCTGCTCCGGCCGCGAACGTGGCCCGCGATCAGGGCTGGCGCCGCGAGCTGCGCACTGGTCGATTCCAAAAACATTTGGCGATTGTCTCCGCTGTGTGGGCCGTCTTTTCGGGCTTTGAAGCATGGTACTCGCATTACAAGAGCAACTTCAAAATTTGGGCGCAGTGGACCCCTGTTGTGCTGGCGCCAGTGCAAGTCGGGGCCTGCGTCGCGTCGCTGTTCAGTGAGCGCGCCGCACAAACGCTGCTACCCACATCATCGGCTCTGGCCATCGTAGATGGAACGATTGGTTTCGGTTATCACCTGCGCGGAATCGCGAGAAGGCCGGGAGGCAGGAAGAAGTGGCTTTACAACATTCTCTATGGTCCGCCGATCTTTGCTCCGCTGCTGTTTGCGGCGTGTGGAGCTTTAGGCTTTCTGGCAAGCGTTCTGCGAAGGGAAAGCCCAGAGGGAAACAATGACTAAAGCCGCGGATCGCGACAACTGGCTGATCGACCCGAAGACCGGACACCGACTTGCTCCGAAGAAACAGCCCGGCTACTATCCCGGATACAGTACGCTCAGTCAGCGAAAATTTTGGGACGCTGCGACACGCGAATTGATCGAAAAACGAGTTCAGAACGTTCCTGCGATCCGGTTCTTTACGCTGGAAGAGCTGCCCCTCATGAGCGCCATCTGAATCGCATTCTGCCGCAGGATGATCGTCTGCCTGAGTTCCGGATCGCGATCGTGAACTACATCGACGAGCGGCTTTTTGAAAACAGAATCGATGGCTACCGTTATGAGGACATGCCTCCGGACCAGGAGGCGTACCGGCTAGGGTTGCGCGCCATCGATGAGACCGCCAGGACCATTCACCAGCAGGCCTTCGTGGAGCTCGATCCCTTGAAGCAGGACTTCGTATTGAAGTCCATTCATGACGGCAAGAAGCTCGCGGCTGCTGAGATCTGGGCCAAGATGTCGATTCACCGCTTCTGGGCGCTGTTGGTGCAGGATTGCGTAGCGGCGTATTACGCGCACCCGTGGGCCTGGGATGAAATTGGATACGGCGGCCCTGCCTATCCGCGCGCGTATACACGGCTCGAAGGCGGAATGCCCGAGCCGTGGGAAGTGGATGAGGTGCGCTACGAGTGGGACGCACCGCCCAATTCGGCCTCTGACACGTTTGAAGCCATACCTGGCACGCACCAAAGCCACCCTGGACAGGGAGGCACGCATTGAAAGCGCCTGTTTTCGGAGAATTCGATTCACCGCGTGAGAATGGCAAACGCATTCTCGGGCCGCTGCAGCGCATTCCAAAACAGACGAAACGATTCCGTGACAGCGACGAAGTGGATTACGTAGTCGTCGGCGTCGGTTCGGCCGGCGGCGTACTGCTGCAACGCCTGGCCAAGGCTGGCTTTAAGGTCGTCGGACTCGAAGCAGGCCCGTTCTGGGATACGGAGCGCGATTGGGTCAGCGATGAAGCGGGATCGCACAAACTCTACTGGAACGATCTCCGCATTACCGGCGGAGCGGACCCCCTGTCGCTCGGTGAAAATAACAGCGGCAAAGGCGTTGGCGGCGGGTCTGTACATTGGGCTGCGTTTGCCCCGCGCTTTCACCCGTCCGACTTTCGTGTCTACACGGAGGACGGAGTGGGCGCTGACTGGCCGATCTCGTATGACGATCTGAAGCCGTACTACGAGCTGCTCGAGCGTGAGATCCCGGTGGCGGGACCGGCCTACTTTCCGTGGGGCGATCCGCACGGATATTCGTACGGTCCGCACCCGATGGGCGGGGTCGGCGATGTACTGATCGAGGGCTGCAGCAGGCTCGGCATCCGCGCCGTCGCTGGTGGTCCGGTCGCGATTCTTTCCGGCTCGCGCGGTAATCGCCCGCATTGCATTTACCGCGGATTTTGTATTCAGGGCTGCAAGGTAGGCGCAAAAGCGAGCACGCTGATCACACATGTGCCCGAAGCGCTGCGCTACGGAGCGGAGGTCCGCGACCGTAGCATGGTGTTTCGCATTTCAATGCGGGACAAACTTCGCGTGGACGGAGTGGCATACTACGACGAAAACGGCCGCGAGCACTTTCAACGTGCCAAAGCGGTGATCGTTTCGGGCTATGCCATTGAGACGCCGCGACTGCTTTTGAACTCGGCGTGCCCGGGACACGATCGAGGTCTGGCTAATTCGAGCGGCACCGTGGGTAAATATCTTATGGCCCAGGCCGGTAATGTCGTGCTGGGCCGATTCGAAAATTTGATTCGCATGTACAAAGCGCCTCCCGCGCATGCCCTGTCGGAAGAGTTTTATGAGACCGATCCGCGGCGCGGATTTGCCCGCGGCTTCGCGATTCAGACTGTGGGTCCGCTACCGATTGCGTTCGCCAAGCAGATGATGGCCGCTCGCGGAGCCTGGGGTTGGGGCATGCGCCGCGTCATGATGGATTACAATCACTGGGCTGCCCTCGGAGTGCTCGGAGAGATTCTGCCGTGGCCCGATAACCGCGTGCAGCTGGCACAGGAAAAAGATCAGTTCGGCATACCTGTTGCCAAGGTCACCTTTAGTCTTCACGATAACGACAAAAAGATGATCGAGTTCGGAAAAAATACGGTCATGGATGTGATGCGCGCTGCCGGCGCGCAAGAAGTAGTTCAGGAGGCCCGCTATGCGCACCTGGTGGGAGCGGCGCGTATGGGAAGCGACCCTGCAGCCTCGGTCTGTGACAAATTCGGCCGCACGCACGATATCTCGAACCTCTTCATCTGCGATGGTAGTGTGATGCCGACCCAGGGCTCCGCAAATCCAGGATTGACGATTCAGGCACTCGCCGCAAGAACAGCCGATTACTTAATCTCTCAGGGAGAGAAGATTTTCTATTCGACCCAGCGCGACATGACAGCGCCGCCGATCCGTAAACAACTGGCGGTCGCGGACACGTTTACAAAGGGCGTTCCGCGCGTGTTTGCGTGAAGACGAGCATAGGCGCCGCGATCCGGATTATCTCCGCCCGCAAAGCAACACAGAGTGAGCTTGCGCCATATCAAGAGAGCATATGACCGACCAATCAATGCCACATGATGACATGCAGGCCGAGATCGATTTCTCGAAGGGAGTTCGCGGCTTGCACCACATTCCCCCGGATGCGAAAGTTTTCGTACCCACCTCCATTGAGCGGGTAGTGTGGGAGTACTTTTCGGGAAAGGCCGAGCAAAGAGGCGTCGCCGTTTCGGAACTTCTGAGCGAGGTTCTCAAGCGGGACATTGAGATCAACGAGGCGCTTAACTGACCTCTGTTGCGGGCCACCCTGCTGTCCGAATCGCGAAACCGGGTCGCGCTATTCCAATCTTGCGAGCACCTGATTGCGGCAGTAAGAAACCGGCGGCGTCCTGCTTCGCTTGGCATACTGGAAGTACGTCCTGAGGCCACTCGAGCCGAAGGCCGAATCACCGCATGAAAATTATCGTTTCTGTGAAGCAGGTCCCGGCGCGCGATTCTGCGTTGCGGGTAGACGGAACAGAGCGCTGGATCGAGGAAGCCGATCTCTCGTATGAAATGAACGAGCCGGACGCCTACGCTCTCGAAGAAGCGCTGCAACTGAAAGAAAAGCTCGGGGGTGAAGTCGTGGTTCTCTGCGCCGGGCCGGAGCGTGCAGCGCAAACCATCCGCGAAGCGCTCGCCAAGGGAGCCGACCGCGCCATTCATGTTCAGACGGACGAAGCAAAACAGCACGACGCGCTTGCAACTGCGCGCTTGCTGGCCAAAGCCATCGAAGGCGAGCGCCCGGACCTGATTCTGACTGGCCTGCAATCGGATGATATGGGGTTTGGGCAGACGGGGGTCATCATGGCCGAGCTGCTCGGATTCGCGCACGCAACCATCGTGATGGAGGTTGAACCGCAGGGAAATTCCGTTCGCGTGAAGCGCGAATTGGAGGACGGCTGGTTTCAAAACGTGCTGCTTCCGTTGCCGGCGGTGCTGACGATCCAGTCGGGTATCAAGAAACTCCGCTATGCCACGCTGATGGGAATCAAGAAATCTAAAACAAAAGAGGTGAAGAGCATTGCTGCGGCGGGACTCGGAGCGCAGCTTCAGGAGGCCAGTGAAACGCAGCGAGTATACCTTCCTCAGCGGAGCAAACAGGCACAGATCCTTTCCGGTGATGCGAAGCAGGTAGCCAAGGAATTGGTCGAGAAGCTCAAGTTCGAGGCTCGAGTATTATGAGCGTTCTGGTCATCCTGGAGCAGCGGGACGGCAAATGGAACCGCCTCTCTTTTGAAGCTCTGGCGGCGGGGCAAAAGATCGCGCAGGCATTGAACCTGCAACTTGCAGCGGCGATTCCGGGATCGAACGTAGTTGAGCTGGCGCAGGAAGCCGCTAGTTACCCGGTCTCGAAGGTCATCACATTAGAGAATCCTGCACTCGGCCGCTACACGCCGGAAGCCTACACGGCAGCGCTACGGGAATTGATCCAAAAAGAGCAGCCGCGGGTCGTGGTCTTCCCTCACACGTACCAAGTACGCGATTACGCTCCGAAACTGGCAACGCGTTTCGAAAGAGCACTGATCAGCGACGTGGTTGATATCAAAACGGAAGGCGCCATTACGTTCGTGCGCCAGCTGTTTCAGGGCAAACTGAGTAGCGACGTAAAGGCGACGGGGAATCCCCAGTTCGTGTCCGTGCAGGCGGGCGCCTTCCGCGCTGCTGAGCCGGATGGTTCGCCGAAGCCGGTTGAGAACTTTGCCGTCGAAATCGATGCGGCGCAAATCCGCAGCCAGCCGGAAGCCCCGTTCCGTGAAACGCAGCGCGCCGTCGATTTGAGCGCTGCCGATATCATCGTCGCTGTCGGTCGAGGGATCAAGGAGAAAGAGAATCTGCCGGTTGTTGAATCACTCGCCGCGGCTCTTGGAGCGCAGCTCGCCGCATCGCGACCCATTTGCGATAACGGATGGCTGCCAATGGAGCGCCAGGTGGGCAGTTCGGGCCAGACCGTATCGCCGAAGGTTTATTTCGCAGTCGGGATCTCAGGCGCCATTCAGCATCTGGTCGGCATGAAAGGCTCGAAGACAGTTGTCGCCATCAATAAGGACGAGACCGCTCCTATCTTCGAAACGGCCGATTATGGAGTGGTCGGCGATTTGTTCGAAGTCGTTCCGGCATTAGTCGAAGAGATCAAGAAAGTTAAGACCTAGATTGATGTCAGAACAGGCAGCCCACTGGTTGCGGAAGGTCACGAAACTTGTCTCGTGCGCTCTCATACTGGCGCTCGCGAGTTGTAAGAAACCGGTATCCCCGAATGTTGCCGCTACCGTAAACGGCCGGCCGGTTACGTATGCCAGCCTGGACCGCGTCATCGCAGCTCAGTTCCCCAACACACCAGTCAAAAACAACGACGATCAGACAACTCAGGTTCGCCTCGAGGCACTGCGTTCGCTGATCGATCAGGAAATTATGCTGCAAAGGGCCGAGAAGGAGGGACTGCTCGCCACCGATGGCGATGTGGAAGCCAAGTTCAATGAGGTAAAAGCGCCCGAGACGCAGGAAGAATTTCAGAAACAGCTCGAACAACGCAAGATGTCCGTGCAGGAGTTCAAAGATCAGATCCGGAGTGAGTTGAGCGTACAGAAGCTGTTTAACAAGGAAATTGGGTCGCACATTTCCATTTCGGACGCGGATGTAACGGCGTTTTACAACGCCAACAAAGCGACGTTCAATCTCGCGGAGAATCAGGTGCGCTTGGCGGAAATTCTAGTTACTCCCAGACCTGATCCCAACATTCGCAATTTGAAGAACGACAAGGCTCAGAACGATGACCAGGCGCGCAACAAAATTGCAATGCTACAAATGCGCCTCAGGCAGGGCGAAGATTTCGGAACCCTGGCGCAGAACTACTCCGAAGACCCGACGTACGCATCGAATGGCGGCGATATGGGGTTTGTTCCGGAATCGGCGTTAGATCGTGCCAACCCTCAATTGCGGAAAGCGATCATGGACATGACGCCCGGCCAGGTGTCGCCCATCCTGCAGACACCGGAGGGTTACCGCCTGATTAAGGTGATCTCGAAAGAGCCAGCCGGACAGCGGCAATTGAGTGATCCCCGAGTGCAGGAAAATATTCGCACCGAATTGTTCCGCCGCAAGGATCAACTGCTTCGGTCAGCGTTTTATGAGGTAGCACGCGACGAAGCGAATGTGGTTAATTATTACGCCCGCTCGGTTCTGGAAAGTCGCGACAAGAAATAACTATTTTGCAGCCGCCTGTTGGCGCACACTGTCCATGTACCGGAGAACTGAATCGCGATACTCGGGCGGAATCTCGTCGCGGTGAATAACGCCGCCTGAATCCATGTGATGTCCCAGCTTATTTGAATACTGCGTTTTCAGGTGTTGGGGCCCGGAAGGAGTTTCGATTGTCATTTCGCCCGTCAAGCTGGCTGAACGCTTCCCGATGATCTCCTCCAGCTTTCCCATGGTTTTCAATTGCTCGGCTTCGCGTACGTCCTTGGCGCCGTCCTGGCGGCCGGCCCCCGACTGCGGATCGTCACTTTTGCCTGGCGACGATTGACTGGAACCCGTGCCCTGTCCGGATTGCGATTTCTCGACCGCCTCCGCCTGTTGCTGCGCTCCTGGCGATGAATCCTGTGCCGCACCTTGTTGACCTTTTGCGTTTTGGGACGACGAAAGCCGATCCTGGCCGGTGGCGGACTGCGCTTTCTGATCGCCGGAGCCGTTGCGCGTATCGCCTTTTTGCCCGGCCGTGCCCGCGTTCTGCTGCATTTTCGCCATCATGGCGGAGAGCGCGTCCTTCATGCGGTTGAACAGGCCCGGCCTTTGCTCATCGGAGTTGCCGCCCTGGCGCGCGCCGGCCGTTTCCTGTGAGGATTTGCGATCGCCGGCGGCGCTTTGATCCGATCGGGAATCGGGCTGATTGGCAGAAGCGGATGATTTCCCGCCCGAATCACCGGTCTGCGATTCGTCTTGTGTGCGCGATCGCTCGCGTGACGATTCAGCAACGGAAGAGTTGGCCGATGCCTGGCGGCCCGCTTTCGCCTGGGCCGGATTCTCCTCTTCACCGGCGCGTGCCGTTGGTAAGGACCGGAGCGTGTCCGGCGTCCGAACCTGCGGCCGAATCTTTGCTTCTGGTGGGCGCAACTCCGCACCGGGCGCCATGTGCAGCGGCAATAGCGACGGTTTCAGATCGAGAGTCGCCAAGGCAAAGTAGCGAATTGCGAAGAGCACGACGGCTGCGGACAATAACAGGCCAGTGGCCCTCCAATGGCGGTTCGCCGTGGATGGAAGTGCGCCCGACAGGTCCAGTTTTGTCGCGAGTTCTTCCGCTCGAGCGATTTGATATCGTGCAGCGGCGGTGTGACTGCGCTCCGGACCCGAAAGCAAGAACCAGGCGGTAGAAAGTGAGTCGCTCAAGTGCAGACGCGAGTCGATAATTTGAGCGAGCCGATATTGATCCACTAGCCTTCCGCGCAGCCGAAATGCCACGGCGCATGCGCCAGAAATGAAGACCAGCGTGAGCCAACGCCAGTCGAGTAGTTGCGTGCCGAACAGCAGAACTAGAATTGCCCCGGCGCATACGATGCCCAGACCGACAGCTATTTGTTCAACCGCGAGCACAAACAAGCTACGGCGGCGTGCCGCCCCGAGGACTGCCTGTACAGGGCCGGCGCTACTCCTGAATGCAGTTGTCAATCCGATTGCGCCTGCTCGGATTATCCCACGCGCCGGCGTGAGCTCAGTTATACTCGTCCTGATCGCGATACGGCCAGGCGCAGCTATTTTTTGAGGCCGGATTCCATCTGGAGCCAATCCCAAAACCGTTCGATCCACTCATCAGAAGGCAAGCCCTGCTTGCGCATCCCGAAACCGTGACCTCCCCTGGCGTACATGTGCAGTTCAGCCGATTTGTGCGCTGTGGTCCATTTCTCGTATAACGAGACGCTGTCACCAGACAGACCCAGTTGATCATCCGAAGCCGCAGCGAGAAAGATGGGCGGAGCATCGGCCGGGACCGCATCATCTTTGAACATGGAAGCACCGCCATAAATCGGTGCGACGAACGCCGGCCGAGCTTCCGGTGAATACCGAAGTGCGACAGCAGCCGCAACCGTGCCGCCGGCCGAAAATCCCACAATTCCCACCTTCTCCGGCGATATGTTCCAATCCGAAGCGTGCTTGCGTACGTAGCCGACCGCAGTCAATCCGTCTGAAATGGAAGCGGGAACAGTGTTAGCCAGCATCTGCCTGAATTTTGGTTTGTCGTTCCACATTTGTTGGAACTCCTGCGTCGCGTCTTCACCTGTGTGGGCCAGGCGGTACTTGAGAACGAACGCCGTGACTCCCTTCGCCGCCAGCCACTTGGCAACATCGATTCCCTCGTTATTGATCGAGAGCGCCATGAAGCCTCCGCCGGGGCAAATCACGACGGCAGTTCCTGTTGCAGTGCCGGGTGCCGGTTGGTAGGCCGTCAGGCTCGGCCTGCTGACGTTCGTTACCACTTGTGTGTTCCAACTCTTGGAGAAATACTGGTGTTCGGGATAGCTTGCTTGCGACGTTTCCACACCGGCGCTGACCGGCAACGGGATCACTTGCTGAGCAAGCGCGTGAACAGCAGCCGCTGCGGTGAGGAGAAGAGTGTGGGCGAGTTTCATGATGAATTTCGACCAGTCTAGCGTGATTCCACGCTGGTGCGTGTCCGGGCGCGTGTTTCAGCGGCTTCGCTACTATGAAAATTCATCAAAATGTTGCGCTTCGAAACTGCTGGAGAGTCGCACGGCGAGTTCCTCGTCGCTACACTCACCGGCTTGCCGGCCGGCATTCCAGTGAGCATCGAGTATCTCGACCGGCAGCTTTGGCGCAGGCAGCAAGGCTACGGCCGCGGCGGCCGCATGAAGATCGAAACCGATCGCGCCCGTATCGTTTCGGGAGTGCGGCACTCACAGACGATAGGGTCTCCGATAGCAATTCTGATCGAGAACAAGGACTGGAAGAACTGGACGGGAACACTGCCCGTAGAAGCGAAGGACGCAGAACCGGGGAAGGACAAACCGGTCCACCGGCCGCGACCCGGTCACGCGGATCTGGCGGGCGCAATCAAGTACAACTTCAGCGAATCGCGCTACATTCTGGAACGGGCCAGTGCTCGGGAAACGGCGGCTCGCGTTGCGCTGGGTGCGCTTGCAAAAACTTTTTTGAAGGAGTTCGGGGTCGAGGTGCTAAGCCACGTCGTGGCAGTTGGTCCCGTCAAGCTCGAGCGCAATGTGGATTGGCGGGAAATTGTCGCACTGAGTGAGCGCAATGACGTCCTGCTCGGGTGCGTGGATGCCGACACAGAAGCGCGCATGAAAGAGGCTGTGGACGTTGCGTATCGGACCGGCGACACCATCGGCGGCGTGTTTGAAGTGATCGCGCATGGACTTCCGCCGGGGCTGGGGTCCCACATCGCGTGGGATACGCGGCTCGACGGCAAACTGGCGCAGGCGATCGTATCGATTCAAGCGGTAAAGGGCGTCGAAATCGGGCATGCTGAAGAAGGATCGCGAGCCTACGGTTCTACCGTGCAGGACACGATTCACTACGACAAGGCAGAACGCGAGTTCCACCGCGGCTCTAATCGCGCGGGCGGCTTGGAGGGAGGCATTACGAATGGGCAGGATGTTGCGGTGCGCGGTTTCCTGAAACCGATTTCGACCTTACGCAGGCCCCTCGAATCTGTCGATTTGCCTACACGTGATCCCGCACTCGCCGCCTACGAGCGAAGCGATGTAGCGGTTGTACCCGCTGCAGGAGTCATAGGGGAAGCGATGGTGGCGCTCGTCCTAGCCCAAGCCTTTTTAGAAAAGTTCGGCGGCGATTCGATAGGCGAAGTGCAGCGCAACTATACCGGCTACCTGGAGCAAGTGAAGAGATTCTAGAAGCGCAGGCCTAGGGGGCGCGCCCGAAAGAAATGGTTCGAAAGATCTTGAAATATGGTGAACCGGTGCTCGAAAAGAAAGCCGAGCCGGTCACGGAATTCGATACACCGGAACTGCATGAACTTGTCAGTGACATGTGGGAGACCATGTATGCGGCGAAGGGTGTCGGCCTGGCGGCTCCGCAGGTTGGTATTAGCCGGCGCATTTCGGTCATCGATGTGAGCATTGGAGAAAACGAGACCGACAAAATCGTCATCATCAATCCCGAGATCGTTACGCGTGAGGGGAAACAGACCGGCGAGGAAGGTTGTCTCAGCATTCCCGGTTTTCGCGAGCCGGTGACACGTGCCAATCAGGTCACCGTCCGCGCAAAGAATGCACGCGGTGAAGACATTGAGCTGTCGGGACAGGAATTGCTGGCGCGCGCCTTTCAACATGAGATCGATCATCTGAATGGCATCCTTTTCATCAACCATCTGAGTGCGCTTAAGCGCGACATCATCCGTCGAAAGATCAAGAAGCTGCAAAAGGCCGGCGAGTGGGACTGAGGTCGGATGCGTGTTGTTTTCCTGGGAACTCCTGATTTCGCGGTACCCTCGCTAAATGCTCTTGCGTTACAGCATCAAGTCGCCGCTGTCTTGACGCAGCCGGATCGCCCAAAAGGGCGAGGCAATCAACTGAGCAAATCGCCGGTGAAGATGGCGGCGGAAGCTCTGCATGTCCCGGTGCATCAGCCGGAACGTATCCGGCGTCCGGAAAATGTCGCGCTACTGAAGAGCTTCGAAGCGGATCTGATGGTAGTGGTCGGATACGGTCAAATTATTCCGCAGGACGTCATCGACCTGCCGCGGCACGGCATTCTCAACGTGCATGCTTCGTTACTGCCGAGATATCGCGGCGCGGCGCCGATCCAGTGGGCGATCGCAAAGGGAGAAACGGTCACCGGCGTGACGATTATGCAGATCGATGCCGGCCTCGACACCGGCGACATGCTCTTGAAAGCTGAAACTGAAATCGGAACGGATGAGACGGCCCCGGAGCTGAGCGCGCGCCTGGCTCCCTTAGGAGCCGATCTCTTGCTGAAGGCAATCGACCTCGTCGCAGCAGGCGCGTCCACGCCAGAAAAGCAAGATGACGCGGAGGCGGCAAGCTATGCGCCGATTTTGAAGAAAGAAGATGGCATGGTGGATTGGTCGCGCTCCGCGCGGGAGATTCGAAACCGGCTGCGTGGGTTTACGCCGTGGCCCGGCGCTTACACGATGTTTCGCGGGCAGCAACTCAATATCGTTGGAGCGGCGGCCGTGGATTATGCGGGTATTGAGATCGGAGCGATGGCGCTCAAGCATCGGTCGATCGTGGTTGGCTGCGGCGATGGCAGCGCGCTGCAACTGATCGAAGTACAGCCGGCAGGCAAAAAGAGGATGTCCGTCGAAGCTTTTGTGAATGGCTACAAGCCTTTGGAAGGCGAACGCTTGGGAGAGCCGAATTGAGACTTCCTCTTGGCTATCGCTACGCCACGACGTACGCCGGAATTCGTAAAGACCCGAAGGATGATGTGGCGCTGATTGTGCCGGAAAAGCAGGCGGAAGCGGCAGCCGTGTTCACCACCAACATGGTGCAGGCAGCGCCGGTAAAGCTGGCACGCAAGCACCTGAAATCATCCGGCGGGAGACTTGGCGCAGTGCTGATCAACGCCGGGAACGCGAACTGCGCGACTCGCACCGGAGACCGTGTCGCGCGCGCATCCTGCGAAGCTGTCGCTAAGGCGCTTAAGATAAAACCCGATCACGTCTTGCCGGCATCTACCGGCGTGATTGGAGTTGAACTCGATTCCAAACTGCTGACGGATGCGATCCCGCGGCTGATTGCGGGATTGTCGCCGGATAACTTCGAAGCGGTTGCCACAGCGATCACGACCACGGACACGAGATTGAAAATCGCGTATACAGAATTGCCAGTTGCGAACGTTGTCGTCCGCGTTGCCGGCCTGGCAAAGGGCGCCGGGATGATTCATCCCAACATGGCGACAATGCTTGGGTTCATTCTGACGGACGCCGACGTGCCTGCTCATGACCTGCGTGCAATGTTGAATGTCGCCACCCAACGCAGCTTCAACTCCCTGACCGTGGACGGTGACATGTCGACCAACGATACGCTCGCGCTGATTGCTAACGGTGCGTGCGGAGTGAAGCCAAACGGGAAAGAGCGTAGAGGATTGCAAGAGGCGGTCGCTTGCATTGCAGAGAGACTTGCAGAGCAGATTGCCGCCGACGGCGAGGGAGCAAAGAAGTTGATCATCGTGCGGGCTCTCGGATTTAAAACGAACGAAGACGCGCGCCGGATTGCACGTGCGGTAGCGAACTCTCCCCTGGTGAAGACAGCGATTGCCGGAAGCGATGCCAACTGGGGCCGCATTCTCTCAGCTGCGGGCTACTCGGGGGTGAAGTTTGATCCGGCCAAGATCGACGTCTTCCTGCAGCGTGTTCCTGTCTGCAAAGACGGGCTTGCGGCAGAGTTCGATGAACCCGAGCTGAAGCGGAAACTGGATGAACGTGAAGTTCGCATCTACGTCGTCCACCAGGGAAGAGGCAAGGGCGAGGCGCGCTTCTTCACGTGCGACCTTACGGAAGGCTACATTCAAATTAATGGCAGCTATCGCACGTAAGCTGGCTTTTCTCCTGGTTGTCCCCGCACTCTTCGCCGCCTCCGGTTCGCCAGACGCTTTGGGTATTGTTAACCACGTGGCGACTGCCCTCGCGGATGGCGATCCCGCGGACGCCATGAGCGCCTTTGATAAGTCCTTTTCGTCGTACACGAAGCTTCAGGATTACTTTGTCGCGCTTACCGACGCCTTCCTGATCACGAATGAGGCAGACTTAAGCGACGCATCGGACGACAACACAGAGCTGACGCTGCATTGGACGCTCACGCTGAGAGGCAAATCTAACGACGTAAGCCGGACCCGCACGCAAGACGTTCATGTGAAGTTGGCGCAGAGGGACGGAAAGTGGAAGATCGTTGAACTCTCGCCGGTAGACTTTTTCGATCCTTTGCTGTAGCCGCGCAAAACGGGCTGCCAAACGCCCTTTGCGCTTCATGCTCTAGCCGCGCAAAACGGGCTGCCAAACGCCCTTTGCGCTTCATGCTCTAGCCGCGCAAAACGGGCTGCCAAACGCCCTTTGCGCTTTGCGGCGTTAATCGCTCGGGCTCGCGCCCTTGCGCGCGTAGTAGCCTTTGCGCGCGCGGACGATCAGGTCCTTGCGGCCCTTCACCTTGATGTCAACGGGATGGTAGAGGCCGTCGGCCTTTAACGGCTCGGGGCGGTAGAACAGGTTGTATTGATGGCGCAGCTCGTTCGCGATGTTCTCGAACGACTGGTTCAGGTCCTTAGCCTCAAATGGCGTGAAGGTCGCGCCGCCGGTCTGCTCGGCGAAGTAGCGCAAGACTTTATCGCCCTCGGTCTCGATGTGGCTGATATTGGTCGAGATGGTGTAGATCACCGTGTCGGCGCGCTGCGCCATCTCGAGCGCCTGGTCGCGGCTATTCCGGCTCTCGTTGTCGTCACCGTCGCTTAAGATCACCATGGCGCGTCGAAATTTGTACAGCGGCTGGTCGAGCATCAGCTTGTCGCGGCAGGCGAAGTAGACGGCGTCATAAAGCGATGTGCCGCCTCCGGGCCGCAAATTATGGATGGCTCTCTCGAGCACGCTGGTGTCGTTGGTCAGGTCGGCCACGAGCTCAGGCGCAGTGTCAAAGCTGACCACCGTCGCTTTGTCCTGTTGGCGCATGACGCTGTTGACGAAGTTGGTAGCGGCCTCCTGCTGGAATCGAAACCGGTCGCGGATGCTGTTACTGGTATCGACCAGGATGGCGAGGCGCAAGGGCAAATCCGTTTCCGAGGTAAATTCCAGAATCCGCTGCGGCTTCTTGCTCTCAAAAACCTGGAAGTCGTCGCGACTCAGGTCCGTCACGAAGCGGCCCTTTTTGTCGGTCACGGTGAACAGCATGTTCACGCGCGTAACCTGGGTACGGATGACGCTCGAGTCGTCGGGTGGCGTTGACGCGGGCGCGGCGGGCTGCTGCGCACCGGCGACGGAGAGCGCGACAGCGGCTACAAGGCACGCAACAGAGAACCTCATTGGGGTGTCTTCATTTTATCCGTGTTGCGCCGCAGTGTCGCGAGTACGTCCAAGAAATCCTCTGGTAGCAGGCTTTCGACCGTGATGCGTTGGCCTGTAGAAGGCGAATCGAAGCTCAACCGGTGTGCATGCAGAAAGAATCGCGGCAACGCACCGAGCTCCGGAATGCTCGCGGGCGCGCCATATAAGCGGTCGCCGAGAACGGGATGTCCGAGGCTCGAGAGATGAACCCGAATCTGATGGGTGCGGCCGGTGCCGATTCGGACTTCGAGCAAGCTGAACGCGCCGAGGCTCTCGATGACTCGATAGTCCGTCAGGGCGGTCCGTCCTGACCTGGTACGTGCGGTCATACGCACGCGCCGAACCGGGTCTCGCGCGATCGGAGCCGTGATTTGTCCCTCGGACTGTTTCATGGAGCCATGTACAAGCGCGAGGTAGATTTTCTCCACGGTACGGTCATGGAATTGGACGGCGAGCGATTGATGGGCCTGGTCGGTGCGGGCAACAACAAGGACCCCACTGGTTTCGCGATCCAACCGATGCACAATACCTGGACGGAAATCACCGTTGATGGAAGAAAGCGTTCCGAAGCGATGCAGGAGGGCATTGACCAGCGTGCCCGCATCATGCCCGGCGCCTGCGTGCACCACCATTCCGGCCGCCTTGTCGACCGCGATAACGTCGTTGTCCTCGTACAGAATCTTCAACGGGAGTTCTTCGGGTTGCGCCTTCAAAGGAGCGAGCGGCGCAGGTTCTACCGAAATGAGCTCTCCGCCGCGGACGAGATAGGCAGCGCGGGCGGCAGTATGATTTACCAACACGCGACCAACTTTGATCCACGCCTGCAGCCGCGCGCGGCTGAATTCTGGAAAACGCTCATGCAGTAAGGTGTCCAGGCGTTTGCCGGCGTCGCCTGCTTCAGCAACTAAGGTCACCGCTATTCCGAAGTTGGTTCCGGCAAAGGCGCTTCTTCATGCGAGTTGGCGTAACGCTTTTCACCGGCACTGACGGCGAAAGGCAACTCGTTGTCTTTGGGCGGCAGCGGACACGTTGCGTAAGGAGTGAACGTGCACGGCGGGTTATAGGCGCGATTGAAATCCAGATCCACTTTGCCGTTCTGCGGCAGTGGCGTGTTCAGCATGCGGCCAGCGGGATAAGTAGTGCTGTGATTGGTTGCGTCTTTGAAGAGAAAGAAGAGTGTGTTTCCCTCGTAGATCGGACGCAGACGATATTTCTTGCCGTTGTAGCTGAACTCGACTTCACCCGGGCTGTCTTGCTTTTCGGTCTGGCCGATGATGTTCAGAATTGGTATCTTCCTCGGATTCGGAATGAACCGGGCGTCCTTGAAATCGAAATCAGGATCGGTAGGGAAGTACTCCATTCCTTTGAAGTTCTTTAACTCGGGACTTTCGCTACTTCGAGCGCGAACACCGATCTTGTCGCCACGTTTGATCAGCACCAAGGAAATGGTTCCGGCCTGCACTACATCAGGGTGCTCCTCGTCGTGGTTGAGGGTGACGTTGGTCAGGATTGGATTGCCGTCTAAGAGAACATGAATTCCGCCGTAATTCATAAACGTGACCTTATCCGGGTCGACGCGCAAGCGGCCAAGCTCATCCGGGCACTCGCCGGAGGGAAGAACAAAATCGTTCGCGGCGCCGCAACCGATCGTATTGATGCCTGGTTTCAACCAGAAGAGGCCGACGAGAGCGAGCCAGCCCGAAGGAGACCGCAGCCCCTCGTCGCGATGCTTTTGCCAGGCGCGAATCGATTGGTAGTAACTCGCAGGGGCCGACCGAGCTGCATGGTGACGCGCACAGTTTGTAAACAAGAACGCGGTCGATAGGATTGCTATGCAAGAGCGGAACATATCAATCACGAAGCTCCACGATAGTCGCGCCTGCGCCGCCTTCGGCTTGAGTAGCTGCGTAAAAGCGGCTCACATGCGGACTCTTTCCCAGATACTCGCTGACAGCTCTCTTCAAAACTCCCATGCCGTGTCCGTGAACAATACGGACCCGATCGACAGAAGCGAGAGCCGCTGAATCCAGAAACTTGTCCACCTGCTCGATGGCCTCCCCGGCGCGCTGCCCGATGATGTTCAGCTCGCGATAATCGGCGTCCCAAGCCGGTCCGGTCTCGAAGCGCACGTTGTGCGGCAATTTGCGTACTTCGGCTGAAGCGGGCAACACTTCTGCGATGTCCTCCCGCGGCACCTGCATTTTCATGAATCCGGCTTCCACCTCATACATTCCATTCTTCAGCAAGCGCCGGACGGTCGCGATCTCGCGGACGTCTTTGAGCCGCACCTTGACGCCTTCCTGAAGCGTAAGCTGCTGTTCGGGCGCTTTGGAGCGGGGTGTGGCAGCGATCGCTTCAGCCGCCTCTTCGCGGAACTCCCGCTTAGTCTTCGAAACCAGCCGTTGCGCCTGCTCGACAGCTTTCTTCTGCTCTACAGCTTCGGCCACTTGCGACATCATGAGCTGGGCACGGGCCTCAAAATCAGCAATGATCGACTCGGACTTGCGGACCCAGTCGCGTTCGCGCTGCTGCTCTTTGCGAGCTGTCTGCTGCTCCAATTCGCCCTGTCGCTTCTTCAGCGCCATAGTAGCGTCGTCGTTTTCTTTTACGGCTCGCGCATGGTCTTCTACAAGCCTGTGAAGCTCGCTCAGAAGCTCCTGAAAATCGGCTTGCAGGCGCGGCATCACGGATCGCGCATGAGTCAGAATGGCGTCCGGCAGTTGCAGCCGGGTCGCGATATCGATGCCGGCCGATTTCCCGGGCAGGCCGAGACGCAACTCGTATGTCGGCTGCAGCGTTGCCTCATCGAAACCCATGGAAGCGTTCACGACACCTTCAGTCTTAGCACCGTACAGCTTCAAAGGAAGCAGATGGGTGGAAGCGAGACAGAAGGCACCGGATTTGCGGAACTCGTCCAGAATGGCGACTCCCAAGGCGCCACCCTCTTCAGGATCGGTAGCACGCCCCAGCTCGTCGAGCAGGACGAGGCAGTCGGGCTTTACGGTCTCGAGCATCTGCTTGACGTGCAGCAAGTGACCGGAAAAGCTGCTGAGGCTTTCGGCGATCGATTGCTGATCGCCGATGTCGGCGAGAACGTCTTCGAGCACCGGGAACTCGGCGTCTTCGCAGGGAACGGGGATGGCGGCGTGAGCCATCAGGGCGAGCAGGCCGGTCGTTTTCATGGTGACCGTTTTGCCGCCGGTATTGGGACCGCTGATCAGAAGACAGCGGCGCGCATCGTCCAGCTGAAACGAAATCGGCACGATGGGTTTGCGCTGCTGGCGCAGAATCGATTCGAGAAGCGGATGCCGGGCGGCGCGCAGGATCAACTTCCGCGGGGTTGCTGAAGCTGATGAGGGCGCGGCCGCTGGGCTGAAGCGCGGAACGACGGCATCGTAGTCGCGCGCGAACCCTGCCTTGGCGAAGATCAGGTCGAGCTCGGCCAAAACCTGTGCGGTGGCAATGATTTCGTCGGCGTGCTCGCGGAGCACCTGGGTGATCTCGGCCAGGATGCGTTCGATTTCACGGAGCTCATCTTCGCGCAGCCGTACCAGTTGATTGTTCAGCCCGATGGTTTCGAGAGGCTCGACAAATAGTGTTCTGCCGGTGCCGCTGGAACCATGGATGACTCCGTCAACCCGGCCCTTCTGACCGGCGACAATCGGCACGACATAGCGGTCATCACGAATGGTGACGAAGTCCTCCTGCAGCGTGCCGTCGGTACGGTGAGCGCGCATGAAGCGCTCGAGCGAATTCTGAATGCTGCGCTTCTGCTGCTCGATGTCACGCCGGATGCGCCGGAGAGCAACGCTGGCTTCGTCGGCGAGAGAACCATCAGGCAAGAACGCCTTCTGATAGCGCCGAGCTACTTCGCGCAGATCGGCGAGCTGCCGGCCGCGTCGGGCCAGCCGCGGATAGCGGTCGGAGACTGAAACCAAGATGGCGCGATATTCGCCCGCAAACCCGAGTGTGTGGAACAGATCGAGGATCTCGCGCCCGCCAAGCGCAGCGCCTTCAACCTGGAGGGCACGCAGCGACGGCCTGATGTCTCGCAACTGATCGAAGCGCAGCCGAACGGCTGCACCGTGACTCGGTTCCTGAGCGCCCGAAATTTCGCGCAAATATCCAATCGCCTCGCCTGCATCCGTAAGATCGGCTTCGAGCATACCCCGATCACTGTGGGGTTCGAGTGCGTAGACACTCTCGCGGCCGGCGTCGCTGCCCGCGTAGCCAGCCACAAGCTCTTTCAGCTCATCGAATTGGAGCAGTTCGGTACTGCTGAACATAAATTCCTAAGGACGTGTGACTCGCGGAACCGTGGCCTTGCAGGCGCAACAGGTATCGATCACCTGCTGCGTGCCTTCGGTTATTTTGAGGTTCCGCAGGTCTCCAACCGGCACCCATTCCGCACGCGCGGAGTCGTCGCCTGGCCGGAGATGACCGCCGACCACGGTGCAATAGAAATCAACCAGCACGTAGTGATATTCGCAAATGCCGGCACTATCCGGCATGATTCTTTCAAAGACGGTGGCGAGCGAATCCACGGAGACGTTCAGACCGGTTTCTTCGAAGACCTCGCGGCGGAGAGCGTCCTCCAGGCGCTCGCCGGTCTCGACCGCTCCTCCCGGCAGAGACCAGTATCCTTTCAGGGGTTCTTTGCCGCGCTCGATTAAGAGGATGCGGTCACCGTCGAGGATCAAGGCGCCCACCCCGAGTATCGGACGGGGCGGGTATTGGCGGGTATCAGCCACAAATTCTCAAGGTTTTAACCGATGGCTGCCAGGACTTCTTCGGCGTGCCCCTCGACCTTGACTTTTGGGAAAACCTTCTTGATCTTGCCGTCCGCGCCAATGACGAACGTGGTCCGCTCAATACCCAGGTACTTCTTGCCGTACATGCTCTTCTCTTTCCAGACGCCGTAGTCCTCTGCGGCCTTGTGCTCGATGTCGGCGAGCAGGGTAAACGGTAAGTTCAACTTCTGCTTGAAGTTAGCCTGTGCCGCCGATTTGTCGGGCGAGACACCGACGATCACGGTATTGGCCTTAGAATAGCGGGGCGAGTCGTCGCGGAAGGCGCATGCTTCCTTGGTGCAGCCCGGGGTGTCGGCTTTGGGATAGAAGTACAGCACCACGTTCTTACCGCGGAGCGAGGAGAGGTGAAAGGGCTCTCCGGTATCGGTGGCTAGCGAAATATCCGGGGCAGTATCGCCCTCGTGCAGCTCTGGCATGCCCCCATTTTACGGAACGAACCCACGTTACGGAACGAACCCGAGGTGGCAATTCCTACTTCAGCCATGTATCTAGATTGTCGCGGATTAGCAGGTCGTCTTCCCGATGCAGGTGAGGGTAGCTATGCCAGACACGATCAATTTCGCCGCTTTGGCCGTCTGAAAGATCCTCTCGAGGGCCAAGACACCAACGCCCTTCCATCAGCCCGTGGCGTCGCAGCACTTCGTGAATGCCGGCGATGCAGCCGTGGAAATTGTGAGCCGGATCGAAAAAGGCCGCATTGGCGTCCGTGATCTGTTGGCTGAGGGTCAACATCGTCGCAGGAATATTGTCGCCAACCTTTTTAACCGCCTCAAGCAGCAGGGCAGCACCGCGCGTCCAAACCGCCCAGTGCCCCAGCAGGCCACCGGCGAAGCGCAGCTGCACACCTCCGAACTCAAAGCCCGTGAGCAGGTCGATTACGATGTTGTCGTCATTGCCGGTGTACAGAGCGATTTCGCCCGCGCGTCCGCTCTCGGCAACTGCCCGAACAACGTCCAGTGTCTGATAACGATTAAACGGCGCGACTTTGATCGCGACGACGTTCGGAATTCCGGCAAATTGCCGCCAAAACTCATAGGGCAGCGCGCGGCCGCCTACGCTCGGTTGCAGGTAAAAGCCGATGACGGGAAGAACGGAGGAAACGGCGCGGGCGTGCTCCAGTAGTTCAGGGATGCTTGCCTGAGCAAGCGCGGCCATGCTCAGCAACACCGCCTGATAGCCCAGACTGCTTGCCAGCTCCGCTTCCGCTACTGCCTGCTTTCGATGGCCGCAAACGCCGGCGATGCGCACGATATCGTGAGACTGCGTCTCCTCCGCCGCGAGTTCGAGGACCGGTTTCAACAGCGCAACTTCTGGGGATCGAATGGCGAACTGGGTCGTGTGGACGCCTACGGCGATTCCGCCCGCACCGGCCGCCAGATAATAGCGCGTCAGGGCGCGCTGCCGCCGCTCGTCCAGGCGCCGTTGCGCGTTCAACGCCAGCGGATGTGCCGGGATCACCAGGCCGTGCTGGAGGCGCTCACGGACATTCATCAGAACTTGCCATCCCGCGCTTCGAAATGTGTGGGTTTGTTCAGCAAAGATCCGCCGCGCAAGATCCAGCGCGCGATCGAATCCAGGAGTTCGCCCGCGGTGACGCTCGGATAACCGAAGAGCCGGTGCGCCTCGGCGGCATTGTTCAGGAGAGCCGAAGACGCTTCTTCTCCAATGAAGACCGGATCGATATGGAACCTGACGCCCAAACTGCTCGGCGATGTAGCGCACCGAAAGGGTCTCGGGGCCGGTGACGTTGAGTACCAGCGGCGGCGACTGGCAATGCGCAAATGCTCGCAGGCACATCGAATTGGCGTCGCGCTGCCAAATGAAATTCACCAGCCCCATCGAGAGATTGACCGGCTGGCGGTTGAATACGGAATTTGCAATATCGACGAGCACGCCGTAGCGGAGTTCGACGGCGTAGTTCAAGCGGATGAGGACAACCCGAGTTCCCCACTCAGCCGAAGCGTATTCGAACATGCGCTCACGTCCCAGAGCCGATTGCGCATATTCGCCGACGGGAGCGACTGGGGTTGATTCAATGGCCCCTCCTTTCGCAACCGGCTGCAGACCATAAACATTGCCGGTGGAAAACGCCACGATGCGGGAATGCCGGAAGCGATCGGCAACAAGACCCGGCAGGTATGTATTCATGGCCCAGGTTTCGTGCTCAGCTCCGGTGGTTCCGAATTTTTTGGCAGCCATGAAGATGACGTTGGGCGCGTCCGGTAGGTGCTGCAGCGCTCCCGGATGCAGAAGATTGCTGGCGATGGTCTCGATGCCGTTTTCCTGAAGCTGCTGCCGGACGGCCTGCTTAGAGAATCGAGCTACGGCAGTAATGCGCTTTGTAAGGCCCGCCTGTTGCACTGCGCGGCGAGCGAGGATGGCAAGGCTCGGACCCATTTTGCCCGCGGCGCCCAGAATCAGGATGTCGCCCTCGAGCGCGGACATAGCGGCAACGTCGGCATCGGCCGGCCGCGAAAGCCGCTCCTCCAGCTCTTCTTCCGTTTCGATGGCTGTATTCATCCGAATTCGAATCCCGCAATCGCGTAAATCTGATCATTGCTGCCGCAACAGTCCGGCCCCCGCACCATGCGTGTGAGGTGGCGAACTGGCGCGAAGCCTAGCTCTTGAGCCAGCGCTACGGCATCGGCATTTCCGGGCAGCACATCCCAAAACCAGGCTCCGCTGCCTAGTATTCCCGATATCATTCGCAGCGCCGTGTTCCGGTCGGCGGCAATAACCGGCCCGATATAGGATGCGAGCCGTCCTGGCCGCGCGAATAGGTAGCCTCCATCGTCGAGCACGACCGAACTGATTTCTGCCAGCCGCCGGAGCAGCGCCATACGATCATACCCGCAGGCGGCGTAGTCCAAAGCCGCGATCGCATCGGGCAGATCACTCACTCCGCGGAAGTCGCAGGCGAGGGTACCGGCGCGATACCAGCGCTCGATCGGCTGTTCACTGCGGAAGCCTAACGACTGGTACAGCGGCCGCCCCTCTTCCGTTGCGTCCAGCTTAACGGTCGCGACGCCGAGCGCATCGGCTCGTTCGATGGCCGCAGTGACCAGCGCTCGTGCCAAGCCTTGGCGGCGGAAATCGGGATGCGTCAGCACCATTCCGATCCATGCGACGAAGCTCCCGTAAGGAATCAGGGTAGTGGTAGCTACAACTCGGCCGTCTCGCCGAAGCCCGAAGCAGCCTTCTGGCGCGAGATCGAGCAGCAGTTGCCAGTCGCGGGCGGTCTGGTTCCACCCCGCCGGGGAGGAAAGCGCCACCGCATCGGCAAGGTCGGTGAGTCGCAGCATAAGGTAATTCCTAATTCGGTGTCAGTCACCTAATTGCGTGCGGTTTAGGCCCGGGCCTCCGGCGAGCCAGAAAAAGGCCGGTTTCCTGCTCGCAGTAATTGATGAACTGCTCCGGACCGAGCGGCCCCCCGCTGAGTGTGGCTTCCTGCAAGCGGGCTCGCATGTATCCCTCCGCTAGTCCTTCCTCAAGGCTCAACCGCCAAAGGTCCGAAGTCCAGTTCTGAGACCAAAGGTCAACGTTCACGTCGTAACCTCCGTGTGCCAGGCCGAGATGTCGGCGCGCGCTGCTCCAGCGCCAATCCTCCGATTTGGATACCAGACCAGCACGCACCGGATTCCGTTCCACGTACGCGAGTGCGGCCCATAAATGCCCGCGATCCATGGGACACGAAAAGAACCTATTTTGCCAAAGGTGTCCACATTCCCGGCGGCGCGCGTGCAGCCATCGCGCATAGTCGTTGTGCGTACGCCCGAGCGCCTTCGAAAGAGACGTCTCCTGCTCAGGAATCGCGATCACGTGCACATGGTTTGTCATCAGACAATACCCGAGTATGTCCAGCTTATATTTGGCACTATTGGCCTTTAGCAAGGCGAGGTATGCGTACCGGTCCTCCTCGCAAAAGAAGACATCGAAGCCCTTGTTCCCCCGCTGCGTCGCATGATGCGGAAGCCCAGGCAGAATTGCACGTCGTCGTCGGGGCATGCTGATAAGTGCTCTGGTCGGATATCGATTCTCGAAGTTCGGTGACTGACACCGATCTGGCTAAATCCGGTCCGGCTCTTCCCAAAATCGGACAGCAGAGGCGACTAAAATCGCCAACGCGAGATGTGGGTGGTTGAAAATAAACCAGTTTCGCTCCCCCCGAGCGATGGCCGGTCCCGTGCGAAGAAGTCGGTTGTACTCGGGCTTCCAGCTGTAAACCTATGAACGGACGACTCATTCCGCTGCGATACCATGAGACGACGAGTTTTTTTCGCGCACAACGGCCATCAACCCGGCCTGTGCGCTTTGAAGATTTTGAGGAACCTGGGTCGTTTGGCAGTCGTTTTACTATCCGACGATCCGGTTCGTTAAAGCGCAAACGGCTGAAATGATGTCCCTTTCCAGGGCAAAGCCTGCCGGCGTGACTATCCACAAGGGGTCCTGAACGATTTTGATGAGACGATTCCAAGCGCCTGTGTCACTGGTGTGCGCACTGCTGATGACTCTGGGTCCGGCGTGTGCGCAAAATGCCTTTCAGATTGAGCCGCCAAAGGGCGGATTGGGGTGGTTGACGCGCCCGTACCAGCATCCCGAGATTGAGCCCGCGAATTTGGCGAACTCGAACCGGCTGGAATCGCTTGTCCGCGCCGGCAACTTGTATCTTTCCGCACAAGATGTAATCGCGCTCGCTCTTGAAAACAATCTTGACATCGAAATTCAGCGCTATGGCCCGATTCTGTACCGGCAGGTCACCAAGCGCGCCGAGAGTGGCGGCCTGCTCCGCGGAGTGGGCGTTGGAATCGCGGCAGGGCCGCAGAGCGTCAGCCTCACCGGTGTCAGCCTGTCCGCTAGCGGTGGAAATGCGGCCGGAAGCGCAGCCACGGCCGGGGGCGTTCTGACGCTGATTGGCCCGACGCCGCCGAATCTGGATCCGAGCTTGTTACTGGTGGGGAGCTGGGCGCATAATACAACTCCCGAGAGCAACACGATTCTGAGCGGTACGACGGCGCTGATCGACGACACGCGCACTTATCAGGCGCAGTTCGCGCAGACGCTCGAGTTTGGTTTAAATTATCAGCTCACGTTTGCCAGCACGCGTAACAAATTCAACAGTACCTTCTTCACGATCAACCCTTTCGATCAAGGCTATCTCGATCTGCAGGTGAACCAGCCGCTGCTGAACGGCTTCGGGCGTGCAGTGAACGGGCGCAATATTTTCATCGCCAGGAACAATGAAAAGGTCGGCGATTTGCAGTTTAAGCAGCAGCTCATCACCACCATTACCGCGGTTCTGAATCTGTACTGGGATCTGGTGACGTTTTATCAGGATGTCCGCGCCAAGAAGGACGAACTGGCAACCGCGCAGGCACTTTTCGAGGACAACAAAAAGCAGGTCCAGATCGGAACCCTGGCTCCCATCGAAGTGACGCGCGCCGAGGCGCAGGTGTACACCAGCCAGCAAGACCTTCTGGTATCGCAGACCAATCTTCTGCAGCAGGAAACCGTACTGAAGAATGCCCTGAGCAAGAACGGCGTGGCGAGTCCTCTGCTTGCCGACGTTCACGTGATTCCGCTGGATACGATTCAGGTGCCCGAGAAAGACGAGATCAGGCCGGTTGCCGACCTGGTCAAAGAGGCGTTGGACCGGCGGGTGGAGGTCCAGACCCAAAAGCTCAACATCGACAGCGATAAGAAGAGCCTGGTGGGAATCAAGAATGGCTTGCGGCCGAATCTGCAGGCGTTTTTCGAACTGACGAATAACGGTCTGGCCGGAGCTGCGGGCGGGGCTTTCGATCCGTTGGCAGCGGGGCTGGTCGGCGGCTACAACACGCTGTTGACGCAGATCTTCGGGCGCGATTATCCAAGCTACTCAGCCGGTATTTCCTTGAACATACCGCTCCGTAACCGCGCTGCGCAATCCGATTACGTAACCACCGCGTTGCAACTGCGCCAGGCTGAACTGCAATTGCAAAAGCAATTGAATCAGGTTCGGGTCGATGTGCAAAATGCCGTCGTCGGTTTACAGCAGGCGCGCGCTCGTTACGATTCGTCGGTAAAGGCTCGCATTCTGCAGCAGCAGACGCTTGACGCAGAAAAGAAGAAATACACACTTGGCGCGTCCACCGTGTTTCTGGTAATTCAGGATCAACAGACGCTCTCGGCGGCGCAGACCTCCGAAGTACAGGCCCTGGCCAACTACAGTCATGCGCGCATCGCGTTCGATCAGGCGATCGGGACGACGCTCGAGGTGAACCACGTCTCGATGCAGGAGGCGCTATCCGGACGCGTGACGCGCCCATCCGTTCTGCCCGCGAATCTTCCCCAGGTGGAGGAACGGTAATGGGTATCGTTGTGTACAGGCCCAAGGCCTATTCCACATGCCGTGCGATCGCGCTTGCGCTATGCCTCTCCCTCGCCGTGCCTGTGGGCTTCGCTCAGCAGTCCCAACAAAGTTCCGCGGAGCCGGTCCGGCCGCATGATCCGATCTTGTGGCGTCCCTACTCGGCGCCGTATATTCCTCCGGTCCAGCTTTCCAATTCGGGGCGGCTTGCCGCATTAATTCGCGCCGGCAAATTGTATTTGACGGTTCAGGACGCCATCGCGCTGGCGCTCGAAAACAATATCGATGTGGAGGTGTCGCGCTACACGCCGATTCTCGACCGCTGGAATCTGGAGCGGTCGCAAGCGGGTGGCGCTTTGCCGGGCGTGCCGAGCGGCTCATCGCAAGTAGCTTCTGTGACGAAAGGTGAAGGCGTCAGAGGAAGCCAGGCGGCGGCAGGCGTGAGCACGGGTGGAAATGGCGGCTCGAATTCCAACACCGTTAACGCCACGGTTACCCAGATCGGTCCCGTGACCCCGACGCTCGATCCTGTGTTTCAGGACGCGACGACGTTCTCGCATCTATCGCAGCCCCAAGCCAACATTCGCCAGGCCCTAGTAACAAACTTGATCGACAATCAGCGCAACTACAATGCGACGCTGCAGAGTGGATTCCTCACCGGGACACGCGCCAGTATCACCTACACCGAAGGCTATCTGAACGAAAATTCTCCGACCGATGTCCTGAACCCCCAATATGCCCCGACGTTGTCGGTTCAACTTACACAGCAATTTCTACAAGGATTCGGCACGGCCGTGAACAGCCGGACGATCAACGTGGACAAGCTGAATTTGAAGATCGACGATCTTAATTTCAAATCGCAGATAATCTCGGTGGTCGCGAATGTCTTGAACCTTTATTACGGACTGGTCGCCGACTACGATGACCTGCGAGCCAGGCAAAGCGCGCTGACGGTAGCTCAGCAGTTTTACGCGAATAACAAGAAACAGGTGGAGCTCGGCAGCATGGCTCCGCTCGATATCACAAATGCCCAATCTCAGGTTGCAACCAGCGAACAAGCATTGGTCAACTCACAAGGCGTGTTGGAGCAGCAGCAGATCTCTTTGAAAAATGTCTTGAGCCGCAACGGCACGGCCGAGCCTCTGCTGGCGAACGTAGATATCGTGCCGCTGGACAGGATTGACGTTCCGCAGGAAGAGACCTTGCCGCCGATGAAGGACCTGGTCGCAAAGGCCTTGGCGAATCGCGTAGACATCGTGTCGGAAAAGATGCATTTGGATGTAGACAAATTGAACGCGCTCGGCACCTACAATAACGTTCTGCCCGTGTTGGCAGCTCAAGGCTCGGCCACCAATAGCGGATTGGCCGGTGGGCCGCAGATCGTGCCTCAGGGAGCTTTGCCGCCGGGAGTGCCGATTCCTCCCGGTTTTATTGCGTGTCCCGCCCCGAACGCGGGCCAGATCTGTGAAACTCCCGACAAGACGTTTGTCGGTGGTGTAAACAAGGCTGTCGGGCAGGTCTTCCGGCGTGATTTTCCGAGCCAAAGTGCGGCCGTGTACATGTTCGCTCGGCTGCGGAATCGGCAGGCTCAGGCCGATTACACGATCGATCAGCTTTCGATGCGTCAGGACGAGCTGCAAACTCAGAAAGACGTCAATCAGATTGCGGTCGATGTCTCCAATCAGGTGATCCTGCTGCAACAGGCACGCGTTCAGTACCTGGCTGCGGTGAAGAACCGTGAACTGGAGCAACAACTGCTCGACGCGGAACAGAAGAAGTTCTCGCTGGGCGCATCTACGTCGTACAACGTCGTCACCCAGCAGCGAGACCTGGCGACTGCGCAATCGAGCGAGACGGCAGCGCTGGTTAGCTACAGCAATGCCAGGATCGCACTTGGCCAGACACTTGGAACCACGCTCGACGATACTCGCGTCTCAATTGAGGACGCGAAGAGCGGACGTGTGAGCCGGTCGTCTGTCCTGCCGGCAACACTGCCCCAGGCTGAAACCAGGTAGTTAAAACCTTACCTGAACGGTAAAAAATTCTTAGATCAAAAATCCTGGGTCAATTCGTAAGGCGTTGATTTTGTTAGGTCAAATTTTTGGCAGTGCAGTTGCAATATAAACAACTGTAAAGAAATTAGCTCAGGGAACAAATGGTTGCTCTGCATCTGAACCCCCACAGTATTACGACACACCGACGTTCACTTCTTTAAAAAATACCCAACCCATAGCCCACCCGACCAAGTTCCCTGAGCAATAAAAAACGCAAACGACCGCCGCACGGCGGTTTTTTCGTTTTTAGAAGGGTGTAGCAGCGCATTTCGTGGCAGCAGGCGCGACAGCGTGACCGTTTTGCGCGAGTTCCTTAGAAGAACCTGGCCCTGAAAGCCTCGTAGCGCCGCTTTGCCGCGCTCATTTGTTCGGAAAAACGCGAGTCGTTCCGAATCTCGTTTAGAAGCGGATCCTTCAAGAAGTACGGGTAACAAAAGAAGCCGTTCCGGATGCTGTATTCCAGCATGCGGATTGCTCCTCCCTTCTCACTCAAGGCGGCGTAAGCTTGCGCCATCTTGTATGTCGCTTCCGGATCCCCCACCCCGCCCTGCCGAATTCTGTTCTCCAGGCTTTCCAAAATTTCCAGCCCGTTCGGACGTCTATGGCCAATCGAATCGCTCAGGGATTTCCCGATCTGGGTGTAGAGAGTCGGGTCGAGTTGATAGGCGCGATCGAAATCAGCAGCGGCGCGCGGCCAGTTCTTTCGATGATATTCGCCGAAGCCGCGATAAAACAAAAGAAACGGCGAATCATCGACCTCCGGCAGGCTCCGAAGAAACTTGTCGTACTCTCCCAGATACAGATAAGTGTTCAATAGGGCGCCGTTAGCCCGGACAGCGGGATCGAGCCGACGCGCAAGCTCGCATTCGGCAAGGGACTCCTGCAGCGCGCCTGCGAAGCGGTAGGCATACCCCAGTTCCCAATGCACTGCGGCATGATTCGGATTTCTGTCGATGGCATCCCTTAGCAAAGGGACTGCCTCCTCCACTTTGCCTGTATCGATCAGCAGGTTGGCGAGAAACATAGTCGCTTCAGGTTGATTCGGATGCAAACTGAGCGCACGCTCATAGGCGCTGCGTGCTTTTCGATACTCTTCGATACCGCCGAACTCGAAAGCGGCAAACGAGGTGTGGGACTGCCCCAAATACGCCCAAGCCAGAGCATAGTTGGGGTCGATCTCTGTGCACTTCTCGAGCATTTTGATGGCGAGAGGAAAATTGTGGTTGCCCATGAGGTCCACACCACGCAGATAGTATTCATACGCGAGCGGGGCAACAGTATCGTCGAGTGTGATTTGCCTCGCCTCGGAAGGGGACAGCTTGAGGGCCAGTTCCTTGATGATCTGCCGCGCGACATTATCCTGGACCATCAGAAGCTTGTCGAAATTCACGTCGATGACATCCCGGCCCAGAATTTTGTTGGTTTTTGCTTCAATCAATTGATAGGTGATCCTCAACCGATCGCCTTCGCGGATGAAACTTCCGATAAGAAGAGTGTCGACGTTCAACTCGGCAGCTACTTTTGACACGTCAATCGCCTGGCCCTTATATTTCTCGATGGCGGAGGACGGGCGAACAGTAAGGGAATTGATGGAATCGAGTTTCGTGATGACGGCATCGGCGAGCGAGAACCCGAGAAAATCGTTCACCGAATCGTGTCTGAGGTTTCGCAGGGGAAGAATCGCGAGCCTATGCGGCATCGAAGCTGCGCGTGGCAGCCCGGAGTTCGTTCGGTAAATTCGGTACATGAAGTAGCCGGCTATCGCGACGCAAACCAGGCCAGCGAGGATCGCCACTCGCCGGAGGTTCGAGTGCCGAGTTTCGCCGGAAGATGCCAGAGAAACGATGGCTTGCAAACGTGGCATCGCTGATGGTGGCGAAGCGAGAGAATCCGGCTGGGGCCGGGCTGTTTCTGAAGGTTTCAATTCCCGCACTGAAACGGCAAAGCGATACCCCTTTTTCGGAACGGTTTCGATGTACTGTAAACCGTCATCTGTCTTTCCAAGGGCTTTCCGAAGAGCCGACATCGAGACCGTCAGATTTGCCTCTTCGACAAAGCTGCCTGGCCACACGGCATGCATGATCTGGTTCTTGAATACGAGCCGGCCGTGGTTCTCAATCAGAAGCAGGAGCAGCTCAAAACCTTTTGGGGTCAGTGGAATCTGCTGGCCCGCCCGCAGCAGCCGGTGTTCGCCAGGTTCCAACCGAAAGGGGCCGAATTCGTAGATATTGAGTGTTTTCAGCTCCATAGAGTGCCTCGTCCGTTTTCGAAAACCCATTTGCAATTTATTTGCAAATTCTTTGGCGGACTTTAAGGACGACGACCGGCGAACTACACCAGTATGGCCTAGTCCGAGCGCTTTGGAAGTAGAGCTTCCAGCCGGACAGGAACCGGGAGACGAATGGCTCCTGAAACAAAGGGCGCACCTCGATCTTTCGGTTCAAAACAGAAGGAGAAAATAACAATGAGAAAGTCACTTATGGCAGCTTTTGCCTCAATCAGTCTCGGGTTCCTGGCCATTCCTGCATCGGCGCAGGTCCCGGAGATTATCTTTAACCTTGCGCCGCAGCCGAAATTTGTCGCTTGCCTGGGGGTTTCGGGCGGGCCAGCGCCGACCGGCCGCATCATCGTTCAACGGGGCGAGTTGAACGACATCCTGATTCTGAGCGCCAGGCATTTGAAACCGAACTTGAAGTTCGACCTGTTCACCACCGAGAACACGAATCTGCTGTCTGATGGAACGGTGGATCCGAATTTCAAGAACTTTGGACTCGCCTGGTATCAAACCGACGTCCAAGCTGACAGTGCCGGTAATGCGGAGGTAGCGATCAAGACGATTCTGCTGGACCAGATATTCGGCTTTGACCCGGCTTCGCTGCTGGCGCCGACCCACACGTTCCACGTCGGGTTCTGGTTCAACAATCCGGAAGATGCGGCTCCGTGCGGCTTCAATCCCGCTGAGCCGACACCCTTCAACGGCGAACAGAAGGCAGGACCGAACGCGATGATCTCGGTGCCGAGCCCGCTCACCAAGCTCGGACCGCTGTGCACCAATCCGCGCAAGGAGGGTTCCGGCTTCGTCTGCAGTAATTAAGTTGCTGTAAGAGCTCCCGGCTGTCTCCCGGGGGCTCTACAGACTTTTGAAAAACTCCCGCAAAAACAGACGCGCCTCGCGCGGCTAACCCCCTGAGGTTCTCTTTGGTTCGGTGCCGCGAACGGCGGCTTGTGCGCTTTTCGGAATCCGCAGAATAACCACCCCATGCTTCGGTACGGTCGGACTATAGCTATCGCCCGAGAGTTGCACGTCCTGATGCGTCCAAAGATTCCGGCCTATCGTGGGCGGCGCGCTCATGCCGATCTGCGACCACGTAACAGTCACTGCGGCAGGCTGCTCGTCTCTATTAAATAACGCAACCGCCGTCGAGCCATCCTGCAATGGGCGGGTCCAAACCTCGGTTTTGCCCTCTTGGATTGGGGTCCGCTTGACGGGATTCGCAGCCGTGTCCTGATCAATCGCAATGACGTCCTTGTTGGTCAGCAGCTTCACGGTATCGGGGGACATGTGCTCCAGGTCGTTTCCTGCAAGCAGCGGCGCCGCGAGCAAAGCCCACATGCTCATGTGGGTCTGATACTCGTCATTAGTCATCCCACCATTGCCCACCTCGAGCATGTCCGGGTCGTTCCAGTGTCCCGGTTTGGTGTATTTAGAGATCGCCGCCTGCGCAAAGCCGATCTCCTGCAGCGAATTCCATCTGTCGGAAATGTCTCCGGTTGTACGCCAGAGATTGCCTCCCACGCTCGCTCCCCAAGTCCAGACATCGCCTCTGCCGTATTCGCACAGGCTGTACACGATCGGCCGCCCAGTAGCCTGCAGCGCATCGCCCATCTTCTGATAGACAGGCCGCAGATCCGTATCCTTGTAAATCGAGCCAGCCGAACACCAGTCGTACTTCAGGTAATCGATGCCCCAACTCGCGTAAGCTTTCGCGTCCTGCGCTTCATGCCCATAGCTGCCTTCATATCCGCCGCACGTTTTCGGTCCGGGCGAAGAATAGATGCCGAGCTTCAAGCCTTTGGAATGTACGTAATCGGCGAGGGCCTTCATGTCAGGAAACTTCTTGTTAGTAGTGATGTTCCCTTGCGCATCGCGGTCGCCCTCCCAGGTGTCGTCAATGTTGACGTAAATGATAGCCTGCGTCCTTCATTCCCGAAGACACCAGGGCGTCCGCGGCAGCGCGAACTACTTTGTCGTCGACTTTGCCCGCGAAGTGATTCCAACTGTTCCAGCCCATGGGAGGCGTGCGGACCAAGCCATTGTCGGGCACTTCGTGGAGTTCGGGTACGGGCAGCGGAGCGGGCGGGTTCATGGCCTCGGCCGTGCTGCGCGTTGCCGTTGCGTTCGCCGATGCCCCTTGGGGATTGTTCGCCGAGCGGTGCGTCGTGATGGTGAGACTTAGCTCGTCGCCTTTAAGCTGGCCGTCATAGCTGTCGATGACCTCGCGCCATGGGTTTACCTCCAAGTGCAGCTTGCCGTTCTGAAACGTGCCGCGGACAATCTTCTCGTGGTGATAGTTGCGGACGACGCTGCCGGTAACGGAATCCCCGGTTTGCGTGAGATCCAGAAATCTGTCCTGGAAGGTTCCGTCGTGCATGTCGACGCGGATCCGCCAAACGCCCGTAATACTGCTCTGCGCGTACAGGCACGGCACTACACTACCCAGCAACGCAGCCGTTAGCAATAAGGTTCTATGAAGTTGCATCGTGTCAGTTGTATCAAACTGCCGCGCAAAATGGGCTGCCAAACGCCCTTTGCGCTTTTCGGCCGTGACGATATGCTCGGAGGCATGATTGCGCGTTGGTTGGCTTTGATTACGATCGTGGCGCCACTGCAGGCTGCCGATTTGCGACTTGGAATTATTGGTACCGACACCTCGCATGTACCCGCGTTTACTCGCGTGCTGAATGACGCCACGCGCCCGACCATGTGGCCGGCGCGCGCGTGGTTGCGGCGTTCAAAGGTGGAAGTCCGGACATTCAGGAGAGTCAGAAATCTGTCGAGCGCTATGCCGCAGAAGTGCGGGACAAATGGGGCGTGAAGATTGTGGACTCTATTAACGACTTGTGCCCTGTGGTCGATGGCATTTTGCTCGAGAGCGTGGATGGACGCCCGCACCTGGCGCAGTTTCGCGAGGCGATCCGCTGCGGCAAGCCGGTGTCTTCATTGACAAGCCGCTCTCTTCCACATTGAGCGATGCCAAAGAGATCGCACGGCTGGCGGAGGAAGCGCACATCCCCTGGTTTAGCTCTTCGTCACTGCGCTACAGCGAGATCGCCGATCTGCGCTCGCCGGACGCGATCAGCGCCATCGTGTGGGCGCCCGGGCCACTAGAGGAACATCATCAACTCGACATGACCTGGTACGGCATTCATGGCGTCGAGATGCTGTACACGCTTTTTGGTACGGGTTGTATCAGTGCCTCGCGAGTATCGTCGGCCGATTCCGATGTGGTGACCGGACGTTGGAAAGATGGCAGGATCGGAACGGTGCACCTGCAGCGGCCATACGGAAAATACGGCGGCGTGGTGTTTCTGAAGAACCGGACATTGCAGGCGAAGCCGGATATCCAGTTCAGCTATGTGCCGCTGGTGAAGGAAATCGTCACCTTCATGCAGACCAAAGAACCTCCGGTGCCAAATGAAGTGACATTGGAGATGTTCGAGTTTATGGATGCGGCTCAACGCAGTCAGGTAGCACAGGGAACGGAGATGGACCTGGCGCGGTGAGCAGCGGTGCGCGGATTGTCCTGAACACCTTCGGCTCGCTCGGCGACCTGCATCCATATCTCGCGCTTGCCATCGAACTGAAACAGCGCGGGCAGCAATCCCGTAATCGCGACTTCCGAGGTCTACCGAAGCAAGATTGAAGCCGAGTCGGTCGCGTTTGCACCCGTGCGTCCCGACGTCGGCGAGCTCTTCGATCGACACGATTTCATTAAGAAGATTATGGCATCCGCGCCGCGGAACCGAGATCCTGATTCGCGAATACCTGGTGCCGACCGTTGCCCAGAGTTACGAAGACCTGGCGCGTGCATGCGAAGGCGCGGATCTTTTGTTGACGCACGGCGCTGCGTATGCGGGACCAATCGTGGCTAAGAAACTGAAGTTGAAATGGCTCTCCGTAGCATTGCAACCGCTGCTATTTCTGTCCGCGTACGACCATCCCGTGCTTGCGCCGTCTCCGTGGGTGCGGCATCTCGGGCCGGGTCCGATGCGGGTGCTGCTTAACCTGGCGCGGATGCGGACGGCGATATGGGCGAGACCGATCTTTGAATTGCGCAAACGGCTCGGAATTCGCGACCGTTCGAATCCGTTCTTCGAGGGTCAGTTTTCGCCATACGGAACCTTGGCGCTGTTCTCGAAGTATTATGCGCAGCCGCAACCTGATTGGCCGCCGAATACACACGTTTGCGGCTTCCCGTTTTATGACCGGCGCGGCGCCGTGACGGCCGGCTTCGATGCCGGTAACTACGAATTTGAATTGAGCGATCTCGAATGGTTCCTCGGCGTTGGGCCGCCGCCTGTGCTTTTCACGCTCGGTTCTTCGGCAGTCTTCGAAGCCGGATCTTTTTACGTGGAAGGAGCCGCAGCCGCCATGCGGCTAGGATTGCGAATGGTCTTGCTGGTGGGACCGAATGCTGCGCGGGAATTTTTCAATCCGGTTCCCGACAATGTTCATGTGGCCAGCTATGCGCCGTATTCGCAGATCATGCCTCGCTGCGCAGCAATCGTCCATCAGGGTGGTATCGGTACCACCGCCCAGGCTCTGCGGTCGGGCCGCCCGATGCTGGTTGTGCCGTGGGCGCACGATCAGCCCGATAATGCCGAACGTGTGCGCAGGCTGGGAGTAAGTCGAACCATGTCGCGCGCGACGTTTACAGCAGATCGAGTGACACGCGCCCTGCAGACGCTGTTGGGTGATTTGAGTTACGCCGAACGCGCGAGCGACCTTGGCGAGGCAATCGCGGCAGAAGACGGCGTTGGAGCCGCGTGCAATGTAATCGAAGCCGAACTCGAAAATTAAACCGGCGGCGGATTGCGAAATGCCGTCACGCGCTGGTGCCAGTAGGGGTAAGCCAAGGTTTTAACACTCGCGGCATCGAGCTTCGCAATCTGCTCGGACGTGAGGCTCCAACCTGCTGCGCCGAGATTGTCTCGAAGCTGCTGCTCATTTCGCGCTCCGATGATCACGGACGCAACGGTTGGCCGTTGCAGCAGCCAATTCAGAGCGATTTGGGGAACGGTCTTACCTGTTTCGGTCGCGATGGCATCAATCGCGTCCACCACGTTGTAAAGCAGTTCGTCAGGAACCGGCGGTCCGCTTTCGGATGTGGCGGGCAAACGGCTCACCTTCGGCGGCGGCTGACCCCGGCGGATCTTCCCCGTCAATCTACCCCATCCCAGCGGGCTCCAGATGAGCGCGCTCACGCCCTCTGCAACTCCGAGCGGCATCAGTTCCCATTCGTAGTCGCGGCCAACCAGCGAGTAATAGACCTGGTGTGCAACATAGCGGCTCCAGACCGTAGCGCTCGGAAATTGAGAGCGATTTCATCAGGTGCCAGCCGGAAAAATTGGAGCAGCCGATATAGCGGACTTTGCCGCTGGTGACCAAATCATCGAGCGCGCGCAGGGTTTCTTCGATGGGGGTGAAAGCATCGAAGGCATGAATCTGATACAGGTCGATGTAGTCGGTGCCCAGCCGCCGCAGGCTTGCGTCACATGCTTCGATCAGATGACTCCGCGAGCTGCCGGCCTGATTCGGTCCGGGCCCCGTCGGGAAAAACGCTTTGGTAGCGATCAGAACGTCGCTGCGACGTCCCTTCACCGCTGCGCCGAGCACTTCTTCCGAACGCCCCGCCGAGTACCCATCGGCGGTATCGAAGAGATTCACGTCCGCTTCCAGACAGATATCGATGAGCCGGCGCGCTTCGTCAACCTCGGTCGAGCCCCAGGCCTTAAAAAATTCTCCGCGCCCGCCGAATGTCGCGGTACCGAACGACAGAACCGGAACATGTAGTCCGGATTTTCCAAGTCGTCTGAATTGCATATTCAAATTTAACCGCGCACAACGCCCTGCCAATCGGGCTGTGCGCTCTCTGCAATCTTAACGCGCACAACGCCCTGCCAATCGGGCTGTGCGCTCTCTGCAATCGTAGATGAAGATTCAGGGGCTGAGTTGCACCGAATAACACCTGTTGGCAACGGCTTCTACTATAAGCTGCGCAGGAATGCTACCAGATCTTCTTTATCGCGCTGCGTAAGGCTGATCTGGAAGCGCGTGTTGTAAAACTCTGTCACATCCATCAGCTCGGCGGCTGAACCGTTGTGGAAATAGGGCGCGCGAGCCGCCAATCCGCGCAGGATGGGACCCTTGAATTTGCCGATATCGGCGCATTTTCCCGTGATGAGAGCGCGGCCGGGATCCGTCGTTTGGACCGTTTCTCCTGTCGCAGCGCAGAAGAGAGTAAACAGCGGGAGGTCCGGCGTGCGGCGCGACAGGTCGGTAAGTCCCAGGTTGAGCGGCGCGGGAACTGAATGATGACCAACATTCGGCGAATCGTGACAAACAGTGCATGTGCCGCGAATCGATTGAACGCGGCAATCCGGCCACATTGTCGATCGTGAACTGCCGGGTGTTGAAGATCGCTTCGCCGCGCCGGATCGATGCACGAGTGCAGGCGCGCTCACGATCATCCTCACACGCAAGCGCGGAATCTTCATCTCCCGATCCGAAGTTTCCAAACAATGTGAACGCCTCCGGGTCGAACGGAGCGCCCGTCGGATTATGTCCCAGCGGGTCATTGATCCCGATGAAGAAATTCTGCCGGGACAGATTGTCCGGGCCACCCTGAGCACCAGATTTATTTAAGTTACCGGCCTGGCGATCGCGTATCTGCGCTGTGTGAGTGGCGAGTTCGAAAGCAACGATCTCTGCAATCTGGGATTCGCTCGGTGTTACGCTAGCCTGAGCATGCCCGAGCGTAGCATCGAGCACTTGATGCGCCAAGTTCTGCTCTAACGTGTTAGAGGTAAAGCTTTCACGTCCGTCCCACATGACGGTCGAGAGAAAACGCAGATTGGTGGCGGGAAGCACACGCCGATATACAGACACGCTGCCCGGCTTCGGTGCGCAGTGATAAGGATCATCCACCGATAGCACTGAGAACTCAGCATCCGCCGGGAGCGCGAGCTCCACTCGAATCAGTCCTTTATTCAACAACAGGCTATACGCCTCCCGCGCCTTGTGCAAACTGGAAACGTCAGCGCCCTCGCAGTTAGAACCGTCATTGGTTCGAAAGAGAGGATCCTGACCTGCCGAGCTATTGAATCGCGAGCGTATGTGAGTCGGGGCAATGCTCCAGGCATCGCTCGCCATATGACACGTTCCGCAGCTTCGCCCGTTGGTTCCGATATCCCGAAAGAACAGATTGTTGGGATCGAATGAGGAGCTGGTGATAGTTTCGAGCTCGCCAGTCGAGTTTCGGAAGGTCTGTCTGGTGGTAGCGTGATCTTCGCCGAGCTGAGCGACCAATAACGATAAACACCCCAATAGACTGCACGCAGTAATCAGAACTTTTCGCATAAGATTGAATGCCCGCGCTTCTTGCGCAGCAGCAGCCGCAAGGCTACGAGCCGCGGTGCGGGGTTCATCTTACACCTCGAGTTCCAATCCAAAATACTGCTAAAGCTTGATATTTTCGCGTCGTCAGAGGCCGGTGCGGGAAGGCTTTGGATAACAGCGCTATCTTCGTGCTTCCAGCGAGAACTCGCGCGGCAGTACGCACTAGCGGTGGGCGGCGATTGGCTCTAGGTGAGTAGGGCCGGCTCGCGGAATGAAGAGTTTATAAAATATCAGAACAGGACGTTTGCCGTTAGCACGCGATTTCTTGTTTTCATAATTAGCCGGACTGTCAGTAAACGTCTTCGTCTCGGCTAATCGTTCTCCATCCTTAGAAAACGCAAAGTGGTGCTGCTCCGTATAGTCGTTGCAGCCTGCATCCCGGCAGATCACCAGATCGAAGCTGAAATCGTCGATCCGTGTAAAAGAGACCCTCAGGCTTCCTTTACTTTTGGTTTGCGTGCCGTCAAGACTTAGATCGAACGTGTCCCCGAACCCTGCGTCCGCGTTTGTAGTATCACCTTTGATGGTGATGTGCTCCGCGATCGCTTGTATCTCAAGTGTTTTGTGAACGGGAATACCTTCGGTCTGGGATTCTTGGAGGCTCAACGCCCAAGTGCCGATCCAGGTTTCTGGAACGGCCGTTGACGCGCGACCGAAAAGCACAAAAGCTAGCGACAACCAGACTTGCAAAAATTGTAAACCGCTCCCCACACCTTATGACTTTACAGCCACTAACGCTGTCAATTCAAGCGCCCGGAAGCGTGCGACAACAAGCCATTAGAAGCAATCGCGTCTGCATTCGTGAGGCCCTAAATCGACTGTTACCGCTTCTTGCGGACCAATCGCCGCGCCTTACGAACGACTCCGGGGGTTGCGGCGAAGGCCTCGTTCACAAGCGCCTCCTGCTGATCGCTGTGGACTTTGTGAGCACCGGCGGCAGGGCTGGCGGCGATCGCACGGCCGATATAACGAAGCGGACGGCGTTGGGGGCCGCTGGTCCCCGCAGGATCGATGATGGGCTGCATCTGCTCTTCAACGAAGTACCAGGCGCCCATGTTTTCAGGCTCCTCCTGAACCCAGAAGAGCTCCGCCATATCGGAGTAGCGGCGCAGAACGTCGCCCAATTGCTGCAGCGGAAACGGATAGAGTTGCTCAATGCGAATGACAGCCACGTCGTTCCGCCCCAACTCCTCGCGCTTGTTGATCAAGTCGTAATAGACCTTGCCAGTGCATAACAGCACGCGCTGAATCTGCTGGCCGAGATACTGCGAATCGCCGATGACTTGCTGGAAAGAGCCGGTGGTCAACTCGTCCAGGCGCGAGGCAGCCTTCGCATAACGCAGCAGAAACTTCGGCGTAAAGATCACCAGCGGTTTGCGGATTCCGCGCCGGTCACTGCCGCCGTACATCTGGCGACGCAGCAAGTGAAAGTACTGCGCTGGACTGGTGCAGTTACACACCTGCATGTTGTTCTCGGCGCAACCCTGCAGAAAGCGTTCCATGCGAGCGCTCGAGTGTTCCGGGCCTTGACCTTCAAGGCCATGAGGCAGCAGCAGCACAAGTCCGCTGGGTTGATTCCATTTCGATTCGGCGGAGACAACGAACTGATCGATGATGATTTGAGCACCGTTCACGAAATCGCCGAACTGCGCCTCCCATAACACGAGCGTCAGAGGATCGGCGACGCTGTAGCCAAACTCAAAGCCCATAACCGCGTATTCGCTGAGCAGACTGTCGACGACCTCAAACTTGGCCTGACGCGGATCAAGATGCTGGAGCGGGACGTAGGGTTGGCCGGTCTCGTAATCGCTGAATTGCAGATGGCGTTGCGTGAAGGTGCCGCGCGAAACGTCTTCGCCGCTCAAACGCACGGGAGTGCCTTCAAGGACCAAACTGCCGAACGCCAGCGTTTCGGCGAAACCCCAGTCAATCGGCGCGCCTTTCAATGCTTCGCGGCGACGATCGAGAAGGGCTTTCAACTTTGGATGGAGATTGAAGTCATCCGGTAGAGCAGTCGTTCCCTGCACTACCTTCACCAGCGTATTGAAATCGACCGCGGTTGGCGGCAGAGGTTGGAACACCTGTTCCGCCGGAGCTTCGGCGAACTGCTCGATGACGAACTGTTCGCGGTGTTTCCGCGCTTCGTCGTAGGTCTGATTCAGCCGGGTACGTGCCTGGTTGCGCAAGCCTTCGATGTGATCCTGCGCCACGAATTTTTCGCGCACCAGGCGCTCCGTGTACTGCGTGGCGACGCTAGGCAGCGCTTTGATCTTGCGGTACATCACGGGCTGCGTATAGCTCGGGTCGTCGGCTTCGTTATGTCCCTGACGCCGGTAGCCGATAATGTCCACCACAACATCGCGTTTAAAACGCTGGCGGTAGTTGTAAGCGAGCTGAGCCACGCGGAAACAGGCCTCCGGATCATCGCCGTTTACATGGAAGATCGGGGCCTGTACGGTCAGCGCTACGTCAGTACAGTAGATGCTGCTGCGGCCTTCCAGCGGATTGGTCGTAAAGCCGATCTGGTTGTTCGTAATCACATGGACAGTGCCGCCCGTGGTGTATCCATCCAGGCACGACATCTGCAGTGTTTCGGCCACGACTCCCTGCCCGATGAAGGCCGCGTCGCCATGTATTAACACGGGAATGACGCGCTCGCGGTTGGTGTCGCCTACGCGGTCCTGCTTCGGTCTGACCAGTCCTTCGACAACGGGATCGACAGCTTCAAGATGGCTGGGATTGAATGCGACCGAGACAAGAATTTCCTTGCCCTGCGTGGAACGATGAACGCCGCTGGCGCCGAGATGATACTTGACGTCTCCCGAACCCTGTACGCTCTCGGGATCCGGTTCGCCTTCGAATTCCGAGAAGACCTGCGCCATCGATTTGCCGACCAGGTTCGCAAGCACGTTAAGTCGGCCGCGATGCGCCATGCCGATCACAATTTCATGCGCGTTTTCGTTAGCGGCGCAATCGAGGATCTCGTCCAGAGCCACGATAGTGCTCTCGAGCCCCTCGAGACCGAAGCGCTTCTGGCCAACGAATCGGGTCTGCAGAAAATGTTCGAACTCTTCGGCCTGCACCAGGCGGTTCAGCACACGATGCCGTTCGGTATCGCTCAGCTTAGCGGCATTCATGCTGGATTCCATGCGATCCTGCAGCCATTGCTTCTGCTCCGGGTCCTGGATATGCATGTATTGCACGCCGACGGAGCCGCAATAGGTCGACCGCAAGCGATCTAAAATCTCCCGCAGGGTTTCGTATGGCTGCATGTAGGAGGCGATCGCGCCGCTTGGAGCCTTCACAGCGCCTGCGAGAAACGGCCGATCGAGATCCCAGATGGAAAGACCGTAGGACGCCGGATCGAGTTCCGAATGATACGCCGGATCACTGCCCAGAGGATTGATGTTTGCGAGCAGGTGACCGCGAACGCGGTAGGAATTGATCAGTTGAATGACCGCCGCTTCCTTGGCCACGTCGGTGTTGACCGATGCATAGCGCGAAGGAGCGATCTGCTGATCCGTCTGCCAGCGGACGGGCAGATAGGGAATCTTCAGATCGCGAAAGATCGGCTTCGTAAAAACTGTCTTCCCCTTGCAGCAGTTGCTGCAGTTTGGCGAGAAATGCTCCGGATTCGGCGCCCTGAATGATGCGGTGATCGTAGGTACAACTGATCATCAGAACTTTGCTGATGCCGAGCGAGGCGCGATTCTCGTCAGTCATGGCAGCGAACTCAGCCGGATAATCGATCGCTCCCGTGGCGATGATTGCACCTTGTCCCGGCATCAAACGAGGTGCTGAGCCAAACGTGCCTACGGTTCCGGGATTCGTCAAAGAAATGGTCGTTCCTTCAAAATCGCCGATCTGCAGCTTGTTGTTACGCGCACGTGCTACTACATCGTCATATGCTGCCGCAAACTGCCCAAAGCTCATGCCATCCGCATTCTTGATATTCGGCACTTTCAGAGAACGCGTGCCGTCCTTGGCCGCAACGTCGACAGCCAGCCCGATGTTTACCTGAGTGCGTACCACGCGGAACGGCTCGCCACTATTTTCCGCGAAAGCATGGTTGAGGGAAGGATTCGATTTCAGCGCCTTGGCAATCGCCCACGCGATCAGATGCGTGAAGCTGAGTTTGCCTCTGCCCTGCAAGGCACGATGTTTGTTGATGACGTTGCGATTTTCCTCGATGACCCGAACCGGAATTTGTCGATAGGAGGTGGCGACCGGAATCTCGAGACTCGCGGTCATGTTCTCGACGATGCGCGCTGCGACACCGCGGAGCGGGATCAGTTGATCGCTGGCTCCTACCGCTTTCGTCTCTTGCTTCGCCGGCTGAGCTGACGCCGTTTTGGCGACTTCGGTGGGAGGAGGTGCGGCGGTGGTTGGAGCTGGCTGTTGGCGAGCTTCCTGAGGCACCGGCGCGGGCTGCGGCGGCTCTTGTCGAGGAGGCGGCTCGTTGCCGGGAGGTTCTTGGCGCGGAGGTTCAGGAACGGTGGTTACTGGTGGTTCGGCAACTGCGGTGCGGTTGCGGTTTCCGAGCGGACGTCGCCGTTCGAGCCAGCTTGATGCAAATCAGACTGGAACAAAGAGGTCCAGCCTTCATCGACGCTGTTTCTATCGAATTCATATTGATAGTGAAGCTCGTCTTCTAACCAGCTATTAATACCCGACCTATTGATACCCGACGGAGGGTCACTTGCTTGCGGCATGTAGATGATTCTTCTGAGTTTGAGACATTCTGCGGGAAGCGCGGCGGGCGTCTGCCGTTGGAGGGCAATCCACTCCCAGGCGTGTTTGCAGAATTCGTATTCCTATTGTACGAGGCGCAGGGTTTGCGCAGTGCTTCTGAGAGCAGCCGATGAGCAGTTATCCACTAACTTGCTCGCGCGGACTGCTCCCGGCCTGGAAGCTTCCAATCTCGCCGGATGAAATGGCACGTGTAGCCGTTGGGATAGCGTTCCAGGTAATCTTGATGCTCCGGCTCGGCTTCCCAGAAGGCGCCGGCCTGCGTTACCTCGGTCACGACTTTGCCGGGCCACAGCCCGGAGGCTTCTATATCGGCGATCGTTTCTTCCGCGATTCGCCGTTGTTCGTCGTTCGTGTAGAAAATCGCCGAACGATAGCTGGTTCCTTTATCGTTGCCTTGACGATTCAGCGTGGTCGGGTCATGAATCTGAAAAAAGAACTCCAGGAGCTTGCGGTAGCTGAGTTTTTCGGAATCAAAGACGATCTCGATGGCTTCGGCGTGCCCTCGATGATTGCGATAGGTTGCATTGGCTACTTCGCCGCCGGTATAGCCAACGCGCGTGGAGATCACGCCCGGGTAGCGCCGGATCAAATCCTGCATACCCCAGAAGCAGCCACCAGCAAGAATTGCAGTTTCCCTCATGACGACTATTTTTTCACTTCTGCCGAGAGGATGTGCGAGGCCGCTCGCGGCGCGGGGCGGTGATTTCGATTGGCGCGCGATTATTCTCAAATGGCCGGTTGACAACCGGCCGCAGGTTTTCAACCTGCCCCACATCGGCCTGCTGTTTGCGGCGCAATGTCCGCATTTCCTCTCCAAAGTTTGTCGTGGTAATCCTATATACATTCACTCTATCGGGCGCGATGCCCTGCCCTTTGCCCCGCAAGCTTGTTAAGACTTGAGGGCGCAAAGAAAGGCCGTTCGAATAGCGCGAGCCTGGGTACATACCTTCAGGAGATCAAAATTTATGCGAACTGCAAAGCGCGGGTTGTCGTGCAAAACTGCGAAATTGGTGAGACTTGGCAGAAGCCGGTTCACTATGCTGACCGTCTGGTTGGCTTTTCTGTTAGCGCTGCCGCTGGTATTGCAAGCACAGGTCAAGTTCTCGGAATTTCCGATTCCTACGGCGGGCAGTTCTCCGCAAGGCATTGCTTTGGGGTCGGATGGCGCCATGTGGTTTGCGGAGAATGCAGCGGGTGCTCCGGGAATTGGCCGAATCGACATTCACGGAAAGGTAACAGAGTATGCTCTTCCGGCGAACAGTCAGGCTCAAGAAATTGTTTCGGGGCCAGATGGGAATCTGTACTTCACGGTGGCAAACGGGAACTTCATCGGGCAGCTGACGCCCGCTGGAGGGGTGACTGAGTTTGCGATTCCGATTTCAGGAGCTTCGCCGACCGGAATCACCGTTGGCCCGATGGGAACATCTGGTTCTTAGAAGCCGCGCCGGGCGTGAATGCGGTGGCCGCGGTTTCTACGAGCGGTAACTTTTCCGTTGTTGCTCCCATTGTGATCCCGACTGCGGGCAGCGTCCCGACAACGATAACACTGGGGCCAGACAACAATCTTTGGTTTACGGAACAGACTGGAAACAAGATCGGAACGGTGCGCTCGGGCGTCATCACCGAGTATTCGGTACCGACAGCCAGCAGCGGGCCGTTCGGAATTACAGCGGGTCCGGATGGCAATTTGTGGTTTACGGAGAGAAACGCGGGAAAGATCGGAAAGATTACGACGTCCGGAGCGGTCACAGAGTATGCCACGAATTCCAGCGCATCATCGCCGCTTGGGATCGTCAAAGGCCCCGACGGGGCGCTGTGGTTTACCGAGAGCGGCAGTAACAACGTCGGCAGGATCAGCACCGGCGGTACCGTGACGGAATACGCCATTCCGACTGCTTCGGCAGGACCATACGGAATCGCGGTAGGTGGGGATGGCGCACTCTGGTTTACGGAGGCTTTGGCTAACAACATCGGCCGACTTAGTGAAATCAGTTTTGAGACGTGGAAGTCGATATCCGGCGACTTGACACAAGTGTCAGTGAAGCGGGGATGGCAGTGTGTGGGGGATCAATGCCCAGCAGGAAATCTACAGTTACGATTTCGCGAACGCCCAATGGGCAAACATACCGGGATTGTTAACTCAAGTCGCGGTTGGATCGAGCAACGCTGTTTGGGGAATCAACGAATCGCAAGAGATTTACCGCTGGAACACGGCTACGCAGACTTGCGTGAACGTGCCGGGCGCACTGGCACAAATCGCTGTGGGGACGGATGGATCGGTGTGGGGCGTCAATGCGCAATCGAACATATACTTTTACGACACGCAGAGCAGCGGCTGGATACAAGTGCCGGGGCAGCTAACTCAGATCGCAGTGGGAAACGCCGGTGCGGTGTATGGCGTGAATGCCAGCGGCAGTATCTACTGGTATAACCCGGGAACCGGCAGCTTTCAGGTTGTCGCGAATTCCGCCGGGTTTGAAAAGGTATCGGTCGGTGTGGACGGAGATATGTGGGCCATTAAGAGCGGTACGGCGTATCACTACGATGTTCTGCACAACACGATGAGCGCCGCTCCTGGCCCCGGCGTGGTGAGCATAGCAGTCGGCTATGGTGCGCAAGTGGTGGCGCTGGATGCCTCCCAAAATATCTTCCAATGGGAGGCGCAGGCGCAGACCTGGGTGCAGCTTCCCGGGGCGCTTGCCAGCATTGGCGTCGGCTCAAACGGCGCGGTATGGGGAGTGAATAGCTCCGACGAGATTTATGAGCTGCAAGGGACAATTACCAGGCCGTTTCAAACCCTTAGCGTAGTGCCGGGAGCTGTCCTGGACCAGATCTCGGTGGGAGCGGACGGGGCGGTATGGGGTGTGAGATGTACGTCAGTTGCCGGGAGCGCATGCGGCGCGGAGACGGTCTACTATTTCAATTCCGGAACGCAAAGCTTTGAAGCGCTTTCTGGTGCACCGAATTTGACGCAAGTATCGGTGGGCGCCGGCAATGATGTCTGGGGCGTGGACCTGAACGGCAATGTCTACCAATACCTCGCAGGAACGACGCCCACTTGGCAATCGATTCCGGGCGAGCTGAATTTGATCCAGGTGGGTGCGGGTGGATCGGTTTGGGGTATCAACGCCGCGGGCGCCACCTATGCCTATGACTTCGGGAGCTCGAGTTGGATTGAAGTTCCGGGGCAACTCGGCTATCTTTCGGTGGGTGCGGACGGTGCGGTGTGGGGCCTCAACGGGCAGTTGCAGATCTACAGATACGCCGGCGGAGCCTGGCAGAACATTCCGGGATCGCTGGTGCAGGTTTCGGTTGGCGACGCGAATGTCGTGTGGGGCGTGAACGCCGCAGACCAGATCTATCAGTATGACAACGCTCAAGCCACTTGGAACAACATACCAGGGAGCTGAATGAGGTTTGGGCAACGTTTGATGGCGCGGTTTGGGGAGTGAACGCCAATGGCATGCTTTACCAATGGAACTCGACAGGGCAGGCGTTTGGCTAGGCTAGCGCTACGCCGGTAACTTTGGTGGTCGCCGGGAATGCGACGAACGTTTGGGCCACAAACGTCAATGCCTCAGGCGCGGTTTATATGTGGTACTGAGTCGCCCGGGTCTTCAGTAACGTTCCGGGTTACACAAAAATCTGTGGGCCCCGCTCCGTGACCGTCGCGGTTCTGTTAAGTTCCTGTACATTGCGGGTGCTTTCGACAGGATTTGCTAGCGGTCCACTTCCCCGAGGACGATATCGATGGTTCCGATAATGGCGACGACGTCGGCCACGAGAGCACCCCGCGCCATCTTCTCCAGAGACTGGAGGTTTAGAAAGGATGGCGGGCGCACGCGGACACGGTACGGAATGGTTGATCCGTCGCTCACGATGTAGTAGCCAAGTTCGCCTTTGGGAGCCTCGATCGATACATAGACCTCTCCGGTTGGGGGTTTCAGGACCTTGGGCACTTTGGCCATGATCGGGCCTGAGGGAATGCGCTCGACCGCCTGTTGAATGATGCGAACGCTCTGGCGCATTTCTTCCATGCGGACCAGGTAGCGGTCGTAGCTATCTCCGTTCTGCGCGGTGGGAACATCGAAGTCGTACTGCTCGTATCCAGAGTAGGGCTGAGCCTTGCGAAGATCCCAGGGGACACCAGCGGCACGTATCAGCGGACCGGTCACGCCGTATGCCTTGCAATCGGCGGCGGTCAAAACGCCGACGCCTTTCAGACGGCCTGACCAGATCGGATTGCCCGTGAGGAGATCGTGATACTTGTCGAGTTTCTTGCTGAATTCGTCTTTGAACTTCCGTATCTGCTCCTCGAAGCCCTCATAAATTTCATACTGGAGGCCACCGATTCGGAAAGCATGCGTGGTTAACCGCGCACCACAGTAATTTTCGAAGATTTTGAGAACCTCCTCGCGTTCGCGGAAGGTGTAGAACAGCGGCGAGATTGCGCCAAGATCAATGGCGTGCGTGCCGAGCCAGAGCAGATGGCTGGCGATGCGATTCAGCTCGGTTAAGATTACGCGTGCTGCCTGGGCTCGCGGCGGGGCTTGCACGCTGATGAGCTTCTCGACCGCGAGGCAGAAGCCAAGTCCGTTCGAGACTGCCGCGATGTAGTCCATTCGGTCGACGTACGGGACGAACATGGTATAGGTGCGGTTCTCGGCGATCTTCTCGACGCCGCGATGCAAGTAGCCGATGACGCACTCGACATCGCGCACACGTTCACCGTCGAGTTTGAGAACGACACGCAGCACACCGTGAGTAGACGGATGCTGAGGCCCCATATTCAGGACCATCTCAGTGGTGTCGAGGTAATTGCCCTCGCGCGGATCGAGGATGTCTTCGAGCTGATCGCCCGGTGTCATGACTGTCCGCTCTCGATGCCTAGATTCCGCTGCACCCAGTCGTTGTCCATTGCGGTAATCGACAGTTCTTTGCGCAACGGGAACCCGTGCCAGTCTTCGGGGAGCAGGATTCGTTTGAGGTTGGGATGTCCGCTGAAACGGATGCCGAACATGTCGAACACTTCGCGTTCCAGCCAATTGGCACCGGCGTAGATGTCGACCACGCTCGGGATTTCTTCATCGAGCGCCGCACGCGTCTTCACGCGAATGCGCCCGTTTCGCGAAAAGCTGTACAGGATATAGACAACTTCGAAACGCTTCGCGTCGGACGGGTGATCGACGGCAGTGAGGTCGGTCAGCATATCGAAGTGCTCGGCGTCGCGAAGATGCCGGAGGAGGTCCGCGACGGCGGTCACCGGGCATTCGATGAAGTTTTGCGCGAGGTAGGTTTTGAACGCGAGCGTCAGATTCGGGAATGCGGATTGAAGCCTGGCGGGGAAATCGCCTTCCCAATCCACGGCCTGCATGGGAGTGGTGGAGGCGGCTCGGTGCGGCAGATTTTCGGACATTTGTTTATTTCAGGCCGATTTACAATCGGCCGCAGGATTCCATCCTGCCCCACATACTTCACTCCACTGGTTCGGCTTTGTCGGCGAGCACGCGGACGTGATCGTCGAAGACCTCGACAAACCCGCCCGAGATGGCCAGCTTGTGGGGGCCACCGCCGCCTTCGTAGGTCAGCGTACCTTCGCCGAGCGCACTCAGCAGCGCGGCGTGCCCAGGCAGGATACCCATGTAGCCGCCCTCACCGGGAATTTCAGTTGACGAGACCTGCTCGTCGATAAGCTCACGCTCAGGGGTGGCGACTTCCAGGTGCAAGGTATCGGCCATACGGCTGTCTATTTGTCCTTCATCTTATCGGCGGCTTCGAGCACGTCATCGATGCTGCCCTGCATATAGAACGCCTGCTCAGGCAGGCCGTCGTGCTTGCCTTCGACGACTTCCTTGAAGCTGCGAATTGTATCTTCCAGCTTGACGTACTTGCCGGGGCGGCCGGTAAACTGCTCGGCTACGTGGAACGGCTGCGACAGGAAGCGCTCAATGCGGCGGGCGCGGGCAACCGTCTGCTTGTCCTCGTCGCTCAATTCATCGATACCGAGAATGGCGATGATGTCCTGCAGATCCTTGTAGCGCTGCAGAATCTGTTTCACCTGCTGCGCTACGTTGTAATGGTCCTGCCCGACAACGTTCGGATCGAGAATGCGGGAAGTAGAGGCGAGCGGATCGACGGCCGGGTAAATGCCACGCTCGGAGATCGCGCGCGAAAGGTTCGTGGTGGCGTCGAGGTGCGCAAAGGCAGTGGCGGGCGCCGGATCGGTGTAGTCGTCGGCGGGCACGTAAATGGCCTGAACGGAGGTGATGGAGCCGCGTTTGGTGGATGTGATGCGCTCCTGGAGGTCGCCCATTTCGGTAGCGAGATTGGGCTGGTAACCGACGGCGGAAGGCATGCGGCCGAGCAGCGCGGAAACTTCGGAGCCGGCCTGCGTGAAGCGGAAAATATTGTCGATGAAGAGCAGCACGTCCTGCCCTTCTTCGTCGCGAAAATACTCGGCCACGGTCAGCCCCGTAAGGCCGACGCGCAGACGCGCACCGGGCGGCTCGGTCATCTGGCCATACACGAGGGCAACTTTCGACTTCCGCCAGTCGTGTGGATCGACGATGCCTGATTCCTGCATTTCGAGCCAGAGGTCGTTTCCTTCGCGCGTACGCTCGCCCACGCCGGTAAACACCGATACGCCGCCATGCTTCATGGCGATGTTGTTGATGAGTTCCTGGATGATGACGGTTTTGCCGACTCCGGCGCCGCCGAACAGCCCGATCTTTCCGCCACGGAGATAGGGTTCGAGCAGGTCGATGACCTTGATGCCCGTCTCGAACATGTCGAGCTGAGTGGCCTGATCTTCGAAGGTGGGTGCGGCGCGGTGAATCGGCGAACGCTTGTCCGTTTGCACCGGTCCCATGTTGTCGACAGGCTCGCCAAGCACGTTCAAAACACGTCCCAGCGTTTGCTTGCCGACCGGGACACTGATGGGTCCACCCAAATCGTATGCTTTCATGCCGCGGACCAGACCGTCGGTCGGCTCCATGGCGATGGTGCGAACGCGGCCTTCACCGATATGCTGGGCGACCTCGGCGGTGATGTCGATCTTGAACGGCACATCGAAGCCTTCACTGGTCACGTGAATCGCATTGAGAATTCTGGGTATGTGGCCTTCGGGGAACTGGACTTCAATTGTGGGGCCGGCTACCTGAACAACGTGGCCTTCGGCTACACCTGCTGCTGGCATGAGAACTCCCTATTTATAAAGCGGCTGCGCCGCTGACAATTTCAATAATTTCGCGCGTGATATTCGCCTGGCGAACGCGGTTCAAATTCAGAGTCAGATCCTGTATGACATCGCCGGCGTTCGAACTCGCCGCATCCATAGCAGTCATTCGGGCTGCGTGGTAGGCCGAGATCGATTCGAGCAGGGCGCGATAGATTTCCATCTCGACGTACCTTGGCAGCAACGCGCTGAGCAGTTCTCGCGGCGGCTGCTCAAAGATGTAATCGATCTGCTCGCCACCACCTTCAGGCAATTGGACCGGCAGAATTCTCCGCAGCACCAGGTTCGGCGCCATGGCACTTTTGAACTCATTCACAACGACGTGAACCGCATCGATCTCGGCTTTACTGTAAAGATCGACCAATTTTCGCGCGATCTCGGCCGCATCGTCGTACTTCGGCTTGTCGACAATGCCGACATGCTCGCCACTGAAGTTATAGCCTCGCCGTTGAAAATAATCGCGTCCTTTGCGACCGATGGCTTCAATGCGAAGTTCGGCTCCCTGCCGCTCATCGATGAATTTCTGGGCCATGCGGAGCAAGTTGGAATTGAACGCACCAGCGAGGCCGGTATCGCTGCTGACGACAACCAATACGATGCGCTTTTCTTCGCGAACCTGCATTAAGGGCAGCCCTTCGGCGTCTTCGGTTCCGGCTACGGCGGCGGCGATGTTCGACAAAACGCGGTTCATCATCTTGGCGTAAGGCCGGGACGCGATTGCGTGTTCCTGCGCACGGCGCAGCTTGGCAGCCGAGACCATTTTCATGGCCTTGGTAATCTGCTGCATGTTCTTGACGCCGCGAATGCGACGCCGGATGTCGATCAAGCTAGGCACAGGTGATCAGGCTTTGCTCTGCAGTTCCTTCATGCCGCGGTTTGCGCTAGCCTGGCTGCCGTTCCCTTCCGGGCCGCTGCTCCTTGCGGGTCGCGGCGGGGCCTGTTTCGGTTGCTTGGCTTCCTGAGCCTCCTTGAAGCGCTGTTTGAACTCGGTTATGGCGTTCTTAAGCTGATTCCTGATGTCATCGTTCAGCTCGCGTTTTTCGCGGATCGCTTCGAGGACTTCCGGCTTGGTTGAATCGAAATAGGCATAGAGTTCCTGCTCGAAGTGTCGAATGCTCTCGACCGGAAGGTCATCTAAAAATCCCTGGCCGCCGGCGAAAATAATCGCGACCTGCTTCTCAACCGGGATCGGCGAATAAGGCCCTTGTTTCAAAACCTCGACCCAGCGCTTGCCCCGATTCAACTGCGCTTGCGATGTTTTGTCGAGGTCTGAACCGAACTGAGCGAAGGCAGCGAGCTCGCGGTATTGCGCAAGTTCGAGCCGCAGGGTGCCCGCCACCGAGCGCATGGCTTTGATCTGAGCGCTGCCGCCGACGCGGCTGACTGAAAGGCCGACGTTAATGGCGGGCCGAATGTTGGCGTTGAACAGATCGCCTTCGAGGTAAATCTGGCCGTCGGTGATTGAGATGACGTTGGTAGGAATGTAAGCCGAGACGTCGCCTGCCTGCGTTTCGATGAACGGCAATGCAGTTAAAGACCCACCGCCCTTTTCATCGGACAACTTCGCCGCGCGCTCCAGCAGACGGCTGTGGAGGTAAAACACGTCCCCTGGGAAAGCTTCGCGTCCGGGAGGGCGGCGCAGAAGCAGCGAGATCTCGCGATAAGCCGCGGCATGCTTCGACAGGTCGTCATAGATGCAGAGCGCGTGGCGGTTTGAATCCCGGAAGAATTCACCAATGGCGCAGCCGGCGTAAGGCGCGATGTATTGCATGGGCGCGGGGTCGGATGCGGTGGCGGCGACGACGATGGTGTACTCCATCGCCCCGTGTTCCTCGAGCGTCTTCACGACCTGCGCTACAGTCGACCGTTTCTGGCCGATGGCGATGTAAATGCAGACCATGTTCTGGCCGCGCTGGTTGATGATGGTGTCCAGTGCGACGGTCGTTTTACCGGTCTGGCGGTCGCCGATGATCAGCTCGCGTTGTCCGCGTCCGATCGGCACCATGGCATCGATCGCTTTGATACCTGTCTGCAGCGGCTGTTTGACAGGCTGCCGGTCAACAACACCCGGCGCCAAGCGCTCCAGCGGATTGAAGCCTGTGGTTTCGACGGCGCCCTTGCCATCGATGGACTCACCGAGCGCGTTCACCACGCGCCCAACCATTGCATCACCGACCGGAATCGACATGATGCGACCCGAGCGCCGCACCTGGTCACCTTCCTTGATGCCGCTGAAATTTCCCAGTAGCACTGCGCCGACCTGATCTTCCTCGAGATTCAGCGCGATACCGACGGTCTCGGGGCCGAACTCGACCAGCTCGCCGGCCATGACGTTCTCGAGACCGTAAATGCGGGCGATGCCGTCGCCGACGCTGATCACCGAACCCGTTTCTGAAACGTTTGCGACCGCGTCGAAGTTTTCGATTTGCGACTGCAGGACTTTAGAGATTTCGTCCGCTCTGATTTGAGCCATATTCCTTGAACTTTCTTTAGCTAGATGTTTGCCGTCAACCGCTGGCGCATGCTCTCCAGCTTGCCCTTGAGAGTCGCGTCGTATTCGCGGGACGCTACACGTGCTCGCACGCCGGCCAGCACCGCGGGGTCTACCTTATAGTCTGCCCGAATGAACTTGCCGAGCTTGCTGCCGAGCACTCGTTCGATCTCTTCTTTTTGTGCCGGGCTGAGATCGCGCGCCGAAGTGATTTCCGCAGGAACCCATCCAAGACGCTCATCCACGACCTGCTCAAAGGCCTGCCGCATTGCCTTGAATTCATTAGTCCGCCGGTGAGACACAATGACGGACAGAAAATTACGTACGATTCGATGCAGGCCCAGGGCCTCGGCGAGCTTCGCCAGCACTGCCAATTTGCGGGTCCTGCTTACGGCGGGCGAGAGTAAAGCGAGCTGTAGCTCCTTCGACCCCGAGACCAATGCCTCCGCGCTGCGAAGCTGCGTAACGGCGTCCTGCGGCGACAGTCCGGAGCCGGGTTTGAAGACAGTCTCGGCGAGTGCCCGCGCGTAGTGCGTCGCCATGGCGCCGGTCATCAGTTCCTGCCCCGCTCGATGAGTTGGACGAGATCCTGCATCAGCTCGGGGGGTTCGCTTTGGGCCAGCCGCTCACGCAAGCGCTGCTCAGCCAGGGCCAGAGCCGATTGCGCCGTATGGTGGCGAACCTTTCGTATCCCCTCCTGACGCAGCGCCTCAACCTCGGCAGCGACGTGCTGGTTAATGCGGCGTATCCCTTCTGCGGTATCCTGGCGCACGCGCGCGTGCTCGCGATGCATGTGCGCTGCGGCCTCATCGCGGATGCGCTTGACCTCTTCGGCAAGCGTCGCCATTTTGCGGTCGATCTCCGAGTGCCGGAAGTCGGCCTCGATTTTCAAGCCCATGGCGTCTTTGATGGCTTTTTGAATGTCAGTGGAGCGGGCATTGAAAAATCCTGGCGCTGTTTTCGCAATCAGGTACCCCAGTCCGATGGCGAACAGCGCGAAATTGATGACCTTCCAGCGGCCAACACGATCCAGCTCCGCGGTTTCCTGCGCCTGGGACTCTTGTGCAGTTGCGCGGTGGGGCGCGGCAAAGAAGAGTAAAGCAGCCCAGATAAAGGCGGTGAGGACATGGCAATGCAAGCGTCCTGATGAGTCAGGACGCGGCAGACTACGAGTGTGCGCCACATGCGTGCTCGGCATTTTAAGCGGCCCTCCGGCGCAGCAGAGAGCTTGCGATGTGTTCACTCAGTGACTCGACTTGTGTGTTGAGCTGCGCCTGCGCACGTTCGATCTGCTCGGCCATGTCGCGTCTGGCTTGTTCGATTTTGTGATCGGCTTCGGCGCGTGCTCGGGCCAGTTCCGCAGCCTGCTCATCGGCCCATTTCCGCCGCAGCGCCTCATGCTCCTGATGGATCTGCGCGCGTGCTATGTGCAGCGCGTGCTCGAACTCCGACGTCTTCTTGCCGGCTTCTTCGGAGGCGCGCTGGGCCAATTCCCGGACGCCTTCGGTTGCCTTCCTGCGCTCCTCCAGAACTTTCGCAAGCGGATTAAACAGAACCCGTTTGAGGTATTGATTCAGCAGGATGAAAAACAGCAATGTCGGAATCGCCTCGATGAGCAGGTTTCCGAGTCTGTGAAGCGTCTGGTCCATTCAGGGCGAATCTACGTGGTGGAAGGGCGGGGCGCGGCCGGCAAGGCGGGGCGCACGTGGGGCGCGCCACGAACTGTCCCTAAAGTAATTACGCTAGCACAAGAATTTTTATCGGGTCAATGTACGGGCGCGCCGGCGCCGTTCGCGAAGTGCGGCGGTGTGCAGGCGATGGCATTTGAGACAAAGCGTACGCATATTATCGAGATCGCACTCGCCTCCGCCATCGGCAACCGGGATGACGTGATCCGCGTCCCAGAGGCTCTTTCGGCCTCGCATTCCCCAATCGGCGGCGGCCCTCGCCCGAGCTGCCCCGCGTAGCTTTCGCAGGCGGGCGTACTCGGCAACGCAGTTAATGCTGCAGAGAGCACAGCGTCCGCGATCGCGCTCGAACACCCGTTCGCGCATGTGTCCCGGATCACTGCGCAGCTTCCACTGTTCGACACACCAATCGGAGCAGAATGTCTGGCGCTCCGGAGGGACTTCCAGCTCGCACCAGCGGCACAGGCAGCGGCCGTTCGGACCTTTGGGTAACGATGCCCGATCGGCCCGTCCGCCCTGCATGGCGCGCCGCGTGCTCATGCGAACAGAATACAAGTAAAATGTTCGGCGGGCTAGGTGGTATAGAACTCGAACAGGTCAGCGTAGCGACGCTTGTGTCTGGCCAGCCGCCGCTCACGGCTGCGCAGAAAATCGAAGCGCACGGGCGAATACCGTTCGAGCTCAGCCAGGTACTCACGCGTGTAGAAGCCGGGCAAGCTAGCGGCGCTGCGGATAAGAAGCATGCACGAGCTTCGCGCCAGGAGACTTTTCAGAACGTCGGGGCCGGCGAACTCCGTCATACCGCGCATCACGGTATCTCCAAAGTGGAAGGTCCGATTGGTGATCGTATCTAGCGGCGCTTGACTCGCGGCGGTGGAAAACACGGTCGCCGAGCCTCGGCGCCGATCGTCCTGCAGGTCCTGCAGATCGTCTCCCAACTGCAGAACGACTCCCCATTGCAGCGCAAAACGCGATTCGCACTCCTGGAGCGTGCCCGCTGCGAGATAAGCGTCGGCGAGTACCGAGGTACCGCCCTTTGTCAGTGTCGTGCGCACGACGTCCAGCTCCGGCTCGCGTTGGAGCTGGCGGGTACTTGCTTCCTGAGCGTACTGGATGGCCAGCAGCGACCGGTAGACATCCGGATACTCGGGGCGCGCATACTGCTGTTCAATCATTCCGACAAGCGCCCAGATAATCTCCTCGCGTTCGTTTAAGGGCCGCGGCAGCTCGCCTTCGAGGCGCGCACGAAATCGCTCATTGAAGGCGATTTTTTTCTGGCGCGGGATTTCGACGTCGTCGAGGTAGTTATCGCTGTATGGATACAGCATGCTATAGGCGAAAATTGCGGGCGTGAGCTCGAGCTTATGTCCCAAAAGCAGCTGCAGGCCGCATGCGGTCCAGGCGTTTCTGGCCGCCTGCAGGACATCGATCATGTTTACGTTCGGATCGAGCGCCCGCGCGCGCCGACTCAAGCCTTCGCCTATCTGTGAGAAACCGTCGCGCAGAAGCCAATCGATGTATGGATCGTCGGCTTCGAGAGCGCATTTGGCCATGCCGACGGATGCCGAACTGAAGCGCGCGATACTTGCTTCAGCGTCAGCTCGCGATCTGCACTTTTTGCGCAGTTCGTGATCGATGCTCTCGATATGAGTTTCCAGCAGCCGCTCGCGATGCTCCTGTTCGGCGCGTGAGTAGGAACGCTCGAAACACGGAAAATGAGATGGCGACGCGTGCCACAGTTCGATGGCTTCATCAACCAAAATCTGAAAACCCAAATCGTCGAGTACAGCCTGGCGTGTGGTCACGACAGGACTTACGTGTCCGTAAGAGCGCATGTTCCGAATGGTACAAGCACAAAAGCGAACGCCCTACGAAAGCCGGAACTTCGGGAGCCGGTTCGGCGTAACAATGAAAGGAGAGCTATGCGCGCTGTAACGGTTTGTTCCTTACTGTTGATGGCATCGATGGGCGCCTTTGCGTCGATCGATCAAGGGCTGCTTTCGATCGTTCCCGGCGACACTCGCCTTCTCACCGGGGTGGATGTGAGCCATGCAAGGAGCTCGGCATTCGGCCAGTATGTGCTGAGGCGGGTGGACAACGAAGACGATCATTTTCGCGAGTTCGTCCGTGACACGGGTTTCGATCCGCGGCGGGATCTGGAGCAGTTCATGTTCGCGAGCTCCGGCACGTCTACGAGCGGCGGTAATTCGCGTTTTGCAATCCTTGGACGCGGCACGTTTGACCCGGTTCGGATCGCCAGTACGTCGAAAGCTCGGGGCGGGTCGGTCAGGCACATCGAAGGGCTCGATCTAATTGTTCACGAAAATGGCGGGCAAGAAACCGCCATCGCGTTTCCGGACACAGGAGTGGCGGTGATGGGCGACCTGGCGACGGTTGAGGAGGTGGTGAGGCATCGCTCCACGGCCAGCACGCTCGACCCTAAATTAGTGGACCGCGTAAATGCGGTTGGTGCGGATAACGATTTCTGGTTTGTTTCACTTGCTTCAGCGCGCTTTCTGCAGGAGCATCTGGACACACCGGCCGGCGGCAAACTCGGGAATTCCGAGGCGCTGCAATCGATCCAGGAGTCGGAAGGCGGGATCCGCTTCGGCGACACCGTCACCCTCTCGTTCCGTGCCGCGACGCGATCGCCGCAGGATGCTACCTCGTTGGCCGATGTTATGCGGTTCGCATCCAGCATGGTGCAAACCCAGCGCCAGACCGATCCGCGCGCCTCGATTGTCGCGTCCGCTCTTGATCAGATGAAGCTGGAGACGAGCGGCAACACCGTTCAGGCATCGCTGGCGATGAGCGAAAACAGTCTCGAGCAGCTGGCCGAAGCGGGACCTAAGCAGACGCGAGACCGTACACAACCCAGCCATAACCGGCAATAACCACGCCGGCGAGGGCACAAGCGACGCCGCCAATGAACAAAGCTCGCCGCTTTGTCAGGATGGCTAGAGATGAGAGCACGATTGCGACTTCGAGAAACACTTCGCCGAAATGAAAGAAGTCAGCTTCGTGACCGAACTGGTCGCTTTCCTTCTCAAAATCCCGAGCGATATCGCGTTGCTTTTCCGTGTCCTTCTTGTAGCGGTCGGCGTCATCTGAGAGCTGCTTGATGGCGACGGGGTTCGCCTTCAGCTCCGACAACATTTGCGATGAAACTTGAGCCATGTAGCGCCGGATGTCCTTGGCCTGGGAAAACGCCCACTGATCGGAGGCCTTCTGTTGAGAGAGCAGCTTCTCGGTGTTAAAGTGTTGTCCAAAAACCGATACCACTGCCAGAAAGGCGGCGATGATCGCCATGGTTCCGGCAACGATCTTGTCGAATGGATCGTGGGCATGGTGGATGTGTTCTTCGACTTCTTCGTTGGCGGCCATAGCGTCAAGCTAACATGAACCAAGTTCTATGCGGTCGGCTTTGACTAGAACAGAAATCTCGCGTACCAGCTTTCGATAGTTGAGATCGGCCAGCGCGCGGAACGGGAACCATTCGCCATCGCACCAGGACGAGCCGTACCAGCGCAGGAATAGCGCGAGATGTTCAATGGGACTGCCATCTGTTTGCGCAGTTTCGATGCTGGCGGTCAGGCGTCCGCGAAGCTCGGAGTCGAGAGACCTGGCGGCCGGTTCCTGCGCTGGAAAATCGAGCGTTACAGGATCCTGCCACAATCCGCGGTAGAGCGGCCAGAGAGAATACCGGTACGGAACGGCGCTTCGTGTCAAAGCGACGCCGTTGAAATGACTGACTTCCGTCACGGTCTCGTCCCGGGCCGCTGCCGCACTTTGCACCTTCTCAATGCGCCGGTGGATTTGTGCGGCTTGCTCGAAATCCATTTCCTGCGAAGCGCGATCGCGAGCTGTTGTCAGCGTACTCAGTAACGAGCGGCCGTTGGTGGCGAGAAAATCGAAAATTCGGGCGGCTTCGGAAGCGTACTCCTGCGCCGTTACGCCGCATTGGCAGGGGCGCAGACACTGGTTCATTTCGCCGTAGATGCAGCCCGGATGATCCGGTCTCGGGTGTAATCGGTCCGTACACCTGCGGATCTGAAACAGGGCTTCGACTTCTTCCTCATAGCGCTGAGCCAGATCGCGACTCGCAAATGGTCCCAGCACCAAGGCGCGGTGTCGCGGAATTCTGTTCAGCAGCGCGAGCCGGGGAAACTGTTTCTCGTCGGCCACGGTCAGGAACCACGGCAGACGCAGTCGCAGGCGGCGCAAATAATCGTCGGGAAAGCGGGATCGGGTGATCTGATACAGCAGCAGCGACGTTTCGAGTTTTGAGCCCGTCTGCCAATATTCGATGCCGGCCAGATTGCGGCGTAAGCGTTCCACGATTGGTGAGGCGGTTGCGGCCGCTTCCGCGGGGCCGGCGCCGAGCAGGCGCGTGATCCGGCGTTTTAGATTTGCCGAAGAGCGCACGTGCGCTTCGCCGGATTGAGGGACAAGCGAATAGATTCCCGGAGTCGCCGGAATGGCCGCGATCCGGGCGGCGAGGCTGGGCGGATCGAGATTGACAACCGTGGGAGCAGGAAAAAACACGCTACAATCGGCAGCGGCCGTCGAGCCGGCGCCTACATTAGAGTTTCATACGCGCGTCGGACGCAAGGCATTGTCAGGACTGCTGGGCATCATGGCACTTGACAGGAGTATCGCTCAGACTAGAATAGGTGTTATTTCGCTATGCAGGGTTGCCAGCACGAGCGAACCGAGTTCCTCTACCGCCGAGACGGGATCGACTATGTTCGTTGTCTCGACTGCGGTCAAGTATTCGAGGCAGAGGATCTGGAGACGGTTCCGGTTTACGACGACGAAGAAGAGAAACCCAGGAAGCGCCGCTAAACTCGTCGCGACGCTGCGACAAACCCGCGCAGGACTCGGGCGTCCGGTTTGCGCTCTCGTGAGATGCTGAAAGCGTTTGAGCCATGTCGAATGTCACGCGTCTGCCATCGTCCTCGACGGCGCTCAAATCGCCCTTGCGAATCGTTTCGATCGGGGGTGGGACGGGTTTATCAACGCTCCTGACGGGACTTAAGAAACACGCGCGCGGCATCGGCGAGGAGCCTGCGCCGGGGAAACCGGTGGTAGACATCGTGGCGGTGGTAACCGTCAGTGACGACGGCGGCAGTTCGGGGCGGCTCCGCAGGGAGTTCGATACCCTGCCCCCCGGTGACATCCGAAACTGCATGACGGCGTTGTCGGAAGACGAGCACTTGCTCTCCCAGCTGTTTGAATACAGGTTTGCCGCCGGACGCGGACTCAAAGGACACAGCTTCGGAAACCTGTTCCTGACCGCGATGCACCAGATTACGGGCGACTTCACCGACGCGGTGAAACTTTCGTCGGAGATTCTGGCAATTCGCGGCCGCATTTTTCCCGCTACCTCGGCCAACGTTACGCTGGAAGCGGTGCTGAGCGACGGAGAAACGGTGCGCGGCGAGAGCAAGATCAGCAAGAGCAAGGTACGGATTGACAAAGTCCGGCTGCGACCCGATTATTGCGATCCGCTGCCCGAAACGCTCGAGGCGATCGGCAAGGCAGACCTGATCACGTTGGGTCCAGGGTCGCTGTATACGAGCGTCATTCCGAACGTTCTGGTGCGGGGAATATCGGACGCGATTGAGCGGTCACCGGCGATGAAGGTTTATTTCGTGAACCTGATGTGGCAGCCGGGTGAGACGCTGCACTTTTCAGCATCGCAGCATGTAGAAGCGCTGCATGCGCACGCCGGGCGAAAACTCACAGATTGCGTGGTGTTGAACTCGAAGCCGATCCCCGCTCCGCTGAAGCGCAAATATGCGCGGGCATGCGTGAAGCCGGTGGAGAACGATTTCGAAGAGCTGGAGGCGATGGGAGTGAAAATTGTGACCGCCGAACTTTTTGGCGATGTCAGCCGGAACAAGATCCGCCATGATCCTGAGGCACTGGCCGAAGTGGTCATCGATCTTGCAAGCCGGTCCAGAGCGCACCAGGTGAGACGGCAGGCGCTGATGGCGCGGCGCGGAATAGGGAGATGACAGAGAACATAACAGTCGTGATTCTGGCCGCCGGGCTGGGCACGCGGATGAAGTCCCAGAAGGCAAAGGTTCTGCACCAGGCGGGCGGAGATACGCTGCTAAATCAGGTAATCCGGGCCGCCCTGCATGTTGCCAGGCCGGAGCAAATCATCGCGGTGGTGGGCTATCAGGCCGACCGCGTGCAGGAAAGCGTGCGCTTGCCGGGGATCCGGTTTGCGCTGCAAGGCGAGCAATGCGGCACGGGACACGCGGTGATGTGTGCACGTGAGGCAGCGGGGACCGGTAAAGGGACGCTGCTGATTCTGAACGGAGATGGTCCGCTGCTGAAGCCGAGCACATTGAAGGCCCTGCTCGAACTGCACCGAAGGACGGCGTCGGGAGGCGCCATCGTCACAACGGAAGTAGCAGACCCGACCGGATACGGCCGGATCGTTCGCGATGAGCACGGCTTTATCGAGGCCATCGTAGAACAGAAATCCGCAACTGTTGAGCAACTCGCCATTCGTGAAATGAATCCGGGCGTTTACTGCTTCGATGCGGGCATGTTCTGGAAGCATCTGGACGAAGTCACGCCCGAGAATGCAGCGCGCGAGTACTATTTAACCGACATGGTGGGCATTCTGCGCAGCCACGGCCATCCGGTTGCGCCTTTGCTGATTGCGGACGAAACGGAACTGCTGGGGATTAACACGCGCGTTGAACTTGCCGTCGCGGACAAAATATTGAGATCTCGCAAGCTGGATGAACTGATGCTGGCAGGCGTCACGATCGAGAGTCCTGAAACGGTCAGCATCGATGCAGACGTGGAGATCGGGCAGGACACGATCGTCGAGGCGAATGTGCAGCTGCGGGGCAGCACGCGAATCGGGGCCAACTGCAGGATTGGTACAGGGTCGGTATTGCGCGACTGCGCGGTGGCCGACGAGGTCACGATTCTGCCGTACGTCGTCGCGGACAATTCGTGCATCGGCACGCGGGCTTTTGTCGGGCCGTTTACACGCCTTCGTATGAATGCGGAAGCGGCAGACGACTCGCACATCGGCAACTTCGTGGAACTCAAGAAGACCAAGTTGGGACGTGGATCGAAAGCCAATCATTTGGCATACCTGGGAGATTCGAATATCGGCGCAAAGGTGAACATCGGCGCCGGTACCATTACCTGCAATTACGATGGACAGCGAAAGCATGCTACAAACATCGCCGACGGTGTGTTTGTAGGCAGTAACTCGACACTCGTGGCTCCGCTGAAGATCGAGGAGGGCGCGTATGTTGCGGCAGGTTCGGTTATCACGAAACACGTGCAGCAGGATGCGCTTGCGATTGGACGCGCTCATCAGACAGACAAGCCCGGGTGGGCAAAGCGGCGGCGTGCGCTAGTCGGGTCCGGGGTCTCGTAGCCGCGAGCACTCGGGTGGTTGGCGAAGGTGGAAAACGGCGACACTGTTACCGGGCGGACGCCGGAGCTGCTTGGGTTCTCGCCCGCAATGTCCCCGTTTGCTATTTCAAGGCCGGGCTGGGTGCGAGACCTGACGCACGTGGATCTCAAGCGCCACATCGCCTTCGGGAAGATGCTGGAAGCGTACCGTGACTATCGCTCTGGGTCTCAAGTTTCGGTTGATTTTGGTCTGGGCGGTAATTAGAAACGTTCTGCTCTCCGGCCGATGACCAACCAATGAGCGCGAAACCTTAATGCGCTGGGCGGCCACCTCGGTTATCCTGCCGTGGAAATATTGGGGTCTTGGCGGCGGCGCCGGCTTGGCGGGCGGCGGTTCACCATTCTGCGCGAATAGCACGCAACCGTACACCGTTAGCAGTAGCGCCATCGACAGGCGAATTGTTTTCAGCCGCATCGTCTCAGACACAATCGGGGAAAACCAGACAGCTTTGAACTACTGGTGTAACACAGTCGCGGCTGGTTCAACACAAGATCCTGTGCGGGGCCCGCGAGACTTATAAGACCATGCTCGGATGATAGAGATTGGGGACGACGAGCTGGCCGATTGCGATCAGGTCGCCCGTTCTCGAGAGGGCTTTCACGAAGGGAGTCCCGGGCGGGACCACAAAAGGAGAGGTACGAAAATCCCTGCCCTGACGAATCTTGGCTTCGACGTTGGATTCAAAGTGCTCGCAAGGGAATTCCGGCAGCAGGTTGCCCGGCGGAATCACTGCCTGCTCAAGCTGTCCTTCCGAGGCGAGCTGGGCGAGCTCATCAACCGTTCGCGCCTCCTGGATGCGAAATTGACCCGATTCGATACGCCTCAGGCTGTTCAGGAGCGCCCCGCAACCGAGCACTCGTCCCAGGTCGTGCGCGATGCTGCGCGCGTATGTTCCGGCGGAGCATTTCACAACGATCGCGACCTGCTTTCCGGCGATGCTACGGACGTCGAGGGATTCGATTTCCACCTGTACTGGTTCCAGTTCGACAGGAATATGCTGGCGCACCAGTTTGTAGGCGGGTACACCTTTGATCTTCTTGGCGCTAACCGGAGGCGGCGTCTGCAGAATGCGTCCACGAAAGCGGTTGAGCGCTCGCCGAATGGCGGAGGCGTCCGGAATAGGAGCGCTCGTTTCGGTGACCTCACCTTCGATGTCGTAGGTGTCGGAGCATGCGCCCAAGGTAATGCCGCACTCGTAGGTCTTTTTCTGGCGATTGAAAAACTGCGCCAAGCGTGTGGCCGTTCCTGTAACCAGCGCAAGCAGACCGGTAGCCATGGGGTCGAGCGTACCCAGGTGTCCGGCACGTTTGGTATCCGCGAGCCAACGCCAGCGATTCACGATGTCATGGCTGGTACAACCAGCCGGTTTATCGATAAGCACAAGTCCGTTCATTGCATCGTTTCCAGAGAAGCGGATGAAGTCCGGCGCTGGGTTAGGCTGAGGTATAGGCATGCTGAGGCCTACAGCGACACGCGACTAATCCGGCAGCGGAGACTGGAACAAATTGGAAGAAGAAGTACTCGGAAAAGCGTACGATGCGCAGCTGATGAAGCGGCTCCTCACGTACATGAAGCCTTACCGGCTGGCCATCGCGGCCTCCATGTCCCTACTGCTCGTCGACTCTCTTCTACAGATTATCGGACCGCTTCTTACAAAATTAGCCGTCGACCGGTACCTGGTACCAGCCAAAACGGACACACAGGGGCTATTGTCGCTCACTCGGTGGCTGTCACGCGACCCTTGGACTGGAATTTCCCAATTAGCGGCCGTTTATTGCCTGGTAGTATTTCTGGGTTTTCTCTTTGATTTCGGGCAGACATACCTGATGCAGTGGACCGGCCAGCGCGCCATGTTCGATCTGCGCCGCGAGCTGATGGCGCATCTGCAAACGCTGGATATCGCCTATTTCGACAAAAATCCAGTAGGCAGACTGGTCACGCGTGTAACGACGGACGTAGACGTATTGAACGATCTGTTCGCATCGGGGCTGGTCACGATCATTGGCGATCTATTGATGTTGACGTTTGTGCTGCTTGCCATGGCGAGGCTCAGTCCGGGAATGACCGGGTTGATGCTCGCCGTGATGCCGTTCGTGGTGCTGGTGACGGTACAGTTCCGCCGCACGGCTTCGCAGAGCTATCGGCGGATACGCGTGGCGATCGCGAGGATCAATGCGTATTTGCAGGAGCACGTAGCGGGCATTACGGTGCTGCAGTTATTCAATCGCGAGGACCGCAGCAATGTGGAATTCGAAAAGATCAATCGCGACCACATGGTTGCCTTCAAAGACTCCATTACGGCGTACGGCTGGTTTTACCCGGTAGTGGAATTTCTGGGGATGCTGGCGTTGGCACTGCTGCTCGCGTACGGAGGATTGCGCATCCGGCAGGGTGCGCTGACGCTGGGCGTGCTAGTGGCGTTCTTCCAATACGGGCTGCGTTTCTTTCGCCCCATCCAGGATCTCAGCGAAAAATACAATATCCTGCAAGGCGCAATGGCAGCGGCGGAGCGCATTTTCAAGCTTCTGGACACGCATGCGGCAGTTGTATCGCGTGCGGATGCGATCCCGTTTCCAGAGGGCCCGGCCGACATCGAATTCGATCACGTATGGTTTGCGTACAACAACGAAGACTGGGTGCTGTGCGACGTGAGTTTCCGGATCAATGCGGGTGAAACGATCGCGGTGGTCGGTCATACCGGGGCCGGCAAAACCACGTTGACGAACCTGCTGCTGCGTTTCTACGACGTGCAGCGCGGCAGCATTCGTATCGCCGGCACCGATATTCGCGATTTCGATTTAATCGATCTCCGGCGGCAGTTCGGCGTCGTGCTTCAGGATCCATACCTGTTCACGGGAACGGTGGCGACGAACATTCGGCTGGGAACAGACTCGGTTACCGATCACAGAGTGCGCGAAGCTTCCGGGCAGGTGAATCTGCTCGACTTTATCGAGGAGCTTCCCGAGCAGTTCGAGACTCCGGTACGCGAGCGCGGCGACGGGTTCTCGACCGGGCAGAAACAGCTCATCAGTTTTGCCCGGGCGCTGGCGCACAATCCAAGGATTCTGATTCTGGACGAGGCTACCTCGAGCGTGGATACGGAAACGGAGATGAAGGTGCGGGAAGCGCTCAGCCGGATGGTTACCGGCAGGACATCATTGGTAATTGCACATCGTTTATCGACGATTCAGCGCGCCGATCGTATTATTGTGATGCATAAGGCGGAACTGCGGGAAATCGGATCACATCAGGAGCTGCTAACCAAGCGCGGCATTTACTGGAAGTTGTATCAGTTGCAGTACAAGGAGCAGGAGATTGAACGGAGAGAAGAGTTGGCCCCAAAATAGCGGCAGGCCTGCAAAGCCTCCTAAAGCACTGGTAAGGAACTTCGGTGCTTTGAAAGTGCGGTACAAGCTAGTTGTCCTGCACAATTTTTTTTTCTTTGTCCTGGCCGTCGCGGTATACCTGTCCGTGATTCCGGTTTTCGCCGAACACATCACCGCAGCACATCAGCGCGAACTGCACATGATGGCTCAAATCTTCGGCGCCGAACTGCCCATGAATGATGCGCTGGAACCGAGCGAGTTGACGATCTATGATTTCAGGCGTGGAACTGCGCCCGAACTCGGACTTTCGACGGAGGGCCAAGCTTTTCTGAACCAGCGCCCCGCGGCGACGTGGCAGCAAGGGCGAGACACGCTGTTCCGGCGGGGCAAGGTGGCAGGCTCATTCCGGCGCGTGAGTCTCTCGCCGGAGTTCTACGAGAAGGCTCTAAGACAGGCGCGGCTCAGCCTGTTCGTTGTGCTGGGAACGATTTATGCGCTCTCCATCGTTGTTATGGAGTTCCTCATCATGCCGCAATTCGTTTACCAGCCGCTGCGGCTGATGCTGAAAGCGGATGAGTCGACACAGCAAGATGACCGTGCGCACGAAATGATCGACGAGCAATTCATCATGAATGATGAGATCGGTCAGATCATGCGTTCGAGGAACGCGACGGTGGCACAGTTGCGCCGACAGGAGGACGATCTGGCACACGCCCTGCAGAAACTAGAAGAACAGGACCGGCTGGTGAGCCTCGGCATGTTGAGTACGAGTGTGGCCCATGAACTGAATACACCGCTGGCTGTCCTGCAGGGATCGATCGAGAAACTTCTCGAGACGAGCCGTGATACGCAAACGCTGGAGCGTCTGGGCCGGATGCTGCGCGTGACGCAGCGCTTGAGAAGGATCAGCGAAGGCTTGGTGGACTTCGCGCGCGTACGCAAACACGAGAGCGAAGTTGTGCTGTTGAAGCCTCTGATCGACGAAAGCTGGAACCTGGTGGCGATCGACGAGAAAGCAAGCGTGGTCACTTTTCGAAATCACGTGCGGGAAAGCGAGACGGTGCGGGGCAACCCGGACAGGCTGATTCAGGTATTTGTAAATCTGCTTCGGAATGCATTGATTGCAGTGGATTCCAACGGAACGATTAGCGTGGAGTCCAAAATCGTAACGAAAAGCGGGCAGAACTGGGTGTCCTGCGTCGTGCTCGACAATGGTCCCGGCATTTCGGCCGACGTGCTGCCCAACCTGTTTGAGGCCTTTGTTACGACGCGTCTCGACGCCCGCGGCACGGGACTGGGGTTGACGGTGGCAGAGGGCATCGTGACCCAGCATGGCGGGACCATTTCGGCGGCGAATCGTCCCGAAGGAGGCGCGTCTCTCGAGGTGGTGCTGCCGGTGGCGGCGTAAGAAGCGATGAGCGAAGCCGCTCTGGCAGTTCCGGGACTGGTGGATATTGCAGTCCTGGATGACGACCTGGACTTCCGAAATTACATTGAAGACTTGCTGCGCGACGAAGGCTACGAAGTCCGCACGTTCGCCGCGGCAGGCGAACTGCTCGCAGCCTCGGAGTTGCGTGTCCCCGATATTGTCCTATTGGACATGAAGATGGGCCCGGTAAGCGGAGACAAAGTGGTGGAGCAACTGCTGTCACGCTGGCCGAATATGTGCATTGTCATCGTGACCGGCTACCCCTCGCTAGAGGACATGCGCGCGACCTTCAAACTGCGGGTTTTCGATTATCTGTCGAAGCCGTTTTCCTTAACGCAACTGCGTCAGATACTGCAGAATGCGATTGAGCAGTTCAGCCTGGGAAGAACGCCACAGGACCGGCTTCGCGAGCGTCTGGGCCACGGCATCAAACTGCTGCGCGTGGAGCGCGACTGGTCCTTGAAGGATTTAGCGGCAGCGGCCAAACTGAGCGTCTCTCAGATCAGTTCTATCGAACGCGGGGCGAACCTGCCGAGCATTGAGAGTCTGCTGGCGATTTGCCGGGCCTTCGATCGGAAGCCGTCGGAGTTGCTGGCGTCGATTGATTTTTAGGAAAAATGCCGCTCCCTCATCGGTCGCGGTTCCGTGGTCTCGTTTACGCTACTGCCGGCATCCGATTTTCCTTGCTATCCTGGAGATTCTTACCTCCTGCCACACGGAATCTATACCCCTTTGAAGATTGGATTTGTAAGTCTCGGCTGTCCCAAGAACCTCGTCGATACGGAAGTGATGATGGGCCGGTTAGTTGAGGACGGGCACGAATTGACTCCACAGCCTGCCGAGGCCGACGTCATTGTGGTCAATACGTGCAGCTTTATCGACCCCGCCAAGCAGGAGTCCGTGGACACGATTCTGGAAATGGCGGAATACAAAAAGACGGGCAAGGCGCAGCGTCTCGTGGTGGCGGGCTGTCTGGTGGAGCGCTACCGTGCCGACATCCAGAAGAATCTTCCGGAAGTGGATGCCGTGCTCGGAACGAACGAGTTGGACAAGATCACCGCGTTGTGCGAAGGGCTGGAGGCAAAACAGCTGGCACCGGAGCCGTATCTTTATCACGATTTGACGGCTCGTGTGTTTACGACGCCGCGGCATTCGGCTTATATCAAAATTGCCGAAGGATGCGATCATCCGTGTTCGTTCTGCGTCATTCCACAGTTTCGAGGACAGTTTCGCAGCCGGCGCTTTGAAAGCGTGATCAGCGAAGCGACGCGGATGTTTGCAATGGGCGTTCGCGAGATCAATCTGATCGGACAGGACACGACATGCTACGGCGAAGATCTCGGGATCAAGGACGGTTTGGCGCAGCTACTCGCGCGTCTCGCGCAGATCCCGACCGAGCTGCCGAAGTGGGTGCGCTTTCTCTATGCATATCCGAACAAAGTGAGCCAAAAGCTGCTGGATACCATCGCGGAGCACGGGTCGCTGGTGAAATACATCGACATGCCGCTCCAGCACGCCAGCGGGCCGGTGTTGAAGCGCATGAAGCGCGGCGCTAATGCCGAAATTTTTCTGAAGTTGATCGAACGTATTCGGGCCACGATTCCTGAAGTGGCGATTCGGACTAGTATGATCGTCGGCTTCCCGGGCGAGGCGGATGCCGATTTTGAGGCGCTCTGCGAGTTTGTGCAGGCCGCGCAGTTCGATCGTCTAGGCGTGTTTAGCTATAGCGACGAGGAGACCAGCCAAAGTTATCATCTGGACGCCAAAGTCGAGAAAAAGACGATCTACAATCGCAAACGCAAATTGATGTCCCTGCAGCGGCATATTTCGCTAGCGCGCAACAAACGGTTAATTGGCCGCGAGTTCCCGGTGCTGATTGAAGGACCATCGAAAGAAACGGAACTGCTGTGGGAAGCACGCATGACCTCGCAGGCGCCCGAGATCGACGGGGTCTGCTACATCAATGATTTCGGGGAAGCGGATCCGCGTCCCGGTGAGATCCGAATGCTGCGCATCACCGAAGCGCATGACTATGACCTTGTGGGCGAACTGAAAGGCCCGGCCGAGGATTCTTACACACCAGCCCTAAGCGGAAACCCGTTTCAGATTCTCAGCTCCCATCGCGCCGCGCCGTCCGCCGTTGCGATCCGATAATAGAAGCATGGGGAACACCGTGCGTTGCCCGATCTGCAAAAAAGAAGTTGCTGTTGATGACGTGAATATGCCGTTCTGCAGCGAGCGCTGCCGGCTGTTGGATCTGGGCAACTGGGCATCTGAAAAATACGTTATCTCGACACCGACACGGCGCGACGAATTCGAAGAGCTGGAAATTCCGGAGCACTACGAAGGTCCGTTGCAGTGAACCGGTTGGCGGTGTTACTGGCGACATGGTTCGGCTGTGGCTACTTCCCGTGGGGTCCTGGTACGGCAGGATCTCTCGCGGCAATTCTTATTGCGTGGGCGCTGCGGATCTTTTTCGGGCTGGGACGCCCGACGCTGCTGATACTCACGACGTGTCTGCTGCTGCCGGCAATATGGGCGGCGACACGTACCGCGCGGCTAGTGAAGCGGAACGATCCTGGTCTCGTCGTCGTCGATGAAGTGCTTGGGCAGTGGGTGACTCTGATGGGGGCGGCGGCGCGCAGTTGGAAAGTATTTCTCGCGGGCTTCCTGCTGTTCCGGGTGTTCGATATTGTGAAGCCGTGGCCGGTACGTCAGTTCGAGAGATTGCCCGAGGGGGTGGGAATTGTCGCGGACGATTTGGCTGCGGGCCTTTATGGGGCACTTATCTTGTATATAGGTAGTGCTTTCAAACTTTACTGAGTATGCCGACTAAACAACAGCCGCAACAATCAAGCCGGCCGTCCATTGCAAAGGTAGAGCCTGCTGCCGCGATTAGCGGGGGTGAGCTTCATATCCGCGGCAAGAACTTTGCAAATAATGGCAGACCCACAGTCAAACTCGGCCGAGAACGGGCGCATCTGGTGGTAGCGGGAGAGTCGTACATTATTGCCCGGGTGCCGGAGTCGGCTATGGTGGGGGAGATCACGGTATCGAACGGCTCAGCCGAAAGCGATACGGCTGAGACGCATGTCGGCATCCAGGTTGCCGACAGCCTGCATCCGGTATCTAACCCTGCGATAGACAAAGAGGGGAACATTTACAGCACCTTCAGCAATTCGCGCGGCCAGAAATCGCCGGTGGCCATCTACAAGATCGACACCAACTACAGTTCAAAACCCTTCGTTACCGATCTGATGAATCCGACCGGGCTAGCCTTCGACCGTGAGGGCGTCCTTTACGTCTCCAGCCGCTACGACGGAATCGTTTATCAGGTCACGCCGACGGGCAACATGTCCGTCTTCGTGGAGGGAATGGGCGTTGCCACCGGGCATTGCCTTCGACCGCGACGACAATCTGTACGTCGGCGATCGCAGCGGCACTATCTTCAAGATCAGCCGGTCGAGACAGATCTACGTGTATGCGACGCTGGAGCCGTCTATCGCCGCCTATCATCTGGCGTTCGGGCCTGAGGATTACCTGTATGTCACCGGGCCGACGACCTCGAGCTTCGATTCGGTACACCGGGTTTCAAAAGCCGGCGAGGTGGAGAGCTTCTATCGCGGCGTTGGGCGGCCGCAAGGGCTCGCCTTCGATGCGCAGGGCCGCCTCTATGTTGCGGGATCACTTGCCGGCAGAAGAGGCATCATTCGTCTCAACAGCGCACGACAACCCGAGCAGTTCCTATCAGGTCCAGGCATTGTCGGCCTTGCGTTCAGCCCGTCGCGAGCACTAGTGGTTGCGACGCATAATGCGTTGTACCGAGTGGATGTAGATATCGCCGGGCGTCCTTTGCCATAATCTAGCCTGCATGGGCCAGACGCCAACCTCCGGGCCAAAGACCGCCGAGATTATCGCCGTCGGTAGCGAATTGCTAACGCCGGAGCGGACAGACACCAACTCGCTGCTCATCACCGAACATCTCAACATGCTCGGCGTAGAGGTGGTCACCAAAAGCGTGATTGGAGACGATCGCGAGCGGTTGAGCCAGGCGATCCGCACGGCAGTGAATCGATCGAACATTGTGGTTCTCAGCGGCGGGCTTGGTCCGACAGAAGATGATGTCACGCGCGATGCTGCGGCTGCGGCGCTCGGCCGAAAGCTGGTTCTCAACCTGGAGCAGGAATCGATTCTGATCCATCGTTTCCGGCAGATCAATCGGCCAATGGCGCCGAACAACATCCGGCAGGCGTACTTAATCGAGGGCGCCGAACCAATTCCGAATCCACACGGGACGGCTCCGGGACAGTTCCTCCATACCGGCCGCGGCGCGCTGGCGCTTTTGCCCGGGCCGCCTCGCGAGTTGAAACCCATGCTGATCAACGAACTGGTTCCGCGGCTGCGGCCGGTGCTGCCCAGGCAGGTGATTCGAACACGCTGCTTTCGCATCGCCGGGATGGGCGAATCCGAGTTGGATGCGCTGATCGCTCCGGTTTACAGCAAATACACAAATCCGGCCACGACGATTTTGTCTGCGCCAGGCGATCTCAGTGTGCACTTGCGAGCGCAGGCGCAAACTGAAGCTGAAGCCGATGCACTGCTGAGAGAAGTCGGAAACCCGATCGCGGAGCTTGTGGGCGATCGCATTTACACCGAAAAATCAGAGGAAGCGTTAGAAGCCGTCGTGGCATGCCTGTTGCGTAAGCGGCGGGCCACGGTTGCTACCGCGGAGAGCTGTACCGGAGGTTTGCTGGCGAGCCGGTTGACTGAACTTGGCGGAAGCTCGGATTATTTTGTGGGCGGTTACGTGACCTACAGCAATCCCCAGAAGGAGCAGATTCTGGGCGTGCCGAAAGAAACGATCCAGAAGCACACGGCGGTCAGCGAGCCAGTGGCGCATGCCATGGCCGAAGGCGCGCGCAGGTGCGCGGGTGCCACCTATGGCGTGTCGATCACCGGGTACGCCGGCCCGGCAGGCGGCACAGAGTTCGATCCGGTCGGTACGGTGTATATCGGCATTGCAGGACCGAACGGCACCCGCGTTGTGCGGTACCGGCACGGATTGGATCGGCAGCGCATCCGCACTCTGGCGGCGCAGAATGCACTGGATCTGTTGCGTAGGACCTTAATTAAACAAAGCAGCTAGCGCAATTTCTCCGGCAGTCTAAAGGGCGCGCCACCGAGCAGGGCCAAAGCTCCGCTAATTGCCGCCGTCGGGGGGAGGCGTCAGCACGGGAAACTCGCCGCCGTTCGCTTGAGTAGCCTTAGCGGAGGCATCCAGATCGATGTTTGAGAGCGGGATCTTGCGCGTCGAGTCGTTCGTGAAGTCCCAGAATGTGGCGTCCGTGACCGCATAATTGCGAACGTTCACCCGCTGTCCATCGCGCAACACGAGCGTCAAGGGCGGTGAGGGTGGCAAAGGAGCGGTCTGCGGAGCCGGGGGAGGTGGCGGCCCTTCGTATGGATTCGGCGGGTACGGCCCACGCTGAGCATACTTCAGTTGCTGAACTTCCTCACCGAGTGCCTGAACCTGCTGTCCCAATTCATTTTGCATCGCGTACATGTCCGGCCCGCCCTGATCCGGGGGTGGTGGACCGTTATCCAGGTATGGAGAGGAGTCGTAATCCAGAAAGGGATAGTAGTATGGCGCGAGGAAGTAGCCTACAGGGAAACGGCGATAGTCGAACCTGCGCCCGTTGTATGCCCCGTAATGCCCGCCACTATAGCCGCCTATACGGGCCGGGCCGTGGTAACCACTCGCGGTCCAGTAGCCAGTTCCGGCCGGAGCAAACGGTTGGGGCGCGATACCAGGGCCGGGGATCGGCCCGCGCGGACTCGCGAAGTGAGAGGAGGGTTCCGCGAAATGGGCAGCTACGTTGCCTCCGCCGAAGTGACCGCCAGAAGGAGGTCCCGCGAAGGCACATGCGGCGGCCATTGCGATCAACGCAACGAATACGAAAAGGATATTGAGCGGAAACAGGCGTGTGTTCTCCCGCATAATTCTCCCTCCTTCAGGATATCCCTGTTCTGCGGAACTGTGGCCGTAGACCGGTCCTATTATTTAGGATGACGTACAGAGGAGCATTGCCGTTTAGCAGCAACCGCAGTCGAAACCCCTCCCGAGGGTTTCAGAAAATGAACCGCGCGCTCGAGTTCAAACCGTTGTTTGCACCAGGAAAGCAGGTAAAGGAGAAGTCCGGAGATTTCACCCACATTTCGGCCATGAACGCGTTCTGGCCCGACGTGAGCGTCAGCAGGCTGGAGAAGCCGTTTGCCTGAGCACTTGTATCGGTCAAATAGTTCGTGTTTGTGATCGTTCCGTCGCTGCCAATGATGCTTGCGTTCGGAGTTCCAAAGTTGCTTGCGTGCAGGGTCGAGTTGCCAACCACGATACGGCGGGTAATCACGTAGCTGTTCATGTTCGGGCAACTGCCGGTGTTTTGCTGCAGGCCGGCAGCAGTGCAATCGGATGGAGCAATGAAGGTAACGGTGGAGAAGATGACGACACCATTACCACCGCTGGTTTGCATCCCGAGTTCGGGGCCAAGCGCGACTAGCATGCCTTGCGGCGCAGCCTGCGAAAAATCGACGCCATAGGAATACATATGGGCAGCATCGCGACAGACCTCCGTGACCTGAATAGCGCGAATCAGGCTGAGGCCAATGTACATGGTCCCGGTCAGTAACGGGATAATAAAAAACACCATGCAGAAGGCGAACTCGATGAGCGCGCTGCCTGCTTCGGAGCGGCCATGTCGATTGCGCATAGATTGGGTGAGGCCCGTCATTCGCTACATGCCACCCCATTAGAGAAGCTCTCCATGACGTCTGACGCGGTAGCCGATAGCATGAGCGGCGTTGCCGTCCGCATAATGGGACCAAATGAAGTGACGGAGATCCCTGTTACAGAGACTTGAACGATGTTGCCTTCAGCAATAGCCCCCGATCCCGTGATCTGGGCCAGTGTAGTCGGCGAGAAGTACTTGATTGAGATCAGACTCGAAGCTTTTGAGGACTGAATAAAGCCCATCGAGTTCTGCACGACCACTTGCCGGACCGAGGCATCGAGTCCCGTCTGACCGGATGCGATCTGGCAGGTAACGGCATAACGGACACCTTGCCGGACGGATGCCTGAAGAGTCGATTGGGCGAAGATCACCCAGGCGACATCAAAAATCAGGAAAACGAAGGCAAAGAGAGGGATTATGGTCACGGCGACTTCTATGAGCGCCGCACCGGACTGCCGCTGCCTGGGTTTCGAACCAGCGATATAACTGGATTTGACTGCCAATACGGAACTCCGCCGTAAGAAGAGTGGGAGTTAGAGCCAAATGTTCGCGCGTTATTGAGTAAGACGCGAGACGGGCACGGCACCTGGCTGGCCGCCCAACGGATCCTGTCTATCGTATCGGCCATTTTTGGCAAGAGTTGCGCCTGAGACTGAGGGCGGGTTTGGCCGCAGGGCCAGGGCCGTATGCTATTTTGAAGGCTTTCCAGAGGGCGGCCACGTCGAATCCGCCCATCTCGCTTCAGAACACGCGCAGAACGCGGCACGGTGGTTCAAGAGCGCCACCCCAGGGCTGTTGCGACTATTCGTTGAATCGCGGCGTGTAAGCGTGGCCTTTGGGCTTTTCAGATTTTGAGTGTGAACATATGCGATTAGTGGGCGTGCTGATGATGATCGCTGGCTGGCTTATTGCGATAGCTGCCAGTGTGCTGCTTACGGCAAGTGCATCCGGGCTGGCGTTTGCTTTGGCTGCCATTGCCATCCAGGGTGTTGGATTCACGCTGGTGGCACGTTCCAACCTAACTGCTCGAGGTGAGAAGAATTGAGCTCAGCCTTGCCTGTCTTCTCCGAAGCGGCAACTGCATTCTGTACGTTGGCGCTGGTGCTGGCCATCCTCGCGCCGGCGGGACTGATGCTGATCAACGCTGGCCTGACGCGCACGCGAAGCGTTTCACACTCCCTGTTCACCGGCCTTTGCGCGATGGCGCTGGCGGCGGTTGTGTATGCGTTTTGCGGATTCTCGTTTCAGGGAACCGGGCCGGGACCAGCCCACGCGTTTTACGCTGCCGGGAGAAGTTGGAGCTGGCTTGGAGACGGCAGGATCTTCTTGCGCGGGATGCCCGGGCAGGAGTCATCTGCTGTTCTCATCGCTCTCTTTGGAATTACCGGTGCCGCATTAGTCGCGCTGTTGCCCGCTGCCGCGGCCGCGGAGCGCTGGAGATTGGCGGCATCGCTCGCAACCACCGCCGTACTCGCTGGCTGGACGTATCCGCTGTTTGCACATTGGGTCTGGGGTGGCGGCTGGCTGCAGGGACTTTCGGGCGGGCTCGGGCTGCGCGACGCTGCCGGATCAGGGAGCATTCATGCAGTGGGCGGTTTGACAGCGCTCTCGGTGTGTTGGTTGACTGGAGCTCGCCGAGGCAAATTCCTGGCGAGCGGAATGCCGACAGCAACCCCGGGACACAACGGAGCTTTTGTCCTGTTTGGCTGCGTGCTGGCGCTTTGCGGCTGGCTCGGCCTGAATATTGCGGGTTCACTGCTTTTTGCGGCGGCCGGCGTTAATCGCGCTCCGCTGATCGCCATTAACACGTTCCTCTGTGCGGCCGGCGGGCTGCTATCGGCAGCCTTCATCACGCGCGCCAGGTTCGGCAAGCCCGACGCTTCGCTCGGCGCCAACGGATGGGTGTGCGGCCTGGTGTCGAGCAGCGCGGGTTGCGCGGCATTAAATCCGGCGGAGATGCTGCTGACGGGCTTGATTGCCGGGACGGTGGCTATCTTTGCGATCGAGATTGTTGAGCTTCGTATGAAGGTTGACGATCCGACGGGCGCCATCTCGGTTCATGCCGCAGGCGGTATTTGGGGGCTGCTGGCAGTCGGGTTCTTCAGCAGCGTCGATCCGCTTCTGCCGCAACTGATCGGCATCAGTACTCTGGTTGGGTTTGTTTTTCCGATGAGCTACGGGCTGAACTGGCTTTTGAACAGGATACTGCCCTTCCGCGCTGCCCCCGAAGGCGACCGTCAGGGAATGGACCTGTTCGAGTTGGGTGCAGGCGCTTATCCCGAGTTCATGATCCATCGCGACGATTTGAATTTTCGGTGAGTTTGCGTTCGCGAAAAAGGGTGGCGATTGCTACGAACTCCGTCGCTGGATGACATTACTCGCTACGAAGTGCGGCGATGGGGTCCACACGCGACGCTCGCCGGGCGGGCATAATAATCGCCATCGCGGTGACCGCGATCATGATCAGGGCTACGCCCCAGAACGTAGCGGGATCCGTAGGAGTGATGTCGTAGACGAAATTACGCAAAAAGCGGCTCAGCGCGAACGACAGCGGGAAGCCGACGAACAGCCCAGCTAACGCCGGCACGCCGCCTTTCCACGCGATGAAGCGGGCGATGTCGCTGCTTTGTGCGCCGATCGCCTTTCGCACTCCGACCTCTACCGTGCGCTGGGCAACAAACTGCGCTAGTACTCCATAGAGGCCGACGGCGGCGAGAGAAATGGCGAGAAAAGCGAATGCAGTGAGAAGCACGGCTCGGAAGCGAGGATATTTCATGTACGGACTCAAACGAGTTTGCATGGATTCGATGTCGCCGAGGGCAGCCTGGCTGTCGATCGACTCCACAGTTCTTTCCATGGCGTGGGGAATACCCGGCTGCGCGACTACGCTGCGAACCGCAATCGAAAAATAAGCCGGGGGAAGTTGAGCTACAGGCCGGTAAACGGCCGGCTGAGTGATCCATTTCATCTCCTCATACACGGTCGGCCGTTTCTGGTTGCCAACTACACCGACGATACTGACCCATTCGTGTTCTTCGCCGAGACGAATCTTCTGTGCGATCGGATCCCGCTCAGGAAAGTATTCGCGGGCAAATGCCTCATTCACGATGGCAACGGGATCCGAGTGGGCCTGATCTGTTTCCGCAAAAACGCGACCCCGTCGAAGCGGAATTTCGAACAGGCGGAAATAATCGAGGCTGACTGCCGCGTTTCCCACATCGTGGAGCTGTGCTTCGGGGGACACCGGCTTACCTTCAATCTCGACGGTTCCTAATCCCAGGCCTTCGGGCGGGAGTGTAGAGGCGACCGCCGCGCAGGTGACGCCGGGAAGACTGGCGAGCTTTTGATGCAGCCGATTATAGAAAGCGATTCTAAGACCAACTTGATCTTTATATCGGTCCGGCAGGGAGCCGTTGGAGACGAAAATTTTGTTTCGTGCGAAGCCGAGCGGAGCCGACTCAAAGCGGAGCACGCTTCGCATCATTAGACCCGCGCCCGCGAGCAAGACTACAGAAAGCGCCATTTGCGCGGCCACAAGAATCCGGGAGAGGCGCTGGCGCGCGGGAGCAATGTTGCCAACGGTGACGCGGAGCCCAGCGTGGAGATCGCCCCGAGACATTACCCAGGCGGGCGCCACAGCGAAGATCAAGGCGGTAAGAATCGAAACAACTGCGGCAAATGCGAGCGCCAGAATGTTGATTGAGATAGTTGTGCCTACCGGCAGTTCAACAGGTTGCAGGTGGACGAAGTAGCGCGTCGCGGCGAATGCTACCAGCACTCCCAGCGCTCCGCCGGCTGACGAAAGCACCGTGGATTCGATGAGGAGTTGCTTAATCAGGCGCGCTGCTCCTAATCCGAGAGCGGCACGAATTGCAAACTCGCGTGCGCGGGCAAAGGATTGTCCGAGCAAGATGTTGGCGACGTTGAGAGCCGCGATGGAAAGCACCAGAATGACAGCGGCAAATAATAGAGCGAGGGTAGTCCGTAAATTCCGGCCCGCGAGCCAGGTGAATTGGTCCTGAAGACGGCTGACAAGCGGAGTAAAATCCCTTTCGCCAGTCGAGTCGTGCGCATGAAGCGCCCCGTGCAGCGCCGCGAGCTCGGCCCGCACCTGTGCGATCGAGACCCCAGGCCTCAGACGCGCAATCATGAATACTCCGAAGTAACTTCGCAGACGAGGGTCGTTCGGCAGAACCAGTGTCCAGATCTGGGTCTCGGGCGGGTATACCGCGAAGCTTGGCGGCATGACTCCGAGGACTGTGCAGGATTGATTATCGAGCGAAAGCGCCTGCGCGATGATGTGCGGATCGGCGCCGAGACGCACACGCCAGAAGTTATCGCTCAGGACGACAGAACAGCCGCCGCGAAGGTCATCGCTGCTGAACGTGCGGCCATGATGAGCGGCGACCCCGAGCGTCTTGAAAAACCCGGCCGTGACCGGAATCGTCAGATATGTCTTGGCCGGACCTCGGCCGCTGAGGACGGCTCCCGGCCGGCCAGCCCAGGTATCAGCGGCGAGTGACTCCAGAGTGTGCGAGTGGCGGGAAAACTCTTCGAAATCGGAGTAGCTCGCGAAGATCTTCGCAAGTTCCTTTTCGCGCCGGCTGCTGTCGAGAATATCGATCAGGCGATCTGGGTTCTTGTAAGGCAACGGGCGTAGCAGCACCCCGTAGATAACGCTGAATACCGCCGTATTGGCGCCGATGCCGAGTGCCAGGGTAATCACCACGACCGCGGTGAATCCGGGCGACTTCATGAACAGGCGCAAAGCATATTTCAGGTCCTGCATGTTTGTGTTTGACGCGTGAGAAAAGAATTTGTCAGGCGCCCCGGCAGGAAGCGGCTTTGAGGTAAGAATGGTCCACGAAGCGGAAGACCGCTCCAGTTGGTCGCGGCTCGGTAAACCGTTGAAAATCGGGAGTGGTCTCGACGAAGTTCGGCTAAGGCCTTAATTGGGCGCGGATCAGCTATACGCGGACTTCGGTTCCCGCCACCGGGGGGATCAAGAAGACCGTTCGTGGGGGCGGCTGGTACTGCGGCTCGCAGAAGATTGGCTCGAAGTGCGCCTTCAGCCGCAAGAACCATTGCTCGAAACATTGGAAGCTCAGCCACGCGGCAGCGTAAGTTGCTCCGATCAACAGAGCGACGTAAGCGAGTCCGACGCCTGTTTCCACGGGGAATCGCAGGGAAAAACGTGTTTCGAAGAGGTGGTGGAGCCCGTAGTAGATGGGAAAATGCCAGACATACATCCCGTAGCTATACTTGCCGAACCTTCGGATCCATTGTTTCTGAAATGCCCGCGCCAAGAGGGAATTCTCAGATCGCAGACAGAAGGTGATTAGAGCTCCGCACGCGAGCGCGATGCCCGAGATCCCGATCACCGACATGTAAGGTCCGGTGAGCCAAAGCTGATTTACGCGGCCGCCTAATGCGACTGCGGCCAGCGCAGCGATTCCCGATCCTGCGAGAACGACGAAGAGGCGCTTTGAAATCTTTCGATGGAACGCCAATATCGCCGCCAGTGCCGACCCTACAAAAAGCCCATCCGCGCGGGTTGGCGTCAAGGAGTAGACCCAAATTCCACTACCGAAACGAAGGACCAGCAGCAGACGAACGATAAGCGAGATCCCGAGCGCCGCCACGCAGATTCTGGTGAGGTTCTTAGAGTTGGTGCGCCAGACGATAAGCGGCCACACAAAGTAGAACTGTTCTTCTACAGCAAGGCTCCAAAACGGGCCGATGATACTCTCCGGAAAAGTACCGCCGTGCCACAGGGGGATGAAGTTTTGAAAGTAGAAGACGTAGGCGAGATGATCGGGGATATTTTGAAGGTTAGCCGCTGTCCTGATCCAGGTGGAGTAACATCCACCGAGAAGAACGAGCGTTACGGCGAGATAGTAAATGGGGAAAATGCGGAGAACGCGACGCCCGTAGAACGACCGCGCTCGATTAACGGCTGGCTTTGTATCCAGAAGGATTCCTGTGATCAAGAATCCGGAGAGAACAAAGAAGAGATCGACACCCCAGGTTCCAAATTGCATAACGGGCAGGAACCAGCGAGTAGCTGAACCATGCGGATGAAAGATGTAGGCGGCGTGCCGAAGCAATACCCCGATAATTGCAAGGCCGCGTATGCCATCCAATACCGGAATTGTGCGCCGTGTCACCCCGAGACCCTCCGACCAATAAGCCTTGTATCAGTAAGCCACTAATTAGTAACTTAGACAAGTAAAACCTTAGTCAGAGATTCTGATCTTATGGCTGATTTACAAGATCTAAAGATCTACTACTACTGAGGGGCACATATCGACCGCTATTCCTTCTGGAACTGATAACGATTCTTTAATAATCAATGGCGCAGTACCACGGTCGCGATGGTAGTGAGATTTCACTCGTAAGAATGGTTTCTCAACCAGATAATACGAGAGAGAGGCGGCGCAGATTGCGCCCAACATCGAAACTGTCACTCTTGCGGCTCTGTTCGGGAATGGAAGCGAGGACAGAGCATAGACAACCAAGGCATTATATAGATACAAAGAATACGAAATGTTCCCGAAGAATTGAGTTACGGCATTATTCAGTATCTTCACAGGTCTGGCGACCACCGATAGCAGCACAATGGCGAGGGGAAAAGTAGCCGCGAGCACTCCGAATGAGAGGCGATGGACCCAAGTGACGCCGGAGAACAGAATGACTGAGAATACACAAGCGAGCAGAATACCGCGGTGGAACATCCATTTAGGGGCGCGCCACTTTAGCTTTACTGCAATCGCCAGAGACGATCCCAGAAGAACCGCATCGATCCGCGTATCGAAATTCCAAGCCATCCACATGATGTGTCCGAGCTTGTAAATGGCGAGATGATAGATCTGTACGCAGACGAACAAGCCCAGGGTTACTTTTAGAACTGTCCGCCGATCAAATCGCTTCAAGACGGCCGGCCAAACGAGGTAATACTTCTCTTCCACGCCCAATGACCATGCCATCGCGAGAATGGTGGCGACTTCCGAAGCGCGCGCGGGCGAGAACGAGTTGTAGAGGTCCATGAGATAGAAGAAGGACCACCAACGGCCGGGAATGCCGGGCACGAACCAAGTTAGAAGCCAGAATACGTAGAACGCGGGAAATAACCGGAGCGATCTTCTTGCCATGAATGCAAGCCGGTCGATGGACCCGGATCGATCCTGCTCGGAGAGTAGAAGCCATGTAATGAGGAAGCCGCTGATTTCAAAAAACAGTACGACAGCATAATCAGCGAGGACCCAGCGGCTGAGCGCGGAAGCATGCGCGACGGCGACAGCAAGCGCTGAGATGCCGCGGAGACCATCGAGACTGGGAATCCGCTTGCCTTCCAAATTCCGGCAGAGCGCAGCGTTGTAGTCGGATTCGAGTTCGAGAATATCAGTTGACATCAACGGTAGAGTGCGTCCTGCGGCTCGGGGCGCATGTGCAGCGATGGAGGGGTGGCGAGATCCGGCAACACAAGCGGGCGCGGGCGTTCCGCCATTAACCTTCTGCTACGACCCATGTAGGGCAGTTCGAGCCATCGGTGCGAAGCCGTGGCAACCGCCACAATTGCTACGCCGACGAGGGCCATTAACGCCCAGTACACGAGCGGGTCCGAGATGGCAGAGGGCCACGCTCGATGAATGGAGATGAGGATCGCGCCATACGTTAAGCAGTGGGTCAGGTAGACGCTGTAACTAATTTGTCCCAGGAACAGGAGCGCTTTGCCGCGCAAGGCGCCCCAAAAGTCTGCACCCGAGGCGACCGCGAGGAACGGAAGCGAAAGCAGGAGCGACTCTACGGGTCCGTAGCGGGAAGGGACAAAGAACAATGTGATCGCGACCAGGACGAGCGCAAGCAAGGCGGCCCACCAAGATCGCGCGAGGTTCTTGATAGCAGGAATTCTGACGAGGTGCGCAGCCACGATGCCGACGGAAAAATTGAAGCTCAAGAAGCGAAGCAAAGACTGGCAAGCGGAGAGGCCGGGGAAGTGCCAATGCTGTGCGGTGGCAAGAACGGTGGCCGCGTAGAGAAGATTGCACGCGGCGACAAAGAGACAGGACCTCCAGAACCTTTGCGCGAACCAACCCAGGAACGGAATCAAAAGATAAAACAGGAACTCAATGCGGAGCGTCCAGGTGACGGTCCACATCCACGCGGTATCGAACCCGTTCAACTGCGGAGTCTCGGCGATCAACAACCGGACGACATTGCCTGCAAGCAGCGATGCGCTGGTTTGCAGTCTGAAGCCGGTGAAGATTGCGACCAGAAGGCAGAGCGCGACGGCGCCCCCTAAGTACGCAGGTCCCAGGCGCCGCAGGCGCGCAGACATGAAGGCGGGGATAGATGGTTTTGGCGCGGCAATCAACTTGGACCAAAACAGAAATGCGGTGATGAAGAAGAAAAAAGTAACTGGCGCGATACCGAGCTGACTGTAGAAGGTGGAATTGGACCCGCCTATTTCCGAGGTATGGCGGTACATCAAGAAGTAGTAAACGACGGCATGATGCACCACGACGGACAAGGCCAGGAGTCCGCGCATGCTTTCGAGCGGTACGTGATAGCCCTTTTTGTTCGCGAGTTGGGGAACGAGGCGGCTGTATGGCGGGAGTAGTCGGCTGATGAACCATCCCAGGCCGACAAACAGCGCCATCATGAAGACGAACGGGAATAGACTGGTGACCTGCACACGCCTCCGAAAAAGGTTGAGCTGGAGAAATCAGAATGGACGGATCGGGGAACACGCCGCAGCACGGCGCTTAAAGGGTTCAGTTGTCCTTGAAGTTTGAAGGATCCGGGCCGCGGCGCGCAAAGCTACCGCAGGGTGAACTGATAACCGCAGCGGTCAGTCCGGTTGCCTCGAGTGAATCAGAAATCCTAATTCAGCTACTTACGTTGCGCTAAAAAAGTATAGCGCGGCTGAGGGACTCTTGAGAAGATCTTTCTTCCGATCAGGGATATCTTTCGATCTCGCCGCCTCCATACTGAGGTCGCTGACGCTCCCTGGCTCAGTTTCCAGAATCTCGGACCGGCAGCAGCCAATTTCTGCAAAGGCGACGCTGAACCAGGTCGATCCACGACGGCTTGGGCGAACTGGGGCGGTTGATGGAAGCACGTCTCTCACTCTGGTGCGTCGGTCAGGACGGTGTCGAGAAGCGAGGCAAAGTCGCGGCTTTTGTGGTTGATGGAGTCGCGCAGGCGCTCAAGATCGCGTTCGACCCCACGCAGCCGATCGGCCAAATGCAGGCAGGCGAGTACGGCGGTGCGGGTAGAATCGAGGTTGCCGGCGCGGCGCGCGATGGTTGACATCAAGTCGTCCACCTCCTGCGCAAGACGCTGCGTCTCATCAGCATCGCCCGATGTGGAAAGCGTGTAGGTCTGATTGAAGATGGTCACCCGGACCGTCTGTTTAGATGTGTCCGGCGTGCTCATGACTGGCAGGCGATCAGCTGGCGCTTAGCAGATCCAATTGTCCGAGCAGCTTTTCAATGCGAGCCTTGACCTGCTTGCGCTCACCGCGTAAGCCGCCGAGCTCGTCACTCAATTCTTTGACTCGCTGCTCCAGCGTGCCATTTTCGGTCTGCAGCTCGGCTGAACGCGCCTGGGCCTGATCGCGGGCGCTGCGGGTGGAGTCAAGCTCAGCTTGCGCCGTTTTCAGGCGTTCGTGAAGCTCGCTGTTTTCATTGCGCAGACTACTAATCGCCTGCACGGCGCGCGTGATGCGCTCCTCAAGATTGGAAAGGGTATCGGTATCCTGCTCGTGAACTGCGTCCATCGCTTCTTTTTTTGGAGAACGGATTTTTGCGCGCCTTAACTGCGCACGATCTTCATTATCTGCTATTGGATTTGGGCTTGATGCGCGGCTTTGGCTTTGGCGACCAAGGCGGAGAAACCCGCGGCATCGTTTACCGCGATGTCAGCCAGGATTTTGCGATTCAGATCGACTCCGGCGCGCTTCAACCCGCTGATGAACTTACTGTAGGAAATATCGGAGATGCGGCAGGCGGCGTTGATGCGGACGATCCAGAGCGAGCGGAAATTGCGCTTTTTAAGACGGCGGCCGACGTATCCATAACGCAGCGCCTTCTCGACGGCTTCCTGTGCGGCACGGTTTAACTTCGACTTGGTGAGGAAGAAGCCCTTGGCGCGGCGCAGGGTCTTGTGGCGATAATCTCGCCGGTGGGTACCTCTTTTTACTCTGGGCACGTTTTCTCCTTATTGGTTAACTTGCAGCCTGGAACGGCTTGCATGAGAGGCGGCAGGCACGTGCGGCGCGCTGCTCCTGCTCGGTCTATTCAGGTTTTAGTACGGAAGCATGGTGCGCAGCTTCGCCTGATCGGCTGGATCGGCAACTACGCCCTGCGTCAGCTTTCGCTTTCGGGAACGCGGCTTCGATGTCAAAATGTGGCGCGCAAACGCATGATGGCGGGTTACTTTACCCGTGCCTGTCTTCTTAAAGCGCTTCGACGCGCCCTTATGTGTCTTCAATTTGGGCATAGAAACTGTCCTGGACGTGACCGCACACTTGTCACGCAAACGTGAAGCGAGGCGGAACTACTTAAGAAAGTGTAGCACGAGGCTTTCGAAGAAGCGGTGCAAAACGGGCACGGCCGCCGCGCCCTTTGCCGGCTCAGCGAAACTACTGATTATCCTTATACTCTTCGAGCCAAGCCATCTGGATCGCTTCCAGCTTGCCTTCGGTGGAGGCCATCGGGTCGTCTTTGAAGTTCGGCAGCTCGGTGATCCATTTGTGAAGATCCGTGAAGCGAATGTGTGTCGGGTCCACGTCCGGGTGAGCGTCGAACAGGCTCAGGGCAATGTCTTCGGTGTGATCCCAGGTGAGTCCAGGCATGGGGAGGTCTTCGCTTATTGTAGGTCAGTCCGTGGGGACATATCTCGCGGCAAGCGCTTGAAGAAGATCGGAGCTCCGCCCATGCACTTTTTCAACGTCCGCTCATTTAAGTAGGGCGTCGATCCCGGCTTGGGCAACCGCCTCGTCAATTTCGGACTTGGCGCCGCTTGCCGCGATGCCGCCCAATATCTGCCCGTCAACCAGGATAGGAAGGCCCCCTTGGTTGGGGAAAAAATCGGGAAGTGCGAGCACCGCCACGTTCCCGTTCTTCACCGCGTCGGCTCCGTTCTTTGAAGGGCTTTTGTAAAAGGCGGCGTGCCGCGCTTTCCGCTGCGCAAACTGGATGGTGTTCAGTGGCGCGCCATCGGCTTTCTCCAGGAACAGCAGATTGCCGCTGTCGTCGACGATGCAAATGGTCACCTGCACGTTCCGCTTGGCGGCTTCAGCTTCCGCGCCCGAAACCATTGCCTTAATGGCCGCCAGGTTGAGCACTTTCTTACTCGGGAGGTCGACGGCAGAGATGGTCGTAGACAGGACGAGTGCGGCACAAGCGAGCTTCAGCATGAGGTACATGCTATCAGTGAACACCTCGGCTAACGACCATGTTGAAGCTCATCGAGCATACCGCTGGTCCCGCCACTCACGTCTCGCTTGCAAATGACTCATTTTCGTTAGCGAACGCATCTCATACAGCGAAGGGAATCATATGGACAGGCTTGAAGAATTGAAGAATAAATACGCCTCTGTTTTACAAACGATCCAACAGAAGGGCGTGCGCCTGACACATTTGCACGTACAGGACAACAAATTGTTCATTCAAGGGGCGGCCCCTTCCGAACAGATCAAGAACGAAGTCTGGAACCAAATCAAGGCCGTTGACCCTGGCTATAGCGATGTTACGTGTGACCTGACTATCGACAGCTCCTTGCCGCAGCCACAGCAGCCGCAAGCTCAGGCAGCCGCTGCTTCGGCCGGCGGAAATACGGGTGCCCGGACCTACAAAGTTCAACCGGGCGACAGCCTGTCGAAGATCGCCCAGCAGTTCTATGGGAATGCCAACGAATACAACAAGATATTCGAAGCAAATCGGGACAAGCTAAGCGATCCTAATAAGGTGCAAGTCGGCCAGGAGCTGAATATTCCGAGCTAAACGTATGTCACTTTTCGACCTTGTTAATGAGTTGAAGTCTGCCGGAACCGATTCGCAGTCCCAGTTGTCGTCAGGATTAAACGCGGCGTTTCAATCCAATGAGACGCCCCCTTTTGGGCAGATGATAGGCCAGTTGTTTGCCAACTCCGACGGGCAACAGCGGGCCGGTATTCTGAACCACCTTCTTGCGGCTGCAGGGCCGTCGGTGGCTGGGAGGCTGCTTGGCCCCGTCGCCGGCTCTGGTTCAAATCAGATGACACCGGAGCAGGCCCAGCAAGTGCAGCCGGAGGCCGTTCAGCAGCTGGCTGAGCATGCACAAGCATCCGATCCCTCGATCCTGCAACGCGCTGCCGAGTTCTACTCACAACATCCGGGGGTAGTGCAATCACTCGGCACAGAGGCAGTGTCGATGATTGTCTCGCACGTGCGCGGACATGCGGCGGGCGCGTAACCTTAACTGAGGACGGCGGGTGTGCGCTCCTCGTTGTGATGCCGCACGTCGATGCCTTTCACCAGGAACAAGACATCTTCAGCGATATTGGTGGCGTGATCGGCAATGCGCTCCAGGTTTCGGACCACAGTCAGCAGCCGCAGCGCTTGCGGAATCTGGCTCGGATTGCTCTCCATAAAGCTAATGAGTTCGTGATAGCTCGCGGTCCTCAGGTTATCCACTGCATCGTCTGAGGCAAGGACACTGCGTGCCAGTTCGGAATCGCGATTCACAAAAGCGTCGAGCGCTTTTCGAACCATTCCCTGAGCTAAGCCCGCGATGTGCGGAATGTCGATCAGCGGCCGGATCAACGGCTCTCTCACGAGTGCGATGGCGCTTTCGGCCATACTGACGGAAAGATCGCCCATGCGCTCCAGGTCATTATTGATCTTAATGGCTGCAGTGATGAGCCGAAGGTCGGCCGCCATGGGGGCCTGCAGAGCAAGCAGACTGATGGCGAGATCGTCGATCTCGATTTCGAGCTGATTAATTCGGCCCTCGTTCTTGATTACCTGCTGTGCCAGATCTTCGTTCTTCTCGACGACGCCCTGAACGCTGCGGTAAATCGCATTCTCGACCAGAGCGCTCATCTCGAGGAGCTTCGCCTTCAACTCATCGAGGTCGTGTTGAAAATGTCGCACGCTTGTGTGGCCTCCACTTCCGTTTGCTATCACCCGAACCGGCCGGTGATGTAATCTTCCGTCTCCTTCTTTGAAGGGTTCTGAAACATGATCTTGGTGTCATCAAACTCGATCAGTTTGCCCATAAAGAAGAAACCTGTGTAGTCGGCCAACCGGGCCGCCTGCTGCATGTTATGCGTGACGATCACGATTGTGGTTATCTTCTTGATCTCGAACAGCAGCTCTTCAATCTTCAAAGTGGCGATAGGGTCAAGCGCCGAGCATGGCTCATCGAGCAGGAGCACTTCAGGCTCGACTGCGAGTGCCCGCGCGATGCACAACCGCTGCTGCTGACCTCCGGAAAGCGCCGTGGCCGGCCCGTCCAGCTTGTCTTTCACTTCGGTCCAAAGCGCGGCATGAGTCAGGCTGCGCTCCACCGCTTCTTCAAGGGCCGATTTCCGATTGATGCCATTCACCCGCAGCCCGTACGCGACGTTGTCGAAAATGCTCTTCGGAAAGGGATTCGATCTCTGGAATACCATCCCGACGCGTCGCCGCACGTGCGTGACATCCATTGCCAGCAGGTCCTGTCCATCGAGCGCAAGTTCGCCTTCGACGCGGGTATTCCGGAGCGTCTCGTTCATCCGATTCATGGTCCGAAGGAAGGTGGACTTTCCGCAGCCTGACGGGCCGATAAATGCCGTGATCTTTAGCGGCGGAACTTTGATGGTGATGTCGTGCAGGGCCTGAAAACTTCCGTAAAAGAAGTTGAGACTTTTCGCTTGTAGCTTTGGGGCCGCGAACGCTTTCGGGTCTCCGATATGAGTGTCGGGGAGTATTGCGGTTTCCTTTAGAGCTTGCTGTCGAGGGCTTGCCACAAGATTTATCTCCGGGAGGCTGCGGGTCCTCTGCTGATTACCAGGCGCGCCGTTATGTTAACCGCCAATACCAGGGTAAGCAGTACAAACCCTGCCGCCCACGCTTGTTGATGTAAATCTTCTTCTGCTGAGAGTGCAAAGTTGTAGATCATGACCGGAAGCGTCGCAATGGGTTGTAGCCAGCCGCGACTCCAAAACATATTGCCCAGTGCGGTAAACAAAAGTGGCGCTGTTTCACCTGCGACGCGCGCCAGGTTTAGCATCATGCCCGACATGAGACCCGATGCGGCTGCCGGAACCACTACGGTGAATATTGTTCGCGCTTTGGTCGCTCCCAGAGCCATGGCACCTTCGCGCATTGAGACTGGGACAGCGCGCAGAAACTCCTCGGTGGTCCGAACAGCGATGGGAATCATCATCACACCCAGCGCCACTCCTCCGGAAAGCGCCGAGAAGTGCTTCATCGGTCTGACAACCATCGCATAGGCGAAAATACCGATCACAATGGACGGTACGCCGTTCAGCAAGTCCACTGTGTAACGGATTAGAAACGCGAACGTCCGGCTGCTGTACTCGGCAAGATACACGCCCGCCAGAAACCCAATGGGAATGCCAATTAGGATGGCGACGAGCAACACCTTTCCGCTTCCGACAATCGCATTTGCCATGCCGCCGCCGGTTTCGCCAGAAGGTTTCGGAAGCTTGGTGAAGAAATCCCAATTCAGCGACTTCGCACCGTGGACAAACAAATACCCGAGAATGAAAAATAAAACGGCGATGACCAGCAGCGTGCAAATGCCGGAGAGTGAAAGCATCCCTACATTTACGATGCGCCGCCGCAGTGAGATCGTCCTTTGCATTGCTAGGCTGTCCTCCGCGATGTTGTGAGAATCAACAGACGTGCGATAGCGTTGATAAGAATCGTGAGCCCAAACAGGACTAGCCCGAGGAGAATCAGCGAGGAAACGTATAACTGCCCGCTCGCCTCAGCAAACTCATTCGCAATAACCGCCGCAATGGAGTAGCCGGGCGAAAACAGAGACGCCGCAATTTTGGGCGTGTTTCCAATCACCATCGTGACCGCCATTGTTTCGCCCAATGCCCGTGCTAACGACAGAAAGATAGAACCGAAAATGCCCGTTTTCGCGTTGGGAATGACCACTTGCCAGGTCGTTTCCCACTTCGTTGCACCGAGCGCCAAAGCCGCTTCACGCTGTTCGGTTGGAACCGCAAGCAGAACCTCACGTGAAACCGAGATGATGAAGGGAACGACCATAACCGAAAGCACAAGCCCGGCCGAGAGCAAACTGACGCCGTAGAACGGACCGCTGAATGTCGGCAGGAATCCCAAGGTCTTATTGAGTAGCGGAACCAGATATTCGCGGATGAGGGGGACGAGTATAAAGATCCCGAGCAGGCCGTAGATGACGCTTGGTACTGCCGCGAGCAACTCGATAAGGAACGTCAGAATGCCGGACAGTCTGGGTGGCGCCATTTCCGCAAGGAAAATGGCAGCCGAAACCCCCAAAGGCACGGCGATGAGCAATGCGAGAAACGAAGTAACGCACGTGCCGTAGATGAACGGCAGCGCTCCAAACTTCCCGGTATTGGGATCCCAATCCGAGCTCAGTAGGAAATGCCAGCCTAGCGTCTTCACTGTCGGCTGAGAGTTTGCCCAAAGCTCGATTACCAGCAGCGCAACGATCGCGAATATAATCAGCGCGCATGCAAGTGTAATCGAGTACGCAATCGCGTCTCCGCCGCGCAGCCGTTCATAAAAAACGCGGAGTCCGCCGCGCGGAGGGACATCGGCGATGAACACTGAGCTAGACATGGGCCGAGCGGACCTCTTTGGTCGCGATCACTTGATCTGCGCGATGGTATTTTGTTCTTTTGCTACAACCGGCGAAGGTAGTTTAGCGTAGTCGAGTGCTTCCACACTGCCCTGACCGGTTGTGATCGCCCATTTAAGAAAATCGACGATTGCCTTCTTCTTCGCGGCGTCCGCGATTTTTTGCGGAATCAACAACCATGTGAACGACGAAATCGGATAGGCAGCTTTCCCGGGGGCGTCCGTAATGGACACCCGGAAGTCGCCGGGCATCGTTACACCCGCGGCGGCGGCCGTAACAGACGCGAGGCCCGCTTGCACAAATTGGCCTGCCTTGTTGCGCACCTTGCCGTACGCGAGCTTCGTTTTCACGGCGTAGATCAACTCCACGTAGCCGATTGCGCCCGGCTGCTGTTTAATAATGCCCGACACACCGTCATTTCCCTTTCCGCCGACACCTACGGGCCATGACACCGATACGTTCTTCCCGACCTTGGAGGCCCATTCGGGGCTGATCTTTGAGAGATAATCCGTCCACACGAACGTGGTGCCGCTACCTTCGGAACGATGCGCTACCAGGATGGACACATCCGGCAGTTTCACACCGGGATTCACCTTGACGATCTCAGGATCGTTCCACTTCGTAATCTTGCCGAGGAATATGCCGGCCAGCACATCCTGCGTGAAGTTAAGAGGTTTGTCCACTCCGGGAACGTTGTAGGCCGGAACGTCGGCGCCCAAGACGGTCGGAAGCAACAGCAATTTGTAACCGTATTTGGATTGATACGCCTGTTCCTGTTCATCGGTCAGCGGCATGTCGCTGGCACCGAAATCCACCACTCCTTCCGTGACGTTCTTAATCCCTCCGCCCGAGCCGATCGGCTGGTAATTGATCTGCGCATTGCCAATGGATTGGTAATCGTTGAACCATTTTTGATAGATAGGAGCGGGGAATGTCGCACCCGCGGCCGTGAGCGATACTTGGGCGCTCAAAGGCAACGCGGCTGCACACGTGGCGACCAGCACAAAGATTTTTGGCACTCGTTTCGTAGAAGGACTTTGCAATCTCATGAGTATCCTGAAGTAGAGTCACGCGCCGGAGTTTGCCGCACAAGTGACACACAGACGCGAATGTTCTGACGCCCTCTTCAGTATGGGAAGCTTGTCATAAATCCGATATGACGAAGGCGTTACAATCCGGTTAATTCGGATTGCCCGGACTGTCGCGGATGGCTACCCGAGGAGTGAATCTGGTTCGATGTTTACGAACAGGTGGATGGCGGTTTTAGCAGCTCTCCTGCCGGCGCTTGCTTTTGGCCAGTGGATACCCGCTTCGCAGAAAACGTCTGCACCGGTTGCCACGATATCTTCTCCGGCAACTTCACTGCCGGAACATCAGATCCGCCAACTCATTCGCGAATCCGCTGACAAGGACGTGGAAAACGAGAAGAAGCTGCGAGACTACACCTACTTCGAACGGCAACAAGTGCGTCGTCTCGACGCCAGGGGCCAAGTGAAGTCCACGGAAATCAAGGCCTATGATGTGATGCAAATCTACGGAGAGCGGGTACAGAAGCTGATCTCCAAAGATGACAAGCCGCTTTCCGAGAAGGACAGTAAGAAGGAAGATGAAAAGATTCAGAAGCTGATCGACAGGCGGAAAAATGAATCACCAGGTGATCGCGATAAGCGATTGCAGAAAGAGGAAAAAGAGCGCAATGACGATCGGCAATTTGTCCGCGAGGTGACTAACGCTTACAATTTCCGGTTCGTGGGTATGGAGTCCCTCGACGGACGTGAAAACTACGTCATTGACGCCGCTCCCAAGCCGGGTTACGAGCCACACCGGAAAGAGGCAAACGTTCTGCCCAAGTTTCGGTTTCGCGCTTGGATTGATAAGGATGAAATCCAATGGAGAAAAATTGACCTGCAGTGCATCGACACGGTTTCGTTTGGAGTATTCCTGTTTCGCATGCACAAAGGCTCACGCGCGACTATTGAGCAAATCCGGGTCAATGATGAAGTTTGGCTGCAACGGCACGTCGCTGCCAATGTTGACTTCCGCCTGACTCTCTTGAAAAGCTTTGATGTCGATGTGGACATTAGCGACCGTGACTACAAGAAGTTCCGCAGCGACACGACGATTATTCCGGTTGGAGAAGCGACCGCGAAACCTTAGGGTTGGCAAAATCGAAAAACGAGAACTGGACATACATGTGTATAAAGCGTGACACCGCTAAGCCGTGACACGTAGGCGCGCGCGGTATTCTTCTTTCCCGCAGATCCCGAGATTTACGTGGAATAGCTTGCCGCCGGAATAAACAGTAGCGGGATCGTAATGCGGAGGGGCGAGCGACAGAGCATCCGGGGAAGCCGCCGAGGTGACGACGATATCGGTCAGATCGGGCCCAGCGAACATGACCGAAGAGGTCTGAGTCGCGGGAAAAGGAATGTGGCGTTCGAGCTTACCATCAGGGTCGTACCGGAACAATCCGCCGCCGAACCAATGAGCACACCAAAGGAAGCCATCGGCGTCCACGGTGATGCCATCAGGAATGCCCTGCTCTGCGGGGACTCTGACGAGTTCGCGACGGTTGCGAATGCGGCCGTCCTCGCTTGAGTAATCGTAGCTGTAGATCACGCGCGCCGCGGAATCGGCATAGTACATGGCATGGAGTTCAGGAGAAAAAGCAATCCCGTTGGACAGCTGAATTCCTTCGTCAACAACGTGGACGGATCCGTCTGTGTCCATACGAAACAGGCACCCTCGCTCATATTCAGGGTTGTTCGGATCGAAGAAACAGGACCCGGTGAAGAGGCGGCCTTCCGGATCAGCGGCGCAGTCGTTCAATACGCAGCGCTTGCCCTCGGCTTCCATCGCGATACAGCGCGGATCACCCTTACCGTCCCAACGCCAAATGCCCGCCGAGTTCACAACAATGAATCCGCCGGAATCCAGTAGCGCGGCTCCGGCCACCTCAAACCCCTCGCGAAGGACGTCATGCCGCTTCTCGCGCCAAATGTGTCGGTGGAACCGTTGCCCGACAATGTCGGTCCAGTACAAGATCTGGTCTCGGGCGTCCCATAACGGGCTCTCGCCGCAAAGATCGTTGCAGTCGGCAAGCACTTCGATTGATTCCATTCGTTGCACTCCTCACAATGGGAAAACATGAGCTGCCTGAGCACGGATCAACACAACGCCTTAGGTTATCGCGAGGTGCGACTCGAAAACGATTTGTTGTCGCTGACGATTCTGCCGGATCGCGGCGCGGAAGTGTCTTCACTTGTCCATCGCAAAAGTTGCACTGACGTTCTATGGAAGGCGCCCTGGGGAATGCATCGCCAGACCACGGGCGATACCGAAACGCTTTGGATGGACGGCTATGCGGGGGGTTGGCAGGAAATATTTCCTAATGGCGGCGATCCCTGCGTTTACCAGGGTGCACTGCTTGGGTTCCATGGCGAGGCGTCTGTTTCGAAGTGGGACTGCATCGTTGACCGCACGTCGTCCGAAGCAGCATCTGCAGAATTCTCAGTGCGCCTGGCGCGAAGCCCGTTTTTCCTGCAGCGTCGCATAACCGTGGAGGACGGTAGACCCGCGGTACACATCGACGAACAATTGACCAACGAAGGTGACGAGGAGCTGAATTTTATGTGGGGGCATCATCCCGCCTATGGCGCTCCGTTTCTTGGAAGCGATTGCCGATTGATTGTGCCGGCTGAAAGTTACATCGTGCACGGCGAAAGTATGCATCAGCCTTGGCCCGGACGGCTCGAAGTACCCGGGCCTGATCAGCGTGTGGTTGCGATGGGGTATCTTGTCGGCCTGCGGGAAGCATGGTACGAGTTACAGAATCAGCCGCTCGGATTCGGTATTCGTTGGGATTGGGATATCGGGATCTTCCCCTACGTTTGGTTGTGGCAGGAATTGCGCGGGAGCTTCGGTTATCCCTGGTATGGCAGATGCTACGTCATGGGAGTGGAACCCTTCACGAGCATTCCCGGATCCGGCTTGGCGAATGCGATCGCGCAGGGAACAGCCAAAACGCTCGCTGCAGGAGCTTCGATCAAAACCACCGTTCGAGTGACGTTCACGGACTGTGCGGCTTCGCAGTAGCCGGATGCCAGGATGCGGATCCTTCCTCCAGCACAATCTTTTTGTCAGACGGAATGTTCTTCCACCGGTCAGTAGCTCCGCTCGGCCATGTCACCGTTATCTCATCTACATTGCTGTAAGAGCCCAAACCGAAGTGAAGAGTAAGATCGCTTTGAGATAGATAGCTGCCGCCGCTGCGCACTTCGTCCATCTCCCTGAGCACACCGGCGCGAACTTGAACAAGCGCTCCGATGCCATCCCGATTCGACTTGACTCCTACAGTCCTGATGTCGAGCCAATGCCCGGCCGGCTTGTCGCGAAGCATGATCAACGACGGGTGTTCGTGCATCTCATTGATAGCGACGCTGATTCGGCCATCGTTGAGAATGTCGGCGCTAGCAGCTCCACGGCTGGAATGAAGAGCCGTCAAAGCGGCGCCTGCTTCGGCCGTAACGTCTTGAAAATGTCCGTTCCGGAGGTTGTGAAACAGCAGCTTCGGCTGGCGATAGTGCGAGTCACTGCCCGACAAATCGATCTCCGGGGAAAGGTGGCCGTTCGCCATCAAAATGTCGCTCCAACCATCGTTATCGTAGTCGAGGAACAATGCTCCCCAACCGAGAGCGCTGCGGACCCGTCCGAGCCCGGCTTCGAATACGCGATCCGAAAAAGTTCCGTCGCCGTTGTTGTGGTAGAGATTTGGGCTGTCATCGGAGAAGTTCGTCTTCAGGATGTCCAACCGTCCATCGTGATCGTAATCGGCGGCGGCCACGCCCATGCCCGCCTGCGGCTCACCGTCATCGTTGAACGCTGTACCGGAAGCTATCCCCGCATCTTCGAACGTGCCGTTATGCCGGTTGTGATACAAGATACTCGCGGCTGAATCACACGCCACGTAGAGATCGGGCCAGCCGTCGCGGTCGTAATCGAGGGACAACACTCCGAGCGCATAGCGCCCTTCCGTCTTACGAATTCCGGAGGACTCGCTGACATCGGAGAAATGGCCGTTACCGTCGTTATGGAAAAGATAATTCACACCAGGTTTCAAACCTCGTGGTCCGCATGCGATCGGGATACCCTTGTATTCGCAGAACTCGCCTGAACCTGCCGCGGGAACGTTCGAAAATGAGGGTCCCGGATCGATGTAATTGGCCACAAACAGATCGAGTTTTCCGTCGCGGTCGTAATCGACAAAGGAGCACCCCGAATTCCAATGGCCTTCTTGCCCCGCAACACCCGCGGCGGCGGCCACCTCGCGAAACGTGCCATCGCCCTGGTTGTGGAAAAGCTTGTTCTGACCGTAGTAAGTAACAAACAAGTCTTCCCATCCGTCGTTGTCATAGTCGCCGGCGCAAGCACCTTGTCCCCAGCCCGATCCCTTGAGTCCGGCGGCTTCTGTCACATCCGTAAAGGTTCCATCGCCGTTGTTCCGATAGAGATGGCTGGTCGGCTGGGGAGTAGAGTGATCTGGGTCAAATCGCGATCCGTTCACCACAAACAAGTCCACGTAGCCATCGTTGTTGTAGTCCAGAAACGCAATGCCGCTGCCGTTCATCTCGACAAGAAATTTCTTTTTTGTTTCATTGCCCGACACATTTTGCGCAGTGAGCCCGGCCTGTTGCGAGACATCGATGAACTGAGGGCTGGATTCGTGGTAGGCTGGGGCGCTTAGCCACGCCATACAAGCCAATGTCCCCGCTGCAAGCGGTAGATATCGCCGATTCACACGCATGTCAACGCGATTGAGACAGAAGCTGGTTTTGTGCCTGCCGCGCAAGCACTTCCTCTTCCCGCATGCTCCCGAGCTTGGAGAATTGCCGGTGCGCCTTCTCCGCCTCCTCAGAGCGCCCTTGACGAAGATAGATTTGCGCCATTTTGTAGTACGGTAGCGCATATTGCGGATCCAGTTCCGTCGCCCTGGCAAAATCTTGAAGCGCGCCGTCTAAGTCGCCCTGGTCGGCGCGAATCTTTCCGCGAAGAAAGTAAGAAGGGGCAAAGCCCGGGTTCTGCTTCATTGCCTTGGCGAGCGATGACAGCGACTCGGGCCGGAGCTGGCCGCCCATCCGGTAGAGAACAAGGGCATGCAGATAGGGAAGATAGAAATCGGAGTTACCCTTCGATAGTGCTTGCTCGACAACAGAGCGAGCACGCTCAAGATCGCCCGTCATATACAGGAGAAACGCGAGACCTTCGCGAGGCGCTTCGAGCCGTGGGTCGAGCTCAATCGCTTTCGAATAGGACGCAATTGCATCCCGGTAGCGGCCCAAACGGAATTGTGCAAGCCCTAACGTGGACAGAGCAGTGGCTGACGGAGGCATGGAGGGGAGACTAGCGTTGATCAAGTCCGCCGCTTTTAGAAACTGCTCCTCGCGAATCAACTGTGCGGCGGCCTCGTTGCAGTAGTCTTCTTCCGGGCGGGCGCGGCACGCTTGTAACATAATGGCTCCCGAACCGTTCCTTTTAAGCGCTTGCAGCAGTTTGCCTCGCAAGAAAAGGACCGCTGGCCGGTCTTGTTCAGGTCCCGGAGGGAGCGCGCTGATGGTGTTGAAAGCGCCTTCCACATTACCCTGCTCGAATTGCGCCCGCGCCAGATTGAACGTTGTCGCAGCCAATTGCGGGCTCAGCGAATGCGCCCTCTCGAGAACAACCACGGCATCAGCGTAATCCTTACATTCCGCGAGACCCACACCGGCAGCGGACAAAGCACCGAGGTCAGTTGTCTCTTTACCGGCCACGACAAACAACGGGTCGGCGCGATCGCAATCCCCCGCCTTGGCGAGCAGAGATGCTAGATGCAGTTGCGCGGCAGTGAAGTTCGGCAGCCATTCCGTGGCTTCTTCAAACGCTCGCATGGCCTCCTGATTCTTGTTCTCCTGTTCATACACCATCCCGAGCGCATTACTCAGAACGGCCGAACGGGGAAACTCCGTCAGTCCTGCCGTCAGCTTCGCTTCCGCCTCCGGCCAGGCGCGACTTTGGATCAGGGGCAAGACCGAAGAAAGGTATCGCAACTCGGCTTGCGATGGCCCTGCAGGCTGCGCATGTAGCTGAATAGAGAAGGCGGTCAGCAGAACGCAGAGGCCCCGATAGCGGTCTGTCATTTCCGGGTTACCTGGTTTACAATTCTTTCATGCTGCGCGCGGTGGTCATCGGCTGCTGCCTGCTGTCTCTGTCCGCTTTCGGCTCATTCCCGGCCACGGCTTACCTCGGGAAAGGGAACGAGTTGATGCAGGCTGAGCGTTATGACGAAGCTGCTCTGGAATTTAAGCAGGCGCTTCAATACGACCAGAGCCTTGAGGAGGCCCGCAAGAATCTTGCCATATGTGAATTTCAGTTGCGCGATTACGAACACGCGCGCTTGTTGTTTCAAAATCTGGGTAATGAGAGTCAAGCGATCGCAACTTACTACCTTGGGCGCATCGACTTGATCGATGGCAATCTCGATTCCGCAATCGCCCGTCTTCGTGTGGTCGATCACAACAGTGGCGTACCCGACGCCGCCTACTTCCTTGCAGTCGCCTTGTTCAAAAAGGGGTCCTACGGAGAAGCGATCACCTGGCTGCGGCGTTGTGTGGAATCGAACCCGCGCGATTTTCGCGCTCACCAGTGGCTTGCACGCTCCCTGGCAAAGACTGGACGTTCCGATGAGGCCGATCGCGAATTCAAGCGGACGCGTGACTTGCATGAATACTATACGGAAGGTTCGGTCGCAATCGCTAGCTGCCGAAGCCTGCTGACGCAAGGCAAATCCGCCGAAGCATGGTCGGCCTGCCAGCCGATGCTGGAATCGGACGATGTCGATAAAGTCGCGGCAATTGCCACCTTGTTCGGCCAAATGGAAGATCAATCCCACGCTCTGATTGGATGGCAGAAGGCTGTCTCCCTTGATCCCGATTCTCCGGAGCTGAACTATAATCTGGCCCTCGCCTGTTTTAACGTCCACGACATGCCGTGCGCCAGACGTTACGCCCAAGTTGCATTTCAACTCTGGCCTCAGTTCCCGGAAGCGAGCATCCTCTACGGAACCATTCTCTATATGCTTGCCGATGATGCGGAGGCGCTTCGCGTTCTGACTCATGCCCGGGAACTGCGCCCTGAAGATACAAATGTGCGCCGGCTACTTGCGGAATTACAAGCCGGACCGAAAGCACATTGAAGCTTTTCAAAACTGGAATTTCAAACCGAACTGCATCGCCCGCGGATCGGTAGCAACATTGGTGATCCTGCCGAACTGACATCCGAATTGATGCACCAGATCGGTCGAGCCGTCCGCGTTTGGCCCCAAACACCAGTTAGTGTTCGGAAGTCCCAGGTTTTGATGATTTAGCGCATTGTAGACTTCCCAGCGGAAACTGAAGAAGCGCGTTTCATTTAAATGAAAATCCTTGGACAACGACATATCTACGTTCCAAAAGTTCGGCGCGCGTACATTGTTGTTATGTAGACCCATGGTGCCAAACTGCCACCAGCTATTGAAGACAGTTGGATCCGCAGCCGTCAAAACATTCGGGTCAGTTTGAAAAGCGGCTTCAAAAGCGTTTGGATTAAACCATTGATTCTGAGTATGCGCCCCGCGGTTTGGGTCGCCGATGAAATTCGGCCGGCATACTCCTATCTCGCTCTGTATGCCGTTGCAGGGAGCGGTGATCAGCAGCGGAACACCATTCTGAAAGTTCCAGTTGTGCGTCAGTGTCCATCCCCCGAGGACGAAATTGGCGAGTTTGCTGCCCGAGAGAAACGCACGCCCTCTTCCGAACGGCAGGTCAAACGAGCCTGCGATATTCAGAACGTTCGGTATGTCATCGGCGGTCAGGGCAATATCCTCGTATCGATTGTCGGGATTCTGCGGCGATGCTGAGCCGCCCGTCTGTCCACTGCCTCCCGACAGCCCACCCGCAACCTGAGAAGCCCTGCCTACTGATCGGCCGATTGTTGTCGCTGTTGCAGTGTTACCGATAATACTTCCCGTGTTTGCGGTAGCGATGTTCTTTTGATGAGTGTAAGCAAGCATTAACGCGATCCCTTGCGAGTAACGCTTCTCGAACTTCACCTGCCCCGCGTTATAGCGGTTGAACCCGTCCGGATTCGAGTTGATTGCCAGATTTGAGTACTGGGGATACGGTTTCAACAGCTGTCCGAGCGACATGGTGGCGCCGTAAGTGGGAACAAGCGATGCGGGCGTAGGAACCTGATCATTGATTGAGGTGCGCAACTGCTGCAGCGTTGCGGTCGGTACGTGATCGTAGCTCCTAAATTCATCGCCGAACAGATGCATCCCGTGCGTGCCCACATAGCCAACACTGAGAGACATATTGGCCGGAAGCGCGCGTTCTACGAACAAACTGTATTGCTCGACATACGGGTCTTTGTCCCCCTTTAAGAAACCCTGTAAGTACTGGCCCAGAAATTGTTGATCCGTCGTTCTCACTTGGCTCAGCGGGGGCAGCGGCAGCGTTGGAGCTCCGCTGCTCAACTTAAACGCCGGGCGTTGACCTGTATAATCTCCGTTGAACACAACCTGCGTCGAGAAACCAGGGCCGCTGATTGCGCCATTTTGGTCGCCGAACGCGGCGCTGATTCCGTTGCTGTACAGGATGTCGTATCCGCCGCGCACCACCCACTTCCTATCGTTCGTGGGAGTCCAGGCGAAGTTGAAGCGCGGGCCCAGATCCGCCTTGTTCGCGGGGAAGGCATTTGCGGAGGGATGCGCCGGGGTTCCGAAATAGTCGATACGGCCGCGATAGGGCACCAGTGGATTCATCGCGCTGAAATCGATATTGCCGAGATAGTCATGGCGCTCCCGAAACCACCCGAAGATGTCGTATCGCAAACCTATATTCAGCGTCAGCTTCGAATTCACGCGCCAGTCGTCTTGTCCATAGAAGCCCCAATAGTCATTCGTCTGATAAGGGTATTGAAACTCGCCCGAGCCGCTGCCGGTGTTCACAGCACCTAACAGAAACTGAGCCAGCGCATTTCCGCCGAGCCCGGTAACAGGGTCGCTGGTAAGGTTACCGTTGAAACCCAAATAGAAACCCCAGTCGGTGTCGTACCAGTTGTCGTCGCGGCGCCACATTAATCCGGCCTTTACTGTGTGGCTCCCGATGACCTTGGTTAGATTGTCCTGTAACGTGTACGCATCGACGCCCTGGATGCCGTTTTGCCATTGCGCCGGCCCAAATCCACCGTATCCCTGGCCTAAGTTGATGATCGGCACGGGAAAGAGCTTATCTGTAATGAAGTTCAGACCGGCGATCCTTTGCTCGATTCCCGAGTTATCCACCAACGAACTCGGGTTGGGCTTGGCAATCTGGTTTTGCCTGCTGTAGCTGGCTCGAAATTCGTTTATAAGCGTCGAACTAAACGTCTGCGTATGGCCTAAAGTAAGAATCTGGTTCGCGGTCGTATACGGCTGCGCACCGCTGATTCCTTGAGTAGGAGCGGTGGGTCCGAACCATGGAAGGCGGAAGTTAGAGTAATAACTCGGGTTATAAAGATACTCCGCAAACAGTGCGCTTTTTTCAGTGAAACGATGATCCACCTTGATAGACATGTTGTTGGTGGTCAGACCGCTGCCGATCGTTCCGAGAAAGTTGTTGCAGAACGCTCCGCATCCGCTCCCTCCCTGCTGTAGCGGATCCAGGAAGTTAGGATTCGGATAGCTCTGGACGTAATATGCCGCGAGTGGATCGATCTGGCTGGGTTGGAGAACATTACCGGGGATTGGAGTGCGATGGAACAGGCCGTTCGCGTCCGGCCCCGTCGTGGAGTAAGGGTCGTAGAGCTGGCACGTCGGGCAATTTCCGAGGTCCGGACGATCGCTAAAATTCCCGCTTCTTTCAAGAGCGGTCGGTACTGTGTATATCTGGTTCTTGTTCTCATGCAGCAGCGACGTTTCCCATGAAAAGAAGAAGAACGTCTTATTCTTAAGAATCGGCCCGCCGGCAGTTCCTCCGAAGTCATTAAAATTCACACGCGGCGACAGGAACTGAACTCCCGCCGCATCGCGCCGATCGAACGGGTTGCTTGCGTTGAAGTAAGAGTTACGGTTGTATTCGTACAGGCTGCCGTGCAGCTTGTTGGTACCGGATTTCAGAACAACGTTCACGACAGCGCCGCTGGTGCGGCTCCACTCGGCCGCCAATCCGTTGTTTACAAGATTGAACTCCGCCACGGCATCCGGCGAGGGGTTGACGACAACCGATTCGGGCCCTAGCGCCGCGTTCAGTGAACCGTCCAGATACCAGGCGTTGGCGCCGCCTTGACTCCCGTTTACGCTGATTCCCGATCCAACGATGTGCGTGGGATCAGGAAATCCGCCAAATTCACTATCGAAGCCAAAGCCGGAACCCGTTGGTCCCACCGATTGCGTGATCCCCGGAAGTAGTTGCACCAGATTTTGAATATCGCGGCCGAGAATCGGCACCTTGTCGAGCAACTGGCCTTGGATTGACGTCGAAAAGTTCGATGCCGTTGTCTCTATCAGAGGCGGAGCAGCGGACACATCCACCGTCTCAGCAGTCTGGCCGAGCTTCAATGCGCCGTCCACCGTCATAGTGGTCCCGGCCTGGAGTTGGATGTTGCTAATGTCCAGCTTGGCAAATCCCGGAGCTTCAAAATGTGCCGTATACGTGCCGGGCACAAGATCCAGAGCCAAGTAAAACCCGGCGCCATTAGTTATCAGGTGAGTCGGCTCATTTGTGGAAATATTCGTAATGGTCACTTGAACGCCCGGAACCGCCGCGCCTTGTGGATCGGTGACAGTTCCACGTATTTGGCCGCGATTCAACTGCGCGTGCGCCTGCGTTGTGGCCAGAAGTAGAGTTAGAGCTACAAAAGCAGCGCGAAGCTGACGTTGCATAAAACCTCCGTATATCGTCCGACAGCTCACGTTTTGGCCGGAGTCTCCTGCGAGAGAAAGACGACCGCTGCAAGAGCAAATCCAATGCCGGCGAGCTGCGTTGCCGAGAGCTTCTCGCCGAGAAACATCCAGGCGCCGCCAACCGTGACCAGCGGATACAAGTTAATAATCGGGATCACAACGGATGCCTTGCCCCCTCTTTCGAGTGCAGCGAAGCTCGTCAAGGCTCCCAAACCGTTTAATAGTCCTCCCAGCGCGGCTAAGGCCAGCAGCGCCGGACTAACTTGCCAATGGATCGAGATCCCGATCGCAACGGCAAGGGAAATCAGCGCCATCGCCACGCAGAACCATACAAATGACGCCTCGAATGAAATGTGATTCGTGCTGAGCTTCTGGGTGACTCCAGAAATGCCGAACAGAAGCATCGTTACGACCGAGAGCCAGAACCAGTTCTGCATTTCAGAGACTCAAAAGAAAAATTGAAATGAGCGCCAACACCAACCCGAACGTCTGTGCCCGGTTCAAAGACTCTTTTAAGACCATCAGGGCGAGCACGACGGTCACAAGCGGCGCTAATCCCACGAGTGGAACCACAATCGAAGCCTTTCCGCCATGCGCCAAGGCTAGATAAAAAGCTACGTTTCCGGTGCCGCCCAGAACGCCCGTGAGTAAGGCGTAAAATGCGCCTCGGCGCGATCCACCAGTTACTTTGTGCAAATGTTTGAGCAATATCCAAATGACAGGCGGTATAAGTCCGACGGAGAACACAACCTGATTCAGCCATGGCGAAATTCGGTCGACAATGACCTTTGACTCCAGTCCCCAGACGCCCCATAGAAAAACCGACAGAATGGAAAACACCATCCACGGTGTGTACAGATACGCAATGGGAGATCTTTTGATATCCGCTTGCTCAGGCATATCGATATCAGTTGTAAGAAATCTCCAAGGTTAGCGGACCCTGTTGTTGCGGCAGCTCAATCGCTTCCAAGCCGGCATCCAGATGAGCCCAGGCTTTACCATCCAACCTAACGCTTTGTATGCGCCCGTGGGGTACTCGTACAACCAACCACGTTTTCTTCGGAGGATTGCGCGTCGGCAACTGAACTGTAGCTTCAATCACATCCGGCTTTGCGCCTGCGTGCATGCGGTAGCTCAAAGGCCCGAAAAACGTTTCGATTTGGTTAGCTTGAACGCCTTCCTGCGACGCGAGCCATCGCCTCGGTGTGCCCGGCGCAAGCCAGAGCGTATCTCCTTCTTCGGAAACCAGGACGTCCCGTACGCGGTTCACAAAACGCGATTCATCGGAGATCTTATAAAAAGGACCGCTGCCGTGTCGCCATTGGTGAAACTCCTCCGTGAACATATTTGTCTCCGGATAGAGACAGGCAACGAAATCGTTGTACAGATTTCGTATGGCGGCCGGCGCTTCATGCCGCCATAGATACACCTGAATGGGATTCACCAGGTTCGCTTGAAACACCATCCCGCCTTGACTGAACCAGTAGCGGTCGTCAGTCATTCCGTGAATGTTCATGCCCATTCCACTGCTTAATGTTTCGTTGTCTTCCCAATCGTTCAGGATCCAGTCTGCAATCGGCTCATCGGGCGAAAAAACGCCCAGAATCAGCAGCACTACGGCGCCGCACAGAGTATCTCTGTCCGCACCGAGCCGCATCAGCGGCTTCATCTCCGGATGCCCGTAGCGCGCATAGTAATCAGCGCGAATCGTCCCGAACAGGCGGAATCTCCGGGTCGGCAGCACAGGTACGTAAGGCTCATAAGTGCCATCCTGCATTCGGGCCGCTGGCGCATTCCTGACCGCGCGCAGGATGCAATCACGAAGCTCCGTTCGGAAGTTATCGGCCTGCTGCCTGACCTTTCCAGCCTGCGGACTTCCGATCTCCGTCAGTGCCTCGGCCGTTCTCTGCATTCCCGCCCACGCAAACGCGTTGATCGAGAACCAGTTCGCCCAATCGGCGTTGTCTTCAAGTTGCGACGCTGGAAGTAAGCCGTACTCGCGGACGCGCTCGCCGTTTATGTCAGTCAACTTTGTTGCGGACCGCTGCTGCTCAATCCAGTCAATCGCCTTCTGCATGTGCGGCCAGGCATGCTCGAGCCAGGCGCGGTCACGCGTGTAAAAATAGTGCTGAGCAAGTGTCCAAAGCACCGTTCCGTGATCGAGACCGTAGCCGCTCGCAGTGTAATCGTAAACGTCGCTGATTCTTGCGCCGTGAAAAATTCCATCAGCTGATCCTTTTTGCACACCCGGAAAGTCTTTGCTTCCCTGCAGGCGAAGCATGGTTTCGAGATACTCGGCGGCGGTGTCGAATTGGCCCAGAGTGTCGAGCAACAATACCTGATAACAGGCTTCGTTCTCAAACACGTCATAAACATAGCTGGCTGCCGGAACCATGTAGAGCCCGGTGTGCGGATCCTTTGTGGTGCTGATATGGATCTCGGCGACCACCGTTTTTGCCAATAGGTTGAACTTCGGTTCGGGCACACTGAAACGAACGGCTCGGTTTACAAGCTGCGTCCAGTAAGTAGCTACACGGGCGCGTTCGGATGCGTAACTCAGTTCGTTTAACGCCTGTGTATCTGCCTCACCCAGATCGGAGACGCAAGGTAGCTTTAGAACCAGGGAAGAATTAGCTCTCGCTGGTAGGTCAAAGGCGATATGAACTGCCTTGCTCTCCTGTTTGGATGTGGGAAGCCGGGCAAGCTCAAATTGAGCGCCGTCAGGACCGGCGAGGTTCGCTACCACCTTTTCATTTGCCGTAATCGAATTGCCGTTCACCTGCAACTCTCCAGCATCGATCGAGAGCCAGATATGGGCCTTGATCGCGCTTGCAGTCGGATTCTCCGCCGTCAACTGAAGCATAAGGATTGCTGGTGTCTCCTCATTGCGGCCCTGATCCTCAGGCGACAAAGGGCCTCGAAGGGGCGTCGCGAAGGCTTCCTCTGAATAGCGAATGCCTTCTCTCTCCCAGCCCTGCCTCACCACCGGCAAATAGCCATCCAATTTGTCGACGGTCACCTTGTGATCTTCGCGATAGTAGGGCATCGCGCCAGTGCCGATCCTCCAGGCAATGCGGTCGCCAGGCCACTGCAGACGTTCCAGCTCGTGGCCCTTGGCTTTGATCCCGGATTTGCTGACGAAAACATCGCCGCCGTACTCGAAGGCGAATTTCTGCCAATTCGAATCCGGCGCCAGGGGCAAGTACACCTTACCGCCCGACTCGCGCTCCCACGGATCGAGAGGCGGAACTTCACGCTTAGCCTGTTCGTAGGTCTGCTCGGGCTCGTGCGGAATCCTTTCACGAATCCGAAGTTTCTTCGTGATTGGCGAAGGCGCGGCTGCTTCCCGGTTCAGATCCACAATGCGTGCGCCAAACTCCGGGATCGAAATCGGGCCGTGCTTCAGGTCATCCACCAAGAACGAAAAGCTTCGATCCTTCTCACTCGCACCGTCGCTGCGCACCGCATGTATGGTGACGACGGTGAGATCATGCGAGCCTGGGAGATCGGGTTTCGCGTTCACTAGATCCAGCAGTAATCCCTTCGAGACGCCGCCGGAGCCGAACGACCAGTGATCGCCCGTAATGCTGTCTCCCGTTTGGAAGTGCCAGGGCTGCACAGAGCGCAGCTCGCCGTTGTAAACGGATACCGCACCGGCCCATTTGGCCGGTCGCTTATCCTCGGGCGTCAACTCGATTCGAAGCTTAGCCCGAATCTGTTCGGTCCCGGAAAAAATCCGCACGGAGTCAATCCCGGCCGCGACTTCGCGGTAGACCAGCCGCACCTTCAACGTGCGCCGGTAACGAACTCCCGGGAGATTCTTTGCGTGTTCGTTTTCTTTCTCTGATAAAGGCTCAAAACGGTAAGTGCATTCCGACTGATCGCACTGCTCAGCGACTTCGCCCTTCAGCCAACGCCCTTGCCATGGATCGTCCATCGGATCTTCAAAGCTGGGCATCCGCGGCGGATCGTAAGGCCAATATTTGAACCAATACTCTACGCTCGCGCCCTTCACCGCGGCCCCAGAATAGTGGACGCGAATCTCGCGGATGTCCCGCTCTTCATCCCATTCGACACCGATATTGGAGATAGCGGCGGCCACACGAACCCCGGGAAGGCGGCGCGCTTCGCCTTCCGTCCATGTGGTCAACCGCCCTGACGGCGCGAGATCCAGCAGGTCGGCTGCCCGGCACAGCGCGCCGGGCGTGATTGAAAATGCGGCGAGTGCGGCCACGCCGGCACGCATTCGGAGGCTCCAGAACAGCGCAAAGGGCGCGGATACGCGCCGCCAGTCAGCAAAGGAACTCGCTGATCCTTTGCGTGACGCGAGTGATTCTGCGACAGTTGTGCGCGAGTTCCTCAATACTTGCAAGGAATATTGTGCGGCAGAATGCCCGTGGCGTTTTCACCAACTTTTCGGTAAATGTGTAAAAGCGTGTAACTCTTGGGCGCGTTGCACGCTTAAACTGAGTTGCTTACGTCAGTGATCCAGCATGTCCGGAGGAAAGGTCTTCAAAAGACGTTGACTGCTCTTCGGAGTAGCTCCCGTGACCTGGTGAAATAGTGTACAAAAATGGCTCACGTTCCGGAAGCCAAGCGTGTAAGCTGCCTCTTTGGTCGACATGTGTTCCACTTGCAACAATCTTCGCGCCTTGAAGACGATAAGGGAGTTGTAGTACGCGTGTGGGCTGATTCCGGACGAATTCTTGAACAGTGGTATGAAACGGGAAGAGCTTAAACCGACGACATTGCACAAGTCCGACAACCGGAATGCCGCTTTCCCATGCGCATTCATATATTCGGTCGCCCGATGCATGTGCAGCCACGGCAACTGCGGCGGTTGATTCAGCTCAAACGGCAGCACTGCATCAGCGGGCCATGATCGGATCAGATAGATGAGTATCTGTCTCACCATCATCTCCATCATCGCGGCGTATCCTCGCCGCTGCTCCCGATACTCCTCCATCAGTCGCAGCGTCAAAGCGAATGCCTCCTGGTTTTGGAACTTACCCAAAAAACGGAGCCTGCGCGACAGTGAGCAGTACGGGAGCGCCATGGCTTCCACCGCCGCATGCAGCACAGCCGGGCGAACAATCAATGTGAATCCCTTCGATTTCGGCTCATCCACACCAAAGCGGCAGCGATGGGTCTCGCCAGGATTCACGATCAGAATTTCGCCCGCGCGCACCGTTTCGTGGCGAGTCTCGTACAGCACCTCCACGCCGCCGGCGAGGCACATCACGATGCTATATTCGCCATGCGTATGCGCCAAGCCGTCGTACTCGCCTTGCCTGTAATCGAATTGATGGAAACCCAGGCCTAGATCGGGCGTGAGCCAGACATGGCTACCCGAACCGATGCTGTTACGCGCGCCGAGCATAAGAGTAGCTGCCGAGTGTGACGGTGATGACAGTATCACAGTTATGGTGAGCGCTCTCCGATTGCGTCTCTAATGCCCGGCGATGCTCATCGCGCCGTCTACCACAAGCGTGGTGCCGGAGATGAATGACGCCGCTTCAGACGCCAGGAAGAAAGCTGCTTCGGCAACATCGCGCGGTGTCCCAATGCGGCCCATAGGATGACAGGCCAGCACCTGTCGCATGGTCGCCTCGCGATTTGGCGCCGACGCAAGCCAACGCTCCATTAGCGGCGTATCGATATAACCGGGGCAGATTGCATTAACCCGAATGCCCGCAGGACCGTGATCAAGCGCCATGGCGCGGGTTAGACCGATGATACCCGCCTTTGTGGCATCGTAAGCGGCGCAACCAGAATAGGAAACAAAACCATGTACGGATGAGATATTCACAATGGCTCCGCCCTTTCCCGCCATTGCTTGAATGACGTACTTCGACGTCAGGAATACGCCGCGTAGATTGACACCAATCTGCCGATCCCAGTCAGCGGCTGTTAGATCTGTTACGGATCCGCTGACTTCGATGCCGGCGTTGTTGATCAGAACATCCGGTGGACCGAGTTCCGCTGCCGTGCGGTCGATGGCGGCCTCTACCTGCGCTTCATCGGCAACGTCCATGCGTATCGCAAGCGCCCGCAGACCGCGCGGAAGGCTCTCGGCCATGCGCCGAGCCCCAGGTCCGTCGATATCGAGAATGGCGACCGCATCGCCAGCCTCTGCAAACCGGAGAGCGATACCCGCGCCGATGCCGGCTGCTCCACCTGTAATAACAACAGTTCTTTGCGCCATAAGTTACTAGCGTGATTGGTTCAACCAGTGTAATGCCGCGCTTTTATGTTATGGTTTTCGATTTCATCGTGGAAGAGGAACGGATTCTGGAAGCGTTTTTGACGCGTGAGGGCCGCGGTTTCTTCTATCATGAAGATCGTCCGGCAAGGTCTCAGCGAATGAAAATCACGCGCGTCGAAGCGATCTATGTGCGTTTGCCGCAAGTAAAAGAGCAATGCGATAGCGGCCAGGATGCGCTGATCGTTCGGGTGGAAACCGATGCGGGCATCACTGGAATCGGAGAGGTCGATTCCAGCCCCATGGCCGCCAAATGGGTCATTGAAGGGCCGTTTTCGCATACAACCGCTTCCGGCCTCGCTCACTTGATTCTGGGCGAAGATCCGTTTGAAACCGAGAAGTTATGGGAGAAGATGTACCGCGCAAATATCTACGGCGGTCGGCGCGGTATTGGAATACATGCTATGAGCGGAATCGATATGGCGCTCTGGGATATCAAAGGCAAGGCACTGAAAATGCCTATCTGGAAACTTCTTGGAGGCGGATTCCGGGACAAAATTCGCTGTTATGCGAGTTCGCTTTTCGGACCTACGCCGGAAGAAACCGGGGACCGTGCGCGCCGCTTCGCTGATCAGGGATTCACGGCCGTCAAATTCGGTTGGGACCCGATGGGACAGGATGAGCGCACAGACAAAGCTCTGGTGGCGGAGGCACGCAAGGGACTCGGCGAGGACATCAATCTCTTGATCGATGCCGGTCTGGTGTGGGACGCGAAGACTGCGATTCAGCGCGCCAATGCGTTTGCCAACGATAATATTTTCTGGCTGGAGGAACCGCTACGTCCGGACGACTACGAAGGCTACCGAAAGCTCAGTGAAGCAACGTCCGTCCGCATCGCCGCAGGGGAGGAAGAGAGCAATCGGCTATCGTTTGTTGAGTTGATGGATCGCGGCCGCATCGATGTGGTGCAGGTGGACTTAACACGTTGCGGTGGCTTCACCGAAGCAATGAAGATCGCCAGTCTCGCGGCCGACCGTGGGCTCCCTGTCGCCAACCACGGATTTACTACATACATCAATGTCGCGGCGGCACTGCACTGGCTAAATTCGGTGCCGAATGCTCTCATCTGCGAGTTCGTCGCGGAAGAGGGTACAACGCTTCGAGATCGGCTCACGCGCCAATCCATCCGATCTAAAGACGGTTTTTTGGAGATTCCACAGGAGCCCGGCCTCGGCATTGAGTTGGACGATGAGGCGATCGCGAATTATCGTGTGTGTTAGTCAGCGCGACATGCGCGCTTGCGGGGTGCGATCTGTTGTAACGTTGCCGTTTAGATAGCTCCGAAGCCTGGGTGAGTAATCAATTGGCATTTGAGATCCCGATTACCGATGTGTTCGACTTACACGCCTTTGCGCCCCGAGACGCAAAGGCCGCAGTAGAAGCGTATCTTGATGAAGCGCACCGTTTGGGATTGACTCGAGTGCGCATCATTCATGGACGCGGCATCGCCGTTCAGCGGGAAATGGTAAGAAGCGTGTTAGGCCGCACCCCATTCGTGGTCGCGTTCGGCGACGCGCCGGCCGAAGCTGGCGGATGGGGCGCGACGGTAGTTACACTGGCTCCCTGAGTGAACGTGAACGGAGCGTTGGCGTGCCGTTTTAGCCGCAGGCGCTTACTTGCGAGGTTTGCCCATGGCAGCGGCGCGTACCTGATCCGCCTGCGCGGCGGCGGCGAGCGCGGGTGACCAGCGGAAGTTGTCGCCCACCATATTGGCCATGGCGTTTACTTCCAGGTTCTCGGCTTCCTTCGTGAATACAAGACAGTTGTGTCCAGTATCCAGATCAGCTTGAATCCAGTCACCTACCACGACCTGGTCGGTCGCGATCAGGTTGGATACGGGATGTACGAGAAGCCGTTCGATGGCGCGCTTCAGGTGACGAGCGCCGTACTTGATATCTGTTCCCTGCTCCAGCAGAAACTGCTTGCCGCTGTCGGAGACAGTCAAGACGAAGGACCGTTCGGAAGGCGACAGGAAGATACGCTGCTGGACTTGGCCGAGCTCGAGATCGAGGATGCGCTTTAGTTCCGGCTGACCGAGCGGCTTGAAGACTACAACCTTATCGATCCTGTTCATAAACTCGGGCGTGAACTTGCGGCGCGCCGCTTCGATGCCGCTCTTGGACATCTTTGCGTTCAGCTCATCACTGACTTCGACCTGAACCTGGCCAGGCACGGCATGGAATCCCAGCTTGGGAGCAATCAGGTTGCTCATCTCCTGCGCCCCCAAGTTGCTGGTCATGAAAATCATGGCGCGAGAAAAGTCGACTTTTCGGTTGTCGCCCAGCGTCAGCGTCGCTTTGTCCAAGATACCCAGCAGCAGATTCCACAACGCGTCGCTTGCCTTCTCGATCTCATCAAAAAGGATAAAGCTCAGTTTGATGGTATCCGTGTGGTATTGATTGATGACTTCCTGGCTGAGCAGGGGGTGCGTCTCACGGTGGCCAAGGTAACCCGGAGGCGAACCAATCAGCTTCGCGATTTCGTGACTGTGTTGAAATTCGGCGCAATCGATCTTGATGACGGCGCGCGGATTCTGTACCAGCGCTTCAGCCGTCGCTTCCACGGTTCGGGTCTTGCCCGATCCCGTTGGACCGAGAAAAAGGAAATTGCCCACAGGACGGCCCGGAGTCGTCAGTCCCGTCACGTGCATCTGGTACATGTTGACGATCTGCTCGACGGCCTCGTCCTGGCCAACAACCAGTTTCAGCAGCGTCTTCTCAAGACTATCGGCATCCTTGCCGGTCCTTGTGGGATCCAGCACTTTCCTGAGCCGGCTCATATTCGTGTTCGTTGCCCCCGCCTTCAGTCGCTTAGCGTTCTCATCGGCAACCTTGCGCGCCCCGTTAGTCTTTCTGGCCATTGCGACCTAAGATGGAGCATGCAGGCTACCAAACCCGGGACGCCGTCGTCCCTCGGAATGTCGCTTGACTCGGCCACGCCAGCCGGCGAGTGCTCGGGCCGCGATTTCCCGATTGGCTTTGCTGATTAGTTCTTTTGAGGGCGCGAAGGTCTCACCTCAACTCGACTTATTAGTGTCCGCTCGGGCATGCGCAAAATAGCGAGCACAATTTCCGCGATGTCTTCGGGAGCTATTTTCCAGTCCGATTTCTTCCTTGGCTCTGTTCCAGAAAACGCGGTGTCGACACTTCCGGGCATGACGTAGCTGACGCGGATTTTGTCCTGGCGATGGTCCAGCATCATCGCTTCGCTGAAGCCGTTCAGGCCGAACTTCGATGCGTTGTAAGCCGAGCCGCCGGCGAACGGATTCTTGCCTGCAAGGCTGCTGACGTTGATGATAAAGCCGCCGCCATGTTGTTGAAAACGCTCGATCGCTGCTCGGCTGCAGTAAAACGCGCCAGACAGGTTTGTAGCGATCAGGCGGTCCCATTCTTCAATGCTCAATTCGCCTGCCGCCCGGAAGATCCCCATGCCCGCGTTGTTAATCAGAATGTCGAGACCGCCCAGCTGCTCGTCGGCAAATCGGAACAGGCTCTCCACTTCACCGCTGCTGCTTACGTCCGCTTTGAAACCGGCTATCTTGTGGTTTCCAGCATCCTTTTTCAGGTCCTGTTCCGCCGCATCGAGCGCCTTTTTATCGCGCCCGCAAATCACGACGTCGGCGCCAGAGCGCAGAAGCGCCCGCGCTACCTCCAGGCCAATGCCCTTTGAACCGCCGGTTACGACCGCTTTCTTGCTATCCAGAAAATCCGCCATACACGCTTAAGCTCCTTTCACCCCCACGATACGATGCGGCTCTGTGCAGCCACCGGCGCAGTTGAGACTGGACAGGGCCGCAATTCGAGACTTGTGGTGACTGTCCCGAATCTCGGCGACACTTATACTTGGATAGAGTCCCGCTATGAGTGTCCTCTGGCTGCGGACGGCCGCCGCCTTGTACTCGTGCGGTTTGCTGTACGCGCTGATTTATCTGTTCCAAAAGAGCACGCGCCTTTTCAGGCCGGCACTCATCGCGTTCGCGATCGGTACGGTATTTCACCTCGTTTCGATCGTCGAATTCCGGGTGGCAACAGGCCACCTTCCGCTCGCCAACTTTTATGAAACAAGCTCAATGTGCGCGTTTCTCATCGCGATCTTGTTCCTGCTGGTGTACAGCTACTACCATCTGGCGATCTTCAGTATTTGTCTGTTCCCCCTCGTCTTTTTCATGACTCTGATTGGGGCTACCGAATTTCCCGTCGCGCCCTGGAGTAACCCGCAGATCCGCAATGTCTGGCTAATCGTGCATGTCGCGACGGTCCTGATCGGGTATGCCGCACTGATCCTCTCGGCAGTCGCTTCGATTTACTACCTGCTGCAGGAGCGGCAGCTCAAAGCTAAAACAGTGAGCGCTTCAGGCAATCGACTGCCGCCCCTTGCCACCCTTGACCGGGTGATCACGCAATCGATGAATGCCGGATTTGTATTTATCACGATCGGAACCGCAACCGGCGTAATTTGGGCATTTATAGATGCCGGAACCCGCTGGATCGCGGATCCGAAGATCGCGTTCTTTCTGTTTACCTGGGCCTTCTATCTGGCGATGATCTTCCTGCGCGTGTCGGCGGGTTGGCGAGGGCGGCGGATCGCCTGGCTAGCGGTGGGAGTCCTCGGATGTTCGTTGATCACGTGGGCCACCCATTTCGGCCTGAGGAGCGTGTGGCCGCGATGAAGGTTGCGCTCGCGGGCATCAGTCACCGGACCGCCCCTGTCGATTTCCGCGAACGGTTGGCGTTCCGAAGTGACGAGATTCCAGCAGCGTTGCTGGAGATGCAATCGAGGGGCGCGAAAGAAGCGCTCATTCTCTCCACCTGCAATCGCGTCGAGATGACCGCTGCTCTCGAGGACAATGTGAACTCCGAAGTGCTCGCCGAAGCGCTCCTGACCGCAAGGCCGGGCCTGACGCTGGAAGCTATCCGTCCACATCTTTATATTTACGAGGAAGCCGAGGCCATCCGGCATCTATTCCGCGTGGCTGCCAGCCTGGATTCCATGATTGTCGGCGAGCCACAGATCCTGGGCCAGCTGAAAGCGGCCTATGCCCAGGCTCGCGACAGCGGCTCAATTGGCAGCGTGCTTGATGTCGTGCTATCCCGAGCCTTCAACGTTGCCAAACGCATCCGCAGCGAAACGGAACTGGGACAGAGTGCCGTGTCGGTAAGCTACGCCGCCGTTGAGCTTGCGCGAGAAATCTTCGGCTCGCTAAAGCGGAAGCGTGTTTTGATCATCAGGAGCCGGCAAAATGTCGGAATCCGCCGCTCGTCACCTGTTGCGCGGCGGCGCAGCCGAAATATTCATAACTAATCGCACCCTCGAACGTGCGTATGAGCTGGCGCGAGTGTTTCGCGGTGAGGTGCTACCTTACGAGTTTTTCGCAGCCCGGTTGCACGAAATGGACATTGTGATTACCTCTTCGGCGGCCCCCGGCTTTGTCCTTACGCGCGACATGGTTCGGCGTGCCATCGATGCCCGGCGGAATGAACCCATGTTCCTGATCGATATTGCCGTGCCGCGCAACATCGAACCCGAGGTCAACAAGATTGAGCACGCTTTTCTGTACGACATCGATGACTTACAGGGGATCGCCGCGAGGAACCTGAAGGCGCGCCTCGAGGTTGCCGAACAGGCCGAGACCATCGTCACCGAGGAAGTTTCACGCCTGGAATTGAGGCTTCGGGAGCGCGACCTTGCTCCGACCATTGCTTCCTTCCAGGCGCAGCTCGAGTCGATTCGCAAAGAAGTTCTGGACCGCTACAGGCCTCGTTTGGGTGCGCTTACACCTGAGCAAGATGAAGTGCTGGAAGCTATGACACGCGGGATCATTAATAAGGTTGCGCATGGTCCGATTTCGGAAATGCGCCGCCACGTAGCGACACATAAGGTGGGCAGCGAGGCGCAGGAGGGCGAAATCGTCAGCGCCGTTCGCCGCATGTTCGGTTTGCGAGACCGATAATGCCGGCCGTCGTCGAAACGCTCGCTGGTCATCGGCTCACGCGGCTCGCAGCTCGCGCTCTGGCAATCCCGTCATATCGCGAGTCTTCTGGAGCAGCGCGGGACCACAACGAACATTGAGATCATCAAGACGACCGGGGATCACCTGCAGACCGCCTCGCTTGTGCAGGCTGGCGGAAAGGGCCTCTTCACAAAAGAAATCGAAGAAGCGCTGCTCTCCGGAGCCATTGATGTCGCGGTTCATAGCCTTAAGGATCTTCCAACCGAAAATCCATCCGGACTGACCATTTCGGCTGTTCCCGAGCGCGAAGATCCCCATGACGCACTCGTTGGCGGAACGCTTTCGACTTTGCCGCATGGTGCCCGGATCGGCACAAGCTCGATTCGCCGGGCAGCGCAATTGCGTTTGCTGCGGCCGGATTTCGAAATCGTTGCTATTCGCGGCAACGTGGATACCCGGCTGCGCAAACTGCGCGAAGGACAATTCGATGCCGTGGTGCTTGCTGCGGCCGGCCTGCGGCGGCTCGGGCTCGGTAATGAAATCGCAGAGCTTTTCTCTGCAGGTCAGATCTGCCCCGCGCCGGGTCAGGGTGCGCTGGCGATACAGACACGTGCTGAGGATCCAGCCTCGGATATTTGCGCAGAGCTGAATCACGAGCCCACCGCGCAAGCGGTACGCTGCGAGCGGGTGGTGCTCACTGAACTCGGTGGTGGCTGCCAGCTGCCGATCGGTGCATATGCCAACGTGGAAGGCGAAACAATGCACCTCAGCGCCGGAGTCTTCGCGCCGGACGGTTCTCGCCACCTCAGGGCATACGCTCAAGGCATGCGGAATCGGTGCGAGGAATTGGGCCGCCTGCTCGCAGCCGAGCTTCTGCTAAAGGGTGCGCGGTCCATTCTGGACGAGCGTGAGGAATGAGCGAACTTGCGGGTCTTCGCATTGTAGTTACGCGGGCCGCGCACCAGGCCGACGAACTAGCCCGACCTCTTCGTGCTCTCGGAGCGAATGTAATTTTGCTTCCCATGGCTGCTATCAAGCCGCCGGCCGATCCCGAACCGCTTCGCTGCGCTGCTCGTCACGCCAACAGCTACGACTGGATCATATTTACCAGCGCCAACGCGGTGGATGCCTTTCGAGCTGAACTGCCAGGGCTGCCGAACGAGATTAGTGCGCGTGTCGCGACCATCGGCGCGGCCACGCGTGAAGCCGCCGAACAGAAAGGATTTACGGTGAATCTTGTGCCTGCTTCTTACGTGGCCGAAGCGCTTGTGAACGCCTTCTGCGCTGTGAACATTTCGGGTAAGCGAATGCTGATCCCGAGCGCGGCCGTAACTCGCGATTTGATTCCCGGCGAACTGCGTAAATTGGGTGCGCAGGTGGACGTGATTGAGGCGTACCGGAATGAGATGCCTGCCCAGGCAGGAGTACAAGCTGCGGATGTTTTCAGTCCGCCTTGCCCGGATTGGGTTTTGTTTGCGAGTTCATCCGCAGTCGATAACCTGGTGACCATGATCGGAGCCGATGCCTTACGGTCGACAAAAATAGGTACGATTGGTCCCGTTACATCCGCCACCGTTCGCAAACATGGCCTTACAGCTCAGGCCGAGGCTGTGCCCCATACAATCGAAGGTCTGGTGGAAGCGGTGCGCAGAGCGCAAAGGTCCATCGGATGATGCCTTGGAGTCATCGGAGTTTTTGGATCGGCCCACTCATCATCGCCGCGATACTCGGCCTGCTGGCTCTGATTTTTTCCCGAGGACGCTTGCGTGGAGTTTACAAGCAGCAGTTTGCCGAGCCTCGCCGCGAGCGCCTGTTTCTCGCCTCGGTGGGATTCTTCACCGCCGCCGTTGTCATTCGCGGGATAACTATCGCTATTCATAACAACGTCGGCCCGTTTCACAACGTCAGTATGCATGGCCGTCATATCCATCATTTGGTCTGGGGCATTCTCCTGCTTCTGTTGGTCGGCTATTGCTGGCTGCTCGAACTCGGAACCGGCTCTCTGGAATCGGCGCGCTGGGCGGGCCGGCTTACCTCGATGCTCTATGGCGTCGCCGCCGCTCTGACGCTGGACGAATTCGCACTCTGGCTGAACTTGCAGGACGTGTACTGGGAGCGCCAGGGCCGCGAAAGCTACGAGGCGCTGGCTCTTTTTGGCAGTTTGCTGGGCGTCGGCATTTTCGGCGTGCCGCTGTTCAGAGCGTTGCTCCGCGACCTGTTCGGCCGGGCCAAAACCGGCCAATCGAGATAGCTTTTCACCCGTCCGTCCTGGGTCCCCGTGTGGTTTAATAGTTCAGGCCCACTTTGCATGAGCCAACCGGTTTGGCGGGGCGTGCAATGCGGAGCGAGATGCTCCTCAGTAGCTCAACGGTAGAGCATTCGGCTGTTAACCGAAGGGTTGTAGGTTCGAATCCTACCTGAGGAGCCAAATCTAAATCATTGTAAAGGCACACCTTCCTTTTGGATTGATGATTTCTCTAACCTGATCTGTGTAACTATCTTTGTAACTACTGCTTCCTTCTGTACCAGATATTTCTCTAGTTTTTGGCCGGCCGCCCGGATATCTCGCTCGTCCGTGATGTCGTATCGATCGAAAATGCTGCGAGTTCGATGCCCGCTGATCAACATCGCCTGTTTCTCGGGGATGCCTGCGCGCACCATGTTGCGCACTGCCGTACGGCGCAGATCGTGCACTAGTAGGTCGGGCACGCCCGCCCTCATCCGCGCCTTGTTCCACGCGGTTTTCGATTGGACGATCCCCTGGCCGCACCAGACAACCACAAAGGGACAGTCAGGACAGCGCGCGCTGTAAGCCATGTCGAGGCAGGCACGCAACTCACCGTACATTGGCGCCCATCGCCCTCTCTTGTTCTTTGTTTGACGTCGCTCTAACCGAATCAGGTTTTCGGACCAGTCAATCTGATCCCAGCGGAGGCTCAGAATTTCACCCCGACGCATGCCAAGGTGATACCCGATCTCAAGAACGATTCGTTGATGGTCCGGGAGTTCCCTGCGTAAAGCTAGGTATTGGTCGTGCTCGAGAAAGCCCTCCCGAACGTTGTCTTCCTCAAGAAATTGGAATTTTGGTGCAGAGTAAACGAGGGGAGGAGTTGCACTCATCCCCAAGATGTACGCTCGCTTAAGTGCTTCTAGCCATCGGTTGATCGTTGCGTTCGCGTATGCGGCGCGCTGCTTCTGTTCGATAAAATGATCGATCATCGACGATGTCACTTCAGAGGCGCGGACGTTTCCAAGAGCTGGCGCTAAGTGAAGACGAACGTACCCTTCGGCCTGCTTCCAACTGTTCCTCGCGTGTTTTTTCTGGTCAGCCAAATAGAGTTGAAGGAGATCGCGCGTCACCGCCTTACTGGAAGAGATCCGCCGCCTATCGATCTCCGAGCGCCGTTGATTGAGCAATCGCTGCGCTTCTTTTTTATCGGTGCTTTTGGAAGACTCGTACCTTGGCTTCTCTTCTCCAGGAACGTAATATTTGATCCACCAAATCTTTCCGCGCAAGTATGGCCTGGCGGTGCCCCGTTCGCCTCTAGGCATCTATACTCCTTTCCTTTTCGCTGTTTCGATGTACATGTCTAAATCGCGTTTATCAAACCGCAACCTACCATCCAGATCAACGCACGGGATCTCCACTCGAGCCTTGTGTCTCAACGAGTGAGGAGTCATGCCGAGATAAGTGGCGGCGTCTTCAATTCCCATCACCCGCTGCTTGGTACCGGCGATACTCTCGACCTTAATGGCAATTATTTCCGCAACTCCTTGGGCCAACTCTTCTAAGGTCGGCAGCGATTCAAAACGCCCATTGATACGATCGCGGTTTTCAGACAAGCCTCTACCTCCCGTTGAGCTGTTGTGCGCAGGTATTGATGTCCAACGACAGTTCGCATCCACACTGGTACGAAGCGGGACACAGCCTCGAATTGAAAGTCATTGAGACACATCGAAGCGACTCAGCAAAAACAAGTTGGGCCTATCTTTACGATGTGTGAATGCAAGTGCAAACTTGACCGGCGAACCTCATCCTCTATGGTTTGGATTCAGGTGTAAGAATGTTACGAGCACAATGGCCGGGGCCGGAGGCAAATGTTTTTCGGCCAATTCCGAAATCACCTGACCCAGAGGCTGTCGGTTCAGCGCCCCCGCAATGCGGAGACGCTTTGCCGCTTCCGTGGTGACCAATACCTGAATTTTCTCTGGTAGACGACTTGTCGGTATTACCATAGTTCTCGTTAATTGCAATCTTGCCTTAAATGGCGCGATTAGTCGATAGTGACGAATGAAAATGGACATCACTGATTAAATTGGGATGCCGCAACAATTCGATCCTGGCATGTTGCCCCAAGCCATTCGCGCTATCAGAATGTCAACTCCGGTTGAAAATTGGTTCTTCCGCTAATTTCGGTAAGCGTACGGTGAGCACCGGGTAGCGAAGGAGTTGGAGTTGCGGGATGCTTTCTGAATGAATGCATTGACGCCGGCTGAGGGCAAAACAAAGGCAGCAGACACGCAGCGAAGACAGTGGTCAGAGGAAGAGCGCGACCTGATCGTGCGAGCGTCGCTGAAGAAAGGCACGACCGTAAATGCGGTAGCCCGGTTGTACAGGGTGCAGCCGTGGCAGATATATGATTGGCGCAAGAAGGCTCGCCAGGTCGGACGGCAGAGTAAGGCAGCAAGTCTGCTTCCGGTTCACGTCACGGAACCTGATCAAGCCGACAAGATAGAGCAGAAGCAAAGCTGCAGTATCGTCATCGAAGCACAGAGCACGCGCATCACGCTCACTGGCTCGATCGATGCCCTTATTATGCGCACTGTTTTGGAGTGCGTGGCGCGATGATCGCAGCACCAGCGAACGCGCACATTTGGATCGCGGCCGGTGTTACGGACCTGCGTCGCGGCTTTGGTGGATTGAGTGCGCTGGTACAAACAACGCTTGAGCAAGATGCGTATGCCGGCCACGTGTTTGTGTTTCGTGGCAGGCGCGGCGACCTGATCAAGCTGTTGTGGTGGGATGGCGACGGGCTTTGTCTGTTCGCAAAACGTTTGGAACGCGGCCGGTTCGTTTGGCCGAAGACAGACAGCGGCACTGTTGCGCTGACGCGGGCACAGTTATCGATGCTGCTGGAGGGCATCGATTGGCGGCAACCGGCACGCACCTGGAAGCCGGAAATGGCCGTCTAATAAGTAACAACATAAAGCAGTGGATATGTTTCGGTAACACTGCTGACAATGCAAAAAGACCATGGCATAGTTTGGACATGGCTGCCCTCGCACCGCCGGATCTGAGCGCACTCGACATCGATGCGCTGCGGGCTATGGTGCTCGAGCAGCATGCAGTCATTGAACGGCTGCAGACGATGATCGCGCAGCTGCGCCGCATGCAGTTCGGGCGCAAGTCGGAGAGGATCGACCGCCAAGTGGAGCAGCTCGAGTTGGAGCTCGAGGAACTGGAGTCGGCCAAGGCAGCTCGGTTAGAAGAGTTGGAACGCAAGCTGGAGCCGGTGAAGGCGGCTGCTGTCGCGGCGGTCAGGCCAGTTCGGCGCCCGCTACCAAAGCATCTCCCGCGTGAGGTGGAAACACATGTTCCCGCTGAGCCAGGTTGTCCAGCATGCGGTGCCGAGTTGAATAAGCTCGGCGAGGATGTTGCGGAAGTACTGGAATGGGTTCCGGCCAGCTTCAAGGTGATTCGGCATGTTCGGCCGAAGCTGTGTTGCACCAAGTGCGACGTGATCGTGCAAGCCGAAGCACCGAGCCGGCCGATTGCACGTGGCCTGGCAGGTGCTGGACTGCTGGCCCATGTTCTGGTGTCGAAGTATGCTGACCATCTGCCGTTACATCGCCAATCGGAGATCTACGCGCGCGAAGGTGTGGATCTGGAGCGCTCCACTCTTGCCGATTGGGTGGGCTCCAGCAGCAAGCTGTTGGAGCCGCTGAACGAAGCGCTGCGCAGGCAGGTGATGGACGCAGCGAAGCTGCACGCCGACGATACGCCTGTTCCGGTATTGGAGCCTGGTAAAGGGCGAACTAAGACCGGGCGCTTATGGACGTATGTGCGTGATGAACGGCCGGCTGGGCAAACGACAGCTCCGGCTGTTTGGTTTGCTTATACGCCGGACCGCTCGGGCAAGTATCCGCATCAACATCTCGCAGCTTTCAAGGGCACGCTGCAAGCCGATGCGTACGCGGGCTTCAACCGGTTGTACGACAGTGGCGATGTGAAAGAGGCCGCCTGTTGGGCGCACGTGCGCCGCAAGTTCTTCGACATCGAGCAGGCGCATGCCTCTCCGCTGGCCGGAGAAGCTTTAAAAGGAATCGGCGAACTCTATGCAGTCGAGACTGACATCCGCGGGCGTTCGCCAGATGAGCGAAAAGAAGTCCGCCAGGCTCGATCGGGTCCTCTGATCGCCGGCCTGCATGAGTGGATGCAACAAACGCTTGCCAAAGTCTCGCGCAAGTCTGACCTCGCGGGCGCGATCAGCTATGCCTTGGGACGCTGGCCTGCCTTGCTGCGCTACTGCGATGACGGCTTGCTTGAGATCGACAACAACGCGGCCGAACGTGCGTTGCGTGCGGTCGCGATTGGACGGAAGAATTACCTTTTCGCCGGATCTGATTCCGGTGGCGAACGTGCTGCGGCCATGTACAGCCTGATTGGCTCGGCAAAGTTGAACGGACTCGATCCGGAAGCCTACCTGCGCTACGTGCTGGCGCGCATTGCCGACCATCCGATCTCTCGTATTCAAGAACTTCTTCCGTGGAATGTCGATCTGGCCGGTGCTGGCGATTCTCGCTCTCACGTGTCCGAAGCAGCCGGGTGACGTCGTCATGCATTGGCAACTCTTGGACTCGAGCGTGTTCGCAGCAGCCGCCTATGTTCCCGCCAAGCAGATACTCTACCTGCGGTTCCGCAGCGGCGAACTCTACCGTTACCTCAATTTCCCGCCAGACCTCTATCGAGACTTCCTGATCGCAGACTCCAAAGGTCAGTACTTCGCTTATAACATCCGTGACCGCTTCACTTGCGAACATCTCGCTCGCTCGCGCAGCGCCTCTGCCTCTTCCACCTGACTGCCGCAGTCCCTACCTACCCTGGATCCTTCTCAATATTTGCGACGGCCTTCGCCGTACGCTTACCTAATTTGGTGCAAATTGGTGGCTTGAAAGTCCCCAAAACATGCGCTGACTGAAATGTTTTAGCCTATTTAGGCAATGGCACCTCCCCCGAGCCATTCGCAATCGGTGCTTCCCAATGCTCAATGCTTAGCCTTGGATGCCATTCAGAAAGACGAGAAGGGCTTCCTAATGGATGTAAGCACGCGTCAAACTCCACGATGTCCGGGTTGTGGAGCGTGCTCCCGATCCTTTCACAGCCACTATGAGCGGCTTCTGCAGGATCTTCCCTTCGCAAGGCCTGTCCGTGCGACTTCGGTTGAAAGCTCGTCGATTCCGATGCCGGAATCGGGCGTGTCAGCGAAAGGTCTTCGTTGAAAGATTGCCGCAGATCACTCGCGCGTACGGTCGTCAAACCGATCGCCTCAAGGAGATCGTCCGTTCAGTTGGTTTTGTCGCTGGCGGTCTACCAGGATCTCGCTTGCTGGCACGGCTAGCCATTACAGTCAGTGATGACACAGTCCTGCGCTTCGTCAAGCTGATGCCGGTGGCGCAAGAAGAAGATCCAGTTCGTTGCCTCGGCCTGGACGATTGGGCGTGGCGCAAAGGGCAGGATTACGGGACGATTCTGGTGGATCTGAATCGGCACGCTGTTGTGGATCTATTGTCTGATAGATCTTCCGAAACGTTGGCGGAGTGGCTGGCGAAACATCCGACAGTGACCGTCATTAGCCGTGATCGTTCTGGTACGTACGCCGATGGCGCTCAAATGGGCGCACCGGGCGCACAACAAGTGGCGGACCGTTTTCATCTTTTACTCAACCTTTCTGCTGCTATCGAGAGGGCGCTTGAAGAACGATCCCGTGAACTGCAGATTCCTCCGGAGGAAGCGAACCGCGAGCAAGGCATGGAAGATGTACAGCCAAAGCTCACTCGCCAGCAACGTTACAGCAAGAACATCGTCAGCGCCGGCTGGAGCTTTATGAGAAAGTCAGGCAGCTTCATCAGGAAGGAGGTTCTCAAAGAGCAATTGCTCAAGCGCTCCAAATCCAAAGGAAAACCGTACGACGCTGGCTTCGGGCGGGTGAATTTCCTGAACGCAAAGTAGCCGTCCGAAAGCCTTCTAAGGTCCACGAATTTGCCGACTATCTTCAACGGCGATGGGCCGACGGATGCCACAACGCCACGGCGCTATTTCGGGAGATTCGAACTCAGGGGTATCGCGGACAGCGCAGCATGGTCGCACAGTTCGTCTCCCCCTGGAGAACTGGACGGCGTTCGCGACCTTCAGCCCATCCTCGAAGAATCGCCGCCAAGCAAGCAGCCGTTCTGGCCGCTCGTGCTCCGGACCGTCTCAGCGATGAGCAGAGAATTCTGTTCGATCAGCTTTCTTCCACTTGTCCAGACCTACTTTGGATGCGATCGCTGGCATTGGACTTTCGGGCAGCATTGATCAGCAAGGAAGGCTCGCAGATGCGCAACTGGATACAAACCGCTAAGCAATCCGGTATTGGATCATTTGTCCGTTTCGCATTCGGCTTGCAACGGGACATGTCGGCTGTGTTGGCCGCAGTGGAAACTCCTTGGAGCAACGGTCAAGTCGAGGGTCAGATCAATCGCCTGAAAATGATCAAACGTCAGATGTACGGACGAGCCGGTTTTCGTTTACTGGCTGCCAGAGTTCTTCCCTATAGGCCGATCGCAAACTCTGTCCTGCAGCGAGCTCCATGACTTGCACCAAATTAGCGGAAGAGCCCGAAAAAACTTGCCAAACGCACGGGTCCGTACACGGCGGTTCGAGAGTTGCTACCGTTCCTCGTCAACGAACGAAGGAAGACCAAGTCGAAGTAGGCATTGGAAAGCCCAACAGAGAGTGATTGACGGCCCGAACGAGAGGAGTGGCACGTACAACATGGATCTCAGGAGCGACAAGCGGCAGCATATCCAGACAGAACTGGACTTTCCTTCCGCACTGGTGGGTGAAGCCCGCGGAACGCAGGGGAGAGAGACTGAATCGCTAGTGACGGCCGATGGTATCGAACGCCCAGCTAATCCAGATCGCGATTTCGGTCGATTCCGATTCGCCGATTCGCCGCCTTATTTTGCTCGTCTGCCGTGCTCCACGCATAAGGCGACCAGATCCGAGAGATTTGCTTCACCCACGCACATGACCGTATCTGCACCGCCCCAATAGATCTTCACGGTTCCATTCGCCTCCGGAATGGCTCCACAAGTGAATACCACGTTGTGCACATATCCAGTGACTTCCCACGGATCTTCAGGTTGCAAGATCCACGAGTCGCCTACACCGATAACCCTTGCCGGGTTCTCCAGGTCATGAAGAGCAACCCCCAAACGATAAACCGATCCAGCCATCGTTCGGAAAACTCCGTGATAGATGGAGAGCCATCCCTGATCGGTTTTGATCGGCGGTGCGCCGGGACCGATCTTCATTTCATCCCAATGGTATGGCTCTGGCCGCATGATGAGCTGGGATTCGCCCCAAAAACGCAGATCCGGAGAATAGGAAATCCAGATGGACCAGGGGGTGATTTCCGAATGAGGACGGTCAAGCCTGGCATAGAGTCCGTTAAACTTTTCCGGGAAGATGACGACATTCCGATAATCCGCTTCCGTGATAAGGGAGACCCTTTCCACCTGACTGAAGTCCTTGGTCTTGGCCAAGGCAATCCGCACTCCATTTCGTGAATACGCGCTATACGTGATGATGTATTCCTCTTCCAAGCGGGTCACGCGCGGATCCTCTACGCCAAACTCTTCATACGGACCGAAATGGCCGTCTCGCGCAGGAATCAGAAAGGGCTCTGGATCGGCGGTGAAGTGAAATCCGTCGGGACTGTGTGCCAGACCAATGATGGACCGTCCCGTTCGGAGATGCGAGCGGAAGAGCATGATGTATTCGTCCCCATGCTTGACCGCCGCCGCATTGTGCACGGTTTCCACTGCGTAGGGGATATCCGCCTTCGTAAGGATGGGGTTGTGGGCATATCGTCTGACAATGTCCGGCTTCACGACTGTTTCTTCGCCTCCAGATCAAAAATCGTGGAGTAAACCCGCTCGTACGCTTCCACCATGGTTTTGATAGAAAAGCATTGCTGGACCCGTTGGCGGCACGCGCTACGATCGATTTCGGAAAGCCGTTCGAGGGCCCGCACCGCCTCGCGGACGTCGTTGACCAGAAAGCCCGTTTGCCCGTCTTCGATCACCTCACGGCAGGAGCCCAGGTCCATGGCGACAACGGGCACGCCCGCAGCATTGGCTTCTGCCAGAACCAGCCCGAACCGCTCCGGGATAGTGTTCAGATGGATCAAAGCGCAGGCACGCGCGAACAGCTCATTTTTTTCGGCGACGCCAACCGGCCCGATGTAGCAGACTCTTTGATCATCGATGTGCGGCTTGAGCCTTTCCCGATAATAGACTTCGTCTTGGATGATGCCAGCGATAATCAAACGGCGGCCGCTCAGGCGGGCCACCTCAACCGCCAGATGAACGCCCTTGTCTGGATGAATGCGGCCGAGAAAGATTAGGTCATCACCGTTAGATTTCTGAAACGGGTACAACGCGAGGTCGATCCCGTTGTAAACCGTTGCCAGGTAATTGAGCCCCGGCGCGCGATCGGAGTCGCTGATGGAAACAAAATATCCCTCCCGATACTTCTGATACACGGGCATGATTTTGGGCGACGAGAATCCATGGATGGTTGTGAGGACCGGCGTCTTGATCAACCGTGTGTAGGTCAACGCCATGAAGTCATAGTGGCTGTGGATGAGGTCGAACTCGGCAGCATGCTCGAACGCTTCGGAGATGTGAAGGTATTCGGCTATTTTGGGATCGACCGCGCGATCCTCCTCATAGCCCTGGTCCACCACGGAATGCAGACGAGCGCGTGTCACAGAATCCCCGCTGGCGAACAAGGTTACATCCCAGCCACGGGCGACGAGTCCTTCGGTGATGTTGCTCGCCACCGTTTCCCAGGCACCGTATTGCCGAGGGGGCGTTCGCCAGGCCACAGGCGACAGAACAGCCACTCTTTTGCTGGGGACCCTCATGTTGTGGAACGATCTTTCTAATTCATGGCTGCCAGCACTTCTTTGAGTGGGACGGTCGCGAAACCAGTGGCGTGATCGGCCAGACCATAAGGGAGGATCAGTTCGCCGTTGTGAACCAGAGCCCCGCACGTATAAACGACGTTGGGAACGTAGCCTTCGCGTTCGTTTTGATTGGGTTTGAGCAAAGGTTCGTGGAGGCGGCCGATCACTTTGGAGGGATCATTGCGATCCAGGAGGAACGCACCGATACAGTACTTCCGCATGGGGCCGACGCCATGGCTCAGGACCAGCCATCCTGCGTCGGTTTCAATAGGAGATCCGCAATTGCCAAGCTGGACCAGCTCCCAGGGAAAGACAGGTTTCAACAGCACTTTGCGCTCATGCCAGAAGTGGACGTTGTCGGAAAACATGAGATAGATGTTCTCGTTGTCCTGGCGGGAGAGCATCGCATAGAGGCCATTGATTTTCCGGGGAAAGATTGCCATGCCTTTGTTTTCGGCGGCGGGACCGTTCAGCGTAATGAATCGAAAAAGGAGGAAGTCGGAAGTCTCCACTAACTCTGGCACGATCACCTTGCCATCAAAGGCGGTGAAGGTCGCGTAGTAGATGTGGGTGCCGTCATCGTTGTCGAAACGGACGAACCGGGCGTCTTCGATGCCATTGCGTTGCGAGGGGGTGGCTGGGAAAATGATGCGTTCGGATAGCCGCTGTTCGGGCTGGAACTGAACTTCGTAGTTGGATCGGGCCAGCATCCAAATTCCCGGTACAGTGTTTTGATCTTCCTGCGCGATGCCATCCGACGGGCTGGACTGCTTCACTTCGGTTTCGAGAACGGCGCGAAGCTCCGCCTGTGCGAACGATTCTCCGAGTTTGTTCATGACCCGGTGCGTGAATTCGTTGGTTAACCCCAGTTCAAACAGTTTCCGCGCGAACAGCGCCTTCTCATACAGCGCGTTTGGGATTTGACGCGGCTCGGTGAGGAAGCCGGCGGGCGTTAGTACCTCGATGTGATGATCGGGATGGATGATGCCAACTCGAAAGGTGATGGAAGAGATGTGTCCTTCCCCCGTGGCGCGCAAGCTGAGAATAAACCGCAAAGCGCCGGGTGGCAGGTCAGTTTGATCAGGATGCGGAACGATCGACGGATTGAACAGCGCGGCGGATTCTAAAGAGTATTCGGCTAGGAAATAGGAGCCGATCAACAGTCGCCTGTTTTCGGAGAGTTCCTCATTAGTCAACAGCAGCTCGCGGACTTGTTCAAAGCGTTCCAGGAAAAGTTTCCGGATCTGCTCGTGCCGCTGGCAGAACTCAGCGGAGACCTCGTCCAGGAGGGGCCCGACTCGATCTTCCGGGAGCGACATGATCCTTGCGATGATTCTGCCTACCCGCTGGGGATCACCAGGGCTGAATGGCCGCAGAAGAACACGCGATTGGTCAGGCTTGAGGATCGTGCCCGTGCGTTTGGCGTGGATTGACATGCGATTGCTACTCACTGGAAGCGAGACAAGGAGTGGCAGTTACTCTTCAACCGCGATCAGTTGCTTGAAACTCGTGAGCATGTTCTGCGCCAAGCGCATCTCCGCCAACGATAGTAAGAACGCCAAAGTGGATTCCGCTCCCTGGTTTCCATTGACCCGATCCACATGCAACCCATCGCGGCAACCGCCTGTCTCTGGAGAGTAAAGTTCCAGGCCGAGATCGTTCCAGCCGATGAACCAGTCGAAAGCGCGTTGAGCCTGTTCGTACCACCAGAGATCCGATGTCGCGTGATAGGCCTCAAGACAAGCCGAGACCGTGGCCTGTGCCTCAATGGGCTGCTGGTCGAAGTTGGCGCGCGTGCCGCCACGGCGATAGAATCCGTTGCTGCCAATGGGCCGAAAGTGACCCTTCTCCGACATTTGCAATTCCGTCAGCCAGCGTAGGGCCCGCAGTCCTCGATCATACACGGCGTGTTGTCCGGTTGCCCGCCCGCTCAGAATCAAGGCATGCGCGAGTTTTGCGTTGTCGTACGCCAGCTCCTCTTCAAACCAGCACCAGTCCGGCTCGGCATTCCTGTCGAAAAGCTCCACCAGCCGGGAAGTGAGGCTCTCGCGGGTTTGGCTGACCACGCTGTCACCGCTCAACCGGCGCAGGTATTCATGGATGCCGATCAGACCGAACGCCCACGCGCGCGGCGAAGTGAACTCTGTCAACGCCGGTAGCGCCGACGCGAAGAGTTGCCCTGCCATCATTTGAAAGCTACGCAAGGGAGAACGTCCCACCGCTATGCCAAGCGCCCAGAGCGCTCGCCCGTGACAGTCCTCGGAGCCTTGCTCGTCGAGCCAGCGGCGGTCAAAAGTCATGAAATTGTGAAACCGATTCTTCTTTGTGTCGAACGCGTGATGAAGAAAGGCTCCGCAAGTGCTGGCCAGGGCCCTCCCGCGCTCCTGGTCCTCGCCCAGTTCACTGAGCAGGACAGCCAGGATAAATGCGCGGGCATTGTCGTCGGTGCAATATCCTTCGGAAAAATTCGGGACGCTAAAAACAGCATGTTGGAAAAGCCCGGTTGAATCGGTCATCTGCCAAAGGTGGTCCAACTTCAATTCCGGTAGTTCCCGCGGCCTTTGGTCGAGCGTCTTCGTCAGAAGAGACTTCCGGGAGAGCGCCGCTCCTTCAAGTCGCGATAATTCGAACAATCGCATATATAGCTGTGCGACGTTGCTCCAGACCATTTCACGCCCGATCCTGTACGCGTTCTTGCGAATAGCGTGCCGGCGGTTATCATCGCGCAGCAAGCCAATCACCTCGCGCGCTATGGCCGGCGCATCGCCAAAGGGCACCAACACGCCGCGGTCTTCCGCTAACAACTCCGCTGCGTGCCAGTATGGCGTAGAAACTACCGCTTTGCCCGACCCAAAAGTGTAGGCTAGCGTCCCTGAAGTGATCTGTGCTTCATTGAGGTAAGGCGTTATGTAGAGGTCCGCGGCGCCGATGAACTCCTTCAAATTCTCGAGGTCTACGAACTGGTTGTAGAAGACGACGTTCTTTTCGATCCTTCTCTTCTTCGCAAGCATTTCGAGGCTGAGCCGGTAGGCTTCCCCATGTTCGCGCAGCTCGTTGGGATGGGTCGCGCCCAGAACAATGTAAACAACGTCTGGAAACTCCGTCAAAATGTCCGGCAGAGCGTTGAGCACATATTCGATCCCCTTGTTGGGCGAGAGCAGTCCGAACGTGAGGAGCACCACCCTGCCTTCTACGCCGAACTGGTCCTTGAAATAAGTCGGGTCCACAAACCCGACGTCGGGAATCCCATGCGGGATCAGATCGATTTTGGCCAATGGGGCATGATAGACGTCCTGTAGCATCTGTCGCCCGCGCTCCGCCATCACAACCAGCCGTGTCGAAAGCGAGATCAAGTCCTGCATCACGCGCCGTTGGTCAGCCCTCGGCTCGCGCAAAACGGTATGCAGCGTGGTGACGACAGGCATCCTCAATTCGCGCAGGAATCCCAAAATATGGCCACCGGCAGGGCCGCCGAAAATGCCAAACTCGTGCTGCAGACAGACGATGTCTACGTTGCTGATGTTGAGGAAGTCCGCGGCACGTAGATAGGACGAAAGGTCCTGCTCCTCAATCTCGAAGCGCACTTCTTCCGGGTACTCATAGCCACCCTGAATATCGTTTACTGACACGGAGAGGCACTGGCTTTGGGGATGGGCAGTTGCGACGGCCGCCAGCAGGTCGGACGTGAACGTGGCAATGCCGCACTTTCGTGGCAGGTAGTCGCCGACAAAAGCGATCTTGCGGACCTTAGAACTTTCTTTCATGAGGCATTGCGTTGATTCTCTCAATTGGGCTGAAGAGCGGAAATGGGTCGTTCAACATCGTGGCAGCTGCAGCCACGGGCGAAGAGCGTTCGGAGGGCAAGCACTTCTCCTACGCTGATACGGCCGCCGCTCCGAAACTCTTGACCGCCGTTGCTTCGTCCGTATAAATCGGAAAAACAGTATAGAGCTTTGTAATCTGCATCAGATCATAGACTCTATCGTTTAAGTGGAGGAGCTTAATCTCGCTGCCGTGAGACTTGGCCGTCGCATAACTCCCAACCAGCTGACCCAATCCAGAGCTGTCGAGGAACGTTACGCCGCCAAGGTCAAGGATGATATTCTGATGCCCGCCATTGATGAGTTCGCGAACTCCATCTTGGAGGGATGGTCCCGAAGCTCCTAGCGTTATCCGGCCGGTTACCTCCAGAATCACAGCGTTTTCAGTTTCACGGACGTTGATTTTTACACTCATATTCAAACCTCGGTTATCTTCCGGTCAGCAATAAGTAAATCACCCGCCGTTCCGGCAAGGTCTCTTTCTCGTTTCAAGTGCAACATCAGATCTCGCTTAAAGGTCATGTAAAGCTCGTGATCATACAGGATCTGAACGCATCCAGAAACTGCAGATTCCGCCACGACGGTAATAATCGCTTCTGAAGGCAGTGAAAAAAAGCGCGCTGTTCCATCAGCGCCGAAACCGAAGACCCTGAAAGACTCCGCCGTTCGGAATGTATCCGGTGTCATGCAGCACAACATTTCTCGCGTGGTGAATCATGTAGTTCCACGGCGCAGTTTGCGGAGTGCTCAAGCGCTTGTGTGGACTTTTCGTGTCCAGTTGTCCACTGGCCATTGAACCAACAATCGGTAGATAATTCAGGCACGTGAGCCGCCTTCATTTTCCCAAGTCTGGAGGGCTTCGCCGGCGAGCAGAGATTTGCCCCGAACTGCAATGGGCCGGTCGTACAGCCACTCACGCGAACGAAATGGAATCCTTGCCGGAACGTTGGATGCATCGTGAAAGCTTCGATTCCTCTGAATGTGTCTGGCATGAGCGACCAAACTCGTGTAGGACAAACCCAGAAATGACCGCTTTCTCACTTGAGTAATCTCCAAACAGTTGCAATTCTCCCGCCTCACGGCATTGACCACGCGCGCCACGGCGCGAGCTGTCCGGGACCGGTCGTTGAAGCCGAACCCGCTGGTGCAAATCTCGCCCGCCATGTAAAAGAATGTCCATCCCGCACTTTCGAGTGCCCTGCCCAGCTCGGCGCTAGTGAATTTAATGATGGATGACCAACCTGCTGAATAGTGCTCGCGGCCGACGACCAATGTTGCGGGCATACGGGTGTCGTCTGCGACGAGCATCGTGCCCACGCGAATCCTGTCTATCATTGTTTTCTCGCAGTCTACGGAATTCAGGGCTTCGACACGGTGGTTCGCAGCACTTCGGGTCCGGAGGGCGACTTCACGGTGCCATCGTTCTCGCCTGTCACAAATACGTCGAAATTTTTCAGCGGCGTTACCGTGCGAAAAGTACCTTCCAGCTTTCCATTCACTTTGAGCTCTCCCCGATTTTCCGGTCCGGACCCTTTGTCTTGCAACCAGACGATATAGTTAGCCCGCGAAGGTGAGAGGCTCGTCGGATTTGCGAGATGCTCAACCTTTAGCTTCAGTTCTGTATTGCCGTTGCGATCCTTCCCGACCTCAACTGAACCTTTCGCTGCGGGAACAATGGACGCCGCAGTCAGTGGGAACTTCTTAGCTGCATAAATGAGAGCGGCGGAAACAATTGCAAGCGTTATGACTGAACCGAATTTGTGCATGAAATTACTTCTTTCTTACTTCCTTCTGAGGATCCGCAAAAACGGGGCCCTGTACCGCTACTCATCCACTCCACAGGATGGCTGTTGCTGTTGCTGCTCCATTTGTTTCTTTAATAGCGGCACATTCCACGTCATCTTTCAACCCTAGGAATATCCCAGGCACGTACTTGTGGGGCCCTTCCGAGAAGAATCCAACTTAGAATAGACATGTCGATCATTACCAAGGCGAGTCGTTGTGACGTTCGCCCCCGAATCCTTTCGATTTCGGCGCGAGGTTGAAATCTGCCTCCCTCGCAAATAAGATGATGCGCTTTCGTGTCCGTTCTGACCCAAAAGCCACTTCAACTCTTATTCAAGTTCGCTAAGAGATTAGGTGTCAAAGAACCTGACTTAGTTCAGATGATCTGCAGGCCGTGCAAGAATGTACTGCCATAACTACTATAAGTGAAGTAGTGCTAATTGTCAAACTGCCCAATCGAGAAACTTAACCAGATCAGGTGAAGCCAAAAAGCCGAGTCCGTTCATGCCGAAAGAGGGCCCGATGGGCACCACAACTCGCGCCGTTTGCTTTACATGAATTCGCTCGCGAGTGGCTGAATCACCTGCGCTCCGAGAATATCTGTGGCACTCGCCGCAACTTCCTACGCCGCTTCCCGTTCGGCCTGCACGCCGTTGACTTTCGCTACCCGGATCGATTTCGCCAGACCGAAGAACTTCAGGACTTTGATTTGAATCCAGGACAGATCAAACTCATACCAGACGAGTCCATGCCGCGCCGATGTGGGATGGGCGTGATGATTGTTGTGCCACCCCTCGCCGGAGGTGATGAGGGCGACCCACCAGTTGTTCCGGGAATCATCATGGGTAGCGAATCGGCGGCTGCCCCACATGTGCGTAACCGAGTTGACCAGCCAGGTAGAGTGGAGCCCGACGACGACCCGGATGCAGATGCCCCAAAGCACGTATGGAACACCGCCGATGGCGAGAAGGAGGAGTCCAAGCACAATTAGGGGAACCCAATGATAGTTGTTCAGCCAGACGTAAAACGCATCTTTGGCCAGATCAGGCGCGTATTTAGCCATTAACGGAGTATTGCTATTTTTGCTCTCTCCGACAAGAAGCCAGCCAACGTGAGCCCACCACCCGCCATCGCGAGGTGAGTGCGGATCGCCGGGTTGATCGGATTTCTGGTGATGGATTCGATGCGTGGCAACCCAGAAAATGGGGCCGCCTTGGAGCGTCAATGTGCCACAAACAGCAAAGAAATACTCGAGAGCCAAAGGCACCTGATAGGACCGGTGCGTGTGCAACCGATGGTAGCCCATGCTGATGCCAAGGCCGGTCGTCATCCAGTAGAGGAAAACGGCGACCGCACAGGCGTGCCAGCTGAACATGAACAACGCGGCTAGGGCTCCGCCGTGGAGAAGCCCGAAAACAACACTATTGGTCCAGTTTATTCTCTGTGGTTCAGCTATGTCGATCAGATTGTGCTCACGCGGGCATCCCAGGATATCGCATCTCTACGCTAACAGAAATTTCGCTCGGGGCTCGTAATACTTCCGTAATTTATTAAGATATGCTCAACGGTTGCCTTCCATTTCTTCAGCAACCTCAGATTGCGGCGGCATGGCTCGTCTCATTGGGGACTGAGTGAACTTGACGTGCAACCTCAGAAGGCCGGAGCCGACTCGCATGACAACGTGAGCCGCTCATGACACAGTGTGAAGTTATTTTCCTCACGATCTGTGGAGTTCAGGGCTTCGCTGTGTTACGGGCGGAAATGCGGTTTGTTTACGAGCCGGGTCTGGTCTAACTTATCTTGAGCATTCTGCTCCTCCACCTTTTGGCGCTGAGGAGCCTCTTGTTCGTCCAGGTGCATTCCGGTAACGATTGCCGCCTGAGCTAAGCCGTCGAGGCGTTTGGAGAAAGCAATCAGTCCAAACCTCGACCCGTAAGGAGATTGCACAAGATTGAATGAGTAATCCGCATCCTCCCAGCGAGCTACGACGGTCACGCCTTCATTGAAGGTGGTTGATGGAAGCAAAGTCTCTACAACCGGACGCAGAGCTGTACCGTATTTCGCCGAGATACTGTCCATCATGTCCTGGACGCTGAGCCCTTCGGTCTTCTCGTTGTCGTAATCGACGGTCATCCGAAATAACTGTCCGTTGTAGAAACTGAACACAACCTGTTCGACCGGATCCGTATCACGGAAGGCGCCGGAAAACCGTCCGGGATTCCAAGTCAACTCTTGAATCCGCGCTGGACGTTGATGGATCGTTGTCACTTCGGATACATCCATTCCAGAATGCTTCACGGCGGCGTTCAGGCCCATTCCAAATTGAAAGCCGCGGTACGTGGAAAGGTCGGCCCCGGATAGCAAGAGCGAGAGAACCAGAGCCAGCAAGGACAACTTGTTGATCGATCGAAATTTCTTCATTGTCGTATTCCTTTCACGGGGTGTGCCTGACCGAGACGACGCTTGTTCTCAGATTTCACTGTGAGTAAAGTATTGAGGAACACGCGCAAAACGGTCGCGGTATCGGGCGCGCCACCCAAGGATCTGGCGAGTTCCTTTGCTGTCTGGCTGCGCGCAGCCGCGCCCTTTGCGCTTCTAAGATTCCCGATCGCTAAATCAATCGGGAATACAAAGAAGCGGTTGCGCTTGAGGCCGCGGGCGAAATCGCGTGCGGTGCAAAACAAACCGAAACGGCAGAGTCCTACTCGCCGAAGTCGGAGCCTTCTCGAGCATTCCACGAAGCCGCGTATTTGTTCTCGCGCGGTTCACAAACCATGGCTTCCGTCGTCAGCATCAGCGACGCGATCGAGCTGGCATTCTGCAGCGCTGAACGGGTCACCTTGGTGGGATCGATCACGCCCGCTTTTAGCAAATCCTCATATTGCGCCGTCTCAGCATTGAAGCCGTAGTTGACATCGCCCTGGGATCGGATATTGTCGACCACGACGGCGCCTTCACGCCCCGCGTTATTGGCAATCTGACGAGCTGGCTCTTCACAAGCACGCTTGACGATTGCGACGCCGGTCTTCTCATCGCCTGCAAAATTCAGAGCATCGAGAACATGGGCGGCCCGCAGCAAGGCCACGCCACCTCCGGCCACGATACCTTCTTCCACTGCTGCGCGCGTCGCATGCAATGCGTCTTCTACCCGAGCCTTCTTCTCTTTCATCTCCATCTCGGTTGCCGCGCCAACCTTGATCACTGCCACGCCGCCCGCTAATTTCGCCAGGCGCTCTTGCAGCTTCTCGCGATCGTAATCCGACGTGGTCTCCTCGATTTGAGCGCGCAATTGCTTGATGCGACCCGCAATGGCATTTTGGCCGCCGGCGCCATCAATAATGGTCGTATTGTCTTTGTCTACGGTCACATGCTTCGCCCGGCCAAGATCATCGAGGCCCAGCTTTTCAAGCTTGATGCCTGTCTCCTCTGCTATCGCTTTACCGCCCGTGAGAACTGCGATGTCCTCCAGCATGGCCTTACGCCGGTCTCCAAAGCCAGGAGCTTTCACGGCACAAACGTTCAAAGTTCCGCGCAACTTGTTCACCACCAGCGTGGCTAGCGCCTCACCGTCCACGTCTTCCGATATCACCAACAGCGGTTTCCCCGCTCGAGCGACTAGCTCCAGTAGGGGCAGTAAATCCTTCATGTTGGAGATCTTCTTTTCGTGAATCAGAATGTAGGGATCTTCCAAAACGGCTTCCATTCGATTCGCATCTGTCGTGAAGTAGGGTGATAGATAACCTCGATCGAACTGCATACCATCAACAGTGCTTAGCTCAGTTGACATTGTCTTCGATTCTTCAATCGTGATGACGCCGTTCTTGCCAACCTTCTGCATCGCTTCCGCAATGGTGTTTCCAATAGCGGCATCGCCGTTGGACGAAACAGTCCCGACCTGCGCAACCTTTTCGTTGCCCTCGACAGGGGATGAAACCTTCTTCAATTCCTCGACGACTGCCTCTACAGCGGCCTCAATCCCGCGCTTCAGCGCCATCGGATTTGCTCCCGCCGCGACCGACTTCACGCCCTCTCGGAAAATCGTTTGCGCGAGGATCGTGGCCGTCGTCGTGCCATCGCCCGCGATATCGCTGGTCTTGGAGGCGACTTCACGAAGGAGTTGCGCGCCCATGTTCTCGAGCGGATCTCTCAACTCGACCTCTTTGGCGACGGTGACACCATCTTTTGTGATCGTTGGGCCCCCGAACTTCTTTTCGATGACCACGTTCCGGCCCTTTGGTCCCAACGTCACCTTCACCGCATCCGCTAGTTGGTTTACGCCCCGCAAAATCGCCTGCCGGGAGTTCTCACTGTAGATAATCTTTTTCGCTGCCATATGGTTTCCTCTTCCGCCTATGCAACCTTCGTTGCCGGCTTTTCAGCGCCTTCCAAGACGCCGAGTACTTCGTCTTCGCGCACGATCAGATACTCCTCGCCAGCCAGTTTGATCTCGCTGCCGGTATATTTGCCGTAGAGGATGTGATCGCCCACCCCCACATCCAGCGGAATTAGACTCCCGTCTTTCAAGCGCTTGCCTCGGGACACCGCGACCACTTCGCCTTCGTGGGGCTTCTCTTTTGCGTTGTCCGGGATGAAGAGTCCCCCGGCAGTGCTGCTGGTCTCGACGGGTCTAACAACTATCCGGTCGTGCAGTGGTCGGATATTCATACTGAAGCCTCCAATTGGCTATTAAACGTTTTTGTCTGCAGAAGAAAATGACTCGCCTGAAATTAGGCGGCGGCGCTACTGCCGCACTAACTGCCCGGACAGTCCGCACTGGGACGCAGTCGGGTGGTGGGCACTCTAATGACCGATGATCCATCTGATTTGCGATCTGGGTCGAGCTGCCATAGCGCTGGAATTCCATTTCTTTGAACAATGTAAAAGTTGGACATGATTCTATTCCTGTGCTTTCTTCGGGCTCGGGTAGTTCTGCATCCATTCGACGGGATGGCTCCGGATCTGTCCGTCTGACTGCTGGATCGCAGCCCACTCGACATCATCCTTGAGGCGCAAGAACGTTCCCCAAACGAATTTGTGTGGTCCTTCTGTAAGCACCACCTGATCTCCTGACTGAAACTTAGGATGATTCACAACCTGTGCAATTCGACCTGGATCATTTAGCATGGGACACCTCCGGCAAACTTGCCGCCGACTTATCGTCGTGCTTCCCCCGGCGAGCGGAGGGGATGAACGGCAGTGTGCTCAGCAAAAGAAACGGCCAGCCGCCGCGGAATAGCCATAGGCTGGAGAGCAACGGGTTGAACAACAGGGCGACTGCCATGAACCCGACAGCCAGGATGTAGCGGCGAGAGAGAATGGCTGTCCAAGCGAAGGCGATTGCACCTATGGTAAGGACGAATTGGACCACCTTCACGGCTACGGTCGGGTACACGAAGGCGTGTTGAAATGATCCAATGGTTGTCAGAAATAATAGGCCGATGCAAAACCATCTCGCAATGTCCGTGCGCACCATACGGTCGTGTTTCTCCTGTGCCGAGTTACGGTCAAGCCATGCGCGCCAAACCATCTCGTCCAGAGTCTTGAAAGACTGGACTGCCGGACTCGCCGGCTGTTGATTCAAGATCGCAGTGGACATTGTGGATTCCTTTCTCGAATTCTTCTGTATGGCAGGACCTGCCTGTGGCTGCTAGCGCCTTTCCGGCCGACAGTCACGCTGGCTGTGCGACCGAGACTTGCCATCGGAATAGGAGGAAGTGCTTCCCACAAAGGGAGCACCGGCAGGGCTGAAGGAGCCAGTGGAAAGCTCGTTCAACGAAGTTTCGGATGCCCACACTTCTGAAGTCGATGGATCTGCAGTGTGGACAACGTGCGCAGAGCAGCACTCCTGCTATGGGAATCATGATCTAAACCTTCGCTTTGCCCGGTACGTTCGTAGCACGGCGGCTGGCCTCTCTTTCGGCCCTAATGCGTTCAGGTGTTCTCAAGTCCGGCTTCGAAAGCTTGGCCCAATTCAGAGCACTGGATTCGTGGCGGTTATGTCGCTTCAACAGTCTTTTAGCGGTCAGTCTTTTGTCCATCTCTATCCTCTCGCCGCGGGGCGAGTATCTACTTCTCCACCTGTTCTGCGATCCCGCAGACCATGGCCTCGGTCGTCAGCAGGGGAGAGATGATGGAAGCTGCATTCTGCAGAGCCGGCTTGCCTCGGGACACCGTCCCATGGGTCGAAACTGCGACCGCGGCTCAAACCACATTGAAGGGGGCGGTGTGCAAGGTTGAACATGGCAACCTCCTGGTTGTTGGGTTGGCTAAGAGGAAGGGGTCCTGATGACTGACTTAGTTCAGAAATCAGAAGAGCGGGCGGGAGTGCTCAGTCATTAACTATATTAAGTTAAGTATCTTTGCTTGTCAAGCCGCGTTTGGGTTAGACTGCAACTGTGCTTAATCACGTGCGGTTAAGCGCAGAGGATCAGGCCGTGGACATTGCCTCTGTGATTCGACATCGTTTAGACGAACTTGGAATCGAGCAGCGCGATCTTGCTGTTGCGGCCGGAGTAACGGAATCCTACATTTCCCAGTTGCTGGCCAAGAAAAAAACGCCGCCCGCGCCGGATCGGACCGACATCTACGAGAAGATCGCCAAATTTCTGAAGCTTTCCAGCAAAGAGCTGGCAAGATTGGCCGACACGCAGCGAAGGGAAGAACTCAAACGGAAAGTTCTAGATCCGCCACGGCCCCTCTTCCAGGAATTCCGCCAGCTTATTCTCCGGAAATGCGCCGCCACGAAAAAGAAACAGATCACCAATATCTTCGAGCGGGAGCCGTTCGGCGAGTTTGAACGCTTCATCACCCAAAAACTTCTCGATGTGGCGAAGCGAGTGGCGAAAGAAGAGCTTGAAGACGAAAAGTGGATTCACCGCGTTGCCCGAGTAGGCAAGCAGAGCTACGAAGAAACACAAGTGTTGATTCTTGAGTTCCTGGATACGGATGTCTTCCACGTTTCGGTTGAAAACTGCATATCGTTTCTCGATCCTCTGATCGAAAGCTGGGATATCGAATTCGAGAGCTTCGGCATGGAGATCGTACTGAATCGCAGATTGACTCACAGCTACGTCAAGAAGCTCGAATTTCGGGAAGCAGACCCCGAACTCTCTTTTGAACTGGAGCCAGGACTGAAGGAATTTCTCAACGATACGAAACTTAGCGCGGGTATCACCGAGGAAGAGATTGCCTTTCTAAAAAAGCTCGGGCACGACGGAAAACGTCCTTCGCCACTTTATTATTACCGTGAGCTGCAAAACCTCCGTGACCCTCTCAACTTTTTTCCATCGTCCGTTGGAAGGCAACGCAGGGCGGAAAGAAACGCCTCAGTCATAAAGTCGGGGGCTCGCAGAAAGACCGTCAAGGGATAAATAGCAAGCTGCAATAGATGGAAAAATCCAAGTGCAGACAACAATTATGCGGAGTTACTCCACCGACTTGCAAAAGTGGCCGAGAATAGCGTGTTAAGAGTGTTGACATTCTGAGATTGGCTGTGAATGTGTGCGATTGGCGTGACGTGGAGGGGTTGTTTGGCGGTCAGCGGCAAAAGTGCGCACGCCGCGACTGCGGCGACGCCGGCGCGATGGATTTCAGAAAGAGCGTTGGCCGCTAGCCGGTGAGTTTGAGTAATTGATCGACAGTGAGAGCGAGCACGCCAAACATCAGATGCGCCATGATCTTGCCGGCTCCGCGTACGCGGATGAAGCGCGCGCCGAACTCGTCCTTCAAGCGGCTATAAACGCGCTCGACCATGGTGCGCAGTTCAAAACGTTGCTCCTGAGCCGGGGTGAAGGGAAGCCGTTTGCGAGCATAATGTGTGGGCGCTTGGCTCCGCGGATGATAACGGCGCAAGCTGTCCTGCTGGAGTTTGGAAATCGGCACCGCGGCACCATTTCGCGCAATCAACGGAACGTGCCCGAGACTTCTGCTATGAGCGTCGATCTCGTTGGCATCATAGGCGGCATCCATCAGGTCATACAGGTAAGTCACACGTTGCGAAGTGAGTGTCATCAGCGGGATGGCCACTTGCGAGTCGTGCAGACAGGCTCCTGTGAGCAGCGCCGTAATCGGGATCTGTCCGTCGGCTACGTCGAGATGTAATTTGTAACCGCGCCAGTATTGCTGATGGCCTTTGCTGCTCTTCTTCACACCCAGGCTGCAGTGGCGCGGCAGTTCAGCCAGCATTCGGACACCGGCAGGCGGCGCTGCTGCTCGATGCGGCTGCGTGGGGCGCGCGGCGTATGGCGCGTGGGCCTGGGACCGCGCTTGTGCTTGCGGCGAACAGGCTTAGGCGGCGGATTTGCCGGAAAGCGCTCGCGTGCTTCAATCGCCGTCGAATCCCGTGCGATGTGGCCGATCAGCCGACCCTTCTGGGTCTCGGCAATCAGCGCGGCGTGTAGTTGTTGCGGCAGTTCGCTGCGCGCGAACTCGGCAAAGGCGCGCGAGAAAGTGGATTCATGCGGGATTTGCCGCACCGTGTTCCAGCCGCACAAACAACGCAACTGGCCATCGCTGCGCAGCCGCTCCAGCAGTTGGCGCGTCGTCTCCAGCCCATAAATGGCTTTGGCCAGAAAAGCCGCTCCCAGCGCTTGCCGGTCCTTGACGGGACGCCCTGGCCAGCCGCGCTGGGGCGCCATCCAGCGCGACAACGGTAATCGGCTCAGCACCGCTACCAGCAAACGTGCTTTCTCCGATAACGGACCTAACTCCAGTTCCAGGCGCTCGAATAACACCGTTTGCAAAATGTGTGAAAACTGCTGCAATTGTTCGCGTGGGGTACTCTGCATCTGAGGGCTTGCTCCTTGTTTTTTGTTTGTCTGGAAACAACAGAGTACAAGGTAATGGCCCTCCCTTCAAACATTTCTCATTCTTTTGTTCTATAATTGCACCCAACTCACACCAACACCATTAATTTTGCAAGTGCCTTACTCAAAACGGTACATTTCTCAGCGCACGCCCGCAACTCTTGCAAGCGCCGGATCGACGTTCATCGTAAAAGGGCGGGGGTACAGTGACGACGTGACATTCGAGTTGCAAGGCCCACGGACGGGCACGCACAGAGTGCGGCATGCGCAGGAGTTCCTTCGCGCGACAGCTTCACTGACGTCTGTCCGTCCGCCGATTCGACCTGTGGTGTTCCCGTGTATCAGTCGCGGGTCAGCTTGCAGTTACGGAGACGGACCAAGTTGCGAGTTCATCTAATAAATCCGAGCGATACAGCGTTCGGGACAGCGGTAATCACCCCGCGCTGGCTGTTTGTCTTGGCCGCTGCAACGCCTCCAGAATTTGAGCGCCCGATCCTCTGTGACGAGACGCTCGAAGCGCTCGATTTGCAGACAATCAAGGCTGGTGACGCCGTGGGGATCGGCATCCACACGGGAAACGCGCTTCGTGGGTACGCGATCGGTCGTCTTGCGAAGCAACGCGGGGCGTTTGTTACGTTCGGTGGTATCCACGCATCGCTGTTTCCGGAAGAAGCCTTCGAGAGAGGCGCGGCCGATTGTGTCGTGCGCGGAGATGGAGATCTGGCCTGGGGTGAGGCCCTTCGCGACTACGTTGCTGGCCAGCGCAAGCGGATTTATGACGGTGGCCGTGTTGATGCCATGGACTTCAAAGCCGCTCGTTGGGACTTACTCGATCCTTCGAAATACATGTGGGCTTCCGTGCAAACTGTCCGAGGGTGCGCGAAACATTGCTCTTTTTGTTCTGTCTGGCGCACGGATGGTCAACGTCCGCGGCAAAGACCATCCGATCCGGTAATCGACGAAATCGTCGAGCTCCGCCGCCGAGGTTTCCGGTTCATCGCACTTGCGGATGATAACTTCTACCCTGTTTCCCTCACCGACATCGAACTCGCGGAACGGCAGAACAACGCCACTAGGGTTGCGGGCTTGAGGGCAATGCGGGCCGAGCGCTTCGAGTTGATGGATCGTCTCGCAGATCTTCCCAAAGACATGGTGTTCTTCACCCAGATCACGATGGAAGCCGCTGAAGATACCGACTTCCTTAAAGCCATGCACAAGGCGCACATACTCGGCGCACTGGTGGGCATTGAGTCCGTTACGCCCGAGGGGCTGAAGGCCGTGTTCAAAGACTTCAATCTGTCGGGTGAAAGCCTGGTTCAGCGACTTCGCCGATTCCAGGAACATGGTGTGCACGTCCTCGGATCGTTCATCTTCGGCCTGCCGACCGATCGCCAAGATACGTTCCCGGCAACGCAGGACCTGGCGCAAAGGTCGGGGATCGCCTTCGCTCAGTTCGTCATGCTCACACCATTCTGTGGCACAGTCGATTTCGAGCGTTGGGAGAAGAGTCTGGGCGATCACCCGCCTGAGATAGAAGGGATTTCGATCACACGCTACTGGCTAATCCCGCCCGATAAAAGACCCAAGATGTTCATGCCACATCCGACGATGAACTCGGAGGAAATGCGCGCCACGACCCAACGTGTCTGGGACGACTTTTACAGCCTGTCTGCAATCTGGAAGCGATCCGCCTGCACCCCAACCTTGCGTGCTCGTTTGGCGTTTGTCTTTATCTCTAAGTTGTACCGGCAGATGTATGCGAGCACAGGTATAGCGACTGATAGTGCTCGGCGGAACGTGCCAATACGTGGGCCAGGCGCACTGCCAAAATCACGCGGCGGCTCTTTCAAGCGAAACCGATTCCCGATTTGCAGGTTCCGGCCCGGATGCCAAGCCCGATGCCCGCTTCAGTACTTCACGTGCTGAAGTAAGAAGCCGACTCAATAGGCAGGTCGGATTTCGTCGTGGCCTCTGGCCGAGTGCGCATGACCTCGCCGCTCGGGATTATACTACGGAGTTGGGCCTCCGTTTATGTTCAATCTCGCGTTCGGCTCGGAACCAAATCTTCTTCAGGTGACCCGATCGGCCTATCACGCTAGGTCCTGATCGCGGACAATTAACTTCCGGCAGGGACAATTAGAATTCCCGGGTCCTAGGGAGGGGGAAGCCATACAAGTCGAAGACGACTTTTATGGTGAGCGATCGGCAGGTGAGACGTAAGCGTACGGTGAGCGACGGTGAGCGGCTCACCGTGCGCTTACCGAGAACCTGCAGATTCGATAGAGCACACGTAATGTTACTCCTGGGCCGAGTCTATCCGGGCGAAGGTGTGGCTTCACATCGCATCCGCCTGCGAAGCAGTCCCCCCACTGCGTCGCTCTTCAGGTCTCCTCACGTCTGCATCACCCGCCTCCGTTGCGGCCTTCTCTATCTCGGAGTTGGCCTCGCCGCCGATGAGGATTGCGGGGCCAGTGAAATACAACCAGAGCAGAAGGACAGCGGCGGGCTTCAGCGGACCGTAGATTCTCTGGTAAGAGCTGAATTGCTCGTCATAGATTCGCAGCAACAGCGTAGAAACCAGCCACAGCGTGGTTGCTACCGCCGCTCCAGGTACACTCTATTGCCATCTTCGATCTTTTAGGTTAGGCCAAAGCGATACAGCGAAGCGAACGAGAAGAGAAGCAGCATTACGATCAGCGGCCACTGGATCATACGCCAGAGAAGCGGGGATGGAGCATGCACGCAGAGATGCTCGGCGATCATGGTCCCGGCCCAGGCGGCACAGAGCATCGCACCGAGGGTGATCAGGCCCATGACTTCCAAGGAAGTTGTTAATGCGAAAACCGTGAGTATGACTCTCCAGCAACGGCGGTTCTCTTCGACCTCGTACGCTTTGTTGAGGTCGGCGATCATGGCCCACCTTCCGTTTAGAGTTGCCCAACCTGCGCCTAACGCCGCCGATAAACCCCCAATTCCCACCGTGGCTCTCGAGTTCAGCTCACCAGTTGTTTTTGCGATCAGTGCTGAGACTTCCTGCGGCAGGACTTGTTGAAAGGAATCGAGAAGTACGTTGCGCAACTCAGATCCGGTTCCGGCGAGCAGTTTAAGCAGGAGAAGCAGGAGCAGAACGGCCGGGGATACCGCGAGGCAATAGTAAAACGCGAGGCGGGCTGCCTTTCCGAAGACTTCATCGTCCAAACTTCTGCGACATGTTCGTGTGATCCACTCGCGCCAGGAAAGCCCCCGAAGACTCCACAGTTGAGCCACAGCTCTATCGGAAATCGGCGAGCGTGGAGGACATCCCGGAGTCTGAGCTAATGCAGGAATTCGGGGCTGATTTGTTCGATTCGCGAGATGGGGCCGCCTTCGTAGAGCGGACCCTCTTCGCGAATAAATGCCGGTGAAACCCCCGGAAGAATCCAGATGTGATAGTCCGGGGGCTGCTTCCCAATAATAGGGGCAACTACTCCGGTGATGCCCGAGTTCAACATGCAGCACAAAGTCAACGGCTTTTCGCTTGCTTTCACCGATGACAAAGGGAACTTCGCCGGCGGGCTTGACGGAACATGGATGAGCCGTGGCTTCTCGCCTGGAGCGACAAAGGAGAGCCTTGTTTCAGCCGTTGAGGGAAGAACATTCATCAGGAGATTCGGCGGACGTCCATTTGAGACGCCGGTGGAAGGTCGAGATGATCTTGTCTCAGTTTTCCGTCTTCTGTACGAGACGTAATCTGCCCAGTGGACGCGTTGATGAGGATGCCCATGGGTTTCGGAAACGAGGGCCCGCGTTGAATGTGGTGGTCACTGATAAGACGGAAGACACCGCGTTGGGAGAAGACGGTGACGTCTTCGTCTGTTGAGCCGTCGCGAAAGCGCAGGATGATGCGTGACGTGACGCGGTCGGCATGCACGATCTGAGTCGCGTCGCCAGTGGCGATGCGGATACCTTCAAGCGTTCTCAGAGCAAGAAACCCGTGCGACGAACCCTGTGGGTGCCGGACCGGGATGGGGTCCCCAGACAGCTTCGCAAGGACCAGGGCGGCTGCGACGACGGTAAGTCCGACGGCGTGGGTGCGTAGACGCTGCATGCGTGATATTTCCTCCGTGCGCTAATCAGGGCGCGATTCTGTGCGTCGTGTGACAATCCGATCGGTAGACACTTCGGCGTGATGATGAATTACACGAAAGAGGGCGTCCGGCACCTTCCGAAGATCTCTGCTGACGGGAGAACGCCTTTCGCCCAAGCGACACCCGAACCTAGTTGCGAGGTTGAGGTGGTGCGAACGAGATTAGTACAACCCAATCTGTTTCCGGCGTCAACGTAGTGGACGACGCGTTTAGAAATGGGATGTGTGCCAGGCGAGCGAGGGAATAACGGTGCAGAAAACCATTCTGGGACACGACTGTCACCCTGCTACTTCTCTTAGAAATAAGTGGTTTGGACTTGAGGTAATCGCCGGGACCGGCGTGAGCTCTGAAGCCGCCGACGCACCCGTAGAGAACGTCCTCGATCCCGACAGCGAAACCGGCTGGCGCGCCGGAGAGCCCGGCCCACAGATCATTCAAATCACGTTTAGCGGGCCAACAAATATCAGGCACATTCAACTTATTTTCAGGGAGTCGCGGCTCGCGAGAACACAGGAATTCGCACTGCGCTATGGCGTTGCTGGAGGGGAACGAAGAGAGATTCTTCGGCAGCAGTGGACATTCAGTCCGCAGGGATCAAGAGAAGAAGTGGAAGATTACCGCGTGAGCTTGGAGGACGTCGTTGTCCTGGAACTAGCCATTATCCCTGACATCAACAACGGCGGCGCACCTGCGTCCCTGCTTTATCTGCGGATCGGTTAGGGCTCGAATGATAATGAGAAATTGAGTATGGAAACTATACGGATCGTTACAGAAACCAGCACACATGTGGGCTGTGGGGGCCTGATGGCGATGTCACAGGACGCGCCGCAATACATCTTGGAGCATGAAGGCCTACAGACCACCATTTCCGGCGCGGAGATGGTATGTCTGCGCTGTGGAGAGAGAATCCGCTCGCAGGACCAAGTCGAAACACCAGGCGAATAGGTTTTGAAGCGGGTGAGCAGGTCGCAACCTGCACGTGCCCCGCAGCGGAGCGGCTACAAACCAGTTAATCTTGTTCTCCGGCGGACGAGAGCCTCGTGTCTTGCCGAGCATGCTCGCCACTTACTGACGCGTATTCCACGGAGCATAACAGCCGCTAGGAATTTTGCGAGGCCTAGGAACTCACAGCTGGACCGGTCTCACCTGAGTAACTCAGCGCTACGCCTACTACGATGCAGCCGGCAAATAAGCCAACGCGCTATCGTGTGATCATCGCCGACGATGATCCGAGCATGCGTCACATTCTTCGCGGCATCGTGGAGAAAACCTGTGAGGTGATTGACGAGGTCGGAGATGGGCTGCGGCAATCTAGGCGGCTGAGGCATTGCATCCCGATATCGTATTTCTGGATATCTCGATGCCCGTTCTAAACGGCTTCCAAGCCGCAGGCCATTTCCAAAGAGAGCTTCCTGTCATACGCATAATCGTCGTGGGCAGTCACTCGGATGCGGCCTACGTGAACCACTCGTTCCAATGCGGCGCTGAAGCGTACGTATCGAAGGGATCTGCAGTGTCTCAAATTCCTGACGCCATTCTGGCGGCGATGGACGGTCGAACATTCGGTGGGGGTTGCGAAGGCCGTTCGGTTCGAACACAATACTCATCTGGCGCGGCTTGGCAGGTGGCGGTGACTGTTCCCACTGGATCTTGCGCGGAACGCTCATCTCGGTTCTCCTGGACGACTGGTGAGTCATTACAGAAGCTTCGCCGAAATCCGACGGCCTCGATTAGGGAAAGAGGTCGGCAAAAATCCGTCCTCCGCCACGAAGTGACAGACACGCGGAAAATCACCCCTACTGCCAAGCGTGATACTTCGGATCGATGCCAACGATCCGTGTCCCGCCCAATCAACGCCGACAAACGCGATCACGGCAAACTTTGCAAGTAGATGGTCTTAGACCTTATTTGGACCTTACGCAGGCGCCCGGACTGCACCGCCGGGGACCGGCCCTCGTCTGTAAATCAACAACTTAAACGGCCGGTGGCGGCCCGTGACAGCCTTACACTAGCTTGAGGTGCTAGCGGGTAACATCGTGGGGGTTCAAGTCCCCCTCTCCGCACCACTAAATCGCTGACGAATAGACAGTTACCATGTTTATGGTCCTCATAAATAAGTAACAGCCGCGCTAGTCTGCACGGGCCAAACGCGTTTTTCTCAGAATCCGCAGAACGGTGCATCAACAAAATACACATGGTCCGTTCGAGATTCGCGCTAGTCTTTGTGCCGCTAATGTGCCATTCGCTTCTTGAGGAGGTCCTGCTTTGCGGAAGCCCCAAATTCACAGCGTTTACTTTTGTAGGAAGCGCATCTTTTGTTCTTTTGTTAGGAAGCGCATCTTAGGTCCATTGATCGTCGGCGTGAGCTCTCACTGGTTGTAAATCTTCAGTGCCGCTAGCCAGAGCACGCCGACGCAGCCGCGCGCGAATCTTGTTCAGCAGTTGAGCTAAAAAGCATCTCGCGGCGAAAATGCAATAACGGCTCCCAAACGTCCTCGAGCGAACTTGAACAGCATCCCGCGATTCGTCGCGAAGTCCGTTATTGCGTGACGTGAGCGGCGTCTTTCGCGGCCAATCTTTCGGAAGCGGGCCACCAGCAAACTTCCTCAAAGCTGCGTTCGCGCTCTCGCACTTCGCGCTTCAATCCCCTGGTACCGTTCCGGCAGAGAACGACGTGTCGCGCGTACCGAATGTGCGCTAGGCAAGTGGAGTTTTCAAACGTGCGTTCGGCTTGAACCATTCGATAGTGTGCCCGGCGGTGATCGTACAAGACGAGATCTACTAAAATCAGGGTGTCCGAATGCCGCAGGAACAAACTCTCCGCGTTACCCCCGAAGAGATCGTCACCTTTGTTCTCGAGGAAATGGAAGGGGGGATGTGCCCGACCTACTACAGCTATGTAGTGCCGAGCGTGTACGATGTTTATCTCTGTACCGAAGATCTCGAGCGCCTTCGTCCCCTGGAAGAGCGCATGCGCGAAGAGACCGCAACGGCGCTTAATGAAAGACTTTCAAAGCTGAATCGAGCTGCCGAACCGAAGCTGAAACTTCCGCTCGGAGCAAAAAACAAGCGCGTCAAGAGATACGAAACGCTCGGCGAATGGTCGATAGAATTCCACGAAAATACGGACGATGACGCCAGCGAGAATCCCCTCGTGATCCACTCCAGCTTCCCGGTCAACGCTGAAGCAGAAGACCGGGTCGGCACTTTGACGGAGCGGGTCAGCAGGCGGCGCAGCGACGGCCAGACACTCACGAGTTCGACACAACGGACCAGCAATCTCGACACTCGTAGCGCCGCTGGAATCGTCTACGCGAATCTCGCCTATGAGGATGATACAGGCGCCCACACCTTCCAAATGACCAAGGACCTTCTCAAGATCGGCCGCGGCTCTCCGGACCATTGGGTCGATCTGAAGTTGAAGGCCAAGAAAGATATCTCCCGTGAACATGTGCAGATCCGCCGCGACCCTTCCACCGGACAAATCCTTATCAAGGATCTGAGCACGCTTGGAACCACCGTGAATGGGAAACGCTTGCAGCCCAGCATTCAGCGGATCAATGGAGAAGAAGTGGATGCCAATGTAGAGGTGCCACTTCCGTCAAAAGCGCGTATCGGCTTAGCCGGTGTCCTGTCGATCGATTTCAAGGCAGTAAGACAGCGATGACGGGCCTTCACTCCGCACGCTATATTTTCCTCATCTTGCTGTTTGTGTTTGTGGCCTGCGCTATTCTCTTTGTCCGCAGAAAGGTCTGAGAGTGCCGCCGGCTCATGTGCGCCATTTATCCGCGGCAGCGACGGACAAGGGATCCGTCCGACCTGAGAACGAAGACCGTGTGTATTGCGATGACATGCGCGGCTTCTTCCTGGTTGTGGATGGTATCGGGGGACACGAAGCCGGTGAGCAAGCCGCCGAAATAGCCGTCGAAAGAATCCGCACACGTCTCGAGCGCCAGACGGATACCATCGAGCAGCGGCTCCGGGAAGCCATCGCTCTAGCGAACAACGCAATCTTTGAGAGAGCGCAGGAGAAGCCTGAATGGAGCGGCATGTCGTGCGTGCTCACCGTTGCCGTCGTCGATAACGGTCGAGTGACGGTGGGCCACGTGGGGGATTCGCGGCTATACAAACTTAAGCGAGGCCTGCTCGAGAAAATCACCCGCGATCATTCCCCGGTGGGAGAGCGCGAAGACAAGGGCGAACTCACTGAGGCCGAAGCCATGCGGCATCCCCGCCGTAATGAGGTGTATCGCGATGTCGGTTCAGAAGAGCATCGCCCGGATGATGACGCTTTCATCGATATATTCGCCTTCGAGTTTGAACCTGATGCTGCGTTCCTGCTCTGCAGCGACGGTCTGAGCGACGCGATCTCATCTCGAAGGATTCTGCAAATCGTAGAGCAGAATGCGGGTGACCGCTGGAGCACGGTTCAGGCGCTGATTGCAGCGGCAACGGAAATCGGCAACGACAACGTCTCAGCGCTTTTGGTCGAGGGGGAAAATTTCGCGGCATCATTCGGAAAGCGCTCCGTAGAAAGGCGTGACCTCGGCGCCATACCCCACACATCTGCTGCCGAGCAGACGGGGCGACAGTCCGCGATTCCCAATACCGCTCGGGCTCGCCCCCGGCCGCCTTACTACCGAAGCGCACCGGCATGCCTGCTATATGGCGCATTGTTCGGCGCGGCGCTCGGCTTTTTGGCGCACGTTTTTCTGACACAAAGGACGGCGGCGAAACTGCCCAGGGTGCTCGCCGTCAGCGCTCCGGGTGCGATATCTGACGCACTTGCGAGAGCCCGCCCGGGCGACGTCCTTCATGTCGGCCCCGGTAAGTACACCGAAGCTATCAAGCTGAAGGAAGGCGTAGCTCTGATTGCGCAACCCGCCCAGAAAGCGATAATCCAGGGGTCGATCACCGCTGAAGGCCTTCGCGATGCTCGCATCGAAGGTTTCCAGATTCGCGCCGCTGATATCGGCGTTCGCATCAACAATAGTGATGTGGTGCTTTTGCGGGACGACATCGCGGAATCGCATGGCGCCGGCGTGGAATTCCGCGGTGATGCGCGCAGCGCCATGTTCGCATGCGACATCCACAACAATGCCGGCCCGGGCATCGTCATCTCTGACACGGCAGCCCCCCTCATCGAGAACAATCTCATTCTCGAAAACGGATTGCGGCCTGACTCCCTCCGCCCGGGCATCCTCGTGCGCTCAAGCGTGCACGCCCACGTTATTCACAACATCATTGCCGGCAATGGCGCTGAAGCTATCTGGCTCCCGGCCCCGGACGAAACTCTCGCGACGCAAAATTCCTTCACCTTCGCCGGCAAGTCGGATACCCGGCCGAAAATCCGCATCATCTCTTCCCAGAAAGGCCGGCCGTGAACGCCGGCGACCACTACGGGCCTTACCGCATCATCCGCCTCATCGGGCGAGGAGCAATGGGTGAGGTTTTCCTCGCCGAAGATACAGCGGCGAACAGGCAAATCGCTCTCAAGATCGTTTATAAGGGCCCGGAGCCCGAAGACCAGGACATTATCGAAGCGGAGCGCCTCGGAGCCGAGCTTCAAAAGCAGCTCAGCGGAGTGGATCGCCGGGTCGTGCAGGTCAATAAGTACGGTGATCTTTCGGGCGACCTGTTCATCGACATGGAATATATCCATGGCGAAGATCTCTCAACCGTCATCACTCACCGACCATTAGACGTTCGCTTCGCGGCCCATGTAACGCGCGAGCTTTGCGACATGCTCCGGAACTTGGGAGCATTTACCACCACCATCGGTGAAAAGCGATTCTCCGGCGTCATTCACGGCGACTTGAAACCACGCAACATACGCATTGACGGGCAGAACTACGTCAAGGTACTCGATTTCGGCATCGCCAAGGCCCTGACTCACACCCGCAAATACACCGTCAACGTTTTTGCCAGCGCCGCCTACTGTTCGCCGGAGCGCCTGGAAACGCAGAATATGGACGTTCAATCCGATCTCTGGTCCGTAGGCGTTCTCCTGTATCAGATGATTGCGAACAGGCTCCCGTTCGAGGAACCCACAAGAGAACGCTTAGAGCGCCGCATCCGTTCCCCGCATCCGCCTGCACCGCTCCCGGCTTCGTGTCCCGAGCCTTTGCGCCGAATCGTCTTCAAGATGTTGGCACGTGATCCCGCCCGGCGCTATGCAACGCCGCTCGAAGTCAGTGACGACATTGCCCGTTTCCAAAGAGGGCAACCCGTCATGGCCGAGCCAACCTTCGCTGTTGGGGTGTTTGACACTGATGCGACCGTACGAACTGCGCCGTCACCGCCTCCGCAATCGGTCGCGAACGACCATACCGTCAGAGCACCGCGGGTATTTCCGCCTCCTGCGCGAGCTAGGCGCCGTCACCCACTGCTCGGATGCCTCGCGATATTTCTACTACTTCCATTGTTGATACTTTTCGTATACTGCCTTATCCAGGTGAACTTCTGGAATGCCGAACAAAAGCTGAAAGCCGATCTGCAATCGGAGCGCTTGACGAATCTGGATCAAGCCTGGACCCAATATCAAAGTCTGAACAAGCGTTCGCATTTACCCGTCCTACTGTGGGGAGCCGAGCGAGTGCTCAAGAAACGCCTGGTGGCTGCAGCCGACGAAATAATTTCCGAGTATCGCAACAGTGATGCGCCTGCGGTGTTCGAGCCGCAATGGGTTCAGGCGCGCAATAATCTAGGGCGTGCGCTGGAACTTTCACCTGGTGACAACGGCATTGAAGGCCGGTTGCGCCTGTGCGAAGGACACATCGATCGCTTCGAAGCGAATAACGCCCGCGGGTCGGTCCGGCAAAAGCGCTTGAATGCTGCGTTAAGTAAATTCGATGAAGCGGCCGCTCTCCTGAAACACTCGCCAGACCCATATCTTGGTTTAGCCAGCCTCTACGATTATCAACTCGACGACGTGGACAAGGCTGAAGAGGCATTAAAGAACGCGGCTCATTACGGCCATCCCGTGGGAAAACGTGAGACAGCGCAGCTCGCCGACGGTTACCGCCATCGGGCAGAACGGATGTGGCGACAGTCGCGCGGACTCACCCACGACCCGGAAGAGGAGCGTAACTTTCTGGACAGGGCGAAGCAGGACTACGGCCATGCCGAAGATTTGTACGAACGCGCGGGACTGTTCGGTGACGCGCCGCTCAACCGTCTGCAGGCGATCCACGGGGAGCAGCGCGTGGAGCAGCGTCTGTCTGCGCTGCAGGGCAGTACCGTTTCCCAATGAAAATCTCCCGCGCAGAATTGGAGGCTCGCTCCCAGCAGCGGTTAACGGATCATAGCCGTGCGCGCGCCGCATCTCGAAATACCGAACTTCTTTTTTTAATCGCTGCTTCGGTTGTTATCGCAACCGGGCTTCGCCTCGTCTACCTGGCCAAAACCCACGATCTTGCGAAAGAGCAAAGTTCAACGCTCAATCTTAATGAACTGACTGGACCGCAACCGTTGGTGCCGTACTTCAGCACGATTGCGGCTCCTGCGGACCAGGATTTCATCGCAAATCGGATCTATAACCTGAAGAGGCACGGCGCGGTGTTCACCAATGTGGGCGCGATTGCCAGACTGCGCGTGACGGATACAGATATCTCCAGAGCTCGTAGTTTGGTCTCTTTTCCACAACGCCTCGACGACGCTCGACGGCGACGGGAACACCGGCAGGACTCTCAACCGCAACCGGCCTGGTTTCAGAGGTTGTCGCGCGGCCGCGAGCAGGCCACCGAACTGACCGTTCCACTGCTGACGGCGGCGGAATTCGCCAACGTCAAACCTCATCTCCGCGTCCGCGGTCCCGCTGATTTTTACAGGCAGTTCCTCATTTGGGTTCTGCTGTTTTTCGCGGTGTTCTTTCTGACGCACCTGGCCTGGAGACTGCGCGGATTCGCGGGCGACAATCTGATTTTTCCGGTGATGTACGCATTGTGCGGTTTCGGTTTGATTCTGATGATCAGCCTGCGCGATCCCTTGCGTGACACGTTGATCTTTGCCGACTTTACGGAAGGCATCATCGCAGGATGCGCTGCTTTGCTGCTGTTCAGCATTCCCGATTATCAACGGCAGTTCAGCAGGTTGAGTTACGTGCCGCTGATTGGCGCTTTGCTGCTGGCCGTGGGCCTTGGCCTCTTCGGGACCGGACCTGGAGTCAGCGATGCAAAGGTAAATCTCTTCTTCTTCCAGCCAGTCGAAATCATCCGCATTCTCATCGTATTTTTTCTGGCGGGGTACTTCGCTCAGAACTGGGACGCCCTGCGCTTTCTCAAGCACCGGCAGGGCTCGCCGTCTTCAGGCCGGCTGAATGTCCCGCGCGTAGATTATGTTTTGCCTGTCGCCATCGGCGTAGCTGTTTCCGTCGCCCTTTTCTTTTGGCTTAGCGACCTCGGACCCGCCCTCGTAATCGGCTGTCTGTTCTTGAGCATGTACAGCATCGCACGGAATCGCATCCTCCTCGCGGCAGCCGGTTTGGCGATCATAGTTCTGGCATTCGCCGTTGGCTACGCAACCGGCTACCCGCACACCGTTCGCGAGCGCGTGGAGATGTGGAAGTCTCCGTGGGACAATCACGTCCGCGGCGGAGACCAACTCGCCGACTCTCTCTGGTCTCTTTCAACTGGCGGGGCCACTGGAACCGGACTCGGTCTGGGCGATCCACAAAGCATGCCCGCTGCCCACACTGACCTCATCATTTCAGCTTTTGGCGAAGAAGCAGGTTTCGCCGGCATCGTTGCGCTGTACCTCCTGTACTCATTCTTGATTTTTCGGAGCTTCCGCATTGCCATGCGTGCCTCCCACGCCTATTCGTTCTTTCTCGTGCTGGGTCTCATCCTCATCACCGCCTATCAGTTGATGCTAATAACCGGTGGCCTCCTCGGGCTCATTCCCCTGTCGGGAGTGGTTTCGCCTTTCCTGAGCTACGGGAGGACCTCCATGGTCGCGAACTTCGTTGTGTTCGCCATTATCCTGTCAACGTCTACACAAAGCGATAAGCGAAGCACTAATAATGAGGATCGGCAAGCCACCTTTGCTTCTGGTGTCCGCACGCTTAGCGCCGTTTTGGCTGCGCTCGGCGCAGTGCTGGTTGCACGCTTCTGTTGGGTTCAGGTCGCGAAAGCAGATGATACTCTGATTCGTCCCACCCTGGTAATGCAGGGCGACGGCGTCCGCCGCTACCAATACAATCCGCGCTTGCTCGAAGTTGCGCGTGATTTGCCCAAAGGCACCATCTTCGATCGCAACGGAATCCCTTTGGCTAGCAGCGATTGGTCGCAAATCGAAGCGCACCGTGCCGACTATCAGAAGCTGGGCGCAGCGCTCGACCAGGCCACGTCCCAGCGTCGCGGCCGTTACTATCCCCTGGGTGCGCCGGCTTTTTATCTTCTTGGTGACGTCCGTACTCGCCTGAAGCAGGGCGCAACCAACACAGCATTTCAGGAAAACACATCTCGCATTCGTCTGCAAGGCTATGACGATGTCGCGGAGATCGAAGAGAGCAGCGACCCGGAAACCGGCCAGATTACTGTCAGAATCAAGCGCGATTATCGTGCCCTGATTCCGCTGCTCCGGCATCGCTATGAGCCCGATAAGCCCGCTGTAAAAGAGTTTCTGTCCCGTCCCCGGGACGTTCACATGTCCGTGAACGCTGCTCTCCAGATGCGTGCCGCGGAGATATTGAGCCGGCATTTGGTCACGCTAGGCAAGCAGAAAGGCGCACTGGTCGTCATGGATCCTTCCACCGGCGATATGCTGGCAGCGGTCAGTTACCCGTGGCCATCGCCAACGCAACTGGCGTCGCTCGAATCCAGCGCGGATGCGGCAATCCCTCAAAGCGACCTGCTCGATCGAGCCCGCTTCGGCCTGTACCCTCCTGGATCCGCCTTCAAGATCGTCACCGCGATCGCGGCACTGCGGAAGAATCCATCGCTCGCTCAGCAACGGTATCAATGCATTCGTCTGCCTGGCAGTCGGGTTGGCAACTTCGTCTGGAAGCGCGAGATCCGCGATGACATCAAAGACACCCAGCCGCACGGATCAGTGGACTTGCAAAAGGGAATCGTTTTCTCCTGCAACGCTTACTTCGCCCAATTGGGTGCATACAGCGTGGGATCCCAAGAGCTGTATGACACCGCTTCTAAACTGGGCATCTCCGTTGCGCAACCGAATACGCCCAAAAAACTACAGCAATTTCTTCCACAGGCCTCCTATGGACAAGGACAGGTTGTCGCGTCTCCATTTCAGATGGCGCGGGTTGCCGCGACCATCGCCAATGGCGGCAACGCGCCGGAGGGCCGCTGGATCATCGACGAAACCAACTCACGCGTATATCCGCCTCAGCCGCTTCTTTCGCTCTCTCTGGCCAATAAAGTGGCGGATTACATGAGGGGTGTGGTGATTTCCGGCACGGCTAGGGTCTTGAATACGTCGTCCATTCCCATCGCAGGCAAAACTGGAACGGCCGAGCTCGCAAGGGCGCCGTCCCATGCCTGGTTCATCGGCTTTGCTCCTTACAGGGCCAAGAACGGGAAACAAATCGCATTCGCTGTCCTAGTCGAAAACGGACAATATGGAGGGACTGCGGCAGCTCCTATTGCCGGCGAAATTGTCGCCGCTGCCCGCGAGCTTGGCATCCTATGAGATCACTCGAACAACTTGATTCCTGGATAACCGCAAAGATGCGGTCGTGGTCCTCCAGAATTTCAGGCGTTTCCGGGAGCCCCGAGATCCTCGAAATCCGCCGTGACATCTTGAACGACGTCCGGGATCACATTCAGCCAAAAGGCGAGGGCAAAAACATCTTTCCCTACAACACGGTTTCGATACACATCGCGGCGGAGAGCAGGGAACGGGCGCAAGTTCTCCAACAGGCTTTCAGCCAGGACAATGATCTGGAGCGAACCGTTTCGGCGCTCCTCAGCCAAGCTAGGTGTCCCGTGCCCGGATTGCATGTCATGGTTTCTGCGTCTGAAGACGCAGTTCTCGCCTCAAGCGACTGCGCATTCCGCATCGATTACTTAAATTCAAAATCATCGCAAAGCAATGCACTCGCGAAGCCTAGACCGAATATCAAGCTGATCGTCGTTCGTGGTCAAGCCGACACCCCCGAGTACGCGTTCGATGCCGATCGCATCAACATCGGCCGTCTGAAGGAAGTGGTCAGCGACAAAGATGGTTTGCGGCGCCGCAATGACGTCGCATTCCTCGAAATGGAAACCAGCGTGTCGCGCGAGCACGCATTTATCCGCTACCACTCCGAAGATCGCAAATTTCGCCTGTACGATTCAATGAGCCAGCGCGGGACGAATGTGTTCAGGGAGGGCCGTCGTTTTCAGGTGCCTAAAGGGCCAACACGCGGTTTCCAACTCCGATCCGGTGATGAGATCCACCTCGGTGACGCTCGTCTACGCTTCGAGACGGAGGAACACCGAGAGCAAAGCGTCAGCGATGTCGAACCTGATAGACCTTGACGTCTAGCTTCACCCGATCCTTCTCTGTCGAGGCGCAGCGAATCACAAAGAGCGCGCCTGAGGTGAACTTACTGAGCTCGCCAACGCGCCACTATAATCCACTCCAGATCACCTTGTGGTGTTTGAGGCGAACGGATAAAGGCGATTGTGCTGCAGCACTTCGCTCTGCAGTACGTTAGCCATGCTTTCGCTTTCGGCGGTCCACCTGCCCCAGGTGCGCATTCCGACGAAGCCGATCAGTCATTCCGATGTGATGTCGATCAGATCGGAGCGAGGTGACGCAAGGCTCTTTCAGGGATCAATCCGGATCGCGGAGCGAAAGTGCTCTTCCGCACTCGCCCAATCCCAGTCATAACACGCTGCGGTCGCCGCAAGCGAAGTATGAGCTTCGGCCAGCGTGCCGTCGATTTCGAGCGCCCTAAGCCCTGCAGCTTTGGCAAGGGGGAAAATCTCGCGCGGCGCAAGCACGCCGAACGAACCAAGCGCGATATAGCTATCCGCGAGTCCGGATTGAGCAAGCGCGTACTCCGAGTCTCCCTCGAGCGCTTTATGGAAGTGCTGAATCCCCAGCGTCAGGTCTTCTGAAGTGCACTTGTTCCAGTAATACCGCCCTTTCAAATGGTGTTGGTACGCCGCCGCGTTGTCTGTGTCGTGTCTCGCGACTCGTTTCAGCTCCGCATCCCTAAACTTCGGCCTTAACTAAGTCAGGATCTCTCTGGCGATCTCGTCCTCCATCTCGAGAAGATAGGAAAGCTGTCGAGTATAACTTTGACCCCAAATCTGCGCATCCGCGCGGAATCGATCAGTTCGGCCTGAACCCGCGGCGATCGCCTTGCAGGAGCACTCGTCCTACCAGAAGGAACTCAACGTCCAGTTCACGCGCGGTTTGCGTCAGATCGCATTCCGGATTCCGGTAGATTCTTACTCGGCTGCGCGGCGCCACGCGGAGCTTGGAAATCTGCGCGAGCCGGTTTGTGAGTGTTTCGGTGATGCCGTCACTCAGGTATTCTGTTTCCCCCTCTGTGCTCGCGTTGGCAAACGGCAGACCGCAATCAAATGAACTTCTTGATCGCGATGCAGATCGTCCACCGGCTGCCTGCCCGTGGAAGGTTGTGGTACGAGTGTCGGAACTGGCGGCTTCGTCGCCTGGACCCTGGTTCGAAAGCTCGGAATGTACGCTCCTTTTTCACGATCTGTGAGCCACTCGTCACGAGCATTGGTCTGGCACTTTCCGCAACAGCGCTTACGGCACGAGTTGTAAGAGATGGCCTGCTGGCCGCAGCCAGAGCACTGATCCAGATGGCCGCCGAGCGCGGCCGTACGGCAGCGCTCGATGGCCCGGCAGCACACGAATATGCTGCCAGGTCAATCGGGACCGGTTCTTCTCAATGAAGCTTTTGCCTGCTGCTCCGACAATGTCCGCCACCTCGAAGGGTGGCCCGTTCATCTCTTGTGTAGTTTGCGGGAGCGCTTCACTTGCTTCGGTTCAGAGAACTCGGCTTTGTCGATGGGCGTGCCCGCCGCCTTCAGATGACGTTCCGAAAGATGCAGGTAAATGGAGGTCGCCTTCAGATCGCAGTGTCCCAGCAGCAACTGCACGGTCGGTAAGTCCGCTCCGCTCTCCAGCAAGTGTGTCGCGAAGCTATGGCGTAGTAAATGGGGCGAACGTCTTTGGTGATACCGGCAGCTTGCGTCGCTTCCCGGCAGGCTCCCAGAGCACTTTGGGCGTGATGGGCTTATCCGCTCGCCAACCGTTTACGCCCCCGGAAGCAGATACGTCTTGGGCTGCATCCAGCGCCAAGTACTCGCGCAAAGTCTCCAGCAGTTTCGGACTGAGCGGCACATCTCGATCACGGTTCCGCTTGCCATGCCGGATATGGACGATCATGCGCACGCTGTCAATATCCTCCACCTTGAGATGGCACAGTTCGGCCCGGCGCATGCCGGTCGAATATAACGTCATCAGCATGGCGCGATGGAATAGATTGCTCGCCGAATCGATCAGCCGGACTGTTTCTTCCTGCGTGAGAATAATCGGCAGCTTGCGTGGCGCTCTCGGATAGGGCACTTCTTCGACGGGGTAGTTCCTCTTCAACGTCTTGCAGAAGAAGAACCGCAATGCCGCAGTCTGCGTGCCGACCGTTCGCGCGCCCTGCTTCCGGTCCTTCAGTAAATGCAGCTGATAGCTCCGGATCTCCTCCGGCCCCAGTTGGTCCGGTGGACGCTGAAAGTACCTCGCAAAATCCGCGACCGTCCTGATATAGCCGGTTACGGTAGTCCGTGATAATTACGGCACTGGAGTTCCTCCAGCATCAGTTTACGTAAATGGGTCACAAGTTTCTCCTTGTGACCAGATAGTCTATCGATCTCTAACTATCGTTCACCGCCCACGCGTAGCGTCCGCCGCGCGCTCGGCTTCGTTCTGACGGCCCAGTACTTACCTATATCGGCCCACTCGCTGTTAAGTCGGGATACCGGAAACTTGCCGGTGGCGGTGCTCAATGGAAGATAGCCGGTATCTCCGGGACAAGGCGGACCAGCGGTAAATACGTAGTGACCACTTATTCAACTCCGACGGCTTTCCGGATTTCCAAGGCGTTATCAGAGTTGCGGCGGACAAACGTTCGCTCCAGCGCATCTCCTAGGTTTAAATTCTCGAATTAATTTCGCTTCAAGGCGCTTGCCACTTCAGTGCATAAATCTCCTGGGTGCCCGTGTCGCGCAGATATAGAGGTTCGTTTTCTGGAGTAACCCCGACCCAGAAGCCGCCCGAATATCCCGTGTTTTTGAAGTCTTTCAAGCCGACGACCTCTTCTAGCTTGTGATCGGCCACGCGCAGGCGCATGAACGCAATATGCCTGCCCAGACGTCTAAAATACACATACCTCCCGTCGGGCGACCATCGCAGGTAAGCGACGTCACTCCTGGCCCCGCCATCCATTTTTGGGTTCGCGAATCGAAAAGCACCACTGTATGGCCATCTGTCGTTTTCGCTGCGATGTATCGTCCGTCAGGTGACCATTGAGCTTGCCAAAGGTCCTCAGTGCCGGGCACCCGCTCCACGTTATGTGTTGCGAGATGCACGATGGTAAGCCCCGGCGGCGTAGTTTCGAGATAGTAAACGTAACTCATGAGGATGCTTGTCCCGTCAGCCGACCAGCTTGCTATAGCCTGATTGTGCGGCTCGGGAAAAACTGGCCGAACTGTACCCCCGGATGACGACACGATGTAGGCTCTCGAAGGCATGCCAGGCGACAGCGCCGTGAACACGATCTGTCGACCATTGGGCGACCATGAGGGAATGATTGCCTGCATCGGCGGGCGTGTAAGTTGCAGGCGATCGCTGCCGTCGGGCGGGCTGCGCCACAGAGTGCCCTCGGGAAACATCACGTAAGTGATCCACTGTTTGTCGCGGGAGAATTCCGCAAACTCCGCTGATATGCCTGACATGTAGGGCACCGATTGGCGCGATTTTGAATCGTACCGTTGCAGCTCACCGCGGTGTTGTTGACCGATGACATACAACTTCTTCCCGTCGGGGCTAAATACCGGGGCGAGAGAATTCAATTGTCCACCGGTGAGCTGCACAGGTTCCGGCTTTGCGCTCCCCAACCAGCTAGCCAGCGCGTTGCGTTCGCGCATCGCCCAGACTTCCGTTTTGCCATCCCGTGTCGACTGAAAAACGAAATACTTGCCGTCCGGACTCCAAGTCCCGCAGCACTCGGCGGGAGGCTTGTTCCAATCGGGAAGCAACGGGCGCAGTCCGGTTCCATTCGACAAGATCTCCCAAAGCGCAAGAGCTCCGACGCGATTGATCACGTTGCCGACAGTGAAGCGCAGCCTGCGTCCGTCGGGCGACCAGCGCAACCAGAACGCTCCACAAGGCAGCGTGGCGATCTTGGTTGCGCCGGTGCCGTCAGCATTAGCCCGATAGAGTTCCCGCTCCTTTATATACGCGATCTCCCTGCCATCGGGTGACCAGGATGCAGCGCTTGCCACCACATCTCCGACGCGATGAGGTGTTCCCTTCGGGAGGGACAGTTTCCACAAAGGCCATGCAAGGTGATGGGCAAAGTCAGTGACCAGCAGTTCAGAGTGGTTTGGCGAGATTCCCTGGATTTCAAGCTGACCGAAGGCTGTCGATACGAATGATGTTTCGCCGCCTTCGCTCGAAATATGTGCCAGCCCCTGACCACTCTCGGACCCTTCGGCGAGGTAGACCCGTGGGCCGTCCGTAGCCATGGAACCCAGCATTCCACCCGTTTTGGGCTGACCGTCGCCACGGGCCTGCCAAATCTCGAAAATATGTGACATTGGGCGAAAAACGCCTGTTCCAGACGAACGCCAGGCGCCCCGATGAGTCGCGGCTGAGCACTTACGATGCGGCATGCGGATCTCCTAACGCGAAGGTTCAGAGCGGTTGAACGGCTGTGCAACAATCTGAACGGACAATCTTGCGGCATGACTCAGCTCATTGAAGATTACGCACTGATCGGCAACAACGCGACTGGCGCGCTTGTCGGACGTAATGGTTCCATCGATTGGCTCAGCTTTCCGCGCTTCGACTCTGCCGCCTGTTTCGCCGCGCTGCTCGGGACACAAGAGAATGGCCACTGGACCATCGCACCCAAAGACGAGCACCCAAAGGTCAAGCGACGCTACCGCCCGGGCACGCTCGTGCTCGAAACGGAGTTTACAACGGCGGACGGCACCATTGTCCTGATCGATTGCATGGATCGCCGCGGCGAACACCAGGACGTAATTCGTCTGGTGCGCGGAGTGCGCGGCAAAGTCCCGATGCAGATGGAACTCGCGCTTCGCTTCGACTATGGAACTGTAGTGCCTTGGGTCAGCCGCCTCGATGACGAGCGGCTGCAAGCGATCGCCGGACCCAATCGATTGGTGCTTTCGAGCACCGTCGAACTCTGCGGCGAAGATTTCAAGACGCGTTCCCGATTCACTATCGAAGAGGGGCAGGAGGTTCCGTTCCTGCTGACTTGGTCCGTTTCTTATGGGCCTCCGCCCCCGCGTGTGGACGTCGCGAAAGCGATCGAAGACGTTACGCATGCCTGGACGAAATGGTCCGCCCGCTATAAAGGGGAAGGCCCCTACGCCGAAGCTGTCCTGCGATCCTTGATCACGCTGAAGGCTCTCACACATCACCGGACTGGCGGGATTGTTGCAGCGGCGACCACATCGCTGCCGGAAGAGATTGGCGGCATCCGTAATTGGGATTACCGCTTCTGCTGGCTCCGCGATTCCACATTCACGCTTTACGCTCTGCTCGAATCCGGCTTTATCGAAGAGGCGAAGGAGTGGCGTGACTGGTTGGTCCGCGCCATTGCCGGCGATCCCGATCAGATGCAGATTATGTACGGCGTCGCGGGCGAAAGACGGCTCACGGAATTCGAACTGCACGAATTGCAGGGATACGAAGGGTCGGCACCCGTGCGCATCGGGAATGCGGCTGCCGGTCAGGTTCAGCTTGATGTTTATGGAGAGGTACTCGATTCTCTTTATCAGGCGCGAAAAAAGGGCCTGCAGCAATCGACTGCCGCCTGGAGCTTGCAGAAAGCTCTCGTGGGCCACCTGGAAAAGATTTGGGCGGAGCCGGACGACGGAATTTGGGAGATCCGCGGCAAACGCCGCCACTTCGTGCATTCCAAGGTCATGGCATGGGTCGCAGTGGATCGAGCTGTGCGCACCATGGAAGAGTTCCAGGAAGAAGGACCGCTCGAGCGCTGGCGAAAGCTGCGCTCGGAGATCCACGATGAGGTCTGCCGGCTCGGCTTCAGCCGCGACTTGAATTCTTTTGTGCAGTACTTCGGAAGCAAAGAGCTGGATGCCAGTCTGCTAATGATGCCGCTAGTGGGTTTTCTGCCGGCGACCGATCCTCGTATGCAAAGTACAATTGCCGCAATCGAAAAGAACTTACTGAAGGACGGCTTTGTTGCCAGGTACAACACTCAATCAGCAGTCGATGGATTGAGCGGAAGCGAGGGCGCATTCCTGGCCTGTACCTTCTGGCTGGCCGACAACTACGTCCTGCTCGACCGGCGCGATGAGGCGAGGGACATCTTCGAAAATCTCCTCTCGATCCGCAACGATGTCGGGCTGCTTTCGGAAGAGTACGATCCAAAGGAAAGACGCCAGCTTGGAAATTTCCCGCAGGCGTTTTCGCATCTGGCGTTAGTGAACAGCGCGTACAACCTGACGCACTCGCCGGGTGCGGAAAAGCGCTCCGCTCATCATCGCTCCAGCCGGCATTGAAGCATTGCTTCGTCTGGACGCGACTGTCCTCGCTACTGCAGCGTATACAGAAATCCCGTGATATCGCGCGCATCCTGCGGCGTCAACCCAACGTTCGGCATCACCGTTTTCGGATCCACGCCCGGCGGATCAAGCAGCCACTTCTCCATGTTTGGAGGCGTATTCTGCAGCACTCCCGCGATGTAAGTGCGGGTCGCTATCCCGGAGAGCGGCGGGCCTGCTTTTCCGGTCGCACCCGAGATGCCTGGAATGATGTGGCACGATCCGCAGCCGTAGCGTTCAATGGCAGCAGCGCCGCGATGAATATCGCCGCCTGTGGTTATCTCTTCGGTATGTTCGCCAGCATCGCCGCAGGCGCACAAAATAAGCGCGGCAATCGCTAACAGCGCGCAGAAACTATTTCGCACTGGACAATCTCCGCTGCATGATCAGCATCGCTTTCCTTCATCCAAGCGCCGAATAAGATAAGACCCGCGGCCAGATACACCAGGCTCGCCGGGACCCACATGATCAGTCCGCCGAGTTGCTGGTCCTGCAACGCTGTCAATCCCCATGCCTGGGTGGTCGTGAGATACGGGCTGTACCAGACATGCGGCGCGAATGTCAGCAGCGCCCCGAGAATTCCCGTGTGTACCGCGGTTGTGAAGACGTAGAGCACGGCGGCGCCATACGCTTTGCGGCCGTGCGCGTAGAACAGTGCCCACCAGAACAAGAGCGCCGATAGCAGGAAGCTGAGGTGCTGCGCAGCATGGACCAGGTCGCTCTTGACTGTCAGATCGAACAGATACGGTGCGTGCCACAACCAGATCGCCGCAGCGTGAATCCACCAGGCGGTCAATGCGCCGGTCAAAAACATCCAGGTCGCGCGGACGTAGCTGGACTTCGACCAGCGGCCGAGCGCCCGCCGCCACTCAATCGGCAGCGCCCACAAAAATGTCGCCAGCGGCCGCGAAAGCACCAGCAGCGGCGCCGAGATCAGCATCAGGATCTCGTGCTGAACCATGTGCGCTGAGAACAGCACTTCTCCAAGCGGATGCAGCGGCGATATCAGCGCGAGAACCAGGCTGGTCCATCCTAGCCAAAAGCAGAGCTTCTGAAACCCTGCTAGCCCGCCATGACGGCGCGAGCCGAAGGCGTACAACATTGCCGAAACGAATAACGGAATGACAATTCCAGGATCAAGCTCCCACGCGGACCAGAAATTCATTCACAGGCTCCGAGAATTAGTTCCGGAATAGCCTGCGCGAACACGATCACCATGCATCCGAAGCTGAGAAAGACTCCACCGATGGCCATCAAACGCCCGCGCTGCACCACGCTCGCGTCTTCGCCGGCCCATTCTTTGCCGAAAGCTTTCCACTGGAACCATGCCAGCATTCCCGATGCCGCGCATAGCACGAGCGCCGCAATCGACACCAGATAGAGCGCCAGCTTCGCCTGAAAAATGCACGCCCAGGGTGCGAGCGCGAAGTTCGCTTCGAAGCTGGAAAGCCAGAGGACGGGTCCGGCCAGCACGCCGGTCCACAGCGCCAGATTACGTCTCAAGCTTTCGCTCATGGCGTTCCTACGATGTGCGGCCCCCAGTAAATGACCACGTAGATCGGTATCCAGATAGCGACGATGAAGTACCAGACAACAGAATCGACGTGAACTCCCTGCCGCTGCTTCTCGCCGTACCTGCCACTTAGCACGATGACAAACAGCACCAGAGTGAACACCAGGTCGCCGACGTAATCGAACGAGTGCAGACCGAGAAACGCCCACACATACGAGCCCATTGCGTCAGCTTTGTAGTTGAAGTTCAAGGAATGCCACTCGACAATGCGCATTGCCAGCGCGATGCTCGCCAGCACTAAATTGACAAGCATGCCCCAAAGCATTCCGGCGCGGTCGTTCTTCTTCGCGGCTTCGCTCGCCCAGTAAGATCCAAGGGCGCTCAGAATGAGCGGGATCAGCGCGAGAGTCGGCAACATCAAATGCGGATACTGATCGCCCGGCGGAGGCCAGACATCCACGCCGAGCCGCGTATAGAAATACGACGCGATGACAATCGAGAACATCATGCCTTCAATGAAGGTGATGAAAAGCTGTCCCCACCAGAGCGGCGCCTGGCTCGAAATCTCGTATGGCCGCAAGTGCGAAACGTCAAGCGTGCGCGCGCCTGTCATGGTTCAAGCTCCAGCGGACGATGCGGCCAGAACCAGCCGATTAACGCAATACCCGTCAGTACCGATCCCCAAATGATGTACCAGGGATTGAACACGGATCCGGCAAATCCGATCGTGACTGCGACCGCGGTAATGAACGGCCAGATCGTGGATCCGGGAAGCACATAGCGGTGATGAGGCTCAGCATCCATCAAGGTCGTCACCAGCACCTCGCGGCGATCGTTTCGCAGGCCCGTAACTACCATGCGGTCTTCCGCCGCAACCCACAATGGGGAGCGGCTGGTCGCAACCGGCAGATACTCGAAGTTATAATTCGCAGGCGGCGAAGCGGCCGCCCACTCCAGCGTGTCCGCGTCCCACGGATTGTTCCCTGCAACCGCGCCGCGCTTCCGGCTCATCAGCACATTGACGATAAAGATAATGCCGCCAAGCGCGATGACAAACGCCCCGATGGTTGCAAGATAGTTCATCGGCCCCCAACCCATCTCTGGCGGATAAGTGTAGATCCGGCGCGTCATGCCCTTCAACCCCAATATGTGCATCGGAAAGAAAGTCAAATTGAAGCCCACGAACAGAATCCAGAAGTTGAGCTTGCCCAGACTCTCGTTCATCAATCGCCCGGTCATCTTCGGGAACCAGTGATAAAAAGCGCCGAAGAGCGGGAACAGTGCGCCACCGATCAACACGTAATGGAAGTGAGCGACCACAAAAAACGTGTCATGCACTTGCAGATCCAACGGAACGGAGGCGAGCACCACGCCACTAAGCCCGCCCAGAACGAAAATTGCGAGGAAGCCATAGACGAAACAAAGCGCGGTAGTGAAGCGTGGTCGACCGGTCCACAGCGTGGCGATCCAGCAAAAGATCTGAATGCCGCTGGTGACCGCGATCATCATGCTCGACGCGGTAAAGTAAGCTTCCCCGATCTGCGGCAGTCCGGTGGCGAACATGTGATGCACCCATAGTCCGAAGGCAATAAACCCGGTAGCGATCTGCGACAGCACCATCGCCGTATAGCCGAAGACCTCGCGCCTCGCATGCGCGGACACAATCGCCGACACGAAGCCCAGCGCCGGAACAAAGATGATGTACACCTCCGGATGTCCGAAGAACCAGAAGACATGTTGGTAGAGAATCGGATCGCCGCCTTCGGCCGGGTTCACGAAATGCGTTGCGATCGTACGGTCCGAAAGCAGGAACGAACTCGCAACCATCACCGCCGGCATAGCGAAGATCACCATGAACGACTGAATCAGCATCGACCAGGCATACAGCGGAATACGATTCAGTGACATGCGCGGGGCGCGCATCTTGAAGATCGTCGCAATGATCTCGGCGCCGACGCACATCGCCGAGACTTCCGTAAACGTGATCATCTGCGCCCAGAAATCGGCGCGCTTGCCCGGCGTAAACTGTGGTCCCGAAAGCGGCGTGTATGCAAACCATCCCATATCCGGCGCAGTATTCGTGAACACGCCCCAGTAGAGGAAAAGCACGCCGGCCAGATACATCCAATAGCCGAACGCGTTCAGCCGCGGAAACGCCACGTTGCGCGTCCCGAGCATCAGCGGAATCAGGTACACGCCCATCCCTTCCATCACCGGCACCGCGAACAGGAACATCATCGTGGTGCCGTGCGTGGTGAAGATTTCGTTGTAGCGATCCGGTCCGAGAAACGTGTTATTTGGAACCGCGAGCTGAGTGCGCATCAGCAGCGCCTCGATGCCACCGGCCAGCAGCATGATAAAGGCTGTCACGATGTAGCGAGTTCCGATAGCTTGATGCGTGGTGAACGAGAACCAGCCGAAAATCCCACCCGGATGTCGCCACGAGCGATCGAGTTGAGCGATATCGCTGTCTCGGGTTTCAATCTCGGGGAGTATGTCCTGACTCGCGTTCATTTCAGACTCTCCAGGTAGTCAATCAACGGCTGTAGATCTTCCGACTTTACGGCGATGGTCGCCATGTGATTTCCGGGCTTTGCACTCTGCGGATCCACGATCCATCCGCTTAGATTCCCGGCTGTATTCGGCAATGTGTTCGCGGCGATTCCCCGCCGCGCGCCAAAATGCGTCAGGTCCGGACCGTTCTGACCCGATGCCGTGGTGCCGCGAATCTGATGACAGTAGACGCAAGCGTAGTTGAGAAAGATCTGCTGACCGTGTTGCTTATCCGGATCCGAAGGTGTAACAGCCGGCTGAACCTGATTCCTGCGCCAAGCCTCGAATTTGTCCTCCGGCTCCGCGATCACATACAGAATCATGTGCGCGTGTTGAAGGCCGCAGAATTCGGCGCACTGTCCGCGATAAACGCCCGGGTGGTCGGCCTGTATCCACTCGGTAGTCACGTGAGATGGAATCAGATCGCGCTTGCCATGCAGGTTCGGCACCCAGAAACTATGAATCACGTCATTCGACATGCCGCGAATCAACACTGGGCGGCCTACCGGAATGTGGATCTCATTCGCCGTATCGAAAATTTCACTTTGAATCGCGCTAGCGTAGCGAACGTGCCACCACCATTGATTGCCGGTCACTTCAATGACAATGCCGTTCGTTTTGTTCCCTAATTCTGAGACTGCTTTGCCGGTTCCAACGCTCGCCACAAGAAGGACAAACAAGATCACAATAGTGGCGACGCTTGCCACCGTGACTACCCTGCGCAGCTTCCCTTCCGTTGCTTCTGACGCTTTGTGGCGGCCTTCGAGTGGCTCCTGCTCAATGCCCCGATGACCGCGCGTGAGCGTGATCGCCGTCAGGACCATCACGACAACAAAGATGGCTCCGAGCAGCACGAAGAAAAACCACCACAAGGTCGCGATCTTGTCCGACTGCGGACCCGCCGGATCCACAGCCGATTGCTGCCGGCCGGCGCAGGATGTCAGCACGGCCGCACACAAGGCCGCGCCGAAACGTTTCATTTCGTCACTCCGTTCGTACGGTTCACGATATTCGACGGATGCTGCTCGATGGTGTCGGAACGCGTAGGTGTTGCCGAGGTCGGCTGTTGGCCATTCATCGACCGGACAAAGCCGACGATCTGCCACACCTGATACTCGGGAATCCGGCCTCCCCAGGCCGGCATACCGTTAGGCCGCCCCTTCACGATGGTGTCGAAAATATTCTGCGGCTCGCCGCCATAGATCCAGTTCTGTTTAATCAATGGCGGCCCGATGCCGCCGCCGCCGTGCGCGTGACAACCGGAGCAGTTGTACCAATCGAACAGACGCTGGCCTTCGGAGATGTCATAGGCGCTGCCGTTGTAAGGGTTCATGACGGTTGCGGCCGGCAAAATCGGGCCACCCGGACGCAGCGTGCTCTCTTTTGCCGCATCACCATAGATCGCAAGCCGCGTAGGAGACGGACGAAGATCCCGCTTCTCGCGCTGGCAGGAGAGTAACACCAGCGTCAAGCATGCGAGCGAAGCCGAGGTACGCAGGAGTCGCATCAGTGAACCTCGGGAATCCCATACTGCTGGAGAATGTTTTGTATCTCGATCGCGTCGCCTTGAATGACTTCGTTCAAGTGCGCCCGGAGGGCGGTGTCTCCTTTGCGCACCCCCATGGCAATGTCATAGGCCAAAGGAATCCCGAGATCTGTGGACGGTGTGACTGGAACAACATCTAACGGATTAGTCGCACTCTTCGCAAAATAGCCCGCGAACGGCCCCCAGACGATAGCGATGTCGATCTCGCCGCGATCCACTGCCTCAATGATCTTCCCGGCCGGATTCGCTTCGCCATAAGCACCGAATAGACTGTAGCCCGAGATGTTCTGTGTAATGCCCCGCCGGGCGAGCACGAAGGCTGGAGGCGCATAGTCTTCCCCGACAATGTGCATTCCGATGCGCAGCCGGGCAAGTCTCGGGTCACGCAATGAATCGATATGCAACGCATCGCTCCGGCGCGACACAAATACGTAGGAAGAACGATAATAGGGATTCGTGGTCTCGGCGGAATCGATGCCTTCCGGCAGTCCCATAATGACGTCGCAGCGTCCTGCCTCCAGCGAGTTCTTTACGAATGACTTACGCTCCGCCCACCACGTATATTCGAGCGCATCACCCAACTTACTTGCGACTAATTCCGCCAGCTTATTCTCGAACCCCTGGCCTTGCTCATTAGAGAACGGCAAGTTATTCGGGTCCGCGCACACGCGCAGCACATGGGAATCCGCCGCCAGCAGACATACCGGAAGCATCAGCGCCCAGATCCGAGCCGGAAGCGTCAGCGACCAGATGCGCGTCTTGCTACGGCAGCGCAAACGCATACACCATCCCACCCTTAGTCGTGTACTTGCCGAGATCCGCCATGGCGTTCAGAAACCCAAGCGCGCCGGTCCCATCAACCGCGTTCAAACCTCCCGCCACAACGGCTCCCGACCAGCCGCCGACACCGCACATTACCGCGACATACTGCTTCCCGTCCGGACCTTTGTAAGTCACCGGCTGCCCAATAATTCCCGAGCCGGTCTTGAACTGCCAGAGTAACTTCCCGTTACGGGCGTCTAGCGCCTTGAACCAGCCTTCCATGGTCCCATAGAACACCACATCGCCCGCGGTAACAACAGTTCCGCTCCATACTGGAAACATCTCGTCGATGCTCCAAACCGCTTTGGCCTTCACCGGGTCCCATGCCGACATGACGCCGCGATTCCCCCCTGGTCCCGCATACATGCGGACGTTCATTCCGACATACGGCGTACCCGAGATGTAATTGGCCTGAACACCCTGCGTTTCGTAGCACAGATTGTTGTGCGGCAGATAAACGAATCCGGTCCGTGGCGAAAACGACGAAGGCTGCCAATCCTTTCCTCCCGGCGGCGCAGGACACGCATCCCGAACCGTGTTGTAACCAGTCGTCTTTGCCGGGTTCAGCTTCAGTTCTCCGGTTTTGAGATCCACACTCGTACTGGTGTTCACGTAGACGAACGTTTCCGCGGACAGGACCTCTCCTGTCGCCCGATCCATCACATACATGCGTCCGTTTCGATCCGGGTGCGCGAGCACTTTTCGCGTCTGCCCGTTGATATTCAGGTCGAGAAGAATATTTTCGTTCACGCCGTCGTAATCATGCAGATCGTGCGGGTTCAACTGATAGGCCCAGATCGCCTCTCCCGTTTCGGGGCGGCGTGCGATCAGCGTCGACCCCCATTTGTTATCGCCTGGCCGCTGCTCCGGATTCCAGGGACCGGGATTAGAAGTGCCGTAGTAAAACAGGTCTAGATCGGGATCGTATGAGATCCAGCTCCACGCCGCAGCGCCACCGATCTTCCATCCATCCGCCGGCCATGTCTTCACGCCCAGATCGGTGCCGCGATCCTTGGCATAAAACGGCTTGAAATTCGGGCCGATCAGAACATCTTTGTCCGGTCCGGTATTGTAGGCGCGCCACTTGATCTTCCCCGTATCTCCATCCAGGCCGGCGATCCATCCACGCACTCCGAATTCGCCACCGCTGTTGCCCACCAGCACGGTGCCTTTGGCGACAATCGGCGCCATGGTAATCGATTCGCCAAGATTGATATCGCCGAGCTTTGTGCGCCAAGCCTCCTTGCCCGTATTCGCGTCCACAGCCACTGTCTGCACGTCCAGAACGTTGTAAATGATTTTGCCGTTGTAGTAAGCAGCACCGCGGTTCACCACGTCGCAACATGCCACGCCCTGCGATGCCGGCTCGGGATGCGGCTCGTACGACCACTTCATCGGTGCCCCGGGTTTCGTCAGATCGAGCGCGTAGAGTGTATTTGGATACGGCGTCACGATGTACATCGTGTTATTCACAATCAGCGGCGCAGCCTCGTGCCCGTGCGTCATGCCGGTCGAAAACGTCCAGGCCAGCTTCAGATTCGCAACGTTGCCGGTATTGATCTGATCGAGGGTGCTGTACCGCGTGCTGGCGTAATTCTTGGGCGCCATTACCCATTGACCATCGTCTGCCTGGTTTTGAATTTGCGCGAACGCCGCCGAAGCTGACACTAAGGACGCGACGAGTGCTATCTGAGCGCTCCTCGTTCGAGACATAAACCTCCCACGGTCACGCGTTTATAGAACATTCTCGGCCTGCAAATGTTTCGGCTGCACGAAATACCTGGGAAATGTCGTCCCTGCGGCCGAAACATTTGCAGCATGCCAGAATCTGGAAGGCATGCCGGGATTATTGAGCTACATCATCGGCGCTGTGCTCGTAATCTGGACCTTACAAGAGATATTCCGGGATCTCTTTCAGCCCTCGGGCGCCGGCATGCTGAGTCCTTTCATCGGGCGCACGGTCTTCAGTGTGGCGCGCCGGCTGCGCTCGCTTCTTTCGACCGCCGGACCAATCGCCGTGCTGCTGGTGATCGCCTCCTGGACCGCACTGCTAACGGTGGGCTTCGCCATGATCTACTGGCCGGCGTTTCCGAGCCAATTCAATAACTCGGGGCACGAAGATAGCAGTCCCCTCGGTCGTTTCGTGACGACTATTTACTTTTCGCTTGCGTCATTGACCACACTGGGTACGGGAACGCTCACCCCCACGGCGCCGATTATGCGTCTGCTAAGTGCCCTTGAAGCGTTGATCGGCTTCGGCTTGGTGACCGCGAGCGTTTCCTGGATCGTCCTTATCTATCCGGCGCTCGGACGCATGCGCGCCTTGGCGAGACGGACGTCGACATTAATGAAGGCATGCGAGCGGACGGGGATAGAAGTAATTTCCGGCGAAATTCAGGGCGTTTTGGAGCGCCTGGCAATGGATGTAATCCGAACACGTGTGGATTTCATTCATTTTCCGCTAATTTACTACTTTCATGCCGATGCGGAAAAAGCGTCTCTGCCGTCGTCTTTGGTCCAGTTATGCGAATTCGCGACCAGCGGAAGCTCGAGTGAACGCCCGGAACGCGTGCGTTTTTCCTCCGCGGGGCTGGAGTTGGCGCTGCGCGATTTCGCAACGGTGCTGGATGACAAGTTCCTCCACGTTCATAGCGACGATCCCGGAGTCGTTTTTCAAGCCTTCGCCGAGGATCATCTCACCCGGAAGAAAGTGAAAGCCTAGGTTTGCTGCGGTCCCACTGCTCTGCGCGCGCAATCGTGCCGGGACTCCTCCCCGCCCGGGCAGCTTTCATTCGTGCCGCAGCGTGACCAGCGGATCGATGCGGCTGGCGCGCCACGACGGAACAATTGCCGCTATTACGCTGCCCGCAATCAGTGCCAAACATGCAGCGCCGAGCAGCACAGGATCCGTGCTGCTTGCGTGAAACAGCAGGCTTCCCATCAGGCGCCCCGCGGCCATGCAACCGCCGATTCCTACGGCCACTCCCACCGCAGTCGGCGCCAGAGCCATCATCAATGTGGCCCGCAGAATGTGGCGAGGAGTGGCGCCTACCGCCATGCGAATCCCGATCTCTCGGGTCCGTTCGGCGACATGGAAGGACACCAGCCCGAACACTCCTGCCACCGCGAGCACGATCGCAACCGCCGCGAACCACGTCAATAGAAGAGCCGTGAAACGCGGACGAGCCGTTAGCGTTGCAATCTGCTCCGTCAGCGTACGGATCGTGACCGGCACGCTGGCATCAAGCGCTGCCGCTTCGCTTCGAATCGAGCTTGCAAGCGCCTGCGTCGAAGCCATACCGCGCACGATGATGTTGGCTTCCCCATCGTAAATGTGCAGTGAGCGGGCGGTAATCTGCTGGTCGCGTCCGGCATTCGGATCGGTGACTTGGCTGCGCACTAAATAGAACTCAGGATCGGGAGGCTGGGCGAGACCGTTGTTGTGAACGTCGGCTGTAATTCCAACCACCGTGTACGGTGCACTTTGCGGTCCGATAAAAACCTGTCTGCCGACGGCATCGCCGCGCGGGAATACTCTGGGGGCCAGTAGCCTGCTCAAAATGATCGCTTTTGCATTAGGCGCCGTGTCCTGCCGAATAAAAGAGCGGCCGGCAAGAATCGGAATCTCGAGCGTCGTGAAATATTCCGGATCCACCTTTCGCCAGGCAACCAGTCCTCCCACGGTTTCAGACTCCGGCTGTCCCAGCGCGCGCACCGAAGACAGTGGACGCGAATGGACGAAGCCGCTGGGAGGAACCGTATCGCTGACACTGACCGCGATTACGCCCGGAAGCCGCCGCAGCCGGTCCGCGAGCGCCGCGAAGAACTGCTCGCGGGAAATGGTATTTGGATAGCGCTGTGAAGGCAACGTAATATCGCCGGTCAATACCCGTGTTGTTGTCATTCCGGGCGCTACTGCTTGTAGCTGCGCGAGACTGCGCAGCATCAGGGCCGCTGTCGAAAGAAGAATCAGACAGGCAGCGCTTTGGAACGCAACGGAGGCGTATCTGTTTGTGGCATGCCAGCGACGCGTCGTCCGGCTGCCGGTTTGGACTGCATAAGAGCCGCCATAAAAGGCGGGCGCCAAGCCAAGCAGAGTTCCACATACCAGAGTCGCCGCGATCACAAAAAGCAGTGTCCGCACATCGATCCCCGCATCTTGCATGTGCGGCAAGCCCGCGGGTGCAAATCGCTTCATCGCTTGCAAAATGCTCCACGCGACGCCGAGCCCCACCGTCGAGCCCAACGTACTCAAAGCCGTAGTTTCAACCAGTGCCTGGCGAGTGATCGCGGCGCGGCTCGCTCCCAGCGCCATGCGTGTGCCGATTTCGCCTCGGCGGCCCAGAAATCGCGTAAGTATGAGGCTCGCCGAATTAGCCCAGGCAATCAACAGAACGAGAGCCGTTGCCCAAAGGAGCAGCAATGCCGCGATGTGTACGTCGTGGATTTGATAATCGCGCAGCGGCCGCACCACAAACTTCAGCTCCTTCACGCGGCCGGGAGGCAGGAGAGCTTTCAGATCCGGCAGCAGAAGCCGCTCCAGTACCTTTCGCGCCTGTTCGACAGTCGCGCCTGGACGCAATCGCGCGAATACCCGAAGCGGGCGCCCCGACTGTCCGGGCTGATAAGTTGTGATGGCGACGGCCTGTGGAACCAGGAAATCGGCGTGCTCCAGGTTCGGCAGCTCAAATGTAGACGGGAGAACTCCAATCACCTGAGTGCTCGCGCCGTCCAACTGAATCTTGGAACCCAAAACTGCGCGGGATCCGGCAAATCGCGATTGCCAGATGCCATACGAAATTAGGGCCACCGGGGGAGCATTGGGCCGATCCTCTGTAGCGCTGAAATTGCGGCCGAGAAGCGGACGAATTCCCAGGACGGGCAGAAAAGTCGATTCCGCTTGCGCGCAAGCCAGACGCTGAGGATTCGTCTCGTTAATGTCGCAATCGGCGATGCCGGTCCATGATGTGAGTGAAGAGAATACGTTCTGGTCCATCCGCAAATGCAAATAATCGTTTGCAATCATGAACTCGCCGTCCATGATCGGAATGGTGATACCGGCAGAGACGATGCGGTCGGAGCCCGGAAATGGCAGAGAACGGAACAGCAACCGGTCGACGACGCTGAAGATGCAAGAGGCCGCTCCTACGCCGAGCGCGAGAAGCGCCACCACAGCGACCGAATAGACGGGAGTGCGGCGGAAAGTCCGAAGGGCGTAACGAAGATCGCGGCCGAGCGGGATCATGAGAGCAGAATACTACATAGCAAGCTCCCCGCGCCACGAATTATTGCGGCGCCTGTTATTGAGGCGGCTGGATATGTGGCCGGCGCTGAACCCAGTCGGCGCTCTTGAGCATGGTGGGCCCCATCTCGACAATGCGTGGCAGCAGGTTAAACACCGCACTGGCGTTCCAGGCAGCGCCTTGGCGCATCCGATAGCCGCGCAAATTTAGTTCATCCGCGATTAGCGAGATGTTCTTCTCGGCGACAATCATCTCCAGGATCGTGAGCAGCACCAGAATCTCCTGGGTGTTCGATTGCAGGTGCAGCCCTTCGGGTGCGACCTCCGTTCCATATGGCGGCTCGTGGCGCTCTGCCGTCGAGACAGCCGTACCCGGGGTATCTTCCTTTTCCCACTCCACGGCCCGGAGCTTCCAACCGGCAGCCAGCCGCTGCTGGAAGTACTCAAGGGTGGGGGACTGCTGGACCTGATCGCGTATATAGGCCATGAGTTTGCGCTCTCCGCCCGACTGGATAGGCATTTCGAATGCCAGGAATTTTTTCTAAAAGCACGCGCCTTCAGAGTGCATGGGAGTCCGATTTTGGGACGCCGCGGTTCGTGCCTGGGACTCTGCTCTTGTCGCGCAGGCCGCCTCGGTTCCGGTCGACACTCGAGCCGCAAGCCGGGTTATGCTCGCCCGCCCTCACTCGAACCTGAGCAGCCTCACTTTCAACATGGAAATCTTAGGGCCGGGCGAGTCGATTTCGAAAGCGGGATCTCCATTCGCGCCGATGAAGAGAAATTCGTTGGGAGCGGTGTTGATCACGAGAGCAAACGGGCGCGTGTCGTTCGGCATAGAGCGGGAATCGAGGGAAACCGCTCCCGGGAGTTCCGCCGCGTGCGTCGAATTCTGGCCGGGTTGGCCGGATCGAGGTACTCGGGGCCGGGACAATGTGATCTTGTATCCGCCCAAAGAGACGGGTTGTGGTTTTTCGCCCTCGAGCACGAGCAGGCTCCTGACCTTTCCCGCTGCCTGCCAGTCAGTCAGTTGCGGCAGGAACCCGGAAAAAAGTTTGTACGCTTGGGCCATCTGGCCTTCGGGATTCAGGTCCTCAACGCCAAAGGGAGACCAGCCCATGGCCGCATCATTCCCAAGCGCCCAGAACAGATTTCCAACTTGATCGCGGGCTTCCGGGATGAATAACGGGTTGCCGGCCCTCGTGTATAGCGCACAAGTGCCCTTGAAGTCCTCGACATAAATGTCGGGAGCAAGAAAGTCCAGTGAGGGAGCCACGGCCCGGTAAACGTCTAGGACACCGGCAACAGGACCACCGCTTGGCCACTTGCCCGGCACCTCCTGACCAGGTTGCGGCCCAAGCCAGGCGTTCGCGTACATGGGAATGTTCAGTTCGGCTTTGCCGGCCTTCGCCACGTCCCCGATGAATCGCCCGATGTAATAGGCCATGAAAACTTCGTCGGCCCGCTCATCGCTTCCGAAAACTTCGGCCCATGTCCCACTCGTTCTGTAGCCGTTTCTCTCCCATACCTGTTGCATTTCCGGGAGCAGAGAGGCTTTGTTCTTCCTCAAATAGTTCATCAGGCCGATAGGTACTTGCTCTTTCCATGCGGCCTCTGCGAGGGGAGAACGATCCCGGCTGTCTCCGAGCGAACCAGCCTCGTTCTCCACCTGCATCATGATCACGGTGTGCTGCGGATCTGTCTGTTTGATGTGGCGCATCAACATGCGAAACGCGTTTTCATCCGCCTTGAGCGTCTCCTCGCCCAGCGGACTGAGTGGCCCAATCCCTTCTTGTTCCATGTACGCTGCTAGAAATGAGGACATTCCGCCGCCTTTGGGCGCCACTTCCAAAATCATGGGCGGGAAGCGCTTCCGGTCTCCCTTGACCCAGCGCGGCACATAGCTGGAACTCGCGTTTTTCCATGTTGCGAACCAGATCAGAATGAGATGCATGTTGTGCTGCCGCGCCTCTTCGATATCGACAGAGAGAAGTCGAACTTGCCTTCGTCCGGCTCAATCAACTCCCAACTCACCGTGCCGATGACCGTGTTCAGGTGCATGGCCGCGAGTTTGTCCCAGATGGGCTTCATGTACTCAATGCTGGATGCGCTTGAGTTGTGAAGTTCGCCCCCCAGCACAATGAACGGCTTATCGTCGACGAAGAGTTGCTTCGCGGCTCCGTTTGGGCGGATTTGGGGCAATGCGGTGGTCTCTGCGGCGGAAATCGTGGCCGCACAGACCATCAGAGAAGCGAGCAGCCATGCATGGCTCATAAACTGGTACCCGAGAACAACCGGTCGAACGTTGCCAGGACTTCATCCACGGCAGCCTCAACATCGGATTGCCCTTTTTCTATGCACCAGCGAACCGTCACGCCGGTCATTTGAATGGCTAGTCCTCCGAGCGCGCAGCTACAAGACTCGCAGTACGGCTCTTGGGAATTCGCTTCTCAAAGGCTCTGCTGACCATCGCTTGAGCATCTGCCATTCGCGTCAACTGCGCAGCGGCAGCTTCCCGGCCATCTCTTCAGGATTTCGAAGACTTTTCGGGATCGCGGATGCTTTTACCGCATCCTGTGCGACTTGCGTCATCATCTTGTAGAACACCTCGCGCGTCGTCCAGCTTTTGGGACACGAGTCGATCGCTGCAATGAGCTGCTCGGCGAACGACACCAAGCTGTAGGCCATAATGTCGCTCTTGTTTGCGAAGTAGCGAAAGCAGGAACGTGGCGATACACCCGCGGCCTGCGCTATCTGATCGATGGTGGTTTCGTCGTAGCCCTTTTCGGCGAAGAGGCTCGCCGCGGCTTCCCAAATTATTTCCCGGACGAGATGCTGCTTGCGCGTCTTCACGTCGGGGACGACCGGACGCGTTTGAGCCAATACTGCGGCATTGGATGACCGTCTCATAACGTCGCGAG
>CAWJFN010000010.1:0-19733 GCA_963842195.1 uncultured Acidobacteriaceae bacterium
ACGACGAGACTTACCCGGCCAGCGGATTGCGGTATTTCAGACCCGGGAACCGGTCGAAATCGCGATCTCTCGAGCACAACACGCAACCGTACTCGATCGCCATAGCGGCCAGATGCGCATCTGAACTCAGGTTGCCGCCCGCGCCGACTGGCAGCAGCAGACTGCGCATAATCTGCCAATGACGCGGTCCTGGTTCCAAGATGATGGCGCTCGGTTGTCTCAGCCAATGTTCAATCAGGTCGAACGCGATCGCGATAGGTAAGGGCCGCTCGAACAGCCCGGCCCGGGTCGTGAGGCGGATGAACGCCAGCAGGCCTAGTGAGGAAAACGCTACCGTTTCCGGCCCTGCGAGAACGTTCTCTAGCCATCGCTTCGCCTTCGGGTGTACCGGCGATGCTGAGTTAACGGCGTAGATCAGCAGATTGACATCCAGCAGGATCATTTGCCGATTGCCAGTTTTCGGCTAATTTCCTCGTCCTCCATCGCCGCGGCAACAGAAAGAGCCTTGTCCCATTGGAAACGCTGTTCGGCACCCAGATCGAAAGTCTTTTGAACGAATTTCGCTTCGGAAGCTGCTTCGGGCCGCAAACCATCACGCAGCGCTGAGTTCACAGCATCCTTGAAGGACATGCCGCGTTCTCGTATGACTGCCTGCAGCAAAGCTTCGACATCCGGATCTAAAGTGATGGTCGTGCGCACCTAGTCATCATACCATCAAATTCATGATGCCTTGATGTACCCTACCCGTTTGCTCGCGTCGGCTTCACCAAACCCGTATAGCCATTCTTCATGCGCTCCTCAATCACGGCCCAAGCCTTCGGGTCGCACCCCTTCCATTCTGCGACCGCCGTGTTTCCGAGGTATGGAAGATCGTGAACGCCCACTTTGCTTGAAAAGAAGGCGGAAACCACAAGATCGCGGAAGGTATTGAAGAATGAGACCCAGGGCGCATCTTCCTTGGCGGCGCGCTCAGGCCAGGCGATTCGATCCAGAATCTGCTTCTGCTGATCCGGCGAGGCATCGGCGAAATCCTTCTGGAAGAGCTTCCCGGATTCGCGATCGAGCCAGGTGAGGCCGCCGAAGACTTCCGCTTGCAGACGCGTGTGCTCGTCCTGCTGAGTTCGGAACGCGATCCAATCGTCGATGCATTCCGGTACGCCCGCCTGTGTAGCGCTGCCGCTGCGCTCGTCTGCCGGGATGATCAGATCGCTCAGCACGTGAACGGTCTTCCACTGGTGATCATCGAATGTTTGACGCTTGAACGCGGGCGGTGAAGTTGTAGGTGGATGTCCGTTGTGCGAATGATTCTCTGCGGCAGGCTGCTGTGCCAGCGCGGTACCTGCGGCTGCAGCGGCAACGGGAACAGTACCGATGATGTGGAAAATATCGCGCCGGCTGACGTTTTCATTATTCTTAGGCATAGCTCCTCCTGACTAGACCTTTACGTTTAACTTTTTGACCTGATCCGCAATGTACTCGCTGGTGCGCCATCCAAGCGCGCTGATACTTAACGTGGGATTCTTATCAGCGTTACTGACGAATGGAGCGGCATCGGTGATGAACAGATTCTTGACATCCCACGCCTGGCAATATTGGTTCAAAACCGACGTTTTTGGATTGTCGCCCATCTTGGTTGCGCCGACCTCGTGAATGATTTCGCCGCCGGGAGCAATTCCCCAGTTCTCATCTTCGCCGGAGCTGAAGGTGACTACGCCGCCCATGGCCTCGATGATTTCCTTGAAGGTCTCTTGCATGTGCCGGGCTTGTTGAATCTCGTCCTGGCTCCATTTGAAGTGGAAACGAAGAACTGGGATGCCCCACTGATCGACCACATCGGGGTCGATCTCGCAGAAGCTATCCTCGTTGGGAATCATTTCGCCGCGGCCGGCAAAATAGACCTGAGCACCATACAACTTGCGCAGATTTTGTTTCAGCGGCAGCCCGTAGCCGCCTCCGATCATCTGCGCCGCCCCGCGAAGCTCGCCCGCGCCTGGCTGGCTGCGGCCACCGCCAATCTCGATGTGATAGCCCCGCGCGAACGGCATCTTACCGGCCTTCTGTTCCTTGTAGAGCCACCAGGGCATGTAGAGATGCATGCCGCCGACGCCGTCTTCATTCTGCGGCGGCAGATCCTCCAGCAGCGGCACGTGACCGCCCACAGCGGAGCCCACCGTATCCATGATGTAGCGGCCAACCAGCCCCGACGAGTTCGCGATGCCATTGGGAAACTGACCGCTTTTGGAATTGAGCATGATGCGGGCGGTTTCACAACAACTCGCGGCGAGAACAACGATCTTCGCCCGAACCTCCACGTCGCGGCGCGTCTTTTTATCAACGTAAGACACGCCCGAGGCCATGCCATCTGAGCCCACGAGAACCTCGCGGACCATGGCTCCCGTGCGAACTTCGACGTTGCCGGTCTTCATCGCCGGGAAGATATGGACACCTGGGGAGTTGAAATTCGCGTTTACTCCGCAACCGCGTCCGCACTGCGCGCAGTAATGGCAGGCGGCACGGCCATGGATTGATTTCGTGAGAATAGCAAGTCGTGCCGGGACGCAGGGGATGTTGAGCTTGTCGGACGCGACTTTGATGACGCGTTCGTAGCCACGCGGCGCGGGAGCGGGCAGGAATTTGCCGTCTGGAGTATTTTCAAGGCCTTCCGGCGTCCCAAACACACCGATCAGTTCTTCGGCTTTGTCATAGTACGGCGCCAGGTCATCGTATGTGATAGGCCAATCGAAGCCCTTGCCGTCGCGGGTGTACGGCTTGAAGTCGTAAGGACCCATACGCAGTGAGATGCGGCCATAGTGGTTCGTGCGGCCCCCGAGCATGCGGGCGCGCCACCAGCGCCAGTTCGAGCCGGGAGCATTGATATAAGGCTCGCCCGGCACTTCCCAGCCGCCAAGCGTCGTGGCGTCAAAGTATCCGAACGGCTTTTCCTTACTGCCGGAACCACGGTGCGGAGCATTGTACGGCCAAGCGAACATGTCCGACTGTTTAGTGCAGTCATACCAGTCGCCGGCCTCGAGCAGGCAAATCTTAGCGCCCGCATCCGCAAGGACTTGCGTAGCAACGCCGCCGCCAGCACCGGAGCCGACGATGACGACATCATATGTTTTAGGAGAAGCCTTGACCTGGGCCATGTTCTCTATATGTTTATCACTTGACGGCTGATCACCTAGCTTTCGCTGTGTACCACTTCGACTCTGCCCACACGCTACCATGAGATGGAGGCGACAGACCTGAAACGTGAAAAGCGTCATCATCGAAGACCCGGAAACACTTCGGCTTGCCACGGCGATTTCTCGTAAGACGGGACAAACCCTCACAGGAGTGATTGCGGATGCTCTACGCGAGCGATTTGAGCGCCTGAAGTATCGGACAGAAAAGGCTACGGTCGAGGAGTTGTTAAATATTGCGGCGAGAATTTCCTCACAGCTCCGCCCGCCATATGTAGATCACGCCGTGTCGTTGTATGACGAACACGGCCTCCCGCGCTAATATATTCATCGAGGCGATGGAGTTCGCCATAACCGCCTGCTGGCTGATGACTCCTACACAAAACGTGTAGGAGAGTTATCTTGCAAACCTTCTTTCTGATCTCGATCGGGGCCATCGTCGGAGCGAATCTGCGCTACGCCGTCGCGCAATGGATAGCGAAGTTCTCGCCCTCGTTCCCTGGCGGGACGCTAATCATCAACATCACCGGGAGCTTTCTCATCGCGCTGTTCCTCACCTGGACAAGCGAGCGCGTCCTCGCCGACCCGCGCTGGCGATTACTGATCGCGGTCGGATTTTGCGGCGGCTACACTACCTATTCAAGCTTCGCCTACGAGACGATCAGGCTGCTCGAACAAGGCCAATGGACCGCTTTCGTTGCTAACATTCTGCTTACTAATGTATTGTGTTTGGCGGCGGTTCTCGCGGGTTCCGCGCTCGCGCGCAGCTTGTAAGAAGGGATTGGCATGAAGACAGCGGTTCAGGTCACCATCTACCTAAACGAAGGCGACTGCTGGCACGCGAAGCCGCTGCACGTGGAGATTCTCAGGATGCTGCGAACCGAGGGTGTGGCGGGCGCCAGCGCCTTTCATGCAGTGGCGGGCTTCAACGGCAGAAACGCGGTACACACGTCAGGCCTGGTAGAGGCCGGGGGCAATTTGCCGGTAGTGATCATCTTCGTCGACTTATCCGAGCACGTCGAGCGCGTCTTGCCTAAGCTCTTCTCGATGGCGCCGCATCGGCTGATTGTGCGCGAGAACGTGATCATCGAGCAGGGGTCATTAGATTAGGCGCTTCCGCCAAGGCTATTGGTTCAGCTCATAGGAGCATGCGAACCGGCCAATCTCCATCAGCGCGCCTTCCGCAGGTGAATAAATATGAAACGACTCGACACGGCCGGTCCGATTCTTACGCGGTGCTTCTACCGTTCCAAGTAATGTTCCCTCGCGAGCCGTGTAGAACTTCACGTCGAGCGCATCTTCCGTCCGGTGACGCCATCCGAAAACATACTCGCCAGGCTTCAGCGATAGGCCACCGATTTTTACCGGCACTTGCGCGACGAAGTAGTTAGAGTACTTGCCCTCCGCCGAGTAGCCTGCCGTAATGAGCACGACACCCGCAACAAAATGTCCTTTGCCGTCCGTTATGCCGGATGCGGTGCGGAATTCGGTTTCAATGCGCTCTTTCTCAACCGGGGCACGCGCGGGAATGATTTGCTTCAGTTCGGTCTCCGAAGCAGCTCTCCAACCGGATTGATTGCCCCCGGCCTCACTCAACCACAAGCAACTGACGAATAAGATGGTCGCGGTACGGATCATAAGCAACTAATTCAGGTGAACAATGCCGCGTTGAATCGCGGTAGTCGCGGCTTGCGTGCGGTCAGTTACTCCCAACTTACTCAGCAAGCTATTGATATGTGTCTTGACCGTCGCTTCCGTAATCGAGAGATCGTGTCCGATCTCCTTGTTACTTTTGCCTGCCACGATCAGCTTAAGTACGTCGAGCTCGCGAGCTGTCAGGTCCTGGCCGCCCATGCGATCCGCCAGACGCTGAGCGACGGCGGCGGGAATCCTCGATTTGCCTGAATGCACCACGCGGATCGCATCCATCAGATCGTCACCGAACATATCCTTCAGCAGATAACCGCGAGCGCCGGCCTGTAAGGCGCGATAGATGTCCTCGTCGCCATCGAACGTCGTGAGGACGATAATGCGCGCTGTGGGCTGATCTTTTCGGATAGCGGTAATCGCTTCAACGCCGCTCATAACGGGCAGCCGCAGATCCATTATGGTTACGTCGGGCCGGTGTTTCTGGAATAAATCAACGGCATCCCGTCCATTCGAGGCCTCTGCTATGACCGTCATATCGGGGACGCTAGAAATTAACGAAACAATTCCCTGACGTACAACGTTGTGATCGTCCACAACAAGAATGCGAATAGGTTCCATCACTTTGCCGGGGCTTGGACCAGGATCTGCGTCCCTTGGCCGCGCTTGCTGCTCACGCTGAAATCGGCATTGATATTGCGCGCTCTCTCCTGCATACCTTTCAGGCCGAAATGTCCATCTGGTCCATGGGAATCAGTCGGGCCCTCGAATCCGCAGCCATCGTCAGCGACGAGCATGCGAAGTTTCTTTGCATCAAAAGTCAGGTCGATCTGTATATTCGCAGCGCCCGAATGCCGCACTGCGTTTGCTACCGCCTCCTGCCCTATCCGGAATAACTCGTCCTCGACTGAGGGCGTCAATGGACGATACGTGCCGTGTACTTCCAGGCGCACCTTGGCTCCTGACGACGAGCTAGCCGTCCGCGCCATTGCTGTCAGCCTGGATGCGAAGTCCGTCACTTCACTCGATTGTGATCTTAATTCCCAGATGGAGCGGCGTGCGTCTTCCAGACTGCTTCGCACCAGCAAGCGCGCCTGATCCAGGTGTTCTCTAGCGGCATCTATAGATGAATTGAGCAAACGCGACACAACTTCGAGCTGAAGCGAAACCCCGACGAAGCCCTGTGCAAGTGTATCGTGGATCTCGCGCGCGATGCGGTTGCGCTCAGCCAGCACAGCGCTGAACCGGGCTCTTACCTGCCGCACGCGCCAATAGTAAAGGCCATACGCGAGTAGCGCCACAATGGCTACAGCCAGCAGCCGAAACCACCAGGTCTGAAAGAATCGCGGCAGCACGCGAATCGACAGAGTGGCCGCCTGTTCGCTCCACAGCCCCTCACCGTTTACCGCCATCACGCGAAATGTGTATGCGGCAGGAGGCACGTTGGTATAGTAGGCAACCCGGCGCGATCCTGCATCAATCCAATCTCGGTCAAACCCCTCGAGCTTATACTTGAACCGGATCTTCTGCGGCGCTCGAAAACTCAGGCCTGCATAGCCAAACGAGAGGCGAGTAGAGCCGGCCGGAATCTCGTTCTGCGCCTCCGGCGCAAACGTCCGGTCATCAATTGAAAGCGACTCGAGCGCAACTAATGGACGTACGTCCTTCGCTTCGGAACTGCCAGCCTGCAAAACGGCAACCCCTCGGGCAGTAGAGAACCAGATAGCGCCGTTCCGATCTCTCACAGTGGTGGGATGGCCGCCACCGCTGCATTCTCGAACGCGCAGACCGTCGCTGGTCCCGTAGGAAACAATATCGAGGGTACCCTTCCCCGCCGCCGCATATGCGTTCAGTTGATCTCTCGAGGCGCGATAAATACCTGTCTTCGAAGCCAACCAAAGATTTCCGAAGGCATCGGCCGAAATGCCGAAAATTGTATCGGGAAACCCGAGTTGAGGCGTGAATCTGCTCAAGCTATCCTCGCGCAGACGGTCGAGACCACCGCCCTGTGTCGCGATCCAGAGAGTGCCCTGGTCATCGGCGTAGAGATCCGTCACAACGTTGCTCGAAAGACCATCTTCCACGGTCAAATTGGTGAAGACCCCGTTGCGAAAACGCGTCAGTCCGTGGAGGGTTGCAATCCATAGGTCGTTATGGGCATCACGCGCGATCGCGCCGACAAAGTCGCTGCCCAGACCGTTGGCTTGCGTGTATGTGGTGATGCGATCGCCTTCGATGTGAGACAGCCCGCGTCGTGTTCCCGCCCAAACGGATCCGTCACGGTCCACATACAATGAGCGCACGAAGTCCTCCGCAAGACCGTCGGCCGACGTGATCACGGAGACACGCCCGTTGCGGATCCGGTTCAAACCATCCGGAGTGCCGGCGAGCAACGCACCATCGTGGTCTTCAGCCAACGAGAGGATCACGTCACTTGCGAGTCCGTCGGCTGTCGTCATCGCGGTGAACCGGCCATCTTTGTAGCGGCGCAAACCACTACGGTCGGTACCGATCCAAATGGCTCCCGCGCTATCCTGCAGTACGCAGTGAATGGGTTCGTCTGGTGCTGCTTCGCGTCCGGAAAACGTTATGAAAGGCTGATTTCGCAAAACGGTGACGCCACCCGATTCCGTCCCGACCCACAAGTCTCCTTCGCGATCTTCGTAGATACAGAGGATGACGTCATGAGAGATCGGGCCAGCCGTACTCAAGGATTCAACAACGCCGTTCACGAGACGATTCAAACCGGATTCCGTGCCAACCCAGGTAGTTCCTTCCTTGTCTTTGTAAACGGCGGTGATCCGCTGCTTCACCTTGTCCGTGATGCGGCCCGAGCGATCAGGAACGTCAATATCGGATTGAAGCTCGTTATCCTGCGCGGCCAGAAATCGCGCACCGTCGAACGAAGCTGCACCCGCCGATGTGATAACCAGCAATTTACCGTTCGGTTCGACCTTGAGGTTCACGACATTATTCGATGGAAGCCCGTCCGCAGTTGTCCAGGTGTGAAATTTACTCTGTTGCAGGCGAGTCAATCCTTCAGCGGTGGCTAACCACAATGCACCGGAATGATCCTCCGCGAGAGCGTTGATGTAATTGCTGTTGAGACCCGGAGAATTCTGCGTATCATAGGTCGAAAACTGTTGGCCGTCGAAGCGCACCAGTCCACCTTCGGTGGCCAGCCATAGGAAGCCATCACGCGTCTGTAAAATCCCGTGTATCGTGTTCTGCGGAAGGCCGTTTTCCGTCTGCCAGGTTTGTATGCCGAACGCACTGAGTGGCCGATCAGGCGGTAACGCATAACTGACTGCCGCCCACAGGCAGAGCGCGAACGCACGAATGAAGACGAAAGCGGTCCACCAGCTGCACATCTACGGCTTGTCTTCGAGTTATAGCAGCTTGTGGGGTGGCTTGCCAAGCTGCGGCCGATTCCGAAATCGGCCCGTGCCGGGACTCTTTCAACGAACGCCTGGATCACGTGGTAATAACTTGACAACTATCATGGAGGCGATGTGGCGAGCTCTCATAATTTTGATGGCCATGGCCGCAGCACTCAGCGCAAAGCAGGCGAACGAACATCCAGGAGCGCACGCTCAGGAGCCGAGGCATCCGTATCCATACAGCGAGATTCAGGTGACGTTTGCGAATCCGGCAGCACCGGGCGTGACCCTGGCCGGCACGATCACCGAGCCGCGAAAAGAGGGCAAACTTCCCGCCATCCTCCTGATCAGCGGCGCGGGTCCGCACGATCGAAATGAAACGACCGCGGGCCATAAGCCGTTTCTGGTACTGGCGGACTTCCTGACACGGCGCGGCTTCGCAGTGCTCCGAGTGGATGACCGCGGGACAGCCGAATCGACCGGCAAGTTCGCCGGTGCCACCACCGCCGATTTTGCTTCCGATGCTGGGGCTGCCGTTCAATATTTGAAATCGCGAACTGAAATCGATTCTCAGCACGTTGGCCTGCTCGGGCATGGTGAGGGCGCGACGATTGCAGCCATGCTCGCCGCCAAGGATCCGGCCATCGCCTTTCTGGTTCTGCTTGCTGCGCCGGCAGTTCCGGGCGATAAAATTCTGCTGGCGCAAACCGAACGCGCCGAGACGGCCGCGGGCCTCCCCGACGAGCAGATAGCGGCGGACAAAAAGATCGGCAGCGCGCTCTACAAGCTGGTTCGTGAAGGCGCCAGCGTGGCGGAACTTCGCCAGGAACTGAGTGCGCACGCGGGCAAGCTTCCCAAAACGGTAGTGGAGAACTGGGAGAAACAAATTGACCGAATGGGGAATCCGTGGCTGCGTTTTTTCCTCAGCTACGACCCGCAGAGCGCGTTGCGCGAAGTTCATTGTCCCGTGTTGGCATTGTACGGCGAGCTTGACCTGCAGGTCGTTGCGGATCAGAACGCACCCGAGATGGAAGCGGCACTCAGAAAGGCCCACAATAAGAACGCCAGCGTGCTCGTCTTGCCCGGATTGAACTATATGTTTCAAACGGCGAACACTGGCCTCGGTTGGGAGTATGCGGCCATCCCCGAAACCATTTCGCCCCTGGCGTTGCGAGCCATCGAAGTGTGGCTCGAGAAGCACGCATTCTCCACCTAAGGATCGATCTACAACTCAGACCCGGGGTTCAAGACACTCGCGACGTGCTCGGCTATACTTCGGCCACGCCCTTCTATGACGCTGAACCGATTTGCTCTCGGCTTGCACGCTCTGTTCTTCTCCGCCGCGCTCTTGTTGGCCCAGGATCCCACGGGTGTGCTCGAAGGACGTGTGGCGGATCCTTCCGGCGCCACGGTTCCGCGTGCCGGCGTCACCGCGCAAAACCAGGCGACCGGATTTGTAGCCTCCCAGACCACAACCCAAGCGGGTACCTTTCATTTTTCCTATCTCCCGGTCGGCATCTATAATCTGCGCGTGAATGCCCCTGGTTTCTCGGATTTCGAAGCTACCGGCATTCGCATTGACGTCGACCGCGTAGTCAGTTTTCCGGTATCGCTCCAAATCGCCACCAGCAAAACGCACGTCGATGTGACCGGCATTGGCGCCACCGTCGACGTAAGCTCGACTCTTGGAAACGTGGTCTCGTCGCGCGAAGCTACCGACCTGCCGCTGAACGGGCGCAACTTGACGCAGTTAGGTCTGCTACAACCGGGCGTGGCTCCTATGACTTTCGGATTACTCGAAGCTGGCGGAATTGCCCGTAGCGGTCAAGCCTACTCCGTCAACGGCCAACCTCCGGAGGCGAACAATTACCTTCTCGATGGCGTCAGCAATGTTGATAGCGTCAACGGCGGTTTCGCGCTCCGAACGCCGGTCGATGCCGTCAGCGAGTTCCGCATTCTGACCTCCAATGCTCCGGCAGAGTACGGCGAGACCAGCGGCGCGACGACGACCGTGGTCACAAAATCAGGCACCAACGAATTCCATGGTGCGCTCTACGACTTCCTGCGCAATAGCGCGTTCGATGCGCGCAACTTCTTTGCCGCAGCCACAGAGCCTCTTCATCAGAATCAGTTTGGCGTGACTCTCGGCGGCCCGCTTCGCAGGAATCGCGATTTCTTTTTCGCCTATTACGAGGGCCAGCGCGACCGGCAGGGTGAGACGCGAGCAGCTATCGTTCCCACCGCCGCCGAACGTAGAGGCGACTTCTCAGGCCTAATTGACCCGAGCACCGGCCGGTCGATTCCCCTGATAAACGAATTTTCCGGCCAGCCTTTTCCGAATAACCAGATTCCATCGTTCTTGATCAGTCCTATTGCACAGGCGGCCGAGAATCTGTATCCGCTACCAAATTTATCAGCGTCACTTTACTCGGCGACGCAGATGCTTACCGACAACTACGATCAGGGCGGCTTCCGCTTGGATCACTACTTCAGCAACTCGGACCAGGTGTTTGCACGCTACAGTATCTCATCGCATCCCGTATTGGATCCGCTACCGATCAACGGTGCGGGAGTGCCCGGCTTCCCCGTTGCCGATGACATCACAACCAATTCGGCAACTATCTCCAGTGTGCATTTGTTCTCGCCGCGCACAGTTCAGACCGCGCGCATCGCCTTCTTTCGCAATGCCGCCCTAATAGGGACGGCGCAAAATCACACACCGGGAAGTAGTCTCGGCTTCGGCTACCAGCCCACGCTGCCTTCTGAAGTAGGTGTGCCGTACCTCATCGTGAGCGGCTACGCTTCCGTAGGAAATCCAATCACCGGGCCCCAAAACACCTATCAGAACGATTATCAGGGTTACTATTCGCTAGCCATGACTCGTGGCGCACACAACTTTAAATTCGGCGCCGATCTCGACCGGCAACAAATGAACCTGATCTTGGGAATTGCCACCAACGGCTTTTTCGTCTTCGCTCCCTTTCCCGCCAGCGATTCGTTTGCGAGTTTTCTGCTCGGACAGCCGGTCGTATTCTTCCAGGGCGGCGGCGATTTCAATCGCGGGCTGAGAAAATGGATCGCGGCCGGATACGCGCAAGATGAGTGGCGCATAACACCGAGCCTTACGTTCAGTTACGGCTTACGCTACGAAGTGAACACGCCCTACACTGACATCCACAACCGCATGAATGCGTGGGCTCCCGGCAAGCAATCGCAGGTCCGGCCCGACGCTCCCACCGGTTTGCTCTTTCCCGGTGATCCCGGCGTCCCTGATGGCATCGCCGCCGTCGATTATCACGAATTCATGCCGCGGATCGGTCTGGCATGGGACCCGTTTGGAACCGGCCGGACCACCGTTCGAGCGGGTTATGGAATTTTCTACGACGGCTTCACCAACGGCGTCGGTGGACCATTGCAAGCCCCGGTCAGCGCTCTTCCGTGGACCGAAGCCTTCCAACTGCCGGGTCCCGGGTTGAACTTCGCGAACCCCTACAACGGCCAGGTGCCGCCTTTCGTCACACAGCAGTTTGTGCGGCCGGCGACGGTGCTTACGGTGCAATCAGGCATGCTGCCGCCGTATTCGCAGCAGTGGGACTTCTCGATCGAGCGCGTCATCGCGAGCTCTTACCTGCTCGACGTTCGCTATGTCGGCAACAAAGGCACTCATCTGCCGCGCTTCATCGAAGCGAATCCGTCGATCTACGGCCCCGGTGCCACTTCTCAGAACGCGGATCAGCGGCGTGAGTTCGCCGGCTGCTCCCCGGACGGCTCCTGCGCCTTTGCCTCCGTCGGCCTGATCGCGGATAACAACAGCAGCACCTATCACGCGCTGCAGGTCGCCTTTTCACGTCAGTTCACCCACAACCTCGCCTTCCTGGCTTCCTACTGGTGGTCGAAGAGCCTCGATTACATTTCTTCGCTAAACCTCTCCGGGTCTGCTCCGACACTGGTAGCCGGCGAAAATGATCTCGCACAAAATCCCTTCGATCTCAGAGCCGAACACGGCCCATCGTTGTTCGATGCGCGTCAGCGCTTTGTTCTGAGCGGTACTTACTTGCTGCCCGCTCTGCACACCCATTCCAAGCTCTTGAGCGCGGCCATGAACGGTTGGCAGTTCAACACCATCGCCAGCTTTTCATCGGGTACGCCATTCACCGTCTACGACAGCTCGAACGTTTCGCTGCAGGGAAGCGCGCCTGAGATCACAGGGTTTTATTCCAGCCGGCCGGATGTGATTTCAGATCCCAATGCCGGGCCGCATACGCCAAACCAGTGGGTCCAGCGCAGTGCGTTTGAACCACTCGATCCGGCAACACAGGCTGGCCAGTTCGGGGACGAAGGACGCAACGCCATCCGCGGCCCGGGCCTCGCGTCGGTGGATTTTTCTCTCTTCAAATACTTTCCCATCGCGGAAGCGAAACGCTTGCAGTTCCGGGCCGAGTGCTTCAACTGCCTGAACCATGCCAACTTCGCCTTACCGGAGAACGACATCAACTCGCCGGCATTCGGACAGATTCTGCAGGCAGCTCCCCCAAGGCTCTTGCAGCTTGCGCTAAAGTTCGTTTTTTGACGCTTAGGAGATCAGGCCCATGGAACCAATGTTTTTGAAGGATGTCGAACAGCACCGCGGTGACGACAACTACTCAAAAGCGATTGAGGTGATGCGGCGTGCGGGTCAGGAATATCCGCAGATTCTGCACATGTTCTCGTTCAAGATGCATGCGGCGGTACACCTGGAGCGGTTCACGCAGGAGATGATGCGGGAGCCGGCGCCGCTGTCGCCCGGCATTCGTGAATTGATTGCTGCCTATACCTCCAGCTTGAATCAGTGCCCATTTTGAACGAAATCTCACGCCGCGGTCGCGGCGGAATTGCTGGGCAGCAAGGAACTGGTCGAGAGCGTTCTCGCCGATGTCGAAACGTCAGCGTTGTCGGAGAACGAGAAAGCGTTGTTCCGCTTCGTTCACAAAGTGAATTGCGATTCGGTGGCCATTGAACCGGCGGATATCCAGGTACTGCATAAGGCCGGCTATACCGACGAAGCGATTTACTATGCAATCACCGTTTGCGCACTGTTCAATTTTTACAATCGGTGGATCGATGCCAGCGGTGTACATCCGATGAGCGATCAGGCGCACGCAATGGGAGCTAAGCGATCCGCAATCCATGGCTACTCACGAAGTTCTCAGCCCGTCCCGCAGCCCCCAAGCAAATAGCGGCGTCACGCGCGCAATGGTCTTGCTGACCGCGTGCTGCGGCGTGTTTGTCGGCTTCGGCTCGGTGCTTGTATTCACGTTCGGCGTTTTTCTGAAGCCGCTTTCCGCCGAGTTCGGCTGGACGCGCAGCCAGATATCGCTGGCATTCACAGTGGCCGCGCTGACCGTGGCGTTTTGCTCGCCCGTCATTGGGCGCTTGCTCGATCGCTACCCGGCTCAACGCGTCATCATTCCCTGCACCGCCATCTATGGCGTCGCGTTCGCGTCGCTGTCGCTGCTGACAGCGCATTTCTGGCACCTGCTAATCGTTTTTGCGCTGCTCGGGATCGTGGGCAATGGGACCACGCAGCTTGGTTACGCGCGCGTCGTGAGCGCCTGGTTTGACCGTGCTCGTGGGCGTGCTCTGGCAGCGGTTATGGCCGGATCGGCAACGGGCGCTATGGTCTTTCCGCCGCTGGCGCAGTGGATCATTTCTTCTTTGGGCTGGCGTCCCGCCTACGCCATCCTGGGAGCGACTATTCTTCTTTTCGGAATCCCCTTGCCTGCCCTGTTCCTGCGCATGCCACCCGGAACAGAACCGCGACCGCCAGGAAGCGGCCAACTGAGCGGCACGATTCGACATCTGCTCGACTGGCGTTTCATTGGCATCGTGTCGGCGCTCCTGCTCTTCTCACTCGCGACGAACGGATTAAATGCACACTGGGCGCCTTTGTTGACCGACGCAGGCTTTCCGGCACAACAGGCTGCGATGGTGTTATCCGTCGCCGGATTGGCATCGCTGCTCAGTCGGTTTTTGACGGGCTACCTCATCGACCGCTTCTTCGCGTCCCGCGTGGCCGCTGTGCTGCTCGCAGTTTCCGGTGTTGGTTTCCTGTTCGTAATCTTCGGCCGGAGCGTTTGGAGCGCGTTCGCAGCTGCCATCCTCGTCGGAATCGGACTCGGGGCCGAATCCGATTCGGTTCCTTTTCTGCTGACGCGCTACTTCGGCCTCGAAAGATTCAGCGAGCTCTACGGCTACTCGTGGTCGGTCTACGCCGTCGCTGGCGCACTCGGACCACTCGCCGCCGGGATCATATTCGACAACAGCGGCTCCTACCGCGTGGCGCTGCTGTCATTCTTGGGTATGGTTGTACTCGCCTCAGCTATATTTGCTTTGCTGCCGCGCTATCGGCGCGCCGCCTGATCATTTCGCCGACGGCTTTCCACCGCCCGACACCGCTGCAGCGCCCTCCTTGGACTTGCTGAAATCGCCCGCCTTAACGATGCTGATCTTCGACACGTCGAGATACTTCCGCAACGCGGTGTTCACATCGTCGACCTTCAGCGCGGCTACCTTTCGCTCCAGGTCCGCTTCCCATTGCATATCGCGACTCCAGAACGTGTGCGTGGCGAGACGTGTCGTAAGCTCGCTGTCCTGTCCACGGCTCACCTGGCGCGATTGCAGCCAGCCCGACTTCGCGGCTGCCAGCTCGTCTGCTTTAAACCCGGCATCCAGAGCGAGCTTTATCTCATCCTTGAAGTCGCTTTCCACTTTGGTGGTGTTCTGTGGAGCTGAGATGGCGTACGTAATGAAAACAGCGTCGTCATCCTTTATTGGAACTCCAAGTTGAGAACCGATGCTGTAGCTCAAACCGTCTTTGACACGAATGCGCGTGGCCAGACGCGAGTTCAGGAATCCGCCGCCCAGCATGTAATTGGCAAGCAGCAAACTGGGGTAATCCGCGCTCGTGTCGTCCATCCTGATCGCCTGAAAGGCAATAAAAAACGAGTTGGCCTTGTCCGGCGTGTCGAATGTCCGATCCTCTGGCGCAACGTTGTGGTATGGGTTCGACACACGTGCATAGGTCTGCTTGCTCGTCCAGCCCCCGTACAGGTTAGAGATCTGCTTCTCCAATGGTTCGGGATCGAAGTCTCCAATGGCGACAAATTCCCCGTGACCCGCGCCGTAGAACTCGTTGTAAAACTGCTTTACATCTTCCAGTTTTGCGGCCTTTACAGACGCGATCTGTTCATCCACCGTTTGCACGTACCGGACATCGCCCTGCGGATAAGGATGCAGGCGGCGCTCGGCTTCCTGAAAAGCGATGGCCTGAGGCTCGCTCCTCTGATCGTCGAGGCTGGTCAACTGCTGTTGTCTGAGCGCCTCGAACTCTTCGGGCGGGAACGAGGGGTGGCGAAGAATCTCCGCCGCCAAATCCATCACAGCGGGAAAGTTCTCTTTCGTCGTCTCGACGCTAATGGTTACCCCGGTCGCGGTTCCCATTACGCGCACCTGTGCTTTGAGCTTGTTGAATGCGTCAGTAATCTGTTGCCGCGTGTGCTTGCTGGTACCACGCATCAGCATCTCGCTCGCCAGGGTTGCCGCAGTGTCCTTATCCTTCAAGTTGTTTTCATCGCCAAAATGCAACCGCAGGACGGCGTGAACCACCTCTCCGCGCGTCTTCTTCGTAATCAGCGCCAGTTTGATGCCGGGTTGCAGCTCACCATGAACTGTCCGTTTGTCGATATTGGACGGACTGGGATCGAACGCCTCGCCTTGCGCTATGGCAGTGCCGCCCTTGTAATCTTTCACCATCGCCAGGATGTCAGGCGCTGGAGGAACCTCCGCGCGTGCCGGCTTCTCGCTGGGAATGAACTCGCCAATGGTTCGATTCGAGTCCACCAGGTAAGTGCGCGCAAAGCGGTCCACGTCGGCGGTGGTTGCATTCTTGACGCGGTCGCGGGTGAGAAAGGCCAGACGCCAATCACCGGCTGCAATAAACTCGCTCAGAAAGAGTCCCAACCGCTCCGAATTCGTAAGCAGCAGATCGAACTGCGAGCTGAGCTTCGTTTTGCTCCGGTTGACTTCCTCCTCCGTGGGCGGATTCTTCTCAGCGTCATTCAGCACGTTCACGAACGTGGTTTTGATGTCATCCAGATCCGCGGATTTCGGCGCCTGCGCTGTCAGCAGCAACATGCCCGGTTCGCGCGTGTCGGTTGTTTGTTCTCCTACCGCACCAGCCTTCTTCGTTTCGACCAGCGCCTTATACAAACGACCGGACGGCGCGTTGGTGAAAACATCCGCCAGCAGATCCGCCAATGGGCCGTCCGTGTTTGCGAGTGCGGGCACGTGTACGCCGACCATCACCACCTTGGAATCACCGACGCGCTGCAGCGTAACCGAGCGCTCGCCGTCTTGCACCGGCTCTTCCGTGTAAGTCTTTTGCAGGACTCGATCCGGTTTCGGAATTGCACCGAAGTACTTTGCGACCAGAGCTAATGTCTTCGCTTCGTCTACGTGCCCGGCAATCGTCAGCACGGCGTTGTCGGGTTGGTAATACCGATGGTAAAAGGCCTGCAAGCGGTCAATCGGCACATTCTCGATGTCCGAACGCGCACCGATGGTTGATTTACCGTAGTTATGCCACAGGTACGCGGTTGACATCACCCGCTCCATCAAAATATTTGCCGGGCTGTTTTCACCCATCTCGAATTCGTTGCGCACCACCGTCATCTTGTTGTCGAGATCGTTCTTCGCGACGTAAGAGTGGATCATCCGGTCCGCCTCGAGATCAAGCGCCCAATTGAGATTCTCATCGCTCGATTGGAAGCTCTCGAAGTAATTCGTTCTGTCGAACCACGTGGAACCGTTCGGCCTTGCGCCATGTTCGGTGAGTTCCTGGGGAATGTTTTTGTGGCGCGGCGTGCCACGGAACAACATATGTTCCAACAGGTGTGCCATACCCGTTTCGCCATAGTTCTCGTTGCGCGAGCCGACCTCATACGTGATGTTCACCGTGGTCGTGGTCTTGGTCGGATCAGGGAAGAGCAGAACCCGCAGGCCGTTCGAGAGATCGTACTCTGTAATGCCTTCAACCGATGCACCGCGCGTAATGCCGCCGGGCAATGGCGTGTTTGATGATGATTGCGCGAAGGCGATGCTGCCGCTGACCAGAATCGTAGCAGTGAAGGAGGCGCAGAGGCGCACAGGGGAATGCTGTTTCACGTAAAGACTCCAGGATGTTTGAAAAGGTAAATACTACCTTACCGTAAGACGGACGAAAGCTGCTTAGGGTATGATCGACGCCTTCCTAACGTAATCGAGCTTCGGGAAGTGCTCTTCCAGGTACGGATTGCCGATGTCGGCAATGGCATCCTGTTTCGGCTCCTCCCCGTACCCCATGTAGACGCCAATGACGTTTTCCATGCCTTGAATGACTTCGCCGAATGGTGTAAAGCCTTGCGCATCGAGAGTCTTGCTGTTATCACCCAGGTTTATAAAGAGCTGCGTCGTACGCGAATCCGGCTCACCCGTTTTCGCGAAGACTACAGTCCCGACTTTATTACTCACCTTCGGCGGATCGTCCTTGATCGTGATCGTGCTCCAGGACTTATTCACTTGCGGCTCGCCGTTAATGCCCCACTGCACGATAAACCCGGGCACGCAGCGGAAGAAGCGGTTGTCGTTATAAAAGCCCATCTTGACCAGCTCGTAAAAATGGTCGGATCCGATCGGCGACCAATCGCGGTGAAGCAACAGCACGACATCGCCTTTTGTGGTCTGCATGCGCACCTTGTACTGGGCCGGGGCCTGCTCCATTCCGGCATTCTTGTTGCCGCCGCATGCGGACAGAACAAGCAGCGCGACCACGAAGGTGTAGAAACAAAATTGCCGCGACCTCATTTCGCGTCTCTCCAGTTAGTGCCCGTGCCCACCTCGACCAGCAGCGGCACGTTCAATTCGTATACACTTTCCATCTGTGTCTTCACGAGATCCTTCAGTGTCTCAACCTCCTCCTGCGGCGCTTCAAATACCAACTCATCATGCACCTGCAGCAGCATGCGCGATTGTAGTTTCCGATCCGCAAGAAACTTTGCGATACGGATCATCGCGATCTTGATCAGGTCCGCAGCCGTGCCTTGCAGAGGAGTATTCACGGCTGTGCGCTCAGCGAATGATCGCGCGGCCGGATTGCGGCTGCGCATATCCGGAATCGGCCGTCTTCGTCCGAGGAGCGTCTTCGCCACACCAGACTCGCGCACTTCTTCAATGGTGCGATCGATGAACTCGCGCACGCCGGCATAGCGCTCAAAGTAACGCCGGATGTAGAGCTCCGCTTCTTTTCGATCGATGCATAGCGTCTGTGACAGTCCGAACGGCGTCTGGCCATACACAATACCGAAATTCACCGCTTTGGCAGCGCGGCGCATGTTCGGATCCACAAACTCCGGATTGACGTTGAACACCTCCGCAGCCGTGCGTGTGTGAATGTCTTCGTTATTGCGAAATGCCTCCACCAGCACGGGATCACCGGACATGTGCGCAAGCAAACGCAGTTCGATTTGTGAGTAGTCCGCAACTACAAGTTTCCACCCGGGTTCAGGGACAAAGGCGGCACGGATCTCGCGTCCCTCTTCGGTGCGAATGGGAATGTTTTGCAGATTCGGATTCGAAGAAGAGAGCCGCCCCGTGGCTGCTCCAGCCTGGTTGAACGTGGTGTGCAGCCGTCCCGTTTCAGGGCGAATCAGCGCGGGTAGCGCGTCAATGTACGTCCCTTTCAGCTTCGTGAGCTGACGGTAGTCGAGCACGAGCTGCGCAATCGGATATTTCGGCGCGAGCCCTTCAAGCACATCCGCTGCCGTCGAAACCACTTTGCCTTTGCCGTATTTTACCGGCGAAGGCAGCGCCATCTCCTCGAACAGAACCTTTCCAAGCTGCTGCGGCGAGTTGATGTTAAACGGATGTCCGGCCTCGGCATAAATCTTCGCCGCGATCTGATCCCCGCGCTCCTGTAGTCGCGTGGAAAGCTCGGCGAGCGTCGCGGTATCGATGCGAATACCATTCCGCTCGACTTGCGCCAGCACCGGCGCCAGCGGCAAATCGATCTCGTGATAAACGCTCAGCAAGTCCTGGCGTTCCACGTCTGGGCGAAGCGCTTTGATTATGGTCAGCGTCGCTTCGGCCTGCTGCTCGGCCGCAGCGTTGAGCTTGCGATCGAGAAAGCGCTCGGCCAGCGACTCAGGAGAGCATGCGCCCGGATCGGCACACAGAAGAAACGCGTACAGCATCGCGTCATGCTCGACATTCCTCAAAGTAATTCCCAAACTTGAAAAAGCTAGCGCAGCAGACTTGATGTCGTGAACGGCTTTAGGTACAGCCTCGGACTCCAGAATGGGCCGCAGCTTATCGAGTAACGTGAGCGGAACTGCACGCCCGGTCCCCACCTTGTATGACAGACCGATATACGAATTGGTCAGATCCAGCGCGACAGCAAGCGGTGCATCGCCAGGACGGCTGCAAGCCAGTCTGAAAGCTCGGCTGAATCGCT
>CAWJFN010000011.1:0-24378 GCA_963842195.1 uncultured Acidobacteriaceae bacterium
TACCGCTCAAGGTTTCGGCAATTGCTTCTCCCCCCGCCTCTCCCGGATACCACGCCTCCAAAACCGCCGCCGCATGCTGTCGCGCCCACGTCGCGGAGATCGCGCTGCCGTTCAATAAAACGACGACTAGCGGCTTGCCTATCAATCCCACCGTACGCAGCATTTCCTCCTGTGCGTCCGGCAGATCGATCTTCGTCCTGTCTCCTCCCGCAAAGCCTTCCACATGTACCGGCATCTCTTCTCCCTCCCAGCTCAGGAGACGAGGGCCACCAAACGCGATTACCACGTCCGCCCTCTTTGCCGTGGCGACTGCGTCCGGCAGCAGGGCACCCTGCGGCGGTTGCCAAAATTCAGTGTGATCCCCGCTCCAAACAGCTTCAATGATGCGAGTAGTCAATCCGTGTATCGAGTGCGGCTTAGTGTTAGCGAAGTGAAATCGAAACGGTTGATTCGTGTTCGGATGCGAGGTCTTGCTTTCCTCGGTGGTCTACGCCGCGACTTGCTTGCCATCCAGGTACACGGCATAAGCTTCTCTCTCGAGCACGGATAACAGTGCGCAAATCTGATGTCTAACTCGTAGTCGCCTACCTTGGGCGCGGCCATTGTACCCGTCCAGCGCACGCTGAAATCGTTGGACGGCAATCCGGCTCCTGGGCTCGCCGAGTTCCAGATCGAAATCGATCTCGCGGTCGATCCGTTTCAACACCGCCTTGCCGCGGAACTCGGAATTAGCGAAGTAGGAGCCCACCAGACCTTCTCTTCCTTTCCCCTTCGGCACATGCAACACCGTCCTGGGTACCGGCAGCGAAACCCCGTCTGCGTAGGGCGACCCTTCAGCGTACAGTACCTTCGCGCGTCCCTGGAATTCCTTCTCAATGCCGTCAATCGGCAATACCGGACGCGATGGCGCGGCCTTGTAGTTTCCTTCGAGGGCGGCCAGAGCGAAGCTGCATTCGGTCCGATCACCGCAATGGTTTTAACTCCGCTGCAAGTGGCAGGGCGTTGTCTGTGTTCTTAAGCAGCACCATCGATTTGCGCGCCGTCTGCAGGTGCCAACGCGCGGTGCGCCGCCGAATCGTTTTCCGAAAATGGAATCCGGGCATATGCGACATCTGGCGCTGGGTCGAATAACCCCAAACGAAAACGTGCAGTAAACAAACGCTTCACCACCTTATCCACGGCCTCTTCGCTGACAAGTTTGTTTCTGTTAGCGCTGACCAGAGCGGCGTCCTCGTCCCCGCAACTGGTATCGGTACCGGCCTGCAGGGCTGCCGCCGCGGCATGTTCCTTATCAGGCGAGTACTTGTGACCTGACGGCGAAAAGAAATCCGAGATCGCGCCGCAATCGGAAGTCACGTATCCTCCGAACTGCCAGTCCTTCCGCAGAGTCGTCCCAAGCAATTCCTGGTTCGCGCAAGCCGGAACACCGTCCACCTCGTTATAGGCGCACATCAAAGAATCTGCGTGCGCTTCCGTAATCGTCGCCCGGAATGCCGGCAGATAAGTATCTTCCAAATCGAACCGTGAGGGTTTCACATCAAAGCGATGGCGCTCCGATTCAGGACCGCTATGCACAGCGAAGTGCTTTGGCGTAGCGACCGTCTTCAGATACTTAGGGTCATCCCCTTGGAGTCCAGTAACAAACGCCACTCCCAGTCGGCCCGTCAGAAACGAATCCTCGCCATAGGTCTCCTGCCCGCGTCCCCAGCGCGGATCGCGGAAGATATTGATGTTCGGTGACCAGATCGTCGCCCGTAATAGATGCTGTGAATGTTGTCGCGGATCGCCTGATTGTATTTGCGCGCGCTTCGTAGAGATCGCCGCCGCGACGCTATGCAGCAGCTTCGTGTCCCATGTTGAGGCCATACCGATCGCCTGCGGAAACACGGTAGCGTGACCTGATCGAGCAACGCCATGCAGTCCCTCGTTCACCCAGTCGTATTCGGGAACGTTCAGTCGCGGAATCGCGACCGAATGATTCTGCATCTGCGACACTTTCTCCGGGAGTGTCATGCGGTCAACGAGATCATCCACACGCTGCTCGACCGGCAGCGCCGTATCTTGATCTTCGCGCCGTTCTGACCTGCGCTTGAATACACACACAAGGTCAAAGTGAGCACGGCGATCGAAACGCAACCAGTGCCTTTAATCCTCAATCTTGTACCCAAACCCAAATAGTCCAATTTGAATGATAGCCTTCTCGCTCGGAGGATATGGGTGAAAGGATTCGATTCTCCCGATCGTGCTATTCCTGCGCGGCATCCACGCTACCTAAGAACTTGCCGCTCTGCGCCTCGTAAAACCTCACGCGCAGCGCATCCACCTCGTGATGCCAGCCGAACACGTAATACCCAGGCTTCAATTCGATCTCGCCCACTCTGATCGGAACCTGCACGGCGGAAAATGCAATACTTACCGTCCGCCGAATAACCGGCCGTGATCAGCACCACACCTGCAATGTATTTCCCTTTGCCGTTGGTAATGCCCGACGCCGTTCGAAACTCTGTCTCAATGCGCTCGCTGCCCACCGGCGCGCGCGCTGGGATCACTTCTTTGAGCTCCGTCTCCGTCGCGGGACACCACCCCCCGTTTTGCGCCGCTGACGAAAGCAGCGCACTGTAAGCAGCAAACCGAGCCGCAGCGCAAAGGAGCGGAAGCCCATGCTAGCGCGCATCCTTTTCCGGTAAATGCACAATCCCCGCTGCAAAGCTGTCGTGGCCACCTGCGTTCGGTCACTCACAGCCAGTTTTCCAGAAGATTGTTGATGTGCGTTTTGACAGGGCATCCGAGATCGAAAGTTCGTTCCCGATTTCTTTGTTACTCTTCCCGGCCACAATGCAATTGAGCGCCTCGAGTCACGGCTCGTCGAACTCGGCCTCCCATTCGCTCGGCAAGCCGCTGCGCTACTACCGCCGGAATCGCTGTTTGCCCGCATGCACCGTTCGGATCGCATCGATCAGTTCCTCTCCGAACATGTCCTTCAGCAGGTAGCCGCGCGCTCCCGCCTGCAACGCCCGGTAAATATCCTCGTCGCCATCAAAGGTCGTAAGCACAATAATGCGCGCCGTAGGATTCTCCCGCCGGATCTCTGCGGTGGCCTCCACGCCACTCTTCTTCGGCATGCGCAAGTCCATAACTGTAACGTCCGGCCGATGCTTCCGAAAAAGTGCGACGGCCTGTTCGCCATCCGATCCCTCCGCGATTACGTCCATATCCGGCACCGTCTTCAAAAGCGCCATGAGCCCTTGCCTCACCACATGATGATCGTCAACCACCAGAATGCGAATCGGTTCCATCAGCTTAGGGGCGCCTCTACCAGCACCTGCGTCCCTTTCCCTTCAGCGCTATCCACCACCAGTTTGGCGTTGATCTGTTCTGCTCTCTCACGCATTCCTTTCAATCCGAAATGCCCGTTTAGCCCCTCCGCATAGGAGCCCACCGCAAACCCGCGCCCATTATCCGCAATCGTTATTCGCAGTTTCTTACTCGCGTAGGCAAGCTCGATTTCGATGCGCTCGGCGCTCGGTGCCGTACAGCATTCGTTACCGCTTCCTGGCCAATCCTTAATAGCTCGTCTTCTATATTCGGACGAAGCGGCCGGTACGTTCCGTGCACATCCAAGCTCAACTCTACCGGATTCAATCCAATTGCCTGCTTCGCTGCCTTCGACAGGCGCGCTGCAAAATCTTCGCTTTCCGATGACTCGAGCGCAGTTGCCATATCGAGCGCCGCGCTTCCGACAGGCTCTCTCGCACCTGCAAACGCGCTCGGTCCAAATGCTCTCGTGCGGTGTCAGCCGACGAAGCGAGCAGCCGCGAGACGATTTCGAGTTGCACCGATACCCCGACAAATCCCTGCGCCAGCGTGTCGTGAATTTCACGGGCAATCCGGTTCCGCTCTTGCAACACAGCAGCAAACCGCGCCTCCACTTCCGCGACGCGCCAGCGATAGATCAAAAACGAAGCGTATGCTAGCGTGATCACGACGAGCCCGTAGAACCATATCGTCTGATAAAAATGCGGGAGCAGCCGCAAGCTCAATACTGCCCCGGCTTCATTCCAGAATCCGTCGCTATTCCGCGCCAGCACTCTGAAACGGTAGCCCCCGGGCGGAATGTTCGTGTAGTAAGCAGCCCGCTGTGAACCTGCCTCGATCCAATCGTTATCGAAGCCCTCTAACCTGTAGCGGTAGCGTACCTTCTGCGGCGCCGCAAAGCTCAGCGCGGCATAGTCGAATGCGATCCTCGAATATCCTGGCGCAATCTTGACCGCTTGCGCCGTAGTTAATGTGCGGTCATCCACCTTCACCGATTCGATCACGACCGGCGGTCGCACCCGGTTCAGTCTCGCCGCTTCCGGATAGAGGGCCGCAACACCTTTCAGCGTTGAAAACCAGATTGTGCCATCCCGCGCTTTCCAGACTTCCGGGTGCCCGCCCACGCTGCACTCATTCACTCGCAAGCCGTCGCTTGTGCCGTACCAGACAATCGTCGCCTCGCCGCTCCGTCCGAGCACGACGTTCTTCAACTCACTCTTGCTTGCCCGGGCAATTCCGGTCGGTGACGCTATCCAGAATCTCCATTCCCGTCTTCCGCTATGCCGAAAACAGCATCGGGTAACCCCAACTTGCTCGGCAAGCGGGCGAATGTTCCGCCGTGCAGAACATTCAGCCCGGCATCCTGCGTTCCAATCCAAAGGTCGCCCTCCGAGTCTTCATATAACGCCGTGATCACGTTGCTTGATAAGCCGTCCCGTATGCGATAAGTGGTGAAGTGGCCACTTTGCCGCCGGCTCAGGCCGCCCAGCGTCGCCACCCACAAATTGCCGTGGCGGTCACGCAGCATCGCTCCTACCAGATCACTACCCAAACCATCTGCTTGTGTATAAGTCTTAAAGTGATCGCCCGTTTCATGCGAGAGGCCGCGGCGCGTGCCAATCCAGAGCGAGCTGTCCCGGTCTTTGTAGATCGACCGTACGAAGTCGTCAGCCAAACCATCAGCGGAAGTAATCAGCGAAATCTTGTCGTCGTGCAATCGGTTCAGCCCATCGGGAGTGCCAACGAGAAGATTTCCATCTTTGTCTTCCCCCAGCGACAAAATCACATCGCTCGCGAGCCCGTTTGCGCTGCTTGACGATTTGAATCGGCCGGCGGTGATCTGCGTCAGCCCCGCATTCGTGCCTACCGAGACAACGCCCTTCTCGTCCGCCAGCACGCACCGCACCGCGTCACCGGCCAGCCCATCTCGCGCCGTGTACGTATCGAATTTTTGATTGCGAACGATTGTCGCGCCTTCCGATTCGGTTCCTACCCACAGGTCGCCTTCCGCATCTTCCGCCATGGCAATCACTGACTGTCCCGAGAGCGCCCGGCCCGGGTTACCTTTTACCCGTACGAGCCCGTCCTCGGTACCTGCCCAAATACTGCCTTCCCAATCCTCGAACAAAGAGAGAACCGGACCAATTTGCCCAGCATTTTGGACTGCTTCGAAGCGGTGCGCGTCTCGCGGATCGGATGCAAACAATCCCTTTGCACTTCCGACCCAAAGTCTCGACGAGTGATCCAGCAGCAAGGCGCTTATCGCAACCGACGGAAGATTGCCCGAGGCATCACGGAACTGCCCGCTCTGAAGCACTTTCAACCCTGTCTGGGTTCCCACCCAGATCGTTCCGCCACCGCCGAGCGCCATAGCGCCCGTTAGTCTGGACGATCCTTCCTCAAAATTGAATGCCTCGGCGTGCTCCGCGCCCGTTGATCCTGTATTCCAACGCGCCATCCCGCCAGGCATCACAGCCCAAATTTTTCCCGTACGGTCCCTTTCGAGCGCCAGGAAGTTAGACCCAGGCGTCGCAACTGTTTCGAACTGTCCGCCTCTGCGCCTGCACAGACCTTCTCCAGTCGCGATCCAGATGGACCCTTCCTCATCCTCCAGGAGACTCCGAATGTTGTCGCTCTTGATCGCAGGCGTGTTGCGCGAATCGAAGACAGCGAACTGGTATCCGTCGAAACGCACCAGACCACCTTCCGTCGCCAGCCATAAATAACCGTCTCGGCTCTGGAGAATGCTGTGCACCGTATTTTGCGGGAGACCGCTGCCCGTCTGCCAGGTCTGATAGCTGAATTGATCGAGGCTTCTGGCTCCATCCAGGCCAAAAGCAGCCTGGTGGACTACGAAAAGCACACAAGGGAGCAGCAGAGCCTGAAGGCTTTTCAAAGGCGATTTTGACCAGATATCCACTATAAGTTTGAGTGTAAGTTCAATCGCGCGGGTCACGACACGATTAATCTCTTCTTGTTACGCTGCTGCAAGTCTCGCATGTTCAACTACGGAAGCCAGGCACTGCGCTGCCTGCAAATCATCCTTGTTTGCGCGCCTTTAACTTTTGCCCAGGACCCTACCGGAAAGCTGCAAGGGCAGATCGTCGATCCGTCTGGCGCCAGCGTTCCCAAAGCAGCAATTAGCGTTCGCAATATAGCCACCGGTTTCGTAGCCAAAGAGCAATCGGCTCGTGATGGCAGTTTTTATTTCTCATTTCTGCCGGTTGGCGAATACGTCCTCCACGTAAACGCGCCCGGTTTTGCCGCTTACGATGCCCCGCAGATTCGTATCGATGTCGATCGCAGCGTCAACTTACCAATCGAGCTCAAGATCGCTACAGGCAGCAACACAGTGGACGTAATTGGAACCGGTGCCACCGTCGACGTGAGTTCGGCACTTGGCAACGTAGTTTCGGCACGCGAGGCAGTCGACCTGCCCTTGAACGGCCGCAACCTCACTCAGCTTGGATTGCTTCAGCCGGGCGTCGCTCCGCTCACTTCTGGCCTTATGCAAGCTGGTGGCATTCTGCGCAGCGGTCAGGCCTACGCGGTAAATGGCCAGCCTCCGGAATCGAATAACTATTTGCTCGATGGCGTCACGAACGTCGACAGCGTAAACGGCGGCCTTGCTTTGCACACTCCGCCCGATGCAGTCACCGAATTTCGTATTCTCACTTCGAATGCGCCGGCCGAATACGGCGAAACCAGCGGCGCAACTACCAGTGTGGTGACTAAATCCGGAACCGACAAATTTCACGGCGATGTCTACGACTTTCTCCGCAACAACGCTTTCGACGCCCGCAACTTTTTTGCCGCCACTACCGAGCCACTTCATCAAAATCAATACGGGGCAACATTAGGCGGCCCCATTCGCCGCAACCAGGATTTCTTCTTTCTCTATTACGAAGGGCAGCGCGATCGCCAGGGCGAAACCCAAGCCGCCATCGTGCCTACCGCGGCCGAGCGCACAGGCGATTTCTCCGGCTTAGTCGATCCGAGCACCGGCCTTCAGAAACCCTTGATTAACGAATTCACCGGCCAGCAGTTTCCAGGTAACCAGATCCCATCGTTCCTGATCAGCCCCGTTGCACAGAAAGCGGAGAACCTCTTCCCGCTCGGCAATCTGTCTGCATCACTCTTCTCCTCGACTCAGCTACTGACCGACAACTACGATCAGGGCGGATTCCGTCTCGATCATTACTTCAGTAACAGCGACCAGATTTTTGCCCGCTACGCTACTTCCTCGTTGGGAACGCTCGATCCGCTTCCAAGCAACGGCTCCAACGTTCCCGGTTTCCCGGTCGGCAACGATATCAAAACGCAATCCTTTACCGTCTCTGCCGTTCACCTCTTTTCGCCGCGCACTGTACAGACCATTCGCGCCGCCTTCTTCCGCAATGTTTTCTTTTACGGCGAAGCGCAGAATCATACACCGGCCAGCAGCCTCGGCTTCCAATATCAACCGACGCTCTCGAGCGCTCTGGGTTCACCCTACCTGATCGTCAGCGGTTACGCCAGCGTGGGGAATCCGATTACGGGGCCGCAGAACACGTATCAAAACGACTATCAGGGCTACTACTCGCTTGCGGCCACGCGGGGCCGTCATAACCTGAAGTTCGGCGCCGATCTCGATCGCCAGCAGATCAACGTCCTCCTCGGCATCGCCACCAACGGTTTCTTCGTCTTTGCCCCGTTTCCCGTGAACGATTCGTTTGCCAGTTTCCTGCTCGGCCAATCCGTTCAGTTTTTTCAGGGCGGAGGCGATTTCAGTCGTGGCCTGCGTAAATGGATCGTGGCGGGTTATGCACAAGATGAGTGGCGCGCGACCCCAAGGCTCACTCTCTCGTACGGGCTGCGCTACGAAGTCAACACGCCCTACACCGAAATTCGCAACCGCATCAACGCGTGGGCGCCCGGCCAGCAATCGACCGTCATGCCGAGCGCTCCCGAAGGGCTTCTCTTTCCCGGCGATAAAGGCGTACCAGCCGGGATCGCGCCGGTCAGCTACCGTGAAATCATGCCGCGGATTGGCCTCGCCTGGGACCCAACCGGCAGCGGCCGGACCTCCATTCGCGCCGCTTACGGCATCTTCTACGACGGTTATACGAACGGCGTGGGCGGTCCATTACAAGCTCCCGTTTCTGCGCTTCCCTGGACCGAGGCTTATCAACTCGCTGGCCCGGGATTCAACATTGCCGATCCCTACAATGGCCAGCAGCCTCCGTTCGTCACTGGAAATTATGTCCGGCCTGCGACGATCCTCACCGTGCAATCGGGCATGCTGCCGCCCTATTCGCAAAACTGGAATTTCTCCATTCAGCGCAGTTTCGGAAGCGCCTATCTGCTCGACCTTCGTTACGTCGGAAATAAGGGAACTCATCTGCCGCGCTTTATCGAAGCGAATCCGTCACTTTACTCGTCCGGCGCCTCCTCGCAGAACTCTGAACAGCGCCGGCCTCATGCGGATTGCTCTGCTGACGGTTCCTGCGCCTTCGGTTCCGTCGGCCTTATTGCGGATAATAACAGCTCCACGTACCATGCGCTGCAGGTTGCTCTCTCCCGCCAGTTCACACACAATCTCTCTTTTCTTGCCTCGTATTGGTGGTCGAAGAGTCTCGACTATGTTTCTTCTCTCAATCTCTCCGGCTCTGCCACCACTCTGGTTGCCGGTGAAAACGACTTGGCGCAAAATCCCTTAGATCTGAGAGCGGAGCACGGACCCTCCCTGTTCGATGCAACGAATCGTTTTGTGCTCAGTGGAACGTATGCCTTGCCGCGCTGGCAAAGCGCTCCGAAGCTCGCGAGCTTGGTCTTGAATGGATGGCAACTGAACACCATCGTCAATCTTTCTTCCGGCACGCCCTTTACTGTTTATGACAGCGCCAACGTGTCGCTCCAGGGAAGCGCGCCAGAGATCACCGGCTTTTACTCCAGCCGCCCAGACCTGATCTCGGATCCCAACGCGGGCGTGCACACACCCAATCAGTGGGTCAGCCGCTCGGCCTTCCAACAGCTCGATCCAGTAGTTAATGCTGGACAATTCGGAAATGAGGGACGCAACGCGGTGCGCGGACCAGGGATCGAAACAGTCGATCTGTCGCTGTTCAAATATTTCGCTCTCGGAGAGACAGTACGGCTGCAATTTCGCGCCGAATTCTTCAATGCGCTGAATCACGCGAACTTCGGCTTACCGGAAAACGATCTCCAGTCCCCGGCCTTCGGCCAAATTCTGCAAGCGGGACCGCCCCGCCTCCTCCAGTTGGCGCTCAAGGTACTCTTCTAATTCGGAGATCAACAATGGAACCCATGTTTCTGAAAGATGTAGAACAGCACCAGGGCGAAAACAATTACACGCGCGCGATCGAGATGATGAAGCGCGCAGGCCCTGAGTACCCGCAAATCCTGCACATGTTCTCATTTAAAATGCACGCGACAGTGCATCTCGAGCGATTCACCCAGGAGATCATGCGCGAACCGGCGCCGCTCTCGCCCGGCATCCGAGAGCTCATTGCGGCTTACACCTCGAGCCTGAATCAGTGTCCGTTTTGAACGAAGTCTCACGCCGCGGTCGCGGCGGAATTATTGAGCAGCCAGGAACTCGTAGCTGCTGTTCTGGCCGACCCGGAAAGCTCGGCACTCTCGGATTCCGACAAAGCGCTGTTCCGCTTCGTCCATAAGGTCAATTGCGACTCCGTTTCCATTCAGCCGGAGGATATCAAAGCCTTACACAACGCGGGCTTCACGGATGAAGCGATCTATTATGCCATCACCGTCTGCTCTCTCTTTAACTTCTACAATCGCTGGATCGACGCCAGCGGCGTTCACCCAATGAGCGATGAGGCGCACCGGCAAGGAGCGAAGCGATCCGCTATCCATGGCTACTCCAGAAGTTCACAGCCCCCACCCCAACCTCTTAAAACAGACTGACGAAGCCATTCCGCGGCGATATCTAGTTCTTGTCTGCGCCTGCTGCGGAACTTTCGTCGGCTTCGGCTCGGTAGTCATCTTCACATTTGGCGTGTTCCTCAAGCCCTTAACCGCCGCATTCGGCTGGACGCGCAGCCAGGTCTCGCTTGCTTTTACGCTTACCGCTCTCACTGTCGCCTTCTGCTCTCCATTCATCGGCCGGCTGCTCGATCGCTTTCCCGCACGTCGTGTCATCGTCCCGTGCACGGTCATCTATGCCCTTGCCTTCGCTTCACTTAGTTTGTTGACGGGCAGGCTTAGCCACCTCTTCGCGATTTTCATTCTGATGGGAATCATCGGCAACGGGACAACGCAGCTCGGTTATGCCCGTGTCGTCAGCGCCTGGTTCAACGAATCTCGCGGACGTGCGCTCGCCGCCGTTATGACCGGTTCTGCCGCCGGCTCGATGATCTTACCGCCCTTCGCGCAATGGCTCATCTCCGCTTTCGGATGGCGCACCGCTTATGCGGCGCTCGGAGCTCTGATTCTCATCATGGGCGTTCCACTCACCGCTGTATTCCTGCGAGAACCTGCCGCTCCTCATAACTCTCAAAGGCAATGCGACAATACCGCGCCGCAAAGCGGCATCATGCGCGACCTGCTCAGCGGGTCATTTCTTTTAATAGCAGCCGCACTGGTGCTGTTCTCCGTTGCAACCAACGGATTGCAAGCCCATCTTCCACCTCTGCTCAGTGACAGAGGATTTCCGGTCCAGCAAGCGGCCGCAGTGCTTTCAGTCGCAGGCTTCTCAACCTTAATAAGCCGGCTCGCCATCGGTTATCTGCTCGATCGTTTTCGCGCCTCACGAATTGCTGCCCTCCTGTTCGTGATTTGTGCGGCAGGTTTTCTTGCGATCGTCTACGGCCGCTCTCTCACAGTAGAAGTAACCGGAGCCGCCTTAGTCGGGATCGGCTTAGGAGCCGAATCCGACGCTGTACCTTATTTACTGACTCGCTACTTCGGCCTTCGCAGATTTAGCGAGCTGTACGCCTACACGTGGTCTGCCTACGCCGTTGCGGGCGCAGCAGGTCCGTTCATCATGGGACAGACGTTTGACCACACTGGCTCCTACCGCGTCTCACTGCTCATCTTCACCGCTCTGGTCATATTTTCCGCAGTCCTGCTGGCCTTCCTTCCCAAATACCGCGTCGAACGTCGGTAAAACTCTTGAATGTAGTCAAACTTAAAAAAAAGAGCGCTGCGTTACCATAAGCAATCTGATTCAGCGGGAGGCCGAAAAGCTTTTTGTCTCGTCAGGTCATCGTTGTGGGTGCAGGCCCTGGCGGCCTTACTGCCGCTGCTCTTCTCGCTAAAGCCGGAGTTCGCGTGACGGTCCTCGAGCGGCTGCCGCATCTTGGCGGCAGAACTTCGAATTTCATCGCCAACGGCTTCCGTTTCGATCACGGCCCAACCTTCTTCCATTACCCTCAAGTGTTGGAAAGCATCCTCGACAGTATTGGGTACGACCTTTGGAGTGAGCTGCGCCTCATTCAGCTAGATCCGCAGTACCGCCTCGTCTTCGGACAAGGTGGCGAAATCCTCGCTACGCCTAACGTCAAGCGCATGGAGGCAGCCATCGCTGCCATAAACCCGCATGACGCGACCCAGCTCCGCCGGTTCCTGCACGACAATCGCGTAAAGCTTGAAAAGTTCAAACCCTTTCTCGAAACTTCCTTCGACAGTTGGCGCGACACGGTGCGCCCGAAGCTCCTACAGCTTCTGCCGATTCTTAAGCCCTGGCGATCTCTCGATTCCGAGCTCGGCCGTTACTTCAACGATCAGCGAGTTCGCCTGGCGTTCTCGTTTCAGTCGAAGTATCTCGGCATGTCTCCATTCGAGTGCCCGAGCTTGTTTACGATTCTAGCTTTCCTCGAATACGAATATGGCGTGTATCATCCAATCGGCGGCTGCGGATCGGTAACAACCGCCCTTGGCCGAATCTGCCGGAAGTTGGGTGTTGAGATACGGCTGAATGAGCCTGCCAAGGAAATCTTAATCAAAGGCCATCGAACGACTGGCGTTCGGACGGCCGCTGGCGAGTATAAGGCCGATGCGGTAGTAATTAACGCCGATTTTGCTCGCGCGATGTCGCGTCTAGTACCAAATGGGCTCCGCCATCGCTGGAAAGATGACAAGTTAGAAAAGAAGTGTTCCTCCTGCTCGGCATTCATGATATATCTCGGTCTTCGCGGCACTTACGAGAATCTTTCGCACCATACGATTTACGTCTCGAAAGACTACATGCAGAACATGGAGGACATCGGCCACAAGCATGTTCTATCAGATGATCCTTCTTACTACGTGCAGAACGCCTGCGTAACAGATGGCAGCCTGGCGCCTAGAGGAAAGAGCACGCTTTACGTTCTGGTTCCCGTGACTCACCAGAGCAGCAAGGTAGATTGGGACCGCGAGGGACCGCGTTTCCGTGAGCTCGTTTTGAATAAGCTGGCGAAAATCGGCGCTCCAGACATTCGTTCGCGGATCGAGTACGAGCGCATCATCAGTCCTGCCAACTGGGACACCGATTTTGAGCTGCATAAAGGCGCCGTCTTCGGCTTAGCCCATAATTGGTCGCAAATGCTCCACCTGCGCCCGCGCAATCGCTTCGACGAACTAGATGGCGTCTACCTGGTCGGTGGCAGCACGCACCCAGGCAGCGGACTTCCTGTTATTTTCGAATCGGCGCGCATCAGTTCGCGTCTGCTGCTGGACGACTTTGGCCTGCAGGTTCCGTGGGATGGCCCGCGCGAAAGAGCGCTGGTGGCTGGAGTAGCTTAATGGGGAAAGTCATGTCTGGAGTGCCCTCAAACGAAAGCATCGGCGTGATCGGTTCAGGGCTCGGCGGATTGAGCGCAGCTTGCGTCTTAGCGGCCCGGGGATATCGTGTCACTGTTTTCGAGAAGAACGACGGGATTGGCGGTAAGGCCGCACTTCTGAGACAAGGTGGTTTCCGTTTCGACATGGGGCCTACCATCCTGATTTATCCTTCGGTTCTCCGCAAGATCTTCTCCGAAGCCGGACGGCGGCTTTGCGACTATCTCGAACTCGTGCCGCTCGAGCCGCAGTGGCGCTCCTTTTTTGAAGACAATACGCAACTCGATCTCTACGGCGATAACGAGCTGATGAAAGAAGAACTCCGCAGGTATTCGCCCGAAACCGTAGATGGTTACGAGAAGTTCATCAGCGCGTCCGAAGAGCTCCACGCTATTTCGAACCGTTTCTTTTTCTGGCGCTCGATTGGCAGCATGCGCGATACGTTTCAGGCCGGCTCGGCGCTAAATCTCTCACTCCTGCGCGATGTGGGCCGCATGAAGTTAGGGCAGACCGTCGCCGGCGCGATCCGGCGCGAAATCAAGGATAAACGCGTCTCGCAGATGCTAGAGCATATGGTGCAGTACGTCGGTTCATCTCCCGAAAGAACTCCCGCCATACTGTGCGCGATCGCTCACATGCAAAGCAGCGAAGGCGTCTGGTATCCGCTGGGTGGCACGCGCGCAATTCCCGAAGCTCTGAAAAAGCTGGCGACCGAGCTCGGGGTTACCTTCCGCACCAACGCGCAGGTGAAGCGGATTGTAACCCAAGGTGATCAAGTTACCGGACTCGAAACAATCGCTGGCGAAACGTTCCAGCTCGGGGCAGTGGTAGCGAATTCCGATTCGGTACGCGCCTACCGCGAACTGCTCGGCGGCAAGATCGCCGAAGACTTCAATAGCCGCCGCTCCTATGAGCCCGCCTGCTCCGGCGTCGTCATGTATTTGGGCTTGAATCGGCGCTACGAGCATTTGGCGCATCATAATTTTGTGTTCTCGCGCGACGCTTCGGAAGAGTTCCACGCGATCTACGATAAGGGCGATTTAGCGCCTGACCCAACCTGCTATCTCTGCGCTCCTTCCCGTACAGAAGCTGCCGTTGCTCCGCCGAGCGGTGAAGCCCTATATGTCCTGGTACACACCCCATATCTGCGCCCTGGGCACGATTGGAACGAATTGTATCCGCACTATCGCCGGGTGATTCTCGACAAGCTCGAGCGAACTGCCGGTCTGAAAGATCTCGACGCATCAATTGAAGTAGAGCGCTATCTCACGCCGCAGGATATTCACGAACGCTACGGCGTGCTCAATGGCGCGATCTATGGCATCGCAAGCCATGGACGTCTGCAAGGCGGTTTTAAACCTGCCAACCACGATCCCAAGGTACGTGGATTTTATCTGGCCGGCGGCGCGGCCCACCCCGGGCCAGGTATGCCAATGGTGCTGATGTCCGGCTGGATTGCGGCCGACCGTCTCGATCAGGACGGAGTGGTCGAGCGTGCTCACGCCCACGCGGCAGCCGTATGAACCCCGAGCGAGCAGATGCTCTTCCCTTTGTCGCCAAGAGCCAGCTTCACTGGTTCGAAGTTTACGTCCAGTATTACCTGCGCAGAAATTTCCACGGCTTGCACTTGCTAAGGCTAACGGGTCTCGACCAGCTTGCCGGTTATCCTCTGCTGGTGTGCGTGAATCATCCATCGTGGTGGGATCCGCTGATTGGGCTTTACCTGAGCCAGCGTTTTTTCAAAGCACGCCGGCAGTATGCGCCCATTGCTGCTGTGGGATTGGCTAAGTACCGATTCTTCGAGCGGCTCGGTTTTTTCGGCATCGATCCGGCAAGCCGGGCGGGCGCCGCTCGCTTCCTGCGAATCGGGGAAACCTTGCTGAGCGATCCGAATGGCGCCCTCTGGGTCACACCTCAAGGCGATTTCACCGACGTGCGCCTGCGGCCGGTCACAATCGAGCCTGGAGTCGGTCACCTGGCACACCGCCTGAGGCGTTTCGCGATGCTCCCCCTCTCACTCGAGTACACTTTCTGGAATGAGCGTTTCCCCGAAGCCTTCGCCTGTTTCGGTCAACCGATTCTTGCCGATGACGGGCACACGCATTCAGCTTCGGAATGGACTCAGAGATTTGCCGCAGCTCTCGAAACAACTGAAGACACTCTGTCGGAACGCGTGCAAAGGCGCGATCCAGATCTCTTCGAATCTCTCCTGAAGGGCAGCGCTGGCGTAGGCGGCGTCTATGATATCTGGCGAGCGTGTAAGGCCCGGCTGCAAGGAAAACGCTGGCAGCCAGAACACGGGAGCCAGTAGCTTTGCCTCTCGTCGATATCGCGTGGTGCATTTTCATTCTCGCTGCCTTTCCTGCCGCACTGTTCCTGTGGAATCTTGCGCTCTACAAGCCGCCGCCGACCCTCTCGGAACGTGAGGCGGTCTCCATTCTGATTCCGGCGCGCAATGAAGAACGCTCGATTGAGGCTTCGGCTCGCGCAGCGCTCGCGAGCCGCGATCTGGATCTCGAGCTGATTGTTCTTGACGATCACAGTGAAGACCGTACGGCCGAAATCGTGAAGCATATCGCAAGAGAAGACAAACGCGTTCGCTTATCTGCCGCGCCTCCTCTGCCGCCCGGCTGGTGCGGCAAGCAATTCGCTTGCTCCGTATTAGCCGATCTAGCTACCAAACCCGTTCTGTGCTTCATCGACTCAGACGTCGAACTTACAGAGTTCGGTCTCGCTCGAATGATCGGAGCTCTTCGCCTCAGAAACTCAGGCTTGATCAGCGGATTTCCCCGTCAGATTACGCTGACCGCTCTAGAACAGCTCTTGCTCCCGCTCATGCATTTTCTCTTGTTAGGCTTCTTGCCTCTAAACCGCATGCGCCGTCTTCTAAATCCAGCCTTCGGCGCGGGCTGCGGGCAGATCTTCGTGGCCGATCGGGAAGCATATCGCCGGGCGGGAGGGCACGCCGCCATTCGCCGGTCTCGCCACGACGGCATCACTCTGCCTAAAGCGTTTCGCCGCGCCGGCATCATGACAGATCTCTGCGATGCAACGCCGGTAGCATCCTGCAGGATGTATCGCGACGCTCACGAGGTCTTCTTTGGATTGCTCAAAAATGCCGACGAAGGAATCGCTTCGCCGGGCCGCATTCTCCCCTTCTCTTTCATGTTGTTCATCGGGCAAGTTCTGCCGGTCTTGCTATTTGTCTACGTTTGGGCGGCAACCCCCTGGCATAGCTTGCGGCCGCTTGCGACCTTAGCGCTGGTCGCATCGTATCTGCCCCGACTCATCGCAGTCTCCCGCTTCAAGCAGCCCTTACTGGCAGCCTTGTTTCATCCCTTAGCAATTTTCATCCTGCTTGCGATCCAGTGGTACTCTCTGCTTCGTTCCCTACTTCGCATGCCGGCAACCTGGAAGGGACGCCGTTACTCGACCACATAGCTAGGTTACCGATTATCCAGCTTGGGAAATCACGCATTCTAAATCTAGAATGTTCGGCAAACTGACCGTCAGGCCGAGTTAAATTGTTGCGATTATCAAGCCGACGGCAGAACCTTAGGAAATCCACCCGAGGCTAACTTCAGTTGCGGTTCGCTCTCTATCTGTTTCAGCACGGAATCGATGACCTTCTCGTCCACTTCCGACATACGCTGGATCTCAACAGGGAAGCGGACAGATATCTCGAGACCTGCCTCAGTAAATCGGGCTCGGCTCACAGGCACGGGATCGGCGACCTGCATGTTCGCCGAACGCTCGAACGCCTCGTGCTGCTTCTCAATCGTTCCCTGATACTTTTTGTAAACTGCTTCTACCGCGCTGGAGATGCGTTTGCGAGCATCTTCTGGCTTTGTCTCTTGCGCCAGCGTAACGGAAACGGTGTGCCAGGTATATTCGGTCCCGGGAGCCTGCTTCAGCAAGGCGGACGGTTGGAAAATAACGGAATTGGAAAAGACCGCGACGCGTCCTGTCGAATGAACATCGCTACCGGCTCCGGCCAGCTCCATCAGGTAGAGTCGAACCAGCCCAACCTCGATCACCTGCCCCGTTATTCCCGAAACCGTCACGCGATCGCCCGCTTTCAAACCGTAGCGCCCGATCAGGAAGAAGTAAGCGACAACCGAAAGGATCACGTTTTGCAAGGCGACCGCGAGTCCGGCCGTAACGAAGCCCGCGACTGTCGCGAACGAGCCGATGCCGCTCACCGAGGCGATAATCACGATGATGGTGGCCACAGTTCCCACCACGAAGCGCCTGATGAGCACGAACTGTCGCCGCCGCCGCGTATCGCGCACGTAGCGGAACGTTGCGCGACGCACTATTTCGGAGATGATGAGCAAAAGAATTACCGCGGCCCCCAGAGTTCCCAGGCGAAATGCCAGGTAACCGAACACCGTTTGCAGTTGCTCGCTGACGGCCTCGCGCCATTGCTCGAGACCGCCCTGCGTAGTAGCGATTGCAATGCTCTGCTCGCGCAGCGGCACGATCGGCCCCGAGAGCGCTTTGAAGCGAGCCGACATGCTCTCGATCTGTTGCCGATCAGTGCTTAGTTGATTGGGGTCGGTTTCACTCGTGACGGCAGTCGCAATTGAATCCCCTTCCCCGATAAGTGTTCTGATTTTTGTACGCAACGGGGCCATCACCTTGGCTGCCTGGACATCGAGCTTGCTCGTCTCGGATAGCAGCGCGTCTATTTGGCCTCGCGCCCGGGATAATTCGAAGCAGTTCGCGATTAGCGGCGCGATGCCGGCCGATTCCGGGTGAAACGTAGCCTCTGGCTTAGCCGTATTTGCGACTGGTGCTGCCACCGGGGCCGGTGTGTCGCTAAGAGCCGCGGGCACTGAATCCGAGCTGGCGAGGAGATTGATTTTACCGAGCAACCCCCCACTTTTATCGGCCCCACTCGCAAACTGCAGCATGTCCTTCAAAGCGCTTTGACCTAACTTGGCGAATGCAAGATCAGAAGTGAGCGTGTCACGCTGCGACAGAAGCACCGCCACTTTGCGGCGCGGCGCTTTTGCGATCTGTTGATTCAAGCCGTCAATCTGATTTTGTAGGCGTTGAATCCTCTCGTTCGCAGTCGCCGCGGCCTGGTCCAGACTGCTTCCTTGGGCCGGCGTTATCGCGGAACCTCCGCGAGCCGACTTCTGATTCGCGAGAAAAGCGGCTTGCGCGCGAGCAAAGGCGAAAGCCTTTCTAACAACCTGCTTAGAAGATTGCCGGACACTATCCTGCAGCAGAACGTTTTGCGGGATCGACGTAGATTGATCCGCGCTATTGATATGCCCGTACCAGGCAATCGTCAGGTTTAAGTGTTCCAGCACCTGCCGCGCATCGATATCCGGCGGTTCCGGTTTCGCGGCAGCGCGGCTGCGCGAGATCGCTGGCGGCCATAGACATAACACCATTGCCCAACACGCAATCCAAATCGATTTTCTGCGAGCTAGAAATCGGCGCCGCAAAACCTGTGACTCGGTCATCCCGGTTACAGCAGGATGCCTGCGATGCACGCAGACATAAAGTTCGCCAGCGTACCTACAAACATCGCCTTCAAGCCGAGTCTCGCCAGGTCCGACTTGCGCGATGGAGCGAGGCCTCCAATACCGCCGATCTGAATCGCGATCGAGCTTAGATTCGCAAACCCGCACAGCGCGAACGTTGCGATCTTAAACGAGCGAGGCTGCAGAATTGCCTTCACTTTTCCCAGATCTACATAGGCGACAAATTCATTCAGGATCATGCGTGTGCCGAGTAAGTTGCCGACCGTCGCGCAATCGTGCCAGCTCACGCCGAGCGCCCATGCAATTGGGGCGAAAATCAATGCCAAAATTTTTTGCAGTGAGGGCGGCAACCACGGGATATAACCGTGCAGCCAGCCCAGTCCGCCGTTCACCATCGCGATGAGCGCCAGGAAAGCGATCAGCATCCCCGCGATATTCAAGGCAAGATGCAGGCCGTCCCCCGCGCCTCTTGCGGCCGCGTCGATCAGATTCACTCCAGGCTTTTCGATCTCCACTTGTACCGTCCCCCGCGTGACAGGTGAACCAGTCTCCGGCACGAACATTTTCGCGAGCATCAGCGTAGCGGGCGCGGTCATCAGCACGGCTGTGAGTAAGTTTGCGATCGATACTCCTGCTATCGCCACATACGCCGCCATCACCGCTCCTGAAACATGCGCCATCCCACTCACCATAACTGTAAACAGCTCGGATTCGGTGAGGCTCGCGAGAAACGGCCGGATCGTCACAGGGGCTTCCGTTTGCCCCATCACAATGCTGGCGGCCACGCAGGTGGATTCCGCGCCGCTTGTCCCCATAAAGCGTTGCATGAAAATCGCCATGCCCTTCACGAACACCTGCATGATGCCGAGGTAATACAGAATCGCGAAAAGCGAGCAGATGAAAATCACGATCGGCAGAACGTCGAACGCGAAAACTACTCCGAATTGATCGCTGCGCTGTCCGAGTTTATCTCCGAAAACGAAAGTCGATCCTGCCGTCGTGTAGTTCAACAGAGCGTTAACGAGCAGGCTAATGCCATAGAATAATTTGCCGAAGCTGGTCCTCAGAACCAGAAACGCGAACGCAAATTGCAGGATGACGCCCCACACAAGAACGCGTCTTTGGATGGCCGCGCGATTAGTCGAAAACAGGTACGCGGAAGCGATGATGGCGGCAATGCCAATCAGGCCTGTAAGGTGAGCCATCCGGCGATTAGCGATTCCATCCCGGCACTAACTGACGACTTCCAGAATCAGATCGCGTTCTTCCACCGGCTGCTGCGAAATTTTGAATGCATCTTCCACCAGTTCCGCAGCTTCTTCCACGTGCTCGTCGCCCGTGTAGTAAATGCGGCACAAGATGCTACCCGAATCGATTTTCTGGCCCACCTTCACTTCCAGAATGACGCCTACCGCGGGATCGATTGAATCTTCCTTGGTATTGCGCCCCGCTCCTACCATGGAGGAAGCCTGGCCGATCAACTCGGCATCGATCGCGCTAACATACCCGCCGCGCGCGGTAGTGATCTCCTGAGCCCCGGTGGCGTTCGGCAAAAGGTCGAAGCGGTCGAGCACCTGCGGATCGCCGCCCTGCGCCGCGATCACATCTTTGAACTTCTGGAACCCGGAGCCGTCAAGCAGTTTCGCCTGCGCCAGCTCGCGCGCTTCTTCGAGAGTCTTGGTGATCTTGCCCAGGTAAATCATGCGCGCCGCAAGTTCGAGCGAAATTCGCGTCAGGTCCGCCGGACCCGCGTTTTGTAGGGTCTGCGAAACCTCCATCACTTCGAGCGCATTTCCCACCGCGTAGCCCAGCGGCTGACTCATGTCGGTAATGAGCGCCTGCACGCGCTTGTCGAGCCGGCGCCCGATGCCAACCATCATCTGGGCCAGCCGCCGCGCCTCCACCTGCTTCTTCATAAAGGCGCCCGAACCTACTTTGACATCGAGCACAAGCGCGTCCAGACTGATGGCCAGCTTTTTCGACATAATGGAGGAAGCGATCAGAGGAATCGATTCCACAGTGGCCGTTGCGTCACGCAGCGCATAAAGCTTGTTGTCGGCCGGCACCACTTCCGGCGTCTGGCCAATAAAGGCCAATCCGTGGGCGGCGAGGACTTCGCGAAACTCGTCCATCGAGAGATCGGTTCGAAGTCCAGGAATCGATTCCAGCTTGTCGAGGGTACCGCCGGTATGACCCAACGCCCGTCCTGAAATCATAGGCACGACAACGCCAGCTGCAGCGGCAATCGGCGATGAAATCAGGCTGGTTTTGTCACCCACCCCGCCAGTGGAATGCTTATCGACTTTGATGCCCGGAATCGATGAGAGATCGACGATAGAACCCGAGTTCATCATCGACTCGGTCAACACGCTCACTTCCCGGTCTGTCATTCCGGAGAAAAAAACCGCCATCAGGAAAGCAGAAATCTGGTACTCGGGGATCTCGGTTCGGGTGTAACCATCTATGAGGTAATGGATCTCCTCGGGAGACAATTCTTCGCCATCCCGCTTGCGGTGAATCAGGTCGACAGTACGCATTTACGAATAATAAGGGTACCATTCTCAATGATTTGGACTATTCTTTAACCCTTGCTCTGTGTGCTGCCGCCATTGCGGTAAACCAGATTTCTCTTGAATATTTCAGCCCAGTGCGTTACGATCCGGGCAGTTGCTATTTTGGGAGCCGGGTCGTTCTACGTTCGCGCATATCACTATCACGCTGACTGCACGCTTCAGCGGCTGATGCGGGACGCGCTTGCGACCTAATTTGGGAGGTTGTACTCGATGAGAACTCGTTTTTCGCTCTTCGCGTATTTTTTTGTAACTCTACTGGCAGGTACAGGGCTGTGCGTGGCGCAGGAAATCTACGCTACCCTGATCGGCGCTGTTACGGACCCGAGCGGGGCGGTGGTGCCGAATGCGACCGTGGTCGTCCACAACAACGAAACCAATACGGACCTCAGGACCGTGACGACCGACGGGAGCGGCAACTTCACGGTCACGAACTTACCGGCCGGTACCTACACCGTTACCTTCAAGAGCGCCGGATTCCGGACGTATACGGCTAGTAACCTGGTGCTCAACGTCGCCCAGAAGCGGCCTCTCGATGTGCAGTTACAACCTGGAGCAGTGACCGAGAACATTACGGTTACCGAGACCAGTACGCCCGTCCAGACCACGAGCGCAGCCCAGATGGGGACAATCACCGGCACGCAGGTCCGTGAGCTGGAACTCAACAACCGGAACTTCCAGCAATTGGTCACTCTGCAACCGGGCGTTGTAAGCGGCTTGCCGGACGTGGTCGGGTTTGGACTGGCTAACACTACCACCGTGGCGGTGAACGGAGCCCGATCTACGGCCAACAACTGGACCGTTGACGGCGCGGATATCAATGACAGCGGGTCGAACGGGACACTCCTGAACGTTCCCAGCGTGGACGCAATCCAGGAGTTTACACTTGGCCGCAGCAACTACGATGCGCAGTACGGCCGCAGCGGCGGAGGGCAAATCGTTGTCGCAACAAAGTCAGGCACTAGCGAATTTCACGGAGATGCATATGAGTTCGTTCGCAACGACTATTTCAATGCAAACTCGTTTTTCAGCAATCTCGCTGGGCAGCCGAAGCCGCCCTTGCGCTACAACGATTACGGTTTCACCATAGGTGGGCCGCTATTCATCCCGAAGCTGTATAAGAAGACCGAATCGAAGACCTTCTTCTTCTGGTCGGAGGAGTGGCGGAAAACGGGCAGCCCAAGCACGAATATCGCTACCGTCCCTACAGCGGCGCAACTTGGCGGCTTCTTTCCAGGCGTGACCTTAAGCCCGGCTTCTGCCCCGGCAGGCTGTATCTCGAATACGGCTGGCGGCGGCCAGGTAAATCCCGCATGTTTCAGCAAGAACGCGCAAGTCTATATCAACAATGTCTATTCCAAGTTTCCAGGCAACACTGCCGGCGGGACTGAATACATCAATAACTATGTCGCCAAACAGAATTACCGGCAGGACTTGGTGCGGCTAGATCAAAACGTCACCGATAAGATTCACATTTTCGGCCGTTTCATGCAGGATATTGTCCCGACAACGGAACCGGGCGGTTTGTTCGCCGGAAGCCCGCTGCCTGGAATCTCATCGACAGCTACCAACGCACCCGGAAAGAATGTCGTCGCGAACATGAGCTGGGCCATTTCACCGAGCGCGGTGAACGAGGCCGCCTTTAACTATTCCTGGGGCGCCATCAACAGCAACTTGACCGGCATCGTCAATTCACCGGCTTTCCTGGGTTCGCTTACGGGCGGTTTGCCTTATAGCGATCCGTATGGCCGCATTCCAGGAGTCACGATCACTGGGCTCACCGGCGTAGCGATACCGAGCGCTCCGTATTTCGAGCGAAACATCGATAAGAGCTTCTACGACAACTTCTCGAAAGTGATCGGCAGCCACACGATCCGCGCCGGGGTGACGGTTGAATGGATGACAAAAACGGAGAACGGGCCCAATCCGACGAACGGGAGCTTCACGTTCCGAAACGCGTTCGGCAATCCGGCTTTCGCGAATTTCCTTTTGGGCAATGCATCGCTGTTCACGCAATCGAGCCGCGATATCATCCCGCATTTGAATTACGAGAACATTGAAGCCTATATTCAGGATGATTGGAAGATCACGCCGCGCTTCACACTCAATCTTGGTCTCCGGTATAGCTATTTTCCAGCGCCCTCGGATAGCAATAATGTGCTGAATAACTTCGATCCGTCGCTCTTCAATTTCGCGAGCGCCGCCGTCATTAATCCGGCAACCGGAAACTTTGTCGCGGGACAGGGCGTGATTCCGGCGACCTACACGAATGGAATCATTTTCCCGAACGGCCCCGCCTGCGCCGGTGCACGGAAACTGGGGGCGGTGACATGTTCGCCGTATGGATCGATCGTCAATCCAAACTCGAATTACAATTTCGGTCCGCGGTTCGGCTTCGCCTGGGATGTGTTAGGAAACGGAAAAACTGCCGTGCGCGGCGGTTATGGAGTCTACTATGACCGGACATTGAACGGCATCTGGGAACAGAACGCTTTCGGCGATCCTCCTCTGGTGCAGCAGACTCAGATTACAAATCCGAGTTTCGACAACCCGGCAACGGGCAACGTCGGTACGACGCTTTCGCCCGTGAATTTGACCGCCACCGGAACACCGACCTTCAAAGTTCCTTCGTATCAGGATTTCAATTTCTCAGTTGAACAGCAAATCCTGCCGAACACGGTTTTACAGGTTGCCTATGTCGGGACTTTGGGAAGACATCTCTTAGGCGATGTCGACATCAACCAGATTCCTTTGTCTACGCGTTTCGCGAACCCAACCGACAACGCCAATGCTCTTCGTCCCTATCCTGGGTACGCAGAAATCACGAGCAGGGCGCCTCTCTTCAACAGCAACTACAACTCTCTACAGGTCTCGCTAAACCGCCGGGTATCGAACGGGCTGACTCTTGGCGTAGCGTATACCTGGTCCAAGAACCTGGCCAATAATCCGGCTGACCGTGGGTCGGGTATTTACAACACCTACGACTACAGCCAGGACTATGGTCCGCCGGGGATCAATACGCCGCAGGTCTTCGTCGCAAACTACGTTTACGATCTGCCGTTCTTCAAGGCTCAGCGGGGCATCGTCGGTCACGTCCTTGGTGGTTGGGAACTCTCTGGAATAACCAGATTCCAGTCGGGTTCCTCGCTGACGATGACGCAATCCAACGATCCGTTCAACTCGTCCGACTTTCCAGGCAGCGCGGGAACGTTCCC
>CAWJFN010000012.1:0-29143 GCA_963842195.1 uncultured Acidobacteriaceae bacterium
ATGATGAGCTACAGATCGTGCGGCGTGGCCGCGCGTCTTACACATAGAAAGCGACGCGGGAGTAGCTCAATAGCAGAGCCTCAGCCTTCCAAGCGATAACCGGTGAAGGCAATTCTGATCGGCACACTCACGCAGCGAACGGATTGCCGGTCGCCGCGCGCTGCAGCGTAGCGCGCGTAATGCCATGGCATCCAATCGTTAGGTTTGTCTTTCAATTCCGTCGCATGCCGTTGCAACTCGGTCAGATAATCGAACGGATCCCGCGCCGCACAGTTCGCAGGTGTGGATCAGGCTCATGAACAGATCGCCGACGCGGCGTCCGCGATTGTTTTCGAACGTTTGTGGCTGGCTAGTTGGTGGTGTTGACGCGCGTATCCGAATCTTCGTTGACCGCAACGCGCCGGTGTTTGGGCGTAGATTCGTCAGGTGGTGGCGAGCTGTCAAGGCTTGGCTCGGCTCGATCCTGGACTCGACTGACTACCGGACCGGTTTGTTCCTGGGAACCAGTGCCCGATAGGAAGACTCTGCGGTAACGGACGTCGGCCTGCTGGAAGCGCAGACGGGAGTCGTTGGAAAGATCGACACGCAAATCGCCGTGATCGGAGGCAGCCGTCGCATTGGGGAAGTAGAAATAAAGTGCGTAGCGCTGGCGCAGTCTGGCGAGGGTATCTTCGAGAGCGGAGGCCTCATCAACGGGCATGGTGTCGCCGCCTGAATCGCGAGCGATGTCGGCAGTTCCAGCAGAATGCGAGCGGTCACCTCCGCCCTGCCCCACTCCGCCGCGCCCGAGAATGACAGGGCCGCCACCGGGGAAGCCGACGCCTCCGCCGGATCCGGGCCAACCTCCACCTCCGCCTCCGGGCCAGCCTCCGCCGCTGCCCATGCGCCCGCGCCTTCGGCCGCCGCCGGTCATTGCCGGCGGTTCGTAAGGAGCCTGGAGAAAGCTCAGCACTGCATTCGCACGCGCCAACGCGGCATCAACGCGCGGCTGGTCCTCTTCGTCCTGCGTCTCGTCGTCCGTAAGGATCACGATGGCGCGGCGGGCATCTTTGCGCGCTTCCCGCTCGACGTAAGCAGAGGCCTGGAGCAAGGCGTGCGTGATCTCCGTCCCGCCATTGAATCGTTCCGAACGAAGCAGACTATTTAACTCATTGGTGATCTCGCTGTGATTGCTACGAAACCCCAGCCGGATGCGTGCTGAGGTATCGAAGATCATGATCGCGACGCGATCCTTATCTGCAAGTACATGCAAGGCTTGCTCGGCGGCGGAAGCAATCCGTTCGACATGCGGCCGCATGCTTCCGCTGACATCGAGAAGCAGGAGGATGTCGATGGGCATGTTCTCGCTGGCGAAATTGCGGATGGGCAGAATGTGGCCGTCCAGGCGCAGAACGAAATCACGCGCCTCAAGGCCGGTGATGGCGCGTCCGTCGTGGTCGAGAACCTGCGCATCGATGCGTGTCATCGCCACGTCGCTTTTGAAAACAACCGGGTTGTCATCGGCCAAAGCCGCGGCGGCGGTGGCGAACAGGCAGAACGGCACCAACAGGGTTAAAGGACGGGAGTACTGCAACATCTTCCTTTCTTGTCAATACGTGCCTTTCACGAGGCGCGTTACATCGGAGTCCGCAACGAATAATTTAGATTGACGTGTTCTCCCTTTCCAGGCTATACATAGACTGGACGAGGGAGACATGGCTGAAGACACACCGCAATTGCTTCCGGGTACGCTCTACATGCTGATTCTGCGCACGCTGGCGGCGGGCCCGATGCACGGCTACGGTATCGCGCGGCGAATTAAGGAGTGCTCGGCAGAAGTGCTGGATGTGGAGGAAGGTTCGCTCTACCCCGCATTGAATCGGATGCTGCTAAAAGGCTGGCTGCATGCGGAATGGGGTACGTCCGAGACCAACCGCAAGGCGCGTTTTTACCGCTTGACCGACGAAGGGCGGCGTCAGTTGAGAGCAGAGACGCGGGACTTCAACACGCTGGTTAGCGCAATTCAAATGGTGATGAGGACGGCATGAGGAACGTGAAGGAGATCTATCGCAGACTGCGCTGGCTGGCAGGCCGGTCGCGTTTCCATTCGGAACTCGCAGACGAGATGCAGTTTCACATCGAGAGCCGGGCAGAGGAGCTCGAGCGGAGTGGCCTGGACCGAAGCGAAGCAGTGGCGAGAGCGCGCCGGGAGTTCGGCCCGCAGTGGAAGGCAGCGGAGCAAACGGGTGAGACCTGGCACATGCAGTGGCTGGAGGATTTGTTTTCCGATCTGCGCTATGCTGCGCGCGCTTTCCGGCGCAGTCCCGGTTTCGCCGCTACTGCCGTGTTATGCCTGGCGATAGGAATCGGGGCAAACACAACCATTTTCAACATCACGACGAGCTTCCTTTTCGGCGAACCATCCTGCCGCGACAGCAAATCGATGATAGCGATCTGGGAGGGAGGAAACAGCGCCAAGCCCATTTTCGATTACAACTTCATCAGGGACGCAGGCATATTTGCAGGAACGGCCGGTATTAACGTTGAGCGCGAGGTGAACTGGCGAGAGGGCGATCGGACGCGCCGCTTCTACGCCGGAGTGGTAACGGACGATTTCTTCACCACGACGGGAACTCCGTTGCTACTGGGTCGCGGAATCGCCCGTGGCGAAACGAATACGGCTGTCATCTCAGAGCGCGTTTGGAGCAGCGCGTTCGCGCACGATCTCCATATTCTGGGCCGCAAGCTGATCCTGGACGGACGGATCTACACCATCGCCGGGGTACTTCCGGCTAACCACCGATCAATTGCCGGGTTCGGAATTTCACCTGACGTTTACATTCCTGTCCTTCATAACGATGACGAGGTGCAGCTTTACGCGCGTCTGCCGCCAGGTATGACGATCGCGACCGCTCGCGCGAGATTGCAGAGCGTATTCGAACAGCTTGACCGTATTCATCCGAACGATGGCTGGAAACGCACGGACCGAACGCGCGTGATGAGTGTCATCGGCTTCGACATTCTGAATCAGTTAATACCAGGGGCGGTTACGGCGTTCTTTGTGATGCTCCTCGTCGTGGTCGGGCTGGTGCTGCTCATTGCGTGTACAAACGTAGCGAGTCTGCTGCTGGCGCGTGCATCGAGCCGCTCCCAGGAGCTGGCGATACGGATTTCGTTGGGGGCCAGCCGGCGGCGCATTGTTCGACATTTGTTGGCGGAGAGTTTGCTGCTCTCGGTTCTGGGATCGGCGGCGGGGCTGGTCATCGATCTTGTTTGCGCGACGGGAGTCAACAGACTCAACCTGCCGGTGCCGGTTCCGATTCATATTGTTGTCTCGCCCGATTGGCGCCTGCTGTGGTACTCACTCTCGCTCGTGTTAATCAGCGCGCTGGTATGCGGTCTTCTGCCGGCGTGGAAAGCGGTGAAGAAAGATGTAAACCACGCACTCAAGCAGGAGGAACGGCAGACAACAAGGACGTGGAATTTACGCAGCATTCTGGTTGCCGGGCAACTTGCGGTGTCGCTGGTGTTGTTGGCAGCCGGACTCTTATTTCTGCATAATCTGCTGCGCGCGACCTCCATGAATCCGGGGTTCAATGTGCACAACACGCTGTGGGCGTATATGAGACTGGTGCCGGATAAGTATCAGGATGCGGACCAAGCCAGGCAGCTCTTGGTGGTACACACTGCATTGGAACGGATACGCGCGCTGCCGGGCGTCGAATCGGCTGCCGTTACCCGCCGCGTGCCGTTGAACGACAACTGCGTGACCGGCACCAGTGTGAGGACCGACGCGTCGGCATCGGTGATTCACGTTGAGTACGACTGCAACAATGTTGGTCCGGAATACTTCCGCACCATGGAAATCCCGCTACTGCGGGGCCGCGAGTTTTCGGGCCTGGATAAGAAGGGCACGCAACCGGTGGCGATCGTTAACGAGACATTCGCGCGCACAGTTTTCGGCGGCAAGGACCCGGTGGGCCACACGATTTCTTCGGATCTGCCGAACGATAAAGCCAAGCTGATTGTCGGCGTTGTGAAAGACAGTAAGTATTTCACGTTAGGCGAGAAGCAGCGCCTTGCTCTGTATGAGCCATATTTTGCCTATGAAGAGCCAATCAACCTGCATTTCCTGATTCGGACCGCCGGCGCGCCATCGGCCTACGTCAAGCCAGTAACGAACGTGCTGCAAGGCATGGACGGCACCGCTGCTATTGAAACAAAACCCATGAGCAGGGCGCTGGAGTTTGCATTGCTTCCGAGCCAGGCGGGAGCGCTGCTGCTGGGAGCTACCGGCATCCTGGGGCTCGCTCTGGCAGCAGTGGGTCTTTACGGCGTATTGTTGTACTCGGTATCAAGACGCACACGCGAGATCGGTCTGCGAGTTGCGCTCGGGGCGACGCCATCGAACATATTGAAGATGGTTTGGGGAGGGACGCTCTCGCTGGTGGGCGCCGGGACTTCGGCGGGCCTCATCCTTGCCTATTTCGCGATGCGGCCGCTGGCGCTGTTCCTGGTTCCGGGCCTGAGCAGTTTTGATCCGTCGACTTTCGCGGGAGTGGTTGCCGTGCTTGGGGCAGTGGCAACAATTGCCACTCTCGCTCCCGCGATTCGGGCGCTGCGAGTGGATCCGATGACGGCGTTGAGATACGAGTAAAAGTTTGTGCCGCCTACGCGCTGGGCTACGCGATCAACCGGCGTAAGAGAGAAACGGCGCGGCGGATGTCTGTGTCACGCTTAGCGGCATTCGGTTCTTCGCGTTCGATGTTCAGCAGTCCGCGATAGCCAATCTCCTTCAGCTTAGATATAAATTCGGGGATTCCGACAGCGCCCTGCCCGAGCGGCCTTTCCTGACCGAGAGCTTCGGGCTTGTCTTGCGGCGGCCAATCGCCGTCTTTGCAGTGAACCGAGACGACGTGCTGCTTTAACACGTCGAGGGCACCCAGCGGGTCGCCGGTCCCATAGAGAATCATGTTCGCCGGATCGAAGTTGACTTTCAGATTTGGCCGATCCACGTCACTGATGAACCGCAGCAAAATTTTCGCCGGCTCCTGTCCGGTTTCGAGCGCGAAGGATTGACCATTCTCCTTGCAGTAGTCACACAGCTCGCGCGTCAAATCGACCACTTCGGTATAAACAGAACTGTCGTGGGTTAACGGAAGGACTCCAATGTGACAGGCGACGCTGTCCACGGCGAGTTCTTTGGCGACGCGAGATACGGCCTTGGTGCGCTCGATGCGTTCGGCGCGGGTTTCCGGAGGGACCAGTCCGACCGTCCGCACGACAGTAGGAATATCGGCGTAGTCCTCACCGATATAGCTGCAGAAGACGGTGGCCACGGTGAACCGCTCTGCGCCAAGCGCATTTGCCCATGCCTCGCCGACTCCGTCGAGCGGCATCTCGCCTGGAAAGCCAAGCTGCCCCCCGCGTATACCGAGGTCCTTCACCTGCTGTACGGTCTTGCGGGCGTCCGGGCCCGCCCAGAACATCAAACCGATCTCTAGGTCTGCTAGACCAGGCATCTAAGCTGCTCTCCTCCTTTGGTTCTCGATTCTTTGATCAGCAGTGCCAGCTTGACCGCTCTTGCCGAATCATCGGGAGCACAGCGGTCCGGATTTGTTTCCGTTCTGCAGCAATCAACGAAGTACGCGAGTTCGCGCTCGTATGCATCGCCTGCCCCCAACTGTATCGCGTGCCGATTTCCGGACTCATCGCTGAGGGTCAGACCGGACGCGCTCAACTCGATCTCGGCTCGTTCGAAACGTACCTGGAAACTCATGGAAAAGGTTACTTCCGGTGAAAACCATCCACCTTGCAGCCGCACTTCGGGACCTCGGGGGTATAAGAGGGTGGCAGCGACGGTGTCCGGGCCACCCATGCTCTTTGCCGAAATTCGTTCGGGTATTCCAAAGAGCAATAAGATCTGATCGATATCGTGAACTAACAAGTCCAGCACTGCGCCGCCGCTACGTTCCTCCTGCGGAAGCCAGCGGCTCCAATCGGGCAGCCCGCAACGGCGGATAAACATGGCGGAGATTACGCGGCCGTGCTGGCCGGATTCGATGGCTGCGCGTAAGTACTCATACTCGGGCCAGAATCGGAGCACTTGCCCAATCATCAGCACGCGGCGGCAATTGGCGGCAACAGCGAGCATGCGATCGCAATCGGCGGTTGTCAACGCCATGGGTTTTTCACAGAGGACGTGCTTACCCGCATTCAGTGCCTCGATTGTGACGGTGGCGTGCAGATCCGTTGGCAGACACACGTCGACGGCGTCCAATTTCTCGCTTCGGATCATCTCCCGCCAATCGGTAAATTTCTGGACCTCCGAGAGGTCGTACGGTGCTGCAGGCCGGTCGAGGTTGCCGCCGATATGACTCAAATCGCCAGCCAATGTGCGCGGATCTGTAGCTGAGATAGCCGCGACCTGTACGCCCTGCATGGCTGCGAAAGCGGTCAGATGCGTTTTCCCCATGAAGCCAACCCCGGCGATTCCCACCTTCACGATCAGTATTGTACGCGGTGATGAATAGCAGTTTTGAAATCTCATTGCGCGTAATGAAGTTTGGATCGAGATGTCTCCAGAGGTTGTAGTGTGTGAAAGAAATCCGTAACGTACCTTGCTTCAGCGGGTTCTAGCAAACAGGTAAGCATCGCATGGGAAGTGTGTTTCAGCTCGTCGGGCCTAAACACACGGTTGAATTATTCGGCGTGAGGCTCGTCGGCGTGAATGCAGAGAGCGCGAAAAAGCTCCTGTTCTCGGCGATTTTTCTGGCGATCCTGTATCTCCTCGGAAAAGTTCTGCGCGGCATCGCGCATCGCGTTTCCCGTGGACCGAAGAGTCACGTTGCATTCTGGGCGCGACAGGGGATTTCGATCGCGCTCGCTGTTATTGCCGTGATTGGATTGGTGTCGCTGTGGTTCGATGATCCGGCGCGACTTACAACCGCGGCCGGGATGGTGGCGGCCGGAATTGCCTTTGCGCTGCAGCGAGTGGTTACGGCGTTCGCGGGATATTTTGTGATTTTGCGCGGTAAGACATTCAGTGTCGGCGACCGGATCACGATGGGCGGCATCAGGGGAGACGTGGTAGAGCTGAACTTCATGCAGACGGTGATCATGGAGATGGGTCAACCCGCCGAGGGCGATTCCGGCGATCAGATGTGGGTGCAAGCGCGCCAATATACGGGAAGGCTGGTGCGAGTCACAAACGACAAGATCTTCGACGAGCCAGTCTATAACTACACGCGCGAGTTTCCCTATATCTGGGAGGAGATGCGCGTTCCGATTCCTTACACCGCGGATCGGGCACGCGCGGAAAAGATATTGCTCGATGCGGCGGCACAATACACAACGAAAATAGCGGAGTTGAGCGAAGAGGCTCTGAAAGCGCTGGAGAGCCGGTATGTCATGAAACGATCCGAGCTCGATCCGCAGGTGTACTGGCGACTGACAGATAACTGGATCGAAATGACAATTCGTTTTATTGTTCCAGACTGGGGCATTCGACGGATCAAAAGCGATATGAGCCGTCAGATCATGAGCGAATTGGACAAAGCTAACATCGGGATCGCTTCCGGCACATATGAAGTCGTCGGGATGCCGCCGCTCAAAGTGCAGATGCTCCCAGGCTCTGATGCGAGTAGATCCGCGGCTACTTAGCGGCTCTCTGATAATCCCAGTAAGTGTCGTCTTCCTGCGAATTCTTGTTGAAGACACCCAGAATTCTTGCGTTGGACCGCATGGAGAAATGCGAAGGCTGCCAAATGTTGCCGTCCCCGATGGGGGCCTTTTCTAGTTCGAAGCGGGTACCCGGCTCGACTCGGGCCAGAAAGCCCTCGATAGAGACTGGGTGAATCACTTGAGCCGTGACCCTCACCCATTGAAAGGTCTTCGTATCGATCCAAAGCTCGCCTTGCATTCCGGTCAGGACCTGAGTTTCCATGTTGGGCGGACGATAGCCGGGCTTCGGCGTTGCCTTGAGCACGTAAACAGTGAATCCGCGCAGTTTGTGCTGACCCAGTAACTTGAATTCGAATGCCTCAGTAAGCTGCTGAATCATCGCGTTATCGCGAGTGCGCTCTTTCTCATATTTGGCGATCCGCTGCTGCCGATCCGACGCCGATTCCGATCGCCGCTTCTGCCTAACCTGCTGCAATTTTCTCTGTTCTTCAGCCTTTTGTGCCGCGGACAGGGGCTGGTCATTCAATGCGATCAATTCCTCATAGGGGGATCCCTCGATCATGTAACTCTGGTAGGTTTTCGAGCCTTCGGGCGTTCGATCCCGCTCTTTATTGTTGTAGTCTGAGCCAGCCTTGAAGTCGCGGGCATTGGCCGCCACCGAATTCTTGATGATCTGTTCGACGTTCGGCGAAGCGCACCACGACGCCCATGGAGTGGCAACTAACAACAGAGTAAGTGCCGGTAATCGCATTTTGTGAATCAATCCCCTGCCAGATAAAAGTGAACTGCGGGTGTAACTATTAAGGACAACAACATAGACGCGAGAATTCCGCCAATTACAGCAATCGCAAGCGGCTGCAGCATTTGCGATCCGGCGCCGAAGGCGAGAGACAGGGGAATCATGCCGGCCACGGCAGCAAGAGCCGTCATCATGATGGGACGCAGTCTTCTCTCCCCCGCCAGCACCAGCGCTTCGCGCGCGGAAGAGCCCTCGGCACGATACTTTTGTTCGGCGTCGAGCAACAGAATGCCATTCTTGGCCACAATGCCGACCACCATAACGAGTCCCATAAAAGAGGAGACGTTGAACGTGGTGCCGGTGACCAGCAGGGCCAAAAAGACGCCTGAGGTAGAAAGCAGTGCCGAGGCGAGGATTGCCATAGGGGCGGCGAAGTTACGAAATTCGATTAAAAGTACGACAAAGACGAGCACGATCGCCAGCGCCAGGACAAACAATAGATCGCGAAAAGAGCTTTGCTGCTGCTCATACAGCCCGCCATATTGGACCCGGATCGCGGATGGAAGGTGGAGTTTTGCGACCGCCTGCTGCACTCGCGCCACGCCGGTTCCGAGGCTGATGCCCTGAAGGCGGGCGGTTACTGCGACATCGCGCTGCAGATTCTCGCGGCGAATTTCGATCTGGCCAGGGTTGTTCTCGATGGTCGAGAGCGTACCGAGGGTGGCGACCTTGCCGCTGCTGCTGACCAGAACTGTGTTGCGAATGGTGTCAAGCGAGGATCGGGTGGATTCGGGAAAGATGACTCGCAAGGTGTACGGACGGTTATTCACCACAACCGGGGTAGTTGCCGGCTCGCCTTGAATGATGGCGCTGGCATCGATTTCGACTTCCTGCGGAGTGAACCCGGCCCGCGCGGCAGTCATCTGATCTACGGTGAAAGTCGTTGCAGGACCGCTGATGGTATCTTCGATTCCGTTCTTAACGTCCTCCACTCCGGCAACCTGTTTGATGGCATCGCCGACGCGTGGCGCCCAACTCTTAAGCAGGGCCACGTTTTCGGAGAAAAGCTTGATTTCGATGGGATCCGGCGAGCTGGTCAAATCGCCGATCATGTCCTGCAGTAATTGGATAAAGTCGGTGTCCAGTTGAGGGAAACGCGCTTTGACTTGCGCCCGCGCGTCCGCAATTACATCGTCAATGCCGCGGCTCCGCTTGTCTTTCAGCTTTACCGAGATGTCGCCGGTGTTGGCTTCCGTCACCGTAGCGAGCCCGAGCTGCAACCCAGTGCGGCGCGAGGTGCCTTCGACTTCAGGAATACCGTGCAGGATGTGTTCCACGCCGGTGAGAACGCGGTTGGTATCGGTAAGGGAAGCTCCAGCCGGCATGAAATAATCGAAAACGAATCCGCCTTCATCCATGGCGGGCAGCAGATCGGTGCCGAGCGCGCGATAGCAGAAGAAAGAGATGACAATCAGCGCCAGACATGCGCCGATCAATCCGATTGGGTATTTAAGAGCGGCATGCATGGTGCGTTCATAAATCCGCGTCAGCCGCGGTATGCCCTGTTCGGAATGCGTTCCTTTTGAGCGGAGAAGAATATGGCTCAGAGCGGGCGTCCAGGTCAGAGCAAGAGCAAGGGACGTGAGCAAAGCGACACCGACTGTGACCGCAAGCGCGCGGAAGAAGGTTCCGACAACCCCTGTGATGGTGATTAAGGGCAGAAAAACGACAATGGGCGTGAACGTGGAACCGAGCAGCGGAGTACGGATCTCCTGCAAGGCGCTTCGCACCGCCTGGCCGCGGCTTTGGCCAGAGTCGCGGTGCATGACGATGTTCTCGACTACCACAATGGCGTCATCGATGACCAGACCCACTGCGGCTGCTAGGCCCCCGAGAGTCATGAGATCGAAGTTTTCGCCCAAAGCACGAAGCGCGATGAAGGTGATTACGATGGTGACGGGAATCACCAGTCCAGCGACCAGCGAGCTGCCCCAATCCTTGAGAAAGAGAACCAGAATGATGGCCGCGAGCACCAACCCTATCAGAATCGCGTCCCGTACGCTGCTAATGGCGGCCTTCACCAGTGAGGATTGGTCGTAAAACGGTTCCAGCCGCGTTCCTGAAGGCAGCGATTTCTGAATAGAGGCGATCTGCTGATGTACTTCATCGGCTACCGCGACCGTGTTGCTGTTCGGCTGCCGGAAAACGTTCAAGAGAACGGCTGGTTTCCCGTTGGCGGTCACGACCGTGTAGACGGGCTTCACCGAACGGCTCACCGTGGCCACGTCGCCGACCCTCACAGGAGTACCCGCAGCAGTGGATCTCACTACAATGTCTGAAATCTCGCCCAACGTTTTCGCTTGTCCACTGACCAGAGCCAGCACCAGTTCGTGATTGTGCTCAAACAGACCCGGCGAGTCGATCAGATTGCTCTTGCTGAGCGCATCGACGATGGAGGGAACGGTGACTTGCGCCTCAACCAGCTTGCCTGGGTCGGTCTGTATGTGGAACTCGGGTTCCTGTCCGCCCTGAATGAGAATCGTGGACACTCCGTTCAAGCGATTCAGCACCGGTTTCATGCTGTAGGTAGCCGATTCCCACAAGGCGGTCTGCGGGATGGTATCGGAGGTGAGACTGTAGCCTAAGATCGGAAAAGCGGCGAAGGTCAACCGATTGCTCGTGATCAGGGCCGTTGATGGCAGTGTCGGCTGGACCCGCGCCACGGCTGCGTTGACGTTTTGCAGTGTCTGGAACATGTCGACGCTCCAGTTGAAAAACAGGTCGATCTCGGCGGAACCGCGGCTGGTAACCGAGCGAACGTGATCCAGACCCGGAACTGAGTTCAGCGCTTCTTCCAGCGGCCGCGTCACCGTAACCTGCATCTGATCGATGGGCATTACACCGTTATCGACGCCAACTACGATGCGCGGGAAGTTCGTTGAAGGAAAGACCGCGATTGGGATGGAGAATGCGAGATACACCCCCATAGCGGCCAAAACGAGAATGATGAAGATGATGGGCTTGAGAAAGCGTGCCGTCCAATGATCGCTGTCGGCCAGCTTTGCCTCAGGCTCGGAGATCTTCTGCTCCGGGTGCGGTCATTTACCCGAATCCTTTTCGTCTTTCTCGTCTTTTTGGTCTTTATCTCCGGGCTTTTCGCTGGCGCTTCCTTCGCCGATCTTGATTTTGGCCTTGTCGTCGAGTCCGAGAGCACCGTCTGTGATTACTTGTTCGCCCGCTTTCACGCCCTCAAGAATCTGCACGTTGTCTCCATCGGTTATTCCGACTTTTACCGCCCGTTCGTGCGCCAGCGAGTCCGCACCCGCGATCATCACCTTGTCGCCACCTTCGTCAGAGGACAGCAGCGCCGATTTTGGCACGATGATGGCATCCGGAATCTCGCCGCTCTGGATGGTGAGCTGAGTAGTGGTGCCGGGCTTCAGTCGCTCCTTCAGGTTTTGTGCCTCGACCCAGATCTGAACTGTCGTTGTGTTCGGATCCACGGCCGGGCTGACAACGGTGACTTTGCCGGTGATGTCCTCACCGGAAGCGGAGAGCGTGGCAGGCTGACCGACGCGTATGTCAGCGGCTTCCCGCACCGGAATGTTCGCTCGGGCGACAATGCGCGAGATATCGACGATCGAGAACAGAGCGCTTCCCGCGCTGGCCATCTCGCCAATGTTGACGGCCCGATCGGAAATAACGCCGGGAATGGGGCTGCGGACCTCGGCATACGAAACCTGGGCGGCGGCGGTTTCGTAATGAGCTTTGGCAGCGTCCAGCTGTGCCTGCGCACTCTTCATCTGCTCCGGCTTGCGCCACGCTTTGCAGCAAATTGTAATGTTGCTGCGCAGTCGCGAACTGGCTTTCAGCCTGGACGAAAGTAACCTTCGCGTCATCCACCAGCTTGCGCGCCAGCGCTCCTTCGCGATAGAGCGATTCACGGCTTTCATACACTTTGCGGGCGGCCTCCAAATTCTGTTGCGCCGTGTCGAGATCCGTCTTGGCCTTTACGGCGTCTTCCGGCATGGTCGCCGAAGTGGTGGTCTGATACGTCGCCTGCGCCTGCTGATAGAGGCCTTTACTCTCCTGAGCAGTAGCGACCAAATCGCGATCTTCGAGTCGAGCCAGCAGTTGTCCCTGGCGCACGTGATCGCCGCGCTGCACGAGAAAGTCCTGCACCGGCGCGCTAATCTTCGGCACGATGTTCGCCTGGCGCACTGGATAAAGCACCGCTTCCACGGTGACGATTCGGTGGATAGGACCCTGCTTGGCGGCGGCAACCTGGACGGGCGCAGCCGCTTCTGCCGCATCCCCGGTATCGTCGCTCTTGCTTCCGGAACACGCGACGAGAAAGAGCGCAAATGCCAGGGTCGTGAAAATGGGCAGCTTGGTCATTTTATGGAGTACCGGTTAACGACTGGACAGCGGCGAGCGCAACACGATATCGCAGCAAACCATCATCGTAGGCCGAGCGCGCCTGATTTGCGGTTGTCTGCGCATCCACTACCTCCAGCACGGTTGCTTCTCCGGCCTGATAGCGGAGGACAGTAAGGCGCAGACTCTCTGCCGCGAGGTCCGATGAGGAATGCAGCGATTCGACTTGCGCTAACGCCGCTTGAGCCTCCTGATACGCGGTCGCGATCTCGGATTCCACTTGCCGCTGAGCGAGGCTGAGGTCGATTTCGGCTTGCCTTTCTTTGAGGGCGGCCTGCTTCACTTTGCTGTGCGTTGCGCCCCAATTCCACACCGGAACCGTGAGCGTTGCGGAGGCAGTGTAGCCGAGGTTCTGCCGATAGGGAACTTCAAAGTGCGGCAGCGTGCTTCGACCGGTGGCCTGGGCATTGCTGCTGCGTGCCGCGAATTGGTTCGCATCGATGCCGTATGCGAAATCGAGACCGAACGACGGCAGATACGCATAGCGCGCTACGCTAACCCCGAGCTTACTTTGGGCGACATTTGCCTGCGCTGCGCGCAGATCGGGATTCAGGTTGTTCGCTTCCGCATTTACTTCCGAAAGCGGAGCCAGCGCGCCCAATTGAGCCAAATCATCCACAATCTCGTAATTCACGCTGAGTCGAGGAAAGATCAGGACCGACAAAGTGATTTTGGCCTTTTGCGTGGCGAGTTGGGCGTCCTGAATGTCGCGCTGCCGTTGCTGTACCTGAAGCTGCGCTTTGATGACATCGGCGTGGGCGGCCTCACCGCCGTTCTCCTGCTTGCGGGTGATGTCGAGAAGACGCTGCGCTTCATCCACGCTCTTTTGCGAATTGACCATCTTGCGTTGGGCGGCAATGATCGCATAATAATCCTGCACGACGGTGACATACAGACCGCGCCCGGCTACGTCCGCCTTGGCTTTGGCGACTGCTAGCGCTGCCGCAGCCATGCGGATCTCGCCGCGCCGCACGAGCGAAAAGAGTTCCTGGTGAACGACCGCCTGCTCGTTGTATACGTGGACGCCGTCATTGGCGACGAACACGCCCGAGGGTGTGCCGTTGCCCTCGGTATAAATGAACTGATTCAGGGCATTCAGGGTCGGAAGCGCCGCGGCTCTGGCTTGCGAGAGATCTTCTTTTGCCAACGCAGCGGCTATGTTGGCGGTCTCGATTTGTCCGCCGTACTGGCGGGCCCGCGCGAGCGCGTCCTTGAAGGTGATTGTTACGGCCGATTCGGAGGAGTTAGGTTGCTGGCCGGAGGCAGTTGTGCCTAATAGACACAGCAGCACGGTAAGGGTTCGCTGCACCGTTTGCATCTTATCGCGATGGCGGATGCTTCACATCTGCAACGAACCCATGCGGGATTTAGCGAACTGCCAGTTCCTCTTTCTGACCGGCGCCCAACTGCGCCAGACGATCGGAAAGCAGCTTCTCGAGGTTCACCAGCGCATCGCTGAAGCCCTTAATGCCTTCCGACAGTTTGTCGGACGCCATCTGGTCGGCCTTATGCATCTCCTCGAATTTGGCTTCGTCGATGCTCACTTTCTCAACCTGCGCCTGCTTTGCTTTCTCAGGATCGAGCTTGCGAGGCAAATCGCCCTGAGTTGAATCAAGCTCAGTCAGCAACTGCGGTGAAATCGTGAGCAGATCGCAGCCGGCAAGTTCGGTGATCTCACCGATGTTGCGGAAGCTGGCACCCATCACAAGGGTCTTGTAGCCGAACTTCTTGAAGTAGTTGTAAATCCGCGTGACTGATTGCACGCCCGGATCTTCGACGCCCTGGTAATCGCGATTGTGGTTCTTTTTGTACCAGTCAAGAATGCGGCCGACGAAGGGCGAAACGAGCGTAACACCCGCGTCGGCGCAGGCAATCGCCTGATGCAGCCCGAACAGAAGTGTCAGATTGCAGTGAATGCCTTCCTTTTCGAGGACTTCGGCGGCGCGAATTCCATTCCACGTCGATGCGATCTTGATCAGAATGCGTTGACGCGAAACGCCGGCCTTTTCGTATTGGCCGATGATGGAGTGCGCTGTGTCAATCGTCTTCTGCTTGTCATAGGAGAGCCGCGCATCTACCTCGGTGGAGACGCGGCCGGGAATGATGGTGAGGATCTTCTTGCCAAAAGCTATGGCGAGGTGCTCAAAGGCGAGCTTGGCCACGTCCCCGTCCTTAGCCTTGTCGCCCAATTCTTTCTTGGCCTGCAGCAGCGTGTCATCTACGATCTGCTGGTATTGCGGCATTTTTGCCGCAGTGGTGATGAGCGACGGATTCGTCGTCGCGTCCTGAGGTTTGACCTTTTCGATGGCCTGGATGTCGCCGGTGTCCGCGACCACGACGGTCATCTTACGAAGTTGTTCAAGTAGACTTGCCATTTCGTGCCCTCTATTTATTGTCTCAAAACGTCGCCCCGGCTACCGGGCGACGAAGAGGAGTTCAAGCGGTAGCGCTTGCGCGGAGAAGTAGACTGGAGAAGTGTCGCACGTGGGGGCGTAGCTCAGTTGGATAGAGCATCAGCCTTCTAAGCTGAGGGTCACAGGTTCGATCCCTGTCGCCCCTACCACGAATTCAGGGGTTGCGGGGGAGCCAGTCTTCACCTGATGCACTAAATGCACAGTATTCTGCAGTTCTATTCGCTTCTCCAGCGGTTTCGCGCCTGCGAAATCCTTTTCGAGTCTGGCTACCCGCTCAATGGAATGGCGTCACGCACAAGACCTGAAAGCTCCGAACTGACGTCGCCCTCAGGCTATAACGTCTCGTTCAAACGGGCGATCGATTCATCGGCGGTCAATTACTTTGCAAGTTCCAACGGATTTGTCGGGTCTAAGCCGGGTCAGGACCTGATCGGCTACTTTTCCGTCGAACAAATTCGCCGCACTCAACGATCTGAAATGAACCCGGAACTGCTGCATCGACGGCAGAAACGATCTTAACTACATTCGGTTCGATCAACCGCCAACTGTTTGCCGAGAGACATACTAGCGCCAATCTGTACCCCGATAGGTTCTGCTCGTATTGCAATGTTTTGTCTGCCGTGATCAGCACGTGAAATTCAGCAGCCTCCGCCGCCTTCAGAAGAGCGCCATTCTTGAAGCCGCCCAACCCGGCGTACACCGCAGTAAAGGTTTCGTGGTGCGCCAAAGGAGCGCGTAACTGTGCTGGACAAGATTCGTCTAGCAGCACTTTCACGAGACCGGCTGGTGCTTGCTGGCGAAGGCCAGAATGCCCTCGATTGTGCTGATTGGCAGGCTAGGGAAGCTCGCGTGGATTTCTGAGGTGGATGAGCCCATGTCCATATCCGTGATGATTGTTCCGGGCTCGATGCGTGTTCCCTTGATCGTTGGACGGCCACCGCATCGACCAGGAACCCGTTCAACGAGATCGCATTCTGTCCAATCCATTTCGATCTGCTTGCCCATACGCTGATCCTGCCTTATATTGTCGCGTAATTCAACAGCAATACGGAATTCTAGTCGCCCCTACCACGAATTCAACGTCATCGGACTAGTAAGGCCGCCGTCATTTACCGGAAGATCGCTCGTCTATGCTCGACCGAAGTCGTACGCGGACGCGATGAAACGGCAGAAGCTCCGGAGCATTCGACTGGACGGGCAGTTCCGGGAACGCTTACGCAACAGCAGCGGGTTCGATGTACTCAACCCGCGAACTTGGCGGCGGTACCGGGTTCCCGTGCTCCCGAAGACTCTCAATGTGCAGCGTGATTGCCTCTGCGATCAGCTTTTGCACTTCTTCTTGGGTGTCGCCCACGGCATAGCATCCCGGAAGGTCGGGGACGGAGGCACCGTAACTGGTGTCTCCCTTTTCAATCACGACAGCGTATTTGTTACTCATGCCCTTTGACTCCTGCTGAGGGTGACAGGTTCGATCCGTGTCGCCCTACCACAATTCCACGCCTTAGTCCTGAGGAGTTGCCCGGTAAGTGTACGTCCCATGACTGGCGCAAGCAGGTCTGACTCAGTTACCTTGCTTGCATGCTCCGATCCGGGCTCCTCTTCTTCGCATTCGCCGCAGCGTCTTTTGCGACGCCGGTTACTTACACATTACAAGTACATTGGGTGGATGCCAATCTGGACTGGTATCCCAGTTCGGGGCCCACGAACCTCACGACGTACGTTCAATGGACTACGCCGACGTTCATGGCGGCCGGGAGCACCACACTGACATACCAGCAACCGAGCGATCCGTGTGTTACCGATATCTACGTCGGCCCGTACGCCACGTGCGGCAAGCTGGCCGTCGATAACGGCCCTGGAGGTGTCGAGTTCGGACTGTACACCGGACTCAAGAGCGCATACGGCGAATCGGAGGCGGAATATCAGAACAACACTGTTCAGCCTGGTGAGTTTCAGCCAGACGCACTCGACCACGACGGCGAGTACATCACGACTCTCGCGGGTTGGACCTATAGCGATGCTCAGCATTATGCGGAGCTGATTGTTAGCGGCGGCGACGACGATAGCCGTAACAACGATAACCGCGATTACCAGTGCGGGGTCACACCAGAACCGGCCAGCCTCGGATTCGCGTTCATGGGACTGCTCGCGGTTGGACTCTCGGCCTTCAGAAAAATCCTAAAAGCGGGTTCGAATAGTTCTGACCAGTAATGGGGTGCGGAGGCTGAAAAGTTCCCGCGCGGTCTCAAGTTTTCGCCTCGATCTGCCGAATTTTCTCCAGGGGAGAAAAGAGGAAAGATGCAAGCCGCAGGAACGGTATACGAGAACACGATCGACGTTGCTGCACCCGTAACCACTCAGCGGCGGGAAGAGCTAATCATGGATCATCTTCCTCAGGTAAAGCTGATTGCTCGGCGCATTTACGAACGGCTGCCCTCATCCGTGAGTCTGGACGACCTGATCTCCACGGGTATAGTCGGTTTGATAGCCGCGATCGATCATTTCGACTCCCGCCACCAGGTAAAGCTGCGGACGTATGCCGAGTATAAGATTCGTGGTGCAATTCTCGACAGCCTGCGAGGGCTTGATTGGGCTCCCAGACAGCAGCGACGCAGGTCGAAACTGATTGAAAGCGCGATTGGCACCCTCGAACAGGAATTGCAACGCATGCCGTCCGAGCAAGAAATTGCGGCTTTCCTCGGTTTGTCGATTGACGAGTATCACGAATGGCTTTCAGATGCTCGCGGACTTATGCTCGGCAGCCTGGAAGCGGCCGGACACGCCGAAGAAAGCGGGGACCTGCTCCGCTACCTTGCGGATTCGGACGAGCACTGGCCGTCACAGATTCTGGAGCGGAGCGAACTTGAACGGGCACTGGCATGTGCAGTTGAGAAAATGCCCAAGATCGAGCGCACCGTTCTCAGTCTTTATTACTACGAGGAAATGACCTTGCGCGAGATCGCCAAAATTGTGGAGCTGCACGAATCGCGGATCTCGCAGCTGAAATCACAAGCAATTCTGCGGCTGAGATCGCTCATGCAGAAGCGCTGGGGCCGGTCCCTGCAGCAGAGTAGCGCGGAATTTTCTATTCGGACATCTCAGCGGGTGTGACGTTCACGGTCAGGCGCTTGCGGTCGCGTACCAGCACAATTCGGACCGGCTTGCCGGGGACGAAGGAACTGCGCATGCATAGCGTCAGATCGTGCGCGCCTTCGAGCGGGCGATCGCTCACGGCGATCATGACATCGCCGGCGCGAATGCCGGCCGTCTCAGCCGGGGAACCATGTGCGACGGATCGCACCAGGAGACCATGTTTGACGCCGAAATAGTTGGCAAGCTGCGCATCGACGGTCTGGAATTCAACGCCGACCGCCATGTTTTTCCAGATCACCATGGGCGCGGGAATATCGGTCGGCATCTGGCCGGGCATACCGGCACCGAACGGCGAAAATTGAGGCGGTAAGTCGAACGGCAGCGGTTGCGGAGCGGTAGTGGTCAGAACCACCACGGTCTGCGTCTTGCCGTCCCGTAGATATTGGATCTTCACGTGCCGATCCTCGGGAGTTTCACTGACCAAACGGATCAGTTGCCGTGCGCCGAGAATCGTCTCGCCGTTGTACGTCAAGAGCACGTCCCCGACGTGAATTCCGGCCTTGTCGGCCGGGCTTCCCTCGCGTACTCGCATGACCTCGACGCCGCGATCGTTGTCGAGCTTCAGCGCGGCAACGCGATCTGGGCTTATGTCATTAATGGCAACCCCGATGTAGCTTGCAGCGCGAGCGCAGATGGTCAATCCGAGGGCGAGAACTAATGCCAAACCAAACGAGCGCATATGAACTCACTCAATGCGTTTCAAGCGACGCGTTCACCTGCTGCAAGATCTGCGCGCTGCGCATCCGTACATAGTCATCGCTTTGCTGGGAGCGCATGATGGCTTCGAGCGTGGTCAAGAGTTCCGGGCTCAGCTCGAAACGGTCCGTCGTGGGGGCAAGAACGTCGATTGCTTCGGAGCGAACGCCTGGATTGTCATCGTGCTGCAGAACCAAAGTCAACGTTCGGCGCGTCAGAGGATCGTTAGAAAAGCGCCGGAGACCTTCAATCGCCTTCAGCCGCACCGCCGCATTTGGATCATCCTGCGCGCTAGCCAGAAGGGCATTGCGGACCTCCGCGCCCTTTTCCTGGCATAAGACCTCAACCGACCCGACGCGCACGGCGGGATCACCTGCATCCTGCGCGCCCGCCAACACCAGACGGCGAAGCATCTCGTCATCGAACGCCCCGGTCAACTCGCGTTCATTCACCTGATCGACAATCACGCGTATGCGTCCATCCGCCGCGGGCCGGACGTCGCGCACGCGGGTGCTTTGGCCCAGGAGACCGGCTTCCGAGATGGCGCCCGCTGGAGCAAAACCCGCTACCCCGCTACGCTCCATGCTCGATATTCCGCTACGCTCCATCCAGCGTCCCGCGCCGAAGCCCAGGAGAACCAAGAACGAAGCCAAAGCGGCACGGGCGGACCAATCAGAAAAAGAGAATGAGAACCCCTGACGCCAACGACGCCAGCGGGGGATGGACGCCTGCCGGTGAGTCCGTTCGGCAGCCATCAGACCCTTCAGATCACGCCGGCACTCGGCAAGCAGATCCAAAGAAAAGTCGCGGCGACCCGTGTTGATGCTCGTGTGCCAGGCCTTCTCGCGAGCGAGGGCCTGCTGGCAGAAAGCGCACTGCGAGAGGTGCTGTTCGAGGATTTCTTCGGCAGCGAAATCCAGTTCGCCGTACAGATAAAGCGAAAGGCTATTTTGGATTTGCTGGCAACTCATATGAAATCCCCCAAGGCGGCGCGCATTTTCTGGGTGGCTCGAAACAGGCAGTTTTTTGCCGCTTCTTCGGTCACGCCGAGCGCTTCGCCGATGGCGCGCAGACGCATTCCCTGATAGTGACGCATCTCGAAGACAATGCGCTCGCGGGGTGTCAACTGCTCCAGGACTTCCTGGATGCGACTACCGACTTCAGAGCTCATCAAGCGACGCTGAGGATCGACGTCGGCGCGCTCTTCCGGTACGAACTGAAAGCGATCGATTTCGCCATTGCGCGTCTCGAGCGCGGCGGTCTCCTCTTTGCGCACCTTGCGGCGCCGGATCTGATCGAGGCAAAGGTTGGCTACGATCCTGTAGAGCCAGGTACTGAAGCTGCAGTCGAAGCGAAACTTGGGAAGGTTTCTGTAGACGCGGAGAAAGGCCTCCTGATAAATGTCACGGGCGTCTTCTTCCGAATGAAGGACGTTCAGGGCCATCCGCAGCACGTTCTGATCGTACGAGCGGACGAGCTGCTCGAACGCTTCGGCATTGCCCTCCTGCGCCGCGCGAATGAGCGAGTATTCGTCGGACCGCTCCATCGATCTCGGCACGGTTAGCGTTCCAATGGCTTGTGCTTGGGTGTCCACCACAGCGATGGACGTACGAAATTCGATTTTGTCACGGAGCCTATCCGTACTTGGGCTCACGATCGCTCGCCGGGGCGGACGTTCCCTGCCGGCACGGCACTCTTAGCTGGCTAATTCCAGTTCAATCAGCCGTTTACCAGCATCGAGATTGGAGATCCGAAACTTGCGCACCTGGCCTGCACGCGCCGTTTCCTTGGTTGAGTCGGCGGCTCCGCCCCGTTTCCAACGGGCAGAAAGCATGGCGCCGAGCGATGAGACGTCGGAGGCCGGCGTGGGTTCGACCGCAGCGGTCTTTTCATCCGCTTTCGTGAGCCTGCAGGTGGCGATAACACCTTCGCCGAGTTCGACTTTAGCGTGGTCACCCTGCACCTCGACCAAGCGTCCGTTGACGGTATCACCCGGGTTGTGTTCGGAAATGTAATGGTCGACGGTGGTGGGCTCAAGCTGCTTCATGCTGAGCCGGATGCGACGCCGTTCTTTATCGATTTCGACTACGGCAGCTCGAACCACCTGACCCTTAGCAAGCTTCTCGCGTGGGTGCTGCAAGCGTTTCTCACTGGTGATATCGGAGATGTGGACCATGCCCTCAATCCCGTCCTGAAGGTCGATAAAGGCGCCAAACTGAGTCAGGTTGGTGACCGGCCCTTCGACGACAGCACCCACCGGCAACCGTTGGAGAAGGGTATCCCACGGATCGCCAAGAACCTGCTTGTAGCCAAGGCTGATGCGTTTCTCGCCCGGGCTCACCTGCAACACGACGGCTTCCACACGCTCGCCAGGTTTCAGGAGGTCGGCCGGCCTGCGCACGCGCTTGTTCCACGAGAGCTCAGAGAGATGGATCAGACCATCGACGCCAGGGAGCAGTTCGACGAAAGCGCCAAAATCGGTAAGACGGGACACCGTGCCGCTCACGCGGTCGCCGACATTGAAGGTGCGGGCCGCGATGGTCCAAGGATCCTCTTGAAGCTGCTTCAGGCCGAGCGCGACCTTGTGCGCCTCAGAATCGATTTTCAGGATCTTGACGGTGATCTCGTCGCCTACACTTACGGCGTCCGCAGCTTTTCCAATTCGGGACCAGGACATGTCTACGATGTGCAGTAGGCCGTCAACCCCGCCCAGATCTATGAATGCCCCGAAATCCATGACGTTGCGCACGCGGCCGGTGACAACGTCTCCTTCGCGGAGTTCGGCAAAGCGCTGCTGGCGGCGGTGCGCCTGCTCGTCTTCGAGCACGACCCGGCGGTCGACTACAACATCTTCTTTTTCGGTGTCCAGTTTTGTGATCCGGCACTGGATCTCCTGGCCGACGAGGCTGGCCATTTCGGCGGCGTCGCGGATGCCGCTTCTCGAGGCCGGCATAAATGCGCGCACGCCGACATCTACCCGAAAGCCTCCCTTCACCTGCTCGGCTACGATGCCGGCAATGTTCCGTTTGTCGTTGAACGCGGCCTGTAAGCCGCTCCAGTCCCTCGGGCGGTCGACCTTAACGGTGGAAAGTCCGTAATAACCCTCTTCAGTGCGCGGACCCACGGAAACCGAGACAGTGGCGCCCACTTTGGGGTCGCCAGTTTCTGTTTCATACCAGCGCTCGACGGGAAGTGTGCCTTCGGTCTTGCGGCCGATATCGATGAGAATGTTTTCGGGACCTACCGAAACAACGGTTCCGGTGACCGCTTGGCCCTTGACGCCAGCGTGCTCATGTTCGAAGTCCGAGAGTAGTTCGGCGAAGGTGGATTCCTCCCGCAGATCTTCCTTATGAGTGGGCTCGTCAACGGGCACACGAAAAGGCGCAAAAGGGTTAACGTTCTGATTACTCATGACTGCTTGCGAGGAGTTCTTTTATTCTGGCATAGCGGCGCGCAACCGCGCCGTTTGCGCGGATAAACTAGCGTACAGTGTGTCGCCGATTCAGAGACGCATGCACTGCACGCAAGCAGGAATCAGTAAAGCGGGGGTAAATGGTCAATAAATTAACGATTGCCTTTCTTCTGTTGGCCTCGGGTTCGGTCCGCGCACAGCCGCCGTGCACAGTTGCGCAGCCTACCGCCACTTTTTCGATCCACCACGCAGAGGGTCGTCCGGATCTCAGCCTGGATCCAAATGCAGTTGTTTGGCGCAACGCAGAGAGGCAATCCATGTCGAAGGACTGCAGCCGGGAGATCGATTATCCAGCTATCAAAACGGAAATCCGAGGCTTTTGGACGGACACCGATCTCTATTTATTGTTCCGCTGCCCATACACGGTCTTGAATCTTTTTTTGCCAGCTGACAACAGCAAGGATCGCGTCGGCCTGTGGGATCGTGACGTTGTCGAGATGTTCCTGGGCGATGATTGGACCCACATCCGGCATTACCGCGAGTTTGAGATCGCGCCGACGGGCGACCGCATCGATCTGGCAATCGACCTGGATCGCGAAATTTCTGATCACGACTGGCAATCCGGATGGCAGACCTTGGCAAGAATTGATGAAAACCAAAAGATCTGGTATGCCGCCGCGAAGATTCCTCTATCAGCCGTCAGCAACAAACCCGTGCAGGCCGGCACGAAATGGCGAGCGAATCTGTATCGTATTGAGGGACTCGGGAAAGATCCGCAGCGGCATTTTCTTTGCTGGCAGCCGACCTGCGTTCAGAATCGCGATCCCAACCACGTGCCTGAACACTTCGGCACCTTGATTTTCGTGAATTGATCCAACCTTCAACCGCCAACTTTTTCTTTCTCGCAAACGAGCTTAAGATGCGCCTCGCCGGCGGCCGCAGTGATATCGCTGGTGATAGTGAGAATTTGCCCATCGGCGGCCAGTTCCCAGTGATCCACATATTGAATCGTTTCGTTTTTCGAATCCGTCGTCGTCGTTCGGATCACGAGAGCACTCCCGTCCCAAAATGCTTTGCTTGTAGCATCGCGGCCGCTCATGACATTTGTAGTTTCCGAACCATCGGTAAAGTAACTCACGTCAGATGTCGTTGTTTTGCTGCCGGTTGTCTGAACCGTGTGGACGTTGAGCGTTGGCTCGTGGTGGTCGACGATACGGACGATGATGTCAGGGCGGTTGAAGCGACCGAAATCGCTTTGATCTTTCAACATGCGCCAGCGGCCGGAGAAGTCGGGATGCTTGGCCGGCGCGGCCGACTGGCCGCAAAGCGTGAAGGCAATGGTGAAGATCAGAAAAAAACGTCGCAGCATGTTGTGATTCGATTTTTGCATCTGGAGAATTTCAGGGCGCCGACTCAATTCCGTTTCCAAGTTCCCGGCCCGAGCCATATGTGAACTGTGAAGAAAGCACGTGGCCGGCCTCGCCGATAAGAGCAACGCAGTGGAAAGCGCCCTGGTTCGGCCTGCCAAACTGAAGGTCCGTCAGGTCCACACGAGTGCCGATTCCGCGTGGCAGCGTGACAGGCTCTTTCGACCACACGGGAAAGCGCGAGAAATATCGGAAGTAACGAAACGGTTCGGTATTTTGCGCTGCCTGGATAGCGTGGTCAATGCTTGGTTTGTAGAAAAGTTGCGGAGATTCGAGATTTGGGTCCGTAAGCGTATCGACACTCAGTACGCGATAACTATTCTGAGTTTCGACGATTCCCGTCCAGGCGAGAGGATTAATACGAGAAGGCAGCGCAGCCGTCATGAGCGGCGGGGCGTCCTCGTACAAATGAGAGTTGAGCTGAGCGATGGCGCGGGCATGAAGGACCGCTCGGCCGCAATCGAACAAAAGAAAGAAGGTGAGGGCAGCGACCGCAGATTTCCGTCCACGCGAAGGACGCTCGCCGATTTCGCTGCTGACGAGGCCGGCAAACCAGGGCCAGACGGCGGCGAGCGCGAGTACCAAGAGGAGCACGGCGTCATATAAGAAGTTCAGATCGAGGTGGAACCAACGGGAAGAGAACGGCAGCAACAGGCGGACGCCGTACGAGTTGGTCCAATCGAGCAGGAGATGACTTGCCACACCAACACATGCAAGCAGCAGCGCGCGAACCCAGGGTAGCCGCTGACGGCAAACCGCGGACACAACGAGCACGGAGAGCATTGCCATAATCGGGAGCGCCAGCACGCAATGTGTATAGCCGCGGTGAGCTTCGAGGTAGCGAAGTGCTCCGAATGGTGAGACAACGATATCGCTGTCCGGTGCGTTGGCAGATAAAACGAGTAAGAAAGTTGCTCGTGGAATCGTGCGATTGAAACCTGCCCGGGCCAAGGCCAGCCCGACAAGAGAATGCGTGACGTTATCCATCCGTGGTCACGCGCACACGGGTACTTTAAGCAGCGATTCCTCGCGCGCAACATACGAGGGCGGTACCAGGAGAGTCAAAGCAGAGGGCAAGATTTCGACCGCGGCGGGCAGCAGTCCGGCGAGTTCGCCATCGACCTGTACGTAAATGCTGCGGTCGGGTGGGGGCTGGCAGGAAATGTGGCGGCCGCGAAGTACTGTGCAGCCCTGCATGCGATGCACTTGCCGGAAAGCGACACCTGCGAGATAAGGCAGATACTTTACGCTGTTGGTTCCGCGAAACAGGACGACTTCAAAGTCGTCGCGCAGAAGTGACGCGCCGCGCGCGATCTCGAGATCTCCGCCATAGTTGCGGACGCGGCTCATGAGCGCGAAGCTTGCCCGGTACCCCTTGCCGTCAACGGAGACCTCGAATTCGTGCAAGGGCCGAAATACCTGTGCGAAACCGGTTACGTAATAGGCAAATTTTCCAGTGCGGGTCTTGAAGTCGGGGTTAAGCCGCGAAACGATCTCGGCATCGAGACCGGCGCCGGCCATGCACAGGAATGGTCTCGGGTCCGCATTCGGCAGGCGCAAATTACCGATGGCAATGCGGCGAGGCAGCAGTCGAGAAATCTGAGCCGCGGCGCGATCCATATTAATGGGAAGTCCGAGTTCCCGTGCCAGCACGTTAGCAGTGCCGCCAGGCAGAATGGCCATCGGAACGCTCGTATTCAGCATTCCGCTCGCGACTTCATTGATTGTTCCGTCGCCTCCGGCGGCGATGATCAGATCGCAACCAGCGGCAATTTCAGCGCGCGTCTGCGGTCCGGCACTGCCGGGAGCCGTGGTCGCGACCAGCGTTGCTTCAATTCCCTGCTCGCGTAACGTGCCGATGGTACGTTGGAGCAGGTGCTTGTGGCGCGAAAGGCCCCTGGCCACAGGGTTGTACATGATGGCTGCGCGTTTTGCGCCGAACGTTCCCAAACCTCACATTATAAGTTTCGTCATGAAAGAGTCGGTTTCACATCGCGCTGAGCATCTGCGTCGGCAACTCGAACATCACGAGTATCGTTACTACGTACTGGATCAGCCTGAGATTTCGGATGCGGACTTTGACGGCCTCATGCGCGAGCTTCGGGATCTGGAAACAGCACATCCGGAGTTGCGCACTCCGAATTCACCAACGCAACGTGTAGGTGGACAACCAAGAGAGGGCTTCGTCAAAGTCCCACATAGTTCGCCCATGTTGAGTCTGGACAATGCGCTGAACGAACAAGAGCTGCGCGAGTTCGACGCGCGGGTACGTGGACTGCTGAAAGGTGATGCGTATGAGTACGTAGCGGAGCTGAAGCTCGACGGCCTGTCGATGGCTGCGCAATATGCACACGGAAGCTTTCAGCGCGCGTTAACGCGGGGTGATGGCCGGGTCGGGGAGGATGTCACAGAGAACGCGCGCACGATTCGCTCGCTTCCTTTGCGTTTGCGCAAAGACGAAATCGGCGCACAATTCGAGGTGCGCGGCGAAGTGGTTATGCAGCGCCGGTCTTTTGACCGAATGAACGATGAGCGGGAGAAGGCCGGTTTATCGCGGTTTGCGAATCCCCGGAATGCGGCGGCGGGAGCCCTGCGCGCGCTGGATCCCGCGATTACGGCGGCCCGCCAGCTGGATTACTACACATATTTCCTGCTAAAGGACGGCCAACCTGCCGTCGACAGCCACTGGCACAGTCTGGAACTGCTCGCTGCGGTGGGCTTCAAAGTGAATCCACATCGTGCAAAGTGTCACGGGCTGGAGGAGCTGCTGAAGTTTATCGCCCAGTGGGAAGAGAAGCGCGACGGGCTGGGCTACGAGATCGACGGCGTAGTGGTTAAGGTCGATTCGGTTGCGCAGCAGCAGAAGCTCGGATGGACTTCGAAGGCTCCGCGTTGGGCGATTGCATTCAAGTATCCGGCTCGCCAGGCTTCGACGGTGCTGGAGAACATCGAAGTTCAAGTGGGACGGACTGGCGCGTTGACGCCCGTTGCGCATTTGCGGCCGGTGGTGATCAGCGGTGTGACGGTTGGCCGCGCCACGCTGCACAACAAGGATGAGATCGCGCGGCTGGGAGTTCACATCGGCGATACGGTGCTGGTGGAGCGCAGTGGAGATGTCATTCCAAAGGTTGTGCGCGTCGTCTCTGAGAGCGCACAGCGCAAACCGTTTCGCATGCCCAAGGCCTGTCCCGTGTGCGGCGGGCATGTGGTCCGGGAAGAGGGAGAATCTGCGAGCCGTTGCGTCAACACAAACTGCCCGGCCCGTTTGCGCGAGTCGCTGCTCCATTTCGCTGCGCGAGGTGTGATGGATATCGACGGCATGGGAGATGCGTTGGTGGATCAATTGCTCGGGCGTGGGCTGGTGCGCAATATCGCGGATCTATACGCCCTGACAGTTGAGCAGTTAATGGACCTGGAGCGCATGGGCAAGAAATCGGCGGCGAAGGTAATTCAGAATATCGATGCGTCACGCGCGCAGCCACTGGCGCGGGTGTTAAACGGTCTCGGAATTCCATTCGTGGGCGAGCGCACAGCGCAGATTTTGGCGGATCATTTCGGCGGTCTGGATGCGATCGCGGCGGCGAACCTGGAGGAGTTGCAAGAGGCGGAAGAGATCGGACCGAAAGTCGCCGATTCCATCCGGCAGTTCTTCGCGGAAAAGCAGAATCGCGACCTGATGGAACGATTGCGGGCCGCTGGGCTGCGGTTTACGGCTGAGAAGCGACGCAAAAAGCAGGGCACGCTTAGCGGAGTGACGTTCGTGCTCACGGGGACGCTTCCCACTCTGAAGCGCGAAGAAGCCAAGGCACGCATTGAGGAGGCGGGGGGTAAAGTGGCAGGGTCGGTCAGCAGCAAGACGAAGTATCTGGTTGCAGGCGAGGAGGCCGGTTCGAAATTAGACAAGGCCCGAGAGTTGGGCATTACGGTATCGATGAAGCTCAGTTTCTGGCGGTGCTCGATGGTGGGAGTAGCGACTGAAGCGGATTATCGCAGCGCTGATCGCGCGTGGGGTCCGCTCGAGAATCTTGTTCTGGCAATCGCGGACTCGGCGGGAGTTCCAGCCGTCGGCGGCGTGGACGCACTCCTGATTACGGTGGCAGCTAACCATCCCGCGGCGGCATACCTTGCGGCCGTGTGCGCGCTCGCGGGGTCGCTGATCGGGAGTTCGATTTTATTTGGAATTGCCCACAAGGGTGGCGAGGTCTTTCTGGACAAGTACATCCGGCATGGAGCAGGCAAGCGGCTGCACGCATGGTTTGAGCGCTACGGATTGGTAACCGTGTTTGTGCCTGCGGTGTCGCCGCTGCCGATGCCGATGAAGATTCCGGTGTTCTGCGCCGGCGCGCTGGAGGTGCGCTGGACTTCGTTGTTCGAGTAGTGGGGGCCGCGAGAACAATTCGCTACTTTGCGTTAGCCTACCTCGCTCAGCGATATGGGCACTCGACGTTAACTTTTCTGGAAGGGCACTGGGCCGCGGTTCTCATCATTGCGGTTACGTTGTCGATTGCAGCGGTGATCACGTTGCGGATCGTGCGCCGGGTGCAGTCTCGAATCACGGGAAATGCTTTGGAATAGGATGTGAGCATGTCACAGACAGGTAGACGCGCGTTTCTCGCGCAGGCGACGGCCCTGCTCCCCGCCTCCAGGATTGCCCTTGCTTTTGACCGGTTGAGCGGGAATAACCTCGGAGTTCAGCTTTACACGGTGCGCAGCATCATCCGGGCAAATCCCGCTAAGGTCTTGCATGACATACGCGAGATTGGGTACACGGAGATCGAGGCGACAGCAGACACTCTGAAGGAGGCGTGGGCAGCTGTCTGGAGCAGCGGACTGAAGCCCATCAGCGTCCATCTCAGCCTGGATCCAACGGACGAGCAACTGGCGGACGCCAAGCAGAAAGGATTTGAGTACGCGGTGATCCCATGCGTGCCACCTCCGCAGCGAGGCGGGCAAGATGTAATCAAGAAGCTGGCGGAGAATTTCCAGAAGGCGGGCGAGCGGGCGAAAGCGCACGATCTGCAACTCTGTTATCACAACCACGCCTTCGAATTCGAGCCGATGAGCGGCACCACACCGCTCGAGATCATCATGGATACCACCAATCCCGCGCTCGTGAAACTGGAAATGGACATCTTCTGGGTGACAGTCGGCGGGCACAATCCAGTGGAGCTGCTAAAGAAGTATTCGGGACGAGTGCCGCTGC
>CAWJFN010000013.1:0-1106359 GCA_963842195.1 uncultured Acidobacteriaceae bacterium
ACGGACTACGGTTGACAGCCAGATTCATTACGATGAGCCTGCTGCTTCGCAGGACGCCTCAGCCCACAATTGATTCAGCGCGTGAGAAGGCAGCGCGCGAAAGGAAAAACAACGACACCGTACCGGCGAGAATTGCGCTTGCGGCCGCTGTGATGGGTGCGCCCCAGATGCTGATGAGCGCTCCGGCGGGAAAATCGCCCAATGGACGTACGCCCATCACCAGCAGCGTGTTCAAGCTCATGATCCGGCCGCGTTTTTCGGAAGGCAGCCGGACCTGCAGAAGCGTCGCAGTGAGCGCGCCGATGACGCTTTGCGCGCCGCCGAAGCCTAGCAGCGCGATGAACGTGAGAGCGGGCGCGCGGCTGACACCGACAACAGTTAGACTCAGAATCCAGGCTGTCAGAGCCGTATAGAGCAAGAGCCGCTTACTTACGGTCTCCGGAAGCGAGGCAAGAGTCACCGCGCCGGCAACTGCTCCGATACCGGCCGCCGAGAATAGGATGCCAAGTGTCCGCGCATCGATATGTAAGATGTTGACGGCCATCACCGGCAATAGCAGCGGAAGTGAGGGCGCCGCGAACAGAAGAATTCCGTAGCTCAGCAACAGCCATGGAAGTATGAGGTCGCGCTTGACGCTGAGCAGGACGTCGGCAACCTGCGCGATCAATTTGGGTCGGCCCGGCGGGGTGGAGAGCTTGATTGAACGAATGAGCATCAGGCTGACAAGCACCGGCACAAAGCTGGCGGCGTTGAAGAAGAAATTCGCTGCCAGTCCAGCCGCCTGAATCGTAATCCCGGCCAGCGCGGGACCCAGAGTGGAAGCGCCATTGAATACGGCCGATTGCAATGAGATCGCGTTCAGCAGGTCCTTTTGCGGCACGACCGAGGAGATGAGCGCGGCACGTGCCGGCTGATCGAAACTCAAAGCGGTGCCGGAAAGAAATGCGATCGCGACGATCATCCAGACCCGAATCGCTCCCGTGAGAGTCAGGAGGCCCATAAGCAGGGCAAGACATAGCAGAACACTCTGCGTGGTAAGGAGCAGGCGGCGTCTGTCGAGCCGGTCGGCAAACCCTCCGCCGGCGAGTGCGAAGACGAAGAATGCCGTGGCTTGGGCAAGCGAAACAACGCCTAGGGCGAAGGCAGATCCGTGCGTAATGCGGAGCGCGGAGAGGCTCTGCGCAACGATTTGCGTCCGGGTGCCGAAGCGGCGGAAATGAGAAGTCCACCCACCAGAAGCTCGGAAGTCGCGGTGTTGGAGCGAACACAGAAGCCCCTGCGGCCAGCCGGATTCACGAGTATGTTCATCTCTGCGCCGCGGCCTGGTTAATAGGTACAATACGACGAAGGAGGAAGTTGAATGGAATAGTAGGCACACCTGGCTTTGAAGAAGTCTGTATCTTTAGCTGCACAGTCCTGCTACAGCAATCCTGAAATTTAGCATTGAATGTATGTTCGAGTCCTGGGCGCAGCTGCGGGCAGCAGTCTCCGCAAATGGAACTGTTCCTGCACCAACTGCCGGCGGTTGCGGCAGGGGGACTGCAGCGGCTCTGCTCGATCCCAAGCTCAGTTGGCGATCAGCGGCGACGCGGAAGAGCTCTGGTTTCTGGTGAACGCCAAGCCGGATCTGCGCTACCAGATCGAATCCTTTTCACCCCTTCACCCTCGTTCAACATCGTTTTCGCGATTAGCCATCCGCGGCGTTCTACTTACTTCTGCCGAGTTGGATGCGGCGCTTGGCTTGTTCTTGTCTGCGGGAATGGCAGTCCCTTGTTGTTATCCCACGGAGTCGGTTGCCACCAAATTATAAGTAGTGACGACGACGTTTTCAACGTTCTGCGACGCCGGCCGGATCAGGTCGAGTGGCGGTGCATGGCGCTGAATGAAAAGTTTCGAGTTGCAACGCCGTAGACAGGGGGGCAAGGGGAATTCGATGCACCGCGATCTCGGCCGGGGGTGGGTTTTGCAGGTCATGTGCCGCCCGGGGGAAGAAATGTTTTGAAAAATCTGAGGCCGTCGTCGGCCTCGTTTTCGAACACAACTCGAAGCGAATGGCTTTTCTGCCGGGCGCGCCTGCCATCTCGCCGGAGTGGTAGTGGAACTGAGTGGCTGCGATCTGATACTTGTTCACGGGACGTTCTCGTCGGACGACGAACTGCTTCGCGTACAGGGTGGTGCAAAGACCGCTCGCCAGATGGGGACGATGCCCTGTGGTGCACGGGAGGAACGAGCGGAGGCGCTTTCGTCGCTCACCCGGCCACGAAAGGTATTGCATTCCATATCAACAACACCAATCCCATGCTGGATGAAGAGAGCGCGGAACATGGTCAAATGCGTGCCGCGGGTTGGGAGCTGGCATTTGATGGAATGGATCTGGCGCTGTGATTTCCGATGCCGATACTCGGTTGTTTACGCCCGATGAGCTGAAACAGCGATTGCTTCAAATCGGGTATGAGCGGTATCATCATCGTCATCCGTTTCATCTTTTGATGCACGAGGGGAAGTTGACACGCGGGCAACTGCAAGCCTGGGCCCTGAATCGCTACTACTATCAGAGCCAAATTCCCGTCAAAGAGGCGATCATTCTGTCGCGGAGCAACGATCCGGCGTTCCGGCGCGCGTGGCGGAAGCGCATCCTGGACCATGACGGCATCGACGGCCAAGCGGGCGGAATCGAAAAATGGATCAAGCTGGCCGAGGCTACCGGGTTGCCGGCGGAGAGAGTGAAATCGGAACGCGAAGTATTGCCGGGCGTTCGGTACGCAGTGGATGCATATCTGAACCTGGTGAGCAGGAAAACGCAGCTTGAAGCGGTGGCTTCTTCGCTGACGGAACTGTTTTCGCGGGATTTAATTTCGCTCGCATCGATGCTATGCGCAGCCATTATCCGTGGCTCAGTCCGGTCTCGATTACTTTACTGCCCGTTTGAGCCAGGCGCCCGAAGATGCCGCGTTTGCACTGGATTGGGTAATCAGGGAGGCACGAAGTCGTGAGCAACAGGACTTAGTGGTCGATGCGCTTCGCGCCAAGTGCAACATCTTGTGGGCACAGTTAGACGCGATTTACTATTCGTACATCAATCCGGGCTGGACGCCGCCCGGCGCCTTTCAACTCACGTCTTAAGACATGCTGCCTGCACTCACCGAAATCCCGCAGCTAAAACGTGGATGCAGGCTTTCGGCGCCATCGGCGCCCGATTCCTTGCTTTTGATCCCGGAGGGGGCGTTACGCTTGCAAGGACCGGGCCGGCGCATTCTGGAACTCTGCGACGGTAAGCGCAGCCTGGGCGATCTCATCTCTTGCTCGAGACTGAGTATCCTTCGGCCGAAACGGCGCGGCTCTCGCACGAGGTAGTTAGTTTCCTCGAAGCGCTGCGCGACAAAGGCGCCATCGAATTCCTGTGATACCCGCGCCACAGGCACTGATAGCCGAAATTACACACCGCTGCCCGATGCATTGCGTGTACTGCTCGAACCCGCTGGAGATGCGAGCGCGCGAACGAGCTGTCGACTGAGGCTTGGGAGAAGATCATCGCCGAGGCTGCGGCTCTGGGCTGCTGGCACCTTCACTTGACGGGCGGCGAGCCACTTTCGCGCACCGATATCGTGCAACTTGTGCGAGCCGGCCGCGCTGCCGGGCTTTACGTCAATCTGATCACCTCCGGTCTGGGTTTAACGCGCGAGCGGCTGCAACAACTGGTTGACGCCGGACTCGATCACATCCAGTTGAGCTTTCAGGACGCTGTGGAAGCGAGCGCCAATGAATTCGGGGGCACTCGCGCGCATGCGCTCAAGCTTAGAGTTGCGGAGTGGATACGCGAGCACAACCTGGCGTTCACCGCAAATATGGTCGTGCACCGCGGCAACCTTGACAGGTTGGAGAACTTGATCGCACTCGCCGAGACTTTACGGGCAGACAAGCTCGAGATCGCAAACGTGCAGTATACGGCTGGGCAGTTGCGAATCGCGCGCGCCTGCTGCCGACGCGAGCACAGCTCGACAAATCGCTTTCGGTGGTGGCGAGCGCGCGAGAGCGGCTGCAAGGCAGAATGCGAATCGATTTTGTTCTTCCCGATTATTACGCCAAGTATCCAAAGCCCTGCATGGGAGGATGGGGCCGAGGTAATGCTGATCGATCCGGCCGGTCGGGTGCTCCCATGCCATGCTGCCGGAATCATTCCCGAACTGCAGTTTGAAAATGCTCAGCAGCAATCGCTGCGCTGGATCTGGGAAGAATCCTCGGCCTTTCAGCGCTTCCGCGGCGATGCCTGGATGCCGGAGCCGTGCCGATCGTGCGATCGCAAGCAAATGGATTTTGGCGGATGCCGCTGTCAGGCGCTGCTCTTACCGGCGATGCCGAAGCGACCGATCCGACATGCTCGAAGAGCACCCTGCACGGCACCATCGAGCAGATCGTGGCGCTGGCGAATAAGCCGGCGGAAGCGCTTGCCGCGCCTCGAGAGTGGGTTTACCGGATCGATCCAGTGGCGGCGATCTGAAATTGAGTAAACTGGCCGGAGGTGCCTTATTCGTAAACTTACGGTAATTGCCGCGCTATTGCTCGCGGCCGCCCTGCCTGCTTTTCGCAGCAGGATCTAAAAGCCGACGTCCTCAAGCATCTGAAGACCTCGGAAGATTTCACCGTTAAGGTTGCCGAAGCGATGCCGGAGGCCCGTTACTCGTTCAAACTTACGCCGGCGCAAATGAGTTTTGGCGGGCAGATGGTCCATCTATCGCAGGCTTGTACGTTCTGAGTCCGCTGACTGGCGAGAAACCGAAGGAAGACGCTGCCGCTAATGCCAAAACCAAACCGGAAGTGATTGCATTCATCCGCAGCTCCTATGACGACGCGATCAGCAAAGTATCGCAATTGACACCCGGAGCAGCTCGGGAAAACTTACAAAGGCGAGGAGGGACGATGAGCGGCGCGGACCTGCTGCTGATGGCGCTCAACCATTCGACGCATCACCGGCTCTCGGCCAGATGTACTTGCGGGCCAAGGGCATCACGCCGCCTCAGTGCGAGTTCTGATAACGAGACAAGACCGAAGCCCGGGCATCCTACTATGGGAAATGGTGCGCGCTTATGCCCGATAATAGCTTCGACATTGTCTCTAAGATCGACCTCAATGAGGTTCTCGATGAGTGCAGCAGGCTTCGAAAGAGATCCAGACCCGCTACGACCTGAAAGATAGCCGCTCTTCGATTCAGCTGAAAGACAAGGAGAACAAAATACTTCTTGCCAGCTCGGACGAGTACAAGCTGAAGGCGGTAAATGAAATTCTGGCGCAAAAGCTGGTGAAGCGGAATGTTCCGTTGAAGGGGCTCGAGTACGGCTCGATTATTCCCGCGACCGGCAACAGTGTCCGTCAGGAGATCAATCTACAGCAGGGCATTACAACCGAAAAGGCCAGAGACATCGTCAAGCTGATCAAAGACAGCAAGCTCAAGGTACAGGCCAGCATTCAGGGCGACCTGGTGCGCATCAGCGGTAAGGATCGGGATACGCTGCAGCAGGCGATCGCACTGCTGCGGAACAAGGACTTCGGTATCGACATGCAGTTCACGAACTACCGCACGAACTGATGCCGCGCCGCATCGAGTCACTTTTTGTGCAGGGACCCGCCGGCCGTCTTGAGGCCATTCTAGAAGAACCCGAAGATGCTGCGCCGGTCGAAGCCGCTCTGGTTTGCCATCCTCATCCCCAGCACGGAGGCACCATGCACAACAAAGTGGTGCATCGCCTGGCGCGTGGTCTGCGCAAGACCGGATGCGCCGTGCTGCGCTTCAATTACCGCGGCGTGAACCTGAGTGCGGGCGAATACGGGCATGGCCGCGGCGAAGCTGAGGACGCCCACGCGGTATTTGAAGAACTGCGGCGGCGCTATCCGAGTTTGCCACTGCTCTCCGCCGGATTTTCCTTCGGCTCACGGATAGCGCTGAAAATCGCGGCGAGGCAACCCGATGTGAAGCGAGTGATCGCAGTCGGATTTCCCACCGGCTACCGCAATCGCGACTTCATCTCTCACGTTCTGGTTCCGAAATACTTCGTTCAGAGCACGCACGATGAGCACGGGCCGGCACCCGAGTTCACAGAGTTTTATAACTCAGTGCCCGAACCGAAGCACCTCGACTGGGTAGAATCGGTCGATCACTTTTTTCGAGACAAGCTCGACGAGTTTGAAGCCGTTGTCGAGCGGATCGGGCGCTCAGAACGTCAGGTGTAAATCCGCCTGTAGAAAGCGCGGACTGCCGATTGTGTGTTGAATGATTCCTAACTGACCAAACGGAGGATTGTTAACACTCGGCGGATTGCCGAAGTTGTAAAACGACACGTTGTTGTTTGGGGCATCGAAGCTGGGATGGTTCGTCAGGTTGAACAGGTCGAAATCAAGACGTAGCTTGACTCGCTCGGTGATCTGAAATGCCTTCCCTACCGTCTGGTCGATTCGGAATTGGAAAGGCGAACGGAATAAGTTTCGTCCGCTGTCGCCGTAAGCGGATTCGAAGGTATCGCAGACCCCTGCGGCATCACATGGTGGAACACCCATCTGTCCCGGCGCGAGGGTCGGGATGGTGAAGGCGTTCACGTCCAGGACGGGTTTGCCTGCGTTCACTCCTGTCGTCCCCTGCAGTTGCGCCTGCTGGGCGGTGATGCCGGGCTTCAACGGCAGAATCGGATTGGTGATGTAGTCGTTCAGACCGTAGTAAATACCGCCGATGGAACCCGAGAAATCGTATACGCTGTACGGCGTTCCGCTCTGCGCGACCCATTGGCCTCCGATACTCCAGCCGTTGAGCAGCGCCTTCAAAACGCCCTGGTGCGAGGTTAGATCGGTAGCTGATAGCTGTAGTTGAACAGAAATGTGTGCGTCTGGTCGAAATCGGAGCTGGCATACCCGCTCTTCGGATTCAGCGGATCGTTCCCGGTGAAGAACAATCCTTGCCCGCTCTGCTCATCCAGGCTATGCGACCAGGTGTAAGCCGCCGTGAACTCGAGACCGAATGAAAGCCGTTTGCGCATCTGCGCTTGCAGTGCGTTATACCAGGACACTCCTTCCGCCTCATAAAAGACCGAGTTCGGGTTATAGCCTACATACGGAACGCGAATATCGGTGTTACCCCCGGTGAAGGAAGTTACCGTCTCGAAGGCATTTACGTTGTAACCGTAGGAGTAAATCTGTCCGTTTACCGGGTTCTGGGGAGTTGCGACACGTGGCTGATTGAAGGGAATGGGCAGAATGCCGTGTAAGCCGTGGTTGCCCACATAGCCGAGACTCAACAACAGGCTATTGGTTGCCTGATATTGTAAGTCAAAGGTCCAGTTCTCGGTGTAAGGCAAGGTATTTCGCGGATCATAGCCGCCGAACAGAAAGGGTCCGAACTGGTTGCCTGCGGGAAGAGTGCTGTAGTTGCCGCTCGAAAGCTGAGCCACATTCGGCAGCAGCGCTTGAAAAGCCGCAGCATTCACCGGAGGCGGAGCGGGCGGCGTACCTCCGAACGGCGCGCTCGCTGTTGCTCCTTGCTGGCCCAGCACCAAGGTGACAAAGGGCGGTTCGAGGGTTACGCCGAAGGGCCCGTTGAAGCCGCCGCCGGCGCTGGGTGAAAACTCGCTGAAGAACTCGCCGCGATCGTAGTAAATGCCGAAACCTGTTCGAACCGTCAACTTAGGCGCGGGTGTCCAGGCAATGCCAACGCGGGGTGCGATTCCCCATTGCCGTCCAGTCATGGTTGAGTCGCTCACGCCCGGCGTATGAAAGCTCTTGTTGTTTCCGGCAAATACGAGCCCGGAGTTCAAGATAGAATCGCTGGCTGCATCGTAGCTGTATAAGTTGCCGTAGAAGTTAGTCAGGCGTCCATATTTCTCCGTGAGCGGTCCATCGTAATCCCAGCGCGCACCCAGTGTCAGGTTCAGATTCCGGCTAACCTTAATCACATCGTTTACATAAGCGCCTATGGTGTCGCTCCGATAATATCGATTGCTATTCCCGTTGAAATACTCGGTGCTGGTCCCGGGAAGGACGGCGCCGGTGAGAAAGTTGGTGAAATCGCCAAAGCCCAAAGTTGCCGTCTCGTTGTTCTGGTTCAAAATGTTGAGCTGGGTATGATCCCAGTTGGCTCCGAACGAGAACGTGTGGCGTCCGGCGACCCATCCGAGCGATGTCGCGTACTCCCACTGGTTCTGGAACATTCCCGCGTTCGAAAAATTCGATACCGGACCGAAGTTGAGGCCGCTGCCGAGCGTTGGGTCCGCGAGGTTGATGTAGACGGCAGGGAAGCGCGTGGATCCGAAGAGATCGATGCCTGCGTCCGCCGCGGTCAACGGCTGCGCTGTGGTTGCGTACGCGCGCAACCTGGTGAAACCGATTCGCTGTTCCCAGGTGAGCGAGGGCGAAAGCGAAATCGTGTTTTCAATCGAGCCCACCTGGCTCCCCGCCTGCAGCTGTTGTGCAAAACCGAGCGTTGCGCTCTTCGATCCGAACGGGCTGGTGGTGGGATCGTTCTGGATGAAGTATTTCGCCGACAGCCGGTCTTTGCTGCTGATGAGGTAATCCACGTTACCCGAACCCTGATCCATGGTCAGGGTCGAACTCGGGCCTTGCAGGAAGGCATCGTAGCCGAGTTGGCCCGCAAGAGAGGACGGAATGGTCGCGCTGGGGATGAGATACGAACCGTTCGGCAGTTTGGCCTGCAGCAGCTTCAGCGCCACCGGACTGATCTGGCTGACGCCAATCGAAGTACCGAAATCATTGTTCACGACGTTTGCGAGAGCGGCCGGACTCCGGTCGTCCGTGAGCCCTTGCGGCACCGTTACTTCCGACGTTCCGAGCAGCGCATCGGCGGAACGGACACCCTGGTAAGCGACAAAAAAGAAGAGCTTGTCCTTTTTGATGGGTCCGCCCAGCGCTGCTCCGAACTGATTGCGCTCCAGCTTGGGCACCTTCTGATTTGCAGGAATGGTGGGATCCGCGTTATAGAAGAAGGGTGCTGCATTCCACCAGCTGTTCTGGAAGTGGTCGAACAGTTGGCCGTGGAAATCGTTCGTCCCCGACCTGGTAGTGATTCCGATGTGGGCGCCGCTGTGCGCGCCTTCCGAGGCATCGTACATGGAAGTGTTGACGCGGATCTCCTCAATCGATTCGGGTGCAGGAGTCGGCAGCGCCTCGCCGATGGCCGCGTAGACCGAGGTGCTGGTGGCGATCACGCCGCCGGGGCCGAATGATTCGCCCGTGTTCAGCACAAACCGGTTCTCACCGACCTGGCTGGTGGAGTTTCCATTAAAGAGGTTATCCGTGCTCACCCCGTTCAGAGAAAAGCTGTTACTCGATGCCCGCTGCCCGTTGGCGAAGATGGCCTGGTTGCCGAGCCCGCCGTTTGAGCCTGAGCCTCCTAAAAAGTCGGCGTGAACACCGGGCGAGATGATCGCCAGTTGTGTAAAGCTGCCCGTACCCAGCGGTGTGTTCTGGATAGTGAGCTGATCTACAACATAACCGTTTGTGGTATCCACCTGATTCATCAGCGGAGTGCCGGTTACCTCCACCTTGGTGGAGACAGCGCCGACTTTCAGAGTGGCGGGCACGGTGGAAGTGCGGTCGCCCTCGACCAACACATTCGTGTGCTGTTCCGTGTCAAAACCGGCTTTACTGAAGGTGAGCTCATACTTGCCAATCGGCAGGTTGGGGATCGAATATGATCCGTTGGATTTGGTCTGTGTGTTCACGCGCAAATTGGTGGCAACATTACGAGCCGCCACGGATGCGTCCGGGACAGTGCCCCCGGTTTCATCGACCACGACACCGGTGATTGCGCCCAGCACCTGCTGACCGAACGCAGTTCCCGAGGCCGCAGTGGCCAAAGTAATCAGGCAAAAGAAGACTTTATATAAGAAGCGCATGCTGACCTCTGTTTGTGTCATGATCCTCGCATTTCAATATGACATCGGGGTCACGAACAGATGACGAAGTACGGACCGTGTCGCGGGCGAGCAAGGACCGGCTGGCTGGTTTGTCTACGTTTGACGAAGCTGCCGCTCCACGATACGGGCGGCGCGCTGGCTAATGAGATCGGCCACTTTCCCGAGCAGCTCCGGCACATCCTCCGGCTCAATCAACATCGGTTTTTTGAGGTCGGGTTGATGGTTCTGATACGTGGTCAGGATGGCGGTGGCGGGTTTGTATTGCATCAGCCGCGCATGCGCCAGCACCTTGAGTCCGGCTTCCGGGGATTCCATCTGCAGGTCGCTCAGCACCAGCTCGTACTGGCGCTCATCGAGCTTGCCGACCGCCTCGGCGGCCGAAGCAGCCGAATCCACGAAGTACCCACCGGCCTCAAGCACCGCTTTTAGAGTAAGACGCGACGTCAAATCGTCGTCCACGAGAAGTACGCGGGCAAGTTCCAGGTCTCGATCCGCAGATTCATTCAGGCAGGGCATGGCTGGGCGGTGGCCCGACCCTAGTGTAAACGAAATCTATGAAAATCCGAATAGTGGTTTTTCATAGCGGGACAATCTTTTAGCTGGGAAAAACCCTGCCAAAGATCTCGTCGATGTGACGTAATTGTCTCGCGAGCGAGAAAACATTACTCAACTGCTCAGCCGAAAGGTGTTTTCCGATCTCAGGGTCGGCTTCGACGGCGGCCCGGAAATCGCCTTCCGCCTCCCAGGCCTGCATGGCATGGCTCTGCACCAGGCGGTAGGCGTCCTCGCGCAGCATGCCTGCTGCCGCGAGGTCCAGAAGCAACTGCCCGGAGAAGATAAGCCCTTTGGTTTGATCAACATTGCGGCGCATCCGGTCCGCGTTGACACGGAGTCCGGATATCAGCCAAGTGGTTTTCGAAAGCAGGTAATCGATCAAAATGGTGGAATCCGGCAGGATAATACGTTCCACCGAGGAATGGGAGATATCCCGCTCGTGCCAGAGGGCAACGTTCTCGAAGGCGGCCTGCGCGTTCGCCCTCACGACACGGGCTAAACCGGAAATCTGCTCGCAGGTGACGGGGTTGCGTTTGTGTGGCATGGCCGACGAACCCTTCTGGCCGGCGGCAAACGGCTCCTCCGCCTCGCGTACTTCGGTACGCTGCAGATGCCGGATCTCGACCGCGATCTTGTCCAGACTGGAGGCGATGCCTGCCAGCACGGCGACATAGTGGGCGTGCAAATCGCGCGACAGCACCTGCGAACTGATGGGCGCAGCGCGGAGCCCGAGACGATCGCAGATGAGCAGTTCGGCTTCGGGTCCGATGTGGGCAAAGGTCCCGACCGCGCCCGAGATTTTGCCGACGCGGATCTCTTCGGAAGCGGTGCGAAAGCGCCGCTGATGACGTCGAAATTCGTCCCACCACAGGGCCACCTTGAGGCCGAAGGTGATGGGCTCGGCATGAATGCCGTGGGTGCGCCCCATCTGCACGGTGTGCTTATGCTCGAAGGCGAGCTTCTTCAAAGCCTGAAGCAGGGTATCCAGGCCGGCGGCGATCAGCCGCGAAGCATCGCGGATCTGGAGCGCCTGCGCGGTATCGACAATGTCATTCGATGTCAGACCATAGTGCAGCCAACGCGATGCCTCGCCGGCGTGCGCGGCCTTCATTGCTTCGGCCACGGCCGTTGTGAAGGCAATGACGTCGTGCCGCACTTCGCGCTCGATCTCCTGAATGCGCTTCAACTCGAACGCGGCATGCTGTTTGAGCGCCTGGGCGGCCTCTTTCGGCACTTCACCCAGTTCGGCCAGAGCCTCGGATGCGGCGAGCTCCACTTGCAACCAGCATTCGTATTTGTGCTGATCGCTCCAGATCGCGCCCATTTGCGGACGTGTGTAGCGTTCAATCATGGCCTAAAATTCGCAAGCTGCAGTACGGCGGTTTTTGGGTGATGCAGCGTCTGTTCCAAATCTTAACGTAGGGTCCGGATGAGGTAGTGCCGCGGGCAGCACGAGAGCGTCCAAGGCGAGAGATGCGTTTTGCGATTCGAAGCCAATTTCGGGCTTGGATTGTGCCGCCGGCTGCTTTTGCGGAACGAACCCAGTGTGCGGGTGTGTCGCCGTAAGCGTCTGTTCTGGAGCGAGTTGCTGTTTTTGCGGAACGAACCCGTTTGGCGTGGCTGGCGCGGCGGTCTGTGCCTGAGATCCGCGGACGAGGCGCTGCGCGCGAGCATCCGCGCCGCCGCTGCTGGCTTTTCGGAGTTCCTGCAGCGCCTTGAGGGCTTTGTGGAAGCCCCGCTCGGCGCTTGACATCATGCGTTGGACGGCTGCCAGACGCGCCAGATCGAATCCGCTCCCAAGGACAACCGCTTCGTACTCGCGAGCGCGGCGGATGCGCCAGACATGTTCCGCCATTTCGTTAACCAGGATGGCTTCGGTGCTGCCGGCCGGCTGGTGCTCGGCAATCAGATCGGCCTTGAGCGCGTCGAGTTCGGCGGGATTTTCGCTGGGCGTGCAGATTCGTTGCGAGTAAAGGCCGTGTTTGAAGGCGTTCTGGCTAGACACGGCTTTACCGGCTTCCGAGTTCGGGCCGGTGGAGGATTGGGAATTCACACGGTTGGCTTCGATCTGTGCTGGGGTGGCCATAAAGTGCTCCTTTGAATAGAAAATGCCCCGAAAAGTGGGAAAGAGATTCGGGATCTCTTGGAACGTCGGCTTGAAAGCGGACGCTGCAGGCTGAAAGCCCAATGTCATTTAGTTTTGCCAAACTTGACCAGTTGATGATGGGGCAGGATGTATTCGTGCGTGGCGCTCGCCGCAGCGCCGCCCTGTTGACCGCGCAAAAAAGGCCGATTCGGCGAATTGGCCGCAGGTTGCCAACTTCGTTGGCCAACCCGCCCCACAAGGATTTCTGCGCATATCTGAGAAAACTAAATGACATTCGGCTGAAAAGCCCGCGCCACTTCCGAGGCTCATTTCTATTATGTAGGGGGGTCGTGTCAAGCGATTTGGGGTTAACTGTACTGATTTGTGCAAGTTACGACTTGTGACTGATTTTCCGGCAAGCGGAATTTCGCTGTCGGCGTTTTTAACGGAAAGGCCGTCGTGTGTCTCGGCGCGTTGCTGCACTCATTCCGGCGCTGGGCTTTAGTCAGCAACCGACGCTGGGCGTCCGCCATTCTGGCGCAGGCGAGCAGCGCGCTGACGGGCGGTGTTGCGGTAAACACCGGTGTTGAGACCGGTACAGTGGCCTACACTGCCGGCTCGGATGACGAGAGCGGGCCGGTGGAGTTGGAGACGTCCGGCTACTTCGACGGCAAGCTGCTGATGCACCTCAACAATGGCGACAAGCTGGAGATTCTGCACCAGGACGCGGGAGTTTGGGCAGTGGGCGACGCGGTTCGGCGCCCGATGGCGATGCACAATGCGCTCACGAGCGCGCCGTGGTTTTTCCCGGCGCTGTTGGTGAATGGCTAGTCAATGGACAACGGCAGCGGCCCACGGGCGCGATTATGGCAACGGCTCAGTTTGGTCGCTGCTGCGGAAGACGGTTATCACATTTAACACATCGCTCGGTAATATTGTGGATCATCCGGCAACGGTGCAGGTACGTGACGGCAACAATAATCTAATGACCGAATGGGAACATCCTTTACAAGTTAGACCGGATACATCGTTTACAGTCTTGGGCAGGTGGGTGGAGCGGAAGTTCGCGAATGGCACGTACGACCAGGGTGTATATGCGCCGCATGGCGGGCCGGAGTTATTCATTGCGGCGGCGGGCGCGCTGCGGACGGCGTATGTGCCGCTGTCGGGGCAGGCGTATGCGAGTTACAACACATCGGGACTCGCGTGGTATCAACATTCGGACTGGCTGGGAACGGGACGGCTGTTCTCGAGCACGACGCGCACGGTTGTGAATGACTTTGCGGTGGCCCCGTACATGGAGCAGTACATCAATTCGGCGGGGACGGACACGTTCTTTACGGGTGTGGGGCAGAGCGCGGAAGCGGCAGATCTGAAGAACTTCCCGGCGCGGCTGTATCAGACGACGCAGGGCCGCTGGATCACGCCCGATCCGGCGGGGTTGAGTGCGGTGGACTTGACGAATCCGCAAACATTCAATCGCTATGGGTATGCGGGTGGGGATCCGTTGAATACGACAGATCCGACGGGGCTGGACGGAAATACCATTTGGATACAGATTCCGACTCACTGTTACCAAACAGAAATGACCGGATTGCCAGGAGAGTACCAATTCTGTGAGATTACGTTTCAGCAGATATCGGTCGGGCCATTGAACAACCCGGGTGGGCAGCCCGGGGGCGGTGGAGGCTCGCAGCCACCCCCAAAGACCTGTGTCGTTAGAGGGCTTCCGGGCAGTCCTTGTCCCGAGCCAGTGAAGCAGAACAACCCGGTGCCGGTAACAGGATTTCAGTTTTGCAGCGCGGGTGTATTTGCGTATGGTGGTCGATCACTCGATGCGGGGCCAGTCAACGGCTTCGCAGGAGTAATCCTAGAAGCAGACTCCAGTTCTGGTGTCAGCAGGGGTGCGCTCTTCGAACTCGGTGGGGGCGAAGGGTACATGGGAGGTGTTGGCAAGATCGTTTCTCCCAGCGCCAAAGGGCTTGGTGACACCAACCTGGTCTACGGAGGTGTAGGAGGTTCGATTCCGGGAGCACATGCTGCAGGGGGCGGCCTTCTGTATGGCTCCGGTGCGGGCCTCTATGGAGAGATTTCTGCTGGCGGTAGGGAAATCGGCATTGGCGGCTACCTAAGCGTCGCGAAAACGGGCGGGTGTTCTCATCCATGATGCTCCTAGGACCTGTTGGCGATGCCGCTAGTGGCGGGCGCGGCAATCCGTTCTTTGACCTGATAGCAGGGCTCATAGTGCTCGCCCTCACTTGGGTCGGCTACGCGAGGAAGGCGGCTACAAAAAGCACTCTTGGGGTTTGCATCGGTATAAGCGTGATCTGTGGCATATTCATTTACTTCGGAATCGCTGAGCTTGTCCGATAATCCCCCAAAGACAGGGACAAATAATAAGGCTCCTGTCTGCTTCGCACAACTGAAGTCGAGACCAGTAAACGACCCTAGGGCAGCAAAGGTTCGGGCTGTTCACACGTTCTGGTGGGTGCAGGGATCCTCGGGCCAACGCATCATCTCGGGTGGGCCAATTCCGCCATCGGGCTCTAACCAGCACTTAACGGTGTGGGTCAACCCTAATCTTTACCAAGGCCCAGACACACCGAGCGCTCATCTTGTGTTCAACTCGGGGCTGTCCAGCGATGTATGCGGCCAAGTTGATTCTATGATCAACGCGGGGCAGTCGTTCCCGAACGGAAGTTTGCTGTACGACCCAGTGTGGGGACCAAACAGCAATACCGCTGCGAGGTACTTCGGCGATGTCGGCGGGTTCAGTCCAAGTTTCCCGTTCAATGCCTACGGGGCGAGCGCTCCCTTACTGATTCCTCAGGTGCCTTGATGAAGTGGCTAACATTGACGGCTCTAACGGTCGGCTCTTGCCTGTTGGCGCTCGCTGGTTACGTTTATCCCTGGAAGGAAAGCGTCGATGCGCGGCCAGCGACCCTGAAGCTGGCACAGATCCCAACCTCTGAGGTGCGAGTGGAAGCCGAATCCGTGATCAGATTCCGCATTCCGGGTTCTGAACAGTGGCGGCGCCTTATAGCTAACTGGGGACCTCCTACCTTCATTGCAGCCCTCGCATTACGGTCGGCGAAACCAGAACTCGCCTGCTTTACGGAAACTGGGCTCACGCTCAAAATCACGGATTCGGCAGGGCACGCGATTCCGACAAGGTCCAGCGGAGCCGCTCCATATGGTTACATTTCACAATGCACGACTACGGGGCTCGAATTCGTTGGGTCACCAGGATCTGAGTTGTTGCTGCACGCTATGCGTGCCGGGACCCAGGACGAAGCCGAAGGTGAACTGATCATAGTGCCTTATTGGCCTTACGAGAAAGATCGGCTAGTCGGCGACATGATCGCAGCAGATCTCAAACGGGTTTCACTTGGCCTCGGAACCGTTGGCATATGTTGCCTCGCAGTGTCTTTATGGTTGTACCGCCGGAAGGTCACAACGCATGTGACGGCTTAGTCCCCAAAGAAAGTGGTTCGGATCGAAACTATTCGACTTTGGATTGTGACGGGCATCGCGCTGCAACAAGGATTCTTCTGCAAACCACAAAACAGGGTCTGGAGTTCGGAGGTTTCCTTTACAAAAACGCCAAAGGGAACTATTCGTATTCGAACCCGGTGAGCGGCACTCCACATCAATACCGTCGTTCTCGCCCGCAATGTCCCGTTTCGTATGTCGCGGCAGGAAACGGCGACACTGTTACCGGCTGAACGCTGGAGTTGGCTGGGTTCTCGCCCGCAATGTCCCCGTCTGCCGGGTCAGTATTCGAAAACTTCCGACTGCACGCCCGGCTCGGCAACCACCAGGCGCGTGAAGAGGGTGCGGCCGTTTAGCGCCTTCAGGCCGAGATTGCGCACCAGCTCCGGATGGTTGTTGTGCTCGCTGATGTGCCCCAAAACCAGCGTGGTCACAGAGGTATCCAGATCGTCGCGAATGAAATCGGCGGCAACTTCGTTCGACAGATGCCCGCGCCGGCTCATGACGCGCTGCTTGATGGGCCAGGGATAGGGACCCACACGAAGCATTTCGAGATCGTGATTCGATTCGAGCAGCATCAGATCGGTGCCGCGCAGGTGTACCCGCAGCGAATCCGGAATGTATCCGAGGTCGGTTGCAACCGCTACCTTAACGCCTGCCGCAGTAAGCGTAAACCCCACCGGATCCGCCGCATCGTGCGGAATGGTGAAACTGGCGATATCGAAATCGCCTACGGAAAAACGTGACCCGGCCTGAAACCGCTCGAGGACGGGAGCCTCACAGTCGTACCAATCGATACACTCGGCAGTGCCGTAGGTCAGGTATACGGGGGTCCGGCGCCTGGCAGCCTTGCTGATGGCCACCAATCCGCAGGTGTGATCCGAATGCTCATGCGTGACCAGCACCGCATCCAGGCATTCAATGTCCTCGCCAATGGCGGCGAGCCTGCGCCGGATCTCGCGCCGGCTCAGTCCGGCGTCGATGAGCACGCGCGTGCGCCCCGTGGCTACAAAGGTTGCGTTGCCCGCGCTGCTGCTCGCCAGGACACAGATTTTCAGAAAATGCCGCTCCTCGGTTCTTGTTATAGCACCTGCAACAAATAGGATCAAATTTGTTTGATAGTGGCCGCGTACCATGTTTTGATACTGGCCGCCTACAATAGTGGGTTCATGCGGGCACGCGTTTATGTTTCGATCAAACCCACCGTACTAGACCCTCAGGGGCAGACCATTTGCTCTGCTCTGAAGGGCCTGGGGCATAACGAGATCGCTGCGGTTCGCCAGGGTAAGTTTTTCGAGATCGCGTTTGCGGTGGGCATGCCGCGCGAGCGCGCCAGTTCGATCCTCGAGGAGGTCTCGCGGGATGTTTTGAGCAATCCCGTGATTGAAGACTATCGGGTTGAGATTCTGGAGTAGGGAATTCCTCTTACATATATATGTGCGGGATAGTGGGATATATCGGCGGCCGTGAAGCGGTACCGCTCATTGTGGAGGGGCTGCGGCGGCTCGAATATCGCGGCTACGACTCGGCGGGCGTGGCGGTGCTGTCGGAGGCGAAATGCCTGGAAGTGCGGCGGGCTCCGGGGAAACTGCGCAACCTGGAAGAGGCGATTCGCACCAACCCGGTGTCCGGGTTCTATGGCATTGGCCACACACGTTGGGCGACGCACGGGCGGCCAACCGAAGAAAACGCTCACCCGCACCGCGACTGCAAAGGCGAGATCGTGGTGGTTCACAACGGCATCGTCGAGAACTATCTGGCGCTGAAGAAGCAGCTCATCGCCGAAGGTCACGACTTCAAGACCGAAACGGACACCGAAATTATCGCCCACCTGATTGAGAAATACCTCAAAGGCAACAAACTCGAGGACGCCGTGCGCTGCGCCCTGAAGCAGATCAGCGGCGTGTTTGCCATTAGCGTCATTTCGAGTTCCGATCCGAACAAAATTGTGGCCGCGCGCTCTGGCCCCCCGGTGGTGATCGGTCTCGGCCAGAATGAATTTTTCGTCGCCTCGGACGTACCGGCAATCCTGAGCCACACGCGCGACATGTTCTTTCTGGACGATGGCGATGTGGCGATTCTCACTCCGGACGGGGTTCAGATCACCGACATTGAAGGCAAAGCGGTGCGCCGGCAGGTTTCGCGCATTCTGTGGGATCCGATCATGGCCGAAAAGGGCGGCTACAAGCATTTCATGCTCAAAGAGATCTTTGAGCAGCCGCGGGCCATTCGCGACACCATGCTGGGCCGGATTGGCCTCGAGTCGGGACGCGTTTTCCTCGATGAGGTGAGCATCTCGGAAGACGAATTCAAGAAGTTTCAGCAGGTCAAGATTGTCGCCTGCGGCACTAGTTGGCATGCCGGCCTCGCAGGCAAATTCATTATCGAACGCCTGGCGCGTTTGCCGGTGGAAGTCGATTACGGGAGCGAGTTCCGTTATCGCGATCCGATTATTCCCGAAAACACGCTGACGATCGTTATTTCGCAATCCGGCGAAACGGCCGACACGCTGGCGGCGCAGCGCGAAGCCAAGCACAAGGGATCGAAGACGCTGGCGATCTGTAATGTTGTGGGCTCGATGATCACGCGCGAGGCCGCAGGGAGTCTGCTGACGCATGCCGGCCCCGAGATCGGCGTCGCCTCGACCAAGGCGTTTACGTCACAGATCACGGCGCTGGTGATCCTCGGGATGTATCTCGGCCAGGTGCGCGGCACGCTTAATGCGAAGCAATCGGCGACGCTGGTGGAAGAACTGTCACGCATTCCCGGCAAGCTGGACCAGGTGCTCGCCGCCTCGGAGTTGTATGAGAATCTCGCAAAGCATCTTCACAGTGCCAGCGATTTCCTGTATCTCGGGCGCGGGATCCATTTTCCGATCGCGCTTGAAGGCGCTCTGAAGCTGAAGGAGATCTCCTACATTCACGCGGAGGGCTACCCGGCGGGCGAGATGAAGCACGGTCCCAATGCGTTGATCGATGAGCATCTGCCGGTGGTGGTTCTCGCCACGCGCGATCCCGAATCGGAAGAGAGCCAGATCCATTACGAGAAGACGCTTTCGAATATTCAAGAAGTGCGCGCGCGCAGCGGCATCGTGATCGCAGTGGCTTGCGAAGGCGATGAGGACGAGGTCGGCAAAATGGCCGATCATCTGATCACGATTCCGGTTACGCGCGAACTCCTGCTGCCGCTGGTCGAAATGCTGCCGCTGCAGCTGCTGGCGTATCAGATTGCGGTGCGGCGCGGCTGCGATGTGGATCAGCCACGGAATTTGGCGAAGAGCGTGACGGTGGAATAAGGCTATGGTTTGGCGCTGGTGCAGACGATAGTTGGCGCGGGTTCGCCATGCCAGGTAAAGCGATATCGCTTCCCCTTGCGAACGTGGTTGACCAGAGTCGGGCGAAAGCACGCGATACACGTGCCGCCGCGATGGCGGACGCTCAGATAGACAATCCCCAAAGAGCCGCCGTCGAGAAGGCGCTGGGCGAGCGCCTGCGATTCGACGTAGCTATCGGGGGCCAGCACTTCGTCAAATCCGGTACCGTTCCTGAGATCATGAAAGGCGCCACTGAAGTCGGCGAGGTAATCGTCGTAAGTGACGCTGTCTTCGAAGCGCCCGATCTCGGCATACTCCGTCCATTTGTGAAATGCCACTTCCGCCTGTGCCGTTTTGATTGCGAAGGCGGCGTACCAGACGCCTCGATCCGGCCCATTGAAGCGTGACCCCAGCGGGTGCGCGTGGGTGAAAGCCGCATTGACGACGCGGTAATTGGGAACGCCAAACACGAGTTCGCCCTGGCCGATTCCGGGGAGCATTCCCTCCTCGCCCCACAGGCGCTCGTTGGTCGCCTGATCGAGCTCGAACAGATCCGCCAGGTGCTGTTCGTCGTCGGCGATCATTGTCAAGACACTGGCGAAGTCGGGATTGTATTTGGAGGGGATCAGACGATGCGTATCGTACTGGCGAACCAGAGAAACGGGCGGCTGCCCGCCAGGCTCGTTCACATTCCGCCGCGCCGGGCATCGAGCAGTCGACGGACAATCTGCATGGCCGGAACACCTCCGCGCTGCATGTATTCGAGCGGCGTGCGTCCGCCGAAGATCCGGTTTGTATTCGGTAACCGGACCCACTCATCGGCCAGCTTCTCGCCGTAGAGAATATTAAGCGCTTTGAAAATCCCGATCAGGTAGGAGATCCGGGTCAAAACGTCCGCATCCAGCAACCGGTCGGGCTGCTTTTTCCATTTGTAGTAGGGTCCATTGGATAGACCGCCGAGCAGCGAGCGCGCATCTTCGTCCCGGACACCCCAGCGTTGGATGAGGTTGAAGAAGGCCTTGAGGGCTGAGCCACTCAGGCGCTGTCGCTCGGTGCGCGAATTCAGGTCGATGAAGGGGATCGGCTGATATTGGCTGTCTGGGTAAGCTGACCTGCGCAGCGGCATGGGTTCTCCTATTTAGGAGTTTAGTTGATATTGTTTCGGAGTGCAAGAGCGCGCCGGTTCTAGTGCTGAACCGATTTAGCGCTGGACATATTCGGCTACTTCGCTCGGTAGCGGTTCACCGCCGTTTGGAGCTCAGGCACGCTGACAGTAACTGCGTGACGCTTGATGTCCGGTACCTCCAGCACGCGCACGCCCACTGCCGGGTTCGCAACCGCTGCGGCGATGGTCTTCAGCATTTCCGAGATGGTCACCAAGCCGAGCCGCCGCGCCGAATCGCGCGTCTTCGGAAGCAGCTCCGCGATTTTATAGAACGGCAGCAGCAGATACGGCCAGCGATGTCCGGGACCCAGCACGTACCAGGGCCGCAGGATAGTCGCGTTCAGGCCGCTTTCCTGCAAAACGCGTTCACAATGGGCGCGCACCTCGACATACGCCTGCATCACCGGCGCCGGCTGCGCCACGCTCACATAGATGAAGTGCTCCAGGCGACGCGCCCGCGCGACGCGGATCGCCTGCTCGGCCGAACGCTGATCGATTTCAACAAATTGCTTCGCCTTCGCCGGACCCGGGTGCGATACGCCGACCAGGTGAATGAATGTGTCCGCGCCCTCGACGCTCGCCGAATATGAATCGCCGTTCAGAGCGTCACCGATTGCGACGGTACAACCCGCAGGCACTTTGCTGCGAGATTCAGCTCGCGTGAGTGCAGTGACAGGGTGACCCTGGCGGAGCAGAATCGGTAGCAGGCGGCTGCCCATGTAGCCGGTCGCGCCGGTGAGGAAAATGCGGTGGTCGCCCATATTCGTAGATGATACGAGCGATTAAGGCCGTCCGGATTCATTTAGGATTTCGAAAAGAATCCGTCTGCCCGTGCGCGCACATCTCGCGCTGCCGCAGAAGCGTCGTGAACGCATGCGAAGCTGAAAGAGAGATCATGTGCCGAAGCATCAAGGTCCTGCGCAAGCCGGGAGAACTGGCGACTTCAGATGAGCTAAGCGCCGCGGCGCTGCAGTTCGTGCGAAAGATCAGCGGTTTTCATAAGCCGTCGAGAGCAAATCAGGAAGCTTTCGAGAGAGCCGTTGGGGAGATCAGCGAGGCGAGCGAGCGGTTGTTGAAAGCGGTGGGTCCGGCGCGAGGCGGCGAAAGGGCGCAGGCTGCTGCCGAGCAATCACACGATATAGTGGCTTGAAGCATTCAATATGAGTACTCGCCGAGACGCGCTGAGGATTCTTGCGCTCACGCCGGCCATTCCGGCGCTCGCGTCAACCGCCCAGGAAACAAAGGAGGTCACGGAACAACCCGGCCACCTGCACACGGGACCGGCAGTGACGGTTCCAGCACCGTCGCAGGCCACGTTTTTTCAACCCGCCGAATTGCGAACCGTCGAGGCATTAAGTGAACGAATTATTCCGGGCACCGACACTCCTGGCGCGAAAGACGCTGGGGTGGCGCTTCTTATAGACAAGGCGATTGTGGCGAGACCCGACCTGGGGTTTTCGTTTCGGCCGGGCATCGCCGATCTGAATGCGCTGGCGATTGCATCCTACGGTCAGGAATTTGCTGCGCTCGGTGAAGAACAGCAGAATGCACTTCTCACTCCGCTGAGCCTTGAGAGCGACACCTCGCTGGGGAAGTTCTTTGCGCTGGTAAAAGACATGACGATCGATGCCTATTACAAGACCGAGGCGGGACTCAAGACAGAGCTTGGTTGGCACGGGAACACGTTCCTGGCCGACTTTCCCGGCTGCGAGCATCCCGAACACCAGAGCTAGTTCATGCAGATTCAGAGAAGCCCCGAAGTTCACGACGTAATTGTCATTGGCAGCGGCGCCGCAGGAGGCATGGCGGCGTGGAATTTGACGCGCCAGGGCGTGAACGTGACGATGCTCGATGCGGGCCGGAAGTTCGAGCGGCGCGAATTTTGGACGCATGTGAAACCGTGGGAGTGGCAGCAGCGCATCGATGCGGGCCACAAGCCGCCGTCTATCGTTCTCGATCCCACAGAACAGCCCTATATCACGCCGCTGGGGCAAAGCTTCGACCTCACGCGCGTGTGGGGACGAGGGGGCAAGACCAACATCTGGGGCCGGGTGAGTCTGCGTTACTCCGACCTCGATTTCACCGGACCTGAGCGCGACGGCTGGGAAATTCCGTGGCCGATTCGTTACAAAGACATCGCGCCGTATTACGACCAGGTGGATCAGCTCATTGGAGTGTGCGGCGGCGACGACGATCAGGACTCACTGCCCGGGAGCCGCTACTTCCTGCCACCGCCGCCGCTGCGCTGCGGCGAACATGTGATGAAGCGCGCAGCCAAGAGCATCGGCATCGATATTGTGCCTATCCGCCGCGCCGTTCTGACGCGCGAACACAATGGTCACGCAAAATGTCACTTCTGCGGAGCCTGCGGGAATGGCTGCGATGTGGGCGCGTTTTTCAATTCGTCGGACTACCTGATCGAACCGGCGCTGGGGACCGGGCGTCTGAACGTGATCAGCAACGCGGTGGTGGCGCGCATCCTGGTGGACGACGGCGGCCTTGCCAGCGGAGTGCAGTACTTCGATCGTTATACGAAGGAGGAGCGCCGCATGTATGCGCGGCGAATCGTGGTGGCGGCTTCTTGCGTCGACTCCAGCCGCATCCTTCTTAACTCGACGTCGCCACGCATCCGAACGGGATCGGCAACTCATCGGATGTGATCGGACGTTATCTATCGGAGCAAATCATTTTCACGATTCGAGGGTTCGCTCCGGAGTTGATGGGCGGCAAGATTTACAGCGACGACGGAATCGGCGGCGCTCATATGTATATGCCGCGTTTCAACCATCGTGACGGGCGCAAGCGCGACTACATTCGGGGCTTCGGATGCCAGTTCTGGTATACCGGCGCGCAGACTGATGTTTCCTGGGCGAAAACCGTTCCCGGGTTCGGAACAGAGTTCAAGAAAGCGGTGAAGCAGCGCTATCCGGCCGTTCTAGCGCTGCATCCGTTCGGCGAAACCATTCCGAAGCGTGAGAATCGCATTACCACGGTCGGCTCTCCGCTGGATCAGTATGGCGTACCCATCGCGCGGATCGCCTATTCGATCGGCGACAACGAGCGTCGTATGTCGCGCGACATGTACGACACCGCGCTTGAGATTCTGCACGCGGCGAAGGCCGAAATTGTGCCGTTCGAATACGGTTCGCTTGCGCCAAACGGCAGCGCAATTCACGAGCACGGGACGTGCCGCATGGGAGACGATCCGAAGCGTTCGGCGCTGAACGGCTTCTGCCAGATGCACGATGTGAAGAATGTTTTCGTGGTAGATGGATCGGCGTTCACAACGGCGTCCGAGAAGAACCCGACGTTGACGATTTTGGCTTTGGCATGGCGTGCAACAGACTATATGGCCGGCGAAATGAAGCGCGGAACTGTGTAAGTTTGTTCTCAGCCGAGCGTGCCGGGACGAGTCTCCCGGCACGGCGGGCACAAGTGCCCACGCCAGCCAGAAAGAGTCGTTCCCGATGATATACTTTGATTTTGTGTGTCTGCCAGGGTGTCGATCTCTTATCGATCGCCGGAGGAGCGCACGACGGTAACCTTTCTTTCCTTTCTCCTTTAGTTCAGGCGCGGGGCAAAGACGGATTACCGTTTGGCTCGAGAGTGGTGCTGCGCATGTATATAACCCTCCAGGAATTACGGCTCCGGCCAGTTCGTTTTCGAGTGGATGTCCCGGCGGGCCAAATCGAATACGACGGCAAGATTACGCAGGCATCGGATCTGCACGCGGAAGGGTCGGCTGAACTGCTGAGCCGATCGCTAGGCGAGATTCGGGTGCGGGGAGCTTTACAGGTAGCGGTCAATGCGCCGTGCGATCGCTGTCTGGAAACGGCTGTAGCTCCGATTGAAAAAGATTTCGATCTGATCTATATGCCGGCGGCGGGCAAGGATGCCTCGGGCGAGAACGAGATCGACGAAGGCGCGATTGAAGTTGGCTATTACGAAGGTTCAGGGATGGCGCTGAACGACGTTTTGCGCGAAGTGGTGCTGCTGGCGCTCCCGATGCAGTTCGTTTGTAGCGAGGCGTGCAGAGGCATTTGCCCGGTCTGTGGACAGAACCGGAACCAAATTGAGTGCGGGTGCAAAGTGGAGCCGGCAGACGACCGCTGGAGCAAGCTGAAGGGTCTTGCTTCCGAGATAGGACCTAGAAAGTAAGAGCCGTGATTAAGGAAACAGGAAAGAAAGCAGGAGTTTAGAAATGCCAAACCCCAAAAGACGACACTCGAAGCGCCGGACATCGACGCGGCGGGCGCACGATGCTCTGACTGTGCCGCAACTCGCCGAATGCCCGAATTGCCACGAGAAGATCCGGGCGCATCGCGCGTGCCCGCACTGCGGCAAGTACAAAGGCCGTGAAGTGATCGAGGTCGTCGAAACCTGAGCTCGCCAGTGCGCCTCGATTCTCGAGTTCAATCCCGTGGTGAATGTTGTACAAGCGCTCTCCACGCATGGTGACCATAGCCCTGGACGCCATGGGCAGCGACAACTTCCCAAAACCGGAGGTGGACGGTGCTCTGCAGGTGGCAAAGGCGCTTGGTATCCGAGTGATTTTGGTCGGGCGCGAAGACGTCATCCGCAGGGAGCTCGACAAGCACAGCGGCTGGAATTCCTTGCCGCTCGAAGTCCGACATGCGAGCGAACAGGTCACGATGGAGGACAGCGCGGGTAAAGCGGTACGCGCGAAGAAGGACAGCTCGATTCGGGTGGCGTGCCGGCTGGTGCGCGAAGGCGTGGCGCAGGGGATTGTCTCCGCCGGCAATACGGGCGCGGTGATGGCGACGGCGAAGATGGTGCAGGGCATGCTGCCCGGGGTCGACCGGCCGGCGCTCGCGAACCCCTTCCCGACGGCGAATGGCACGTTCTCTGTGCTCTTGGACGTGGGGGCGAACGTGGATTGCAGCCCCAAAATGCTCGCCCAGTTTGCGGTTATGGGCAGCGCCTATTCGCGTGTGATCTTCCGGACGAAGGACCCTCGGGTCGGGTTGCTCTCCATCGGCGAAGAAGATCACAAAGGCAACTCTCTGACGAACGACGCGCGTCCATTATTGAAAGTGCTAAAGGACGTGAATTTTGTCGGCAATGTGGAGGGGCGGGACCTGTTCACCGGTAAAGCCGACGTTATCGTCTGCGATGGCTTTGTAGGCAACGTTGCGCTGAAGGTGAGCGAGGGGCTGGCGGAGGCGATCGTAGACACTCTGAAGGAGTCGCTCACCGCGAATTTGACGCGCAAGGTAGGAACGTACCTGGCGCAGGGCGCGTTCAGAGAGCTGAAGAAGCGGGTGGACTATTCGGAGTTTGGAGGAGCGCCGCTGCTGGGGCTCAACGGATTATGCGTGATTTGCCATGGAAGATCGAACGCTAAGGCAATCCGGAACGCCATTCGAATCGCGAAAGAGTACACCGAAGGAAACATCAACGAACGAATCGCATCGCAACTGGGTGACTGGTCATCTGGACAAGCAGCAAGTGTTTAAGCCGATATGATCCGCGATCGAGTCGCAAACTTCGCCAAACGGCTTCTCCTAGCAGTAATGGTGCTGAGCGGGGGGATGCTTTTCGCGGCGAGAGAAGACCCGGTCCAGTGGTCGCTGGCGCCCGCTGGAGGATCTGGCGTGAGTGCGCCCGGGGGAACGCAGTGGCTTGAGCTAAAGGCCACGATCCAGGAAGGCTGGCATCTCTATTCGCCGACAACTCCCGCAGGCGGACCGATCATTACGAAGCTCACTGTGAGCGCCAATCCCGCGATTGCGGAATGGCACGTGTACCGGCCGCAGCCGGTGCGGAAGCTCGATCCAAATTTTCAGATCGATACGGAGACCTACACCGGCACGGCGGTTTTCTTAATTGAGGCGAAGCTCGCGCCATCGGCGGCGGGCGACGTCAAGGTGGAGGCGACGGCCCGATACCAGGCGTGCTCGGACGTGAAGTGCCTGAATCCGGTGAGGAAAACCGCGACGACAAGTATCCGGGCGCAATCGGGCGCAGCTACTACGGCTTTCACGCTGCCTGCGGGCTACGCGGCAGTAACTCAAACGAGCGCGCCTACGGGTGCAAGTGGTCAGGTGGTTGCGGGATCGGCTGCGGCGGGGCCAGTTACGTTTGGCAGCGCCGCTTCATCACAGCAGGATGCGCTGCCGTTTCTGCTGGCTGCGTTCGGAGCCGGCATTCTGGCGTTGTTCACGCCATGCGTGTTTCCGATGATCCCGATCACGGTCTCGTTTTTTCTGAACCAGAACGCAGGCACGCCAGAGGCGGGGAAGAGCGGCGGATGGCGGCAGGCGCTTGTGTTCTGTGCAGGGATCATTGTCCTGTTCACGGGCCTGGGTTTCCTGGTAACGGCGATTGCGGGTCCGTTCGGCGTAGTGCAGCTTGGGTCGAGCCCTTGGGTGAATGGCTTCATTGCCGTCGTTTTCTTTGCCTTTGGGCTGAGCCTGCTTGGAGCTTTCGAGCTGCGGCTGCCATCGGGCGTGCTGACAAGGTTGGATCGGGCATCACAAGGCGGCGGATACGCCGGCACGCTGCTGATGGGCCTTACGTTTTCACTGACATCTTTCGCCTGCATCGGGCCGATCGTGGGTCCGCTGCTGATTTCGTCCGTGCAATCCAAGGGATTCCTGCCGGTGGCAGGAATGTTTGCATTCGCAACCGGATTGGCGGCGCCGTTTTTCTTCCTGGCGCTGTTTCCGTCTTATCTCGGCAAGCTGCCTCGGAGCGACGGATGGATGTCGCGAGTAAAGATTGTGCTCGGGTTCGTGGTGCTTGCGGTGATGCTGAAATACATCAGCAACGTCGATCAGGTGCTGCAGTGGCGCTGGTTGACGCGCGAGCGATTTTTGGCGGCATGGATTGTACTGTTCGGACTGGCGGGGTTGTACCTGCTGGGTCTGGTTCGGATGGAAGGAATCAAGCGCGAAGACACGCTCGGCGTGGCCCGGGCGCTGATTGCGGCGCTATTTCTGATTTTCGCGATTAGCCTGGCGCCCGGATTGTTTGGATCGCGCTTAGGCGATCTGGATGCGTTCATTCCGGAAGCGTCTGCTTCCGGCGCGAGCGCCGCGAACGGGACCGCGGAATCTGTGCGGCTGAAAAACGATCTCGATGGCGCGCTAGCGGCGGCGCGCGAACAGCATAAGCTGGTGCTGGTGGATTTCACCGGCTATGCATGCACGAATTGCCACTGGATGAATGCCAACATGTTCCCACGGCCCGAGATTCAGGCAGCGCTGAAGAGCGTGATTATCGTGGACCTGTACACAGATGGTACAGATGCCGCTTCGGAGAAGAACCAGCAACTCGAGGATCAGAAGTTTAAGACAGCCTCGATTCCGTTCTATGCTTTGATGGATCCGGATCAGAACGTGATCGCGACATTTCCGCAGTTGACGCGGGATGCGAGAGAGTTCCTGGCGTTTCTGGAGACACGGCCAGCGAGAGCGGCTTGAGATGTTAGGCTGGTACTCGGCCGGCAAGCGGATGTGGCGGAATTGGCAGACGCACTGGATTTAGGTTCCAGCGCTCGCAAGGGCGTGGGAGTTCAAGTCTCCCCATCCGCACCAATGCTCAGAGAATATGAGAATTCACGGCTCAATCCGATAACGATTTCCCACACTGGTTGCGAATTCCAGGACATTGCCCGCGATCTGAAGCGGAACGGATTCGGCGTGACCCAGCGCAACAACGTGCGCGCGTGAGCCGGGCCACGGGTTTACGATTCGGGCAGTTACACCACGCTCGCTCAGCAGTTCGACTGGACCCACCCTTCGGCCATCCCATGTTGCAGTAACCAAGAACGCGCCCACGGCTCGGAGATTTTGGAAACGAGCGGGACCCAGATTGTTCGTGTTCGGGAATAGTCGAATCGTTCCGGAGTAGCTTTGCAGCATGCACTCATTCAGAACCGCAGGCAGAGACAAATTTTCGGTCCATACCCCCATGCGCATCATGAAATCGAAATTCGTAGAGTCTTGATAGCGCCCGCCCGTCTGACGAACGCGGTCGTTCACGATTCCATTCGGAAGTTCGCAATAGCGCATCTGCTGTTTGAACCACTGCAGATCAAGCATCGCCAGGCGGGCGAGGATCAATGGCAGATACACGATGTCGTTGCCACCTTCCAGCCGGATGGTCTGGGCAGTATGACGTGCAATCACCAGGTCGTCATCGCCTGAATGCAGGCCGATACGTTCGCCCGGGAAAACGGGCGCGAGGGTGACGGGTATGTTGTAAATCCATCCGGTGGGCGCACCGGGCACGTCCAGCCATACTTCGCCGCCGAATGCAGCAGCGCGCGGAAATGAGGCGAGCTTGGCTCGGATATTGGCCCAAGTCTTGCGTTCGTCAGGATCCGCGTTCAGAGTCTCGGAGGCAGTGACCACCGCTTCGAGAAGGAAATCGATGAGCGCGAGGTCCATGATGCAGTCTCTATTGAGACGAAAATCAACCGTGCATCCCCAGTTTTCGGGCGAGACCGTCGGGATGACATGGAACTTAGCGTCGTCGCCCAGCTTTACGTAGGCGGTTACAAATTGAGCCGCGGACTTCAGTAGCGGATAAACGCGGGACAGCACGGCTGGATCGCGAGTGTAGAGATAGTGCCACCAAAGGCTCTGCACGACCCAGGGCGTTTCACAAATTTCGTAACCCCAAGGCGGCGCCGGATACGGGACGGCATCGCTCGGAACGGGATAAGCAGAGTGAGGGAAATAGGCACCGGGCAGATCGAATTTGTCGCGGGCGTATTTCCGGGACATCGGCAAAAGATTGTCGACGATGTCGATATACGGGAGGTGTTGATCGGCGTGGTTGCTCGAGAACACGCCCCAGAAGACCTGCTGCGTGTTGTAGTTCATGTGATAGTCGCCATGCCATGCGGTGCCGATTTTGCCGCTGGTCCAGTTGCCGAAGAGGCCTGGTGCGATCTTTCCTTCGCGCAGGCAACAGGCGAGCCAGTACTGATTGTGATACCAGCAGCGTTCGAGTTCTTTATCTTCGAGTTCAATCGCGGAGCGTGACCAATGGTCGCGCCAGAACGGATCGGAATGAAGCAGCAGATCAGAGGTCGAGAGCTGAGAGAGGCGGTGCGCTTCGGCCGAAGAATAAGCGACGTTTTGCGGATGGTCGCGTGGCGTGAATAGCGTTAGGTCGAATCGTAGAGGCTGCGCCTCGGTGGAGCGGAGGATCACTCCGGGTTGATCGTCGTCGCGCGCGACGTCCCAATGGCCTTGTACGACTGCACTCAAGGCAAAGTTGCGATCTTGGGGCGTGGGCGCTGGATCAGGATTGGCTTCGGTAGGAGCAGTGGCAGGAAAGAGCTGATACGCCGAGAAGGTCGCAATACCCGCATGAGCAGCGCCATGGACCTCCGGCGGCGGCAATCGAGCCGAGGCATCGAGGTTCGGATAGTAGGCAATTGAGGTAGAGGCAAACGGAGACGTGCTCCACACACAAACATGACCTGCGGTGGTATTGACGAAAGCCTGAAGCCGCACGGGCCGCCCGTTCTGAGCAAGATCCAGCATGTAACGGCCGCAGCTCGGGTCAAGAGTCTGACGTACAACTTGGGTAGTGGAGGCGTCCCAATGGATCCACACAATGCCGCAGGGCCATGGGCGAGGCCAGGTCTTCGAGTAAGAAGCGGCAACTTTTTCGGTGTAATCGCGGAAGAATGGAATCTCGCGCTCGAGGTAGAGCATGTCCGGCTTGTTTTGATGTTTGGCCTCATTGCTCGCGCGCTCCCAAAGCTCTAGCAGCTGCTTGAACGGAAGAACATGCGACATGTGCTCTGCACTAACCCGGATGTCCCAGGCGTCGGATTTCCCGATATGCAAGCCGAGAGCGTCGGGGCGTGCGGTGACGCAAACACCGATATCGCCATTGCCGAGGAGCATGCCTTCGAAAAAGTCGGGCGTAGGCAAATCGCGGACGATGATATGGCGGCGGGCAATTTCGAAGCCATCAAGCGTCTGCAACGGAGCAGAAGTACGCGGCAATGCGGACAGTGATGCGGCGGTTACAGCGGTGGATTGAAGAAATCGTCTGCGAGTTGAAGACACCGAGAGCCTACCTTATCAAGCATCGACTTGCGCGAGGTCGGATGAACAACCCGGCTCCTCTGGAGTCTTATAGAATCCATTCTCGACGTGAGCTGGGTGAACGAAATGCGCACGCAGGTGCGGAATGTATTCAAGAAATACGACGGGATGTCCAAGTGCAATGTGATTGAACAAAACCAGATGTTGATGAATCTGGCCCATATCGCCGACGTGCGGCACTACAGGCAGGTTGTATTTCCGAGCAAGCAAGCTTACGGTCAAGAATTCGCTGATGCCGGCGACGCGCGTGCAATCAACCTGCACGAAGTGAACGGCGTCTGCTTCCATAAAGTTCTTGAACATCACTCGATTGGGCACATGTTCCCCCAAAGCGAGCTGGACGGGCGCAATAGCTCGCGCAAGTTTGCGATGGGCAGCGATGTCGTCCGGGTGAGTAGGTTCTTCGATCCAGAATGGCGAGACCGAGCGCAGGGCCTGAGCCATTTCGAGCGCGCGCGGAAAGCTCCATTGCTGGTTGGCGTCGAGCATGAGTAGCGCCTCCGATCCGACCAGTTCTCGAAGCATGTGAGCACGGCGAATGTCGCGGCTGGGATCGGTAGAGCCGACCTTAAGCTTAAAAGCGCGAAAGCCGGATGTGAGAGCGCGGTTCGCGCAGTCACGCACCTTCGCGTCGTCGTAGTTGAACCAACCTACCGATGTATCGTAGCCTGGATAGCCGGATTGGAGCAGAGGTGCACGAGTGCTCCGGCTGGAGCTCTGTTCATTTAAGTAGTTGAGAACTTCGGCAGGCGTGAGTGAGTCCTCAAGGTAACTGAGGTCGAGTAAGTTCAGAATTTGCTCGGGCGAAAGATCTAACAGCAAGCGCCAGAGAGGCACGCCACGAGTTTTCGACCAGAGATCGAAGCAGGCGTTGGTGATGGAAGCGAGTGCCAGGTGGACCGCGCCTTTATGCGGTCCGAGCCAGCGAAGTTGGGGGTGATCGGCCAGACAGCGCGAAAACGCGCCGAAGTCAGACATCAGTTCCTCAATGTCGAGTCCGATGAGATTGCTGACAAGAAGCCCGATGAGCTCGCATACAATGCGATTGCCTTCGCCGAGCGTGAGTACAATGCCTGTGGCGTTATGCGAGCTTGTCGCGAGAAGAGTTACCGACAGGCAATACTCAGGCTGCGAATGAACAGCATCACTTCCAGCTCCGGGAGGAAGCGCATAACGCGCATCAAAGGAACGTCCGGAAGTGATTACTGAGCGGCTCATAAAGAGGAGGATCGATGGAGAGAATGGGAATGGTGCTGAGGGTCAAACCTGAAGCAGTGGAAAGCTACAAAGCTTATCATGCGGCAGTATGGCCGGAAGTGTTGGCGACGATACATGCGTGCAATATCCGCAATTACTCGATTTATTTAAAAGACAACTACCTGTTCGCTTACTTCGAGTATCATGGCACAGATTTCAAGGCCGATATGGGTCGGATGGCAGCCGACAAGAAGACGCAGGAATGGTGGGCGATTATGGAACCGATGCAGGAGCCTTTGACAACGCGGAGAGAAGGTGAATGGTGGGCGCGAATGGAAGAAGTCTTTCACGTGGATTGAACCGCGTGCGCGCACGGCGTTGGCTGTTATCAGGTTCTGTAGCGCTCGTCTATTTGGTCGTCGCAGATGGCGCAGTTGTAGCCGGCTCAGCCGAGGACCAAAGGACGGGATGGTACCGGGACGCGAAGTTCGGCATGTTCATTCATTGGGGTCCGTACTCGCTGGCAAGCGTTGAGGCCTCATGGCCGATTATGGAGCCTTCCCGGCAATTTCCAATCACGGAGACGGAATACGGGGCGCTGCCGAGCAAGTTCAACCCGACGCATTTTGATCCATACGCGTGGATCGCGCTGGCGAAAGCCGCCGGTCAAAGATACATGGTTTTCACGACCAAGCACCACGACGGCTTTGCGATGTTCGATTCTTCCTTCACGGACTATAAGATTACAAAAACTCCTTACGGGAAAGACATCGTCGGGCAACTTGCGGAAGCCTGCCGTCGAGAGCAAATGCCGTTAGGATTCTATTATTCGCCGCCGGACATGCATCATCCGGCGTACCGGGACACGTCGCAGCCGGCCAGCAAGAACTGGCACGGGGAACCGACAAGAGCCGAGTGGCCGCTCTATCTGGAATATATGCGGCTGCAGCTTCGGGAACTGCTAACGCGCTACGGCGACGTGGCACTGATCTGGTTTGATGGACTGGATCACCAGGAGAAATATGACGGCGCGTTTGTAGAGCAGATGATCAGGCAAATTCAACCGCAGACGCTGATCAATAATCGGATCGGCATACCCGGAGACTTCGAGACACCGGAGCAGTTTCTTCCCGCAGCGATTCCGGTAAAAGGATCCAGCTTAGATTACAATCACCGGGATTCAGGAAGCAGGCCAGGAGAAGTGCCACGCGCGGACGATTTCCGGCTCTGGGAAACGTGCATGACAATCAACACGACGTGGGCGTACAACAAGAATGACCGGGATTTCAAATCGGCAAAAGATCTGATTCGGACGCTAGTTGAGGTGGCGAGCCGTGGCGGAAACTTCTTATTGAATGTCGGTCCACAACCGGACGGAACGATTCAACCGGAGTTTCAGGAGCGGCTGCGCACTATCGGCAGTTGGCTGGCGGTAAACGGCGAAGGCATTTACGGGACAACTTACGGCCCAATGCAACGGCTTACGTTTGGGCGCACAACGCGGAAAGGACGCAACGTTTACCTGCATGTTTTCGATTGGAACGATAGCGCGTTGCGAGTGGCCGGCGTGGGTGGAAACGTGCAGAGTGTATATTTGCTTGCGGGGAACAAAGCGATTCCGTTCGAGCAAGAAGCTGAAGACTTAATAATTCGGACTGACGGTATCAAGCCCGATGACTACGTAACGACATTTCGCATCACGATGCGATGACCTCGAGGGAGAGAAGACGCGTGAATCGAAGAACATTTCATTCTGTCGCGATCGGGATGGCGGCTGCAGGGTATCGAGTAATGGCAGGGAGCGCCTCGCACTACGAACCGACTTGGCCTTCGCTCGAAAAGCACGCAGTGCCGGAGTGGTTTCAGGACGCAAAACTGGGCATCTTCATCCACTGGGGCTTATATTCAGTGCCCGCATGGGCCCCTCCAACCGGAGAGTTAGGGAAGGTGGAGGAGAGCAAATGGTTCACATACAATCCGTATGCGGAATGGTATCTGAATTCACTGCGAATCAAAGACTCGCCGACTTATAAGCATCACGTAGAGACGTACGGCAAAGATTTCGATTATTACAGGTTTCGCGAGACTTTTAACCGCGATACGCAACGGTGGCACCCTGACGTCTGGGCAGAGTTGTTTCGCAAAACAGGGGCGCATTATGTTGTTCTTACAACAAAGCATCACGATGGATTTCGTCTTTGGCCATCCGATGTCGCAAACCCCAAGGCTGCACGGGAACGTATCACGGCAAAGCGCGATCTGGTGGGCGAATTAACATCAGCCGTGCGGTCGAAGGGCATGAAGATGGGTCTCTACTACTCGGGGGGATTGGACTGGACCTTCACCAGCGAGCCCATCAGGAGTCACAAGGAGCTATTCGAACGTGTTCCCCAGACCCTTGAATATGCAAGATACGCCGATGCGCACTGGCGGGAACTGATTCGGCGGTATCAGCCGGCAGTAATGTGGAACGATATCAGCTATCCGAAGGCGGGCCAGATACCGCAACTGTTCGCCGAGTTTTATAACACGGTGGCGGACGGTGTAATCGATGACCGATTTGGAGTGCCGTTCGCAGATTATACGACCCCAGAGTACGCCAAGTATGACCAGATCACACCCAAGAAATGGGAAGCGTGTCGAGGACTTGGCTTCAGCTTCGGATACAACCAGGTGGAGGGTCCAGAGCAAGTTATAGCACCGGACAAGCTGGTGGCGTTGCTCGTGGATATCGTGAGCAAGAACGGCAACTTGCTACTAAACGTCGGGCCCAAGCCGAACGGCACGATTTCGGACATACAGATGGATCGTTTGGACAAGTTGGGCCGCTGGCTCGCCGTGAATGGAGAAGGAATCTTCGGCTCGCGGCCATGGGAGAAGGCGGCGGCGAGTTCGGCGGACGGAACTGACGTACGTTTCACGAAAAAAGGTGACAGCTTGTATGTGTTTTTCCTCAGTCGTCCTTCGGGTAACCAACTCAGGGTCCCAGGAGTTAGCTCTCGCGGGTCCGCCCGCGTAGAAGTTCTCGGCGGGTCAAAGGACAATCACGTCCAACAGACGAACAACAGTCTGGTGATCGACGTGAAAGGCGACTTGCCAAAGAGCTACGCACTCGGTGTGAAGATTACTCCGGCGCCACAGAACGCAGCATGAACAGTACGAGCCGACGTGAATTCACAGCCGTTATGGCGGCGTTGGCCATACCGCACGCGGCGAAAAGCGAGCCCGAGCCGAAGCGAAAAGTTTATATCGTGCCTAACTTTCACCCGGCAAGTTGTGGCTGGCTGACAACGTTTTCCAAAGAGCGAGTTTACTGTGCCAACAGTTATTTGAACCACCTCGACCGAGTACGCGACGATGCGAGCTATAAGTTTGTGATGTCCGAGGCGAACAACATAATCGCCATCATGAATTTTCGGCCGGATCGGATTCCAGAGCTGAAGCAGCGCATTGCCGAGAAGCGAGTTGAGGTAGTGAATGGCTATTTTCTGGAATCTACTATCAACCTTTCCGGCGGCGAGGCCCTGGTCCGGCTTGGGGTGGAGGGCTTGCGCTGGTATGAGCGAGTGTACGGAATCAGGCCGCGTTTTTCGTGGAATATCGACGTATGCGGGACACACGAACAGATGCCACAGATCGCAACCGGCTTGGGGTTAGAGGCGCTGATCTACACGCGGAAAAACCCAACCGGAAAAACTTTGTACTGGTCGCTTTCGCCGGACGGCTCGCGGATTCTGACCTTGTCACCGGGACATTACAGCGAAGCATCGGAGATATTCGAGAGTAAACGGGAATTGAATGATAGCCAACTGCGGGGGCTGGAAACGTTTTTCGAGAAGAAAGAAGCGATCACTCCGCAAGGCGCGCCACTTCTAATCCTGGCCGGAGCCGGAGATTACGCGCTCGCACCGCTGGTGAAGCAGTACCCGGATCGACTGCTCAAACAATGGAAGACAACAGAATCAGAGCGGGAAATTGAGTTTGCCACATTGAGCGAGTATGTGGACGCGATTTTGCCTGGGTTGCACGCCGGCAAAATCGCGGTTCCGACAAATCCGGGCGGAACAGCCTACGACTTTGATGCGTTTTGGATTGAAAACCCCGAAGTTAAGACTCGCTTCAGACGAGCAGAGCATAGCTTGCAGGCGGCGGAGGTGTTGGCTACTGTTGCCAGCCTGCAGGCCGAATACGAGTATCCGCACAAGCAACTGCACGACGCCTGGACTCTGCTGTGCCTCAACATGGACCGAAACACACTGTGGGGCTCTGCGGGTGGAATGGTGTTTGTAGATGAACGGTCCTGGGATGTTAGAGACCGGTTCAACTGGATCACACAGACGACTGACCGCGTCATGGAAGATGCAGCGAAAGCAGTACTTGCCGCGGGCGAAGCCGTCGGATTGTTTAATCCTCTGAATTGGAGCCGGAACGATCCGTTTGTCTTGCATCTCCCGCCGGGACAAGGTTTACAGGGGCAACGCTGCGAGTTATTGCCGAACGGAACCACGCTTTGTGAATGCGTCCTGCCCAGCGTGAGTATCGGCGGATATAGGTTGTCGAGCGGGAAGGTGATGAGTCCGCGAGAAACGGAACTCCCGAGTATCTTAGAAACTAAGCATTACTCACTTCGAGTGGATGCAAAGACCGGCTCATTGATCAGCTTGCAATTGCGTTCTTCCGGACGCGAACTGCTGGGTGGAGCAGCGAATGTGATTGTCGCGGAACGGCCAAAAGAGCCTGTGAAGGGCGATCCGGGAGACTTTATGCCGACGCGGCCAGATCGCGTGCGGCTACAGAGCTCAAGCGACCAGCGTTCGACTATCAAATGCTGGAAAGGCGAGCTTGCAACGACGATACAAGCGACGAGTACATTCTACGGCGGCGGTTCTATGATTCGTACGATGCGGCTCTATACCAACCACCCGCGTATTGACTTCGAAACCGAAGTAAATGACATTCCGAACTATACGGTTGTCGTGGCCGAGTTTCCGCTTGCAGCGGAAGTCCTGGAGGTGCGCCGCGGAATACCATTTGGATTTTCGCACGGAGCTTGGGCGAGACCGAATCCTGACCTGCATGGATGGACAAAAGGGATCGTTCCTGCGGTGCGCTGGACCGACTACACGCTTTCCGGAGGCTTGGGCTTCACGCTACTCGATCGAGGTCTGAGCGGCCGCGAACTAAATGAGCGGACGCCGATTATCTACCTGCTAAACGCCGAAGACCGTTACTACGGCTATCCCAACCTCTGGTTGACCGGCAAAGGGAAGCACCTGCTCGAGTACTCGATTGTGGCTCGCGAGGAAGATTGGCGCACTGCCAAGGTTCCGCAACTGGCGTGGGAGTATAACTGCGGCCCGTATTTGACGACGGGCAGGAATGCGGCGGACACGAAGCCATGGGTCGAGACCTCAGATAACGTAATTGTGGAGGCGATTCGGCGTGAGAGAGATCACGTCGAACTCAGAATGGTCGAGTGCCTCGGGCTGGCGGGGGAAGCGGCCATCACCATTCGTCTGTCACATACCGGTGCGATGCTAGCAAATTTAATCGGGCGGCAGAAGAGTCCATTGAAAAAGTCCAGCGAGTATCGAATACCTGTCCGGCCACAGGAGATTGTGACGATGCAGTTCAGGACTGCGAGCAGCGTGCCAGAGGCGCAGCCGATTACGGCTTGGGACGAATTCGTACCGAAAGAGAAGCTGGCGGCGCTACATGCGTATGACCCGACGTTGATTGGTCATCCGCCGAAGGGTAACTGAGCCGCCACTCAGAAGCGAATGCCGCTGTGCGTCTCGTGACTTTTGCAGATCGCTTCCACGACTCGCAGGGTGGCAAGCGCCTGTTGGCCCGACGTCTCGGGCTGGGTGTCGTAGGTGATCGCATCCATGAGCGAGGCCATGGGACCAATGAAGGCATCGGGAAACCATCTACCCTCTAGCTCGAGGCGAAGGAAGCCAGCCGGGAGTAGGTTGGCATGTGACACGGTGAGTAAGTCAGACCGCCCAACAGGATAATTCAGCAGCAAGCCGATGAGACCTTCGCAGCGACCCTCCGTGCCTTCGATGGTGAATCTCGCTTCAAGGTCGTCCGCCGGCGCCGAACTGTGGTGGTTGACGATAAAACAGGCGCGAAGATCGCTCGGATACTCAAAGACTATGTAGTTGCGTGTGGGACCAGTGCATTTGCTGTTGGGGTGCCTGGCGAGCGTAGCGTACAAGCCGACGGGATCGCCGAGGAGGCTGCGCAAGCTATCGACGTGATGAATGGTGTGGTAATAAATCTCGGGATAAGGAAGCGATTGAAGCCAAGGCCAGGAATCCCAAGCTGTGCGGATATGAATCTGAAATGTACATTCCAGGGGATCTCCGAAGAAGTTACTCTTGAGAAGCGATGCGGCGGCGCGCACGCTCGGGGCCCAGCGCATCTGATGGTTTACGGCGAGCTTGCGGCCGGCAGCGCGGGCTTCCTTCACCATGTTCTCGGCCTCAACAACAGATTCCGCCATGGGTTTCTGAACGAGCACGTGTTTGCCACGTCGAAGCGCCCGAATCGCAAGATCTGGATTGTGGCAAGCTGGGACAGCAAAATCGATGATGTCGATGTCAGGCATATCCAGCATTTCATCGAGATTCGCGCACACATGAGGAATCCCGAATGCGGAGGCGGTTATGGCAGCCGCCGCAGGACTTACATCCATAACAGCCATCACGCGAAATCCGGCTTTGCGATATGCGGGAAGATGAGCCTGATTGGCAATCTGACCTGCGCCTACGAGGCCGATAGCGTAATCTGCCTTGGAGGGTAGCTTGGGTTTATAGTCAAGGGCCAGGAGAGGATTGATCATCGTCGAACGTGTTCACATATCGGGATACGAATCGAGAGCTGGAGCTGAGAAATCATGATACGGCATCGCGCGTTCCGCGTTGCAGTTAGGCAGTTCGGACCGTTCGAATCCGCTATTCGCAAACAGTGGGCTGACTTCGAAGAGAAGCAGCGCACGGGTCTCGAACTGCAGGCACAGGCGTTCGAGTTGAATCGATTGATGGAAGAACTGTTTACCGAAAAAGGACTCGTGAACGGCGATTGGGATGTGGCATTTATAAACACAGACTGGCTGACGGCAATCTCGGTAAGTCAATCTGTGGTGGACCTGAGTTCATGTTTGACTGGAGACGCCCCGGAAGAATATCCGGACGCCTGGATGTCGTCGCTGCTGAGATTACAGGAGATAAAAGGGACGGTTCTCGGGTTGCCCTATCACGATGGTCCGGAGTGTCTGATGTATCGGAAAGACCTCTTCGAGGATGCGATTGAACGCAAACGTTTCGAAGAGAAATTTGGATTTGCCCTACGCGTTCCACAAACATGGAACGAATTCCGGCGCGTTGCGGACTTCTTTCATCGCCCGGAGCATGGGCTCTCCGGGACTGTGTTCGCCGGATTTGCCGACGGTCATAACAGCGTTTATGATTTCTTGTTACAACTTTGGACTCGCGGGGGTGAGTTACTGGATGAAGAAGGCCGGGTAAACTTTGAAACCCCCGCTGCCGAGGAGGCGCTTGTGTTCTACCGCGAGATGCTGTCGTCCGGCGGCCCAGCGCATCCCGACAGCCGCTCCATGGATTCCGTGAAATCGGGGATGGCGTTCGCAGCAGGTGAAGTCGCGATGATGGTGAACTGGTTCGGATTTGCGGGCATGGCAGAGACGATTGCCGAATCGCGGGTGCGCGGGAGGGTAGGGGTTGCAAACGTGCCGCGAGGAGACAACGGCCGTTCCACGTCGCTCAACATTTACTGGATTCTTTCCATTGCGGCCGGGTCTCCACATCGGGAAATCGCATATGGCTTTTTGCGGCACTGCGCAAGTCCTGCGATGGACAAACTCCTGACGCTCGAAGGAGGCATCGGATGCCGGAAATCGACTTGGGCGGACGAGGCAGTGAACCAAGCGATCCCTTTCTATCACCGTCTCGTACAGTTGCATGAGAATGCGCGCGAGATTCCCCGGCTGCGTCAATGGCCGCAGGTTGCCGCCGTGATCGATCAATTGATGTTCGACGCCGCAGGGACGGACCGACCGGTTGCGACCCTCTTGCAAGCGGCGCAGGAGCAGGTGGGAATTATTTTGCGCTCCTCGCTCAAGATATGAAGGGAGCGCTTCTTTTCATGCTTGTTTGCTGCACTGCGGCGGAGGTATTGCGGACGCTATCCTTTGAGGACATAACTGCAAAGAGCAGAATCAACTTTGAAAACCAGGCGAGTCACACGTCGCGCAAATATTTGCCTGAAACCATGGGCGGCGGGGTAGCGATGTTCGATTACAACAAGGATGGTCTTCTGGATCTCTTCTTTGTGAATGGCGCTGCCCTGAAAGATCCGATGCCTTCCGGCGTAAAGCCCGATAAGTCCGAAAGTAAGTATTGGAATCGCCTGTACCGGAATAACGGAGATGGAAGTTTTACCGATGTGACTTTGGATGCAGGAGTACGAGGTGAAGGTTACGGCATGGGTGTGGCAGTCGGCGATTACGACAACGACGGCTATCCCGATTTGTACGTCACTAATGTCGGACGGAACATTCTGTACCACAACAACGGAGATGGGACATTCACAGATGTAACCGACGCGGCAGGGGTAGCGGGCAGCGGCTGGTCGGCAGGAGCGCTTTTCGTTGACTATGACCGCGACGGACGGCTTGATTTATTCGTCTCGCGGTATCTTACCTGGGACTTCTCAATAGATGTCTTTTGCGGGCAAACTAAGCCCGGCTACCGGGCGTACTGTCATCCGGACCAGTTTCAGCCGGTAACTCACCTGTTGTTTCACAACGAGGGCCACGGAATATTTCGTGACGTTTCGAAAGAAAGCGGGATTGCAAGCTCGCCGGGGAAGGGTTTGGGCGTCGCACTCAATGACTACGATCGCGACGGCTGGCCGGACATTTTTGTTGCGAACGATTCGGTACCCGAGCAGTTGTTTCACAACCTGCGAAATGGAACATTCGAGGAAACAGCAGCACGGGCGGGGGTCGCGTACGACGAGAACGGTAACACGTTTGCCGGTATGGGAGTGGATTTTGCCGACTATGACAACGATGGATGGCCTGACATTTTCGTAAATGGTCTTGCGAAGCAGAAGTACGCGCTATTTCGTAATCGCTCGGGCACTTTCGATTACGTTTCGGAGCAGATGGGGATGGCAGCAGCAACACTGAACCATTCGGGATGGGGCGCCAAATTCTTCGATTACGATAACGACGGCCGGAAGGATCTGTTCATCGCTCAGGGGCACGTAATGGACAACATTCAGTTGACGCAACCGGATGTTCGATACATGGAGCCTCCATTGCTCCTTCGAAATAGCGGCCGCGTGTTTGTCGATGTCTCTTCGCAAAGTGGAGCGCCTTTCGGGCATCCGTTAGCAGCCCGGGGCGCCGCATTCGGCGATCTCGACAATGACGGATTCATAGACATCGCGATCAACAATAACTCTGGTTCGGCGGTGGTTCTCAAGAACAACGGCAACGGCAATCATTGGCTAATTGTCGACACGGTGGGTAAGAACAGTAACCGGGACGGAATCGGGGCACAGCTCAAATTGATCGACGCAGATGGGAAGGTGCAGTACGGGACCGTGAGTGCCGGTTCCAGCTATCTTTCAGCGAGCGACAAACGAGTGTATTTCGGATTAGGCCGAGCGAGCGTCGTGAAACTGCTCGAGATACAGTGGCCGAGCGGGAAGGTGCAGCGTTTTCTGAATCTCAAAGCTGATAAGATTTTGGTCGCACGCGAAGAAGACTGAATGCAGCATGTGGCAGTCACGCGCAAAGCAATTTACAATTTCGTTTTGAGTGTTTTGTTCGCGTGTGTGCAAAGCCACGCGCAGGAAGCGGATACGGTCCTGCTGAAGGGATCTCAGCCGCGCTTTACGCTACTTTCGCAGGTTGACGACCCGCAAGAGGTGCGAGCGTTCTCGCTTGCATATCAGGCGAGAGATCCCGGCAAACGCTATGAAGCAGCGCAAACTTTCATGCAGCGTTATCCACAGTCATGGTTACTGGCTGAGGCTGCCGATTTAGCGGCGAAGTCGTCGATCGATCTGGGTAATTACAGCAGCGCCATACAGGAGGCGAATTTTTCACTTCGCTTGTTTCCGGAAAATGCGACCTTGCTGGTTCTGCTGGCCAATGCCGAGGCCCAGAGTGGATTAGCCGAGGACGCAATAAGGGATGCGCGGGACGGTCTCGATTATCTGGATGAGTTTGAAGCGCCTGGCGGGATGGCCGAAAGTGAATGGAAGGGTATTCGGCGCCAGCTTAAAGCTTCGGCTTACTTCGCTATCGGGCGGGCTTACAGCGCTCGCGGCCTGGCGAAGAAATCCGAAGGCGAAAACGATCTTGCGCAGGCAATGAGTGCCTTGGACAAGGCTGCTGCATGGAATCCGGAGGATCCGGAAACTCTCTATCTTCGCGGCGTAACCGGACTTGCGACCCGGCAAGTGAGCAAGGCAGCAAGCGATTTGGCATTCGTCTCGAAAACGGCAGACGAACTTGGCACAAAGGCGATGAAGGCTTTGAGACTTTGTTATCGCCTGGAAACACCGCAAAGGACGGATTCATTTTCCGATTACCTGAAATCATTGCCGAAGCCCACCATCGACGAGCAGTTGTGCGTGGATGAGCGCGAAGCGAGGACCTCGCCTGCGATTCGCTCCGGGTATTCCGGGTCAGCGGTATGTCAGAGTTGTCATCCGCAGGAGTTCGATACGTGGCAGCAAACCGGCATGGCAAGAATGCTGCGCGCCTACAGCCCAGAAAACAATATTGGTGATTTTTCGGCTGGATCTGAGTTCAGGGATGAATCGGGTGGTGTGGCCGTCCGGCTCGGGAAAGATACAAGGCCTTACTTTGAAGTTCGTACCGAGCAAGGTACATGGCAACGCTTCCACGTAGATTACACAATCGGGTCGAAATGGCAGCAGGCTTATGCGACCTCCCTGCCCGACGGAAGATTTCAGGTGCTGCCAATCGAATACAACCGGCTGCAGAGTAAGTGGATTAATTACTGGAAGATAATTGATCCTCCGGGAAGCCCACGCACGATTATCAATCAGTTTCCCAGGTTTTCGCCGGCGACCAACTATCAGCAGAACTGCGCTATTTGCCATACCAGCCAGTTACAAGCCGCCAGCCCGGAATCGAGCGCGATGGAGCATGCGTCATTTCTGCAACCGGGAGTGGACTGTGAAATGTGCCACGGGCCTTCGGCCCGGCATGTGAAACAAGCGACCACAGGAAAGTTGATGGCGAAGGACGCGTCTGAGCCGCCCGTGGATTTCCGCAGAATAGAGCATCGCGAAGGAGTGCGTATCTGTGCGCAGTGCCATCGCCAAAGCGCAGTGCGGGAAATCGGTAAGAACGGCGAGATGAACTATCGTGCCGAAGGCGCTAGTTTTACATCGAGAGGATGGAGCCGGCCTTACGACGCATTTTCCCGGCGTGCTTTCTATAAAGATGGACGCTTCCGCGAAACTACGTTTATCGTAGAGGCATTTACCCGCTCGGCCTGTTACCGCAGGGGGACGGCTCAATGTGCGAGCTGCCATGCTCCGCATCTCGCCAACTTTGAGGCGAATCAGACTTCTTTGAAGTTCAAGGATAATCCGAATGCGATGTGTTTGGGTTGTCACGAGCAGTATCGGGCGCGAGTCAGCGAGCATACTCATCACCCGGCAGCGGCGGAGGCGAGTCAATGTGTTTCCTGCCACATGCCAAGGATCATGAATGCCCTTTTGTTTCAGGCTCGATCCCATCAGATCGAGATTCCACGCGCGGATTTGATGCAGCGGTTCGGGCAGGCTGACAGTCCGAATGCGTGTCTACTTTGTCATTCTGAGAAGGACGCGAGCTGGGCGGAGCAGCAGTTGAGCAGATGGCGAGGTTAGGTTTCTGCCTGATCCTTTTCATCGCGTACGGCCATCCTTTGCCGGCGAGCGATCCACAATACGTTGGATCGAAGATTTGCTTCGGCTGCCATTCGGATATCTATCGCTCGTTTGTAAAGACCGGTATGGGCCGATCTATTCGACTTGCCGAGGACTTGACAGAGACAGCGGTTCCAGAATCGGCGACCGTTGCTGCACCTGATGGTAAGCGCACCTTTCAAGTTGCCCATAACGAAACAGGCTGGATGCAGATTCAAACCGAAGACGGAGTTTTTCGGAACGAACAGAAACTGGCCTATGTTGTGGGATCGGGCGCGAACGGGCTCACGTTCCTGGTGCGCCGGGGGCAATATCTGTTTGAAGCTCCGCTGTCTTTCTACTCAAAAACGGGACGATGGAATCTTTCACCGGGGTTTGAAGGCGCAGATCTGGCGTTTAATCGACCGATCGGGGCTGAGTGCATTTCCTGTCACAGCGGACGGCCACAGCCGGTAACAAACCATACTGGTGAATTTCGTATGCCGCCCTTTCTGGAGCTTGCGATCGGCTGTGAAAACTGTCACGGGCCAGGAGAGTTACATGTGAAAACGTCGGGCAAACGGCCAGGAATGATTGTTAACCCCGCGAAGTTGCCGGTGCGGTTAGCCGAGGATACCTGCATCAACTGTCACCAGACCGGAGACACTCGCGTGTTGCAGGCCGGCAAAACGTATCAGGATTTCCGGCCGGGACAATGGCTGATCAATACAGTGGCTATCTTTAAGACGCCGGTGAACGCTGGCCGCGGCAACGAATCCGATCTGTTGCAACACAACACGGCGATGCAAGCAAGCCGCTGCTTTCGCGCGAGTGCGGGTAAATTGAGCTGCTTGACCTGTCACGATCCGCATCTTGAGCCGAAGGGCGTTGCTGCTGTGAAATATTTTCGAGGCAAATGCCTTGAATGCCACAGTCTTCAAAGCTGCCGTGCGCCTCTGCAATCGAGGCAGGCAAGTAACCCGCCGGACGATTGCATTTCCTGTCACATGCCAAAGCGAGATGTGAAAGAAGTATCCCACTCGGCCCTCACCAACCACCGCATCCCCGCACGAGCCGGAGAACCGATTCCAGAACAGAAACAGCAGTTGGTCGCGAATCTCATCTTGATCAACCAGCCACCGGGACAACCCGTTGCTATTTCTGACGTTATGCTGCTGCGGGCTTATGGAGAATTAGCCGGGCGGGATCCAAAGTACGAGAGCTTGTATGGAAAACTCCTCGAGCGCCTAGGCGCGACTGCTTCGAAGGAGCCAATCGTGCAGGAGGCGCTCGGCCACAAGGCATTGGCCGAATCGCACTACGATGATGCCGTAGAGCATCTGACTTTAGCCCTGCCGTTAGATGAAGCGGTGGTGTACACCGATCTCAGCTCCGCTCTTTCGCATCTGGGACGTGAGACCGAAGCGCTAAATTATCTGAAGAGAGCGGCAGAAATTGAGCCCTTCAATGCGGTTACGCAAAAAACGTTGATTCTGACGTACATCAACCTGAAGCGATATCCGGAAGCGCAGGCCGCCATGTTGCGCTATGTGGATCAGTTTCCGGGAGATACGTTTATGCGGAACATGCTGGCGCGAGTGAGTAAGTGAAATGAAGCTTATTTTAGCGCCGTGCGCGATAGGGCTGATGCTGACGATAGCGGCACGCAGCCAGTGTTCCGGACCGCCGGAGATAGAGCGCGCGATCAAGAATTCGCCTTCCGCAGATGCATACAACGCATTGGGAGCTTCATTTGCTCAACAACATCGCTTGTCTTGCGCGATAACGGCCTTTGAGAGCGCTTTGAAGCTGGATCCCAGTTCGTGGCAAACGCGCTTCAACTTTGGCTTAGCGCTGATCGAAGCAAATCAGCCCGAACGTGCGGTGTTGCAGTTCCGGGAAGCATTGAAGCTGAAGCCCGACGCTGTGCAGACGCGGAATGCGCTCGCTACGGCGCTGCAGGCCGCCGGGCACTTAGATGAGGCCGAACACGAACTGAAGTTGGCATTGGCATCCGATCCGCATTCAGTGGACAGTCTGGATCGTTTGGCGCAAGTATACAGCGCCGAAAGCCGCTATGGACTGGCGATCGAAGAATGGAATCAGGCGATCGCTTTGGCCCCCGCTGATCCTGAACTGAAGGTCGAACTGGCGGTCGCCCAGGCCAAGAACGGCGACACCACAGGTGCAATCGCGATTTTGACAAGACTGTGTGAGACTGCTCCGCAGTTGGCGAGCGCGCATTTCAATTTAGCAACTATCTATGCAGACGGCAAACGTTTCCGGGAAGCGGCCGATGAATACGCGGCTGCGTTGAAGCTGGAGCCGGCAAACGATGTAACGCGGCTGGCCTTGGTAAAGGCGGAAGTAAGCATTGCGAACTATGACACGGCTCTTCCATTTGCTGAAGAGTATGTGAAGAATCGGCCGAAAGATTACGAAGGACATTACTTACTCGGAAGCATTTATCGCGGTCTGGCGCGCTATCCGGAAGCAGAGCGCGAGCTGCGAACGGCGGAGCGTGGCAATGCGCAAGCGTACGGAGTCGAATACGATCTCGGTTTCGTTCTTGCTCGGCAGCAAAAGCCGCAGGAGGCGTTGCCTCGTTTTCAAAGAGCCTTGAAGCTGCAGCCCGATTCGGCCGAAGCGAAGTTTCAGCTGGCAAGCGTCTTGAAAGCACTCAACCGGCCAGAGGAGGCGACTGCCGAGCTGGACGAGTTTCGGCACGAGAAGCAACGCTCGGTGGACGAGAATATTGCTGCGGCAACGGGGAATACGGCCAACCAGCTTTTAGCAAAGGGCGAGTGGAAAGGGGCAGCCGAGAAATATCGGGAGGCGCTGAAGCTTGATCCGAACAATGCCAAGACCTGGTTTAATCTGTCCATCGCATTGGATGAGATGCACGACAGTGCGACCGAGCGACAGGCTCTGGAAAAGGCCCTTGCATTGGACGCGGGGCTAAAGTTAGCGCAGAACCAGCTGGGGCTGCTCGATGCCGCAGAAAACAAAACCGCAGATGCGGAAGAGCATTTTCGTAAGGCCATTGAGCTTGATCCGCAATTTGCCGCGGCTCAGAGCAATCTTGGCGTTCTGTATGGCAGATTGGGACGCACGAAAGAGGCAGAAGATTTGCTGCGGAAAGCGACAGAGAACGATGCGCGGTTGACGGAGGCCTTCCTCAACCTCGGATTGATTCTTGCGGGCGAGGGGCGGCTCACGGAAGCAGACGACAAGCTGCGCAAGGCGGTGGATCTTGCACCTGATAATGTTACTGCGCTCACCGGACTGGGAATGATCGCGCAGAAGTCAGGTAAACCGGATGAGGCAATTGAGATGTTCCGGCGAGTAACTAAACTGCAGCCTGCTTCTGCGGAGGCGCACCTCAATCTGGGCATCGCACTTGCGGATAGTTACCGATCGGAGGAAGCGCTGTCCGAGTTTTCTACGGCTGAGCAGTTGTCGCCCGAGGCGGCGGCGCCGCGTTACAACCGAGGGCGAGTTCTGGTGGACCTGAAACGTTATGCCGAGGCGGTTCCGGAGCTGACGGAAGCCTGCCGGCGAGCGCCAAATTATCCCGTGCCCTTCTATTTGCTGGGACTGGCTCATTCCAAACTGGGCGAGCACGGGGACGCGGTCATTGCGCTTCAAAGATTCCTGACGCTGCAACCCCGGAGCGCCGACGGCTACTTGCTGCTGGGTCAGAACCTGCAGAAGCTGGGGAAAACGGATGACGCGATAGCCGCATGGAAGGAAGCCTTGGATTCAGATCCCGACCAATTGCAAGCCCTATTTAGCCTTTGGCGGGCAACCGCCAAGGCGAATCCCGAACAAGGGAAGCTGCTCGGCGAGCGCTTTGCGGCGCTGCAGAAAAAAAAGCAACTCACGGGCGAGGTACAAACTTTGGCAAATCTCGGTGTCGCCTCGGCGAAGCGAGGAGACTATCAGGAGGCGGCTTCGCAGCTCCGGGATGCGGTCGCGCAGTGCGGCGACTGCGCGTTAAAGGGAGATCTACACAAAGACCTCGGATTGATTGAGTGCAAGTCAGGTGACGTTCAAGCCGGACAGAGGGACTTGCTGATGGCCCAGGCGCTGAAGCCGCAAGATGCCGACATAACGAGAGCGCTCAAGACGGTGGCCGAAGTGAAGAGCAACGCGGCCGGGGCAAGACAATAACAGCGGCAGGAGAAAAGGTATTGCCGGGACCTTTTTCTTGTGATACTGTGGCAGTACTTTACCGCCTGTAAGCGGTAACATGCCTGGTTGTGGCGGTTCACGGGCAAGCCGTGGGAGAGGGATCATGTTGCGCTTTTTTTCACCCGTCAAGTCTTTCAATTTTCTCGCTAGTCTCCTGGTGGTCGTTGCGGTCCTGTTGAGTCCGTCTGCAGCTTACTCGCAGCAGTCTTCCGCCACCATCAACGGTACCGTCAAAGATTCCAGCGGCGCGGTGGTCGAAGGCGCCGACATCACGCTGACCAATCTTGATACGTCCGTGGCGCGAGCAAGTGTGACGAATTCGGCCGGCAATTACGTATTTGTCGATATCTTACCTGGGCCCTACTCGATGAAGGTTTCGAAGCCAGGGTTTAGTTCCATAACGCAAGAGCGGATCACGATGAGCGTGAACCAGACAGCAACTTACGATTTCACTCTTGCGGTGGGAGCCACCCAGCAGTCGGTTACGGTCGAGGGCACGGCCGTGGCGATCGAAGCGTCTACATCAGAACTCGGGACAGTCATTAATGAGCAGGCAGTGAAGGAGTTGCCCCTGAATGGGCGCAACTTCACGCAGTTACTGACTCTCACGCCGGGCGCGAGTCCGGTCAGCGTGGCCCAAAACTCGGGCGGAGGCGGCGGCTTTGCGGGTAACGCGATCGGTTCTTTCTCCTTCCCTGCGCTAAATGGGCAGCGCAATCGCAGCAACATGTTTCTCATGGACGGCGTCGTCGACCTCGGGTCATTTATCGGTAACTACAACATTTCTCCGATCATTGACGTAGTTCAAGAGTTCAAGGTTCAATCCCACAACGATCTGTCTGAATTTGGGCAAGCGCCGGGTGGGATCGTCAACGTCGTGACCAAGTCCGGAACGAACGCGTATCACGGCAGCGTTTGGGAGTTCTTGAGGAACGAGAAGTTTGACGCGCGCAATTTCTTTGTTAAACAGCGGAATCCTCTACGGCAAAATCAGTTTGGAGTCGCCGGCGGCGGCCCGGTGTGGATTCCGAAGCTCTTTAACGGGAAGAATCGAACTTTTTTCTACGGAGGCTATGAAGGCTTTCGCGAGAGCAGATCATCCCAGAGCACCGGTCTGGCTCCCACTCAGGCAGAATTGAATGGCGATTTCAGTGGAATCAGTAACAGAATTTATAACCTGACGACGGGTCTGCCGTTTACTAACAACCAGATTCCGGCAAATCTTCTGAATCCAATCGCTGTCGCTTACGCTAAAGCGAATTTCCCTGTTGGTCCAGCTGTGGCCAGCGGAAACAATTATATTGATGCTACCCCCACCCACCTGAACCAGGACAGCTATCAGATTCGCGTGGATCAAACTTTCGGCGAACACGATAATCTCTTTGGCCGGGTCTCCCACTACAATGAGCCGCAAACCGGATCCAACGGATATGCTGGCAGTACGAGCTTTGCTAACGACTACGGTTGGAATGCGGTTTTGCATGAGACGCACACGTTTGGCCCAACGGCTGTTATGGACGCGTTCTTCGGACGCAACGATGGTCAGGCCGACACTGGCCGCAATATCCCAGGGGCACCGGCCGGATTTGCTAGTCAATTGGTCCAATTAGGTGTCTCCGCGAATTTTCTAGGCAATTTCCAAGGCGGACGGGGCCCGTTCATTCCCGGGATGGGTGTTTCCGGATACCTTGGAGGTGCATCCCAGTCAATCCAAAACACCTATTACGCGGACAATTGGACTTTTGGTGGCAGCTTCACCAAAGTTTTGGGCCGGCACACTCTTAAAATAGGCGCGAATTTCGCCACGAACAATACCCGCTCTCCCATATACAATGCATCAGAGTCGTTCGCTACGACGCAAACGCAAAACCCGGCGAGCCCGACCGGCACAGGCGATGCGCTGGCTTCATTCCTGCTCGGCCTTCCCGATAGCGCAAACAGAAGAAACGTGCTCGAGACCGAGCACGGCGGTTGGGTGAACGGCGCATATTTGCAGGATGAGTTCAAAATCAGCTCCCGGCTAACCCTGAACCTTGGCCTGCGCTGGGATGTGACTCTCTGGCCGATTTACGGCAATCCGCCTGCCCCTGATGCATACGTAGGTGATCTGGATCTTGCCAACGGAACTTACATTCTTGCTAACGTGCCCGCGGCTTGCAGCGCGACGCAGGGGTTCCCGTGCATTCCGGGCGGTACGCTGCCGGCTCATGTAACTGTAACCACACACAAGAACCACTCTATTTACACGAACGATCACAGTAATTGGCAGCCCCGCGTCGGATTAGCCTACCGCTTAACCGACAAGACCGCACTTCGTATGGGTTACGGCCGCTTCTATGACAACTGGAATTCAATAATTCAGTTGGCTCAGAATTATGAGGGGACTTGGCCAGACGTCGGTCAGCTTATCGCCAACAACCTGAATCATCCCGGTGGCGTGCAGGCCACAATTGGGGATCCTTTCAACCAAGGCTCTGGCGGTGTAGCTTATCCAGCTCCAACGCCATTTCTCAGTGCTGGTTTTGTTAACTGGTATGTCGATCCAAGCGATTACAAAATGCCTTATTCCGATCAGTGGAACGTTGGCATAGAGCAGGGATTAGGTAGTAACACCGTTCTGTCTCTTGCTTATGTGGGCTCACACAACCTGCGGCTGAACCAGGGTACATACGGTAATACGGATCCTACTCCCGGCCCCGTCTCGACTGAAGCAGCCCGTCGCCCCTATCCATACATCACACCCACGTTCTACGATCGCAGTGTCGGTCAGAGCAAATATAATTCGTTCCAATTCCGTCTACAACAGCGCGAGTCGCACGGTTTGACCTATATCATTTCGTATACGCGCTCCAAGTCCATGGACAATGGCTGTTCCGGCAGCTTTGGCGCGGAGGGTTGCGAGATCCAATTTCCGTATAACACCAACCTGGATCGTAGCGTCTCGGGATTTGATTTGCCCAATATCTTCTCCGGCAGCTTCGTATACGACATTCCGATTGGAAATGGCAAGTCCTTTAGCACTCACAACCGATTTGCTGACTACGTGATAGGGAATTGGCAGCTCGGAGGTATTCTGAGCCTGCATTCCGGAACCCCGTTCGATGTAACCGTGAGTAATGGCGATACGTCCGGCACGGGGAACACTGTGGAAAGAGCGAACCTCCTGAGTTCCGATGTTTACGTACACGGGCAGGACCCAACGGTTTATTTGAACCCCGCGGCGTTTGGCACACCGGCTCAAGGAACTTACGGCAATTTGGGGCGCAATAGTTTAAGGACGAATTCGTTCCACAACCTGGACTTGTCTTTAACGCGACGGTTTCCTATAAAGGAACGATTCAGTCTCGAGTTCCGCGCTGACGCTTTCAACATTAGTAACTCTGTCGTGTTTGCACAACCTCAGCGGACGTTAGGAAACAGAAACTTCGGGATTATTACAAGTACCGCAAACACTGAGCGACAGATTCAGTTTTCGATGAAGCTGCTGTTCTGACCGCGCACAGAACCGGGCGAGCGCGTCACAACGACTTTTCACTCAGTGTCGGTGTGGTGAACGGCGCTGGTGCTGCGGCGACGGATTGCTGTGCGATAGGCTGGGGGTCGCCACGATGAAGCACAATCATGCCCGGTCGGCTCGGGCATCCTCGACCTTAACGGCTCCGGTCATCATGGGATGTATTTTGCAGTAATACGGGTAGGAACCCGGCTCCTGAAAAGTGAACGAGAAGTTTTGGTCCGTGTCAAGAACGGGCGAAGAAAATTTCTTCTCGGTGCTCACGACGTTATGCGGGATATCATCCTGGTTCACCCATGTAACACTCGCACCCACTTTCACGGTAAGAGATTTCGGAGTGAACGAAAAATTGTCGATCTTGACCAAGTTGTCATTAGAGACATTCCGGAGAGTTGCCTGCTGCGCAGACCCCATGGCCAAAGTAGAATCGATGACCGCAAGTGTGTGGCTTCCAGCGACGTAGCTAACGTGGGTGGTGCCTAACACATCGCGTAACTGCTCGGCGGGAACCTTCATGGGACCCGGCGAGGGAGCAGTGCCGGGCTTCGGCTGGGGGAAGGCTGTGGACATGGCGGTATGGAAGCTGACATTTCCTTCCACCTTCTGCATGACCTGATGAATGTGCCCATTTAGCACGGTTACTGACCCAAAACGCTTCACATAAGACAGAGCTTTCATCCCGTCGTCGGTGCCCCAGCCCCACTCGGGGTAGACGGTCCAGAGGGGAATGTGAGCAAAGATCACGATCGGAGTACTGCTCGGGCGTGCAATGAGATCCTTCTGCAGCCAACTGAGTTGCTCTGCGCCAAGTGTGCCGAGCCCACCGGCTTTGAGGTCAACGACGTTCACCAGGCCAATGAAGTGGACACCTTTGTGATCGAAGCTATACCAACCCGCGCCCTTTGTATCCTTGCCGTAACGCTGCAGATATTGCTGGCCGTTGTCGGTGAGCATGTCGTGTTCGCCGGGGACGAAGAACGTCTGCTTAGCGTTGCACGATCGCAGCACCTGATCGAGGGTATCGAATTCGCCGGGCTTCGAGAGATGACTTAAATCGCCGGTGTGGATGAGAAAGTCCGGCGTACGCTGAAGCGCATTTATCTTTCCTACCGCTTCTTGCAAGGTTGCAGTTACATCCTTGTTCGCTTCCTTGTTGAAGCCGATATGGCTATCGCTGATCTGCACAAAGCTGAAATCGCCCTTTGCCTCGGCGTCGTCTTCAGGCTGGCCGAATGCTCGTGAGGTCAAAACGCCTCCGGTGAGAGTCCAAACCGCACCAGTACCTACCCAAGCCATGCATTGTAAGAATCCCCGCCGGTCCACGCCATCCCGGTTAAGATTCTCTTTGATTCGATCAGGCAAACTATTTCTCCTTTTTGAAGTCGCGCGAAGGTCCTCGCGATCTGCTTTCATCTAGCAATACTGGGTAAGCCCCCGAAATATTCCCTCGAGTTTTGCTTTTTTCTGCGCTGGCGTTCAGCGTCTTCAATTTTCTTCTTTCCCGGCGCGCCCATTGGTACAACATGTCCGTTTCGCCGTCGCTCAACTTTGCATTGCGGTGCATCAGAGCGTATTGCGGCAACGGCATCTCATGGTTTTTCACAACCGTTGCGATGTCAGCCAACAGCTTCTCCTGCTGGTTCAGGCTGTATTGCGACCAGTAGGAGAGATTTATGCGATCACGACCGCGACGTACATCCTTCTCAATCAGCCAGGAGACTGGCGCCACATAGCTGTACCAGGGCCAAACGGTTTGGCTCGAATGGCAATCCTGGCATGATCGAATAAACAAGGCTTTGACCTCGGGCGGGAGTGTCAGGTTATTAGCATAGGCCCCATCCCTTTGTGACTGTTTGATCCGGCCGGAAGGATGGACCGCAACGGAACACATCAGCACAAGGAGCAGAGGAGCCAAAACAAAAAGAAAGCGGCGAGTGCGGTGGTAAGCTCTCATACCGTGGATACTGCAAAGGAGGGGAATCTATTCCTCTCTTGTGCACGTCATCAAAGGATGACAAACTCAAGTGATAAACATTCGGCGGTCGCTGCGGTGATGGGTCCTGGTTCGCGTCTTTAGAAAGCTTCTGGAATAAAGTAATGGGAATTGCGGTATGGAGAGGTAAGCGTGACCGTTTCGAAGAGACTCTCTTGCCTCATCTGAATGCCGCTTATAACCTAGCGCGCTGGCTCACACGGAACGAACAAGACGCAGAAGATGTCGTTCAGGAAGCGTATCTTCGGGCTCTGAATTCGTTCGACACCTTTCAGATCGGCCGCGACCCGCGCGCGTGGCTTCTTAAGATTGTCCGGAACACGTGTTTCACTTGGCTGCGTCAAAATCGACCGCACGAACTGGTCACAGTATTTCAGGAAAATAGTCCGGACGTCGCAGATACATCCGCTGATCCCGAGGCGGCGCTTATAAAGAAGACGAATTCAGAACTGGTCCGGCAAGCGATGGAGACCATCTCTGTTGAATACCGGGAAATTTTGATTTTACGCGAGTTGGAAGAACTCTCTTATAAAGAAATCGCTCAGATCACTGACGTTCCACTAGGAACAGTTATGTCGCGCCTGTCTCGAGGACGGAAGGAACTACAAATACGGCTGTGTGGATCTGTCGGGGAGCTAAAGAAATGAGCTGTCAGCACGCAGATGGATTAGTGAATGCATACGTTGACGGCGAGCTGGATTTTGTCCGAACTCTGGAATTCGAAGATCATTTGAAGGGCTGTGCCGAATGTCGGACAGCGATCCACGAATACGACGCCTTGCGGCAGTCGATAAAAACGGACGGCGTATACTTCGAAGCGCCTGAATCGCTGGAGCATAGGATCCGTAAGCAACTTCGTACGACAGGTGCTCGCGAGAGTAAAAATCGGTATTCGAAATTTCTAATGCCTGGCGGCCTCTGGTGGCCACCACCGCCCTCGCGGCGCTTGCTATTGTGACCGTTTCCGTCGAGATGCTTCGGCGCTCTTCTGCCACTGAAGCATTAGCTCAACAAGTTGTATCCGATCACATCCGTTCATTGATGGCGAACCACCTGACCGATGTCACCTCGTCGGATCAGCACACTGTGAAGCCTTGGTTCAGCGGAAAGATTGATTTTTCGCCTGTCGTTAAGGATATGGTGGCGAGAGGATTCCCACTTACGGGCGGGCGACTAGATTATGTAGATGGACATCCGGTGGCAGCACTTCTGTACAGCCGGCATAAGCACATCATCAACCTTTTTGTTTGGCCGACGACCGGACCTGATACGAGTTTTGGCACTTTGACGATCAAAGGCTATAACGTAATCTACTGGACGCGATCACACATGGCTTACTGGGCAGTTTCTGACCTCAACCCTCGCGAACTGGAGGAGTTTGCTCACGATGAGGAGCAATAAGTACCGTGAGAAGGTGAGTTCCACTGCGGCGACCTGCGTAGATCAACACAATGTCAGCGGCATTAGAATGCTCCCGCTGCAGAATCATGCCGAGGAAGGCACCCGCCGCCTTACCTCCGTCGAATATCAGAACCTATTTCATTTGTGCCACGCTCCGGGCCGATTTTCGCCCCGGAGCACGAGCTTGACAATTCCTAGCGCATCCTCTTTTCCTTGAGGATCAACCTCGCTCGGTATCTTCCTACGAACAAAAAGTTCACAATTTAGCCTCGTTCGGTGTGGGGGCACGAGACGCAGTGCTTGATCCGATCCGATTAACGGTTCGTATTGTGCGAGTTGAATGTTTACAAACGCTTTACACGCGACAGATGGCTAACAGGCCTACTGTGGCTTTATGTTCGCGGCGAAGAAGATTCTTTCGGAGGCGCGTCGCGGTCGCCTCGTTCACTCGCAACCACGGATAGCTGCCCGCGCCTGTAACACTCGCAGTTTCTGTGCTGTTCATCATCTCGCCGCGGCTGCATCTAACGTCTTCGATGCTCGCCGGACTTACTGCCTTCTTGGTTCTGACCTCATATCTGTGTGGGTATACGGCGCATGCGTTTCGAGCCTTGCTCTGGATCCCGTTGGAAAGCTTCGCACGCCTGCAGTAGTACGGGAAGATCTGGGACTCCCTCGTGGATTCGCAAGTTGTGCCCGTTCCATAATTTGGACAGCCATTCCGGGACACATCACTATAAGACAACCAGGGAGTGGCGTCCGCTAGCCGTACTCGGTGTATCGCCTCAAAGTACGATCAAGACCTCGTTTTCCACCAAGGCTCAGAAATGTGCGGGTAGTTGAGAACTCCATGGATCGGAACGCGTTCGGATGAGATTCGATGTTTAAGGCGATTCGGGACAGCAAGACACGACCTTACGTCGAGAAACGAAAGCGCCTCAAAGACTGGCAGGTCACGGTCGGGAGCCCAGCTATAATTTGAGCACCTTCAAAGTGGCTGCGGGAAATCGCACCGGCAAATGCAAAGCGCAGAAGTCCTGTTTTCCGCGATTAGATATTCATTCTAAAAAAGAAGTTCGCCGTTCACCAAGCCGGTGACGTGAGCCAACCACACGGGCACGCTGCCTGCGCCGGCCCCGCCGCTTACCCATATTCTCCCGCCAGAATCTCGATCTACGCATACCAGAACGTAGATTTCCATGACGCAAATCTGCAGAACTCAGAGCCTATTTAAGTATTCGAGTACATTCAGAGAAATGCCATCAGATATTTTCTGATGGGATACACGGTACGGTCCGTTTCAGGTACTCGCGCATTTTCAAATCAATTGACCAATTTGGCAGATTGCGATTACACTCGGTCTAAAGCAAAAGCAAAAGCCAAGAACTGCAAAAAGCCATCGTTCATTTGAATGCGTGGCAGGAAATTATATTGCTTCCTGGCGATTAGTTAGGCTCTGTTCTTTGCTGAAAAGCATGGATGGGGCAAAGATGGGCGAAGCCTGCCTATCTCCGAATTTATAGGAGTTATAAGTGTCAGAAGAAGCTTGGTATGCCGTGAAAGTTCGCACCAGGTCAGAACCGCTGGCGCTTGCGGCACTGCAATTTTACGGAATCGAATCATATTTTCCTCAGAGCTTAGTCCGCAAACGATATTGCGATCGGATGAAGACCGTTTCAGAACCGGTTTTTCCAGGTTACCTTTTCTGCCGTTTCGAGCTGTCGCGCAAGTCGAAAGTGCTCAGCGGAGGGGCGGTTGAATATATCGTCGGTTTCGGCGGACAGGCAGCATCAATACCGGTTAGCGAGATTGAGGCCGTACAGTTAGCGGTTGCCGCTGGCGGCCAAGCTGCAGCGCTCCCCCGGTCTGGTGAACGTGTCCGTATCATTGCGGGAACGCTTGCCGGAAAAGAAGGCGTTCTGGTGCGGGAAGCCAATCGTAATCAATTCGTTGTCTCTGTTGCGCTCCTGCAACGGGGTGTGTCGGTTGTCGTCGATCAGTCCATCGTACAGGCGATATAGAAGTTGAATCCATCTCAGTTTCAGTTCGGCAGATTCGAAATGACTTCGCATTTAAGAAGTACTATCCCCATTGCACTTAGGCGTACAGGCATCTACTGTCTGATATGTGTATGTTGCGCCCTGATGGCTCCCGCTCAGCAAGCCCCCGCTGATTCAACAGCCCGGGCCCTAGCTCTCGGCACTGCTCCGCTTGACTTAGGTTCGGTGAGCGGGAATGCCGCTTACTCGGCGTCGCGAAGCGGAAGTCTAACAGGAGCCAGTCTGGTTATCGGCCCGGACGATGTTCTTGTCATTGATGTTTGGAAAGAGCCTGAAATTTCGCGAACAATCCCGGTGCGCCCGGATGGCAAGATCTCGCTTCCACTGGTTGGAGAAGTGGAAGCGAGTGGACTGACGCCCCAGCAAGTGCAGCAGGAAATCTCCGGGAAGCTGCAAACGTTCATCTCGGAACCTGAAGTAACGGTTATGGTCCAGGAAGTGAAGAGCCAACATTTTAATATCCTCGGCCAGGTTGTCCGACCAGGCTCGTACCAACTTACAAACTCCATGACAGTTCTCGATGCGATCGCGGTTGCGGGAGGATTGCGAGATTTTGCGAAACGGAAATCTATCTACGTACTGCGGCCCAGTCGAAATGGAAGCCAAACGCGGATCTCATTCAATTATAAGAGCGCAATTCAAGGCATCAACCCGGCGCAGAACATCAAATTGAGCTCACTCGATACGATTATCGTTCCCTAAGCAATTCAATGAAGCCACAAATAGTTCTGAGGGTTCTGGTGATGCTCAGCAGCACTTCTCTCACTTGGTGTCAGGCGCCAGGGAGCGGCTCGGCAGCGGCTCCGGTGACGGTCCAGTATGAAGAGCAAAGAATGAGCATTCCTAGCCCGGTCAGTGATAACGGCTACTCTCTTTCGCTCTCGGACGAGCCCTCAGCTGCCAGTTACATAAGCGGCGGTGCTAGCTTCGGCGGCTCGCATGATGACAATGTATTATCAACGAGCTCAAGTCCAATTGCTGACTCTGATTACTACATCAGTCCGTGGATTTCGCTGACACAGTCAAGCACCCGCGCACAATGGAGCTTGGAATACAATCCCAAGTCCACGATGTATCAGCACGCGACATCGCTCAATCGCACTGATCATGACTTGAATGCCCAGTTCGAATACCGGATCACTCCTTACGCCAGTATTCGCTTTGAAGACAACTTCAATAAGAGCTCTAATCTGTTCGATCAAATCGGTGGAAGCGCGGCACCTGGGAGCCTGAATCTGACGCAATACACATCGCTGTCAATCATTCCGGTTGCCGATATCGTGACGAACCGAGCCAGTCTTGAAGCCGGCTATCAGTTCGGTCGGAACGACATGGTTGGCGCTGGATTCCGGCAATTTGATCTTCGATACCCGAACCTGTCCCAAATGGCTGGACTATACAATTCGAGTTCCCAAACAGGCGAGGCCTTCTACTCCCATCGCATTTCCAGCGCGGGATACATTGGAGCTCTATATCGGTACGAAAAGCTGAGCGCCTTCCCAGGCAATTCTGAGACGGACGTGGAGGACATTCTTCTCTTTTACTCGGCTACGCTGTTCCGCAGGTTATCCCTGTCGGCCTCTGCAGGTCCCGAACATTCGACTACCTATCAGCCCATCTATGAATTCACAACGGAACCTCTTACCACGTGGTCGCCCGCGATTGGCATAGGATTACGCTGGCAGGGAGATCGGACAGGCATCGCAGCGAATTTCACCAAGCGAGTTCAAGGTGGCGGGGGACTCATAGGGGCAGTCCGCGCTAACGCGATTGATGTTTCGACACGCTATCAACTCTCGCGTCTGATGAGCGTCCAGATTGCAGTTGCCTACTCCGATAACACACTGCTGGATTGGAACCCTTTGGCGACCGGCACGTCTTCTGGTCACGGATTTCTGGCCTCTACCTCGCTAGAGCGGCACTTACGGGAACACTTTACGCTGCAGATCGGATATGGACGGGAAGAGCAGCGCTACGCTTGGGTTCCGGTAAGCTCCGGCATCGCGACCCGGAACCGAAGCTGGATCTCTCTCTCTTATCAGTTTGAAAGACCGTTAGGAGGCTCGTGACCGCGGACCAGATTGAACGCTCCGCGGGAGGTACTGGAAGTTTGCCTGTCGCCAGTATCAATCAGCGTTTGTACGTGGGTGTCTGCCCAACAACTTCTCTAGGCCGCTAGGAAGGTAACATGCCCGAACAGCAATACAACAAGCCGGCAGAGAGGCCGGATCTTCACGAGTACTGGGCGCTAGCACGCCGCCGCTACTGGTATTTCCTCATTCCACTGTTTGCCGGTTGGATCGCAATCTTTACGCTGAGCTGGCTGCTCCCAACCGTCTACCGGTCGGGTACGCTGATCCTGGTGCAGCAGCCGAGAGTGCCACAGCAATATGTAGTGCCGGTTGTCACAAGTGATCTGCAGGAACGACTGAACAGCATAACTCAGCAGATTCTTAGCCGGACTCGATTGGAAGGAATCATCAAAAAGCTGAATCTCTATTCAGATGAGCGTGCGCACAAGACTACGGACGACCTGGTGCAGCGGATGAGAAAAGACATCGATGTTGAGCTAGTGCGTTCAACGGGCGATAAAGAAGTCACCGCATTTAACGTGTATTATGCCTCGCGCGATCCGCGGCTTGCGCAGCGCGTTACGAGCGAACTCACAACGTTGTTCATTACGGAAAATCTGCAATCTCGCCGGGAACAGGCAGAACAGACCACGCACTTCCTGCAGTCGCAACTCGACGACGCGCGCAACAGCCTAGCTCAGCAAGAAGAACGGCTACGCAAGTACAAAGACCAATTTCTGGGAGAACTGCCTGGTCAACTGCAGAGCAATATGCAGATACTCACCGGATTGCAATCCCAGCTCCAGGCGGAGCAGGATGCACTCGGTCGTGCGAAGCAGCAGAATACCTATCTACAATCACTTCTTTCTCAGTATGCAACGCAGCAGGCACCCGCGACGGTTGGAAATTCAGATGATCCTCTGGGGTTATCGGCCGTAGATCGCCAACTGGACGGATTGCGGGCCCAGCTTGCCGACCTCAGCTCGCACTACACGGACAGGCATCCAGATATACGAAAAGTAAAAGTGGAAATTGCGAATGCGGAGAGAACGAAAGAAAGACTGAAGACTGAGCTCGCAGCGGCGGCCAAACCACAGCGGCTACAAGCCGGCAGTCCAGGGGCCGCCACGTACGCTGACGGCCGTACAAGCGGCGCGCTGTTAGAGATGCGGAGCCAACTGCAGGCGAATCAGATTGAGATTGCCAATCGCCAAGCAGCCACGAAAGATCTCGAAGCCTCAATCGCCCAATATCAAGGGCGCCTCAACCGGACGCCTGTACGCGAGCAGCAGTTGGCTGATATCACCCGTGACTACGACCAGTCGCGCAGCGACTACGAGTCCCTGCTTGCCAAGAAAAACCAATCCGAACTGGCCACCGCGCTAGAGAAGGAACAGCAGGGCGAAACTTTTCGTGTGATCGATCCGCCTAGCCTTCCTACGAAGCCATATTCACCAGATCGCTTGAAGATGGCATGCCTGGCGTCCTTTGCCGGCCTTGTTTTCGGGATAGCCGGTCTCGTGTTATCGGAGTTCGCGGACGATCGTATTTTCAAGGAAGCTGACATAAAGAAATTGCTTCCAACCGACGTGCTCATAGAGCTTCCCCCAATTCTCAGTGCTGCCGACGAGAGCAAACAGAAACGAACGAGATGGCTGGCAGCATCAATGGGGACTGCAGTTCTGCTGGTGATGATAGCCGGTACTGCCTTCAATTACCTGAAGCACTGACGCATAAGCGCGCAAGCGCACCGTTGGTGGGAGACCAAAGACTATGAGTTGGATATTTGAAACCGTTCAACAAGCGGAACTCAACCGCACTGGCAACCTTGCGCCCGGGCGCCGCCTGGCGACAACGGAGGCGCTGTGGGCAAGAGAGCGGGACATCAAGGCAGGGCAGGATCTAACTGACGCGTTTCAGGCGAGCTCTAAGATACATTCTGCTATCCCGCCGGAGGGTCGCCTCATCGCCTCGACTGGACCGTGGACTTTTGGTGCCGAAAGGTTTCGTTTTTTGGCTTTGCAAATGAGGCAGCTTCAACAACGCCGCCGCCTCAAGAAATTGCTGATCACCAGTACAGTCCCGGAAGAGGGAAAGAGCTTTGTATCTGCAAATTTGGCTATTACGCTATCCCGCGGGCGAAAACAGAGAGTGTTGTTGATTGATGGCGACCTGCGCCGGCCGGTTCTGGGCACGAATCTTGGTGTGGGAAATGCTCCTGGGCTAAGCGAATGCCTGCTGGGCCAGATAAAGTTGTCCAACGCTATACATCATATTGAGGACCTGGGCCTGTGGTTCCTGCCGAGTGGCAATGATTCTGAGATTTCCGTTGAGGCCATGCAACCAAGCCAACTGGCGGAAAACCTGGACGCCTTATCCTCTTCGTTCGACTGGATTTTGATCGACTCTCCGCCTGTCCTTCCATTGGCGGATGCGAGCGTGTGGTCTCGGGCGGTTGATGGCGTACTCTTCGTTACACGCAAAGGCAGGACAAAGAAGCGCGAACTGAAGCGTGGACTAGAGAGCCTGGATAAATCAAGGATCGTTGGAGTCGTAGTCAATCACTCGAGTAGCGCCGGCCAGGATAGCTACTATGGACGGTACGTTCGCAAACTGAAGGACTCAGAATGTGAAGCGGCGAAGGTAAACAACTGAACGAGAGAAGTGGGACTGAAGAGGAGATTCGGAATGCTTTCTTATTGCGTATCGCTGTTGCACACGAGTGGGTATGAGCTCGTCGATTTCATCCGCAACAGCTCACACGCCGGTATTCTCGTCACCGTGGGTTTACTGTTCTTTGTGTTTGGTACCCTCTTGCGCCGCCACTTGCCAAGAGCGGACAGGACGGAAAATTCGCACACACCTGTCCTATGCGAACCTGCGATATCTTCGAAACTATACAGAAAAGCACCCGAAGGAGCTCCGGCCGCTTATTCGGCTGCAGCTCAGAATCATGGCTCGCACGAGTTCGTCATGTAGGGGCTCACTGGCCTGAACGCATATTACTGGCCTGCCGCAGAAAGAGTCTTACAGCGTGGGCAGCTTTATAAGCTGGCCGACTATTAATCGGTCTTGCTCGTGACAAGATTCACTGTTCTCGCCAGTAATCGCCGGAAAACGAGGCCCTGGATCGCGGCGCGAACATTGGCGATTGCTCGCGAAAAGTGAGATCGCGGCCGGCCCTTTGGCGGTCAGTAACAACTCACCGCCTGCGTCCACCAGAACTACGCGCATCGTGCGATTTCGTACATAACCTCAGGGACAGAAGTCTTTGATTCGCATCTTTAACACACCAGTTCCTCTACGCACTGTAGCGCTCGGAATTTCTGAGGCTCTGCTCATCTTTGCGGCCCTGTTTTTGACGTACCCGGCCGTCGTTGCGCACCCTGTCTTTTGGGCGCCCGCCATATACGTGCCGGTTGCGTTTGTCGGGACTGTGACTTTGCTCTGTATGTACTGCTTAGACTTGTACGAACCGCAAATCACAACACACCGGGCACATAGTTTTTCACGGCTGCTTCAGGCGTTAGGGCTGACGATGTTGATCATCGCAGCGCTCCGGCAGGGTTTTATGGCGGTGCAGATCCATTCTGCGGCGGTGTTGATCGGCATATTGTTGGTCGCCGTCACGCTCGCGACATCACGTTATTTGTTCGCTGAGCTAGTCTGTCTGCCCATTCTTAGTGAACCGGCTGTTGTATGGGGCGCTGGGCCACTGGCGGCCAATATCATTCGCGAGTTGCGACGGCGCCCAGACATAGGGATTCGCGTGCTCGGCGTTGTCGATTCTGACTACAACGGCGACACATTCGCGGGCGTGCCTAACTTTGGCTCACCCGACCTGATCTGGAAGATGGCTGAATGCGGCAGCGTCCGTCGGATTATCATTGCCATCGGACAACGCCGCGGCTGTTTCCCTGTGGAAAGACTGATAGCGCTTAAAGCTGTCGGTTTCAGTGTTGAAGACGGTGCGGAGTTGTACGAACGACTGACGGGAAAGGTCTGGCTAGGTACTTTCAGCCTCAGCTCATTACTATTCTCGCGTAATTTTCGGAAGTCCTGGCTTACACGTGTTCTCAATCGATGTTTGTCGATGTTCTTTGCCTCCATCGCCCTCGTTGTCGCCTTCCCATTCATGCTGATGATTGCCGCTCTGATACGGCTGGATTCTAAAGGGCCGGCGATCTTCCGCCAAACGCGTGTCGGGGAAAACGGTCGTTATTTCACTGTATTCAAATTCCGATCGATGAAAGAGGGGTCGGAGCTTGCAGCGGCGTCCGCGCCCGCCACGGTAGATGACCCTCGCTGCACGCGTGTCGGCAAGTGGCTTCGACGCTTTCGTCTGGACGAAATGCCGCAATTGCTGAACATCTTGAAAGGCGACATGTATTTTGTCGGCCCGAGGCCTTTCGTGCCGGATCAAGAAGCCGAACTGGTGGAGCAAATCCCTTATTATCGCCAGCGCTGGATGGTACGGCCAGGCACTACCGGTTGGGCTCAAGTGCATCGAGGTTACAACGCTACCGTGGAAGATAACGCAGAGAAACTCTCTTACGACTTGTTCTACATAAAGAACATGTCACTGGGATTGGACTTGATGACAGTAATGAAGACATTCAAAGTCTTGCTGCTTGGACGAGGCGGGCGATGACGGTTGCAGCAGAGTTATTCTGGTTGAGCGTTGCGTGGTTGGGTTACGTGTGGATTGGCTATCCGCTCATGCTCGCTGCGCTGTCCTGGATCCGCTCCTTTCGCTCGCGAGCTGTGGATAACTGCTATCCCACCGTAAGTGTGCTCATCGCCGCACGCAATGAGGGAAAGGACATTGGGTGGAAAGTAGCGCAAACTCTGGCTTGGGATTATCCTGCGGATCGGTTACAAGTGCTGGTCGGATCCGACGCTTCGAGCGATGGCACGGACGAAATCGTCCGATCAGTTGATGATGTCCGCGTCAGGCTGGTACGCAATCAGGAACGCGCCGGGAAAAATGCTACTTTGAATCGCTTGGCGCGACTGGCACAGGGCGAACTTCTTTTCTTTACCGACGCGAATACGCACATTGAACCGCAATCTTTAAAGACGATGGTACGTCACTTCGCGGATCTGCGAGTGGGCTGTGTGACCGGAATGGAATGCAACGTAGCCGACCCCAAAGCCTCGACCATGACAGCCGGCAGCAACGCTTACCTTGAGTACGAGTCCACGATCAATTGCCTGGAGAGCAAACTGGGATCCGTCCTGGTGTGTGACGGATCGGTTTACTGCTTGCGACGCAGCCTATTTACGGAACTCGACCCTGATCTCGCCAATGACCTGGAACACGCCGTACGTACGGGTTACGCGGGCTCGGCGATTATTTACGAACCGCAGGCACGATCGTTCGAGCGCTGTACCACTTCGGAGGCGGAGGAATTCCGCCGGAGGCGGCGAATCGCAGCACAAGGCGCTCTAGCCATGTGGCGGCTGCGGCAGCAGGTGCGTGGATTGCGGCTATGGCAGTTCGTATCCCGGAAATTTCTGCGCTGGCTAACAGTGGTTCCATTGGCGGGTGCGCTTGCCTCGAACTTTCTCTTGCGGCATGAGTCTTTTTTTGCGGCGATCTTGAGTTTGCAAATCGCCTTTTATGGTCTCGCGATCCTGGGCGCGTGGCGGCGCGGGCAATCCCGCTTCACGGGTTTGCTGCGGCTGCCATTCGTCTTCCTGCTGGCCAATGTGGCGGTATTTGTAGGTGTCATCGATGCGTGCCGCCGTAAGACGTTCGCCACCTGGAACATTGCGGAGTTATCCCGGGGTTCCAACCCGCAAGCCGGCTAACAATACTGGCCATTGGTTTTGGGGCCCTTACCTCAGCTACCAACTAAATCTAATAGTATGAAAGCTATGTTAACGCCTCTAGTAAGCATTGTCATTCTGAATTACAAACGTTTGACTGCCTTGGAGCAAACCCTCCAGTCAGTACTTGCTCAAGAGTATCCAAACAAAGAAGTCATTGTGGTCGACAATCACTCAGAAGAGGACGTGGCCGCGATGGTAACTAAGTATGGACCTGATGTACAGCTCATTGCGCTTGAGGCTAATCTTGGTGCATGTGGTGGGAGAAATGCAGGCATCCGAGCGGCTCACGGCGAACTTCTGATCACTTTGGATAACGATGTCAGCTTTTTGGGCCCTGACGCACTTGATAAGGTAGTTCGCGTCTTTCAAGAGCAGCCCGACTATCATGTGCTTGCATTTCAACTTCGCGATCCGCAGACCGGGAGGCTCCGTCTTCGCGAGTGGTGCCATCCGAAAGATTGGCGTGAGTTTGCAGATAAGAGCTTCCCGACCCACTTCTTTGTTGAAGGCGCGGCGGCCTACCGCCGTGAGGTCTTCGAGCAGGCCGGTTTGTACTTCGAGCCACTGTTTGTCTACCACGAAGGATGGGACCTTGGCCTGCGAATTCTGGATAAGGGCTATCGAATTCTTTACACTCCTGAAATTCAGGTGTCTCATTTAATGTCGCCGGACGGTCGCGCGAAGGCTCGCCCACACTTTCTATTTACTCGTAATTACATCTGGGTCGCTTACAGGGATTACCCACTCTGGGCAGGTTTACGTTTTGTGTCATTCCGGCTGGCTATGATGGCTTGCTTTGCTTTGCGTACAGGACACTTCTCAACGTTTCTCGAGGGGCTATGGGCAGGTATTCGCGGATGCCAAAACATCGAACGAGCGCCGGTGCATCGGCAAACCATCCAGTATGTCAATTCGCTTGAGCGCGAACGCCCCAACATCTTCGTTCGGTACGTCAGACATCGGACCGCTCCGCAGCTTTAACTTCAAACTGTTGATACCGCCTGGCCTGGAACGGCGGTCCGGAACTGTACTGAAGCACACAATGATCTTTTTCTACATCCTGGTGCTGATCTCGCCAATGCCGAATCACCCACTCTTTGAGGCGCCGTTTGCAGGCCTCACAGTGGTTAAATGGCTGGGCATCGTTTGCTGTGCTTACGCATGCTTTCGCTTGCTCTCACGGCCGACATCGCCGGTCTTCTTCCGCAGCTGGGAAGTTCGTTCTTATCTTATACTGCTGGTTCTCGCAACCGTTTCTTATAACACTCTCAGCAGGACAGAGAGCCTCACGTTTAACCCGCTCTTCATGTACTTCAATTACTTGCCGCTGTTCTTCACAACGATATGTGTTGTGGATACATATGAACGGCTGCAAAACACGTTGCTCGCAGCAATTGCCGGAGAGGCGTTAACGTCCCTGTATGTCCTTCGCGAGTTTCAGGCCTCGGGCGGCACCGATTTACGGCCGGGGTACATCGCGGGCGACGCAAATTACTTTGCTACATGCATGCTGCTGGTGCTGCCGATGGCCGCGTATTTCGTGAAGGTAAAAGTCTCGCCTTGGCGGCGCTGGTTCTGTGCGGCGTGCTTGCTGGTCATGCTGGTGGCTTTTACGCTCGCGTCCTCTCGTGGCGGCCTGGTAGGGCTGTGCGTAGTTATTCTCTATCTGATCGTGTACTCGGGCCAATCACGCGGCCCGGCGATTGCCATCGCAGTTTTATTGCTGCCGATGCTGCTATTCGCTCCAGCATCTCCTTTGCAGCGCATGTTGCACCCCAATTATGGCGATTACGTGGGGGCTCAAGTGCGGCGGGAATTTTGGAGCGCGGGGCTGGACATGATCTCTAATCACCCGCTAACCGGCATAGGGTTGGGGAATTTCACAGGGCAGTCAGCTATCGAAAGTGGCGGAAGGTTTCAAAGGCATCGCATGCAATACCTTCCTGGAAGTTGCGGCCGAGTTGGGAATCCCCGGATTTCTCGCGTACTGCGCAGTGGTAATCGGCGCGTTATTCTCCGCGGGCAAGTTGCGCAGTCAAGGGAAGCGGACCGGTGATTTCCTCCTGCAGTATGTCGGCCAGGCGATGCAAGCCGGTTTGCTGGGCTTCGCGGCAGCGGCGATCTTTGTTTCCGCAGAATACCAGAAGCCGTTTTGGATAATCACAGCCTTAGCCGCCACCATTCCAACCCTACTGCGCGATTTTTCGCGGGAAGGCGGGATGGCCGAACAAGCGTGCGCCGTTTCGACGCCGGCGTCGAGTTTGTCCCAACGTTACTTCGATGATAATGGCTGGACCGCGCTACCCGGCTCTACGGCAATGAATCAGTAAGTGAGCCATGTTGGGCATCTTCCGCTCGAGAGCATACCGAGCGACTTTAACGACACAGAATGACATCAACGAGAACTCTGCAGCAAACGATTAGCCGCACTGCAAAGAACTGGTTCGAGACCGCCGGCGGAAAGACGCGACTGCTGCCGATGGAAGGGCTGCGGGGGCTCGCCGTCTTGGCTGTGTTCTTTGTTCATGCGCATGGGTTCTTCGGGCCGTACGTTGCTAACAATGTTCCTTTGTTCCGGATCTCAGAATACCTTGGCCAGACCGGAAACGTCGGGGTGGACTTATTTTTTCTTTTGAGCGGGTTCCTTATTTACGGCGCGCTGGTCCACAAGCAAGTTCCGTATATGATGTTTCTGCTACGGCGAGTAAAGCGCATTTATCCTGCTTTTCTGGCCGTTCTGAGCTGCTACTTGGTGCTCTCGATCGTGTTTCCCTCGCAGAGCAGAATCCCCGTGCACACGTCGGCAGCCGTGACGTACATTCTCGCAAACCTTGTGTTTTTGCCTGGGCTTTTTTCAATTACGCCTATCGTCACAGTCGCCTGGAGTCTCAGCTTTGAGTTTGCTTTTTATCTTCTTGTACCTTTCGTCGTCTTTATCCTGGGACGGCACAGCGGCCGTAAGATTCGCCGGGTAGCACTTCTAAGCGCAATGTGGGTCTTGTTCTCGGCGCTTGAAGCGTTGTTTCTGCATGGCGCTCACATCAGGATGTTGTCCTTTCTCTCCGGCATGCTGCTACAGGAAATCGCTCGGGGCGGATGGCTTAAGTCACTGCTCTCCCGAACGGGGCAGGTTATATCGATCCTTGCGCTCGTGCTCCTAGCCAGTTACCATTTTGCCCTGCGGTCGAGAGAGACGGGAGCGCTTTCCAGTGGAGTGCCGTCCGCCGCGCTGATGAGCGCTGCTCTTTTCTTTTTTGTCTTCTGTGCACTGGAATATCGCGGTGTTGTGCACAAACTGTGTATCTGGAAGCCGCTTCGATATTGGGGTAACATAAGTTACTCGTACTACTTGGTACATGGGATAGCATTGAAGGGCGTGGCCACCTTGCTTGCGCGGATTGGGTTCACACGATATCCGGTGTTGATTTACGTTTGTGGTATAGCTCTCGGATTAGTCGCGAGCTGGGTGAGCGCCATTATCCTATATCTATCGGTCGAGAGGCCGCTTTCAGTCACACCACAGAAACTGAGCCCCGGTACACAACCGGTGGAAGTCAAGTCTGTTTCTACAACGGCGTTTTCAAGACATGTCATTTATCGATAACCAGCGGTCAACTGACGATCGCATTTCGATGCTGCACTTCACTAACTCAACCTTATGGGGTGGAGTCGAGCGGCACATCTGTGATCTCCTGGGCAATCTTTCGCGTAGGCTGTTTCGGGTGCATTTGGTATGCGATCCGGCGCTGTATGGACGTTTCAGAGACGCCATCGGTTCGGATATTGCCGTCACGCCTCTTGCGCTTTCGACGCCAAGGCACGTTGCCTCCGGTCTGCGCTTTGCCAGGCTACTTCGTCGAGAACAATTTGATCTCGTACACTCGCACATGTTTTGGAGCAGCCTGTTTGCAAGTCCGATCGCGTGGGCATGCCGCGTTCCAGCCATTGTCGAGACCCTGCACGGAACCGAGGCCTGGCGCACTGGTTGGAAAGCAAATTGTGTAGCGGATCGCGCAACGACTCGGTTCATTTCACGCTATGTCGCCGTATGCGGCTCTGACGCCCGGTTTCTCGAAGTTAGAAAACGCGTACCAGGCAAAAAGATCTCCATCATTCACAACGGAGTGGATACCCGTCGCTTTGCCGTCCCGCGAGAAGCCCGTAAAACCATCCGCCATTCACTGGGGTTTTCACAAAGCGACTTACTTCTTGTCGTCGTCGCTCGCTTCCACGCCGGCAAAGGCCACCTTATTCTTTTGGAAGCGATGCGCCAACTCTTGCGCTCCTACCCAGAATTGAAGTTGATCTGCCTCGGAGAAGGAGAACGAGAACCAGAACTGCGGGCCTATTGCGAGGAGTTTGGTCTGGCGCGTTGTGTCCGTTTCGAGGGTTATCGACCGAATGTGTCGGAATGGCTTGCTGCGGCCGATATCAATGTTCTGCCCACGTTTTATGAAGGTTTTCCTTTGACAGTACTCGAGGCAATGGCTTCCGGGCTGCCTACGGTGGCGACAAACGTTGGCGGCATTCCTGAAGCGATACAAAATGGCGTCGACGGGCTGCTGGTGCCGCCGGGAAATTCAAGCAGTCTCGCCGATGCGCTCGCTCTACTGCTGGGCGATTCGGCCAGACGCGTGCAGATGGGCCAGGCTGCCCGGAAACGATTTTGCCGCCACTTTACTCTCGAGCAGCAAGTCAGCTGCACCGAGAAGATGTATCTAGAGTTGTGCGATTGCGCTCACGGCCAGGGAACGCAACGCCATAGGTTCACTACTCAACCTGCTTGAAACATCGTCAGCTCCTCTTCCGGGTAGCAAACCGGGCCGGAACTACGGCTGTCCTCCATCCAGACCGAGAAAGCTTACAAGACCACTCTTCTTAACGTTATGACTCGCAGCATTCTTTCGAATTGGTTTGGGTTGCTGGTGCTGGCAGCGAGCACTGCCCTGCTTACGCCGGTAATGGTGCACCATCTGGGCGCTGTTGATTATGGCGTGTGGGTTCTCGCCGGCTCCGTCCTCGATTATTACGGCTTACTCGATCTCGGCATGCGCTCGGCCATGTTTCGATATGTTTCTTTGTTTCGGGGTGAATCCCTGCGTGAAGAAGTGGATCGGACATTCAGTTCGGCGCTGTTGCTCGTCACTGGCATTGCTGTGCTTATCTGCACGCTTTCCATCGGGTTAGCGTGCCAGGCGCCCCGGTTCATCCATGTTCAGGGTGCAACGCCTAAACTCTACGGTTGGTTATTATTCCTGCTGGGTACCAGTATCGCGGTGATGTTTCCGACACGCATGCTGGCTACCTATATCTCCGCGCATAACCGCTGGGATTTATACAATGCGGCGGGAATTGCCAACACTGTTACTCGCGCCATTGTCATGCTGGTCCTTCTCAAGCTGGGATATGGCATTCTGGCCATCGCAATTGCAACGCTCGCGGTTGCATTCTTGTCTTTGGGGCAGCACATAATCTTTTTGTTTGCTGCCGATCCGCGTGTTCAGATTACTTTCCATCTTGCGACCTCAGGCCGCATTCGCGAGTTATTCGGATTCAGTATGCGGTCGTTGCTCGTGTCACTCGGCGATTATCTCCGGTTCTATTCCGATTCCGCTGTAATTGCTTCCGTGTTGGCCGTGGGCTTAGTGACACCCTTCAACGTGGCCACTCGCCTGATAGAGTGCTTTCGTTCTGTTGTGATAGCGGCCGGCGGGCCAGTCTTCGGCGCAATGACCGAACTGAACGGAGCATGCCGGCAGATAGAATTGCGTGCTCTTCTACTCCGCTCAACGCGATTATTAGCGCTCCTTTCCATTCTTGGCGGAGTTTTGCTGCTGGCAGACGGCCGTATGCTGTTACACCTCTGGCTGGGTGAAGAACTCGTTTCCGCGTACCCCTTGGTCGCGGTCTTGGCGTTCGGATACATGATCACTTTAACCCAGCACTCTGCGCTGCTCATTGTGATTGCCAAAGGCCAGCATGGGCCTCTCGGTTGGTGGACAATCGCAGAAGGAATTGCGAATGTTGTGCTCAGTATCATTTGGGGCCGCTCACATGGTTTGATCGGTGTCGCAATGGGAACCATTGTCCCCATGCTGGTCGTCAAAGTACTCATTCAGCTCTGGTATGCGTTGAGGGCTGCCGAGATGAGTGCATGGGAATATCTGCGCGGCGGTCTGGCCCGGCCATTGCTGGTCGGTGTGCTTTTCTTTGCAGTTGCCCAGAAAATTACCGCCGGCAGCTGACTTAACTTTCATCTCGCTCATCGGGGCCGTGCTCGCTCAATCGGTAGTCTTCCTCGCGGCAACCTGGTCCCTCGGATTAACGAGGGTAGAACGTGAATGGTTGACAGAATACGCCCGCCAGCATTTAGGTTGGCCTGCGCTGCGCCGTTCTCCCGCCTTTGAGCCTCAGAGCACCAAAGCTAACCTCTCTTGAAAGTGACACAACGTATGGCAACCAAGGAAACACAGAGCCAGCAACCCACAGCCCCACTGAAGATCTCGGTTATCATTCCGACGAAGAATCGTGCCGAGGACCTACGGCGCACGCTAGACAGTGTGTTGATGCAGACGCACGGGCCGGAGGAGATCATTGTGGTGGATCAAAGTTCCAGCCCTGCATTGGAATCATCGGCCTTTCGGGTTCCGCTCACGTACATTTATGCCCCGTACCTTTCGGGTCTCGCAGCAGCACGTAATGTCGCTACGGATCGAGCGACGGGAGATATTTGGGTGTTCCTGGATGATGACGTAATTCTCGAACCGGAATACATAGAAGAGCTGGTGCGCGCATATTCGCCGACAATTACCGGGGTGTCAGGAATCTTTACAAATTACACGCGACCACTCCTGTCGAGGCGCTTATTCGAGAAGGTATTTATGAGAGGCGCATTTCACGACGATCGTCAGCACATCTACTGGCATGCAAATCATCTACGCGATCGCGGCGTACAGCGCGTGAAACAGTTTACTGGCGCCGTGATGAGCTTTCGCGCATCTGCGATACGATTGTTTGCGCTTCGACTCCAATCTTACCGGTGCTTGCATTGCCGAAGACATCGATTTTTGCGCGCGTTTGCCTCTCGGCGCCGTCTTGGTGATCGCGCCTAAAGCCAGGCTGTTTCACAAGCGGAGCGATATCGGACGAACTACAGCGCACTGGCTCGACGAACATGCACAATCCAGCGCATATATGCGCGGACGAAACTGGAACCGTGACTTGCGCGATGACCTCTGCTTCGCCTGGCTGCAGATCGGGTATATCGTCATGGCGGCCATTGGATCTGTGAAGCGTGGCTCGCTGCAACCGTTCCGGGCGTGGAGCCGGGGAAAAGCGCGGGGTTACAAACTCGCTTTGCCAAGCACCGCGCGGTCCCTCTCTAACTGCGCTAAAGAGACAGCGGCCTAAAGCTCTTATCCATTCTGTTCAGACCCCAGCTGGCCGCCATTTAGTGCGAGCAATTCTCTTTGTTTTTCCGTTCAATCTCCTTTCAATGAAACAGGAAATGATCATCACTACGTCAGGTGTAGTCGATTACGCAGTAAGTGCAACTGATCCCCTGACCGGGGACAGCGAAGCCGCGAAGGCGCTTATTGTCAGCGAAGGATTGCGGTTATGCATTGGCGCGGCAGGTTCCAGCGCTCGGGCGATCGTGCTCACGGGGAGTATGTCCCGCGGCGAAGCAACTTTGAAAAGCGAGGGGACCGGCTGGCGTGCCCTGGGCGATGCGACCTTCTTGCTTGTCTTCGATGATTCGGTCCGGCTAAGCGTCTCGGAATTGGAGCGGGCTATCGAGGTCAGCCTCTCAGCAAAAGGCATCAGCTGCAAAGTTGCCGTCGTGACTTCAACGAGCGCGCAATTGCGCGAGATGAAGCCACACATCTATGCGTACGAGCTTCGAGAGCGCGGCATCGTGCTCTGGGGTCGAGAAGATACGTTACGTCTGATACCGCCATTCACGGCAGATCACATTCCGCAGGAGGATGGTTGGTGGTTTCTGTGCAACCGTATGATCGAGCAGCTCGAATCGGCGGCAGAAGCGAACGGCTTTCACGAAAATCAGACCGTCGTGCGCTACCGGATAGCAAAGCTGTATCTCGCGATGGCAGCGTGCTACCTATTGAGTATCGGACAATATGCTCCGAGCTATCGCGACAGGGCGGCACGTGTCGAAGAGCTTGCGGAGTCCGGTAGTCCAGCGCCGGCGCCCATTCCTCTGTCGCGCTTCGCCAGCTTCGTTTCACAATGCACGAATCTGAAGCTCGAGGGCGAAATAACCGGCAACCCCGACAGTTTCCCACAATGGCGTGATGCCGTTTCGGACGCCGAGGCGCTATGGCGTTGGACCCTCGCTCGTATGACCGGTATAAGTGCCACTCGGGCGCGGAAAGATTTACTTGCGGCGCTTGGCGCTCGACAGTCGATGCTTGGCCGGGCAAAGGGCTGGGCGCGTGCTGTCTACGTATCGCGGTCAGCACTTCGCCGTAACTGGCTCCGCTGGGGCCGGCTTGCGTGCTCGCTGTCGCCGCGATACCTGGTTTACGGTGCTGCGAGCGAACTGTTTTTCGCGACGTCAGAACCGAAGGCCATTACGCCAAATGAATTGACAGAAATATTGGCGCCGCTTCCTCTTACTATCTCCGATGTCCACCAGCAACTATCCTGGCGCACCACAGCTAAGTTAATTGCAAAGAATTTTCATATTTTTCTCGAATCAACTCGCTCCTGAGGTCTCGTTACATGATTATCGACTCGCTTAAATATCACTTGCGCGAATCTGCCTGGCGCCTTAAAAAGGTTCTGCGCTCCGGACTGGCCAACGTTCGGCAACTGCGGACCACTTCTACCGGAACGGATCCAGACGCAGCAGCCACGATTGGCTACCGCCATTTGCGCCTAGCGCCTGCCAAAGACGGCCTGCTGCTTCGCGATTTTGCCCCCGAGAGCACGCTCCGGGCGCGTACCAGCGAGGTTCGCCGGGCGCGTTATCCCGTTATTGATGTTCACTGCCACCTGAATGACGGAGTGGTGATGCAGCGGTCGGTTAATCCGAAGCAGTTCATCCGCGTGATGGACGAAACGAATGTAGCGGCCGCTATCAACCTCACGGGCGGCTGGGGCGAGCGGCTGCGCAGATCAATCGACAATTTGGCCGGGAAGTTTCCAGGCAGGTTCTTCGTATTTACTCAAATCGACTATTCGCGTATTGACGAACGAAATTATCTGCTAGAAACGCTCGAGCAGGCCCACGCTCTTGGAGCTAAGGGTGTCAAGGTGCTGAAGGATCTCGGGCTTACTGTTCGTGATGCGCGCGGAACACTGGTGCGCGTCGATGATCCGCGCCTCGATTGCGTTTGGGAAAGAGCTGGGCAATTGGGTATGCCGGTGGGCATCCATACTGCTGATCCCGACGCTTTCTTTGCTCGTGTCGATCGCCACAATGAACGCTATCAGCAACTGATCGTACATCCTGACTGGAGCTTCTTTGGCAAGGGCTTTTCCAGCAAACCAGAGCTGCTCGCGCAGCGCAACAATGTCTTTGAGAAACACCCAGGCACTCGCTTCTGGGGACTGCACATGGCCAATCACCCGGAGGACTTGAACGAAGTCACGGAATGGATGGACAAATATCCGAATCTGACGCTCGAACTGGGCGGCCGCATCGCGGAACTGGGACGCCAGCCCCGCCGCGCTCGCCAATTTTTCCAGCAGTATCAGGATCGCGTAATGTTCGGCATGGATACGGAGTTGTCGGTGGATTGCTATCGCACGTACTTCCGATTTCTTGAAACCGATGACGAAGCCTTCGATTACCCTGGCTATCCCTGGATGGGCGCGTGGAAAATTTATGGCCTAAAGCTTCCGGACGGCGTCTTACGAAAGCTTTATTACGACAACGCGGCCCGGGAGCTCGGATTGCCGCTGCTTGAATCCACCGAGCAGCTGAGCTATGCAGGTGCCTTCGCCGGAGAGTTAGTTGAGAAATAAGCTGCCCAATTGCAGGATGACGAAGAATATGAATACTCGCGTGAACGCCAAAGCTCCGAATCGCCGCATCTCGTTATGCGTACTCATCGATGCACTAGGTTGGAAAATTCTCGAAAACCAGCGATTCCTCAATGACCTCCTTGTCTATAGGCAGCCGGTGGAGACGGTTCTCGGATTCAGCTCCGGCGCCATTCCAAGCTTGTTGACGGGCGAGCCACCGAGCAAGCACGGTCACTGGAACTTGTTCTACTACGATCCCGCCAACTCGCCTTTCAGCTGCATGCGCTGGTTGCGCCGGCTTCCGGAGAAACTTGCGAACCACCGGGTCACTCAGAAGCTGATCAAGGAAGCAGGGCGGCGCTTGTTTCATATGGGGCCGCAGTTCGAATGTTATGTGAAGCCGACCTTGATGCCATTCTTCAATTGGGTGGAACGCCGGTGCATCTACGAACCCGGTGGCATTTCCGGTGCGGCATCTATTTTCGACAGATTAGTTGATGCTCAAATTCCGTACCGCGTGTACTCGTACCACCATTCAAACGATCAGCAGATACTTGAACGCGCCCAGCAGGACATGGAGAACTCGGACGCCGAATTCTTCTTTGTCTATTTATGCGAGCTCGATGCCGAGCTGCATACGTTCTGGGCTCATCCCGAGCGGCTGCAACGCGTGCTCGCCGAGTATGAAAGCAAGCTGCGGAGACTCTGCGACACTGCATTGAGTATCGATCCGAACGCCTCTATTGCAGTCTTCTCCGATCACGGCATGGCTCCGGTGACAAACCGCTATGACCTCATGAAAGATATAGACGCCCTTGGCTGGAAAATGCCCGACGACTATCTCGTCGTGTACGACTCCACCATGGCACGGTTCTGGTTTTCTAACGAGGCAGCGCGCACAGCTGTGAACGATTGCCTTGCGAGCCAACATTGCGGCCGGATTCTCAGCGATCGCGAACAGCAGGAGCTTGGCATTTATTTTCCTGACCGCCGGTATGGAGAAGTTATTTTTCTCCTCCATAGCCAATTTATGTTCTATCGAAGCGACTTTCATTCCGGCAACTGGCTACCGGCCGGCATGCACGGATACCACCCAAATGATCCATATTCCGACGCGGTGTTTCTAAGTAACCGCGCCCCTGCTTCATCCTTACGTTCGATCCGTGACATCTACGATTACATGCAGCAAGCGGCTGGTCTGCACGCAGCAGAACTAGTCGCCTAATTACTGTAACTCCATTCTAGACTCTCCTAATAACTGGGTGCGCTACGCACCCCGCCCCGGCGCGCGTAAACCGGGACTTTCTGCAATTAACCAATGGCTCATATTCTAATTCATAACTGTACTGACAAAGATCGTGAACGCTGGGATGAGTTTGTGCTCAGCCATCCTGAGTGCACAAACTATCATCGCTGGTCCTGGAGACATGTGTTTGAGGAGGTTTTCGGTTGGCCGTCGATTTACCTGATCGCGGAAGAAAACGCCCGGATTCGTGGGATTCTGCCCCTCATCTCGCAGAGGTGTTTGCTGCGCAATTACTTGTCCTCGATGCCCCACCTAAACGGTGGAGGTATTGTCGCGGACGAACCCGAGATCAGGAACTTGCTTCTTGAAGCCGCCATTCAGTGCGCCCAGCAGAACAGTGCGAGCTATCTTGAGCTACGCCAACCTGGAGAGCACGCGCTGCCTCTTATGCCGCGACATGACAAAGTCGCTGCTGTATTGCCGATTGAGAAGGACAGCGAAAAACGCATGTGCCGGTTGGAGAAGAAGACTCGCAACCTGGTGCGCAAATCGCTGACATTCGGCATGAGCTCGGAGTTCGGCGGATCGGCGCTGCTCAATGAGTTCTACGAAGTGTACCGCCACAATATGCATGACCTCGGATCGCCGTCTTATTCGAGCGACTTCTTTTCAGAAATTCTTCATCGTTTTCCGGAGGACACTCGTATTTGTATTGCGCGCCTGGGGAGCAGTATCGTCGCGGGAGCATTCCTGCTCGGCTTTCGCGGAACGCTTGAGGTGGCATGGGCCTCATCGTACCGGAAGTTCCTGAATTTGAAGCCGAATATGTTTCTTTACTGGAACATCCTTTCATTCGGCGCCGAACACGGCTATGAGTATCTGGACTTTGGACGCTCCAGCCGTAATTCCAGCACATACGATTTCAAACGTCAGTGGGGTGCGGTTCCAACAGACCTGCATTGGGGTTATTGGCTCAACCGGCGGGCCACTGTGCCCAGCACTCGCCAAAGTGGAATGCAAATCGTAAGCCGTATGTGGCAGAAGCTTCCCCTCGCAGTAACCAACGTACTCGGCCCCAAGCTCGTTCGACATATTCCCGGCGTGTAGGTATTTTCGAAATGCAAAAACCTGGACAATGCATTTTTTCTGTCGACGTAGAGGATTGGTTCCATATTCTCGACGTGCCCACGGCGCCTGACATCTCTTCCTGGTCAACGCTGCCGTCGCGAGTAGAGACGAATTTCCTGCGGCTATTGGATCTGTTCAGCGAGCGCCGAAGATCGGTAACCTGCTTCTTCCTGGGCTGGATCGCGGAGCGTTTTCCCCATCTGGTGCGCGAGGCGGTTGCTCGAGGCCATGAGATCGCGTCACACGGCTACGCTCATCAACTCGCATACACGATGACGCGAAGCGAGTTTCGAGCGGACGCCATACGCTCACGACTCCTATTAGAGGACATTAGCGGAACTTCGGTAATTGGTTATCGCGCACCGGGTTTCTCGTCGACCGAGGCAATCCCCTGGTTTTTTGACGAGCTCTGCGCCAGCGGCTATCTGTACGACTCGTCGGTTTTTCCGGCGCGCCGCGCGCACGGCGGCAACCCGAACAGTCGACCCGGTCCGCACTTCGTCGCGGGAGGAAGCTTGATCGAGTTACCGGTGACCGTGTCGGAATTTGGGCCGGCAAGGATGTGCTTTTTTGGAGGCGGTTACTTGCGTCTGTTCCCTTATCGCATCATTCGGCACATGAGCAGGCGCGTGCTGGCCGGCGGAGCGCCGGTTGTGTTTTACATTCACCCGCGTGAGATTGATCCTCATCACCCACGCATTCCCATGCCGTATCGACGACGCTTTAAGTCGTACGTTAACTTACACGCGACCGAAAAAAAGATTCGCAGTATCATCCGGGATTTTCCAGTCACCACATGCCGGAATTTTCTTTTTGGCGCCACGTCGGAGCCGGCCTATAGGAACCCGGCACGAAGCGCGCTTTTGGATACAGAGCTCGTGATGGATCTGATTTCTGACGGAGGGCATCGCACAAGCATGGCTCATCCATAGCACGTTGATCGTGCGTATCTTAACCACTAAGCTGTAACGCAGCGAGGCATTCAGTGTTTGCAATTTCAGGAGAATTATGAGGAACATTTTATTAACTATTGCAGTTTGTTTGGCCGGCATCGGTTTTGCCGGTGTTTGTCAGGCTCAGACCCAACTCGTCCAGGACAATTTCAGTACAGGAATGAACGGCTATCCTCTGGGGAGCAACTGGACGGGATGCGGGTTCTACCGCGGAACGTATAACAAGTTGAGTTACCAGAACAGCGAAGCAGGCGGCGGCGGATATTACTCACAAGAGTGCGCCGTCTACACCGGCTATGGCGTATTTCCCAGTGACCAATACGCGACGGCGACTGTGGTATCGGCGGCGCCGTCCAGTACCACGCAGGCGGGAATCCAACTCCGCCAGAATGTCACGCCATCTACTCCCGAATCTTATATTGCCTGTGGCTGGAACGCGCAGGATTTTTCCGCCGACTATCACTATCGCATCTGGAGCATGGGTTCCAACCCTCCGACAGGTGGGCCGACCAGCCTGTATCTAAGCAACATCACTCCAGTTAGGGGCGACGTGATCTGGTGTCAGGTACTTGGTACTACGGTCACCATGAAGGTCAATGACAATGTGATTGCGACTGTGACCGATAACTCCGGCGTAACCAGTGGCTATCCCGGCTTGTATTATGTTGACCCGAACTGGGCCGCTTCAGCTAGCGACGTGATTTGGGGCAACTTCTCCGCCGGAAATGGCCCATCTCTCGTGTCGCTCACCATTACCCCCAGCTCTGCCACGGTGACGCAAGGGTCTTTCGTGCAGTTCACCGGGACCGCTACTTATGCAGATGGAACCACCACAACCGTCAACAATTGGTCATCCTCTAATAGCTCTGGCGCGAGCATTGATCCAACAGGCTTCGCTTACGCCGCGAGCCCGGCGACAGTGACGATCACAGGCTCCGCCGGTGCCGATAGCGGTACGGCGACTCTGACTGTACGGGCTGCACAGGGTTACACGCCGTTGGTGCACGATAGTTTCGTCGGCCCTACGGGCTCCTATCTCGGTTCCAACTGGGCGGGGTGCGGATATTACCAAGGCGCCTACAGTCCCCTCGTCTACCAGAACAATCAAGCTGGCGGCGGCGGATACTATTCGCAGGAATGTGCGATCTACACTGGCTACGGAGCGTTCCCGAACAACCAGTACGCCACCGCTACCGTCGTAACACAGAATCCGTCCAGCACTCCGCAGTCCGGGGTTCAACTGCGGCAGAACGGGACGCCATCTAGTCCGGAGTCCTATATCGCGTGCGGTTGGAACGCCCAGGACTTCCCTGCCGATTTTCACTATCGCATCTGGAGCATGCAGCCCGATCCGCCGAACGGCGGCCCAACCAGCCTTTATTTGAGTAAGTTTACTCCGGCGACCAACGATGTCGTCTGGTGTCAGGTCTCCGGTAGCACAGTGACCATGCAGGTTAACGGGAAAACGATCGCGAGCGTGACCGACACATCGGGCGTTGCCAGTGGCTATCCGGGCCTATACTATATCGATCCGAACGGGGATGTGCCTCCGCCTAACGATGTCATCTGGGATAACTTCGTAGCAGGGCGTATCGGCCAGTAAGCCTTAACCGCGCGCGTTCGCAGCCATGTTATCGCGGCACATTACGGTAACCGCGAAAACCAGCTGGGGTTCAACAACTCGGGAGGGTGGAAGCTTTCTCTCCCTCCCGTTTCTTTCTGATAAATCCCGGAAACGGCTACAAAAAATCGACGCCAATTATGCATTCCAGCGTATACATCATTTCTATAGCAGGTCCGTCGTGTGCAGGCAAGACACAACTGGCCAAAGCGGTCTCGCATGAACTCGGCGCTTCGGTGCTGGTACTGGACAACTATTACCGGGACCTGACTACCATGCCGCCCCCTGTAAGGGCTCGAGTGAACTTTGACTCGCCTGATGCCTTCGATCACGAGCTTCTCATCAACCAGGTGCACTCTCTGAGCCAAGGTGTAATTGTCCGGCGGCCCGTCTACGATTTCGCAACGCATACGCGCGATCCCCGGGGTGAGCGTTTCACTGCGAGTAATTTGCTGATTATTGAAGGAATATTTGCCCTCTACTGGCGTGAATTGCGCCAAATTGCCGGCACGAAGATTTTCGTCGACGCCCCGGATCACGTGTGCTTTTGCCGCCGCAAACTCCGCGATATCGCCGAACGAGGTCGCACCGTGGCCTCGGTAGTTGCGCAATTCAACGAAACCGTTCGGCCCATGGCTGCGCGGCACGTACGGCCGACGGCTAAGTACGCCGACTTAGTCCTGTCTGGTGAGCAACCGCTGTCGCGATCCGTGGAAGGGGTCATTGCACACGTGCGGCATAACTTGCCGCCGAGCCTGCATCATGCGCTCGCACCAACCGCATCGGGACAGGCGAACCGGCTGTCGGCACTCACTTCTCTGCTGGATAGGGCTGACCAAGCTCGGCGCCGCTCACATCGCGATCCACGCTGAAGTACCGCGCTCGTCTGCCTCGGGCCGAGCAATCGAGTAAGTGTGCAACAGGCCACATATAAAATCACGAATTTACATCTTCCCTGCATGTTGATCCATTAATCCCTGGACCGGTCATAAACAACTATGATATAGAGATATACATCAGTTGTACTATTTACGACACCTAGAGAGGGAAGAGCATGCCTCATAAGCCGCACTCTGCTGCGCGTTTCGTATCACGAGCTTTGTTTGCAGCGATTTCTACGGCGTTCTGCTTTTCGCTGACGGCGGGAGCTCAAACCTATACCACCGATTCGCTCCTAACTGCCGGCAGCCCTGTCACGATAACTTCTAGTGCTCCGGGCACAGACGGAGCTGTAGGACTTGTTCATTCGGCATCAAATAGCTCGACAAATCTGTTGCTCCTTTATACCAATCCTTGGGGTGTAAGCAGGGGCAGTGGTACGATCTCGATGCATTATACGGGCGGGGGCTCTATCCTTACCCGGGTCGACTTGAATGGGCTTCCGGGCGGTGGCGTCGATGGCTCACCTTTCACACTGCTAGGGTGCGATCAGTGGGCCGGTTGTGCGGCTCCGGGTCACCCGCTACAATTCCCCAAACAATTGCGTGAAATGTCATCATTGATCGTCGACTACAGTTACGCTCTTTCCGGCAACATCACTGGGAAGCGTGACATAGATATGATCTGGGACGAATGGGTATGCAATACCAATCACCCGAACGGTATCCCTGCGTGTCTGGAAGTGGAAGTATTGCCGTACTACAATTTCAGTGACGGTCACGGTGGTGCAACTTTCGTCCGAACGCTGAACCTGCCCGTCATCCTGAACGGCGCCTCCAAGACGCTTAGTTTCGACGAGTATATCTGGGGTCAAGCGGTACTTTATTTTCCGCACAGCCTGCCCGGTTTGGCAGCGGCATCGATACAGTTCGACATGTTGAAGTTGCTGAATCGAGCTGTAGCTGATTTCGGTAACTCCTCATTCTCGTGGCTAATGGGAATGGAGGCGGGAACAGAGTTCGGAGCGAATCCTACGCAATCGTATACATTCACGCTCACAAACCTGGTTTTCGAACAGACCTTGGTTGGTGGATCATCGGCACAGGCGCCCGCGACACTTGCGGAACCTTGAAAGTATCGATCGCCGGTTCCAGTGCTGATACGGGCTGCGTCTGCTGACGGCGACAGCCTGACCTACCTTGCGCTATAGCTTTCTATACGACCTCAGCTGATTTCGGCATCTCACAGAGTGGCTGGCCAATGGCGGAGCCAGCATCGCATGCAGCGCGCAGAGCGGGAGCTATTCTTCGGTATACGGACCGCAAGAAAAGAATAAAAGAAATCGGCAAAGAGACGGCACGCAAAAAGGGGCCTAAATAGGTCCCTCAAAGTGCGCGAAAAGTCCCACCATATACCCGTACTGTTTAATATTAGACAACTTAGTTAATTGAGAAACTTCCGAAATACGTATACCTTACGGCGTTAGTACGTATAGCCCGTGACAAGACGATGTTCCAGAAGTTTAAATGAAATTATCCGGGGTGCGGCAATGCAAACCGGAGTAGTTAAGCAAAACACGAGGGAGTATTTAATTGTGAATAGAGGATTGTTATCAGCCTTTGCATGCCTTTCTTTTTTGGCGCCGGTGGCCATCCACGCCGATCAGCTTGTCATCAATGGCGGCTTTGAGACGGGCGACTTGTCCGGATGGACCCAGTCGGGAAACTCGTCGGTTTTCAACACTGGTGTGCAGATGGATATGCCCCATAGCGGTGATTACTATGCCTATTTCGGACCGGAGAGCAGCGATGGTTACCTGACCCAGACGCTCAACACCGTTCCAGGTGAGCTCTACCAGATGACGTTTTGGCTGGCGTCCGATGGAGGAACCCCAAACGATTTCAGCGCTACGTTCGGCGACAACGTCCTTTTCTCCCAATCCAACTTGCCATCTTCGGATTGGAATGAGTATTCCTATACAGCAGTTGCGGCGTCGGATTCAACTGTTTTGCAATTTGGCTTCCGGGACGATCCAGGGTTCCTGTCTCTCGATGACGTGTCCGTCAGTTCCATTTCCGTCGCTCCCGAGCCTGCCACCTGGGAGTTCGCCGGCATCGCTGGCCTGTTGCTGCTACCGGCCGCCTATCTACGGAAACGGCGGGGGCAGAAAATAGGCTAGGTAGTTGAGCGCCTTTTGCGGCGGGACTCGTGGGATTTTGTATCTATTCGTCGCGATTCTGGTGACCTTCGCGGCTCGCTCCGAATTGCCTGGCACGATGCATTCAGTGTGGTAACGTCCGGTATACCGGCGGAGTAACGTTCTATAACGTTGCCCCATGATTTGCAGCCCACCGTTTTCTTCCGCGTTGTGCCAGGCTGAATCGCCTGGTCCGTAGTGTGGTCGACCAGGTCCAACAGGCCCTGAAGGCGCTAACGGGAAATGCGCCACGCGGCGCGACTGGCCGTATCCCTCTGTGCGATGGTCACCAGACGATGCAGCGCTTCCAGACCTGCATCGAAGTTGACAGGAAACACTCCAAAGCGGTATCTGCGATCCCGCGAAGCCAGCTCACGATTGCATCGCTGCCCAGCGAAACGTACGACGACAAAGGCAATCTCAACTCTACGTCGACACGGCCGCAGACTCTACCGGCCTCGATCTCTCCCAAGCTCGCGTGGAATCGGTCGGAACCGAGCGTTCGGCAAATCGCCGAATCGCTCTGCCTGTTCCCACAATTCACCCGGAACAGGTCATCGCCAGCCGCCCTTCGCGTTCGCCATCTGCAATCCGGCTACGACCGCCGAATCGTAAACGACGAGTAACGTTTCGTATACGCCTCTAGGCAGGCAATGTTCCTCTCGGGAGGGTGCTGAAGTCCGCTTGCTAACGCGCCTGGTTCAGAAGCGCCGCAGACCGCGTCCCGCTGCTAACGTCTCATAACAATCTGAAGTTCACCTCGACGTTTGCCAAAACCGCGACCGGCTGGCCGTCCATGGTAGCCGGCTTGAATCTCCATTTACTGATCGCCTCGATAGCCTTTTTGTCCAAACCGAATCCGAGGGCGCGGCTCATTCTGATGTTGTGGGCGATGCCATCGACGCCGATTTCGACCGAGAGCAGTGCTGTGCCTTGATACTTTGCGATGCGTGCCTCTTGTGTGTACTCCGGTTCTACTTTAGATACCAATACGGGCGCCTTCACGTTGCCGCCGATCCGGTGGACATCCGGGTTGGAAGGTTCGCTCCCCGATATTCGGCTTGCCTCTTCGTGGCGGGCCGCGACAGCCTCAGCGCCCATTTTGTCTGCTTCTTCCTGTTTGCCTTCCTGTCGCAGGAGCTGAACGTAGAGCTCCATCGTGGTCGCCGCCGCGGCCGAGTTGGGGTCCTCTGCGGCCAGTGCGCTCTGGTAGAGCCCATCGGCAGCTTCCAGGTTCTTCTGAGATTGCTGCGCGACAGCCATCCACATTTTTGCCTCACCACTCCGGCCAGCATCTGCACTCTGCGCCTGCTCGAAATCGTGGAGTGCTTCGGCGGCGTTCTTCATAGCCAGTTCCGCCGTGCCCAGACGAATGAGGGCTGTCGCGGATTCTGAGCCGCTTCCCGCGGCCGTCAGCGCTCTTCTATAAAGGATCTTCGCCTGATCAAACTTGCCTTGTTCCCGGGCCAGGTCGCCGCTCTCTGTGAAGTTTTTGGCGGCCGTATTAGATGCCGGCGTTTGCCGCGTGCCGTTCTGCGCCTGCAGAGCTGCGACCGGGGCCATCAACGCAACGGCAACAAAAGAGGCCACCAGAGGAGAAACGCGCCCAAGAGGTCTGCGATCACGGCTGGAATCGAGAATCGCCAACAAGCGGCCTTCGAGTTGCGATCGCCGCGCCATGGGTACCGCATTCCACACGACAGCCGATGGCGATTGCATGGAGCGGGCGACGTCGAGCAGATGAGTTGCGTATTCCGATGCGCATCCGCCCGCGCCCAGGACAAGATCATCTGCTGCGCGCTCGCGCTCTTTTAGAAACTCGCGCCAGGCTAGCCAGGCGAGCGGGTTCCACCAATAAAGGCTCAGGGCGGTGCGAGCCAACAGGTGCGTTCCGGTATCGCCCCGGCGCACATGAGCTAGTTCGTGCAGGAGAACCATGCGGCGGCGCTCTGCGCTCCATTCATCAATGTCGGCGGGCAGAAAAACGGCCGCGCGAAATAGGCCGTACGTTATCGGCATACTGCCGCGCGCGGTTTGAAGTAGACGTACTTCTTCTTCGATGCCCAGCAGCTTGCGCAGTGACGCGAGCTCGAGAACAGCAATCGGATTCGCCCTGCGTTGAAGACGCCGCAGCACAGCCCAACCGATGAGCATTTGCGCAAAACTGATCGCGGTGCCGGAAGCCCAAAGAAGCATCAGCCAGTTTTGCCGAACAGGCGCCCAGGGGTCGGATTTGAATGGAAGAGTGCGTCGTTTGCAGCCGCTCTGCCGGCGATGCCAAGCCTTGCGCCGAGGCCGATGAGTTGGTTTGGAAGACAAAGCGGGATCCAGCGAACGAGCCGAGAACGGGCACTCTTAGTGCGGGCAGCGAAATGGAAAGCAAAGGGAGGGCCAGGAGTGCTGCGAATGCCGCGCTCCACGCCACGTGCCGAGCCGCTGCCGACCTGCCTCGCAACGATAGCGCCGCCATCGATGCAACTGCGAGCACAATCATGCTCTTGACCGCTATGCTCAGCAAAAGTGAATTCGGTGTCCAACCGGGCATTTATCTTCCCTCCTTCTTAGCTTGCTCGATCATTTCCGCCATGCGATTCAGTTCCTCTTGGCTCAGCCGCTTGGAAGCTACATCCAGAAGCGCCGCGACAACCTGTTCCGGAGCATCGCGGAAGAATGTATCGACCAGATGCTTTACGGCTGAGCGTTTGGCCTTATCCGGATTCACGACGGGCGCGTACACGTACTTCAGGCGGTCGTTTTCGTGATTAACGTGGCCCTTCTCTTCCAGCGTCCGCAGCATGGCCCGAACGGCTGAATAACTGGGCGCGTCAGTCATCGATTCCCTGACATCGGAGGCGGAGGCCTTGCCGCGCTGATAAAGAATATCCATGATTTGCCGTTCGCGGCGACTGAGTCCTATGAGTGTCATCTGTGTAGAACGCTCTCGGTGCTGGAATTCCAACATCTGCTACAAAACCAGCACGTGTTAGAAATATAGCACCACGTTCTTGACACGTCAACAGAAATGTTGAATAGCCAGCAACGGAATAACGGAATGCAGAAGCGGTGTGCTTTACTACAAAGTATTGGGAACAAATTGCCGATGAGTAGCTGAGAATGCTTTTCACCTCGCCGATGCATGGAAATCCAGCCCGGAATTTCCTGCTCGGGCCGTGTTTACGTTCCCAATACATATACTTAGCCCTGCTGGTCGCCGGCGCCGTTAGCTTTGCGGCGGCGAAGGACGCCCCTGCTGTCGTCATCACTTCGATTGGCCGAGTCCACGCTCTGACCCGAGCCGAGGCTGAGCGCGGCTATCCGGTTCATGTCCGCGCGACGGTTACCTATTTTGACCCTGTGTCTCCGGACCTCTTCGTACAGGACGGCACGGGAGGCGCATGGGTCGTGTGGAAGCCTGGTTTCGGCAACGTGATCCCGGGCGACGTGCTCGACCTGCGAGGCGTGACGGTTCAAAGCGACTTTGCTCCCGATATCGCCGATGCGCACTGGACAGTGCTTACACACGGTCCCCTGCCAGCACCGGTGGCGGTCGATTACCAACGGATGATCAGCGGGCTCGAAGACAGCCGCTATGTCGAGGCAGAAGGCATCGTCCGGCAGGCGGAACTCTCGCACAACTTGCAAGATCACGAGACGCTATGGCTGGATCTGGCGATGTCTGGCGGGCGAGTCGACGTCCTCATTCCGTCCAGCGATCCGCATGGCGCGCAGTCCTTCATCGATGCGCGAGTGAAAGTTCGAGGGGTTTGCGGAGCGAAATTCAATACCCGGCAACAGCTGACGGGCGCTCTTCTCTACGTACCCAGCCGTGATCAGATTCAAGTGGTTGAGGCGGGGCCCAGCCAGGCGTCGGCCCAGCAACGAATTACTCCCATCGGCGATCTCCAGAAGTTTGGCGCTACCCGCGTGCAGGGCCATCGGGTGAAGCTGGTCGGCACGGTTGTAGCCGCGTTACCCCGGCAAGGCGTGTACCTCAAGGACTCAACGGGGAATGTTTTTGCGGCGACTCCTGGAAGCGCTCTGCCGTCGGAGGGCGAGCGTATTCAGGTGCTCGGGTTTGTCGGCGTCCGCGACAACCATGTGATCGTTGAGGATCCAGTCATCTCGGATCTGGGCGCCGGTTCGCCTGTGCGACCAACGCCAGTGACCCTGAAGGAAGCTCTCAGCGGCGCGTTCGACTCCGAGCTCATACAACTCCGGGGCCAGGTGGTCGGAAGCGTCCGGCTACCGCACCAGCAAGTCGTGACGCTTCGGCAAGGAAGCACTGTTTTCAACGTCGTCTCTTCACCTCGCGGGAACCCGGTACGCCCGCCTGAGGACGGCAGTTTGATTCAGGTAACAGGCCTGTGCATGAACGAGGTCGACGCCGTGGGACGCGGCACGGCATTCACGCTATTGGCGCGCTCTGCCGCCGATTTTTCGGTACTTCGTTCCCCGCCCTGGTGGAGCGTCTCGCGGATTCTGATCGCGCTGGGGTCTGTCGGTTTTCTTGCCGCCTTAACGCTGGTGTGGGTATTCGTGCTGAGACGCCGTGTGGCCGGACAAACGGAGATGATCCGGGCGACACTCGAGTCAACGGCCGACGGGATTGTGGTTGTCGACGACCGCTCTCGCGTTGTGCTATGGAATCGAAAGTTTGTCGAACTCTGGCGCATTCCGGAAGAGATTTTGCTAAAGCGGCGGCACGAGCAAATATTCCAACATCTGCGCCAACAACTCGCGAAGCCCGACGAAGCTCCTGCTGACTTGGAGGCGCTGGAGAGCAAGCCGCTGGCTAACTCGAACGATGTGGTCCGGTTCAAGGATGGCCGAGTATTGGAACGTCATTCGGAGGCGCAACAAATCAAAGGCCGCATTGTGGGCCGTGTGTGCGGGTACCGCGACATCACTGGCCGCAAGCATGCAGAAGATAGTCTACGGGCGCGTACCGAGCAGCAGGCAGCGATTGCCGATCTCGGTCAATATGCGCTCACCGAACGTGATCTGGACGCGGTGTTCGATCGGGCCAGTGTGCTGGTCAAGCAAACGCTCGGTGTCAATTGCTGCGAAGTGATACCGACAGGCGATTCTGAGGCGTGGCTGGAGACCGAGTGGGGCGCGTCGAACGCTCTGGTAAGCTTCGCCTCAATTCCGATCTCCGCTGATAGTCGGGCCTGGGGTGTGCTAGCGGCAGGCTCAACCAAAGCGTTTACTTTTCAGCCGGAAGACATGTACTTCCTTCGCAGTCTGGCCCATATCGTGGCTTCCGCTGTGGAGCGGCATCACCGCGAAGCGCAATTGCAAGCGGCGAAGGATTCCGCCGAGGCGGCAAACCGCGCCAAGAGCGAGTTCCTGGCCATGATGAGTCACGAGATACGCACGCCGATGAACGGGGTCATCGGCATGACCAGCCTTCTTCTTCAAAGCGACATCACGGAGGAGCAGCGCGATTGGATCCGAACTATTCAGAACTCGGGCGAATTGCTGCTTACGGTGATCAGCGACATTCTCGATTTTTCCAAGATAGAAGCGGGTAAGCTCGCGATCGAAGATACGCAATTCGTTCTGAAGGAGGCGCTTCGGGAAGTGGCTTCGATCATCGCTGAGTCAGCGCGGGAAAAGGACTTGCAACTTTGTATCGACCTGGATCCGCAGCTTCCCGAGAGAGTGCAGGGCGACCCTGTGCGCCTGCGTCAGATCCTGCTAAATCTTTTGTCCAATGCGGTGAAATTTACCGCTGCCGGAACCGTGACCTTGAGAACCAGTCGCGCGCGGGGATGAATCCGAAGGTGCGGCGCACTTACGGTTCGAGGTAGCCGACACCGGGATCGGTATCACAGCCGAGGCGCAGAAAAAACTATTCAGCAGCTTTACACAGGCGGACGCATCTACCACAAGAAAGTACGGCGGCACCGGGCTTGGCCTGGCAATTTCCAAGCGGCTGGTTAATTTGATGGGGGGCGAAATTGCCGTTGAAAGCGAAGTCGGGAAAGGCAGCACGTTCAGCTTTGAATTGCACCTGCGCGTCGTGAACGAAGCAAAGACGGCCCGCGATGCAGTCAGCGAACCGGCGCTTCCGAACCTTTCCGACAAGCCGAGATCTCTTCGCTTACTGATAGCTGAGGACAACCCTATCAACCAGAAGGTCTTGATGCATATGTTGAAACGGCGGCAACATGAAATCGATATCGCATCAAACGGCGACGAAGCAGTGGAATTAGCGCGTCGCACTGTCTACGATCTGATCTTCATGGACTGTCAAATGCCGGTGATGGATGGCTTGGCTGCAACGCGGTGCATACGCGCCGACGCTGGTCCGAACCAGGAGACTCCGATCATCGCGGTAACAGCCAACGCCTTCGAAGAAGACCACAACCGCTGCCTGGCGGCAGGTATGAACGACTATATTTCGAAGCCCATTACACAGGCACAGCTGGATGCTGCGATCGAGAAGTGGTCGGCTGAAGTGGTCTGTTCGTAAAGCGGATCGGGTTGTCTCAATCGTATTTTTCGTAGATGATCTGCTTGCGATCGAAGCCACGCGCCTTTAGTTCCTTTCGGACATCATCGACCATAGCTTTAAGACCGCAGATATAGACGTCGATGGTGTCGCGATCGCAGCTTGCCAGGTCGAGCGCCTCGTCCAGGTGAGTCTGCACGCGGCCCGTCCTGGCAGTCCCAACTTTCACCCGGCCGTGTAATGGTGGGCAGGAATTTAAAACTTGGATATTGGTGCTGTAGTTGCTCCAACTCGTCGCGATACAGCAGGCCGTGCTCGTAGCGCACCCCGAACAGAAGTGTAATGCGCGGCTGTTCTTGGGGGACATGATCGAGCAGCATGGAACGAAACGGCGCAATACCCGTACCCGTTGCCACGAACACGGCGCGATGGCCCGGATGCCGCAAAGTGAAGTAGCCCAGCGGTTCTCGAATGTCGATTTCGTCGCCTTCGGCAAGAGTGAACAGAAAAGGCGATATCAGACCTTCGTGCACCAGATTGAGGCAGAGCGCGAACGTGTTGCCTGCGCGCGGAGATGCGATCGAGTACGCCCGCGTGATCTCCTTGCCGTCGACCATCTTCACCACCGAGATGAATTGCCCTGGTGTAAAAACGAATTCGCCCACGTCCAAGGCTTCGAATTCGAAGTGGCGCACTTCCGGAGCAAGCTCTCGCGTACTGACTAATCTGGCTCTAAGCGTAATGTGCTCCCAATTAAAGGATGATGCTGGAGTGCCGCTCCTCGATTCGCATGTCGGGGGTCATTTGATGGAGGAGGTCGATGTACATGCGTCCTCGCGGGCGGCCGTTCTGGTTGTGCTGTCCGATGCGGTGCAAGAAGACGAGCGTTTTCAGAATGTCGGAATTGCGAACCGGTGATAGTGCTTCGCGTTCCTGGCGAAGCTTCTGATACTCATCCAGCGATTTCGAAAACGAGCGCACGATTCCTGCCGCGATCGTGTTTGCCGGAACCGTCTCGTACACCAACCCCGATTCGAGCGTCCGGTGCGTTTGAATCAGCGCGTCGAGCGCGATGAGTACATCTGTGTCTACGCATCCGGGTACCCTGACGGCCGCCTGCAGCATGGCATAGGCGCAGAACAGAACCAGCTCTTCGTGTTCGGCCACGAACTCTTCCGTCACGGTAATATCGACATTCGACAACTCTTTTTCGGATACGGGCAGCGACTTCTCGCGTCGATGGCCTTCCTGCAGATATTCGCATTCGAGCGGACACGAAAGAGAAACTTCCCGCTGCTCTCCGCAGCAGATGGGGCAGATGTCAGCATGCACTGCTGGGCAAGCCCGCTTGGCTCGGCGTGCACCGCAAATACTGCACAGAATCGGTTCGGGCATCGGCTATCGCTATTATCGGATCAGAGCAGCGCAAACACGACTAGTGTCATTGCGCGCGATCAAAAAAATGAAGCGCGTCGACCTGTATGTCAAAGTAGAGCTCCAATTGGACGAAGACGAAGACCTCGAGAGAGTGGCCAACGAGATCGTCAAGCAGTTGCAGAAGCTTTACATGGTCCGCTCCGCGGAAGTATCGAACGCGGTTGCGCGGGATTAGCGTGCTGGCGTGTCCTGAGGCTCCGGCCCAGTCTTCGCGATTTCGTAGAACTCGTACCGGATAGTCCAGCGGAACTCTTTGCCGGGATCAATCCGCATGTGGATGTAAGCTTCAGGGCAAAGTGTTTTCCGTATGGCCCAGAAGTTCAGTTTTGTAATCGGCCGATCCCAAGTCTCTCGCACGCCGGCTCCGGTCTTCCGGTTTTCCACGCGGATGTCGTTCTCGGCGACGGTTCCGTGGAAGCCGGTCACCAGAGTCTGGACCATGTCTTTCGCGCCGAACTCACCCAAAAAGAGCAGTTCTCGTCCCTTTACTTGAGCAAGGTCGTGCATGCTTTCTGCCTGTTGAGCATCGAACGCAAACTTCACGCTGAAGTCGGGCCCCGTGGGCTGCCCGTCGATTACGTAGAAATCGTGATCGTAGACCTCTGTCTCGATGACTTTGCGGCCGGTGTTGCGAAGCCGGTGCTCGATGATGAGTTCGGGACGCTTCGGCGAGAGGCGGAGAGACTTTTGATAGCGATAGTCGTAGCCGGCGTCGTCCGTCAGATCCTGCTGAAATTCGACACCGTCGGAGTGAGGCCGCGAAGCCCATTTTCCCGGATTCACAATGTCATAACCCCGAGAGAAGCTGTATGGCTTGTCGTCTGGTTTGCGCAAAACACCGACGCCGACCTTCACAAACGGGCCGCCAGGTTTAGCATCGTCAAAACCCAAGGGATCGCCGTTCACGGTAGCGGAGCGGAACTCCTCGACGGGCCCAGTAATCGCATCGTGCAGATGTGGATCGTAGTGGGGAAACCAAACGCCGAAATATTGATGTCCTTTGTATTCAAGCTTCGCCACCACTCCGGACCAATCGAAGCGGGAGCCGCGATAATAACCGATGTCCGGGTTGGGCAGGTAGACCTGAGCACGTAGGTATTTGCTCGCGATGGAGCAACTTGGAGGATCGGCGGCGAGCAAAACAGTTGCCAGCAAGCATCCGTATAGAAGTTTTGACAGAACGGTCCTCATTTGTGCCCTCGTACCATTTAATGCCGGAAATGCCGGATACCGGTGAAGACCATGGCGATCCCGAGCCGGTTGGCCGCTTCGATCACTTCTCCGTCACGTACAGAGCCGCCGGGTTGAATGGCAGCGGTAATGCCGTACTTGGCCGCTTGCTCCAGACCGTCAGGAAATGGAAAAAACGCATCCGACGCGATTACCGAACCTGCCAGGGGCAGAACGGCTTTCATCCCACCAAACTTCGCACTATCGACACGGCTCATCTGGCCTGCGCCGACACTGAGGGTCTGTCCTGCGCGAGCGTAGACGATGGCGTTCGATTTCACGTGTTTGCAGACTTTCCATGCGAAGAGCAGTGATGCATCTCTTCGCGCGATGGCGGGCGCTGGGTTTTGATTTGAAGCGTTGGAGAGATCGAGGGGCACATTATCGGGTGTTTGCGCCAGGAGACCGCCGGAAATGGACTTGATGACCAGTTCGGAATTCTGCACAGGACTGACTTTCACCAGCCGAAGGTTCTTCTTGGCGCTCGCGACGCCCAAGCGCGTCACTCGAGAATGACGGCGCCGCGATGGCTTCGACAAACAGCTTACTAATTTCGACGGCGGTTTCCGGATCGAGCTCGCGGTTAAGAGCGACAACTCCTCCGAATGCCGAGACTGGATCGGCCTCCAGCGCTTTGCGATACGCCTCGATAAGAGTGGGCTGCTCGGCGCAGCCGCACGGGTTGGTGTGCTTGATGATGGCGGCAGCAGGAGACGTGAATTCGTTTACGAGCTGCCAGGCGGCATCGAGATCGACCAGGTTGTTGTAGGAGAGCTCCTTGCCGTGAAGTTGTTCGGCTCCGGCAACTCCGCCGTTGTCCAGGCTGTACAGGGCCGCGCTCTGGTGCGGATTCTCACCGTAGCGCAAGGATGCGGTGCGGTTTGCGGTTACGAATAGAGTTGGCGGCAACTGTTCTTCGGCGGTTTCGCCGCTCGGGCCGATCTGCGCGAGGCGTGCCGACACTGCGGCGTCATACTTCGCGGTATGAGAGAACGCCTCTTGGGCCAGACGCCAGTGTGTGGCTGCGCTCAGCTCTCCGCCATTGCTCAGTTCGCTCGCAATCGCGTCGTACTGCGAGGGCGCGACGACGACCGCAACATCCTGGAAATTCTTGGCTGCGGCGCGGATCATCGTCGGCCCGCCAATATCGATGTTCTCGATCAGTTCTTCGCGGCTAATGCCCGGCTTGCTTGCATATTTCTCAAACGCATACAGATTCACCACGACCATGCCGATCGCCGGAATTTTGTGCTCGACGAGCGAGCGCATGTGCGTCGGATTGGAACGAATGGCGAGAATGCCGCCGGCAATGCGCGGATGAATCGTCTTCACGCGGCCGTCGAGCATCTCCGGGAAGCCGGTGATTTCGGCTACTTCGCGCACCGGCACGAGATTGTCCCGCAAGAGCTTGGCGGTTCCTCCCGTAGAGATCAGCTCGATTCCGAGCGAGTGTAGCGTGCGAGCAAATTCGAGCAGTCCGGTTTTATCGGTGACGCTCAGCAGAGCACGTTCGATGCGCGGCATAAAGAATCATTCTGGCAGAGCCTCACCAATTACTAGAATCTAGGAGTGCCTCACTATTGCACTCTGATCCCCGGCGACGGCATTGGGCCGGAGGTTGCGCAAGCCACAGTGCGAGCCGTTGACGCGACAGGCGTGGATATTTGCTGGCGGCGCGCCGAGCTAAATGAGGCGATCATTCTCGAGTCCGGAAAGACTCTGCCGCAGTATCTCCTGGACTCCTTGAACGAGACACGGGTTGGCCTGAAGGGTCCGGTGACTACGCCGGTTGCCGGCGGCTTTCAAAGCGTGAATGTTGCGCTGCGCAAAACGCTGGATTTATTTGCCAACGTACGTCCGGTGAGAACGCTGCCTGGAATCAAGACCCGGTTCGAGGACGTCCAGATCGATATGGTGATCTTTCGCGAAAATACGGAAGATCTATATTCAGGCCTGGAACACGAGATCGTCAAAGACGTCGTCACTAGCCTTAAGGTGATCACGCGAACAGCATCCGAGCGCATCGCGCGCTACGCGTTCGAGTACGCGCGCCGGAATGGCCGCAAGCGCGTGGCAGCCATTCATAAAGCCAACATCATGAAACTGGCGGACGGGCTGTTCCTGCGCTGCTGTCGGGAGATTGCCGCGCAGTTTCCCGAGATCCAATACAAAGAGCTGATTGTGGACAACGCCTCAATGCAGCTGGTCATGCGTCCCGAGATGTTCGACATTCTGCTGCTGCCGAATCTTTATGGCGACATTGTGTCGGACCTGGCCGCCGGTCTGGTGGGCGGGCTGGGCATCGTGCCGGGCGCGAACATGGGCGAGAGCCATGCCGTATTTGAAGCCGTGCATGGCAGCGCACCCGATATAGCCGGGCAGGGCAAAGCTAATCCGACAGCTTTGATGCTTTCGGCCGTGATGCTGCTGACACATGTTGGTGAAGCCGAGGCGGCGCGCAAATTGCAAAGTGCGGTGGAAGGAGTTTACCGGGAAAGGCAGCATCTTACTGCCGATGTCGGCGGCAACTCTTCCACGGAGGAGTTTACGGAGGCAGTCGTGCGCTACATCAAAGGCTGAGGCTGCGATACCGCCTCGGCGTTCGACGCACCAAACGCGCGGTTTGGAGTATACTTGCGTCGATTGTAACCGAAATGAAATTACTTGGGCGGTTTAACCTCCTTTTCTTAGCTGCGTTTGCTATTGGAATGGCGGCCAGCACATGGCTCGCAAACCGGTTCCTGGAGCAAGAAGCAGAAGCTCGTGTGCACGAACAAGCGGAGCTCATGACGGAAACGGAGACGGCCGTCCGCCGTTACGCCTCGGAGCAGGTAAAACCGCTTGTGGCGAGACTTCAGAAACATGAGTCGACGTTCCTGCCTCAAACCGTGCCGACTTATTCGGCTATACAGGTCTTTCAGTATTTACACAAGGCGAATCCACAGTACACCTACAAGGATGCGATGCTGAATCCGACCAATCCTGCAGATCGCGCGACAGATTGGGAGACCGATGTGGTGAATAAGTTCCGCAGTGAACCGGCTCTCCCGTCGATTTATCAGGAGCGCGACTCGGGGCTTGGTAAATCGGTCTTTTTCGCGCGACCGATTCGAATCACCGACCCAGCGTGTCTCGACTGTCACAGCAGTCCAAATCGGGCGCCGGCGGCGATGATCCGCGAGTATGGGCCGAACAACGGCTTCGGATGGAAGCTGGGCCCCGTTATTGGCGCGCAGATTGTATCCGTTCCTGACTCGGTGCCGATTCAGATGGCTCATGCCGCGCTGAAAACTCTGGTTGCGTATCTGGCGGGAGCGGCGCTTCTGTTGCTGCTGTTGCTCGATTCGCTATCTGATTGTGACCGTAATCCGGCCCGCGGCGAGGCTTGCACGCATGGCTGACGAAATCAGCCAAGGCCGAGTCGTGGAAGAGATCGAAGTCAAAGGACGCGATGAGCTATCCTTGCTCGCTTTATCCTTTAACCGAATGCAACGTAGTCTCGCACGCGCCATGAAGATGCTCGAGCAGGGCGGCGACGAGCAGCGCTGAATGTCTCAGCGCCGGCAAGCCGACAAAAACTTCTTGCGCTCCTCTCCGGCCGGAACTTCGAGAGCTAACTGTTCACACAACTGCTCCCAACTTGCCGCTTTACGGAGAGCGCGGGCGAGAACGACCCGGGCGACGGGTCCGATACACCGGGCGAGCTCTCGTCCGAGGCGGTCGAGCGCCGGCCCATCGAAGCGGTGGGGATCAGGCGCGGGGGCCAGCGTAGTGGAAGTAATCGGAGGTTGGGGCTCGGGTCGAGTCGCAGTTGACGAGCCGCTCCTGTGGAGGGCTTCGAGGATCGCCCGGCAAATTGGGGCGGATGGTTGTCCCGGATTCCAGGCGACGTATTGGATCAGGTCGAGATAAGCGCCGATGTCGTACGGCAATTCGCCTTCAAAGCCGACCCGGACCGGAAAAATCGTGAGCTTGTGCGCCTTCCTGAGCTTGTGTGCGATGGCGACTTCGCGCCGCACCATATCGCTTGCAACCGATGCCGCCGACAGAAGGACAACGAAATGTTCCGACCTGCGAAGCTGCGTGTCGATCTGTTCCACCCAGTCCTCGCCCAATCCGATTTTGGAATCGACGAACACGGCGAACCCATTGGCATCGAGAAAACCGGCCAGCTCTCCCGCAAGCTGCTGGTCAGGGTTGGAGTGTGCGTAGCTAATGAAGACCTGCGGCATTGCTCCAGGTTGCAAAGGCTGGCACGGCTCGAACTCAGAATATCAAGAAGAATCGGCTTATACGGCAGTTTTCTGCTGCACCCGCAACGCCCGGAGTATCTCGTCCAGCTCGCTCGTCTGCTCGCCACGATTGGCTCGGCCCTGTCGGATAAGGCGCAAGTTCTTTGCCGTTGTCGCCGGTTGCCAACTCTCCCGGACTCGCGCTAATGCGGCCGTTAGATAATGCTTTGCGCTCTTCCAGTCAGAATTCAGCACTGATAATTCAAGCATGGTCGCATAGCCCCAGTAATCCGGCTTGGCCTGCTTTAGCTTACGCTCGGCTGCGAAACGAACCAGCGGCAATAGTCGATCGCGCTCTCTAAGTGCGCCGGCGTCACCCTTGACGTCCAATAGCGTTGCGGCGTTAATTCCCGGATAAAAATCTCTCGGGTCGGCTTCGAATCCGCGCACGTAGGCGTCGATGGCCATGTCGAGGTTACCATCTGCAGCGCGATTACCATTCTCTGTCGCTTCCTCCCAACGAACCTTGTAGACGCGCCCGATCAGGCCGCAGGTCTCCGGGTTTGGACCAACTTCCTGCTCGACACCATCAAGGATTTGCAGGGCGCGGCTGCGATCCTGCGCGCGTTGTTGCGCACTTCGTTTCCTGTCCTCCGCGCGGCGATTTAGCGCGAAGGCCAGTTGTTCCCGAATCATCACCTGCCGTTGAAGCGCTTCGGGCATCTGCTCGAAGAGTTCGATCATTTCCGTCCAGCCTTCGACTGTTCGATACGAGAGTATGAGGTCCACAATGATGCCGGCTTCCCGTACATCCAGCGACCCGAGCGACTGTTCGATTTTGCGCAGTGCCCGCCGCGACGTCAGGCCACCGGGGACACAAGCGCCAGTCATGGCAGTCTTGAGCTTCTCGTTGGCGTTTACCTGGTCCCGGAACATGTCGGTTTTCAGGTGAGCGATCTCCGGCTTCCAGTTCTCAATCAGCTGAAATACCGGACTATCGACGGGCAATTCTTCGATTGCGGTCTTACGCAATGTTTTCAGGCGTTGGGCTAACCCACTCCGCAGTGCGCCGGATTCTCTGGGCCCGAAGCGATTCTCTTTGCCCAGGTCATAGGGCAGCGCGCGCAGGAAGTTTACGTCGAAGGGAATCGGCTGATGCTGAGCGAAGATGGCCTGAGTGGTGCACGGACGCGCTGTATGCCGCACGCCCAATTCATAAAATACGTTGGCGTTTGCGGTCGTGAGATCGGCGATCGCATACTCACACAGCAGCAGACGCTCGAACATCGGTTTGTGAATGATGCCGCCGGTTTTCTCCTCATCCGCGCGCACGGGCGCCATCCCTGCAGCGCTGATTGCGGGCTCGATCGCCTCTTTATAAATCCGATTGAAGTCGATGTCAGGCCGGCCCGTTGGATCCTTCTTACTGCCGAAAGGCATTAGCACAAAGCAGAGTGGTTGTAGCATGCTCGCCGCCAAGGAATTCGTAAGTCTCAGGAGGTGGCAGTGCCGCGGCTTTTCAACCGTTCTTCCTGTTGAGCCGGCAGAGCTCCCTCGGCTTCCGTCGCGGTCAGGGTGGGTACTCTGAAGCGGGTGTAGACGGATGCTGCGAGCACAGCGCCGATGAGAGGCGCCACGATAAACAGCCAGAGCTGCTGCAAAGCCCAACCGCCGACGAAGATCGCCGGGCCGATGCTGCGCGCTGGATTTACGGACGTGTTTGTAACTGGAATGCCAACTAAGTGGATCAGAGTTAACACAAGGCCGATTGGGATGCCGGCAAATCCGACCGGAGCCTTCAGATCTGTCGCGCCAATTACTGTAAGGACCAAGAAAAACGTAAGAATCACTTCTGTTAGCGCGGCGGCGAACAGTCCGTACTGGCCCGGAGAATGCGCTCCATATCCGTTGGCGGCGAATCCGAGCGCCGATGGATCGTACCCGGAAGGAGTTCCCTTAGCAATGACGAGGAGACATCCCGCCGCTAAGATGGCACCGCATATTTGCCCAATCCAATACCCGAGTAAGTGTTGGCGCTCCATCTTTTTGGTTATGAACAGACCGAGCGTTACAGCCGGGTTGATGTGACATCCCGAAACGTGGCCGATCGTGTAGACCATGGCCAACAGCGACAGTCCGAAAGCAAGAGCCACGCCGAGAAATCCAATTTTGTCTCCTGCCAGTACTGCGGAACCACAGCCTGCAAAAACGAGAACGAACGTGCCGACAAATTCAGCGAAGTATCTCGACATTAAAGAGGCCCTCCAGGCCTAAATCAATGTAATGGAGATCATCTACTTAGTCAAATGTTCAGTCAGAGGAACTGAATGGTTTTAATAGATCGACCAGACGCCGGGAGTGACAATTTCCAGCAGATGGCGGTCCGGATCTCGAAAATAGATGCTCTCCCCACCCAACTCCCACGCGCGCTTCTCCTCTACCTGGATTCCATTCTCGGCCAGCCATCCTTCCCAAGCCGGGAGCTCAGAGGCGGAGATCGCGAAGGCAATGTGAAGCTCGCCGTCGCCATCATGTGGGGTCGGATGGGAGCGTGACCCGCCCTTTTTGAATAGCAGCAGTACGTGTCGCGGCCCCGCTTGCATGGCGCAGCCGCGTTCGCCAAAATCACTGATCGCCTGAAATCCGAAAATTTTCTCGTAAAACTGAGCCGAAGCCGCTACATCGGTTATGTAGAGCGAGGATTCGAGAATTCCTTCCGATTTGGGGGGCATAGCCGATTGTTGCGCAAAGTGTAGCCTTCGGCGATTCGGCCGGATCAGAACTGAAAAACTGCCGCGGTATTGTTGATGGAGGCGTAGCCGTGTTGTAATGTCACTTCTCGCTGTGACGGCTGGCCTAATGAGCCGGGAGATCACATGCGCGTTCCTATGGCGTGGCGCGGAAGCGGCAACATGGAGAAGACCCAGACAACACTCGAATCGACGCTTCAAAGTGTGGACAAAGCGGAAGAGGTAACCGTCGAAGAGGCGGGGAAGGCTGGTTTCGGCGACGATGAGCAGCACGAGATCGGCATGGCCGTACGCGAGTGCATGGTGAACGCGGTTGTGCATGGGAACCGCTACAACAAGAAGAAACAGGTTCATCTTGCGGTAGAGCGGTCCCAGGACGGAATCGCCGTCATTATCGGAGACGAGGGGGACGGTTTCGATATCAACTCACTCCCGGACCCGACCTCGCCCGAAAACCTTCTGCGCCAGTCGGGGCGCGGTCTTCTTCTGGTGCGGGCCTTTATGGACGAATTTGATATGCATCCGCGCGCCGGTGGCGGGACGGAGGTCCGGCTGGTGAAGAAGGTGGCGAGAGCATAGCGCGACCAAACGATTTTTTGACCGACGAAGGAGGCAACAGTGAGTGTTAAGCTGACAACCCGGCAGGTAGGCGACGTGACCGTCGTGGATGCAACCGGGCGGATTACGTTGGGGGAAGCCGCGAGCACGTTCCGGGATACGATTCGCAATCTGGCGTCCGAGGGAAAAAAGAAAATCCTGGTAAACCTGGGAGAAGTATCGTATATCGATAGCTCTGGGATCGGCGAATTGGTGTCGGGCTTTACGACGGTGACGAACGGCGGAGGTCAACTGAAGCTGGTGGGGCTTTCCAAGCGGATCAAGGATCTGCTTCAGATCACGAAGCTCTACACGGTTTTCGACGTTTACGACGACGAGGCGGCGGCGGTCCGTAGCTTTTAGCGATTTGGGCGGTTTCGGAAAAGCAGCTTGTCTGAGATAAGTGCTTGGAAAAAGGCACTCTATCAACGCAAGCGAGTAGAATCCTGATGTCCGTTTCCGCCTTTCCAAGCTTTTATTCAAGCCATGTATCTGAAACCCGCCCGGTTGAGGTGCTGCTCGCGGACGAGCTGACGCTGGTACGGGAAGGTCTGGTTGCGTTGTGCAACTCGATTAACGGCTTTCACGTTGTATCGCAAGTCGGCAGTGCCACAGCGGCTCTGGCCGAGATCGAACGGTTGGAGCCGGCAGTGGCGATTCTGGACATGGGCCTTTCGGACCTGGCTGCCACAGAAGTGATCCGCCTGGTGCGTGAAAAGGGGCTGCGCACGCGCTGCGCGGTTTTCTCGACGCGCAAAGATCGCAAAACGGTGCTCGAAGTGCTGCGCGCGGGGGCGTGCGGATACGTTTTGAAAAGTTCGACTGCCGAGCAAATGGTAGAAGCTCTGAGCCAGTTTACTCAGGGCGGAATTTACGTTTCTCCCCAGATCGAAGTAATGTCGCTGTTTGGCGAGCCGGGTATGCGCAATGGCGGCGAGGACCCGATCGAGGCCCTTAGCAGCCGCGAGTTCCAAGTGTTTTCGCTGCTGGTAGAAGGGGTGCGGGCCAAGGAAATTGCGGCGCGCCTGGCGCTGAGCCCCAAGACCGTGGACACCTACCGGTCGAGTTTGATGCGCAAGCTCGATATTCATGACGTGGCCGGACTGGTCAAGTTCGCAATAAGGCGCGATTTAGCCGACCTGCGGGCTTAACGGCCGGGCGGGCCGGAGAGGCCGTAGATGAGCGGATTATGATACGCTACGGGTAACTTCCGTACCCGCTCAGAAAGGCAGTTCCTCCGTTTGACCCGTCACGAATTAAAGGAACAGATCCAGCACGACGCTTTTACCGACAGCGTAGCGCGTGTAGTCGAATACTCGTCAGAGCACCGGCAGCGCATTACTCAATGGGCTATCGCGGCGGTCGTGGCCGCAGCCGTTATCGCCGGCGGAATCTGGTACGCGTCGTATCATCGCGCACAGCAGCAGAAAGACTTGGAAGCGGCCTTCGAAGTGCTTTCGGCGCAAGTCGGAGCGCCAAACCAGTTCGGAAAGACCTTCCCTACAGAAGACGCGAAGAAGCAAGCTTCCCTAAAGGCCCTCTCGGATGTCGTGGCGAAAGACGGCGGCAGCCGGGCAGGTCTGATCGCCCAGTACTATCGCGGGACGCTGCGAGCATCGACGGATCCGAAGAATGCAGAATCGGACCTGCGGACGGTTATCGATTCCCGCAGTGAAGTAGCTCCGCTGGCAAAGATCGCGCTAGCGCAGCTTTACGCGAGCGAGAACCGGATGGCGGATGCGCAAGGGTTACTGCGCACTATCGTGGAGAAACCGTCGGATCTGGTCTCCAAAGCCCAGGCGGAAGTTCTGCTGGCGCAACTGGAGCAGACGAGCGATCCGCGAGACGCGAAGAAACTCCTGAATACGCTCAAGAAGCCGGACCAGGATCCGGTGGTGACGCGCGCGGTAGATCAGCTCTCCGCGCAGCTCAACAAGTAATTCAAGCCGGATGCTCGCAAGGCTACGCCTTGGGCCAGACAATCTCCGAGGCCGCCGCTTCCCTGAGCCTGCCCACCTTTACCGCAACGACTTCCAGCGGGACCGCGACCGAATCATCCACTCACGAGCGTTCCGGCGCCTGGAAGGCAAGACCCAAGTCTTTGCGCCCAGCTTCGGAGACCATTTCCGCAACCGCCTGACGCACACGATCGAAGTCGCGCAGGTCGCGCGCACGATGGCCGTGGTCCTGAACCTGAACGAGGAGTACACAGAAGCGCTGGCGCTCGCGCATGATTTAGGCCATCCGCCGTTTGGGCACAGCGGCGAGGAAGAACTGGACCGGCAGATGCGCGTATTCGGCGGGCGTTTTGAGCACAACCGGCAGGCGCTTCGAATTGTCGACCTGCTGGAAGAGCGTTATGCACGATTCGACGGCTTAAACCTGACCTTCGAGGTGCGCGAGGGAATACTGAAGCATTCGCGCGAATTATTGGAAGGCGACGACCCCGAACTGAATGATTTGCTCCCGGGAGTGCGTCCTCCGCTCGAAGCACAACTGCTCGACATAGCGGACGAGATTGCCTACAACACGGCGGACCTGGACGATGGGTTCTCCGCGGGATTGCTCTCCATAGAAGAGATCGGCGCGGCTGTGCCTGTCGTTTCTGAACTCGTCGAGCGCGTCGACACACAGTTTCCCGGAGTCAGCGAGCGGGTGCGTTTCTGGGAGATCCAGAGACAGTTGATGAACGTGCTGATCGGCGGGTTCATCGAGGGCACACTGCGGGCTGCGGCTGATGCAGGAGTGGAAACCGCCGCCGATGTGCGTGGCCTGAAGCATCGGATAGCCTCTATGTCCGCAGAGACTGCCGGCATCAACAAGCAATTGAAAACGCTGCTGGTTTCACGCGTGTACGGCAATCAATCGCTCGCCGACCTGCGTATAGCCGCGGTGAAGAAGATCGGCGAGCTGTTCGCTTTCTTGGTGCAGCATCCGAAGCACGTTTCGCCCGGATATCAGGGAGCGTTGAAAACCATGCCGGCGCATCGCGTCGTTTGCGATTACATTTCCGGCATGACCGACATGTATTTCTTGAAGACATATCAGACGCTCCTCGGAGCGTGAGTCACCAGGGTTCGTTACTTTGCGGGAACGAACAGAAACGCAACGGGAGATTGCGTGTGGATTACTTGGCCAGTAGGCGTGAGCCGGCCATTAGCGGCATCGATGTGATAAACGACGAAATTGTTGCCGTCCTGATTGCCCGCGAAGATGAAGTGCCCGGTGGGATCGATTTCGAGTCCGCGGGGATTCTTGCCTTCTGATGAAATGACCTGCAGCTGGCGAATTGTGCCGCTGTTCCCGTCGATTGCAAACACCGCGATGCTGTCGTGACCGCGGTTGGTCGCGTACACGTATTTACCTTGGCTGTCGACCAGGATTTCGGCGGGGCCGTTCTCGCCTGAATAGCCGCCGGGTAAGGACGAAACATCCTGAATTTTCGTCAGATTGCCGGATTGCTTGTCGTGCTTAAAGATACTGACCTCAGACTTAAGCTCATTGATGACGTAGGCGAACTCCTCATTGGGAGAAAATGCCAGGTGCCGCGGTCCCATGCCTGGCGATTGTTGAGCGAACGGCGGATCGTTGGGCGTGAGCCCCGCACGCGAGGGATCTAACCGGTAGATACGGATGTGATCGAGTCCGAGATCGGGAACGTACGCGCGTTGATTATCGGCAGTGATCACCACTTCGTGCGCATGCGGACCCTCCTGCCGCGACTGGTTGACTCCATGACCTTCCGCTGTCATGAGGGCCGACATTTCACCCAAACGCCCGTCGTGCTCAATCGGATATGCGGAGACGCCGCCGGAAGTGTAATTGGCAACGATGAGCATTTTGCCGGTTCTGTCGACGGCCAGATGGCACGGAGCCACGCCGCCGGAGGAAACGTCGTTCAAGTGACGCAGCTTGCCGCTTTCGCGGTCAATCGCAAACGCCGCGACTCCGCCTTTGACATCGCCCGTCACTTCGCTTACCGCGTACAGATACTTGAATTCGCTGTCAGCGGCGAGGAAGGATGGATTGACCACTTGGCCGGCGGGTCCAATGTGCTGCAGTTGGCCGTTGCTTGCGTCGAAGCGCCAGGCTTCGATATTTTTTCCGTAAGAGCCGACGTAGAGAATGTATTTAGTCTGATCCAAGTGTCTGACAGCTCCTTGTAGAACAACGGCTGTGAAGAGAGCCGCAATATGTGGGAAGAATCGCATCATAACGGGACGTGGCCCATTGTTTCAGACATCCTCCATGCAAGTATGTCATTGCGGGGCTAGAAGACTATAGATGAACACCATTGATGAGCGTTTGAAACAGCTGGGGATTGAACTGCCGGACTCACCATCGCCCATGGCGAACTACGTTCCATGCGTCAGAACCGGAAACCTGTTGTTTGCGTCGGGGCAAGGTCCGCGTATCGGCCCGAATCAGTTCAAGACGGGGAAGGTGGGCCGTGAAGTATCGGTCGAGGAGGCGTATCAGGATGCGCGTCTGGTGGGAATTCAAATTCTCGCCGCTGTGCGGCGCACACTGGATGGCGATCTGTCGCGAGTCAAGCGTGTTGTCAAGCTGCTCGGGTTAGTGAATGGCACGCCGGAGTTCGACAAGCATCCGCAAGTAATTAACGGCTGCTCCGACTTGCTGGTAGAAGTTTTCGGCGATGCGGGCAGGCATGCGCGATCCGCAGTGGGCGCGGGGAGCTTGCCTGGAAATATAACGGTTGAGATCGAAGCAATTTTTGAGGTCGAGTGAAGCCGAAAGGCACTTGAACCATGCGTCCCGATAAGTCGGGACGCGGCAGATTCAGAATCTGCGCCACTGCTGATCGAGACAGTCCAACGGTGATGGTGGCGCGGCGATTCGTCGCCGCCGTGTCGGCACTCGTGCCGACACTTAACAGGCAAAACTTTGAGCTTACGAGCCTTTCCGGCCGCTGCGTGCGAGCTGATCGCGGAACATCGCGGTGTATGGAAGCCATGTCTCCGACCGCAAATCTTCAACAGAAACTCGCATTTTCCGCTGCCAATTGGGATATTCGGCAGTGCTTCCAGGAAGATTTTGCTGTTCGGTTTCTTTGGTCAGGTCCTCCTGGTTGAGCAGCAGAAGTGCCGAGGGAACGCGGGCTAGAAAGGCGATTGCTGCGTTGTGGAACTCGCCATCGATCTCGCGCACGTCGTCGGCGTTGCGTGGATACCAGTGCGGTAGCAAGCCTTCGGCGTGTAATACATCGAGCATTCTCTGCTTCTCGCGTCGTCGATCCTCGATTTGGTTGCGGTAACCGTACTCGTCGACAAGGCCGGCGTTCTTGCGCGCTTCGATGTCACGGGAGGTCCAGAAACCGCACATGGTCGCGAGGTCATGAGTACTGGATGACACGAGGGCTTGCGTAGGGTATTCCCAACTGTTCTTGAACGAGCCGTCGCGGCCGCGCTCGAAGTAAAACAGCCTGTAACTCAGGATGCGGAAGCTCGAAAGCATATCCCGGATTTCGTCGGTAACCGTACCCAGGTCTTCGCCGATTACGATGTTTTTGCTGCGGACACTTTCGAGGGCCAGGATGCGCATAAGCTCGGTCGCGCGATCGCGTACGTATGTGCCCTCCGCCGCGGTCGCACCATCCGGAATCCAGAAGAGACGAAACAGCCGCATCACATGGTCGATGCGCAGTGCGCCGCCATGGCGAACGATTTTGCGGATGCTCTCGCGATAGAGCCGGTAACCGTTCTTACGGTGCGCTTCGGAGTTCGGTGGAGGAAATGCCCAGTCCTGGCCATTAGGCGAGAAGTCGTCCGGAGGAGCACCCACGCGGCAGCCGTTCACATAAAAGTCGCGGTAGGCCCACAAATCGGAGCCGCAGCGATCTGTGGCCAACGCGAGATCATGATAGAGGCCGATCGACAACCCGCGTTCTTCTGAGTAAGCCTGAGCCGCGGACAATTGCTCCTCAATGACGAACTGAACATACTTGTAGAAATCGAGAAGGCGCGCATGTTCGGCCGCGAACAATCGGCAAGCATCGGTATCGGGAGAGTGATACCGAACGGGCCAGTGATGCCAAGTCCAGCGATTGCGATCCTGCTTATGCAGAACTTCATCGAGGGCCGAATAAAGCGCGAAATTCTGCAGCAGATCGCCTTCGCGCTCGCAATAATCCAGGAAATCCTGCGCGCGGCGGAAATTTCGGGAGCGAGCGCGCCTGAACTCGCGATAGAGCAGCTTCAGAAATCGTCTCTTGATGCGGGCGATTTCGTGGTAAACCACAAACTCTGAGCCCCGGAGCTGCGCGATTTTATCTCGTATCCTTGCGGATTCCAGCAGAGCACGTGCGCAGGCGCACTTCTGGAATTCCGGAACCGCTTCGATATCGACATAGATCAGATTCTTGTAGTAGAGCGACAGCGGAAGATACGGACTGGTATTGTAGGGTGCGCGATTGTGCAGAGCGTGCAACGGATTCAGGCCGATGAAGCTGAAACCCGCCTCGCGGGCCCAGTCGACAAGCGCATGTAAGTCGGTAAAGTCTCCGCTACCCCAGTTCCGTTGCGAGCGCAGGCCGTAGAGCGTGATGTTGAAACCCGCGCTCCTTCCGCCTTCAGCAAGAAAGTCCGGAACGTAGGCTCGATCCGGACAGACGATGAGATCCGTTTGCCCGGCAATCTGGCCTTCTGTCGATATGGACAGTTTGTGATAGCCCAGCGGGAGCTCCGCGGGAAACGCCAGACGGTAGGCGATCCAGCGCTCAGCGCCCAAGGCAACGTAGCGAACGGGTTCGAGTTGCTGCGTTTCGATCGTCCCGCAGATTTGATGGCCATCCTCGAGCCGCAGCTCATAGCCGAGAGATGCGTCCCGCGATGCTGGCAGCGTAATCAGGATGGATTTGTCCAATTCGCTGATGACCGCTGTCGCAGGCGCTACACAGGTGTATTCTTCTCGAAACCGGCGTTCGCGTTCGGAGTTGATCGATGCCAGACTCGATGTGTCCCAACCTGCAGCGGCGAGCAAGCGCCTCTGGATCTCGGGAGGGATGACGTGCCGGTGATGGAAGATATCCCAGTATTCGGTGTCAATGCGATGGTCGGCGGCGGCTCGTTCAATCGCGTCCTCGTAGGTAGCAGAGGGGCTGAATTCGACGTAGGAAGGCATCCGTATCTCTTAGATGGGCGGGATGGCGAGGAGTGTCGGAACGGTGTGCGGTGAACTCACCCCAGCTTCGATTTCAGCAGTTCGTTCACCGCAGCCGGGTTCGCCTGCCCCCGGCTCGCCTTCATCACCTGGCCCACCAGGAATCCGATAACGGCTGTCTTTCCGCCCCTATATTGCTCGACCTGCTTCGGGTTTCCGGAGATCACCTCAGCCACAATCTTTTCCAGCGCGCCGCTGTCAGAGATCTGCTTCAGACCTTCGCGCTCCATAATTGCGGATGGAGCTTCGCCCGTTTCAAACATCTTCGGAAGGATGTCTTTCGCGAGCTTGCCCGAGAGTTCGCCCTTGTTAATCAGCGCGACAAGTTCGCCCATATGGGCTGCGGCCAGTGGAGAATCGGATATCTCTTTCCCTGCTGCCTTCAGCAAGCCCATCAGATCGCCCACTACCCAGTTCGCCGTTGTGCGGCCGTCGCCGCTGACCTTCACGGCGGCTTCAAAATAGTCGCCGATCTGCCGGGTCAGTGTCAGTACCTGCGCATCGTATTCGCGCAGGCCGTACACATTGATAAAGCGCTCACGCCGGTCGGAAGGCAGTTCAGGCAGTTGCGACTGGACCTGCCGCAGCCAGTGATCGCTTACGCGCAAGGGCACCAGATCCGGTTCAGGGAAGTAACGGTAATCGTGCGCATGTTCCTTGCTGCGCATGCTGACGGTGCGGCCTGTGTCGACGTCGTACAGCCGCGTTTCCTGGGCCACCTTCCCGCCCGATTCGATGAGCTCAACCTGGCGTTCGATCTCGTGCTCGAGCGCCATCTTCACGAAGCGGAATGAGTTCAGGTTCTTGACCTCAGCTTTGGTGCCGAACTTCGGCGCGCCGCGCAGCCGCACCGAAACATTAGCGTCGCACCGAAGCTGGCCTTTTTCCATGTCGCAATCGGAGACCGCGATGTATTGCAGCGTTTGTTTGATTTCCGTAAGGTAAGCGTAGGCTTCTTCGGCCGAGCGCATGTCAGGCTCACTGACGATTTCGATCAGCGGTGTGCCGGAACGATTCAGGTCGACATAGGTGTAGCGATCGGAATCGCGAAACCCATCATGCATGCTTTTCCCGGCATCGTCTTCCATGTGAATGCGCGTGATGCCGATGCGCTTTTTGCCCTCGGATGTAACGATGTCTAGATGTCCATGCTCGGCCAGCGGCTGGTCGTATTGCGAGATCTGGTAGCCCTTGGGGAGGTCCGGATAGAAGTAATTCTTGCGGGCGAAGCGTGAAAACGCATTGACCTTACAGCGAAGCGCGATACCGGCGCCAATCGCCAGTTCCACCGCCTGGCGGCTCAGGACAGGCAGCGCTCCGGGTAGCCCGAGACACACCGGACAGACGTTGGTGTTTGGGGGAGCGCCGAACTCGAGTGGACAACTACAAAAGATTTTAGTTTTCGTGCCTAGCTGAACGTGTACTTCGAGACCAATGACAGGCTCGTACTTGGTGAGAATGTCGGCGGATACTGCTGTCGCGGCCATATTGTGATTTTACGTGGCGCATCTGTTTCAATTCTGTTACCAGTGGCGCGAACTCGTAGTCCTACAGAGTGCCTGCTTGAACACGACCAGTATCTGAGGCCTCACACACAGTGCAAGAGATTCTCTTACGTTTCTTGATCGGAGGAGTAGTCGTATCGATGTTTTCCGTTATCGGCGATTTATTCCGGCCGCGAAGCTTTGGCGGCCTCTTTGGGGCGGCGCCGTCCATCGCGCTGGCGACGCTTGCGCTTACCGTTCATAAAGACGGACCGCAGTTCGCAAGCACGGAAGGACGATCGATGCTGATCGGAGCGCTGGGATTGCTTGCCTATAGCTTTGTGGTCAGCTGGCTGTTGATGCGGCAGCGCCTTTCAGTGCTGAAGACGGCTGCGGGAACTCTCGTCGTGTGGTTTGCCTGCACGCTAGGACTTTGGTTTGCCTTATTAAGGAACTCGTGATGGTACAGATCGACGCCTCATCTCTCCGCAACTCTAAATGGCACGAGTACGTCATCCGCTTTTTGTTCGGAGGACTAGTGACGGTGCTTGCCGGAGAAGTCGCGAAGCACTACGGAGCAAGCCTGGGCGGACTTTTTCTGGCGTTCCCATCCATCCTGCCAGCCACGCTCACATTGGCCGCCAAACACGAGCGCCAGAAGAAAGAAAGCCGCGGCATGGCGGGAACGGAACGGGGAAAGGACGCGGCGTCTTCCGAAGCAGCCGGGACCACGATGGGAAGTATTGGCCTCCTGGTATTTGCGGCGGTGGTGTGGTGGGGCATGCCGCGATGGCCCGCCTGGACCGTATTGCTGCTCGCGACGACATCGTGGCTGCTCGGGTCCGTCACGGTCTGGTGGCTGCGGAAACGATCCTAAAGCGTCTCGTTTTTTGGGCCGATATGACTATAGAGGCCGTCGGATAAAACAACAGAGTCAGAGCGCGACGCCTTGAGACTTTTGCCGTATCCGCTGGACTTGTCTCTTGCGTGAATAGCGTGCGCCAATTAACATACCAGGAGATCGACGGCCATGGGCGTTTGGATTTCGTATTGGCGGCCGCTGGGCATAAGCCACGTGCGGAGTGACGGACACAGCCATCACGTTGAGAACTTTACCGCGAATAACGGCCTGATTGGAAACGACACAGTCTTCGTTGGAGTGGATACGCGCGGCTGGGTGTGGCAAGGGACGGACAGCGGCGTCAGTCTGCTGCGCAACGGCAAATGGGAGCGGCTCACGCGGAGCGATGGTCTCGCATGGGATGACTGTAATGAGAACGCGTTCTATGCCTCCGGAGACGATGTTTGGATCGGAACCAGCCGCGGGCTATCGCACTACCGTCCCGTTTCCTACGCTGCACTTCCCCCCTGAGGCGGTGGTCTCCACTATCGAAAAGGTCGAGGGTGGCCGATCCGTTCGGGTTTCCTTCTCGGCGTTGACGTATCAAAACGAGTCGGCGGTGCGTTTTTACTATCGCCCCCATCCTTGGAGCAGCCTGGGAACAGACGAGCCAGCGCGAGCTTCACTTTGCCGGCCTACCTCCGGGGACGTACACCTTCGAACTGAAAGCCCTGAGCGCCGCAGGCTCGCTCAGCCGCAGACCAGCCACAGCCACCTTCGTCATCGAGCCGCACTGGTGGCAGACGCTCACGTTTCGCATGGGCGCCGGTTTGGCGCCGCTCGGCCTCGCCGTCTTCGCGCTGCGTTATCGCACGCGCCGTCTGCTGCACGACCGTGCACGGCTCGAGGAAGCAGTGCGGTGCAGGACACTCGCGCTGAAAGAGGAAACGGAACGCGCCGAATCGGAGCGAGCGCGGGCTGAGGAGGCGAGTCGCGCAAAAACTGAATTCCTGACTAACATCAGCCATGAGATTCGAACACCGATGAACGGTGTGTTGGGTATGGCCAGCCTTCTCCTCGATACTTCCCTTACCGCCGAACAGATGGAACTGGCACAGGCGTTCACGATTCGGGAGAGGTCTTGCTGACGCTGATCAACGGTGTTCTCGATCTCAGCAAAATCGAATCCGGCAAGATGACTTTCGAGTGCGTTCCATTCGACTTGCGAACTCTTCTCGCGCAGGTGGTCGCGTTGATCGCTCCACTCGCCTCGGGCAAGGCTTGCGGCTGGATCTCGGATATCCGCAGCACGAGCCTCGGCGCTTTGGAGGCGATCCCGTACGTGTGCGCCAGATTGTTTTGAACTTCGTCAGCGATGCAGTGAAATTCACCGGCGCGGGCTCGGTACGTGTGAGCGTGTCGTTCGCTGCGGCAACCGAAACCGGCGAGGTCCCCGTCAGAATCGCAGTCTCCGATACGGGCATCGGCATTCCCGAGGAGGCACAGGCGCGCTTGTTCGCAAAGTTTACCCAGGCCGATAACTCGACCACGCGGGTATACGGCGGTAGCGGCCTTGGGCTGGCCATCTCCAAGCGGTTGGCGGAGCTGATGGGGGGATCGGTCGGACTATCGAGCCGTTTGGGCGCAGGATCTACGTTCTGGGTGTCTCTGCCGCTTGGCATGGCTGAGGAGCCGATGCATTCACCGCGTCAGAATGTCGAGAAGAACCGTGGAGAAAAGACGATTGTCAGTCTTCTCAATATTGGTGAGCGGCGGGCGGGAATTCATATCCTGCTTGCGGAAGACAACATCATGAACCAGAAGATTTCGGTGGCTCTGCTGAGCAAGCTCTCATGCACACTCGTCGTCGCGGCAAACGGCGAAGAGGCCCTGGGGCACTGGAGCAGCGGCGAATTCGATTGTGTCCTCATGGATTGCCAAATGCCGAAAAGGGATGGCTATGAGACGGCCAAAGCAATTCGCCTGCGCGAAAACGGTGGACCGAGAACGCTGATTATTGCACTCACAGCAAATGCTATGGTAGGGGACCGTGAACGATGTATCGCAGCCGGCATGGACGACTACCTGACCAAGCCTTTGCGAGTTGAAGAACTGGCGCGTGCGCTCGAGAAGTGGTTTCCGGAGCGCTGCGGTACCGCGCTGAGCAACGAGAACGCACCGCCTGTTATAGCTTAGAGCGCTTCAACGCATCACGTAGCAGCGCAACATCTGGCGGAGGAAGAGGGATTCGAACCCCCGTGCACCTTCCGGCGCAAACGGTTTTCAAGACCGCCGGTTTCAACCGCTCACCCATTCCTCCAATACCAAAATACCTGATTTCCAAACGGTTTCTCAATACTGTGGCTACTCACGTATGCCTACGAGCTTTAGAAGTAGTAAGCATTGTCAACGACGGTGTTCGGAAATTATGGCGACTCTACGCAATTTGCGTATACTCGAGAAGTGAATCCCTCTCTGATGACGGTCGTTGAAACTGACCGCTTTGTAAGGGACGCAAATCAACTCATGCCGGGAGCGGAACGAATGAACCTGGTTGGATTCATAGCGTGGAATCCTGAATCGGGTGATCTGATTCCGGCGACCGGAGGAATCAGGAAGCTGAGATGGGCGCTGCCAGGAAGAGGCAAGCGAGGAGGGGCTCGAGTGATCTACTACTTCCACAGTGAACAATTGCCGGTGTTCCTGCTAGCGGCATATGGCAAGAACGAAAAGCGAATCTGACGAAGGCCGAGCGGAATGCGATGGCCAAACTCGTTCCAATTTTGCTAGCGGGCTATTCCAGCACGTCTGGGAGGAAACAATGAAAAAGAGCAAAACAGCGGGAGACCGAAGGACAAAGGCAACGCGGAAACAGGGAGCCACGGTCGGGCAGCGGGTCATTAAGGGATTGGAAGAAGCGATCGCGTGGTCACGCGGCAAGAGCGGGAAAGTCCGCGTCACCCTCGTGACCGTGCCTGAGATCGACGTGCGCAAGGTGCGCCGGCAAATGGGGCTAAGTCAGACCCAGTTCGCGACGAAATTCGGCTTTCCGCCCGCGACGCTCCGGAATTGGGAGCAAGGGCGGGCTGCGCCGGACGCACCTACGCGAGTGCTGCTGGCCGTAATCGCCAAACATCCCGAAGCTGTCGAGGATGTGCTCGCGAAGGAACGAAGTTCTAGACAATCCTAAGTTGCCCGGAGAAGCGGTTGCTACAGCAACAGTCCCTCCGTAAACTTAGGAGGGCGACGATTATGCAGGACTATATCGAACAGCGCGATGGCGATGATTAGAAGTTTTCGCTCGACGGCGGCCACTGCCATCGGATTCGACTGGGAAGCTTCGCAGTTCGTCCAGCCGTAAACTCCTCGATCATGCGAATGGCTTCAAGGATATCGCGCAAGACTGATTCGGGATTCCGGTTCTTAAAAGACACGGATGGCCTCACGCGTTGTGCGTTGCAGCACATCCGGCTTTAGCATTTCCCTTTGCGATAGATCAGCTTTCAACCCAAGAATGTCGGAAAGCTTGTTTTCAAGACCCACGGCGCCCAACAACGACAGCTTTTTAGCCCTGTCGAATTCTGCCATCAAATCAACATCGGATTGCTCGTTGGCATCACCGCGAGCGACGGAACCGAACAGCGAGAGCGTCGTGATTCCGGCAGCCCGAAGCTCCGGCTCATGCTGCCGCAGTTTTGATATAAGGCGCTCTCTGTCCATAACAACAAACTCTCGACTGTATTTTCTCGCATCTCAATGGCAAGAAGGTGGATCGATGGGACCGTATACGCGGGCATTCTCGTTAGCCGGGACCTATAGCGCGCGTTGCCTGGGGCGCAGAGCACTATGTTGGACTGTCGATTGAGCGAAAAGATTCCGCGACCGTTTTGCCCGACTTCCTTGAAGATCACGCCAACGCAGTAGCCCTAATCCGGGAGTAACCATTAAACATCCATGAATCGGGTACACCTTGGCGTCGTGCCGACGTTAAGTGATGTAGAGGCAACCAGACGATGAAAACAAAAATATTGACAGGTATCGCAGGCTTGCTGCTCGCCAGTTCGAGTATGTTTGCCGGTTGGCGCGTAGGCGTTGGCGTAGGCGGCGGGTATTATGGGCCCCGAGCGGGTTTCTATGCCGGTTCGGCTCCGGTTTACCGTTATTGGCGGCCGCGCTACGTTGCTCCCGCGCCGTACGTGGCTGTGGCTCCGGCGCCGTATTATGCTCCGGCACCCTATGTGGACGCTTATGCGGGCCCTGCTCCCTTTTACGGCGCCGTGTGGATCCCGGGCCGTTGGAATTATGGTCCGGCCGGGCGTTTCTGGGTACGCGGGTATTGGGGCCGCCACAGGTAGCACTTAGCTAACCGGTACCGAATGTCGAGGGCTGTCGCTTCCCGGCAGCCCTTTTTTCATTGCACCTTGACGCTTAACGACAACGATTTCGAATGGCCGGCCCCGTCGTCTGCAGTGATAGTGTAAGTGGTTGTTTTCTTGGGCGCGATCTCCATGCAGTGCCGGTACGAGGGCTTGATCTGCTCCACGGGAGGGTCGATTTTGACGCTCTTCGCGTTGACGATACCGTAGCAGAGATCGGTTGTTTGGCCTCGTTTCAGCACACCGGCAGATGCCTCGAAGGTCACGAACGTCAGCTCGCCGTGCTGGGTGGCCGCATCGTACGATTGTTTCGCCGCTTCGGCCTGCTTTTGCTGCGCCTCCGCCACCGCTCTTTGATTTTCTTCGTGGCGCGAGTAAAGTGTCCAGGCTACGTAAATCGCGGCGATCACGACGGCGACGGATGTATACGGCAGGATCGCGCGCAGAGCGGATCGCTGCGGCTGCCCGGACGTGCTCGGCTGATCGGTGAGGGCCATGCTCCCAATGTAGACTGCAGCGGGAACGGAGTTGACGAAAAAAAGACGGCGTCAGATCGACGCCGCCGGTTTGTCGTTGTTCTCAACCGAGGTCAGTATGGATAGCGATAGTGTTCGTCGTATCGCTCTCGCAGACGGCGCAGCTCGTTGTCATCGCGCCGCAACTGCTCGCGGGCGGGCTCCGGCATCGGGTTATGGTCAACAACGCTTTGAACGTCTCCAATGGCCTGATCCAGCTTGTCTTTATCGAAATGGCCTCGCTCGTGCAACTTTTCGGCGAACTCCGAAAGGTGGCCCATGGCATTATCGTACCGTTCGCGTTCGTGATTGCTGAACGTGTTGTGCCCAGCGATTTCCTGAAGATGATGCATGGTGGCCTCGACGGGCCGCCGGTGCTCGGGATTGTAGCGGTACGGATTTTCCTGTGCCTGCGCGAGTGGAACCGTAGACATTAGAGCGGCTGTTGCTGCGACGGCTAACAGCAGCTTGGTAGATAGTTTTCTTCTGTTTCGTTGATTCATTCTTCTTGTGTCTCCCCTGCGTCAGAAGACGTCAGCTTGTTCTCAAAGAGTACACCAGCACCCTCGAATGAGAGCAAATTAACGTCGACAAACTGGGCAAACAAAAGGCGAACTTCAAGCTATAATGGATCGCTGGCCGTTGAGGCTCACAATGCTCGACATTGAACAACAACTTGCTCAGCTGAAACAGCGGATCGCGACCATCAACCGCAAATACGCCGAAGAAGCGCGCGTATCCGTCGCGGCATTTGAAGCCGAGCCCGTTCCGTGCTGCCTGACCGAGCATTGGCCCGGCAGCCGCGTGGTCGCCTCCGACGCCGGCGAACACCTCGAAGCGGAGAAGTTGTTTCCGCGGCATAAAAACCACGGTTCCGCGGATGTGGGCGCACTCAGCGAATTGCCGCAGGACTTGCTGGATGCGCTTGGCGAAGGCGAGGTGCCGGTGAGCAATCCGCAACGCTGGGCGTTTCTCGACACGGAAACTACCGGGCTGGCGGGGGGATCGGGGACTTACGCTTTTCTGATCGGCGTGGGACGCATCACGCAGGACGGTTTTACTGTCCGGCAGTTCTTCATGCGCGAGTATGCGGAGGAGAAGAGTCTGCTCATGGCCTTAGCCGATCACCTGAGTGAATTCGATGTGGTGATTACGTATAACGGACGCAGCTATGATCAGCCGCTGCTCGAGACGCGCTATCGCATGACGCGTCAGAAGCCGCCATTTGAAAGATTGGCCCATCTGGATCTGTTGTACGGAGCGCGGCGGCTTTGGAAACTGCGCCTCGAAAGCTGCCGTTTGATGCAACTGGAGCAGCAGGTTCTTGGGTATATGCGGGACGGCGACGTGCCGGGCGAGCTGATTCCGTACCTCTATTTCGACTATCTGCGATCGCGAGCGGCGCAGCGGATGCTGCCTGTGTTTCACCACAATGCGATGGACATTCTCACGCTCGCTTGCCTGACAGCGATTGTGCCCACAGCCTTCCGGGCCACCGATCCGGAATCACTGGCACGCGTCGGGGTGCGCCGGGGCGAGGACCTGATTGGCATCGCGCGCTGGCTGCTGGCGGCGGGCGAACAGGAGCAGGCATTGGCATTGCTTAAGCGCGCCGTAAAGGTTGGGCTGCCTGACGGCCTGCTGTTTCGCAGCTTATGGGATATTGCGCTGATCGAAAAGCGGCTCGGCCGGCCGCAAGCTGCTCTGGCACTGTTTACCGAGCTTGCAGGATGCCGTAACGAATACCGCGTGTCGTCGCTCGAGGAACTGGCCAAATACTACGAACACGAAGAGCGCAATTACACGCTGGCGCTGGAATTCACGGCCGAGGCTTTGAGTTATGGCTGTTCGGAAGCTTTGCAGCACCGCCGCGAGCGTCTGGAGCGGCGGTTGGAGCGGGGCAGACGAGAGCGTCGAATATTTGCCCTAGAAGCTCCCGCGCCTGCGCCTCGGAGACGCGCTTCGGGTCGTAGGCGCGCTCGAGGACCAGCGCTGTAAGCGCGCTCTCCAGCGCCGCACGAGACGCGTCCGGCACATCTTCTGTGGTCTTAAGGGGCGCGGCGATGGACGCTTGAATACGGACCTGCACCGCCCCGCGGATGCGGCGGTGCACCTCGGCGAGGCGGGCGCGTTTTCGCCTGCGACGCAATGCATACAGCTTGAATTCGAGGACCAGGATCGACCACTCGCGCTGCGCCGATTTCGAGACGTAGAACTCGCGCAGCCGGGCCAGCTTTTCGTCGTCATCTCTGCACACTTCGAGGGCGGCGCGGAGCTCTTCAATATGTGCGGCTGCTTTCTGTTCGAGGAGCGCGAAAAACAGGTCTTCTTTAGTCTTGAAGTGTGCGTAAAAGGCGCCGCGCGTATATCCGGCGTCAGCCGCAATGTCTTCAATGCGCGCAGCTTCGAAGCCGTCGCGCGTGAACACGTGGTAGGCCGCATCCAGCAGCCTGGCTTTCGTGACTTGCGTCCGCTGTTGATGCTTATTTAGCGGGGCATCGTAGACACGATTTCGATCCGGATGCATTTTTCTATTTGCGGGCGCGCCGCTGGACATTTCAATTAATTATATACACACATGTATGCAATATGGTACATGTATGTATGTATTGAGGCCCGGCCCCTACGGGCCGCCGTTCGAGCACCAAGTGAGGACTTCTGTGGTGAAAGCAACACGAACCTGCAGTCAAACGCTGCTCCTGCTTTGGTTCAGCTGCTGCCTCTCCGCCCAAATGGCAACCATGAGCGGCAGCGCCGGCGCAAGCGCGCGAGCCGTTCCGTTGGCCGCCTCTGGCCGCATGCCCCAGCCTGGCGCAGTAAACGCGCAGCAGACGGCCGCGCCCGGCGGAGGAGTGGCGACCATCGACAGCTCGGTGCAAATCTCAGGAGATCTGGCCGGCAGCATCCCGGCACCGAACTTGCCGGTCGGCCCGCTCACGCTATCGCTTGCCGATGCCGTGAAGCTAGGCCTGAGAGCAAATCTGGGCACCATCAGCGCGAACGACACGATGCGCGCTGCGCGGGCGCAGCGAATTCAGGCGCTCAGCGCTCTTTTGCCCGACATTTCAGCCAATGCCACTGAAACCGTGACGCAAGTGAATTTAGCAGCCTACGGATTTAAATTCAGCGTTCCGCCCGGATTGGCATTCTCCATCCCGACGGTCGTCGGGCCGTTCAGCTATTCACAGCTACAGGGCTCGCTGAGCCAGTCGATTTACGATCCGGTCCAGCGCCGCAATTGGCAGGCGAGCAAACAAACCGAGCGCGCTGCGGTCATTTCGCAGCAGGACACGCGCGAGCTGGTGGTGGTGGCGATCGCCGGCACATACTTGCAGACGCTCGCGAACGCCGCGCGAGTGAATTCGCAGAAAGCGCAGGTCGACAATGCACAAGCGGTGTACCAGCAGGCGGTCACACGCAAGGAGGCGGGCACGAACGCGAAAATCGACGTCATGCGCAGCCTGGTGGAGCTACAAACGGAACAGCAGCGATTGACCTCGCTTGAGGCAGACCTGCGGAAGCAGAAGATCGCTTTGGCCAGGGCGATAGGGGTGCCGCTCGACCGTGAGATGGTGCTATCCGAGCCGCTGGCGATCTCGGAAATCGCACTCCCCGATGTGGCCGTGGCGATTCGCGACGCCTTCACGCGCCGTCCCGATCTGCGCGTTTCCCAAGCGCAGGTCCGCGCCGCTGAGTTGGCCCTCTCCGCAGCACGCAGCGAGCGCCTGCCATCGGTGGCGGTGAACGGTGATTACGGCGTGCTCGGCCCGAATCCCGCAAGTACGCACGGAGTTTTCGCCGTCACGGGATCCGTGAACATTCCCATTTGGCAAGGCGGCCGCGTGAAGGGCGACATTGCGCAAGCGGAGGCGACCTTACACCAGCGGGAGGCTGAGCTTGAGGACCAACGCGGCAAGGTAGAACAGGATGTGCGAGACGCGCTGATCGAACTCGAGACTTCAGCGGGTCAGGTCCGCCTGGCGGAAAAGAACCGCGGCTACGCCAACGAGACCCTCGGCGAGGCTCGCGACCGGTTTAGCGCAGGGGTGGCAACTACCGTAGAGGTCGTGCAAGCGCAGGAGCAGGTTGCGAGCGCCGAGAGCGACTATATATCGAGCTTGTTCTCGTTCGATCTAGCGAAGCTGGTGCTGGCGAGAGCCACAGGATCGGCCGAAACGGCGATACCGGATTTGCTGAAAGGAAGCCGGCCATGAGTACGCAAGAAACTGAGATCAAGACCAATACCAATGAAGCCGCGGACGCGAAGCCGATCGCAGGGGCCAACGTGGCTTCAGGACAGACGGCCGGCAAAAAACGGGGCCGCCGCAAAGCGTTCATTATTTTCTTTGGCGTTCTTCTGGTGCTCGCGGCCGCGGGGTTTCTGTTCTGGCTGCATGCGCGCCAGTTCGAGTCAACCGATGATGCCGAAGTAGACGCTCATCTGAATCCCATTAGCGCGCGCATCGACGGCACGATTACGAAGGTATACGTAGACGATAACCAAAGCGTCAAAACAGGGGACCCGCTGATCGACCTCGATCCGCGCGACTATCAGGCGGCTCTCGATCAGGCGCTCGCGCAGCTTGCGCAGGCAAGGAGCCTGGTGATTGCGCAACAGCCCAACGTTCCGATCACGGAAGTGGAAAACGCGACCAACATCACTGCGGCCGAGGCGGACGTCGCCAACGCCGATGCGGCACTGGCAGTGGCTGAGCGGGATCGGGATGCGGATGCAGCAAAACTCTCCGAAGCGGAAGCCAACAACGGGCGCGCGCAAGCGGATCTCGCGCGTTATCAGATTCTCATTGCGAAGGAAGAAGTTTCCCAGCAGGAGTTCGATCAGATCGCCGCCACCGCCAAGGCGCAGGCTGCTTCCGTCGCCGCGAGCCAATCCGCGCTGCAATCGGCCGGCAAAACCGTGGACCAGCGGCGCGCGCAACTCGCTCAGGTGCAGAGCCGCCTGGGTCAATATCGCCACACAGCGCCGCAGCAACTTGCTATTAGGCGTGCGACAGTTGAGTCTAATCGAGCCAGCGCGCAGAGTGCTCAGGCCCAGGTCGAGCAGGCTCAACTGAAGCTCAGCTACACGCAGGTCAAAGCTCCGGTCGATGGCATCGTCATGAAGCGTTCGGCCGAGATGGGCGCTCACATCGCCGCGGGCCAGCAGCTTCTCCAGATCGCACAAGTGGGCGATGTCTGGGTGACGGCGAACTTCAAAGAGACGCAGTTACAGCGCATCCGGCCTGGCCAGGCGGCCTCCATCCACGTGGATGCGCTGAATAAGGAGTTTCAAGGATACGTCGACAATGTCGGCGGCTCGACCGGCGCCCTGGCGAGTGTCCTACCGCCCGAAAATGCCACCGGCAATTTTGTGAAGATCGTACAGCGCATCCCGGTACGCATCCGCTTTAAGCCGAACCAGGACGGATCCGACCGTCTGCGGCCGGGCATGTCGGTTGAACCCGAAGTGCGAGTCGGGAGCTAGCCAGTGCCGCAGACCGGCATCTCGCATCACAACTGGAAGCCGTCGCACAACCCCTGGGTGGTTGCGATGACGGTGACGCTTGCGACTTTCATGGAGGTGCTCGATTCTTCCATCGCGAACGTCTCGCTGCCTCACATCGCAGGCTCGCTTGGCGCGACCTACGAGGAGGCGACCTGGGTCCTCACCAGCTATCTGGTTTCGAGCGCCATCGTCCTGCCTATCTCCGGTTGGCTGTCGACCGTGATCGGCCGCAAGCGATTCTACATGCTGTGCGTGATGTTGTTCACGGTGTGTTCGTTCCTGTGCGGTATCGCCAACAGCCTGCCGATGTTGATCATCGCGCGCGTGCTGCAGGGAGCCGGGTGGCGGCGGGCTGCAGCCTTCCGAACAGGCGATCCTGGCCGATAGCTTCCCGGTCGAAAAGCGCGGCATGGCGTTCTCAATGTATGGCATGGCGGTCGTTGTCGCGCCGGCCATCGGGCCCACGCTCGGCGGATGGATCACCGACAACTTCAGCTGGCACTGGATCTTCTTCATCAATATTCCGGTGGGGCTCTTATCGCTCTTTCTGACCTCGCGCCTGGTCGAAGATCCTCCTTGGATCGAAGAAGAGAGGAACTCCGGCATCAAGATCGATTACATTGGACTGGCGCTCATCGTAATCGGCGTGGCATGCTTCCAGTTCGTGCTCGACAAAGGGCAGGAGAACGACTGGTTTGCCTCGCGCCTGATCACGACCATGTTCAGTATCGGCGTGCCGACGCTCTGCGCATTTTTCTTATGGGAGTGGTTCCATGATGATCCGATTGTCGACGTGCGGCTCTTGAAGAACCGAAACTTCGGAACCGCGGTGTTTTTTTCCTTTACGCTCGGGATTGTGCTCTTTGGCTCTACGGTTTTGATTCCCGAGTTCTTGCAGAGCAGCCTCGGATATACGGCCGAGCGCGCAGGTATGGCGCTGTCGCCAGCAGGATTTGTCCTGATGCTGATGATGCCTGTCGCCGGACGATTGACGGCGACAAAGATCGATCCGCGCGTGCTGGTTGCGACCGGTTTTCTGGGGACCTCGATTACGCTGCATCTGATGACGACCATCTATTTGGGCATCGATTTCCGGACCATTGTCATCCTGCGCATGATCCAAGTGGTCTTCATGCCGCTGATCTTCGTTCCTATCAGCACCTTGAACTATCTCGGAGTGCCGCGCGAGAAAAACAATCAGGTTTCCGGCCTTTCGAACTTCGCGCGCAACATCGGCGGCGCGATTGGCACGTCACTGCTCAGCACCTTCCTGGCGCGTCAGAACCAGATGCACCAGCACGACTTCTCAAATCGCACCAGCCACGGCGATGTGAACTTCGAGCGGCTTCTGAACGGACTGAAGGCGACATTTCTCGGGCAAGGCTTCGATGCCGCAACCGCGACCAAGAAGGCGCTTGCCATGGCCTACGGAATGATCCAGCAACAGGCGAGCGCTTTGAGCTTTGAGAACAGCTTCTGGGTGATGTCGACGATCGTACTCTGCCTGGTGCCGCTGCCGTTTATCATGCGGCGGCCGAGGCCCGGGCAAGGCAGACCCACCGCCGCCGCGCACTGAGCAGCATCAGTAATGAGAATGCTTACGCGATCTTGCCTTTCAGCATGGTGTAGGAATGCGGTGGGCATTCATAGCGCAGCCGGTTCCCACTAGCGCTCGTCTGCTTGTTCGCTACTTTCACCGGAGACGCGGTGAAGGTATTTTGCGCCTTGATATCGGGGCCGTTCACGAGCGCGACTTCAAATCCTCCAGAGAAGGCTTTGTCTTCGAGTTCAAAGGTAACCGGCAGCGCGTCGGTTAAGTGCCGGTTCACAATGTTCAGAACCAATGTCCCGTTGTCATGAGCGGCGGAAACATCGAGATACGGAACATTGCCGAAAGTCTCGTTGGTGTACGTAGGAGATTCCACAAACAGCTCGAGCGCCGTGCCGGAAGAGTTTGAGGCAAATAGCTGTAATGGGTAGTAAATGGTCTGCAGGAACAGGCCCTTCTCGTTGGTAAAGATCGGTGCGATGACGTTTACCAGCTGCGCCATGTTCGCGATCTTCACGATATGAGCGTTATTGAGGAACGTATTTAGAAAAGTCGCAACTACCAGAGCGTCCTCGAGATTGTACTGCTCTTCGAGAATCGTCCGGCCGCGCTCCTTGCCGCCGCCGCGTTCCCGGTACCATACATTCCACTCGTCCCATGCGATGTAAATTTTGCGTTTTGGAATGTCAGCCAAAGCGCCTCGAATAATGCCTTCCGCAACTTTTGTGCGCTCCTGCAGTTCGAGATTCGAACTCAGGAACTCGTAGTAATTATTGTCGGGATTGCCAACATACGTGTGCAGCGACAGATAATCGGCATGGTGCTTCAGATATTGCAGAACCGTCCGATTCCATCCGATCCAGTCGGCTCCAAAGTTGGATGACCCGGCGGCGACCAGCTTGAGCGACGGATCGGTCCACTTCATCATCTTGGCGGCTTCGAGCGCGAAGGCGCCATAGTCTTCCGCGCTGCGATGACCCATCTGCCACGGGCCGTCCATCTCGTTACCGAGACCCCAGTATTTGACGGCCCACGGTTGCTCGCGGCCATTCTTCTGGCGCATGCGAGTAACCGCAGTATCGGCCGATGAATTACAGTATTCGACCCACTGCTGCGCTTCATCCCACGTCCCCGTTCCGAGATTGGCGCATAGATAAGGCTGCGTCTTGATCAGCTCGCAATATTGGAGAAACTCGTGCGTGCCGAAGTCGTTCTTCTCCACCGTTCCCCAGGCAAGTTCAAGCCGCGCGGGACGCTGATCACGAGGCCCGATGCCGTCATGCCAGTTATAGTTCGATGAGAAGTTTCCGCCGGGCCACCGCAGCAGTGTGACATGCAGGTCTTCTACTGCTTTCAGTACATCTTTGCGAAATCCTGCCCCATCGGAGAGCGCATTACCGGGATCGTAAATGCCGCCATCGACACAGCGCCCGAGCATCTCGGTGAAGTTGCCGTAGATCTTAGGGTCGATCTCGCCGACGATTCGTTCGCTATCGATCTTGACACGCGCCTCTTGTGAAGAAGGCCGCGCTTTCAGAATCAGAGGTGCGGAAAGTAGCGCGGACGAGAAGGCCCGCCGGCTGACACAAGTTTTCGACATAGAGCTTGATAACTTCCGTATAGTATCAGGCCCTATGTAAGCGCTTACGACGTTTCTGTGCTATTGCAGTTGCGCGGCCAACACGGAAGGAGACGCTGCGTGGCTGAGTGCCATCACCGCCCACGCCGTACCTATACTCGAGATCCACTGATCGTGATCGAAGGGGAACCCGCTCTGGAAATATGGCTGGAACTTCGGAGCGCGGCTGAGAACGTGCCAGGATCCGTCGGCAAATTGCGTCTTCAGCAGGAACGCGACTCCGCGCCGGTATATCGGGTCGTCTTCCTTCAACAGGCCGGTTTTGAAGAGAGCTTCGATCGCCATGCCCGTCGCGTAGGCATCCGACTGAAGAAAACGTGTTTGCGCCCAACCGCCGTCCGCACGCTGGAGCGCAAATAGCCGCTCGGCATCGGAGCGCAATTCAGAGGCTGAGGTGCCGGCGCTATACAGGCCGAGAATCCGATCGGCATGTTCGTAAGTGGTCTCCGGGCGTGCGTGCTGCAGCCATAGTGCTGCCTTCTCGATGCGCTTGTCGAATTCGGTTTTGCGGGCAGGCCAGGAATAACGTTTGAGGATCTGGATTGCGTACGCGGTGCGCGAAATCGAGCTCTCCTCGATGGGTGCGCGCGAGATGCTTCCATTGATCCAAGCGCCCGACGGGTCTTGCCGCACAGCCAGGAAGTGCACCATCATGTCCGTCAGCTCGTCCGGCGCTTCGTTCAGATCGGCCTTTCCAGCTAGAACCGATAACACCACGTCGAAGTCTCCGCCGAACGAAGACAGGACGGGAAGCGCGCCCGCAAATGCGGGACGTCTGGCCACAACGGAATCGAGGAAGGCCTGTCGCAGCCGGGGATCGGCCGGCAGATTGGCATTGCGCACCGCCGCGTAGGCGCGGGCGTGAGCGGGCTGATGGTGGCAGCCCGAACAACCTCCTCCGGCTCGGAAGAAATCCGATTTTCCGAATAGCGTCATGGCTTGGCTGATACTGTCGCGTGCAGTCGCCGGTTCGGCGCGCGGTGACTCTGTCGTCGTAGAGGAGAAATCGCGGCCGCGGGCTCCCGCCGCGGTCAGCATGGCAACAATTTCCGGGTTGCCGTACTTACGCGCCCAATCGAGAACCGAGTCTCCATAGATGTCCTTCGCCTGTATGTCGGCGCCGGCCGCCATAAGCTGGCGGACCGAAGCCGATTGCGCGTGATCGGTCGCTATCGAAAGCATTAACGACGTCATCTTGCGGCTATCTGTTTCGTTCACGCGCGCTCCGGCCCGCAATAGACAGTCGATGCTGTCCTGATCGCCGAAGGGAGCTGCCGTCATCAGAGCCGTCATGTGCGTCAGCGCGATCGGACCGTTCTTTACCATTCCGGCGAAAGTGTTGAAGGCGTTCGGATCGCTGCCGGCCCGAAGCAGCATGCGGATGCGCCGGGAATCGGGAAATGTTGTCGAGTTCAGCAGAGCCGTAAATCCGGCTTTATCGGCTCGCTTGGTATCGGCTCCATGAGCGAGCAGCAGCTCTAGCATGTCCGTGTCGCCGGACAAACGCAGCTCGCATCAGCGCGTCTTCGCCATCTTCGGTGCGCGCCTGCACGTCGGCGCCTTTGTCCAGTAGATAACGAATCGTCGCGAAATTCTCGTGGGCAGCGGATGCGACCAGGAGCGGCGTGACGCCGCGATTTGTGGCCACGTTAACCGCGGCTCCGTGTTCGATCAGGAGGCGTGTACGTTCGAAGCTCCACGCCGCGTAGACTAGTGCGGTGACGCCGGCCTGATTGCGAGCGTTCGGGTCTGCTCCCGCTTCCAGCAGAAACTGCATCGCCCCGGGAGATCCATACAGGGCGGCGAAATGCAGCGGCGTCACGCCCAACCCGTTGCTAACGTTTGCGGTCTCGCGCGACTGAACCAGATGACGTAATGAAGCTAAATCGTCGGCCCGGATTGCGCCTGTGATCTCATTGAGCGTTGGGACCGCTGCACTTACAGACACAGCGGCGGCAACGAGGAATGCAAACAGCTTCCCCATGCAGGTTTCTCCTTAGTGCGGTTATCTTTGCACATCAGAGGCCACAAGCGGCTTTCTCGGCTCGATAAAACTCCCAGTACTAGCGGCTTTAGGTCTCCTCAAAGAATCCCGTCGCGCGGTTCTTGCGAACCTTCCCCGCGCAGAAACATCTGCCGTTCATCGCGATGTAAACGCCTGCGGGTAAAGTCTGCGCAAAGGCCAAGGCACTTCCGAGATTGAACAGGCCGTCGGAGCTGCCAAACTTATACGGAACCATGGCGCCTGTCAACACTATCGTTTTGTCCTGGATGGACGCCGCCAGCCGATCCGCAGTCTCGGTCATCGTATCCGTTCCGTGTGTGACAACTAACCGCTGCTCCGGCGCAGTGCGGCACGCGTGAACAATGACGTCGCGATCCGCCGAGCTCATCTCCAGGCTGTCGATCATCATCAACGTGCGGATTTCCACCTTCGCACGACACCGGCCCAGCGCCAGCATCTCCGGCAAATGCGAGTCCTTGAAGAAAAGGCGGCCGTTGATTTCGTCGTACTCCTTATCAAATGTCCCGCCGGTGATTAAAACACGAATGGCTTCGTTCAGTAGCTGCACCCTGCCATTGTGGCGAATGGCGTGGGAGGCTCAGAAATACATCTTCAGAGCCAGTTGCAGCTGACGCGGCGTATTCAACAGATCGGAACTGCTGGTCAGGTGTCCGAAATTCTGGTCCTGCAGATTCAGATCTCCAGGGCCGAAGCGCACACGATTGAACACATTGAAGGCCTCGGCGCGGAACTGCAGTTTCACCGATTCGCGAACCGGAAAGTCACGTGCGATGGAGAGATTCTCATTCAAATTCGCGAACTGCCGCACCTTGGGATTGAATCGTGTGGCATTGCCGAATCCCAGATACTGCAAGGGAGCGTTCTTGATGTTTCCCTGATACGGAAAGGGACCGGTGCATGCCGCATTTGCAGCGCAGTACGGGACCACAAAGGTATCGATACTGGGATCGAAGCTACCGCTCCAGTGGGGCTGCCATCCGCTATAGGAAGTGATGTACGGGATAGATCGTCCGCTCGTCGATCCATAAATCGGAAGCGTATATGAGGACGTCACCATCACCGGCAATCCGCTGCCATAAGTCAGGATGCCGTTAACGCCCCAATTTCCCAGGATCCATGATGCGAAGCCGTGCGTCAAAAACTGCCGGCCCTTGCCGAACGGCAGATCGTAGACAAAGCCCGCCTTAAAATCGTGCGTCACGTCGTATTCACCAATAGATTTTTCGAGGCGCCGGTTGAACTGGTCTGCTGCCACGCAACAACCGTTAGCCGTAGTTGTCGCCGCATTTCCCCAGTAACTGTCTGCATCCGTAAGAAGTTTGGAGAACACGTAAGACGTCTGCAGGGTCAGGCCATTGCCGTAACGCTTCTCGAGCCTCACCACCGCGGCATGATAGGTGGAATGGCCGCTATGGTCCCCCTGGCCTGCGAATGTGTCGATGTATGTGTACTGCGGATATGGACGTAGTGCCTGCTTCACAGTTGCACGGCTGCCCAGTTGCGTGTTGAACTGCGGATAGGGCGCAGTAATGCCATTCTGTGTGGCTAGGGACGAGCCGACCAGGCTGTTCAAGACCGCCGTGCTCTGCACGATGTTGCCGAAGCGGCTGAGTACGGAGGGATTGTCCTGGTCGTAATCGAGCAACTGCGCCTGCAGGTGCGATCCAGTAACGCCGCTATACGACGCTTCAAAGATCGTATTGGAAGTGAGCTGACGCTGCATGGAGAAATTGAAGTTGTCGGTCGTCGGCTGGTGCGTCGCCTCGGCGCCCTGCCACCACGAAACGCTGGTGCCGTTCGAAACCGCCGGATTGATAAAGGGCGGCACGTTATAGGACGGGAAACCCTGATCCAGAAGGAACAGCGGCTGAATGCCGTTTGACGAATTGCTGAGGCTATCCGTCAGCGTGAAGCCCATATTGTGAGTCGAGCCGGTCACCGCCATCAACGGCCCGAACGATCGCGAGTACGATCCTCTGATCACCGTTTTCTGATCCCATGAATACGCGAAGCCAATATGCGGTCCGAATTCTTTGAAGTACGAATCGGCGAGTGTCCGTGATCCCTGCCTGCCCGGTCCGCTGCCGGCGAAGATTACCGCGCCTGGCAGGCCGTTCGCTCCGGGGTTCGGCGTCGTCGGCGAGAAATCGCTCCAGCGGTCGTCGAGACCTGTCGGCGGCAAAGTCGTCTCCCAACGCAGACCCAGGTTCAACGTCAACTTCTGATTCACATGCCAGTCGTCCTGCGCAAACCCGGCGAAGTAGGGAAACTGCTGCCCGATGAAACGGACTGTGTCGATCTGTCCCGAGTCCGCATATCCGAGCAGGAACGAAGCAAAAGCGTTTCCCCCCTGGTTGGGATCGGTCACACCGGGCACTCCGGTTTCCGTGTAACTGAAGCCTACGCAGCCCGAAATGCACTGCCGCCCGAACCCGTTGTAATGGTTGATCTGCATCTGGCCGCCGAATTTGAAGGTGTGCGCTCCGCGAATCCACGTGAAGTCGTCGTTATACGAGTACACGGTGTTCTCAGAGCCGTTATTCGCCTGGCCGCCCCACGTCGTATACGTGTCGCCATTACCGCCAGAGAACAGATTCACGAGATTCTGATTGCAATCCGGAACGTTTCCCAGACAGAACTTGTTTTTCCAGTTGCCGATGTATTCCTGCGGTGGATTATGGTTCTGACGCCAATTATTACCGCCTGCATAGAAATGGTTGAACTTAGTCGGACTAAATGTCCAGTCCCAACTAAATCGGACTACATCTGAGCTCTGATGTAAGTCGTTGTAATTGGAGTAGAGGCCAGGGAGCGTAGGCGGTCCGTCGGGACCCGGAACAACGGCTTCCCGATCGTATCCGTAGTAACCCGAAATGCGCTGCTTTTCGCTGAACAGATGGTCGCCCTTGACACTCCACTTATTCACCGGTTGCTGGTTTGTCCCGTTCGCAATGATGTAATTATTGTTGACATAAGCGACGGAACCCGGTTGAGCGCCGTTGTTCGGCGTCAGCGTCCCGCTCGTCTGAAAAACTTTCAGCGCTTGAATAGCGGCCGGGCTGAACAGCGATGGATTGATTTTGTTGTTCGGAAAACGCACCCGCGTGTAGGAGCCGTCAGGATTCTGCACCTGGGTAGTGGGATCGTAAATCGGAATCTGCACGCCCTTCGAGTTCACCCAGTTACTGAAATCGCCGTTGTACATTTCCGCCGTGGGTACGGTCGCAGTCGTATTGGTCGCACCATTTCGATTTCTGAAACCTTCATAGGAAAAGAAGAAGAAGGTTCTGTTACGCCCGCGATAGACCTTCGGAATCCAGACAGGTCCGCCTACAGTGAACCCAAAGTCGTTCTGCTTATATGTCTGCCGCCCTTTGCCGGCTCGGTTGCTGAACCAGTCGTTCGCGTCGAAGTCCGTATTGCGTAAAAACTCATACGCCGAACCATGGAAGTCGTTGGTCCCTGATTTCGCTACGAACATCATGACGCCGCCGCCTGCGTGACCGTACTCGGCTTTGAAGCCGTTCGTATCCACCGTAAATTCAGTCAGAGCCTCCACTGAAGGAGAATTCGATGCGACCCAGCTCTTCTGCAAGGCACGCGATGTATCTACCGAAACTCCGTCTAGCGTCGCCTGATAACTTGCGCCTTGGCCGCCGCCGAGCGAGAACCCGGCATCCCCGCCCACATTCTTGGCTTCGGGCGTTAACGCCGCCAGATCGAACGGACTCCGCACGGCTCCCGACACTTCAAGCGGCAGCGTGTTCACCAGAACATTGTTCACCGTAACGCTGGTCCGGGCGTCTTCCGAATTCACCGCGATCGCCGATGCCTGGACCTCCACGGTCTGCTGCGTTTGACCGATCTGCAGGCTTGCGTCGGCCCGCGCGGTGTTTCCCGCATCCACAGTCAGGCCCTTAATCTCCGCCTGCCGGAAGCCCGGCTTGGCCACAATCACATCGTAAGTGCCTACGGCAATGTCGGGTGCCGTAAAATCGCCGAGCGCTCCGCTGATCAATTCGAGCGACTGATTCGTGGCTGTGTTGGTGATCGTAATCCGTGCATCCGGGACTACTGCTCCGGAAACGTCGTGAACCGTGCCGGATATCGTCCCACGGCCGGATTGCCCCAAAGAGAAACTGGAGATTGCGGCCAGCAAAGCCATCGCCGTGACCATCCGCCTTGAACATCGCCATCGAATCAGCATCTGCGTATTTCTCCTGGGGTTCTCACCCGGTCCAAGTCGGCTACGAAACGTCATTAGTGCCGCTGATTTTATCACTCGTCATGCGGCCGTCAGGCCACAACACCCTGTTCGAGTCAGCATAAGGTCGGCTGCATATAATGGAACGACAAGCCGACATATTCGCTTAGCTTGAGAACGTTTGTAGAAGCTGTCAGTATTGTCCGAAGAACGAAGCAGTGCGGAACTGACCAGCATGCGGTTGATTGCGCACCCCAGACGTTTCCTGGAGCAAAAGAATCGCCCCGCGCTTGCCATTTATCTGGTGGCCGGGTTACATTGTTAGACTCACGGAGGTAAAACCAGCTTGCTCGGTCTTCACAGGTCGATGCTTGCTTCTGCAATTGTTGTATTCGGAATGACTACGCACGTTGTGGCAGCGACATACTACGTCGACGCTCTTAATGGAAATGATTCTGCGGACGGTAAGATTCAGCCGTGGAAAACTCTGGCGACGGTAACTGCCCGCACCTTCTCGCCGGGCGATCAAATACTTCTAAAGCGCGGCGGTACTTGGTACGAATCTTTACGCATTCAGTCTTCAGGTACGGCGGCGGCCCCGATTACGTTCGGTGCTTATGGGAACGGAAGCAGTCCGGTGGTGGACGAACAGGGCGTGAGATGGCCCGCGGTTTGGATTCCATCCCAATCGCACGTTGTGCTGCGCGATATTACTTTTCAGAACTCATCCGATTATTCGATTTATATCAATGGCAGCAGCTTCGTAACAGTGCAGGATTGCATCATAAGGAATTCTCAGAGTCACGCCATCGCTGCAAATGATGTAAGCGCCGGTTTAGTAATCGATCACAACACTTATACGATGGACCCTGGCTTTAAGATGGCGGGCAGTTTCTTAATGGCCTCATCTCAGGTGGATGGCATCACCGTCAGCAACAATTCTGCGACTTTCAACGGCCTGGGAAATAATCCAGGAATCATTGTTGAAGATGTGGACAACGCCCAGATTTACGGGAACACCATCATCGGCTCGACACAAGCGATTGGTGTTAAGTCTTATTACCGCGAGCTGACCGCGCCTCAAATTCACGACAACGCCATCTACAATACTGACGACCGCCACGGCGACGGCGAGTCAATCGAGATTACAGGCTACGCGGGAAGACAGTTGTATGTTGAGTCCGCGGCGGTTTACCGGAATTATGTTGCTGGAGGCCCATACACGAACGCAGGCATAGCCGGAGTGTGGTCGAAAAACGCCGCTGTGTACGACAATATTGTCGTCGGACCTACCATAGAAGCGCTGCATTGGTCCAGTAACTGCCCCGGAACACTGCTATACAACAACACAGTTTTCAATACGGAGTATGGAGCCGCCATTCAAAGCGGCTCGAGCGCGACCATCGTAAACAACATTTTTTACAGCATTTCCGGCAGCGGAATTAGTCTGGATTCGGCAGCGGCGGCAACCGAAGATTACAACATCTTCTACAACTCTGGGCCAAACAACGGGGTCGCCGCCGGTGCTCATAGCATTACTGGAAATCCTGAGTTTGTCTCGGCTAATCCTGCTGCCGCAGCCGATTTCAGACTGCAGGCCGGATCTTCCGCCGCCGGCTCCGGCTCCAAACTGGCTGCGCCCTTTAACTGGGCTCTTAATCCCGCAGCCTCGTGCTTTCCTTGCGCTGTTATCGATCAGAACTCCATCGGAAAGTGGTCGCGCGGTGCCTTTGCATACCTGCCCCCCTCAGATTCGAGCGGCCGCGTAACCGTCAGCGTCTCTCCGGCGGCGCTTACATTCGCGCAATCAGAAAGAGGGCACCGCGAGTGCATCGCAGAGTGCCGTGCTGACTAATCATGCGGGCACGGCGGTTACGCTTTCGAGAATCAATATTGCCGGAACAAATCCTGGCGACTTCGCGATTACGAGCAACAGCTGTGGCGCAAACCTGGCCGCCGGCGGAAGTTGCACCGTCGGAATCGATTTTCGTCCGACGACGACGGGATCGCGGGCTGGAACGCTGAGCGTGAGCGATAACGCCGACAGTAATCCACAAAACGTGACGCTCGTCGGCACAGGCACCACATAACCACTCGGTTTTGCAGCCTGCTGAGCGTAACCGAGCCGCGACCGAAGGAAGCGGGACTGATCAGCTTCGCCCGTCAAATATACGCAATCACGTCAATCTCGACCAGCGACTTTCCCGGAACGCCCGCGACGGAAACTGTCGTTCGCACCGGCGGCTCCGACCCGAAGCGGCCGCGAAACTCGTCATTCATAGCGTCGTAGTCTTTCAGGTCGGCCAAGTAGACCTGCGCCTTCAGAACCTTATTCATAGACGAACCGGCAGCTTCGAGCTGTTTTTCGATCTCGTCCAGAACGTGTTTCGTATGTGCCTTGATGTCCCCCTCAAAGTGGGCACCAACGCCGGAGAGAAACAATAGATTACCGTAGGATACAGCGGGACTGAACAGCGGCGTTTTTTCCGGGGCTTTGCCCTCATGCCACCATACTTTCTTCGTCGCGCCCGTTTGTGCGCTCGCAGGGACAGCAGTAACTGCTGCTGCCGCAGCCGCCGTAGCTCCTTTTCCGATAAAGCTCCTTCTATTGGTTCCTTGCACTAATTGCCTCCATTCTTACTTAGACCCGGTACAAAGCCTTGAGCCTTCGTCTTGATCCGATACACAGAAGTAGTTGCCGTTATATACAACGCGCGATAATCGGCATCGCCCCAGCAGAGATTCGCCGGCTGCTCCGGGACAACAATGGTGCCGATGTGCTCGCCTTGCGGACTCCAGACCCAGATTCCCTTGGGACCGACGACATACAGGTTGCCCATCTGATCCACCCTCATACCGTCCGGTACCCCGCCCGGCTCTTTCTCCTCACCGAAGAGTCTTTCGTTAGTGACGCTTCCATTCGCAAAATCAAAGACTCGGATATTCTTTTGCTCGGAATCATCGACATATAGCCGCTTTCCATCGGGCGAGAAGGCCAGGCCGTTTGGCTGCGACATGTCTTTGACTAACAATCTTATATTGCCTTTGGCATCGGCACGATAAACACCCTGAAAGGGTATTTCCTGCTTTTCACCTTTCGGGAGATCGAGAGTTGGATCCGTAAAGTAGAGTGCGCCGTCAGGTCCAAGCACCACGTCATTCGGACTGTTGAAACGATGCCCCTCGAACTGGTCGGCAAAGGTCGTGTATGTACCGTCGGGCTTCACGCGAATAATCGCCCGCAAAACACTTGCGCAATCGATCAGCTCATGTTGGTTGTCGAAGGTGTTGCCGTCCGGGTCGCCGAGCGAAATCAGCGGCTCTTTGTGTCCGTCCAGGTAAACGCGGTAAAGTTTGTTCTGTTCTTCATCGCTGACGTACAAAAATCCTGCCTTGTCCCAAGCCGGCCCCTCAGTGAAGCCGAATCCGCTAGCGATCGTCTCAAGCTTCGCCTCCCGGTTTACGAGTTTCAGGAACTTTGGCGAGTTCGAAAGCAATTCGAATTTTCTGCGGGGCCTATCGGCGGACATTGCCATGAGCGCCGCGGAAAGAAACGCCAGAACCGCCGCGGACTGCTGGTTATTCATCCTCGTCTCCGCTCACGGCTGAACGCACTATACCGTCCTGCTCGAGAAACGCCACCAAATCGTCGAGTTCCTGCCGGTTCAGCAGCGAGCCAAAAGTGCTTGGCATGATACTCCGCGTCCAATGTTCAACACGACTAACACGCGACTTATCGAACAAGTACAGTAATCCATCTTCCGTCTGCATCTGCAAAGAGAAGTTATCTTCATTCCGGATTACACCGGTATACTTCCTTCCTCCCCGCGTGGTGACAGTTACAGCTCCATGCCGCGGATCAAGGCTTTTTCCCGGATCGAGAATTGCTTGCAGGATTTCTGAGGCGCCATGGCTGCTTCCGTATCCTGATAAATCAGCGCCGAGAAAACCACCGCGGCCGTTCACCATATGGCACTTCGAACATTGCGCCCGCCCGAAAAATAGGACTTCGCCGCGATCGCGATCCCCCTGCACTTCGCGCTTGGAACTTCCGCCCTGGAGCTCGCGCAAATACTTCACGAGGTGCTCTATCTGGCTATTTTGAAGCGAGCCAAACGCAGGCATGCCAGCCGCTGGAATCCCATTTCGTATGATGTGCGCAATGTCCACGTCTGGAAGTCGCCGGACCTGCGGATTCCCCGCGATGTCCGGAGCATGCTCTCCTCCCCTGCCGTCTAAGCCATGGCAACCTGCGCAGATGGATGCGAACAACTGCTGACCCTGTGTTGGGCCTTGCCTGCGGCTGCGCGGTCACGCCGTGACGCAGGATCGGACAAACGGAACGTGGCGAGCGCAATCGCGCACAGAAGAAACCGGCCGGCAAGCTGCAGCCATCTGAACAGGACCGAATAGAATGTTTTTCGCGGCAAAGGTCTCAAGTCCACAAAAGCGCAAAGGGCGCGGATGCCTTTATATCACGCAGCTTATTGTCTGCCTTTTCGTAACCGCCGCAGCCTGGACGGCCGGTGACGAGCCCCTGGCGATTCGTGTTGACGTCGGCTCCGCGGATCTTCTGCGCTCACCAGTTGCTGCGAATTGGCCGTCTTACAACGGAGACTACTCAGGACGGCGCTTCAGCGGCCTATCCCAGATCACGCGCCAGAATGTTGGCTCTTTGAAGGCGCAGTGGGTATTCCACGCTCCCGAATCACGAATGCTGGAAGTAACTCCGGTCGTTGTTAATGGATTGATGTTGGTTTCGTCCGCGAATGATGCCTTCGCACTGGACGCTCGAACAGGCCGCACTGTCTGGCATCACGTGCGCCCCGTCACCGACGGACTCATCGATGACGCGTCGGCCCATCACAGCCGCGGTGTCGGCGTGTGGCACTCCCGCGTGTACATGGAGACCGACAACGCCCATCTGCTATGTCTCGATGCGCGGTCCGGTAACTTGATCTGGGATGTTGCCTATGCCGGCGGCAACAAGAACTACGGAGCGACCAGCGCGCCGCTGATCGTGAAAGACAAAGTGTTGGTTGGCACCTCCGGAGGCGATGACGGAGTGCGGGGATTCATTGCCGCATTGGATGCGCAGTCCGGCAAGGAAATTTGGCGATTCTGGACCATTCCGGGTCCCGGCGAAGAAGGCGCTTCCAGTTGGCCCGGAGACTTGTACCTGCGCGGCGGCGCGACCACATGGATGCCGGGAACTTACGATCCTGAGTTGAATACCGTTTTCTGGGGAACCAGTAACGCTGCCCCCGATTTCGATGGCAATGCGCGGCCCGGAGATGATCTCTATACCGCCTGCGTTTTAGCCTTGGACCCGGATACAGGCAAGCTGAAGTGGCATTTCCAGTTCACCCCGCATGACGATTTTGATTACGATGCTACCGAGACCGCTGTGCTTGTTGACGCGGAATACAACGCAGCGAGAAAGAAGTTACTGATCGAGGCGAATCGGAACGGTTTCTTGTATGTTCTCGACCGCAGCAGCGGCAAGTTCCTCTCTGCGATACCGTTCGTCAAGAAATTGAATTGGGCAAAAGGTATCGATGCCACGGGTCGTCCCATTCGTAGCGGTGTAGAACCTTCCCCCGGCGGCAGCTTAGTTTGTCCGGACATGACCGGAGCGACAAACTGGTTTTCGCCCTCCTACAATCCCGTTACACACTTGCTTTACTTCATGGCCCTTGAGAATTGTCAGCTCTTTTTCGTTAAGCCTCAGCAGTTTGCCGAGGGAAAAGAGTTCTATGCTACCGGCGTAAAGCGCGCGCCCGGAGAATACGGGCAAAAGATATTAGTCGCGTACAACCCACAAACTGGCAAACGCGTTTGGGAATACCCGCAGGCCGGTTTGGGACAGTCCTGGGGCGGCACCATGACAACCGCTGGAGGGCTGGTCTTCTTCGGCAACGATACGGAAGCGTTCGAAGCTGTGGATGCCGCTACGGGCAAGTCACTATGGCACTTCACGACCGGCCAGTCCATGCACGCTTCCCCGATGAGCTACGCCGCCGGCGGCAAGCAGTACGTTGCCATCGCGTCCGGAAGTGATCTCTTTAGCTTTGCTCTTCCATGATGCAATTGAGGCATGATGAATTCATGTCCACGTCGATGATCGGAGTTCTCGGAAGATATCTGAAAGGAGTCAGCCGCCGCGACCTGCTTCGCAGCGGAACAGCTGCTGGCGCTGCCGGCGAACGTGTTTGCTCAAAGCGGCGGCGCGGGCTCGCCGGTTCCTCACAGCGACGCGACGCGCAGTTCAAATATCTATGAATCGATAGGCGTACAGCCGGTTATTAATTGTCGAGGAACGTACACAGTGATTGGGGGCTCGCTGGAATTGCCCGAAGTTACCGCTGCGCAAAGCGCCGCAGCGCAGCACTTTGTGCAGTTGGACGAGCTCGCCGATGGCGTCGGGCGTAGGCTGGCAGAGCTGACACGTGCCGAGTGGGGAATGGTGTCGTCCGGATGTGCCGCGGGACTTGCACACGCCACGGCTGCGTGTGTCGCAGGAGGCAATCCCGATCTGCACGTGAGGATACCCGACCTGCGCGGGTTTCCCAAAGACGAAGTCGTCATCCCGGCGCACTCGCGTAATGAATACGATGCTGCCGTGCGTTCCATCGGCGTCCGGATCGTCGAAGTTGCTACGGCTGACGAGTATCGGGCTGCGCTCGGGCCCAGGGTCGCTATGGTTTACGTTCTGGCCGGGCCTAACGCTGAGCAAGGACCTCTGACTTACGACACGATTTACTCGCTCGCCCGGGAGCGAAACATTCCGGTGCTGGTGGACGCGGCTGCCGAAGTACTTACAATTCCGAACGTCCACTTACAACGCGGTGCCACGTTGGTTGGCTACAGCGGCGGTAAGTGCATGCGCGGACCGCAGAGCGCCGGACTTCTGCTCGGACGCAAAGATCTGGTTCAAGCCGCCTGGGTTCATAGCGCGCCCCATCATGGCTACGGCCGCGCTATGAAGGTCGGCAAAGAAGAGGCGATGGGCATGCTCGCAGCCGTTGAAGCCTGGACAAAACGGAACCATGAGGCCGAGTGGAACAACTGGATGTCTTGGATGCAATACATTGCGCGCCAGGTTGAATCCGTGAATGGAGTAACCACCCAGATCGAAGAAACGAAGGAGTTGTCGAACCATAGCCCGGTTCTCAACATACGCTGGAACACGGATCAGGTTGGGATCGCGGGCGATCAAATCGAGCATACGCTCTTTACAACCGAGCCAAGAATTACTCTCTCCAGTCTGGGACGGCGGCGTCGTAGTCAATCGGCGCAGCCCAACGAAACCGGGCTCTCGATCACCGCTTACATGATGTGCGCTGGCGAGGAAAAGATCGTGGGCGACCGCCTTCGTAGCCTGCTATCAAGCGCCGCCGGCTCGAAGCTTACCCAGGACACACCGCCGCCACAGGGCGATATCAGCGGCGAATGGGATGTTGCAATCGAGTTCACAGCCAGCCGTTCCACCCATAGTCTCTATCTCCGTCAGAATGGCTCCGAACTCGAGGGTACCCATCAAGGCGATTTCCTCGCCCGAGATTTGGTGGGATCCGTGCACGGCAATACCGTAAAGATGACGAGCAGCATTGGGGAACAGCACGGTGCCGCTCTGACCTACACCTTCACTGGCACATTGGAGGGAGACCGGATCAGCGGAGATCTGAGTCTGGGCGAATACCGGTCAGCCAAGTGGTCGGCGACCAGGCACAAAAACGAAGCCGGTGGCCCCGGCAGAGCATAACCTCCAGGCGATGAGATTCGCCAATCAGTTTATTCGCGGAATTACGCCATCACAAGTTTGTGTCCTTCTCCTCACTGCCGTCAGCGTTACGCCTCTACTCGCACTCGATCCCGCAAAAACGCTGACGCAGTATGCGCATCGGATTTGGGGTCAGGAAGAAGGTTTGTTCCAACCAACCATTTACTCGATTTTGCAGACACGTGATGGTTTCCTGTGGCTGGGAACTCAGGACAGCCTGATCCGGTTCGATGGAATGCGTTTCCGCGAGCTGGAAGAGGATGGATCGGTCCTTTTCCATGGAAACTTGATCCGGTCGTTGTACGAGGATGGGGCGGGAAACCTGTGGGTGGCATCCATCGGCGGAGGACTGGCGTGTATCCGTCCGGACCGCAAAGTCGTTCGGTATGGTCCGGCGCAGGGACTTACAACGCAGAACATTTTCTGTGTAGCTCCCGGCGCGAATGGCGCACTTTGGATCTGCACCGATAAGGGGCTCGGGCGGCTCGAGCACGATCGGATTCAGATGCTCACAATTTCCGATGAGGTCGGGGCCGATGGCATTCGTACGGCCTGCCAGGCGGCAGACGGCACGGTTTGGGCGGCCGGCTTGCGTTTTCCGTTGGCACGGCTATCGGGTCAACACTTGGCGCGCTACGGCGGTCTGGGAATCGGGCCGGCCGACACTGTCACGGCCCTTGTTTGCAGCAAAGACGGGAGCGTTTGGGTCGGCAAGGATTCGGGCCTGACGCACATCGCAGCCACGGGAGTGCGCACGCTTTCCGTTCGCGACGGTATGCCCGACAACGCCGTATCCTCGCTTGCTGCTGCCGCCGATGGGAGTCTCTGGATAGGAACAACTGACGGCATCAGCCGCTATCGCGACGGTGAAATTAGCGTCTATCGAACCCGGGACGGATTGTCCCACAGCGTCGTCCTCTCTCTTTACCTCGATCGTGAAGCAGATCTGTGGGCGGGCACGAAGGATGGACTCGATCAGTTCACAAATCCGAAAGTCACCCCTTACACAACCAGTGAAGGGCCTTTCCAGCAACGAGGCGGGACCGCTCATCGAAGACACGCGCGGCCGGCTCTGGATCGGCACTCTGGATCGCGGGCTGAACATTTTCGATGGCCATCGTTTTCGCTTTCTGACCACCACCGACGGACTCAGCAGCAACCGCATCCTGACTCTCGCTGCGGACAACAATGGCGACATTTTGGCCGGGACAGCCGCTGGTCTAAACCGAATTCGAGATGGGCGGGTGATTGCGATTCACGCAGATCGCGCCTTACTCGGAAACGAACCGCACTTTCCCGGCGTGACGCGGACCCGTCACCTGTTCCTATCGGGACGCAGCGCACAATGCCATCTGGATGGGCACCGTTAATTCCGGATTGCTGCGCTGGCGCAACGGCGTTTTGTCCCATGTGTATGTCAAAGACGGCCTCTATGACAGCCGCATCTACGCCATCATCAGCGATGACCATTCGAACCTTTGGATGGCCTCCAGTAAAGGAATCTTCCGTGTCAGCCTGCGTGAATTGAATGATTTCTCGGATGGCAAGATTCGTAGTGTTCTCAGCATTCCCTTTACCACCGGACAACTGCGCTTCGAATGCCGCTCCGGTGTCCGGCCGGCGGCGATCCGCGCGCGTGATGGCCGGCTCTGGTTTTCCACCACCAACGGCGTCGTCGTCGTAGATCCCGGTCACCTGACCGATAACGCAACCGCACCGCCGGTTCAGATCACGGCCCTCCTTGTGAATGGCCAGCGTGTCGAACCGGATCCGAACATGCACCTGCAGCCGCATGAGAGGCATTTGGAAGTCCGCTATGCCGGTCTCAGCTTCATCTCGCCTGAGAAAGTAACGTTTCGGTACATGCTCGACGGCTATGACAAGAACTGGACCGACGCGGGGACACGACGTGAGGCGTTCTTTACCAATCTTCCTCCCGGCGATTTCCATTTCAAGGTGATGGCGCGTAACGCGGATGGCGTTTGGAGCACCCAGGCAGCCTCCGTTCCGTTTACGGTCGAACCACTCCTCTATCAACGGCGCTGGTTCTTTCCTGCACTGGCGCTCTTAATTACATCGTTGGTGGCCGCAGGTTACCGGATCCGGGTCCGCACCCTTCAATCGAAATTCGATCTCGTCCTCGCCGAACGCAGCCGAATCGCGCGTGAGCTTCACGACACGTTACTGCAAGGCCTATCCGGGATCACCATGCAACTGCAAGCGCTCTGGACGCGCCTTCCGGTTTCGAACGAGAAGATCACGCTGGCTGAGATCATCAAAGACGCGGGCGCGTGCGCCACGGAAGCGCGGCAATCTTTGTGGGGCCTGCGTGTGCCGGATGCGCAGGATCCCGTGTTTTCAGACAGAGTGGCGAAGCTGGCTCGGGAGATGCTCGCCGGCAGTCAGCTCGATCTGAACCTGCACCTCGATCCCACATCGCTCCCGGAGCGTCCTGAAACGGAATATCAGTTGCTGCGCATCGTGCAGGAAGCAATTTCAAACGTTCTCAAACACGCCCGTGCCCAAACGCTTCGTGTAGATCTGCTTCGGCACGATGGCCAGTTGCTGTTACGCGTTCAGGACGACGGCCACGGGTTCGAATCCACCGCCGCCGGCGATGGATTCGGCCATTTCGGTATGCGCGGGCTGCGTGAGCGCGCCGCCGAAATCGGAGCTTCCATCGTCATCGAAAGTGGCCCAGGAGGAACCCAAATCCAGGTACGTTTACCTGTGCGCTCTGCGCTTCACAAAAATGAACGCGCGGTAATTGCGGAAGAGCATCAATTACAGTGAGGTTATCAGTGGATCACGGCTGCCCAATTACGATTCTTTCTGTCGACGACCACGACCTGGTGCGCAAAGGCATCGCGGCAATTCTCTCGACGCAGCCGGATCTTCAGCTTATAGCTGAGGCCGGAACCGGAGCCGAAGCCATTCGCCTATTTGCGCAGCATCGCCCCGACGTCACCTTGATCGACCTCCGTCTGCCTGATATGAGCGGCATCGAAACCACGCGGCAAATTCGGAGCGAATGGCCTTGCGCGCACATGATCGCGCTAACTTCCTACGATGGCGACCAGGACATCTACCGGGCTCTTGAAGCCGGCGTTCGCGGCTACTTACTGAAAGAAATGGTTTATGCGGAGGTCATTCGCGCCATCCGCATCGTTCACTCGGGCAAGCGTTTCATCCCGACTGAGGTTAGTCAGCAGTTGAGCGGGTTCTTTCCTGAGGTCGCGCTGACCCCTCGCGAGGTTCAGGTGCTCAGCCTGGTCGCGCGCGGATTCGGCAATAAAGAAGTTGGCGACACACTCGGAACCGCGTCAGGAACAGTAAAAGCGCATGTCCAGAGCATTCTCAGCAAACTCGGGGCGAAAGATCGGACACATGCTGTGGCAATTGCGCTGCGGCGGGGCATCATCCACCTGCACTCGCCCGACCTTGCCGCTGCCATTCCAAACGGATAAAACCGGCCCAACTAGGCGCCGACGGCTGCCTCTTCCGGTACGCCCGCTTCCTTCTTTTTCTTTTTCAGGAACGGCATCATTGCCCGCAGCTCCGCTCCGACCTTCTCAACGGGCTGGTCCTTCGCAGCCTCACGCATGGCGAGAAAGTTCTTGCGCCCGGTACGATTCTCGTTCAGCCAGGCGCGCGCGAACTCACCTTTCTGGATTTCCGAAAGGATCTTCTTCATCTCGGCGCGGGTCTCGTCCGTGATGATACGCGGACCTCGGGTGTAGTCGCCGTATTCGGCCGTGTCGGAGATCGAATAGCGCATATAGCCCAGACCGCCCTCGTAGATCAGGTCAACGATCAGCTTCAGTTCGTGCAAACACTCGAAGTAGGCGATCTCGGGCGCGTATCCGGCTTCGGTCAGGGTTTCGAAGCCTGCGCGAATCAGCTCGCTAACGCCCCCGCATAGTACTGCCTGCTCGCCGAAGAGATCGCTTTCCGTTTCTTCTCTGAAAGTCGTCTCGATGACGCCGGCGCGCAGCGATCCGAGCGCGGCCGCATACGCCAGAGCGTTCTCGAGCGCCTTGCCCGAAGCATCCTGAGCGATGGCCACCAGCGAAGGAACTCCCGAGCCTTCGGTAAAGACTTCCCGAACGCGATGTCCCGGGGCTTTCGGCGCCACCATGGAGACATCGATGTCGGCCGGCGGCTTAATCTCGTTGAAATGAATGTTGAAGCCGTGGGCGAACATCAGTGTTTTGCCCTTCTTCATGTGGGGCGCGATGTCTTTGCGATAGGTGTCGCCCTGAACATGATCCGGCACCAGGACCATGATGATATCTGCTTCTTTCGCGGCATCGGAAACACTTGAAACTCGCAGGCCGGCGGCTTCGGCTTTGGCTCGGCTTTTGCTGCTTTCGGGCAAGCCCACCACGACATTCAGCCCCGAATCGCGAAGGTTCAGCGCGTGCGCGTGTCCCTGGCTGCCGTAACCGATGATGGCGATTGTTTTTCCCTGGAGCGGCGCAAGGCTCCCGTCTTTTTCGTAGTAACGCTTTGGCATATTTGTCCCTTTTTGGTCTATTCGGTTTGCTGCAGTTCCAGCGCTTCTTCGGGAGCAGCCCCGCGCGGCACCGGCGGCGACAAGCGCAGTTTCTTGTTATCGAGCGACATGGAAACCATGCCCGAGCGCGTGATTTCGATATCGCCGTAGCTGCTCATCACGTCGACGAACTCATCCAGTTTCTCAGGGTCACCAGTGGCCTCAATGGCAAATCCTTCCGTAGTCGAATCCACTACCCGCGCCTGAAAAATTTCGGCCTCTTTCAAGACCGCGGTTCGATTCTGCTGGTTGGTGCGAATGCGCACAATCACAAGCTCGCGGTTTACTGCCGGACCGTCTGTTACATCGGTGGCCTGTAGAACGTTGATCAACTTGTTCATCTGTTTAATGACTTGCGCGCGAATGTTTGGTTCTACATCCACCGTGATGGTCATGCGCGAAAGTGTTGGATCCAGAGTGCGTGCGACGGTCAGGCTCTCAATGTTGTAGCCGCGCTGCCCGAGTAGTCCCGTTACGCGCATCAGCGCCCCGGGCTTGTTTTCCATGAGCAAAGAAATGATCTGCTGCATTTCTTATGCCTCCACTGGCTGCGGCGAACGCAGCACCATTTCGTTAATTGCACCGCCCGCCGGCACCATCGGAAACACGTTCTCGAGCGGACTTACTTTCACATTCAGGAGATATGGACCTGGTTCTGCGACAGCTTCTTCGAGGGCTTGCGGAAATTCTTTTACGGACTCCACCGTTCGCCCTTTGAACCCATATGCGCCCGCGAGTTTATCGGCATCGGGAAACGAGTTCAGTTCGACCTCGCTGAGGCGATTGTTGTAGAAGAGCGTCTGCCATTGGCGCACCATACCGAGGTAGCCGTTGTTCACCACCACAATCTTGATTGGAAGGGCGTGATTCGCAATTGTGGCCAACTCCGGAATCGACATCTGGAATCCGCCGTCGCCAACGATTGAGAACACGAGCTTGTCGGGTCTCGCCATCTGCGCGCCGATGGCCGCCGGCAGACCGAAGCCCATGGAACCCAGGCCACCCGAGTTGATCCACAGCCGCGGTTCGTTGAAGCGAATCAACTGCGCTGCCCACATCTGGTGCTGTCCCACATCGGCTGTCACAATCGCGCGGCCCGCAGACAAGCGATCGATCTCCGCCATGACGTGCTGGGGCTTGATTTCGGTCTCCGACTTTTCAGGAACCAGCGGATGCTCTTCTTTCCAATCGCGGATCTGCTTCCACCAGGCCTGCCGAGCCGCCGAGTGGCTGCTTTTCATGCTGCCGGCAAGTTCCTGCAGTTCTCCCAGCAGTTTCGGCAGCACGCGCTTGACGTCGCCCACAATCGGCAGATCGGCGTGACGGTTCTTGCCAATCTCCGCCGGATCGATGTCTACGTGGATAATCTTCGCGTGCGGCGCGAAAGCGGCGAGCCTTCCTGTCACGCGATCGTCGAAGCGCGTGCCTAGCGCGATCAACAGGTCGGCGTGCGTCATGCCCATATTCGCTGCATAGCTGCCGTGCATTCCGGGCATGCTGATGAAGTTCGGATGATCTGAGGGCAGTGCGCCCAGCGCCATCAACGTGCAAACAGCCGGCACATCCAGCGCCTCAATCAGCGCGCGCAGTTCATCGCTGGCGTTCGCCGCGATGATGCCTCCGCCCGCGTACACAAACGGACGCTCGGCTTCCCACATCATCTGCGCAGCCCGCCTGATTTGACCGCTGTGCCCTTCGTTGTAAACCTTGTAGCCGGGCAAATGGATCTCAGTTACCGGCTTGTAATGCGCCTGCGCCTGGAACGCATCTTTGGTGACGTCCACCAGCACGGGGCCGGGGCGGCCGGATGCCGCGATGTAAAACGCCTCGTGCACCACTTGTGGCAGGTCGTTGATGTTCTTTACAAGAAAGTTATGCTTTGTCGCTGAACGAGTGATGCCGAACGTGTCGGCCTCCTGGAACGCATCGCTGCCCATCAGTTTGCTCGACACCTGGCCCGTCAGCGCCACGATGGGAATCGAGTCCATCATGGCGTCCACAAGTCCCGTTACCAGGTTGGTTGCGCCAGGACCGGAAGTTGCGCAGCAGACACCAACTTTACCCGTCGCGCGCGCATAACCTTGCGCTTCAAAGGCAGCATTTTGTTCGTGCCGCACCAGGATGTGCCGGATCTGGTGATCGTACAGCGCGTCATAGAGCGGCAGCGTGACTCCGCCGGGATAGCCAAAGATGACGTCCACGTTTTCGCGAACGAGGCAGTTTAGCAGAATCTTTGCGCCTGACAGCAGATTTGACGACATAGGAACGGACTCCTCAACATGGACTGGTTACTAAGCGCACCGGGCGTTTGGCGCCGGTTGTGCGCGGCTCATTCAATAGAAAAGGGCCACCTGGCTGCTTGGTAACCGCCCGGTGGCCCTCAATCTTTGCTCGTGAAGGCGCCCTACGCGGTGCCGATTACGGCGACCACTACGACGAGCGCTACGACTGTTTGAAGCCGGTTCATAACACGAGAAGCATCCACTTCCCACCGCCTGGTGAGGCGCAGGAGCGTCTGTATGACTCCAAGTTAGCCTAGAAGCAATTTTTATGCAAGAGAATAAAAGTATAAAAGATACATATAGGCGCGCGGCCGATTCAGGTATGGCTACAATGTAGTCGGTGTATCGCATCGCCGCACTTTTACCGTTATGACTACGCGCAAAACGGCCACGAGATCAGGCGCGCCACCCAAGGAGCTGGCGAGTTACGTTCCTGACCGGTGGCGCGCATCCGTGGCCTTTGCGCTTTTAAGCATCTTCAGCTCTCTGCTGATAGCTCCGGCTGTCTCGGCCTCCGCTTTCGCAGTGCTTCCGGCCTGCTGCCGCACGCACGGAAAGCACCGCTGTGCCATGAAGGCGACGTCTTCGGAGCAGGGCAGTTCCCCTTCCGTTGCGGCGCTCGCGGAAACATGTCCTTACTCGGGCTGCCTCGGGGCTGCTGCCGCCACTCCTGTCGGCGGCATTCTTCCACCGCGATCCGCCAGGTTCTTCGCGTCTGTCGTGAGCCACCCGGCTGTGCACGCGCAGACCACAGCTGCTCGCAGGATCTCATTCACCCGCACGCGCCAAAAGCGCGGACCGCCCTCTTCAATCCTCTAGTCTCGTCGCGAACATTCCTACAGCATTAGAGGTCTACCCATGTTTAAAGCAGGTCGCGATTGCCTGATAGCGATCGCTGTGGCCGCATTGATCGCGGTCTCTGCGAAGGCAACCATTTTCAGCGCGGTTCGCGGCGTCGTCCACGATCCCAGCCATCGGCCGATACCCGATGCCAACATCGTCTTAAAAGCCGCAGGATCGGAATTCAGGAAGACAACGACTACCGATGCTGACGGTTCGTTCGAAATCGCCGCCGTTCCGGCGGGCGACTACGTGATCGACGTGTCACATCCGGGCTTCGCCGGCGGAGAGCAGTCGCTCACAGTTCAATCCGGCACTTCGGCCGTGCTTCATTTTCAGCTTCGTGTCGCCGAGCAGAGGGAGTCGGTTACGGTATCTGAAATTCCGGAAGCTGCCCCATCGCAATCCATGACGCCGGTGACTCAACTGGACCGCGCCACTATCGAGCGGACACCGGGGGCCGATCTCAGCAACAGCTTCCGCATGATCACGAACTTTGTCCCCGGCGCCTACATGACGCATGACCAATTGCACGTCCGCGGCGGACATCAGGTGACTTGGGCCATCGACGGCGTGCCGATCCCCAACACCAACATTGCCAGCAACGTCGGTCCGCAGATCGATCCCAAAAACATTGACACGCTGGAGACTGAGCGCGGCGGCTATTCGGCCGAATACGGCGACCGCACCTATGGTGTTTTCAATGTCGTTCCCAGGACCGGATTTGAAAGCGGCCGGCAACTGGAACTCAACACCTCTTACGGATCCTTCAATCAAACCAACGACCAGGTCAGCATCGGCGACCACACCGAACGCTTCGCCTGGTTCGCCAGCATCGATGGAAACCGCAGCAGTTACGGGCTGGAAACGCCGGGTCCCGCGGTCCTCCATGATCGGGTCTGGGGACTCGGAGGCTTTGCATCCCTGATCTTCAACACGAATGCCGATAATCAATTGCGCCTCGTGCTTTCCTCTCGGAGCGATGACTACCAGGTCCCGAACGACCCTGACGCACAGACGCTGGGCATCCGAGACGTGGAACGCGAACGCGACGAACTGGCGACGTTTACCTGGGTTCACACGTTTTCGCCCCGGCTTCTTTTTACGGCAGCTCCGTTTGTTCACTTCAACCGAGCGAACTACGATGGCGATCCGAACGATACGCCCCTCAGTACCACGCAACACCACGACTCCACGTATGCGGGCGCCGAAGTAGCGCTGAACGCCGTCACCGATCAGCACGACGCACGCGTTGGACTCTATGGCTATGGCCAGCATGACGATGAATCCGTCCGGCTCATCTCGAATGACGGCTCCGGCGATAATTTTCAGGCTGCGCGCCCGAGCAGTGGCGGACTCGCGGCCGCCTTTCTTGAGGATCAGTACAAAATCACCCACTGGCTCACGCTGACCGGAGGTCTGCGACTCACGCACTTCTCGGGCGGCGTGTCCGAAGGTGCTGTCGATCCACGCGCGGGCATTGCGGTTCGTATTCCGCATTTGAACTGGGTTCTGCGCGGGTTCTATGGCGCTTACTATCAGCCGCCGCCGCTATCCACCGTGTCCGGTCCGCTAGCAGAATTTGCCGTTTCCCAGGGGCTCGGAATCATTCCGCTGAAGGGTGAGCGCGACGAAGAAAATCAGATCGGCATCACCATTCCCGTGCATGGATGGACGGCTGACTTCAACAGCTTCCGCATGCGCGCAACTAATTATTTCGACCACAACAACATCGGCGATTCAAACATTTTCTTGCCTTTGACCATCGCCGGGGCACGCATCTGGGGCGAGGAGTTCACCTTGCGGTCGCCCAGAGTCTTCCATCGCAGCAACCTTTCGATCGCCTACTCCTACCAGCACGCCGAAGCCGAGGGCCCCGTGACCGGCGGCCTTACTGATTTCTCTCCTCCTGAGAGCGGTTATTTCCTGCTGGATCATGATCAGCGCCACACACTGCACGGCAATCTCGAAACCAGCCTGCCGTGGCACACCTGGGTCTCGGTAGCCGCGTACTACGGCTCGGGCTTTACTGACGGAAGCGCCGCAATCCCGAGCCATTTGGAGCCTCACACGACGGTCGATATGTCGCTCGGCAAAACGTTTTCCGATAATCTTTCCTTATCTGTTAATGGATTGAACATCGCTAACCGCCGGTTTCTGCTCGACAACAGCACGACGTTCGGCGGCACGCATTATGCTGAGCCGCGGCAGATCTATTTGCAGCTACGGTACGCGCTTCATTTCTGAGGAAGCAGATCGCATCACGCGGCGGCTGCGTTCGGTTGGCCGCTTGCTGACGCCCGCGGTTCTGAGGGGACTGAGGATGCGATGTTGGCAGTTGAAAATTCAAACTCAGCGGAACTGGGGGCGCTTACGCTTCCGGCTCTGAGTCGGGATGCTTCAGATGCGGGACTGTGCTGCACGCTTTGTTTCGTTCTCTCGGACTGGAGCTGGTGGAGTTCGACCATATCTTTTTCTCGCTGACGGCGCAGACGGCCTTCCTGGATTTGCAGATTGCGTAACTGCTTCTCATAAACAAGGTAGGTGTGCATCTCGATCAGATTGGCTTGAACCGCGGGATCGTGGTTCGTGAAGAGCTCTGCGAACTTGGCGCGGCCGACCGCGTAGATGGACATTTCGAGGCGCGGAATGCGCTCGAGACGCCAGAAGGCGTCGGCGATGGACTGCACGAGCGCGGACTCGCGCGGACCGACGGGCTTGAACTCGGCTGTGATGTTGGCAACGTGCTGCGCGTAAGCGCCGCTGTCGTCGGAAGGAACGAGCACGGTGCGACCCGTCAGTCCTGTTTTGAGTGCGTTCAGGGAAACTTTGGATTTACCTTCGGGTGAGGTCGGGCCGGTAGCGCGTTTGCCGAGCACGGAAGCGAACTCGGGCGAATTCACGGCATTGGCGGCCTGGATGCCAGATTGTAGGTGGGCGATTTTTTCGCTGCGACTTTGCGAATGTGTGTTCATTGTGGGCTCCTGGTAAAAAAGAAAATGGCCCATCAACGCGATAACCGCGAGATGAGCCGGTTTCACGGTAGCACGCGCGAGGCGGAAAACGGATCGAGCTGAGAGCGGGAAATGGAGTTAAGTGGTTTCATTTGTGGAGCGTGGAATTATTTTTGAGTTTTGTGATCGCGGAATGGTGGCCGCCGATGAACGCGGATGAACACCCATCGAATATGCCCTGACGGCGGGATGTTTGGTGGTAGGTTAATGACGAGACATGCAAAAAGACGTTTTACTCGAAATGGTGAAGCAAAACCAACACACGAGCCGTTTCTCTTTTGACAGGGTCACGGAAGAAAATGCGGGCTTAAGGTTGAACGAGAAAACAGCATCGATCGGCTTCATTTATCGTCACATCGGTGAGACGATCAATCTGTTCGGTCAATTTCTCGGCATAGCAACTGATGTAAAAAACACGACGATAGGCCAAATCGATACCGGTCAGCATCGCGATATCAGGCATAGCAGAGAGCTGATTGAGCGAGGTTACAAAATGCTTCAAGACCTGGTGGAAAACAGCTCTGAAGAGGATTGGCTGAAACCAGTTGATACTCCTTTCTTCGGTACTGTTTCTAGAGTAAGGTTGTTCGCTCATGCGCTTTTTCATACTTCCAATCACGCGGGACAAATATCTCTGACGTTAGCGAAGGGGAGATAGTAACTTCAGGTTGTTTCTCTTTTGCCTGCGCGCCACTGTGGTGATGCTGCTGACGAAGTTGATGGCTGTTGGAACAATTCTTCGATGGTCTGCATCGGGAGGAAAAGCCGCTTTACGGTTTCAGGAAATCCAATAAAGCCGAACGCGCTGTAGAATGCGTGCGCTTTGTCGTCCTTCGCATCCACCACCGCCGCAGAGGCGATTTGCTTGCTCGATTCCAGCGCTTTTTTCAACGCATCCACCAGCAATACCTCGCCGATTCCCTGCCCGCGAAACGACAGGTCACGCGCTAGCCGTCGGATCAGAGTTGCCCCGACAACCGGATAACGGGGGAGGTTGAGTTGCTTGATCAGTTCCGCCGGAATATCGTCCACGCGAATGTTATCTGACGAAAGCGTATAGTAGCCCGCAATGCGGCCATCCGCTGAAGTTAGTACGTAAGGTGCAGCGACGCGCTTTTTTGCATCCTGAGTCGCTTGCTCCTTCAGGTAGCGGTCAAGCGGTTCCACGCCGCACGAAAAAGCCGCCCGGAGCTTCTTATGCGCCGCGCCGAGCGGCTCAATGCTATTAAATGGCGGGGCCGAAATGGGCTTAGGTGGCAAGCAGGCGCACGTGCCGCTGAGCGGCTTTTTTCAGTCTGGCGTTTGGCGCAGGAGCACTGAGTAGTGCTTCCACAAAAGCAACCCTGTCGCGCTGGGTCAGGTGCATGAACTCATTTTCCTGAACCGTGCGCTTCGCCGCCTCGACAGCGCTTTGAACAACAAAATCGGTAACCGAGCGGCCCTGAATTGCAGCCGCTTTCTGGAACAGAGCTTTGGTGGCCCCGCTCACCCGTGCCTCCAAACGTGCCCCACGCCGCTCTGGCGGTCTCCTTTTTGTGACCTGCATTGCTTCTCTGCTCTCTCCTTGGCACAAGCTGCGCAGTTTGTGCACCGATTTCAGTGTACGGCAAATAGCCGTACTTCTCAATCAGAAAAAGCGCCGTACTTCTGTAATTTCAACAACCGACGATATTTCAATGAGCTGTGAACGCGGAATGGTGGCCGCCGCTGGTTGAAGGTCAGAAGCACTTCGGGCAGAAGGGCTGGTTTGCCGTCCTCGATAACTCGAATCATCAGCGATGCGATGAAGACGGATACGTTTATCACTATTTATGCCCGAACCCCTGAAAAAGAGTTTCGTGGTCAGAAAAGCTATTTCGGACTATCGTTCTGACAGTTTGTACCCGGTCCTGTCCATTAATCAAGATTTATGCACAGGTAGCTAATTTAAGGAGAGGCTTACTCTGTGACCTCCGCTATAGCATCGCGGCTGCATACTCTTCGAGGTACACCTCACCATTAACGCCATAGTAGGAAACCTTTCGGGCCGCAAAGTCTACGTCGTATTTCACGACTCCCGCTTTCCACGATGCCTCAAGAAATTGCGGAAACGTTGTTTCACCTGCTTGATCGGAACGCAAGGCCTTAATCAATGCTGCACAATCAAAAGCCGGAACATCGGCCATTCCTGATACCAGCGGCGTCGCCTGTACGGCAACGGCTCCTTTATCGGTTTGGAAAATGCTTTGAGACGAGGGAAGATACCAGAGATTACGGATGGCGCCAGCTTGCCGCAACGTCTCGGCCAGGTAGGGAAAGCCGCCGACCTTCGGTCGGAGGCTCTCGGCGCGCTGCATAGCTTCTTGAAGATTCTGTATAGCGTTGCTCATTTTAATCCTTTAGGTGGTTGGAATCGTTTTCAACTTATTAGCTGCGGCGACTTTCTTGAGGGTCGCCACGAGCGCCTCCCGCTCTTTCTCCGAAAGGTGCGAAAAGAACTCTTCGTCATTCCGGTCTGCGAGTACTGCCAGCTTGGGGACAAGGGCGTAGCCAGCAGAGGTGAGTTTCACATTCTGATATCGTCGGTCTCCGTCGGCCTCCGTTCGGTTTACCAAGCCTTTGTGAAGCAGCCGGTCGATAAGCTTTGAGACGGCCCCGCGCGTCAGACCGCAGGAAGAGGCAAGCCGATTCGGAGCCGTTTCGCCTGCGGCAAACATCTGCCGCAACATCACCCATTCGGCAACCGTCACGCCGCCGCTACCGGCAAGTTTGCGAGCGAAGCCGTGGGAGACATGATTGGAAACGAACCTGAGCCAGAAGCCTGTATGGCTCTCAAGGTCGCTCACGTCCGCTTTTGCCGTGTGTCTGGTCACACCCGATACTAGTTGACTAGGAAACTATTGTCAAGTACGTTTTTCTGGTTGTACGTAATTCACAAATTATGCGCGAAATGAGAGGCCCGGTTCTATCGGGCTTGCGTTGTGCATAATACACGTGCATAATGCCAGGCATGAAATACCGCTATGCGCGACTCTCGACAGACGGCCAGAGCGTCGCGGCGCAGATGAGCGCTCGACAAGCAGCGCAGAGCCAAACAGGACGGGGATATGAGGCGACGTCTTGGTAGAGCAGCTCTCGCTTAGTTTCCTCTATTCGCTGCTTCAAGGGTGGTTCATGCGCTTCATGATAGAAGACGGCGGCTTACAAATTCCCAACGTGTGGAACTGCGCCAGAAATGGAAGCCTCAGTTTGAAGCTGCCGTCCGCAAGAATCACCAAGAAGACCTTCGCAACGATGTAATCATCCGCGACCTAAAACGGCTCGATAACTATCCGGAGTTAAAAGAGGAAAAAGGAATTCTCCATGGTTTCGCGTGTGGCTTGTCGGCACCTGGGAATCCTTGTTGCGTTGAGGAGGGGAACACTTACCAAACACAAGGACGGGAAGCACCCGATTGACCTGTTTCCACTGTATTGCCTATCTTTACGAGACAATTAACGTAACGAAAGCAGCATGGCCATCCAGCTCAATCCCGAACAGGAGAACCGCATCACGCAAGCTTTGCGTTCCGGGGCTTACCGCAGTCCCGATGAGGTGATTGACCGCGCCCCGGAGGTGTTGCATGAGCAGGACGAATGGCTCATGGCAAACCGCCAGACCCTCGACGCGAAGATTCGCGGCGGCATCGCGGAACTGGAACGCGGCGAGGGCATTGCCGAAGACGAGCTTGACGCCTATATCGCCCGGATGAAAGCTCAGCGGGAATGAAGCGGCGCTATGTGCTAGCGCCTGAAGCCGCCCGCGACATGGCGAAGGTACTGACCAGGCGACTTTGAGAGAGGCAATACGCCCGATAACGGTTCTCGATCAGAGGAAATCCGCTTGCTGACGCGCGCGGTTCGGATTTGGTTCGCTCCGACTGGATCTGGCGCAATCGCCTGCATCCTTAGCGCTCACCGAAGAGCAACTCGCGGAGTTGGTCAAGGAGGGCGATTTTGTGGAGCTAAAGGGATATGAACAAGAAATATCGAAGTGACGCGATGGCTTCCGTCCACGAAACAATGGAAGCCTTGCACAAAGTGGGTGCCATCGGCAAGCAGACGATGCGGCGTTTTGACGAGGCGTGCCTGAGGCCAGTGCATCCGCTAACGGCAAAGCAAATCAAGGCTCTCCGGGAACGGGAGCAGGTGAGCCAGACGGTCTTTGCGAATTACCTCAATGTGGCGCCGAACCTCGTAAGCAAGTGGGAGCGCGGTGAGAAGAGGCCCTCCGGCCCGGCACTGAAGCTACTATCACTTGTCGAGAAGCACGGAATCACGGCCGTCGCCTGAAGCGCCGCGGTGCCCGGCCGCAGTTATGCACCTCCTTCAAAGGTTGACGCCGCTCCCTGAGGCCCGGCTCGGATTGGTTTGCTCCGAGTAACGCACAATAAGAGCAATGCAAGTTCAACTCGATACTTCCGCCCCGGAGCAAATTGCCTCCGACGCACTCGCCGTGATCTGTTTCGAAAGCGAAGAAAAAAATGCGGCCGAGCGTAACGCTGTCGCAACCGCTTCTCATCCGGACGATCCCGCGATTGCGGCTCAATCCGGCTGGCTGTCGGAAATTCGTGCTTCACGCGAATTCACGGGCAAGCTCTACGAAACGGCCACGCTGCACAGGCCAGAAGGCATTGCAGCAAAGCGCCTGATCGTCATCGGCGGCGGCAAACGGGAAAAATTCAACGCCGCTGAAGCACGACGCGTTTCCGGAGCGCTGGTTCGCAGCTCGAAACCTAAAGGAATTCGCAACCTCACGCTTGTGCTCGAAGAAGGAACTGCGGCGGGCTTGGTCGCGGCTGCCGTAGAAGGCGCGGTCCTCGGCGGGTGGGAAGCCGACAAATATAAAACCGATCCGAAGAAGAGCGAAAAGCAGATCGACAGCTTTACCGTGAGTGTTCCCGGGGGCGATGCTGCCGCGCTTGGACGCGCCATTGAGGACGCACGAGTCATTGCCGAAGCTCAGAACCTGACCCGCGACCTGGTCAACGAACCGCCCAACAGGCTTTTGCCTGCCAACTTGGTAGAAGCTGCGAAGGATGTCGCCACCGAGACCGGGCTGCAGATCGAGGTTCTCGATCGGGACGAAATGGCGAAGCTCGGCATGGGCGCGCTGCTCGGGGTTGCGCAAGGCAGCACCAACCCGCCGTTTCTCATCGCCCTGAAGTATCGTCCGTCCGTGAACATGGGCGAAGATCATCTCGCACTGGTCGGTAAAGGCGTAACATTCGACACCGGCGGCATCTCGATCAAGCCATCCGAAGGCATGGAAAAGATGAAGTACGACATGGCAGGCGCAGCCGCTGTTATCGGAGCCATGCGCGCGGTCGCTCAGCTCAAGCCGACTATTCCCGTGACCGGCTATATTCCAACGGTCGAGAATATGCTCAACGGCAACGCCCAGCGTCCGGGAGACATTGTGACTTCGCTCTCGGGTAAAACCATTGAAGTTCTGAACACCGATGCGGAGGGCCGCCTGATACTGGCCGACGCCATCACTTATGCGAATCGCAACGGCGCCACCCATATCGTGGACGCGGCGACGTTGACCGGAGCCATCGGGGTCGCACTCGGCCATCACAATATCGGGGCGTTCACGAACAGGCAGGAATTTCTGGATCGGTTCCTGATCGCGGTCCGCGAAGCCGGTGAAAAGGCTTGGCAGCTGCCGCTTGAAGAAGAATACAAAGATTATTTGAAGTCCGCGTTTGCCGATCTTCCCAACATCGGAGGCCGGCACGGCGGATCCATCACGGCTGCATGGTTTCTAAAAGAGTTCGCTGACCCGACGCCTTGGGTTCATCTCGATATCGCGTCAACTGCATGGCTGGATGATGGCAAGGCGTGGATGTCGAAGGGGCCCACGGGAGTCGCCGTTCGCTCATTCGTTCAGCTCGCGATGACTTGGGCTCGCCCGCAAACGTAGCCTCGGCGCGGCAATTACAACCCGAGTTCCTTTTTCACTGCTGCGAACTGCTGGATAGCGAACTCCAGATCCTTGCGCGAGTGCGCTGCCGAAACCTGCACGCGAATTCGCGCTTTACCCTGCGGCACCACGGGATAGGAGAATCCGATAACGTAGACGCCTCGCTCGAGCATCGCATCCGCCATACGAGTTGCCAACGCCGCATCGCCGAGCATGATGGGAACAATCGGATGCTCACCCGGCAGGATGTTGAAGCCCAGATCGGTCATCCTCTGGCGAAAGAAGTGCGTGTTCTCGAATAAGCGGTCGCGCAGTTCGGATGTTTCACTCAGCAAGTCGATTACTTTCAGCGATGCCGCGACAATCGGCGGGGCCAGCGAGTTAGAAAACAGATAAGGCCGCGATCGCTGCCGAAGCAGATCGATGATTTCCTTACGCCCGCTCGTGTATCCGCCGCTCGCCCCGCCGAGCGCTTTGCCCAGCGTGCCCGTGATGATGTCGATCCTACCTATGACGTTGTGATGCTCGTGGGTACCGCGTCCGGACTTGCCCATGAACCCGACCGCGTGCGAATCGTCGACCATGACCATGGCGTTGTATTTCTCGGCGAGATCGCAGATGGCCGGGAGATTGGCCACGTACCCGTCCATGGAAAACACGCCATCGGTTGCAATCAGGCGATGCCGCGCGCCGGACGATTCCTTCAGCTTCTCCTCGAGGTCGGCCATGTTGCTGTTCCTATAGCGAAGCCGCGCCGCCTTGCAAAGCCGGATGCCGTCGATAATGCTCGCGTGATTCAGTTCGTCCGAGATGACAGCATCGTCCTGGTCGAGCAACGTTTCGAACAAACCACCGTTAGCATCGAAGCAGGAACTATAGAGAATCGTGTCATCGGTGCCGAGAAACGCCGAGATGCGCTGCTCCAGGTTTTTGTGAATCGACTGTGTGCCGCAGATGAAGCGCACGCTGGCGAGGCCGTAACCCCAGTCGTCCAGAGCCCTTCGCGCGGCGTCCAGGATGGCGGGATGATCGGCCAGCCCGAGATAATTATTGGCGCAGAAGTTCAGGACCGACTTACCGGAGGATACAGCGATGTTCGCGCTTTGCGGTGTTGTGATCTGCCGCTCGCGCTTGTAAAGACCCGCCTGATCGATTTCCGCAAGCTTGGCGGAAAGGAATCCTTGAACGTTGCCGTACATGCAACGAGTTTAGAACGCGCGAACCGCAGACGGCTCGCTTTGCTCGACCGTCCGCGCCACCCACATTGCTTTAGTCAGATGAAATGGTGTGGCAGTTAGGACTCAAAATGGTGAGCGCTTGAAGCCGCCGTTCTGAGTGGTTTGCGGCGGAGTGCCTTCGGAAAGTGTCCGGCTCGGAGGCGCATTCGCAAAGTTCAGCTCGGAGTCGTTGAACGTCAGTGGACGATCGAGGACCATCTCCATGGTCGACCCCTTGGGCAGCATGGCATCCGGGCCGCGTGTCAGCAGTACACCGAGCAGGCCCGCAGCTGCGCCGCCGAGCGCTCCAATCCCCGCGCCTCGTCCTACATTGCCGCTCAGAGCTCCCACTCCAGATCCGATCACCGTCCCCGAAGTGGTACTTCCGACCACCGTGCCCACGTCAGTTTTCTTGTCACCGGGCCCTTTGACCGTGCTCTCTTCGCGTTTCAATGTCTCGTTCTGCCGCGCATCGACCGAGCCGAGATCGGATTTGAAGACGCGTGTCGTGCCGTTTGCGAGTGTCAGAGAGTCGAACTTGACCTGGAGCTCGCCCCGGCCCTTCACTTTACCCGGACGCTTGATCGCAGTAATGGTACCCGTTACCCAACTGCCCTGCGGGATCACAATCCGCCCGTTCGCGAGGATCGGGAAGGCCGTCTCCAGATACATGCGATCGCCGATCTGCGCTTGCTTCGTGCTCACGCTATTGATCATGTTGAGCAGAATGCGCGTGCCCGGCTCGACGGTGTACATGCCGGCAGCCGGTGCAATGGGTTCACGCTGCTTCAGCGGCGCCGCTTGTTGGTCGGAGGGAGGCTGCGCCGGAGTCTGCGTAAACGCAAACGGCGCTGAGCACGCCAGGAGAAACAGAATCGGAACCCTTCGTGTAAGCATGGAACCCCTCTTGTTCAGTCTAACTGGATTTATTTGTTGCGACGTGAGCCGCCCCGCTCCGGTTGCGAAACGTTGCTACCACCCGTTGCGCCTTCCTGAAGATCGTGCTGACTGGCAGGCTGTGCAGGTCGCCTGCGGACAGCCAGCCACAGATGCCGATTTCGTCCGGCGGTTCTGCAATCACCACGTCGAATACATACCGGTGAAAGGTGATGCTGTGGCGAAAAGTGCCGAACGGCCTGCCGGGGCTAATGGAGGGCAGGTGTTCGCTTTCAGGGAGTTCCCAAAACCCGGGCATCAGGCGGACGTCGGCGGGCCGCTGCCAAGCCAGAATCTGACCCGCTCGTTCGACCCAAAACAGCGTACGCCTTTGTTGCAGGCTCTTCTGCGGTTTGATCTTTACGGGAAACAAGCTTTGTTGTCCCGTGCGCCCGAGCGCGGCAATATTCGTGAACCGGGCAGATCAGGCACTGGGGTGATTTCGGCAGGCACACCGTCGCACCGAGCTCCATGAGTGCTTGATTAAATGTGCCAGGCCGATTCGGATCGAGGAGGTTGGCGGCAATACCGGCGAAGTGCTGCCGAGCGCCGCTGCTGGCGATGTTCGTCGCATCGGCAAGCACGCGGCTGAGCACACGAAAGACGTTGCCGTCGACCACTGCGTGGGGCAGGCCAAACGCGATGCTGGCGATCGCAGCGGCGGTGTAGTCGCCTATCCCTGGCAAGGCGCGGATCTCGTCGAAGCTGCTGGGGAATCCACCTTGCGCGTTCATCAGTTGAGCCGCACGCTGCATGTTGCGGGCCCGGTAATAGTAGCCGAGTCCCGACCACTGCGCGAGAAGTTCCGGCTCGGGCGCGGCGGCTAACGCGGCGAAATCGGGAAAGCGCGATAGGAATCGTTCATAGTACGGGATGACCGTCTCAACCCGAGTCTGCTGCAGCATGATTTCAGAGACCCAGATCGCGTACGGGTCACTGCGTTCGCCGCCAGGGCAAATCGCGCTTCTGCGCTATGTACCAGGCAGAGGAGGCGTTCGCGCAAGGCACGGATTTCTGGTTGCGAAAGGGATGTTCGAGGTGTTCGCATCCTATACTGGTGAAGAACGACCTTCCCGATTTCTTCCCCCTTCCGTTCTTCGATGTCAGAAGCCACTAGCTTAGCGTCTTGCGATGCCGCAATCTCGGAGAGTGTGGAACGGGCCGCCAGACCGGTTCTGGCGATACGCGGGGCCCGGGTCCATAACCTCAAGAACATCAGCCTCGATATCCCGCACAATCAGCTGACGGTGGTCACCGGCGTGTCGGGCTCAGGCAAATCTTCGCTCGTCTTCGACACAATTTATGCGGAGGGTCAGCGGCGCTACGTGGAGTCGCTGTCGGCCTATGCGCGCCAGTTTCTGGAACGCATGGAGAAGCCTGACGTCGACGAGATTCTGGGCATTGCTCCGCCTATCGCGATCCGGCAGAAGAATCAGACACGCAATCCGCGATCGACGGTGGCGACGGCGACGGAGTTGTACGATTTCATGCGTCTGCTGTGGGCGCGCGCAGGCCGTACGTATTGTCCCAATGACGGCGTGCGCATCCAGCGGGACAGCGTGGACGAAGTTGCCGATGCCATGCTGGCCGAACCGGCGGGATCGCGCTGGTATGCGCTGTTTCCGGTGCGGACTGAGGCAAGCGCGAAGGATGCGGCTGCGCTGCGGGATCGTCTCTTCGATCTGCGGAAGAAAGGCTTCACGCGGTTGTTCCAGGCAGGGAGCACTTTTGAGTTCTCAACACCGGAATCGCTGCTCGAGATCGATTTCGCAAAGCCGGTGTTCGTGCTGGCAGATCGGATTGTAATTGCGCCGGACCTGCACCAGCGGCTGGTGGACACGGTTGAGATCTGCTATCGCGAAAGCGGCGAGGTGTTCTTCGAGCAGGCCGGCGAGGCCGAGCCCCGCGTCAGGCACTACAGCGAGCGATTCGCCTGCAAAGTGTGCGGCCTCACCGCCGCGCTGCCGGAACCGACGTCTGTTCAGCTTCAATAGTCCGATCGGCGCATGTCCCGTCTGTCAGGGATTTGGCAACACCATCGATTACGATCTGGACCTGATCATTCCGGATCCCACCGTGTCCATTCAAAACGGCGCCGTGGATCCTTGGACAAAGCCGCAATACACCTGGTATTACGACGAAAACTTCCTGCCCAAGTCACGCGGCAAAGTGCGCTTGAACGTTCCTTACGCTGACCTGAATCGCGATGAGAAGGAGTTTCTCCGCAAGCACATCCTGCGCTTCTTTCAGGAGGTGGAGCGCAAGAAGTACAAAGTTCATGTTCGCGTATTCATGAGCCGCTACCGCGCCTACACGCAATGTCCGGCATGCCGCGGAGCACGCCTGCGCTCGGAGGCACTCTGGGTGCGGTTGGGCGATTGCAACATCGCCGAAGTTGCGCGCATGAACATCGCGCGCGCTCAACAATTCTTCGACGCGTTGCAGTTGAGCCCGGAGGAGTCGGAGATCGCCGATCGTGTGCTGCTCGAAATCCGGCAGCGCTGCAAGTTCCTGAACGATGTTGGGCTTGAGTATTTGACTCTCGATCGGCTCTCGGCGACGCTGTCGGGCGGGGAAGCGCAGCGCATTCAACTGGCCACGTGCCTGGGCTCGCGCCTGGTGGGTGCGACGTATGTGCTGGATGAGCCATCCATCGGTTTGCACAGCCGCGACACGGCGCGCTTGATCCATATTTTGAAAGATCTGCGCGAGCTTGGTAACACCATCATCGTTGTCGAGCACGATCCCGAGATCATGGCGGAAGCCGATCACATCATCGATATGGGTCCTGGGCGCTGGTGAAAACGGCGGCCGCGTGATCTTTTCGGATAGTTATGAGCGGCTGATTGCTCCCCCTTCCAAGGATGTTCCGGTTAAAGAGCTGTCGCTGACCGGCCGCTACTTGCGCGGCGAGCTGGCGGTTTCGCGGGCACTGGATCGGCGGAAGGTCAACCCGAAGCGGTGCGTACGCTTCTTCGGTGCACGCGCGAACAATCTGAAGAATATCGACGTTGAGATTCCGCTGGGCATGATGGTGGCGGTGACCGGCGTCTCCGGGTCTGGTAAGTCGAGTCTGGTTCACGAAGTGATCTGGCGTGCGCTCGACTTACGCGTGAACAAGGAGCGCCAGAAGGATCGGGACGAAGTCGAAGCTGCGGCGTCGGCGCGAAAGTTGGCCTTGAAGCGCGTGGACCGGGCAGACCTCTTGACGGCCGTTGTGATGGTCGATCAATCACCGATCGGGCGCACGCCGCGCTCGAACCCCGTCACGTACGTGAAGGCGTTCGATGTTATCCGTGATCTCTTTGCCTGCACTCCCGAAGCTCAGAGGCGCGGCTATACGGCCGGGCACTTCTCGTTTAATATTCCTGGCGGACGGTGTGAAACCTGTCAGGGCGACGGGACCGTGACAGTGGAGATGCAGTTCCTGGCCGACGTGGAACTCGTGTGTGAGGAGTGTAAGGGCACGCGCTACAAACCGGCGGTTCTGGATATTCGCTACAAAGGCCTCAATGTGCATGAGGTTCTGCAGTTGACGATTCGCGAAGGACTCTCGTTTTTTGCCGACACGCCTCGTCTGGCGGCACGATTGAAGGTTCTGCAGGATGTGGGTCTCGGATACTTGCGGCTCGGCCAATCGGCAACCACTCTCAGCGGCGGCGAAGCGCAGCGCGTGAAATTAGCGGCGCATTTGGCTCAGGCGAGCTGTGAGGGGACGCTGTTTCTGTTCGATGAGCCGACGACGGGATTGCACTTCGACGACATCGCGAAGCTGCTGCAGGCCTTCGATCGACTGATTCTGAATGGCGGCAGCATTCTGGTGATCGAACACAACCTGGATGTGATTCAGGCAGCCGACTGGATTATCGATCTCGGGCCGGAAGGCGGCGAGGCGGGCGGACGAATTGTCGCGCAGGGCACGCCAGAAACAATCGCCGCGACGGCAGAATCGTACACAGGCCGATATCTGCAGCAGGTACTCAAACAAAGGGCGATTGCTTAAATCGAAAGAGTGGATTCAATCCGTGAGTCTTCCATCTGTAGATGAAGTAATTCGCAAGCTGGATCATCTCCGCGTGCCGCGGCAAGTGTTGGCCGAAGAGATCCGGACCGTTCTCGAAGAGCGACGCCAGGCGCTGTTGCACGGCAATCCCGTCAGCGACCACCCGGTCGCGCCGGAGGTGGAGCAGAGAATCGAACAACTTCTGCGTCCGTCGCTTCGATCGGTAATCAACGCCACCGGCATCATTCTGCACACGAACTTAGGACGCGCGCCGCTGGCCAACTTCCATCCGATCCCGCGTTATTCGAATCTCGAATACGATCTGGAGTCCGGCAAACGCGGCAAGCGAGACGTGCATACCTCGGGCCTGCTGAGGCGATTACTTGGCGCTCCGGCGATCGTTGTCAACAACAATGCTGCGGCCGTTTATCTGGTGTTGAATGAACTGGCCGCCGGACACGAAGTGCTGGTTTCGCGCGGCGAGCTGATCGAGATTGGCGACGGCTTTCGAATTCCTGAAATCATGGTCCGTTCCGGTGCCGTGCTGCGTGAGGTGGGGACGACGAATCGAACGCGCCTCGAGGATTACGCCGATGCAGTGAGCGAGCGCACCCGGCTGATTCTTCGTGTCCACCCTTCGAATTTCCGTATCAGCGGATTCACGGCTCGTCCCGAGTTGAAAGACTTGTGCGCGCTAGGCCGCTCACGTGGCGTTCCGGTCTATGAAGACCTGGGCAGCGGATGTCTGGTCGACTTGCGATCACATGGGATTCACGAGCCGCTGGTAAAGGATAGCTTGGAAGCAGGCACGAGTGTCGTTTCGTTCAGTTGCGACAAATTGCTAGGCGGTCCGCAAAGCGGAATCATCGCGGGCGACGAGTCATTGATCTCGCGAGTTCGCCGCAATCCTATGTACCGCGCCTTTCGCGTTGACAAGCTCGTAATCGAGACGCTTGAGACGACACTGCGGCACATATTAGTCGAACAGCGGAATGCGATTCCAACACTCGAGATGATTTGCGCTGGTGTGGACACGTTGCGAGCACGTGCGGAACGTGTAGCGGCTCGTATCCAAGGACTTGAGACCGAAATTGCGGCGAGTGAATCACCGATTGGCGGCGGTTCGACGCCTGACCAATTCTTGCCGACTTGGGTCATCCGACTTACGGTTGATAACGCGACCGATTTTGCACGCGCGCTACGTGGCGCCTCGGTCCCGGTCATAGCCCGCATTGAGCGCGACAAAATCGTTCTCGATATGCGAACCGTCGCGACTGAGGAAGAGGATGCGTTAGTGAACGCCGTCGCCGCAGCGAACCACGGCTAAGCTGTTACCCGGGTGGTCTTACCGCAAACAGAAAGTTCTCCATCGAGAACGGGTTCGTATCCGCTGCGGGGTTCTCCCGCGCCAAGCGCTGGATCTGTTCGAGCTCCCCGGCCGCCTTGCGATCATCGCCAAGCGCCTTATAGGTATCACGCAAGCCGTAATGCGCAGGAATCAGCGTCGGCTTGAGCTGCGCGGCTTGGCGAAAGCGCTGAATTGCTTGCGAGTAGTTTTTCTGTGCCAATGAGATCTTACCGGCCAAAACAAGGATGTATGGATCGTTTGACGTTAACGCCAATGCGTGCGTGATCGCCTTTTGCGCGCCATCTAAATCATCTGGAGCTGCATGCGTGATGGACAGCGCCAAGTAATAATAAGCCTCGGGAGTGTTCGCTCCCAAGGCAATGGCGGTCTCGAGAGCCTTTCTCGCTTCAGCAGATTTGAGTTGCATCTCGAGCAGCATGCCACTCAGCAGATACGCGCGGTCCCACTGCGGCCAACGCGTTTGGATCTCGGTCAGGAGCCTGCGCGCATCTGTCTCGCGGCGCAATAGCTGCAGTATTACGACATGCGCAAAGAGCAGTTCGCGGTCGTTCGGCAGTATGCGCGTTGCCTGATCGAGCAAATCAGAGGCCTGCTGGAGTAAGTTATGTTTCACCAGGAACCCAGCCGATTGCAGGTAAAGATCGGACCGCGTAGGGGCGCTCCGGATCCCGAGATTGAGCGCGTCCACGGCTTCTTGCATTTTGTTTAACGCATCGAGGATCTCAGCTCGCAGCATGTAATAGTCACCGTTGCGTCCGGCTGAGGGAATCGTGTCGAGGTCCGCCAATGCCGCCGTAGGCCCTTGCATCCGGAACCGGGCCACAGCGAGATTCAGCAGTTGCAGATTTGCGTTGGCATGCGCGGGGTCGATCGCGACCGCCTTGAGATAGAACTCGCGCGCCTTTTCCGAGTCGCCACTGGCGAGAAAGTGATTGGCCACATTGTTGAATACTGAGGCGGAGTCTGGCGCCAGTTTCAGGGCTCGGTGATAGTAGGGCTCCGCCTCGTGGTAGCGCTTTTCCGAGTCAAGGACCGCAGCCTTGAGCATGAGTGCGCCCAAATCATCGGGGTATGTTTTTAGGAAGGCATCGACCCGCTGCTCCGCTTCGGCCGTTCTCCCTTGGTGGAACGCTGACTTGGCGTTCGTCGAGCGCGGATTGTTGAGCAAACAGAGCAACACTGATGCTAAGTAATACCGCGAACGACAGATGTTAGCCCTTCGTCGCGCGTCCTTGAGTACTTGTGGACTCGGGAGGCCAAGTCACCTTTTCTCCACGACGGAACGCCAGATTCGCGATGTGTCCGGCTCGCGCAGCCGCCACTCCGGCCTCCACTGGAGCGTTCGGCGGTTTTCTGTCGCGCACGCATTCGAAGAAGTTCCGCATGTGCGTCACCGTTCCGTCTTCGATGCTGTGCTCGCTCAACGCCGGGTTCTGCACGTGCGGTCCTTCGCGGTACACGCCGAATCCGCTGCGGTCGATCTTCAGCGTGGCTTCTGTGCCTCGAAATTCAAGCCCGCCGTCATCGACCGAGGACACCATTGTGCCTTCGTACCCCACTTCGAAACCCGCGTAGCGCAAAGCGGATTGAATCGTATCGGGACACTCCAGCTGTTCAAAAACGTATTTGTCTCCGAGCGTCTGCACAAGCTTCGGCTCGTCGGTTTTCATGGCCCAATGGACCACATCGACCCAGTGCGTAAACAGATCCGTCATGGCGCCGCCGCCGAAGTCCCAGAACCATCTCCAGGTGCGATATTTCACCTCGCTGAACGGCTGCTCGGGCGCTGATCCGAGCCAGCGTTTCCAATCGAGCAGGTTCGGGTCGATGCGCTTCTTTGGCGGCGGACCCTGGTAGTTCTGAAACCAATAAGTGCGCACTTGCGTGATACGGCCGAGATTTCCGCCCTGTATCAGATCGACCGCACTTTGGAAGTGAATCCAACTTCGCTGTTGCATCCCGCATTGCAGGATCCGATTGGAGCCGCGCACGACTCGTGTCAGCACATCTCCCTGCTCAATGGTGTGCGTTACCGGTTTTTCCAGATAAATATCTTTGCCGGCGGCAAGGGCGTCGCTCGCCATCTGCACGTGCCAGTGGTCGGGGGCAGCGATGATTACCGCATCGATCTCTTTCTTATCGAGCAGCTCACGATAATCGAGATGCGTGCTTGCCGTCTCATTGGTGCGCGCACGAATCTCATCCCGCCGCGGCTCGTACACGTCGCAGCCTGCGATTAGCTCGTGCCCTCCGACCTGATCCGCAGCGCTTAACAGCGATCGCATGCGTCCGCCGCACCCGATGGCACCGATGCGAATCACGTCGTTAGCGCCAATGGCCTTTGTAGCAGCTACAGCGGTGAGACCGCTCGCCATCAAGAATGTCCGCCGGTTAGTCTGCATTAATACCTCGCACCTGAGATTTTATACGCAGACGGGCAAGCTCATTAGATTGCGAGATCGCGCACAACAGTCTGTGTGCTCGTTGCAGGCTACGAAGGACTAGCGCTTGCGCTGACCTTTAACGAGTTTCTTGACTTTTCGCTTATTCGAGCCGCGTGCCACACCCGACGCACGCTTCGCCTTCGGAGCCGCTTTTTTGCGCGCCGCCCGCTTCAGCTTCTTACGTTCTTCTGTGTCTTCTACATGCTTCGTGTTCATTCGTTGATTTTTATCCCTGCAAACTTCTCCACAATTTTTTTCAGGCCGTAACCAGGAAAACTTATTGTTAGTTTCGCATCCTCACCGTCGCCTTCACGGCGAAGTACTGTGCCGCGGCCGTATTTTGGATGTTGGACGGTTGTGCCTTGCTTGATGCCTGCGGCGCCTCGAAAGACCGGAGGCCGGTTGCTTGCCGCTGGACGAGAACCGGGCTGCGGTGAGCGAACCGGAGGCACGGCAGTTGTGGGCCGCCCTTGCGCAGGAACCGAAGCCGCCGGGGGCGAGGGCCTGTGGGTTAAACCCGACGGCGGCGGCATTCCCCGGTCCGCGAAGAATTGAGCGATGTTCTCGACGGAGTTATAGGTGCGTCCGGTATACAAGTTACGTTTTGCCGACTCGCGTACATCGTATTGCTCCGAGAACAAATCCACTTCTTCGGTGTGCGGCGCGCTTTGCGGCGATAACTTCTCGCGCAGAATCGGAGGCACTTCATTCAAAAAGCGTGAAGGCAGACAAACTTCCGGCTGGCCACCGCCAAACTTTCTTCGATAGCGGGCCCATGTGAGGTAGAGCCGCTTTTCGGCCCGCGTCATGCCGACATAACACAAACGCCGTTCCTCTTCCATTGCCGCCTCAGAGGTCAAGGAGCGGCTATGGGGGAAGATTCCTTCTTCAAGTCCAGCCAGAAAAACCGTCGGGAACTCGAGCCCCTTCGCGTTGTGCATTGTCAGCAGCGACACCGGCGCATGTTCGTCTACTGCATCGGCATCCGCCACGAGTGCCGCGTGGTCCAGAAACTCCGAGGCCGTCTCGCCGCGTTCGGCAGCCTCTGCTGCAGCGTTGACCAATTCTTCCAGGTTCGCCAGCCGCGATTCAGAATCGGGCGATACGTCGGCCTTCAGCATGGCCTCGTAACCGGTCTTCTCGAGAATCTCGCGCAGCGTTTCGTGCACAGGTTTCGCTGCGGTGGATTCGCGCAGCTCCGAAATGACCTTGAGAAATGATTTCAGCGCCGATTCTGCACGCGTCGCGAACATCTTCTGTTCCATCATTCGCAGCAGGGCATTCCAAAGGCTGAGGTTGTGTTCCAGAGCGTATTGCTCAATCTGTTCGACGGTGCCCTTGCCAATGCCACGCGCCGGGGTGTTGATGATGCGAAGCAGGCTGATGGAATCTTGCGCGCTGAGTAAGACTTTGAGATAGGCCAGCAGATCCTTGACTTCGGAGCGCTGATAGAAGCTGAACCCGCCGACTACGAGATATTTGCGGCCGTAGCGGCGCAGCGCCTCTTCAATCTGACGCGACTGGAAGTTCGTACGATACAGGACAGCAACACGCTCGTTGGGATTCCTGCCCAGAATCTTCTCGATCGTGTCCGCGATGAATAGCGCTTCGTTCTCGCCGTCGGGTGCTTCGTAATACCCGATCTTTGCTCCCAAATCCGAATTGGTCCACAACCATTTGCCTTTACGCTCTTTGTTGTTCGCAACCACAGCGCTGGCGGCCTCGAGGATGTTCTTGGTCGAGCGGTAGTTCTGCTCGAGCCGGATCACGACCGTATCGGGATAGTCGCGTTCGAAATCAAGAATATTACGGATGTCCGCGCCGCGCCAGCCGTAAATCGACTGATCTTCATCGCCGACCACACACACGTTCTGACGCAGTTGAGTTAGAAGGCGCATGAGCTCGTACTGGCTGCGGTTCGTATCCTGATACTCGTCAATCATCACGAACTCGTAGCGGCGATTGTAAAGATTCCTAAGCGCCTCATCGTGCTTCAACAGCCGCACGGATTCGAGGAGCAAGTCATCGAAATCGAGCGCATTTGCTTGCTTCAGCCGCTCTTCATATTGTTCATAGATCTTGGCAAGCCGGGTCAGCTTAGGGTCGGTCGCGGCCTTGTACCAGTCGATTGCTGTCTGGTGATGGCTCTTGGCGTGGCTGATGCGCGACAAGGCGCCGCGATAGGGCATGAACTTCTCGTCCAGACCGAGCGCCTTATAAATGGATTTAATTATGCTCACCTGATCGTCGTCGTCATAGATGGTGAACTGGCGCGTGAAGCCGGGGCGAATTTCGGAGAGGCTGCCACCATCGCGGCGAAGCAGCCGCACACAAAAGGAGTGAAACGTCGAGACTACCGGCGTTTTGCCGGTTTCGGTTGTGCTCAGCAGTTTGTTGACGCGCTGCCGCATCTCATCGGCAGCCTTGTTGGTAAATGTGACGGCCAGAACCGCCGGACCAGGCACGTACTGGGATTCAATCAGGTGAGCGATGCGATGGGTGATCACCCGCGTTTTACCGCTGCCCGCACCCGCTAGCAGCAGGAGCGGACCTTCGACATGTGCAACAGCTTCGCGTTGTTGCGGATTTAGACCTGCGAGGAAATCCATGAATCAAGAAAGGAGGGGGGAGTGCTTTCAGAATAGCATTCGGACAGTGTAATGAGATCGGCAGCTACTGCGCCGTGTTCGTCTCCGTCGGAAGCACAGACTGCGTGTAATGATTCAGCCAGTCGAGCACTGCACTATACCAGAATTGGCTGTTCTGAGGCTTTAGAATCCAGTGGCCTTCATCCGGGAACTGAATCAGCTTTGACGGGACATTCATTGCCTGCAGTGCGGTGAATAATTGTTCTCCCTGCCCGATCGGCACACGGTAGTCGATCTCGCCCTGTGTTACCAGAGTGGGGGTTTTGAAATTTTTGACGAACATGCTCGGCGACCATTTGTCGTACATGTCGGCGTTTTCCCAGGGAAAGCCCTGAAATTCCCACTTTGGAAACCAGAGTTCTTCAGTTGTTCCAGCCTCACTGCGCAGATCGAAAACACCCGCATGCGACACGAGCGCCTTGAAACGGTCAGTGTGGCCGAGAATCCAATCAATCATGTAACCGCCGTAAGAAGCGCCGGCGGCGAGCATACGGTCCTTGTCGGCATACGGTAAGTTGCCCACATGATCGACAGTGGCCATGATGTCCTCATATGCGCGTCCACCCCAGTCGCCATTCACAGCGTCAGTGAACGCCTGTCCATAGCCGGTGGAACCATGCGGATTCGGCATGACGATCAGATATCCCGCGCCGGCAAATACCTGGGCGTTCCAGCGATAACTAAAGGCCTCGCCCCAATCGCCTTCGGGTCCGCCGTGAATCAGAAAGAGCACCGGATACTTCTTCGAGCCGTCGAATCCGGGAGGCTTGATGATGAAGCTTTCGATTTTTGCGCCTTCTGCGCCGTCAACCCAAATGGGTTCGAGCGGGGTTAGCTGATACGCATTGAGAATATTGTCGTTCAGATGGGTTAAAGCGACGCCACTACCACCTGTCGACAAAGCCTTGTAGATTTCCGCCGGATGGCTTCCGCTCTGATCAATGTAAATCATCGCTTTGTCGTCGCCGGTAAACTGCACGTTAGAAATTGATGTTGGACCTTGGGCGATGGTGCGGATAGGACCGCCTTCGACAGGCATCATCAACAGCGGATTGGTCCCATGGTCGTCCACAGTAAAGAAGATGCGCTTGGAATCGGGTGACCAGGTGTAGCTTTCTACCCAACGGTCGAGCGAATCAGTCAGCGTATTCATCTTTCCGGATTGAAGATCCATGATGGCGAGGCGCCATAGATCGCTCTCATATCCGCTGCGCGTCTGCGTGCGATAGGCGAGGTATTTTCCGTCCGGAGAATAAAGCGGACCTTCATCGGCGCCTGGATTGGTTGTGACGCGCTTGGCTTCCCCGCCGGCAACGGGAACCGTAAACAAGTCGGAGTTGGTGCTGAGCGCCGGAACGGTATCGGTATTAGCCACGTACGTCACTTCCGCGCTGTCGGGCGAGATCGTGTAGGCTTCCGGGCCATCTAAGGAAAACGGCGGCACATTCAAGTCGCCTGGTGTGAGATCGCGAAGTACGCCAGTGCCATCGGACGTCTGCACCAACAGGTGTTTACGTTTTACGCCCTGGTATTCGGTCCAATGGCGATAAAGCAGTGTTTCATAGACGCGCGCATGCATCTTCGATGCAGCTTCTTCGTTGAGTTTCGATTGGTTGCAACCAGGATCGTAAGTGACGCCCGGCTTCGCACTCGCAGGCGTGCAGCCAGGATATAGATCACTGGTGAACAGCAGGACTTTACCATCCGGGGACAGGCTCTCGCCATCAGCGCCTGTCGGAAGATTGGTCACCTGTTTCTGATCTGTGCCGTCGGCGTTCATCGACCACACTTGCGGCATGCTGCCGCGATCGGAAATAAAGTAGATACGCTTTGAATCATTCGACCAGCGGGGACGCGTGTTGTGTGCGCCTTCATTTGTCAAATGTTGTGGCGTGCCGCCGTCAAGCCGGACAACATAAATCTGTGTGGGCTTTGTGTTGTTTGGCAGATCGACTGTTTGCACGGTAAACGCGACGTTTTTGCCATCCGGCGAAAGTATCGGATCGTCGATGCGCGCGATCTGCATCATGGCATCGAATGTGAACGGTGCCTTGACGGGCGCTTGCGCGGATGCCCACCGGACGGTGATCGCAATCATCGAACACAAACAGGCGCAGCGCAGCGCGGCAATTCGCATGCCTCTCATTCTATGCGGGCGTTTCTCGCGGACCGCGAGAGCACGAGAGCGTCGTGGCTGAGCAGCAGTTTATCCGTAGATGGTCGTATTCAGATACTGATTGCGGAACTTACCGCGCGAGTCATACTGAGCAACCAGATCTTCGAAATCGTGCAGTTTCGGATAGAGCGGCTTCAAATGTGCCGGCGGTAACGTGAATAACTTCGCCCAGTGCGGCCGGGCATTAAAGGGCGCGAGCTGCCGCTCAATTAGTGGCAAGAGTTCTTTGACGGCGGGCCATTCCGGTTTCCAGGTGAAGTGAATGGTCATGGCCGGACGCTGATAACAGGGACTTATCCAAAGGTTATCGGCATCGATAGTCCGCAGCTCCGTAATGAAAAGATGGGGCGTAACCTTGTCACGCAGTTCTTCCACGGCCAGGATCGCCGGAAACGCTTTTTCGCGGGGGACAAAATACTCCGACTGCAGCTCAGCGCCGCTGCTGGGAGTAAAGTTCATGCGGAAGTGTGGCAGGCGTTCGTACCACGGACCGGGGATGCCCATCTGCTCGGTGCAGTTTTCCGCCGAATGCCCGGCGAGCGGGTGCAGCTTGCGAGTTGCGAGCTTGGCGCCAAAGAACTCCGGCCTGGGCTTGTAAGAAACGCCCGGTTCGACGCGGCTCTTCAGCCATACTTGTGTTGCCCGATGGTTTTGCCAATCGGTAAACAGACTCACACTGTAACCGGCGGCGAAAATTTCATCCAGGTCGCTTTCTAACTGGCTGAACGGCAAATCCTCATAAACGACCTGCCTCATCTGAAACGTTGGTTGGACCTTCAATGTGATTTCAGTAATCACGCCAAGAGCGCCGAGGCCGACAACCGCGCCCTCGAACCGCTGGCCATCATGCTCATGAGACAACGCGACGATGTCGCCATCAGCGGTGACAAACTGCAGGCCCGAAACAGCCGTCGACAAATTTCCATTCTTGCTGCCCGAGCCGTGCGTAGCCGTAGAACACGCGCCCACAACAGAGATGTGCGGCAATGATGCCAGGTTGTGAAGCGCATAGCCGTGTTGATCGAGGTACGGCGCGAGTTGTCCATACCTGACGCCTGCACCGACGGTTACTGTCCGCGACTTCGGATCGAGGCTCATCCGATCAAAATGCTGAAGCGAGATCTGATCCCCGGGAGTGTCGGCAATACCGTTAAAGGAATGCCGCGCGCCAAGAGCTTTGACCTTGTCGCTAGCTTTCACAATTTGCTGAACTTCCTGGGCCGTTGCCGGCGTATGCAAGCGGCGGGCTGCGTACTGATAATTGCCCGACCAGTTCGTGCGCGCCGCGGAATGGCTCTCGTCGGCAAGTAAGTTGGAAAAAATGCTACCGGCGAGAAGGGCGCCGGAACTCTTGAGGAAGTCTCTTTTGCGCATGCCTAAGCATACTCAGTGTCCGGATGAGCTGGATCTAAACCCGAATGCGCCTCGGGACCAGCCTCCCAATGAGTTCTGGCTGACCGTGCGTCCGGGCCAGCCGCGGTAGGCGGGATCGAGGGCCATGTCGTACGGAGGAACGAACTGCTCGGCAGTATCGATGGCAGGAGAACCAGTACTGAAGCTCGAAATCATCGGGTCCGGCCGGAGAAGCAGAGACAAACTTGGGATCCTGACCGGTGATCGTGTGTAGGCCCGACTGAATTCCTGCGTTGGGCCCGCACTGATAAAACAGGTTGTAGTCCTCGGTGGCTTGCGCTTGAGCACCGACAGCAATGGCCCTGCTGGATGAGTTGACGATGATGTTGTTCACTATGTTGGCGCTGGAACCCGAGTCCATCAGTATGCCGTAGGGATAGCCATATATATCGTTGCCATAAATATCGAGATTAGCTGAATTACTCGTCATATGAATCCCGGTATTCAGCGCCGGTCCTAAAAGAATATTGTTGTAGACGCTGGATGAGGAGGCATAAACACCAGTGATGCCGTTCAGCGTATTGGCGCCTCCGGACACAAAATTGTGGTGCACGGACGCAGCGACCTGGGATCCAATTGCCGAATTGCCACTTAATTCGATCGATTCGCCGTCGCCGTGAACATTGCTGGTGTTGTATACCGCATTTCCGTATATCTGAATTCCTGACACGCTGCGTGTATTTCCTTTAGCGCCGATGGCCTCAGTTCCATTGCGGATGGTATTGTTCGCAATGACAGCGTTGTCTACGTCCAGAGTGATGATGCCGTTGTTCGTTGCGTTGTCGTTGAGGGTGGCCGTATTCCCGACAGCCGCAAAAGATTCGACCGTGGAGTTTGCGACGATGAAAGTTCCCTGCATAACAAACCCCGTGTCCATGGCGTAGGTGTTGCTAAGAAGCGCAGCGTTTGGGCTGAGGCCGTCCACACTAATGACGTGACTCGCGGAATTTCGAAACGAACACTGCTGGACGGTGATGTCTGCGCTGTTATGTATGTAGATGGTGATGTTGTTTGAGTTTTGCATGCTCAGACCAGTGACGGTTACATACGAGAGTCCGCTAAGCGTGAGTGCAGGCGAGCGCAGCCCTTGTTCATCGAGCAGCGGCGCGGCTCCAGATCCGTATTTACCAATGGTGATGGGTTTGCGCGCAGTCCCGGACGAGTTAATGCTCAATTGCTCGTCCCAGACATCACCGCTTTTCAGCAGAATGTGATCGCCCGGCTGATACTTTTGCCGGCCTGCTCGTGCAAGCGTCTTCCAGGGTATGAAAGTCCCGGGACTGTTGTCGTTGCCATGCATCGAGTCGACATAATAAGTGGCGGCGTTCAGGGCAGAGGCTATCAGAAAAATCAGGGGCACACGACGGGCAAGTCGCAGCGCCCGGCTCGGGGCTGTTTCAGGGACATACTTGAACCAATTCTGCTTTAGTTTTATCTTTAGCTAGAGAGTGTAACTCAGGTTTCTTTGGTTTGCTAGAAAAATTGTAAGTACATTGTAAGAACTTTTGACGAGCTGAGCGAGTTACTTGCTGGGGACAGGAGCCGCCGGGCGCATATTGCGGATAGCGGCGATGCGCCAGCCGGCGGTTTCTCGCGTGAGGAGGAACGTTGTCCACATCTCCCGGTGCTGTCCCCCGGTTAGTCGGGTCAACTCGTAAGGCCCGTCCGCGAGGGCCACGGTGGGCGCGAGAAAGCGAATCGTTTGTATCGTGATGTTGCGGTGACCGCCGGTAGACTCTGAACTCGCAAGAGTGCCGCGGACTACGGCATCGCGCCCTTTGCGCCACTCGCCGGACGAGACGAGTTGGTCGGCATCCGCGGTGAAGAGTTCCGCAACCGCTTTCGCATCCCGGTGTTCGCGTGCGTCCAGGTATCTGCGGACGACGTCACGGATGGCTTGTTCGTCCGCGGAGTGCGAGGTTTGAGCAAGAAGCATTGTTAACGGCACCCACAAAAGGAAGAAACACACCAGGGTGCGCTTTGACATCGAGCAAAGGCGCCGTTTATGACGGACGTTTCCCACAAGGAGAGCCGCTTGCATAGGAATCATTTGAACATGGCGGCTCGAAATGCCGGCCTGGACGCCGGCTCGGCAGCCTGAAGAGGCTGCGCCACCAAGCCCGACGCGAACGGGAATACACTGGTGTTGAACTGGAGGTCGTATGAAAAATCCGGACTTACAAAGGCGCGAATTTCTGGCTGGTCTCGCGTCCCTGCCAATGGCCGCATCTTTGCATGCGGAAACCCGTGACGGAGTTATTTACAAGAAGCTCGGCTCAACTGGGGAACGCGTCTCCGCGATTGGGCTCGGCGGCTACCACATCGGCGTACCCGATGAAGCCGAGGGCATTCGCATCATGCGAACTGCGCTCGACCGCGGACTCAACTTCCTCGACAACTCGTGGGATTACCACGATGGTGACAGTGAGGTCCGTATGGGCAAGGCGCTTAAGGACGGGTACCGGCAACGAGCCTTTCTGATGACTAAGTACAACGGACGCACCCGCGCATCGGCTGCGCAGCAAATCGACGAATCACTACGCCGTCTGCAGACCGATCACATCGACCTGATACAGTTCCACGAAAACATTCGGATGACGGATCCGGATAAATACTTTGCGCCAGGCGGCGCGCATGAAGCGGTGATGGCGGCGAAGAAGGTGGGCAAGGTTCGTTATATCGGGTTCACCGGGCACAAGGATCCATCGATTCACCTGCACATGCTTGATATGGCGGCTAAGAACGGGTTTCACTTCGACGCGTGTCAGATGCCCCTGAACATCCTCGATTACCAGTTCCGCAGTTTTGCTCACCAGGTTGTGCCGCGGCTGGTAAAGGAAGGCACCGCCGTGCTTGGCATGAAGCCGCTGGCATCCGGTCAGATCTTCGGCGCAGGCCCGATCACGGCGATCGAGTGTCTTCACTACGCGCTCAACCTGCCGACATCGGTGGTTATGAATGGCTGCGATTCCATGGATCGCCTGGAACAAGCATTCACCGCTATGCGAACCTTCCAGCCGTTAAGCCAGGCACAGCTGCAAGCTCTGGTGGACAAGACGCACGAAGCGGCGCTGACCGGACGCTTTGAGCGCTTCAAGACCTCCGAAGATTTTGACGGCACCACTCAAAATCCGTCCTCGATGGGCTGAGAATCGATTGTGACGACTCGCCGTTCATTCCTGCAATCGACGGGATTGGCCGCAGCGTCTTTCTGCTATCGCGCATCGTACGCGGATGAAGGCGGAGAGCCGCTGCAAGAATTCAGCTACACCGATGTCGATCTCGCGCCCGGTCCTGCTCAAACGCAGTTCGAGCAGACACAGTCTGTACTGCTTTCCCTGAACGAAGACAGTCTACTTAAGCCGTGGCGTTTGCGCGCCGGTCTCCCCGCGCCAGGTCCCGACCTGGGTGGTTGGTATGACGAGTTGCCGCTGGACAAGACCGAAAGCGGCGGACATGGGTTCGCCCCCGCCCACTGCTTTGGTCAGTGGATTTCAGCGCTGGCACGCGGTTACGCGGTTACTCATGATGCGAACACGCGAGCAAAATTGGAACGCCTGCTCGCTCTTTATGAGCCAACCATCTCCGGCCGCTTTTACACAAATTTCCGTTTCCCGGCGTACAACTACGACAAGATGGTTATTGGTCTGATCGATGCGCACCAGTTTGCCGCCATGCCTCAGGCGTACCGGTTATTGGACCTGACGACAGACGCGGCCGAGCCGCATCTGCCGCCGCATGCGCTCGATCGAGACGAGCCGCAGAGGCGCTGGCGGAAATCAGTGGGCGACAACACGACCGATGATTACACCTGGGATGAGTCGTACACGTTGGCCGAGAATCTCTACCTCGCCTGGAAGCGCGGCGCCGGTGAGCGCTACCACAAGTTGGCGCCACGATTTCTTCTCGACCAAACCTGGTTCGATCCGCTCTCTGAGAACAAGAACGTTCTTCCCAATCACCATGCCTACAGCTTCTGCAATTCTCTGAGCTCGGCTATGCAGGCGTATCTCGCCGACGGCAGCCAGAAACATTTTCGCGCGGCGAGCAATGCCTTCGACATGATCACGACTACGCAGAGCTTCGCGACCGGCGGCTGGGGACCGAATGAGAGCTTCGTCGCGCCGGGAAAAGGTGAACTCTATGCGAGCCTCACTGGCACGCATCACAGCTTCGAGACACCATGCGGCAGTTATGCGCATTTCAAGCTAACACGCTATTTGCTGCGAGTAACGCGAGACGGCCGCTATGGTGACAGCATGGAACGCGTTTTGTACAATACTGTGCTCGGCGCCAAGCGCCTGGAACCGGACGGCCGCGCTTTCTACTACTCCGATTACCATTCCGGAGGCAGCAAGGTCTACTTTCCCGACCCATGGCCTTGCTGCTCCGGCACCTTGCCGCAAGTGGCGGCGGATTACCGGATCCTGACTTACTTTCGCGACAGGCGCGGCATCTTTGTGAATCTGTATCTACCATCTATGTTGCACTGGACGACGATGGATGGTGCTCAGTGCACGCTTACCCAGACGGGAGACTATCCGATGGGCGGCAAAATTACATTGCAGTTGCGGGCCTCGCGGCCGTCGGATTTCGCGCTTCGGTTACGCATTCCAGCCTGGTGTTCACAGGTGACGATTCGCGTAAACGGCGAGCGCGTTTCGACTGCCGTTCAAAGCGGTTTCGCCTTTCTGCAACGTAGATGGAAGGACGGCGACCGGGTTGAGCTGGAGCTTGCTCTCCCCATGCGGCTGGAAGCGATCGACTCGAGTCATCCGGACAGCGTTGCTTTACTCCGGGGACCGCTGGTCTTGTTTGCCATCGCCGAGAATCCACCAGCGATATCCCGCCAGCAACTACTGGCTGCGACTCAGCTACCAGGGCAGAGCACCTGGCGCGCCGATACAGCTTCTGGTCCGCTGTTACTGCGTCCGTTTCTGGCGATAAACGATGAGCGTTACTTCACTTACGTCAACGCGGCGTAAGGGCCGCCTGGTCGCTAGCCGAAGGTTTTGACCGTTTGCGCAATGGCAGGAGCCGCCTTCTGAAGGTCCGCCGGAATCATTACGGGCGTAACTTCGATGGCAGCGTTGAACGCCAGGAACCAAGGCTCGGCAATTCCAGGAATCTCTGACGCGTCCTGCATGTTGATGATGAGAAGACCGGTGCGCCTGCCGTTCTCCGCGTAAAAGTAGACTGCTTCAGGCTTTTGCTGCTCGAGAATTGTTTGAAAAGCTTTGAAGCCGTCCTTTGCCGCCGCGTTTCCTGCTTCTACCGGAATCGAGACCTTACACAAAATCCGCATTGGGATGTTTCCTTTTTTAGTGATTGGACCGCAGAAAGGATTGTACACCTATTGGGCGGGTAACATCGCGAATGCGAACAAAGTATCCCCGGCACCGGCGACCAGATACTGAACACCATCGAGCTCGTAAGTCATGGGACCGTTACTCACTGCGGCCCCAACCTGCGCGTGCCATAGAGGCTCGCCGGTTTCGGCGTTCAAAGCCACAAAGTTAGTGGACGAGTCCCCCGTAAAAACAAGGTTGCCGGCTGTGCTCAGCACGCCCGACCGCACGCTGGAGCCTTCCCATTTGTGACTCCAACGTATATCGCCGGTCTTGTAATCGATGGCCTGCAGCATCGATTCACCGGACCCACCCCGATCGTTGCCGCTCCAGCCCTCGGGCTTTTCCGTGTCATCGAAAATGTAGTATTCGCTGAACGCACGAGTGGCATTGACATAGAACAGACCAGTCGCCGGGCTAAAACTAGGCGGAGGCCAATTAGCTGCCCCTCCCTGATTTGGGGTGACAAGAGCTCCGTCGACCTGAGGCTCTTTTGCGGGATCAGGAATCGGCTGGCCTCTCGCATCGATGCCTTTTGCCCAATTAGTCTTGACGAACTCTTTGGTGACGACGTTCTTCCCGTTGGTTCGATCCAAGACGAAGAAATACCCGTTCCGGCTGGCTTGCGCAAGCAGCTTTCGAGGACTTCCGCCGACTTCGCCGTCGAAAAGCACCGGCGTCTCCACCGCGTCCCAATCGTGAGTGTCGTGAGGTGAACTTTGAAAGTGCCAGACCAGTTTCCCGGTATCGAGATTCAAAGCGACGATGGATTCTGTGTATAGGTTGTCTCCTTGCCGACCCTTACCCGCAATAACTGGTTGCGGATTCCCGGTTCCCAGATAAAGGAGATTGAGCGCCGGATCGTAGGTGCTCGGGACCCATGTCATACCGCCGCCGTGAGCCATGGCTTCGGTATTGGGCCAAGTTTCGGAACCAGGCTCACCGGGCTTAGGTACAGAAGACCAGTGCCATTGGACGTCGCCGGTCTCGGGGTCGCGGGATTCCAGATAACCCGGAATGTCAAGGTCGTCACCACTTACTCCCACAATGATGTGATTCTTGATAACGACAGGAGCAGCGGTTGCGGTATAGAACTGATCGAGATCGCAGATCTGTTTATGCCATCGCTCGGCGCCGTTCTTCATGTCGAGGGAGACGAGGTTACAGTCGGGCGTTTCGAAGTAAAGCCAATTACCGTAAATCCCTACACCGCGGTTCCCGAGGTGCCAACCGCCTTTTGATTTCCATTGATAATTCCAGATTTCCTGACCGCTGCGTGCGTCCACGCTATATACGTGATCGGGTATGGTGAAGTACAGCGCCCCGTTTACCAGAAGCGGAGTCGATTTGATAACACCGCCCATCTCCCCAGCTGAAGTCTGTAACCGGTGTACCCAAGCGAGGCTCAGGCTGCGAATATTGCTGGCGTTGATATTAGAAAGCGTGCTGAACCTGCGGCCCGAGTAATCGCCATTGTAAGTGGGCCAAGTGTCGACCGGCGGCTGGGTCAACTTCTTAGGGTCGAGTCCTTGCGCAGTGATACACGCAGTAACTGCGAAGTAGAGAAAGAGCCGGAATTTCACTTCAAGGTCTCCAAGTAGGCAACTACGTTATGTATGTCCTTATCTGTGTACCGCTCAAGTAATTCGTCATGCGCAGCATACGGATCGTGCTTTTCTACCCGAAGTTGGGGCGTCCGCGTCCAGGAATGATAGGCACCGGCGGCATCTCGTATGGCTACGGTGAAGTCGTCGATGCGTACCAGTTCGCCCGAGATGGACTCGCCGTCCGGAGCGGTTACGGTTGCGGTAACTGGCTTAGCCTGTGTCACGCCGCGATGACCGAAGCCGATAGAACGCGGGAACAGGAAACGCTGCTGCAAAGTTGGTGGATCGTATCTTCGACGCGATGCCGGCCAGATCGCCGGTAGGCGAGTGGCAGTGATTGCAGGTACCAGCACCGTTGAAATAAGCTTCTCCCGCTTTCGCATCTCCGGTGAGGACGTTTAACACTTTAGTGTATGGGCCGCTGCGAAGAACATCGTTGACCTGCTGATGCAAAAAGTGTGAGAGATCCTGGATCTGATTTTCGGCAAACGACGGGAGGTGCTGGCCGGCTGGCATCGGATGATTGGTGCGAAGGAGCGGCCCGAGAGTGCTGCCGTAACGATCATGCAACACAGTGACGGACCTTACCAGATCGGGGCCGCCTTGGCCTCCTCTTGCCAGAGGTCCGTGACAACTTGCGCAATCGGTGACATACAGCGCTTTACCGCGTTCGGCAGCCGCTGCATCGACGATTTGCTTCTCGTCGGGACCCATTGAAAATCCGCCACCGCCGCCCCTTCGCGGGGAAGCAGGATTGCCAACCGCCTGCTTCGGCGGGAAATTAGCTGCGAGGTAATCGATTACAGTTGCAAACTCTGCCTGTGTGCCTTTCGCGCCGCGGCTGATCATGCCGGAGACAACTCCGCCCCACTCTTCGCGAGTCATCCCCCGTCCCAGCACAATGCCTGCGCTGTGGCAGGCGCCGCAGACGCGTCCGAAAGTGTCTTTTCCGGGAGCGTTCGGAAGCTGCGCTGTTGCTTGCGCACGAGCCTGCGGCGCAGCGAGGGCGAGAGCCGCAAAAGCCAAGAGGATGCGGAGTTAGAAGGGGCAGACCTGCGGCATGAAGGCCGACCCTGCAGGCTGAAGCCCGCGCCACAGTGTGCAGCGCAGCCGTCATCAGTCCTTAGTTATCCAACGCTTGCCTCCGCCATGTTCAGGAAGATGTTGCGCATGCTATCGGTTCCGCCATCCGCGCGCTGGATCAGCATGATGGAAATCAGCTGGTTCTGCGGATCGATCCAACCCTGTGTGCCGAACGCCCCGCCGTGGCCGTAGGTTCCTTTCGAGTGTCCGGCCAGTTCGCCGAGCGGATCCGTAACCACTTCCCACGCCAGTCCATAATCGGCGCCGCGCATCCATCCTACCGGTTGAATTCCCTTCGTGTGCGATTCCGTCATCAAGTGGACGGAGAAAGGCGACAGATATCTGCGGCCTTCGTAGACGCCATCGTTCAGCATCATGCGATACAGGTGCAGCAGGTCTTCGGCGGTTGAATACAGTCCCCATCCCGGAGCTGGAAAGACTGCTCCTTGCCTGTACTTAGCGGGGTCACCGGCGAGGATGGTGGCGGGCGCCCGCACCAGCTTTCCTTCCTTCTGCACATATACCATCGCGATGCGCCCGATCTTATCGGCGGGAGGAAAGAAGAACGAATCCTTCATTCCGAGCGGCCGCAGAATGCGTTCCGAGATGAAGTCCTCATACTTCTGACCGGAACACACTTCGATCAGCCGCCCAAGAATTTCGATTCCCGGGCTACTGTAGCTCCATTGAGTACCAGGCTGGAAAAGAAGCGGCTCTTTGGCCAGTTGCCGTACCACCTCGGCAAGCGGAACGTTCATCAGTTGGAAATAATCGTGGATCGCTGCCGGCGGCGTATCCTGGATCCCGGCAGTGTGAGTCATAAGGTCGCGAATCGTGATCGAGTGATTCGGCACGCCGAGGCGTGCTGCATCAGGTCCATTGTTGGTTTCGACGCGCTGTCCGTGAAACTCCGGCAGATACTGCTCAACCGGGTCGCGCAGGGCGAGCTTCCCTTCTTCGGCCAGCATCATGATGCCAATTGCGGTAACGGGCTTGGTCATCGACATGATCTGGAAGATGGTGTCCTTCTGCATCGGACGGCCTGCCTCAGTGTCGGCCATGCCAAGCGCATCGAACTCGACCACGTCATCGCGATGAGCGACCAGGGTGACGGCGCCGGGTACAACCTGGTCGTCAATGAAATGTTTGATCCGTGGCGGAATTTGGGACAGGATCGCGCTGTTAACACCAGTGGAATGCGTCTGCGCTAGCGCGTATGACGGATTCAGGCAAATCGCGACAGCCAGGAAGACGGTCGCGTTAATTCGGGCCGGTGCCGCGTTACTGCTTGTCGTACACATCCGTGCCTGCGACGGTCTTCCCCTCGGCATTGATGCCTTTAACAAAGGACCTCATCGTCTTCCCGTCTTTACTCACCGTCGAACGACGGACCGACACCTGCTTTCCGTTCTTGCTGTAGGTGTTCTCACGTACATTGGCGCTGATCATTTTTGAGCTGATCGCGTCATAGGGGCCCTCTTCCATCTTTCCTTCGCCACCTTTGACCGGAACGGTGTATTTGACTGAAAGCGGTGACCCGTCCGAGTTGGTGCCGGTGCCGGTGACTTTGAGATTGTCACCATCCTCCTCGATCACGAGCGTCACATCCTTGGCCGGCTCGCCGGACATATATTTTGTTTTGGCGGTATCGAGTTTCCACGTGCCCGCGAACGGGCTCTGCGCGAATAGTGTGCCGGCAAAGGCGAGTAGAGCGGCTACTGAAATAAGCGTACGCATTGATATTGCCTCCCGGCGGGCGATTATATCTCATGGGCGTAACGCGCAGATCTCCTTGGAGACCCGCAAGTCCTCGCCCTTCATCTGATCGGGACGCGGCAGACCCAGGAGTCCGAGCACGGTCGGCGCAATATCCTGCAGCGCGCCACCCTGCTTTAAGCGAATGTCATCGTTCGTCATGCAGATGAGTGGAACCGGATTTGTCGTGTGATACGTGTGCGGGCCTCTACCACGCGGATCGATCATCATTTCGGCATTGCCGTGATCGGCGGTGATCATCCAGGATCCGCCGCAGCGCTTCAGTGCGGCGTAGATCTCGCCGAGACCGGCATCGACGGCCTCGCACGCGCGAACCGTGGGCTCCATTTTGCCCGAGTGGCCCACCATGTCAGCGTTGGCAAAGTTCATCACGATGACGTCGAAGCCGCCATGCTCGATCGCAGTCACGACTTTTTCTGTAATGCCGGATGCGCTCATCTCGGGCATCAGATCGTAGGTCGCTACTTTCGGCGACGCGACTAACTCGCGCTCCTCGCCCGTGTATGGTTTCTCATTGCCACCGTTGAAGAAATAGGTGACGTGCGCATACTTTTCTGTTTCCGCCACGCGAAGATTCTTCCAACTGGCGTCCTCCATAACCTGGGCAAGGATGTTGTCGGGGTGCTCCGGGGGCAGCACAAACGGCAGTCCGAAATTCTTGTCGTATTGGGTCATCATGGTATACGTCAGGTTCTTGGGAACCAGCGATCTCGACGGCCGCTCGAGCGTCAGGTCGGTGAGCGCCATGGTGATTTCCCGCGCACGATCGGCGCGATAGTTGTACATGATTACGCTGTCGTCCTCGCGGATCAGGCCGCGGGGTTCGTGGCGCTCGTCGACAATTGTTACGGGCTCAATGAATTCGTCCGTGATGCCACGCTGGTAGGATTTGCGTACGGCTTCGGAAGCCGATTCGAATTTAGCTCCATTGCCCAGCACGATGGCGCCGAAGGCAAGCTCGATGCGCTCCCAGCGCTTGTCGCGGTCCATGGCATAGTAGCGCCCCGATACCGAAGCAATCTCTCCAATGCCGAGCTCACGCAGTTTGCGCTCGACCTGCTCGACATATACGATCCCGCTCTCCGGAGGCGTATCGCGGCCGTCCGTAAAGCAATGTACAAATACATTTTTGAGATCATGCTGCTTCGCCATTTCGAGGAGGGCGAACAGATGAGTAAGCTGCGCATGCACGCCGCCGTCGCTGCACAAGCCCATCAGGTGCAGCCGGTGTCCTCCAGCCTTCGCTATGGCGTTCAGGAGGACCGGACTGGTAAAGAAAGCTCCTGAGCTCGATGATGCATGTCGAGACGGGTTACATCCATGTAAATGACGCGGCCGGCGCCCATGTTCATGTGGCCCACTTCGCTGTTGCCCATCTGCCCTTCGGGGAGACCCACATGCGGCCCTGAAGTATGGATCAACGTGTTCGGGTAAGTTGCGAGCAGATGATCGTAAGTCGGTTTGCGCGCCGCGGCGATCGCGTTTCCTTCGATGATAGGCGAATAACCCCACCCATCGAGAATCGTCAGAACAACCGGCTTGACCTTCGGCATTTTTACCGCACGGCTTTCTGCCGGAAGGCTTTTTTGCCCAGGTACACTGCGGCTGCGCCGAGCTCTTCCTCGATGCGCAGTAGTTGATTGTATTTGGCGATTCGATCGGTGCGACTGGCGGAACCGGTCTTGATCTGGCCGGCATTGGTGGCGACGGCAAGATCCGCAATGAAAGAGTCTTCGGTCTCGCCGGAACGGTGTGAAACCACGGCCGTGTAGTTCGCACTTGCGGCAAGACGCATGGCCTCCAGAGTCTCGGTAAGCGAACCGATCTGGTTGACTTTCACCAGAATCGAGTTTCCGATTCCTTTATCGATGCCTTGCTGCAGCCGCTCCGAGTTGGTGACGAAAAGATCGTCGCCTACGAGCTGCACTTTATCTCCCAGCGCATCCGTTAGCTGCTTCCAGCCGTTCCAGTCGTCTTCGGCGAGGCCGTCTTCAATCGAAATAATCGGATACTGGCGCACCCAGTTCGACCAGAACTCAACCATCTGCTCGGATGTCTTTTGGCTCTTGTCGGACTTCTTGAAGACATATTTATTTTTCTCTTTCTCATAGAATTCGCTGCTTGCCGGATCGAGTGCGATGGCGATCTGCTCTCCTGCCTTGTAGCCTGCCTTTTCGATGGCCTCCATGAGAACTTCGAGCGCTTCGTCGTTAGATTTCAGACTCGGGGCAAAGCCGCCTTCGTCGCCAACTGCCGTCGAGTAGCCACGTTTCTTCAGCACTGTTTTCAGGTTGTGGAACGTCTCGGCGCCCATGCGCAGGGCTTCGGAAAATTTCGTGGCGCCCACGGGAGCGATCATGAACTCCTGCAGATCCACGGAACTGTCTGCATGAGCGCCGCCGTTGATTACGTTCATCATCGGCACCGGGAGAACTCGCGCATTCACGCCGCCGATGTAGCGGTACAGCGGCGTCATCTCGGATTCGGCCGCAGCGCGCGCCGTAGCCATCGACACCGCGAGAATCGCGTTTGCACCTAAGTTTGCCTTATTCGGTGTGCCATCCAATTCCAGCATCGTACGATCGACGAGTGTCTGATCCGCCGCATCGAGTCCAGCGAGCTTGCGCGAGATGCTCTTCGTGATGTTCTCCGCGGCTTTGGTCGTACCTTTCCCGAGGTAACGCGATTTGTCGTTATCGCGCAGTTCCACCGCTTCGTGCTCGCCGGTGGATGCTCCCGAAGGCACGGCAGCGCGTCCGATGGTGCCATCCGCGAGATATACGTCGGCTTCCACTGTCGGGTTGCCGCGCGAATCGAGTATTTCTCTTCCCAATACTTTGACAATTTCCATGCTTTGAAGGTTGTCCTTATGAGTTGGTGGATGAGGCTACGGCTGAAACACGGCGCCATCTGCTTTCCGAAGCGTGGTGCGTGGAGTGGCGCGGTGCAGACGCGCTCAGGATTCGCCGCGAACTATCAATGTATCAGGTAGGTGCGACCAAAGATGGATAGAATTGGTTGCCTAACAATCTATGGACGCCGCGGACTTCCGCCGAATTGCGCTGAGCCTTGAAGGGGCCAAAGAGAGCTCGCACATGGGGTCGCCGGATTTTCGTGTTGGTGGCCGGATTTTCGCCACTCTTGCGGCGCAGGAGCAAGGCTACGGAAACCTGATGCTCACGCCGGAGCACCAGGCTGCGTTTGTAGCGGAGTTGCCACAGGTGTTCATTCCGGTCCCGGGTGGCTGGGGCAGAATGGGCGCGACGCACGTCCGTCTATCCGAAGCAAACGAAGATCTTCTTGCGGGCGCCCTCCACACCGCCTGGAAGCTTCGAGTGGAGAAGAACCGGAAGGCGTCAAGAAAGCGTCGCAACTGATCGCCTCTAAGTGCGATGCGGCCGGCGATTACTTAGAAGCGGTGGCGCCCAGATTGTCCGAGTGTCCGGCTTCGATCCGGGACCACTGGGCGGTGGGACGTCCGTTCATACGGAAATTTTGCTTGCCTTCAAACCGTTGTGGCCAGCCGGTCGGCGAGTCCTCCCACATCTCCTGCCGCCCGTAGACCGTCAAGTCGAGCAACCGGTAGCTGTTATCCATGGCCTCGACGCCGCGTCCTGTCGTCCAGTAAGTCTCGAAGACATTGGATCCTTGTCGCAGGTAACAGACAATATGCATCCTGCCCCTGCGGCGTCCGACCAGGAGGGTGTCGAGCGAGTCCTGGGCCGAGTACCAGGGCATCTCCCAACCCATGAAGTCGCGGTAGCGCGCGCTCTCTTCGTACGGGCCTTGGCAAAACGTTGCGTAAGTAACGTCGCGAGAATGAATATACGACAGCTCGCGGACCTGCGACGTAACCCAGGTGCAGCCCTCGCACTGCTCCGGCGCAGGACGGCCGGCGTACCACATGAAGTAATAGGCGATCAGCATCCGGCGTCCCTCAAACGCCTCCAGTAACGTGACCGCGCCACGTTCGCCAATGAGCGGTGCGGCCCCATCCACCTCGACCATGGGAAGCCGCCGGCGGGCGGCCGCAATGGTATCGCCTTCTCGTGTGTGAGCCTTCTCTCGAACCCTCAGTGCGTCCAGCTCCGCGTGGAAGGTGCTCCGATCGACGATTTTGGGCGCGTTGAGTTCATCGCTCATGGTGTCGTTCATCTTTTCGCCTCTGCGTCGCGCTTTCGGAAGGCCGCTTCTCCAACGTCGGACACCTCCACCCACTTCGGGTCAGGCGAGGTCTCGGCCCCGTAGTTATCGTGCCAGTTCCACCACTTGTACGGCGGGCTCTGGGGGTAACCCTCTGGCGAATCCTCCCAAGTCTCCTGACGGCCCAGCGGGGTGATGTCGAGGTAGCTCCAGGTGCTACCCATCGCCTCGTCGCCGCGGTTGTTGATGAAGTATGTGCGGAACACCCGCTCGCCGTCGCGGAAGAACACGTTGTGGCCGTGCCATTCATCGACGCCAAAGTCCACGTCGAAGCTGTCCGTAATGGTGTACCACGGCATCTTCCAACCCATTCGTGCCTTCAGACGCTCGATGTCCTTCTGCGAGCGCGCGCGAGGCGTACGCGAGCGTGGTGTCGCGGGCGTTCAGATGGGCGAGGTGCGAGACCTGATCGGCGCCCAGGGAGCAACCGCGGCAGCCGTGCTCCGGCCAGCCGAACACCCCAGGCTCGAAGAAGGCGCGGTACACGATCAACTGACGGCGGCCCTCGAACAAATCGGGCAGGCTTACCCTGCCGTTAGGTCCGTCGAACTCGTACTTCTTGTCTACAGCCAGCCAAGGCATCCGCCGGCGTTCGGCGGCCAGCGCGTCACGGGAGCGCGTCAAGGCCTTCTCCTTCACCAGGAGCTGCTGGCGCGCAGCCTCCCATTCCTGCTGCGACACGATCGGAGGTGTGTTCATCGCGAAATGCCCCTCCCCGTCTTGCTTGTCTCTCTACTACACCGCACAACGGCATCACCCGCCGGTGCGCTGGCTTTGCTTGTTGCCATCTTATTTCTCCTTTTTCTTCTGAAACAGACCGAGATGACTCATGCTGAGAAATTTTCTGAACCTGCCGATGCACACCGCCAGAATTCCTCCTGTGGATCCGGCTCCAGCGACCATTACTGCTGCGCTTGCGAGGCATGCTGGGCACATCGCGCAATTCTCCTTTCAGGTCTCGGAACAAACATCCCGGTCTGGTGTTTGATCGTCGTTCTTATCTTCTTGCTCCGACTAGCCCACTTTCGGGCGCTTCTTCAAGCGTGCCCGGGCCAGGTGAGCACGGCCAGATTTTGCTTCAGCGTCTTCTTTAATGCGCAGCAGGCAGCTCGCCCACAACTCTTCGAAGCGACCCACCCAGTGCTCATAAATTTGCCGGATTGGCACTACGTTCAATGAGTTGATCCGCTGGCGGCGTTCCTCACGCGTGTGAATCAGATCGGCTTCGCGGAGCACGTCAATGTGTTTCATCACGCCGAATCGACTGAGGTGCGGAAAAGCCTCGACGATCTCGGTCGTGGTTCGAGGGCCCCGCCGCAAGAGCTCGAGAATCGATCGCCGCGTTTTGTCCGATAGCGCTTTCCATACGCCGTCAAGCTCGTCATCGGGCACATTAGCTCCGCTCTCCATGCGCATGCGTGGAGCAATCCTCGGCGACCTTTTCCAGCACGTGCTTCCAGCCGATGATCATGCCCGACCGGTGCTCCGGATCTATCAAGCCAATGGCGCGGTGGCGAAACTCCACATGGGTTCCACCGGCCCGCTGTTCCAGCTTCACTTCGATATGATTCAGCGCCGGGTACGACATCAGCAGAGGGCCGCTCAATTCCAGCAGCACGGGCGGTTTGATTACTTGCACGTGTCCCCAGAGATGACCGATGCCGTTGCCGCGATCACGGAACCAGCGGCCGCCCGGCCATTTTTCCATCGTCATCTGCAACGATTCACCTTGCGGGTTGGTAAAGCCTTCACCCAGCCGGTGCAGCACGCTCTTAAAGACGTCGCCAATGTCCGCCTTGACGTCGATGCTTTGGGTGGTGTCCAGCAACAAATCGTTAATTGTCATTGGTATGTTACACGTGACTCAATAGTAACGTTACTATTCAATCACGTCAAGAGGGCTTTCGGATCGAGCGCAACGACAGCTCCCTACGCCCCGGTGTTGGCGAGGGCCGTTAGACTGAAGTCGGATGCACACCAACGCGCTTGCGCGGGAAAAGAGCCCCTATCTCCGCCAGCACGCGCACAATCCGGTTGATTGGCTGCCCTGGGGAGAGCAGGCGTTCGAAAAGGCACGCCGCCGGGACAAGCCCATTTTTCTTTCTGTCGGATATTCCACGTGTCACTGGTGTCACGTTATGGCGCACGAATCGTTCGAGAACGAGGATGTGGCCGAAGTGCTGAACCGTGATTTCGTCCCGATTAAAGTGGATCGCGAAGAGCGCCCGGACGTCGACCGCATCTACATGCTGTTCGTGCAAGCATCGACCGGGAGCGGCGGCTGGCCGATGTCGGTATGGCTCACGCCGGATCTGAAGCCGTTCTTCGGCGGAACGTACTTTCCGCCCGACAACCGTTATGGCCGGCCCGGATTTGTGGATCTGTTGCAACACTTGGCCCGCGCCTGGAAGGAAGACCGCGTACGCGTCGAGGACTCGAGTGCTAACGTGCTCGACCAACTGCGTGCCATCGCCGGAACGTCGAATGTTGCGGGCGAGGTTACACGAGAACTCTTTGAATCGGCGTTCTGGCCGCTGCGGCGGACTTTTGATGCACGCTGGGGCGGCTTCGGCAGCGCTCCCAAGTTCCCCCGGCCTGTTGTTTTGAATTATCTGTTGCGCCATTTCTCATTAACCAACAACTCCGAAGCGTTGGAAATGACAGCGGAAACGCTGCGCGGAATGGCTCGGGGCGGCATGCACGACCATCTGGGCGGCGGCTTCCATCGTTACTCGGTGGATGAGCGCTGGTTTGTTCCGCATTTCGAGAAGATGCTGTATGACCAGGCGCAGCTTGCCGTATCTTACTTGGAAGCTTTCCAGATTACGAGCGAACCGGTATTCGCCGGCACCGCGCGCGACATTTTCGGTTATGTGTTACGCGATCTAACAAGCTCCGACGGAGCGTTCTACTCGGCTGAAGATGCCGACAGTCCGGATCCCGAGAATCCGTCGCATGCGGGCGAAGGTGCGTTCTACATCTGGCGGCAGAGCGAGATCGAGGCGGTTCTCGGGAAGCCGGATGGCGAACTGTTCTCGAAGTATTTTGGAGTCGAGCCGAACGGCAATGTAGATCAGGATCCTCATGGCGAGTTCACGGGACGCAACATTCTGCACGAAACCGGCAGCGACGCAGACTTTTCCGGCGAGAGGCTGGCTGCGGCAAAGCGCAGGCTGCTAGAGGTCCGCGCAAAGCGACCCCGCCCTCATCTCGATAACAAGATACTTACGGCCTGGAATGCGCTCATGATTTCCGCATTCGCCAAGGGATACGAGATCCTTGGCGATCGTGTTTACCTGGACGCCGCCATTAGTGCTTCAAACTTCATCCGAAGAACGATGCGCGGGGCGAACGCCAGGTTGCTGCGGCGCTACTGCGAGGGCGACGCTGCCGTTCCCGCATTTCTCGACGACTACGCGTTTTTCGCTCAGGCCATGCTCGATCTGTTCGAGGCCACGGGAGCGCCCGAGTATCTCGATGAAGCACTCCGTGTCGCGCGCGGTAACCTGCGCGAATTCGAGGATCAAGATCACGGCGGATTTTTTAGCACAGCTCCGGACCAGAGCGACTTGGTTCTGCGCATCAAGGATGATTACGATGGAGCCGAGCCCTCCGGCAACTCCGTTGCCACGGATCTTCTTTTGCGCCTCGCCCACCTGACCGCAGATGACGAGTTTCGTACGCGTGCGCAACGGACGTTGGAATCGTTTGCTCCCAGACTGAAGGTGCAGCCGGCGGCGGCGCCGCAGATGCTTTGTGCTGCCGGACGGTCGCTCGTATCCCCCGAACAGATCGTTATCCGCCATGAAGGTCCGTATACCGAAGGTGTTTCGCAGTTGGTTCATGAGCAACGGAAACGGTTTGCGCCGTATGCGTGCGTGATCGCGATCAGCGACACCAGTGCAGCCGGACTGGCGCAATCTGCACCGTTTCTCGCCAGCCTTGAACGTAAAGGCCGCGTCACGATCTACGAGTGCCGAAACTTTGCTTGTGAATTGCCGCGAATCCTGGAGTAGGAGATCTCCGGGAAGAGTTCCGCTTGCTAAACTGAGGCCGATGGCAAACCAGAACGAATCCGGCCGTACCACCACTCTCAGAGGCAATCCGCTGAAGCTCGCCGGCCCTGAGCTGAAAGTGGGTGATACCGCGCCCGATTTTCAGGTGGTCGACTCTTCGCTTCAGAATGTAAATCTTGAGAAGACCGCCGGAACGGTGCGAATCTTCAGCGTCGTGCCGTCACTCGATACCCCGGTGTGTGACGCACAAACAAGGCGCTTCGAAGACGAGGCGGGCAAACTGCAGGACGTCAAAATCTACACCATCAGCATGGATCTGCCGTTCGCGCAAAAACGCTGGTGCGGGAATTTTGGTATCGATCGCGTCGTGATGCTCTCTGACCACCGTTCGGGTTCGTTCGGTGAGCGCTATGGCACCTTGATTCCAGATTTACGCATCGAAAGCCGGGCCATTTTCGTGCTCGATGCAAACAATAAGCTACAGCACGTTGAATACGTCAAGGAAGTCGGGGACCACCCGAATTATGAAGCGGCGCTTGAGAAGGCGAAAGCTGCCGTAAAGAGTGTCTCGGCGGCGAACTGAACGAGGCCAATGGGCCGTGCTATTGGAGCATCGGAGAGCCACGGCCGGAAGTGAGAGCCGCGGATGGTGAGGAGGGCATCCCGGCGTGGCCCGGAAATTCGGGTAGCGTGGCCGTGAAAAACCAGAAATTTTCAATCGCGCGCACAACGTCAAGATATTCGTTCAAATCGGCCGGCTTGGTAATGTAGCAGTTCGCGTTTAGCGTGTACGCCTGGTGGATATCCTCATCCGCCTGAGAACTGGTCATAACCAGCACCGGAATCTGCTTCAGGGTAGGCGACCCCTTTATTTCGGCCAAGACCTCGCGGCCGTTCTTGCGCGGGAGATTCAAATCTAAAAGGACAAGGTCAGGCCGCGGCGCTAACCCTAAATCGACGCGATGGAGGTGCTCCATAGCGTCCACCCCGTCCATGGCGACCGTAACCTGAACCGGTATGCCGGTCTCTTTTAGCGCCTCACGGATCAGGCGCACATCGCTCGGGCTGTCTTCAATCAGCAGCATTTTGAGCGTCTTCGTCACTACACAACACCTCGATCCTGCAAAAGGGCTTGCAAGTAGCCCGCCAGAGTGGGGCCGTCTTTAGGGCCAGTACGTTCCAGGACTTCTACGTAAAATGTCTTACGCTTACATGGTAATAAATCTCTCTTTCCGGTTCACTATCCCGGCAAAAAATCCTCGGAAACGTACCTGTGTTCCTAGAGCACCGAATGCGCGGCGGCATCATCTAACCAGATGAGTTTGGTTGTACACTGAAGAGGTAGGCAACAAGGGAGATTTTGGAATGATTCAGCTGACTGAAACCGCCATAATTAAAGTTAACGAAATCATGAACATGCAAGATCCAAAGCCAGCTGGGCTGCGAATTGCAGTGGTCGGCGGCGGCTGCTCGGGATTCAGTTATTCCATGGCTTTTGAGAACACGCCCAACATGTTGGACAAAACCTATGCATTTGGGGATCTTAAAGTCTTTGTGGATTCGGCCAGCATGCTTTACTTGGATGGCGCGCGGGTAGATTATGTAGAAACGATGGAAGGCTCCGGGTTTAAATTCGACAATCCACACGTGAAATCGACCTGCGGCTGCGGCAGCTCTTTCAGCGCGTAAACAGATAGTTCGTTCGGTAATTCAGAGATTCGAGCCAGGAGGGCCGGCCGGCTTTCCTGGCTCTTGCTATTTTTGAGGCCAGATGCGTCACGACCTCACGACGGAAGCTGCCAATCCCGCGTCCACGGCAATCGACGTTCTTGCGACAGAAGATATGCTTCGGGTTATCAACGAAGCGGATCAGCAGGTTGCCGCAAGCGTAAGCCGCGAAATCCCACACATTGCGTTAGCTGTGGACCGGATCGTGGACCGGGTGGAACAGGGAGGACGTCTATTCTACGTCGGTGCGGGAACTTCGGGACGTCTGGGTGTTCTTGACGCTTCCGAATGCCCCCCCACCTTCAACACACCCCCCGACCTGGTGCAAGGAATCATTGCAGGAGGGGATCACGCGCTACGTCACTCGATCGAACGCGCCGAAGACGACCCGGAGCAGGGTCGGCTGGATCTGCTGGCCCGCGGCTTTACGGAACGCGATGCGCTCGTGGGAATTGCCGCGAGCGGACGCACGCCGTACGTACTTGGCGGGCTTCAGCACGGCAAGAAAATTGGGGCACTTACCATCGGGCTCAGCTGCACTCGGAACTCCGAAGTTGCCGCCATGGCCGAGATCGCCATTACGCCGGTTCCGGGTCCGGAGATCATAACTGGCTCGACCAGAATGCGCGCAGGCACGGCAACCAAGCTCGTCTTGAACATGCTGAGCACCGGCGTGATGATCCGGATGGGGTACGTTTACGGCAATCTGATGGTGAACGTCCAGCCGACTAACGACAAACTGAGAGACCGCGCTTGTCGAATCATCGCGGCCATCGCGGAGGTGTCTTATGATAAAGCTTCGTTGCTGCTGGGCGAAGGCGGTTCGGTACGTACGGCTATTCTGATGCAGAAACTCGGGCTATCACGCGCCGAAGCGGAGGCAAAGCTGGACGCCGCACGGGGCAGACTTCGCGTGGCACTCGGCCAATAGCCGAAAAAATGGAGAAGTTCAGAATCATAGGCGGAACTCCGCTCAACGGCGAACTGCGCGTGAGCGGTTCGAAAAACTCTGCACTGCCCGCTCTTGCAGCTTGTCTGCTAACGGCGGATCCAGTGGTGCTGTACCGGATTCCGCAGGTCAAGGACGTTGCGACTATGGAGTCGCTGATCGAGCATACTGGCGCGCGCATTTCGGATGACGGGGGCAAAGTCTGCATTCACGCGCACTCACTGGACCAGCCTGAAGCACCATACGATGTCGTAAAAACAATGCGCGCTTCGAGCCTGGTGCTTGGGCCTCTGGTCGCGCGAACCGGGCGTGCCCGGGTATCTATGCCGGGAGGCTGCGCCATCGGAGCGCGTCCGATCAACCTCCATGTCTCAGCGTTAGAGCAACTGGGCGCTTCCATCGAGCAGTCGCACGGGTATGTGGAAGCGCAAGCGCTTGACGGCTTACGCGGCGGGAACATTCACTTCGACCGCATTACCGTTACCGGCACCGAGGACGTATTAATGGCCGCCGTTCTGGCACGCGGCGAAACGGTAATTCGCAACGCAGCTCGCGAGCCGGAAGTACGGGATTTGGCTGACTTGCTAACCAAAATGGGCGCGCAGATCGAGGGCGCGGGTTCCTCTATCATTCGCGTAAGGGGCGTCGAGCGATTGCACGGAGCCGAGCACACGATCATCCCCGATCGCATTGAGGCCGGCACATTCTTGTTGGCGACGGCGATCTCGCACGGAGATGCCGTCATAAGCGATTGTGTTCCTGAGCATGTTGCAGCCCTCATTTACAAAATGGAACAGGCGGGCGCCGACGTCGACAGCGTGGGTCACAATGCTTTGCGTGTGCGTTGTGCCCAGCGGCCGAAGGCTGTTGATATGACGACCGAAGAGTACCCGGGATTCGCAACCGATCTTCAGGCGCAGTACATGGCCTGGATGGCAACGGCGCAAGGCATCAGCTTCATTACCGAGACGATCTTCGAGAATCGCTTCATGCATGTTTTGGAATTGGCGCGCATGGGAGCAAATATCCGTATCGAAGGCCGCCAATCGATCGTCGCGGGTGAGGAGCAGTTGATGGGCGCTCAAGTGATCGCATCCGATTTGCGCGCGAGCGCCTCGCTGGTGCTTGCGGCCTTGGTGGCCCGCGGCGAGAGCATCGTGGACCGCGTTTACCATATGGACCGCGGTTACGAGCGCATCGAAGAGAAACTCGCCCGCGTGGGGGCGAAGATCACGCGCATCCAGTAACTCTTCATGAGCACACCCGTCAAACACCACAGCCCAGGCTTCCTCGCGATAGTCAACGACGCCAAAAAGCGCATCCGGGAAATCGACATCGAGGAATACCAGCGCCTCCGCGATGCGGGCGAAGCAGGCCAGCTTGTCGATGTGCGCGAAGAGCATGAGTTTCAGACGGCGCACGCGGCCGGCGCCGTTCACTTGAGTAAGGGAACGATAGAGCGCGATATCGAAAAAATGTTCCCCGACAAAAGCGTAAAGCTCGTCCTCTACTGCGGCGGCGGCTTCCGGTCTGCGCTTGCGGCTGACAACGTCCAGAAAATGGGCTACACGAACATCATTTCACTCGACGGCGGCTGGCGTGCTATCGAGGCGTCGGGTCTGCCGCTCGAGAAGACGTCAAGCTAGCAGGGTTTCGAGCCTCTGGGCGATTGCCAATAGCTTTGAATCGGCATGCGGCGCAGCGATCAACTGCAGACCGATGGGCAGCCCCTCTGCTGTATTGCCGCACGGCATGGAAAGGGCGGGTTCGCCTAGAAAGTTAATGCAACGCACTAAACGCGTCGACGCCATCCGCGTGTCTTCTTCTTGATTCCCGATCCGCACCGTTGGCGCATCGGCCAATGGTGCCGCAATTGGCGTCGTAGGAGCAATGATTACGTCAACCTGCTTCCAGATCCGATCGAAGTCGCGGCGGAAAAGCGTGCGCAGCCGCTGTGCGTTTACGTACTCATGACCGGCGATCAGATTTCCTTGTTGAATTAACGCCCACACGTCGCTGCCGAACACGCTGCGATCTGTGTAGCGACCGTACAGCGATGCTGTTTCGGCATACTGGATCACACGCGCGGCGGCATTTGCTTCGTTGAGATCCGGGATCTGAAGTTCTCTTACTTCGGTCCCGTCATTCTGCAGAATTCGGATCGAATTCAGTACGGCATTCGCCACTGCGGCGTCTACGTCATCGAAGAAGAAATTCTTTGGAACGCCGACGCGCAACGTTACGGGACTGGCGGGCGACAACGGCCGAAGGTTGGCGATTGCCTGCATTGTCAAGGCGCAATCGTCAACACATGAAGCGAGCGGGCCCACATGATCCAAGCTAAATGCAAGCGGCAGCACACCGGTGCGGCTGACAATTCCGTAGGTTGGTTTGAATCCCACAATGCCGCAGTACGATGCCGGAATGCGAATGGATCCTCCAGTATCGCTGCCGAGAGCCATCGGCAGCAGGCCCGCCGCGACAACGGCAGCGGAGCCGCCGCTCGATCCACCGGGAAGTCGGGTCCGATCGCGCGGATTTAATACCGGGCCGAAGTGTGGATTTTTTGACGTAATTCCATAAGCGAGTTCGTGAAGATTGGTCTTCCCAATCGAGATCGCGCCGGCTGCTTTCAGCTTTTGAACAACGTCGGCATCCGCTGAAGGAACGAAATCACGATAAATCAGCGACCCTCCCGTGGTGCGCACGCCTTGGGTATAGAACAAGTCCTTGTAGGCGATCGGAACACCATGAAACGGTCCGCGATCGATTCCCGCGGCAAGCTCCCGGTCCCGTTCCACCGCCTCGCCGAGAGCCGTGTTTTGTGTGAGCGTGATGAAGCTGTTGTGTGTGTCGCGCTCGGCCGCCGCCAAGGTTTGCCGCATGAGTTCGACGCACGAAATCTGGCGTGATCGCAACTGATGCCCGATGTCGCGTATCGTCATTCAGCGTCTTCCTGCACATCTGGATGGAAGATCACTGCGGGCTCGATTTCGGGCGGAAGCCGGTCGACCAATGGCGTGAAAGTCTGCCGTACGGACTCGACGATCTCTCGGTTGCGCAGCTCTTGCGGGTCCGGAACGGCAGTTTCGCCCATACGTCCGTTATTGCGGCGAAGGCCCGCGCACGACTTGCACCAGATTGGCCGGATCAATCCACTCGGCAAATGCCGATTTGATTTGATCGGCAGTCATGTCGAAGTAGTGCTGCGCAGCTCGAAATGGTTCGTCGAGAGGAAGTCCGACTCGCGCTCGCCCGATCATGCCGCCCGCAACCGCGTCTTCGCTCGATTCTGCCAGGGGAATCTGCCGCAACAGCAGCGCCTTCGCCTGTTGCAGCTCCGCCGGTGCGACGTTGTACTCGCGCATGGCGCGCAGTTCGCCTTCGACCAGCGCCCGCGCCTTCGAGACATTTTTCGGATCGCATCCGTATTCGACCGAGTAATCCGCGCGCGATTCACTGGCATCCAGCGCATCATCGATGCTGTAGACATAGCCGGCCTTCTCGCGCACATCCCGATACAGCCGCGTCGCATAAAAACCGCCGCCAAGCACATGATTGCCAACCTGCAACGCGTAGTAATCGGGATTGAAGCGATTCATCTCGAGCTCCTCCGCCAAAACGACCGAGTCTTGGATCTGGCTTGTGTCCGGCACGTTCACCGCGCTGGGCTTGTTGGCCGGCACGGGCGGCAGGACGACATCCGGCTTCGAGCCTGAAGCCTTCCAGGATCCAAAATACTTTTCCACGATGGCTCGCACTTCGTCCGGCTGAATGTCCCCGATAACGACAATGGTGGCGAGATCAGGCCTGAAAGCTTTCGCATAATAATCGGTCAGGTTCGCATAACTGAGCGACTTGACCGTCTTCGGCGTTGTCTCTCGCAGGAGAGGATCATGCGCCGGGAGCAGCGCATGGACCAGCGCTCGATCGGTTCGATACGCCGGCGTTTGCAGCTGCCCTTCGCTTAACTCCGCCGTTTGCTGCTGGACGACTTTGAACGCGTCTTCCGGCAGTGCTGGATGTAACTCGTTATCCGCAAGCAGTTCCACTCCGCGTTCGAAATATTGTTTCAGCACCTTCAAACTGAAATTTGACCCGGCACTTTCCGACGCCGCAATATCGTCGATCGCTTTCTGAAATGCCAGCCGGTCCAGAGTTTTCGTGCCGTAGGAAAACAGACCTTCGAGCACATCCGAGACGCCATCCTGACCGGGGGGAGTTTCGAGCTGCGTTTGCGATTTGATGGATCCGAGCAGCGTGACCGTCGGACTAGTTTTTTCGGTTTCTACAATGAGCCGGATGCCATTGGCGAGCCTTACATCAGAGGCGTGAACGTTGCTCTGAGGAACGCGCAGCGATTTGACAGCCGCTTCGGCCCAATCCGGAAGTGCGACGGGCTTGGTCGGCGTTGCCGTGGTCTTTTCAGAACCGCCGAAGCCTTTGGACGAGACGGGCTCCCCGGACGGCGTCGGTTTCAGTGTTGCGATAACGGCATTGTCGAGCGTGAGGTACTTCTTCGCAGCGCGATTTACGTCGTCGAGCGTTACGCGTTTCATGGCCGCCACATCTTCTTCCGGCGACTCGCGGCCTTCGTCGGCGAGCGCCTGCGACCAGAGCGCGGCAAGATTGCTGATCGAATTGCGCCCGAACTCCGCGCTTGCTACTTCGCCCTTCTGCGCCGCATCCACGAGGTCTGCGGGCACGCCATTTCGCGCGTACGCAAGAAGAATTTTCTGGATCTCTCCGTTCAGAGCGCCGGCATCGGCGCCCGGCGGTATGGCGGCATAAGCAACCACCGCCGTTGCTTTCGGATGCGCTTCGAGCAGCGCAAAGTCGGTTCCCAACGCCTTGCCCTGCGGCACGAGTGCGTAGAGATCGGCGCGTTGGCTGGAGAGGACGTCCGCCAAGATTCGGGCGGCTGCAAAGTCCGGATCGGCCGTGCCCGGAAATCGAAACGAAATCGAGGTGATCGTATACGGCAGATTGCTGTCGAGGGTGAATGTGTCCTTCTTCACCGGCTGCAGATTGACCGCCGGATGCGCCGGAATCGTCTTGCGCGGAATTGAGCCGTAGTATTGCTTTATTTTGGCGAGCGTCGCTGCCGCATCCACATCGCCCGTGATGATCAGAATCGCGTTGTTCGGCGCATACCACTGATCGTAGAAGCTCTTGAGCGCAGCTGCCGTAGTTTTGTCGAAAGATTCTGTTGTCCCGAGAGGATCATGCTGGTACGGCGTGCCTGCGAACAGATCGTCATTCAATCGAAAAATGAGCTTCTGAATAGGATTTGAGAGATCGCGAGCCACCTCCTGTTCGATTGCGCCGCGTTCCTGATCCCACTGATCCTGTGCATCTTGAACGCCGGTCATGCAAGCTGAGTCGAGCCGCAGCGCAACGTCCAGATCCTGCGCAGGCACAGTGACAAAGTACTGAGTGATGTTCTGCTGCGTGTCTGCATCCATCTCGCCGCCAAGCTGAGCGTAGATAGCGGCGATCTGATCCGCGCTCAGCCCCTGGCAGCCACGAAACGTCATGTGTTCCTGCGCGTGCGCGGTGCCCGGGAACCCGGCCGGAGTCTCATTACCGCCCACCAGGTAATTCTCTTCGAGCGTCGCCACCGGCGCCAGCGGATCACGAATAATCACCACCCGCAAGCCGTTGTCGAGCGTGGCCCGGGTGACTTCGGTTGTGTTGGAGGTCTGCGCCTGTGAGAACGAAGTTAGCGCAGCCCCCAACAATGTGACGGATAAGAGAACACGTACGAATGTCATGCGAAGCTATCCTCAGCTTACGGCAGAGGAGAAAGTGTTGCGGTTACTTGGTGTCCAGAAAGAGATCTGCCGCCTGAAGTGCGATCTTGTTCGCATCCAAATCCGTCCGATTACACAGAACGATGACGGTCAGCTTCTCTTTCGTGAAACGTTCAATGACGGTGCGGAAGCCCATGGTAGTGCCTGTATGCCACATTCGCACGTGCCCGCGGTATGGATCGAGAAACCACCCGAATCCGTACGCGAGGGACTTGCCCGGATTCAGGTTGTCTTCGCCGGCTTGGATCGGCCAATGCGGCGCTGACCCGTCCTTCAGTGTTGCCGGAATCAACGCCGCCGCCATTTCGTCTTTTGCGAGCAGCGTGTGCCTCCGCAGCCCCTCATCCCATTTCGCCAGATCGTCTAGGTTGGAATAAACACCGCCATCCCCTAACGTCGCCGAGGTGGGACTCTGGTCTGTTTCCACGAAATTGTTTTCTTCTCTGGTGTGGCCGAAGGCGCGATCAGGGACGGCATTCTTTCCGTTTACATACGCAACGCTGTTGTCCATTTGCAGCGGCTTGAAGATCCGGTCCTGCAGCACGTGCTCGAACGGCTCGCCGGATACTTTGGCGGCGATCAAGCCAAGCACCACATATCCCGAATTGCTGTAATCCCAACTAGAGCCGGGCGCGAACTTGCCGTGAGATTGCTGCTTGAGCAATGCCAATACCTCTTGATCCTGAATCTGATGTGCCGGCGTCCAGATCGGCCCTTTGATCTTCTCGGCTTCTTCCATCAGAGCCTCGTAATCGGGCAACCCTGATGTGTGCGTCAGCAGATTCCGGACGGTAATCGAACGTCCATAGGACGGGAAATCCGGGAAAATATCGGTAAGACTTTCGTCGTACCGCAGCTTTCCTTCATGCACCAGAAGCATTACCGTCATGGCGGTGAACTGCTTGGTAAACGAGGCCAGACGAAAATTCGTTTTCACGTCAATAGGCGTAAAGCTGCGCAGATCGCGAACTCCGCAGCCGCGCCCATAGACCTCATGTCCGTTCTTTCGTACCAGCAGGGCCAACCCGGGACACTTTGCATCACACACGGATGTCAGCAGTGAATCGAGCTTACTTACGCCCGGCGGATTCGGAGAACCACGGAGCGGAAGTGCCGCACCCGACAGCACAAGCGCTGCGAAGATGAGTCGATAGCGGTTCAAATGCGCAGACAGCAATAACGCGATGTTAGCAGCCTTGTTTGCGCGATGCTGATAGCCTCGTTCCCTCTGATAACCTTGAGGTTTAAGCCCTTATCATGAGCAGTTTGACAGTTACTCTGCCCGACGGCAGCCAGCAAGGAGCGCCCGAGGGAGTTCGACCCATCGATATCGCCGCGTCGGTAAGTCCGCGCCTCGCTTCCGAGGCGATTGTTGCGCGCGTAGACGGCAATTTATATGACCTGACGCGTCCGCTCGAATCAGATGCAAAGGTCGAGATACTTACCTCGAAAAATCCTGAAGCGCTCCAGGTTTATCGGCACTCGACTGCTCACTTGCTGGCGGCGGCCGTTCTGGAGTTGTTCCCGGAGACCAAACTGGGCATTGGTCCGCCTACCGACACTGGCTTCTACTACGATTTTCAGCGCGACACGAAATTCACGCCGGAGGATTTAGAAAAAATCGAAGCGCGTATGCGTGAGATCCAGGCGCGAAACCTGCCGTTTGAACGCAAAATGACCCGGAAAGAGGAGGGGTTGAACAAGTATCGCGACGACTGGATGAAGCGCGAGCTGATTGAAGAACGCGCCGGCGATGTCTTCTCCGAGTACACTCTGGGACCCAACTTCATCGACTTCTGCCGCGGACCGCACGTGCCGAGCACCGATAAGCTGAAAGCGTTCAAGCTGCTGTCGATTGCGGGCGCGTACTGGAAAGGCGATGAGAAGAATCCGCAACTGCAGCGCATCTACGGCACCGCATTCTTCACGAAGAAAGAGCTTGACGAATACCTGAACCGCCTCGAAGAGGCCAAACGTCGTGACCATCGGAAGCTGGGTCAGGAATTGAACCTATTCAGCATTCAGGAACTGGCAGGCCCGGGGTTGATCTTCTTTCATCCCAAAGGCGGGACCATTCGCAAGCTGCTCGAGGACTGGATGCGCGAGGAGTATGTCAAACGTGGCTACTCGCTCGTGTATACGCCCCATGTCGCGCGAAGCGACCTCTGGAAGACCTCGGGGCACTACAACTTCTATTCGGAAAATATGTTCAAGCGCATGGAGCTGGACGACGCCGAGTATCAGCTCAAGCCCATGAACTGCCCGTTTCACATTCTGATTTATCGAGACCGCCTGCACAGCTATCGGGATCTTCCGGTGCGGCTGGGTGAACTGGGCACGGTTTATCGCTACGAACGCTCGGGCGTAATGCACGGCTTGTTGCGCGTGCGCGGATTCACTCAAGACGACGCTCACATCTTCTGCACGCCGGAACAGATCGAGGATGAGGTCGTCAATTGCCTGCAGTTCGCGATCGATACCTTGAACACATTCGGCTTCACTGAGTACGAAGCTGAGCTCTCGACCTGGGACGGCGGAGCAAGCGGAAAGTACGACGGCGCTCCGGAGCAATGGCAGTTGGGTGAGAACGCGCTGAAGCGGGCGACCGAGCGGCTGAATATGAAGGTCAAGATCTCGCCGGACGAAGCGGCCTTCTATGGTCCGAAGATCGACGTCAAACTGGTGGATGCGATCGGCAGACTCTGGCAGCTATCCACGGTCCAGTTCGACTTCACGTTGCCGCGCCGGTTCGGCCTTGAGTACATCGCTGAAGACGGCAAATCGCATCAGCCGTTGATGGTGCATCGCGCGCTCTACGGATCGATCGAGCGCTTCTTCGGCATTCTGATTGAGCACTACGCCGGCGCATTTCCGGTGTGGCTGGCGCCCGTACAGGCCGTGGTGCTCCCCATCACGGATCGCCAGAACGAATACGCACGAGCAATCGAGGACAAGCTGAAGATCGCGGGTGTTCGCGTTCAGGTGGATGACCGTAGCGAGAAAGTGAACTTCAAAATACGCGAGGCACAGTTGCAAAAAGTTCCCTACATGTTGGTGGTCGGCGACCGCGAAGCGCAGGCGAACCAGGTCTCGGTACGCAATCGTAAGCACGGCGATCAGGGCGTCAAGAGTGTGGATGCGTTTCTCTCCGACCTCACCCGAATGATCGAAACCAAAGCTGTCGCCGAATGACTATCATCGCCATTCTGCTCGCCATTTTGTTCGTCGGCTCGCTGGTGTATTCAGGCATGATGATCGTTGCCGCGTGGCTTTACGGGCGCGATCGCGCGACAGATGCCCCGCCGCAGGCTGTTGGCATTTCTGTTCTAAAGCCGCTATCGGGCGCAGAGGAAGGTCTTGCGGAAAACCTGGTCTCGTTCTTTGAGCAGGATTATCCAGCTTTCGAGCTGATCTTCGCCGTAAGGCATGCAGAAGACCCGGCGGTTTCCATAGTGCAGGATCTGCAACGGACGTATCCCCATGTGCGTTCACATCTGATCGTGACGGGCGAACCGCCGTATGCGAATGCCAAAGTATACAGCCTCAGCCAAATGACGGAGGCGGCCGCGCACGAATGGTTGCTCATGAGCGACAGCGACATCCGGGTCGAACGCGATTTCCTGCGGCGTCTCGCCATTGAACTGAATTCCGGCAGCTACGACTTGGCGACGTGTCCATATCGCGCCGTGCCTGGCCGGACGATTTGGTCCCGGCTGGAAGCGCTCGGGATGAATAGCGAGTTCTGGGGCGGCGTGCTGGTTGCAAAGCTCGTGGAAGGCGTCAAGTTCACCATTGGTCCCACTACTGTTGCGCACCGGAAAGTGCTCGAAGCGATTCCGTGGAGTACGCTCAGCGGATATCTAGCGGAAGACTTCGTTCTCGGTCAGAAGGCTGCGAACCTCGGTTTTCGGGTCGATCTATCGCACTGCATCGTTGAGCATCGGTTACCGAGCGAAAGCATGGCGCAGAACCTGAGCCACAGGTTGAGGTGGGCACGCAGCACACGGCGCTCTCGCCCGGCCGGATATATCGGCCAGATCTTCACCTACCCGGTCGCACTGGCGTTGCTGCTGATCGGTCTAGACCACCGGCTCATCTGGACGGTGCTGATCGCGACCGCGGCACTCCGGAGTCTGTCCGTGTATGCAGTGGAACGTTGGGTGCTGCGCGATTCGCTCTGCGCTCGCTACTGGTTTCTGATTCCAATTCAGGACTTACTCGGATTCCTAGTCTGGCTATCTGGATTCACTGGCAACCGCATTCACTGGCGCGGCAGGCGTTATCTGCTGAAGAGCGACGGCACGTTCGAGCCGGTCGCCTGAAGATTACGTGGCTTCGGTTTCAGCGCGCTTCTTCTTTGATGTGTCCGCTTGCTCGGGCTTTTTCGCATCGTTCATGGCGTAATACCCATCCAGCGTCGCATTCGAATCGACGGCATCTTCGAGACTGCGCGCCGAGTGTTCCGCTTCGTGCGGACTCTCGACCAGGTTTTCCGGTTTGTCGTGCTCTTCCTGTGGCGGCATGATTCGTCCTCGTCAGTGGGACTCACTTCCTTGGCGACGGTTTCGGCTATTCGAGCGGCGCGGGAGCAAGCACGGAAGTGAGTGCAATTTCGACGCCGAGTTCCGCCGCCATGAGCCGCCCGTCTCGAACCTCGATCGGAGGTTTATCGGCCCCGTAGATCCATGCCCGCGCGGAAAGCGGGTCAATCACCCAAACGCACGGCACACCCATCTCCAGATAATCGGCAACAGAGGCGTTGATACGGCTCCAACGGTCATCGGGAGAAATCACCTCAACGCAGAGTAATGGTGGCACGGTGGTGACCCGTTCCAGCTTGCGAACGACCGATACGTCGGGTACACGCACCTTAAACTCGGCAACCCGAGTGCGCTGCTCGACCAAAGTAATGCCGCCGCGATTTGCCAGAGCACGTTTTAGCTCAAAGGCCAAATTTGTTTGTGTATACGAATGTTCGCCTTGTCCCACATTCCTCGGAATCACCGCGCCGCGAATGAATTCGCAATCGGGCGAATAACTGGTGTCGAGATACTCTTCAATCGAGATCAGCGCCGGAGCCGCCGCCATGTTCCTATTGTCGCTCGGCAACGATCAAATCTTGCATGGAATGTGCCGGCTCGACGGACCCTGACCAATTACCGCGATACAGTCCCGTGATCCTGAGCGCGGCCTCATCAAACATGCGCTCGACGCGTCCGCGCGGATATGCGACGGCAAGTTCCGGTGCATCTAGGCTCAATTGCGCATGAGCTTCGAAACGGTGGGGGAACGAAAACTTCGGGTCTCCAGTTTGTATCTGTGACTCGCTTACCTCATCGAGCAGAAACCAGGTAGAGACGCAGCGGCCCCGAGGTGTCAGGGAGCGGCTCATTTCGCGCACATAGTTCGCGGCGGTTGCAGGCAGCACGTGTGTGAAAAGTGACGTTGCAAGCGCGAACGAGAATTCGCCAGTCGAGCATGGGAAAGCGTACTGCTCGGGAGCCGTGGACCCTCGCGGATTGTAGAAATGATTGAAAACGTCGGCATGTACAAAGCGAAAATTGGAATGCTGCACCGAGATGTGCCGTCGGCACCATTGAATTGCAAACTCGATGATGTCGAACCCGAGATAGCGGCCGTCAGAAGACAGGAATTTCGATAGAGCCAGAGCAGTTCGTCCAATGCCGCAGCCGATATCGAGAACCGAATTGTTCGGCTGCAAGCCTGCGAGTTCGCGGCACAGCGCCACCGTATTCTCGCCGTAAGCGCGGAACGGACCGTCGCCCGAGATGTTCAGATGACGTGGCGGAATCTCGCGGTCCACCGTTCCGAGTACCCGGTCGCGCAGGTCGAGCCAGTAGTTTTGAAAAAACGTGCGGCCCTGAATGCGAATGGGCGTGGGCAGGAGAGAGTAGAGCCCGCGCTTTAGCATTGAGCTAGCGCGCGCTGATTACGCGTACGCAGGCTCCGGCTCCTCGGCGGCGCTGAAGTACACACAATCGGGATGATGGAAGACCAGCGCCGACACGCTCGCTTCCGGCTCCATCATGAAGCCCTCCGTGAGGTTCACTCCGATCTCCTCGGGCTGCAGGAGCTTGAACAGCTTTGTCTGATCCTCCAGATTCGGGCAGGCTGGATACCCAAAGCTGTAGCGCTTACCCCGGTACCGAGAGGTGAAGCGCTCGTGCATAGTCACGCTGGGAGGATCGGGGAAGCCCCAGTCCTCGCGAATGCGGCGGTGCAGCCATTCGGCGCAGGCTTCGGCGGTTTCGATTCCGAGCGCTTGGATACCATGCGCCTTGAAAAACTCGCCGCGCTCCTTCGCTTCCTGCGAGTGCTGCATGATGCCTTTGCCGGAGGTCACTACGAACAGGGCGATGTGGTCGCGCCGGCCTTCATCCGCATCGAGCACGAAATCACTGAGGCAGAGGCCGTCCGATTTGGCCTGGCGTCCGAAGCGGAAAGTCTCGATGGGCGAATCACCGCCCGGCGCAAACAGATGAATATCGTTGCCCTTGCGCTCCACTTCGAAGAATTGCCACACAGCTCGCGCCTGCATCCATTCCTGAGCGTCTCGCTTGATTGCTTCCACGTTGTGGAACAACTCCAGAGCTTTCGGATCGCGGTCCGCGAGCGATCGTTCGAAACCGCCCCTCCCTCGAAAGCCCAAATGCTTGCCGTAGAGCATGGCGGGATTGATGTAGCTCCACACCTCGGTCAGATGCGGAACTGTGCGCACTCGGCGATCGAGATACGGGGCAGCGGGAATTGTGATGTCCGTTCGCACCTTGGGACTGCGTACTTCGCCGCTCGGAACGATCAACTGCTGCCGAGGTGCGGTATCGACAGGTGCATCCCCAAATACGTGCTGCGATAAAACCTGCTCGCGCAGTGCCGGATCCATGATCTCGTTCATGATCCGCAGCCCGGTCATCGCGTCCTTGGCATAAAAGGTCGGAGCAGCGTAACTGGGTCCAATCTTCGTTTTTGTGAACTTCTCGGATAATGCCGCTCCGCCCACCAGAAGCGGTACGTTAATTCCGGCGTCTTTAAAATCGCCTGCCGTCGTGACCATCTGCTGCGCGCTCTTGACGAGAAGGCCCGACAACCCGATGGCATGGGGATGATGCTGGCGAAATGCCTTGATCAGATCGTCGGAAGGCACCTTGATCCCAAGATTTACGACCTCGTAGCCGTTATTGCTGAGGATAATCTCGACCAGATTCTTGCCAATGTCATGTACATCGCCTTTCACGGTGGCCAGCACGATTTTGCCGCGCGCCGTGGTCGCGGATTTCTCCATAAATTGCTCTAGGAAATTCACGGCGGCTTTCATCGCCTCGGCTGATTGGAGCACCTCCGCCACAATCAGCTCGTTGTTATTGAACAGCCGCCCGACCTCCGACATTCCGGCCATGAGCGGCCCGTTGACTACGTCCAGCGGCGCCGTGCCCTCATTCAGCTTTAGCTGCAAGTCCGGGATCAGCCCGTCCTTCGTACCCTCGATGATGTAGTTTGCGAGTCGCTGGTCCAGAGGCAGATCGGCGGCTTTCTTCTTGTCCTTTTTGGTCGCGCCCCGGAAGAAGTCAGAGATAGCTGCGATGTGAAACTGATTGACCGCTGCCTTTTGGCCGCGCGATTGCATCCTCCAATCCTCGGGAACTGACTCCAGGACGGCGGCATTCGGATGATCGGTGGGCACATCAACGGGCGGACTATTGAACAAGAGCGCCTCGGCCAAACGTCGTTCTTCCTCGGGAATCGACGCGAACCGCTCCAGCTTTTCCGCATTGACAATAGCGAGATCGAGCCCTGCCTTAGTGCAGTAATAGAGGAAGACGGAATTGACGACCTCGCGAGCTGCGGCTGGCAATCCGAAGGAAATATTGGAGATCCCGAGGACCGTTTTGACGTACGGGATCTGTTGTTTGATGATCCGGATGGCTTCGATGGTCTCGACAGCGCCGCCGATGTAATTCTCATCGCCGGTAGCGCAAGGGAAGACCAGAGGATCGATGATGATGTCCTCTGGCGCGATGCCGTATTTGCGCGTTAGCAACTCGACCGAGCGCTCGGCGACGGCAAGCTTGCGCTCCCGCGTAAACGCCTGCGCCTGAATCTTGTCTTCATCGATGCATCCGACGACCAGCGCCGCCCCGTATTGCCGCGCTACCGGGCAAATGCGTTCAAACTTTTCTTCCCCATCCTCGAGATTGATCGAATTGATGATGCTTTTGCCTTGGCAGTATGTCAGGGCCAGCTCAATTCCCTTAGGATCGGTGGTGTCGATCATGATCGGCGCCTTGATCTTGCGAATGAGCTTGTCGTAAAACGGCGGAATATCGCTCATCTCGTCGCGATCGCTGGACTGCAGACACACGTCGATCACGTGCGCGCCGTTGCGGACTTGCCAACGTGCGATCTCGGTCGCCTCTTCCCACTTATCCTCGGCGATCATCTTTTTGAACAGGCGCGATCCGATGACGTTCGTGCGCTCGCCGACAATCAGCGGCCGATTGCTTTCCTCAGCTTCGATTAGATCGATGCCGGAGAAGTACGTGCGGTGCCTCGCTCCCGGCAACTCACGTGGCTTCTTACCCTGAACCATTTCCGCCATGGCGCGAATGTGGTCGGGCCTGGTACCACAGCAGCCGCCGATAATGTTCAGCCAGCCGTGGTCGACAAAACGCTCGAGCTGCGCGGCTAATGTTTGCGGGGTTTCGAGGTATTGGCCCGTTTCCGAATCCGGCAGACCCGCGTTCGGATAGCAGGACACCCGCGTCGTCGAGAGCTCGTGAATCGACCGGATGTGATCGGTCATGAACTCCGGACCCGTGGCGCAATTCAAGCCAACGGCCAGCAGATCCGCGTGCGCGATGGAGACGTAGAAAGCGTCTGCAGGCTGGCCGGCGAGCATCGTGCCCATCTGCTCGATGGTTCCCGAAACGATGGTCGGGATCTGATAGCCGAGTTCTTTGCCGATCCGGTGAATGGCGATGAGACCCGCCTTGACCGTGCGTGTGTCATTACAGGTCTCGAGCAGCAGGATGTCCGCTCCGCCCTCCACCAATCCGCGGGCCTGCTCGGTATAGCTTTCGACCAGTTCCTGGAAGGTTACGCCGCCGCTGATTGAGATCGATTTTGTAGTAGGGCCGATAGAACCGGCTACAAAGCGCGGGCGCGCCGGCGTTGCAAACTCGTCTGCGGCCTGCTTTGCCAGTTTCGCTGCCGTAAAGCTGATTTCGTAAGCCCGATCTGCCAGCCCGTACTCAGCCAGCACGATCTTCCCGGATTGAAAACTGTTGGTCTCGACAATGTCTGATCCGGCCTCGTAATATGCGCGGTGCACATCCAGGATGACATCGGGGCGCGTCAGCACCAGATTTTCGTTGCAGCCTTCGAGCGCTGCTCCGCCAAAATCGTCCGCCGTTAAATGACGCTGCTGCAACATGGTGCCCATGGCTCCGTCGAGCACAAGGACACGGGTAGCCAGAGCGTCTTCGAGCGCCTGGCGTCTCAATCGCCGGGTCTCGGGAGTAATGGATGTCATGTTTCGGTTAGCGCGTTAACTCTTATTGTAACGAGCAAACCGATTTTTTCAGGGGAATGGCGGGCTACTGGATGGATTGCGACTTGTCCGGATTATGTGGCCGCTTTTTCGCCGGGGGCGTGTCGGGAGTTGGCTTCGTCACCGGGGGCTGTTCCTTTTTGGGCTTCAATGGCTCGATGTGCGGTCCGCTGGGACCTTCTAAATTTTGCATCATCTCTTCGGCTCCTTACTGTTTGTTCCTGCGCGAGAACAGGACAACGTCCCGCTGCGCTCGGCTCTTAATATATGCAATTTTGGTTCCGGTTGCATTCCAGGAGAAGAAATATATGTTGTCCTCAGCAATTCGCAGCAGTTCGACCGGAGCGCTCCCGGTCAGCGGCTGCCGCCATATGGAAGAGTAGCCGCTCCCATTCCTGATGAAATCGAGTGCCTTGCCGTCGGGACTCCAGCGGACGGGCGCGTTTGTGCCGGCGGGTAAGTTCGGGAAACCCTGTAGCACGGCCCCGTCGCTCGCGCTCAGAACCTTTATCTGCCACGGGCCAAACGGCTGGCGCGTCTGGCACACGATTTTGGTCCCGTCCGGCGAAACGAATGGCACCTTTGCCTGCCCGGGCGACACTCGGATGGGCTCGCCACCTTGCACCGGGATTTTCCAGATCGCCGCCGCATTCGATGACCACGAGGTGTAGAAGACCCATTTTCCATCCGGCGACACATCGGGCTGGTAGTCGTAGCTGGAGCCCGCAGTAAGCTGGCGGCGGGCGTGCGTTTTCGTATCTACACTCCAGATATTGAAGTCATCGCCGCCGTGCGCGCAGTTTGAGGCGTACACGACGACGCCGGTACCCGGCACTACCGCCGGATATCCTTGAAGGCAGGCCTGCGGCGGATCGATTGGTTGGATGGAATCGCCGGCGAGCAAAGCTAAGTTCTCATTGCCGGACCGCGCGGAAGGTAAGACAAGCGTCGAATCGCTGACCCAGGCAACCTGAGGAATGTGCTCGGTATCCCGTGTCATTTTGCTCGGCGCCGCAAGATTGCCGGCGTCCGCCACCCAAACCGAAGATCGCTGATCCACCCGCACGCAGGCAAGCGTTCGGCTGTCGGCGGTCGCGCTGACGCTTTCGAAACCAGGCATGTCCGCCAAAGTCTCGTGAAACTCGCCCGTGGGAATAAATAACTGCACCAGCCGCTTCTGCTGCGTGCCTTCGGGTGTGCCCGAGAATACCAGCAGAGATCCGCCATCCAGAGCCACCGGAGAAAACAGGCTTCGAATGTGCTGCGGCACATATGCTTTTACTTGACGCCCGGTTTGGTCCAGCAGCACGACGGTTGCGCGTGTGGCCTCGGACAAGCTTGCCGGATACGTGACCGCCGCAATCAAGTTGCGTTTGGGCAACCAAGCGAGCTGGTCGCGAATCTGCGTGCCAACGATGCTGACCAGGCTACGTGGATTCCGGGGATTGTTCTTCCCGGCAATAAGCACAGCGTTGGTGATTCCGCGACGATCCGAACTGGCGCGAGTGAACGCGAACTCATTGCCGCCGGGGGAAAAGACGACAGGTCCATTGACGTCCTCAACCACCATCTGGCTTGGTTCGACCCCGACGCGGTCCACCGGCAGGGAAAAGAGACGTCCTACCTCCTGGTGGTTGGCGACGTAGAGCAGAGATTTTCCATCGGGTGAAAAGGTGAGTCCCGAATACTCGTCCGCAGTCGGAGGGAGATGGCTCTCATCGCCATTCTGCAGGTTGCGAATGCGAAGAACGGAAGCGCCGAGGGGTCCACCGGTGTAGGCAAGGTACTTTCCGTCGCCCGAAATGGCGGCGCCCGACACGTCACCTTCGAAAGTGATGCGGCGAGTGGAGTCGAATTCAAACCAATGGGGACCCAGGACCTTCCAATCACCGTTGAGCGGCCACCACCAAACGCAGAACGCGATTACAAGGGCTGCGGCAATAACGGCGAACAGCGTCAGCGTTCGACGGCCTTTGGCGATATGAGGCAAAGCGAAGGGCCGCAGGTCGCTCGCCGAGCCCGTCGCCCGCTGAATGGTTTGCAGTTCGCCGAGTAGTTGGCGCGCCGTCTGAATCCGTTCCTTACGATCCTTCGCGAGGCAACGCTGAATGAGGGCCGCCATCCCTTCGGGCACGTTTGAGACGTCCGCGAACGGACGCGGCGGAAGGTCCAGGATGGATACGATTACATGACTTTCCGTCCGCCCCTGGAACGGCCGCTGTCCGGTGGCAATCTCATACAGAATGACTCCCAGGCTCCAGATGTCGGTGCGTTCATCCACATCCTCGCCGCGCGCCTGCTCGGGCGACATGTAATCTACGGTTCCGATGACCGAACCCGGCTGCGTCCATGATTCGCGCGCCGACCGCCCATGCGTTGCATGCGTCAATTTGGCCAATCCGAAATCGATGACCTTCGCGTATCCGTCGGGCCGGATCATGATATTGGTCGGCTTCAGATCGCGATGAACGACACCGGCAGCATGCGCCGCAACCAGCGCCGATACTGCCTGCATGACGATTCCTATGCCGGTCTTCAGATCCACAGCATCGCGATCGAGGGCACTGCGGAGGGTAACTCCGTCAACGAATTCGCTGACGATAATATGTTCGCCGTCAATCTCCGGAAATTCGTAAATCGTGAGTATGTTCGGGTGATTGAGTGCCGACGCGGTGCGCGCTTCCTGCTGGAAACGGCGCAGAACGAACTCGTCAGCAGTGAGCTCCGGGGGCAGGAACTTCAATGCAACGTGGCGATCGAGTCGTGTATCGAGGGCAAGGTACACCTGGCCCATGCCGCCGGCGCCAAGCCGCTTGACGATCCGGTATGGCCCATAGCTCTCCGAATGGTCGGGACCACCAGCGCGCCGGGGCCCACGAGCGCCGGTTGCGGAGATACGCGAGCGCCCACTGATTCGCAGGAACGTGCGCGTGATCTCTTCGCGTAAGCTCGGCATCGGGCAGGCGAAACGGTCTTCGGCTGGGGCTCCTAGATTGTCTCGCATCGCCTGGTGTTTACACCAGCGGCCAGCATACGAGCGTATTACGAAACGAACCCAATTCGAGCTGGTCGCAACGGAATCAGCATGTTGCAGCGTTTTGCGATTCGAACCCAAAGCGCATTCAGGCCGATTACGGAACGAACTGGGCCGCCACGGATGGCGGCATTGCGGGCCAAGAAAGGGCACTCCACCTCGAAGCGGGAAGAGAATATTGGTTTTCAATGAACGAGCCGCCGGTGCTGCCTCGCAGAATCGGCATCGGGCAGGCACGAGTTTGGGGCATGGCAGCGCTCCGCTGCGCTGGATGCGGAGTTAAGTTCTTGAGAACAGTGGAAATCGAGTTTGCGGAATTTGTGAACCGGAGACCGGGGCCTGGCGGGTGCCCCACATCCAAGTACGCGGCATTTTGCGATTCGAAGCCAATGGGCCGCGGCACTCACCCTTTCAGTTCCGCCTGCCAGTTGACGACCACCTGCAAGGGAGGGCTGGCTCCTTTCGAGACTGGCGCGAGGAACTTTTGGCCATCATGGCTCACCTCATATGCTCTGATTCCCACAGACGAACGAAATGGCGGCAGCCGGAAGAGCGCAGCAGGAGGCCCAAACTCTGGCTGGTGCCCCGCTTTGACCGCGACTGCCATGAGCTGGTTCTCCGGAGAAAGGAAGAAAAGCTCCCTGCCGTCTCGCCGCCAGCGCGGGAAGTTTCCACCGTTATAGGAGACGCGATGCCGCTCCCCGGCGAGCTTGGGCGAATCACCTCCCTGAAACCGCTGCACATAGATTTCGTAGCGGCCAGTATCGTTGGCGGAAAACGCCAGGAACTCCCCGTCCCAACACAGGGCGGGGGACGTGGTGTCAAACGGGGCCTGCAGTAGAGGCATGAGCTTGCGATCCTTGGCCGATGCCAGCCAGATTTCTCCGTTCTCTACGCCGCCCGACGTAGTGAAAAAAATCCAGCGGCCGTCGGACGACCAATCGCACGGCATCTGAAACGGACCCGGCGGGAACTGTTCGCCGTTCCCGCGGTCGGTAACGGCCTTCACTCTTAACTGAGGCGCCACTAACGCGGTCACGACGAAGAACGCTATGCGCGTATTGTCAGGCGACCAGACCGGTCCTCCCGAGACCGGTGCTCCCGATGAGGATCCGGACGTCAGACGTTCGGCCGTACCTTGCGAGAGATCGTAAACCCAGATATCCGACGCCCCAGTGCTGAAGTCCCAAACGCCGGCGGCAAGTTTCTTACCATCCGGCGAGATGCTTAGATCGCCCGGAAAACCCTGCGGATTGCCCAGGGTCCCTGACTCGCGCCCGCTGCGGTCGAACCAGGTGAGCTGCGCCTTGTCCGACCCAGTGGAATAGATCAGGATGCCGTCGGCCGAGGCCTCGAATTCGGACCAGGCCGTCGGTTCGAAAAACGGAACTTCCTTCGCGACCGGCACGGGCTCCCCCGCCATTTCCAGCCGGTCCGCATCAAAACGCAGCGCCAGCAGTGTGGAATTGCGACCGAAAAGAAGGTAGCCTTGACTGCCGCCTTTCACCTGGTCGGGCACGAAGATCACCTGAGTGTTGCTCAGCATGAGTGCACTCTCCCGGCCCGTTGATAACTCCGCCGCATAGGCCCGATAGCTGCCCGCCTTCGGGTCTCCTCTTACATAGAGCAAGTGCCTTCCGTCTGGCAGGAACTTCGGCCACAAGAGAACCTTCCACGGGCTGATGGCGCCCGACCTGACCGAAATGACATTCGAGGGAAGATCGTGGCGCATATGTCCGGTAACGATCGTGCCGTCCTGATTCCAGGTGCCGGACGAGGCTCCGGGGAGATCGCAAATGGAAAGTGGGGTTCCTCCTTCAACGGCGATCTTCTTCAATTTGCCGCCTGCCCAAAAGCCGATCGTTTGCCCGTCGGGCGACCAGAACACCATTCCTGCGCCCTCGGTTCCCTGGAGCGGCGACGGGGTAAGGGAATCCAGCCGCTGAACCCAGATCATGGGACCCTGCTCGCCGGCCGCAATCATCGCGACGTGGCCGCCTGCCGGAGAGAGCGCGAGCGATTGCCGGATGATCACACCTTGGAGCGATGTGCCTTGAGGAGGATCGAGTCGAAATCGGATAGGTCTGGTGAGAGCGGGCCCGCTTGTCCGGCGCCAGCCCCAGGTCGCGAGCCCGGCGACCGACGCACCCGCGGCCGCGGCACCGATCAGCGGAAAAACTGCGCGCCGCGAAACGGTCCGGGGCGCGACCGAGTCGCTCGTAGCGATCCACTCCAGTTCGGCTTTCAAGTCCCGTGCAGTCTGCCAGCGGTTCTCGCGGTCTTTCGCGAGGCAGCGGCGCAGCACGTGATCCAAGGCCGGAGGAGCGACGCTTGAAACCGAAGGCGCTTCGCGCTCGAGAATGGCGGCGATTAAACTGGCCGGGCTGGTTCCCGGAAACGCTTGTTTCCCCGTCAGGATCTCGTACAGCACCACGCCGAATGAGAAGATGTCGCAGCGCGGATCCGCTTCTTGGCCTTGGAGCTGCTCTGGCGACATGTAGTGCAGGGTGCCAACGATCCGTCCCTCGCCCGTCAGCGCGTTCGTCAGCGTGGCATCGACAACCGGTGTCTCGCAGTGGCTCTGCTTTGCGAGCCCGAAATCCAACAGTTTGACGCCCGCCTTGGTCACCAGAATGTTGTCCGGCTTCAGGTCGCGGTGGGTGATGCCCTTCTGATGCGCGGCATCCAGCGCGTCAAGGATCTGCACGGCATACTTGAGCGCGCGCTCGAGTGGCAGCGGTCCCTTGAGAGGGGCGCCCTCGATGTACTCCATAACCAGGTAATCCGTGCCGACGTCGTGAAGCGTGCAGATATGCGGATGGTTCAGTGCAGCCACAGCGCGAGCTTCCCGCTCGAAGCGTTCGGAGAATTTCTCCTTAGAGACTTTGATCGCGACAGTGCGGTTCAGCCGGGGGTCGCGCGCCTTGTAGACCTCGCCCATGCCACCCGCGCCGATAGCCGCCGTGATCTCGTAAGGGCCAAGACGAGTTCCGGCAGCGAGCGGCATAAGGCGATAGCTGATTCTATTCCACAGGGACCAATGCGTGGCGGGGAGAAGATAATCAGTGCGAACTGAAGTTTGAGGTAACCAAGCGGGACGGGCAACACTGCCCACGCGCCATCCTTGAATGGCACCAAAAAGCGGCACGGGACAGTGAAGCCCTCCACGGCACTCGCGAAACGAGTCCAGGGGGTAGGGGCATTACGCAATGAAGTAGTCGTGACCGGTTCCTTCGGTCAGCCGGGTGATAGCTGCAAATCAAGGGCGTACGCGAGCGCGCTCCGGATCTTCGCCATTGTTTGCTCCGGGATTCGTCCAAGTTGCCGTTCGAGCCGGACACTCGGAATTGAACCCATTCCCTGTACATTTGCGAACGACTGCCGCTCCAGAAAGGGCAAGCGGGGTATCGGAACCTCATAGCTACTGGGTCGGCTCTGAGTGGTAAGCGGCACGTATAAGATGAGGGCTCGCGGCGAATACGGGTCTCGCCTGGAGACGATTACGACGGGACGGGTCTTGGCTGCCAATCCAAGATCGGCGAGCCAAACCTCACCGGGTCCGGGGCTCATCCAGCAAATCGAGCACCTCTTGCTCAACTGCGCGGGACCGAGCTAGGTCGAGCAGATCGGCGTCGGCCAATTCGATAACTTCCGCGATACGTTGTCGTGCTTGTGCAGCCGTTTCGGGTCGCCATTCGCGCAAGCGGGCATCAAGTTTCTCAGCAAGTGCATCCACCTGGATCCAGGTCCTTCCATTGAATTCTATCGTGAAAGGCCGCGACGGTCGCCTCACAGGGTTTGTGAACCGGAGGCGCGCTCACGCCTTCAGCCCGCCTGCCAGTTGACGACCACCTGCAAGGGAGGGCTGGCGTTCGGGATAGCCGCGAAGAACTTCTGGCCATCGGGGCTCACCTCATACGGACGGAGCGACGGCGCCTATGAAGGCTGCGTCAACGGTGCGGCCCAGCCGGGAATCGCGCGCCTTGTAGACCTCGCCCATGCCGCCCGCGCCGATAGCTGCCGTGATCTCGTAGGGACCCAGACGAGTTCCAGCAGAGAGCGGCATAAGGTGATAGCTGATTCTATTCCACAGGGAGAACGGCAGGGCGGGCATAGCAGGACAGCGCTCGCAACGCTCGCGCCACCCTAAGAATTAGCGAGTTCCTTTGCTGTCTGGCGGCGTGCAGCCGCGCCCTTTGCGCTCTTTAAGCCAACACGCGCAAAACGGGCTTGGTGTTAAGCGCGCCACCCAAGAAACAGACGAGTTCCTTTACTGTCCGGTGGCGCGCAGCCGCGCCCTTTGTTTTTTTAAGGAACACGCGCAAAACGGGCTTGGTGTTAAGCGCGCCACCCAAGAAACAGACGAGTTCCTTTACTGTCCGGTGGCGCGCAGCCGCGCCCTTTGCGCTTGTGAGGCAATAAGACCAAATCCTTTCATCCCTGCCTCTCTCTCCAAATCCTTAAGAACGGCAACACCGGCGGCCGTGTTCCCCGATTGGCTTTCAATTTCACCCAGCGCGAGCCGGCCCTCGAGTTCGTAACCCAAGTACCCGTGGCGCCTGGCCCCTTCGATCGCTTTTTGCAGCGCCTGTTTTGCTTCCCGGCCCTCGCCCGCCGCTGCCCGCACCCGTGCAACCGCAAAGCCGACGGAGAACCGGCAAGGATAACTGGCGCTCGGCGGCATCACCGAACCGGCGTGCTGACTGGCCGCTTTGGCCTGCGGCAGCTTTCCATCAGCGAGCAAAGCCCGTGCCAGAACCGCGTACGCAAGGGCTTCGTCCGCGGGATCTTTATTGGGTTGCAGTCCCTGGATCGCCGAGCGCGCCATCTCCTCGGCCGCTTCCGGCTTGCTCTCGTAAATCGAGAGATCGGCCAGGTCGGTCCATGTGCCAACCAACTGTCCCTGCTCTCCCAATTCCTGCCGGCTAGCCGCCGCTGCCTCGAAATCTTTACGGGCACCTGTCAGATCGCCTTGCGCCGCCAGCACTTCCCCCAGATTGTTTAAGGCATACGCGGCCCCGCTCTTGAAATCGATCTTTCTCGCTTCAGCCAGCGCCTGTGCCAGCGCTTTGCTCGCCGCCCCCAGATCGCCCTTTTCGAGCAGCAGACTGCCGATGTTAGTAAGCGTGGTGGATGCCCCGCGCTGATCGCCGACTTGACGAAAAGCGTCCAGAGCCTGTTCCTGCGCCTCTCCCGCCGATTCCAAATCCCCTTCGCTGTCCATCACGTTCGCCAGATTACCTAACCCGCCAGCTATGCCCCTTTTCGATCCCACAGCGCGGTAAACCTCGAGCGATTCCTCATACAGCGGCCTGGCTCCGGCGAAATCTCCGTTCGTGTACAGCTCATTTGCCAAGTCGTTCAGCGCATTCGCTATTCCCGATTGATCGCCAATCTCGCGATAGATCGCCAACGCCTGTTTAGAGAATTCCCGCGCCTTCGCAAAATCGCCGGAACTATAGAAGATATCGCCGGTGACCTGGATCATGCGGGCAGTGCCTTGTTTCTGGCCGGCTTCAGCGTATAGCTTTTGCGCCTGCTCTAGCGCCGCAAGCGCCGGCTTCGAATGCCCCGTGCGGTAAAGCGCCCAGCCCTCCAAATCATGCCCTCTCGCAAGGATGAGCCGCGAACCTCGCTTCCAGCGACCGCGCTCTGGGCGGACCGCAACGCTTGCTCGAATTCTCCCAGCGAATTGAACGCCGACGCTTGAGCCAGGTGGATCCTTGGATCGCCGCGCGAGGAACTCCGTAACCGGCGCAGTGCGCTCACCGTCTTGAGCGCGTCTTTTCCTTCACCAGCAAAGGTTTGAGCGGCCGCTAAGCGCAGTCCATACTCGATGTTGTCCGGGAACGATCTCCACAGCGACTGATAGATGCGGATTGCTTGCTCCCACTCGCGCGTGGTTTCCCGATAATGCCCTTCAATCGCCAGCCGATCCTCGCGGGAGAAGCCGGCCGACAACTCATACGCCCGTTTCCCCTCCTGCGTGGCCTTTTGATCGTAGCCCAGCGCCGAGTAAGCAAGCGACAGCGCCGAATGACCGGGAGCATAGTCGGGCTGAGCCAAAACAACTTTGCTGAGCAGATCGCGCGCTGCCAAAAAGTCGAACGCGCGCAGCGATTTCAACCCTTCGGCATACAACCGCATAGTCTCCGCATTTGATGGCAGGGACGCCCTCACCCCTTCCACTTCCGACGCCGGAACGTCTCCTACGCTCAGTTTTTCTCGAAGCTGCGCGCCAACGTTGGTGACCAGTTGAAAAAGATTGGATTCGGTTCCGGTTTGCGACATTGCCACGAGTGTTTCGCCGCGCGCCGTGTCCTGCAGCCGGACATCTACCCGCAGTTGATTGCCGGATTGCGCGCCCAGATCGACGTAAGAGCCCAAGACGACCAGATCGGTTCCCAGGTTCTTCTTCAGACGAGTGAGCGTGTCTTCGTTGTAACTATCGAACTCCACCAAAGAGAGGCCCACCTTAGCCCGCGCCACGTTCTCGCCCGGAACGATGCGAAGCCTCTCGCCCGCGGCCAGCTCGGTCGATAACATCTCCGAAAGCGCCGTCGAGAGCCAGTCGATGTCTCGCCGCCCCGTCAAATTCTTGAAGCCGAGTACGGCCAGCGAACGCCGCGGTGGATGGACGACGTCTTGCGACGGCGTCACTGAACGAGGCGCACTCATCGGCAACCTGTGCGTGACAAGCGCGATACAAAAAAGCGCCAAAGCCGCCGTGCCGATTGTCCACGGCAACAGATGTTTGAGTCTTGTCTTCTTCCCGGCATCTAGCTCCTCTTTGAGGCGAACCAGATCGCTCTGGAGTTCACCGGCGGTTTGATACCGAAGACTCTTATCTTTTGCAAGAGCCTTAGCAAGGATGCGATCAAGCCGGCGGGGAAAGTTAGAGTTTTCAACTGAAGGATCGGCCGGAGTCTCGTGCAGAATCGCTCCCAGGACCACCGCCGGGCTGGAGCCGTGAAAAGGCAATTTCCCGGTAGCCATTTCATACAGGGTCGCTCCGAACGAAAATAGGTCCGTGCGCGCGTCGATCTCTTCGCCTCTTACTTGTTCCGGGGACATGTAGCCTATCGTGCCCATCGGAAGACCCGCCTGAGTCAGAGACTGGTCCCGTGTAATTGTCAACTCCGCTGCGGCGGCGCCGCTGCGGGTCACGTTTTCGGGTATCACCTTAGCTAGCCCGAAGTCGAGAATCTTGGCCACGCGCCGGTTTGAAACGAAAATGTTCGATGGCTTGATGTCGCGGTGTATGATCCCTTTCTCGTGCGCGGCTTGCAACGCATCGTTGATCTGGATGGCGATCGTAATCAGCTCGCGCGGATCGAGTGGCCCTTCGCGAAGCAGCGCGCTCAGCGGCTCGCCTTCGAGCAGTTCCATGATGATAAAGGGCTTGCCTTCAAACTCGTCGATCTGGTGAATCGTGCAGATATTGGGGTGATTCAGAGACGAGGCGGCCTTTGCTTCACGCTGAAAACGCCGCAGGGCTTGGTGATCCCGCAGCAGTTCCTCGGACACGAACTTGAGAGCGACAATGCGGCCCAGCCTGAGATCCTCGGCCTTAAAAACCAGACCCATGCCGCCGGCCCCCAGCTTTTCGATAATCCGGTAGTGCGAGACAGTCTCACCGATCATGGTCGCGTCGCGAGGTCCCTGGCTATCAGAAGCAACTAGCGTGCCGTATCACTCATCTTAGTGGCAGCTATCAGGCATTAGAGACTTTGATCGTAACTGTGCGGTTCAGCCGGGCGTCGCGCGCCTTGTTGAACGAGCCTATGCGGCCAACGGCGGGGCGGGAGAGAAGCGGTGTCGCGATGAGTGGCGACACCGCACGCACGGTTGCGTGCGCCACTAATTTTCAACGCTGGCTCATTTTTGCCCAGTTCAGCTATCTTTTAGAACGCCTTAGGCTTTTACGTGGAGACTGTTATGGATCGCGTAGAGCGCTAACTCGAGGCGGTCGGAAACGCCGAGCTTGTCGAACACATTGTGCAAGTGGTTCTTCACCGTTTGTTCGGTGATGAACATCTTCTCGGCGATTTCTTTGTTCTTATAGCCTTGTGCAATCAGAACAATAATTTCGCGCTCGCGCTGGCTGAGTTGCGAGCGCTCGCGGCTGGTCTTTCCGTTCGGGTGCGCGGAGGGGAAATCTCCCGGCGCCGCAAACTGCCGGATGACAGCCGCAGTTGTTCCGGAATCCAACCAGATCTCACCCGCATACACCTTTTGCAGGCTCTTTTCGATCAGAGTGGGCGAGCTTTCCTTCATGAGCACACCCGCACAACCGAGCTTCATGGCTTCGACGAACTCTTCTTTGCTGTCGATCGAAGCAAAAAGCAGAACTTTGGAACGGGGCGCCCTGGTCTGTATGCTCCGGATCACCGTGAGGCCGTCGACCCGCGGGAGTTTCAAATCCATCAGCACAATATCAGGATCAAGGTGGACAGTCTTATCGATCGCCTCCATCCCATCGGAGGCTTCTCCGACGACTTGGACCGTCGCATGTGTCCCGAGCACACTTCGCAGCCCCTCCAGCACAATTGGATGCGCATCGGCGATCAATACTCGGATTGGTACTATTGACATCACACTCCCCGGAGCTCGCGGCCCGGCAAGCCCTCCGTTTCACACCGGACGACCTAGAACCTTGATACTTCTGCCTAAGGTTTATAGTGGCAGACCTCCACCATTCCTCTTAGCAGATATCGCTACGGATACTAGTGGCACCCTACAGCACTATTCGGCCGTTATCGTAAATTCTACAGTACTTTTCCACAAGTACTAACGTTTCTCACCCCTAACTTTCCCCCGGGAGGGACACTACAGTCAAGAGGCGCCCCATGTTCCAGTGGTGGCGTTTCTTACAATGTGTCCATGGCTAAGTTGTCGATCAGGGATCTCGATCTGAAAGACAAGACGATTTTTCTCCGGGTCGACTTCAACGTTCCCCTGGCGCCAGGCGGCAAAGAAATCACCAGCGACAAACGGATCCGCGCCTCGCTTCCGACAATTCAATATGCCTTGGAGCACAACGCCGGCGTCGTTTTAGCCAGTCACCTCGGCAGACCAAAAGGCCGACGCAACCCGCAAATGAGCCTTGCTCCGGTCGCGGGTCGCCTGAGCGAGCTGCTGGGCAGACCCGTCAGTATGGCGCCCGACTGCGTCGGCGCAGAGACGTTAACTATGCGCCCGAAATCAGGTGAGATTCTGCTACTCGAAAATCTTCGCTTCCATCCCGAAGAGGAGGCGAACGATCAGGAGTTCTCCAGGCAGCTAGCCGCGCTCGCCGATATCTATGTAAATGACGCCTTCGGCTCTGCCCACCGCGCGCATGCGTCGACGGTCGGCATCGCGTCGCATCTTCCATTAGCGGCCGCGGGCTTGCTGATGGACCGGGAACTGGAATGGCTTACCAAAGCCATCCGGCAGCCGGAACACCCGTGCATTGCGCTGATCGGGGGCGCCAAAGTTTCCGACAAAATTGACGTCATTGAAAATCTGCTGCAGGTAGTCGACAAGCTTCTCATCGGCGGAGCGATGGCCTACACGTTTCTGCGCTCACAGGGCCAGAGCATCGGCAAATCGCTCGTCGAAGAGGATAAAGTCGAGCTTGCCCGCGATCTACTCCAGAACAACAGGGACAAGCTGGTATTACCTGTCGATCATGTTGTAGTTCGGGAAGTAAGGCCGGGCGCAGCCCATGAGGCGGTCACGGCCATTGGCGCTGATCAGATTGCGGTCGATATCGGTCCGAAGACGATTGAGAACTACGCTGCCATCCTGAACGAGGCGCGCACGGTGATCTGGAACGGTCCGATGGGTATTTTCGAAATGCCACCTTTTGACCACGGCACCGTATCGCTGGCGCGGGCAGTTGCGGAATCCGGTGCAATTTCGGTAGTGGGTGGCGGTGATTCGGAGAAGGCAATCAAGAATGCCGGCGTTACGGACAAAATCACTCACGTATCCACCGGCGGAGGAGCGTCACTCGAATTCTTGGGCGGCACGGAACTGCCGGGGATTGCTGCTTTGACAGAGAAATCGGCCTCGGCCGCCTGAAGCAGTGGCAGGCGGGACCGCCCGCCACTGTAATCCAGCTGGCCTTAGACGGCGCGTGCCGAAGCCTGCACATTGACGGAACTTTCCGCGATTTGCGTCAGTTTTTCGTCGGCTGCCGCCTCCTCGCGTAAAGTCTGCTGCAGTGTACTCGCGGCATCCTGGAACCCAAGTCTTTGCGCGAACGTTCGGGCCGTTCCGTAACCCGACATCTCGTAGTGCTCCACTCGCTGTGCGGCCGCAATGAGGGCCGCGTCTCTCACGTCAGAATCGCCCTTGGCGCTGATCATGTCTTCGCCTTCGGCAATCAAGCCCTTCATGGCTTCGCAGGTCTCGCGCTTCGGTTCGATGCCAATCTTACTGAAGATACTCTCGAGGCGCGAAACATGGCCTTGGGTTTCGGTCAAATGGTGTTGGAATGCCTGTTTCAACTGACTGGAGGTTGCGGCGTCTGCCATTTTCGGAAGGGCCTTCGTAAGACGTTGCTCGGCGTCGTACAGATCCTCGAGCTGGTTTACAAACAGATCCTGCAGTGAGTTGAATTCGGTGCTGAACAGTTTCATATCTACTCCTCACGTTGGCCTGCTTAAACATCACGCAATCATCGGGGATTTAACAGGCCAACTATGGGACTCACTCAATCCGACGAAGTTTCGGACCTGGAAGCGTCATTTTCTGGTATGGTAGTTCCTCAGATTAATTAGCTGGCCGCGACCTGGCAGTGTAATGCGCTGTCCAGCTGTTACTGAGAAGCGCAAAGGGTGCGGATACGCGCCACCAGACAGCAAAGGAACCCGCCAGTCCTTTGGGTGGCGCGATTGACACCGCGACCGTTTTGCGCGAGTTTCTGAAAGGAAGGGAGAATCATGGCGCATCAGGCAAAAACGACACAAGATCACGAAGAGATTCGCAAATGGGCCGAGGAGCGCGGCGGCAAACCGTCGCACGTAAAGAATGTCGGCTCGCAAGAGGATGTGGGCATTCTGAGAATCGATTTTCCTGGTTACAGCGGTGGAGAAAGTCTGGAAGCGATTTCCTGGGACGACTGGTTCGAAAAGTTTGATGAGCGAAACCTGGCGCTCTTGTACCAGGAAGAGACTGCGGGAGGCGAAAGGAGCAACTTCAACAAAATCGTGAGCGCCGAAACCGCCGCGGCGAATGAGACTGCACCGGCGCGAAGGCGGACGGCCACGCGCAAAGCAGCCGGCAAGTCTTCGAGCGGCGCGCAGACCAGCTCGGCCAAAAAGGCGGCCGGGAAATCCGCAGGTGCTAAGAAGGCAGTTGCTAAGAAGGCGGGTGCTAAGAAGACGACCGCGGCCAAAAAAGCGGTGAAGAAAGCAGCGTCCAAGAAAACGGCGGCCAAAAAGAGTGCCGCAACGAAAACGGCGCCCAAAAAAGCAGCGAAGAAGACAGCGTCCAGGGGCAGCACCGCTAAGAAGAGCGCAGGCAGAAAGTCCACCGCTCGCAGACCGGCAAAGAAGAGCCGGGGGCGCAGGTAGTACAAGCCGACAGCCGGCCGGTTTGTTTTAGACTTGCACTAGAGCATGGCACCTCCGGCCGCCACTCGCAAGAGAATTCCTATTGTTGCTGTCGTGGTCGGCGCGGCAGTTATTGCTGCGCTGATCGGACTGACAGTTTATCTGAGCCTGCCGGCTCCCAAACCGGTCGAGCAAGGTCCCTCCCCCGAAGCGCGCGCATATCTGTCTAAGCTGCAGCTGAGCGACGTCAACATGAAGGCGACTGAAAACTTCATGAAGCAGCAGGTGGTCGAAATCAACGGAAAGATCGCAAACAAGGGGGATCGGCGGCTCCAACGTGTAGATATCTATTGCATCTTCGAAGGCACGGATGGGCATCCGGTGTACCGCGAGCGTCTGCCCATTGTGCAATCTGCCAAAGGCGGCCCACTGGAACCCGGTCAGGACCGGGGGTTCCGGTTGCCATTCGATACCTTGCCTGATACCTGGAATCAAGCAATGCCACACCTGGTGATCGCGCAGATCGTGTTCGGTAAATGAGAACAAGCCGGATGAAGGTTCTGGTTGTCGACGATGATCAGGATCAGCTCGAAGTGCGTTGTCTGCTGTTTTCGCAGCAAGGATACGAAGCGATTCCGGCGGCGACCGAGGCGGCTGCACTTCAAGTCGCAACCGAAGAAGAACCGTGCTGCGCGGTAATGGATCTGCGTCTGCCCACACCCGAGGCGGGCCTGCGCCTGATCCGGGCCCTAAAGCAAGCGCATCCGCAGCTTACGATTCTGGCGCTCACGGGAGCCGACCCTAAGGAATTTGTACAGCGGCCGGAGGCGAAGCTGGTGCAACAAATCTTCGCCAAGGGCGAGTCGACCAAGGCGTTGCTGGAAGTGTTACGCCGAACAGCCGCTCATGGGGTTGGCTGACGTAGCGAAGCTGGAAGCTGGCGTGCCCGGTCGAGATCGAGCGTCAACTGGCGTGCAATTTTGGCCGCAACATCCGCACTGGCGCCACGGAACTTCGCGCCCAGGCTCTCCTGAGTGGTCGACCACAGTACGTCCCCGTCACGGTTGCACAAGCGCACGGTGGCGTAGGCTTCATGCTTACGTTCGCGGATGTGGTGCGCTTCACTCTGATCGGCTCCGATACCGCCGTAAGCGCCGGTTTTCGACAGGCTTGTACTTCCAGAGCCGTATTTGCCACCGCTGACGCGGCCGCTGGCATTCTCGTTGGAATCGAAGGTATCGGTGAAGCTGTGATCATCCGCCGAGCCTTTCAGAACGGCATCGGCGCGATCCGGATTGTCCGTGAGGACGAACAGTTTCGCCGAGTCGATGCTCGAGATAATCAGGTCGCGAAGGCTGTCGGCCCCAGGTCCACCCGTAAGCTGCGCCACGTAAATGCGCCGTATCTGCAGCAGGCTGGACGCGGCCGGCCCGGCCGGTGGCCCAGCAGGGGGCCTTTGCGCGAATAACGAGAGGGGGAGCAACAGCAGCGTGACGGCTTTCATCCCTTACCTGCGATTCTGGCGTCTTCGTCCTGGTATTCAACTTTCTGGCCCGTGCGCGCCTCCAGACCGACCAGGGTAAGCCGGACATCGCTCTTGTCGATCCGAAACAGCATCACCTGCTGGCGGCCGTTGTCGTCCTGAAAGCCTACCGTCAGGAAGTGCTCTCTGCTCTTGGACATCATAAATAGCGGCGAAATCAAGGCAGCGGCGACATAGCGGCGGTCTACTTTCTGCCCGTACTCGAGCAGGTTGATGCGCTCGTAGGGAATCTTCACCTCGGTGTGTTTTGAGACGAATACGAAGTACACGTCGTCCGTTATGCGGATCTCTCCTGAGTTCTTGACGGGAATGTCCGGACGCGTGCCGCCTACATACTCAGCGCGGCTGCCCTCACGCGCGGCGCTGACAAGCGTCGCGCCGGTCAAAGCGGTGGCGAATACCAGAACGGCGATGCGCATACAGTTCAGAGACGAATCTCAGAACTTGAGTGGCCGCCGGCGTGCAGTTTTCTCCATATTCAGCCGCGCACGACGGCGCGATTTGAGCTGTGCGCTAGGTCCAGATCTTCTCGACCGGAACACCTTTCCGGCACAGATCGCACGATGCCGAATCTTTGTAATAGACGGCATCCATTTTGGCGAGATAAAACAGCGGCAGGCTACCGAAGTCGGCGATGGTCGGGTTGGGTTGATAAACGATAACGGCGAGGCCGATCACTTCGGCGCCTTTGGCCTCGGCGAGGCAACGCAGTTCGGTCAAGCGGCGGCCCGATCGCAGGACATCGTCAACGAGGAGAATCCTCTCACCTGCTTCCGGTTCGATGAATTGCCGGAAGCGCATGGGCGTGAAGGTCGTATCCTGCTCGGCCCAATAGACCTGACGCGCGCGCAACGCTTCGCAGACGCCGTACGCAACCGGCAGTCCGCCACCCGTGGTGGGACAAACGATCGAAAGCTCCTTGATAATGGCGCGGATTTCGGGGTCGGCGCGGAGCTTTCGGCTGAGGCCGACACTCAGAATCTTGGCGTACTGGAAATGGCGAAATGCGAGTGCGACCTGCAGGTACTCGTCAGTATGCATTCCGTTTGTGTATTCGAAATGGCCTCCGCGCAGCGCGCCCGTCTCTCGCAGCAGCCCGGTGACTTCATCCTGAGTGGGTAGCAGGTGCATGATCAATGCGCACCCTTACCCGCCAAAACATAAGGAATGGTCTTCAAAAGAATCGACCAATCGAGCTTCAGAGACCAGTTATCTATATACGAGATATCGGTACGCATCCAGGCGTTGAAATCCAGGCCGTCGCGGCCCATAACGGCCCACAGGCAGGTAAGTCCCGGCCGCATGCGCAGACGCCGTTTTTGCCAGCGTTCATAGCGGTCAACCTCGTCAGGAAGCGGAGGGCGCGGACCGACCAGCGACATATCGCCACGAAATACGTTGACGAACTGCGGCCACTCGTCAATGGAGTATTTGCGGAGGAATCGTCCGACGGTGGTGACGCGCGGGTCTTTGTGCAGCTTGAATGCGATTTGCCGCTCGCTTAAGTGTTCGAGCTCCGGCTTCATGGAGTCGGCATCCTCAACCATCGACCGGAATTTGTACATGGTGAAGCGGCGGCCGTTCAGGCCGCAGCGAAGCTGACGGAAGATAACCGGACCGGGAGAGGTCAGTTTGATCAATGCGGCGAAGAGCGCCATCAGGGGCGATAGCAGCACCAGCCCCAACGCGGAAATTACAATGTCCACTGATCGCTTCACCAGCAGGCTCAACTCGTCGGCAGGAGCTGCCGAAAAGGTCAGCAGAGGCGCGTTGCCTACGCGATCGAGAGAGATGTCGCTGTTGACGTGAGGGAAAAAATCGATGGCGACGCGTGTGCGCACACCCTCTTCGTCGCATTCCAGCAGCACGGGCTCGAGGGTCGACAGTTGATCGCTGGGCACATCGAAGATGACTTCATCGACAACATGCCGCGCGAGGAGAGATGGGATTTCGGCAGCGCACTCCTCCGGCAGCAGCGTGGCCGAGATCTGCATCCGGAACGGACTTCCATTCAAGAGAAGTGTTTCCAGCCGGTTGGTTCTGTCCGGCGCGCCTACCAAAACAATATGGTACGGGGCGCCAAAGCCTCGCTGAAACGCGCCGATGAGGCGCGGCGCATTCCAACGGAAAATCGCCAGGAGCACAAAGTCGAAGCCCGCAAACAACGCCAGGAAACTGCGGCTGAGCGGCGGATCGAGGCGCAGGAAGTATTGAAACAGAACCAGCAGGACCGTTCCGAAAAAGCACTGACGGAGAGTATGGCCCAGCATTCGACGCGCACTCGCCGCATGCAGATATTCGTAGGTGCGCTGCCGCGATCCGAGCAAAACCCAAGCACCGGCACAGAAGAATGCGAGCAACAGATGCGTTCTGGCGTGGAGAAAGAACACACGCTCAAAAGCAAGCTGGACGCGAGTGTGATAGGCCGCTTCAAACGCCAACAGGGTCAGGCAGGCGTCCGCCGCCAGGAACAACAACCGAACTCGCTTTCTTTGATGTGCAAACACGGGTTAAGCAAATCGGCGCATAGCGCCTGTGTACACTTTACTCCGACGTTAAAGGCCGGCCAGCGCGCCTTCCAAATCCGAAATGATGTCGTCGGCGGCTTCGATGCCGAGCGCAAGCCGGACAAGGTTTTCCCGAATGCCCATTCGCTCACGCATTTTGGGAGAGATATCGCGATGCGAAGCCATGGCCGGATACAACAACAAAGTATGGACGTCACCAAGCGAGGTGCCGGGCACAATCATCTTCAGACGATCCATAAAAGCAAGCACGTCGGGTTTGGCGGCATCACGAATTTCGAAACTAAGGATCGCCGAGAACAAGCCCGGGGCGAAGAATTTCGCGATCGCTTCGGCATCGGGATGCCGCGGATCGGAGCAATGAAAGATACGCTCCACCTTCGGGTGTTGCGAAAGCCACTGCGCTACTGCGGTAGCGTTTTCGCATTGGCGCTGAAAGCGAAGCGCCAGGGTCTTTATACCGCGCATGGTCAAGTACGCTTCAAACGAACCCAGCACAGGACCGACAACACGGGATAACATGCGCACCGCTTCGCTATGCTCCTCATCGGCGACGACAATGCCACCCAGGACATCGCCGTGACCGGCCAGATACTTCGTCGCACTGTGCACTACGATGTTGGCGCCCAGCGTCAGCGGCTTAATTAACATGGGAGTCGCAAACGTGCTATCCACCACGAAAGCAGCGCCGGCAGCGCGCGACAGCTCGGCGATTTTGTCCAGCCTTGGCACGCGCATCAGCGGATTGGAGACGCTCTCGGTAAAGACACATCCGGGTTTGTTCGTCGCGATCGCGTTTTCGACGGCGGCGAGATCGCACATGTCTACGTAAGTGACATCCACCTCGAAAGGCGCGAACACCTGGTCGAACATTTTCACCGTAGCGCCGTAAATCGAGTTCGAAGTGACGATCGAGTGCGGCCGGTCCAACAGTGCCGTCTGAACGGCAATCTGCAGAGCGGCCATGCCCGACGCGGTCGCGAGCGATCCGTGACCGGACTCGAGAGCCGTGGTCAGTTCCTCAAGCGCCTCGTTGGTCGGGTTGCCATAACGCGAATAGCTGAAGCCTTCTTCCTCATGGCCGAAGACCCGATCCAGCCTGGCAGCCGAGTCATAAAAATACGTGGTGCCCAAATGAATGGGCGTGGTTGACGGGACCGCACCGCAGCGAGACGGCTTGCGGTCGCCGATGTGTACTACCTGCGATTCAAACTTCATTTCGGCCTCGAGCATCGTGCACAACGGGCGCCGAACCTCCTGTGCGCTTCCAGCGAACACCGTCTTTTGTGTCCTCCAGGACAACTCCCTTCTCCAGCAAATGGGCGCGGATCTCGTCGGAGCGCTGGAAGTCGCGCGCTTTTTTGGCAGCCGTCCGCTCTTCGATTTGGGCTTCCACTTCGGCGTCCGACAGCTCGCCGGTGGTTGCGGAGGGCTCGAGCACGTCGAAGACGTCATCGAACAATTTCAGGAGTTTGACCGATTCCCAGCGGTTTTCTTCGAGAAATGTCCCTTCATCCAATGCCGTGTTGATGGCCCTGACATATTCGAAAACGGCCGCCAGTGCTTCGGCGGTGTTGAGGTCGTCATCCATGCTCTCCTCAAACTGTCGGACGGCCTCTTCAGAGCGCTCTGTCAACTGCTCGCTACGGCCAGGCGGTAGTTTGGCCGAGCCCAGCCTGAGTTCGAAATCGCGCAGGCGTTCAATCGACTTGGCGGCGGCTTTCAGGCCCTCAAACGTGAAGTTCAGCTTCTTGCGGTAAGGCACGGAAGCAAGCAGGTAACGTATAGTTTCCGGCTGATAACCTTCATTCAGCAGATCGCGGAGAGTGTAGAAGTTCCCGAGAGACTTCGACATTTTTTGCGATTCGATGTGTAAGTGCTCCGAGTGAAGCCAAAAGCGCGCGAACGGTTTGTGCGTGATCGATTCCGATTGCGCAATTTCGTTTTCATGATGCGGAAAGATCAGGTCGACTCCGCCGGCATGGATGTCGAGCGTCTCTCCCAGGTAATGCATCGCCATGGCAGAACACTCGATGTGCCAACCGGGGCGACCGTCACCGAAGGGCGTTTCCCAATAGGGCTCGGCGCCTTTACGCGCCTTCCACAGCACAAAATCGCGGGCGTCGGCTTTGTCGTACTCGTCTATATCGACGCGAGCCCCTGCACGGATACCGGTGAAATCGTTGTGCGACAGCTTACCGTATGACGGAAACGCGCCGATGCGGAAGTAAGTTGATCCTTCGCTGGTATAAGTACACTGATTGGCCGTCAACTCGGAGATGGCTTTCACCATCATGGGAATGTGCTCGGTCGCCTTGGAGACGAATTCGGGCTGCTCCAGCCGCAGCGCTTTCGCGTCCTCGAAGAACGCCTTGGTATAGGTCGCTGTGTATTCTTCGAGTGATTTCCCTTCCTTCGCGGCGTTAATGATGATTTTGTCATCGACATCGGTGACGTTCATCACATGCTTTAGCTCAAAGCCTCGGCAGCGCAGCCAGCGGCGCAGAACGTCCTGAAAGGTGAACGTGCGGAAGTTGCCGATGTGGACGAAATTGTAGACTGTGGGTCCACAGGTGTACATCCGCACTGTGTTATTTACCAGTGGCTGGAACTCCTCCAACTCTTGCGTAAGAGTGTTGTGAAATCGCAGGGGCATCGGCTGGGGTCAGTCACAATCGTAACAAGCAGACTGGAACGGTCTCTGGAGGTAGAAAAGCTCGTGAGGAACGCGGCGATCGTGGTTGGCAGCGGTCCGAATGGTCTGGCGGCAGCCATCGTGTTAGCGCGGGCAGGGTTCGATGTCGAAGTTCGCGAGGCAGCGGACCTGCCCGGCGGAGGCGCGCGTACCGCCGAGCTCACGCTGCCCGGATTCCATCACGACGTGTGTTCGGCGGTTCATCCATTGGCGATCGCATCGCCATTCTTTTCGACTCTGGGACTGCATGCGCACGGCTTGAGCTGGATCTGGTCTCCCGCCGCGCTCGCGCATCCGCTTGACGACGGCAGCGCCGTGCTACTGCATCGGGATATCCGTACCACGGCTGCCCAGTTTGGTTCCGATGCGGCCGGATGGCGCCGCCTTTTTGAGCCCGTGGTGCGCGATTGGAAGCTGCTGATGGAGGATGTGCTGCGTGCGCCGATTCACATCCCGCGTCATCCGCTGGCGCTGGCGCGTTTTGGCGTGCGGGCGGTTCAACCGGCAACTCTGGTAGCGCGTACTATGTTTCGCGGCGAGAGAGCGAAGGCGTTGTGGGCGGGAGTCGCGGCACACTCAATTTTGAAATTAGAAGCGCCGTTGAGTGCGGCTTTCGGGTTCATCCTGGGTGGGTCCGCTCACGCCGTGGGATGGCCGATTCCGGAAGGCGGAGCACAAAAGATCACCAACGCATTGATCGGGGTGCTTACTTCGCTCGGTGGACGTCTGGTAACGGGGCGGCGGGTTGGGCACCTGGATGAACTCGAGGGAGCGGATTTGAAGCTTCTCGATGTGACGCCGCGGCAATTGATAGAGCTTGGGCGCGGGCGGTTGCCGAGTGTCTTTGCAGACAATCTGAGACGATTTCGCTACGGACCGGGCGTGTTCAAGGTTGACTGGGCGTTGCGCGAACCGATTCCTTGGCGGGCGCGCGAATGCAATCAAGCAATCACGGTGCATCTGGGCGGAACGCTCGGAGAGATTGCGGCGTCCGAACGCGCGGCCTGGGAAGGGCGGCCTCCGGAAAAACCATTTGTGCTACTCGCGCAACCCACACTCTTCGACCAAACGCGCGCGCCGCAAGGCCGGCACATCGCATGGGCGTATTGTCATGTGCCGAACGGGTGGACCGCGCCGGTACTGGAGCAGATTGAACGTCAGGTGGAACGCTTTGCTCCCGGGTTTCGCGATTGCGTGCTGGCGCGCAGCACGCATAATCCGGCCGAGATGCAAGCGCTGAATCACAACCTCGTGGGGGGCGATATCAATTGCGGCGCCCCCACGATTTCACAGTTTCTGTTTCGGCCGACAGCCCGAACCTACGGCACTCCACTTCCGGGGGTCTACCTGTGCTCGTCGTCGACGCCGCCGGGGGGCGGAGTGCACGGGATGTGCGGATATAATGCGGCTCGGCTGGCTCTAAGAGGGGTTTCGTAGCTGCTTGTTTGGCGAAAGACCGTGGTTCACTCTACGCGTAATGCAGCCGCTGGATCGGTCCGGGCGGCACGGCGGGCTGGCAGCCATGCAGCGACCAGTGCCGCCCCAATCAATACAAAGGCCGCTACTGTGAAAATCCCTGCGCTGCCGGGGCTAACTTGATAGAGGAATCCCGTCATTGCTCGCGCGACGACGATTGACGCAAGCAAACCTGGGCCGAGCCCTACTGTCACCATGGCGGCCGTCCGTCCAATCTCCAGGCGCAGGATCTGACCTCGGCTAGCTCCTACGGCGAGGCGAATACCAAACTCACGTGTTCTGCGAGCAGCCGAGAGCGAGGTCACGCCAAACAAGCCCAGTGCGGAGAGGAATAGCGCGACAGCCGCAAAGCTAGTCAGGAGCCCGATTGCAAATCGCCGTTCCAGCGTCACTGCCTGCAGCAAGTGCTGCATGGTTTGCGCATGCGTTACGGGCTCTGAAGCATCCAAGCGCCAGATTGTCTTCTGCACCAGCGGAATCAACGTTTGTGGATCCTGCACGGAGCGCATCACAAAGATGTCCGCGTAAAAGGGATCGGCGGAGATCAACCGGTAGAACTGCATCATCTCCGGTTTCTCGAGTGAGGCGTTATGCACATTGCCCACCACACCGGCAACCTTAAACGGAGGATTGTCTCCATCCATGAACTGTTTGCCGATCGGGTTCTCGCCCGGCCATAAGCGCTTCGCCATTTGCTCATTGATGACGGCAAGCGTGGCCGGATCGCCTGCCCTGAAGGAACGGCCGGCAATGACCGGAATCTGCATGGTGCGGAAATACGCGGTGTCGATGACGCGATATTCGGCGGCGATGTTTTCAGCTCCTTCGAGTACAGGTTTTCCAAACGCCCGAACATTGCGGATTTCACTGTCGCCGGTCAGCGGAAGGCGGCTCACAACGGAAGCTGAGATCACTCCGGGCAAACTGTTCAATTGCAGAGTCAACTCGCGAATGTGTTGTAGCCTTTTTTCCGGATGGGGCGTATTCTTCGGGTTGAAAGGCACCTGCACCGTCAGGACATTTTGCGGATTGAAGCCGGGCCGTTGCTGCATCACGTTCCGGAAACTATTGAGGAACCCGCGCAAAACGGGCGCGGAATCACACCCGCCGCCCAAAGGGTGAGGGGGTTGCTTTGCTGTCTGGCGGCGCGTATCCACGCCCTTTGCGCTCTGAAGCAACAGGCCGGCCGCTACCAGAAGAACAACCGATGCGGCAATCTCGGCGGCAATCATCGCAAATCTGAATTGATTCGTACGCCGATCACTCGTCGAAGTGCGGCCCTGCGAGTTCAGCCCGAAGGTGAGCATCGTTTCGGAAATGAGCAATTGCGACAGCGACCCAAAAACGAGGGCCGTCAGGAGCGTCATACCTAGCAGCAGCTCGAATTCCGGCAAGCTGAATCGCAGCTCGTACAAGCGAGGTACTCTGTTGCCCGCCATGGCCCGCAATACGCGGATGCTCAGCACGATGACCACAGCAGAGAACGCAGACGCCAGGCCGACCAGCACCGCCTGTTCGAAAACGTTCTGCCGAAAGAGCTGCCAGCGGCTTGCCCCCAGCGCCTGCCGCACCGTGTACTCCCGCAACCTGTGCGCGTTCCTGGTGAGCAACAGATTGCCGAAATTGAACAGAACCAACACCAGAAGAAGCGCGACGGCCGCAAGCAACATCCAGAGCACGTCACGGATTCCCCAGGCCATTGAGTCCTGCAGCGGAGTGACGTAAACAAGGAAGGAGCCAAGCATCTGTTCGATGACGCTTTTGTATTGCGGGTACTTGACCTCTTTCTCCCTTAACAAATGCGTTGTTATCGGCAGCAGTTGAGCCGCCGCACGTTTGGGTGTCACATCCTGGCGCAAGCGCCCGAGAGCGTAATAGTTAAAATTTCCTTGCTCGATTGTCTGCGGAGTGATGACGAACGGGGTCCAGAATTCGCTCTGTTCCGGCGCCCAGTTCATAATTTGCGAGACATCGGCGAGACGCGGGAAATCGAAGCCGGGCGGCATCACCCCGATGACGGTCATGGGCGTCCCGCTCAGGTGAACTGTCCTTCCAATCACGCCGCGGTCGCTTGCGAAATCCCGCGCCCACAATTGATGGCTCAAGATGATGACATTGCTCCGGCCCTCGATAGCGTCGGCAGCCGAAAAGCCGCGGCCCAAAATCGGCTGCAGGCGAAACACGCGAAAGAAATCGGGAGTTACCGCGGCTCCATAGATCCGTTCCGGGCGACTGCGGTCCTCCAGCGTGTATGCTGCCGTGTCTACGAGCGCCGCTGAGTCGAAGAGGCCGGTGTGTTGCCACCGCTGAAATTCGTCAGCCGTTACGACCGAAGGTGTCGATCCAAAAATCGGAATTCTTTGCGAGATGCTTACGATGCGGCCCGACTGGATAAAAGGAAGCGGTCGCAGAAGCACCGTATTCACGACCGCAAACATGAGCCCCACGGCCGAGAGGCCGAGCGCCAGCGACACAATACCGACAAAAGAGAATATTGGACCCTTCAGCAGGTTCCGCAGCGCGTAGCGGCTGTTGCGGACCAACTCGTCGCCCCAATGCACGCGATGGGATTCGCGGCATTCGGCCCGGTATCGCTCTTTTCCACCAAACTCGAGGCGCGCACAGCGCTCGGCCGCCTCGGGTGAAATCCCGGAACGTATCAGGTCCTCAGTGCGAGCCTGTACAGAAAGGCGAACTCGTCTGCAGTTTCCGTTTCGAATTTTTCACGGCGGAGGAGGGACCGCCAATGCAGAAACCGCAACACGTCACGCCTCGCTCGGGCGAGCTTTCAGCGCTGCGCCGATTGCTTCAACCAAGCGGCTCCAACTGCGCTCTTCCTCTTTGAGCTGCGCACGGCCCCGGCTCGTCAACGTGTAATATTTGGCCTTACGATTGTTCTCCGACGTGCCCCACTCGGTGTGGAGCAGACCCTGACGTTCCAAGCGGTAGAGGGCCGGGTAGAGCGCTCCTTGCTCAATTGTGAGCGAGCCGCCCGAGATCTGTTCGATGCGCAGCAGGATGCCGTAGCCGTGCATCTTTCCCAGCGAAACCGCTTTAAGTACCAACAAATCGAGCGTGCCCTGCAGCAGTTCGGCGGATTTCTCTTCTTTCCTATTCACCTTAGGGAAAGAATACGTTCTCTCTCCTGAAATGTCAAGGAGATTAGGCCCGAAGTTCGAGAGCACGGGCATGGGCTAGACGTGCGAAGGCGTTCTTCAGCCGTTACAGCATGCCTTCGAGCCGAACGTAGCTCGCTTCCATTCCGTGTTCCATGCCGGTGGCGAGCATGCGCGACCGCGTTTCAGAATCCGGCAGCGTCATACGGATCATCATCAAGGTACCATCGCCGTCGGGATCGAACCGTGTTTCTACGTTGTTGTCCGGTGTCGGATCGGGCAAATGCATTCGCTCCACGTGGACAATCCGGCTGTAGGGCTCGAGCGCCAGATATTCGCCCGTGAGATAGAATCCGCCCCCTTTGCCGTTCGACCACTCGTATCGCATCTTGCCGTTTGGCCGCGCCTCGCTGATGCAAACCGGCATTGTCCAGCCTTCGGGCCCGAGCAGCCATTTCTGGATCAGTTCCGGCTCTGTGTGTGCGCGGTACACCGCCTCGGGCGGCGCAGCGAAGCGTCGGGTCACAACAATCTGCCGATCGCCTTCAGTCTTAAGAGTCATTTTGCTCATCGCGTTTCCTTTCTTGTTTTTGTTTCATCTCTGCCAGAACATCGTCCAGCCGGTCGTAGTTCCTGGCCAAAGCGTCTCGAAGCATTGCCAGCCATCCGTCGATCGCGTCGATGCCGTCCTTTGCCAGCCGGCAAGGGCGTTTCGCGCCTTCGACGCGGCGGACAATCAGGCCCGCGCCTTCGAGCACTTTCAGGTGCCGTGAGATTGCGGGCTGCGTCATGTCAAACGGTTCGGCCAATTCCATTACCGTCGCTTCGCCTTTGGCGAGACGGGCAAGAATCGCCCGGCGCGTGGGGTCGGAGAGGGCGGAAAACGTGGTATCGAGGTTCGGCATTTCGCGTTCTATATAACTAATATGTTATATAAGCTGTTGGTTATAGTCAAGCGCAAAATAGCCCTTATCGTTTTCTCTGTGACGGCAGAACTGTCAGAAGTTGAGGGACCAGAGGGAGCAGTGGCTCGATATGTGCGCGATATTTGACACAGGCATGTCAATCAGTGAAGAGCACCTGCGCGCGTCGACGGTTGGCGACCTGACCGTTTTAGCCGCGCCCATTCTTCTGGTTGACTATGACTCACAATGGCCACATCGATTTGAAGAGGAGGCGAAGCGAATCCGCACGGCGCTTGGCGAGTACGCCCTTCGCGTCGAACACGTTGGATCTACCTCTGTTCCGGGCCTTACGGCGAAGCCGATCATCGACATCGTTCTCATCGTGGCCGATTCCGGCAACGAAGCAGGATACGCTACAGCGCTGGAGCGGGCCGGTTATCGGCTGCGCATTCGTGAGCCCGGCTGGTTCGAGCATCGCATGTTCAAGGGCGGTGAGAATGAGGTGAATCTACATGTGTTCTCGGACGGTTGCCCGGAGGTGGACCGCATGCTGACCTTTCGCGATCGGTTGCGGACGAACGAGAGCGATCGCGAGCTTTATGCCGAGACAAAACGAACTCTCGCGCAACACGAGTGGAAATACACTCAGAACTACGCTGACGCAAAAACCGCCGTTATCGATGAGATTCTCTCCAGGATCAGGCGCCCGGCACCTTGAGTTACAGCGCCCGGCTTCGTTATCGTTCAGCGCACTATATCGCCTGGGGTTTTTCGATGTGATCGATCACGATGACGTCGATGGGCCCTTTAGCCGGTTCGAGGTTCAGGCCGAGTTCTTTAGCTGCGCTTCTCACTCCGGAAAAGTTGAGCGGCGGCACAGGGGCGGTGGGATTACTCACAGCCCGCAGCGAGCGAGGGCGGTTTAGAAGTTCTGGGTCTTCAGCGGACAGATCCAGCTTCATGTCAAACTTGCCTGTAATCCCGGTTTCGTCTATGACGGGGCGATCGAGGAAGACCGAAAGACCCGCGCAAAGGTCCGCCAGCGTCGCCGCTTTCATGTGAATTACATTCCCCCAGCCGCTAGCTGTTCCACAATCCGCATCGGACGGTGGTTTATCGAAGTCCCTTGAGGTGCAACTTCCTTCAAAGCGCCGTAGTTTGGGACCTCCTTCTGCGACCTTCAGTGCGTAAATAGGGACGTCTCTGGTCTCACGATGGAACTTCAGCTTGAATCGCTCTTCGAGAAGCGCCTGCAGCATGGGCCCATTCAGCATGGCCCGGCTTTGCGGGGCCGCGGCTGTCGCATCAACCACGTAGAATTGAGACCTGATCCAGTCCGGTCCTCCGCCGACAGTGAGAGACGATCCGGTATTCCAGCGGCCGTCCGCGAATAACCCATACGCTTGCTGGACAAGGCGCTCGACAGTCGTGCACTGTGATTGCAGCACCGTTCCCGGAGCATACATTGGAAATGAGGCCTTACGAAAGCCGTCGCAGGCCTTGACCGAGGCCGCTTCGAATTTCGGCGCAGCCAATTGCGATTGAGCACGCATCCGAGGTGCGCCGACGATCCCGATTGCGATGGGTAGACTCACGGCGGCGACGCCGACGAGCACGAGCGATAGCCTTTTCGCGAAGGTCAGGTCGCGTGCGATGCGCCCCGTCAGAATCGATTGGATTCTCTTTTTGAGATTTGATCCCGTGACTCCGGACACGCAAGACAACGGCGATTCGAGATAGCTCTTACAAACGTTGAGAATGCCTTCGGCGTAGTCACGCGGCGCATTGCCGAGGCTCAGCACCGCTTCGTCGCAGGCTCGTTCGCGTTCTTCCACCAGCCGCGCGCCGATCCACCACACCAAGGGATGAAACCAGAAAATCGCCTCTACGATAATGTGGACCGCTGAAGTTAAATTGTCACGCCGCCGGACATGGCACAGTTCATGTGCCAGCACCGCCTCCAGTTGAGGCGGCTGCAGGCGTTGCACAATGCCCGCCGGCAAGAGGAGAATGGGGCGCATGAAGCCGACGACTCCCGGCTCCAGTACGGTCGAGGAAGAGCGCACCTCGATAGCTGTCGAAATGTCGATGGGAACGCTGGAGCGTACGGCGGCTTGAATTCGACGCCAGGCGCGAAGGCGCATCAGCACGATGGCCGTGAATCCAAGCGCCCACAGGCCGAATATCGCGAGGCTGGTCCAATCGGGAGCATCGCGCACGGAGGGAGCCGGAGGTAATGTCGCGCCGAAGGGCTGGCTAACCTGCGTCAGCGTGAGCGCGAAACTCGGCGCCGAAGCGATTCTGTGGGTGGCCGGGGCCCAGTCGAGCCGGCCTCCGAGGCTCATCAACCACGAGAATGGCAGCAGGAATTTCACCGACGCGCTTAGCCACAACCAATAGCGAATCTGAGCCCGATTCTGGCGGAAGGCGATACTCACCAGTCCGACGACAACCGCAAATATCGTCGATTGCCATATGTGATTGGTCAACTCACCGAGAACTTCGATTCGCATGACCGTTCTGCCTTTCTGCAAGCCTCTTCAGCGTTGTCTCTAACTCCCGGACGTCATCTAGTGTGAGTTTCCCCGCTTCGGCCAGCTGCGCCATCATGGGCTGCGCTCGCCCTCCGAAGAAGCTCAGAATCTCTTCGAGCAGCCGGTGCCGCGTCACGTCGCGTGCCAAGGTCGGCTCGAATATGTGAGCATTGCTGATTTTCCGCACGCGGCGGAGGACGCCCTTTCCTTCCAGCCGATACACGGTCGTCTGAATGGTTGTGTATGCGGGCCGAGGTTCGGGAAAGGCTTCTTGAATTTCACGAACAGATGCCCTCCCGTGCGCCCAGAGAGCCTCCAGAATTTGAAGCTCGAGTTTACTTAGTTTTGGGTGGGACATGCGGTGCTACTATCAGCTGCACGATACTACTACATTGTAGTAGTTCATGTCAACTTAAGGGTGTCACTTTGTCAAGTGATACACCGATGCCAGGTCCTTAGTCGCCCCTGCGATTACAGCGGTATCGAACCCGAAGAGAAGTCCATCCAGAGCAGCCACAACTGCGCTCTTGATCGTGACTGCGCTAAGAGAGACACGCGTACCGGTGCTACCCAATTCTTTTTTTACTCCCAAGCCGACCGTAACGCCCATAACCGGACCTCCATTTGCTCGACGGAACCACCTGTCGTTGTAAGCGAAAGCCCGGTGCTGTCCGGCTTCGGAAAAACCAGATTTGTCATGACGACTGCCCCGTCCTGAGCGAAGACTTCGACAGAAGAGCGATCGACAAAGATGCGTAATCGGAGATCCGCTGAGCCCAGCTTCAGAGGCGCTACCGTTCGCGACGGAAAGGCCGAATTCCACTGGGTGTTGCCCGACTTCGACCGGTCCACAAACAATTCCTGCTTCACGGGGTCGAAACCGACTACAGTTTCATCACTGTCGTCCGTCAGCAGTTTCCAAGCGATCTGCTTCGCGCTCCCCTGGCGGATCGACGCTTCCAACTCGAATGCCTGACTGCGAGACGGCCACGCCGCAATACGGCGGTTGAGTTCGTCCAGGCTACCGCCGTTGAATTCAAAGGCCTCGGAACGCAAGGACATGATCTCGCGCACCGGCTGCTGGATCAGTTGCAGCGCTCCGCTCACATCACGCAGGCTCAATTCGCGAGGCAGCGTCATGGCCCCGCGCCAAGGCGATGTGGGCGCCTGCCCGGCATACTGCCAGTTATTCATCCACCCGATGATGTGCGGCGCTCCGGTCTGCGTGTCATGGTTAAACGTCAAAGCGCAATAGCAGTCGCGGCCATAGTCCAGCCAGCGAATGGCCCCGTTCGCCTCATCGGGTGTGAACGTCTTTCCGTCGAACTGACCGATGAAGTACTGCTCGCCCGAACCGCCGGCGATGTGACCGGGGTTGAGTCCGATCTTCAGAATCCAGTGCATCTTCCCGGGCTGGTTTGCGACAGGCAATCGGTAGAGATCCGGGCACTCCCACACTCCGCCGGTCGCTCCGAGCGGCCCAAACTCGCTCAGCGGCTCCCATTTCTTCAGGTCCGCCGACCGAAACAGGCGTACCTTCTTATCGTTAGCTTGAACAATCAGCATCACCCAGTAATTCCCGGGTTCATACCAGAACACCTTGGGGTCACGCGTGTCGCTGCGCCCAAGATCGAGCACCGGATTGCTGTGATATTTCGTCCAAGTCACGCCGTCCTGGCTGGCGGCCAGATTTTGCGTCTGCTTCTCCGGGCTGGTCTCCGTCTTCGCCGTCATGCCCGTGTAGATGGACACAATGCAGCCTTGGCCCGGTGTGCAAAGCCCGCTGGTGTTGCTTTCATCGAACACCGAGCTGCCCGTGAAGATCGCCGTTTTCTGGTCGTCTCTTATGGCGACGGGCAGTTGCTTCCAGTGCACGAGGTCACCCGAATTGGCGTGCCCCCAGCTCATGTGGCCCCACTCATTCGCAAACGGATTGTGCTGGAAGAAGAGTTGGAATTTTCCGAAAGCGTAGATTAGTCCGCAAGGATCATTCGTCCAATTCGCGCGCGGTGTGAAGTGGAATTGCGGGCGGTATTGCTCGGCATATTCTCGCGCTAACAGAGCGCAAGTCACTATCAATACCAGCGCGCCCGCGATCCTAAGCCGTCTCACCAAGCGAATCTCCTTCGCGGGTATCGCGGCCATGCATCAGTTCCGCAACGAACTTTACAATGTCGCTCGACAGCTTGGGCGTGGCGGATCGATGCGAAGCGACCCACGTTCCCATACGGTTTCCAAGATCGATTGCCGCATCCGGGCTGAGGCCAAGAACGCTCGCGACAAGGATACCTGCCGCACAAGCATCGCCCGCTCCCACCGGATACACCTCCGTCAGCGCCATCACGGGAGCGCGCCCATGGAATTCGCCGTGCTCGTTGTACAGCGCCGTCCCTTTCGCTCCGCGCGTGACGATTAGGCTTGGGATAGACAACCGGCGCATAAGAGCATCCGCGAGCTCCGCCATCTTCTCTTCTTCCGTGTGATCGCCAGCGCCGATACCGAAGAGGCTGCAAATTTCCCTGAGTTCGTCGCCGTTCACCTTGACGACGGTGGCGATCATACAGCTTTCTTCCAGGATTTCCGGGCTGTAGCCGGGTTCATGGGTGAGCGTATTGCGGCGCAGATTCACGTCGTAGAGACGAACCGCGTGCCTGGCGGATGCAAGAAAAGCGCGGATGGTCTCGCGAGATTGCGCGGACCGTTGCGCCAGGCTGCCGAAGCACACCGCATCGCAGCTTTGCGCCAGCTCTTCGAGACCGGCATCGTTCGTGAGGAAATCCCAGGCGGCGTCACGCTCAATCTGATAGCCCGGTTCACCGTCGCGCATGAAAACCGAAACGGTCCCGGTCGGATGAGCGGGATCAACCTGCAGATAGCCGGTCGAAATGCTATGTTCGCCCAGCGCGGCGCAGATCTGTTTCCCCGATGCGTCGTCACCGATGCGGCTGACAACAATACCTTCACCAACGCCCAAGGCTGAGGCCAACTGATGAGCGTGCACCGCAACGTTCAATGGGGCGCCTCCAAGAGTTGCGGCTCCATCTTCGAAAACATCAAAGAGAATCTCACCCAGCCCAACAAACTTGAGCGGCGAGCGAAACTTGCTTCTCACGCGTGATTCATCCGCCATATGTCGAGACTCTCCAAATCCGCCGAGCCATCGCAGAATAATGCAACGCCATCGCTGTCCTTTCGGGTGGGATAGATTCTCGAGGTCAAAGTGCCGCGGCCATTCACGAACACGTCGAGCATCGAGTGATCCAGAAATAACTGAAGCTGAAGCGATTCGCCGGCGCGAACCGCAAAAGGTCCGCTGTCTACCGTTCGGGCGACATCCGGGTTCAAACTGGACCGGGATCGGTCGATCGTCAGAGTCTGCTTGTCCCAGTCGTAATAAACGACTGTTTCTTCTTGGCCGTCATCACTTCTGGATAGGCGAAGGCCTGTACGCGCAGCTTCACCGCGTGAAAATTCGGCTCGAATTGCCAAAGCCTTCCCGCGCGGGCTTGCCAACGCTGCAACCTGATCCGGCAAAACGCGCCTGCCGAGCTAAATGGAAGTGGTCGCTGCGCAAACGTTCAAGTTCCGGCAATGGCTCCTGCCGCAATTCGCCGCTCTCATCGAGGCTCAGAACGCGCGGTAACGAGTAGCAATGGGTCCACCCGGCTTTCCACGCTTCGCGCGGATTGCGTGTATCCGGGCTAATCCCTATCGCGATGGTCCGCCCTTGTGCATCGCGGTGGGGCGTGGGGCTCAAGAAGTGATTGATAATCTCAAGTCGCCGCGGCGCGATCTGGTCGGGCACGAACTCCTCATTCTTCCAATCGCCGATCCAATACGAAGCGCGGCCCGGCACCTCGCATACGATCAACACGTGTTTCTTACCCAGCGGGAAGAACACTGGCATCTCCCAAAATGTCCCCGAGTCTTGTTTCGTTCCCTGCAGCAGCTTGCGCACGAATGTCCAATGCAGCAGGTTACTGGACTTGTAGAGGAGTGCCGTTCCTCCGACCTCCGGAATCCCGGAGCCGATGATCAGGTAAAACGTATCCTGTTCGCGCCAGACAAATGGGTCCCGGAAATCGGGATGGTTCAGCTCGGCCGGCGACGTGGCAATGACAGGATTATGCTCCGACTTCGAGAACGAAAATCCATCGGGGCTGGTTGCCAGACAAATGCTGGGTTTCTGGCCATCGCCGGCTGTATAAAGAATTGCCAGCTGCTCCCCGTACTTCGTCACAGAGCCCGACCAGCAACCGGCGGCATCCAGTCCAGGTTCGGGAGAAAGGGCCGGGCGGTGATCCGTCCATTGCACCAGATCAGGGCTCGTCAGATGGCCCCAGTTGATATTTCCCCAATACGGGCCATTCGCGTTCTTCTGGTAGAAAAGGTGGTATTCGCCGCCGAAGTGAATCAGCCCGTGCGGTTCGTTGGTCCAGGCGCGCGCCGGCATGGCGTGATACACGGGACGGTGCGGATCGCCTTCAATTCGAAGCGCCAGATCAGGTACGGCTCTACTGATCCCGCTTGGCAGTTCGTTTCGGATCTCGACGGCAGATAGGCGCCTGTCATAGATCGCCACCTCGTCCAGCAGTCCATTAATCACGCCGGATGCAAACAGCTTTGCGGTATTGGGGCAGCCATCCGTTTTGCCGATGAGCAGATCGACTGTGCTTGCCGGACGCACGTTCCCGCCGCGCCCCTCCGCGGAAGCAATGACGCTGCCGTTCCGGTAAAGGACCATCAACCCGGATGCGTCCAGAGTGCCGGCAAGGTGAGTCCACTCAAACTTCGGGACTGGCTGCTTGGATGCGCATTCACGCCAGACGCCCTCGATTGAGACTTCGAAGCGCAAAAAGCCAAATGGGTCGACTCCAAAGAAGTACCCTGCCGCATCCCCATTGCGTTGATTGATGAAAGCCGCGTCCGAGAGCGGATAAGATTCTAGGGCCGTGAATACTTCGATTGAGAACTCGCGTTGGAGCTTCGGCGCGAGCGCGGCGTCGCGCGTAAGCCAAGTCGAATATCCGTCCAGCCGGAACGCACCGTCTGAGAGCCCGCGTCCTAAAGATGTCTGGTGACAACGGCTGTAAATGGAATCGTGAATCTGCGAAACGCTGTCTTGCGTCAGACTGGCGGCATCGCTAAATGACCAGCGCGCCACTTCGCCTTTATTCGACGACTTCGCTGCTGAACAGAGCAGCCAGCCCGTCGCTGAAATAGCCGAGTTGAGCAGTAGAGAGCGCCTCGACAGCCGTGCTCCAGGGGCCTTCAAATGGGAAGTGAGCTCGATCATCTGGCTCGCCCTGCAGCAGGCGTACTGCCGCTATCGGCCGCGGACGAAGCGACGGAGTGTATACGGCTACGGCTCAATGCGTTCAGTTCTCGCACCCTTGCGAACATAATCGACGCCTCGTCAGCCTTGCCCTCTTTCTTCAGAGCCGCCGCCAGTAGCGCAAACGCCTGCACCTTCGTGGGATCGATTTCGACAGCCGCACGGAGTTCGCGAATGCCATCGGCATTTTTATTTTCACGAAGGTAAAGCTTCGCGAGATCAATGCGCGAGTGGACAAATCGAGGGTTCAGACGTACTGCTTTCTCAAGCGCTGCGATCGCTTCCGCCCAGTCCGGGTCTGACGGACCGATACCCGAACGGATCAGGGCTTCGCCGAGCAGATACTGTACCGGACCATTATTCGGGACCTGTTTCGCGCGCTGGCGCAGCACCGCAACCGCCTGCGCCACGTCGCCTTTCTGGATGTAAGTCAGTCCCAGGCCCGCCAGTGCCGGGCCGCGAACTGCATCGCTATGGGAGGCGGCGAGGAAGTCCTTCTCCGACTCCTCGTATCGCCCGGTCATTGCATAGATAACCGCTTGCTGCACTAGCAGCGCGTCGGAGTCCGGCACGTGATGCAGACCCGCGTCAATCACTTGCAGACCACGTTCGAAGTCATTATGGTCAGCGCAGATCGTCGCGAGGTCAACGTAGTTTCGTTCGTCGTTGGGCGCAAGCTCAATCGCTCTCCGGAGCAGATCGGCCGCTTCGTCGCTGTGTTGCTCGCCTTCATAGGCTTCGGCCAGCAGATTATCCACCTCCGCCGTTTCATTGCCTTTTTCGCGCAGTTCGCCGAGTATGGTGACCGCCTGCTGGAAATTCCGGGTTTCCGTGTAGCAGAGTCCTAAATTGAAAAGGACGTCGTAAGGCTCTGGATAGTTGGCGCGGGCCGCTTCGAAGAATCGAATGGCGGCCGCGAACTCCTGGTGAGCAGCCAGCAGAGATCCAGCGTGGAACTGCCAGATCGCATTCAAACCGGTCCCATCCACACCTTCGAGAATGCCGATTGCCTCTTTCGTCCTGGCGAGCTGAAAATCACAATCCGCCATCATCACGGGCAAACGTTGATCGGCGCCCCAATACTTGTCTACTGCCTGCAGATAGGTGCTTGCGGAACGATAGTCCTTGCGGCGAAAAGCGATCTCGCCCAGGTACATCCGGATCGCCGGATCGTCCGGCGTCTCCTTTAGGAGGATTTGCAGGTTCTTTTCCGCAATCGCCGGCTGTTTTAAAGAGAGCTGATTCACGGCCATTTGCTTTCGTGCCCGTGCCAGGCCCGGCCGAACCGTTAGCGCCTGTTCGAACGCTTCGTCTGCCGCTTGCAGTTCGTGGCGTCCCGTCAGCGCAAAACCCTTCAGCGTAAGCGCCTCGGCGTCGTGCGGACTTGCGCTCAGCAGCCGCGTCGTAATCGCCAACGCGTCATCCCATCGACCGCTCTCAATAGCAGATTGGGCATCGCGATACGCCGCCGGATCGGCCGCGAATAGCCTACCGCCACAGACACCCATACCGACCCATGCCAGCAGAACGAATCGTACGCGGGTCCTCTTACTTCGCCACATGGTTTTACAGAAATGTCGGAACAAAATAGCCGGCGGCTTTGGAGTTTATAAAAGCTCCGCAGCCGCCGTCCCGTATTACCACAGCATGTAATGCTGAGGCAGGCTAAAAGTGGATTCGAATACTGAACTGGGGCGTTCTGGCTATACCGACTCCGGTCGCCCTGCCGAAGTTGCCGTCGGCAAGATTGCCGTCGACGCCACGCAGATTGACGCGATTGAGCAGATTTGCAATTTCAGCTCTGAACTGCAGTTGCGCCCCTTCGCTCGTAAACCAAGGAATGTGATTGTTCTTGGTAAAGCCGGCGTCCACTTGTGCGAAGTAAGGTCCGCGATAGGTGTTGCGGCCCAGGTTGCCCTCTACGCCGCAGCCGAGTGCGGTAGGCGTGCCGACCGGACAGGGAGACGGAAAGTCGCTCGCGGGGAAAATGCCGTTCAAATATTGTGTCCGGGTGTAGCCGCCCTCAGCAAGCTTCGTGGTTGGAGCATTCGGAAGGTCGTAGTAAATTCCCTGCGAACTCCAATTGGAGTTCCCCGAAAAAACCGTGAAGGGTAGTCCCGCGGCAAACGTACCGATGCCGCTCGCTTCCCATCCGCCCAGGAGAGCCTTCGCGACGAAATTTTGGAAATGCGGCCGGGGAACTTGATACACGAAATCGAACACCAGCTGATTCGGGATGTCCTGAGACGAGATGGCCTTCTGGTTGTTGATGTTCCATGGATTGATAACGAGGCTACCCTCGGTTTTATTCTGTCCGGGAGCACCGCTGACGAGGTCGATAGTTTTGGAGTAGGTATAGACCGTCTTGAATATCACTCCGTGTGAGAGCTGCTTGCGCAAAGCAAGAGCGACAGCATTGTACTGCGAATAGTTGCTGTTATCGGCGTAAATGATGTTGGCGAAGTATGGGTTCAGGCCCACGAACTTGCCATTATTGAGCAAAGTGTTGCCGATATAGGTATTCAGGTTCCGTTCGGCATAGAGATCGACTCCATGCGACCCGCTGTAGTCGGCCTCCACCAGCCAGTTGCCGGCAAAGCTGTACTGAAGTCCGAAGAAACGGTTCTCCGCGTAGGAAAGCTTCATATTCATGTCGGGCCCACCCACGTTCACAATCGTGCCGATTACACCACCGCGCGGGTTCAACCCCAAAGCGGGGAGCGGCGGGATGGGACAGTTGAACGGAAACGTGGTGGTGCCGCAGAGGGCAAAGTTGGGGTACGGCCCAGTCGGATTCGTGACATTGAGATTCAGAGCGGCAGTGAAGGGCGGATTGCCGGCGGCTGTGTCGCTCCATATCGTGTTGCCACCGCGATTGACAAACATGCCCCAGCCGCCACGGACTGACAAATTCGGATGGTTAGCAGGCTGCCAGGCGAAGCCGAAGCGCGGCGCTAGACGGCCGATCCCACTGTTGTACGCGTATTTGTCCTGCTTCACGTAAGAGTTGGCGATTTCGTTCACCAATCCGGGACCTGCCCCGAGTAACAAGTCGTCGCGGTTACCGTGACGTTCATAGGGGTTGGCCTGGTATTCGTAGCGGAGACCCACGCTGACCGTAAGGTTCGGTTTGATCTTGTAGTCGTCCTGCACGAAGCCGCCGTAATAGAAGCTCATCCAGTAGTGATTGCTATTGGCGAGCTGCCCTGTGACCGGGTTGTAGGTGTATGGCCCGGTCTCACTCTGCGGCGTGTCGGCCGCGAACTGGAACACATCGTTGAAGTTGAAGGTAGGCCGCGAATTCCAGTTTGTAAATGTAGCGAAGTCCTGGTTCTCGAAGATCTCGAGACCTGCCTTCACGGTATGTTTACCCTCGCTCAGGCTTACTACGTCTCTCCAGTGCAGGTCCGCTTGGGCGAAGGTGATGGGAGCGAAGCTGGCGTCACCAAAAGACGGCAGCGGCCCAGGATTGATTTGCGGCACGTTGCAGATCTTGCAATTGATCGACAGGTTGTTGTGTGTCCCTCCCACACTCATCTCGTTCACCACAGTCGGCGTGAAAAGGCGCGTCCAGTCCAGAGCGGTGTACCACGATGGGACCGGAACCGGCTTGTTCCACTCCGGCCGGACGAAGTCACTTGTGGTCGTTTGCTTGATGCCGATGTAGTTGAAGTACAGCCGATCTTTGGAGAAGTTCTGATCGATTCGGATGGTGCCCTCGTACCCGTTATTGGGATTGCTGAAGCTGTGGGTGGCACTCGCGAGAATCGGCAGGTTGCATGGCATTCCGAGTGGACCCGTGCCGGTGCAGGTCTGCCCCCGCTCGCTTTGCAGCACCTGACCGACGGTCTGAAAGTTCTGGAGATTCACCACCGAAGGTGCATACGACTTCAGCAGCTGGGTCGAGAGGTTGTTGGGATAGTTGCTCGACATAAAGTTGATGAAGGCCGGCGTTTCGACCGTCACAACATTCGATTGCGGCTGTTCGGACAGGGTCTGATCCCAACTGCCGAAGAAGAATGTTTTGTTCTTGATGATCGCCCCCCCAAACGCTCCGCCGAACTCATTACTCCGGGATGGGATCAGCACGCGGCCGTAATTCGGGTTGATTTGGTTCTGAAATATGTTGCGTGCGTCGATTGCGCTGTTCTGCAGCAGCTCAAAAAGCGAGCCATGAAAATCATTGGTGCCCGCTCTGCTGAACATCTGAACCACAACGCCGTCTCCTCGACCGAATTGCGCCGAGAATTCATTCGCGGAGATCACCAACTCCGAGATCGCATCGGGATTCAGAACGATTCTGGCGTCACCGCTGGATGGCGAATCGTTGACCGTTGTTCCATCGATGTAGAACATATTGCCGGAGTTGGGTTGTCCGTTGGCGCTCACAGCCGGAGATTGATTTGAGACCAGCACCCCGGCAGGGTTGTTTCCCATCATGCCTGTCCCTGTCACTCCCGGCGTCAAGTTGATTGCATTTAAGACGTTCCGTCCGGGCAAAGGCAATTCGTTCAGTTCGAGCTGACTGACGGTCGTCGTGATCTTAGCTTCGTCAGTTTGGACCGCCTCAGCGCCGGCCGTCACCTCCACCGAGGTCTGTACCTTCCCTAATTGAAGCTGTACCGGAACCTTTCGGACCTGACTCGATTGCAGAATCACGTTGTTTGTTACCGATTGTTCGAATCCCGCTGCAGTGACTGCAACGGTATATTCGCCCGCCGGCAATGTTGGAAAAGTGAAGTTTCCGGAATCGTTGGTGGTCGCAATCTGTTTCACACCAGTGCTAACGCGCGTAAGTTCAACCTGGGCGTTTGCGACGGGTGATCCGGACGAATCCGTCACGACACCTTCGATCGAGCTATTGAATTGACTGAAACCGGGTATCGCCGATAAGACGATCGCGGTCACTAGCACGAAGACGTTTCTTGAGTATCTACTGAGCAACGCGGTCATGTAATTCCCTCCCGGAGCGCTACCGATCGACAGAGTATGAAGGCTTGCGCTCCGGATTTCTCGGTCAACCTTTTATACTAGGGCGCGTTTATGAATGCAATAGAGCTTTAAGCCGACCACCTTAAGGTGCCGTACTTACGGAAGAAGAGACTAGATAGCGTAATATGATTATTGTCAAGGGGTTAGGTTCTCATATTGCAGTATAACTTGCATAAGGGAGAATATTTATGACCCGGCAGTTGACCGTCCTTTGTTTACGAGCGCCGTAAACGCTTACCTGAAAGTAGTATGCGCAGATCTTAAAGCGCTGTATAGTCAGATAACGGATAGCGCACCGCATGAACAAGCCGAATCAAGCTGAATTCGCCTCGTCCGCAAACAAGTACAAGGGCATCTTTACCGCTCTCAGCGACGCCATAGCGAACGGCAAATACAAGCCCGGGCAACGCATGCCTAGCGAGGCGCAGTTGAGTCGGACATTTGGTGCTTCGCGGCTGACCGTCGCACGAGCCTTGAACGAGTTAGAGGCGGCAGGTGCAATTGTGCGGCGGCCCGGGCTCAGGCAGCTATGTCAGTTCTGTTCCCAAGGGGAGAGGACGCACATTCGGGTTGTTGATTCCGGAGCTCGGGGAAACCGAAATCTTCGAGCCGATCTGCCAGGGAATAGCGCGTGTGAGCCGGGCTACCCACGACGAATTGCTTTGGGGCGCGGCGCAACGTGGTGTCCACTCACATGAGCAGCAGGCCCTCGAGCTTTGTGACTATTACGTCTCAAAGGACGTCGCCGGGGTATTTTTTGCCCCGCTGGAGCATGTACCAAATAAGGAAAACGTAAACCGGCAAATACTCGATTCATTCAAGAAAGCTGCCATTCCGGTCGTTCTGCTGGACCGCGACGTTTGTGAATATCCGGAAAGAAGTCATTGTGATCTGGTGGGAATCGATAATCAACGAGCCGGTCACGTAGTCACAACTCACTTGCTGCACCAAGGCTGCAAACGAGTGGTCTTCATCGCGACTCCGAACTCTGCGCCAACCGTGGAACGCCGGGCTGCCGGATACGTTGCAGCTACCACCGCAGGCGGGTGCGAAAGGATGATCGAAATAGGGCCGGCCAAGGAGAGCGAGTGGGTAGCGAAGGTCATGCGCAAAGATCGACCCGATGGGTTCGTTTGCGCGAACGACCGTACTGCGGGCGAATTAATGCTGTGCCTAAACGAGATCGGTATCGAAATTCCATCTGCGGTGAAGATCGCGGGAATCGATGATGTCAAGTACGCCAGCCTGCTGCATGTGCCGCTCACAACCCTGCGCCAGCCGTGTCATGATTTGGGAGCTGCGGCCCTTTGGACAATGATCGAACGGATTGAACATCCGGCAATGCCGCCTCAGCAGCGATTCCTCGAATGCGAGCTGATCGTCCGACGGTCCTCTCGCAGCAAGCAGTAGTTCATTCGAATCGCATCTCCTCGTTGTCGTCACGCCAGATTCGTTCAGGGATCGAGTCAGCAGTTGTGATGAATGCTTGATACTTGACCGACACTTGGCTGCGCGCCGGAATCCAACGAAATGTCGGAACCCCGAACAAGCTGCCGCGATTGACCATCTCGCGACGGGACTCGACGAACGGCGAGACACCAAACTCCATACCGCACGTCAGGCCATTGCCGTTCCAGGGCGGTTGTGTTCTGAGACGGTTTTCTTCCCAACGCGCCAGCCACGGAAAGTCGGAGCGCTTCCAAATGTACCCAAACAAAACGTGTGATGCCGGTGACCAGGCTGCGAACCAGGCATGCTCGGCGTCCGGGTCCATCAGATGTGCCGTGAATCCGGCGGAGACAGGTTCCGCGGGAAATGTTCGCAGATCAGCCTTTGTGTTGTTCTTCAGCGGACAATATGGCCATTCAAATTCCGCGTCCGGCTTTTGCGGCCCCATGCCGTCGTTAAAGCTGGAGTTGATCACCTTCGAGCGAGTCGCCGAGATACGGAACTCGGTCTGTCCACGTTCGAGGAAAGGGGGACCGATGGTCACGTGCTCTGTCCATCCGACCGGCCGGTCGGTGGCGCTCAGGTTCTCCAGATTTTCCGAGATCTCAACCGTGGCCGAATCGGGATGCAACGCAATTCGGCGCTCGAAGAGAAGTTGTGCGTTCGGTAGGTCAGCGCGCATTTCGACGGAATCGGCACTGCCGCTGATCTCGTAAACGGCGACCGGAGCTTCTCCATGCACGGGGATGCCTGCCGCGCCTTCCTCCGGGCTAGGCGCTCCGAAGAGGTCGAGACAAATGTTGTGTCCTAAGATGCCCGAAAGGAGTTGCGCTTCACTGTGTGGACCGTATTCTCGATGCTGCTTGGGATCGAAACTCGATGGCTCAATAGAGGGCCAGGGCGGTGTCCACAGCGGGTTCACACCTGTCTTCTTGTGCAGAATCTCCGCGATGTGACCGCCACCAATGGTGACCGTAACCCGGACTTGATCGTTTTCGATTTGAGCGGCGCGTCGATTGAGGTACTGCACAGTTCGCATCGATCGAATTTTACAGTAGAGTTCGAAACAAAACTGCGGGTTTGATTTGCGAAGTACGCGACAACGCAAGGTATTGAATACCAGGGATTGATGGTGGGCGGTGCAGGGATCGAACCTGCGACCTCCTGCTTGTAAGGCAGGCGCTCTAACCGGCTGAGCTAACCGCCCACTCCAGAAACTATCTTCGCATTAGCAGCCGACCAGCTGTGCATAAACACTGCGCGCCACACCGATATCGGTGGTTCCCTTTACAATCGCGCGCCCATCGGGAAAAAACGTCACATCGTATTTGAGCAGGCTCATTCGCAACGCGAACTCATTCACGCGGACATCCCCGAGCCGCCGCAGCTTCACCGCGAGCTCCTGTAAGTCCAAAGGCCGGGCCGCTTCATGTAACTGCACTGCGTTCCGCCCGCATAGACTAACCGGGACGCTGCGTTTGCCTTCCAGATAAGAGAACTCGCGACGTCCGCATACCCGGCACTTCGGATCGCGTTCGCCCGCATCCACGCATTTGTGGGTTCCAGTCCACACGTCCCAAGTTTCGATACGCGCGCTGAACTCATCCCACCCGACAATCAGCCGAAGTGCCAGAGCGACTTGTCTGGAGGCCACCGTGGCTGTCACTGAGGCCAAGACGCCGTTCACATCACAGGTAGGCTGTGCGCCCGCTGGGGGCTCAGGATACAAACACGCGAAGCACGGCCCGCTTCCAGGCACCACTGGCATCACAATTCCATAGCTGCCGATAGCGGCGCCATAGATCCACGGCGTGGCCAGCTTGACGCTAAGATCGTTGAGGAGATACCGTGTCTCGAAGTTGTCAGTGCCATCCAAGATGAGGTCGCACCCGAGGGTGAGTTCTTCCGCGTTTGAAGGCGTCAGATCCGCCACGTGCGGCTCGACGTGCACCTCACGGTTCAGCTGATGCAATCGTCTCGCGGCGGCAACCGCCTTCGGAGACTCCTCCTGCGCGTCGGCTTCGTCGAAGAGCCATTGTCTCTGCAGGTTCGAGTAATCGACATAATCGCGGTCGATCAGGCGCAGGTATCCGATCCCGGCTCTCGCCAGCGCCTCGGCTTGAAAACTGCCCAATGCGCCGCAGCCCACGATACAGACGGATGCGGACCGAATCCGTGCCTGGCCGGCTTCGCCGATTCCCGCGAACAGCACCTGCCGCGAATAGCGGTGCACCTCAAGCGCTGCCATATACGTCGATGCTAACAGTCGAAATCATGCCGCGAGCCAGCCAGCGCCGTCATGCCCGGTTATGGTGCGGCGTTTTCCTCCTGGTTTGCACTGCTGCACATGGAACCGCCCAAACGGCTGCACCGCTGATAGAGCAGGCGCTTCAATACGAGGGACGCGTCATCTCTCGTATCGAGTTTTCGCCTGCTGCACAACCCCTCTCCACCGCTGACCTCGAAGCGCGCCTTCCGTTCCACGCCGGTTCTACTTTCCACGAGCACCAGCTGCGCGACGCCATCCAGAGTCTGTTCGCGACGGGAAGATTTGCTGATCTTGCTGTCGACGCCTCCGACCAGAATGGACAATTCGTTCTCCGGTTTCTCACCAAGCCCGCGTACTTCGTCGGTCACGTCACCATCTATGGCATCAAAACGCCCCCCAACAGCGGTCAGCTCTACGGTGCGGCAAAACTGCGTCTCGGAGCCGCTTACCTCGATTCCGACAAAGCGGAGGCTGAAGCGTCAATGCGAAGCCTGCTGCGTCAAAACGGCTTCTATTACGGGCGCATCGATTCCGCCGTCTACTTTGATCCGGTCCGGAATTCGGCGAACGTCACCTTCAACATCGAACCGGGGAAGCGGGCCCGCTTTGAGCAGCCTCTAATCTCGGGCGATCCCGAGCGGGCGGACGCCAGCATCATCCGCGCCACGCATTGGCAGCGCCTCTATGGCATGTTCGGTTGGCATCAGGTCACCGAAACGCGCGTGCGTCAAGGATTAGACAATGTGCGCCGTTTCTATGAGCGCCGCAATCTGCTGCGTGCGCATGTCAACCTTAGCGGACTCAGTTACCATCATCAAACCAATAGTGTGCAACCCGCCCTGCGCATCGAAGCCGGAACGGAGATCGTCGTCCGCGTCGTCGGAGCTCGATTCAGCCGGGGCAAGCTTCGGCAGGTTGTACCGGTGTTTCAGGAACAGTCTGTCGATACTGACCTGCTCGTGGAAGGTCAGCAGAGCATCCAGCAATACCTGCAATCAGAAGGTTACTTTGCTGCGAACGTCACCTACCGGTTGCAGGAGGATGGAAAAGCCGGCAAGACGATCATCACCTACACCGTGGAGCGCGGGAACCGCTACAAGTTTGTGCATCTCGAAATCACCGGCAACCATTATTTTCCCGAGCAAACGCTTCGCGAGCGGCTGTATCTGGAGCCGGCCGAGTTTCCACGTTTTCCGCACGGCCGTTACGGCTCCACATACCTGCAGGAAGATATCCAGGCGATTCAGTCTTTGTACGTTTCGAATGGCTTTCGCGACGTGAAGGTTACGTCGCGAGTTGAAGAGAACTACCGCAACGCGCACAATCGTCTCGCAGTTTTTGTCCACGTCGATGAGGGTACCCAGACATTCGTTTCATCGCTCAAGATCGGCGGCGTTTCCGAAACGGACCTGCGAACCTTCTCCGCCCTCCTCGCCTCCAGTAACGGCCAGCCATTTAGCGAAGCAAGCGTCGCTTTGGACCGCGAGAATATTTTGAACTATTACTACGACCGTGGCTTTCTAAATGCAGTCTTTGAGTACTCGGTTGAAGCGGTTGACGCGGGCCATGTCCGGCTGACCTACACCGTTCGTCCCGGTGAACAAAAGTTCGTGCGCGATGTTCTCGTCATGGGCCTGGAGAGCACTCGCGCCAAGCTCGTGAACGATCGCATCGAGCTAAAGCCCGGCGAGCCGCTTTCTCTATCCGAGGAGACCGACAGCCAACGCCGCCTATACAACCTGGGCATCTTTGCGCGCGTCAACACCGCGTTGCAAAATCCGAATGGAGACGAAAACTCAAAATACGTCCTTTACGACATCGATGAGGCGCGGCATTACTCGTTGAACTTCGGCGTAGGCGCGCAGATTGCGCGCATCGGAGGCGGCGTCACGACGCTCGATAATCCCGCCGGCACAACCGGCTTCGCGCCGCGGCTCGCCGTCGGAATCAACCGTGAAAACTTTCTCGGTCTGGGGCAGACGCTCAGCCTGCAAACTTCGGCATCCACCATTGAACAACGCGCCGCGCTCACCTACTTTATTCCGCAGTTTGTATCGCACGAGAATCTGAACCTGACCACCACCGTCCTGCTCGACAACTCGAACGATGTCAGGACCTTCACCGCGCATCGCCGTGAAGCCTCCATGCAGTTAGGCGAGCGGCTGTCACGAGCCTACACCTTGCAATACCGGCTGGTCTTTCGTCACGTAACACAATCGAACGTCAAAATCGACCAATTGCTGATCCCGTTGCTGTCGCAGCCCGAAACAGTGGGGCTTGCCGAAGTTTCTTTTATTCAAGATAAACGCGACGACCCGACCGACGCACATCACGGAATCTACACGACTGTCGACGCAGGATACGCGTCGAGCCTGCTCGGTTCACAAACGCAATTTGCAAGGCTGCTCTTTCGCAACTCCACCTATTATCAATTGCATCGCGACCTCGTACTCGCACGCGGGACACAGTTCGGTCTGATCAGCCGGACTGGAGGACATCCGAGCATCCCGTTGGCCGAGCGCCTGTATTCCGGAGGTTCCACATCCATACGCGCCTTCCCGGATTTTCAGGCGGGTCCGCGCGACCTGGTGACCGGATTCCCGCTCGGAGGTAACGCTCTGTTCATCAACAACGTTGAACTTCGCTTCCCGCTCTACGGCGACAACCTCGGCGGCGTCATCTTTCAGGACTCCGGAAACGTCTACACCTCCATCAGTGATTTCAGCGCGCGCTTCCGCCAACGCAACCTGCAAGACTTTAACTATATGGTCCAGAATGTAGGGTTCGGCATCCGTTATCGCACTCCGATCGGACCCATTCGCGTCGACCTCTCCGTGAGTCCCGATGCGCCGCGCTTCTTCGGATTGAAAGGCACGCTGCAGGACTATCTGAACGGAACTGCCAGCTCAACCGTTCAAAAGATCAATGCGTTTCAATTCCACATCTCTCTGGGCCAGGCTTTCTGATGCGTTGCTGCTGCTTGTTTCTGCTCTGCATCTCTCCTCTCGTGCGCGGCGGAGTGATTGACCGCATTGACATCGTTGTAGGACGCCAGGTTATCACCGAGCTTCAAGTCGAGGAAGAGATTCGCGTAACGGCCTTTCTCAACGACAAGCCCATCGCGAACGATGAGGCGCAGCGTCGCGCCGCCGCCGACCGGCTGATCCAGCAGACCCTCCTGCGTCGCGAAATGGAACTGAGCCATTATCCTGCGCCGACTGAAGATGCCGTGGCCCAAGCCATCGATCAAATACGTTCCCAGCGTGGCGGCGCGTCGAGTTTTGATCGCGCGCTCGATTCTTACAAATTGACCGAAGCGATACTCCGGAATCACTTGGCATTTCAGATTGCCACGCTTGACTTCATCAACCTCCGATTTCGATCGGAGACGGCAATCTCAGCGCCTGACGAGCGGCGTACCGACGCGGCTCTCGACAATTGGCTGCAAGAAGCTCGCAGGCAGGTTCGAATCGTCTATGTCGACCCGAGCCTAAAGTCCACGCCATGAGCCGAAGGTCCAGAATCATACTGCTCGTAGCTGCCTGCGTGGCTGCCGCGCTACTCGTGGTGGCTGCGGCCGGCATCGCGCTATTGCGGTCATCATGGCTCAAACAACAAGTGCGCGAGCGAACCGTTGCAGCCATCGAACACGCGACCGGCGCCCGCGTCGAGATCCAATCGTTTGACTTCGATTGGGCCACTCTTACTGCAATCTTCCGCCACCTGACTGCGCATGGAACCGAACAGCCCGGGAAAACGCCGCTACTTACTGCCGACTCTGTTCGAATCGGGTTGCGAGTCATATCGCTGTTCAAGCATGAGTTTGAAATTGCAACCCTGATTGTCGATCGGCCGTATCTGTTCCTGGAATTCCGGCCGGATGGCTCAACCAACATCCCGGGCGGCGCCTCCAAGGCAGGTGCGCAGCAAACCGTAGATGATCTTCTAAAGCTAAAGATTGCGCATTTCGAGCTTCACAATGCCGTGATCCAAGCGGGGCTGCAGCGCGTACCGATGCAGGTGAGGGGCGAAGACCTGAGGCTGCTTCTTGCCTATGCCGCGGCCACACCACATTACGATATCGATCTCACGTGCCGCAACCTCCGCCTGCAAGCCAGGGATGATGCTCCGCTATGGGGCGGGGTCTCCGCGCACGCGCGGCTGCTTCGCGATCGCTTGATTCTCGATCGGGCCAGTATCGAATCGGATCACTCAACCTTGCAGGCCCAGGGTACGCTGCAGCGCTTTGCCGACCCGGTGCTGGATCTACAACTTGCCGCCAGTGCTCCATTGGACAATGTCGTGCAGATGCTTCCGGTTCGCGGTCTCCATGACGGAGAGATCTCGGTAGACGGCACGCTGCATTCCGATCGCTCGACGCCACTGACCTTCCGCGGACACGCATCGGGCGAGCACATCGCATTCACTTCTCCGCGCGTACGGCTGAAGGACCTTGCGCTTCATTCGGATGTCTCAGCGAGCACCGGTTTTATAGAGCTGGAACGCCTCAGCATCTCCGGTCTTGGCGGAATGCTTGAGGGGCACGCAGCCATCAAAGGTCAGGCGCTGAGTTTCGGCGGCAGGCTTAAGAATCTCGATCTGGAACGTGCGGCCGCAAGCGCCTATGCTCGGGAACTTCCATGGGATGGCATCGCGTCGGGCGACCTTCACGGCTCGGCGATGCTGTTGCGTTCGGTCGATGACCTGGAACTCGATGCCACGATCACTATTTCTCCCGCCCCGAACAGACAACCGCTTTCCGGACAACTAGACGCAGCGTGGAGCGGGCGCACCGGCCTGTTGACGCTGCATCGCGCGCAGTTCGACCTGGCTCATTCCCATGCTGCGCTTTCGGGCGTCCCGGGAGAAGAGTTGCAGGTGGCGCTCAATTCTACAGATCTCTCCGATCTCCAGCCGGCGTTACGTTTGCCGCTCTCGCTCCAGAGCGCGTCAGGCCGATTGACCGGTACTATATCCGGGCCGCTCGCCTCGCCCAGCATTGCGGGTGTTCTATCCGTTGCCGGAATTCAGGTAAACGGTCAGTCGTGGGACCGTGTGCAAAGCAAGTTCGCCTTATCATCTAACGCGCTCGATCTTTCATCTCTTTCTGCGGACCAGGGCACGTTACACGTCTCCGCCTCAGGCAACATCGAGCTGCGCAGGTATGAGTACGCAAGCTCGAACAGCTTGAGCCTTCAGACAACGTTCCGCGGGGCTAACGTTTCCGAGCTGGCGTCACGATACCTGAATGCTCGCTTGCCCATCATTCAAGGCATTGCATCCGGTTCATTCAAAATCGCCGGTACGCTGGATCGGCCGGAGGGCTCGGGGCGATTGACGATCGACAGTCTCGATGCATACGGGCAGCGCCTCAACCGGATCGAACTCGCTGCAGCAGCAAGCGGGTATGAATTGCGCGTCACCTCGGGACGTGTCCAGGCCGGCCCCGCTGCCATCTCGTTCGACGGGACTTTCACACACGCCGGATCGTGGCAAGCAGGTGAGGTGCAAATTCGAGTGGACAGCAACGGGTTCCCGCTCGAAAGTCTGTCGCCTGCGCAGCGATTTGCGCCGGGACTTGACGCACGAATTGAGATACATGGATCGGCCAGCGCGCAACTCGGTGGTGGCCGCATCGAACCGCGGCTGGCGAATGGCGTGATTACCATGAGAGACATTGCGCTGCGCGGAACCCGCTACGGCAATCTCACGGTTCAAGCCGCGACCCGAGGCGAGGAGCTGACTGCCACGCTCTTCGGCGACATTCAATCGACCCCGATTACCGGACAGGCGCGTATGCAGCTAACCGGCGAAGATTTGATAACAGGTAACGTGCGATTCGATCGCATGCGGTTGGCGGCGCTTTATACACTGCTCAATTACAACTCGGCCGAGAGGCTACCCGAAGGATTCCTGCACGGCGATCTCAGCTTTTCCGGCCCGCTGCAGTCGCCCGCTCAAATGCGCTTCGATGCGGCCATCGACAAACTGGAAACGTCAGTTCAGAACTTGTCTGTGCAGAATGCCGAACCTATTCTGATCAGCGCTCATAACGGAATTGCGCAGATCGAAAAATTTGACCTCACCGCTCAGAACACACGGATCGGGGTCAGCGGATCATTCCAATATCTGCCCGCAATCTCGCTCGACCTCGCAGTTAAAGGCTCGGCTGACCTGAAGCTGTTCCAGCTCTTCGATCCCAACATTGTCTCTTCCGGAACGTCCGTGGTTAGCGCGAAAGTCGTTGGTTCTCCCGGACGGCCCGCAATAGACGGTGCCCTTGACGTCAGAAACGGCTCGTTCTTGTTAAAGAACGCGACTAACGGTTTGAGCAACGTGAACGGCACGGTCCGCTTCAATCAGGATCGCGCAACGATCCAGCAACTGACTGCCGAGAGTGGCGGCGGCGAAATTCAGTTGACCGGCTTTGTCACCTTTGGCGGCCCCGGACCTATGGTCTACAACCTGCGCGCCAACGCCGAGAATGTACGGTTTCGCTATGGGGGAAGCATCAGCGTCACCGGCAACTCGACCCTACAGCTCACCGGAACCTCCGAAAATGGTTTGCTCGCCGGAAACGTAGCGGTGTCGCGCGCGGTTTTCAATCCTAATACCGATATCGGCAATCTTCTGGCGTCGGCGGCCGCGCCGAAGCCCGTACCCGTCAACCAGAAGGATCTGTTGACCGGCCTGCAACTGGCGATTCACATTGAGAGCGCGCCGAATCTCCAGGTCAGCACCGCGCTGAGCCAGGATGTGGAGGCCGACATCGATCTTCGCCTCAGAGGTACACCGAGCCATCCGATTCTGCTTGGAACCATCAGCGCCAATCAGGGGGACGTGCGCGTGTTCGGTACCAAGTACAGCATCAATCGCGGCGATATCACTTTTCTGAACACCGTCCGAATCGAACCTGTCCTCGACCTGGACTTGCAAACGCAGGCGCGCGGGATCACGGTGGATATCACAGTCTCGGGTACGCCCAACAAGCTCAATATGAACTACCGCTCGGATCCGCCGTTGCAGCCGAAAGATATCATCGCGCTGCTAACCGTAGGACAAGCGCCGACCTTTACCACGAACGCGGCCACTCCGCAAAATACCGGCCAGGTCAGTGCTCTGCAAGCCGGTGCAAATACCGTTCTGGGGCAGGCAATTTCACCCGCGTCGAACCGTTTGTCGAAACTGTTCGGAATTACCAACATCAAAATTGACCCGCTGGTGCAAGGGCTCACCAACACTCCGCAGGCCCGCCTCACGGTGGAACAGCAGATCTCACGCGACATCACGGTCACCTACATCACCAACCTGGCGCAGACATCGGAGCAGATCTTCCGTTTCGAATGGGCCATCAACCGTCAATACTCATTGGTTGCCGTGCGCGACGACAATGGTGAATTCGGCATTGACTTTCAATATCGAAAGCGGTTCTGAACACTCAACATGAAGGGTTGGCCCCGCACCGTTTTGTGGATGTTGTTGGCGGCCTGTGAGGCCGCTGCAGGCCAAGGGCCTGCTCCACGGGTCACGTTCAATCGCGACATCGCTCCCATCGTTTACCAGCACTGCGCACCGTGTCACCACTCGGGCGGCATCGGCCCGTTTCCACTTGTTACGTATGGCGATGTTCGCCGCCATGCATCGCAGATCGCACGTGTAACAGCATCGCGCTTTATGCCGCCGTGGCCGCCGGAACATGGTTACGGCGACTTCTCCGAAGATCGAAGTTTGACCGCGGCGCAGATCGACGCCTTCGCGCGCTGGGCCCAGCAAGGCGAGCCCGAAGGCAATGCCGGAGATCTGAAACCTGCTCCGCATTTTTCGAACGACTGGCAGCTTGGTCCCCCCGACCTGATCGTGCCCATGCCTCAGGCGTACACGATGCCCGCCGACGGAACCGACGTCTTTCGAAACTTTGTTCTTCCCACCAACCTGCAACAGATCCGATATGTTCGCGCGCTGGATCTTCATTTCACCAACCCGCGCGTTATTCATCACGCCAATGTTGTCCTCGACCGCACGCAATCTCTGCGGCGCCGTGAGGGCGAAGATGGGCAGCCCGGTTTCCCCGGCATGGACGTGATCACAGAAGCCGCCGCAAACAGCTTTGATCCCGACTCCCACTTCCTCTTCTGGAAACTCGGGGCGCAGTTGAAGCCCACGCCCGACAGCATGAGCTGGCGCCTCGATCCGGGCACCGACCTCGTTTTGAATCTGCATCTGCAGCCTACCGGAAAGAGTGAGTCCGTACAGGGGGAAATCGGCCTCTACTTTGCCGCCCACCCGCCTACCGAATTCCCCATGCTGGTGCAGCTGGAGCACGATGGCGCCATCGATATTCCCGCAGGTAGCCGCACATTCACTGTTAGCGACGAGTTGAATCTGCCGGTTGACGCCGACGTATTGGCTATTTATCCGCATGCACATTACTTAGGCAAATTGATTGAAGCATGGGCGACGCTCCCCGACGGCACTCGCCGGTGGCTGATTCGCATTCCCAACTGGGACATCAACTGGCAGGCTGTATACAATTACCGCCAACCCGTTTCGCTGCCCAAGGGCACTCGTCTCGCGATGCGGATCACATACGACAACTCGGCCGACAATCCGCGCAACCCGAATCATCCGCCGCAGCGCGTGCTCAGCGGCAATCGCTCCCGCGACGAAATGGGTCATGTATGGCTTCAGCTTCTGCCCAAGGCTCAAGGCGCAGCGCAGGAAGAAGCGCGGCTCGACATTCAGCAGGCGGTCATGCAGAGGCGTCTCGAGAAGTACCCGGCTGATTTCCTGGCCCATTACAATCTCGGCGCGCTGCTGCAGTTTCGCGGCAAGCTGTCCGATGCCATTTCGTCCTATCAGGCAGCGCTCAAAGTAGAGCCGCAAAGTGCCACCGCGCATAACGCCCTGGGCACGGCGCTGCTGCTGAATCAGAACGTTCCGGAATCGATTGAGCAGTTCCGGGAAGCGCTGCGCATCGATGCCACGTACGTGAACGCTCGTTACAATCTGGCGCGTGCGCTTGCCGTTTCGGGGGACCTTAGTGGCTCCGCCGCCGAATACTCATCCGTGCTGAAAGACCATCCGGCCGATGCCGGCGCACAAGCAGGACTCGGGACGATCTACTTTTTACAGCATCGCTACCAAGACGCGCTGCCGCATTTCCGCGAAGCAGCTCGCCTCAATCCGAACGATGCGGACACGCAAACGAACCTGGGCGCAGTGTTCGCCATGACTGGCGATTTACCCTCTGCCAAGGCGGCGTTTGAGGCAGCACTTCGCATTGACCCTAATCACGCCAGCGCACGCGCGAATCTGACGCGCATTGAAGGCGAGCTGGCGCGGTCACGGCAGCGATGAATGCTGGGCAGCACCCGGGCGCCGATCGGCGATCGGCTGCAGCTTGGCAAGCTGCCCCACAGCGAACACCAGGTGCGCGGCACGAGTGCCGGCACGGCGGCGACGAGTCGCCGCGCTACCAGAGCAAGCATTACGGAACGAACCACGTTTATCGCGCACAACGGGCTGCCAAACGGCCTGTGCGCTCAGATTCTGGCAAAAGGCGGGCGGCAAGACCGTCCGCTCTAGCAGATCGACGGCAAGATGCCGGCTTGAAAGCCGGCACGGCAGGCTGAAAGCCCGCGCCACAAACGCCATTCGCGGACGGCAAGACCGTCCGCGACACCAGTATGTGGTGCAGGGGAGAGGGCAAGAACAGTGCAGGCGGAAACGCCTGCTCACACATGGGCGTCGAGGATGGCTTGGTTGTGAGTGCAAGTGGGGCAATTGCAGCCGCCGGTTGACTGATGCCGAGGGAGGTTGCCGACTCCAGTGGGGCCGATGTGGCCGTCTTCGCGCAGTTTTTCAAGTTCGATAACGTCGAGCCACGTATCGACGGTCATGCGCTGGATGCCGCAGCCGCCACGGCCAAGGTCAGGTCCGCCGTCGGGGGGCACGGTCCAGAGATATTCGTCGGGAATGCCGTCGGGGAAGTTGATGCGGCGATAGACGAACTCGGGCGCGGGCCACATCTTCTGTCCATCCTGGATGAGTTTTTCATTCGATGGATAGAGTTTGGTGACGGTTTTGCCGTCGAGGATACGCACCTCGATCCACTGTTCCAGCCGAGTGATTTTCTTTTGCTTCTTGGGGTGTTTCTGGCCCTGGAAGAGGAGCTGCGCCTTCGTCTTTTCGCGCACAACGGCCTGCAACCCGGCCTGTGCGCTTTGGGTCTTCGCCGGCAGAGTGGGGGCGTTCTTTTTCGGCTTCTCGAAAAAAACGCGGGGATCACGAAATCTTTGGTCGATCATTGTTCCGGGGTTTGATTTCAGGCATTGGCAGTCCGAGCCGGACGGCGTTATAAGCAATGTTGTAGACGATCTGGTCCTCGCGCAATTCGAGACGATCTTTGGCGAGCTGTTCCTGTTCGCGGAGGGCGCGGAATTTTTCGAGCGCACGCAAGGCGCGCTGGAATGAGTTTTCGGCGGCGGTTTTGTAGCGGTAGGCGTTGTTGAGGCGGCGCTCGATTCTGTCGATGCGATCGTCATTCTCGGCGGCTTCGGCTTCGGCAAGCTGCATTTCAAGTTTGCAGATGTTGCGCGTACAGCGCTGCTGCATCCAGTCACGCTCGACGAGCGTTTCGACGAGCTCGGGAACGGCGGGCTCGTTGAGGTTGTACTGTTTGCGCCAGGTTTCGCACAGTGAATCGAATTTTTCCTGCGATTCGCCGGGCAGAAGATAAAAACGCTCCTGGCACATGCCGTGATTGGTCGCGTTCTGGCCAGAAATTGATTTGCCCTGATCGGATGTTGGGCCACCCTTTTTATTCATTTGTTCGCGAGTGTCGCGCGAAGGCGTGCGGAGTGGAGTAGCTGGAGTGGGTTAAATCACTGAGGTGTGAAGAGATATACTTTTTGCGATTTTTGTGACCGAGGCTCGGGCAAAACCGTTTTCGAGAACAGGAGAGTCGCCGTTGAAGAAACAGTATCAGATCGACAAAGAACGGTCGGTGCGCAAATTCAACCTTGCCAAGTACACAAGACACGCAACGTAGTCGAGCATCTCACGCGGGAACATTAGATGTCGGTACGAATCAAGCTGCGCAATGCGTATCAAATGCGTGAGTACGGCGACGCCAAGCGCGCGCTGGATTGCTCTTGCATCAGTTGATGCATCTCAATCCCAGTGCCGCCCGTAGCCTGGAGGAAGGTATGCAGGAAACACTCACCATGCAGCCAGCGCGAGTTGATGTAACAAGTGAGCCTTGCGTACGACCACGTCACGCACCGCGCCGTTGACCGATCTCGTAAACGGTCCTTTGTGCAACAAGCGGGCCGTGCGGCGAACTCGATTCCGATAACGCCGTCTACCGAGGACCAACACGCTCGGGGGCCCTCTGATCGTATGGCAGAACCCGAGGAGGATCTGATAAGCTCGCTGCGGAAAACATTATGACCTTCGTTCTCGTGCACGGCGGCTGGTGCGGTGGCTGGTGGATGTCCAGATTGGCGCGGGCGCTTCGACGTCGTGGTGTCGAGGTGTTCGCACCGACATTGACCGGCCTAGGAGAGCGGGAGCATTTGGCATCACCAGAAGTGGGACTCAACACGCACATTCAGGACATAACCGCGGTCCTCAGTTACGAAGATCTTCGTGACGTTGTGCTCGTGGGTCACAGTTATGGTGGAGCGGTTGCTACAGGAGTCGCAGACCGCACGCGAGACCGCATCGCGCGGCTAATCTACTTCGACGCGGTTGTGCTTCAAAACGGCCAGAGCCTCGGCGATGTTTTTCCGCCCCAATTGACACAAGCATTAATCGGTCTGGCCCAACGCGAAGGAGACGGTTGGCGCCTGCCGTCACCGTTCACGATGGAACAGTTCGGCGTAACCACTCCCGAGGATGTGGCTTGGAATGAGCGCGGAATGGTCATGCAGCCGTTGAAGACGCTTATGGAGCCTCTGACACTGCAGGCCGTCCCCTTCCGTTTCCGGTAAGCTACATTTACTGCACAGTGGGAGCGATGGGCCTGTTCGATCAGTCCGTGGCCCACGCGAAATCCGAGGGATGGGATTATCGCGAAGCGCCACTGACCATGCTGCGCCTGCCGTTGCCCCTGATGCCTCCGCAGACCTGCTGATGGAAATTGCGGCTCGGAAGGCGTCCGGTACAGCGAACTAAATTTTCGTAGAGTGCGGCCCGTCGGCGTCGAGAAGCCCGGTTACCGGACACCATCTCCGTGTCTCACAACCGGTAACTTTTGCGAAACTGCCGTTTGGACTTCCCTGTCCCGCTTGGTAATCATGCCGTTCGCTAAAGTGAGAACAAGACCGTCATGGACTTAAACACGGTGCAACAGATTGAATGCGCAATTGACGCTCTGACACCCGAACAGCGAGAAGAACTGTACCTGTGGCTCGACGAGCATTATTTGCAGCCGAGCGATATTCAGCTTAAGGCCGCCATTAACGCGGGACGCTTTGATGAGCGCATTGCCCGTGCGGTTGCCGATCATAAAGCCGGAAGAACCGAGCCCCTGTAGTACGGTCCATTTTCAATGCACCGCGCCAATGCGGATTTTTGGAAAGAATACCGGGCTTTGCCTGCCGACATCCGCAACCGGGCGGACAAGCAATTTACGCTGCTTAGAGCGAACCCGCGTCATCCTTCTTTGCAACTCAAGAAGCTAACCGAACGCGGCGGACAAGAACTCTGGTCCGAGCGGGTGACGCTTAAGTATCGCGCCCTCGCCGTGAAACTCGATGATGACTACATCTGGTTCTGGATTGGTGAACACGACGTTTACGAAGCCATGGTTTAGGCTCAGTCGCAAAAACGCTCCACTTTGAGAAATTAACCCCGCAGGTTTTGACCGCTTGCCCTGCCCTGCCTCTATGCTAAAAACAGGCCGCTATGATCGAACTGCCGCCCGCTCCGGAAGACTTCGTAACCCTGTACCGCCGCGCCTTCGCGCAGTATGGGACGGAAGCGCTATGGAACATGCGGCCTATTGAAGACCCCACCCCTGCCGACGCCTTAGCGATTACCAAGGCTCTGCGAACGCATGGCGGGATGGAAGGCCGCCGTTTGGCAGAACGGATCGAAAGCGTCTGCCGTGCCCCTCACTAAACTGCAATCGCATGTGTTGCGCGTGCTGGCAGCAGAACGCAGTCCCGACAGCTACATAGCTGGCGGCATTGTCATCAACGCGAGGGTCCGCGTTTTTCCGGCGACATCGATACTTTTCAGGATACGGAGCAACGGCTTGAAGCCGCCGCCGACCGGCGCGAACCCCGCGACATTGTTGACCTTGTAACCATCCATGAAACCATCCTTCCCCTCGGAGCCGCGATTTGCGCCGCGGTAGGCCGCTTTCCCGGCCAATCGCCGGAAGAAATGCTCGCCGACATTACCCGGCACAGCCGGTTTACGGCGGAGGAATTTCGCGTACTGGCGACGGAACAACCCATTGACGTGCCCGACCTGCACCGGCGTATCCGCAGCATGATTGAAGACGCCGGGCGCTTCATCAGCCGTATTCCCAGCGATGCGGTAGGCGTTGTTTTTCTGGAGAGAGGAAAAGCAGTTCAGCCCGATCTTGACGCCCTTGATAAATACCAGCGCCATGCGGGAGCGCTGGGCGGCGTGTGGCCGTCATCGCCGGAGATATCAAGCGCGATGCTGGAGCATTACAAAGAACAGAATGGGAACGGCAACGAGCCAAAACTCTAAGGCCCCCGGTGTTTCAAATACGGTGGAATTTGAACAGTGCGGTTTTAGAAGCGTTGCCCCTGCCCCGCCCCCTATGCTAAAAACAGACCTCATGAAACCGTCCGAAGCGCTTGCTGCGCACCGCGACGAATTACGGCAACTTGTCAGCCGCTACAACGTTACCCATCCGCGCGTGTACGGTTCGGTGCTCACGGGCAAGGAAGACGAGGAGAGCGACCTTGGTGTTTTGGTTGACGCCACCCTCACAACAACCCTCCTTACACTATGGGCAGGTCCTTTTTTACGGTCGTCCAGACCACGGGCAACTCCACATCGAAGTAACCGTGAATAACCTTGTTGCGCATGCCCCGTATGTCAGACCAAGGAACCTCGGGATGCGCTTTTATGAATTCAGGCGCTTGCTTCTGAATTTTGGTCACGGCTTCGCCGATGTAAGGTTTATGCACGACAGCCATCGATTGCTGAGACAACCATTCTGATCGAGCTGGTCTCGCTTCATTGCACGCGTCGCGCTACTTAGCTGGCGATCACACGAAGGGCTACAACTGTCATGTCATCATGCTGCGGCGCACCGGCCGCGAAGCTCTGCGCTGCCGTAACGATACAGTTTACGGCTTCGATCGAGGGCATGCCAGTACAAGTTTTCACGAGATCGATCAGGCGTTCCTCGCCCCACTCCTCGTCGTCGCAGTTCATGGATTCGGATATTCCGTCAGTAAACAAAAGCAGTAGATCGCCAGATTCCAAGGCGAAAGACCCTTGTTCATAAGACGATTTCGGCAACAGCCCGATGGGCGGGCCGCTGGCATCTAAACGAAACACCTCATAGCCACGATTAGACCGGCGCACGATCACAGGTGGGTTATGGCCCGCATTCACGAACGACAATTGACGATTCCCGGGATTGTACTCAGCGTAAAAGAAGGTGGCATAGCGATTGGCCGTCGAAGCCTGATAGACCAGTTTGTTCACGCGCTCGATCAGCTGAGTGAGATTCTCGACCACCGCGGCCTGGCCGCGTAGCGAAGCGCCGAGGCTCGCCATCATTAGTGAGGCGCCGATTCCCTTCCCGGATACATCGCCAATCGCTACCCCGAGTCTGCCTTCTGGCAATTCCAAGAAGTCGTAGTAATCTCCGCCCACTTCGCGCGCCGGCAAGCAGATTGCGGAATAGTCGAGGCCGGGAATGGCGGGAAAATGCTGCGGAAACAGATGCTGTTGTACTTCTCGCGCGATTTCCAGCTCGCGATTCAATCGCTCGCGCGTGGCAATTTCACGGCCCATGGCGCTATTAAGCCTGGCTACTTCCAGTGCTATGCCGGTTTGCGCCGCGACTGAACTTAGGAGCCGCAGATCCGTGCTCGAATACGGCGCTTCGGAAAGCTTTTGCCCCAGGCTCATAAACCCGAGCAGTTCGCCTTTCACCGACAACGGCAACAGCAGTTCGGAATGAAGTGCTGCCAGACGTTCGCGCTCTTCCTGGGTCATGTCAGGCGCTTTATAAATCCACGATTCCGAATCGTCGAAGTAGACACGAGCGGCCTGGTTTTCCGTTCTCAGCCTCTGTACTGTGGCAGTATGCGACGGAAATGTCAGATCTGGAAGCATGCCATAGCCGACGGCGTGTGCTGGCCGGTACAATCCACTCTCGCCGAGGAGCACCGCAATCTGCTTTACATGCAGAGCGCTCGATATGCGCTGCGCTATCGTTTCGAGCAGCGGTCGCGTTTCCACAATGGTCCGGACTTTCTCGGCCAGATCACTGAGGATCTGTTCGGCATTATAGGCATCGCGGAAAAAACGGCGATCCACCCAGGCAGCCACTCGCTGAGTTGCACCATGCAGCAGAAAGATGCCCCAGAGCCCAGCCGCCAACGCCAACGCAGTGGCAATCGGATTCATCGCGTGAGACGTCATCAGCAACGTGAGCACCACAAACAGCACCGTGCTGAGCACGATCTGCAAAATGAGGACTCCGCGCCGCGCCAATGCGTATTGCAATCCCTGCCGGATGACGACGCGTACGTCCATGGCGCGCTGCACAACGATGACGTAAGCCAGCGTTACCGGAAGCAGCAGAAAAGCCGTATACACGGACATCCGCACCCAATAAGCAAAGTACTCTTCCGTAACTCCTTTCGAACGCTCGATGCTGAAGAGAATAAGAATCGGCAGCAGGCTGATTGCCGCTCCCGCATAGAGCACTCGCAACCGGCGTTTAGCATCGACAGAAGAAGCAATCCGGTATTTCACTGCGATACAGACGAGAAAACTCGCCAGTGTCAAAGGGACCAAGAAATTCAACTTTCCCTGAAATCGATTGATGGGCGCAGCAGCGGTAACACTGTAGAACTCAGCTACGAAGCTAGCTACTGAGACGACAGAAACAATTCCCCACAGCAGCAGCACAATCCAGGCCAACCACTTCCACCAGTTCCACCGGAATACCCTGGGGAACGGTTCAGGAAAATAAATTCCAAGTAGAAAGAGCCAGGCGAACCAGCTTGATTCGGTGAATATCCGGTATGCCGTGCCCAGTATCCTGAACGGCGGCTCCCAAAAATCGGGGAAGGAGTTGAAAAAAGTTGCCAGGCCCAGCATCACCCCAAGCAACAGCCAGGCGCGAACGTCTTGTAACCGCACAACAACCACCCAAAACCCCAACGCGAGACACAGAGGCGGCATTACGGCGTAGAGCAGCAACAGTACCGGTCCTGTGTCCCCCTTCAATTTCCGCAAGTGCAGACTGGTTTGGCTGACGATCCGCTGGCCATTTCTGCGGTACATCACTTTCATGACTTCGCCTGGATGGGATGCGGAGAGGAGATCGGCGTATACAGATCGTGAAGTGACAGGAACGCCATTGATGGCGATCAGCGCGTCTCCATCGCGCAGGCCCGCGGCGCGTGCATCCTCCCGGACAAACTGCAAGAGGAACTGTGGCTGATCTTCAGCATCGAGCAGGAAGGGCCATTGCACGAACTCGGCTCCGAACCATTGCGGAAAGATTTGTTTGAGGGCCCGCACCTGATAGCCCGCCGCGATCACAAAGAGTACCGCCAGCGCTGCGTAGAGCGCGCGCGCCGGACGGCGGCGGACAGCCACTTGCTGCGCCATAAAAGCTGTTTGTGAATTGCTCAGATTGACGACCGGAGTTTGCAAGATTTGTCCTCACGAGCCAACCGATCCTCGTATCGGCTCAGAATATCGCAACATCAAGTAAGGAGGAGAACTTAGCGTCCGAATGGAGGAAGTGCTAAGGAGTTTGCAAAAACGTAAGTTTTTGAGAGACGATGCCCCGCCCGCTAAAATCAATGCCTTGACAGTCTCAAACGTCAGTCTCGAAATGAAGGCCATGTTGCTCTGCGGAAAAATTCCAGAACGCATATGACTGCACGATGATTTTCACCGATAACGGAATTTCAGGAATAAGAGTTGCAACCTTTTTCGACTGCTGATTCTATAAGGAAACAAGCATCATCAGTATGTCGTGCCGGCGGTTTCGGCTGGAAGGGAGGCAGGGTTGGGGCGCGGAATAGATGCAACGAGGCGGGTGCCACCGTCGGCCGGATTCTCGAAGGAGAACACACCGCTCTGCTGCTTCACTCGCTCGCGCATACTGACGAGTCCCAGACCGCCGGAATCGCTACTGCGGGCCTTGGTTGCCATTCCACGGTCTTGGACGATGAGCGTGACAGAGTCGCCGTTGAAGGCGAGCGAAACGTCGGCTGCGTTGACCTCTGCGTGCTTCACAACATTGCGGAGAGCTTCCTGGGCGACGCGATAGAGGCAGAGAGCCGCATCCAATGGTAAATGCTTCAGCTCGCTCTCGTTTATCAAAGACAAGCTGACGCGCAAGCCGGGGAACTCGGAGCACAGAGCCCTCAGAGCGCCGGGAAGGCCACAATATTCAAGGATCGCGGGATGGAGGGTGTGCGAGAGGCGGCGCAGGGAATCACCCATGTGAATCAGATCGAAAAAAATCCGCTCGGCATGGTGCTGGAGAGCAGCCGATTCGGACGGAATCTGGCGCTTGAGAGTGGAGAGCGATATTCCCAGCGCGGCGATACGCTGGCCGAAATCGTCGTGCAACTCGCGGGCAATGCGGGTGCGCTCTTCTTCTTGCGCGAGAATCAGCCGGCGGTTCAAAGAACTGAGCTCGTTGTATAGGGTGTGAAGCTCCGTTGTCGCGAAGTTGAAGGCGTCACGCAGGGTGGCAATTTCGTCCGTATCTGCTTCAGGCGCGTGATGGCTGAAGTTCCCGCTGGCGAGGGATCGAGCCGCGGATTCGAGTTCACGGAGAGGCCGGGTGATGCCGGCAGTAACTTTCGCGCCGAGCCCGGCGGCGGCGAGTACGCAAAGCAGAGTAGTAGCGGCAAGGATCCAGAGCAAGCGATTCTGGGCGGTGCGGAGGTTTTCCAAAAGAGCCAGGCGGCGCTCGGATACTTCGGTGTTGACCGATTTGGCTGCAAGCGAAGTCAACTCCGCTACCGTTTCCATCTGTTTGGAGAATCTAAGCTGGACGGCGTCCCAATCGCCGACGGCGGCAAGCGTCTGGAGAAGCTGGACCTGCTCGGGCAGGGTATTTTGGGCACCCTGCAGGATGGCCAATAGCCTGGCATCGTGGGCGCGAGTGGAGGGCGAACGGGCAATAGCTTCGTTGGCCAGGCGGATGTCGCCGATGAGGGTCAGTTTGGCCGCGTTCGCATTGGTTTTCAATTTGGTGAGATCGCGATTAATGATCGGAGGTCCAAGGCCGGCATCAATCTCGAGAACATCGGTATGCACACGCAAAACAGCAAGCTGCTTTTGGTCGGCGGCGAGCGATTGCTGAACGTTTTCGCGGCTGATATGAACTTGCCAGAAGGTCAACAGGCCGCCAGCGAGCATCAGCAGGACGATGACAGTGAACGATAGGCCGAGGCGGGAACCGATTTTCAAGGACCGTGCCTCCTCTGATTCAGATCATTTTGCAGATCGCGGGCTGCGGCTGCGGCAGTCTTTTGCCTGGTCAGAACGGAGTGTACGGCTTGGGCATAGGCTTCCGCTATTTCTGGATAACGCGGGCCGGTTTGCTGAGACGGACGTAAGGCCAAGTGTCCCTGCATTGCCTCATACGTCTCGTCGAGGTCGGGATTAATCGCTCTGAGCCGCGGGTCGCGATAGAGATCGGGGATAGTGGGCGGCTCAGACCCTTTGAGACAACGACGCCGCTGCACATCGCGCCGGGACAGGTACCGTACCAGGCGAACGGCTTCCGCGCGGTGCTGCGAATAGCGCGATACCCCGAAAGCGTTGCCTCCGAGCGTAGACGCGTGGCCGGCACTGCCTGCGGGCAGAATTGCCGCTCCCGTCTGGTCGTAGAAGGCCTTATTCGAACCGGAGATGCCGGTGTAGATGCCGCTCCAATTCCGCATGAAGGCGGCGCGACCGGCCTGCCATACGTTAAGCCCGTCGAATTCGTCATATGCCGTTACGCTAGGCGGCGAGATGGTGCCCACCCATCGAGTTGCTCGTTGCCACGAAAAGATGGTGCGAGGGTTATTCACATCTACTAGACCCGCCTGGTTGACGATGTTACCGCCGCCTTCCGAGACTTGCCACTCGAGCGCGTTACAGACTAAAGCTTCGGTCTGGGCGCCTGACCAAATGTATCCCCAGAAATCCTTGCGGCCCTTCGCGCGCTCACCGGATTGGATTTTTGCAGCCATGCGTTCCAGTTCGTCCCAGGTGGCAGGCGGGGCCGTGTAGCCGTAGGCGTGCAGCAGATCACGGCGGTAGTAGAGCGCGCCGACGGAGAGTGCATAAGGCAGCCCGATCAAGCTTCCGTTTACGGTGTTGACGGCGATCAGTTCCGGAAAATAAGAAGCAATTTCCTGTTTGGACAGATAAGGCCTGAGATCCAGCAAATCGGCGCCCAGAATTTGCGGCCAGATGACGTCGATGGCGTAGACGTCGGGTGTGGGCGAGTGCTTGTTGAGGAAGCTGCGCCAAAGCGCCAGCTGTTTGGGTGCAGCTTCGGGCGCGGGAAGCATCTCAACCTTAATGCCTGTTTCGCGGTTAAATTGCTCCAGTTCCTGGGCGCGCTGTTCACGGTATTGCACTTCGAACCAGCCTTGATCGAGAAGGCTCAGCACGACGGGCTCGGATGTTTGGGGCGGCGGGGCGGCCGCAGAAACGAGAAATAGTGCGGGCAGGAGTAGCAAGAGCGAACGGAACATCTTCGCCTACTTCTTTATTCAAGGCAGCGCATAATTAGCGAGAGTTCCGCGGTTGAACTCCGGCAGCGGTTTCGCAGCTGAATTCCGTCGCAAACGCGAATCGGCATTGGTTACATTCTGGCATAGAGAAGCCGTTTTCCTCTCTGGTCGCGGCTCGGTGAAGGATTGAAAACTCTCGTGACGAACTTCGGCTAATGGACGCGCTTCGCGGTCAAACCGCCGCCGGAGAGTTGCCATCCGGCAGGAGTGTTTTCGAAGGTGATATCGGGCAATCCGCCGTCGGGATCGAAAAACTTATTCCCGGATTCGGGCAGAACCTGTACGGGCCCACCATGTGGAGGCTGGATGTAAAGTTTGTCGCCCGAAACGGTGACCTTAATCTCGAAATCTTGTGGTCCGGAAGTCGCCCGGTAGACACCTGCAAGCGATGCAAGTTTGTCGGCCGGCACCTGAATCGCGGTTTTCTGGATGGGCGCGAAGGCGGGCCAGCCATAAGTCGCTGCGATTGACGTCAGAATCTCGTCCGCAACCGCGCCGCCGGCGTCGCCATTGGTCATGACCACGGCGCCGCGCCCACCTTGCCGATAAGCAAACAATTGACAGCGGAAGCCTTCATTGGCGCCCCCGTGTGAGAACGATACTTGACCATTCTTCTTGCTTATGCCGAAGCCGAGACCATACTCGTTCATGACCGGCGTGAGCATCAGGTCCACAGTCGCGGGTTTTAGCACGCGTCCGGGCTGTTGCATTTCGAGAATGACCTTGCAGAGATCCGAGGGAGTGGTCCACAGCCCCGCGGCCGCCTGCTCCGGATAAATGTGCCACTTACCTGCGATTGGTTTCCCGCTCTCATCGTAGGCTGTGGCGGCTTTCGCACGAAGGGGCTCGGGAAGAGGTTGCTCATATGTGCTGTGGGTCATCTCGAGGGGCTGGAGCACGAGATCGTGCGCGACTTCGGCGTAAGGTTTTCCAGTGACGTCTTCAATCAGCTGCTGCATGACTTCGTAGCCGCCGCCGGCGTAGCGCCACTGCGTGCCCGGTTTGATGTCGACGCGCACCGGATCGCTGTTGGCGGGCTTGACGCCGTTCAGGAGCTGCGGCAGGGTGGGACGCGCTTCGCCCTGGGCATAGCCCGCGAACCCGTGCACGGTCAGTCCCGCCGTGTGGCTCAGAATGCGCCGCAACGTGACGTGTTCGCCGGCCATGGCGGGGCTGTCGGGCACCTTCCAGGAACGGAGCTTCAGGTTGACGTCTTCATCCAGCGAGAGTTTGCCCAACTCGACCAGACGCAGCGCGATGATGGCGGAAACGGGTTTGCTGATGGAGGCGGCCTGAAAGAGCGTGTCGGGCGTAACGGGAACTCCGTCCTCCTTGGAAGCCGCGCCATAGCCTTTGGCCCATGACAGCTTGCCATCCACCAGCACGGCGACGCTAACGCCCGGAACATGATAGTGCTGAAGGCGCTGCTCGATGGTCCATTTTTCGACAGGCTGGCCGGTGACGTGGACGCGTCGCGTGAGACCGCTCTCGACTTGGCGTATGACGCTGTCTGGGGTGCTTTGCGATGCTGCAAACAGGAGCACCGGAACGAGGGGAAAGAAGGCAGTCAGGCGCGACATATGTTTTATGATGCGGTATTCAGAATACTACATAGACAGTGTAGCTGGCGGTTATTTGCGCTACAATAATGACATTACTTGCTGCTCTTGCAGAGTGGCTAGCATAACCCCGGAAGGTGGTGAGTTTTCAATTGGCAGAAGTACATCTGCAGGAAGGCGAAACGCTTGAGAGCGCGCTGCGCCGTTTTAAGCGCAAGGTCCAGCAAGAGGACATCGTAAAGGAGATCAAGCGCCATTCGTTTTACCTGAAGCCGGGCGAGAAGCGCCGTACCAAGGAAGCCTTGGCGCGCAAGCGCAACCGCAAGAAGCGTCCGCGCGAAATCGAATAGCTGAGTTTTAATCCCTGAGAGACAAAGAGCCCGCCGGTCCGAGATGGATCTGGCGGGCTTCTTGATTTGTGGTACGGCGGGAAATCCGAAGAGACGTGGTGGTCGTGAACGACACCATGTCATTGGCCTTTCACACCGAGATTGCAGAAGTGCGGTTTGCATTGGAGCGAAGTGCGGACTCCGCATAAAATGCAAAACCCCGCTGATGAGAGCGGGGCCTGCAAATCGCGGGGTAGAAAGGTGGATCTACCCATGATCCTTGAGGTGTTACTTGTACTCCTGATTCTACTCAGGAAACGCAAGACCAGGCTAAAGATCGACTTCGAGATTTAGCTCGGACGGAAGCATTCGGTCGCACATACCGGGTGCTTCCACACCGAACAATAGCACAGGGAAGTACAAATTGAAAGACCCGCCGGATTTATCCTATCCAGCGGGTCAGTTTTTAGTACTGTAACGGCAGACCTAGTCGCCTATTGCGCCGACTTCTTCGCGCTTTTCTACGGGCGCGGGCTTCGGACCCGATGCCGACCCGAGCAGACCGTCGAGCGGAACAAAGCCTTCGACCTTCTTCTCGCCGAGAATGTGTTCGCGATACAGCCGCGCCATCTTCTCGTCTTCGAGCTTTTTCTTCAGCGCTTCGTCGCGGGCCCGCATCTTCTCTTCACGCGCGTTCTTCGCGATGCCGAGCTTTTCGAGATCGTGCTGGCGATCAGCGTGAACGTGCTCTTCATTGAGCACTAGGTGGTGCTCCTTAGTGGCGAGCGGCACGCTCTTGTTGCCGGCGAAGATTTCGTGACGGCCCTTCTCTTCGTACCACTTGGTGAGGGTGGCGGTCATGTGCATCTTCTCGATGATGTTGCGCCAGCCCACGCCCGTGTTGTAGGCACAAAATGAAATTTCACCTTCCTGCGTGGCGTACGGAATGATGCACTGCTCGGTCCGGCGGAAGTCGTAATTGAACAGATCCTGGAACCACATGCCGGCGATGAATAGGAAATTCCAACGATCTGCGCGGCGCTTATCGATGTCGGCGCGCGTGCGGTCGCCCGTAACCTTGCCGTATTCTCCCGTCAGCGCCTTTTTCGACATACCGAAGCACTTGTCGAACTTCTGAACCAGATCGCTCAAGCGGAAGTGGGTCGGCGCTTTGAAGGGGTTATAGTTGCGGAGCAGAGCGAGACTCACGCCGAACACTGATAAGGCACGGCCGCGCGCCGCATCGTTGATACGGGCAATGTCCTTTGCCAATTGATCGGCGTGCAGAAACGCGGTAACCGGAACGTGCTCCTTGGTCTCCTTGTCGCACATGACCGCCATGCCGATACCGCAGTTCGGATGGCAGCCGCAGCTCAACTGTCCCCAGTCCGCGTTCGGTCCGTGCACCAGGTCGGCGAAGTCCGAGAACGTACTCATGAAGCTGATCGGGAACCAGTCGCGGACGGGCTCGCCGATGCCGGTCTGATCCTTCACGTCATGCGCCAGATGCGAAAGCGTGTAGCGCTGGGCTTTGCGACGCTCCTCGGTGATGGCCTCATCACGGCCGGTGAACGAAACGGGCTGAAAGGATAGGAACGGAATCTTCTTCGGGTTGTCGAGCGCGAATTGAACAACATGCCCGACCTGTTCGTTATTAATGCCGTTGAGAATCGTAATGACGGGAACGATGTCGACGCCGTTGCTCCACAGATTCTCAATGGCGCGCAGCTTGACGTCGAACAGATTGCCGACGGCGCGATGCGAGTTGGCGGCGTTGCCGATGCCATCGAACTGCAGGTATGCGTAGCGCAGGCCCGCTTCGGCGGCTTCTTTACAGAAGTCGGGGCGCTTAGCGAACTCGATACCGTTGGTGGCTGCCTGAACGCTGTTGTACCCAACTTTGCGGGCGTAGCGCACGGCATCGAGGAAATACGGGCTAAGAGTGGGCTCGCCGCCTGAGAATTGCACGGACATCTGCCGGCGCGGCTTGATCGAGATGGCATTGTCAAGCAGCGTCTTGATGTCTTCCCAGCTCAACTCATGCACGAAGCCGACCTGGTTGGCATCCATGAAGCATGGGTCGCACATCATGTTGCAGCGGTTGGTCAGGTCGATGGTGAGCACGGAGCCGCGCCCATGCGTGATGGTGCTGGTCCCGTGCTTGTGCAGCTTCTCGTCGTTGTGCGCGCGAATATCGCGGCCCGGAAAAACCTCTTCAAGATGCCGCGAAAAGTCGGGATCGATGGACATCAGGTCCTCGAACGTGCCGTGTTTCGGGCATTCCTTCACCATCAAGATTTTGCCGTCGCGTTCAACAATGTGAGCTTTGATCTCACCGACGGGCTCATTCAACAGAATCTTGTAATCGATTTCGCCGTCCACGATCCGCTGCCGGATCTCCGGGATACATTTGGGGCACAGCGAATCGGTTTCGCGCGGCCACCCGAGCGGAGGCTTGACTTTCTGGTAGCTCTTCAGAAGCGGTTTTTCGGACCACTTCGGCGTGAACGAAGGATTCTGATTGATCTGGTTTAGCCGATCGAACACGTGCCAGGTAGCATTGGCGCCAACCGTGACCATCTTTTCAACGTACTTAATGGGTTTGTGCATTGTTCAATGAACCTTAGAAGCGCACAGCCTGATTTGATGGGCATCCGTACGCGTGGGACAATCCTTCCACTTCCTTCCAATCGCCGTCTGCGGTACTACTACCGTCAGACTAACCTCAGTATAAAAGCCGTCCCAAAGGGTTAAAACCGTGAGTAATTGAACAGCACGGATTGGCGGTTGTATGGAAACTAAGAGGGCCTGAACAGGCCGATCGGCAAACACAAACTTCTTACGTTTCAGCAACTTAAGTAGGCTTTGCCCCTACCAGGCGTGATAAAAGCCGTTGCGCCGAATGACGTCAACCGGCACTCCAAACATCGACGAGAGGCGCTCTGAAGTGAGGACCTCGCATTTGGGTCCGTCGGCGACCGCGACTCCCTCATGCAGTAAGACGACGCGATCGATCTCAGGAATAATGTCATCCAGATGATGCGTGACCAGCAACAAACCGGTGCCTGAACGGGCCAAAGCCCGCAGCCTTTCGCGGACCTCGTGTAAGGCAGTCAAATCGAGGCTGGTGGTGGGCTCGTCGAGCAGCAGCGTATCCGGATTGTGAATCAGCGATCGCGCAATCAGCAGTCGGCGCCCTTCGCCGGACGACAGCTCGTCGAGCCAGCGGTCGGCTAGGTGTGCCACTCCGAGGCGCTCCATTGCATTTTGAGCAGCCTCTTCCATGTTGGGAACAATGTGATGGTTCTGCCAGACACCGATGGAGCCGAAAAACCCTGAGAGCACCAGTTCGCGACCCGTGATATCGCGCGTACACTGCGCCATAAGATCGTTGCTGACCAGGCCGATGTGGGCGCGCAGCTCGAAGATGTTCCAGTTCTGCTGGCCCATAATTTCGAGCCGCGTTTCCGGGCGAATCAGTGGATAGCATTCACGGGTGATGGTTTTGATGAGCGTGGATTTACCGCTGCCGTTCGGCCCGAGTATGGCGACGTGCTCGCCGGCCTGCACCCGCAAATTGAGACCATTCAGGGCAAGCCGGTCGCCGCGCTCCACGTAAACGTTCTGGAAGTCGATAAGCGCACAGGGCGCCTCGGTGCCCGTTTTGCGCGTGTGAGTAGACGCAAAGGGCGCTTGGCTGCCCGTTTTGCGCGTGTGACTAGACGAAGGCAAAATAAAAACAGAGGGTAGCATTGGGAATCACCGCGGATCAGGTAAAGCAGGTCGCCAACGAGTGTGGGTTCGAACTCGCGGGGATTACGCGCGCCGAGCCCAGCGACGACTTCGCGCGCTTTGAGATATGGCGCGGTAACGGTTATGCGGGCGAAATGCGATACCTGACCGATCATCGCGGCGACATGCGCCATGATCCCCGCGCCTTGATGGCCGAGGCGGAGAGCATCGTGTGCGTTGGCAAGTTATATAACACCGCCCATCCGCACACGGTTGACAGCAAACCGGAAAGTGGATGGATTTCGCGCTACGCCTGGGGTCAGGACTATCACGAAATCATGCGCGAGGGCCTCACTCGAATGGCGGCGCGCATCGGCGAAATGGAACCGAATCCTTTCCATTGGCGCGCGTGTGTCGATACAGCGCCGCTGCTCGAACGGTCCTATGCGCGAGCCGCAGGCCTCGGCTGGATCGGCAAAAACACCTGCCTGATCAGCCAGGCGCAGGGGTCATGGTTCTTTCTCGGCGAGCTGCTGCTTTCGATTCCGCTGACACGCGACAGCGCGCCGCCGGACCGTTGCGGCACCTGCACGCGCTGCATCGAGGCGTGTCCGACGAAGGCAATCGTTCCCGATGGGCGCGGCGGCTGGACGCTGGATGCCCGGCTCTGCATTTCTTATCTCACCATCGAAAAGCGCGGACCCATCGACGGCGAACTCGCGGCACGCATGCAGAACCATGTGTTCGGGTGCGACATCTGTCAGGACGTTTGTCCCTGGAATGCGCGGGCCGGATTTGGCGGTGAACCACGTTTCGAACCGGCAGCCGATCTGCCGGGGTTGGGCGCGTTAGCCGGCCTCACTGAACTGGACTTTCGAGAGTTGTTCCGGAATTCGCCTGTTTGGCGCGCGAAATATGAAGGTTTCCTGCGCAATGCTGCGATTGCGATGGGCAATAGCGGGAATCCGGACCTGTTGAAGCCACTCGAGCAACTTGCTGCACACCCGGTGGCGGTGATCGCCCATTCCGCCCGGCAGGCCATTTTTCGCCTGCAAGATCACGCGCAGAAGGGACACGGGCGGGTGACGCCGAAAGGGAATCCGCACGCTTCCGCGGTTTAAGAGAGATTCAGAGACCTTATGCCACTAAATAAGCGAGGTAAACTGTCCAGCAATGCAAACCTTCAAGCCAGTTGAGCCGACTAAAGCCAAATCCGAGTTGTACCAGCACATTTGCGAACAGCTTCAAAGCCTGTTGGGGGATGAGCGGAACTTTGTGGCCAACGCTGCCAACACGGCTGCCCTGCTTTACCACTCGATTCCGGACGTGAATTGGGTTGGCTTCTATATCGCGGAGGGTGACGAGCTCGTGCTCGGACCGTTCCAAGGAAAGCCCGCGTGCGTGCGCATTCCCTTTGGCCAGGGAGTCTGCGGCACGGCCGCGATGGAAGAGCGAACGGTTTTGGTCCCCGACGTCAATCAGTTCTCCGGGCACATCGTGTGCGACAGCGATTCAAAGTCGGAGATCGTGGTGCCCCTGATTAACTGGGGCAAGACGCTGGGCGTCCTTGACATCGACAGCGCCTCACTGGAACGCTTCGACGAAGACGACCAGGAAGGCATCGAGTCCGTGGCCGCGATCTTTTTAGCGTCGCAGGTCACCGATGATATGCCGGACCTGAGCGAAGACGCGGCATTGTGAGTCGCAGGGCGGCTGTCTATTACTGCCGTTGACTCGAGGGCGGCACGAGTCCTTTCAAGCGCAGATACGTCACGATATTGCCGTAGTGTTCGTCGGTGTGGGCTGTATTGAATGCCAGCACGCTGAGCTTCGGCAATTCGCGCCCAAAGAACTTCACCGTCTCAGCTGCTTGTGCGTCTGTCAACCCACTGTAAGCCTTGTCGCAGTATGCAACCGCATCTTTCAACGCTTGAACGAGATCTGCCTTCGAACTCTTCGTCTTTTCGGCGTCGGGCCGATTCGGCGTGCCGCCCACCACTGCGCCGCAAAAAGCGTACTGGGCATCGGCAACATGACCAATCAGTTGTCCAAAGCTCCGCACATCCGCTGTCGGCTTGAAGGAATAGTTTTCTTCCGGCATCTCTTCGGCGGCTTTCACAACGTTGTTGCTGACCATGCCATACATCACTTTGGCGCTGGACGTTAGCGGATTTGACGACTGCGCACACAAGCAATGAGCAGACGCGATAAGCAATGCGACGAGGCAGTTCTTCATGACTTCCTTTCCTGAGGGAGCCTTCGGATTACATCAGAAGAAAAGCCGCGCGTCAATACAGGGATCGCGCTAGCGACTTTCTGAAACTCAATACATGCCCGGGTACGCGCGCTTCATTTCGCTCGCGATCTCGCATGCAGTCCCAATCTGAATCAGTTCGCCCTTGCCGATACCAGGACACGATTCTGCTTCTTCGTTCCACGCGCTGCGGTTCTCGACGAGCTCGGGCCAGAACGGATACAGGCGGCACTGCGCCGGCTTGACGGGATGAATCGAGCAACCCTGGCCGGTGAGGAAGTGGCACTGAGCATCGAGCGGCTTGCGAAGGCGTAGCAGGTGGGGAAAACGAATGACGTAGGTCGCTTCGAATGCTTCGCTGCTGATGCCCAAGTAATCGGCTGCGCGCCGAAGGTCCTCTTCGGTCAGGTAAACGAAGCCACGGACACGGCAGCATTTCGTGCAGCCGGGTTGACACGTAAAGCGGATACCGTCCATTCGTCATCCGAATTTTACCGGATTATCCTGCCTATGAATTTCGGTACGTAGATATGCGGCAGCCGTCGCCGGGGTTCTGATGACTCGGAAATTGTTGCATCTTAGGCGGCCTGTGCGGCCGCCGCAGGCTAGCGCCCGCCCCAAAGGAACCAACAAGCCGTTGGAAAGGTCCAGGGCCGGAGTTTCTGCTCTCCGGCCCTTTCAATTCCTGCTTGCCGCAGGAGGTGATTTATATGCGCCTCTTTGTGAAGGTGGTTTCGTACTTCGGAACCATCGTGCTGAAGCTGCGGTGGAAACGCCGTTAGCCTAAACACAGAAGGCGGCGGCCTACCCGCCGTCTTCTTTCACGAGCATAACAGCCTTTGGCAGGCGCGGATATAGGCCACAAGTAACAGAAGTAATAGTGGACAGCTGTCAAAGGTACAATTCCAAACGTGTCCGGCGAAGCTGAACAAAAACGTGCTCTGGCCTTTGAAGAAGCTCGAAGGATCGTCATCGATACGGTGCGCGGCCTGAATGCGAAACCAAAGGCGGAGCGTGTTTCCTTGCAGCATGCGCACGGGCGCATTCTCGCGGAAGCCATTGCGGCCGATCGCGACTACCCAGCGCTACGGCGTTCCCTGCGTGACGGCTTTGCGGTGAAATCGCGCGATGTACCCGGCACGCTGCGGGTTCGCGGCGAGGTGCGGGCGGGCGACAAGCAACAGAGTCCGCTCGGTGTCGGCGAAGCGCTCGAGATCATGACGGGCGCGCCCGTGCCGGATGAAGCGGACGCGGTGATCATGGTGGAGCATGTGACGCGGGTCACGGGGCCCGATGGCGCTGCGCTGGTGAGAATAGATCGGACTGCGGAGCCGGGCCAGTTCGTCAATGCCCGCGGATCGGAAGCAGCGCAAGGGGCACTGTTGATTGGCTCCGGCACGCGTCTCGATGCGAGTCACATTGCCGCACTCGCGACCACAGGACATACGGCGGTCGAGGTCTTCACGCGGCCCAAAGTGGCGATCCTGGCAACGGGCGATGAGATCGTGGAGCTCGAGGAAAAACCCGCGCCTCACCAGGTGCGAAATTCCAATTCGTATATGCTGGCGGCACTGGTAAGCGCCGCAGGAGGCGAAGCCGAAATTCTCCCCGTTGCGCGCGATACGGCAGCACAACTCCGGCCGCTGCTGGAGCGCGGTCTGAGCTCCGACATGCTGCTCACTTCAGGCGGCGTTTCCGCAGGACGCTACGATTTGGTCAAGCCAGGGCTCGAAGAGCTCGGGGCGGAGTTTCGCTTTGAGCGAGTGCGCATTCAGCCGGGAGGACCGACGGCGTTTGGCATTGCCGAGGTCTAAGCCTGTGTTTGGACTGCCGGGAAATCCGGGGTCGACATTAGTTACATTTCAGTTGTTCGCGCAGGCCGCTCTCGAATTGCTAGCCGGAGTGTACGAAACAATCTTGCCGCTCTTGACGTGCGCGGGTCGAAGCGAGATTCAAACACAAACCGGGTCTGACAAGATTTCTGCCCGCACGCCTCAGCGAGGACGGCGAACGTCTGACGCATATTCCGTGGCAAGGCTCGAGCGACATTCCCGCGCTCGCGCGCAGCAACGTTTTCCTCGTGGCCGAGCACGATCGTGAAACATGGGATGTAGGCGATTCGATCCGCGTGATGCGAAAACTCTAAATATGCGGGCTATAAGGAAGCGTCTCTCGCATTATGACGCGACGGGCAAAGTTTCGATGGTGGATGTCTCCGGGAAACAAATAACGGAACGTTCGGCCATCGCGCACGCGTTCGTCTCGATGAAGCCATCTGTGCTGGATGCACTTCCGAGCAACAAGAAAGGGAACCCTCTGGAGGTGGCGCGTATTGCCGGCATTATGGCGGCCAAAAATACGGCGGAACTGATCCCGCTGTGCCATCAGATTCCATTGACCCACGTCGGAGTTGAGTTCGAAACCGTTGAGGATGGGATCCACATTCGCGCAAGCGCCAGCACTGCAGCGCGGACCGGTGTCGAGATGGAGGCTCTGACCGCAGCGTCGGTTGCCGCGCTTACGATCTACGACATGACGAAGGCTCTCGATAAGAGCATCGAGATTCGTGAAATCTACTTAGTCGAGAAGACAGGAGGGAAATCCGGCGCTTATCACCGCGCCAGCCAGTCATGATTAGTGTGGCGATTCTGACAATCAGCGATTCGAGCACGCTCGGCACTCGGGAAGATCTCTCCGGACCGGCGCTTCAGGAGCACTGCCGAAGCCTGGGTTGGTCTGTAGAACAGAGCGCCGTTGTGCCGGACGAGCAGGCGGCAATTTCAGATCGCCTCACGCAGTGGGTTGAGAATGGGCTAAATGTAATCCTTACAACGGGCGGCACTGGAATCGCAGCGCGCGACGTAACGCCAGAGGCGACTCGATACGTACTCGAGCGGGAAATTCCGGGCATGGCGGAATTGATGCGGCTGCGCGGTCAGGAGCAGACTCCGTTGGCCGCGCTTTCACGAGGGCTCGCAGGAACGCGAAAGCAGACATTGATCGTGAATCTGCCCGGCTCGCCGCGCGGCGCCGTACACTCATTGCGCGCTATCGAACATTTGATGGCTCACGCTGTCGATCTTCTGAACGGCTCTACTCAGCATTGAGGAACGCACAGCCCGATTGGTGGGCATTGTGCGCGGTTAATCTGAAGCTTCCTCTGCGACACTGGGACCGTAATGGAAACTCAGACCGGCTGCCGGACATCTGAACTAATATGAACAAACGGCGGAGCAGTTTCGCCTTGCCCTGGGCCGCGTTGGCGGCAGCACTGGCGCTTTCGGCTCAGATCCCGCCGCCTGGCCAGTTACCGCAATCCACACCGCCGCCACAGCCCGGTCAACTCGGAAACACTTCGGACAAGCCATCACCTGATCGGCCCCGTTCAGCGGATAGCCCGGCACCGGACAGCGCGGCTCCGGCCGAAAGCGCGCCGGTTGCGGACGGCAATCCGATTCGGACCACGGTTCGTTATGTACTTGTCCCCACCACGGTTCTCGATCCGGATGGTCACGGCTACGTGAACGGTTTGAGCACGAAGGATTTTGAACTTCTGGACAACGGCAAGCCGCAGAAGATCTCTTCGGATTTCAGCCAGCAATCGGTATCCGTCGTTCTGGCGGTGCAGGCCAATTCGGAAGTGGATCCGCTGCTGCCGGTGATTAAGAAATCGGGCGTTCTGCTGCAGGGACTGGTCACGGGCGAGCAGGGCGATGTCGCGATTCTCGCCTTTGATCACCGCATGCGCCTGATGCAGGACTTCACCAATGATCCCGCCAAGCTGGATGACGCCATGCAGAAGATTACTGCCGGGTCAAGCACAGCAGCGCTGGTCGATGCCGTGACCGAGGCCGATCACATGCTGAAACAGCACGATCGGCGGAATATCCGCCGCCGGGTAGTAATTCTAATGAGCCGCAACCTGGACAAAGGCAGCGAAATGCATGTCGAAGAGGCTGTCCGCAACATGCAGTTCGACAACGTGATCGTCTACTGCGTCGACATCTCCAAGGTGAAAACAGCGCTGCTCAAAAAGCCCGATTACCCGCGACCGCAGCATGGCGGTGTTCCGCCCGAGGGGATGGGCACGATCACGGGACAGACGCGGAGCGAAACCAACACGGTTCAGGAAGAGACCGGAAACATTCTCAATGGCGTACCGCCCATTTATCGCGGCATTCGCGACCTGTTCAAGAGAACGCCCGCAGAGGCGTTCAGTTATTTCACGGGCGGCAACATATACACGTTTGGGGATCAGCGCGGCCTCGAGCGAGCCATCACCGACATCGGCAAGGATCTGAACAGCCAATATCTACTCAGCTACAGTCCCAACAACAAGGAAGAGCCGGGCTTTCACACTATCCAAGTCACTGTGGATCGTCCCGGCCTGAAGATCCGCACTCGCAAGGGATATTGGTGGGGCGGCGGCAAACAGTAGCGCGTTGTTAGCGGCTCGCGCTGTCCTAGAATCTTGAGCCGATAAACAGCCAGAGCGACGCCCCGACGGCAATGGGAACCAGCAGCTCAAGCCAGGTCCGGAGCGAAAACGGAAGGCGCGCGATGCGGCGTGCCTTCTCATCCCGTTCGCGTGCCCGAATGGTCTCCGCAAGGCGGCACTGCACCTCAGTCGGTTGGCCTTGCAAGGCGCGGACCAACTCTTCGCGTCCGCGCTTATCGGCGATGAGGATGGTCGCCGAGTTCAGACCTCGCGTCGAAGCGTTCAGTTTCCTGCGCAGCGCGGCCGGCACCTCTGCTATGGACCGGTAAACTTGCGTCTTATTGCCACTGGCAATAAAGATCGTGGAGCTTCTTGCGGTAAGGCGCATCATCGCAACAATTAATCACCCAAGGCCCGAAGCCGTTCCAGAGGAAATTCCGCCATCCCGTCCCCGGCATTTGCGAGCGTAACACGAATGAAGCCAAGCGCAGCCTTGGAGAGCGACTTGTCTTTTCGATAAATCAGCCCCAGGCGGCGGATCATAGGCTCAGGACCAAGAGAGACTGCCGCAAGTTTGCCGTCGTGGATCTCTTCACGGCAATTCGAGGCAGCCAAGAACGATAGGCCGAGGTTTGCCATGACGAAGCGCTTGATCATCTCCGTCGAATCGAGTTCCATCGAGATCGCCAGATCATCGATCACGTTATCGAGCCACACGTTCAGCCGCGCCCGCGTGGTTCCCCCCTTGGGCAGCAGCACGATTTCGTGAAGCAAATCGTCCGGCGTTACCCGCTCGTGAGACGCGAACGGATGGCCCGCCGGAACAAGTAATTTGATCTCGTCCGAATGGATTTTGACGACTTGCAGTTTCTTTTCCTGGACTGGCAACTGCGTGATGCCGAAATCTGCCTGGCTGTCGATCACGGCCTGGACTACACGCGTTCCGTATGCCCGATCGACCAGCAGTTGAACGTTTGGAAACTGCTTCTTGAATTCGGCGAAAACTCCCGGCAGAACATAGATGCAGGTGGACTCATTGGCGGCGATCACCAGTTCGCCGCGCGGCACCTTCTCAAGCTCGTTAATCGTGTCCTGTGCGCGGCGGCGAAGCGCCAGGATCTGCTCGGCGTGCTCGGCAAAGATGCGCCCCGCCATCGTCAGCGAGATGCGAGTGCCTAAACGCTCAAAAAGAATGGTGTTCAGCTCCTGTTCGAGCTGCCGGATCTGAGCGCTGATGGCCGGTTGGGTACGATAGCAGGTTTGTGCAGCCTTGGAGAAGCTCTTAAGCCGCACGATCTCAAGAAACGTGTGCAGTTGATCGAGATCCATGGAGCTACAAACAGAAGCGAACTCGGGTTATCAAGCGGCTTGAGTGCGATTGTAGCAATACGCGAAAGCGGCGGCTATGAGGCTCAGAAGCTTTATTTATAGGGCGATGTAATTCAATCGACTTTTTTCAGCTTCTTAGCTCCGGGCGGGAGCTCAAATGTACGCGCGGGTATGGACTGATTCACCTGCACGCTGTCGGCGTAAAGTTCATACACCTTGTAACCGTTTCGAAACCGTTGTATAACGAAAGGCCACATAACTCCGTCACCGGCATCGCGGAACTTATCGTAGTCGGTGACTTCATCGTCGTGCTGCTTAGTATCGGCATCAAGCCAGTTGAACGACTGGTGAATCGGATAGAGCGTGTTGTGATCCAGATAGACGCGCACGGTCTGGTCCTTCGCATCCGTGATGTCTAATACCTCGATGTGGCGTCCGACGTAGATATCGGTTCCAACATAGTCGAACTGCATGCCGGGCTCGTTGAGCCGGTATCGCAGGATGTAGAAGACATCGTTTTGCGTTGTGCGCGCATAGCGTTGCCAATTTTCGTCGGGAATGGGCCGCGCGCCGCGAAACGTGATGTCCCAGGCCTGATCGGCGAGGAACAGATATGAGTAGTCCTGTTTCTTGCCGAGTACTTCGCGCAGTCGCAGCGCCAATCCATGAGCGGGATCGTATGGCCCATACTCGACGTAATCCCGTGCAATGCCGAGGCCGGACAATTCGTCATGAAAGAACGAGTAAATGCGTCCCGTTTCCACTCGGTTCTGCATGTGGAGAAACTTGTCCCCGCCCAGGGCGGCGAGCGCTTTATTGATTAGCTCACGGCCCTTGGTGCTGGAATCTTGCGCTCCAGCCCCGGTGGCCAGCAGGCAAATTAAAGCAATGCTATTCAGTAAGGTCACGCGCATGCGATGGAACGAGCCCAGGCTTCTGCGGATGCAGACGAAGCTTCAGCAGCATGTATCGAGCCCGCGCGGTCTCGTAATTGCCCTCCACCTCTGCCGTTGAGGACCGCCTGAATTTCTGCGATGATCGCCAGGGCCACCTGTTCCGGACCATCGGCTCCGATGTCGAGGCCCACGGGACTGTGCAAGGCATCGCCAAACCCGGCGGCGTCGAGACCAGCATCTTCAAGCAATTGAACGCTTCGTTTATGCGGTCCCAGAATGCCTGTGTAACGTGGGGGCTGGGCGGCGAGTTCCCGCAGATTGGCGAGATCTTGTGAGTAACTGTGGCTCATCAGGACTGCAACCGTCCACTGGTCGGTCCATTCAGCAGCGCGTGTGCTTCCGGCATCGCACACCAGCACTTCATCCGCGTGGGGAAACTTCTCGCGGCGGGCGTAATGCGCGCGTCCGTCAAATACGATCACGTTCCAGCCCAGATATTTCGCCAAACTAGTGAGCGGAACAGCATCATCGCCGGCTCCAAATAGAAGCAGCCGGACGGAAGGCGATACGCCTTCCACAAAAGCTTCCGAACCTTCGAGCACGACACGAGACGAGGTGTTTTGCGCGATTGCCATGCGTGCCTCGGTTTCCATCGCGAACGCAAGATCCGCTTTCGCGACATTGTGTACGATGCAGCCGCGCGCGTCGACGATAAGGCGCTCGCCCGGACGGCTCAACGAATGCACGATTGCAGCCGCCCGCCTATGCGCTCGGACTCCGGCGATCACCTCCAGAACGTTCGCTTCGCCCGGCTGCAAACGTTCGAGCAGCAAGTGGATGATGCCGTTGCAGCCGAGTCCAAAGCCGGACCCAATCTCGCCCTCGGGAGTGGTGTCGTACCGGCGGAAAACAGGTCCGGCTTCAGTGAACCAGAACGCTTTCTTCAGTAAATCGTGCTCCAGACAACCGCCGCTGACGGAGCCGGCGCGTTCGCCTGAAGCCGCAAGCAGCAAGCGCGCACCCGGCAGCCGGTAAGACGAGCCGCTGGTCTTGACAACGGTCGCCAGAACGGCGGCTTCGTGGGTAAGTTCGCATTTGTGCCATAGGTGGAGTATCTGATCGAGCTCGTGCATAAGCGAACTGCTCTTTCTAGCTTATCCGCTTGGCAGCATGGCCATGAGTCTACTACAAGCTGAGGGCGCTGACGCTTCCGACTCAGTGTCAGATGAATCCGATTTGGCGACAAAACGTGCGGCCGAACTGTATTTTTTTCAATTCTCCTTGGCTGAGGTGTCATTCGAGATCGTGCTCAATCGTCGGATTCAACGGAAGGAGTTGAAGATGAAATACGCGCTTTTGATCTATGCCGCCGAGAAGGACTGGACTGAAAAGTCCAAGGAGGAGCAAGGTAGCATTTACGACGAGTACTGGAACTACAGCATTGAACTCAAGAAGTCCGGGAAGATGATTTCGTGTGAGCCGCTGGACCCGACGTCCACTGCCACAACGATAAGGGTGCGCGATGGCAAAACGATCCCTACCGACGGCCCGTTCGCGGACACGAAAGAGCAGCTCGGAGGCATTTACGTGATCGATGTCAAAGACCTGAATGAGGCGATGGCGTGGGCCTCGAAGATACCCGATGCTCGAACTGGTTCCATCGAAATCCGTCCGCTGATGAACATCCCGGAGATGTAGGTGAGCGAGGCCGAGAACACACTCGAGCAGGTTTTCCGGGAGGAGTCGCGCGCCGTACTCGCAACGCTGATTCGAATCCTCGGCGATTTTGACCTCGCCGAGGATGCGCTTCAGGACGCGTTTGCAACCGCGCTCGAAGTATGGTCCAAGGACGGCGTGCCGGTATCCCCGGGTGCATGGCTTACAACCACGGCCCGGCGCAAAGCGATTGACCGGATCCGGCATCTCAAGATCGTAGAAGCCAAGCGCAGCGAACTGGCCCTTTCACTCCGGCTCGATCAAGAGATTCACAGCCCGCAAGACGAGTTCGAAGTATCGCCTATTGCCGACGATCAGCTGCGCCTCATATTTACCTGCTGCCACCCCGCCCTCTCGCGTGAGGCACAGGTCGCACTGACCTTGCGCACCTTAGGGGGGCTCAGCGTCGCTGATATCGCACGGGCTTTCCTGGTTACCGAAGCGACCATTGCGCAGCGCGTGGCTCGAGCGAAGCAGAAGATCGTGCGCGCCCGTATCCCGTATGAGATCCCGGATCGCGCTACTCTCGCCCCGCGTCTCAACGCTGTTCTCAGCGTCCTGTACCTAATGTTCAATGAAGGTTACCTGGCGAGTTGCTCAGGCGACCTCGTCCGCAGTGATCTCGTCGCCGATGCGCTTCGCCTGGCGCGTGGTTTGTCTGCCCTGCTTCCGGACGAGCCTGAGCCCATGGGCCTCTTGGCCCTCATGCTGCTCCACGACTCACGGCGCGAGGCGCGTCTCAGCGATGCCGGCGAACTAGTGCTGCTCGAAGATCAGGATCGGACGAAATGGAAACGTCCACAAATTGAGGAGGGCATTCGGCTTGTCGAGCAGGCGCTGCGCATGCGGCGGCCCGGTCCCTATCAGATTCAAGGCGCGATTGCGGCGGTCCATGCCGAAGCAGCGACGGCGGCGGACACAGATTGGCCGCAGATTGCGATACTGTACGAACAACTTCTGCACTATGAACGAACCCCCGTTATCGAGCTGAACCGGGCGGTGGCGGTCTCCTTCGCGGCGAGCCCGATTACGGCGCTTTCACTGCTTGACGAGATCGAGCGCACGGGCGGATTGGAGCAGTACGCACCATTCCACCTGGCTCGCGCCGATATGTTTCGCAGGCTCGGCCGCACCGATGAAGCCACGGAATGTTACCGCCGTGCGCTGCCTGTCGCTCAGAACGAACGGGTTCGTCAGTTTATCGAGCAGCGGCTCATCCGTGATAAAGCGGTTTATCGATGACAGAAAAGATCAATTTGCAAAACAAGCTCGGCTTATTCGATGTGATGCTCACGAAATTGACCAGACGAAGTCGCAACTCCTTGATGATAGCCTACACTAACACTTGCGTTCGAAACGAGAAATTTGTGACGGCGTTCCAGAAAAGGGAGTTCCTAGATCATGAAGAAATTCAGCGTTGCCGCGTGCAGCGGTCTTATGTTGTTGTGCAACCTTCTGTCCGCGCAGACGAACGAACCTGCAAAGCCGTGTCCGGCGGAAGGATTCAGCGGGGGATTCAGCCACGGCTGCCCGCAAAAACAGTTCGCTAACCCGTCTGACATTTCTGCGATGATGGCGGCGTTGCCGGATAAGCCTTTCGCAACACCTCAGGGTCTTCATCATGTACTCGTATTGTGCACGGCTACCGGATGGGTCCATACTTCCATCCCGTTAGCGGCGAAGATGGTGGAGTATCTGGGAGACAAAACCGGGGCGTGGATGACGACCATCACTTACGATCCCGCCGCGATCAGTGCGGACAATCTGAAGCAATATGATGCGATCTTCCTGGACAGCACCACCGGCGCGTTTCTGGATGATCCGCATGATGAAGCGGCAACCCAGGCGCGCAGGCAGGCACTTCTTGAGTTCGTGAAGGGTGGAAAGGGGCTCGCCGGTATTCACGCGGCGACTGATTCGTACCACACAAGCCCACGTCCGGCCTCACGCGGCGAAGAACCAACTGCTGCTCCGACGGGCACCTGGCCGGAATTCAACCAAATGATCGGCGGCTTTTTCAAATTTCATTGGTCCTACCCGACGCTGATCCCCGTCAAGATTGACGATCCAAACAGCCCGCTGACTTCCATGTACCCGCCCCGTGGCTACGTGATTGTGGACGAGACGTACACTTTCGCGCAAGACTCATTCAGCCGCAAGCGTGTTCACGTATTGACCAGCATCAATTATTCGAAAATGAGCGCGGAAGATAAGGCCAAGGAGCCGGCGGCGACGCGGCGCACGGACGGCGACTACGCCCTGAGCTACATTCAACGTGTTGGCAATGGCCGCGTATTTTACGAAGCGCACGGCCACGATGAAAGCATTTACGCTCTGCGGCCATTCGTGGCGCATATGCTCGCCGGCATTCAGTATGCGCTCGGCGATCTCAAAGCGGACGACAGCCCGAGCGAGAAGTAGGTCATCACCGGTTTCAAGATGAGGATGGCGCTGCGCGGTGCTTCGATTTCAACTCTGTTCCTGACCGGTGTGCTTTTTGTCCCGGTCCTCAGTGCTGCTCAGGACTCTATACCGGTCTGGGCGTACGGAACTGATCCGGCTGCGGCGGTACCAGTTCGCAAAACACCACCGGACCAGAGTCTGAGGCAGTTGCCGGGCGCCGCTCTGAAATTTACAGAGGCTCAAATACAGGATCCTTTCGGTCCCGCCGATTGGTTCCCCGGCGACCACATTGCTATGCCGGATATTGTGGCGCATGGCCGGAAGCCGGCTATTTGGGCCTGCGCGTTGTGCCATTACCCGAACGGCAAGGGAAGGCCGGAGAATGCAGGTGTCAGTGGTCTTCCCGTTTCTTATTTTGTAGAACAGATGCACGAATTCAGAGGCGGGCAGCGGAAGTCAGCTGATCCAAGGAAGAAGAACACGGCTCTGATGAGTGCGTTCGCGAAGGCGATGACGGACCAGGAGATTCAGGCGGCGGCGGAGTATTTCGGCGGCATGAAGTGGACGCCGTGGATCAAAGTAGTGGAAACAAACACGGTGCCAAAGACCCGTACATCGGTTGGCATGTATCTGCCGGTTGCCGGTGCCGCGAAAGAAGAACTCGGCCAAAGAATCATTGAGGTTCCAGTGGATCCGGAAGGCACCGAAGTACTTCGGAATCCGCATTCGGGCTTCATTGCGTATGTGCCTGTTGGAAGTATTCAGAAAGGCAAAGAGCTGGTCACTGATGGAGGCGAACGGACCACTCGCTGCACTGTCTGCCATGGCGTCGATTTGAAGGGCCTGGGACCGGTCCCGGGAATTGCGGGGCGTTCGCCAAGCTACATGGTGCGGCAACTGTACGATATGCAGCAAGGAACGCGAAACGGAACCTGGACCGAACTGATGAAATCCGTGGTCGCAAAGTTGAATGACGAAGACATGTTGGATATTGCGGCCTACACTTCGTCGCTGCAGCCTTAAGCCCGCCAGGAACCACCCTTGACATAACCGAACTGTACCGTTTAGTATCAAATCTCAGCCCAGGAGGGCCTGTGATTCGAGTTCAGAACCTGGTTAAGAAGTTCGGTGACTTCACTGCCGTCAATGACATTTCTCTCGACGTGCCGGCAGGCGAGATCTTCGCTTTTCTCGGGCCAAACGGCGCAGGCAAGACCACGACGATCAAGATGTTGACCACGCTGCTCGATCCCACCAGCGGAAGTGTGGAGATCGATGGACTTGACCCTCGGCGCGACGCGCATGAAGTGCGCAAACGCTTCGGGATTGTGTTTCAAGACCCGAGCCTTGATGGCGATTTGACCGCACTTGAAAACATGGAGCTTCACGGCGTGTTTTACCACGTGCCGCGAAAGATTCGCATCCATAGAACCGAGCAATTGCTGCGCTTGTTCGAGCTGTGGGAGCGCCGCAACAACCAGGTGAAACAGTTTTCCGGCGGTATGAAGCGCCGGCTTGAAATCGCCCGCGGATTCTTGCACACACCGAAAATTCTCTTTCTGGATGAGCCGACCCTCGGCCTCGATCCGCAAACGCGGAACCAACTGTGGGGCCATGTCAAAAACCTCAACGCCAGCGAAGGAGTCACCGTATTCCTGACGACGCATTACATGGATGAAGCCGAACGAGTGGCGCAGCGGATCGCCGTAATCGATCACGGAAAAATTGTGGCGCAAAATTCGCTCGCAGGGTTTGAAAGAGCAGACGGGCACGGCAACTCTGGAGGATGCATTTCTGGCCTTAACGGGATCTACGATCCGCGACGAGTCCGCAACCTCCGCGGATCAGATGAGACAAATGGCCCGTTTGTGGAGCAATAGACGATGAGCGCAATTTATATCCTTTGGCTTCGAGAATTGCGGCGATACGTCCGTTCGCGCGCGCAGATCATCGCCTCACTGGGGCAGCCGGTGTTGTACCTGGTCGCGCTGGGTTTCGGGTTGGGTCCCGTCTTTCAACGTGCGGGCGAAGGCAGCTACGTGCAGTTCGTGGCGCCGGGCGTGATTGCCATGACTGTCCTGTTCAGCTCTGTCTTTTCGGGAATCGGCTTGCTCTGGGACAGGCAGTTCGGGTTTTTGAAAGAGACCCTGGTAGCTCCGGTGCCGCGTTTTCAGATCATGCTCGGCCGAACATTGGGTGCTGCGACGGTGGCTGTCATTCAGGGCCTGCTCGTCGCGATTGTGTGCTTCATCGCCGGATTCCGCATCACGCGTTTTGCCATGCTGCCTTTGGCACTCGTGTTCATGCTGCTGATTGCGTGTGTGTTCGCAGGGCTCGGCACAGCTATCGGCTCGGTTCTCCAGAACATGCAGGGTTTTCAGCTCATCATGAATTTCCTTGTCATGCCGATCTTCTTTCTATCAGGTGCGCTGTATCCGCTAAACCATCTGCCGAGGGCCTTCAGCGTCGTCACAAGCCTCGATCCTCTGGCTTATGGAGTCGACGGATTGCGAACCGCGCTCATCGGCATGTCGCATTTTGGGTTTGCCATCGACGGAATCGTGCTGGTTGTCGTCGCGATTATTTTCCTCAGCGTCGGCAGTCACATGTTCTCCAAGATTCAGGTCTGAGGATGCCGCGCACACGCAGCGCGAGCGCGCATCAGAAGGTCCTTGACGCCGCGCTTGCACTCGTCGCCGAGCGCGGGCTCGATGCCACCAGCATGGACGCGATCGCAGAGTCTTCCGGCGTCAGCAAAGCCACAATCTATAAGCATTGGAAAGATAAGGAGGCTCTGCTGCTCGAAATGATGGCCGAGCTCAGCGGGCTCAACGTGCGTCCGAAGTTTGATTCCGGCGATACGCGCGCCGATATTCTGGCTGTCCTCTGCTACCATCCGCCAGAAAACGCGGAGTGCCGCGAGCGCATCACACCGCACCTGATCTCCTATTCCGCTCGGAACCCCGATTTCGGACTCGCATGGCGAAATATGGTCATGGAGCCACCGCGGCGGGAGCTTCGGCACTTGCTGAAGCTCGGCATCTGCCAGGCGGGAACTCACGAGCAGCCTGGACGTGGAACTATCGCTCGCGCTGCTCCTCGGCCCTATCACTTATTGGTACGTTTTTTTCAAACGCTCAAAACCGGATCCCAAAAATCTGGCGATCGGGGTTGTTGACGCATTCTGGCGGGCATTCGGCATTGCAGACCCGGCAAAGCGCTTGCACAACAAACCTTAAGCCGGTCACCTGACGAACGGGATCAGCGCCGGCACTCTATTTTGATATGCCTTAAACTCGTCCGCGAAACGGGCCGCCAACAGATTGTCTTCGACGCGAATGCGAATCTCGGTACCGATGAAGTAAACCGCCAGCGCAGCAATAAACAGATATACAGGTGTGATCAATAGACCGGTGGCTATCACGACGCAGAGCATCGACGTATAGATCGGATGACGCACCAGCGCGTACGGACCTGACTTGATCAATCGATGATCCGCGCTCACTGCGGCGTCTATGCGAAGCTGGCGTCCCAATGCCCGGGCTGCACTCCAGGAAAGCACCGACGCCATAAAAAAAACAGAATCGATAACGCAACCTGCCATCGTGCAAGTGATCGGTTCCAGAACGGGCCCTGCCACAGCAGCGTATAAGCGAGAAGTTCGAGGCCGATGCCCCAGCGGGCGCGCCGGTCCACTGTGAACGAGCCTCGCTGACAAGCTAAGAAGTTTGCAATCCCACCGCCTGTTGCTAACCTCGCCTGCCGGGCATCAAAGGTCCAAAACCTGTCTGCCTTGAGCTCTAGCGCTGATGCGATGTGCAGGGTATCGAGCGTTCTGGCTCCCACACGCGGGATATATTGACGGGCGAGTTTGAAACAGATTTCGAATGTGGAGTCAGACACGGTGGCCTCAAGCCACAGACCTGTTCTTCGATCTTGTTCGAATTGGTCAAAGACTTGCCGCGCCTGATGTGCAAGCATTTGGCCGTGAAAGACGTGTTGCGATACTGCGTGCGCCCACTCGATTCTGTGTAGGGCTGTCAGCCAGATTCTGGGATGATTGGCCACGCGCCGGTGCGCTTTATCCGAGTGCGCATCGAGCACATAGAGTGAAACAAGAAAGCTTGTGTCGGCGTAAACGGTCAATAGCGCCCGCGCTCTCTTATAAGAAGATCGGCGCCTTCGACGCGCCGGTTTCCGAATATTTTCTGCGCCCGACCCATAAAATCCGGCCAGTCGGCAGGTTCCGGAACCGATTGCTCCGGTACGATTCGGGCTAGAACCCGGTCCCGTTCCCGAAGCTCTACCGTTTGGCCGGCCCGTAGCCACGCTTTGAGTTGACGCGTATCGCGGAGCTGACGGAGATTTACAGAAGGCATATAGACTACTGTGACACATTTTGTGCCACAATTTAACGCATTCGAAATTTACTATGCCAATTCGGCATAGGCTCAGATAGCTCTTTCGGCAGTAGCGGAACTTTCTTTCCGATCCCAATATTTAAGCTATGACCCGCCGAAGGCATTGGCCGATTTGGGCTGCCGCAGCGCTGCTTCTCTGCGGCGGCGGATATCTGCTCTCGCAACGATCGAATACCGCCGCGCCCTCCGGCGGCAAAGGAGGCGCAGGCGGCCGGCGCGGTGCAGGCGGCCCGATTCCTGTCGCCGTGGCCAAGGTTACGCGCGGAAATATCGGCGTCTATATCAATGCACTCGGCACCGTGACTCCGGTTTACACGGTCACGGTCACGAGTCGCGTCGTCGGCGAGTTGGTCTCCGTGCATTACCGGGAAGGGCAAATCGTGAGCAAGGGACAACTGCTCGCCGAAATCGACGCGCGCCCCTACCAGGCCGTGCTCATGCAGGCGCAAGGACAGTTGTCGCGCGACCAGGCGCTACTGAAGAACGCCTTAATCGATCTCGACCGGTATCGAATGATCTACTCCCAGCACGCGATTCCCGAACAGACAGTCGCGACTCAAGAGACTACGGTCGAGCAGGATCGCGGCACAGTGCAGATCGACCAAGGCAATTTTGAATCGGCTCAGGTAAACGTCGATTACGCACGCATCGTGTCCCCAATCAATGGCCGCGTGGGCCTGCGCACTGTTGATCCTGGAAACATTGTGCAGGCAAACGGCTCCACCGGCATTGCCACCATTACTCAGCTGCAGCCCATCACCGTCATCTTCACTATGGCGGAAGACTACATAGATGAGGTCGCCTCACAAATGCGGGCCGGCCATACGCTCCGCGTCGACGCCCTCGACCGTTCAGACGAAACGGAGCTGGCTCAAGGCACGGTGCTTACTGTGGATAACCAGATTGACACCACAACCGGAACCGTTCGCGTACGCGCCACGTTTCCGAATAGCGATTTCAAACTGTTTCCGAACGAGTTTGTGAACACACGGCTGCTTGTCAAAACGTTGATGGATGTGAACCTGATTCCCACGGCGGCTATCCAGCGTAACAACGACGTTGCATTCGTGTACGTCGTGACACCAAACCGGACGGTGCAGGTGCGCAATATCGACATCGCAACGACAGATGGGGACATTGCCGCCGCGACTGGCGTAAACGCAGGGGAAACGCTGGTTACCGACGGTTTTGATCGCTTGCAGGACGGATCGCAGATAAGCGTCCGGCAGGGAAATCCGGCCGCTGCGGCGTCAGGGAAGGCACAGACTCAAGCGAAAACAGATGAAACGCAGAACCCGGAGAGTTCAGGCGAGCAGGGCCCTGCCGCCGGCGAGAATCAACGCCCAGCACCTGGAAATCCCGGATCGCCGGCCAACAATCGCCCGAACCACGCGCAGGACCAGACCGGAGCGGCGAATCAGAACATCAATCCACCTCGAAACAACCCGCAGCAGACAAATCCGAAATGAATCCGTCGCGCCCATTCATCCTTCGCCCGATCGCAACGTCGCTTCTGATGGCGGCGATTCTGCTGGTGGGCATTGTTGCCTATAAGCAACTACCCGTGTCGGCACTGCCCGAGGTCGATTATCCGACCATGCAGATCGTCACTTTTTATCCGGGAGCAAGCCCTGACGTAGTTGCGTCGGCGGTGACTGCGCCGCTCGAACGCCAACTCGGTGAAGTGCCCGGGTTGAATCAAATGCTGTCTACCAGTTCCGAAGGCGCGTCCGTCATCACCTTGCAATTTGTCCTGAGCCTGAACATCGACGTCGCCGAACAGGAGGTTCAGGCCGCAATCAACGCATCGCAGAGCTTCCTGCCTGCCCAATTGCCGCTGCCTCCCATCTACAGCAAGACAAATCCAGCGGATGCTCCCATCCTCACGCTGGCACTCACGTCAAAATCCATGCCGCTGCAGCAGGTAGAAGATTTCGCGGACACACGGCTGGCGCAGAAGATCTCACAGCTTTCCGGCGTCGGCGCGGTGACCATCAGCGGCGGGCAGAAGCCGGCAGTGCGTATTCAGGCGAACCCGACACAGCTCGCTTCCTATGGCCTCAACCTGGAGGACCTGCGCACAGCCATCACAACCACCAGCGTCGATGCTGCTAAGGGCAGCTTTGACGGACCAGCGCAGGCGTACCAGATCAACGACAACGATCAATTACTAACCGCCAAGGATTACAACCGCGTAATCGTCGCGTACAAGAATGGCGCACCGGTGATGCTGAAGGATGTCGCCGATGTCGTCGACGGAGTTGAAAACGTAAAGCAAGCCGCATGGATGAACACGGCTCCGGCAGTGATCGTCAACATCCAACGTCAACCCGGCGCGAACATCATTCAAGTTGTCGATCGCGTGAAGGCGCTGCTGCCGAAGCTGCGCGCGACTATTCCATCGTCCATCGGCGTTGCCGTTTTGACAGACCGTACCATTACGGTTCGCGCTTCGGTCTCCGATGTTGAGTTCGAGCTGATGCTGTGCATTGCACTGGTTGTGGCGGTGATCTTCGTATTTCTGCGCAACCTGGCAGCGACATTCATTCCGAGCGTCGCGGTTCCCCTTTCCTTGGTGGGAACATTCGCCGCCATGTATCTGCTCGGCTATAGCCTCAACAATCTCACCCTGATGGCGCTAACCATATCGACCGGCTTCGTTGTAGACGATGCCATCGTCATGATCGAAAACATCATGCGCTACATCGAAGAAGGCGAACCGCCGCTGCAGGCAGCTTTGAAAGGCGCGGAGCAGATCGGTTTCACCATCGTTTCGTTAACAATTTCGCTCATCGCTGTGTTGATTCCGCTCCTCTTCATGGGAGACATCACAGGCCGCCTGTTCCGTGAGTTCGCTATCACGCTCGCCGTCACCATCATCATTTCGGCCGTCGTTTCACTCACCTTAACGCCTATGCTGTGCGCCAAGCTGCTGCGGCAAAAAAAAGGACAGGGTAACCGCTTTTATCAGGCTTCTGAGCGCGTCTTCGAACGCACCATCGCCTTCTACGGCAGAACGCTCGAGTGGGTGCTGGGCCATCGAAATCTCACTCTGCTGGTCGCGGTGGCGACCCTTGTCATTACCGTACTGCTCTATATCGTGATTCCCAAAGGCTTCTTCCCGGTTCAGGATACGGGTGAGATTCAAGGCGTGACGGAGGCGGACCAGAGCATTTCATTCGGAGAAATGTCGCGCCTGCAACAACGATTGGCGAGCGTGATTCTAAGCGATCCCGCCGTTGAGAGCCTATCTTCATTTATCGGAGTCGACGGAACTAATACAACGCTGAACGCGGGGCGCATCCAGATCAACCTGAAGCCCATCGCGCAGCGGCACATCAGCGCCTCCAACGTAATCCGGCGTCTGCAGCCGCAGCTCGCCAAAGTTGACGGCGTTGTGCTTTACATGCAGCCCGTGCAAGACCTGACAGTGGAGGACATCGTCAGCCGCACCGAGTACCAATACACGCTGGAAGATCCAAATCCAACCGAGCTTGCGAGTTATGCGAATCAGTTCGTTGCACGGTTGAAGGAGTTACCCCAGCTCGCCGATGTCGCGAGCGATCTTCAAAACCACGGTCTCGAGTCACAGGTCGTCATCGACCGGCAAACGGCCATGCGTGTGGGCATCTCGGCGCAGGCCATTGACGATGCGCTCTACGATTCCTTCGGCCAGCGTCAGATCTCAACGCTGTTTACGCAGCTGAACCAGTACCACGTGATTCTGGAGGTTCAACCGCAGTTTCAGACGCAGCCCAAGCATCTGGAAGACATTTACATCCGATCAGGGACGGGAGGATCCGTGCCGCTGAGTGCTTTTACGCGCTCCGGAAGCTCCTCGATACCCATTCTGATCAGTCACATCGGCCAGTTCCCGGCAACGACTGTCTCGTTCAACCTGGCGCCGAATGCCGCACTCGGAGAAGCCGTCACTGCGATTCAGAAAGTTGAAAAGGAGATGCCCACGCCGGCAGCCATGCAGAGTTCATTTCAGGGAACGGCGCAGGCCTTTGTCGCCTCGTTGACAAATGAACCGCTGCTGATTCTCGCGGCGCTCGTGACTGTCTACATCGTGCTCGGAGTCCTGTACGAAAGCTACATCCACCCGATCACGATTTTGTCGACGCTGCCATCGGCGGGTGTAGGCGCGCTGCTCGCGCTGATGATCTGCCGCTCCGAGCTGACCGTTGTCGCCATCATCGGCATCGTGCTGCTGATCGGCATTGTGAAGAAGAACGCGATCATGATGATCGACTTCGCGCTCGAGGCCGAGCGCAAAGACGGCAAGTCCCCCCGTGAGTCCATTTATCAGGCCTCCCTGTTGCGGTTCCGGCCCATCATGATGACCACCATGGCCGCGCTCCTTGGTGCAGTGCCGCTCGCCTTCGGCACGGGAACGGGGTCGGAACTGCGCAGACCGCTGGGCATCACCATTATCGGCGGACTGCTGCTGAGTCAATTGCTGACGCTCTATACGACGCCGGTCATTTATCTGTTCTTCGATGAGCTCGCGGCAAAGTTCGCCGCCTTCCGCAAGCGCGGGCGGCAGAATCCGAATGCAGGACTAACGCCGTCGCCGGCCGCCGGAGATTGACATGAGCCTTTCGTCTCCTTTCATCAAGAGGCCCGTCGCTACCACACTGCTGACCATTGGCGTCGCTTTATCCGGCGCGGTAGCGTTTCGTCTGCTTCCGGTCTCGCCATTGCCGCAAGTAGACTTTCCAACCATCTCGGTTTCAGCCTCCCTGCCCGGCGCCAGTCCCGAAATTATGGCGTCTTCTATCGCCACGCCGCTCGAACGGCAATTTGGCCGAGTGGCTGGTGTTTCGGAGATGACCTCTTCGAGTTCGCTTGGCCAGACCAGCATCACTCTGCAGTTCGAGCTCGGCCGTAACATTAACGCTGCAGCGCGCGATGTGGAAGCTTCGATCAACGCCGCTCGGGGCTATCTGCCGGCTAATATGCCGATGAACCCGACTTACCGCAAAGTGAATCCGGCCGACTCGCCGATCATGATCGTCGCCTTGACGTCGGACAAGCTGCCACCCAGCGCGCTCTATGACGCCGGCTCCACGGTGCTGATGCAGCGCATCTCACAAATTCGCGGCGTAGGGCAGGTAGTGGTCGGTGGCAGCTCTGCGCCCGCCGTTCGCATCGATCTCAATCCCACCATCATCAATAGCCGCGGTCTCAGTCTCGAGACTGTTCGCACTGCCGTGGCGTCCGAAACCGCCAATGAGGCGAAAGGCAGCTTTTCCGATTCGAAAAAAAGCTGGTTGATCAATACCAACGACCAATTGCTGCATGCAGTGGATTACAGGCCGATTCTCATCACATACCGTAACGGTGCGCCCATCCGGCTAGCCGATGTTGCTACCGTCACGGACTCCGTACAGACCGTCCGCTCGCTAGGATTGTCGAACGGCAAACGATCGGCTCTGCTCATCATCTTTCGACAGCCGGGCGCAAACATAATCGACACGGTGGACGGAGTTAAAGCGGCGCTGCCTCAACTGCACGCTTCCATCGATCAGTCGATCGAGATGACCACGGTGCTCGATCAGACCGTAACCATCCGGGCGTCGGTTCACGACGTCGAAATTACCTTGCTGATCTCCATGTGCCTGGTGATTGGAGTCGTTTTCGTGTTTCTGCGGGATGCGCGTTCCACGTTGATCCCAAGTGTCGCCGTCCCTGTATCGATCATCGGGACTTGCGGCGTTATGTACCTGGCGGGATTCAGCCTGGACAATCTCTCCTTGATGGCGCTGACCATCTCGACTGGTTTCGTCGTGGACGACGCCATCGTAGTGCTCGAAAACATCACGCGGTATCGCGAAAAGGGCATGTCCTCCATGGAGGCATCCTTCAAGGGCGCAGCCGAGATCGGTCCCACCGTGCTGTCCATCAGCATCTCGCTGGTTGCGGTGTTCATACCGATTCTGCTCATGGGCGGTATCATCGGCCGTCTGTTTCGCGAATTCGCCGTGACGCTGTCGGTCACCATCATCGTCTCGCTGCTTGTTTCTCTTACCACAACGCCGATGATGTGCTCGCGGCTGCTGGCAGACGAGCATGGACACGGCAGAATCTATCAGATCAGCGAACGGTTCTTCGCCTTCATCCTGCGCGTTTATGAGAAGAGTCTTACTTGGGTTCTGCGGCACTCCGCACTGATGTTGCTGGTCACAATAGTCACGCTCGCATTCAACATTTATCTGTACGTCAAGGTTCCGAAGGGGTTCTTTCCGCAACAGGACACGGGGCGCATGATGGGCAGTTTCATGGGCGACCAAGACATCTCGTTCCAGGCGATGAGCCGCAAGATGCAGCGGCTCGCCAAAATTGTCGAGCAGGATCCGGGCGTCGATACCGTGCAGGCCTTCAGCGGAGGAGGCGGCGGCACCACGACGAATACAGGCCGCGCTTTCATCTCCTTGAAGCCGCTGAACGAGCGCAAAGTTTCAGCCGATCAGATCATTAACCGGCTGCGTCCGAAGCTTGCCACGGTACCTGGGGTGACTCTGTTTCTGCAGGTGGGCCAGGACATACGCGTCGGCGGCAGAATGAGCGCCGCGCAGTATCAGTACTCTCTGCAGAGCGACACGGTTCAGACTCTGCAAACGTGGGCGCCCCGCGTCGTGAATCTTATGCGCCGCCTGCCGCAGCTGACGGACGTAAACAGCGATCAGCAGAATCACGGCCTGGAAGCGAATCTGGTGATTGATCGCCAGACGGCTTCGCGTCTGGGGATCACGCCGCAGACGCTCGACAGCATTCTGTATGACGCCTTCGGCGAACGTGAAATCGCGCGCACTTACTCTTCGCTGAACCAATATTTCGTGGTGATGGAAGTCGATCCGTCGTTCTGGCAGAACCCGGACGGGCTGAAGCACGTATATGTGAATTCGAGCACCGGCGGACAGGTGCCGCTGGCCGCATTCACGCAATTCCGGCCCGCAACGGCCGCACTCTCGATCACTCACTCGGGAGTATTTCCGTCGGTGACGATTTCCTTCAACCTTGCACCCGGCGTCGCGCTTGGCGATGCGGTGAATGCAATCGAGTCCACAGCGGCGCGAGCCGGGATGCCCGCTACCGTCACCACTACCTTCAGCGGCACCGCCCAGGCGTTCCAATCCTCACTTGCGAATGAGGACATGCTGATTGCCACCGCATTGGGCGCCGTCTATATCGTCCTCGGAATTTTATATGAAAGCTACATCCATCCGGTCACGATTTTGTCGACGCTGCCGTCCGCGGGTGTGGGCGCCGTGCTCGCGCTGATGATTACGCATACCGAGCTCACGGTGATCGCGCTGATCGGTATCATTCTGCTCATTGGAATCGTGAAGAAGAACGCCATTATGATGATCGATTTTGCGCTCGAGGTTGAGCGTAGAGACGGGAAAACGCCGAAGGAAGCCATCTTCGAAGCTTGTCTCTTGCGCTTTCGGCCCATCATGATGACCACCATGGCGGCGCTGCTCGGAGGATTGCCGCTTGCTCTCGGCACCGGTACCGGCGCGGAGTTGAGACGCCCGCTTGGCATCACGATCGTCGGCGGACTTATCGTCAGTCAGGCCCTTACGCTGTATACCACGCCGGTGATTTATCTCTATATGGATCGCTTGAGTCTGTGGTTCCGACGCCGTCGCGGTCATTTGCCCGAGGCCCCGGTACAGGCGCTCGGACCCGCCTAGGAAAACACACGAATGGAAACGCTGTATAGAATCATCTCCGAGCCCCACCCGGCAGAATGCTCCGTCACTCTGCTGTTGAACGGCAAATTCAGCGAGGACGCTATTCCAGAGCTGGATCATTCCATTGCGCAGGCAAAATATGCGCAGCAGCGGGTTTTCATCGATTTAAGCGAGGTGACATTAGTCGACCGGCGAGCGGTCGAATACCTCTCAGAACAAGCGGCGCTGAACGTAAAGCTGGTGAACTGTCCCGTGTATCTGCGCCGCTGGATCAGGCAGGTGAGCGATGAATTTGAAGCTTAGTTCGATAACCGCCGCGGCCGGTTTAGCCGGATTGCTGCTCTCGTCCTGCAACCTGGCGCCGAAGTATTCAAGACCACCGGTACAAACGCCGGCCGCCTTCAAAGAGATGCCGCCTCAATTCAAGGAAGGCAGCGGCTGGAAGCTGGCGCAGCCCGGTGACGACAAAATTCGCAGCAAGTGGTGGGAGATGTACAACGACCCACAGCTGAATGCATTGGAAGAACAGGTTCAGGTCAACAACCAGTCAATTCTTGCTTCGGAAGCAAACTTTCGCGCAGCGCGTGCCTTGGTCATTTCGGTGCGCTCGGCGCTCGCGCCCATCCTGACAGTCTCACCTTCCTACAGCAACTCGCGTTTTTCTTCCACCGCGCGCGGCGCGCGCAGTATTGTGCAGGGAGGCGGAACGTCGACGCCGACAACCGGTACAACCAGCGGAACGACAACTGCGGTGGGTGGGACCTCTACCAGCGGTGTCATCAACAACTTTTCCTTGCCTGTGGATGTGAGCTACACGCTCGACTTCTGGCATAAAATCCGCAATACGCTCGCCGTGAATACCTTTCAGGCACAAGTGAGCGCCGCTGATGTCGGCACCGCTCTGCTTTCCACGCACGCCGAACTTGCCGACGACTACTTCCAGTTGCGGGCGCTGGACGCACAGCGCTCCATTCTGCAGGACACCGTCACAAACTACCGCCAGACGCTGGAACTCACACAGGCGCGCTTCCACAGCGGCGTCGATTCGGATGAAGACGTCGCCCAGGCGCAGACGCAGCTTGATACCGCCATCGCTCAGGCGACAGACTTGGGTGTCGCCCGCGCACAATACGAACACGCCATCGCTATGCTTATCGGGAAGCCGGCCGCTAATTTCGAGTTGCCGGTGGCTCTGTTCGTTCCCAATCCTCCGCAGATTCCGCTTGCGCTCCCATCGGAATTGCTGGAACGGCGTCCTGATATAGCCGCGGCCGAACGGCAGGTTGCGGCGGCAAACGCCAATATCGGAATTGTGCGCGCCGCCTATTACCCGAATCTGACGCTCAGCGCTTCCGGTGGTTTCGAAAGTTCGGACTTCACGCAATGGTTCACCTGGCCGAGCCGGTTTTGGTCCATAGGACCGACGCTTGCCGAAACCGTCTTCGATGCCGGCGTTCGTCGTGCTCAGAGTCAGCAGGCGCAAGCGCAATATGAGCAGACGGTCGCCAATTACCGGCAGTCGGTGCTGACGTCGTTTCAGGCGGTCGAGGACAATCTCTCCGCGCTGCGCATCCTCTCCCAGGAGATCGATGAGCAGCGTACGGCTGTCGCCTCCGCGAGCCATTATCTCGATCTTTCACTGACTCGATTTAAGGGCGGCGTCGACAGTTATCTCAACGTCATTACAGCCCAGAACGCCGTGTTGACGAATCGCGTGACGGAACTGCAGATCGAGTTGCGTCAGATGACTTCGAGTGTCGGGCTCATCATGGCACTTGGTGGGGGATGGGGCACAGCAGATCTGCCGAAAGCAGGAGATCTGCCCGGAAAACATGCGGATGCTTCGGCCCCCAAGCCGCCATCAGGCGAACAGCATCCCGCTGCGCCGAACCCGCCTCCCTTGGCCCCGAAGACGATTTCCGGCGCGGCCACGGAGCAGCCAAAAACTCAGGTGCCTGCGCCGAGTACCTTTCGATGAATGTGCTTGAGATGAGCGAGTGCGCGAAGACGTTTCGTTACCAGAAACACAAGCGAAGCCGCACATAGAACCACAAGCGCCTGGCGAACGTGCGTTGCAGTGGTCACCGAAACTCCCCATCCGGTTCCAATCGCAATATACGCCGCGAGGCACGCGGGACATTTCGGCACGAACGCCAGGGCGATGCTCGGGACCAGCCATTTTGGAGCACCGAGAAAGCGGCGTCTGAACCTCGGCCGCCCCACGCACCGGCACTCAATTTCCTGTTGTGCGGTCGCCATATCGATCATGGTGGCGAATCCAGGACATCGTGTACGCCAGACCATCTTCGTCGCGGCCCTTCGCCGTGAGGTCCAGATAATTGTAGGCGCCTAGGAGTATGTCGAGCCCACGCGCGTAAGCAGAATATGTGTGAAAGATTTCGCCGCTCTTGTCTTTATAGAATGCGCTGAGGCCGGGCGCTTCGTCGCTCGGGAATAGGCGCATGTCGTAGTTGTAGTAAACTTTGTCGTTCGCCATTTCCTCCGGGGTGAAGGAAACGTGATAGTCATAGTTGAAATCGCTACCGTAGGCAGAGACCCAATGGAAGCGCCAGCCCATGCGTTTCTTGAAAGCGTCGATCTTCCACCAGGGCGCCCGTGAAACCATGACCAGCGTCGTATCGCGGTGCGCGAGGTGAGTCAGGCTTCCGTCAACGTGATCGGCGAGGAATGAACAGCTCTTACAGCCTTCTTCCCATTCAGGACCGAACATAAAGTGGTACACGATCAGTTGGGTGCGGCCGCCGAAAAGCTCGGAAAGTTCCTCCTTGCCTTGCGGACCTTCGAACGTATAGTTCTTTTCGACTTTTACCCACGGCAGCTCGCGCCGCTTCCGGCTTAGTTCATCGCGCTGCCGTGTGAGCGCCTTTTCTTGCGCCAGCAGCTCCTTTCGCGCGCCTGTCCATTGCTCTTTTGAAACTACTTCGTGCCCTACTTCGACTGCGTACATCTTTTTGTCTCCTTTCCTGTTCGTTACCGCGCACAAGGGGCAATCCCTCCCGCTCCCTTGCGGTCGCGGTTCTGTTAGCACTTTCGTAGGACTAGCTCCGGCGGTTTTCCTCGGCTCGTTCGCGAATTCGCCGGACGAGGGCACTCCAGCCCGTGTCCACAGCCGAGGGATCGCGGTATTCAGGTGCAATCTGCCCGGCGGCTCTATGCGAAAACCTGAGTCGCGTTCCTCGTCCTTCAGCCGTCAGCCGGTACTGCACGTTGGAGATGGCGGGACAAGACATGAATAGCGGGCCGTAAATCTCCAGTAGCGCCGGAGGCTTGATGGCCTGCACGTGCCCCCACAGATGGCCTGTATTGTTTCCGAGGTCTCGAAACCAACGGCCACCCGGCCATGCTTCCAGCTTCATCGGCAACGGCGTACCATCCGGTTTTTCGTTGTACGGTCCCATCTGCTCCAGAATCGCCTCGAACACGACATCGATAGGGGCCGCGATCTCTTCCTCTTTCAGAACTTCGAGCGTCTGAATTTCCTGCTCGGTTACGGTTGCTGGCATTGTTATTTCTCCTTGTCTTTGGTAACGTTTCTCTCCTGAGCCCGCTCCATCATCTTCCGCTCGGCGCGCTCCTTGATGCGCTTCAGATGGTGGGTCCAGAACTGCTCATATTTCTTCACCCAATCGTGCACTGGCTTTAACTCCGCGGCCTCCAGCCGGTATAGCCGAAGCTGGCCGCGCTTGCTGACCGAAACAATTCCGACCTTCCGAAGCACTCCCAGGTGTTTCGACACAGCCGGCTGCGCCATTCGAAGGGTCTGAACCATTTCGCCGACCGCGTGCTCTTCGCCGTCAATCAGCAGGTCCACGATTTCGCGCCTACGAGGCTCGGCTATCGCGTTGAATACATCCGTTGTCGTCGCTGCCCGTGCCATCAATCACAGTATATTCCCATATCGGAATATGTCAAGCCCAAAAATGATTTTGTTGTAGCCTGAGTCCCATGACACTTCTCGCCGCAATGCTGCTTGCTGTTACCGTTCAGGCCGGAGCCGGATCGACCCAATCCGACGCAGTCTACGCGCCGCTGCGCCTTTATAACGGCACTTGGCGTGTCGCGCGAAAGGACGCGCCGAAGCCGGATGTGCTCGTCAATAAATGCGCGCTGCTCGGAATCTATTACGCCTGCGCGCAAGACGTGAATGGAAAGCCCGGCGCTCTCATCATCTTCCTGCCCGCAGACAAGCCGGGTCACTATTATGTTCAGAACATCATGCCGGAAGGCCGCGCGTCCGGCCGCTCCGATCTGGAGATCGAGGGCAATGAGTGGACCTACAGCAACCGCTGGAATGAAGGCGGTAAGACAACGTACTACAAGACCCGCAACACCTTTTCAGATAAGGACCACATCCATTTCGAGCAATCCGAATCGAGCGACGGCAAGGATTGGAAGGTGACCATGTCCGGGGACGAATCGCATGTAAGCTCAGGATCGCGAAACTGATATGCAGTTCGTCCGCGGAGCGGCAGAGTTGCCTGTCACCACCCCTTACCGCCGCGGCCCGCTCTCACCTGCAACCGGCAGGACGATACTCGACGGCGCGACTTGCGAACGATAGATTTTTTGCGTAGCCGTAACGTAATCCGCGTCCCCAGCTTTGTAAATGTTCTCCACGAATTTCTGAGGATTGCGATCGTACAGAGGAAACCACGTGCTCTGGACCTGCACCATGATGCGATGTCCCTTCAAAAAGGCGTGATTGTTTGGATGCAGGTCGATCTTGAATTCCGTTACTTTGCCCGGAGTGATCGGCTCCGGCGTATCCAGACCGTTGCGATAGCGGCCTCGCAGAACATCGTCGGCGATGATCAATTCGTAGCCGTTCAGCACCGGGCCTGTTCCCTTTTCTGAATCCTCATCAGTGATCTTTTGATAATCGTCAGGATAGACGTCGATCAACTTCACAGCCCAGTCGCTATCGCTGCCGGTGGTGGAGGCAAACAGGTCGGCCACAATGTCGCCCGTCACCACAACATCGTTTGTTAACGGATCTGTCTCCCAGGTCAAGACGTCCGGCCGGTGCTCGACGAATCGCTGGTCCTGGAGCAACCAAACCGGCCAATCTTTGCCCGGGTAAGTGGGCGTGATCGGGCGAGGACGATACGGTACCGGGTTCGCAGGATCGGAGACGTAGCTGTCGAACGCCTCAACTTCCGCCGGCGCATCGAAAGACAACTTGCTGTTCGCCCGAAGGAATAGCTTCCGGCGTTCGATCCCGTGCACCGGCGGCCACTCATCGTAGCTTTTCCATTCGTTCGATCCGGTCTGAAAAGTCACCGCTTCGGCTTGCTTAAGAGGTCCCTTGCCGTGAAGCCAATAAGCGAACCAGGGAGCTAAAATGTGCGCGCGATAGTATTTCGCCGTGTCGCTTCCAAAATCGATGTTGCCCAAGGTACGGCCCGGTCCGCCCATCCATCCGCCGTGATTCCATGGCCCCGCCACGAAATAGTTGAGGTGAGCACTATCGGTCTCTTCAAGAGTGGCGTAGATGCGTGTCGGTCCCACGAAGTCTTCCTGGTCATACCATCCGGCCACATTCAGATTGGGTACCGACGTGTGCTTCAGATAAGTGGTCACCGCCGCTTGCTTCCAGAAGTCGTGGTTAGGATGTTCGACGAAGTCGGTCCAGGTTGGCAGCTTGCCGTGAAAGAAAAGCCGGTCAGCGTTCCCGAGAGCGCCTAAGTTGAGATACCACTCATACGTGTCGTAGCGGTCGAAAGCAAAGTGCGTGTTTTCTTCCTTCGACGACTCGAGTAGCGCCGCATATTCGAAGCCGTAGCTCAGACGAAACGTGCCATTGTGGTGGAAATCGTCGTTTACAAACATGTCATCGGGAGATGCCTGCTCGCTGGCTGCCTTCAATGCCGGATGCGGCTCGAGTAAAGCCTGCGTCACCAGCCACCCGGGATAAGAAATGCCCCAAATTCCGGCCTTGCCGTTGTTTTGCGGAACGTTCTTCAGCAGCCAATCGATAGTGTCGTAAGTATCCGTACCTTCGTCTGTCGAATTTCGGTCGTTTCGATCGCGCGGCGGCCGGTTCATAACGAATTTCCCCTCGCTTTTGAAACGTCCGCGGATATTTTGCATGACGAAGATGTAGCCGTCGGCGATCAGTTCGTCAAAATTGCCTGATTCAACCAGCGCGTGCTCGTTCTCCGGCACTCCGTAGGGCGTTCGCATCATCAGAAAAGGCAGCGGCGCGGAGATTTGCTTCGGCGTGAAGATCACGGTCTCTAAATGCACGCCATCGCGCACCGGGATCATCACCTCCTGCCGCGTAAACATCTGCGGCTTGTATTTGCTTGCTACCGGCGGGGCTTGGGGTGCGGCGCTGATAAAAAACAGCAGTCCTGTCGCGATTCCGATTAACAACAATGGCGTTCGGCTCATTTTTCTCTGCCGGCGGTTTCGAGCAGAGCAGCGGGCGCATCCGTCGTCTCGCCGAGACGGTTGAGGAGTTTTGATAGCGCGTGCGCCAGTTCACCTGGCGAATGCAATTTGTAGGTCTCGCCGCCGCGCTCGCCGGTAAGAGATTCGATGGCGTCCGGGAACTCGGCCCTCGGACGCCAATACGGAACATAGGTCAGATAAAAGAACTGCGGCTTTCGGGCCGTGGGGTTGAGCAGGTTTTCCTTTGGCATTTTTTCGTAGACGGCCGAGCGTGGACCCAGGAAAATGACCGCGTCGGATCGCTCATTTGAAGTGACCTCTCTATTACTCAGTTCCGCCAACAGCTCCGACCATCCGCGCCGGCGCTGCAGCACGTTGTACGGTACGGTTCCCAGCTCGAGAGTTCGCAGCGCTTGTGACAGTTCCGCCATCCCCGGACCATCAAACTGCTCCTTCCGGAAAACCTCTTTTTGCTGGTCGAGATTGAAAGCGATCAGGCGGACCGACTGGCAGGGGAGCTGCTTCAAAACTGAGGACAAGCTTTCGAGGAGAAATGAGCGGTCCCAGGCGCGGATCTTTTGCGCTGCGGGAAATAGCGGTGCGGCGTCCAGCAGCACCGTGATCCGCAGATGATTTCCGGGCTGCAGTTTACCGTCCCACAGACCTGTCGAAGCAAGGCCGACGGTGAGGGGCTTCATGTGCACTTCGACGCTGCGCTCGCCGCGGCTGCGCTCCGCGCTAATCTCCCAACGCTTGGTAAGCATCCGCCCAAGATCGTCCCGCACCAGAGCCTCCACGTGATACTGGCCTTCGCCCAGCAAAAACACACCGCTGGTTCCAATTTCGGCCTTTACCTTTTCGATGTCGACGTGCTCGCGAAGATTATCGGGCAAGGCAGGCACCAGATATTTCTCGCCGATGATGACCGGCACACCGCCGTGAGGAGTCACGCGGGCGAATGCGGCCACGGTGGTCTCGCGGCCGCCGAAAATTCTCACCGGGCAGGTAATGCTGTATCCGGCAGCGAAGCGGAACGAAAAATCGAGAACCGGGTGGAAGGGCCGCAAGTCGCAGGGCAGTTTGGTGGCTTCCTGCCGGGAATCGAGTACGCGATTCACCAATCCGGCATCGGGACCATTCAACAGGACCTGTCCCTGGGCCGCGAACACGAACACTGCGCAACTGAGAACGACTCTGGCGGTCACCAGCGCTCACCCGTGCGCTGATTTTATCCCGCCTGTTTCGACGCTTTCAGCTCGGTGCGGGCGAGCGGTGAGGTTTCGTAGCTTCGGAAAAGATCCTCAGGATCGCGATAGATGGCAATACATCCGGCCTCGCGCAATTGCTGCTCGGGGAAACCGCCGCACAATACGCCGACGGTTCGCAGGTGAGCGCGTTTGGCGGCCTCGGCATCATGCGGGCTGTCGCCCACCACGATAACTGCTTCGCGATCCATGCCGCCCAGGCGGTCGAGCGCGGCTTCGAAGATATCGGGATGCGGCTTTGAATGCTTTGCGTCGGCGGAAGACGTTTCCACCTCCACCAGGTCCTCAATCTGCGCGATGCGCTCGTAGTGCTGCAGTTCGTCTCCGCGCGCCGAGGATGCCAGCGCGAGCTTCTGGCCATGGTCGCGGATCTTTAGAAATAGGTTCCGCACGCCGGGAAAGGCCTTCACTTCCGGCAAATATTTGCGCTTAAAGAGCGACGAGCGATATTGCTCGATCTCTTTTTGCTTTTTTTCCAGCTCCTGGCGGCCGAGGAATACGGGCAAAAGCTGGTCGCCGCCTTTACCGATTTCGGCGCGAATGCGCTGGAAGGGAATCTCATGCCCGAAGTGCTGTAGTGCCTCCTGCCATGCCCAGGCGTGCAGGTCGACCGAGTCGAGCAGCGTTCCGTCGATATCGAAAATGATTGCGTCAGCCATTTGCGGTTCGCGGGGCACGCCCTCAGTCTGACGCGAAACGGTAAGTAGTGTTTCGCCCGTAAGCTGCGTCACATAGGGGATGGACGAGTCTCCCGCTGAGCTACTTACGTCACTGCCTGACGAGGTGAAGAGCGCGAAAGCCGCAGGTCTGCGCTACGTCATACCGAGCGGACCCGGGATTCGGCGGCGGCAGTCGGGCACGGGTTTCAGTTATGTGGGACCCGACGACAAGCCCATCCAGGACGAGGCGACGCTGGAACGGATACGGTCACTGGTGATTCCGCCGGCGTGGACATCTGTGTGGATCAGTCCCGACGCGAACAGCCACATCCAGGTGGTCGGGCGCGACGCGCGCGGCAGAAAGCAGTACCGTTATCATCCCGAATACCGGCGGGTTCGCGATCTGATCAAGTTCGACCGCATGCGGGCGTTCGGCCGGATGTTGCCGCGAATCCGCCGGGCCATTGGGCAAGACCTCGCTCGAAAAGGGCTTCCCAAGCGCAAGGTCCTGGGCGCGATCGTCAAACTGCTGGAGACCACGTACATTCGCGTGGGCAACGAAGAGTATGTGGAAGAGAACGGCTCGTTCGGCCTGACGACGCTCCGCAACCAGCACGTTCAGATCCTGGGCGACATGCTGAAATTTCGCTTTCGAGGAAAGAGCGCGCAGAAGCATGAGATCACGCTGGAAGACCCGCGCCTGGCCCGCATCGTGAGGCGCTGCCGCGACATACCCGGAAGCGCGCTGTTTCAGTACATCGATGAAGAAGGCCAGCCGCAGAGCATCGACTCGGGAGATGTGAACGAGTATCTGCGCGAGGTTACCGGAGCCGACATCACGGCTAAAGACTTCCGGACTTGGGGCGGGACTTGTCTCGCCGCGAACTACCTGCTGGAGAAGTGTGCGGAAACTGAGCCCAGCCAGACGACGAAGGCGACCCTCGTGGACGTCGTGAAAGCGGTTGCCTCGAAGCTAGGCAACAAGCCGGCCACCTGCAAAAAATACTATATACATCCGGCGATCCTCGAATGCTACGAGGCAGGAAATCTGCGCGCGCTGGCTGAAAAGTATCGCGAAACGCAAAGCGCCCGTCTCTACGAACGCATCGTGCTGGCGCTGCTTACGCCGCTGAAGCGGGCGCGAGCCAAAGCGGCTTAGGGGCGCACTCAGGCAGCGGCGGATTGCGCTTTGACGGCCTGAACATCGATTTCGATCTTGACATCGTCTCCCACCAGGATGCCGCCGGTTTCAAGCGGCGCATTCCAGGTCAGGCCGAAATCCTTGCGGTTGATTTTTCCTTTCACAGAGGCCGCCGTACGTATGTTTCCCCACGGATCCTTCGTCTCCGGCGCGACTTCGTCCACTGTCAATACGGCGGGTTTAGTCACGCCGTGGATGGTGAGGTCGCCGGTTACGCGAAACTCGCCTTCGCCGAGTTTTTCGATTTGCGTGCTGGCGAACTGTATGGTTGAGAACTGCGCGGCGTCGAAGAAATCGGCGCTCTTGAGATGCGCGTCTCGTTTCTCGTCGTTCGTGTTGATGCTATTTACATCGATGTCGGCGCGGATGCCGGATTGCGCCAAGTTGTCGGGATCGTAGACTATTGTCCCTTTCACACCGCTGAACGTGCCACGCACGTTACTGATCATCATGTGCCGAATGCTGAACTGAACGCTCGAATGTGCGGGGTCGATTTGATAGGTAGTTGTCATGCGTCGTTGCCTCACGTTTAGTATGGCCGAAGTTCGGCCATGTTCTCCGGTGAATTGGATGAACGAGGCCCGCTTGCTAAGCCGCGCGGTTCAGAAGCGCGCATATGCGTCCGCAACGAAACCTTTTTCAGCACCCCAAGGGGTGCGCTGGCGGAGGCGCTGATTACGGAATGAACCCGAGCGGGTTGATGGTCCGCGACCAGTGTCTGGCGCTTGGGGTGAGGCCGCAGCTCATTACAGGTAAGCGGGGAGGCGAGAAGGTTGCTGGCCGACTGCTTAGCAGGTATCGCGTAAATACACTATGAGTAATGAGTGCTCGCATTCCAGAAGTCATCAACCTCGCTCTCGAATCAGTAACGGCGGAAGGGTACGATAATCACTCAATCACGAAGGTGAACGACCACGAAATTCGTATCAGCACAATGACGAATGCGTACGAATGGCACTGTCACCCAGAGTCTGATGAGAGCTTCCTGGCTTTGGAAGGAGGTCTGTTTATTGATTTCGACGACGGTACGATTAAGCTGCTGCCTGGTCATATCGTGACCGTTAATCGAGGCGTTCGCCACCGGACAAGACCAATCGGCGAACGTTCCGTAAATCTCACATTTGAGCGAATTAACGCAACGAGCCAAATGCTTCCTGCACCCGGAGTGAGTGATGGAAAGTAATCGCGAGCGACTGGCCGCGCCTTGATTGCCGGGCGCGCCATTGATGTAAATACATATAACATGAAGCGCGGAGCGTCACAGGAGAAAGATGCAACTGCGGCGACGGCACTCTTTCCTCTTCCATGTGCATGCCAGAGTCTCCGCACGGCGACGCGTCTTGTCACGCGCATTTACGATCAGGAACTCCGCGAGGCGGACATTGAGATTACCCAATTTGGTCTGATGACGGGATTGTCGATTATGTGGGAGAAGCCAATCAGAAGAAGTTAAGTGCTGGGTTCGCGATAGACAGCACAACACTAGCGTGCAATCTTTCTCTGGTGCTGAAGCGAGGCTGGATTGACGTGAAGGCCGGAGTGAATCGCCGTGAGCGTTTGTATCGATTGACCGAAGCCGGCAAGCCTTGCTCTGCCGCTGACCAAATGCAGGATATCAATACATGGGCATCGGAGTGATCGAGAGCGGATGACCAAGGGCACACATCCGTATCATCAGCCTGTTGGTCGCATATGCTATCTATCTCTGGCCACCGTGAAATCAATTCTCGATGGCAGCCAGCAATGTTCGGATCGGGCTGAAGATCGACGCGCTCACTCCGCAGAACCCTAGTGGCATGAAGCCAGCGGAATAGCCATTGGCGAGTCCACTCCAGAAAACTGAGATCGAAACTCATAGGAATTCTGATCTTACGACGATGGGCTGAATGGTCCAGGCTTGCAGACCCTGTGTCCGACTGAACCGATGTCCATGGTGGGTCGGAAAGAATCTGCACGATTGATGGAACCCGATATACGGCGTGCGCCATATTGGAAGGAAATGACCGATGTTCAGCTGCTTCCAGACAAACGAGGTTGATTGGGAGGAAGGGGCACGACAGATTGATGACTGCTCCTACCTATTTGCAGAAAGCATAGGCGAAATCTCGGAATTAACGCTTGGACTTGTGATCTTGGAAGCGAAGGCGCAGGACCGGGTCTATTCGCCAGCCAATGATAGCCCGTTGGAAACAGATGCAATCGGCGAAGCCCAGGGAATCACACTCGGGAAATCGGTTTTGAGCTACTGTTCGATCGGCGGCAGATGTTCGTAACTCTCTTGATTGAAACTATGTGTATGTACCCAAAGGACCCAGAACAATTCGTCGGCAAGCTGTTTCGCAAGTTCTCTTGGTCGCACCTGCTCGAATTCACGAAGCAGACGACAATTGCGTCAGACTTTTACCCTGGACCATTGGAGCACTACCAGATCGCATGTTTAAATCACGTTGTGGACGTGATCACAACCAGGCCGCCGCGTATTGCGATTGGCTCTCTTCGGTAGTGTGTCGCGACGCTTTCCCCTTCCAAAACTCAGGGTAGTGTCTAAGATGGCGGGGGCGGTTCCACGGGAGATGTCGAATGGATAGATCTCGCGGAGAGACCCAGCACCCGCCTGTGCCATAGCGCGGAAGTCTCACCCATGCCCCGGGCTATACGAAACCGCTTCCTTCGGGCGCGGCTCACAGCCAGTCAGGAATAACGGGAATGCAAGTGAACAATTCTTAGCGTTAATTGTTTTCATTGAAGTCGCGCAAAACGGGCTGCCAAACGCCCTTTGCGCTTCGTCATGTTACTTTCCGGCGGGCGTGGTGGTCGTAACACACGAGTGGGAATTGTAGACTAGAAGGAAAACAAGCTTCCCGAGAGGAAGCAGGAGATGATGCATGATGCGCCGTACTGTCACAATTGCTGGTTCAATAATTTTTTGCGCGTCGCTCGTTTTCGGAGCGGCCAAGAGTCAGGACAAGTCCGACAAGGGAGACGCTGCCAAGGGTAAGCAGGTGTTCGAGCAATGCTCGATCTGCCACAACGTAGACACGCCGGAGAAAAAGATGGGACCGTCGCTGCAGGGTCTTTTCAAAAAGAAAACACTGCAAAGCGGTAAACCCGTGAACGATGCCAACGTTTTGGCTCAGATCAATAACGGCGGAAACGGTATGCCTGCGTATGCCGACATGCTCTCGGCGGACGACAAGGCGAACCTGCTGGCATATCTGCACACGCTGTAAGAAGCGCGAGTGCAAAGGCGTTATCAATAGATGCGGTAGGACCGCTTCCTTCGGGCGCGGCTCGGAACCGTGGCAGGCGATCAGGCTTTGTTAACATTTAGAGGCAGCGTCCCCATCGTCTAGCCCGGCCTAGGACACCGCCCTTTCACGGCGATAACAGGGGTTCGAATCCCCTTGGGGACGCCAAAACTATACCTCTGATTAGCAACTGTTCGGGCAAAGCTGCGGCCGGTGTTATATTGGCTTTTTGCGTGTCAGGGCGCATCCGGTCCGCGGAAAGGACAGAAGTCCACCTACACGACGACGATTCATTTCACGAACTAACTTTCTGCCTGTAAATGCGGACTCAGGCCTCAGAAAGGAAGTTCATGCCAGTAAAACCCCTTCCTGCCAATCCGAGCCTCGATCATCTCAAATATCAGGCAAAAGACTTGCTCAAGATGCGCGCCGGGCGCGATCTGCAGACCGCTCAGCGGATCAGGGAATTTCATCCGCGTTTCCGTGGGGCAATGGACGATGAAATACTTGACGCGCAATTCAGTCTCAGCGACGCGCAGCTCGCGATTGCTCGCGAGCACGGCTTTGCAAGCTGGGCAAGACTGAAAACGCACATTGAGAAACCAAGGCTCGCCGATGACCTGAGTTTGCCTCACCACGAGCGCATCGAGGACCCGATTTTTCGCCGCGCGGTAGACCTCGTCGATGCAGGAAACGAAGCAGAGCTGCGTACGCTGCTGCACGAGCATCCGGCGATAGTACGTCAACGCGTGCTTTTTGAGGGCGGCAACTATTTTCGCAACCCCACGTTGTTGGAATTCGCCGCAGAGAACCCGATCCGCCACGGCACGCTGCCCGCCAACATTGTGGAGATGGTTAAGCTCATTCTCGAGGCGGGCGCTAAAGAAGATCAATTTGCAATGGATGAAACTTTGGGTCTCGTATGTTCTGGCCGTGTGCCGAGAGAGTGTGGCGTGCAAGTTCCGTTGATCGATGTTCTCTGCGATTACGGGGCTGTTCCCGACCAAGCTCTATCGCCTGCACTTGTACATGCGGAATTCGAGGCGGCAAACGCTCTGATTCGACGCGGCGCTCAGGTGGATTTAACTGTCGCAGCCGCTCTGGGATGGATTGAGGATGCGCGCCGGTTGTTGACGCGTGCTGACACTGAGCATCGTCATCGGGCACTCGCCCTGGCATCGGAGTTGGGACGCGCTGAGATCGTCCAGTTGCTGCTCGAATCGGGAGAAGACCCAAACCGGTACAACCCGGTTGGGTTCCATTCCCACTCGACCCCGTTACATCAGGCAGCTCTCGCCGGCCACGAGCAGATCGTTCGACTACTGGTTCAACATGGGGCCCGGCTGGATGCGAAGGACACGTTGTGGCAGGGCACGCCGGCGGGGTGGGCGCGCTACGGGGGCCAGCTCAGCATCGAGAAATATCTTCTGGCGCAAGAAGCCGGGGGAGAGAAGCTCTTGTAAAGATGTAAACGTTCTGAACGTGCGTCAGCGGGAATCCGCAATGAGCCAGGCGCCGTTGCGCTTCACCAGCACGTAGGTCATGTGGACGACCGGACTCTGCTTCTCAACGCCGTCGTTAAACATCTGGTCCACCTGGTGCAGGCACTCGACCGTCGCCCGATCGCCTTCAATCCTTGGCGGCGATGTCGGAACAATGCGCATGTTGATGTGGCGCGCCTCGGCAAGCTCGGTCTTTAAGACCCGCCGTCCGATCCCGGGCCGGACTGCGGTAATGCCGGCTGCGTCCTTTGCGGCCCATGCTTCGGAGTAGCGCCACAGCGCCGATTGAATGCCATCCGAATCCGGATTGGATCCTGCTGCGTCCGAGGTGGGGTTTGATGGCGGAGCAACCGACCGGCTAATCGGAGCCGATTCTGTTGTCGGCACGGGAGGCACCGGCAGCGGGACCGGTACGTTGGTTAAGTCCGCCGTCACAATCGGGACGCCTAAGGACGGCGCCTGGAGACGCACCGGAAGTTCGTTACGCGCGAGATCCACGCGGGGGCGGATTCTGAGGGCCATCACTTTCGGCTCGAGTTTCGTCCGAACCGGCGTCGCGGCGCTCGGGCGCGACGGTGGAATGAGTACCTTGGCGATGTTGGGGGGAGAGTTCTTCCGGCCAGCAGGTTTTTCCCGGGCAATCCTGGTTGGGTGTAAAACAGGTGTTGTTTGGAAGAACATTAAGAGCGCGAACGCGAACAGACTAGAGGCCGCGAAAACCCCAACGCCCCATCCCACGTTGGTCTTGTGAAGAGGGGAACCCAGCAGGGAGCGCTCGAGGGCGAGGTCTTTCAGGAGCAACCGTCCGGCGGCCGTTTGTTGCCTTTGCAACATTGCAGGTTGATCAACTTCGGGAACGAGCAGGTCCGTGGGTTCGGAGGCGCGCCGCTTTGCTGCCTCGGCTGCAAGCTCCGCGAATGCGCGGTATTGAGGGAATCGTTTGCGAAAGCGCAGGCAGGAGTTTTCGGCCTTCCCGAAGCGGCCCTCGTCAATAAGTTCTCTGACGGCGACCAAGGCGCTGAGCGCGTCGCATACTCGCGTAACGCGCCGTTCGGTTTGCGGAGTGACCGCGTTTTCGCCGACAGCACGCAGGGCATAATTCAGAAGATCGAGTAAAAGTTCCTTCTCAGTGGCTGAGGCCGCCAGCTCCTCAAGTAGCTGCAGCTCCATGCGTGCCGCCAGCGAATTTCCGTGCCTGAGAGTGCGAACGGGAAGATCGCGGCCAAATCCGATGGCGGCCATCAAACTGGCCCAGTCTTCTATCTGCCGAATCCATGCCGAAATGGCGGAAAAGCCATCCGGATCGCGAATCTCGTGCGGAATCGGGATGCGCGCCGCGGGGACAGATGCAGCTGTAACTCCGACGCCAACGGCAAATGCAATAGCGTTTTCCGTCTCGCCTTCCGTTTCATTGGAGCGCGGTAATAGCAGACGCGCGGCAAGGCGAACCTCCTCGCGTTCGCCGATGGCCATCTCGGTAGCGCGAAACAAGAACGCGCGGGCAATCTCCACCTCTCCCAGATCGAGAAAGCGGCAGGCCTCGCCGATCAGCGTCCCAGCTTGCGCCTGCAATACACCGGCTTGCCGGAGATGGTCCAACAGCCCCGATGGATTTCCTCCCCGGTCGCTTGTGGCCAATTCCATCCCTAGTACATACCGGCGGTTTGCAAGCGATTCCAGCAGGTGTGATGGCCCCGCGGGGCGCTCAACCATATCTGGGCTGGTTTGCGCGGCTAGAGCTCGCGCGCGCACCTTAATGACGATGGCGTGGATGTTAACGTCGCGCGCCAAAATTTCCTGCGCCGTTCTAAAGGCCGCAGCAGCGTCCCCGTGCTCAAGTGCACAGAGAGCAGACTCGAGGAGGCGTTCCGTCTGTGCACGGTTTACCGCTTCCTGGAGCTCGCGAAGAAGCTGGTTGATGGCCCGGTCGATTGAGGATGCAGTCACAGCCCTGCCGACTCACCTAGAATAGACCAGACCGGGTTTAGAGGTACCGTACTCGTGTAAGAGCGAGTACCATCTGCCTAGCAGGTCCGTGTAAGTCATGTTTTGCGTTGCGCTTACAAAAATCATCCCGGCAGCAGTACTAGTACTAACATCCGATTATATGAATCCCTGATGTAACTTAGTACGTTGCGAGACACAACGAAGCGCGTGATAGGATGGCGCGAGTCCGTTGCTGACTTAGGGAATCGTGTGACGAGAGACATGCTCAAACGATGTTGTGGCGCCTCTTTGCTAGTCGCGACGATATGTATTCCGACCCCGGCACAAAATTATTCTGTAGCTGTGACGCCGGCCCTTTCTTCGGTGCTGCCGGCCAAGAATAATTGTTCGGGAAAGACGGGTCTTGCGTGCGTGATGCCGAACATTTACGGGCCGTACGGCCTGGTGCTTCCGAACCCGACCTTCGCCGCCCGCTTCAACTCCTCATTCCAATCTACGTTTTCCGCGCTGAATGATGCCATCGCCACACAGATTACTCTGTTGCCGATTGCAAGTCCGGCTTCCGGTTTCACTTACGAGTTCGACAGCTCAACTGGAGTGTACCGGCGGTCGGCGCGAAGCTTCGGGCCGGTTTTGACAGAGCGCGCCGAGACGATTGGCCGCCATAAGTTCTACGTCGCTGCTACTTACCAAAGATTCCGATTCGATACCATCGACGGCCATCCACTGCATAGCTGGCCGGCGGTATTTACACACCAGGCCGGTACCGGTCCCGGCGGCGCGGCCGAACCCTACGAAACGCAGTTTATTTCCAGCAGTAACTCTCTGGATTTGAAAGTAAATCAGTTCACTTTTTTTGGAACTTATGGCCTAAGTAATCATATTGATGTCTCCGCGGCGGTTCCGATTCTTCAAGTCGAGATGAATGCTGCGTCTTACGCGACCATCAATCGAACAGTGGACACAGAGCCTGCCCTGGTAAATGGAGCACTGCAGCCCTGTTGCAGCAATGGGCCTCCGTATGCGAACTATTTCGATCCGGCCAACCCCGCGGGGAGCACTCAGGCGATTTTTTCAAATGGCCAATATGCAAGGGACATTCTTACGAACCCCACGAAGACGAATAACGTGTATTGGGACCCCAGCCGGCATAATGCGGCGGGCCTGGGCGACGTTACGCTACGTATTAAAGACAGCATCTATCGCAGTGATCGGGCAAGCTTTGCATTGCTTACCGACGTACGGCTGCCGACCGGCGACGAGATGAACTTCCTGGGTTCAGGGGCGATCGGCTGGAAACCCTTCATGGCGGTTTCGGTGCGCACAGGCCCGATCAGCCCTCACTTCAACGCCGGGTATCAATGGAACGGCTCATCCATCCTCGCGGGCGACGTCATCACGGGTAAGAAGGCGAATCTTCCGGGATACGGGTTCTTCTCGGCAGGAACGGATTTGGGTCTGACGCAACGACTGACAGTTGCGGTGGATTATATCGGGCAGGAATTGATCAATGCACCACGTGTCGGCGTCGCCTTTTTCACTCCGCAAGCGCCGCTGGTAAGCACGGGCCAAACCACGAAGTTCGCGACCGTGGCGCCGGATCCCAACCAGACTTACAACCAAAGTAACGTTGCGATCGGCTTAAAGGCGAATATTTTCGACGGCCTTGTCTTCTCGTCCAATCTATTGATCGCCTTGAATAACGGCGGCTTGCGGCAGAAAGTAGTTCCATTGGCGGGATTTTCGTATACGTTCTGATTGGCAGTGCGGGCCGCCGGGTCGCGGTTCTGTTTGGGCAGCGGTTCCTAAACAGGCATCAGAATACGAGCCGGGATTTCTTCGCCTCAACCTTTTGGAAATCCAATCCGGGCACACTTCGTAGGTCGTCAAGGGATTTGAAGTCGCCATGCTTATCGCGATACTGAATGATGGCTTCAGCCTGCGATCTTCCGAGCAACAGTGCTGCCTCGAGTTCAATCGCGCGGGCCTTATTGAGATAGACGGGCTTAGGAATCTGCGGACCGAAGTTCGTGGACAGGTAATGGAAAACCGCTTCGAGTTCTTCATCGGAACCTTGCGCGCCTAATTTAATCATCTTGATTATCGTGTCTTCCCACGCGGAGCGGCTCTGGTGCATAGAAGCTGCGCGCTCAGGTGAATGGCATTTGCCGCAAACCCGAACCGTCGCAGCTTTTCCTGGGCCTTCGGGCAGATCTCCATATCCGATGCTGGCGAGCAGGACGAGCGCGAGAGCAATACGAAGCAACACTGAGGTCGAATGTATCAGATCCCTGGGAGCGGGCGTGATATGAAGGAGGGCGCAGATCCTCCATGCGATACAGCCACCCAAAAACACGCCCAGCGCAATTTCGCAGTACAGCCTTCGGCGTCCTGATCTTGATTCTCACCGCGATCGGAATGACTGCACAGCAGCGGCATTCCGACGACTTATCCCACCTGGTTCCTCCGCTTGAGGAGACCGGGTTCAAGCAAATCTTCGATGGCAAGACTCTGGATGGTTGGGATTGTGATCCCGATTTCTGGCGTGTTGAGAATGGCGCGATCGTTGGAAAGACCGAGTTCGATCATCAACCAAAGCAGAATACGTTTTGCATCTGGAAGGGCGGCCAGCCAGCCAATTTCGATCTCAAATTGCAGTACCGGATGACCGGGATCAACGACGGAAACAGCGGGATTCAATATCGCAGTATCGAGAGGCCCGATGTGGCCAAGTGGGTGCTTCAGGGTTACCAGGCCGATATCGATCTGAAGCAGATCTATACAGGCCAGATCTATGAGGAGCGGGCCCGCGCATTCGTGTCTCTTCGGGGGCAGTTGAGCTATATCGGCAACGGTCGGAAGCCTGCCTCCATTGGATCCGTGGGAGGCAACGAGCAGCTGAAATCGTTCATCAATGCTGACGGCTGGAACGACGTCGAAATTATTGCGCGCGGCAACATTCTCATTCAGCTGTGGAACGGGCACGTGATGAGTGAATTGATTGACGATGACAAGACCGGCCGCAAAATGGACGGTGAGATAGGGATTCAACTACATCGGCTGCCCAAGGCGGCAATGAAGATGGAGACCCGCAATATCCGGTTGAAGACGCTACCTTCCGAGTAAGCCCGTCTGGGTGTCATTGGCTGGCGGTTTACCGGGCAGGCCGAAGCAGTAAAGCGTGCTGTCAAACGTCGCGATGTAAACGCGTCCGTTCGCGACCGACAAGCCGCCAAAGTGAACCCAAGAGGTAATTTGATCTCCGCTGGAGTACAGCTCTTTGCCGGTTTCGCCATCGAGCGCGTACAGAACGGCATGCGTTGAGTTCTTAATACGCTCCGGACTGTAATCATATAATCCGCGCTCGCGATATGCCTGTTCCGTATTCTCCCCGCTGCCATATGCGAACACGACTCCATTGGCGACGGCTGGGGGTTCTGCCCGGTTCATGTCGCGCGACATCCATACGGACACTAGTTTGAACGCGCCGGCACTTCCTTCCAGCTTCAGTGCGACAACCGCTCCATTGGTCACCGGTCCATACGAAACAGGAGCGCTGAACTTACTATGGACCGGACCCCAGAATGGCGTCAGAATCCAGCGTGTGCCGTTCGAGTCCTCCCAGGTTGCAAGCGATCCCCAAATCCCTGCGGAAGCGAAATTGACTTCCTCGTTACACATGGAAGCGGTCTCGGCAAGCGGGGTTTGGTGATCCTCGCCACCGGCTGCCCTGGTATCGAGCAAATATATGTGGCAGGCTTTGCTGCCCGTCGCCAGGAGTTCCTGACCTTGGAAGTTGAAGATGGCCGGGGTTACCTGCATATCAAGGTCGCGCTTTTCCAGCCAGGACCAGTTCCGAGGCTCAAACCAGTCTTCAGGCAGAAGTTCGTTGCCCACCGCCTTTACACCGATCAGGCCGTTCCCAAACGTAAAGTTCTCCGGATCGTACATGCCGTCGCCAGTGGGAGCCCAGGCAGTACCGGTCGAATCGATGCTCGCGCCTTCTCGCCCCCACAGCCCTCCGCTTCCAGGATTGAAGGTCATGACCTTCTTACCTGGGTCGCTAACATCGAGAGCCCAAACCTGATTTGGACTGCCGTTGCAGCTTTGTGAGGTGGTAGTGAAGATCACATTGTTCCAGAGATTCAGGGCGTACGATTTCGAATTTGCAAACCCGAACTTAACCGGGGGGCGCATCTCCTCGCCGTCGGCAACGTTCAGGAAATGGAGCTGCCCATCGCCTGCGAGAGCATAAATAAGTCTTCGACCTTGGGCGTCCGGAGGTCCGATGGTTGGAGTTGCCGTCTGTCCTCCCGGACAAAGGGGATCGCCCACATCGAATCCTGTACCCTCGCGCGGGGGCGGGTAAGTGAAGTGTGTTTTCCAGACGAGAGTGCCCGTTTCGACGTCGATGGCGTAGATGTTGTCTGAGATGCCTGCCTCGATTGCAAGCTCGCGAATGCCGTTCGAAGTTTGCACGCCGGTTACGATCAGCGGCGGAAAGAGAGAGTGCATTTCTCGCGGCGCGTTATCGAGCTTCAGCTTCCACAAGATCTTCAGATCTTTAACATTGTCCTTTGTCAGGACGTGTTCGTCACGCTGCCAATTTGTCCGCTGTGGGTCTCCCCCGTTTGTAAGCCAATCAGCTGCATATCCGGAGGTGCAAAAAGCAGCAGTAATCAAGAGGCGAGTCAATGCGCGCATTTCTTTATTGTTCGAGCAATTGGGTTTGCTGGCCCGGTATGCCAAAGCAGTAAACAGCATTATCTCGACCGGTGAAATAAACACGGCTGTTCGCTAAAGCCAGTGCCGCTGAAACCGAAGTGGTGACACCCATACTGCCGGCTGCATACAGCTCTCTCCCGGTAACTGCATCGAAGACGTATAACTTGGCTGGGGTCGCGAGCTGCTCACGTTCAGAGATCGTATATGGCTTGCCATTCTTACTTGCGATGCGCGGAGACTGACCGGTGGACAATACAAAGAGCATGCCATTTGCAATAACCGCCGGAGCAGGCGAGAGCACGCTGCGAGAGGCCCAAAGGGGTGTCAGGACCGGTCTCTCATTTGTGCCTGCGAGTGTAAGGGCGAGGATAAAGCCGCTTCCGGATGTCGCGTCATCGGTCTTCAACCCTGCCGACGGACGCGGAGGGCCGAAAACAGGCGCATAAAAATGCCGCGTGCCGGTATCGACGTTCAACCACGTGGAGAACACTCCGCGAAAACCGTTCCCGTCGTAATTCCTGCTCTCCTGTGCGATAGCCGCGCTTGCGAATAGCGGAGTGCGGTGATCCTGGCCTCCGAGAGATCTCGAATCGAGTAAATACAAATGCCCGTCCCTGCCGCCGGCAATAATCACGTCCCGAGCAGGGAACGAGAAAACGACTGGGGTAATACCCGGTCCTTCGCGCTCCACATTCCTGAGAGGTTTTTTGCCGATCAGGAAGTAGTCCTTCACTTTCAGCTCCTTTGGAGTTAAAGCGACGACTGCATCGTAATAATGTCCCTTCCGGCTATCCGGCGCGTAAGCCAGTTGCACGTACACAGTGCCGTCATTGCCGATGGTGGTTCCGGCGCTGCCGGAAAATCCGCCCTGCGGCGCGAGGAACGAGGTGACGGTTTTGTCATGGCTTAAGATGTCGATCGCAAAGAGCGCGTTCTGATAGCCGTCGCAGTTATCCGCTGTCGTGGCATAAACGACGTTATCTCGAAGGTTGAGACTAGTGACCTTAGCGTTGGGAGGCACAAAGCGGACTGAGGGAATCAAGTCTTGTCCGGTTGAACTGTTCAATACGTGCAGGTAGCCGTCGCCGCTGACCGTGTATACGGCATTCAGCTCCGTTAGAGTAGTGGGCAGCAACGGATATAGAGTCTGAGCGAGAGGAGGAAAATACGGGGACGGACGCCTGGCCCTGACTCCCGCCCCGGCAGGAGTTCGTGCTGCTATCGCGGCGAAGTAGATGGAGCTTGCACTACTGCCCGCCATCACCACGGGCGCGGTGAGCCCTCCAGGACAGGCTGCGGTCGGCGATTGAAGAGACGGTTTGCTGACGGCGTAAGGAAGCTGAGCCTCCCAAATAAGCTTGTTGAGATCAGCATCTACCGAGAACACCTTGTCGGAACTTCCCGCGAACATCAACATCTCTTTGAAGCCACGATAAGTGATCAGATTACCGTTTATGATGGGCGGTGTTAACGAATCGAGTCCCCTGGACTGATTGTCTGTCTGGAATTTGTACAGTAACTTCAGGGAACCGATGTTGCTTTTCGTAAGTAGCCGCTCCGATCCTGCCCAGCCATTGCGTTGAGGATTTCCGTCGGGCATAGGCCAATCCGCAGCCCATGCGCCAAGAACGAGCACAGCCGACAAAAGCCCTGCAACCCACCAATTCTTCACCTACGGATATTCTCCTCGTACCTGAGTTTCACCAACTTGCGATATGTATTGTATCGGCCTGCAATTTTGCAGATGATCAAAATCGCGACGATATTCTTCGAAAGGAATTGAACATGAATATCCGATGGGGGTTCGGGGCCATGGCGGCGATCCTGTTTTCCGCGGTAGTACAAGCCAAGCCGGTCCACTTGCGCTGTGAGTATCTGACGAATCCGCTTGGCATCGATGTGGATAAGCCGAGTCTCTCGTGGCAAAGCGACGGCACAGAACGTAACTGGCGGCAATCAAGCTATCAAATTCTAGTGGCGAGCCGTCCCGCACTGCTGAAAGAGAAACCCGACGTTTGGGATAGCGGTAAGCAGAACTCCGGAGAATCAGTCGGAATTGACTACGGCGGACCGAAGCTGGAATCGCGCAAGCGTTATTACTGGACGGTCAAGGTATGGGATGCCAAGGGGCATTCAGCCGAAGCCGTGGAGGCCGCGTGGTGGGAGATGGGCCTGCTGGATCGCACGGACTGGAAAGCCCAATGGATTCGCTGGCAGAATCCTGAAGAAGCAGCCGACAGGGAGGGCATTCGTTGGATTTGGATAGCAGGCCAGGATGCCGCGCACGTACATGTAGGCACGGCAGGACACTTCCACCTGGATCTCAATCTCAAGGAAATGCCGGTACGCGCCGCACTCTTTCTCATTGCCAGGGGCGACTGGGCGGTGTCCGTGAATGGTCAGGATGCGGGCCGCAAACCACATTGGAATGAATTCGACCGTCGCGATCTCATGCGCTTCCTCAAAACCGGCGCGAACAGCATCGATATTTCCGTGACCGTCGCGCCGCCGCAACCCTTTGGACCGGACGCGAACGCAACTGAGCGGCCCGCCGCGCTTGCCGCGCTGATCAAAATCTCACAAAACGACGGCTCGATCCAGCGCATTCCTTCCGGCCCGGAATGGCAAGCTCGCTTGGACCCAAACTCTCCCTGGACTCCAGCCGTAGTTGCCGGACAACTTGGAGAAGCGGCCTTGGGTGGAGATCCCGGTCCGTTGCCGCAGCCCGCGGCGTCGTTTAGACACAACTTCGACGCAGCGAAAAAAATCGTTGCCGCGCGAGCCTATGTCACTGCTTTGGGCGCGTACCAATTTTTTCTCAATGGCAAGCGCGTAGCCCCGTATGTACTCACGCCCGGCTTCACTCAATTTGACAAGCGCGTACAGTATCAGACATACGACGTTACCGGCCTGCTTAAGAACGGAAGCAATACAGCCGCCGCCATCCTGGGCAACGGCTGGTTCGGGAGCGGCCTTTCCTGGACGGCTGAACACTTCAATGTCCAGCGTTCAACCCGATTCCTGGCGCAGATCGAAATCGATTACGAAGGCGGCTCACGCGACACCATCTCGACCGACGCTTCGTGGAAGGCTTCGGCATCACCAATCATTCAGGACGAGATCTATGCGGGTGAAACCTACGACGCGCGGCTGGAACAACGCGGTTGGACTGATTCAGGCTTCGACGATTCCAAATGGCCGCAAGCTGTCGTTGGCGATGAATACACGGGCACTCTGTCGGCTCAAGTTGACGCTCCTCCCGAGGTAGTTGCAAACCTTACGCCCGAGCACGTCGACGCGCGCCCGGACGGATCCTATGTCTTCGACATCGGCCAGAACATGGTCGGCTGGGTCGCGTTGAAAGTGAATGGACATTCCGGCGATACGGTTCGTCTGCGCTTTGCCGAAATCCTGAATCCGGACGGAAGCATATACACGACCAATCTCAGGAATGCCGATGCGACAGACGTTTATACGTTGCGTGGCGGCGAACCCGAAACCTACGTTCCCTCGTTCACTTTTCATGGCTTTCGTTACGTGGAGGTCACGGGATATCCGGGGAAGCCAACAACCGCCGACATCACCGGGCAAGTGGTCAGCAGTCTCCGTGGCGATCCGACAGCCACCGTCGTGACCTCAAGCGAACTGGTGAACCATATGTGGCGGCTTGGAATTTGGGGACAGCGCGGTAATTTTCTCAGCGTTCCGACGGACTGCCCGCAACGGGATGAGCGTCTTGGCTGGATGGCGGATGCCGCCGTATTCTGGCGAACCGGTTCCTACAACTTCGACACGGCGGCATTTACGAACAAATGGATGCGCGATGTAACCGACGCGCAATTGGCGAACGGCGCATTCACCAACGTGTCTCCCAACATAGGCGTGGGGACAATTGAAGGCGCTCCCGGGTGGGGTGACGCCGGCGTGATTGTGCCCTGGACGGCGTGGCTGCAATACGGTAACCGCGCCATCATCGAACGCAACTGGGACGCTATGGGGCGCTGGATGGATTTCATCGCCAGCGCGAATCCCGATTTCATCCGCCGCAAGTTGGTCGGACCGGATTTCGCAGACTGGCTGGCGCCCGATCCCGCTACGCCGAAGGATTTGATCGACACAGCGTACTGGGCTCTTATTACCGACATGATGTCCCAGATGGCGCATGCGATCGGACGCGAGTCCGAGGCGAAGAAATACTCCGACCTCCTGAGCAACATTCGGAACGCTTTTCAGAAAGCGTACGTTCATTCTGACGGCACCGTCGGGGCGGGAACGCAAACTTCGTATGTGGCAGCACTCTACATGAAGTTGCTTCCGCCAGAGCTCGAATCTGCCGCGACGGACAATCTCGTGAAGAACATCGAAGCGCATGGGAACCATTTGACAACCGGATTTCTGGGCACGCCGTTCCTGCTATTCACACTCGCCAATCACGAGAAGCTGGACGTAGCTTACAAGTTATTGCTGAACGAAACCTATCCAAGCTGGGGTTACATGCTGAAGAAGGGCGCAACCACCTGGTGGGAACGCTGGAACGGTGACACCGGCGACCCCGCTATGAACTCATACAATCACTACGCTTTTGGTTCTGTCGTCGCTTGGGTATATCAGGACGTAGCTGGAATCGATACTACGGTGACTGGTCCCGGTTTTCACGAAATCACCATACATCCGCATCCCAGCCCGCAGATGACGAGCGCGCGCGGCGAATATACCTCTGTCTACGGTCTCGTCAGCACGGACTGGAACATGTCGCAGGACGGACACTTCACATTGAAATGCGTCATTCCGCCCAACAGCACAGCGAAGGTCATCTTGCCGTCCGGCTTGCAGAATCTGACCGAGGCCGGTAAACACATGCGGATGATGGAAGCGAAAGGTCAACAGTTTATACAAATCGGCTCCGGATCGTACAGTTTTGAATTGAAGTAGCGCTATCGGCTATTGTTGCGAACCCGCGGCATTCGGGAAGGAAAGGATGGCTTGCGCGCGTGCTCTATTTTGCTGCTGAAGCTTCGTGACCGCTGCAAATTGTTCTTCGGCCTCCGCTGCCCTGTTTTCCTTCTTGAGAAGTTGCGCGAGATGGTAGCGAGGCTCAACGCGCTCGGGGAAGTAAGCAATGGCCTTACGAAAGCTCTGTTCCGCCGCAGGCAGATTGTTCATAGCTTGGTTTGCTTCGCCAATGCCGATCCATGCCTCGTCGTAATTGCTGCCCTCTGCTAGCGCGCGCTGGAAAAACGCAAGCGCCTGTTCGGCTTGGTCCTGCTTCAGCGCGATGTCGCCAAGATAATACAGGGAGCTCGCCGACCGCGGATCCAGTGCGAGTTCACGCCGGAAACACTGCGTGGCTTCATCGAACCGGCGCTCTTTCCAATAGACATACCCGAGATCGAAATTGAGGCCGGTCTCCTGCGGAGCTACCTGGATGGCCCGAGAGAATTCCTGTTCGGCAGCGGCCGAATCGCGCGTCAAGTCGTAAGCTTCCGCAAGGAGTTCGTGGACGAAAAGCGAATCGGGATATTGAGATGCGAGCTTGGAAAAAGCTTTCATAGCTACGGCGAGCTGTTTCGCTCGGCGCGAGGCAGAGATCAAGATGTAGAGCTTTTCGGGCGACGCTTCGCCCTCCCGAATCGATTTCTGTACGTGCTCGAGCGCATCCTCCCAAGCACCCAAATGAAAGGAGCAGACGGCGAAGATGAAGTCCGCATCGGAAGCATGCGTTGTGGATTGCGCTGCGAGTGCCAGGTGCGGGAAAGCATCCGCACAGCGGTCGACATGAAACAGCCCGAAGCCTAAATTGAATTGGTAATCGAGGTTCGCCGGCTGCTGGTTCACGGCGATTTGGAATTCGCCTACGGCCTTCCGGTAATCCCCCATTTCGAGATACACCGCGCCAAGGTTGTTGTGGGCATCGGATGCCGACGGCGCGTCTCTTAATCCGGCTTTGTACTCGACTACCGCGGTGGTCATATCACCGCGCCCCAGAGCGGCGGTGGCCTTCTGGAAGTGATCGATTCGGGCTTCGCCGGCGAGCAAGCTACAGCCAAAGGCCGCGAACAAAGCGGCGTAAGATAGCATCGTTGCTTTCGATGGCATTGCTGTTGCTCTTCTTTCTCGTTTCCGCGGCCGGCAATCAGAATTCTCACTTGGCGCAAGGGCTCCAGCTAATGCATCAGGGGCAGTTGCAGGAAGCCGTCGGGGAACTCGCGCAGGCCATAAAGGACGAACCGGGATCGTATCAGGCGTATTTTAGCCTTGCAGTTGCGTATGCGCAACTTGGTACACCGGAGAAAGCGGAACCTGCTTTTCGCAAAGCTGTCGAGTTAAATCCCTCCTCGGCCGCCGCTCGCTACAACCTCGGATTGGCTTTGCTGCAACAACGGAAGATCTCCGAAGGCATACGTCAATTGGAGAATGCCACCAAACTCGCTCCCGACAACGCGGATATCCAATACAATCTCGGCACAGCGCTGCTGGACGATGGCAAGGCAAGAGATGCTCTTCCGTATCTCCAAGCGGCGGCGGCAAGCCCTCGAGCTCGGCCGGAAGCAATAGCCCAAGTGGCTCGAGCGGAACTGGATTCCGGACAGGCTGCAGCGGCGCTGCGGTCTCTACAGAGGCTGCCGTCCGAGCTGGCCCGCGCTCCGCAGGTGTTGTTCCTTCAAGCGCGCGCGTACGCCGCACAACAGGATTGGCCGCAGGCGCTCAGCACGATAGAAGAGGCTCGACGATTGGATGCGCCCCAGGCGGAGTATTTGCTTCTCGAGGGTCGCATTTATCAAAAGCTCGGCAAGCCCGAAGATGCTCTGCCATTGCTGAAACAGGCGGCCCAACTTGACCCGAAATCCGCCGAGGCGCCGTACAGCATTGCCTTCAGTGATTACGTCCTGGATAAACACGACGAGGTGACGCGCGAACTGGCAACAGCCATTCGGAATGATCCCTCGATGGACCGGGCTTACTTCCTGTTAGCTATCGACAAGCTCACGACGGGGGACCTGTCCGGTGGCAGTGCCGCACTCGCAAAAGCCCGTAGTCTTCGTCCGAAGAACCCGTTTTATGTCTGCTTCTATGGAATGACGCTCGAACAAAGTAATCGAGAGGCGGACGCAGCGGCTGCGTTTCGGCAAGCGATTGCGTTAAACCCTGATTACGCGCTGCCGCATTATCAACTTGGCCGAATCCTGGCAACGGACGGAAAAGCTGTAGCGGCCGCGGCTCAACTCGAAACCGCGGTGCGCCTGGAGCCCGAAATGGCGGAGGCATGGTATCACCTGGCGCAAGTGGACAGAACTCTCGGCAAGAGCGCGGCAGCGGCCAAAGCGCTCGCACAATTCCAGAGCCTGAAACGTGGCGAGCAGGATGAACGGCAGCAGATGCTGCGGTCGATGCAGAAAGGCCTGGGAATCGACAGGTAACTCTCGTCCGGCAGGCCTCCTGCAACCGACGGTCAGAAAACAAATTTCAAAGCGAACTCAAAGATACGCGGGTCAAGCGCACTGGTGACTGCTCCGAAATTGCCGGAGCCGACCGCGGTACTAACGCCAGTGGGATTGAAATTCGTGTGGTTTGCCACGTTGAATGCTTCCGCCCGCAATTCGAAGTGGGCGCGTTCTCGGATTGGGAAGTTCTTAAACGCAGCGACATTGAAGGCCTTTTCACTGGGACCCTTGATGTTGCCGATACCCGCGTTTCCGAAGAACCCGTTTAGCGGCGCGGCGAAAGCTGCCGTGTTAAACCATTCGCCCACAGTCTGCGGGTACGTCAATTGCCCGACCACATTGGGTCGAGGAGACCCCGAAGGACCTGTCGCGCCGGTCAAGCTGGTCGTCAAAGGAAAGCCGCTCTCCAGCACTGCGATTCCGGACAAGCTCCAGTTCCCGAGAATTTCTCCGAGAACATTGGTCGAGTTCTTTAAGAACGGCAGTTGATACACCCAGCTCCCGGTGAATATGTGCTCTCGATTGAAGCCGGCTGGCCCGTAGTCGGCGCGCAGATTGCGTGGGTTCTGGGGTGTGCTACCGCCGGCGGTAGTCGATCCAGCGGAATTATTGGCGTCGGTTAGAGTTTTGCCGTACGTATAGGCGGCGGTCAAGGTCGTGGCGCTCCGGCGGTAGGTAAAGCCGGTCTGAAAGGAGTGGTAATTCGAGTCTCCATCGGTAATTTCGCCCGCGATAGAGTTGTAACCCGAGTACGGCACAAATGGACTGTAGGTGCGAGTGGCTACTACGCTTGCATTCAGGCATGGGTCGAAATTGAAGCCTCCCGGCGGGACGCCTTCGCCAGGGGAAAGGCACGACGTATTAAAGGGGGTCGCAACAGGCAACGGGAAATTAATGTCCTGGGTGACCGGCAGGTGGTGCGCGGCGCTTCCCACATATGCGAGATTGAGGACCGCGCCCGGAAAGAGCTGGTGTTCTACTGTCAGATTCCAGCTTTCGAGTTCATCCGGCTGGAAGTTAGTCGGCACCAGGTAAATGGAAGGCGGCGAGGCCGCGCTGACCGTGCCCGCAAGAGGATTGCTCAGCGAGCTGTTGAATACTGTCGCCGTGGCTTGATACGGCGGATTCGTGAGTGCATTGCCGTTTCCATTGGCGATATTGAATGGTGTACGGCTATATCCCACGCCGAAGCCGCCGCGAATAACCGTCGTTCCGTTGCCCGAGAAATCCCAAGCAAACCCGAACCGGGGAGCAAAGAGCGTCTTACGGGATATAAAGAACCCCGGTGGAATGCCATTCTTTCCCGCAACCACCATGCCGGTCAACTGATTCGCTGTGGTTCCGGATGCGGTGACCGGCTGGCCATTCGGCCCCAGCGCGTAATTACCGTTCGGCAGCACCATGCGGAGCCTCAGCAGGATTGTAAGTATTCGCGTAGAAATCGCTTACCGGAAGTTGGGTGGTATCGGAGGAAAAGTAGTAATACCGCACGCCGAGGTTCAAGGTCAGCGAGTGGCTCACTTTCCAGTCGTCTTGCACGTAAGGTTCAAACTGGCGGTAGTGATCATAATATTCGCGTTCGACGTTCTGCTGGCTGTAGCTGGAATCGAGACCCAGTAGATAGTCGGCCGCCGGGTCTCCGGTGTGCACGCCATTGAACGTAAAAACCCCGTTTGTGCTGGAGAACGCGTTTTGCCGTTTGATTCCGAAGATATACAGCGCGCCGGCCTGGATTACGTGTTTGCCTTTGACGACGCTTAGGTCGTCCGAGACAGTGCCCTCGCCGTCACTGGCAAAGACGGGCAAAGTGGCAGTGCCGATTCCCGCGTAGCCGCCTGTGATCGCAATCTGGGGCGGGCGATTGTTGATTTCTGCGCCCGGGTAAGCCTGTGGAATCGTCACGCCGGCCGGGTTTACATCGCCGGGCCCGAGGAGCCGGGGTTTATCGAATGTCTCGACCAGGCTGGTTGTGTTCACAACCGTAGGTTTGATGGTGGCTGTCAAACGAACTAGCGCGTTCAAGCCCGTAGTGCCGATATTGGCCTTGGTTACCGGATTCACGTTACCATTGCCACCGCTGGGTCCCCATCCCGACATATCCGGGAGATCGTCGCTCACGTTTTCGTACATAGCGCGTGCCATAACCACCAGCCTCTGACCGACGTACTGGTCGACCCGGTAAGTGTCGTCCCGCTGATTCAGCCGCTCGACGTTGATCGGATTCGTGTAGTTGACGAACTGGTTCGGGATAAGACCCGAAGACGGAAAGAATGCGTGGGCAAGTGCGGCTGCGTTGGCGTCGAGGCAAGCGGGATTCAACTGAGTACCCGAGAGGATGCAATTCGTTTTTCCTTCGCTCGCCAGAAGCGCTCGCCCGGTGGCATCGAGGGTCAGGCCGCCGGTTGGGAGAGTGAAGCTATTGCTGAAGTTACCGCCGATCATTGCCGGCGTTATGAAAGATCCTCTGTTGACCAGACCGTTATGGATGACGCGCCACTCCTCACTTGCGAGGAAAAATGTACGGTGCTCCCGGCCGTTATAGAGCTTGGGAATCGTGAGGGGACCGCCAAGTTCGAAGCCGAAGATGTTCTGGCGGAGTGTCGGAGCTGTGGGCTGGAAGAAGTTTCGTGCATCAAAAGCGTTATTGCGCAGGAACTCCCATAGTGTTCCGTGGTAGTCTTTCGTTCCGCTCTTGGTGTCGGCCATGATTTGGCCGCCGCCGGCCATCCCATACTTCGCGCTATAAGCGTTCTTGGCCACCTCAAATTCGGAGATGATGTCAATGGGCGGAAGGATGTTGATGTTCGTCATGTTGCCGGTGTTCATGTTGTAAGTGCCGTCAAGCGTGTAAGTAGATGTGTCGACACCCTGGCCATTCACTACCAGCGTCGTCGAGCCGGTGAGTCCGCCTCCGTTTTGTGCGCTCGCGCCCGCCGTGTTGTTCACCCCTGGAATCAACATGCCGAGTTGCTGATAATTCCTGCCATTCAAAAGCAAATTCGAAACCTGTTGCGAGTTAATGACCCCGCCTGATTGGCCGCTTTCGGTCTGAACCTGCACGGCGGTGGCTTCAACAGTGACTTCCGTTTTGACATCACCGGTCTGCAAGGAAAGGCTGTTCTGCAGGCGCTGGCCCGGAGCCAATACGAAATCCTTGACGACTGCCTTCTGGAATCCGGTCTTGTCGACTGTGATCGTGTACGTGCCCGCTATAAGTGATTCAGCCGAGTAGAAGCCGGCGTTGTTCGTGACTTGAGATTGCGATACGTTTGTCGCCTGATTAGTGACCGTCACCGTAGCACTGGGAACAGCCGCGCCTTGAGCGTCGGTGATAGTTCCCGATATCGCTCCGGTGCTGGCCGCTTGACCAAAGGCGCAAACAGATGCAAGTGGTAGAAGCGCCAGGATGAACAACAAACGTCTCATGAATTCGCCCCTTTCGCTGCGGAGCGCAACCGGTTGCATCCATGCGCTCTTTCGGTCTGTGGGCGAATATTATCACTTCGCTCACCACGAAGCAACGAGTATTTCTTATGTGAGTTGTCCGGTCTAATTAACAGGTGAGTTGTCGGCTATAGAACCGTTGCGCAGGCGCAGATACACGGCTGGGCTAGCGGCCTGGAGAGCGGGCCGTAGAGCGATACGTCTTATGCTTCGCCGGGAGAGCGAACACCTGGACGGCCGCGCAGACGTTCGCCGCGACGAGTCTTTATAGAGCGAACAATGTCAATCCAATGCAGGCACGACAAAGGTGTAGGGAGGTTTATGGCGGAGTCGGTTCGATACAAGGCAGACGGCGAGTTCGTCGGAGTTAATCATCAACGCTCCTCGAGATGCTTCAGGCGCGCGTCCATTACCTGCTCAACCCGCAGCAGTCCCTGTGTTTGCGCTTCAAATTTGGCATTCATCACGCGCTCGAGCGCATCGACCCGAGTAGTGAAAGAACGCTCCAGACCGCGCGACTGCCAGAGGATCGCAATGAAGTTCAGCACAAACAGCAGCGACGGAATACCGATTGCTAAGTAAAGCTGCGTATCCGTCATTTCTTCCCGACTTCTTCGCCTTCGCCTTTCTGGCTGCCATGCCTTTGAGAGCGATTTCCCGCCTCTTTTCGTCGGTCAGGCGGCTTCATTCTTCTTAGCCACGCCAAAAGAATAGCAGAACCATAAGCGCTTAAGAAGGTTTAGTCGCCTCAGCTCTTGAACCATCAGCCCTCATGGTTACGATTAACACTGGGCTGCACTCGCACACGATCGATGTCACGCCGCCCGATCGCTTTCACGCCGAACGGCTCTATTCAATCACGCTCGACCAGATACGTGCGGGCGTGGTGAAACCGAACCGCGGCTCTTTCCTGTGCTCGCGCAAAAACTGCGGTTTCTGGGAGACCTGTGTTCAAGATTGCAGCGGGGGTGGAGTAATGAACCTGCTACACGGAAGCGCACATGCATCGCAGCGAAGAAGGAAGAGAATTACGACGAGCTCGTCGAGAAGCTCGAAGCGCTGGATGAGTGGCGTTCCGCGCTCGAGGAAGCGATCGCCGGGCGCGTCGGGCGGGCGGAAGGGATTCCGCTGCCTTCTCCGGCACGACAAGGACAATACAGGATCGCAACTACCGTGCTGGACACGCTGGTTGCATGCACCGGGTAGAGGACCCAGCTACACGATTTAGCTGGCTGTAAAGTTGAACGTGATCCGGACAATAGCCTTGGCCGGCTTTCCATCCGCCTGCACCGGCTGAAACTTCCACTTCATGGCCGCCGCGCTCGCGCCGCTGCTCAGAATGGGGCTGCCCGACACTACATCCACCTTCTCCACGCCTCCGTCCTCTGCAACAGTCATGTCCAGCACCACTTTTCCGGACAAATGCATCTGGCGCGCGATGGGCGGATAGGCCGGCGGAACTTTCTGCAGAATCTTAGCGTTCTCCTCCGTCAGGCGAACCGTTTCCGCAGGTGCCGGGACTGCGGTCAATAGTGACAATGCCCCAGCCAACACACTCGCTTGCAAAGCGCTGCGCAAAGATCCTAAAACAATATGTCGAACCCGCATGTGTTCTCCTGCCACTCTTATCGGCGAACAGGCGATTTTTTCTTTAGGGAGATTTGGACTTTTTGGCAAGCGTGCGCCGCGGCATTGCACCCGCTACCCTCGGCGCGTGAGCAGATAGAAGGTTACGGCTCCCGCAGCTGCAAATACGTTCAGCGACGCCACAACCAGGAGTGCCAAGTATAGCTTTCGGACCGCAGGAGTTCTGGTCGCATGCGCCTCGGGAAATTCAATTCCAACAATGGCTACGTCGGTTTTGGTTCGAACGAGTTCAGGCAAGAGTAGGTCCTCAGGTCTCTCATCGTCCAAAGCAGACCTTTTCCCGCCGGTTGTTCCCGCAAAAACGGAAAGGGAGCCCGGCGGACCGGACCCCCAATTGACCCTCGACTGCGAATCGTGGCTCTAGAAAATCAGCTTCAGCGCGAGCTGAATCTGACGTGCTGACGTCGTTCCATCCGGCTGCGTCAGTGTGGACAGCGCCTGGCCAAAAGTGCCGGGTGAGGACAATGTGTCCCCTGACGCCCCTGGCTGCGAGAACTGGATGCGATTGAAGATGTTATACACCTCGGCGCGGAACTGCAGGTTGTAGCGCTCACCAAAGTGCGTATTCTTCACCAGGTTCAGGTCAGTATCGTAGTAGCGTGGTCCCGTGAAGACGTTCCGGCCCAGATTCCCCGGCCTCCCAAAGGGCTGCACGGCGAAAGCCGTTATCGGAGGGCCGACCTGGTTTCGTGGCGAGCCTGGCGGATTGGATGGATTGCCGATGATGTCAGGGCGATTGCTCAGCCCCGTGTACTCGGAATCCCGGAAGCTATAGATGTCGAACGGAGTACCGCTCTGAAAAGCCGAAAGGCCCGAGAGTTCCCAGCCGCCCAGAGCCCGAGCCGCGAGACCCTGGCTGAAATGCGTGTGCCCTGGTCCGAACGGCATTTCCAAAACATAGTTGACAATCAGGCGGTGTCTCAGGTCGTAGTCGGAACTTCCACGCTCCTCCTTCAAGTTGAACGAGTTTCGCGCAATGTTGCGGTTTCCTGCCGTTGCGACCAGCGGATCGGCCGCATCGTCGATCGCGTGCGACCACGTGTACGCCGCCTGGAACTGCATGCCATGGCCAAACTGTTTGTTAAACACGCTCTGCAGGCCGTTGTACGTTCCGTTGCCAATAGATTTCACAACCACCGGTTCCTCGAAGGCGAGGTTTCCCGTAACCTGCGGCAGGGGTGGATTGCCGAGAGGTCCGAAGCGCAACGCGCCTCCAGAAATATTAAGCGGCAACGAACCATCGGCGTGCGCGGCAGCCACAAGGGCGGGAAGCGGCGGATTTCCGTCCACAGAACGGAACAGCCGGTGAGTGCCGGAGCCAACATAGTCAACCTCCAGCGCCATTCCACCCCCCAACTGGCGTTGAATCCCGACGTTCCAGGATTGCGTGTAGGGAGTCCTCAAATTCTTGTCTAGAATCGTAATCCCGCTGAGCAAACTATCGTCCGGAACGGATGCGGACGGAGCCGGCTGCGTCGCCGGTGCGCTAAGGGCGCCGAGAGTCGTTTGCAGCACACCTGGGTTGACAAGATTCTGGACTCCAGCAATGAACGGCGGATCACTTTTCAGATTCGTGAACAGGTTTCCGAACACTCGGTCATGAAAGATTCCATATCCCATGCGCACCGACGTCTTACCATCTTTAAAGGGATCCCAGGCTAGCCCGAGGCGCGGCTCGAAATCGAGACTGTCATTCGAGTAGATCTGACGACCGGTGCCGGGTCCGACGGTCTGAAACGTTATCGGCGGTGTGTCCCACGCCTGCTGATTCAGAAGATTCGAAAGATTTCCATTCCGCTCGAACGGAACTCCATCGAACTCGTAGCGCAAGCCGAGCTCCAAGGTAAGATTCGACTGGATCTTCCACTGATCCTGAATGAACGCGCCGTACTCGTGTTGCACGAACCTGCGAAAATCGGTCGCCGTCCGAGTGCCTTTAGCGTTGAAAAATTGGGTTTGCGACTGAGTGCCCGGCACTCCGAGCAGAGCAGCGGCCATCGTCTGGAGAACCTCGTCTCCGCAGTTCGTGCCGCTACTTCCGTCACACGCACCACCCACGTTGACAATTGGCAATCCAAAAAAACCGTAGGCCTTAAAGTCCACTACCGGCCGCGACCCGAACGCGTCGTATCCGTTGTCGTAAACGTAGCGGAACTCACCGCCGGCTTTAATGCTGTGCTTCCCTTTGACCCAGGACAATTGATCTACGTAGTCCCAAGTGCCCGCGCGCCGAAACTGCCCATTGCTGTCACCCAGTGCGCCGCATGCAAAGTTCGCGATTGTAGGCACCCCGGTCGATTGATCGAAACTGTAATCCGTACCGAACCCAAACGGATCCAGAGTGCCGGTCTGATCGATCAGATTGTGCCCATTGCACGTGAACAGGTCATCCGTGCGGTTCAATCCAAAGCGGAATTCATTCACTAGATTCGGACGCAGCGCGGCGATGAAGTTAAAGGTGCCGTTATGGCTCTGCTGACCCGTTGCCACTCCGCCGACACCTGGAAAGATTTCATCTGTGGAATTTCCGACCGTCAGGCCGTTGTAGATATAACGCGCGAAGAAGCTGTATTTTTCGCCGAGGCGGTGATCGAGGCGAAACGTCACGTTGGCATCGTTTTGAGGCGTGCTCGTGGGGAAGAAGTAAATGCCGCGTATGGAGTCCACAGATGGCCCGTTAGGATTCGGATAAAGCGACAGGATCTTCTGCATCGTCGGATCGAGCGCCAATCCCTCGGCGTTGTTCGGCGATGCCGGATTCGCCAGGTTGATCTGCTGGCCGTTGTAGTTGAAGACTCCGGTTTTGAATGCCGCTGTGGGAACGATCGACTGGTTCGTCAGAGTCGTACGGAAACGGTCCCACTCGGTGTTCACGAAGAAGAACGTCTTGTCTTTGATGATGGGACCGCCCAGCGATCCACCAAACTGATTGCGCACGAACGGATTTTGCGGGTCGGGTGTGGGATTGAAGTAATCGCGCGCCGCCAGCGCATTCACTCGATTGAACTCGAATAGATTCCCATGGAACTGATTACTCCCGCTGCGAGTCACAATATCCACAATCGCACCGGAATTTCGTCCAAACTCGGGCAGATAATTGTTTGTGATCACGCGGAACTGCTCGGTGGAATCTGGGTTAATGGTACTGATGCCGCCCGGAATACCCGGAACCGAGGCATCATTATTGTCCACGCCATCAAGCAGGAAGTTGTTATTTCGATCTCGCTGCCCGTTGACCGAAAAACCGCCCAGCGCGCTCGACGTCTGTTCGACTCCGGGCGATAGCAAAACAAGCGAGTACGGATCACGAGTGATGAGTGGTAATTCGGTGATCCGCCTCTGATCGACCAGGTTGCTGATCTGCGCGTCTTCGAGATCAATGGTGGGAACCGTTGAACCCGCCACTTCGACAGCCTGTGAAACCGCCCCCAGCGCGAGCGTCCCGTTCAGCGTCAGAGTCTGACCCACACTGACTTCGACGCTTTGAAAGTTCAGGGGAGCAAAGCCGGACTTCTGGACGGTGACGTCGTACCGGCCGACCGGCACATTTGGTAGCGAATAGGTTCCGGAGTTGTCGGTGGTGGCTGTCCGAATGGCTCCGGTCGCGACGCTTTTGGCGGATAATGTGGCGCCTGGCACGCCCGCTCCCGTCGCGTCGGTAATGGTTCCCGTGATGCCTGCAGTTTGCGCCTGAATAGCGAAGGCGGCGCAACACAGCAGAGCGCAGCCCAAAGCGGTCCGTCTAAAGAAACGATTCATGCCCCTAAATAACCCCTAATTGCGACTAGCTTATCGCAAATTGGATGAGATCGAGACTCGATCCCACGTCGGGTTAGGGAAAATTTAGATAACGAAAAGCTAACGCGCGACGGGTTTCGAACGTATCTTACGGTGAAATTTGCCACGGCAGAGACAAAAGAGCCAGCTGAAGGTGCTCTTCTTTTTGCGCTCTCAGCCGGCTCTCAGAAACTCTCACCAGCGAATTCAAAGTGATCGCCCGCGGGACCTGCCCCCGTGGCTTCGCTTGGAACAAACGATATTCGAGTACACCTGTGAAGCCAAGGGAACCCGCCGAGGCGAGTCCCCTTCGAAAAACATCTTCAGCGAAATTAGAACGTGATCTTGCCGGAAACTTGTACGGTTCGAATCGATGAATCGAATCCGAGGAAATTGCCGTACGGGCTGGTCGGCACGCCAGCCATTCCCGAGATCAGGCCAAACGTTGAATCGCCGAGGCCGGAATCCGGCAAACCAAAGTTCGGGTGGTTAAACACGTTGAACGCTTGGGCTCCAAGACCGAACGAGACCTGCTCGGTGATCTTGAAATTTTTGAAGAGCGACATGTCCGTATCGAAGTAGTGAGGTCCTCGGTAGGTATTGCGGCCGCCGGTCGGGAAATTGGTGTAGCCGTTAAAGGTACTCGTATCCAGAAATTGGCTGGCATTCAGGCACGGCACTGTCGCGCTCGACGCGCCGCAACTGGATTGTGTCGGTCCTCCCGCGAGAGGCTCTGCGAAGAACACGCCGCCGTAATTTCCTGCGGCGAGATTGCTGTCAGTGACCGAGAACGGCAGGCCCGTCCTCCAAAACACCTTGAAGCCCCATTGCCATCCACCCAAAGCTTCGTTCAGCAACCTGTTGGAGAAGTGGAAGCCAGGATTGTAGAGAAGATCCGCGCTGATATTGTGGCGGATATCATAGTCGGAATTTCCGTAGTTACTGGCATACAAACTGGACGGATTATTTTGTCCGAGAATTGAATCGCCGTACGTGAAGATTCCGCCGTTCGACACCTCGTCTAGATTATGTGACCACGTGTAATTGAAGTGGCCGGCGAAGCCGTGAGAGAACTGCTTGCGCAGTGTTACTGTCAGGCCGTTATAATTGGAAACCGCTCCGCTTTGCACTTGCGTTACTACACCATAGTTTGGAACCGGGGCGGCCGTCGGTATTGCGGAGACTCCAGGAAATAATCCGTACTCATCGAACGCGTTGGGGAATGTATTTGTATAAGGAATCCTCACACCGTGATTTCCCACATAATTCATGACCAGCACGAGAGAGTTGTTGATCTGCTGCTGTAACTGCAGGTTCCATTCTTGCCATTCCGGCGCATGAAAGGTGCCGATGATGCCGGTCACCGAAGGAGCCGCAAAGGTTGAACCCAATGCGTGCATTGCCGAGGCGATTTGAGTGTATGTGTCATTGATGTTAAAGGCCTGCGCGGATGCCGCCCAGATAGCTGCCCCCCCGTTGGGAGCAAAAGGCTGCACGCCACCTGCTGGCCGTACACGAATCGCGACTGACACGGGAGGGTTGCTGAGTAGATCGTCGATTACACCCTCCGGCGGCGAATCGTAGAAGATACCGAAACCGCCGCTGAGCACCGTCTTGTTGTTGCTCATGGGTGACCATGAGAAACCGATGCGCGGGGATAAATCGATAGCATCTACACCCTGGAACGCCTGATGTTGGTTATAAGCGAGATCAGCGCTATAGGGAACGCTTCCGGGGTTCGCATTGGTGTAGCTGGCGAGACTGCTGAACGGCCCTTTAAGATTGGCGAAGCAGTTCGTCTGGCACACGGGGTTCGAGTTGCGCTCCGCCCGGAGAGCCAACGTCAGCTTTAGATTGGGCCGAAGCGCCCACTCGTCCATGCCGTAAACGCCTAGCCCCCACATGGCGATCGGCACATCGCTCGACATATTCAGCGCTTGCCGGTACTGATACGCCAAGCCGTTGGTGAACTGATCTAACGTATTCGAAGCATTACCAAAGTACACCAGCGGCGAGTTGTAGAAGAAGTTATGGTCACTCACATCATACCGTCGGTAATTTGCACCGAACTTTAGGTTGTGGTTACCGAGCGTCAACGCGTAATCATCGATGAACTGATACTGCGTAATGTTGCGGCCCTGCGGAAAGTCGTGCAGGTTGTTAAAGCCGCTGAACGGCACAGTTCCGCTGGTTGTGATGTCATAAGGAAACGTGCTCGCCGCAAGCTGCTGGTTCTGCTCAAAAAGCGCGAAGTAGTAGCTCAGAGTGGCCATGAAGGAATTCGAGGCTCGGGGACCGAAGACATGCGTCTCGTTGAGTTGCGTATCCCAGGACGGTTGCTTCGAGAGAGCATCGAAATTGGGACTGATGGGCGAAATGGTCGTCGGTTGTATGCCATGGTCCTGCTTGTATCGGAAATAGGCGTTGTCTTTGTCGCCGAGCTTCTGATCGATACGAAACGCAAGAATCCACTCGGAAGCCAAAGCCGTCGGCGTCGCGTTAAATTGTTGTGCGCAAATGCTCGAGGTCGGATTGAACCCGGGGAGCGAGGTTGCCGTCAGTCCTGCGCAACTGCCGCGATATGGGTTGCGCACTGGCAGATCCTGGGGTGTTCGCCCAGAGGTTGAACATCTTCTGGTACGTAGAGATTTCGGAGGGAGCCACCGTCTGGAGCTTGGTCAGCACTGCGTTCGCGAAGGCGGGAGTGGGGATCTTGACATTGTCCACATTAGGAATGACAAACTTCAGCCCTTCGTTGTCGAAGAAGAAGAACGTCTTGTCGTGAATGATCGGTCCACCAACTGAGTCGGCCCACTGATTTTGATTCGAGAATGGCTTCGGCTCGCCATAGAAGTTATTGAACCAGTCGTTCGAGTTCAGAGCGCGACCATTCCATAAGTAAATGGCGTTTCCATGAAACTGATTCGTGCCCGATTTTGTGACATACGTCACTTGAGCGCCCGAAAGCTGACCGAACTGTGCTCCATAAGGCTGAGTAGAAACTGTCGCTTCCTGAATCTCATTTTGGCCGAGCGTGAGGTTGCTGGCACCCGAATTGTTGATATTGAAATACGGGTCCATGTCGTTCTCGCCGTTAACCGTGAACAGGTTGGATGTCGCCGGCAGGCCATTCGCCGTAAAGTTCCCATATCCACCGGTCACGTTTACCACCACTCCTGGGGCAGTAAACGCAATGTTTGTGATGTCTCCGCCTCCACTGGGTAGCAGTGCCACTTGTGCGGCGTTGAATGTAGTGGTCTGCGCCGGTTCCGTGCTGATCAGAGGCACGTCTGTCGAGACCTCAATGGTCTGCGTGGACTGGCCGACCGACAGGGCTACATCGGCGGTGATCACCTGGCCCACGGCAACATTCACCGGGCGCTCGTATTTCTCAAATCCGGATTGAGTCGCAGCAATTGTGTAACGTCCAGGCTTCAAAAGTGAAAAGCGATACTGTCCGGACGAATTAGTAATGTCTGTCGCGACTGCATTCGTTTCCTGACTTGTCAATGTGACATTGGCCCCTGAGATAACCGCGCCGCTTGGATCCTTCACGGTTCCTTCGATGCCGCCCGTGACGAGAGACTGTGCCGTCAGCCGAGAGCACAGCATTACGAGCACCGCAAATCCTGCACCCGTTAGTAGCTTGTTAAAATGCATTTGAGCCCCCCTTATATTTTTCGACTGCTAGTATGAACAGCCCTCCAGATACCCTACGCGAGAAGAACCGTTCGTTAAAAAGCGAAAGGGGAGCCGAAGCCCCCCTCTTTAGCGCTTGCTTTTCTTTGTCTAGAACGTAAACTTCACCTGCGTTTGAATGACGCGTCCGGAAACCGCCGAGCCCTGGAATGACCCGTAGGCACTCGTCGGCGCCGATACAGTGCTCTGAATCTGTCCGAAACTACCATTTGCAATGTTGTTCACGGGCAGATCGAAATTCGGATGGTTCAGAACGTTGAAGAAATATGCGCCGATCAGCAGTTTGTAGCGTTCGCGAACCGCAAACGTCTTGCTCACGTTCAGATCGGTATCGAAGTAGCCGGGACCGCGGAAGGAATTCCGGCCGATGTTGCCGAAATTGTTCTGCACGGAAGCCGCTGCAAACGATGCCGGGCTAAAACATGCGACATTCGGCGTGCTGCACGTCGTATTGATCGAACCACCCAGGGCATCCGCGAGGAACGATTGCGTAGCAATTCCCGCAGCGTTCTTAACGCCGTTCTTGCTCCGCACACTGCTATCTACAATGCTAAAGGGATAACCGCTGTGGAAGTAGACCGTGCCCGCGGCCGTCCAACCTCCCAAAATCGATTTCAGCAATCCATTCTGGAAATACGTGGTCGGAACGGTGTAAACATAGTTCGCGTTCAGCGAGTGCCGAACATCATAGTCGGCGCTGCCATAGTTCAGGCCCGGCAAACCAAGCGGGCTCACTTGGTAACGCAGACTTACGTCAGTGAGAGCATTGAACGGCTCCAGGCAGTCATTCGAACAGGTATCGAGCGCATGGCTCCAGGTATACGAGAAGCTGCCTGAGAAGGATGTTGTGGCTCTCCAGCGCAGAGCGGCAACTAAGCCGTTGTAGTTGGACCAGCCGTCGTTATTCAAATTCCGAATTTCTCCGAATCTCGGATCGGGAGCACTCGTCGGCAGGCCCTGGAAGCCGTTCGCCGCATAAGCGTTTCCAAAGAGAGTCTGATTCAGTTCCTGATAACCGCGGTTGCCGACATAGTTCAGCGACAACATGTAGTTGTTCGCGAATCCCTGTTGGATTTCGAAGTTCCACTCGTAGTACTTGGGATTGTACAGCTTGTTCGCAACGGTGTTGAAATTCGGCGGCGAGAAGCCTAGCGGCACGCTGGCATTCAGCTGCGCCAGAGTTGCGCCATTGGCAAAACCGCTGCGAAATGCCCCATTCGAGTTCGCTACGGCCGCAAACGCGCTGTTCGGATCGCCGAGCGCAACAGTCCCGGAATTTGTGGTGAACGAGGCCACTGCCGGCGAATTGGTGATCAGACGGTCGGCGATTAAGCCTTGGTAAAGATCCGAGAAGATGCCGAATCCGCCACGAAGCACAGTCGAGTGCGTTACGTTCCACGCCATTCCGACACGCGGCGCAACCACGATCGGCTCCACATCCGGGAATGCGTGCTTCAAACCAGTCTGAATGACAGCGTTGTACGGCGTTGTCGCCGAGTGCACGACCTGAGCGAACGGCTGCCCCATCAGTTCATTGAAGCACCCGCCCGCGCACTGAATGTTGCTGTTGCGGTCGAACCGCGCCGCCAGCGTGAGCGTGAGATTCGGCCGAACCTTCCATTCGTCCTGCAGATAAAAACCGGCACTGTACATTGTCAACGGCTCGGCTCCGATTCCGGTAAATGCCTGGGCGTAGGTGGATCCGTTCGCCAGATTTCCATTCAGGAAATCCGTCATTGAATTGAACGTAAAGAGTCCACTGGTATTGGCGCCGTATGCATACGTGCTAATGAAGTTCTTGCGAATGTTAGTACCGAACTTGAAGGTATGCGTGCCATGGATGATTGAGTAATCGTCCACAAGCTGCCATTGTCTTACTTTGCGCCCTTGCGGATACGCATTGTCGGATCCACCCAGATTCGAATACAGCCCGTCTCCGAATGCCCACGTGGTTGGGAAGGTCTTTAGGGCATTCGCTAGGTTTGGAGGGCCGAAAATCGCCGAGTAGTACGATGCTGAGAGCAGCAACTGGTTTACCATGTTGGCGCCGATGGTACGCGTCCAGCCCATTTGGCCGCCGTAAGACGGCTGAATGCTGTTGGCGTTGAATGCAGAATTGATCGGATCGGTTCCGGTTGCCTGCACGCCGCGATCCATGTTGTACCGGAAATACAGCCGGTCATTGCTGCCGACCACGTAATCCACTCTTGAGGCCAACAACCACTCAGTGTTGAGATTGTTTACCGTGCTGCGGAAGGTCGCGGCGCAAGGCTGCGAGGTTCCGAAGCCCGCAGCCAGCGCGGCGGCTGCACCGGGATCAGCAGGAACCGGGTTGCCTTTTGCATCTTTGCTCGGCACGCCGTTGGTAAGAATATCGCCGCATCCGAGCGCCGGATCGAGAGCCGCAGCAACGGGGGTTTCACGTCCTGCTCCGGAAGATCCTGCATACAGTTTGAGGGCCTGCTGATAAAAAGGAATCGCCGTCGCGGCCGCAGTGGCAGTGTTTGTCTGAAGATTGTTCAGCACGAAATTCGAAAAATTGGTTGTCGGCACATACACCGGTCCGCCCCCAGGCAGGACATAGCGCAATCCCTCATTGTCGAAAAAGAAGAACAGCTTGTTTCGCTTGATCGGCCCGCCAATTGAATCAGCCCATTCGTTGGAAACCGAGAACGGACGTGCAGTGCTGCTCGAATTATTGAACCAGTCATTCGCATTCAGCACACGATCGTTGTAATACCAGGCAGCATTGCCGTGAAAGTCATTCGTCCCCGACTTGGTGACGTAATTCACGTTGGCGCCGGCTTGGCGGCCATACTGTCCGGTATATCCGTTCAATACTACTGCCGCTTCTGAGATTTCATTTGCGCCCAGCGTCAGATTGCTTGCGCCCGAGTTGTTGAGGTTCAGATACGGGTCCATGTTGTCGTTCCCGTTGATCGTGAACAGATTGGCGACACCGGGCAATCCGAACGCCGAGAAATTGCCGTAACCGCCGCCCGTGCTGATGGTGACACCCGGAGCGGAAAACGCATACGCGGTCATGTCATTGCCCGGAGCCGGGAGATTCTCCAACTGCACACTGTCGTAGGTCGTCGCCAGATTGGCGTTGTCGTTCTGCAGCAGTGGAACCGTCTCGGTGACCTGAACAACTTGTGTCGAGGACTGCGGTTTCAAGATGAGATCAGCAGTCTGGACCTGCCCGATCGCCACCGCCATCGCGAGCGTGTCCGAAACCAGACCCGGGCTCGCCACCGAAAGCTGGTAATTTCCTGGTTTTAGGGTTGTGAACCGATACTCACCTGACCCGGTGACCGTCTGCGTTCTCATTTCGCCGGTATCGACGCTCTTGAGAGTTACGGTCGCACCCGGAACAATAGCGCCGGTCGGATCTTTAACTGTGCCGGTGATGTCGCCAGAGGTGATGCTTTGGCCATACAATGCTGAAATTGAGATCGCCGCAAACGCCGTGCTCAGCAGGGGTGTTCGAACCCGCGCCACTGCACCTAACAACAACGGCAGAAGCGTTCTGTTTGCTTTCATTACTTTCCTTCCCCCTCAGTGCTTTTGTTCTGTAGGTGAAAACACGAGAGGCTTTAGACTTCGTTATCTGACCTTACTTGCAATCGCCAGACCAACTCGTAACACCTCTACAATCAATGGGATCTAGAGTTAGATCGTATAAATCGCCATATAACCCGGCGGGGAATATTCCATTTCTAGGAGATTTCTGGGGGTACGTCAAGGCGCAGAAAAAGGGCCAGGCATGATGCCTGACCCTCTTCGTACTCTGGCCTGTGGATTTTGCTACTATCGCGCGGCTAGCAGCGCCCGCAAATGCCGCGCCCGTTCCGGCGACCGGAGCTGCCGGAGCGCCTTCGCCTCGATCTGGCGAATCCGTTCCCGCGTCACGTCGAACTCCTGGCCGATCTCCTCCAGCGTGTGCTCGCGCTCACACCCGATGCCAAACCGGAGCCGGATGACCTTCTCTTCCTTGGGCGACAGCGTCTTCAGGATGTTTGCCGTCTCATCGCGGACATTCGAGTCGATGACCGCGTCCACCGGCGATCCCACCCAGCGGTCCTCGATCAAGTCGCCCAGCGCCGATTCACCATCTCGTCCGACCGGGGTCTCTAACGAGACCGGATCGCGAGAGATGGTCTTCAGCTTCTGGACCTTTTCAACCGGGATGTCCATGCGCCGGCTGATCTCGTCGTTTGTCGGAGCGCGCCCCAGTTCCTTCTCCAGCTCGCGCGTGGCGCGCAGGAACTTGTTCATACTCTCGTTCATGTGAACGGGAATACGGATGGTGCGCGATTGGTCCGCAATGGCCCGCGTAATCGCCTGCCGGATCCACCACGTCGCGTAGGTTGAGAACTTGTAGCCGCGCCGGTACTCAAACTTATCGGCGGCGCGCATCAGGCCAATGTTGCCCTCCTGAATCAGGTCGAGGAGATGCAGTCCACGGTTGACGTACTTTTTGGCAACCGACACCACCAGGCGGAGGTTCGCTTCCACCAGGTCCTTCTTCGCCCGCTCGGCCTCCACTTCGCCGTGCCGGATCACCGAAAGGCTGTGCTTCAGGTCGGGCAGCGAAGCGTCCGCCTCGTTCTCTTTTTTCTTCAGATCGCGCTTGAGTTCCTTGACGCGTGTCTGGGCCGTGACGGTATTCTTGTTTTCGAGCTTTCTGGCCTCGGCGTCCATAACGGACATCTCCTCGACCGTGTTCTCGATGGTGCGGACAAACTCTTTCCAGCGCGCCAGGTTGAAGGGAATCGTTCGCAGTGAGCGCGAGAGTTCCACCTTCGCGCGCGCTACCTTACCTGCCCACTTCTTGCGCAGTTTCTTGTTGGCAGCCGGCTGCGCTGCGAACCTGTCCGTGGTCTGCTGCAGCTTCTTGTGTGCCGCCAGATACAGCATGAACAGCTCGGCAATCTCGCTGCGGCGCTTCACATCCGCAGCGCTGCCTTCCTCGATGTCCGACGGCCCAAAGTCTACGTAGCTGTCGAGATCTTCGGCGCCCTTTCGGATCAACTCGGCGAACTCGAATACGATCGCCTGGATCAGCGGCGACCGGCTGATCGCCTTCTGCATCCGCAATTTGCCGCGCTCCATCTTGCGCGCCAGCGTCACTTCGCCCTCGCGCGTCAGCAGCGGCACCGAACCCATCTCGCGCAGATACACGCGTACCGGGTCGTCGGTGTAAATCGACTCCTCTACCGGCTGCGCGCCATGAAAGTCTTCGTCCTGCACCTCTTCCGGGTGGAAGAAGTTAGCATCCTCGTCAAACGGAAGAGCTAGCCCTTCATGGCCGTCGGCTAAAAATTGATCCTCGAATTGATCCACCTTACCTCATCACCTCTACTTGCACATCCTCAACTAACTTCTTTCGGCCGCGCAACGGCCAGCCAATCGGCCTGTGCGCTCTTTGGAAAAGGGGACGCCTGACCAGAACGAAAATTGGACAAAACTTTGCTATGAACCTCTCGCTTGAGAACTGGAATACTCTTCCGCCGGGCCCGCTGCGTTCGCGGGGACACGCGTGCGAACGTTGTAGCTATTGTGCGCACCAATTGTACCCGATTTTGACGCTGAAGTTAATACCCTATTTAGGAAGATGTTCGCGAAAGTGATTGGTTTCAGGAAAGATACCGCTCCAGGCCGGTGAGAAATCTGCCTAACGCCTGGAAAATCTTACGTCCGCCTGCCCTCTGCTTCTTCACAATCGGGCTGTGCGCTCCTTTTAGACGGTCTCGACGGTCACAAGGTTTTCAGTTCGCTCAGAAATTCCCCTACGTCCTGAAAATCCCGGTACACTGAGGCGAACCGGACGTAAGCTATCTTGTCCAGCTCCTTCAAGCGTTTCATCAGGAGCTCTCCGATCAGGGTTGAGGCCATTTCCCGCTCCGGATTCTCGAGCAGTGCCGACTCCGCCTCGTCCACCAGTTGCGCCAGCTTGCCCATGCTGACCGGCCGTTTTTCACAGGCTCGCAGAAGCCCGTTCAGGACCTTCTGGCGGTCAAACTTTTCACGCCGCCCGTCTTTTTTGATGACCATATACGGCACTTCGTCGCACCGTTCGTATGTCGTAAAGCGACGTTCACAGGACAGACATTGCCGCCTGCGCCGGGTGACATCGCCTTCTTTGCTTTCGCGCGAGTCGATGACCCGGTCCTCCCGGTAGCCGCAAAACGGGCAAGTCATAGAATGTATAGGCTCTAAGCTATCAGCCAAAGCCAATAATCGCCACCCCAAGAGCCCGCAATGTAAACATCCCCGATGGTGCGGGCTCCTTTCGGGGTGCCTGGTCTCTTGTGGTCTGATCGACGAATTCGACCTCCTGGGCACCGGCAGGGAGCGTCAATTCAATATCGCGATCGCGTTTATTCACAAGCAGTAAGCGGCGTTTTCCCTCACCCGTGACGAAGCCCAGAGCATAAACATACGGGCTTCCAGCTTCGGTTTGGACAACCTTATAAGTGCCGCCGAAATTGTGCTTCAACAGTTCGAGCACCCGATAGCGGGCATTGGGCGCGCCGGTATTCCAATCCACCATGGAAACGCTCGGAAACTGTGTCGGATACCCGACCAGCTGCGATTCACCCGCGACATCAATTCCCAGTGTTGCCAGTTGCCCGAACACGTAGGCATAGGTAGCTCCGGACAGATGCCAATAGGACTCCGGGATGGGAGCGGTCACATGTCCGGGCTGTCCTTGAGCCAGGTCGTCGGCGGATATCGAGCCGATCTCGTCTATCGTCGTCCGAGTCCCGGGCGATAAACGCTGCCGGAAAGCTTCAATGTAACGAACGGTCGCGATGAAGCGGTCCGCCTGCTCGAAGAAGGTGTATTGCTGAATCTCGGAAGTCTGATCGGGCGTTGGCACCGCATAAAAGTGATACGAAATCATGTCGAGCGGAATTCCCGGCTTGTGGTTTTTCGGGTCCAGGAAATGCTCATACATGCGGGGATTGTTAGTGAAGGCCATCGCGAGCCCGACGAATTTCGTTTCCGGAGAGATCCGCTTGACGGCGGACACGATGGCATCGTACCGGGCCGTGTATTGCTCGGGCGTTGTATTGTGTTCCAGATCCGGCTCATTCAAGACTTCCCAATAGTCGATTTTGAAGTGGTGTCCGGATTGGTGCCGCTTCCCGAACTCGTCGGTAAACCCGCCGTTTACGTACCAGCTCACTAGTCGCGCATAGTAATCGCCAAGTTCTTTCAATGACGGGTCGCGCAACTCAGTGCCTTTGGTGTAGTCCCATGTGAATTGGTCCGGGTCCTGCGCGTATTCAATCGGCTTTGGTGTTTTGAACATCCATGCCGGGATGGTGCTGAAGTTCAGAATCCTGGGGTGTCCCTCGGTGGCGCGGAGGAAATCCAGAGTCATCGGATCGATCAGCGAAAAGTCCCAAGAAGTTTTCCCGTTTGCAGGCGGCTCCAGCTCAGCCACCCCCAGCTTCGGATACGGTAACCAGGGCACGTAGCGCACATAATCGAAGCCGAACTTCTGCAGATCAGAATAGACGCGATCGTGAATCGGAGAACCGGGCCGCAGTGGTGGATTGACCACTACCTGCAAGGTCGGAACCGTGGACGAGACGTGGACGAGTTTATCCCACTGCACTTCGACCTTCTGGCACCAAACCGGGCTTACACCCGCGAGCGCCAAAACCCACATCATGCTGGAGCTTCGAATCATCTGTATGCACCCTTGTATTCAGCAGACGCGTACTGCCTCAACGTTCAACAGCGCGGCCAGCTTCTGCAGCTTACCGCTGATATGGCCCACACCGATGGCGCAGTGATGTGCCGGACCGTAAGCATTCCAATCATTGATGAAGCGGCGCGCGCCGACAGGGAAACGATAGCGGCTATTCGTGTTCCCGATCTCGAGAATCGGTCCCGGCACCGACTCGCCTTCGGCGATCAGAAGCTGAATTCGTCTATCGCCGGTCTCAACCACGGCGAGCAAAGTTACCGGGCCATGTTTTACCGACATTTCAACCGACAGCCCCCGGCCAATCTTTCCGTGATAGACCGAGAGCGGCCGCACCTTGGTTTTGCCTTGCGCGATCGCCAGGTGTCCCGGCCCATCGTGCCCCATCAAAACTACATCGTCGGCAAAGTCGATTGCATAGTACTCGGTGAAGGATCCGCCCGCGCCAAACGCGTCCATGATCTTCATTGCCTGCGCATTCTTTACTTCGTATTCGCCGGCTACCGGAATGCCGCGAGCAGTCAGCAGGCTAGTTCCCAAGATGATGGAACTGATAGCGTCCTCATTTGCCGAACCACCTGTGCCCCGATAATAGTAGGCCATCGACCCAAGGTCGTGTTTTTCAACCAGCCAGTCGAGCGCCAGGGAGGTCTTGGCAGCACGCCTCAACTCATCCGCCGGGCAGTCGCTCTGCACATCGAAGACATCGTGGAACTCAGCTACGCGCTCGTTGATCTGCTCGGGACTGGTCTGCTCGCAAAGATCGGCCAGCTCGTCGACTTCCAGCAACTCGATATGACCGCCAAAGACTGCGCATTGCCGGGTCAAGTCGGAGTAAATATCGAGCATTCCACCGTAGTAATGTCCCATCAGACCCAAGCGGTTGTGCTCCATCGTATGCGCGACGCGGGCGGCCTGAATCCAGTCGTCGATCTCGCTCCAGGCTGCCGGATCGTCATGCAGCATTCCGGTCACTTGAAAGAACGGGATTCCTGACCGCCGGAACACATTCGCGATCTCCGGCACCGGGCATGCCTGACACCAGGCGAGCCACTCGCCCGTCATCTGCGTTCGATCCGGCAGGCGATTGAATGATGTGTAATCGATCGCCGGCCCCGGCGCAAGGTTGAGTACGATCACCGGGACCTTCGCACGGCGCACTACCGGCAGCACTGTGGACGAGAGCGCATAGGTAGTCACATAGAGTAAGAGGATGTCGACGTCCGCCTCGCGGAATCGATGGCCTGCGTCGATTGCTTTTTCAGGCGTGTCAATCAGGTGTAAGTTCACTACCTCGGCGCCCGATTGAGCAATGCGCTTCTCAACCTCAGCAATGTAAGTCTCGAGACGTTCTCTTAAACCCGCGAACTGGACCCAGTACGCATCGAGGCCAATGCCGAACAGACCGATTCGAAAGTTATGTTGGTGACGGGAACTGTTCATGCAAATGCAGGTTCGAGGAAATTGTTGGCCAAGTGCGGATTCAGCTTCCAACTATGGTATTCGGCTTTACGGAACGAACCCGAGCCCGTGCCATCCGGGCCTTTTTGCGAAACGAAGCCAATCTCCAGCTCGGCATGTGTTTTCAGCGGGATAGAGCGGAATTTCGGAACGAACCGCCCCACATCACTACTCGGAAATCATGCCGATGGTTCGCAGCCAGGTCTGAACCAGCTCAGGCCATCGCGTTACTGGAAACTTCGCGGGACGGAGCCCAAAAGCATGCTTGCCTTCCGCGTACAAGTGCATTTCTACTGGAACCCCGGCGTTCTTCAGCGCGATGTAATAGACCAGAGAGTTGTTGACATTGTCGACGGGATCATCCTCGGCCTGCAGCAAGAACGTAGGCGGCGTATTGCGGGTGACCGGAACCTCCGGATTCAACTCAAACTTGTTGTCGGAAACCCACAGATGCCCGGGGTAAAGAGCCACCGCGAAATCCGGGCGGCAGCTTACTTTGTCGGCCGCATCAACCGCCGCGTATAAACGTTTACCGAAGTGCGCGCTGATCGCTGCCACCAAATGCCCGCCTGCCGAGAATCCAAGCACCCCGACCTTGTGCGGATCGACACGATAGTCCGCAGCGTGCAAGCGCACCAGCCCGACCGTCCGCTGCGCATCTTCGAGGGCCATCGAGCGTTTCGTATTGTTGTAACAACCACATCGCTGGTTCCAGAACGGCCCCGAATGCGGTACGCGGTACTTCAGCAACACACACGTGATCCCGTGTGAAGTAAGCCAGCCGCAGACCTCCGTGCCTTCGAGATCAATGGCCAGAACCTGATATCCGCCGCCAGGAAACACGACGATTGCAACGCCAGTATTCTTTCCCTTGGGCGAATAGACCGTCATCGTCGGCCGTGAGACGTTGTCGACCTCTCCCCCTTTCGAGGTTTCGGTGTTGGCCGCCGGACCAAACTGTGCGTCGGGTGCAGTACTTGGCCAGATCGGCACTTGCGTGTGACCCGGAGATGCCTGCCAGCCAGGCTTCTGGGCGAACAGACTGCTGGACGCAAACAGCAGGCAGAGAGTCAGGATCAGGGTGGTCATAGGTTCGGATGTTATCGAATGTCGAAAACACACCCTCCGGCATTCCTCGCGATATCAAGAAGCGCTCGGATGTCTTCGGCTACGCGTCCGCCGTTCGAGTATTGTGCGGCCTTCAGCGCAGCAAGCACTCGCTGGTCCCGGAAGGGCCCTTGGTCGAAACGTCGGTGCTGGGTACAGAGAAATCGCGGGTCTTGCTACTCCGCCCGTAACGCTTCGATCGGGTCGATCTTAGCTGCTTTCCGCGCTGGAAGGTAACTGGCGAGTGCCGCGGCTAAGATCAAACTCGCCGACATTTCTAGATATGTAAGCGGGTCGGAAGGGCTGACAGAAAACAGCAGCGATTTCATGAATGGTGTCAGCGCAAAGGCCGCGGCAAGCCCGCAACCGCAACCCACCGCGGACAGAATCAGGCCGCTGCGGACGAAGGCAGTTGTGATCTGAGCAACAGGTGCGCCGAGGGCAAGCCGGATGCCGACTTCTCGCGTCCGTTGCGAGACCGAATAGGAAATAACGCCGTAGATACCCACTAGCCCCAACAGAAAAGCCATGGCGCCGGCAATCGCCAGCAGCAGCAAGGTGAAGGATGTACGTGCAAGCGAACGATTATAGAACGTTTCAAGCGTGTCGGTTTGCTCCAGCGGAAGGTCCGAGGAGACACTCCAAAGCGCATTCTGAATTTCGTTCCGGAGTGATATGGAGCCGGCGCGCGGCGTGCGAATCACGAATGAAACGTAGCGTTGCACGTCCAGCGGCTCGCCTTCAAAGTTCTTTGTAAGCAGCGGCCAATAGACGATTGTGGGCGCGGGCTTGTCGACGCCGTCTGCATGCTCATCGGCAACCACTCCGATGACTTCGCGCCAGTCGTCTTTCTCGTTTGGACGGATACGTTTGCCGAGAGCGGCTTGCGGAGCTCGCCAAAGATCGCGTGCCGTGTTTTCGGATACAATCGCGACCGTGCCGCCGTTATAAATGTCAGCCCAGGTCACGTCACGGCCCGCGAGCATTCGCTGCCCGATGGTTGCGAAGTATCCCGGCCCAATTGATTTGTAGCGGCGGAGCGGAGCGATTTTTCCTTCGCGGTACGTCTTGTCCGCCGCGTACACCGGATCGTTGGATTCGCCTCCGCCCATGGGAAGAGACGAGATGATGGAAGCCGAAACCACGCCATTGACGGCCTTCATCTTGTCGAGCATTGCCTGTTCCGTACGAATCACCCGCTCAGGTTCTTTCACCTGTTCATCCGGGATTCCGATCCTCACGGTTTGGATCTCGTGCGCGTTCGTGAATCCGGGATCGACATCATGTAAATTGCGAAAGGTGCGGATCATGAGTCCTGAAGTGATCAGCAGAACCAGCGCAAGCGCGACCTGAAAAACGACAAGAAAGCTTCGCGCTCGATTACGATCCTTGCTGTGGGTCATCGACCGACCGCCACCGCGAAGCGCGTTCTCAAGCCGCGGCCGAACGTATCGCAGAACAGGGATCAAGCCGAATAACGCGCTGAACCCAATCGACACGACAAAGGTGAACAGCAGTACCCAACCGTCGATCCCGATGTTGCCGGAACGTGGCAGGTGCACCAAATTCGATGCTGAGAGCAGTTTCAGCGCGGCCTGGCACAAAGCGAGTCCCACTGCGCCGGCAATGATGCCCAGCAGGAGGCTTTCAAAGAGAAGCTCCCTTGCGATACGCGTTGCGGCAGCGCCAAGAGCGGCGCGGACTGCAAGCTCCTGCTGTCGCGCGTCGGTTCGGACCCGCAGAAGATTCGCAACGTTTGCACACGCAATCAACAAAACAATGCCGACTGTCGCCATCAGCAGCCAGAGAGTGGTTCCGATATCTCCGACTAAGTCGGTCTTGAGCGGTCTTAGATTTGGAGCGATATGCGCATCGTCATACATTTTCATGGTGATACCCGGAGGCGGCGGAAACTGCTTCTCAACCATAAGCAATACGCGCGCAAAATCGGCACTGGCTTGCTTGATCGTTACTCCGGGCTTAAGCCTTCCAACACCCAAGTAGCTGAAACCGAGTAAATGCAAACCGGAACGTTTCAACCGCAAAGGCAGGAGCAGATCTGGTTTCTTATCCATGAATTCGAACCATGGCGGCAGGACACCGATAATCGAGACCCGATTGCCTTCGATGTTGATACGCCGGCCCAGCACCGCGCGGTCTCCGCCAAAATGCGAATGCCAGTATCCGTCCGAGAGCATAACGGTACGTTCGCCGCTGGGATTTTCGTCTCCCGCCGCGAAGCTCCGGCCGAGTTGCGGCGTGATGGCGAGGATCGGCAGCAGTTCATGCGTGGCGAAAACTGCTTGCACCTCTTCGGGATGACTCTTGCCAGTAACGAATGTGCCGCCGGTCGCGAACATGCTGACGGCCTGGAATGCGCGGCTCTCATCGACCATCGTGAAGTAGACCGAAGGCGCCATGTTCAGGTCCGCAATCTTCACCCCCGGTGCTGTCATCCAGACCGCGACCAGCTGCTCGGAATGAGGGTACGGCAACGGCTTCAACAACACGCCGTTGATCACGCTGAAAATGGCGCTCGCCGCTCCCAGCCCCAGGGCCAGCGTTCCGATGCTTATCAGCGTGAAACCCGGAGTCGCTCGCAAGCGCCGCAGCGTGTATCTCAGGTCCTGAAATATGCCGTCGACCATGTTCTCCCACCCATACGACCGCACCTGTTCGCGAAGTGCCGTGCTGCTCCCGATTCCCATCCGTGCTGCGCGGGCAGCATCCTGTCCAGTGAATCCGCGTGCTTCCAAGTCAGCTTTGGCTTCGGCGAAGAAACTCTCGACCTCGTCGGCAATATCCTCATCCGCCTGCTTCCGCCGGAACAGACTGCGGAACCCGCGTGCCAGTTGCCTCATCATCGACATCGATTTAAGCCTCGGTCTTGAGCAATCGCGAAATCGCTGCAGACCGGCGTAGCCAGTCCGCTGTCTCGCTTTGCAGTTGTTTTCTGCCCGCCTGCGTGAGCCGGTAGACCTTTGCCCGACGCGAATTCTCTGTCACCCGCCAATCTGCGTCCAACCACCCGTTTCGCTCGAGACGCTGCAGTGCCGTAAGCAGCGACCCGGGGTTTACCTTGAAGACGTTTTGTGTGATTTGCTCCACTCGACGCGCAATGCCGAAGCCGTGCATAGGTTCCAGGCTCAGGGTTTTCAGGATCAACATGTCCAACGTCCCCTGAATCACGTCTGTATTGGTGCTGTCCATGGAGGAAACAACAACAGAATACGGCCGCTACTCATGATTGTCAAGATGTGAGCGTCATGAGATCACCGGAATCGCAAACTTAGGCGCTACACTAGCGCTTCGTTGTGCGGAAGCGAAGCCCGCCCTGGCCGTTTTTTGGCCGCTGTGCCCGGTGTAACGAAGCGCACAGGCCGTTTATTGGCCGTTGTGCGCGGTCAATATGATCCGTTCCGTAATGCAGTTGGAAACAGTTCAAAACCGGGGGCATCCCTGGTTCGGAGGCGCATTTGCAACAAACACGGCGGGAAGTGGTGGTGGTCACCGGCGCAGGCGCAGGGGTGGGGCGAGCCATCGCGCGCGAGTTCGGGCAACACGGTGCGTTGATCGGCTTACTTTCGAGAGGCGCGGATCGTCTCGAAGCCGCGAGATCGGAGGTCGAAGCGCTGGGCGGACAGGCGATCTCATTGCCGGCCGACGTCGCCAACGCAGGCGAAGTAGAGAACGCCGCCGCCACCGTCGAGCGCGAGTTTGGGCCCATCGACGTGTGGGTGAACAACGCCATGACAACGATCTTCGCGCCCTTCTCGGAGGTAACTCCCGATGAGTTTAAGCGCGCTACGGAAGTAACGTATCTCGGGTGCGTGTACGGCACCATGGCCGCTGTGAAACGCATGCTGCCGCGAGACCGGGGAGTCATCGTACAGATCGGATCCGCGCTCGCGTACCGTTCGATTCCGCTGCAGGCGCCTTATTGCGGTGCGAAACACGCCATCGTGGGGTTCACGGACTCGCTGCGCTGCGAGCTGCTTCACAACAAGAGCCAGGTGCGGGTCACCGTGGTGCATCTGCCCGCCATGAACACGCCCCAATTCAGTTGGTGCCGCACGCGTCTGCCGCGCCACCCGCAGCCGGTGCCACCCATTTTTGAACCCGAGGTGGCGGCGCGAGCTGTGTATTATGCGGCGCACCATCGCCGGCGCGAAATCTTTGTAGGCAGTCCGACGGTAAGGGCGATCTATGGACAGGACATCGCGCCCGGTCTGGCAGATTGGTATCTCGGGAGGAGCGGCTACGATGCACAGCAGACGTCCGAGCCGGTTCCGGCGGACCGGCCGGATAATCTATTTGCACCGCTCCCTGGCGATTTCGGCGCGCATGGCGTTTTTAGCGGCCAGGCGAAAAGCGCCAGCCTGCAGAATTGGCTGAACTTGAATCGTAAGCCTGTCGGGATCGCGGCGGGTGTGCTGCTTACTGCCGCGGGGCTGCTGTGGCGAAAAAAGGTTAGTGCTTAGGATATCTTGTCCACATGAACTTTACTCGGCGTGACTTTGCTCGTGCGATTGGGACTGGAGCCGCTGCAGGACGATTCTTATCTGGCGCGCCGCTGCGCAAGCAAGGCGAGACGCAGCCGGGACGCAAGCTCGGGTACTGCATTGTGGGGCTGGGGCGCATTTCCCTGCAGCACTTCATGCCTGCCTGCAAAATGTCGCAGCGCTCGCAGGTGGTCGCGCTGGTGAGCGGTCATCGCGAGAAGGCGGAAAAGACGGCCGCCGAATACAACGTGCCCTCGAAGAATATCTATAGTTACTCCAATTACGACGACATTCACGACAATAACGACATCGACGCGGTCTACATCGCGCTGCCCAACAGCATGCACTCGGAATACACCATTCGTGCAGCGAACGCGGGAAAGCATGTGCTGTGCGAGAAGCCAATGGCCACATCGGTACGCGACGCGCAGTCGATGGTCAATGCCTGTAAAGCCGCGGGCAAGCGGCTGATGATCGCCTATCGCTGCCAATACGAACCCACAAACCTGAAGGCGATCGATCTGATCAGGAGCGGAAAACTCGGAAAGATACAAGCGATAGAAAGCGCCAACGGATTCATCGAGCACGAGGGGGAGTGGCGTCTCGACCGAAAGCTCGCAGGTGGCGGACCCCTGATGGATGTCGGCATTTACTCGCTGAACGCCTGCCGCTATCTGACAGGAGAAGAGCCGGCACATCTGGAGGGCTATTCATCGGTTATCGATCATGATGGGCGGTTCAGCCAAGTAGAAGAAAACGTGTCCTGGACAATGAAGTTCCCATCGGGTGCGGTGGCGAGTTGCAACACCACCTACGGAGCGAATATGAACGGCTTCATTCGTGTGCACGGGTCGAAGGGCGTGCTGCACATGGAGCCTGCCTTCTCGTACGAAGGCATTCATCTGAAGGCGGAGATTCAGGACGAACCAGCGATCGACGAGACCGAGCAGGAGAAAGATCCGGCTCAGTTCCTCCGCGAAGCCGACGAATTCGCACAATGCGTGGCTGAAAATCGCGACACCCGGGCAAGCGGCGAGGAGGGTCTGCGCGACATGCAGTACATGGAGCAGATCTATCGATCGGCCGGGATCAAACTGGGGTGAAGAGTTATGTCTCTCGAAAGTGATTTGAGATTCGCGCTACGGCAGCTACGAAAGACGCCCGGAGGCACGCTGATCATCATCGCCACGCTGGCGCTGTGCATTGGCGCGAATACGGCCGTCTTCAGCATTGTGAATGCGCTTCTGGTGCGTCCTCTGCCTTACCCGGATCCGTCGCGCCTCGCTCTGGTGAGCAGTTTTCAGGCCGACGAGCACGAGAGCGGCCTCGATACATCACAAGACGGCACGCAGGTGGAAGCGCTGCGAGACCATGCCACGGATCTCGAGATAGCGGTTTACGGGCTGGGCGGCGGCGCTAACTTCTCCTGGCACGGCCAGGCCGAATTCATACAGGCGCAGCGCGTCTCTACCGGCTACTTTCATGTGCTGGGTATTGCGCCACAGATCGGGCGCGAGTTCAATCGTCTGGAGGACAGCGAGGGCGGACCGGCGGCAGCAGTGTTGAGCTACGAATTTTGGCATGAGGACATTTCGCGGCGATCGGCAAATTGTCGGTAAAGCGATTCTGCTGCGCGGTGAACCCTACACAGTCGTCGGCGTGATGCCGCGCGGTTTCCGAGCGGAGAAACCCGCCGATGTGTGGACTCCGCTTCGGCCGTCGCGAACGGGAGAAGGTGAGGGTGACAATTACGGAGTGATTGCGCGTCTCAAGCCCGGCGTGTCATGGGCGGAGGCAAGCGGGCAATTGAAGGCGCTCAGTTCCGCCATGCGTCCGCGGTGGATGCCCAAGACAACAGTTTTCGAAGAGCGCATCGTGCCGCTGCAACGCGGCATGGCGTATGAGATTCGTTATAAGATCCTGGCCCCGTGGGCTGGCGCTCTGATCGTACTTCTGATCGGGTGCGCGAATATCGCTGGGCTTCTGCTGGCACAGGCCGCGATGCGGCGGCGAGAGGTTGCAACGCGTCTGGCTCTTGGCGCGTCGCGCTGGGCGATAGTTCGCGAGCTTCTGACTGAAAGCGTGTTGCTTGCGGTTGCGGGCGGCGCAGCAGGCGTGGTGCTGGGCGTGTATGGCGTGCATGAATTGAAACTGCTGGGCGCTACCACCCTTCAACTCTGGTACCCGATCGTACTCGATGGCCGCGTACTTCTCGTCATGGCCGCAGTAGCCCTCGCGACCACGCTGTTCTTCGGACTTGTTCCTGCTCTCGAGACCGCACGTGTGGACGTACGCTCGGTGCTGGTTGAGAACGACCGCGCGGTTGCAGGCGGCAGAGGTTGGCTTCGTAGCGGGCTCATCGTATGCGAAATTGCGCTGAGTCTGGTCCTGCTGGTGAGTGCCGGCCTGCTGGTGCGCACGCTGCTCTGGCTGGAGCATCAGGATGCGGGGTTTGATCCGCGCCACGTGATGACAGCCCAAACCTCGTTAAATGATGCGCGCTACCAGACCGCGGCGTCCGTGAATGCGCTTTATCGCAAAGGGCTCGAGGAGATCCGCCGGATACCCGGCGTGGAGTCAGCCGCCGTCGCCTTGACGCTTCCTTATCAGCGGCCTCTCAACTCGGGCTTCCGCATTGTGGGAGAGAAATCGGGGCACGCTGCCGAGACCATTTACGTTACGCCCGGCTACTTTGAAGCGTTGAAGATGCGGGTGGTTAGCGGGCGCGCGTTCCGCGACGGAGACACTGCGAACGCGCAAAAGGTCACGGTGGTCAGCGCCGCATTCGCAAACAAATATCTGCAAGGCGCCCGGAACGCACTGGGGAGGCAGGTTGCTGTGGGTGACACGGTGTTTACAGTAGCCGGAGTCATTCAAGACGTCCAACAGCACAGCGGCCTCGGCGACTTCGGACCAATATCGATCAGTCCCACTATCTATGTTCCCGTTACCCAAGTGGCCGATACATTCATGGGTATCCACATTTGGTTTTCGCCGAGCTGGGTGGTGAGATCCACGCTCGCGCCGGGTGATCTCTCCGCCAAGCTGAACCGCGCCATCGCGTCTGTCGACCCGCAGCTTCCCGTGGCCAACTTTCAATCTATGGACGAGCTGCGCCGGCTCAGCACCCAGGATGAGCGCTATCAGGCGGCACTGTTCGGGTCGGTCGCCGGACTCGCACTGCTGCTCTCCATCGTCGGGCTGTATGGAATCGTCTCGCGATCGGTTGTGCAACGAACACGCGAGATCGGCATCCGCATGGCGCTGGGTGCCGCGATCCGGGACGCGATCGCGACTGTCATGAAACCAGGGCTTGCTTATGCTTGTGCGGGGCTGATTTTGGGTTTGCTACTCTCCATCGCGAGCGCACGTCTGCTGGCACACCTGGTATGGGGCGTGCCGCTGATGGACCCGCTCACATTCGTCGTGGCTGGCGTACTGCTGGTCCTTTGTACAGCTCTGGCGACACTCATTCCGGCACTTCGGGTTACACGGATCGATCCGGCGCAGACGCTGCGGGAGGAGTAGGTTATCGAAGAACTCGCGCAAAACGGGCGCAGAATCACTCGCGCCACCCAAAGGATTAGCGAGTTCCTTTGCTGTCTGGTGGCGCGCAGCCGCGCCCTTTGCGCTATTGAAGTATTTCCTCCAGCTTTGTAAGGTCAGGCTGCCGACCCATCACGATCAATACGTCCCCGGTTGCGATGGGTGTCTCGGGCGGCGGATTAAACAAAGTGCGCCCGCCAGCTTCTCGGAGAGCCAGCACGATAGTGTTCAAATCTTTGTGGTCGAATATGCGACTCAATGTTGAAGCCGAGCCGGCCCGCAGTTCCTGCACCGTGACATCCAGGCCCATGCCATGTGACGCGAAGTCGATGAGCTGGACAATATGGGGACGCACCAGGGCTTGCGCCAACCGCTGCCCCGCGATGCTGTAGGGAGAAAAAACGAGATCGGCCCCGGCGCGGCGCAGCTTCTCTTCGGCGGCTTCCTCAGCGGCTCGGGTGACTACCGTCAGCTTCGGATTCAGAGTCTTGGCCGAGAGGATGACGAAGACGTTTTCGGCATCGGTCGGCAGCGCGGAGATGAATCCGCGAGCACGCATGATACCGGCGTCGCGCAGCGAATCATCGCTGGTGGCGTCCGCCACTATTGCCAGCATCCCGGCCTCGGTTGCACGCGTTACGCGCTGTTCACTGCGGTCGATGACAAGGAAAGGAACCTTAGAGCGTTGCAATTCATGTGAAGCGCTACGCCCGACGCGCCCGAATCCGCAGACGATGAAGTGATTGCTTAATTTCTGAATCATGCGTTTCTTCCTTCCTTTCCCATACCGATCGTGCAGTTCCAGTTCGATGATCGTCTGGGTCATCACGCCAACGGAGAAGAACATGGCCGAAACTCCGAACAGGATGAGCAACGAATTGAAGATCCGGCCCGCGTGGCTCAGTGGCCGCAACTCCTGATAACCGACCGTCGTGATCGTGATCAGGGTCATGTAGAAGGCATCGAAAACGGAGTAGCCTTCGATCATGCGGAATCCGATTGTGCCGATGCACAGGGTCAGCAGCAGCAGACCGGCGATCAGCGACACGCGGGGCCCGACTAGTCTCGGCTGGCGTTCATGCGGTATTCAGTATAGTTTCGACATGGCAGACAAAGTTCGTTGGGGTGTTTTAGGTGTGGCGGCAATTGCGACCAAGAAGGTGATTCCCGCGATGCAGCAGGGTGAGCTTTCTGAGATTACGGCCATTGCATCGCGCGACCTGAGCCGGGCGCGTGCGGCTGCCGCGGAACTTCAGATCCCGAAGGCGTACGGATCATACGAAGAGCTGATTGCCGACCCCGAGGTCGACGCGATCTATAACCCGCTGCCGAATCATCTGCACGTGCCGTGGTCGGTCAAGGCGGCTGAGGCCGGTAAGCACGTATTGTGCGAGAAGCCCATCGCGCTGTCAGCGGCCGAGGCACGTACATTGATCGCGGCGCGAGATAGGACCGGAGTAAAGATCGGCGAGGCGTTCATGGTGCGCACGCATCCGCAGTGGCTACGGGCAAGAGAGATCGTGCGCAGCGGAGGCATCGGTGAGCTGCGCTCGATCGCAAGCGTGTTCAGCTATTTCAATCGAGATCCAGACAACATCCGGAACATCGTTGAAATTGGCGGCGGCGGAGTCATGGATATTGGGTGCTATCCGATTACGATGTCGCGTTTTCTGTTCGAGCGCGAGCCAGTTCGCGCCGTTGCCCTGATCGATCGCGATCCGGAGATGAAAACGGACCGGCTCAGTTCGGCAATACTGGATTTCGCGCCCGGCCAGGCCGTGTTCACGTGCAGTACACAGTTGGTGCCCTGGCAGCGCATGCAGATCCTGGGTACGACAGGCCGCGTCGACATCGAAGTCCCGTACAACATACCGCCGGATCGGCCGAGCCGCATTTATACCGATGATGGGTCGCAGTTGGGAGGCGCAAGCGCCCAGGTAGAGGAGTTCGCAACTGCAAATCAGTACACGATACAGGGCGATTTGTTCTCCAAAGCAATTCTCGACGGCGCTGAAGTACCCGTTCCGCTCGAGAACGCGCTGAGTAACATGGCCGTGATTGAGGCGGTGCTGCGGTCCGGAGAGACGGGTAAGTGGGAAACTATTTGACTTTCTTTTTGTAATCGCCGTACCAGTCGGCGACTTTTTTCTTGGGAACGTCGCCCGGGTGAATGATGACGCGGTAGCGAAACCGCAGCGACTCGCCGGGCTTAAGGCTTTTGCCGCCGGTTTCCGTGGATTTCGAATCGAAGTCTTTAACACCGAAGGGATTGACGGCGAACAGACCGTAGGCGCGTGAATGCCAGCGCGGAGGATCGTTGTAATTACCGGGATGATCGAAGATGACGATCCCGACTTTTTCGCCTTCCACTGTACCGTCATAGTCTACCCAATCGGCGCGCTTGCCCCAGACGTTCTTCTCTGTCTGCGCGCCTTCGGAGTTGGTCATAATGCCGCCGTTTTTCTCGGCCATACTGTCGGCGACCCGAATAGCAAAGAAGCCTTCCTTGGTGTCGTCGAAATGAATTGCGAGCTTAGCGGTTAAAGCGGCATCGACGTCGATGATCCGGATTTCTTTGTCGCCGGAAAAGGTCATGGTGCGGTGTTCCTCGAGCATGGTGGCGCCACCCGGATCGCGCCACTCGAACTGCGCGCTGATGGCGCCGGACTTCTTGCCCGGCTTGAGATCGTCGACATGCCGGATCACGATTTTGCCGCGGTTGCCGGTCTTATATGAGAACTCGTTTTCCCAGAAATTGACCCCGCTTATGCTGCCGTAGCCGATCCAGAGCCCGCGGTGGTGTTGGTGATCGCGCGATTCGCCCTCAATGCTCTCCATCGGGTACTTGCGTGTGACGACAAGGCCGCGCGCCGTCCGCAGAGGCGCAAGAAAGGGTTTCGGATAAGAACTGCCGATGTAGAAGTCAGAAAACGGCTGGCCGTTGATGGAAATGGAGATGTGGTCACCGGTAACGCTTCTGAAATCGACCTGGGCGGCGGCGATTCGAGCAAATGTAAACACGAAAGCGAGCGCAAAACCGACGCGGCGTGACATGTGTCGTTCCAGATCATAGCAGCAATGGTGGGCTATCATAGAGGCGTCACGTACACCGCCGGGGAGACGCAATGGGACCAATAGGCATGCAGGAGATGATGGCGATCTTTTTGATCGCGCTGCTCTTGTTTGGCCCCAAAAAACTGCCCGAGCTTGGCCGCTTGCTCGGCAAAGGCCTGAGCGAGTTCAGACGCGCCAAAAGCGAGCTGAAGTCGACTTTTGAGACGCACATGCGGGAACTGGAGCGTGAGGCGAATCTCGATAAGCAGCCAAGTCTTCCGAGCTACTCCACTCCGTACACGCCTCGCGATTACTCCTATCCTTACGAAGACACGCCGTACAGCGAACCGGCGAGTTTAGCCGCGCCTGAAACGGCCGAGACGCCGCAGACAGAAACGCAGTTGCCCGCCCAGGTCGCAGCCGAACCAGCAGTGAACGGAACGGTGGCGCGGGTAAACGGGACGCGACCTGTGGGTACTGAGGAACATCCCGCCGCCTAGTTTGATCTGAATGCTTGACGACACCGAGGAGCCGAAGGCTCCGGAAAGCAATATCGCGCAGACGGACCAAGGTCTGTCGAACAGCTCGCCGGTGTATTCGAGTTCTTCCGGCCCGTATGGCGAAAGCGAGTCCACCGCGGTTCTGCCCGCTGTGCAGAGTGTGCCGCCAGCGCAACCGCCGCCTCCTCCGCCACCGCCCGCCGACGAGCCTGAGGAAGAAGACGAAGAGGAGCGGGGCATGCTACGCATGTCCTTTATGGAGCACCTGGAGGAGCTCCGCACGCGGATTCTAAGGGCGCTCATCGGTATTGTCGTCGCATTTCTGCTCAGTATTACGTTCTGCAAACAGCTTTGGTCCTTTGTTTCCGCACCGGCGGCGGCCGCGCTGTTGAAACTTGGATTCCCGCCGAAGCTTGCCTCCATCACGCCTATGGAGCAGTTCAATGTCATCTACATGAAGCTGCCCCTACTGGTGTCACTGTTCATAGCATCGCCATGGCTGTTTTACCAGGTCTGGGCCTTCATAGCGCCGGGGCTGTATAAGCGCGAGAAGCGATGGGCAGTACCGTTTATTGCCTCGACGGCAACGCTCTTCATAGGGGGTGGCTGCTTTGCATATTTTGTCGCGTTCCGGTATGGACTTGTATTTCTGCTCGGAATCGGCCGCGACGTGAATGTTACTCCGGTGATTTCGATCGACTATTACTTCGATCTGTTTGTAAACGTAACGCTCGGCGTCGGGCTTGTGTTTGAGATGCCGGTGATTATTTTTTTCCTGACGCTGCTGCGTCTGGCATCGCCGCGCTTTCTGCTCAAGCACAGCCGTTACGCCATTCTGGCCATAACAGTGATTGCCGCGGTGGTCACGCCAACACCCGACATCTTCAACATGATGCTCTTCGCGCTGCCTATGGTGGCGCTGTTCTTTGTGGGCGTATTTGCGAGTTATCTGCTGGTGATGAAGCGGGAGGGCAAGCAGTTCCCCTGGACGAAGATTCTGCTGATCTCAGCCGGCTTGCTTGTGATCATTGCGGGATCGCTGGCGCTGCTGGTGTATCGATATCACTACCATTTCCTGGTCAAATGGCCTTACCTCTCGCGGTAGGCTGCTGGAAATCGCGCCAAAGTGCCACGCCGCCGAGCAGTCCATCCTCATTGGGTACGCGACTGACGCCACGCGGCAGCGCGAAGTCGATTTTCACCGCATTGCCACCACCGATATAGAGGTGATCGTAGTTGAATAACGCTTCGATCTGCGGGATCGCTTTCTCCACGTGACGATTCCAGCGTTTGCGGCCGGAAGCTCGCAAACCGCGCCGGCCGAGGAAGTCTTCGTAGGTTTTGCCCTTGTGCCAGGGGTGGTGAGCAAGTTCGAGTCCCGGAACGAGGTGTCCGTCGACGAACAAAGACGAACCAAAGCCGGTACCGAGTGTGATGACTAGCTCGACGCCTTTGCCGCGAATGGCCCCGTACCCCTGAACGGCGGCATCGTTGGCGACCCGCACCGGTTTCCGAAGCTTTCTAGCCAACACGTGCTCCAGCTCAAAGCCAACCCACTTAGGGTGAAGGTTATGCGCGGTGAAAATTACCCCATGCTTTACTACACCCGGGAAGCCCACGGAAACGCGATCGTAGTCGCCTAGATTAGCGGCAATCTGTTGGATGCGCGTGAGAATAGCGGCAGGTGTGGCCGGGTCTGGCGTTGGGAGGCGTTCGCGTTCCGTCAACGGTTTGCCCCGGCTATCGAGCAACATGCCTTTGATCCCCGTACCTCCAACGTCTACCGCCAAAGTGACCTTCTGTTCCGGAAGAGCCATAACGTCCCACTTTATCCAAATAGTTCCCCATCCGCGGGGACTTCGCCGATCATTCGCTTTGGAACCTATGAATTTGGGACAAATGCGGCCCGCTCAGGTAGTTTTTGCGCGATCAACATTGCTGTAAACCGGTGAACTCGTTGATTCGTCGTAAAAGTGAAGAATGGCAATGGACCTGCATTAACTACCTAGAGGGGCATGACTGAGACAGCATGCACAAGGAGCCGCGCAAGCGTGTGGCGGCCCATATACAAAAAAGTCTCTTATGGAGGAGTTCAGAAATGAATCGTAATTTTCGGTCCTTTCTAATTGGCGCCCTAGCCATTACGGGACTCGGCTTAATTGGGAGCGCCTTTATTCCGACGGCGCATGCCGACGCTTGGAACAAAATGACGATTGTGACGGTGAACGAGCCGATTATCGCCGGCAACAAGGTGCTCGACCCGGGAACTTACGTTTGGAAACTGTTGGATTCGCCGAGTGAGAGGCATGTGGTTCAGATCTTCGACCGCGATCAGCGCCACTTGGAGACGACCGTTCTAGCGATTCCCAATTACCGGCTGCAGCCGACTGGAAAGACGCAATTCAGCTTTTGGGAAACGCCAGCAGGGGTTCCCAAAGCGGTGAGAGCGTGGTTTTACCCCGGCGACAACTTTGGACAGGAGTTTGCGTATCCTAAGAAGCTGGTGGCTCAATTAGCGGCGGCCGCACCGGTGCCGATCCCGATGTCGTATCACGAACCCGAAGCGCAGCCAGAGCCTCAACCGACAGAGCCCGCGCCCGCGGCGGCTCCTGCCCCGGCTCCTGAACCACAGCAACCAGCGGCCCAAGAGAACACTGCTCCTGCTGCTGCGCCGGCTCCCGCACAGCCGACAGCCCTCCCGCATACGGGAAGCTTCAATCCTTTGATCGGCATGCTGGGTGTGCTTTCGCTTTCTCTTGCCGGTTTGTTGACATTCGCCGTCAGGCGAGCGTAACCGATTCGACATAGTGGCCGGAAAGTATCCGGTAAGTTTCGACGCCTGGACTGAACTCCAGGCGTCGTTTCCTTGGGAAGCTCTGAGACATGGCTGAACGTCTAGGTCGATGCTCGGCAATCGCGATAGTTGGTGCGGTCTTCGGCTTACTCAGCGGTACGCCCGCACAGGCTAAAGCGCCGCCAGACTACACTATCTCGGATAACGTCGATTTAGTAATTCTGGACGCGAGCGTAAAGAACCCTCGCGGCGGTTATGTGACTGGACTCGACCGGAATGCTTTCAAAGTTTACGAAGACGGACACCTGCGCGGGATTAGTCACTTTTCGAAGACGGATGCCGCAGTTACGGTTGGATTAGTTGTCGATAACAGCGCCAGTATGCGTTTTAAGCGGCCGGAGGTCATCATGGCGGGTCTGACATTTGCGAAAGAGAGTAACCCGAAGGATGACTTCTTTGTCGTGAACTTCAACAATCACGTTTATTCGGGATTACCAAAGGGGCTGAACTTCACAGATCAACTAGCGGTGCTCCATCGAGCCTTGTATTACGGGGAGCCAGTGGGACAAACGGCGCTATATGATGCGATCGCCTTTGCGTTGAAGCATCTGGAACTTAGTGCGCGCGACTTCCGCACGCTGGTAGTTGTAAGCGATGGAGGCGACAACGTGAGTAAGGTCAGTTTTCCTGAATTGTTGAAATTGATCGAGTCATCGCGAGCGACGATTTATACGGTAGGCCTTCTAGACCCGAACGATTCAGATCTGAATCCTGGTGTCTTGCGAAAGATAGCGGGCGTGAGCGGAGGCGAGTTTTTCGAGCCGACGAACTTAGACCAGGTGATGCCGGTGTTAGACCAAATTTCAAAAGACATTCGCAACCGGTACGTCATCGGTTTCGTGCCCGATGAAGTGAATGATAAACGGAAGATTAGAAGTCTGAAGCTGGTTGCGCGTCAAGGAACTGGAGAGAAGCTGATTGTACGTACCAGAACGAGTTATTCGGTAATGCCGGCGAAGCAACTCGTAGCGCGGGAGAGTCCAAGGTAGCGTATGGCGACTCTGGTCCAGAGCCCCGTCTTAGTGCGCGAAGATCACTCGGGTGGGCTTGGTGCGCACAGTTACAACGCGGGCCGGCGCACGCGAGCACAGAAGAGCCGGAGGAGTTGGGTTGCCGCTGTGCGATCCGTCCTGCTGGTGGCCGGACTGTGTGGGATCGGCTATTACGGTTACACAGTAGCAGACGAGTACGTGTATCAGGCATACGAGAATTGGGCATTTGACCAGCAAATCGCCGGGCATCTTCCAGTCACCTTCGCGGACTGGGTCCGGGACAAGACGCCGTTCAGCTTCCTGGTGGGCGCGCGAACGAACCAACCCACGGCGCCGATTGCGCAGACGAACGGCACCGCCCCAAAGCTGGGATTACCGCCCGCACCCGTGGCAGGAGAGTTACTGGGGCGAGTCGAAATACCCAGACTGAATCTTTCCGCAGTAGTTCGGGAAGGCGTGGACGCCGGAACATTGAGCCGTGCCGTCGGCCATGTGCCGAGTACCGCACTGCCGGGCCAATCGGGCAATTTTGCCATAGCGGCGCATCGTGACACGTTATTTCGAGCGCTGAAGGACATTCACGAGGGCGATCAAGTCGAGTTCGAATCGGCGAATGGAACGTATTCTTATCAGGTGTTTTCGACGAAAATTGTGAAGCCCTCGGACGTAAGTGTTCTGCGGCCGGACGGAGGGCTTAGTAACCGCGACACAGTTAGCACAACAACAACTCCCGACAACCGTTTTCTCACGATGATTACGTGTTACCCCTTCTACTATGTGGGATCAGCACCGAACCGGTTCATTGTCCAAGCAAAACTAATCTCCAGTACCGGCATACCTTCCGCCGAGGCGCGAGACGGTCCGGCACAGCCTCCACCTAGAGTTGAACCGAGGGTAAAGACCCGAGTACATCAGGCGAGCACGACAAAGCCCCGTCCCAGGCGGGGCTTTTCTTATGTTCGGGCAAGTTCAAATAGCGCACAAAAGACAAAGAACCAACATAAGCGCGGGTTTTGGCATAAGCTGCTGCACCCGTACTAAAACCCGAAGAAATCTAAAAGGCACGATAAACGCGCTGACGCTTGTTATACTTGCGTTTGACGCCTCATGGGAGGTCGTCTAATGGTAAGACTGCAGACTCTGGATCTGCGTATCGGGGTTCGAGTCCCTGCCTCCCAGCCATTCATTCTGAAGGACTTCTCTAAAATGTCGAGCATGTTCATGTGCCGCTTCGCTAGCGTCCGTCAGATAGATTGGGTCGGCGAAGGGAGTCCCTTTGCCGAGGACTCGGCTCCTGGTGGTTCACGGAACGGTTCCACCGAAATGCGCTCGTAACACACTTCCAGCACGGTCAGGTATTCTGTGCCGCTGGGAGCTTGGAGAAGTACGCGATCGCCCGCTGTCGACTTCATCAACGCGCGCCCCAGAGGCGACACCCAACTGATGTGGTTGCGGTTGAGATCGACCTCGTCGGTGCCTACGATGCTCACCACTCGCTCCGTTCCCGCAGCATTGGCGTAGCGCACGGTCGCTCCGAAGAATGCCCTCGTCGCCGCCTGCCCCGCTCGCCGAGATTCCGGGTCAACCACTTCCGCGGATTCGATTTGCTTCGTGAGAAAGCGAATCCGCCCATCGATCTGGCGTAGCCGACGCTTGCCGTACTGATAGTCGGCATTTTCACTGCGGTCGCCGTTGCTCGCAGCCCACGCCACCACCTCCGTCACGGCCGGACGTTCCCTGGTGAGCAGAAACCGTTGCTCATCTTTGAGGCGCTGCAGCCCGCCCGGTGTTATGTAGTTCTTGCTTTGCGTCGCGGGTTCGTCACTTTGCGGTTTTCTCGTGAACCCTTTTCGCATATCTTAGTCTCTGTCCGGATCCTACCATCGGTTTCACTTAGCGTCGGAGCGGCTGCCCCAGAAGCCTTGAAATACACAATCATTCAGGGTGGGGGAGCATAAGGTTTCCCCGCGGCCGACGTTGTTTAAAAAAGCCGGGTTAAGACGAGTGCCCGATGATGGCGGCAGCCGCAGCTAGATGTGGCGACCTCTCATTCGAGAAAACATGCCTGCAAGATTCGGTGCGACAGGTCCGAACCAAAGAACAGAAACTGAGACGCAAAGGCCAGTAGAACCGCGAGCGCCAATCTCAAGAACATCCTATTTACGAATCGGTCGAGGGACGGATCGATGTGCGCAAAGACACCTCCGTCATATCGGCCCGCGCAGTCGGATGAACCGCTCTCCGGCGGTGCCTGGCTGATGTCCTGAACGGGGCAAATGAAGCGGTACCCCAGGCGAGGAATCGTCTCAATGTAGAGCGGCGTTTCCGCGGTGTCGCCTAAGGCGGTCCGCAAACGGTTTACCGCCGTGTTCAGCCCACTTTCGAAATCGACAAAGACGTCACCGGGCCACAACTGTGCGCAAAGTTCTTCGCGGCGTACCAATTCGCCGGGCTGCGCTAACAGCATCTCGAGAATTCGCGCCGGTTTGGCTTGCAATTTTACGCGGGTTCCCAGCCTACTGAGCTCCCGCGTGTGCGTCCTCAGCTCGAATGGCCCGAAGCGTAAATGCCGGCGGCTGAAACCAAGGTGCGATTCCGGTAATGCTGCCACTTCTGAGCATCTAATTGGAACTGGTATCTGTTCGCAAGCCGCTTGGACCATTTCGTCGCGCTCCGGCATGAGGCTAACCTCATAATGCCTCGATTTGGTATTTACAGCAAGCACCAGTTAGTTTATAAGTGGTATCGGTGCGAGTTAGTGAAGTTTCACAGATTCTGGCAGGCTGGGCAGCCGGTTCCGGCGCTCTGCACGCGAGGCTCGCGGCGGGGATAAAGGAGGCGATTCGGCAGGGAAACCTGCTGCCCGGCAACAAACTTCCGTCCGAGCGTGCGCTCGCCAAGGCGCTGGCAATAAGCCGCACCACTGTTCTGTCTGCCTACAATGAACTCCGGGCAGCCGGATGGCTTGAGAGTCGCGCAGGCAGCGGAACCTGGGTGAATCAAGCCACTGCAATCAACGCTCGTGCGAATGCGCGTGCCAGCGTCCTCAGTCGCAGCCCTTTGTTGAACCTGCTATTGGCTAACGGCTCGGGTGCAATCGACTTCGGAGCGGCCACAACCATGCCGCTGACGACGCTGCCCGAAGGGTCCTTCGAACTTCCGAAGGAACAGCATGAACTGCTGCTGCAACAGCGTGACTACATGCCGTTCGGGTTCCCTGCTCTTCGTGAGAGAATTGCCGCGCACTATTCGCACCTGGGAGCGAAGACAAGCGCAGAACAGATACTCGTCACTACCGGCGCGCAGCAAGCAATCTCTCTTATAACTGCACTTTGCATTCAGCGCGGCGATCCTGTCCTGGTGGAAGATCCAACGTTTTTTGGAGCGCTCGAAGCATTCCGTTTTGCGGGCGCACGGCTGGGCTCGATTCCGGTGTCAGCGGATCACATCGCTGTACACACGTTGCGCAATCGGATCCTCACAACGAGCCCTCGGCTGCTCTATCTGACGCCCACATTCCAGAACCCCACGGGGGCGACGATGTCAGAGTCCTCCCGGCGTCATCTCGCCGAGCTGGTTTCGGAGTTTGAGATCCCGACCATCGAAGATGAAGCGCTCGCCGAACTGGTTCTGGAAGGGAACCGGCCGAGGCCCATCGCCGCTTATAGCACAGGGGAGAACATTTTCACAATTGGATCGCTGAGTAAACTCTTTTGCGCAGGTCTGCGTGTCGGCTGGATCCGCGGCTCGACAGCGCAGATCGCTCGTCTGGCGAGGATCAAGAGCTCTATGGATTTGGGCTCAGCCCTGTTCCCGCAAGCCGTCGGCGCGCAGCTCATGCCCCTTGTAGACGACGCTGTTAAGCTACGTCAGGCGGAATTGTTACCCAAACGCGATCTGGTGCAAGAATGCTTGGCGAACTATTTGCCAGATTGGAGTTTTGCGCGGCCCTGCGGAGGACTTTGCCTTTGGGCCAGGCTGCCCGGCGGGGACGCAGCCGCGTTTGCCCAAGTTGCACTCCGCCGGCGGGTAGTGATTGCGCATGGCAACTTGTTTTCGACCACTAATTCATATAGCGAGTACGTGCGGATTCCGTTCTTACTCGACTCGGAATCGCTGAGGGCGGGAATGGAGCAGTTGAGGGAGGCATGGCACGAGATTGCCGGGTCGAATGTGGATCTACGCCCTGCATCCCAGTTGATCATTTAATTGGATGGGTTGCGCCACGAAAGCGCCGATCGGGCGATCGGCGCGCAGGATTGGCATCCCACCCCACATAGAGAATGTTTAGGCTTATGTAGGCGCCGGTATCAGGTGAGCAGGCGATCGACGATGTTTCCGGCAACGTCCGTCAAGCGGAAATCACGTCCCTGGAATCGATAAGTCAGCTTGGTGTGATCGATGCCCATCTGATGGAGGATGGTGGCGTGCAGATCGTGAACGTCGACCGCGTCTTCAGCGATGTTGTAACCGAGCTCGTCGGTCTTTCCGAAGACAATTCCGGGCTTGAAGCCTCCACCGGCGACCCACATTGAGAAGGCGCGGGGATGATGATCACGCCCCAGGAATTTTGAGTTGTTCCGGGCCTCATTCATGGGAGTTCGTCCGAATTCGCCGCCCCAGATAACGATGGTGCTGTCGAGAAGACCTCGCTGTTTCAGGTCTGTGATCAGGGCCGCGGCTGCGCGGTCCGTTTCCAGGCATAGGGCCGGCAAGCGATTCACGATATCGTCGTGGCTGGAGGTGCCGTGATTGTCCCAACCACGATGGTAAAGCTGGACGAAACGAACTCCGCGCTCGACCAGCCTTCGCGCAAGGAGACAGTTATTCGCAAACGATTTCCGTCCTGGTTCCGTTCCGTACAGGTCATGTATCGATTGCGGTTCTTTCGATATGTCCACAAGATCGGGAACGCTGGATTGCATTTTGTACGCCATCTCGTAGGAAGCAATGCGCGTTGCGATCTCGGGATCGCCGTTGCCGGCGAGATGCGCCTGATTGAGTTGCCTGATGAGATCTAGCGATTGCCGGCGGCTTCGATCCGACACTCCATCCGGGTCGGTCAGAAACAGAACGGGGTCACCTTGGGAGCGGAACTCAACGCCTTGATACAGCGTGGGGAGAAAGCCGCTGCCCCAGCAGGCTTTTCCACCGTCGGGTTGATTCTCACCGGAGATCAAGACCACAAATCCAGGCAGATCCGTGCATTCGCTGCCCAGACCATACGTCATCCACGAGCCCATGCTGGGACGGCCGATGATCTGAAAACCAGTATTCATGTAGATCTGGGCCGGGGCGTGGTTGAACTGAGTGGTGTGCAGCGATCGGATGACGGCGATGTGGTCGGCAACTCCGCGCAGATGCGGGAGCAGTTCAGAGATCTCCGCACCTGAGGCGCCGCAAGGTTTGAATTCATACGGAGAACCAAGCAGCTTAGGGGTTCCTTTGATGAAGGCAAATCGCTCGCCTTTGGTCAGTTCCGCGGGAACATTCTGACCGTCGTATTTCTGCAGCGTGGGTTTAGGATCCAGAAGATCGACCTGCGAGGGGGCACCCGCCATGAAGAGGTAAATGACGCTCTTGGCTTTCGCCGGGAACATGGGAGGCTTGGGCGCGACGGGATTGGCGGTGATGGGATCCGCAGCAAACAACTTGTCATTCAACAATCCGGTGAGCGCGGCCGCACCGACGCCGAATCCCGCTTGGCGGAAGAAGTGCCGCCGTGTGACATCAAGAAGCAGGTCGCGCGAGATCAAGTCGGAATCTGAGTTCATGGGCTTATTCCTTGGTCAGAGCTTCATCAGTATTTAGAAGCGCGTTCGACACCATGGTCCAGGCAGCGAGCTCGGGCGCGTTCTCTCGCGATGCGGCGGTTCTTACAGCGGCGGCAGGGTCTTTCGAATAATGTGCTCGCTGTTCGTTGTAAAACGCCAGCACGGTTTTCAGCTCGTCGGGCTCGGGACGGCGGGCGACCGTGAGCATGTAGGCATAGGCAACACGCTGGCGGGCGTCGTTTCCTCCTTCTGCCATGACGCGTTTCGCCATCGCTCTGGCAGCGTCAAAGAAGAACGGATCGTTGAGACTGGTGAGTGCCTGGAGGGGAGTATTTGTCCGGACGCGGCGAACGGTGCAGAACTCGCGGCTCGGCGCGTCGTAGGTTATCAGGCTGGGATAGGGGGCGCTGCGACGAATAAAGGTGTAAATGGCTCGACGATAGCGGTCCTCGCCGGTGCTCATGACCCACTTGTCATCGGAATATGGAATGTTCCAGATGCCTTCGGGCTGATAAGGGAAAACCGGAGGGCCGAACATTTTGTCACTCAGCAGTCCCGCGGCGCTCAAGGCGATGTCGTGGACAGTTTCGGCATCGACACGGAAGCGCGGTCCGTGGGCGTAGAGCTTGTTGTACGGATCTTTCGCGAGTAACTCGGGAGTTACACGCGAGTCCTGACGATAAGTGGCAGAAGTAACGATCAAGCGCTGGAGCTTCTTTACATCCCAGCCGTTTTGCATGAATTCGGTGGCGAGCCAATCGAGAAGCTCAGGCTCGGAAGGCGCGTCGCCTTGCGTGCCGAAGTCCTCTGCCGTTTCCACGATGCCGCGTCCGAAGAGGGCTTCCCAAAAGTGATTGACAGCGACACGAGCAGTGAGCGGATTATCGTTGCTGACCAGCCACTCGGCGAGCCCGAGGCGATTGGGCATGGCATCTTTCGGCAATGGGTTGAGCGCGCCTGGAACATCCGCGTACACAAGCTCGCCGGGGCTGGTGAAGGTTCCGCGCTCGCGAATATAGGTAACCGGGCGAGCGAAGGCCTGCTTTTCCCGCATGACCAACGCGGTAGCGATTCCGAGCTTCTTAACTTGTTTGCGCAGAGCCTCAATTTGTTTGCGCGCCGGGTCCAGCGAGGGAGCAACCTCGCGGTATGCGGCGTCGATTTGCTGTTCTTGCTCCTCGCTTCGCTGCGCTCGTGGAATCGACAAAACCGGACGAAGCCTGGCGGGGATTTCGGCAGTGAACTCGGGTTGTGACGCCGAGGTAAGCGAAATCCGGAACCGTCCTATGTTTCGAGAGGCGTGCCGCATTTGATGGGAAAGCGTGATTTTGAGGAGAGCACCGGATTGGGTCTCGAGCGGTTCCTTCGGGATGAAAATCGCCCGACGCGGGAGCGGTTCCTTGATGCTTTCGTCAATCGCCCAGCCGGTGAGTTGAGCCTCCTTCCTATGCAGGATTCGATCGATCTCGTACCCGTCCTGTGATTCGTCTGCCACGGCTGATTTCCATGGTATGGCGTGGAAGGCATCCGGGCGCGAAGCCGGCGCAAGCTCCAGACGCACATCGCTGAGGAAGAAATTTCCCGCGGGATCGCGGCCCGGCCCGTTGTGAGGCAGACTGGAATCGGGCAACACCTCCAGCCTGAGGGCGGTGATACTGGATGCAGTTGTGCTTGCCTCGATGCTGTAAGTATCGGCCTGCGGGTTAGTCCCAGTCGCGAGGATTGAGCCATCGGGTTGCAAGGCGAGGGTGGCGCCTCCGGCAGACACGGACTTGGCGGGTTTCAGAACGATCCAATTAGTCTCGGCGTTTGCTAAATCGGTTTCCCACTGACGTTCCGCCGCGTCGAGTTCGGGCGTCTGGCTCTTCAGTTTGTTATCCAGCTTGTCAATCTGCTCCCGAAGGGCGCGAGCTTTTTTCTCCTGGTCACCGACGGGTAGCTCGATCTCCGGCTCCTCCATCCAGCGATCACCTTTGCCGACCACTTTGTGCTCGCTGTTGTCGAAGAACGCAAGAAAGCGGTAGTAATCCTTCTGAGTGAAGGGATCAAACTTGTGGTTATGGCACTGCGCGCAACCGAGCGTCGAGCCTAGCCAGACGGATGCGGTAGTGTTCACTCGATCGACCAAGCTGTAGTAGTAATACTCGTTCACATCGATTCCGCCCTCCTGATTTAGCATCGAATTGCGATGAAAACCGGTGGCGATGAGCTGGTCATTGCTGGGGTTCGGCAACATGTCGCCGGCAATCTGATCGATAGTAAACTCCCGGAAAGGCATGTTGGCGTTCAAAGCGCGGATGACCCAATCGCGATATTCCCAGGCGGTACGCAGGCGGTCTTTCTCATAGCCATTGCTATCGGCGTAGCGAGCGAGGTCGAGCCATTGCCGCGCCCAATGCTCGCCGTAGTGTGCTGAGGCAAGCAGGTGGTCTACGACCTTTTCGTAAGCGTCGGGGCTATGGTCATTCACAAAGGCGTCGACTTCCTGCGGCGACGGAGGGAGGCCGATCAAGTCCAGGTAGACCCTTCGCAGCAGCGTCGGGCGGGACGCCGCGGGAGAGGGCTTCAGACCTTCTCGTTCGAGACGCGCGAGGACGAAGTTGTCGACAGGATTGCGCACCCAGCCGGCATCCTTAACGGCGGGGACGGCAGGGCGCACCGGCTTTACGTAAGCCCAATGTTTGATTGGCTTCCCGGGAGCTAGTGGTGTCGGATCATCGGGGCCCGGAGCCCCTGCGTCAATCCATTTGCGAATGGTAGCGAGCTCTGTGTCCGAGAGCGGAGGCGCACCATAAGGCATGCGCGGCCGTTCTTGCGCGAGGAGGCGGCGAACAATTCTGCTTTTATCGCTGTGGCCCGGGATGACGACCGGTCCATAATCGCCTCCTTTGAGGAGTGCTGCAAGCGAATCGACACGAAGGCCATTCTGCTGCAGGTCGGGGCCGTGGCAGCTATAACAACGCGAGGCGAGAATGGGACGAATCTCTTTTGCGAATACCGGAGATTGAGTTGTGGGTGCCGTCGCAACTGATTGCGATGCGGCACGCGGCTGCTCGGTGAACGAGCCGTTATCGATCCATGTGCGGATGACGGCGATTTTCTCGGCAGGCAAAGGCGGCGCGTTCATCGGCATTCTGGGGGCATCGGTGGCGCCAAGGAGCCGTTTAATTAGTAAACTGTCGCCGCTGTGACCCGGCGCAATCGCAGGACCCGACTGTCCTCCCCGGAGAATCGCAGCTTCCGAATCGAGCTGCAGCTTGCCCATTGTCGAAGCGATGTGACACGGAGCGCAAGATTGCTGAAAAATCGGAAGTACGTCCCGTTGAAAATCGAAAGACGCTGCCGCAGGAAGATAGGACGGCAATATGAGAGCAGCAGAAAGCAGGTACGCAGGGCGTCGTCCAGCAGTACGCGACGGAAATGCAAAAAGCACGGTTCTCGTTCATCATATGCCACCCGGCCCGGCTCGAGAAAGTTCCACATCCCATATTAGAAGAAGATATGGACTACGTGAATTTAGGCAACACCGGGCTTAAAGTGTCGCGCTTGTGCTTAGGATGTATGACCTACGGGTCAAGTAAATGGCGCGATTGGGTATTGGAGGACGAACAGAGCCGGCCCTACATAAAACGGGCACTTGAGACGGGAATTAATTTCTTCGATACGGCAAATATGTACTCGGACGGGGTGAGCGAGGAGGTTGTTGGGCGAGCACTTCGCGATTTCGCGAGCAGGGACGAAGTGGTGCTTGCGACCAAGGTTTTCAATCCGATGCGCAAGGACCCGAATGGGCGTGGGCTTTCCAGGAAAGCAATTCTGACGGAGATCGAGCATAGCCTAAAACGCCTTCAGACCGATTACGTGGATCTGTACCAGATTCATCGCTGGGATTACACGACGCCAATCGAAGAAACGATGGAGGCACTGCATGACGTGGTGAAGGCGGGGAAGGCTCGCTATATCGGTGCGTCCTCGATGTTCGCGTGGCAGTTTGCGCAATCCCTTTATCTTTCGAAATTGCACGGATGGACGCGCTTTGTCTCGATGCAGAACCACTACAACCTGATCTACCGTGAAGAAGAGCGCGAGATGATCCCGCTATGCATCGACCAGGGGATCGGGATCATTCCGTGGTCGCCATTGGCGCGCGGTTTTCTAGCAGGGAATCGGAACAAACAGGGTGGGGAGACGACCCGCTCAAAAAGCGATGAGTACGCGCACCAAATGTATTATCAGGACGACGATTTTGCAGTGGCGGACCGAGCGGCAGCGGTCGCGAAGGAGCGCGGCGTGCCAAGCGCTCAGGTTGCGCTCGCCTGGATTCTGTCAAAGCCGGGTGTCACGGCGCCCATCGTGGGGGTGAGCAAGCCGCACCATCTGGATGACGCGATAGCAGCGCTCAGTTTGAAGTTAAGCGAGGACGAAGTGCGGAAGCTAGAGGAGCCGTACCGGCCGCACCGGGTGCTGGGGCATTCGTAACCTGGAATTGCCGAGACGAGTCTCGGCACGGCGGCGACGAGTCGCCGCGCCACAGTTCAGCTGCCGCTTTGCTTGTGAGCGAGGCGGCTACACGCATCGCCTGCGCCCATAATCTTCATCGCGTCGCCACCAGATTCGATGAAGCTAATCTTTCCATCCTTATCGATCACGAAGGTCACGCGGTTAGCAATGCCCATCTGCGGAAGGTAGACTCCGTACTCCTGCGAGACTTTGCGATCGAGGAAATCACTTAACAGCGGAAACGGAAGACTCAGGCTTTCGGCGAATGCTTTTTGCGAAGGTGAATTGTCGGTACTGATGCCGAACACTTTTGCGCCCGCTTCCTGGAACTTTTGCATACCAGACTGGTATGCTTTCATCTCGGCCGTTCAACCACCGGTGAATGCGGCAGGGAAGAAGGCGAGCACAACAGTGGTCTTGCCGATGTAGTCGGCCAGGTGAACCTTGCCGCCTTCGGTGGAAGGCAAAGTGAAGTCGGGCGCTTTGTCGCCTACCTTGAGGGTCGAGGAGCCCGGCGGGCCTTGGGCAAAGAGCTGCGAACTCATGGATGCAGTGAGCAAAGCTAAGCTGAGGAGTCGCATAGAGTGGGGTTGACCTAAACGTATCACACAAGCAGGGTTGAATTAATGTATGGCGACCTGCTCATGCCTCCAGGCGTAGAGCGGAAATCGTTCGGTCAGCGCGGCGACGTGGCGGCGGGCGTCGGCAATTGCCGAGTCTGACTTCACATCGTTGATCACCTGAGCGATCAGGCGGGCCGTCTCTTGCATTTCCGGCTCGCGAAAACCGCGCGTGGTGACGGCGGGGCTGCCGAGGCGAATGCCGCTTGGGTTGAAGGGCTTGTTGGTATCGAACGGAATCGCGTTCTTATTGGCCGTGATGTAGGCTTCATCCAACGCCTTCTCAGCCTCTTTGCCCTTCACGCCTTTCGCGAAGACATCCATCAGGAACATGTGCGAGTCGGTGCCGCCGCTGATAATGCGAAAGCCCTCACCCTGCAGACCCGCCGCCAGCGCGCGAGCATTCGCGAGCACCTGCTGCTGATAGGTCTTGAATTCGCTGCTCGCGGCTTCGAGGAAACACACCGCCTTGGCCGCGATGACATGCACCAGCGGACCGCCCTGCGCTCCGGGGAATACCGCCTTATCAACTCCTTCGGCGAATCTTTCTTTACAGAAGATGACCCCCGCACGGGGTCCACGCAGCGTTTTGTGCGTGGTAGAGGTAACGATATCCGCGTGCTCGCACGGGTTTGGATAGATGCCCGCCGCGATCAATCCGGAATAGTGGGCCATATCGACGATGAAGACTGCGCCAATAGAATCGGCGACTTGACGAAACCTGGCGAAGTCGATGACACGCGAATAGGCGCTCGCGCCGGCAATGATGACCTTCGGCTTGTGCTCCTCGGCAAGGCGTGTCACCTCGTCGTAATCGATAAGTTCATCGTCTCTACGTACTCCATATGCGACGACCTTGTAGAGCTTCCCGGAGAAATTGAGCGGATGACCGTGCGTTAAGTGGCCACCATGCGCGAGGTTCATGCCGAGAATGGTGTCGCCAGGCTGCAGGACCGACGCGTACGCTGCTTCATTTGCTTGTGAACCGGAGTGCGGTTGGACGTTCACGTGTTCGGCGTTGAACAGCTTTTTGGCGCGTTCGCGAGCGAGGCTCTCGACGATGTCGGCGAATTCGCAGCCGCCGTAGTAGCGCTTGCCCGGGTAGCCCTCGGCGTACTTGTTCGTGAAGACGCTGCCCGTGGCTTCCATCACGGCTTCCGACGTGAAGTTCTCGCTGGCGATGAGCTCGATGCGCGTATTCTGGCGCTCGACTTCGTGCTGGATCGCGTCGTAGATCTCGGGATCGACTTGGGACAGAGACCGTGCCATTCGTTGCTGTTCGCTCATGAGGGATCACTCTGATTGTCGTATACCGAGGTAGCGCATAATTGTGTTTACTCAAATGCGTTGGAGCACTCTATTCATCCCCACCCTGCGCGAAACACCGGCGGAGGCGGAGGTCGTCAGCCATCAATTGCTGTTGCGAGGCGGTTATATCCGACAGCTTTCAGCCGGCATTTACAGCTATCTTCTACTGGCACAGCGCTCGCTACTGAAGATCCAGCAGATTGTGCGTGAGGAGATGAACGCGATCGGCGCACAGGAATTGTATTTGCCAGCACTGAATCCCGCCGAGGTCTGGCAGGAATCGGGACGCTGGGACGTGATGGGTGACAATTTGTTCCGATTAAAGGATCGTTATGGGCGCGACCTGTGTCTTGGAATGACGCACGAAGAGGTCATGACCACAATCGCGCGGGGCGAGTTGCGGAGTTACAAGCAGCTACCCCAGATCTGGTATCAGATTCAAACGAAATTTCGGGATGAGCCCCGGCCTAAGTCGGGATTGCTGCGCGTCCGGCAGTTCATCATGAAAGACTCCTACACATTCGATCTGGATGCAGCGGGGCTCGATTTGGCATACGACAAACACTATGGAGCTTACTGCCGGATCTTCAATCGCTGCGGGCTGGAGTATTCCGTTGTGGAAGCGCATTCCGGCGCGATGGGGGGAAGCCAGTCGCATGAGTTCATGGTGGCATCGGACGCAGGAGAGGACTTTGTCGTTCGCTGTAAGAGCTGTGGATACGCGGCGAATCTCGAAAAAGCGGTCTCGAAAGCGGCGTCGCCGGCGATCAGCGATCCCGAAGGAGACCTCGAACCGGAGGAGTTCCATACACCCGGATTCAAAACGATTGCTGAAGTCGCGGGATTTGTGAAATTGCCCGAGAGCTCGCAGATGAAGAGTCTCGTCATGGTGGCGGACGGCAAACCTGTACTGATCATGCTGCGCGGCGATCATCAGTTGAGTGAGACCAAGCTCGTGTCGGTGCTCGGGGCGACGGACGTGCGTCCAGCGCATGCGGCCGAGATGGTCGACTGGTTCGGTGCGAGCGCGGGCTCGTTGGGTCCCGTTGGCGTGAAATCGATGCGCATACTGGCAGACAATGCGTTGCTGGGCCGGCGGAACATGATCGCAGGCGCGAACCGGGACGATTACCACCTGCGGAATGTCACACCCGGTGAGGATTTTCATCCTGAGTACTTCGACGTGCGGCAAGTCGCGATGGGCGATACGTGCGAGAACTGCGGGAGCGCGCTCGACGTAGTGAAAGCGATCGAGATCGGGCATATTTTTAAGCTCGGTTACAAATATTCCGAATCCATGGGACTGCGCGTGTTGGGCGAGGATGGGAAGGAGATCACGCCGATCATGGGCTCCTACGGTATCGGGATCGAGCGCATCCTGACATGCGCCATCGAGCTGTTTCACGACAAGGATGGAATCTCGCTGCCGGTGACGATAGCACCGTTCACGGTCGTCATTACGCCGGTCAATTACAGCGATGCGCTGCAGCGTGAATCGGCAGACCTGCTCTATGCACGCTGCCTGGAGCTGGGAATCGATGCGTTGCTTGACGATCGTGACGAGCGGCCAGGCGTGAAGTTCAAGGATGCGGACCTGATCGGCATCCCGTACCGGATCACGGTAGGGAAGAAGATTAGTGAAGGCAAAGTCGAGTTCATTGAGCGGCGCACACGGGCATCGGAAGACGTGCTGTTGCACGATGCTGCGGGGCATTTACGGAGGAGGATGGAAGTTTAGAGAAGGCGATTCCGTTCGCGCGGTCGCGAAGTGTGTTGGTCAAAACCGCTCGCTTCGGTCGCGGCTCGGTTTCGGGTTACCTCGGGCAAAAGGAGGCAGCCAGCTACAGAATCTTCTTTCCCATCGCCGACATCACCAACTCAACTGCGAGCAGCGCGGTCCGATTCGCTTCATCGAGCACCGGGTTGACCTCGACGACCTCCATTGAGAGCATGCCGTGGCAGTCGCAGATAGTTTCCATGGCGAGATGCGCCTCGCGATAAGTCATGCCGCCGCGCACCGGAGTGCCGACTCCCGGCGCCTCATCGGGATCGACAGCATCCATGTCGAGCGATAGATGAAACCCTGCCGTGCCATTGTTCGCGATCGAAATCGCCTGTTCCATAACATTGCGTAACCCTCGTTCGTCGATGTCCCGCATCGTGAACGCTGTGACGCCGGATTCGCGCACCATCTGCCGCTCCCGGATATCCACATCGCGGATACCAACGAGCACCACGTTCTTTCCCTCAATTTTGGGAGCGTAGCCGAAGATCTCCGTCAATTCACGAGGGCCGCGGCCGATGCAGCAGGCAAGCGGCATGCCATGCACGTTCCCACTGGGGCTCGACTCAGGTGTGTTCATATCAGCGTGAGCGTCGATCCAGATGACGCCTGCGCGTTGCTCACGTGCATGTAGCGCCTGCGACACGCCCGATACAGTTCCCGCAGCAATCGAGTGATCCCCTCCGAGCACCAGCGGGAAACTCCCGTCGCGAATCGCGGCCTCCACCATCGAGGCAAGCTTCTCGCACGTTTTCGCAATCTGCGGAAGATACTTTGCATTCTCAGGACCCGATGGCGTGCTCTCCTGCTGCGCAACCGCTACGTTACCCAGGTCTTGAACGTCATAACCCAGGCTCTCGAGCTTTGCGTTGAGACCAGCCAGGCGCACTGCCGAAGGTCCCATGTCCACCCCGCGGCGGCCAGCTCCGAGATCGAGCGGCGCACCCAGGATGGCTATACGCGACTGCAGCATTTTTTTCTTAAAGGCGGCGTCCCGTCTATGGACGAGTCCGATAAAGCATCCGCGGATAGGGGATCGTTTCACGAACGTGCTCCAGCCCGCACATCCAGGCGACGAAGCGCTCCACACCCATGCCGAAGCCGCCATGCGGGACTGAACCATAGCGGCGCAGATCGAGATACCATTCGAATGCTTCGCGCGGGAGCTTGTGCTCGGCGAGGCGTTTCTCGAGCAGGCCTAAATCGTGAATACGCTGGCCGCCGCCAACGATTTCGCCGTATCCTTCAGGTGCGATGATGTCGACACCCAGCGCGAGCTCGGGCCGCTGCTCGTCGGGCGCAAAATAGAACGCCTTGATCTCTGTCGGATAGCGATCGACGATGACGGGGCGATCGTAATCTTGCGTAAGAAGCGTCTCGTCGGCGTTGCCGAAATCGCCGCCCCATTGGATCTCGCTGCCTTTCGATTGGAGAAGCTTCACCGCGTCGTCATAGCTCATGCGCGGAAAGGGTTTCTGAACGGTCGCGAGCTTTGAGGAATCGCGCTCCAGCACCTTCAATTCTTCAGCCCGTTCCTCGAGAACGCGACCCACGACGTAGACGATCAGGTCTTCTGCGACGCGCTTGACCTCTTCCAGGTCTGCAAACGCCATCTCGGGCTCGACCATCCAGAATTCGGTCAGATGCCGGCGCGTTTTCGACTTCTCGGCGCGGAAAGTCGGACCGAACGTGTATACCTTGCCGAAGGCCATAATGTTGGCCTCGTTGTAGAGCTGACCGGACTGCGTGAGATACACCTTTTCGTCATCGAAGTAATTCACTTCGAACAAGGTGGTGGTACCTTCGCATGCCGCAGGCGTAAAGATAGGCGTGTCTACCAGCGTGAAGCCATTTGAGTCGAAGTAATCGCGAATAGACTTGATCACCTGATGGCGAACTCGTATGGCAGCGTGCTGTTTCCGGCTTCGTAGCCAGAGGTGTCGATGATCCATCAGGAAATCGACACCGTGTTCTTTGAGCGTGATCGGGTACGGATGCTCTTCGGGAACACGTTGCAGAATTTGTGCGCCGGACACATCCAGTTCAAATCCGCCAATCGCGCGCGGTTCAGCACGAATCGTGCCGGTGACCATGAGTGAGCTCTCTTGCGTGAGCGCCTTCAGCGACTCGAATACCTCTTCCGGCAGGCTGCTCTTCACCGCAACACACTGCATCATGCCGCTGCCGTCGCGAATGATGGGGAATACGATTTTGCCTGACTTGCGGAGGTTGTACAGCCAGCCTTGAATCTGAACCAGCTCGCCTGCATGGCGGTGTGCGTCGGCGATCCGAATCACCGGCGCAGAGGCTTCCGCATCGGTTGCACGAGGCGCGGCGCTTGCTTCGGTATCACTGCTCATCTGTTTTGATTCCGTTCAGTTTCTCCATCGCGACCTTGGCTTCTTCAATGGGGCGATCCATGCCGGGGTATTCTTTCAACTCCAAGAGTAATGGATATTGGTCCGGGCGCGACCGCAACAAGCGCATCGCTTTCGTCCAATCGATGGTGCCGGCGCCAGGCACGAAATGCTCATCTTCCTTGCCATTATTGTCGTGGATATGAGTGGAGCGGATGCGCTCGCCCATCAGCTCGAACTGATCGTCGATGCTGCCTGTCAAATGGGCGTGCCCAATGTCGAAACAGAAGTTCAGGTTCAGATGCGTTTCGCGAAGGAAGAAATTCAGCCGCTCAGCCGAGCCGAGAGGACTGGGAGTGTTTTCCAGCAAGATTTCGACGCCACGCTGGCCTGCAAACACTTTGATCTCTTCCAGCGAAGAGAAGGCTGGGTCGAGCAAACGCTCGTCAAACTCACGCCGATGGACGCCGAGATGCTGGATTAAATAGCGGAACGGGATGACATCGGCAATTTCAAGCGCGCGTTTGATCTCGTCGACCGCAGCGATGCGCTTAACCTTTGAATTTTCCGCGATATCGATGACTGCCTGCGGACCCGATCGCCCTGAGATGTCGTCGCTGTACATCGGCGAATGGAGAGAGTGCACCTTCAGATCACAGTCGCGAAACCAGTGGCCGAGCTCCGTTATCTGGGCTTTATCACGGTAGTCAATGTGCTGGCGCGCGCAGAAGATCTCGACGGCGGTAAAGCCGGCATCCCAAACTCTGTTCAGCCACACCGTCGTAAGGCGGTGCCGGACCAAAAGGTGGGTCGAGAGAACAGGTGTCATGTGTTGGTGTCGATCAGAAGAAGTAGAGGCCCGAACTGATCCCGTCAGTATCCCGCAACCTTACCGTGTAAGCGTGATTCGGTGCCACCCTCGAGCGCGCCGTGGTTGACCACAATCGTTTCGACACGCGCTACTCCATCAGTCGGTTTAAGATCGTAGCCCATCTTCGTAAGTTGGTCCCGAGTTGCCGGTGAGAAGCCATTTTGCAGATAAAGGAAGTCAGGTTTCCATTGCTCGTGGAAGCGCGGTAAGTCGACGGCATCCTGCGGGTTCAAATGAAAGTCGATAACGTCGAGAATTACTTCAGTGACACCCGTGGTGATCCGCGATCCGCCGGGTGCGCCTGCCACCATAAACAGTTTGCCGCCTTTGGTGACGATGGTAGGAGTCATGGATGAGAGCGGCCGCTTGCCGGGTTCAATCGCATTAGCGTCGCCGCCGACCATGCCAAACATGTTGGGTGCTCCTGGTTTCGCCACAAAATCGTCCATCTCGTCATTGAGCAGAAAGCCGAGCCCCGGTACCGTTATCCCGTTCCCAAAGGAATTGTTCAAGGTGTAAGTTACGGCCACGGCATTGCCGTGTTCATCGACCACGTTGTAGTGCGTGGTTTCGCTACTTTCGCGCCAGAGCAGCCGAGCCTCATACGACCTGGGCAGGCCGGGCCCGATGATGTCGCTGGGAGTCGCACGATCGGGATCGATGCTCGATCGACGCCAGGCCAGGTACTTCGGATCGAGCAGTTCCTTCACCGGCACGGTGAAGAAATCGGGGTCACCCAGGTACTCACTGCGATCGGCATAGAACCGGCGCATGGCCTCGGCTTCGTAGTGGACCGCTTTGGCTGAATTCGGTCCCTCGCTGCCATAGCCGGTGCCTTCGAGCATGGCTAACATCTGCAGCAGACCGACACCGCCGGCGCTGGGTGGCGGGGCCGTGATGATTTCGCAATCCTTATAACGGCCGGTCAGCGGCGCGCGCTCGATCACTTTGTAGCGCTTGAGATCGGCCTCCGTGACAAGGCCACCGTGCCGGGCCATTTCGGCGGCGAGACGCTGCGCAGTTTCGCCCTCATAAAAGCCCGCCGCACCTTGTCGCGCAATGCGTTCGAGAGTAGCGCCGAGCTCCGGCTGCTTCAGGACGTCGTTGGCGTTGAAATAGCTTCCATTGTTTAGAAAGATGCGCTTTGACTCGGGATCGAGCGGAAGGCCTTCGCCATTTTTGAGCGAAGCCGCAAAGGGCGCTGTTACCGTGAATCCATCGCGCGCCAGCTTCACTGCGGGAGCAATCAGCTGAGACCAGGGTTGCGAGCCGTATTTCTTGTGAGCGGCTTCGAACCCTGCCACCGAACCGGGCACACCGGACGAGCGCCAGCCGAAAATACTGTCGCGAGTGGGCTTGCCGTCGGGGCCGAGATACATGTCTCTGGCCGCCTTCTGTGGAGCGGCTTCGCGGAAATCGAGAAAGCTGGTTTTTCCGTCTGCCTGGCGGATCAGCATGAAACCGCCGCCACCGATATTCCCGGCGGAAGGGTGAGTCACGGCGAGAGCAAAGCCAACCGCAACCGCAGCGTCAACGGCATTGCCGCCCGCTTTCAGGACCTCGAGGCCAACGTCGGCCGCGATCGGCTCTTGCGCAACAACCATGCCATGCATCGCCGTAACGGGATCCTTGGCCCAACACAGGCATGCCAACGCAGCCGGCAGGAGACACACTGTGGGCAATCGAGACCAGCCGGCGCGCATATGAGGCCAGTCTAACAACCGGAATGGGAGGGAAGTAAGCGGAGCTTAAGCCGCAGTGAGCTTCTTCAGGCGCGCCGTCAAGCGGCTCTTATACCGAGCTGCCGTGTTCCTTTTGATGATGCCCCACTTAGCGGCACGATCGACTAGCGAGAACGTGGCGGGTACGACTTGAGCGGCACCCTTGGCGTCTTTCTGCTCCAGAAAACGGCGCATGGTTCGAATTTGGTGGCGGAGCCGCGTCTTCCGCATGCGATTGATCGCCGTTCGCCGCTCGGCGATGCGCACGCGCTTCAATGATGAGACTGTATTTGCCATTGACCTACTGACCTGATTTGATACTAAGGCGGCCTCGGTACGGCACACGAATGCCTGTACGTCGGAACAATGCCGAAATAACAGGATAGCAAAATCGGTCGGGAGCACCCGCGTCGCAAGGAAGCCGCGGCGCTGCGGACATCCACAAATTGTGAGCTAGATTGTGATTCAAGACGCGTTGGCGAATAAGATTACTGAAATGTCTAAGACAAACGGGGTGACATCCTAGCCTATGAGCACGAACGAAGACGCGATCTTCGCTTCGCACCTGATCAAAACTTACAAGAACCGGGTCACGGCACTTGATGGTCTGACTCTGTCGGTCGCGCGGGCACGATTTTCGCCTTGTTAGGCCCGAATGGCGCGGGCAAGTCTACGACCGTGAAGATTTTGACGACACTCTCACGTCCGGATTCCGGGGAAGCACGCGTCGCGGGCATCGATGTTTTGAACCAGCCACATAAGGTTCGCATCGCAATTGGTTCTGTTGCACAGAAATCCGGCGTGGACGTCGATTCCACAGGGCGCGAAAACCTGATGTTGCAAGGGCGGTTACACGGGTTGGGCGGCGCCGAGTTGAAACGACGCGTCAATGCTTTGCTGGAGAGGTTTTCCCTGCTCCCGGCCGCCGATCGAGTGGCGCGAACGTATTCGGGTGGCATGCAGCGAAAACTCGACATCGGCATGGCACTGATTCATTATCCGAGGGTTTTGTTTCTAGACGAACCGACCACCGGGCTGGATCCGGAAGCGCGATCACAGTTGTGGGACGAAATCTCGCGCTTGGCGGCCGAGGGTCTGACCATTCTGCTGACCACGCACTATCTGGAAGAGGCGGACCGTCTAGCTTATCGAGTGGCCATAGTCGACCGGGGCCGGGTTGTGGCGGAAGGCTCGCCCGAAGCGCTCAAAGGCGAGCTGCGCGGCGATTCAGTCGAAATTGAGCTTGCCAGCGAACAGGCGCAGGGTCGAGTGTTATCCGCGCTCTCGCGGGTCGAAGGAATTCGCGACGTTCAAGTATCGGGAAACGCGGTGCGCGCGCGAGCCGACCACGGGGCAACCGCAGTTCCACCGATGCTGCTGGCATTGGATTCCGGAGGTGTTCGCGCGGCCTCCGTCAGAGTCGCACGGCCTACTCTCGACGATGTGTACCTCCGTTACACCGGACGAACCATTCAACAGGCCGAACAGGCGGGAGCTAGTCGATGAAACTCTTACAACACTCGTGGTTTCTCAACGTGCGCAGCATCCGGCATCTTTTGAGGCAGCCGTGGTGGATTGCCCTCACGCTGATCCAACCGATCATCTGGCTCCTCTTGTACGGACAACTCTTTCAGCGGGTGGTGGAACTTCCCGGATTTCGAACCGCGACGTATATCGATTTTCTGACCCCCGGGATCGTCATCATGTCGGCCCTGTTCACCTCCGGGTGGACGGGAATCGGATTTATCGTGGACATCGACCGTGGGGTGATGGATCGACTGCTGGTATCGCCGGTAAGCCGGCAGGCCATTATATACAGCCGTCTGCTGAATCTATCGATGACCACGGCAGTGCAGTCGCTGATTCTGTTCGGTCTCGGGGCGCTGCTTGGAGCGAGGTATGCGGGCGGCGCGGGCGGATTGTTGCTGCTGCTCCTCTACGCGATTCTGTTGGGTCTCCCGTTCGGCGCCCTTTCTTCGGCGCTCGCACTGACTCTGCGCAAGGAAGAATCGGTCATTGGTGCAGTCAATTTCGTCTTGCTGCCACTCACGTTCCTATCACCGGTATTTATGGCCGAGGGGCTGATGCCACACTGGATGCGTATCGTTTCAAACGTCAACCCGGTCAAATGGAGTGTTGAAGCGGGGCGCGCTGCCCTCCTGGGCCACTTGGACTGGTCCGCTGCACTGAGCTGTTTCGGCATCTTGGCCGCATTCGCGGCAGGGAGCCTATGGCTGGCAAGCCGGGCGTTCCGCAGTTACCAGCATTTGGCATGAAGTGGTGTGCTTTTTAGCGCTCTTCGAGTCACAATAGAGAATGTCGGTCGAAAAACAGAACATATAAGAAATGATTAGATATTCTCGAACTTGCCTGGTCGGCGCTTGTCTTGGCGTTATCGCGATCGGGGCGGGAGGATGGGCCCTGTCCGTCCCGACAGGTGATTGGAAGATTGCAGGCCCGTTTGGGGGGACCGCCACCACGGTTGCCGTGGACCCGCAGAGTCCAAAAACGGTTTTAGCTGGCGCGATGAGCTCGCTGCTGTTTCAGAGCGATGACTTCGGCGGAAGCTGGTCGCGGCTCGATGTGCCGAAGCGCAACCTGGGCGAAGTGACTTCGATCCTGATCGATCCGGCGGATTCGAACCACTACCTGGTGGGAATGCTGGATGCTTTCGGCGGAGGATTGTACGAAAGCGCCGATCGGGGCAAGAGTTGGACCCAAGTTAGTGACCTGAAGGACGTGGGCGTGCGAGCGCTGGCGGCGGCGCCAAGCGCTCCCTCGGAGTTCGTTGCAGGCACGCTGCGCGGTGCCATGCTGAGCGTCGATTCCGGAAAAAGCTGGAAGCGCATCTCCGATCCGAACAACCCTGAAATGCAGGGCATCACAGCCGTTGCAATCGACCCGAAAGATCCAAAAATCATTTACGCGGGCACGCCGCATCTGCCCTGGAGGACGATCGACGGCGGAAGTTCATGGCAGTCGATTCACTCGGGAATGATCGACGACTCGGATGTCTTTTCTATTTACATTGACCCCGGGGCGCCTTCAGACGTATTCGCGAGTGCCTGCAGCGGTATTTACCAGAGCATGGACCGAGGCGACTTATGGCGAAAGTTAGCTGGTATACCGAACACGTCCAGGCGGACGCACGTCATCCGAGAAGATCCTAATCACCAAGGAACCATTTACGCCGGGACCACTATGGGACTGTTCAAGTCACCAAATAGCGGCACGACTTGGAAAACCTTGACTAACAATCAAGTAAATGCTCTAGCTTTCGATCCGGCTCAACCAAACACAATGTATCTCGCCATGGAATATGAGGGCGTTGGTAAGAGCTTGAATGGAGGCGAGACCATCTCGATAGCTAACAACGGATTTGTCGACCGGCAGATAAGTTGGGTGTCGACCTGGGGATCCCAATTACTCGCAATCGAACCACAGGAGGGAGAAACAACCGGTATTTTTCTCAGTGCCGATAAAGGCGAGACGTGGTCGCCGATGCATGTTACGCGGGGGTTGTCGGGCGTGCATTTGAGATCGATTGTGGGTTCTTCCAGCGAACCCCGAAAACTTTTGGCTAGCGGGCCCAGGCAACTTTATAAATCAGTCGACGGCGGTTCGGTTTGGCAGCCCATCCCTCTGCGGGTAATCGTGCCGCCTCCCCCGGAATCGCCGAAACCGGCAGCCAAGGTTGCGGCGCGGTCAAGCCAGAGCGCTCGATCGCGCAGCCGTCGTCCCGTAAAACCGCGGCCCATTATCAGGACAATGGCGCCGTCGCAGATCGCCGGTATTTATGCTGTAAAGAACGGAACGAAGGAACTCTTTCTTTTGGCTACCGATCTGGGACTGTTCGTAAGTAGCGACATGGGCGAGCAATGGACGCAGGCCGATCTCGCGGCCTCTGTAAATGCCTTGTACTTCGCGCCAAACTCCGACGGACGAGTAGTTGCTCGTACGGCGCTCGGGTTGTATGCCTCAAAAGATTATGGGGATCATTGGGAAAAGCTGGCTTTTCCGCTGCCCACGTCCGATGTCAACGATGTGGCGGTCGGAACCTCGCCCGATCTCCCGATTCTAGTCGCGACCAGAGTTGGTATTTACTCTTCGCCCGATGGAGGCGTGACCTGGTACGCGAATGCCGAGGGAATACAGGCTTCAACCGTAAGCTCGATAGTTTACGCATTGCAGGGAAAAAACGCGTACGCGGTAGAATACGGAGAACTCTTTCAGACAGGGGATGCTGGAAAATCGTGGTCACGTGTGCCAACTTCGTTGCATTCGTTATCAATTCGCCAGTTATGGATTCCAGATAACACTTCAAACCGTCTTTATGCGATAACTCCGGGTTTAGGCGTGCTCTTTCGTGATTGATTTCGTTAAGATCAAATTTCGACGTTTCAACAGAAGTCGCTCATGCTTAATGAGTCAGAGTTGTAATGTTTGTTCTTCCGCGACGGGAGAAGTTCGTGCGCAAACCTGGGTCTTGGAACAGATCGGGAAAAGTTCCAGCACAGTTCCTATGGCGGTAATAGCTGGTGATGGGGTTGCACTGAGTGTTGCGACTGCCCAGTTGCAGCTCGCATTTGAGGACAGCAAGTTTACTGCTGCGCCTTTGTTCGTTTTTGTTCATTGATATCGCCGTAAAGCATTCGATCTGTAATAAAAAATGCTGACGCGACATCCATAATGAGGTTAGGAACAATCGTTTTTTTGGGAGGAGAAGAATGGGTACTCGGCTCGGACTCAAGCCGATAAGTTCAGCGCTCCTGGGCGCAGCACTATGTTTTGGTGCCGCTGCATACGCACAGGACGCGAACACACAAAACACAACGGGACAGGGTTCCACCGCGGCCGCAAACGGGCAGACTCCGACGCCGGGCACGCCGGCGGCAAAGGGAGGAGGTTCCGCTGACGAATATCCGGACATTGTAGAAATCGATCCTTTCGGCGGCATCAGCCTGTATGGCGCTGTGCAGCGTGGACTTTATATGAAGATCGTCGACGGCGGTGTCGCGGGTTTGCGCGTCACTTATAACCCGAGCCGCTGGATCGGCCTGGAATTGTTCTACGATTACGCTCAGGGGAACGTAGAATTCAAATCGTCCAGCGGACTATATCCAATCGGCTTGCCGCTGCCATATACGTATGTTGGTGGAACACCTCTGCCAACTTACAGCTTCGGCGACCGCATCTATCAGTTCGGCTTCAATCCGATTTTCAACTTGAGGCCCCGCGGTTCAAAGGTGCAGCCCTATCTTACGGTCGGCGTTAATGCAGCGCAATTCACGCCCACTGACACTGCCAAGGGCTTGGCGCGAGCGAGCGATGCTCTTTTTCACGCCGGGAATCTAAATGACAATTTGCAGGTTGCGCTGAACTATGGCGGCGGCGTCAAGTTTCATTTGACCGATCACTTCGGTCTGCGTTTCGATGCGCGTGGGTTCTGGTCCAGAAATCCAACGTTCAACTTACCGAATTATCCCGATGGGGGCGTTTACATTCCGGCAAAGGATCATCTGAGCGGACTTCAAGCCACTGCGGGTCTGGTGTTCTACCTCGGTCAGAAGAAATGCCCGCCGATGCCGCCTCCGCCTCCCCCGCCCGCTCCGCTACAACAGGGCACGATCACGGGTACGGAAGGCCAGACAATCTGCCAGGGCAAGCCCGTGAATCTGCACTCAACCGCGAGCGGTCCTGCAGGTCACACCCTGACGTATGCGTGGAAGTTGAACGGAGCGGCGTCCGGCAGTAACAGCGCCGATTTCAGCTTCACGCCGAATAACACAGGCGACTTCACTGTCGAAGTTACTGTCACCGACACCACGCCTCCGCCACCTGCGCCAGAGCGTCCGAAGGACATTCCGGTGCGGTGCTGGGTCCAGCCCCCGGCGCCCCAACCTGCGGCTCCTGTGACTGCGACGACTACGATCACGGTCAGCGACGCTGCTCCGACGATTACCAGCGTTTCGGCTAATCCGACCACACTCTCGTGCGCTGCCGACAAGAATGGCCAGCATACGGCCACTTTGACGGCTGCAGCTCAAGCTTCCGCTTGCGGCGGCAATCTGAGCTATAAGTGGACCGTCAGCGAAGGCAGTGTCAGCAATGACACCAGCGCGAATGCAACGTTTGATGCCTCATCCCTGAACTTCGAGGGCGGAGCTCAGAACCAAACGAAGACGGTAACGGCGACTTTGACGGTCACTACCGAAACCGGTAAAACCGCATCGCAGACAACGCAAATCACTGTCAACTGCCCGCCGCAATTCGTACGGCTGTCGGATGTGGTGTTCGCAAAGAACAACGCCCGCGTCAACAACTGCGGCAAGCGCGTCCTGATCGACGAGGCGGCGCCACGCGTGGCCAACGGCGATTACGACATCGTGCTGGTCGGTCATCGCGATAACGACGAGGCCGAGAATGCAACCGAGGCTCGGCGCCGTGGCAGAGGCCGCCGTCAGCCGAGGCAAGAGCCTACTGCGCTCGATGAGCAACGTGCACTCAATGCCGCCGCGGTCCTGAGCGGTGGCACCGGCACCTGCGCCAAGGTCGACCCATCTCGCATCAAGATCGACTGGGTCGGAACCGATCAGACCTCCGAGACCCAACCTGGGCTCTGCGGGACTTCTAACCTGCCGGAGCAGAAGGAGCGCAGGGGCTCGGCTACTACCGAAGCCGACAAGAATCGGCGCGTTGAAGTGTACCTCGTACCTCACAGCAGCCAGACGATGCCACCGGCGGTCAAGAATGCCAGACCGCTGCCTGAGGATCGGATGAAGCTGCTCGGCTGTCCGAAGTAACCGGCGTTAACGTAAGCGGAAGGGCCAGACGGTGAAAGCCGCCTGGCCCTTTTTGCATTTGCAGCAGAAAAGTCTTGTAGAGAGCTGTTCTAGGCGGCATAATACACCCGTGATACCGTTCCGTGTCGTATTCCGGCCCGGAGCGTCGCTTTATGAGCAGGTCGTATATGCTGCCAAGCGCGCTTTGGTCGCCGGGCAATTTCGGCCGGGCGATGCCTTTCCTTCGGTGCGCGCATTGAGTAGAGAATTCAAGATCAATCCGAATACTGCACACAAAGTCATCGCCCAGCTCACGGCGGAGGGTTTGTTGGAGGTGAAGGTCGGCGTGGGCACAGCGGTCGCGGCGCGCACCGTTTCGACTGCAGGCGAACGTTCACGGTTGCTGAAGGACGAGGTCGAGCAACTGGTAGTTGAGGCCAAGAAGCTGGGCATGGATCTGGAATCGGTCCTCACCTCGGTGTCTCAACATTGGCAGCGCCTGAGTTCTGGAGGTAGCAGGGGCGCGGTAAAGGAGGGTTAGCGCGGTGATCGACGTCATCCGCTGTCAGCAGGTTGTCAAACGTTTCGGGCGCCGCATGTATGCGTTGAACGGAGTGGATCTGGCTGTCGCCGAAGGCAGCATCTACGCACTCGTTGGTCCGAATGGCGCCGGCAAAACCACTCTGATTAAGGTTCTGATGAACATCCTGCAGCCCGCAAGCGGACGGGTGGATGTGCTCGGCGTTGAATCGCGCCGTCTCCTGCCCGCTCACTTTACTCAAATCGGCTACGTGTCGGAGAATCAGGAGCTGCCCGGTTGGATGACTGTGCGCTATTTTCTCAATTACCTCAAACCGTTCTATCCGAGCTGGGATGATGCGCTTGCGGCCGAACTGATCCGCGAATTCGACCTCCCTCCAGACCGCAAACTGAAGCACCTTTCACGCGGTATGAGGATGAAGGCGGCTCTTGCGTCGGCGCTCGCGTATCGCCCTAAGCTGGTCGTTTTGGACGAGCCGTTCGGCGGCCTCGACCCGCTCGTGCGCGATGAATTTATACGCGGATTGCTGGAACGTGCGGCAGACGCGACTGTCTTCATCTCCTCGCATGATCTCGCCGAAATCGAGACCTTCGCCAGCCACGTCGGTTACCTCAGCGAAGGGCGACTCCAATTTTCCGAAGAAATCACGATGTTGGCAAATCGCTTTCGGGAGATTGAAGTGACACTGCAAGCTGCCCCAGCCCCGCCTTCGCCATGGCCGTCCCACTGGTTGCGGCCGGAGCTTTCGTCTGCCGTGGCGCGATTTGTGGAAACGCAATTCCATCCTGAACGGACCCGATCGGAGATATCGCGTCTCTTTCCGGACGCAACGAACGTTTCCGTAAACCCGATGGGCCTGCGCCAGATCTTCATCACTTTGGCGCAAGCGTCCCGCAAGGCAGCTTAGGAGACCGCGATGAAACAGGCTGTACACATTTTCCGCAAAGATGTCCGGCATCTCTGGCTTCACATTGCCGTGATTCTGGCGCTGGTAGCTGTACACGCAGCGCTCGATATCGCGCGGACGCCACTTCCGGGTATAGAGAATCAGCGGGTCGACCAAATGGCTAATTTGTCCAGCTTCTTACTGACGCTCGCCTGGTGGTATCTGGTCGCAAGCGCGATTTACGGGGAAGTGCTCACCGACGATCAGCAGTTTTGGTTGACGCGGCCGTATTCATGGAAAAGCTTACTCGGCGCCAAGGTGCTGTTCGTCTTGGCGGTTGTGAATGTGCCGCTGCTGATTTCCGATTGCGTGATCCTTGCTGCCCAGGGCTTTCCAGTGATGATCAATATACCGGACCTTCTTCTTCGTCAACTCCTGTTCTGCGTATTTCTCATTCTTCCCTCCATTGCGCTCGCCGCAGTGACGAATGGAGTCGCTCAGTTCGTTCTGACTTGGCTGCTGATTTTCATCCTAATGATGGTACGAGCCTTCCTGTGGCACGGAAATGCCGTTGTCAATATTTCCGGAGGCGTGGCATCCGATTCTATCGGGCCGTGGATCGAGTTCGGCGTGATCGTTGCGATTGCGCTCCTCATACTCTTCTTGCAATATGCAAAGCGCCGGACGCTGGTCTCACGGATCGTGATTGGCGGTTACCTTGTTGTGCTTTCGCCGGCGCTCTCGGCCCTTCCGGAGCCGCGCGAGACCTTATTTAAGTTGCATGCCCGCTCCAATCAGATCGACGTTTCGCAGCTGCGTGTGGACTTCGATTCGGCACGCAAAAGTTCCGGACCCGGCAATAGCGCTTTCGCACCTTACGTACCGATTTCATTACCATTGCGTGTCATCGGAGTCCCCGCGCGCTTCGGCGCCACCGGATACAGCGAAATTACGGTCGACACCGCCGAACAGCATTCATTGCGAATACCGCGGTTCAGCGGCTTTCTAGCGGAAGGACACAGAGGCTATCTGGAGACTTTCTGGATTGCACCCGATGTATTCAAACAGATCGCAGCACAACGTGTAGCGCTTCGCTCAAAGTTATTTATTACGCTGGTGACGAATCGTCCTGCACAGCAGATGTCGCCCAGCCCGGGGGAGGTATGGATACCGTCTGTCGCAGTTTGCCGGTTCGCGGCCGTTCCGTTCCAAATCCTGCCTATGCTGTATTGCCGCGCCGGTGTGCATAATCCACCAGTGACCGATGTTCGGATCGAGTACCCGGGATACCGATCTGATCCGCAGCTCCTAGGCGGTGCAGGCACACCAGGAAGTCTGTACTCGGGCCTCACGCCGGTCGAAAAATGGTCAGCCGCCTTAAACATGGGAATGGAAAACTCGTCGGACGTCCAGGCTCGGCTGGAGCACCCTGGTGCACAGATTGTCTTCACTCCACATTGGCCTGTCGCTTATGCGATTCGCGAATGGAAGGTTCAAGACATCGATCTGAACCAATTCGTTGTTCATGGCCAGACTCGACTTATGGGGTGGATTTCCAGCCGCTAATCGTCGCTTGAAAAGAAGCTGCCGAAATCGCCGCGTGCCAGTGCACCGAGCGGATTCTTCTCTTCGCCGCTGTGGGCATGGGCGTCCGGCGATAATTCGTGGCGCAGCCGTTCAAGCGTCATGCTCTGTAAGATTACGCGGCCCGGTCCGGTAAGGGTGGTGAGAAACAGACCTTCGCCGCCGAAGATCGCAGTACGAATGTTGCCGACTAGCTGAACGTCGTAGTTCACGGTCGGCTCAAATGCAACCAGATGTCCGGTCTGCACCTGCAGTGTTTCGCCGGGCTGCAAAGTGAAATCGACATGATCTCCGCCCGCATGTACGAACACCGCGCCTGGACCCGTCAGTTTTTCGAGGATGAATCCTTCGCCCCCTAACAGGCCAGCTCCAAGCCTGCGCACCATCGCAATGTCGAGCGTCACGGAAGCCTGCGCGAACAGGAAACCATCGCGCTGCACCATGATGGTCTGTCCCGGCGCGAGCTCAAAGACTTGAATTTTACCCGGATAATGCCCTGCAAATCCCACCTCGCCCTGCACGCCGTTAGAACGAAAGTAAGTAAAAAACAGAGACTCGCCCATTAGCTTTCGCTTGATAGCGCCTAGAATTTTTTGTCCGATGGATTGGCCGCTCATGCGAGTCTGCCAATCGACCTGCGATGATTTGTAGATCATCTTTCCCGCTTCGGCATAGATCTCCTGCCCGGGCTGCAGATGAACTCTTGCAATTTGCAGGTTGTGGCCTTCGATGTCGTATTTCAGCGGCTCAACGGGCGGAGCCGGAGGGTAATAGGTGGCGCCCGTTGTTACCGCGCCTCCAGCGGGTTGACCGCAATTCAGACAAAACTTCGCATTATCGGCAAGCTGAGTGCCGCAGTTTGTGCAGAACGCCATGCAATCTCCTACCGTGTACCTCTAAGAAGGTACCAGACCTTCCGAGGACCAGCATCGCAGAGGGCTTACGCAGATTCGCGTCGTCGAGTTCCGGGGCGTGGCATGCGGCCGGCGCGTGCGGGCGAAGAGAACAGAAATCGCAGCGCATTTGAAATCCGTGTTCCCCACGCTTTTTCGGTATGCTGCGCACCGGAATCTTCGAAATACTTCAAATCGCGGCCGGCCCGCCAGCCGGTGGACAACAGCGCGTCCCGAAGATCTCGAACATCCTTCAGGGCGATCTCGGGACGATCACCCTCGTGCGATCCAACATCCAGCCACATCTTCTGACCGGTATGGTGCTGAATCTTACGCACATAGCGAAGGATACTGCGGCCTGCCCACCACACGGAGGGCGACATGGCGATGATGTTCCCGAAGATGTCGGGTTCCAGTAGGCCAAGATACACGCTAACCAGGCCGCCCAGTGACGATCCGCCCAGACCCGTATTCGCCGAATCGGGAAGCGTACGGTACTCACGATCGATAAACGGCTTCAGCTCGCGCGTGATCATGCTGCCATAGGCGCGGGCTTGGCCGCCCTGGCCCCGGCGATCGCGAACGTGTGTGTACTCGTTAATGCGCTGCTCGCCGGTATTGTAGATTCCGACTACGATGAGCGGCTGAATTCCGCCCCTTTCGATCAGAGCATCGATTGTGCCTCGCAGTCCCCAATCGTTGCCGAGAAACGCCGTCCCGGGATCGAATAGATTCTGCCCGTCGTGCAAATAGCAGACCGGATATCGTCGCTCGTCGGACACATAACCGGGCGGGAGATAGACGATCAGGTCACGTGCGTTCTTCAGAATTTTCGATTCGAAGGCGCTGTGAACTTTCAGATCGCCGGCGGGCGAATTCTGCAACAAGTCAGCCTTTGACGAAGTCGAGCGAAGCGGAATTCATGCAATACCGTAATCCCGTGGGCCGCGGACCGTCGTCGAACACGTGTCCCAGATGCGCCTCGCACTTCGAGCAGCGAACTTCGGTCCGAACCATGCCATAGGTCATGTCGGTGCGATTCTCGACGTTCTGCTTCGCAATCGGCTGCCAAAAGCTCGGCCAACCCGTACCCGATTCGAATTTCGTATCGGAGGAGAACAAGGCGTTGCCGCAACATACACAGCGATAGATGCCGTGCTCGTGATTGTTCCAATATTTGCCCGAGAAGGCCCGCTCGGTACCGCCGTGGCGCGCTACCTCGTACTGCTCCGGTGTGAGCTGCTTCTTCCACTCTTCGTCGGTCTTCTGTATCTTCTCGACTTCCATAACTCCCTTTCGTTGACCGGAGTCCGTAAACTCAACAATTTTGACCATGCCACCCGCTTTAAACAGGTTCAAGGCCATCGCTTTCCGATCGCCGAGGGTCAGCCCAGCGATCGCAGTGAGCGGAAAAAGGCTCGTGAGAAAGGATCTGCGCCGCATATCTATATGTTAGACCGCGTACAACGGCCAGCAAAACGGCCTGTACGCTTCCATATCCTAGTTCGGATAAACTTAAAAGAAAGTCACGGTTAACGAGTTTATGCCCATCTACGAATACTCTTGCGACGATTGTGGAACGAAGTTCGAAAAGCTGCTCCGCGGGAGTGAAAAACCCGAAGTGCGGTGCCCCTCCTGCGGTCAGGATCACCTCAAAACCGAGTACTCGACCTTCGCAGCCCGTTCGGGAGCTTCTAAGAGCGAATGTCAGCCCGCCGGGGGCTGCGGAGCCGGTATGTGCCAAGGCGGTATGTGCGGCATGGATTATAACTAAATCCACATTTCCAGCCATCGTCAGGCCTTTACGGCGTATGTTTTCTTCGGTGTACACTGTATAGCCTGAATGGATCATGACCGCAGGACCGCCGATCGCATTGCCAAAAGTGCGCTGAAAATCCTTGAAGCTGAAGGGCCTTCGGCCGTGTCGATGCGCCGGGTTGCCGCCGCAGCGGGCATCACGGCCATGGCGATTTATCACCACTTCAGCAATCGTGATCAGCTTTTGCGCGCCGTCACCGACGGTGAATTCGAAACCCTCCTTCGTTACATTCAGGCGCGAAATAGTCGGGCCGACGGCGATGTTCGTCCCAAAGACCTGGTGGAGCTAATGGAAGGATACATCGACTACGCAATAGCACGTCCGCGTGTCTTCGACTATGTGTTTCTTCAGGGTCGAAAGGACGCGCGCCGCTATCCGGAGGACTTCCGTGCCCGCAAGTCGCCGACCTTGAACGTGGTAGCCGACGCGGTGAGCGGCTGCATGCGTTCCGGAAAGCTTCGTAAAGATGACGTGTGGGACGTCGCATTTGAATTATGGGCTTTGGTGCACGGATATGTCGCACTCTATCGCGCCGGGCGGATCGATTTATCGGAGAAGAAGTTTCGAGCCCTTTGCCGCCGATCTCTGGAGCGGCTGATTGATGGTCTGAGGCTTTAGCGCTATGAATCGTCTACTTCAGGCGGCCGCAGCAATCCTATCCGCAATTCTCTTTTGGTTTGGCATGGGTCTCCATCCCATGTGGTGGCTCACTTGGCTGGCGCCGATTCCTGTTCTGCTTGCCTCTACGCGGTCCGGCGCCATTTCGGCCGTCGTCATGGCGTTTACGGCATTGATCGCCGGTGCACTCGACGAATGGACCTACATGCACCGTCTGCTTGGAATTCCAACGGGAGTGGTGCTTGAGGCGATCGCAATGCCTGCTGCTGCTTTCGCGGCCGCGGTGGTCGTTTGGCAGCGTCTATACCGCCGGCAAGCGCTGATTCGTGCCGCGATGGGGTTTGCTGTCGTGTGGGTTTGCTATGAATTCCTGGTCCAGCAGCAGTCTCCGCACTCCACCTTCGGCGATCTGGCGTATTCGCAAATGGATTTTCTGCCGGTGATACAGGTGGCATCCCTAGCCGGAATCTCTGGCATCGATTTTCTTCTGTTTTTGTTTTCGGCAGCGATCTCGATTTTGCTGCTGGCGCAGACGCGCCGCGTGAGGCTCCAGGCCGCTGCGCTACTCCTCGTTCCCCTATCGGCAGCCGGATGGGGCATGTGGCGCTTGCATTCCACACCCGAGGCACTAACGCTAACAGCCGGGCTGGTGTCCTCCGATTTGCCGCAAAACTTGTATCCGCGCATTCCCGAACGGCAGCAGGTGCTTTTTCGGGAGTACGCCGATCAGGCGCAACAACTAATCGCAAAGGGTGCACGACTGATTATCATTCCTGAAAAGATCGCGCGCATTGACGACGCGATGGCCCAAACCGTCGATGTGATTTTCGGCGGCGCGGCAAAACGTGGAGCTGTCGTTGTGGCCGGATTGGAGCGTTGGACCGCCACTCAGAAGCTGAACGAATCGCGAATCTACGGCCCCGACGGTAGCTTGATTGCCACCTACGAAAAACACCACATGCTGCCTGCGTTCGAAGGTTACCTTTTACCGGGCAAGACACTGACCCTGCTTACTGAGCCGTCCGGAATCTGGGGCGCGACCATCTGTAAAGACATGGATTTCCCGCACCTCAGCCGTGATTACGGCAGGCGCGGCGTTGGGCTGCTGATTGTTCCGGCTTGGGACTTCAACGCCGATGGATGGCTGCACGGACGCATGGCCGTGCTGCGCGGCGTCGAAAGCGGCTTCAGCATCGCTAGAGCCGCCAAGCAAGGCACCCTGACAGTGACCGACGATCGGGGTCGAATACTCGCCGAACGCGCGACCGGAGTCGCGCCGTTCGCCACTCTACTCGCATCCGTTCCCGTGCGTCACGACATCACCTTGTACGATCGCTGGGGCGACTGGTTCGCTTGGCTCAGTCTTGGCGTATTGATTGTGATTCTCGGAAGTATGTTCGTGCGAACCGCAAAGGTCAACGTTGAGAAACTCGGACCCAGTCGACAAGCAGTTCCTGCGGGAACACGGTAGTTTCGTCCGGATTTCCCGGCCACGCACCACCAACGGCCACGTTCAGCAGCAGAAAGAAGGGATGGTCGTATACCCAACGCGTGCCGGGCGGCAGCGATTTCGGAGTGACGGTGAAGTAAGCGTGACCGTCCAGCAAGAACGTGATCGACTGCGGTTCCCATTCCACCCCGTAAACATGAAAATCGTCTGAGAGTGGTTTGTCGTCGGGCGTTGTGTACGGATGGCCGATACTGTGCGCGCCCGAGTATCCGGGCCCGTGAACCGTCCCGTGTACGACGTTCGGCTCCTTGCCGATGTTCTCCATGGTATCGATCTCGCCGCATTTGGGCCAACCAGCTGTCCCGACATCGGCGCCCAGCATCCAAAAAGCAGGCCAAATGCCTTGTCCGTGCGGGATCTTCATGCGCGCTTCGATGCGGCCGTATCTGACAGCGTATTTGCCTTCCGTCTTGATGCGCGACGATGTGTAATTCCCATCGGAGCCCTTGAGGCTGCGGATCACAAGATGCCCTTCGCCGTCGAGATGAATGTTTGCGGTATCGCGCGTATACGTCTCCAGTTCCTGATTTCCCCAGCCGCCCGCGCCCAAATCGTACGTCCATTTCGAGGCATCCGGCAGAGATCCAGCCGACCCGTTGAACTCGTCGCTCCAGACCACGTGCCAGTTGCCAGCCTGAGCTGCCGCCGCCGCGGCTGTAAGGAGAAACGTCAGTAACGTACGCATGCTCCGATTATCTTCGACGTTTCCGGCATACGCGAAGATGGGACTGAATGTTAAGAGCCGGAATTGTGGGACTTCCAAACGTTGGGAAGAGCACCTTATTCAATGCGGTCACGCAAACGCGCAAGGCCATGGCCGCCAATTATCGTTTCTGTACTATCGAGCCGAACACCGGCATCGTGACTGTCCCAGACGATCGCCTTGACGTGCTGGCGAAATTGAGTAAGTCACAAAAGATCGTTCCCGCGGTATTCGAATTCGTCGACATCGCCGGCCTGGTGAAGGGCGCAAGTAAAGGAGAAGGCCTTGGCAATCAATTTCTGGGGCATATTCGCGAAGTCGATGCCGTGATTCAGGTTGTTCGTTGCTTTGAAAACGCCAACATCGAACATGTGATGGACACAGTCGATCCGGTTCGCGATATCGAGATCGTTAATACCGAACTGGTGCTTGCCGATATGGAATCCGTGGAGAAGCGCAAAGCCAAGCAGCAGAAAGCAGCTAAAAGCGGTGACAAGAAAGCGCTCGCCGAAGTCGAATTACTTGAAAAGCTCGAAACGCATCTGAACACCGGGAAGACGATCGTCACTCTCGACCTCAACGATGATGAGAAGGGCCTGGTTAAAACATTCTTCCTGCTGACGGCCAAACCGACCCTCTTCGCATGCAATGTTGCCGAAGACGATCTCGCCGCAGCCGATCAAAACAAATATGTGCAACAGGTACGAGCTTACGTGCAGCAGCATCATGACACCGGCGCGGTAGTGGTTTCCGCTGAAATCGAATCCGAGCTCGCCATGCTTGCTCCCGCTGATCGCCAGGAGTATCTGGCGAGCCTCGGTGTCAACGATACAGGCACAAGCGACCTGATTCGCGAGGCTTATCATCTTCTCGGATTACGAACATACCTGACTACGGGCGAAAAAGAATCGCGCGCCTGGACGATTCACGCCGGGGACAAAGCGCCGCAGGCGGCTGCGGTGATTCACTCAGATTTCGAGAAAGCGTTCATCTCGGCTGAGGTGATCGCCTACCAGGACCTTGTTGCCGCGGGAACCTTCTCGCGAGCGCGTGAACTCGGAAAACTGCGTACTGAAGGCAAGGAGTACGTTGTACAGGACGGCGACGTGATCGAATTCAAGACTTACGTCTAGCCGTCAGCCGTGAGGCTTTACGCAGTAGAATTATCTCCGCGGACGTGAGCTCGCGCCATTCGCCGATTGCCATACCAGCTAGAGTAAGCGGGCCGAGCCGCGTGCGAACCAGCTTCAGAACTTTGCTGTTAATCGCTTCCAGCATTCGCCGAACCTGGCGATTGCGCCCTTCGGTGATCGTCATTTCGAGAAACGTATACTTCTCCGAATCGCGTACACGCCGCACCAGCGCGGCGCGTGTGGGACCGTCGCTCAACTGAACACCGCGTGCAAGCTCTTCAAGCTTTTCATCACACAGCAGCGTTGACGCTTTCACCAGGTATGTCTTTTCCAGGCCGTGCTCCGGATTCGTGATTGCCTCGGCCAAATCCGTATCGTTGGTCAGCAACAGCAGTCCCGATGTATCCAGATCCAAGCGCCCTACTGTTCCGACAAACTGATCGATGCCGGTCAGCAGATCGTAAACGGTTGGCCTTCCCTGCGGATCTTTGTAGGTTGTTACATAGCCCTTGGGCTTGTACAGCAGAATGTAGCGCCGCTCCACCGCTCTCACCCGCTTGCCGTCAAGCGTGACTTGATCGCGCTCGATGTCGACCCAATGATCCGGCGTCTGCACCAGCCGTCCGTTCACACGGATACGCCCGGCGCCGATCCAACTCCGCGCCTCGGTGCGAGATCCCAGCCCCGCCTTCGATAACACGCGTTCGAGCGTCTTCAACTTGCGCTGCTGCCCGCCGGAGCTTCGCGTTCGCTTCACCGGTTTCTGTCTGTATTGAACAGGTCCGGCCGGTTGATCTCTTCGCCGCGGAAGAAAATGTCGTGAATGTGCTCGGTCGCCGCGATGTCTTGCGTCGGATCGCCATCGAGCACAATCAAAGTTGCCTCACGACCCACCTGGATAGATCCGATGCGATCGTCCGCTCTCAAATACTTCGCTGCCGTATGCGTCGCTGCCTGCAGCGCGACCGGGGGAGGAATGCCGGCCCTTACCCACAATCCAAGCTCGTGTTGAATCGTCGGACCATGGAAGACCAGGAGATTGCCTGCATCCGAGCCGGCGATCAGCGGCAGCCCCGCCTTGTACGCCGCTACCAGATTGCGATTTAAGAGATCCAAAAAGAGCTGTGCGTCTGCCTGCTTCATCGAAGGCTTCTCTTTTTCCAGCACAGCGCGAGTGGAGATCAACAGATCCGAAGGAACCGCCTGCTGCACTAGCGACCGGCTGAGCGGCTCAAGATTGCCCGTGCGCATATCCATTTGAGCTTCATAAATGCTGAGCGTCGGATCGTACGCGATGCCTTTGGCCTTCATTTCAGCGAACGTCTCGGCAGGGATCGGATCTGATTTGGAGCCGTGCTCCACTGTATTCGTCCCCGCGTCCGCCGCGTCCTTTACATCCGCCGCGTTCCCGGTGTGCGTGGCCGTAGGCAGATTGTTTTTGATCGCCTCGGCGATGATCGCGGCATAGATTCCCTGGTCCAGGCGATTGAAAGGACCAAATCCCGGCCTTCCCGATTCCAACACTGCTTTGATGCCGTCCACGCCGGCTGTCTTCAGTGCGTCCACCTGCTGCCGCGCTTCATCCGGCGATTTCGGCAATCGGACGAACTCCTGCTCGGCCTGTTTCCGAATCGATTCCGGGTAGTACTGCAGCATCTCTGTAGGGTGTCCGCCGGCCGCCGTGAACAGCGGTCCATAAGTGAAGAATTCCGCGCCCAGATAATCTCCTGACTTAACACGTGCGCGCAATTTGATCGAGTTACTCAACCAATCGCCCGTGCTGCGAACTGCCGTGATACCGCAGTACAGATAAGATGCAAGCCGGCGCGCGTCGAGCCCGGGCTCGCCGTACTTGGATTGATCCTGATAGATTCCGCCGGGAGATCCGATGTGCACATGCATGTCGATCAAACCTGGCATCAACGTGCGGCCGGATTCGTCCCAAACCTCGGCATTGAAGTGCTTCGTGTCCGATGGCGTTCTTTCAAGCACCTGAGCAATCTTGCCGTTCCTGATTAGCACGGCGCCATTCTGAATCACTCGCCCGTCACCCACAAATACCTTCACGTTCGTGAACAGAACCGACCGGTTTCGCATCGCTTCCCGAGTCAGAATCTTCTGCTGCTGGATGTTCTGCTTCGTCATGCCTTGAATAACGCCCATTACGAGAAACGGCGCCAGCACGGCCAGGATCCAGAGCTTCGCTTTGCCGCTGACCTTTTCTTCCTTCTCCCACCGGAACAGCTTCGCCGCCACAAATACCGCGACCGCCATGGTCACGAGCAAGCCCGCCACCGCCGACCAGTTCGCTGTAATGCCGTGGCCGGCAATCAGGATTGATTGCGTGCCTTGAAACAGATACGTCGCCGGCAAAAACTGCGCTATCACTTGAATCCAGATCGGCATGATGCTAACCGGAAATGTCGCGCCGCTCAGAAACAGCATCGGAAGGTACAGAATCTGGATCAGCACCTGCGCTTCTTGTGCCGAATTGACCACGGCGGCGATAATCATGCCCATGGCGCGAAACGAGATCACGCCGATGGACACGAATACCAGCAGGGAAATCAGATTTTGGGGCACCGGCATGTGATAAATCGTGGCCCCAAAGAAGAAGAACAGAAACAACGTGGGCAAAAAGTTCACCAGGCCCGAGACCATGGATGCAACGATGATCGGCAGCGGTCCGATGGGAGCGACTTTGAACCTGCGCAACACGTTCGTTTCGCGATCGCTTACTGCGCGCATTCCTCCGCCGAAGAATCCGTTCCCGAGCACGCCGATGATAATTACCATCCCAATCACCTGCGCCATGGCGGCCGGACTCTTCCCTGCATCAAAGACCTGCGCAAACAAGAAGAAAAAGGTCAGTGGGAAAACATACCCAAAAAAGAGAACCGCCCGGTCCCGCGCCATCAAACGCAGATTGCTCTTGATTTGTGCGATGTAGGGTCTCATCTATTCGCGTAGCCTCTTGCCGGTCAGCTCGATGAAAACGTCTTCTAAGGTCGGCCGCTTCATATGTATATCGACCAGCTTTAATTTTTCCTGCTCGATCCACTTCACGAGTTCCACGATCGCCGCCGCCGGTGAATCCGTCTGCACCTGTACGGTTCGGCCTTGGTCCTGGAGCGTAAGTTTTTCGGACTGCAGCGATTGGGGTAATCGCTCGATCGGGACCGCATCGCTCGTCATCACCTCCACCAAGGTCTTGCCCAGCACGCGCTGCTGAATTTCGCGCGGAGTGCCGAGTTCGATGATCTTTCCGGCGTCGATAATCGCCACTCGGTCGCACAGCCGTTCGGCCTCTTCGATGTAGTGCGTGGTAATGAGAATGGAGCGGCGGTTCTCTTTCAGCTCCTGAATGACTCCGTGGATCTCATGCCGAACTTGTGGATCGAGACCTGTCGTCGGTTCATCGAGAAACAGCAGCGCCGGATCGTTCAGCAGCCCGAGCGCCAGTGCAACGCGCTGCTTCTGACCGCCTGAAAGCGATTTATAAAGCGCGTCCTTCTTGTCCCAGAGCTGCAGCCGCTTCAGCAGCTTGTCCTTGTCGGTATGCCGCTTATAAAACGCGTCGAACAGATCGAGCGCCTCATGCACCTTCATCTTGTCGGGCAGATTTGTTGCCTGCAAACAAACGCCGATACGATCCTTGATTTCGTTGGCCTTTACGTCGGGATCGAAACCAAGCACCGACACTTTACCGCTGGTACGTGGACGCAGTCCCTCCAAAATTTCGATGGTTGTTGTTTTTCCTGCACCGTTCGGACCGAGCAGGCCGAACACCTCGCCCGTTTGCACTTCCAGGTCTATCCCTCGGACAGCCTCGAAGTCGCCGTAAGATTTATGAAGGTCCTGAACGACAATTGCAGGCGATTCGGTCATGTTCCTGTCCAGTATGCACGACGCCGGATTCACCGCCTGGAATTGATTCCCCGCGGATAAGGTCATCCAATGTCTCGCGGCTTCTAGCTACATGAATACGTTCGCCGTCAACCAAAAGTTCACACGGACGCCGACGCGAGTTGTAGTTTGACGCTAGCGTGAAGCCGTAGGCGCCTACCGTCCGAATCGCGATCAGATCGCCCGCTTCAAGCGCGGCCATCTCGCGATCTCGTGCGAAGAAATCGCCACTCTCGCATACCGGTCCAACCACGTCCTGTATGCTGCGGCCCACAGTCTCGCGTACCGGCACAATTTCATGGTGCGCCTGATACAACGCCGGCCGGATCAGATCGTTCATTGCTGCATCTACAATTACAAACGTCTTCTCGCCGTTCTTCTTGGTCAGCAGCACACGACTCAGCAGAACACCGGCCTCGGCAACAATCGAACGCCCCGGCTCCAGCATGACACTCAACTCCAGCCCTGCAACTTTGTCCCGCAGCTTTTCGACAAACGCGTGAATCGGAATTGGCTGTTCGCCCTCACGATATGGCACGCCTAATCCGCCGCCGAGATCGAGATGGCGAATTGACAAGCCCTTACTGCGTAACCGCTTGACGAGCGCAATTACCTTATCTGCAGCTTCTAGTAGCGGATCTATGGTGAGGAGTTGCGACCCGATATGACAACTCACGCCTTCAGGCTTAATGCCCTCCAAGCGTCCCGCACGCAAATAAATTTGTTCAGCGCGTCCGATGTCAATTCCGAACTTGTGTTCGCGCAGACCGGTTGAGATATACGGATGGGTAGTGGCGTCGACATCCGGATTCACGCGGATGCCAATTGATGCGAGTTTCCCCATCGCGGCCGCCACGCGTGAGAGCAGCTCGATCTCAGGCTCCGATTCACAATTGAAGCTGTGGATACCTTGCTCCAGCGCAAATCGAATCTCCGGCTCAGTTTTGCCCACTCCGGAGAAAACGACTGAACCCGGGTCTCCGCCGGCCTTCACAACACGAAACAGCTCCCCTGCCGAGACGACATCAAACCCTGCGCCTTGGCGCGCGAGTGTGGCCAAGACCGCCACATTCGAGTTCGCTTTCACGGCGAAACAAACGCGATGCGGAAGTCCCGCGAGCGCATCTTCGTAAGCATGGAATCGCTTGCGAATCGCCGCGCTCGAATAAATGTAGGCCGGTGTCCCGAACTCCTCCGCCACTTGAGCGAGATCCGCGCCTTCGCAGAACAAAACGCCTTTGCGATAGCAGAACTCTTCGCTGCTCTGTGGCCCCATGCTACTGAATCCGCATCGCGATTACGCTCTGATCATCGGTCAGCGAAGTTGGCCCGCGAAAGGTGTCCAGATCATCGAAAATTGACTGCACAAGTTGGCTGGGGGTCTTCGCACAATGGGCCTTCAACACCCGTTCCAGCCGCTCGCGTCCGTACTCGCGTTCGTGTGAAAGCTGATCTTCCACGCCATCTGAGTACAGCAGGATCAAATCGTGCGGCAGCGCCTCGAACTCGACCTGTTCATACTCCTGATCCTCCAGCAATCCGATCGGCACTCCGGTTACCTGTATGTCCAAGATCTTTTTTCCGCGGCAGATTAGGGGCGGTAGCGTGCCCGCCGCGGTAATTGTGAACTTCCGATTCTTCACATCCCACAACAGCAGCGACAAAGTCGCATACTGCGCGTCTACTTTGCGCTCCAGTAATGCCTCGTTGAGCATCTTCATCAATTGAGCCGGCATCCGCTTCCGCGGAGCCAAAATTCGCAATAGACCTGAGATCAAGGCCCCGTAAATAGCCGCCGCCGCGCCTTTACCACTCACGTCCCCGAATGCGATTAGTGCATAGTCTTCGCCATGCTCGAAAAAGTCGTACAGATCGCCGCTGATCTCGCGTGCGGGCCGGCTGCGAATCCCGATTTCCAGGCCGGTAATTTCTGAAGCCGTTCGCGGCAGCAGCACCGACTGCAGCTTGTAGGCGGCTTTCAAATCCTCTTCCATGCGCTGTTCGCGCTGTGCGAGCTCCTCATAGAGGCGCGCGTTCTCAACCGAAGTCGCAATCTGCGGTGCGAGCAGGCTCAGTGCTCGCGCATGATCTTCCGTGAAGAAGCTGTATCTCGAACTCTCCAGATCCATGACGCCGATGACACGGTCATGCAGAACCAACGGAACCGCAATCTCCGAACGAATATCAGAGTGCGATGCGATGTACCGCGGATCCCTTCCCACGTCGCCTACTCGAATGATCTGACGCGATTCGGCCGCTGCTCCCGAGATACCCTTACCGAACGGAATGTTTTCGACCGTCCCTTTCTCGTCATAGCGCTGGCTGAATCTGCACTGCAGGCTTTTTAGTTCCCGATTCACCAGAAATATGCTGAACGCATCGAAATTGATCAATGCATGCACGGTTAAGGCGATTTTGGTCAAGAGCTCGTCGATTTCCAGAATCGAGCTGAACTCCTGGGATAAGTGCGCCAGCACGCGCAGCATCCGGTTCTGCCGCTCCACTCTCCGGTAAAGGCGTGCATTGTCAATGGCGACGGCAACGCGGCTCGCGATCAGCGCCAGCAGTGCGCGGTCCTGTTCGGAAAACGCGCCGACACGTGTTGATTGCAGGTCGATGACTCCAACCAACTTGCCGCGTACCAGCATGGGTACAGCAAGCTCGGCTCGAACGGCGTCGAGAGCATTCAGATATCGCGAATCGGTCCGAACATCGCGGACCAGCATAGGCTGCCGTGTCGATGCCGCGGCTCCCGTAATCCCCTCGGCCAAATCAATGTGCAGCTTTTTTGCGACTTCATCCCGATGCCCGATAGAATGCCGCATGCGCAAGCTACGCGTCTTCTCGTTGTACAGCAGAATCGCAAACAGCTCATGCGGGATGACATCTTTTATGATGTCGGCAACGTTGGACAGCAGCTTGTCCAGGTCTAGCGTTTCCGACGTTACGCTGCTGACCTCGAGCAAGAAGTCCAAAAGCTCGGCGCGTTCTTTGAACCGGACCTGCGTCTTACGCGCGGATGCCATCAGTATCCGGTCCCGCTGTGCATTTGCACTTTGCCCTCGTGCATCTCACGCATGATGCTGACGCCGGAGCTGGTTCCGATCCTCGTTGCCCCTGCCGAGACCATCGCGTAAACAGCGCTCAATGTCCGAACTCCCCCGGACGCCTTCACTCCAAGATCGGGTCCAACGGTGTCACGCATCAGCTTGACGTCGGACGTCGTAGCACCGCCGCTCGAAAATCCCGTAGACGTCTTTACGAAGTCCGCGCCTGATTCCGCCGCCAAGCGGCACGCCGTGATCTTTTGTTCCTCGGTAAGCAGACATGTCTCGAGGATCACTTTGAGAATCGAGCCGCGCTTGTGCGCCAGCACTGCCAAATCGGCAATGTCCTTTCGTACCGCATCCATCTGGCCCGAGCGCAAGGCGCCGATGTTCTGTACCATGTCGAGCTCACCCGCACCCTGCAGTAACGCCACCTCGGCTTCTGCCAGCTTGATTGCCGGCGCGTTCGCGCCCAGCGGAAATCCGATGACTGTACAGACCTTAACCGGTGATCCCGCCAGCGCTTCGGCCGCCACTGACACCCAATAAGGATTAATGCACACCGACGCGAAATTCCACTCGCGCGCTTCTGCGCACAGGTTCACGATTTCGCTCTGATTCGCTTCCGGTTTCAGCAACGTATGATCAATGAGCGAGGCTAGCGTCTTTGATTCTTTAGAATTCGCCGTTTGGCTCACGTCTAGAGAGGATTCGGAAGGGGAGTTCTGGGTGCAAGGAACACCCATACGTTGCTCAAGCATAACATGCTGAGGATCTTGCGGCCCGTTATCGTCGTGACCTGGGTTTCGGCTCTGATCGTTTGGGAGCTCAAGCGCGGATTGCGTCCTATACACGAGAGCAAATTACGACGTGATGCGCGCAATCTGGCCATTGCCGTAACTGCTGGAGCCGTCATGCAGTTCGTTGAAGTTCCGGTCGCGTTCCGTGTCGCAAATTGGATTACCGCGCGGAACTACAATTTGGTAAGTCTGCTTCCGACATCCTCGATCCTCCGAGGCTTGATTGCCATTCTTCTTCTCGACTATACGCTGTACGTATGGCACGTGCTCACGCACAGAGTTCCGTTCCTGTGGCGCTTCCATCAAGCTCACCACATCGATCGCGAAATGGACGCCAGTACCGCGTTGCGCTTTCACTTCGGTGAGATCGCGATTTCCGTGGGTTTTCGAGCCGCTCAGGTATTTTTAATTGGCCCCTCCGCAACGGCCATCGCTGCCTGGCAGCTTTTTCTGTTTTGCAGCATCTTGTTTCACCACTCGAACGTGCGGCTTCCACTCGCCTGGGAACGGCGCATCGCTCGATTGGTCATGACGCCGCGCCTGCACGGAATCCACCATTCCATTGCGCCCGAGCAGGTAAACTCGAACTGGTCGAGCGGGCTGACCATCTGGGATTGGCTTCACGGCACACTGCGCACGGGAGTCCCGCAACAAGAAATCGTCATCGGAGTGCACGGCCACCTCAGCGATGCGGATCAGACGCTCGCCAGCGTCATGCTCGTGCCCTTCCGTGGACGGGCCGAAATTCCTCCCATGCCTGAACACTCTCTGCGCGAACCGATCGCGCGCCTTCAGCCCTGACGCCTGCGATGCCGGTAAGCGCGTGCCAGCAAATTCGGTGGCACGCCACACCAGTAAAGAACCTGTAGCGTTATCCACTGAACCCACATGGTCGCGAAGTTGCGTTGTTCGAAGCGCCGCGAGGAACTGACCATCCGGCACTCGAGATGCACGAACCGGCCGCGTCGCCGAATGCGCTTTAACAGATCGAGATCCTCAAATAGCGCCAGGGGACGGAAGCCGCCGAGCTCCTCGTAGACACTCCGCCGAACGAAAATTCCCGAATCGCCGTAGCAAAGCCGCAAATGCCGCAATATCGGATAAATGGCCGTAAGCCGCCGCGCAGCGCTGCTTTCCCCATCAAATACCAGGCCGAAATTGCCGCCCGCCACATGGCTATTTTCCAGCGCCGTCTCGATCTCCACAAGCGCATTCGCAGGTGGAAGCGTATCCGCGTGCACAAACCAAAACACATCACCTGTGGCTTCCGAGGCCGCTGTTCGCATCTGCTGTCCACGGCCCTGCGGTGCTCGAATGACGCGGCCACCCAATTCTTCCGCAATGCGCAGGGTGGCATCGGTACTCCCGCCGTCGGCCACCAGGATCTCTTTATCACCCAGCAGTTGCTGGAGCGTTTGGATGGTGCGGCCGATCTCGCGCGCTTCGTTCAACGTCGGAACGATAATGCTGATACGCATCTTCTTGTATTAGGCGCTACATTGCTGTCTGACAGGAGCGCCTGTTTCAGAACCGCGAGATCATCCGGCACATCAACGTCGAACAACGCCTCAATCTCGCCCACAGTCACCCGATTTTCTCGTAAGCGATCAATCATCGCCGAAGCCGTATGCGGCGTGCTCCAGGGAATGTCGCTGAACAGCCCGACCGGACAGCGGCGTAGACCCAATAAATAGAATCCTCCATCGAGCGTTCGGCCCATCACTGCATCGTGACGTTCCAATACCTCGGCCGCATCCTCCAGATGGGCACGCTGCAGCAGGGGAGTGTCGGCGCCGATTGCAAGCGCCCCATGTGCGTCTGTGAGTGCACGCACAAAAACGCGCTCCAGCCGTTCGCCCAGATCGCCATCTCCCTGCAACCACACGTCCTTCGCATCGAGCTCGATGGGAAATTCGCCAAGCTCCGTGGTGGCCAGCACAGGCGCCACGCCTGGCATAGAAGTCACAGTCCGCCACACATCGCACAACATCGCGGATGCCAGCTCTGCGGCGCCTGCTTCCCCGATCGTCACGGCCAAACGGGTCTTCACCCGGCCCGGCAATGGCGGCTTCGCGAATACACACGCGCGAATCATTTCTGTCGGACAGAATCTGGATTCACAGGCCTCAGCGTCAGGAGATAAGTGTCAACCGAACTCGCTCCGCCGTTCCCAAATCTGATCCGCGGCCCGCAATGCCAACGCGCCGATTGTTGAAGTCGGGTTTACTGCCGCGCTGGTCGCAAACGAACTTCCGTCAACCACGTATAGGTTCTTTACGTCATGTGCGCGATTCGAACCATCAACGACAGATCGCTTGGGATCGTGCCCCATCCGTGCCGTTCCCATCAAGTGGTATGCCGGCGTTACCGTGCCGCTGTCCAGAATTTCAATAGCTCCGGCCGCTTCCAATGATCGCCGAGCCATCGCCCCTCCATGTTCCAGCAGCTTGAGGCTGTTTTGACCATAGCTGTAAATCACGCGGGGCGCCGGAATGCCGCTGCTATCCTTCAACAGCGGATCAATATCCACGCGATTGTGCTCTTCGGGCAGATCCTCGCCCATTACGGTGACTCGAATCAGGTGAGGAAATCGCTTCCTCATTTGTTTATGGTGTTCTCTGCCCCACGCCACAGGCCGGTTCGCGAAACTGCCCCACGCCTGGTGCAATGGCCCGAACGACCGTTCCAACAGCAGCGTGTAGCCGCGGACGAATCCCCGGCTGGTATGCGTTTCGTAGAACTCCTGGCTCATCGCTGGTATCCCGAATGGTCCTTCATGCCCATCCATTGGCGCTTCGAAAACTCCTTCCAGCGTCCGAAAAGGATGAATCATGAAATTCTCTCCCACCAGCCCGGATGAATTCGCCAACCCGTTTGGAAACAGATTGGATTTCGAATTCAGCAGCAGCCGCGGCGTGCCGATCCCGTTGCAGCAAACCACCACCACCTTTGCCGTCTGCTCGTGCAGATTGCCGCTGCGATCGTAATACAAGACGCCCCGTGCGCGCCCGCGCTTGTCCACGGTGATCTCACGCACACGCGACCATGGCTCCACGCGTGCGCCCTTGCGCAGAGCCTTGCGCCAGTAAGTTACATCCGTCGAGGCCTTGGCGCCAATCGGGCAACCGAACAAACACTTGCCATGCATTTCGCAAGCCGGGCGCGAATCGTATGCCTGCGAAATGATCGCATTGTCCGAAACCCACCAATGCCAACCCAGCTTGTTAAAGCCGTTCGCGATCGTTTCTCCAAGGACCCCGATCGGCAGCGGCGCTGTCTGACGTGGCGAGCGCGGCGGGTTAGCCGGATCGCCAATCAATCCAGCGACACCCGTTTCGGCATCGTTCATATCGTAGTAGCGTTCTAAATCCTGATAACGAATCGGCCAATCATCGGCCACGCCGTCCAGAGTACGTACCCGAAAATCTGATGGATGAAAACGCGGGAAGTGAGCCGCCCAGTGATGAGTGCTGCCTCCAACTGCGTTAAACATGAGAACACTAGGCGGATTTGCTCCAGTTTCCGCCACCGGATAGTCTTCCCACCGCTTTCGTACGTTCGGGCTGAAATTGAAGGCTCCCCGATTGATCTGTATTTCCCAATCGGGTCTCGTCGACGGGTAATCGCCCGGTTTTATCCAGCCGCCTTGCTCCAGGCACAAGACCTTCGCCCCGAAATCGGTCAGGCGTTTCGTCACTGCCGCTCCGGCGGCCCCGGAACCAATCACCAGGACGTCGACTTCAGGTTGCGCCATATCTATACTTCCCGATACAACTTCGACCGGTTTCGTACATTTGCCAGCAGCGAGTCGTCGAAGGGTTTCAAATGCGGTCCTTTGCGGTCCGTCGGATAAGGCACATAGCCGATCAGCTTCCAGATAGCGGGTTGCGTGTAATAGGTCTCATAAACTGTGCCTCGGAGGAAGCCAAACTGCTGGGGCGCATCTCGCTCCATCTCTTCCAATGCGGAGATTCGCTCTTCCGCTTCGAGCTCGCTAAACTCGCGCTCAAACCGTCGCACACTGAACGCATCCAGGATATGCAAGCTTTGGCCGAATTGCTTGGCCACCTCAGGTTCGTTGACAGCCAGCCGTTCCATATACGCCATGCCGCCTGCCTGACTCGCCGATGGCATGCCATCGCCGGCCGGAATGATCTCGTCCATGACGAGCAGCACCATCCGTTTTTCGCTCGCAGCGATTACCTCGGGCCGCGCCGGCTGAATCGTGACCAGCGGCGCAGCCGCACTCGCAGCCAGAAAATGACGCCGGCTCCAAACATTGGACTTCATTTTAGAAACCCGCTAGCCCGTGTCTCCGCCGAGCTGATCTCGTCGTTCAATGGATCGTCGAGCGCCAGAATCCTCCGCAGCTCGGGCGACAAAGCCGCCTGCGTTTCGGGCCTCAATAATTTCTTCTGATACTGCTGCTGCGGCTTATCGAAGCGGCAGTAAAACGCATGCAGTGCGCGCCGGTGATCTGCAGAACGGTTCGCCGTCCCGCCATGCCATGCGTGAGTGTTCATCACCACCACCGAGCCCGCTGGCGCCAGTAAGATCACCTCGTCGGGATGCCCCTGCGCCGGATCAGTCATCATATCCTGCGGAAATTTTCCCCAGTTCTGCGATCCCGGAATAACTCGCGTCGCGCCGTTCTCCGGAGTGAAATCATCCAGCAGCCAGATCGTGTTGCAGACCGAGTAGCCCTTCGCGTCGGGCAGCGCACCCGAGTCGCAATGCAAGGGCTGCGCCTCATTCGAATATGGATTCGCTGACCTCGCGTTAAAGCTGCTCAGTTTAAAATGCTCGCCCAGCACGTGTCCCACAAGGTCCAGTATTCTGGGTTGCGCCGCTAATTCCTGAAAAATCTCACCCTTATCTACCAGGTTGGCCAATCTTCGTGACCCGGGCTCTTTTCGGAACTCCGAGCCCGCATTCTCTCCCTCCAGCTCATAGAGTTCCTCCACTCTGTCGCGAACTCTCTTCAACGTGGGCGGGTCCAGAAAGTTCTGCAACACTACGTAACCAAGGGTGTCGAGCTCTTCGCGCTCCGCTGCTGTCATGGCAACCAATAGACAAGAGCATATCTGGAAAAGGCCTGCCTCCGCAATCGTGCACCAGCTTGTGGACATGTGCGCCCATCGTGCTAGGCTGTTTCCGCGGCAGCCACAATGCTTCCGCTATCCCGTAGGTTTGTCGTGCTGGACGTTGCTTATGCGAATACTTGTAGTCGGGGGAAATGGTTTTATTGGTACGCCGCTGGTTCGCGAGCTGCTCCACGGCGGGCATGATGTCGCCGTTCTCCACCGCAGTGCCGGCGCGACGCCGAATCCAGGCGCTGTGCAAATTCAAGGTGATCGCAATCGGCTGCAAGACTGCGAATCCGAGATCCGGGCTTTCGGACCGCAGCTCATGATTGACATGATCCTTAGCTCCGGCAGTCAGGCCGAACAACTTGTCGCTGTTGCCCAGCGGCTGAATGCGCGCGTCGTTGCAATCAGCAGCATGGACGTCTATCGGGCCTGGGGAGTACTGCTCGGAACGGAGGCGGGTGAACTGGAATCAATTCCGATCACCGAGGATTCTGCCGTTCGCAACGGCAGCCGCATGTATCCTCCCGATGTCACGGCGAAGCTGAAAACCATCTTCAGCTGGCTGGACCCGAACTATGACAAGGTTGCCGTTGAAGAAGCGGTTAGGAGCGGAGGAAGTGTAAACACGATTATCCGTTTGCCTATGATCTACGGACCTGGTGACCCGCTACATAGAATGTATGGCGTGCTGAAACGGATAGCAGATGCCAGGCCTGCGATAATTCTGCCCGATGACCACGCTGCCTGGCGAGGGCCGCGAGGATATCTCGAAAATGTGGCCCACGCGATTGCGTTGGCGGCCACATCGGACGGAGCTTGGGGAAGAACCTACCACGTCTGCGAGGAGCCTGCTCTTCCGGAGATCCAGTGGCAGAAAAGCATTGCGGCGCAGACTGGCTGGGTCGGTAGATTTGTAGTCATGCCGAGGCAAAAAACACCAAAGCACTTGATAGCGCCATTCAATGCCGCCCAGCACGTCGTCGCAAATTGTGAACGGATTCGTACCGAACTCGGCTACAACGAAGTTGTGACGAGAGAAGCCGCTATCCGGCAGACGATTGAATGGCAACAAGCGAATCCGCCCGCCGGACCAAGCTTTCATCAGTTCGACTATGCGGAGGAAGACGCGGCGCTTGCCCAGAGCGATGTGTAGCGCCTCGACACGAGGCGCGGAGTACACTGAGCGGAATGGTTGCGCTTCGCGCTCTGGTCTTCACAATCGCGCTCACGGGAATCACATCGGCACAACACACAGTTTCCTTTCCAACTCAAGACGGCGGATTGATTTATGCCGACAGATACGGAAACGGCGGCCGCGCCGTGGTGCTGGCTCACGGGGGACGCTTTACGAAAGAGAGCTGGAATGAACAAGCGCGCGCGCTGGCGTCCGCGGGACTAGTCGCCCTGGCTATCAACTTTCGCGGTGAGGGCAAGTCACGAGGAGGAGGGCAGCAGATTGCGCCTGAGCAGGAACGCCGCCTCGATGTGCTGGGAGCAGTTCATTACTTACGCGGGATCGGCGCTAGCTCGGTAAGTGTTGTCGGCGCAAGTATGGGCGGCGACTACGCAGCGGAAGCAGCCGAGTCCGAGCCCGCAGCTATCGATCGCCTGGTGTTGCTCGCCTCTGGCGCGTACACCCCATTGACCAGGATGCAGGGCAGAAAACTTTTCATCGTGGCTCGCGACGATGCGAACGAAGATGGGCCGAGACTTCCGAAGATTCGAGCACAATACGAAAAGGCCCTCGAACCGAAAGAAATGATCGTTCTGGATGGCTCCGCACATGCGCAATTTTTATTTCGCACGAGTCAAGGAGCGCGCGTTCTCCACGAAATAGTGCGGTTTCTTTTGGCGCCCTGAAGCACAGATCAACATGCAGGTCATCGCGCGGCCTAATCCGCCTCAGAACCCCGACCGGTGAGGGAGGGGTATCGAGTTCAAACGTGAACATTCCAAAACCGGTGGCAGTGGGCTCTGTAGAAAACGATATACTCCGGAGAGAATCCCCAATAGCCTCCCGTTTACTTATGATCTGGAACGATATTCGTTACGCTCTCCGGCTGATGCAACGAAACCCGGGATTCACCGCGGTCGCCGTTCTTTCGCTGGCTCTAGGAATTGGTGCAAATACCGCGATTTTCAGCTTGTTCTACACCATAGTGCTGCGCCAGCTTCCCGTCTCACATCCCGAGCAACTCGTGGAGTTGGTGATTGACTCTCCGAGCGAGCAGCATTGGGCAGGGTATTGGGGCTGGGAAAAATATGAGTACCTGCGCGATCACAACCGCGTCTTTTCGGGAATTACGGGCATGTCGTTCGATAACCTCGCTTCGGTACGCACTGAGGGCTCCGAGTCAGAAACGTTAATCCAGGAGAACGTGCCAGGGAACTACTTCCAGGTGCTCGGCATCAAGCCCGCAATCGGGCGCTTGATTGGGGCGGCGGATGTTCCCGCCAATGGGATTGGAGACGTGGCCGTGGTGAGCTGGTCTTACTGGAACCGGCGCTTTCATCGCGATCCGGCAATTATTGGCAGTCGAATTTTTTACAACGACACGCTAAAGACAATCGTCGGCGTCGCACCGCCCAATTACGTAGGGCCGCGGGTGGGGTCTCGAACAGATCTTTGGGTCCCGGTGGCGCATGGTGACCTCACCATGTTGGCGCGTTTGAAGCCGGGCGTGACCATCGAGAGCGCACAGGCTGAAATTGCTGCCCTATATAACAGTCTGCTGGAACAAGAGGCTGCGCACGGCAAGAGTTCACGAATGGAAACGAGGATGGAATTGTTGCCTGCACGCGCCGGCCTGGTGAGAGTGCGGGATCAGTATGGCAAGCCGTTGATAGTTTTGATGACTATTGTCGGCTTACTGCTCCTGCTGGCGTGCATCAACATGGCCGGCATGCTGCTGGCGCGGTGCGTGGGACGGCAGCGCGAACTCGCTGTGCGCGTGGGACTGGGTGCGCATCGTTTTCACCTGGCCAAACAAATGCTCACCGAATCCATGCTGCTTTCTCTTGCAGGCGCACTCTCAGGCATTCTGTTTGCGTATCTCGGAACAAGTGCGCTGGTACGCATCATGGCCAGCGGCCGCGCATTTGAACACATCGAGATCCAAGTCCGACCCGATGTTCACCTGCTGCTCTTCACAGTAGGAATCGCGCTGCTCACGGGCTTACTGTTTGGAATAGTGCCCGCCTGGCACGCGTTCCGGTTCGCTCCCGAAGCCGATTTGCGGCAGCACGGAAAGGGCGCCGATATGGGCAGTTGGAGTCTATTTGGAAAAGGCCTGGTAACGACACAGGTGGCTCTGTCGATTTTCCTTGTGGCCGCTGCTGCCATGTTCCTGAACTATCTATCGCGACTGCGCAACTTCGATCTCGGATTTCGCAGTGATCATGTACTTCTGGTAACCCTCGATTCAACTCACAGCGGGTATCAGCCGGAGCAACTGGCTGCGATTTATCGATTCCTCCTGCGTCGCCTGGAGGCCATTCCAGGAGTGCGCTCGGCTTCCATCAGCGGTTGCACCCCGCTCGAAGGCTGCGGTACTCCAGGCCGTTACATATTTGCAGAGGGCCGTACGGAGAGGACCGAGGATCGGCGGCGGGCGGCCGTGACGTTTGTGGCGCCCCGATATTTCGAGACACTGGGCATACCGCTCATCGCAGGACGGGGGTTCACGTTCCAGGATGCGCGGCGATCTCGCGTAATGATGATCAATCAAACGATGGCGCGCCTCTATTTCCCCGGCGTCAACCCCATCGGCAAGCACATCACGGTCGATAAGAACTTGAAACCCGGATGGTTCGGCAGCGATGTGCCTTACGAAATCGTCGGATTGGTAGGCGATGTCAAAGCTTTCGAGATCCGCGACCCGCCATATCCCACCATGTATTTCAATATGTTCCAGGAAAACCAGTTGATGGATCAGTTTGAACTTCGCACGACCGGGAACCCGGCTTCTCTCGCCGGAACCGTGCGGCGGATCATGCGTGAGCAGGTAAAGGCTCTGCCCGTTGGCAGAATCACAACCCTCGCTGATCAAGTTGACTCGAACATCGTTCCAGAACGTCTCATCGCAACTCTGTCGCAATTCTTTGGCGCGCTTGGTGCAGCGCTCGCCGGAATCGGAGTCTACGGACTCCTGGCCTACGCGGTGGCACGCCGGACCAACGAGCTCGGCATTCGAATGGCGCTCGGCGCGACCGCCAGTCATGTAAGCAGCTTAGTGTTGCGAGATGCGCTGCCAATGGTATTGGGTGGACTCGCTGCAGGAATTGTGCTGGTGCTTTTGAGTCGACCGCTGCTTGCGAGCCTCATTCACGATTTGAGGCCGGATAACACCCGAGCGCTACTGTTCGGCGGCTCGATGATAATCCTGGTTGCGCTAATCGCCGCATATTTGCCGGTCCATCGGGCCGTTAGCGTCGATGCGGCGGTGGCACTCCGGCACGATTAAGAACTAATCTGATCGGAAACTCGCCGCCGCGGTTCTACTCTGAAGCTAGTGGCCTCGACCTTCAACTTCGATGCAACCCTTCAGGCGCACGGATTACCGCCGCTGCAGCGCGACCGCTTGGCAACGCTCCAGATCAACGTTGGAAAACTTTGTAATCAGGCGTGCCACCATTGCCACGTCGACGCAGGTCCGAAGCGCACCGAGATCATGTCCGCCGAGGTCGCCGAGCGCGTACTGCAGCTTCTGCGCTGCACCCAAGGCATCGAAACCGTCGACATCACCGGCGGCGCGCCCGAGCTCAATCCAAATTTCCGGCATCTCGTGGTAGAAAGCCGCGCGCTTGGTCACAACGTCATCGACCGGTGTAACTTGACGGTTCTGTTCGAGCCCGGCTTCGAACACCTCCCCAAATTCTTAGCGCAACATCGCGTGGAGATCACAGCCAGCCTTCCCTGCTACACGCGCGAGAATGTCGATAAACAGCGCGGCCGGGGCGTCTTCGACAAAAGCGTCGAAGCGCTTCGCAAGCTGAACGCACACGGCTTCGGCATCGCCCCCGATCTGAAGCTCAATCTTGTCTACAACCCGCTAGGGCCGTCGCTGCCGTCTCCGCAAGCGCAGCTCGAGGCGGACTATAAGCAGCACCTGCTCGCCGACTTCGGCATTCGGTTTCATCGCCTGTTCACCATCACGAATATGCCGATCAGCCGCTTCGCGCACGACCTCGTGCGGCTGGAACGCGCCGATTCATATGCGCAGCTGCTGTTTGATAATTTCAACGCCGCCACGGTAGAACACGTCATGTGCCGTTCACTAATCAGCGTCGGTTGGGACGGCAAACTCTACGATTGCGATTTCAATCAAATGCTCGAAATTCCGCTTCCGGCGCGTAAAACGATTTGGGAGATTGAGTCCTTCGATCCGATCGCATCCTCTCGCATTGCAACTGCGGCTCACTGCTTTGGATGCACGGCGGGCGCAGGCTCTAGCTGCGGCGGCGCTCTCGGCTCCTAAGTCAACATCTTTGCAAATCCGATCGGATGCATTCATGACTTCCTCTCTCAGCCTTGCTTAGCTGAAGATTCGGAGCTGAACCTCCGGCCTCATCTATCAATGAGCCCGCAGCGCTTTCATGCCTCCATGGGCGAGAACACAACGGCGGAGATCCGAATCGTAGATCTGCTCGGCTTCCTGAAACAGCGACGTCAGCAGTCGAACATCCAGATCTTCGTACGTCCTGAAGCTAAAGTTATTGCGGCCAACTTTCAGTTCACCCAGCCTGCCAGAATACGACTGTATCAACGGCGCTCCATCTTTCATCACCGATAGATAAACGCTTATATAGTTCTTTTGGAGCGCAACGCCCACCGTGGGCCAATGCACCCATTTGCCGGATCGAGCTAAGTACTGAAGTTTCCCGTACCCGATCATCTTGAATCGCATACCAGGCTCACCAGCTGGTGTTCCTGTGTGAAAGTAACGTTTGAGTCTGGGTGCAGACTTTCTTATGAGTTTGTCCAGTCGTTGAAGGTCTGGCTTTCGTTTTGGGTCGAAATCAAGGTAATCCTCCAGACTGTCCACATCCACGCCAAACACATGCTCCTCCTCATTCGTAAAAACAGTAATCAGTCGCAACAGCGATTCATGAACAAAGGGCACCGGGCAAACCGCTGTTTCAGGACAAGAGTCGAACAAGCCACGTCTGCACGTCCGAAGGGGCTCGGTGCTTTGCGCCGCCTTGGCTAGCGACATTGCCCCGGAAAAGACAGCAACCACAAGCGTAGCCAGCCCGGTAACGTATTACAGAGAGAGTGTTCTTTTGCCTCGGATCGCTAAGTGCTCGTTGCCTTGGCCATCAGTCAAGAACTACCATTGATGTAGGCGCACGGGGCGCCCCCAGTCCGCGGAAAGGGCGAAGCCCACCCGGGAGTCGTTGACCGCTATAATTTAACGAATCTTCTTTCTGCCTGCTGTGCGGACACAGGCGACGATCTGAAAGGAGATTTCATGTCACGGCAACTACCGCCGCGTCCCAGCATCGAACAATTCAGGAAACAAGCCAAATCGCTGTTAAAGCGCCAGCGGGCAGCAGACGCCGAAGCTTTGACGCGCATTCGCGAGAGCCATCCGCGTTGGAGAAAGCTGTCGGAACAGCAGCTCGCTGCATTGCCGTTTACGCTTGCGGATGCGCAGCTCGTGATTGCGAGCGAATATGGATTTGCGTCCTGGTCCAAACTGCAGTCTCACGTCAAGACGCTTGAAGCCGCGAGCGCGACGGCAGAAACGGTCGCATCTTTGCGGGATGCCGCCGGAAAAGGAGATTTCGCGCGGCTTAATGCCCTGCTTGATGTCCATCCGGAGCTGATTGACGAGCGCGGCGGCGAGGGGGTGAGGACAGCGCTCCACCAAGCCGTCTTTGGCAACAGCGAAGCGGCAGTTAAGCTGCTGCTCGAGCGCGGAGCCAATCCTAACATTCGCTGCGAGGGCGACAACGCCTACCCGCTGCATTTCGCGGTCGAAAAGAACCGCGTTCCCATCATCCGTCTTCTTGTCGAGCATGGCGCCGATACCGTAGGCGAGGGCGACTATCACGAGCTTGGCGTCATCGGCTGGGCGACTGCCTGGGAGCACTTCCAGCCTGACCCTGCCACCGTCGCTTATCTGCTTGCTCACGGCGCGCGCCACAACATCTTTTCAGCAGTCGCAATGGGAGATGTCGAAACCATTCGCGGCCTCATAGCTCGTCGGTCTGAGGATCTGGAACGCCGGATGAACGGCTCGAGAATGAGATGCATGCCGATGCACTTGGCCGTCATCCACCGTCAGCCCGCCGCGCTGCGGGCATTGCTCGAACTAGGTGCGAATCTCGAGAGCCGCGACGAGGCCGGATTCACGCCGCTCGATCATGCCGCGCTCATTGGCGCATCCGACATGGTTTCTATTCTCATTGACGCCGGAGCCGAACTGCGCCTTCCCGCCGCCGCGGCACTCGGTCGCCACGCCGATATAGCGCGCCTGCTGCACCGCGATCCCGGCGCTCTCAAGCCGGAGGGCCGCTGGAGCCGCCTGATCATCCGCGCCAGCGAGTACGGCTCCGGCGATATGATCGAAACGCTCCTCTGCAATGGCGCCTCCGTCAACATTCGCGACAACCCTAGAACCTCCATCGACTCTACGGCTGGGTACACGCCGTTGCACGCTGCGGCATTTAGTGGCAATCTCAAGGTCATTCCCGTTCTGTTGCGTCATGGGGCCGACGTGCGCGCCCGCGAGGAGAAGTATCACGGCACCCCGGCGGGCTGGGCGGACTACGCCGGTCACAAAGAAGGTCGCGATCTCATCCTAGCTGGACCTATCGACATCATCGAGGCGATCCAATACGGTCTGATCGATCGCGTGGCAAAGGTTCTTGAAGAAGATCCGGCTTCTCTCAATCGGCCATTCCGCGACTATGGTTTATTTCCCTGGGATGCTGAGGCGTGGCACACTCCACTGGCCTACGCCGTTACGCGCGGCGATGCAAAAATCACACGAATGCTGCTCGAGCGCGGGGCGGATGCAACGTTGCGGTCGCCTGAAGGCACAACGTTGACAGAGGTCGCGCAGAAGGCCGGCTATCGAGAGCTGGCTTCAATTCTCGACGCAGCAGCCGAACGGACGAAGCGAATTCAGCTACCATAGCCGTCTCTCCCCTTCCGTCTCACCGTCGATTGAGACGACTGTGAATATTGGTTATCTCCATACGCTGTTTTCGAACCTCTCTTCGCCTCGTTCGCGATCCGATGCTCTTTGCACCGCTGCTTCGTGGCCCAACATCAACCGGCCCAGGCACAGCGTCCCGAGCAGGGCGCCACCCCTGACCCTGCGGCTACGTAAACGATTTGGAAGATTGAGTTGTTCGATCCGTATCGTTTAGCCGTCAGCTAAAGTACTCGCCAAGTTTCATGAGCGATGTCACGGCTGCGTTCCGCCACCTTTCGGGCATCAGGGGCTCGCCGGAATTATCGACCAATCCCATTCCAGCAATCTCTATTCCCCGCAAGTACTCGGCAACATCGACCTCGAAAGCTTTACGTTCGAGGAGTTCGAAGATCCCCCCAATATAGAGGTCATATTCGCTGGCAGCTTCCGGCACATCCTTCACGCCTATCGGGTCCCACTCTGCCCTCAGGATCACCCGGATCTTAGCCCTAAGCTCCCGGGACATTGGTTTGCCAAGCATGCAGGGAGTCTGCCTGTAATTCAGAGAAGCCCCAGATGGTTATCAAGCATCACGCGTGCGAAGGAATACACGCTGTCTTCGCTTCCGTTTTCAAGATACTTAAGTACCTTCGCCAATGGAAAGCACATGTTCTGGGGGTTTTTCCAAAGAATTCCGGCCGTGGCCAAAGAGTGCTCTAGGCCCTTGGCCAGTTTCGAGCACCGGGCGGGCCTCCTTGAAATGTGACCCAATGTAGCTGATGAGAGGAGTTCCGTCGGATTACCTCGCCCACGTACGCACCGCTGCGCAGCACAACCCGGGCCGCTTCTTCTCCTTCGGGTGGTGTGCTCTGAAGCTGTTCCAGAAACGCGTCAACGTGCTTAAGGCTCTCCAGAGAATAATCAAGCGTCTCTTGGTCAAGAAGCGCTTGTCTGATAGTTGGCCGTTGCTGGTCCTCAGAGAACAGCGCTGCCAACTCGAAGAATTCATCGTCTGCGATTGTAGGTGATCTGCGGAATCGGTTCAACACGCAAGAACGATCCTATCTTCAAGTAATCGGGGTTTGTCTACCAGCTAATCAGGATATTAGTATCTCGCTCTTGGATTCGTGATGCTGCCCAGACCACTTCCACCATCGTGGGCGATCCGAACACAATGACGCTGGTTTCCCGTAATGCCCGGAAAAACAAAGTTACTGGAAGGTGAAAATTGGCCCATCTACACGGATAATCGCGAGTAGTCGCCAAGTATTTTCCGGCCAAATGCGGCACACTCCCGGCTCTGCAGTGCCGATTCTACGCTGCAGCGGAGGATTGACGGCGCAAATGGGTGAAAGTCGTCTGATGCCTCAGCATTGAAATCAACGTTCCGGGGAGTCTGCCGGCAAAGCCGCGTAAGGGGCACGCACGATGCCGTCCGGATACCCGCAATGCATCCTATCGTTGGCGACTTCTGCAATCGCAATTGATACTCGTGACGCCGAGTAATAACGGGCTTGCGTAGTCGGCTCCTACAGCGTCTCACCATCGATTAAGACAACTGTGAAATATTGGTTATCTCCATGGGCTGTTTTCGAACCTCTCTTCGCCTCGTTCGCGGTCTGGTCCTCTTTGCACCGCTGCTTGTGGCCCAACATCAACCCGCCCAGGCACAGCGTCCTGAGCAGGGCGCCACCCCCGATCCCGCGGCTGTTGCCCGAGGCCAATCCGAATTCAAATCGAGCTGCGGTTTCTGCCACGGTGAGGATGCCACAGGCAACCGCGCTCCCGATTTGGTCCGGTCCACCATCGTGGCCCACGACAACGACGGAAGTCTCCTCGGCCCCATGATCCGCAACGGCCGCCCCGACAAAGGCATGCCAAGTTTCTCCAACCTCAAAGAAGACCAGCTCAACGACATCATTGCCTTCCTTCATCATCAGGCGACGGTGGCTCTTCACAGCGCGCACGTACCTGGCGACTACCCGGTGAAAAAACTGCTCACCGGCAATGCGGCTGCGGGCAAGCAGTTCTTCGACGGAGCCGGCGGTTGCACCCAATGTCACTCCGTCACCGGCGACCTTGCCGGTATTGCGAAGAAGCTGTCACCCATCGATCTCCAGCAGCGGATGGTCTATCCCAGTGGCCGGAGCGCGCCGAAACCCACAGCGACAGTGACACTCAAAGACGGTACACACTGCGAAGGCACAGTGATTCACCGCGATGAATTCCGCATCGGAGTGGTTTGCCAGGATGGCTGGTATCGATCGTTCCCCGTCGCGGACGTCGAGATCGCGATTCACGATCCGCTTGAGGCGCATCGCGATCTGATGAACCGCTACACCGATTCCGACATCCACAATCTGTTTGCTTATCTGGAGAGCGTGAAGTAAGTATGAAGCGTTTCTGCACCGCCTTTCTGCTGCCCTTCTTCGCGATATCTGCGTTCGCCGCCGACGCAGGCCTAAACCCGGAGGACCTGCTGAAGCCGCTATCCGCCGATTGGCCCACCTTCAACGGCGACTATTCGGGCAAGAGGTACAGCGGTCTTTCGGAAATCAATCAGAGCAATGTTTCACATCTCAGCTTGGCTTGGGTGTCGCAGCCGGGGTCGGTCGCAATCAAGTCTACGCCGCTGGTGGTCAACGGCATCCTCTACTTCACTACGCCTGATAACGTTTGGGCTGCGGATGCGCGTACCGGTCAGGTCATCTGGCATTACTACCGCGAATCGACAGGCGATCATATCGGCAATCGCGGCGTCGGCATGTACAAGGACTGGCTCTACTTCGAAACGCCCGATTGTCACCTGATCTCGCTCAACGCCAAGGATGGCAAAGTGCATTGGGACATTGAGCTCGCAGATCCCAAACTGGAATACTTCGCCACCATGTCGCCGCTTGTGATTCGTAATCACGTCATCGTCGGCGTGTCCGGCGACGCCACCGACGTTCCAGGATTTCTAGAATCCGTGGACCCCGATACCGGCAAAGTGCAATGGAAATGGAACACCGAGCCCAAGCCAGGCGAGCCCGGTTCGGAAACCTGGCCGCAGGGCACTGACGCGATCGCCCACGGCGGCGGCATGACGTGGATCACGGGCACTTACGATCCGGAACTCAATCAGCTCTATTGGGGCACTGGCAATCCCAATCCCGTGCTCAACGGCGACATCCGCAAGGGTGACGATCTCTACACTTGCTCCATCGTCTCGCTCAATCCCGATACTGGTAAATTGAACTGGCACTTCCAGCCGTCGCCGCACGACACTCACGACTGGGACGCGGTGCAGACTCCGGTAATTCACGATGACGAATTCAACGGCGTGCATCGCAAGCTTCTGCTTCAAGCCAGCCGGAACGGTTACTTCTTCGTCCTGGATCGCACCACCGGCGAGCACATTCTGACCGCACCCTTCATCGCCACGAATTGGGCCAAGGGCATCGATTCCCGTGGCGAGCCGATCCCGAACCCGGCTAAAGAGCCCAAGCCTGATGGCACTCTTGTTTCTCCCGGTTCCGATGGCGCGACCAACTGGATGTCGCCCAGCTTTGACCCTAACTCGAAACTGTTCTACTTCAGCGCCCGCCGCCTCTGGAGCATCTTCTACATGACAGCCGAAGGCAAGCCAGAGGGTTGGGCAGGCCGCGATCGTAATTTGTGGGCGGACTCAACGCTGGTCGCAATGGACTACACGACCGGCAAGCCGCGTTGGCACCACGAACTCGGTGAGGGCGAAGGAGTCGCAGGGATGCTGACCACTGCGGGCCATCTCCTCTTTACGGCAGACAATTCGAACAATCTGCTTGCTCTTGATCCGGCCACAGGCAAGACGCTGTGGCACGTGCCGCTCGGTGCGCGTATGCAAGCCGCCCCCACAACTTTCGAAGTGGACGGCAAGCAATATTTGTTGACGCCTGCTGGCAACATTCTTTTCGCATGGGTGCTGCCGTAACGTCTAACCTCAGCCCAAACCTGCGGCTTGCAACGCATTTACAGCGGCGCCAATCGTCGCCACCGATTCGCCTCCAGGCACTACCTCAAGGTTATAGCCCTGCAGAGGACTCAACTTCACCATCTCGTGCAGGTATTCGTTGAGCAGTACGAGATTTACAAATTTCGCGTTGAAGCCGGTGATGAAGAACTTGCCGGGGCCGTCCATGTGGATGCTGGTGGCGGTTGCAGCCGCCAAGGCGCGATGCCAACGCTTTACGAAATCCACACAGCGCGTCTCTCCCGCCGCGGCGTGTTGAAAGATCTCTTCCGGCTCAAGATCCATGAAGCGAAGGCGCATCGCGCGCTGCCCCATGATGCCTTCTAAGTGGCCCTTTCCTCCGCAACCGCAAAACGTCTCTTTTGGATCCAGGGTCACGACGGAATGACCGGCTTCCCAAACTCCGTCGACATACGGATAGCGCCCGTAACCGATTCCCGTCCCGAGTGTCCAAACGCGCACCAGGCGGTCAAGCTGTCCGCGAGTCGCTGCCATTCCCGCAGCCATTACGTCGGCGTCGTTGAATATTGATACCGGAACCTGGCCACAAACCGGAGTTAGCACGTCAGTGACAAGGGCGCCCATGTTGAGGCCCTTAAACTGAACCAGATTGGGAGAGTCCTCCACGTTTCCACTGCGGACAATGCCCGGCATACCGAGACCTACATACGCGGGCTTCTCGCGCAGCTCCAGCTTTCGGATTAAGTCTGCCATCCATTGCACAATTTTCTCTGCAGGAATTCCGCGCAGAGCATCCGGACCTTCATCGCCGTCCTCCGGCCACGCGCGAAGCGATCCAACAATCGTGTGGTCCGATACGACGGCGGCCGAGATCCGTTCTGTTATGAGAATGCCAATTCCGAGTGCCATGATTGATCCTGTACTTACATCTGCGCGAGCTTGTTCAATCCGTTGAAAGCGGCAGCCTTGTAACACTCGGCAAGAGTGGGGTAGTTAAAGACCGTATGGACAAAGTAATCGACCTTGCCCTTAAGAATCATGACGGCCTGTCCAATGTGCAGTAACTCGGATGCTCCCTCTCCGATGATGTGAACGCCCAGCAGCTCCAGGGTCTCTCGATGAAAGATCAGCTTCAGACGGCCGGTAGTGTCGCCCCGGATTTGCCCTCTGGCGATTTCGCGGTAATACGCGACGCCCACCTCATAGGGAACGTCCTCATCCGTGAGCTGCTCTTCCGTCTTGCCGATGAACGAGATCTCCGGGATGGTGTAGATCCCGAATGGGAAATAGCTCGGGTTCGACGAAATCGGCCGGTGAAACGCGTGTGCGACGGCGATGCGGCCCTGCTCCATTGAAACCGACGCTAGACTCGGAAATCCGATCACGTCTCCTACCGCGTAAATGTGCTCCTGCGATGTTTGATAGTTTTCATCGACTTTGATACGCCCGCGCGAGTCGGCCGAAAGTCCAGCGGCGCTGAGGTTCAGCTCATCCACGTTGCCTTGGCGTCCGACAGCATACAGCAGTCCGTCTCCGGAAACTTTTTTGTTGCTTTCAAGAATAGCGACGACAGGGCCGCCGCCGGCCGTTTCTTCGACGCTCTGCACCTCTTCATTCAGGCGCATGGTGACGCGATGGTCACGCAAATGATAAGAGAGCGCCTCAACAATCTCCGAATCTGCAAATTCCAGCAGACGCGGCCGCTTCTCAATGAGTGTCACCCGCACACCCAAGGTCGCGAACATGCAAGTGTATTCCACCCCGATAACACCGCCACCCACCACGATGAGCGACTTCGGAATGGAAGGCATATCCAGAATCTGATCGCTGTTGATGATCGTCCGCGCGTTGATCGGAACTCTGTCGGAAGCCGCGGGTTTGGTACCTGTGGCTATGACGATTACGTCGGCGCTTGCCTCCGAACTGCCGCGCGAACTCGAAACGGAAATGGTTCGCGCATCCCGAAAGCTCGCAATGCCGGTAATGACCTCAATGCCATTTCGAGCGAGCTGCGCTTGCGTCACGTCGATCTCGGTCTTGATTACGTGCTGGGTCCGGAACGCCAGATCCGCCATCGTGATCTTTTCTTTCACGCGATAGCTGACGCCGTAAATATTTTGGTAGTTGTAACCGGAGAGGTGTAACACCGCCTCCCGCATCGTCTTGCTCGGGATAGTGCCCGTGTTGATGCAGACGCCCCCAATCACCTCGCGCCGTTCAATCAGTGCAACGCGTTTTCCGCTCTTTGCACCTTGGATCGCCGCGCGTTGGCCGGCGGGACCAGAACCGATCACAACCAAATCGTATTGAGCCATGGAGGATGTGGGTATCTTGGTTGCGCTCGAGGATGCTTCCTCGGTCTAAACGACACTCCGAGTATAGCCCTGAACACGCACTTCTTCGTGTCTTGCACTAACCGCACATGCCAAGAGCTTCGCGTTCGGCTCTTACTTGGTGGATGTATCGGCGGTCTTTGAGCCCACTTTGTCGGCGCCTTTCTCCGTCTCGGTAGCCGCTTTGTGAGTACCTTTCTTCACCGCGTGTCCAGTAGCTGTTGCTGCTTTCTTGGTGCCGTTCTTTGTTTTGCGCGCCCCATCTTTGGCGGCGTTTTTCGTGTCGTGGCCGGCGTCCTTAAGGTCTTGACCTACCTGGGCGGTCAGCGCCAGCGAGCCCGTCAACAACAGGATGGAAAGCAGTGCAGTCTTCATGTCTACCATTCCAGCACAGTTCGTTAATGCTTACTGTAAGCAGCATCCCCCACATGCTAGGATTACTCTTCGCCATATGGTTCTCTCCGATGTCGATATCCGTCGTTACATCGAATCGGGTAAGATTCGGATCTCTCCGTCTCTGCCTCCGGACCAATTCGGTAGCTGCTCCGTTGATTTCCGACTCGGCCACGAGTTCAGCATTTTCGAGCACAGCCGCCACGCCTTCATCGATGTGCGCGAAAAGTCCGCCATTCAGGACATCATGCGTACCATTCACGTGAAGGAAGGCGAGCCTTTCATCCTGCAGCCGCGCGAATTTGCACTCGCGATAACCGAAGAGACACTGGAATTGGACGACGATGTCCTCGGCCGCCTCGAGGGCCGCTCCAGCCTGGGCCGTATCGGTATTATCGTCCACGGTACTGCCGGCCTGTTTGATCCCGGGTGGCGCGGCAAGGCGACCCTGGAACTTAGCAATCTGGGCATCATGCCGGTCGCACTCTATCCGGGGATGCGGATTTGCTCTTTCACCTTTGAGCAGTTGTCTTCGCCCGTTTCCGTCCCTTATTACAAGAAGGCCGGGAATAAGTACGCCGGGCAAACGCAGCCGCTCGCTAGCCGCTTAACCGCGGAAGTTGCGAAATAACGGATTACCTACCTGCCCGACGACCCGAACCCTCCGTCACCCCGCACCGATTCTGCCAGTTCGCTCTCTTCCCACTCCACTGGCTCATAGCGAGCTACGACGATTTGTGCGATCCGGTCTCCTGCGTGCACCTGGTAGGGTTCCCTGCCGAGATTGAGCAGAATCACTTTCAGTTCGCCGCGATAGCCCGGATCGATCGTCGCCGGTGCATTCGGAAGCGTGATCGCATGCTTCAGCGCCAACCCGCTGCGCGGCCGCACTTGCACCTCATAATGCGACGGGATCTCCAAAGCCAAACCCGTCGCCACAGCACGCGGGACGCCAGGCTCCAGCAGCGCCGATTCTATCGCCCGTACGTCCATTCCGGCATCTTCCCGCGGTCCGTGCGCATACGAAGGCAGGTGCGCATCACTGTGCAGTTTCTTGATTTTGATTTTCATGTAAAAACATCAGGATAGCTGCCCTCCTGTGGGAGAATTCAAACGTGCCGGAGCCGAAAAAACGCGTTCTCACTGTAGCGCCGATGCCGCCGGAAAAGCTAGCCTATGCGTTGGCGCGTTACAGCCGCTCGCCCGATTCCATCACCGACTCCATTGAATGGGTTCGCACACATGACTCGGCTAAGTTCCTCGAGAGCTTCTACTTCCAGTATGGCCATGCATCCATTGCCGACCTCGGCCATCTCGCAGTCTGCTTTGAAGGGATCTCCGAACTTGTCGCCACCGAAATCGAAGATGAGCAGCTTTGGGATGGGCAAGCTCGCAGCTCGCGATACCAGGATTTCTCGGCCTCCGGAGTGGTCGTTCCTCCGGAACTCACTCCCGACGAGTCGGCCATCTATTGTCAAGGCGTAGAAGCGCTGCTCACAGGCTATCGCGAGGTTCAGCGCCGCGCCTGCTCCTATCTAGAGCAGCAATTACCGCGCCCGGAAGAGATGAAACCCGATGCATATCGGCGTAACATCGCTGCGCGTGCGTTTGACGTGGCGCGCTATCTTCTTCCCTTCGGAATACCGACGGGAGTGGGGCAGGTGACCAGCATTCGCACACTCGAAAAACAGATCCGCCGGTTTAAGGCGTCAGAGTTTCAGGAACTCCGCGATGTGGCGGAAGAACTCGCTCGAGCCTGCGCGGCGCCTCCCGATTGCGGTCTTGATCAATGCGGCCAGGAAGCTGTTGCGCCCACGCTCTCACGACACGCAGATGCTGATATCCACCCGCTCGCAATGCGCGCCGATCTCACTGAATGGGCCGCGCATCACTTGCCCCCGCCCGTTGACCACGAATGCCGAGCTGTTGATCTCGTCCAAGCTGTGGATGTCGTGGCCGATATCTGTGCCACGCTGCTATTCACGGTCACCAATCGGCCCTATCGCGAACTTTATGACATCGCGTGTACATGGTCGGCTTCGAAACGCCAGGAGCTGATCCAGACGGCGCTCGGCTCACGCACTCGGCGCGAAGAGTTACCGCGTCAATTCCGAAGCGCTCCTTACGTATTCGAGTTCGTCATTGATATCGGTGCCTATCGTGACCTCCATCGTCATCGTCGGTGCCAGCAGTTTCGGCAGCAGTATACGAATCGCTTGGGTTACGAAACGCCTGAGATCGTCAGTACCTGCGGTGCCGGCGATGCCTTCTCAGCCGCCATCCAGACGGCGGACGCGGCTATTGCACAGCTTCCTCACCCTGCCGCCCAATACCTGCTTCCTTTTGCCGCTCGCTCGCGTTTTCTGTTCAAAATGGATTTTGCCGAGCTGGAATATATGTCACGCCTGCGCAGCGGAGTGAAAGGCCACTTCTCCTATCGCAAAGTTGCCTGGGAAATGAAGCAGGCGCTCGAACGGCTCGATCCAACTCTTGGCGCGCTTGTACACGCCACACCTCCGTGGGTGGAGGATCCGTTGAAGCGTTGAGAAGACTTTCTAACGTGGGCTAAGCAAGATTCAGGGTGCGCCGAACCGTTCCGCGTTCACTCTGGATCTTTTCTTGCAGGAGCATCAGTGAATAGATCAACTGCTCCGGACGAGGCGGACATCCCGGCACATATACGTCCACCGGAATCACTTGATTCACGGGCACCAGCGCGTAATTGCTGAATACACCGGTCGAGGTCGCGCATGCGCCCATCGATATGACCCACTTGGGTTCGGGCATTTGACGATACAAATGGCGGATTACCGGCGCCATTTTGTTCGACACACGGCCCGCGATGATCATCAGATCTGACTGTCGTGGCGATCCGCGAAATACCTCTGCGCCGAACCGTGCGGCGTCATATCGCGACGCCATCATCGACATCATTTCAATCGCGCAGCAGGCGAGCCCGAACGTCATCGGCCACAGCGAATTCTTCCGAGCCCAGTTCAGCGCACTGTCGAGAGTCGTCGTCAGGACAGTCTCATGCAGGCCTGCGCTCGGATCGTCGTCCACCCGCGTGAACAGATCGGGTGGCTGGCTAATTTCGAATTTTTCGGCGTCGCCCACGCCACGATTATCCCATGCCCACGAGGTCTCGCTGCCGGAACTTCCCTGCTAAACTGCGGCGGTGTGGGCCGTTCTCCTGCTTTTTCTCACTGGCCCTGCGGCTTCATTCCAGAGTGGAAGCAACGAGAATGCCGTACGTCAGGTCTACGAAGCAGGCGACCGGGCGCTTCGTAGCGGCGACTTAGCCTCGGCGCAAAAATCGTTCTCACTCGTCCTTCAAATGGTGCCGCGCGATGTCGGAGCGCGCGTCAATCTCGCTGTAATCTGCATGCGTCAGCAGGACTGGAACGGGGCGCTTCGATACCTCCGGGAAGCAGAAAATATCGCGCCGCAAGTGACCGGTATTCGGCTGAACATCGGGCTGGCGGAATATCGGCAGGGCGACTACGGCGCTGCCATTCCTGCTTTCGAATCCGTGCTGCGCGATGAGCCTACTTCGGCACAGGCGCGGCATCTGCTGGGGCTGTGCTACCTCTTCGAAGAGCGCTATGCCGATGCCACGACGACCTTAGAGCCGTTGTGGCCTGTGTCGAACCAAGACTTGAGCTATGTGTACAGCCTGGCGGTCGCGGCAGGCAATGCCGGACGGCACGAAATCGAGCAACGGTCCGTGGCGAGGCTCTTGGAGGTGGGCAAAGATTCGCCGCTCCTGCATCTCCTTGTGGGCAAGGCTTACTTGGCGCGCGGCGATCCCGAGTCAGCGCTCAAAGAGCTGCAAATCGCCGCCGCCGATTCAAAACTGCCGTTAGTTCACTACAATCTGGGTGTCGCCTATCGCAGCCTGGGCAATCTGGAGAAAGCGCGCCGCGAGTTCCTTGAGGATGTTGCGCTAGAGCCCCAGGTGGCTTTCAATTACGACCAGTTGGGTTCAATCCTCTATGCAGAGCAGCAAAACGCTGCCGCCGAATCGTATTATCGCGACGCTCTTAAGCGCGACCCTAAGCTCGGAACGTCCTTATTCGGGCTGGCCAAAATCTACAAGGGGGAGCAGCGCTATGCGGACGCGCTCAAGCTGCTGGACCAGGCCGCCTCGATCGACGCCAACAGCGCCAGCGTGCACTATCTTCGTGCGCAAATCCTGGCCGAGACCGGGCACAAGCAGGCCTCGGAGGCCGAACTCGCCGTCGTACGCCGATTGAAGAACGAAACGCGCGACAAGCTGGAAGAAGAGATCACCGGCTCGAAATATCACGACCCGGCCATAGCCAATCCCCTGAATCAGTAATAGGACAATTCCGAATTCGGTGTCAGTCACCAAACTCCCTACTTCCGGGCGTCCCACCCTGTAGAATTGGCGAATTTGGTGGATTGGACGAATTCCGCGAATTCGGTGTCAGTCACCACAATCCCTTAACTCCGCCTCTCGCACCGATTCCCTCCCTCAATGGCCCCTTTTCCCGGCCATTTCCGCTTCTATTTGACAGGTGCTCGGAGGCGCCTTTGCTTGTTCGCTGCAAGTTCAATATGCTAAAGGAATTTCTGCGCTCGCGTTTTTGGCGAAAGCGCTCCGATATGGCATTGTCTCCGGGCACAATCGGCGAAGTGACTCAGATGCTGACACACTGGGACGCCAGAGATCCGTCCGGTCAGGCGAAATTGCTCGAAGTACTCTATCCGGAGCTGAAACGAATTGCCGAGTTCCGGATGCGCCGCGAACGGTCCGACCATACGCTCCAGCCGACCGCCCTGGTCAACGAATTTGTGGTGGAGCTTTACGCGGCTTCGAAGTTATCCATTCGGGATCGCGTTCACTTTTTGGCGATTGCATCACAGGCCATGCGCCGGATCCTGGTCGACTATGCCCGCAGCCGCAACGCGCAAAAACGAGGCGGTGGCTGCAAGATACAGCTGGACACATTGCGGGCTGGGGATGGCGATCAATTTGCTCAGATTATCGAGATCGACGAGTTGCTCACTAAACTGGCCGCGGAAGACCCGCGTATGGCCAAGGTGGTTGAGCTGCGGTATTTCGGCGGATTGTCGAACTCGGAAGTAGGCGAGATTCTGAACATCGCCGAACGGACGGTGAAGCGCGACTGGCAGGTCGCGAGGGCTTGGCTATATGCACACGTGCGAGGTAACGCGGGAGATGCTCACTCAGGAATGGGATGAGATCAAGGAGATCTTCGAGCACGCGTTGACGGTTGCGGGACCGGATCGCAGCCGATACCTGGACGCAGCCTGCGCGGAAAAACCGGCACTTCGGGAGACAGTCACGCAATTATTGAACGCACATGAGGAAGCTTCGGGATTCTTAGAGGACGGCCCAAACGTCCAGCCGGGCGCACCCGTATTCCACACTGGAGAACTCATCGCCGAGCGATTTAGAATCATCCGATTCATTTCGCGTGGCGGCATGGGAGAGGTGTACGAAGCCTACGACGAGCGGCTTGCGCTCTGCATCGCGCTGAAAACAATGCGGCCTGAGCTTGCGGGCGATCGCGATGCATTAGAGCGCTTCCGGCGTGAGATCCGTGTGAACCGCGATTTCGGGCACCCGAATCTGTGCCGCATTTATGAGCTCGTGGAACATCGCACGCGCGCGAGCGCCACTCCCATCCCTTGCCTGACAATGCAGCTTTTGGACGGCGATACGCTGCAGAGTCTTCTGGCACGGGAAGGACCTCTGAACGCTGAGACGGCGCTGCCCCTCATTCGTCAAATTTCTAACGCCATCGATGCGTTGCACGCAAACGGTATCATTCATCGCGATCTGAAGCCCTCGAATATCATGATTACCCGCGGGCGTAGTGGCGAGCAGCGGGCCGTGGTCATGGACTTTGGGCTGGCAAAACAGTTCGAAACCGATCTGGAACTGTTCCAATCGCGCACCGATTCCCAAGTCGGCGCTCCGTTCTATCTCGCGCCCGAAGTGTTGCGCGGCGAAAAGCCCACCGCAGCTTCAGATATTTATGCTCTGGGCCTGGTGATCGACGAGATGGTCACGTCCTCCCGCGCTTTTCCGGGCGATTCTCTCGAGGCGGTGCTCTACGAAAAGGTGTGGGGTGATCCGATCGCCCCATTCGATCGTGCATCGGGCATCCCGCGTGGTTGGTCGACGGTTATTCTGCGCTGTCTGAACCGCGATCCGGGCAAGCGTCCGCGAACGGCCATGCAGATCGTCTCGTTGCTGGAGGCGGAGTTGCCCGGCGCCACCAGGGACGTTCCGGCCAGTATCTCGTCGAAAGCCTTGCGAACAGGCACGACGCGTTGGGCGAAGCTGCGGCGCTGGTACCGGCCCCGCCGGACGACCATCGGCGTCGTGACCGCCAGCGTTCTGGTGGTGGGCACCACAGTTCCATTGCTATGGCCGAGCGACCTCGAAACATCGTTAACCGTGTTTCCCATTGAAAACTGGACAGGGATTCCCGATTACGAGTACTTATGCAAGGGCACCACGGCAGAGGTGTTGCGGCGGCTTATCGATATACCTGGCACGCAGGTGCTGCGCTATGACGAGCCGCGCAGCAAAGTGCCCGAATTCGTTCCGAAAACACGATTTTCGATAGAGGGCCATCTGCAGGCCTACCAGCAGGTTCGCCGGCTTTCGGTCGAGGTTACGGAGAACGGCACCAGCCGCGTCGTGTGGATGCGCGATTTCGATACCGAATCGAAGGACTCCTTGCACATCCAGGACGAAATCGCGACCGGAGCCGTAAACGCTCTGCGTGAGGCGGTCCTGGTGACGCCAGGAGCGCGTAACTCAGCCGCAGCGCCGTTCATTCCCGCATGGCTGAGCGTGCGTAACTGGCTCTGGAATCGCAGGCAGGCCGTGCAGCCCGCCCCGACCCGGAGCGCAGTCGCGATGGAAGCCTACATGCGCGGACACGCTCTATATGAAGAGAGAACTACCAGCGCGTTAAAGGCGGCGACGGTCCAGTACCAACGCGCGTTGCAGGAAGATCCGCACTTCGCATTAGCGTATGCCGATTTGAGCGCCGTTGAATTAGCAAGACTTCAGCGGGGAACGGGTTCGCGAGCGGCAATCCTCGACCGGGCGCGAAGCTATGCCGAGAAAGCCGTTATGGAAGGCCCAGGCTACGCGGAATCGTATACTGCATTGGCGGCGGTCCGCCAGCACGCCTGGGACTGGGTTGGGGCGGACCAGGCATACCGGCTCGCCATCAAAACCAATCCAAAGTTCGCCCGCGCACACCGCTGGTACGGAGGGTTTCTGATTCAGTTTGGAAAGCTCGACGAAGGCCTCGCGGAAACTAGGAAAGCGATCCAACTGGATCCCTATGACTACACCGGCCGCATGATCCTGGGAAACTACTTGGCATTTGCCGGTAGAGGACGCGAGGGTGCTGCGCACGTTGAGCAATGTCTAAGGGAAAAGGACCTCCCCTTCGGGCACGAGTTGTTGGCCGATATCTACACAGCCATCGCCTCGTCCGCTACCGGCCAAGAACGGGCATCTCTTTTGAGTATCGCCTTGAAACAGGCGGACATAGCCGCCTCCGACGATCGATCCGGAAATATTGAACCGGGCGTGGGCCTGGCGGCTCCCATGTACGCACGAATTTATGCATTAATGGGCAATCGAGTGCGCGCGGAAGAATTCTTGCAAAAGATGGGCGCACCCTCCGCTGATGTCAGCGCTGAGGATCTTGCCTCTGTTTATGTGGCCCTGGGAGAGAATGAGCGGGCGCTCGATGTCCTTCGAAGGGCTGCGGCGATAAAGGATTACAGTCTGCTGTATTTGAAGGTAGACCCATTTCTGGAGCCCTTACATGGCTCACCGGAATTCCCCGAAATTTTGAAGCAGGTTCACTTGCAAGGTATTTGAAACAGGAGGAACGATGAACAACAATGATGATATCGATGATGTGCTATCCGTAGACGTAAACGACAGCACGGATGGATCGGATCTGGCCGAGTGCCCAGCTGCTACTGATTGGCAACACAAATTCACTGCGGTCGGAACAGCCAAGCACAAGGGAAAACTCGTCAAAGTTACCATCCGGGGCACACTTGATCTCGCGCTCTGCGATCCCGAATTCGAGTAAAGCCGAATCGCTACACCGCTCCGCACTCGCGTGCATCCAGGCAGACAACCTGCCCGCGGCGAAGGATCATCTCGAGCGTGCGCTCGAATTAGAACCAACTCGCGCCCAGTACCTTCGCGATCTCGGTGTCCTCTTGATTGGAAGCGATGATCCGGAGCGGGCGGCTGAAATGCTCGGCCGTTCCGTGCAACTCGACCCGCGGGCCGACACTGTCGCCTATTACGGGCTGGCCCTCGTTGAAGCCGGCGATGGAATCCGTGCGCAACGCGCGCTTGTGAGGCTGCGCCGCGATTGGCCACGCAGCGCTCAGACCGAGACAATCGCGGGCCGTGCCTTCGAAGCTATGCGCGCCTTCGAGGATGCGGCTGAGGCCTACCGGGTGAGCTTCGAAATAGAGCCTACGCCAGGAGTGTGCGCGCGCTTGGCTGAGACATATCAGCGGTTATCTCTTCCCGAGACCTCACTGCACTACGCACGCGCGCTCGTAACCATGAAGCCCGGGAGCGCGCAAGCACTGAATCACCTGGCAACAGCGCAGCTCGATCTAGGGAATACGGCGATCGCGGCGCGGCTGTGGAAACGCGCCGCCGATCTGAAGCCGGAGCGGGCGGATCTGCGCTCGCGGCAGCTTCTAACCGTCCTGCATTCGCCGAACCACAGCGCACAGCGGGTGAAGAAAATCGCAGAGTGTGCTTGCGAGTCAATCCGCGGCGTACAGTTCCGCGTTGGTCGCGCCACTAATCCCGGAAAACGATTGCGGGTCGGCTACCTGTCGGGCGAGCAGCAGTTGATGCCAATGGCCTCGTTCGTGCTTCCCATCTTGGAGTCACACGACCGGAACTCGTTCGATATTTACAGCTACGATGCAGCATCCGACCAGGATCCGTGGAGTGCACGGCTGCGGGCTGCTGTAACACAGTGGCGCAGTATTCGGGACAAATCGGTCGATGACATAGTCCAGCTCGTAACCAGTGATGAAATCGATATCCTGATCGATGTCTCCGGTCATCTTGCTCCGGAAACCTTCGCAGTGTTCCCAAGAAAAGCGGCCCCGGTGCAGGTTGCCTTTGCTACTTGGCCCGCGACTACCGGTTGCAAAAACATAGACTACATATTCACTGACGCGCATATCGCTCCGGACGCAGCGTCGCTACGGCAGTATTCGGAGACTGCCTGGCGTATGCAATCCGGCTATTTGAGTTATTTGCCGCCTCATCCCAGCCCCGATGTTTCAGAACCGCCGGCAATGACGAATGGATATGTCCGCTTTGGAGTGTTTCAGCGATCCTCGAAGTGGCACGCCGGTTTTTGGGATACCATTGCGGCGATCCTGCATGGCGTTTCCGGATCAAAGTTATTGCTTCAGTGTCCAATCCGCAACTTCGAGCACAGCGATAGCGTTGTCCGAAAACGCGCCCTCCGATCTCTTGCGAAACGCGGCATCGACGAGAGCCGAGTTGATTTTGCCGGACTTCAGTCCCCGAACGATTTCCTGCGATTAATCTCGACAGTCGACATAGCTCTGGACACGTGGCCATACAACGGACAGACAACAACGTGCACTTGTCTCTGGATGGGTGTTCCGGTCGTGACGCTTGCGGGGCGCAGTCACGTGAGCCGCATCGGGCTTAGCATTCTGACCCGCGTTGGAATGAACGATTGGGTGGCGCAATCGCCGCGCGAATATACTGAGATGGCTATGCGCGCCGCCGCCGACCTGGATCATCTCGCATTCCTGCGGCGGACTCTGCGCGGTCGATTCCAAAGTTCGCCTCTCGGCCGTCCTGAGCTAGTCACGCGGGAGATGGAAGCCGCTTATCGCGAGATGTGGCGCCGGGCATGCCTGAGTCAATCGCTAGCGTGAGCTTTGGACGCGGAACTCCGAACGCGCATCCAGCGTTTCTCATCGACCCGTCAACGAATCCGTACCGGCAAAGCTGTGCTCCTCGCATTGCTTCCCTTGCTGGCAAGGGCTCAATCCAGCGACCCCCTGCAGCAGGGATTCAACGATATGTACAACCTATCGTTCCCCGAAGCGCACGCGGTATTTCAGGATTGGGAGAGAACTCACCCGCAGGATCCGAGAGGGCCCGTATTCGATGGCGCTGCTTATCTGTATGCGGAATTCGACCGTCTCAAGGTTCTGCAGTCGGAGTTCTTCACCGATAACAAGCGCTTCAAAGCACGGCGAGCAGGCGCAGACCCGGCCGCGCGCGCACATTTTGAGGAAGCCTTACAGCGTGGCAAGGATCTCGCGGAAGAGCAATTACGGGAAGCGCCGCATGATGAAAATGCGCTCTTCGCGAGTGTGCTCCGGCTCGGATTGCAGGCAGATTACAAATCGCTGATTGAGCGGCGTGATCTGAACGCGCTGCAAGATGTCAAGGAAGCGACCCGGATCGCATCGGACTTGCTGTCGCGCTATCCGTCATGCTACGACGCATACGTCGCCATTGGTGTCGAGAACTATTTGCTGAGTCTCAAGCCGGCGCCCGTGCGCTGGATTCTATCAGCCGGAGGTGCCGAGACGGACAGGGAGAAAGGTATCGAAAAACTCACGTTGACTGCAACGAAGGGGCATTATCTGCAGCCATACGCCGAGTTACTGCTTGCCGTCGCCGCTTTGCGGGATAAGGACCCTGCCGAGGCTCGCCGCTTGTTGAGCGATCTGACATCGCGCTTCCCCCACAACGATCTGTACCGGGTGGAAATGAAGAAGATAGAATCGAAATCGAACTAAAGAAGGATGCATTGCCAAGGCGCGAAATCAGCATCATTCTAGCGATCTTGGTTGGAATCCGTCCGCTCAGCGCGCAGGCGCCAAGCGCACTCAGCGTACCGCTCGAAGTGGATGCAGGAACCCCGCTGCGAGTGTACATACCGCATCGGATCTGGTTTCACCTGGGAGCACCCGTATCGGCGATTTTGATCGAGCCTGTCTGGTCCTTTGATCGAATCGTACTTCCCGTTGGCACAAAATTGGAAGGCCGCATTAGTCGATTGACTCCAGCTGCGAAGTTTATTCGTGTAAGGGCCTTCCTCGGAGGGGACTTCACGCCGCTCAAGCAAGCAGAGGTCTCGTTCGAGACGCTGTTATTTGCTGATGGACGCAAGGTCGCCATTTCGACGCTGGATGTTCCGGGGCTGCCAATGATCTACGCTCCGCCAAGGCCGGCCAAAAAAAACGCCCAGCAGAAGACCAAGGCCCAGGAAAGCAATCCCTCAAGCAAGATGAATCAGCTTCGCCGGCTGATCCGACAGCGCGCCCAAGGCGAAATCGACACACGCACTCAAGGCTTGTACACCATTGTGCGAGGACCAAACAAGCGCGAGGCTTTGGAGAGCCTGCTGCTTTCGAAACTGCCGTGGCATCCGCAGTGGTACCGGTCGGGCACGCGTTTCGATCCGATTACCAGGCAATCTTTGGTTTTGGGCAATGTGGATATCACCGAGGACAAATTAACTGCGCTTGGGGATGCCCCGCCTCCCGACGCTACCGCGAATGTGCGCATTTCACAAACAATTAGCTCCAGTGACGCTCGGCCCGGTGATCCGGTAACGGGAGTGCTCACGGCTCCCCTGATTTCGCCCTCTGATGGCAAGCTGATATTGCCGGAAGGCGCTCAGGTAAGCGGCAAAGTTACGCAATCTCAGCGTGCAAGGATGCTGCACCGCGGGGGGAAGCTGCGTTTCAACATCGAAAACATTTCGCTGCCTCCGGCCTTGGAGGCGTATTCGCGTCGTGTGCCCAGGGTGCAGGCGCAACTCGCCGCGGCAGAGGCCGACCCGGCCGGCGTGAAGGTCGATCAGGAGGGCACCGCAAAAGCAACCGAATCTAACACCCGCTTCCTACGGCCGATCGTCGCGGGCCTAATTGCCGCAAAGTCCATGGACAACGACACCGGCAAGCAGGCCACGTCCACATCCGTGGGCACCGCGGCGCCCGGAAACACGATCGGCTCAACGCTCGGCGGTCTATCAGGATTTGGACTGTTCGGAATGGCTCTTGCACAGGGCCCACACCAGATTGGATCCGTGTTTGGGTTTTATGGGCTCGGCTTGTCCGTTTACACCACCGTAATCTCCCGCGGTAATGATGTGAGATTCGAAAAAAATTCCGAGATCCTGATCAAATTCGGCGCGCCACCAAGATCGCGTTAATGCAGCGAAGAACGAGAATTACCCGCCGCAGCACTACCCTCCTCTTTCAGCACCCTAAGTTGCGCAACCAGCCGCTCCCAATCCTTAGTGGTTTTTTTCGGTGCAATTGGGAGGTTTGCATTATCGTAGTAAGTCAGAAAAGCGTGGCGTATTTCCGGTGTAACAGTGCTGAACTTCTTTTCAGCGATCTTATCCAGCCAGAACGCGAACGTTTCGTCCTGAAGCTTGTACTTACCCGGGCCGACCATCTCGCCAATGTCATAGTTCCGATCGTCTAAATGCAGAGTATTTGACGCCGCATCGGAAAGGCTCGCTCCGAACTGCGAAATTGCCCGATCGAAGCTTTGCATGAATAAATTTTCGACCGGTGGCGTCGGCATTTTAAATTGCAGCGCTCGCAACGGGCCAATAGGCGGGATCAGCTTCAAGAACAGCGCCAGAAAACGCTCTCCCGGTTTGGGCCGGTCGTATTGCTTTCCCCAATCTCGCTCGTAACTCGAGCGTCTCATTACGTATACGAATCGACGCCTCGTCACACCAGGCTGCTGGTGCTGAATCTGATCCTTGCGCTGCGCCCAGGCAATGCGCGTTGCCATTGGGATCGTTTTGCTGACAGCCCTTCGATAAGAGCCGATGGTGCGCTCCCAATTCGGGAATAAATCCGAGAGATCCAGACCGTAAGTATCGTGAAAGGCGCGATTGAGCACCGGTTGCGATACCGAAAAACCGATGAAATCGTGATACGCTTGGGGCGCGAAATTTCCGCGCGCCACTTCGAGCACATCGAAGCCAAACTCGGTCTTAAGATGTGCCCCAGGGTCTTCTTCGTATGTGACCACGGGCCCAAATTTCTTTTGCAGCTTGGGATAAAGAATGGCCTCGCCGGGGTTAGTCGCACGGCGGTGTACTTCTGAGTCCGAAATGTAATGCGAAAGTGCTCCCAGCGCGAACGCTAGTTCGTTCAGCCCTTGGGAATCCTTGATCAGAGCCATAACGAAATCGCCGGTACGCACATAATGGGCCATATCACTGAATTTTTTGCTTCCGTGCGGATAGTACCCGAGGTCCTGAATGATCGCTCCCCCGTAAGCGTAGGCGTGCGCGGCTTTGAGATCCTCGGGGGTGGCGTCAGGGTATTTGGCCCCCAATATAGGTTGGATCCTCACATCCCATAGGGCGTCCACCACAGCTTCGTGCGACAGCACCGAGCAGGCGGACGAAATAGCGGCCCCCGCCAGTAAGCATAAAATGCTTCGAACGGCCCAACCGTGACTGCGGAAACCTAAGTTCATCGTCACAATCGTAGACCAGCTAAACCGGCAAACGTCTTTCATCGCAAGAAACTTTTGCAGTACTGAACGTATCCTCACAAACGGGGGGTACGCCCGGAATGCAGCAGGCCGTCGCCGAATCGCCCGCATCCAACCGAAGCCTCGCGGCTCGAAGAAACAGTTCTTTCAAGTGGTTGTGGCGAGGCGGCCTTGCTGTCGCCAGCCTGCTCGTCATCGGAATCATCACTTTAGCCATCAACTGGCCGTTTACAAAGCAGGGCCTCATCGACGTCCTGCAGCAACGGTCCGTGCGGTCGGTGACCATCGACCGGTTTCACACCACGCTTTTCCCCCCGGGTTGTGTCGCTGAAGGAATTCATTTTCTGCACCGCAAACACAAAAATAAAGCGCCTTTAATCAATATCGACAAGCTCATCATCGCTGGGAGCTACTGGGGAATGATTCCACCTCGAAAGCGGTTGAGCGGAGTGCGCGCGATCGGAATGCACATAACCGTACCGCCGCGCGATCCGAGTGGCGCTCCCAACCCGATCATGCCCCTGACGCATTCGAGTTCGGGGCCGGCATTGCTGATCGGTACGGTAATTGCCAATGGCGCGGTGCTGGATTTTCTCCATCGTGACGCTAAGAAGCCACCCTTCAGGCTTGTCGTGCATGAGCTCTCGCTCGAAGGCGTGGGTAACAATCAGCCGATGCACTATCGGGCCGTCATTTACAACACCAAACCGCCGAGTGAGATTCGTTCCGAAGGATTCTTTGGAGTCTGGAATCCGGACGAACCGGCCGCCACGCCGGTGCGCGGAACCTATCATCTGCTGAACGCCAACCTGGCGGCGTTCCAGGCCTTGAGCGGGACCCTGCGTGCGGATGGCAACTTCACCGGAACGCTAGACCAAATCGCGGCAGATGGCAAAGTTGCCGTTCCCAATTTCCACGTCAACCAGACCGCGCGTACGCGGCCGCTTACGGCGGATTTCCGCGCTACTATCTCCGCCACTGATGGCGACGTGTCGCTCGACCATGTCACCGCGCAATTCGATAACACAACTGTAGCGGCGCGGGGAACCATCAAAGGCAGCCCCGGTCAAGAGGGCAAAAACGTTTCGCTCGACCTTGTGGCTGCAAACGGCCGCATTGAAGACGTGCTGAGGCTGTTTATTGCCGACCAACAATCACCCATCACCGGTAACGTGGCTGTTCGAGCACATTTCGAGTGGCCTGCCGGATCAGATTCGTTCGTTCGCGGCATTATCATGCGAGGCGGTTTCGGCGTGGCTGGCGGCAAGTTCAAAAACGACGACATTCAGGCTAGTCTGTCACGGCTCAGCCAGAGTGCCGCAAAGAAGGACGGAATGTCTGCCCACGAAGACCCCGCGACGGTCGTTACGGATCTGAGAGGGACTGCAGTCATTAAGAACGGTATCGCGAACCTGCACCAGTTCGAACTGCTGTTTCCGGGTGGACAGGCTAATATGTCCGGGACTTACAGCCTCATCGATTACGGCGTGGACCTGCACGGAACGGCGATCACCGACGGAAGTGTGTCTGCAGCGGCCACGGGAGTGAAATCGTTCTTCCTGAAAACAATTGCTCCATTCTTGAAGAAGAAGGGCCGGGAGGCGGTCCCGTTCAAGATCACGGGCAACTACGGTAAGTTGAAGGTTGGTCTTGATTTCGGACACAAGCGGCGGCTGCCTACTGACGGAGAACGGCAAACCGCGCAACTGAGTAGCCCAGGACCGCGCCCATAAACACGTCCGATGGGTAGTGCGCTGAAGTGGTCAGGCGTGAAAACGCCACCGTGCCTGCCAACCCGTAGCAGACGAACGGAACCCATCGATGGCGTTGTCCGTACCGCCTGGCGATTACCGTCGCGACCGAGAACGCAGCAACAGAGTGCCCCGAGGGAAAACTGCCGCTCGCCGATAGTGGCGATCCCTTGGCGTCAAACCAATTATCCGACAGGTTCCCGTTGCGATCGACGAAATCGCCCGGCGTGCGCCTCTGCGTGGCGGTTTTGATCGCGTAGTTAACAATTTCAGAATCGACCAGTGCTTCGCCGGCAAGCCACGCACTATTTTTTGCGTATTGGTCGGAGCGGAGCATTCCTGTCAAATAGAAAGCTGCGGGAACCACAACGATGCCCGCTGCCGTCGCATAGCCATTGAGACCCGAGTTGAGCGGACTGAACGTATCCGTCCGGCGAAAATACGACGCTGTATGCGGGTCTGATGCGATCAGCGCTCCGGTAACCGCCAGAGTGCCCAACACTGGCGCGAGATTCTTCCCCTTCACAACGCGAGCAGGAAACGTCCAAATTTTCTTTTGATCGTTCAGGACGTTGGGCACCACCGTGTGGAGGTCCGATGTCCTTTCCGCTGCTAGCGCCGGCTGTGCACTTGCGGTCGGATCAGACGACGTCTGGGCCGAAATCGCTCCGGTAGCTAAGAGCAGACAAACCGCCGCGGATCGGATCCGCTTCATCTCGAGAGGTAATTTCTGGAAAATCAACTTCACGCATCTCCAAGCGTAATCTTTGCTAGTTCAAAGTCTCGCTTGTATATGACGGAGCGAAGCGCCAGACTGCTTCCACGAACTCAGGTGATTTAGCGATCGTTTATCTGGAAACGGGATTGTTCGTCTTTACATTTCAAACGCGAGCGAAATTTTGCGCGGCTTTTCGCGCAGAATAACGAATGCTTCGGCGCGTGAAACTCGTGCCGCCGCTCCACGATCTTCTTCCATCATTTCGTGATGTTGGTAGAAACGATCCGGGTTCTGACACACGTGCGAATAGATCGCTGAACGCTTTTGCTTCGATGTCGCGGAGATGTCCACGAAGCAATTCGGTTCGAAATGATGCGTCTGAATACCCGTCATTACTTCGTAATAGAGTAAAGTAAATGATCCTTCCAGCGCTTGCCAGGCTTCGTAGGTGAGATGCGCAGCATTGCGATGGTCGCGATGTGTATCGATGGGCCAATGCGTAAACACGACATCGGGCTCGAGCGATGCCAGCAAAGTCGTAAACTGCCGGCTGCGCTCGGCCTCCGCACTGGTCTGACCATCAATCTGGTTCGCGAATACCGCTTCCGCTCCCAGCACTCTACAGGCCTCCATCGCTTCTGCCGTCCGTAGCCGAGCCGCAGTTTGAATGTCCGCGGTGCGAAGACCAGCCTCCCCGCGTGTCAGGTACACGATCGTGACCCGATGCCCGTCGGCAACCAGCTTGGCGAGCGTGCCGCCGCAACCAGTTTCCGGATCGTCGGGGTGAGCTCCGATGCAAACGACATTCAATCGGCGGCCGCAAGTGGCGCCTTCAAGGATCTGTTCGATCCCGACCGGCTCGACTCGCGGCGACGCGGAAAACTTAAATGCGTTGGTTGCCATGCTTAACTCTTCTCGGTCTTTGCCTCCACTGCAGTTCGGAGCAGGCGTTCGCCCTTCGGCCATTCACCGTGACCCGAGGCGACGTTCAGATGTCCACAAGCGCCGGCGCCGACATAAGTGCTTCCCCACGCTTCCGCCAGGCATCGCGCCAGGGGCACCGGTAGATACGGGTCATTTTCGCTGACGACCAGCCAGGACGGAAATCTCATACGGACAGTTGGAGCCGGCGCAAAGTCTTTCAGCGGCGCCGGTGAGGACGCGGCATCTCCCAGCCAGGGCGGCGCAACCAGCAGTGCGGCCTGAATTTGTCCAAAATTGTTCCGGCGCGCGGACCAGTGTGCTACCAGTGCGCTTCCAAGGCTGTGCGCCACCAGCACCAAGGGCCCCGAAATTCGCTGCACAGCATTATCGAGCGCAGACAACCAGTCCCCGAGGGCCGGCCGGCACCAGTCATCCTGGTGCAGCCAGTGTGTGTTCTCAAATCGGGAATGCCACAGCCGTTGCCAATGGCCGGGTCCGGACCCGTTCCAGCCCGGGACGAAGAGGATGCTGGTTTGCTCGCCAGGCATGTCTCGATTGTCCATCGAGATTAGGGTCTTTGTCAACTTACTGTCGGCCTAAGATCATGCTGTCCGAGAGTTCTCCTTCAAAAACTTCAGCCCGTCCCACGCGATCTCCTCCGGAGTGTTCGCCAGATCACGCCAAATCGATGCCGCTGCCGCCAGTTCTCCCGACATGAACCCAAAGCTCTCAATCGTGAGCCACCCGTCGTAGCCGAGCCGCTGCAATGCTCCAAAAACGCCCGGCCAATCGACGTGACCCGTCCCCGGCGTCCCGCGATCGTTCTCGCACGTATGAACATGCTTCAAATGCTTACCGCACTGGAGCAGCGCATCCCCCAGGTGCTTTTCCTCGACGTTGGCGTGAAATGTATCCCACAAGATCCCAACGTTGGGATGCGCGACTTCGTCGCATAACGCCACTGCATCCTGCGTCGTGTTTAAAAAGTAGGTCTCAAATCGATTCAGCGGCTCCACCGCGAGCTGCACCTCGTGGCGCGCCAGCACCGGCCCGAGCTCGCGGTAAGCTTCAACAGCACGGTTCCACTCGTCTTGTGTTCGGCGTCCGCCGCGGAACTTGCCGACGGGATGATACAACGGCCCAGCGATGATCTTGGCGCCCGCCTCGGCGCTAACCTCAACACAGCTCTTCAAGTGCGCCACCGTCTCTCGCCTGACCTGAGCATCATCGCTGATCAGGCTGAGCCCCGGCGTGAGCACCGAACAAACCGTACACTCTAAGCCGGCAGCTTTTATGGCCGGTCCGATCTTCGCCGCTTGGAAATCTAGCGGCCGAAAGAGCGGGACCTCCACTCCATCAAAGCCATGTGCGCGAATCTCTGGCAACAAAGCGAATTCTTGCTCCCCAAAAAATATTCCCCAGAGAAATGTATTAATGCCGAACCGCACGCGTTACCTCCAGGCTCGTACGGTATCACTTTGATACGCTGTCTGCATTCCAAAGCCGGGCATCTGAAGTGAATCGCAGACGAGCTCTTATTTCTGTCGCGGCCTGCTCCCTACTCGCAACCGCGTTCGTGTACGCCACCGTCACGCGCCCGCCCGAAATTCCTTTTGAAAAGCACACGCTCGACCTCGGCTCCAGTGAATCCGCCGCCATCGCGGACATCAACGGCGATGGCAAGCTCGACATCATCTCCGGTGAAAATTGGTATGAAGCGCCTCACTGGATCAAACACCACTTTCGCGACCTCCCGTTCACCAACAACTACATCGACGACCTCAGCACTCTGGCCCTGGACGTCGACGGTGATGGCCGCGTCGATTTGATTACGTCAGGTTGGTTCTCAAAGAAGCTGGCCTGGTGGAAGAATCCCGGCCCAAGCGGCGCCTGGACGGAGCATCCGATCGAAACGTCGTGGCCGATCGAGTTTACGTTCTTAGTGGATCTGGACAACGACGGCAAAGCCAACGAAATCCTTCCGCAATTTGGCGACCCGAAGGCGCCTCTCGCCTGGTATGAACCAGCACATGGCGACGTTGATCAAACACATCGTGAGCTCGCACAGCTACGGACATGGCATCGGAGTCGGTGACGTAAATGGAGACGGCCGCAACGACATCCTCACGCAATCTGGATGGCTGGAAGCGCCGCCGGATCCACGCTCGGACAATTGGCAATTTCACCCTGATTGGTCACTCGGCGATCTCGGATTCATTTATGTCGCCGACGTGAATGGAGACGGCCGTCCCGACCTCATCACGTCCAAGGCTCACGATTACGGAATCTTCTGGCTGGAGCACAAACCGGACGGCACTTGGGAGAACCACATCATCGACGACAGCTGGTCGCAAGCACACGCCGTCACGCTGGTTGACTTTCGAGGTCACGGCAACATCGGCTTGCTGACCGGTAAGCGCTATATGGCCCACAACGGGCATGACCCGGGCGCGCGCGAGCCCCTCGGCGTCTATTGGTACGAACGGCTGCTGACTCCTCAGACATCGGAAGTAACCTGGGTCAAGCACGTGATCGATTACGGAGGCCGGACCGGAGGAGGCATCCAGATCCCTGTCGCGGATCTCGATCATGACGGGGATCTTGATTTCGTGGTGGCCGGCAAGAGTGGACTTTTTCTTTTCGAAAACAAATCGAGATAGCAGTTATGGCGCAGAAAGTATATGACGTTGTAGTGATCGGTTCTGGCGCAGCGGGCGGAACGCTCTCGTCCCGGCTTGCGCAGCTTGGAGCCGACGTTCTTGTCCTCGAAGGCGGACCCAAGGTCAACACCCGAACTGATTTCAATACCCACGCGCTCCCTTATGAATTCCCGTTCCGCCACATTCCCATCATGAAGCCGGGCAAGCCAGGCTTCGATGCCGAACGCAGTCGCGGTCTCGGTGGCAAGACGATGTTGTGGAACGCAGTCGCGCTCCGCTTCAGTCAGCGCGATTTCAAAGGACGCCAACACGACGGTGCTGGCGAAGATTGGCCCATTGACTACGCGGACCTCGCTCCGTACTACGAGCGTATTGAACGGGAAGTAGGCGTATGTGGCAACTACGATCACCTGGAAGACTTGCCTGACGGCGTCTTTATCCCGCCCGTGCCCATGAAATGCAGTGACCTCATCATCAAAGCCGGCGCGGCAAAACTCGGGATTCCGGTCATCCATGTTCGCAAGTCAACGCTCAGCCGTCCTCAAAAGGAACGGCCGGCGTGTCATTTCTGCGGCAATTGTATGGCAGGCTGCGACGTCGTGGCTAAGTACAACTCCTATGACGTCCACATGGTTCCCGCACTGAAAACAGGCAAACTAACCCTGCAGCAAAACAGCATCGTGCGTGAGTTGGCAATTTCGGACGAAGTGCGAGTGAACGAAGTCCGCTATTTCGATCGTGAGACTCGCGCCGAGGGTGTCGCCCAAGGTAAAGCCGTCGTTGTCGCGTGCGCTTGTGCCCAGAGCGTTGCTCTCTTACTCATGTCGCGGTCGTCCCGTTTCCCGAACGGCCTGGGCAACTCCAGCGGGCAAGTCGGAAAGAACTTCATTCCACATATCAACGCCGGTTTTGAAGTCTTCCTTCAAGACATGATGAACAAGCCCGACAAAAACGATCAGGGCTTTCTGGACCACGCCTACATCCCGTCGTTCATGCACAACAAGAAGCGTGACTATCCGCGCAGCTTTGGCATTCAGTTCAATTACCAGAATCAACGTGCGGTCGGGTGGGCGCGGAATATGAAGGGAATGGGAAAAACCTACAAGGAGGCCGTCAAAGCGCGTTACCCCGCTTATCTTACCTTCAGTCCCTATCAGGAAATGCTGCCGAACCCGGATAGCTACATCGATCTCGATTGGGAAAACGTCGATGAGTACGGTTTACCGCGCGCGCGCCGCCACTGGAAATTATCGGACACGGACTGGAAGCTTCATAAGGACATGAAGAAGTGGTGTCTTGCGATTCTGGACGCGAGTAAATCCGAAATTCATTCGGTCAGTTCCGCTCCCACCACGAATCACGAGATTGGCGGTTGCCGCATGGGAAACGATCCGCGCACCTCGGTGCTCGATAAATTCTGCCGTTCGCATGACGTTCCGAATCTGTACGTCGTCGATGCCAGCGTGTTTCCGTCGTCCTCCGAAAAGAACCCGACCCACACCATCATGGCCCTCGCTTCTCGAACCGCCGATCATATTGCCGATCGTTTGCAGCAGAGGGAGATCTAAATGCCCGAGTATTCCACCGACCGTCGTTCCTTACTGAAAATCATCGGCGCAATTGGCGCTACCTGCGCTTATCCCTTCGCCGGAGACGAACTCTTCGCGCAAGCACCCGCCGCACACCAGCATGCTTCCGTTACGCAGCGCGATCCGCAGCACTTCCTAAACGATCACGATTTCCAAACCCTATCTCAAATCGCGGAGCTCATCATCCCTCAAACTGATACTCCGGGCGCCATCGCTGCCGGCGTTCCGGCCTACATCGACAGCATGATTGCGCGCGTAACCGATCATCAGCTCGTCGTCGCCGATGGACTTCGCTGGCTGGATGCTCAGGCGGGCGAGGGAAAGAGATTCGTTGAACTCAGCGCCGATCGGCAGCTCGCCATCCTCGAACCACTCTGCGAGCTCACCGATGCTGCTCAAAAGAATCCGGGCCGCAACGTTCAGTTCTTTTCGCTTATCAAGAACCTGACGGCCGATGGCTACTACACTTCCAAAATCGGTCTCATCGACGAGTTAGGCTACAAGAACGACATCAGGATGACCTTCCCCAGTTGCGGCGGACAGGTATGACAACTCATCCGCATTACCCCAAGCTCCACAACGCAATGTGGCCCGGCCTGGTGGGCAAGGGCCCCGGCTCGGAGCCTTTCATCGACCTCGACACAATGCTCGACCTTACCGCGGCGACTCAGGTGGAAGGCATTCGCTTCGACGGCGTCGATCTGTTCCTTTCGGACCCGCACATCAGTATCGATTCGAGTAAAGACGATCTGCAGCGCCTGGCCGATAAACTCCGCGCCCGTAACTTCGTTGCCGGTTCTCTCGTAGCTCCGGTATGGAAGCAGACCGGGGGCGGCTCTGCTATGGGAACAGCGGAAGAACGGAAGCTGTTCCTGAACCAGGTAGAAAAGGCCTGCCGAATCGGCGCGCTTCTGCGTGAGATCGGCATCCGTCCTTATGGCGTGATCCGAATCGATTCCGCCGCCAGCACCGCCGAATGGCGTCAGTCGCCGGAAGAGAACACGCAGCGCATCGCCGAAACGTTTCGCCAGGCTTGCGACATCGCAGAAGCCCACGGCGAGCGTCTGGCCGCGGAAGGCGAAATCTGCTGGGGCGCAATGCATAGCTGGCGTCACATGCTTCAGCTTCTCGAAACGGTCAATCGTCCGAAGACGCTCGGCTTTCAGGCCGATATGGCGCACACGCTTCTTTACACCATGGGCTATAACGCGCCAGAGGATCGTATCTTATCTGACGACCGCGACTGGAGCGACCGGCCCGCCGTCGAAGCCGCTCTCACGCGTGTCGCTTCTGCCCTTCGTCCGTGGACTGTCGATTTTCACGTCGCCCAGAACGATGGAATGGTGAAGGGAGCGGGTTCGCACGACGCAACCGGGCATCATTGCCTGCCTACTGATCCGGCCGGCAAACTGGATATCGTGCAAGATGCCGGCCTCTGGCTGAGGGATGACAACGGCCGGCTGACGAAAGCCGTGGAGCACATCTGCTGGGACGGATGCATGTTCCCGAACACGGTCATGCACAACGCAAATACCTGGACCTCTATACTGAGCACCATGATTGCCGTTCGCGATGCGCATGGCTGGAACAACTGAACATGCGCCAGAAGCCTCTCCGCATCGGGCTCGTCGGTTACGGCTTCATGGGGCGCGTCCACTCGAACGCCTATAGCCACGTCAATCAGTTTTTTGATCTGGAGCTTCGTCCCGAACTTGCGGCCGTGTGCGGCAGAGATCGGCAGAAGTTACGGGAGTTTGCCGATCGTTGGGGTTACGAATCCATCGAAACTGATTGGAAGGCGCTCGTGGAGCGCAAAGATATCGACATCGTCGATATCGCAAGCCCCAATGACACTCACGCCGAAATCGCCGTAGCCGCTGCTCGCGCCGGCAAGACGGTCCTGTGCGAAAAGCCTCTGGCGAGAAATCTTTCCGAAGCCGAGGCGATGGTGAACGCCGTCGAACAGGCCGGCGTGCCCAACATGGTCTGGTACAACTATCGCCGCGTACCCGCCGTCACGCTCGCGAAACACTTGATCGATGAGGGACGTTTGGGCCGCATCTTCCATTACCGCGCCCAATTCCTGCAAGACTGGACAATCTCGTCCAAGGTTCCGGTTGGAGGCCAGGCGCTCTGGCGTCTCGATGCGAACGCAGCCGGAAGCGGCGTCACCGGTGACCTGCTTGCGCACTGCATCGACACTGCTCTTTGGCTTAACGGCCGCATCGATACTGTCTCCGCCATGACCGAGACATTCATCAAAGAGCGCCCCGACTCAGTCAGCGGCGACATGCAGCACGTCAATATCGACGATGCCAGTGCGTTTCTGGCGAGATTTCAGAACGGATCGCTCGCCACCTTTGAAGCCACACGCTACGCCAGAGGACATAAGGCCCTCTACACATTCGAAATCAACGGAGAGAACGCATCCATCGCCTGGGATTTGCACGACCTTCACCGACTTAGGTTTTTCGAACACGGCGGAGATTCAAGGCTTCGCGGATGGCGTTCCATCCACATCACAGAAGGCGAGCATCCCTATATGCGGAACTGGTGGGTGCCCGGTCTGCAAATCGGCTATGAGCACACTTTTATCCATCAAATCGCCGATTTTCTGTGCGCATTGAGTGCAGGCAAGAGCGAATCGCCAACCTTCCGCGATGCTCTCGAAACCGAGAAAGTTGTACACGCCGTGCTCGCATCCGCCGCTAGCGGAACCTGGGTCCGCTGCTAGCAGCCGGACGTGGTGTGGGGCGGGATGGAATCCTGCGCCGATTGCCAATCGGCGCTCTCATTGATTTGCCGAAGCACTCATTTCACATGTTCCGCATTTCTTATCAAAGCACTCCATCGTTCATCGGATTCAATTGAAACCGCCCCATGGTTCAGGGCCCAGTTCAGAAATCCAGGCGGCAGACTCTTCGCTCCGAAGAGGTTTGCCAATTTGATTGAGCTTACTTGTTTCCACTTCACTGCATCGAGCGTCGCGTTCCGCAAATCTGCGCCGTCCAGACGGACTGCGGTCAAGTCTGCACCTGAGAGATCCGCATCGGAGAGATCGGAGTCGGCGAGATTCGCGTGGCTCAGGTTCGCGCGTCGAAGATTGCTGCCGCGAAGGTTCGCAGTTTCGAATCCCGCATAACTCAACCGCGCAGATTTGAACGAGCTGTTACGCAGGTCGGCGGATCCAAAGTTCGAGCGAATAAGTTCAGCGTTTTCCAACTGAACTCCTTGAAGGAAGGCATCGCTTAGGTCGATTCCGACAAGCGGGACGCGATCCGCATTCAATTCGTGAAGCGCTTCGATCCTGCCGCCGCTTCCGCCTTTACCCTGTGCAGTGTTGATTACCTGCCAGGCCTGATAGTGCTTCTGCTTGATGCGGTCACCGGATTCCGCAAAGTAAAACACAACCGCAATAAGGATGGAGAACGTGCCCAAATATTCGAGCACCTCGAGGAAAACCCATCTGCTCAGAAAATGAGCCATCCACAGGAATAGCCAATCCACGGCATAAAACGGGATTAGCCAATCGAAGCGAACACGCTCGCGATACTTCGCCCAGGGCTCCGGTCGTGTTCGCTCCTGATGTATGACCATGGCTTCTATCCTCCGAGTGAATCTTAGTCTCGCATCTGGGCGTAATATCGTCGATAAATGATTACTGAATTGACCATTGAATATCTCGAGGGGCGGCGTGCGATTGACGCCATCTACAGCGAGGTGCTGAAGCGTGGCAAAGCAGGTGTAATCGCCGTCTGCGATGCGCATGGAGATCTGATTGCGTTTGCGCGTATGGATGGCGCTCCGCTATCTTCGATCACCATCGCCATGAACAAGGCATACAGCGCCGCTCGCGAGCGCAAGCCCACCCACGAGATCGGCAACGCTGCTCGCAATCCTGAGAAAGGTTTTGATATCGGTTATTTCGGTGATCCCAGGTTCACGGGGTGGGGCGGCGGCGTGCCAGTCCGCAAAAACGGCATCGTTGTTGGCGCAATTGCAGTCAGTGGATTACCGCAAGCTGAAGATATTGAACTGGCGGAAATGGCGGCAGCGCTTATGGCTGGTTCGTGATAGTGGCGCGTCCACTCTTGGCGTGTGGGGCGGCGCCCTGGGCCGCGGTGGCCCTCAGGCCACGTTATTCAATCGAATTCACTCACAGCGCAAGGCCGCCATCGGGTCCACAAGCGTCGCCCGGCGCGCGGGCACATATGCCGCGAGAAGCGCAGTCAGCAGGAATAGTCCCCCAACACCGCCGAACGATACCGGGTCCAATGTGCTCATACCAAACAGGAGCGCCCGCAGCCCATATCCGGCGCCGGCGGCGATCATCAGACCAACCAGCAATCCGAACAGGACCGGCCGGCCGCTTTCAAGCAGCACAAGGCCGAGCACGTCCCGTCTCTGGGCGCCGAGCGCCATGCGGATGCCAACCTCCCGCGTCCGCCGCACGACCGCGTAACTCACGGCGCCGTAAATGCCGACGCATGCCAGTGCCAAGCCGAGAATGCCGACAATCGAAGCGAAAATCGCCGCCAGCCGTGAGAATACGAACGTCGGCGTTCCGGTAAGCAGGTCTTCAAGCGTTGCCGAATACACGACAATGTCGGCATCGACTGCTCGAACCTGTTTGCTCAGCTCGGGCCCCAATCGGCGCGGGTCGCCGTTGCTTCGTACCAGGAGGGGAAAGTCGTCCAGTCGTTCCAGCGGAAAGGACAGATAGATCTTCTCCGAATCTGCTTCGCCTGGCACGATGCCGCGCGTATTTGCCGCAACGCCGACAACATGATACGACCCTTGCGGGATCAGATCTCCACTTCCATGGAATTGGTGCGAGGCGTCCAGGACTAAGACCTGCCCGATCGGATTCATACCCGGCCAAAGCGCCTCCGCTGCGGATTCGCTCAGCACCGCTTCGTCCGTTTGCGCGTTCTGCCGCTCGAGAAAGGTGCGGCCGCGCATCAGCGGAATGCTCAATGTTTGAAAGTAGTTCGGAGTGACATAGCTATAGAACAACGTTCGCGCGAACTTGTCTACTGCAGGTCTTGCGCCGTTCACGCCCACTGCGGCGGTTCTCAATCCGCCTCCATCGGGTGGGTTTCCAGAGGCGACGGACGTCACTCCGGGCAGGTCGTGTATGCGATCTCGCAATTGCCGGATCTCCGCGAGTTGCTTCATGTGCGTGTAGTTAAAACCAGGAGGAAAGTTGACGTCCAATCCTGTGACGTTTTTCATCTCGTACCCCGGGCTCACCGTCATCGAGCGGATAGATCCACGAATCAAAAGGCCGGCCCCTACCAGCAGGACCAAACAAACTGCGACCTGTGTGCCCACTAACAAATCGCGCAGCCCCGCACCCCTGAGTCGCGACGCAAAGGGTGCGCCCTCCTCCTTCAGCGCCGATGAGAGACTCGGGCGCGACGTTTCGAGTGCCGGCGCCAGCCCGAACAGGACGCCCGCGAACAGCGAGACGAGGAAGACATAGACAAAGACGTGGATGTCAGGTTCCACGTGAACCGCTACGCTGCCCCATTCAATCGGCAGCGCGGCGGCTACCCAGGTCATCAAAACGCGCATAGCGGACCACGCCATCAATATCGACACCGCTCCCGCTACTAAACCGAGTAAAACGCTCTCAGTGAGTAATTGCCGGATAATACGCTGCCGGCTCGCGCCGACCGACAGGCGAATACCCATCTCCCGCTGTCGGGCTGCCGATCGGGCCAGTTGCATGCTCGCTACATTGGCGCAAGCGATCAGCAGCACCAGCCCAACGGCGCCCATCACGAGCGCGATGGCCAACGCAAGTGCCGGATCGTGTTGTATGCTGAACGGTCTGGTATGGGACCCGGAGGTGAGACTGATCCTAAACGGTTTGCGGCTCTCGGAAGTTGGCGCGTGGAGGCCCCGAACTCGGTCTGCAAGCAAACTCATCTCGCTCTGCGCAGCGATCAAAGAAGTGCCCGGTGCGAGCCGCGCGTATAACTCGCAGCAATCGCCTTCCCGGTTGTGCAATATGTCGGCAACCCCGTGGAGCAGCGGTCGCAAGCGCATCGGAAGCCATACATCGGGAACATTGATGTTTGTTCCCATGAAATCGTGCGGCGTGATACCGATAATCGTGAACGGAGATCCATTTAATTTGATGCTCTTACCCAGTACCGATATGGCTCCATCAAAGCGCCGCTTCCAGTAGTTTTCACTCAACAACACGGCGGGATGGGCATCCAGATCGTGAACATCTTGTGGCAGGAATACCCGCCCACGGAAAGCGTTCACTCCTAAGACTGCGAAGTAGTTCTCAGACACGCTCACCGAGCTGACAAACTCTGCACCGCCACGAATCAGGCTTGGAAACCGAAAGCCAAAGGCTCCCGCCAGGTTGCTTCCGAAGGAACTTTGCGAGCCGCCCAGGCCCTCGGCGCCCGTCAATGCAAGCCCATCGCCCGTCGTCGCCACTAGCCCGGAAAACACGTGATTCTGATCTCGATAGAATTCGTAGTCTGGATAGCTGAAACCGGATTGATATCGATCCTCCCGCGTAGTGCGATAAACGTTTACCAGTTGCTCCGGATTTCGCGCATCCAGGCGTTGCAGCAGTACTGCCTTGTACGCAGTAAACACAGCGGTGTTCACGCCGATCCCGACCGACAGTGCCAAAATCGCGATTGCCGTGAAGCCGGGATGCTTCGCCAGCAACCGTACAGCAAAGCGGAGGTCCTGAAAGAAACTCTCGACGAACGTGAAAACGTCGATCTCGTGCATTTGCTCCTTGAGCGACGTCGTGTTTCCAAAACGGCGCAGCGCATTGGAACGCGCTTCGTCGGGCCGCAAGCCCTCGCTGAGGTTTGCTTCCTCGCGCATCGCAAGGTGATAACGCAACTCCTCGTCTATTTCCAACGCCGCTTGCTTTGCTCGAAACAGCGCTCGAATTCTACTGGTCCACGCCATATGCGGCTCCCCTTACGCCTTGCCCGGGACAAAGTTCAACACGCAGGCCACCGCGTCCGTTAGCTTGTGCCAGCTCTTCTCTTCTTCCGCAAGTTGCTTCCGCCCCGCGGCGGTCAGGCGGTAATAGCGCGCGCGGCGGTTGTTCTCCGAAACACCCCACTCGGCGGCAATCCATCCCTCCTGCTCCATGCGGTGCAGCGCCGGATATAGCGACCCCTCTTCGACGCGCAGCACTTCATTCGAAATCTGCTGAATGTGTAGCGTGATGCCCCAGCCGTGCATCGGCCCATGCTGCAGCGTTTTCAGAACCAGCAGCGCCAGCGTGCCCTGGAGAACATCGCTCTTGCGTTGTCCCATAGCTGTCTATAAGAAGCATGCTGCAGTTGCAGCGAACTGTCAACAGAATTCTGGTGTTTCGCTTCTGGAGCAGCTTGTACTGGCGGTGGCGCGGCTACTCGGAGCCGCCGCGTCGGGACTCGTTCCGACGCATGAAGGGGAGTGACGCTGGCTCCCGTGCGGATTTCTTAAACCAGCCCGGGCCTCTACAGCCGCGACAAGCGCCGCGCCTTCAAAAAAGAAGAAACACCGAACCACGCCATGATCACGCCCAGAATAATGCTGAAAACCAACGCGGCGCCGTTATCTCGATGCATGTATCCGTAGCTCAAGAACGAGACGGCGAAAAGTACGAAAACTGCGCCGATCGCCTGATTCCACAGGATCTGCGCTGGACGCACTACATGCGGAACCATGTGCTGGGCGAATTGCCGCGCGTGATCCACTTTGAGTTGTCTGACAAGCCGAAACGCCTGTCCCAGCTTCACGAAATTCATGCTAACACCCCGGCACGGCTGCGAACTCAGTGCCCCTCACCTTCCAGAAACCGCTCTGCCTCGATCGCCGCCATACATCCTGCGCCAGATGCTGTGATCGCCTGTCGATAGGTCCTGTCTTGCACATCACCTGCGTGAAACACTCCCGCGATGTTGGTTCGCGCACCACCATGAGTAATGACGTAGCCATCCGGATCCAGGTCCAGTTGCCCCGCGAATGCCTTCGTATTCGGAATATGGCCGATCGCGACAAAAAATCCATCTACCTCGCGGTCGTAAGTCTCTTTGCTGACCACGTTGTGCAGCTTCACACCAGTCACGTGCCCTTTGTCGACATCGTAGATATCATGCACGACCGTATTCGTCAGGAACTTGATCTTAGGATTAGAACGCGCCCGGTCCAGCATGATTTTCGATGCGCGAAAATTCTCACTTCGATGAACCACTGCGACTTCGCTGCCGAACCGGCTCAGAAAATTCGCCTCTTCCATCGCCGAATCGCCGCCGCCGATCACCATAATCTTCTTCCCGCGAAAGAAGAAGCCGTCGCACGTAGCGCACGAGCTGACACCATGCCCGATCAGTTTCTGCTCGTTCGGCAAATGAAGCCAGCGCGCCGATGCCCCTGTCGCGACAATCAGCGTTCGTGTCTGCAACACCTCCTCGTGCTCGAAGGTGAGAGTAAATGGACGTTTCGAAAGATCCGCGTGTACAACGCGGCCGTGCTTGTAGGTGGCGCCGAAACGCTCGGCCTGCCGCTTCATGTTTTGCACCAGCTCCGGCCCCATGATGCCTTCGGGAAAACCGGGAAAATTCTCGACGTCGGTGGTGATCGAAAGCTGTCCGCCCGGTTCATGTCCTTCATACACAACGGGAGTCAGGTTGGCTCTCGCCGTGTAAATTGCGGCTGTGTTCCCGGCGCAGCCTGAGCCGAGAATCGTCACGTTCAGAATGTCACTCATCCCAGGAAATGATTACTCAGCCGGAAGGCAATCCACGAACCAGAGTACGCCAGCGCCAGCATATAACTGAATTGAAAAACCGGCCATCTCCATCCCCCTGTTTCTCGCTTTACCACGGCAAGTGTTGAGAAACACTGCATCGCGAACGCGAAGAAGATCAACAACGCGACCGCTCCCGCCGCGCTCAAATCCTGACGCACTGCGTGTTGCAGGCCGACCGACTGCTCGTCTCCTTCGATGCCGTAAATTGTCCCCAGGGTGCCGACGATCACTTCACGAGCGGCGAGGGAGGTGATCAGGCCGATCCCGATCTTCCAGTTGAATCCCAGCGGCTTGATGGCAGGCTCAATTGCCTTTCCAATCATTCCTGCCAGGCTATTCTGCAGTTCCGGCGCTTTGCCGTTGTGCATGGGGAAATGCGCTAGCACCCACAGCACGACAGCAACCGACAAGATGACGGTTCCAGCCCGGTTTAAAAACACCTTGCCGCGGTCTATGAGTCGCAGGCTCAGGGACCGGAAAGTTGGCCACCGGTACGGCGGCATCTCCAGAATGAACGCCGAACGGCGGCTCTTGAGAATCGTACTCTTCAACAAGCGCGCGATGGCAATCGCAGCGACAAAGCCCAGCACGTACAAACTCAGCATCATGACGGCAGGCAGCGACAGCACGCCCTTGACAATCGGCAGGTTGGGTACGAACGCCGCGATGATCAACGTATACACCGGCAGCCGCGCCGAGCACGTCATCAAGGGCGCGATCATAATCGTCGCCATCCGGTCGCGTTTGTTCTCGATGACCCGCGTCGCCATGATCGCGGGAACGGCGCAGGCATACGCGGAAAGTAGCGGAATGAAAGATTTGCCCTGCAAGCCGAATTTCGCCATCGTCCGGTCTGCAATCAGCGCGGCGCGCGCCAGATATCCGGAGTCTTCCAGAATTCCGATGAACAGGAACAGCAGCAGTATTTGCGGCAGAAAAACTACCACCGATCCGACACCGCTCCACACACCGTCGATCATCAGCGAGCGCCACCACGTATCGGGCAGCACATGCTTGACCCATTGGCCGGAAGACAGCACCGCGGCCTGCAGTCCGTTCATCAGCGGCTGCGCCCATGAAAAGATGCTCTGGAACACCGCGACCACAACCGCCAGGAAAACTAGAGGCCCCGCGATGGGGTGCAAGAAGATCGCGTCCAGACGCCGCGTCCACAACGGTGGGGCCGGGGCTTGATACGATGCTCGAACTCCCAGTTTCGCCGCCCACTGCCGGCACTTGGGGATGTCCTGCAGAACCGGCAGTTCCACTTTGGGCGGCGGCGAATTCAACCTCACTGCCGTGCCCAACAGGAACTGCTGAATCCCATCCAGACCCGTACCCTTGGATGCGCTGATGAGTGCTACCGGGCAATTCAATTCCGATGCCAGCGCCGCGACGTCCACTTTGCCGCCGCGAACCTTCAGGTCGTCGGCCATGTTCAGCAGAATCAGCGTCGGTAGTCCCAGGCTCAGGATCGGCGCCGCCAGCACAAGATGTCGCCCCAGGTTGGTCGAGTCCAGGATCAGAATGACGGCGTCCGGCTTTGGAAAGTCCGGCCGCTCGCCCTTGAGCACGTCATGTGTTACTCGCTCGTCCTCGGCCCGCGGATGCAGGCTGTAAACTCCCGGAAGATCGACCAGGAAGACTTCGTGCTGGGAGTCTTTTATCTTGGCTTTTCCGAGCCGATGCTCTACCGTCACGCCAGGAAAATTCGCCACCTTCTGATGCAGTCCGGTCAGGCGGTTGAACAGAGTCGATTTCCCGGCATTCGGCGGGCCGACAATCGCCACGATAATCGGGCGATCGTGTGCCGCGCGCGGAATCGGGATCGACGGATTGGGAAGGAGACCGGCCCTTGGTGAGTCTCCGTGACAAGAGCTCATGGTAGAACGATGAAATCCGACTCCGGATCGCGGCGAATATATAGGCGCGCCGCTGTGTCCTCGCGAAGCGCCACCTCGGAGCCGTCCACCTGAAATACTCGTGGACCGCCGCCCGGAGCCCGCCGGCCCGGAACGATTTCATTCCCCGGCAGAAAACCCAGCTCCATCAATCGCCTTGCCACGTCTTCCGGCAGGTCCAATCGGTCCAGCACGCAACGCTGCCCGCTGGGGAGATCGGCAAGCGTCAGGTTAGGATGCGAGGCGCCAATACGGGCCCTTTTCGGGGAAGCCATAATATGCGACCTTTTTAGTATGACATGTTCCCCGGACAAGTGAAACACTTGCCATTCAATGGGATACAAACGCCCCAAAGCGTGAATTACGTCACCGAACGGAGCCAACGAACTCTTCCGATAGATGCTATCATCGACCTGTGCTGCGAGATCGCTCGCAACATCCCATGCCAGCTTCAGAGCGCGGTCCGGGCGGGCGCTACACCCGGCGGGATGTCTGTCGTTTGCTAAAAATCGAAGGCCGGCAGCTCAGGGTTTGGGAGCGGCAACAGCTCATTCCGGAGCTCTCCGAGTATCATTTTTCGGACCTACTGGAGCTCAAGACGGTCATGCGGCTCAGGTCTGAAAAGTGTGCACCGCGAACCATACGGCAGGCCCTCGATTCGCTCAGAAGCAGGCTCAACGACGCCACACATACCAGCGCGGATGTCCGCGTATATCGAGAGGGCCGGCGCATCCGGATCCAAATCGGGAAGCAGAAGATGGAATCGGTCTCGGGTCAGCTAGTGTTTGACTTCGCCGAAAGCGACCTCAACAAGCTGCTCCAATTACCTCGCTGCGAGAAGAGTTCCGAACAGGTTGCCGCGCGCCTGAAGAGCAAAATGGAGGCTGACCGTTGGTTTGAACGCGGGCTGTATCTAGAAAACACCGGTGCGCCGTCCGAAGAAATCATCCAGGCGTATAAAAAGGCTTCCGAACTCGACCCGAACTCGGCCGGAGCGCTAGTAAATCTGGGCACTGCTTTTTTTAACGGCCATGCATGGGCGGATGCCGAGAGTCATTACAAAAAGGCCATCGAGATCGACCCCAATTACCCCTTGGCGCACTTCAATCTGGGCAATCTGTATGACGAGCGCGGCGACTCCGCCAACGCCGTCTATCATTATCGGGAAGCTTTGAAGCTGTACCCGCACTATGCTGACGTCCACTACAATCTGGCCCTCCTTTATCAAGGGCTGCACGACGTCATGAACGCAGTGCGCCATTGGCGCGCCTACCTGAAACTCGACAGCACCAGCACGTGGGCCCACATCGCCCGCCGCGAGCTCTCCAAATTGGAAGCCGCCACGCTGGTCAAAGGCAGCCGCACAACTCCCAAACTCGAAGTGGGCGAGAAGCTGTGAGCTCCGAGTCGCCGGGCTGCCTGCTGGTGGCCGGCGTCATCCTTGCTGCCGGTGCGGCCACCCGCATGGGGAGCTTGAAACAGTTGCTCTCCTATGCCGGCGAAACTCTGATCGGTCATGTCATCGATACCGCACTCGAGGCGGCGCTCGGTCCGGTGATCGTCGTCGTCGGAGCCGAAGCCGATGCGGTTCAGGACGCGATCGCCTTCAAGAATGTCGAGGTTGTCCGCAATGCTGCATGGCGGTCGGGCATGGGGTCCTCGCTCTCAGCCGGTATTCTTCGGCTGCAGGAAATAGAACCCGACAGTGCCGGCGCCGCGGTGCTATTGGCCGACCAGCCGCTCGTCACGGCCGAGCATATCTCGGGCATGCGCCGTCTGCTGCATACCAGCGGCGCACATGCCGTAGCCGCTGACTATGACGGCTCCTTAGGCGTCCCGGCAATCTTCGGACGGCGTATGTTCACACGTCTTGCAGCACTGCCTCCGGAGGCCGGGGCTAAACAATTGCTGCTTGCGGCCGACATCAAAGTGGCGCGATTCCCACTCCCCGAAGCCGCCACCGACGTCGACACGCCGGCCGATTTCGAGCGCTTGTGCTCCTAACGCCTAGTCTGCTAAGCTGCGGCCGATTGTCAATCGGCTTCCGGTGGCGTTGGCACTTGTACGCACCGGCCCCCAACAAACGTTCCTCATAGGAGACTACATGCCTTCAATCACTGGCTTTGGCGGAGTATTCTTGCGAGCGGATGATCCAAAAGCTCTGTATGCATGGTACGAGCGGCATCTCGGTCTGGTGAAGTCCGAGGGATCATTCGCGTTTCCCGCCTCGACGCAACGCGCCCAAGTCGTCTTCGCCTTTTTCAAACAAGACAATGCATACTTCCCGCCGGCACAGAAAGCGATGCTCAATCTTCAGGTGGATGACCTCGATGGAGTGCTGGACCGTTTGATAGAGGAAGGCGTCACCGTCGATCCAAAACGCGACAGCTATGACTTCGGAAAATTCGGCTGGATCACCGACCCGGAAGGAAATCGTGTCGAGCTTTGGCAGCCTGTCGCAAATGACTGAGACCAAGCCGACCCGGCTCAATCCTCATAAATCCGATCTGCTCCGCTAGTGTTAAGTTGCGGAATCACCATCTGGCCGAATCAGTCGAAAATGCTAACAGAACCGCGACCGGGACCGCTCGCATCCTAGCCCCCTGATCCAAGAGCTTTTGTGTAACAAATGCGTATTCGTTTGCCCAAGGAAAGAAACTCGTCCAGATCGGGTGGCTTTGTGACGTAGCAATTGGCCTCGACGTTCACTTTCTTAAACTTACTCTTCATGACATCCATCGGGGAAGAACTCAACACCACAACTGGGAGGCTCCGAAGTCCATCCGTAGTGCGGATAACCTCGAGCACTTCGACACCGTCGCGCTTTGGGAGGTTAAGGTCTAATATGACTAAATCCAGCCACTCCCGTATGGGCCGATTACTGTGTTGCAGCAGTAGTTCGATCGCCTTCTCTCCATCATCGGCGACGGTGGTTTCAGTCGTCCAATCTAGCTCTTTTTCAAGAGCACACTGCACCATATATACATCGACCGGGTTATCTTCGATAATCAACACGCGCGTACGATCGGCGGCAGCGGGCACGTTCATAAGCACTTGATCCTTATCAGCCAACACCGTCTATATGACTTTCGTTAACACTGCTCAAATGTTCGTTAAGCATCTCCATTTTGGGCATACGGGAATTCCGACCGGGTAGTGTGAAATGGAACGTTGCACCTTTTCCTTCTTCGCCCTCAGCCCATATGCGTCCGCCGTAGTGGGCCACGATTCGGGCACAGATGGCGAGACCGATCCCTGTCCCCGGGTATTTGTCGTGATGGTGCAAACGCTTGAAGAGCCCAAAGATGCGCTCAGCATAAGCGGGGTTGAATCCAATTCCGTTATCGGCCACCGAGATAACCCATTCGTCGCCCGCCGGTTCTGCGGAAATCTGCACTGTCAGAGCCACATCCTCCCTCCGGTATTTCAGAGCGTTTCCGATTAAGTTCCGGAATAACTGGATCAAATGGAACGGCTGCACCCGCACCGAAGGAAGGACATCGAATCGTACTTCTGCTTTGCTTTCCGCTATGTCTCTACCAAGACTTGCGAGTGCCTCCTGCACGCTGTCCGTTGCGTCGGTGACACCTTCGATCTCCTCTGCGCTGTCCAGAGCGCTGGAAAACGCTAACAAGTCTTTGACCATTCTGTGCATCCGTTGTGCATCAACGATACTTTGATTGACCTGCTCGGCGCCGCTCGAATCGAATTCATTTCGCTGCTCCCGGAGCAACATGCTCAACCTGAGGATGATATTGCGCAAAGGTTCCTGCATGTCATGCGCGGCTGCGTATGCGAACTGTCGCAATTCATCGTTAGCCCGATGCAGCGTCCGCTCCGCAATCTTTTGTCGGTTGATGTCGGTGAACGTTCCAAACCAACGTATACCCCCCGCGGAATCATTAACGAGTAGTCCTCGGCATAGAAACCAACGATAGCCTCCCGTTTCCCGGTCGAAAAAGCGAACCTCAGTTTCATAAGACTCCTTTGCACGAACAGCAGCATCCCAACCGGCTACAAACTCCCCCACAGAGTCCGGGTGGATGATCGAATGGATGTCTTCGCCAAGATGATCGGAGAGACCAACGCCTGCGAATTCTTGCCAGCGTTGGTTCAGATATTCAACCCGTCCGTCCTGAGTGGCCGTCCATACAATCTGGGGCATGGAATCGGCGAGCTGACGAAACCGTACTTCGCTCGCTTGAAGCTGCAAGGTACGCAATCGTACCCGGGTCTCCAATTCGTCAGCGGCGGCTTTTAGCGCCTTTTCCGCCTTGCGTTTATATCGCGCGATGCTGCTCACGACTAGCGAGAGAACTATTAGCAGCCCGAAGCGGCCTCCGTCCGGATGCAACGGAGTCCCTGGTAGTAACAAGCGCGGGATGAAAAACGTGATCAAAAGCCCCGCTAGCATGCCTTCGCCATACCCCAGCCATGCACATCCAAGGAAAGCGACGTCTCCGATGAGAGACACGACCAACGTAGCTTTCGGGCCGAACGCGTTCAGCAACAGCGCGGCTAACGCGGTCCCAAGCCCCAATAGGCTGAACGCCAATAAATAACGGCGCAGCCAATCAGGTACACCTGCGAAGGATTCAGCGATTCGCCGCATCGGTCTGAGCAATCCGGCTAACAGCGGCGCCCTCCTCGACGTTCCGCCCAGTCTACTTCGGCCGGAATATTCGTTTAGGGGAAACAATTACTAGGATCCTTGATCATACTGCAAGCGATGATAACGGCATGACAGAGCGGGAATGGCCGAATCTTTTTGACGAGGCGTCACGCTCACGACTGATCGCGAGCGGTCCGAGTATAGGTCCCGAAAAGTCGGCTTGCGTTCCCAAATCCTGAAATGTTCGTTCGATTGCGCATCGCGGAATAGCTCCGGGTGCTGTCTGCGCAGATACACTAAGGGACTCCGGACGGCAATCGGAATCTCGACCGAATTAGGAATGAGAAGTCGAGTGCCGGCACGGCGGCAACGAGTCGCCGCGCCACTAGAGCGATCATTACGGAACGAACTCCTCACATCGCGCACAAGGGCCGACGCCGATCGGCGATCGGCACGCAGCTTGGCAAGCTGCCCCATAGCGAACACCAGGTGCGCGGCACGAGTGCCGGCACGGCGGCAAGGAGTTGCCGCGCCACCAGAGCGATCATTACGGAACGAACTAGGCGGCGTCATTGCGGGCGTCGAGGATGGCCTGATTGTGAGTGCAGACTGCGCAATTGCAGCCGCCGGTTGATTCGTGCCGAGGGAGATTGCCGACTCCAGTTGGGCCGATGTGGCCATCACTGCGAAGGTTTTCACGCTCGATTACATCGAGCCAAGTATCGACCGTCATTCTTTGGATGCCGCAGCCGCCGCGGCCGAGGTCGGGTCCGCCGTCGGGGGGCACGGTCCATAGATATTCAGCGGGAATGCCGTCGGGAAAGTTGATGCGGCGGTAAACAAACTCGGGCGCTGGCCACATTTTCTGTCCGTCTTTGATAAGTTTTTCGTTCGACGGGTAGAGCTTCGTGACCGTTTTGCCGTCGAGGATGCGCACCTCGATCCACTGTTCGAGGCGCACGATTTTCTTCTGCTTCTTCGGGTGTTTCTGGCCCTGGAAGAGAAGCTGAGCTTTGGTCTTTTCGCGCACAACGGCCTGCAAACCGGCCTGTGCGCTTTTGGTCTTTGCAGGGGCAACCGTTTTCAGGTGGGGTTGCAGGGGCTCCTCGAGAGTTCGGTGCAGGTCAGGAATTAGCTGGTCGAGGTCCATTGTTGGAATCCTTCTTGATGAAATCGGGAAGAGGCAGGCCGCGTTTGGCGTAGCCGTACGCAATGTTGAACGCAACCTGGCGCTCACGCACGGCGAGGCGGTGTTTAGTCAATTCTTCGCGTTTGCGCACGGCGCGGAATTGTTCGAGTGCACGGAGGGCGCGCTGAAATGAGTTTTCAGCGGCGGTTTTGTAACGGTACGCGTTATTCAGACGCCGTTCAATTCTGTCGATGCGATCGTCATTCTCAGCGGCTTCGGCTTCGGCGAGCTGCATTTCAAGTTTGCAGATGTTGCGCGTACAGCGCTGCTGCATCCAGTCACGCTCGACGAGCGTTTCGACGAGCTCGGGAACGGCGGGCTCGTTGAGGTGGTATTGTTTGCGCCAGGTTTCGCGGAGTGCGTCGAATTTTTCCTGCGATTCGCCGGGAAGAAGGAAGAAGCGCTCCTGACACATGCCGTGATTGGTCGCGTTCTGGCTAGAAATTGATTTGCCCTCGGGTGAGTTTGGGCCTCCCCGGGGCGGAAGTTTTTCATTCATTTGTACGCAAGTGTGGCGCAGGAGCGTGCGGAGTGAGGGGCGCGGGGCGAGGTAAGTGGGTGAGGAATCGAGAGATAGAGGTTTTGGCATTTTGGTGACTGGAGAAAAGATAGCCGCCGATGAACCAGATGAACACGGATATCGAGTAACATAATGCCTCTGCTTCACAAAACATCCTTTCGGGTGAACTGCACAATCAGATTGACCGCATCTGGCGCACGTTCTGGACGGGCGGCATATCGAATCCACTGGAGGTGATCGAGCAGATCACGTACTTATTGTTCCTGCGAAGGTTAGACGAGCTACAGGAAGTGGAGGCGCTGAAGCGACGCGCAATCGAACTAACATTTCGGAATTCGGGCACGGAAGGGGACTTCTCGGGGCCTATTTTCGGGCCTCTCCGAATCCGCTGATCCATCCATAGGAGAGCTCCGCGATGTCATATGATCGACGGAGATTCCCAAAATTATTGAGGTGCCTCCATGAATGCGCTCTCTCTTTTCCGGATTTACAGCTTGCGTCTCTGCTACCTGATCCTTGCTGCCGGCCTTGGCATCTTCATGTGGCCGTCTGTTTTGCATCACACGCCGGCCTTTGCCATTGACCACGGCGTTCGGCTCTCTCTACTGGCCGGTCTCGGTCTCGCGGCTTTGCTGGGATTACGCTATCCCGTGCAGATGATTCCCCTTCTCCTCTTCGAACTAATCTGGAAAGCGATCTATCTTCTTGCTTTTGCTGTTCCCCTGTGGCGCGCTCACCTGGTCAACGCAACCGCTGCGGCTGATATTCAGGCATGTCTGATGGTCGTCGTGTTCATACCGCTGATCCCGTGGGGTTACGTGGTAAAGCAGTACATCACACAACGCGGTGATTGTTGGAACACCGTCCGAACTTCTGGGGAAAACACATCCATCCCACAGAGGACCGTCTGAGCACCCTGGGTAACACGGTTCGCTCGGGAGTAATGAACGCGTATCACAGATGGGATGGAGACCTGTCGGGAGAAATCGGTCCAGTTTCCTTCCGAGATCCCAGCGTTTGAAGAACCTTCTCTACGGCTGGCCCTTCCCGCCGCCTGCACCGTAGATGTTGCCGGTCGTGTAAGTGGCGTCTCCGGCTGCAAGCTGTACGTAAATGCTCGCGAGCTCCGCCGGTTGACCAGCACGGCCCAAGGGATAGTCTTTGCCGAAATTACGCCACTTCTCTTCCGTCGCGCCGCCGGAGATCTGCAAGGGCGTGTAGATTGGGCCAGGAGCAACGCCGTTCACGCGGATCCCCTTGGGGCCAAGCTGTTTCGCGAGCGACTTGACATAGTTCATGGTGGCCGCCTTTGTCTGAGCGTAATCGTAAAGGTTCGGAGAGGGATCGTAGGCTTGCTCGGAGGTGGTGCCAATAATGCAGGAGCCAGGCTTCAGATGCGGCAGAGCGGCTTTGATCATCCAGAAGGGTGCATAGATGTTGGTCTTCATCGTCCAATCGAAGAGTTCAGTGGTCAGGTCGAGTATCGATTCCACCTGGTGCTGCCGCCCCGCGTTTGAGACAACGATGTCGAGTCCGCCAAGTGATGACACGGCGTTGGCGACGAGTTCGTTACAGAACTGCTCGCTGCGGAGATCGCCGGGAATCGCAATGCCTTTGCGACCTGCGGCCTTGATGAGAGCAATCACTTGCTGAGCATCGGGCTCCTCCTCAGGCAGGTAATTGATGGCGACGTCAGCGCCTTCGCGAGCATACGCGATGGCAGCGGCGCGTCCCATACCGGAATCGCCACCAGTGATGAGTGCCTTTCGGCCAGCGAGGCGGCCGGAGCCCTTGTAACTCTTCTCACCATGATCGGGAGGAGGATCCATTTTGCTAGCGAGTCCCGGCCAAGGCTGAAAGGGACTCGTATAAGGAGGCTTAGGGTACTTAGTAGTCGGATCATCAATCGGCTGAGCCGTGTTCATGGCCGTCGAGCCGGACTGCCCGAGCGCAGCCGAACCGACGGCTATAGTTCCGCCAAGTCCGGCGACTAAAGCACGCCGCGATACGGCATTGTCATCATTCATTCTGTTGAACTCCTCGTCAAACCATAGACATGGCTGGGTTGTTCAGACAGACCTGGGTAAAGAACCAGCCAGGAATGCCTTCGGGCGTCAAAAGCACGGCGTGTACTGAACTCGGATCAAGTGGAAAGCGGGCTCGGCGAACATCTGGGACAGCTCTCTTCAGACGCTCGAGCGTTCCAAGAACCGCTGCCAGGGTCGGAAGAGGAGTTCAGGGGAGTAATCTCCGAAACCACTTCTCCGACATGCCGACTACACGCCCAAGTGGTTCCTCCAGTGCTCGAGGGTTTTGCTGGTCACGGGCTGCTCACTTCGAGCGTCGTCGTTCGCAGGTTATGGTCAAGGGGCGATGCGGCCAGCTTTGTCGGTTGGGACGGCCTGAGCTACATCGGCTGAATATTCGGCAGGAACAATCACATTGCGGCGGACGGCCGGCGTCACAGCGATTTCCAGGCGGCGCGCATCGGCAGCGGATGCGGTTCTTTTAACAAGCTTGGTCTTGACGAGGCGGCTAATCACCACCGACACGAACTCTGATGGGTGTGCGTGTGAGTTGCCATTCGTTGACCGACATGCTGCCGCAAACAGCTAGAGTCTGCAAAACGAATAGTTGAGCGCCACTTAGTCCAACGTACTTCTGTGCAGCGCGCGATCCTACTTCAAGAGCATGGACGATCCGCCGAATACTAGCCAAGACAGCTTCATGAGTTTCTACCGGGCTTTCGCCGAGGAGTCACACTGCATTACATATGGGCCCCAATATATTCTAGTGGGACCAAACGGACTGGCGGCGGTCGGGAGTCAGGCGGAGGTGGAGCACCCCTTCACTCTGAGTTGGCTCCAATGAGACTTGACGCCGTATCCCGATAGCGCGAACCGGGTCAGTGTTGCGTATACCCACGGCTTTCAAACCAACGTTACTGGACCCGGTTCGAAATCACCGGTCACTTGGAAAGGCTTTGCACGCCACAAGGGCTGCTGATGTAGTGGAGACAAATTCCTCGTCGTGGGATACACTCGGTGGGCACATGAGTTGGAATCAGTCTGTATTAGCTGCGGCTGGAAGCGCTGCGGCAGCATCTCCGGTGGCCGCGGTGTCGCGTATTCCGAACAGCATGGAGATGTGGTACGTCGGGGCACAGGGGTCGATCGAAGATTCTTTTTGGTATGACGGGGCTAACTGGCAGCATTTCCAACTCGCTCCTCTTGCAAGCGCTTCAACCACTGGCGGCATTGCGGTCGTCTCGCGGATCTCGAACAGCATGGAGCTGTGGTACGTCGGGGCGCAGGGGTCGATTGAGGATTGCTTCTGGTACGAAGGGGGAAACTGGCAGCATTTCCAACTCGCGCCCCCGGGAAGCGCCTCGCTCACCAGCAAGATCGCTGCCGTCTCGCGGATTCCCAACAGCATGGAGCTGTGGTGGATTGGCGGAGATGGGTCGATCCAGGGTGCGTCTTGGTATGAAGGCGGTAATTGGCAGCGCTATCAGCTCGCGGCTCCTGGCAGTGCATCGACCACTGGTGGTATTGCCGCCGTCTCCCGGATTCCGAACAGCATGGAGCTGTGGTACGTCGGGGCGCAAGGGTCGATCGAGGATTGCTTCTGGTATGAAGGTGGGAGCTGGCAACATTTCCAGCTTGCCCCTCCCGGAAGCGCTTCGCTTACGAGCAAGATCGCCGCAACCTCGCGGATTCCGAACAGCATGGAGCTGTGGTACGTCGGAGCCCAAGGATCGATCGAGGATTGCTTCTGGTATGAAGGTGGGAGCTGGCAACATTTCCAGCTTGCCCCTCCCGGAAGCGCTTCAGTCACCAGCGGCATCGCGGTCGTCTCGCGAATGCCAAATAGCATGGAGCTGTGGTACGTCGGAGCGCAAGGGTCGATTGAGGATTGTTTCTGGTATGAGGGTGGTAACTGGCAACATTTCCAACTCGCTCCTCCTGGAAGCGCTTTCGTCACCGGTGGCATGGCGGCGGTTTCGCGAATACCGAACAGCATGGAGCTCTGGTGTGTCGGCGGCTTTGAATCGATTGTCGACGAATATTGGTATGCGGATCCGTTGCAGTTGCCCACGCTGAGCAGCGGCAACAACTCTCTGCTGAATAATAACTGCGCGAGTCTGGAGAACCTGTCCGTAAGTCTGTTCGTCTCGCAGGATTTGATCACGTATCAGGATACCGGCTTCTCGCTGCAGTTGAATTCTTATCCGCCGCCCGGTGAACACAGCCAGGGTCAGACATTGAACTGGCTGCAGTACCTCATTTACGTCCAGCAAGGGCAGCTTTATTACGAGATCCAGTATTGGGCGCTCAATGGACCTTCGAACTGGCCCACAGGCTATACGCCCATCCCGGGTACTACTCCATGGCTGCCGGTTTTTCCGAACGACTACTTCCTAACGCCGTTTGGCTCCGCGCCGTCTAATCGGATAGCCCGGGGATCGACACTCGCGATTCAGTTAACTACGGATTCGAGAGGAAACGTGGTGAACGCGTTCTTCAGTGTCAGGAATGCGGCAAACCAGGTTGCGAGCGTCAACTTCCAGTTCCCACAGGCCACACAGTATCCAATCTGTGCCTTCGAAGTGAATGTGGTGGGACCAGGCAACTTTTCGAACTGCACCTTTATCTCAGGTTCCGGCCTTCTCACTTACGCGGTTTCCCCTGGGGCATTGTCCGTGCAGGCCGGCGGTCCCGGTGCGGCCTGCGGAGAGGTCACCGCGGGCACCGGTGAGGGATCGAACGCTATCTACGGGGCGGTCACGCCGTCATCAGGATCAACTGTCACCCAAAGTCTTTCATTCGTTTGGCAGGGCAACGCGGCGGCTTCAGGCAGTGCGCTCGATGGCTACTGGGGGAGTGACAGCAGCCAGCACGTCAACTTCGTCGATATCAACGGACACGTTCACGAACTGTATTACCATCCCGGCATCGCCGGATGGGTCGACAATGACCTAACTTCTATGGCCAAAGGCACTGTCGCGATTCCGGGGAGTGCGCTGGACGGCTATTGGGGCAGCGACAGTAGCCAGCACGTCAACTTTATCGATACGAACGGACACGTACACGAACTGTATTTCCACCCCGGCGGCGCATGGGTTGATAATGACCTGACCTTTGTGGCCAAGGGGACTTCCGCAGCACCGAGCAGTACACTCGATGGCTACTGGGGGAGTGACAGCAGCCAGCACGTCAACTTTATTGACATCAACGGGCATGTGCACGAGTTGTATTTCCACCCCGGCGGCACATGGGTCGACAACGACCTGACATTGACCGCTAAAGGTTCTTCCGCAGCTCCGGGCAGTGAGCTGGATGCCTATTGGGGCAGTGACAACAGCCAGCATGTCAACTTCGTGAGCATTGATGGGCATGTGCACGAGCTGTACTTCCACCCAGGCGGCGCATGGGTCGATAACGACCTGACGTCTACCGCCAAAGGCACCGCCGCCGCCGCAACTCGTTCCAATCCTCGCGGGCGCTTTCACAGTGTTGCCACAGGGAGTGCCCTCGGCGGCTACTGGGGGAGTGACAGCAGCCAGCATGTCAACTTCATGAGTATCGATGGGCATGTGCACGAGCTGTACTTCCGCCCCGGTTCTACATGGGTCGACAACGACCTGACTGCTACGGCCAAGGGCGCTCTGGGGGCGCCGGGCAGCGCACTCGATAGCTATTGGGGCAGCGATAACAGCCAGCACGTCAACTTTGTGGATATCAACGGACACGTGCACGAGCTGTATTTCCGCTCTGGTTCTACATGGGTCGATAACGACTTGACGGTGACGGCGAAGGGCACATTCGCTGCCGCGGGGAGTGCGCTTCATGCGTACTGGGGTAGTGACAACAGCCAGCACGTGAATTTTCTTAGCGTCGACGGACACGTGCACGAGCTGTACATCGCTCCTGGGTCCGTCTGGGTTGACAACGACCTTAGTGCTCAGACGTAGCTCGCAATCATACAGTCGATTCAAATTCGGCGATTGCGGTGGTCAGGACCGCTTCTTGCGCTCGCGGCTGGAGGTTCGTTTGCTGGTGCGAGCTGATGTCGTTTCTGAGTGGTCGGGAAATTGTGGAGCGATTCGGCAGCCACTTGGACGAAAAACGCGCGTTCCGTGGATGTGCGGGCGCGAAGCATTCAATCCGCGCAACGCGGACTTCACGTTCAATTGGATTCGCGAACACAAGCGCGTTTGAACTAACCGCTTGCCTCCGCTAATCGCCCCCGCTCTAGTGGCGCGGCAACTCTTTGCCGCCGTGCCGGCACTCGTGCCGCGCACCTGGGATCTCGATATGGCCTCGCCTAGCGCATCATTATTTTGGCGGCGGTGCCGGCGGAGTAGCGTTGTCCGGCGGAGCCTCTCCTTCAAACGTCAGCGTCGATTCCGCTCCAAAGCGCTTGTAGTTCGAATAGCGAATCACTACGCGGATGCGTTGCGGCCAGTCCCGGAAAAACAGCGTATCGTCGGCGACGGTCCACTTCGGGAACATCCACTTACCGTCGACTTCCTCCCACTGCGTATGAAAGTGAGGAAACAGATTTTGCGTCTTCATCGTTTCGATCTGCGGAACACCCTGCCCCTCGCTCTTGAAGACGCCGAAATCACTCTCGCGAACCCACAGCGTTCCCTGAAAATAACGTTGGCCCGCAAGGATCTGTTTCGGCTCGACGTACAGCACAAAACACGGGTTGCCGCTCAGGGTTTCCTCGCCCTGATACTTACCCGAGTACAGGAACACGTTGTCGCTCGTCAGGAAAAACGGCTGAATGTTACGAATGTCGGCGAAGTCCTCAGGCGTGAGTTTGATCTGTTTCAGAGTGTTGATCGGTTTCGACGTGGGCTGTTCAAAGCGGGCGCCATTTGCGCCGAAAGTTACGTCGCGTGTCTCCTGGTACTCGCCCGCGACCAGATCGTGGATATCGAATTCCTGAACAATTACCGATTGCCGGTACGTGTAGTTATCGCGAGCCTTGGCATCCGCAGTCATGGTGGCAGCGATCTTCTTCAACAGGTCGGGGGGCGGCTCGGCGGCGCGAGCGGCGAAACCCGCCACACAGAAACCCGATGCTAGGATGAGGGCGATGCATCGGAGGCTTACATCGTATGTATCGGCGGTCGTGTTTGTTTGGTTAGTTTTGGCCGGCATTGCGGTTTACAGGTTCGAAACTCACCTGAATAGTATCTGGATCGTCTCAGCGGCTTTGCCCGCTTTCCTACTGGAGACGCTTTTCTACATAGGTTCCGTTTTGGAAAATGCGCGTGACCGGTTCGCCGCCGCAACGCCAGGCAAGACGGCTCGGGCAACTCTGCTCTGGGCCAGCGCCATCCTCCCGTACCTGGCGCTCTCTCTGCCGGCCGGAACTTTCCAAACCAGCCCATTCTTGCTACTGGTCCTGTTAACCGGTGTGCTTAGTTTCTGGCATGTTGTGATGCCCCGGCGGATCGCCTTCGACCTTGTATTCCTTGGAATTGCAGCCGTACCTTTTATTGCGCGCTCCTTCCAGAACATCTACCGTTCTCCCGCACCCGAGCATTTTCGCGTGGACGTCCTGGGCCATCTCATGTGGGTTCGCCTGGGACTGATGGCTCTGCTCGTTTTGCGCGATTGGAAGCCGGGCCCGGTCAGCCTCTGGCCGCAGGGCCGCGAGTGGAGAATTGGGGCGACTTGGTTTCTGATCGGGATTGTGCCCTTGGGGCTGGAAGCCGTCCTTATTAAGGACGTGCAGTTTGTGCCTCATGCCGGGCCGTGGTGGCTCGTGATTGGGCTGGTGGTCGGGTACTTCTTTGCGTTCCTCTGGGTAGTTGCGTTCGGCGAGGAGTTGTTCTTCCGTGGCGTGATCGAACGGATGCTGCTCGATTCGCGAAAGTCGCCGCTGGTCGCGATTGCCGTGTCGGCGATCGTCTTCGGCTCGGCGCACCTCTGGTTCCGAGCGTTTCCAGATTGGCGGCGCGCGGTGACGGTTGTACTGCTCGGCCTGATTTGTGGCGCAGCTTACCTTCAGGCGGGATCGATACGAGCCTCGATGGTCACGCACTCCTTGGTAATCGCAACCTGGAGGACGCTGTTCCGGTAATTAGGGAACGAACTCGAATGCTGGCGACAACTAGCTTAGTTTGGAAATTTCGAGGTTCTGAAGCTGCGAGACAGGCCCTTGCGGGCGCCAGGGAGGTGTTGCTTCAGGGGTCTTTCTATGAGGTTAGTCTCGCTTTGGTGGGAGTTGCCTCCCTGGCTTACTTCCAATATTAGAATATGAATTTACGGAAGGCAAGAGTTTTCTCTACGGAAATCAAAATTTTTTTTCAAGGGCCCTCCTGTGAGCCGGCGCGTGTGTTTCTCCTGGCACTTTTACCATGAACATAACTGTCCTGGGCTCAACAGGTTCCATTGGTGTAAACACGCTCGATGTGGTGCGCCAGCATGGCGGCCGCTTCAAAGTTCATGCTCTGGTTGCTGGTAGAAATCTGGATATCCTGTGTTCCCAAATTCTGGAATTCAGGCCAAAGGTGGCCGTCGTAGCGGACGATGAGACCCTCCGTAAGCTTGCTTGCAAACTTGCCGATCTCGGGCTTACGCGGGCGTTATGGCCAGAATTGGCCGCGGGGCCAAAGGCAAGAGTGGAGGCTGCGGTTGCCACTGAGGTCGGATTCGTGATGTCCGCGATCGTCGGGGTGGCCGGGCTAGAGGCGACCTACCAGGCCATTCGAGCTCGCAAGCGGATCGGACTGGCAAACAAGGAGGTCCTGGTAGCCAGCGGTGAACTGGTGATGAAGGCAGTGGCCGAGTGCGGTACGGAACTGCTGCCGGTTGACAGCGAACACAACGGGGCGCACCAATGCTTCCGGGCCGGACGCCGGTCTGAGGTGACCAGGTTGTTGCTGACTGCCTCCGGCGGGCCGTTTCGGGACGTGCCCAAACAGGCGCTCTGGGATGTGACGCCCCAGCAGGCATTGAATCACCCGACCTGGAAGATGGGGCGGCGGATCACCATTGATTCCGCTACCTTAATGAACAAGGGCTTCGAGGTGATCGAAGCCTGCTGGCTGTTCGGGCTTCCTCCATCGCAGGTCGAGGTGGTTGTACACCCGCAGTCGTCGATTCATGCCATGGTGGAGTACAACGATGGCAGCGTCATCGCCCAGATTTCGGCTACGGACATGCGCATGCCGATTCAGTATGCCATGACATACCCGAACCGGGAGCGGGCTCCGGTGCCTCGCCTCGATTGGACCCAGAACCGCACCTGGAACTTTTCTGCCCCGGATCTGGACAAATTCCGGTTGCTAAAGCTGGCTTACGAGGCCCAGGAGCAGGGCGGTTCGGCAACTTGCACCCTCAACGCGGCGGACGAGATTGCGGTGGACGCATTTCTGTCGGGGAAAATACCTTTCCCCGCGATCGCGACCACAGTGGAAGAGACGCTGACAAGACAACGGACCCGAAAAGCGGCGACAATAGAGGAGATTATTGAGATCGACCTGGAATCGCGCGAGCAGGCCCGACAGATCGTGGCCGAATCGCGTTGGACGGCGAGCCGGGTAAAAGAAGGGACGAACTGAGCGCGTGAGCTGGCTGCAACCTGTTTTTTGGGACGTGGTTCTCTTGGGAGTCATGATCCTGGTGCATGAACTGGGACATTACTGGGCGGCAATTTCAGTTGGGGTCCGGGTAGATACCTTTAGCATCGGCTTCGGACCGAGATTGTTCGGGTTCAAGCGCGGCGAGACCGACTTCCGCATTTCGGCGATCCCCTTTGGCGGCTATGTGCGCATGCTGGGTGAGCTTCCGGGCGACGAGGCCTCCAGCGACCCACGGTCGTTCCAAGCCAAGAGCCGCTGGCAACGGGCGGTCGTCGTCTTTGCCGGACCGTTCATGAACATCATTCTGGCGATCGCAATTGTCACCGGCCTGTACATGCACGGATTTGCCAAACCGGTAAACTCCACGAACCCGGTCATCACCAGCGTGGCGCCGAACTCAGCCGCATCCCGGGCGGGGATTCAGCCGGGAGATCGCATTCTGCAGATCGGTAGCGACCGGAACCCGAACTGGGAAGATGTTCTCAACCGGGCGGCGCTGAGCGCGAATCACCCGCTGGCGCTGGTAGTGCAGCGTAAAGATCAGGTGCTCAATCTGCGGCTCACCCCGGTAATGGATCCGAGGGAAGGGGTAGGTGACGCGGGTTGGAACGCTAATCCGGATGTCGAACTGAGGCAGGTTAGCCCGGGATCACCTGCTGCCCAGGCGGGGCTGCGTGCAGGGGACCTGATCATCAGCGTGAACCGGCAGCCCGTGGTCTCGACGGAAACGGTGGTGCAACAAGTGATTGCATCCGGCGGCAAGCCCGTTGAAGTGATCCTGATGCGCGGCACACAGATTCAGAAGGTCTCCATCACTCCGGCAGCCACCGGCGATTCGAAGCTGCCGTGGCGTTTCGGCGTTACAGTGCAGATTCGCGCGGAGGTGGTGAAGTTAGGGCTTGGACCGGCGCTGGTGGAATCGGTGCGCGCGAATGAACGCTACGGAACACTGATTTTCGACGCCTTGCGCAGCATCGTGGAACGGCGCGTGTCTCCTAAGTCGCTGCAGGGTCCGATTCAGATGGCGAAGATGTCGAACGAAGCCGCGCATGAAGGACCGCTCAGTTTTCTTTTCCTGATGGCGATAGTCAGCCTGAATCTGGCGATTTTCAATTTGCTTCCCATTCCGATTCTGGATGGCGGGACGCTGCTGATGTTGATCATTGAGATGTTGATCCAGCGCGAGGTCAGCATGCAGGTGAAAGAGACCGTGTTTAAGCTCGGCTTCGTGTTTCTGATGATGGTCGTAGTTTTTGTGATTTACAACGACATCAGCCATCTGCTTGCGCCGAGTTAGGATCCGTTAACTCGTGGCGCAGACCATTGCGTCCGCGTTCCACTAGTACTACAAAATTACCGTCCAGGGTCAATTTCGGTTTAGGTTAGGACAAGCTGTTTCCTCACGCCTCAGTGTGTGGTTGTTTCCCGGAGCATTGCCATTTCTGTGCTAACAAACCTCAAAACGGAAAGTATAGGTCCGGGAAGACAGCGCTTGCTCGCGCTAGACGGGATCCGAGGACTGGCCATCATCGGCGTTCTGTGCACGCATGCCGCGTCACTGTTTCAAAACAGGCCGATTCTGCACTTGTTTTCCTTTGGTTGGCTCGGTGTAGATCTGTTCTTCGCACTCTCGGGATTCCTGATTACGGGCATTCTGATCGACACCAAAGCCGCCGAAAATCGTGCTCAGTCCTTTTACGCTCGCCGGATCTTGCGCATCTTTCCGATTTACTACCTGACCGTTAGTATCGTCATAATTGCGCAGAGCCACTGGGACTGGCTGAGAAGCGTTGCGGAGATGCAGACCTGGAAAGAGCAGCTCCCGTATTTACTCTATTTCTACAACATGGCGCCAATTTGGCACGGCGGAAAGGCCCACGAGACCCTACTTGCCCACTTTTGGAGCCTGGCGGTCGAAGAACAGTTTTACTTCATTTGGCCCTTCATCGTTTGGCGTTTGACGACACGATCCATCTACAAAGTTTGCGCGGTCGCGTTATCTGGTACCGTGGCGTTGCGCATCGTGCTGGGTATGCATTTCGGCTTCGGCGTCTGGATGTCATTCTTTACACTTACTCGAGCGGATGGCCTCTTTGTCGGATCAGCTCTTGCTGCACTTTTCGCAACGCGCCAGCGTTTATCGCCGCGATTGCTTTGGGCATTTGCATCTCCGGCTTTTCTGGTGCTTGTTGCGGTTGCGATTTTGGCGCCGTCGCAGTATTCTTACGGCGGATCCTGGATGTACAGCATTGGTCTGCCGGCAGCCGCGATTCTCTTTGGCGTGTTGATTGCCTTCTCTCTGCAGTCGCAGGCGAGCGCACTTACTCGATTCTTCCGAACGGGATGGATGAGAAATTTCGGAAGGTATAGTTACGGTTTATATGTTTTTCACCTGCCGATTTACTTCCTCGTCGGCTATATCGCTCAGACGCAGTTGCACATTCAGTTTCCTCTGCCGACTTTGTATGCACTCGGCGTGTTGGCAGTTATGGTCGCTGTTTCTTATGCCGTTGCATGGGTGAGCTTCAACTACTTTGAAAAAGCGTTCCTGCGCCTGAAACGCCACTTTGAACCGGTATACGCGGCCGACAAAAGGACGGTTGGGACACCCGCTTCGGTCAAGCGTGCACGCGCGGGCTTGCAGGAATCAATCAACTTGGTTGGCGAAGGCGAGTTCTAGTGAAAAGCCGGCAAGTTTTTTTGTGGTGCGGAGAGGGGGACTTGAACCCCCACGGTGTTACCCGCTAGCACCTCAAGCTAACCTTCGCACCTGATCATACTTACAATACAACAACTTACAGTGCGCTCCGATGTGCGTTTGTGGGTGCTTGTGCCGCAGATCTGGCACAAATACGTCACAAAATTTCGCATTGGAGGGCGGTGCTTGATCTCGGTGTGAAGTATGCAGAAACAGCAAAGGCTCGCGCTGGAACGCGAGCCTCAAAGCCCGAGGGGTTGTGTGAATTACTTCGACCACAGTTTACATCAGGACAGCCGTAATAGGGAAGCGCAATATCGGTATCGATCTAACGTCAAACAGGCGAGCATAAACCGCCGTTGGCAAGACCAACTCTTACGATCGAAGACGAACTCAGTTGACGGCCAAATCCTACCGATCCTGGCAAATGCGATCACTGCCCTTCGGCTCGCGCCCGAATGGCAGGGCGTACTTGCGCACGATGAGTTCCGGTCCAATGTCGTGACGTTACGGTCCACGCCTTGGGGTGAACGATTAAGGGGCGGTTGGACCGATCACGAGGATCGTCTGACGGCTGAGTGGCTACAGCACCAACGGATCCTGGTTTCCGTCGAGATTGCGCTATCAAGCCGATCCATGGCAGGAGATCATTGTGCCCTGGCTTGATGGTCGAAGCAGTACGTCAATATCGGAAGTACTCGAGAAGTGCCTGAACAAGCCGCAGGCGCAATGGACGCAATCCGACAAGACTCGCCTAGCGCGCTGCTTTCGAGCGCTCGGTTGGGAGCGGTATCGAGATCGTCAAGGAGACCGATTGGAATGGCGCTACCGGAGGGTTGAAGCGTGATGTTCCCACTGTTCCCAGGCTGGAGTTCCCAGCTTGTTCCCAGCCTAAGTTGTCTACTCTCAACGTGTTCCCACTGTTTCCAGCGGTGCGCGTGTGCGCGCGTATATGGGAGCATTGCTGACTGCTCTTATGCGAGTAAAATCTTACTGGGAACATCCTTTAGAACAAATAGCTTTGCTGTTCCCACTTCCTCGCGACCCTGGGAACAAAGAACAACGGCCCCCTCGAATGCTGGAAGTAATCATCGATACGAATGTCCTCGTGGCCGCTTTCAAATCGAGACTAGGTTCCTCGTACAGACTGCTCCAAACACTCGGAAACGGATCTTGGCGTCCGGTGGTCTCGCCAGCCCTGGCGCTCGAGTACGAAGCCGTCCTGAAGCGACTAACGGGCGATTCAGCGATCACCATCGAGGATATCGATGATTTCGTCGGATACTTCTGCAGCCAATCGAAGCTTGTCCAGATCTTCTATCGCTGGCGGCCGGTTTTGCCGGATGCGGATGATGATCGTATCCTGGAAGTGGCGGTCCGGTCTCGAGCCAACATCGTGACGTTTAACCACGCCGATTTCCGCGGAGCGGAGCGGTTTGGTATTGAGATCATCACGCCTCGGCAGCTACTGACTGCCATTGGAGAGCCTTGATGACTGTGACCATCAACGTAGCCGACGACCTGTACCAACGCGCTGCAGAGATCGCAGCGCAGGAAAACGTGCCTGTCGAAGAGCTCTTCACGTCCGCGTTCGAGGAACGGCTACTCGAGTTCGAGCGCCTCAAGGAGCGAGCCGCGCGCGGCAGTCGCGAGAAATTTTTGGCGGTGCTGGACAAGGTTCCCGACGTCGAGCCGGCTGATTATGACCGGCTGTAAGCTTTAGCTGAGGAATCCACACCCTTTGGGTCTAGCGCTGTTTTCGGAACCATATACCAGTTCCCGAATCTGGATCTCCTATCACGAGATATAAGCCGTACGGTTGGGAGTGACCGTAAACTTCGAAGGCGGCATACGCAGGGTCAGTAACGTGACACTCACTGCTGGTCAGGGCTTCGCCGAATGCGATGTTCACTCTTCCGTCTTCATCTGGCCCGCTCCAAGTTCCTACACCCGAGAGGACGCACGTATGAAGGTCAGCCTCGGAAGGCAGATTCGAAACTACGGCCGACCCGTTGCTTCGCAGCTCGAGAGCAGCTGGAGCGGACCTTGCCTCGCTCCAGTTCCGTTCCGACTCTTCATACCTTCCAACCAGGACGGTGGCTTGCAATCGATGCCAAGGGCGTTTCCAGATGGCAGGTGGGCCCAGAATAGCGCCGGCGAAGTTGTTACCGGCGAAGAACAAGATCATTATCGCTGGCAAACACACAATGCAGACCGGAATGACCGCCAACAGCCACCACCTCGAAATCGTGCGGCGCATCAAGCGCATGCTCAGTTAAGATCGTGCTGCACGCTGCCTCGATGATTCAGTTCTGACCTGAATCGATTGTTTTCTGCAGCGCCGCCCCGGCCGTATCGCCCATCTGTTGCAGCAACATCAAGTGCTCTTGTCGAACTTGTTTTAGAGTCGCGAGATATTTTTTGTCCAGGCCGTCAAAATGGCCGATCCGTTGCGCCGCGACCGGCAGAATCTCTTCTGCCCTTTTGTAAGCTTCGGCAGCTTGTACCGCGTTCCCGAGCACATGGTTCGCGCGCGCGACATCGTGGTACGCGTAGGCCAATTCCGCCTCGTAACCGTGAAGCGTTTTCTGAGCGATCACAAGTTCCTCGTTGTAATATTTCAGCGCGGCTTGAAAATCTTTCCGTCTAAACGAGGCGTGCCCCATCATTTCATTCGCAAGCTTACGCTCGTTCATGCGTTCTGGAGGTAGTTTCTCAACGAGATCCAGTGCTCTGCCGCAATCTCGCACGCTGGCATCAATATCGCCTTGTTGTAACGTCTGTCGGCATTGCTGATCGGCCTCAAAGTACGCTTGATTTGCCGCGTCCTCGTGAGCTTGCTCGGTTGGCGTACCAGGGCGGATGAAACTGATTTCCATCACGGTGCGGACGGAGCTTCGCTACTCTTGAACCGCCATGCCTTAACGTCACTCATCGCTGCGCCAACCAACAGAGGGTGGCCGCTGATCAGCTTAGTCGAAGTAACCTCGCCCTTCTCAGAAACACAGATTTCGATTTTCACAACGCCACCTATTCCCGTTGCTTTCGCCAGCGGCGGGATTTCGGGAGAAGGACTTGCCAAAGTTCTATTCCGAGCCTCTGAAAACGAGATCTCTTGCGCCGTATCGCATGGCGACTTTCCGTCAGCAAGCGCAACGAATGGCAGGAACGCGAGAAGTATGGCTACGATTCGTCCAAGAACGGACACAGAAGTGACTCTATCCTACCCCACTGGCCTAATCCGACTGCAGTACTGCGCTGCTAGGCAACAAGAGTCCGCAAGAGTTGACAGATGTTCACAATTGTTTTCGCTGAAATAGCTGCTGCAACAGAGGTTCACAATAGTTCACAAGAGTACACAAGTCGCGCTTTGCAAAGTCTGCGGCCTGAACGGTAGTGGAACATAAAGGAAATGTGACACGCGGGACGGCGATTTGGAGCTTCTTCCGTTGTGCTTCGATAATTTGCACGTAGTACAGAAACCGCACTCTGTTTTACGCGCGTGATACGCGTCCCTGACGGGGCGCTGGAGCGCTTATGGAGAGAGACTCCATCAGCAAAAAAGAACATTGTCGAGCCGTCCGACTCACTGAAGCGCTGGATAAACGACTCGAGATGGAAGAAAAAAAGAGAGGGTTTGCCAGCACAAGCGCGTTCGTGCGCGCTGCTATAGAGAACGAACTCACCGGAAAAGGCAGGGCCGATGCACAGTTGGAAGAGAGAGTCGCCGCCAGCTTCGATCGCGTCTGCAGGGAAGTCATGAAGCTCGGCAACGCGCAGCAAACATTGTTTGCTTTCATCGACGCACTTGCGCGGATGGCTGCACGCGTTACCGGAGCCGCTCTCGAAGCCCGCGATCACGCTGGCGCTGGCCAAACAGCGTCACCATCGCTTGCTGAAAATGGCCGCACTAAGCATGCAAGGCGAAGCGCGTGCGGCGATGCTGGACATGACGAATCTCATCGAGCCGTCGCGGCAAACGCCACGTGCAGAGTAACCGCGCCGCCCGGTGCGGGAAAAAAGAGAGCAAATTTGAGCGGTTGTGTCCGACTGCAGTTAGCGGGATGCTTTAGATCACGGAGGGCAGATGCAAACTATTCAATCTCTAGAAAACGCAATTTTGTGTATGGTGCGGAGAGGGGGACTTGAACCCCCACGGTGTTACCCGCTAGCACCTCAAGCTAGTGCGTCTGCCAATTCCGCCATCTCCGCAATTTAAGGAACCTTACTTCTTTGTGCTCGTCTTGGTGGCCGGCTTCGCCTTTTCGACTGCCGGCGAGTGAGTTTTGATGACGCTGCCGTTGCTGGTCACGGCGCCGCGATGATTCGCCATGATGGCGAGGGTGAGCGCCGTCACCATGAATAAAGATGCCGCGATTGTAGTCGCTTTCGAAAGTACCGTGGCCGTGCCTCGCGGACCGAAAACGGTCTGAGAGCCCATTCCGCCGAAGGCGCCAGCCAAATCGGCGGCTTTACCGCTCTGAAGCAGAACCACGATGATCAGAAAAATGCAAATAACGATATGCAGGGTGGTAATGAGGTACACCATGGGGCGGAAGCCTTCAGTATAACAACGGCGGAGTGCCCGGTGGACAATGAGTGGGATGCCCGAGATTACGAAACGAGCTGTCCACCGGTTATCGCTGACGAATCCGCGCGAGAACTACGGGCCCGGAGGGCTGGACGAGGCGGATTGCGATTCGAACCCAATCGTGCAGTTTGAGAGGTGGTTTGGAGAGGCCCAAACGTCTGCATGCAAAGAAGTTAATGCGATGACGCTGGCGACTGCCACAGCCGATGGAAAACCGTCTGCGCGTGTTGTGCTGCTGAAGGAGGTGAGCGAGCTTGGGTTCGTTTTTTACACCAACTACGGCAGCCGCAAGGCGCAAGAGCTAAAAACGAACCCATTCGCGGCATTGACTTTTTACTGGGGCGAACTGGCCAGGCAAGTGCGACTCGAGGGTAGCGTTGAGATGGTGTCGCGGGATGAATCAGCCGATTACTTCCGCACGAGACCACGAGGCAGCCAACTCGGAGCGTGGGTCTCGCATCAAAGTAATACAGTCAACTCAAGAGCTGATATAGAAATGAGGCTGGCCGAATTGGATGGGCTATACGCCGGGCGCGAGGTACCGGCACCCGAGTTCTGGGGTGGTTTCCGCCTTTCCCCAGCGACGTTTGAATTCTGGCAGGGGAGGCCGAACCGGCTCCATGACCGGCTGCTGTACCGAAGGAAAGGCGAAAATGAGTGGGGAATCGAGAGACTCTGGCCCTAAATAAACGAACGAAGGCGGCGGTGCGTCTGTCCTTTGGATTGCTGTTCAGTTCTTTGCTGCTCGCGTGGGCGGTCAGCGGACCGGACGAACTGATCAGGCGTATCCAGAATCGGTACAACGGAGCGCAAACTCTGTCTCTCCACTTCAGCGAAAGCTACAGCATCGCGGGACATTTCCGGCCGCCGGAATCCGGCACTCTGGTCCTGCGGAAAAAGGGAAAGATGCGGTGGGACTACACTCAGCCGGCAGGAAAGCTCTTTATTTCCGACGGAAAAGATGTATTCCTGTACACCGCGAGGGACAATAGAGTAGAAAAAGTCTCCCTTAAAGATACTGAGGATATGCGGGCGCCACTCGCCTTTCTTCTCGGCCATCTGGATATGAAGAAGGAGTTCCGGGATTTCCGGGTCCGGGAAGGCGAAGGAGGGGCGTGGCTGGATGCCGCTGCCAAGGATGATCGTGTGCCATACGAAAAAGTGGAGATGCTGGTGAGTAGCGATGGGCGCGTGCAGCGCATGAAAGTGCTGGGCCGCGATCAATCCATTCTCGATTTTTCTTTCGACGACGAGAAGCTGAACGCACCCGCGTCCGAGGACCTGTTTCGGTTCAAGATCCCGCCCGGTGCTGAAGTGGTGGATGCGGTTGAATCTGTGCAAGCGGAGAAGTAGGTAATCGATGGCTGAGTTTGTGCTGCGATACGCAGACCCGCGCGGACAGATGCATGAGCAGATCGCCGACGCTCCGAGCGAGCGGGAAGCCCGGGAACGGCTGGCGCAACAAGGCTACCTGGTCTATTCGGTTCGCGCCAAAGACCTCTCGGCTCGGCTGGGCGCCGGAACCCGGCGTAAGAAAGTCAATCTTGAAAAGTTCCTCATCTTCAATCAGCAGTTTGTAACGTTGGTGCGGGCGGGCCTCCCGATCCTGAAAGGGCTGGATCTGTTGGCGGACCGCCTTACCGACGAAAAACTGGGCCGCCATATTCAAGCCGTTCGCGAGGAAGTGAAGACCGGGACAGGACTGTCGGACGCTTTCGCGAAACAGCGAGTTTTCCCGCCGATCTACGTGACGTCGGTGCTGGCGGGCGAGAAGAGCGGCGCGCTAACGGAAGTGCTCGACCGCTACATCACGTATCAACGCTTGACGCTGGCTCTGAGGAAGAAGCTACTTGTCTCGCTGATGTATCCGGCAGTGCTGATTTGCCTGGTCATCGCGCTGGTGGTGTTTTTGATCACCTATGTCGTCCCGAACTTCGCAGAACTGTACAAGAGCATGCAGGCGAAGCTTCCCGCGGCGACGCAGTTTCTGATTGCTTTAGGCACAACTTCGAGGAGTTATGTACTTTACGGGCTTGACGCGGTAATTTTCGGAGGCGTGGCGATTTTTTTATGGTCGCGCCGCGAGAGTTCGCAGGAAACAATTGACACCTGGAAAAGACGCATGCCTTTGTTTGGCGAAGTATGGACCAAATATCAGGTGGCGCAGTTTTCGCGCGTCCTTAGTACGCTGCTGATCGGCGGTATTCCGCTGGTACAAGCGCTTGAGACGGCGGGCAGGTCGCTGGGAACAATGCTGTTCAAGAAGGCGCTGGATAAGGTGGCCCTGCTGGTGCGCGAGGGCAGGTCACTTTCCGCTGCGCTGTCGACAACCGGCATTTTCCCGAGTCTTGCGATCGACATGATGGAGGTGGGTGAATCGACCGGCGCTCTCCCGCAAATGTTGAACAGCGTGGCGGAGTTTTACGAAGAAGATGTCGCCACGCGCATGACCGCCGTTCTGTCCCTGATAGAGCCGGTCATTATGATTTTCATGGGTATATTCGTCGCTTTCGTACTGATCGCGCTGTACTTGCCCATCTTTTCACTCGCGGACACGATCAAGTAAATGGCAACCGAGACTCTCAAACTCAAAGACGTTACCGACGAAACGGAACAGGCAGTTACGCTGGCAAAACGTTACCGCTGTGAATTCGTCGACTTGAAAACGGCGAAGATCGATCACGAGTTATTCCGCACGATTCCGGTGGACTTGATGTTCCGCTATCATTTTGTGCCCATGCAGGCCGAAAACGGAACGCTTGAAATCGCGCTCGCCGATCCGACACAGATCGTTCACATCGACGAACTCTCTGTCCTGCTCTCGAAGAAGCTGCGCATCAAGGTTGCTACGCATTCGCAGATTTCGGATCTGCTGAAGAAGACGGAGCAATCGCAGCGCGTTCTCGAGGAGGTGACGGAAGGCTTCACGCTGGACGTGGTGGGAGATGACGAGAGCGCAGATGAAACGCTCTCGATCGACCGGCTGACATCAGGCGAGAGCGATATCGCGCCGGTTATCAAGCTGGTGGATACCACCATTTTTAACGCGCTGGAGCGGCGCGCCAGCGACATTCATATTGAGACTCGGGATCAGGAACTCGCGATCAAGTACCGAATCGATGGCGTTCTGCAGTACGCAATGAGCCCGATCGCCAAAGAGTGGTATGCGGCCGTAATCTCGCGCATCAAGGTGATGAGCGAACTGGATATCGCCGAACGGCGCGTACCGCAGGACGGACGTTTTCGCGTTCGTTATAAGGGAAGGCTTATTGATTTCCGTGTCTCGGTGATGCCAACCATTCACGGCGAGGATGCCGTGCTTCGCGTTCTGGACAAAGAGTCCATGAGCGAGAAGTTTTCGAAATTGACGCTGGATGTGGTGGGCTTCGCGGATGCAGACCTGGCGAAATTCCGCCGTTACATCAAAGAGCCTTACGGAATGGTATTGGTGACGGGCCCGACGGGTTCCGGTAAAACCACAACGCTGTACGCCGCGCTCAGCGAAATCAAGAACGACGAAGACAAAATCATCACGATCGAAGATCCCGTCGAATATCAGATCAAAGGCATTACCCAAATTCCGGTAAACGAAAAGAAGGGTCTGACGTTTGCGCGCGGGTTGCGGTCGATTCTGCGCCACGACCCGGATAAGATTCTGGTGGGCGAGATTCGCGACCACGAAACCGCTCAGATTGCGATCAATGCAGCATTAACCGGTCACCTTGTGTTCACGACGGTACACGCCAACAATGTGCTCGACGTGCTGGGAAGATTCTTGAACATGGGAGTCGAGCCCTACAATTTCACATCTTCGTTGAACTGTATTTTGGCCCAGCGGCTGGTTCGTATCATCTGCCCACACTGCCGGCATCGCGTGCGCTATGAGGACGAATACCTGGTGGAGAGCGGCTTGAATGTGGCCGAGTGGCGCGAGTTTCCATTTCACGAGGGGCGCGGGTGTATGGAGTGCAGCGGGACCGGATTCCGCGGACGTACTGCGATTCACGAACTGCTCGATTTGACGGAGCGCATTCGCGAGATGATTTTGGAACGGCGGCCGACTTCGGAGATCAAGCGAGTGTCGCGCGAAGAAGGCATGACATTCCTGAGAGAATCGGCGCTGGATCGGGTACGAGAAGGCATTACGACCCTGCGCGAGGCAAACAAGGTAACGTTCATCGAAGGGTAGGTAAAAGGGTCTGTCATTTCTAGAAAGAGTTCAGCGATGGATCTCGGAACCGCCGCCGGATCACGCATTCGAAATTACCGAGCACGGTTTAGCGGTAGCGTCTCCAGGCAACGCGAAGCAGCCGCGGCTGGAGTTCTTGTCCGAGCGATCACTGGCGGCTTCACCGAGTGCTCCAAACCTTCTTCGTCCCCAGTCGTATCGTGAGGCACTCGCAAAGTTTAAACGAGAACCGAACCGGCGAGGCACGGCTGCTCTGGTGATCCCCGATTACGCGGTGCGCATGGCGGTGCTGGACTTCGAAGAGTTTCCGGAAGCAGAGGAGCAACGCATTGCGCTACTGCGGTTCCGATTGCGAAAGAGCGTTCCATTTCACATCGACGAGGCACAGGTTGCGTATGTGATTCAGTTGCAGGAACCAAAGCGGATTGAAGTGCTCGCGGTGGCGATTGCGCGGCCGATTCTGACCGAGTATGAGAGTCTTTTCGCGGATGACTACCGGGTGGGAATGGTGACGCCTTCGTGCCTGGCGGCACTGCCTTTGTATGGCTCGCGTGATAACAGTTTGACGCTGGCTATGAAGGCCGCCGGGTCAACGCTCTCGGTGTTGCTGCTGCAAAGCGGGCGCATTCGGCTGGTACGTTGTCTCGATCTCTCGGCAGGAGAGGGCGAGGAGAGCGATCTCAGCGCGGACGCGGTACTCGGGTTACTGCAGCAGACACTTGCTTTCGCGGAAGACCAGATCGGGCAGCAGGTGGCACGCGTCGTACTCTGTGGGTTGGAACAGCGTGCGGCTTTGCTCGGCTCTGCGATAGGACAGGAGTTCCACATTCCTTGTGAAGTGGCGCGCAGCCGTTACGGGGCCGTCCCGACGCAAACAGCAGGATTGACGGGACTGATGGAGCAGTACGCAGTATGAGTTCTCATTCTGTCGTTACACCGCGCACAACGGCAAGCAAAACTGCCTGTGCGCGTTTCGCAGCGATCAATCTCGCCTCCGAACCGTTCCGGCGGGAACGCGCACAAAACGCAATCTATGCCGGGGTGTGTTTTGGGTTGTTGTGCATCGCTGTCATCTTGTCCGGGCTGCTGCTGCACGCGCGCAAGCAGGCCAGATATCTGCGCCACGATATTCAGCGAGAGCAGGCGCAGGTGGACACATTGCAGCGCGATCAGTCGCGGTATTCGAGCGTGCTGGCGCGGCCGGAGAATGCGGATGTATTCTCACGCAGCGTGTTTCTGAATGAGCTGATCGCGCGCCGCTCTGTCAGTTGGGCGCACGTGTTTTCCGATTTGCAAACGGTGATGCCAAACACCGTGCGTCTAGAAGCGATCCGTTTGCCGCAGATTCCGGCGCAAGATGCCGGAGGCACAAATCACGTTCAATTGGATATGGTTGTGGGGACGGAGCGACCCGAAGCATTTCTGGACCTTTTGAAACGCTTACAGGCCTCGAGTTTGTTCGGCGCCGCGTCGGTGATTACGCAGGCACCGCCGACGCAAAACGATCCGCTTTATAAATACCGCGTTACGGTGGCATATGCGCAGAAGCTTTAGCTTACCGCTGAACGGCGGACTCGCGCGGCGGGGACCTCGTTTGTGGTTGCAGGTCGCCGGGGTCGTGTTGACGATCCTGAACATCGCCCTTTTATTTCTCCTTGTAGACCCGCCCGGAGGGTCGCGCGGAGACTTGACTGAACAAAGCCAGGCGCTCTCGCGAGAAATGATTCAAGCACGGAGCAGATCTGCGCGAGTCAGGAACGTGGCCGGCAAAGTCCAGATAGGAAGCACACAGTCGGACAACTTTGAAGCTAAGTACTTTCTGCCGAAGCGCACGGCTTACGAGGCGGTTATGGCCGAGATTCAGCGCATGGCGCAGGCGTCGGGAATCCAGGAACGGGACGCTGTGTTCTCAGAGGAGCCGATCGAGGGATCGGCGGATCTGTCCGTGTTGAATCTAACGGCTAACTACGAGGGAACGTACCAAAACTTGATGCACTTTCTGTATGAAGGAGACAAATCTCCGATGCTGCTGATGCTGGACACACTGACTGCATCGCCGCAGCAACATGGGAATCAGATCAACGCGTCTATTCGCTTTCAAACCATCATCAAGGACGAGCCTGCAGCGCTTGCGGGGGGTCAGCCATGAGCGCCGCCTCGCAGACGAAGATTTTTGGGATTCGTCTGGGAGTGGATCCGAAGTTGCTGTTAGCCGGCTTGTTTGTGATTGCGGCTCTCCTGTATTGGTTTAATTCGAGTGGCGGAGAACAACCGGGAACGAGCACGGCGGTTCTGCCGACTAGTCCAGCGGTACCGTCCGTGGCTGGCCGTGGAAGTGTGAGACCGGTGCGGCGGCAGCGAAGTGTCCAGGCAAACCGTGGAATTTTCAGAATCCGGCAGGTTAACGGACAAGACGGGAGCATCGATCCGACGCTGCGCTTAGACTTGCTGAGCCGGTTGCAATCGATCCAGCCGGGCACACCTGGCCGAAGTCTGTTCGAGGCGGAAAAAGCGGCGACAATGGCTGGCGCGGCCGGCACAGTCCCGACGGCGACCATTGTGCCTCGGCCGTTACCGCCGACTACTCCGACCCAAGCAGCACCATCACAACCGGTGGCCAGCATTCCGTTGAAATACTACGGTTTTGAAAATCCGGCGAAACAGGGATCCGGCCGGCGCGGACTGTTTTTAGACAACGACAATGTGCTGGTGGCAGGCGAGGGTGAGTTAGTGAATCATCGATACCTGGTGGTGGAACTGACCCCGAACAGCGCGCGCATGGAAGACACCGAGATCAAGCAAGGGGAGACGTTACCAGTAGTTCCGGAGGCGACTGAGCAGTGAGTTGGAGATGTCAAAGTCGAACTGTGGGCGCTTACGCTTCCGGCTCAGTTTCAGCGACGGAGAAGAGATCGGAGCGACGTAGGTCAGAGCGACGTAATTCAGAGTGCGGGTCGGCGCTGTTGATTGTGTTTGTTTTTGCAGCGGTGCTCGCCATCATGTTGTACCGGGAACTGCCGGTTACTCTGTTTGAGGCGCAGCGTCAAAAGGAAGAGTTGCTGGTGGACCGCGGACACGAGTACGTACGAGCCGTGCAGCTCTTTTACCGGCGTAATCACGGGCAGTACCCCGCTTCGATTGAACAACTGGAAGACACGAACCGGGTACGATACCTGCGCAGAAAATACAAAGATCCGTTTACCGGAAAAGATGACTGGCGGCTGCTGCACGCGGGTCCTGGCGGCATGCTGATGGACTCGAAAGTGAATCCTCTCAAGACCGGGAACCCTTCGGATCCGGCCAACGCGAAAGCACCAGCGAGCGAGACGTCTACGAGCGAGGCAGACAGCCAGACGCCGGCGGTGGCACCGCTTCCGCAACGCCCGCCAGCTATTAAGGCCACTGCGGGACCTGCCGCGGGCGCCACACCCACGCAAACGGATCAGGATCCGGGTACGCCGTTATTGACGCCTACGGATGGCCAACAAGCAATGACCAACCCGGATCCGACTGCTGTGGCGGCGGGTCAAAACGCTGCAAAAACGCAAAATGAAACCGCAGCCGGTACGCCTCAAAACGTGGGTCAGGCCAACTCGGGGATCAATCCTATAAACGCGAGCCAACAAGGGATCGGATTTGGAAGCAGCGGACGCATGATGGGTGGCGCAATCGCCGGTGTGGCAAGCACGGCGCACGGGCACGGGATCAAGCGCATCAATGAACAGAGCGATTACGCGCTGTGGGAATTTTATTACGATCCGACAAAAGACAAGACAGCAGGAATGCCGGGTCAAGTGACGAACAACCCGGGTCTTGGAAATGCCGCGCCCGGAGCTACGGCGGGCCAGACTCAAGGCACGGTGCCATCCGCCGCACAGCCGAACACTCCGCCGCCAGCGACGCCCGGACCAGGCAACCTGGCGAACCCGATCGATCCCAACGCTGGAGCTCCCGAGCCAGTTCAACCGCCGCAGTAACCAGTCAGCAAGTAAACCCGAACACGTATCAAGCAGCCGGGGTGAGATTTAGAACGGGTTCTGGACACACTACCACTAAAGGTACTTTGTAGTGTAAAGTTCCTTGAGGTATACTGGAGCGGCATTTTATGCTTCGAGGCGTCCCCTCGTCCCCAGTCACGTCGTATGACTGGATCGAATACTTTTATCAGAATGCAAATGAACCGGCGCTGCCCTGGGAAGACGGCCACCGGTTATCGCGCGCCGAGAGAATGCTGGTTGCGGAGTCTATTCGGCGATTTCGGCGCGGCGACACGCCGGATGCCGATTTTCTGATTGAGCAGGCACAACGGTTCGCGCGCGAAAGCGGCGATCGCGGTTTTTTCTACGCGTTTCGCCTGCTGATGCGTGAAGAGGCGCGGCAGAGCAGGATGCTAGCGCGATTTCTGCGGCTGGAAGGGGCCGGTTCGCTGCGCAAGAGCGGAACCGATATGGTGCTGCATTGCGTGCGCTCAGTAGCCGGGCTGGAGGCGTGGATGATCGTGCTGGCAACGGCCGAAGTGATTGCGAAGTCTTACTACGCGGCGCTGCGCGATGCCACAGGGTCTACGCTACTGCGCGAGCTATGCGAAACCATGCTGAAGGAAGAGGCTGCACATCTCCGCTTCCGCACGTTTGCGCTAAGGAAATTCCAAGCTAAGCGGCGGCCCGCCGGCCGCAGCATTCTCCTAACAGCGCATCGTACGTTCCTGCTATTAGCTGGGGCTCTGGTGTGGCTCCGGCACCATGCAATCTTCCGGGCAGCAGGACGAAAGCCTCAGGAATTGGCGGACGAGTGTCTGCGCGAGTTCAATCGCTTATACACGTAGCGGCAGGCTAGACTGCGGCGGGTTGTGGTACTCTCCAATCAGCTTCGCCAATGTCGAGGGACCCTACGCATGCGCCGACCTCCACGACGGCCACGGGGGACATCGAAATCCTATCGTGCATACCGGAATGGATTTCGCTTCAGCTGCGCTGTAAGCTCGAAATCGCAGACAGAATCATTCCTTTCCTGCGGGAGATGACGACGGTTCTGCCGAACGAGGAACGCGAAAACATCGGAAGCGCTTTTCGCGAATTGCTGATGAACGCGATCGAGCACGGCGGCCATGCAGATCCGACTAAGACCGTACGAGTCGATTGCGTGCGTACCGGGCACGCGCTGATTTACAAGGTGTCCGATCCTGGTGAAGGATTTTCGCTGGAAGATCTGCCGCACTCAGCAGTTTCGAATGGTCCTGACTCGCCCTGCGAACATATCGAAGTTCGGGAAAAAATGGGACTGCGCCCCGGTGGATACGGGATTTTGCTGACGCGCCATCTGGCGGACGAGTTGATCTACAACGAAAAAGGAAACGAAGTGTTGTTGATCAAGTATTTGAAGCCACGGTGACCAACGTGAGTCCATTTTCACATTGAGGTCGCTTACGCTCCCTGGCTCAGAATCAGGGCGGACCGATCTAAGAAAATCATTAGGATTCATTTAGCCCTTCTTTAGACTTCAGCCGCTAGCATTGCAAGTGGGATACGCGACCACTTACAAATCATGGCTGACCTTCTCTATTCACTGCTTGCAGTTTTGTTTTTCGTTGTAGCGTGGCGATTCACCAAAGCGTGCGATCGCCTCTGAGCACGAAACGAGTGTACATATGGACTACTTCATTGGCGGAATTACAGCTGTTCTTCTGTTCGCGTATTTGCTATATGCCCTACTCAAACCCGAAAGGTTCTGAAATGGACATTCTGGAGCATATCCTGTGACACCCATCGGCATTCTGCAGATTATCATCTATTTTCTAATCATCCTTGTCCTGACCAAGCCCATGGGTATCTTCATGGCGCGGCTCTTCGAAGGCAAGCGGACCTTTTTGCATCCGGTCTTCCGGCCATTAGAAAAGCTCACCTATAAACTTATCGGCGTTCGGGAGGATAAAGAGCAGCGCTGGACACAATACACTGCATCGCTGTTGATGTTCAGCATCTTCAGCTATCTCTTTGTGTATGCCCTGCAACGTCTGCAGGGGTTTTTGCCGTTTAACCCTCAAGGGTTCAATCACACGAACGTTTCGCCGGATCTGGCCTTCAATACGGCGATCAGCTTCCTGACTAACACAGACTGGCAGGCGTATCCAAACGGGGAGAACACACTAAGTTACCTGGTGCAGATGGCGGCGCTAACGGTGCAGAACTTTGCTTCGGCGGCCGCCGGCATCGCAGTCGCGATTGCCGTGGTGCGCGGCTTTTCGCGCCAGCAAGTGAATAGTATTGGGAACTTCTGGGTGGATCTGACGCGCTCGACGCTATATATTCTGTTGCCGATTTCAGTACTCGCTGCGCTGTTTTTCTGTTCACAAGGTGTGATTCAGAATTTCGAGCCGTATACGATTTCGAAGACCTTGGAAGGGGCAAAGCAGGTTATCGCGCAGGGGCCGGTCGCTTCGCAGGAGGCGATCAAGATGCTCGGCACGAATGGAGGCGGGTTCTTTGGCGCCAACTCGGCGCATCCTTTTGAGAATCCGACGCCGCTGACCAACATGTTTCAGATGATTTTGATTTTTGTGATTCCGGCCGGCCTAACGTACACGTTCGGAGTCATGGTGGGAGATCGCAGGCAGGGTTGGGCCATTTTCAACGCGTGCGCAGTTATGTTCCTGGCGGGAGCATTCGTATGTTACTGGGCTGAGCAAAACGGAAATGCAATGCTGGCAAAGCTCGGGATGGACACGCATGCCACTGCAACACAACCCGGCGGCAACATGGAAGGAAAGGAAGTCAGGTTTGGCATCGCCAGTTCGGCGCTCTTCGCGACCATCACCACTGACGCGAGTTGCGGAGCGGTGAATGGCATGCACGACAGCTTCACGCCTTTGGGTGGTCTGGTTCCACTCTTTAACATACAAACGGGTGAGGTAATCTTCGGCGGGGTGGGTGCAGGCCTGTATGGAATTTTGCTCTATGCCATTGTGGCGGTTTTTATCGCAGGCCTGATGGTTGGCCGCACACCGGAATATGTGGGTAAGAAGATAGAGCAGAAAGAGGTAAAGATGGCGATGTTGGCGCTGATCTGTACCGCTTTCAGCATTCTCGTTTTTGCGGCGATTTCGTCAGTAATCCACTTCGAAGCACCAGGAAAGGATGCCAAGGGACAGCCGGTGGCTCACAGTTACTGGAATCCTCCGGGACCGGCTACAGCTAACTTCAACAATTCGGGTGCACACGGGTTTAGCGAGGAGCTATACGCATATTCGAGCGGCACGGGCAACAATGGCAGCGCGTTTGGCGGTATCAACGTGAACACGCCGTGGTACAACCTGACGATCGGTCTGGCGATGCTGATCGGCCGATTCTTCTTTTTAATCCCGCTACTCGCCGCCTCGGGCAGCCTGGCCGTTAAGAAGAAAACTCCGCCCACGAATGGAACACTCCCCACGCACGGGCCGTTGTTTGTAGGTTTACTTGTCGGGACGGTAGTGTTGGTGGGCGCCCTCACGTTTTTCCCAGCGCTCGCTTTAGGGCCGGTTGTCGAACATTACTTGATGCACAACGGAAAGCTGTTCTCAATGCTGTTGTTCCCGATGGGGAGTTAGAACCATGCCAATTATTCTCGAAACGCCAAAACCGGCAGAGCTTACTCCAAGTCCGAGCCCGACTTCACTTCTGCCAACAAAATTGAGCCGTTCACGGTCTCTATTCGATCCAGAGATCGTCCGGCGTGCGACGCGTGACTGCTTCGTTAAGTTAAACCCGATTACACTTCTCAAGAATCCCGTCATTTTCGTGGTTGAAGTGGGAGCTGCGTTAGTAACGGTTTTCCTGATACGTGACTTACTGCATACGGTCTCGGGGACCGGCTTCGAATTGCAGATTGCTCTGTGGCTCTGGTTCACGGTTCTATTCGCTAACTTCGCGGAAGCGATGGCGGAGGCCCGCGGCAAGGCTCAAGCGGACGCCCTTCGGAAGACGAAATCGGATGCTATGGCAAAGCGCCTCTGCAACGGGCATACCGAGACAGTTCCGGCGTCGAAACTTCGTGCCGGCGACGTGGTAATAGCGGAGACGGGCGATCTGATTCCTGGAGATGGCGAGGTGATCGAAGGAATCGCAACGGTGGACGAATCGGTGATTACAGGCGAGAGCGCGCCGGTAATTCGCGAATCGGGCGGCGACCGCAGTGCGGTTACCGGTGGGACCAAAATTCTCTCCGATCAGGTGAAGATCCGGATTATGTCGAATCCCGGCGAGACATTTCTGGACAAGATGATTGCGCTGGTGGAGGGTGCTGAGCGGCAGAAGACACCGAATGAGATCGCGCTCAATATCCTCATTGCTGGATTGACACTGATCTTTTTGCTTGCAGTCGCGACACTGCATCCGTTTGCGATTTACGCGGTATCGTCGGCGGGATCGGGAACCGTGCCCACTATGGCAGTTCTCGTTTCGCTGCTGGTCTGCCTTATTCCCACCACCATCGGCGGGCTTCTTTCCGCTATCGGGATCGCAGGCATGGATCGGGTGATGCAGGACAACGTTCTCGCGATGAGCGGGAAAGCGGTTGAGGCTTCGGGAGACGTGAATACGCTCTTACTCGATAAGACCGGCACGATCACGCTGGGTAACCGGCAAGCGGTGGAGTTTATTCCTTTCGCCGGAGTATCTGAGGACGAGTTAGCGGACGCGGCTCAACTATCGAGCCTGGCGGACGAGACCCCGGAAGGCCGCTCGGTTGTTGTTTTAGCGAAGACGGAATATCAACTTCGCGGACGTGAGGTCGGCGACCATGAAGCAAACTTTATTCCGTTCTCGGCATACACGCGCATGAGCGGCGTCGACATTGACGGACGTAGATTGCGCAAGGGCGCGAGCACCGCAATCGCGAAGTTCGTACTGGAGCAAGGCGGAGTAATTCCTGCGGGTTTTGAAGAAACCTCAGACCGGATTTCCCGCAACGGCGGCACACCGCTTGCGGTCGCGGACGGATCCCGTGCTCTAGGGGTCATTTACCTTAAGGACATTGTAAAAGGCGGCATGAAGGAGCGCATGAACCAGTTGCGTGCGATGGGCATTCGCTCGGTCATGATCACGGGGGACAATCCATTAACGGCGGCAGCGATTGCAAACGAAGCCGGAGTCGATGATTTTCTGGCGCAGGCCACACCTGCCGATAAGCTCGCCTATATCAAGAAGGAGCAAACGGAAGGGCGGCTTGTCGCCATGACGGGCGATGGCACGAACGATGCCCCGGCGCTGGCCCAAGCCGACGTTGGCGTGGCCATGAACACGGGAACGATGGCCGCCAAAGAGGCGGGGAATATGGTGGATCTGGATAGCAATCCAACGAAGCTCATCGAGATCGTGGCCATAGGCAAGCAGCTGCTGATCACACGAGGGGCACTAACAACATTTTCTATCGCCAACGATGTCGCAAAATACTTCGCCATCATTCCCGCGATGTTCATGGCCACTTACCCGGCTCTGGGCCGGTTCAACATCATGGGCCTGCACACCCCACAAAGCGCGGTTCTGGCCGCGGTAATTTTCAATGCGCTAATCATTATTGCGTTGATTCCTCTCGCGCTGCGCGGAGTGAAATACCGGCCGGCAGGAGCCGCTTCGCTACTCAGGCGGAATCTGCTTATTTACGGCGTGGGTGGAATCCTGGTTCCGTTCCCCGGAATCTGGATCATCGATCAACTGTTGGTCTGGGTTCACCTGGCATAGCTCGAGAGGTTCACGATGATACAACAAACTGCACCGGCGTTTCGAATGCTCCTTCTGCTTACATTAGTTACCGGATTCTTATATCCAGCGATTGTGACCGGCGTTTGTCGGGTTCTGTTTCATAAGACGGCAAACGGCTCACTTGTAGTTGAGAAGGGACAACTCGTCGGATCGGCACTGATCGGCCAGAATTTTACAAAACCGGAGTACTTTCATCCCCGGCCATCGGCGGCGGGAAACGATGGCTATGATGCTACGGCATCAGGGGCGTCTAACTACGGTCCAACAAATCAGAAGCTGTACGATCGCGTGAAGGCATCTGCGGAACAGTTCCGGAAGGAAAACCCAGGATTTACCGGTCTGATTCCGGCGGACGCGCTCACCGCTTCAGGGAGCGGTCTCGACCCACATATCAGCGCCGCGAATGCGGACGCACAGTGCGCACGTGTTGCCACAGCGCGAAGAGTGGATATCGCGTCTGTCCGGAATGTGCTTAGTTCCGTCGAAGAAGGCCGCGATCTTGCGTTTCTGGGCGAGCCGAGGGTGAACGTGCTGTTGCTTAATCTAGCACTTGACCACCGGTTTCCGAAACATTGAGGCTGGACGGGTTTTGGCGGCGGGTGTGAAGACGCCGAGGTGAGTCTCGGCGCGGTAGCCACGAGTGGCCGCGCCACCATAATAGATAGAGTTCTACAATCGTGATTTGCACGGGCGTCAAAAGAATCGAGGGCCTTGGGCGGGCGTGAAGGCTGGATTGCGAGCCGCGGCCGTGCTCGGGACAGTTGCGGCCGTGACATTCGTGGACTTCCGGATTGCACACGTCAACAGCGCAACCGCGGCGTTCACGTATTTATTGCTGATTCTTGGTTTGGCGACCCGCGCCGGGCTACGTGAATCGATTACCGCCAGCTTTCTAAGCGTTCTTGCTTACAACTTCTTTTTTCTACCTCCAATTGGGACGTTTACCATTGCAGACCCTCAGAATTGGGTCGCATTGTTCGTCTTTCTCGCGACCGCCATAACAACGAGCCAATTATCGGCGAATGCCAGGCGCAAGGCGGAAGAGGCCCGCGCCCGCCAGGAAGAGTTACAGCGGATGTACGATTTCAGCCGCGCACTGATGTTAGTCGATGAGGAAAGCGGGTTATCAGCTCAGATCCTTCGGCACATCAAGACGGTATTTGACACGCGAAACGCATGGCTCTTTCAAGTTTCAAGCGATTCCATTTCCGGATTTGCCGAGCGGAACCGACAAGTGGATGGCGAAGCTCTGCGACGGGTCGCCGCGAGTGGTGAAGTGTGGCGCGACGCGGAGGCCGATTGCGTGGCGGTCCCGATACGTTTGGGCGGCCCTGCCTTGGGAAGCCTGGCAGTAGTCCCTGCGAATCAGTTTTCCTTCGTTGCTCTACAGGCAATTGCACAGTTGATCGCAACTGCCATTGAACGCCAGCGCGTACAGGAGACTGCAAGCAGGATGGAGGCCGAGCGGCAAAACGAGCAACTGAAATCGACGCTGCTGGATGCATTGGCGCACGAGTTTAAGACACCGCTGACCTCGGTGAAGGCCGCCGCGACGACGTTGCTTTCGCGAACGACGCTAAGTGAGACAGAGCAGGAACTAACGACGATTATCGATGAGGAGGCGGACCGGCTTACCACGCTGGTCAGCGACGCGATCGAGTTAGCGCGAATCGGAAGCAGACCAGTGGTCCTGAGCAAAGGTGTGTACTCAGTTTCGTCATTAATCTCATCGGCGGTTGCGGAGCTACGTACGCTATTCGAAGGACGTGAACTGTGCGTCCAGGTAGATCATAGTCTACCCGTGGTTGAGGTGGATCAAAAGTTGCTGGAGCTTACGCTTCGGCAACTTCTGAGCAACGCATTGAAGTATTCGCCGCCTGGTTCCAGTATCGAACTTACAGCTATGGCTCAGGGCGAATCTGTGGCGATTGCAATTGTAAATGCCGGTCCGCCGATACCGAAATGGGAGCAGGAGCGGCTTTTTGAAAAGTTCTATCGAGGCCGCGAGACACGGGCGCGCACTGCCGGTACGGGGATGGGGCTGAGCATTGCGCGTGAGATCGTGGAGGCGCACGGCGGCAGGATTTGGGTCGAAAACGAGCCTTGCCGAGTGCGGTTTGCCTTTACTCTGCCCATAACTGATACGGCATCGCAGCCAGAACCGCGCGTGGTGGCATGACGGGACGGATTCTCATCGTGGACGACGAGCCGCAGATCCGGCGCGTAATGAAAACCGCATTAGCGGACGAGGGGTATGTAGCAACGACTGCGAAATCGGCAGAAGACACTTACGAGAAGCTCCGGCAGGAACGCTTCGATCTGATTCTGCTGGATGTCAACATGCCGGGCGGAGGCGGACTGGAGGCATGCTCGGAAATACGGCGCACGTCGGAGATACCGATCATCATGCTGACCGTGCGCGGCGCAGAAGCCGACAAAATCGCTGCTCTCGACGCGGGCGCCGACGATTACGTGACGAAACCGTTCAGCATGCCGGAGTTACTGGCACGAATCCGAGCAAATCTCCGGCGTTCAGGATTCGCTGCTCCGGAAGAAGCCGCTAAGGTCTCGTTCGATCATGTCGAGATCAATTTAAATACACGGCATGTTTACATACACGGAAGAGATGTTCGATTTACTCCGAGAGAATTCGATCTTCTTTATTATCTAGTGACCCATCCGGATACAACGATCCCACATGGAAGGTTGCTGCAAGCCGTATGGGGCCCGGATTACCGGGATGAGATCGAGTATCTGCATGTATTTGTCAATCAGATTCGAAAAAAGATCGAGGCGGATCCGGCGAAGCCACGGCATCTCTTGACTGAGCCGCGCATCGGTTATCGATTTTGTCTAAGTCCTTAGATAACGTGCGTTAGCAGATTTCGGCGAGGACGCGGGGAAATCCGACGGCATCACAGAGCTCGACGGAAGGTGAGATTGATTCGATACGCACCGGTAAGCGGGTGCTCGCCGGCCCGCAGCGGAGCGATTCCGTGATATGCCAGACGAGAGGGGCCGCCCCACACCACGACGTCGCCGTTTTCCAGCCGCATTCGCCGCACACGCTCTTTACGAGTAAGTCCGCCAAAGAGAAAGGTGGCGGGCAGGCCTAGCGAAACAGAGACGATTGGTTTGGTAAAGTCCCGTTCGTCGCGATCCTGGTGCAAGGTCAGGCGCGCTCCCGGCTCGTAGCGATTGATCAGGCACACGTCGGGATGGAAATCGGCGAATCCGGCCGCAGCTGCGGCGCGATCGGCAAGCGAGTTAAGGGGCGCCGGCATGGGAGGCCAGTTCTCCCCGGTAACGGGGTCGAGCGGCTGGTAGCGATATCCGGTCTCATCGCTTACCCAGCCCGCGATTCCGCAGTTAGTCATAGCAACCGACATGCGGTAGCCGCCGGGCGTGGTCATGTGTCGCCAAGGCGACTTAGTAAGTACGATCTGGACAGCTTCGATCAGGACTGGAGCATCAGATGCGGCAAAGCCACGGAGCAGGAGCGCTCCGTCTGAAAGCTGTTCAGCGCTGCCGCCAGGAGAGCAGTTCGAGAACAATTCGTTCATGGATGGCTGGATCATTTTGAGTCGTGAAGAATGATCCCAAGCGTATGGCGCTTACCCGAACGGAGCCGGCTAACTCCGTGCCGCATGTTGACGCGGTAGCAGCCCTTGCTGCCATGTACAGGCCGATAATGAACCGCGAAAATTACACCGTCGCCTCGAGTCAAGGGAACCACTTCGGCCCGTGATTGCATCCGCGGACGCTGCTCAGTGAGAACAAACTCGCCTCCAGTGAAATCGCGGCCAGGAGCCGATAGCAGAAAGGCAACCTGGAGCGGGAAAACGTTCTCACCATACAGATCCTGATGAAGGCAGTTGTAGTCGCCGGGCCCGTATTCGAGAAGCAGCGGAGTTGGCCGCGTCTGTCCCGCCTCGTGACAGCGGGCCAGGAAGCCTTCGTGCTCTGAAGGATATCGTACAGACAGGTTGAGCGACTCATTCCAGCGGTTCGCAACGCCAACCAAATTCGCATAAAGCTCCGCGCGCAAATCCGAAACGATCGGCGGCAACGGGTACTCGAAATATTTGTATTCGCCGCGTCCGAAGCCGTGCCGTGCCATCACCACGCGTGACCGGAAGCGACTCTCATCGGCATAGAGCGCGGCGAGCGAACGGCATTCTTCTTCCGTTAGTACCTGCGGGATTTGTGCGCATCCATACGCGTCCAATTCCGTTTCGAGCGCGGACCAGTTCAGTGCCGATACGCGCTCGGATACGCGGGTGTCCACCGCAGTCACTGTTTCGCCTCTCTTTCGAGCAGCGCCTGTTTGCGCTGCACGCCCCAGCGATATCCGGAGAGATCGCCGTCTTTGCGCACCACACGATGGCACGGAATAGCGATGGCGGCCGGATTGGTTGCACATGCGCGCGCAACCGCCCGGGCGGATCCTGGCGCGCCGATGGCTTTAGCGACACCCGCGTAGGTCATGGTGACGCCGGCTGGAATGTCGCGCAGGGCCTTCCAGACTCGCTGTTGAAATGCGGTGCCCTGGACATCCAAGGGAAGGTCACGGGCAAGCGCGCGGATTCTCGACCAGGGCTATGACCGTCGCAATCCATCGTTCGAATTCCTGGTCGGCACCTACCAGCGTTGCGTTCGGAAACCGATCTTGCAGATCGCGGATGAGTTTCTCAGGATCGTCGCCAAGCGAAATTGCACAGATGCCCTTTTCGGTGGCGGCAACAAGCACAGAACCGAGCGAGCACTGGCCCACGGCGAAACGAATCCTGGCGCCATGTCCGCCATCTTGGAAGGCTTTGGGGCGCATTCCGAGGATTGCATTGGAACGCTCATAAAAGCGGCTGCTGGAGCTAAAGCCGGCGGCGTAAACGGCTTCCGTGACGGTGCTCGATTGGGTCAATTGTGCTCGCAACCGGTTGGCGCGATGGGCTTCGAAGAACGCCTTCGGCGTCACGCCGGTTCGGGATCGGAAGAGGCGATGGAAGTGGAACTGGCTCAAGCCCGCCGTTGTCGCCAAGTCCGACAGCTTCGGCATCACGTCCGCGTTTTCAAGGAAGCGGCAGACGTCTTGCACTGCGACGGCGTGAGTGTCAGCGACGGATTCATTTGGCCGGCATCGTTTGCAGGGCCGGAAGCCCGCGCTCTCGGCATCTCGCGGGGTGCCATAGAACGCAACGTTCTCGCGTTGCGCACGCCTGGCGGAACACGAAGGCCGGCAGTAAACACCTGTCGTGCGGACCGCATAATAAAATTCGCCGTCCGCCTCGGGGTTCCGAGCCAATACCGCGGCCCAACGGCTCTCTGCGGTATCGAATCGCGGCGGGACTGGAGTGGATTGCTGTGCCACTATTACTGGCATAGCACGTTCAGTGAACAAAGTTATGAATTCCGATTTGGCTATCATGCTCACCAGCATCGAATGAATCGGTCTGCAAAACACTCCGGTTCTTGCTCACAAATTTCAATGATGTGTAGAATTGGTATCGCAGCGACGGATCTTCTATGAATACAGCCATTAAGTTCGTACTTCCCTTACTTCTGACGTTTGGCTTGCCAGCGCTTCCGCAGCAATATAAAGTGAAGAGCACTATCCAAATCGGTGGGGCCGGCGGGTGGGATTACTTCACCGCCGACAGTGCGAATCGGCGGCTGTACGTATCTCACGGGAGCGAAGTTGCGGTTGTGGATCTCGATTCAGAGAAGGTCGTGGGCCATATCACCGGGATGAACCGGATTCACGGAATTGCTATTGCCGATGACCTCGGTTCCGGATTTATCAGCGATGGCGGCAGTAACGAGGTGGTGTGGTTCAGCTTAAAAGATTTATCCGTGAAGCAGAAGATCAAGGCAGGAACGAATCCCGACGGCATTGTGTATGATCCTGCCTCGAAGCGCGTATTCGCCTTCAACGGGCGATCTGCGGATGCAACTGCCATCGACGCCAGCAGCGGCGCCGTAGCCGGGACCGTGAAGCTCGGCGGCAAGCCGGAATTTCCCGTGAGCGATGGGAAAGGCAGTGTCTACGCCAACATTGAAGATAAGAGCGAGATCGTGCGCATCGATGCGCAGGGCCTGACTGTCAGGAATCGATGGCCGCTGGCTCCGTGCGAATCTCCGTCGGGGTTAGCGATGGACCAGCAACACCGAAGGCTCTTTTCCGTTTGCGATAACAAGCTGATGGCGGTAGTGGATGCCGATTCGGGCAAGGTCGTGGCTACGCCGGCCATTGGCGATGGTCCGGACGCGGCGGCATTCGATGCTGGAAAAAAGCTTGCCTTCTCATCGAACGGTGAGGACGGAACACTGACGGTGGTGAAGGAGTCAGGTAAGGACAGCTTTTCTCCGGTTGAAACGGTGAAGACCGAGCGAGGTGCGCGAACCATGGCGCTCGACGAGAAGACGCACCAAGTCTATCTGGCCACCGCGAACTTCGGACCGGCTGCTGCTGCTACGGCGGCCAATCCACATCCACGCCCCTCTATCCAGCCGGGAAGCTTCAAGATTCTGGTTGTTGGCGAGTAGCGGCCTGATTCCTCTGACAGCTATTTTCTTGGTCCTTTCCCGATTTCGAAGGTGTCGGCTTCACGCCAAACCGGCGATGTGCCCTCCGGATCCTCAACTCGGACCATCACCGCATGCGCAGACGATCCCCGGATTACGAACTTGACGTAGTGATAATTGGGAAAGCCGGAAGCTTGATACAAGTCGGCGCGGGTTCTGATAATTGGCAGCGGTTTCGCGCCGCCTCCGCCTGAAACGAGATATGTAACCCCGTGTTGGCTGAAGCGTTCGTAATTGTGCACGTGCCCCGCATTCACGATGAAATGCGCGCGCGAACGTGCTTGCAACCGGTTCAGTGTCTCCGCAAGCGCGGCTTCGTTCGGGCGAATGTTGTGGCTTGCGTCTCCGTTTGCCTGGTAATCCGAAACCAGCGGGTGATGAAGAGTCAAAAAGACAAACTGGACAGATGCCGGCAGACTATTCAACTCGTGTCTAAGCCATCGATCCTGATCGCTGCCGGGCGTGAGGGGTGAGTTACTATCGGCGTTCAGAATGTAAATGAAGTCGCCCAGTTGGACCGAATACCAGCGTCGCGGCCGAAGTTCCGGGAAAGCACTCCACCAGTTGTCGAGGTCTTTCACTTCATCTCCGTTCAATTCATGGTTTCCGAGTGCTGGATAGACTCGTAAGCCGGCAGTGCGCCAGCTTTCTGTTTCCGTCCGGAACACGGCATAATCATTCAGGTCGTCCCCGTGCCAAGGGACATCACCGCTCACGAGAAGCGCCGCCGGGCGCTCCGCCGCAATCTTGTCAACCAACCACTTACGAATTTTGGGATCTGTCGCGGAGTCATTTGATGGATCGGTGAAACGCATATCGCCGTAAGCAATCACAATCACGGGTTGCGTAAGATCCTTTTGCGGCACTGCGAAATTGGCGGCAGAGCAGCCGGCAACCGCACAAAGGAGACCGGCGGCAATGAATGCGGCCGTGCTAACGCTCGGTCGGGAAACTCCAGCGTAACCCGCCGGCCACAGTTGGTTTGTAGTATTCACGCTCAATCGGATAAATGCCCCTTGTAGGATATCCCGATGGGCAGTTGGACGATGCGAAAATGAACATGGTGGAGACGGCCAGAGACGATCGAGGAATGACGATCCTGAGTGTCGCGTATCCGCTGTTCCCGGTTGGCTCAGATTCCGGCGGTGGCGCGGAGCAAATACTTTCTCTGTTGGAACGCGCCATCACCGAAGCGGGCCATCGGTCTATTGTGATCGCCGCCGATGGATCACGGGTCACTGGCAGCCTTATTGGCACTCCTGTCGCAACGGGCGAAATTACCGACGACCGTCGAATGCAGGCGCAACACGCTCACTTACAAAGAATCAACCGCGTGCTGGCTGAATATGAGGTGGATCTTATTCATTTCCATGGTCTCGATTTTGACCGCTACATACCCGATACGCACGTGCCGATGCTCGCTACGCTTCACCTGCCGCTTGATTGGTTCGCGAAGTCCATCTTTAGTAATCCGAAGCTAACATTGAACTGTGTTTCACGCGCGCAGGCAGCCAATAGCGGCTTTCCCGTTATCGGTAACGGTGTGGATACAGCGCGTTACCATCCGTCCCAGCGAAAAGGCGAGTATCTGCTGTGGCTGGGACGCATTTGCCCGGAGAAGGGCGTTCACCTCGCACTGCGAGCCGCGCATAAGCTCGAGATGCCATTGATCGTTGCGGGTCCGGTGCATCCTTTTAAGTGGCACGAAGATTATTTTGCGAACGAAGTCGAACCGCTCCTCGACTCAAAGCGCCGGTATATCGGTTCTGTCGCGGGTGCGGCTAAAGCCAAGCTTCTTGCTGAGGCTCGATGCGTGTTAGTCACTAGCCTGGCGGCCGAGACTAGCTCACTAGTTGCAATGGAGGCGATCAGTTCCGGCACTCCCGTAGCTGCGCTAGGATCGGGAGCACTACCCGAGGTGGTTGATCACGGCGTAACCGGAGTCATAGCTTCCTGCGCGGATGAACTGGGCGATGCCGTGCTAGCGCGCATGCGGCATTTCTTCCGAAATTTGTCGCCGGATAGCCATTCAGCGTTTCGATTTCCGAAAGATGGCAAGCGGCTATCTCGATTTATACACCCGAATTTTAGGGACGGGCTCGGCACCCCAGGAAAACTTATACTCTTCTTCGCCGCGCAAGAAATCCCAATGCGTGTAACCGTTCGCGAAAGCCCATTGGAGCGCTTCATATAACAACATTCGGCCAGTTCCCAGGTTTTCAAACTCGGGGTCGAATGCGCTCATATACGAGAAGACTACTTTCCGATACAAGAAAGCGAGAATAATCGCGACGATATCCCGGTCAAGACGGATAGAAAAGAACTTCGCGATTCCGGCTCTGGCCAACTCGAGGATTACATCTCGCAGAAATGCCTCGGCATGATTTAGTGCGATCATCCCCGGTTCGCCCTGCCGGAGCCAGCGCTTGCGGTGCAGTCGGATCAGTGCTCGAGTGTGTTCCGGAGTAGGCTCCGCGGCCGCCTCAAACTGTACATCCCCCAGTTCGCGAGTTCGCTGCGAGTAACGGCGAAGATTACGACGCAAATCCTTCCCGCGAGCACTCCAGAACTCCTCGAATGAACCTGTCAATGGGATAATGCTGCACGGCGTGTCGGGGCGAAGCTCAACACCGGAAACGCGGGTAAGCGAAGAGGCCTCGCTGAGGTCCTGCCAATCAATCACCTGCCAATTCGGATCATCGCGTAACTGGGTGTCGAGTAAGCTTACCGCCGAGTCCGGCAATATCGGGTCGAGATAGTCCGACAGGCCGCTGCCAATAAGTGTCAGTTGATTGGACTCGCTCCACCGGTGCCGAAAGCAAGGCAAGATGCCGGAGAACGCGCCGGATTCCCGAAAAACGTACGTTTGCAAACTTCCGCTGCCAAAGTGTTTCCACCACGTAAGAAGCCATGCGGGCAGCTGAAATGGGGTGGCGCTGCAGCAGCCGTGTACAAGGGTTTTCCATTCTGCTTCAATGGCGCGCAACTGAGCCGGGTCTTCTAGAATGTCGACCGTCACCGGTTACGCTTCACTTGAGAAGTGTTGGTACCGTCAAGAACGCGTAGTGCTTCGCGATAGCCGTTTAAGGTACCAACGTCGACGTAAGCGTCTCCTGTTTTGAAGCCGTAAGCTCGACCACCACGCGCGAGGTATTCGTTGAACAAGGTGCCGAGATACTCATCATTTCGTACTGCCCAGAGCTCGTATAAGTGCTGCAACACAGAACCAGGCATCTTCATGGCGCCCCAGACCCATGTCGTTACCACGTCGGTGCTCTTTACCCGAACTTCGAGAATCTCGTCTTGCGAGTTTGTCAGTACTGCATCGAAATGCTCCGGGTGCTCGACGGGAAACAGCAGAAGAGACAATACGCCGTCCGGCAGACTTCGAAGGCCGTCCTCCGGGAACCAGATCGTATCCGGCAGCCCGATGCAAACTTCTTCTTGCGGTGCGATCAGGGGAAGAGCTCGAAAAATTGCATCGCATAGTCCGGCTGGCCGAGGTTGAACGGCGTAGAAGATCGTTGCCGATAGAGCATGGCCGCCGAAGTAATTCACGATATCGGACTTACCCGGAGAGATGACGAAGCAGATCTTGTCGACGCCCGCCCGCGTCATGCGCTCAATCAGATACTCACTAACGGCTCGCGGCCGTTCTCTGCCGTCAGAGATCTCGCTGCCGACCGGCAGTAACTCCTTTGAGAACGCGAGCGGTTGGATTCGTGTACCCATGCCGGCAGCGGGAATGATGCCCCACATCTTACGCTCCGTCGGTCAAGGAAACTGCCTCGACCTGTGGCGCCGGATGCTGAGAGTAGCTTCGCTCCAGAAGCTGAATGAATCGCTCGGCGCGCAGATCGGCCGTATGACAATCTAATGTACGTTGCCGGGCGCGCGCAGCGATCGCCGACAGATCGCCAGGGCCAAATTGTAGCGCTTGTAAAGTATCCTCGGTCGATGTTGCCACCATGATCTCTTCACCGGGCGTAAAAAACGAATCCAGCCCTTGCCACCAGTCGCTAAGAACAGCGGCGCCGCACGCCGCCGCCTCAAACAGTCGTCCTGAAGGACAATATCCCATGGCCGCCATGGATGCGCGTGTGAGGTTGAGAGTCAACGGCGAGGAGGAATAAAATGCGCGATGATCCGGCGGAGCGACGTGATCATAATGCCGGATGTTTGTGGGCCAATCACTCCTATTTGGGTACATAGCTCCTGCGATAAGGAAGTGTTTGTCAGGCAGCAGGCGAGCCGAAGTAAGCAGCAGGTTGTCCAATTGATGCTGTCGATCTGCCGAGTAAGTTCCTAAATAAGATAGATCCGCCTCAAACCATGGCGACATCGCGCCGGGATGATATATCTCCGGATCCACCCATCCATACAGCGGAGCGACACGTCTTGCTCCTAGTTGGCTTACTAGCAGATCGAGGGCGCGTCCACCTGTGTAGCTCAAGACGAGATCGAATGCACCCAAACCCATTTTCGGAATGTACGGAACGGCTTCCCCATTCTCCAGCTTGCTCAATGTGACCGGCGTATCCATATCGTAAAAAGCGGTTCTGGGAGGAGCCAGATCGGCAATCAATTCACTAGCGGCGATGGCGTCGGGGCAATATGAAGTGATCACAGCGATGTCGGCTTCGGAAACGTGCCGGTACGCTACGGGACGGATTTCGTTCCAGTCCGAGTATAAGTGTAATTGAACAAACGGAAATGACCAGGCATCCCGGTGCGAGGCGTAATACGGGACGTCGCGTTCAAAGAAATGGATCTCATGTCCCGTGCGTGAAGCGCCCGAAACAACCCTCGCAACAGCGTTGCATGTCCGTTTCCCCAGGCAGAGCTGATGGAAAGACCGAAAAAGACGATTTTCATCCGATGCTTTTGAGCACTATCTATCGCACTTTGAATTTGTAAAAGAACTCCACGCTGACGTTGCCGTTGAAGTCGCGTAATCCGACAGCAGAGAACTTAGGAGTTAGATCCCACTGCACGCGAACAATTTCGCTGTTTGTTTGCGTCACGTCGGTGATGTACGTAAACGTGATGTTGTTGGCGATTTTCTGCTGCAGCGTTACGCGAGCGCTTGGCTGTCCGTTGCTGCCCGAAAACGACGGGTCAATCTTGAACTGACTCAATCCAAACACGCGCTGGACCCGGCTGGCGAGCGGGTTGGCAACGGCCTGCCCCAGAACTGCAGACTCGCCCATCTGAGTCATTGATTGCTGTGGAGCAGGCGGCTGGTTTGCCACAATGTTGGGATCATTCGGTGTCGTATTTGTCGCCAAAAGCTGCACAATTTGCTCGAAAGTAAGGGGTGGATCGGACCGGTAGTTTAACTGCAGGTTCTCCATTGTTCCGGATACTCCGAGAGTTACATCGACACCCTGCGCCAATGTTTCAAGTGACACATTAAGAACAGGCTGAATATCGGTGGGGTTGAAGAAGTTTACGACGCCGGTGTTCACAGTGTAGGTATTGCCGAAGAACACAAGCTGGCCGTCAGTGATCACCACGCGGCCCAACATCCCCGGTTCAATCGCGGTACCCCGAACGGTGAGATTAGCTTCGACGTTTAGCCGGTTTGCGTATGTTGTTATGACGCGCAGATCCGGAGCGGTCAGGATGTGGATATTCAGCCGCATGCCGGTTAGAAATGGAGAAGGGGCGGTTGGCGACGAGGGCGGCGTGGAGGCAAAGCTGGATAACAGAGATCCGGCATCACTAGATGAGTTGTAGGCGATTCGCCGCACTGTGACGTTGCCTGATACTAATGACCGGTTCGAGTTACCGGTTACCGATATCGCAGCATCCGATGTAATACTGATGCCGGAATAACGCACGCGAACGCGCGTTGCCGCCGCTTTGACGTTGTATGTTATGGCCCTTCCAGTCAGTCCAGCGAATCCGGTGAGGACAATCTTTCCACCACCGCTATCTGCCGTAATGTTTTGAATAGTCGCGCCAGTACCACTCAGCAAGATAGTTCCATTGGCATTCGAAATTCCGTTCGGCGCCTGGGCGTAGTTCACGTTGGCGTTCTTCAGTTCCACGCGGCCATTTACAACCGGCTGCGCGAACGTACCGTGAACCGCCGCGTTCATGCTGACGTTACCGCTCGAATAGAAATCACGACTTATGTCCTGCAGAACCGTCAGATCGACGCTGGCATCCATCGCCAGGTTCATCGGAGCAGCGTCGTTCTTAAGGTTCACGGTACCGGATGCATTTACTTTGGTGCCCGCACCGGCAATATGAAGTTGTTGAATGTTCAGCACCGAGTGGTTCAAGGCGAGAATGATTGGGCCCTGATTCTCAATCGCCACCCTCTTTCCGGCAGGCGCGCCAGTTGGAGATCCTGTCGGGCTGGTTTGCGCCATCAGGTGAGTCAATTGCAAACGAGCATTGATCGCGTCTGTATCTAGCATCGGCCCATTAACTGACGCTTCGCCTTCCACGAGCGCATCGAATGCCGGCTTCACATTAGGGTCCGGCTCGATGAAAGGCGCCAGGTTCGCGTAGCGAATATTTGAAAACGTCAGCGTCGCTTGCACTGGGTACTGCCCGCTCAGCTCCGTTCGACCCGCGCCGTGAATCTGGCTCTGAGCGATGTCAGAATCAAATTTGAAATTCAAATTCGATCCGGTTGTTTTTGCGGTCAGATTTGCTTTACCGAGATCGCGATCATGCATGCGAAGCGCATTTGTAGACGCGTCCGCGTTCAGATTCGTAATCAGGACCTCGCGGCTTCCGCCTTGCTCACGCAGGTTCGCCGAGAGATCAGCGGCAAGGTGTACTGTTCCTGCTAACGTTGGCTGCTGTTGGCGCACGTGCTGAATGCGCGCAAGCTGAATATCGGTCGACTTGACATTGAGCTTCAGTGAGCCCGCATTGAAGTCTCCGGCTGGGTGTGTGAACGTGCCAGAAGCCGTTAAATTCCCGGCGGGAGTGTCCAGTTCCAACGACGGAATCTCGGCGAGCGTATCCGAGTAGTGGACTGATCCGGTGAGACGGTTGATGGTTTCTTCATACGCCGTTGCCTTCGCAAGAGTGAAGTCGAGATTGGCGTTAGGCGCCTTCATGGTTCCACTCACGTGAGCGTTCGCCGAAAGGGTTCCACTTGCCGGAATGGTCGATTGCCCCGCAATGCTCAGCACCTTCTGCACCGAAAGGTTTTGGATCGACGCGTCTGCGGTGGTCGGATAATCAGTTGCCAGGCTCGTATTACCTCTGACGTTTACGTTTGAACCGCCAAAGTTCGATGTCAGCTGATACTTCACAACGCGATTGTTTGTACGTGCAATGAGACTCAGGTCGCCCGCATCCTGGTTCTGAACACGCAAAGCGCGAGCGTTAACATCGGCGCTGACGTTTTGAATATCCACAGTGGATTTCTTGTCGACTTCACGAAGCGACAGCGCGGCATCGGCGCTCAGCTGGACGGTTCCTCCGCTTCCCGGGCTCTCTTGCTGCAGTTTCTTCAGTTTGGATAACTGCAGTGTTGATGATGTAACGTGGACTTGCGCGTTTCCGATTGTAAAGCTATCTCGCGGATGCTCGAACCGGCCGGTTACGTCTATATTGCCCGCATCGCTTGCAAGCTCCAGCGGGGACAGCGTGATCAGCTGATCGGCCAAATTAACTTGGGCGTATAGACGATTGAACGGCTGGTCGTAGGCAGTGCCGTTGGCAACCTGCAGTGTCGCCTGGCCCAGCGGATCACCGTAGGTGCCGTTCACATGGATGTCGGCCGACATATCGCCGCTGGCCGGAATCGTACTCTCGCCGGCGAGCGCCAGCAGATCCGTCACGCTGGCGTTGCGAAGTACAACATTCGCCGCCAACGGCGAACGGGGCTCCGGAGTCCATTTACGTAAACCGATGGAGGCGTCGAACGTTGCGCGCAAAGCATTCCGGGTCAGAGTTCCATTTGTAACTGCGGCGCTTGACGGGGATGCTGCAAGATCGAGCGACAAGTTATTAAACGCACGTTGCTGCAGTGCGAAGTTTGAGACTGTAAGGTGGCTCGCGATGTGCGGCGTCGACAGAGCGCCTGTAATTTGGGCTTGGAGCGTCGCTAACCCATTTGGCTCTAATGTGACTGGCAATGAGGTCTCTGGCTTACTCGCGCCAAAGTTCGCCGCCGGCAGAAAATCGTTTAGATTATGCGATACCAGCTTCACATTGAGCGTTTTGTTCAATGCGCCTGCGAGAGTTAAGCGGGAGTTCGGAAATGCCAGATACGAATCGCCGACGTCGATCGTGTCACTTGCGCCGGCGTACCTCGCATCCATGCGGCCACTTACTGGAACACCGCGCGTTCCCGGCACAATGGTTAGGGCAGTCTGAGCATCGAATCCAGTTGTGCCTTTCGCCTTCAGATCGCCTTTTACTCTAAGCGCGCCGTTGATGGCGCCGTCGTACCCCAGACGCTTTCCGGTCGCCACTGCTGTAAGCACCGGCAGCGAAAAATGTTTTAGCGTGCCCTCGAGGCTAAGCGTCTGCATCTTTTCGATGAAGAGCTTGGCGGAAACGGAGCCGCCCAGCGCATCCAGTTTCAGACCGTCAAGGCTAATCAGGTACGGATCGGCGTGAAAGGGCGTGTACAGGTCTACACCGGAGACGTGCGTCGTACCACTGCGAATCGAGACATCGCGGCTGTTGATTGTCCCATTAACCAGATAATTATTCTGCGCGTCGAGCCGGGCGTTGCCGTTGACCAGAACGGCGCCCCGCGCCTGAGTCGATGTCACCTTTAGCAGCTCGCCCAGTTCCGCAAGATCCAGATTCGCGTTGAATCGCGCCGCGCCGTTCGGATTGGCTGGATCCCGCAAGCTACCTGAGGCCTGAAAGGTCGTCCGGCCTAACGCGAGGTGCGCGGTTTGCACCTGCAGCGTATTGCTTTTCTGATCGATGTGCGCCGACAGCTCGGCGTTAAGGTTGCTTGGCGCGCCTTTTGCGGACGAATCAATGGGGACATCAAAGCTGCGCTGAACCTCCGGCAGCGAAACGTTTGCGTTTACCTTAGCATCGATGACTGGAGCATTCATCTGCTGCAGCGACGCGTTCACGGCGATAGTAGAGGCATCCGTTTTGAAGCTCGCGTTGGCCAGACGAACGGCGTCTTTCTCGATCGCGATCGGCAAATTCACATGCACGTTCAGAGGCGGCCGCTGGCCTTCGGTGAAGATCAATGGATCGATGGAAAGATTGCCCTGGTAGCTTGGAGTTACAACGTTGTAGTTGAGCAGCGCGCGGAGATTTTCGCCGCGGCCGCTGAACGCGGTCTTTTGCTGCAGATATTCAATCAATCCATTCTGAATCTGAAACTGGCCAATTTTCAGATCGATAATCGTCTCCAGACCATTTCCACTGCTCGATTTGCTTTGTACTTTGGGCTGCGGAATGTTTGTTTTACCGTCGGGAAAAACGATCAGATCAATTTGAGGCTTCTGAATTCCGATGTAGGCGAGGTCCACCGTATGCTTAATCCCGGAGAAAAGCTTCAAGTGAATCTCAAGCAAATCAACCCGGGCTAGCGGATCGGCTGTTTTCGGTTCCGTGCCATGCAGCACAAAATTGCGTATCGTCACGGTCAGATGCCAAGGGTCAAAATGGAATGAGCCAAGCTCCACGTTCCCTCCCGTCGACTCCTCGACTGAGGCAATGATTTTCTCGCGCACGAAATTCGAGAACCACGGTGTTTGGACGATAACCATGGTTCCGATGATCAAGACGAGAATGAGACCGACAAGGCTCGCCCCAACGATGGCAAGAATCTTTTTGGGCCTGCTCACTTAAGATTCTCCTCGTAGTACTTCACCGTGGTGCTCTTACGCTGCTCATCCAGCCAATTAAAGAAGAGCTGATTCTCTTTCTCTCCGGAGATGTTGTTGCGAGCCTCTAACTTCAGCTCGTCATCCGACTTAGTTGGATAGCGACGCTTAAGTTCAGCCTCGTGCTCCTGAAAATACTTCTCCACGTCATCGTCGCTGACATAAGCCGCCGGCCGGAAACGGACATCGACAAATCGTAAAACCGTGAGCTGCCATTGAAACTGGAATCGCAGATCCGGATCAGTCAGGCCGTAGCGCCGCAACGTAACCTGGTAGGCCGTGTCCGATTTGAAGCGCCGTCGCTTCAGATCTTCGAGCTGCTGGTCCGCTTCTTCCGGTGTTGCCATCGCATAGTCCCCAAGGCGTATCTCACGCCGGATAAATGCCTGGTCCAATAGCCGCTGGGCCGCCGTTTTGCGCGGTGCCTCGCCCAAACTCAACGGGGTTCCATTTATAAACTCGGTAACGCGGATGTCACGCTCAATATCGCTGTCCTTGATAACTGCGTTCCCCACGACGATTGCGATACGATCGATGATCACACCGCAGGCGAGGGAAGCAGCGACGAACAACATTGCGGTGAGCCGACTGCACATTAGAAGGCCTGCCCGATGGAGAAGAAGAAATTGAAATGGCTGAGCCGTTGTGGACCAGGAGTGCAGTTTGGCGTCACGCCAATTGTAGTCGAGTTACAGGTCAACAAATCCTGGGTAGTCTCGTTACGACTGAAACCGCGGTAGCTCTCCGGGTTCATGGCATACGAGAAATCCACGCGAACGGGCCCGAGCGGTGTCTTGTAACGGATTCCGAATCCGGGCGCCTGCACCGCATAATTGAAATCCGCGTTGTTCGGCTGATGATAGGCAAACGAGATGTCGCTGAGCCGGGTGTAGATGTTGCCCATATCTTCGAAGAACACGCCCGTAATATTGGGGCCAAGCAGCGGGAACCGGAGCTCGACATTGTTAAAGAACAGCGCATCGCCGCCAATGGGAAAGCCTGTCGGTAGCGAGCCGGCCGTTCCAGGAGATTCGCTCACTGTGCCGATGTCACGCGGACCGGCCTGGTTGTCACCAAAGCCGCGCATGGAAACACTGCCGCCACCGAAGAAGCGCTCCGGCAGCGGAATCGCGTCGTAACTGGTAAGTCCTTTGGCAATATTGAAAGGAGTAATCACCCCGATCTGCGTTTGGCGCGCGAGCACCAGGTTATGGCCGAGGGGTGTGTAGGTCGCATTCCGTGCAAGAACTTTAAGGAAACTGCGCTGCGAACCAAAAAAATTGCCCGCGACACCGGCGTCCAGCGTATTCCAGAAGCCGCGGTGCGCATCCGCAGAATTGTCCCGGTGATCCTGGATGTAACTCGACGAAAGAACTCCTAATCTCACCGGCTGCAAGAGCGTTGGAACCAGCAACGCCGGAATGTTGACGTTCGCTACACTGACCCGCCGATACGAAAAACGCAGCAGCAGTGTTGATGCCCGGTTAAAGCGCTGCGCAGTTTGAACGGAAGCCTCTTCCCGGTGCGATGAAAACGTCTGTACATCCTGCGTCGTGTCATAGAGAAGCGAAAACGTAACAGTCCGATTCAACGAACCGAGAAATCGCGGAACAATGTAGTTGAGCGATTCGCGCTGCTCGAGAGTTGAGTAGCGGGTCTGCAGGGAGATCGTCTGGCCGACGCCGCGAAAGTTGAGACGGTTCACATCGAAGGACACGATGGGTGCCGCACTCTTTGCCCCGCCGGCTTGAGAAAGATTATTCGTGGTATGGCCGAACTGTCCCACCTCGAGTCCGAAACCTACGTTGAAGGAGTATCGCGCAGCTTCGTCGAAGTCATACAGGACATATTTGTACTGACTTGTTCCATTCGGATTCTGCAATCCGCTGTTCACGTTGGCAAAGACGCCCAGATCCGTCAGCTCGCGCGAGATGTCATTCATCTTCGAAAGTGAAACCGGGTCGCCGCTCTTCAGATTAATCGTCTTCTGCACGAGTGCGGGCCTGGTCGTCTTGAGACCGGATAGGACTACCTGACGAATGAACTCCTGCGGTCCTTCGGTGATGTAGTAAGTGAGATCAATGGTATTCGGATCGGCTCCAGGAGTGTACTTATATGCGAACGTCGCTTTCAGAAATCCATGATCGTAGTAGTACTCGAGAATCCTGTTCCGGTCTGACGAGACGTTGACATCGGCATAGGGCTGGCCCTCGACTGAGTAAAGCTGATCGTGGATAGGATCAATGCTGAGCCGAGCCATGCCAACAATGTTGAGCTTCGCCACCTTCCACTGGGCCCCTTCGCTGATGCGGAACGTGACCGCCAGATCGTTCTCGTGACCTTTATAGTTGGTCTCGACCGAGGATGTGACCTTTACGTCGCGAAAGCCGTTCGCGCGATAGAGATTTTCAATGGCGTCCTGGTCCTTGTCGCGAAACGTTTCGCTGTAACGGCCGTATTTCAGAAGAAAAGACTTGGTTTGCAGGAACATCCGTTCCTGCAGTGCGTCGCGCGAGAAATAGTTGCTACCCAGGATTTCGATGTGCATCAGGCGCCGTCTGGGGCCGAGAGTGATGTAGTAATTAATCACCTGCTGGTCATTTTTGACCGGCTCTTCCCTTGGAAGGACATCAACGTTCGGATAGCCGCGCGATTGAAAGTAATTCTCGATGTTGCGCGCGCCTTCCGCCAGCAGATCGTTATCGACCGATCCCTCCTGGTACACGGGTACGAGATTCTGCAGCTTCTTTTTAGAGAGCTTCGCTTCAACGGCTTTGATGGTTATCTTGGGTCCCGCGTTGATGTCGAGAGTAGGTTTTAGCCGATTACGGTCTTGTTGAAACTCGTAGTGATCTACATTGACGGTGGCCGTAAGACGGCCCTGCTTGGCGTATTTTTGGCCGATCGCGGAAGTGCCTTTATCGGTGAGAGCGGCATTCACCTGGCGCCACCAGTGAATCACTGGAATGCGCCAGCCGGTCGCGCGGATGATGGTGTTGTCGGACAATTTTGTGTCGCCTTTGATTACTGGCGTGTCGTAGCGTGCGCGCTTGCCCGCGTTCACCAGAAAGCGAATCGTCACTTGGTGCGTATCGGGATCAGTAATCGTTGCAGTGCCGACATCTCCGAGATAGAGACCGTTATCTTTCATGATTCTCCGAATGCTGCTTTTGGCGGTTTCAACATCATCCGGGTTAAACGGTGTGCCGAGATACAGTTGAGCGTCGCTTAGAATGACGCCGCGGCTGGGCGGATCGGAGATTTTTCCCGTCGCTCCTACATGCCCCACGAACAGACGCGCACGCGTGATGAAGCGGATCGCCACGCCATCGGCGCTGGGTTCGGCGTCCACTTGAACGTCGTCGTACAGGCCGCTGGCGAAGAGCCGGTCAATAGTGGCCGCCACCTGCATCCGATTGAGGGGCTGCCCGGTTTCCACCAACTGCATGTTCTTGAGATCGTGCGGGTCGATCGGCTGGTTAACGGGTTCGTACTGAACGGAAACTACGGTTTTGCCCTCAAACTCCTGCTGGGGGCTGGCGGGACCTGCGGATGCGAGGATCAGGGAGAGCATCGGCAAGTACAGGCGGCACAAAGATCGAAATCTCTTCATCTTGATGGATGCAGCGTTCTTTCCATGCAACTAAGATTCGGAACGGCTTCAGTGCCGAACTGCCTGTGACGCTGTCCAACGCACTTCGTTGACGCTGGCTTCAAGTTGCCCGTTACATGTGCGTCACGACAGGTGGGTTAGAGTGTGTAGAGAGTATCGGCAAGGATGCTATGCAGGCCGGAACCCTGAAGGCGCTATTAAGCGCTACCTATTCTCGCTGGAGTGCTCATAATGCACCACGCCTGGGGGCCGCGCTCGCTTACTATTCCCTGCTCTCCATTGCGCCGTTGATGATTCTGATTGTGGCTATCTGCGGAATTGTTCTTGGCCGCAGTTCCGCTGAGCGTCAGGTTCTGGAGCAAACCCGACAGCTGATGGGACCGAGTGGCGCAAACACGCTCCAAAGCCTGATTGACAATGCACACCATGCCGGGAGCGGATTTGTCGCGACGATCATCGCGCTAGTCACGCTCCTCTTCGGTGCGTCGGGCGTGTTCCTCGAATTACGTGAATCACTGAACAATATCTGGGACGCGCCGCCGCAACCGGGCGGTGGATGGCGAGGTATGGTGAAGCAGAGACTCACATCTTTTGCAATGGTGCTGGCGCTCGGATTCTTGCTGCTTGCATCGCTACTGTTGAGCGCTGGGTTCGCGGTAGTGGAAAAGTTCGCGCGGGACTTTGTGCCGCTGCCCGCAGCCATTCTGGCCGAAGTCGCCAATTTCGTTGTGTCACTGTTTGCGCTGGCAGTGCTCTTTGCTTTGATCTACAAATTCGTGCCCAATGTGCCGATCGACTGGCGCGATGTCGGCATCGGCGCGGCGGTAACCGCCTTTTTGTTCACCATCGGGAAGTCGCTGCTGGCCGTTTACTTGAGCACGGCGGCGGTGGGTTCCACGTATGGCGCGGCCGGATCGCTGGTCGCTCTGGTCGTGTGGGTCTATTATTCCGCGCAGATCTTCTTTTTCGGAGCCATGTTCACCCGGGTCTATGCGGAATCTTATGGATCGAAGACCTGGCGCTCGCGCAGAGCCCAACCGCCGCAAAATACGTTGGCTCGCGGCCAGTCAGCCTGAATACTTTGCATATCCAAATCTTTACCTCGATTCATCGTTGCGTGGGCCGGCAGCTGTCAGGACCGCCTCGGCGCGTTAACTATGATGAACTAAGACACCGGAGTGCGAAATAAGGCAAGGTTGGAACGGAGAACCTGCCGGATCGAGGGCGCACCACGGTGATGGAAGTGACAAGCCCGGGTGGCGAAACTGGCAGACGCAAAGGACTTAAAATCCTTTTCGCCGCAAGGCGAGTGCGGGTTCAAGTCCCGCCCCGGGCACCAGTCAGGGTGATGGTCATGGGCTCGCGCTGGTGGCACGGGTGACCGCCGCCGTAGCCTCATCGCCATTTTGGTGCGTTTCGCGAGTCACAATTTCGATATTGCCTTTGAAGTAGGCTCCATCTTCGATCACGATGCCGGGTGTACGGAGGTCTCCGATTAGCTTCCCACCTTTTCGCACGGTGATCTTGCGGGTTGCATCCACATTGCCCTGGACGCTGCCTGAAATGTCAACTTCGCGCACGGTCAGATCGGCGCGCACTCTGGATTCGGCGGTCACGGTCAGATCGTAGCCGGCCAGCTGGAGCGATCCATCAATCTCGCCGGCAATGTGCATATGCTCAGCGCTCCTGATTTGACCTTTGATGGTCATGCTTTTGCCGACGATGGTAGTGCCTCGCGAATCGGCTGCCGCAGCTGTTCCGCCGCTATTCGCAGACGCCCCCACTGCCCGCACCTCCGCTTTGCCGAGGGCCGGGGCTGTTCTCGAATTTTCCTGCGGTTTACGATCGCTCCACATAGGTGCTCCTTACAGATTACAGAACCCGATGTCGAAACTCGCGGTGATGAGGCCTGTACCGCCGTATCGGATTTTCACCCCTTTACGCGTGAGGGGCAACACGGCTGCAACAATTTCGGATAAAAATGTATTGAGGAAAGCTTGTGGAAAGCTCGACTATCTATCGCGAACGGCATCTGCGGGTTTGGATGGCGGCTGTGGATATCAACTTTCCTCAAAGAGAGGGCTTGAGATGTTCATCGGGTCCCGGTTAAGGTAATCGAGTCGTTCCATGTCTGCACGCGATCTTACGCTGGATCATCCGCTCCCGGATAACATCGACGCCGAGCGTTTCGTTCTGGGCGCCATCATGAGCAGTGAAAACGCATTCCTTCAGGTTGCGGGAACGCTGACCGCCGACGATTTTAGCCTGGAAAAGCACAAACGTATTTTCCTGCGTATGGGCGAACTGCATGAGCGCGGGGAAAAAATCGATCGCGTGACGCTGGCCAATGAGTTGATGAAGCAGGGCCAGCTGCAGTCGGTGGATGGTCTCAGCTACCTGGTCTCGCTGGATGACGGGCTTCCGCAGCTGCATAACCTGGAGAGCTACGTCAACATCGTGCGCGAGAAGGCGCTGCTGCGCCGGATCATTTCGGTCTCGCAGGACACGATGAATCGCGCGCTGACGGGCGAAGAGGACCCCAGAAACATTCTGGACGCGGCTGAAAACGCCTTCATGAAGCTGGGCGACGTGCAAACGAAGAACTCGCTCGCGACTCCAGCCCAAATCATCACCGAATACGACGGCGGCATCAATGCGTTTCTCGACACAAGCAAACGCATTAAGGGCATCAGCACTGGCTTCCTGAAGTTCGATGAGCTGACTGGCGGTCTGCGCGAAGGAGAGTTGTTCATCCTGGCGGCGCGGCCGGCGATGGGTAAGACGGCACTGGCTTTGAATATCGCTCAACACGTGGCGACAAATCCAAAGGCTCCGAAAGCGGTTGCCGTGTTCTCGCTGGAGATGTCAAAGGAGTCTCTGCTGACGCGTATGCTATGCGCCGCGGCGCGGGTTGATCAGCAGCGGTTCCGTGCCGGCTATCTGAACTCGGACGAGCGCCACGCACTGCAGGAATCGATGTATCAAATGGTGGAATCGCCGCTGTTTATCGACGACACGGCAGGTACCAACCTGATGGACGTGCACTCCAAGCTGCGGCGGGTCCAAACCGAGCACGATCTTGGACTGGTGGTGATCGATTACCTGCAGCTGATGCAAGGGCGGGGCCGGTTCGAAAATCGCGTACAGGAAATCAGCTCATTGTCGCGAGGCTTCAAGTTGATGTCCAAGGAGCTGCGAGTACCTTTCCTTGTGCTTTCGCAGCTCAGCCGCGCACCGGAAACGCGGCAGGGAGATCACCGCCCGATGTTAAGCGATCTTCGCGAATCCGGATCGATCGAGCAGGATGCCGATCTGGTAGCGTTCATATTTCGCGAAGAGGTGTATCGCCCGGACAAAGAGAGTCTCAAAGGCATCGCGGAACTGATTCTGGCCAAGCAGCGAAATGGCCCAACCGGTCGCACCAAGCTGGCATTTCTGAACCGGTATACGAAATTTGAGAACCTGGCTGTCGATACCGGTGACGATGAATCGCCGTTCGAGTAGTTAGCGCGTTGAAACCTTAAGGCGCGCGAAATCAGCCTTCGCGCAACGTGATCATAGGGTCAACAGAGCAGGCGCGCCGCGCCGGAATAGAGACATCCCGCGATGAGAGAAAGGAGCAAGATGAGAGAATCTTCTATGCTCAAAAGCGTCACAAAATGGAACCTGGAAAAATGCGCGCGTAGCTTCCAGCAGCGTCCGTGGATGGCTGGGGTGATGTTACTTTGCACCGTTGGCAGCGTTTTTGCTCAAAACAGCGCTATCGGCTTTACCGAGGGAATGCCCTTCAGCGAGGGATATGTGGCGGGCAACACTCTATTCGTTGCCGGCCAGCAAGGCCCCGATTCGCGAGGCAAAGTCACGGGAACCGATATCACTCTACAAACGACGAACGCGATTCGGGCCATCGAAAGAGTAGTTAAGAAAGCAGGCTTTCAGATGACCGACATAACTTCGGTCACCGTTTACGTTACGGACTTGAGTGATGTGCCGAAGATGAACGAAGTCTATAAGAAGCTCATGCCGAATCCGAAACCGGCGCGCGCCACGGTGCAAGTAGCAGGTCTGATCGACGGAGCGAGGATCGAAATTTCAGCGATCGCGGTAAAGCGTTAGCTACTCACCAGCTTTGCGGGCACGGGCGCGTATTCGAGTACTTAGTGTCGTGCGACGTATAACAGCAGGGCGAAGACCACGACCGGGATCATAGCCAGTCCGGCGTACAAGAGAATGCGCCGATGCAGCGGCGAGCGCCTGTGCCTCCAATCGCGAAGTTCAGGACGGTCGGTTACGCCTATCTGGTCCTGATGAATCAGATCCCATCCAAATTCACGCGCCGATGCGTAGCGGTTCTTCGGGTCGCGCTCAAGCGCACGATAAATGATCTCCTGCAGTTGTGGTGAGATCTCCGGATTGAGTTCGCGCGGGGGCACCGGGTTGTTGAGCAGCCGGTCATTCATGATCGCGAACGCATTCGGTCCGCGAAATGGGACCTGCCCGGTGAGCATTTCATAAAGCATCACCCCGAGCGCGTATACGTCGCTGCGTCCGTCGCCGCGTTTGCCCTTCACCTGTTCAGGGGAAATGTAATCGGGCGTCCCCATTAAGTTCGACAGCTTGGCAAAGGTCAGACGGCGCGCTCCCTCCTGGCCCGCAATGCCGAAATCGATGAGCTTGATATGGTCTTGCTCATCCACCATGATGTTCTCGGGTTTCAGATCGCGATGGACAACACCATGCTGGTGAATGTATTCGAGAGCGTCGCAAATACCAATCGTTATGCGAACAGCCCGCTCCTCCGGAAGCTTGCCCTTTTCCCTCAGAATCTCCCGCAGCAACCGGCCGTTCACCCACTCCATAGCCATGTAGACCGTACTGCGCTGGCCGTCGGCCATCACTTTCATAACGCTGGGGTGATCCAGCTTTGTGCCGATATCCTGTTCTCGCTTGAAGCGATCGAAGAACACCGGGTCGCTCTCAACCTCCGGATGCGGCACCTTGAGCGCGACCTGCGTGCCCGTACGCAGGTCGGTAGCACGGAAGATGGACGCCATGCCGCTTCGCGCAACTAACGCATCAATGCGGTAGGAGTCGAGTGTCTCACCCGGCCGGAGAGGATTCATGGGCTAACAACCAGCCTAGCGAAGCTTGTACTGCCTGCCGCGATACATACCCACGCGTTCTACGCCTTTGATGCGGATCAACTGCACGGAAATGTTGTCGCCTCCATCCCGGGTGTTGGCGAGGGAGACCAAAGCAGCCGCCGATTCGTCAAGATCATTTGCCGGCGCAACGAAATCGGGCAGTTCGTCCGCATCCACACAATTGTGCAGACCATCGGAGCAGAGCAGCAAAACATCGCCTGTGAATAACTGGTGTTCCGTCGTTTCAACGCTTACGAACATTCCGCTTCCGACCGATCGGCTCAGAACATGTGCGACTTGCGATCCGGCGGCCTCGCGCGCAGTGATCACACCCATGCGCAGCTGTTCCGCCGAAATCGTATGATCGCGGGTGACTGCCGTCGCGTAGCCTTGACGGATCAAGTAGCAGCGCGAATCGCCTACGTGCGAGATCACAGCCCGGTCGTATCGCAGTGCGCACGCGACGATGGTACTGGCCATAGAACTGCCTCCCGGCCCCGTGCTCATCGCCGTCTCATACACTCGCGTGTTCGCGCGCTGCACCAGTTTGGGGAGCAGACCCGTAAGCGGCTCACCGGAGTTGGCGCTTTGAAATCCTTCAAGCAAAGTCTCCACCGCGACGCGCGACGCAACTTCGCCACGGTCGTGCCCGCCGACGCCGTCGGCAATCGCGAATAACCACCCGTGCTCGCGAGCGTGATTCGGATCGCGCGGCAACACGTAGCCGACAAAATCCTCGTTGTGTTCACGCCGGCCCGTGTCGGAGAGTTGTGCGAAATCGAGATCTAACATCGAGGTTTCCGAAAGCGGAGCAGGTGACGGGAGGGGGCTGTGGGGTGTTCTATACCGCTCGATCATACCTGTTTCGCTCTTTTAGAAACAGCAATGGACGGACCTTTCGGCCCGTCCATTTACTACCATCGCGGCGCTTGAGAATCACGCGATACGGGCGCCTAAGTCGCGCTGTATAAGGGTTGTTCTGCCGGTCGCCTTTGAGGCTCGGAAGAAGTAGATGCCACCGTACAAGCCCCAGACGATAGCAACTCCCAGCGCAAGCAGAGGCTCCATCTTGGTGCCGAAGCCCATAAACGGTCCGATCAGATAGAACGCCATGCAGGCGAGATTCGCCAATAATCCGAACACAGGAATGATCAGATGTTTCACCGGATTGTAAAGCGGGTGCTTATGGAACGCGACGATGCAGATGACGCAGCTCAACATGTAGAGCAGGAAGGTTCCAAAATTCGAGGACAGCGTCACCAGCAACAGTGTGTTTGGCAGCGCCGCCATTTTGTCATGGCTCAGGTAGCCGACACTCGAAAAAAGACCGTGCGGTAGAGCCGCGATGGTGGCATCGGAAGGCGCGCTGGCATCGCCTAGGAAAAGCGAGACACCAATGACGCCAATGACAGCGGAAATCGCGGCCAGTGTCCAGATAGCACGATGCGGCGTGAGGTTCGTGGCGTGGAGAGCACCAAAGTGATCAGGCAGTTCCTGATCTTTGCCCATCGCGTACGTCACGCGAGCGCCCGTATTCATACAGGACAGTGTGGTGCCGATGATGGCCAGGAACACAGTGAACGCCTCAACCAGCATGAAGGCACGGCCATGGCCCTGCCCGAAGATGGCGTCACCGATTACGACCATCATGTCGCCGATGGGCGCGGCGGAACCCGTCGCGCTCGGCATAGCATAGCCACTATTGAGAAAATAATTCGCGGCGAAATACTCTATCAAGTAGCAAAATGCTCCCTGCACCAACAGCGAAGTAATTACTGCGATGGGGACATCTCGTTTTGGATTCTTCGCCTCTCCACCCATGGCTGTCACCGATTCGAATCCGACCAGGATAAGAATGGCAACGGTAGCCTGGACAAACACCCAACCAAAGTTGTGCATCCCGACTACCGAACCCGCGTTGGGATGCGATAGGAAGTTCCCCTTTTCGTCTGCCGCCGGATAGGTGATGCGGAATGGAACCGGCTTGCCCGCCGCATCCAGCTTTGGTTTCGGCACGCCGCTTGCATCGCGGTCGATGGTCTCGGTCGTTTGACCGTTTGCCGTGGTCTTAGTGGTCGCGAACTCGTATGTATAGGCCTCTCCAGAGGTCGAATCGAACTGGTAGGCAACGCTGCCCGGAGAATGATTCATCCGGTATCCCAGAGCCATGACGGAAAAGACCAGCAAGGCCGAAATCTGAATCACGTTGATCGCGATATTGACTGAAGTCGCGCCGTTAATACCGCGGCTTGCGATATACGCGACAACAAACGAGAAGATAACCGCAATCAAGGCCATAAACACCGGACCTGGAGTAGACGCGCTCATGAAACTGGGCCAGATTGTCCCGACCACGTAGCCGCAAAGCACACCCATAACCGCCACCATGACGCCCGGGTAGATCCAGTAGTAAAGGTGAGAGCCCCAACCCACGATGAATTTGGAAAGCCGGGCCATGCGCCACGCGCTCGCGTGGTTCAGAAATGACTGTTCCGCGAAGTAATACGAACTGCCGGTACCCGGGTACAGCTTTGCCATCTCCGCGTAGCAAACGGCCGTTGCAAGGCAGAGTGCTAGCGCGAGCACGATACCCAGCCACATGGAAGGCGCTGTGTTGCCGGTTGCTCCCTGGATGGCAAAGGTGAGCCACAGGAATGCTCCCGGTGCGATCAGGGCCATGGCGTTCATCGTCAGGCCAGTGAGACCCAGAGTGGGTTTCATTTCTGGCGCGTTATTCTCTGGCATAGTTTTTTCTCCTACGGGAATGGACTTACCGGTCTCTACGTCGAGACATAGCTCCGCTCAAACGGGGTTGAACTGCGGATAGCCGCAGTCCAAGTTGGAGCTGGAATGGCGACGAAGGTGGCTTGTGGCACGCGTGCTGATTCGGTTCCTCTCAGGAAAAGTCGAATGCGGCACGCGACGGAGTGCCCGGCTGACCGACGTGGTGAGCCTACTGATCTTCTAATGGGGCAACGCACTGCGCTGCCTGGCAATTGCGGCGGAAGCTTTACTTCGCTGTGTCGACCAGAGCGCAGCTTGGCTGCCCGGCTAATGTGAAAAACCTATGGTAAACCGTCCAGAGCTGGATTTACCAATCAATAATTTCGATTGCGTTTATTCCGGATCTCGGGAGGTGCTGGGCGGTCTTTGCGCGGCCAGTTCAGGGTTTCACCTGCCTGGCCGCGCGGGAAGGCGTACTTTAGTGCTTTTCGTTTGCGGGACAACCAGGGAACTTCAACATGGCGCGGCCGCTGGGGACGGAATCAGGAATCAGGGCGCACATGTTCTCTTTCGTTACGCGCTTATCCTGCAAGGCATCACGGACGAAAGCGACTAAATCGTCAAATTCCCGATCCGTCAGTTGAATCGGCTTCTTCAGCTGTTCATCAACGCCCAGAAGAACCGGCTCGACCGGCCCTTTCTCCCGCAGCTCCGGTGCAACTCCTGCCTTTGCCGGATCGTAGTTGCGCGCGGATTCATACACGTTCAGGTGATGCCGGATGGCATCCTCGAGGCGAGTGAAGGAACCGTTGTGCATGAACGCGGGCTGGATGACCAGATTGCGCAGCGGTGCGGTCCGGAAGTGGTATCGGTCCGAATCATTATTCGTGATTTGTTCGAGACCATAATCCTCATTCTCGGCTCCGTCGAAAAGGACATTGCCAAGGCCCTTTCCAAAATGTGGGCAGATCTGTGGAACGCCGATGTTATATTCCTGAAAGTCGCTGAACATCTCGTTAGCCTTGCCCGCCACAGCGTGACAGCTAACGCAGTTCGCCTTGCCGAAGAACAAGAGCGCTCCGCGTTTCTCACGAGGGGTCATCGCATCGCGATCGCCACGGGCGAACTGATCTATGGGCGCGTTCGCATATGTCAGCGTGAACTCAAACTCCGCAATCGCGCGGCCGAACATCGTAAAGTCTATCGGGGCTCCGTCCTCGACGGCCGGAAACGCCTTTCCGAACAGCTTGCGATAGTTGTCGATCGCGTTCAGGCGCTTCAGCACAGCTTCGCGTATCGGATCGTTACGGTAGCCCTGCGCGTCCGGAATGGGCAATGGGGAGCCCTTCCCGTCGTCAAACTGATCAAACAGGGGCCCCAGCGAATACGGCGTGCCCTTGGTGCCTGTGAATCCAGCAACTTCCGTGACCTCGGTCGGCGGCATTTCGCCCTGCGCCTGAGCCAAGTGCCTGATGATGGGATCGTTCGGCCCGAAGCGCGTCGTGCCCTCCGGCAACGGGAACTTAAAGCCCTTGCTGTTGTCGAACGGGTCTCCCGAAATCGAATTGAAACGGCCGTTCCACATTAACGCGGGGTAGAAGGCTATGTTCAGTGTCTTCGGCGTGCGCCGCTGGTTGTGCGGTCCTACCCGGGCGTGACCGGCAACCTTGTTGCTCTGAATGCCGACGGCAATCGACAGTGGATCGCCAAAACCGGTCGACGGCACGTGACAGCCGGCGCAGGTATTGTCGTCGTGGAGAGCGGTAATGGTGTCAAACCACAGGAGTTGGCCAACTTTCGCCACGTCGGGGTTTAGCTTGCGGCCAAGCCTCTTTTCGAGAGTGCTCTCGATTTTTCCAGTGAAGTGGTTGGCGCGCAGGACCGCGGCCAACTGGGCATCGAGGTTCTCGGTCCGGGAGCCTTCTTCGGTGTTGAGCGTGCTGCCGAGTATTGAAAAGCTCGCGAAAGCCGTAGTAATCAGGGCCGCTGCGGCCGCTCGACGCGGGTTTGAGATCAGGTTTTTGAAAAACATCTGGAATATTACTGGAATTAGCGGAGAATTCCTAACTCAATGTTTCTCTGCTCTGTGTCAGTACGTTTAAATTGACATGCCTAGTATAAACGGGTCCGACCGGAATGGTCAATGTTTTGTGGTACCACTCATACTTCCTGTGAAGAACTGATACCACTTACCCTTCCCCAGTGTCCGTAACAGCAGCCTCGGCCTGGGCGGCAAGTTCGTCGTCGGAGACTGCGCCAGCCTCCAACACCTCGCGTGCCTGTTGCACCATTCCGGCGGGAACCATCAGATGCAGCCCGCTGCCATCATTGGTGAGACCCCACACGCCGACATCCCTCTCGCTGGACAGATAAGAGGGAATCGACGCACTTTGCAAAGCCGCTCGTGCGACATCGGCCTCCGGCGGAAATAAGAATGTCGCAACCACCGCGAGATCTTCGCTGGCGGCCGCGTGTTCGGCATCCCTTTCAAGAGCTTCAGCGGCTACATCCATCGACAAGCCTCGCTTGGCGACCTCCTCGTCATAACAGGTCCGCGCAAGCTCAACCAAATCCGCTCTGTTGGTCTCCAGGAGCGCGGCATCCGAAAGGCTCTCGAAATGCCGCAGGTAGTCGGCCCGGGTCACGTCCAAGCAATAACTCCCTTCAAGTGAGTTGTAGCAAAGCCGCCGCGATGCAATTTCGAGCCGCGCCGGCATGGCTGGCTATCAATGATGCCTTGCTATAAAGCGAGTATGCCGCGCTACGCCGCCGTCGATATCGGAAGCAACTCCGTCCGCATGCTCGCCGCGGACGTGACGAACGAAGCGACGAACATTCTTGCGGAAGATCGCCAGGTTACGCGTCTGGGTGAAAGCGTGTTCCGCTCCGGGCGCATCAGCGACGAGGCGCTCGATTTCTTGTGCGCGACTCTCGAGCGTATGTCCGCCGCTTACTCGCGCTTCAATGTCGTTGGCGTGCGTGCCGTGGCCACTAGCGCGGTCCGCGATGCTGGTAACCAAGCCGAGTTCGTGCAGCGTTCGAGCGCGGCTCTCGGCGCGAGCGTTGAGGTGATATCAGGCCCTGAGGAAGCGCGGCTGATTCATTTGGGAGTCGAAGCACGCTGGCCGCGGCCGAAAGAACGCACGCTTGTCATCGATGTGGGGGGTGGCAGCGCCGAACTGATCGTCTCCCAAAACGGGCAGTTGATTGACGCTGTCTCAAAACCGCTTGGCGCCGTGCGCCTCACTGAAGTCTTTCTCAAAAGCGATCCCCCTGCCGGGGGCGAAATCCATCGCCTGCACGCGTACATTGACGAGAAACTCTTCGGGTTTCATAAGCTGCATGGAGCAGAGAAATTCCAGCGCACGATCGTCACGTCAGCCACGGCAGCGGCCATTGTTTCCGCCGCAAACGGGATCGCGCGCAGCCGCAGAGAGGAAGCCGACCGCACCGCCGCCAGAATCGGACAAGTCCGCGACCTATACGCAGTGCTGACAAAAAGCCCGCTCGCCGAACGGCGCAAAATTGCCGGCATTGGCCCACGCCGCGCGGAGATCGTCACCGCCGGGGCGGCCGTCTTCTTGCGCGCGCTCGAGATGTTCGATCTCAAATCGCTCTATTATTGCGTCGCCGGCGTCCGGGATGGAATCGTCGCCGATCTGGCCGCCCGCGGCGTGGGCCGTGAACTCTCGCGGCTGTCGCGCGAGCAACGCACTGTTGTTGAGGCCATGGCGAAGCGTTATGGCGTGGCGGTGAAACACGCTCGTCACGTGGCCGATCTCTCGCATGCGCTTTTCGAACTCTTCCAACCCGTGCATAAGATGGCACCCGAAGCAGGCAAATTGCTGGAGACCGCGGCGATGCTGCACGATATCGGCCACTTCGTTAGCGACACGAGCCATCACAAACACTCCGCCTATCTCGTCGCCAACTCAGATATGCCGGGATTCACCGACAAAGAGCGCCTCAGTATCGCGGCATTGTGCCGCTTTCATCGCAAGTCGATGCCGCAGCCGCGGCACTCTCATTTTCAGGCGCTGGATGCCGATTCGAAGCGGCTGGTACTTAATCTCGCGCCCATTCTCCGGATCGCCGACGCTCTGGACCGCGGCCAGGATCAAAAGGTGCAAGCGGTGTACGGCGGGCTCCAGGATGGCTCCGTTACCCTTCGTGTCGACTCGCAGGCCGATGTGGATCTCGAAGTCTGGGCTGCGAGCGAAGCTGCGGCGGCGTTCAGCGAAGTCTACAAACTCCCGGTCAAGTTGCAACGCGCCAAGCGCCCATGATAAGGGCGTGACCCGCTTGGGAGTGGGTTCGGGGCGCAACGGGCGTGCGCCGACCACTCCCTTCGGTCGTGGTTCTGTGATGCCTTTGCTCGCGGGCGAGCGGTTAACCGGAGTAATTTAATGCCTCCAGGATCTGTTGCACGCGGCCACTGAGCTTCTGAGCATAGGCTTGGCTGCCGTTGATTCGCAAACCCATGTTGTAGACCGACCCTGGATTGTGAGGCGCCTGTGCGCTGAACGTTTCCAAACTGCTGGAGAGATCCAAGTAATTGCCGGCGTACTGGTTATGTATGTTGATGGCGTGGCAGGCGACGATCATGTCTGATTCCCGAAACAGTGCATCCCAATCGGCATTGGAAGAAGTGGTGCAAACCGTATCGGGCGACGCGGCTGACCATGCGGTTTTGTAGCGCAAGATGGTCGCTTGATTGCCGCTGTAGCTTTGAACGTATTGGACGATCTTCTTATAATTCGCGCGCCAGGTGACCTGGATCAAACCACGGCCGCGGAACTTATAAAAATCGGCCTGTTGTATAAAGCCGGTGACGTTCGGGTCTGTAGAACTGGAAAACTGACTCTGCGGGTACACATTCCCGTTCCACACGGCTTTCAGTTCGGGATGCGCTGCCACTTCCGCGGTTCCCGCGAGTGCTTGGTGGGCGCGCCAGTAATCGTCATTCCGAAAAAAAAGATCGCCGGCCAGTACATTGGCCGGTGCGGCGTTGTAGGTGTGCTTCTTGCCTGCGATCTCATCGAACGCGTACGCCAGACCCGGATGTCCGGCGCACCCGCATTCCTCACAGAGGCCGTCCAGCTCCGCTCCCGCCTCCTGCGTCAGCACGCTCATCAGAGCGCTGAACTGAAGCAGATTGATCGAGGGCTGACCGAAGATCATCGGAATGTTGTCCCATATCAGGTTGAAGCGCGTCCGTACGTTGTCGTTAGAGTACAAAAAACCACCCGCCCATACGCCACGATTGGCGCAGGCACGCTGGAACCAGGAGATATACTCGCTGCCCGCGGCGCGCTCGAAAAAGCTTGTAACATCCGTGCTGTTCTGAAACCGGACCGCGGACGCGGCGGCTATCTGAGCTTGTGTCAGCGCCATAACTTTTTCTGCAAGTGTAACCGATCGTATGAGGGGCCGTCCGGCGCACGAAGCGCCACGCGTATACATCGCGTCCCCGTTTCGCGTCCATTGTTTGGAGACTGCAACTATGGCAGATGTAAACATCAACAAGTCTTCTCAGCAGACATCAGACACCGGTCAAACCGGGGTTCAAAAGCAGGGCGGCGCATCCGGCGCGGGATCGGCCGTGTCGCGCCAGAGGGATTGGGATCCGTTCGCGTTTTCTCTCAATCCTGCAGAGTTCTTCAACAATCCATTCACGGCCATGCGCCGCATGAGCGAGGAAATGGATCGTACGTTTGGCCGCTTCTTCGGTGAAAATGCCGCGGGCGCGGGCGGCCGTACCGGCGCTGGCTGGTTACCGGCCATCGAAGTGGCCGAAAAGGAAGGTCAATTGCAAGTTTGCGCCGAACTGCCGGGGCTCAATCCGGAAGACGTGAAGGTGGAGATCAACAACGACTCCTTAATCATTCACGGGGAGCGCAAATCGGAACACGAACACCACCTCGGCCGCGCTTATCGTTCCGAGCGCCGCTACGGCCAGTTCTATCGCGAGATTCAACTGCCTGAAGGCGTCAACGCTGACCAGATTCAGGCGCAATACCGCAATGGCGTTCTCGAAATCAATGTCCCCGTGCCGCGACAGACCAGCAACCGCAAACAAATTCCAATCAATACGGATACGGGAACCCAGAACGCATCGAGAGGAACGGCATCCGCCGCAGCCGCCGGGGCACAAAGTAAAGCTGGAGCGGGCTCATCTCAGAAAAACACGTAGGTGGCGCGGGCACTTAGCCCGCCCGCCGAGACTCGCCGTAACTTGATCTCCAGGCGGATTACATAATGGTGTTTCCGCCATGATCGCCCATTTGCGCGGCACAATCTTCGAAAAGCATCCCAATCAGGTCATCATCGATTCGGCGGGTGTAGGCTACGACGTTCAGATTCCGATCTCGACGTATACAGCCTTAGGGGACATCGGCAGCGCTGCATCTCTGCGGATTCACACTCACGTTCGTGAGGACGCGCTTCTGTTGTTCGGATTTGCCACCGCAGAAGAAAAAACATTGTTCGAGCGCTTAATCTCCATCAGCGGAATCGGGCCCAAGCTGGCGATTACTGTGCTGTCGGGACTGGCCACCTCGGATCTCGTCGCCGCTATACGGAATGGCGACCTGGTCCGCTTGGTACGGATTCCCGGAGTCGGGAAAAAAACCGCGGAGCGCATTGTGCTCGAGCTTAAGGACAAACTCACAGGCATGGCGGCTCCCGGCAAACCGGCCGGGGGCGATGTCTCGCCGGGGTTCACCGGTATCGAGCAGGATGTCCTTTCAGCGCTGCAGAATCTCGGCTGTTCGCGTGCGCAGGCGGAGGAAGCCGTGCGCAAAGCGGTGCAAAAGCAAGCTCCGTCCGGCTTCGAAGCGCTGTTTCGGGCCTCCCTGTCGCTTATACGCTAACTTGGGTGAGGTATGCCCGAGCGAACAGTTTCGGCAGCACAACAGGAGGATGAGCGGCAATTCGAAGCCGCTCTTCGGCCCACTCGCCTTGACGATTTCGCGGGGCAGCCGCACGCCCGCGAACAGCTCGCCATTGCCATTGAGGCGGCTACCCGGCGCGGCGAGGCGATGGACCATGTTCTGCTTTGCGGCCCCCCGGGTCTCGGCAAAACAACGCTCGCCGGTATCATTGCTCAGGAACTTGGGGTCTTGATCGATCAAACCGCCGGCCCGGTGCTGCAGAAAAAGCTCGACCTTACCGGCATTCTGAGCAACGTTCGGCCGAGGCAGGTTTTTTTCGTCGATGAGATTCACCGTTTGTTCCCGGATATCGAAGAGATTCTATATTCGGCTCTCGAGGATTTTCGGCTCGACATTCTGATCGGAACCGGACCCGGTGCGCGTACGCACTCAATCTCGCTGCCGCCCTTTACCGCTGTCGGCGCTACCACCAGGCAAGGCCTGCTCAGCGCTCCCCTGCGCAGCCGCTTCGGGATTGTGCTCCGGCTAGATCCGTACGATGAAGAGACGCTCAGCGGTATCGTCAAACGCTCTGCCGGACTTTTGGAAGTGCAGATCACGCATGATGCGGCGCACGAGATTGCAAGGCGCGGGCGCGGAACTCCGCGTATCGCGAACCGTCTGCTGCGGCGTGTCCGAGATTACGCACAGGTGCGCGCCGAAGGACACATCGATCACGACGTCGCCAAAGCTGCGCTCGATCTGCTCAAAGTCGATCGCTACGGGCTCGACGAAATCGACCAGAAGATCATGAACACGATTGCCGGTAAATACGGCGGCGGCCCGGTCGGCCTGAGCACCATTGCGGCTTCGATAGACGAACAGAGCGACACCATTGAAGAGGTGTACGAGCCGTACCTGATCCAGCTCGGTTTTCTCGACCGTACTCCGAGGGGCCGTGTCGCCACCGAGCGCGCCTTCGAATACTTTCAGATCCCCCGGCGCATGCGCTTTGCCGGTTCGCAGAATCCACTGTTTTGAGAGCGAACGCGCGCTACTCGGCGCGTAGTGCGTCGAGCGGGGAGATTGAACTTGCTCGCAACGCCGGAATCAAAGCTGCGGCGAAAGCGGAAACCCCGAGCGCTGTGACGGCCGCGATCATGACCACGGGATTGTACGGGTTCATGCCGTAAAGCTGATGCCCCAGGAATCGGCCTGCGGCGAAGGACAATGGCAACCCGGCCGCTAGCCCGAGAAGAATCAGCATGAATGCCCCGCGTAATATCAGCGCTACAGTGTCGCCGCGATTAGCACCGAGCGCCATACGTACTCCGATCTCATTGGTCCGGCATCCTGCATTGTAGGCAGTAACTCCGTAAAGTCCAATCGAAGCTAAGATGAGCGAAAGAAATCCGAACAGCGAGGTGAGCCGCGCAATCAGCCGCTGCTGCGTGAACTGGCCAGCCACTTCCTCTTCCAGCGTGCGGATTGCGATCACCGGCAGATTCGGGTCTACCGAAGTCATAGCATGACGCAACTTGGCATCGGACAACCCGGCTCCGGGTCTCGACGTAATGATAAGGTCATGCAGGAAATGCGACCCGGGAGAGACTTCCTTGTACCCGGCATCTGGCGAGAGATCGTGTTGGGCTTCAGGTAAGAAATAGAACGGCATCACCGGTTTGTCGAGGCTATCCGTCAAGGTGCGGATGTCTTTCGCAACGCCCACAATTTCGTACTGGCGCTGCGATCCGATACCTTGTCGGCCGAAATACTTTCCGATCGGATCTTCATTCTTGAAGTACCTCCGGGCAAATGCCTCATTGATAACTGCCACGTGCCGTGACGTGGCTGTATCCTGTTCGGAGATGCCGCGTCCTCGGACAATGGGGTTTCCAATGGCCACAAAGTATCCCGCTGTGACTCGATCCCAGACAGCCAGGTTGTTGTCATTGGGATTCGGAGCCGGATTTCCATCCACCCACACGGGGCCGCCCCACTGCGGACCGTTTTGAGGCGAATACGTGCAGAGAGCGACTCCCGATACACCAGGAATGCTCGAGAGCAAATCACGGATGCGACGGTAGAATGGCGTGAGTTGTTCGTACCCGTAACCGGCAAGTCTCGGCTCTATGTTCAGAACGATGCGGCGGTCTTGATCGAATCCTAGTTTTTGACTCTCGAGACTGTGTAGTGCCGCAGTGAGCAAACCGGCCGCTGATAGGAGTACCAGCGAGAGAGCAGCTTGGGACACCACAAGTGCCTTTCGCGGAAGCGAGTGCGTACGCGCCGTTGAACGGCTGGCCCCGCGCAGGGCTTCGATCGGATCCACTCGCGTGGTCATCCATGCTGGAGCGCTTCCGAATGCAATTCCGGTCACTAATGAAACACCGCAGGCGAAAAGCAGGACCGGCATGGAAGGCGAGGCGTCAATCGCTATGCCTCCCAGGTGGCCAACACTAGGAAATACGAAATGCAATATCAGACGGGTGCCCGCGAATGCAATCATCAAACCCGCCGCACCGCCAAGAAGCGAGAGCAAAATGCTTTCGGTTAGGGCCTGAGTCACCAGTCGACGCGCTTGCGCTCCCAAAGCCATGCTTAATGACGTCTGCTGCCGCTGCTCCATGCCGCGCACAAGCATGAGATTAGCGATGTTGGCGCAGATGATGAGAAGTACAAAGCCTGTCACCAGCATGAGGATTTGAAGCCAGTGCTCGTATTGGTCACGCATGCTGGTTATTCCCGCGCCGCCGGGACTCAGGAACAGGGTTTGCGCCGGAAATTTCGCGCGATCGTCAGCACTCATCTCACCCCAGTGCGAGCGTAGCCACTGCTTAAGTTCGACTCGCATTTCTGCCTGTGTGGTCACAGCATTGGCGCCGGGCTGGATGCGTCCGATCAGATCTAACCAGTGAAGATCGTGCTTATTCAGATCGGCATCGGCTTCCACAATCGGTTCCGTGTTTAGCGGCAGGAAAAAGTCGGGAGGATTGTTACGAAGTTGATCGCCAAAGAAACCCGGGGGAGCGATTCCCACCACAGTAAATGACTTCTGATCCAAATCGAAGGCGCTTCCGATGACCGACGGGTCCAATCCATACCTTTGCTGCCATAACCGGTAGCTCATCACCGCAACCGGCGCTGCGCCGGGTTGGTCGTCGCGAGCAGTAAGCGCGCGTCCTGCATATGCTCTTAAGCCGAACATCACGAAACAATTGCCGGAGACATACTCGCCGGGGTAGCTTTCGGCCGCCTCCCCGTGACCTGCGCGCCGGACGCCAAAAAGCGGCTCCACTGACGAGAAGGCCGCCAGCTCTGAAAAGCCGTGGGTGTTGTCCCGAAAGTATTTGTACAAGTCGTACGAGACCAGGGAGAACCCTTTATCTTGGCTGTAACCGCTGTTATAACAGCACCGCGCTTCTTTCCCGAGGCGATATAACTCGCTGGGTTTCGCGACTGCCAACGATTTCATAAGGACGGCGTAAACCAAAGTGAAAATCGAAGTGGTCGCGCCAATTCCCAACGCGAGAGTCACGACTGCAGTGGCCGTGAACACCCGAGCGTTTCGCAAGCGCCGCCACGCGTAGCGCATGTCATGCAGCAGGCATTCCAAAATCGGTAGACCTCTTTGGTCCCGATAGCCTTCCCGTATCGCTTCCACAGCTCCGAACTTCAACACCGCCTGACGGTGCGCCTCATCTCGCGAAAGGCCGCCCGCCATATATTCGGCGGTCTGCATAGCCAGGTGTTCCTCGATTTCATCCCGCAATCGCTCTTCGCCTCGCTGCCGAGTCGTCCAGGCAATCAGCCGTTTGAGGAATCGCCGCAACGGTTTCACTGGAAGTCCTCCGCTTTTGCGGCAAAGAAGCGTCCGATGATGGCGGCCGTCGTCTCCCAACCGCGGGTCTCAGCCTGCAATTGTTTGCGCCCATCGCGCGTCAGCCGGTAGAAGCGGGCCTTACGGTTGTTCTCCGAGGTCCCCCATTCCGACGCGATCGAACCCTCCTGTTCCAGCTTCAGGAGAACGGGATACAGGGTGCCTTGATTTACGGTGAGAAGATCTCCACTGATTTGCTCAATGCGCCGGGCGATGCCATAGCCGTGCAAGGGTCCAAGCACATCCAGAGTTTTAAGCACCATCAATGCCAGCGTGCCTTGCAGGACATCAGTTTTGTCTTTCATTCAGATTATTGGGTTTCCCACAGGTATTCTGGCACACTTCCAGTGGGAAAGCAACAGGGCTATCCGGCGGCAGGCGCGCAGCTAGGATAAACTGGAATTTCCCACCTGTTTTTCTTTCAATGATTTCAGCAAGTAATGTAAGCATGCGCTACGGCGGCAAGATCCTGTTTGAGGACGTGACCACCACGTTCCTGCCGGCACGCCGCTATGGTTTGACGGGTCCGAACGGAGCGGGCAAGTCTACGTTTATGAAACTGCTCTCGGGCGAGCTCGAGCCGCAGAAGGGCACCATCGTGCGGCCGCGCAAACTCGGTATTCTGCGCCAGGATCAATTTGCGTTCGACCAGTATCGCGTCGTCGACACGGTGATCATGGGAAACCTGCCGCTGTGGAAAGCACTCGAGGAACGTGAGGCCCTGTACGCAAAGGCCGACCTGACGGATGAAGACGGGATGCGTCTCGGCGAGCTCGAAGGGACTGTCTCCGAGGAGGATGGGTATTCGGCTGAGAGCGACGCCGCCGTACTGCTGGATGGTCTGGACATTCCCGAACCCTTTCACCACCGCCAAATGGGCGAGTTGCAGGGCGGCCAAAAGGTTCGGGTGCTACTGGCGCAAGCGCTGTTTGGACGTCCGGAAGCCCTGCTACTGGATGAGCCGACGAACTATCTCGACTTGGAATCAATCCACTGGCTGCAAAACTTTCTGACCCACTACGACGGCACGTTGGTGGTGATTTCGCACGACCGGCACTTCCTGAACAGTGTCTGCACGCAGACCGCGGACATTGACTATCAGACGATCATCACGTATCCGGGCGGCTACGACGATATGGTGATGCAGAAGACGCAGATCCGGTCGCGAATCGAATCCGAGAACGCGCAGCGCGAGAAGAAGATCGCACAGTTGAACGAGTTCATCGCGCGCTTTGCGGCCGGCACTCGTGCCAGCCAGGTCACATCGCGCCGCAAAGAAGTCGAACGGCTGCAGACCACAGAGCTCGCGCGATCGAATATACAACGGCCGTACATTCGCTTCGACATGAAGCGGCCGTCGGGACGCCACGCACTGGAATTCAAAGGCGTTAATAAGACCTACGGCGATGTGCATGTCATCAAGAATTTTTCCGCCGCGCTGCAGCGGGGCGAAAAGGTCGCGCTCATGGGCCGCAACGGCGCAGGCAAAACTACGCTGCTGAAGGCCTTGCTCGCAAACGGTCCGGGGGTCGATACGCCGGAAGTCAGTATAGATTCCGGCTCAGTCACCTGGGGCCACGAAGTGCAGATCGGTTATTTTGCGCAAGAACATCGCAGCAGTATTCGCAACGGCACGACCGTCGCCGAGTGGCTGCACGATTGGGACCCGCAAGCATCAAAAGAGGAGATTCGAGGCCTGCTCGGGCAGATGCTCTTCAGTGGCGAAGAGGGCATGAAGCCGACCGATGCGTTGTCAGGAGGAGAGGCGGCGCGGCTGATTTTTTGCAAGCTGATGCTGCAGAAGCCGAACGTGCTCGTGTTTGACGAACCGACGAACCACCTGGATCTGGAATCCATCAACGCCTTGAATGTGGCGCTGCAGAAGTACGAAGGCACGGTGCTGCTGGTAACTCACGATGAGGACCTGGTAGACGAAGTCGCGACTCGCGTCTGGCATTTCGACAACGGCAGGATTGAGGACTTCGCCGGCAGCTACGAAGAGTATCTGGCCGGCGCAGCCAAGTAAACGGCTTTGCCCTCCGACGTGATATAGTTCTTGCTCGACAAGTTTTCCCGTTTCTGAGCAAAACTGTCAGGGTAGCGCCATGATATCTGCCGCGAGGTGCCTGCGTGGACTTCATTGAACGTCTGTTTCATATCTCGCCCGATGCGGGCAGCGGCACAACGGAACTCGCCTATCTCATTGCGCTGATTATCGCGCTCGTTCTTTACTTCACAACTGCGCGCCGAAAATCCCGCCACGTTAAATAGCCACTACTGACAAGAGCGGTCCGGTATTTAGGGCCAAATAAAGTTCCCGACGGAGGAAATCATGGCACATGGAGCGGCACCAGAATTGGCGCCCAGCACCGAGATAGAACTCAAGGATAACCCCGGTGGCCGCAGGCTTTGGTTCATGTCGACGAGAACTGGACCGGACGGCCGCGGTATTCGTGCCGGAGTTTTGCGCGCATCCCGGCAGCGCCGCGCCGAACACCAACGGCTGCTCGAAATGCGCATCCTCGAGCGAGGTATTCCCGCTCCTCCGCAGGCGCCCGGCGGTCCCGGAGCAGTGAACTGGACCCCGCTCGGTCCCTCGGTTATCCGGCACGGCCAAGCCACCGGGCTGCCCACGGTCAGCGGGCGGGTCAGCTCGCTCGCCGTGGGACCCGGAGGTACACGAGTATACGTGGGAGCGGCAAACGGCGGAGTCTGGTCCACCGGCGACAGCGGAACAACTTGGAATCCGCTCGATGAGTTCGCTGTGATTGCGACTACCCCGCCGTTCACTCCGAAGCTCGAAGCAGACTCACTGTCCGTTGGCGCGCTCGCCGTGCGGTTCGGAGCCTCCGCGAGCGATGACATTCTCTTCGTCGGAACCGGCGAGCCTGGAGGCGCCCTCGATGGCTATTTTGGCGTGGGAATAAAGTCATCGGCGGATGGCGGCGCCACGTTTACTCTCGAGGGAACCAACCTCGCAAGCGCGGAAGTTTATAAGATCGTGATCGATCCCGACGATTCCTCAAAGGTATTCGCGGCTACTACAAAGGGACTGTTCAGCAGGCCCGCATCCGCCCCGTTCGACAACTGGAACCAGGTAACCAGTCCGAACTTCACGAATGCGGGTGGTTTTGCAACCGATCTCATCGTAGTCGGCTCCAGTGCCGCCAGTACCAAGGCTTACTATCTTGCCTTTCAAGCTGATCAGGTTTATGTCAGTAACGATACCGGCGCAACCTGGACCGCATTGGCCGGATTCTCGGCGTCCAGGTCGCGGCCGTGTTTCCTTCGCCGGCGGAGAAAACGATACGTCGGTCGTCTACGCCCTTGCTGCCGATGGAAGTTTGTTTCGCATCGACAGCACCTCTGCCACTACGTTCAAAAGCGTCTCCGGTGTTCCGGCGAATCTTTTGGGTACTCAGGGCTGGTACGACCTCGTGGTCGCCGTCGATCCGAGCAGTGCCGAAACGATATATCTCGCCGGCAGCGCCGCCCTAGACGCCACGAACACCACATACAATCTCACGCTGAACAAGTGCACCGTGGTAGGGGGCGCCACCGCTACGCCCTCGCTCAATGCGACCTTCGTCGGGACGGGAATTCACTCCGATGGCCATGCTCTCGGGTTTGCGACTAATGCGGACGGCACACACGACCCGAGCATAGTCTGGGTCGGCACCGATGGCGGCCCGTTTGCCTCGACATCTGGCGGCGCAGATACTACATTCGCTCCGCGGAACGTCGGCTTAAACATCACGCAGTTGTACGCTCTGGCCCAACGACTTGATACCGATTCCGTTGTCTATGGCGGCTGCCAGGATAACGGCAGTATTCGGTTCTGGGGCGAGCCGGCTTGGTTCGAAGCGCCGCAAGGGGATGGTGGCGGGGTCGCTATCGATCCTAACAATCCACTGCGCATCATGCGCCAGTACACTAATGCGGCCCTCGACAGTGCTACGGACGGGGGGTTGGATGCGACATCGTGGAGCCGATTGGCGGCGTTTCCTCCTACTCCTGTCCAGGGCGGAGCGAACATTGAAAGCAGCCGTACAGGATTTTACGCGCCGCTCACAACTTCTCCTTCCGGGTCGCCCCCAACGTTGCTCGCATTCGGAACGAATCGATTGTGGCTTACGCCGGACTGGGGTGCGACCTGGACGACCCTGCCCACGAACACCAATCCATATTCCGGCGCAACGAATCTGAGTCAGGACGTGCTCGATGATACAGCCCCCACCGTGGCGTTCAATCCAGCGAATCCGGCGAGCTTCGGGCTGGCGCCGGTCACGGCAATCCGCTTTGCTTCGACGACCACTATCTTCGCCGCGACTGCAAAAAACGTGTGGCGCTTCGATCAGTCGGGCGGGTCGTGGACGAATGCAAAGGTCACCGGCTCGGTAACCAATCTGCCCGGCAACCCGATTACGGCCATAGCAGTGGAGGATGCTGGTGCTGGCACGCTCTACGCAACGCTCGGCGGCGCCAATGTCGATCACGTCTGGTTTTTCGATGGAACCAACTGGCAAAGCGCAGGACTCGCAGCGGCGACACTCGATTCGCCCGTTCATGCCATCGTTCTTGATCCGGCAGACAATACCACGATTTACATCGGCTCGGACGTCGGGGTCTGGAAGGGTGTTAAATCGGGCGGCACCTGGAATTGGGTTATTTTCTCGCAGGGACTGCCGGAAACGGCCATTCTTGATCTGGTGATTCATCCCGGCGCTCGCCTGCTGCGCGCTGCTACTCACGGTCGGGGTATCTGGGAAATTTCGATCAACGCGACAACGGGGCAAGACCCCGACATTTACGTACGCACAAACTACGCGGATTCAGGCCGCCTCGTCGGAGGCCATCGCTTTCCCTGGGTGGATAACGTGCCGGATCCGACGGCGCCTACAACCAACGTCGTCCACTCAGCAAGTGCGGATATCAAGGTTCAGCGCAGTTCGGGTGCGACGGTTCCGGTGCCCCAAGACTACGTGGGATTTGCAGGGCTGCCGAATCCGCTGAACATTGCTGATGTCACTGGAATTAATCAGGTATTCGTGCAGGTCCATAATCGAAGCCTCATGCCCGTTGCAGCCGCTGACCTGCAAATACTCTTGTTAGTGGCAAATGCCACCGGTGGCATTCCCGCGCTTCCGGCGGATTACGCCGCGCGGATCACATCCTCCGACACGAGCAATTGGCTAGGCTCAACAGGGTGGAAGTTCGCTGACTCAGCAAATCCATATCGCAATCCGGCCGGGGACTTGTCTGTACGAACTCCGCAGGTTGTGGAGTATGACGCTGACCTTACCGCGCTCGGCGTGACCGGTACGCAGCTGTGCGCGGCCCTATTCGTGAGCACGGCGGCGGACGCGCTCAGCAGTGCAGAAACGAACCTCGACACTCTGGTCCTTCAGGACAAGCATGTCGCCTATCGCCTCATTCAGGTTGCGGGCGGAACCGCCGGACCCGCGGTGGCCGGCATCAATCCAACAAGTGGTTCGGCATCGGGCGGCGATTCGGTCACGATCACGGGAACGGGCTTCACCGGAGCTACAGCGGTCAACTTTGGCGGCACCGCAGCGACTTCGATGAGCGTCGACAGCGACACACAAATCACTGCAACATCACCCGCCGGAACAGGCATGGTAGATGTCACCGTAGTGACGCCGGGCGGAACCTCGGCGACCAGCGCAGCCGATCAGTTCACATACAATGCGGCCGGCCCAACCGTCACCGGCATCAACCCCACCAGCGGTTCCGCATCGGGCGGCGATTCGGTCACGATCACGGGAACGGCTTCACCGGGGCGACAGCGGTCAACTTTGGCGGCACCGCTGCGACTTCGATGAGCGTCGACAGCGACACACAAATCACCGCAACTTCACCCGCCGGATCCGGCGCAGTCGATGTCACGGTCGTCACGCCGGGCGGAACTTCGGCCACCAGCGCAGCCGATCAGTTCACATACAATGCGGCCGGCCCAACGATCACCGGCATCAATCCCACCAGCGGTTCGGCAGCAGGCGGCGATTCCGTTACGATCACCGGCAGCGGCTTCACCGGAGCTACGGAGGTCGACTTCGGCGGCACCGCAGCGACTTCGATGAGCGTCGACAGCGACACCCAGATCACGGCGACGTCACCTGCCGGATCGGGCACAGTTGACGTCACGGTCATCACGCCGGGCGGAACCTCGGCAACCGGCGCAGCCGATCAGTTCACCTACAACGCAGCCGGCCCAACGATCAGCGGCATCAACCCCACCAGCGGTTCGGCAGCAGGCGGCGATTCGGTCACCATCACGGGAGCGGCTTCACCGGAGCTACGGAGGTCGATTTCGGCTGGCACTGCTGCGACTTCGATGAACGTCGACAGCGACACACAAATCACCGCAACTTCACCCGCCGGATCGGGCATGGTGGATGTCACGGTCGTGACGCCGGCCGGAACCTCGGCGACCAGCGCAGCCGATCAGTTCACATACAATGCGGCCGGCCCAACGGTCACCGGCATCAACCCCACCAGCGGTTCGGCAGCAGGTGGCGATTCGGTCACCATCACCGGTAGCGGCTTCACCGGAGCTACGGAAGTCGACTTCGGCGGCACCGCCGCGACTTCGATAAGCGTCGACAGCGACACCAGATCACCGCAACGTCACCTGCCGGAACAGGCACCGTGGATGTCACGGTCATCACGCCAGCTGGAACATCGGCCACCGGCGCAGCCGATCAGTTCACCTACAATGCGGCCGGCCCAACGATCACCGGCATCAACCCGACCAGCGGTTCGGCAGCAGGCGGCGATTCCGTGACCATCACCGGCAGCGGCTTCACTGGAGCTACGGAGGTCGACTTCGGCGGCACCGCTGCGACTTCGATGAGCGTCGACAGCGACACACAAATCACCGCAACTTCACCTGCCGGATCGGACACAGTCGATGTCACGGTCGTCACGCCAGGCAGGAACCTCGGCCACCAGCGCAGCCGATCAGTTCACCTACAATGCGGCCGGCCCAACGATCACCGGCATCAACCCCACCAGCGGTTCGGCAGCAGGTGGCGATTCGGTCACCATCACCGGTAGCGGCTTCACCGGAGCTACGGAGGTCGACTTCGGCGGCACCGCTGCCGACATCGATGAACGTCGACAGCGACACACAAATCACCGCAACTTCACCCGCCGGATCGGGCACGGTGGATGTCACGGTCATCACGCCGGGCGGAACCTCGGCGACCAGCGCAGCCGATCAGTTCACGTACGTTTAGCAGGACGGCTGAAAAGCTAAAAGTCGGTAGTGGGTCAGTTTGAAGGTTCTTTAGCGGCAGCAACGGATGGCCTAGTTGTGAGATCTGTCAGCTTCTTCGCTGTCATCAATTGAGCGAAGGTTGTATAACGCGGACCCTGCATAGATCCCGGCGGTGCATCTCCAAGAGGTATCGGCGTTATCGGCTTTGCCTTTTCCGAAAAGATCACCTTGTATTTACTGCCTTCGCCATACGGCTCGATCCGGTCAACGGGCGCATAGTGAGTAATCGCCATGACTGGCTGCGACTGGTAGGCCGCAATGTACTTGACCTTGTCCAACATGCCGCCTGAAATGCGGATCGCATGCCAGCAGTTTTGTCCAAGAAAAACTTGTTCAAAGCCTTCTTTTTTGGCTGGCACAACGATTGTGTCCGGTTGCTGAGACAGTGGTTGCTGAGATCGTGTTGGTGGCGGAACAATTGTTGATGTTTTCGGGGTTGCAACTGCCTTTGGAAATTCGAACGCCCGAAGCCCTACGAGAGGGAGAATCTGAAGGATTTCTTTCAAAAATGCCTGTGTGTCAGCTTTCTCGGCCTCGGTGAGACGCGGCTCCTGGGGAGTATTACCGTTGTCAAGCCGACAACGGTTCGCTTTACTTGCGCGATTCACCAAAGCGTACTCTAACCAAGTCACGTGCGCACGATTAAGACCGCCACTGTTTGAGACAAAGGTGATTGCCCAATCCCAAAAGTCCTTACTCTGGTAGTGAGCGTCAATGCGATCTCCCACCCCGTCTGCTTGTCCGATATAGATAGTGGGAAGGTCTTCTTCTTGAAAGCCAACCAGAATGTAAACACCAGCCCGGATGAATTCTGAGCGCAGGCGAACGTCAGACCACTTATGTCGCGGGAAGACAATGCCCAGCCCAGTCCAGTTCATGCGGTCGATCAACCGCACACCTTCAGGGTCTCCGTCGGGTAAAAAGATGCGCATCGTGAAGGGATCTGGCATTCTTTCTCTATTCCGCTCTTTGGGCTTACAATCGTAAGCGTACGGTGAAGGCCGTCGCAAATATTAGGCATCCAGGGTAGGTAGGGAACTGCGGAGTCAGGTGGAAGAGGCAGAGGCGCTGCGCGAGCGAGTGAGATGTTCGCAAGTGAAGCGGTCACGGATGTTATAAGCGAAGTACTGACCTTTGGAGTCTGCGATCAGGAAGTCTCGATAGAGGTCTGGCGGGAAATTGAGGTAACGGTAGAGTTCGCCGCTGCGGAACCGCAGGTAGAGTATCTGCTTGGCGGGAGCATAGGCGGCTGCTGCGAACACGCTCGAGTCCAAGAGTTGCCAATGCATGACGTCACCCGGCTGCTTCGGACACGTGAGAGCGAGAATGGCCAGCACCGGCCAGATCGACATTCCACGGAAGAAGTTCTTGAATGCGAGAGATCGGATGGTCGGCAATGCGCGCCAGCACGTAGCGCAGGTAGGCTTCCGGATCGAGTCCGTTCAACTTTGCCGAGCCAATCAGGCTGTACATGGCCGCAGCACGTTCGCCACCGGAATCAGATCCGGCGAAAAGGTAATTCTTCCGTCCAATCGCGACCGCACGCAACGCACGTTCGGCCGCGTTGTTGTCGATCTCAAGCAAGCCGTCATCGCAGTAGCGCAGCAAGGCAGGCCAGCGTCCCAAGGCATAGCTGATGGCGCCTGCGATATCGGACTTGCGCGAGACTTTGGTAAGCGTTTGTTGCATCCACTCATGCAGGCCGGCGATCAGAGGACCCGATCGAGCCTGGCGGACTTCTTTTCGCTCATCTGGCGAACGCCCGCGGATGTCAGTCTCGACTGCATAGAGTTCGCCGATTCGTTTCAAAGCTTCTCCGGCCAGCGGAGAGGCATGCGCCTGCTCGATGTCGAAGAACTTGCGGCGAACGTGCGCCCAACAGGCGGCCTCTTTCACATCTCCGCCGTCGTACAACCGATTGAAGCCCGCGTACGCATCGGCTTGCAGCGTGCCCTTGAAAGCTGCGAGATGTTGATGCGGATGCTTGCCAGAGCGGTCCGGCGTATAAGCAAACCACACGGCCGGAGCTGTCGTTTGTCCAGCTGGCCGGTCATCCCGCACATACGTCCATAAGCGCCCGGTGTTAGTTCGCCCTTTACCCGGCTCCAATACCGGAACAGGCGTATCGTCGGCGTGCAGCTTCGCTGCGCTCATCACCTGCCTGCGGAGCGCTTCGTTCAGCGGCTCCAACAGCTTGCTGCTGGAGCCCACCCAATCGGCAAGAGTGGAGCGCTCCAGATCCACACCTTCGCGCGCGTAGATCTCCGATTGGCGATGTAACGGCAGATGGTCAGCATACTTCGACACCAGAACATGGGCCAGCAGTCCAGCACCTGCCAGGCCACGTGCAATCGGCCGGCTCGGTGCTTCGGCTTGCACGATCACGTCGCACTTGGTGCAACACAGCTTCGGCCGAACATGCCGAATCACCTTGAAGCTGGCCGGAACCCATTCCAGTACTTCCGCAACATCCTCGCCGAGCTTATTCAACTCGGCACCGCATGCTGGACAACCTGGCTCAGCGGGCACGTGTGTTTCCACCTCACGCGGGAGATGCTTTGGTAGCGGGCGCCGAACTGGCCTGACCGCCGCGACAGCAGCCGCCTTCACCGGCTCCAGCTTGCGTTCCAACTCTTCTAACCGAGCTGCCTTGGCCGACTCCAGTTCCTCGAGCTCCAACTCGAGCTGCTCCACTTGGCGGTCGATCCTCTCCGACTTGCGCCCGAACTGCATGCGGCGCAGCTGCGCGATCATCGTCTGCAGCCGTTCAATGACTGCATGCTGCTCGAGCACCATAGCCCGCAGCGCATCGATGTCGAGTGCGCTCAGATCCGGCGGTGCGAGGGCAGCCATGTCCAAACTATGCCATGGTCTTTTTGCATTGTCAGCAGTGTTACCGAAACATATCCACTGCTTTATGTTGTTACTTATTAGACGGCCATTTCCGGCTTCCAGGTGCGTGCCGGTTGCCGCCAATCGATGCCCTCCAGCAGCATCGATAACTGTGCCCGCGTCAGCGCAACAGTGCCGCTGTCTGTCTTCGGCCAAACGAACCGGCCGCGTTCCAAACGTTTTGCGAACAGACAAAGCCCGTCGCCATCCCACCACAACAGCTTGATCAGGTCGCCGCGCCTGCCACGAAACACAAACACGTGGCCGGCATACGCATCTTGCTCAAGCGTTGTTTGTACCAGCGCACTCAATCCACCAAAGCCGCGACGCAGGTCCGTAACACCGGCCGCGATCCAAATGTGCGCGTTCGCTGGTGCTGCGATCATCGCGCCACGCACTCCAAAACAGTGCGCATAATAAGGGCATCGATCGAGCCAGTGAGCGTGATGCGCGTGCTCTGTGCTTCGATGACGATACTGCAGCTTTGCTTCTGCTCTATCTTGTCGGCTTGATCAGGTTCCGTGACGTGAACCGGAAGCAGACTTGCTGCCTTACTCTGCCGTCCGACCTGGCGAGCCTTCTTGCGCCAATCATATATCTGCCACGGCTGCACCCTGTACAACCGGGCTACCGCATTTACGGTCGTGCCTTTCTTCAGCGACGCTCGCACGATCAGGTCGCGCTCTTCCTCTGACCACTGTCTTCGCTGCGTGTCTGCTGCTTCTGTTTTGCTCTCAGCCGGCGTCAATGCATTCATTCAGAAAGCATCCCGCAACTCCAATTGCTTCGCTACCCGGTGCTCACCGTACGCTTACTTACAATCTATCATGCCTAGGCGTTCAAGCAAAGATCACGACTTCGTTACCGTGGCGCGCTCGGTTGTTGAGCAAGCCATCGGAGAGAGGCTGGATGGAACGCCACTTGAAAATCCAGATCAAGGGAAAAATCCGCACGCAGTAGCGCTGGGAAGATTGGGCGGTCAGAAGGGTGGAACGGCGAGAGCGAAAAAACTGTCTTCTAAGAAGAGGTCTCAGATTGCTAAGGCTGCGGCTCTGGCTCGATGGGGTCGATCTCCAAGTTGATCTGAGACTTGACCTCTGCCACCGACTTGGCTTCTGAAATTAGCACGAGACCGGGCACACGTTCGAAGTGGGAACGATTGTTCGAAACAAGAGGAATTGAATGGCGAAGTGCGCAAGCCGCGATCCAGATGTCATTGTCCTCGATTCGTTCGCCCTTTGATTCCAACTGAGACTTGATCTCTGCATACCTCTTGCATACTTCGAGATCGTACGGAACAATTGCCACAGACCGAAAGCTATCTTTAAGCGCCTCGATTCTTGCAGTCCCCCAATTTTTCTTAAAAGCTCCAAAATACAGCTCGCCGATGGTGACGAAGGATAGGGCTAAATGTTTTTCGTTTAGATGTCGCCGATAAGCCTCAATGGGTCCCTTCCCATTGAGGAGGTACGAATACACGTCCGTATCGACGAGTACAATCTCGGCGGCGCTTGCTGAATTCACGGAGTCTTTCTTGATTGATAAATGTCGGATACGAAATCGTCGATCTCATCATCTGGGATGATTCCTGCAAACCGGGAGATGTCACGTATCGGCTTGACGCTTTGGGCTTCAATCAACTGTTGAATTGACTGTGAAGCGAGAAAATTACCCTCTCCGAGCGAGAGCGATGGAAGAGCCTCTATCGAGGAAATGTCCAGAAGCTCTATTCGTCCAGTGTAGGGCTGAATTGTTGCGATCCCACTCGCTCGAACTGGCTGTCGCAAGAGAGTCTGAATCACATGCTCATCTTCCGGTCGAAAGCTGCACATCACGGGTGTTCCAATCGCTGGGTCGATGCGACATTTTCTATCCCTCGGCCTGAAATCTGCCATATCCAGGATTCCATCAACGAAGCGCGATACTTTGGTTGGACTACTGAGTCTTTTCGCAGCTCGCTCCCGCACGATAGTGTCCACTATCGCCCTAATTTGTTGCCTGCCATCGCGCTTTGGGGAAATCCATTCAACGCCCGTTATTCGCTTCGGTGCGACGACTGATCCCAAACCATAGATGCTTCCAAGGACGCCTGGATCAATATTCGTCTTCTTGTTCCCATTTCCGAGAGATTTGATTGTGTCGGCAAGTTCCTGAACGACGGTCGTGGCGAATGTTCCTACTTCCTCCAAAGGTAGAAACAACTGCGGCTTTGCAAGTGCAAACTCAAGCGTGGTACTTCCTTTCCTGATCGCGACGAGTTCAAGCGTACACTCGTGTCGGATCAGTTGCGTGGTAGGCCCAGGATGAATTGTTTTGCGACCTTCTAGGGCTTCAGCTTGGCGCGTTACAGCATTCTGAGTTTCTTGGCAAATCCTGATAAGATCAGGAACGGAAATCCGTCCGCTTCGAACTCCAGGACCACGAACCCTGAGGCGCAAAACTGGCGCATTGGCTAGCGACTGCGTTTGCTGTTTTCTCGCCACATTGGTCGCCACAATGGTTCCCTCTGTTCAAGCATAGTTTACATTTCGGGAGAACTTACGAATTCGCAAAAAAACAAGTACTACGCGTAATGTTTTAGTGTTGACTATTCGTGGGCGGTTAAGCAATAGTCAATATAAACCGTCTGGATGCCTCCCACCGTGCTCAAGTAGTTCGATGCCTTTGTGAGGGGAGTTCGATTCGCTCCACGGTTCGTATGACCGGCGTTGCCAAAACACGGTCGTTAAACTCCTGGTGGAAGTAGGTGCATGCTGCACCCGGTACATGGATCGAACCATGCGGAATCTGTCCTGCAAGCGTCTGCAATGTGACGAAATCTGGTCCTTCGTTTATGCGAAGCAAAAGAATGTTACCCGCTCGATTGCTCAAAAGCAAATTGCTGGTGACGTGTGGACATGGACGGCCATCGACGGCGACACAAAACTGGTTTCCTGCTGGATGCTTGGCCAGCGTGATTCAGTTCCAGCGCGCGACTTCATGGAGGATCTTGCAGGACGCCTCTCGAATTGCGTGCAACTCACGACTGACGGTCACAAGGCGTACCTTACGGCTGTAAACCGTGCTTTCGGAAACGATATCGATTACGCCATGCTCGTGAAGATCTATGGCGAAACGGCTGAAAGCCAAAAGCGCTACAGTCCTGCCGAATGCATCGCCTGTGAGAAGCACGCCATTAACGGCAATCCCGATCCCATGCATGTCAGCACCAGCCATGCGGAACGGCAGAACCTCAGCATGAGGATGTCCATGCGCCGGTTCACCCGATTGACCAATGCATTTTCAAAGAAGATCGAAAATCACGCCGCTGCGGTGGCGCTCTACTTTATGCGGTACAACTTCGGTCGGGTTCACCAGACGTTGAATACGACTCCCGCAATTTCCGCCCGTGTAGCCGATGACGTGTGGACTGCTGAAGAAATCGTCAACTTGTCGATTTCAAACTGACCCACTACCTAAAAGTCGATCCGAATCCCCACCTGCGCGGCAAACGGAATGCCCACCGTCGTGCCCGGGCCAAAGAAGTCGCCCAGCGCACCCGCAGGAACGCGCAGCTGATTCAGGTTCGTAATTAGGCGCGTTTGCGTACAGGCAGCATTCAGACAGAAAGCCGTCGCGTTCCCGAGATCGTTCACAGGAGTAGGCAGCGCCGCGATATTCGTCACGTAGTTTGCACCCGGGTTGTTTCGGTTGAATACGTTGAAGAATTCGCCAAACGGTGTTAGCGACCAGCGGTCCTGAAATTTAAACGGACGGGCGACACGCGCATCGAATTGGATGTACGGAGTGCCTCGAAACTCGTCCAGGCTCGTCTGCGTTCCATTCACCACGGCCCGGTCATTCACGTTATCTCCGAATCCATTCACGTCTACGGGTGTTGTCAATGTGAACGGTCGAGCACTCTCTGCCTGACCCAGCAACGAGACTTCGAATCCGCCCAATGTGTTCCACACACCCGCCACCACCAGACGATGGCGCGCGTCCTCACCCGAAGGGCCATAATCGCCGCGGGCAAATGCATTCAGCGGATTACAAACTCCATTCACGTAATCGAACAGCTCGCCGAGAACACAACCCCACGTTTCCGCCTTCGAATAGATATAGTTCACGGCCATGTGCAGCCGGCCCGGCAGATTTCCTTGAACGTGTACGGACAGCGCGTCGTAGCGCGAGCGATTGTCGCTCCGGAACACGCTTAGATTAGGAACGTTCAGCGCTTGCGTTTGCAAGTCGGGTGAGAACAGGGGAGAACGCAACGTGTATCCCGCCTGATACTCGTAGCGGCGGTAAGCGTGCACGCCCTCTTCGTGCGTAGCATCGACCCTGACCGCCCAATGAGAGCTGAAAGAGTGTTCCATGCCGGCAGTTACGTGAATTGCGTAAGGTGTTTTGTAGTTTGGATCGATGACAGATCCAGCCCCGCCAACGGCTGCGCCCGGCAAACAGCCCGGATCACCCGGGGCGACGCACATCGCTGCAGGTTCATTCACGGCCTGCAAGGCCGAAACCCAACCGTTCTGAGCCAGATCGCTGTAGAACAGGCCCACCCCGGCGCGAAGAACCGTCCTTCCGGATCGGTCGGGCGCATATGCAATGCCCAATCGCGGCGCCCAGGCTTTCCGGTAATCGTGAGGAGGTGCGCCGCCCAGCGGTAAACGAAGCGCGTTGATCGTCAGCAGCGCCGGATTTTGCGCCTGCGATCGCCCTGAAGCTGTGAACAGACCAAACGTGGTGTCGTAGCGCAAGCCGTAGTTCAGAGTCAGTCGTGGCGCTACCCGCCAGGAGTCTTCCGCGTAAAATCCAACGCGCTGCACATTTTGAACAAAGCTGCCATTCGATGCCGGGGTGTTGGTGCATGTGGTTCCACCAGTAGCTCCCGGAGCGCAGGACAAGTCGGTTGCGAACTGCAACGGACTTGCTAAGTAGAATGACGGATTCTGGGCAAAGATCGTCAGGTTCTCCGCTGTACTCGCCAATGCTCCACTCAGGACCGGCTCATGGATCAAATCCACGCCGGCGCGAAAGGCATGCCGGCCTGACGCGTTCGCAATTTGATATCGGAACTGGTACTTTTCCTGCAATCGCCTCACAGGAAATGCGGTAATAGGCGTGACAAATTGGTTATCGCCGAATGTTTCGAATCCTGAAATCGTGCTCGCGGTGGAGCTGAACGGAAATGCCAGAGCGAATCCGAACTGGCTATTCCGCGTCTCCGAACGGTTCAGTTCGCTCGCGTCCAGAGTGAAGCTCCCGAGCCACGAAGGACTGAACGAGTACTCATTATTCAGAACGACGCTCAGATAACTCGATCGCGACGTTGCTCCGGTGGAAGGCAAAGCTCCCTGCTGAACCAGGTCGTTGTTCGTCGTGTATCGATCGATGGCGGCGCGCAGAAACCATTGCGATCGCGCCGATTGCGACCAATCGAGCCGGGTTGTAGCCAGATAGTCACGAAAGGGAACCGGTACAGAGTTCGGTACCGAGATGGCACTGACACCCGGAATAAACCCTGCCGCCGCTAGCCGCGTGAGCGCATCGAATTCTTGCGTGCTCGTTGGGCTATAGGCTATGCTGGCTTGCTCCCGAACAGCCTCGAAAGACGAAAAGAACCACAACTTACTCCGCGCAATGGGGCCGCCGAGCGTTGTTGTATAGTTCTGGCGCGAAAACGGCTGCTTTGGAGCGGGCGGCGGATTGTCGATCGGGAAGCGCACGTTCAGTGCAGCGGCTCTTTCGTAAAATGCAGCGCCTCCGTGCCATGTATCGGTGCCGCGTTTTGTCGACACGACGACCGCGCCTCCGGTAGTTCTGCCAACATCGGCATTTTCCTGCGCCGTTTGGACCGCGAACTCCTGAATTGCGTCAGGGGAAAAGTTTTGAAGAAAGCCGCCGATGTAATCGTCCGAGTTATCGCCGCCGTCGACGGAAAGTTGATCATTCAGCCCCGAGCTGCCGCCGAAAGAAACCGCCGTGATTCGCGCCTTTGTCGGATCAGAGGGTTCCACGGGCTCGGTCCCGGCCACCAGAAACGCAATATTCGCGAAACTGCGATGGGCAAGAGGTATCGTCTCCAGATCTCGTGACGAAACTGTCCCTTGTTGAACCACGCTGGACCTGTCAATCGTCTGCTCCGTTATCGAGGACGCTTGCGCATGCACCTCAACCGTCTGCCGCGGCGAAGCGGGCTGCAGCGTAACGATCACGTCTCGGCCGGAGCTCACATCGACGGTCGTTTGGGAGCGGGTTGCCTCAAAGCCGGGAGCACTGACGGTCACGTCGTAGTGCCCCGGCGGCAGATCAGACAACCGAAACAGGCCCGCATCGTCCGTCTCCGAAGCGCGATTCAATGATGTTTCAACGCCATGAAGCTTGATCGTTGCGTGTGCTACTCGTCCGCCGGAGGAATCCTGCACCGAGCCCGAAAGCCATCCCGATGGCGTCTGCGCACCTGCACCGCTCAGACACGCAGAGATCAGCACGCAAACCGCCACGGAAAGAGTTCTGGCGCAACCGCTCGGCATAATCACACGCCCGCGAGCTCTCGCAATGACGGCGCGGGTTGCACGATTGTATCGCGGGCCCGACAAGGCCCAACCTTCACTCGTAACGCAGCGCGCGCATCGGGTCGATGCGGGTCGCGCGGTGAGCCGGTATGTAACCCGCAAGCAGCGCAACGATGGAAATGGAGATCGTAGCCATGGCGACCGACAGCGGGTCCATCGGCTGAATACCATAGAGCTGCGAACGGACGAATCGGGTCAGCAGAAACGCACTTGGCAGTGCAACCGCAACACCGGTACCCAGAAGCAGTAGCAGTTCGCGCATGACTAACCAGAGCACATCATTTTTCGCCGCTCCAATCGCCATCCGAATCCCGATCTCGCGTGTCCGGCGTCCCACCGTATACGCCATCAATCCGTAGAGACCGATGGAGGCCAACAGCGTAGAGAGCAACCCGAACCCGCTCGACAGCGTTGCCACGAGTCGCTCTGTCACCAGCGAGTCTTCCAGCTGTTTCTCGAGCGTGATCATCTCAAATACCGGAACGTTGGCATCGAGATCGTGGACGCGTTTTCTGACCGCTGAAAAGACCGAGTCAGGATGCTGAGCCGTGCGAATGTAACCAGCGATACCGGGTGCAAATTCCATTTGGCGATAAGGACGAAAAACTTCCGTCGGTATCTCATCGCGCATGCTTTCATACCGGGTGTCGCGCACCACGCCAACGATGGTGATATCTGTTTTCGTCCCTGGGTCGATGCCCATACCGATCTTGTGCCCTAGCGCATTGACCGTCCCGAAATATTTCCTGGCGAAGGTCTCGTTGACAATGCAGACTTTAGGCGCAGACATGCTGTCAGTGATGCGAAAGTCACGGCCCGTTAGCAGGTTGACCTGTAGCGTCTTGAAATAACCGGGCGAGACGAAATTCATGTGGGGATCGGGGAGTTCGCCTGTTTTCGGCGAATACGAGTCGATGGTCACCCACTGATCCCATTCGTCTCCCTCCAGCACCGGCATGACGGCCAGGCTCGCAACCTCTACGCCGGGAATCGAATTGAGCGTTTCTTCGAGTCGGCCGTAGAACGTTTTGACCTGCTCGGGCGGATAGCCGTTCAAGGTTGGATCGATCTTGAAGGCGAGGAGATTTGTCGTGTGAAATCCAGGATCAAGATCGCGCAGATGTTGCAGGCTACGAATGAATAGCCCTGCAGCAATCAGCAGCAACAGCGACAGCGAGACCTGGGCGACAACGAGCAGCTTCCGCGCGCTCGTCGACGCGCCACCGGACACGGTACCGGCCTGATCCTTCAGCGTCGGCGCTACATTTACGCGGGTGGACTGCAAGGCGGGCAAGAGTCCGAAGATGATTCCCGTGAGTACAGACACAGTAACTGTGAAAGCAAGAATGCGCCAGTCCGGAGTGGCGGAGATAGTAAGAGGAACCGAACTCGGCGGAAGAAAGCCGATCAGTGCGCGGTCAACAACCACGGCAAGACCAAGCCCAGCCAGGCCACCAGCGAGCGAGAGCAGCAGACTTTCCGCCAGGAGCTGTGAAACGATACGACGCCTGCCCGCTCCGAGTGCAAGCCGAACCGCGATCTCTTTCTGCCGCGATGTCGCGCGCGCGATGAGCAGATTCGCGACGTTGGCGCAGGCGATCAGCAGTACCAATCCGACGGTTGCCATCAACACCAGCAGCGGCTTCGAAAACTGGCGTCGTAAGCTGGAGCGTCCCGTTGCGGCCGGAAGTACATCCATAGACATCTGCAGAAATTCTTTTTTCATATACGGCGAAGCCTTCGCAAATGGCGGTTGCTGCACTTCCATACGCAAGATCTGATGAAAGAACGGCTGCAACTTGGCTTTCGCTTCGGTGACGGACACACCGGCCTTAAGCCGCCCGAAGGCCGTTACCCAACGGCGGCGGCGATCGTTCAGGTCGAGGTACGTCGTTAGCTTCGACGCCATTGAAACGGGAACGCGCACCTGTGGCGCCGATGCCGGATCCGTTCCCGAAAAACCCGGCTGCACGACACCAATCACGGTGAAAGGATAGCCATTGATGATCAGCTTCCTGCCGATGACGGCCGGGTCAGCCGCGAATCGTGTCTGCCAGTATCCATAGCTTAGGACCGCGACAGGGTGGCCCCCCTGCTGCAAATCATCTTTAGCAGTGAACAGCCGGCCGCGAGCCGCGGTAACTCCCAGCACCGGGAAATAGTTGCCGGAAACGAACTCGCCGGAAACGCGTTCCGTCCGGCCGCGATAGCTGAGGCTGAAGTCTGTCTCGCGAAAACAGAACATACCGCTGAAAACCGTCGGGCGCACAGGCCGATTGGTGGCCGTTGTGCGCGGCTCCACCTCGTGATCGCGAAAATCCTGATACATCGGGTAGGAGATTCGATTCATTCCCATGTTGCCGCCGTAATGCCGGCCGACGGCGCTCAGCAGCGCGAGTTGCTCCGGATGTTTCACCGGCAGCATGCGCACCAGCACCTGATCCGTGAGCGTGAATACTGCTGTATTGGCGCCGATGCCCGATGCGAGTGAGACGATCGCCACTGCGGTGAATCCGGGCGATTTCCTGAAAGCGCGGAACGCAAACCGCAAGTCTTGCAGCGTGTCCATAAGCTATCTCGTCTTTATCGGCGCTGACCGATTACTTCTTCGCGCGAATGTAAATGCTGCCGTTAAACGAGTTGAACCGGTACTCCGGGCCGCCTCCATTCACGGTTCCGCGAATGGTGCGGTCCATATGGACACGGAACTTGCCGTCTGTCGCCCTGCCGGAGGCACTCGTAGTGATGGGTGCGCTTCGATCGAGTTTGACCTCGAAATCGCTGAAGATTTCGCCGTTGTCCGTCTTCATACGAAAATCGCCTTTGGTGCTCGGCGGCAGAGTTACATCGATATCGCCATTCATGGTGCTGAACGACATCGGTTTCGACGTGTCAATGCGGTCAATTGTGACCGTGACCTCGCCATTCAGTGAATGTGCAACCACGGATCCCGACACATTCTTGACGGCGACTTTCCCGTTCAAATCATCCGCGTCGATCTCCCCGTCGACACCTTCGATGTTGATATCTCCGCCGTTCATGCACTTCAGTTCGAGCGACGATTTGCGAGGAACCGAGATGACCAGGTCCGACCCTTGCCTCCAGGAATCCGTTTTGATCGTCACCACGTTGTCGTCCTCAACCACGTCCAGGCCGGAGTTGCCGGGCAATTCCAGACGATGCATGCCGCGCGCGCGATCAGGCAGCTCACGATGCTCCTCTCCTCTTTCCCCGGCAGGACGCGTTCGTGTCTCGACGAGAACCTCGTGTCCGTCGTAGCCGCGGACAGTAATTCCTCCGAACATCAGATGCGCACGAACTTGCGCCGGCCGCGCCGGATCGTGCAGCGGCACCGTTATTTTTCGCTCGCCTGCATCCTGCGCAATGATCGTGCCTGCGCACACTACCAGCGCTAACAAAATCCTGGTCATGTCATCCTTCCTTTTTTCTTATTACGCTTGCCGGTGAATCCGGATGTCGCCGTTGAGTGTCTCGAACTTGTGTTCAGGACCCCCGGCGCCGGCGCGCGCCTCGATCGAGCGATTGCTGTGATAAACGAAATGTCCGTTTCGCTGTTCGGTGCTCTCTAGTTTCGCGGCTCTCGCTGTGACGTCGAAATCCGTATAGACGGCTCCGTTCATCGTTTTAAGGAGCAGGTCTGCAGAGAAGTTTGACTGAAAGAATACGTCGAGAGGTCCGTTGACCGACTTGAACCCGCACGCTTCCGCCGGATTCCTGGCGAATTGAACCGAAACCGGACCGTTGACTGTAACTGCCTCGCCGGCCCCGCTGATGGCCGTCATTCCGATGCCGCCATTTACGTTGTGAACGTCAAACGCACCTGCTGCGTTGTCCACCTTCACGTCGCCATTGTTGACGGTTGAGATGACCAACCGCGCCTCCCGTGGAGCCTCGACGTCGATGTCGTAGGTGACGTTGTAAAAGCGCCGGTGATGATCCCCGCACGGACCTCTGTCGCCATCGCAGCGCCATGGCGCCTCGTAGCGCACCGACACAGATCCAGGCTTTTGTTCGAAGCTGAGACTTACTTCTTTGCGCGCTTCATCGCGGTCCGAATCGGTTTCGGCGCGAATCGTTTTATGCGCTCGCACGCGCACCTCGGATCCGCTGCTTCCCGTGATGTGAACGTAGCCGTCTACGTTATCGACCACCACCCGCATCGGCGCTCCGGAAAGCGGCAGCGTCTTTTCGATCGTCTCCTGATCGCGCACGGTCCAGTTTTGCGAACCATGTGTGGCGCTGTAGAGAAACCCTGAAGCAAGAATTAACGTTATAGGAAAGAGCGCGTGTTTCATGTTTACTCCTCAGTAAGTCAGTCCAAGCTGCTGGACGGCCCACGCCGCGCGCTGTCTCACGTTCTTGTCATACGTGGCATCGTGCGTAATGCGGCCAATTTCACCCCCTGCATCACGATCGCGAATCTGCACCAGCGCATCGATCAAAGCGATCTGAACCAGCGGTGACTTCTGCTCCCCGATTGAATCGATCAGCGCTTTGCGGACCTGAACATCGGATGCCAGTTCCTCCAGCGCGTCCACGGCGGAGAGGCGAACGTTAACATTCGGATCATGATTAAGAGCGCTCAGGAGCGCCGATGAAACCTCCGAATCGGGACGCTCCATGCGGCTGCCCCACGAAACGCCTTCTAACCGCGCTGAAGCAGATTGCCGGCTCAGCAGAGACAAAGCAACCAGCTGTCGCATTCTCTGGACTTCGCTTTGCAACTGCGCCACCTGCGACGACGAGCGCCCCGTGTGAACAACCTCGCCGAATACCAGGCCGCCAACGAAAATGACTGCCGCGGCGGCGATTTGAAACGCCGGCCGCATCATCCAGCCGGTCCAGTACGCTCGCCTCCCGCTGTTCGAACCCGCTGTCGATTCGTTCAACTTGCGATAGAAACGCGCGCGCAGGGCCCCGCTCGGCTGCTCATGCATCAACAACCCCAGCCCATGCCAGATGCTTCGCAGCTCTTCGACCTCGATGTGCAGGTCCGCGTTGGCTCGCATCTCTGCCTCAAAGCCGGCCTGCTGTTCCACTGTCAAATGCCCCGACAGGTACTCGGGGATCATCAGACGAAATTCATCTGGCGTCATAAAACTGTCTCTCCACGCAATTCAGAAAACGTTTCGCGCAGTTCCCGGAGCGCCCGGTAAACCCGCACCTTCACCGTGCCCACCTCACATTTCAGGATCCGGGCAATCTCGTCATAGCGCAGGTTCTGAAACCGGCTTAGAACCAGCACCTCGCGTTTTTCGGACGGCAGCTTGCTCAGCGCCGTCTCGAGGAACGCCATGTTCTGTTTATGAGTGAACAACTCCTCAGCCAGCGGCTCCGGACTCTTGATCTCCGGCAACTCGTCCGGTGCAACCTCCGAACGGCGCTTGCGATTCAGATCGAAATGGACATTGCGCGCCATCTGGTACAACCACACCGGGAAAGATTGCTCCGGGTTGTAGCTCTTCCCATACTTCAGAACCCTGAAAAACACTTCCTGAACCAAGTCTTCACTCAGGCTCCGATTCCCGGTCAGATGCAGCAGATATCGGAATAACTGGACATGGTAGCGTTCGAACAGTACCGCGAGTTTGGCAGTCTCGCCTTCCTGTACAGAACGCATCACGGAGTTGTCGGATTCGCTTTCCATATTGGACCGCGCACAACGGCCACCAAACCGCCTGTCCGCTTCCTGGTTCACTTAGGAATACTGAGTCAGGCGGAAAAGGTTACCGCGTTTGCAAATAGGCGATAATTTGCCAGCGCTCTGGCTCGGGCAGGTGCGAAAAGGACGGCATGGAGTGATTTTCTGAGCCGTTCTCGAGCACCCAAAATAACGTTCCCGGATCGGCCCGCATTACGAGTGGCGTTTTGAGCGGTGGAGTGTGCGGCCTGCCGTTTCCTTCTCCATTGGGTCCGTGACATCCCCAGCATTCCCGCCGGAACAGCTTAGCGCCTGCCTGGACCGCTGATCCCTGACCGGCAAATGGATTGGTGCGATGCTGGGCCAGCCTCGCCGCGCGCTGTAACAGAGATTGGGCAGCAACCGCGGACACAAACAGAAAAACCGCACTCACAACGGCAACTAACCGTCTCATGAGCGCCGAAATCTCCGCCCGAACTGCGGAATTTCATACGACAACCCAAGCCGCAGCAAAAACGGCGCGCTCGGATTCGAAATACCAAAAGAAGGCGACACCTTCAGACTCACCCCGTTCGCCAGAGTCCAGGCCAGAACCGGAGCCGCGTAATGGGATGTATCGCGCAACGTCAAAGCGAACGTATCGCCGAGTCCGCCATAGAACTCAACACCCGCGCTGAAGTTCTCGCGGCAAATGTTGCATCGATTCGGGCTCGCTTCGAGCGCCAGCGGCCGATAAACCCCCGCCGCATAACCGAATTCCCACGGCGCGTGTGCAATGTTTTTCTCGAAGATGATGTTTTCTGAAAAATTCCAGCCGCGCCAGTTACTCCCCAGCAGCAGCTTCGTTTCCACTTCTCGCTGCTTTTCCTTGCGCGCTGTTCTGTTCGCCTCTTGTAGATCTGATTCCGTGTCGTGGCCCACAACCTCCAGCAGCGTCTTGTCCGCGCCGTTGATATCCTCGAACTCGACGTAAAGAACCGGATTGATCCAGTGTTCGCGACGCGTCAGCCGAAACCGATTCTCCAGCCGCCACCCGGTGAACAAGGCACTGTCATTGCTTGTTACCTGACCGTCAACATAAGCCTCCGTGGTCCACCAACCTAGCAATCCGTATTCAAACTCCAGGGCTCCGGCGCCGAAACGCTGTTCCGGGCCTGTCTTGCCCAAAACGCTATGCGTCTCGAAATCCAGATTGCCCTGTTCTTCCATCTGGCTGGTGTAGGTCACGAAATAAGGACCCTCGCCCGCGCGAAGTAAGCCGCCGCACACTAGTGCTATCGCTCCTATGTTCCTGAATCTCATAGGCAGAAACATATCAGACAAGAACAGTCGTATATAGAAATTAGCTCCGAATGGAGTTGGCAGCACGCCGAACGGCTCGGAATCACGACCGAACTGATCCGAGATCGAGTGCGAAGGAAATTAACATCACCTCGACAGTTACCGGCGTACCGGATTTATCGCGTCAGCTGATAACTTGTTGGCGTGAGAACCAATCATCTGGACCTGACCGGGCGCGTAGCTGTTATCTTCGGCGGCACTTCCGGATTGGGCCGAACGATTGCGATCGGGCTGGCCCATCATGGCGCCGACGTTATTCCCACCGGCCGCCGCCGGGACGCGCTTGCCGACACTTGCGCTGAAATCCGGAACGCAGCCAGGCGCACGATGGAGCAAACTGCGGATGTGCAGAATCGCGACTCCATCCGCGCCCTCCGGGATCGCGTGCTCGCCGAGTTCGGACGCATTGATATTCTGGTCAACTCCGCCGGCGTTACGTTTCGCAAGCCGACCGCAGTGGTCACCGACGCCGAATGGTCGTGCCTGTTCGAGACCAACGTGACCGGCGTCCTGCGAACCTGCCAGGAGTTCTACGAACCGCTGAAGGCGAGCGGCTCGGGCCGCGTCATCAACATCGCGTCCGTCAGCTCGTTCGTCGCGTTCTACGAGGTGGCCGCTTATACCGCATCCAAAGCTGCAGTCCTCTCGTTAACTCGGAGCTTGGGTATCGAATGGGCCCGTGATCGCATCTCGGTGAACGCAATTGCGCCGGGCGTCTTTCCCACCGCGCTCAATTCCAAACTGCTCGATGGAACCGAACGCGGCCGCGAGCTTCTGATGCGTACTCCTGCGCATCGTTTCGGCGATCCTCGCGAGCTTATTGGTGCGGCAGTGCTGCTCGCCTCCGATGGCGCCAGTTACATCACTGGTCAGAGCATCACGGTCGATGGCGGTTTTCTCGCATCGGGAGTCAACTCCTGAAATGCAGTTGCGTCTGCTTTGCCTTGCACTTCTGTGGGCCACCGCAGTTCGCGCGGAAACTGGATACGACGCGTGGCTGCGTTACACGCCCATTACGGTCGCCGCGCAGAGCGACTCCTACGGCCGGCTGCCCGCGACTGTCGTGGCGCTGGATCGCTCGCCGGTAATCACGTCAGCACAAGAGGAAATCGTGCGCGGGTTTCAAGGGATGCTCGGCCGGACTCTGCGCATCGCCGGCAAGCCCGTGTCCGAGGACATGATCGTCCTTGCCACGACGAACTCACTGCGCCGCGAGTACCCGGCGCTCGCGATTCCGCGCGATCTCGACCCGGATGGCTATTGGCTCAAGACCACCGAACTCGATCGGAAGCAGTTGGTCATCATTGCCGGCGCCAGTGAGCGTGCTGTTCTCTACGGCGCCTTCGCATTTCTACGCAAGGTCGTATTGCGTGAGCGAGTAGAAGAGCTGAACGAGACCGCGAATCCCTACGCGCCTATCCGATGGGTGAACCAATGGGACAACCTCGACGGCACCGTCGAGCGCGGCTATGCCGGTCGCTCCATCTTCTTCGAAGATGGCAGCGTCGTGCCGGATCTCTCGCGGGCTTCCGATTACGCTCGCCTGCTGGCATCTATCGGCATCAACGGCTGCACGGTGAACAATGTCAACGCGAATCCCAAAGTGCTGAGCAGCGACTTTCTCCCGCAGATCGCTCGGATTGCCGACGCGTTCCGGCCCTGGGGCGTGCGCTTGTCGCTTTCGGTCGATCTCGGCAGTCCGAAAACGATGGGCGGTCTCGACAGTTTCGATCCGCTGGATCCGCGCGTTGCGTCCTGGTGGAAAAACAAGGTGGACGAGATCTATGGCGCGATTCCCGATTTCGGCGGTTTCGTTCTGAAAGCCGATTCCGAAGGCCGTGTCGGACCGTCAACCTATGGGCGCACTCACGCCGATGCCGCGAACGTTCTCGCCGCAGCGCTCAAGCCGCACGGCGGCATCGTCATCTATCGCGGTTTCGTCTACAACCACCACATGGACTGGCGCGACCTGAAGAACGATCGCGCGCGCGCCGCTTACGACAACTTTCATCCGCTCGACGGTAAGTTCGCCGACAACGCTACTGTCCAGATCAAGTACGGACCCATCGATTTTCAGGTGCGCGAACCGGTGTCGCCTTTGATCGCAGGTCTCGAGCACTCGAACGAAACGCTGGAGCTGCAAATCACGCAGGAGTACACCGGACAACAGCGTCATGTCTGCTACCTGGTGCCGATGTGGAAAGAAATTCTCGATTTCGATCTGCGCATCAAGGGCGGTAGCACGCTGGTTCGAGACATCGTGTCCGGCAAAACCTTCCATCGGCCTGTCGGCGGGTTGGTCGGCGTAGCCAACGTGGGACGTGACCCGAACTGGCTCGGCAGCGATCTAGCCATGGCGAACCTCTACGGATTCGGCCGGCTCGCCTGGGATCCAAAGCTATCCACGCGCCAGATCACTGGCGAATGGACGCGAATGACTTTCGGAAACGATCGGGAGGTCATCGACACTGTGATGCACATTCAACTCGATTCCTGGCGCGTGTATGAAGGCTACACCGGGTCGCTCGGCATGGGCACGCTCACGGATATTCTGCGCGGCCATTATGGTCCGAACGTCGAATCGGCTGAGCGCAACGGCTGGGGGCAATGGATCCGCGCTGACAGCGAAGGGCTCGGCATGGACAGAACGGTCGCTACCGGCACCGGCTACATCGGACAGTATCCGCCGGAGGTCGCGCGCATCTACGAATCGCTCGCATCTTGTTCTGACGATCTCCTGCTGTTTATGCATCACGTTCCGTACACCTACGTTTTGCACTCAGGCGAAACCGTGGTCCAGCACGTCTACGATGCACACTACAATGCCGCAGCCGAGGCGCAGCAATTTCCGGAGTGGTGGCAGAGTCTGCGCGGCCGCATCGATGACGAACGGTATCACGCAGTTTTGGCGAGGCTTGAATATCAGTCCGGCCACGCGATCGTCTGGCGCGACGCCGTTTGCAATTGGTTTCTCCGCAAATCGGGCATCGCGGACGACAAAGGCCGCGTGGGGCATTATCCCGACCGCATCGAAGCCGAATCCATGCAGCTCAACGGCTACTCCGTTTATGCGGTTACTCCCGCTGAGGACGCGTCCAACGGTAAAGCTGTCGTTTGCGCTGCATCCATCTGTACCGCGGCTTTCGAGTTCAATGGCGCGCCCGGGTGGTACGACATCGCCATTCAATATTTTGACGAAAACACCGGCGCAGCTCGCTTCCGCCTCAGCATCGGAGATCAAGTGATCCGATCGTGGGCAGCGGACGCGAATATCCCTTCGAAAGCACCCGACGGAGATACGTCCACGCGCCTGCGTGTCACCGGCGTTTCGCTCCGGCCGGGCGATACGATTCGGATTACGGGCACGCCGGAAGGGAGAGATCAGGCAGCGTTGGATTATGTCGAGATCACGCCGCTACTTCGGACCATGATGCCCGCTTCCGGCAAAGTGCCCCTTGAGACGTGTGGAACGTGCAGGGGCACTCGCCGAACAGGTATGAACGAAGACGCTGGAACTAAGTGCGGTTCCGTGACTTAGGCCAGTGATTTTTCCTTACTCTTCGTATAAATTCTGTTTCGTAATTTAGCGGACGCGGCAGAAAGCACAAAGTGAGTAGCATGTAAATAGACGTCGGCAGCATCCGGCCACAGAGCAAAGGAAGAACGACGCAAAAGGCGGCTAGTCTGCGCTGATCCGCGCTGGTGTGTCGAGATCAATCGGGTGCAGCGCTTCGCGAGGCAGCTTCAAGCCGCCGAGCTGATCGCAGCGGCTTTCTGGGCAATATACCGATCAACGGCTTCCGGCAGAAACATACGCTGCTTGAACACAATACCGGTTTCAGCAGTTTCCGCCATAGCATCGAACTGGGCGATGAGGTCTTCACTGAGCTCGAGCGAACGCAGGAATTCCCGTAATTCGAACCAGGAAGGGAACGATATGTATGGCTCCGAGCCGGTGGACCCGAGCGGTTGAGTGAAGAGTGCCAAGCCGTTGTTTGCGACTAAGATGCTGAGTTCGTATTCATGCATGATCTTAAGTGAGCGGCAAAACATTAGACACCTATTCACAGCTATTACTACCTGTACAAATCCCCCGTAAAATTGCAGAAAGAATTTGTAAAGCTGTCGATCGGCGCGTCTTCACATCGTCGCTCTATCAGGGGAAAACCACCACGCGTTACATCTTCCTAAAGCGCGGACGGACCCTGTTGTCCCGGCCTCACCACAGCCCGTCCCGCGTATACGATCGCGACCATAACGCGATGCTGAGCATCACCGCACGCGTCCACGCGTCCTGCATGCGAGTAATTTCGTCCTGGGATCGTTCACTACGCGCCAGAAATGACCGGACCGTGGTGATCACAACCGTGGAAAATCCGATCAGGTACCGTTGTGGCACAAGCGGTGGAGTATGTCCTCCATCGGTTCTATTCTTCTTTTCCGGAGTGTGTCGGATTCCGATCTCTTCCTGATAATTGAGCCAGTCCCGGTCGTGAGGCCGCCGGCACAGATCCGATACCCACTGCACGAACCGGCGCTTGACTGCGGCTTTGTAAGCCTCATCCGGATCGCCGTCCGGCTTCAAAAACCATTTGCTCAAATGTGGCTGACGGCCGATGGCTGCACGCCACTCATCGACCATAAGTTCCGCTTGCGGCACCAGCGTTTCGCTTGCGGCCTGCAGCCAGTGCGCATCCTCATCAGTCCACCCCACGCTCTCTTCGAGTTGCCGCAATTCCTCGATGCTGATGGGTGATGGGGAAACTGCAGTCGCACCGTAATCGTACCCGGGTATCGCGGTTGCGTTCCGTTCGCTCACCGTCCCACTCCAACAGGTAGAAGAATCGAACGGTCTTCGACAAGAATACAGCCGGAGCGGTCAGCGCGCGTAACGTTTTCCTTTGCCCCGGGATCGCTGTTCAACCGTTCCCGATATTGTTCGTACGCGGCAAGGCTGGGAAAATTGATGAGCGCGAGCGCCATGTCCGTTGCGCCGGCGAACTTTGTCGGCAAGAAATAGCCAACCAATTCGCCGCCGCAGCGCTCGATGGGCGTCGGCCAATTCTTCGCATACTCCTCGAAATCAGAGATCTTGTGAGTATCAAGCTTGTACCGGATGCAGAGTGTCAGCATAGGTGAATCTCCTTCCTCGAGTTCAGGATAGGGCGCAGAACGCGCCTGATGTTTCAATGCTGGTGGAAATGTTGCTGAGCTGATGACAGTGGCCGCCCGATCGTCCCGCGATCCGGGGGTAATCCAATTGTGCTGTACCAGGAACCTGCTGCCCCGACCACGTTCGGCCGCTCAGGCAGCACCGGTCTTTTTTTCTTCTGCCCACTTACTCCCGGGATCGGAACCCGGCAGCGGAAAGATCAGACAAAAACAGGTACCTGAGTTCTGCGTATCTACCAGGCGCAGGTCTCCTCCCATGTCCACCATGGTCTGACGCGAAAGAGTAAGTCCTAGCCCCAGCCCCGATCGCTTCCCGGTTACAAACGGCCGGAACAGGTTTTCACGAACGTGAGACGGAACTCCGGCGCCGCGGTCTTCGATGTAAACCTCCAGACCCTCGGCACTTTGCTTGCTATACACTCGGATTCGTTTGTCATTCTGCAGGGCTTCGACAGCGTTGGTTAGCAGGTTCGTGAACACCCGCTCAACGCGCTGCCGGTAGCCGAATAGCTCGAGAGTCCCATCGATATCGATTCCCAAATCAACGCCGCTTTCCGATGGGATGGCCGATTCCGCGGCATGTTCGACGACCTCGCGCAGCAAGAACTCCTCGGGTTCCCTGGACTCCCCCCGCGAGACGTTGAGGAGATCGGTCAGAAGCTGCTGCACACGCTGCGATGCGCGATAAATATTTAGCGCGATGCGTCGTGTCGGCTCGGCCGGAAGATTTCCATCCACCAGCATTTCCGCGCCACCGTAAATAGCTGCCAGAGGGTTACGCAAGTCGTGTACCAGTGAGGTACTGAGCCGCCCTATGGTTTGGATCTGTTCCTGACGAATCAATTCGGCTCGCGCCTGCTCAATGGAATCACACATCTGATTCAGCGTTGCAGCAAGGCGCGATAACTCGTCATTGCCCTTGACCGGAACTCGAAAGCTATAGTTTCGGCGAGAGATCTGGGCTGCAGCGCGGTCGAGCAGGTTCACAGGCGCGAGCACTCGGCGCGTGACATACAAGCTAAGCAGCAGCGCGATCGCGATGGTAAGCAGCCACACGCCGCCCAGTACGCGCCGGACATTTGCGAGCGCAGCGCGCGCGTGCTCATAGGAGCGCAAGATCACGAGATCGGCCACGGGCCGGCCCGCAATATCGTCCAACCGGCGATGGAACACAACGAAGCGATCGGGTGAAAAGCGCTCCGGCTTGGCGGAGGACGCGGTGGACAAGTCCCTCGACAACTCCTCACTCTGCAGCGGACCCAGTGTGGAGCCGAACACCATTCCAGGACTTAAGAAAACAAATTCGCTATCGGGCGCAAGCACTTTGAGATCGGATGCTATGGCATCGTCTATGCGGAAACCCGCGCAAAGGATGTTCAGCAGTAGAGGATCTCCGCTTGTCTGCACGTAAACGGGAGTCAGGACAATTTGAAACAGCCGTGAGCCCTGCTGCAGGTATCCGGAAAGCTGATTCGGGAAGCGCGCTAAAGCTTCCCGGACTGGAATTGCAGACACATCCAGGTCGCCACTACTCTTTCCGAGTGAGGCCAACAGCTTTCCTTCAGGCGTGAGAACAAGGAATAGAGCCGATTGGTCCGACACTTTCGACCAAAGCTCCTGCGCCGAGTCCCGGATGGTTTCGCGGTCGCGAGTCATGAAGGCAGCACGCACATCCGACATTTGGCTCATCAAAGCCGCTGCTGAAGAGAGGCTTCGCGTTCTGGTTTTCCACACGGCCTCGTATGCGTGGACGCTGACGCGCATTTCGGAACGCACACTGGCATCGGCCGCAGACAACGCATATTGCTGCAGCAGCAGGCCGGCACTGCCAAACAACAGGGTCAGAGTAAATGAGGTTGCAGCGAACAGGCGCCAACGCAGGGGAATCCTGGCGAAGGCAGATCTCACTGCGGAGCTCCCTTATAGCCGTCCGATTCCGCGTCCGGCGGGTAATCGCGTCCATATTTGTTCTTGTGCGGCGTTGGTAAATACCCTGCCTCGGAAACACGGATGACCGGGGCCTGCAGGCGTTCGTCTCCTTCGCGGATGCTGATTAGCGCCGGAGCCAATCGGCTGGTCGCTCGCTCGTCGAATACGTTCAAGTGATAGCTACCCTGCGGAACTTCCGTAAATTGATAATGGCCGTCGGGTTCGACTTTGGTGAAGTAGGATGTGTCCAGCACGAGAATCAGTGCTGACATTGAAGGATGGATGTTACAAAAGACTCGCACAATTCCGGGCCGGCGAAAGCGTACCGTGCGCGTCGTTCCAGGCGGGTAGAGGGCAAGATCGAAGCGCTGTCCGTCGAACTCTGAAAATGCGCTGTGGAAAATGGGGTCCTCGTTCGGGAAATCAACCAACGTGCCGACGCGAACCGGTAGCACATGAGGTTGAAACATCTTGTTCTTCTGCAACATCGTGGTGTGCGCCGCTTGCACAGGCTGCAGATTCGTCTTCGTCAGAGGCTCGAGCCAAACGACGATATCTGACAGGTCGCGAACATGTTTAGCGTTGCGCTCCGCGGGCGAAGAAATTTCAACCGTTCCCGCAACCACTGTGAATGCCGGGGATGTCCAGGCATTCAGCATCACCGCAGTAGCACTAAAAAAGATACGCAACCGTTGCGTCATATCGATTACCTGCGAATGCCTGCCTGTTCAAATACTCCGCTTCTTCTCTCGATCCCTCAAATCCAAGAACGACATTCGGTCCTAACCGGTACAATGCGTTTCCCGCATAATCGAGAGTTCGGGATATGTCATACGGGGTCAAGTCCTGTGCGCGATTGAGCTGTCGTCCACCGTACAGGTTGAACGTGAGCCGGGTCGTGACCGGCACGGAAATTTGCATCCAGCCGGCACTGCCGTGTATCGGAATGATTGCCTGTCCAAGCAAACTGATTCCGGGCGGAATACCCCCAACATTCGAGAAGTTCTCGCCATGGAAAATCGTGCCGGTAATTTCTAGTATCCGCACAGGCCGGTACAGGAAATCAGCGCTGATCACGCGAGATGGAATGGATTGGCCGGCGACATGGCTATAGCTTTCATGAGCCGCGATGCCCGCACTGAATTTCGATGTATCGCTCCATTGATGCGCCAGCTCGACCCGCGCCTGGAACGCCGGCCGCGAGGGCTCGATGTAAGTTGTGCCGGACGGGTACCCGAGCGCCGAGGACTCATCAGTTTGAAATAGGCTGCCCTGCAATTTCAATTGCGTGAATTGTGTAAGCGGGACGCGCTCCTCGTAACGAATCTGCGGTCGCCACAACCAAAGATTGCCTGCGCCGGAGAGCGGCGGAATTCCCACTCTCGCAAATGATTCGGGCGCGAATGGAGCAATTAACGTTTTGTCCTGGCCCACAGTAATGGTGCGCCGCTTCCATTCGAAGGAGATGGTGCCGCGCCGGATGCGGAACACGTCGTCGCGCCCGGACGTCGCCCAAAAATCCATGCTGAAGGACCCGTGAATTTGCCCGTCGCCAAAGATATGAGGTCCCTGAAATTCAAGCCCGATAATGGACTGACGCAGTGTGGCGCCACCCCCCGGTTCAGTCGCGCTGTAGTCGCTGTAGCTTTCGAGGAATCCTGGGCTCGGATTGCCGCCCGCGCGAAAAGCATCGAACAGAAGCATCCCCGTCAGCGTGAGCGGAAACCGCTGTGAGCTTCCCACCTTGGTTTCAGCTTGTTCCGCAACACGCGCGCTGTTGACGTCCACGCGCTCCCGAGTATCCTCATCATTTTCGGGCGCCTGAGTCGGCGGCTGCTCACTCTTCACCAGATCCCGTAATTGTTGAATTTCCTGCAGCAAACTTTGGTTCTGCTTCTCGAGAGTGTCTAGCCGTTGTAGTATCTGCTGCAGCGCTTCGGAGGAGTTTGGCGCGCCTGCGGCGCTTTGCTCCTGCGCTCGCATCGAAGAGGAACAGAGGAGCATGCCGCAGGCGAGGAACATTCTCGGAAAATGCCGGAACCTGCTTGTTAATGCGCGCGGTTCAGAATCGCGCTGTCGTCTTTGCAGCAGATCGCAAAATTTAGGTGACCAGTTCTTCGAGTGCACGACACACCTCCCTTATCGAGAAGGGCTTCCGAAAGATTACGTTCGGTCTACATAGTGTATTGCCATTTGGTACAGCGCGTTCATCGGCGGTGATCATTATGGCGGGGACACTCTCGTAACCGCTGGTCTGCCGCAACTGGCCAATCAGTTCAAACCCGTCCAGAGCAGGCAGGCTCAAATCCGTGATGATGGCGACAATCTTCACGGCTGAATCGCGAAACAACAGCATCGCGGCGTGCGGATGAAACGCCACCACAGGGTTTAGCCCCGGAATCCTCTCGATGGCGAGGGCAAGAGACGACGCTACACTTTCGGTATCGTCTACGATCAGCACGGTTTTTTGCATTTAGTCCTCAGGGGAGGAACCGGTATCCGACTCCATGAACAGTGACGAAGTGGCGGGGTACCCCCGGATCCTGTTCGAACTTCTGTCTCAGGCGCACCACGTGAGCGTCCACGGTTCGTGTGTTGGGGTAATACTCGTAACCCCAAACAGAGTTCAGAATCATATCGCGCGTCAAGACACGCTCGGCGTTCTGCATGAAAAACAACAGCAGGTTGTATTCGGCCGGCGTGATCTTTACTTCCTTGCCTTTGCGGATAATGGTGCGGCGCTCGATATCGATTTCCACGTCGCCGAAACGGGTGATCCGCGCCGAATCATCGCTTGTGCGCCTCAGCACAGCCCGTATGCGCGCCAGCAGTTCGCGCGTACCGAACGGTTTCACGACGTAATCGTCCGCGCCGATCTCGAGCAGTAAGACTTTGTCTACTTCGTCGCCAACGGCGCTGAGCACGACGATCGGTGTCGTGACCCGATTCGCGCGTAGCTGTTTGCACACTTCGATGCCCGTGAGCCCTGGCAATCGCAGATCGACGAGCACCAGGCTGGGCTTCAAGGAAACGGCTTTGTCTAATCCGGATTGACCATCCGCGGCCTGCAGCGGCACGAAGCCCTCGCGTTCCAGGAGAATGCTGACGGTTTCACGCAATTCGGGATCATCATCGACAATCAAAATCTTTTGCATCGTGAGAATTGAAGGGGCGCGTGACTATTGTGGCCTTGTAAACCGCGTCGCGGCTGATTTGTGTGAGCCTTTTTACAAAAGTTTTACACGTTCAATAGCAAGCTGAGACGCCGGATTTTCGCGCGTGCGTATTTACGAATTGTTTACACCAAAACAACGTATCGAGTGATGGGTCCTGGCAGACTGGGCGTGAGATGTCATTGCGTTCGCGTGAGTTCGAGGGCGCTTTGGCCTGAGGAGTAGTTGTACCCGCATCAGCTCCTCTTTATTCTCCTCCCCGTGCTTGGGCGCATGACTCCCCGGTCTGCGCCCTGTTTTTTTCTGCACACATATCATAGGCGAGAAAACCACGTCCGCCACACTGCATCCACCGAGGCGTGAACAACGGCAGAGGAAGCGATTCCCCCGCAGCGAAACGCCGATCCGTAAAACCAGCCGGCGACCGACGCCAGTATCACGTAACGCCAGTTAGGAAATGGGGCATGCAAGATGTGAAAGCACCCGAACAGCAACGACACAACTAACTGCGACTTCCACCAGGAACCAAAGGTCGTCGAAAGAAGAGACTGCAGAAAACCACGGAAGAACAATTCTTCGAGTACAGCGACGAAGAGGAGGAGCTCAATCCACGAGGTGACGAACGAAACGGGGCCGTGAAATCGAGGATTCCATCCGGTGAAGCGAATCGCGAATCCGGCGGGAATCGCGATGGCGGCGAAGTAAAGAAAATTGCGGCTCGCACAGCTGGCAGCGTGCATAGAAAAGACCAGATCATATTCGAGTCCGCGGACAGGCCGCACAAACGTCCAACACCACGACGCGAGGACGATCAGGTACAGACGTCCGAAGAAATCGAGATTCAGCGGAACGGTCCAGATTCCGGCTAGCTGATGTGAGAGAAGGGTCGCGGCCAGGGAAATTGCAACACACGCGTCCTGCCACGCAAAGCGCTCGAGATCGCGTACCGGCGCGGCTCGGTAGATGAAGACCGGCAGCACGCCAAGCAAGAGCAAGCGCGCAAGCCCCGCCCAATGAAAATCGTAAGTGCCGGAAACATACACCACATATGGCAGAACCCAAAGGACAGGCATCAGCCAAACGAAGCGCTTCAGATACGATGCCGCCAGGTTTCGCATCCCCGCGAATGCCGGGATAAGGACCAGCACCAGCAGCAACAGGAAACAGCCATAGATTGCTGCGGCAGAGCGCAAGTGCAACGCATAGCGGTGCAGATAAGAAACTGCAACGAAGCCAAAGATTGCAGCAAAGGCGACAAGTGCGATCCAGAAATGGCGCAGATGTGCCATTTGCTTCACAGGAGATAGAATTGGCGTCGGAGGCAGATGTCTAGATCCGAGATCAATGCTACAGCTTTGGTGTGCGCCACCTTCGCCGCGATGTTGGTGTTCGGCGCGAGCGCGCGGCCGTTTGGCTGGATCGAGACGATCGCCAGCGGAGCACTGCTGGTGATTCTTTTGTCTTACAGTAGCGGCGTCGATCGCGGTATGTGGCAGAGCGTGGCGTTTGCTATGGTATGCGCCTTGTGCGTGACGGTAGCCGCGGATTACCCGTTAAAGAAATTCGCGCCGGCCGAGAGCGCAGCGGCTCCATCCGATTGGCTCCTGTGGATTTGGGGGGTCGCGGCAGTGATTTTCCTTGCGGCGGATCGGATCCGGACGAGCGCGTCATCGCTGAAACCTGTACGCGACACCCATCTTTCGCCAAGGCCGTCCGAACCGACGTCGTCAGAATCAAAGCTGCCAGAACTGAAACCGTCCGAACTAAAGCCGTCGGAACCCAGTCGTCCCGCAGTAACAGCCGAGCCGATCGCCCTTCCCCCAGGCGTTGGAAAGCCGGCCACGATTTACGTGCATATTGTCGGCGAAGGGCTCGCCGTGTTACGGCCGGTGCAGGCAGAGCATTTGGGCAGGGATTTCTACCGGGTTGCCGAAACGCCGCCGGAGGGCGAAGCGTGGGAATTCCAGACAGGCCAGATTGTCAGATGCAAAAAGCAGAAATTATCTAGCGGCAAGGCGCTGGTGGCTTATGAAGAAGCACCGCGAGTAAGTTAACCATTGTCACAATGACCATTAAAGACGACGAAGTTATCGATCTCGACACACCTTCCGGGTTAATGCGAACTTATATTTTTCGCCCTGCTGCGGAAGGGCGGTTTCCTGGCGTCGTGTTCTTTTCCGAGATCTTCCAGGTTACCGGACCGATCAGGCGTACTGCGGCATTGCTCGCCGGACACGGATATGTGGTCGCGGTTCCCGAGGTGTATCACGAGCTGGAGCCGGCCGGTACGGTATTGGCTTACGATCAGGCCGGTGCCGACCAGGGTAATGCGGACAAATACGGTAAAGAGCTTTCCTCTTACGATGCTGATGCTCGTGCAGTCATTGAACATCTCAGAAAACGCGCTGACTGCACGGGCAGACTCGGAGCGATGGGTATCTGTCTGGGAGGTCATCTGGCGTTCCGGGCAGCGATGAACCCGGAAATCCTGGCCACGGTTTGCTTTTACGCGACCGATATTCATTCGGGCAGCCTCGGTAAAGGCAAGCAGGATAACTCGTTGGCGCGAGCCGCTGAGATCCGGGGCGAACTGCTGCATATTTGGGGCCGGCAGGACCCGCACGTGCCGCTTGAGGGGCGAAATAGGATCAAAGCGCGTCTGGACGAGGCGGGAGTCCGCTTCCAGTGGCTCGAGGTGAACGGGGCTCACGCGTTCATGCGCGACGAGGGGTACCGCTACGATCCTGCGCTGGCCTTTTCGTGTTACGGGCTCGCTCTGGAACTATTCCATCGGCAGCTTGCCATTGGGAGTAGTTCGATAACGCGGGCCGCAGCCGAAACCAGGCACTAGTTCGCCCGTCTAATTTGGTAGGCAAGGCAATGGGGTGGAGACTTGTAGCGATGATCTTCCTGCTGTTGGGGATCGCTGGACTCCCCTTTTGGCCCTATCCGCGCCCCTGGCCCGGTTACGCGAGTATCTGGATCTCCGGGTTCTGTTTCTTCGTGGCTGTGCTTACTTTTCTAGTTAGTATTTTTGCTAAGCACGGCGGCTTACTTTGGCGCGGGCGAGGACACGGCTAAGTCCCAATAGCGCAAAAAATCGCTAACCCATTTACATGAGCGCGGTTTGTAACCCGCCGTGTCCTGACGTCATCTCAGATACAGAGACTTAGAAATTGAGGAGTAAGGAATAACGATGCGAACTCATGCTGACCGCGCACAACGCCCGCCAAATCAAGCTGTGCGTTTTTTGAGTATTTCGTTCGTGATTGCCGCGATTCTGGCGGTGCCTGTGGGATTGCGGGCTCAGGAGAATAAACACCACGAGGATCCTTTCATTCGCGGGAACGCAAATGACAGCCGAATCGTTCAGGAGGTCCGCCACCAGCTGGTAATGTTGCCGTATTACACCATCTTTGACGATTTGGGCTACCGCGTCGACGGCGGCACGGTAACTTTGGAGGGAGCCGTAACAAATCCGGTACTGAAGTCAGACGCAGAGAACGTGGTCAAACGCGTGGAAGGCGTCACCAGCGTCGTTAACAACATCGAAGTATTACCGTTGTCACCGAATGACTGGCAGATTCGCCGGGCAGAGGCGCGGGTAATCTATGGTAATGCGCAGATCGGAGACCGATACGGTAACCAGGCGCTCCCGCCGATTCACATCTTAGTGAAGAACGGGAACGTCACACTGGAAGGTGTGGTTGCGAACGATTTCGACAAGAATTTCATTAACGTGCGCGCGAACAGCGTTCCCGGCGTCTTTCACGTAACCAACAACCTGATGGTTGAGAACCACAAGTAAGTTAACCGGCTTTCAAGGTGGCAGAAACCAACTGATTGCCCCACGCAAAACTTAGGGTCGCCCTGTTGCCGGATTTCTTTCCGAGCGAGATCGTGAACTCCTCAACGGGCGCAGGCGGTTGTTGAACTTTGAGATCAACCCTGCCCAAATCCTGGGATTGATCGTACTGGAACGCGCCCCACTGGTCGGCGGTTTTGTTGACGATCATGGTCCATTTGTCGGCGCCCGGAATCGCGAATAGAGAATAGCTTCCGGGCGCCAGACTTGGGCCACCCTCGATTCCGGTGGTCTGAGTGACTGTGATCTTTGTTGCCTCATCGGCTCCCAACCGCCACACTCGACCAGCCGGCGCGAGACTTTCGAGCGGTCGGCCCTTAAGAGAAGGCCGTCCGTACGTAATGGTGATTTTGTCGCCGCCCAGGTCGAGCGAAACGGTCTCGTGCGGGCTGACGCGCTGGCGTTGAGCGTTCCCCAAAAATGGAAGCGCTGCCGGCGCAATGGCGGATATGAGCAATGCAGTTCGGCGGGTCATCGCCTTCCTTTATACACCTTGCAACGCTGAATCGTGGGCTTCAATGTCTGCCCGGGTTGATCCAAAAATCGATGCCCGGAGCACCCGCCATATAGGGCTTCGCGATAATGTCCAGCTTGCCATCGCCTGTCACGTCGGCAAGCTGCGCTTCATGCGTGCCGTGTCCACCCTCTGCAATCGTCACCTTTTCAAAGTTGCCTTGCCTGTCCCCATAGAAGATCCATAGATGTGCCCGCGGGTAATCCACGGTTCTGGTCCAGTCGCACCACTTTGCCATCTCGCCGCAGAAAATGTCCAGGTTGCCGTCTCCATCCACATCGGCAATGCGCAGTGAGTGCCCGTGTACCACGTCCTCACCCAGCAGGTCGTGGCCAACCCAGCTTCCGCCGGCCTGCATCTCATACCACTTCAATGGTCCGCATCCGTCCCCGCTGTCGAAAACCACCTGCGCACCCCTCGCTCGCTTAATCAACTTGCCTGCGGCCGCTCGCGAAAACTGTTGTGAATCGTCGATCACGTGCGCCGTGAAATTCACGCCTCCTTTATGCTCGAACCAGCGCCCACCCCCGACGATCTCGAACACTCCATTACCGTCAATGTCTGCCATCGCCAGTCCTTCCATGGGCGCATCGCCCTGAAACACGGTGCTGATCTCCCATGGCGTGGTTCGAGTTTTCGCGTCCTTGGGAACTCTCGCCAGAAACAGAGCGTGTGCATCCTGATTCCAAAACACCAGTTGCGCCCGTCCCTCATTCAGCACGTCGCCAAACATGAGGTCATGATGCTGTGCCCGGCCCGAGTCTTTAAGAAGATGTCGTTTCCACGGCGTAGCCGAATCGAAGTTCGGCGCCGGATTCTCCCACCACCAAACCTGGTTAGTGGAACTATCGCCGCCAACCACAAGGTCCAGATGCCCATCGCCATCCACATCGAACAGCGCCCCGCCCGCTTCCAAATTTAATGGGCCCGGCTCAATCAAATATTCCTGCCACCCGCCAAAGGCAGCGTGCACATTACCTGTATTCCGCATCCACACGGCAGAATGATTCTTGCGCCGGCCCGTGAGAATGAAATCCGTCCGGCCGTCTCCATCCACGTCACCGACGATTGTGCCCGTCTGATCCGTGCCTAACGAAGGTATCGGCAGTTCGCCGCTAGCGCTCGATAGGTGCTTCCATGCAGGCGACGCCATCTTCTCGGCGCACGGTGCGCCCTTCAGCAGCGCGGGCACCCCAGTGAGTGCTACAAAGCTGCGCCGATTCATGAACTGATCTTATATTGCGAATCTGTTGAATGGCTCCGGATTGTCGTCTTCTCTAGGACCATGAGCGCCGGCCCTATGCGGCCATCGTGACGTTGTGCGATATACGTGGTTCATGTTGAAGAACCGCTCTGTGCCAGCGGATGTGATCCTGCCACACATTACGTATCAGAATGTTGCCGATGCTTTGGCCTGGCTGACAAAAGTCTTCGGTTTCAAGGAGCACTACCGTTATGGCGAACCTGGCGGGTGGATCGAAGGCGCGCAGATCCATCTGGCCGATGCCTGGATCATGCTGAACAGCATCCGGCCGGGGCGCGCAAGTCCTGCGGAGGCCGGGTGTCAGACGCAGAGCCTGACGGTGTTCGTAGAGGATGTAGACGCCCACTTCGAGCGCGCCAAGAAGGCGGGGCGAAGATTGTGGAGGATCTGCACGAGACCACTTATGGCGAGCGGCAGTACGGGGCCGAAGACCTTGACGGCCATCGCTGGCTCTTCTCACGACACGTTCGCGACGTCGCTCCGAATGAATGGGGAGCCATCGTCGCCGCCCAGTGAGGCGGCTGCCTGGAACTGCTCAAATTTCTTTTGTTTACTGGATCGTACAGTCTAGCACCATCAAAAAACAAGATTGTTTCTTGTTTCAATCACAAGCATAATCAACGCCATGAGAGCGGAAATCGTGCAGCTTGGTGATCTGGAGATGTACTACGAGCAGAAAGGAAGTGGAAAGCCCCTTCTGCTCCTACATGGAGGTACTGGTTGCCACGAGGACTGGACCTACGCAGGACATGACGAGTTTGTGCGGGAATACTCAGTAATAACGCCCGACGCCCGAGGGCATGGAGCAACACGCAATCCCCACGCGACGATTACACACCGGCAATGTGCAGTCGATACGTTCGCGCTGCTCGATCATCTCGGAATTGGAAAATATCGCGCAATCGGCGTCAGCATGGGTGGCAACATCCTTCTACATATGGCGACGATGCAACCGGAGCGCATCAAGGCAATGATTGTCGTCAGCGTTGCGATGTATTTCCCCACCCAAGCTCGGACTCTTATGCGGCAGGTTCCCTTACCGGACAACCAGCCATCGCAGGAGTGGGACAGAATGCGGAGAAGTCACAAGCGCGGCGATCAGCAAATCATCGAACTGTGGAATTGGACCCGTGGTCTTCGACACAGCTACGACGATATGAACTTCACACCGCCTTTTCTGTCAAAAGTGATGGCCCGGACATTGATCGTTTATGGCGACCGCGATCCACTCTACCCAGTTGAGATGGCACTCGAAATGTATCGTGCTATCCAAGGGTCCTCGCTTTGGGTGGTTCCAAATGGAGGTCATGGTCCGATCTTTGGGGAAGCTGCTCCTCAATTCGCAGCCACCGCGCTCAAGTTCCTTCGAACTGCAGCATAAGCAATTGGTCAATGGCTAACACGGAACTGGACGAGCTACGGCCCAGTGACGATCGATCCGCGAGAGCGATTGGGCCTACCGCTGATATTGTGTTATCCGATGGCATTCAACCGCCGGGGATTCTGCACTTCCTTTGCTGCGTCCACACTGTCCGTGCGGTTGAGAGCCGCAACTCGGAATCGTGCTCTGAAATCCGTCGACATCATCGACGGTCCAACGAGTATCCATGCGTTCACCGAAAACGAAACGCTGGAGCTCAAGCGAGGCCGGACCTCGTGGTCGGCTGGCGACATCCTGGTGCGCACGGAAGCCAGTGCGAATCAAACGTCCTTGCGGGTTTCAGTTTCAAGTCCAAGCCAGCGTCTGCTTCGCCTGCGCCTTCAATGGCAGGGGACTTTGGCAAATACAGAGCGGGTTGCGGGAGACGCATGGGAGAGAAGTTACGGCGATCTGGGCTGGCATCCGCTCGAGCCTGATCGAATTCTTCCTTGGTATTTTCTTGCGGGGAACCGAGACAGTTATACCGGCCTGGGAGTCGAGACCGGTGCCGGTGCTCTCTGTTTCTGGCAAACGACTCCGGCGGATGTTGTCTTGTGGCTGGATGTGCGAAATGGCGGCCGGGGAGTCGAACTGGGTAACAGAACGCTGCTGGCCGCCACCATTGTCTCGGAAGACTATGGGCATCACAGTGGGTTCGATGCTGCTCGAAAGCTGTGCCGAAGAATGGCGCAGCGCGGTGTTTTCATGCCTGCGCCGATTTACGGCGGAAACAATTGGTATTACGCTTACGGCCACAGCTCGGCCGAAGACATACGGGCTGATACCGAACGCATCGCGTCCTGGGCTGCCTCGGGCCCTAATCGTCCCTTTATGGTCATTGATGATGGATGGTCTCCGTACCCCACGACAGGCCCTTGGCGGGTGGGAAACGCCCGGTTTCCTGACATGGCGCGACTTGCGGCGGACATGCTCGGCATGGGCGTCAAACCCGGACTGTGGTTTCGGCCCCTCACCACGAGGGAAACGGTTTCTGAAACTCTGATGCTCAAGAGTAAGTTTGCGGAATCGCGCTACGCAGACGAGCAGTTGCGCACCCTTGATCCGACCATCGAGGGTGCGGCGGAGCAGATCAAGACCGATGTCAGGCTGCTTTGTAGCTGGGGATTTCAACTTCTCAAACACGATTTTTCGACTTACGATCTGCTAGGCCGTTGGGGTTTTCAGATGGGATCTGACCTTACCGAGCCGCAGTGGAGCTTTGCCGATCGAACGCGTACCAGCGCTGAGATCATTCGAGCGTTTTACCAGACACTGCGTGAAGCCGCCGGCATAACGGCTTTGCTGGGCTGCAACACGATAGGGCATTTATCCACCGGCTTGTTCGAGATCCAGCGTACGGGCGACGACACCAGCGGGCGGGATTGGTCGCGCACCAGAAAGATGGGCGTTAACACTCTGGCATTCCGCTCACCGCAGCAAGGCACTTTCTTTGACGTGGACGCAGATTGTGTCGGACTCACTAACCTCATCCCGTGGTCGCTCAATCGGAGATGGCTCGACTTGTTGGCTCGAAGCGGCACTCCTTTGTTTGTTTCCGCGGCGCCGGATGCCGTCAAACAGGAGCAGCGGGATGCATTGCGCGAAGCCTTCTCGCACGCTGCCGTTCGGCAACCCGTTTGCGAGCCGCTCGACTGGTTTGAGACCAATCAACCAGAGCATTGGCGGCTTGCTGATAAGGTGTCGCACTTCGACTGGTACTCCGAAGACACCTCTTTACCGATTTGACCAGCACGGCGGCGCTACCGCTAAGACCAGCAACAATCCTCAATGATCTCATCCGGTAGCGTTCGCGTTATGGGTTGGCTAAACCAGGGTTCGTCGGGAGCGGCCTGGTCGGCATTTCTGAGTCAGGAAAGCCGCGTACAACTCTAAAAGAACGATCCCATCGCGTACGGGTAAAGAAATGCTCTGCTAAATCCACTGCATGCGTCAGCATCGAACCCGCTGTATCACCTGTTAATTCTTCGGTGGAAGCTCGATAGGACCAGTAAATCAGAAATGGCTTTCCGATAACATTGTCCCGTGGAATAAAGCCCCAATATCGACTATCCGAGGAGTTGTCGCGATTATCGCCCATACCGAAGTAGTGATCTTGCGGCACAATCACCTCGCCTAAGCTGACACTCTGCTCAAGCATTTGCTGTTGTCCCTCGCGTGCAGAGTCTTCCTTTACTGGGCGGCAGCACGGCCAAGGGAAGTTATCGAGGGCAGGATCGTAGGCATACTTGTGGTAAACATACGGCTCATTGAGCCGCTTGCCATTTCGGTACACCACGCCATTGCTAATCCTGATGCGATCCCCTGGCCGGCCGATGAGGCGCTTAACTAAGGTCTGCTGTATATCGGGTGGATAACGGAAGACGATGATGTCCCCGTGCTGTGGGTCCTCGTAGGGCAAAAGACGCCTAGTTATGGGACCAGCCGGCGCATAGGCCAATTTGTCTACCAACAGGTGGTCGCCGACTAGCAAGGTATCCTCCATCGAACCCGTCGGTATGACGAATGCTTGGCATAGTGTCGTCGTTCCAAACAGGAGTAGAAGGATGGTTAACGCCCACTCCGCAATCCCGTTTCGCCCCTTATGCTGCTCAGACTTAGCTGGAAACCCAGACTTTTTCAGTTTTGACATTCCGATATGCTCACACTGTTACCTGGGACCCAAAACGCCAGTCCCGCATAAGACTTCAATTTATGTACGGACACACGCGGTGCCGTGTTCCGTTCGGTCCACGCCGGGAGCGCTTACGGAAGGGAACGGGTTCGATGTGATAAGTTGCGAAACACCTCAAGCGGCTGGCGATAGAGGACGAGTTCAACTCCTCGCTCCCAACAAAGAAACCCAAAAAAATTTTCTGGATGGATTGTCGAATCCGCTCCCTCCGTTCGTCGTTATAGTGAAGGCGGGCAATTGGCCCGGCTGAAAATCATTCAAGGAAAATACAATGCCGCAATACCTGGTTGCTGGTTACCTCCCCGACGACTTCGATCCGACCAAAGTGGACGAAGCGACAGCCCGCGAAATCCACGCGCTCAACAAAGAGATGATCGCCGCTGGCGTGAGAAAATTCGCTTGCGGCCTCGGGTCCGCGAAGTCACTGCGGGCGCAGTCCGATGGCGGAGTCCTCATCACCGACGGGCCATACCTTGAGACCAAGGAACACATTGGCGGTTTTTGGATATTGGAATGCGCTGACATGGACGAGGCGGTGGCATGGGCGCGCAAAGGCGTCGCCGCCACTCGGGGACAGGTCGAGGTCCGAGAGATCTTCTTCAGTCCGTCACCCGAATAGCTAGCCGTATTCCTGATGAGCGGGCACAAATGGTCCGATGACACGCCGGCGTCGAGCATGAGCACGCAAAAGCTCTCGACTCTTCGCGTCTAAGCTCTTTTCTGAGCTGTAGCGGCGGTTCAGTCCTCTGACACGCGCCAGTGTTCTGGATCCAGGAGCCTGGAAAGTTCGGCTAGTCTTATGCTCCGGCCCTCAACTACCGGCCACGACAAGCGCGGCACTTTGCAGCCGTGCACTCGGCGCTATCATGCCTTCGAAGCTATCGGCGAGCGCTTATCAGCGCTCGTCGCATTCAAAATCAAATGTAAGCCCTTGGCGACTGCTCGCGATCTATTTGGTTTTGTGCCAACATAAAGCACAGGAGGTGCGTGTGCACCGCCGGTGTCCGCTCATTTGGCGCGTTCGTGGCAAGTTGTTTATTCTGACGGCCATCGCGGCAATTACGAGCGCTCAAGCACTGTCGCTGGCTGATGCGAGATCGCTCGAGCAGAACGCCACCACACAAGTACGCGACACCATTCAGCTTCTGTACGATCGATTTGACAATTCGTATCTTCGGGGAGATTTTGCGGATATTCAAGCTCTTGCGCTGCCAAACGCCAGATACCTGGACGAGCGGAATGAAATCGACGAGCCGTTTGTCGACCGGATTGAATTCTGGAAGAGTGTTCGTGCCACCGGAACAAGCTTCACGTTCAGGCCAGCATCCATTTTAGCCATTCAGTTGGACGGCAAGGCTGCCGTGGTGACGGTGCGAAGGGAAATTCAACGGTTTGATAGCAACTCGTCCCAGCCCAGCGCGTCAGTTGCGTTTCGGCGCGACGATTGGAGCTTGACCAGCAGTGGGTGGAAACTGGCCGACTACGGTGTCATCGGGGAGTTTCCTTCAGTTGTAGTTTCGCCAGCCTCGATGAGTCCCTGGAACTCACTAAAGAGCGGAGCTGAAAACCTGGATTTCTCGCATGGTGAAGCAGGTGAGCAGCCGCCCGGCTGGGACTTAGGAACTAATCATACGGGCCTTTCTTCGGCTTGGACTGAAACTCCAGGTTTCTGCGGCTCGAGCGAAAGGTGCGCTGAATTGTCATCACAGAAGGCCCCGCCCGATCAGATTGCGTTTCTGTATCAAGTGATAGACGTCAGTCGGCACCGTGGCAGTAAATTCCGCCTAAGCGCCAGAGTGCGAGCAGACGTTGTGGGGTCGGGAAACGTTGCGCGTCTGATTGCGCGTCAGCACACGGATGACGGCACAACTCGGTTTCGCGATGACCTCGGAAACAGACCCGTCGTCTCTTCAGCATGGACCCTGTGCGAACTCGATGGCGAGATCGCCCCGGATGCACGGGATCTTGAATTCGGCCTTCAACTGGTTGGCACAGGTATCGCGAACGTACGGAGCATTTCGCTCCAATTCTACTGACGCTGTATCGAGCGACCCGGCCGAAGCGGATATTGATCGCAACCGGTACGCGGGTCGGTTTGCCTTGCGCCAGAATCAGCCGGTGAATTCCCGAGCGCTCGCGCTGCCACTACTTTTTCCTTTAATCCTCCGATGGGCAGCACCAAACCTGTACACCGAAGCCAGGGCCGTGGTCATCGTAATACCCACCCACGGTCCGTTCTTGGAGGTTTGAATAGCCACGATGAAGCATAGCCCGTTTTACGTCAAGGCAGATTCTGTTCCGGGCCTCGGCCGCGCGACTCACCTTGAGGATTAAACCCGGTCCTCGACGTTTTCAGAGTATGTGTTCAGTACCTCTGGCCACGCGCTAGGACTCAGCGAGACGTCGGTGGAGTTCTTGTACGGAGATCTGCTCGATGCGCGAGGCGACCGTCCACTGGTTCCCGAATGGATCAATTACTGTCGCCATTCGATCGCCGTGGACAACCTCGCTCGGCTGTTGGACCGATCGTGCTCCAGCACTCACGGCGCGCCGGTGAACGGTATCGACATCGGGAACGTATACGTAGAACGCGCTGCGAGTGGGTTGGCCTCCTTCAAGGGGCCTCATCAGAGTAAGAATCGAGTCGCCGATACGAACTGTCAGGTAGGCCGGCTCGCCGCCCGGGGTGTCATGCCGGTCCAGCAGCTTAGCGTCGAATGCCTGTTCCAAAAACGCGTACAGCTGGTTTCCCCTGTGTGGTCGCGAGAATCGGGATCGTTGGGAAGCCATCGGGTACCGTATCAACTGCCATAATTCATCCAGTGTTCCGTTGGGCACGCATTTCTAACGAACCGTCCAGCCAAAATACACCTCGACGATGCGAATCTTTTCGCCGTTGAAGGTGAAGACTTCGGTGGTTCGTCCGCGGCGGCCATCAACATTCGTCACTTCGTAGGTCACGATCACTTCGTCCCCGGACTCGACGATCCGAACGAAGTTGAACTCTTGGCCCTGCCCGGCGCCTGGCCAGCAGCGGTCAAAGTAGCCCACGCGATCCAGTCCCACATCGACCGGACTGGAAAACGAGAACTCGTCGGCGAAGGTCCGCTCGATCAACTGGCGGTCGCCTGACGCGAAGGCACGGTAGACGTCGCGTACGATTTGCGTTCGGCTCGGTATGCGGTGCTCCTTGGCGCGACGGACACCTCATCCTAACAGCTCGGCATTGGAGGTCCATAGTACGACGCCCGAGCGCGGCGCACTAGGCCGTTTAGCGTTACTTCGCCGTCATCGCGGTATCCAACCGCGCGGTAATCCCGTGCACACCGACGCCAGCGCCGTGGTCATCGTGATGGCCGCCGACAGTCCGTCCTTTGGAATCGCTGCCGCCGGTACCTGAACATGGACGCCGTTTTCTTTGATCCGTTGGGGATCGGTTCCCGACCATACATAGCGGTCCAAGTCGCACTTACCTAGCGATAAAATGAAGTGATGGAGCGAGATGCCGCGGAATTGCTAAGAAGTGCGATGGCGCTTCCGCCCGAAGTTCGAGCTGCCCTAATCGATTCTTTAATCAGCAGCCTGGATCAACACGTCGATGATGCTGTTGAGGAGACTTGGCGCGAGGAGATCTTCCAGCGCCTCCAAGAAATCGATAACAGAGCCGTTCAACTCATTCCTTGGGAGGATGCGCGCCGCCGTCTCCGCTCGCGGCTGAAATCGTGAGCAGCAGCGGGGTTCGATTCATCCAGCCGCCTTAAACGAAGCTGAAACCGCGATCGCCTGGTATCGTCGCCGTAGTGTCAGAGCCTCCGAAATGTTTCTGGATGAAATTGACCAGGCGATAAACCGAATTGAAAATGACCCTCGCCAATTCCCGGAACACATTCTTGGAACGCGGCGACTGGTGCTGCGCAGATTTCCTTTTCTCATCATCTTTCGCGTAACCGCCACCGGAGCCGAGGTGATAGCCGTAGCTCACGGACATCGGCGCCCAGGATATTGGCAAGATCGCGTTGAATAACGAGCGCCTGTCATATTTTGTAAGTCGCGGCCGTTATGTGTTTTTCGCGGAGCCGCCCTGTTCGGTATTTCGATAGTCCGCTCGTGAACTTCGAATGGAGTACTCCCCCGGTCCTGCAGATCCGATCGCTCGCTGTTTTGCGGCGACATCGTGAGTCATTCTTGCAACGCAAAGGTCGGAATCGATCTTACGCTGAGAGCGTCACGCTACATAAGGCGGGTCGGCGAGTGCTTTTTGCACTCGTCGCACCAAATCCAATTTGGGTCAAAGCTCAACTGGCTATCACTAGCGAGCGAACCTTTAAGTCGGGGATCACCAGACCCAAAACCTGCTCCACGCGATCTACAAAGTGGAACTGCATCTCTTGCCGGACATGATCCGCTATTTCGCGCAGATCCTCTTGTTGCCCTGCGGCAGAATCAAGCGATGAATTCCCGAGCGCCGCGCTCCAGCACTTTTTCCTTTCAATCCTCCGATGGGCAGCGCCAAACCTGTTAATGTTACTCGCCCGTCATTGCCGTGTCGGAGCGCGCCGGCAATCCCGTGTACACCGACGCCAGCGCCGTGGTCATCGTGATACCCGCCGACGATCCGTCCTCGGGAATCGCTCCCGCCGGTACATGAACGTGGACGCCGTTTCTTTGATCCGTTCCGGATCAGCCCTCGTACTGAAACGTATGCACGGCGGTGTTGAATTGATTGATCTGCCTGATCTGCGCGCGAATAGTCTCCGCTTCTATCAAGTCTCTGCTCACGAGCACGCCGCCAATCAGCAGGCCGATGATGACCAGCAGGATTGCGAAGTCGATCAGCGCGAAGCCTTCCCGTACCCCTGTTGCAGCGTAATTGCATGCTGTGATGCTATAGCCGCAATCGTTAAGAAAGTCTTTGCTCCTTGCTGGGAAGCAACTCGAAGCGACGCAGACGGGCCTAGGGAGTTTAGTACAGCATATAGGACGTTATGTGTCGCTACCACGTCATGCCGCTTCTCAGCTTGCGGATGTCTTCGCTGGTGGGAACCCACAACTTTCTCAACTCCGTAACGTAGGCCTGCATGGCCGAGTGACTAGAACCCAATTCAAAATGCTCATCTATAAAGCTGGAAGTACAGAACTTGTAGAAAAAGGCTAAATTGTCTCCTATTGACAGATATGGTGGATTCTGTTCTAGGAAGTCGCGTAACTTTTCAAGTGCCCTTATCGATTCATCTCGGCCGATCGCGGTGAACACTTTGGCTTGAAGAACTCTGAAGGCATTAGCCTTATCAAACCAATATGTATCTTCTTTGGCCTTTTTAGCTTCAAAAGCATTTTTTTGCTCTCGTTCTTGGTCATCTAGCCTGAAGTCCCGCTCACGCTCAAGCTGCGCCATCCTTTGCAAATGGTCCTGATGCCGCGCTTCCTTATCTGCTCGACGCTTTGATACTGAAGTTACCCAGCCGCTCAGAATCGTTATAAAACCGCCGATCGCAGTCCCGATCAATCCACTGTTCACCAAACCATCTCCATATCTACATCTCTAATGCCCTAAAACATTTTCCTTCCCAAATGTAACACCGTGTGCTAAGGACATTATCACTCCGTCAGCTCAGTGCGAGGCGTAACGCTGAAGTTCGTCGCCCCGAGCGAACTTCAGGTGCACAAATCGCAAACATTTTGCACGGTGCTACGGATCTCAACAGTGGATCACTTCGTCCCGTTATCGTGGGGACATACGCCTGTAGTCGTACTGCCTAGACCAATTCGCTTATTATTGACTACAGCCGCCGTGAACTTCCAATACTGGTTCTCGGCGTCATATCGCAGCGTCAGGTATTCCGCAAACGGGGATCCATACGATACACACTGCATAGTTATCCAGTAATGATTAAGCCTCGATGTATTGGGTGCAACAAAGTATGCAAAGACACTCCCGGTATTTCGGGACTCGTTAGAGGGCCGATATGATTCGAAGCCACAATGTTTCCGAACTGATTATCTTCCCTGACACTATAGGCGAAATCGCCCAGCTTGTACTTACCGCATACTGTGGCAAATAGCGCGACCGGGTTTGCGTGTCCGGATACAGACGCGATCGTAATGAGCGGATAGCTATTCCCGCCAGTTGCCTCGCCCAGGAGATCATCCTGCTTGGCCGTTTGTTTACGTTGCAGAGCAATGATTTCGTTTTGCTTTTTGTCGCGCTCCTGTTCCGCCCGCTGGGCCGCCTCACACGAACGAATTGCGCTGATACCATTGAGAACTGCTCCTACAATTGAGAGTGCGGCAGTAATCGTGACGAGTTTTTTCTTGGATTGACTGTTCCCTTCGTATGCTGTTTAGATAGCACTAACAGCACCGATTGTTGCAGTTACAATTGTTAGCGCCGCAATGAGCCATTGCCACATGTTCTTGGTTAGGCAGCCGGTTACATTTAGCCGCCGTTACTATCTAGTGTTACACACCGTGAGCATCGGCTTGCTAAAAAACCACTAATTTTCTACATACTTCACCGCACCTTAGCGCGGCGCTGTTGATCGAGCGCGGCACGGGCCTTTGCCGCGTAGCAGGGGGATAGGACGCTCTCCAATCGTCGTGCCGAAACGCAACCGAGGGGCTGGGACGAGTTGCTATCATACGGGCCTTTCTTACGACTTGGACTGAAACCCCAGCTTTCTGCGGCTCGAGCGAAAGGTACGCCGAATTGTCATCGCAGAAGGCTCCGCCCGATCAGATTGCGTTTTCTTGATCAAGTGAAGGACGTCAGTCGGCACCGTGGCAGTAAATTCCGCCTAAGCGCCAGAGTGAGAGCAGACGTTGTGGGGTCGGGAAACGTTGCGCGTCTAATGGCGCGTCAGCACACGGATAACGGCGCAACTCGGTTTCGCGACAATCTCGGAAACAGATCGGTCGTCTCTTCAGCATGGACCAGTGCGAACTCGATGGCGAGATCGCCCCGGATGCACGGGATCTCGAATTCGGCCTTCAACTGGTTGGCACAGGTATCGCGAACGTACGGAGCATTTCGCTCCAATTCTACTGACGCTGTATCGAGCGAGCCGTCCGAAGCGGATATTGATGGCAACCGTTACGCGGGTCGCTTTGATTTCCCGATCGTCATTGGTTTCCGTTCATTTGTGTTTGAACGACGTCCGCCTTTGTAAACAGTTGCAAATTGAATACATCCGAAACTTGTCTTTCCTGGGTTTAAATCGCGAGTAACGCTAGACTCTTATCGGGCAGTGAGCTAGCGACGATGAGCCGTACACAGCACAGGGCTGACCGCTGGCTCACTTCGATAAGGCCGTGTGGTCGGCCGGGGAGCCGGAAGGAGGTCTTCCTTATGCTCCGGACCTAAACTACCAGCAACCACCCAAACCACGACAATTTACGGAGCCGCACTTTGTGGCCACCTACTCGGCACCATACCTTCAAAAACAATCGGCAAGCGCTGATCAGCGCTCGCCGTATTCAAAATCAAATGTAAGTAAGGACTAACTCGCGATCGCGAGCGATCTCACCTTCAGATCGGGAATGACCAGAGCCAATACTTGCTCCACCCGATCCACAAAGTGGAACTGCATCTCCTGCCGGACATGGTCCGGTATCTCCCGCAGATCCTTCTTGTTGCCTTGCGGCAGGATCAAGCGATGAATTCCCGAGCGCCGCGCTGCCAGCACTTTTTCCTTCAGTCCTCCGATCGGCAGCACCAAACCGGTCAGGGTTACTTCGCCCGTCATCGCCGTATCGGAGCGCGCCGGCAATCCCGTGTACACCGAAGCCAACGCGGTGGTCATCGTGATATTCGCCGACGGTCCGTCCTTTGGAATCGCGAGCCCGTCTTCCGCGGGGACGCGATTCGCACGCTCACTTTCCGAGTAGCCGACCGCACGGACAGAAAATTCTGAGGGCTGAACCAAAGTTGAGATCTTTCCTTAGATGGTCACCTTCATCTCGGGGCTCTGTTTAACTTCGCGATGAGCTGGAAACAACCACATTGTTGATGAACTCGCAATTCTATAAAAGCAACCGCCATGTAGCGCCATCGTTACGATGTAGGCTCTAGAAGGCGATCGTCATGTTGGACTCAGCAAATACAAATCAATGTTCATACGATCCTATTCCCTTACCGACCTTGCCCGAGAACATGCGATAGACAAACACGAAATATCCGACCGCGAGTAAGATTCCGAAGCCCCACCAAATTAGACCGATGGAAGCAGAATAGTTGCCGGCGAGCGCCCGCGTGATCGTGATGTCACGCCGCGGATCCGTGCTGGACGGCAGCACCGTAGGATAGAGTCCGACGCCGGCACCAGCGAGCATGGAAGTGAGGTACAGACATGAGGAGAGAAAGGCGTTCCGGTCTTTCCCACGCGAAGCGAAACTGAACATACCAATGAGAGAGGCGACAACAGAAAGCGGAATGAGAAAGGCGACCGGAATGCAGGTGTAATTTGCTAGCGTCGAGGGTCGTACAAACATGGTGGCGATGAGGCTTCCTATCGAAAACACAATGAGAGCGGGCCATAAGGCTCGAAACAACGAGATAGCTCGGTAGTGAAGGGGGCCTACAGTTTTTAGGGCAATGTAAAGGGCACCGTGAACAGCGAGTGCGATCAAAGCGAGAATGCCGCCGATGACTGTGTACCAGTCCAGAATGCCCGGATTAGGTCCAACGTTCCAATTGGTCCAGAGGGGAAGAAAGAAGTAGCCATCCGGGGCGAGAGGCACTCCCCGGATCACGTTCGCAAGCGCAGCACCGAAAAAGATGGCGAGCAGAATGCTGGAAAGTGCGAAGCATCCATCAAAGAATTCTCGCCAGACACGAAGGTCGATATGCGCTCGCATTTCGATACCGAGCGCTCGCAGTATTAAGAGCCACAGGACAATCATTACGGGCAGGTAAAATCCGCTGAACGCCGAAGCATAGAGCAACGGAAAGGCGAAATACAGTGTTCCGCCGGCTGCAATCAGCCAAACCTCATTTCCGTCCCAGACCGGGCCGATGGTGCGAATAATGGTTTGGCGGTCTTCTTCGGTTTTGCCGAGAAAGAGGTGCAGTGTACCTGCCCCGATGTCGAAGCCATCTAAGACGACATAGGCGGTGAGCATAGCAGCCACGATCCAAAACCAGATTGTTCCCATTACGTTACAAACTCCTCGATTATGCTGCCGCCACAGTTTGGGGAGCGATGTGTGAGGAACCGGGAGTCGTTTCCGGACCGCGGCTAATCTCGCGATACACAAGCAGGATGAATAGTACTGAGAGGACAGCATACATTCCCATAAATCCGAGCAGAGTAAAAAGTGTATTGGCTGCCGAGACTGTTTTGGAGGAGCCGACAGCAGTACGGAGCAAGCCGTAAACTAGCCATGGCTGTCGACCGATTTCAGCGGTCATCCAGCCGGCTGTATTCGCGATATAGGGTAAGGGAAAGCTGAGCAACAGCGGCCAGAGGGCCCATCGCGATTGAAACAACTTGCCTCGCCACAGTAGAAAGGCAGCTAGCGACATCACGAAGAGGAACCAAGTGCCCAACCCGACCATGATGTGGTAGCTGTAATACAGCAACGGGATGTTGGTCGGCCACTGACCGCGCGGAAAGTGGTTCAAGCCTTCTACCTCGGCCGACGGAGTGCCGTACACAAGGAAGCTGAGTACACGATTGACAATGATCGGATTGTCGATGGTCTCAGTGATCTCATTGGGTTGGCCAATGAGCACGAGAGGAGCGCCTTTCTCGCTCTTAAACAGGGCTTCCATGCCAGCCACCGTAGCGGGCTGGTAACGAGCCATGTAGCGCCCATGAAGATCACCGGTTGGAAAAACCTGCAGAACCGAGGAGATCAATCCAGCCACGACGCCGATCTTGAGGAACAGTTGACTCTGTTGGGTGAAGCGGTCTTCGAGGACATAGAACGCACCTGTTGCCGCCATGACGAACGCAGCGGTGACAACAGCGCCGCTCATATTGTGCGCATACTGGAGCCAAGCCCATGGATTGAATAGAAGAGCGGCAAAACTGGTGAGTTCGAAATTCCCGTTCGGGAGCATTCGGTAGGCGACAGGATGCTGCATCCAAGCATCTGTGACTATGATGAAAAAGCCGGATATCCAGGAACCCAGGAAGACCAAGAAAGCCGCCCACCAGTGCCCTACCTTCGAGAGCCTGCGTTCCCCGAAGAGGAACAAGCCAAGGAAGGCGGATTCAAGGAAGAACGAAAATACGCCTTCCATCGCAAGCGGCTGTCCGATGATGCCTCCGGTCAGTTGCGCAAACCGTGACCAGTTGGTGCCAAACTGAAACTCCATCGGAATCCCAGTCACAACGCCCAGGACAAAGTTTATGCCGAAAATACGCCCCCAAAAGCGAGCTGCATCATTGTAGGCTTCGAGTCCTGCTTTCAAACCGAGTGATTTCATTACCACGATGAGCAGAGCCAAACCCATCGTTAATTGCGGAAATAGGTAATGAAATGTGATCGTGAATGCGAATTGCAGACGATGCAGAACGAGAGCGTCCATAGTGCAGAAGAAGGGTATTGTCCTCTAATCTTAACTTTTGGGCTGCCCCCAGACTGTGCCGATGTTGTCCGTACAGCCGAATTCACTGAACGGTTACCAAAGGGCGTGTCATTTGATACCAGTTCGTAAGCGCCGACCGGAAGGAAATCAGATCGATGAAGGCGGTCAAAAGCAGGCATGCTGGATTGGGCCGATGTCCATGCGCAAGAGGTAGCAAAACAAACAATCCGGCGCATCGATCGACGTGACTACGCAATGTTCATCGGGAACTGCAACGACGCAGCAATCTTCGGTCATCGATTATAAAGGGAATGCTTGGCATGGGCGAGAGTACGGTCTCAAGTGGTACCTTCCGGATTGCCAGCTGCACTCCGCGGCAATCATTTCTCATCCTCATTCGATGCCTGATCATTGCAGCTGCCGTGAGTGTTGGTTCCGAAGTTCATGATGTATGGAAGCTTGCGACTGCATTAGCCCCCAGATAACGGGCAACCCGGAAACAAATGGCGAGTTTGCACCCGACCCGCATCGGACCGGATAGATCATGCTAACGGCCAGCCGGTAGAACGAAATATTCCACTTTGTCTAGCACTCGACTACTCTTCCCTATCCTCCCGATCTCAAGTACCGGTAGCCCAAGCCACGACAAGCGCCGGATTTCGCGGCCGAGTACTCGCCACATCATAAAAAACAATCGGCGAGCGCTTATATGCGCTCGCCGCATTCAAAGTAACTTATTTCAGTGAAGAATTAACTCGCGATCGCGAGCGATCTCACCTTCAGATCCGGAATCACCAGAGCCAATACCTGCTCCACGCGATCCACAAAATGGAACTGCATCTCCTGCCGGACATGATCCGGTATCTCCCGCAGATCCTTCTTATTGCCTTGCGGCAGAATCAACCGATGAATTCCCGAGCGCCGCGCTGCCAGCACCTTCTCCTTCAGTCCACCAATCGGCAGCACCAAACCCGTCAGTGTTACTTCGCCCGTCATCGCCGTATCCGAGCGCGCCGGCAATCCCGTGTAAACCGAAGCCAGCGCCGTGGTCATCGTGATACCCGCCGACGGTCCGTCCTTCGGAATCGCTCCCGCAGGAACGTGAACGTGGACGCCGTTTTCTTTGATCCGTTCCGGATCCACTCCGAGATCGGCCGCATGTGCCCAGAGGTAGCTCTGCGCGATCTTGACTGATTCCTGCATGACTTCACCGAGCTGTCCGGTTAGCGTCAGCGTGCCTTTGCCCGTAGGTAGAAGGGCGCTTTCGATGTAGAGAACGTCGCCGCCCGTTTCGGTCCAGGCAAGCCCGGTCGCTACTCCCGGAGGTACGGTCTTCCTGGCTTTTTCGGGAGCGAACATCTCGGTACCCAACAGATCGCCGAGCACCTCTGAAGTGACAACGAATTTTTCGGTTTCGCCTTCAACCAGCTTCAGCGTAACTTTGCGAGTTACACGGGCAATGGCACGTTCTAAGCGGCGCAAGCCCGCCTCGCGCGTGTAGCCGCGAATGATACCTTCCAGTCCTTCGTCTGTAAACTCAATTTCTTCGTCGGTCAAACCTGCAGACTTAATCTGTTTCGGAATCAGATAGCGGCGTGCGATCTGCACCTTCTCTTCTTCGCTGTAGCCGGATAACCGCAGGATCTCCATGCGGTCGAGCAGCGGCTGCGGGATCGTGTCCAGCGAATTGGCCGTGGTGATAAACAGCACTTTTGATAAGTCGAACGCCAGGTCGAGATAGTTGTCGCGGAATGTCTTATTCTGCTCCGGATCGAGAACTTCGAGCAGTGCCGCCGCTGGATCGCCGCGGAAATCGCGTCCGAGTTTATCTACCTCATCGAGCAGCAGCACGGGATTCGATGCACCCGCGCGCCGCATCGACTGCAGCAGCCGTCCGGCCATCGCTCCGATGTAAGTCCGCCGGTGTCCGCGTAACTCGGCTTCATCGTGGAGACCGCCCAGGCTGAAGCGTTCGAACTTTCGTCCCAATGCCCGCGCGATCGATTGACCCAGAGATGTCTTACCAACGCCCGGAGGTCCGACGAGGCAAAGAATCGGCGCCTTCGCTTCCGGATTGCGCTTCAACACGCTGAGCTGCTCGAGAATGCGCTCCTTGATCTCCTTGAGACCAAAGTGATCCTCATCCAGCACTTCGCGTGCGTGTGCGATGTCCAGGTTGTCTGGCGTGAACTTATTCCACGGCAGGTCGAGCAGGAACTCCAGGTAGGTGCGCGTGACGTGATAATCCGGAGCCGCGTTCGGAAGCCGCTCCAGCCGCGACATCTCGCGCTCGAACTCTTTCTTTGCTTCCTCCGGCAGATCGGTTTTTTCAAACCTTTCGCGCAACAGGTCTAACTCGGCTTTGTCGTTGTCTTTCTCGCCGAGCTCCTGTTGAATGGCGCGCAATTGCTGGCGCAATAGATACTCGCGCTGCTCCTTCGACATCTCGTTGTGAGCTGTCGAGGAGATCTTCTGCCGCAGTTCCAGCACCTGTAACTCATGTGCCAGATAAGTATGCATAAGGCGCAACGCATCCACCCGCGTCTCGGCCTCCAGCAGCTTCTGCTCGCGCGCGACATCCAGACTGAACACACTGGCCAGCAGGAACGCCATCCGTAGCGGATCCTCAGCACCAGCTAACACGCGTGTCAATTCAGACGCCGATTGCGGCTGAGCGAGGGCAATCGCTCGCCCGGCAAGCTCCAGCAGCGCGCCCGACAATGCCTCTACTTCCGAACCTGCATCTTGCGGCAGCGGGAACGGGCGATATTTTGCTTGCAGGTAAGACTCGCCTGTCTCGAGCTTGACGACGACGACGCGCTCTACCCCGAGGACCAAAATTTCCAGTTGGCCTTCGTTCGGACGCGAGGAGCGGCGGATCACCGCCTTGGTTCCGATCGTGTACAGGTCGTCTTGGCCCGGCGCCTCTACCTGCGCATCGCGCTGAGCGATCAATATAATTTCTTTTCCCTCGGTCGCCAGAGCCGCTTCCACGGCCCGGAATGAGGTTTCGCGCCCCACGGAAAGCGGAAGCAACAATCCTGGGAACAGGATGGTGTTCTTCAGCGGCAAAGCCGGCAGGACCTGATATTCGGTATTTCCCATTTGAAATTACCCGTTCTTCCTTCTTAACCTTTGGATGCAGCATCACAGCGCGGAGCTGCACAGCATCGGAGTGCAATTATCTGCGCCTGACGTACTCATATATTTCGGCCACTAAAAATGCCCGAACGGTGATTACGTGTTCACCGCTCGGGCCCTCGCTCAATCCGTCCTAACAGGACCTACCTTTAGCAAAACGTGGGGCTGGCGCCAAGGTTTACAACTACTTGGCGGGAACGACCGTAAATCCCGTTTGTCCGCCGTTGATAACCGTCAGCAGTACCGATTTGCCCTGGGCCTGGTTCATCAGGCGCTTAAAATCAGCGACATTGTTCACTGGCTTACGATCGACAGAGGTAATAATCGTTCCCTGCCCGATCTGGGCGCTTGCCGCCGGTGTCGACTGATCCACATCGTCAACTACTACGCCGTGTGTATTCGGAGGCGCGTTCACCTGCTGCGCCAAATCCGGCGTCAGGTTCTCCACGGAGATGCCCCGAACGGTAGCATTGCCGGAATTGTCATTCTCGTTCTGCTCTTCGTTATTGTCTGAGTTCTCGTGATTCTTCTCCGTCCAGTTGAGCGCGGTTGGCCGCTGACCCAAAGTGACGTTGATCTTCATCGGCTTTCCGTCGCGAATCAAGTCCAGCGTGACTTGGCTGCCGGGCGAGTGCTCGGTGACCGCGAGTGTCAATTCGTTGGAGTCAGCCACCTTGTGGCCGTCGATCGCGGTAATGACGTCACCGGATTGCAAGCCCGCTTTCGCTCCGGGAGCATTGGGCGTTACGTTACCGACCACCGCGCCTTCCGGTCCGCTGAGCCCGAACTGCTGAGCTAACTCCGGCGTCAGCGATTGCAGCGTGACACCGATGTAGCCGCGTGAGACTTTGCCGCTCTTGATGATCTGGTCCATCACATTGCGAGCTAGGTTCACCGGGACCGCAAAGCCGATTCCGATGTTTCCGCCTTCACCGCCGAAGCCCGAATTGCCGGTGAGAATGGCGGTGTTCATGCCAATCAGCTCTCCGCGCGCGTTGATCAGCGCACCACCCGAATTGCCCGGATTGATGGCGGCGTCGGTCTGAATAAAGTTCTGAATGCGTGTGTTCGCGTTGGCATCAGGCAGGCTGCGGCCCTTTGCACTCACGATGCCCATCGTTACCGTGTGATCCTGCCCAAATGGGTTGCCGATCGCAAAGCACAGATCACCCACGCGCGTGCCGTCGGAATTTCCCAGCGGCATCGCCGGGAGACTGCCCGCGTCGATCTTGACCACCGCAACGTCCGTCTGCGGATCGCTACCTATCACCTTCGCCGTGTATTCGCGCTTATCGAGCAGAGTTACACGGACCGTGCTTGCCTTCTCGACTACGTGGTTATTGGTCAGGATATAGCCGCTCGGATCGACGATGACGCCAGAGCCGAGACCTGATTCGCGCTCGGCGCGCGGACGCATGTTGTTGCCCCGGCCCTGGCCGCCGAAAAATTGTCTGAAGAAAGGATCGGCGAAGAAGGGATTCTGGCCCTGCTCCTGCTCCGATGCCTTGATGATTCTCGTCGACTGAATGTTCACCACGGCGGGTGAGGCCTTCTCGATGATGTCGGCGAACGAGTTCGAAAGCTGACTTACTTTCTCATGGCTCGTATCGGCGCGGGCCGTGACGTACATGGGCGAGTTCATGTGACTGGCCACCGCAAACGCCGCGATGAGTCCGCCACCAACTGAGGCCGCTACCAGCGTAAGAATCGCTGTCGAGCGGCGAAACTGAATCGTGTTTGACATTCCTTCAAACCTTCCTTAAATTTGCGGCCAAGATAGTACGTGGGCCGCCTTCATTTCATTGGACGCAGGACGTTTCATTTCGATTCCTGTGGCGCGGGCACTTTTGCCCGCCGTGCCGAGACTCGTCTCGGCACCTGGGTTCCCGGTCAGGCCCCCACTCCTTGCGAAACCTGAGCTTCAAAGATCAATCCCGCTCCGGCCGGATCTGCATCGATGTGCAGCGTGGTGCCGTCTCGCACGTCGCCGGCCAGAATTTTCTTTGCCAATGGGGTCTCAATCTCCCGCTGGATAGCGCGCTTCAGAGGCCGCGCGCCATAATTCGGATCGTAGCCGCTGCGCACAAGGCGCGTACGTGCCGCGTCGGATAATTCCAGCCTGATCTTGCGCTCGTCCAGTCTGGCCCGGAGAGCGGAAAGCTGAATCTCCACAATCTGCTTCAACTGATCTTCGCTTAAAGCATGGAAGACGATGATTTCATCCAGGCGGTTCAGGAATTCCGGCCGGAACGACTGTCGTAGTTCGCCCAGCACGGCATCTTTCATGCGCCGGTACTCTTCGCCTTCAAAAGCTCCGCGGTATTCCAAAATCCGGTGACTGCCCACGTTCGAAGTCATGATCACAATGACATTCTTGAAGTCGACCGTACGCCCCTGACCGTCAGTCAGACGACCGTCGTCGAGCACCTGCAGCAACGTATTAAACACGTCGTGATGGGCCTTCTCGATCTCATCGAAAAGCACTACTGAGTAAGGTCGGCGGCGCACCGCTTCTGTCAACTGCCCGCCTTCGTCGTAGCCGATATATCCCGGAGGTGCGCCGATCAGGCGCGAAACCGTATGTTTTTCCTGATACTCGGACATGTCGATGCGGATCATTGCTCGTTCGTCGTCGAACAGGAATTCGGCCAGCGCCCGTGCCAGCTCGGTCTTACCCACGCCCGTCGGCCCCAGAAACAGGAAGCTGCCGATGGGGCGCTTTGGATCTTTTAATCCGGACCGCGCGCGCATCACCGCTTCCGCCACCGCCAGCACCGCCTCATCCTGGCCAATCACACGTTTGTGCAATTCGTTTTCGAGTGCGAGGAGCTTCTTCATCTCGCCTTCGAGCAGCTTCGATACCGGAACACCGGTCCACCTGCTGACCACTTCGGCGATATCTTCCTCGTCCACTTCTTCTTTGAGAAGACGTACCGCCCCTTGTTTACCGGAGACGCGCTCCTGCTCGGCGTTGAGCTGACGCTGCAGTTCGCTTAAACGGCCGTATTTCAGTTCGGCGGCTTTGTTCAGGTCGTAAGCGCGCTCGGCCTGCGCGATCTCGATCTTGGTCTGCTCGATCTGTTCGCGCAAGGTTCTGACGCGGTTCACGCCCTCTTTTTCCGATTCCCATTGCGCCTGCAGAGCAGTCGATTGCGTTTTGAGCTCGGCCAATTCTTTTTCAATGCGGGCCAGACGCTCTTTTGATACTTCGTCGGATTCCTTCTTTAGAGCCTCGCGCTCGATCTCGAGCTGCATGGTTCGCCGCAGGATCTCGTCGAGTTCACTCGGCATCGAATCGATCTCGGTACGCAGCTTGGCAGCCGATTCATCTACCAGGTCAATGGCTTTATCGGGAAGGAAGCGGTCGGTGATGTAGCGGTTCGAAAGCACGGCCGCCGCTACCAGCGCCGTATCTTTGATGCGAATGCCGTGGTGCAGTTCATAGCGCTCGCGCAATCCGCGCAGAATCGAAATCGTGTCTTCCACCGTCGGCTGATCGACGAAAACGGTTTGAAAGCGCCGTTCGAGAGCGGCGTCCTTCTCGACGTATTTGCGATACTCATCGAGCGTCGTGGCGCCGATGCAGTGCAGTTCGCCGCGCGCCAGCATTGGCTTCAGCAAATTGCCGGCGTCCATGGCGCCTTCGGCTTTGCCCGCCCCGACCACCGTGTGCAGCTCATCGATGAACAGAATGATCCGGCCTTCGGAAGACTGCACTTCCTTGAGAACGGCTTTCAGGCGTTCTTCGAATTCGCCTCGGAACTTCGCGCCGGCGATCAGAGCGCCCATATCGAGCGCCACCACCTGCTTATCCTTCAACCCCTCGGGAACGTCGCCGCGCACGATGCGCTGCGCCAGACCTTCCACGATCGCCGTTTTACCGACGCCGGGCTCGCCAATGAGCACGGGATTGTTCTTGGTGCGGCGCGAAAGCACCTGAATGACGCGGCGGATCTCCTCGTCGCGCCCGATTACCGGATCAAGTTTGCCCTTCGAAGCCGCATCGGTCAGGTCACGGCCGTACTTCTGCAGTGCTTCGTACGTGGTCTCCGGGTTCTGCGTAGTGACGCGCTGATTGCCGCGCACCTCGACCAGAGCCTTCATCAGCCGGTCGCGCGTAAGCCCGAAATCGCGCAGAATCTTCCCCGCCGCGCCTTGATCTTCGGCCGCCGCCACCAGAAAGTGTTCGATCGAGACGTACTCGTCCTTCAAACGCTTGGCCTGCTCTTCGGCGCGCGTAAATAGCTGAGACAGCCGAGGTGTCAGGTAAACCTGATCGGGGCGTGTGCCCGTGCCGCTCACCTTCGGCAGCTTTTCGATTTCCTGTATTAAGCGCTTATGCAGCTTCTCCAGCGGGACATCCGCCCGCAGCAGGATCGATGGCGCCAGCCCGCCCTCCTGCTCCAGCATTGCTACCAGAAGGTGTTCTACATCCACCTGCTGATTGCCATATTCCGTCGCCTTGGTTTGGGCTTGCCGGATCGCGTCCTGCGATTTTTCGGTCAGCCGATTGAAATCCATACCTTCCTTAAGCCTTCGGTCTCAGGATAACACTTGAGCAATGTCAAATGCAATAATATGAGTGCCTCTCGCTAAAGTTTTGCGCTCGGAAAACTCCGAATTCGGTGTCAGTCACCTAATTCCTAAATTCCGCCACCCGTCCGCTGAATCTGCGGTTCGAACCCATTTACCTCTTTCGTTCCGTAATTTGGCCCTATGTTATTGAAAGTTGGTAGAATCATCTGTCCGCTCCATGCGACGCATCCTCACCCGATTCGTGACAGGCTGTCTGCTGTTATCGTTTCCAGCCCTGCCATGGTGGGAAACCGGGCACCAGGCAGTGGCTCGAATCGCCGCTACGCACCTCACCCCGGCCGCCCGAACACGGATCGCCCGTATATTGGATGTCCCCGACACGCCCGAAGCGGTGGCGGATGGTCTTGCCAAGGCGTCGACCTGGGCAGACGAAACCCGATCGGAAACGAAGACCGCCGAATGGCACTACATCGACCTCGCCCTTCAAGATACCCGTGCCGAGATTCCCGCCCGCTGCAAGAAAGACAATTGCGTTACCGCCCGCATCCGGATTTTTGCCGGGCAGCTCGCCTCCCGTACCAGCGATGGGCGTTGGAGCGAGCTCAACGCGCTCCGATTTCTGGTTCATTTTGTCGGCGATGTCCATCAGCCGTTGCACGCGGCCGACGATGCCGACCTGGGCGGGAACTGCGAACGGCTGATACCGCCGATCGGCAACGCCAAAACCCTGCATGCGCTATGGGACGGCGAGATCCTCGCCAAAATGGAGGTCGATGACCGTTCCCTGGCTGACAGCGTCGAATCGGAGATCCAGAAGATGACCGAGGAAGAGCGCCAGAAGCTCGCGGCAGGGAATCAGGACGATTGGGCATGGGAGTCGCACGAGCTCGCGCTACACCTGATTTACGAGAAGCTCCACATTCCGCTCGAGCCAGTCGTGTTTCCGCCCAACTGCGATTCCGCGCCCGCCGAAATCACGCAATTCCAGCCTAAAATCGATGATCTGTATATCGATTCCATGAAGCCCGTCGTCCGCGATCAGATCACCAAGGCCGGTTTGCGGCTCGCACGTCTGTTGAACGAGTCTATGTAGGTCAGCTCTGCAACACCGGGGTCTCCGCGGTTGCCCGCACGTTGCCTGCGGGCAGCACAATCTCAAATCGCGAGCCGCGGTCCACTTCGCTGTCCACGTGAATTTCGCCTCCATGGGCTTTCACAATGGCCGCCACAAAACTGAGGCCTAATCCCAATCCTTTCTGCGGACTGGCATCGGGAACGCGATAGAAGCGGTCGAAGATATGCGCCAGGTGATCCTTCGGGATCCCAACGCCTGAATCTTCCACCAGAAGCCTCACATTCGCCCCGTTGGCTTCGGCGTACGCTCGCACCCAACCATCGCGAGGAGTGTATTTGATCGCGTTTGCCAGAAGGTTTGTGATGACGCGCTCGATTTGTGTCCGGTCGGCCTCGCAGAGCACAGGATCACAGTGCGGCTGCAGCAGCTTCAAGTTTTCCGCCTCGGCCGGAATCTGGAACTGCTCCACCAGGTCAGCAATGATCTCGTTCAGATCGAGAACGGCCTTGTTCATCGGGATCTGACCGGATTCGGACTGCGATAGCAGCAACAACGCCCGCACCAGCTTCGAAAGCCGCTCGACATCCTCCAGAGAATTCTCGATCGCCTCCTGGAGCTGCTCCTTGTTGCTGGCAGTGAACAAAGCGACTTCCAGTTGACCTTGGATGGCGGTCAGGGGAGTGCGTAATTCGTGAGAGACATCGGTCGAGAAGCGCCGAATCTGCTCGAATGAAGCTTTCAAGCGCCCGCTCATCTGGTTGAACGAATCGATGAGGCGATCCAATTCGTCATCGGCATCGCGCTTGCGGATCTGCAGGCCGAGATTCGATCCGGTAATCTCCTGAGCGGCCTTCTCCACTGACTGCAAGGCCCGCAGCGACAGACCAGTGGAGTACCAGCTCACGATCATGCATATGATCAGCGCGATGGGAAGGAACACAGCGAAACTGGTTCGGAACCTCCGAAGCAGCAGCCGGTCTGTGGCGAGGCTGCGTCCTTCCGCGACGTACCATCGGCGTCCATGTTCAGCATCGGTCATCGTACTGGCAAGCACCTGATAGGGAGTTTTGTCCGGGCCGACGATGGTCTTGATAGCAGGTTGATGCGTGGCCTGCATCTGCTGCAGCTCATCGAGAATTGCGCTGCGGTCGAAGAGCTGTTTCAGCTCTTCGGGCGCGCCGTCGATCGCATTGCCCTGATCGTCTGCAATCACGAACACGGTTTTCACCCATCCTGCTGCCGCTTCTTCTTCAGGGTCGCTGGGATCGACAAACCAGCGCGGAACGCCGTTGTCGAAACGTATATATCCTTTTAGAGCGCCGATCTGCTCGTGCAGCTCTTCTTCGCTTTGGGTTTCCAGAATGCCTTTGAGACGAATGGTCCCAACCGCGTAGACCATTGCGAGCACCAGTGTCAGCAACAGCAGAAATGCAGTTGCGAGCCGGAACCGGAGGGTCCGGAAGAACTGCTGAGCGCGGTGCAACTCGTGCCTGAACATGGCGGCCTCTAAGCCGGAACGGTTTCCTCCGCGATGGGCTCAGGCGTTTCCGGCGTGTCCAGCATGTAGCCAATGCCCCGGACTGTGTGGATCATACGGGTCTGAAACTTGTCGTCTATCTTGCTGCGCAGGTGGCGGATGTAGACGTCGACGATATTCGTCAGACCGTCGTAGTCCATATCCCAGACGTGCTCGACAATCATGGTGCGGCTGAGCGGGCGTCCTCGATTTCGCATCATGTATTCGAGAATGCTGAACTCTTTGGGTGCGAGCTCGATGTTCTCGTTACTCCGGGTCACTTTGCGGCGAATGCAATCGAGACTCAAATCGCCCACCTGTAACCTTTCGGGAGTGGGCTGTCCGCGCCGTAACAGCACGCGCACACGGGCGAGGAGCTCAACGAACGCAAAGGGTTTCACCAGGTAATCATCGGCGCCCTGCTCGAGTCCCCGCACGCGATCTTCAACCGAATCGCGCGCGCTGAGGATCAGAACCGGCGATGCGGTCTTGCGGTTCTTGATCTTTTCGAGCACCTGCAAACCGTCAATATCCGGAAGACCAAGATCGAGAACGACAAGATCGTATTCGGTTGAATGGACACGGTCGACAGCTTCCATTCCCGTGTTCACTACATCAACGGCATAGCCGGCGCTCTCCAGTCCACGCGAGAGAAAATCAGCGATTCGCTTTTCGTCTTCGACTACCAGTAAGCGCATGTTTTTTTCGGTCTGCCTAAAAGTCTAACCGACTTTCGGCCTTTGCCGTAATCGTATTAGACCGCGCACCACAGCTAGCACGCTCAGTCGCCCGACACCCCGCGAGGCTGAGGTATTGGCGCGGGCCGAAAGAAGGCGTGCCAGGTTTTGTAACGCGTTCGCGCGATCGAAAGAACCGTCATCAAAGCGATCAAGACCATGGTATAAATGACGACCTGCGGTACCGTCATGGCCTCTTTCCAGATGCCAAACCAACGGCCGTAAACGAGTTCGATGTGCACCCAATAGACCAGCAGCGACGTCGTGCCGAATTGCCGGAACAGACTCCATTTCTGCGCCGAACCCAGATTGACCCAAAGGAACGCCAAAGCCAGAGCGCACAAAACGACGCCGAGCTTTATCATGATCAAGCCAGGGCTGTTGAGCCAGAATTCGCTTTTCGTATACACGGAGTACTGCATGTTCGACAAGTAATAAGCGGACCCGGCAACAGCCAGACCAATGGACATCGTCCAGAGCATCGTGCGCTGCATGTCTTCTTGCTTGATGGTTCGCAGAATGCTTCCCGCCGCCATGCCGAACGCCAGGAAAGACGCCCATGGGAAGAAGCCGAAATAGTTGTAATCCGGAAACAGATAGGCGTGGACGATCCAGGGCACGTGAGCCCCATCGATCATGCTGATCACCGGCGCCAGCCCTGCGATGAGCAAGCCGAGAATCGTGCATAAGCGTATCCGCTCCACGGTGCTGAACGCAGCCATCGGCGCTAAAACAAGCATCGCGAAACCCATGCAGTTCAGGATGTCTACTTTGAGCAGCTCGCTCGCCGGACTGGTAGGGAAACCGAACACATACAGTTGAATCCGGAACAGGAATGCGATCAGGAACAAATATCGCGACCGCTTCAGCGCCGCCCAGATGCGCCGCCTTTGTGCCCACGCCTTGCCGTTCCTGGCTGTGCATCAGAAACGCAAAGGTAATGCCGGTCAGAAACAGGAAAATTGCCGGCGGCAACCCTCCGTAGAACTGGGAAAGCATATACGGGCCGCCGCTGCGCAAATCGGGACGGCAAAACGAGTTAAACGTGTGGCCCTGCAGCATAATGATGGCTGCCAGGCCGCGCGTCCAATCGATGAACGCCAGTCGTTCGGTCGCCTTTTTCGGCTGCTCACTCATACTTGCACGTAAGCTCGCGGACATATTCCGCCTAGCTCAGCTTCTTTGCTCCAGAGGGCAACTTCAGTTCCAAAGGCTTCTTGGAGGGCGATGTCAGGTGGATATTTGTATAGGTTACCTTGCGCCAGTTCCCGGAAGGCTCATAGAACTGCTGCTGTAGAGGATAGGCTGCATCGGCCGGAATCCAAAGCTCGATTTTATCGAGGCGCTGCTTCACCGCAGGATCTTTTGGCGCAAGCAGCAGTTTTGTCGTATCGCGCCCTGTAACATTTTCCTGCCCCTCGACTGAAATGGTGTAGCTGGACGCCAGCTCCTTACCGGAGGAGCCGAACCCGAGCAGCAACAATTGGTTCGCAAGCTGGCCCATATTGCCGATGTCGTAGTCCTGGTACCCATTCATGTTGGGGTAGAAAATGCGAACGGTCTTGCCGAACAGCGCGATGGTGCGCGCATCATTCTGACCCTTGAAATCGATAATCGCGCGGACCTGATTTTTTTCCTTCTGCATCTGCAGGGTGCCGGTTTCTGTCGTCTGATCGCCTAGCACTTTCGTGAATTCGATCATCGAAACATCAGCCGTCACACCGTGGAAAGCGGGCGCCGCCTGGTCCATGCGAGCCAGAATCGATTCGACAGTATCGGCACGGCTGGTTCCGAGCGATGCAAGCAGACAAAGAGCCGGTATGAGATATCTCATGCTTCCATTCAAAAGGACGCCTGAACTACGGCGCAGTGTACGCGATAAAGCCCTTAATTTCCTGCTCGGCTTCATCACGGATCGGTTCGATGCGAACCACATGCCAGGACTTACCGGTTCGCTGGCGAATTAATTGTTGCGCCCGTCCGGGCCGTTCTTTTTCCGGAGTGCCATCGAGCAGCTCGGTCGCAATGAAGACTCGGTTCATCCCGTGAAGGGAGGGCATCAGGACGACGCTCGAGGCCTTCGGCTGGTCGTGAAACCAATCGCGCGGCGTAGCAAAGATGAACAGAAGAATAAGACCAACGACTACGTCGTATCGCCACGAAGCGCGGGCGAAGTCCCAGAACACAAGGCGCTTCCAGATACTGATCGGAGGCGCTGAATGCGCCAGGAACTCACTCACTGACTCAATTTTAACATTCTCAACCGCCCTAGTATTTCCGCATTACGGCGAGCACGCGTCCCTGGATTTGGAGCTTGAGAGGGTCGACGTAAATAGGCTGCATGGCAGAATTCGCAGGCTGGAGCCGCACGCGGCCGTCCGGCTCGTGATAGTAGCGCTTAAGGGTTGCATCCGAGCCGTCAACTAGCGCGACCACAATATCGCCGTTCTTTACCGAATCGGCTCGCTCGACGAGGACGTAATCGCCACTGCAGATATGATCGTCGATCATAGATTCGCCACGCACCTGCAAAGCGTAGGTGTTCTCGTTTCCCGCGAAATCGGAGAACTGGAGAGTTTCGGGATTCGGAATTGCCTCGACCGGAGCACCGGCGGCGATGCGGCCGAGCAGCGGCACAGTTGCTTCCGAAGCTGGTGGGAGCCGGGCTTTTTCTTCAGAAAAGTAGCGCTCACCGATTTCGAGTGAACGGCTGTGGTTGTAATTGCGCCGCAAGTATTGCTTTGATTCAAGCGCCTGTATGTGTTTGTGAACCGTGGCAAGGGAGGCCAAACCGAGACCCGACGCAATCTCCTCATAACTAGGGCTAAAACCATTCTTCCGGATGAACTGATTCAGAAAGTCCATCACTTCTTTCTGTCTGCGAGTCAGTGCCATCCAATAGTCCTCCGGCTTTCAGTGTGGGCGAATAAATAACGAAAGTCAACAGCAAACGGGACTAGATAGCCGATAGCAGATCATTCCTGCCTCAGCGACAGCATGGGATCGACGCCGGACGCGCGGCGCGCGGGGACATAGCCGGCCGCAACGGCTGACCCTAGGACAATCAGAAGAGCGGTTGCGATCGCGACCGGATCCACCGCCGTGACTCCATATAGTCTGCTCGAGATTGCGCGCGCGACTCCGATGCCGCACGGGACACCGATAACGATTCCGATCGCCACCATCCATAGCGTTTCTCTGAGAACCATCCTCATCACGGTCTTAGCGGAAGCGCCCAGCGCCATTCGAATGCCGATCTCATTGGTGCGCCGGGTCATTGAATAGGACATCACGCCGTAGAGTCCAATGGCAGCCATGAGCAGCGCGATGCCGCCAAAGAACGCAGCCAAGTCCGCCACCAGGCGATCCGTACTTAACAGTCTGTCCATCTGTTCGTCAACTGTCCGCACACTCACAATGGGCAGATTGCGATCAAACTGCTGCAACAGTTTTCGAGCTTGAGAAGCGATGCTGCCGGGCTGTTCCGAGGTTCGCAGGAAGTAAGTGACTGCTTCGAGCGTCCCGATGGGATGGGTAATGTTCGAATAGAATCTCGGCTCCTTCTTCTCGTCGGGCCGGTGTTCCTTGGCGTCTGCGACAACCCCCACGATTTCGAAAGTCTCGCGAGTGGTCGGATACTGGTCGGTGATGTGTTTCCCGATGGCATCGCGATCGGGAAAGAAGCGATTAAGAAAAGCCTCGTTGATCAGGCAGACGGGCGCACGGCGCTCGGCGTCGGCAACGTCAATGCGACGCCCTTTCAGGAGGGGGACCCTCAGTGTCTCGAAATAATCGGCGCCCACTTCCGTCCATCTCGAAACGAGCTTTTCCGGATCCAGTTCGGGCGAGCCCTCAATGGCGAGGTGATCTCCCGAGTCACCCTCAAACAGACGATCGTTGGAAAGGCTGACGCTGCGCACGCCGGGCACGGTTCGCAACTCCTCTCGAACGCGCTCGTACATTGCCGCCGCGGCGGGTCCTTTATATCCGGCTGCCGGGGGGTTGACAGTGATCATCAACAGATGGTCGCGTTGAAATCCCAGTTGCTGCGCGAGCATGTTGTGCAAGCTGCGGACGAAAAGGGCAGCGCCCATGAGCAACACCACAGATAAGGCAATTTGCGTTATGCCCAAAATTTTGCCGGTCTGAATACGGTCGTGCGCGGCGCTCGAACCGCGGGCGTTTGCGGCCAGCGCGCGGTTGATTTCGAGGCGCGTCGCTCGGATTGCAGGCGTCAAACCGAAGACGACACCCGTGAGCAGCGAAATGGCGGCCGCGAAAATCAATACCTGGTGATCAAGGGGAACATCGAGCGCGAGATCACTAACGCCAATCGAGACTAACGCCAGTAGTACGCGCGTGCCTGCGATTGAAAGAAGAACGCCCAGAATGCCTCCCAAGATCGCAACCAGAAGACTCTCCGTTAGCAATTGGCGAATCAATGTGCGGCGGCTCGCTCCGAGGGCAAGACGGACGCCAATCTCGCGCTGCCGTCCGCTAGCTCGGGCCAGCATCAAATTCGCGACATTGGCGCATGCGATCAGGAGCACCACGCCGACCATTGCCATCAGAAGCTTCAAGGGATTACCAAACTCTCCGCGGATGGAGGAGGCGCCACGAGAACCGGGCCGCAGCTCAATCTTGTCGTTCAGCATTTCGCGGTGCTTCCTGGCCGTAGGAAGCGCGGCCGCCCAGCTTCGCAAGCTCTGCTGAAATGTTGTGTTGATCCCGGCCTCCGCCTTCTTCAGTGAAATGCCGGGCGCGAGACGTCCCATCACTTGAAGCCACAGCGTGTCTCTGGGTTTCAGATAGTCTCTGCCCGGAAGGACCTGCTGCTGCATAGTGATCGGAAACCAGAAATCCGTATCGGCACCGACCAGAATTCCGCGAAATCCGGGCGGCGCTACACCAAGGATGTGAAACACTCCCTGCCCGACGCGCACAGTGCTTCCCACAATGCTGCGGTTGCCCGCGAAAGCCCGTTGCCAATACCCGTACGAGATCACAGTGACGGGATTAGCGCCGACTACCTGATCTTCCTTGAAGGTGAAGATCCGGCCCAAGAGAGGTTGAACCCCGAGCACCTGAAAAAAGTTGCCCGACACGAGTTGTGCGTGAACTTTGAGTGGTTGCGCGGCTGATTTGCCTTCGCGGAAAAGATCGAGATCGCTGACTTCGCTTTGCGCCGCCAGCAAGCCGGAAAATACGCTGTTGTGGGAACGAAGCTGGTCGAATTCAGGGTAGGACAGGATCGATCGCACGCCGTGCTCAGTCGTATCCGCCGCCACACCGCTCTGTGCAGGATCGGTTAAAAGCACCAGTTGCTCAGGATGGGCCACCGGAAGCAGGCGCAGCATGATGGCATTGATGAGGCTGAAGATTGCGGTGTTCGCACCGATACCCAGGCCCAGGGTCAATGCCGCGACTGTGGCAAAACCTGGACTTCTTCGCAGTGTTCTCCAGGCATATCGGATATCTCGCGCTGTGGTCTCTATGGGCATAGTCCTGCGCTCCTTTCTGAAGCTCAAATCCGCAGTGCTGCAGTCGGATCAATGCGGGTAGCGCGACGTGCGGGAATGTAGCTGGCTAGAAGCGCCACACATAAAAACAGCAACGCGATGGCAACGAAGGTTGCGGGGTCGGTCGCGCTGACGTGAAACAACAGGCTCTGCATCAGACGCGTCAGGCAAAAAGCTCCAGCGATGCCAAATGCCACTCCCGCCAAAGACAAGCGCAGGCTTTGGCCCAGGACGAGACGCAGAATGTCCCGCTGCTGTGCCCCCAACGCGCGCCGGATCCCCATCTCCTGGGTCCGCTGCGCAACCGAGTACGCAACGATGCCATAAATCCCCATCAAGACCAGCAGCAACGCCATGGTCGCAAAGGATCCAAGCAGAATCATCAACAAACGCCGTTGACCTACCTGTTCCTCCACCAGATCGTCCATGGTTCGAACAGCCGCAATAGCTTGGCCCTTGTCCAACGCCCGCACGTGTTCACGCACCGCATGCGAAAACCCAAGCGGGTTGGCGTCGGTTCGCGCCGCAAGCATGGCGAATGGTTGAGGGTCCTGGGCGAAAGCGACATAGACGGTTTCGGGCCAAGCGGTATTTTCAAGGTTTTGATGAACGTCCGCGGCGATTCCCACGATCTCGGCGGGATGCGGATTTACGCCCCCAACCCACAAATGTTGGCCGATCGGGTTCTGACCCCGGGGATACGCCGGCCAGAAGCGCCGCGCCAGCGCCTCATCAATAATCGCGACACGCTGCGTCCCTTCTTTATCTCGTTCGGAGAAGTCTCTTCCACGCCGCAGCGGAATCTGGAGCGTACGAAAGTAGCCGGGCGTAATAACCGAGATAGTCGCGATGGGACGTTCGTTCAGCTTGAGGAGCGGTTTTGCGGCATCCTGTACAGGAGTTCCGGCAAAGCCCATCATGGGAAGAAACAATGAAGCCGTGACGCTGCGGATGCCCGGCGATGATGCCATACGCTGGACAAGTTCTTGAAAAAATGCCGCCTTCTTCTGGTTCGTATCGTACTGCGAGGGGGCCAGCGAAACACTCGCCGTCAATACATTTGCCGGGTTGAATCCGATGGCAACACCGCGCAAGCGGCTGACACTTTCGATCAGCAGCGCCGTGCCGATCAGTAAGACAATCGAGAGCGCGACTTGCCCAACCAGCAACAGGCCGCGCACGTTCAGGCCGGCCATAATTCTTCTTGGAACACCTTGGTTGGCGAGCTCTCCGCTGGCTCGCAACACGCGAATGAGATCGGGCCGGGACGCTTTGAATGCGGGCGCCAGTCCGAAGAGCACGCCAGTCGCGATCGAAAGGGCCACAGCGAACCCGAGCACCGTCCAATCCAAATGAACTTCTTGCGCCCTCGGCAGTCCCAAAGCAGTCATCCCCGGAATTGCCCGCAGGGCCCAAGCGGCAAGGAGCACGCCAAATGTTCCCCCGGAGAGTGACAGTGCGACGCTCTCAGCGATCAATTGGCCGATCAGCCGGCAGCGAGCCGCGCCAAGTGCCGACCGCACAGCTATTTCTCTAGAACGCGAAACTGCCCGCGCCAGCAGCAGGCTAGCCACGTTCGCGGAAGCGATCAACAGCACAAGCCCCACGGCTCCCGTCAACATCTGAAGCATCGAACGTACATCGGCCACAAGGTCGTCCTTGATTGGGATCACCCTTTCCGGTGTCTTCGGCTTCGCATCGAGCATCACGGGATGCGTAATCGCGTATCGGCGGTGAATCACCTTCGCCTCGGCGTTTGCTTTTTCAAGACTTACCCCCGGCTTTAGACGGCCAAAGATGGTCAGGAACGGGCTGAGCGCTCTGGATTGCGGAGGCATGAGCGGCCATTCCGAGGGCGCTGTCATCCACAGGTCTACATGCGGGAACGGAAATGAGAACTGGGGTGGAAGAATGCCGATGATAATGTACGGCGTCTCACCGATAATGGCTGTTTTGCCGATGATCCCGGGATCTCCCGCGAAGCGCCGCTGCCACAGCTCGGCACTGAACATCACGACCGGTCGGCCGCCGGGCGAATCCTCCTCAGCACGGAAGGAGCGGCCGCGCAGTGGATGCACGCCCAAAATGCTGAGAAAAGTGGCAGATACGCGAACACCCTTCAGGACTTCGGGCTCGGCTCCTCCCGACAAGGTTGGAGTTTCCTCACGGGTAAATGCTCCAATTTCGGTGAGAGAGCGCGCGCTGGTCTTCATTTCTGCAAATCGCGCCGGCGTTGCACCGTCCGAGATGCGCACCAGCCGATCGGAGTCCGGGTACGGAAGCGGCTTCAACAGCACAGCGCGAATGACCGTGAGCATCGCCGTGTTCCCTCCGATCGCGAGCGCCAACGTAAGCACAACTGTGGCGGCGAAGGCCGGCGTTTTGCGCATCGTCCGGAGCGAGTACCGCACATCCTGCTGGATCGTCTCTAGAACCCGAACGCTTTTCATACAAATGGAGAATGTTGCGGCCTGAATTTAGTACGTTGCCCTGCCTCCGCTCAGGTCGAATACTGCACCAGTGGTAAAGCTACAATCCTCCGACGCAAGCCACGAAACCAGCGCGGCAACCTCCCTGGGCTGACCGACTCGGCCCATCGGTATCTTAGAAACCATATAACTGACGGCCTCGTCGGTGAGCTGCTTCAGGATTTCTGTTTCGATTACCGCGGGCGTGACGCAATTCACCAGGATCCCTTTGCCGGCAACCTCCTTGCCTAGCGCCTTTGTAAAACCAATCACACCCGCCTTAGCCGCTGAGTAGGCGGACATGTTGGGATTACCTTCTTTTCCCGAAATAGAAGCAATGTTGATGATTCGCCCGGATCGCGCGGCGAGCATAGCGGGCAGCACTGCTCGCGAGCAAAAGAACACGCCGTCGAGATCGATGGACATCACTCGACGCCATTCCTCAACCGAGTAGTCCTGAACAGGAGCGGCGGCGCCGGCTATCCCGGCGTTGTTTACTAAGACGTCGATAGAACCGTATCGGTCCAGGACCGCCGAGCGCATGCGATCCACCGACGCATAATCACTGACGTCGACTCGAACTCCCATTGCAGATGCGGCGACAGAGCTTTCAATTTCCTGCGCCGTCGAGTAAGCCGCGCCTTCATCAAGGTCGGCAATCACCAGCGCAAATCCATCTCTGGCAAGACGCTCTGCAATAGCCCTACCGATGCCCTTGGCCGCTCCCGTAACGATTGCTGTTTTCATACCCGCTCAAAGAACCCGGTGCTGCGCGATGGCAGGGTCGCCGGTTTGTTTCGGCGTAGGCCCGAAAAGCGCAGTCGCGTGATTTTCATCATAGAAGATAGCGGGCCCTTACGCGCCGCAAACAGTATGAAATTCAGCCGGCCGAACACATGTGAGTTATGCACACCTGTTGACACGGATCGTTATTTCGGCAACTATAGAATTATGGAAGTACCGTTAAGTGGCGACCTTGAAAAGCCGTATACCTCTGCTCGTACCCCGAATCGCGTTCTATCTGGGCTCCAACCCGGCATAGATTCAGTTCTGACGGACCTCGCGATTAAGGAACTCAGACAGCAGTCTCCGGAAGGGTGCCTACTGTGTTACTTCGATACATGGGACGAAGAGGAATGGGAGTGATGGCAAGAGCCCGGAACCAACCAGATGTCGCCCGCTATGCCGATATGTTTTCCGCCATGGGGACAGAGCCGCGCCTCCGCATCATGCGTGCGCTGCTCGCCGCGCATCCGCAAGGACTGATAGCCGGGGACATCGGCGCCGAACTGGACATCCCTCCCTCCACGCTTTCTCACCATCTCGACAAATTGAAGAATGAAGATCTCGTTAAAGTACGACGGGAAAGCACGTTCCTCTGGTATTCGGCCAATACCGAAACACTCGAGGAACTGCTCGGGTTCCTTTATGCGGAATGCTGCACCCGCAATAAGGCGATCGAGCCGCAAGCCATCGTCCAGATCTGCAAATAATTTTACGCCCTGATTGGGCCCGAAAGGAAGAAGCAATGGAACTGAAAGAAATTGTGAAAGAACGGTATGGCGAGGCCGCGCGCCGCGTTATCACGGGAGCAGGATTGCCGGCAGATTGCTGTTCAACAACGTCCTGCTGCAGTGGTTCTGCAACGGCATCCTGCGACCCGATCACCTCGAACCTGTACGATGAGGCGCAGACAGCCGAGGTCCCGGAACAGGCGCTAAAAGCCTCTCTCGGCTGCGGTAATCCGACTGCGCTCGCTAAACTTAACCCCGGTGAAACTGTCCTTGACCTGGGATCGGGAGGCGGTATCGATGTGCTGCTGTCCGCTCGTCGTGTCGGTCCGGCGGGGAAGGCGTATGGCCTCGACATGACCGACGACATGCTCGCGCTGGCACGCGAAAACCAACGCAAAGCCGGCGTGGGGAATGTTGAATTTCTCAAGGGCGAAATCGAGCACATCCCTCTGCCCGATAACAGCGTTGACGTAATCATTTCCAACTGCGTGATCAACCTTTCGGGCGAGAAGGACCAGGTACTTAATGAAGCTTTCCGGGTCCTGAAGCCTGGAGGGCGTTTCGCGATTTCAGACGTGGTCGTCCGCGGCGAAGTGCCGGCCGAGATCCGCCGCAACGTGGAACTCTGGGTGGGCTGCGTCGCCGGCGCCCTGCAGGATTCCGAATATGCCCATAAGCTCAAAAAGGCCGGCTTCGCAGCCATCGAAATTGAGCCCACACGTGTCTATGACGTCGAAGATGCGCGCCAGTTCCTCACCGGTCAGGGCGTTGACGTAGATGCGATCGCGCCGGTCGTTGCAGGCAAATTTATGGGCGCCTTCATACGCGCCACGAAACCCTCCGCTTGCTGTGGTCCCGATTGCTGCGATTGAGCATGGGAATGGCAGCCACGGTCGATACGGTGAGACCCGCTGCGGCCGGGCTCCGCTTTTTTGAGCGTTACCTCTCGGCGTGGGTAGCGCTCTGTATGGCAGGCGGCGTCCTTCTTGGAAAAACATTGCCCCGGCTTACGACAGCCGTGCGAGGGATTGAATTCGGCTCAGGCAGCCAAATCAACGCTCCGATTGCGGTTTTGATCTGGTTGATGATCACGCCGATGATGATGAAGGTCGACTTTTCTTCGATAAAGAATGTCGGGAGGCGTCCAACCGGACTGCTGGTTACCCTGCTCGTGAATTGGGTGATTAAGCCCGTTTCGATGGCGTTGCTTGCCTGGCTCTTCTTCCGTATTCTATTTGCCCATCTTATTGCACCCATCGAAGCGGATCAGTATATTGCGGGCTGCATTATCCTGGCCGCGGCGCCATGCACAGCAATGGTATTCGTCTGGAGTCATCTCACTAGCGGCGATCCGGCATATACACTCGTGCAAGTCTCGGTTAACGACCTTATCATGCTGGTGCTCTTTGTCCCGATCGTGCAGTTCCTGGTGCACGGCGCCTCTTCGCTCACCGTGCCCTTTCGAGTGCTACTTACCTCAGTGATCGTCTTCATTGTGGTGCCGCTGCTGGCAGGTACGCTGCTGCGCTTATTCCTCATCAAGCGACACAGTCGCTCATGGTTTGAAAGTCAGTTATTGCCGAGATTTGCGCCGATAACTATCGCGGCACTCCTCGCGACGCTAGTTCTAATCTTCGCCTTTCAAGCTGACAACATCACAGGCCGGGTCTTACATGTGCTGTTAATCGCGGCGCCGATCGCTCTGCAGGTTTATTTCAACGCTGGCATCACCTACACGTTGATGAAGTGGCTTAAGGTGGAGCATTCTGTGGCGGCTCCGGGGGCGCTTATCGGTGCGTCCAACTTTTTTGAACTGGCGGTCGCAACCGCCATCGCTCTCTTTGGACCAGGCTCGGGCGCAGCATTGGCGACCGTTGTCGGCGTTCTGGTTGAAGTTCCGGTAATGCTCTCGGTGTGTGCAGCCTGCAATCGCACCAGGCACTGGTTCCCGGCACGAGCAGGATAAAAGGCCGCATGCGCTTCGTGATCATTCGGGGCAGCCATGCGGGCGTCAGCGCGGCAACTTCGAGCGCGCGGGAGCAGCGTCAGCATCGCTGAATTACCAGCAAAAAACCATGCATAAGAAACGGGTGTTGATTCTCTGTACGGGCAATTCGGCGCGCAGCCAGATGGCCGAAGGACTGCTGCGACATGAGGCAGGCGATAAGTTCCAGGTAGAAAGCGCCGGCACGAATCCCGGTATGGTGCGTCCCGAAGCCATTGCCGTGATGAAAGAGTTGGGGATCGACATTCACAAGCATCGTTCAAAACATGTGAATGAATTCGAGGGTCAGCGCTTTGACTACGTCATCACCGTATGCGACAACGCAAAAGAGACCTGCCCGATCTTTCCGGGCGCAGTCGAACAGCTTCATCGTAGCTTCGAAGATCCGCCTCCGGTATCCCGCGGCACGGAAGAAGAACGCATGGCGATCTTCCGCCGGGTGCGCGATGAGCTACGCGCATATTTGGATGAGTTTGTTCGTAAAGTCGGTGGCCAGGGAGCGAAGAGATAATCATTTGACTGACTTCGGAACGAAGGCGATCGATATCTGAAAACGCAGCAAGCGCGTGCGTATCCGCAGACAGGTGCGAGAGAATTCTCGCAATGAGCAAAGTTAAAGTCAGTGCGTTTTCGGTTTCATTGGATGGTTTTGGCGCCGGGCCTCTGCAGGACCGCGAAAATCCACTCGGCGTTCGCGGCTTTGAGCTGCATGCTTGGTTTCGGGAAACCGCAGTGTTTCACGCCATGCAGCACCTGGCCGACGGCAGTGGAGGCGTGGACAATGATTTTGCCGCCCAATCTTTTGAGAATGTCGGCGCCTGGATCATAGGCCGCAATATGTTCGGGCCGATCCGCGGGCCCTGGAAAGACGATTCCTGGAAAGGCTGGTGGGGCGACGAACCGCCGTATCACGTGCCGGTGTTTGTCCTCACGCATCATGTGCGCGCGCCGTTACCCATGAAAGGCGGCACTACCTTTTACTTCGTAACCGATGGCCCCGAATCGACGCTGAAGCGAGCCAAAGATGCGGCCAACGGCCAAGACGTGCGCATTGGGGGTGGCGTCTCGACCATTCGTCAATACTTGACGGAAGGCCAGATCGACGAACTCCATCTGGCCTTCTCACCCGTTCTGCTTGGCGAAGGAGAAAATCTTTTCGCCGGCATCCACCTGCCGAAGCTCGGCTTTAAGCCCGTCCAAACGACCGCGGGCGAACAGGCGACCCACGTCATTTTGAAGCGGACCTAGAGTAAGAGCGTCAGGTTGGGAGGCGTGCTGTTTGGCCTTGGCCAGAATGCCGCGCATATAGCCGCGATGGTCGCAGTGAGCGTCCAGGCCGGCTATGAAATGCAGCTTGCAACATATGGCTGTTACACAATCGTGATAGCGGCACGTAGCCGCGGAGAACACATCAAGTCATGCCTATCAATCGCCGTCATTTCCTGCAGAGTACCGTTGCTGCCACCTCCATGCTTGGAGCGGGCGGGGACACGGGCGCCGCGCAAGTGTCCGCCAAGCCGATCCCGGCAAACGACCGCGTTCAAATTGGCTGCATCGGCTTCGGCATTATGGGCCAGGAAGATATGAGAACCGAAGCATCTCTTCCGGGCGTCGAAATCGTGGCTGTTTCCGACGTCTACGATGGCCGCCGCACGCTAGCTCAGGAACGCTACGGCAGATCCGTCTTCACCACGCGCGATTATCGCGAACTGCTGGCCCGGCGCGATGTCGATGCCGTCGTCGTCGCCACCCCGGATCACTGGCACGCCCGCATTGCCGCTGACGCCCTGCATGCGGGCAAGGACGTCTACTGTCAAAAGCCGATGGTGCGCGAAGTACCCGATGGCCATAAGGTCATCGAAGCTCAAAAGCAGAGCGGCCGTATTCTCCAGGTCGGCAGCCAGCGCGTCAGTTCCATTCTGTACGCCAAAGCCAAGGAACTCGTAAAGAGCGGCATCATCGGCCAGATTCACTTGATCGAGGCCTACATCAATCGCAACTCATCGCTTGGCGCGTGGCAGTATACGATTCCGCCCGACGCTTCTCCCGAAACCATCGACTGGGATCAGTTTCTTGGTAACGCGCCAAAGTGCCCCTTTGAGCCCGTCCGCCTGTTCCGGTGGCGGAACTATCGAGCCTACGGAACCGGGATTCCCGGCGATCTCTTCGTTCATCTCTTCACCGGCATTCACTTCGTGATGGACAGTGTCGGTCCGGAGCACATCGCGGCAACCGGCGGCACTTACTATTGGAAAGACGGTCGCGACGTGCCGGATCTTATGACCGGACTATACGAATATCCGGACACTCCCGCTCACCCTGGCTTCCAGGTCAACTTTAGCGTCAACTTCGAGGCGGGCAGCGGTGAAGGTGCCGATTCTCAAGCCTTTCGCTTTATCGGCACTGAAGGCGTTCTCAATCTCTCAGTTGGCAACTCTCTGTCGATCTCGAAGCGTCCCCGCGAGCTTGACCCCGGAACCACAGCCGAAACGTTCTCAAAGAAGATTGAGGAGCAAATTCTTGCCGACCACCGCGCCAAGTATCCGCCGCCTTCTGAGAGCGCCGACTCTTTACAAGTCGACACTATCGAAAGTTTCCCGTTGCCCCATGGCTACTCAGAACAGGTAGCACATCATCAGACTTTCCAAAACGCCGTTCGCACGCGCACGCCCGTCGTCGAAGATCCGGTTTTTGGCCTTCGCGCTGCTGGCCCTGCGCTCATGTCGAACGTTTCCTACTTCGAGCGCCGTATGGTCTCCTGGGATCCCGTCGGCATGCGCATGCTTTGAACAATCAGGGAGGTGTTGGGGACCAACGGAATAGAAAACCGCGTTAAGAACGTAAGGTGGCTTTCGACTGCCGCGATGTTGGCTCGGTAGTTGCCGTTACCACTATCCTTGCCGGTCGGCGAGTGTGCGGTTTAGTGCGGATCACGATTTCAACGTCCTGGTCTAAGGCAGTAAGGAAGTGCATCAGACGCTCTACTGAAATCCCCTCTAATCGATAGTTGGACAGGGCCGAAATCTTCGGCTGGTTGATTCCCAACTGATGGGCGGCTTCCGCTTGAGACAGCTGGCGTCGTTCGAGAATCTGGTTGATGGCGAACGCTAAACGAACTTTTGTCCGTCGCTCTTCGGCATCGGCGAAGCCGAGATCAGCAAACACGTTGCCGGAACTAGCGATCACGATCTGTTTCTCTTCACTTTTTCGCCTTGCCATACCGCTCCTCGTAGACTAGCTGGGCCACCTTAAGACGTTTCGAAACAAGATCCACATCCATTTCGGCAGTCTTGATACCCTTGGGTGACTTTTTTTGAAATGCATGCAGCACGTACACGGCTGCTTCAAAACGAACTGTATACACAGCTCGGTAGGTCTTTCCGTAGTCGTCTTCAACAATCTCCAAAACGCCTGGCCCCTCACCTTTCCATGGCTTGGCGGCGGGGTGTTTGCCGCCGAACTGGGCCACACTAAGCGCCGCGCCAATGCCATCTTTGACTGCTTCGGGAAATGTCAAAAGATCCTTCTTCGCGGAGCCGACCCAATACAACGGCTTCTCGCCGGAGACGGGCTTGCGTGCCATTTATCCCAATTCTAGGATACTCAGAATTTACACATCAATTTGCGTCAAACGGTAGTTCGTCGTCCGGGAAGTCGCAAGAACATTTGACGTGCATGTAGCTCGAATTCGTTTAAGTCTGTTTTTTGAATCCGCATCTCAACTCCGACTCATTTCAAATTGAGCCACTACCTGTCACTTCGGAGTCACCTCCGGCGGCGGGGCAACATTTCGGTTCTTCAGCCATTCGATACTCACGTCCTGATTCGCCTTGCTGGGCGGAACATCCCTCAAATCCGGCATGAAGATCTGCAAGCCGGCTTCGGGCGTCATCCGCGTATAACCATTCACAAGCTGCTTCTGATAATTCGACAGATCGAGATCGAACCACGGATCTTTCGAGATGTCGATCATGATCAGGTCTACATGATGCATGGTGAGCTTGCCGAAATCGATGCTGCCGTCGCGCAAGCGCAGGAAATTGCGCCACTGCTCGACGCGCGTGACATCGGCCTGAGCATTGCCATAGATCGCCTCGAAATCGGGATTTACGATGTGTGCCTGCGTGAGATGTCCGCGGACGTGCGGCGGCGGGAGCAGTTTCTGAGTGTCAAAGAAAAGATCGTCGCCCGAGACTTGAAGGCCCGGCACATCTCCGGCCGCTACCAGATCTGAAACCTTGATGTGAAATCCGCCTAAGAGCGCTTTAAACGGGACCTTTAGCACATTCAGCTTTGTTATGTGGACCTGAATGCGGCCGTCCGGAGTAGCGCCAATCGTGCCGTTCACTTCCACGGGTAAGGGAATTACTTTGTGCAGAACACCGGTGAGCTTGATCTGATCTCCGTTGCCGGACAGCGTGACGTTCTTCAGGGGAGAGTTCGTGAGTCCGCTCGCGTTCAGGTAGTTTGCGATATCGCCGATGTTGGCGCGAAGAACCCCGGTTTCGATATCCAAAAAGAACGATTCCGGATCGTCGAATGAGGGGTTCACGTTGCGGTGAGATCGCGCCATTTTTCCGCGAAGCCAGCGCACATAGAATCGAAAGCTCGGGCCCTTCCGCAGCATCAGGTTGTGCGCGTAGACCTCAGTTGATGCCAGATCCGGCGAGGCCCCCGCATTGCTCGTGGCCGGCGCATTCGACGTTTCGCCTGCGGGTGTTGTTGCGACTGGAACCCCTGCCCTTCGATTGATCCGTACAAAATAGAAGCCGAGCAAGATCAGCAGCAAGGCGCAAAAAGCGGCGATCAGCAGACGTGCACGCATCCGTGTGCCCCTAGGGTACCGCCGCTGCAAAGGATACAAGAAAAAGTCTCACTTTCCCCTAAATACCTGACCACCTTCTGCCGATGAGGTTTACAGGAAGCTAATGGAACGTGGAAAACTGGCTCGAATCTTGATGGCGGACGCTCATCTGCTCTTTCGCCGCGGTCTCAGGACAATCTTGTCCGCGGAACCGGACATCGAGGTCATCGGCGAATGCTCGGCGGTCGAAGAGGCGATCTCGCGCGCGCGGGTCGTATCTCCCGACCTCATCCTAATGGATATAAGCCTGCTTGAAACGGTGGGGGAGGGACTGCTCTTTGCGCTGCGTCAATTGCAGACTTCGACGCCCATTCTGTTTCTCGCTCCTCGAGACGAAGCGGCGCTTCTTCAGCTCGCCGTCTCGGCCGGCGCTCGCGGCTACATGCTCAAGAGTAGCGCTACGAAGGATGTTGCGGCGTCGGTGCGGCGCATACTCGCCGGAGACGATCCCTCACCGCGGCTCGCAGATACCGTTCCGGACCTGCAGGCTCTCGCCGACTCCAGCAGCCGTTATGTGCGCGGCTCGAACTTGACCTCACGCGAGCAGGAAATCCTGAAATTGCTGGCGGAGGGCCGTACCGTTCGCGAATCGGCTGCGGAGCTCGATCTGAGTATCAAGACGGTGGAAGCGCACAAACTCAATCTGATGCGGAAGCTCGATATCCACAACCGCACAGCATTGATCGATTACGCAATTGAGAAGGGGATCATTCAGGCGGCCAACGCCGTTTAATAATGGACGTGCGGCCCTCCTAGTGACGCCGATCCTCTTGATACTCTTCCATTGGGAGCAATTGTCAGCGCATGCGTAAATTCCTGCTCGGCCTTGCGGTCGGGATTGTGGTGACGGTTCTTGGGTTATTTATTGTCGTGCTCGCTATCGGCCGTATATTTGCGAGCCGCCAGCCGACCATCGCGGGAAACTCCGTTCTAGTGCTCTCGCTGGAGGGCGACGTGCCCGAGTCGGCGCCGGTTGAAATCCCTATTCCGTTCATCGAATCGCGCACCATGCCCACGGTACGTGATGTCTGGTCCTCTCTGCGCGAGGCCTCGACGGACGTCCGGATCAAAGCTGTCGTCCTGCAGCCGCGGAGCCTCGGCGTAGGCTGGGGCAAGCTGCAGGAATTGCGCCAGGAAATTCTGGATTTCAAAAAGTCCGGCAAGCCGGTTTATGCCTATCTGGAGAACGCCGGGTCGCGCGAGTACTACCTGGCGGCAGTAGCGGATAAGGTATTCTTCTCACCCGACGACATGCTGAACGTAAAGGGCTTCCGCGTCGAGTCCATCTACCTTAAGAATGCTCTTGACAAGCTAGGCGTCGAGTTCCAGGTGGATCACATCGGCCGTTACAAAGATGCCGGCGATATGTTCACTCGCACCAACATGTCCCCGGAAACTCGTGAAGTGCTTAGCCAGGTCCTCGATCAGCTATACAACGACTTCTGTATGGAAGTGGGCCAGGGGCGGCACAAAAGCGCCGATCAAATCCGAGCACTAATCGACCAGGGCCCGTTCATGGGTTCCCAAGCAAAGGCTGCCGGACTCGTCGACGAGCTTGGCTACGAGGACCAGGTTTATGCCGATCTCAAGAAAAAGACCGGTGTCAGTGACCTCAAAAAGCTGAACATTGGGACATATTCGAGAGGCGTGCCCTCCAAAGGGGACCGGATTGCGGTGATTGTCGGCCAGGGCGAGATCATACAGGGTTCTCCGAACAACGGCTTGGGCAACGAAGAGGCCATCACTAGCGGCGGGATGCAGCGCCTTATGCGCCAGGTTCGCGAAGACGGCAGCATCAAGGGGGTAATTCTTCGCGTCGATTCGCCTGGAGGAGACGCGGTGGCGTCCGACGAGATCTTGCACGAGCTGAAACTTCTGAGCGCCGTGAAGCCGGTGGTCATCTCGTTTTCCGACGTCGCGGCATCCGGCGGCTATTTCATTTCCATGAGTGGCGACCCGATCGTCGCTTATCCCAACACAATCACGGGCTCAATAGGGGTGCTTTATGCACGGCCCAACATTCACAATCTCTTCAGCAAAATTGGCCTGCAGGAAGACATCATCACGCGCGGCAAGCTCGCCGACCTCGACTCCCTTTACCAGCCGCTGTCCGACGCCGCGCAGCAGAAGCTGCACGAATTCATTCAGATGACCTATAACTCGTTCGTAGGCAAGGTGGCGGCCGCTCGGAAGAGGAGCTTCGACCAGATCGAACCGTTAGCGCAAGGACGGGTGTGGATGGGTGCTCAGGCGCGGCAAAACGGGCTTGTCGATCAGCTCGGCGGCTTCGATGAGGCCGTTGCCCTGATCCGGCAACGGGCTAAGCTTCCGGCGGCCGGCAGCACGAACCTGGTCGTGTATCCTCCCAGGCGCAGCCTGATCGAAATTCTTACCAGTAGCTCGTCGGAGAGTCTCGAAGAGAAGATTGCTGAGCACAAACTGCGCTCGTTCGTTCCCAACCTGCCCGGCAAGGCGGCGCTTCAGGGCGGCGTGCTGCGGCTGATGCCTTACCGCATCAGCGTTCAGTAGCCAAGTTCTCTACTCGCAAAATGCACGTGCAAGCGTGACGTGTTCCGTAAAATCGCCTCGGTGCGGAACTAAGTCCGGTATGCATCCGTAATGAGCTTCAGTGGAGGGAAGTGATGTCCAGTGCAAGTCGTTTTGTCCTCTGGAGCCTCGCCGGTAGCCTGCTTCCCTGGGTGGCCGCTGCCCAGGATTCCGAGCACACGTGGCAGAAATCTTATTCCGTATCGGCGAAGCCAGTCCTGACGCTTGAAACCGCGGATAGCAATCTCGAAGTTCATTCCTGCGGCGATTGCCGCTCCGTCCGCATTCATGTGGACTCCGGACGTAAGCTCAGCAATTATCGCCTGGAAGAGAGCCAGAGCGGTGATCACGTCTCGTTTTCGCTTAAGGAGAAGCCTGGTCTCGGCTTTCATATGAACTGGAGCAAAAGCGAGTACTCGCCGCGGGTCAGCGTCGAAACACCTGCGGACCTCACTTTGGAGGCTCGAACGGGCGACGGTAATCTCAAGTTGCGCGATGTTCGCGGCGATCTGCACGTCCGCAGTGGAGACGGTAACGTCGATATCGCGGGTACCGACGGGCTTCTCCATCTCACGTCCGGTGACGGCAACGTCCAGATCCGAGGTGCAAAAGGGAGCATCGAAGCGCGAACGTCCGACGGAAACCTGACAGTGGATGGAAGCTTTAGCTCCGTCCAGCTTCACACATCGGACGGGAACCTCGATTTTGCGCTCACCGATGGCTCGCACCTTGCCACGGCATCGCGCGTCGAAAGCTCTGACGGCCATGTAAAGATCCGGGTTCCACACTCCCTGGCGGCGGATCTCGACGTTACCACCAGCGACGGACGCATTGACTGTTCCCTTCCTCTCGTCATGGATCACTACAACAGCCGTGGCGACGGCCACCACATCCACGGACGTCTGAACGCAGGCGGCACTCCTCTGACGGTTCACACCTCCGACGGCAACGTCTCGATTGCTGAAATATAATCGGGCGGCTGAGACATAGGCGGGCACTGCCGGAGATTGTCCCGATATAATCGAACATTCTTTATGTTCGACGCCTTCGGACTCTCCGACCCCGGCTGTGTACGAAGCAATAACGAGGACTACTTCATCAACGATACCGACTCCGGAATCTTTATTCTGGCTGACGGCATGGGTGGAGCAAAGGCAGGCGAGCATGCAGCGTCCCAGGCTGCCGAACGTCTTCACAAATTCTTACTCACGGGTAAGACGAACGATTGGGTCGGGACACTTGAACAGGGATTTGAGGAGGCGAACTCCGCGGTCCGGGAGGCAGCCCGGGACAATCCGGAGTTCGAAGGTATGGGAACGACGCTGGTTGCGGCCGTGGGCGTCGGACCGGACCAACTTCAAATTGCGAGCGTCGGGGATAGCCGGGTGTATCTTTGCTCAGATCACGAGATGTCCTCGCTTACGAAGGATCAGACGTGGGTGGCCGAAGTCGGTTCCCGCCTGGGTCTAAGTGAGCAGGCGCTCAAAACACACCCCATGCGGCACGTCCTCACCATGGCGATCGGATGCGCGGACCAGCTCCGGGTCCATACTCAAGCCGTATCGCTACGCATAGGCGATCAATTGCTGATGTGCTCGGATGGCCTGCATGGGGTGGTAGAGGAAAAAAATCTGAAAGAGATACTCCTTTCTGAGAAATCTCTGGAGGAGAAATGCCACTACCTAGTCGAAGCCGCCAAAGCTAACGGCGGACCGGACAACGTTACGGTTGTCCTGATCCGGCTGGTCTGAAGGCGCGGCTCGGCAGGCCGCATGAAATTCCTATTCCGATTCGTATCCGTCTTGATGATTCCTCTGGTGCTATCCGGTCCGCTACCGGCGCAATCAGCATCCGATCTGCAACTTAAACTCGCGGATAGTGAAGGCTCGAGCGTTAAGGCGGGCTCGCGCAGTGCAAAGGGCTTCACAATACAGGTGACTGACGGGTCCGGAGCGCCGGTAAGTGATGCCGCGGTTGTGCTGCATCTGCCTGAATCGGGTCCGAGCGGGACGTTTGGCGACGGCTCGCGAGCGAGTGTGGCGTACTCGGATCAGAGCGGGCTCGCTCACTTCTCCGGAATTCAGTGGAACGACACGGCTGGATCATTCTCGGTACGTGTCACGGCTACCAAGGGCACTGCTCACGCCGGGATGCTGCTCGAAGCCTCGCTTGTCAGTGGCACGCCGGCAATGTTGCCGGTTCAAGCTTCCGAGTCTGCCGGGGTAAGCGCCGACAAGCCAGCGGTTCCGACGACGAACAAACCGGAAGCGAAGCCAATGCCGGCGGCGCAGACCCTCGCCGTTCAGCAGCCGGGCACATTGGATCCAGTTGATCGCCTTCCGCCACCGGCCCACATCGTCGGAACAGCGGCCCCGTCCGTGTCAGTGACCAACGGGCCAACCCACGAAAAGATTCACTCCGGCAGCGGCAAGATGAAATGGATACTGATTGCTGCGATTGCAGCCGGAGCAGGCGTAGGCGTCGCCATGGCGGGCAAGGGAAAGAGCAGTTCCTCCAGTTCGACGTCAACATCGACATCTCCAACTGTAGGATCTCCGACGATCAGCGTCGGACAGCAATAAATCGCCACAACACAGGCTGTATACCCACCGAAATTCCGAACTACGGCCCGCGACGGCCGATATGAGTTGACGTAATGCTTCGTCTCTTACTCGTTGCCGGCCTGGGCGTGGTCCTATCTGGCCAGGTCACTCAGCCTAACGCCGGGTTTTCCCGCTTCCCCGACGGCACTGTCCGGCCTGTCTACGGCCTCCCGGAATCGCTGATTGTCGGCGGTCCGATGCTTGGATCCGCAACCGCGGCCAGTTTTTCAGAAGGCGGAGGCGTTGTCGCAACAACCGGCCAGGTGGAACTACTTCGTCCCGACGGATCGAGTGCAACCAAGTATCCATGCACAGAAGCGCATCCTGTTGTGAACATCGACGATATGCCGAACACGGCGATCGTCTGGTTGCCTTCAACGCAAACGATTCTGCACGTTGAAGGCGGCACATTTGTGCCAACAACACTGAGCATCCCCCTCGCTGCAAACGTGACCGATATTCAGCGGAACGGCCATACCGCTCAAATACTGGGCGTTGACGGCCGAGCCGTGCTCGAATGGACTATTTCACTCGATTCCGGCGATCTGATTTCGGAGCGCGTGCTTCCCGGAATCACCGGATCCGCCTTTCGCTTTGGACGTTTTCTGATTTATAACAGCCGGGAGGGGCTGCAGATCCAGAACCCGAACGGGTCCGCAATAAGCACCGGAATTAACAGCGCCGATTGCACGATTGAGCGCATGTCGAAAGATTCAGTGCATGCGGCGTGCGCGAGCGGAACGCAATGGGTCCTTCGCATCCAAGGCGAGAGTGTTCAGCGATCGGAACTGCCGGGCGTTCCAGCAGGAGGCGCAAAATGAATCGCCTGCTGCTGACCGGCTGGGCTTGCATAGTTCCGTTTTCGTGCGTCGTCTCTGCGCAACAGCTCTCGGTTTCGATTCACGATCCCAGCGGGACGAATCCAGATACGGCGATCACATCCAGCTATCAGATGCCCGATACGCCGGTGGGCATGGCCTCGTCCATGACGCTGCGCATCGCTGATCAGTCCTCTTCGCCTGTGAGCATCGCGTCGGTCCTGGTGGGTAGCAGCGCAACATCGACGGACCTGAGCCCTAATTTCAGCATTACGGGCCAGACGGCAGGCAAGGCGCTGGCGGCAAGCGGCGCCAATTTCGAAGACGTAACGCTGAATTTCACACCACAAACTGAGGGTGCCCTCGCGGGGTATCTACAAATCAGCTACCAGGTCCAACAGAACGGATGCGACCTAACGAGCACGGATCCTACAACTCAGTGCCCCTCAAACATCGCACTCGTTTCGACCTTGAACGGCAACGGCTTGCCTGCCGTTCTCACGTTAACCTACGGGGGATCCGGAGGCAGCACGACAGTCCTGAGTCCCAGCGCCTCATCGCCGTTGAACTTTGGAAACGTTTCCACAAGTGCGATATCACCGATCACATTCACGCTGACGAACGTCTCGCCGTCCGCGATCACGACGCCTGCGGTGTCGGTATTGGCTACCCTCAGCAGCGCGTTTTCGGTCGATGTTTCAAGCCTACCGGCGACGCTTGCGCCTGGAGCAGTAGGTACCTTTGTGGTCAAGTTTGCGCCCGGCCAGACCGGCCTAGCCACGGCAACCCTCCAGGTTGGTACGCTTTCTTATCCCATCGCGGGCACCGGCGTCATCATCGCCGATATCGATGCCCTCCAGATCTCGTATTACGACAAAACCGGCGTGCGCAGCTTACCGCAGGCGGCAACGCCCATCAGCTTCGGCCAGGTTGTGGCAGGGACAAATTCTCCGGCGACGCTAACCTTTACAGTCACGAACCCTTCGATCTCTTTCAACGCGGTCTCCGTGCCGTCGATTCTGGTCACCGGCCTCGGTTTCGCGACGGCAGGCACAGCCACCACGCCGCTCGCTATTCCGCCAGGCCAGTCGATCACGTTTCAGGTTGTATTTGCACCTACTGCAAAAGGCACTTACAACGGAACACTCGCCATTGGCACACGCACTTTTTCGCTTACGGGGCAGAGCATCAGCTCAGCGATACCGGATGCCACATTTCAGCTGGACGTTCAGCCGCTAATGAGCGAGAAGCAGGCACATCTCACGATTCAGCTGGCCAGCGCGTCCACCGTAGATGGGATCGGCCAACTCGCCATGACGTTTACGCCGTCCGTGGCCAACGTGACCGATGATCCGGCTGTCGTCTTCACCGCAACCAGCGGACGTCAGTTACAGGTAAATGTTGCTACCGGGGCGCAAACAGCAACCTATAACAATCAATCCGCGATCACTCTCCAGACCGGTACCACCGCCGGAACCCTGACGTTGACGCTCACATTTCCAGACAAAGTGCCACTGTCGCAGTCCTTCACCATCACTCCCGAACAGATTCAGATCAGCAGTGGCACCGCCGTGCGCCAGGCGTCCAATCTTGTCGTAACACTGGATGGTTTCGACAATACTTATAGCGCGGGCAAGCTTACGTTTACTTTCCTCGACACCAGCGGCAAGCCGCTCGGTGCGAATCCAATCGCTTACGATGCTTCGGCTGCCTTCTACCAGTACTTCTTCACGAATAATAAGGCGGGAGGCGCGTTCGCTGTGCAGGCTACGTTTCCGGTATCGGGCGATATCTCTCAGATCGGCTCGGTTACGGTGGGAGTGGCCAATACGGCGGGCACTAGCACGACAACGTACCAGTTTCAGTAAGGCCGAAAACCGTGCGCTACCGTTGAACTAGTGTCTGCGGTTGCGCTCACGATAGCGGGTTCCGATCCGAGCGGCGGAGCGGGAATTCAGGCTGACCTCAAAACGTTCCACCAATTCGGCGTGTATGGCGAAGCAGTCGTGACACTGCTTACAGTTCAGAACACCTGTCAGGTATCGCGAGTGGAGACTGTTCCGCACGACTTCGTTCTGCAGCAGATCGAGGCGGTGGTGAGCGATATTCCGCCCTTGGCGTGCAAGACGGGTGCGCTGGGCAGTGTCGAGATTGTGGAAGGCGTCTCGAAGGTGGCCGGCGGCTTTCGCTTTCCGCTGGTCGTCGATCCGGTGATGATCAGTAAGCATGGCGCCCGCCTGATCTCACGTGATGCCGAGGAAGCTTTGAAACAGCGACTGTTGCCGTGCGCCGATCTGCTGACTCCGAACATTCCGGAGGCGGAGTCGCTCACGGGCATGCACATTGAGACGAACACCGATTTGCATCGCGCCGCTGAACGGCTGCTCGAGCTTGGCTGCAAAGCCGTGCTGATCAAAGGAGGCCACAGTACCGGCGACGTAATCGACTTTCTCCTGGATCCCGCCGGCCCGGTGCGATTTCCAGGCAAACGAATCGCGACGAGACACACGCACGGGACCGGTTGCGCCTACTCGGCGGCGATTGTTGCGTGTCTGGCGTTAGGGCACCCTCTGCGAGAGGCCGTTGAGATCTCGCGGGCATACATACAGAATGCGATCGAGACTGCGCCGGGATTCGGATCGGGAAACGGGCCGATCAACCATTTCGCATGTGCCGTGCGTCACGTGCAGGCGTAGAGGGCAGACAGCTTTTCAATTCAATACTTCGGTACGGTTGGATCGACCTTATCGCTCCACGCCAGAATGCCACCCGTCATATTGCGCACGTTTTGATATCCGTTCTGCTTCAGGAGATCGACGGCCTTCTGGCTGCGTGCTCCGCTTTTGCAATGCATCACCACTTCGGCGGCGGGATCGATCTCCTGCAAACGCTTCGGTAGCTCGCCCAGCGGGATCAGCTTTGCACCCGGTATGCGGGCGATCTGGCACTCATACGGCTCGCGCACATCGATCAGAACGAAGTCCTCTCCGCGATCGAGTTTTTGTTTGACCTGAAGCGGCTCAATCACCCCTTCCGCAGCCGCTCCTGTCGCGGCGGGAGGACGGATGCCGCAGAACTCCTGATAATCAATCAGCTTCGTGACGGTAGGATGCTCGCCGCACACCGGACAGTTCGCATCGCGGCGCAGTTTCAATTCGCGGAAGCGCATGTTCAGTGCGTCGTAAAGCAGCAGACGATTCCTTAACGTTTCGCCGACGCCCAAAACGATTTTCACTGCTTCAGTGGCCTGCACAAGGCCAATGATGCCCGGCAGGATCCCGAGTACTCCACCTTCGGCACAGCTCGGAACCAGGCCCGGTGGCGGCGGTTCAGGATAGAGGCAGCGATAGCACGGGCCGCCTTCGTATGCAAAGACGGTCGCCTGTCCTTCGAACCGGAAAATCGATCCGTACACATTCGGCTTTTTGAGTAGAACGCACGCATCGTTTACGAGGTACCGCGTGGGGAAATTGTCCGTGCCGTCGATAACGATGTCGTAATCGCGCAGGATCTCCAAAGCGTTCGCGCTGGTCAGCCCGGTGTCGAATTTGTCGATCCGCAAATTCGGATTGATGTCCTTCATCTTGTCAGCGGCAGAATCGAGCTTCTTGCGTCCCAAATCTCGCGTGCCATGAATCACCTGCCGCTGCAGGTTGGAAGCATCCACCACATCGAAATCGACCAACCCGATGCGTCCGATGCCGGCGGCAGCCAAGTACAATCCGACGGGCGCCCCGAGTCCGCCCGCGCCGATCATGGCGATCTTGGCCTGTTTGAGCCTTTTCTGCCCCTCGATGCCCACCTCCGGCAAAATCAAATGCCGGTTGTAGCGAGCGAGCTCTTCTGTAGTAAGCTCGGCGGTTTCGGGCTCGGCGAGGTTCACGGCGCCGCCGGCAATACTCGGCACAATCGAGATCGTCGCGTTACCGTCCAGCTTCGTCTCAGTCTTGTCGAGGTGGCGAATGTCTTCGTCATTTACGTAGACATTCACGAAGCTGCGTAACTTGCCCTGATCGTTGAATAAGTTCTTTTTCAGATTTGGATAATGAGCCGTCAGATCGTTCAAGGCTTGCGCTACGGTTGCGCCTTGAACTTCCACCGAGTCTTGTTGATCCGTAAACTGCCGGAGAGCAGTCGGTATTAAGATTTTTGCCATATCAGTTCCTCACGTTCCGCCACCGTCTGATCCGCGTCCGGCAGAAAACTATTTGCGTGATCGAATTTCCCCTGCTTAATAGACAACACCACAAAGGAGTACCACGGGCAGGAGTTCTCGAGATCGGTCCTGGAGAAGTAGGCATCGCAGTCGGGATGCGAATGAAAAATTCCGATTAAATCCAACCCCCGCTCGCGAGCTGCTCTGTCGGCGGCCAGCAGATCCTCAGATCGAAGCTCGTAACGCTCTGCCTGCCTGCCTTGAAATGCATTCTCGAGTGGAACGGCTTCCGTCACCGCCTTTTTCTGACCGTCGATGCGTCCCAACATTGCGCCGCAGCACTCATTGGGGTAGATGTGCTCCGCGTGCGCAACCATGGCCTTCCATGGTTCCAAGGCAATTTCAATCATTCCAGAAAGATTCGCTCAGGTATTTCTGCCCGCCGTCACACAGAATTGTGACTACGATGCCGCTTTGATCCCGTTCCGCTAGCCCATTTGCAATCCGCTGTGCCGCGACGACATTAGCCGCCGCCGAGATTCCCACCAACAGTCCCTCTTCGCGAGCCAGCCTGCGCGCCATCTCGTAGGCGTCCTCGGTCTCAACCCAGAGATTGTCGTCGGCGACAGCCTCGTCGTAAATGCCCGGTTTTATCGCGGTGGGCATGTGCTTCGTTCCTTCCAGCCCATGCAACGGCGAGGCAGGCTGAACGGAAATGCATTGTACGCCAGGCAGCTCGCGCTTGAGCCGCCGCGACGTGCCCACGAACGTTCCACTAGTTCCGAGCGCCGCCACAAAATGCGTTACTGTCCCGCCCGTCTGATCGATGATCTCAGGACCCGTTGCCTCATAATGCGCCTGCCAGTTGGCGTCGTTGTTGTATTGGTCGGGATAGAAGTACGCATCCGGATCCTGTTGATAGATGCGCTTACATACGCGAATGGCTCCGTCAGAGCCCTCCGCAGCGTCTGTGATAACCAGTTCCGCCCCATACGCCTTGAGAATTTGCTTCCGTTCTGCCGAAGCGTTCGCAGGCAAACACAATTTGACGGGAACGCCTTTCGCCGCGCAAATCATCGCATATGCGATTCCGGTATTTCCACTCGTGGAGTCGAGCAAAATCTTTCCGGGAACGAGATCGCCGGAGGCCTCGCCCTTTCGGATCATGTTCAACGCCGGACGGTCTTTCACGGACCCGCCGGGATTGAAGAACTCCGCCTTTGCGAACACCCTGACACTTCCGCGGCTGGCGAGCATGACATCGAGCAGAGGCGTATTGCCGATCTTCTCCAGAAGGCTGGAGCTCGCGAAGGTCACAGTCGCGGCCGGACATGTTTCTATTCTAGTTTATGTCTATCGCTTTTGTGGGGAATGAGCCGACGACTGCGGCATCAATTGCGTGGAGAATCGCGATGATTGGCCTTGACTGTAAACCCTGCTTTCTTCAGCCGCTTGTGAATCTCGTCGGCGATCAGCACCGAGCGGTGCTGGCCCCCCGTGCAGCCAAATGAGATTGTCAAATAGCTTTTTCCTTCGCGGATGTAGTGAGGGAGAAGGTAAATCAGCAGCTCAGAGATTCGCTCGATGAACTCGGTCGTCTGTGGGAAAGATTTGATGTAACGGGCCACGCTCGGATGCCGCCCGGTAAGAGGCTTGAACTCCGGGAATGTAGTTCGGATTGGGGAGAAACCGGACATCAAAGACCAGATCGCTGTCGGTCGGGACGCCGTTGCGAAAGCCAAAACTGTTCACATAAATGACGATTTTATTCGCGTCCTGATGATCCTGGAAATTCGCCGAAATGAGGCGGCGCAGCTCGTGAATATTTAGCTTCGTCGTGTCGATACAAAGATCGGCGAGAGCACTGATGGCTGCGAGTTGGCTGCGTTCGTGCTTGATGCTGCGCAAAACCGTAGTTTCCGACCCGAGCGGATGCGGACGCCGGGTTTCGCTATAGCGGCGTCGCAACACCTCGTCATCGGCGTCGAGGAAAAGCAGCGTACAGCGGAGACGCTGCTTCAACTCGCGATACATTTCGGGAAATTGCTGGAGGGACTCGCCTTCCCGGATATCAATCGCTATCGCGGCGCGTCGCTTGCTTTTAGAATCGCGTGTGAGATCCGCGAATTTTGGCACGAGCGGTATCGGCAAATTATCTACAGCAGAAAACCCGAGATCCTCGAATGCCTTGAGGGCCGTAAGTTTTCCGGCCCCGCTCATCCCCGTGATGATGACCAGATCCGGAGGAGGCGCCGGTTGCCTGCCGGGAGCCTCGGCGAGAGCGGTTTTCTTCGAATTGGACATACGTACACTTAACGCCCCGCAAGCATTGCGGGATGGAACATTGCAAAGTTTAACCGATGCGTTTTGACCGCGCGCAACGGGCCAGCAAAAACGGCCTGTGCGCTTTTACTTGATCGCGCACAACGGCCAGCAAAACGGTGTGTGCGCTTATATCAGGATTCGATCAGATCGAAATTGCCGTCGGGGCGACGCACAAGTACCGACAGACAATTCTTTTCCGAGTCGCGATACACGACATAGTCGCTGGTTTGTTCCATCTCGATGATTGCTTCGTCGAGCGTCATGGGCTTGCGGCCCTCATCGTAATCGACGCGGTAGACCTTGGGCCGACGCCCGTTACTGCCATTCACGACAGGGTTCGCCGGGGGCGCGGCAGTCGAGCTCCCGGCTTCAGGGAAACTCTGGTCCCACTTCTCCTTACTGGAACGCACGCCTTTCGGATCGCGGTGCGTATCACGCCACCGGCTGCGCAGCTTGACGATCTGCGCTTCGAGCCGCTCAATAGCCTGGCATAAGGCCGTATCAAGATCGCCATCGGCACCCGCGCCGATCAGGGCGTGATCATAGAAATTCACGACTACCTCGACCTTATGCTGATGCCGCTCCAAACAATGCGTGACGTGCGCCTCACGTTCTCCACGCTGCTCAATAAATTTGCTGAGCTTCGAAAGCTTCGTGGCGATCTTGTTCTCGAGTTCGGGAGTGAACTCTTTGGTCTTGCCGGAATAGATAAGTTTCATCGGTCGTCCCTCTGTTCGCGAGCCGGCGGAAAAAGGCCCGGGGCTCGCATTTATCTGCGCCTGGCGACCAGGTCAGGCGCGAACTCTGCGCTGGTGTGTAGAAGGTATTTTCATGTCCTCACGGTACTTCGCAACGGTGCGGCGAGTGACTTGGATACCTTCCGACTGAAGGCGGGCTGTAATCTGTTCATCCGTGAGAGGATGGGCGGCATTTTCGTCCTCGATCATTTTCTTGACGCGGCGCTTCACAATCAGCAGCGGCGTCGCACTACCGGAGGGTCCTTGAACCGCTTCCGAAAAGAAGTAGCGCAGTTCGAACACACCTTGTGGAGTATGCGCATACTTATTAGCTACGGCGCGGCTCACGGTGGAGGGGTGGACGCCAATCTCTTCCGCGACCTCCTTGATCATCATCGGTTTCAACTGGTCGATTCCAAATTCTAGAAACTCCGGCTGCCGGCGCACAATGGAGTGGCACACGCGGAGAATCGTCTGCTTACGCTGCTCGATGTTCTTGATCAGCTGAAGCGCGGAAGCATAACGCTCTTTGACGTAGTTGCGGACGTCTTTGTTCGGCTCCTGCTCGCGGTCGATCATGCGTTTATACTCGCCATTGAGACGCAACTGCGGAACATCATCTTCGTTCAAAACGATGACGTAATCGTCGCCTTCTTTGCTGATATAAACGTCGGGCTCTACCTGGCGCGCTCCGGCGCCCGAATAGCGCAGACCGGGTGCAGGATCGAGGTGACGAATCACGTTTACCGCAATCTGAACATGTTCCAGGGGACGATTCAGCGCTCGGGCGAGCTGCGAAAGTTGTCTCGTTTCCAGCAGCTTCAGATGGTCGTGCACAATTTTCCACGCGACACCGTCGCGACAACCCAACGCCTCAAGCTGAAGCAGCAGGCATTCGCGCAGCGTAGTGGCACCTACGCCGGCCGGGTCGAGAGACTGCACAGCCCGAAGCCCAGCGCGCACATCTTCGACGCTCAATCCCTCTGCTACGGCGATCTCCTCAAGCGGCGTCGTGAGATAACCACTCTCCTCAAGGTTACCGATGATACTGTTAGCGGCCTGGCGCACGCGCTCATTCAGCACAATCACGCTTAATTGCGTTTGAAGATGATCTGTAAGCGTTACGGGTGAGGAGAGAAAGGTCTCAAAAGAAGGCTTCTCAATCGATTCCCCAGCCGGGCTCTTGAAGCCGGGGTCCAAATAATCATCGAAGAAACTTCCGAAATCGATCTGGTCGAAAGGATCTGTCTCCGCTTTCGCGGGTTCTTCCACAACAGGTGCGGGCTGAGTAGAATCGCCAGCCATATCCGCCGATGCGCCGTCGCCTGAATAGTCTCCGTCCTGAGCAGTTTCAAAGGACTGCAGAGACTCGCCTGCATCCACCTTATCTAAGATGGCCTGGTCAGCGGGATCGGGCTGGCGCTCTCGCTCCAGCAGCGATCGCACTTCTTCCGGAGTGAGCTCTTCGCCGGCTTCAGCCGCCTCCTCCAATACCGGATTCTCTGCAATTTCGTTGATAATCATGTCTTTCAGCTCCAGGCGGTTGAGCTGAAGGACGGTGACCATCTGCACCAGTCCCGGAGTGAGTATCTGCTTTTGCTGGACTCCCAGGTGCAGTCTCTGCGAAAGCGAACTCATCAGGCTTACAGTTTAGCACCGGCAAACCTGTTCTAAACCCTCAAAAATGATCGCTAATTGCGCCTATTTTTCAGTTGAATATCGAACGGGTTTAGCTCGCGAGGCCCGGAGGAAAGTAGAAGTTTTCGCCCAGGTAGATACGGCGCACTTCCGGATCGTTCCCCAGAGATTCCGGCGACCCGGCACGGAAAATCCGGCCGGCACTGATGATATAAGCGCGGTCGGTAACGGCCAAAGTCTCACGTACATTATGGTCCGTCACTAGGATACCGATCCCCTTACTCTTCAGCTCGCCAATGATGCGCTGCAGCTCGAGCACCTGAATGGGGTCGATGCCCGAAAAAGGTTCGTCGAGAAGGATGAAGTCAGGCCGGAGGACGAGCGAGCGCGCGATCTCGACGCGGCGCCGTTCGCCGCCCGAAAGCATGTAGCCCTTGCTGTGTCGGACAGTTTCAAGACCCAGGTCATCGATTAAACTATTCATCCGCTCGCGCCGCTCGCGGCCGGTCATCGAGAGGGTCTGCAAGATGGCCATCAAATTGTCTTCTACACTGAGCTTGCGAAAAACCGAAGGTTCCTGCGGAAGGTAGCTGACCCCGCGGCGCGCCCGCTGATACATCGGAAGATCTGTAATCGATTCGTCGTCGAGCAAAACCTGACCGGAATCAGGGCTGATCAGTCCGACAATGATGTAAAAAGACGTAGTTTTGCCGGCGCCATTGGGGCCTAACAGTCCCACAACTTCGCCCTGTTTCAGCCGCACAGTGACGTTGTCCACGACCCTACGCCCGCTATATGACTTTGAAATCTCGACCGTTTGGAGAGTACGGATACCTTTAGGGAATGCCACGCGCTTGAAACGTCCCGGGTGATCTATCTAGCGATCGCGCACAACGGCCACTAAACCGTCCTGTGCGCTCGCATGTCCTATATGATACGCGGTTGGTAGAGAGGACTGATTCGGGCGAGGGAAAGCGCGGGCGCTGGGGGTTGATCGCGGTTGTAACGGCCTTTGCGCTTTTGCGGCTCGCTCACGCGCACCTTCTTTGGGCCGACGAAGATTATCACATTGCGGCAGCGCTGAATATTGTTGACGGCAAGGTGCCCTACCGCGATTTCTGGTACGACAAGCCGCCCCTCGCCGCAGTTTATTACTTGCTGACCGGTGCGCACGCGGGTGTCGTTCTCAGGCTTCTTGACGCGATATACGTTGTGGTGGCCTGCGCGCTAGCGTACAAACTCGCGCGTGAATGGTGGAGTGAGTCTGAGGGCTATTGGGCGGCGGGATTACTTGCATTTTTCACGACTTTTTATTTGCCTTCGGCGGTGATCCCATTTGCGGCCGATGCCGTCATGCTGGTTCCGCATCTCGCTGCGGTTCTCTGCGCACATCGTGGCCGCGCACTCTGGGCCGGGGTTTGGTCTGGTGTCGCATTCCTGGCAAACACGAAGGCTCTGTTTGTGCTCGCGACCTGCGCGGCATGGCTGTTTCCGAGCGTCGCAATGCTGGGTATCGGCTTCGTGATGCCGCTGGTGCTCGCGCTGCTTGTTGCGCTCACTTCGGGAGCCTGGTCCGGCTACTGCGAGCAGGTCTGGCGCTGGGGCCTCACGTACGCCGAAAGGTCTCCAGTTCGCAATCCGCTGCGAAACGGCCTGATCCGAACCGCGGATTGGCTGGGCTTCCACGCCGCTGTCGCGGTCGCGGCAGCGTATGGCTTCAATAGAATGGTGCGCGACGACCGGTTCCGGCTCGGCGTTTGGCTGCTGTTCTCCTTCGTCGCAGTGGCGTTGGGAAGCCGCTTTGCGCCGCATTATTTCCTGCAATTGCTACCCGCGGTTGTGATCACCGCAGCACGCGGTATCGTTGTGGCGCAGCAACGATTTGGGACACGGGCGATTGCGGTTCTGGCGATCTTGCTCGCGATTCCGCTGGTCCGGTTTGGTCCGCGATATGTTTCGCTTGCGCTCGACGAGATGGAGGGGCAGAACCCGCGGTGGTCGGACGTGGCGATGGATCTCGACAGCCGCGAGGTCGCGGAGCAGATTCGAGCTATGTCCGGCACCGCCGAAACGCTCTTCGTCTGGGGCTATCGTCCCGACATCTACGTTTACACGCGGCTCGTATCCGATAGCAAATTTTGGGATTCGCAGCCGCTGACCGGGGTCCCGGCGGACCGGCATCTTTCGGCGACGACCCCGATCTATAGCGGCCCGGCTGCGCAGAACCGCCGCGAGCTTGTTCGGTCAAGACCGACGTTCATCGTAGACGGGCTGGGACTTCTGAATCCGAGGCTTGCCCCTGCTGTGTATCCGGAACTGCGCCCCTGGCTGGCGCACTATCGGTTGGCGGGTAGAACGAAGCTGTCGTTGATTTACCGGCGGGCGGAGTGATTACGTGGGACAGTTCCGTGAACTACATCTAGCGGTTCTCACCCTTTGTGACCAGATTGGGTGGCACTCGGGCGCCCTCATATCGTGTTCACTGCAGCTTCGCGTATTCCGCCTTGGCTTGCTTGAGAATCGGGATATCCGCGTCGGCATCCTTCCACAGCGTGAGGAAATGCTCGTACGCACTCTTCGCCTTGGCGTTGTCTCCCGATAAACTGTACGCTCTGGCGAGTTGCAAGTGCGCGAGTGCGCCGATGGGATCGGCGATAAACGAGGCCGCGATGATCGAGAACCTTTTGGAATTCCGCAGCCGCCTCTCGGCCCTGCCGTGCTTCCATGTACGCCTCGCCGCGTACATACGCGGGGTAAAGGCCTCCGAACTTGGCAAAAAATGCTGTGCCCGGCAGCGCGAAATCGTAGGGAACGCGCCGTTGCAGTCGCTCGACCGCGTCCAGCGGCGCTCGATGCGCGAGTGCGGAAAGCGTGCTCCAGCGTGGGAAGATACTCGAATTGCACAGGCGTGTCCTCCGGGAATCGTTTCTCCAGGTCGGCGGCGAGCCTTTGGGATCCGGCAGAATCGCCTGAGAGCGCCAGCGCAAACGCCGCGGCATATTCCACATCGCGATCTTTTGCAAGTTGAGCGCTGCCCGAGCGCGCTCTTTTGCCGCTGCCGCATTCCCGAAATGCGCTTCGCACACGGCCTCCGCCGCCTCATAGATGCGCGGCTCCTTCGCGATTGCCGGCCTGCTGCGCCAATGCGACCGCGCGCTCCCACATCGGTGCGCGCCTGCCGCATTCGTCCCGAACGCGCGAGCACCATGGCCTGATTGTGCGACATCCAGTCCTCCACATGCTCTCCAGGAGCGCGCGCGATTTCGCGCTCCATTCCCGCCTGGTCGCCTTTAAAAAACGCCAGGTAATATCGGGTGATCAGAAATTCCGGGATTTCCATTTTGCGCTCGGCCGCCCGATGCAAGATATCCGCAGCTTCTGCAAACCGGTCCAGCAACAAATAGTGGATTGCCATCACATACGAAAATGAGTTGTCGGGATTCAGCCGAAGGGCCTCTTGCGCCGCTTGAATCCCTCTTTCATACTGGCCCGTGCCCTGCGTCCCCCAGCCCGCCAAAACGGCATACGGACTCCAATCGCGGGGATACATCTGCACCCACGATTCGAGGTTCTGCAGCTCTCTTGGCAAGTTTCCTGTCACCTGCCGGTCGTAGAGAAAAAGGATCCAGCGCCTTTCCCGGTCACTGACACGATCCCGAAACTCATAGGCTTTGCGGGTATACTCAGCGGCCACGTCCGTTTGACCCATGTTCCAGTACGCGATCGACAAATCACCATACGCCATGGCGAATTGCGGGTCGATGGCGATCGCACGCTGAAGGTGGGGGATGGCGGCAGGTCCACCGTGCGCGTAAACTGCGCTGCGTCCCGCACTGTACGCCTTCAGAGCTTCGAGAGACGGCGTAGTTGCCTGCTCCAGCGGCGTCGAGTGCTCCCGGACAGTGGCGAGTGACTCGCCCAGCCGGGTCCTGATTTGAATGGAAATTCGGCTCAGCGCATTCAGGATCTCTTCCTTTCTTCCCGCTTGCGCCTGCTCCTCAGTGAGCACATCTCCCGTGCGGCAGTTCCTGGCGCGCAGCCACAACACGTACTGGCTTCCGAGGCCTGCGATCGAGCCTTCCAGAACGGCAGAGCTGCTGGTTCGCTCGCAGATCTCGCGGGCGACCTCCGGAGTGAGCCGCGTCTCAGGCGGCCGGTTCATCAAACGCAGGACCTGCTGCATCTGCTGGTCCGACACGAGAGCGAGAAACGGGGACTGTTCGAGCTGCACCGCCAATCCCTGGCGAAGCGTTTGATCGAAGACCGCGTCGCCGGTCTTATTCTCGAATTCGCCCAGAACAATCGTGCCCTTTGCCGTGAGTTTTGGGGCGCGATGGAAATAGAAATACGCTGACGGCCAAAAGGGCCAGAGCAACAGCCGCTGCCGAAACGGTTATCCAGGGGCTTCTTGCCGTGGTTATTCGTGTCAGCTCCCGCTCGAGCTGGGCGGCCGATTGCCACCTTTGTTGAGGGTCTTCCTCCAGGCACCGGTTTGCGATTTTTTCAAGCTTTCGTGACGGGATCTGCCTCCGCTGCGACCCGACGCGTCCGCCGGTCAACATCTCATAAAGGACGCAGCCGAACGAGTAGATATCCGTGCGTGCGTCCGCCGGTTTGCCCTCCCTTTGCTCCGGCGCGATGTAGCCGGGCGTGCCCATCATCATGTGGCTGGCCGTGGCCGTTTCGTCCGTACCCGATTTCGCCAGTCCGAAATCCAGAACCTTAACTCCGGACTTCGCGATCATGATGTTACCCGGCTTCAGATCGCGGTGAATGATTCCCTTGTCATGTGCCTCCGCCAGAGCAGCTGCCATCTGCAAGGCATACAAGTGCGCAGTCTTCACTGGAAGAGCTCCGCTCCTGAGCCGGGTCGCTATGGTTTCGCCCTCAACCAGTTCCATCACCAAGTAGTTCGGCCCAACATCGTAGACCGTGCAGATGTGCGGGTGATTGAGAGACGAAATCGCACGCCCTTCGCGCTCGAAAAGTGAACTAAACCGCTCATGAGCAATCTTGATGGCGACGGGGCGGTTTAATCGGGTGTCTACGGCTCGAAAAACCTGGCCCATTCCGCCTTCGCCAAGTTTCGATTCAATGCGGTATGGCCCCAGGCAGGCGCCGGCGGTGAATTGGGTGACGGTCTCATCCTCGAGCAGTTCGGGAGCGTTCCGGAGGGCAGCCCGATCCAGAAATTCGCCGCCGACCCTTTGCAGCAGGAGCGACTCTACTTCATGTCGCAATTCGGGATCTGTCCGGGCCAGCAGCGCCGCCCGCTCTTCAGCGCTCCCTTCACGGACCGCATGATACAGCTCTTCTACTTGCACGAAACGCTCCGGGCTCATGGCTGCAGTACCCGACGGATTGCTTGTTGTAGGGCTTAACTCCCGCAGTAACCAAGCCTTGGCGAGGGTCCCAATCGCGTCTGACCGTGCGCGGCGAGATTTCGAGAGCGGCGACGATCTCTTCCTCCGTCAATCCGCCGAAATAACGCAACTCGACCACCTTAGCTTGGCGCGGAGCCACCCGCGAGAACGCTGTCAAGGCTTCGTCCAGAGCGAGGATGGACCGGTCCGTGGCCGGTGACAGGACGGCGGTTTCATCGATGTTCACTTTAGACGCCATTCCGCCGCGCTTGTGCGAACCCCGAGCGCGAGCCGCGTCCACCAGGATGCGCCGCATCATCTGCGCTGCCATGGCAAAAAACTGGGCCCGCGCATGCCATTCGACATTGGTCACCTCTACCAGCCGGAGGTAGACCTCATGGATGAGTGCGGTCGCCTGAAGGGTGTTGCCCTGGCCCTCGTTCTGCATGTAGCGGCGGGCGATCTGGCGGAATTCGGGATATACGTGCTCCGCCAGACCGCTCCAAGGCTGCTTTGTCACCGCCGCCCCAAGCTTTCAACAGATTCGTGATTTCTGCAGAACGTGCTTCGATGAATCGCCCGTCTCTTGTGGGCAGAAAAAATATACCAGAAAAATGTGGCCGCTTTTGCGGTCCACTTCCGCCTGTACCGGCGGAAGGAGAACAAAGTCTCACCATGCTCTCCTCCAGGAGGCACAAAATGAACCACATAGCAGCTATCGCATTGATGCTGAATCTCGGGGCCGCAGGCGTGTACGCACATGAGAAGCCCGTAACGATGACGTTTTCGGGGACTGAGGTGAGTAGCGGGATCGATCTGCAGATCCCGGATCCACATACCGGCATCAAAGAAACCGGCGAATTCAATTTCGGCGGAAAGGGGACCCTGGGCTCATTCACCTTTCGTAATGTCGAGGCAGACGGAAGTTTCCTGCAGCAGTCCAGCGCTTGCGCGGCAAATCAGGTTTATGTCGAAACCATCGCAGGTGCAAGCGTATTTCGCTTCCGGGACGGAAGTCTATTGAAGCTCAATCTCACAAAGGGATACGATTGCATCGATTTCGTGGCTCTGGAGGCCCACTGTACCAGGATTTTTAAAATCACTGGCGGAACGGGTCGTTTCAAGGATGCGTCTGGCACTCTTACGTTGACCGAGACGGCCATGCCAGTGTTGGCCGATGCCGCTGGCAATCCCGCCTTCCTTGTCGCTACCGGGGAGTTTACCGGAACGGTTTGCGGACTGGCTAAAGAGGAGGAGGAAGACCAAAACGAGCAGCAATAGGAAAGGCATCGCGCCGTGCTCCTGCCCACTGTGCTCCTGAGTGCAACGAGGCCAATTGGAGAATCAAGCGTCGAGGCCTTTACACTCGATCAATCCGGCTTGAGTCTTCGCGAATCGAAACTCGATCATCTCGGAGAAGACATTTCGGCAGGCGAATCTGTTCCTGCAGGGCTTAAGCCCTGCAGGAAGCTCTGGGAGCGCGCGACCACGTATGCACAGTGAACCGGATTAAACAGTGCGATGCGCTCGGGAGAAGCACGCTACTCGTAGCGCTACGGTCCGCTCCACTCTTCTGCACGGACATCGCGGAAGTTTCCAATCGCTATTCGCTTTTCTCGAGTTGTTCCACAGTCACTCGCGCCGACCACTCCGCACCCGCTAAGACAATCAGCGTTGCTATGAACGACCACAGAATGATGCTGATCGACTGCCGAAATGGTGGAACTTCAGCGCGCAGTTTCGCCGCGAGCCATGGCCACGTGACGATATTGAGGTACTTCGATGCTTCGAGCAGCGCGCCGACCGCGATGGAAGCAGGTATCAGCCGCTTCACCCGAATACGCGTGTTCGGCAGCAACCAGTAAATCAGAAAGATCATCGACATCGTGATCGGGAGCGCGGTGACCTTCAATACGACCGATTGCAGTAGAGCGCCGAGGTGACTAGCACCGAATTCTCTCGTGAGCAGTTGAGCATTCAGAGTAGTCACGCAGACAGACCCGAGCACCATAGCGCCGCAAAGAAATATCAGAAACAGGCTAACCACCTGATTGCGCAGAAAACTGCGGTTGTGCTTCACACGCCAGATGCGATTGAACGCGACTTCAAGCGGAACAAAGATTCCGTTAGCGGTGAACAGTAGCAGAAATAGTGAGATCCAACTAAACTTCCGCTGCGTTGCAGCGTACAGCAGATAGCTCGGGAAATCAACGCCGAAACCGCTCGGAAAATACTCATTCACAACGTGGAAGATCATCTGCACAGCCGCGTTCCAATGAAACACGAACTTGCAGAGCAGGATCATCGCGACCAGAAAGGGGAAGAACGTCATCAGGACACTAGCCGCGACGGCAACCGAGTAGACGTGAACCTCTGTCTGACACAAAAACTTGACCGACGGCCAGATGGTGGCCCAAAGCGCCACCCGGGATCGCATTCGTACCTGCGGTCCTTGGTGAAACGGGTCACCGGGCGTGAGCTCGGCCACGACAATATCGGGGTCAAGTACTGCAGATACTTCGCGAGACGAGCCTGTATCGGCCGACGGATTCATGCAGTGGGAACCAATATGTAGAGTGCCTGCGCCGGGAACTTTTTCGCAGCAGCTGGTTAAGCCGGTATCGCGACTCCAACCTGGGATCTCGCCGAGGACGCCGATGAAGCGAGACGCGAGCGCGATTAGTTGCCGTCCATGCACCGGGCGCTCTGATGGACCTCCGCTGATATCCTGAGTTCCAGAGGTTCCTCATGTCGCGCATACGGCGTTTTATCCGCCCTGATGCGCGATCTAAATTATGGCCCGCATCTCCTCTGCCTTCAGGAGTTTCTTCTCAATTCTTTTCTCCGGCACTCTGCCGGAGGACATAGCTGTGGAATTCGGCTATACGAAGCCGAAGCCCGTGCCACCCGCTCCTGAACCGCCCAAGATCAAAACCACCGACGGCGCGCTGCAACTGCTGCACATTTTTCAGCGCGATTCGCGATTTGTTGATTTTCTGATGGAAGATATCGCCGGCTATGCCGACGACCAGATCGGTGCTGCGGTGCGCACGCTGCACGCGGATTGCAGGGCGACTCTGATGCGCCATATCACTCTCGCCCCTGTCATTGACGGAGTCGAGGGAACTTATCAGAAACTCGATGCTTCGAAGGCCCCAGATCCGAATCGCATCAAATTAATCGGCAATGTGCCAGCGAGTGGCAAGGCGCCGGGCGGAACGCTGCGGCATCGTGGCTGGAGTGCTGCGGCGATCAACTTGCCGCCTTTGGGTAAGCAGGATGCATCGGTGCTGGCGCCCGCGGAAGTAGAAGTCGAGTAGCGCTCGAATGCCGCAGTACATCGTCGGTATCGACCTGGGAACCACCAACAGCGCTCTAGCGTATACAGCCGCGGACGTAACGGACACCGAGCAGCCCGAAGTCACGCTGTTTCCCGTTCCGCAACTAGTGAACCCAGGAGAAGTTTCAGCACTCGATCTTTTGCCCTCATCTCTGTACATACCGGGAGCGCAGGAATTTGTTGAAGGCGCACTGGCCCTGCCTTGGGACCCCTCGCCGCGCTACATAGCAGGACAGCTCGCACGGACTCGAGGCGTCGAGAACGCGAATCGACTGGTAGCCTCCGCTAAATCGTGGCTCTCTCATCAGAACGCCGACCCGACGCAGCCGCTGCTGCCGCTTGCCGCGCCGGAAGGCATCGAAAAAATCTCGCCTCTCGAGGCGTCGCGCCAATACCTGCAGCATCTGCGATCGGCCTGGGACGCGGCTCATCCGAAGGCCCCGCTCGTGGATCAATCGGTACTGATCACGGTGCCCGCATCGTTTGACGCTGCCGCACGGGAACTTACGCAACGCGCCGCTCAACTCGCCGGATTTCCGGACGTGACGATCCTTGAAGAGCCGCAAGCCGCCTTCTACGCGTGGATCGAACGCAATCCCAACTGGCGCGAGCAGGTGAAACCAGGCGATCTCATCTTAGTTGTCGATATCGGCGGCGGCACAACGGATTTCACACTGATCGCGGTAACCGAGCAGCAGGGAGAATTGCAACTCGAACGAGTCGCGGTCGGCCAACATCTCTTGCTCGGTGGCGACAACATGGACCTGGCGGTTGCGCGTTACGCAGAACAGCAGTTCTCGCAGCGCGGGACCAAGCTCGACCTGATGCAATTTCATTCGCTGTGGCAGCAATGCCGCAGTGCGAAGGAAGCACTCCTGGCAAGCGACGAGGCTGCGCCTCCTGAGCAACCACTCACGATTCTGGGCCGCGGAACCGGGCTGATCGGCGGGACCGTTCGCGGCAAGCTCAGTCGTGAGGAGGTCCGGAATTTGTTGCTGGACGGTTTTTTCCCGCCGGTGTCGTCGGACGCAGAGCCGCAGCGGCAGCGTCGCGCAGCGTTGATGGAAGTCGGCCTCAATTATGCCGCTGATGCAGCTGTTACAAAGCACCTTGCGCAGTTTCTGCGCCAGGCCGGGGCCAATGCGGCAACCGGTCATTTCGCGCGGCCCACACACCTGCTCCTGAACGGTGGCGTGTTGCAGGCAGGCGCCATCGAGCACCGGATTCTTGATGTTCTGAACAGTTGGCTCCAAGAGACCGGCGCACCATCAGTCATTGAACTGCAGACCGAAACCAAGCGCGCGGATCTGATGCATGCGGTCGCTCACGGTGCAGCCTATTACGGACTGGCTCGAAGCGGGAAAGGCGTGCGCATCCGTGGTGGCGTTCCGCGCAGCTATTACGTCGGCATCGAGAGCGCGTTGCCCGCTGTGCCCGGCCTGGCCGCGCCGATGAAGGCATTTTCGGTTGTGCCGTTTGGGTTGGAGGAAGGTTCGAAGGTAGAGCTCCCACAACGCAAGTTCGCACTCGTTGTCGGCGAGCCCGCAGAATTCCGTTTCTTTTCATCGCTCACACGCAGAACCGATGCACCCGGGGCGCTGATCGAAGAGATCGGCGAGGATTTTGAAGAGCTTGCGCCGGTTGAGGTCTTTTTACCTCCGCACACGGACGGCTCACGCGAAGAAGTGGTGCCGGTGACTCTCGAAAGCAACGTTACTGAGACCGGCATGCTGGAACTGTGGTGTGTCGCGGCGGACGGGCGGCGCTGGAAGCTAGAGTTCAATGTCAGGGAACGCGCGGCTTAGGCGACAATGGAGTCGCAGGTATGAGGTCATCCAAAACCATATCCATTGCGATTCCGAGTTCGCAACTGAAGAAGGCGGAGCGGCTTGCCCGTTTTGAGAATGTAACGGTCGAGCAGGTCGTTACTCAAGCCATCGATTCGTACATTCAGCAGCGTCGGCCAAACAAACCCAAGACGTTCGCACAGGCGCTGCAACTCGTCAGAGAAGATGCGGCTCGAAAGGGTACGGACGAAATGACCATGCGAGAGATCAATCGGGAGATCGCAGCTTATCGCCGGGAACAACAGAGCAAGAAAAACAGGCAAGCCAGTTAGTGGCCCTCACGCGGGTTGTGATTGATACGAACGTGTTCGTCTCCGCGGCCATCAAAACAGCTGGTGCTGAAGCTGCGGTACTCGATTTGGTGGCTTCAGCTCAACTGGCGCTATTTGTATGTCCGGCGATTTTATCCGAATACCAACATGTGTTGAACCGGCCACGGCTGCAACTACAACAAAATCGAACTGAGTTTCTATTGGAACTAGCGCGCTCTGAAGCCACCCTAGTAGAAACTGGCGCACGCGTCTTCGCGTCTTCGGATGATGCTGATAACCGCTTTCTCGAATGCGCGGAGGCTGCCCAAGCGGATTACCTTGTGACCGGGAACAAGCGGCATTTTCCGCCACGCTGGAAAAGCACAGAAATCGTGAACGCGCGTGAACTGCTCGCAAGGCTAAAGCGATGAACGTCGGCATCGACCTCGGCACAACCAATTCCGCCGTTGCCTACATCGATGCTCGCGAAGCTGCCGAAGCCGACTTTCCGCCCATCCACGTGCTGCCGATTGAGCAGCAGCTTGATGTCAATCGTACCGGCACGCTACGGACGCTTCCCTCGTTTCTCTATTTGAGTGATCCGCCTGTCGTGGGCGCGTACGCCCGCGATCAAGGCGCGCTCGTTCCCACCAAGACCGTTCATTCCGCCAAGTCGTGGTTATCGAACTCAGAAGCCGATCGCACGGCGAAGATTCTTCCGTGGGATTCCACCGAGGATGGCCGTGTCCTATCGCCCGTCGAGGCTTCCACACGCTACATCGCGCATCTCAATGACGCTTGGCGCAAGGTGAAATCCTCCACGCTCGCCGAACAGGATGTAGTGCTTACCGTTCCGGCTAGCTTCGACGAAGAAGCACGAGAACTCACGGTGCAAGCGGCGCGGGATGCCGGAATTGAAAAGCTCACGCTTTTGGAAGAGCCGGCCGCTGCGTTTTACGCCTGGATCTCCGGGCACCTCGCGCGTTCCAACAAAGAACTCTTCGACGGACAGACAGTCCTTGTCTGCGACGTCGGTGGCGGCACCAGTGACTTTACTCTGGTGCGAGTCGATCGTGAGGGTGACCGCGTTCAGTTTACGCGCACTACCGTTGGACGGCATCTGCTGTTAGGCGGAGACAATCTCGATCTGACGATCTCGTGGCTGGCCGAGTCGAAGCTCGCTAAAACGCTCTCGCTGCGGCAGCGCAGCGCATTGCGGCGGCAATGTTCGGCTGCGAAGGAGACGCTGTTGTCGGAGAACGGCCCCACATCGGTCGAACTGACGGTGGCCGGAGCCGGATCGGCGCTGATTGGCGGCACGTTGAAGACGGCGATCACCCGCGATGAGGTTCTCGAACTCGCTCTGGGGGGCTTTCTACCTGGGTGCGCGCTTACCGACAAGCCGCAGCAGGATAAGCAGAGTGTCTTCCGCGAGCTGGGCCTGCCCTACGTGTCTGATCCGGCGATCACGCGGCACCTGGCTGAATTCCTGCAAAACTCGCCGGCAGCGGAGAAGGGAATTGACGCGATCCTGTTCAACGGTGGTTTCTTTATCCCCTCCGTATTTCGCGATCGAGTGCGCGATGTGGTGGAACATTGGTTCGGGCGCAAGCCGCTGATTTTCGAGAATCATGACCTTGATCTCGCCGTGGCCGTTGGCGCAGCTTACTATTCCTACGTTCGCTCCTCCGGAGCGGGCGTGCTGGTGCGTGGCGGTCTCCCGCGCGCCTACTATCTGGGATTGCAAGATGCTGGATCTTCGGCGATCAAAACCGTTTGTTTGATGCCGCGGGGGACCGAAGAAGGCCAGGAGATCAGGCTGGCTGAACCCGAAATGCAACTGCTTGCGAACACGCCGGTCGCCTTTCGTCTCTACAGTTCGTTGAATCGAACGGACGATGCGGCAGGTCAGGTAGTCTCCTTCGAGCCTTCCGACGATATGCTCGACCCCGCAAGCGATCCCCGCTTGCATTCGCCTTTACGCGCTGTCATTCGCTTCGGGAAGGGTGGTGAGCGCCGGGTTCCGGTCACGGTTGGTGCAAAGCTGAGTGAAGTTGGAACACTCGAGACATGGGCCGAGTCGAAGATCAGCGATCATCGCTGGCGGCTGCAATTCCAGCTACGCAAAACCGGCGATCTCGATACCGCGCAGTCGGCTGCCGCCGCCGGCATACGGTCCTCCGCTGTCATCAGCGCTGAATCCCAAGCTTCGGCTGAAGAACTCATCGATCAGGTCTTCGGTCAGGGATCTGGCGGTTTCCCTCCGGAACAGCTGCCCTCGCGTCTCGAGCAGGCACTGGCGCTGGGCCGTGCATCCTGGCCGCTCCCGACTGTACGAAAGCTTGCCGACAAGCTGTTGCAGAACTCGGATGGCCGGCGCAAGAATGCCCAGCACGAAGCCCGCTGGCTGAACCTGACAGGCTTTTGCCTCCGGCCTGGGTTTGGCTATCCCGGAGACGATTTTCGAATCGAGCAGGCGCGCCGTATTTATGCCGGTGGGCTAACGTTTGGAAATCAGGTGCAGTGTGAAATCGATTGGTGGATCTTCTGCGGCCGTATCGCCGGTGGACTAAATCGGAATCAGCAGGCGGATATTTTCCAGCGGCTTTCTCCCGTCCTGCTGCCGAAACAGAAGAAGAAAACGCGCATGAATGCGAGTCTGTATCGCGAAATGTGGCGCACCGCATCCAGCCTCGAGCTTCTGCCGCAGCAGACAAAGCTCCAGCTTGGTGATGCGCTACTCGACGCACTCAAACGCGGCGAGATGGTGGACGCTGGTGTATGGTGCCTCTCGCGTCTCGGCGCACGCAGACTTTTCAGCGGTCCGATCAATCTGGTTGTGTCGCCCGCAATCGCAAGTCGCTGGGTTGACGGTTTGCTGCGCCTGCGCGCCCACACCGGCACTGCTCGAAGCCGTCGTGCACATCGCGCAGATCACCGGTGATGCGGCCCGCGATCTGCCTCCCGGAACGCTTGACCAGGTACGGCGCGCGTGCGAGAAGAGTCCGCACGCCGCGGATCTGTTGCGTCAACTTTCAGGCGACGACACTACCCTCGCGTCCTCAAGCCGCGTATTCGGCGAGGAACTTCCTGCGGGTCTGGTTCTAGCAGGCGATGAGCGAGCTTGATGAGCGAGCTGGATATTGTCCGCCGCATCCGCAAGGCGGCACTTGACGGGCATTTAAAGCGCGGATTGATCAAAGGGATTGGCGACGATTGTGCCGTGCTTCATCCCAACTCCGGTTCCGACCTGGTGTTTACTACCGATTTCGTTCTCGAGGGCCGGCATTTCGGTGTTCAGACACACAGCGCAGCGGAGGTCGGGCGCAAGGCTCTTGCACGCAGCTTGTCCGATCTTGCTGCCATGGGTAGCGAGCCCGAATTTTGCCTGGTGTCACTTGCCATTCCGCCGCCGCTTTCCTCCCGCTGGATCGACGGATTCTATCGAGGTCTGCTCGGTTTGGCGAAGAAGTACAAAATTGCTTTGGCGGGCGGCGATTTGTCGAAATTCGACAAAGTTATTGTTGACGTGATGTGTTGTGGGCGTGTGCCTCGGGGCAAAGCGATTCTCAGAAGTGGAGCTCGCCCTGGCGATCGCATCTACGTCACGGGCCGCCTCGGCCGGGCAGCACACAGCAATTGGCGTGCAGAAGCTGAGCCGCGCATCGAAGCCGGGATCGCACTCCGCAGCCTCGTCTCGGCGGGTATGGACCTCAGTGACGGTTTATCGATCGACTTACACCGGCTTTGTACAGAGTCCGGCGTGAGCGCTGAAATCAGCTCCGACTTACCTAGAGCGAGAGGCGCGACTCTCAATGAAGCTCTGCACGGGGGCGAGGATTATGAGCTGTTGTTGACAGCACGACCCGCGGCAAGGATTCCCGAAAAGATTGGCTCGCTACCGATCAGTCAAATTGGTCTCATCACCCGCGGCAAGCCGGGACAAATCATTTGCGATGGAGAAATTTTGAAGCTTCAAGGATTTGATCACTTCCGATGACGTCCGAAACCGGCCCCACATTGATCACGGACCTTATCGAGGCATTTCGGCGCTCGAAAACGATGTTCACTGCGGTGAAGCTTGGCATCTTCGATCTATTGAACTCGGGTGCTCAAAATCCCGCATCCGTTGCTTCCAAACTTCGCCTGAATCCGGACGCATCGGAACGGCTTTTGCGCGCCTGCGCCGGGCTGGGTCTCTTGGTTCGCGAAGGTGAGACGTTTCGAAACACCTCTCTCGCATCACGCTTTCTGGTCACTTCGAGCCCTGATACATTAGCCGGATATATTCTCTACTCGGATCGATCACTGTACGAACTCTGGGGCCACCTGGATGATGCCGTCCGCGAGGGCACGAACCGCTGGGCGCAAGTGTTCGGAAGCCGCGACTCGCTGTTCGCGCACTACTTTCGCGACGATGACGCGGCTGCAAGTTTTCTCGGGGGCATGCATGGTTTCGGGCAGCTTTCGTCTGCTGCGGTCGTTCAAGCGTTCGACCTGAGCCGCTTCACTCAGCTCGCCGATCTCGGAGGTGCGACGGGGCACCTGGCGATTGCTGCTTGCGAAGCGTATCCGGGCCTGCATGCCACTGTTTTCGATCTCCCAACAGTGGAAAAGTTCGCTCGTGTGTACATCGAGCATTCCGTTCTCAGCAACCGCATTTCTTTTGTCGCCGGAGACTTCTTCAAACAAGCTTTACCGCAAGCCGATCTCTACGCACTTGGCCGTATCTTGCACGACTGGGATGAAGCAAAAATAGAAAAGCTCTTGCGCAAAATCTTTGACGCGCTTCCCGGCACCGGTGCCTTGCTCATTGCCGAACGCCTCATGAACGACGACCAGTCGGGACCGCTGTCTGCGTTGATGCAGGATCTGAACATGCTGGTTTGCACCGATGGCCGCGAGCGAACATCGGACGAGTACCGGTCCTTGCTGAGCGCGGCAGGCTTTCGCGACATCGCGTTCCAAAAGACCGGCGCCGCGGTAGATGCGATCCTTGCGACGAAAATTTGAATGAGCAGCATTACTATTCAACAAATCGCGTACGGCGGCTGGACGAATTGCTATCGCCTCACGAATGGCGACGTGGAACTGATCGCGACCTCGGATATCGGCCCTCGTGTGATGCGCTATGGCTTCACCGGCGGACAAAATCTTTTCTATGAGTGTCGTGATCAGCTCGGGGGTAGCCGCGAGCCTTGGTGGATGATTCGCGGCGGCCACCGTCTGTGGATCGCGCCCGAAACCGTACCAGAAACCTACGCGCTGGACAACGCTCCGGTCGAGGCCGCTGTCACATCTGACAACACTCTCGTGCTCACGCAGCCGGTGGAGCCGGAAACTAAACTCCAAAAAGAGATGTCGATCGTACTGCAATCGGACGGCAGCGCGAGACTGGATCATCGGATTCAGAATTGCGGGCCTAAACCGTGCACGTTCGCTCCCTGGCCGGCCACGCTGCTGGCGCCCGGTGGCATTGCCTTCGCAGCCTTTCCCTCTCGCGCCACGCACGAGCAAAACCTGCTGCCGACGAATCCTCTCGTCATGTGGGCTTATACCGACTTCTCCGACCCGCGCTGGCAATTCACGAAGAAGTATGTGACTTTGAGGCAAGACACTTCCGTTCCCGGTTCGCAGAAGACCGGCCTCTTCAACGAACGGACGTTCGCAGCCTACCTTTTGAATTCGGAACTTTTCACCAAGCAATGCACCGCTGACAGCCGCGCCGCGTACGCCGACTACCACTCATCATTCGAGATCTTCACAAATCCCGACTTCATGGAGCTCGAAACGCTCGGACCGCTGACACAGCTCAATCCCGGCGATTCGATAAGCCACACCGAGCACTGGTCGTTGCATCGAAGTGTCCAGACGCCGGCCATCACAGACGAAGCGTTGGATCGGCTTTTCTTACCGTTAATGCGGTAAGGTCGCGTTATCCTGAGTATTCATATCTTCGCCATTGCATCCCTATGTCGCAGCTCCGATATACGACCCCACGCGGGATTACTGTCACCCGAAACAGCTCCAAGGTGCCGTATTCTCGTGGCTTGAATCACATCCTGCGGCAGCTTGATTCGAAGATCGGGGTTTATCTTTCTTCGGGCTACGAGTATCCGGAGCGCTATTCACGCTGGGACGTCGCCAGCATTGCGCCCCCAATCGAGATCGTCGGACATGAACGCAATGTAAGCATTCGAGCGCTCAATGAGCGCGGCGACGTTCTGCTGGGCATCTTAAAGCCTCTGCTGGCAACTCATCCGCACTGGGAGGTCGATGCCTCGAGTGATGCTTCCCTGAACTTACATCTCAAGCCGCTCGCCGATAAGTTCCCCGAGGAGGAACGGAGTAAACAAGCTTCCCCGTTTTCACTGGTGCGAAGTCTCGTCCACGAGTTCCAGACGCGGGAAGATTCGCGTCTTGTCCTAATCGGCGCGTTTGGCTACGATCTGTTGCTGCAGTTCGATCCCATCCGGCTGCGCCTGCCTCGTGAAGCGCAAAAAGATCTCCACCTTTTTCTTTGCGACGACATTTACTTCATGGATCGCAAAAAGGAAGTGATTGAGCGCTATCAGTATGAGTTCGCCAATGCGGAACTCAATACTTTTGGACATTCCTGCACTTCGCCCCGAGTCAAAAAGCACCGCGCCTCAGGCCCGCGCGGCGAAATCGAATCGGACCACACTGCAAACGAGTACAAAGAGAAGGTTGAAGCGGTTCGCGAAGGCATGCGCCAGGGCAACTACTACGAAGTCGTCCTGCGGCAAACGTTCAGTGCGCCATTCGATACAAGCCCCTCAGAACTCTTCCAACGCATCCAGAAAACAAGTCCGAGCCCATACGAGTTTCTGCTGCAGATGGGCGACGAGCAGCTTGTCGGCGCATCGCCTGAGATGTTTGTGCGTGTGGAAGGCGAAACGGTAGAGACCTGTCCGATTGCGGGCACCGCGCGACGATCTGGCGATCCGATTCGCGACGCCGAGAGCATCCGCCAGCTTCTGAACTCGACCAAAGAAGAGTCGGAGCTCACCATGTGTAGCGACGTGGATCGCAACGATAAATCGCGGGTGTGCGTGCCCGGCTCGGTGCGTGTCATCGGACGGCGGCTCATTGAATCGTACGCAGGACTGTTTCACACCGTCGATCATGTCAAAGGAACGTTAATGGAGGGCTTTGACGCGCTCGACGCGTTCCTTACGCACATGTGGGCGGTAACCATTATCGGCGCTCCCAAAAAGGCGGCGGCTCAGGCTATCGAGGATCTCGAAAAAGACGCCCGCGGCTGGTATGGCGGCGCGGTTGGTGCTATCAATCTCAATAACGGCGACATCAATACTGGCATTCTCATCCGAACGGTTCATCTGAAAGAGGGCATCGCGCGCTATGCCGCCGGTGCCACATTGCTCTACGATTCCGACCCGGCTTCGGAAGACAAGGAGTGTCGGTTGAAGGCGACGAATTTCTTTCGTGCGCTGCACCCGTCCATCGCGAGCGGGCCTGAAATCCGGGTGCCGCGAAAGGTCGGCGAGGGTACGCGGCTGCTGCTGGTCGACAACGATGACTGCTTCATTCATACTTTGGCCAACTACGCCCGACAGACAGGTGCCGCCGTTTCCACATACCGGTCCAGCGTAGCTTTGCAGGTCATCGATGCAGAGAAACCCGATGTGGTTTTGATTTCCCCCGGCCCGGCGCGCCCTGCCGATTTCGGAGTTCCCGCTCTAGTGCAGGAGCTGGCAAAGCGCGAAGTGCCCATCTTCGGAGTCTGCCTCGGCTTGCAAGGCATCGTCGAAGCCTTCGGCGGCAAGCTCGACGTTCTCAGCTATCCCATGCACGGCAAAGGATCGCTGGTATCGCATCATGGCCGCGGCGTTTTCCACAATCTTCCATCGCCTTTTCGCGTAGGCCGCTATCACTCGCTCTATGCCGATCGTGAGACCTTCCCGCCATGCCTCGAGATCACAGCCGAGTCCGAAGATGGCGTGATTATGGGCGTGAGACATCGCGATCTTCCGATTGAAGCCGTGCAGTTCCACCCTGAGTCGATTTTGAGTCTGGAACGCGACTGTGGTCTGCGTCTGATTGAAAACATGATCGAGGCGTATACACGCGCCGCAGCTTCAGCGCAGCGGTAAGGATTTGGATAATAACCCAACCATTGCGGTAATCGGAGGCGGGCTCGCCGGCCTCGCCGCTTCGGTAGCTCTGGGCTCTGCCGGGTACCAGGTTCGTCTGCTCGAAGCACGGCCGTTTCTTGGCGGGCGCGCAACTTCCTATCCCCTGAATACCGGCGATGACGCGAGCCCGACCATCGATAACTGTCAGCACGTGCTTTTGCGCTGCTGCACTAACTTGATCGATTTCTATCGGCGGCTTGGGGTTGCGGATCGCATTCGGTTTTCTCGTGAATTCAATTGGATTGAGCCCGGCGGGCGCCTATCGGTGATGAAGCGCGGTATTCTGCCGGCGCCTTTGCACTTCACGGGATCATTTCTACGTCTGAAGTTCTTATCGCCATCTGACAAGTTCAGCATCGGAAACGCACTGCTGTCGATACGTTACGAGTGGGGTAAGCGCAACGACCTCGCACGGATATCAATGCTCGATTGGCTGCGCGAAAAGAGACAGACTGCAGGCGCAATTGAGCGCTTCTGGCGTCAGGTGCTTGTCAGTGCTGTTAACGAGGAACTGGATCGAATGGCCGCGATACACGGGATCCAGGTCTTTTATCTGGGGTTTCTCTCGCGGGCGGATTCGTATGAGATGGGCGTACCTGCGGTGCCGCTCGGAGACCTCTATTCACAGGACGCTTGGGCCGATTACCCGGAAGTCAGTATCCACCCGCGCTGCACGGTTCAGCACGTCGCCATCGAAAGCGGTCGCGTGAAGCATCTCACCACCTCCGGGGAGGCGATCACTGCGCACGGATACGTGCTCGCGGTTCCCTTTGAACGAGCCGGCGCGATTGCACCCGGACTCAATCTGGATCTTGATGGATTCTCTCACTCACCCATCACCGGGATTCACCTGTGGTTCGATCAACCAATCACCGATCTTCCCCATGCCACCCTGCTGGATCGCAACATTCAATGGATGTTCAACAAGGAAGGCGGTAAACATATCCAATTGGTCGTGAGCGCATCGCGCCGGCTTACCGAAATGCCGCGTGGGGAAGTGATCGAACTAGCGCTCAGAGAGCTGAAAGAGTTCTTCCCGCGAGCAGCCGACGTGAAGCTTGATCATGCCCACGTCGTGAAGGAAGTCCGGGCAACGTTCTCCGCAACACCAACCGTCGAAGACAAACGCCCCGCGAGTACGACGGCCGATATCTAATCTGTTCTTGGCGGGAGATTGGACTCGAACCGGTTGGCCCGCAACCATGGAAGGCGCCGTGCGCAGCGGCTATTTGGCGGCGGAGGCGGTCACTAAATCGCTCGGAACCCGCAGAAGTTTCTGAAACAAGACATCGCCTAGCGCTGGTTCGCCTTCAAGACCTTTTTGCGCAGCCGGATCGATTTCGGCGTGACCTCGACCAGTTCGTCCTCCCGAATGAACTCAATCGCCTGTTCCAGGTTCAAAATTTTCGGTGGCACCAGCCGGATCGCTTCGTCGGAAGTCGACGCTCGCATATTCGTCAATTTTTTTTCTTTCACGATATTGACGTCAAGATCGCTGTCACGCGCGTTTTCTCCGATAATCATGCCTTCATACACCTCAGTGCCCGGTGAGATGAAGATGACGCCGCGCTCCTGCAGATTGTAAATCGCGTAGCTGGTGGCAAGACCTGCACGATCCGACACCAGTGATCCAGTGGGACGCATCTCGATATCACCCTGCCATTCGATATAGCCATGGAAGAGAGAGTTCATGATCGCCATGCCTTTGGTATCCGTTAGCATTTCGCTCCGGATCCCGATGAGCCCGCGCGAAGGCACGTGAAATTCGAGCCGCACCCGCCCGGAGCCGTGATTGATCATCTTCGTCATCTTGCCCTTGCGCTGGCCCATCTTTTCGATCACCACACCGATAAACTCTTCCGGGCAATCGATCACTAACAGCTCCAACGGCTCGTGGAGCACGCCATCAATCTTGCGCGTGAGGATCTCGGGCTTGCCTACCTGCAATTCGTAACTTTCGCGGCGCATCATCTCGATCAGAATCGCGAGCTGCAATTCACCGCGTCCCATGACTTTGAAGGCGTCCGGCCCACCGGCTTCCTCGACGCGAATAGAAACGTTAGTAAGCAGTTCTTTGTCAAGTCGATCTCGCAGATTACGCGACGTGACAAACTCGCCCTCACGACCCGCAAATGGCGAATTATTGATGCTAAAGGTCATCGCGATCGTCGGTTCGTCAATCTGGATGTTTGCAAGCGGCTTCGGAGTTTCGGCGCTGGTCACGGTTTCGCCGATGGTGATCCCTTCGACACCGGCAATCGCGAGTACGTCGCCTGGTCTGCCAATGGTCTCATCGACACGCTTCAGCCCTTCGAATGAGTAGAGCTTTGTGATCCGTGTCTTATGGAAAGAGCCGTCCAGTTTGGCGATACTCACCTCATCACCGTGCCGCAGCGTGCCATTGAAGACCCGCCCGATCGCGAGCCGACCGAGATAGTCGCTGTAGTCCAGATTCGCGACTAGCAGCTGCAGCGTGTCCTCCGCATTTCCTTTCGGCTCCGGTATATGCGCCAGAATGGTTTCGAACAACGGCTGCAAGTTGTCGCTCGCATGATCCGGGGAGAGTTTGGCAATTCCCGCCCTACCGTTCGTGTATACGACCGGAAAATCGAGCTGATCCTCCTCGGCATCGAGGTCGATAAACAGGTCGTAAACTTCATTCAGCACTTCCTGAATGCGCGCGTCCGGACGGTCGATTTTGTTGATCACAAGAATCGGCGGGAGCTTTGCTTCGAGTGCCTTCATGAGCACGTACCGTGTCTGCGGAAGCGGACCCTCGCTCGCGTCGACCAGCAGCATCACGCCGTCCACGATCTTTAGCGCACGCTCGACCTCTCCCCCGAAATCGCTGTGCCCGGGTGTGTCGACGATGTTGATTTTCGTGCCGTGATAACGGACGCCGGTAGTTTTGGCCAGGATCGTAATGCCGCGCTCCCGTTCGAGTTCGTTCGAATCCATCACGCGCTCGGCCACTTCTTCGTTCGCGCGAAAGATGCCGCTCTGACGCAGCATTGCGTCGACAAGCGTCGTTTTTCCATGATCAACGTGCGCAATTATGGCTATATTGCGCGTGTTCGCTGCTGCATTTTCAACTGGCATCCTGAACTTTCATGGTCTCATGCGGCGGCAAAATCAACTCTGTGCGAATCTGAAACCGGATGCCCACGCGAAACGAGCCATTGCCTACCATCGTGATCGTGGGACGCCCCAATGTCGGGAAATCCACTCTGTTCAACGCAATTGTGGGCGATCGACGCTCCATCGTGGGAGATGAGCCAGGGATCACGCGCGATCGGATTTATGGTGAGGCCGAGTACCGCGGCAAGCGCTTTGGCGTGATTGATACCGGCGGCATTATTCCGAATGACGCGGCGCTCATTCCGACTCAGATTCTACGTCAGGCGCGCGTCGCGCTGGATCTCGCCGCTCACATTCTCTTCGTTATCGACGGGCGCACGGAGATCACAGCACCGGACCGGGATTTAGCGAAACTGCTGCGCCCGCTCGGCAAGCCGCTAACGTTGGTCGTCAACAAAATTGACGCCGAGGTCCGCGCAAATCTGATTCACGAATTCTACTCGCTGGGGCTGGGAGATCCTTTCCCGGTTTCCGCCGAGCACCGGCGCGGCCTGCAGGACTTGCTTGATCACGTCACCGGGCCGTTTCCGAAGGAGGAATCGGAGTCAGAGGAAGCCGACGGCGAGACCAAACAGCGCCGCATCAAGGTTGCGATTATAGGACGACCCAACGTTGGTAAATCCACCATGTTGAACGCGCTGGTAGGCGCTGAACGGGCCATCGTCTCGCCTGTTCCGGGTACCACTCGCGACGCAGTGGACGAAACGATTCAGGAAGGTAATACGCTTTACCGTTTCGTCGACACCGCCGGTATACGGCGTAAGGGCAAGACTACGGAGATGACCGAAAAATTGAGCGTTGTCATGGCGCGGCGGCATATCCGAATGGCTAACGTAGTCTTGCTCATCGTAGATGCGACCGAAGGGGTCGTGAGCTCCGATGCAACCATCGCCGGCTATGCGCATGAGGAAGGCCGCGCCGTGATCCTCGTAGTCAACAAATGGGATGCCGCTGAGGGAAAGAGCAAGCGTACCTTTACAGAAGCGATTCGCGATGAATTGAAGTTTCTGGACTATGCGCCGGTCCTGTTTGCATCCGCGAAAAATGCCGAGGGCATCCGGCGCATCTTTGCGACCATTCGCCGCTGCTTTGATGCCGCATCCAAGCGAATTACCACGGGCGAACTGAATCGCTTTCTGGCCACCATCACCTTCGATAGCGACATCAAAGTCTATTACATGACACAGGCGTCGATCCGGCCTCCCACTTTCATCGTCTTCACCGATAAGGCTGACAAGATGCATTTCTCGACTGAGCGCTTCCTGACCAATCGTCTGCGCGAGCAGTTCGGATTCGAAGGCACGCCTGTCGTAATCAAGACAAAACGCCGCTAATCCTGACCGACCTTCCTTTTTTGATGGCAATATTCACGTAATTGTCATAGAATTTCCCGGGAGAAAGTGAGGCGCTCATGCCTGCTCATTTGCTGTCGTCGCTTGTCGAATACGCGATCCTTTGTCGTGTCCCGGGGATTTTTGCAATCCTGTTGTTTCTGCTTCCGTGGATCTGCTTTTCTAAAGGCGCGCGATCCATGCTTTAGCGGGCTTTTCGATGTCTCTCCGGCAAGCGCTTTTGCCGTTTCTATTGCTGCCGGAGCTCTCGCCGCTACATCTTCGTTCAGCGCGTTGCTGATTGCCTACGGTGCACCCGAACGTTTCAATATTGACAGATTCGATACCTTAGTGGTCCTGATCGGATCAAGTTGGATATGGCCGGTGCTCATGCTGGTTCTCAGCGCGCCAGTCGCGTTCAGAATTGTCTCGTTCTCGGCAAGTGAAGGGCACGCCCGCTCACGCCTGTTGCTCGGTACTGCGCTGGGTTTGGTCGGAGTGGTGGCCTGGCCGTTGTCCTCGAGGCGGTTCTTCCGCTCCTGCCCATACCGTCGGCGCTGGTGAATGCGTCCGCCGGACATCCTGGACTTCTTGCCGGATACTCTTCAAACGATGCGCTCCTTCATCGGCACGCGTTCGCGATGTTTGCGATGCTGGCTTTGCTTATCATCTACGCAGCACTCGGTATTTTCGGTTACACACGCTTAGGGAAGAGTCCACCGTGCCCGCGTTGTGTTCGGCGATCATGTTGTTAACCGTCATTTGGGTTGGACTGGCCGGTGTCTCATTCTTTTTTGATCGCTGGCGTGTACCGGTGCTGCTCATCCTCTTTGTGATCGGTTTCATTACCACGCACTCGCGCTACTCGGATCACTATTACGATCTGCGCCCACGCGACCCAGGTAAGAGGCCGGATGCCGAACAAGTTGTGCGAGCGGGGCCAAAGCGCATTATCGTCGCGGCGGCAGCAGGTGGCGGTATCCAGGCGGCTGCTTGGACGGCGCAGGTCCTCTCGGGTCTGCTGAAACAGTGCGGCCCAACGTTCGCGCAGGGACTGCGGCTACTCAGCACCGTTTCCGGTGGATCTGTCGGCGCGACGCAGTTCGTGTATGCTCTCGATAATCCGCTCAACGCGCGCGATCCGGTGGAGGCCGCCTCCGATTCCAGTCTCGACGAGGTTGCGTGGGGGCTGGCGTGGACCGATTTTCTGCGATCCGTTCTCCCCTGGTTCTTTGGTCATTTGATCGGGCGCGGCCGAGCGCTCGAAAGAGCCTGGTGTCTGAACGCGGCCGCCGATCTGGAGCAGGGGAGCCGCCTCGATCGTGCCCTAAGTTCCTGGAATGGCTCTGCTGCTGAAGGAAAACTTCCGGCAATGATTATGAACGCGACGATCTGCGAAAGCGGTGAGAGGCTACTTCTCGGCACGACCGGGATCTCCGGCGCGCTCTCGGCCGAAGAAGCGCGACGCGATGCAGTCGATTTGCACGGCCCGGATCACGATGTCGGCATCGTTACAGCCGCCCGGCTCTCTGCTTCCTTTCCATACGTGACGCCCGCCTCGCGCTCGACCCTTGACGGCGCCCAACCACACGTTGTCGATGGCGGATACTACGACAACTACGGCATGGCGACGCTTGTCGAATGGTTGGACGAGGCGTTAACTTCGGCAGGTGACTCCATTGAGAGTGTTCTTGTGCTTCAGATCCACGGTGCCCCGGTCGACGGCGCGTCTTCCCAACCCGGCAAGACTTCCAATCGCGGTTGGTTCTATCAGCTACTTGCGCCCATTACGACTTTGGTAAGCGTCCGCAGCGCAGGCCAAGTGGCGCATAACGACATTGAGCTGGCACTTGTTCAAAGCAAGTGGAACCAGAAGAATATCCCGGTTCATAGCGTTCTTTTCGAGTTTCAGAAACCCGACCCGCCCTTGTCGTGGCACCTCACTCTCAGTGACAAGACCATGATCGCCGAACAATGGAAGGTAATGGATTCGTGTATTCAGAAGGTCAGCGATTTCCTCGCTGGCCGCGACGACCTTGGTTGCGATTGTCCGCGCTGCAAAGAAGGAATTTCTCAAGTTGCAGCGCACGTAACAGCGTGAACCCCCGCAGCGCTTGCGCCATGCTGTGGTAAATGCCCTCCGACTCTTTCCGCTTCCAAACACGTATTCGCTTCATTGACACCGACGCCAGCGGACGCATCCATTACACCGCAATGTTTCGCTATTTCGAGTCAGCGGAAATCGAGCTACTACGCACTCTGGGCATCACGTACGCACTCCGCGGCGATCTCATTTTTCCCCGCGTCCATGTCGAGTGTGACTTCCGCATTCCGCTCGGGCATGACGATCTCATCGAGATTGAAGTATGCTTGACCAGGCTAGGCCGTTCGTCCGCCCGGCTCGAGTTCCAAACGTTTAAAGCGGACGAACTCGCGGCAAACGGAGCCGTGGTCATTGTGTGCACCGATGCGAATACGCGGCGTGCTATTCCTTTTCCGGACGAGCTGCGCGCCCGGCTTTCGACGCTGCTCGAGACGAATCTGCCGGCCCAGGAGCTCTAACCATGGCAACCACAACAGTCCCAACCGCTACGCAAAGCGGGGCATTCTTGCTGGAGGATACCAGTCCGGACCGCATCTTTACTCCGGAGGACCTCACAACAGAGCACCTCGCCATCGCACGCACCGCCGACGAGTTTTGGCGCAACGAAGTTGAACCGAATCTTGACGCTATACGCCGCCAGGAACCCGGGGTCGCACTCCGGGTCCTGCGTAAATCCGCCGAGCTTGGTCTTACTGCCATTTCCGTTCCTGAGCGCTTCGGCGGCCTCGAGATGGACCTCACATCCGCAATCGTTGCTGCCGAACATCTGGGCCGCGACGGATCCTACGCAGCCTGGCATGGTGCGCACACCGGTATTGGAACCTTGCCTCTGCTTTACTTTGGAACCGAAGAGCAAAAGCAGAAATACCTGCCGCGCCTGGCGAGCGTGGACCTGCTCGGAGCTTATGCTTTAACTGAACCGCACGCCGGCTCCGATGCACTCGCCGCGCGCTCCCGCGCTGACCTTGCATCGGATGGCTCTGTCTACATCTTGAATGGCCAGAAGATGTGGATTACGAACGGCGGCTCGGCTGATCTCTTCACGGTCTTCGCCAAAATCGGCGGCGAGAAATTTACAGCATTCTCTGGTCGAGCGCGCTTTCCCCGGCGTTTCCAGCGGCGCCGAGGAACACAAGATGGGCATCAAAGGCAGTTCCACCACCGCCATCTACTTCGATAATGTTCGCGTGCCCGTCGAAAATGTCCTCGGCGAGATCGGGCGCGGTCACATAATTGCATTCAATATTCTGAATGTCGGTCGGTTGAAGCTGGGTGCGCTGGCGATCGGCGCTGCAAAGGATGTCCTGGCCATGAGTTTGAAATACGCGAAACAGCGCAAAGCCTTCGGTCACACCATCGCCGATTTCGGAGCCATCCAACATAAACTCGCCGAGATGGCAATTCGAATTTATGCGGCGGAGTCGGTTGCCTGGCGCGTCGTTGGCGCCATTCAAGGCCGAGCTCGGCGGCTTTTCCTGGGAGCTTCCAGACGCTCCTAGAACGATCCTAAAAGCACTCGAGCAGTACGCTCCCGAGTGTTCGCTCGTCAAAGTATATGGCTCTGAGGCGCTCGACTACGTTGCTGATGAAGGCGTTCAGGTTCATGGCGGATTCGGATTTCATCAGGATTATGCTGTCGAACGTGCGTATCGGGATTCTCGCATCAACCGAATCTTCGAAGGCACAAATGAAATCAATCGGCTTCTGATTACAGGAATGCTTCTCAAACGCGCTGCCCGAGGACAACTTCCTCTCGTAACTGCCGCCATGCAGCTCATGACTGATATACAGAACGGTAAGGGACCTTCCACGGAATCTGATGAAGAATTGCGGCTGGTGCAGAATTCCAAGAGAATCGCGTTTCTCACGCTGGGGCTCGCTTATCAGCGATTCGCGACTGACATTGAAAACCAGCAGGAAATCTCAATGCACATCGCCGATATCATGATGCAGTCCTTCGCCATGGAATCGAGCATGCTTCGATCGCGCAAGCTTGCCGCACACGGAAAATCCGGAATCGCCGCCGATCTCTGTGCCGTATTTCTCCGCGATGCCATGGCCTCAATCGAGCAATCGGCGCGCAACGTGATCGGTGCTTGTTCGGATTCCGGCAGCTTGCGTCAAAACATGTCCGTTCTAAGACGGTTCGCTGTGTACGATCCTGTAAACTCAGTCGATCTACGGCGCAAGATCGCGTCACGTCTGCTCGAAAAGGAACGCTACAGCATTTAAACCGATGCATATTCCTCTCACTCCGATTCGCTTTCTGTACCGCGCCGTCGATCTGTACGGACACAAGACAGGAATCGTCTGCGGCGATCAGAGATTCACCTACGCGGAATTCGGTGAACGTTGCGAGCGCTTGGCCGCGGGTCTGCTGAAAGAGGGCCTTCAGCGGGGAGACCGCGTCGCGTTCCTCAGCTTCAACAACCACGAATTGCTCGAAGCTTACTATGCGGCTCCGTTAATTCACGGCATCGTCATGCCGCTTAACGTGCGCCTTTCGCCACCGGAGCTGATCGAAATCCTGAATCACTCCGGAGGCGCGGATTCTGTTCTATGAGCCTGATTTTGCGCCGCTCATTGAGACTTTCCGAAAGCACTGCCCATCTCTGATGCGATACATCGGCATCGGCGCGAAGGTTGCACACGCGGATCTTGCCTACGAAGACCTGCTCTCGCGAGGGCGGCTTGACCGTCCCGAATACTACTCATTCGATGAAACGGAAATCGCCGAACTTTTCTACACAAGCGGCAGCACCGGAACACCGAAAGGCGTCATGCTGTCTCACCGTACAGTGTATATGCACGCTATGGGTGTCGCTACTTTTTATAACGAACGCGACAACGGTGTCGAGCTGCACACCATCCCCTTATTTCATGCAAACGGCTGGGGTCGGCCCCAAACCGCGACTATGCACGGTCTCAAACAGGTTATGGTTCGCCGCTTCGATCCGGCCCTGGTCGCGCGTCTCATTGAGGAAGAGCAGGCGACGTCCATGTCGCTCGTGCCCACGATGGCGAACGCTTTGCTGAACTGCGCTGATATCGGACGCTTCAACACCTCCAGCATGAAGCAGATCGTCATTGGCGGAGCGGCTTCTTCACCCGAACTCATTGAGCGCATGGAACAAGCGTTCCATTGCGATGTTATGGCGGGCTATGGCCTCACCGAAACTGCGCCCGCAATTACAGTATGCGCGAAGAAAAGCACCGTCGAGTACACCGACGAGCGCGACCGTTTCGCCCACCTCGCAATGGCCGGTTGGCCGCTCCCTGGAACCGAGATTCACGTTGTCGATGCCCATATGCGGGAGGTCCCGCGCGACATGCAGGCCGTTGGGGAAGTCGTCGTGCGCGGAGATTGCGTCATGGACGGCTACTACAAAGACCCCGATGGCACGGCCGCCGTCATGAGCGGCGAATGGTTTCACACCGGTGACATGGCGGTTTGGGATCGCGAGAACTACGTTCACATCGTCGACCGCAAGAAAGACATCATCATTAGCGGCGGCGAAAACATCTCGTCGATTGAAGTTGAAAAGGCAATCTTCGCTCATCCCGCTGTGCTCGAGTGCGCTGTTGTCGCGGCTCCCGATAACAAATGGGGCGAGATCCCGGTCGCCATCGTCGCTCTCAAGCCCGAAGCGCAATTAGCGGAGCCGGAGCTGATTACTTTCCTCGAAGGGCGCTTGGCGAAATTCAAACTGCCGCGCCTCGTGCAGTTTCTCGATCACCCGTTGCCGAAGACCGGCACAGGCAAGATCCTCAAGCGCGAACTCCGCGAACCGTTTTGGAAAGGCAAAGAGCGCCGCGTCCAAGGGTTATGAGTTCAATTCAACATCCCTAACCACTTCACGTCGAAGACCTTTTCCAATGAATTGACTAACCGCTTATCCGCCGTTATCAGCGGCCACCTCAGCGATTGTGCGAGCGCCACATAGATGCAATCGTGTAGCCCGCACCTAAAGGCCAGCGCGATCGAGAGAGCCGTTTCCAACAACGGCTCGGAGGCCATCGTGTTAAACGTCAGCGCCCGAAGCGACTGAAGCGAGCCGCGCGCCTCATCCGACGAAATTCGACCCTGACGCGTAGCTTTCAACATCACATTCGTAAACTCCGCCCAGAATACATCCGGCACCGCGAAGACTAACGCACCTTCGGTGTGCGCCGCGAGGAGCTTACCGGCCTCTGCTTGAAGCTCCTCAGTGGGATCGAGAACAAACCATTTCGCGGCGACGTTCGCGTCTGGAACGCACTGCGTCACCGATCACGATCCTCACGGATCATATCGACCACGGTAGGGGTACCGGGGGCCGGAGGTGCTTGCTTCGCCAGCAGGCGTCTGGAAAAATCCAGCACCTCTCTCCGACGCGCCAGGTCCTCCGGAGTCGGCACATAGCTCTCCAAAAGCCACAGCACTTCTGCGGAGATCGAGCGCCGGTGTTCTTTGGCTAGCGAGCGCAGTGACTCGTACAGCGTCTCGGGAACGTTCTCCACATACAGCGTTGGCATGGTAAACTCCTTGCCTTCAGTCTAGCACTCTCCTAGGCCGCCCGCAAGCGATCCCAATCTCCAAACGTCTGCTCTTTTCCGGCCAAGTCTTTCAATAATTTAGCCGGCCGCCACAAGTCTGCACCGTGCCGCTCCTCGAACTGTTTTACGCGCGCCAGAACGTTCTCGAGTCCGATCGAATCGGCGTAAAACATCGGGCCGCCGCGATACGCCGGGAAACCATAGCCATAAATGTACACGATGTCGATGTCCGCGGCTCTCAGCGCGATCCCTTCTTCCAAAACCTTTGCACCCTCGTTCACCAGCGCGAGTACGCACCGGTTCACAATCTCCTCATTCGAAATTTGCCGCCGCTCAATACCCGCCTTACGCGCACTTTCTTCAATCAATGTCGCCACTTCAGAATCGGGTTCCGGCTTTCGATTCTCGTCATAACGCGACCAGCCGCGTCCCGTTTTTTGTCCGTACCAACCGCGCTCATACAATAGCTCCGCTATCATCGGTCGCCGCACGCCAGGCTTTTCCAAATGTTTCGATTCGAGTCTGACGTGGTGCATAACGTCCAGCCCCGCTAGATCATCCATCGCCAGCGGACCCATGGGCATGCCAAACTCATACAATGCGTCGTTCACTTGTTCTACGGAAGCACCCTCTTCCACCAGGAACTGCGCTTCACGTACATAAGGCACAACCATCCGATTCCCGATAAAGCCGAACGCATTACGCGCCAGCACCGCCACTTTGCCCAACCTCTTTCCCAACGCCATGGCAGTCGTAATCACCTCGCTGCTCGACTTCGTCCCACGCACCACTTCGAGCAGCTTCATCACATTTGCCGGGCTGAAGAAATGTGTTCCGATTACCATCTGCGGACGCTTGGTTGCTGATGCAATTTCATCCACATCTAGGGTCGAGGTGTTGGTGGCCAGAATGCAGTCCTCCTTCGCGACAACGTCGAGCTCGGCGAAAACTTGCTTTTTCACGCGCATACTCTCAAACACCGCCTCGACCACGATGTCGGCTTGTTCGAAGCCGTCGTAACTCAGCTGTGGCGTGATTAGAGCGAGCCGCCGCTCCATTTCCTGAGCGGAAAGCCGGCCCTTCTTCACCGTGTTTTCGTAATTTTTGCGGATCGTAGCCAACCCGCGGTCGAGCGCGTCCTGCAGCGTCTCTTTCACAATTACGGGAATGCCCGCGTTCGCGTAGGTCATCGCGATACCTCCGCCCATGGTTCCTGCGCCCACAACGGCCGCCCGCCGGATCTCGAGCGTTCGAGTATCCTTCGGCAAGTCGGGTATCTTGCCGGCCGAGCGCTCAGCGAAGAATGCGTGGATCAATGCTTTCGATTCGGTCGCATACAGGCGTTCCCGAAAAATCTCCTGCTCGCGTTGGCAGCCATTCTCAAAATTCAGCTTCGTCGCAGCTTCCACCGCTTCGATAGCAGCCAATGGAGCCTGATAGCCGCGCTTCAGCTTTTTTGCCTGTTGTCGCGCATAGTCGAAGGTCGCTGGATGAAACAGGCGTAGCTTGTCGTCCCGGAACCGCGTTCTTGGAATCGGCTGGTTCGCGACCTCCCTCGCGAACGCAATCGCCCCCTGCAATAAATCGCCGTCAATCACCCGGTCGGCAACTCCGAGCTTAACTGCATCCTGGGCCTTCACCGATTCGCCCGATGCGCACATCTCTACCGCTTTCTCCACTCCGGCGAGCCGCGGCAGGCGCTGCGTTCCTCCGGCGCCGGGTATCAAACCGAGTTTCACTTCCGGCTGTCCCACCTGCGCCGTTGGAGCAATAACGCGATAGTGTCCGGCCATCGCGAGTTCCAAGCCCGCCTCCGAAAGCGCTGCCGTGAATCGCCATCACAACGGGCTTCGGCGCATCCTCAATTGCAAGGAGAAACGGCAGCAGCGTAAACGGCGGCCGTTCACCCGATACAATCTTTCCGAACTCCCGGATGTCAGCGCCGGCGACAAACGTCTGCCCCGCTCCTATCACAACCATGGCGCGGATCGCTGCATCCCGGCAACTAACCTCAACCGCCTCCTGAATGCCTTCTGGAACACCGGGACCGATTGCGTTCACCGGGGGATTGTCAATCGTGATCACAGCTACGTCCTGCTCTCGGCTCAGCTTTACAAGTGGGTTCATGGCGCTCTTTATGTATATACCCGGAGAGTAACGGCCGCACTGGTCACAAGATCCCCGATACCATGAATGGACGTATGAGAGAAGCCGTTGTCGTCACCAGCTCGAGAACCGGCCTTGCCAAGTCCTTTCGGGGTTCATTCAACATGACCCGGCCCGAGGATCTCGCCGCGCACTGCATCAAAGACGTGCTGAAAAAAACTCCTCAGCTCGGCGCTAGTGAAGTTGAAGACGTGATTCTAGGCTGCGCGCAACCGCATGGTCCCCAGGGCTGAACATAGCCCGTATGTCGGCGGTTCTCGCCGGTCTGCCGCATACCGTTCCTGCCACCACGGTTAACCGATTCTGCTCTTCAGGACTGCAGGCGATTGCTATGGCGGCCCACGAGATCCTGCACGAACACGCGGACGCTGTCATCGCCGGCGGCGTGGAAAGCATTTCGCTTACTCCGCGCGACTTTGATCCTCATCCGGTCCTCAAACAGCAGGTCCCCGGCCTCTATATGGTGATGGGCGATACTGCCGAAGTCGTCGCCAAGCGCTACCAGATTCCCAGGCTTGCACAAGATGAGTACGCGCTCATCAGTCAGCAACGGACCGCGCATGCTCAGCGCAAGGCTTCCTCGCCGAAGAGATCGCGCCGATGGATGTCACCATAGCTGTCATTGATAAGAAAACCGGGGAACGCATCGGAAGCCAGAACGCCACCTGTGATCGTGACGAATGCAACCGTCCCGATACTACGCTCGAAGGCTTGCTCGCGCTCAAGCCTTACTTCGATCCGACCAGCGGTCAGGGAAGTGTTACCGCAGGCAACGCATCTCAGCTCTCCGACGGCGCGTCGGCAACGCTTCTCATGTCACGGGAGCGGCAGAAGACCTGAAAGTCCCCTTCAAGCTGATCTATCGCGGATACGCGACCAGCGGGTGTGAGCCCGATGAAATGGGCATCGGGCCTGTGCTTGCGGTGCCCAAGCTCCTCAATCGCCACGCACTGACCGTTTCGGACATCCATCTGTGGGAGTTAAACGAAGCCTTCGCTGTTCAGGTGCTCTACTGCCGCGACAAACTGGGGATTCCCATGGACAAGCTGAACGTAAATGGCGGATCTATCTCCATTGGCCACCCGTTTGGCATGACCGGTTCCCGACTCGTAGGCACGATTGCAAATGAGATGGCGCGCCGTCGGCGGATCCCGCTATGGGGTCGTTACCATGTGCGTCGGGGGAGGACAAGGTGCGGCTGCGTTGTTCGAAGCTGTTACATAAGAAAGTGAGCCCGGTGTTCGGGCACCGCGCTCAGCTCTTCGGCAGCGCAAAATAAAACGTCGCTCCGTGTCCTTCTTGCGACTCCACCCAGATGCGCCCGCCGTGCTTTTCCACGATTGCTTTACAAATCGCCAAGCCAATGCCGGTACCGGAAAACTCGCGCGCGTGCAGCCGCCGGAACACGCCGAAAACGTGATCGTGAAACTGTGGGTCGATTCCGATGCCGTTATCGCTTACGCCAAGCACCCACTTTCCTGTCCCTCGCTAGCGGAGATATGAATCAATGGCTGCTCTCGCTTGCAATACTTAATCGCGTTTCCAATCAGGTTTTGAAAAAGCTGGACAATGTTTAACGGCGCGCATCGGATTCGAGGCAGCGGATCCCAGGTGATGACGGCCTTCGATTGCGTGATGGTCGCACGAAGATTATCCGTCGCCTGCTGCAGCAACTCATTCAGCTCGGCATTTACAAACGGCAGATCCCGTTGAAAACTCGCCCGCGAGTATTCGAGTAGTCCGTCGATCAGGCTCGCCATGCGTGTGGCCGCCCCGGTGATGTACTCCAGATATTCGAGTTCGTCTGTTTGAAGTCTTTCCTTGCCGCGTACGGCCAGCAACTGCGAAAACGTCGTCATGTTGCGCAGTGGCTCCTTCAAGTCGTGCGACGCGACATAAACGAACCGCTGGAGCTCCGCATTGGAACGCGCCAGCTCCTGAGCCTGCGCTTGTCGTTCCTTTTCAACATTCTTCGCATTCGTGACGTCTTCATGGATCACTACGATTTCGCGCACGCGCCCTTCGTCATCCTGTACTGGATAGATGAACGCTCGCACCCAGATCTCTGTGCCCGCATAGCTTCCCGCAGGAGGGCTATAGGTGATCACCGGAAGTTCACACGCCTCGCCTTCAAATGCGCGCTGGATCTGCGCCATCACTCCGCGCGCTTCCAGTTGTGAGTCGTGCAGAATGTTGTAATCCTGAACATCCTCGGGCTTGGCGCCCCAGAATTCGGTCCAAGCCCGATTGACCAGAATGCTGTGTCCGTCGGGTGCGAATACCTGAGTGCTCAAAGGGCTCTGCTCTAACAGGTTGCGGAAGCGCGCCTCCGACAATCGGAGTGCGGCCTCAGCCGCCTTTCTCTCCGTGATATCCCAGCAAACACCCGTCAGACCAATTCTTGTTCCCGTAGAGTCGAAAACAGTCCGGCCCCTGTCTGCGAGCCACCGCACCTCTCCGTCAGCACGAACCACTCGGTATTCCACTTCATATTCGTATCCGAATCGGCCCGTCTCGCCGATCTTCTGCCTTACAAACGCCCGATCGTCTGAATGGATCAATGCTAGAAAACCTTCGTACGTTGCCGGCGGATTACCTGGCTCAATTCCATAAATGCGTTCCAGCATTTCGTTCCAGGTCACTGTCCCGCTGGGCGCATGCCAGACCCAATTACCCATCCGTCCGGCGGACATCGCCAGTTGCGCTGTTCGCTCGGACTCAAAGCGCGCCCGCTCAGCTTGCTTCTGCTGCGTAACGTCTCTCAGGAACGAAACGTGAACACCCGGCATGATGCTCGCAACTGCCGTAAACTCCACATCCAGAGCACATCCGTCGGCGCGTACCAGCTGGAATTCGCCCTTCTGGAAACCCTGCTCGATGAACCGGTTCCAGCTCTGCTCGACTTCTTCACGAAGCGCCGGAGGGGCAAATTCCTCGATCCGGCGCCCGACGAGTTCGTCGAGAGTCATCCCCAACAGAGCACACGCGGCCGCATTCCCGTATAGGTATCGCCGCCCGTCGTCCGCGATCAACACAGGGTCAGGATGGCGTGCGATGGCAGAGGAAAGCCCTTGCTCGCTGATCGCAAACTGCAACGCGAACTGCATGGGAAGCAATATTGAAGCTGAGCCCTCATTGTACCCATTGGTTGTCTCGACTCACCGGGGCGCAGCCCGAAACGGAATTGTCACCGGAATAGGAATTGAACTCGGATCCTTGTGCGCCTGAGAAAACCTCGCCTCATATCCCTCTGTAGTAGTAGCAACGGAAATGGGCGAGGGATAGGTCGGTTGAAGACTCGCCCTCTCAGTTTCTGCAAGGTAGCAAAAGGTCTTGCGGCTTTCACTTCGCTGACAAGCCGGCGGCGATTTGCCGGTTCCGGCAGGTCTTCACTCGGCTTCGAATCCCGCTTCCAGCGTAGAGGACCTCCTTCGAGATATTTCGGCGTCCTCAGCGACGCTGTGGCGTAGCTATCTCCATTCCGATTGCCAGCCTTATTGGGCGGCGCCGGTAAGTGCGGGCAATAAAAAGTCGGTGTTCGATTGAAAGGAAAACATGACGTGTTACATCCAGCGCTCGACCAAAATAGTCGCGCGCAATCTACAGAAAATACGAGGTACCTGCCAGTGTTGAGCAGTTACTCTTTGATCGGCCGTTGTGCCGCAGTTGCTATAGTTTCGGTCTGCTCGCTCCCTGCGGCGACCTATTATGTCGATTCCATAAACGGTAACGATGGGAATAATGGCACGACGTTGCCTTGGAAGACCATCGCCCGTGCCAACAAAGCGTCCTTCAATCCAGGCGATCAGCTATTGCTGAATCGCGGCGACGTTTGGTACGAAACGCTTGTCCTTCACTCATCCGGATCTGCTGGAAAACCAGTTACGGTCAGCGCCTACGGAACTGGATCGGCTCCCGTACTGGACGAACAGGGCGTGCGTTGGCCGGCCGTTAACGTTACCGGACTGTCCTATGTGACCATCGATAGTTTGGCAATGCAAAACGCCAGCAATGTCACAGTTTACGTACACAACAGTTCCAATGTGGACGTTCAAAACTGCACGATGAAGAATTCCGCAAGTCATGCCGTCAATGTCGACGGACTTAGCCCAAATGTAGTTGTCAATAATAATACTTATTCTATGGATTCGGGCTTCGTTATGCGTGGAACTTTCATCTTTGCGAGATCACTTGTAGATTCCTTCACTGCTACTAATAACACCGGATACATGAATGATAACTCGACTAACAACGGAATCATAACTCTAGATATCAACAATGTAATCATTGCAAATAATACCATTTACAGCGGCACGGAAGCGATCGGCATCAAGGGCCTGGCCAGACCGGTAACCGGCGGACAGATCTACGGGAACGCCGTGTATAACACAAGCGGCGCGCACGGCGACGGAGAGTCAATCGAATTGACGGGCAATAGCCTCAGCACCCAGGTGCAGGCGTCCGTCTACCATAACTTCGTTATCGGGGGTGCTCTACTCGACAACGCAATCGCAGGTGTCTACGCTGTCAATTCCAGCGTGTACAACAACATTGTTGTAGGCCGCGGCTTTGATGCCGGTGTTCACTTTACCAGCAACTCCTCCAATATTTCGGTTTACGGCAACACCATTTACAACATGCCCTACGGAGTGTTGGTCGACAGTCAATCGCAAGCCACTATCATGAACAACATCATTGTGGGCGCGTCCTATCACCCCATCGCCATCGGCGCCGACGGGGGTCAGGCCACCGAAGATTACAACATCTTCTATCAATCTGCAGCCAGCGCCGGGGTCTCCCCTGGGGCGCACACCCAAGTTGCAAATCCTATGTTTGTGTCTTCTTCACCATCCACCGCAAACGATTTCCACCTGCAAGCGAATTCGCCTGCCGTGGGAACCGGCGCGTCTTTGGGATCCCAATACGATATGGCTCTCGACCCGACGGTATCGTGTTTCCCGTGCGGAACGGTTAGCCAGGACACGCTGGGGCCCTGGAGCCGGGGAGCGTTCGCTTTCCGCATTGCCCAGCCCAACGGACCGGTATCCATTTCCCCGAATTCAGGCAGCGGACTCTCCACCACGTTCAGTTCCGTCTTCGCCGATAGTGCCGGCTACGGCGACATCGCGGGCGGCAATATTCTCGTAGCGCCGGCTCTTTCCACCCAGCACGCTTGCTGGATCCGTTATGTAGGTTCTAACCAGAGCCTGTATCTTCAAAGCGATTCGGGATCGAGTTTGCTCGGCCCCGTGAAGCCGGGAACTTCAATTAGCGTGTCAAACAGCCAATGCACGCTGAACGGCCTCGGTTCCTCCGTGACCGGTTCGGCGAACACGCTGAACGTGAACGCAAACGTGACCTTCGCGGGGGGCTTTACCGGCACGAAGACTCTCTACATGTACACCCAGACGAAAGAAAACGTGAGCAGCGGCTGGGGCTCGTACGGAACTTGGGCGCCGTAATTATCTGAAGCATCGGCCAGACGATGTTTCGTCCGTTTCGGGTAGCGGAACTTCCTCCGCTACCCGCTTCTTAAACTGGTAGGGACGGGCAGATTCGAACTGCCGACCTGCCGCTTAGGAGGCGGCCACTCTATCCATCTGAGCTACGTCCCCGCGTGCAACCGTCCAAAAACGGCACACCCCTTTTTCCCTCCCTGCAGTCTACCAGCCTCGCATCCCCTTCTGGCATCCCGAAAATCCTCGCTTGAACCGAATTGATGAGCCGCACGTGTCCTCATTCCGCTGCGAATTCCGCTTCTACAGGTAGAGCGCTTTTGGTACCATTCTCGCTGACCTGCAAAATACAAAAGAATACGAGGTACCTGCCGGTGTTGAGCAGTTACTTTTCTGTGGCACGTTGTGCCGCAGTTGCACTCCTCTCGGTCTGCTCGCTGCGCGCGGCGACCTACTATGTCGACTCCGTAAACGGTAATGACGGAAACAACGGCACAGCCCTCCCGTGGAAAACGATATCGCGGGTGAACAACGCTTACTTCAACCCGGGCGACCAGGTGTTATTGAATCGAGGTGACGTCTGGTATGAGGCGCTAGTCCTCAACTCCTCGGGATCAGCCGGAAAACCGATCACCATCGGCGCATACGGGAACGGCTCTGCTCCAGTACTGGACGAACAGGGCGTGCGTTCGCCGGCTATCGCCATTACCGGCCTGTCCTATATCACCCTCGACGGCCTGCAGATACAAAATTCCAGTCAATTCACCGTCACTGTGCATAACAGCTCCAATGTCACCGTGCAGAGTTGCAGCATTAGGAACTCCGCGAGCCACGGCATTTTCGCCGATGGGATCAGCCCAAATCTGGTCGCAAATCATAATGTTTACTCCATGGATCCGGGATTTGTTATGTACGGAACTTTTATCGTTGCAAGAACAGCTGTCGATTCTTTCACGGCGACCTACAATACAGCTTATTTAAACGACAATAACACTAATAATGGAATCATTACTTTAGATGTTAATAACGCCGTGATCGCGTACAATACTATCTACAACGGTACCGAGGCGATCGGCATCAAGGGTTACACGAGACCCGTTTCAAATGGACAAATCTATGGAAACGTAGTGTATAACACCAGCAATGCGCATGGCGACGGAGAATCGCTCGAACTTAACGGTTCTAGTTCAAGCACGCAAGCCCAGGGCTCCATTCACCATAACTTTGTCGCCGGTGGCGCACACCTCGACAACGCAATCGCTGCGGTTTACTGCGTAAATTCCAGTGTATATAACAATATTGTCATCGGACCAGCACTGGATTCCGGGATTCATTTAACCAGTTATTCCGCAAATGTTTCTGTTTATGGCAACACCGTGTACAACGTACCTTGTGGAGTGCTGGTCGACACTCAATCGCAAGTCGCAATCACGAACAACATCGTTGTGGGCGCGTCCTATCACCAGTTCATAGTAGGTTCCGGCGCCGAAGCTACGGAAGATTACAACCTCCTCTACCAGTGCGCACCGAGCTTTGGCGTGTCCTCCGGAGCCCACACGAAAGTTGCGGACCCAATGTTTGTGTCTTCATCTCCCGCTACCGCAAATGACTTTCACCTTCAGGCGAATTCGCCCGCTGTGGAAAGCGGCGCGTCTTTGGGAGCTGAATACGACATGGCTCTCGATCCCTTAATATCCTGCTTTCCGTGCGGAACAGTTAATCAGGATACACTTGGCCCCTGGAGCCGTGGCGCGTTCGCCTTCCGTGCTACCGGCGTACCCAACGGACCCGTATCCATCTCGCCAAGCTCGGGAGGCGGAATGTCCGTCACTTTCAGCGCCGTTTTTGGCGATTCCGCAGGTTACAGCGATGTCTCAGGCGCGAACATTCTAGTGGCCTCCACGTTGTCAACTCAGAATGCGTGCTGGGTGCGTTACGTCGGCTCGAACCAGAGCCTTTATCTCGAGAACGATTCGGGCTCTGCCTTGCTCGGCCCAGTGAAAGCGGGCGCCTCAAGTTCGGTATCAAACAGCCAGTGCACCCTGAATGGCCTTGGCTCGTCCGTGAGCGGCTCGGGGGACACCCTGACTGTACAGCCAGATGTGAATTTCACCGCAGCTTTTTCTGGCGCGAAAACCCTGTACATGTACAGTCAAACCAAAGAAAACGTTAGCAGCGGCTGGGCCTCGTACGGGAGCTGGATGCCGTAATCGCGCCTGATCACCAACGCCGCAGGCCCTTTCGAGCGATGTCCTTGCGATAATGCATCCCGTCGAACCGGATCTGGTGAACTGCCCGGTATGCCTCATCAATCGCCGTTTGCAGCGTCGTGCCTTCCGCTGTCACCCCCAACACTCGGCCTCCATTCGTCAGCAGGCTTTGACCTTCGCGGCGCGTCCCCGCGTGGAAGACTTTCGAACCGGATTTCTCGGCAGCTTCGATGCCGCTAATCTCGTCTCCCACTCGCGCCTTGTCCGGATAACCAGCCGCTGACATGACTACGCACACCGTCGGCGTAACCCATCCGGGTTGCGAAACAAGTTCCGATTCATTCACCGAGGAATCAAGCGTGCCCGCCAGATCGCCATCAAAGGCATACATCAACGCCTGTGTCTCCGGATCTCCCAGCCGAACGTTAAACTCGAGCACCTTTGCACCGTCTGCCGTCATCATGAGTCCCGCGTAAAGAAACCCTGTAAACGGAGTGCCTCCTTGCTTCATCTGCCAAATGGCCGGTTGCATAATGCGATCGACGATTTCATCCGCCTGCTTTGGCGTCAAAATTCGGGTATCGCAGTAGGCGCCCATGCCTCCCGTGTTTGGACCTTCATCGTTGTCAAAAATGCGTTTGTGGTCCTGCGTGGGCGCAAAGCTCAAAATTTCTTCGCCGTTGCTCAATCCAATGAAACTGACCTCTTCGCCGTCGAGGAACTCCTCAATAACCAGATTGGGCCCAAGCTTCCGAATGGCATCTGAGGCTTCGTCGTGCGTTGTAGCAATCACGACTCCTTTGCCGGCCGCGAGCCCGTCGGCCTTGATTACCACCGGCAGGGAAAATTTGTTGACAGCTTCAAGAGCACTTGCCGCATTCTCCGCTTGCATCGCGCGCGCAGTCGGAATTCCAGCCCGCGAGAAGAATTGCTTGGCGAAAATCTTTGATCCTTCCAGGCGAGCCGCTGCTTGGGTCGGACCCACAACCTTGAGTCCTCGCGCCCGGAATTGATCTACGATTCCGGCAACGAGAGGGGCTTCCGGACCGACCACCGTCAGGTCAACCTCAAGACGCTCTGCCATCCCGGTGTAGCCAGAAACGTCGTTCGGGGCAGGGAAGCAAGTCGCGAGCTGTTCGATCCCGGGGTTGCCGGGGCTGGCAAAGAGTTGGGAAACGCTCGAGGATTTCGACAACCGCCAGGCGAGTGCATGTTCGCGGCCGCCTCCGCCAAGGATCAGAATTTTCAATGGGAGGACTTCCTCGCTAGAATTTAGATTAGGCCTCCATTCTAAGTCCTCCTTCTTCATGCAAAAAAAGTACGACGTGATTGTGATTGGCGCCGGGCACGCTGGCTGCGAAGCAGCACGCGCTTCCGCTCGTCTCGGCCTACGAACCGCGATGGTCACCATGAATCTCGATCTCATCGCGCAGATGTCCTGCAACCCGGCAGTGGGCGGGATCGCAAAAGGTCACTTGGTGCGGGAGGTCGATGCTCTTGGGCGGCGTGATGGGCGAACTGACCGATGCCGTGGGCATACAGTTTCGACTACTCAATACCAGCCGCGGGCCAGCAGTCTGGTCGCCGCGTGCTCAGTGCGACAAAAAGCAGTACCGCGTCAAAATGCGTGAGTGGATGGAAAACGAGCCCAACCTCCGCATTCTTCAAGCGGAGGTCGGAGAACTGCTGTTCTCAACAGAGCCGCAGCGGGTTGCCGGAGTGCGTTTGAAAGATGGCCGTGATCTCCTAACCGAAGCTGTCATCGTGACCACGGGCACGTTCCTGAACGGATTGGCCCACGTCGGTGAGCAGAAGTACGCATGCGGTCGCAACGGTGAGGCAGCCTCGAATACTCTGGGCGGCCACCTTCGCACGCTCGGGTTGCAGTGGACGCGATTGAAAACGGGAACACCGCCACGGCTGGATGGCCGCACGATCAATTGGTCGGAGTTCGAAGAGCAGCCCGGTGACCCAGTGCCGACACCGTTCTCCTTTATGACCGATCGAATCGATCGTGATCAAATTCGATGCCATCTCACCTACACGACCGAAGAAACCCAACGCGTGATCCTGGAGAGCATCGCGCGCTCGCCGCTTTACTCCGGTCAGATCGAAGGCATAGGGCCGAGGTACTGCCCGTCGATCGAAGATAAGATCGTCAAGTTTCCAGACAAACGTCGACATCAGATTTTCCTCGAGCCGGAAGGCCTCGACACTCATGAGGTCTACGTGAACGGCATGTCGACCAGCATGCCCATCGACGTGCAGACAGCGATGGTGGCGTCGATCCCAGGGCTGGAAAATGCCGAGATGATTCGTCCTGGCTATGCAATTGAGTACGACGCCATCGATGCCCGGGAACTGCGGCACACGCTGGAGGTGAAATCGATTCCGGGCTTGTTCTTGGCCGGACAGATCAACGGAACGTCAGGATACGAGGAGGCTGCGTGCCAAGGTCTCATCGCGGGCTTGAATGCCGCGGCCAAGGTGAAGGGAATGCCCGAGCTGACAATCGGCCGTGCCCTCGGCTATTCAGGAATTCTGGTCGACGATCTGGTGAGCAAGGGGGCCGACGAACCGTACCGGATGTTTACCTCGCGCGCCGAGCACCGCCTCCATCTGCGCATCGATAACGCCGATGAACGGCTAACGCCGATGGGCCGAAGCTTGGGCCTCGTTTCTGATGAGCGTTGGGCTCGTTTCGAACTCAAGCAGCGCCAGAAAGCAGCCATTTCGGAACTGCTGGATCAGACACGAGTGAACCTGCTACCCGGCGTCGTCGACCTTCCGTTCGCGAGCGATAATCCTACCTTAGGCGTATGGCTCCGCCGGCCAGAGGCACGGATTTCGCAGCTGGAGCAATGGATTTCGAGGCGGCTCGATCAACGCCTTGTGCAGGGCGTCTTGACGACCATCGAGACAGAAACGAAGTATGCCGGCTACATCTCGCAACAGGAGCGCCAGGTTCAGCACCTGAACGACTCCGAAGCGCGCACCATACCGGACAAGTTCTGTTATGAAGGGATTCCCGGCTTGTCTAATGAGGTCCGCCACAAACTGGCGCGCGTCCGGCCGGAGACATTGGGCCAGGCGAGGCGCATTCCCGGCGTAACGCCCGCTGCAATTGCTGTTCTAGACATCTACTTGAGCCTCGGTATGACGGCCTCAGCCTAATCCGGTCGATGTTCCACGTGGAACGTGTTAGGATCGTCGTGAGCCCTCCCCTGGACAGAAGGAATCTTGGCGCGCGTAATCTCGATAGCTAACCAGAAAGGCGGAGTGGGCAAGACCACGACCGCCATTAATTTGGCGGCTGCACTCGCGGCCTCGGAACTCAAAGTCCTCCTCATCGATTCGGACCCGCAGGGTAATTCCACCACCGGACTCGGCGTCGAAAAGTCTCCCGAACGAAACACGCTCTATCAGGTTCTGTTGGGTGATGCCGGCGTGCGGGATGCCATCCAGCAGACCACGTTCGAGGGCCTTTCTATTATTCCGGCGGACCAGGATCTGGCGGCAACAACAATCGAACTGGCATCCCAAGACCGGCGCGAATTCAGGCTCAAGGACGCCCTCTCCGTCGTCGGCGACGAGTATGCCTACGCCCTGATCGATTGCCCTCCCGCGCTCGACCTGCTGACATTAAACGCCCTTGTTGCCTCTGACGCCGTTCTGATCCCGATTCAGTGCGAGTTCTTCGCCCTCGAAGGAATCTCGCAACTGATGGACATTGTGGACCGCGTGAAGGAGGGGCTCAACCCAGGCCTGGCAATTCAGGGCGTTCTGTTAACCATGTACGACGACCGGACGAACCTGACGCGGCAGGTAGAGGCGGATCTGCGAGAGTTCTTCGGGAACGAGGTATTCAAAACCGTCATACCGCGCAGCATTCGATTGGCCGAGGCCCCCAGCTTCGGTAAATCTATCCTGGCGTACGACGCGAGATCTCGTGGCGCCGAATCCTACATTCAACTCGCAAAGGAAATTTTGGCCCATGAACAAGTCAGAGCTAGACCGGAGTCAGCGCAAAGCGCTCGGTAAAGGCCTTTCGGCGCTTCTGCCCAGGGGCCCCGGGGGTGGCCAGCAAGACGCCGGCAGCCGTTCGGCTCCGGTGCCGGTTTCGCGCGCGCTGCCCGAGCACTTCGATCAGTTCGAAAGCATCCCGCTCGAGCAAATCGTCCCGAGCCAAGAGCAGCCGCGTGGCAGCTTTGACAGCGAAAAACTTGAAGAACTCGCGCAATCGATTCGTGCCAACGGCCTAATCCAGCCGATCACGGTCTCTAGGCAGGGTGACAAGTACACGATTCTTGCCGGGGAACGCCGTTGGCGCGCGGCCCGCCTCGCCGGACTTAGCCAAATTCCGGTGCTCGTGCGCACCGTTGAGCAGAATCGCCGGTTGGAACTGGCGCTGATTGAAAACATCCAGCGCGAGGACCTGAACCCAATCGACACCGCCGTGGCCTTCCAGCGGCTCATCGAGCAGCACAAGCTCAGCCATGAGCAGGTCGCAGAACGAACCGGGAAAGACCGTTCCACTATAACCAACTTCCTCCGCCTGCTGAAGCTCGCGCGCGAGGTCCAGGACGATCTAATCCGCGGCGATATTTCGATGGGGCATGCGCGCGCCCTGCTCGGACTGAGCGGTCACAGTGCGCAACGGCAGGCCTGTCAGCAGATCCTGGACCGGCGGCTCTCCGTTCGTGAAACCGAAAAGCTGGTCAAGGACCTGACCAGCCCTAAATCGCCTGAAATCAAGGGTTCAGGAGCTCCGCATGCAGCTGTCGATCCCAACGTCCGGGCTGCCGTGGAGGAAATGCAGGCCGCGCTGGGAACAAAAGTTCGTTTAGTTCCCAAGTCAGCCACTGCCGGACGGATTGAGATCGATTACTACTCTCAGGACGATCTCGACCGGATCTATTCCATCATCGTGAAATGAGACTCTGCACCGCGTGTGTGCGCTGGTACTCATCCAGTTTCTCGAGAAACTCTTTCCAGAGCTTTGCCGAGTCGACCGCAGTAATCCAGTTGATCGTCTTCGCCGGGTCCTGGCCTTCGATAAACGACAGATCGTTCCCAAGTGAGGGTCTGTTGACCGTCTTGTGACTCGCAATCCCTTGGACTTCCGCTAACGTGATGATGTCCCAAATGATCCAGGGCTTCGAAAAATCATCAACGCGCAGTGGCTTCACGTTGCGAAAATACCAGTCCTGATATTCCTGCCAAAGCCAAGCCGCAACAGGCCCATGACCGCTGAGCATTTGCGCCGCCTGGTCGAAGCCGATCGACAGATACTGGGTGCAAACATCCCCCGAGCCGATCGTCACGGGGACGGCTGATGCAAGGATGACGCGCCAGGCACGCGGATCGTTCTCGACGTTGTATTCCTTGCCGCCCTCTCTCGACAGGTTCTTGAATCCCATGGCAATGACATTAATCCGGTCCACAATCTCGGGATCCGACAGAATGGCCGACGCGACATCGGTAGCGGCTCCGATGGTCAAAACGGTCAAACGGTTGTCTTTCGAGTAGTCCCTGGACGCAGCAAGGATGAAATCGAGTCCCGCGCTCGGGCGAGGGGTCTTCATATCCGCAAGCGGCAGGCTGGAGCCTTCGAGGAGCGGGGGATGTACCTGCATCGCCAGCCGGTTTTCTACCTCGTCGACTAAAACCTTATACGTGGCGTGCGCCGACGGGGCCGGAAGACTCGGCGCGTGCGCCGAAACAATGCCTTGTACATCGAATTCACCGCTGAGCAGCAGGTAGGCGACAGCCCACTGGTCATCGATCTCGTTGCCCACATCGGTCGACAGAAGGACCGGGGGCTTTCCCCAGCTCAGGCCGGCAAAGAGGATCAGGGCTGCCGGCAATAGTGGAAATGGTACCTTACGCTCAATGTTCACAATACATTCCGTTGGTTTGGCCATCTTGTTCTGTACTATCACCATGATCGGATGGGGCTCATGGGCCAACACGCAAAAGCTCGCAGGCCGAACGGATTGGCCGTTTTCACTGTACTACTGGGATTATGCGTTCGGGGTCTTTCTCTTCAGTATCCTTTTCATGTTTACGCTGGGTAGCGCAGGCTCAGGCGGCATGTCCGCAATCGCAAACTTGAGCACAGCCGCACGCTCCGCCGTTCTGACCGCCTGCTTCAGTGGCGTTCTGTTCAACATCGCGAACATTCTGCTGGTGGTAGCGATCGACGCTGCCGGCCTCTCCGTGGCGTTCCCAGTGGGGATCGGCCTTGCCCTCGTGATTGGCACGGTGAAATCTTACAACCAGGAGGCGAAGGGCAACCCGACGCTGATTTTCCTGGGTGTCGCGTTCGTCATTCTGGCCATGGTCTTTTCTGCTCTGGCATACAGCAGACGCGGCCAAACAGCAAGCGCAAAGCGAGCTCGAGGGCTCATCTTCGCGATCGTTGCGGGTTCTCTGATGGGCTTCTTTTATCCCTATCTGCAGCGAGCTCTCTCGCCCGGCTTCAACTCGCTTCGGATACAGCCCGGGCTGCTGACGCCCTACACTGCACTGTTCTTCTTCTCCATCGGCTTGCTAGGCAGCAACATAGTGGTGAATACAATTTTCATGCGGGCAGGAGGACAAACCTACTCTGCTTATCTTGCGGGCACGCCTAAGCTGCATTCGCTAGGCCTTCTCGGCGGCGCTATCTGGATGCTCGCCTTCAGCCTGAATATCATCGCTTCCGGCGTTGCGGGGCCGGCGATCTCGTACGCTCTGGGGCAGGGTGCAACACTGGTCGCCGCGATCTGGGGAGTTTTCATCTGGAGAGAGTTCGCCAATGTTCCACGTGAAACAAACATCCTGATCGCGCTGATGTTCGTGGCATACGTCGTTGGGTTGCTGCTTATCGGGCTGGCGACTTTGTGAGCCGTGCGGGTAGAGCCCAGGCGTACAGCACGCCGTGCGCGCCGATAAGAACGTATTGCTTTCCGTCCAGTTCGTATGTTATCGGCGATCCCTGAGCCGGACCGCCGCCATAGGCGTGCCAAAGCGTCTTACCCGTATCCGAATCGAGACCGAGCATGTTGCCGTGAACATCCGCCGTGAACACGACTCCCCCAGCCGTGCTCAGCACACCGGACCAGTCCCAGCCGGGACCGAGGTCGTGCTTCCAGCGGCTCTTGCCGGTTTGGTAATCGATCGCACGCAGAGCGCAATGCGACCAGACAGTCAGATCTCTCCCGCCGAACCCCTCAGGTTTTCCTGAAGAGTAAGCGTAATACAAGCTGTAAGAGTCGTGGCTGTCCACAAACAATAGCCCTCGCTCGGGATCGAAACTCGGCGCCATCCAGTTCGTTGCGCCGATTGCGTCGGGCTCAACCAGCGTTCCCGCCGCACTCGGATTCTTTTCCGGATTCGCAATCGGCTGCCCATGAGCGTTGATTCCCTTGCTCCAGTTGATCTCCTCATACGGCACCGACAGTAAGGGTTTTCCATTAGTGCGGTCGAGGACAAAGTAGTAGCCATTGCGAGATGCCTGAAGTAGCAGCCTTCGCTCCTCACCCTGCCAAGGCACATCCGCGATGACCGGCGTCTGCACCGCATCCCAGTCATGTACATCGTGCGGCGAGGGCTGAAAGTACCACACCAGCTTCCCGGTATCCGGATTTAGCGCTACGATGCTGCAGGTGTAAAGGTTATCCCCTGGCCGAGTACTCCCATCGAGCACAGGATTTGGGTTCGCCGTACCCCAGTAAACCAGGTTCAGACCGGGGTCGTACGTGCCCGTGATCCACGTCATTCCGCCGCCATGCTGTACCGCGTCGCTGTTCTTCGGCCACGTTTCCGATCCCGGTCCGCCAGGCTTAGGAAGCGAATCCCAGCGCCACTGCAGTTTGCCCGTCTCCGCATCGAAGGAATCGATGAAGCCATGAAGATCGTTGAAGTCACCCGAGACTCCGGCGAGCACGTGATCCCGAATCACGAGCGGCGCCATCGTGGCCCAGTACCCGAGCTTCACATCTGCCAACACGACGTCCCATTGCACTTCGCCGCTGCGTGCATCCAGACAAAGCAAGTGGGCATCCGGCGTTTCGAAGTAAAGCTTGTTTTGGTAGATCCCGAGACCCCGCTGCCCGATATGCAAGCCTTCGTTGTTGCGGTAGCGATAGTGCCAGTTCTGCTGGCCGGATCGTGCGTCCACAGCCCAAACATCGTCCGGTTCGGTGAAGTAGAGCGTTCCGTCGACCAGCAGAGGCGTTGATTTCAGACCCGGGCCGGTGTTGACGTCTGTTTGGAACGCCCACGCCAGCGTGAGCATATCGACGTTACTTTTGTCGATCTGCTTCAGTGCGCTGAACCGTCTGCCGGAGTAGTCGCCGTTGTAAGTAGGCCAGTTCTCCTGGCCGAGAGCGCAGCAGGCTACGAGCAGATATCCCAGCGCCACGCGCCTCACTTCAGCGTCTCCAGATAGGCAAACAAGTCGTGAATATTTTCATCCGTGTAGGTCTTGAGCAGACGCTCATGCTCGGCGAGCGGGTCTTTGATCGTGATGTCTGCCGCGTCACGCCGGAATGTATGAACGGCCCGGTTCTTGTCGCGGAATGAGACTAAGAACTCGTCTTCATAGACCTCTTCACCGCTGAGCACTCCGGCGGCGGTAGTCACCGTAACGACTGGCTTGGCGCCCGATGGAAACGCGATCCGCGTTTGCAGATCGAAGGGCTTGTACTTGGTCGCGATATGCGCCAGGTCTCCCGTGACCGAATGACAACCACCGCAATGCCCCGCCCCATTGAAATAGGCGCGACCGGCGTCAGCATTTCCGACCAGCAATTTTTGAAGCGGATACTCGCTGGGTACCCGCCGCGCGACCCCAGCCGCGACCTTCGCTTCGGCATGCAGAAAATCGGCGATATTGCGAATGTCGGCATCGGGTAACTGGAACGCCGGCATTCCCTTTTCCGGCCGGCCGTTGCGAATCACGGGTCCGATCAGATTTCCGTTCACGTCATGATTGACCAATTCTGAACGAATGAGGTCCGGACCGCTGGCGCCTCGCGCATCGGGTCCATGACAGAACCCGCAAGTCTGTTGGAACTGTGTTTTGCCTGCGGTGGCATTGGCGGCGTTTGCCTGCTGAAGATCGTCCGGGTCCTGGCCGAGCAACAGCTGCGCAGCCAAGAGGATCAAGATTGCTGCGCGCATGAAAAACACTGCTCGGCAATTTGCTTCAACAAAAGCGATTCCTTCCAGCGGTCTGACTCTTCCCGACCCTCGAACGTCCGCGCGTAATAAATCTGAGGCGCCAGCAACTCAGGCGTGAAGCAGATGTGATCGCCCTCGGCGCTGCGCAGAAAACCGCGAAAGGCCTCGGTCCAGAGCTGTTTGAAAATGTTGCACATACGGTGCGTCCTGTGTGACGGGTACCTGAATGCATCCGGGATTCGCGATGCGTCCATGGATGAAGCGCACACGTTCGAGCACTGGCTGGATAAACGCGAGCTTCTTCTCAAACCCGCCATACACCATCTCCTGCCCGGCGTACCAATGCGAGAAGTCGCCGTTGAATCGGATCTCGGGAAATCGTTTCGTGAACTGAACCGTGCGCCACATATCCTGGCAGATCGTCGCGCGGTGGGTTTCAATGTACAGAGGAATGCGCCAGTGACCCGATGCATCAATGATGCTTTCGATCAGCGCACCGGCCTCATCGTCGTCCTCCATGCCCCAGCCGACATGCAAGGTGGCACATTCGTAACCATCAGCCGCGAAGCGCTCGGCTAGCAGGTCCGATTCCGCAGGCACATTGATTCTCGCGCTGCCGGCAACGGCTGTATGTAGTCTTCGACATATCTCGAGCTCTTGCGTAGCCGCGAATTCGGCAAACTGTACGCCGGCAAAGCCCGCCTCCTGTACAGCGTATACCTTTTCTTCGAAACTGCCGTGCGGCGCGCTCGAACTCTCGGGCATGGAGTCGAGCGCCATCAGGTTCATGTAACAGCGCAGCCGCGCCGTCTTCTCACCCATTACGTAGTTTTATTAGCAAGACTGCGCGCGCTCTCGTCCTTGGCAGATTCAAGCCAGGCCACGTCGGCCGTCGTATCGGCGAAGCGCTTCAGGCCGGCTTCCTTAATTGCGGAGTCGGGCACCTTGTGCAGCGGTGTGTAGCGCGGGTGATGGGCTTCCTTGTACGGATCGTTGTGCTTCGCGTTGTAGCAGCAGATCATCGCCCAGCGCGGCTTGTCCGACCGGTTCTGATCCGAACGATGCAACAAATTCGAATGGAAGAAGAGCACGTCGCCCGGATCCATTTCGACATACACCAATTCCAGCCGCTTCTCGGCTTCACGCACCCTCTCGAGATCGGCGCCTGCCTGATCGCCCGTCAGAATGTGATCGATGCGGCCCATGAGATGCGATCCTTTAAGCACCTGCATGCAGCCGTTCTCGCGCGTTGCTGGATCGACGGCGATGAATGCGCTCGTCAGGTCCGGAAACAGCACACCGTTCTGATACCAGTAGCCGTAGTCCTGATGCCACGCCCAAGCGCCGCCGATCTTGGCGTCTTTCATGATCATCTTCGAGTGATAGTGGTAAACCTCGTCGTTTAGCAGCGTCTCGGCGGAATTGACGACAGTTTCACAGCGCGCGAACATGCCATAAATCGTGTCACCGGGATGATTCCACAGCGACAGACGGACCGTGCCGCCCTCGCCGTCGCCCTTACCGAACGAATGCTGGTCAAGCTGGCGGTCTTCCTTGGCAGCGCGCCGGAGCAGATCGATTTCGTCGGAATTAAACATCTTACGTGCCACAACGAACCCGTCGTGCGAATACTTGCTGAGAACATCTTTTTTCAGCGGACCACTGGCCATACAACTTCTCCTTCTCAGTTACGAATTCCTTGGGAGGTCATGAGACGATTTGTCGAGTCGTAGGCTTCGCGCACCCAATCGACAATCTTCTCGGGCTCGGGTGAATACTCGAGTTCGATGCTTACAGTGCCTTCGAACCCGGCATCGGCAAGCGCCTTCAGGTAAGGCGGAAAATCCACTACGCCGCGCCCGGGCGGCAGATCTCCGTGTTTCGTGCCATCGCAATCGGAAAGATGCACATGGGCAATCTTACCTTTCAATTTCGCGATGTCCCCCGCCTTGTTTTTGACCAGCGCGAGATGTGAAATGTCGATGTTTGCCTTCACATTCGGTAGTGAAACGTCGCGCAGAAACGATTGCATGTTGTCGATGCTGTTCACAATCGAAAGATGGAACGGCTCCAGCTCGATCGCGATCTCGAGGCGGAGCTGCGCGGCATGTGCGCCCAACTCCTGAACGCCTTCCACGGCCCACTTCCATTGATCGGCGGGCTTGATAACCTCCTGGTTCCAAAGATACTCCCCTACTACCAGCAGCATGTTTTTTCCATGCAGATCGTAGGCGAGGTCCAGGTAGCGCTTTGCCCGATCGATGTGAAAGCGGCGTACGGGCGTGTTGAAATCGCCGATGCCGAGGGCGCAGCAGACGGTGGAAACAACCGGCAGACTCGATGCGGCGCAGGCTTCGCGAATGGTGCGCAGCTCCTGAGGACTGGTCTCGAGCGGATCGGCAAAGATGTCGATAGTGTCAAAACCGAGCTCTTTCGTGAGCTGGATCCCGCGTGCGGTGTCGACGTGAGTACCGAGCCACGCGGAGTTGATAAGTCCTAACTTCATGACGTTTGATTAAGCGTGAAGGGCAGAAAATGCCTTCGCGCTTCTTTCGCAAACTGATCCTATCATAGAATTCTTGTTGACATCATGAACGTTCATTGCGATGTTCATAGCGGAGGCCTGTGGAGATCGATCTCAATCTGAACCATCTGCCGCCCAAACCCGCGCGCAACGATTTCGGGATCGGCGCAGTGGGCGCCGGCTTCATCATGCGCGACGTGCAGTTGAAGGCGTATTCGGATGCTGGATTTCACGTAGCGGCGATTACGTCGAGGACGCCGGAGATAGCACGTGAGGTTGCCGATTTGCGTGCGATACCCAAGGTCTATGACAGCCTGGCGGAGATGCTGCGCGACCCCGATGTGCAGATTCTCGATATCGCGGTGCCGCCCGACAGACAGCTCGACATCGTGCGTGAGGCAATTGAAAACGGCAAACATTTGAAAGGCATTCTGGCGCAGAAGCCTCTGGCCGTCCACTATGACGAGGCCTGCCGGATTGTCGAGTTGTGCGAGAGACGCGGCCTGCCGCTGGCGGTAAATCAAAACATGCGCTACGACCAGTCGATCCGCGCGCTGAAAACGGTTTTGACGCGCGGCTATCTGGGTATCCCCGTACTGGCCACAATCGAAATGCGCGCAGTGCCGCACTGGCAGCGCTGGCTGCCCGGATATCGGCGACTGACGCTGCTAAACATGAGCGTGCATCACATCGATTCTTTCCGCTACCTGTTCGGTAATCCGGAATCGATTTTCTTGAGCGCGCGCAAAGATCCGCGCACGCAGTTTCCTCATGAAGACGGCATTTGCCTGTACATTCTGGAGTATGCCGACGGGCTCCGCGCGACCGCCTGGGACGATGTGTGGGCGGGTCCGCGCAGCGAGCGCGATGACCTGAATCCCTACATCAAATGGCGCGTCGAAGGCACGGAAGGGTTGGCCGAAGGCACCATCGGCTGGCCATATTATCCAAATCGCGCGCCGAGCACGCTCACCTTCAGCAGCACGAAAGAGCCGGGCGTGTGGTTTACGCCCCGCTGGAATCAGGTGTGGTTCCCGGACGCCTTTCAGGGCCCCATGGCGGAGCTGATGGACGCAATTGCGAACCGCACAGACCCGCCCACCAGCGGCGCGGATAATCTTCATACGATGGCAGTTCTCGAAGCCGGTTACCGCTCGCTTAAAGAGCGGCGCGTGGTGGCAATCTCCGAGATTGGAGAGTGCCCGGGCGTTCTGTCATGAAACATCACATGGCCCGGCGTTCTTCAGGACCGACGATGAAGGACATCGCAAAGCGGGCCAACGTATCCATTGGCACGGTATCGCGAGTTTTGAACCGCGCCGAAGATGTCGACGAGCAACTGCGCGCGCGCGTCGAAGCGGCCGCCCGCAAGCTTGGCTACGAGCTGAGCGCGAGAACACGCAACATGGTGCACTCGAAATCGCGCGTCATCGGCCTGATGCTGTGCAACGATTTCGGATTCACCACCGAGCAGTCGCTGCTGCTGTTGGGTGTGGAAGAGTGCTGCTCGATGGCCGAATATTACCTGTTGTTCGCGCGTTATGGGTACTCGTCGGCAGCACCGGCAGAGGATCTGAATATTCCAGCGATTGTACAGACGCCGGGACTCGCCGACTGCCTGATTGTCGCCGGATCGGTGCACAAGAATTTGCGCGAAGCTTTCGACCGGCACCGCATAAAGTACGTGCTGCTGGCAAATCACGTGGTGCAAAACGGCACTGTGGAAACGCCGTTGCGCTTTGATGATGAAGGCGGATACTACGAGGCGACACGCTATCTGGCGCAGCTCGGGCACAAGAACATCTGGTACATCGGGGATGCTTCGCGCCAATGGAACCGCAATCGCCAAAATGGCTATTCACGCGCCATGACGGACCTGAAACTGGATCCGCACGTTCACAGCTTCTCGCTTTCGGACGACGAATTTGAGAACGGACAGGCCACGGTTGCGCACATTCTCGAAGGCGGCAGGCCCGTTACGGCGATTCTCGCCGCGTCCGATGAGCTTGCGGTCGGCGCACGCGAAGGGCTGCGCCAGCATCGCCGGGAGGTACCGAAAGATGTCAGCCTGATCGGATTCGAAAACGAGTCAGCGCGTACACGTGGTTCGAACCTGACCAGCGTTTCCGTAGACATGATCGAAGTAGGGAGGCAACTGGCGCGCGCCGCGATCGCGAAAATCGAGCAGCGCGACAAAGACTACGGCGCTGTAACGGTACCGGCTGTACTCATTAAGCGCAGCACTTGCAGACCACTCCGACCCGATGATCATATGATGTTATGAAGCGTTCATGAACGTTCATCTCCTGTTTTCGCGCGCTTTGCCGGCCAGCGTCGCAACGCTGCTCTGTTCCAGCGTACTGTTCGCGGCTGGCGTTACGTACACCGGAACAGACGGGCCTGGCCGCGGCAAGCACATTGTGCTCATCTCGGGCGACGATGGCGAGTATCACTCGGAAGAAGTACTTCCGGCGTTGGCGAAGATCCTCGCTGTCCGGCACGGCTTCACCTGCAACGTGCTGTTCACGATTAATCCTGACGACGGCACTATCGATCCGCGCGAGAAGCGCAATGTCCCCGGACTCGACGCTTTGAACAGCGCCGATTTGATGGTTTTATTCATTCGCTGGCGTGACCTTCCCGATGACGAAATGAAACAGATTCTCGACTACGTCGAATCGGGACGGCCGATTATTGCGATTCGAACAGGCACTCATCCGTTCGCGTTCAAGACCAGCAAGACTTACGAGAAGTGGTCCTGGAACAGCCAGATACCGGGCTGGGAGGGCGGCTTCGGACGTCATGTATTAGGCGAAACCTGGGTGGCGCATCACGGCGAGCACGGCAAACAGAGCACGCGCGCCTGGTTCGCGCCGGGAGCGCAGGACAATCCGATTGTCCGCGGCATTAAGGACGGCGAAATCTGGGTTCCGACGGAAGTATACGAAGTCCGATTACCGCTGCCACCCACATGCAAGCCGGTTTTGTTAGGGCAAGTGCTGACGTGGATGGGGCAGGATGCCGAGCCGGTTGCCGGCAAAATCAACGATCCCATGATGCCGGTGGCTTGGACGAACGCCTACACCAGCGCCTCCGGCAAAACGGCGCGCGTGTTCACGACAACGATGGGTGCGTCGGACGATATCGAAACAGAAGGAGTGAGACGCTTGCTGGTGAACGCAGTCTATTGGACGCTCGGCATGGAAGACGCGATTGCGGCCAAAGCAGACGTCGCGTTCGCGGAAGAATACCGTCCTCATTCCTTTCTGACGCCCGTCTATACTGCGGGCGTAAAGCCATCCGACCTTGCCATGAAAGCGGCTCACAAATGAGGCGGGCGGCAACGGCGCTGCTGCTCAGTTGCGCTGTGGCGTCTGCAACTGGTCCTGAATTCTATGCGGGCAAAGACTGGCCGATCACCGGAGGTCCGGGCGGCACGCATTATTCCGTGCTCGCGCAAATCAATCGCAAGAATGCGGAAGAGTTGGAAAAAGCCTGGCAGTTCGACTCGGGCGACGAGTTTGAAGGCTCGGAGCTGGAATGCAACCCACTGGTGCTGGATGACGTGGTGTACGCGACAACCCCGCGTCTGCGTGTCGTCGCGCTGGATGGCGCTACCGGCAAGCTCCTCTGGGACTTCGATGCGCATCGCGGACAGCCGCTCCGCCAAAAGCAGCGCAATCGCGGACTCGCGTGGTGGGGCGAAGGCGATGAGCGGCGCATCTTTGTCGGTATTGACAGCTATCTGTATGCGCTGAGCACAAAAACCGGGCAACCCGTCGATTCTTTCGGCGACCACGGCAGAATCGATCTGCACGATGGTCTCGGCGACTTCGCCAAAGACCTGACGGTTCAGGCGACGAGTCCCGGTGTCGTTTATAAGGACCTGCTGGTACAGGGATCGCTCGTCGCCGAAGATTTGCCTGCTGCTCCCGGATACATTCGCGCTTTTGACGTGCGCACGGGCAAGATTCGCTGGGTGTTCCACACCATTCCGCAACCGGGCGAGCCGGGTTACGAGACTTGGCCGAAAGACGCATGGCAAAAAATCGGCGGCGCCAACTCATGGGCCGGGCTGACACTGGATGGGAAACGCGGATTGGTGTTTGCGCCTACGGGTTCGGCTTCCTTCGATTTTTACGGTCCAAATCGCGTGGGCGACGACCTTTACGCTAATTGCCTTCTGGCACTGAATGCCGAGACGGGCAAGCTCGTCTGGCATTACCAATTCGTGAAGCACGATGTTTGGGATCGCGACCTGCCATCCGCTCCTACTTTGGTTCAACTGCGGCGCAAGGGAAAGACTATCGATGCGGTCGCGCAGATCACCAAGAACGGTTTCATCTGGATGTTCGAGCGGACAACGGGCAAACCTCTCGTTCCGCTTGAAACACTGGAGGCTCCGAAGACTGATGTCGACGGCGAGGTATTGTCGCCGACACAGGTACTTGCCTACATCGCCGAAGCCGTACGCAAGGCAGCAGGTCACAGAAGATATTCTGACGAATCGAACGCCGGAGGCACACGCCGCGGTCCTGGCGCAACTCAAAAACCTGTTATCCGGTCCACAGTTCACGCCGCCAAGTCTCAAGGGCACCGTATTCTTTCCGGGACTCGACGGCGGCGGCGAATGGGGCGGCCCGGCATACGACGCCAAGACGGGGGTGCTTTACGTCAATGCAACCGAGATGGCGTGGATCATTCGCCTGGTGCCGCGCGTGCTCGCATCCGAAGCGATAACCGGCTCTACACTGTATAGGCAAAACTGCTCCGGATGCCACCGGCTAGATATGAAGGGCAGCCCGCCGGAATTTCCGTCGCTGGTCGACATCGGTTCGCGCATGTCGCACGATCAGGTGAAAGACATGGTGACAAAGGGCGGCGGCCGTATGCCGGGCTTCGGGCGTCTCGGCGATGGTCTGGTCAACGTGATCGTTGAGTACGTGACAACGGGAAAAGATGTGCCGCTCGATGGGGCAGAGCATCAGAAGCACCTTTCGTACGCAGGATTGAAATATGGCATCGACGGTTACAACCGCTGGCTTGATCCGCAGGGTTACCCGGTGGTGACGCCGCCGTGGGGCACACTCAACGCCATCAATCTGAACACGCAGCAGTACGTCGTGGAAACACACATTCGGCGAGTACGCAGATCTGGCGGCGAAGGGCGTCACCAACACGGGATCCGAGAACTACGGCGGCGGCGTTCTGACCGCAGGCGATGTGCTGTTCATCGCGGCCACGGTGCACGACCACAAGTTCCACGTCTACGACAAAGCAAACGGCAAGCTGTTATATGAATACACGCTTCCGGCGTCCGGCACGGCAACCCCGGCGGTCTACGAGGCGAACGGCCGCGAGTACGTGGTTGTGGCGTGCGGCGGCGGCAAATGGGGCGAACGCAGCGGCGGCAGTTACGTCGCGTTCGCATTGCCGGAGAAATCGAAATGAAGCTCTTGCACGCGGTTCTTCGCAGACGGCTCGCTACGCTCGACCGTCCGCGCCACCTGCTGCTGGCATTCGGGCTCTTAACGTTCACTGCCACGGCATCCGATTGGACTCAGTTTGGCGGCGACTCGCAGCGCACCTTCGTCGTCACAGGTGAGCGTCGTTTGACGAAGCATTCGGTCTCAAAGCTCAAACTGCATTGGAAAGTGAAGCTCGACAACAAAACAAAAGAGCTCAACTCTCTTACGGTACCGGTCGTTGTTAGCAATCTGAAGAACAGCAAGGCGAAAGATATCGCCATTGTGGCCGGCTCGGACGACAATGTATTCGCGCTGAACGCCGACAATGGCGCAATGCTCTGGCACAGGCATTTCGATAACCGCAACACACCGTCACAACAGCCCGACTGGCTATGCCCGAATGCGCTGACGGCGACTCCGGTCATCAATCGAGCGAAAGAAGTCGCATATGTGCTCGCGAGCGACGGCCAGCTCTATACGTTGAATCTGCAGACCGGTGCGGACGCGCAAGCGCCGCGCGAATTCACCCCACCATACGCGAAGACGTGGAGTCTGAATCTGTTTAAAGGCGCAATTTACACGCCGACTTCGCAGGCATGCAACAAGGTGCGCTCGGCGGTGTACGCCGAGAGCGCCGATGGAGGCGCTCCCAAGCAGTTTCTCGCGATGCGGACCTACGGCGCCGGCATTTGGGGCCGCGCGGGCGTTGCCATTGACGCGCAAGGGACTGTATTTGCCGGTACCGGCGACGGTATCTTCGACCCGGCAAAGGATCAGTATCCGAATACGATTCTGGCGGTGAACGGCTCGACGCTGCAGTTGAAAGATTACTTCACGCCGAAGAACTACGACTGGATTGCGAAGAAGGATCTCGATATGGGGAACACGACTCCCGTAGTTTTCCCATACGGGAGTAAAGAACTGGTCGCCGCAAGCGGCAAAGAGGGCGTGATTTGGTTGCTTGATGCGAAATCAATGGGCGGCGCGGATCACATGTCGCCGCTGTATGCGAGCGAGATGCTGGCAAACGAGAAGGCATCATATTACGGGCGCGGCTTTTGGGGCGCTTTGGCGACGTGGACAGATACAAAAACGTGTTCGCTGGCTTTATGCGCCCGCGTGGGGACCTGCAACCAAGCAGACTAGTTTTCGTCTCACTTACGGCGATGCGCCGAACGGCAGCATCATGGGGTTTCGTGTGGAAGGACCGGATTCGAAACCCGTTCTGACTCCCAGTCTGGAGATCGACGGATATGGCGGTGCCGGAGCCGGCGGTAATTGCCAATGGCGTCGTGTTCGCATTGTCGGACGGCGACGACATCGATCAGAACGATGCGAACGGCAGGCTGCTCAAATCTGATTTTCGCGCCGCGCATCCGAGCGGCCATGCGATTTTATACGCTCTCGACGCGGAGACGGGAAAGACGCTGTATTCGAGCGGCGATGCGATTTCCGGTTTTGCACACTTCAGCGGGATCGCCGTTGCGGGCGGTCAGGTGTTCGTTGTTACTTGGGATAACACGGTGTATGCGTTCTCCGTTCGGTAGGGCCATGAACAAACTGAGGTCGCTAACGCTTCCGGCTCGGATTCGGCGCTGTGGATGTGCGGCGGTGATATGCGCGAGCGTCGTCGTGGCGGGCGAGGATTCGGTTGGGCAAGCGGTAGACGCATTGCGGCGTGGCGATGCGGCATCCGCCGAACGGCTTCTGCGTAAAGAAGTCGCCGCGCAGCCGGGAGACGCTGACGCGTGGGGCGTTCTTGGAGTCGTGCTCGATCAAGAGAAGAAATATCCCGAGGCCGATACTGCTTACCGGCATGCGCTGGCAGCGGGCTCACCTTCCGCGGGCTTGCTGAACAATTACGGCAATCACTTCATGGCGATTCACGATTTGGATCGCGCACGCGAGCAGTATGAGAAGGCGCTGGCGCTGGACCCCGCCAAGGTGAATGCACGCACGCAGCTCGCGCAAGTGCTATACGAGCTCGCCGCTGTCGATCTGAAGCATGGGCGTCCGGAGATTGCGGCGGAGCAGCTGGCGCGCGCATCAAAGCTGAATTCTGAGCGCGCGGATGTCCAGCAGCTGCTGGCGCAAGTTATGGCTCGCTTGGGCTACTTTGCTGATTCCGCTCAGGCTTGGGAGCGTTATCTCAAGCTCGCGCCGCATGATGCTTCGGCCCGCCGCGAGCATGCGTTTGTCGAGACTGCGATCGCCGATCGCGCGGACGCTGGAATCTCGGAGCTGCGCACCTATGTGAGTGACAATCCGCGCGATGCCGTCGCTCATTACGAATTGGGGACGGTTGAGACCGCGAACGATTTGGATGCGGCCGCGAAGGACTTTGACCGGGCGATCGAGTTGAAGCCCGATCTGGTTGCAGCGCGGTTTGCGCGCGGGCTGCTGCTGTATCGGCAGGGGCAAGACCGAAGCTGCTCTGGCAGATTTTGATTTTGCAGCGCAGCGCGATCCGAAAAATGCCGCAGTTCTGGACGACTGGGCGAGGCACAGCTCGCACTTGAGCGCACGGCCGATGCCGTGAAGACACTGCAAGCGGCGGCGCGCGTTGCACCGGATAACTCGACGGTACTGCTGCATCTGGGACGCGCGCTCCAAAAGGCCGGGCAGGATGGTGCGGCCGAACGCTGAGTTCGCGAGGCGCGCGTGAGCTAGGTCCGGAGAGAACCACAGCATCGCATCCGCAAGGGCTGACTGAGTATCTGGCGCTATCGCCGGAGGAGCAACTTGCGCGCTACCGAGCCGGGGTTGCGCGTACGGTACAGAAGAACCCCGACAATGTCGAGGCACAGGTGCGGTACCTGCAGCTTCTGCTCGAGGACGGCAAGACAGACCAGGCGCTATCGGTAACACGCAAGATTGCTTCTTTGAAGCCGACGCAGGCGTTGGCTCGGGAAACGGAGAATACATTGCTCGCCGCACAGCAGGTGGACGCGGCCAGGCAGTTTCGGGCGCAGATATCAGGGGGGAATCGTGAGTAGCGCAAAGGGCGCGGATGCGCGCCACCAGGCAGCAAACGAACTCGCCAGTTCTTCGGGTGGCGCGTTTGGTCGCGCGCCCGTTTTGCGAGTTTTTTGAGAATTCCAGTTTCTATGAGGAGAAAGTTGTGAATTTACAACGATTGAATAACGCATCACGCTGGCTCCATCCGCCACGTGCTCTGCTCGCACTGAGTAACCGCGCAAAACGGGCTGACAAACGCCCTTTGCGCTTTATTCTTCTATGTGGACTGTTCGGCCAATTGCTTCTGGCTCAAACGTTCACATCGTCGATCACCGGAACGGTAACGGATCCTACGGGCGCAGCCGTACAAAGCGCAAGGGTCGAGTTGAAGAACATGGGTACGAACGATATTCATGATGCCACGACGACAACCAACGGCACTTATCAGTTCAATAACTTGCAACCAGGAACTTATCAAGTAAGTGTGACAGCTCCTGGGTTCAAGACCTATGTTAAGGGCAACTTAGTTCTGCAGGCACAAATCGGCGCCTCCGTTAACGTGGCGCTTGAGGTAGGCGACACGCAGCAGAAGGTTGAGGTTACCGAGTCTGCGGTATTGGTGGACACCGAGACGGCAAATACTTCAGCCACGCTGGATAGCCGTCTAATTGCCGCGTTGCCGAACAATACGCGCAATCCATTGAACTTTGTTTTCGCGGTGGCTGGGACGACAGAAGCTCCCGGCGGGATGAACCAGAGGAATGGCACGCTAGATCAGAACTCCAGCATGTTCGGGTTGAATGGCGGTCGCAGTGGCGAGGAATCAGTTCTGATCGATGGTGCGCCTTCCACGGGTGTCGATTGGGGCGGTTTGATGGTAGCGCCGCTGCAGGATTCAATTCAGGAGCAGCAGATCATAGAGAACACTTACGATGCGCAATACGAGCGCTCAGGATCCGGCATCGTAACTCTTATCACAAAAGGCGGTACCAACAGCTTCCATGGCGAGGCTTACGATTATCTGCAAAATTCCGCGCTTAACGCCAATTCCTGGTCGAACAACAAGTACAGCCAGCCTAAGGGCCAGTTCAAGCGGAACCAGTTCGGAGGCGACATCGGCGGACCCATACTGAAGCGCGCCAACCTGTTCTTCTTCGGTGGCTATGAGGCCCTACGCCAGCCCACCACTCAGGACAGTGGCTTGCAAACAGTACCGACGCAAGCAGAGCGGAATGGAGATTTCTCCGCCGCCCTTAACTCCGATGGTACGCCGAATCTGATTTACAATCCATTTACCACAACCCAGCTTCCCGACGGAACTTTCACTCGTCAACAGTTCCCGGGAAACGTGATTCCACAGAATCTCTTTAATCCGGTAGGAGTCAAGATGTTGAGTCTGTATCCGCTGCCGAACCGGCCTGGTCAGGGTGCTAATCAGATCAATAACTTCTTTAAACAAGGCGCCGGTGACAGCACGAACGACAAGATGGATACGCGTGTGGATTGGGAACAGAGCGCGAATCACAGATTATTCGTGCGCTGGTCCGATCGGTTTCGCCAGGACGTGACGGTCCCTTGCTTCTTTTGTACCGGCGCTGATTCGGGAGTGAATGAGCACGATACCGGATCTCAGATCGTCTTGAATGACACCATTACTCCGAGTCCCACCTGGGTGATCAACTCGTTCATCGGCTATGGACGATGGCAGGAGGCACACGTTGCCGTAAGCTATGGTGTGGCCAATGCGGCGACCATAGGACTTCCAACATCGCTGTTCCAGGCGCCGATCTTGCCGGGAATCAACGTCGAGAACTTCTCCAGCCTTGGTATCACGTTCGGCGGTGGCTTCCAAAAGTACACACGCTACTCGAATACCATCGCCATGAACTTCACGAAGCAGTTTTCCAAGCACACGCTGAAGTTCGGCGGCAACTTCGACGATCAGAGAATTAACAACACCGATGAATCGAACGGCGTCAATACAGGTTCCGCCGCCTTCAACTTTGGGACCGCACTCACATCATGCGATCCGAATCCAGGCGGTCCATGCCTCGCGAGTAACACGGGGTCCAGCGAATCCGGCAATGCTATCGCTTCGATGTTACTCGGCACGGCCGGCGGTGGCGGTCAATCTGAGAACATTGACCCTGCTATGGGCATGCATACCTTTGGTGGATACATACAGGATCAATGGCGAGTCAGTCAACGGTTCACGGTAAATGCGGGCGTCCGCTATGAGAACCAGCGACCCGCGACGGAACGATTCAATCGTATAGATTATTTCAACACCACAGTCGTAAATCCAATCAGCACTCAGCTCGGCTTTACCGTCCGGGGTGGATTCGAATATGCAGGCGTTAACGGCAACGATCGTTATGCATGGCCTCCCAATAACAAGGACTTCGCTCCGCGCCTGGGAATCGCTTACAAGATTACTGATCGATTGGTTGCTCGCGCCGGCGCTGGTATTTTCTTCCTTCCCGCCTCAGCAATGTTGAGTTTTGACAATCCGGGTCAGTTCCAAGGTTTTAGCTCTTCGACCGCTTATAACGCAACCGCCCAAAATGGATACTTTCCGCTAAACCTGGTCGACAATCCGTTTCCGAATGGAATCAACCAGCCCACGGGTAGTTCATTGGGGTTGATGACGCTGGTCGGCGACGGACAGAGCCAAATCTGGCCCAAGGCGTCCCATCCAACTCCGTACAGCGAAGAGTGGAGTTTTGACTTGCAGTACCAGCTCACGTCGCATTCTGTGTTCCAGATTGGATATCTCGGCAATAAGGGACGTAAGTTGCTATACGGCAATCCAAACATCAATGCCGATCAATTGCCGGATCAGGATTTGAGTCTGCAGTCTAAATTGGATCAGCAAGTACCAAATCCGTTCCTCGGCATTGCTAATCCGAACAGTTATCTTGGATCGCAGCAGACGATCCCGTACAATCAGCTATTGCGCCCGTATCCGGAGTTTACTTATCTCCAGTGGGACCGCTCCTTACCCGGCGCGCGGTCTTCTTACAATGCGCTCGACGTCAAATATAATCACAGTTTTGTTGGTGGACTTAGCGCCTTGATCACTTATCGGTGGTCAAAGGCATTAGACAACGGACCTGAGGACTTTCTAGGGTGGTCAACCGGCAATCAGTGGCGCGATTCTTATAACACGATGCTCGATTACAACATCAGCACGCACGATGTTCCCCAGAGCTTCGCGACGGCCCTTGTGTATGACCTGCCGTACGGCCGAGGTAAACATTGGGGAAGTAGCGCTCCGTTTATCGTAAAAGAGGTTCTGGGAAATTGGCAGTTATCGAGCGTTGTACGGCTCGCCAGTGGTCTGCCGATTCCGGGAGCGGTGTACTGGGATTATTACAATAATCCGCTTGGCCAGTACGGCTACCCAGGAGGAACAATCGCCGACCTAGTGGGCAATCCCGTGCCCTCGAACCGCACCCCGGACAACTGGATCAACGTCAATGCATATGCAGCGCCTCCTAACAATTGGACCCTCGGAAATGCACCTCAGCGGATGACCCAGCTTCGAGAACGCGCGGCCCGCAATATCGATCTGTCGATCGCCAAGAACTTCGGCGGTGAGAGATTCCAGGCATGGCTGCGTGGTGAAGCTCTCAACCTCACCAATTATGCGCAATACAACAGCATTTGTACCGATATTGCGCAAAACGCCTGTTTCCCTTTCGGAGCCGCACAAGGAACAGAAAACCCACCGCGAACCGTCCAAGTTAGTTTGAAGCTGGCATTCTAGCCGATTCGCAAAACAGAGCCCGGCTATTCTCAAGTAGCCGGGCTTTTATATTTAGTTCATGACGCTGAATCGTCGCCGATGGACCGGATCAATGATTGCTGCAACGCTGCTCGGATCGCCCGTAACTGAGCAGAGGTACGTGATTATCGGCGCCGGCGTCTTTGGCGCGTGGACGGCTTACACTCTGCTCAAAGCCGGACACCATGTCACGTTAGTCGACGAATACGGACCCGCCAACAGCCGCGCAAGCTCCGGCGGGGAATCGCGCATTATTCGCTGTTCTTACGGCCCGGATGAGATCTATACGCGCATGGCGAAACGATCGCTCGAGCGTTGGCCGGCGTTTTTCCAAACAGTCAATAAGCAGCTCTTTCATCGCATCGGTGTGTTGTGGATGGCAAAGGCCGATAACAGATATGTTCAGCAGAGCCGGGATACTTTGCGCAAAGTCGGAGTAAAGTTCGAAGATCTTTCCGCCGCCGAGCTAAAACGCCGCTATCCGCAAATTCACACAGATAACGCGATCGCAATCTTAGAACCCGATAGCGGAGCACTGATGGCGCGGCAGGCCGTGCAAGCGGTCGTGCAGGCCTTCGTAGAAGCCGGTGGCGTTTACCACGACGCGGCTGTTGAGACGCCGCGTGGTCACGGCAAAATTAACGCCGTCCGCACTTCCCGCGGCGAATCCATCGAAGCCGACACCTTCGTGTTTGCCTGCGGAGCCTGGCTCGGCAAGGTATTTCCGCAGGTGCTCGGAAAACGAATCTTCCCGACGCGTCAGGAAGTGATGTTCTTCGGCATTCCGCCTGGCGATCAACGCTTTGCGCCGCCGCAGATGCCGGTGTGGATCGATTTCAGCGACGATCGCGGCATGTATGGGTTTCCTGATCTGCAATCGCGCGGTTTCAAAGTCGCCTTTGATCTCCACGGAGACGCGATCGATCCGGACAGCGCGAACCGCTTTGTAAGTCACGACAAGATCGCGGCGGCACGTAAGTATGTAAGTGAGCGCTTTCCCGCGTTAGCGCACTCGCCTATCGTCGAGTCACGCGTATGTCAGTACGAAAACACCTCGAACGGCGACTTTGTTCTCGACCGGCATCCGGATCTTGAAAATGTCTGGCTTGCGGGCGGCGGTTCCGGTCATGGTTTCAAGCACGGGCCGGCAGTTGGCGAATATCTCGCGGCGCGCATTACAAACGCCAAAACCCCGGCCGTTGAGCCGAGGTTTTCATTTGCTTCGAAGGGCACCCAGCAGAGCAGAGCGGTGTATTGATCAACTGCGCTCCCAAAATGCCGGTGGTTCGATTCCAAGCGCCCGCAGATAAACGTATGCCTGGCCGCGATGATGTGTCTCGTTATCGATCGCGTACAGAATCGTTCCAATTCCCGGGCTCTTCCATTGGCCGAACGCGGTGTCCACTTCCGCGAAGCGGTGCGCCGGAATCGTCGGCCAGATCGCGTTGAGGTCGGCCGTATCCTGGTCCCACAGTGCAAGCAGTTCGCTTTTGGTCTTCGCCGGAGGCAGCTTTTTGTCCGTCCACTTACCCGTCGCGACCCCGCGCGCAATCGGCTCCGTCATCCTCAGAAATTCCAGGACCATCTCGGAAAACGGCCTCATCGATCCAAGCGAAAAACTGAACAGTTTGTCCTCCGGAAAGGCTTCGATCACGCGTCGCGTCAGTCTCCGGTGGCCTTGCCAGTGCTCCAGCAGAGCTTCCGGTGTGATGACGCTCGTTTCGGTTGTAGTCGGTGGCATTTCAAGATCTCCTTTACCGGGCCTTTGTTGCGCCCTCTATGACAAGTTAAGAGCAATTCCCGACAATGTCTGTCGTAATTGCGTGGCACCATCTAATTTAGCCGGAAAGCCCGGTTGGCTGGCCGCTGTGCGCGATTTAGACCTGAGCGCACAGGCCGGTTGGCTGGCCGTTGTGCGCGATTTTTAACAATGTACGACCCGATCATGCGTGTACTGACGGTGCTGGAAATACTCCAGGCGCGCGAGCGCGTGAGCGGCGCCGAACTCGCCGAGCGCCTCGAAGTCAGCCCCCGCACCGTGCAGCGATACATCGCCCGGCTGCAGGATCTGTGTGTTCCGGTCGAGTCCATGCGTGGCGTGGGCGGCTTCTACCGTCTCAAGCCGGGCTTTCGTCTCCCGCCGCTTATGTTCACCGATGAAGAAGCGTTCGCGCTCACCTTGGGACTGAGAGCCTTGCGGCATCTGGGCCTTTCTGCCTTCGCGCCCGCGACCGAAGGCGCCACCGCGAAGCTCGGCCGTGTCCTGCCTGAACCTCTGCGCGACAGCGTACAGACGATCGAGGAGGTAGTCGCGCTTGACCCCGGCCCTTGGGTGATGCCTACGTCAGCGGAATCCTTGATCCGCGTAACTGCGGCCATCCGCACGCGCCGCCGCCTGAGCTTCGAGTACCTGTCGCATAACGGAACCTGCTCTCATCGCGAAATCGAAGCCTATGGCGTGGTTCACATGGACGGCCGCTGGTACATGGCCGGGCGCTGTCTCCTTCGCCAGGATCTTCGGACCTTTCGTTTGGACAGAGTCTCGTCACTGGAGCTGCGCGATGAGAGCTTCTGTCGCCCGGACGACTTCGATATAAGAGCATACCTGCAGACATCCATGCCATTCGTCCAATCCGGCTTCGCGGTCGATGTCTGGCTCGAACTGCCCTTCCATCGCGCGCATTCCTATTTCGCTCTGCACCGTGTGGCCATGCGTGAGGAGGACGGCGGCACGGCAATTCGCTGCGGGCGCGACGATCTCGAAACTTTTGCCGCGATGTTGCTGAGCCTCGGCTGCCGCGTTGTCGTTCGCGAGCCGCAAGAGCTCAAGTTCGCGTTTTCCAAGCTTGCAAAATGTGCGGCGCAGGCGGCCGGCAATACGGAACCACGCGCGTAAGCGTGCAGCAACTACGCTCTGCCGCGGAAACGCGCGAGTTCCCGGCGGTCGCGCTTCGACGGTTTCCCTGCTCGTAGATCCTCAAAGTGCGGCGTCAATCTCCGCTCTTCCGTGAGTTTCGCCCGCGCTTCCCGGCTCGCTTCCGTTTCGCCGTACAAAGTGTGTGCGACTGCCGCCGGGCCGCGTATATCGCTGAGCAGCAGCACGTCTACTTCGAAATCGCCGCTGTCATTTCTCACCAGTAACCGATCGCCTATTCGGACCTCGCGCGAAGCTTTGGCCGGCTGAGCGTGAATGGTAACTCTGCCGAGCTCGCATGCCCGCGATGCCAGTGCCCGTGTCTTGAAGAACCGCGCCGCCCACAGCCACTTGTCCATGCGCACGCGGTCCACGGTCCTATTCTCATACGCTCAGCCGCCCGTCCCTGTTGATAACGGCAGAGCGTTAAAATAAGCCGTTGAATCATCCCGTTCTCTTTGAGCAGGAGTTCCGGACGGCTCGCCCGCCCCGTCCTGTCTATTGCCATCAGGAGTTCCTCGACAAGCTTGCCGCGCGACGAAATGAGCCCGTAGGGAAGCGCGTCGCACTCGTGCTGCAACGAATGGCTGTGGACATCAGCCGCTTGCACTACAAATCTACGAATGGCGTGAATCGCGGCTGGCGGCGTTCGCGCCTGGGAGGCGGCTCCGGATCCCACTTCTATGCCTGGTGGGCGCCCGCAGGCGCTGCGCCATTGCACGATGCCGGATTTCAACCCGAATCGGACGCCATATTTCTGCGCGACATCCGTCACCACGACGATCATGCCCCGCTTGGGCCCGGCGCTTTCGCGGACGATTATCTGCTGCTCACCGTGCCCGATCTCCGCGGCTCCGAGTACGCACCCGAACCCTGGACCTCTCCTCAGGCGCGCTTCGCACGCAGCCGCGGTGCAGCCAGGATTCTGAAAGGACATCCAGGCTCAGGCAAGACCACTGCTTTGCTTCATGCCGCTGATTCTTCCCAGGCCGAACGCGTCTTGTACCTGACCTTTTCACAGGATCTGGCCACGCTCGCACGAGACTATTTCGATCGTTTCTGCTCCGACGCTCGAAGCTTCACCGTTCTCACCTATTCCGGATTCCTGCAACAGTTCTTGAGCGTGCAGGCAGTGAAACCCGATCCTGCCGAAGCCCGTGCGCAGTTCCGCCGCGATCTCTTCAATTATCAGCGCTCCCTCGGCGCGTGGGCCAAAGATCTGGGCGCGCTGTATGACGAGATGCACGCGCACCTGGTCGGCGCAGCCGTGCCCCAGCAGGCAGGCCGATTTCCAAAAGCAGAGCGCTTGCACCTTCCCGAACAGGCATACCGAGATCAACGCACCCGCTATCTGGGACCGGCTGCCGAAAGCGTGCTCGACGCCGCGCGGCGGCTCGAGCGAATGTCTGACACGCCGCTCGCCGATCGCTACTTCCCGGAGCTTGCACTCGCTTGGCGCGCCGCGCAGACGCTGAGTTCCACATCGCGTCAGATTGAATCCACATTCTTGGATTACGGCTGCATTGCAGTCGATGAGATACAGGATTTGACACCGCTTGAGGTGTTCGTGTTGCTGGCGCTCGCACGCCAATGCAGCACCGCACGCCGCTCGGCGTCTCTCCTACTGGCGGGAGACGAGGCCCAAACGGTTCGCGCCACTGACTTCGAATGGGCTTGGCTTAATGACATGCTGCACACAACCATCGGCCAGCCTCAGGAATTCAAGCTCAGCGTGAATCTCCGCAGCCCGCGCCGCATTGCCGACGTGGTGAATCGCGTCTGGGATCTCTACGACTATTTGCATAAGCAGGACCGCCCTTCCGGCACAGGCTACGCCGAAATCGATGACGATGGTCCCGATCAGATTCTCTACGCCGCCGTGCCGCAGGCCGAACTGGCGCCGCTCCTGAACTCACTTAGCACTCGGGAAGGCCTCGCCCTGATTGCGTTTGACAAGGCGAACCTGCCCAAAGACGTGCTTCCCTTCGTGCTTTCGCCGGCCGAAGCCAAAGGGCTGGATTTCCACTCCGTTTGCGTGCTAAATGGCGGTTCTCTTCTGCGGCATATCGTCGATGAGCGGGCATCGGCAAGTTCGGACGTGCTCCTCCGTCGCCTCGCTATCGATCAGCTCAGGGTTGCGCTTTCGAGGCCTACCGAGCGTCTGCTGTGGGTGGATGCGTCACCGGACGCGGCGACAGTCAAGGAGGTCGGGCGTCTGCTTCGGCCCCCCGCGGCACTGGCGCTCCATCCCATTACTGCCGAGGCGTTGCGGACCTCGCTCGAAGAAGAAGAACTGGACCTCGAGGATCGTCTGCAGCGCTGTGAAAAAGATGCCCGGCAGCTCGTGTCGGTAAAGCCGGATCTGGCGTGGTCGCGTGCTCGTCAGGCCGTGGCGCTGCTCGGCCTGCCCGGCGACATCAACTGCATTACCGACCCGGCAGCCCGAAATGCAGCCTACCTGATGCTGGCCGAGGTTTGTTTTCAACTCGGCTTCCGCAACAAGAACCTGTCACCCGAGCTCGGCCGGCTGGATCTGTATGAGCACGCGTCCGAGGCGGCACGGAACGCCCATCGATTTCTGCTGGCCAATGCGATCCAGATGATCGGCGCGGCCGAGCGCAGCCAGGGACTAGACCGTCTGAATCGGATCGCCACCGCTATTCAAGAGATCACCGCGGCCCGCGATCAACTTCCGGCCTGGCTCATCGTCGAGATCACTCCTCGCGCTGCTTTCTGGCTGGACGAGCTCGATCGTCACATCGAGGCAGGCGACAATCCGATTCTGGCGCAGGAAATTCTGCCGCCGTTCTACGATGTTCTCGGATTTCCCGACGCGGAGGTGCGCAAAAATCGGCTTAGCACAACGCGCCGTGCAGATTCTGATGAAGGGCCGGCGTCACGCGCAGGCGTCTGGCCATACTGGAGCGTCTGCCCGAAGCAAAACCGAGGCTTACCGCCGAGTGTTACGAGGAAATCGGCCAATTCGCAAAAAGTGCAAGCCTCTGGCTGGAGCTCGGGGATCGTGACAGAGCGTTGAAATGTTATCGTTCCATTCCTGATTTCGAAGCCGCACTGAATCTCGTTCGCCAGATGGATGGACATGCGGCGCAGCCCTCGCTCGAATGGCTGGCCGAGTTGGAAACAGTGCTCGCACGACGCCCGGACAATTTCAATCGCACCATGACGGCCCCGGAGAAGAAGCTACTCGAGGCGATGTTGGAACGCGGGCTCGGGGTGCAGCGCCGGAAACCGGCGGCTAAGAAGAAAGCGGAGCCCGCTGGCGCTCGAAAGAGTGCCCCGCGCAAGCGCGCACCCCGAAGATCACCAGAACGGCCGAAATAATCACGTGGCTCAACGGCCTCGGGTCCAGCACATTGCCGATGCTGATGCCGAATGCGAGCGCAACGAACATCCAGCACGCGGTTCCGATCGTGGTAATGATCGCCAACGTCCTGTCGTGATGCCGCCCGGCGCGTACGATATTCAATGCTCCGAGCAGTGCGGCCGCGAGCGACGAACCGAGCGACCAGATGAACACGTCGCTCATCGGTCGCGTCCACAGCAGCGTCCCGATTGTATGCCCGACGCTTCCCAGAACCAGCAGCCAGCCGAATATACGATCAACGGTCTTCAAAATTCTCCCTCGCCTCCCCTTCGCAGTCTAATCCTTGATCGGTATCCAGATCTCGAATCCACAGTTGCCTGTTGGTGAGTCGAATTCCTCGCCGTAGCGAGATGTGATGTATTCTATATTTCCCGCGTCATCGCCAATCGCGCGGCTTGCGTAATCAAGTAATTCCGTTCCGGTATGCTCGTCGTCCGGCTTGCGGCGATCCGGTAGTGTTCAATCGCAGCGGTATGTTCTCCCGCCATTTCGAGCAGATGCGCACGAACCGCGTCGAGCCGGTGATGCCCGCTCAGCCGTCCATCGGCTTCTAGCGCATCGATGAATTCAAGCCCCTTAGCCGGACCATGCACCATCGCTGCGGCGATGGCGTGATTGAGCATGACCATCGGGTTGTCGGACATGCGTTTGAGCAGCTCGTATAACGCCAGAATCTGCGGCCAGTCTGTATCGGCGGCGCTGGCAGCTTCATCATGCACTGCCGCGATCGCCGCCTGTAGTTGGTACGCGCCAACCGATCCGTTAGACAACGCAGTCGTGAGAAGCGCGATGCCCTCTGAAATCTGTTTTCGATCCCAAAGTGTCCGATCCTGGTCTGTGAGCGGAATCAGTTCGCCCTCGGGACCGCTTCGTGCCTTGCGCCGCGCATCGGTCAATAGCATCAGCGAAAGCAATCCGCTCACCTCACTGTCATCCGGCAGCAAGCGATGGACGGCTCGCGTCAGCCGGATCGCCTCCGTTGACAACTCCGGCCGCAGCAACGCGGAACCTTCGCTGCTGGTGTAGCCCTCGTTGAAGATCAGATAAAGCACGTGCAGAACTGCACGAAATCGTTGACCTCGTTCCTCGCTGGTTGGCATCTGGAAGGTTACGCCCGACGCCTTGATGCTCTGCTTGGCCCGGCTGATGCGCTGTGCCATGGTCGCCTCAGGTATCAGGAACGCGTGAGCGATTTCGGCGGTAGTCAGGCCGCCCACCGCCCGCAGCGTGAGGGCGATGGCCGAGGAAGACGTGAGCGCAGGATGGCAGCACATAAAGAGCAGCACTAGCGTGTCGTCCTGCTCTGTTTCGTTCTCTATGTCAGCTGCGAGTACAGTTTGCCCCGTCTCCATCGCCAGCGCGCTTTCCCGGCGTCGGCGAGCCGCTTCGCTGCGCAAGAAGTCGGTCATGCGCCGCGAGGCCACCTGGATCAGCCATCCGCGAGGATTCTCCGGCACGCCATCGCGAGGCCATTGAGTTACGGCCGCGATCAGCGCTTCCTGGACGGCGTCTTCGGCGCCCGCAAAGTCGTGAAAACGGCGGATCACAGCGCCCAGCACCTGCGGCGCAAGCTCGCGCAGCAGATCCCCGGTATGTTCATTCACGCATATCATTACAAAAATTCAGGCGGCGGCCCGCTCATCACCGGGCGTACTTCGATGGGCATGTTCAGCGCCTCGCCATTGCGCCCCGGCGCAGCGGACGCGCGCGCCGCAATCGCATACGCTTGCTCCGGAGTATCGACGTCCACGATCCAGTAGCCGGCCAGAAACTCTTTGCCTTCCGGGAATACACCGTCCGTTATCGGCATTCCGTCTTTGCCGGCACGCACCAGCTTTGCCTGCTCCGGAAATGACAACCCTTCGGCGGACACCAACTGCCCGGCCTCGCGCAGTTCCTTATTTAACTGAATCATGTACGCGATGTGTGCCTGGATGTCCTTTTTCGGCCAGCCGGGAAACGCGTCGCTTTTCGCTTTCATCGTATTCATCATCAAAATGTATTTCATGTTTTGCTCCTTCCATCTTTGAAAGTAACGCGCAAAACGGGCTGCCGAACGCCCTTTGCGCTTCATTGATACGCCGGTTCTTCGCGCGTTCATGATGGAGTCGGAGTAGACTGCGAATTCTCGACATGCCGGCGCGTAACATTCTCGCCCGATAAATTCGCATGGCGTCCCGCCGCCGGTGTGCGATCCACCAGTGAGGTCTTCACGGGTCTGAGCCGGGCGCGCACGAAGCGGTCCGCTGGAAAGCTGACGCTATCTCGGTCTGAGCCGCGCCCGCAGGAAGCGGTCGGTTCGCTGTTCCCGGTAAACCCTCAACTCGTGTGGTCAAGCGCAATCTTCCACTCTTTGCCTTCGCGATGGAAGACGAGACTGAACAGTCCGCCCACTGGTGTGCCGCCTGCGCCTGAGCGCTCGACGTGCCAGGCGCCGGTAACGATCGCGACGTCCGGCGTTAGCAGACGTACCTCCAGTGAGCCGAACGTCAGATGGCCCATGGCTTCCCGCGTCGGGTAGGTTCTCTGGTATCGCGCGAGTAGTTGGGCTCGTCCATGAGCGACCTGCTTGCCCACAAAGATGCAATCAGGAGCATAGGCGCCGACGAACGTTGGAATGTCCCCGCGATTCCATGCCTCGATTTGAACGTTCAGTACGCTTTGAATGCGCGATTCAGCGTCTCCAGCGCGCAAGGGTACGGAAACCGCGAAAGCGGCGAGGATCAGCACAAATCTTCCGAAGACACTAGGTTTAAACATTGAATTGCCTTGGGTCATCTCAGCGCACCCCACATTGCTTCACGCGCCCCCTACATAATAAAAATACGCAGCGATGACAAATCCGGGACTGAGTGACGCGCCGTCCACCGGACCGACCTCGGACTCGGGCAAAGCCGCATCGCACCCGCGCTATACTAGTCGCTTGGGTTCAGTGGATCAGCCGTAGTGCGTCTGCGTGCTCTGCCTGTAGCTTCGCTGTTCAGGGCTCCGTACCGCTCCCAACACAAATCAAAGGTGAGGAATAAGAATGCCAAAACGTACCTTTCAGCCGAATAATCGTCACCGGGCAAAGACCCACGGCTTCCGGGTTCGTATGAAGACCGCCGATGGCCGGGCTGTGCTGGCGCGTCGCCGGGCTAAAGGCCGTCACAAACTGACCGTTAGCGACGAACGGGCTGTTCGCGAAGCGAAGTAATCGCCGCGACTGATTGGTCCGCTGTCACTTCCTCGAACTAGGCGGGTCCTCAGATCGTCTGAATTTAAGAGGATCTATGAATCGGGCATCCGCATCACCAGCCGCTATTTCGCCGCATTCTGTCTGCGCCAGGACATCAAATCGCCCGCAACGGCCGGCAAGACGGTCTCCGCGCTTCAGCCCGGTCCAACGGCGCGCTTCGGTTTCACCGTACCCAGAGCTGTCGGTAAAGCCGTACAGCGGAATCGGATCAAACGCCGAATGAGGGAGGCCGTTCGCAACCAGTTCAGTGCCGCCCCCGATAGCTGGACTTTTGTTTTTAACCCCAGGCGCTCCGTGCTGACCGCCGAGTTCGAGGATCTGTGCCGCGAAGTCGCACGGATATTTGCCCGATGCAAACAATCCTGATCGGCCTGCTGAAACTTTACAAGCGGGTTATCTCCCCCGTGCTGCCGTCCGCCTGCCGTTTCTATCCGACCTGCTCAGAGTACATGGCCGGCGCGATCGCAAAGCACGGCACCGTACACGGCGTCTGGCTGGGCCTCAAGCGCCTCGGCAAATGTCACCCGTTCCACGCCGGTGGGTACGACCCGGTGCAGTAACCATTGCGAGATCTCTATGCCTAATAATTCCCCCGGCGGCACTTCAGGTTCACAGCCGCCCTCTTTGGAGAAGCGCCTCCCCATCGCACTCGCGTTGATGATGCTGGTGCTGCTGGTATCGCAGTATCTGTTCAAGCCCGCGCCTGGGCCGAAACCCGTTAAGCCGGTTACCAATGATGCGGCGACGGCGAGCCAAGTCACCGCCAAGCCTGCTCCCGCGCCGCCGATTCCGATCTCTCCAGCCGCGGGTCAAATTCAGGCGAGTTCCGTTCAGCACCACTGAGATCGATACCTCTCTGTACAAAATCGTGTTCACCAATCAGGGAGCGGCGGTCCAGAGCTGGCTCCTGACCAGGTATCACGACGATAAGGGCAATGCGCTGCAGCTCATCGACGAGGAGGCGTTCAAGGATCAGCCCAAGCCCATCCCCTTGCCCTTTACTATCGAGGCAAGTGACGTGGCAGCGACGGCAAAGGCAAATCAGGCTCTCTATCAGGCGAAGCCAACGCCCGACGGGTTAGGCATTGATTACGAGTACTCCGACGGCAGCCTCACTGTTCGCAAGTCGTTTCGGTTTCAGCGCGACAGCTATCTCGTAGACGTGAAGTCGACGGTTTTGACCGGCAGCACGCCCGTGCAGCATTACCTGAACTGGCGCGGCGGATTCGGTGACTCGCGCGCCTTCCGCGCGGCCACGACCGAGCGCTCAGTTCGCTACGACGCAACTGCAGCAAGCTGATCAAGAAGACGCAGAAGGATGCAAAGAACGGGCCCATCACCGATTCCGGCAACTACACCTTCGCTGGACTCGAAGACAATTTTTTCGCCGCCGTCGCCCTGCCCCAAAACGGCTCCAACGTAGAGATCCGCACCTACAGCGATGAGGTGAAGGTTCCCGGCGAGGACAAACCCGAGCAATACATCGGCGCCGGCATTATCGACTGGCGCGCAGAACGAATTCTCTTTGTTCGTGGGTCCGAAGGATCATCGACATCCTCAAGCAGGTGAATCCCAAGCTGTCGCAGATCATCGATTGGGGATTGTTCGGCATTCTGGCCAAGCCCATCTTCATCTGGCTGAACTGGGTCAACGATCACTGGACCAGCAACTACGGCTGGGCCATCATCGTGCGTCACGCTGATCATCAATCTCGCGCTGTTCCCGCTGCGCTTTACCAGCCTGAAGTCGTCGCGCAAAATGCAGCGCATCCAGCCGCAGATCAAGGCCATCAACGAGAAATACAAGAACATCAAGATCAACGATCCGCGCAAGGCGGAGCAGAACCAGGAAGTAATGGCTCTGTACAAGAAGGAGGGCGTCAACCCGGTCGGCGGCTGCGTGCCGATGCTGATCCAGTTGCCATTCTTCTACGCCTTCTATCGCGTCCTCAGCATCGCCATCGAACTGCGTCACGCGCCGTGGCTGTGGGTGCATGATTTATCGGCTCCGGAAACGCTGCCGATTCATTTGCTGCCGATCATCCTGATCGTCACGCAGTTACTGACCCAGAAGATGACGCCGCAGCCGCGGAATGGATCCGAATCAGCAGAAGATGATGCTGATCATGCCGGTGATGTTCGGCTTCATCTTCTATTATTTATCGTCCGGACTTGTACTATATTACTTGACCAGCAACCTGGTGGGGATTGCGCAGCAGCTCGTCATTAATAGGTTCATGCCGGCGCCGCGCCGGCGCCCGCTGTTGCTCCAGCTCCTCAAAAAGCGCCCGGTCAGGAAAACAGTAAAGAAATAGCTGCATGAAATACACCGTCGATACGCTCAGACCGAAGCTGGATTCGTTTCTTGCGCCGCTTATCGATCATGCCGGTTTCGATCTGAGTTATGAGCTGCGCGCGGGCGAGAATCCGCACCCGGAGGTCGAGAATCCGGAAGTGACGGTGAAGTTCGCAGGCGCCGATATCGACCTTCTGCTCGAGAATCGCGCCGAGCTACTGCTCGCCATGGAACATCTGGCGATGGAAGCTTTGCGGCTGCCGCCGGAAGATCACTCGCTCATTTCATTCGACGCCAACGACTATCGCCTGCTGCGTATGGAAGAGCTGCGCATGAGCGCGCTAGCTGCAGCCGAAAAAGTGAAGCGCACCCGCGTACCCTTCCACTTCAACCCGATGACCAGCCGCGAGCGCCGCGTCATTCATCTCGCGCTGCGCGATGAAAAGGAACTGCGCAGCGAGAGTATCGGCGTGGGTCCGGCGCGCGCAGTGGTGATTGTGCCTGCCGATATGCCGACCCCGCCTGCGCCTCCCGCTCCTCCGCGAGGCGCTCATCGGGAGCACGGCGGAGGAGATCGCCGCGGGTTTAGGCGTCCTGACGGAGATCGCCCACGTGACGGTCAGCGCGGCGGACGTCCATTTCGCGGACGCGACCGCGGCCCCGCGTGGTGGCGCGGGCGTCGGCCTGCTGGCCGGCTTTCAGCCGGATTTCAGCAATAACATGAACCTGCGCGACACCATTGTCGCCATCTCGACCCCTCTCGGCCGAGGCGGCTTGGGCGTGGTGCGCCTCTCCGGCCCCGAAAGCCGCCACATCGCCGAACGCATCCTGCGCTTCACCCCCGCTCATCATTGGCGCGCCTGGACGAGCACCTGGCCGAACTCATCGATGATCATGGCCATGTCGTCGATCAGGTCGTCGTATCGTTCTTCGAGAGCCCACGCTCCTACACAGCCGAAGATGTCGTCGAGATCTCCTGCCACGGTGCGCCGGTCGTGCTGCGCTTCTGCATCGAGCGCGCCGTTCACGCCGGAGCACGTATCGCCGAGCCCGGCGAATTCACCCTCCGCGCCTATATGAATGGCCGCATCGATCTGCCGCAGGCCGAAGCCGTTCGCGAGCTGATCGACGCGACCACGCTCTATCAGGCGCGCGTCGCGGCACAGCAGGTCGAGGGCTCGGTTTCACGCCGCATCCGGCCCATCAAAGAACAACTGCTGGAGCTGATCTCATTGCTCGAAGCCGGCATCGACTTTGCCGAAGACGACATCAGCGTCGCGAGCGCCGGACGAGATTCTGCGCAGGCTCGCGCCCATTCAAAAGGGCATCGCTGAGTTAGTCCGCAGCTTCCAGAGCGGCACGCCTCGTCTTCGAAGGATTCACTCTCGCCATCGTTGGACGCCCGAACGTCGGCAAAAGCAGCCTGTTCAACCGGCTGCTCGAGCAAGACCGCGCCATCGTCACCGAGATCCCCGGCACCACGCGCGACCTCGTCTCCGAAACCGTGTCTCTCGAAGGCTTGCCCGTCAAACTCGTGGACACGGCCGGCATTCGCGAAGGCCAGGATCTGGTCGAAACACTGGGCATTGAGCGCACTCATCAGGCGATCGCAGACGCGGACCTCACACTTCTCGTTCTGGATCTTTCGAGCGAGCTGACGGACGAAGATCGCGGAGCTGATCAGCAAGCTCGAAGACCGCCGCGCCGCTGCTCGTGGGCAATAAATCCGACTTGCCCGTTAAGCTGGACGGCATCGCGAATCTACTGCCGGTTTCCGCGGTGACCGGCGAAGGAATCGGGAACCTGCGGGCAGCGGTGCTGCAGAAGATTAGCCCCGGAAGGGCTCGCCGCTCCGGAAAGCGGCAGCATCACCAGCGTCCGGCATGAGGCGCTGCTCCGTGAAAGCCTGGAAGCGCTCGACAACGCGCACCGCGCAGTCGAGTTCCAGATCCCGCACGAGATGCTGCTGCTCGATCTATACGCCGCTCTTCGGCCGATCGATGCGGTTACCGGAGCCACGACCGCCGATGACATTCTGAACCGCATCTTTGCCACGTTCTGTATCGGCAAATGAGCAGGTGCCTCCGAATCGACATTCCGCTAATGCTACTTCCAAGTCACGTGATCGCCAGGCAAAAGAGGCAATCCGAGGGCATTAGCGTCGTTCACCTGCAACTTCACAGGAATCAGGTGACCACGATAGATCCGTGACAACTCAAGATGTTGCGGATCAGCGACAACATCGGAAAGTACGCTACCCCAGATTACGTTTTGCGGCGATCCGTTTACCACGATCTCCATCTCCACTGAGACCGAGCACGCTTCGGGGAATACAGTGCACTGTTCCGGGTTCTGGCTGCAAACAGAATCTGGATCCCTCATCAACTGATCGGCAAGGCGACTGATTCGCTTCTCGGTCTTGGCGCCGAGCAAAACTGAACCGCGCGCGCTTTTCGAGGCCCTAAAGAAAACCTCGTAATAGAAACGAAAGTATCGATGGTGCTGTTGCGCTGGTGAAATGAGCGTTTCTACCGGAGCTTGGCCGTCCGGGCGGTTCTTCATGGACTGCGCGGATAGCAGTTGCAGCCCTCCATGTGGTCGCAGTTCGTATTGAGCAACCTCGATGCCCAGAAATCCCGCTAATCCGCTTCGAGGCGCTCCGGGTTTGTAATATGCATCTTCGATGTGAAGCTCCATCCGCGGGCGGAGGTCGATCCAACTGTGTCCGGGTTCAAATCCGTTATAGGCACGCAACACCTCCGGGAAGGGCGTCTGGCGGAATTCGGGATCGTGCAGAACATAACTTGGAGTTCCTGGCGTCACGCGGAAATTAAGCCCCGATCGAGTTGCGCAGGAACTTGAGCTAAGGCCAAAACAGATGGTCAGCGCCATGACGCCAAGCTGTATGGCCGTCATCCGATTCGTAGGGCTTCCATCGGATCTATCGCTTCGGGTTGGCCACGGCCGGAAAGCCTCACGCTGTCCAGGTTGTCGCCAAAATCGCCGCTCCCGACGGATGAGTGCGCCTTCTGCATCTCCTCCAAGCGGGCCAGCTGGAAATGCGTGTCGAACTGATTCTTCCGTGCGTGGTCGGCTGTTAGACATACAAGGCGATCTGATTCAGAATAGGCAAGCGGCTTCAGCAAGACCGCCCGAACCATTGAAGAGATTGCCGTGTTGCCGCCAATACCCATGGCGAGGATCAGGATCGCACTGACGGTGAAGGTCGGATTCCTGCGCATGATTCGCAGCGAATGGCGAACGTCATTCCATGTAGTTTCAATCCAAACGACACTGTTCATGCTGTACACCTCTTCGCGAATGGAGATCGTATTGCCGAGTTTTCTTCTTGCGGCTGTCCGAGCAGCGTCCGGCGACATGCCCCTGGCGATGTTTTTCTTCGGTCTCCGCCGCATCACTATATCGTTTCTTAACGCAAACCAGTTGAGTGCGTTAATACTAAACTGTCTTCCCGACCGGGGCCGCGGGCAGCTTTCCAAGACGTCTAGGTGTAGCATGGCTGCATGCCCCGTGAAACGCTACAAGGCACGCTCGACCTGCTCGTTCTCAAAACGCTGGCGCGAGGCTCGGCCCACGGCTACGGCATCACCTGCGCTATTCTCAACGCTTCGCAAAATCAGCTGCGCGTCGAAGAGGGCTCCCTTTATCCCGCTCTACGCAGGCTGGAATCCGCCCGCCTCATCAAAGCCGAATGGAAAGCCTCGGATAACAACCGCCGCGCCCGTTACTACGAACTCACCGGCAGCGGCCGCAAACGCCTGCAGCAGATTGAGGACGAGTGGCGCGCCCACACGGCTGTAATCGAAACCTTTCTTGCGTACGAGTGAGGTTCAGCGATGTTCCGCCGATTTCTGAATCTCTTCCGCCCCAACCGCCTGGAAGCCGACATCCGCGAGGAAATCGAGTTCCATCGTGCACAATCGAGCGGCTCCTTCGGAAACGCCACACTCATTGCGGAGCGAATGCGCGATGCCAGCACCATTGCCTGGCTCGAAACCTGTGTGCAGGACATCCGATACGGCTTGCGCCAGCTTTTGAAATCGCCTGTCCTGCTGGCCGTCGCCGTACTGTCGCTCGCACTCGGCATTGGAGCCAACACCGCAATTTTTACTCTGATCAACGCTGTAATGCTCCAGCTTCTGCCGGTACGCGATCCAGCGGGCTTAGTTCTCTTTAGCGACGCTGTCTCGGAGGGTACGTCGAGCGGCGACCTGATCGGCGATGCACTGTCCTATCCCTTTTATCAAGATTTGCATTCAAACAACCGGGCCTTCCAGGACCTTTGCGCATTCCGCGAGGGCGAAGACGACGTCACCCTGCACGTCAGGGGCGAGCCAAATACGCAGGTTGGGTACGCTTCCGTGCATCTGGTATCCGGCAACTACTTCGACGTGCTCGGTGTGAATGCGGCCGCAGGCCGGCTCTTGCGCGATTCCGATGATACGCCGGCATCACTTCCAGTCGCCGTGATGAGCTATGGTTTTTGGAACACTCGCTTTCATCTAAACCCCGCCATTCTCGGCAAAACCGTTGTTCTGAACGGAACTGCATTCACCGTCGTGGGTGTGGCGGATGCGTCATTTTTCGGCGAACGCATTCGCACATCTCCCGATTTTTGGCTGACGCTCTCGTTTCAACCGCAGATCATGATACGCGAGCGGTCGTTGTTGGACGCCCTGAACGCGTACTGGCTGAACTGCATGGGCCGGCTCAAACCCGGTGTAACACTCAAAAGCGCGCAAGCTGCTGTCAATGCGCGGCTTCATTCGTTTTATATGGCACAAGCGGGCGCACATCCCACAGCTGATACTCGCTACAAAATCGAGCGCGTTCAAATCACTTTGAAACCGGGTGGGGGCGGGATCTCTGGCCTCCGTTATCGCTACTCGAAACCGTTGTGGGTGCTGATGGCAGTGGTAGCGCTGGTTTTGCTAATCGCCTGCGCCAATATCGCCACGCTGCTGCTCGCGCGCGCTTCCACCCGTCGGCAAGAATTCCTGTGCCGCCTCGCGCTTGGAGCCGCACGCTCACGATTATTGCGGCAAGTGCTTAGCGAAAGTATTCTGCTCGGTCTCATCGGCGGGCTCGCGGGCATGCTCTTTGCATGGTGGTCCGTCAAGATGCTCGTTTTGTTGCTGCACTTCGCTCCCGTCATCAAGGTCAAGCCGGATACCGCCGTGCTCACCTTCACACTCGTCCTCTCCATCGCAACCGGCATTTTGTTTGGCATTTTTCCGGCGTGGAAGTTCAGCCGCCTCGATCCGCGCCCCGGCAACGCAGTCCCAGTCGGCTGGCGCGCGCGCCGCTTCGGCAGCACACGAGCCCTTATTACTGCGCAAATCGCGCTCTCGCTCTCTCTGCTCGTCGGTGCCGGTCTGCTGGCACATAGTTTGGTCGTACTCGAACGGCAGAACATCGGGTTCACGCGCGACCGCATACTGCTCGTGCGCACCGATGCCGATCTCGCGGGCTATCAACCATCTCAGTATGCGGCTCTTTACCGCGATGTTATTGAACGCGTAAACCAACTTCCAGGTGTGCAATCCGCCACTCTCGCTCGCTTTTCTCCGGTTAGTGGCTACAATTCATCTGGCAACTTCTCGATTCAGGGTTACCGTCCGCCCGCGGGCAAAGATCTGCGCGTTTGGGATCTGCCGGTCGGTCCGGAGTTCTTCAATGCGCTCAGAATTCCTCTTCTCCTTGGCCGTACCATCGACGTGCGCGACACTGCTGTTTCAGCACCGGTTGCGGTTGTTAACCAGACATTCGTAGACGAATACCTGCCGGGCACGAATCCGCTTGGCCAGCACATGGAACACGGTGACCCGTTCAAAGCGCCGGGTTCGGAAATCGTGGGCGTGGTCGCCGACTCCAAATTCTACGATCTGCGCGAGAAGGCTAAACCGATGGTTTTTTATCCCATTTCGCAAAAGCCCGCCCAGAGCTTCGAGCTCATTCTCCGCACCGCAGCCGACCCGAACAGTGTCGCTGCCGAGGTTCGCAGCGCACTCAAACAAATCAATAGCCGCCTGCCCATCCTCGAGCAGCACAGATTGAACGATCAAATCGAAGGCTCACTCGAGCAACAAAGAATGATTGCGACGCTCTGTAGCATCTTTGGCCTGCTGGCACTGCTGCTCGCTTCCATCGGCATCTATGGAACGCTCGCCTACTCGGTGGCGGGCCGCACCGCCGAGATTGGAATCCGCATGGCCGTCGGAGCCCGGCGCGCTCACGTCATCTCGCTCGTGTTAGGCGATCTGATGGCGGTTCTGCTGATCGGCCTCATCCTTGGGCTGCCCTTCGCTTGGGGAGCTACGCGCTGGCTGGAAAGCTTTCTTTTCGGTGTGAAACCGCTTGACCCACTTTCGCTGGCCAGCTCAGTTCTGCTGATTGGCGCCATCACTCTGCTCGCCGGCTACCTGCCTGCGCAGCGCGCGGCTAAGATTGATCCCATGCGGGCTCTACGCCATGAGTGAAGTCAGGTGCATACAATCAACGCATGGACAGGTGGTAGAAGGAGCGAAAAGGGTGTAATGAGGCGAAGCGCCTCCCCGGCACCAAGCATGTTCGCCTCTATGATCAACACCGGCGAGGTGCCTTGCTCCTCAACGCTTGTCATGTTCCGCCAAAAGCCAAGTTTCGTAGAAGTACTCTGCCCCACCGAACATGCGCTGTACTGCGGCTTGGCCGCCCGGCAACGTCGCAACATCCTGTAGGTAATCGGGCAGAAGCCCGTAGTGAGCTACTCCGTCCCGGTTGTAGTCCCAGGTCTTGGCTCCATCGGTGGCCGGCGGCAGCGCCGGAAACGGCGCCGGCGGCAAAGCAGGGTTGACATTCGATCCTTGACGCGGCGGCATCATGAACTCCATGCCGTCGGCATCCGTGCCGAACGCCCCCGCAGGTGCATTGGTCGGCACCATAGCGCCGAGCGTCGCCTGGAACGTATTCAGCCAAACACCAGCATCTGCCTTCGCACTGCCGATACCGGCCATACCGTGCAGCAAGCCAATTTGCGCATACTGCCATGCGTTGAGCTGACGTTCGCCTGTCGAGTTCGCCGGATCACCGCTGCCGCGTAGATTATTGTGCCCGCTCATTAACGGGTAAGCGATCGGCGTATTCTGCTCCGCCAAGAGAATCGTATCGGTCACGGCAAGCTCCGACATGTGATCGACATCGATCAACATGCCGAGGTCCATCATGTGTTGCACAGCCGCCTTGCCGGCGGGCGTCAAACCGACGAAGCCGGACGGGCTTCCGGCGTTCACATTGCCGTACCCAGGGAGGCATGGTACCGCGTCCGGAATTCCCGGGGTTGAAGTACCGAGCTTCACAAAGGCGGCAGCCGTAAGCGCAGCGCTCGGCGGAGTGTAGCGATAGCCGATTCCGGATTCGCAAGTCAGACTCATCGCGACTCCGTTCTCGTAGACGTTCGCGACGTCGAACAAATCATTATATGCGGCGCTCGCTCCGATGGGGTTGTCGACCAGATGAACAGGAAAGATGTAGCGGACGCCTTCGGCGTATAGTCTATCGATCTCGGCGTTAATTGCAGCGGCTGGCACATTGCCGACCAGATCTCCAATGTGGTCGATCTCCACGCCGATGACTACCGCGAGCTTTTTGCTCGAGACTGCGTTGTATACATCCGTGGAATTCAGCGCCAGTTGCATGAAATCATGCCGTGAGATGAAATTCTTCATCTCGCTGATTTGGAGATCGGCCGTGCCTTTGTCATTGGTCGGCAGATCCCCAGGACCGGCAGTCATGTCCCCGAGTAGTTTGTTGTTGACTGCCAGAGCGACCATTACCCCAAGGCCGCCTTGGTGCGCGCGCTGGATCCAATCGACCCACATCTTCTGCCGCAGGACGTCATTCCAAGCAGGCCATGTGAGAAAGGCGGGGGGCCCCGAGGTGAGGTAAGTTGGACCTGGATACCACGGCGATCCCAAGAGGCCTTCGAGAGCCGTAACGACCCCTGCCCTCAGCGAGTCTCCGCAGGGGTTAGCCAAAGGGTCTGACGGTCCATACACGATGTTTTCGAATGGAGGTCCCATCGCAGTGACTTCGCTTCGTGGGACATTGGCCGGCGGCCAGCATGATGTTCCAAACAGCGTTCGTGTGGTTGGCAGCAGCGCGTCCGAGTCCACTGCACCGAAAATCAGCTTTCCTCCAAATCCGAGATACGAGAGTGGATGGGTGTGCAAATCAACAAATCCCGAAAGCGGCTGGCGCAGCCCGAACTTTCCGGCCAGCAATGCAGCGAGGACTGAGTCCCGGTCGCCCGGGAACTGGGGGCTGGCGGGTGTAACCGCCGTCACGGTGTTGCTTTGCTGCAGAAGTGTCTCGGACGCGAACCCTTTGCCGGCACTCGGTGTGCCGGGGAGCCCAGTGATCGTCGTTCTGTGAGCCGCCGTCAGATAAAAAGCTAAGTTGGAGTTTGCGGGTGCGGTGTAGTCATAAATTATCATCGACTCCGTGGCATTCGGCGCCGAGGGATAGGTGGGGCCAATCTCGATACCGTTGCGGTATACGCGGTACTGGTCGGCGCCAGTGAGCGGTGCCCACTCGATCTTTACGGTGTTCGGGCCCATGACGTTGACACGAATATCCGCGAATGCCCATGGGACAACGGGGAACGGTCGCAGTGGCTCGTGCGGGTGGTCCTGCGCAAGGGCTTGCGCCGCGAACAGCGCGCCGATAAGCATGAATCCGAGGCTGCTAAAACGAATTTGCATAAGCTTCCTTTTCTCCCATTCGACAAAAGTCAGTAGCGCGAGTGCTGTTACGGTTCGCGCCCGGGTTGCCCGCTACTCATGCTCGTCGAAACAGACTTTGCCCGTGTAACGGAGAACAACCTGGTTGGTGGCCAAATCGACTTCTCCGATAAAATTGAGTTGCCCGTTTGCATTCTCGTATTTCCCGTCCCACCGACAAGTTCGGCCGAATAGGTCACCACTGCATAAAGTGCGGATTGGGCGCCACCTGCAAAGTGGTTGCCTTCGCGGGCAAGAGCGAGAGCGTGTCTCCTGAATCGTTACCCAGTGGTGCTGCACGTATAGCACGAGTGTGCTTCCACTTTCGACCGTGTTGGTGATCGTGGCGCCGACGGCTCCCTTGAGGTCTCCCGTTACCGGCCCCATGGTAGTGTTCTTGTCCACCGCGCCAAGGTTGGTCAGCAGCATGCCGCCTACCGGCGGTGCAATGCCTCGCCTTCGGCTGCTACCGTTCCAGCGAGTATGAGAACGCCCCCTAAACACCGCAACAGTGGGGATTGTAGGAATTGCATGTGATTGCTCCTTCGGGGCGAAGGTCGAAACCGTATCGCTTCGAACACGGCCGACTTCTTGCCCACAGAGGAAAACATGCGCGATTCCTCAGTTGGAGTAAAGAAAATCGTGATGAGGAAAGGATGAGTTTTTCCTGAGGACGCTAAAAACGCAATAATGTTAATCGCTTCGGGTTTGCGGCTTTCCCCGTTATAATAAGTCCTCATTCAGGTAAGCACTTGACTACGGCGTCTAATAGCCTCGAACCGCTGCGTTTTGCGGGCTATGAATTCGATTGCCGTACCGGTGATCTGCGACAGAACGGGGAGTGCGTCAAACTGCAACCTCAACCAGCAAAGATTCTGACTTTGCTACTGCGCCGGCCAGGCGAGGTTGTCACCAGGCAGGAACTGGCTCAGGAAGTTTGGGGCGCCGAGACCTTTGTCGATTTTGAGGGTGGGCTGAATTACGCGATCCGGCAGATCCGCACGGTTCTGAATGATAACCCCGATAATCCGCGATTCCTGCAGACGTTGCCCAAAAGGGGCTATCGATTCATCGCTCCGGTCAGCGGGAATACCCTGCCGGTGGCAGCAGCGTCTTCTACCGGTCCGGCCAAAACGCGCTGGGGCGGGAAACGAATCGCTGCCCGAGTGGGATTCGCTGCGCTGGCCTGCACAGTTGGCGCGTTGGCGGCGATCGCCCTTTTGAATTGGAGCTCACGCTCGCGAACGACGGTTCGCAAGTGAGGCGCCGCATCGGATGAACTCACTGGCGGTGCTGCCGTTACGAAATCTCTCAGGCGATCCCGAGGAAGACTACTTCAGCGATGGGATGACTGACGAGCTGATCACCGATCTTGCGAAGGCCACCAAGCTGCGGGTGATCTCCCATACCTCCGTGGAACGCTACAGAGGTGCAAAAACACCACTGCCTGAGATTGCTCGAGAGCTCGGAGTGGATGCCGTGGTGGAGGGGGCGGTTCTGCGCTCCGGTGACCACGTGCGTATCACGGCGCAGCTCATTGATGGCCAGCCCGACCGGCGCCTCTGGGCCGAGAGCTATGAGCGGGACCTTCGAGATGTTGTCGGACTACAAAACGAACTGGCAAGACAAATTGCGACTGAGATTGGGATCAGCGTGACAAATCGTGAATCCACCAGCGTTGCCAGACCAAAGCGCGCCGTCGATCCGGTGGCGTATGAAGCCTACTTGAAAGGCTCGTCCTATTTTGACCGCTTGGAATGCAGGAGCTTTGAAAACGCCCTGGCTTACTTTCAAAAGGCAATTGACAAGGACCCGAATTTCGCGCCAGCATACTCCGGTCTCGCCGATGCCTATTTCACCCTCGGCGACTGGCGTTGCTTTCACGAGGAACACTTTGATCAGGCTGAGATTGCGGCAAACAAAGCGATCGAGCTCGATGCTGGCAACGCTCATGCGCATGCGGTACTCGCCGAGATTGGCTTTTCTCGCGACTGGAACTGGATTGGGCCTGCGAAGCAGTTCTCTACAGCCATCGATTTGGACCCCAACTATGCCATTGCTCACTCCTATTTCGGCATGTTCCTTGTAGCTATGGGCAAAAAGGATGAGGGCCTTTCTGAGGAACGCAAGGCACAAGAGATTGATCCTTTTTCCGACAGAAGTAACCAATTGTATACGTGGACGTTGTATTTGGCAGGTCACTTCGACGAAGCCATCGATCAGGCGAAGCACGCACTAACTATCTCGACTTCCTATGGCGAGTATTACTGGCTGGGGCAGTGTTATGAGAAGAAGGGCATGCCGGATCAAGCCATGAGGTTCTACCTGAAAGCCATGTCCGGAGTACCGGAAGAGGTACCCCTTCGCCGCAGTGCGTACGAGAGGGGGGGCTTGGCCGGATATTGGCAAGAAGACGAGCAGATCCGGAGAAGGAATAATCAGAAGGTTGATGCTGTTCGCGAAGCCATGTACTACTGCCATCGAGGAGAGAAAGAAAAAGCAATTGCGCAACTCCAACTGGCCTACCAGCAGCGTGTGGACGGCCTCCAGTTCCTAAAAGCGGAACCGGTCTACGACGGCCTACGCGACGATCCCCGGTTCCAGGAGCTTCTAGTCAGACTTCAGCTAGAATCGACTGCGGCAAAAGGGCATACCTCGTCTGTACGTTCAGTCGTGCAGTAGCGGTATGCCTCATGAGTTTCGCCCCGTCTCATTCGCCTTCACTCGTGTGTATTCGCGGCTTCTGCACGGTCTACCGGTTACTCGGCACGCGTAGCTTCCGCCGCGCGGGCGGCTTCGTTCTAATCGCGTTTATTGAGATACAAGGAAGGACCTCTGTCCGGATGGCCGGCCTCACGAGTCAAGAATGCTCCGTTCGGTCAAGGGTTGGGCTTCAGCCGGCATCTTTTCGTCGAGATGAGTACGTAACGCTCGCTGGATCGGTGCAGACCATGCGCTGCTATTCAGTGTATATTCGTTCGCCCGCGTCACGCAGTACGTCGCGGATTGCATCCGAGCTGAGGAATATACTGCGCAAACGTTCGTCATCAACGTGATCGGCGATATATCGGATGTCTGAAACGGCCAGTCTGTATGCCGTAATGCCGGCATCACGATTGCCGCATTGCATCTCAATTCGGCCGAGCATCGCATGCGCCCTCCAGGCACACAGAAGGGCAGGATAGCGTCTAAGCATGGAACATGCTCCTGTTATCTCTTCAGCAGCCGTGTCGAAATCGGCGGAGAGCATCGCGATCCGCGACAGCAAGGTGCGCGCGATGACGATGTATTTGTGTGCGCCGTATTCAGTCGCTTTCTCGAGCAACGCGATTGCGTCTGTTCTGGCCAACGTCTGCTCGGCTCGCACATGAAGGAATCGGATTTCGAAGCGCCACCGAAACCACGCGTCCTGTGAAAGCAGGGACGCGGCGGTTTTCATCGCGGAGCAAACAGTCGCCTGATCCTTCGAGTGCAGGTGATCCATCGCCAGATTGATCACGGAATTGACCTCGGCTTCTCCAAAGCCAGCTTCATGCCCAATGGACGCGCCTTCCTGATCAAAAGCCTCCGCTCCCTCGAAATCCTGCATTTCACGATGGATCCAGCCGAACGCGTTTGGCATGCGCGATAACCAGAAAATTTCGCCATTGCGCTTCGCCATGTCCATGGCACAGTTCAGCACCCCAAACGCCTCAGACACTCGACCCAGATTCGCCAGCGTGAGGCCGAGGAAATAATTCGCCTTTACAAACTCAAATGCGTCACTCAGCTCGAACGCCAGCTCGATCTGTTTCCGGAACATCTGTTCCGCATCTGCGTATTCCGAGCGGAAAAACGAAAGGCGCGCACGTACATCGAGACTGTCGAGAAGCGTCTTCCTGTCGAGCGAAAGAGAACATTGTATTAACGTCCGCAGCTCGTCCTCGGCCCGACACAAATCGCCGGACGCGAGATGGCCCTGCGCCATCAAAGCAAGAGCGCGCAGGCGGCCGGCTTCGTTCGCTGGGGACACTCGAAGGACGTCCACAAGCGTAGATTGCATCTCATCCAAGCGGTGAGCCCAGAAAAACGTATTGCCGAGCGTGTACAGCGCGGCGCACTCGAGTTCAGCCGAGCCTGCCGCGCGCGCACGTTGGGTCATCTCTCGGCCGTCGGCGATCGATAAATCGAAACGGCTCGTTCCCAGGTAGACCGCTGCGCGTTTTTCGTAAATCCTGAACTGAGCCTCGGCACGGGCGTTCTCTGCCAGCCTTGCGGACACTTCGAGGGCGTGCGTGTAATGCTCTTCGGCCTCACTGTTGGCCTGCATGCTTCGCGCATTGGCGGCTGCAATCATGAGAAACTCGACGGCCCTGGCCCAGTTGCGCCCGCGTTCGAAATGCATCGCGAGTTGCCCGGCAATGCGCGGCGCCAGGTCGTTGCCGTAATGTTTCAGCAACTGCTCGCCCGCGATAGCGTGTAACTGTGTTCGTCGCGCCGCAACGATCTCTTCATAGAAAACATTCTGGTAAAGCGCGTGCGCAAAGGCATAGCGCGTCACCAGAGCGCCATCCGGCAACTCTTCTTCCCCGAGAACTCGGATCAGCCGGTGGTTTTGAGCGAGAGATACAAGCCCTTCTTCGACGCGCAACGGTTCGGTATCAAGCAGCCGGGCGACAACACTGGAGAGGAACTCCTCGCCCTGGATGCTGGCGTACTGCAGTGCCAGGCGGGCGTCGGGATCGAGCACCTCGGTCTTCTGGCGGATCATCGCGCGAACGCTGCCCGGGATCTTCTGCACCATCTGAGCCGGAGGGCTCGCCATATTCCAGTTCACCCCGTCATGAACGATGTCGCCGGAACAGGCGAGAAAATCCAGCAGGCTTACTGTAAACAGAGGATTGCCTTCCGTCCTCTTCCACATCAGGGACGCAAACTCGTCCGGAAACTGATTTGGCTCGAATCGGCGGCAAAGAAGAATGCGGACTTGGTCGTCGGTGAGCGGGTCCATCGCGATCTCGTCGCAGGAGTGCCGGGCTTTCATGTCCGCGATGCAGTTCTTCAGAGCGTGATTCGGGATCTGGATACCTTCAGGACGCACTGTGGCGAGCACCAGTACCCTCTGTGTCTCTACCCGGTGACATAGATGTCGCAGCAGGTCGATGGTGGGACGATCCGCCCAATGCAGGTCTTCAAGAAGTAGAAGCAGCGGAGCGTCAAGCGAGAGCGCCCCCAGGGCATCTCCGATCTCGCGCAACATGCGCTGCTTCGTTGCCCCCGCCGTCTCGGACCGCAGTGCTTCCGTTTCTGCTTCCGAATTGAAGGCCGGCAACTGCAGACACCAGGTCGGGGCTTGTCTGCGCAGGTGATTCCTGATCTGATGTCCGTGCTCACGCACCAATCCGGAAAGCGCGTCCAAAAACGGAAGATAGGATTCGCCCGGGCCGTATTGCTCCACAGAGCGACCCGTCGCAACGCGCAATTCCGGATGCCGAGGGTGAATCGAGTTTATAAACCGTTCAGCCAGTGAGGATTTGCCTATACCGGCTTCGCCGGTGAGAAAAACGAGCTTGCCGCCGCCCCCGAGCATGTTTTCGAAATGCCCTTCCAGCCGCTTCATCTCGAGGTCGCGACCCACGAAGTTCTGAGCCCGCCCCTCTGAAGCCGGATGGGTGGTGGAGGATGTTGTGCCGTTTCCTTCGCCAGTTGAAGTTTGGGTCGATGCAGGGCCAGACCACATCGAATCGGCTCCGGCGTCTTGTTGATCCAAAGCTCGCGAGGTCGTCAATGTTGCAACAAAACGGTAACCGCGTTTCGGGACCGTGACGATATATTTGTGGTCCCGCGGACCCTCGCCCAACATCTTGCGCAGAGTGGAAACATTCCTTGCCAGGCTGCCTTCCTCTACAAATGCGTCCTGCCAAACCCGTCTGAGCAGGTCTTCTTTATCAGCGACCCTGCCGTCACTCTCAACCAGCGCCAACAGGGTGTCATAAAGCCGAGGCGCGAGGGGGATAATTTCGCTGCCTCTGAAGAGAAGGCGCTGGTCCCGGTCAAGCCGGTAAGGTCCAAATTTCAGGCTTTGACTTGACTGAGCCATACCGATTTCAGGATTTTATCCAAATTTCTTCCGAATCTGCGAAGGACATTCGCGGTGGTTACGCCGTACTCTCACGTTGGTGGCGGATACAACAAGTCTGCACTATCCGGAGGCTCACATGATCAATGGAAAACGAGTTTTAGGGACCGCGGCCACAACCGGCGCGGTAATTGGGAAAGCGGAGGCGCAGAACCCGGTCATCGACTGGAATGATACGGCGATCACGACGGCTCTGCCCCTCAATCAGATAGCGTTCGCCAGGCTCAACCAGCCAAAGGTGAGGACAATGAGCAGGAAACAGTTGTGGAAACCCTTCTGCGGTCTGTTGGTATTGCTGTTTATCCCATTCACCGGCAAATCCGACGTCGTTCAGGACTGGGACGCGATCATGCAGGCCACGGTCAGCTCGCAACCCCCCTTCCCGCAGGCTCGATCTGCGGCGATTACTCAACTTGCCGTATTCGAGGCGGTCAACGCGATCACAAGACGATACAAGCCGTACCTCGGAACGATAACCGCGCCCCACGATGCGTCGCCGGAAGCCGCCGCTGTCGCTGCCGCTTATGGAGTCCTTAGTAATTACTTCCCTGCCAGCCTCTCTACACTGAATGCCGCGTACGCAAGTTCGCTCGCGGCCATTCCGGACGGCCACGCGAAAACGGCAGGAATTGCTACAGGCCAGGCCGCTGCTGCCGCCATGATCGCCGCGCGGGCGAACGACGGTTCGAGCCCGCTCGAATTTTTTCTACCCACCTCGTTCAATCCCGGGGATTGGCAACTAACGCCCAGTTGCCCCGCTGCCGGTGGAGTGTTCTTCAATTGGCAGAACGTGACGCCCTTCGGTATCCGGAGCGCTAGCCAGTTCTTTCTGCGTCCACCTCCCGCCCTCACCAGTGGCCGGTATACGCGAGCCTATGACGAGGTGAAGGAGTTCGGTGACGTGAACAGCACCGAGCGGTCGCAGGACGAGACGAATGTAGCCCTGTTCTACGACTATGAGATCCCAGTCCTCATCTTTAACGACGCCGCAAGACAGATCACCACCGCGAAGCCGCGGCCCTTATCTGAGAACGCGCGCGACTTTGCACTCATCAACATGGCCATCAGTGATGCGGCCGTTGCGACCTTTTACAACAAGTACCTGTACAAATTCTGGCGGCCGGAAACCGCGATTCACGATGCTGCCGATGACGGCAATGACAAGACCACTCCGGACCCCAGCTTCAAGCCCCTGATCACGACGCCCTGTTTCCCCTCCTATCCTTCCGCCCATGGCACCTTAAGCAACGCTGCGAGAGAAGTGATGGAGAAGATCTATGGCGAGGGCCCGTTCTCGATTACCCTGTCGACGCCGGCGCTCCCAGGCGTGACGCGGCATTACTCAAGACTCGAGGAGATCACCGATGACATCTCGGATGCGCGCGTTTATGGAGGAATCCATTTCCGCACCGATCAGGACGCAGGCGCGCTGCTGGGGACCCGCATTGGCAACTACATCTACGATCACAAGCTCCGGCCGGAGCATGGCGGGGATTGTGACGACCGATAACCGCCATTTTCCAAGAGGAACCGACAACGCCGACGGCCGGAAGTTTGAGCATTCTTGCGTATCGCCCTCCATTGCTTCAGAACCGCGCGCGCTAGCAAGCGGGCATTCCGTTGCTTCGGCACCACCTCGACACCGAGCCGGAAGCGTAAGCGCCCATAGCTCGGCCTCCGCGATACTCTGACCTTCGAAAGATCTCGCCTCGGGACCATGTACTTTGCCCGTAGAAGTTAATACCGCAGGCGATCAGAAGAGGTAAGGCACTAACGCTGCGGTCTGATGGGTATAGGCGGCGTATGTCTCCCCAAACTGGGAGCGCATCCATTGCTCCTCCATGCGGAGCTTGAGCCAGAGCACGAGGACGATAAGGGCGAAAGCGATAAATCCGCGCAGCTGGGAGAGGGCGATCGCGGTACCAAGAAACCCGGCCAGAATCCCGGTGTAGATCGGGTGACGGACGACCGCATAGGGCCCGCTGGTGATCAACTCGTGGCCTTGCTTTATCGTGACGGAGCGGCTCCAGTTGGTTCCGAGGTGTTCTCGCGCCCAGACGGCGAAGAGAAGGCCGGCGACCATGACGCTGGCTCCCAGCCAGAAGGGCCAAAGCCCAGCCGGCCAGGGCTGAAGATACAGCCAGCGCAGCGGGATGCGAGTTGTCGAGAGCAGGATGATCGCGATCAGGAAGGTGAGGGCGCGCAGGATACGCGAGGCGGCGGGCTCGAGACGCTGGGTCGTTTTCGTACGGACGGCTTTGATCTGCCAATAGATAAGAAAGGCGATCCACAGAACGGGAAAGAAAGATTCGTAGAACCAGAGCACGCATGACCTCCAGGCGCTGACGATATCACGCAGTCGGTCAACCAGGAGTTCCAGTCCCAGCGAGCTTTCGCCACTAGGCGGGACGCCTGCGCCCTCCTTCAGAACCGCGCGCGCTAGCAAGCGGGTTTCCTCTGCTTCCGCACCACCTCGACACCGAGCCGGCAGCGTAAGCGCCCGTAGCGACTGGCCCGTTACGCTCGGGCCGTCACACGCGGGTAAAACAGCGCGTGCGTCCGCTTGGCGATTTCGGTGATCGCGCGTTTCCAACCTTTCGGACTAAACTTTATTCGTACGATGTACCAGAAGTCAGTACTGATTGCTGGCGCAGGCCCGGCAGGATTGACGCTCGCGCTGGATCTCGCGCGTCGCGGGATTGCGTTCCGCCTCATCGATGCCGCGGAAACACCCTTCGCTGGTTCGCGCGGCAAAGGGATCCAGCCTCGCACTCTGGAGATCCTGGAAGACCTCGGCATCATCGATGCGATCCTAGCCGCCGGCGGACCCTATCCCAAGTTCCGGATTCACGTCGGTCCCGTTTCGCTGCGGGCAGGCTCGCTAGGTAGCACCAGGCCGCCAACGGAGAACGTACCCTATCCAAACCTCTGGCTGCTGCCGCAATCGCGCACGGAATCTATCATGCGCGAGCGCTTATTCGCTTTGGGCGGCCAAGTCGAATTCGGAAAAGCTTTGACAACATTCCGGCAGCATCAAAACGAAATCGAGGCTACGCTCTCCACTGGCGAAACCGTGCGGGCGGGCTTTCTCGTCGGTTGCGACGGCGGGCGTAGCACGGTGCGAAAAGTGCTTGGCCTGAATCTGGAGGGCGAAGCAATCGATGAAAAACCCATGTTGGTCGCTGACGTCGAGGTTGAAGGACTCGACCGCCGGGACTGGCATATCTGGCCCTTTACCGGAGGCTCGCCTGTGGGTCTTTGCCCGTTGCTTGGCACGGCGCTATTCCAACTGACTGCGAAATCGCAGAGGATTGGACCGGACATCGAGAGTGCGGTGCACAGACTCACCGGGTATCGCATCGTGCGGGTAAACTGGAGTTCGATTTACCGGCCGAACGTGCGCATGGTCAATCGCTTCCGCTTCGGACGTGTGTTCCTCGCGGGGGATGCGGCGCATGTACACCCTCCGACAGGTGGACAAGGCCTCAACACGGCCGTTCAGGATGCCTACAATCTGGGCTGGAAACTCGCTCACGTTTTGCGCGGTGCTCCCAATTCGCTACTCGACACATACGAAGCCGAGCGCCTCCCCGTCGCCGCAGCCGTCCTCGGTTTGAGCAAACGCCTGTACCAAACACGGTCTATCAAGCGCGGCGACGCAACCAACCAGCTAGCCTTGCACTATCGAACGAGCTCCCTTTCCTCCGGCGTCACGATTGGAAGCCTGCATCCGGGGGATCGAATGCCCGACAGCCGGCTCAACGACGGCAGCAGGCTCTTCGATCATTTGCGTGGTGGTCATGCGACCGAGATCGTCACACCCGAGGGAACTCGGATCTTGATCCGTCCTGACGGCTACATTGCACACATCGGCACGACACAGTTCCCGGAATACGCCGGTGCGCCGACTCGGCAGATTCGCTGCGCACTGGGTAAGCTCAGCGGACGATAGCTGCGCACCAGATCGCTCTGCTCCTGCTTTCCTCCCCGCTGCTTCAGAACCGCGCGCGCTAGCAAGCGGAATTTCCTCTGCTTTCGCACCGCCTCGACACGGAGCCGGAAGCGTAAGCGCCCATAGCGACTTGTCCGTTGATTTTGAGTTTGGGCCCTTGTTCGGTCGTCACGCCAAGCTAAGGAGTTAGTGGTGTGCCCGATTTAAGGATAGCAATCTGCGCTGCGATCAGTCTAACTTATTCATATCAAGACACATATAGTTTGTATTTGATCGCTCGGAACACTCGATTTTTACCCCGGCCTCGGTTAGCCTGAGGCAATGAGCATATTGGGTGCGGCAGTAAGCGTATGAATTCGTCCGTGCTTGGTTTTCACGACCTCGACAAGAGCAAAGTTACGCTCGTTGGCGGCAAGGGCGCGAACCTGGGGGAACTCTCCAAGATTGAAGGAATATCCGTTCCAGATGGCTTTTGTCTTTGCACCGAAGCCTTTCAGAGAATCATTGGGGCGACGCCGCCCATCAACGAACGGCTTGATCGGTTATCGCTTCTCACGATCGGAGACCGGAACAAAATCAGTGAGCTCAGCGGCGAGGTTCGCCGGCTCGTCGAAGCGACAGTCATCCCTGCAGACATTCAAGAAGAGCTCGCCCGCCATCTCTGCCGTCTGGGAGAAGAAAACGCCTATGCAGTAAGGTCCAGCGCAACTGCTGAGGATCTGCCGACAGCCTCCTTTGCGGGCCAGCAGGATACGTATTTGAACATCGTTGGGAAGGAAGCAATCCTAAAGCACGTCAGCAGATGTTGGGCGTCGTTGTATACCGAGCGGGCGGTCACCTACCGCATGCAAAACGGCTTCGATCATCGCAATGTTCGAATGGCTGTGGTGGTGCAGAAGATGATCTTCCCGCAGACGGCAGGAATTTTGTTTACTGCCGATCCCGTTACTGGCAACCGGAAAGTGTCGTTCATCGACGCCAGCTTCGGCCTGGGCGAAGCCTTAGTCTCCGGTCTCGTGAATGCCGACGTCTACAACGTGCGCAACGGCGAGCTCATCGCGAAGAAGATATCCACTAAGAAGCTAGCTGTATTGGCTTTACAAGAGGGCGGCACGAAACAGCAGGAGATTGAGCCGGAGTGGCAGAATCGGCAAGCGCTCACCGATCAGCAGATTTTGCAGCTCGAGCACATAGGCCGAAAGATCGAAGAACATTTCGGCCAGCCGCAGGACATCGAATGGTGCTTGGAGAGCGGCACTTTCTACATCGTCCAGAGCCGGCCCATCACTAACTTATTCCCGATCCCGGAAGCAAACGATCGGGAAAATCACGTTTATGTATCTGTCGGCCATCAGCAGATGATGACCGACGCCTTGAAACCACTGGGCTTGTCGTTTTTCCAGTTAACAGCCGCTCGACCCATGCCTATTGCGGGTGGAAGGTTGTTTGTTGACATTACACAAGAGCTGGCCTCGCCCGCTAAAAGAGACATCATCGTCAACGTCCTGGGAAAATCCGATCCGCTCATCAAAGACGCACTGATGACAATCCTGGAGCGGGGAGACTTCATAAAGTCGCCAGCGAATGACAGCAAAGAACCGAGTTCCAGCAAGAGCAATCCAGCCGGGTGGCCGGTTGGCTTTCAAACGCTAAGCGACTACGATCCCGAAGTCGTTTCCGATCTGATTAAAAGCAGCCAAGACTCCATCGACGAGTTAAGACGCGACATCCAGACGAAATCGGGACCGGCCCTCCTTAACTTTATCCTTGAAGACCTCCAGAAATTCAAGAAGAGCACGTTTGACTCACACTGTCTTGGGGTAATCACGACTGCCATGAATGCGGCGTCGTGGATCAACGAAAGAATGATGGAGTGGCTGGGTGAGAGAAATGCAGCCGACACGCTTGCTCAATCTGTACCCAATAACATCACGTCGGAAATGGGTCTGGAGTTGTTGGATGTCGCAGATGTGATTCGTCCTCATCCGGAAGTAATCGATTACTTGCAACAGGTAAACGAGGACAGCTGTTTGGATGAGTTGGTCCGCTTTGATGGCGGACAGGAATCCCGCGACGCCATTTATGCCTATCTCGATAGATACGGAATGCGATGTGCCGGAGAAATCGATATCACCAGACCTCGTTGGAGCGAAAAGCCGCTGACGCTTGTCCCGATGCTTCTGAGCAATATCAAGAATTTTAAGCCTGGCGCCAGCCATACGAGATTTGAGCAAGGGCGACAGGCGGCTTTGAATAAAGAGCACGAGTTATTGGAACGACTGAAGCAGTTGCCGGATGGGGAAGAAAAAGCCAAAGAAACAAAACGGATGATCGACCTGGTTCGGAATCTGAGCGGTTATCGGGAATACCCGAAATACGCCATCGTCACTCGCTACTTCATTTACAAGCAGGCTTTACGAAAGGAAGCCGAACGTCTGGTAGAAGCCGGAGTGATTCATCAAACGGAAGATATAGACTATCTCGCCTTTGAGGAGCTTCGTGAAGTGGTACGCACCCATGAACTGGATTACCGGATCATTAGCAAGCGAAAAGACGAGCACAGATCATATGAAAAACTGACCCCACCGCGTGTCATCACCTCCGATGGGGAAATCGTCGCCGGCGAGTACAAACGAGAAAATCTACCACCCGGCGCCATCGTGGGTCTTCCTGTTTCGTCTGGCGTGAGAGAGGGACGCGCCCGTGTCATCTTGAACCTCGAAGATGCTGCCCTGGAAGAGGGCGATATCTTGGTCACCTCCTTCACGGACCCGAGCTGGACACCGTTGTTTGTATCCATCAAAGGCCTGGTGACCGAAGTGGGTGGACTGATGACCCATGGAGCGGTGATCGCACGTGAATATGGCTTACCAGCAGTTGTGGGAGTAGAAAACGCTACCAAGCTGATTCGGGATAGACAACGAATTCGCGTGCACGGAACAGAAGGATATGTAGAGCTCCTATAGCCGGACCGTCTCATCGGCTACGCGAAGCCGCTCACATCTTTTTCCAACTCGGCGGAACAAATCGCCGGAAGCCCTCGTCATATTTGTGAGTCCTATATTAGGGGACGACAAATATGGCCACAACTTCACCGGATCAGGAATGGAAAAAAGGAAGCGCCGAGCTTCTCGTCTTGTCCTTGCTCGACGATCAGCCGCGCCACGGCTATGACATTTCAAAGCTGATCCAGATCCGATCGGGCGGCTTTTTGCGATTTCACGTCACCTCCCTTTATCCGCTGCTGTACCGGCTGGAGGATCGGGGCTGGATCGCAAGCCGTTGGGTGGAAAAGGCGGAGCAGAGACGAAGGCGTTATTACAGCCTGACCGCGGAAGGTCGAAAGGTGCTTCGCTCTCAACGAAAGAGCTGGAAGGAATTCGTCACCGCCATGAGTCTGGTTACAGGAGTCGAACATGCCTGATTGGAAGCGTATTGTTCAGGATCGGATCGCGCCGTTGCGCCTGGAGCCAACCGCCGAATCGGATCTCGTCGAGGAATTTTCGCAGCATCTCGAAGATTGCTATCGCGAACTACGAAGCGGCGGAGCAAGCGACGAAGAAGCGTACCGGGACGCGCTCTCGGAGTTGGATAACACGTATCCGCTGCGGACAGAGTCGGCGAGGGCGCCGCGTATGCCGAAATACGACCCGGTGCCGGCAGGTGAAACAGAACCAGGCAGCTTAGGGGTCAGTAATTTCATGGAGGTCCTGTGGAGAGACCTGCGCTATGCCGCACGCACCATGCGGAAAAGCCCTCTCTTCGTGGTGTTCGTGGTTCTGACGCTGGGTTTCGGGATTGGCGCGAACACGACGGTGTTCACTGTCATTAACACCCTGATTTTGAATCCTCTGCCGGTTCCGGACTCCTCCGGGCTGGCGGCGGTCGGCTTAATGAAAGAGCGGAGCCAGGGAAAATCGAGCGTACCTCTGCCGCTCTCCTACCCGGATCTGAAGGATTATCAAGCTCGGAACCGAGTCTTCCGCTCGCTGGCCGGCTACACGTCTTCGCGACCTGTCACCTGGCAGGCGACGGGTGGCTCTTCGGCGGGGATGTTCAGCGAGTTGGTAACAGGCAACTACTTCTCCACCCTGGGCCTGAAGCCCGCCGCCGGCCGCTTCTTTTTGCCTGACGAGGACACCAGCCGTGGCGCGCACGCTGTGACAGTAATGAACTACGGTACCTGGCAATCCCGCTTCGGCGGTGCCGCTGATATCGTTGGCAGGACCCTGTCAGTCAATCACGTTGCCCTTACCGTGATTGGGATTGCTCCGCCCCATTTCATTGGAGTGAATGGAATTTTCGGTCCTGATTTGTGGGTACCGGCCAGCATGGCGGAACAGTTATTGCCCAATGAGATGCGGGATGCGCTCAGCGATCGCGGCAAGGCCTTTTTTCAAGGCGTAGGGCGGCTCGACCCAGGTGTTAGGATGGCCCGGGCGCAAGCCAATATGACGGTGGTGGCAGCGGATCTGGCGCGCGAATATCCGGCCATCGATGGCGGCCACACGGTGATGGTAGTGCCGGTCCGTGATGTTCTGTTGGGCAACACCGGCAGCACCTCCACGCAGATTCTCACTGCCGGCGCCGGATTGTTAATCGTGGTGGGCATCGTTTTGTTGATCGCGTGCTCGAACGTCACGAATCTACTGCTGGCGCGCTCAGCGGCAAGGCAACAGGAGATGGTCATCCGCCTCGCCCTGGGAGCAAGCCGCCAGAGGCTGGTGCGTCAGCTCCTCACGGAGAGCGTGCTGCTGGGATTGCTCAGCGGCTTTACGGGCATCTTCATGGCGTATGCGGGTCTCCATCTGTTATTCGGGGCTCTGCCCTCATCGGCGAATTTCATAACGCCGAAGCTCGATACCACCGTCTTTGCCTTTGCGCTGGTGGTCTCCCTCGCGACGGGCTTCCTGTTCGGGACCTTCCCGGCGTTCAAGGCTTCGCGCGCCAGCGTCGCGGAAACCCTCAAGGAGGAATCTCGAACCACGAGCAGAAGCCGAAACAGGGTTACGCCCGCAAACGTTCTGCTGGTGGGCCAGGTCGCATTTTCATTTGTCTTGCTGGCGACGGCCGCCCTGTTCTTGCGAGGCATCGCGCGAGCCTACGACATAGATCCCGGCTTCCAGACGGCGCATCTTGCGGTCTTCTTCACAAACCCGGCGCAGGCTGGGTACGGAAAGCCGCGGATCAAAGCATTCGGCAAGGACGTCCGCGAGCGCGTCTCCAGAGTTCCCGGCGTCGAGTCCGTTTCCTGGGCGTCGAACATGCCCCTCTGGGCGCGAAGCGTAAGTGGATTGCAGGTGGAAGGTCATCAACCGCGATCGCAAGCAGACAAAATCTCGACCATTGTCGACACAGTAGACACGAATTATTTCGAGACTGCTGGCGTGGCGCTCGAAAGCGGGCGCGAGTTCACGAACCTGGACCAGGAGGACTCTACGCCGGTAGTCATTGTCAATGAGAAGATGGCGCGCGAGTATTGGCCGCGCGGAAACGCATTAGGGAAGCGCATACAGCTTCCGGGCGAGAAACAGATGCGGCAGATTGTTGGTGTAGCGCGAAACGCCAGCTATACCGATTGGGGGGAGCCGCCTCAACTTTGCGTCTATGTGCCTCTCGAACAGAACTATGGCGGCGTGATGGCCTTGTATGTGCGCACGCAGGGAGATCCACAGCAGATAATGCTCCCCGTTGAGCGCGAAATACACTCGACCGGGCCGCAAATTGTGGTCAGCAACCCGCGAACCGGCCGCCAAATCATCGACGGAGGCTTGTTTGGACCCAGAATGGGCGTCGCTTTGCTGAGCGTGTTCGGGCTGCTGGCGCTGGGGCTGGCAAATATCGGCTTATACGGCATCTTGGCGTATTCCGTCAATCAGCGCAAACGAGAGATCGGATTGCGCATGGCCTTAGGCGCGGCCCAATCGAGCGTGCTTCGCCTGATTCTGAAACAGGGCATGTCGCTGGTCGTGACAGGCGTGCTGATTGGCTTAGTGGCGGCGCTCCTGGTCGGGCGTCTGGTCAGCCGGATGCTGTATGGCGTAAGTGCAGGCGATCCCATCAGCGTAGCGGCAGCGGCAGTGGTGCTGCTGGCAGTCGCCCTGTTGGCCTGTTATCTCCCGGCCCGCAGGGCAAGTCGCGTCGATCCGTTGGTGGCCTTACGCGAGGGCTGATCCTTCAGAACCGCGCGCGCAGCGAGCGGAGTTCCTGCGCCCATAGCTCGGCCTCCGCCCAGTTTGAATTTTCAACCGCCTTCGCGATTTCCGTGGATATAGCGAAATAGTTCTGGCAAGCTTCACTTCAGGTGCATAGAGGAAATCAGGGTGCTCCATCGCGCGTCGTTTTTCAGACCGTCGAAATAGGATTCGTGCAACAGGTAGATCATGCCAGCATTTCGGTGAGCGTATGCCAACTCCAATTCGTCAAGCGCCTCTGTTTGCCGTCCTAGCCGTGCCAAAAAACGCGCTATTTCGTACTCGTCGGGCTCGGGCAGACGCTTCTGCAGATCGAGCCGGCAACTAAAGTACCGAGGGGCCATCTCTTGTCTCCACGCGATTTCAGGCAGAAGCCCGAATTCCCCGTAGCCGTCAACTTTGCGCCAGGTTGTGGCCGCATTCCGAAAGTCATTCAAGTGCTCGTACGCCTCTGCCATTTGTGCCAGAGCATTAGTGTTATGCGGGTCCAATTCAAGCGTTTTTTTCGATGCTTCGACAGCCGCCTCATACTGGCCGGCCTTCCAGTAGTGCCAGCCCAGATGAGCGCTGATCAGGAAATTCAATGGGTCGAGCTCGATTGCACGCTGACTCTCTGCGAGCGAATCGTCAATTCTGTTCGCAACCACCAGGTAGTGGGAGTACCAATGGTGCGCATCGGCATCTGAGGGATTGAGGTCAAGCGCCCTCTGAAATTCTTTTCCAGCTTTTGGCCAGTCCCAATCCAATAGGAGTTCTACGATCGCTTTGCTTTCATGCGCCGTTGACAAGTTGTCATCCAGTGCGAGCGCTCGATCGGCAGCCGCTTCAGCCAGCTTGTAGGCGACAGCCGGGCGCATATCTCCGCTCCAGGCCAGGATCGCGTAGCAATTCGCCAAGCCGGCTTGCGGGGCGGCGTAGTTAGGATCGAGTTGCAGCGCTTGCTGGAAATCTAGAATTGCTTTACGAACCGACGAGGGTTCGGTTGTATCCCGCAAATGCATCCCTTCCAAATACAGGTTTCTGGCCTTCAGGTTTTCCGTTCCCGCACGTGGCAGCGCCGAATACCGCAATTCCCCGCTCAGAGCGTCGGCAATATCCTGGGCGATCTGCTTTTGAATGCGAAAAACATCCGTTGCATCTCCCTCGTAGGTACGCGCCCATATGTGGAATCCGTCTCTTGCGCTGTTGAGTTGAGCGGCCACCCTGACGCGGCTGCCCTGCCATCGAACGCTGCCTTCGACAGCCGCCGCGACTTTGATTTGCTTTCCGATCTCCCGGATATCCCGCGGCTTACCTTGAAACTGGAATGCTGTGGTTCGAGCCACCACACGCAAGCCTTTCACGCGGGCCAAATTGCTGGTCAACTCTTCCGTCAATCCGTCAGCGAAGTATTCGTTCTCCGGACTTGCGCTCAGGTTGAGAAACGGTAGAACAATCAGCGAGTCAAGCGCTCTGGACCCAACCCTCCCCGGAACTCTTGAGAAAGTCCAAACCAGCGAGACAGAAATCGCGAGCGCTACGGCGGCAGCGGCCAGCCAAGGCCTACGCCGGCGGGAACGCTCTCGAATTCCCCCGGTGCCCGCCGGTGCTGTCACCGTTTGCGAGGCGAAGGTCTGGAAAACCGGAGCTTCCGTCGCGGGAACCAGCAGCCGATACCCCCGTCGGGGCACCGTTTCGATACTGATTTCGGCACCCAGCATTTTTCGAAGGGTCGAGATGTTTTGATCGAGATTGTTCTCTTCGACGAATGTATCGGGCCACACTCTGGCGATCAGTTCCGATCTGGCGAAAATCCGGCCGGGTTCGGCGGCGAGTACGATCAGCGTGTCGAGCGCCTTGGGAGTCAGCGGCACCAAATCTGCGCTACGAAACAACGCTCGCTGTTCCAGGTCGAGCCTGAACGGTCCCAAACGCCGAATCTTCGTGCCAGATGTTGGCCCATTCATACGGTTTGACGGCTGTTTCAGATAATTTTCAGACCAAACTCAGGAAGATTTGGCCAGCGTTGCCTTTAGTTTATTCCCATTGGGGAACTCCGAGCGTTGATGTTTGTCCCCGGGCCCCCAACCAAGACTGAAAGGACCAACCATGAAAAGAACTCTTTTGACATTGCTGTTTTTGACCGTGCCCCTCTGTGCAGACGACTGGTACGACCACCACAGTTGCAGTTTGGAGACATTGAAAGGCGATTACGGGTTCTCGATCACCGGAACCAGACCGAGCGGACCGAACGGCCCCATCGAGCAAATCATCGGCGTGGCTCTAACAATATTTAATGGCGATGGAACTCTGAGCCAGGTAGACAATATTCATGGGTCGATTTCCGGGTATCCGCCTAGCGCTGTAAATCGCCCCGGAACCGGGATGTACACGCTTGACGATCATTGCAACGGAACCATGACCTTGGAAAACCAAGGCGAGCCAAAGCTCACATTACGCATAGTCGTGGTGAACAACGGCAAAGAAGTCCGGACGGTAGTGGTGGGTCCATTGCCTGCGATGGTCACAAGCAACGGCGTGCGCGTGCACTAAGTTGCTGCGGTGGTGCGTGAATCGGCATTGGTGCAATCCATCGCCGGCACCGAGCGCAATTCGGTACCGCGGGCGCTACCAAGCGGAGTTCCCTCTGCTTCCGCACCTCGACACGGAGCCGGAAGCGTAAGCGCCCGTAGCTCGGCCTCCGCCCAGTTTGAATTTTCAACCGCCGCCAAACAAGCACTCAGGTAGAGACACTGGGCATTGAGCGCACTCATCTGGCGATCGCGGAGTTATGCGCCGCGCTGCAGCCGATCTATGCGGTTAAGGCTCGTCGCTCTCGCCCTTCAGGAAGAAGGGCGCCATATCTTCGTACTCGAAAATTTTCACGGTCGCCTCCTTGGAAGCGTTGCCCTGCGTCATCGCGACGAACGCTTGCTCCGACTGCGCCACCATCGCGCGCGCGAGGTCGTTCTTGTGGATCGAGTGATACCTGGACGGCATGGCCCAATGCAGCAGTGGCATGACGTAGCCAAGGGTGCCCGGCGTGTTGGAGTTGCCCAGAATGACGGCGGGACGGTAGATTCCAAGGAAGTCGAAATTGACGGACTCGACAGCCTTCTCCTTCTCGCCGATGATCTTCGCGTATTTCATCCCGGCCTCTGGGTCCGCGCCCGCTGCTGTCATGACCCCGCACACACGAGCGCCTCCAGCCTTGGCGGCGCGACAAAAGGCCTGGGGGTAAGCGATTTCGACCTTGCGCACCTCCGCCTCGGGCATCGTCGCGCTGCCCTTGCCGACGCCGAACGCGACGAGCGCGACGTCGACTTCCTGGGCGTGCGGCGCAACCTCGTCCTCGAGTCGGTCCATGTTGATAACCACCTCGGAGACCTTGGGGTCGGTGAAGGCGTCCGTCTTGCGGCGCGTCACCACCACCACCCTTTTGCACAGCGGGTTCTTAATCAGAAGCTGCACGATGCGTCCGCCCACGTTCCCCGTCGCACCCAGCAAAATTGCCGAGTACTGCGCCTTCGCCTCTGTCGCTGGGGTTGCCATCGTCACGTTACACGCGAGCGGAACCAACAATACACGCAAGTCCGGACGCAGGCGAACTTCTGTGCCGCCCGTCCATCTTAGCCCCATCGAGGCTGCTCATCAAGACTGATCCCGAGCGCAGTTTTGCCAACGACCTCGTGAGTCAAGAAGGCACTGGCAGGATGAATTCGCCCAAGACGTGCGTCTCGGAGCAAGCGTTCGTATCCCGAGGATCGAAATATGCCACCGCCGCCAGCGACGTCGAGCCCGAGGTCGACGACACGCCAGGACCCTTCGACCGCAAGATATTTAGCGGCGAAGATCTTCGATGGCCATTCGGCGCCATAATCGACACCATCCGACCAATCGCCCGCGATCCGGTCCAGATGCGGGCCGATGGATTCCAGCCCGATCACCATCTGCGCAATGGCGTGCTGAATCTCGGGGTGGTAAGCCATCGAGCGCGAGAGAGCGACAGAGTTCTTGCTCCGGACGGTAGCGATGCTCTTGTCGAGAGCGCGTTTGGCTAACCCGTAATAAACATTCCCGAAGCCCATCAGCGCCCAGGCAAACACCGACAGGACGAACGCATCAATGCCAGCACCGCCAGCCGGAACCACACGCGCAATATACCGATCCGGTATGAATGCGTTCTCGAGGATCGTGTCGTCGCTGCGCGTGGCACGCATGCCGAGCACATCCCAGGTTTCCTTAATCATGTAGCCGCCGTTATCGCGCGGCATGAACGCGTGGACAATCTTCGGAAGGCCCGGGTCGCTGCTGTCCATGCCATGGAGGCCGAAACGCGTCCAGACCGGCGTGAGGCTGCCAAACTGTTTGCGTCCCGTGAAGCGATAACCACCATCAACCCGTTCCGCCTTTGTCGTGGAAAGCAGCAAGGGGATGTCGTTGCCAGTCTCGGCGTGACCGGCTGCGAAAATTTCGCCGGCGGCGGCTTCGCGTAACATCCATTCAAGCGAAGTGTCTCCGCGACGCCAGAGGTCGGCCGCAACTCCGATCCAATAGAGATGCATATTCACCGCGAGTGCAGTTGCAGGTGCGTAATAGGCGAGCCGGCGCTGCGCGCTGCACACTTCGGCAAGGCTTAAGCCGGGCCCGCCAAATTTCTCCGGAATCGGCATGGCCAGATACCCCGCTGCACGGAGTTCCTCGAAATCTTGATCGAAGAAGCGGTTCTCCCGGTCGTAAGTTGCAGCGCGAGAGTCAAATCGCGCCAGCATTTCTTCGGTCAGAGGGATGTGCCTTGACCGGCGCGAGGTATCTTTGTAAACCCCTGCCTTTGCGGAGCCGCCAGCGCCGCCTGAAGGTTCGATCAGTGGTGGTTTGCGAACTTTCGGCATAAGCACCTTGCCTCACTTGAAAGATTCTGATTTCGGTCCATTCTACTCGCCTATTGACTGAGCAGCGGAGCTATCGCCGGGCTGCTCAGTCGCTCTTACCCGTTTCAGGGCCGTGCCTCATAAACGATGTTGAAGGGCGTCTCGGTGGCACGGCGAAATCGGCTGAAGCCTGCCGAGGTTACGACCTCCCGAATGCGCTTCTCGCCCGCTTGCGCGCCCAGGCAGAGCGCAACTTCCTGCGATCGCGAGCAAGGCGTGCACAGCAAAGTTGAGAATGAGTAGTAAACGCGCCCGACCGGATTCAGGTTGTCTTTCAACTGATCGTTGGCAAAGGGCTCAACAATCATCCAGGTGCCATCCTTGGCCAAAGAGTTCCGAACGTGCGTTGCCGCGCCAACCGGGTCGCCCATGTCGTGCAGGCAGTCGAAGACGGCTACCAAGTCGTAATCCTTCCCGGGGAAACTCTTCGCCGACGATATCTCAAAACTAACGCGGTCGGCCACGCCGGCACGCTTGGCCGATTCGCGCGCTGCTTCAATCGACTTGTCGTGATAGTCGAATCCGAAGAACCGGGACTTGGGAAATGCCTTGGCCATGAGCAGCGTGGAAGCGCCTTTTCCGCAACCAACGTCGCCTACCCGCGCTCCCGCTTCGAGTTTTTCTTTTACGTCGTGGAGTGACGGTATCCACGAACTCACAAGATTTGCCGCATAGCCGGGCCGAAAGAACTTTTCGCATCCGTGAAAAACGCCATCGTCGTGCTCATGCCAGCTCATACCGGCACCTGTTCGGAAGGATTCAGTAATGCGCGGCACTGCCGCCAGAGAACCCAGCGCGAGCTCAAACGCGCCAGGCAGATATGCCGGACTGTCCTCCTGCGCCAGAGTGAATGCCTGTTCTTCGGTCAGTCTGAACTTGTTTGCCGATTCCTCATAGGTGATATAGCCACCGGCGGCCTGCGACGCCAGCCATTCCCGAACGTAACGTTCGTCAGTGCCGGTCTTGACAGCCAGTTCTGCAGGCGTCATGGCACCCTCAGCTAATGCCTTGTAGAGACCAAGTTTCTCACCGATCACGACCATTCCGGCATGTACCGAAGCGCCGAGATCAGTCACGAATTGTCCGATGAACGCGTTGAGCTTGTTCATATCGAGAACCGGAGCCTGTGTTGTACTCATTTGCAATCTCCTTTTTGCGAAAATATGTTACTGTTCCTAACTTTGGTCGCGGCTTTCTTAAGCCACGACGGGTTTGTTAGAATCCCCGCTATGTGAGCGCTGCCTCCTCGGTACCGCTGCCGGAACCGAGTTCAACAGTGCCGGAATTTCCCCGGCGTCGCTAAATTAGCAAGCGTGGGTGCATCGCGTAACGAAGAAAGGCCAAAAAAAGGCCGAAGATTACAAGTTTCCAGTTTCGTGGGCGTGCGGAACCTCATTCGAGATGATCGCCTCAACGTATCGCTTTGGCGAGTTCACGCTGGACACGACCAAAGGCTGCCTCCTTAAAGCCGGAGAGGAAATTCGCCTCCGGCCCAAGGTTTACGAGGCGCTCAAATACCTGTTGCAAAACCCCGGCCGGCTGATCGCGAAACAGGAGCTAATTCAGGCGGTATGGCCAGACAGCTTCGTTACTGATGACTCGCTGGTGCAGTGCACCGTTGAATTGCGGCGCGCCCTCCATGATCGAGACCAGCAATTGCTCAAAACCGTCCCGCGGAGGGGATATCTTTTCACTCCACCCGTCACGCAAGAGGTCATCCAATCTGCGAACGCATCAGCGCCTTACGAGGTTGATCCTGTTGAGCCAACCACGAGAAGGAAATTCGCGGTTGCTAAGCCTGCGCGAAAGTTGATTGATCTGCCGACACCGCGTACTTCACTCATCGGTCGAGATAGGGAGGTTCAGGAGGCCGCGGAGCTTCTTGTTCAGCCGAACGTTCGTCTTTTGAGCCTGACGGGAGCAGGAGGCGCAGGCAAGACACGCTTGGGCATTTCAGTAGCTTCCTCGATCGCCCACAAGTTCACGGCCGGAGTCCAATTTGTTGGACTGGCGTCCATCACGAATTCGGATTTGATGGCAATAGCTCTCGCGAAAGCTCTTGATATTCAGCAAGTCGCGGGCCGCACACTGGCAGAACTCATTAGCGATTACTTTCAGGATTCAGGGCCATTCTTATTCGTCCTGGACAACTTTGAGCAGGTGCTGCCGGCTGCGACCGTCGTGGCCGAAATACTGGCTGCGTGCCCAATGCTCAAAGTACTCGTCACCAGCCGTGCCTGTCTGCGGATCTACGGAGAACACGAGTTTCCGGTTGCACCCTTGGAGCAGAATTCAGCCGTTCAGTTGTTCGTGCAGCGCGCAACGGCAGTTCGTCGCAATTTCGCCGTGACTGCCGAGAACTCGGCCGCAATTCGCGAAATCTGTCTGCGCCTGGATGGCCTGCCTTTAGCGATTGAACTGGCAGCGGCCCGGACCAAACTTCTCTCGCCCAGTGCGATACTTGAGCGTCTCCAGAGCCGCCTCGAATTGCTCACCGGCGGTGCGCTAGACCTGCCAGAGCGGCAACAAACTCTCCGCAATACCATTGACTGGAGCCACGGTCTGCTGAATGAAGCCGAGCAGAAACTGTTCCGGCGATTCTCCGCCTTCATCGGGGGCTGCACGTTGGAGGCTGCCGAAGCCGTCTGCAACACCGGCCGTGATCTCGGGATCGATTTATTCGACGGCTTGGTCTCATTGGTGGATAAGAACCTGGTCCACCGCATCGACCAGCAAGACCCGGAAGCCCGTTTCACGATGTTGGAAACGATTCGTGAATACGCGCTGGAACGTCTCGTTTCTTGTGCGGAAGATGTCGCAACGCGACGAGCGCATGCCGCGTATTGCCTGGTGCTCGCCGAGGAAGGTAATCCTGAACTGAGCCCGGACGAAAGGGCGGCGTGGCTTGACCGATGCGATCTTGAGATCGACAACTTCCGGGCGGCTCTCGATTATCTCTTTGCTCATCGCGATCTCGACTGGGGCTTGCGGCTCTGCATGGCGCTGTTCCGATTCTGGGACATGCGGGAGCATCTGACTGAAGGCCGCGCTCGGCTTGAGACGATCCTGCGCCTGGCGGATGCGGGGTATGCAAAAGAACGTGCTCGGATTTGCATTTTTCTAGGTGCGTTATCGACGGCCCAAAGCGACTCTGCTGCTGCGGAACGATTCACACAGCAGAGCCTCACGTTGTATGAGGAGTTGGACGACCGTTCGGGAATCGCTGCATCGCTAAACGCCCTTGGAATCGAAGCACGAGATGTCGGCAATTACCGGGGGGCGCAAGTTTATTTCGACCGCAGTCTGGCGCAATGGCGCACGCTGTCCGATCATCTGTCGACCGCTCGCTGTCTGCACAATCTGGCGAATGTCGCAAAGATCCAGGGCGATTATGCGCGCGCGCAAATGGCGCTCAGCGAAGCGACGCAGATCTTTGAGGTAGTCGGAGATGCCAGTGGGGCTGCCTGGTCCATCAATCAGCAGGGCGACATAGCGCAGCAACAAGGCGATCTGAAACTGGCCAGAGACTTTTATGAACGTGCACTTAAGGCATTTCGCGCAACTGCCGACCGTTGGGGATCCGCCCGCTCTCTCGCGGATTTAGGGCTTGTTTACTGCAAGCAGAAGGAATATGCCCCGGCGCACGCCGCGTACCGTGAAGCTCTTCAAGTGTTCTTCGAGTTGGGACACAAGCGCGGTATTGCACGCTCTCTGGAGGGCTTCGCCTGTTTGGCTGCAGCCCAAGCTCAAGCCCGACGAGCGTTGAAGTTGGCCGCAGCAGCCGCGCACCTGCGACAGATGATCAACGCGCCCCGGCCTCAGACGGAGCAGGCAGAACTTGATCGGAACCTGTCATCTTCGTGGGAATCACTCGGTGAGGCCGGCGGGAAAGGCGCTTGGGCAGAAGGATCGGCCCTCAGCGTCGAGAGCGCAATCCAATACTCCCTGCAAGAGACTTAGACGACTATTTCACATTGACAGGGCTAATGAGACGGCGCACGGCGGAAACCCGGTCCGCCGGGATCCCAACGCGCCGGGCATGCTCCCGTATGCTGTTCTCGTCTGGAGCGAGGTAGACGCAATAGACCTTGTCTTCGGTGACGTAGCTGTGTAGCCATTGGATCTGCGGCCCCATCTCGTTCAACGTTTCCAAGGAGCGAAGGGACACTTCACGAAGCTGCTCTTCGGATAGAGATCCAGCCCCTTTAATCTCACGTTCGATCACAAACTGCGGCATAGTAACAAGCAGTCTCCCAAGGATTGTCGCATGCCGGAAGTCTCCCGACTTCGCCTCCGTCCTCGGCAAAGACGCCACGGCCCCACTTCCGCCGAAGGCAAAGCCAAAGTTTCCCTCAAGGCGCACAAAACCGGACTAACCGGCCTCACCGTGCTGCTGCGGGGCGGCCGCTGCCCGTGACATTTGACCGTGCCGTGAGCGCACAGCCCGATTGGTGGGCGTTGTGCGCGGGATTAGAGAGCGCTGGTGCGCGGGATACAATTGCCCAGTATGACGAACAGAGTCCGCGCGATATGGCTTTCGGTCCTAATCGGGATTTGTGCGCCTGGTCGGCTTTTACCGGAGGACAACCTCCAAAATGTTCCGCAAAAAACGCCTGCGGGCGTCACGTTCGCAACGCCGGGGGAATGGACAGTCGCCTTCGATTCAGGAACGATCAGTGCAACTGCGCCGGAGAATGACACTCACGTCGTCGTGTTGGACGAAAAAGCGCCGGACGCTGCGACAGCGGCGTCACGGGCTTGGACCACGTACAAGCCGGGCTTTGCGAGGCCGGTGCGCTTTTCGGTGAACATACCCGATCACGACGGATGGACCAGCGGCAAGCAGTTCGTCTACGAGACCTCTCCTAATGAGAAGGCCACGGTGGTAGCGATTGCTTACCGCGCGGGAGACAACTGGACAGTGGTGCTTCTGGATGGTTCCGACGCAACGGTTGGGAAGCGCGGCGCTCAGATCGGGCTCATTGTGGGTAGCCTTCGACCCAAAGACTATCAGCGTGAATCTTTCGCAGGCCGCACACCGTTGCCGCTCAACAGCGAACGGATCGAACAACTGCGCAGCTTCGTTGAGACATCCATGAAGAAACTGGATGTGCCTGGGTCCGGCTTCGCGCTTATCGATCACGGCAAGGTTGTGTACGAGGGCGGAATCGGAGTGAAAGAGCTAGGCAAGCCGGATCGCGCGGACGCAAACACTTTATTCATGGCTGCATCGAACACCAAAGGCATGACGACCTTGTTGCTAGCCAAGTTGGTTGACGAGAAGAAGCTGGACTGGGATGAGCCCGTCATCAAGGCCTACTCCGATTTCAAGCTTGCTGATGATGTTGTCACCAGGCAGATAGACATCAAACACCTGATCTGCGCCTGCACGGGGATGCCTCGCCAAGACTTCGAATGGATTTTCGAGTATAAGAAGCTGACGCCGGAATCCACTTTCACGCTGCTGAGCGGCATGAAGCCGACAAGTAAGTTTGGCGAGGTTTTCCAATACAGCAATTTGATGGCGTCCGCAGCGGGCTACATCGGCGCGCATGTCTACCAGCCGGCGGACGAACTGGGTAAGGCATACGACCGCGCGATGGAAAATCAAATTTTCCAGCCGCTGGACATGCACAATACGACTTTTGATATGGATAAGGCCCAGCATGGCGACTTCGCCAGTCCGCACTCTAACGACATCGACGGGCATACAACGCTTATCAAGATGGATCAGAACTATTCAGTAGTTCCGTTTCGTCCAGCGGGAGGCGTCTGGATCTCAGCTCATGACATGACGCAATACGCGCTGCTGGAGCTTCGACGCGGCAGACTCGCTGACGGACGGCAATTTGTCTCTGAAGAGAATCTACTGATGCGCCGCAAGCCGCAGATCCCGATCGGCGAAGATGAGACCTACGGGATGGGTCTTGAAGTGAACAATCACTGGGGCATTCCGATTGTTCATCACGGAGGCAGTCTCTTCGGATACAAGAGCGACTGGATGATATTGCCCGACGCAGGCATTGGCGCCGTGCTGCTGACCAACTCCGATAGGGGCGGCGCTTTGCTGGGGCCCTTAATGCGCCGTTTGCTGGAAGTTGTCTACGACGGAAAGCCGGAAGCGGTGGCGTCGGTAGATGCCTCGGTTAGTAATTATCGGAATGTGGTAGCGAAGGAGCGGGCGCGCTTGACCTTTCCGGCTGCCGAGGACGAGGCGTCGAAGCTGGCCCAGCACTATGTCAACGCACGGCTCGGGAACATGAATGTAAAGAGATCAGGTGAATACACGGTCTTCGTTTGGGATGGCGGCGAGAGCCGGATGGCAACGCGCAAAAACGACGACGGCACAATTTCTTTTGTTAACGCCGACCCGCCGCTCAGCGGGTTTGAGTTTGTCAAAAGCGAGAAGGACGGAAAACGCGCGCTTATCGTCCGCGATGCCCAGCATGAATATGTGTTTGTGGAGACGACCTAGCTACTTTCCGCAAGAAGGTGAACGGAACGAAATCCGTGCGGGTGCAGTTCGCCTGCGAAGAGCGCCGGATTCGGAACAGTCGGCGTCTCGGACCGATGCTCGGCGTAGAAATCCCTTTTCGCGATGACGGAATGCGCGTTTCCCGTCCAAGTGAAGTTAGACAGATAGATCTACCTTCGCGACAAGGGCGGATCTATTTCCCACAACGCCGTTTCTCGCCAATGTCACCATAGGCGACTACGCGGACAAGTGAATTGCCCTATGCTGGCAAACTTGTCAGGATTGAAGCATCTCACGATGAGCATCGCGGCATGCCTTATTAAATTCCTTCAAATGCTGACGAACTACTTCGAAACTTCCGTTACCAGTTGTTCCCATTCTGTGAGCCTCTGCCAAAACGGCTTGTGCGGCTTGCATTACGTGACCCTCATTCGTGGGCGCGAATTGAAGTTGCGTTCTTATGTCCCACTCCTGACGATGCAGCACTCTAAATTCTCTTCCAGCGGCTGCATCAATTTCCGTTCTGCGGTTGTTGGACGCTGGATCGTTCCTGCCGTCAAGTTCAGCGAACTCGGATAGAAGACACACATACTCGTCGACAGACTTGGTGAACTGAGTCGCGGCAAGGTAAAAACTCTCCGCCCACTTGGTACGCCATTCTTTCTCGCGAGCGAGCTGAATCTTGCTCGCTTCAAGTTGACGGTTGATCTTCAAACCTAGAACGATGATCAAAACAGGAACGACTATCCCGCTTGCAGCCTGAACTATTGAAGTTACTGACTTAACCAACTCCTGATCCATGTCTTTCAGCGTAATAGGTCGAAGAACCCTACGGTGCAAAGACTCTGATTCAAAGCGGGAGGCATACATCAGATTCCTGTCGGTAACTTCCCTTGTGGCCGCCGATACGCCGTTCGGTTGTCAACTTGCCGTAAAACGCGCAAGTCGCAGATGTGACGCTGCGCCGGGCCCGAAGTCTGCTTCCGGGCCGTCATGTTCAAGTCGGCGTCCGTCAGCATACAACTGCGGGTCTCTGCGAAATGCGCTAAGCGCGATAGACTGACAACATCGAAGTATGAACTCGTCAGCCACTCCGACCTTCATTCCCACGACGGAAGACCTGAGCAAGCTCGAACGCGATCTACGCTTCCATCCGTCGACGACAGAGCGCCCGGAGGTGCTCACGCCTGAGCAGATTGCTGTTTTCAATCGCGACGGATACCTGAGCGGCATTCGGATCTTCGATGAGGAAGAAATCACTGCCATCCGGTCGTATTTCGATGAATTGCTGGCGAAGACGTTGGCAGCGGGAGGCGACAGCTACTCCATCAGCACTGCGCATCTAAGACATGGGCGTGTTTACGACATCCTCACCGATTTGCGAATTACGGCCCGCATCAAGGATTTGATTGGAGAGAACGTGATCGCGTGGGGGTCGCATTTCTTCTGCAAAATGCCTGGCGACGGGAAACGGGTCTCCTGGCATCAGGACTCCAGCTACTGGCCCCTAACGCCCTCGATGGCAGTGACCGCGTGGCTGGCGATAGATGATGCAAACGTCGAAAACGCCTGCATGCGCTACATTCCCGGTTCACACCGCTTGGGCCATCTGACTTACTCGCTCAGCGAAACCGATGAAGGCAATGTTCTGAATCAAACCGTGCCGGATGCTGAAAGTCTCGGCGGGCCGGTGAACGTCGAGCTGAAGGCAGGTGAGATTTCAATTCATAGCGACCTGCTGTTGCATGGTTCCGAAGCGAACCAATCGAACAAGCGTCGCTGCGGCCTGACTCTTCGCTATTGCCCGGCAGTGGTCAGAGCCGGCTTGGGCTGGAACGAGAAAGGCGTTCTCGTCAGCGGAAAAGATGAGTCAGGACACTGGGCGAATCCGCCGCGCCCGCAAACGGATTGACGGATTTGGATCCATACCGGAACACGGACGCTTGAACGGCAACGCTCGTCTCCACTCTGTAAATCTCAATCGGTTCTGAGCGCATACATGGGGCAGATCGATGCAGCGTGTTGCGTGGGAACCATCAAGGCCGTAAATGCGCATAGCGGGAGCGCAGTGGTAGCGGCCATGAGCACTCTCGGCTTTTCGATTTCAAGTTGACGAATAACGCGCTTCACTTCACTTTGCGCTGACGAAAATGCGCGGAAGCATCGCTGACTGCGAGAAGTGGCTTACTGCGGGCCCACTTCCGTACCCTAGATCGCCTTTGAGCTTAGCCGCGACTGCATGATCGGGTCGGCATTATTGGTTGCCTCTGGCTTCTCGCGTCAGCTGTTCAACGTCTCGCGACCAACGCTGAGATACAAACCGTTATCACGCGGGCTTTCCTTGCAATCAGGATTCCGCCCACACCGCTGGTCTGCTGGTCATTGCAGGTCGTAAGCGGCCACCGCGCGCCCGTGTGGGCGAAGACAGGGCGAATGGTGATAAATTGGACTATGCCGCTAAAGTCATACCACCAACAACTGCCCGACCCGTCTCTAGATGCGCCGCTTTGGCGCTTTATGCCCCTGAATTTCTTTCAGGATTTCATGGCGAATGAGGAGCTTTACTTACGCCGCTGTGACCTGTACAAGAAGAACGACCCGCAGGATGGTATTCCGTCTGACGAGTATGTTCGAGCGCGGCTAAAGCTTCGTAGGTACGATATTCGGGATGAGCTTGCGGTGATTTCCCATCAGGGCTCGAACCGGCTCTTCACTGAGATGTACTACCTGAGCTGCTGGAACCTATACACAAAAGAGCACGAGATGCGGATGTGGCAGCAGTACGCGAGTGACGGTGTCGCGGTTCAGACAACGTTCGGACGCATGCAGGCGGCAGTGAATCAATTCCCTGACGAAATGCACATGGGCGTGGTGCGTTATGGGGACGAAGACATGACGCGCTACAACTTGCTCCAGTTTATGTTTACGAAGGGAACGAAATTCAACTGGGAGAGCGAGGTCCGCATCGCCATGTGCTCCCCTGACCCAAAGGGCGGCCAAGCGAGGAATTACGACGGTAACAATGTCGCGCATCGAGAGGCGCTGGACCACCTGTATCAAAGGCACCCTTGGGTCCACGACTATAAGCGTCGGCGTTTGCTTTTGAAAGGCGTAATCACAGGGATCGCTATTTCGCCGTGGGCACCCGAATCGGTGGCCAATGAGGTCAAGCAGGAGTGGGCGAGTGTCGGCCAATGCAAGGTCCCGGTCGAGGCTCGCTTGAGTAGTTCACTAATCCCCAGCGCCGAGGAGTTTGCGAGGTACGGTGTTGGTTGCGTTTCGCAGTCTCCTGCTGCTACAGCATATTGAGTTTGTCTTCGAGCGGGTTAGATGAGTGTCGCGGTGCGGTCGGCAAATATCTACTCCTCAGTACCGACACTAACCGAAAGAGACTCGCGAAAAAGACTCACCGGGTGTTGCAATCGAGCACTCCGGATGCGGGAGACGTCAAGTCGACGTAAAACGCGCATAACGCGGATGTGATGCCAATAAGTGGCCGCGAGTTCAGTTCAGCGGAACGCCGACGCCACGGACGAGTGCCTCGCGAAACATGTTATATGCACACCTCTTATTGCCGATCCTACTCCGCGCCCGGCAATCAAAGCTTCCTTGAACTGGCCATCGAGAAACACCGGAGCGTATCGAGAGGATTCCGACACGTTTCGATGCTAATATCGGGCGGCACCTCGCCCCTAGATCAATCTCGGCGATGCCAGTCGAGAAGACAATGACCTGGAGCGAATATCACGAATCTACCAAGCACACCGTTGAATCGCTGAAGCGAGCGCCGCATCTTCTCGACTGGGCGAACATGCCCGATCCGTTCCGACACTATGAGGGCGTGCCGGTGCTCGATCTGCCGGCAGATCCACCGGTCCCTGAAACGCCGGCGCTCGAAGTGCTTGAAGGTGTCTCCGGCACCACGCTTGCCGGTGACGGCTCCACGTTCCTTTCGCAGCTGCTGTTCTATTCCGCTGCGATTAGCGCGTCCAAACGCGTTCCGTCTACTGGATATCGGTACGCGTTGCGCGTGAATCCGTCGTCGGGAGACTTGCACCCGACGGAATTCCATTTCGTCACACGAGGTTTGAAGGATTGGCCCGATGGGCTGTATCACTACCGTCCGTCTTCGCACATGGCCGAGCAGCGCGCGCAGGGGGATCTCGGAACGAAGTTGGCCGGCAGCTCTGCGCCTATTGTGTTTCTCCTGACCAGCATCGTGTGGCGGGAGGCGTGGAAGTATGGTGACCGGGCCTATCGATACTGCTTACACGACATCGGTCACGCGTGGCAGGCACTCGCGCTCGCCGCCCATGCCATCGGCTGCAACAGCTTTGCGAGCGGTCATTTCCCAGACGATGAAGTCTGGGAGTTCTGGCGCCTGCACAAGGATGAGTGGCCGATGCTCATTGTCGAGCTGCGTGGCAGGTCCATTCCGGTGTGTGAACCACACCGCGGGAAGAGCGTTTGGTACGGCGGAGACGCGAATGAGATCTCGAGAGAAACAACCGCTTATCCGGTGATTGATGGAATGCACAATGCCACGAAACTCAGGCAACGCGCTGGCCGGTCATTCTCCGCCGAGCCGGCTCCCAGTGGCTCCGGCGAGATCCAGCTGCCGTCTCCAGCTTCATCGTGGCGCGCCTTTGGCGAAGTTGCCCGAACCCGGCGTTCGGCACTCAACTTCCAGGGTGGAATGCAATCGATTTCTCTGGCGCAACTCTCGACTTTGCTCGCGGTGACGACCCGGCCCTTCTCTGCTGATTTTGCCGGTGTACGTTTCATTCAGCTCTATTTGTACGCCCATCGGGTAGACGGACTGCAACCCGGAGTGTTCAGGTTCTGGCCTGAGCGTGCCGAGTTGGAGCAGATCAGGAGTGGCGACCAGCGCGTCGTGGCCGCAGGCCTAAGCCTCGGGCAGGACCTCGCCGGTAACGCATGTGTGGCTTTCTCGATGGTGGGCGATCTCGAGCGCGCCGTCCGCGCCCATAGTGATCGTGGTTACCGCTACGTCCATTTCGAAGCAGGCGCCATCGGCCATCGGCTGTATCTGGCCGCCGAGGCGCTCGGGCTGGGGGCGACGGGCATTGGCGCGTTCTACGACGAAGAAGTGCACCGCTATCTCAACCTGAGGCCCCAGCAGGGACAGGCGGTCTACCATTTCGCGATCGGTTATCCGGTTCCCGATCCGCGCCTCGAGGCATGAGATCACCGGCGTGGGCGTTCTGGTACATGGGACAATCATTTCATCGTTCGCGGCCCATTGCCGAACAGGGAAGTTGCACTCACACGGATTCGCCAATGGTCTCTCATTCGGATCGGAGCGACAACGCCGAGTGCGCTCGATCGATGGCACATCATCAGCAGCGCCTTCAAAGAGAATCTGGAATGGGCAGTGGTCGTGCCGGGAAACGGCGAGATCTCTCCGTCATTGACGCAGTTGCTGGATGAGTTGTCGGCACGGGGAATCACCATCCACGACACCCGCTTCGGACCCTGGTAGAACACATTGAGGTTGTGAGCTGCCACTAAACCGCGTTCTGGAAAGTCAAGACAACCTGACGTATATGCGCATCCGTTACCTGACTTGGGCGACTATGCGATCACAGGGACGAGACGCCGACTTCTCGTCGGCTTGGATTCATAAACGTTAGGCCGTCAGGGCAAATCTATGCTGGCCTTGATCGTTTATTGTTCGCCTTGCTCGTCATCTGCTTAAACACAGAATGCAACAGCATCACGCTGGAAGCCTCAAGAAGGACTAGTGAGAAAACGGTCATTGTGGCTATGGGAGATCAGGTAGACCGACGGAGACTCACGACAGGAGCGACACCTTTTCAATGACACTCGACAAGGTGGAACGATGCCACCTGCCACTATTCAGGCTGGCAATTCTTGCCTCTTTAGCATTAGCCGGATGCGATGCAACCTATGATGGAACGATCAGTTCAAATCCGCACTCTGACGTTTACGTGGCGATGGATGATCAGAGTTGCGTAGCTCTCGCCGCCCACAATCGGAAACCCATTCACGACCCGGTTAAGCAATTCGCCACGCCCAAAGTGAAAAGAACGCCAGGTTGGGAGCTGGTCTTCGATTACGAGTTGCCTCCTAAGTTCAAGGATCTGTACGAACAAGAGAAGAAGAAGGGCAAATTTCTTCAATTAGTTCCACCAGTGAAGATAAAGGCTATTCGAGAGGTCTATTCAGAAAACGGAATAGTTAAGCCACGACCGCCCGGACCTTATACCGAGATTGACGAACGAAGAAGAAATGCTGTCGAAGGGGAGTGGGTGCGGATTGTGGACGGTCCCATTGCCGGGAAGACCGTCTGTGTAGATCCGGGCGTGATTACCCCACGATGGGGACCTTGGCCACAGTTGTTTTCAGGGAAGCGAGATGATTTATCCCCGTTCGGAACAGAACGTACCTTTCAACCATCAAACGATTCCTGATCACATAGAAGTTTCTGAGCCAAGGCCTTCTTGTCATCAGTCCGACTGGCCCGCAAATCAAGTTGACTTCTTTGATTCCGACCGCCGAAAAACGCGCTATTCGACATGTGATGCTCCGCGGCACAGCAGTCAGCTTCTCGGTTCTGACAAACAACCGGTTTCTTGTAATCGCGATCGCGCCTTCATCCGCGACTCCACACCGCCCCGAACGGATTTTACGTCGCTCCAAAAATTCAGTCACGACGCTAAAACCCACGCCAAACGGCACTTTTCGCCTAAAACACTTGACTAGCCGTGTCATGCTGGATGTGGAAAGCCGTCGCGCTTCCATACGCCAGCTGAGCTCGCTCAAGCCGGCCTTTTTCTTTTGAGGAGGAATCTTGAACTTCGAGAAAGCCGGACAAATTATCGCGAATCGCGAAAACGCCAACGCACGCCGGACCGCTGCCATTAGTAAAAAACGTTATGAAACACGCGAGGCGAATTGCCGCGTGTGTCATGAGCCGTTTCTGTCCACGCGCCGCAATCCGTCGGATCTGTGGCGTGAGGTCTGCAACCGTAGCGCATGCCGCGGCTTCGGACTCTTCAGTGTTAAGGCACCGATGTTTCCGCGCCGTGAACGTCTGCATTCGAATCAAGTTGATGGCGGCGGTCAGAGTGGACGTTTCCTTCTCAACGTTCGTCCCGGAACCTTCGCAGCGAAATAGACACTGGCTGCGAAGGCGCTCTCGAAGGTACGCAGTGGAAGCGCGTGGCTCCGCTACGCAAACCGCTGCCGCTGGCCACCCATCGTAGGTCCGTCGAGCGGCCTGCCTAATGTGTCCCGACGGTCGGCTTTCCTGCGCATCACGAGCAGCCGATCCCCCTCAGTCACGCCTCGAAAAAATATTTCTTTCACTCACAAACCAAAGCACTTAACCCCATTCCCCGACTCCCGCACGATCCGCTTTTCGCCCCTCGCGTGCTATTTTCAAACCGGCTCACCGGCGCTATACGCGCATAGTGGGCCATTTTCTTTTTCTAAGAAGCGCACAGCGCGGGGCGCGCTCACCCATGAAAACAATCGCGACCCGCTGCGTTGTGCGCGATGTGTATCTAAAGGAGCCCAAACATCATGCAAACTAGTCTTACTGAGACGGTCGCCCGCCTCCAATCTGGCATTCAGGCCGCGAACGCCGTCCACTCTCCCGAGTTCGCCTCCGTCCTCGGCAAAGGCGCCACCGGCCCCACTTCCGCCGAAGGCAAAGCCAAAGTTTCCCTCAACGCGCTCAAAACCGGATTAACCGGCCGCACTGTGCTGCTGCCGAAAGAAGATGGCGACGCCTATACCAGGCATATTGCCGAGATGACCGCCGAATTCAAGCCCGTCGGGGTGCGCGAATCGGCATTGGTGCAATCCATCGCCGACGCCTTCTGGCGCCTAGAGCGCATTCCCCGCCTCGAAATGTCCATCTACGCGGTGGGCCGGGCGAAATTTGCCGATCTGTTCAGCAATCACGATCCCGCGGTGCAAGCCAACCTCATCGAAATGCACACCTATCTGGTGTATGAAAAGCAGTTGCGCAATCTGCAGATCCAGGAAGGACGCCTGCGCCGCCAACGCGACAAGGACATGGCCGAACTCCGCCAGCTCCAAACCAACCGTGTATCAGAACCGCGCGCGCTAGCAAGCGGGGCTTCCGCTGCTTCCGCGCGACCGCGACACGGAGCCGGGAGCGTAAGCGCCCAGAGCTCGGTCCCCGGCCAGTTTGAATTTTCAACCGCCGCCCAACCGGTATCCACAGGTGCCGGGCAGTTGCAAAACCGGGATTTGCAAAAGCCGGATTTTCAAAAGAATGGACCCGTGGCCTACGCTCAATCGTAATAGTGTTTTGGAAGGACGGAAACTGCAGACCCTGGAAGAGAGCAACGGCGTCCTGAAAAGGGCCCAGGCGGGTGACCGGCCGGCGTTCGCGCTGATCGTGACCGAGTACCGCAACCTGGTGTACAGCATCGCCTATCACTTTGTGCATAATTGCGCCATTGCCGAGGAGATCGCGCAGGATGTGTTCCTGGAGCTGTTCCGGAATTTAGGTAAGATCGAGTCCGGCAAACACCTTGTGTATTGGCTCCGCCGCAGTACCACGAACCGCTGCATCGACCAGAGCCGAAAACTGGCTTTTCGAACCGAGACGCCGCTGGAGGCAGTTTCGGAGCCGGCCGTCTCAGGCGAGGTTCACGATAGCATGCTAGGCGCGAGATTGAAGCGCGAGGTGTCGGCGCTTCCGGATTGGCAGAAGGCGGTCGTCATTCTGCGCTATCAGGAAGATCTCGATCCGGCGGAGATCGCCGAAACGTTGAGCATTCCGCTGAATACAGTAAAGAGCCGGTTACACCGCGCGGTAGAGACGCTGCGGGAAAAGATGGAACGAAAGCCAGGAGCGCAAAGGGCGCGGATCGCCCAGCAAGGGAGCACTCAGGACGTTCGGGGGGCGAGCTTGGAACCGCGCCCCTTTTGCGAGGGTTCTTGAAGAGTAAAGACATGAGCGAGCTTTTTGATGACGAGTTGCGGCGCGAGCTGAGCCGCGTGGATGCGCCACCCGGATTTACAGATCGGGTGATGAAGAGAATACCTGCCAGCTTGCCGGAATCGCACCGCTTTCGCGCAGCCTGGATTCCGGCGATCGCCGCCGGGGTTGCGCTGCTGGTCACTCCGCTAGGGATTGAGCGTTATCGGCATGAACGGATGATTCGCGCGGAGAGAACGCAGCAGCAAGTAGTCTACGCGCTCCAGTTGACAGCGGAGAAACTGAATCACGTGAACGCGCGTTTACAGCGTTCCGCGCCGGAAGTACGAATTTTATTGAGGGAGCAACAAAGTTTATGAGAAGGATCTTGATATTGACCGCCGTTTCCGCGCTGTGCGCCTGGGCGCAATCCTCGAATTCTTTGGATCTGTCAAGCCTTGACAAGCTGGACAAAAAGGCGAAAGAAGTCAATCGTGTGTCTTTGAATCAGGAGCAGTTGAAGGCAGCGCTCCAGATGGCCGGACCGGTTGGCGACGGTATGAAGCCGATGCTGCAGGGTCTCGAAGGCGTCGAGGTGCGCAATTACGAGTTCGAAAACAGTGGTGAATACTCCGATGCCGACCTCGACGGTATCCGGTCACAACTGTCAAAGATGAAGGGCTGCTCGAAGATCGTCGATTCGAAGGAAAAGAACGAGCGCTCTGAGATTTATATGTGCTCGGAGAACGGCAAACAGAGCGGAATTGCGGTGATTGACGCCGAGCAGAAAGAGCTGAGCGTCGTGTTCGTCAAAGGCCCGGTGAACATGAAGGATCTCAGCAAGCTGCACGGGGCCATGGGCCTGCCCAATCTGCAGCTCTCACCGGGCGGCAAGGACAACAAGAAGGCGAACGACGAATAAGCGGCTTACACTCCGGCTGACTGAACCGAAGGAGCGGCGGTCAGCTTGCGGTTGACTGCATCCAAAATGCCGTTGATGAACGGCAGTGCCTCATCGTTCGAGAACCTGCGCGCCAGCTCGAGAGCTTCATCGATGACAATAGCAGCCGGCAGATTCTGCCGGCCTAACTCGTAGATAGCGAGACGCAAGATGTTACGGTCCACAACCGGCATGCGCTCCAGCCGCCAGTGGGCTGCGGTGGCCTCAATTCGCCTGTCGATCTCGGCGGCGTTGGCACAAGTTCCGCGCACTAACTCTTCCATAAACTTGTCCGGTTTGGGCCGGGTCTCGCTCTCTTCCGAGTAGAGAGTGTCGTAGTAATGGGAGATGGCGCGGTCGATCGAGTCGCCGCGCAAATCCCATTCGAAAAGGATCTGCAGCGCTCGTTTCCTTGAACGGTGCCTGGCAGCGGCCATAAACTAGGTCTCTTCCTCGATCTTCCTAATTAGATTGGCCATCTCGATCGCGGCCTCGGCCGCCTCGAAGCCTTTGTTACCGCTCTTGCCGCCGGCGCGATCCATTGCTTGCTGCATGTCATCGGTTGTCAAGACGCCGAACGTCACAGGTATCCCGGTTTCGACGCTCACCTGCCGCAAACCCTCCGCCGCGCCCGCGGCAACGTACTCAAAGTGCGGCGTGTCACCCCGGATGACAGCTCCGAGTGCAACGATCGCATCACAGCAACGGGCGAGAATTCGCACTGCGGCCGACAATTCCCATGCACCCGGGACCTTCACGTAATAGACATTCTCGTGCGCACAGCCGTGCTTATCCAAAGCCTCCAGCGCTCCCTTGGCCAGTTGTTCGGTGATGAACTCATTGAAGCGGCTCACGACGACACCGATGCGCAGGTCGGTGGCGTCAAGCGATCCCTGAAAGGATTTGTAAGGCATTGAGAAAGCAGCGCGCAGGGCAAAAAGCACGCGCTATGGGATAATTCGGTTTTACCCCTCAGTCTACCGCACCCATGGATCCCCGGTTTATACGCAATTTCTCTATCATTGCGCACATTGATCATGGGAAATCCACGCTCGCGGATCGCCTTCTGGAGTACACCGGCGCGCTTTCTCAACGCGAAATGATGGAACAGGTGCTCGACACCATGGACCTGGAGCGCGAACGGGGAATTACTATCAAGGCGCACGCCGTCCGCTTGAATTACAACGCTGACGACGGAAATACTTACGAATTGAATTTGATCGACACGCCTGGACATGTCGATTTCACTTACGAAGTGTCCCGCAGCTTGCAAGCGTGTGAAGGCACGCTGTTGGTTGTGGACGCATCGCAGGGAGTCGAGGCGCAGACGCTCGCAAACACTTACCTGGCACTAAGTCACGATCTGGAGATCGTTCCGGTCATCAATAAGATCGACCTGCCTTCGGCTGAGCCCGAGCGCATCCGCGAGCAGATTGAGCAAGTGATCGGCCTCGATGCCAGCGAGGCGATACTCGCCAGCGCAAAGAACGGTGTCGGAATTCGAGAGACTTTAGAGGCGGTTGTGAAACGTATCCCGGCGCCGAAAGGCGATCCGGAGGCGCCGTTACGTGCCCTGATCTTCGATTCCTGGTTCGATCCGTATCGCGGCGTGATCATCCTGACGCGCGTAGTCGACGGCACGCTGCGCAAAGGCCAGAAAATCCGGCTTTGGTCCAACGGTAAGACGTTCGACGTCGACGGCGTAGGGTTTCAATCTCCCAAGCCCGTTCCCTGCGACGAGCTCGGCGCGGGCGAAGCCGGTTTTCTCTTCGCGAACATCAAGACCGTGTCTGACGCGAAGGTCGGGGACACGATTCTGGAAGACGCGAACCCGGCACCGGAACCCTTGCCCGGATTTCAGGAAATCAAGCCCATGGTGTTTGCCGGGCTGTATCCGGTGGAATCGCACGAGCACGGCTTGCTTCGGGACGCCCTTGAAAAGCTCCGTCTGAACGACAGCTCATTCAGTTTCGAACCGGAGAGTTCTGTGGCCTTAGGGTTCGGCTTCCGCTGTGGCTTCCTCGGACTGCTGCATCTTGAAATTGTGCAGGAGCGTCTCGAACGTGAGTTCAACATCGACCTGATTACAACGGCTCCGGGTGTGCGCTATCGCGTGACCACAACAGGCGGCGATGTCGTTGAAGTGAATAATCCGCAGAAGTTTCCGGAGCCGTCCTCCATCCAGCAAGTCGACGAGCCGATCATCGACGCCACCGTCATCACGCGCGAGGAGTACATCGGCGAGATTTTGAAGTTAGTCGAAGAGAAACGCGGCGTACAGAAGAAGTTCGAATACATCGGCGGCGGCCGCGTCCTGCTGCTGTATGAGCTGCCGCTGAACGAAATCGTGCTCGACTTCTACGATCGCCTCAAGTCAGCATCGCGGGGCTATGCCTCGCTCGACTATCACTTGTCGGGCCATCGGATCTCTCCCATGGTGAAATTGGATGTCCTCGTCGCGGGTGAACCAGTGGACGCGCTATCCATGATTGTGCACCGCGATTTCGCATATGAACGTGGCAAATTGTTAATCGAACGCCTGCGTAAACTGATTCCGCGGCAGATGTTCGAAGTTGCGCTACAGGCGGCGATCGGAAATAAGATCATCGCGCGCGAAACCATCTCCGCCATGCGCAAGAACGTTCTGGCCAAGTGCTATGGAGGCGACATCACCCGCAAGCGCAAGCTACTCGAGAAGCAAAAAGAAGGCAAGCGCCGGATGAAACGCGTGGGCCGTGTCGAGATCCCGCAAGAGGCGTTCCTCGCCGTCCTGAAGGTTGGCGAATCAGGCGAGTAGGGCCGGCACTGCGATTTCGCGCAGCGCTTCGAACAGTTGCTCCTTACGAATCGGCTTCGAAAGATAGCCGTCCATGCCGGCATCGAGGCAGCGTTCGCGATCACCGAACATGGCGTGAGCCGTCATGGCAATAATCGGGAGCCGTTTATCCGTGATTCGTTCCCGCTCGCGAATGATCCGCGTTGCTTCAAGGCCATCTAGCTCGGGCATTTGTACGTCCATGAGGACGGCGTGGAAATCCTCGGCACCTGTCATCTGCACTGCCTCTTTGCCATTGGTGGCAATGGCGACCGAATAGCCCTGCTTCTGAAGCAGGGCCACGGCTAGCTTTTGATTCACCGGATTGTCCTCGGCAAGAAGGACGCGCAACGCCTGCTGATTCGAATGCGGCGTGCTCGCGAGTTCCGGGAACGGTTCCACTGCCGGCCTGTCCGCAAGCACAGTTGAGATCGCGGTGTGCAGTTCGCCCCTACCTACCGGCTTGACCACATAATTCTGAATGCCGGCCTCTTGGCAACGTGCCGCGTCGCTGTTGAGATCGGCCGAGTTGAGCATCATGATGGCGGCGGGCGCGTTCGGTAACCTACTCCGGAGCCTCGCGACAGTTGCGAATCCATCGAAGTCCGGCATCTGAGCGGCGATCAGGCAAACCTGAAAAGGATTACCGCTGCGCGTGCGGTCGGCAGCCAAATCAATTGCCGCAGAGCCGCTGTCAGCCACTGCGCACTCCATGCCCCAACAGGTCAGCGTTTCTGCCAGAATCTGGCGGTTGCGGCAGTTGGTATCCACCACCAGGGCACGAGCGCCATGGAAAGCGGCCGGGCAGGCGTCTGCGACACGCGCCTCGGGGACAGCAATGGCACACATCAGGAAAACGCGGAAGGTAGAGCCCGCGCCGGGGACGCTGTCAACGCAGATGCGGCCTCCCATCAATTCGGCCAGCCGGGAACAGATCGCGAGACCCAGACCTGTTCCTCCGAACCTGCGCGTAATGGACCCGTCCGCTTGCACGAATGCATCGAAAATGCCCGCCTGACGATCCTTCGATATTCCGATGCCGGTATCTCGAACCCTTAATTCAAGCCGGACACTGCTCGCCTCTCGCGCCACATCGATCGTAACCTCGACTTCTCCAGATTCGGTGAATTTGATCGCGTTGCCGACCAGGTTCACAAGAATCTGGCGAATGCGATCGACATCGGCGACGATCCGCCGCGGCACTCCGGCTCCCACGTTGAACAGTAGCTCAAGCCCGTTCTGATGTGCTCGCAGGGCAAGCGACTTCATAGCGCTCTCGAGAGCAGCTACCAAATCGCATTCAACTGGAGCGACCACGAACTTGCCGGCTTCGAGCTTTGAAAAATCGAGGACGTCGTTGATGATACTGAGCAACGAATCGGCGGAGGCCTTGACACAACTCAGATATTCGTGTTGCTCGCGCGTCACTTGGGTTTCGAGAACGAGGTCCGTCATCCCAATCACGCCATTCATGGGAGTCCGAATCTCATGACTCATATTCGCCAGAAACTCGCTCTTCGCCCGATTCGCGAGTTCGGCCGCCAGCTTGGCCGTTTCGAGCTGGGTGGTCCTTTCGCTGACGCGTTGCTCCAGATCTGCGTAAATAGTCTGCAAACGATCCGCTGCGTCGTTTTGAGCGCGGGCTAGAGTGGCAAGCTCGTCGTCTCCGGTCACTGCGATGCGATGCTCGAACTGGCCGGATCCCAGAAAGCGGGCGCCGGTCTCAAGGTGTTTCAGAGGACGAGCAATGCTGCGCGTCACCCACGTGGCGAGCACGCCGGCAGCCACGAGAGTCGAGATCCCAAACACGAAAAGAATGATCAGTGCGCTCTGGCGAGCTGTCTCGGTTGCTGCAAGGGAGTGGTTGCGTTCGCGCGCTGCTTCATTCTCAATATCCTGGACCAACATTGCCAACGTCTTGCTCATGACCCGAAGCTGGTTTCCAACTCGAAGGTGCATCGCCTGCCAGTCACCGGCGTTCGCCATATCGAGAACCGACTGAATCTGCAGCGGAACCGCAGTGCGGAAGTACGCAAGAACGGCAGCCGTGAGTGCGTGCTTCGGGGCGGAGCGCCGAGACGAGCGCAGAGCCTGTTGCGCGTCCTCCAGATCACGATTCAGGAGGTCCCGAAAGGGCAAGACTGCGGCAGCAAACTTCCGCGGATCCTGATCCGCACTAGCCGTTTCCAACACTTCGCGATACGCCAGGATGTCATTGCTCGCGGAAAGTACGGTAATGACCTGGCGCTCTACCTGATCCAGTTGCTCAACCTGCTGGTCGTAAACATCGAACTGCCAAAACGCGAGGGCGCTTCCGAGCAGCATCCACAGAAGGATCACGGCGAAGCTCAGAGCGAGGCGCGGGCCGATGCGCGTTGATCTGAGACTCCACCGTTGTTTGTTGAACTGCATAGACACGCTGTCGAGGGCGCGAAACACCCGGCACTTTGTGCTTCTCGTTGTCCATATCGGCCAATTTTCTTCTAAACGGGACAAAACGGCCGATATGAAGTAACGGATCACGCGTGTAAGCTTGTGAAGAAATCGGCAACCAGTCCAATCGCTTCGCTCATGGCTCTGTGTCTCTTTGCGAGCGCGCTGCTTACCGGCTGCCGGGCAAATCATTTCTTCAACCGCGGAATCTCAGACCCGGTCCGGCCTGTGGTTACGCTGATGTCGCTCACGGACGAACAGAATGCAGATTTCGAGGCCAGTGTGCTCAGGCAGTTCGCGGCGCGCCATGATTTCGATCTGCGCTATATCCCTGCGTTCGATGCCGACAACGACCGTCTGACGCTATACAAACAGCTGCTCGGGGACCACTCGCCGGAGCCGGACATCCTCGAAATTGACATCATCTGGCCACAGATGCTGGCGGACGACCTGGTTGATTTGAAGCCGTACTTAGGCGCTGATGTTGAGGCCTTTCCTTCTGAATTGCGAAAGGCGTTCACCATTCGAGGCCGAATGGTTGCGATTCCACTGTTCATGGACACCGGCCTCCTCTATTACCGCAGCGATCTGTTGCAGAAGTATGGGTTCCGAGCGCCTCCCAAAACATGGGACGAACTGGAGCACATGGCGAGTGTCATTCAGCTTGGAGAACGCCGATCCGGAAAGAAGAACTTCTGGGGCTATGTCTGGCAGGGCGGGCGCGCAGAGGGGCTCACATGCAACGCGCTCGAGTGGCAGGCTTCGGAAGGCGGCGGAAGAATTCTGGATAGTGATGGCGCCGTTCACGTCTACAATCCGCGCGTGTTGCGAGCTCTGCAGCGGGCCGCGTCTTGGGTGGGGACTATTTCACCTCCCGGTGTGATCGCATACGACGAAGATGACGGCCTGAACGTATGGAGCGCAGGCAATGCCGCATTTATGCGCAACTGGCTGTATGTCTATGGATCGATTCGTGACAGCAAATTGCCCATAGCCAGGCATTTCGGTGTGGCGATGCTGCCCGGCGGACCTGGAGGTCAAATCCGGGCACTCGGTGGCGTGGCGATCGCGGTCTCAAAGTACTCGGCGCACCGGGAACAAGCGATCGCGGCGATCCGGTACCTGACCAGCACCGCGGTCCAAAGAGTGCGTGCGGAGCAAGCAGGAAGCGTTCCCACGCGTTGGGCTCTGCAGCAAGATCCGGAGATCATGCGCAAGACACCATTTCACGGCGCCTTGACGGGACAGGTTATGGCAGGCGTCATCGCAAGACCTTCGTTTATAGCCGGCAACGCTTACGACGAGGTGTCGCGAGCGTATCTAGCATCTGTACATCGAACTCTGACTCACGAACGAACGCCCGAACAAGCGCTCCTCGAACTGGAAGCTGAACTCGTTCGTATAACGGGGTCCAAAGCTGTTCGCGACTGAGAGAGCTGGCTAATTTACAACGGAATGTTGCCGTGCTTCTTCCGCGGCATCGTGTCGGTTTTGTTGGCGAGCATCCGCAGCGCCCGGATTACTTTCGCTCGCGTTTGCCGGGGCTCGATTACATCGTCGATGTAGCCTCGTTCCGCGGCGACGAATGGATTGGCAAAGCGATCCCGATACTCATCGATTTTCTCGGAGCGGATAACATCGGCGTCTTGGGCTTTGGCCAGCTCGCGGCGGTACAGAATATTCACTGCGCCTTCGGGCCCCATCACCGCGATTTCAGCGCTCGGCCAGGCGAAGTTAACATCCGTACGTAGGTGCTTCGATCCCATGACGCAATAGGCGCCTCCGTAGGCTTTGCGTGTAATCACAGTGATTTTCGGAACAGTTGCTTCAGCATAGGCATAGAGCAGCTTGGCTCCGTGGCGGATGATGCCGCCGAACTCCTGTGCGGTGCCGGGCAGGAATCCCGGGACATCCTCGAAGGTGAGAATCGGAATCTGAAAAGCGTCGCAGAAGCGGACGAATCGCCCGGCTTTGGTGGATGAATTGATGTCGAGGCATCCGGCCAAAAAGGCGGGCTGGTTCGCAACCACGCCGATAGCTTCTCCATCCATGCGAGCGAACCCGACCACGATGTTGCGAGCGAAGTGCTCGGCGACTTCGAAAAAATAAGAGTCGTCGACGACGCGGTGTATCACGTCCTTGATGTCGTACGGTTTATTCGATTCAAGCGGCACGATGGAATCAAGCTCGGCGTCGGCACGATCTTCGGTGTCGCGGGTGGTGGATCGGGGCACGCCATCGATATTGTTTTGCGGCAGAAAGCGCATCAGTTCGCGCACACTCCGCAGACAGTCCTGATCGTCCGCGGCAAGGAAATGAGCGACACCGCTGGTCGCGTTATGAGTCATGCCGCCGCCGAGATCTTCTTTGGTAACGTCTTCGTGCGTGACGGTTTTGATGACGTCAGGCCCGGTCACGAACATGTGACTTGTATGCTCCACCATGAAAACAAAATCGGTCAGGGCCGGTGAGTAGACGGCACCGCCGGCGCACGGCCCCATAATGGCCGAGATCTGCGGCACGACGCCGCTGGCAAGTGTGTTGCGCAGGAAAATATCGGCGTAGCCGGCGAGCGAAACGACCCCCTCCTGAATGCGCGCGCCTCCCGAATCGTTGAGACCGATAATGGGCGCGCCCGTTTTGAGCGCCAGGTCCATCAGCTTGACGATTTTCTGCGCGTTGGCTTCTGATAGCGATCCGCCAAAGACTGTAAAGTCCTGTGCGAACACGAAGACCTGACGTCCATGCACGAGACCATGTCCGGTGACAAACCCGTCGCCATCGATAACGGAGCTCTGCATCCCGAAGTTATGGCACCGATGGCGTACCAGCTTATCGAGCTCCTCGAAACTTCCCTCATCGAGGAGCATCTCGATTCGTTCGCGCGCCGAGAGCTTGCCTTCGCGATGTTGGCGTTCTTTTCGTTCCTGGCCGCCGCCTTCTTCAGAGCGCGCGTGACGTTTTCGCAGTTCTTCCAACCGATCTGTGCTCATGCTGGCTTGACGGGCATCGGCTCACCGCAACGGATGCGACCATAAAGGTAATCTCGAACGTTTGAGTCTTCGGCCAGCTGACAAAACGCTGCCTCATCCTTCATGTCAAATAGTATGAACGGTCCGCATGGACTGGTTATCGGAACGGCCGGTCACATCGATCATGGCAAGACATCGCTGGTTCGGGCGCTGACGGGGATCGATACCGACCGGCTCGCGGAAGAGAAGAAGCGCGGCATCTCCATCGACCTGGGATTTGCGCACATGTCGCTGCCGAACGGCGCTTCCGTAAGTTTCGTGGATGTACCGGGGCACGAGCGATTCATCAAGAACATGCTGGCGGGCGCATGTGGCATCGAAGCAGTGATGCTGGTGGTGGCAGCGGACGAGGGCGTAATGCCGCAGACGCGGGAGCACTTCGAGATCTGCCGGCTGCTCGGCGTCCAGCGCGGCTTTGTAGTGCTCACAAAACTAGATCTCGCGGATGCGGAGCAATGTCAGATGGCGCGTCAAAGCATTGCAGATTTGTGCGCGGGTTCATTTTTACAAAGCGCAAGCATCATCGAAGCAAGCGCAAGAACGGGCCTGGGCCTTGACGACGTAGTTGCGGAGCTGGCTCGCGTTTCGGAGCGTGTAACACCTCGGCCCGTGCAAGGGATGGCACGTTTGCCGATTGACAGAAGCTTCGTCCTGAAGGGATTTGGAACGGTCGTGACCGGCACACTGGCGCAAGGCTCTTTGAGTGCGGGGGATACAGTAGTGCTGCATCCAGCGAACCGTCGGCTGCGAATTCGAGGGCTCCAGGTGCATGGCCGGCAAGTCGAGCGGGCATGCATGGGGCAACGCACGGCGGTGAATCTGGCCGGTATCGAGCACGGCGAGATACGGCGCGGAGACTCGATCACCAACGCGACGGAATATCAGTCCACGCGGGTGCTTGATGTCGCGATTGAGTGGCTTCCGGATGAACGGATTCCGGCAACCGGGGCGTCGCTGGCGCTCTACATCGGGACTGCGGAGACTTCCGCACGAATCAAAATTTTGATCGGAAATGGCTCTGCTGTGCTGGGCGCGACTATGGCTGGCCGAGCCGCTGCTCGTCTTTCCGGGCGATCGCTTCATTGTGAGAACGCAATCACCGGCGCGTACGATCGGAGGCGGCAGGGTAGTCGACGCCTTTCCGCCGCTCCGACTGAGCCGTAGCAAATCTACAGCGCGCATCGCTAAGCTGGGCCACGGCAAACGACAGCGGCAGATTGGAGTTGCTCATCGCGGAAAGCCCGAAAGGACGTCAGGTTGCCGAGTTAGTGCGGATCACTGGTTGGCCGCGCGATGCGATCCGCTCCCGTGATCGGCAGTAATCCGCGTCTCATGCTGGACGAAGCATCGGAGCGAGTGTTGACGAAAACGTGGCTGGGACTACGCCGGAAAGAACTTGTCGAGTACTTGCGCGAATTTCATGCGCAGGAGCCGTCGGCCGCAGGCGCTCACATGTCGGCAGCGAGACAGGGGATCGAGCCTGCGCTCTTCAGCATCGTGATCGCTCACTTTTCGGCAGTTCGTGTCCAAGGCGATCTCATCGCACTCTCGTCGCACACTGTGGAGTACAGCGATGACGAGAGCCGTGCTCTGCAGAAGATCGAGGATGCGTTCCGAGCCGGAGGATTCACTCCGCCTACTGGTTTCCGGAAGTTTTGCCATCCGTAGGCAAGGACATTAAGAAGGCAAAGGCGCTGCTCGATATTCTCGTCAAGAACGGAAAGCTGGTTCGCGTTTCCGAGGAGCTGATCTACCATGCGGATGTGGTTTCACACATACGGACGGCTTTAGCCGCGCACAAGGGCCGAAAATTCTCGGTCGCGGAGTTTAAACAGTGGACGCAGATGTCGCGTAAATATGCGATTCCGTTCCTGGAGTACCTGGATCGCGAACGCGTCACGCGCCGGGAGGGCGATGATCGGGTCTTGTTGTAAGACGATTCGGCGGCCTTCGCGATCAGTGAGACGCAGCAGGCATGTGGTCTGCTACGTGGCTGCTCAGAGCGGCAGCTGACCTATCGTGCCCGGTGCGGAAGGTGTAACTCGCAAGCCAAACATAGTTAGCGAAGGCGGCGTCACCATGTCCGCCCGTGAGTTCGTCCGGCACGCTTCGGGTTCGATCGCGGTAGATGGCTCTAGCTATAGTTGCTGTAAACACGTTTCCATTGCGAGCATATTGAACACCTGGTTCCAGGGACACGGCAAAGCCGGGACGGCGGAAACCCAGATTGTCACCGACAGGAAGCAGGTTGCGCGCCGGCACGCCTTCCATTCTGGGGCCAAACGTCACCGTCAAGCCATGGATACGCGAGATGGGATGCGCTGCGCCACCCTCCAGAAGGTATTGGTCCATAACAGCGTTGTATTGCGTTAGCGTGACTGGATTGGCGACGGCTCCGGTGCGAAGCACATTGTTGCGGTCCTTGAGCATCATCAAATAACTGCCGTTGAAATAGAGCTGATTGCTGCCCCAATTCTTATATGTCACCCACGACAGCGGTATGCCAAATGCACCTTGGCCGGGCTGGACCGAGTAGTCAACGATTCTCGTTTGGGGTCCTTGGCCATTCAGGGCATCCACAGTGTTCGCGACATTGTCTTTGCCGGTTGGAAACAACACGCCCATGCTGAGTTGGATGTTGCCGCGCGTATTTTCCTTTGGATTCCAGATCCAGCCCTGGAACATGACTGACGTGTCTCCGATTCCTTGCGAGGTGTAAACGACCGGTGAGTTATTCGTATGTCTGCTCGCCAGGAGGACCGGGACATCGGCCTCCAGACTGAATCGTGAAGTCCACTGGTAAGTGGCGGTGAAATTTTCCAGATTGATCTTGTTCTCCACCTGAGTCCCTCCAGCCACGCGGTAGGTTTGCTCGGTCGGGCCCACGAAATGAATGTAAGAGTACTGGTGCCGGTAGTCGATGCCGAACTGCCACTCGCCAGGCGTCAGATAGCCGCCCTCACTCTCAGGACCGCCCTGCTCGCCATTCGATCGAGCGACAACGCAGCCTTGCGAAAATGCGGATTGAGCAAAAGCGAACGAAAGACAGCAAACAGCGGCGAGCACGAACAGAGGACGCGCTGTGCAACGGTGTGACCTTAGATGTAGTCATTGAGAGTTGAGTTCTTTCGAGGTTAGTGGGAATCGATGGGTTTGTCATCGGCGCAAAGGCGGGTTTGCAGTTCCAACTTTGGATGGACAGGAGCATCTGTGCGGCAAAGCTTTCTTGTTTTTTTCGTCATGTTCGGAATATCTCTTGCTTCCGGGGTCGCGGACGCCTGTCGATCTATCGCTGCGGCAAATGGATGGAAAGAAAGTTCGCCTGCGGGAATATCGCGGCAAAATCGTTGTGCTGAATTTCTGGGCGACCTGGTGCGGTCCGTGCCGGCATGAGATGCCGATGATGGGCGATGCGAAGAGAACGTGGGGCCCAAAGGGAATTACGTTCATTGGCGTGTCGCTGGATAAGAAAGAGACCCAGGCGGAGATACCGACTTTCATGCAGACGGCGCATGCCGATCTTGCCGGTGTGGGTAGGGGCTTCCGCAGACGATCTTGACAGGCTGAGACTTGGGGACGGCATCCCCGACACTGTGTTTGTGGATGAGCGTGGGGTGATTGTTGCGCGTGTGCTGGGCGAGATCCGCCGCTCAGAACTCGACGAACGCCTGGCGTGGCTGACCGGGCGATCGGAGTGGCCCGCCTCCGGAGGCGCTGGTGAATCATATGCCGGCTCCGAGCCGATGAACCGCAAGTTACAGTACTTCGAGGATCAAACACTTCAGGTAGTGCGTCTCTGGGACGGTGAGCAGGATGGGATGGTCCTGCGATTGGGTGCGCCGCTCCAGAACGCGGAGCTGCTTGCCGCAATCAAGCGCGGCCGCCGCGATTACTTCGAGAAGATGGGCTTCGGTCATGTGGTGCGAACACGAACAACTCACCAGAACTCCACCGGACTGCAGGAGGCGGAGCGCTCGCAAATTTATTTCCTTGTAGCCGCGGGCGGCGCCTTCGAGCGAGCCTCGCGATTTTGCGAAGGCGGGCGGATCGATGATCACGATATCGAAGAGTCGTTTGGAAGCAATCAAGCCGGGAAAATGCTCCAGTACGTCGGCATGGCGAAAGGCGACGTTGGCGATTCCGTTGGCAAGGCTGTTCTGCTTCGCGATGTCGAGACTCGGCAGTGAGCTGTCGACCGCCTCCACGCATTCGCAGACAGATGCCAAATGCAAGGCGAACCCGCCGGTGGCTGTGAAGCAGTCCAGAGCGCGCCCACGAGCGTACTTGCGCGCTGCCAGATAGTTTTCACGTTGGTCGAGGAACACACCGGTTTTTTGACCGAGCAAGAGATCCACTTGCCAGATCAGGCCGTTCATTTGTATTTCTACGCGTTCCGGAATCCGTCCGGCGAGCACGCGCGTTTCGACCGGCAGGCTTTCTTTCACGCGCACACTCACGTCGTTGCGGGCGACGATTCCTCCCGGTTGAAACAGTTGATCGAGGGCAGCAGCAAGATCGGGAGCAAGCCGGTCCATTCCCTGATCCAGCAACTGGACGACAAGCCACTCCGCATAGCGGTCGACAATGAGGCCGGGCAGCAGATCGCCTTCGGCGTGCACCAGCCGATACGCGTTCGAATCCGCGACAACTCGCTTGCGGTGCTCGAAAGCAGCGCTAATGCGGGCGCTCAGAAAGCCCTGATTGATTTCCTCGATGCGTGAGCTGAGCAGCCGCAGGCAGATCTGCGAAGTCGAACTGTAATGGGCCATGCCGAGAGCCTTGCCCTTGGGATCGATCACGCGGACGGCATCGCCGGGTTGCGCGGATCCGCGATCGAGGACGTCACTTGCGAATATCCAAGGGTGGCCAGACCGCACGCGATCGACTGCTTTGTGGTTTACGCGAACGGCCGGCGTGGAGGACATCGCCTCATTTAAGCAGACGCGCGGTGCCTTGGTACTCTGCAAACATCCGTGACGCTTCGGAAGCCGTCGACGCTAATCCTGGTCTGCATTCTCGCAGTCTACTGCGCATTCCTGACGCGCACTTACTACTGGGATGGTGTGCTCTTTTCGCTGCAGATCGAGCAGGTTTATCGTGGCGAGCTGCCGTTCGTGGCGTTGTTTCATGCTAATCACCTGCTGTATTCTCCGTTCGGGTATCTGCTGTATTGGGCGGCGACGGCATGCCACATCCAGGCGCGAGCCATCACGTTGCTGCAGATCTGGAATGCGTTGATCAGCGCGCTAACCGGTTACCGGTTGTACCTGTTTGCGCGACGCGAATCGAATTCCGAACAGGTCGCAATCTTCTGCTGGGTTCTGTTTGCATTCGGGGCAACCTGGTGGAAATTTTCGACTGATGCGGATGCGTACATCATCTCGGTGCGGTTGCTGCTGCTGGCCGTTTTGTTCGCATCGGAAGAGAAACCCCACAAGCTGCTGGCAGCAGGTCTGTGTCACACCGGAGCGATGCTGTTCCATGAACTGGCAGTTTTTGGATATGCGCCAGTGTTGGCTGCAATCTGGCTGCAGCGCGAGGGCCGGTATCGCCGGATGGCGGCGTACCTCGGCCTCACGGGCGCATGTGTCGCCGGAGCGTATCTGGCTTGTTATCACGCGGGCGCGGGCGCGGATCGGGCAACGTTCCTGTCCTGGATCGCTCATTTTGCGCCGGACACGCCGGTAACGCATCGTATTGGTCAACTCGTGACGGCGTACGCGGGGAGCTACCTGAAGCTATTTTTCGGAGGGAAGCTCAGCCTGATACGGGACTTTTTTTCGCCCGCGATCGGGGTGGCGCTGGCGGTTTGCATCACCACAGCTGTTTGGGGAATACGGCGGATTCCGCTCCCTGGCGGCCGCGGCTCAGAAGTGCCGAGAGAATCTGCGCGGATCATCCTGTGGATTTGGTTCGTGCCTGCGGCGCTGTTCCTTGCCTTGTTCGATCCGGGCAGCGCTTTTCACAAGCTGTTCGTCTGGCCGGCTATTGTGTTGCTCATCGGCATTGAAATTCCGTGGATCACGCGGCACTCGAGGGCGGCGATTGCGTTCGCGGTTGCAATTGCAGCTTGGAATTTTGCCGCATTCATTTACCCGCATTCGCGCCCGGAGGCAGATCCCGTTCTTGTATTTGCGAAAAGGATGGACAAAGAGCTGCCGCGCAATGCGAGCATCTATTACGCCGCGTTCAGTCCCGACGACTGGTTCCTGGCGTACTTCGCGCCGGGACGGCAATGGCGCCCTTTGCCGGCGCCATCCACCGGCGCTGTATGCTTCGATTCGACTGCGTTGAACGAGTTAAAAGGGGCGGGGGCAACGGATCCGGCCATGCGCTGGGCGCTAGTCAACGCCCAACACAATATCCGGCTGGAATGCCGGAGGTGATTTACACGTCGAGATTGCGCACATCGAGCGCGTTATCTTCGATGAATTTTCTACGGCTTTCCACGTCTTCGCCCATCAAGGTAGAAAAGATGGGCTCGGTTTCCGCGAAGTCTTTCAAGTCGATCTGAAGCAAAGTGCGAGTTTCGGCGTTCATGGTGGTGCTCCAAAGCTGTTCGGCATTCATCTCGCCGAGACCCTTGTAGCGTTGAATGTTGATCTCGCGCATACCCTCGCTCTTAACGGTATTGAGGAGGTCGCGCCAATTCTGAATTACATCGCGGCGGTTGTCCCGAACGATAGTGAACGGCGGGCGGTTCCAGCGAGCTACCTGCTTGACCACACCACGCATGCGCCGGAACTCGGGCATGGAAAGGAACTCAGTGTTGATGTAGCGCGTCGCATTGGTTGGATCTTTGTATCCGATCATCCACGCTGAGTGCTCCTCCTCCGGCTCAACCACAACTTCGAGCTTTGCTTCGCGAAGACGCTGAGCGATGCGGTTTACGGCCTCTTCGTTTTGCAGATCGGTTTTTATATCGATCGGCAGTGAGACGTCGGAAAGGACATCGACAACACGGGCATCGCGCATGCGGCGTTCCAGACGCCGCGCAATCTGCGCCAGTTCGTCGAGCGACATCAGGAAATTGCGCAGCTCGGTTCCCTCGATGCGCGTGGGCGCACCGGCGCCTTCAGGAGCGAGCTCGACGGCAAGGTTCTCGGTCGCCCGGCGCAGGATCTCACGGGTGAACTCTTTGTCATCCTTGATGTATTTCTCGCTCTTGCCTTTCTTGATCCGGTAGAGAGGCGGCTGCGCGACGAACACCTTACCGCGTGTGATCAACTCCTGCATATGGCGGAAGAAGAACGTTAGCAGCAGCGTCCTGATATGCGAGCCGTCGACGTCGGCGTCGGTCATGATGATGATCTTGCCGTAGCGCAGCTTTGCCAAATCAAAATCTTCGCCTTTGCCGATTCCCGTGCCGATGGCAGTAATCATGGCGCGGATCTCTTCGTGAGAAAGCATTTTGTCGTAGCGCGCCTTCTCTACATTGAGGATTTTGCCCTTGAGCGGCAGAATCGCCTGGTAGCGGCGATCGCGTCCAGATTTAGCGGTGCCTCCGGCCGATTCGCCTTCGACCAAAAACAATTCGCAGCGGTCGGGATCGCGCTCCTGGCAATCGGCAAGCTTGCCCGGCAGACCGCCGGAATCGAGAGCGCCTTTGCGGCGGGTGAGATCGCGCGCTTTGCGTGCGGCCTCACGGGCGCGGGCAGCATCGATTGCCTTCTGAATAATACGCTTCATCACCGCCGGGTTCTTATCGAAAAATTCGCCGAGCTTTTCATTGACGAGTTGAACGACATAGCCCTGAATATCCGAATTGAGCTTGCCCTTGGTTTGACCTTCAAATTGCGGCTGCGGCAGTTTCACGCTCACCACTGCGGTCAGACCTTCGCGGACGTCATCGCCGGTAAGGTTGTCTTTGGCATCTTTAATCAGACCGGCTTGCTGAGCGGCGGCGTTGATGGTGCGCGTCAGGGCGCTGCGGAATCCGCTCAGGTGCGTTCCGCCGTCAACCGTGTTGATGTTATTGGCGAAGCTGAACACATTTTCCGAATAGGCATCGTTGTACTGGAGAGCCAGCTCAATTGCAATACTCCCGCCGTTGGGAAGGTCGCGCTCGCCCTCGAAGTAAATCGGCTTGTCGTGCAGAACCTGCTTGCCTCGGTTCAAATGCTTGATGAACTCCGCAATTCCGCCGCTGTAATAGAACTCGTCGGAGCGGATATCGTCGCCGCGCTCGTCAGTGAGAGTGATCTTCAGGCCCTTATTCAAGAACGCAAGCTGGCGCAGGCGCTGGGCCAAGGTGTCGAAATTGAACACCGTCATGTCCATGATGCTGGAATCGGGTTTGAAGGTGACTTTCGTTCCGCGCTTATTGGACTTGCCTGTTTGCGTAAGGGGAGCTTTGGGAATGCCGCGTTCATAGTCCTGCTCCCAGGTGGCTTTGTCGCGCCAGATCTCAAGGTGTAGCGTTTCCGATAGGGCATTGACGCAACTAACGCCGACGCCATGCAAGCCGCCAGAGACCTTATACGAGTTCGAATCGAACTTGCCGCCGGCGTGCAGCTTCGTCATGACTACCTGAGCCGCTGAGACGCCTTCGTCCTCGTGCAGATCCACCGGGATGCCGCGGCCATTATCGACTACCGTGATGGAGTTATCGATGTGAATCGTCACGCCGACTTCGGTGCAGTATCCGGCAAGCGCCTCGTCGACCGAGTTGTCCACCACCTCGTAAACGAGGTGATGCAGCCCCATTTCTCCAGTAGATCCGATGTACATTGCGGGCCGAAGGCGAACAGCCTCCAACCCTTCCAGCACTTTGATGCTGCTGGAATCGTAGTTATTGTTTTGAGCCACAGAAGCCATACTTTCAAGAGTCGTTGCACCCGCTCGCGCAAGGTTCGTGCGTAGGCTGGGAGCAAAGAAAAAACCCTTCTTTCCTGTCGTCAGATGCGCATTGGCATCACGACATAGCGATACACGGTATCGGCAGCGGCAGCATGCGGCCGCAGCTCACCCGCGCTGTTCGCGTCTTTGAAGTGGAGCTCCACCTCGCTCTGATCGACGGAGCGCAGGAATTCGAGCAGATACTGCGCATTAAAGCCGATCTCGAATTCAGTTCCGTTATAGCTGATAGGAATGGTCTCCTCACTCTCGCCGGTCTCCGAGATTGACGAGTAGACCTTCAGTTCATCCTTGAGCAGCCGGAGCCGAATCGATTTTGAGCGCTCGTCCGCGAATTGTGCCACACGCTCAATGGCGGACTTGATTTCGTCCCGTTGCAGGACCAGCATGTGCGGATGTTCCTTGGGCAGCACGCGGTCGTAATCGGGGAAGTTCCCGCTCAGCTTACGGCTCAACAGCAGTCGCTTATCGATGCGGAAGAACAAATGGTTGTCGTTGCCCGAAAACTCGACACGTTTGTTTGGATCGTCAGTGGCAAGCTTTTGAATCTCGCTCATGGCCTTCTTGGGCAGCAAGGCGCGATAGGAGCCGGCGACGCCCGGGATCTCAATGTGCTTTTCCACCATCGCGAGCCGATGGCCGTCGGTTGCGACCATGACCAGCCCATCCTGCTTGAGTAACAGCAGCGCGCCATTCAGCGTGAAGCGCGATTCCTCCGCCGAGATGGCAAAGATGGTGCCTGAGATCATCTGAGACAAAATTGCGACCGGAATTTCGGCGAGGGTCTCCGGCATTTCCGGAAGCTCGGGGAAGCTTTCGCGCGACATGCCGGCAATCCTGGTGCGGGAGCGGCCACACACAAAGCTGGCCCACTGATTTTCGCCGAGTTTCACCTGCACGTCGGCATCGGGCAGCAGACGCACATAATCAAGCAAACGGCGCGCCGGGATCGTGCCTGCGCCCTCTTTCTTGATTCGCGCAGGGCAAGCGCAACGGATGCCAAGCTCGAGGTCGGTTGCGGTTAGCCATACCTGGTCCGCATCGGTTTCGACCAGAATGTTGGAAAGGATCGGAATGGTAGTTCGCTTCTCGACCACCCCCTGCGTGAGTACGAGTTCCCGTACCAGATCAGACTTGCTAACCGAGAATTCCATGGCGAGTGTTGAACCGAGCTCCTTGCTCCGTTGTGCGCTTCTAATGATCTTTCCGAAAGCTATAGATAAGAACTAGAAAAGAAACCGTTCTAGTAGGCGCTGTGGAAATGTTGAATTCCTTCTAAATTATAGCAAAAACTAGTGCTTGCGTCTATTCGCGCTTGTGGAATATGGCGCTTCCTCCGTGCACAAACCAGCATCGGAACAAAACTCAAACAGGCGTGAACAGAGTTGTTGGGAAGCGCTTGTGGAAATCGCATGAAGTCTATTGAAGAGAGTCAGTTAGAGAATGAATAAGAGTGTTCAAATCTTCATCACGCTGCCGGAGTTGCTCAATCTTCTGTATGGAATGCAGGACGGTGGTGTGATGTTTGCCGGAGAAATATCGGCCGATTTCGGGCAGTGAGGCGTGCGTGAGTTCCTTCACGAGATACATGGCGATTTGTCTGGGAAAGGCGATCTGCTGTGTATTGCTCTTCATTTTGAGCTGCGCCGGTGTGAGCGAGAAGCGCTCCGCAACGGCCTTGATGATTGACTCGACGGAAATTTTGCGCTCGGTCCCGGTGCTCAGATGTTTCAGCGTCTGCTGCGCCATGGGCATGTTGATCGGCTGTCCGGTAACTGAAGAGACGGCAAGCAGGCGCGTCAGCGCGCCCTCCAATTCCCGCACGTTCGATTTAGTCTTTGTGGCGAGAAAGATGCGCACGTCCTGGGGTAGCGCGATACCTTCCGACTCCGCTCTTTTATCGAGAATGGCCATTTTGGTTTCCAGATCGGGCGCCTGCACGTCGACAATCAGGCCCCATTCGAACCTCGATCGCAGGCGCTCCACGAGGCCAGAGAGTTGATTTGGGGCCGAGTCGCTGGAAATCACGATTTGTTTGCGGTGATCGTAGAGCTCGTTGAAGGTATGGAAGAATTCTTCCTGAGTGCGCTCCTTGCCTGCGATGATGTGAATGTCGTCGATGAGTAGGACATCTGCCGACCGATAGTGCCGGTGAAAGTGCGGCATGCGGTCGAGCTTGATGGACGCGATCATTTCATTCATGAATCGCTCGCTCGAGGTGTACACCACGTTCAGCCCCAAGAAGTTGTCGAGCAGACTACGGCCCACCGCATGCATCAGGTGAGTCTTCCCGATTCCGACCCCGCCATAAATAAACAATGGATTGTAGCTGCGGGAGGGCTTGGTGGCGACCGCACGAGCGGCGGCATGGGCCAACTGGTTTGAGGATCCGACGACATAGGTGTCAAAGGTGAGTCGCGGATTTAGCCAGCTCGCAGTTTTTTCAAACAGCAGATCGCTGTGCAGAGTCTGGCCATTGCCGGAGTGATGCGCCGCCGAAGCTGCGTATGCGGCCGCACTTGCGGCGGGAGCCGAATCCACCGTGTAGGATACCTGCTGCACGGGCAGTTTCAGTTCCTGAACGGCGCTCCGGATCTGGGAGGCATACTCCCGCTCGATCCAAGCTTCGGTTGTTTGATCGGGGACACGCACAGTCAACTCGCCATTCTGCAATGAACTTAACGAAGTGCGCGCGATCCAATTCTGGTAGGCACCGCCGCCTAATTTCTTAGCCAGCTCGCCCTTGATCTGTTCCCAAGCGTCAAACAAAACCCAACCACTCCCATCGTCCGGGAAGAGACGGCAAAAGATTCCCACAGCTTTTCAACACTGTGGAAAAGCTTGAGGGAGGGCCTGTGTCTGTCAGGTTAACGAACGGCTGTTCGCAGTATCGTCACAGGATTGAGGGAACCGTTTTCCGTGCCTTCGGAAAACACAGTCTAGCATAGCGTCCGGGTTTTCCAACGGAAAACTGGATGGTCGCTAAGTACCTGTTTCAAAGCGGTTTATGAATGCGTGTAACAAACTTGTAAACGGATTTTCACGCTCGGCCGATTACAGTGGTTTTACTAAGGTCATCCGTTGCAATCACATGAATTGACTTTGCAACAAGTTCAGCGGAGAATGTCGAATAGGTTCGCAAGCGGGAGTAACTCAGCTGGTAGAGTGCAACCTTGCCAAGGTTGATGTCGCGGGTTCGAATCCCGTCTCCCGCTCCAGATAGTCTTCCTCCCAACGCACTCAAACTTTAAGCTGTTGAGGAACTCGCGCCCACCAAAGGATTAGTGGGTTTCTTGGTTACCCGCGCACAACGCCCACCAAACGGGCTGTGCGCTGCTGCTGTCTGTTGGCGCGTATCCGCGCCCTTTGCGCTATTGATATTTCGTTCCGCGGACGTAAACCGGCAAGCCTGGCTTCTCGTCTGAGTGATGTAATGCGAAGTGTGAAGCAGGTGAGCCTGCTAGTAATGGGCCTGGCATTACTTTCGCTACCGTTGACCTGTTTCGGTACTGACAAGGTCAAGAGCCTGAAGGCGAACGCGAACCCTGCCGCGTACGAGCCCTTCAGCAAGCTTTTGCCACCGGAGTCGCGGATTCTGCACGCAGTCGACCGCTTGAGCTTCGGCGGACGGATCGCGGACGTGAACCGAGTGCAACAGCTTGGGCTGGACCGTTGGATCGATCTGCAACTACATCCCGAGCGTTTGCCAGAAGATCCGCAACTGCAGCGACGGCTGGAGCCGTTCGATTCGCTGCGCATGAGCATCCGGCAGACCTATACCCACTACCCGCCTCCGCAAATGATTGTTGCGGTGGCGCGCAACCGTGCGGCGCTTCCGGACGACCCGGAATTGCGAGCCATCGTCCTTCGCCTGGCCGAGCGCTATGTTCAGCGAAAGCAGTCCGCCGCGGATGCTCAGAAAGCCGCCGATCCCAACGATGACTCCGACCTGGAGCTAAAGGCAAAGCTCTCCGACATTATGACGCCGGAACAGATTGAGATCCTGCACAGCGGAAAACCGGACCAAAAGTATGAGCTGCTGGCCTCAGTTCCACCCGAAAAGAGGTTCGATTTGGTATGGGCGCTGCGGCCGGCGCAGCGCAAAGCGCTGTTCGTATTCGCGCCCGTTGTACTGCGCCGCCAGATGATGTTGTCTATCAATCCACAAAGCGTTGTGGCAAGCGACCTGGCGGAAGCGAAGCTCTTGCGCGCCATTTACAGCACGCGCCAATTGGAAGAGCTGATGGTCGACTTCTGGTACAACCACTTCAACGTTTTCATCAACAAAGGCGCTGATCACTACCTGGTCCCCACGTACGAACGAGATGCGATCCGGCCGCATGTCTTCGGAAAGTTTTACGATCTGCTGCTGGCGACTGCCCAAAGTCCGGCGATGCTCTTCTATCTCGACAACTCGCAGTCGGCCGCGCCAGGCACAAGCAGGCCGAATCAGAAAAAGAAGCGGGGTCTAAACGAGAACTACGGTAGAGAGCTGCTGGAGCTTCACACACTTGGCGTGGACGGCGGCTACACGCAGAAAGACGTGGTTGAGGTGGCGCGCTGCTTTACCGGGTGGACCATCGCAGGTCCAAGAAAGGGAGGCGCGTTCGAATACAACGACAAGATTCACGACAAGGGCAAGAAGGTTGTGCTGGGACATACGATCCGCGCAGGTGGGGGTATGAACGACGGCATCGAGGTGCTCAAGATCCTGGCGCACCATCCATCGACGGCTCGTTTTATCTGCCTGCAGCTTGCCAAGAAATTTGTCGCTGACGATCCGCCGCCGTCGCTTGTCAATCGCATGGCCAAAACATTTTCCAAGAAGGACGGCGACATTCGCGAGGTGATGCACACCATGCTTACATCGCCTGAGTTCTGGTCAGAAGGTGCGTATCGAGCTAAAGTCAAAACGCCGCTTGAAAGCGTGGCGAGCGCGATACGGGCAACGGATGCCGACGTAGAGTCCGCCCTGGCCCTGGTCAACGAAGTGCAAAAGCTCGGCGAGCCGCTGTACCGGAAAATCGAACCAACAGGCTACAGCAGCTCCAATGTGGAATGGGTTAGCTCGGCAGGACTGCTGGAACGGATGAACTTTGGGTTGGCCCTGGCGCACAATCGAGTGGCAGGGGTGAAGGTGGATACGGCGAAGTGGCAGAGTCCGGCGCAATCGGATCCGCTGGCTTTGGCCGGGCTCATTCTGGCAAGAGCGCCGAGTGAGGCGACGCGTGAGGCGATCGAGAAAGCGCTGGATAATCCCGATCTGCAGAAGCAATTGACCGCGAACGCGAAAGCGGGGCCGCCTCAACTGCCGAGCCTGATCGCGGGACTGACGCTTGGCTCGCCGGATTTTCAGAGACGGTAAGGAAAGGACGAACGATGTTTTCGCGAAGACTTTTTTTGAAAAGCTCCGCAGTGGCGATGTTCGGAGTCGGATCAGTTCCGGCGTGGCTATCGCGTGCGGTTTACGCCGCGGATGCTCCTGCACGGCGCAAGAGAATTTTAATCGCCATTTTTCAGCGCGGCGCCGTGGACGGGCTGAATGTGGTGGTTCCGCACGGAGATCGGGCTTACTACGCGGCCAGGCCGAGTATTGCAATTCCTCGCCCGGATGGGAGTGAGAGAGGGGCAATTGACCTGGATGGATACTTCGGGCTGCATCCGGCGCTGCAATCTTTGAAGCCGCTATGGGATCAGCGCCAGTTAGCGATTGTCGAAGCGGTGGGCTCGCCCGATCCAACACGGTCGCATTTCGACGCGCAGGATTATATGGAGTCCGGTACGCCGGGCCTCAAAGCGACTGCGGACGGATGGCTGAATCGCGCGTTGATAACCGAGGAAAAGCCCTCACCGGTTCGGGCGGTGAGTCTAGGACCCGATCTTCCGAGAGCGCTGCGCGGGAGACGCGAGGCTCTCGCGATCGCAAACGTCGGCGATTTTCAGGTCAAGGACTCGCAGATGGCGGCGACGTTTGAAAGTATGTATGGCGCAACGCCGGACCGAGTCCTGAACGGCACGGCGCGGGAAACGTTCGATGCTGTCAGGCTGGTGCAATCGATCCAGAAGCGTTCGTACACGCCGGCGAACGGCGCCAAATATCCGAACGGGCGGTTCGGACAAAGCCTGCAACAGATTGCGCGTATTGTCAAGGCCGATGCCGGTCTGGAGGTCGCGTTTACGGACGTGGGCGGATGGGACACGCACGTCAACGAAGTCGGCGGCCAGCCACACATGGGGCAACTTGCAAATCTGTTGCGCGAATTCGGAGATTCGCTGGCGGCATTCACGCAAGACATGGGCGATCAGATGAGCGACATTGCAATCGTCACGATGTCGGAGTTTGGCCGCACTGTGAAGGAGAACGGCAACCGCGGAACCGATCACGGACATGCCAATGTCATGTTCGTGCTTGGCGGGAATGTTAACGGCGGACGCGTATATGGCAACTGGCCGGGACTCGAGCGCGAACAACTTTACGAAGGACGCGACTTGAATGTGACGACTGACTTTCGCGCGGTGCTTTCCGAGTTGGTATCCAAACAAATGGGTAATCGCGAGATCGCCACGGTGTTTCCCGGATTCTCTGCAAAGCGGCTGCCGGGATTGCTGAGCAGTTAGCGAGCGGTCCGGCTGCTGGCGAACTTCCAAGCGTCGTCTACGATGCGATCGAGATCCGTACGGGTAGGCTTCCAGCCCAGCACGTTTTGAAGTTTCTGTGAATCCGCGACCAGGCTGGGCGGATCGCCCTCGCGGCGCGGTCCGACGACGCGGGGCACCTGCTTGCCGGTGACTCTCTCAACTGCCTCGAGCACTTCTTTCACCGAATGACCGTTGCCGGTTCCAACGTTAAACACTTCCGAAGCACCCCCGCTGAGCAGGTGCTCCACCGCGAGGACATGTGCTTCGGCCAAATCGCTAACGTGGATGTAGTCGCGAATGCAGGTGCCATCCGGAGTGGGATAGTCGTTGCCGAAGATGGTGACGGGCCGGCCCGTTTGGATAGCGCGAATCAGGAGCGGAACCAGATGCGTTTCCGGATCGTGCAGTTCGCCCAACCCCGCTTCGGGCTCTGCGCCGCAGGCATTGAAGTAGCGAAGCCGGATGCTCCGGAAATTTCGATATCGGTCCAGCCACTCCAGGATCTTTTCGGTCATCACCTTGGACTCGCCATAAGGATTGATGGGTGCGTAGGGCTGATCCTCGGTGATGGGAACCCGTTCAGGGATGCCGTAAGCGGCGGCCGTGGAGGAGAAGACGAGCTTGTCAATGCCCGTTTGCAGCATCGCGTCGAATAGCGATAAGGAACCACTGACGTTGTTCAGAAAATATAGTTCGGGAACTTTGGTGGACTCGCCGACAGCGATGTAAGCCGCAAAGTGAATCACTGCGTCGATCTTTTCCTGGCGCAGCAACGAAGTGAGACCGGCGGTGTCGCGCAAATCGAGCACGCGCAGGATGTTCTCCGGTACGAGCTCTTTGTGTCCGCGCTCGAGACTATCAACGACTACGACAGAATGGCCCCGTTTTTCAAGAAAGAATCGCGTGTGAGAACCGATGTATCCGGCGCCTCCGGTAACTAATATCTTCGCCAACTTACGAGTGTAGCGGAGGTGCGCATCCCCTGCAGATACGCGCCTGATGGGAGATATTAGAGTCTCGGGGAGGTTGTCGATAACTGATGCGGGTACGTGACGTGCGATTCTCGCGTAAGTTGGACCTGCTTACAATCAAGGTTGAGCTTAATCCAGATCATCGGCGCCGGCCTTGCGGGCTGTGAGGCCGCATTTCAGGCGGCAGAAGCGGGCGCACAGGTAGTTTTGCACGAGATGCGGCCCCTGAACAGGACACCTGCGCACACAACCGATTCGTTTGGCGAACTGGTATGTAGTAATTCGCTGAAGAGCGAGCAGGTGAACTCCGCGCCGTGGCTGTTAAAGCAGGAAATGCGCCGGCTGGGTTCACTGCTGATACGGGCGGCTGAGCGTTCGCGAGTTCCGGGGGGACACGCGCTGACCGTCGATCGCGAGGTTTTCTCGCGTGAGATTACTGCGGCGATTGAGGTGCATTCGCGGATTGAAGTTAGGCGTTCCGAGGTCACCCGGATACCCGACGCTGGCATTGTGATTCTCGCAACGGGGCCACTTACTAGCGATGCTTTAGCGGCAGATATCAGCCGGGTCACAGGCGCGGACCGGCTCTATTTCTACGACAGCATCAGTCCGATCGTGTCGGCGGATTCGATCAACATGGCGATCGCATTCAGGGCGTCACGATATGGGAAGTCGCTCGATGGGAGCGACGACTACATTAATTGTCCGTTCAACCGCGACGAATATTACACATTCGTTGACGCGCTTCTCGCCGCCGAGCACTACGAAGCGCACATACCGCAAGACAAGTGCCCATTTTTTGAGGGGTGTCTACCGATTGAGGAGATCGCGAGGCGGGGCCGCGAGACTCTACGCTTCGGGCCAATGAAGGCTGCGGGTCTGACAGATCCTCGTACCGGCAGGTGGCCGTACGCTGCGGTCCAGTTGCGCCAGGAGAATCAGCGCGCGGACAGCTACAATCTGGTCGGGTTTCAGAATCACATGCGATACGGCGATCAGGCGCGTGTGTTTCGTCTGATACCGGGCCTGGAGAACGCCGAATTTATGCGATTCGGGCAGATGCATCGTAATACGTACATCAACTCGCCGTTGTTATTGAAGGCGACGCTGCAGCTGAAGAGCGATCGGCGGATCTTCTTTGCGGGCCAGATCTCGGGTGTTGAAGGGTATGTCGAGTCGATTGCGACGGGGCTGATTGCCGGGCAAAACGCGGCGGCGATGTTGCGCGGCGAAGACCCGCGAGTGTTCCCGCGAGAAAGTGCGTTGGGGAGTCTGTGCCACTACATCACGAATGCGGATGCCGATCGGTTTCAGCCCGCGAACATCACCTTCGATTTGCTACCGGCACTCGATGATGACGCCAAGCACAAATTTCGGCACGATAAGAAAGCACGCCACGGCGAAGTCTGCCGGCGGGCAGAGCAAGCCATGACCGAGTTTCTGTATGCCAACAATCCGCTGGTCGGTTGCGAACTATCTCGGTGAACTGGAACGGCGCGGCGCGTCAAAGCACACGCTGCGCAGTTATGGCGCGGATCTCGAGCAGTTCGCCGGATTTTTCGAACCTCCTGGCGAAATCGCTCCGCCTATCGAGGACATCGATTTGCCGCTCCTGCGCGAATGGCTGGCAGGACTTTATGACCAGGGGCTCGAGACAGTCAGTGTACGCCGAAAGGTGGCTGCTGTGCGCGCGCTGTTCAAGTTTCTGCTGCAGGAAGGCGTGGTCGCGGCAAGTCCGGCGTCACGGCTTCGCACGCCGAAGATGAAACAGCGGCTGCCTGAGGTGATGAGCGCGGAGAAAACCAATAATCTGCTGGACGGAGTGGAAGAGCTCGCGAAGGAACGTGACCTCGCGATCCTCGAGCTGTTGTATGGCTGCGGGATCCGGGTCGGAGAGTTGGTGAGCATCAATATGGAGGACCTGGACGTCGATGCCGGCTGGTTGCGAGTCCGCGGCAAGGGGAATAAGGAGCGGCAGGTTCCGGTTACAGGCCAGGCACTCGCGGTGGTGCGGGCGTATTTGCAAGCGCGGCCGCAGCCGGCGAATGAGCCCGCGCTGTTCCTGGGCGCGCGGGGACGGCGGCTAAACGACCGCGTGGTGCGGACGATTGTGAAGAAATACGCGATACTGACGATCGGCGATTCAACCGTGCATCCGCATAGCTTCCGGCATGCGTATGCAACGCACCTGCTGACCGACGGCGCGGATTTGCGGGCTATTCAGGAGCTGCTGGGGCACGCTCGGCTTTCCACCACACAGAAGTACACCCAGGTTTCGCTTAGGGATCTGATCGCGGTATACGACAAGGCTCATCCGAAGGCATAATCCTACGGTGTAATTCGGGAGTTCGGTGACTGACACCGAATTACCCCATGGTGCAATTCGACACCGAATTGCGAAACCTGGCTCTCGAAGAGTTCGTCGTAGAATGACAGCACGCGAAGGCACCTGATTGGGACGCCGCCTGTTAGCCATGGCCGCTGTGTGTGCGCTTGCCTCGATCGGCGCAGACACGAGACGTACGATACGAATCACCGGCACGATTGAGGCCGTCCATTCCATCGAAGTCCGCGTGCCAAACATCCAGGGGCAGGGCGGCAACTTGACCCTGGTCACGTTGATCAAGAATGGCGCCACGGTACACGAAGGCGAGGTGTTGGCGGCCTTCGATGACACGGCCGTGATCAAACTCACGCGTGAGGCGCTAGCCAAATACGACGACCTGACGCATCAGGTGGAACAAAAAAAGGCGGAGCATCGGAGCAACGCGGAGAAGCGCACTTCACAACTGCAACAGGCACAGGCCGATCTCAAGAAAGCCGAGCTGGAGATCCGCAAAGGGCCGATCCTCAGCGACATCGATCAGGAAAAGAACCGGGTCAAGCTGGAAGACGCAAAGGCGCAAACGGCAAGCCTGGAACGCTCGAACGTATTTCACGATCAGGCCGAAGAAGCCGAGATCCGCATTCTGGAACTGCAGCGTGATCGCCAGAAGATCACGGTCGAACGAGAACGCAGCAACGCGGCGCAGCTCACCGTAAAGGCGCCAATGGAGGGCATGGTTGCGCTCAAGAATGTATGGCGCAACGGATCCTTCGGCCACGCCCAGGAAGGCGATCAGCTGTGGCCCGGCAGTCCCGTGCTGGAGCTGTTTAATCCAGCGACGATGGTAGTCGATGCCTCAATTGCCGAGCCGGATACGGCGAAATTAAAGCCTGGCGGATACGCTACCGTGCGCCTGGATGCATTCCCTGAGCTCGTGTTCCCAGCTCATTTTCAGTCTGCCAATCCCGTAGCTGCCGGTGCGCTGGGCAGCCCGATTAAGTCGTTTGCCGCGCGCTTTATCCTCGAAAAGAGCGACCCTCACCTGCTGCCCGACCTCTCTGCCGCAGTCGACGTGGAAGCCCGGCCATGAATATGCGCAGCGGCAAGGTGTGGACGCGAGCTGTAGTTCTGGCGATAGCAATCGCAGGATCGGCATTTGCGATCCGGCAGTTCCGGCATTCGCGGAGCACACTTGATCTCCCGACCGCCCAGGCGCGCCGCGGTGACTTTCCGGTCCTGGTTCACTGCCGAGGCCAGCTTGTGGCTGCGCGCTCGGTGCAGTTGACCGCTCCGATCGATGTCGAGGATCTCCAGATCGTATGGCTAGCTCCGGCAGGCGGCCCCGTGAAAGAGGGCATGGATGTGATCCACTTTGATCCGAGCAAACTGCAACAAGACCTGAAGGAGAAACAGTCGGCCTTGCGGCAGGCACAGGCTTCGCTCGATCAGGCCCTGGCGCAGGCAAAGATCACAGCGGATCAGGACACGCTGGATCTCGAGAAGGCGCGCTACGACATGGAGCGTGCGCGGCTGGAGGCATCCAAGCAGGCGATCATCAGCGCTATTGACGGCGAGAAGAGCACAATTGATCTGGGTCTCGCGCGGGAAAAAGTTAAAGTCCAGGACGCGACGGACGAACTGCACAAGAAGTCGGACGAGGCGAAGATTGCATCACAACGGCGCCTGCGAGACGAAGCCAAAGCCGAAGTGGACAGAACGGAGCGTCGCCTTGCCGCAATGGTCCTGAAAAGCCCGTTGAACGGTGTCATTAATTACATGCAAAATCGCAGCCAGGGGTGGTTTAACGCGCAGCCGTTCAAGGTGGGCGATCACGCGTCTCCAGGTATGGTGATTGCCGAAATTCCGGATCTCAGCACTTTGGAAATGGAGAGCAAGGTAGAAGAGGTTGATCGTGGGCGCATGTCAGTAGGAGACGCGGTCCAGGTCCACGTGGACGCGTTTCCCGAAAAGACAATGCAGGCGAAGCTGGTGTCCATCTCACCGCTTACCGAGCAAGCCTTCGAAGAGTGGCCGCCAACACGCACCTTTCGCGCTTTTGCAGAGATTACAAACGCGGACGTGCGGATGCGGCCGGGAATGAACGCTTCGGCGGACGTGATTCAGGAAAGGATTCCTGATGCAATCAGCGTGCCGGCGAAAGCCCTGTTCACGCGCAATGGCCAACCCGTCGTCTATGCGCGCCTGGATAGCAAGTACATTGCGAAACAGGTCCGCATCCGTGGTCGAAACACCGACGACGTGGCGGTCGAAGGGATTGCGCAGGGCACTTACGTGGCGTTGACTGATCCGCAACAGGTGAGGCCGTGAGCCAGGCGACTCTGCCCGCGCCAGTTGCGCCCCCTTCCGTGGGTGTCGCCGAGCCGCCGCGCCGCGGACGACGACGGCGGAAAGTACTCATTTGGGTTGCGGCAGTGTTGCTGATAGGTGGAGTGGGTTTCTACATTTGGCGCCACCGCAGCTTGTTGACCGGTGCTAAAGCCGCGGCGATTCCCACCGTCGCGGTACGCCGGGGCGATGTGAGCCTGTCGATTAGCGCCCGTGCGGAATTGCGAGGTGGAAACCCGGAAGCGCTGATTGCGCCGATGACAGGCGGCGGCGACCTTCACATCACCTTTTTGCGCCCGACCGGCGATCTAGTGAACTCGGGCGATATAGTTGTGCAATTCGACACAACGGAACAGGAATACAAGCTGAAGGAAGCCGAGGCCGACCTCGCCGAAGCATCACAGCACATTCTGCAGGCCAAAGCTCAGCAGCAAGCGGATGAAGAAGAAGACCGCTACGCGCTGTTGAAGGCCCAGACGGAGCTCAAGCTTGCCGAGTTGGACGTGCGAAAGAATCCTCTGCTGCCGGCGATTGTCGGAAAACAGAACGACCTTGCGTTGCGCGCGGCCCAGGATCATCTGGCGCAAGTTCAGCAAAATCTGGCGAATCGAAAAGCGACCGGGCAGGCCTCAATTCAGATGCAGGAAGCCGGGCAGGCCAAAGCGCAGGCGCAGGCCGCTGCAGCGAAACGCAATATCGAATCGATGACGGTAAAAGCTCAGCGCTCAGGTTATGTATCGGTGAAGCAAAACTCGAACCTGAATTTCGCCTTCGACGGGATGGTGCTCGCGCCGTTTCAAGTGGGTGACGCAGTGCGGCCGGGGATGGCCGTTGCTGAAATACCCGACCTGAGCAGTTGGGAAGTGGCCGCGAATATAGATGAACTGGACCGTGGGCACATCGCCGTTGGTCAGCCTGTCGAGGTGACTGTGGTCGCCTTGCCGGAGCGCCAGTTTCATGGCCACGTCAAAGATCTTGGCGGAACCGTTGGCAACTTCTGGGAGCGCCACTTTGAGTGCACAATCGCTCTCGACAATCCATCTCAGCAGCTGCGCCCGGGCATGAGCGCGCGAGTGGTAATCAGTACGGAGAATCTGCGCCATGCGCTGTGGATTCCTGCGCAAGCTCTGTTCAACAGCGATGGAAGGATGTACGTCTATCTGAAATCGGGCGGCACTTTCGTGGAGAAAGATGTGAAGCTGCTGCGCCGGAGCGAGACTCGAGCCGTTGTCTCGGGTCTGAGCGAAGGACAGACGGTGGCACTTGCAAACCCGCTGACATCAGAAAAGAAACAGAGCTCCGAAGCAAGCCCGCTTAAGAACCTGACACGATGACCCAAGCACCGTTTCTCAGCCGGTACTGGTCGGACCTTGGCCTGGCTGCGCAAAACCTGTGGGCACAGAAGACCCGAACTATTTTGACGGCCTTGGGCATCATCTTCGGAGTTGGCGCCGTAATTGGCATGCTGGCTATCGGCGCTGGCGCGAAGGAACAGGCGTTGCGGTTCATTGAAGACCTGGGCGTGAGGAACCTGCTGGTGGAATCGCATCCGGCGGCCAGCGGTCAGGAGATGCAGCAGCGAAGACGATCGTCTCCCGGGTTGACGGAGCGCGATGTAAGAATCCTGGAAGCCAATGTCGATGGCCTCGATTTGATCTCGGCGCGCCGGAGCATGCACCCCGCTGTGGTGCTTCCCAAACAGGGTGAGAACATCCCGGAGCTGTACGGCGTTCGCCCAAGCTACGCACGGATTCACAACTGGCGGTTCGCAGAAGGGCGGCCATTTACCGAGCACGATGACGAGGCGAGCGCGGCAGTTTGCGTCTTGGGAGAAGGAGCAAAAGTCGCGCTGCTGGGATATGGAAGCTCCCTAGGCAAGTATGTGAAGGTGAACGACACGTGGCTGAGTGTAATCGGCGTACTGCAGCCGGTTGTGAGCTCGGGCGCTGGGGCTCAGGCGCAGGATCCGAACCAGGTTGTCTACATTCCGCTCAATACATATCAATACAGGTTTTGGGATCAGGGTGGAAGCTTCAAAGATGAGCTGGATGCAGTGGATATCCGCCTGAAACCGGACTCCGACAGCATAAACGCAGCGAGAATCGTGTCTGCGGTGCTCAGTTCGACGCATCACAACACTCCCGACTTCAGCGTTACAGTTCCGGCTGAACTGCTCGCCGAACAGCAAAGATCGCAAGCGATCTTCACCTACGTCATGGTCGCTATTGCAGCAATTTCACTGCTGGTCGGAGGGATCGGGATTATGAACATCGTATTGGCGACTGTTCTAGAGCGCACGCGTGAAATCGGGATCCGGAGGGCGTCGGGCGCTAAACGGAGCGACATTATCCGCCAATTTCTGGTTGAATCTGTTTTGATTTCGCTGGGCGGAGGCGTCGTGGGAATCGGCTTCGGATATTTTCTGTCGTGGTTGATTGCGAAAGCAGCGGAGTGGAAGACCATCGTAACGCCGTCATCGGTAGCAATTGCCTTTGGCGTTTCGGTCGCAGTGGGCGTGATATTCGGAATCTATCCAGCGCGCAAGGCTTCGCGTGTCGATCCAATTGAGGCGCTGCGGTATGAATAAGGCCCTCTGCACGTGGGTGCTGCTGACTGCATCCACTCGCCTGGCGTGCGCAGATGTCGTCACGGATTATGTAAAGCATCGTTTCAATGCCGAGTCCGTCGAGGTGAACTCTGTTCGCGGATTGAACGATCGGATTCATGACGGCAAGCTGCATTTGCATCTGCACGATTTCATCGAGCTGGTTCTTAAGAACTCGACGGATGTTCAGTTGTCGCGGTTGGATATCTACACGTCAGCGGACCAGATTACGGCGATGAAGACGCCTTTCGATCCGGAAATCGACGCCTCGTTCACTACGAATCGCTCCATTTCGCCCTTCTTCTTCGGTGGCGGAAGCTTTTTTGGAGGAGGCGGCACCGGCTCCGGCAGTGGCGGCAGCACGGGATCATCGGGACAAACGGGAACAGGTGGGACCGGAACCACGATTACTCTTCCTCAAACCATCAATCTGCTGTCGCAGACCTCGCAAGTCACTCTCACTCAACTGCTGCCGACCGGTCAAACAGTATCGGCGAATTTTACAGGCGTGCGAGATTCGGGTGACGATTACCCGTTCCCGACGATCTTCGGCTCTCTAACCTTCACGATTACCCAGCCGCTACTCCAAAACCGTACCAACTTGCAGGCGCGGGCGCCGTTGACGATCGCGCGAACGAATTTGTTGATCTCCTCCGAGAAGACGGCCGCTGCCATCGGCGATGCTGTTGCGCTTGCGGCACGCCAGTACTGGGAGGCCGTTCTCGCACGCGACAACATTCGCGTGCAGCAACAAAATCTGGAGCTTGCGCAGAAGTCGTACGACCACGACAAAATGGCGCTCGACCTGGGAGCGATCGCGAAACTCGATATTTACCAGTCGCAGACTCAGGTTGCGGAACGCAGCCGCGAGTTGGTGCAGGCGCAATTTCAGTACAAGGCCGCGCTGGACGCGTTGCGGCGCCTGATCGGTACGGATCTCACCTCCACATTGCGAGAAACGGAAATCGTTTTGGAAGACGATGCCGCGGCGATACCACCGCGATCTGCGGTGCTGCCGTTCGAAGAAGCGCTGACGAAAGCGATGGCAATACGCCCCGAGGAGAAAGCGGCGCAGCAGAGCATTTCAAATGACGCGCTGAGCGCGCGGGCCTCGCGCGATGCGCTGCTGCCACGGTTAGACCTGTCGTTGCAAGGTGGCGCCTCGGGGCCTGCATTCAATCAAGTGGGGACCGGGAGCGTTCTCGGCGTACCGGCAACCGGGCCATACCCGGGTCTCGGCGAGACGCTGCAGCAGGTATTCGGATTTAACTATCCCAGCTACGGTTTCAGTCTCGCTTTGAAATTCCCGATTCGGAACAGCACGGCCCAGGCGAATCTGTCCGATGCTTTGGTGAACAGAGCGAAAGACGAGTATCAGAAACGGAAAACCGAGCAGCAGATCATCTTCGATGTCCGTCAGGCGATCGATGCGATAGAGCTGGCGGACGCCTCAATCGAGACCGCGGTGCGCGCACGCGATCTCGCACAAAAAAATGTGGAAGCCGAGCAGCAGAAGTATGTTCTGGGAACGATTACTGCGTTTGAGGTGCTCGATTCCCAGACCCGTCTGGCGAGCTCGGAGAGCGCTCTCCTCAATGCGTATGTCACGTATCAGGAGGCGTACGTGAATTACCAGCGCGCCACGTGGACACTATTTGACGGGTACGGAATGATTGTGGAAACGCCGCATGTCAGATAGTTGATATTAACTCTGGCGCAATAAAGCAACAACATCGTCGACCGTGATAACACCAATGAGACGCTGATGATCGTCGACAACCGGGAGCGTCAACAGATTATATTTGTCGAATATCTCTGCCACGCGGTCCTGCCGCTCGTCCGAGTAAACGAACAGAAGCGGATCGGAGGCGAGGTCCTTTAACGGAGTTTCGCCCGCGGCGAAGAACAATTTCGCGAGCGGGACGGAGTACCGCAGGCGATCTTCCGAATCAATAAGGAACACAGCGTGCAGATCCTCCAGGACATCTTCATCTTTCTTCAGCTCCTGCATGGCGTCGGCGACTGTAGCATCTTCGGGTAGGGACAGATAACCCGGGTCCATGAGACCGCCGGCAGTATTGTCACGAAATTCCAGAAGCTCTTCGACTTCCTCTTTTTCTTCCGGCTCCATTTCATCCAGGATCTGCTCGGACCGATCGTCCTCGAGTTCATTCAGCAGGTCGGCGGCCTCGGACGGTTCCATTTCCTCCAGGATGTCAGCCGCTTTGTCGGCCTTTAGTGATTCAATGATCCGGGCCTGAAGGTCGGGATCGACCTCCTCCAGCAACTCGGCCGCAGTTTCGCTGTCGATGTTGTTGAAGATTGCGCGGCGGTCTTCGTGGCCAAGATTCTCGACGATATCGGCAAGATCGGCCGGATGCATGTCCTCGAGAACCTTATTCGAGATATTGAGGCGGACCCGGCGCTGTGGATCGCTCTCCAGGATGTTGCAAAATTCCCACCGAATTGAGCGCGGCGTAATGCGCTGCTGGAGCTTTCGGATGGTCGCGGGCGGGACGATGCCGCGGAGGACGCGCCGGAGGATGGAACGTATGCCGATATCCACTTCCAGGACATGCAGGACGTCGTGGCCATTCTCATTTAGCCTGGAAAAAGTGACATCGTTAACCCGAACCAATTTACGGCCCTGCCCATCGATAATTTGCTGGTCCAGCAGGTCGCGAACCATGCGCAGCATGTATTCGTCGGAATGGTATGGCGTCAGGTGCTCGTCCTTGAGGTAGATGCCCTGGATGCCGACAGTCTGAACCTGGTCGTACCGGATGCTGAGCCACCCGGGACCCGCGCCCACAAGGTAACGATCAAGGCGCACGGGGTCGATCAGCGGGACTAGTGCCGCGTCGCGCAAGGTACCGATTCGACGGCCTTTCAGGTCGTGGACGGTGACGCCGATCAGCTCGCTGAGATAGACGTAGTCCTCTCCCGTACTCTCTGTCACAGGGGCCCTACTTGAGAATAACCGCCTAGCTACTTTCCGGTGCAAACTCAAGCGACCGCTTCCTGTGGGCGCGGCTCCGACCGAGATAGCCTGGTGAGTTTCTCAAAAGCGCAAAGGGCGCGGCTGCGCGCCACCATACAGCAAAGGAACTCACCATTCCTTGCGGGTGGCGCGCTTGACACCGCGACCGTTTTGCGCGAGTTCGTTCAGAGTTTACGTACTACACTGGGGATTCCTACCAGCCGTTGCAGTGAGCCCCGTTGACATCAGTACGCGCTCGAAGAAGCGGAGTGTCCGATCGTTTTTTGGACGAAACGGAGTGCTCTCACGCGCACACCCGAATTACGAATTTCGAGAAGGGCAGCTACGCATGGCCGAAGAGGTGGAGGCGGCAATTGCGGAACGCCGGCACCTGATTATTGAGGCCGGCACAGGAACCGGGAAAACGCTCGCGTATCTGGTGCCATCCATCTTGTCCGGCAAACGTGTCGTGATCTCGACGGGAACAAAGGCGTTACAAGAGCAGCTGTACCTGAAGGACGTTCCGTTCCTGCAATCGCTATTTGAAGCGCCGCTTGCGGTCTGCTACATGAAGGGCCGCAACAATTATCTGTGCCGGCAGAAACTGTATGACGCCGACCGTGAGCCGATCCTGACCGGATTAGCGGAAAAACGCGAGTTCACGGTAATACGCGAGTGGGAAAAGATCACTCGCATGGGAGATCGCAGCGAGCTCCTCGATATTCCAGATATGTCGACCGCATGGTGGAAACTAGACGCGCGCAGCGAATTATGCGCCGGCTCCAAATGCAAACAGTTCGATCGCTGTTTCATTACAGAGATGCACCGCCGCGCTACCGAAAGCGACCTGATCATCGTGAACCACCATCTGTTTTTCGCGGACCTGGCAGTGAAACAGCAGTCGGGCAGCGGCATCATCCCCGAATACGCAGCCGTGATTTTCGATGAAGCACACGAGATAGAAGATGTAGCCGGCCAGTACTTCGGCATCGCAGTAAGCAATTTGCAGGTTCAGGAGTTGATCAAAGATACCAGTGCGATAGCGCGGCGAAAACTGTTTGCGACGCCGGAACTGGATCGCGCCCTGGTTCAGCTGGGAGACCGGGGCGAGGAGTTCTTTGGACTCTTTCCGGCAGAGGGACGGCACGGGTTCCGCGACCACGCCTCATTTCTGGATTTGCACGGAGCGGATTACAGGGAGTTTCTCTTTTCGTTGGATGCACTTTGCGCTCGTCTGGAGTTAGTGACGGATGCCATAGAAGAGATTCTGCCGCTGGTGCGAAGGGCGAAGCTGATCCGTGATGGTCTGACGTTCTGGATGGAGTCAGGCGACAAAACGTACGTGTACTGGAGCGAGCATCGCGGGCGCGGCGCGTATTTGCAGGCCACCCCAATTGACGTTTCCAAGACGCTGTCGGTAAATCTGATGGAGACCACGCCGACAGTGATCCTGACCTCGGCGACGCTCGCTGTGGCGGGCAGCTTCGACTATGCGCAGACCAGATTCGGGCTGCGGAATGCGCGGACACTGCTGGTTGAGAGTCATTATGATTACGGCAAGCAGGCTTTGCTTTATGTTCCGTCGCATTTACCCGACCCGCGGAGGCCGGAGTTCGCCCAGCGTGCTGCGGACGAAATTGAAGCGATTCTGGATGCGTCTCGCGGCCGTGCTTTCGCGCTGTTCACCAGTTACCAGCAGATGCGCGTCATATACGAACGCTTGAAAGGACGATTGATGCATCCCATGCTGCTGCAAGGGGATGCACCACGGACGGCGCTGATCGACAAGTTCCGATCAACTCCGGGTGCAGTGCTTTTCGCGACCGCGAGCTTCTGGCAGGGTATCGACGTTCAAGGTGAACAGCTCAGTTGCGTGATTATTGATCGTTTGCCCTTCGCGGTGCCGAGCGATCCGGTGATTGCGGCGCGATCGGAGGCGATCGAGGAAGCTGGAGGAAACGCCTTTTACGAATACCAGATTCCTCAGGCTGCGATTGCCCTCAAGCAGGGGTTCGGCCGGCTCATCCGAAGCACGACCGATCGGGGTGTACTCGCTCTGCTGGATAATAGGATTACCAGGCAGCGATATGGTCGCGTGTTTTTCGACAGCCTTCCTGCTTACCGAATTACGACCAAGATAGGGGACGTTCGGAAATTTTTCGATGTTTGAGATCTGCGTAGAACATACCTTTGCCGCGGGACACGCTTTGCGCAATTATCACGGCAAGTGCGAGAACGTCCATGGCCACAACTATCGCGTTCAGGTCGCGATGGAGGGTTCGGAGCTCAATGAGACCGGCCTGCTCCACGACTTTTCAGATCTGAAGCGGCGGTTACGTATGACCACCCAGTATCTGGATCACCAGTTCATTAACGATCTGCAGCCCTTCGACCAGACGAACCCTTCGGCAGAGAACATCGCGAAGTTCATTTATGACGAGATTCAAAAAGGCCTGAAAGATGCGGCTTTAGCCTACGTGAGGGTTTGGGAGACCGATACATCGTGCGCGACTTACAGACCGTGTTCAGGAAGGAATGATTGAGCAGTAAGTAAGGTCGTTATCGACCGAAGAAAGTAGCGTTACGCTGCGCGAAATCCGCCCACTTGTCGGGAAGGTCGTCAGCCGCGAAAATCGCCGAGACAGGGCAGACAGGAACACACGCACCGCAGTCAATGCACTCCACCGGATCGATATAAAGCATCTCCTCGGTTTCAAACTTTGCCTCGTCTTTTTTGGGGTGAATGCAGTCTACGGGGCATGCGTCGACGCACGCGCTGTCTTTGGTTCCAATGCAGGGTTCTGCAATTACGTATGCCATCTTAGTGCCGTTCTTGTCTAAACCCTAGAAGTAGCACAACCCGGAGTCGAGTGACAATTCCACTGCAGCGAGCGGCGCAGTTTTTGAGCTCAACCGCAGCGACCGGGGCTGAGTAAATTGCGAGCCGTTCAGGAAGTATTTCTTAAGCCTGCCAGAGCTGCCGCACACCTATAATGGCGAATGATGACTGCCAAGGTGCGTAAGGCCGTTTTTCCGGCTGCAGGTCTGGGAACAAGATTCTTGCCGGCCACGAAGGCGCAACCCAAAGAAATGCTGCCGGTAGTAGACAAGCCGCTGATCCAATATGGCGTTGAGGAGGCGATGCACTCGGGTGTTCAGAACATCATTATTGTCACCGGCCGGGGCAAATCATCCATCGAAGACCATTTCGACGTCAGCTTTGAGCTCGAGCAGTTGCTCGAATCCAAGAACAAAACCGAGATGCTGTCGATGGTCCGCGGCATTTCGGACATGATCGATGTTTCGTATGTCCGGCAAAAGGAAGCGCTGGGGCTCGGACATGCAGTATTGCGTGCCAAAGAACTGGTGGGTCACGAGCCATTCGCAGTCATACTGTCGGACGACATCATCGCGTCCGAAACGCCCTGCGTCCGTCAACTACTGGATGTTTATGAGTTTTACAACGCGTCCGTCCTCGCGCTGATGGAAGTGCCAAACGACCAGATCTCGTCCTATGGTGTTGTAGACGCAGAGAAAATGGGCGACAAAGGCTTCGAAAACCGTCTGTTCCGCATCAGGAACATGGTAGAAAAGCCGAAGGCCGCAGACGCGCCGTCGAATCTCGCCATCATAGGACGTTACATTCTTACTCCCGAGATCTTTCATTGCATCGAGTCAATCGAGCCTGGAAGCGGCGGAGAGATCCAACTGACCGACGCGCTGAAGTACATGCTGCGCAACCGGCCGATCTATGGCCTCAAGTTCGAGGGCAAGCGTTACGACGCTGGCGACAAGCTGGGATTTTTGAAGGCCACCGTCGAGTTCGCTCTCAATCGCCACGATTTAGGAGAGCAGTTCAGGAGTTATCTCGAGGGCCTGTTGGTGGAGGAAGGCGCCGCGCTTACGCGATAATGTCTCACATGAGGCTACGCTGGCTGTGTCTGGCCGCGCTCGTGTTCCTATGTTGTCTTGTCACGCTAGCCGCGCCTCCGCAGACCTCGATCACTGTAACGGTTAAGAACCGGTCGAGCAAGCCGGTGGACAATGCGGCAGTGATTGTGGATTTCCTGGGATCGCACCAGGTGACAAAGCTCGGGAAACGCAAGCCGATCCATTGGGAAGTCCATACGAACCAGGAAGGCATCGCTCACTTTCCGCCGGTACCGCAGGGAACCATTCAGGTTCAGGTCATCGCGAAAAATTATCAGACATTCGGAAACAAGTTCGAGATCGATACTGATCAGAGATCTATCGAGGTCAAGCTGAACGCGCCGCAAGACCAGTACAGCGCTCACCCGCCGTTGAAGCCCGCGGACGATACCAAATAGCGATTGAAGGCTGCCTTCCGCCGTTTCTTATTGCTCGATTTTGCACGGCTGTGCGTGCGGGACGCCGGCCCCCCCAGGGAACCGGATAGTGCCGACCAGTTCCGAAGCGGAGGCGGCCTTCAGCTTAGTTAACACTCGGCTCAGTTGCTCAGCCACACGCAAGGGAGAACGCGGGTCGATAAAGCTCGTAGTGCCCACCTGAACGGCGCTCGCACCCGCAATGAGGAATTCCGCCGCATCACGTCCGTTTGCGATGCCGCCCAGACCGATCACCGGGATGGTCACCGCCTGTGCAGCCTCATAGACCATTCGAAGAGCAATCGGCTTGATGGCGGGTCCCGAAAGTCCGCCGAAACCTGCGCCTATACGGGGAGCGCGGGTCTCGATGTCGATTGCAAGCGCAACAAACGTATTCACGAGAGACAAGGCATCCGCGCCGGCGTCTTCCGCAGCCCGCGCCAGCGGCTCGATACGGGCGACGTTGGGGGAGAGCTTCACCCACAAGGGGCGAGTCGCAACCGGCCGGACACGACGGACTACGTTCGCAAGCAGGCGGGGATCACTCGAGAAGAACATACCGCCTTCCTCGGTATTCGGACACGAGACGTTCAATTCGTACGCGGCGACCCCGTCGGCAGCCTCAAGCGCGCGAACGACTTCGGCATAATCATCTACACAGCAGCCGAACACGTTGGCGACCACCGGAACGGCGTACCGACGCAGTTTCGGCAGCTTGTCGCGGATAAAGGCCCGAACCCCGAGATTCTGCAGCCCGACCGAGTTCATCATGCCCGCTTCGGTATGCCACAACCGAGGAGCGCGATTGCCGGCGATTGGGTCGCGCGAGAGACCTTTGGTGACTATGCCGCCGAGCAGATTAAGATCGACCAGCTCCGCGAACTCGATTCCGTAGCCGAACGTGCCTGACGCGGCCAGCACGGGATTCCGCAATGTCAGACCGCAGAGCTTTGTTTCGAGACGTGGGCTCGTCATTCACTTCTCCGCTGTCGCGAGGCGGCGCGCCGTAGACCTGATCAGATCCCACGTGTCTGCGACGTCGTCCTCGGTAGTCTGAAAGTTTCCGATTGCGAAGCGCAGTACGAAGTGCCCGTTCAGCACCGTGTGAGAGAGGAATGCTTGGCCAGTCGCGTTGATGGCCGCGAGCAGACGTTGGTTGAAGTCATTGTCCGAGACGTGCCGAAAGCAGATAAGCGAAAGCGGTACTGGCGCGCAAAGTTCGAAATCTGTATCAGCCTCGACCCATTTTTTCAACTGCTGCGCTAGCGCGAGTGTATTACGCAGCATGGCGACCACACCCTGCCGTCCGTAGCTGCGAAAGACGTACCACAGCTTTAAAGCTCGAAAGCGGCGTCCGAGCTGCACTCCATAGTCCATGTAATTCACGACTCGGTCGTCCTCGGTGGTGCGCAGGTATTCGGCGCTTAGCGAAGAGGCACGGCGAAGGACTTCCGGAAAGCGCGTATAGAGAACGCTGCAGTCAATGCCGACATAAAGCCACTTATGTGGATTGAGGATGAGGGAGTGGGCGCGCTCGGCTCCGGCGAGAATGTCGCGCATTTCGGGCACGACCGCTGCTGAACCGCCGTATGCCGCGTCCACGTGCAACCAGATCGCGTGCCGCTCGGCGATGTCGGCAATCTCAGGAACGGGATCGATTGCCGATGTCGAGGTCGAACCAACCGACGCAACAATGCAGCACGGCCGTTTGCCGTTCTTCGAATCCGCGGCGATCGCCTGCTCCAGCAAATCCGCCCGCATTCGGAATTCTGCATCTACCGGAATCTTGCGCACGTTCTCCTGGCCGAAGCCGAGCGTGATCGCTGCCTTTTCAGCTGACGAGTGCGTTTGCTCAGAGACATAGACCACCAGGCCCGGTCTCATTCCTGTAGTCCGACTTTCAGGATCGATCCATTCGCGCGCGGCTCCTATAGCCTGCATGACGCCTACAGAGGCAGTGTCATAGATGATGCCGAAAAAGCCGTCGGGCAAGTTGAGCCACTGACGGAGCCATCCGAGCGTGACCTGCTCCAACTCGGTTGCGCCTGGCGACGACTTCCATAACATCGCGTTGACATTCACAGCCGAGGCAAGAAGGTCAGCGAGAATGGAAGGCGGACTTGCCGAAACCGAGAAGTAAGCAAAAAATCGCGGGTGGTTCCAAAGTGTCAGTGAGGGGAATACAGTGGACCGAAAGTCGCGGAAGATGTTTGCGATCGGTTCGCCATCTTCCGGGCCCGTTGTCGGAAGCCTCCGCACCAGATCGCCAGGCTCAATAGAGGATACGACCGGCAGATCGCGAATGCGGGTGAAGTAGTCGGCAACCCAGTCGGCGTGCTGGTGCAGAGCGTCACGAAATTCCTCAATTCGGTGACTGACACCGAATTCAGGGAAATCTGATGCCGCGATTTCGGCGATTGGGTCGATTTGATCCATTACGACTAAGTTCGCACGGTCGCGAGCGTCGCGCACAAGCTCAAGGTTTCATCGAGCCAGGGCGGGAACCAGGCTCGTAAGTTCGCAAGGTTTGCTTCAGCGGTCTTGCCGAGTGGCGCTGCGAACTCGCAAGGCAGCCAACCGCGCAGTTGCGCAGCTTGCTTGATCGCCACGGTTGTGGGGAATGCGTTAATCCACTCCAGGAACTCATTCAGGCGCGCGCCGAGCGCGTTAGTGGTTTGCTCGTCGCCGAGCCGGACCGCGCGGTCGATCGCAACCGGCAGTTCGGGAACAGCGGCTGCCACGCCGGAAACAATGCCGTCGGCGCCAGCCCGCAGTGCTTCGATGTAGACTTGCTCGTGTCCGACAAGTAACTGAAATCGCGCGCGGCGGTGCAGTTCACAGAGCGCCGTCATCCGCTCCCGTTCGCCACTTGAATCTTTAATCCCTGCAACAGATCCGGTTTCGAGCAGGCGATTTATCAGGGCATCCGGAATTGGGTTCGTAAAGAACGGCAGATTGTAGAGATAGAGCGGTAGGCGAGCGTCTAACGCAACGATCAGCTGGTCGTAAAATGCCGCGATTTCCTCGACGCCATACCTGTAGAAATATAGCGGCATGGCGAGCACCCCGGCTGCTCCTGAATCAATCGCATGTTCCGCAAGAAGACGCGCTCCGTCGAGAGTTGAATGCGAAACGTTAACCAGCACAGGAATCCTGCTTCTGCGGATAGCGAGCGCGACGGCACGCATGCGCTCTTCGACATCGAAGTGGACGAATTCGCCTGTTGACCCAAAGAACACCAAGCCATCTACGCCGGCCTTGCCTACCCGATCCAAATAGTCGAGTAAAGGAGCGGCGGCGGCCTCCAGCGAATCATTGGCCCTGGGCGTTAGGAGCGCAGCATACACGCCGCTCGCTAGATTTGGTCCGTCGCTCTTTCGCATGCAGGCACCATGCGACCGAAGTCACACAGGCGTTAAGCCCCTACATGATATCGAGCGGTATGGCGAGTAAGCTACGGAGCGATATGCCTGCTACTGTGTCAATGCGTGAGCTCAATTACAGCGGAATCACGGCGGCGAACCGCGTTGTCAACCAGTTCCCGAGGGTCGAGAAGATGTTGAGGACGGAAGTGCTTTGTCGACCATCGGCAACCCTCCTCGAACTGAATGCCAAGAAAATAGCTCGTATCGCGAAACGAACAATGACGGACCGTACCGATGAGTTCGCCATCGCCGTATCGGACGATAACCCTGGTCTCAAGGGCAATACGACCCTCCAGTTGCAGACATACTCCGCAAAGGGAAATGTCCTCCAGGTTCGCAACCCGCCGGCGCTGACGACCGGCCTCATCTCTGTACGTTAATTGCACCAGTTCTGCACAAAGCAGTCGGGCATCGATACGCCGTTCCTTCATGCAAGTCTCATCGGATGGAGACGAGTATAGCGTTAGAGTTCAAACAGGGTTTCGGTTCCAATTAGGATGAAATAGTCTTAAGTACCGCCTGAACGACTAATCGGCTCGCGGCGGATCCCTGTCTTGAAAATTCGGTGCAGATGCAATCTCAACCAGACATTTCGGCCGTCCCGAAGCCGCCTGACACTCGTCTCGGACTGGTTATCCGGGTCGTCTTTTTCATCGCTTCGGTACTGGCAATCATGCTCCTTCTGGATTTACTGCTGCTTCGCATTTTTGGAGCCGTGATTGCGGCTACGGTCGGCTTGTTCGGTACCGGCGTTTTGGCCAACCTGCTCACGATGCGAATCTTCGACCGCCGTCCGCTTTCCGATATTGGCCTCGGCGGCGGTGTGGGTTCCGGACGAAACTTCGGATTAGGCCTGCTGCTTTCGGCGGGTGCCGCAACTGCAATGCTTACGGCGCCTCTGCTCGCTGGAACCGGCCACCTCGTATTACGCGCCAACAGCCAATTCTCCTGGGCGAGCTTGCTGTTCTATTTGGCCGCCATCGTCTTCGGGGCAGCCGGCGAGGAAATGATCTACCGCGGATACGCGTTCCAGCTCCTGGTGCAGCGCATCGGACCTTTCGCCACAGTCCTCCCGGTGGGCGTGCTGTTCGGGTTCGCCCATTCCAATAATCCCAATGCAACCAAGCTCGCGCTGTTGAACACCATACTATGGGGGATCCTGCTCGGATTTGCCTTTCTGCGGAGCCGCGACCTATGGCTGCCGATCGGCCTGCACTACGGCTGGAACGCAGTACTGCCGTTGTTCGGAGTCAATCTGAGCGGGCTTACAATCGATGTTACGAGGTATTCCTACCGATGGGATCTGTCACCGCTTTGGAGCGGCGGAGCTTATGGCCCGGAGGGCGGTCTGTTGACCACGATTTTCTTGATCGTTCTGTTTTTCGCGGTGGTCCGCACTCCAATTGTCCCGCAGGTAGCCGCGATCGCGACCGTGCTCAACGAACCTGCCTGAAATTGTTGCTTACATTGATCCTGGCCGCTACCGTCGCGCAACAAGTGCGCGCAGACAAGCTTAGTTTCGACGAACGGATGGAGATAGAGCGCGGACTTACGGCCGAGTTCGCTACCGCAAAAATTGCGGTGCCGCGCTCCAAGAAGGCGCTCGTCGTGCGCAGCGACGGTACTTATGACAAGTCACAGTGGGAAAACGCGATGCGAGAGAACGGAGTTTCGTCGCGTATCGGAGACGAGCTGCAGATCACCAGAGTTCAAATCGAGTCGAACAAGATTTTAATGGAGATCAATGGCGGGACTCGCACGGGCCACTGGTACGATCATGTGCAAGTCGGCATGGGCGGCTCCACCAGCCCAGTGGCGACAAATCAGAATCCGCAGCAGGCAAACGGGTCGCATCTCGTCCTGGTTTTTCCAGGCTCTGTGCCCTCCATCAAGACGGCCGAGATCCGGCAAATGCTTTCTGGCGTAATGGATTTCGAGAAGCATTCGGCAACCGAGCAGTATGTGGAACGGCTGCCGGAACCGATCAAGAAAGCCATCAAAGAGCAGCACGTAATCGACGGTATGGATCGCGATCAGGTCCTGCTGGCGCTCGGAAAACCCCGCAGCAAAAGCCGCCAAACGAACGCCGAGGGCGATGAGATCGAGGACTGGATCTATGGCGAGCCGCCCGGGAAAGTTACCTTTGTGAGCTTTAACGAGGCTGGCAAAGTGATCAAAATCGAGGAATCTTACGCCAATATCGGCGGTACGACCGCGCCTCCGCTCCCTGCGCCGCGTTAAATGCACCCAAGACGATCGATTTAGGGCCAATTGACCGCGAACGGTTTAGACCCGCCGGTACAATGGGTACATATGCCAATCAAGGTAGGTATCAACGGCTTCGGCCGTATCGGACGAAATGTCGTCCGGGCGGGTTTGGACAACCCGGGGATCGAATTCGTTGCCGCGAATGACCTGACGGACACCGCGACGCTGGCGCACCTGCTTAAATACGATTCCATACTCGGGCCGCTGAACCAACAAATCAAGGCTGATGGTGAGTTCATCCGTGTCGGAGACAAAAACATCAAGATCTTCGCGACCAAGGATCCGGCCGAGATCGATTGGCCCGGGCTGGGCGTTCAGGTAGTCGTTGAATCGACCGGCCGCTTCACGGATGCAAAGGATGCAGCCAAGCACCTCCGCGGCTCGGTGAAAAAGGTGATCATCTCGGCCCCTGCTAAAGGCGAGGACGTGACCATCGTTCTGGGGGTAAACGAGAACACCTACGACCCCGCAAAGCACAATATCGTGTCGAACGCCTCCTGCACGACGAACTGCTTGGCGCCCCTGGTGAAGGTATTAAACGACACGTTCGGCATCGAGAAAGGCTCGATGACGACCATTCACAGCTACACGAACGACCAAACCGTACTGGATTTTCCGCACAAAGATCTTCGTCGGGCTCGTGCCGCCGCGCTCAACATGATACCGACCTCTACAGGTGCTGCGAAGGCGATCGGTCTGGTTGTTCCCGAACTGAAAGGTAAGCTCGACGGCTACTCTATGCGCGTTCCAACGCCGAACGTTTCCGTGGTGGATTTTGCGGTCGTTCTGAAGAAGAACACGACCACGGAAGAGGTGAACGGCGCACTGAAAAAGGCTGCTGAAGGTCCTCTGAAGGGGATTCTCGCCTACACTGAAGACCCGGTCGTCTCCTCCGACATGATGAAGAATTCGAACAGTTCCATTGTCGATGCCGAATTGACCAAGGTGCTGGATGGGAACCTGGCAAAGGTCGTCTCCTGGTACGACAACGAATGGGGCTACTCTAACCGGATTGTGGATCTGATTGCTTTCTTGGGCAAAAAGGGCCTCTAAGTCTCGCACAGGCACCAGGGACCTGGCCATTGCCGTGGTGATGGGGCCCGCCGTCCGAAACGTTGTCCAGCAAGCTTCCGCGATTCGGTAAAGCGATGGGATCGAGCACGAACAACTCCGATGAGAAGACAGGGGTCTCGGCATACGACAGCATCGCCGGAATGTACGACACCTTCTGGGCGGATTGGTATTTGCCGGCAGCGCTGCCGGCACTGGAAACCTTGTTCTTCTCGCGCGTCTCTTCGGGCAGCCGCGTGCTCGACCTCTGCTGCGGCTCAGGCCACGTCAGCGGCGAGCTAGTAAACCGCGGGTATCAGGTAACGGGAATCGACATTTCGGAGGGTCTGGTTAAGCTGGCGCGCCGGAAAATAGCCAGCGCCGATTTCTTAGTCGCCGACGCCCGGCAGCTACCGTTCCAGGGCCCATTTGACGCTGCTATCTCGACCTTCGATTCTCTAAACCATCTTTTAACGCTCGCCGGCTTGCGACAGGTCTTTCAATCTGTGCGGACAGTGCTGCGGACGGACGGCATTTTCGTATTCGACGTGAACCTGGAGGAGGCCTACTTCGCCGACCTGCGCGGTTGGACGGCCATGGTTCAAGACTCGGACGTGGCGCTGGTGCGTGGCACCTATGACAAGCGTTCCAAACGGGCGAGCACCGAGTTGATCTGGTTTCAGGGCAGTGCGTCAGAGCCGCTCTGGCGCAGGGTGCAGGCGAGTGTTGAGCAACGGTGTTACACCTACCAGGACATTGAGGAAGCATTACGGACGGCAGGTTTCCGAATCGCGGAAGCCGTGCTCGGGACCGAAGCGGGGGTCAACAGCGATGTAGGTTTTGGGCGGCTGTTTGTCCGCGCAGAAGCTCAGGCGTGTGGAAAAACCCGCACGTCGATGCCCTCAGCCGCCTGAATCAGCCGATCCAACTCACTGCCGAACGCCCGTTCCCGCCAGCTGTCGTGACCTTTATGGCCCACGTAGATCTGGGTGATTCCTCGCTGCCGCGCGAATTCCAGCATCATGTCCACGGTATTTTCACCATCCAACTCGACTACTTCAGCTCCTTTTTTCCTCGCCAGTTCGGCTTCCTCTTCAACTCTGCGCCGCTGCTCATCAGTCCACTCCGGCCGCAGAAGACGCACCGCAATGAGCTCGCCATGAAACCGATCGCGATTTCGTGCTGCGCTTTCCAACATCCGGCTCGCGTTTGCATTGGGGGTCAAGCACACCAGAATTCGCTCCTGCGTGCCCCAGAGTTGTTGCAATCCATGCCGCGCTAAGTAACGCTCCAGCTGCTTGTCCACCACGTCGGCTGCCAGTAGGAGCGCGATCTCGCGCAATTCCGATAATTGAAGCTGCGTAAGGCGGCGCGACCCTCCCGCTTTCAGCTCCTCCAGACGCATGCAGGATTCCGGAGGCGCATCGACCACAACAATCTCGTCCGCAGTCTGGAGGAAGCTCAACGGAACAGTTTGATCTACACGCTTGCCAGTGATTGCCTGGACCTGCGCGCGCTTTTCTTCGATGTGCTGTAAGTTGACCGAGCTGATTACAGAAATACCCGCATCCAATAGATCTGCCACGTCCTGCCACCGCTTGGCATGGTTCGACCCCGGCGGATTGTCATACGCGAGTCCATCCACCAGGCACACCTTCGGATGACGATTTAGAATTGCGGGCACGTCCATAACAGGTTGCCCTTCCATTTCCTTCACCGGGATGATCTCGAGGCCGGCGAGCGCCTGCTGAGCGTCAGCAGAAACGTTGGGCTGAATCGCGCCGATCACCACATCCTGGCCGCGTTCATGCCGCCTGCGGCCTTCATCGATCATTCGGAAGCTCTTGCCTACGCCCGAGGCGTAGCCCAAGAAAATCTTCAGTCGACCACGGGTTTGAAACTGTTCCTCCGACTCAACCTGCTGTAACAGCTGCTCAGGAGTCGGTTTCCTGTCCGATACGGTAGGCACAGTTCCATTATCGGACGATCGGGCCCTGTGTACTCTACGAGCGCCTGCTACTGCGAAGCGAGTACTGCCAGCAGCCGGTCGAGAATCCAAATGACAGCGAGCGGCATAATTATTCCGCCCAGGCCATAGACAAGGATATTTTGCCGAATCAACTTTGGCGTCGGGACGGGCCGGTAGCTTACACCGTGCAATGCAACTGGAAGCAGCGCCGGAATTCTGATAGCGCTGGTAATAATGGCTGCGAGAATCGCCGTTCGAGTCGAAGTCAAATGCAGAAAATTGAACCGGAAGAGGATCGGGTATACCGCTGGCATGATCGCAACATAGATCGCGAGACCGCTCGAAAGCGAAAAGGTCGTCAAGGCGCCGCGCGTCAATAGGAGTTGCTTTCCAATCGCCACCACCTCGATAAGTTTCGTCGGATTGCTATCCAGGTCAATCATATTTCCCGCCTCTTTGGCGGACGTGGTACCCGAAGCCATTGCCAATCCAACGTCGGCTTGTGCCAGCGCCGGGGCGTCATTTGTGCCGTCGCCTGTCATGGCAACCAGGCGCCCCCGTGATTGCTCGCGGCGGATGTACGCAAGCTTATCTGCCGGGGTCGCCTGAGCGAGGAACTCGGTCATACCCGCCTCGCGCGCGATCGCCTCAGCGGTCACAGGATTGTCGCCGGTGATCATCACAGGCCGAATTCCCATTGCTCGCAATTGGGCGATACGCTGTTTCATTCCTGGCTTCACGACATCCCCGAGATGAATGATGCCAAGGATCCGCTTTCCTTCGGCAAGAGCCAAAGGCGTTCCGCCCCCGCGCGAGATCCGGTCCGCGACTTCGGTAAATTCGGACGGAAGATCGCCCCCACGCTCCTTTGCGAAGCTCGCGATCGCCGCCGCCGCGCCTTTGCGCAGCACGCGTCCGTTGACATCGACTCCGCTCATTCGGGTGAATGCCGAGAATGGTATAAAGTGCGCCTCGTCAGACCGCGGCTTGGCGACGTCCGCCCGAAACCGGTCGCTCGCCACGAGCCACAATCGAACGGCCTTCGGGTGTTTCGTCACCCAGGCTGGCCAGCTGTGCGGCCTCGGCGAACTCCAGCTCAGTGGCGGTCCCGAGCGGGATGAACTCCACGGCTTCTCTATCACCCAACGTGATCGTCCCCGTTTTGTCCAAGAGCAGTATATTGACGTCTCCCGACGCCTCGATGGCTTGGCCACTCATCGCGAGCATGTTGTGCTGCAGCGCACGATCCATTCCCGCGATTGCGATCGCAGACAGCAATCCGGCGATGGTTGTAGGGACCAAGCACACGATCAGTGCGATCACAACGGAATCGATCGTCGGGTTCAGCAGATTCGCTGCGGGTGCGCCGCGGCTCAACACGACGTGAAGAACAATGACTACAACCAGCAGTAGCGCGCTGAGCGCCGTCAAAACTGTATTCAGCGATCGCTCATGCGGTGTCGGCTTACGCTCCGCGCCTTGCATGTGTCCCGTCATTCGATCCAGGAAGCTTTCGCCGGGGCTGCACGCGATTCGAATTCTTAGCTGATCCGACAGCACGCGCGTACCGGCGCTGACGGCGCTCCGATCGCCGCCCGACTCGCGAATCACAGGCGCACTCTCTCCGGTGATGGCGGACTCGTCCACGGTCGCGATCCCTTCGACGATTTCGCCGTCCGCCGGAATCAGGTCTCCGGTCTCGCACAATACGCTGTCGCCCGCCCGCAAGCGCGAAGCGGGCACGATCTCAAATCGGCGCTTGCTGACCAGCCGTTTCGCTGTGGCTTCCAGCCGAGCTTTGCGTATAGCGTCCGCGTGCGCCTTGGCCCGTCGCTCGGCCAGCGCCTCACTGAAGCAGGAAAAAAGAACCGTCAGCCACAGCCAAATCGCGATCTGCAAATCGAGAAAACGATGTTCAGCACCGATCGCCACTTCACGAAACGTGATAACGGAAACGACAACCGCTCCGACAGCCACCCCCAGCACGACGGGAGTCCTCGCAAGCGCTACTGGATTGAGCTTGCCGAGCGTATCTTTCAGTGCGTTTGACCAAACGTTGGCATTGAAGGCGCGCGATTTCCCGCTACTGGCGGCTGCCAGTCCGGAGGCTTCAGATTGCATCACCGATCTTCCGATTGTAACCGCGCCGTTATGTTATCCTGCTGATGTCCGACGTATCTGCACACCTAAGGGGACGTAGTTCAGTTGGTTAGAACGCCGGCCTGTCACGTCGGAGGTCGCGGGTTCGAGCCCCGTCGTCCCCGCCATTCTTTTAAAGTCACTTTCGAACACGCCCTCATGTATCCCGCTGCGCCCGGACTTATACTAATTCGAGGAGAAACCTTTGACTGCCGTTTTCGCCACGCAAATCGAACTGGATGATCGGAATGTCGCGTGGATAGGTGGCACTCGGGTGAAGGTCATCGAGGTAGTACTGGACAAAATCGCTCACGGGTGGAGTCCGGAAGAGATTCATTCACAACATCCTCATCTCTCGCTGGCGCAGATACACGCGGCGCTCACCTATTATTATGAAAACCAGAGCCACCTCGACGAGCAGATTAAAGACGGGCTCCGCGAAACCGGCAACTTGCTCCGCCAAATCGCTGACCCGGTTTTTCGACGAAGGCTGGGTGAGTTGAAGCAATCTTCTTGATTGCAAAGTTCTACATGGATGTGCACGTACCGCGTGCCGTGACGTTAGCACTGCGGCTCCGCTCGGTGGATGTCCTAACGGCCCAGGATGATCATACTGAGGAACTGGATGATGGCCAATTACTCCAGAGAGCAAGCGAACTGGGTCGAATACTCGTCTCGCAGGATCAAGATCTTCTGTGTGAAGGAGTTCGCCGATTGCGTGCAGGCCAACAGTTTTCAGGCATCGTCTATGCGCACCAACTTCGGATCACAATCGGTCAGATGGTGGAAGATCTCGAGCTGATCGCGAACGCGACCTCTCAGGAAGAGTGGGCGGGCAGGATCGAGTATTTGCCAATCGGATGACGCGCGGTGCCGGGTCATCTCGGGCAACGTGCGCCATGCTGCCCTCATCCATACTGGAAAGATGACACCGGGACAGCCCCAACCGAAGCTCCAACTTACTAACTCGCCCGACTATCGCGAAAGCTACGCGAACAGCGTGCAGATGCGGGTCAATTTGTGGGACTTCTTTCTGATGTTCGGAACCGTGAATCAGACCACTCCCGAAGCTGTTACTATCCAGAATTTCCAGGGAATCTACATCAGTCCCCAGCAGGCCAAAGCATTGTTGAACGTGCTGCAACAAAACATGAAGCAGTACGAGGCGGCGTTCGGCGAGATCCGTCTCGAAGCGCAAACCCCGGGCGAGATCATTCAATAGGCCGTCCGGGATGCCCGTTCCCCATCGGCCCCCGATGCCGAAACTTCCGCCGTTCGCGCTGGCGGACACAGAGCCAAAGCCCAGCCGTCCGTACTATCTGATCGCGTTCTTTGTCCTGTTTGCGCTACCGCTATTCATGATTCACGCTTCGATACTCGGGCTACCTTACTTCTGGGACGAGCATGGTCAGTTCATCCCAACCGCGCTGGACTTACTGCGGCATGGCGAATGGATTGCGCGTTCCACTTTACCGAACGTCCACCCGCCCGGCGTCGAAGCTTATCTTGTCCTCTGGTACAAAGTCTTCGGATACTCGATTCCGATCACGCGCGTGGCGATGTTGATGGTGGCGTCGTTCGGTCTGCTGCTCACGTTTCTGCTGGCAATCGAACTGAGCCGGGAAGCGAGCGGTGCGCCCGCGTTTTGGCCCCCGTTTCTGCTGCTCGTCTCACCGCTCTTTTACACCCAGAGCTTCATGGCCCAGCTAGACATGCCGGCGATGGTTTTCACGCTGCTCGCACTGCTGTTGTTCTTGAAAGGCAGATTCCTGGAAGCGGCAGCCGCGAGCGTCGCTCTCGTGCTCGTCAAAGAGACTGGCATCGTTACCCCCTTGATCTTCTTTCTCGCATCATTGCTTTTCAGGCGCGATTGGAAGCGAGCAGCGTACTTCATAATGCCGGCGATTGCACTCGGGGGCTGGCTCGTGTTCTTGCATCGCGGCACCGGATACTGGCTTGGCAATCCCGAATTTGCGCACTATAACGTAGCCTATTCGCTGCATCCTGTCCGCATCGCGTTATCGCTCGTCCGGCGCTTCTACTATTTGTTCATCGCCGAGTTTCGCTGGATCGGATCTCTCGCGGTGTTGTTAGCCGTGCGATCCTGTGAGGCCTTTCGGACTTCGGCATGGAGGGTCACCATTGCGGTAGCCCTGGCAAATGTGGCGCTCGTTTCTGTGCTCGGCGGGGCCGAGCTGGAACGGTATCTACTGCCGGTTCTTCCCATCTTCTACATCGCCGTCGTAGTAGCGCTCACGACCGCGCGCAAGGCGATCGCAATCACAGCTACCGTATGCCTCATCGCCGGTTTGATTGCGAGTATCTTCTGGAACCCCCCATATCCGTTCCCCTACGAAAACAATTATGCGATGATCGACTTCGTACGCCTGCAACAAACGGCCGCCGGATTTGTGGAACGAAACTTCCCCGGCCAGACGATCGCGACGGCGTGGCCCTACACCGCCTCTCTACGCGACCCGGACTACGGGTACGTGCGGCATCCTTTGAAGACAGTCGAGACCCGCGATTTCCATTACGCATCCGTTCGAGACATCTCCCCGAACACCTTCGCCGTGCTCATCGTCTACACACGTACCTGGGCGCCGGACACCGGAGTAATCGCAATTCCCGCCGTGCAGCGATTCTTAAGCCGTTTCTATCAATGGCAGCCGGACATCACAGTCGAGCAGTGTGCCGAGCTTGGCCTGTATCCGCGCATGACATGGCGCTTGCGTGGACAGGAAATCACCATCTACACGCGCGACCGCAACGGGTTCACAGCGAGTCAGCCGCTCTAGATGCGGCTCGACGCTCAGCACAGCCGGGTTCGGCGCGCCTGGTTAGGAGGCGTCCTGCTTTTCCTTCTGCACGGACTCATTGTTTCTACCTGGGTAGCACGCATACCGGCAATTCAGTCGCATCTCAAGCTCAACAACGCGGTGCTCGGAGTGACACTGCTCTGTTCTGCACTTGGAGCCGTGTCGACAATCCCGTGGACCGGCCTTCTCGTGACGCGCTTCGGCAGCAAGCGCGTGAGCGTTCTGTCGACTTTGCTCTTCTGTTTGGCTCTCGTCTTACCAGCTCTGGCAACGGGACCAGTCACACTTGGTTTCGCGCTGTTCGTCTTCGGCGCCATTGCCGCTGCCATGGACGTCTCGATGAACGCGCAAGGCGTCGAGGTCGAGAAGCAGCTTGGCATCCCTACCATGTCGCGATTTCATGGCATGTTCAGTCTGGGTGCGATGCTCGGCGCGGGAATCGGAGGCTTCGTTGCGGCCCAATCCATTCGGCCTCTCGCACACTTCGGAGCGAGCGCGCTTCTGTACCTTGTCCTAACTATCATTACCGCACCCTTACTGCTCGAGGTTCGCCCTGATGACCACGGAGTTGACCACCGGCTGACCTTACGCCAGATACCGGCCGTATTAATCGCCGTCAGTGCGATCGGATTTTGCATCCTTCTGTCCGAGGGTGCGATGGCGGACTGGACGGCGCTCTATCTCAAGCAGGTTTTGCGTGCGGGGCAAGGGACGGCAGCAGCGGGCTATTCCGTATTCTCGGCCGCTATGGCAATTTTTCGATTTCTGGGAGATTGGATCACGATGCAGTTGGGTGTGCCGCGGACTGTTCGCGCCGGTAGTGTATTAGGCGCCTGCGGTTTGCTCTGGGCTCTGGCGAGCCCCACGACCACATGGGCGATTCCCGGTTTCGGGTTGGTGGGCGCAGGCTTCTCGGTCATCATCCCGCTAGTGTTCGGCTCGGGCGGCCGCATTGAAAACGTCAGTCCCGGTGCCGGCATTGCAACGGTCACCGGGATTGGTTACGTCGGGTTCATCGTCGGCCCGCCGGTCATCGGATTCGCTTCGCAATTGTCAACGCTTCGCTACGCATTGTGTATCGTCGTCGCGTGCTGCGTTGTTTCAGCGATTCTCGCCGGTTTTCTGAAGCGGCTACCTGCCCCGGGCACGTCAAGCCCTGCTCCCGAACCGCACTGAATTGCTGGAGAAGTCGGGAATCAGACGCGTTCACTACAGTCAGCGGGTCGTAGTCATTCGCGAAGGCATACAATTCCAACAGGCATCTGCCGCTCACTATGTGTTTAGCGATTCCGGCGAGAGTCGTCGAAATATCCCACGATGAAACCAATCGCGCCCTGGTCGAAGTGGTCGGTGTGAAACGCCACATCAACACGGGCCTTCTTACAGAGGATCCTCCCAAGGCGGGCGATTGGGTTCTGGTTCACGTCGGTTTTGCCATGAGCAAGATCAGCGAAGAGCAAGCTTCCGATCAGTTGCATACGCTGGCTCTGCTCGGCGAACAACAGGCTGCCCTTGAGGAGGCTCAGGGCTACGGGGATCTTACTGACTCCGCGACCGCGCCGGACGGATCGTGAGGCCAAGGTCATGAAGTATGTAGACGAGTTCCGTGATGCAGGCGTGATTTCGAAAGCTGCCGATGAGATTCGGCGGCTCGCCGACCCTAACCGCCACTACCGCTTTATGGAAGTATGCGGCGGCCACACGCATGCAATCTATCGTTTCGGATTAAAGGATCTGCTACCCCCGAACATCGAACTGATTCATGGCCCCGGCTGTCCGGTATGCGTGCTTCCCATGGGGCGCATTGACGACGGTCTTTCAATGGCGCGCGACGCCAACGTGGTCTTTACCGCGTTTGGAGACATGATGCGCGTGCCCGGCACGCAGGGTAGTCCTCTCGAACACAAGGCTCGCGGCATGGACGTGCGCATTGTCTATTCGCCGATGGATGCCTTAGCGCTCGCGATGAAGAATAGCGATAAGCACGTTGTCTTCTTCGCCATCGGGTTCGAGACCACAGCGCCATCGACCGCCCTCACGCTGATGCGTGCGAAAGCTCTAGACGTCCGAAACTTTTCAGTTTTCTGTAATCACGTCACGATCATTCCTGCTATTCGGGCGATTCTCGATTCGCCCGACATGCGCATCGATGCCTTCATCGGTCCCGGCCATGTATCGACAGTGATCGGCTGCCGCCCATATGAGTGGATCGCGCGGAATGAGGGGAAACCGATCGCGGTTTCGGGATTCGAACCGGCTGATGTGTTGCAAGGCATTGTTATGTTATTGCGCCAGTTGAACGCGGGCACAGCGAAGGTAGAAAACCAATACACGCGCGTGGTCCCGTGGGAGGGAAACCGCGCTGCGCTGAAGGCGATGGCAGAGGTTTTCGAGCTGCGGCCTTATTTTGAATGGCGCGGTATGGGCTTCATCTCCCAATCCGCGTTGCGCATCCGATCTACCTACGCGGCATGGGACGCCGAACAGCGCTTTCACACTCCAGGCATTCGAGTGACGGATCCCAAAGCCGCGCAGTGCGGCGAAGTTCTGAAGGGCGCGCTGAAGCCCGTGCAGTGCAAGCTTTTCGGCAGAGAATGCACTCCGGAACATCCCGTTGGCGCGCTAATGGTCTCCTCCGAAGGAAGCTGTGCCGCCTACTACAACTACGAACACCGCAAATCGCCGTTAACGCAAGTAGGGATTCCTGCCTGAGCCGCCGATGAGTATGGCTTCGGCCAAGATACGTTTCCGCGACTCCCAAATCGAGATGGCCCACGGCGCAGGCGGTAAAGCGAGCCGCCGGTTGATTGAAGGTCTCTTCGCGCCTCTGCTGTTCGCGCAATCGTCCGAGCCTCTGGGCGACGCCGCGCACCTCAGCATCGACGGGACGCGGATCGCCATCACAACCGACAGCTTCGTCGTAAAACCACTTCGTTTTTCCGGCGGCTCTATCGGCGAGCTTGCCGTGAACGGAACGGTCAACGACCTTGCCGTTTCCGGCGCTGTCGCCGAAGCACTCGTGGTCACGTTTGTTCTCGAAGCCGGTTTGCCCACGGCCGATCTCGAAGCGGAAGTTCGCGCCATGGCTCAGGCAGCCGAGCGGGCCGGCGTCGCGATTGTCGGGGGCGATACCAAGGTCGTTGAACATGGCAAGGCGGACCGAATGTACATCACTACCGCGGGCGTGGGGCGTCTCATCCCCGGCCTGACGTTGTCGTCGCGCAAGGTTCATCCCGGAGACAAAGTCTTGCTGAGTGGTCCTGTCGGCGACCATGGGATCACCATTCTGCTGGCACGGGGCGAGCTGGATCTCGAGGCTGAGCTCTGTTCCGATACGCGTTCCGTTCTGCCGCTTGTGCAGGCGCTTGCAAGTGCGGCAGGCCCCGGCTTGCGATGGATGCGCGACCCAACGCGCGGCGGAGTCGCGACGGCGCTCAATGAACTCGCGCGCGATTGCGATCTCTGCGTCACTGTGCTGGAGAACGAGGTGCCGGTGCGCGATGCTGTTCGCGGCGCGTGTGAACTCCTGGGGCTCGATCCATTGCACATTGCGAATGAAGGTCAGTTCCTCGCCGTGATTGCGCCGGAGTATGCCGCGGCGGCGCTTCAGGCGCTGCAACAAACGCCGGGGGGCGCCGAAAGTGTCATCATTGGCGAAATTCGTGAGCAGCCCTCAGGCGCGGTGCTGGGCGTTACAGGGTACGGCGGCTCACGCATCATCGATATGCTTGTAGGCGATCCGCTTCCTCGAATCTGTTGAAGCAGGTCCCGCTCCGGTATGCCGATTGCCGCCACTCAGCTGACTGCCCGCGTTGAGCACGCGTTCCGGGAGCGTAACTCGATTTGCGAAGCATTCTTCGCGCGTGAAGCTCCACGGCTGGCCGCGGTAAGCCGCGAGATGTCCGACCGTTTCCTGCAGAATGGCCGATTGATCGCGTTCGGGAACGGCCCGTACGCAACGGACGCGCAACACGTATCAGTTGAATTCGTTCACCCGGTCATCGTTGGGAAGCGCGCTCTGCCTGCATTGGACGTGTCCGCCTTCTTCACTCCTTGGCTTGCGTCCATGCTGCAACCGGAAGACATGGTCATGGGTTTCGGCCCCCCGGACGGCGATCCCGAGGTCGACGCTAGTCTTCGGCAAGCTGCTCATCGAGACGCGATGACCTTCGCTCTACCCGGCGCGACCGGCTCATATATGCTCAGCGCGCCTAGTACGGATCCGTTCATCCATCAGGAAGTCATTGAGATTCTGTACCACACGCTGTGGGAGACCGTCCATGTCTTCTTTGAGCACCGCGAGCTCGGTCACGACGTCGGCGACGCCGGCTTTCTCTATCCGTTTCTCGGACAGGAGAAGCAATCGACGAACGAAGTTCTCGATCATGTCGCCGCTTCCATCGTTCAGAAAGCCGGAGAGGATTCACGGCTGAGGACAGAACTCTTCGACCAACAAGCCGGCCGGATCATCGAGACTGCTGTCGCCATCGGCGACCGGGTGCGCCGCGGGGGCAAGCTGATCATCTTTCGGAAATGGCGGTTCGGCGACAGACGCCAACGACTGGGCGATTGACTGCTTCACGCCGCCCAACGGCTACGCCCCAGTGCCGGCGATGTCCCTTTCTCAAGAGCCCGCCAACATCACCGCGCTCGCGAACGACGTCGGAACCGAAGTTATTTTTCTCCGGCAATTGATCGCGCAAGCCAGGCCGCCCGACATCGCGATCGGGATCTCCACCAGCGGCGGTTCCAAAAACATCATTCTTGCTCTCGAAGAAGCGCGCAAACGTGGCTTGTTAACCGTGGCTCTGCTCGGCTACGATGGCGGTGAAATTCTTCGCCGTAATCTCGTCGATTTGCCGCTGGTCGTCCGTTCCGATTACATTCCGCGAATTCAGGAAGTGCAGGCGTCCACGTATCACATCATTCGCGACCTTCTCGAAATTACCGCGCATGAAGACTGAACTTTACGGCACTGCGTCGTGTACTTTCACGCAAGAATTGCGCGAATGGCTGGAGTGGAAACGCCGCGATTACGTGGAATACGACGTTGAGACCGATGCCGAAGCGCTTAGCCGAATGCTCGCCTTAACCGGTGGGCAGCGGACTCGTGCCGGTTCTGGTGGAGGATGGCCGGGCTGTTCAAATCGGTTGGCAAGGGCGCGGCTGCGTTGTCGATCCTCCGCAGAAATAGATGTCGGCGCGGTTCATACGCGTTCGCGGCGTGGTGCAGGGCGTTGGATTCCGGCCATTTGTGTATCGCCTTGCGCAAGCGAATCGACTATGCGGCTGGGTGCTTAATAACGGCAATGGCATCGAAATCCACGTTCAGGGCGACGACTCGGCGATCGAAAACTTCATCGCTGGCCTGAAGCAGCAGCATCCACCGGCGGCGCAGATTAGTTCTCTCGATATCGGCCCGGCAGCAGAGGCATCGCATAGCGCTTTCGTCATTCGCGATAGCGAGCCTTCTGATGCTCCATCGGTGCGCATTTCACCAGATCTATCAGTGTGCGATCAATGTCTCGCGGAACTGGTCGATCCGGAGGATCCTCGCTTCCTGTACCCCTACATCAACTGCACCAATTGCGGTCCGCGCTTTAGCGTGATCGAGAGTCTTCCATACGATCGCGCCCGAACCACCATGCGGCACTGGCCCATGGATGAGATTTGTACCCGGCAATACAACGATCCCGATGACCGCCGCTTCCATGCTCAACCGGTGGCTTGCCCGAAATGCGGTCCGCATTATTCGCTTGCATCGCCCGCTCAAACCATTCATGGAGACCATGCCGGCATTGCTGCAGCCGCCGAGCTTCTACGTGCGGGAAATATCGTCGCCGTGAAAGGCATCGGAGGTTATCACCTTAGTTGCGATGCGCGGAACGAAAATGCTCTGGCGGCGCTGCGAGAGCGGAAATTTCGCCGCGAGAAACCGTTCGCAGTCATGGTTCAGAATCTCGAACTCGCGCGACAGATCATCAACCTGACGCCGGAATCGGAAGCATTGCTGCTCTCCCCCGCCCGCCCGATTGTTCTGGCGCCTGCGCGCGTCGAGTTGCCCGGTGTCGCTCCCGATTACCATGAACTCGGTGTCATGCTGCCGTATGCGCCGCTGCACCATTTGCTCTTCACCGCAGGCGCACCCGAAATCCTCGTCATGACCAGCGCGAATCGCTCGAGCGAACCCATCGCTTATCTGGACGACGATGCGCGCCAGCGCCTATCCGGCATTGCCGATGCCTTTTTGATCGGTGAGCGCCCGATTGCCCGCCGTGTCGACGATTCTGTTATTCGCGTCGGCGCGTTCGGCCCAGCGATCACCCGCCGCTCTCGCGGATATGCGCCCGGTGCTGTCACCATTTTTCCAAACGCTCATCCCGTCCTCGCAGTGGGAGCCGATCTCAAGAACTCAATCGCGCTCGCCGTTAACGGCCAGGCGTTCGTCAGTCAGCACATCGGCGATCTCGATCAGTACGACTGCCTTCGAGCTTTCCACGAAACCATCCAGGATTTCGTCTCCATGTATGCCGTCGATGCAGATGCTCTCACGATCGCGCATGACCTGCATCCCGAGTACGTTTCCACCTTGCATGCGCTCGCGCTGCCCGCCCAGACACACGTTGCCGTCCAGCATCACCGCGCCCATGTCAGCTCGGTCATAGCCGAGCGCGAAGCCTGGGATCGCCACGCGGTCGGAATCAGCTTCGATGGTACCGGCTACGGCGACGATGGCCGCATCTGGGGCGGCGAGTTCTTCACCGGCAGCATCGCCGAAGGATGGACGCGTGCTATTCACCTTCGCAACGCGCTGCTCATTGGTGGCGATTCCGCTACGCGTTCGCCCGTCCAGTGTGCAGCCGGCTTTCTTACCGAGCTCGGCACGTGCCCCAATTTGCTGGACCCGCCGTTTTGCTTTCCCCGTCGCTACCTCGACTCTCTCCGCCTTGCGGGCAAGCGGATGCGTACTTTTGAAACCTCATCCATGGGGCGGCTCTTCGACACTGTTGCCGCTCTGCTAGGGTTCACCCGCGACATTACGTTTGAAGGACAAGCCGCCATTTGGCTTGAGGAACTCGCGCGCACATCATTGGATACGGCAGCCTATCCATTCCCGCTCACGAACGGGGCGCTCGACTACGGCCCATTACTTTCGGCGATCATTGAAGACCGCTTGGGAAGAAAAGATCCGGCTGATATCGCTCGCCGCTTCCACACGTCGGCCGCTTCCGCACTCTGGCAGACCGCCGAAGAACTTTGTGCCAGTAACTCTATCGACTTGATCGTCATCTCCGGCGGCGTTTTTCAGAACGAATTGCTGCTCACGGAGATTGCATCGTATGCACGACGAAGCTCTCTTGAAGTTTGGACGAATCAGGCCGTCCCAACGAATGACGGCGGAATCGGCCTCGGGCAAGCTGCTCTTGCATCGTTCTGCCGATAGAATTCAGACGGTCAAACTGCCCGGAAGTTTTTCTTGTTAAAACTTGGCTTCGTGCTGCCGCAAACTGTGATAGTTTCAAACTGCAAAGAAACCTAGTTGCCCGCTGCGCATCGCACTGACAGCGCGACAGGAGGCACAACGACCATGGCGACCGCGTCGCTCCCCAAGTTCGCTCCCCGCAGTTCCGGTGTTTCCGAAGTCCACATCATCTGGCTGACAGCTGGCCTGAGTTGTGATGGCGACACCATCTCCGTTACCGCCGCTGAGCAGCCAAGTATCGAGGACCTGCTGCTGGGCGCCATCCCCGGCCTCCCGAAAGTGCACCTGCACAATCCCGTGCTGGCAATGGAAGTCGGGGACGCTTTCATGAAGCATTTCTACGAAGCCGAAAAGGGCAGCTACGATCCTTTCGTGCTGGTGGTGGAAGGCTCCATCCCGAATGAGCAAATCAAGAAAGAGGGCTACTGGGCCGCCCAGGGCACCGACTACAATACTGGCCAACCCATTACCACCTGCGAATGGATTGACCGTCTTGCTTCGAAAGCATGGGGTGTGATCGCGTGCGGCACTTGCGCGACTTACGGCGGCATTCATGCGATGGCGGGAAATCCCACTGGTTGCATGGGGCTCGTCGATTATCTGGGCAAGAACTTTCGGTCCGCAGGAGGCCTTCCCGTTGTCAATGTGCCTGGCTGTCCGGTACAGCCGGACAACATGATGGAGACGGTGCTCTATCTGCTGTATCAGGCGGCTGGTCTTTCGCCGATAATTCCGCTTGATGAGCAGCTACGGCCCACTTGGCTGTTCGGCAAGACGGTTCATGAGGGTTGTGACCGTGCCGGTTACTACGAACAGGGCGATTTCGCCCATGAATACGGCTCGCCGAAATGCCTCGTCAAAATCGGCTGCTGGGGACCGGTAGTCAATTGCAACGTGACGAAGCGCGGTTGGATGCGCGGTATCGGCGGCTGCCCCAACGTCGGTGGTATCTGCATCGCCTGCACCATGCCGGGCTTCCCCGACAAATTCATGCCGTTTATGGACCAGCCACCGGGCGCAACTTTGTCTTCCACCGTTGCCGTGACTTATGGACGCGCGATGCGCGCCCTTCGATCTATCACGAACAATACTGCTAATAAGGAACCCAAGTGGCGTCACAGGGGTTCGGGACTTACGACTGGTTATCGACCGACGAGTTACTAGGGCAAAAGAGCAAATGGCAACTTTAGCAGAACCACTTACTGGCCAGGAATCGAACAAGCGCAATCTCGTCGAGATGAACTGGGATCCGATTACCCGGATCGTGGGCAGCCTCGGCATCTTCACGAAGATCGATTTCGAAAACAAGCAAGTCGCTGAGTGTTACAGCACGTCTTCAATCTTCCGCGGCTACAGCATCTTCATGCAAGGTAAGGACCCGCGCGATGCGCCGTTTATCACCTCTCGTATCTGCGGAATCTGCGGCGATAATCATGCCACGTGCGCGGTTTACGCGGCCAACATGGCCTGCGGTATGGCCACGCCGCCTCTCGGAGATTGGATCCTGAATCTCGGCGAGGCCGCCGAGTACATGTTCGACCATAACCTCTATCAGGACAATCTTGTCGGCGTCGATTTCTGCGAGGCGATGGTCAAGCAGACGAATCCCAGCGTCCTGGCCAAGGCCGAAAGCACGCTATGCCCTAGCAGCGATAAGCACGGATTCCGCACGGTAGCGGATATCATGCGCTCGCTAAATCCCTTTACTGGCGAGTTCTACCGCGAGGCGCTGGTGATGTCCCGCCTGACGCGCGAGATGTTCTGCCTCATGGAAGGTCGGCACGTCCACCCGTCCACTCTGTATCCGGGCGGCACTGGAACCGTACCGACTCACCAGCTATTCACGGACTACTTAGTGCGGCTGATGAAGTACGTCGAATTCATGAAGAAAGTCGTCCCCATGCACGACGACTTATTCGACTTCTTCTACGACGCTCTGCCCGGCTATGAAAAAGTGGGCCAGCGCCGGATCCTGATGGGCTGCTGGGGAGCTTTCAACGACCCATACGTTTGCGATTACCGCTACGAACACATGTCCAAGTGGGGACGCGCCATGTACGTAACGCCCAGTGTTCTGGTGGACGGCAAGGTTGTTACCAATGACCTGGTCGATATCAACCTGAACATGCGCATCCTCCTCGGCAGTTCTTATTATGAGGACTGGGAACAAGCCGGCGAAGTCTTCGTCAAACACGATCCCCTTGGCAACCCGGTCGACAAGCGGCATCCCTGGAATCAGACCACTACTCCCAAGCCGCAGCGGCGCGATTTCAAAAATAGCTATACCTGGGTGATGTCGCCCCGCTGGCTGGATCAGCGCACCGGCGATCATCTCGCTCTCGACACCGGAGGAGGGCCGTTGCCGCGCCTCTGGTCGACGGCCCTCAACGGCCTCGTCGACATCGGCTACATTAAGGCCACTGGCCATAGCGTGCAGATCAATCTGCCAAAAACGGCTCTCCTTCCAGAAACATCGTTCGAATGGAAAATCCCGCAGTGGAGCAATGCCATCGAACGGGATCGCGCCCGCACTTACTTCCAGGCTTACGCCGCCGCCGCTGCTCTTTATTTTGTCGAGAGGGCGCTTGATTGCATTCGGAAGGGAGAGACGAAGACCTGGGCCGAGTTCAAGGTTCCCGAGGAGTCCATCGGCTGTGGCTTCCATGAAGCTGTGCGCGGCGTGCTTTCACATCACGTGGTCATTCGCGATCGCAAGATAGCTAATTATCATCCGTACCCGCCGACGCCCTGGAACGCCAGCCCGCGGGATTCCTATGGCACGCCTGGGCCGTATGAAGACGCGATCCAAAACACGCCTATTTTCGAAGAGAACGGTCCCGAAAATTTCGAGGGCATCGACATCATGCGCGCCGTCCGCAGCTTCGATCCATGCCTTCCCTGCGGCGTTCACATGTACCTCGGTAACGGCAAAACACTGACTACGCATCACTCGAATCTGATGGGAGCTCACGACTGAGGACCATGCCGCATACTCCAAAATCTAAGATTTCATCTCACACTGAAGGCACCAGCCGGGGCGAAGAAGTGGTCCGGAAGAAAGGTCCCGAGCCGGGCCGCGAAACCGGTACCCGCACGGCGCGCGATTCCACCAGCATCAACGCCAAGGCACGTGATCCGATTGATCCGCGTATGCCGCATATGCCGCCTGCGTAAGAGCGGAACGCACGATGCCAAACCAGGAGGTCCACTCGCAGGAGTGGATCGACAAAATCGAAGCGCTGGTACATCGGGCCGAGTCAATCGGCGATCCCGCTGCCCGGGCCGTCGCTGTCGATCTTCTCCAGGCTGTGCTGGAGTTTCACGCTGCCGCGCTGGACCGAATGCTCGAAATCGCTTGCGACTCGAGCGGCACTCCTATCGAGCGCTTTGCCGCCGACGACTTAGTCAGCAGCATGCTCCTTTTGCATGACCTTCATCCGGATGACCTGGAAACACGCATTGGCCGCGCAGTCGATAAGTTGGCCGAGATGTTTCGTTCGCTCGGCGCTACGCTGTCGCTGATTGACATTGAAGCTGGCACACTGCGTCTGCACTTTGATTCGCCACGCACCTGGACCGGCGCCCCGGTCAGGTCAAGCGTCGAAAATGCTATTTCACAGGCCGCCCCGGAGATAGAAACTGTCATCATTGAAGGTTTGAAAGAAACTGTTCCCGCTAACTTCGTACCGGTTTCGAATCTTCTGGCCGCCAACGGCGCGAATGGTTCGCATGTATGAAGCAGCCTGCGTACGGGTCTAGCGCGCGCGGCTTGCTGTCGCTTCGCAACTTCGTTCGAAGGCCGCCCGAACTCGAACGCTGCGAACTCTGCTCTCTCGCTATCGCAGAACAGCATCTTCATCTCATCGATCCGAAGTCGCGTCGTCTCATATGCGCTTGTGACGCATGTGCCATTCTCTTCAGCGGCGACGTGCAAACGCAATATCGCCGCGTGCCGCGCGATGTTTTTCATCTCGACGGCTTTGCAGTGTCAGATCAGGCGTGGAATAGCCTCGCCATTCCCATCGGGCTCGCGTTCATCTACAAGTCCAGCGCGTCCGGCCGGATCATGGCCGTGTATCCAAGTCCCGCCGGCCCCACCGAAGCCCCGGTTGATGAAGAGGCCTGGGGCGATCTCGTCTCCGATGCGCCTGTGCTCGCTAAGTTGGCGCTAGATGTCGAGGCTCTGTTGGTCAACCGCATGAACGGCGCGCGGGATTACTTCCGCGCACCGATCGACGAGTGCTACAAACTAACTGGCATTGTGCGCAAGCATTGGCGAGGATTCTCAGGGGGCGAAGAAGGGTGGACGAAGATCCACGAATTCTTCGATACCCTGAAACAGCGGTCCTACTCGGAGGCCGTCGGCTCCCATGCCGGATCTCTCGTTTGAAATTCTCTCGGCATCGCCCGCGCGCGATATGCTCACGCCTGCGCTAGCGTTCGAGCTTCGCGTGGCCAACCCATTTCCCGAGCAATCCGTTCAGGCTGTACTGCTCCGCTGTCAGATTCAAATCGAAGTCGCGCGGCGCCGCTACTCCTCTTCCGAACAGTCCCAACTGCGCGATCTGTTCGACGATCCCAGCCGTTGGAGCGACACTCTCCGGCCCATGACATGGGCCATCGCTTCTGTGAACGTTCCTGGGTTCACCGGCAGCACGGTCACAGGCATTAACGTGCCATGCACTTTCGATCTTACAGTTGCAACCGCTAAGTACTTTCACGGCATTGAAGGCGGAGAGGTTCCGCTCACATTTCTCTTCAGCGGCACTGTCTTCTTTCACTCCGGCGATGGCGCTTTACAAGTCGCGCCGATCTCCTGGAACAAAGAGGCTCGTTTCCGTTTGCCCGTCCAAACCTGGAAAGAGCTGATAAATCTTCATTACCCAAATGCCGCGGCCCTGCATCTCCGGCGCGACGTTCTTGATGAACTCCAGCGTTTCAAAATGACCAGGGGCTTCGCAACCTTTGAGGAAACGATCCAGCGCATGCTAGCCATAGCCGAGGCGGAGCGCCGCGTCTCATGATTCCCGAAATAGTAGACAACGTCGCGCGCGCTATTTTGTACGAAGGCTATCTTCTTTACCCCTACCGCCTTTCGGCAATCAAGAATCAGCAGCGTTGGAATTTTGGAGTTCTGTACCCGCCCGCCTGGGCCGCTGAACAGACCGGTTCCGATCGCTCGTACTTCCGCATGGAATGTATTGCTCAGTGCAGTGCGCAAGCGGAACTGGAGGTCTCCATCCGCTTTCTCCAACTCGTTACGCGCGAAGCCGGCCAGCGCAGTTGGCTGGAGGCCATCGAGCAGCGCATTACAATCCCGCCAGTTTCGTGCGTGCAACTTATATACGCTCCGTTCACTCGAACTTATAACTTCACCGATGGTGACAGGCCCATACAGGTGAACCTTGCGATTGGTGCCTTCCAAATCGCCGAAGACGTCTGCCGGATCAGTCTGCAGGTCCACAACATCACGGATTGTCAGCCCGCAACGCGCGACGCTGCGCTTATCGAGTCGCTCGCGTCGGCCCACGCCGTCCTGCACATCAACACGGGCCGCTTCGTTTCGCAAACCGACCCGCCGGAGGATCTGCGCGACGCGGTTGCCGCATGCCAGAATACCGGCGTGTGGCCCGTCTTAGTGGGTGATCCCGTCACACGCGACACCATGCTCGGCTCGCCGATCATCCTGTATGATTTCCCGCAGATTGCGCCTGAAAGCAAAGGCGATCTTTTCGACGGCACTGAGATTGACGAGATCCTCACGTTGCGCATTCTCACTTTGACCGATGAAGAAAAGCAAGAGCTTCGCGCATCGGATCCGCGTGCCCGCGATCTTCTCGAACGGCTGGAATCCACTCCGCCGGAACACTTACTCCAACTGCACGGAGTCATCCGCGGCATGCGATCAGCTCAAGACGACGCATGGTCTGCCTGGGACACCGTCGATAACAAACCGGCTGGCATGGCTGTCGTGGACGGAATCGAACTCAGGAAAGGCGATCGCGTGCGGCTCTGGCCGCGCAATCGCGCCGACATTTTCGATACGTTTCTTGAAGGCAAAACTGCGATCATTGAAGCCGTAGAACAGGATTTCGAAAGTCGCGTTCAGTTCGCAGTTGTCCTTGAAGACGACCCCGGCCGCGATTTAGGTGAGCTGCGTCAGGCCGGTCACCGGTTCTTCTTCTCTGTCGAAGAAGTCGAGCCGCTCACACCTGAAAGGATCGACTCATGAACGGGGAGGTGCTCGTCGCGGGAATCGGCAACATTTTCCACGGCGACGATGCCTTTGGTGTTCGCGTCGCCCAACAACTCGCAAGTACCAACGCGCTTCAACATGTACGCATCATGGATGTGGGCATCCGCAGCATCGATCTTGTCTTCGCGCTGCTTGACCCACATGACCTGGTGATTCTGGTCGATGCCATACAGCGTGGTGGCTCGCCGGGTACGCTTTACACCATCGAGATTGGACAAGATATTCCGGATGCATGCGATGAAGGCGTGCTGGTCAATGCCCACGGACTCGATCCCGTCCGCGTACTCGCACTCGCCAAATCCATGGGTGCGCACCTTGACAGAATTCTGCTCGTCGCCTGCGAGCCCCTTGTTCTGGACAGCGCCGATAGCGGTCACATAGGCCTCAGCGGCCCGGTAGAAGCGGCGGTTGGTCCGGCGCTCGATATCATCCGCAATTTAGTACAAGATTCACTAACCAAAACAGCTGTTAGTAGAGGAGGTTCGTCATGAATGCATGGAAAATTGTGGGCGTAGCCGCAGCCCTTGTGGTCGCAGCCGGCGTCCTTATGAACTGGGCGGACGTCAAACGCTACATCAAGATCGAGAGAATGTAGCGGCAAGCAACCGGGCGCGCTATGCATGAGCTTTCGGTCGCGTTGAGCATCATCGAAGGCGTCGAACAGGAACTTACGCGTCACGCCGGCGCGCGTGTGGCAGGCGTGCATCTGCGACTTGGACCGTTGTCGGGAGTCGCCAAGGACGCGCTCTTGTTTTCGTACGAGCTGGCTTGCGAAGGCACGCTTCTTGCCGGCTCCAGGCTTGAAATCGAGGAGATCCCAATCGTTCTCTATTGCCCCACTTGCGCGCGTGAGCAACCGGCCATGTCCCTGCAGCATTTGTGCTGTGCTCTCTGTGGCACCGCTAGTCCCGATATTCGCCGCGGTTCCGAACTCGAAGTGTATGCTCTGGAGTTATTCGGGTCGGAGGTAACCAATGAGTTCGCAGCCGCGCCTCGTTGAAGTTCGGCAAAAGGTTCTTAAGCGCAACGACCTCCTGGCGCGCGAGCTGCGGAATCGCTTCCAGACAGCCGGGGTTTACGTTGTCAGCTTAGTTTCTAGTCCCGGCTCAGGCAAAACCGCTTTCCTGGAAAAGACACTCACTCTTTTAAAGCCCCGCCTCCGAGTGGCGGCGCTTGTGGGCGATCTCGCTACCGACAATGACGCCGTTCGTCTCGGCCGCAGCAACGTGCCTGTCCGCCAGATTCAGACTGGAACTATCTGTCATCTGGATGCCGAGATGGTCTCCAAAGCGCTCGAGGGCTGGCGCCTCGAAGATATTGACTTACTATTCATCGAAAATGTTGGGAACCTGGTCTGTCCGTCCAGCTACGATTTAGGCGAGAACCTGCGTGTCGTGCTCATGTCGGTTACGGAGGGCGAGGACAAACCTCTGAAATACCCGACTATCTTCAACACCGCCGATCTCGCCGTTCTTACCAAGATTGATCTCGCTGAAGCAGTCGAATTTGACTGGGATGCAGCACGCCGAAACATCGATGCTGTCCGGCCCGGCATGAAGATCATGGCGGTATCGGCGAAGAGCTCTGCGGGCATCGAGGATTGGCTGGACCTCCTGGTTTACCGAACCGCCGCTGTTCCATGAACATGTCACTGCGTAGCTGTGGGACGAACTCCGCCGTGACCGGCGCCTCAGCTTTCAGCAAAATGTGTTTCCAACGTTGACGCCCCACCTCACGTTCGTGATATGCGTTCACATCTGCCGCGCAATCCGCTCCGCCGTCACCGGCGCCAGCAAGATCCCATTCCGAAAATGCCCATACGCCAAAAACAACCGGTCCGAGTGCCAGCGCCCCACGTGCAGCTCATCCGATGCAGGGCGAAATCCTGTCCACGCCTGCGAAATGCTGGTCTCCGCCAGATGCGGCAGCACAAATGCTGCGCGCTGTTGCAGCGACTTAGTAACTTCGTCCGCAATCTGCCGGTCGAATCCTACGTGTTCGATTGACGAACCTGCAATGAGTAATCCATTAGCGCGCTGCAACAGATAAGTATGGCCATGACGGAGAATCGTCGCGCATGTGCCAAGCGGCTGCTCGTACCCGATCAGATGTCCTTTGACCGGCTCTGACTGAGGAAGCTTCGGAACGCCGTGGATTTCAATCGAACTGCTCCAGGCCCCCGCCGCAATCACAGCCGCACCGAAGCAAGACGTCTCCCGTATTGACCGCAAGCGTACGCAGTCATCCTGAACTGCAACTCCTTCTACGGCACACTTCTCTCGCAACGAGACGTTAAGCTTGCGGCACGCGGCAGTAAGCGCATGCACAACCTCGCGTGGATTCACGATTCCGTCCTCCGGGTAAAAACGCGCTCCCGCCAACCCGTTGGTTGCGACTCGGGGCCAAAAGGTTCGAACGTGTTCCGGTGTTACCGGCTTCGATCGAATTCCGGCCGTTACCTGCAGTACCGCCCGCTGCTCCAGTTCCTGCAGCTCGGAGTCTGAATAAGCGAGGTCGAGTGCGCCGCACTCCTGATAATCAATCGAGATCCCGGATGCGGCCTCGAGCTCGCGCACAAAACTCGCGTACATGCGCCGCGATTCAATAGCGAGCGAAGCTAATTCAGAAGGCCCGTCAATCTCTCCGCCGGGCGAAAGCATTCCGGCGCCTGCCCAGCTAGCCTCCCCGCCGATCGATTGCGTGTCGTAAACTGTGACGCCGTAGCCGCGTTGCGCCAGGCGCAACGCGATGGAAAGTCCAATGATCCCAGCTCCGGCTACGGCAACAGATCGCCTCGCAACCAAAGCATGCCCACCGGTCACACCACTTCCTGCACCTGCTCCACTGCCGGACTAACCTTCTTTACTACGTCCAGAAATGCTTTTGCCGCGTGACTCAGCGCCCGTCGCGCCGGATAGACCAAACGGATTTGACGCTCAAAGTTCAACTCCTTCACCCGAATCTCTTTCAGCAGCCCTTGCTTAATCTCCTGATCGACGCACATGCGCGGTACGAATGCCACGCCTTCGTTGTGCTGCACCAGACGGCCGATCGTTTCGATTGTCGGCATCTCGACGTCCATGTTCAGTGGCACCTTGAAGCGCTGGAATTCACGCAGCACCGCCTCGCGATTGGGTGACAGAACGTTGTGCGCAATGAACGTCTCCATATCGAGTTCAGTGATCGAGATCTCATCGCGATTCGCAAACCGATGGTGAGGCGAGATCACGAGCGCAAGCCGGTCCGTATAAATGACCTGCGAAAGAAGATGATCGTCATTGGGATCGTAGCTGATGACCCCAAGCTCCAGTTCGCCGTCTAAGAGCTGCGAAGGAATTTTGCTCGATTCCGTTCGCCGCATTTGAATCTTGACCTTGGGAAACATCCGCCGGTACTGCTCGATGTGCTGAATCAGATAGAGAGAGGTCGATTCGTTCGCTCCAATTGACAACCGGCCCGCGTAATTGTCGCGCAGCTCACGCAGCGCGTTCTCCAGATCGGCTTCGAGATTTTGAAACCGGCGTGCGTACTCCAGCACCACACGCCCCGCGTCCGTCAGCAGCAGCTCCCGCCCCGAACGGTCAATCAGCTTTTCTTTTAAATCACTTTCCAGCCGCTGGATGGCAATGGAGATCGCCGGTTGCGTCCGAAGCAGCTTCTCGCCGGCTCGGGAAAAACTGCGTTCCGTCGCCACGGTTAGAAAGACCTTTAGAGGATAGAGTTCCATAACGCCCTCCCACTCCGGCGTTTATGTCATCATCATATCTAATGCTAGTTCGCGTTACTATAAATTTGCATAATCACTGCGTTCGAACTAGGATGAGGGTATCAGTGGCCCTACAGGGTGGAACGGTGAATCAGCTAACCCTGCGTAGCGAGCCAACCACATAGGAGAGCCCACGTTGAGCCGAGTTTACATCTTCGATACGACGTTGCGTGATGGCGAGCAGTCTCCCGGCTGCAGCATGACTAGGGCCGAAAAGCTCAAAATGGCTGCCCAGCTAGTGGATTTAGGCGTGGACATTCTGGAAGCGGGCTTCCCGATCGCATCGGATGGCGACTTCGAGTCTGTCGACGCGGTGAGCCGGCAATTTCCTTGGGTTCAAGTTGCCGCCCTCGCGCGGTCCTGTACTCTCGACGTCGAACGTGCGGCGCGAGCGCTCCAGCATGCGAAACGCCCCCGCATTCATACGTTTATTGCTACCAGCGATATCCATTTGAAGCACAAACTGCGCAAAACTCGCGAGCAGGTTCTCAACGATGCCGTCGCCGCCGTCACGCTCGCCCGCAACTACACCGACGACGTCGAGTTCTCGGCAGAAGATGCCACCCGCACCGATCCCACGTATTTGGAGGAGGTGAGCAAGGCCGTAGTTGAAGCCGGCGCGCGCACGGTGAATCTTCCGGACACGACCGGCTACTCGGTTCCCGATGAATACGCAGCTCTGATCGGCCGTATGGTTCAGGTGCTTGGCGACCGCGCTACTATCAGTGTTCACTGTCATGATGACCTCGGGCTCGCAGTCGCGAACTCTCTCGCTGCTGTGACGGCCGGGGCTCGCCAGGTTGAGTGCACCATCAACGGCATAGGCGAGCGCGCCGGGAATGCAGCCCTTGAAGAAGTCGTCATGGCAATCAAGACCCGTAACGATCGGCTGCCATTCCAGACCAAGATCAATACGGAAAAGCTTTACAGCAGCAGTCAGATGCTCGCCCAGTTCATCTCGTTCGGTCCCCAGCCCAACAAGGCGATCGTCGGCGAAAACGCCTTTGCGCATGAGGCCGGGATTCATCAGGATGGCTACTTGAAGGAAAAGTCCACCTACGAGATCATCAGCCCGCAATCGGTTGGTGTTCCCGAAGGACGCCTCGTGCTCGGCAAACACAGTGGCCGGCACGCTTTGAAGCAGCGGACAGAAGACCTGGGGTTTCATCTCACTCGCGAAGAATTGGATGAGGTGTACACACAATTCACCCAGATGGCAGACACCAAGAAAGGTGTGCGCAACGAAGAAATCGCGAAGCTGGTGCGCGAAGTAACTGGTGCAGTTAAGGCCACCGCCGTCTGATCGGATCGAATGAAATTAAACGTTCTTTTGCTTCCTGGCGACGGCATCGGTGTCGAGGTTACGAACGAGGCTGTCAAGGTTCTAAAGCATGTGGCAGGTATCTACGGCCACGAGCTCGCTATTAGTGAAGGCCTGCTTGGCGGCATTGCGATTCACAAAACGGGCTCGCCCTTTCCCGACGCAACTCGGGATCTCGCCTTGAAGGCGGATGCCACCTTGATGGGCGCAGTCGGTCTGCCTGAGTTCGACAACGCGCCTCCGGACAAGCGTCCCGAGCGCGGCTTGCTGGGCATTCGAAAGACGCTCGAAGTTTACGCGAACCTGCGGCCTGTTCGTTCCTATACAGCGCTGCTCGATTCGTCGCCGCTCAAAAACGAGTTGGTCGACGGAACCGATATGATCATCGTCCGGGAACTTACCGGTGGTCTTTATTACGGAACGCCGCGCGGAATCTCGGGCAGCGGCGCTGAAGAACGCGCAGTAAATACGATGCTCTACACTCGGCCGGAGATCGAGCGTGTCGCGCACATGGCATTTCAACTTGCGCACAAGCGCCGCAAGAAAGTGACCAGCGTCGACAAATCGAACGTGCTTGAAAATTCCCAGCTCTGGCGTCGCGTTGTCGTGGAGGTTGCGCAGAGCTATCCCGATGTCGTGCTGGATCATTTACTGGTCGATAACTGTGCCATGCAACTGGTGCTGAATCCCAGGCGCTTCGACGTGGTTCTTACGGAAAACCTGTTCGGCGATATCTTGAGTGATGAAGGCGCAGTTTTGGCCGGATCGATCGGCATGCTCCCTTCGGCTTCGATCGGCAATCAACGCCCTTCCGGAGCCTGGGTCGGCCTTTACGAACCTGTGCATGGATCAGCGCCCGATATTGCTGGCCAGAACAAGGCCAATCCGCTGGGTGCGATTGGTTCGGTGGCGGCCATGCTCGAATATAGCTTCGGACTTATGGATGAAGCGCGAGCCGTGAATCGCGCCGTGGAAGAAGTTTTGAACAGCGGACAGGTTACGGCCGATCTGAAACCGCCAGGCAAGCCCGCGGCGACAAATCAAGTAGGCGACGCGATCTGCGCGTCACTGGCGGCTCGCGCCGTTTCGGCGCTGAGTTAAAGAAGGAAGATTATGGGAATGTCAAACGGAGCGTCCATGCCGCGCACCATCATTGAGAAGGTCTGGGATAACCATATCGTTGCGGAGCGGGCAAGCGCGCCTGCGCTGCTGTACATCGATCTGCATCTCGTGCATGAGGTCACTTCGCCTCAGGCGTTTTCTGGCCTGCGTCAGCGCGGGTTGAAAGTACGACGCCCTGATCTTACTATCGGAACCACGGATCACAGCATTCCGACGCACGATCGCTCTCTGCCGATTGTCGATAAGATCGCCGAAGCCCAGATCGTTCAGTTCGAAAAGAACTGTCGCGAGTTCGGCATCCCGTTCTTCGGTCCGCACAGCAAACACCAGGGAATCGTGCACGTCATCGGCCCCGAGCAGGGATTGACTCAGCCCGGCATGACCGTCGTCTGCGGAGATAGTCATACCGCCACGCACGGGGCCTTCGGGGCTCTCGCCTTTGGCATCGGGACCAGTCAGGTTGAGCATGTCCTCGCCTCGCAGTGTCTTCTGCAAACGCGCTCGAAGACGTTCGAGGTTCGCGTAGAAGGCACGTTGAAAGAAGGTGTGGGCGCGAAAGACATCATTCTGAATCTCATCTCACGCATTGGCATCGGCGGCGGCACTGGATGCGTGTTCGAATACTCCGGTTCCGCCATTCGCTCGCTGTCCATGGAAGAGCGCATGACTATCTGCAACATGTCTATTGAAGGCGGAGCGCGTGCCGGACTCGTCGCGCCCGATGACACCACCTACAGCTATCTCGCAGGACGCCCCGCAGCGCCGAACGGCGCCGATTGGGAACGCGCTGTGAGTCTGTGGCGTCAACTGCCGACAGACGAAGGCGCTGTGTTCGACAAGCGCATCGACATCGATGCCGGCGCCCTGGAGCCGATGATTACCTTCGGCACGAATCCGGGCATGGGCATTCCAATTACCGCGCCGGTGCCGGATCCGTCAGTTGTGAGCGATCCTCTTGAGCGTGAATCCCTCGGCAAAGCCTTGCGCTACATGGATCTGCCCTCGGGCAAGCCGCTGCTCGGCCATCCCGTAAACGTCGTGTTCATCGGAAGCTGCACTAATTCGCGCATTTCGGACCTCCGCGCCGCGGCGCAAATTTTCAAGGGCCGTAAGGTGAACCCGAAGGTCCGGGTTATGGTCGTCCCGGGTTCTCAGGAGGTGAAGGCTCAGGCGCAAGCCGAAGGCCTGGATAGAATTTTCAAGGAAGCAGGCGCCGAGTGGCGCGAAGCCGGCTGCTCGATGTGCATCGCCATGAATGGCGATCAGTTGTCTCCCGGACAATACAGCGTCTCCACTAGTAATCGAAACTTCGAAGGCCGGCAAGGAAAGGGTGGGCGAACCTTCCTCGCGAGTCCGCTAACTGCTGCGGCCAGCGCTGTTACAGGCGTTGTGACGGACGTGAGGACGTTACTTTAGACGGAGATCAGAATGGACAAGTTCACGACATTTACTAGCCGCATGGCGCCACTGCCGATCGACAACATAGATACCGATCAAATCATTCCGGCACGCTTCCTGAAAACCACTTCCAAAGAAGGCCTCGACAAACATCTGTTTTGCGACTGGCGCTACGACGCGGATGGTAATCCCAACCTGGACTTCATCTTGAATCAGCCGGAAGGCCACGCCGCAAAGGTACTTCTTTCCGGGGACAACTTCGGTTGTGGCAGCTCGCGCGAGCACGCACCTTGGGCTCTTACACAGTACGGCTTTCGTGCGGTGATTAGCACGTCCTTCGCCGACATCTTCCGCGGCAACTCGCTCAAAAATTCGCTGCTGCCGATCATTGTTCCACCCGATGCTCACCGCGCTTTGTTTGCGGCTCTGGCGAAGGATAGCGCCGCGACTGTTACCGTCGATCTCGCGAGTCAGACGGTAACATTGCCCGACGGCTCCAAAGTAACCTTTCCCATCGACGAGTTCGCGAAGTACTGCATGCTCGAAGGCGTAGACGAGCTCGGCTACATCCTGCAGCAGGAATCCGCTATCGCCGAGTACGAATCGCACCGCCCGCTGACGATCAATACGTTAGCTCTCGCCTGATGTCTGATCCGCGCCGTAATTACAGATTCCTCTTCAGAAACGAGCAAATCTCGTAACCAGTAATGTACTTGAACGGGAACTCGCCCATTGTGTAGTGCCCGCAAGGCAGCTCTTTCACCTCGTAATTCCATTTGCGCTCGCGTGCGCCGCGAATGACATCGCGCGAGAGGTGCACGGGAAAGGTTGTATCGAAGCGCGTGTAAATGAATTTCGAACGCTTCTTTTTCTGTGTGAATTGGTCCCAGTAACTCGGCGGGCTGATGCAGAGCCACAGCTTACGCAGCGTGGGCAAATCGATTTCCGGTTCAAGACTCGCGCGGATGTGACGGCTGGATAAGCCTTCCCACACCGGATCGGCGAAGTATGTCGAGCAATGATTGAACACGTTCACGCGAATGCGCTCATCGTGCGCACTGGCCAGAAATGCATAGCACGAGCCAAGACTCGTGCCAACGATGCCGAAATCTGTGAAGCCGCGCTGCTGAAGCCAATCAAAACACGATCGTGTGTCGATGACCGCCTGCCGGGTGGCGTCAATCGTGCGGGAGATATTCGACGAAACTGCGTAATCGGCGCGCGTCAGGCCGGCCGGCGTACGTGCATCGTGATAGGGAAGGCTCAGCCGTAGTGCCGAGATGTTCAGCCGCTGCAGCCCGGCGCATAGAGCGTTGTGCTGCGGCAGTTTTGAATTCCAGTGGGGCAGCACAACCACGGCTTTCCGGCTGGAGTTGCGCGACGGAAACCAACGCGCGCGCACGATGTTGTTTTCCGGATACGGCGACTCGACTGCTGATTCAAACTGCAGCCAATCGCCATCCAACTCAAAGTTTTCCGGCGTGCGATATCCAAAGAACTCATCGCCATTCGTAATGGCTCGCTGGTTCAGTTGAACGATGTATTCGGAGGGTGAGTCGCCTTGCATGGGAAAATCCCGTGCGCAGGGCCAGGAACGTGTCCATTCCAGCCCGTAATCGAAAGGTCGAACAATGCGGTCGGTGGCGCGGAAACAGAGTTCCGTTTCCCAGCGATCCATCCAGGAGCGGTAGCGTTTGACTACCGGACGCACCAGGAATTTCATTGGACCGCAGTTACCAGTTCGAATGTGTGCGGCCTCGGCTGCGCGGCTGTACGCTGCAGACCGACCACGTCCGCTTCGACCGCATCGAGTGATTTCAGAGTATTATCGAGATGCTCCACACTCGAATCCTGAAGTGGAACCTGCAGGGTGCGCCAGCGGAACTGATGAATATCGATGTGCCGCACAGTCAGGTCGCGAACCTTCATCGCTTGTTTCGACATGGGCGTTTCGAGTACCGCGAGGTTCACGCCCTGGCCAAGTTCAGCTTCGCTCCAACTTCCGACCAGCTCGCCGTCAATGGTGAGTTTGTAGCGTCCGGGCTTAAGGCCAGTGATTCGCAACGGCTCCTGATTCAGAGCCTGGATTACGTCGGAGCTGCGGATGGCTAGGCCGAGCGAGCGATCTCGGTCATTCGCGAGCAGGTCGGCAAACGGCAAAGGCAGTGCGTCGTCGAGTTCCGTCCAGACAAACGGATTTGCGGTGCTCAGACCGGAGATTTGCGCATGTTCGGACGCGGTGACTTTGCCCTCCGCCGCATCGATCGTAACTGCGGATACGACGGGACGCGCATTCCAAGCCTTCAATAGCTGTTCCGCCATGATCAGATGGCCGGCAAGGCCGGGATGGATGCGATCGGGAATAATCTTTTGCGCAGTCTCGGGGTCAGATGCCGTTGCAACCTTCAGCATGTCAACGACAGGCCCGTTCATGTCCGCAACGGTCAGATTGTTGTGCTCGGCATAGGTCCGGATCCAGGCCGAGTATGCCACCAGGACCGAGTTATACCCGTTCGGTTGAAGCGTGAACGGCCGGGTTACATCGTCGAAGGGCGACGGTTCGATGGCGGTGATGCGGACCGAAGGTAGAGCCTGGCGAACGCTGTCGACGATGTGCTTGTAGCCGTTGAAGTAGATGTCGTCGTCGGCTGGCGTGTGATTTATATAACGGCCATCGTTCATCCCGAGCATGATCGTCATGACCGTCGGTTTATAAGCGAACACATCGCGCTGCAACCTGAGATCGATAGGTCCGCCACCGCCTCCGGTAACGCGGTCGCCGCCCCACCCGGAGTGCACAAACGTGACGTTGAGGTTGGGATAACGCGTGACCGCGAACAGCTCCGTCAGCATGGTGTAGAGGCGCTGTTCGGTGATGCTGTCGCCATAGAAAACCACCGTGTCACCGGCGTGTAGATAGAATTGCCCCTGGTCGGCGCCGAGACAAAGCGCGACGATCGAGACGCACAAGACGATTGGGGAGAGGAGCTTGCAAAGGAGCTTCATGGGGCCGAAACACCAAATTACCAAACGAACTGCCACGCCGGGATCTCCGTATTTTCAAGAGGTTGCGGGCAGATTACGGAACGAACCCAGTCGGAGTGCGCGTTGGGTTCGTTTTTTCAGCTTGCTTTTCATCGCTCTTCCCGCTTTCTCTACGAAGCTGATGGACATCCGCCACGAGTTTGCTAATCCCCCCGATGATTGCCGAATCATGATGCGCTGGTGGTGGTTTGGACCGGCGGTAAGCAAGCCGGAGCTCGAACGTGAACTCCGGGTGATGAAGGCTGCAGGTATCGGTGGGGTTGAGATCCAGCCCGTATATCCCCTTGAACTGGAGGGGAATATGCCGTACCTGGCGGACGCGTTTTTGGATGCCGTGCGATTCACGGCAGCGAAAGCGAAGGAACTGGGAATGCGGGTAGACGTCACGCTGGGTAGCGGCTGGCCGTATGGTGGCCCGCACATCCCCGTGACGCGGGCGGCAGGCCGGCTGCGAATGGAACGTGGCACAAAACCCGCGCTCGAAGACGGGGAGAAGATCATCGCGGAACTCCCGGATGGCGGATCGACATTGTGGTTCGTTTCGAGCCGTACGGGCCAGCAGGTGAAGCGCCCCAGCATCGGAGCCGAAGGTTTTGTCCTGGATCACTATGACCGGCAGGCGATCGAGCTCCATCTGACGAAGATTGCGGACCGGCTTCTCAATGCGTTTGGTCCCAATCCTCCTTACGCAGTCTTCAGCGACAGCCTGGAAGTGTACGACTCGGATTGGACGAGCAACTTTCTCGATCAGTTTAAGGCGCGGCGACGCTATGACCTGAAGCCGCACCTGAGGGCTTTGATCGAAGACGCGGGGCCCGAGACCGGCGCCATCCGGCATGACTGGGGCAAGACGCTGACCGAACTTGCCGAGGACAACTATTTGACGCCGCTTCGCGAATGGGCACATGCACACCATACGCGATTTCGTTCGCAGACGTATGGGCAGCCTCCTGTCATGTTGTCGAGCAACGCGCTGGTTGATTTGCCTGAAGGCGAGCGCGGGCCGGAGTGGCGCAAATTCAATCCGGCACGCTGGGCATCGTCGGCGAGCCACTTATATGGACGGCCAATTACGTCGACAGAAACGTGGACGTGGCTGCACTCACCGGCATTTCGAGCCACGCCTCTCGACTTAAAGGCGGAAGCGGACCTGCATTTTGTGCAAGGGATCAATCAGCTTGTCGGGCACGGCTGGCCGTACTCGCCTGCGACCGCAGGAGAACCTGGATGGCGCTTTTATGCGGCGGCGGCGCTGAACGAACACAACCCGTGGTTTGAGGTGATGCCCGACTTGGCGAAATATCTGCGGCGTGTCAGCTTCGTGATGCGACAGGGAAAACCGGCAAACGATGTGGCGATCTATCTTCCGACGGATGACGCATGGGCCAGATTCACGCCGGGAAAAGCTTCGGTGGATGAGACCGTGGAACAGATGCTGACGCCGCAATTAATCCCGCAGATCTTAACCGCCGGCTATAACTTCGACTTCATCGATGACCGCGCGATCGAGAGCGTTGGCCTGCCTTACAGAATCTTACTTCTGCCGAACATCGAGCGCATTCCGCTAACAACTCTGCAGAGAATTCAGCGCTTTGCGAATTCCGGCGGGTTCGTGATTGCGACCGGGCGCGTGCCGTCGATGGCACCCGGCTTTCGTGATGCGGAAACAGATGCACGCCGGATCGTGCAGTTGTCGCGCGAATTGTTCAAAAGCGGATCGACTCATGCGCAGCTGCTTGCGAACGAGGGTGAGTTGGGCAGCATGCTGCATTCCGTTCAGGCGCCGGATTTGGCTGTGAATGCCGAGGCGGCACCCGTCATCGGGTTCATGCATCGGGCACTCGACGAAGCTGATATTTATTTCATTGCCAACACGTCGAACCGCGATCTCGACACGGATGCGACGGCGCGAGTGCAACGGCATACGGCAGAGATATGGGATCCGTTCACAGCGGAAGTACGCGTCGCCACGAGGGGCAGCACGATTCATCTGAAGTTGGCTCCCTATGAATCTTGCTTGCTGGTGTTCTCGGATGCTCCTGTGTCCGCCGTTGCTGAAGAGAGTCATGAGGAGCCGGCGTGGATTGACGTAAGCGGCGATTGGTCGGTGACGTTCGAGAAGACGGGACAACACGCCGAAATGGCACGAACTGCATTCATGGGCCGACGACGAGCCGAATCGATTTTACTCGGGCATCGTCACTTATGAAACCAAAGTGACGGTGCCGGATCGCGCGCACAAGCGAGTTGTTTTGGATTTCGGCAAAGGCACGGCGATTGAGGGCACAGACCATTGGCCGGGCATGCGGGCGCTTTTCGACGGACCGGTGCGCGAGGCGGCTGTCGTCTTTGTCAACGGAAATCGTGCGGGCTCGGTGTGGCATCCGCCATACGAGCTCGATGTTACTAAGTACATCCGCGCGGGAGTAAATGACATTCGTCTTCGTGTCGGCAACACGGCCATAAATGAGATGGCGGGCGAAGCGCTGCCCTCATATCGTCTATTGAATTTGCGCTATGGAGAACGTTTTACGCCCCAGGATATGGAGAATTTAAAGCCGCTGCCATCGGGCATTATCGGGCGGGTTCGTTTGCGCTGGATTTCTAATCTCGCGCTACTGATACCGGAGGGCAACCACGGGATCTACGCGTGCGGCGCGCCGCGCCGGAAAGTACGCCGACGCTAGCGTGACAAGAGAAATCAGGAGAATGGCCGTGGTGAAGGTAAGCGGATCGGACGCGCTCAACCCGAACAGTTGCGAACGGACGAGACGCATAACAGCAAGCGTTGCCGGTAGACCCACTGCGATTCCTGCACCGAGCAGCAAGAGTGATTCGCGGAGCACCATCCATTGAACGGCGTGGGTTTCGGCGCCGAGCGTCATGCGGATGCCGATCTCATTCGATCGGCGTACGACGTTGTAGGTCATTACACCGTAAAGGCCGATGCACGCGAGCAATAGCGCTAATACAGAGAAGAAACCCGAAAGGCGAGAAATGAGCGTCTCGTTCGCCATCCCGCGATCGAGCTCTTCGCGGACGGTTTTGACGTCGAGAATGGGCAGATTTGGATCGATGTCCGTGAGGGCGCGGCGAACATTCCCAGCGACTGCTGCGGGGTCACCCGAAGTTCTTAGTTGCACATAGTACGCGTACTGGTCATCCCCGGCGAGTTGCATGACGGCAAGATAAGCCATGCGCTGCGGCTTTTCACGCGCGTTCGTGTATTTGGCATCTCTGACGACGCCAACAATTTGCCAAGTGCCCGGAACGGCGGGATCGCCGATGGTAAAACTGTGCCCGACGGCATCGCCACGCGGAAAGAAGTGATTGGCGAAGGTCTGATTCACGACAACAGATTTCATAGCATTGGGAAGATCACGTGAGTCAATGGGTCGACCGCGAAGCACCGGCACGTTCAGCGTCTCGAAATAGCGAGGTCCGACACGGTTAAGTAAGGTTGAGAGATCTTCGTTAGCGTGAGGAGTGCGCCCGGTTATGACGATGGGCGAATTCCAGGTCCAGCCGCTCATTGGTGGACTCCCCGAAATAGTAGCTGAACGGATGCCCGGCAGAGCTTCGATGCGATCCAGAATTTCTTGGTAGAGCGCGTTAAGCTGCTCCGGTTTGTATCCCGCCAACTTGGGATCACACCGGACCACAAGGAGATTGTGGCGAGCGAATCCGAAATCCTGGTTCTGCAGATTCTGGAGCGTGCGGAGGAAGAGTCCCGCGCCAGCCAGCAGCATCAGCGACACCGTTACCTGAAACATGACGAGCAGCTTTGGTAACAGCCGGCTAGAGCGTCCGGCACTTCCTGCCGATGTGCGCACGTTTGCTTCCGCGCCTGGAGAGACGCTGAGCCGCGCGAGCCGGAGAGCGGGGGCAAGTCCAAAAACGAACCCAGTGAACAGCGAGAGGGAGATGGTGAAGACGAGAACGCGACCGTCGGGTACAGCCGTGAGGGCGCTATGATTCGCTCCAGCAACAACGAAATCGATCAGCGCGCGCGTGCCGCCGTATGCCAGGAGCAGCCCGAGCGCGCCGCCGCACACCGACAGCAGTACCGTTTCCGTGAGCACTTGGCGCACGATGCGCAGGCGCGTGGAACCCAAGGCCAGGCGCGTGGAAATCTCGCGCTCTCGCGATGAGGCGCGGGCAAGAAGAAAATTAGCGAGATTGGCGCAGGCAATGAGCAGCACCAACAGCACGACGGTCATCAAAATGTAGATCGACCGGGCGTACTCAAGACGGAGATTTGAGATACCGCGATCGCCGGCGCGCATATCGACATAGATCTTCTGAATTTCTGACTTACGAGTGCGGCTAAGCAGCGGCCCTTCCCGGTGCTCCATATACAGCTGCAGTTGGCTTGTGATCCATGACTGGATCCGGCTCAAACTCGCGCCATTGTTGCGCCGACCCATCATATGAAGCCAATATTCTCCGCGCGGCCCGAGCAATGATGGATGCAGCATGACTTCTTGCTGCATAGTCAGCGGCACCCACATGTCCGTCCCGTCCCGATTCAAATCCACGCCATAAAACTTAGCCGGCATCACGCCGATGACAACGAAGGGCGCGCCGTTTACGGCGATTGTCTTACCGATTACGGCGGGATCTCCGGAGAGGCTCTCTTGCCAAAAACGATAACTGATCACGGCGACTGGGGCACGTCCTGGGACTTCGACATCCCGGGAATTGAGGGTGCGGCCGAGGATGGGCTCGGCACCCAGGACAGTGAAGAAGTTGCCTGATACGAGATGACTCACCGCCCGGATCGCCGGGGCGGTACTGCCGCTGGTTGGTTCTTACGCTTATCAGGGTGGGGAAGCTCGCGTAAGCACAAAGGCCGCGGAGTAAGTCGGAGCGGGGATTGAGTTGCCTATAGAATTCGTATGGAAATAAATCGAGCGGTCCCGGATCAATCCCGTCGACAGTGCCGCCCCCATATTGTTCGCCGAACGCCACCAACTGCTGTGGATCGCGTACCGGTAGTGTCTTGAGCAGCAGAGAATTGATGAGAGTGAATATTGCAGTGTTGGCTCCGATGCCCAGCGCGAGCGACAGGACGGCGACGGCGGTGAATCCGGGACTCTTCAGCAGCAGGCGAATGCTATAGCGAATGTCGTGCCAAAGACTCTCCACCGTTGCTTCCCATCCAACAGAGCGCACTTGCTCCTTCACCGATTCCACGCTGCCCATTTCGATGCGGGCCGAACGCAGGGCGGCGTCGGGGCTCATCCCGCGGCGCATCTTGTCCTGAGCGGCGGTTTCGAGGTAATGCCGAAGCTCTTCATCCATTTCTTCGCTTTGGCGCACCTTACCTAACAAACCCCGCAGTCCGGCGATGAGAGATCGAGCGAGCATCGGCAGGTGCTCCTAGGCTTCGAGAATTCTGGCAATGGCCGCAATCTGCCGGTTCCATTGCTGGGTCTCGTCCCGCAAGGCCTTGCGTCCACGATCGGTCAGCATGTAGTATTTGGCACGGCGATTGTTTTCGGTAGGATGCCACTCAGGCTTGATGCGTCCGGAGCGTTCGAGACGGCTAAAAGCCGGGAACAGTGAGCCCGGGTTCACGCAAAACACACCGTTGCTAATCTGTTCGATTCGCTGTGCGATGCCATAGCCGTGCATGGGCTCGAGCGCCAGCGTTTTCAGAATCAGCATTTCGAGCGTGCCTTGCACGAGTTCAGTGGGTCTATCGGGCATTTGTCTAGATTATCTAGAGTTGCATGGCAGCTCTAGATTGTCAAGAGGAACCGGGCAATGCCGGTTTGAAACCGTCGGCACGAGTGCCGACGCTGCGGCGATGAGTCGCCGCGCTACCGTTCTAAACTGGCTTAGATGCGATTTGTCACGTTCGAAGCGGAACAACAGACCAAACCCGGGTTACTGGCGGGCAAGGACACAGTAATCGATCTCTCTTATGCCGGATTTTCATCGCTCATTGATGTCATTGACGCCCTATCCGTGCGCCGGACTCAAATTGAAAAGCTGTCGGGGCTGGACCGGCGATATCCGCTCGCAAACGTGAAGCTCTGCGCTCCGATTCCGAAGCCGCGCAAGCTCATCTGCGTTGGACTCAACTATCTCGATCACGCAAAGGAGAGCGGCGCTGAGATTCCGAAAGTGCCGACCATCTTCAATAAGTTCGCAACGGCGGTGATCGCGCCGGGGGATAACATCGTGCTTCCAAAACTGTCGAACGCGCCTGACTACGAAGGAGAATTCGCCTTTGTCATCGGCCGCGGTGGACGTCACATTGCAGCGGAAAACTGGGCTCAGCACGTATTCGGGTACACCATTGTGAACGATGTCAGCGCACGCGATTACCAACGGGCGACGACGCAATGGCTGATGGGGAAGACATTCGATACGTTCGCACCCATGGGGCCCTGGATCGTGACGGCGGATGAGATTGCCGACCCGCATCAGCTCGATATCAAGACCGAGATAAACGGGGAAGTGCTGCAGAATTCGAACACGCGCGAACTGATCTTCCGAATTCCCGATCTGATTGCTTTTCTTTCCGGCGTATTCACGCTCGAAGCCGGCGACATTGTCTCGACCGGCACGCCGTCGGGAGTCGGATTTGCGCGCACTCCTCCACGCTGGCTGCGGCCGGGCGATCAGGTTGTCGTTTCCATCTCCGGTATCGGCGAGTTGCGCAGCCCGGTAATCGCCGAGCAATAACTGGCTGTTATGCCAACTTACACGTTGGAACAGATCGCAAACTTACTTGGATGTACGCTCGCGGGCGATGCTTCAACGGAGATCAGCGGAGTTTCAACCATCGAGAAGGCGGGCCCCGGAGACATCACATTTCTCGCCAATCTGAAATACGCGCCGGCTGCAAAGAGCACTTGCGCCTCGGCCATCATTGCGGCCGAACCGGTAAAGGAGACTCGCGCGGCCACGCTGATCTCGTCCAATTCGTATTACGATTTCTCTCGCGTATTAGCGTTGTTTTACCAGGCGCCTAAGCCGCAACCGGGAATTCACGGGAGCGCGCAGATTGCCGCCTCGGCGCGTATTGGGCCGAATGCCTCGATTGGCGCCTTCGCGGTAGTGGGTGAGAACACTACTATCGGCGCAAACGTTGTTCTGTATCCGCATGCAGTGATATACGACGGCTGCACGATTGGCGACGACTTCACGGCCCATTCACATGCCTCAGTTCGCGAGTTCTGCCGCATTGGAAATCGAGTTACGCTGCACAACGGAGTCGCTGTCGGCGGTGACGGGTTCGGCTTCGCTAAAGGCAGCGACGGCCGCCAATACAAAATCGTTCAATCCGGCATCACGGTTCTCGAAGACGATGTGGAGATCCAGACGCTCACGTCGGTGGATCGTGCCACGCTTGGCGAGACGCGTGTGAAACGCGGCGCGAAGATCGACAGCCTGTGTCAGATCGGACATGCCTGCGTTGTCGGCGAGGACAATATCATTTGCGGGCAGACCGGCCTTGCTGGCAGCACCGTGCTGGAAGAGAACGTAATCATGGCCGGCCAGACCGGATCCGCCGGGCACGTCACGATTCACAAGAATGCGATAGTGTGGGCGCAGTCGGGAGTCGGCCACGACGTACCGGAAGGGGCAATCGTCAGCGGATCTCCGGCCTTCGATTCCCGCGATTGGCTGCGCGCGTCGGCACTGTTTTCGAAGCTGCCCGAGATGATGCGCACCATTCGCGCGCTGGAGCGGAGGGTAGCGGAGCTGGAGAAGGGGAAAGCTCAGCCGGAGTAGCCGACAAGCAAAATTCAGGGAGAATCACGCTCGGCTCACCAAATAAATGCGACATTCAATCGCGGCAGAATCACGGTTCCACGAACACCAGCTGCAAATGATCGAGCTAAGCTTCTTCTTTGAGTAGCTATGGAGGAATGCGCAGAAGGGTTAAGCGTTTCTTTATCCACCGCTAAGCGTCATTGAAGTGTCGCCAAAGCGGGGCTGCGAAGGAAGCTCAGCAGAGAAAGCCGCTGTGATAACACCAGACAATTGGCCCACGATTAAGGCGATCTTCGGCGCTGCCGTTGCGTGTCCCCCGGACCAGCGAACCACGTTCCTCGATTCCGCCTGTCCCCACGATGACCAGCTAAGGGCTGAGGTCGATTCCCTTATCGACGCTTACGAGCAGGGCCGCAATGTCTCGTCACCAGGTGGGCCGCACCCGATTGCCGGTGTCACCGAACGTCCGCAAACCATCGGCCCGTACCGGTTGATTCGCGAATTAGGCGCCGGCGGCATGGGCGAGGTTTGGCTCGCGGAACAGACTGCGCCCGTGCGCCGCCTCGTCGCTCTGAAGCTGATACGGTCTGACCTCTATATCCCCTCATCGAGAGCGCGGTTTCTGGCCGAGTGCCAGTCGCTTGCGTCGATGAATCACCCGTGCATTGCAAAGGTCTTCGAGGCCGGGACTACCGCTGCGGGGCAGCCCTATCTAGTGATGGAGTACGTCGATGGCTTCCCCATCACTGAGTATTGCGACCGTAACCAGCTGCCCGTCGCGGACCGGCTTCGCTTGTTCCAATTGGTTTGTGAAGGGGTACAACATGCTCATCAAAAAGCCGTCATCCACCGCGATCTGAAACCCTCCAACATTTTGGTAGCGGAGTGCGATGGCACACCCACGCCGCGCATCATCGATTTCGGCATAGCAAAGGCGTTCTCGCCTGACGTTGATGCTGACCGTACAAAGACCAGGCTCGGAGCGCTTGTCGGCACACCTGGCTACATGAGCCCGGAACAAGCCGATTCCGGCAGCGAAGACATCGATACTCGCACCGACGGGTATTCTCTGGGCGCCGTACTCTACGAGCTGCTTGTGGGGTCGCTACCACTCGAGTGCCGGAATCTGACCTTATACGAGTCATTGCGACAACTGCGTGAACAGCAGCCTGTCCGGCCCAGTCTCCGGCTCCGTGCAGCGGACGACGCCATCGAAATCGCGCATAAGCGGAACACTGACCCCGCGGCTCTGTTGCGCCTGCTCCGTGGAGATCTGGATTCGATAGTGCTCAAGGCGATCGAGAAGGATCGCACCCGACGCTATGAAACACCCTCCGCGCTGGCCGCGGATATCGCTCGCTTTGGGCGCAGCGAACCCGTCACCGCACACGCGCCCAGCGTAAGATATCTCGTCCGTAAATACGTTCGCCGTCACCTTTTTGGCGTAGGGCCGCAGCCGCTGTCGCAATCTTACTGATGGGCTTCGTTGTTGCTCAAACGTTGACGTTACGTAATACGCGCCGGCAGCGCGACCGCGCTGATCGCATCACCGCCTTCATGACGGATATGTTCAAAGTGTCGGACCCGAGTGAGTCTCGCGGCAATGCCATTACCGCAAGGCAGATCCTTGACCAATCGGCGCATCAGCTGGAAACGGGTGCGGGTTTGGATCCGGCCGTCCAGCAGCAACTCCTGCAGGTGATGGCAAATACCTATCTGGGACTCGGCATCTACAATCGTGCCCACGATCTTGCTCAACGCGTGTGGGAGAAGAGGCGGCAGTCGCTTGGGCCTGATAACCGAAACACGCTGGAGTCAATGGCGCTAGTGGCAAAAACTCTCGACCGGCAGGGGAAACTGAGCGAGGCTCAGGCTTTGCTGGACAAAGCCATCGATATGGAAACTCGCTCACTCGGGCCAAAAGACTCATTGACGCTTCAGAGTAAAGAGGATCTCGCGGCGATCTTGGAAGACCATGCCCATTACATCGAGGCAGAGAAGTTAGAGCGTACGATCATTCCCATCGAGCGGCGCGAACTGGGGGCTCTTCATAGCCAGACACTCAGATCCTTGAATACCTTGGCAATCGCACTGGAAAGGCAGAGTCACTTTGCCGAGGCCGAAGCCATCCTGCAAGAGCTGCTGCAGGATGAGCGTAGGAGGCTGGGACCCGACCATCCGTACACTCTTGCCACCATGCACAACCTTGCGATCCTGTTCGCCGAACAAGGCCATCCCCGCCAAGCCGAGCCTCTGTATCGCGAAACGATTGCCATTGAGCGCCGTGTGCTCGGTCCGGAACATCCCGACACCGCCAACTCCCTAACGACTCTGGCCAATACCGTGAGGCTCGACCCGCAGCGTCGCCGCGAAGCGGAAGCGCTGTATCGGCAGGCATTAGAGATTGAGCTACGGGTGGTCGGTCCGGACCACACTTACACCACGCGCGCGGCCGAAGGTCTGGCAAACAATCTCGCCGATCAGCACCGCTTTAGTGAAGCGCAGCAATTGTTGCAGCAGGTGCTGGCGACCCGTCAGCGTACCTTGGGGCCAGACAACACCGACACGCTACTCACTGCCTACAATCTTGCGACCGTACTGCTCAGACAGAAATCGTTCTCTCAAGCCGAGCAGCTGACCCGGCAAACACTCAACCGCCAGCGAAAGGTGCTTGATGCAAACGATCTCGATATCCCTGCCACCGAGACTCTTCTAGCTCGGATTCTGCTGAAAGAAGAACAGCCAAGCGAAGCGGAGAAACTTTCCCGGCAAGCCTATACGACGCAGCTTCGATTGTTGGGCCTCGCGCATGGAGACACGCAGGACAGCCTCTTCTATCTCGGACAATCGCTGGCACAGCTTGGGCGGTATGACGAAGCACGAACGCTTTATGAGAACGCCATCGGCAAATTGGCTGCGCAGGCTGATGAAAACTTGCCCTATGCGTGGTACAACCTGGCATGCGTGTCCGCATTCGCCGGCCATCCCGACGATGCATTCAAGTCTCTCCGCAGTGCCATGCAAGCCGGTTTCAAAGATGCCGACAATCTCTCTACCGACGACGACTTAATCTCGTTGCACAAAGATCCCAGGTTCTCGCAAATTGTTGCGGCCGCACAAAGGCAAGCCAAGTCCCCTTCGCAAACACAACACTAAGCCGAGGCGGCCCGAAAGTCCGTACCGCTCGCCGATGCCCAGTCACTGCCGTTCGCCGATGAGTCTTTCGACACCATCCTGTGTATTGATAGCTGACCAGCTCAGCGGTTTGATATTCCTCTCAATAGCGCCATCCATGCGAAAACTTCGTTGCCAAACCGCTCGACTAGTTGTATTGATGTTTCTCGTTTACACATTGCTTGTCGGCCCGGCAGACCCCGCCCGAGCGTCAAGCGGATGGTCCATCCTCGAGCCCCCATCGGGTGCGTTGCTCGGACAATATTATGGCGCTTGGAGCATAGCTCAGACGGCGACGAAGCTTGGGAGGACACCTCGCATTCACTTGACATACTACGCATGGGACGCCGATTGGACTGGCAGTGTCAGCAAAGCAGACTTCGCGGCGGGACGGATCCCTCTGGTCAGTTGGGAACCCCATCACATCGACTTCGCAAAGATCGTCGACGGGAGCCTCGATGGCACGATCATGGCGCGCGCGAATGGCTCGAAAGCACTCGGCAACAAGTTCTTCCTCGACTTCGCCGCCGAGATGAACGGCGATGACGCATGGAGCGGCAACAACGCCCCCCTATACGTCGCCGCTTATCGGCACATTCACGACCTCTTCGTGGCTGCGCGAGCGACCAACGTGGTTTGGGCGTGGTGCCCGAACGTTACCGATGTCGATGGAGGAAACCGCCACACGATGGACTACTACCCAGGCGATAGTTACGTCGACTGGACCGGCGTCGATGGCTACAACTGGGGTACAAAGAATGGCGGCTGGCAGAGTTTCCACCAGGTCTTCAGGAACATTTACCCTCTCCTTGCAAAGAAGAAAAAGCCCATCCTGATTGGAGAAATGTCGTCCGCCGAAGCTGGTGGATCTAAGGCCAAGTGGATCGACGAGATCATCCCTACCCTGCGAAACAGTTTTCCGCTCATCAAGGGTCTCGTCTGGTTCGACGTGAACAAAGAAGCGGATTGGCGCATCAGCTCTTCTCCCGCATCCGAAGCGGCGTTCATCCGCATGGCGAACGACCCCTATTTAAATCCGTAGTCATTCCAGGCCATACTTCATCAAGCGTACAAGAAGCATTTGATATGTGTCCCTGCCTACATCCGCCCTAACGGCGCAGGATCGATTTAAGCTGGGCGAAAAGGGCCTGGCTATGTATCACCAGCGCTCGTACGACCTGCATGCCGCCGAAGACCGGCGATTCTTACGCAATGGTCCCCAACCGATGTTGAATTTCGATGACCTCCGGTGAGGCCGTCAGGCGTCTTTAGAAGCGGCCTTATACGCGGGAACGAACGTTTCGGCTACGAATTGCTCAAAGGGCGTGGGTGTCGTATTGCTCGTTGAGCGCGGCTCTAGGGCGCGGACATGGCCGACGTTTTGAGCGTCTACCATTTCGGCCATTAAGGCGGCGACATTCTTAGCGCATCCCATTTGCTCCATGAAGCCTGCAAATTGCTCGCTCGAGATGAGCTGGTATTGAAGATCAGGCTTGCCGATGGCGGCTCCTATGATGGCTGTGATTTCAAGATACGTGAGATCGCGTTGACCCTGCAGATCGTGAGTTTGATGACCCGTGAAATTAAGCGACAGAAGAGCGTTCAGGGCGGCATTGCCGATATCGATGGTGGCGATCAGAGGAATTTTGAGATCGGGCTTGAGCGGACCGACGACCGCGCCCATTTGATGGATCGCACCGGCTTGCCCGAGCGTGTTCTCCATGAAATAACCGGCGCGGAGAGATAGGAAGTTGAGCGGCTTGATTTGTTTGAGGCGCTCTTCGAGAAAATGAAGACCGAGTATGGGACCGGTCTTGGCGTCTTTGTCGGCACCGAAGCTGCTGAGAACGACGACATGCCTTACCGAACTGTTTGCTTCCAGCGCAGAACCGTAAACGTCCGCAAGCTTTTTTTGGTAGCCTCGAAAATCGGGGTCTGTCATGGCCGGCGGGATCATGACATAGGCGGCTTCGATGCCGGCAAACGCCCTGTTGGCAGTGTCCAGAGAAGTAATATCGCCGACGAGTGTCTCAGCTCCCAGGGACGCCAGTTCTTTCAGCTTTTCCTGACTGCGCGCAACGACGCGCACTTTCTTTCCTTGTTTTAAGAGGCCTTTTGCAACTACCGAGCCGGTATTTCCCGTGGCGCCAGTGATTAAATACATTTCGCACTCCTTGGGAGTTGATGCGCCGCCGTTGAGCCAAGATGCACCGGTCTGTGCGAACTATTCGATAGCTTCGCCCTGACGGCCCAGCGATTACGAATCGTTTTGAAAGAGTCGGCCTGAATTAATGAATTGCTGCCGCGATCGTCTGACGCTCAGCCCCGGTATCGGAGCGCACCGTGATTGTGCTTGCATCCATAGCCAACCTATCCTATAGTCTAGCTATGGGAACTCGGCCCGATATTCCACCCGGCACGCTCTACATGTTGATCCTGAAGACACTAGGCCGGCTTGGACCGATGCATGGGTACGGCATTGCACAGCACATTCATCAAATCTCAGACGAGGTGTTGGAAGTGGAAGAGGGATCCCTGTACCCGGCACTTCAGCGCATGTTGATCAAAGGCTGGGTGGTAGCAGAATGGCGGCAATCGGAAAATAACCGGCGGGCGCGCTACTACACGCTCACTCCCGACGGCCGAAAACAGCTCAGCCGCGAAGTGCGCGAGTTTGAGCGCGTAATGGCGGCGATCGTGAAGGTTATCCAACCCGCGTGAGGGAATGTCTATGAAAACGCTATTGCGGCGACTGCAACGGCTCCTGCATCGCGCTGCTTTCGAACGCGAACTGGATGAGGAGATGGCGCATCATCTCGCAATGAAAGCGGAGGAAGAAGGCAGTGCGTACGTCGCGCGGCGGCGATTCGGAAGCGTGACGTTCTGGAAAGAGGAAAGCCGTACTGCGTGGACCGGATTGTTTTGGGAAGAACTTGGGCAGGACCTCCGCTACAGCTTGCGGGCCATGAAGGCAAACAAGCTTTTCGCTGTCCTGGCGATGGTGTCCCTGGCGCTCGGCATTGGGGCGAACACAGCGATTTACAGCTTCATGGACGCGATCATGATTCGCGCCTTACCGGTGAAACAGCCCGAGCAACTCTTCCTGGTGAATTGGCGAGCGCCCGAGGGGCCGGGTGTGGCGAATAGTCACAGGGGCTCGTCATATGTGGAAGCAGGAAGCGAGGTCAGTCCGAACTATCCATATCGGGCGTATGAAGTTCTACGCGATCACAACCGTGCGTTCCCGGCGCTATTTGCCTTCGCGCATGCAGGCCGGTTGAATGCGGTTGTCCACGGGCAGGCGCTGCTTGAGAACGGCGAGTATGTTTCGGGCGGATATTTCGCTGGTTTAGGCGTGAGGCCTGCCGCCGGGCGGCTGGTCAATCAAACCGACGATCAGCCTGGTGCGGCGCCCGTTGTTGCAATCTCGTATGCCTTGTGGGAAGGCCAGTTCGGCGGCAGCCCTGACGCGGTGGGTACGTCGATGCTGATCGATGGCAAACCGTTTGTCGTGATTGGCGTAACGCCGCCCGAGTTTTTTGGCGTTCGTCCACAAACTGTTCCAGACCTCTACATTCCGGTTCACGATTTGCCGCTCGTCAGCCAGGATCGTTATCGAGACACAAAGGCCTACTTCGCTGACGACCATACCTACTGGATCGAGATGATGGGACGCTTGAGGCCGGGAGTTTCGTTTACCGCGGCGCAGAGCGAACTAAGTTCGCTGTTCTTTCATTGGGTAAGCGGAACCGCGCGTAATGATCACGATCGTAAGACGCTTCCTACGCTGTGGCTCGAGGAGGGCGGGTCTGGCGTGGACTCGCTACGGCGTAAATATTCAAAACCGCTCTTCGTCCTGATGGCGATGGTGGCGCTGATCTTGACCATCGCCTGCGCCAACATCGCTAACCTTTTGCTGGCGAAAGCTGCCAGCCGGAGGCGCGAGATTGCCGTTCGATTAAGTCTGGGAGCGGGGCGGGTAAGGGTGATTCGGCAGTTGTTAACGGAGAGCATGTTACTCGCGATCATCGGGGCCGTTGGCGGCGTGCTGATCGCGGCGGCAGGCATCCGGCTTTTGACGCTACTGATCGGCAACGGCGAAAAAGACTTTACGCTGCATGCCCAGCTCGATTGGCGGGTGTTGTCGTTCACCCTCGTAATCGCGTTGTCTACCGGCTTGTTATTCGGACTCGCCCCTGCGATTCAGGCCACCAGAGTCGACGTGGCGCCGGCGCTGAAAGAGGTCCGCCTCAGCGATCCGCCCGGCAGGACCCGTCGATTGGGCCTGCCGTTTGGATTGCGCCACATTCTGATCGTGTCCCAGATTGCGATGTCGATGCTCCTGGTGGCGGGGGCTGGTCTGTTTGTGCGGACCCTGGCGAATCTGAATGCAGTCGAAATCGGATTCAACTCACGTAACGTTCTGCTGTTCAGCTTGGACGGGGCACAGGCGGGTTACAAGGACCACGCTCTGGCAGATCTCTACTCCGATTTGCAAGCCCGGTTCCGGCTGATCCCGGGAGTGCGTAACGTCACCTTGACCGACATGCCATTGGTGGCGAACGGGACTAGCTCGACGGATGCAAAGATCCCGGGTTCAAAGAAGACGAACGAACGAACCAGCCTGTTGACGGTGGGACCCGGATTTTTCGAAACGATGGAAATTCCGATCCTGGCGGGCAGGGGCATCGACGCACGGGATGGAATGGATACGCCCGCGGTAGCAGTAATCAATGAGGTCCTCGCGAAGAGATATTTTCCGGGTGCATGGCCCATTGGGCAGCGTTTTCGCGTCGGCGGCGATAAGTACGGTATCGATGTGCAGATCGTCGGCGTGGCGAAGCCGGTGCGATACAACTCCCTAAAGGGCGATATTCCTCCGGTTACCTACCTTTCGTATCTGCAAACCGCCAAGAACGGCGGCTTGCAGCAGATGTTTTTTGAATTGCGAACGGCGGGAAATCCGCTAGCGCTGGTGAATACCGTCAGGCAGATCGTGCATCGGGTAAGCCCGCGCGTCCCGATAGCGGATGTGCGCACCCAATCGCAGACGATCGACGAAACCATTTCGCAGGAGCGGACGTTTGCGACGCTCTGCACTTGTTTCGGCATTCTCGCTTTGATAATGGCCTGCGTCGGACTGTATGCGACAACTGCTTACGCGGTGATCCGGCGAACAAACGAGATCGGCATCCGAATGGCGCTGGGAGCAATGAAGCACCGGATCTTGTGGATGGTCATCAGTGAAGTGCTGGTCCTCGGAATAGTGGGGCTCGCGGTCGGATTTGGCGGGCTTTGGGAGATTACCACCTATCTCAAAGCGTTTCTATGGGGCTTGCCGCCTCACGATCCGGCAACGTTTGCGGCTGCCGGAGCGGTTCTGATGGCGTGTACGGTCATGGCCGGATTAGCGCCGGCTTGGCGAGCTTCGCGGATCGATCCGATGGCCGCACTGCGGCACGAGTAAGAAGAACTCGCACCAATTCAACTAAACGGGCATTGTCTGTGATCAGGATCAGACCGAAGTCGCAATATCTGCGGCTTTACGCCAGGACTTTCGTTCCGAAACAACAATGGTCTCGGCTATGCGGTCGTGGACGGTGCGCCGGTTCGGATGTATGAAGTATTGAAAGAAGCCGAAAAACGCTTCCAGTGCGGAAGCGCCATAGCCGAGTGCCCGTTCGGTGGAGTGCCAAAGAGACAGTCGGTCATGGACAAGCGATACGGCTCGGATTTTCATCAGCCGCTTGCCGGGCGTCGCTCCGTTCCCGATGTAGTTGCACAATGCAATAAATATGACGTAAAAGGCGATGCTTTTCCATGCGTCCTCATGAGAGCTTCCAAGATGGAAAGGATCAAACGAGAAATGAATGTTCCCGCTAATCCAGCCGAGTTTGAGGCCAACAATGATTACGGCCAGGTACAGGGCCATGAAGCTGCAAATAGCCAGGAGCATATCGATCGCGAACGCGATAGCCCGCGCGATGAACGATGCCAGTAGAACTCCTTCCAGTTCGGCCGCCCGCCGTGTCTCATAGCCAACGTAGACGCGGTCTTGCATTTCTAGCACTCTAGAAGAGCCGCAGGACTGACCGCTGGCTCACTCGTGATCTCTGAGTGGTGGGCTGCGGCGCGTGTGGATTGGATGTGCGGTGGAGAACCGCATGAAAGCGCCCCGCGGAGGAGAGGGAGACGCCGAATAGCCCACTCTAATCTAGAGCATCCCCGTCAGATGAACGCACAGTAGGTCTGCGACCGGCATCCGATCTTCGTTTGATCCCGATACCCAGGTGCATTGTCAGTCAGTAACGCGAATTGGGAAAGAAGCGAAAGAATAGATGAGCCGCTCGCGCTTTTTGATGTGTCCACCGCAGCACTTTGGCGTGGAATACGTAATCAATCCGTGGATGCAGGGTCAGATCCATGCAACGGACCCGGAAAGAGCGGGGATGCAGTGGTCCCGGTTGCACGCACTACTCAGTGAACGTGCCGAAGTTGCTTCGCTGCCTGCAGTGGCGGGCCTGCCGGATCTGGTGTTCACCGCTAATGCAGCGCTAATCTACCGGGAAACGGCCGTTTTGAGCAGCTTCCGGTGTCCGGAGCGTCAACCGGAGTCGCCCCATTTTGCAAAGTGGCTGATCGCGGATGGCTTCGAAGTGCGTACCCTTCCGCCAGGCGTACTGTTTGAGGGAGCCGGCGATGCTTTGTTCGATCGTAGCGAGCCCTTGCTGTGGTTCGGACATGGAATGCGATCCGATTTGGCGGCGAAGACGTACCTGGAGCAGTTTGTCGATGTTGAGGTACAGCCGTTGCGGCTTCGGAACCCTAGTTTTTACCACCTGGATACGTGCTTATGCCCACTCGAAGGAGGCTATCTGCTGTACTATCCGCCGGCGTTCGATGAGGCTGGCAATACGGCGATTGAAAGGCGCGTGCCGCGGGATCGACGTTTGGCTCTATCCGACGAGGACGCGGTTCATTTCGCCTGTAACACGGTGAACATCGGAAGGTCGGTGATCCTCAATCATGCTTCGCAGGAACTGGTGATGCAATTGAACCGCTGTGGATTTGAAGTGATCACGACAGTGTTGACCGAGTTCATGAGGGCGGGCGGGGCTGCGAAATGCCTATCGCTGCGCCTGAATGAGGCATGAACCCGCCGCGCTCACGTGAGGCGGTCACAAGAGTTTCATAGCCGCTCGCAAAATCGGGAAGTGCGCGCAGCGCATGAACTTACATCGATATCTCGCTCCAACGCCAAAGCTGAGAAATCCATCCTCACGTTCGGCGTGCTACTTTCCCCACATGAAAACACCAAAAAAGGACGACAGCTCGATCACCGGCCCTCTACTTAAGGACCTGATCGAGACTCATAAGCAGTGCGCGAAAATTGAAAATCCCAGCGTGGGATCGGAGCCCCTGGCCCCTTCCGCTCTTTACCAAGACTGCGGCAGCGGCTACAACTCCGATTTCGAGTTTCCGCAGCAGTAGCGGCTCGCGGGCAGGCCTACCGGTCTGCCCGGCCGTTCTTTTCAGCACTATCGGGTTGATCCGCTACACTGAGGCTTCGGTGCCGAAGAAAACGACCTATAAGGATGCGGGCGTGGACATCGACGAAGCCGATCGCGCCGTATCGTTCATTAGAAAACACGCCTCCAGAACGTTCACCTCCGGAGTGCTGACCTCGATAGGCGCCTTCGGAGCGGGATATTCACTCAAAGGCTGGCGAGATCCGGTGCTGATCAGTTCGGCTGACGGAGTCGGCACGAAATTGAAGATCGCATTCGCGACCGGACGTCATGACACGGTCGGCGAAGATCTGGTGAATCACTGCGTCAACGACATCGCCGTGCAGGGCGCCACGCCGCTGTTTTTCCTTGATTACTTCGCCGTGGGAAGACTCGATGCGCGTGTGTGTGGGGAAGTGGTCGGCGGGATTGCGCGCGGCTGCAAAAAGAATGGCTGCGCGCTGATCGGCGGCGAGACCGCGGAAATGCCAGGGCTGTACGCGGCAGGCGAATACGATCTGGCCGGTTTCATTGTCGGAGCAGTGGAGCGCAACCGGATGCTTACCGGCGCAGACGTGCAGCCCGGAGATGTTGTGCTTGGATTACCATCGAACGGCCTGCACACAAACGGATACTCGCTGGCACGCCGCGTACTTTTCGAAACGGCCGGTCACGACGTAAACGCTCAGACGCCGGAGCTTTCACGCAGCTTTGCCGACGAGCTGCTGAAGGTTCACAAGTCCTATCTGCATGCGATCCGGGCGCTTCACGATGCCAAGCTGCTGAAAGCGGCCGCGCACATCACTGGCGGCGGCTTGACGGATAATATTCCGCGCGTGCTGCCGAAGGGTTGCCGCGTGGAGATCGATCCGAATACATGGCCGGCCCAGCCGATCTTCGAAATTTTGCGTAAGTTGGGAAACATCCCGGAGCACGACCTGCGGCGGACGTTCAATGTTGGCATCGGGATGGTACTGATCGTGGCGAGCAGAAAGCTTGGGTTCGTTTCGCAAATTCTGAAGAAGCTGCGCGAGCCCTTTTATGAGATCGGCCGTGTGGTCGAAGCGCGATCCGCCAAACAGCCGAAGGTTAGCTATCTGTGAGCAGTTCGCGCAAGCCGCGGTTGGGCATTCTCTTGTCCGGGCGCGGATCGAATTTCGAGGCGATTGCACGTAATGTGCTTTCCGGACGCCTCGCCTGCGACATTGGGTTCGTTTTTTCAAATAGGGCGGACGCGGCGGGATTGGCCCGCGCGCGCGAATTCGGGCTCCCCTGCGGCTGCATTCCGTCTGCCGGCGTGGAGCGGAGCGAGTACGACCGCCAAGTGGCCAATCTTCTGCTGCAACACGAAGTGGATCTCATTTGCCTGGCCGGTTACATGCGCTTCCTCAGCGGTGGGTTCGTTTCGAAATTTCACCGCAAGATCTTGAATATTCATCCATCTCTGCTGCCGGCGTTCCCCGGCCTCGATGCACAATACCAGGCGCTGCAACATGGCGTAAAGATCACCGGCGCCACTGTGCACTTCGTGGACGAAGATATGGACAGCGGCCCTATCCTATTGCAGGCGCAGGTCTCCGTGCTGGACACCGATACCGTGGAGACGCTCTCGGCCCGCATTCTCGCCGAAGAACATAGAATTTACTCGGAGGCGATCGCCTGGGTGCTGAAAGGCAATTACCGCATCGAGGGCAGACGCGTCCTCGAGACTGAATCACTTTAACAATGTTAAGAACCGCTCTAGCTGTTGTTGTCGCGATCATTTTGATCGCTCTTGGGTTCGTTTGGTTTTCCGGCAAGTCTGTCGCCCTGAAGCTTGTCCGGCCCGTTACCGCGATTGGTAACGGCACCTCGATCAGTGTCCAGGCCGACGATCCGCACGGCATCAAGTCTTTTTCGGCCGACCTCGAGCAGGACGGCCAGAGGCAGGCTGTCGATCACGACGAGACGCGTTCGTCTCAGCCGAGCCGCATCTACACATTTATCGCCGGCAAAAGGCAGGCGAGCTTCCTGAAAGAAGGCCCAGCCAAGCTGGTTTTGCATGCCAAGTCAAACGATCTGCGCGGCTCGACCACGACTGTCAGTCAGGACATTCAGATAATTCTTCGGCCTCCGACCATCGTCGCCGACGGCCGGCAGCACTACATCAATCAGGGCGGCGCAGAACTAGTGACGCTGGATCTGGGAGGGAACTGGACGGATGCGGGCGTGCGCGTGGCCAGGTACTCGGCCGGAACCTTTTCCATGCCCGGGCAGCCGGAAAACAGCAATCACCGCTTCTCATTATTTCCGTATCCGTGGGACGTTTCGCCCGATACGACGCCGGTTGCCTTTGCGCGCAACGAAGCGGGTACGGAGGTGACTGCGACGTTTTGGGTGAAGGTGTTCCCCAAACAATTTCATAAAGCACGGATTGAGCTGACTCAAGGCAATATGCAGAAGGTAGTCGGTGAACTTGACCCGGAAGGGAGCGGAAGCCTGGTCGATCGCTTCATCAAGTTGAACCGCGATATGCGGCGCGACAATGCGCAACAGATCTACGATCTGCGGAACAAGACAGAGCACCGCATCCTGTGGAATGGCCCGTTCATTCCCATCAAGGGCACGCGGGAATCTTATTTCGCCGACGATCGCAGTTACTACTTTCAAGGAAAGAAAATAGACGAGCAGGTACATTTAGGCTTCGATCTGGCGCAGACGCGCAATATGTCAGTTACAGCGGCGAACTCGGGGAAGGTCATTTATGCGGACCGCCTTGGCATTTACGGAAACTGCGTGATTTTAGACCACGGTTACTCGTTGCAGACTTTATACGGACACATGAGCCGCATCGACGTGAAGGTCGGCGACATGGTGCAGAAACAACAACATATTGGAGTGAGCGGCGCGACCGGTATGGCGTTTGGCGATCACGTTCACTTCAGTATGCTGATTGCGGGCGTCCAGGTGAATCCGATCGAATGGTGGGATGAGCATTGGATTAAGGACCGCGTCCTGAGTAAGATCGGCAACGCGCAGCAGATGGCCGAAGCAGATGCGATTACACCCAAATCGCCGCCGCGGTCTGCACGCCGGAAGCATCATCGATAAGTAATAGGAGGCAGACTTGAAATTCTTCATACTCGCGCTCATCAGTGCCGCGATTTGCTGTGCACAGGTCGATATTTATTCGCCAAAAGACCTGCAAGCGAAGACACAGGCGCTCGCGCAAAAGCAGAAGCCATTTGCAGCCGAGCAACTGAAGAAGTACGGAAATCATTACACGATGCTGGCCTACCGTGAAGAGACCGGCTCGTCCGAGCTGCACGAAAAAGAGGCGGATATCTTCGTCGTGGAGGAGGGCGACGCGACGATAGTTACAGGCGGCAAGCTGGTGAATTCTCGAACGGAAAGCTGCGGGCGAGCTGCGAGGCAGTTCGATCGCGGGAGGCGAGAGGCACCAGCTGACCAAAGGCTCCATCATTCACATTCCGGCGGGCACGCCGCATCAGGTGCTGATCGAGAAGGGGAAACCGTTTAGCTATTTCGTGGTTAAGGTCATCGAATAAGTACTTATGGCGGCTGCGTGGCTGCTTACTGTTCTAGCCCTGATTGGCGTTTTCATTGGCGCATCACTCATCGCCTCGCGAACTCCATCGGCGCACGTGGCGGCGGCGGGCGGCGGGCTGCTGTTCGGCATCAGCCTGTTCTGGCTTGTACCTGAGATCGCCGGACTTTCCGGTTGGGTAATGGCGTGCGGACTCACTGCGGCGGTCTGCGGTTGCCTGCTTCTTTTCGATCGACTGCTGTTGCACACGGGACATTCACCGCGTCACGGCGTTATCGGACCATTTTTGGCCGCTACCGCGGTGCACAGTTTTCTCGACGGTTGGAGTATCCGGGCGCTGTCGGTTCAACCGCTGGCAAGCGTCGCGGTCGCGACCGGGTTGGCGTTGCACAAAGTGCCGGAGGGTCTGGCGCTCGGTTGGATAACGCGCAAGTCGCTTGAGCGAAAGTGGGTGGCTGTGGCCGCTGCTACTTTAGTCGAACTCGCGACCCTGCTGGGAGCGTGGACTGAACCGCGGGCGCGCCAAACCGGCGTGCAGACTTTTGGTGAATGGTGGATCGCTGTCGTGCTGGCGATTGTCGCGGGCAGTTTCCTATTTGTCGGCTTCCATGCGACGGTAGCCGAGCGGAAGAAGGCGGGAGTTGTTCCGGTGTTTGCGGCCACGTTCGTTTTGCCGGGCCTGATTGCGTTATTGAAAGCTAACGGAACGCTATAGCGGCGCCGGATGCTTTTGATGAAAATCGGAGCGGCTCTGAAATTCGTGAGCGAAGGCGAGGATGCGATTCTCCTCGAACGCAGGTCCGACGATCTGCAGCCCGATGGGTAGTCCGTTCACGTATCCGCACGGGATCGATACCGCCGGGTATCCGCATAAGTTACTCGCCTGAACGAGTCCGGCAACGACGCCTTTTTGGTCGGGCCGCTTTGGTTCGGTTTCGTCGAACGGCTGATCGGCACGATCGGGCGGACTGAGCTTCGAGGGTGCGACTAGCAGGTCGACTCTCGAAAAGAGCTCGCGAAATGCGCTGATGATCTGGGTCCGAACGCGCATGGCCTTGAGGTAATCGAGCGCGGAGTAGTTTAGCGATGCCTTCAGACCCGCGATCTGATCCTGATCCTGAAGTTGTTCGACCTGACCGCTACGGATGAACTGCTCAAAGATGGAGGCGGCTTCCGAGTCGATGATGGTTCCGATCACCGGCCCGTATGGGAAATCAGGAAGGCAGGTTTCAGTCATGTGCGCGCCTAGCGATTTCAAAATCGACAGCGCGTTTTGAAATGCCGGGCGAAGAGGCTCATCGGGCCATTCGGCCCAATCGATCTCCGCGTAGCCGACCGTAAGCTCGGACGTTGGACGCTGATACTGCGGCGCGAAGTAGAAGCGGCGGTGAGCTGAACCAGGATCGTTATTGTCAGCACCTGAAATCTCGTGCAACACCAGTCCGCAATCTTCGGCGGAACGGGCGAGAATGCCGAGTTTATCCAGAGTCCACGAGAGCGACATTGCGCCGTGCCGGCTTACAAGCCCGTAAGTAGGCCGAAGGCCAGTAACTCCGCAGTAACTGGCGGGTGTAATGATGGAACCGGAAGTCTCAGAGCCGATCGCAAACGGAATAAGTCCTGCAGCAACCGCCGCGGCAGAGCCACTGGACGATCCTCCCGCCCAGTAACTTGTGTTCCAGGGATTTAGGCAAGGCCCCTGCAGCGATGCGGATGCCGAGCTATATCCGCCGCCTCCGGCAAGCTCGATCATGGCAAGTTTGCCAATGAGAGGCGCATTCTGGCTATCCAAACGGTCAACCACGGTGGCGTCAAAGTCGAAGACCTGATCGGCGAAAGGCTTCGCGCCCCAGGTGGTGGGCTGTTTTGCGACGGCGAGCAGGTCCTTGACGGCGTACGGAACACCTTGCAACGGACCTCGAAAGCGCTCGCGCTTCAACTCGTCATCGACATCTTTTGCGACGCCATGGCCGCGTTTGTCGAGCAAGCAGGCGAGCGCGTTATATTTCGGCCCAATCTTGTCGAGGCGGCTGGTGAAGAACTTTGTAAGCTCGACGGACGAGATCTCACGATTCCGGAGCGATTGAGAAAGCTGGGTGATAGTGGCGAAGGGAAGAGTCGATTCGTCGAGCTTCGGCTTTCCCATTTAGCTAAGCCTTGAACAGGAACGCCGGTTCAGTATCCATCGGCACTTGAATTTGTGATAAGCGTTGGCTGACATCGCGAACCTCAGCGGTGGCCTTTTGCAGCTTTTGTTCAGGTGTAGCCACTGCCGGAGCTGGTGCCGGAGTGCCCTGCGGCGGCACATGCGTTGTGACTTGTGCGCCGAGCGGCAGCGACGCGAGTAGTACGCCGCAGGTTCGGCGAGTGATGTGCATGCGCTGATTATCGCGCGAGAGAAAATCAGAATTTAGAAACGAGCGCCAAGCCTTGGATCGGATCGCTCACGCTTGTCACCCACATGTTGACCCCGTCAAAGGCGATGCTCCAGGGGAAGAAGTATGTCGGAAACGTTCCAATCACGGCACCATCGGTGGCCCGTAGCTTCGTGACACTACCTGGCGAACAACAGATCTGGCTGTTCTCGTTTACCACCCAAACGTAGGTTCCGTCTGACGCCACACTTGCCGGCGTATTTCCTACAAGGAAGGTTCCCAACACCACGCCATCGCTGGGTCGTACCTTGGTAACCGTGTCGGCATTGTTGTCGATTACCCAAATACTAGATCCATCGAACGTTATGTTCCACATGTTGGATGGAACAGTGAACATTCCGAGGGGTGCTCCGTCGCTTGCACGCAGTTTGGTAAGAGTCCCGATATTGTTATGGAAACTGGTCGTCCATATATTAGTGCCATCAAAGACTATGTTCCGTGGGAAGGTCGCGACTGGATATTGATTTGCGACTGTCCCGTCCGAAACGCGCAATTTCAGCACCCTGCTGTCCACCGCGTCCGTAACCCAAATATACGAGCCGTCGAACGCTAAGTCGACGATATCGCTGGACCCGAAATAGCTTTGTACCAGCACGGCGCCATCACTCGGCCGGAATTTATAGACGAACGGGGAATTGCAGCTCCAAATGTTCGAACCGTCGAAGACAATACCACCCGTATTGGCCCCGGGATAAGTGATCCTTCCAAGCACGGCTCCGTCACTTACCCGCAATTTGATTAGAGTTCGAGGATCTATCGATGCCCACATGTTGGCTCCATCAAACAGCAGGATATTTGCAAAATATCCTCCGCTTTGTCCGAGTTGGAAGGTTGCCGCCTGGTTGGCTTGATACCAGTGCAGAGTGGCGATTTGCTTGGGGTTCATCTGCGCCTGAATGGGGAGACTCGAAACCGATAGCAACAAACCTACATATACGCGTTTCATGCTTCACCTCAAGAAAAGCTTCGAGCCTAATATTTCGAGACCGTATTGCCGCCTTCATTGGCCACTACCCAGATGTTTGCTCCGTCGAATCCGGCATGGCGGTCCACGCCACGTTTGTTGAAGGAGCCAATGATCGTACCGTCGCTCGCGCGCAGTTCGACAAGCTGTGACTGGCCGGCGCCGGTGACCCAGATATTGGCCCCGTCGAAGACGACCCCCTCGGGCGAACCGCCAACCTTGAACGTGCTCAAAACTGAGGCGTCACTGGCCCGAATCTTTGTGACCGTCCCGCCAAAGAAATCAGCAGTCCAGATATTAGCGCCATCAAAAACCACGTCGTTTGGCCCGTTTCCGACGGTGACCGTTTTCAGCAGCGCGCCATCACTGGCCCTCAATTCGGTCACGGTATTGTCGTCTTGGTTGGCCACCCAAATGTTGGTTCCGTCAAACGCATCGGCAACGGGTCCGGCTCCGACGGCGAAGGTTCCCAGCACTTTGCCGTCGCTTGTCCGCAACTTTGTAACGTTGTTACTGGCGCGGTTTGTCGTCCAAACGTTAGCCCCGTCGAACGCCAGACCAAAGGGATCGCTTCCTACGGCAAAGGTCCCTAACAGAGCGCCGTCGCTGCCCCGAAACTTTGTTACGGAGTTGTCGGCGATAGAAGTATTCGTAACCCAGATGTTCGCTCCGTCGAATACGATACCGCCAGCGTCATCCGTAAAAAATGTTCCTAAGTTCGCGCCATCGCTCGCGCGCAGTTTGGTTACTCCACTGTCACTCGTGACCCACATGTTGGTACCGTCGAAAGCGAACCTGAAGGGAGCATTACCAACTGTAAAGAAGGCAGTGTCGGCCTGATTCGCGCCGTACCAATGTAGAATCGCGACTCTCTTGACGTTCACCTGGGCGTGTAAAACCAGAGCGAAAAGCGGCAATGTTACACACGTTGCGATGTGTCTTCGTGACATAATATATTCCCTTAGCTACAACTTCGAGAGAGCGCTGATACCCGTGTGCGTGACCCAGATATCGGCTCCGTCGAAAGCGACACCGCGGGGACCGGTGCCCACAGTGAGGGTGTCTAACAGCGTCCCGTCGCTGGCGCGCACTTCGCTTACCGTGCCGCCCGCCACATTGGCCACCCAGATGTTAGTTCCGTCGAAGGCTACGCCCTCGGGGCCGCTGCCGACGGCGAACGTTCCAAGCACCGCGCCGTCACTGGCCCGCAGTTCCGTTACCGTACCGCTGCCATTGTTCGTCACCCACATGTTGGCGCCGTCGTACGCGATATCTTCGGGATTCAGCCCGACACTAAAGGTTCCAAGCACGGTGCCATCGCTCGCCCGCACCTTGCAAACCGTACCGCTGCCGTAGTTGGCGACCCACACATTCGCTCCGTCGAAGGCAAGTCCGTAGGGATTCTTTTGGACAGTTACGGTTGCGATGCGCGCACCATCACTTGGCCGAAACTCGTTGATGATATTACCGCCATGCGAAGTTACCCAGATGTTCATTCCATCGAAAGCGACTCCGAGCGGACCGCCTTGCGAGGTGTGAAATGTACCGAGCACCGCGCCGTCGCTGGCGCGCACTTTACTCACGGTGGCGTCGCTGAAGTTCGAGACCCACATATTGGCGCCGTCATACGCGATTCCTTCCGGGTGCGAGCCCACTGTAAAAGTTCCAAGAACAGTACCATCCGTAACTTGTACCTTGCTGATAGTGCCGGCGCTCCAGTTTGTCACCCACATGGCAGCGCCGTCGAATGCCGCCGCGTATGGCCCGCCGGCAACGGAAAATGATGTAGTCAGATTTGGAGCCCAATGCAGCAGCGCAAGATCATTTACGTTTACCTGTGCCTGCAAAACAACAGTGAGCAAGGGCGCAATCAGCGCGCCGAGTGCTCCGGTTCGAAGCAGCTTCATATTTCACCTTGGGTTGAGTTGTGATACGAACGTTCCGGCTTGGCTCCGGAGGGTAGGTCCGGCGCAATGTATCGGGCGCGAAGAGCCGTGCTGACGCCCGGCGCGAGAATCGCAGGTTGCCGCGGAAAGATCGTATCAGAGGACTTTGAATGCGTCAATAGCCCTCCAGATTGGTGTCGGCGCCTACGAGTGCGAGGTGTGCGACGGGTCCTGGTGCGACAGTCCGGAGAACTGAGCATGTAAGAACTGGTCAACATCTTCCAACTTATCGCCGAGCAGATTCAGTTTGCGTGCGAGACCATGTATTTCGGCTTCCGCTCGGCGGTTCACGGAATAGTCGAGCTCGCCACGCAGCCGGTCCTTGGCATCCTGCCGGTTCTGGCTCATCATAATCACCGGCGCCTGGAGGGCCGCAAGCATAGAAAGAAAGAGATTGAGGAGGATGAACGGATAAGGATCCCAGGCCTGTCTGCCGAGCACGATGTTAACTGCCGTGTAGAGGACAAGGACGGCTAGAAAGCTGATGATGAATGACCAGGATCCGCCAAAGCCGGCGACTCGATCGGCAATGCGTTCGCCGAAGGTGGCCTCTTCTTCGATTACTTCGTTGGGATTGCGATGCGAGCGCACGCGCACCAGCCGCTGAGAAGCGTGGAATTGGCGGCCGAGCACCGCGAGCAGATCCATTCCGGCCATCGGCTTGCGCTGCAGCAGAACGGAGATGTCATGGCGATCGACTTCGACGCACTCGGTTGCCTCGAGTGCAATGGCGCTGGTCTGGTGATCTGTTTGATCGATCATGGAGGCAAAACCGAAAAACTCGCCAGGCACGGGTTCGTCTACCAGCACCTCCTGCTGATCTTCGTCGACTGTCGTAACGCGAACGGTGCCGGAGAGCACGATGTACGCCTCACCGGCGGGATCGCCCAGCTTATAAATGCGCTGTCGCGCGGCGAACTTTCTCAGTTCGACCTGGCCGGCAAGGACGGCGAGCTCCTCATCATCGAGAAGAGAGAAGAGTGGAACACTTTTGAGCACATCGGGCGCACACGGCATGATTCACCTCGTCCGGTGACTATTTTCTACCCGCGCACATTTCTGCCCTCCCCTACGGAGAGCGCCCACCAAAACGGGCTGTGCGCTTGTTACCGATAGGCGGACGGGGCGATTTGGCGGGACGAGGCCTTCCTATGCTGTGTGGGCTTTGGCTTCGCGAAAGGTTTTGGAGATGAGCGCGCGCGCTTCGTCCTGAATGCGGCGAAGGTGGTCTGGTCCGAGGAAGCTTTCGGCGTAAATCTTGTATACGTTTTCCGTCCCGGACGGGCGTGCAGCGAACCAGCCATTCTTAGTTGCGACTTTCAATCCGCCAATCGGTGCGTTGTTGCCCGGCGCGGTTGTGAGCATGGCGGTGATGGGATCGCCAGCAAGTTCTTTAGCGGAGACCTGTTCCGGAGAGAGCTTCGCGAGCAGCGCTTTTTCTTCCGGGTTTGCGGGCGCGTCGATGCGTTCGTAAACGGGCGCGCCGAACTTGTCGGTAAGTTGCCGATAGCGCTCGGCTGGATCGGACTGAGTAACTGCCGTGATTTCCGCGGACAATAGCCCGAGGATGAGCCCGTCTTTATCGGTGCTCCAGGCGACTCCATCGCGACGAAGAAAGGAGGCACCGGCACTCTCTTCGCCGCCGAATCCAAGCGAGCCGTCCAGCAATCCATCCACGAACCACTTGAAGCCCACCGGCACCTCGAGCAGCGGGCGGTTGAGGCTGGCGGCAACCCGATCAATGATGCTGCTGCTGACGAGCGTCTTACCGACCCCGGAGTCGGGTTTCCATCCTGGACGGTTACGGAAGAGATAGTCGATTGCCGCCGCGAGATAGTGGTTCGGGTTCATGAGACCCGCAGACCGGGTGACGATGCCATGCCGGTCATGATCCGTGTCACAGGCAAATGCAACATCGTAGCGGTCTTTGAGCTGAATCAGTCCAGCCATCGCGTACGGCGAAGACGAATCCATGCGGATCTTACCGTCCCAATCGACGCTCATGAAGCGGAACGTAGGATCGACTTGCGTATTGACAACGTTCAGGTTGATTGCGTAGCGCTCAGCGATGCGCGGCCAGTAAGCGACACCGGCGCCGCCCAGCGGATCAACTGCCAGGTTCAGGCCAGCGCTCTTAATAGCATCGAAGCTAATGACCGAGCCGAGGTCATCTACATATGCGGAGAGATATCCGTAGCGATGCGTGGAAGGCGCCTTCAGGGCCTTCGCGTACGGCATCCGCGAAATGCCCGCGAGGTTCTTCGCAAGCAGATCGTTGGCGAAGTTCTCGATCCATTTCGTAGCGCTGGTGTCGGCGGGACCGCCTGAAGGTGGATTGTACTTGAAGCCGCCATCATCAGGCGGGTTGTGCGAGGGAGTGATTACGATGCCGTCGGCCAAACCGGTTGTGCGTTCGCGGTTGTAGGTAAGGATCGCGTGCGACAGCGCCGGCGTGGGCGTGTAGCCGTCAGCGTCGTCGATCATTACCTCAACGTTATTTCCGGCGAGAACTTCGAGAGCGGTGATGAGCGCCGGCTCCGAGAGCGCGTGCGTATCCATGCCGAGAAACAAAGGGCCGGTGGTGCCCTGCTGCTTGCGGTACTCGCAAATGGCTTGCGTGATCGCCAGGATGTGATTTTCGTTGAAAGATGAGTGGAACGAAGATCCGCGATGCCCCGAGGTGCCGAATGAGACTCGCTGGGTTTTCTCAGCTACGTCGGGCTTTAGCGCGTAGTAGCAGGTAATCAGGCGAGGGACGTTGACGAGCATGTCCGGAGAAGGACTTTTGCCTGCGCGGGGATCAGTAGCCATGACGATTCTCCTTGTTAGACCGGATAGAAACCGGCGGACGCACCCACCCAATCCAGATTCTTGTTGAAATCGACGCCCATCATCTTGCCGCGGCCGGTCCTGATGATGGTGGTCACGGGCACCAGCGCCCCGTCCCAGATGTACATAATGCGAATTTCGGCTTTGGTTGGGCCGCTCGGAGTGTCGATTGTTGGGACGAAATCTATTCTTCGCTGGAGAATATAGTTGCGGCGTTCGGCCAGGGGAATGGAGGCGATCTCATCTCTTCCAGGAGCGATCTTTACCCCAAGACCAGCGAACGAATACAGCGGTTTCAGCACCCAATTCCCGAGATCGCCGGGAAGCGAGCGCATCTCGGAAAGGAGATGCGATTCAGGGACGCAGACGTGTCGAAACCAGGGCAGCGAGAATTTGCTCAGGCGAAAGAACCAATTCGGATGGCCCGCCCATTCGACGTCCAGATCGTCAGTGAACGAGAAATCCAGTTTGATGTTCTTGCGGACGAGCTCATCTACGATCACGCGATTGTAGATGCGTTTGATTTCGATGCCACCAGCCTCGAGTTTGCGGCCGCGTTTTCTTACGTCCGCCAGAGAGACGATGCGAATGCCAAGATGCTTGCGCGTGAGTAAGAAATCGGGCAAAGTCTTCTGTTCTAAAGGGTCGATTTCAAGAAGAGCCACTTGCTCGGGCTCATGGTCACTAATGATCGTCTTTCGCAGCAGATCGAAGTAGGAGATTTCATTGAGATCGCCGATGAAACGCTTGAGATTTGGATGCAGATCATACGTTTTACGATACTGGTCCGCGAGCAGCGCCTGAAAGGCGTAGACAGAGGGGAAGCCTTGGATTTCGACAAGCTTGGGTTCAAGCGTGCCATCCGGTTCGCGAACGAGCCCGAAATCGGCCTGCACGAAGAGAGCATGCTCCGGTTCGTCAGGTACCCGAAACTCTGCCGGTATCGCGACGTCGGAGGCAGCACGATATTCGGCACTGGAGGCGAGCTGGGAGTACAGTTCCTGACCGTAGCGGACCATCTTGTCGAGCAGCGGCCGGGGCAGAAAGACGGGCGTTTCGCTACAGCGGAATGGCACATGAGTGCCGGCGCGGGCATCTAAATCGCGCAAGAAGTCCGCGTACAGTTTAGGACGCCAGCGATGGTTGAATTCGGCCCGCAGCTTTGGAATCACGGCTTAGACCAGGAAAGCGCCGGCGCGCATGATTTGTGCGTCATCAGCCCAGATGTCGAACTTGCGGCCGACCACGTCGATATGCGTCGAAGATGACCATTGTGCCCCCGTATGGGCACCGTAGGGATCGCCAAATGCGATGTGAACGCCGGGGATTTTCTCATCTTGCAGGATATTGCCGATGACATCATGTATGCCAAGATTCGTGCCGATAGCGAATTCACCCACGCGATCGCTATTCGGGTCGCGATGGGTGTATTCCCAGAACTCGCTGCGAAGAGCTTCATTGCCGGAATGCGCTTCAACGAGACGATTGCCTTCAATTCGAATCGTGAGCGGCGTCTGCTGAAGGTCGCCAAATTTTTCGCATAAGTAGTCACCCACCACGCCATCGATAACAAACGATCCGTTCACTTCGAGGGGTGCTGTAAAAACTTCGCCGCCTGGCAGGTTGCCCCACTTGTTCGGACTGATGATGCCGCTGGTCTTCAACCACTTGTAATCGGGCGAGAGCTGCGCCGTAATGTCGGTTCCGGCAGACGTGGTGGCGCGGACGGAGCGGGCCTGGCTGACAATGTCAAGAACGCGGACGCTGAGATCGTCAACGGCGAGGAAATCGGCGCGCATGCCCTCCAGCATGATGCGCTTCTCGATGTTCACCATGTGCGCATGCCGGAGCTTTTTACGGTTCACAACGTCAGTCATCTGCATGCGGGTACGCAGCTCGTTGGCTTGGGCGCGCACGGCAAAGATGCTCACCTGACTGGACTCCATATCCTCGAGAATGACTGGCGGCATATCAGTGAGCGGCCGCGGCGCGAGCTCTTCAAGGACGAAGGTTCGAAAAGCGCAGCCACATGCAGTCAGCTCGGAGACAAGGCTGGCCGCAATTTCCATACACGCGCGATCCGTGATGACGGTCACTTTTTCGTAAGGCTGTATACGCAGACAAACGGAGACGGCATTACGGGCACCTTCGCGCAGCGAAGGGTCGAAATGCAAGGCGGAAAGGTCAGTACTCATTTTTCGAGTCTTCGCCTCGCTGAGAACGCGGGCTCATCCGGCAATGCCCGCACCCGCCGCCATGGGGGCCAAATTGGCTTCTGTCTCGTAGATGATGTAATCGACCACTTTGGTAAGGTCGCCGGTTTCCTGATAAATACGCAGCTGCCGATCGGCGCCCGTGCCGTGTTCGAGAATGCGGTGAATGTAATTGATTTCCTCGCGCGATCCGAGCTCATCGACGACGTCGTCTACAAAGCGCAGATATTCGTAGATGAGGTCGCGAACCGGAACCTCGATCTGTTTTCCGAAATCGATAATTTTCCCATCGAGCCCATAGCGGAGTGCTCGCCACTTGTTCTCCATGATCAGAGCGCGCCGGTAGAGGCGGAAGCCTTGATTGGCGGCGTGAAGCTTGTACAGTTTGGCGATGGTGGCTTGAATCAGGGCGGCTATGGCGAGTGTTTCGTCGGCACGCATCGGTACATCGCAGATCCGAAACTCCAGCGTGGGGAAGTTTGGATGAGGACGAATGTCCCACCAAATCTTCTTGGCGTTATCGATGCAATTGGTTTTCACCAGAAGATTGACAAAGCTGTCGTACTCGCCCCAGCTAGGAAAGTAATCAGGAATGTTGGTGCGGGGAAACTTGTCGAACACTTTGCAGCGGTAAGACTTCAGACCGGTGTCCATGCCCAGCCAGAAGGGTGAGTTGGTTGAGAGCGCGAGGATGTGGGGCAGAAAATAGCGCGATGCATTCATGAGGTGAATGGCAGTCTCGCGGTCCTCGACGCCAATGTGCACGTGCAGACCGAAGATGAGGTTCGCCCGCGCAACCATCTTCAAGTCCTGGACGATGGTTTCGTAGCGCGCATCAGGGTAGATGTCCTGCTTACGCCAGTCTGCAAACGGATGCGTTCCGGCAGAGGCAAGACGAAGCCCGTTCTGTTTCGCGAGATCGACAATCTGTGTGCGTAGCGCTTTGAGTTCGCGGCAGGCTTCCTTGATGTCTTTGCAAACCCCGGTACCCACCTCGACCACGGACTGATGCATTTCGGCCTTAACGGCTTCTTTCAGCAGCGTCTTGCCCTTGGCGATGATTTCAGTGTCGATATGAGATCGCAGATCGCGGGTATCCGGGTTGACGGTCTGGTACTCTTCTTCGATTCCTATAGTGAGACTGGGCGCCATGGATGTGTTCTCTACCCGGCGATGATAGTTCCTATCCTATTCTGGATCCTGCCGCCACTTTGCCCGCATGTCCGCTCAGGAACGAGCTCCAGTGCAGGTTAAGATTGGGTGCGTCCTCACTTAGCGCCTTATCGATGGCGAGTTGGGCGACATTCTCGACTACCCACTCGAAGTGCGCTTCGCCAACCGAGTGAATGTCCGCGTCGGGAGCAGGGTTCAGGAAATCGATGGCGTACGGAACGCCATTCTCGACGGCGAACTCGACGGTATTGAAGTCGTATCCGAGGGCACGGCAGAGGGTCAGCGCATCTTTGGCAACGCGCTCGTGCAACTGGTGGGAACTGGCGCTGCCGTCCTTTACATACCGCAGGTGGTACGGTTGATTCGGATCATACTTCATGACGCGGACTTTTTCGCGGCCGACCACATAACAGCGGAAATATTCGTCGAAATTTACCGCGGTTTGCAAGGTCATGCACATGGACCCGGTTTTGTCGTAGGCGTCGAAGAATTCTTGCGGCGAGTGGATTTTATAAACATGCTTCCAGCCTCCGCCGCTAAAGGGCTTCAAGAAAGCGGGAAAGCCGATGTAATTGAATACGTCATCCCAGTCGATTGGGAAGACGAGGTTGCGCATCGATTGCGTGGTGGTTCCGGGCGGATGCTCCTTATGCGGTAGCACGACGGTTTTCGGAACCGCGACATCGAGTTTGCTGGCGAGGGCATAATTGAAGAACTTGTCGTCGGCGCTCCACCAGAACGGGTTATTGATGACTACCGTGCCGTTCAGCGCGGCGTTCTTCAGGTAGGCGCGATAAAACTCGATATCGTGTGAAATGCGATCGATGATCACGCGGTAACCGCTCGGTTCGGCTTCCTTCACCGGGCCGATGCGGATGTGCTCGGCCACAAGGCCGGGAAGATTCTTGCTGTTGATGCGATCGACAAGCGCAGGAGGGAAGCTGTTTTCCATTCCGTAGAGAATTCCGATTTTAGGCATGACAGCTCCTTCCGCAACTGGGTTCTTGATAAGCCAACTTCAGTAGACCACTTCCGTAAAACGGGTTCGGGAACCCACTTCAGAATTCTAGCCCTATTGAGTGGGCCGGACTGGTGGAACACGCAGACCACAAAAAAGGATGATGTGGGCCACCCGCCAGGATACACGGAATGCCGCTTCCTTCGGGCGCGGTTCGGCAAGTCTAGAAAAACTTTTGGGCCATTCGCTGCCAGAGCGGCCAGTCGTGACGTTCGCCTCCGGTCCAGACGTCAAGCCAATGGGGTATGCGTTTGGTTCCGAGGACATGCGCCATGTTGAAGTTATCGCCCGAGACAAATATCGTGATCGCCGACCGCAAGGATCAGTTTCATGTTTTGATACCGCTCGAGAAACCAGGCGTCGTTCATGTTAGGCAGATAATCGACAGGATTGTTGAAGTAAAAGTCGCTGTCGTAGTACCCGTCCATGAAGCGGCGCATGTCGAACGCGCCGCTCATCGCGACGCAGGTTGACACTACATCGGGATGCCGCATACCGAAGTTGAAGCAATGATAAGCACCCAGGCTGCAGCCGGTGACGGCAATTTGTTGCCGACCGCTGAGACCGCGCATCAAGGGGAGGACCTCGTAAAGGATGTAGTCTTCATAGGAAATGTGGCGGCGGACCCGGTCATGCGGATGGAGGTGCCGGTTGTACCAACTTTCCGAATCGATGCTATCGATACAGAAGATCTGGAGTTGTCCGGCATCGATTTTTCCGGAGACTGCGCCAATCATGCCGGAATTCTCGTACTCGAAAAAGCGGCCGCGCGAGGTTGGAAAGACCAGAAGCGGCATTCCGGCATGCCCGAAGGCGAGAAGCTCCATGTTGTGGCCGAGGCGTGGGCTGAACCAATTGTGGTAATCGCGGCGCATGGGGTGTAAGTGTTGCTTTCAGCGTACTCTGCGGGTGCTCAACACGTGAGAGCGGGGTTCGGAGTTCAGGGCTTCTAGGAAACCGCGCAAAACGGGCCCGGTGTCAGGCGCGTCACCCAAAGAACTTGGCGAGTTCGTTACCTGAGTGGTGCCGCGCATCCGCGCCCTTTGCGCTGTAGCGGTCTGTGGTCCGTTTTGCAAAACGAAGCCAAGAGATTCGGGGGCGGGCACGGCAGCCGGCATGGCAGTCCGGAGGTCCGCTCCACTTGCAACCTGGTTTTGCGGAACGAAGCCACGGGCCTTTTGAAGTTCCCGTAAGGTCTTGAGAGCTTTATGGAAACCGCGCTCGGCGCTGGACATAAGCCGCTGGGCCGCATTCATGTGCGAGAGGTTGAATTCAGCTTGCAGCAGGTTGGCTTCGAAAGCCCGGGCGCGGCGGATGCGCCAGAACTGCTCGGCCATTTCGTTGACCAAGATAGCTTCGGTCTCGCAGGCGGGCTGGTGCTCGGCGAACAGGCTCGCTTTAAGCGCGTCGAGTTCGGCTGGATCCTCGCCAGGAATGACAAGTTGTTTCGAGCAGAGGCCGTGCTTAAACGAATTACGGCTGGAAGCGGCTTTTCCTTCCGGGGTGGCGGGGCCGGTAGAGAGTTGGGAATTCGCCTGGTTGGCGCGCATGCGAGCTTCACGTGTTTTCTGGGAGATCATTCTGGTTCCTCTCGGTTTCGATTTGTGGTTGTGGTTGATTGAAGGGGAAATATGGGATGGACACGCGGACTGTGTTCTCGATGGCCTCCCAGATTTTTTTTGCTTCCGCCTCGGACTTTCGGTCGAGAAGCCGGAAATGTAAGGTCACATAGTCGCGGCGGAAGGCGTCGCGGGTGCGTACAATTTGCGCGTTCGCGAGTGTCTCGACGATCCGTGCCTTACGGTATGCCTCGACCCTTCTGAGTGCGTTGTCGAAGCGTTGTTCGTGAACGGCGCAACGACGGCTCATGCGACGGATAAAAGCTGAGATCTCGCCGATGCGCTCACGCGTTTCGTGTTGCGCCTCCGCCAAAGCGAGCGCTTGTTCCGCGCGACCGATGGTGAGCAGCGCGCGCCGGTGCAGCCAATCGGTCTCGATGAGCTTTAGGAGTTGGTGGTCAAAGGCCGGCGAGCGGAAGTGGCGGTATTCGTCGAGCCAGCACTGGGCGAGCGATTCGAATTCATCTTCGGGTTCGCCGGGGGTGAGGAGCGCTTTTATCTGCTCCAGGCCGCGCTGCATGATGATGCCGGTGTGCGCGGGCGGCGTGTGATTTCGATCTTCCATTTCGCGCACCAGTTTCGGGGAGGGCGTTCGGGAGTGGCGGTTGGGAACGCGGTAAGCGCTTGAAATTTTAGGAGATTGGGCTCCGGTGAAGTTTTGTGATCGAAGGTTCAAGCTAGTGCGCTGCGCGCCGATGGCGCGAGCGGGGGTGACGATGATCTCGGGGGCGCTCGGCCTGGAAGGAGTCGATTGCGGAATTTGCCCGTTCAGATGCAATCGGGAAAGAAACTGAGGCAGCACGAGTTTCGCTTTCCGAATGCCAGCTTCTGGACGTTCGTGTAACGCAACTGCTCGACCCTCAAACAGAGATAGCACTTGACATGCTAGTGAAGAGCCAGTTATTCTCAAAGCCGGTGTACTTGGATGTCAAGTGAACAAAAGGACCGAATTGCACTTCTTCAGGGAACGTTAGACCTGATCGTCCTCAGGACACTTCAGACGATGGGTCCGCAGCACTCTTACGCTATTGCCACGCGCTTACAGCAGGTGTCTGGAGACCTGTTGTACCTGAACCAGGGGACTCTGCATCCAGCGTTAATCCGCCTGGAACAGCAGGGCAGAATCAAGGCCACATGGGGCAAGACCGAAAGCAATCGTGACGCCAAGTTTTATGCGCTGACAAAAGAGGGAGAAAAGGCACTCAAGCAGGAAGCGTTGCGCTGGCGCCGGATGGCCGGGCTGGTCGAGAGATTGTTGTCTGAAGGAGCTTGATCCATGCGCCGGTTTTTCAAACGGATTGCCAGCTTGTTCGGGGCAGGATATGCGGACAACGAACTGCGGCGTGAGATTGAGTCGCATCTACGGATTCTCCAGGACGACCTCGAGAAGACCGGGCTGTCACCGGCTGAAGCGAAAATGGCCGCCCGGCGAAGTTATGGAAACGTCGAGTTCGTAAAGGAAATGCACCGCGAGACACGCTCCTACCTATGGATTGAGAATCTGTTGAAGGACATCGGGTACGGGTGGCGAAGTCTGTTGCATACACCCGGATTCACCGCTGTTGCAACGATTGCTCTTGCTCTGGGAATTGGAGCTAATACCGCCATTTTCAGCGTAGTGAACGCAGTGGTATTGCAGCCGTTAGCATATCGCGATGCAGATCGTCTAGTCACCATATTGCATAACGGGACCGGACCAGTTGCGACGGCTAATTACTTCGACTGGCGCGACCAAAGTCATGCGTTTGAGGCAATGGGCGCGGCGGATAACTGGAGTCCCAACATCAGCGGCGATGGTCATTCTGATAATCGGCCCGCCGAAAATCTGTATGGATTGAAAGTCACGCAGAATATGCTGCCGATGCTTGGTGTCGAGCCGCTGCTAGGACGCCTTTTCGCGAAAGGGGAAGATCGTGAAGGCGCGGATCACGAGGCCGTGTTGAGTTATGCGCTTTGGCAACGGCGTTTTGATGGTGATCGCGCGGTGCTGGGAAAACCCATCAAATTGAACGGAGAGGCTTACACCGTCGTTGGTGTGATGCCGCCCAATTTCAAATTTGCGCCGTTCTGGGCCACACATGCGGAATTGTGGGTACCGAACGCGCTCGAGTCAACCATGCATGAGAGAAGCGGAAACCATCTCCGCGTTTTTGCGCGCCTCAAGCCAAATGTGACTCTCGCTCAGGCCCGGGCCGATATGGCGATAGTGACTAGTCGTCTGGAAAAAGAATATCCGGGTTCCAACCGGAATGTAGTGGTCAGGCCGCTCAAGGAAAACGTTGTCGGAAATATTGAAACGCCGTTGCTGATGATGCTTGGCGCAGTGGGATTTGTCCTTCTGATTGCCTGCGCCAATGTTGCACATCTGGTGCTGGCGCGTACCTCTGGTCGGCAAAGGGAGATTGCTGTCCGAGCGGCGCTGGGCGCGGGCAAGCTCCGTTTGGTGGCTCAGTTCCTTACCGAAAGTTTATTGCTGGCTGCTCTCGGTGCCGGTGCAGGACTGCTCTTGGCATTCACGGGAATTAAGGCGCTCGTTTCTTTGGCTCCAGCAGATGTACCGCGGGTGGAACTGGTCACAATCGATGCGCGTGTAATACTTTTCCTGATCTGTGTTACTGGGTTAACGGCCGTCGCATTCGGCCTGACTCCGGCAATGCAGGCTGTTAGGAGCAACCTCAGCGAAACCCTAAAAGAGGGAGGACGAGGAGAATCCACCGGTAAACGCCGTAGCCGCTTGCGAGGCTTTCTGGTGGCCTCCGAGTTTGCGTTAGCATTCACGTTGCTAATTGGAGCGGGACTTATGGTGCGGAGCTTTTACGCTCTGCAGTCTGTGAAGACAGGATTTAATCCGCACAATGTGTTGACGATGATTGTCTCAGTTGCGGGGACAAACGAAGCCGAAGCAGGCCGACGCCGGTTCTTCTACCAAACCCTGCTTGAAAAATTAAAGGCACTGCCGGGTGTTGAGGCTACCGGTGGCATCAATCACCTGCCCATCGCGGGCGATGTTTGGGATCGGAATTTGGAAATCGACGGACGTCCCAAACCGCGGCCTGGAGAAGCACCCAATGCAGTCTACAGAATCGTGATGCCGGGGTACTTCGAAACAATGCAGTTGCCGATCATGAAGGGCCGTGCGATCACATACGGTGATGGCCCGAACGCGCCATCTGTCGTAATTATCAACGAGCGGGCTGCCGAGAGATTTTGGCCGGGTGAAAATCCGATTGGGAAACGACTGCACTTACTTGGCGCCGAGGAGGGTAGCCGACCGAACTGGCTGACAGTTGTCGGCGTGACAGCCAATGCTCGACTGGATGATATGGTGTCTCCTCCCTATCCAGAGGTGTATCTGGCAGCGCTGCAAACTCCTGAGTTTATGGGCGAAGAATCAGGGGGTATTGGCTTGCACATGCAGTACCTTACGGTAGTGATTCGCACTGATCAAAACCTAGCCAAGCTCATCCCAGAAGTGCGTCATGTTGTTGGGTCGTTTGACCGGGCGTTGCCGATATCTCACGTCCAAACGATGGACGAGCCTATTAGTGTCGCTACCGCGCAGCCACGTTTTGAGATGTGGTTGCTAGCATCGTTCGGCGCACTTGCCATGATTTTAGCTGCAGTCGGTATTTATGGCGTTATGAATTACGCCGTGTCACAGCGAATACGCGAGATCGGCATTCGGATGTCACTGGGCGCCGACCGTGGGGAAATCCTGCAAATGGTCATGTCGCAAGGTATGAGACAGGCTATCGTAGGCATTTTGACCGGCATGGCAGCAGCCGTTCTGCTGTCAAGGTTAATGGTTCAAATGCTCTTCGGCGTTCAGCCAACCGATCCGCTTACGTTCATCGGGGTATCGGCCATCCTCATATTGACCGCCTTGGCGGGCATCGCGATTCCCGCGCGAAAAGCTCTCCGGGTAGAGCCTGTCGTCGCGTTACGAACGGAGTAGTTGTCAACGTGAGTACTGCCGGGTAGCTCTTGGATCGAACGAACGATTACAGCCATCAGTAGTCCTCTTCGGATCACCTGCCCCGTCGGCGACGGTACTCAAAACGCGTGTAGTCCGGAAGTGTTTACCAATCGTGCGGTTCACGCTTGCCTAAATCAGCGTTTATGCAATGAGACCGGCGAACGGTAGGTTTCCAGCGTTCTTCTTGAATTGCAAAATTTTATCGCAAATGAAATCCAGCAGCAAAAGGATTGTGCAACGGTCATGTCAACAAGGCTCAAGCCGTAACAAAAATAAGGCTGGATGTAATCCTGCGATTCTGATCAGTCCTTGACGGTTCAGTGTTGATCGATGGTCGTCAGGTCTGGTGGCGGGCATCCGCGACCTCCAATCGCTTCGCTCATGGCTCCGGAAAGAGGTCGTTCTTGACCGAGATGCGCTTCGAGAGCATCTTCGGACCCTGGTGCCGCGCTGCGGTTTTCTCTCGGCTGTGATCAAGGATGCTTTTCACCGCTTTGTCCGATGGGTTCGATTTTGAAACGCCGGCTTGAACATTTCCCGATTCGCTTTCGTATCCTTCTCCAGGTCGCAGCCATACCACAGACCAACTGTTTGCGGCTGTCGTGGAGTAGGCCTTTGGGCCCGCAACGGCTTTTCAACAAAGCCTTGAGGTGATATGAGATACATCGCGATAAATCTACTCCGGCTGGTTCTTCTGGCGAGCTTTGTACTGCCTCTACTTCAGGCGGCAGAGCCGGATCCGGAATACCGCTGGCGCATTCTTCCAAACATCGGAGGAGATACCATAAATCTCACTCTGACTCGACGCGCTGGGTTCAGCACCAGCTCCCATACAACGTCGGTGCCGCTTTCCAGCCTGCGTGGATTGGAGCCCTCGGACATTTACGGCGGCGCAGCCTCATTTCGATTGCGCCGGGAGGCCGGCACGTTCTACTGCAAAGGATCGTTTACCTTGGGCGTGGGTTTCGGATCCGTGACCTTTCAGCCCGATCCGCAGTTCAGCAGCGAACTCAACGAAATCGGGTTGCGTAACATTCGTGACGATCAGCTCTTTGATCTGGCGGTAGACAACTTCCGGATTTCAACTGCCCGCGAGCTTCGCGCCGCCTGCAAGTGCGTGGAGAGCGTGGATGACGTGGTTCAGCTAAACGATCATGGCGTGGACGGCCGCTACCTCCGGCAAGTGACCCAACTCTCTTCGCAGCCCCTGAGTATTGAAGAGATCACAGCGATGAAAGACCATGGCGTGCAGATTTCGTTACTGGAAGCGCTGCGTTCCGGCGGCTATCGGTTGCCGGCGAGGTCTGTGACGGAGCTGCAGGATCACGGTGTTGAAGCATCCTATGTTCGCGAAATGAGTGCCGGGCTTAAAGCCAGTGTCGATGGTCACGATTTGATCGCTCTTCACGATCACGGCGTGCCGGCCGACTTTGTGCGCCATCTGAGGGAGTCCGGAGCACACGCTTCCACGGACGAGATCATTCAGCTGCACGATCATGGCGCGGATCCGGCCCTGGTACGTTCTGCGAAAGAAGCCGGCCTGGATGGATCGCTTTCCGCGGTGGCTCTTCACGACCATGGCCTTGATCCAGAATATGTCCGCGACATGTCGAAGGCACTGCACGCCAAAATCACAACGAACGAGTTGATCCAGCTTCATGACCATGGTGTCGCCGCCGATTTTGCGCAACGTATCGCACAAAGCGGCTTTGAAATACACGACCCAGATCAATTGATTCATCTGCACGAGCATGGCGTTCCCGTCGATCTGCTGATCCAGGATGTGCGCTCTCACCGGGTGAGTTTCGCTCCCGATGAGATGATCCGTCTGCATGAACACGGAATCGATGCGGATTTCTTGCGTTCCTTCGATGCAGCGGGTTATGCGAGCCTCTCGGCGGACGATTTGGTTCAACTGCACGACCATGGAGTCACGGCCGATTTCGCGCGCCGTCTGCAGACGGAAGGATTCGGCGCTCTCGGCGTGAGCCAGCTGATCAAGATGAAGGATCACGGGCTGTAGGAGGCCGCTGGGAGCAGACGAAAATCCGCTTGCTGGCGCGCGCGGTTCAGAAGTGCGCGATTGGCCAGACAGTTGCATCAACAGAGGGCGGACTTCATCTAAGAAGCACGCAGTGGGTCTCGTTGAACCAATTCGTCTGCTGAAGGAGCACAGCTTGGCTGCCCGGCTGGTAGGCTGGAGTCATATCCGTTCGGGTCCTGAAAACTGCCGGTGGGGCAGGCGCGGCGGCATGCAGCACGCTGATTTCAGTCGCAAAATCCTGGTCATCCTGACGTGCCTCGCACTTGTTCCGGGAGTGCTAACGGCGGCGGTCGCGGGCGCGGCGGATCAGGCGGGTTCGTCATCCGACATTATCAATAAGTACCTGGAGGCGACGCAGAGCCATGAAGATGCTTTGCGCGGTGCTTCCATGCAGGTGAGCATCGACGCCACAGTTCCGAAACTGAAGGTACGAGGAACACTGAAGGCACTGCGGAAAATTTCCAAAGTAGGGCAAGTCACGTATCGAGTGATGGGCTTCCAGGGGGACAATACGGTCAAGAACCAGGTAATTGCCCGATATCTGCAAGCCGAGCAGCAGGGACAGGGCGACCAGAGTCTTTCCATTACCCCGGCGAACTACAAATTCAAATTTAAAGGTGAACGGCAGGACGAGAACGGACACCAGTCCTACGATTTCCAGCTCTCACCGCGCAAGAAGAAGGTGGGACTGTTCAAGGGCGAGATGTGGCTCGACGCGGCGACCTACTTGCCAGTAATGGAAAAGGGACGGCTCGTAAAGAATCCGAGCATTTTTTTCAAAAACGTGGATTTTGAGCGGGATTTCGCCATCAAGAACGGTGTTTCGGTGCCGGAGCACATGACGAGTACAATAGATACACACCTGATCGGGAAGGTGAGGCTGAGTATTGACTACTCGGATTTCGATCCGAACGGTGACTCAGAAGACGGCCAGACCGGCCAAGCGGCGGCTTTGACAGGGACCACGGCAAAATAGCGGAATACGTCTGTCCGTTCGCTGCATCTATAGCCCTATACGCCCGGCTATGACCCCGATCAGCAGTACGCGGTTGAGCCAGGGGTGGGTAACCAAGTACCCTAAAAGTTAACGCTCAAGGGAGTCCATGAGAACACTTTTTCTGAACCCTCCTTCTTTTGAGGGGTTTGACGGTGGTGCAGGATCCCGATGGCCTGCTGCACGCGAGATCGAATCGTACTGGTACCCGGTGTGGCTTTGCTATCCGGCCGGAATGCTTGCCGACAGCAAGGTGCTCGACGCTCCGCCTCATAAAGTATCGATTGACCAAACGGTGGCGATGGCCTCCGACTTCGAACTGCTGGTTCTGTTTACCTCAACTCCGGGGTTCCAAGTGGATGTCCGGATCGCGGAGATGATGCGGGACAAGAACCCGAAGCTGAAAGTCGCGTTTGTGGGACCTCCGGTCACGATTGAACCGGAGAAGAGTCTTGCGGCGTCCCGCGCCATCGATTTTGTAGTGAAACGGGAGTTCGACTACGCGATCCGCGACTTCGCTGCGGGCAAGCCGCTGGAAGAGATTCCGAGCGTGGTGTTTCGGAAGAACGGCGGATATCAGCATAATCCGGACGCGCCAGTCATTGAAAACCTGGACGAACTGCCGTGGGTGACGAAGGTTTACAAGCGGGATCTGGATTTCAGGCGCTACAACGTGCCTTTCCTACTGAATCCGTATATCTCGTTCTATACGACACGCGGATGTCCGGCGCAGTGCACGTTCTGTCTGTGGCCGCAAACGCACTCCGGTCACCGGTGGCGGCTACGTTCCTCGGACGACATCGTGAATGAGTGCCGCTGGACAATCGAAAACTTTCCGGGTCTGAGGGAAATCTTTTTCGACGACGACACCTTCAATTACCAGAAGGCGCGCACGATTGAACTGTGCAGCAAACTGAAGACACTGAATTTTACCTGGAGCTGCACATCGCGCGTGACGACGGACTACGACACGCTGAAGGCGATGAAGGACGCCGGATGCCGGCTGCTAATTGTCGGGTACGAATCGGGCGACCAGCAAATTCTGAAGAACATCAAAAAGGGCGCGACGATCGATATGGCGCGCCGTTTTACGGCGAACTGTAAGAAGCTCGGGTTAACTGTTCACGGCGACTTTATTGTCGGCCTGCCGGGTGAGACACGCGAGACGATCCGAAAGAGCATCGATTTCGCGAAGGAACTGGACGTGGAAACGATCCAGGTTTCCATCGGGCATCCGTTTCCCGGAACGGAGTTCTACGATCACGTAAAGAAGAATGGCTTAATCACGATCGACGAAATAATGACCGACGAAGCCGGTCACCAGCTCCCGAACTATCAATATCCGGGGCTGGATCGCGCGGAACTTGTCGACTGGGTGGAACGTTTCTACGGTGAGTTCTACTTCAGACCCAAGGTGGCGTTGCGCTTGATCGGGAAGGCCATGTTCAACAACTCGGACCGCAAGCGGCTTTACAAAGAGGCGCGCGAGTATCTGGCGCTGCGCTCAAAGAGGAAGCAGTTCGTCAGGGAAAGCCGCGAACAGAAGGAGCAAGCTGCGGTTCTAACTGCAGGAGATTAATTGGATCATTTTTCGGCCGTTGAAGAACTGCCGGAGGAGCCGGTTTCAGAGACCGACTTCGAACGTCTCTGCATCGCTCCAAAGGGCGCGAGCTCGTCGAAGCTCAAAACATTTCTGCTGGCGATGGCAGTAGTATGTTTCAACGCGTTCGGCAACTTGTCACTCGCATGGGGCATGAAGCACCTCACGGAGCAGGTGGGTTGGAATCCGGTCGGCTACATTCACGCGATGTTCAATCCATTTGTCGCGGCCGGGATTGCTTTGCTCATTTTGTGGCTACTCACGCGCATGGCGCTGATGAGTTGGGCCGATTTGAGCTTCGCGCTGCCACTGACGGGCTTGGGGTATGTATTGGCAGCGATCCTCGGCAAAGTGTTCCTGGACGAAGTGATCTCGCCGCGGCAGTGGCTGGGAACGTTCCTGATCTTTGCGGGTATTGCACTGGTAGGCACCACGACGCATCAAAGTTACAGACTCGGCTTTACCGCCGATGAGGAAGCGCAGGAAGCTGAAGAATGAAGTGGGTGCTGCTGGCGATTATCGTCTCGTCGACGGTGCTTGCCGACATTCTTCAGAGCTACGAGATGAAACGCAGCGGCGAGCAGCAGGTGAATGCGCGCGGTCTGGGAAATCTTTTGCGAATTATCGCGCTGCGCCGATATCTGCTGTTTTCCATCCTCTGCATGGCGGTGTCGTTCTTTGCGTTCATGGCGCTGCTTCAAAGTGAACCGCTCAGTTTCGCTGTGCCGGTCACCGCGGCGACGTTTGTGCTCGAGACGATTCTGGCGAAGTTCGTATTGAATGAAGCCGTCGGCAAGCGGCGTACGTTCGGAGCGTTGCTGGTCCTGGGCGGCGTAATCCTCCTCGCGCACTAGCGGCGCATCGTGCATATCGCCTGGGTTCTCCTAGCGCCTGCGGCCGCGTATCAGTGTTTCGTGCTGGTTTCAGCGCTAAATCACTTGCGCAGGCGCCACGCCTTCACAAAAGCGAAAACTCACAACTTCTGCCCGGGTGTCTCGGTGTTGAAGCCGATACGGGGGTTGGACCCGAACACGTATGCGGCGTTCGTCTCGCAAGTCCGGCAGGATTATCGCGAATTCGAGATTCTGTTCGGGGTAGGGGATGAACGCGACCCCGCCGTACCCGAGATCCGGCGCTTGCAAAAAGAGTTTCCCGAAGCCTCTCTTCGCTTGATCGTCGCGACGACGAAAGCTCCGAATGCCAAGGTCGGAACTCTTATTGACTTAGGGAAGCAGGCGCGTTTCCCCGTCTGGGTAGTCAACGACAGCGATATCAAAGTAACCCCAACCTATCTCGGCGATGTGGTCGGCTGCCTAAAAGACCGCACTGTTGGGCTAGTCACTTGTTTGTACCGCGTGCAACCGCATTCGGCGGCTACTGCGTGGGAAGCGATCGGCATTGCGACTGACTTCATGCCAAGCACGCTGGTGGCGCAGATGATCGGCCTGCGCGATTTCGGTTTGGGATCGACGCTCGCATTCCGAGCAGAGGATCTTCAGGCTGCCGGAGGGTTCGAACGAATCGCCTCATACCTGGCAGACGATTATCAGCTGGCGAAAAACATTTCTTCGCTCGGCAGGCGCGCTCTGCTATCGACGTATACCGTCGAGACGTCGCTCGGAGCGGATACCTGGCGCGGTGTCTGGGATCATCAACTCCGCTGGGCACGTACCATCCGATCATGCAAGGGCGCGGGCTTCGCCGGATTGCCTATCACGCACGCTGGCGTTTGGATCTTGGCGGGATTCGCCTGCGGAGCATGGGGGCCGGCGGTTGTGCTGCTCAGTTTGCGTATCACCTCGGCGCTGCTGGCCGGTTGGCTGGTGGTTGGCAGCAAGCTGATGACCGCACTGGCAGCGCTGGCTCCGGTTTGGGATCTGTATGCATTCTGTGTGTGGCTGACGTCGTACGCAAGTCGCCAGGTTCGTTGGCGCGATCGCATGTTGACAATCGATGCCGAGGGACGCATCCGGGAGTGACGGGCGCTGCGCGCCTATGGCGCGAAGTAATTCGCAACATCGATCACTAATTGCGTCGCGTTAGTCACGTAAGCGCTGATCGAGCCGTTTGCGTCACTGACACTTGCCAGATTGGAGGTGACGGAGCCATCGGAGTTCAGAGTCGAGGTGGATGGCATTGGTTGTCCGTAGGGCCAAAGAACGAGGTATCCGAGTGGTCCACTCGGGACCACAGTAGCGTTGAGAACGAAGGCTTGCGCGACGGATGGAATGCCGCACGACGAGCCCGCTACATTGACATTGGCCTGCCCGATCAATGGCTGACCGCCGTTCACGGCTCGCGTATCCAGAACACGGCATGGCAGCACGTTATACAGTGCCAGTCCGCCGGGCCCGGGCGGTGCGAAGTAGCCGTTGACGTCGATCAGGACGTCAGTGTTGTTGCTCGCGTAAACCGAGACGCTTCCGTTCGCGCCGGCAGGGACAATGGCGGCATTTGCGACCACTGTTCCGGGTACGTCATTTAACGTCGAGACAACCGGCTGGTTCTGCCCGCTGGGCCAGACCGAGAGATAACCCAGCGGACCTGCGGGAACCACGGTGAAGTTTACCGAGTACGCTCGCGCGGTGGGCGGAACGTTGCAGCCGCCTTGCGAAATTGGAAAATCTCGGGTTTGACCGGCCACGAGGCTCGGCTCTCCGAAGGTGCCGGGAGCGGTTCGCGTGTCGGCAACGCGACACTGAGTGAGCGGGTAAAAGGTGAGCCCAGGATTCCCGGAAGCGGGCACAAAGTAGCCGTTGATGTCCAGCACGATGTCAGTATCGTTACTGGCTAATGCCGTGACGGCTCCGCCCACACCTGCCGGAACGATGGCGGCGTTCGCTTTGATGCGTCCGTCGAGGGAGTTCAAGACGGATACGCTCGGCTGCGACTCTCCGCTTGGCCATAGCGTTAGATATCCGAGCGCGCCGCTCGGAACCACGGTAACGTTCAGGGCATACGCCTGTGCGTTCGCAGGAATGACGCAACTGCTGCTGGGTACCGCGAAATCGCGAGCAACGCCACCGGAGAGAATCGGCCCGCCGAAGGGTCCCGGGGCATTCCTGGTATCAGCGATACGGCACGGTGTCACAGGGATGAACTGCAGCGGCGCATTGATAACGGGCCCTGGGACGGTGTAGGTAACTGCGATTGCTCCGACATTGCCGTTTGCTCCGGCATATTCGATCTGTGCCGTAAGAACCGAATTAGGCGTGACTTGTGCGGCAGTATTTGCTGAAACGTCGACGTTGCAGGATCCGCCGGACGCCAGACCACTACATGGTCCGGTTTCCGTCACATTGAGCCACGCCGTAGGTTGCCCTGGAGGAAACGTGATGTTGGCCTTACTGAGCGCTGAGCTCGAATTGTTATCAACCTCCGCCGACTGTTGATTGCTGGGAATGCTGATGGTGATGGGAAAGGCGGTAACCGCTCCACCAGGATTGGACGTTACATCGGCGGCGGCGGAGACGGTAGGAGCATTGGGAGCGAAGGCGCTGATCAACCCAAAGAAGACGCCGCCCGTCGGTAAATTCACCAGGCACACATTGATCGGTGATGCCTGAGCTCCTGTCACAATCGCGATCGTTTTGGTAAGGTTCTTCGACACACAGGTTGTGCCGAAGGTAAACCAGAGGAAATCCGTCGAGGTCTCGAGCGTGACAGTTAAGCCCGGCGGCGACGTTTGCACGGTGCCGGCTGGAATCGGTCCGATCGGGGAGGGAGGATTCACGTAATTGCCGAGCGAGGACAAATTCAACGTAATTCGCTGTCCCAGCGCGGGGAAGGCCACTGCTGTACTCAGAAGAACCAACATGCATCTCTTCACGTGATCAAACCTCCCGCGCTTGGCAGTTCTGGAGCAATTTTCAACCCAATCGCTTTACCTTAGAATTCAAAGCGAAGTAATAGGTGAACCTGCCTTGCGTTTTCGGCCAGTGGGGTGAGCGCCGGAAAACCATTCTTTACCGGAGGTCTGCCGTACAGAGCAACGCCGAAGTCATTGTTTGGAAAAGAATTCGAGAAACCGAGATACGCCTCCGGATTTTGCAGATTGGGGTGATTAAATACGTTGAAGGCGTCCGCCCTGAGGGTAAGCCGTCTCTGCTCGCCCAGGCGCGGCAGCGTGAACGTTCGAGATAAAGAGAAATCCAAATTTGCGAACCCTGGCCCGATGAAGGCATTGCGTCCGCTGTTTCCTTCCTGGCCGTCCGCCGGCACGGAAAAGGCGGCGGCGTTCAACAACGATACACCTCCGGGTACTTGCAAGTGCTCATTTGTTGCATTCGGCGCGATGATGTCGGCGCGCGTATTGCAAACGGGGAAACAATTCGTGGTGCCGGCAAAGACGCTGTATGGCAAACCGGAACGAAGAGCGAATACGGCGGAGGCATTCCAGTTTCGGAGCAAAGCCTGCCATCCGCGCTTGTTCGAGTAGGGCACGGCCACCGTAGCCCAGCCGACAAGGTTATGGCGTTGATCGAAGTCGGAGTTACCACGATCGATGCGCGTGTCCCCAGGAAAGGTGAAGGCGCCCAAGTAATTCTGTCCGCTTCGATCCGTCTGATTGCTGAAACCGAAATCGAAGTATTCGCCGAGCAGTGGATCGCTCTGATTGTCGATGCTGTGACTCCAGGTATAGGCGGAGTTCAAAGTTATCGGTCCGCTGCGATAGCGGACAGAAACTGACAGCGCGGCGTAATCGGAAAAGCCCTGATTGGTTCGATAGTCAATATCAGGCAGACTGTTCGCCGGCGGGAAGAAGCCAGTTTGGCGATTCACGATATCGGTGGAAAGGAGCTGGCGGCCGCGCGATCCCGTGCCGTTCAATTCGAGCGACAGATTGCGGCCAAGAGGCTGCTGCAGGGACAAAAAGAAGCTCTGAATGCGAGGTGAGCGCAACCCGGGCTGGAACATCGTCAAATCGAATAAGGTCTGACCGGCTGGCCGGCTTGAACAGGCAGGGAGCGGGTTCAGAGGTTGACCGACCGCATAAATATTCGTGACCGGGCAGGAACCAATCGGGAGCGCTCTGAGCGAGAGATCGTTAGCGCTCGCGGTGACATAGAAATTATCGAAGGGGCGATCATAGAAAGTCCCGAAGCCGCCGCGAAGAACAGTCCCGCGCCGCTGGAAAATGCCGAGCGAAAACGCCAGGCGTACCGACCAGTTATTCGGGCTTGCGGCGAAGAGTTCGCCGCGGTGCGTAATTACGCGCGCGGATGAGATTTGGTCGGCGAACGAGTTGCCGGGGCCGGGAGCAATGACGGTATCCGGTACCGAGCCTGTGTTCGTGGGGCTTGGGAACCGATCAAAGCGTATGCCGGCATTCACGGTAAAGCGTGGCGAGACCCGCCAGTCTTCCTGCACGAACGTGTAGGGCTGATTGTCCCGATAGCGCCGCTGCATGTCGGGTACTTGGTTCATCCCGGCCGCGAGCGCGGTCCGAGAAAGGGTACTCACGAACTGATACGGCTTGTCCATAGCAAAATTTTGAAGGTTACTGAACGATAGCCGGTATTCGGGCGGTATTTGGAGTCCAGTTTGGGTTTGCGCAATGAGCAATCCGGTGCCGAACTTCAGAACGTGCGCCCCATTGCTATATACAAAGTGGCCGGACAACTCGGTAGTCCGATTGCGATCCTTCCAGCCTCCTGCGATGCTGTTCAGCTCGCAACAGAATCCGGGCAACATAAGAGAGCCGATTCCGCCGCCAATTCTCGGCAGATTGGGAAGGATCAAGTCCCACGTCCGATAGTTGGAAAGGAATGATGCGCGAATGTCCGAGACCAGGTCAGGCGACCACGAACTGCTCACGCCAACGGCCGCTCCCAAACTCTGTTGAGAAAGCGGCGCTTGCCCGTAAGGGCTCCAGTTGAAATCAGGACGATTCAAGGTGTCGCCCGTGACCCGAGCCATGATGCGCTGCTTGCTGCTGAACATGTAGTCAAGCCGCTCGAGCGCGGTGCTGCGCCGCAGTGTAACGGGCACATTGAAGCTCACCGGTCCCTCAGTGCCAAAGGAAGGATCAGCCCACTGCCGCGGTGGATGGTTCCCCAGTAATTGCCGAGCCAGCGAGCCTGGCAGCGATGCGGCCCAGGCCTGAGTCGGTAGCGTGTAGGTTGTGGGATCTGAGAAGCTGCGGCTACCGAAATAGTCGTATGCGGTCCATGTCAGCAGACGCGAGTGGGGAATCGCGCCACCCGCTGAGAGCCCGGATTCGATCTGGTGAAGACTTGTGCGGCCCAGGCCATTCGTGTTGTGGTCGAACGTGTTGGCATTCAAGACATCGTTATTCCAGTCGCCGTAAGCAATGCCGTGCCAGGCACGACTCGCCGAGCGCGTGACCGCATTCGCGACATAGCCGCTGGTACGGCCGTATTCCGCCGAAAAGTTATTGGTCGATACGCGGTACTCCTGAACCATTTCGGGAACGAGTTGAATGGCGGGTCCGCTCAGGAGAGCATCGTTCTCCTCCACACCATCGAGGAGAAAATTACTTGCAGAGGGCCGCTGTCCGTTGGCCGACAGGCCCAGGCTGCGGGTTGTGGCGGTATCGGCCGTAACTCCGGGCAGCAACACCAGAGCGGTATACACATCGCGTCCCGCAAGCGGCAGCAACGCGATGGCGGTGGGATCGATCACGTCGGACATACTGGGTTCGAGTTGGCCGCCGACCCGGCGCTCCGGCTCGAAGTCACCTACATAGGACGGGTCGACGTCCGGGCCAAAGAACGGAAGAACACTGTTATTGCGAAAGACGTAACTGCGATAGCGGTTTCGTTCCCAGACATCACTCAGTGGGCGAAGCTGAAAATCGAGACGGACGTATCCCGCCACATCGAGCTGAACGCCATAGATCTCACGCGCCTGATACTTCGTGGAAGCCGAAGCGGCGCCGCCAGGCGAGTTGACTCTGATGCGATAGGAGCCTGGAGGAAGCAAGGCAATGTAGTAATTCCCGTCGGCAGAGGAATACTGGGTGCCTATGGTGTTCGTTTCGAGATTTTCAAACTCTATAACTGCATTGGCGATCGGGGCGCCAGTGAGTTGATCACGGACATGGCCGGTGATCATGCCCTGGGTGGTCTGACTGTTCAAGCGACTGCACAAAGCGGCGAAGAGGAGCACAGCGGCGATGCTGGGACATAGGCCGTGCATTAAGAACCCGCAGTCCTTCTTTCGTTCGGGCACTCTGGATCTTCGCTATGATAGCGTGTCATCGCGATCTGCTAAATGCCGGTAATCTGCTTTCGCCGACTAGTATTTGTAGTTCTTGTCAGCTGTATTGTGCATGCGGCGCAGTTTCCGGTAGCGGTCGGGTTAGTTACGGAGGCGGGGAAGAACGCGAGAATTCAGCGAGCGGATTCGCAAACGACGCTTCCTACATACGCCGGAGACCTTATCTTTCCAGGCGACACCCTGCTGGCGAATGGGACGGCGCTGACGATTTCGTTTTGTCCTGAAGGCCAGTCGTACGCCACGACATCGGGCCAGATGAACATAGAAGCGAGCCGAGTTCTCCTGAACGGCAAGCAACTCAAACCTGCGCCGGTACGAATGGTTTGCGAGCTGCCGGCAATCACTTACAGAACGTATCGCGATGTCCGGACCGGGGCCGATCGGGTTCAAGTCTCGACCAGTAGTTCGCAGCCGTCTCTCCAGCCTGCAGCAACGCCACAGAACGCCGTGCTGTCACGACTAGATGACCTCCTGAAAAGCCGCCCGGCGGATCTGACAGCTTTGACCGCTCGGGCAATCGAGCTGGAGCGGCTCCAGAACTTCGATGCCGCGGCCGAGGACTATAAGGCGATCAACGATATCGCGCCGCAAGCCCTCTGGGCGGCGGACCAGATGCGTGCCGTCTTGGCGCAGCGCGACCGGCTCGCGAGCGGGCAGGGAAAGATTATCGGTGTTGTTATCGGCATATCGGAATACGCAAACCTCAAGGTTTCCGAGAATCTTTCGTTTGCCGATCGGGACGCGGCGTACTTCTACGATTTCCTTACCAGCCCGCGCGGCGGGGCGCGTCCAATCGATGTAGCGTTGCTGCTGAATGACAAAGCAAAGCTGGCTGACATAACACTCGCAATAGACGCCGCCTTCGCCCGAGCAAAGCCACAGGATCAGGTGGTATTGTATGTCGCTGCTCACGGTGTTCCCGTAAGCACGAACGAAAACAGTGGTGCTTACATCATGGCCTACGACTCGAATCAGGAGGAGCCGTCTTCTATGTACGCCATGGAAGGCCTGCAGGAGGTTACAGACGATCGGCTGAGGCCGCATCAGATTCAGGTTTTCGCCGATACCTGCCACGCAGCGTTCATTGGCGGCACCGATACTCGCCGGGAAAATTTGTTTCTCGCGGATTTTCTCAGCAAGCGCCGCGCGACCACAAAGGTATTGGGATTATTGGCGAGCGGCGAGACCCAGCCATCTTATGAGTGCTCCAATTTGGATCAAGGTCATGGCGCGTTCACTTACTTTCTCGTGCACGGTCTCAATTCCGACGGCGAAGCCGTGGATGACGCAATGCGCCAGATCACGGTGTACAGCCTGTTCGAGTATGTGCGGGCAAACGTCGTTCAGGCAACCAAAGGTCAAAGACCACATCAAACACCAGAAAAACGGAGCGCCAACGTCAACGATTCCGAAATTCTTGCGAGAGTGGAGCTACCCGGCGCGGCTTTGGGCGCTGATTCGCAGCCGTTGCAGACATGTGACAGTGCTCGCGGGCTGCCTCCGAAGACGCCGTCGTCGTTTCCTGAAGCGGGTGGGTTGCTTGACCAGAGCAGCCAAAAAATCGCAGAGCAGTTAAATGCCGGCCAGGAAGTGATTGTCCGTTATTTAAAGGGCGAGCAGGTCGCCATGACGCGCACTGACTTCGCTCACTGCGAGGCATCGTTTGCGGCTGCATCAAAGCTCCAGGGCGGAAGCAGCCCGTTCACCGAAGCCAGGCTGCTGTTTTGTACAGGACGCAAATTCATTTTCGACAAGCGCCTGCCGGAGGCGACGAGCATGTTAGAGCGAGCGATCCGGCGCGACCCTCTAGGCGCTTATTCATACAATGCGCTGGGCATCGCATTTCTTGAAGCTTCCGAATACAAACGCGCCATTGCCGCATTTCGGGATGCAGTGAGGCTGGCGCCGAATTGGGCATATGCACGCCACAATCTGGCGCTCGCGCTGGCGCAGGACGGGCAGTATGCGCCGGCCGTCGCCACCTATCGGGAAGCGATGAGGTTGGGTCCGCAGTACGCATACATTCCCTTCAATCTCGGCCTGCTTTATGAGCGACTGAACCAGCCGGTAGAAGCGCGAGCAGCGTGGCGCGAGGCACTCGCCGCGACGCCAGGAATGGCCCGAGCATGGGCCGCTATCGGAGTTTCGTACTCGTTAGAAGGCCGACCTAAGAATGCCGAAGCCGCTTACAGAACCGCTCTCAGCATCGCCAATGAACAAACGGATCGGCTCGCCGTAAGGCATGATTTAGCGCTGCTTTTGGACAAGCAGGACCGTGCCGGCGAAGCGATCTCGCTCTGGCGGCAAAATCTTCGCGAGACGCCAGACGATTTGCCGTCCCTCGTGGGACTAAGTGACACTTTATATCGGCGTGGAGATCTGAAAGAAGCTCGCGTAACGTTTGCGGAACTACTGAACAGAAAGCCGGATTACGCCGGTGCGCGACTGCAGTACGCGCGCTTACTGCTGCAATCGGGAATGAAGGGTGACGCGGCAGAGCAATTGCGGATTTTTCTTGAGACGGCACCGGATAACGGCGAAGCGAGCGAGATGCTGGCGGATCTCCGGGCGACAGGCGTGTCTGGTGGAACCCCGGACCGGGCGTCGGTGCTCGAACTGTATGCTCGGGCATTGAAGAACGCGAATACCAGAAGCCAGCGGCTCAGAATAGAAAAGAAACGGCGCGAGTACGAATCGCGATGAGGGAAGGGATCAAGCAGCTCCCGCGGCCTGGGACTTCTTATCTGCATCCGCACGCGGTTCCGAGACCTTCGCGTGTAAGTCGCTGAACTTTTGACACAAGGAGAAGTACAGCGAGGCCTTAGTGTACAGTTCCGTAATCAAGAGAGAAACGAGGACCGGGATCAGCGCGGCCCAGAGAGCGATCCGGTGGAACAGGATCAAGCTCGCGCCGATTGATAGCAGCGGCAACAGAACGAGAGAACTCAACAACGCGACGCGCAACCCAGCGTAACGGTATAAAACGATCAATCCGAATCCCGCAAGAAACTGCAGGAGGCCAGCGAACCAGGGGTTGGCCAAAGGTATACCGGTGTTTTCGATTTCTGCTTCGATGCCCTGCGCCACAATTTCCGAACCGTCCATCAACCGCACCGGAGTCGAATGCCGGTCTCTGGCAGCCTTGAAAGTTCCACCAAGCACCACAACTTCTCCGTTTAGCAACCCGTGCGGCCACCCTGGCAACTCTGATTTCTGCCGCACATCCTGTGAGCTGATCGAAGGCACGCGATAGCGAAAGTCCAATAAGCGCTCATTGTCTTTTTCGCCGTTGATTTGCGCGTGCAGCGGAAGACCTTTATACATTTGGCTGGGCGCGAATTCGAGAGACGGGATGGATTCGCCATTCGCGGGGAATTGCCGGGCATATTTGCGCACGATGCCGCGGCTATCCCGAGGAATGAGATCGAGCGCCGCGACGGAGAGCGGAGGCAATGGCGATCCGCCGAGTGGCTTTTCCGGCTCGAACGGAGGCTCGCCACCATTGCGGTTTGCCGCGGCCCAGACAATACGCGTCGCGAGAGGCGGTTTCAAGCGAGCGAAACATCGGGTGCGACGTGTCGAGATCGACCACGATGACATTCGGGCGGCCGCGCGCGATATCGTCCACGAGAGCAGCGAGCGCACCTGGATCGAGCGGACTTCGTCCACCGAAACTCGTCTGGTAATCCTGTTCGTCGATAGTGATCAGCCGGACGTGGGCCGCTTCGGATCCAGGCTGGAGAATGGCGGCGGCGTCTAGTGTGGTGCTCGAAAAGCTTTCGGGCAACTCCCGGATCTGCATGATGGCAATGCTCACAGCGAGAACGATCAATGCCATACGCGAACGGCGTATCGTTTCCCAGAATCGGCCCGCCCTTGTTTGTGCGCGTTTTTCAAACGCTTCGAGGCCGCGCTCCAGGAGTTCGTCAGGGCTCATTGTTTTTCCTCGAGCGAAATCAGATAGGCTCGCAGGAATGAATGAGCCGAATCGGGGGGCCAGGAACTGCAAAGAGTTTGTGCTTGGCGATATGCGTTGCTTACGGTTGGGTAGCGCTCGGGTTGTGTGACCGCCAGCAGAACATCCCCCGTTTGCTGCCCGAATCTGATCGTAGATCGAGGCGAGATAAAGTCCCGGCTCGGGCATGGGAAACGAGATCTGAGGGTGTGATCGATCGAGCTGAATTTCAGCGGACGTGATGATTCGGCGGTCTTCCAGCCGAGCGACTTCGAGGTGGTAATCGCCTTGAGGTGAACTACTGAAATCCGGTACAAATGAAATCGGTTTCGAGCTATCGAAAGGCACGATGGATTCCGCGTGTGAAAACGCAAGCCCGCGGCTCGAAGTGGATTCGTATGCATTTGCTACTTTCGGACTCCGGTTCAAGAGGACGAACTTGACCGCCGCGAGAATGTTTTCAAATTGGATATCTTTTTCGACGTAGCCTGCGGGCATCTGCAGCGTGGCAGTGCAAGGCGTCACCTTGCAAGCCGCGCTCAACTGTTTCTTGTTCAGCAGCGCGACAGTAACAAAGCCTTGGCCCTTCTCGGGATCGGCTTTAATGAGCGCGCCCGCGGCCACGCTTTCGCCTGCCAGCAGCGGTGAGGAGCCGTTCGCGAGACGCCACGTCCCCTGGATTTGGATGACGTCGCCAATAGGCTCTTGCTGCGCGCCCGAGCAGGGAGCGGCTGCAGCGAGTAAGACAACAAGCATCCTGACGTTCATTCCAGGTCCCGAGACTTTATCACAATTTCGGACGGCGCGGAATGATGCGGCGTTCGCTCGATGGTCATTGCGTGCGTGTTAGCCTTTAATTTCAGCGGGTTTCTTCACTGGACCGGCACAATTTTGCTTGCTTCTCCAGGCACTTCACCACAGGAGTTCAGTACAGGAATGTTCTCGAGAATCCGGAGCTCGGTGCTCCTTTGCACCGCGGCCATTACGGCGCTTACGCTGCATGCGCAGTCCGTACAGCCCGCGAAGGTAGCGATTATCAATTTCCAGAAGGCCGCGGCCGATACTCAGGAAATCAAAAAGGCGCAAGCCGCACTACAGGCCAAGTATCAGCCGCGACAGCAGCAGATTGACGCGCTGCAGCGCGAACTGCAGAACATCCAACAACAGCTGAACACGCCAAATTTGACGCCCGATCGCGAAGCGCAGCTCCGCGCTGACGGTACTCAAAAGCAGAAGCAGGCGCAGCGGCTGAATGAAGATCTTACGGCCGACTTCAACGCCGAAAGACAAGATGTTCTCGGCCGTGCCGGACGCCAAATGACCGACATAGTGAAGAAGCTGGCGGAAGAACGTGGTTTCGATGTGGTTCTGGACGTGACGAATACGGTGTATGCGAAACCGGCGCTCGATATCACTCCCGACGCCACGGCCGCCTATGACAAGGCGTACCCCGCGAAGTAGATCGTCATTCCGCTTGGATGAAGGAACGAGCCCGATCGCGAATGCATAAGATGAAGATAAGCCCGCGATCTTCCGCGACGCGCGCACTGCGATAAGCATGGGCGACTATTTACAGCAGTACGGAATTGAAGAAGAGCATCGAAACCGGATTATCAAGCGTATCGTGCTCGCGGTGGTGGCGGCGATTATTGTGCTGATCGCCGGATACCTGATCTTTCATAACTATCCAGAGCGGCGTGTGGTGAATAGCTTTGTTGCGAAGATCAACGCGCACGATTACAAGGGCGCGTATGCGGAGTGGGGATGTACGGACCGGCACCCCTGCCCCAATTACGATTTCCAGCGCTTTCTCGACGACTGGGGGCCTTCAAAGAAAACTTCATCGCCATGGAAAGTGGTTTCGACGGATAGCTGCAAGAGCTTTCTGACAGCCAACGTACAGGCGCAGGGATCGGAGCTGGAGTCACTCTCAGTACAACGCGAAGACCATTCGCTTGGATTCGCACCCGCGCCGGAATGCCAGGAGCGCAAGTGGCGGTGGCGGCAATTCTTCCAGCGGGTCTTCGGGGGCGGCACGTCGAAATCAGGCGCATGACGCCGCAAATGAAAACCGATGCTAACATTGCAATAGAATGCGAGGGGGCACAAGAGTCGCGGGCGCACTGCTTGCGTTATTGCTCTTGTGCAGCAGTGTAACTTGCATACTTACTTGCTGGGGCGGCGCGCCGTGTCATGCAACCTCGGCAGTTCCGTGCCACCGGCGCGGTACTCCTGTTAAAGGAGCTACCGTAGCGTGTTCTCAGCCGCTGATGACGGCTGATGGCGGACACTCCTTCAAGCCGCGGTTTGTGCCCGCGACCATTCCAGCGGATTTCACCTGCGTATCTTCGACCTTGCCGGCAACTGAGATCCAGCGCCCCGCAACAGTGATCTCACCGCTGCGGCTCATCCTTATTTCCACTACCGTTCTTCGCGTTTGACATCAATTCGTAATCTGTTCGGGAAGCAGTGCGCCTTGGCATTGCGGCCTGAGATTCCACGGTTGATGGCTACGTAGGAGATCGATGTGTTGAAAGAGTCTTCGATTCCTTTGCTCGGCAAGGGCGTCAGAAAAGGACTGGTCGCGGGCGTGATTTGGTGGACATCTGGTATCGCAACCGCGCAGGACGCGATGCCGGATATGCATATGCGCGATACGAACTCAGCGGGCATGTTCCTGATGAACCAAATGTCGGGGACAGCAGAGAATCCGGCTGCATGGACAATGCCCATGAGCATGCGCCCGCTCGGCTCGTGGAACGCGATGTTCATGGCACAGGCATTTGTGACAGATACCCAGCAATCGGGTCCGCGCGGCGGTGACAAGCTGTACTCGACCAATTGGTTTATGGCCGATCTGGAGCACGGAGCTGGACCGAAGGCGGCGTTTGAAATTCAGCTGATGCTCAGCCTGGAACCGGCGACGGTGACGGAACGGCGCTACGCGCTGCTGTTCCAAACAGGTGAAACGGCTTTCGGGAGACCGATTGTGGACGGGCAGCATCCACACGACTTCATCATGGCGCTCGGTCTTCAATATGTGCGCTCTCTGGGTGAAAACACAACTCTCCAGCTTTATTTCGCGCCCGTGGGAGATCCAGCACTCGGGCCGATTGCATATCCGCATCGCGCGTCGGCGGCAGAACTTCCGCAAGCAACCATCGCCCACCACTGGCAGGATTCGACGCACATCGCGAATGATGTGGCCACGGTGGGAATTGCTTATCGGAAAATCAAGGTAGAGGCGAGCGGTTTCTACGGTTCCGAACCCGATGAGTTCCGGTGGAATATTGACTCGGGTCCGATGAACTCCTGGTCCGCCCGGCTCTGGTATTTTCCGTCGCCGAATTGGGCGGCGCAGGTTTCGGTGGGACACCTGGTACATCCCGAAATGCTGGAGCCTGGCGATCAGACCCGCAGCACTGCATCGATCGAGTATTCGAAGCCAATAAGGGGCGCAAGCTGGTCCACGAGCGCGATTTGGGGGCGAGATCACAGCACCTACACTAAGCGCAATTTGAATTCCTATACGCTGGAATCGGTGATGCCGTTCGGGCGGAAGAATTTCATTACCGGACGCGCGGAACTGGTGGATAAAGACGAACTGTTCGATGGCGCGCCCGTTACTCAGAAGCTGCTGGATGTGCTCTACGGAAGTACGTTTCGCATCGGAGGGTACACCATCGGGTACACGCGCGATATCAATCTGTTCCGCAATGTCGAAACCGGAGTTGGGGCAAACATCGAAGCATATTCGCTACCGGGAGCTTTGAAGCCTTACTACGGCGATCATCCGATTGGCGGCAATGTATTTGTCAGATTCAGGCTCAAGGATAAGAATCATGGACATTAGAAGTTCCCGCCGCGTCTTCATGTCTTCTCTTGCCGGCTGCATGATGCTCCGAGCCGGTCAGGACCATGCCATAAGACTTCTCGGCGTGCCGCAAGGCGGTTTGCAGCCTCAAGCGGCCGTGGACGCCAACGGCGTAATTCACATCGTTTATCTCTACGGCGATCCTGCCGCCGCCGATATCGGTTATGTGCGCATCCGTCCAGACGGCGGCTTCAGCTCGCCGGTGCGAGTGAACAGCCAGCCTGGCAGTGCCATCGCGATTGGCACGGTGCGAGGCGCGCATCTCGCGATCGGCAAATCCGGTTCTGTTCACGTTGCATGGAACGGTTCGTCCACGGCCGAGCCCAAAGGTAAGCGCGGAACGTCGCCGATGCTGTACACGCGTCTTGTTCGATCGCGTACGTCGGTCGGTGTGCTGGACGAGCGCGGCAATGGCTTCGAGCCGCAGCGGAATCTGATGACGTTTACCAGCGGGCTGGATGGCGGCGGCACAGTGGCGGCCGATCCACGTGGAAATGTCTATGTAACGTGGCACGGTCAGGGTGAGCGCGAGGGACGCCCAACGGAGGGCGAACAGAATCGCCGCGTCTGGCTGGCTTACTCGAGCGATGGCGGCAAGACGTTTGCGGCGGAGCGCGCGATCTCGCCGGAAAATCTCGGCGCCTGCGCATGCTGCGGCATGGGAGCGCTGGCAGACGACGAAGGCAAATTGTATGTGATGTACCGCAGCGCTCGTGAAATGGTGCATCGGGATATGTATCTGCTGATGTCCTCGGATCTGGGTCGCACGTTTCGCGCGGTGAACGTTCAGCCATGGGAAATCGGGGCGTGTCCTATGAGCACGGTTTCGCTGGCGCGCGGCAATGGCGGCGTTTTGCTGGCGTGGGAAACGGACAAGCAGGTTTATTTCACAAGCGTCGATGCGCGCACTGGCGCGGTCGGCAATCGTGTTCCTGCGCCGGGCGCGGGAAACAACCGCAAACATCCGTCGATCGCTGTCAACGAACGTGGAGAGCTTCTGCTCGCGTGGACCGAAGGCACCGGCTGGAAGAAAGGCGGTTCGTTGCGCTGCCAGCTTTTCGATACCAAAGGCGAGCCACTTACGGGCGCGGCGGCGGAGGTCCGGGTACCGGCATGGGATTTCGGCGCCGCAGTTGTGCGCGGGCGCAGTTTCGCCGTCGTCTCCTGAGTACTAGCCCCTCGCTCTTTTAGGAGTATTGTCGGGCGCCCGCTTCCGTTGCTATCCTCGCAATCGCCGCAGCATCTTCGCGTTTCGGCAATTCACAAGATAGTTCTTCGATGGCGAACTCTCAAATCTTGCCGAGGCGCGCAACTGTCGCGTGCTTACTAGGTCTCCTCCTTTCTGCCGCATGTTTCGGTCAGATCCAACCTCTGTCTTTCCGGCCCTTTCAGGCGCAGTACAGCACAGCGCTGGACCGAATCATCATGATCTCGGGCAGCCCCGACATCCTCCATATCTACGATGCGGGCTCTAATTCGGACACTACGGTCGCGCTACCGTCCGCGCCGCTGGGCCTGTCGGTGAGCCCCGATGGCTTACACGCGGCGGTTGGGCACGCTGCTTCAGTCTCATACGTGAATCTGCAGACGGCGAGGATCGAGCAGACATTTGCATTAGCGAGTTCGAGTGGGGCAATCGCGCTTGGATCGAACTATATTTATGTGTTTGCCGGACTGAATGGAAACGGATTGACTTCCATTGAGTTGAGCACGGGAACGACGAGCACGACCGCCGCCTCGACGATTTCATCGGCCGGGATCGATCCCGTCACGAACGGGCTTTACGCAGCGCCTGATTATGGCACCTTCATCACCCGATACGATATCTCGTCCGGACCAGCGGGGACATCAAGTACGGGATATCAATTTGGGAACTACTCGGTCTGCGGAGGCCTCTGGTTCTCGCCCGACGGCTCCCGGATTTACAACGGCTGTGGGGAAGTATTTGCGAGTTCCAACGACCCGACGAAGGACATGCGCTACAGCACGTCTTTTACGAACCTCACCGGTCTACAGAGCGCCGCCTCCTCGACAGCCTTGGATCGATTGGCTGTGATTCCGACGCCGCTCGGCTGCTGCACGAATCCGGGCGCTCCTCCGCCGCCGAACGATTCGGAAGTCCATTTGTTCGAAGCGGGTTACTTGAATGAGGTCGGTCGTTTTGTGCTTTCGGATTTTCGGGTGAACGGGAACTCCTATCAGGCGCATGGTCATTCGGTGTTTTTCAGCAAAGACTCATCGGTCCTCTATGTCGTGATGGAAGCCGATTCCACTTCGGGTCTGTTGAACGATTTCGCAATTCAGACGATTCGGCTTGCGAACCCTACCATTTGTTCCGCTACGTTCACAGCGTCATCCGCGACGTCAATTGCTAGCGGGGGAATTGGACCGGTTGGCATTGCTTCCGGCACCGACTGCTCGTTTTCCGCCGTTAGTAATGACGACTGGATCACGCTCGTGTCCGGCTACTACGGTTCGGGACCGAGCACTCTTACTTACCTGGTACGGCCGAACAGCCAGTCTCAGCCAAGGACCGGGACAATCACTCTCGGATCGCAAACCTTCACGGTTACTCAAGACGGAGCCGCGGCGAATGCAGCCGTTATGCCGCTGAGCTTCAATGTTGTTGGCGCGGATTACAGCAAAGGGCTGGACAAGCTAGTACTCGTCACATCAGCGCCGAACGAACTTCATATCTACGACCCGTCGAGCCGTTTGGACCAGGTTGTACCGTTGCCTGCCGCTCCCTTGTCCGTCTCAGTACGCCCGGACGGACTCTACGCGGCGGTGGGTCATGACGGCTGGATTTCCTATGTGAACCTTAAAACCGGAAAGGTGGAGCAGATCTTTCAGGAAACGACCGATGTTAATTCGCTGGTGCTGGCCGGGAACGGATACATCTATGTTTTCCCAAAACGGGATTCGGCCAATATTTACTCGTTAGCGATCGCAAGCGGCACGTGGACTCCAGCCGCCACTTTCTCCGGCGGAAGCATTCCGCGTCTGCACCCGTCCGGAAAGTATCTGTATTCCGCGGGTAACTGGACAATGAAGTGGGACATTGAGAATGGCCCGGCAACTGCCATTGGGGGTATTTCCGCACCCCCGACCACCTGCGGCGACCTCTGGCTTAGCGAAGATGGGCAGAGGATCTTCTCCGCCTGCGGCGACGTGTATCACACGTCCGATATTCCTGTGCAGGACTTCACTCCGAATGGCTCACTGATTGACAGCGCCGTCTGGGTCGCCGACTCCAAATTGCAGCAGAAAACCGCCGTCATTCCGGGGGCATTCTACACCGGCGTTGGCGACACAATGGTGCAGCTTTATTCTTATCCTTCACTGACGCTTTCCAATGAAAGTACGCTGCCCGACTTTCAGCTCTCAGGTGCCGCATATGCGAGCCACGGCAGATTTCTGTTCTGGGATTCCACGGAATCGAAGCTGATAACGGTAGTTCAGGCAGATGCCTCAGCGAACCTCACCTCAAGTTACGGCGTGTATGTTATCGATCAACCCGCAAGCCTTCCTGCATGCGCGTATTCGCTGGATAGGAACTCAATTTCGATCGGGCCAGATAATGAGAACTTTTTCGTACGGTTAACAGCCAACTGTACTTGGAAGGTGTTGTCACAGACCTCATGGATCTATGCAGCGGGTAACCTACCAACAAACGGCTCGGCAACGATTTCCCTAACGGCTCAACAAAATCAGACCGGAGTCCTCAGGACAGGAAGCATAATCATTGGAGGGCAAACAATCACGGTCACGCAGGATCCCGATACGTGCACGGTCAACGCAAACTCTTCAAGCTCACAGTTCAATTCGAATGGAGGAGTTCAGAGTATTTTCGTAACTGCCGGGAGTTCCTGTGGTTGGAGCGCCGAGAGCGATTCTTCATGGATCAACGTAACCACCGGAGCATCGGGCACAGGGAATGGGAAGGTGACTTATTCGGTCGATCCCTTCGCGAACGGCTCGTACCGATCCGGTGGAATCAGCATCGCCGGTCAATATATCTCGATATCGCAGTCTGGTGGTCCTGCTCCAGTGAACACGCCGCTGCGCTTTGTACCGATCACCCCTTGCAGAGCCGCGGACACACGGCTTACGGGCTCACGCCTTTACCCGAATCTGATTCAGTATTTCATCTTGAGCAATAGTGGTTGCGGCGTTCCAATTACTGCTCAGGCGTACTCGATCAATGTCACCGCGGTCCCCTCCGGCCCGCTGGGATACCTGACCGTCGGATCTTCATCCGCGCAGCCATTTGTTTCGACTCTGAACGCTCTAGATGGGCGAGTGAAAGCGAATGCCGTTATTGTCGCCGCACTGAGAGGAGCTGTGACGGCAGTCGCCAGCAACAGCACGGATCTCGTTCTCGATGTCAACGGCTACTTCGTGGACGGGACAGGTCCTTCGGTCCTTGCGTTTTACCCGCTTGCTCCGTGCCGAGTGCTGGATACGCGAAACGGCGGGCCGCCGTTTTCTGCGCTGGAGACGCGTGATGTGGCGGTTCAGTTGAGCGCCTGCAACGTACCGGCGACAGCTCAGGCCTATTCCCTAAACTTCACCGCGATTCCGCATGAGCCGCTCGGATATTTAACTGTGTGGCCGAAAGATGAAGCGCAGCCGCTGGTCTCGACATTGAATGCACCAACAGGCACCGTCACGGCCAATGCGGCGATTGTTCCGGCCGGTACGGCCGGTGATATCTCGGTCTTCGCCACCAACCAAACGGACCTGGTGATCGACATTAACGGATACTTCGCGCCGCCTGCAGCCGGCGGACTCTCTTTCTACCCTGTCGCACCGTGCCGCGCGCTGGATACTCGTTATGAAAACGGCTTGTTGCAAGGCGCGCTGTCAGTGAACGTTAATGCCGGCGGATGTGCGGTTCCCGCCAATGCAGCGGCGTTTGTGATGAATGCGACCGTAGTTCCGTCCGGAGGTCTCGGATATCTGACGCTGTGGCCCGATGGCGCTACTCAGCCGGTTGCCTCAACACTGAACGCATTGGACGGCGCAATCACATCAAATATGGCGATTGTGCCCTCGACCAACGGGTCGATTGACGCCTACACCAGCAATCAAACTCAACTGATTCTCGATCTCTCCGGGTATTTCGCACCATAGGACGCGAAATCACACGCCGGCGGGCTTCAGGACAACCTTGATGCAACCGTCCTGCTTGTCGCGGAACGTCTTATACATGGCTGGAGCATCTTCAAGACCGACGCGATGCGTGATGACGAAAGACGGATCGATTGCGCCGTCCAGGATCTTCTGCAGCAGCGGCCCGAGATAACGAGGCACGTGTGTCTGGCCCGGGCGCGGCGGAGGTTCGGGTACCAACGTGGGATTTCGGCGCGGCAATTTGGGAGGCGCAGTCCTGCTCGTGGCGGAACGAGCCCGTATAGGTTCGGAGGGATTCGACTCCGACCTGAAGCCCTGCCACTTTTCTGAAGACCGGCAGATCACTTAATTCCACCGGACAGGTCACATGCTACCGACAAGGAATCCACACGCTCTTGACAGAACAGCAAGCATAGCGTATAGTTCTTGCCGTTCATCCCATGAGGAGGGGTACACATGCACCGAACACCTCAAGTCAGGTCTCTTGCCTTCGGGGCAATCTCTTTCTTAGTCGTTGCTGCGCCGCACGGTCGTGCTGCCGACTCGCACAGGTCGGTAATGGCTCTGCCGGCAATCAATCAGCAGGGCTCGCCAATCCAAATCGTTCAGATTCGATCAACAAACGACAACTTTTTCGACACGGTTGTTGTGAAAAATACCTCGGATAAGGCGATTTCGGCGATTCAGTTTGGGGTGATGTACTCGCCCTCACCTGATAAGAGTTCCCTAAAGCCTCTGTTGTACAAGGGCGAATCACTCTGGAAAACAATTTACCTTAACGAGCAGAAGGAACTGTCACTGTCAATGGAACCACCGACGGCAATTCTGGCACGTACCAAGTCCTGGGGTGCAGATGTTATCGCCGAGATCGGTGTTCTTGACGTAACGTTCGACACCGGAGAGAGATTTACCTTCGATCCCGAGCGGTCAAATGGTTTCAGCTCGAAACCCATAGCATCTAGTTCCGGGATTAAGGCATGCACCCAAAATCCCCGCGGAATCGCGGTCTCGGTTATAGCTCTTTCCCAAGCTGGTCAACCCCACATTCCCCAACCCGCTCAAATGCGTTCGGAGTCGAACCGTTGGTGAAGCCTCACATTTTGAATATGTTTCACTCCAAAGTGGCACTGAGATACCTAATGGAACGTTCTACTGTTCCAGCTCCCAATCGTGCATATATTGCAGTGTTGGAACAAATTCCTGTACGACATCGCTTTGTACATGTGGAGGGTGTTCACAAGGAAACTGTACGGAGAGCAACTGCGCCAAGCAGACCTGTTCCTACCGCGAGTAGAAGCAGCCGCTGATAGGGTCGGAATCGAAGGACGGAGCTCCGACAACTTAAGCTGACGGGCTCCGTCCTACACGCCCGCCGGCTTCAGCACAACCTTGATGCACCCGTCCTGCTTGTCCCGAAACGTTTTATACATGGCTGGAGCATCTTCAAGACCAACGCGGTGCGTGATGACGAACGACGGATCAATCGCGCCGTCCAAAATCTTCTGCAATAACGGTCCAAGATAACGAGGCACGTGCGTCTGGCCCATTTTGAACGTCAGCGCCTTGTTCATTGCCGCGCCGAACGGAATCTTGTCCACCATCGAGATATAAACACCCGGCACTGAAATGGTTCCGCCTTTGCGGCAGCACATAATCGCCTGGCGCAGCACGTGAGGCCGGTCGGTTTCGAGCATCACCGCCGTCTTGACCTTGTCCATCCATGTGTCAGGGCTTTTTCCCACGTGGGATTCGGTTCCCACCGCATCGATGCACCGGTCGGGGCCGCGGCCTGCGGTCATCCCCATAAGGCGGTCGTGGACATCTTCGTTACCGAAATTGATGATCTCCGCCTTACCCTTCTCCTGAGCCATCTTCAGGCGTTCCGGCACGCGGTCGATCGCGATCACGCGGCCGGCGCCCAGCATCCATGCGCTCTGGATCGCAAACTGGCCTACAGGACCGCAGCCCCAGACGGCGACTGTCTCGCCGGGCTGAATTTCGGCGTTCTCCGCGCCCATATATCCGGTCGGGAAAATGTCGGACAGAAACAAGACTTTCTCATCGGGCACGCCATCGGGAATCTTGATCGGCCCGACATCTGCAAACGGTACACGCAGGAACTCGGCTTGGCCGCCCGGAAATCCGCCGAGCATGTGCGAGTAGCCGAACAACCCTGCCGGAGACTGGCCCATCGCCTTGCGTGCCAGATCGGCATTTGGGTTCGATGTGTCGCACAGCGAGAACAGCCCCTGCTTGCAAAAGAAGCAATTGCCGCACGAAATGGTGAAGGGAACCACGACTCGATCGCCAACTTTGAACTTCTTGACAGACGCGCCAACGTCGACCACCTCGCCCATCGGCTCATGACCGAGAACGTCCCCCTTCTCCATGGTCGGCATGAAGCCGTCGTAAAGGTGTAAGTCAGAACCACAAATGGCGGTCGACGTGACTTTGATGATGATGTCGCCCGAATCCAGAATCTTCGGGTCCGGAACTGTCTCGACGCGAACGTCTTCTTTGCCGTACCAGCAGAGTGCTCTCATGAGTTTTCGACAACAGGACGCAGAGCACTCTGCAACCGGGACATGGTACTTTTACCGCTGCTGGAGCTACTATGCTGGTTCCGCGAGATTAGGTTCGTACGCGGGGAGCACATCGCGATCGCCGGCAATCCAGGTATAAACGGTGGGGAGCACGTAAATGCTCAGCAGAAGGGTCGCACTAAGCCCGCCGACGATGACGATTGCGAATGGTTTCTGCGAATCGGAGCCGATGCCGGTGGAAATGGCAGCCGGTAGAAGGCCCAGAGTCGCCACCAGCATCGTCATCATGATGGGGCGAAGCCTCAACACTGCGCCCTCAACCGCCGCTTCATGGACGTTGTAACCGCGGGCCCGCAACTGGTTGATGTACTCGATCATGATCACGCCGGTCTCCACCGCCACACCGAACAGAGCAAGCGTTCCGATTCCCGAAGAAACGCTGAAGTGCGTGCCGGTGAAGTAGAGCGCGAACAGCGCACCGATGGGCGACAGTCCCAGGCTGATCATGGCAAGCCCCGCCCATTTGAACGAGCCGAACATCGAGTACAGCAGGAAGAAAATCACGGCAACCGTTACCGGAACAATCACCGCGAGCCGCGCATTGGCACGTTTGGCGCTCGCATATTCGCCCGCCCATTGCAGCGAGTAACCGGCCGGCAGCTTTACTTCGCGATTTACGCGCCTGATCGCTTCTTCCACTGTGCTGCCGAGGTCGCGGCCGCGCACGCTGTACTTGATGGCCACGTATCGCGAATTGTCTTCCCGATAAATTTGGGAGGCGCCGTCCAGCATCTTGATGTCGCAAAGCTGATCGAGAGAAACACGTTCTCCGGAGGGCGCAAGGATTCGAATATCCCGGATTGCATCCTCCGTCGTTCGATACTGCGGCTGATAGCGAACCACCAGATCGTAACGCTGCTCCTCCCGGAGAACCTGTCCAACTGCTTTCCCGCCAATCGCAGTTTCGATCGCATCCTGAATATCCGATACATTGATGCCGTAGCGAGCGGCGCGCTCACGATTTACGGCGATGTTTAGATTGGGTTGACCAATGACGCGAAAAAGCCCGAGATCCTGAACGCCCCGTATGCTCTGCATCACGCGAACAATCTCGTCGCCTTTCCTCTCGAGTTCAGGCAGATCTGTCCCGAAAATTTTGATCGCGAGTTCGCCCTTGACGCCACTGACTGCCTCTTCCATGTTGTCGGCGATCGGCTGCGAGAAGTTCCAAAGTGCGCCGGGAATTTTCTCGACTTCGCGGTCCATGGCCCGGATCAATTCTTCCTTATCACGATTGAACACTGGCCGCCATTGCTCTTTCGGCTTCAGATCGACGAAATACTCGGTATTTGAGAACAGAGACACATCCGTACCGTCGTCCGGTCTGCCAACCTGGCTGACTACCTTCGTTACCTCCGGGAAGCTCGCAAACGCAAGGCGAGCCCTCCGCATTACGCGCTCTCCTTCTTCGGGGCCGGTGCTCGGGGCTAGCGTTCCGCGCGCCCAAATTGCGCCTTCGTCCAGGTGCGGTAGAAACTCTGAACCGATCGCGCCGCTCACCATCAGGAACACAGCAAACAGCAGGAGTCCGGCTGCGGTTCCAACCACAATCAAACGACGCCCGAGTGTGCTCATGAACCATTCAAGCGATCTCCGGTATCCGCGAATGAGCGCCGCCAGGATCGGATTGTGCCACTCGCGGGTGTTTGGGCCGAACAGCAGGAGTGCCATTACGGGGAGAATCGAAAGTGAGAACAGCAGAGCGCCAATCAACGCGAAGGCTACAGTCAGCGCCATGGGCCGGAACAGTCTTCCTTCGACATGCTGCAGCGTGAAGATCGGCAAATAGGCGGTAATGATGATGGCGCGTGCGAAAAATACTGGCCGCTGCACTTCGTGAACGGCTTCGCGGATAAGGTCCATGACACTCCGTTCGCCGCGCTCGCGACTGATGTGCCTGAGCACGTTCTCAACCACCACGACCGATCCGTCGACGACCATCCCAAAGTCGAGCGCGCCCAGTGACAAAAGATTTGCGGGAACATGACTGAGATCAAGACAAATAGAAGCGAACAGCAGCGCAAACGGAATCGTCAAGACCACAATCAGCGCCGACCGCACGTTCCCTAGAAACAGAAACAGAATGATCGAGACGAGCAGGATTCCCTCTGTCAGGTTGTGCATCACAGTGTGCGTGGTGAAATGCACCAGGTCGCTGCGATCGAGAAATGGAACAATCTTCACGCCGGCCGGCAGAAAATGACTGTTCAGAAATTCGACTTTCTCATGCAGCGCTGTCAGCATCGCGTCACCGTTGGCGCCTTTGCGCAGGAGGACGATGCCTTCAATAACATCCGGTTCGTCCAGGATCAAACCGTTTTTCAGATGAGTCGATTTCGCTATTTGGCCAAGCCGGATCTTCGGACCTTGTGTAACAAACGCGATATCGTTGACCAGAATTGGTGTGCCGTTCTCGGTCTTCAAAACAGCCTTACCGATGTCCCTGATGTTCTGAAAAAGGCCGACTTCCCGGACATTTACCTGCTGTCGCCCGGTCTGAATGAAGCTGCCGCCGGCATTGACATTGTTGTTTGTCAGCGCCTCCTCGACATCCCCGATTCCAAGCTTGTAGGAGATCAGCTTGTCGGGATTGACCTGAGCCTGATATTCGCGCGTGATGCCGCCGAAGCTTGAAACATCGATCACATCGGGAACCGATTTGAGCTGCTTCTCGATCACCCAATCCTCTAGCGACTTGAGTTCCATCAGGTCATATTTCGGATTGGTGCTCTTGAGCGTGTACCAGTAAAGTTGTCCAACCGGACTGTAATCGGGGCCGATGTTAGGTTGGAGATTCGCCGGGAGTGTTACGCCGGAAAGCCGCTCCAGGACTTTCTGACGATTCCAGTCGTTATTCGATTCATCATCGAAGTTCATCGTGAGTACGGACAACCCAAACTCGGAAATCGAGCGGATGTTTGCAAGATGAGGAATGCCGCTCATCTGCACCTCGATCGGAATCGTGACCTGCTGCTCAACCTCCTCGCCTGCGCGTCCAGGCCACTGTGTAATCACTTGAACGTAGTTGTTGGCAACATCCGGATAGGCTTCGACAGGAAGATTTTTGAACGACAGCGCCCCCCACGCCAGCAGTAGAAGGCCCACTGCGATGACCAACAGTTTGTTCCGTAATGAATAATCGACGAATGCGCGAATCATCTACGTCTCGCGATAGCCGGCTACTGCTGGCTCTCGGCCTCCAGCGCAAGCGCATTGCTAACCACTTGCTGGCCAGGCGCAATTCCCCCGATAACCTCCTGCATTCCGTCGGCGGCCTTACCGCTGGTGATCTCCGTGCGCCGGAACTGGCCATCGCCCGCCGGGACGAAAACCCAATCGCGATCATGCAGGTGCAATACAGACTGCGCTGGAACCGCAGCGTAGGTTTTGCCGTGTTGTCCGTAAAACTTGGCCGTGACGAACATTCCGGCGCGCATGATACCGGGGTTGTTCAACTCGATACGAACCTTGGCGCTGCGAATATTAGGATCCAGGACCTGGCCGATGTTGCTGATGCGTCCGCGAAAGGACTGGTCTGGATAAGCCGTGAGCCGGACATCGGCGCGATCGTTGAGCCGGATCATAGGCAGATCGTTCTCATATACGTCACAGATCACCCACACGCGGGACAGGTCTGCAATGGTGAACAGATTCGGCTGATTGTCGGGTGTATGCACATCGGCTGATTTGGTTACGTTTTGTTCGACAATCGTTCCTGAAACGGGAGCATCGACATTCACAATGGGGCTCTCGTGATCCAGATCCCCGCCCATGTTTTTCAGGGTCTGTGCTGCGGCGTTCAGGCTGACTCTCGCCTTCTCTTCTATATCCTCGGCGACCTGTAGATCATTTAGCGAGATCGCGCCATGCTCGTACAGAAGCTTGGCGCGGTCGAGTTGCTTATGCGCGAGCGCTTCGTCCGCCTTCGCCTGATTGTAAGTCTGGAAGCCGGCGGCGATGTCATTGCTGAGTATCTTCAGCAATAACTGCCCTTGTTTAACATAGTCGCCTAACTTCGCATCGATTTCTATCACCCGGCCGGAGGCAAGTGAGATCACAGGGATGGATTTTTCGATATCGGGATTGACGACGCCAGTGGCACTCAACGAGGGCACGTCTTCCCGCTGACCCGCGGCAACTAAAGTAAACCGTTCCGGATGATCGACTTTGACCAGGTTTAAATCGGGCACCTCCTGGACTTTGGCCTGTGGCGGCGCCATTTCGGCAGCGCTGGCTTTTTCTCTCGAGCCGCAGCTTGTAGCCAACAAAGCTAGCAGCATCGCGGCGGCAACAGCACATCCCGCCCGTTTCATCGAATCACCTCACGTCCTATCGAAAAATTCACTTGGTTAGCCGCGCTCATATATGAGCCGACCAGGTTCAGATAATTGAGCCGTGTGTCTCGATATTCTTTTTGGGCATCGAGAAAATCCAGCAATGAGGCGGCGCCGTGCATATAGGCGAATGACACCGTATCGCGAACGCTTTCGGCCTCTTTCAAGTACTTCGATTTGTACGGCCGCAGCAGCGCCAGGGTGTTTTGCAGAGTGGCGTATGCAGAATCAACATCGTGTACCACCGCGAGCTGCGCGGCGTCCTGAAGCTTCTCATTACGGCCGATATCGAGTTGGGTCTTGACCTTCTCACCCTGATTCCGGTCGAAGATGCGGAGCGGTATTGATACGCTGACTCCCGCATAAAAAGTAAGTGGCGGTTGCCGCCCCACGTCAACGCTCCAGGTGGGATCCGTGGAGCCGTTCGCTTCGGCTAGCCGGTGGTCCGTGCGCGCTTTGTCTAATGACTGCTCGGCCTCTTTCAGATCGGGCCGCGTTGCCAAAGCGGTCGTGCGCATCTCCTCCAGAGTCGTCGCCGGCTCCTCGAAATCGAAATTCTCCGCTACGTCAAATTCTTCCAGCGGTGTGCGGTCGTGCAGGAACTGCAACAGGTCAATCTTCGCGGTCCTCAGATTCACCTCTGCAGTGGCAAGGTCGGACTCAAACTGCACGCGCTGCAGCTCGACTCGCTGGAAATTGACCTGCGACACATCCCCCGCCTGGTAACGCGTGCGATTGATTTCAATCTGCTTGTCGTAGTATTCGAGGTTTTCCTTCGCGACCTCGCGCACTGCCTTCGATAGGAGCACGCGCACGAACGCATCGCGCAAATTGAACAGCAGATTGCGTTCGAGGTCGGCCTGCGTGGAGATCGCGATCGAGGTAGTCTTTTCGGCACTTTCCAGCCGGAGTTCGCGTTTATGTCTGCGTTCGTGCAGGTATGAAACCGATCCGGCGAGAATGGCATTGGCCGTCGGCTGAAACGGCGAGTACGTGAAAAAGCCCAAATCGTCGGCGACAATGTTCAGGTCAGGATTCGGACGCAAGTACGCCGTAATCTCATCGGCGCGCGCCTCGTCGATATTGACTTTGCCCGCCAGAAGAGTCGGATTATTGGCTCTAAACTTTGCTTCAGTGTCCTGCCATGTAAGGGGCCGCGACGAATTAGCGGTCTGCGCCATCGAAGCCGCGGCGAACAGGAGACTGAAGTACAAACGCCATTTATGGCGCTGCATTCTGACCTCCAGTTGTCAATGTGAGCTGTTGCGGCTATTGCCTATGCGATCGCTAATGGAGGTGAACGGCCGGAGACAAGAGGGGCGATTCGCTCAACGCACGTGATTGTGACGTCTTGAACGAGCGATACAAAACATAGAGTGATTGCCACCTGGTGCGTACGGCAGAGCAGGGGCGAATCCATCGTCTCGTAGAGTCGTATTAGGTCGTTCTTCTGGCTCTGTTTGCCCGAATGGTGACGGTCATGTTGCGCGTGAAACTGTTCGAGTTGAACGGAATCGTCGGTAGCGGAAATGTATGGGAAAAGCGCCGCGACGATGAGCGCGACACCCACAATGTGCAACCACGCCGATGCACGCCGGTCGGCGCGCCGGATCCCGGTAGCGATAGTGGCGAAAAACGCTGTGAGGCCGAGCAACAGCCATGTCACATTCAGCGTTGTATCGAATTGCACTCTTTTCTACCGTAACATGCAGTCGAGCGACTTCCCCGCAGTTCCACGCATCCAACAGTACGTCGCAGTACGTCGATTAGCGCCATCTAAGAGGGCGCTGGAACAGGGATTACTCGCTGCTCGTCAGTATTGATAGGTCTCGCTTACTCACGATGGTTCTGCCGCGGATCATTTTTTGTCTGTGTCTGTTTTGGCTGGGCCTGATTCTGCCGGTCGGCGTCGCCACTCCGGCAACGGTTGCAATTGAGCGCGCAGAGTCCGGAAGAGGCAGTCAGAAATTTTACTGGAAATCATCACGGGCGGGCGACTCCGCGCAATTGCTCACTCTTTTTTGCCGTGAATGTGCAGCCCCGGGTGGCAAGAAAGATGTGCCGCTCGTATCTATTTTGAGGGACACACTGGGCGATGAAGACTCGGACAACGATCGCCTCTCTTACATTTGGCTACTGAGCTATTCCCGCCTCGCAATAGGACAGAGAATGCTGGCGGCGATCCCGTTCTTCTACTGGCGTGTGGGCGAAGGTTCCACAAACGTGAGCCGGGATATTAAGCCCTTGATGGACTTGACCGCACCGCAGCATCCGATGGTGTCGGCTATCGGCAGGGACATTCTTCAATGGACCATGCTCGATCCGATGACAATGCCAGTTCGAGCATCCTCGCGCGCGTATCGCTCCAACGAGATTGACCACGAGCGATTGCATCTGGAGGAGGCGATCGGGTACTTAAGGCAGGCACCCGTTGGCGATGGTGGCCTCACTCAGCAGGAGTTGAACACCGTCATCGCGCGGCTCGATCTCAGAACGCGCCTGCTCGGCGGATTCGTTACTGCGCGCGGCGCGGCCCGGCTCGGCGAAGAGGCGGCTTTAGAACAGGAACGGATTCGCAGCCGTAACTGGGAACTACTACGTCAATGCGCGGAAAAGACCGGACTTGTTTTCGAACCATTGCAACTGGGCGGCACAGCAGGCGAGTACGCAATGTTGTGGTTTCCCCTGAATGCTGCGCCTCCGGCTCCGGGCACCGCGCTGGGTCCACTCTGGAAGCTGCTCAACATAAAAAATCCGTGGACGGATGGGCGGCTTAAAGATTGGCATAGCGCTGAGTTCACGCGATCAGTTGATCGGGATGGACGCTTGCTCCCGGTTGGAGAATCCGGCGATCACTCGATTCGGTTGATCCCGCTGGGCGTTTACAGTATGAGCTATCCGAAGCTGCCGTTGCTGCTACTCGATTTCAGGGACAAACTGCACGTGCGGCGTCATGAACTTACCCAGCGCACAGTGAATGAGATCACCGGTGGCGTTATCGGGATTTCGCACTTCACAAATTGGTATTACTATGCCGGTGCCGACCTGTATGACTTTGTAGCAGCCCGCCACGGCTCCGCGATGGATCGGACGTCCCGGCTTGACTGTTATTCACAGTTCCGCGTGGCCATCGCTCTCGACGATCAACTCGATCCGGCGCTGAGAAAACAGATGCAGGAGCGAATCAATGAGCTATCGGTGAACCCGCTGGAGGCATCTCCGGAACGCGAACTGCAGGCGTCTTTCACGCGTTATCAGCGTTTGCTCGCGGAATCGGCTCCGGACGGCGCTCTTGCGGCGCGCATCGACAAGACCCGGCGGGTCGAACTCGCATCCTTCGGACGAAGCCATACGGCCGCGGTTGCAGCCGGTTTTCTGCATTATGCGACGTTCGGAATGTACACTCAGCGCGCCAAATCGACCGGCAACAATCTGGCTACACTCGATCGCGAGCGCCGAATCAAGGCTGATCTGGAATTTCTGAAGACGGTTACCGAGCCGGGCACTCAGCCCGAGGTCGCCTTCGCCCCTGATCGCATTCAATCCTCTGTGCGAGAGCTTGCACAACTATTGCCGCAGGCACGATCGGCCGATATCGAGCAGCAAGCTAGAACCACGCTCTGGCGTTTGCGAGACCTTACGCATGATGCGGCAATTCAAGATAGGTGCCTTTACGCACTCTCGACGATCGGACGCAGCCGTTCTGCACATACCGGTGTTACAGCGCTGCCGCGCCAGGTCACGCTGAGCTCGAGCGCCGCGGAAATTCCGAAGTGACTCGCCGCTTCGCCGCCGCCTTCTGTCTCTGGCTGACCGCGGCGTGGGCACAGGAGCCGCCAGCGGCTTCCAATTCTGCGCACATGGCACGCCGCGTCGTCATCATAAAAATTGATGGCCTGAATGCCGATCGTCTGTACGAATCGATGCGGCAAATCGATCCGGCCACGGGCAAATCTCGCCTGCCCTGGTTCAGCAAAATCTTCCTTGAACAGGGGACGGTGTTCGAAAACTTCTACACCCGCGGCATTAGTCTGTCTGCCCCATCGTGGTCCATGTTAGATACTGGCGATCATGCCGTAATACGCGGCAACGTCGAATACGACCGCTACACGGGGCGTGTTTACGATTATCTGAATTTCTTTCCCTTTTATCTCAGTTACGCACGATCGTACCGCACGGACATGCCCGGAGTCGAAGTCTTGGATGCAGCCGGGATCCCGCTGCTGATCGACCACTTCCAGCCTTCCGAGGTTCTGCAGAGTTTTCAGCTCTTTCAACGCGGCGTGCGCTTCACAACCCTCAAGCGCGTACTGCAGGATCGCTTCTCATCGAAGACCTGGGTTTCGCTGCTTGAAAACGGATTCAGCCCCTCACTAGAGGAGATGCTGGCGCGACGAGACCGAACGCGACGTTTTTGTGGGGCTCGCCAATCCCGGCGTGCTTTACCTTGACCTCTATGCCGGCGAGGTCGATCATCAAGGTCACGCCACAAATCAGCCCGCTGCTTTGGACGAAGTGCTGACGCATCTCGATTCTGTTGCGGGACGCATCTGGTCCATCATTCAGGCTGGACCGCTCGCAAAAGAAACGCTGTTGGTCGTGGTATCCGATCATGGCATGAACAACGTGCCAGGCATTTTCAGCCAGGCGTTCAGCCTGCCCGACCTGCTCAGTACTCCGCTGGGCGGCGCTCATCATGTCATCACCAACAGGCATCAGCTCAGCGATTTCAAACTCAAGGGCCTCGACCCGCTGGTGGAACGCGTAATTACTCCGAGCACAGCTTCGTTCTACCTGGCAGGGGAGGCGCAGCACTATCCGACAGCGTGGCTCGACCTGGACGGAAACGAGCGTGCATCGGTTCACTTACGCAACAGCGATCTGAACAAAATTCACGTTCTTCTTCAGCAACTCTCCAGGCCAGATCTTAACGTTAAGATCCGGCGAGCTGCAGCTACCTGCCTCATGAAAACGATCGCCCGGAATCGCGATTCATGGGCAACAACTATTGAAGAATTAGACGAAGAACTGGCGGCCTTGAAGCGCGAGATCGAGACGCGCAAGCAGGCGCGCCAAGCCGGATCTAAGAGATGGTCGCGCGACGAGAAATCGCAAGGACTCGACAAAGCGGCTCGCCGCCAAAGCGAACAACTGGAGAAATGGCAGACTGAGTTGGACGAGTACCAAAGCTACCTCGCGCATTTGCGCGCGTTGCTAAGCATCGATTTCGATTCCGAACACGCCTTCAACAAAAAAGTTTCCGATTACGTGCCTGAGATGTCGCTCGGCGAAAACAATGATGTGTTCCAGCTTCAGCATTACGTGGCAGGTCCCGCTGCGGACGGTCTGGTCTTGAGCGAGCGGGGAGACCTCGATGAGGAGCGATCCTTTCGCCACATCGACTACTTTTCGCTCTTAGTAAGTCAACGCGTCCGGAACAACCCCCAGCCCGCTTTGTCATCGCGCCCCGTGGACTTCGTGGCGATGCGGCTACCTGCCGATGCCGCCGCGGAGGCAGGCGCAAAGAACGTGTACTGGCTATACGGCGACGAAGACAAACAGCTTCTAATTTTGCAAAACGACGCCGGCGAAATCACGCTGCGGCCCATCAAACGTTTGTGTCAGGAAGAGACAGGACACATCTCGTGGATATCGGCTCCTTGGACGCCAACGCTTCCACTGCAACTATTCGAAGACCCTGAGTTGAAAATCCATGGCGACCGGGCGCTGTGGCTATCCAGTTGGCACTCGGAGCGCGATTGGTTTGCAGCGATTCATAAATGCCGATATTCGAACGGCGTCATCGGGGTTACGGAACAGTTCTCGCCCATCTCCGACAACGTACCCGGGCCTCCGAATACGTCGCCATTGTTGCTGCGCTATGAGAGGCGATTGCGCCAACTCGTGCAGCCCGATTTTCAGGTCTTCGCGGCCGATCACTGGAATTTCAACGCGCGCAACTTCAATCCCGGAGGCAACCACGGCAGCTTCCTGCGGATCTCGACGCATTCGGTATGGATGATGGCAGGCGCGGGAGTGCCGGTCCGAAGTATCGACACGCCGTACGATAGCTTGAACTTCGCATCTACTGTTTTAGACCTGCTCGGCAAACCCGCGCCCATGCCGGACCGCATCGTTAATTTGCAGGCACAATAGACCGAGCTGGCGACCGATCCGCTATGATCGGCTCGCGCAAGCGATCCAACCACGCCGCGACACAAGCGAGGGCGAAGTATGTGTTCTCGGCGAGAATTGCCGCCATCGTCGTAATATGCGAGGGTGGTTTCCCGTAGATGTTCACAATGTTAATCAGAATCAACATCACAACGAACAGCGGCATCGCCCACCGGCCCACGCGGCTTCTCGCACGTGTCACTCGCAGGTATATGAGCAATCCAAGCACTAACAATGCGGCTTCGGTCCCAAACGTCGCGGCTTGAGACCTCCACAATCCCAAACCTACATAGGGACCGGCCTTCCACAGCGGAAGGTCATGCCAGTGGGCAATGAAATCGAGCACCCAGTGGGAGAACACGCACAGACCCAACGCAGGCACCCTAGTTACTCGATAGAACAGCCACGACCAGACGAGTGCCATTGCCAGGCTGTGCGTCCAAGGCATGTAATACAAATCCAGCGGGCTAGCTGCGAGAAAGCCCGGAACAATCCGGACCTTCTCAATCCCGAGCAGGACCAAAGGCACCCACAATATGTCGAGCCACTGGACTGCTACAAAACTCCAGCCCAATGACGTCTTCGGAGCCATTCGTTTGGCAGCGAGCGCGACAGCATAATGCCCTACAAACACCTTTTGATTTTGCCAGACAGTGCAAAGGGCACGGATACGCGCCGCGAAAACAGGAGAGAATACGTCAGTTCTTTGCGCGGACGCGATTGATGCCGTGCCCGTTTTGCACGTGTTGTTTGGAGCCTACAAAGGGCACGGATACGCGCCGCGAAAACAGGAGAGAATACGTCAGTTCTTTGCGCGGACGCGATTGATGCCGTGCCCGTTTTGCACGTTTCTTAGGCCCCGGATCACTGCGCGTCCAGGTCGAAAATTCCCGTCTCCACCGTGCTGCCATGCTTCATCTGAACGAATACACGATAACGCCCGGAGCTCGGCAGCCCAAAAGGAAAACTTACTTCGTTCGGCAACCCTGCGGCATTGGACATGTCCATTCCCGCCATACCGTCACCCGCAATCTGCTCCTGTGCTTTCATGAACGCCGCCATAGAGACGGACCCGGTCGGGTGAACGTGTGCAAAAACCGTTCCGTCGGTCTTCACGAACGCCGCATGTCCCAGCATTCCCATGTAAAGCGCCATGTCCGAAGGCGGCCTGCCCGAGACATCCAGCATTCGAAATCGGAACAACACAGGCTGCCGCGCTCGCAAGCCGCTCGATGGCGGAATCCACTCCATCCGATAACGATCGGGAAGAACAAATTGCGTTTGCGTTTCTGCGGATCTCTGCCATGGCGCGGCCACGCCGGCTGCATCGTCACCCCTCAGATCCCGGCCGCGGAGGGTTCCGATCGCGATAGACGAAGTAAGCGTCTCGGGAAACCCGTTCTGATGCACAATATCTGCGTATAGACGATAGCTGCCCGCAGGCATGCTTGGTAGGCTCAACTGAAACTCACCAGGACCAGTCTGCTCCGGGTGCAGATGATAAACCACATCCAACCCAGGCTCGCGGATAACGTAAAGGTGCATGAGATGGTTGTGATCGAGGATCAGATCATCGACACTTCGCACGCGAGGCAATGCGCCATAACGCACGTTCGAAGGCAGCCATCCGGGATCGCTCAACTGCAATCTAAGGAGACCGTTGCTTATCGACGCGCGCATCTTGAGGGGCTTGTAAATACGGCTGCGATAAGCAGCGGCATCGCTGTTCCACCATTGCCGGCCATACCACAGCCCTGTTCCGACGACCATTGCGGTGATCGCCATGGTGGTGATTCCTTTTCGCCTGCGATGCAAATCCGGAACAGCGCCAACCGGGAGGGTCGCTTCGCGTGCGCCTGCCCCCGTCATGGCAATTGCGCCTAATACCAGGAATCCCATCAGGACCGAAAGCAGCACACCTAAGCCGGTCTGCATTGTCCTGGTCGTGAGCGCGGCTGAGGGCACCGGGACAGATATGATCCCGGTTCCCTTATCGCCTGTGGCCGTGATCTTCACCTGCCACGAGCCAGCAGCCATCATCCAGAGCGATCCCGTGAAGAACTGTGAGTCGGAGCCGGAGGCCTTCAAATTCTCCGGAACAGGAGCCAGTTTCGTGCCCGGTCCGGTCATGGGTAGCGGCACGGCTTGAATTGTGCGGACGGCGGCGGATTCGCTGCGGACCTCGATCTCGGCAACGCCGGGTATCACCACCGGCGGCCGAACCGTGATGAACAACGGATACGGTCCAGCCTTCGCGTCCAGGTAAATGTCAGGGCTGCCAATGTGGGCCTGGGCGAACAAAGCACAAGCGCCAAGAGCGGCTAACACCCGCAACGCTCTCGACATCGGGCCGCTACCTCTGCACACGACGCATCCATTCGCCGCCCGAGATCCCGATCCGAAACGAAAGCGTCGCCAATCCAAAAGCGAGAAGAATCCCCCGCCAGAACCCAGCTGTCGTCTCGGTGCCGTAGAACAGATTCCGAACCAGGTACGAGGTGGGAGGAGCGCCGTAGTAGACGTACATCGTTCCGAAGAAGCGATTGCGTGCCGCGCTCGACATCAGGAAGTGCGCAAACGGCCACTCAACAGCGACCAGCACGCCCAGAAAGAGCGCTGCGCTCACAATCGCCAAAGCCCAGCGGTTCCATCGTCCCGTACGCGTCCACAAGAGGTCCAGCACCAGTGCCGGTACGATCAGAAGAATCGGAAACTGCGGCGGGACGAAGTGAGTGACGTGCTGGTAGACCGGTCCCAATTTCGGTTCTGCAGGGAACAGCGGCAGAATTTGGATCAGCGCGACGAGGATGAGGCTGTAAATGCTCGCGACAATTGTCATGGCAAACCGCTTTCCCGTAGTGCGCGAGCCCACGGCCAGAACCACAGGAACCAGCAGCGACATGCCCACATACGCCGTCGAACTGTGCAAGAGCGGCCGCGTGGTGTATTCCATCAACAGGATCATCACCATCACCAGGGCCACTCCTGTCACGTACAAGAAAAGCGCGCGACCTCTTTCTGTGCCGTTCGCATCCGTGCGATTGATGTGACCGGCGATCAGCACCAGCGTGCCCACCAGGACCGCATAAGTTCCCACGAAGAGAACGATGTGCGGCGGGCTGACGATCTTTACATCCAGACCGTATGCGTTGTGCCACCAGTTGTCAAAGGGCGCAGACGTCAGCATGGCTATGCCGCCCCAGGATGCAATGAACGCGCCCAGCGGTGCACGGAAGCCCCAGATGCGCACCGACGCGTTGCGCAAGTGAGCCGCGCTGGAGAACGTTGTCGACAGAATGAGGTAGCCAAAGGCCACACCGGAAAGCACGCCGCACAAATAGATCGCCATGTGCGCGGGCGTCCAGAAGGTATCGCGCCCGATCGAGGTGTGCCATGAGATGTCCCAGTGCGCTCCGATCATCGACGACGTCACGGCGAGCACGGCGCACCACACGTACCACGCGATGCCGCCAATTTGGACTCGCTGTCTTGCGGAAGTTTGCGCAGTAGCGATTACGGCGCTCGTTGCAGCCACGATTCAATCTCCCATTTTCAGGAATCTTCTTGATTGTCCACCTTTTACAAACGTGCGCCGAAGATGGGCGGTTCCCGTCCCGGCCAGGCGAGCACGCCGCCGATAAGGCCTGCTCAAACGAAAGCAAAAGATAGTTTTCGAAAGAAAACAGTTGGCCAAAAACGGAACTTACGATAAGATAACACCACAGTTGATGCAGCACTTTATTCCGCACCGCTTCGCCACGAGACAGTTGAAAGCATCACCATGACAAAGACAAAGCAGGATCGGCCACTTGCTGAAGAGCGGCGCCGCGAGATCCTCGGCGTTCTCGGACAAAACGGAAGAATCACTGTGGACGAAGTGGTGAGGCGCTTTGGGATCTCTGCAGTTACCGCGCGCGGCGACCTGGACGCATTGTCGGCGAGCGGCGAACTCGTCCGGTCCCATGGCGGCGGCATTCGACCGCTTGCTGCCACTCCGGAACACCCGTTGAAGGTCCGCGAGGGCATGCATCACGAGGAGAAGGTTCGGATTGCACAAGCGGCGGTGCAGCTCATCAAGACCTTGCAGACTGTGATTCTGTGTACTGGCTCAACATCTGCCGAACTCGCATCGCAAATACGCCAGAAGAACATCGATAGCATCACCGTCATTACCTACGCTCTGAACATTGCAACCAAGCTTTACGAAATCCCGCATCTTTCGCTGGTGATGGTGGGCGGATTCCTTCGCCATCCGTCCACTGCCTTCGTCGGACCGCATGCCGAGCAGATGATGCACTCCTTGCATGCCGATCACTGCTTCATGAGCACGGTCGGGCTTGATCCCGAGGTCGGTTTAACGACACTCGACATCATGGAAGCACAACTGAATCGCCGCGTGATGGAATCCGCCGCTCAAGTCACCGTTATTGCGGATTCGAGCAAATTTGGCCACCGCAGCCTCAATGTCATCTCCGATTTCCGGTCGATTCATCGGGTCATTACCGATGTGGGCGCCCCGGAGCCGCAAGTTGAAAAGCTTCGGTCGAAGGGCGTAGAAGTTGTCCTGGTCTGAGCATGAGGCGCCCGGAAAACCGGCTATTTTCGTTTACTTTCGGTTTGATATTAGGCGGCTGGCCCTGTGTTTCGATTGTGTCAGGCCGAGGCCACGGCTGCCGGCTTCAGCTCCTGAAGCAGGCGCTCGGCATTTAGGGCTCCTGCCGGCGTGTCCTCATGCTTGAAGATCGCGAAAGTCGGATACCCGTTGGCCTGATACTGTTTAACCCGATGCGCGATGCCCGCCAGCTCCGATTCCGTGTAGTCGGGTTTTCTCAGACGCAAATATACGAAATCCGCCGTCAGCACGTGCGGCGTTTCCAGGTTTTCGTTTTCAGCCAGACAGAGTGCGGCGTTTGCCGAGCGCAGTGTCTCGTACGTTCTGTCGGTAAACCAGCTCGCGTTTCGAAACTCAAACGCGTAACGCACGGACCGCGGCAGAATGCTTAGAAATGTCGCCAGCTTCGCCGGATCGGCACGAAAGCTGGGCGGAAGCTGGAACAGGATGGGACCCAGCCTGCTCGCCTGTTGCAGCGGCATCAACGATTCAAGAAAAACGCGAGTGAACTCTTCGGCCCCTTCCAGCTTGAATGAATGTGTGATCTTCATATGCGCTTTGGGGAGGAAGAGAAACTCGTCCGGCGTGGCTTGAATCCACTTCTCAAACGTGGCTACCGAAGCCAGGCGGCGGTACGTGTAGTTGATTTCGACCGCATTTAGACGCGTCGCATAATGCGCCAGAAATTTTGACGCCGGCAGCTTCTCGGGATAAAACTCCGGTCGCCAGCTATCGTATGCAAATCCTGAGGTACCGCAGTATAGTTTCGGTTCCATGCCAGATCTTACTCAATTTCAGACCGCGCACAATGGCGTTTGAGCTCGCGCGTCTAAAGCCCTGCAAACCAGTCGTAGCCTTCTTCTGCCCAATAATCACCCGGCCTTTTGTTCGTGTATTGAATGGTTCCAATGCGCTTTATGTTCTTAATACCGTACTTCACCGGAATGACGAGGCGCAACGGCGCGCCATGCTCGTTCGTCAACGGCGAGCCATTCATCTCGTAAGCGAGCAGAGTTTGCGGATGCAGCGCGCTTTTCATATCCAGACCCACATAGTACTCCTCATCCGGCGTCCGCATATAGACAAATTGCGCCAACGGCCGGCCGGGTGGGTAATAGCGCTTCGTGAAATCGGAGAACCGCGCACCCGCCCAGTGCACCACCGTACTCCAACCCTCAATGCAGCAGAATCGAGTAACTAAGTTGACCTTCGGTAAAACTTGAATGTCCCTGAGGGCCAGCGCCAACGGTGATCCGAGCCCCGTATCGACCGCTAATTCCCAATCGTCCGGGTCATCTTTCAGTCCGATATTGCCGTTCGGCTTCAAGGGTCTGACGTCCGAAACAGAGAACTCGGGCATCAGATGAGTGTTGCTCAGATAAGCTTGCGAGAGCTTCCCGTTAAAGTCCAGAACACGTCGTTGCGCCCAGGGCGCTCCGTTGTCATCTCCCGAGCGCAGCCACTCGTATGCCCCGATTCCCGCTACTGTCGCGATCCCTCCGGCTAGAAAACTACGGCGCGTTCTTCTGGCCAGAAATTTCTTCGCCTGATCGTCCGGAAGCGAGAGTTCGCGGCCTTCGGTGCTCATTGCTCGCCCACTGACTCGTAGCCCATCACCATGCCGCGAAAATTATTCCATCCGGCGCGAATTACTTGCGCCACGTGGAGCACAAAAAACAGCACATATACCAGAGTGAGGAAAAAGTGTACGCATCGCGCCCCCTGGTATCCGCCGAACAAAATAGTAAGCCACGCGAGCTGAGCCGGTTTATAAATCGCAAACCCGCTAAGCACGGACCCGGCTCCCATCAGGACGATAGCTGTGTAAGTTACCTGCTGTGCCGCATTGTACTTCGCCTGTGGCAAGACCGTCTTTCTGAAGCCTATCTCGTGTAGCAATACCTCCCAGGCCTCCTTGAATGTCCGCGACGATCTCGGTACAAGATAGCGCCACTCGCCGGAGATGATCGTGTAACTCACATATAGGATTCCGTTGGCGACAAATAGCCACATGATTACGAAGTGCAGAGCCATTCCATCGGCAAGCTTATGGTCCATGTGGAAAGCCGCATACATCCACTTAGGGAAAAAATGGAGGGGCCCGATGCTGTAAATGTCGTAGGCCCAATAGATCAGGAACCCGCTCCAAACCATCAGCGCGAGCAGTGGAAAGTTGATCCAGTGAAACCAACGGATCGCGGTGAGATGCTTAAGCCGGAGCTTCTGCATAGAGGCTTCGCCCGATTAACAAGAATGTGGCGATAAAACTATCGTATCGCGTAAGGGAGTATGCTGACTGTGCCGCCATGCAGGATTTCCAATCTAATTCGAATCCGCTGACAATGCTGTGCCTGGCCAGCTTTGAAAAGGGGCATCGTTTTCTCGAGGAGGCCGGACGACAGGGCTGCCGCGTTTTGTTACTGACTTCTGAAAGCCTGAAAGACGTCGCCGAATGGCCGCGGGCAGCCCTTGCCGACATCTTCTATATGCCCGACCGTGACAAAGAATGGAACCTGCAGCATATGTTGTTTGCGGTGAGCCATCTTTGCCGTACGGAGCGGGTCGACCGGATCATCGCCCTGGATGATTTCGATTTGGAAAAGGCGGCGCTGTTGCGGGAACATCTGCGCTTGCCGGGCCTCGGCGAGACGGCGACTCGGTATTTCCGCGACAAGCTGGCTATGCGTATGCGGGCTGCCGAACACGGACTTCCCGTTCCGGAATTCACAGCTACGATAAACAACCAGCGCATCACGCGATTTCTCGAACAGGCCCCGCCGCCATGGGTGCTGAAGCCGCGCTTGATGGCGGGCGCGATCGGTATCAAGAAGTTCGAGCATCCACACGACGTCTGGGAGCGCATTCACACCCTCGGCGATGATCAATCGTTTTTCGTGCTCGAGCGCTTCGTTCCCGGCGAAATTTACCATGTCGATTCCATCTGGTCGCGTGGGGAACCGTTGTTTGCCATCGCCAGCGGTTACGGTACGCCTCCGCTCGAGGTGTCGCACGGTGGTGGTATTTTCACGACGCGCATTCTGGCGCAGGATTCGGATATCGCAACCAGCCTCAAATCTCTGAATGCGCAGGTGCTCACGGCATTTGGCTTGCGCGATGGTGTTTCCCATACGGAGTTTATCCGCGCCCATGCAGATGGCGCACTGTACTTTCTGGAGACCTCGGCGCGCGTGGGCGGCGCCAATATTTCGGACCTGATTGAAGCGGCCACGGGCATTAACATGTGGACCGAATGGGCTCGTATCGAGGTCGCATCGGCCAACGGCCGCAGTTACCATTTGCCGCAAATTGAGAACCACTACGCGGGACTGTTGGTTTCGCTTGCCCGCCAGGAATGGCCGGATACTTCGCATTTCGCCGAACCGGAATTGGTGTGGCGGCTCAAAAAGCGGCACCATGTCGGCTTGATTGTGAGATCGCACGATGAGTACCGCGTCCAACAATTGCTCGACACCTACACGGACCGGGTCCGTCGCGATTACCATGCATCCGCGCCCGCGCAGGAGAAAGCTCATCAATAGCGCGTCATGTCCGTGAAGCTTTGTTAACCTTAGGACAATGCGCTTCTCGACCCTAACATTGCTGACCTCAGGAGCAGTCTTCGGGGGTGCGTCCGCCGTTGCCGCATACGGAAGCGCTTCTAAATCTTCACAGCTCTTTGGGCCTTCCATTTACCGCGGTCCTGGTCGCAGGCGTACTATTGCGCTGACCTTCGATGATGGCCCGAGCGAAAGCACCGATACGCTGCTCGAATATCTCGATCGAGAGAGAGTTACCGCCACGTTTTTCTTATGCGGATTAAACGTTCGCCGTCTGCCGGCTGTCGCGGGAAGGGTGTTCGCCGCGGGTCACCAGATCGGTAATCACACCTACACCCATCCCAAGCTGCCGCTAAAATCGCGCGACTTCATCGAACGGGAATTCACAGATGCACAGAACGTAATAGAAGCTGAAACCGGAGTAACGCCTCTCATCCTCAGGCCTCCATTCGGTCTTCGCTGGGCCGGAATGCGATCCGTGCAGCAGAAGTTGCAGCTTCTGGGCGTACTTTGGACCGTGATTGGCAGGGACTGGAGCCTGCCTGCCAATCGCATCGCGGAACGCGTGCTCGACTACTCTTCCCCCGGCGGCATTATTTGTTTGCACGATGGACGCGGCGTCCTGCCGAAACCTGATGTTTCCCAGATGCTGGGCGCGGTTCGCCAAATCGTTCCGGTTTTGAAGGACCGGGGTTATGAGTTTGAGATTGTAAGCGATTTGTTGACGTTATAATCGTTACCAAATTCATCGCGATTCCGTTCTCCCGGCTTCCTCGCTCCGATCCGGCATCTCTGTCGATAGTGGCTTCGCAAGCTCGTTTCGCATGCCCAACGAAAAAGTCGGAAAGCTCTTTTTGATTGGCGCCGGTCCCGGTGATCCCGAACTGCTGACGCTCAAAGCCGTGCGCGCGCTCAGCGAATGCAACGTTGTGCTCTACGATCGCCTGGTTACGGAAAAGATTTTGCGTTACGCCAGACCAGGAGCGGAACTCATTTATGTCGGTAAACATCACGGTGAACAGGAACGTACGCAATCGGAGATCTTTCACCTCATCCGCACTCATGCCCTCGCCGGAAAAACTGTGGGCCGTTTGAAAGGCGGCGACCCCATGGTCTTTGGCCGCGGCGCCGAAGAGTGGGCGCTGGCGCTCGAACATGGCATCGACGTCGAACTCATTCCCGGCGTGAGTTCTGCCGTCTCTGTTCCCGCCATCGCTGGAATCCCTTTGACGTATCGCCGTATCTCCCAGAGCTTCGCCGTAATTACGGGTCATTGCCATGAAGAAAACACCCAGCAGTGGACCCGCTACGCCGGCATCGATACACTCGTCATCCTCATGGGGGTCAAAAACCGGCGCTTCATTGCAGATTCACTTATCCGTGCCGGGCGTCAACCTGAGGAGCCGGTCGCATTCGTCGAGAGGGGCACCACGGACCGTGAGCACATCGTTGAAAGCACATTAGAGGCCGTGAGTCGCGGAGCAGTTGAGGTGCGCAACCCCGCCGTATTTGTGATCGGCGAAGTCGTGAAACTTCGGCATCGTCTCAGGCCTTAACTTTCCGTTGTTCGAATGCGGCCGCCGCTTCCCGCACCAGGATTCCCATCTTGGGATGACTTGGCTCGAATGCTGGCTCTATTCCGTGGGATCGTAATGCCTCACTGCAATCCGGACCCACGGATGCGATGAACGTGCGCTTAACCGCGGCAATCACAGCATCGTCTTTGCCAGCGCGGCGGGCAAACTCGATCAGATGATCCATCTGCACCCCGGTCGTGAAGAGCGTTGCATCGAAATCACCTGCCACAAGCCGCTCACACGCGCTTTGCAAAGGCGACGTATCTTCGGGCAGCTTCCATTGATAGACAGGTACCGATGTCACGTTGCGCCCCTGCGCCTCGAGGCCGAGCAACAGATCCTGATTCACTCGTCCGTACTCCTGCACCGCGACTGATTTCTCTTGCCGCCCCTCGATGACGCGCAATATTTCGCGCCACGTGTTGGGCTCGGGCACAGAAAGCGAAACCGGCACTTTCCACTCGCGCAGGACAGCAGCAGGTTTCGGCCCTCGTGCCACCACGGTCACACTGCGCAGTGCATTCGGAAACCGATCTTCCGACTTCGCGTGTTGCCAACACCCTCTGCAGCAGACGCGTGCCTACACCGGTCAGCAGAATAACCATGTCAAACTCGCCCGAATATAGACGATCGGCGAACGTGAATGCCTGCTCGTTGTGCTCGAGCGGTACTTCCACCAACGCTGGAGCAGAAAATGGTTCACCCCCGCTGATGCGGATCAGTTCCGCAATTTCGGTTGCCCGCCGGCTCTCAAGGGACAGCACTCTCGCTCCGCCAAAGGACATGATCACGCATGGTAGCGCACAGCCGCGAGATTTCGAGCCATTATCAGAACCGCGACCGATCAGGGAGCGGTCGCTTTCTTCGAAGGTTGTCAGAACCCGGCTGTTACCATACAAATAATCTGTATGTGTAAGCGCGTTTTTTTTGCGGTTCTCATGGCCACACCCGGGCTCCTGAGCGCGCAAACCAAGGACTCTAACCCAGGGCACGATCCGAGCGTCTTTCTCGGCGGACCCAAAACTAAGAAAGACAAAGCTCCCACTGCGCGGTCGCTGAAAGGTACGGTGGTTGACGATACGGATCAGCCGCTGGAAGGCGCTCTCGTAACGCTGACCAATACGAAAACGAACGAGAAAACCACGTTCATTACAAAGAAGGACGGCCGCTACTACTTCGATGACCTCGCCTTCACCATCGACTATCAATTAGTCGCACGCTACAAAGATATGCGGAGCGAACCGCGTAAGCTGAGCCAGTACGATCACCAGCCGAATATCGTACGCATCCTACAGGTTTCCGAACCCACGCAGCCTGAAACGCAAGCCAAGCAATGACGCTTAGCGCTTACATAGCTGCGGATATTCTTTCTTGAGCGCTGCCAGCTTAGGTAAGTCGTTGTAGACGATGTACGGTTGGGTCCGATTGTGCTCTAAGTAGTGCTGATGATAGCTTTCGCCAGGAAAAAAACCGGTAAACGGGACAACTTGTGTGACGATGCGATGTGAGTATACTCTCGCGTCATCGAGCTGTTTAATATAGGCTTCAGCCACGCGCTTTTGATCGTCATTCATATAGAAGATCGCTGAGCGATATTGCGTGCCCGTATCCGGCCCTTGCCGGTTCACTTCCGTAGGATTGTGTGCCACCGAGAAATACACCATGAGTAACTGACCAAAGGTAACTTGTTTCGGATCGTAAGTAATCCTGACCGATTCTGCGTGACCTGTCGATCCCGTGCTCACCATTTCGTAATGTGCAGTTTTCTTGACGCCGCCGGCGAATCCGGAAACCACCTCGTCAACGCCCTTCAGGTGCTCAAATACAGCCTCCATGCCCCAGAAGCAGCCGCCTGCGAGAACAGCCGTTTGCTTATCCTGATCGGCGGCCGCAGGCATGTCCACGGCCGGCTCGGGAAAGGGCGTCTTGGCTGCGAACGCCACTCCCGCCAAAATCAACGCTCCGAAGAATGCGACTACCTGCCTCACCATAAACAGCTCCTTTACTTCCAATCGGGGTTTTTCCCGGCGCTTACGAGATTTGCCAGAATGCGATACGCGCCTGGAACGCCGGCGGGCAATTGACGGTACAGTGCATATGCATCGTAGATATAAAGACCTTTACCGTAGTGCGCCACCAGCAGTCCGCCGCGCTGAGGAGGTTGGTCCGGGTCATGTGTTTCAAAAAGGGCTACATAGTGCGAGTGGTCCCAATCGGCGAGAAATCCGTGCCCACGCTCCTCTTGCCACCCATTGAAGTCACTGGCCGTTATCTTATTTGGCCAGTTCACCAAGGGATTCCGCGGCTCCAGAAGCTGAACATTCGATGTCTCATCCACCACCTTCGCCGGATTCGATCCCAGGCTGAACGGATATGGACCATAATCGCCATCGAAGTTCTGTAGGTTGTACTGCACGATCAATACACCGCCATTCTTGACGTACTCCAGAAGCCGCCCATTTGACGCCGCGAAGCTCCGGACGCACTGCGTAGGCTCTCACGCCCAACACGATCGCGTCGTAATCGCTCAGGTCTGCGCCTTCAACATCGCCCGCTGCAATCACCCGGACCGGCAGACCCAAATCTTCCAGCGCTCGCGGCACGCTATCGCCGGTTCCGGGCACGAATGCGATTCGCAGTCCCGGAGCCGTTGTAACACTCACACCTACTGCCTTATAAGTTGCCGGCCGGAAGAACGGATACGGCCGTACACCCGGATAGCCCACTAATGTGTAGCCTTCCTCAAACTTCCTGCCGGCGTATTCGGCTATCGCGCGAAGTTCATAAGCTCCTGCTTGTATATTCTCCGGCGAGACTTGAAAAGTTACGGTCTGGGTATCACCGCCATGCATCGTGAAAGGAGATTCCGGCGGGATTGAGTGCCAGCCGTCCGGCATCGAAAGCCGTAGAACGCCTTTCGCCTCACCTTTTACATTGCTGTGCAGCGTACAACTGAAGGAGAACGACTTTGACCCGAGTGGTACTGCGCCGGCACGCTCGGATAACCAGATCGAGATCGCCGGCTCCACAATCAGGGGATTCGCTTCTAAGCCGATTCGCTCAACGTGCTGAACGGCAACCACGTATTTACGAACCGTGAATACTGTATCCCGGTACTTAAAGTGGGCTGTCGCGTACAACGGATAAGGAGCGTAAGATAGATTCCGATAACGTTCGTCGTCGAGGTTGTAGTACGGTTGTTCTTCATCGGGCCGGGAGAAGTAAGGCTTTGTAATCGTCGCGTCCGGCGGAGCTTGAAGCTTAAATTTCAGGCTTGCGTCTTTGCCCGCTGCTAAGCTCGCCACCGGAGAGCCGTCCGGCCGAATGCTCCAGCTCTTGCCATCCGACGATTGGATTTGTATGCCTTCGATACCTAGTGGCTGTTTCCCGCCGTTCACGAGATGTGCCTGTACTGCGAACGATTGCCCTGGCACCACAACGGTGAAAGTCGTGGGAGGTCCGCCAAAAACCGCTGCCGCCCCAGTCGGTTCTTTATCCGGAGCCGCAGTAGCGTCGAAGTATAGGTTGAAGGCTGTCGCCAGAGCCTTCTGAAACTGCTGTTCCTTCACCTTCAACTCGAAAAGAACATCACTCTTGCCCGGCTCGGCGAGACCGCTGCGCATCACGCTTTCAATAAGCTCCCGAGTTTCGTTCAATCCTTCGGCCAGCACGGGCGCGATCGTTTCCGGATTGCCTGGTTTGTAGGCCGACGCGGTCTTATCCAGTGTGCCTTGCTAACTTGAGCAGGCCTTCGGTCAGGAAACCCGTTTCGCCGCTCGCGACGCTCGCAATCCCCATCAGCGAGACATCGATCCCCTCGTACATCGATTTCTCATCGCTTCCGCTTGGCACCCGGCATCCGTAGCGGTGATACAGGCTCGTGTACAACGATGGGGGCGGTATCGTGATCCCGCCGTTCTGGCTCTTTTGATTGCCGAGCCCTTCACGTCCAATCTGGCGGAAACTGTATCCAGCGGCGGCGTCTGTATCGCCTTCCGCAATGCCCACGTTTGCCGCCGGTTTTCCGTTGATCCACTTTTTGTTCACGTAATCATAAAAGCGGACAGGCACATACTTATCGGTCGCGTAATCGTAGATGCCTTCCTTTGTTTCTTCAAAGAATGGAACGTGCGCATACACCTTCAGCGGACTCCAGGGCCTCAGACCTTCTTTTAGCTGTTCGGGAAAACGATTCGGATCGCCCGCCGCCACGAAAGCCTCCTGCGCCATTTGTCCTGAGACCTGATGATTGCCGTGCCCGTCCGTGGGTGCGCCTGCAAACACCGATGCGATCACCAGTGGGCGCGTCATACGCACTACTCTGACCACATCGCTCAGGACCCGGTCGTAGCCCCACTTCTCGAGTGCCTCCTCACGCGTCTTCGAAAACCCGTAATCGATCGCGCCTGTCCAGTACTGGTCCACCCCGTAGTAGCGGTCCGAAGCCAGCAACTCCTGCGTGCGCACTAACCCGAGCGCATCGTACAATTCGGTCGACATGGCATTCTGTCCGCCTTCGCCGCGCGTTAACGTCAACAGCGCGCCTCGGGCACCCAGGCCCCGCGTATGATACGCGAGTAGCCCGCCATCTTCGTCGTCCGGATGGGCGGTAACCATCAGAATGCTGGCTCGCGTTCCGAGCTCGGCTAGACATCGAGCCATTCCCGCCGCGCCGCGGTCGAGATGAATCTCCACCTGATTCGGATCGGGATCCGATGCCGCCCAAATTCCGGCCGCCGCGATCGACATACCAAAAGCAGCCCAGGGCAGTTTCGGCGAAAACCGAAGTCGCGTTTTCATGTAGTGTGTTGTTCGAGTGCTGTCTGCATCACCGACCGCGGGGCGGATTCGCCGGTCCAGATCTCAAATTGGCAGGCAGCCTGTTCCAGCAGCATCTCTGCGCCGTGAATTACTGTACGGCCCTGTTCTTTTGCCCGCTTCAGCAGCAAAGTTTCATGCGGGTTGTAAACCATGTCCAACACCACGTCAGCCGGCACGGAGTCTTCGAAAATGGCGCCATCCGCATTGGGAGACATGCCGACAGGAGTCGCATGCACCAGCACGTCGAAGTGCTCCTCCTCCGCTTGCCGCAAGCTGATCGCGTCTGCCTTCACTACGCTGGCCAGCGCCTGTGCGCTTTTCAGATTGCGGCCTGTGATGGTGATCTTGGCGCCTGCATCTGCTAACGCGATTGCCGCCGCGCGCGCGGCTCCTCCGTAGCCAGCGATCAATACCGACGCGTGTCCCAGCCGGATGTGCTTCGAAAGTGGCGTTAAAACTCCTTGCGTGTCCGTGTTGGTACCGCGCCAACGGCCCGCCTTCCGCCATACCGTGTTGACCGCTCCAATCCGTTTGGCGAGCGGCTCCACCGTATCCATGTATCGAATGATCTTCTGCTTATGCGGAATCGTCACGCTGAATCCTGCCACCGGCAGCTCGGCGGCCAATTTCATGAAGTCGCTGAGATGCGCGTTTGAAACCAGAAATGGAAGATAAACGGCATCTACGCGCCGCGATTGGAACGCGCGGTTATGCAATACCGGCGATTTCGAATGCGCTACCGGATCGGCCACCACCCCGTAAATGCGCGTCTGTTTCGTCAACTTATCGCATCGGTATAGTGTTCGCATGAGGCGCGCCGATATCTGGCCTGGTGCGGTCCCGTCGCGATCGGACGGCGCGGCATACGTAAACGCTGATCCGAGCGACGGCGCGAGTACACGCGTCGCCATTCCGATCTCTGACATCGCCAGCGCAATCAGCGGCGCATCCCGATGACTTCGCGCAAACTGAATCAAACGCAGGTTATCGCTAGGCTTGCGCGCGGTGGTCGCAATTTTGTAGATGTCTGCCGGAATCGACTGCAGCTTGCGCAACACCGGATCAAGCGAAGGCGTGCTCTCGTAATTGTGATACGAAACCACGAGCGGCGCAGTCTCCCGCACCCCGGGCAGCAAAGCCTTCGCGCACTCGGCCGATTCAATCTCCACGTCAACGGCGGTCGCTCCCACGCGTGCCGCGTCCGCCAGAATTTCGATCTGGCGCTCTACGCTGCCGCTGAACCCACCGTTGTGTTCCTTGTGCCGGCATGTCGCCAGCACCGCGACATCAGGGCGATTCCTGCGAAAATCCTCGAGAAATTTCACCCCGGCGAATGGGTCTCTCAGGTAGTCAAGGCGGAACTCCAGAAACGTGCTTCCGTCCTTGTACTCGCGTTCAGCCGCACGGCTCAATTCGGAAATCGTAGGGAGACCCAGGGCAACGCAGGTGCGCGACAGGGATCTGGGTAATGCGGGCATCTAAGCGGTTGCTCGTTTAGGATATCAAGGCGAGGCAATTTCATGCGAAACACGCCCACAACTCTCTTGATCTTGACGCTACCGTTCTTGCTGCTAAGCCACGAATCTCCTCATCCCGACTATCGTCCGCACTTTCACTTTTCACCACGCCAGCACTGGACCAACGACCCGAATGGGCTCGTCTACTTCGAAGGCGAGTACCACCTTTTCTTTCAATACAACCCTTTCGGCGATGAGTGGGGACACATGAGTTGGGGACATGCCGTCAGCACGGATCTGCTTCATTGGCAGGAATTACCGGTCGCACTGCGTGAAGAGAACGGCGTCATGATCTTTACCGGCAGTGTAGTGATCGACGAGCACAACAGCAGCGGCTTCTGCGCTGACAACCGACCGTGCATGGTCGCCGTTTACACGGGGCACACGCCCGAAATGAAATCGCACTCGGCGCTTCAGACTCAGAACATGGCCTACAGTAATGATCGCGGGCGCACCTGGACCAAGTTTGCAGGCAATCCGGTCCTGAATCTGAACATGTCTGATTTTCGTGACCCCGACGTCTTCTGGTCCGATCGGGGCAAGCGCTGGGTGATGGTCGTCGCTCTGCCCAATGATCACAAAGTGTTGTTCTACACCTCATCGGATCTCAAGCACTGGGCCCGCGCGGGCGAATTTGGTCCGGCGGGAGCAACGGCTGGGCAGTGGGAATGCCCCGATCTCTTCTCGTTGCCTTTAGACGGCGATCCCGGCAAGGTGCGCTGGGTGCTGAAGATTGGCGTCAATCCCGGTGCGCTCCAGGGTGGATCGGGTGAGCAGTACTTTGTCGGCGATTTTGACGGTACGCGTTTCACAAACAGCAATTCTTCCTCCACGACTCTTTGGACAGATTACGGAAAGGACTGCTACTGCGCGTTGACCTACAATCACCTGCCGCCGAAACGTGCTCCGGTCGTGATCGGCTGGATGGACAACTGGCAGTATGCCTCAAAGCTGCCGACACAGGGCTGGCGCGGGCAGATGACGATACCGCGCACGCTCGCACTGCGTACCACACCCGAAGGCGTTCGCCTCTTTCAAAGTGCCGTCAACGTGGGCGGCAGCAATCAGCAGAACCTGGCGAACCTCCGGCGCTTCCGCCTGCAGTCCTCGATCGACTTAGGCAACGCTGCAGAAGCCGGATGGAAGCTGCTTGGGTCCACCTTAGTTGGTTACGACCGGAACCATCAGCAACTGTACTTCGACCGCAGGAACTCCGGACTCGTGAACTTTAGCCCGGATTTCCCAGCCCGTATCACTGCGCCGCTGAAAGTCGAGAACAACCGCCTGGAGCTCGATATTCTCGTGGACAGCGATTCCGTTGAAGTCTTTGCCAATGGCGGGTCGGTTGTAATGACCGACCTGGTATTTCCGCGCGCGGAGGCCAAAGGCGCAAGCTTCTACAGTCCCGGCGGAACGGCGAGAGTGATTTCCGTTGCTGCCGAGGATCTGGACCACGTCGCGAGGTGACTCTTTTCTCAACACGCCCCGCTTGGCGTATTCCCGGAGCCGGTCTCCTGCGACGGCATGGCCTGCGGATCTGGAAGCACAATCGTCTGCGTGTTCAGCAGCGTCGCAGCACATCCTTGAAGCGCCTGTGCGCTTGCCGGAATCGGCGACGCCAGGCTGGGAACTGAATAATCCGGCGATTTGAAATTGAATGCAGTGGTAAGGTCTCCAACCGTGGCGCGACGCCACGCGCTCAGATTCGGGACCTCAGCGCCAAAGCGAGTCTCGAGGAACCGCAGCACTGAGGTGTGATCGAACAGATCCGAAGCGACGAATCCTCCGCGGCTGAATGGCGAGATGATCAGCATCGGAACACGAAAACCGAGTCCGATGGGGCCGGCTATTGCGGGATTGCCGATGGCCGTCGCATCCGGCACCGTGGTCGCTGTAATGTACTCGCCCGCTGTGCCGGCAGGCGCGGTGACGGGAGGAACATGATCGAAGAATCCACCGTTCTCGTCGTAGGTCACGAACAGAACCGTCTTCGCCCATTGCGCGGAGTTCGACATCAGAGCGGCAACAATTGCCGAGAGCGTCAATTCGCCGAAAAGAGACGGGGCGGGCGGATGATCCGATGTCACAACTGGTCCGATCAGCCACGACACCTGCGGCAGATTGCCCGAAGCCGCATCGGCCAGAAAGTCGGTCGGGAACTGCGGGCCGAAGGCGTTCTGATGCAGGACTGAGGCCGGATCCTGAAAGTTCTTGAAATAAGAGAGTACGTTATCGGAAAGAATTCCATTCAGAACAGCGGCATCGGGTGAAGAATAAACCTTCCATGAAATACCCTGCGCCTGAAGTTGCTCAGGCATCGTGGTGTACGTGAGGCGACCATAGAATGAGCTGCGATTCGTGATCAGCGTTTCAATGAGCGGGCCGCCGTTCTTACCATCGGGATCGATAGAGGCCGCCATCGTGTACAGGCGATTCGGGTCAGTTGGACCGATGACGGAACAGAAGTAGTTGTCACAAATCGTGAACGCATCGGCGACCGAATAGTAATACGGAAGGTCCGCGCGCGTATAGTAGCCCATGCTCAAAACGGCATCGGTGGCGTTGAGTGCCGCATGCGCTGTTACGAAACCATCCATGGCGCCGCCATTCCAGCTTTGGTGCTGCACCGATCCAGCTGTGGTCAATATCGTGCGTGCATGCGGAATTGATTTGCGACGTGTCGAGGTGGAAAGGCAGGAGTTCGCCGTAAGGCGGAGTTATCGTATTCCCGGGATCAGCCTGCCGGAATGCCGAGCTTTGGTCGCTGAATCCGTGAACACCGCGATAGCTTCCGAAGTAGTGATCAAAGGATCGGTTTTCCTGAATGAAGATGACCACGTGCTCGATATCCGTCAAGCTGGCGCATGGCGTTGGTGTTGTTGAGACGCTGCTGGAAGACCCGCCGCAACTGTTCAATAAGAGCGATGCGGCTGATGCGCTGAGGCCCGAAGCCCCTAGTTTCAGCGCGTCCCGGCGGGTGAGAGCTGAGCGCGTCATGCCGGGGTCCGGAGCCTCGCGGCCGGTCCTTTGATAATGCTTCTTGTGAAGGTCAAAACCCGCCGCGGCTGTGAATCGGTGATCGGTTTAGCTCGCAGTGGACGTTCTTGCAGGATCAGCTCACTCGCCTGCACCAGGGGTTCTGCGTGAAACCAACGCTGAAGCGGAAAGTCATGCAACATGTTGCAAAGCGCCGTGACGCTCATGCCCTGGTGATGCGCCATCCAGCAGCGCACTAGGTCATACTTGCGCGACCCGAGACGCCGGCTCGGATACCCAGTGAAGTCGGCCGACTCATAAAAGCCGTAATCCGTAAGCCATTTCCGTCGCGCCATCGCCCGCAGATTGCGCACCGATTCTCCAGCGTCTATCTGCAGCGCCAGGCAGCTTGAATACGGAGATACAACCAGGGATCCTGCGCGCGCGACATTTAACGCCAGCCCCGGCACACCGAACGCGGCGTATTGATAATTTCCCTGCGGATCCGTTTTGCTGTATGCGGCCTCGGAGATGCCCCACGGGATGTCGTGGCTGGTCCCGTATTTTTGCTGCGCTCGAACGGCCGATCGGACGGCGCGGTCGAGCAGTGTGTTGGGCTGCGATTTCATCCAGATCACCGGCATGAGGTACTCGAACATGGTTCCGGTCCATGACACCGGGACGGTTTCGCCTTCGCAAACCGTATGCTGGCGACCCAGGCGGAACCATGTCTCCTGCTCCGCTTCCCTCTTTGCGACTGCGATGAATGTGGCGATGCGCGCCTCCGACGCCAGTAAGTCGTAGCAGGAATTCGCAAGCTCGCCCTTACTCGCGTCGTAGCCGACCGAAAGCAAATTGCGCCGCTTGTCCTTCAGATCGGCGAAATTCATTTCGCGGCTCAGCCGGGTGCATTCATTCGCAATCCAGCGTAGACGGTCGGCCAGTTCCTTCATGCGTAAGCGGCTGGCGGCTAGTTTGTCTCGCAACTGCGCAACGGCAGCAGCGCCGTCCGCCGACACCCCGGTGGTGGCAGCGGCTTCACGTAGCCGGCGCTCAAGATCTTCGTAGTAAGCGTCCGCCGAGCTCGGTGTCAGGGGCTTTTCTGAAAGTGTGAGCACGGACCGGCCGAGTTGCCGCACCGAATCAAATTCCGGCGCAACCCACGGCAGAAACCGTAGCGCCTCGTCCGCCAGCGCGTCGAGCCGCCGTTCGAGCGGATTGGCAGCGGGCTTGTTCGCACGCTGACGCACTACCTGCGGCAGCCATTGGCCGGGACTGCTTGGATCGTATCCCGAAGCGCGCCATGCCGCCTCTTCTCTGCCCGCGAAAAGGCACGAGTAATCCATCAATCCGTTCCAGGCGTTCTGGCGAATAATGGGCTGGCGCAGCAGTTCCAGACAGCCCTGCTTCAGCGTCCACAAGGAAGCGACCAGATTGCCGCTATCGACACTTGAAACAAAAAGAGGTTCCAGCGGCTGCAGCGTTATGTTGTCGTACCAGTTCACAAAATGCCCGAGGTGCCGCTGCATGCGGGCCATTGTCCGCAGCGTCTTCTCCGTAAGCTCGGCGAACTCGGAAACCGTGAGGAAACCGAATTCGACGGCGGCTTGCCGTGCGTTCAAGAGAAAGCCCAAATTTGTCGGCGAACAGCGGTCCGCAATCCGGTATGGCTCTTCCTGTACATTGTCCGGAATGAGCCAGTGATTCGCCTCCACGCTGAAATCACTGAAATAGCGCCAGCTTCGCAAGGCGACTTCGCGCAGAAAGCGATGCTCAGCCGGCGTGAGGTGATACTCCTCTGAATGTGGCGAGCGGTTGATCCAGACTGAAATCGCTTTCGAAAGACACCAGGCGACTACAAAGGGTAGGGCATACGCCGCGGCGTCCGGATTGAAGAAAAGCGCCAATCCCAACACGACAGCCAGCACCGGAACCCAGTCGAGATACATATCGACCGGCGTTTTCTTCTTCAACCCAAGTTCGGCCTCGGTTGCAGTCTCCCACTCCAACAGCCGGGTATGAGTCACATACGATCGAACAACCGTGCGCACGATGGCGTCGATTGCTACCAGCGCCTGATGCGCCAGAAAAGCAATATTCAACGCGATGCTGACATGCGAGGTAAGAAAGTCTTTGAACCCCTCGCGCGCCTCCAGCGGATCTTCCTTCCAAACGGATCGGATGAGAGTAAAGATGAGCCGAAAGTAGATTGGCAGGAATAATAGCGCCACGGTGGTCAGGGTCCAGAAGCGCGGGCCGCCTGGAAGGCCGAACCAGCCGGCAACCAGGAGAAGAAATGTAGCGGGTTCAACAAGACTGCGGCGTAAATTGTCAACAATTTTCCATCGCGATACTAAGGCGATCGGATTTTCGACCAGGTGGCGCGATTCGTCCGGCACTTTGTTGAAGATCCAGCGGACAATCTGCCAGTCGCCTCTAAGCCATCGATGTTTGCGCCGATTGTAGGCACTGTAGTGCGATGGATAATCATCGATGACCTCAATATCCGAGACAAGTCCCGCGCGCGCATACGCGCCTTCGATCAGGTCATGACTAAGCAGAGCGTTACGCGGGAAGCGGCGCTCCAGCACTTGTCGAAGCGCGTCCACATCGTAAATGCCTTTTCCGGTGAAGATACCCTCGCCGTATAGGTCTTGATAGGCGTCGGAGATGGCACGCGAATAAATATCGAAGCCGGTTTGTCCGGAGTAAATGGCCGCGAGGCGTGAGCGCGTTGCCGAATGCACGCTGATGCCGACCCGAGGCTGCAGAATCCCGTACCCTTCCGTAACCACGTTCAGCTCCGGGTCGATTAAGGGCCGATTCAGCGGATGCGCCATGGTTCCGATCATGCGCTGGGCCGAGCCGCGCGGCAGTTGTGTGTCTGAATCGAGTGTCAGGACGTAACGGATCTGCGGCAATCGCGCAAGATCGCCGGCTTTGACTGGAAATGGATCGTAGGTATTGCGCAGCAGTTGGTTGAGGTCCAGAAGCTTGCCCCGCTTGCGTTCCCAGCCCATCCACGCGCCCTCGCGCGGGTTGTATACGCGATGGCGGTGAAACAGATAGAAGCCGCCGTAGGGCTCGCTCGCGTATTTCTTATTGAGTCCCTCGATGAGCGAGATTGCGAGATCGACGCGTGCGTCCTGCTCTCCGGCTGGTTCGGCGGTGTCCGGCAGATCGGTCAGGAGCGCATAGAAGATGTTTGGATCGCGGTTGACCAGATATCGGACTTCGAGGTCGTCGACGAGGCTGCAAATCTGCTTTTCATTGATCAGCAGAGTCGGAATAGCGACCATTGTTGCCGAATCGGCGGGAACGCCCTTCGAGTAATCAAGCTTTGGCAGCGGGCGCGGAGTGAGTACGCTGGTGACCAGATAGTTCATCAGCTCGACGGCGGCCTGAGTCGCGGGAAGAATCAACAACAATGCGCCCACAATCAGGCCGGCGCCACCTTGCGACCTCACCACACTCATGATCAGAGCAACGACCGTGAGCAGCGTGATGAACTCGATCCCAATGATGTAGACCTCGTCTGGATTGTGCCGGAACAGCCTCTGTATGGCGGTGCCGAGATTGGGCCGGAAACCCACTTCGGGTAAGAGTTGTTCGACGCCGGTGTCATCGATCAGGTAATAACCCACATGCCGCAAGCGCGCGCGCAGTGCTTCAGGCGCGCCGCCGGGAATGGGAGCGCTCTCAGCCATTCGAACCACAGTGCGCGCAAGCTCGACTTCTCCGATATCCGAGCAGGCCGCAATGTCGGCCACGGCACGGCGATACTGCTCCCGCGTCTCGAATTCCATGCAGGGATAAATTCCGGCTGGATCGAGAGCGAAGACGCGGTGAATCATCGAAAGCTGCTCAATCGTTTCCTTCCACTCGATCTCGCCGATGAAACGCAGGCTGCGAATGATGCGGCCGATGTCAAACGACGGCGCCGCCGCGCCCTGCTCCCGAAAAGCCTCAAGCGCCTGGAAGCCGCGGTCTGCGATCAGTTCCAGCAGAACCAACTTCAGGGCCGGGAGCATTCCGCCGAGCTCGGCGAGCCTAAGCGGCTCGACATGCTCAACAGACTGTACGAAGTAATAAAAGCTCGCTTCTGTTAGTTTGTAGTTCGCGGCGGGCAGCAGCGCGCGAGCCAGAATGATGGGCCGCGGAATTGCGTCTTCGTGCTCCGCGCGAACCGAAGGCAGCTTGGCGAGGTTTTTTGTAGAGCCTTCCAGCTCGTGAATGTCTGTACGCAGCAGCCGCAGGTTGTCGTAAAGCCATTGCAGATCGTCGGACGGCTCGGTTGTGTGCAGCGCGTACAACTCGCGCTCGAGTTCGGCTACGATGCGCGCATTTTCTCGATAAAGCTGCCGCGGCCGCCGCGAGCGCCGTTTGCCCCCGGTCCAGGCGCAGGATCGCGCTACCTGAATGGCGCTTTCGCGGAGTTTCTCGCGCTCCGCTTCGCTCAACTCGAATGTCGGACCTGCATAATTTGGATCGATCTTCATCTGTGTGGATGGATCAGGCATTGCTAGACTGCATGCGAAGTCCAATCACTTCGCTCATGGCTCTGTATCGAGATTACTAATTCGCTCACCGGTAGCTGGAAGCCTGCAGCTCGAACATCTCAGCGTATCGTCCTCCGAGCGCCACGAGCTGGCTATGGTTTCCCTCCTCGGCAATTGCGCCGTCTTCAAGTACGATGATGCGCTCGGCCATTCGCACGGTAGAGAACCGGTGCGAAATAAACAAAGCCATTTTCCCGACCGTCAATTCATTGAAACGCTCAAACACTTCATACTCGGCGCGCGCGTCGAGAGCCGCGGTGGGCTCGTCCAGGATCAGGACCTGGGCCTCGCGCAGGTAAGCGCGGGCCAGCGCCAGCTTCTGCCACTCGCCGCCTGAAAGGTCCACGCCGCCTTCGAAACGCCGGCCAAGCATCTGCTCATAGCCTCTGGCGAGCTTCGCTACGACATCATCGGCAAGGCTTTTTTCAGCCGCGTCCTGGATCCGCTGATCGTCATCTACGCGCTCTATGCGCCCGACGGCGATGTTTTCACGGGCCGTCATCTCATAACGCATGAAGTCCTGGAATATCACGCCGATTTCGTTGCAAAGGTCCTCGATGTCATACTCGCGCAGATCGACTCCATCGAGCAAAACTTGTCCCTCAGACGGATCGTAGAGGCGCGTGATGAGTTTGACTATCGTCGTCTTGCCCTGACCGTTTTGGCCGATTAACGCGATGCGCTCGCCCGGTTCGAGGCGGAAGTTCAGATTCTTGAGAATCCAGCGCTCCGTGTCGGGGTAGCGAAACCAGACGTCGCGAAACTCAAAGCCCTTCTGAATCGGCCGTGGCGCAGGTAATGCTCCCGGCTTGGACGTCACCGAAGGCCGCATGTCGAAGAACGCCAGCAGATCGGTCAGAAACAGCGCCTGATCAGCGATGCTGGACAGGGTGGAGAAAATTTGCGAAATGTTATTCTGCGCATTCATGATCTGGGAGGTGAGAAAGACCAGATCATCCGGCACCTTGAGTCCGCCGTTGACGCTCTTGTAGATCACCCAAATGTACGCGCCGTAGTAACCGCACGTGCTCAGAACCGATAACCCTGCCACCGCCAGCAGACGACGGCGCGATAACGCGAGATTCTCATCCAGGATGGTATTCGAAATCGCGGTAAAACGGTCCGTAAAGAACCGGCTCAATCCGAACAGTTTCAATTCCTTTGCAGCCTCTTTGCTGCCGCCCACCTGACGCAAATAGTCAAGCTGGCGCTTGGCGGGCGTCTGGCGGAAAGTTTTTCGCGTAACTGAGGAATGCGAAATGGCTTTCTCCCAGGAATGCCGGTATCAGACAGCCGACCAGCATCACTAGAAGCCATGGCGAGTAGTAAAAAATGACTGAGGTCAGGATCGCGGTCGTCATCACCTGCTGGAACAACCTGCCGATGGACTGAATCATTCCCAGCCGGTCTGTCGCCTGCACCCGGGCGCGCTCAAGGCGATCGTAGAAGACCGGATTCTCATACGCCTGCAGGTCAAGCTGAGAGGCATGATCCATCACCTGGATACTGACGTGGCGCGTGTACCGGTCCGCCAGGACGGAATCATAGTAATCGATCACTCGTCCTACCAGGCCTCCCAACACGGCGAGGCCGAACTCGAATCCGACGAGCCACCAAAGGTGGGAAGTTGGCCCGCTCTTATTTCTGACCAGTGCCGTAACCGCACCCACGATTGCTCCAGTGACCCATCCCAATCCGGTGGGAATGACAGCGGCGATAACACGCGCGATCAAACCCGCGACCACTACCCACGGACCGGAGTCCCACACGATCTTGAGGACCGGAGGAATGTTTTTCATGGCCCTGACGCGTTCACGCCAGGCCGAGATGGACGTCCGCTCTTGAGCATCGCGCAAAACGGGCACGGGCCGATCCTGCCGCCCAAAGAGCTTGCGAATTTTCCTCTTGGTTGGCGGCACGAAGCCTTGCCCTTTGCGCTCTTGTTCTTCTTCTGCCACTCTGAGCCGGAATTTGCAACAGCGAGTTCTGTCTAGCTCTGTAGCCAGATTCCGCCGCCGTTGATAGATCCAGTTTGACGCACATGCGTTTCGGGACGGACCGTGAGCTAACTGACTTACATGGCACGTGCCGCAGGGACGGCGCCGATCAGCGATCGGCGTGCAGGATTGCATCCCGCCCCATATCGAAATTTTCAAGCATCGGATGCCGCCATGAATGGCGGCACTGCAGGCTGAGAGCCCGCGCCACAAATGCCATTACGGAACGAATCAGCGATCGGCGTGCGGGATTGCATCCCGCCCCAGATCGACGATGTCCGAACGTCGGATGCCGCCATGGGTGGCGGCACTGCAGGCTGAGAGCCCGCGCCACCAAATGCCATTACGGAACGAATCAGCGGTCGGCGTGTAGGATTGCATCCCGCCCCACACGGAGAATTTCCGAACATCGGATGCCGCCATGAATGGCGGCACTGCAGGCTGAGAGCCCGCGCCACAAATGCCATTACGGAACGAATCATCCTTATCGCGCACAACGGCCACCAAACGGCCTGTGCGCTTCAACCTTTAATCGCGCACAACGGCCACCAAACGGCCTGTGCGCTTCAACCTTTAATCGCGCACAACGGCCACCAAACGGCCTGTGCGCTTCAACCTTTAATCGCGCACAACGGCCACCAAACGGCCTGTGCGCTTCAACCTTTAATCGCGCACAACGGCCACCAAACGGCCTGTGCGCTTCAACCTTTAATCGCGCACAACGGCCACCAAACGGCCTGTGCGCTTCAACCTTTAATCGCGCACAACTTGACTCAGGAATTAGCTGGTCGAGGTCCATTGTTGGAATCGTTCTTCATGAGATCGGGAACAGGCAGGCCGAGTTTGGCAAAGCCGTAGGCGATCTTGTGAGCGGTGTGGTTTACGCGCAGGTCATGCCGCGCTTCGTTTAGCTCGTCGCGCTTGCGCACGGCGCGAAACTTCTCGAGTGCGCGAAGAGCGCGCTGGAATGAGTTTTCAGCGGCGGTTTTGTAGCGATAGGCGTTCGTGAGCCGACGCTCGATTCTGTCGATACGGTTGTCGTCGTCGGCGGTTTCGGCTTCCGCAAGCTTCATTTCGAGCCGGCAGATGTTGCGCGTGCAGCGTTGCTGCATCCAGTCACGCTCAACGAGCGTTTTGACGAGCTCTGGGACGGCGGGCTCGTTCAGGTCATATTGTTTGCTCCAGGTCCCCTGGAGTGCGTCGTACTGTTCCTGCGATTCACCGGGTAGGAGATAAAAACGCTCCTGGCACATGCCGTGAGAGGTGGAGTTTTGGCTGGAGCGGTCTTTACCGGCGGGAGTATTGGGGCCGCCGGAACGTGATTTCGAATTATCCATTTCGTACGCGAGTGTGGCGCAGCGGCGTGCGGGGCGGACAAGGTTAAAGCGGGTAAGTGCGTGAGGAGTAGTCAGATAGCGGATTTGCGATTTTTGTGACCGGCGGCGCTTTTCATCAGCCGATGTTCATAAGCTCTTTCAAACGCAGATATCCGGCACGGCTCACGGGCAACTGACTGCCGTCGCTAAGAATCGCCAGGCGGACGTCTTTCGTGTACGGCTCGATTTTGGAAATGCGCTCGATGTTCAGCACGAACGAGCGGTGAATGCGCACAAAACGGGCTGGATCGAGAGACGATTCGAGACTCGATATCGTTTGCTGTTTCAAGTAGACCTTGCCGGCACTATGCAGCCCAACATAATCATCTTGAGCCTCCGCGTAGTCGAGCTGAGAAAGCGGAATGATATGGATGCGCGTGCCATCCTTCACAACAATGCGCTGCGGATGTTGGCCGGGCGCTTGCGCGGCTGTCTTCAGGTCCGTTGCTGCCGGCATGGCGCGGCGTTCCCCAATTCGGCGGCGCACCCGCTCCAACGCTGTTCGGAAGCGTTCCTGATCGAAGGGCTTGAGCAGGTAATCGACCGCCGCGGCATCGAATGCTTTCATCGCATATTGATCGTGCGCTGTCGTAAAGACAACGGCGAGCTCGCTCCCGACCAGCTCCAATACTTCAAAGCCGTCGAGCTTGGGCATCTGCACATCAAGAAACAGAAGATCCGGTCTGTATTCCGCGACCGCTTTCACAGCATCGAAACCGTTCCCGCATTCCGCAATGACTTCGATATCCGGCTCCTCACGCAGGTATTCGCGCACCAGAGCGCGCGCCAAATGCTCATCGTCGACGATGATGGTGCGAATGCTCATGTGCGCACCGCCGGCTTCCCATCGCACGGAATCGAAACAGTCACTCGATAGCGGTTTTTCTCCACCTGAATGTCGACGTGCGCTCCCGGACCGAAGCGGGTATGCAGGCGATTGCGCACGTTTACCAGGCCGAAGCCGCTTTTGCTTTGAACCGGAGCATCGGGGTCGAATTCATTTTCGATCGTCACCGTCATGATGTCTTTGTCACGCCTCGCCGCGATTGAGATTTCACCGCCCTCTATCAGTGTCGCGATGCCGTGCTTGATGGCATTTTCAATCAGCGGCTGAATCACCAGAGGGGGCACATCGCAGTTGCCGCAGCGCGCATCTATGGCCTGCTGGACGCGAAGACGCTCGCCGAAGCGGATGCGTTCGACATCCAGGTAGGTTCGGGTCAGGCTGAGTTCTTCTTCAAACGGAATGCTTGCGCGCTCGCCGAGGCGCAGCGAATTGCGCAGAAAATCGGAAAGCCGGACGCACATCTCGCGCGCCTTGGGTGGACTCACGACAGTCAATGCGCTGATGGAGTTTAAGCTGTTGAACAGAAAATGCGGGTTGACCTGAGCCTTGAGAGCTCTGAGCTGCGCTTCGCGAGAGAGCGTTTCGGCCTTTTGCGACCGCTCGACCGCGAGCAGCACATAATGCAGCGCCGTGGAGAGCAGATAACTCAGGCAAAACATCATGCCGAGCACGGGAAAGACTCCGCGGAAGCGCATTTCAAAATCCGGAAACACACGATTGAGCGTGACTACGATCATGTGCAACATGGCGATAAGCACGCCGCTGAAAAACATTCCAGGGATGACGTGCAGAATTGCGATTCGCCAGATTGGAGCCGAGCCTAAAGGCAGGCTTTTGCAGAAATACCAGGGAAACAAGCACACCAACGAGAGGGCCAGCAGGACCGGGACAATGGTGACGACCGCCTCGATCCAGCGCACCGGGGTTCCAGCGGTGGCGATAAACACGAACATCAGGCCGAGCGGGATCCACGCTGCGAGATACGCAAGTACGGTGCTGCCGCTCTTGAAGATCGGATGCATGGGTCAGGTAAGCGAGCTTAACTTTCGATTTCGACACCGCCGAAAGCGTAGCTACCCTGGACGATCAGCAGCGGCGCTGAGGGATCCGGCGCGGTCAACGGCAGTGTTTTGTCTTCACAATTGCCCATTGCGCCTGTCACATTCATCGCCACACGCCAGGCTTCGGGAATTCTGAGCTTGATCACCCCGAATACGGCGCTCACCTGTATCGTGGTGGACGGTCCGGCCATGCGGCAGAGGCGCAGATCGAGCTCAATGTTTCCGAATACGCTCGACAAATCACCGCCTTCCAGCTGATGCGTTTCGATGCGGCGCTTTACAGCCGAGAAAACAGCATTGTCCTGAAGGAAATTTTCGCTGCTGGCAACTGCTTCGGGAAATCCAGCGGCACGGCTGTAATGCACGGGAGGCCGGCGCGTGTGCATGCCGGCTGCCCGCATGGCGTTTCGACGAGCCCACGGAATCGGCCCTGAGCCTGGGTACGCGACGGTGATGAGGGTTGAGATGCCGACTCCGAGCAGAATCAGAGCGATAATCCAACTTCCGTCGCTGGTGTGGAGATGGAACAGCCCCAGATTGGATCCGAGGAAGATGGCTCCGAACACGACCAGCAGAACTCCCCATGCACGCTCTTGTGGATGACGCCCAAGCATCCGTCCGACACCGACGGCGATCAGGACTAGCGGCCAGTAGTGCCAAATGTCGTGAATTGGCAGCAGACCGATGTTCGCCAGAAAGAGGAGAATGCCGGCCGCGATCAGCAGCAGCGCGGCGAAAATGCGCGGCGTAGGGCTCCCGCCGTGATGTGGCGGTTGGAATCCGCTCGGGGGCGGCCCCGACAACGGAGTCTGAGGCTGAGTTCCCATTAGCTTTCCTTCCGGGCGACAGGCCCGAGTTCAATCAGGCCGACGAGTATGAAAGAAACAGGCCAGAGGTTCTGGATGCGATCAAGCGACAGCAATCCCATCCAGTCGCCGCCCAGGAGAATGATACCGGTGATTAACAATACCATCGGAAGTGCCAGGTCCTGCCAGTTCGTCTTGGGAGCGCTGATCTGTTCGCTGCGTGTCATTTCTGTGTCCTCGATTTTGATGGTAGGGCGGAGTGCGGTTTAGGGCACTAAGGAATCGGCGAACGACGGATGGGAGTCGGCGAACGCCGCCGCGAGCCGTCTAACCCAGCTTGGGGCGCGTCGAAGAGGCGCAGGTTTGATCTGGCCAGAAATCAAGCTAGGATTGTTTTATGAACGTCAGCGTCACAGAAGCCAAAAACAGGCTGACCCAACTGATACAGAAGGTCGAAGACAAAGGCGAGCGCGTCACGATCTGCCGGCACGGGAAACCGATTGTAAATATTGTTCCCACCACGGTGGAACAACGGAAACCACCCAGGTTCGGAACTGGAAAAGAGAAGATCAAAATTCTCGATCCGCACTGTTTTGAATCGTTGACGGACAAAGAAGCGGACGCATTTATAGAGGGCCGCTATTAAGCGCGCATTCTGCTCGATACACAGGTCCTAGTGGCTTGTCGCAATGAGTTCGTTACCATGACCAAACTTCCGCAGGCCACAAAAAACGATGGCCTGCGCCACACGGCTGTATAAATTCTCCCTGCAAACAGGCCACTAGTCATGTCGTACTTGGCGAAGACATTTCCGTCGTTACTGGCGACCGGGTGTTCAGAGAGTACCGCGGAGTGCGCGTGATTTGGTAAGACCTATCGATTCCGCCACTACACTGTAAAAGTGATTGCGCAGACTGCCCTCACGATCTCGACCCGCGGCAAGGGTCTGTACCCATTCACGCGGCCGGTGGAAGAGTGGCTTACGAAACAGAAGATCGCCAACGGGCTGCTGACCGCATTCGTGCAGCACACATCCTGCTCCCTTGTCGTGCAGGAGAACGCGGACCCGGACGTGACGCTCGATATGCGCGACTTCTTCGAGAAGCTGGTGCCGGAGCATCAGCAGGGATTCCGGCACACGGTGGAAGGGCCGGACGACATGACCTCGCACATCCGGTCCGCGCTGACCAGCACCAGCGTTTCCATTCCGGTCATCTCGGGACGCATGGCACTCGGCACCTGGCAGGGCCTGTATGTTTTTGAGCACCGCTCGCATCCTCATCAGAGGCGAGTGGTGCTCCAGATTATGGGTGAGTAACGGTTATTGCACCATGCGTTTCTGCTTGCGCACCCACGCGGGAGTATCGATGTCGCCCACCGGAGGGATCTCCTCGCGCGCCGGCTCGTGTTCACCCGAGAAGTCCTGGAGAGCGGCCCCGGGCTCCGATTCCATCGCGAGCTGGCCTTCCGGGACTACCTCGGGGGCCGTCGTACCGGTGAACGGGAAATGTGGATTCCGTGCGTCGGCCTCTGACTGCGCCTCGCGCTGGAACCCGGTTGCAATCACGGTGAGTTTTACTTTGTCGCCCATCGTCTCGTCGAAAACCACGCCGAAGTTGATCTGCGCATCGTGATTATGTGCGGCCTCCCGTATCAGGTTGCAGGCTTCGTTGACTTCATGGATGCCGATACTGCTGGCTGCCGTGATGTTGATCAGAATGCCCCGAGCGCCGAAGATGCCTCCTTCCTCCATCAACGGACTGTTGATGGCGTGGCGTGCTGCTTCAACGGCGGCATCAGCGCCCGACGCGACAGCCGTGCCCATCATGGCGTATCCCATGCCCACCATGATGGTTCGAATGTCGGAGAAATCGCGGTTGATCAGACCGGGAGTGGTGATGATGTCGGAGATGCCTTGCACGGCCTGACGGAGAACGTCGTCGGCCAGCCGGAAAGAATCGGGAAGGCTGGTGCCTCTCGGAGCAAGTGCGATCAGCTTTTCGTTGGGTACGGTGATGACCGTGTCGCAGCTGGCCGCAAGTTCTGAAAGACCGCGCTCGGCCTGCCGCATACGCCGAGATCCTTCAAAGAAGAACGGCCTCGTCACGACAGCGACGGTAAGTGCGTTCAACTCTTTTGCCAGCGACGCCACAACCGGCGCTGCTCCTGTTCCCGTTCCGCCGCCAAGACCGGCCGTCACGAAAACCATGTCCGCGCCTTCCAGGATTTCGATGATCTGCTCCGTGTCTTCGAGAGCAGCCTGACGTCCCATGGAGGGATCCGCTCCTGCGCCCAGTCCGCTGGTCAGCTTCTTGCCGATGGTCAGTTTGTTTGGAACCGGCGAGGACGTAAGCGCCTGTTTGTCGGTGTTGAGGATATAAAAGTCGACGCCGGCAACGCCCTCTTGCATCATCCGGGCCACGGCGTTCGATCCGCCGCCGCCCACGCCGACTACTTTGATTTTTGTGCCGAGTTGAATTTCATCTTCGATCAAGAATTTCAGATCGCTTGCCATTCGTTATCCTTTCCTGCTGCTATTAACGCGAGATTAGGCCCGCCAGCCCTGTTGAAGTTCGCTTCCAGTCACGTTTGATTTTGAGCCGGCCTGAGTACATGGCCAGTCCCGCGGCCACGGTCCAAGCGGGCGTATCCAATTCACGCGGCCACCCTTCGATTCCGGCCGGGAGACCGTTGCGCGCCTGGCAGTTCAGAACACGTTCCGCAACATCGCACATGCCCGGGAAGAGCCGCGCCGCCGCCGGTGAGCACCGCGCCTTCGAGCAGCGACTGCTCCATACCGACGCGCAGAATCTCGGCGTACACACGCTCAAAGATTTCTTCGGCGCGCGCCTCGAGAATTTCGTTTATCTGGCTGAGCGGCGCTTCGCGAAGGCCGCGGCCCTCGGGCGCTGGAATATCGATCAGCGTGTGGTCGGAAACGAGTCCGGCCGCAGCGCAGCCATACTGGCGCTTCAGATTCTCGGCGTCTTCGTAGTTGACCTTCAGCAGCCAGGAAACATCGCGCGTGAGGTGATCGGCAGCGACCGGAATAGCAACTCCCAGCAGCAGCGCATCGCCATCGTACACGGCCACTTGGGTGGATTGAGCTCCGATATCGATAACCGCCACACCGCGCGCGCGGTCTTCCGGCAGTACCGCCGTATAGGCCGCGGCGATGGCTTCGAAGATGGACTCCTCGACCGCCAGATGGGCCTGATGCATGGCAGAAACAATGGCCTCATGTTCCTGAATGGACGCCGTCACGACGTGGACATTGGCTTCGAGGCGCGCGCACAGAATGCCCTTCGGATTGCGAAAACCGGCGCGGCCGTCCAGCGTAAAATCCTGCGGGCAGATCTGCAAGACCTGGCGATCTTCTTCGAGACGTACGCGGGACGCGAGTTCCACCGCGTAGCGGAGATCGTCAGGTTCGATTTCGCGCCGCCGGCCGAATTCGTACAATCCGCGGCTGTTCACACCGCTGACGCAGCCGCCAATGCCAATGACAGCCGACTGCGGCGAAGCTTGCGCGCGCAGCTCAGCCTCATGCAAAGCAAAACGGATGCTTTCGCTGAGTGCGCCCTGTTCAGCGAGCCGCCACCGGTTCCAGGCCTGCACGGGTGCTTCACCATGGCCGAGAAAGCGCACCCCGTCATCTTCGATGACACAAACGACAACACGAGTTGTCGTGCTGCCGAGGTCTAATCCCACCGCCAGCTTTACTTTGTTATTCGCCACGTCCATCTCCTACCGCCGTAATGATTCCGTCAACACGCAGGTCCAATGTCTTGGTCTCCGGCCGCTTAGCTTTAATTTCCTGGTAATTGGCCAGAAAATTTCTAATCCGGTCGGCGTAGTTGTCGTCTCCGAGCATCAGATTCACTACGCGATTGTCAACATGTTCCGCCACTACCAGATTGTTGGGATCGCTGACGTCGATCTCCGAGATCTCGCCCGCCAGCGTTCCGACTGACCTCAGCATCCCGAGCACACGGCGTACGCGAGCGCGTCGATTCTCGATGGCCTCCGACTCCCGAATGCCGGTGATCACCGGAAGCGTAAACTTCGACTTCACGCGCGGACGCAGGATGTAGCCGTCTTTGTCGATAAGCGCAAACTGCGACATGCCGTCCTTGCGATTCGGCGGCAGGTGGACAAAGGCCACCGGCGTACGCTCATGAATCCGAACCCTCAGCGTGTCCGGCCATACCTTCGAAACCGTGGCTTCTTCCACCCAATCGATCTCCAGAAGTTGAAGACGCCGCTGCTCGATCGGGACCAGATATAAACTGCGGCCAAAGTCTTCCGCGAACACATGACGGATTTGGGAAGTCGACGCATAATGTACTCCTGCAACCACGAGATTCGGGCTTCGCCCGTCCATAGCGTCCGATTCGGGGATTCGGAAACGGTCGTCCTTGATAAGGAATTCTTCTGTTGCGTGCCAGGCAAAGAGCGTCCCGACCATGGATACGCCGCCCACGATCAGCCAAAAGGCGAATCGGCCCCAGCGGATACCATCCGTCGGCGATTGCTCCCGTTGTGCTGCACGCGCCATTTACGCCGCAGCCTCCCGCAGACGGTCGAGGATCTTTTCGCAAGCCTGCGATACATTCCCGGCGCCGAGCGCGATGACCAGATCGCCCGGTTCGGCAGAGCCGGCGATGGCCGAGACGCCTTCATCGATGCCCGAAACGTGTTCGGCGGAGCGATGGCCATGCGCGCGGATCTGATCCAGCAGGGCTCGTGAATTCACGCCTTCGATAGCCGATTCAGACGCTGCGTAGATGTCGAGTAAGTACAAATGATCGGCCTGATGAAAGGCGGTCGCGAAATCCTCCATGAGGTGCTTGGTGCGTGAGAATCGATGCGGCTGGAAGAGCACGTGAATGCGCCGGTAGGGGGCCAGGCGCGCCGCCGCTAGCGTCGCTTTGATCTCAGTCGGGTGATGGCCGTAATCATCGACGACGGTAACTCCGCGTTCAACGCCGCGGATGGAAAATCGACGGTCCACGCCGCTGAAGGCTGCCAGTCCGTCCCGGATTTGCGCGATCGGAATATCCAGTTCAAGCGCTACCGCAATCGCCGCCGTAGCGTTGAGGACGTTGTGGAGTCCAGGGACGTGCAGTTGAAACTCATCCAGGCAAGTGTCACGCCGCACCCGGAAACGGCTGCCGCTCGCCGCCAGCTCGACGTCCTGGATTTCGAGATCCACCTGGGCGGAACGGCCGTAGGTGATGGTGCGCCGATTGATATCGGGGAAGATTTGCTGGATGTTCTCGTCTTCCATGCAGATGATGGCAGCACCGTAAAACGGAACTTTATTGATGAAGTCAGTGAATGCGCGGCGGATGTCTTCAATGGATGCATAGTGGTCGAGGTGCTCGCGATCGATATTGGTGACCACTGCGATGATCGGCGCCAGCTTCAGAAACGAACCGTCGCTCTCGTCGGACTCGACCACCAGCAGAGAGCTCTTGCCCACTCGGGCATTGGAGCCCTGCATGGCCGCAACCTTGCCGCCGACCACAACCGTCGGATCCATATCCGCGGCGTTCAAGATGGAAGCTACTATCGACGTCGTGGTAGTTTTTCCGTGGCTACCGGCAACGGCGATCCCAAACTTCAGGCGCATCAGTTCGGCCAGTAATTCACCGCGGGGAATTACTGGAATCTGTAGCCGGCGCGCCTCGGCCACCTCCGGGTTTGCCGGATCCAGCGCAGAGGTGACGACCACGGCCTTTGCTCCGGTTACATTCTCGGCAGCATGGCCGACTTGCACCGCGGCGCCGAGTTTCACCAAACGCTCTGTAATGGGACTTGACCTTACATCCGAGCCTGAGACTTGATATCCGAGGGTGAGCAGGACTTCAGCGATCGCGCTCATCCCGATGCCCCCGATTCCCACGAAGTGGACGTGTTGGGGCTTAAAAAACATTCTTCAAAAGTATTGTTCCGGCTTTCCGGCTGAGTGTCAATGCGCAAAGCGGCAGTTTCAGGGACCTCATGTACTTTTCTTCTCGGTCGCGGCCTGTTCTAGTACTTCGGCCGCACGATCAGCGGCGCCAGGCTGCGCAAACTGCCGCACTCGCGAGCGCATGGCGGCAAGTTCGTCCGGATTCTTACGCAACTCCTCGATCTCGTGGAACAGCCGCGCGCCATTGATGTCGCGGTCGAGAATCATTCTCGCGGCGCCGGCGTGGGCCAAAGTCTCGGCATTACGCTGTTGATGATTGTCGGCAGCAAACGGGAATGGAACCAGAACCGAAGGCATCCCCGCAGCGGCAATCTCGTTTACACCGCCCGCTCCCGAACGGCCGATCACAAGATCTGCCTTGGCAAAGGCCCCGGGCATGTCGTGGATGAATGGAACCACCTCGCCGTCCAATCCCGACTGGGCAAATTCGCGCGCGAGTTCTTCGTGTTCTAACGAGCCACTCTGGAGGATAATGCGCAGCGGAGTTCCGGCAGAATGCAATAAAGGCCAGCTATCGCGCGAGGCGCGGTTGAGTGTCCGAGCTCCGCGGCTTCCTCCGGTGACCAGGACGGTGAACTTACCGTTCTGTTTGGGAGTCACAGAGAAGAACGCAGGCCGGACAGGAAGTCCGGTAACTTCGGTCCGTGCCGCTGGAAACCAGCGCCGCGTCGATTCAAATCCGAGCAGCGCACGATAGACCCAGCGCGCCGCCCAGCGGTTCGCGACGCCGGGAATGGCGTTCGGTTCCATCACGACGAGCGGTATGCCAAGAGTAATCGCCGCAATCATGACCGGGCCGGCCGCATATCCGCCCATGCTGAACACGGCGCGGGCGGGGAATCGCTGCAGGAGAGTGCGAGCGCTGCGGACGCTTCCAGGAATGCGCAGCATGGTCTCGAGTTTTTGCCCGGCTCCGACGCGGTTGAAAGCTCCACTGCGCACATACTCCATATGGAAACCGGCATCGGGAACCAGCCGTGCCTCGATGCCGTCGCGCGTGCCCACATAGAGCAACTTGTGTCCGCGAGCGCGCAGCACTTCGCCCACGGCCAGCGCGGGAAAGACGTGTCCGCCTGTGCCGCCGCCGGTCAGTATGAAGGAATAGGCCAAAGCTTTTGCTTCCCTAAACCGGATTCTCTGAGCCGTGGAAAGAGTCCATGCGTCCCGACGAGTCGGGACGCGGCGGATTGAGAATCCGCGCCACCGGGGTTTGCGCCGCTAAGCAGCATGTTCGCTCACGCTGAGCAGCATTCCCATGAGCAGCAGCGTGCTGAACAACGAGCTCCCGCCATAGCTGATAAAGGGCAGCGGAATGCCCTTGTTGGGCAACAAGTCGAGCACTACACTGACGTTTATCAGCGCCTGGACCACCACGCAGATGGTGACGCTCAGGGCGAGGTAGCGTCCGAAGTCATCGGCCGCTGTCATATAGGTTCGGATGCCCCGCCAAAGCACCACCACGAAGCCCGCTACCAGTAACGCCGCACCCAAAAAGCCGGTCTCTTCACCCACCACTGCATATACAAAGTCCGTTTCCGCTTCCGGCAAATACAGCAGCTTTTGCTTGCTCTGCATGAGTCCGACGCCGACAACTCCGCCTGAACCGACCGCGATTTTAGATTGGCGCTGCTGGTAACCGGGGTCACTGGTGGACGCGGTTTTCTTTGCGTAAGTGAGGATGCGGCCGGAAGGGTCGAGCTTAGTTAATAACATGTGATCTTTGTCCACGAAGTCGATGGCTCTGGCGAGCCGGTACGGTTTCATGAAGATAAAGGCCGTGCCAAGCAGCACCGCCAGCACACCGAAGATCGCCAGATATCGGAGATCCAGTCCAGCCACGAACACAACCGTTACGGTAGTGGCGACCAGTACGACGGCAGTTCCCAGATCGGCGACGGCAACCGCCAGCGCGATCACGCTGATGGAGACAGCGATGGGCTGTAGCGTATGGCGGTTGTTTACCGCGCCCAAGCGGCGGCACAGAAAGAATGACAGGAATAGCGCAAGCGCCGGTTTGGCGAGCTCGGAGGGCTGTATGGATGCGGGTCCGGCGCGCAGCCAGCGATGACTCGAGCTGTCCGTTGCATATACGGCGACCAATAAGAGCATGACGATTCCAAGTCCGGCGAAAGCGTACTTGGGATTGTTCCAGCGGCGGTAATCGCGCTTCATGCAGTAAAGCAGCACGATAAAGGAAAAGACTGCCCAACCGAGCTGGCGAAAGAAGAAGTAAGTGCTGGAGAGGTGGTACCTGAGCTGGGCCAGCATCGAAGACGAGCTGTAGACCATCACCAGCCCGAAGCACACCAGGCTGAGAACGGTAAGGAAGAGAATCCAATCTGTTTTGAGCCGCTGCGCCATACGATTAAAACAATTCTGCCACTAATTGTTTGAAAGCTTTTCCGCGATGCTCGTAGCTTTCGAACTGGTCGAAGCTGGCGCAGGCGGGAGCGAGCAGCACGGTATCGCCCGGGTTCGCTTGAAGCCGGGCATGCTTCACGGCGATCTCGAGCGTGCCGCAATTCTCGACGCGTGTCGCACCTTTCAGTGCGGCTGCGATAAGCGGCGCCGCCGCGTAGGGATATGGAGGTTGTGCGCCGATCAGCAGCGCAGCTTTCGCTTTGCGCTGCAGCGGATCGCGGAGCGGGCGGTAGTCGCTGCCTTTATCCTTGCCGCCCAGAATGATCCACAGATTGCCTTCGAAGGCGTCGATGGCTTTCAGGGTTGCATCGACATTGGTAGCCTTCGAATCATTGAAGTACTGTACGCCGTCGAGCTCGCGCACAAATTCGAGGCGGTGCTCCACGCCGGGAAACGTTTGTACGGCAGCCGCAATTGCTTCGAGGCGGACGCCCGCAAGCTGCGCAATCAGCGCGGCAGCCATGACGTTTTCCACGTTGTGAATGCCGCGCAGCTTGATTTGACAGCGCGACAGAAACGGCTCGCGGTCGGACAGCAACTCTTCGCCGCGGAGTGAGATGCCACGCGGAACCTGCTGCGAAGAGCTGAACCAGTAAACTTCGGATCGCGCCTGGCCGCCGAAAGAACGGCAGGTCTCATCGTCGTAGTTCAGAACAGCAAAGTCCGCTTCAATCTGCGTCTGGAAGAGGCGGGCTTTCGCCGCTGCGTAGCTTTGAAACGTGTGGTGCCGGTCCAGATGATCGGGCGTTACATTCAGGCATGCGCCGATGTGGGCGCGAAATTTTTCCGTGGCTTCCAACTGAAAGCTCGACAGTTCCAGGACGTTCCATTGATGCGGACGCGAAGAGTCGATCAGTCCCGTAACGGCGGTTCCAATATTTCCCCCGACCTGAGCAGGGATGCCGCACGCGTTCAGCAGATGTCCGGTAAGCGCGGTGGTAGTGGTCTTGCCGTTCGAGCCGGTGATGCCGATGACGGGTCCTTCAAGAAACGGGAAGGCCAGTTCCACTTCGCCAATCACATCGACGCCACGCCGGCGCGCGGCCGTGAACATCGGTAGATCGTACGGTACACCGGGAGACAGCACGATCAGGCTCGCGTCGCCCAGGTTGTCTTCAGTCTGCAGCAACACGCGGACGCCAAGCGCATCGAACTTCTTCTGCTCTTCCGGCGGCAGCGGTTGCGAATCCATCGCCCGCACGCGTGCGCCGTGTTTCAGCAGCAGCTGGATGGCGGCCAGACCCGAGCGCTTGGTGCCGACTACGACAACCGATTTGCCTGCGAGATCCATGCGCTTATCTCAACTTCAACGTCGTCAGAGCGAACAGGGCCATAACCAGGCCGGCGATCCAGAATCGGACAATAATCTTCGATTCAGACCAACCCAGCGCCTCGAAGTGGTGATGGATGGGAGCCATTTTGAAGATGCGTTTTCCGCCGCGTAATTTATAGCTGCCTACCTGGAGGATTACGGATAGCGCTTCCATTACGTACACCCCGCCGATGAAGAACAACAGGACTTCCTGTTTGATGAGGACGGCAATAATGCCCAGCGCGCCGCCGAGCGCCAAAGAACCGGTATCTCCCATGAAGACCTGCGCCGGATGGGAGTTGTACCAAAGAAAGCCGAGACTTGCGCCCACCATGGTTCCACAAAAAATCGTGAGTTCCTGGGAGTTCGCGAGCCGCGCCAGGTCCAGATAATTGGCAAGTACAGCGTGGCTGGATACGTATGTCAAGATCGTTATCGCTCCCGATGCAATGATCATCAGCCCGGAGGCAAGTCCGTCCAATCCGTCGGTCAAATTCACCGAGTTGGACGACCCGACCATAATGAAAACGATAAAAATGTAAAACGGAACGAAGGCGAGCGGGTACGTCCAAAAGCTCTTTGTCCATGCCTCGATCAACAGATCGGGCTTGAATTGCTTGAAGAACGGCACGTTAATGGTCGTCGCATAGTTCTGGTGCGCGTGCAGCAGCAAGAGACAGAACCCGATCAGCATGGCACAGGCGACCTGTGCCCAGATCTTCTGCCAAAAGGTCAGGCCCAGGTTGCGCTGCCGGGTGATCTTGGCGTAATCGTCGATGAAACCGATGGCCCCAAATCCGATGAGGCCAAGAAGCGCAATCCAGACGTACTCATTGCGCAGATTCGCCCAAAGCAGCGTAGGCAAGACGATGGACGTGACGATCAGGAGACCGCCCATGGTGGGGGTCCCGGCTTTCAGGTGGTGCGATTTGGGACCTTCCTCACGAATGTGCTGTCCGAAGCTTTTCTCGCGCAGCTTACGAATCATCGGCGCGCCGAGCCAGAGAGACAAAAAGAGTGCGGTAAGGCTGGCGAGCGCCACACGGGTAGTGATGTAGCCGAAAACGCGAAACGCCGGCACGTAGCGGTGGAGCACTTGAGACAGCAGCCAGTAAAGCATCCTATATATCCAATTTTGCGAGGGCCTGTTCGACGTGTGTGCCGCGCGAACCTTTGAAAAGGATCGCATCTCCAGGCTTTACGAAATCCTTGAGGAAATCGCCGGCGGACGCGGGGTCGGCAAAAAAAAATGCGGCGCGACCATTGAAACCGGATCGGACCGCCTCATCGACGGTGAACCGGCTCGCGCCGCATACCCCAACTAGCACCTCTACTCCCGCACGCGCGATGTAAGCTCCTAGTTCGCGGTGCAGTTGCTCAGTCATTGGACCGAGCTCGAGCATCTCTCCCAAAACTGCGATCCGGCGCTGTGCGGGCTCCTGGCGCAGCACGTCGAGCATGCTGCGCGCCGCCTCCGGATTCGAGTTGTAGCTGTCGTTCAAAACTGTCATTCCGTTGTGCACGGACCGCTGCCCGCGCATCACTCCCGGTCGAAGGTTTTCGACTCTCGAAGTGAGGGCAGGCAGGTCAATGCCAAGGACCTGAGCCACGGCGAGCCCAGCAAGAATGTTAAGCACGCTGTGCCGGCCCGAGAGCGAGGTTTGGAAGCGCGTGCCGTGGACGGTAAAGGACGTCGCAGCGGGGCCGGCTTCCAACTGAACGGCGCGAACGTCCGCCTGCTCCGAAAAACCATAGGTCACGGTGCGTCCCTTGTGCACGTGGCGAAACTTGATCACACGGGCGTCGTCGGCATTCAGTACCGCCACTCCCGAAGCGGGCAGTGACTCGACGAGCTCGCGTTTGGCTGCGGCTACGGCGTCAATTGAGTCAAACGCTTCCACATGCGCATAGCCGACGTTCGTGACGACGCCAATCTGCGGCTCTGCAATGCGTGCGAGGGTGCGAATTTCGCCCGCGTGGTTCATTCCCATTTCCAGAACGGCGACCTCGGCATCATCCGGAAGCCGCAGAATCGAGAGAGGCAGGCCGATGTGGTTGTTGAAGTTTCCAACTGTCTTCCCGGCACGATAGCGAATGGACAGAAGCTCCGCGACGATGTCCTTGGTACTGGTTTTACCGGCGCTTCCGGTGATGCCGATGACAGTGCGATTCCAGTTGCGACGGGCAAAGTGGGCCAACTCCTGCAGAGCGACGAGAACATCGGGAACAACGAGCAGCGGCAGTGAGGCATCCGGCACAGACCGGCTTACCACGGCGGCCAAAGCGTTCGGTCTGACGCTTGCGATGAAATCGTGGCCGTCGAACTTCTCGCCTTTGATGGCAAAGAACAGATCACCCGGATGGATCGTTCGCGAGTCGATGCTCCAGCCGGCAATGCGTGTTTCGGGAGCGATCGGCTCGCAATTCACCACTTTTGCGCCGATAGCCTCGACGACCTGGGCGAACGTGAGTTCCACCGAGGCCTACGCTTTTCCCGCGCTAGCGCGTTTATAGCCGAAAGAACGAAGCACTCGCCGAGCTACTTCGCGATCGTCGAACGGAATGGGACCGTCCTTCAGAATCTGATAAGTTTCGTGCCCTTTGCCGGCGAGGATGACAACGTCGCCGGGTTCGGCAGCCTCGATGGCCTTGCGGATAGCACGTTCGCGATCGGGATCGGCGGCGCACGGCGTATCAAAACGGCGCAGTCCGACCAAAGCGTCGTTCATGATCGCCAGCGGATCTTCACTGCGCGGATTGTCCGATGTCAGCAGCACGAAATCGCTCAGTTCGGCAGCAGCCATCCCCATCAAGGGGCGTTTGCTCCGGTCGCGATCGCCACCGCAACCAAATAGCGTGATGACGCGCTTCGGCTTCATGCCGCGGGCTACAGAGATTACATTGCGCAATGCGTCGTCGGTATGCGCGTAATCGACAACAACCATGAACGGCTGGCCTTCTTCGACGCGCTCAAAGCGGCCCGGCACTCGTTCGAGCTGCGCTATTCCTTTCTGAATGTCCTGATCAGCGAGGCCGTACGTAAACGCTGTCGCGCACGCGAGCAGGATATTTTGGACGTTGATGTGCCCAACCAGATGCGACCTGATTTCGAAGCGGCGGCGATCCGACAAGACTTTGAACCGGAGACCCTCAAATGAGGATTCGATATCCGCGGCGCGCACGAGAGTTCCGAATTTGGGCGCACCGCCGGCGTCGCGCATGGTGTACCAGAAGACGTCTGTCTCGGGCGAGATGGTGAGTTTGCGGCACCACTCGTCATCGGCGTTTAAGACGGCGAAGCGCGGCGGCGGGCCGCTTCGGGGCGTGAACAATAACTGCTTAGCAGCGAAATAGGATTCCATCGTGTGGTGGTAATCCAAATGATCGCGAGTAAAGTTCGTCCATCCCGCCGTGTGGAACTGCATGGCATAAATTCTGCCCAGGTCCAGCGCATGCGAGGATGCCTCGAGCGTGGCGTGTGTTCCGCCCGCAGCTTCCAGATCGTGAAACATCCGGAACAGGTCGAGCGATTCGGGCGTGGTGTTGACCGCCGGCAGAACCCTTCCGGCGAGATGATACTCAATGGTTCCAATCAGAGCCGTCACTTTACCCCAAGCGCGCAGAATGGAATCGATCAGCAACGTGCTGGTCGTCTTGCCGTTCGTACCGGTCACGGCGGTCAAGGCGAGCCGCTGATCGGGCCTGTTGAAGAAGTTGCGGGATGCGGTTGCAAGAGCCTGCCGGCCGTGGAGTACCTGCAGCCACGGTCCGCCGAATCCCCCAGGAGCGGGCCGATCGCTTAAGACAGCAATCGCTCCTTTGCTCAGTGCGGCATTGGCAAACTGTGCGCCATCGGCTTTCGCTCCGGAAAACGCGAAGAACAGATAGCCGGGTTCGACTTTTCGGCTGTCGTAGGCGAGTCCCCGAACATCGGCACTGCACAGCGCTTCTGGAGCCGGAGTAACGAGGGGCACGCCTTCGAGGATGTGGCTCAGCCGCATAAGCTGCGCCTTCCGAGAAATTCGCGCAAAACGGTCGGTTGCGACTCGCAGACGCCTCGCTGCGCTCGAGCGTCCGCGCCACCCAAAGTGTTAGCCAGTTGCCTTGTTGTCTGGTGGCGCGCGTCCGCTCCATTTGCGCTCATCTGGTAAACCTCACGCGCACGTGTTCGCCCGCAGATAAGGGACTTCCAGGCGGCGGGAACTGAGCGCTTGCGATGCCGTTGCCGAGCATGTCGACGTCGATACCCGCGGCGGCGGACTCTTCCATGACGTCTTGGATCGTCTTGCCTCGGAAGTCGGGCGCTTTGGACTCGTCCGACAACTGGCCCAGGGATTCACGCAGCTCCTGCTCGTCGAGGGGCGTCGCCAGTTGGGCGAGCGGATCGATTTCCGGGGTTTCGTGTTCCTTCTGCCTGGACTTCACCTTCTCCTTTTGCACGAGTTCTTGGTCTTCGAGCGCCTGCACTTCCGCAGGAACATCGCGGGGCACTCCCTTCAGGCGAAGACCTGCTTCCAGCACCGCCTGGGTTGCCGGGCCAGCCGCGGGGGAACCGAATCCGGCCTCACCGGTGGTTCCCGAAACCGTCGAGATGACCAGAATCGAAGGATTATTGATGGGAGCAAACCCGAGGAACGAGGCGTTGTATTTGTGCGTGTACACGCGGTGCGTGAAGTCATAAATCTGCGCTGTTCCGGTCTTTCCGGCGAAGCTGTAGCCGATGAGGTGCAAACGATGTCCCGTGCCGTGCGGCGACGTGATAACGCGCTGCATCATCATGCGCATGGTCATGACCGTTTCGGGCTTAAGAATCTGACGCGGCTGGGGCAGTTTCGGGTACTCTTTCGGGCCGCCGGGAGCCTGTTTCCAGGCTACGATGTGCGGATAGATCAGGAACCCGCCGTTGGCGATCACCGAGCCCATGCGCGCCAGTTGCACAGTGGTGGTGCTGATTTCGTGACCGAAGGCGACGGAGGGAAGCGAGGTTGGCTGCCAGCGGCTCAGCTTGCGCAGCATGCCTGGCGCCTCGGCCGGCAGTTCGATACCGGTACGGGCGCCGATGCCGAACTTGCGGACGTAGGCGTACAGGTTCGGAGCCCCGACCTCCATGCCGATACGAATCGCCCCTACATTGCTCGATTGCGCGAGCACATCCTCCATAGAAAGATCGCCGTGGCCGTGCGAATCGTGGATGGTGCGGCCGAACATGCGAAGGACTCCGCCGGCGCAGGGAATCATGGTTTCGGGGCGTAGCCGGGTGGTTTCCAAGGCGGCCGTCAAGGTGATTATTTTGAAAACGGAGCCGGGCTCGTATGGTGCGACCACGGCAAGATCCTCACGGCCGAAAGGCTGCTCACCTGCATGCAGACGCTGATTTGGATCATAGGCGGGATAATTTGCCAGCGCGAGAATCTCGCCATTTGAAGGATCGATGGCGACGATGCTGCCGTGTTCGCCATGATTCTTGACCACGGCGTCTCGAATCGCCTCTTCCGCCGCTTCCTGGAGTTGATTGTCGATGGTGAGGCCGATGTTCTTGCCGATCACGGGAGCTTTGGCGACCTCGGAGGCGTAGGCACGCTGCTTGACGTCGACCTTCACGTGCAACCACCCGGGGGTGCCCGCGAGTTCCTTATCCAGCTTCAATTCAACCCCGGCAGCACCCTTGCCGTCGGCGTTCACGTCACCGACGACATGAGATGCAAGCTGCCCATTGGGATAGGTACGAAGGCTGCCTTGGCGGATCTCCAGCCAATCGAGGTTCATCGACCGAAGCGTCTCAGCCTTCTCCTCGGTGACGCGCGGATCGACGACAAAATATCCGTGGTGGTGCTTGGAGCTCGCGGCTTCTTCCAGATCGGCCTGCAGCTTTCGGGCATCGATTCCGAGTACTCCTGCAAGCAGAGCGGCAGCCATGCCCTTATCCGGAATACGAGCGGGATTCACGACCACGAACTGAGACGGCGAGCTGATCGCCAGGTAATTGCCATTGCGATCGAGAATGGCTCCGCGCGGCGCGTCCAGCGGTTCGATTTTTTCCTGCTGGGCCTCGCCGAGCTTCGCATATTTGTCGTGCGCGAGAACCTGCAGTTGAAACAGGCGCAGAGCAACGATCAGGGCCCACCCGGTGAGAATGAGCCCCATGATCAGAACTCTTTCCGTTGATTTTGTCAGTGGAGCGAGTGGCGGCCTGTCCATGACTCGTTCAGGACCGCTCCCTTGCGGTCGCGGCTCGGTAAGCGGCTTTCTGAGCCACGAGCGCGAGCGAGTGGTTACTGTGGCGCGACCTCGCTGCCGGACAGAGGGAGATTAACACGCGCGTCGGCGTTCTTTGATTTTCCGTCGAGGTACTGGACAGCCTGCGGCACAGGCTCAACCAGCTTAAGGCTCTTCGCAAGCTGCTCCAGGCGAGACGGGCTCAACAGTTGCGCTTCCTGCAGATCGAGCGTTGCCTGCTGCTGCTTCAGCTTGTCCTGCTCCTGGCGGAGGTTCTGCAGCGTGAAGCCTGACATGGTGTTGTACGCAGCGGGCACTAATCCGGCGATCACCAGCATGGCCGCAAGAAAGCCGGTAGCGACGGAGCGGCTGCGTGCCCGGCGAGCCGCCGGATCGGCAGCGCGCACGACTCCGCCGTTGTCGATCCGCTTCACGAAAAGATAAACATCTTCATTCGCGATGGGGCGGAGACGAGGAGTCTCCGTTCGTGTCCAAACCGCCGGAGGCGCATCATCGAGCGCTCTCACACCAACGACGCGATTTACAAAAGTTGCCAGTGACGCCATTGCCTCAAAACCTCTCTCATTTAAGTCCGTTCCACTGCCCGCAGCTTGGCGCTGCGCGATGCCGCATTCTCTGAAACTTCTTTCTCCGCCGGCTTGACGACATGTTTCGTCAAGATTTTTACCCGTCCTTCTCGCGCCAATGACTGGAACGCTTGTTTTACCTGCCGGTCTTCCGCCGACATGAACGTCAAAACCACAAATCTTCCACCGGGCCGCAGCCTTGCAGGAGCCGAATGCAACAAGGCATCCAACTGCTCCGGCTCGGCGTTCACCTTCAGGCGCAGGGCCATGAAGGTCTGAGTTGCCGGATGAATTCTCCCCGTTCGCGGCACGGCCTGCTCGACCACGTGGGCCAAACGGCCTGTAGTCAAGACGGGCCGCGCGCGAACGATTGCTCTGGAGATTCTCCGCGACCTCCTTTCTTCACCGAGCTGATAGATCAGATCGGCGAGCGCCTTTTCAGGCAATTCGTTCACAAGATCGGCAGCGGTCAACTCCTGGCCGCGGTCCATGCGCATGTCCAGAGGGCCGTCCTGCATAATCGAAAATCCACGTTCGGCGGCGCTCAACTGATAGCGGCTGACACCAAGATCCGCGAGCACGCCGTCCACCTGCGTGACTCCGTTTTGCGCCAGGGCTTCACCCATTTGCGAAAACGCTCCGTGAAAGAAACGAATCCGCGAACTCCAGGGAGCGGTATTGGCACGCGCCAGCTCGAGGGAGTCGCGATCGCGATCGCACGCGATCACGAAACCCGTCTCGAGCTGCTTTGCTATCGCCCCTGTGTGGCCTCCCAAGCCAGCACTCGTGTCCAGATAAATCCCGTCGGGCCGGATCGCCAGATATCCCAGCGATTCGTTGAGCAGCACCGGGTAGTGCCATGGGTTCTGGCCGTGATCGTCGGGGTCCATACATAGGTCCTACCGCAACCCCTTCTTTTCCAGTCCCTGCAGCTTCTCGGGAAGACCTTGCATAGCCTTGGACAGCCGCTGCTCGTATACTTCGCGACCCAATATGTCGATGCGTTGCTTGAAACAACGCAGATAAACCTGCTCGTTCTCGAGCTTCAAGGCCCGGCGCAGCTCGGTCGGAACCAGTACGCGGCCTTGCCCGTCGATTTCGTCGTCCGCGCCAAAATGGAAGGCGATGAACGCCACGTCCTCTCGGGCTTCGGCATCTTCGCCCGGCGCTTCCAACGAAGTTTCTGTTTGCCTCCAGGCGGAAATAGGGTAAATTCGAGCAGTGGATCCGTCGAGAGTGGTGATGAAGACTTTGCGTTCCCCCAACCCTTCCAGATACTGCACAACATTCGATGGCAGTTTCAGGCGGCCTTTTTCGTCTACACGAGCGCCGAGGAAGCCGCGAGGGGCCTCGACCGGCGGCGCCGGAGCTGATTGACCGCTTTCGTCTGGCACTTTTTACCACTTTCGGCCCTTTCGGACCACTGTGTTGATAGTGGCATGAGGCCCTGTAGTTTGCAATACCTTTGTTGAGGAATTTTCCTGTAAAGTACTGATTCGCCGTTTGTTCGCCGACAGGTACCTTGGGGCTAGCTGGGGAGTTTCAGGAGGGGATTAATGCGCTCGAGCCGCGGGGAGCGGCTCGAGATTCTATAGCAGATAGGGTTTATCGTCTCCAGTAACGGCCGTGATAGTAGAAACGCGGTCCGAAGTAGACGCCCACGCCGGGTCCCCAATAGCCCGGTCCCCAGTAATAGGGAGAATAGTAGGGATACGCGTAGTAAGGCGGCGGGAGAGGCGGGGGTGCGCTCGCGTACTGTGGCGGGGGTCCCTGATTGTAAGAGCGATCGTATTCGTTCGGCTGTATGAAATGGAAGGCATATGGGGCGCGTTCAGTCGAGAAGGTAACCGGCGCCTCGATGCGGAATGTGAGTACCTGTTCAGGGTAAAGAACGCTGGGAGCACCGTGTGTAACGAGAACGCCGATGGTGCTCGCGACTAGGCCAGCGCCCGCGCCAATGGCTGCGCCCCTGCCCCAGTCCGCCGCCGCCCCGATGGCTGCGCCGACTGCTGTAGTTCCGACAATTGCGCCCGCGTCGCGTCCCGCGGAAGAGGGTCCGCGCCGGTTGATCAACTGCGTGCGGATCGGCACCTGCTGTCCGTCGGATAGACTCAGGTCCGTCAACTGAACTCCCAACCGGGCCGCTCCTCCGCCACGGCTCCCGCGGTCGGATTCGACAACCTGTCCGCCAAGCGTTTCACCAGGTTCGGCGACGACGATTCCGTTCACTACAACCGGCTGTACCAGAGTCGCGGTAAACGCGTCACCCTTCTGATTCTTGTTTGACGACAGCATCTGATTAACGCGCACGGTGACGTAGGTTCCTGGCGGAACTGTAAGCTGACCGGGAATCTGCGCGGCAGGGCGGTCTGGTCCTTGATAATAACCTTGACCGCCGCGCTGGCCATAGTTCGGCGGCGCCGGAGGATTCTGGTTGCCCTGATCGTTTTGATAAGGGCCGGGCTGCTGATCTTGGTACGGGCCGGGCTGCTGGTTATCGGAAGGACCGGGCTGCTGATAAGGATTGGCGGGCGCAGATTCACTGGCGCGCGGCCAACCTCCACCATTTGGCGCCGATGCCTCTTGTTGCGGTTCCGCTGTTTGCGCGAACGAGGACAGGGTAAAAAACGCAACGGCCGCAAGACCGGCCGTGGTCCTGAAGAACATCTCTTTGGGTCTCATAATCGACTCTCAACTACTGCGACGAAAGGAACATTGCACGCGTTTCGCCACACGTTTGTTCTTAATAAAGAACAACTTGCGAGTACATAATTAGGCCAGATTCCACCGCCCGTGGTGGTTTTCAGCCACTCATTCCAGCCGCTTGCGAAGGTGGTGAACGCAGGCCTTGGCAGCCAAGGCGCCAATGATGAGCAGGACAAAGACAAGCGCCGGGCCCTTGAGCAGCCAAAACGCTGCGGCGACGAGAGCCGCAAAGAGTGCGATTGCAGTTCTGAAGCCGATCATGCGGATTTACTGGCTCGGCATGTTGTAGCTGAAGGTGAATGCCAGCCGTACCAGCGAACCTTTGAAATCGGCTGGAAGCGGCGGCAGTGGATTCGACATGCTGAGTCCTGCGACGGACGCACGATCGAGCGCGTCGGAACCGGAGGGATCGGCTACCACAAGTTTGGGGATGCTGCCGTCGCGGCTGATCATAAACTCGATTACCGTGCGGCCGCGCAGTGTGCCCATGCGGACGCTTTCAGGCGTCACGCGGTGCCAGTTCGCGCGGACAATCGAGAGAATGTGCGCGAGATAAGCGCGGAAGTCTGCGCCTTGTGGATCGCTTTGCAGTTCGACGGCGGCATGGCTTGCCGCTCCCGGCTGACCGGTGGAACCAGGCGACAGCGGCGAGGGTTGCGAGAGGTTGTCGTCAGTGATGATCAAATGCGTGCTGTTCGGAGCCTGGGAAAGGCTCTGGATGGCGCCCTGCACGGAAGCCTTAGGAGCTTTCACGGTTGGATGAGGGCTCTTTGTTTCGGCCTCGGATCCGACGTTCTGAAAGGGCTGATTAGTGGGTGCTGGTGGGGGCGGGGCGGGTGCCGTCAAGCCGGTTGGAGCTCCTGCGGGCAGTTGTATCTGCGGCTCGTTCAAGGCGATCTGTGGTGCTTGAGGCGAGGCCTGCGGCGTGTTCTTGGGCAGCCTGGCGGGAGCCGTCTTCGGAACCTCGAAGTGGCGGGTGCTCGGATTGGGTGCAGGAGTTCGCGCCTCTAATTGACGGCCGGCCAGCAGGTCTGCCAGATCGATGTTCTTGGTTGGCTTCGAACGGTTCGGAGCGCGTTGGGTCAGGACATCGGGCGGGAGGTATAGCGGGATGTGATGGAGAACGACACGGCGCTCGGGTTCAGGGGCGCTGATCAAGCCGGGAACCTGGAGCATCAGCGCGAACAGGAGCGCGTGCAATCCCAAGGAAGCGCCGAAGATGGTCAGCCAACGCGAGTCGTAGCGCCGCTGCGGCCACTCGAGCAGCAGGTTCAGTTCGACCGTCTCGATTGCGGGTGGGCGAAGGCTGGACATACTGCTGGATGCAGAATTTCGGTAGGAACCGGTCAGGTTCGGCGGCGGATCGTCTCGGCGACTAAGTCTGCGTGTTCTTTGATTTTAGCAAGGATTGACTCGGCTACGCGCAGGGCATTGGCAGCCTGAAACGCGGTGACGAGCGGCTCGGTTTGGGTTCGAACGGCAGAAAAGAAGGCGTCGAGCTCGAGCTTCAGGGGCTCGCCTGGAGTGACGGAAAGCGGCTCATAGGCGATTTGCGGAGGCAAGCCACTTTCCTTCGGCTGACTGGGTTCGTTTTTGCGAACAGCTAGCCGGACCGCGTCCTGGCGCTGGTAGTCGACCGAAATATATTCGCCGGGCTGGAAGAGCCGAAGCTTGCGGACCTTCTCGGTTGAGACGCGGCTGGCGGTCAGGTTCGCGATGCAGCCAGAGGCAAATGAAAGACGAACGTTGGCAATGTCTACGAGTGGTGAAAGGACCGAGATGCCGGCGGCCCGAATCTCGACCGGCAATTCGCGAGTAAAGCTCAGGACGATATCGAGATCGTGGATCATCAGGTCGAGGACGACGTCGATGTCAAGGCTGCGCGGAGTGAAGACGCTAAGCCGGTGGATCTCGAAGAAGAGCGGAACGGAGAGTGTTTGGGCGAGGGCGGTGATAGCCGGATTGAAACGCTCGAGGTGTCCGACCTGGAGAATGCGTCCACGCTCGCGCGCCAGGCGAGCGAGGCGGTCTCCTTCACCGGCCGAATGCGCGATGGGTTTTTCCACCAGAACGTCGAGTCCGGCTTCGAGGAGCCGAGTGGCGATCGCAGCATGGGTGAGGGTGGGGGTCGCGATGATGGCGCAATCGGCGAGTGTCAGGATATCGTCGGCGTTGGCAAAGGCGGCGGCTTGATGAGGCTCGGCCAAGGCGTTTGCTCGCGCAAGATCTATGTCGACTACGGCCGCGAGTTGGACGCCTCGAGTCTCCGAAATGGCGCGGACGTGATGACGGCCGAACGATCCGGCCCCTATGACTCCGACACGCAGCGGGTTCAATGCGAAGGCTCCAGAGTGGGGTAACCGATGATGGTCAGGTTGGCGGCATTGGCACGCCTGAGCATCTCTTCTTTGTCGAGAAGCAGGGTGCGTCCGGCATCGACCGCGAGCGCTGTGGTGTTGGTTTCGATCATGGTGTCGATGGTGGTGATGCCGGCGACAGGGACATCGAAGAGCAGGTGGGCTCGACCGTGAGAGGCTTTGACGAGACGAAGCGGTTTGCCGTTGATGAGTGAGGCTGCGCGCCGGAGCATGGCGTCGGTTCCCTCCATGGCCTCGGCGGCGACGCAGGCCTTCTCGCTTACGGCGACACTTTGCCCGATGTCGGCGGTGGCGAGGATCGATGCGAGACGGCGGCCGTAACGAATATCGGATTCCTCTTCCTTTGTCGGCTTCCGGCGAGTTAGCACACCCTCGGGCGCAAGCAGAGGCTTGAGGAGGCGGGTGGAGTCGACGAGTTCGATACCTTCTTCACGCAGCACCGATTGAATGCCGCCGATGAGAGCGGCGGTGTTCTTTTCTTTAAGCGAGGTCAGGAGCTTGAGCAGCCGCCAGTCGGGCTTCACGTCGGAGAAGATACTGGCGTGTTTGACCTGGCCAGTCATCATTACTTCAGTTACTCGCTCGCGCTTGAAAGCTTCGATCAGCTTACTAAGTTGACCGATGTTGATCCAATGGAGCGAAGTCGCAAGGCGGGCGAGGTCGGGTGACGCCTCATTTTCAATGGCGACGACAACCACTTCGTGGCCCTCGCGACGAGCAGTTTCGAGGGCAAGCAGGGGGAAGCGGCCGTTGCCGGCGATCATGCCATAGCGCTGTCCCGATTGCGGGATTGAGTTTTCGGCCAATCAAATCCTACTTTACGAACCCGCCTTGCGAACCGCGGATGAAGCGGAGGAGCTCGCAGACTTCCTCCGTTTGCGGCACTTCCTGTTCGATTTTGGCGAGAGCCTGAGACGTGTTCAGACCGGAGCGGGTCAAGAGACGGAAGGCGTTCTGCAGGGCCTCAATAGCGTCATTGGAGTACCCCGAGCGTTCGAGGCCGATGCGATTCGCGCCGTAGATGTGGGCCTCATGCTCGGACGCGGTGGTGGAGTAGGGAAGAACGCTTTGCTTGACGACGCTGCGACTGCCCACGATGGCATGACGCCCAATACGGCAGAACTGATGTACAGCCGTTAGCCCACCAACGTTTGCGTAATCTTCCACAACTACGTGCCCGGCGAAAGTAACTCCATTCGCGATGATCGTGTTACTGTGAACGATAACATCGTGGGCTATATGTACGTAGGCCATCAGTAAGTTACCGTCCCCAATGGATGTTACCATTCCGCCGCTTTCGGTACCGCGATGAATGGTTACAAACTCGCGAATAGAATTGCGGTTGCCGATGCGCGTTTCGGACACTTCACCTTTATATTTCTTATCCTGCGGTGCGACGCCGCAGGAGCAGTACGGATAGAAGAGATTATCTTCACCGATGGTGAGCTTTCCTTCCAGATAGACATGCGCGAGTAAGCGTGTACGCGGACCGATGGTGACTTGAGGTCCGATGATGCAATAGGGACCGATTTCAGCTTCAGAAGAAACGGCCGCCGAGGGATCGACGATTGCAGTCGAGTGGATGGCCATGGGGCGGCGAGCCTCAGGCTAATTGTGGCTCTGGGATTTGAGCAGGAGATTGGAGAGGAAGGGCCGGGTGGTCGGTGAGCTTACACATGACAGTCGCCTCGGCGACGACCTGGCCGTCCACCGTAGCAACGCCTTTCATTTTGGCAATGGTCGATTTCAGACGGTCCAGTTTCATATCGATGCGGAGCTGGTCACCGGGAAAAACCGGCTTGCGAAACTTGGCATCCTCGATGGAGGCGAGAAACATGAGTTTGCCGCGCGTGTGCGGGGCGACTGAACCCACAAGTACGCCGGCAACCTGGGCCATGGCTTCGATGACGAGAACGCCGGGCATGACGGGAAATCCAGGGAAGTGGCCGTTGAAATGAGGCTCGTTGAAAGTGACGTTTTTTATGCCGGTGATGGAGGTTTCGGTGATGTCGAGGATGCGATCAACCATCAGCATGGGGTAGCGATGCGGGAGGATTTCGCAGATCTGCTGTATGTCCAGGGAAGGCATCGGAAGTGGTGATTATAGCAAGGAAGGCGCTCGATGCCGTGTTGCACGTGCGCCGGCACTGCAGGTGCTGAGCCCAACGCCCATCGCGCTCCCGGGGTGGTTAAGAGCTTGCCTTATTCGTTTGGTAAGTGCAGGATTCTTTGTCGCGTGGAGGAGGCTTGACAAGGCAGCCCTTGCATACCTATGGTTTCGGCCGAAGTCGAATATGGAGGGTCCCGCTGTTGCTTGAGCCCGGAGTTACTGCACCCGCTTTGGATTCACCGCCGACTCCCGGGAAATACCAATCAAAATAACCTGGGACATGTATCTTCAGTCCGATCGGGATTTGCCTCGGAACGAGAACTTAAAAGTTTGATGAGACCGAGGTGTCAATCCAGAACTCTGGATTATTCATGCGCCAAAGACGAGCACCAGCCCCATTTACCGGTGCGTCCGTAACGGCATCGGAGACCGTGCCACTGAGGATGTCAGCTTTAGGAGCAAGAGTGATCGTTATCTCCGCAGATGGTATTTGGGGAGTCAAGCTAACCTTCTGTAAATTACCGTCGTTGTAAAAGTCGAACGCAGTATCCGGGTACCCGTCACTTTCTTTCTTCGTGCTCACGACGTAGCTTCCCCAAGTAAGATTGCCGATTGAGAAGCACCCGGCTTCGTCTGTTTGTACGTAGAAGACAACTACGCTCGCGCGCGGTTTGCCATCCGCCGATTCGGCGTGAACACTAACTTTGGATACCGGATGGCCGTCGGCGTCCAGAACCCTGCCGCTTATCGTGCCCCGGAGTTGCTGTTGCGCATAAGTCGGAGCGGTGTAGGCAAGCGCATAGAAGATGAGAATGCACATTTGAACGATCAGCTGGATCTTAGCTCGCTGCCTAGCGCCATTACTTGGGTGTCTTGTCCCGGCTGGGAATTCATTCGAACCTGCGGCAAGCACAAAATTTGTCACGACTTTGCGATCAGCGGCCACGCGGAAGCGTTGTATATCGGGGGGAATGCAAGTCACGAGTATCGCAAGGGTTGGGTTCTGGCTCACAACATGTCGCGGCCGTTCGCGAGCCGGGCCTGATCTGGAATGCCGTTCAGGACGAGTCTGCAACTCCTGCTTCGGGATTGCCTTAGCACTATGCTATTGCACAACCTGCCCGCACGAAATTCGTTTGATGGCGCCTGCGTCGTCCTTGTATCCGTATAAGTCGATGCGAAGATCTCGGAGTGTTACTTCCGCTGGGCCTTCTCCTGCGGAAAGACTGACAATCCAAAGCCCCTTGCGGCCATTCGATGCCGCGTAGTCCATAATTTCTTCGACAGAAGCATTTTGTAAGTGAAAAGCGCTTACGTGCTCCGCCGTCGGGCTTTCTATGATATTTCCTGCGTATCCCTCGCCGGGGCGAACGCGGGATGTTATGTAGCCAGATAGAATGACACCAATTCCCTGGACAGTTGTGCTGGCGGCGTAAAAATCAGCGAACCTCATGGACAACAATAACCGGGTGGGCTCCGGGACCACGCTAGGTCGAATTTCGACTACACCACGTTCATAAACCGATTGCCAGCCGGTCCCCGACAGGAGATCGGAAAAGATGTCCCGTACTGGCGCCTTCTTGTACGATTTAGTTGACGGCGTGCGACACAACGCGTCCGACTTTAGACGTATGATACCTAGCGGCACGCGCTTGTCTGCAGCGAGTCTTACAATCGCATGGAAGATGTTCAAGTTACCCGTTTCAAAGTCAGCTCTGTCTTGCAAAACGGAGGGCGGAGCTTGCCCCGGTAAAACCGCGACAAACGAGGCCACCACCAGTGTGGAAGCGAATTGACCGCCGGCGAGAATTCTCAAAAACGACGAAAGAAGATTGTTGTCCATTGATGGTGATCCCGGTGCACTAGTTCGTCGCTCATTTTAAGTTACCTGAGCCAGGGGTTCGCAAAACCGTTATACTCTTCACAGTCAGGAGAGCAGTAGCGTGTTTGATGTTTACGAGGAGAGCAACATCCCTTACGGGATCGTAACTCCGCAGCTTTTTCCAAAACGTGAAGGGCAGCTCATCGTGCCGTTCCTCGGAGCGGGGGCGTCGATCAGAGACTCTCCCGATAAAAAATGGGAGCCGATTTTTCCGAGTAGGCAGGAAGTAGATGCCGTGATCACAGCCTTGCAGCTTGCAGGCGACACATATAAGGAGCGTCAACTCCTGATCGCATTTTCGCTGGCCGTTGCTTATCTGATGGCCTCGTCCGACCCTGACGAGAGATCACTTCAGACCAGAGCGCTGGAGGAAGTACTCGCGGATGATTTCCCGCCCTCAGCCGGAAAGCTGGCTGAGGTTCTTGCGGACGCTGTGAACTATAGCTCTTATTATGAGCCGGCGAATTCTTTTCAATTACGGTGGCCGTGGAAGGAGGCTCCATTACTGCCGAGCACGCACGATTTGATTCGTATCCTGAAACTGCTGGTGCGGGCAACGAACCTGTGGGGTGCAAGTGATTCGCTGTCCAGTCTCGCTGCGTATTACGAAACCGCCGGAGGACGTCCGGCGCTTTTGAGCAAGCTAAAGGAAATATTCGAACCGAAGCAGACCCCAAAGGACGCACACTTATTGATAGCTCGGTGCGCAGGGCAGGTGCTAAAGAACGCAGAGGCGGGGCAGCAGAAGGTCTCGGACGCTCACTACCTGATTATCACGACTAACTACGATACTTTGATGGAGAACGCACTGAAGGATATTCCCTACGTAGTGCTGGTGCGAAGCCGCAAAGACGAAAAAATCTATCCACGATTTTCGCCCGCATTTGGTGAAGAGTTGAAGGACGTGATGGCGGAGAATCCCGCATGCTATCCCGACAAATTCTTTCTGGAGGTACGCAGGCCGATCGTGATCATTTACAAACCCCATGGATGCCTCGCGAAAGAGACTCCGCTCGATACCAACAGCGTCGTTATCTCCGACTTCGATTATGAAGATTACCTGGCCAGCATGTCCCAGAGGGGGGATCTAATACCGCAGCATGTGCTTGATCTGATGAAACCGAAACCTTTTCTGTTCATGGGGTACAGCTTTAACGACTGGAACGTTCGCGCCACAATGGGTCGAATCATGAGAGCACGGGGCGGAGACAAACGAGACTTCGCGATCATGAAGGAGGCGGGCGCCTCGGCACAGATGTATTGCCGCAAGGAAGGGATCAGCATCTGCAAAACAGAGCTGAAGAATTTTTGCAATGGCGTGCGAGACTGGGCGGGTATATCAGACGCGGCCATGACGGCACGGGTGTAAGAGGACAGGGCTAATTCGATTGGGAAATCCGTTTCCAGGCGTCACGCCATATCGACCGCAGGATTCGGGCAAGCTGTTTGGCCGCGACCGCGATCTGACGCTGGTGCGCAGCCGAGTATTGTCCAGCAGAACGATCTTGTTATTCGCTCCTTCGGGGGCCGGCAAAACATCGTTTCTGAATGCGTGTCTGCTGCCTGAATTAGAAGCTACACACCGGACGGTAATGTGCCGGGATTGGCTAAATCCGAGAAATTGCGTCACGAACAAACTCGTAGAGACGCTTGAGCATCAAGGCTCGACCATCAGCGAAATTCTGGAGCCGTTCACTGGTGGCGACGATGCAGAACTGGCTTCGCAAGGTAAGCCGACGCGCATGCGCTGCCTGCTATGCCTGGACCAATTTGAAGAAGCGCTGCAGATACATCTCTGGGATGAAGCCTTCGATGCATTTCTGAACGAGCTGGCGACGGCGATTAACGATTCTCGTCTCGATCTGCGGGTGATCATCTCAATGCGCGAGGAGTTTCTCGGAATGCTAAGCGCCTTTGATAATCGTGTGCCGGACGTATTTGGTAATCACTACCGGCTTAAGGAACCCTCGCGTCTTCAGGCGGAACGAATTGTTGAGCAGACATGCGCGCTGGAGCGGCAAGCCGTCCACCGTGAACATGTGAAGCAATTGGTGCGAGATCTGGCCCTGGTTCGGAGGCGGCTGCATTCCCGTTCTGGAGAGGTGCTACCGGCGAAGGAACCTGTGCTGGCCGACTCGGTGCCGCCGCCGTTGTTGCAGCTTGTGTGCCGGCGGTTGTGGGATTCAGGCGCTCCGGCGAACGGACAACCGTTTGCCAGTGAGTATGTGCCGGGGCTGGCTGACGAGGTTTTGTCGAAATTCTGCGAGGAGAAGCTCTCCATATTGAAAGCGGACGAGAAGTACACGCTTTCCCGAGCTCTTGATTACCTGATCACAAGCGAGGATGCAAAAACGCCCTGCGAAGTGAGCGATCTCGCCGAAAGATTAGGCAAGCAGACGGCCGAAGTTGAGAGGATCCTGCGCATGCTGACGGGCGATGAGGTCCGGATGCTCAGGGTAACTACTCGGGGAGATCGGGTTTGGTTTGAGCTGTATCACGATATGTATGCGCGGTTCCTTTACGAGTGGAAAGCAAAGGAGAAGGAACGAGAGGACCTGCGCATGCAGGAACAGGTCCGTCAATGGACGGAAGGGGTAACGCCAAGGGAGATTGCGGAGTGGGAGCGCGACTTAGAGCCGCTCTCCGAATTCTGGGTGTATCTGCCGAGGTTCCTCGGAGGGTCCGGTTCAGGTATATCAGACGAAATTGTGCAAGTTATGGTGCATAACATTGTGCAAAAAAATACGTGCTACTTATATGTCGTCGAGCAGTTTGACAATCTCAAAACTCTGCTTGAGTTAGTGGGCAGGCTGGAAAGTCACGCGAGTAGCGAGAACACCCGGATTCGAGACAAAATCACGGTATTACTTCTGAGCGGACGCGGCGATAATGGCGTCGCGCACGCGGTAACCGGCTTACTGCACCTGGGAAATTGCTGGATTGCGACCACGACCGAAGGACGCCGCGAGGGCTATGAAGTCGTTTACGACAAAGCCGGCATCTCGGTCACCGGCGGAAGACGCCTGCCCCAGCAAAAGCTGGAGCGGATCGTGAGGAGCGTGACCACAATTTTGGAAGCGTGCCCGCCTCCCAGCTTTAAGGATGTTCACTCGGAGAGCGACCTTGTGGATCTGATTCGGTACAGTCCGATCATTCAGGTGAAGCCGCCGGTCACGGCGCAGACTGCGGGAGCGTCGTAGGCTGATCCGAAGCGCCGATCCGCGATGGCTGCACAGGATTCCATCCTGTCTCATATTCGCCGCGTAAAATGTCCAAGTGCACTTCATCCTTACTTACGACGTTGTAGATTCATACACTGAAAAGCGAAAGCCGTTCCGCCCGGCTCACTTTGAGTATGCTCAGCGTGCATATGATGCAGGCAAGCTGATTTTGGCCGGAGCGCTGGCGAATCCGGCGGATCAGGCGGTCTTCATCTTTCGCGGACCCACACCGGACGCGGCGCAGGCCTTTGCCGAAAGCGATCCCTACGTTCTGAACGGATTGGTGAAAGCGTGGCGCGTGCGCGAATGGACTACGGTGCTGGGAGACGGCGCCACGCTGCCGAAGCTCTGACCGGTTTGATACGATCTTTCGAATGCTGATTTTAGCGGCAATCCTTGCCATCCTCGTCTATGGTTTGATCGCGCCCATGTTAGGCGCACTGCTTCCGGGCTATCACTTGACTGCGGGCCAAGAGGGTGGGTTGACCATGATCAACGCCCTCGGATTGGTGGTTGCGTCGCTTGCAGCCGGGCCTGTCATCGACAAACGAGGGAACAAATCGGCGCTTCTGGTCGGGCTTTTTCTGGTTGCAGCGGCGCTCTTTGCCGCGCCGAACGCAGGCAATTTCGCCGGACTGCTGGCGGTTTATTGCGTTCTCGGACTGGGCGGCGGTATCGTAGTCACCGGCGCCAACTCGCTGGTCGGCGCGGTAGAGCCAACGCGGCGCGGATCGGCGCTGAACCTCCTCAATTTGTTCTTTGGACTCGGCGGCATACTCACTACCTACGCGGCTAGCCATCTGTTCACTGCGGTGAGCTTGTGTTATTCCATCGCCACACTCACCGTAATTGCGTTGATCGTGAATGCGGTGGTTGCCATGCCTGGGCCTTCCGGGGCTGCGAGTTTCCGCATGAGCGATGTTCCTGCGCTGCTGGGAAATCCGGCACTTCTGCTGCTCTCGTTCTTTCTGTTTCTCTACGTGGCGTGCGAGGTTGGCGTTTGGAATTGGCTCAATAGCTATCTCCAAGCGGCGGGTTTCGACCCGGCGCGTGCCGGAAGCGTAGTTAGTTATGGTTTTGCGTTCGGCATTCTGGTAGGCCGCATCGTGATCTCGCGCGTGCTGGTGAAGGTCCCGGGACTCACGGTACTTCTGTTCTCGGCGGCGTTGATCGCAATCACAACCTTCATAACACTCCGGCTTCACTCGCAGAGCGCCATCACGGTGGCTGTTTTCTGTACCGGACTGAGCATGGCGCCGGTCTTCCCCACCACTCTGGCCGTAGTCGGCGACACATTCCCGCGCGACATCGCGACCGCGATGGGGATCGCGATTACTTTCGGGTGGATTGGACTCGCCGTGAGTTCGCCCATCATCGGAGCGGTGAAGGGGGCGAGCAATCTCGGCGATGCGCTGCTCTTGCTGCCGATCTTTGCCGTGCTCATGATAGTCGTGAATCTGGTACTGCGGAGCCGGGCGCGACGTCCTGTAACGGTCTAGCAATCGCGCCGGATCTGGCATAGACTAGAGCGTTAACCTACGGAGGTTCTGTTTCATGGCATTTTGTCCTAATTGCGGGACTCAGGCGAGCGGTCGTTTCTGTCCAAACTGCGGAGCCGACGTTTCATCGGCGGCCAGTGCGGCCAATCCTGATCCGGGCTATGTTCCCCCGGCCGCTTCGGCAACGGCGGTCAACACGGGCGGATTAACGGACAACGTTGCCAGTGCGCTCTGTTATCTGTTCGGGTTTATCACCGGGATCGTTTTCCTGGTGCTCAGCCCATACAATCGGAACCGCACGGTTCGGTTCCATGCATTTCAATCGATCTTCGCGAGTATCGGTCTGATCGTCATCGATATTGGGCTGCTCGTTTTGAGCGGCATTTTCGGGTTCACGCACATGTGGATGCTGAGTACCATGCTCTGGATGATATACGAACTTCTGGTGTTTATTGGTTGGCTCTACATGATGTGGACCGCCTACAATGGCCGGAAGATTAAACTCCCGATCGTAGGCGACCTCGCGGAGAAACAGGCGTAGGTACACATTAGCCGCGCACAACGGGCAGCAAATCGCCCTGTGCGCTCACATATTACCCGCGCACAACGGGCAGCAAATCGCCCTGTGCGCTCACATATTACCCGCGCACAACGGGCAGCAAATCGCCCTGTGCGCTCACATATTACCCGCGCACAACGGGCAGCAAATCGCCCTGTGCGCTCACATCATTACCCGCGCGCACAACGGGCAGCAAATCGCCCTGTGCGCTCACATCCGATACTGGAGTGATGAAGTTCAGCGGTATCGCGGCTGTGGTCTGCCTGTACGCATGCGTATGGACCGCCACGGCCTCAAGCAGTATTGGAGAAGACATTACGCCGCGTGTCGGCTACGTTCAGGTGTTTGGCGCGCACAAAATTTCGGCCGACAAAATCAGATCCAGCCTCGGCATCAAGGCCGGCGATTTGCTGCCCACCCATGAAGAAGCCGAGCACAAGATCGATGCATTGTCCGGCGTAGTCGCCTCGAGTGTCCGGGCTGTGTGCTGCGATAACCGGCGCATGGTTCTCTACGTTGGAATCGAGGAGAAGAACGCTCCTCACCTAGAGTTTCACGCCGCGCCCACGGCGGATCTTTCGCTTCCGCAGGAGATCGCGGACGATTATGAGAGCTTGCTGAACGCGGTCTCGCTGAGCATTCGCGCAGGGAACGCCGACGAGGACCTCACAAACGGGTACTCGCTGATGGCCGACCCTGATTCCCGCAAAGCGCAGCAGCAACTGATCCCGCTGGTGGAGACGAATTTGAGCGTGGTTGACCAGGTTCTTCGCACTTCGCGCGATCCGGATCAGCGCGCGGCTGCGGCCTACGTATTGCAGTACGGTCCACGTACGGCGCGCGCGGACAAGATCGTGGCTGATGACCTGCAGTACGCGCTGCAGGATCCCGACAGCGATGTTCGCAGGAACGCGATGTTGTCGCTGAAAGCAGTGATGGTGGGAAACAGACTGCATCCCGACCCGGAGATGCACATTGAGGCTACCTGGTTTGTCGAACTGATGAATTCGGTGTTCTGGGACGATCGCCGAAACGCCAGCGCCGCTTTGGTGACATTGACGGACAATCGGGATGCTGCGACGCTGGCCCTGATTCGGGAGCGCGCGCTGAACTCTGTTATCGAGATGGCGCGCTGGCGTGACCTGGAGCACGCGCTGCCGGGATTCGTGCTTGCGGGGCGGTTGGCGGGTCTTGATGACAGTGCTATCCGGCAAGCGTGGTTGAGCGGCGATCGCGAGGCGGTTCTGAAGGCGGCGGCGAAGAAGAGGTGATGCGATACGGGCGGTTTGTGGCCGCTCCCTGCACGGTCGCGGTTCTGAAACCCTGCGCCGGATCAGTGATTGTTGTGGACCAGGGTGTAGCGCACCGCACCGATGTGCGCATGTTCGTGATTGTTTTCCCTCGCCAGGGTTTCACATTCACAGCAATCGCTGCACCTGTGGCATCGTTCGCAAAGATGGTTCTCGCAAGCGTCTTTGGTACAGAAGACGCAGATGTTGCGTGAGGTCTCGCCGCATATCGAACAGGTAAACGTTGCTTCCATTGCTAACGGCTTGATTTCTTACTGGCGGGAGGCGGCTCCCTGCTGATCATACCGCGGCAGCGCTGGGCTTCTTCATCGGCGATTTTGAAATTCTGTTCCAGGCTGGCGGCCAGATCGCGCACATAATCACGTATACGCTCCCGGCTGCCAAAGTTCTGGGCAATCAATTGGCTCAACTTATCTGCGCTGGCCCGATCGGCGTACCGTTCTGCTCCTTCGTTCACGGAACGTGCCGTGGTTTCGAGCGCCTCTAACCGGAAATAGACGTCCAGGGCCTGTGACAGGTGCTCGGGATTTTGCGCCAGGCGCGTCGCCGTAATCTCCACATCCTGTAATTGCCTCTGCGCGGTTTGTAACAGCGGGATGTAAGTGCTCGGAGCACCCTTCTTGTCAGACCACTCCTGTGGATTCATCGCGCTCAATACGGATCGCAGTTGCTCCTCAGTCCGGAGAACATCGGCGATGATTTTACGCGCATCGTAGGGCGATTCGAGCCCTGCGGGAGCCTGCTGGGCCAAAGCGGTTCTGGGTGGCTGCGACGTCGTAGGCTGCTGCGCATTCGTTGCGCTACTTACACACAAGAGGGCGAAAAACACGAAGCAAAAGCTTACCTGAGCGAAAGACATCCGCCTTCATTTTATCGGCCGGTGAATGTTGACCGCCAAAAGATCGCAGCGGAACTCCTGTTCCTGAACCTTCGGGCCTGAATGCCCGGGCGTCACAGCCGAGAAGAGATCGTGTAGAGGCTTCAGCGTGTATCGGTATAGCGTGCCGCGGTCCACCCTGCGCGAGAGCTGCTGGTTGCGCTCAACCAGGATGGCATCGATTGCTTTTACAACCGTCGGATCGCTGCGCGGAAGCAGCCGGTGTTGAACGCGAACTTCTCCTTCGAGGACATCGATGCGGGCAGTTTCATCTTCATCCACGGCAATTGCAATGGTGGCGGGACCCAGCGAGGAGATGGCAGCAACGGCGCACAGCACTCGTTGTTGTAGTTCTGCGGGTCCAGGCTTCAGATGCACCTTGACGCGTCCGGCGAATACATCGAGAAGATCGCCGGCGGTCGCGGCATTTTGCCGGAAGGCAACACGCGAGTTTGCGTACACTTCAAAACTGGCGCCGCCGTTCACTTCGAGATGCGCATATCCATCCGGACCCGTAGTGATGAGACGCTGTATCGGGATGCGCTCGCCGGAGCTGATTGCCCAAGGCCGCTGATCGCGAACAATGGAAACCTGGCCCTGAGCCGCCGTCACGTACGCTTCGTATGGGCGCATGGCCGAGGAATCAACCGGTCCGGTCTGTGCGGACAAAAACGATGCGATTGCGGAAGCGGTAAAGATCGCGAATCCGAAGCGCCACATGCAAGTGAGCCTGCACTATTGTTTCACACGGACGTTCGCTACTGGACAGGCGTTCCGTTCAATTTTTCCGCATAATGCGTCCTTTGGCGCTGTTGGATGCGCTCTGCCGTTTTCTGCTCCGCGCGCGCCTGATCGGTCCGGCCTAGCTTCCGGAGCGCGAGGCCGAGCGAATAATGAGCCTGCACATAGTCCGGATCTAAAGCGATCGCCTGCGCCAGAGCTTTCGCCGCGTTTTCGGCATTGCCCAAGAGGAGCTCCGATTTTCCCAAGCCAAAAAAAGCTTCTTTGTACTTCGGATTGGCGGCGATTGCTGCTTCGAAGCGCGGTTTGGCAGACACAGCAGCGTCCTGCTTCAACAGAATTTCACCCAGCAGGCAATTGGAAACCGGATCAGACGGGTAGCGTTTCAGTTCCATCTCAAATTGGCGTGTGGCCGCGTCGTACTTGCCTTGCTTCCAGTAGATTTGGCCAAGTCCGGAGTGAACTCCCGGGTAGTCGCTATTGGATTTCTCCGCCTCCAGATACTCGCGAAGCGCGTCCTCGTCGCGCGACATCTTGTCATACGCCATCCCCATCATCACGTGCGCTTCAGGCGAGTTCGGATTCAATTCCATGACGCGGCGGAAGACATCCGTCACGCCGCGATAGTTGGCGCAACGCATATACGCTTTTCCCAGGACGTCCAAGGTGGTCAGGTCCGATGCATTCAGCCGGCTGGCGCGCTCCAGATACTTAGCAGATTCGGCATAACGATCAAGCGCGAACAAGGTCAATCCGGCGAGATCGAGCGTTTGGAAATCCGGCGCGCGCGCTGTCAAGGACTGCAGAATGGGCCATGCACGCTGGTATTGCTGAGTTTTGAAATAGAGAATAGCGAGATTGCGACTGGTGGCCGGATCGCCCGGACGGATCGCCAGCGCGCGTTTGTACAGGTCAACCGCTTCGTTTTGCTTGCCTTCTCTGCTCAGACAGATTGCCAGGTTGTTTAGGATTTCGATGGAGCTCGGACGGATCGCCAGCGCCTTTCGAAATGCGTCTTCGGCCGAATGGTTGTCGCCGGCCTGCATCGCCTGTGATCCGGCCGCAAGCAGCGGCTGCAAGCGCATCGGCATGCGGAGCGGTTGTCTGTCCAAGGGCGGACAAAAGAAAAGGGCACGCAATGACGAACAGCGTGCCCCAAAATCTGCCGAGCCTGACCAAATACTAAAAATACAACTTCAAGCCTAGTTGGATAACTCGCGGGCTGAAGTCTCCTGTTAGTCTTCCGAACGTTGCGCTATCCCGGTTCGTACTTACTGTAGTAAAGTTCACGTGATTGAAAGCGTTGAAGAATTCGCCACGGAACTGCAGGCTCACCCTTTCGCCGAATTTGAAGTTGCGGATACCGGCCATATCCCAGTTCTGCATACCAGGACCGAGGAATACCCCGCGGCCCTCGGTTCCGAAATGGCCGATGGCGTCCGCGAACGCCGCCGCATTGAACCACTCGGACACGGTCTTGGGACCGCTAGCGCTCTGTCCCGCAACCAGGTCGGCCCGCGGCGATATCGGACTCGGATCGATGCCGATTCCACCCGGATAAGTGCCGGGCACTCCATTCCAGTCGGCGGAATTGAACGGATCGCTCGATTGCGTTACCGTCAGCGACTGGCCCGATTGCACGCGCGTGATGCCCGATATCTCCCAGCCGCCCAGGACGTGTCCGATCACCCCTCTCTGATCCTTGAAAAACGGCAGATCATATACATAGTTGGCGATGAAGATATGCGGCGTGTTCATCGAAGCAGGACCGTAACTCAAACTGTAGTTATAAGTGTCGTAGATTGGAGAATCGCGATCCGCTGGATTATCGCTCAGATTCTTGGACCACGTGTATGAGATTCCAAGATTTAAGCCGGTCGTAACCCGCCGGCTAAGCGATACTTGCAGCGAATTATAGTTACTGTCGAAGTCGGTACGGCGATCCTTGAAGTACGAATATCCGAGATACGGCCGGACTGCATTCACATCTACTGTGGGATTGGCCTGCCGGGCCGCGAGGGTCGGCTGATTCGCGTCCACTTCGCCCAGCAGATGCGTGCCCTTTGTCCCTACATAGGCGACCTCGAGCATCGTGTTCGACCAGATCTGGCGCTCGACGGAGAAGCTCCAGTCCTGATAGTTCGGCACCTTGAAGGTCGGACTGCCTGATGTGTCGAAGTGGGCAGGGCCAAGCGGAACACTCGTGGTTCCTCCGAGCGGCTGGTCGAAGCTGGTGTTCGTAATCGTTGTAGACTGCAAAATCGGCGGCTCGGTGAAGGCGTTCTGTTCCCAGAGTCCATTTAGCGTGCGGTCGAAGTACATCCCATAGCCGCCGCGTATGGCCATCTTCCCGTCGCCCTTAGGATCCCAGGCAAAGCCAACACGCGGACCCCAGTTGTTCGTGGCAGTAGGATTCACGGTTGACCCGTAAGGTGAGCAGGTTACCGGAGCTAACTTTTGCGCATTCGCGCATGCAGTTCCTGTCGGGAAGATGATGCCGTTCACGTAATTGGCCGGAGTCAATGCCTGTCCTGCCACAAATTTTCCATTCGCCGGATTAATTAGTGGCGCGTTCGCCGGGTTGTACAGAAGCGGATCGAAGTTATTCAGCAAGTTATTCGAATCCGCGGGCGGCGGGAAATAACTATACCGGACTCCCAGATTCACTGTCAGGCGCGACGATACCTTCCAATCGTCCTGAATGTACCCCTCAAAATTGAAGTAATTCAGATGGGGGATGATATCGCGGCTGGCCTGAGAAAATGACGACGCATTCCCGAGTAGGAAATTTGCAAAAGCCGATCCGGGAATCCCATTCGAAGTCTGGAACGTAAAGCTCCCATTCGTACCGGTGGGGCCATTTTCGGTTTTGGTCATCCACTGCACCGTCGCGCCAATGCGAACGGTGTGATTGCCGAACACCTTGGAGAAGTTGTCGTACAGGTTTTTGTCGATATTCCGTTCGAAATACGGCGCTGAGGGTAGAGCCACGCCGGTGAAGCCGGAGATCGTAACGCCCGGAATGCGTCCGTACGGGTCCGTATACGGCAGCCCCCCTGATAGAGCGCCCAGGAACGCGGGCGAGTTCGTGACGCCGGTTGCGTTGCTGTTAATCGCTCCCCAGGAGTAATTGAATGCGGCCTCGTTAACCACCGTCGGTGAAATCGCCCAGGAGATGTTCGCGACCACGTTCTTGCCGGGCGCATTCGTGGCCGTCGATGAGATGCCGGGCAGCGGCTCACCCGCGAACAATCCACCTGGCTCAGTGGTCGGGACTATGTCTTGCATAAATCGACCGAACACATGCACTTTGTCCGTGATGTTCTGATCCAGACGAACCAAATCCTGCCGGTAATTGTTCAGGCCGACGACGTTCGAAATGTACTGCGTTCCGTTTCCTGCATTGGGCGGAAACTTTGAATAAACATTGGCGATATACGCCTTCGCGTTGTTGCTGACGCACGCCGGGCTGATCTGGGATGTGTTGGCGCCGGCGTTGTAAGTGATGCATCCGGGCGCTGTTGCCAGGCTTGTGAGGTTGCCCGCAAACGTGCCGCCTAATTGCGCGGTGCTGGGAACAGTGGCGACAAACGTTGATGGCTGTGTGGTCTTCCGCCATTCCTCGGACCAAAAGAAGAATGTTTTTGATTCACTTCGCCTATACACTTTTGGAACGAACAGGGGACCGCCGACAGTGAACCCGAAATCGTTGTAGCGCAGTATGGGACGCGCTTTGCCCGCGGAATTCGAGAAGAAGTCGTTAGCATTGAAGAAGTCGTTGCGTACGAATTCATATGCGTCGCCATGAAATTGGCTGGTGCCCGACCGTGTCGCGACAAGCACCTGCCCGCCTCCGCTGCGGCCGTACTGGGCGTCATAGTTGCTGCGGCCCAACGTGAACTCCTGGATGGCGTCGACGCTCGGAACGTTTAACAGCGTGCCGTTCGAGCCGCTATCGTTGATGTCCGAGCCGTCCACTGTCCAATTGTTTGCAGTGTTCCGAGCACCATTCACAACCACGTTCGTTGTATTGGAAATTCCAAAGTTGATTACGGCCCCGAAGCCCGACGTTACTCCCGGCTGCAGTGTTACAAGCTGTTGAAAGTTGCGATTGTTCAGCTCCAGTTCGCGAACCTGCGTGCCCGTGATGGTGCCGGCTTGCGCTGCCGTGGAGGTCTGAACGGGTGTGGCAACAGCATTTACCGTTACATTTTCTGTGACCTGTCCGGGTTGTAACTGTGCGTTAAGCGAGCGTTTCTCTGCCACGTGTAGAACGACATCGCCAACCGTAAAAGTACGGAATCCCTGGACCTTAACTGCCACCGTGTAATTGCCCGCGGGTAAATTCGTCGCGGTGTAATTACCACTCGCGTCTGTTGCTACTGTCCTGACGTCAACATCCGTATCGTTGCTATGGACCGTGACCGACGCATTGGGCACTACCGCTCCAGTAGCGTCTGTGACTGTTCCGGTTAGAGTTGCGTATACTTCTTGCGCGAGCGTTTGAGTTGCGCAAATACTCACAATCGCGAGAGCCAAAGCCGGCGCAAGCCATTTCATTCTCATCGAACACACCTCCTGGTTAAAGGAATTAGCGCTCGAGTGGTTTACTTCGGATGTTCAGAATGGTCGCAATGCGGAAACGAACCGTCAGTTACAACTCCACATTCAAAAGTTCCGCGCTTGCGACCGGCGCAGCAACCTTGTTAACCCCTCTTAACCCCTCTTCAAAAAGCGAGACCGCTGAGAAGATAATACCCCCAAACCAAACGCAATGCAATCGAAAGAATCACAAACCGAAGATAGTATTAATGCTTTACGAATTCTTCCGTTTTGATGATTCCAGAGCCCTCGCGAATCGTAACCGTATGGCCAGCCTTCACGTTCGCAATCTTCTCCGTCGCGCCATTCGGCCATCGGATATCGAGGTCCGCCTGCTCTACGCTGCCCAACCCAAAATGCAAACGTAAGTCGTTTGCCGAATAAAAGCTGGCTTGGCTGAGCACCTCTTGCGCCTGGATTTTGCCGCCGTAGTGCGCCGTCACGCGGGCGCCGATTGCACTGCGGTTGCAGGTTTTGCCGATGAGCTTCACTTTTAGAGCACGGTGAGTGCCGGTCACATCGTTTCGCAGCAGCGACGGCGGCTCATTCAGATTCATGATCAGAATGTCTATATCGCCGTCGTTATCGAAATCGCCGAATGCACAGCCTCTGCTTGCATGCTGTGCCACAACTCCGGGTCCGGCCTGCTCCAACAACTCCTCGAACTTGCCCTTGCCAAGGTTTCGAAAGACTATGCGTGGACTTTTGAACGGGTAATTCGGCAGCTTGGCTTCTATCTCGGGATAGACACTGCCAGTTACCCAAAACAGATCCGGGTTGCCGTCATTATCGAGGTCGAACATGCCTGCGCCCCAACTGATGTATCGCGTCTCGACACCCAGGCCGGCTGAGTTAGTAACATCTTCGAAGTTCCCTTTGCCGTCGTTGCGGTACAGGACTGCCGTGTCGTCGGCGAAGTGCGTCTTGAGAATGTCGAGGCTGCCATCCAGGTTGTAGTCCCCGATGCCCAATCCCATGCCGGCCTGTTCCATACCGTCCTCGTTGAGTGCGACTCCGCTTTCGAGGCCGATATCAGTAAAGGTACCGTTATGGTTGTTTCTCAAGAGGAAGCTAGGCGTTGAATCGCAGGCCACATAAATGTCCGGCCAGCCGTCGTTGTCGAAATCGGCCGCGACAGACGTCATGCAGTAACTGCCGCGGACCTTATCCACCCCTGACTTAACGCTGACATCTGTGAACGTACCGTCGCCGTTGTTATGGTAAAGAGCCAGTGTTCCGGGCGGCAATCCACGCGGGCCGCAATTGACGGGTATGCCCTTCCAGTTACAGTTCGGGTTTTCGCCAGGTTTTGGAACCCTGCGGACATCGAAATCCAGATAGTTCGAGACGAAGAGATCCAGACGCCCGTCACGATCGTAATCGACAAACGTGCAACCGGCTCCCCAGCGCGTTCCTTCATGCAGAAGACCAGCAGCTTTAGTTACATCTTCGAAAGTGCCGTCTCCTTTGTTGCGATAAAGCACATTCTGTCCGTAATAAGTGATGAATATATCTTCGAAGCCGTCGTTGTTGTAGTCGCCAACCGCTACGCCGGAGGCCCATCCCGTACGCGTCAATCCGGCTTTTTCAGTCACGTCTGTGAACGTTCCGTTGCGATTGTTCTTGTACAGCCGGTTAGTGGTTCCGGGAGGCGCTCCCTCCATGCGGGTACCATTCAGCAGCAAGATATCGAGCCAGCCGTCGTTATCGTAATCGATGAAGGCGCATCCGCAGCCGACGGTTTCTATGATGTAGTCCTTGTGATCGGCCGGACCGTAAATCAAGGGGGCGTGGAGCCCGGCAGCTTCGGCAATGTCGACAAAATGGGCATTGAAGGGAAGGCCCGAAAATTTACCTCGTGGCTGCGGTTTGACGCCGCGCGACGAAACGCCTTGTCCCAGGACGTGCGCAGCGGGTGCGACGCCGAGCATCCGCAGCAGCATTCGTCTACTGAGCGTTTGATATCTCACCGATTTGCAGTTTAGCAACGACGGAACTTCATCGGGTACGGAAATCGGCTTGGATACGGAAGTGATTGGCGCCGCCGTGAAGACTGCGCCGGAATTGATGCAGTTCGAATTCGCCATCGACGCCGGCGGGCAGCTCAATGGAAACATCCAAATGGTTTTGAGCGCGTTGAAACTCGACCGCGATGCTTCCCTGCGGGTGAGGCATTGTTGCCTTCACGTGTGTCAGTTTGCCGAGGTTGGGTGCGATCCGTACGCGTTTGAATCCTGGACCTGCTGATTCAATTCCCGCCACGGTGCGCAGCAGTTCGAAGTTCGGACTTGCACCCCAGGCGTGGCAATCCGATCGTGCATCCGGCCCGTTCCATTCGGCCCACGTCGTAAGCCCCTGGCCCAGCATTTCGCGCCAGGGTCCGAGCACGTCCGGATACCTGTCGCCCAGGCCGACCGTTCGCAATGCAGCGTTCGTGTAGGCGCGAAAGTAAATCGATGACTCGGCCAGAGAAGCGTCGCTGAAGATCTTTTCAACAACGGCGCGCGCGCTCTCTCCATCCGCGACGCCGGACAAAACCGCAAGCGTGTTCACCTGCTGCGAGTACGTCTTGTGTGCCGGCTGATCGGCAAAGAGTCCTCGGGCGGCATCCCAATCGGTCTCTCGAATAGTTGCCTTCAGTTGCTGCGCGGCTGCAGCGTATTCATTTGCGAGTGCGCGGCTGCCCAAACCGTTTTCCAAATCCGCAGCCCATTGGTATGCGAGCAGGAGTTGGAGATCGAGGGCCGCCGCTGAGGACCCGTCATCGTTGGCTGGTGGCTCGCCGTTGGGCCACTGCTTCACCCAATCTACGAAGTTCCACCACGGCATGTGCGCCAGCGACCCGTTTGGCTTCTGGTACTGCGAGTAAAAGCTAAGAACAGCCCTCACGCCCGGCAGCATTGATTTGACGAAGGCGGGATCGTCAACGTACATCCAGTAATCCCTCACCATTCCGATCCACCACAAAGAAAACGGCGGGATATATTGCTGCAGATACGACGGGGCGCGGCTGTAAGTTGCGCCTTCCGCCGTTCGTGACGAATTGAGAAGCTCGATCCCATTTTTCATGAGCCGGGAATCCCCGGTCATGTATAACGAGACGAGCATTTGAATCCGTGCGTCTCCGGCATACTGTAGCTGCTCATAGAACGGGCAGTCCATGTAAGTTTCGTGCGCACAGAGGCGAGCAGTCCGCCAGCCTGTGGCTAGAATTCTCTGGACCTCGTCATCGCCATCTTCAAACATTGCCGTTTTGCGAAATGGATAAGCAGTGAAGGTTCCCTGGATTTTATCGATGGACAGGTCCGCAGCCGCAGTTCGGACCTCTACTTGTAAGTAGCGATAGGTTCGCCAATACAGCGGCCGGTACGTGCGCATGTCTCCGCCATCGGGTATGTAAGTGTCCCCGGGGCCGAGAAACTGCTTACCCTCGATATCGTTCCTGTTTCCTTTGTCCTGTTTGCTTACGAAAAGGCTTTCTGCGTATCCGATCCGGACCTCTGCGCCAGCGCCTCGGCTGACCGTTATCTCCGGATATGCGGTGGTGAGATAGGTCTGATCCAGCAGCAGCCGGGCCATCGTATTGGCGGGAATGGTGATTGACGAAAAGACTCCCGAAGCCGAGATACCTTCCGCTTGCCGGATGTGCAGAGGCTGCTCGGGCGTTTGTTCCTCCAGCGGAATCTCGCGAGCGACCAGCATCCAGCGGTTCGGTGCATCCCTTGCATCGCGAGCCGCTGCATGACTGATCTCATGTGCCGAGGCCCAGTGCGAATCGTCGAAGGCGGGCTGCTCCCACCCCCACGGATATGCGATGGAATTAAATCGTTCATTGGCGGCGAGAGCGTAATATCCGGTCCTATCCTGATAAGGCCACAGTTGTGGCGAATACGCTTGGTCGCGGATGCATCTCCAGGATCGGCCGGTGTTGACCACGACGTTGCCGGCATCTTCGGCCTCGAGCACAAATCCGGTCTGATTCGTCACCTGCGCAACGGCGCGATCGGGACCGTCGTTCCAGACGACTGCCGCAAGTACGTTTCTGCCCGTTTGTAAGTGCGCGGCGATGTCGACCGTTTCGTAACGCCAATGCGTCAGATCGCCTCGCGCCGGCCCCCAGGAAACCCGGCTTCCATTTACAAATAACTGATAGCGATTGTCGCCGGAGACATAAATGACAAAGTGCTCGGGATGAGAACTTAAGTCGAAGCTCTTTCGAAAATGGTAGACGGCGTAATCTTGCTCGGAAGCGCCCGGCACATCGATCCATTGTGCGCGCCAGACGTGCGATTTCACCGTATGGACCTGATCGGCCGCGTACGCTGCTACCGCGGTGAAGGCGGCGAGAAAGATGTAACTTCTCATCGCCGGTAAACTGTGCCGCCTTTCATCACGAAACTGACCTTAGTTACCACACCAATGTCTTGCAGCGGATCACCTGGAACTGCAATGACATCCGCCAGATAACCTGCTTTCAACTCGCCCAACTGGCCCTGCCACCCGAGGAGTTTCGCTCCATTCATCAAGCCTGCTTTGAGGACTTCGGAAGAAGGCATCCCGTTTGCGACCATCAGCTGATATTCACGGCCCTGCGTTCCATGCGGAAAAGGCCCCACATCCGAGCCCACCGCCATCGGCACGCCGGCCTGCATCTGTTTCTTGAACTCCTGCTTGTGTATTTCGTCTATTTCTCGCAGCCTTTGCGCCGCTTCCGGAGAAGCAGCGTGCGCTATGAAGTACTCGATGATTGCAAACGTAGGAACTGCAAAGATGCCCTTCTCACGCATCAGGCGCATGGTCTCTGAGCTGAGCTGATCGGCGTGGTCGACCGATGCAACCCCCGCGCGGGCAGCATACAAAGTGCCGGGCTCGCCCGTCGCATGCACGGCGACCGTTTTGTGTACCCGTGCGGCTTCACGAATAGCAGCACTTAGCTGTTCTTCCGTGTACTGGTATGGCGTCGAAAGGCGGCCGTCGATGATGCGATCCGGGCCGGTCTCATAAATCTTGGTGAAATCGGCTCCCTGCTTGTACTGCTCGCGCATCGCTTCCACCAGTTGCTCTGCGCTGTTGGCATACGTGGCGTTGGATAAGACGCGCTGTTCCGGGTTGTAGCCGATCGCGTCTTCGTGGCCCCCGAGTATGTCAATGGCGTTTCCACTTACACGCAGCCTGGGACCGGGAATGAGTCCGGCATCGATGGCATTGCGAACGGCGCCGTCGGCGGAGCCTGCGCCTTCGGTGCCCATGTCACGCTCGGCCGTAAAGCCCGCCATCAGGTCGGCACGCGCAGCCAGCACCGCCAGAATGGTGCGCTGCGGAACGGATTCCTGCACGGTTTGCAGATCCTCGGCTCCCGGATGCAAGAAGAGATGAACGTGGGCGTCGATCAGCCCAGGCATCAACGTCGCGTCGCCGAGGTCGATCGATTCGGCGCCGGAGGTGTGCGCAACCGACGCGCCCGCCTCCACAATTCGATCGCCGCGCACCAGCACTTCGCCGGGGGTGACGATTCGTCCTGCCGCGACGTCCAGCAGCCGTGCAGCGTGCAACACAATCGTCTTAGGAGGCCCGGTCTGCGCGAGTAGCGGAGCCGCACATAGGGCTGCAAAGCAGAGGAAGCGCGTCAACATCGTTCAGCAGGCGATGTTATCACTGCGACGATCTGTGGCCGCCGTGAATCCGGTAAAGTGCCGAGACGAGTCTCGGCACGGCAGGCACGAGTCGCCGCGCCACACGCGGTTAGTGGGTTCCGCCGGGCGGACACAGGATGGCGGATCCGCGGAAGGATCCATTGTTTGAATCCAACCCCCCTGCGCCGAGCGAACCGCCGTAGAACCACGAGAAGAACGCCAGTTCCTGCAGATGATATGTGAAGCCGTTGGAGAGAGTCACAGTGGGGCGGAGCGTCCCGCTCAACGGGTCTCCAACTTCAAGATTCGCCTGGCACCCGCTCACCTGACCGACATTGCCCCAAGCCGGCGTGGGATTCGATCCGAAGGGATCGTTAATCCACTCGTTGACTTCGTGCGAAGCGGCAGCCACATCGGAAACACCGCTGAAAACCGTCTGATCGCGACCTTCAAATTCGGCGATTCCGTAAGTCTGTCCCGGGTTGCCGAGCGCATTATGGTAACCAAGGATGCAGCAGTCGTTTAAATTATTGGCGGCGCCATCTGAGATCACGGTGTTATACAAAACGAAGAACGGAAACTGTGAAGCAGTAAGTCCGTTGGCGCTGATGTAGTGCTGCAACATGGCGTCAACGGTGTTGATATTCACTACGCCAAGCGTCGCGGGGACGTTTACGGATCCGGTGTTTGAGCCGCATTGACCGCTGCCGACCGAGTAAACTTCGGCGGTGGAGTTCCCGGCCGTTCCGGCGTTCACTGTTATCGTCAGGCGAGGACCGGAGCTCGAGCTGAGCAAAAGGTGATAGCCAGTTCCAGCCACATACTTCCAGAACTCGCCGCGAAGATTCGCATCTCCGTACTGAGTCGTACCCACGTTCACGCCGTTCATGCTATATGCCGAGTTCACGAACAGGGGCGATGCGGCAGTTAGACGAAAAGCCGTGTTGCCCGACCCGATGCATCCCGGATCGGTGGCGGTCGGATCGAAGGTGTACGTTCTACCGCCTTGAGTGATCTGGACAACGACGGGAATCAGCACCGAAGGTACGACAGTGGTCGAGGTTGTCGTCAGGGGGCTCGTACCTACTATCTGACCCGAATAAGTGCTGCCATTCTGAGACGCCTTAACGGAATAGGACCAAACCGGAAAACCACTGGAAGCGGCGTTCGGTAGAGCGGCCGGAGCAGTGTCCCCGATTGTGGCCTGAGCGCGGCCCAGGGCTTCCGCAGCATCGCGATCGCTGCGCACATGCAGACTGCCGGGTTCAACGACCCGCAGAGGTTCGCTCTCCTGCGCAGAAAGGGGCAGCCCATTCAGGGCCGTGAAACAGACGCAGGAAGCGACAAGGATTCGGAGCTTCACAGTTTGAGCACCTCCGGTAGGAATTTACGAAAGGATTTCCGATCCTAACACAAACCGTGAGGTGGGATACGACCTAGTTTGCGACTGCGGAAGAGACCTCAAAGGAAACTTCGCGGCGGACTAAGCGGACTTTGCAATGGCGTTCGATTCGTTGAACTTCTCCGCGTTGCGCTTTAGACATGAAGGTGGAAGCGGCCCCGCGCTGGCCCGCACGTCCGGTACGTCCAACGCGATGAATGAAATCGTCGGGAGCTTGCGGCAAATCGAAGTTTACGACATGAGCAACGCTGTCTACGTGGATACCGCGGGCGGCCACATCGGTTGCGACGAGCACGCGATAGCGCCCGTCGCGGAAACCCGCCAGAGCCTGGTTGCGTTGATTTTGGGTTCGGTCACCGTGCATGGCGACGGCCCGCACACCAGATGTAGAAAGCTTCTTTGCCAGGCGATCCGTGCCGTGCTTGGTTCGCGCAAAGACCAGGAATGAGCCCTGCTCTTTCTTGAGCATGTGCCGAAGCAGGTCGACTCGTTTGTCGTCTTCGACCTCATACAGGTGGAGATCGATTTGATCAGGCGTTGTTGTTGCCGTCCCGTTTATAGCGATCCGGATCGGATTTTGCGAATTGCGCCGGATCAATCGCTCGACAGCCGCATCCATGGTTGCCGAGAAAAACAAGCTCTGGCGAGTTTTTGGAAGTCCCGACAGGATTTTCTCGATGGCGGGCAGAAAACCCATATCGAGCATACGGTCGGCTTCGTCCAGCACCGAAATGGAAACTCGACTGAGGTCGATGAGCTTGCGGCTGAGAAAGTCCTCAAGCCTTCCCGGCGTCGCAATCACGATCTGCACGCCGCGCCTTAGCGCGTTGAGCTGCGTCTGCTCGCTTAATCCGCCCACGACGACAGCAGCCCGTAAGTTGGTGCCTGCGGACATTTTGGCGAAGCTATCGGCGATCTGCAGGGCAAGTTCGCGAGTTGGAGCCATGATCAACGCCCGGATGCTTGCCCGAGTGTTTCCGTTTGCGTCAGAAGAGGTCAGCAGCTTCTGCATAATCGGCAGAAGAAAGGCCAACGTTTTGCCGGTTCCAGTCTGGGCAGTCGCGACGAGATCGACGCCGCTCAGAGCCGATGGAATCGCCTTGGCCTGCACTGGGGTCGGCTGAACGAAGCAGTTGCGTTTAAGGTTTTGGTGGAGACAGGAATGTAATGTAAGTTCTGAAAATGTGTTCATAAAGGACAAAGTGCCGAATACCGGCAGCACGCCCTTCAGGAACTAAAACGGGAGGTACACAAGACCATACCGAGGAAAATTCGCACGCAAGTGGATCAACGCCACTTAAGTAAAGGACGAATGCGGGTGGAAGACGTATTAAGAATAGCACGGCTTGTCCTATCGGGCTCATCCGACCAGTTATCCCCGGGTACCATGGAGTGAAGCTACTGCCCACATCGCATGCGATTGTTACAGGATCTCTTTCGAAATAACCGGAACTGGGCGGCTCGCACGCAAGCGCAGCAGCCAGACTTCTTCAGCCGCCTCGTCGGGCAGCAAACGCCGCAATTTTTTTGGATTGGATGCTGCGACAGCCGCGTTCCGGCGACCGAAATCACGGGCTTGACTCCGGGCGATATCTTCGTTCACCGGAACATCGCAAACGTTGTCAATCACGCGGATCCTAACTGTTTATCAGCGTTGCAATACGCAGTGGACGTGCTGCGTGTCAAGCACATTCTGGTGGTCGGGCATTACGGATGCGGTGGTGTACGTGCTGCCCTGCGTGGTGAGAAACATCCGGGCGCACTGGGAGAGTGGCTTCGACCGTTGATGGCATTACATGAGCGGGATAACAAACTGTTCAGCCACTGGTCTTCCGAGGACCTGCGCTGGGACAAACTGTGCGAACTGAACGTAATCGAGCAGGCGCGCGTGGCGACAGATACAGAAGTGGTACGTACCGCATGGGCGAAAGGACAAGATCTATCCGTGCACGGATGGATCTATAGCATTCATGACGGACTGCTACGTGATCTGGACATCACGGTCAACTGTGCTCAGGATTGTGACGAGGCGTTTCAAAGGGCTCTGGGCGCCATTGCGAGCTATCCCTTCTCGCTCCGAACGGCTCCTTATGCCGCGGCCAAACTTAGCGCCTGTAACTGAGTCTCGCAACGCGGCATTTCGCCGTGTGATTCTCTCCATTCCGAAAGGGAGGGTCGCGACCTACGGGCAGGTCGCCGAGGCTGCCGGTTTTCCGCGTAACCATCGCGCTGTGGCGCAATTTCTGCAGCGCGCGCCGGCCGACCTGCTGCCGTGGCATCGTGTGCTCGGGGCCGGTGGAGAAATCAAATTAAGCTATGAAGCCGCTGCCGAACAGCGTTTTCGCCTGAAACTGGAGGGCGTTACCTTTCGCGGTAAACGTGTCGACCTCAAAGCGCATGGGCATGTATTTCAAAGTTCTCCAACGAAGCGGCCTCGCCGACGGCCATGATGACCACGGCGATCCATAACAGGTCAGCCACCAGGAGATGCGTCAGTTGCATCCAGAGCGGCGCACGTAAGGCGATGTTCACTACACCCAGGGCGAGCTGAAGAACGACGACGCTGACTACGCGCTCGGCAATGGTTCTGTTGATAGCAGTGCCGCGCTTCAGAATGCTTCCGGCGACCCACAGCAAATACGCTGCGCCGGCGGTGGCGATCGCCGGATGAACGACACGGAGCCGCAGTAAAAAGCTCGATGTGCTGGCCATATCCTGCTGCAGTCCCGCCGCCACCGATGCCGCGGGAAACAGCGTGTCGCCTAAGGCTGTTACAGCGCCGGTAATCGCCACCGCGATGGTAACAACAAGTGCAGCGGCCATTCGACGCGACATGAGCTGCAGCCGTAATTTTTCGATGCTCCGGTGGGCCAGCCATGCCGTGATCGCGAGAGCAGCCAACAGCAACATCGTGTTGGTGAGGTGCAGGGACAGATAGACTGCGCGCCCGGCCGATTGATCTCTCGCCACCAGGCGAAAGAGGACCAAACCCGCGCCCAGTAATGCCTCAATGAATAAGAAGACGAGCGACAGGACAGAATATCTGCGCACTGCGTGCTGTTTCGGGTACAGCAAAAATGCCAGCACACAAAGCAGAACCACAGCGACCGTGTCGGCACCCGTCATCAGACGGTGCGTCAACTCGATCATGGTTGGCGTTGACATATGCTGCGGCAACAGTTGGCCCTTACAAAACGGCCAGTTCGCACCGCAGCCGTCGCCCGAAAACGAGACCCGCACGTATGCGCCCCACAGGATGACAGGTATGTTGTAGGCGAGCACGAGCCAGGCGAAGAGTGCAAATCGCCGCGTGCGTGGACTCGAGTTCCTGGCCTCGCGCGTCCCGGCCGCGCTCGCGCCGGCATGCCTGGTTGTAACGCTCATGTCATTTGTGACCATTCCGCAGCGCCGCAACCTTCAGAATCGCGGCCACGCTGCAGACTTCTGTGATGCGCTCGTCCATCGCCATTTCGAGCACTTCCGGAAAGGAGCGCCACTCTATGGCGATCTCCTCCTCCGGATCATGCCGCGTTTGCGACAAGGTGAGGCCGGTTGCCAGGTACAGGGTTTGAACGTCGTGTGCCACGCCATTGCCGTTGTCTACCGAGCCGAGCCGCTGCCAATTCGCGGCAATGACTCCCGCCTCTTCCAACAGTTCGCGCTGGGCCGTTTGCAGGATGTCGGTTTCACCCGCATGTGAGCCCCCGCGGGGGATCTCCCAGGAGTAGCGGCTCAACGAATAGCGCCATTGTCCAACAAGCACCAGTTCGTCATTTTTGTTGATAGCGACAATGCCGACCGAAGGCCGGATCTCGACGACGCCATAGATGCCGGGCTTACCGTCGGGGCGGATCACCTGGTCTTCGCGGACTTTGATCCACGGATTTTCGTATGCGATTCGCGTGGCTTTCGTGATCCAGGGATTCGTCCGCACGCGCTACACTGCCTCCCCGCAGATCTGGGCCAACACATCCAAATCGACATTGCCGCCGGACAGCAGCACGCCGACGGAGCGCACACGCTCCGGGAGCTTTCTGAATAAGATTGCGGCGGCTGCTACGGCCCCGCTAGGCTCAACCAGAAGCTTGGTTCTCGTCAGGAGGAACCGAACGGCTGCGCGGATCTCTTCTTCCGTAACGGTCAGCACGCCGGCAACAAGATCCGTGACTATGGAAAAAGTGATTTTGCCCGGCATCGGAGTACGCAAACCGTCAGCAATGGTTTCCGGTGGCGGAATCTGGATGCGCTCGCCGCGGTCGAGCGATTGCTGCCAATCGTTAGCCAATTCCGGCTCGGTACCGTATACATGAAGGTCAGGCCGCAGGGTTTGGGCAACGATCAGCGTTCCCGATAACAGCCCACCGCCGCCCAGAGGAGTGATAATCGCGTCCAGCTCCGGCAATTCCTGGAGCATCTCGAGAGCTACGGTGGCTTGACCTTCGATAATCCAGGGGTGGTCGTAGGAGGGCAAAACGACGGCGCCCGTTTCACGCGCCATACGAGCCGCGATCTGCTCGCGATCTTCGCGCAGCCTGTCGTAAAAAACGATTTCAGGACCGTAAGCCTGGGTCGAGGCGACCTTCAATTTGGGAGCATCGGCCGGCATAACGATGGTTGCTTTGATGCCTGCATGCGCCGCTGCGATAGCGACGGCCTGCGCATGATTGCCCGACGAGAACGTGACCACGCCGCGCCTCCGCTCGTCGGCGTTCAGCTGCGCAACGAAGTTCGCTGCTCCCCGAATTTTGAACGATCCTCCGCGCTGCAGGTTCTCGCATTTAAAGTACGTCCGGACCCCGGCGGCTTCATCAAACAGACGTGACGTGTGAACGGGCGTTCGCCGCGCCAGGTCGCGAATACGCTCGGCGGCCGCGACTACCTGAGCGTAGCTGACCGCGCTTTGCTCCTCGGTTGCTTGTAGGCTTGTCAATATCCTGCCCTCTTATCCACGATGTTTTGCAGCGGTGCTCCGTTCACGTAGCGGCGGAAGTTCTCAATGAATAGCTGCATGCTCAGATCCAGCCAGTCCGGATCGCGCGTGCGATCGGTGCAATGCGGCGAGATCAGCACGTTATCCATTCCCCAGAGCGGACTATCGGCCGCGAGGGGTTCGACTTCAAACACGTCGAGCGCCGCTGCGCCGATCTTCTTTTCCGCGAGTGCCCGAATGAGTGCCGCTTCATCGATCACGGGACCTCGGCCGACGTTAATCACGATGGCTGAAGCTTTCATGGAAGAGAATTCAGCGTCCCCGAGCATGTGCCGGGTCTCATCGGTCAGCGGCGCCGCGGCGAGCACGACGTCGGACTCCCGTAACATCGCATGCAGTTCGGAGGTCGGGAACACACGATCCGCGAGTGCATCTCCCGCCGACAGCTCCGGCTTGCGGCGCGTGGCATAGATCTTCATGCCCATCGCCTTGGCGAGCGTAGCGCACTCCCTGCCGATCTCACCAAATCCGACTACGCCCATTACCTTGCCTGGCAGCCAGTCCACCGTGAAGTCATCCCACTTGTGCTGCTGCTGGCTTTCGACGAGCCGGCGCACACGCTTGTAAAAATAGAGAATTCCCAGCACCGCAAATTCTGCCAGCGAGCGCTTAAAGACCCCGCGCGCGTTCGTCAACGGTACGGCACTCGCGATGAAATCGGGAATAAGAAACTTCTCGACGCCTGCCGACAGCGAGTGTATCCATTTCGAGCCTCTGATATAGGGCCATACCTCTTTAAAGGGAATGGTGTAGCCACCTAAGCCCGAGTACAGCACTACCTCGGCCGTTGCCCCCTGCTCCTTCAGGAATTCAGCAGTATTTCCAATGTGAATTTCCGCCTGATCTCGAATTGCTTCGAGATTTCGCAGGGCGTAATGATCGGTCGGGCACACAACGAGCAGGTTTGCTTTGCGGGGCATCGGGCCTGCTTCCATCTTAAGAGGAAGCGTTGCCGCCAGTGCTCAGAGCGGGCAGTGACGGCGGCTATCTTCGCAAATTCAATGTTCGAAATATATCCAGGGAATAGGGTGTACCGGTACAGGTGCCTTCGGCACTGAACCCCGTAAGCCATTGCTAACTTTATGGTTTGCCCCTTAACCTGAGTAAGTAAATCGTTTCTTTAAAGGAGAAATTATGCAACTAAATCACCGAGCATTAGCTTTATTTGTTGGCGGCTTACTCGCCGCGGTAGCTCCTGCTCTCGCCACTAACGTCGACTTTTCAACGACTGGTCAATTCGGATCAACAGGCACAAATACGTTATCCGGAACGAACGTCGCAGTAACTTTCAACGGAGTGACCAACACCGAGATATCGACTCCTGGCCAGGAATCGCTTGGCATGTTTCAGGTTTCTTTCAATGATCCGGGTTCTGACGCGAGTCTGACGCCGGCGGCGGGCGAGACCTTCTCATTGAATATTGCTCAAATCTCTCCCGCGGGCAGCGGCAGTTTCAGCAACGAAGCCTTCTCCGGGACCGTCTCCCAGACGCAACCCAATTTCCCGACCGGCCAGTTGATCCTCACCTTCGATCAGACCTCAATTACGGTTAGCGGCGTTACTTACACGCTTCTGGATCTCGGACAGGGCAATCTCGCTTCGAATCAGCTGGGCATCGGCACAAGCGATACGACAGTGGAAGCGCTGGTGGGAACACCCGAGCCTGCCTCTTATGCTCTGGCCGCTTCCGGACTGGTCGGGCTCCTGTTCGGCGCCATCCGCCGCAAGAAGCAGACAGTCTAACCTCCGCTAAGATTCACTCCTCCAGCCCTCCAACGTCTCCGCTCTAACCTGGTCCTCGTGCACTTACTCGAAGTGTGCGAGGACTTAGATTAGTGACGATCACCGTGGTAGCGAAACATCTGATACGCCCAATAATAGGCGTTCTCGCGCAGCACGTAGCTGCGGCTTTCGAGCATTACACGGCGAATGAACCTTGTCACCTTGTTTCCTGGCGGAGCGGGCGCGGGAGTGGAATCAGAAGCGTCGCCTGATTCGCAGGACTGCAAAGCGAGCACAGCTACTCTTCCGTCAGTAGTCACGAGGGCGGCCGGATCGTTTTCCGTCTCGTCCTCACGCGATACGTAGGAAGCCGGCTGAGAACATCCTGCGAAGGTCAGGTCGGTCGAAATCTTACTACGCTCGGCGTCTATGTTTCTATCGATCCGATGCGTAAACCAGAATGCCTTACCGTTAAATCTCACTCCAGTATCGTGGGTGGCCGCACCTAGCCAGATCTGCTCACCGTTCACGAAACCCGCATTCCAGATTCGAACGTGGTGTCTTTTTGAGACAGTATCGAAGGATTTCTCGAACACGAAATCCGGGGCTCTGCCCTGGTAGAGCAGCTTCGATACCGGAGCCGTCGAGTAGGTCTTTTTACCGTTAAACGCCACATACAAACGCGAGAAAGAGCGTAGGGTGGTCGGTTCTGCCGCGTACCATCCCGCGTTATAGAAGGCCTCCTGCAACGCCCCTTGGGAGCCGGTGAAGACAACATTTATCAAATCGTCAGCACGCCGACCATCGGCGCGTTCTATCGTAGTCGGCCTTGTCTGGAGCCATTCCTGCAACTCTTGGGATACGTCAGGAACTACCGCTGGAGCTTCCGGATAAAACTGGGTAGCGGTTCGATCGACGGCAAGCTCCATATCGGCTCCCGGGGGCAAATGAATCTCCGGCTCAGGGAATCGCAGAATGAAGCATCGCAAGCCCAGAAGCACTGCCGGACCGATGGGTCCGATCGGGAATTTCTCGAGTACTTCCTGGCCGACTCCGGTCAGGCCCTCAAAGGGACGATAAAACATGTTCAGCGATGGCGTTCTCCAGATCCCATTCAATACTTCGTCGGGGTTGGTAGCGGCAAGAATGCCATTGATTCGGCCCTTCGCGGTGACCTCTTCTCGCGCGTTGTCTATGGACACCAGCTTGGCGCTTAAGGGCAGCCTCACTCCACCGGGCGACTGATATGCCGTAAAGCTCAGCTCCATGACTGCACGCTCGCGGCGGAGTCCCAGGTGAACCGGCAAGGCGCGCCGCACGGTTCCGTAAACGATACTCCCGGCGGGAATCAAGACTTGGCCACCCACCTCAAATGGACAAATCACCACACATTGGAACGGCGTACCCGGGCGGGAGCCATAGGTTGTCAGGTGCGTCTGAAGCCGAACCTGAAGTCTCGGTTCAGTGACGGATTGAAGTGCGCCCGCCTGTGCAGCCGCCGTCAGAAGCAAGATCAGCAACCCACAATTCAGGAGGGTACGTGCGCGTTGAGACGCCATGTGAAGACCGAGCGTATCACGCTCACATTAGACTTATCGGACTGGAGCTAGCATATAACAGTTACTATATTTCGGCTACTATTTCGGCGGTGGCGGCTACGCCGACCTCATGGCATGAAGCTGCTGCGCGAACCGGTTTAGCAATGTGTCTTCAAACGTGAAATCCGGGAGCGGTAAATGCCGTTCTTTCTGGTAAGCGCGATAGGTATCTTTTAAGCCTGCATCAAATTCAGTAGGTTTGAAAGCCAGCATGCGCTGCGCTTTCGTAATGATCTGCGTGATCGCCGGGACGTCGTAGTACTGACCAAAGTACAGGTTTTCTTTGCCCATGACTTTGCCTCCAGCGCGATGCACCAGTTCGCGGGGAATCGAGACAATCTGCGGGTCCTTTACACTCGCGGCCCGCGCCAGGTCGATCAAGCAGCTCATGCTGCGTGACGGCGCGCGCATTGGCGACGTTGAAGGCGTGCCCTACTGCGTTGCGCTGCTCGATCACTTTGACGGCAACTTCCACCAGGTCTTTGATATAGACGAACTGCATCAGGCGGTGGCCTTCGCTGGGAAGAATCAGCGGACGGCCTGCTTTGAGGCGATCCCAGAAGAATGCCTCGCGGTAGAAAGGATTGCCCGGTCCGTATACAAATGGAGGGCGCAGGGTAACGACCGGGAATCCCGAACGCTGATGCATGCGGAACAGGGCCCGCTCGGTCATCGCTTTATTGCGCGTATAGGGATTGGGGTGGTCATCCGGCGCCAGAGCGTCTCCCTCGTGATGGTTCAGGCCGTCGCCGTATGCCGCCACGCTCGACATGAACATGTAGCGCGCGATCCGTCCATCGAAGAAATGGGCCACAGGCTCGACCTGTGAGGCGGTCGTTCCGCGATCCCAGTCATAGGCCAGATCGCAGACCGAATCGAAACGCAGCGTGCCGACCGCCTGTTTCACTGCAGCGGGATCGTTGCGGTCCGCAATCAGATTGTGCACTCGCCTGCCGAACGGGTGATCCGCGCTGCGGTGCAGAATCCATACGTTATGCCCTGAGCGAAGCAGCTCCGTCACCAGTGCCCGCCCTATGAACAGAGTTCCACCGATAACCAGAATCTTCTTCGGTTCGGGCCCTTCGCGCCCCCGCGCGGACTGCGGTTTGGTCCTGTTGTGTGAGTTTGAGGCTACCGGCGCCATAGCTTTAAGGAACGCGCGCAAAAACTGGCACGAACCGACCGTACCCTTTGCGCTTCCTATCTATTGGACGCCTCAACCCGGCATTCAGGTTTAATCGTAGTACTCTAACCCGAGGTGCGTGATCAAATCTTCCCCGCGCATCCAGCGCAGCGTGTTCTTCAGTTTCATCAACTGGATGAATATATCGTGTTCCGGGTACAATCCCGGTGCGGTCATCGGTCCTTTGAAGTAGAATGACAGCCATTCCTGAATACCCTTCATCCCCGCTCTTTGCGCCAGATCGAGGAACAGTACCAAATCCAGCACCAACGGCGCAGCCAGAATCGAATCTCTACATAGAAAGTCGATTTTGATCTGCATGGGGTAACCTAGCCAACCGAAAATGTCGATGTTGTCCCACCCCTCCTTAGCGTCGCCTCGCGGCGGATAGTAGTTGATGCGCACCGCGTGATACAGGTCTTTGTAGAGTTGGGGATACAGATCGGGCTGCAGGATCTGCTCGAGTACTGAGAGTTTAGTCTCTTCTTTGGTCTTGAAAGAGCCCGGATCTTCGAGGACTTCGCCATCACGGTTGCCCAGAATGTTGGTCGAAAACCAGCCGCGGACGCCCAACATGCGCGCTTTGAATCCGGGCGCGAGTAGCGTTTTCATGTAGGTCTGGCCGGTTTTGAAATCCTTGCCGCAGATCGGAACCGAATTGTCGTGCGCCAAATCCAGCAGCGCCGGCACGTCCGTGGTCAGATTCGGAGCTCCGTTGGCATATGGGACACCCAACTTGAGCGCCGCATAGGCATAAATCTGACTGGGAGCGATGTCAGGATCGCTGGTGCGCAAACCTTCTTCGAATGCGGCAAGATTTTGGTGTACGGACGCCGGCTTATGGTGCACTTCGGTGGATCCGCACCAGATCATCACCAGGCGGCTGCAGCCGTTGCGTGTTTTGAACTCCCGGATATCGTCCATGAGAGCTTCGGCCAGCTCCATTTTGCTGCCGCCGCTTTTCACATTGGGTCCGTCAATCCGGCGGACGTAACTGTGATCGAATACCGCCTTCATCGGTTGAATGGCGGAGAGGGGCGCCTTCAACTGATCGAGCAGCGGCTGCTCGAGAACGCGCGCTCTGGTTGCCGCCTCATACGCGTTGTCTTCGAAAATGTCCCAGGCACCGAATGAAAGGCATTCGAGCGGGGTTAAGGGGACGAAATCCTTAATGCGCGGCGTGCGGCCCTCGGTCCGCTTGCCCAGCCGTATTGTTCCGAGCTGCGTAAGGGACCCGATCGGATCTCCCAATCCCTGCTTGACGGCTTCTACACCGGCAATGAAGGTCGACGTCACGGCACCCATGCCGGGGATCAGAATTCCCAGCTTCCCGTGGGCGGGCGCAATGGTCGTGTTTCCCTGCTTTGACAAGTTAGAGAATCTCCTGGGCACACACGGCACCGTGCACGTGGGTTACGCGCTTTTCGAAGGCTTGCAAAGCGGACGCCGCAGTCCTACGCGCTATACTAACATTCGATGTCACAGCGCGTTACGGGCACCATCTCGACGCTCGTTGTGGACGACGAACAGCTCGCGCGCGAGGAACTGGCGTTCCTTCTTAGAGAATTTCCCGATGTCGAGTTGCTCAAGACGGCCGGTAACGGTCTGGAAGCTGTAAAACTAATTACCGAGCTTGAACCCGACCTGGTCTTTATGGATATCCAGATGCCCGGGCTCGACGGTCTGGGTGTTATCCAGCGTCTGCGCGAGAACGGGACTGAGCTGCCCCATTTCATCTTGACCACAGCCTTTGACCAGTATGCTGTGGAAGCCTTTCGCCTGGAAGCGCTCGATTACCTGCTGAAACCCGTCGAGAAAGACCGTTTGGCGGAATCGCTGGCGCGCACCCGGCGCATTCTGGAAGGCAAGCTGGACGCGGAGTCGAAGGCGCCGGAGGCTGTCAAATCGGCGATTCAACGCACGAAGCTGCTGGTAAAAGCCAACAATCGTAACCTGATCGTGGACGCTCAGGACATGATCTACGCGACCATTGACGATGGCTTAATTACCGTCGTCACTTCGCATTTTGAAGGGCAATCGAACTACCGCACGATTGAGGAGCTGCAGTCCAATCTGGATCCGAATCTCTTCTGGCGCGTCCACCGGTCGTTTCTGGTAAATATCAACAAAATTCGGGAAGTGATTCCGTGGTTCAAGTCCAGCTTTCAACTGAAGATGGACGATAAAAAGCAGACGGAGATCCCGGTGAGCCGCATCCAGACGAAGCGGCTGCGGACGCTGTTGAAGATTTGATGTCGATCTCAAAAAATTGCTAGCCGCTGATCAACGCAGATAAATGAGATCAGCGACTGGCGGAAAAAATGACACGCTTCCACTCGATCCTAGGTTTCTGGAAGTTGACCAGAAGGCAGAGGCTCAGGCCAGAGGCTCGCAGGTAGTTGAGGCATTGCGCAGTATGTTCGCTCGCGAGGCGATCCGCGCACTTCACTTCGATCAGCAGCACACCTTCGACAAGAATGTCGGCAAAGTAATCGCCGACCCGCTCGCCTTTGTACGTCACTGGAAAGGATGCTTGAGTGATGGCGCGAATCCCACGGAAAGCGAGTTCCTTCAGCAGAGCGCGTTCGTAGACTTTCTCAAGGAATCCGGCACCGAGGGTGTTGGATACTTCAAAAGCAGCCCCGAGCACCTGCTCGGTCAGTGAGTTCAGAAATCCGCATTCATCGGCGTTCATCCGCGGCCAACGACTTGATGTGCCGGTCTGGAACCATACGTCTCCAAATGACTGCGGCAACTATTGATCGTTCGGCATCGGGACGTGCTCCTGTGCCAGTTTTACGCGGGCACCGTCGAGCTTCTTCTGTACTTTGGTGACTTCCTCAGGCTCGAGTTCGGCCGGAGCGCTTTCATTCCAAGCCTTCAATGACGTCTGCCACTGTGCGATTGCTTCCCGCAGTTTGCCTTCCCGGAAATATACGTCACCGAGGTGGTCGTGGATGGTCGGATCGGTACCCTTCGCCTGCTGTGAGGTGAGCAAGTCCAGCGACCGTTTCAATTGCTGCTCGGCGTCATCCAGCCGGTTCTGCCGGAAGTAGACCCAGCCCAGGCTGTCGAGAAACGCGTAGTTGTCCGGCTCGATGTTGACCGCGTGTTTGATCAGTTCCTGCGCCTCCGGCAGACGAACTCCCTCATCCGCCAGCATGTAGCCGAGATAGTTCAAGGCTGAGGCGTTGTTCGGATCGGCATCCAGCACCGTCCGAAACTGTTTTTCGGCTAGCTCGTACTTCTTTTCACGCTCGTACATCGACCCGCGAAGGAAGGCGATGGTCGCCTGGTTTTCTTTGTCCGGCGAGAGCTTGTCGGCCGCATCCAGCGTCTTGCCCATCTCGGTGTAGTTCTTACCTTTTTCGTAGACCTGCGCGATCTCGAGCTGGATTTCGAGATCGTTCTTTCCATCCAGCAGCTTTCTGAGCTGCGCCGTTGCGTCGTCCGTTTTGCCTTCGTCGGCGAAGATTTCGGCCTGGACACGCATCAGCGTCCGATCTTTGGGATATTTCTTGAGAGCCGCATCCGCCTCCTGCTGCGCTTTCGGAAACTCCTTCGCTGCCCGGTAGGTGTCAGCGATTTCAGCTTGGGCCCGGGGCTCGGCATCCGGATTTCCGGTTGCAATCTGCCGGAACGTATCGACCGCCTGCTGGTATTGGCCATTCGCGCGATATAAGGCACCCAGCTTCTCGATCATGTCGCTGCGGGTGCTTGCGGGAAGTCCATTACCGCGCTTTGCCATGGCGTCCACAATGTTCTTTTGGGCCGCGATAGCGTCGGCGGTTTTGCCTTCTTCAGCCAGCAGCAGAACTTCGTTATAGCGGATGTCGAGGTTATCGGGGTCGAGTGACTTTGCCTTATCCAGCGATTCGTGAGCTTTCGCGAAATTCTTCTTCTCGCGATATATCTGCGCCATTCCGAGATAGGGCTGCGGTTCTTGCGGGTTCGATTCGGCGAGATCCTGATACGTTTTGAGCGCGTCATCCAGCTTTCCGGCCAGCACCTGATCCTGGGCGAGCGCCGCGCGCAGCTCGGCCCGGTTCGGGTCGAGGTCAATCGCTTTCGTATAGGTCTCGGCGGCGAGGTCGTACTGATGCATCTGCTCATAACTTGCAGCTAGCAGCATGAGCGATCGCGGAGTCGGGCTCTTGCTAGTCAACTTTTGCAACAACTCCGATGCCCGCTTCGGGTCGCCGAGATCGGAATAGACGTTCGCAAGGCCGGTGATGGCATCTTCATTGTCGGGATCGGATGCCAGCACTTTCTTGTAGGCAGCCTCGGCATCCGGCGAGCTTCCGACCAGCTTCTGCAGACGCCCCAGCATGACCAGGCTGTCGAGATCCTTCGGGTCCTTGTCCGAGATCAGCTTGTACTGCTCAATGGCGCGCCGGGCCATGCCTTCGTCCACGTGATTGGTCTGGGCATCGCCGATCTGCTGGGTGTAAATCCTTGCCAGCACACGCCGGGCGTTCAAGTCGTCAGGATTCGCTTTCAGCGCGGTTTGCGCCTCCTCGACCGCTTCGCGAATGCGTCCCGACATCCGATAAAGCTCGGCAATGTCCTCGACCAGGAACGATGCCGTCGGATCTTCCTTCATCGCCAGGCGATAGTTATCAATGGCTTTGTTGACGTAGTCGCTGCGATTGCCATAGGCGCCGGCCAGATCCTCATAGAGGTGCCCCATCGTGAAGTGATAATAGGCCGATGCCTTCAATGACTTGCCGCGAGTCGTCGCGTTCGGCACCGTGGGATTGCTCGATGGGTGCGTCTGATCGGTCGGCGTCTGTAGCGTGGCAATTTGCGCCGTCAGAAAGCACGGCGCCGCGAAACCGGCGAGGAGAAGGGTAACTGGGCGCAGGAGTTTAGAGTAGAGGTAAGGCATTCGACCGCTTGAACTGGTGGCGACCTTCGGGAGGGACAAAGGTACTTACACCAAGTATAGCTCCAAAATGTCGGATGCGAACTCGGCCGGGAGGGTTTCCCGGCGGTCCTAAATCTGCCAACCTGCTTGCCTGACAATTCTTTACCATTGATTGCCGTTCTGGGCCCGACCGGGTCCGGTAAAAGCGGCCTAGCGGTGGCGCTTGCGCTCCAATTCCGCGGGGAAATCGTCAATTGCGACTCGGTTCAGGTCTACCGTTGGCTCGACATCGGATCGGCTAAACTGCCCGAAGCTGACCGCCGGGGCATCCCCCATCACCTGCTGGACATCCTCGATTTAGGTCAGGAACTTACAGCCGGCGCTTACGTTCGGCTGGCCAGGCCTGCGCTAACGGACATTTCATCCCGCAACAGGTTGCCCATTCTGGTCGGCGGAACGGGCTTTTACCTGCGGGCTTTGCTCGATGGTTTGTCTCCTGCGCCGGGGCGCGATCCGGCTCTGCGGGCAAGGCTTGCCGGGCTGGCGCAGCGCAAACCAGCGGCGCTCTACCGGTTTCTGCGCTGGTGCGATCCGGCGGCTGCGGCTCGAATTCATGCCAACGATCATCAGAAGCTGGGTCGAGCGATCGAGCTGGCCTTGCTCTCAGGTCGAGCCGCGGCGCAAGCGCAACCGGCACATCGTGATCGCCTGCAGGGCTATTCGGTTCTCAAGATCGGCCTGGCACCGGACCGGAAAGAGTTGTACCGGCGGCTCGATCTTCGCTCTATGAGCCTATTTGAAGATGGATTGCTGGAAGAGACCAGCGCCGTTCTGGGCTGCGGCATCGGGCGGGACTCTAAGCCATTATCGACACTCGGGTACAAGCAGGCAGTGGCGGTGCTTACGGGCGATATGAGCCTGCCGCATGCCATCTCGGAATGCCAGACCAAAACCCGCCAGTACGCGAAGCGGCAAATGACGTGGTTCCGGCGCGAGGCGGACGTGCATTGGCTAAGCGGATTCGGGACGGATGCAGCCGTGCGCAATGCCGCTCTTGCGCTCGGGCGGGATTTCACTTCCCGTTCAGCGGCAGCACCTTGACATCCCCCGGACCGGCTTTGATCGGGGTTGCCGTGACTTCAAGTTGCATCTGGCGCTTGGATGCCGGGTCGTCGGAGGAAAAGATGACCGTGGGTTTACGTAGGGGCACCACGGCGGTCGAGTCCCACTGATTCTGGCGCATAATCGGCCGGAGATCGGAACTTTCGTTGGGGGCCAGCGAACTGATATCGGCGCGTACAGATAGTGCGATTTCGTCACCTAGCAGTTTCGGGGGGCGGCAGTCGATCGACACTCCGATGTCGCTCGACGTGGTCGAGTTTGAATTGGGTATCTTCATCTGAACCTGGTCTCCTGCACGGATGTGCGCACCGGCTTCTGTCGAGACGGATATCCAGTAAGCGCGCGTGTTGATTACTTTGCCCGCATCCAACTCCTTCAGCACAAAATCCAGCCGGAAGTAATGAACCGGCTCAGGTGCTTTGCTCGCTTCCTGGGCAAAGCACGCGCTCCCCAGAGCTGCGGCCAAAATCCATGATGTTATCTTCATTGCTTTTCCTCCTGCCGCGTATCCTGGTCGAGCGGCGCTATCTTGATGTCTTCAATCTGAATCGGCTCAATTTCGTGCTCGCGCCCGTCGGCAAGCAGTTTCGTGTCTTCCGGCGCTCGCTGGACCAGCGCCAGCAAGAGCCGCTCCTGATCCGTCAGCGGGGCAAATGAGGGAAACCGAGGCAGCTTTGGAAGGGCCGGCTCGCGCCTTGGTACGGCCGTAATTCGCAGCACTCGCGCCGGAGAATCCGGAATGAACCGTAAAGCTTCGGTCTCCACGGCCGCAGGCGGGTGAACCGTTTTGTGCTCAGGCGACATGAAAAGAAGCACCAGGCCACAGGCGGCCGCCAGTCCCGCCGACCAGACCAGCCATGTCCGCGGTTTTCGATCAGCAGCCCGCACGTGCGCCATTACCCGCTGTTCGATCCCGGCACGCGGTTCTTCGCAGTACGTCTTCAAAGCCTCATCCAGCAGTCGATCCAATTCGTCCTTCATCTCTTTGAACCAAGCAGGGGCATTAGCTTCTGCTTTAGAATTTGACGCGCCCGCATCAACCGCGTCCGCACGGTTCCCTCAGGAATGCCCATCATGTCCGCAATTTCACGCGAGCTCATCTCCTCGACGGATGACAAGGCGAGCGGCTGACGCAACTCCTCCGGCAGCGAATCGATCATCCGATGCAGCACCGTCGTCGCGTTCTCCGCTATCACCATCTGCTCGGGCGTAGCCATGGTTGCGGTTTCCGGGGCATCGTTATGCTCTGGACGTCTCTTATTTATCGCGAGCCGCCACGCGGTGCGCGCTCATTTTCCATTCGCTTCCAGGCCCCGCTGCGATACAACTTCAAAAAGGTCTCCTGCACGACGTCTTCACTGTCGGCTGCATTGCGCAGCAGCGCATGTGCGACCTGAAAGACGAACCGCGATTGCCGTTCCAGCAGCTCCGAAAACTCTGCTTCCAGCGCTGGCGTCTCGTTGAGTCTTCGCCTCGCCAAGCTAGGGCTTCGCCTCGCTGAGAGGCGCGGGCTCATAGTGAGGCGCGGGCTCACCGCTCGATCGCGCATTTCCAAGGTCAGTCCCAAGGCTGGTGGCCACGCATCCATCCCGAAACTCAGTCGGCAACTGATGCGGTTCGCGCCGGAAGAAAATTCCGCCATCTCCGATGCCGCGAACCAGCGTCATGCCAACTATCACTTTCATCAGCTAAGACCAGGGTCAGGGAGCAAGTGTTCAGATTTTTGTAGAGGCGTATTGTCAGACCGCGCACAATGATCTCAAACGCCGCCAGAGCGATTGCATCGCAGTCGGCCTCATAGGTCGCCTTGGAGGATCGTATAATGATCCAGTAATCGGCAATCCATAGTAGTGAACCAGCGCACGTTTGCCGAATGGTCTTGATTTCTCGTTCCGCCGGACGATACTAAAACTGATTCATGAAGCGCGTAGAAATAGAGCTGCCAGACGAGACCTTTGCGGGCTTGGACCGCGAAACGGCTGAGCTCGCAGCCGAGCTTCGAGCCGCTGCCGCGACGAAGTGGTACGAGGTCGGCCGCATAAGCCAGGAAGTTGCCTCGCAGATCGCGGGCGTCAGCCGCAGCGAGTTTCTGACGGTTCTTTCGCAATTTCGCGTTTCTCAAATCCAAGAGAGCGCTGAGGAAGCTCTTGCCAGCGCCCGGCTATTGCTGCAATCGTGAAGCCGACGGTGCTCAACGCATCGCCCCTGATCATATTGGCGAGGGCGGGCTATCTCGATCTTGTTCCAAAACTGCTCTCTCCTGCTGTAGTGCCGCGTGCGGTAGCTGTCGAGATCAGCATGGGAGCGGCAGACGATCCCGCCGTCCAATTTCTCGCTCGAGACTCATGGCTCTCCGTAGTCGACTTGGCACCTCCACTTTCTCCGCTCGCGACGTGGCGCCTCGGAAAAGGCGAAAGCGAGGTATTAGAGTACGCGCGGCGAAATCCCGGCACGATCGCTGTCCTGGACGACAAGGCGGCTCGACGGACTGCACGCGTGCTCGACATCCCGCTCACGGGAACGCTGGGCCTCATCGTTGCCGCCGTACAGATGAGACTACTGCCATCTCTCTCCGGGGCTTTTCAGGTCCTTCGCGCGTCCGGGCTCTACGTGAATTCCGCAACCGTCGCGCGCCTCCTAGACAGGGACGAGTAGAGGTGCACGCCGAACGAAGGTTCTTCTTCTTGCATCGTAGAGCTCATATCGGCTCAAGACCGGCAAAAACGGCCTGTACGCTCTAAAATGATCTTTTATGCCTCGTTTTCCCGGAGTCGATTACCTCGACTTCGATTCGCTGCTTAGTGAACAGGAACTGCTGGTTCGCCAGACTGCGCGGCAGTTCGTCGACGATCGTGTCATCCCCATCATCCGCGAAGCGTTCAACAATGCGGCGTTTCCCAGACACTTGATCCGCGAAATGGGCGAACTCGGTTTTTTTGGCGCCAATCTCGAAGGCTACGGCTGTGCGGGCATGAATAACATCGAGTACGGTCTCATCATGCAGGAGATCGAGCGCGGCGATTCCGGATTGCGCAGCTTCGTCAGTGTGCAGAGTGCACTCGTGATGTATCCGATCTACGCCTTCGGGTCAGACGAGCAGAAAGACAAATGGTTGCCTCGACTTCAATCGGGTGCTGCGATTGGCTGCTTCGGGCTCACCGAGCCGGGATACGGCTCGAATCCGGGCGGCATGCGCACGACTGCGGAAAAGCGCGGCAGCGATTGGGTGCTCAATGGCGAGAAGACCTGGATTACGAATGGCTCCGTAGCCGATGTAGCGATCGTTTGGGCTCGCACGGCCGAAGGCGTTCGCGGTTTCCTGGTGGAGAAGGGGACGGCCGGTTTTTCCGCCACCGATATCCACGGCAAATTATCCATGCGGGCGTCCGTGACTTCGAGTCTGCATCTGGCAGAGTGCGCCATTCCGGCCGCGAACCAGTTGCCGTGCGCAAAAGGATTGAAAGCGGCGCTGAGCTGTTTATCACAGGCGCGTTTCGGAATCGGCTGGGGTGTGCTGGGGGCAGCGATGGACTGCTACGAGACTGCTCGTAGTTACGTGGTGGCACGCAAGCAGTTCGACGACAAACCGTTGGCGTCGCACCAGCTCGTTCAGGAAAAGCTGGCGTGGATGATTACCGAAATTACCAAGGCACAGCTGCTCGCCTACCATGTCGGCAAGCTGAAGGACGCCGGCAAGGCGGAGCCCGCACACATCTCGATGCTGAAGCGCAATAACGTCGCGATTGCGCTCGATTGCGCGAGGCTCAGTCGGGACTTGTTAGGCGCGAACGGGATTATGGACGAGTATCCGATCATGCGCCACATGTGCAATCTCGAGACGGTGAAGACCTACGAAGGCACGGACCATATCCACGCGCTCGTCATTGGCGAAAGAGTCACCGGCGTTCCCGCGTACAAGTAGCGCACCAGCCCTCCCTTCGGTCGGGGTTCTGTAGCGGCTGAAACGGTTGATGCTGTTTCTGAACCGCGCACGCAGTGAGCGGTCATTTGCTCTCTTCCAGTTGGCGATGCACGACGGCCACCCCGGGATCCCGCTGCAGGGCCGCTGAGTAACGGCGCCAGAATTCCGAGACTTCCGTGGAGGGCGACAGCAGTGCGCGGGTGTCGCGAATCAGTTGTTCCAATTGCCCGTCGGAGGCGGGAGGCTTCTTTGCCGCCAGTGCCTCATCGATCTGCACGATCAGTTTCGTCATCGGCTGCAGCCACGCAAAGGCGCTGTCATTGATTAACAGCTGCAGAAAAGCCGCAGGGGACCCGATAGGGCCATGCACCAACTCGTACGCGGTACGTTCGGAATCGAGCAGAGCTTTGTGAAGAGTCAGGACGACATCTCGCAGATCCTTTAAGCGCTGCCGAGCCCCAGCGGGAGCGCCGTTCAGTGATCCCATCCGATTTCAGATTAGCGCGGCGGCTCCGATCTTTCCACGTTTGGCGGCGGCGTTTGCGGCGGCTGCAGTTTGGCCAGGGCATTACGTACGGCGCCTGCGTTCTTACCCGTCGGGGCAAGCGTCAGATATGCCTTCATGTGCATTACCGCGCCGGCTACATCGCCCTTCTGCAAGGAAATTTCCGCAACCAAATCCTCTGCTTCCGGATATCGGTGCTGCGTATCGAGCTTCAGTAGTTCGCGAGCGCTCGCGTCCGCTTGGCTCAGCTTACGCAGATTGAAGTTTGCGATGGCGTTGTACCAATAGGAACTTGGGAACTCTACCGGATTCAACTCAATTACCTGCTTGCTGAAGCCTGCCGCATCCTCCCATTTACCATCCTGAGCAGCAAGGAGCGCCAATTGGTCGTACGGACTCACGTAACGAGCGTCGGCCGCAATTGCCGCGTGGTAAGAGCTGCGCGCATCGCCGGGTTTACCTGCTCGCTGTTGGATTTCGCCCAGCGCGAACCAGGCGACGGCATATCTCGGATACTCTTTTGTGGCGTCGGCAAACTGCTTCTCGGCGTCTTCGAATTTGCCTTTTGAGGCAAGCTGCAAACCCTTTTCGTATTGCTTCTGGGCCTTCTTCGGCGCAAGCTGCGTCGTGAGGCTGATCGTGGATCCCTTTACGTTCGCCAATCGGTGCAGAATTATGGTGCCAACCTGGGGGTCGTCGAGGCTTCTGCGCTGAGATAGGCTGACTTCGTCGGAACGATAACCCGGGTAAGCCGCGCGGAGGTCGCAGTTCCAATACAAATTTGCATTCGAGCTGGCGAAATTTCGGCCCGACATGGTAGTCGAGTCCGCGCCCGGTGTTTGTCCAGGACGACGGATTCCGGAGGTGTCGTCCGCTGCGTCAACGTCAACCGCATTGTTCTGCCCTAACTGAATATAGAAGCGGCCCTTATTATCGGTGTGCCCCTCGAGTCGTGGAGTACCTGCACACACGCGTTCGATCCGGATGTTCGTGTTCGGCGTCGAACCGTCGTCGAACGCCACCCGGCCTTCTAGGAATACCGGATTTGACATGCTGCCGGTTGATGGGCTTGTGGGACCGGTTGAGGGAATCGTCGGAGTTGTGGTGGGAAGTGGAGATCTGGTGGCCCCTCCGCCTGATGGAGAAGATCCTGCAGAGCCTGCGCCGATCCCTCCTTTTTGCGCCAGCGTCAGGCTACTGCCCGCTGCGAACGCAAGCACGAAAATCCCAAGAGCGCGGCCGGTCCGATACAGCTTCACAGAACCCCCAAAATTCTCTTGGTTCGAGTATCCCACAATACAGGCCGGACCGACTCGCCTTACGACATGCAGCCGGAAGCCTCTGCGCAGCGATTAATAACGCCTGTGAACGTAGCCGCGGTGCCCAAACCTCAGACACGCCCTCGTGCACGACAATCCAAAAAACAGAACAATTACTACAGCGATCAGGCAACCGATGCCGACGTTCTTCAAGGTCGTGTTTGTGGTACCCGCAGGCGGATACGCACGAGGCGTCTGATAGGGTCCGGATGGAGGCGGGGGCGCGGTTCCAAAAGATGTCCCGCAGTTGGAACAAAACTTTGCAGTATCCGAATTCGCCAAGCCACAATTGGGGCAGTGCATGCTTATGGAATAGCTTACTGCCCCGCTACTCTGATCGCAGCGCCTGCAACGGATCAACAGATGCGGCACGGCGTGCCGGAATCAGAGCCGCGACCAACGCGATAGCGGCGACAGCGAAAGCGCACACCACGTATGTCGCAGGGTCGACGTTCGACACATTGAAAAGCTGCTTGCGAACGGCAGTTGTCACCGCCATGGCAGCGGGCACGGCAAAGACGAGGGCCAGTCCGGCCAGCAGCAGCACTTCCCGCAGCACGAGTTTTGCTACATGCAGCCGCTCTGCTCCAAGCGCCATGCGGATGCCGATCTCCCGCGTCCGCTGAGCCGTTGCGTACGCGAGCACGCCGTAAAGGCCGATAGCCGCAAGCAGTGTCGCCAATGCGCCAAACGTTATTGCCAACAGTGCGATGATGCGCTCGGCCAGGATATCGCCCTCGACTTGCGCATTCATTGTTCGCAGATCCCCGATCACCAGCCCCGGATCCACCCCGCGGACCGCATTGCGAATCGCGGCGGAAGCGAGTTCGGGCGCTTGCCAGGTACGGACATAGAATGCGAGATTACGGAAATCTTCTGGTTTGTCGGCCTGCAGTATGGGGCGGTAGACGGTGCGCACAATCTCGCTCCGGACACCGTCATGTTTGGCATCCGACGTCACCCCGACAATTTGCGTGTCAATCTTTGGAGCCGTCGATCGCGCAATATACCGCCCGAGAGCGCTTCGTGCGCTGCCGAAGTAATGCCGTGCAAAGCTCTGATTCACGATGGCGACGCGCTGGTTGCCCGCTGTGTCCGCCGGCGTGAAGTCCCGTCCCGCAACCAGACGTATTCCAAGCGTCTTGAAGTAATTGGGGGTGATGAACGGAAGCTCGGCATCCATGTCCTCTTCATCCTTCGAAACGTATCCCTGGATTTTCAAATCGCCGCGAACGTCGTTGTCGGCGATCTCCGGGTCCGTCGTAATCGCGACATCGCGTGTGCCCGGCCCGGCGGCGATTCGCTCCATCAGCATCTTGCGCACGGAAGCAGATTGCTCCGCGGTATATCCGGCGTATTGCGGATTGAGGACGAACGTGAGCAGGTGATCCGTTTCGAAGCCGATATTTACCGTGCGCAAATTGTGGACGGTCCTGACGAACAGACCCGCTGCCACCAGCAGCACGAGGCTCAACGCCACCTGAAGCACAACGCAGGTGCGTCGGAAGCTCAGCGCTCCGTTAGAGCTCGTCGAAACCTGCTGTTTCAGAGTCTCGATCAGGTCAGGCTTCCAGAACTGGAGCGCCGGCGCCAGACTGAACAAGACGGTAACGAGCAGCGTAGTCAGCACGCTGACGGTCAGGAGCGGCGCGTCGAGACTTACGGAGAACGGCACGCTGGACGTCGTACTTTGTATCCAGTGGATTAGCCACTGCTGTGCTTCCGGGGCCAGAGCGATGCCGATCGCAGCTCCCACAACGCCGAGAAGCAAACCTTCGGCCAGCAGTTGGCGAAGTACGTCGGCCCGGCGCGCCCCAAGAGCGTAGCGCATGGAAAACTCTCGCACGCGACCGGCTGCCCTGACCAGCAGCAAGCTGGCCGTATTCACGCAGGCCATTGCCAAGACGAGCAGTGCCATCGCCATCATGACCAACAGCGGAATCCGAATGTCGCCGCGCAAGGGCGAGAATCCCTTCGCTGCATCGCGCAGTCTCACATGGCTGTGGGTGATGAATTTTTCTCGAGCGAGCGCCGACTGCACGGGAAACTGATGGAATTCATCCGAGCGAATGGCGTGCCACAGCCCGTTGATCGCTGCCTCGGCTTGCGCTTTGGTCTGCGGCGGAGGAATACGCGCGATGATATTTAGCCATTGCGAGCGGCGATCTTCCAGATCGTCCCACGAGGGTGTGATTTCGTGTTTCATGGTCATGGGCACAAAAACCGCCGGAGTATTGCCCCAAGTGACGCTATGAAATCCAGGGCGCGCCACGCCGACCACCAGGAACGGATGACCGTTCAGGAGAATCTTGCGATTGAGAATCGAGGGATCGGAGCCAAATCGACCCATCCACGCGTCGAAGCTCAGCACGGCCACGGGATTCGCGTCCTTCACGGTTTCGTCCGCTGGAGTGAACACACGGCCCAGCGCTCCGTTTACCCCGAGCACCGCGAAGTAGTTTCCGCTGACCAGCTCCGCGCCGACCAGTTCGGACCGGCCTTGCGTCTGCATTCCCACCTGCTCTGATGAGGTAGCAATCACGCGTGCGAAGCCGGCACTCTTATCACGCAGATCACGATACATCGGATAGGAGAAGTATGCAGCGGCGTTCGGCTCGTCTCCGCCCTCAGAATGATAGTGTCCCGGGCGCGAACCGGAATATGTGAGCAACACCAGACTCTGCGGGTCATGTACGGGCAATGTTCGCAGAAGCGCCTGGTAGATAAGCGAAAAAATAGCCGTGTTCGCGCCGATGCCGAGTGCGAGCGTCAGCACGGCCGTGATCGTGAACGCCGGCGATTTGGCAAATTGACGGATTGCGTAACGGAGGCTCAAAGGCAGGTAGGACATCGCAGTGTACTTCTTGTCGCATCTGCCGGACCGCTTGGAAGTAGTTGAGGGGTATGGCCCGCCAGAGACTCGGGCTTGCTCTCGTGTTTGGGATTGGGAACGCGATGTTCAGGAGCGGACAGATTGGCGGATATAACTAGCCGCCGATTAACGCGCATGAATTGGCTGGAATCAATCGTAGCGCCGCCTGCCGTGCAATACAGCTTCAATGCTGATGACCTCCTCGACTATCCGGTACACGATCACGAAGGGAGAGTGAATCACTTTTCGGGTCCCGAATTCTGCTGCGCGGCCGAGCTTCGGATATTCCGTTAATCTCTGCATGACGGCGAATAAATCCTCAATTGTTGTGAGTGCAGCCTCCGGATTCTCCAGAGCGATATAGTCCTGTATGTTCTCGAGATCGGTTGCCGTCAATTCAGTCAGCCGAAGGGTCATTACGCCTTAGCGTTGGTCTTTTTTCCCGTCCTTATACCTTGTTGCGGTTTCGTATTCGATCGCGAACCTGCTCCAACGTGAGAGTTCGGCCCGCATCGCTATCAGCGATGCCTTTCCTGATGTGATCAAGCTGCCACTCGTGGGTTTCGAGATATTGGCTAATCGCGTCGTTGATGACCCAATTACGATTCCGGTCCATTGACTCGGCGATTTTGTCCAGCCTTTTGATCGTGCTCTTTTCCGCCCTCAGGCTCACCACGGTAGACATGTAGGCCATTGTAGTGCATTGTAGTATTGTGACGCCGGTGTGCTGTGATTCCCAGTCGCCGATGAATACACATAACGCGGTCACCTCCGTAATCGGATGGGGGATGAAGCGTGCGCGGCACGCTTTAACAGCCGCAAGAAAATCAGCCCCAGACCGGTCACAACCATGAGCGGCAATGCCGGTTCAGGGGTCGCTATGAGGCCCGGAGCCGCGAGCGTGCCCTTACCGGATGTCGTGTAGTAGGTGGGATAGATGTAGCCGCCGCCGCTCAGCACACCCGAAACGTCCGCGAATTGTCCCGTGCCGCCCATGAACGTCAGCGTCTGCGTGAAAGGACCGCTAAAGGTTGCGAGAGATACGTTCACGTCATTTTCATGAAGATTTCCGAAGGCTGTACTGCCATTTGGAAAAGACATAGTGAACGTACCGTAGTTTTGGAGCGTGGTCAGGTTCACGTCGTTGTGTGTGTCGAAGCCGACTCCGTCCAGGTTCCCAAGCGATCCGGAAGCTACACCGTCGGCGGTAAGAAATCCGTTTGAAATAACAACGTTTTTGGCGCTCCCAGTGAACTCATAACTCGTCTGGATGGTGCCGCCCCAGAGACTCGTTCCTGGCAATAGAACAAGACTCATGCAGAGAAATCGCGCGCTTTTGATCATCTTTTTCCTCCCCAACGCAACTCGGCATTGAACGCCGCCGTAACTGCAGTTGGATTCTAGGTCCCTCCCAACTCACCCGCAAATGTATTCCTCTGACATTTTTCTGACAGGCCAAGTCCTTGAGGAGCTGATATGTTCGAGGGTTACTACAGGGGCGCACCAATCGTGCTATAGTCCTGTGGGTCGCTCGATGCACGCCCAACCCGGGGAACAGCGAGTCACGTTCGGACCATTCTGCCTTGATCTGCGGTCAGCCACGCTACTCAAGGGCGGCACCTTGGTGAGAGTTCCCGATCAATCTCTAAAAGTGCTCGCGGCGCTATTAGAGACACCAGGCGACACGGTAAGCCGTGAAGAACTTCGGGTCAGGCTTTGGCCCAACGGCACATACGTCGAGTTTGATCAGGGTCTCAACTCTGCCATTAAGCGTTTGCGTGCAGCATTGTGCGATTCCGCCGCCGCTCCTCGCTACATCGAAACCCAACCGAAACGCGGTTATCGGTTCATTTGCCCGATTCAGGTTTTTGAGGGACACTCCGAACCTGCAGATGCCAGCAAAGCTGTTGCTTTTCCGGATGTCTCCCAGCAAACGCCGGGAGCCTCAAGCATGTGGGCTCTACGGAAATTGCGCATTCCGTTTCAGGTTCGCATCCTGCTTGCGCTGATTTCTCTCGTGGCCCTAGTCGATACAATACACGTCGTTTGGGGCCGCCGGTGGGCTCACCAGCGGGCCATTCCGCAGGCATGGGCTCTCGCAGAAAAGGGCGACTGGGAGTCGGCTTACGACGTCGCCTGCGCGGCAGCGGCGCGCCTGCCAACAGACGATCAGCAATTACAGCAACTGTGGCCGAGGGTATCGCGAGAGCTTGCGATCATATCCGAGCCTCCCGGCGCCGAGGTACTCTGGAGGCCATACGTAGACCGGCAATCCTCCTGGCGTCGGCTCGGCAGGACGCCGCTTCACAAACTCCGAGTGGAGGCGGGCACAGTTCGCTTACGCTTGACTAAGCCTGGCTATTCGGATCTGGAAATCGCAGGCGCCGCTTCGAATTACGAATTGCGGCTCGAGGCGGCAGGCCAACACGCGGGTATGGTCCACATTCCGGCAGGGCCGCTGTTCGCACAATATTCGGGTCTCGGCAAGCTAGGTCCCGTGATGGTCGGCGATTTCTGGATAGATCGTAACGAAGTCAGCAATCTGGAATTCCAGGAGTTCGTCAAGGCGGGCGGGTACAGAAACAGACACTATTGGCGAATCCCATTCGTGGAGAACGGCCACGCCCTTTCGTGGGAAGAAGCAATCGCGAGATTTGTAGATCAAACGGGCCGGCACGCCCCGGCAGGTTGGACCGCCGGAGGCTATCCGGAGGGTCAGAGCAATTACCCCGTATCGGGCGTGAGTTGGTATGAGGCGGCAGCCTACGCCGAGTTCGCCGGTAAAGCGCTCCCCAACATATATGAGTGGTTTCGCGCTGCTGCGGTTGAAGATAGCGCATATATGATGCCACTTAGTAACTACAGTCACCTCGGACCCATGGCGGTCCGAAGTAGCGGCGCACTTGGCCGGTTTGGAGCCTACGATATGGCCGGAAATGTTCGCGAGTGGTGCTTCAATGAGTCGGCTGGACAAAGATTCATACTGGGAGGCGCCTGGTCCGAACCCACCTATATGTCCATTCGTGGACAGAAGTTGCAACCGTTCAGCCGGTCGCCCCTAAATGGGCTTCGATGTGCAAAATCCGGCGCGAAACCGGCTGGGCAAGACTTGCTTACAAATGCGATCCCCGCTCCTTCGCTTGACGAGGCAACACCCGTAACCCCTTCCGCGGAGGTTTTTGCTACGTCCCGCCATTTGTACCAATATCAACACAGTGATTTGCAGCCGATTGTAGAGTCCAAAAGCGAATTTCAGTTCTGGCGACGAGAGACTTTACGGTTTCCAAATGGCCGTGGGAAAGACCAACTACTCGCCTACCTGTTTTTGCCCGCGGCGAGACGTCCCCCCTACCAGTGCGTCATCTACGTGCCTAGTGGGGATGCCTTTCAAGCGAAGTCGGGCGCCGACATCCAGCCTGCGGAGTACATTCTGCGCAGCGGAAGGGCAATGATGTACCCGATCTTCTGGGGCACTTACGACCGTTTTTCAGGATTTCCCTCGGATCCGGCGAACTCCGGTTATCCCTCCCCAGTGTTCATCCGTGAAGGCCTGATCGCCTGGAAGAAAGACCTGAGTACATCAATCGACTACCTACAAACGAGAAAAGACATTCGTCAGATCGGATACCTGGGCGTGAGTGCGGGCGCTAACTTCGCGCCAGTGCTGCTGAGCGGAGAGAATCGAGTTAAGGCGGCTGTTTTCCTATCAGGCGCCATACCGCGACATTTTCGGGTCATGCCGGAATCCAATCCCGTCAACTTTGCCCCGAATGTAACGATACCGATTCTGATGATCAACGGTAAATACGATTCGGTCTCAACGGGAGAGGAACAGGAATTGATGTTGCAGTTGCTAGGCACGAGTCCAGACGAGAAGAGGCGAGTCCTGGTCGAGAGTGGACATGCGGTGTTCGCTCCCGAAGTGCTGAATACCACTGTCCATGAAACGCTCGCTTGGTTTGATCGCTATTTAGGCTTGCCTTGATGTCTCTTTGGGACCGCGCTTCTGGGATTTTTGGCGCGGCGGGCCATTTTACAATCGGACGGTTTGCGCGGTTGCTTTCTCTTCTATCTTCGCCCGGATCTCCCGAATCTGCGCAGCGTGGCGACGCCAGTGCGCGGACATGACGATCACAGCTTCGCGTCCGTTCAGATCTCCAATAACGGGATGCTGCACGGTTTTGCGAACAAGTTGATCTCCGAAACCGGCAATCGCTCGCTTGGCGTCTTCGCGACAGGCCACAAGATCATTGATACCCTCCGAGATGCTGCTGAACTTACCCTTCGGTTGGACGGCTTCCGGGCCCTTGAATCGCTGCTCACGGTTCGATACGCTTCGAAGAATCGCTGCCTCTTTCGCGCCATCCGCGACGTTCTCGTGATCGGCGGGAGCCTCTGCTATCCTGCCCATCCACCTGCGTTCCACAATTCCGAGGTGCTCAAGGCATCCAAGCGCTGACCAGCACTCCGGGGCGTGCTCGCAGGCTTGCTTGTCGTTCAATCCTGCGACCGACTCCAGCAGTTCTTTCTTGCTTGCATCCAACTCTGCCTGTAAATCAATCAGCTCGCTCATCCGATCCAGAGTATCAGGCTAAACGAAAAAAGACGACCCCGAGAGGCGGCACGTTGACGGTGAGCGAATACGGCCGCCCATGTAGCGAAATCGGCACCGTTTCGACGCCACCGAAGTTTCCTCGGCCCGTGCCGCCGTAGACCTTTGCGTCGGTATTGAGCACTTCTTTCCAATAGCCCTTAGCGGGCACGCCGATGCGATAACTGTCCCGCGGCACCGGACTGAAGTTACAGATCACCGCGATGCGCTCGGTATCGGTACCCCCCTTGCGCAGAAACACCAGAATGTTCTTCTCGGCGTCGTGATCATCGATCCACTCGAAGCTGGCGGGCGTGTACTCGCAGCTGTGCAGCGCGGGTTCGCTTCGATAAAGATGGTTGAGATCGCCGATTAGCAGCCGCAAAGCGGCATGCGGTTCACGGTCGAGCAGTTCCCATTGCAGCGATTCATCGTGATGCCATTCCGACCATTGCCCGAATTCGCCGCCCATGAACAGCAGCTTCTTGGCGGGCTGCGCGTACATGTAACCGAACAGGGTCCGCAAATTCGCAAACTTACGCCAATCGTCGCCAGGCATTTTCGCGAGCAGCGAGCCTTTGCCATACACAACCTCGTCATGCGAGAGTGGCAGAATGTAATTCTCATTGAAGGCGTACACCATGCGAAATGTAAGCTCGTGATGGTGGAACTTTCGAAACATGGGATCGTTCGATAAATACTTCAGCGTGTCGTGCATCCATCCCATATCCCACTTCAGCCCGAATCCGAGTCCGCCCACAAACGTTGGCTTTGAAACCATTGGCCATGCCGTCGATTCTTCAGCAATCGTCTGCACGTCCGGCCTGGCGCGGTATACGTCTTCGTTCATGACGCGCAGAAACGCGATGGCGTCCAGGTTTTCGCGGCCGCCGTATTGGTTCGGAATCCATTCGTCCGGCTTGCGAGAGTAATCGAGATACAGCATGGAGGCCACGGCATCCACACGCAGCCCATCTGCGTGATACTTGTCCAGCCAGAACATCGCGCTGCTCAGCAGGAAGCTGCGGACTTCGGGCCGGCTGTAATCGAAAATGTAGCTGTTCCAGTCGGGATGAACACCGCGCCGCGGGTCGGCCGGCTCGTACTCGTGCACTCCATCGAAGAACCCGGGCCCGTGCTCGTCATTCGGGAAATGCGACGGCACCCAGTCCAGGATCACACCGATACCGTGCTGATGAAAGCGGTCGACCAGCCGCATGAAATCCTGCGGGGTCCCATAGCGGCTGGTAGGAGCGAAATAGCCGGTGATCTGATAGCCCCAGGATCCGAAGAACGGATGCTCCATGACGGGCAGGAACTCGACATGTGTAAAGCCCATCTCCTTGACGTACGGAATGAGTTGATCGCCGAGCTCGTTGTACGTCAGGGAACGGTTGCCCTCGAGGGCGATGCGCCGCCATGAGCCCAGGTGCACTTCATAGATGGACATGGGCGCTTCGAGGCTGTTTGCTTCGCGGCGCCGGGACATCCAATCGCTGTCGCCCCATTCGTAGGTCAGGTCCCAGATGATGGATGCAGTTCTCGGCGGCGTGTCCTGGAAGACAGCTAATGGATCGGCTTTGCGGATATTTTTCCCAACCGGTGTACCGACCACGTACTGATACTTTGCTCCTTGCCGGGCTTCGTGAGCGAAGCCTTGCCAAATGCCAGCGCGCCCGGCAGGCGACAGCGGCGTAGCATTGTGCTGCCAGTGATTGAATTCGCCGATGACTGATACCGATTTGGCGTTGGGAGCCCAAACGGCAAAATGGGTTCCGTCAGCAGATGTGTGGGCGCCCAGCACGTTCGCGAGCTGCGTGTGCGTGCCTTCCTGAAAGAAGTAGAAATCGCTTTCTGTAAGTAGGCTTTTCTTTGACATGAGCTGGCTCGCGCTATTGGATGAGGTTCAATATCCCCCGAAGCGGGATGTGTACCCAGTCGGGACGATTGTTGAGTTCGTAGGCGACTTCATAGAGCGCCTTCTGCAGAACGAACGCGTCGAACAGGATGCGCCGTTCCTGTTTAGTTCGCCCCGCAAAGTTTGCATCGCCGGCTGTTTCGAAGTAAGCCTTTAAGAATTCCGCGCTTACCCACGCCGACCAGAATTCAGCCCAGGGTTCGGCTTCTCGTTTGCTCTCCCGCGCCAGCCCCGGGCCTGCTGAAGCGTGCGGCAGAGCCGCACTGGCCGCATAGGAAAACGACCGGATCATGCCGGCAACGTCGCGCATGGCTAGAGTTTTAACGCGGCGCTCTGAGAGCGGGCGCGCCGGTTCGCCTTCGAAATCGATAATCATGAAATCTCTGCCCGTATATAAGATCTGGCCGAGATGATAGTCGCCGTGGTGGCGAATACGGGACGCGGTTACAGGCTGTTCGCGTAACGAGGAGAAACGCGACCGGACCACCTGTTCTGAAGCGATCAGTTTTTCGACTTGGGCAGACGCTGTTTCGCGCTTGCTCTTCAGTAAGCCGAAGGTACGATCCGCCTCGCGCATCATCTCCTGATAGAGGTGCCCGGCTGCCGCGGGGTCGAAGGGCTCGGGAGCAAAGTCCGGTCCGCCGCTCTCATCGGCGAGGGCGCGATGCATCTCGGCCGTGCGCACAGCCAGCAGCCGTGCGGACTCGATGTACTCGCCGATGGTTTGCCGCGCCAGCGCGGGCAATTCCTGGTCGGCCAAGTCCAGGGGGTGTGAGAATTTAAGCGTAGGCGTGCCTTCCTCGCGCAGCGCGCGATCAAAAAATCCTTGCAGCGATTCGAGCGTGAACTTCCAGGCATCGCCTTGATTCACGACGAAGCTTTGCAGGATGCCTGCTCCCATTTGCTCGTCATCTTTCGGCCGATACTGAATCTCGCCCAACACAGCGGGCGTGTTCTTAAAGCCGCGCTCGGTCAAGAAGCGCCCAATCTCGAGGTCTGGGTTAATGCCGGGTTCCAGCTTACGAAAGACTTTCAGGATGTATTGGTGTCCGAAGATGATGGAGCTGTTGCTCTGCTCGGCGCGCGAAAGGGAGCTTTCGAGTTTGGGTCCGCGCGCCGCACTCGCGATCGAGCGCGCTCGTCCGCTCGAATTTCAAAATTCCCGCGCGGCCGCCATACGCTCGATTGCAAGCGATCGCATCGAGTAAGTTGTCACGAAAAGCAGCGCTCGTGAGAGCATCCCCGCCTTCAGCAGTGAAGGCAAGCAGATAGGTATCCGGCTCACCTTCGTTATAGGAAACCGTTGCCACCAGCACACGCGAATTACGGTCGTCCAGCTCAATCTCGTCACGAACTTCGACAGCGACAATGGTCCGCGCCTTGGCACGGAACCAACGCTGCGCCTTGAGGTAGTCCGCGAGTGCGACAGCAGTGTGCATAACCTTGGGACGGCGGACCACCCCGCCAGCTTTCAAAGGAAATACTCGAAATCGGTCTCGACACGCAGCCTGCGCCGTATGCGGAAAATGTGTCCGGGGACACTCTGCGGGTTCAGCTCGACGTAGTTGCGCCGGCCACTCCACAGGTATCGCGCTCCGGTCAACAGATCGTTGGCCTGATAGGGCCGATCGCTTTCAATCTTCCATTTGTCCAGCGGTAGATCGACGAAACCGGCCTGCGTATGGTGCGGATCGAGGTTAATCACGACCACAATCAGGTTGGTAGCGTCATCGGACAGCTTCGAAAAGCAGAGCAGTTGATCGTTATCCACTGGATGGAAGTCGATGGACCAGTCGTTCTGCAGCGCCTGGTTCTCTCTGCGTATCCGATTTACCAGCGCAATCAGCTCGCACAAACTGTCAGGCCGATCCAGGTTCCACTCGCGGATCTGGTATTTCTCCGAATCCAGATACTCTTCGCTGCCATGCCGAACCGGGCGGCTTTCCATCAACTCAAAAGCCGGTCCATAGATCCCGTAATTGGCGCCGATGGTGGCTGCCAGGAGGAAGCGGATCATAAATGCCGCCCGGGTGCCCATCTGCAGAAACTCGGTCAGGATATCGGGAGTGTTAGGCCACTGATTCGGCCGGAAGAACTCGCGCACAGGCGTCTTCGTCAACTCCGTCAGATACTGCGTCAGTTCCAGCTTGCCGTTGCGCCATGGGAAGTATGTGTACGACTGGCTGAAGCCGACCTTCGCCAGCCGGTACATGATTTTCGGCCGCGTGAACGCCTCCGATAAGAACAATGTTTCCGGCCAATCACGCTTAAGCTCGGTGATACACCATTCCCAAAAGGGAAACGCTTTCGTATGCGGGTTGTCCACGCGGAAAATGCGCACGCCCTGCTCGATCCAGTACGTGAATACCGACTTGAGCTCCTGCCACAGTTCGAACCATCTGGGGGTTTCGAATTCAAAGGGATAAATGTCCTGATATTTCTTGGGCGGATTTTCGGCGTACTGAATGGTGCCGTCCGGCCGCGTACGGAACCACTCCTGATGATCTTTGACGTACGGATGATCGGGCGAAGCCTGAAACGCAATATCAATTGCAATCTGAATGCCGTAATCCTGCGCGCGTTTCACCAGACGGCGGAAGTCTTCGAGCGTCCCGAGCTCGGAAAGAATTCCTTTGTGACCGCCCTCAGTATTCCCGATGGCCCACGGGCTTCCGACATCGTCCGGTTCCGGCGTTGTGGTGTTGTTCTTGCCTTTCCGGAACATCGTTCCGATGGGATGAATCGGCGGAAAGTAGACCACGTCGAATCCCATTTCGGCGACATACGGCAGCCTTGCCTCGCAATCGGCGAACGTTCCGTGGCGCTTGGGATCCGGCGATGCAGAACGAGGAAAGAACTCATACCAGGAGCTGAAGCGCGCGCGCACCGGATCGACAATCAGTTCGAGCTCGCGGCCCAGTTCGGTCGCGAAACGGCGGTCGGGGTACCGGATCATCATCTCGTTGAGGCTCGCGTCAATAGCTCGCGCGCGCCGTGCCTCCGGGTCGCCCTCGCCGCTCAGGAACTCGGCCTCGCCGCCCAGCCAGGTTGCGTCAGAGCCTTTCGCGCGTTCGGCTGCTTCACGAATCAGCTTCGCCCCGATCAAGTAATCGACCGGCGTATCCGTGTTCGCCTGAATGCGCTTCAGCAGATCCTTGCGCCAAGTCTCAAAGTGATCGACCCAGCCGACCACCGTGTACCGATAGCGGCCCAATTCGGTGACGCGGAATTCGGCGAACCAGCGGTCATTATTGATCGCCTCGAAGCGCTGCTCGTGCCACTTCTCTTCGTTTTGGAACCGGTACCGGAGCGCGGCAGCCACGGAATCGTGGCCATCCGTAAACACATCTGCTTCGACGCGGACCAGATCGCCGACGGTACGTTTGGCGGCAAATCTCCCGCCGTCGACCTCGGGTGAAACACTTTCAATGATGACTCGGCGCCGGCCATCTGCTTCCGGCTTCTTAGGTAATTTTGCTGTCGTATTTTGACCGCGTTCTTTCGCGCTCATTGATTAGCCGCACTCTTTTTCTACTTCGTCTTCTTCTCGTCGATTAAGGTTTGATACATCGCAATTGTCTGGTCCGCAATAGCGGACCAACTGAATTTTTCCTCGACGCGCCTGCGGCCCGCATCGCCGAAGCGCTTGCACTTATCGGGATTGCTCAGGAGATCGGATAGTTTCGCGGCGAGATCGCGTGCGAATTTGTCCGGGTGAGCCGGAAATCCGGTACCCGCCTGCTGCTCGAATGGGACCAGGTAGCCCGTCTCGCCATCCACCACCACTTCTTTGATGCCGCCGGTAGCGCTTCCGACCACCGGCGCACGGCACGCCATGGCTTCGAGATTGATAATGCCGAAGGGCTCGTAAACCGACGGGCAGCAAAACACGCGCGCATTGCTATAGAGCTGGATCACTTCCGGCTTCGAGATCATCTTTTCGATCCACACCACGCGCGGATTGAATTGTCGCGCTTCATCCACCTTCTGCCGCATTTCGGCCGCGATCTCCGGTGTGTCCGGCGCTCCCGCACAGAGCACAACTTGCGTCTCTTTTGGCAGATACCGGATCGCGTCCACCAGGTGCGTGACGCCTTTCTGGCGTGTAATGCGGCCCACAAAGAGCACGTAGGGAACGGCAGGATCGACGTCGTAGGTCCGCAGCGCGCTGGTTTCGGACGTTTGCTGATACTCGGCGAGATCGATGCCGTTGTAGATTACGTGAATTCGATCGGGATCGACAGGATAAACGCTCAGGATGTCTTCTTTTGTGCCATTGGAAACTGCGACCACGGCATCGGCGTCCAAGATAGCTGTGCGCTCGATCCAGGAGCTCAACCGGTAGCCGCTGCCCAATTGCTCGGCTTTCCAGGCGCGCATCGGCTCCAGGCTGTGCGTCGTCAAGACGAACGGGACGCCATACAGCATTTTGGCCAAGAAGCCCGCCATCGACACATACCAGGTATGCGTGTGTACGATGTCGACGCCCGATAATTTTCGAATCTGATACAGATTCAGGCTCAGCGTCTCGAGCGCGGTTTTGAATTTGCCTTCGGCGCCTTGAGAGATCTCATCCCAGGGATGCGCGCCGCAAACCTGTAGATTGCCGTCGTTCACATTCTGGTCACCCCAGCAATGCACTTCTACTTCGATCTTTTTTGCCAGCTCGCGGCTTAGATACTCGACATGTACACCTGCGCCGCCGTAAACGTTCGGCGGGTACTCGCGCGTAAATAACCCAACTCGCATTTATGCCTCCCGGCTGGAAACGAAAGTATCACCTTCCGTAAGTTGATTCGGCAGTACCTAAGTTGGTATCACTTGGCGGGAACTTTCCGTACCGCTCATGACTTCTAATGCAGTATGTTGCGATCCGTCTCATTGCTGTTGATTTTCAGCATGTCCTGGCTTTATGCGGCAGACCTCCCGGTAAAGCAAATTATTCTCTACAAGCACGGTATCGGATACTTCGAGCGCGAAGGCTCCGTGAATGCGGGCGAAGATGTCCGGCTCGATTTTCAGAACAACGATATGAACGACGTTCTGAAGTCGTTGACTGTTGTCGATACGTCAGGCGGTCGGATACGCGCGGTCCGCTACGACTCAAATGAAAGCCCCGAGCAGCGTCTCCAGAAGTTTCCGTTCCAGATCGGCGATCAGCAAAACCTCAGCAGCTTTCTGGATCGGTTGAAGGGTTCACGTCTCCAGCTCGCGATGGGCGATAAAGCTGTCGCGGGGGTTATCATGGCGGCGCGACTCAGCAACACCACGGCTCCGAACGGCGCCATGCTGACGCGAGAACAGATCACGCTGCTGCTCGATTCGGGCGATCTCGCCAACTACGATCTGTCCGCCGCTTCGTCGCTGCGCCTGCTGGATACTCATTTGCAGCAGGAGCTTAAGGATTACCTCGGGACGCTTGAACAATCGCGCTCACGCGAGAAGCGAAGCGTTTATATCGAGGCCAGCGAAGCCGGCGGGCGACATCTGCAAGCATCTTATATAAGTCCCGCAGCGGTGTGGAAGTCTTCATATCGGTTGACCTTGGCAGCCGCGCGCTCGAACCTTGAAGGCTGGGCCATCGTGGACAACACGACAGACGAGGATTGGAGAAATGTTCAACTCGCAGTCGTGTCAGGCCGTCCGATTTCGTTCATTAGCCTGCTGGATACGCCGCGCTTCGGCGCCCGGCAGGTGGCGGAATTGCCGGAGGATCGCGCTGCCGGGCCGGTGGCGTACAGCGGTGCGGTTGATGGTGCTATCGGTGGTGTGATCGGTGGTGTAGGAACCGGCAGCGGCAATGGCATGGGCGCCGGATCGGCTGGCGGAGTTTATAAGGTCGCTCCGGCGATGCCAGCTCAGGCTCAAACTGTGCAGGTTGAATCCCAGGCAGTAACGAGAGCGGACAGGATTAGCTCCGTCGAAGGCGCCACCGGGGCCACACTCGGCGAACTATTTGAGTACACTTTCCCTGGTCCAGTCACGATCAAGAAAAACCAGTCCGCGATGCTGCCCTTCCTGCAAGATAAGGTGGATGCGCGCAAGCTTTTGATCTACACCGAGCGCGACGGTGAGCATCCGGTCAACGCTGCCGAAATCGTGAACAACACCGGCAAAACTCTCGATGGCGGACCCATTACCGTGTACGACGGCGGCGGCTATGCAGGCGAGGCCCTGTTTGAGACGCTGAAGACGGGCGATCGCCGCCTCATCGGCTATGCCGTCGATTACGGTACTCGCATAACGACCGCCTTCGACAGCGCAGATCAACTGCTGCGCGACGTCCATATTGTCAACGGCAACTTGAATATCAAGTACACGCAGCGCCAGACGCGCACCTACACCATTCGCAATGTCGATTCGAAACCCAAGTCGTTGATCGTGGAACAGAACAGCGAGGGCTACTCACTCATCTCTCCCAAGCCCTCCGAGCGCACATCGAACGCCTATCGCTTTGAAGTTAAGCTGCCGGCCAACGGCTCTCAGAAGTTAAAAGTCGAGCAGGACCAGGACACCTGGAACACCCTTCTGGTCACAAACGCCACGCCTGATTTTCTGGCAACCATCGCCGATAACAAGGACGTGTCCGCGGCCGCCCGCACCCAGCTCGCTGCTGTTGCCGATCTGAAAAAGCAAGTCACGCTCGTGCAGGCGCAGCTCGACAGCTCGCGCACCGAGCTCAATGACCTTAGTACTGATCAGAGCCGGTTGCGGCAGAACATCGATAGCTTAAACCGTGTCAAAGGCGAGGAGGAACAAGTACGCAAATACTCTGCAGACTTGTCCGCGAATGAGACGCAGATCGCTCGTCTGCGCGATGAGAATCGCAGCTCGGCTGTGCGGCGGGCTCAACTCGATGGAAAGCTCCGCGACGCGATTCTAAAGCTGGAGTTTTGAGCGCATAAAGCTCCGCACAATTTAGTCCGATAAGGCCTTAGGCGAACTCTGGAAGCTGTGGTTCGACTAACCACCGTATGCTCAACGGCGCTAAGGCAACTAAGGTGCGACGGCACGAATTTCTTCAACCGCTGGCGGTTGTGGTTATTCTGCTCGGGGCGCCGGCGCTGCGGTTAAACGCAGGGCAGGGCTGGATCCACGCCACTAGCGCGCATTTCGAGATGTACACAGCGAGCAGTGAAACGAACGCCGCGGCGGCATTGGGCGAACTCGAACGCGCGCGCGCTTTCTTTCTCGCCAGCGGCATGCTGAAGGACGAGCCGAAAGATCCGGTGCGCGTGATTGCATTCGCGTCGGAGAGTGAATATCGGCCGTATGGTGTCACTCCAGGCACTCTGGGCTATTACATCCGGAACTACGGGCGCGACTATATCTCGTTACAGGATCTAGACCCTTCGCATCGCGAGATCCCGATTCACGAGTACACGCATCTCGTACTGCAGCATGCCGGTCTGAAGCTTCCCCTGTGGCTGAACGAAGGCTTAGCGGATTTCTATTCGTCCCTCGATCTTCGCGGCGACCGTGTCCTGTTGGGGCAGGCTCTTTCGCTGCGGCTTAAAACGTTGAGTCGGGATCCTTGGATCGAGTTGTCCGCGCTCTTGCAGGCGAACAGCGGCTCGACTTATTACAAGGACACCGGTCCGATGGCGATGTTCTACGCCGAGAGCTGGGGGCTCGTCCACATGCTGAAGCTTCAATCGAGCTATGCCGGACGATTCAGCGCATTCGTGAAAGCCGTTTGTGAAGATGGCGACACCTCTCGTGCGCTCAGGAACGTCTACGGCAAGGGGGTTGAGGAGACTGAGCGCGATCTGCGCCAATACCTCCGGCAGGCCGACGTGAAATCGTTTCTGTCCGACATCCATCCACCAATCGCAGACGTCGCTGTAACCGTGTCGACTGCTGACGATTTTCGGTTACGGTTAACTATGGCAGAATTCCTTGCCGTGCGGCCTGAAACGGCAGCCACTGCAGAAGCCCGATTTGCTGAGCTTCGAAGAGAACGGCCGAAGTGCACCGAAGTAGAAGAAGCTCTCGGATACCTCAGATGGCAGCAAGGCAATTTGAGCGAGGCGAGAGTGCACCTGGCGACGGCCGCCGCCGGGACGCAGTGTGCTCGTACCGCACTCGACTACGCACGTTTGCTGAGTCTCACCGGTGCATCCGAGCAGGAAATGATGCAGTCGGCACAACGAGCCGAGGCGCTCGACCCCGAAAACGACGATGCGGAGCTTCTGCTCGGAATCGTGGCTGCCAAGGCCGGGCAGTTCACGTTAGCTATGAGCGCCTTACTACGGGTTCACACGCTGACACAAAACAATGCCTACGAATACTATGCGGCCTTAGGCTACTGTCAGCTCCAGGCTAAAGATTTCAATGCATCCTTTCAGGCGGAATCCCAAGCTCGAAAGTGGGCGCGCACCGCCGATCAGCGGGCCCAGGCGGAAAAAATGTTGGCCTACCTCGAGCGTAATGGTGGCTCGAATCTTCTCCAAAACGAGCCCGTCACCGCAAATGTGGATCATGCCGCCACGGAGCCCCCGAGCCCGCGGGTCGACTGATTCCGCAATTACCTCTCTTCGTGCGGCTCACATAACGCGTTTCCGGACCGGCAGTGAGGTTCCGGGATTTTAGAAATCGCTTGTATAGTAGAAGCGTTTCTCTGATTGTCCGGGATTCGCCTCAATAGCGCAAAGGGCGCGGATGCGCGCCACCAGACGGCAAAAGGAACTCGCCAGTCCTTCCGGGTGGCGCGCAGCCGCGACCGTTTTGCGCGAGGTTCCTTGAGAGGTGATAAGAGCTGCATGGGCGATAAGATCGCGGTTACCAGACGGTCATTGTTGCATGCCGGGTGGCGGGGCGCGTTGCTCGCCGGAGCCGCCGGTAGCGGGCTGCCGTTTTTTTCTGAACCCGCAAGAGCAGCGAACTTTCAGAGCCGGGCGCTACTGTGCATTTTTCTCGTCGGGGGCAACGATAGCGCGAACATGTTCGTTCCCCTGGATAGGTCCGCGTACTGGGAGTATTCAAGGATTCGCGGCAGTCTGGCATTATCGGAGACGGAATTGTTGCGCGTGGAAGTTCCCGCGTCGGGCGCAGCATATGGATTCCACCCGGCGCTTCCGACGGTAGCCGACAAATTCCAGCTCGGCAAAGTCGCCGTCGTGGCGAATGCCGGCGAACCCGCAAGGCCCGAGAGTCATACGGTCCCGTTTCTCACCTATCTGCCGGACGGGTATTTTGTTCCCGAGTGGGCAGCGGCTTTCGTCAAACCGGCCACGCACGCGAATCGATTCAGGTCGGGACTGGTCCTGCTCACGCCGGATTGGCAATTCGGCGGCGCACCCTCCATTGACCCGCCGTCGCTCACGAAAATGATTCCCCGGGAAAGCGCGAGCGTACCGTTTCCCGCGACCTCGCTCGGCCGGCAACTTCGGCAAGCCGCATATCTGATAAGGGAAGCCCCCGACGCCGGGTTTGGCCGGCAGGTTTATGTGGCGACCCTGGCCGGATTCGACACCCACGCCCAGCAGACTGCGATACAAAGCAGACTCTTTGAGCAGCTCGACAGTGCTCTCTCAGCTTTCCTTCGTGCTGCCGACGTTCTCGGCATCTCAAACAGGCTCATTGTGTATACGGACACGGAGTTCGGCCGCACATTGAAGCCGAATGCGTATAGTGGAACGGACAAGGGGTGGGGCGCTCACCAATTGGTAATCGGCGATGCCGTGCAAGGCGCGACAGTTTTTGGAAGCGTGCCGGAGATGCGGCTGGGAGGTCCTGTAGATGCGACTGGTACCGGTGTCTGGGTTCCGACAACCAGTCGCGAACGAATGATGCTGCCACTGGCAAGCTGGTTGGGCCTGACCGGCTCCGAACTGCGGGTTGCATTCCCATCAGCCGCAGAGCCGGGATTGAACCTACTGGTCTGAGGAGATCGATTTGCAAATCATCGTGGCTGAATTAACGGCAGAGTCGTTTTCCGCGCATGTCGGAAAGCAGTTCCGGTTTGTTGTGGCCGCCCCCACAGGTTCAATAGAGCTGCACTTGACGATGCGCGAAGTAAAGTCTGAGACGCGCGCTTACGCCCTGCCGAATACGAATGGTCGCCGCGAAGCGTTTTCCGTCCTGTTCACGGGCGAATGCGAATCTCCGTTTCGGCAGGGGATGGGAACTTTGCAGCACGAGGATTTTGGCGCGGCTGACATCTTTGTCACTCGTGTAACGGCTGGGTGCGGCCAAGCAGGCGAGCCTCGGCCGATCTATGAGGCCGTTTTTGGGTAGGTATCGATCGATACCTGAGAATCTGTACAAGAACGAGGGATGAAATCGTGGCAGAACCTTTCTTAGGCGAAATCAAAATCTTTGCGGGCAATTTCGCGCCCAGCGGCTGGGCATTTTGCGACGGATCGCTGCGGGCGATTGCCCAAGATGAGGCCCTATTCAACTTGATCGGGACCACGTACGGCGGCGACGGCGTAGCCACCTTTGCTCTGCCTGATCTGCGCGGGCGCGTGCCCATCCACCAGGGGCAAGGCTCGGGGCTGACAAATCGCCTGCCGGGCGAATCCGGAGGTCAGGAGACCGTATCCCTGACCCCGCAACAGCTTCCGGCCCACACTCATCCCCCGAACTGCGCCTCGACCGGCGGCAACAGCATCAGTCCGGCGGGGAATTATTGGGCGACCGATCCCGGCGGCAACACGGCAGCATACTCGAGCGCTGCGCCGGATAGCAATCTCAACGGTGCTGCGATCGCGCCCTCAGGACAAGGTCTACCGCACAACAATGTTTCGCCATTTGTGGCGATCACGTACATCATTTCACTCTTTGGCATTTTCCCGAGCCAGAGCTAGCCGGAGTCGCGCATGGATCCCTTTATTGGCGAAATCAGATTGTTCGGATTCAATTTCCCGCCCAAGGGTTGGGCGGTGTGCAGCGGACAGTTACTGCCGATTGCGCAGAATACAGCCTTGTTCTCTATTCTCGGCACACAGTACGGCGGCGACGGAAGGTCCAACTTTGCGTTGCCGAACTTGAATGGTCGTGCCGCTCTCGGCACCGAGTCCGGTCCGGGTCTGACGCCGCGAAATAACGGCGATGTCGGCGGTGCGGCTGTAGAGGCGTTGACGGCGCAGGAGATGGCGGCTCACACGCACAGCGCGCGCGCTCAGGCGAGCAACACTGCGGCGGCGTATGCTCCTCCTCAAAACGTTTGGTCATCGGACGCCGGAGGAGACTCTGCATACGGGCTTACATTGCCCCAGGTCCAGATGGCGTCCGATAGTCTGGCGCAGGCAGGCGCAAACCAGCCGCACAATAATCTGCAGCCGTATCTGGTGCTCAACTACTGCATCGCGCTTCAGGGTGTCTTCCCGGCTCGGGGATAGGAGATCAATAAATGGCTGAAGCTTTTCTCGGAGAAATCAGACTCTTCGCGTTCACTTTCGCGCCCAAAGGGTGGGCCCTTTGCAACGGTCAGTTTTTGCCGATCAATCAGAATCAGGCGCTGTTCGCGCTTCTCGGAACCACCTACGGCGGTGATGGGCAGCAGACGTTTGCCTTGCCGAACCTGCAAGGCAGAATGCCTGTGGGAGCCGGTAATGGCTTCAATCAGGGGCAGTCAGCCGGTGAAGAGACGCACTCGTTATCGGTCAGCGAACTTCCCGCGCACACGCACGCAGTGGCTGCCAGCGATGCACCCGGCGCAAGCACTTCGCCCGCGGGGCAACTCTGGGCTCGCGACTCAGGAGGAAATACGGTATTCTCATCCGGCAAAGGCGCGGTGATGTCCCCAGCCGCAATCGCAAACGCCGGCGGCAGCCAGCCTCATCAGAACATGATGCCGTTCCTCACAGCCAGCTTCTGCATCGCACTGCAAGGCATTTTCCCCAGCCGCAACTGACCGCGACTTTTTATTCGATGCCGAAACATCACGTCGATTTGCGGCCGGAAACGGATGCCGACGCCGAGTTCCTTTTCTCGCTGTACGCGAGCACGCGCGAGCAGGAACTGGGCGCTGTCCCGTGGAGCGCCGAGCAGCGCGATGCCTTTCTTAAGGGACAATTCCGCGCCCAAACGCTGCACTACCGCACCCAGTATCCTGACGCAGCATTCGACATCGTCGTGATTGATCATCGGCCGGGGGGCCGTCTGTATCATTGGCACGGCGACACGGAGATACGAATCATCGATATCACGCTCGCGCCACAATACCGCGCTCAGGGCATCGGAAGCACGCTGCTGAAAAACTTCCTCCAGCAGGCGGATGATGCGGCATTGCCGGTAACCATTCACGTGGAGCGTAATAACCCGGCGCTCCGCTTATACGAGCGTCTCGGATTCTCAGTCATCGAAGATAAGGGCGTCTATCTGCTGCTCGAACGAAAAGTGTATTCTCGTTTAGTGTGATGTGCATTAAACCTTCAAGACCCCTCGCCGTTGCGGCTCTGATTGCCGTCGCCGGCACAATTTCTGCGCAGCAGGCGACGAAAGCAAAACCTGAGGACACCGAAGTGTGGGAGCCCGTGCCCAAGGTGGTGACGCCTGGTGCTACTTGCAGCGCCCCTCCGTCCGACGCGATCGTGCTGTTCGATGGCAAGAACCTGGACGAATGGGTATCGGTTGCCGATAAATCGCCGGCGAATTGGGTGGTTGCCGACGGCGTCTTAACGGTGAACAAGAAGGCGGGGAACATTGAAACCAAGCGGACCTTCAAGGACTACCAGCTCCACATTGAGTGGAAGGTCCCCGAGAACATCACCGGCACGGGTCAGGCCCGTGGAAATAGCGGCGTGTTTTTGGCCTCTACCGGTAGCGGTGACGCCGGATATGAACTGCAGGTTCTCGATTCCTACGAAAACAAGACGTACGTAAACGGGATGGCTGGCAGCATCTACAAACAAGCTATTCCGTTAGCGAATCCGGGCCGCAAGTCTGGAGAGTGGCAGACCTACGACGTGGTTTGGACGGCGCCGACCTTCAACGGCGACGGCTCGCTGAAGAGTCCCGCCTATGTAACCGTTTTGTTCAACGGTGTGCTGGTTGAAAATCATTTCGAGCTGAAAGGCGAGACATTCTACATCGGAAAGCCGGTGTACAAGCCATACACAACCGCTCCCATTAAGCTGCAGGCACACGGCGATGCCAGCGCGCCGATCAGCTTTCGGAACATCTGGGTAAGGTCCCTCGATTAGCCGCGCCGCTTTGGTCTTCCAGGCAGTCGATTCTATGCAAGTGTTCGGCGCAGAAGCATCGCCAACAGCCACAACAGCATACCCGCAGCAAGCAGTGGCAAATAGGAGGGCTCCGGTATGACCCCGGCAGAGTTGACGGTCAAGGTCGCGAAATCGAGCGCCGCGCCGTTAAACGGCGTCTGACCCAGCACGCCCAGACCGGGGCCTTGCAGCGTCAGATCAAACGCAGCCGAACCGTTGAGCAGGCTCGTGAACGTCGACGCCGGAAGGCTGACATCGTAGACATTGACGATACTGTTCTGCCCGTTATTGACGTTTGCCCCGGGCGCTGCCTCCAGCAGAGGATCGAGCTCGGGGAAGAGGCTTACACCGTTCAGACTGAAGCTTGCGAGTTGGTCTCCCGAAGCCGCGGAATCCGCGTCGTATATGCCGAATTTCAGGTCCGCGGAGGTGATAGAAGTTCCGATCGCACTATAGTTGAATGTCCAGCTGGCGTTGAAATTCGGACCGCTAATGTCGCTGCCAACGAAATGCCCATCGAACGGTGCTACATCGTTGACGCCTGCAGGGTCACTCTGGTGTGCCGTAAGGAAAGTGCCGGTGGACACCTTTTGCCCATCGCTGAAATGCTGTTGACTAAAGCTCATGCTGAGAGTAGTGGCACTCGCCAGACTCGCTCCAGCCAGCAGAAGTGCGATTCCCGATGTTGAGTTTAATTTCGGCACGCTTACTATTCTCCACTCTACAAAGCGACATGCCGCTTCGGATTCCCTCAGAGGCTCAGCACCGGGCGGCGACTGGAGGGAGCGGAATTCCGGCTGCGTTTCGCCAAACACAAAGTAATCAATTCCGTGTAAACTAATAGCAGGTATTAATTTGAATTTTTTCCCAACCCGTCTTCAAGCGCCGGTCGGCGCCGTCCGCTAGTCCGGCATGTATCCACCACGAAGCTTCCCACCACGCCGGCCAAAAATTAGAGAAAACGTTAATGAGGCGATCCGCGCCCGGGAGGTACGGGCTGTATTCCCGGACGGGTCGGTCGAGATCATGCCCACGCCTGCCGCCGTGCGCAAGGCGCAGGACATGGGCCTCGATCTGATCGTGATCGCGCCGACGGCTGAGCCTCCGGTAGCCAAGGCCATGGACTACGGCCAGTGGCAATATGAGCAGAAGAAGAAGCAACACGACGCGAAGAAGAAGCAGCACGTCATCCAGGTCAAAGAGCTGAAATTTCGGCCCAACACCGACGACCACGACTACGACTTCAAAAAGAATCACGCCATCCGGTTCCTAAAGGAAGGCAACCGTGTGAAAGCCGTGGTTCAGTTCCGTGGCCGCGAGATCGCGCACGTGGATCTCGGCAGAAAATTATTGTTGCGCTTTGCCGAGGACCTTACCGGAATCGGGTCGATTGAGGGCCAGCCGAAGCTAGAGGGCCGAAATGCGCACGTGATTATCAGTCCGGTGAAAGCCGCTCCCAAGGAAAAAGCGAAGGAGCCAAAGCCGGTGACAGCTCCCGCAGCCGAGCCGGGCGGATCGCAACCCGCTTAAGTTGCCCAACGGCTCCGAACCTGGAATGTTGATTCTCAGTCCCGAGCGTCAGCGAGGCTAAGCCGTAAGTCCCGGTTTTTCTCCCGCGTTAATCCGAGTAGAAAAGATATTTGCGCCACTGGTCGTCGCTGCGCCCCAGCAGACGCATCAGATGACGGCTGGTATGCAAACTGAATGGACGCGGTGGCCGTAACAGCTTCATGCCTGCTTCGTCCGGCGTTCGATTGCCTTTGCGGTTGTTGCAGGGATGGCAGCACGCGACCAGGTTTTCCCAGGTGGTTTCACCCGCGCGCGACCTTGGAACAACGTGATCCAAAGTCATTTCTCCCGACGGCAAAGTCTTATGGCAGTACTGGCAGGTGTAGCGGTCGCGCATCAAAATGTTCTTGCGCGACAAGGCGCGGGTCTGATGAGGAATGCGGCGATACTCGAGCAGCCGGATCACCGACGGTACGCCCAACACGCGCCTTGCCGAATGGACCTGGGACGGTGCGAGTTCTTCGGCCGAGGCAACGCCCTTAAGAATGAGCACTAAGGCGCGCCGGGCCGCACAGATATTGATGGGCTCGTAGCTGGCGTTCAAAACAAGAACAGGTCGATGAAGTCGATCCGCATTTGGCATCAGACTGGCTCCCTCCCTTCGCCTCGCTCAAAGGCGCGGGCTCATCTCAAGTAACGACACTCCTGCGTCCACGGTCTCCACCTGCAGCGCATTCCGGCGCGCCGGCGAACTCTTTTCGGCACCCGATCGCGTGGCCCGGTCAGCCCGCGCGAGCGTCAAGGCTGAGATGCGGGCTGCTCCCGCCGCTTTCAACGCTGCTGCGGCGGCGCGGAGCGTCGCCCCGGTGGTAAATACATCGTCCACCAGCAGTATGTGTTTGTTCGCAATCTGCTCAGGAGACCTTACCAGGAACGAATGCTTTAGATTCTCGCGCCGCTGGGCTTCACTCAGACCGGCCTGCGCTTTGGTATATCGCGCGCGCCGAAGATTTGTCGAGAGCGATAGCCCGTAACGTCTTGCAACTGGGCGCGCCAGAAGCTCTGCCTGGTTGAATCCGCGCTCCCACCGCTTGCGCCAATGCATGGGCATAGCGATGATCAGGTCAAAGCGTTCATCCACCGGCAATGCGCGTGCTAATAAAGCCGCCAGAGGCCGCGCCAGCGTCTCCACCTTACCGTATTTAAGTTGATGAATCAGGTTTCGGAGGGTACCTTCATAACTGCCGAAAGAGTAAACGCAATCGAAGTTCACCAGACTCTCCCGGCAGATGGTACAAAGGTCGTGCTCATCCAGTGGATAGTCGTCCACGAAGGGGGTCCGGCAAGCCCGGCAGAAAAACTCAGATTCGAAAGGTTGAGGGAGGGAAAGACAGGAGGTGCAGACAGGAATGCGGGAAAGATTCCTTAACGGTTGTTCACATACCCTGCAATCATCAGGAAAGACGAGGTTGAACACGCCATCCGAGATAGCTCGCATTCGCGACAAGAAACGCCGGGCCGGATTGGAGTCAGTTGTCTTAGCAGTGCGGGTCGCGAAACTTTGGAAGACTCACCCCCACCAAACCGAGAGTATACAACAACACATAACAGAAGTAGAGAATTACGGTCGAATATTGCAACAGATATAAAGGGCGATGCGGGAGCTCCGCCTCTGTGCACAGTTTTTTGGGGGCAAGTTGGAAGATCATTTGCGGGTACTGGTAGTAGGCAGCCGAGTTCACCTGGAGCGAATTTCGTCAGCCCTGACGTCGGCCGGTCACACGGTATTAGCAGTACAGGGTTTACAGGAAGCATCGGAGGCCCTGCTTGTGCAACGGTTCGATGCTGTCCTGTTAGGCTCCGGTCTTGATGCCGATGCTGTCAGCGCGTTCGCCGCTAAGGTCCGAGATCTTGATGAGGCATCGAGCGCCGGCAAGACGGCCGTGCTGACGGTAGCGCCCGATGATGCGATCACGGCGGCTTCCGGGACCGGACCCGGCGTGGACGGAGTGGTCCCTGAAACGCTAGATCCTGAGGCCCTGACGATTGCCATTGCGCGGCTGGCCAGCGCTGTCGGGATTGAGGCTGTAAGGCCGAAGAAAAATTCTCCCAGCGTTGACGTCCCGATTCTTGATATCGAGGAACTCAAGGCGCAGGTCGCCTACGACGACGATCTGCTGGTCGAGTTGATCGACTTGTACTTCTCCGAACGCGAGCGTCAAAGTAAGGAGATGAAGGAGGCCCTGACCGCCGGTGAACACGAGCGGCTATCACGCCTTGCACATACCATCAAAGGATCCCTCGGCAGCTTGCACGCTCTGGTCGCGAAGGCGAATGCGCAGTGGCTGGAACTGGCGGCCAAAGCCGCCGAGCACGACAAATGCGAGCACTATCTAGCCGCGCTCGAGATAGATCTCGATATTCTGGAGAAGGAACTCGTCCTCCTTCGCCGCTCCATCAGTTCGTCGTCCTCATAACTGTTTAAAGAACCCCGACCGTCGGGGAGCGACAGTTGCACCGGACAGACGGACGACACGACACGCTCTGTTAAACTGAGGTTGCTTTACGCCAACAGCACCTCTTATGAGCTCCTCGAATGCGCCGGCAGAAATCGTCTGTGCCCACAGTCCCGACTCTGACGACGCCTTCATGTTCTATGGTTTGGCGACAAAAAAGGTCCGTTCACGATTGGTGTCGTTCCGGCACGTACTCGAAGACATCGAATCGCTAAACCGCAAAGCCACAGAGGGACTCTACGAACTGACGGCCATCTCTTATCACGCCTATCCCTATGTTGCCGATAAATACGTTCTGATGGCGAGCGGCTCCAGCGTCGGCGATGGCTACGGGCCGATGGTGGTCAGCGCTCGCCACATGGCGCCCGAAGAGCTGAAAGGCAAGAAGATAGCGATCCCCGGCACCCTGACGACCGCCTTTCTCGCGTTGAAGCTTTTTCAGCCGGATGTTGAGCATGTTGTCTGCCCGTTTGACAAGATTCTCGACGCTGTTAAGGAACACGAGCTAGACGGCGGCCTGGTAATTCATGAAGGACAGCTGACGTACGGGCAGGGCGGACTTCACAACGTTATCGATCTCGGTAAGTGGTTCAAGACCAAATACGATCTGCCGCTGCCGCTGGGTGCAAATGCGCTGCGCCGGAATTTACCGGCGGAGGTCAGGGCCGAGTGCTGCCGCCTGGTGCGCGAGAGCATCCAGTATGCAATCGATCATCACGATGAAGCGCTGAATTATGCCATGCAATTCGCCCGGGATCTTGACCCTGCGCTGGCGGAGCAATTTGTCGGCATGTATGTCAATCACCATACGATCGATGGCGGCGAGATCGTGCCGAAAGCGGCGCAAAAGTTGTTGGATCTTGGCTATGAAGCCGGTCTGATTCCACACAATATTACCGTTGAAATGGTCCGCTAACGCGGCGATACTTTCATACTTATGACTAATGCAGCACTCCGGGCCGCATGTGCGCTGCCGATAGCCGCGTGGCTGCTGTTCGGGCAAGCGGAGGAGGGATACAACTCCAATCAGCGTATTATTCGCATCCGCCAGTTAGCCAAGACGGACTCTCGCGCCATCCCCACCATCGCCCAGAATCTGGATGACCCGAACGCGGATATCCGCATCGAGGCGGTGAAAGCAATCGTGAAACTCGGCACCGAGCGCAGCCTCGACCCGCTGGCGAAAGCTACGCACGACAACAATGCCGAGGTGCAGATTCGGGCTACCGACGGCCTGGTGAACTTCTACCTGCCGGGTTACGTGGCAAGGGGCGCGTTGTCGGGCCCGTTCAGCCGCGGGGTGCGCCAGGTGAAGTCATTCTTTTCGTCACGGAATGAGCAGGTCGTTGCGCCAGACATTAGCATCCGGGATACGGTAGGCGAGGCGATCGCAGACGAGGTTTTGCACGCTGCCTCGATTGATGCGCGGGCAAATGCCGCTCGGGCCGCAGGTATTCTGCGCGATCGCGCGGCCGTTCCGGCTCTTGAGCAGGCGTTGCGATCGAAAGACACCGAATTGATTTTGGAATCGCTCTATGCTTTGCAGAAGATCGCGGATCCGGAAGCAGGGCCGAGTGTGTCCTTTTTGAGCCGGGATTTAGATGACCGGGTACAAATGGCAGCGTTGGAGACCATCGGTGTTCTGCACAGCACGCAGTCGGCTCCCGATGTCCGGCGCGCGGTCAGTGAAGCTCGTAATGCGAAGATTCGCCGCGCGGCCGTGCAGGCCTTGGCTATGCTCGGCGACGCGGCGGACCGGCAGACGTTCCAACAGTACGGGACAAATTCCGATGCTGTACTGCGCGCCTCCGCCTTGGAAGGATTGGGGCGGATTCGGGAGCCCGAAGACACGCCGCTTCTCGAACAGGCATATAACGAGAAAGATGCCGACTGGCGCGTACACTTAGCCGCGGCCTTCGGGCTTGCGAATGAAGGAAAGGTGGATACTTCCGAATTCAGTCCCTTGCGCTACTTGATCGAGAACCTGGATACGAAGAGTCACCAGGACACTGCGCAGGCCTACCTGACGGAGTTGTGCCGCCGAGACGATGTGAGGAAGGCTGTGCTGCCGCTGGTGCCGCAAGCGAGTGTGGACGAGAAGATCGCGTTATGCGACATTCTGGCCGCTAGCCACAGCGAAGATGTGATTCCTACCCTGAGCGCACTCGAAAAAGACATCAACCCCGATGTGTCGTTAGCCGCCGCGAGGGGCCTCAGAATAGTACAGGCCCACAAGTCTTCGTAACTTGAGGGCCCGTAAACTCGCTGAGATTTTGGAACTTCTTATTTGGCTTTCTTCTGCTTCTGTTGGCCGACGCGAACCTTAAAGTGCTGCTGCTTGGCTTCCTGGAAAGCCTTGTGGTCATGACGCGCAACGGCATCAGACAGGTAGGTTTCCACATTAGTGTCCTTGGGAAGGACCGCCATCACAGTGAAACTCTCGTTACAGGTCGGGCAAAAGGGCCGAAAGCGCTTTACATTCGGAATTGCCATATCGATCAGAATATCACGTGAATTGAGTTTTGCCTGACTTCGATACGCTTGGTCAATCAATAAGATTCGCGCATTTGTTTCCTACTCCCGTCAAGATCAACCATCCGGGCAGGATCCGGTAAGCGTTGCGCGACGCCGACACATCCCGCGTAAATTTGGGACTTGCGATCAGGAGAATTCACCCTGGAAAGTGTTATTTTCCTCGTGTGGACGAAGCGCACCGGCTACGTGAAATCATTCTTGATTCGCTCGATCAGGAACAGAATGCCAGCGGTCTCGCCCGCCACGCTTATCGAAGCCGGACGCAGTTTTATCGCATATTCCGGGCGATGGTCGAGGAGACGCCGGTCGCGATGCGGCGGAGGCTGCTCCTGGAAAGATCGGCATGGCAATTGTCGCGCACTCAACTCTCGGTGACAGACATCAGCCTCAACGCAGGTTACGGATCGCTCGAAGCGTTCACCAGAGCCTTCCGAAAGGCCTTCGGCGTTTCACCAAGCGTCTATCGCCGCATCGGGGCGATGCACACTCATCTTCACAGCAATAACGGAATTCATCACCATTCCGGCAGGAATGACGCGAACGGAGTTACTTCATCTATGGATCTCTTTGATATCTTTTCTGGCCAGGAATCCTGGCACACGCGACGTCTTCTCAGTCTGGCGAACACGCTCGACGATGAACAGTTGGATCGTCCTTTGAAAAACCAGGTAAAGGTCTTTCCATGGGATGGCCCGGATCAGAGTCTGCGCCAGGTTTTGGACCGGATGGTGCTAACCAAGGAAGTCTGGGCCGCAGCGCTTACCGGCAGCAGTATGCCCCTGATGGAAGATGCCCCACCGGAGCATCGAAGTCCTTCGGCCATGCTGGCGCGTATGGAGAAAGCAGATTCAGCCTTCCACAGTGTACTCACAGACGTACGCAACCGAAGTGCCTGGGACGACACGTTTGTCGATGCGCTGTGCGAGCCCCCGGAGACCTTTACCTTTGGCGGTACGTTCGCGCATGTGATTACTTTCAATTTCTACCGGCGGATGCTCGCCATAGATGCGCTGCGCCGCCTCGGGGTGAAGGTGGAAGGGTTTGGCTGCCCCGAGGAGTACGTCGCGAGCCTCGTGCATGCATGAGATCGCATGCCAATAGCTGACGGGTGATCTGATCCATCCGATCGGGACTGCCCCGCATTCTAAGCCAAGCTCAACTGTAGAGGGGTTCTAGTATAAGAGAGCGTGCGAATCATCTTCTGCGCTGTGGCTCTCTTCGCTCTCGCGCTCTCTGCTTGTACCCGGCGCGGAGCAATTGAAAGCAGTCAACTGGCGACGGGCGGTGACCCCAAAGTCGGTGAGCATTTGATCTACGCCTACGGCTGCGGCTCTTGCCACGTAATCCCCGGCGTCAGCGAGGCGAACGGAACGGTCGGCCCAACACTTGAGGGATTCGGATCTCGTTATTACGTTGCAGGGTTGTTAGTGAATACTCCACAGAATCTCTTCCGCTGGGTATCAAAGCCTCAGGAGGTTGATCCTGGAACCGCCATGCCCGATCTCGGCGTGACGGAACGGCAAGCCCGCGATATCGCCGCCTACCTTTACACTTTGCAATGAATCGCGCGCAAATCAAAACGGCTCTTATAGCGATTGCCGCTGTTTTCGTTCTGCAGTTACTCGGCGGACTGCTGTTCATGACATCCGGAACCTATAACATCGCAGCCGATGAGCCACATCTCAGGCCTGTGCGCTGGATGTTGCAAGCCGGCAGAACTCGGGCAGTCCAGATGCGCAGCCGGGGATTGCACCCGCCAAATCTTCGCGATCCATCGCTCCTCAAGCGCGGATTCGTGCTCTATCGAAAGAACTGTCAGCCGTGCCACGGCGGCCCCGGTGCTGCGAACGAACAAATAGGGCGCGGCATCAATCCCAAGCCGCCACCGCTGTTGACAGCGAGTAACAAATGGGATGACTCTGAGTTGTTTTGGATCGTCTCGCATGGGCTAAAACTCAGCGGAATGCCCGGATTTGCGCCGCGCCTTAGTGAGACAGATGTATGGGGCATCGTGGCTTTTCTTCGTCGTGTGGTCTTGCTCTCTCCAGCCGATTACCATCGATTGACTTCTGCAGCTGACCTAGGCGTTGACGATCAACTGTTGAATTGGCCATGGAATAACGACTATGGGTTTGCGCAGCTCAAGGCTCAGGGAGATCCCAAGCGCGGACTCGAGTTGATTCAGACGTATGGCTGCACCAGCTGTCATGCGGTTCCTGGCCTCGCTCAGCAAGGCCGCGCCGGGCCGCCGCTCAGGAAATTCGCCGAGCGGCAATACATAGCCGGCTCGCTCGTAAACGTGCCATCGAATGCTGTCGCTTGGATCAAGAATCCTAAACAGTTCAAACCGCAAACCGTCATGCCGAATCTGAACGTTCAGTCAGCGGAAGCTTTGCAGATCGCTGCTTATCTGTATACCTCCGGCAGTTCAGATCGACTTACTGCCCTCGAACGAAATTTACAAATTGGTAAACGCGGCTCTCCGCGGTGATCGAGGTCATTTCGGAGCTTCGGCCGGCCGTAATACGTCGCGAAGCGCAATATCGACTGTTCCATAAGTGAAATCAAACCCAGATCGCAGCGCGGCTTGCGGCAGCACGCGCGCGCTGGCCACCAGGTCGTCCGCGATTTCGCCCGCGGCGATTCGGAGCGCCCAGCGAGGAACTGTGAGAAACGCCGGACGGTGCAGAACGCGCGCTAGCTCGCGCGTAAACTCCGCGTTTGTTATCGGGTTTGGACTGCTGCCGTTCAGCGGACCGGCAATCTGGCTTTCCGTTGCCGCAAACACCAGCATTCTGATCAGATCCTGGATATGAATCCACGGCATCCACTGCTTGCCCGACCCGAGTTTGCCTCCGAGTCCGAAGCGAAACGGCGCTGCCATTCGCTTCAGCGCCCCGCCGGCCCCGAGTACGATCGCGATCCGCACGGGAACCACGCGAAGGCCGAATTCGCGCGCGGCGGTTGCTTCCTTTTCCCACTCGACACACAGGTCAGCAAGAAAACCGCTTCCGGGCGCTGACTCTTCGGTCAGGGCTTCACTGCCTCGATCTCCGTAGTACCCGACGGCCGAAGCCGAAACCAGCACGCTCGGCTTGTACTTCAGCTTTCCAATCGCATTTACCAGTTGGCGTGTGCCGATAATTCGGCTCTCGTAGATACGTTGCTTTACGTCTCTTGTCCAGCGCTGTGCCACGGGCTCGCCGGCAAGATGAATCACAGCGTCCAGCCGGCCCATGCAGTTAAGCGGGGGTTCGTCGGCTCCGGACCAGCAAAAGTAGGCGGCACGTGTGTCGAGATTCTGCCCTCGCTTGCGTCCGAGATAATTCACGCTCTGTTCACTCGCAAGCAGCCGGTCGACCAAGGCCGTGCCAACGAACCCGCTCGCGCCTGTTATCAGGTAGTTCAATGCGTGGCCTCTCTTCCGGTCGCCTCTAAGTATCGGATCTCCTTGATGTAGGCGTTTGTGTCGGTCTTCCGCTTCATTCCTTCCAAAGACATGTAGCGCATCGTGCCGAAAATCGGCCGATCGAACCACGGCCTGTCGTGCAGTCCGAAACACCACAGGATATTTGTGTAGGTGTTCGGGTCGCGGCCGTCCAGCGCATATTTCCCGTGAAGATCGATCATTATCTTCACAGCTTCCTCGTATGATGCCGACCATTCAATGATCTTTTTGCCCCAATACATCCGATAATAGCCGTGGATTTTGCCGGTCAGGAGCATCTCTCGCTCTGTCGCGTTCCACAGCTCGTCATAGGTTTCGGCATGCTCCAATTGCTTTGCGGTGTACACCGGATCGCGCACGTCTCTTGCATGTTTTTGCATATTTTCGCGACACCATTCCGGTAAGTTCTGAAGGTCGCCGGGGTCATGGACATGGCGTGCGTAATTGAAGGCGAGCTCGCGTCGAACGATCAATTCCTCGAGATACGCATCAGGCATTAATTTGTGCTCGCGCGAGTACGCTTCGACTGCTAGCGCAATTTCGAGAGCCGATATCTGACCGAAGTGCAAGTAAGGGCTCATGCGAGAAGTAGCGTGCTCAGAGGGCTGGTTGCGGTACCGTTCATAGCGGTGAAGGTTTCTGTGCAGAAACTGCCTGAACGACTTCTCTGCCTGAAGCCGTCCCCCGCGAAAGCTGAACGAGGGGGCGACCGAGTGGTCGATCTCACACGATGCAACGAGCTGGGGAATGTTCTCGGCTGTTACCGCTGTGTGGAACTGCGAAACCGCTTCGGCGAAGCGATGATTTACACGCAGTTTGTCGGGCGGCTGAAGATAGCGGCTTAGCAGGCGCTTGATTTTAGGCCGGATGGTGTAAGCGCCGTATTGACGGTCCGGAATGCAGCTCATCGGGACCACACAACTGGAATCGACTGCATAGTACGCCACGTCGACCTTCTGCGGTACGCGCCGGTTATGCTCACGCGCGATGAAGACCGGGTAGTCGTCGGTTACGACCGCCGCCGCATTTTTGGCGAGCTGATAAACGACATCGTTGCGGTATCGGGCCGTTCGCCGCAAAAAGAAAACATAGCCGATGCCCGCTTTTTCGAGGCGCTTAGCCGTGTCCGGGACGCCTTCGAGGATGAACGTGTGCAGCCGGTTGTTAGCGTACTCGTAGTCACAGGTCAGACCTTCGTAAAACAAGACGGGCAGCTTATGACGGTTCGCCAGTTCGACGGCATACAACAGCCCGTGATTCGCATCGACGCGCCGGTTCATCTGCGCCCAATACAGAACGTAATCGCGATCGGGGCGCTCCGGGGCTTCGTTGAGCTTTGCGATTCGTTCGAGTTCGACTGCCATCGGTAATGAGATGCCGCGAGCGGCCATCGGATACTTAAGTGAGAATAAGTCTATGGCGAGTCTGGCACACCGGCATCTGACGCTCGAGGAGTTCGACTGCCTCTATGGCGATCGCAAGCCGTATCACGAGTATTGGTTCGGGGAGGCAATCGAAAAATCGGGTGGGACATGGTTGCACGGATTGTCGCAGAACATCGTTGGATCAATATTGAACGACTTTGGTTTTGTTGCCGCTTTTGGCGTTCGCCTGAAGCTCAGCGCTGACGCACAGCCGCTTCCCGATGTCATTGCTACTTCGAAACCGGTAGGGTTCCCTTATCCGACTCGGCCCTTCGATGTGGCGGTCGAGATTCTGTCTCCCACCGACTCGATGCAGTACGTACTACGCAAATGCCGGATGTACTCGCAATGGGGTATACAACGCATTTTCATCTTCGATCCTGAAGATAAGACCGCGCAGGAATGGAATCATTCTAAGAGCTGTCTGGAACCGATTGAAACACTCACGTTTGAAGATCGGGGCTCAATCCCCGTCGCGACGATTTGGGCCGAACTCGCCTCCCGAGCTGAAAGGCTCGGTCTGAACTCTGAACCGTAGTTCATTCCTTCGGCGCTATTCCCAGTGCCTTCATCTTGCGATATAAATGACTGCGCTCCAGGCCGAGTAATTCCGATGCCCGAGTGACGTTGCCGCCCGTCTCCTCCAGCTTTTTCAGGATGTAGTCGCGCTCGGCGGCTTCCTTAACATCCTGTAGGCTGCCAAATCCATTCCACTGTTTCATCGCCTTGCGAGTAGTATCCAGCGGCAGATGCCGCGCTTCGATGCGGTTCTGAGGATAAAGGATGACGATCCGCTCCATCAGATTCCGAAGCTCGCGCACATTACCCGGCCATGAATACTCGCATAGAGCGGTCAGCGCGTCCGCACTCAATTCTTTCAGCTTTCGGCCATAAGCTCGGGCGAACTCGCGCAGGAAGTGAGCCGCCAAAACCGGGATGTCCTCAACGCGCTCGCGTAAAGGGGGAACGGTAAAAGGGATCACGTTGAGCCGGTAGAAAAGATCCTCTCTGAAGTTCCCGCGTTCAATCTCCTTCTCCAGATTCTTGTTCGTTGCCGCAACCACGCGCGCATCCACCTGAATCGATTGCGCTGCACCCACCGGCTCGAAACGGTGCTCATCCAAAGCCCGAAGCAGTTTGGCTTGCACCTTCAGACTCATGTCCCCGACCTCATCGAGAAAGAAAGTCCCGTCATGCGCCTTCTGCAACTTTCCGATCTTGTAGTCGGGCGTCCCGTCGGGATTCTTTCTCCGGTGTCCGAACAGCTCACTCTCGATAAGATCTTCGGGGAGCGCCGCACAATTCACTTCCACAAATGGTCCGTTCGAGCGTGGGCTCAGGCGATGAATCGCGCGCGCCACCAGTTCCTTCCCGGTGCCGCTCTCGCCATAGATCAGCACGCGGCCGTTCGTTCCCGCCATCAGTTTCAGCTGTTGCCGCAGAGCCTTCATGGGAACACTTTCGCCTATGATCTCGGGTTGGACGGTATCTTCTCTGAGGCGGCTCAGTTCCAGATCCATGCGCCGTTGCCGGATCGCGTTTTTCAGCACCACGCTGACCTTCTCGATGGTCAACGGCTTCTCGACGAAGTCGAAGGCACCGAGTTTGGTCGCCTTCACTGCGGTCTCGATGTTGCCATGACCGGAGATCATGATGACGGTTGGCCGCGAGCCGGCGGGTGATTCCTGAATGCGCGATAACGTGGTCAATCCGTCCAGTCCGGGCATCCAGATATCCAGCAGTACGGCCTCGTAGGACTCGCGAGCCAATTGCTCGAGGCAAGCTTCGCCGCTCTCTACAGCCGTGCAATCGTAATTCTCATCACTCAGCACGCCGCGTAACGATTGGCGGATCCCCGCCTCATCATCGACAATCAGAATCCTGGGGCCACGTGCCGGCATTCCGGTGCTCAGACTTTCAGAGTAGCGGGCGAGCCTTCAACAGGTATCGCCGCCCCGATCTCCGCGACCGACGGTATGTTCAATTCGACGATGAATCTGGCGCCCGCGGGCTTGTTGTCTTCTACCCGTACACGCCCGTGGTGTTCGCTTACAATGCGGCTGACGATTGCGAGACCCAGGCCAGTGCCGCGCGCCTTAGTCGAGAAGTACGGCAGGAATAGCTTTTCTTTATCTGCTCCCGAAACGCCGCATCCAGTGTCGGTGACGGATAGTTCAACCATTTCGGGCGAACATTGGCTGGTCGCAATCCTGAGCGCTCGCACAGGAGCCTTGTTCATGGCCTCGGCTGCGTTGTCCACCAGATTGACGATGACGCGCCGGATCTGATCCTTATCTACCAGCACAGGCGGAAGATTTCTCTCCAGGTCAATCGTCACCGCAATGCCGTCCAGCCTTCCGGTGAACACTGTCATTGCGCTCTCGACAATCTCGTTCAAGTCGGTGGGCACCGGCTTTGCAGCCGGAAAACGCGAGAATCGCGAAAACTCATCCACTAGTGTTTTGACGGTCTGCACTTCCTGCTGAATTGTCTCCGTACACTCGTCCAGAATGGCTCGCGCGTCTCGCGGAAGCGTAAGTTTCGTAAGCTGCCGCATGATTCGGTCCGCGCAGAGCGAAATCGGGGTCAGCGGATTCTTGATTTCATGCGCGATTCTGCGCGCGACTTCCTGCCACGCGGCGGCCTTTTGGGCGCGTAATAGATCGCTCGTGTCCTCGAGAACCATTACGAATCCGCGCTGGCCTTCGAGTGATGCCACCGTAACCGCCAGATGCAGCACCGAGGAGGGCCGTTGCAGCTCGAGCTGACAAGCGGCCGCACCGGTCCTCCGGGCGCGCTTCAAAACGTAGCGGATCTCAGCCAGGTCCTCTTCTGAAAACAAGTCTGCTAAACGCTTCGCGGATAACAGAGTTTCTCCAGAAAAGATTCCTCCCAGCGCGCGATTAATCCGCTCAATCCGCTCGTCCGCAGAAACCGAGATCACGCCGGTGGGTATGCTTTCGAGAATCGCCTCGGTGAAATGCCGGCGGGATTCGAGCTCGCGCGAGTTTGATTCGAGCTCGCTGGTCATTTCATTGAAGGCGCGCACCAGGGTAGCGAGTTCATCCATCGCATTTACACGCACGCGATATGAAAGATTGCCGCGCCGGACCTCCTGAGCGGCACCGAGCAGCGCGGAAATCGGAATGCTGATCTGCCTCGATAGAACCTGCGCTGTCCACGTCGCGAAGAAAAGGACGAACACGGTGATCAGGCAGATCAGGCGAAAATAGGTGTCTTGATAAATCTTGCGGCGGCCTGACTCAACCTCGGCGTAACGCCGTATCGTTTCCTCCTTCGCGATCAAATCGTTTGCCGCCGGATCGTCAGTGGCAGAGGTCACCGTAATCCGGCCTACGGCAGCGCCGTCCGCAACGACATCGGACGTCCAACGGAGCAAAGTTGCCTTCGGATTGCTCGACCTGTTGAACGATTGATACAGGAGCAGAGGAACGCCCGATTGAGGTGTGAGGAGCAACTGCCGGATACCATGCTCCTTCGAAATCCGCTCGAAGAATGCGGTATCGATTTTGCCGGTTTGCGCGGCCGATTGGGTCTGCGGCAGCAAACTGATCCACTCGGCCTCGGCGCGCACGCGCTCCTGCGACTCGGCATGATACGACTTCTCAATCTGCTGTAGATCCGCCTGAATCTTCTGTGCCGGCCGGCTGAACCAGGCATCCAAGTGCCGGTTCAAAACGTAGACGCTGAAGACTACATAGAAGAGAGCGGGCGCCAGAGTCAGCACGAGCGCACCCACCAGCAGCTTGGAGCGGATCCTCGACCCCTCTTTATTCCGCTGGCGATCGATGTATACCTTCACGCCGGCTCGAAACAGCATGAATGCCAGGGTTACGGTGAGGATGAAGATGACTGTCGAAACGGCCCACAGGACGACCGTTTCACTCAACCCGGAGGGTGAGTACTCGATCTTGAACGAGCCTTGCCAGATCACCAAGACCAGCAGGACGAGGAAACTCAGCGCTGCGGCAGCGGATGCGAGGCGACGGCGCACGACACTGCCATGTTAGCCCGCCACGAGGGTGGGCACAACACTCGGTGCCCGGCGGCGGTGGTCAAACGATGTGCGACAAGGTTAGATGCTATCGGAACAGTTAACGGCCGAGCACGCCAGGGCGGCTCTGGGTTCTGAACTCGTATTGCTGGATTTGAAGAGCGAGCTGACCCTTGAAATTTCTGGTCACGCGACCGCGGGCCACCAGGTTCAAAAGGCACTTCTCGTTCAATTGCGCGGGCCAACTGATAGAAAGTTCCAGGCGAGTTCCTACCGGCAACTCGTGATCTGTGGTGAAAAGCACTCCAGAGCTGCTGATGTTCAGCGTTTTCCCAGAACCGGCAAGAATCTCGGAACGCTGATTCAACGTCTTATACCGAACCTCCCGCTCAATAGGAAATCGGCTTGACCGACGGCGCTCGGAAGTACTGACTTCCGGAGTCTCAAGCCGCCTGCCAAGGGTCAGGATATTTTCTGACACGTCACTACTCCGATCTTTACAGCTTAGCAATTGGGCCCCTCTTTCTCCTCTTCGGCTGAAACGTCAGCTCTTTCACGTCTTTTCTTCAGCCACTCCAATCTCTCTTGCAATTTTTGTTCAAAACCGCGACCGGTGGGTTCATAAAAGGAGTGACCGGTCAAAAGATCGGGTAGACATGGCATATCCGTAACCCCATCGGCTTCTTTATGGGCGTGCCTATACCCTTTGCTGTAGCCGACCTGCTTCATCAAGCGAGTCGGAGCATTCCTCAGATGCAAGGGGACTGGAGTGGCAACGGACGTTTCAATTACCTCATTAACCTTATTAAGCGCCTGGTACGATGCGTCTGATTTGGGCGCTAGAGCTAGATAAATAGTGAGCTGGGCGAGCGCAAGATCTCCTTCCGGTTCACCCAGAAAATGTACCGTCTGCATGCAGGCGATCGCCTGTTCGACGGCGCGAGGGTCGGCCAGCCCGATATCTTCGATAGCCATGCGAACGAGCCGCCTGGCCAGGTACAGCCGATCCTCCCCGGCATGCAGCATCCGGCCAATCCAATAAAGGGCCGCGTCCACGTCACTGGACCGTACGGATTTATGCAGCGCCGAGATCAGGTTGTAATGCTCTTCGCCCGCTTTGTCATAAAGCAGCACCTTCCGCTGCAGCGCATCTGCCACCACCTCCCGCCCGATAACTCCTTCCGGCGCTGCCTGCGCGGCTAATTCCAGCGTGTTATACGCCACCCGCGCATCCCCATTGGATGCTATGGCTATCTCATCGAGCAATTCATCGGAAATCTTTAATCGAAAATGACCCAGCCCCCTTTCCGGAATTTCAATGGCACGCTTCAGCAGGAGGACGATTTCCTTGGGCTCCAGCGCCCGCAATAAGTAAACCTTAGTCCTCGAGAGGAGCGCCCCGACCACCTCAAAGGACGGATTCTCCGTGGTGGCGCCGATCAAGACCACGTCGCCATGTTCGACATAGGGAAGAAACGCGTCCTGCTGGGCCTTATTAAAACGGTGGATCTCGTCTACAAACAGGACCGTATTGCGGCCCAGGCGTTTCGCCTTTTCTGCGTCCGCCATGACCGCCTTGATTTCCTTTATCCCGCTGAGGACGGCTGAAAAACGGACGAAGCCGGCCCTGCTCTGCTGCGCCATAAGGGACGCCAGCGTAGTCTTCCCGGACCCCGGGGGGCCCCACAGGATGAGCGAGCTCAAGCGTCCGCTTTCGATCTGTTCCCGCAAAGGCTTGCCTGGGCCGAGGATCTGCTCCTGGCCAACGTATTCGTCCAGGGTTCTGGGACGCATCCGGTCAGCCAGCGGACGGCCGGCATCGTCTGCCGCGGAACGGTCCGGCAGAGGCAGTGCATCAAATAAGCTCACAGCGACCCCCTCTGTCTATATGCTTCAAATAATGCAATGGAGCAAGCGACACCTGCGTTGAGGGACTCAACCTTCCGGACTGGAATCCGCAAAACCCTCGCTGCACGAAGCAACTCAGGCGAGATTCCGCTTCCCTCATTGCCGACGACCAAGGCACAGGGCTGACCGAAATTCGCGTTTGTGATCTCATCGCCTCCGCTAGCGGCCAGCGCAAAGAGCGCGAGCGAGCTCGAGCTTATCCGGCGCGCGAGGTCGGCCGGATCCAAGCCCTCGAGAAACGGTATTCGGAACAGCGATCCCGCAGATGCTCGCAAAAACTTGCCGTTAGCCGCGCGCACGGATTCCGCCGTGAGCACTGCCCCGGTTGCGCCGAACGCCTCAGCGGACCGGATGATGGTCCCGGCATTGCCCGGGTCCTGTATGCCATCGAGGATCACTAGCATCGCGGGATCCTTTAGCAGATCGGGCCAGGTCCATGTCCGCGGGCGCACCAGTGCCACAATGCCCTGATTGGTCTCGGTTTCAGCGGCCGCTGCCAAGGCTCGCTCCGTGACCTCGGTCAGCTCGGCATCGACGTGCGTCAACACTTCCGCGTACCGCTCGCGCGCCGCGCTGGTGACGAAAACCCGCTGAATCGGGAGCCCGCTGTCCACCGCCTCTTCGAGCAGGTGGGGACCTTCGATAGCGATTACTCCGCCGCCTGAAGGCCGACCCGTTCGAATGGTGCGCCGCAACTCTTGTAGAGCCGGGTTCTTGTGACTTGTAATTTGCACGATGGGGGTAAGTGTGTACCGGCGTAGACTAGTTTTTCGAACGGATCACGAATGCCTTCTGTGAAGACTGTCGCATGAGGCGGGCGGCGGCAGGTACGGCGACCCTCCTGCTCCTATTGTTACTAGGTTACCTGCTGTACGTCGCCCGACAGATCGCGCAGCAGTCAGCCCGGGAGGAGGCACGACCCGCGGATGTCATCCTGATCCTGGGCGCCGCCGAATATCGCGGTAAACCGTCTCCGGTGCTTCAAGCCAGATTGAACCACGCCCTGCTGCTTTACCTTAGAGGCCTTGCACCGTTCCTCTTGACGACCGGGGGTTCGGGCGGCGACCGCTACACAGAAGCCGAAGTCGCACGGGACTACCTGGTGCAACACGCCGTGCCGTCTGAATCTATCTTGGTGGATGCCGAGGGCTCGACCACCGCGCAGAGCGTTGATGCGGCCGCAGAAATTATGCGCCGGATGGGCCTGCATTCCTGTATTGTCGTGAGCGACGGCTACCACATATACCGGGTAAAGCGCCTGCTCCAGGCGCAAGGTCTGAAGGTCTTCGGATCGCCCCGGCCCGACCGGGGACGCTCAACCGCTACCGAACGGCGCTGGCTCTACTTCCGTCAAGCCTGTGGGTTCTTTCTGTGGCAGATGGGCATCAATATCTGATCGTTTCCATCCATCAGCTTGCTTTGGCCCCAGCCGCCATCGGCGATGAACTGCACCAGTTCGCGTTCTCTCTGGGAACCTGCATGGTGGAGCGCAACTCTAAGTCATCGGGAATTACATAAAACGATGAGGGTCGCGACATCCCACGTAGCTTTTTTAGTGCTCGGGTCTTATGGCTTTCTCTGCTTACCCGGAGTTGCACAGGAAAGTCCGGTAACCGTGACGTTGTCTCTTGTGGGGCACAAGACGATTTACAAAATCGGCGAACCGATACTCCTGCACATAACATTCCTTGCCACTGAACCCGGCTTGTCTCTTAACACGACGACTACCGAACCAGCATCTCCCGTAGATGAAGTTGTTATCTCGCCGAGCAGTGGTGTATTCCCTTGGCTGGACGATCAGGCACGCGGTCAGCGGTACCGGCCTGACTATGCCGCGCTCGCAACGCTGGATGTTAGCAATTCGCAAATCATCACATTACCGCTAAATGCCGTTTACCGCATCGATATGCCAGGTCATTACACGGTGCATGTTGTTACCGATCGCGTGTCGCGCAGCGGAGCCAGACATTTTGAGCCGATCGGGCCGCTTACAACCAACAGCGTGAGTTTTGAAATTCAGGCGATGAGCGAAGAAGAGGATGCACATCGCGCGGCCGTGCTTGAGCGCGAAATCCGTCAAGCCGCCGATTTGAGGATCGCCCAGCGATACGCGGAAGAACTAAATTGGCTGACCGGAGATGTCTCGACACGGGTGAAACTCTCGTTGTTCTTACATCCGAAGACGTTTTATCCTTTTGCGGTAGATGTCACGCGCGGACTTTGGATAGCGCGCAATCGCACCATGGTGGTCACCGCGTTGGAGCAAGCACTGCATGAGCGGACGCAGACTCTGTCGGCAGGTTCGTCCTTATTGAGGTTAACGGTATCTTTGAAGGCACGACTGGAGTCGCCCTTCAATCCCGATTTTCCGAGCGCACCTCTCCAGACCGAGCACATTGAGAGCGAGTACCTGAAGCTGCTCGCAGCATCCCTTCCCGACCGGCAAGGCGAAGCACTGGTCGACGCCGCGCGAGCTGTATTCGTGGAATTTGCACGGCGCAAGCATACTACTGAGGCGGAGTTTGCGGCCGCTCGCGAGGTTCTGATCACGCACTTCGGGGAGGTCAACGAATTTAACGTCGATTGGCTGCTCAATGCGTACGGAGATTACCTGCGGGACGAGCGAATTGTGCCCGCCTTGGAGCAGATTCTGCAGAAGCAATATAACCCCACTCTGAACGGGGAGCGCACCGCAGTACTCAAGCAGTTGATGAAGATTACTGGAGCAGCAAGCCGCACCGAACTGGCGGCAGAAGTGTGCGGCGATAATCCGACGCTGCTGCAGGCCATAGACGACGCGCCTTTCCAAACCTTACCGGAGACCGACGATTGCCTCAAGTCGAAGATTCACGCCGCATTAGTGAATCCGGCGAAGCAGCTCGACTTACAGGGGGCAACTGAGCTTACAGCTCGTTTTGCCACTTCCGGCATCTACGACGACCTATTGGCCTTGTATCGAGATTCGGGCAGCACCTGGGACACACAGGCCCAAGGCTACATTCTGGGTTATTTCGTGCGCTGGGATCCTCACCGGGGTCTTCCACTCCTCGAGGACGCTTTGCCGCCGAGCGCGCCCCGGCTTGACTTTAACCTGGTCTACGCTTTGAATCGCGCGTATTCCCCATCTCTCGAAGCCGTCTGGCGTCGCCGCATGGCGGACGCGCCACCGGAACAGGCAGGCCAAGCGGCGTGGCTCCTTTCTGAAAACGGTCCTGCAGAAGACCAGGCGCGGATTCGTGAACGCCTGGAAAGCTGGAGAGCAGAATGGAACGGCCGCCTCATTCCTGAACCGCAGGCCAGGTTTGAAGCCGATCTAACCCAGGCAGTGATGCATGGGAAAAACTGGCATATCGCGGAACACGAGGCTGCCAAGCTCCGCAACGCCTGTTTGTCTAGCGCATGCCACTCAGTGTTTCCGTCACCTTGAACCGAGCGGCGCGGCTCGCATTGCAGCTCCGGGCCGCTCCGGATCAGCCGACCCTGACACATTGGGGATTACCCGACGGCTTGACCTAGCTCAAATCGTGTCTCCGCACCGGCCATGGTGAGTGCCGGGTGCTGCGGCCGCTGAAAGTCCTGCTGCACCACGGAGGAAACCCGCGCGCTGACGTAATTAAACAGTTCAAGGCTCGAAATATTGCCGTGGGCAGATTTCATGCCTTCAAGTAGAAAGTGCATGAGGAAACTATTCTCGTGACGCGAAGATTCGTATGCGTGTTCGCCTGGCGAGCTGGACAGGAGAGCTACATGCCCACGTTCAACTGCGGTATCGGTAGGAGCGTTAGAAGTTATTTGCTCCGATCCTACGGGGAGCCAAGGCATTCTTGCATTCCCTACGTCGAGGACCAACAAGACGCGCTCGGAGGGCGTCCGCCGTATGAAAGCAACGATGTCAACCAGTGGCAGAGCGGTTGCGTACAGCGCATCACGCGAACCCATTTCGGTATCATAGGTCACAATGTAATTCACTTCTGTCGTGGTCAGGCTTCGACCAATGCCGTGGGAAGCAAAGTGCAGTACGACGCCATCGTCAGGAGTTGCAACTCTAAACAGCCAGATCAATTGCTCCTTGATGGCCTTCGTAGTGGCTTGTGCGTCTGACAGCACGCGAACGTTATCTCGCGAAAAGCGACCGACCTCGGGATCTCTGAGTGCGCGTGAGAAATCCCACGGCGATTTTTCCAAACATCTCGTCCATGCGCAAACCGGGCTGGGTGATCACACCCAATAGCGCAGAGGTAAAAGGACTGTTCACTCCGTTTGGGTTGTCTGCGGCCGTTTTGCCGGGGCTGGTGGCATAAAGAATGACGTTCGCGCCCGGCGGATTATTTACTCCCGCTAAACCTTCAGCCAATGAGCGGCTGGTGCCGTACGGATTATCTCTGCATGCATCCAGGACGACGATACTCAGGGCCGGATTTTTCTCACTCAGAGCTTTGAGCAGATCATCGAGCGCAATACTCTTCTCCTTAATGACGTGCTCATAATCGCGGCTCACATCTACAGGTAGAAGGAAATTTTGCCCCCCAATTTGCATCCCGTGACCCGAGTAGTAGAAAAGAGCAATGGTGTCGCCCGATGCCTTCTTGAGGAAGTCGGCGACAGCTTGTTTCATCGCGGACTCGGCGAGATCCTCCTTCAATACAGCCTCAAATCCGGTTTTCTCAAGCGCTGATTTGATGGCCCGGGCATCGTTAAGTGGATTGGTGAGCTGTGCTCGCTTCTCGACGTAGTTGGCGTTGCCGATCACAAGCGCCACACGCGGATGCAGATCGGCAGCCGAGGGGAGCACAGCTCGGAGACTCCGCGCACTGGCGGTTCCAGCTGCCGCGAAACCCGCCAGCAGACACGTTCGTCGCGTCATGCCCGGTGAATTCATTCGTCTTTACTGCTGCTCCGCACTTACACTCTGCAAAAGTTTTTGCAAATGAGAAACGCGTTCTACTTTATTAATACGCTGCTCAGCGGCAAGTGTTGCAAGAAGCAAATCGCGGCTTCCTGGTTGCGCCTGAAGTGCTTGTTCGTACTCGGCGGCAGAAGAATTGTACATTCCATAAGAATCGAAAACATAGGAGCGGGCAATGTGCAGAAGGAAACCGCTCAAGCTGGCGCTGAGCGATTGCAGCGAGCGTGTGAGTGACGCTTCCCGTTCCTCGGACAAAACTGAAAAATGCACTCCGGCCTGTTCTCCTGAGGCGAAGTGAATCGCCAACAGCAGGTCGCTCCTCAGAGGCTGGCGCGAATACCGGGCTAAAGCTTGTTTTGCGGCATCGGACTCGAACCGCCCGGCGTCGCCGCTCACACGACGCTCCTGCCATAGGACGCGGCCGTGGAGTTCCTGTATCGTTATGGATGCCGCACCAAGGTTGGGACGCGGCTCCCAGCCAATCGCAAAGTCTTTAGCTTCTATGGTGCTGCCGTCGGCCGGCAGAAAGACGAGCGAAGATATCTCTTTGTTACGCCCGGCAGGCCTTCCGTAATGCTCGAGTAGCTTTTGCGCGGCAGCAGCATCATCGTTTTGTCCGGCTGACCTCGGTTGCAAATCGCCACATCGGATAACAAGCGGACCGTCTCTTTCGCTGAGCTCGATTTCATGTCCCGCCATCCAAACGACCGCGTGACCGGCGTGCCCGCAGCGAATCGTGTCACCCGAACCCAAAATCTTCTCCGCATCTACGGCGGGATCGAGAGTCCGGGCGGATGTGCTGTCGTTGGCCTTCCAGCAAACCGTTCCGTTCAGTCGCTCAAGCAGCGCGCACGCGCCTTTATGCTCGTCAGCATTTACGCATGCGGCGAATAGGGCAATACACAGCAATAAACGTGTTGTCACACGCGTTCTCCCGGCTTGTATGCAGGCCCAGAGCCGGTAGAGAAAACCTTGTGCGACTCGAACCGTTGCAGCAGGTGATTAACCCCCTTTTCGAGAGACGGATGAAGTATCAGAACAACCGAGACGATTACAAAGTCGTCACAGAGAACACGCGTCCATTGAACCAGAAGTCCAGCAAGCAAAAACAATAAAATCACTGTGCCCCAGGTCAGCCGGTTGACAAGGCGGCGCTCGTTTGCCTCTGCTAATTCCCTCTGCTTCGATCTCCAGCGCACGAACGAGACGATCACAAGCAGCGCCGAGGCGATGAAAGCGTCAACGAGCACGCGCCAAGGCTCACGGATTTCGTGCAGCGGCGCGACGGCAAGCGTGTAGGCTCCGCAAGCCGTGACGTACACACCCGGAACCGGAACGTTGCGTCCAGGCACCACGAAACGATCTGCCGGAGACCCCGCAGTTGCATCTCCGATCAGAACCATTCGGTTCTGAAGGATACTTCGATGACGGTTCAGAACACTTGTGAGGCGCTGCTCGTCGTGAAAGGCATCGCCGCCAAGCACCACAGTTCCGTTCTGCGCCAGGTATTCGAGCGGGCTGAAGTCAGCCAGGAAATCTCCCACCGCGACCTTGCCTTTGCTATCAAGGATCTTCTCCCGAACGCTCTCAAACAGGCTCGGCAGAAAACTGGGCCACGCTGGCTTGGGGGATCCATATGCGCTCGCAAGAGCCGCGGCCATGGAAGGTACTTCGGTGGCGGGCTCGCCCGCGCGAACCCAGCGCGCGATTCGCGACGGTTCGTCGGGTTTCAGGATACCGGCAGCGAGCTGGTTGAAATCCGGTTGGCGTTCCGACGCGAGGGATTGCGTTCGAAACACACCAGGTAAATGGGAATGCCGTTCCGCTTTTGCCTTTGCTGCAGACAGAATTCGAAGAAGACAGGATCGCTGGGAGTGATGTAGTGACCCGATTCGGGGCTGAAGTCGATGTCAATCCCAATCGCTTTTGGCTGTTGCGATAAAAGCGCTTTAATCAGCTCGATGAGCTTAACGCGGGGAGTCGCCTCTACTTCTCTGGCGCCAGGAACAGCCTCGGTCCTCAGATTGCTGATATCGATGACGGCAACGGGCGGTTCCCCACTCGAAGTCAGCCGGCTTTGCAGCCATTCGTAAGTGGCCTTGCGAACATGCTCGACAAGAGGATATTGGCCGACCAACCAGGCAACGCCGGTGATTGCGAACGAGAGCACAACGCCATAGATGAAGTCGAATAGAAGTTTTCGCTGAAGATGCTTAGTAGTAGCGGCGCGAGAAGCGGCCGGGCTTCTCGACTGCGCGCCGACCGCTTTCCGTACAGCATGCGAACGGGCGGCACGTCGTTTTTTTCGCATGTTGCCGAGGAAAGTGTTCGAAATGTTAGCACAAATGTTGCGAGATTTCGTCCTCCACCGGTACGCGGCCGAAAACCCGTGGTGCTCGTTCGGCTTTGCATGTTCTAACGCTCGGAACGACGACGACACTTTTTTGAGACGATGCTTGCATGAGGCAATCATTTATCTTCGTGGCGGCGTTCCTGGTCTGCGCCACATCCGTCAGCAGCAAGGACAAAAGCCAGAAAGTGAGCTATCACGAGATGGCGTTAGGCATGCGTGACGCTTTCAATTGCGGCGTCATCGTGGAGGAATACCTGCACGGCAAACTCAAGGGAAACGAAGACGCGTATCGCAAGCAACAGACCGACTACAATTGCGACCATGTGCAGGAGGTGCTGGCAACACTGGGCGATCAGAACGCTGGCGCCAGCCCTGATCACTAGGCTTTCGGGCGCGGTCACGCTTCGAGCTGTGAGATGAGGCACGGTTACAAACCCCATTCCCTCATACTTGACATCCGGCGTCGCCAGCGGAATGGGAGGCGGTGGATGCCGAGGCGTTGGCACTGCCTCTTAGCGCTCTCAAAGGTCCGATTACCGTCCGCAGGAACGGAATTATTGCGCACGCGGGTCCCGCCAAATCCAGTCCGGGGTGCTGACGGCACGCCGCGTCCTACGGATTTCTCGACCTTGAAGTTGCGGGCTCGGTTTGGCAAAATTGGGTCTCGGCAAATGCCGAAAAAGATTGATAAATGAGGTTTTCACAGCAATGGTTGCCGGAGTCTGTCCGCGTTTTACGAAGTTACTCATGGCAGGATTTCGGAGCAGACCTGTTAGCGGGGTTGACGGTCGGACTCGTCGCACTCCCCCTCGCGATGGCCTTCGGCATCGCATCTGGCGCGACACCTCAGGCGGGTCTTTACACCGCCATAGTGGCAGGCGGGCTGATCTCGGCTCTGGGTGGCTCGCGTATGCAGATCGGCGGGCCAACCGGAGCCTTCGTGGTCATCGTCGCGGGTATCGTGACCAGGTTCGGCACTGCTGGTCTGGCGCTGGTGACGCTAATGGCCGGCGTGATGCTCGTGGTGATGGGCCTCACCCGGCTGGGAACGGCAGTCAAGTTCATCCCGCGGCCTGTAACCATTGGCTTCACAAACGGCATCGCGCTGCTCATCGCCTCCACTCAAATCAAGGACTTTCTGGGACTGAGAACGGGTCCTGTGCCGAGCGCCTTTCTTCCGCGCATGTCCGTTCTGATTCGCCACATCGGGACCGTGAGTTGGATGCCATGCGCGATTTCACTGACAACTCTGGCCATCGTCATTCTGCTGCCCCGCTTTACCAAGCGAGTACCCGGTTCCATTGTGGCGATGCTAGCGTGTACCGCCGTTGCGGCATTCATAGCGTTACCGATCGAAACAATCGGAACCAAGTTCGGAGGCATTCCGACCGGCTTTCCGAAGCTTTCGATTCCCCAGTTCAAGCTCGACCAGGTGCTGCCGCTCTTCCCATCGGCGCTGACGGTAGCACTTCTCGCTGCCGTGGAAAGCTTGCTATCTGCTGTCGTCGCCGACGGCATGAGCGGAACCAGACACAATTCAAACGTGGAACTTATTGCCCAGGGATTAGCCAATTGTGCTTCGCCGCTGCTTAGCGGTATTCCTGCTACTGGCGCGATCGCGCGTACGGCGACAAATATCCGAGCCGGTGCCAGAACGCCTGTTGCCGGAGTGATTCACGCATTGACGCTGTTGACTATTCTTCTGGTAGCGGCTCCTTTGGCCCGCTACGTTCCGCTGGCGACGCTTTCGGCTGTCCTCTTCGTTGTTGCGTACAACATGGGGGAATGGCGCGAGATCGGGACCGTTTTGCGTCTCTCCAAGGCCGATGTAGCGGTTTGGGCGGCGACCTTTGCGCTTACCGTAATGGCTGATTTGACGGTAGCAGTCGAAGTCGGTATGGTCCTGGCGGCGCTCCTGTACATTTACCGGATTTCGCAGACTACGACGGTTGTAGCGGTAACCGACGAATACATTCGCGATGGACGCGCACACGTACTGCAAGACAAGCACGTTCCGTGGTACGTGGCGATTCTGCGGATCCACGGTCCCTTCTTGTTTGGGACCACGGAGAAACTCGCCGAGGCGACAGCCGACCTTAGCGCGTTTCCGGCTATCGTCATTGTGCGGCTGCGTAATATGACGGCGCTGGATGCGACCGGTCTTCACGCGCTCCAGGTGCTGGCAAAGCGCTTACGGCAATCGGGCAGGACGCTTCTGCTATGCGGGGCGCGCGATCAGCCGGAGCAGCTTCTCCGCAAAGCCGAGTTTGCCGAGCACATTGGACGCCAGAACATCTTGCCCCACGTTGACGCCGCATTGCAGCGTGCCAGGGAGGTCTATTCGGATTTCGAGGGCGTTGGAAAGGAAATGGCCGATGACTTTCGGCGCAATTCGCTCTAACCTAGCAATTTTTCGGCGGTTGGTGAGCACTCTGCGAGTAAAGGGCATCCGCGACGTTTTGAGTGTGGTTTGGCAAACCGCTCCTTCTAGTCGGGGCTCAGGTAAGCAAAGGTGGACTCATTCGTGTCTTTTGTGACAACGTAGAAACATGCTTGTTGATACGACTACGTCTGTCGATCAGGAAGTAAATCCCTGGGAATCGGCTGCTCACCGCTTCGATGAAGCAGCGCAGCTGCTAAAGCTCGACGACGGCATGCGCAAAGTGCTGCGGACGCCTGCACTCGAAGTCACGGTAAACATTCCCGTGGCGCTCGACGACGGCCGAATCGAGGTGTTCACCGGGTACAGGGTGCAGCATTCGATTGCGCGCGGCCCGGCGAAAGGCGGTGTTCGCTTTGCGCCCGACGTTTCGCTGGACGAGGTACGCGCGCTTGCCGCCTGGATGACCTGGAAATGTGCCGTGGTCAACATCCCGTTCGGCGGCAGCAAAGGGGGTGTCATCTGCGAACCGCAACTGCTGAGTGAAGGCGAACTCGAGCGCATCACGCGCCGCTATACGGCGGAGCTATCCGAGTTTATCGGTCCTGAGCGCGACGTCCCCGCACCCGACGTGAACACGAATGAGCAGACGATGGCCTGGATCATGGATACCTACTCCATGCACCAGCGCCACACAGTTACGGCGGTGGTGACCGGCAAACCCCTCGAACTCGGCGGGTCAAGGGGAAGACCGGAGGCAACCGGCCGTGGCTGCATGTTCGTGACACTGCAGGCGCTGCGTCGCTACGGGCTGACGCCCGAGGACACGAGAGTCATCATTCAGGGATTTGGCAATGTCGGCGGCATGGCGGCGCGCCTGATGAGGCAGCAGGGATTCAAAGTCATCTGCATCGTCGAATACGATGGCGCTGTATACAACCCGCATGGGCTGGACATCGAAGCGTTGGCGGAGCACCGCCGCGAAACCGGCAGTATACGCGAGTTCTCCGAAGCCGAGGACGTTGACAAGGACATAGCCATCCTGATGGACTGCGATGTCCTCCTTCCGGCCGCGCGCGAGAACGTGATCACATCGCGGAACGCCGACCGGATCCGCGCTAAGATCTTGTGCGAGGGCGCTAACGGACCGACGACCTACGCCGCCGATTCTATCTTGCGGGAGAAAAACGTCTTCGTGATTCCCGACATTCTCGCCAACGCGGGCGGTGTCACGGTCTCCTATTTTGAATGGGTGCAGGACCGGCAGGGCTATTTCTGGACTGAGAAGGAAGTGAACGACCGTCTGGAGCAGATCATGGTGGACAGCTTTCACGATGTAATCGGCTACTCCGAAAAGCACGGGGTAAAGACTCGGACGGCTGCTTACATGCTGGCGCTCGATCGCGTGGCTTCAGCCATCCGCAAGCGCGGATTGTACGCATGATCGGCCCAGCTTGCGCGCAAACTTCGATGCTCTTATTTGTCTGAAAGGCGCCGCAACTCTTCCGCGTCGATGCAAAGGCCACGGATGTGTGCCCCGAGGCAGAGAAAGAAACCCGCTGTTCTTTGCGGGGCACGCCCGACACCGTGCCCGTCTTGCGCGGTTCCCTGTGAGAGAGAGATTTAAGCTGCCGATGCCGAAAGCTCGGACAGCAGTTAAGGATGCGGTCGTTCTGTCGGCGAATTCCGCATCAACCACCACAGGTTGGAACACGGCGCGGTACTCAACCGAGCTACGATTCGCTTCAAAGAATGATTCTAAAGCGATGGCCGATCAGCCTGGGCCAGTTCGCGGTAGAACGCCATCAGGTCCAACGGCGGCGGCTCTTTGCCCATGGCGCGCAGGAATCCGGAAACTTGGCCACGGTGATGCGTTCCATGATTAACCACGTGCAGAACAATCTGCCATTGAGGAGTCCTATCGGGATTGCCTTTAGGGTTGGTGTAATCGACTTTGTTGTGTACGGATTCGTCGGTAAGGGCGCCGGCCCACGTTTTCCATTGCTTCAGCAGTGCGGGCCATGCGCGGCTTAAGACGATCAGATCGCGGTCTTCATCATTGACGTACAGTTTTGGGTTCACGCCTTGAATGCGGCCCATCCACACGCGATCAGCGGCATAGATGTGCGCCAGCGTCCCGGCCACGCTCTTCTCAGAAGACCCAAAATCGCGCGTGAGCTCTTCGGGCGTCAATTTCGCAGCCGCGTCCAGCAGTCGATTCGTAGCCCACGTGGTGTAGGCGATATGCAAACGGAGCGTGTCGGCACTGATGCTCATGTGTTTGAAATTACCTCCGTTCAGAGTGAAGCATGGCTCGCTCACGACTCACCGATCCAAAGCGAGATTTCAGGCTTAATCGTCGATGGTTCCATCTCAACGGCTCTCCTTCACAATGCGCCCATTGAGCGGCTGAACGGGCCGAGCGTCGTTCGGGTACAATTCGGCGAACGCCTTGATTTGCTGTGGCGAGATCTCCACGGGAGTTTTGAGGACAAACCACTCCACGTGCTCGGTGCAGGGCGGAGCCGTTACCGATCCCATGTACGTGTAGTAGCGGTCCGCGGAGCGTGGCAACAGACCTGCGGGATCGATCTCAACTCCGGGGATCGCAAGCTCTGCATGTGAGAAATCAGCCCCCACCTTGCCCTCGGTCTTTGGCATGTGCTCCCAAATCCGCTGAATGGTCGCATTTGCCCTTCCCGCCGTCAGAAATACCGCCACGCCGGCAACGTTTCCGTCGCTGGCGGTGTGCATCAGATGCAGCACCATATCGTATGCCTTACCGCCAACGCGCTCTTCGCTAGGGCGATGAAAATGGAATTGCGTGAGCTGGTAGCGCTTGACGCCCACTAGGAAGAAGTTCCCACTGCCCGGGGTGTCGTGATAGTTCACCCGAATCGTGTGTCCGTTGTTGACCAGATACCGGAGCGGGCCGCTTTTGTATTCGAATCGCAGGGCGGGGAGTTCGGCTCTGACCGCATGTTGAATGTCTATCGGCGACTGCTGCTTCCCGGCGTTGCAGGCTGCGTAGTCCGGATCCAGTTCACTCCAATGTTCGGCCCCTCTTGTCCCTTCATAGTCCCAGGGCGTCCTCCACTGCGCTTGTAAAACTGCAGGCGCCAGGATCGCTGGCGCGCACAGCAGTACGAGCACCTTCCATCTGTCTCCTGAGTCAGTCTTGGAGCTCATGTAGCGGAGTCTACAGCTTGTCAGGCAGCTATGATTCGTTCAAGATCGAACTATGGATGTCAGACCCTGCGCTGACGACGCGGTTTCGGTAGTTGCCGCCGCCCTCGGAGAACCGGCAAGAGCCCGCATCATCTTCTGCCTGATGGACGGGCATGCCCGAACGAGTACTGAGCTTGCAATTGTGGCCGGCGTCAGCCCGTCAACAGCGAGCGTGCACCTCAATCGCCTGACGACAGTAGGGCTGGTCAAAGTGCTTGCCCAGGGGAAGCATCGTTTCTACAGTCTGGGAGGCGCCGACGTGGCCAACGCGCTTGAAGCGCTAAGCGTGATCGCTGGACGCTCCCGCGAGAAATTTGTGCCGCGCACGCCAAACCGGCTGCGCGCCGCCCGGACTTGCTACGATCACCTGGCGGGCACACTTGGTGTACTGTTGCACGACCGCTTCAGGGCGCTGGGATGGATTTCGGCAGGACCAAAAGACAATCACCGGGCGTACGATGTCAGTCAGGACGGCGCAAAGGGGTTTGAAGCCCTTGGCATCGACATCTGTGCGGTTCGTACGCTACGCCGCCGATTCGCTTTTGCATGCCTCGACTGGAGCGAGCGGCGGCCGCACCTCGGCGGCGCCTTGGGTGCGGCGCTTCTGAAAGTGGCACTGCGAAGGCGATGGGTGATCCAGGATCTCGACAGTAGAGCCTTAGGCGTTACCCGCCTTGGCCGGCGAGAAATGCTGGCTCGATTCGGCCTTGATCTTTGACGGGTTTCCCCTTCAAGGATTCCGCATTCTCCGCCATCCGCGGTTTAGCTGGTCGCAATAATTAAGAATGGTCCGTCGGCTGCTGCGAGCGTTGCTGTGGCTGCTGATTTTTGCGGTCGAGCTCGCGCTATGTATCGCGCTGTTCATTGGTGCGAGGTCTTTCGTGGCCGCGAGCCGGCTCAATCGCGACGCGCGCCAAGTCCGTGTTACCACGCCGTCCAGGCCCAGGCTGGCCTTTGCCTGCCAGCTGGAAACGCCCGCGCTCCGGTCCCTGTTCTCCGATCCGGACGTGATTCGCGATCTGCAGCAGCTCGACGCCGGGATCACCCTTGCGCTGATCGATCTCAGCCCCGGCCGCGCTCAGGTCGTCCGTCAGCTGAATTCCGCCGGCATTCCGGTGACGGCGTGGCTAGCGCTGCCCAGCCAGCAGGGCTTTTATCTCAACGCCTCGAATGCCGCCCAGGGCGAGGCGCGTTTCAGGGAATTTCAGAAGTGGACCGCCGATTCGGGACTGCGCTGGTCCGGCGTCGGTCTCGATATTGAACCGAATGTTCAGGAGTTCTCAAGCATCGGCCGCGCCGTTTCGTCCGCTCTCAAACGGCTGGTGGATCCCGATACCGTCACTCGCGCGCGCATCGCGTACGCGTCATTCATCGCCCAAATCCAGGCTGCCGGATACGGCGTGGAAACCTACCAGTTTCCGTTCCTCGCCGATGAGCGCGCCGTCCATTCCACGCTGCTCGAGAGGCTCTTCGGTATCGTCGATGTTCGCGGTAACGGCGAGGTTCTGATGCTCTACTCAAGCTACAACCGCCCCGCCGATTCCGCGGTCATCTGGCAGTACGGTCCGTCCGCGCAGCTCATCGCGACGGGCGTCACGGCCGGCGATCCGCAGCCAGGCGCGCGCATGGGTGCGTTGACCTTTGAGGAACTGTCCCACGACGTGATCGTCGCCAGTCATTTTTCGCCCGAAGTGGGAATCTTCGATCTCGAAGGCAGCGTTCGCCGTGGATTCCTGCCAAAGCTCATCGCGCTCGACTGGAGCCAGCCGGTGACGATATCCGCCGATCAAAACCGCCAGGTGATCCGCTTTCGGGCACGGGTGCAAGCGGGGTTGTGGACGCTGTCGCGCCTACCTTACTTCGCGCTGGCGATTTTGCTCGCCGACGCGTGCTTTCTCCTGCGCCGTCGCAGGCGGGAGGTCTTGTCAGGATAGGTCCTCCCTAACGCTAGAACCTTATCGGGAGTGAGCCAGCGATCCTCAGCTGAGGCACCGGGCGGAACTGAGCGCTGGCTACTTTCGACAAGGCCGTTTCATGGAACTCGCTGACGTTTGCGAGGGATGCTGGCAACGTACCGCTAGGGTTTCAATTGATCTTCGTGATTTCGTCGGTTACGGAGCTGGGAAGGGCTGCTGTGAAACGACGTGAAGCTCGGCACGGCGACCCTGATTATCCCTCAAACGTGCGACCGCTGATTGGGGTCCGATCAGCTGATCCGCAGTCCGCGCGTAGCGTCCCTCGGCTCAGCGAGTTCGTTCGAATGGCGAAGTATTTAGCGACGTCCCGTCAAGTACAATGACCACGAGGAATCTGTGCGGCCTCCTGTAATTCTCTTTTTCTGCGCCGTGCAATCGACGGCAGCGGCTACGAGATGGGAGAAGGCCGGCAGCCGCCGAACCACACGCCCCTTACGCCTTTTGAGTCTTTGGGGCACAGTGTGCCGCTTCAGCAGGCCTACAACCTGATGGAAGCGACCACTCCGTTGATGCGGCAATACCAGGCCGCGAAGCAGCAAGTTCCCAACGCCCTCCTGCTCTTCCGGCTCGGCGACTTCTACGAGTTGTTCTGCGACGACGCCATCACCGCGGCGCGCGAGCTCGAGATCACCCTCACCTCGCGCAATAAAGAGCGCGGCGAGCCGATTCCGATGTGCGGCGTTCCTTATCACGCGTCGGATAGTTACATCGCGCGTCTGATCCAGCGCGGGTACCGGGTCGCGATCTGCGAGCAGATGGAGGAGGCGGGCGCGGGCAAAAAGCTGGTCCGGCGCGAAGTCACGCGCGTGGTCACTCCGGGCACAGCCACCGATTCGAGCATCCTGCGCTCACACGAGAACAACTATCTGGCAGCCGTGTTCACCAAGGCGGGACGTAGCGGCATTGCCTATGCAGACGTTTCGACGGGTGAGTTTCGCACCACGGAATTAGAGAATACGGAGCTCTCGGCTGCCCTCGAAACGCTGAATGTACGAGAAGTTCTGCATCCGGAAGGGATGGCTGCGGGTGCTCAATGCCTGGAGACGCCGCTTGAGGCCTGGGTCTTCGGGGGAGATTACGCCGGCCGGCAAATTCTGCAGAACTTCAGGCTGCTTGACGCTCGACGGATGCGGGCTGGGTGACAAACCACTGGCCGTAGCAGCCGCAGGCGCCGTGGTGCACTATCTGCGCGAGACGCAGAAATCGGCGCTGAGTCATTTAAGTCTGCCTTCCTACTATCAACGTCACGACCACATGGTTCTGGACGCCGCGACTGTGCGTAACCTCGAGCTGGTGGAGCCGCTCTTCGCCGGCGAAAGCCGGGAGGCGACACTGATCCACGTGCTCGATAAGACCTGCACCGGCATGGGAGGGCGGCTGCTGCGGCGCAGGTTGCTCAATCCCTCATGCGATCGCGGCGAAATCGAGGCGCGTCTGGATGCGCTCTCCGAGCTTGCCGCCAAGGTGATCGTCCGCGCCGATGTGCGCAAAGTGCTCGGGTCGATTCAGGATTTGGAACGGCTGTTGGCGAAGCTCAGCCTGAATAGCGCCACGCCGAGAGATCTGTTCGCGCTCGGACGGTCCCTGGCGAGTATTCCCGCGCTGAACTCTTTGAGCCGGGCACTCGAGAGCCCGCAGTTGTCGCGGGAGATCGACTCTCTGGACGAACTCAGGGAGAGGATTTTGGCTGCGATCTCCGAGCAGGCTCCGGTAAACATTGCGGATGGCGGGACGATTCGACAAGGTTTCCACACAGGGCTTGACGAACTTCGCGATATCGGCAAGAACAGCCGCCAGTACATCGCTGCCATTGAGATCCGCGAACGCGCCGCGTCCGGGATTGGCTCTCTGAAGATTCGCTTCAACAATGTCTTCGGGTATTACATCGAGATCTCGAAAGCGAATCTGCATCTGGTTCCTTCCAGCTACGAACGCAAACAGACCCTTGCCAACGCCGAGCGCTTTACTACCCCGGAACTGAAAGAGCTCGAGAGCAAAGTCCTCGACGCCGAGGACAAGATCCTGACGCTCGAGCGGGAGATCTTCCAGGAGATCAGAACGTATGCGGTCTCACATGCGGCCCGGATCAAAGCCTGCGCTGAGCGTGTGGCGGAACTCGATGTGGCGGCGGCTCTGGCCCAGGTTGCGGTTGAAAATCGCTATAAGCGCCCCGGGTTCTCCGATTCGGGCGAAATGCGAATCGACGCGGGGCGTCATCCAGTCATCGAGAAGCTTACCGAGAAGGAGGCAGTCCGGTTCATTCCGAATGATTTGTACCTTCATTCGTCAAAAGAATATATAGGTGTAATTACCGGTCCTAATATGGGAGGCAAATCAACTTACCTGAGGCAGGCGGCGCTGATCCTGATCCTGGCGCAGGTGGGGTCGTTCGTGCCGGCGGAGGCTGCGCTACTCCCGGTGGTGGACCGGGTCTTTACGCGAATCGGCGCCGCCGATAACCTGGCGCGGGGTCGATCGACGTTCATGGTGGAGATGACGGAGGCGGCCGCCATCCTGAATACGGCCACGGCTAATAGCTTCGTGGTACTTGACGAGATCGGCCGCGGCACGTCGACCTACGACGGTTTGGCCCTGGCGTGGGCGGTAGTGGAATATATTCACGATCACACTCGGGCGAAGACCCTGTTTGCGACACATTATCACGAGCTGACGGAGCTCGCAGATCAACTTTCCGGAGTAAGAAATTTTCACGTGGCCGTGAAGGAGTCCGGTGACCGCATATTGTTCATAAGAAAGGTGCAACCTGGTCCGGCCGACCGCAGTTACGGTATTGAAGTGGCTCGCCTAGCAGGACTTCCGGTAAAAGTAATCGAGCGAGCGAGGTCAGTTTTATTGCATCATGAAGTAAGGGAACACTCAGTCACTGAGGAGTTGACCCCGGGCAAGGCAGAACCGCCCTTACAAATCAGGTTGTTCGAGCCCATGGACCATGGGCTTGCCGATCGGATAAGAGCGTTGAACATCAACGAGCTCCGACCGGTCGAAGCTTTGCAGATACTGCAGGATTTGCAGCAAGAGTTGCTAAAGAGATGAGAATAGCAGGCATCATGAGCGGGACTTCGCTCGACGGGATCGATGTAGCAATCGTGGACATCACCGGTTCGGGCTTCAGGGCGAAAATTAACGTTCTGACGAGTCACTCGGTCCCTTATCCACGAAACATACGTGAAGCGCTTCTGGGAGTTTCTAACTCCACGACGCACACGGGCGACATTTCGCGATTGAACTTTCTTTTGGGTGAATTGTATACCGAGGCCCTGGAAGAGACTGCCGAACGCGCGGCCATTCCGCTGAACACGATTAAGCTGATTGGCTGCCACGGACAGACGATTTTCCATGAGGGACAGGGAGCGCAATTCCTGGGAAAGCGTGTCGCGAGCACGTTTCAGATTGGTGAATCGAGCGTGATTACGGAGCGGACCGGAATCGACGTTGTTTCGAACTTCCGTGAACGCGACATGGCGGCGGGAGGGAAGGGCGCGCCTCTGGTGCCTTACCTCGACTACATGCTGATGCGTCATCGGGGACGCGGGCGCGTCGCCGTGAACATCGGCGGAATCGCGAATCTTACCGCGATCCCCCCCAATACCAATACTGACCGTGTGATCGCATTCGACACCGGTCCAGGAAACATTGTGATCGATCAGCTGGTAACACGCATCACGCAAGGTCAGCAGCACTATGACCGTGACGGCGCCATTGCCGCATCCGGCCAGCCCGACCCCAAACTATTGGCAAAGCTGTTGCGGGACAAGTACTTTCGGGCCAAGCCTCCGAAAACAGCCGGCCGTGAGCAGTATGGGTCGGAGTTCGTCTCGAAGCTGCTGGATACCGAATTGAGCAGCGAAGATCTGATTGCGACGGCCACCGCGTTTGCCGCCGAAAGTATCGCTCTCGCTCTGCGCAACTTCGTACTTCCCGAAATGCGGGTAGACGAGGTGTTTGTTTCAGGCGGCGGTACGCACAATCCAACCCTGATGCGAATGCTCAGGAAAGCCCTTGACCCGGTTCCCGTGATGGAAACGACGGAAGTCGGGCTCGACGTGGATGCGAAGGAAGCGGTGGCGTTCGCCGTCATGGCGTACGAAACAGCCCATTCGCGGCCTTCGAATGTGCCCAACGCAACGGGCGCCAAGCGATCTGTCGTGCTGGGCAAGGTCACTCCCAACGGAGCCACTCCACACCGGGCGGTCGCGAACGGCGCCGGCACTACGAATGGCGCTGTTCGGAATACGTCGAATACCGCTACGCACAAGGCCGTCAAGAGCCCGCGTACCGGCAATGTTACCCACACCGCGGTTGCTGCCAAGGCGAAGGCAGCAGCTCGTTAAGTAAACGGAACCGGATCGGAACACGAGAGGGCGCTCACTTGGGCGCCCTTTTTACGTGCTCGAAATGTGCGTCGATTTCCAACCCGACGGCGGTGAGCGCTTCCGGTGAATATTCCTGCCCTTTTCGGCGGCGTACAAGAGGACGCAAAAGCACACAAACCGGAAACTGTCCGATAAGAACGCGTAGGGCAGGGCGGTACTACGTTGTGATTTCAATTCGGAGATATATACAGGCCGACGATGAGGGCCAACAAGCGCTGCTGCGTGTGCTCCAGGTGCTCCTCGAAGGCATCGCGAACCACGCCGTCGAATACGACGCGCAACACTTCACACGCTTCCGCGCCAACGTGCAAGAGATTGTCGAAGCGTTCAATGAGACGCTCCCGGTCGGCGAATTCCTGGTGCGAGCCGGGATGGTGCTGAAGACGCTCGACGACTACAATCAGCAGGCGACTACCTATATTCGGGCGCAGCGGGTCGAGCTGCAGACAATGCTGAAGATGCTGGCCGACACGCTCACATCGATGGGTACAGCTAGTGACGAGAGCATTTCAAAGCTGCAGGACTTCGAAGAGCGGCTGAAAGCTGCCACCGAAATTGTCGACGTGCGGGTGCTGAAGATGAGGCTCAGCGATTGCCTGGCCGAGATCCGCAAAGAGGCGCAGCGGCAAAAACTAGAGTCCGATCACGCCATCGAACAATTGACCGGCGAGATCGCAAAGGCGCACCGTCAGATCAGTGCGAATACAGATTTTGTCGACAAGGATCCGGCTACCCGGCTGAAAATGCGTGCCTCGGCTGAAGATGCTCTCACCGAGCGCTGCGCGGTGGACAAACAGGCGTTCGTCGCGATTATGACGGTGGATCGCATTCAGACCTTCAACACACGCTTCGGCCGCGTGGTCGGCGACCAGGTACTTCGCTATTTTGCCGAGAGAGTACAAGCTGGACTCGCCGAAGGCGATCAGTTGTTTCGTTGGACCGGGCCGAATCTGCTGGCGATCCTGAATCGTGTAACTACGCTGGAGCAGGCGCGAGCCGAGCTCAAGCGCATCGTCGATCGCATCCCCGAATTTACGGCGGAGACGGAGAGCAGATCCGCGTTGCTTCCGATCACCAGCCGTTGGGGAGTGTTTGCGACCATGCCCGCAGTGCGGCTGTTAATCAAGAAGATCGACATGTTCTCCTCGATTCATGCCGCAAGCGGAGATCAGGGTGCAATGTTCCCCATGGTTGGGTGAACCCGAAAGTCAGAACAGCAGTTTCAACCCGAGCTGCAGGATTCGGGGATTGTGGGCCGCGCTCGGGTGCAGAAACGTTTGCGTGGCAACGCAGCTTGGGTCGCCCGCAGAATTGTTCGCCCCCGCGTAGCACGAGATTGAGCTGTTGACCCCGTTCCATTGCGTGTGATTGAAGACGTTGAAAGCTTCTGCGCGAAATTCGACGGCGCGAGTTTCGCTCTTCAGTGGGATGTGTTTGAACAGTCCCATATCAAAGTTCGTGCGGCCTGGATTGCGCAGAATGTTTCTTCCGCTGTCGCCGAAGGTGAGCCCGGTCGGCTCGGCAAATGCCGCCGGGTTATACAGCAGCGGCCCAGGAATGCCGGCGACCTCTTTAACCGGCGGCGCTGTGTACGGATTGCCTACAAGGTCGACGTACGAACCGGTGCCGACTCCGTTGCCCACGCCGGCGTTATCTCCATAGGCGGAGTTTGTAACCGTGAACGGCGTCCCTGTTTCGTAAGTTACCAATCCAGACAATTGCCAGCCTCCAAGCACGGCATGCATCAGTCCCGAATTCGTGAACAACGGGACATCATAGACGTAGCTGATATTCAGCAGATGCCGCTGATCGAAGTTGGAACTGGCTCGATTGGACGTAAGGTCGTAGGAATTGACGAAGGTCCCGTCGTAACGGTCGGATGAGTCATCAATCGAATGGCTCCAGGTGTAAGCCAGACTCAAATTAAGCCGGCCGACATTGCGTCTCGCCGATACCTGAAGCGCGTTGTAGATGGAGTTGGCCTGATCCTCCAGCAGGGTGATGTCGCCAAAACCCTGATAGGGACGGTAGATGTCCGGCGCGACATTTCCGCACGCGACATTCAGATTCTTCAGCGCCTGCCCTGTGACCGGATTACCGTTCACGGTCAGGCTGCTGCAATCGTTGGCGCTGATCACCTGCCCGGGCAGATATGGGTTCTGCGACGGCGAAACAGGAAATAGCTGGTTGATATCGCGCTGATCCGTCAGGTGCGTTCCCTTGCTTGCTGCGTATGCCACCGTAAGCAGGGTGTTCGTTGGAAGCTCGCGCTGTACACTCACGTTCCATTGTTGTACGTACGGCCAGATTGCTTTGGTCGGCAGAGATATCAGGTTGAGAGGCCCTGAAGTCCCCCCGCCGGCGCTGCCAATGGCGGTGTAACTGGGAACGTTGAAAACCGATGTGTTCTGGACCAGGGGAGGACTTCCTTCAAGAGATTCCGTATTTCCTTCGTTGCCGTTGGTGTGCTCAAAGAATATGCCGTAACCGCCGCGTATGGACGTCTTGCCGTCGCCCATGGGATCGTAGGCGAAGCCGATGCGTGGGGCAGGATTGAAGAGATGACCGCTCAGGCACCCGCGCGGAATGCCAGGACCGCCGCACTGCACAATTCCGGTAAAAGCGTTTCCGGAGACGGTGTCAGTAGCCGGATCAAGTGCGATCTGGCTCGGATCGTATGCACCGGCACGCCATGCAAACGCTTGTTTGTATTTATCGCGATATGTTCCGAACAGGCTTACGCGCAGGCCTAAGTTCAAGGTTAGTTTCTTTGTGACGTGCCAGTCATCCTGGACATAAGGCTCGACGATCTTATAACGCTCATAGTATTTGAGCAGCTGGTTGGTCTGATCGAAAGAAGCAATACGGCCAGCCAGGAAATCGGCGAATCCATTTCCGGTACTAACGGCAGTGTTGGAACCGTCGAATGTCAAGCTTCCCTGTGCATCGTTGAAATTCGAATTCATTTCATTCTTCTGGGCTGCGATGAACAGCACGCCGGTCAGCAGATTGTGGCTGCCCAGAATCTTCGTGATGTTGTCTTTATACGTGAACGTCGGATTGGCATTGTTCCATGGAAAATAGCCAGTTCCAGCGCTGAAGCCGCCGCCGTACTCGGCCGTATTCTGAATGGTCACGTTCGGGAGCAGACCACGGAAACCGTTGTTGTAGATGCCCGGCATGTCGAAGCTGCTCGGGCGCTGAACCGGACCGATGGCGTTCAAGAAGATGTGGTCCGTTGTGTAACTGAACACGAATTCATTCAGAAGGCTTGGCGAAATGGTCGAGGTCAGGTTCGCGACCATACTGACGCCCGGACCCACAAAACTCGTGCCGACCGTTGGGAAGCCGCCAGTTCCCCAAAGCGGCGTAGCGGTAACAGTATTCCAGGAGTCATGAATGAAGCGATAGAAAAAGCGTTCTTTATCCGAAAAGTTTTGGTCGACGCGCACCAGTTCCTCCCGGAAGTTCGTCTTTTGGGCCGGAGCCGCGTTGAAGAAAGAACTGCTGCCCGATCCGGTATTTGCCGCCGGAATCAGTGGCAGCAAGGCTTGTGCCTGCGGCGTAACCGGCACCGTATTGTTCGGAAAGTAGGCTCCGGTAGTCGGATTCACGGGACAGTTTGGGAATGTAGTCGTGTCTACCGCGGATCCCGCCGTGGGACAAACATCGGAGAAGTCGCCTCCCCGCTCGGCATCGGAAGGTACCTGCTGATTGAATGTCTGTCCCGGGACGAGTTCTTTGCGCCACTCCTCCGAGAAGAAGAAGAACGTTTTCTGCCGGCTGGTGTTGTACAGCCTGGGGATGAAAACAGGTCCGCCGATGGTATATCCGAAATCGTGTTTCTTGTAGATGGGACGCGTGTCCTGAAAGAAGTTGCGGGCGTTGAAATCTTCGTTGCGCAGGAACTCGAAGATGTCTCCGTGAAAATCTCGCGTCCCCGACTTGGTAACGGTTTCGACGGTCGCCGAGCCGTTGCGACCGTACTGCGCCCCGTAGTTTGACGTCAGTACTTTCACTTCGGAGATCGCGTCCACATTCGGATACGTATTCAGCGTGCCGTTGCTGCCGTTATCCATGTTGTCGCCGCCGTCGAGCTCCCAGTTGTTGTACTCAGTCCGGCCTCCGTTGACGCTGAAGGCGACGCTCCCATACACGCCGACGGTGCCTTCATCTTGACCTGTTTGATTACTAACTCCCGGGATCAGGGTGATTAACTGAGTAAAGTTACGGCCGTTCAAGACAAGCTGATTCATCTGCTTGTTGGTGATGGTTCCGGAGAGTTCGGCGGATTCGGTCTGGACTTGAGCGACGTTAACGCCGGCGACGGTCACCTCGGTACTCGTTTGGCCGACAATCAGTGAGGCATCGGCGCGCGCCTTTTCGGCCACTCGAAGTACCAGGTCCTTAACCTGGTACTGCTGAAACCCAGGAGCGGTTACTGCAACGTTGTACGTGCCGGCCGGCAGCCCGGAGACCAGATAATCACCGCTCTGGTTGCTAGTGGCTGTCCGGACAAACCCCTGTTGGTTATTGGTGATGGTCACCGACGCATTTGGCACCACAGCGCCGCTGACGTCGCGTACCGATCCGGTGATCGAACCTTCTTGCGCCCAGCAGGCCGTTACGGCCAAGGCGATCAGAAAAGCGAGTGAGAAAAATCTCCGTAGAGACCTCATGTATCCCCCTTGTCTTTTGCGAACTGGCCTTAAAATCCAGTTCTGCCCACGCACGCAAACGTTTGCGGCAAACGATTGCAATATTGATAGCACTATAAGAGAAGCCCCGCTCGCCTGTCAAGGAAAAGCTTTGACAGCGGAACTTTTCCAGTCCTATACTGTTCGATCAGAACCGCGAACGAGAGGGAACGGCCCCAGCCAGGGAAAACGCTCGTATGTCAGTGTTGATGCGCGATGTCGCGAAGAGCTCAGGGGTCTCCGTCACCACGGTTTCGCACGTTCTTAATGAGACACGTCCCGTCGCTGCGGCAACCCGCGCCCGGGTGCTCCGCGCGGCTACCGAACTGAAATATTACAAGAACAGTTCGGCGCGTCTGCTGGTGCGCGGGCAAAGCGATTTACTCGGCTTGATCATCTCCGATATCGAGAACCCGTTTTTCCCCGAACTGATCAAGAGCTTCGAGGAGGCCTGCTCACGCGAGCGCATGCAGGTTCTGTTATGCGCCACAAACTACAATCGCGGCCACGCAGAAAGCGCTCTTCGGCGCATGTTGGAGAATCGTGTTCAGGGCGTGGCGGCCATGACCTCGCAATTTGATGCCGAATTGGAGGCGCATTTGACCGGCAAAAATATACCGTTGGTTCTCTTGGGGTCTCCTCCGGCGCGGAAATATCGCAGCAACATCGAGATCAACTATCGAAAAGGGGTGTCGGAGGCCGTCAAACATCTTTTCGGCCTCGGTCATCGCGAGATCGCAATTGCTACTGGCCCATTGCATCAGGTATCGGCGGTCGCCTTCCGCGACGTGGCGGTCCAGGAGATGCGCAAGCTCGCGCTGAAGCCCTTCCGCGTTGCCGAAGGCGATCATAGGCCCGAAAGCGGGGCGCGCCTGGCCAAGGAATTGCTTGGAGCGCTGTCGCGGCCGACCGCCATTCTTTGCGGCAACGACAGAATGGCCATAGGCGCCTTGGGCGCAGCCGAGGATCTCGGGTTCAGAGTGCCCGAAGACCTGTCGATCATTGGCGCTGACGACATCTGGATGACCAGGTATTGTCATCCGCCTTTAACCACCATTCGCATCCCGCGCGATGACCTCGGGCAAATGGCCTTTGATGCTCTTAAGAAGATGCTCCGCTCGAAGCGAAGTTACGGCAGTGAGCACGTGCTCGAGACGCAGTTGGTGACGCGCGGATCCACTGCCGGGGTTGCCGGTGTGAAGCTGAACACCAGGCGAGCTTTATCGTGAGCACGCCGCTTCTTGAAAACATTCTCAACCAGGCGGAAGCGCTCCGGACCGTTTCGGAATTTCACCTTGGCGGAGGCCGTGCTGCGCTGCTGAGAGCGGCCGGCGTGTTGCAGTCAAAGAAGCGCGTGATCCTCAGCGGCATGGGCGCATCCGGTTTCGCCTGCGTGCCGTTTCAATATGCGCTCGCGCGGCGCGGTATCGACGCCGCTACTATTGAATCCGCCGAGCTGTTGTATTTCTTAGCGTCAAACGTGAACCGGGACATGGCCTTGGTCTTGGTGTCGCGTTCGGGCGAGAGTGTTGAGATTACGAAGCTGTTCAGTGAGGCACGCCGCCGGGGCGCAGCTGTCGTGGGGCTGACGAATGTGCCCGGCAGTGCGCTCGCTTCGGGCGCCGATGAAGCGATTGTGATGCACAGTCCGCCCGATCAGTTCGTCGCCATCCAGAGCTACACCGCAACGCTGGCGACATTTGCGCTTCTCGATGCGGCGATATCTGGGGAGCTCGCGCGCGCACAGGCCGAGCTGGAGACCGCGGCTGAAACGTTATCGAATTGGATTCCTGCGTGCGTGTCGGAGAGCAACGAGTGGCGATCATTCCTGGAGACCGATTCGCCGCTGTACCTGCTGGCGCGCGGTCCCGCTTTGGGATCTGTTCAAGAGGCGGTGCTGCTGCTGCACGAGACCGCAAAGATGCCCGCGGTGGGTACGTCGTGCGCGCAGTTCCGGCACGGTCTGGTGGAAGTGGTCGACGACAAGTTTCGCTGCCTCATTATCGGCACGCAATCGGCGACGCTTGATCTGGATGCGGCGCTGGCGCAGGACCTGGTGCGCATGGGAGGCCAGGTGCGTTGGATCGGACGACGGGTAAGTGGAGCCGAGCTCGAACCCTTGTGCCCCTGGCCGGAACCCCTGCCCGAACGATTCGCGCCGATCGCGGAAATCATCCCGATTCAGATTGCAGCCTACCGTCAAGCCGAACTGCGCGGCATCGCGCCGGGCGAGTTCCGTTGGGCGCCGCTCGTGACCACCTCGGAAGCAGGCTTCGCGCGGTGATCGGAGGGTCTTAAAGCTACTCCAGATAATGTTGACGGGCGAGTGGCGCGGACGGTCTTGCCGTCCGCGTTTCCGGTATTATTGCCCGATGCGCGCTAGACCAACGCCATTCTTCGACGGAGCGTACGAGCCCAGCTTTCACCGGATTCCATTCGACGTAGCGGATTGTCTTCTGTAGCTCTTGCTCCGTGCGGATCCAATGATCATACGACTCTTCCTGCCAGAAAGCTTTCACACTCAGGCCCAAAAGCCGTTTTGCTCGCTTAGCCGTCGCGCTCTTAAACCACCGCAGAACGCATGTCATGGAGCGGCTCGGCGTCCAGACCAGATGTACATGATTCGGCATGATTACAAAAGCGTGTAACAAGTACCATCGCTTAACCGAAGCCCCATGTTGTAGCGCATCTATCATCATGTCGGCCACCCGAGTGTCGCGCAGCCAAACTGGACCCAAGGCGGCGCGATCTAGTTCACTGTCTGCGGCAACAAAACGGGCGCCGCCAGTAGCTTGCTTGACCGCACATGCGCAAACCCGATTCGGTAAGCTGCCCGCCAAACGAAATGTCACGAAAACCGGTACATCGTCCGGTACCCAATGCGGTAGCCGCCGTCTTGAGTGGATCATTACTCGGACATGGCAGGCGACAAGATCGCCCGCCCCACCTGAATGAGTGTGCTCAGGACGCAGCCTCTGTCTCTTGGAAAATATGCAAAGTCAAAGGCCGATTTGGCAAATCGGCGGCAGGTTATCAATCTGCCCCGCGAATGTGCTCACCCACCGCGATAAGCTCTCGGCGATTCGTCGAACTCCATACGAAATGCGCGATTGAAGTTCGATACATCGCCGAACCCGCAAGCCAGCGCTACATCGAGGACTCTATCCCGCTCCGCAATCAGTCGCATTGCCGCCTCACGCAGACGTGCCCGGAGGATGTACTGATGCGGTGTGAGACCCGTCACGGATTCGAAGGTACGCAGAAAATGATAGGGGCTGAGCCGCGCTTGTTGCGCCAAAAAGGTCAAGTCGAGCTTCGCATCTAAGTTCTTATCGATGAGACGAACGACACGTGTGACACGCGCGAGCGCGCCCGGCATAGCCTCGTTGGCTTCAGTGCCAGCCCCATTGGCGAGCCGAATCGACTGAACGGCCAGCAGAATGGCGAGTTCCTGCCACGCCTCGAAGCCCACGCCGTCGTGCATCAAATAGCTACACGCTTTTGCGATGTGTGGCGATAATTCCCGCAATGCCGGAATTCGCGGAACGCGAAATACCGGCGTCGAGCAGCGGGCGCCCGCATCCGAGGCAAGCTCTTCGAAAAAGTCCGAATCGTAAGTGAAGGCGATACAGCGGTCTCCCGATGCGTGATCGTGCCCGCACTCAAAATACTGGCCCGCGTTGCCCAACAAGAGCGAGCCTGGCGTCATCAACTCGCGTCCGGCGCCACACTGATATTGAAAACTGCCCGCCGCCACGATCGCGATGGACGTCGATGTATGCTGCTCCTCGAAAGCACGGTCTCGCGGACCAGACGTGCACACAATGTCGCTGACCTTCCAGCCACGGCCCTGCGCAAGCGTTCGGGGCAGCGCTTTACCCAGGCTGCCATTTGCCTCTCGCGCCGCCAGCGCGCACTCTAATTCAGCCGCAATTTTTGCCAAGAATTCGCTCCATCTCAGGCCGCATAACAGTTGTAGCAAGGAGGTCCATAAGTGACAACATTACAGATGCAGCAGACTCCCACGGCGCTTGCGTCGAGCGTCCGTTCGGACGAAATTTCTGAGGAGGCCGACCTTTATGGATGGCTGCTCGGAAGCTGGGAACTGGACGTGATCCATTATCGCGTCAATCTGGCCGACCGGGATATTAAAGGCGAAGCTCACTTCGCGCGCATACTCGAGGGGCGGGGCGTGCAGGATGTGTGGATCATGCCCCGCCGGGAAGATCGAAGCCCCAGTATCGACACCAGCCTGAACATGTACGGGACTACACTCCGCATCTGGGATCCGTCCATCCAGGCTTGGCGTATCACCTGGATCAACCCGCTCGGCGGCCTCCGGGACGAGTTGATCGGCCGCCGCGTCGGCGACGATATCGTTCAACTGGGCAGTCACTCGAACGGCGTGCCTATCCGCTGGATTTTCACCGACATCGCAGCTAATTCGTTTCACTGGATCGGCGAAGCCCTGGAGCCGGACGCCAAAAGATGGAAACTCGAAGGAGAATTTCGCGCCCGGCGCATCGGTTCGTGAATCGCACAGAAAGAGGAACAACGATGGATAAAGATAAATCCCTACGAGAACATTTGGTCTATCTACTGAAAGACGGCGGAGCGCATGCCAATTTCGAAGCGGCTACAAAGGATGTGCCCGCCGCCGTCTGCGGCAAGCGGCCGCAAGGCGCCGAGCATTCGCCCTGGGAAGTGCTGGAGCACCTTCGCATTGCCCAGTGGGATATCCTCGAATTCACCCGCAATCCGAAACACGTGTCGCCCGATTTTCCGGGCGGCTATTGGCCGAAAGCTCCGGAGCCGCCAAACGAGGCAGCGTGGGACAAGAGTGTAGCGGCATTCCAGGCAGATCTTGATGCCGTGGTCAAGTTAGTCGAGAATCCGGCCACCGATCTATTCGCCCGGATCCCGCACGGCGATGGACAAACCGTCCTCCGCGAGGTGCTTCTGATCGCCGATCATAATGCGTATCACTTGGCACAAATGGTCCTTCTGCGCCGGCTGCTGGGGGCCTGGTAGCCGCAAATGCCCCGGGTCTGGGTGAATTTTCCCCGGATCTGACCGAAAAGTGAAAAGACCGCCACAGGCGACGTCGCCAACTGGGTGTGGGCGAACCTACATCACAGTCGTACAACCATGTTTTCTCAGCTACCAGATCGGGAAATGGAGCGAATCGCCGCCCTCCATGCGTACGAGATGCTCGATACGCCTCCGGAACCGTGTTTTGACCGGCTGACGCGTCTGGTAGCGCACCTTTTTAAGTCGCCTTTTGCTTTTCTGACCTTCCTTGATCGCGAGCGGGTTTTTATCAAAAGTTGCTTCGGAGTCCAGGGAACAGAGGCGCCTCGTAGTCTCAGCTTTTGCAGCCACACCATCGAATCGGACGAAGTACTGATCGTTCCCGACGCAACTCTTGACCCTCGGTTTGCCGGCAATCCTTTCGTTGCTGGAACTCCTGGAATTCGCTTTTACGCTGGCGCGCCGCTGATCACGAACGGAGGACTTCGCATTGGTGCGATTTGCGCTATCGATGTTATCCCGCACACTCACACAGGCGAGCGTGAGATCGCACTCCTGCGTGATCTGTCTGCCGAAGCAGTGGAGCAGATTGAGCATCGTGTTGTCCGGCGCAATCTAATTTCCTACACCGACGCGCTGGAGCGCCGGGATCGCGAGTTCCGCGAACATCAAAGCCGTTTACACAAAAGTGAAGCAACGGCGGCGCTGGCGCTCGAGGCTGGACAGATGGGCTACTGGGAGTGGGACGCCGCAACGGGCCGCTCCGTATTGTCACCGTTGGCCCAGCGCATCTTTGGTCTGCAACCGGACACCTTCGACGGTTCTCGTGAAGCCTGGTTAAGTTGCCTGCATCCCGAGGATCGGGAACGCATCGAGAAGGAAATTCGACAGCTGCAGGACGAAGCGTCTGATTGGAAAATCCATTACCGGATCATGCGGTCCGATGGAGAACTTCGTTGGGTGGTTGTAAAGGGCACCTTCCATCGCGACGCCAGTGGTCGCGTGCTCGGGGGCATGGGAGTTTGCTGGGATGCGACTGAACGCGAAAACCGCATCGCAGAACTGCGCGCCAGCGAGGAACTGTTCCGCGGCTTGAGTGTTTCCTGCCCGCTCGGCATTTTTCGAGCAAATCTGGATGGCTATGCGACCTATGTGAATCCGCGCACCACGGCCATTTTGGACATGCCGGAATCGGAGGCGCTTGGTTTCGGATGGGTGAGCAGAATCCACCCTGAAGATATCGAAGCGCTTGTGACCGGTTGGACCCGGGCGAACGCCTCAGGCCGGAATTATGAGCATGAGTATCGCATGCTGCTGCCCAATGGCGAGATCCGATGGGCGCACGGCCGCTCGGCAATTATTCACGATCGGGATGGCAAGCCGGTAGGAACTGTCGGCACCGTCGATGACATCACCGCGCGCAAGCAGGTCGAAAGCGCGCTTCGCGAGGCGAAGGCAGAGGCCGAAGCCGCCAATTGTGCCAAGGATTTGTTCCTCGCCAATGTCAGTCACGAGCTCCGGACCCCGTTGAACGGCATTCTCGGAATGACTGAATTGCTGTGCGACGCCTCATTAAGCGCGGAGCAAAAAGAATGCGCCGAGACCGTCCGCCAATCTGCCGACAGCTTGCTCTCGGTCGTGAATGACATCCTGGACATCAGCAGAATCGAGGCCGGAACGCTGCGTATCGATGCCGCGCCTTTTGACCTTCGGGCAACGGTAAATCGTGCTGCTGGATTTGTTCGTGCAACTGCAGTCGCGAAGGGGCTCGCATTCTCAATTGACTACCCCGACGCGCTGCCTTCCTTCTTCATTGGAGATTGCAATCGTATTCAGCAGATCCTGGTAAATTTCATGACCAATGCGGTGAAGTTTACCGATCGCGGCAGCGTTAATTGCGAAGTACGGCTGGACGGAATCGGCACGCTCTCAATGGCCGTCCGCGACACAGGGACAGGCATTTCCGATGAGGCGCAGGCGAGACTCTTCCAGCCATTCAGCCAGGTTGACGCTTCCAGTACGCGCCGGCACGGTGGCGTTGGTCTTGGGCTCGCCATTTCGCGCCGGCTGGCGGAGCTGATGGGCGGATCGGTCGGAGTAACCAGCGCTGTGAACCGTGGCTCAACATTTTGGTTTAAACTCAACCTGGCGCTAGGAACTGCTACCGCCGAGTCGCCAGTCGCCCGCGTCGCACTACCGCTGAGCGGCATGACGACTGAGCATCGCGCACGAGTCTTAATCGCCGAGGACAACGTGATCAACCAGCGCGTAGTGACGCGTATGCTTCAAAAGCTGGGGTGGGAGTGGGATCTCGCCTGCGATGGCGAAATGGCCGTGCAACTCGCGAAGACCAATCAGTACGGTGTCATTCTGATGGACTGTCAAATGCCCGGAGCCGACGGCTATTCGGCCAGTTCCAAAATTCGCGAACATGAAGCGTCGAACGGTTTGTGCCGCACCCCTATCATTGCCCTCACAGCAAATGTCATGCCGGGTGATCGTGACCGTTGTCTCGCCGCCGGCATGGATGACTACCTGCCGAAGCCGCTACAGCTCGAGCAACTGCGGGCCACTCTGGTTCACTGGAGCCGTGCAGTGAACGAACTTGTTCCTGCGACGCCGTAAATCAAGCTCCGGGCGCTAACACCGCCGCGCCATCAACTGAGTCGGCCTTGACTGCCTGCAGCGCTTGATTGGCCTGTTCCAACGGGAAAACAGTCACCTGCGGACGCAGTCCGATATCAGCCGCGAGCTTCAGAAAACCGCGCGCATCGCTGCGCGTCATATTGGCGACGCTGCGAATCTGCCGTTCGCCCCAAAGCAGGCGATCATAATCAAACTCCGGCATCCGGTCGAGATGAATCGCATTGATCGCGACGACCCCGCCCTTTCGCAACGCCGATAACGCCGCGATAACGACATCGCCACTGGGGGCGAAGGTCACGGCACGATCGAGTTGAGCCGGCGGAAGCTCTTTCTCCGTGCCGACCCATGTTGCGCCCAGCGAGCGAGCCAGGTTGCTATGCGATTCGCCGCGCGTCGAAACGTATACTTCGCAGTCCCATGCCTGCAGCACCGCAATCGCCAGATGCGCCGATGCTCCGAAGCCGAAGAGTCCGACGCGGTCGCCGTGCTCGACTCCGGCTACGCGAAGGCTACGAAAGCCGATGATGCCCGCGCAGAGAAGCGGCGCGGCATGCAAATCGTCAAGAGCGCCCGGAATCGGGAATACGAAATCGGAGCGCGCGACCGCGTACTCGGCGTAGCCTCCGTTCACGCCATATCCGGTGAACGTAGGTGAATCGCAGAGATTCTCGAGCCCGCGCTTACAGTACAGGCACGTGCCGTCCACTCCGCCGACCCAGGAAACTCCCACACGCGTGCCCAGCGGAAGCTCTGCCGTTTCGCCACTCAGGATTTCGCCGACAATCTGATGGCCCGGAATTACCGGTTGCGCGATAGGAGGCAGCTCGCCTTCGGTAATATGCAGATCCGTTCGGCAGACCCCGCAGGCGCGTACTTTGATCAAGACTTGCCCGCGGCTTGGTTCCGGTTTCGGCACGTCCTCAATAATTAGCGGTGAGCCATACACCGCACCGGGTGAATGCAGGACTGCCGCCTTCATGTATGCCATTTCGGAGCTCCTTCGATGTGCACGCAAGTCGGAACACGCATACGGCGACGTGGGCGCGGACAGGTATTGACGACTCACTTCGCCACGGGCGCGAGCGGTTGGAGATACTTTTTCCTCAACTTCAACACAACACCGGCATTGCGATCTGCGGCTTCGCTCACTCTGTATTCGGCGGCAACTCCAATCACCTGGGCGATCTCGGAAGGCGTGAGCTTGTAATCCTCGGCAAGCCAAGCTGCCATGTCGCTGGTCGCTTCCTTGAACGCGTCATCGAGTGAGCCATCGAGCCCCATCGTGATGATCGCGTCAGCGGTTTCGACGCGAGGGTCGCTAATACGTTTATCGGAAATGACGTCGACCGTGAGTTCAACGTCCATCGAGGTCTCCAGCGCGTTGCCATTGATTTCACCGTCACCCTGCGTCGCATGTGCATCGCCGAAGTAAAGCAATGCGCCGGGGTTTGAAACGCGTAGATAGACAGTTGCGCCTTCGCCAACTTCATTGAAATCCATGTTGCCGCCGTAGAAGCCGGAGTCGCCGGTGCCCGGCGCAGCTCCCGAAACGCTCGGCGCGGTAGCTATGCAACCGAGCATCGGCTTTAGCGGAATACTAAACTGCGCTAAGTGGTCGCCAGACTTTTGGGGCGACGCGGTGCCGTTTGCAAGATCAAGATGCCATCGAACTTCCTTGCCCACATCCTTCATTTTGACCGCCAGATCGGAGTTAAGGCTGCGATCCACAAGGGAATCATCGCTGCTGGCCCAATCGCGATTGAGGCGAAGTTTGTTGATGTGCACGACAAGCACGTCCCCAGGCATTGCACCCTCAACGTAGAACGGGCCCGTCTCCGGATTGCCGCCGGCAACGCGGCGAATATTGTTTTCATCAGTCCCGCCGGCATCTACCGTGGTGGTGTGGATGGTGTCGCCGGGCGCCACCGTTAGAACAGGCTTATTAAGCGCGGAAAACTGTCGATAGAAAACGGTCGGCGTGAATTCGTGGCGTTGACCTGCCCGGTGTTCCACTTTCGGCGCGGGCGTTGCCGTGAGCGAGAAGGTGTAGGGGTGGTCCCGAGTACCGGCATCGGTAGCGATCATCGTCGCCGTCAGAACTCCTCGCGCGAACGTGCCCTTAACCTCGAAGGTGTCCTTCCTTTCGTTGCTCGCCACGAAGTGAATCGTGCTGCCTTTTACGGTCCCTTCGAGTTTGTCGCCATTGAGCTCGCCACTGAGCTTTGAGCCGTTCTGTTCGAGCTGCAATCGCATATAGCGAGGAGTGCCGAAGAAGTCTTGAGTGACAATCCAACGGCCAGTAAACGAGGGTGTCTGCGCAAGCGCGGCGAGACAAACGCAAGTAAGCAGACAGACCGGCATGACTCTACTGTTCACGCGTATTCTCCTCGGAGATTAGCATTGCATCCGATTTGGGCGGAGCGGGTAAAGCTATGCTCAATGATCTGTACGCGATTCTTGCAAGAAGGTTCCGTTTCGGACGACACTCTGTTCCGCCGCGATGCCGGCCCTCGTTCCGGCCTCGGTGCTATCCCAAACGCGCATTAAGGCTTGCGCCTATTGATCATGCTGTCTTAAATGCTCGTGTTCTTCATCCTTCGAAATGCGAACAACACCGTGGAGAGGCTGCGCGCCGAAATGATGAGAAGCCGGCGTCCCGAAGACCAGGGTGATGTTCGAATAGGGAACGCTGTTCTCCCCCGTCCCTCCGGTGATGTCGATCGTTAAGGTGGGAAGTTCCGACCCGAAGGGCGGCGGGAACGCTCCGTTCGCCGTAACCGTGGCTGGGCCCGTTACTTCGATTCCGCCCGGGATAATCGTAACCTCGCCATCTGTCAAAGTGATGTGGTGCGTATGCGACATACGACCCATGGGATTGTTCAAGTCGCCGCCGCCGTTCTGCACTACGCCGAGGTCCGAGCGCTCCATGGTCAGAGCCGCGGAAAAGTCGGCCTTGCATTCGGCCTCACCATGCTTTCCTCTAACCGCCAGCGACCAGGGGCCGCGAACCTCCCACGGTCCGCCGGGTGAAACCACCGATGCGGGGGTGAAGTCATTGATTACCCCGCGCAATTTCATATGGCTGCGAGTTTGGGCCAGAGCGCCCGTGTCTACCGCCAGCGCCAGCACCACAACCATACGTAGCGCCGGTCCAACGAATTTGCTGTTCATGAATCTCTCCAGATTGAATTCACGCATTTGGAACGTGTGTAGTTAAGGATGGGACACGCGGGTGCGCGCGGGCAAACGGCAATGCGCAGAACATTGGTATTCCCGCTGTTTGCCGCTCAATGCCGCGCTTTGCTGCGGGCGTTACCAGTAGCGTTACAATTTAGTTCCTGGATTCTTAACCCTGGATTCGCGAGACCCCGATCAGAAGAGTGCGATGGGTAATCCCTCCCTCGATACGTCGCCGCCTGTGAGACCACCGGAAGACCGCTTGGATTCGTGGAAGGAGATCGCGGCATACCTGAACCGCGACGTGACCACCGTCCAACGATGGGAGAAGCGCGAGGGGATGCCCGTTCATCGCCACCTGCATGACCGGATTGGTTCGGTTTACGCGTTTCGGACGGAGTTGGATACTTGGGCTCGCAGCCGGAATCTGCGCGCAGCGGGGAACGAGAGCAATACGCCCGCGGCCCTTGTGCCCCTGCAAAAGCCTGCTGAGCCGCCGCACTCGCCGAAATGGAGCTTTGTTGCCGGACGGAGGCTCGCTTTGCTGCTGTCTGGAGCGGCGCTTGCCCTGATCCTTGGCGTGAGCCTTTGGCTACAACGGTCGGAGTACTTCTGGCGCAGCCCCATCGCCGAGGCACGATTTCAAACCGTTAGCAACTTCGACGGCATGGAAGAAGCCGCTACCATATCGCGCGACGGTCAATTCATCGCTTTTCTGTCGGACCGGGACGGACAGATGGATGTCTGGCTTACGCAGGCCGGCTCGGGACACTTCCATAACCTGACGCGCGGCAGGGTTCCGGGACTCATCGATAATCCGTCACTCCGCAACTTGGCGTTTTCGCCAGACGGCTCACTGGTCACATTTTGGCGTCGCAAGCAGCAAGGCTTGAATGGCGGCGAGATCGGGGTTTGGGCGGTGCCAAAGCTAGGCGGAGGAACAAGGCCTTACCTCGAAGGTGTAGCCGAGTTCGATTGGTCGCGCGACGGCTCTCGCCTGACTTACCACACGCCCGGCCCCGGCGATCCCTTTTTCGTCTCCGGCCGCAGCCGGCAATCGGCGCCCAAGCCCATCTTCACTGCGCCGCCGGGGCAGCACTCGCATTTTCCGTTGTGGGCGCCAGACGGCGCCTACATCTACTTCGTCCAGGGTTCCCTTCCGGACAAACTGGACATCTGGCGTCTCGCTCCCACCGGCGGAAGACCTGAACGGATCACATCGCACAACGCGCGCGTCAGTAATCCGGTTCTGTTAAATCGGAGAACGCTGCTCTATCTCGCTAGCGATCCCGATGGTTCGGGGCCGTGGCTGTATAGCATCGACGTCGAGCGCCGCGCCCCGCATAGGCTGACCTCTGGCCCTGACCTCTATACGTCACTGGCGGCCAGCGCCGATGGTCGGCGTCTGGTCGCCACGTTAACAAGCCCGAAGAGGACACTCTGGCGCTTCGCGATCGGTGATTCACCCGTAGGCGTATCCAACGCTGTGCGAATCTCGCTGACGACAAGCACCGGGTTCTCCCCGCGCTTGGGTCCGGATTTTCTTCTGTATGTTTCTGAAACCGGCACGGGAGAAAGTATTTGGAAGGTCGCGAACGGAACCAGCACCGAACTGTGGAGCAGTGACGGAGCGAGAGTCTTTGCGGGTCCCGCGATTTCCCCCGATCGACGGCACATTGCATTCTCAGTCCGGCAGCGCGACCAATCGCTCCTGTACGTGATGCAGGTTGACGGCACGAATGCCCGGATTGTCTCCGATGCGCTCAACTTACAGGGCGCTCCCGCCTGGGCGCCGGATAGCCGTTCAATCATCTCCGCGGCAGATGATCGCGGCGTCCCGCACTTATTCCGCGTACCCGTCGATGGCCGATCGCCTGCTGTTTTTCTCAGGGAGTACTCGGTTGATCCCGCATGGGCGCCCGACGGCCGCTTTGTTGTCTACTCCGGACCCGATATCGGCACCACATTTCCTGTGAAAGCTGCCACGGCCGACGCCGCGCCTTTTGCGTTTCCCGCTCTGATGCTGAGCCGGGGCGCTCGACATCTGACATTTCAGCGTGGAGCACGGAGTCTCGTTTTTCTGCGAGGTGACATTCGCCACAAAAACCTCTGGCTTCTCGACCTCGAAACCGGCACCGAGCGGCAGTTGACCAACTTCACTCCCGATTTCGACATTCACGATTTCGACATCTCTCCCGATGGCCATGAGGTTGTCGTCGAACGAGTGCAGGAGCGCTCCGACGTGGTCCTGGCAAATCTGTCGCGCTGAGCGCTACGCCCATGCCCCAAAAACCGCCCTCGACCGCTCGGCTCGAAGCGTTTTCCGATGGTGTCATCGCCGTCATCATTACCATCATGGTGTTGGAACTCAAGGTGCCGCATCAGGATGGCGCCGCGGGTCTTTACGCCATTGTTCCCATTCTCCTGATCTACCTGGTCTCGTTTGCTTTTACCGGTATCTATTGGATCAATCATCAGCATCTTGTCGAACGTATCGAATCGGCAGACCGCTTGATTCTTTACGCAAATCTGGGTTTTCTTTTGTGTCTCTCCTTACTGCCATTCTTCACCGCCTATGTGATCGAAAAGAACATTGACTCCTTCGCGGTCTCATTGTACGGCGTGTCCATGGTCGTCACCGGCTTCTCCTTTCTTCTGCTGCGGCTCGCGATTCATCGCCATTTGCGACGCTCCGGAAATCTCGAACGCGGGGATGCTGCAGAACGGGGCAAGCATCTCGCCAGCCTCGCTCTGTATGTGGTCGCGGTGCCCCTCGCGTACTTCCATGCACAACTCGCAATGGTTTTGATTGCATTGGTCACCGTCATTTGGATCGTCCCCAATTTCGCCATCGGCAGAAAGGAATAGGCGGGGTGCGGATCAACGCGTCTTACCACTGAAAAACATGGCGGTTAACGTTCTAAAAAGTATTCTCCACAACTGTGGAGTAGTTTTCGTGGGGTTTGGCGTCGGCTATCTGGGAAGAGAAATCGATTTCCTTCTCGGCATAACTGCCTTTCATTCGATTTTTACGCGTACTCTCGGCTGCTTACTCATCGCGCTCGGCTTTCTTATACGAGTGTGGGCGGCATTTACGTTTTACCAGCATCATATGAGAGTCATCTCGCTCGTGCCCCAGAGACAGTTGATTACTTCCGGTCCCTTTCGATTCTCAAGAAATCCGTTGTATATCGGCGGCAACTTATTCATTTTCCTGGGGGCAGCGTTATTTCTCGGCTCACCGTCGGGAATCGTCCTTACTGCCCTGAACATCATTGCCGTGGAAATGATGATTCGACGCGAGGAAAGACAGCTCGCACGAGAGTTCGGTGATGAATGGAGACAATACCGCCGTAACGTGCCTCGATGGTTCTGAGGCGAAGCGCGGGGTGCCGCGCCGCTTCACGCTTGCGTCATCTGCTGCGCAAGCGAGGGCAGAATGGGCATCGAACGCACTCGTATCCCTGTCGCATTGAAAATTGCATTGGCAATTGCGGGTGCGATTCCGACAATTGGGATCTCGCCGGCGCCGGCAGACGGGATGTCTTTCCGGTCGATGAGCAGAACCTCTATATTCGGGACGTCGCTGAAACGCGGCACGCGATATTTCGAGAGCTTCGGATTCAGAATGCGGCCGTTTGCGAACTCGATGGCTTCAAACAGCGCGCCGCCGAGTCCCATCATAATCGCGCCTTCTACTTGATTCTTCAAGTGCTCCGGATTGACGACGGCTCCGCAGTCCCAGGCGACCACCGCTCGCGTTACACGCGCGCTGTGGTCCGGCTCAATGCTTACTTCTGCGCAGCAGGCCGTGTATCCGCCCTTCTCCGTGCCGCACGCGAGACCGAAACCGGTTTTGTCACCGCGCTTGCTTTGCGGCCATCCGAACCGGTTCGTTGCCGCTTCCAGTACGGCGCGGATGCGATCGTTCTTTAGATTTTTCAGCCGAAACGTCAGCGGGTCCATGCCGCACGCGACGGCTAGTTCATCCATGTGCGACTCGCGCGCGAAGTGGTTCGCAGTGGATGCAAGCCCGCGATACGATCCCTCCCGCAGCGGCGACTTGGCCGGATGAAATTCGACCTTCCGATTTGCAACCTCGTAGGGCGTATCGACACCTGACGGACCGGACAAATAGTTGTGGAACTCCCAGGCGGTGAGCGTTCCGTCCGCGCCGGCTCCGCTGGTTACGTCAATGACGCCGGCGGGGCGGAAATACGCCCACGTGAACTCCTCTTCGCGTGTCCACACCAGCTTCACCGGTTTGTCCGCGTGCTTGGCGAGCTTGGCAGCCTCAACCGCGTACTCGCCGCTGTGCTTGCCGCCATACGCCGAACCGGTATCCGGAACAATGACGCGAACGTCCGTCTGCGGTATGCCGAAGGCGCTTGCCAGCTCCTCTCTGACGCCGAAAGGCCGCTGCGTACCGGTCCAGACGATTAACTTATTGCCGTGCCATTCGGCCACCGCCGCACGCGGCTCCAAAGGAGTGTGCGCGATGTAAGCGACGGTGTAGGTGCTGCGCAGAGTTTTCGCAGCCGACTGTAAGCCCGCTTCGATGGACCCGGTTGTGCGCGAACCGCGGCCCTCCGGGGCTTCAAGATTCTGCTTGATATAAGAGAACAGGTCTTTGTTCGAGATCTGCGGCTGCTCCTGCCACTTCGCGTCAATGCTTTGCAATGCTTGTGACGCGACATGTTCATCACGCGCTGCTATGCCAATGAAATCGCCATCCCGCACAACAGTGACGCCCTGCATCTTCTCAGCAGCACTTGTGTCGGCGGAGACGAGCTTGGCCTCAAAGCTCGGCGGCCGCAGCACACGGCCGTACAGCATGTCGGAGACCTTGTGATCGGACGGATATTTGTGCTTGCCGGTAACGAACTCGCGGGCGTTCAACTTTGGTGTACTGACTCCCGCGGCGTGCCACTCCGTCGGCGCGGTAATGAGGCTGTCTTTGCCGATGGCGTGGACCCAATCCACTTTTGCCGCCAGCTCGCCGAAGCCCGATTTCTTACCCGACGCGTTGTCGATGACACAGCGGTTCGCGATCGTCAGTCCGCTGCGATCCGTCTTCCATTCGGCTGCCGCCGTGTCGATCAAAATCTCTCGCGCGGTTGCGGCCATTTTTCGCAGCTCGGGCGCCATCGTCGGCGTGGTACGGCTGCCGAACGTCCCCATGTCCCAAGGCACCAGAGCGGTGTCTCCCATCACGAGCTGCACGTCGGTGACCGTGCAGCGCAGTTCATCAGCGACGGCCTGGGTAAGCGAGGTCCGCACGTTCTGCCCCACTTCTACTTTTCCCGTGAATGCGGTAATCGCCCCATTCGGCGCAATCTGCAGCCACGCCGCAATGTTGTCGGGAAGTTCCTCTCCCTCGCGGCGGTGGGAACCTCCGGATTCCTGCGCGTCGGTGTGGCCGGCCGCGAAGACGATCACCAGTCCTCCGCCGATTGACTTTAGGAAACTGCGCCGATCTAAGGCGCGCGTCGGCGTCTCTAGCTCAAGCATGGCGCTCTCTCCTTGCTTCCGCTGTCATGGTGTGGGATGCTTTCTGAACAGCTGCCACGATGCGGCTGTAAGCGCCGCAACGGCAGATGTTGCCCTCAAGCTCTTGCTTGATCACGGCCTCGGATGGCGTGGGATGCTTTCGCAGCAGCGCAACCGCCGACACAATCATCCCCGAAGTGCAGTAGCCGCACTGCATGGCGTCGCACTCGATGAACGACTCCTGCACCGGGTGAAGGCGCTCGCCATCGGCAATGCCCTCGATCGTAGTGATGGTTTTTCCCGCGACAGTGCCGACCGGCGTGATGCATGAGCGATGCAACTCACCATCGATTAACACGCTACAGGCCCCGCACTGGCCTTCACCGCAGCCGTATTTGGCTCCGGTGAGATCCAGCTCGTTTCGAAGCACCCACAGGAGGGGCCGTTCGGGGTCTACGGAGACCGTCGAGCGCTTGCCGTTCACAAGCAGTTCCATACGTTCATTTTAAATCCACATGACGATGCTGCATCCGTGCGGCGGAAATGCAATAAGCTAATCGAGGATGCCTCGATCTCTGATTGCAACGGTTCTTCTGCTCACGTTCTGCGCCGCTGCCGCACCCCAAGAGTCGGTTTCGCTGCAGCCGTTTGCGCTCCACATCCGCCAACTCGAAGAGGCGCTCGATTTTCTCGGGCAGCCGCTTCCCGCATCTGCCCAGAAGCGCATCAACGACGCGATCAGCCTAGCTGATGAAAACCGTGCAGTTGCTGACATCCAGAAGGTCTTGGATCCGTATGTTCTGGTGGCGGTTGACATCAACGCAGAGAGCCGGGTGAAGGTCTCGGCCGGCACAGCCAAACCGGAGCTGGTCGAAGACGGCACCCGTTTGTTTCTGGTGAAGGTCACCAACAGCGCCCATGTCACAGCGGCGCTGCGTGTTGAGAGCCCGAACAGCGGCCGAGTGTATGTGCCGTCTAAGAACGATCCCGAACCGAAGATGCAGCTTACAGCGCGCGATGTGTCCGAGCGCTGGGCCGACTTTACGCTGTTCAATAAACAGCCGATGAACGATCCGCTGACCGGCCTCGGCCTCGAGTATCAAATCCTCGAAATCTATAGCCGCGACGCCGGACAACGCGCTGCAAAAATCAGCTTCAACGTCGGTCAGGGTTCACAGGATATTGGCTTCCGCAACGACGTTCTAATCGTGTTTGATGCTCGGGCGGCACATCGCATCAAACTGCACGTTCAGGATGAGAACGGCAAGCCGGCCATCGCGTCGTTTGTCATACGCGACCGACAGAACCGGCTTTACCCGAATCCGTCGAAGCGCCTCGCTCCTGATTTCTTTTTTCAGCCGCAGATTTATCGGGCCGACGGAGAAACTATCAGCCTGCCGGATGGCTATTACACGATCACAGTTACCGGAGGTCCCGAGTACATTACTCACACAAAGGAGCTTCCTGTTACTGCCGCTGGTCCGGCGGAACTTAGCTTCCAGTTAGCACGGTGGATCAATCCTTCGAAGTTCGGCTGGTATTCGACCGATCATCATATCCATGCCGCAGGCTGCTCGCATTATCAGAATCCGAGCGAAGGCGTTCTGCCTTCGGATATGAACCGGCAGGTCCGGGGCGAGAACTTAAATATTGCTGCGGTACTGACCTGGGGCCCTGATTACTACTACCAAAAGCAGTTCTTTACCGGCAGCGACGATAAGCTTTCCATCCCCTCCTGCCTGATGCACTATGACCTGGAGGTTTCCGGGTTTCCTTCAAGTCACGCCGGGCATCTCGTTTTACTCGGACTGCATCAGCAGGACTATCCGGGTACCAAACGGATAGAGGATTGGCCGACTTGGGATCTCCCCATTCTGCGCTGGGCGAAGTCGCAGGGCGCCGCTGCGGGTTTCGCGCATTCGGGTTGGGGCCTCGAAGTAAGTGGACGCGACCTGCCCTCGTTCGAGATGCCCGCGTTTGACGGCATCGGGGCGAATGAATACATCGCGGATGTTACTCAACCGGGCGCTGTGGACTTCATCTCTGCAGGAGACACGCCCTATGTTTGGGAGTTGAGTATCTGGTATCACACGCTGAACGCAGGCTTTCGTACCCGTATCTCAGGCGAGACGGACTTTCCCTGTATCTACGACGGGCGGGTTGGACAAGGGAGAGGCTACGCCAAGATAGACGGCGCATTGAGTTATGCTAAGTGGCTCGATGCGGTTCGGCTCGGTAGGACTTATGTATCCGACGGGCGGAGCCACCTGATGGACTTCAGCGTGAACGGCGTGGAAATGGGAACTCACGGCAGCGAAGTGCGTTTAAGCTCTCCCGGAACGATCACGGCCCGAGTGCAGGTCGCTGCGCGTCTGGATCCGACGCCGGATTCCGGCTTGCACGACCTCAGCTATGCGGAGAAGCCGTACTGGGATCTCGAGCGCGCGCGAATCGGCGATACGCGAAACGTGCCGGTCGAGTTAGTGGTGAACGGCAAAGCTGTCGCGCAGCAGGAAGTAGCTGCGGATGGAAGCGTGCACGACGTCACGTTCCATACGCCGATCGATCGCAGCAGTTGGGTCGCAGTGAGGATTCTGCCGTCTTCGCACACGAATCCGATCTTCGTCGTAGTCGATGGCAAACCGATTCGCACTTCGCGCCGCAGTGCCGAATGGTGCCTCGCCGCCGTACACCAATGCTGGACACAGAAGGCACGCGCGATCTCGCCGTCTGAACTGCCCGAAGCGAAAAAGGTATTCGATCACGCGGCGGAGGTTTATCAACAATTGATTAAGGAGAGCGCTTCGGACTAACTGCGCAGACCGTCCAACGCTTCTTTGATTTCAGCCTGGGCAGCTAATGAAGCTGGAATCAGCGGCAGGCGCGGAGGGCCGCCATAGTATCCGGTCAGATCCATCGCAAACTTCAGCCCGGCGATTCCGTGCCTGGCTGGAATCAGCTTCGACGCAGGCAGAAGGCGGTTCTGCCAATCCTGCGCTGCTTCGTGCTGGCGCATACGAAACGCTTCCCAAACTGTCTGGCATACGTATGGGACCGCATTCGCAATGGCGAGGATGGCTCCGGTTGCGCCTAGCTCCAACGCTCCGCCGAAGTTGATTCCGGAGCCGGAGAGCACCTGAAAGCCGGGCTTCACAGCTTTAATCGTCTCGCTCATCTTTTCGAGGTTGCCCGAGCTGTCTTTCATCCCGGCAATGTTTGGATGCTCCGAAAGCTGGGCGATGGTATCGACCGGCAGGTCGTAGCCGGTGACCGCAGGCATGTTGTAAATCAAGACCGGCAGCTTCGATTGATCCGCAAGGGTTCGGAAGAACAGCAACTGCGTATCCGGCCGGTGCATCTGCGACTTGTAATAGGACGGTGTCAGCGCCAGCGCGGCGTGGTAGCCGATCTCCGCCGCACGGTTCGCCATGCGGATGCTCTCGCGTACGCTTTCGGAGGCGAGCCCGGCGATGAGGATCTTGTCCGACGCTGCAGCCTCGCGTACGCATTCGAGCACTTGCAGCCGCTCATCGAGGTTCATCAGCGGTGTTTCGCCGGTTGAGCCGCAGACGTTATAACCGCTCAGCGCGATGCGGTTGAGCTTCGAAACGTTGTAAGTGATCTTTTCGGGGTAGACTGCGCCGTCAAGGTCGAAGCAGGTGGTCAGGGCGGGGAAGATGCCTTGCAGTTTTAACATCGATGCGGAACGCAGACGGCTCGCTTCGCGAGACCGTCCGCGCCACCAGGTAAGAAGGTTTACTGTGCGACGAAGGTGATAACGAACGTGTATAGAGCCAGCGACTCGATCAGCACCAGGCCGAAGATAAGTGCAAAGCGAATGCCCGCCTGAGCGCCTGGATTGCGAGCAATCGCTTCGGCGGCGTTACCGGCAAGTCTGCCCTGGCCGAGACCGCAAAGTCCGGAAGCAATGCCCATGGCGAGATAGGCCGCAGCCTTGCGGGTGTTGTTCGACGCGGCTGCGTCGGCACTCCCCTGGGCAAAAATCGGGCTCGCGAGCGCCAGCATGGCAACCGCAAGCATCATCAGTTTGTTCTTCATTTGTCTCTCCTATTGAATTGCTCTCAGGAGGTGGTTCGACACCGTGCGTTGGGACGCCGGGCGCTCACACTGAAAGCGGTTTAAAGTCGTATCTTGCTTAATGTTCGTGCGAAACGGCTCCGCCGACGTAAATCATCGCCAGCAGCATAAAAATATAAGCCTGCAGCAATCCGACAAAGAGGTGCAAGGCGAGGAAGAGAACCGGCGCAACCAGCTTCGTCAGTGAAATAAATGTTAAGTAGACCTGCTCGCCCGCAAACATATTGGCGTAAAGACGAACAGTGAGCGACAATGGCCGCGCGAAGTGGCTGATGATCTCGATGACGAACATCAGGGGGATCAGATACCACATGGGGCCGGTGAATTGCTTGATGTAACTAGGGCCGTTCGCTTTCAACCCCGCCGAGTGATAGAAGAGAAACACTCCGACCGCCATGCCGAAGGGCACCATGGGGTACATGGTTGGCGAATCGAACCCGGGGATGAGCCCGACCATGTTCATCGCCAGGATGAACAGAAAAATGGTGCCAAAGAAGGCAATGTATTTGTGTGCGTCGTCACCGACAGTCTCCTCGGCCGAGCCGTGGATGAACTCGTAGACTACTTCGAGAACGTGCTGGATTTTGCCGGGCCGGTCGACTGAAAAACGGCTGCGAATTACGCCGAAGAAGATCAGGATGAACACCACGACCAGAATTTCGCAGACCATCCAGTCCGTCCATGGGTTCGCCGGATCGGTTGGCGGGATAGCGCAAGACGTTCAGAAAGGCGTTGGCAATGCCGGCGAAATAGTGGTTGAAGATCCCGGTAATCCAGAGTTCGTGTGGCATTCAGCTTGAGGAACGTTTCCTCGTAAAGGTCCTGCCGATTTCAAAAAGTGAGGAGGTCAGGACGGCGGCCGTGCTGGCCAGAAGGCCCAAAACAACCGCGAGAGGGGTCACGCCTAAAGCATTTACTGTAGCATAGCCAATCAAAGCCAAAACCAGATAGCGGCCGATGAAGAGCGCTCCCCTTTGGGGCTTTTTCTCGGACGGTTTGGAGCCGGCGATCACGCGGGAAAGCCAAACGAAAAGCCATAAATTACCGAACGAACCCAAAGCTCCGATGAGGAAGCCGACGGCTTCCCGCGCGTCGCGAAGGGCAAAATACGAAACGAACCCAATCAGGCCAAAAGCCGCGGTCAGCCAGTAGAGGAATCGAAGACGGTTGGATAAATCCTGGTCTGTCATCTACTTGTCAGCATTTCGGCGATCTTCGCGAGTGAGCTCACGAATGATTTGCATGAGACCGCCGGCCATTCCGAGGAGGATTCCGACCACTCCAAAAATTGCGGAACGAAGCCAATGATCGACCAACGCGCCTATGCCGTACCCGGCCAGCACGCATGCCGGCAGGGTGAGGGCAAGCGATAGGTACTTGCCCAGCCAGTAGAGCGACTTGTCGGGCTTGACCGGCATATTACGGAACGAACCCAAGTTTACATTTTGAGTGGCATACGAGACCGACGAGGCGGCCTGGGAGGCCGCCGCAGACCGAGGGCCTGCCCCCGCCGGCCCTCGCGCCGTTTTGCGAAACGAAGCCAATCTGACTGTACAAAAATATTCGGATTTCAAAGATCGACGACGTGCCCCTTTTTTGATGGGGATGGTCGCGATGATAGCGGGAGCGGGTCAGCCCGGCGTGGAAGAAGTTTGGTAAGTGGATGTAAACAGGGCGGAAATTTTGGGTTCCTGAACCGAAATGACTCAATGATGCCGGCTAGGGCGCCGCACCTCCTGGGGTACTTCGGCTATTCGAGCAGGGTACTTCCCGCAGCAGTCACATATTGTTTGGCCTGAACCCGACCCCAGAGCTACATCAAAAAATGCACGCGCGAACTGGCCGGTTTGGCAAACCGGCCGCAGGTTGCAACTGCGTTGCCAACCCGCCCCACACGCAGCACTGCAAGGGTTGACAGCTTACCCGAAGAGGAGCATACTCGGGAAAGATGGTTACCCAAGACGATGGGAATCGGCTCATGCTTTTGCAAGGCACACTCGACCTGTTGATCTTGCGGACCTTGCGAATGGGGCGGCAGCATGGGCAAGGGATCGCGCGTGCCATTCAAGAGCAATCGGAAGACGTGCTTCTGGTGGAGCATGGTGCGCTCTATCCGGCCCTGCAACGATTGGAGACCAAAGGGTGGATTGCGGCGGAATGGGGAACCTCGTCGAATAACCGCAAGGCACGGTTCTACACGCTGACGAAGCAAGGGCGCAAGCAACTCGTGGACGAGGCGAGCCGGTGGAGAACAATGGCCCAGGCTATTGCGCGCGTGCTGGGACCGGAAGGGCAGGAGGGGTGAATTATGCGTTGGCGGCGCAAACGTACGATGAGCGATTTCCTCTTAGAATTGCAATCGCATATCGAACTCGAAGCAGATCGCTTGCGCGCCGCCGGCCTGAGTGACGCAGATGCTCGCTGTGAGGCGCAGAAATCGTTCGGTAACGTGCTGCGCTCAGAAGAGCGGTTCTACGAATCACAGCGTGTCCCGTGGCTTGACTGTCTGGGGAAAGATATTGTCTACGCGATCCGGCAGCTGAAGAAGGACAAAACCTTCACGCTGGTGGCAGTGCTCACTTTGGCTCTGGGCATCGGATCAACGACAGCAATTTTCACTCTTGTCCACGCAGCCCTGCTGCGAGCGCTGCCATATCGCGAGGGAGATCGCGTTGTCCACATTGCAGACGTGCGCCTCCGAGGCCAATCTACGGGCGGATTGGTCGAGCGTGCCACGGTTCTTCGATTTGCGCGCCCGCTCGAGATCGTTTGACGCGCTTGCGTTTTTCTATTTCGATCATCCGACTTTGATCGCCGGCTCGTCGCTTCCGGTGCCGCTCGCAGGAGCCAGCGTCAGTGGACGATATTGGGACACGATCGGTATACGGCCGATGCTGGGCCGGGCATTCACGGAAGCTGACGATCGGGCCAATTCGCCTCAGGTGGCAATCATCAGCTACTCCACATGGCAGAGATTGTTCGGGGGCGATCCAGGCGTGGTGCATCGGGAAATCGAGCTGGACGGAAAGGGCGCAACCATCGTGGGCGTGCTTCCGCCAGGATTGGAGTACCCGCGCAAAATCGAGATTTGGACGCCGTCGCATTTCGATCCGGCTGAATGGACGTATCGCGGCGAGGGCACTCGGTTTGTAAACGTCTTGGGGCGGCTCAAGCCAAATATTGCGCTGGCTTCGGCGCAAGAGGAACTGCGCTCGATTGGCGAGCACTTGCGAAGAGAACACTCCGATACAGATGCAATCTGGCAGTTCGGCGCCGAATCGCTACGTGATTATCTTTACGGAGGCGCCAAGCCGGCGCTGCTTGTGCTGATGGCGGCCTCCGGCCTTCTTTTGCTGATTGCCTGCATCAACGTCGCGAACCTGCTGCTCTCGCGAGGCACAACGCGCACGCAGGAAGTTGCGTTACGCCGGGCATTAGGAGCATCGCAGAGGCGCATTCTCGCTCAGTTTCTTACCGAAAACACAATTTTGTCGCTGCTCGGCGGTGGTCTCGGCCTGCTGGCCACTTTCGTCGGGATTCGCTTGTTCGGGCGAAGTCTCCCCGGGCGCTTTGGGAGCAGCGGGATCGAAGTCGAGTGGACGATCGTGTTGTTCACGTTTACTGTCTCGGTACTGACAGGCATTGTGTTCGGATGCGTGCCAGCGCTGCAGGCCCGACGCATAGACCTGAATACAAATCTGAAGCAGGGCAATGTACGGGTGCGGGGCGGAGAGGGTAATCAAGTCCGTGCCGCGTTCATTTCGATTCAAGTGGCGCTCTCGCTGGTGCTACTTGTCGGCGCCTCACTGCTGGCGGAATCGCTTTGGAATCTGATCAGGTCACCGTTGGGATTTCAACCGGATCACGTGCTGACATTCGAAATCGAGCTGCCGCGGAATGAGAAAGCGGTTGTGGTGAAGCGATTCTTTGATGATCTGCAAAGCCAGAATTGCATCTCTGCCGGGCGTGACTGCGGTTGGGCAGATCAGCGCATTGCCGACGGTGGATTGGCACTTGCGCAGCAACTTCGATGTGGACTGGAAACCACGCACGGAGCACGGGGACGCCGTCAATGTGGAAGATCGCGCCGTTTCTTATGACTACTTCAGAGCGATGGGAATTCCACTGCTGACAGGGCGCAACTTAACGGAAGCTGACGCACGAGCACGGCAGCCGCGGGCGCTGGTGAATCAGCAGTTCGCGCGGCAATACTTGTCCGAACGGGAACATCATCGGGCGACACCTGATCAACAAGATCACACAATTCGAAATCGTAGGAGTTGTGGGAGACGTACGAGGAACGGCAGGCTCGATTGCAGCACCCTCAGGGCCGGAACTGTATTTTCTTCCCGATGACGAGGATGGCAGCCGAAGTTTCGTCGTGCGATCCTCTGTGCCTCCAGAGAGGCTGGTCGAAACGATACGGCAGCAGGTACACCAAATCGATGCGACACAAGCGATCCGGAATGTTGCGACTTTGACTCAGCGACTGGAGGACTCCGTGGCGCAACCACGATTCAATGCGGCCTTGCTGACCTCATTTGCGGTGATTGCGATTTTCCTTGCGTGTGTGGGGATCTATGGCGTGGTGTCGTATTCGATCGCACAACGTACGACTCGAAGTGGGAATTCGAATGGCCTTAGGAGCGACTCAGAAGCAGATTTTATATCTGTTTGCCGCACGAGTTCTGGCTGCAGCGTTCGTCGGTGTCGGTATGGGCGTAACGGCTGCGTTATTTCTTACACGCCTGCTGCGCAGCCAATTATATGGAGTGCAGCCTGACCATTTCCTGACGTTCGCCGGAGCGGCATTGGTGCTGATTGTTCCCACACTGCTTGCGAGCGTATTGCCAGCGGCGAAGGCGGGAAGCGTCAATCTAAATTTGACGCGCGTAATCTCGTCGGCGTAAGCGAAGAATTCTTGGTATGGGTCGCAAGTTTCGCCGCCGTTTGAATATCAGCATTCTCAAGTGAGTACGCGGCGGACGGTAGCACCTTGCCGCTGCGCTCGAAGATAACGGCTTGGGCAGCGTGGAATGCAGCGAGATAAGCGGCGCGGCCTGTATCGTAGCTAAGACCGACGGCGAGCATAGTCTGGCCGCGTTCAAGGTGGTTATCGGCGTTCTGTAAAAATCGCGAAGCTTCCGGGGTCACAGGTCCAGTCCCTCGCGCCGGATTTCGTGCATGAGCGGGGAGCGTTCGCGGTACGCGCCTGCCGGATAGGGTTTCGCGTCAAAGAAAACGCCGGTTTCATCAATGAATTTGACCCGCAGCGCTGCGAGCTTGTGGAGTTCAGCCCAACGGTCGGATGAATCATTCATGCCGTTCAGAAAAACCGCGACGTCGTAATCGGAATCCGGGCGAGCTTCGCCTCGCGCCTGTGAACCGAACAAGACAACACGTTCCAGGCGCACCCCGTACATCTCGGTAAGAGCGGCGCGAAATCTGGTGAGAACCGGGTTGACTCGCAATGGTGTGATGTCGGTGGTCATGGGCCTTCTTTAGCATGGCTGGAGTTGCGGCGCAAATTCAATGTCTCTGCAAAGAACCCTTTGTGAAACATCATCCTTTTTCGACTGCTCCATAGAGCTGCAACCACCAAAAACCCACACAGGAGAAGCCCGATTGTCCTAGCCAATTAATCCATGGGGCGTTCATTAAGGCCCGCAGCGCTAGCCAGTTTGAACTTGACTCGCGTAATCTCGTCGGCGTAAGCTAAGAATTCTTAGTATGGGGCGCAAGGCGAAAAAGAACGATTCGCTGCCGGGTTCGCTCGACATGTTGATTCTGCGGACGCTATCGCGGCGCGAACTGCATGGATACGGCATCGTCCAGTTCATTCAACAATCGTCGGACAATGAGCTCCTGGTCGAGGAGGGCTCGCTGTACCCTGCTCTCCAGCGGCTGGAGCTAAACGGCTGGATCGACGGTGTCTGGGGCGTGACGTCGAATAATCGGCGGGCGAGGATCTACAAGATCACGGCGGCTGGCCGCAAGCAGCTGGCGCTCGAAACCCGGAAGTACGCCAAACTCACGCTGGCGATCGCGCGCGTAATGGGAGCGGAGTGACGGACGTGTTACGACGGCTGAGGTATTGGATAAAAAGTGCGAGCCGCAGTGAGACGCTGCGTGAGGAAATGGAACTCCACCTTGCGGAGAAGGCTGCGGAACTGGAAGCAGACGGTATGACGCCGGAGTGCGCCCGGGCTGAAGCGCGGCGGCGATTTGGAAACGTCGGACTGAAGCAGGAAGAGTCGCGGGAGGTTTGGATCGAGCGGTTTTGGTCGGACCTTGGCCAGGATGTCCGTTATGGCCGTCGCGCCATGCTCGCCAACAAGGCATTCAGCGCCCTCGCGGTGTTGTTGCTGGCGCTCGGCATCGGAGCGAATACTGCGGTCTATAGCTTGATGGAATCGATTCTGTTGCGCTCGCTGCCGGTGGCCGATCCCGAGTCGCTGGTGGTCTTGAATTGGCATAGCCCGCCTCCCTTCAACGCCAGTAAGCAATGGGCCCACGTCATGCACGGTCTGCAAGGCCTTATGTGGCCGGGCAGCAAAGGCGTTATGGTCAGCGGGATATTCCCGTACCCCGCGTTCGAGAGCCTGTGCGCGGAGAATCCCGTATTTTCCACGCTCTTTGCATACTTCAACGGACTACACCGTAACCTGTCTATCCACGGGCAGGCCACGACTGGCAACACTGCGTACGTCAGCGGCGAGTATTTTCGCGGCCTGGGCGTGTCGCTGGCCGCGGGACGTCTGATCGACTCCGAAGACGACCGTGCAGGCGCAGCGGCCGTCGCCGTGATCAGTTTTGCTGCCACCGAAAATCATTTTGGCGGACCGCAGAATGCGATTGGACAGTCGATTCTCGTCGATAACGTGCCCTTCACGGTGATCGGCGTCGCGCCGCCGGAATTCTTCGGAGTCGATCCAGCGGCGGCGCCGGAGGTCTACCTTCCGTTGCACGCGACTCTACTCGTAGACGGTCCCACAGCGGCTCGCATGTATCGCGACGAAAACTTTTACTGGATCGAAATGATGGGCCGTCTGCGTCCCGGCGTCAGCATGGCCCAGGCGCAGGCATCGCTGGCTCCTCGTTTCCATCAATGGGTTGCCGCCACCGCGACCACCGACGGTGAGCGCGCGAGATTGCCCGCGCTGAAGCTGAATCCCGGCGCCGCCGGTCTGGGTAGTTTGCGCCGCAAGTATTCCAAGCCTCTGTACGTGCTCCTGACAATGGTGGCATTGATCCTGGCGATCACGTGCGCGAACATCGCCAATCTGCTGCTGGCAAGGGCCGCCGCCCGGCGCAGCGAAATGGCGGTCCGGCTCAGCTTGGGAGCGGGCCGGTTCCGCGTCGTGCGGCAGTTGCTTACCGAAAGTGTGATGCTGGCGTCGCTCGGCGGAGCGTTAGGGATCTTGTTTGCGTTCTGGGGCATGCGCTGGTTGACGTTTTTGCTGTCCAGAGGCCAGGAGAACTTTACGCTCCACGCGGAATTGAACTGGAACGTGCTAGGCGTGACGGCGGCGCTGTCCGTCCTTTGCGGGCTGTTATTTGGCCTCGCTCCAGCGATTCAGTCGACGCGTCCCGACGTCATGCCCGCACTTAAGAACGCCCGCGGGGGTGGACCGCGCCGCCGCGCGCAGCACGTTCTGGTGGTCGCCCAAATCGCCATGTCTTTTCTCCTCCTGGTGGCCGCGGGTCTGTTTGTCCGGACACTCAACAAGCTGCACTCGATCGACCTCGGATACGCCCGCGAGAACATCCTTCTGTTCTCATTGAACGCGCGCGCAGTCGGGCACCGCGCCCCAGAGATCGTCAATTTTTACGAGAACCTGCGCAAGCGCTTCGAATCGATACCCGGAGTGAGGAGCGCGTCGCTTTCACAATCGTCGATCATCAGCGCCGCCATGGCCGGGGGATCATACAGAGGGACAATCAAGATCGACGCTGCGACCCTCCAAGGCGCAGGCGTCATGGTCGCCGGACCGCGCTACCTCACGACGATGCAGATTCCGATCCTCGCCGGGCGTGAGATTGACGAGCACGACCAAGCGGGCTCCCGGCTGGTTGCAGTCGTCAGCGAGCGGCTGGCGCGGACTTACTTCGGGAACGAGAATCCGCTGGGCCGGCGCATCACGTTCGTGGACGATAACCGCGATCTCCAAATCGTCGGCGTCTCGGGTAACGTGCGCTACGGCGATCTGAAAGAGGACGACAGTCCGCTGACCGTGTTCGTAGCGGCAACTCAGTTTCCTCCGGATCAGGTGACGTACGCACTGCGCACTGTGGGTGATCCGCTGGCCTATGTCAACACTGTGCATGAGATGGTGCGGCAGGCAGATTCCCGCATACCCATCACCAAAGTGCTCACACAGGTAGCGGAAATCGATCGGACGATCAGCCAGGAAATCACGTTCGCGAAACTATGCACCGGTTTCGCGCTTCTCGCTCTGCTGATCGCGTGCGTGGGGCTCTACGGAACGATGTCGTACAACGTCACGCGGCAGGCCCGCGAGATCGGAATCCGTATGGCTCTGGGCGCGCAACGCGGCGTCGTGGTTTGGATGGTTCTGCGCCGCGTTCTAATACTGGCCGCGGTGGGGATCGCGATCAGCGTGCCTGCCGCGTTCAGCGCGACCCGGCTTGTCAAATCGTTTCTGTTCGAGACGCAGCCCAATGACCCGAGAATCCTGGCGCTGGCCGGTGTGGTCCTCTTGAGCGCCGCAATTCTCGCTGGCTATGCGCCGGCAAGGCGAGCGTCCCGAATTGATCCGGTGACGGCTCTGCGGCAGGAGTAAGCGCACAGGGCACGGATGCGCGCCGCCACGCAACAAAGGAACTCCGCTGTTCTTTGGGCGGAGCGCTTGATACCGTGTCCGTTGTGCGCGTGCGTTTCTCAAGAGACAGGGGCCTTTGTACCACAACGAAGGATGAAAATCTTTCCGCGCCCGCGTACATTGCTCATGGTTGCTGCTCGCCATAGAGGCCGAGCTATTTGAAATGTCAGGGCTTCGGTTCGGGGCCGCTTGGCTTATCGCGTTTCGCTTCCGGAGGTAGCGCCTCTTGCAAGGCGCTCAAGTACTCCCCCAAGGTAGCGTCCAATCGCTGGTGCATGAAGGTCTGGAACGGCTTGAGGTCTTCGCGCATGGACGCATGTTCAAGCGCGTCGAGATAGGTTTTTCGATCTTCGGGCCGCACGGCAAGGGGCGGATACCCGCCGCGCAGCAAAAGCAGGTTCATCAACAGCCGCGCTGTGCGTCCGTTGCCATCGGTAAACGGATGAATAGCGACTAACCGGAAATGCGCGTCAAAGCTGGCCGCCGCTTCCGGCTCGGCCCTGGCGAGCCATTCTCCGTAGTCCTTCATCAGGCCCGGAATTTTAACCGCGTTCGAAAACACGACGGGAGAACCGGCAATGCGGCGGGGGAGGGTACTGTAAACGCCGCCGATTTCCGGCTGGCTGCGGAACACGATGCGCCGGTGCAGCTCGCGCACGGTGCTTTCATCTATGGGCGTTGTCTTCGCCGCGAGTTCGCGCATCCACAGCACGGCGTTGTAATGGTCAACTGCTTCAAGATGATCGCGCAACGGCTTCCCGCCGACGGTGATACCGTGCTCGATAAGCTCTGCCGTCTCGCGCAAGGTCAGCGTGTTGCCTTCAATGGCGTTAGAGGTGTAGGTCAGGTCAACGTCATAGGCTTTTTGCAGGGCAAGCAACGCCTCGCGCGCTACCGGGCGCATCGCGTCGAGCCGTTCTTTCTTCGCGGCGACAGAGGTCAGAAGCTCATCCATGACGTTTCAATCAATAGCACGCCAAAGCCGATTGCACAAAACCCGCGAAACGCTCACGGTTAATGGGGCGCAAAGGACCGTATATGAAACAACCCGTGCCCTCTGAGGCGCAATGTGTGAATACCGAGGAAGTAGGAAATTGTGCTACATTGACTGACCGAGGAAGGCGCAAATGAAAGGTCAGCTCCGTGCAGCGGTTCTCACTCTAGCTTTGACATTTTCCGGCTTAGCCCAAAGCAGCTCGAATGATCTCGAGTCAGAGTTGAACGGCCTGCACAGCCAGTGGTTTACCGCATTCGATAAAGGTGATGGCGCGACGATGGACCGCATGGAAGTTCCGAACCTGGTCCTGGTTAATCCTGATGGGAAAGGCACGATTTGGCACAAGTCCGGGCCTCGTGCTGGTAAGCAGACGCCGACAGGAGCGAGTCGAACGTTGACTAATGCGACTGTTCGTCAGTTCGGTGATGCTGCAATCCTTACGGGGACCGTTACGACCAGGGAGGCTGGTTCACCCGACAAAAAAGCGAGTACCACCGTGGTCTGGGTACACCAATCTGGGCGATGGCTGATCGCATCGGTGCAGTGGACTGACCTAACCTCGTCGCAGAAATAAGCACTTTGCAAGCTTAGTATTTGGCGTCGGTAGCTGGTAGCCACCTTCGCACAAACTACCCTTTTCGCCACAGCCGAATCCGGCGTAAAAGAGCCGAGTCGTCGGCTGGCATTGGGTGCACAGGTGGTTTACTTCTAGGGCGAAAAAAACAATGCGATTACAAGCAAAAGCAGAAGGTGCTGTGGACTTAAGAGCTGCTGCATATGTCCTTGAAAGAAGTGTAGCGATCATTTGTACCCCTGAAGCCCCGCGCGAATGTGGCTAAACCGAAACCCGTCCACAAAGGGTAAGTTTTGAAACGGCCGGCCTGCCGCGTTCAGCGCGACCCGGCTTGTCAAATCATTTTTGTTCGAGACTCAGCCCAATGACCCAAAAATCCTGGCGCTGGCCGGTGTGGTCCTGTTAAGCGCCGCGATTCTCGCCGGCTACGCCCCGGCAAGGCGAGCGTCCCGAATTGATCCGGTGGCGGCTCTGCGGCAGGAGTAAGCGCCTCTGAGCAATAATGAAATCGGCATCCTGTTGGCTAGCTTTGAGGGTCCGAGTATGGGTCGAACATTGCCAGCTCAACTCGCAACAGCCAGGCACGAATCCAAACGATGCGGCCACGCTGGACGGATCTTTCAAAGCTAAGCTCTTTGAAGGGCGGAATCTTCAGGCGCGTGGAGATCATTCCGGCGTGGAGTATTTCTTTGCCAACCTGTTGCGGGACGCTGAAACAAACGACTCAAGGAAGTTAACGGCCGGTTGCGGGCGCGTCAAATCTCGATCATCTCGCAGTAGTCTTCCAGGTTCCCGAGTGTAATGAACAAGTGCTCCAGCTCCATTCGAGGACCCTCCGGATTCGGAGGGAGCCAAGCAGCACGAATCTCTTTCTGGTAAGAGAAACGGAAATCTTTGCAGAGGAAGGGAGCGAATCGTACTTCTACGCCGCGGTTCATGAATCGTAGTTCCTGGATGGGATCGATATACCGAACGAATTCACACGTGAAATGCCAGTCTGGCAAACGATTTCGTACGGCTTCCCCTAAAGCGCGCGCAAACCGGGTCGGGTCGGTAATGACGAGACACGCATCAGCATTGAAATCGTTGAACAACCGTGGTTGCCATCCGCCGGCGAGACAAAATATGTAATAGTCCGTTGTTGACTGGATTAGCCTCGTGTACAAGGCGGGCTCCTCTCGCAGTTCCTCGGGACGGAGTCGAATGGTCGAGGTCAGATCACTAGCGGCGTCGATGAGCACACGATCGAGCTCGGCGTCGCGACGCGCCGCGTTAAGTGACGGATCATTGTAGTAGCTGGCGGGCGAGATGCGAACGATTCCTTGCTTCAGGGCAGGTCGAAGGAACTCTGCAGAGCCGTATTTGACGAGTATCTTGTCGCTGCATTTAAGCGTTCGGCGCTTGTACGCAGACACGGCACGACGGAAGCCGGTGGTCTGCACAAAGCTCCAGTCGGGTCTGCCACGTTCGTCGTCCAATGACAGATCTCTCAACAGAATCTCCGTCGCCGCATGGATCCATTTATCATGCAGTTCGTCCCAGGCCGCCGGCTCCAGAAATCCATGGCTGTTTATATCCATCAACGAAACGCCGAGCAACCGAAAGCGCTCAAATAGCTCATCAATCGTCAGCATTCCCAGATACGGCGCACACGCGTATTGCTCGCAGGCGCGCCTTGCCTCGGCAATTAACATGTACGCTTCCCATAATGGGAATTTCTTGCCGCGGACGCCGAGCACCAACAGATTCCAATTTCTAACGCCCTCTTCGAAGGTATCGTCGATGGCGGCGTCGTACGGGTGTTTCCAACCATCAAATTGCAGTTCTTGCCGCTCCGCAAAACCCCATTCCGCCGCAAGCTGACGAGTTTTGAATGTTCGGCTAGCAATTACGACTTCGTCGCTATCGAGAATTCGCATTTCGAACTCCTCTTCGCCGAGATCGTGCAGTTCAAATATACGCGACTCGCTGTTCTTACAAACCAGCCACGGTGGGTCAGGAACGCTGTATCCATCAATCTGATACAAGACATGCGTAGCATACGCTATGACGAACACGCTCTTAATATGACCCGCCGTGCAATTCGGGAACAAGAATCCGCGGGCCGGCGAATCACGTTCGTGGACGACAACCGCGATCTCCAAATCGTCGGCGTGTCGGGTGACGTGCGCTACGGCGATCTGAAAGAGGACGACACTCCGCTGACCGCTCGGGCTGAGCCGATATCTGCAGTAGCTGCTCTTCGGCCTTACACCGATGGACGCACTTTCAATCGCGGGCGTCATTGTGACCATGACCGCAATGGCGCTGATGGCAGCGATTCTGCCGGCACGGCGTGCGCTCCGAGTGGATCCGTTGACGGCGTTGCGGTGTGAGTGACATCGCTGCTCGGTTTCGGTGCAGGCATCACGGTCGCGGCTCAGTTTGGCGCACACATTACGGTCGGTCTCGGTTTTGATGCGATTCGTTTCGCGCACTGCGAAAAGCTAAAATCGGCACGATGAGCTCGAGCAGGAAGCAGATGCGTGTGCCGGATCTCCAGGCGAAAAAGCAGCGCGGCGCAAAGATCGCGATGCTTACGGCTTACAGCACGTGGATGGCGCGGCTGCTCGCCGATGTCGCAGACATTCTTCTGGTGGGCGATTCGTTGGGAATGGTGGAGCTCGGATACGACACGACTATTCCAGTAACGATGAGCGACATGGTCCGGCATACGCGGGCGGTCCGAAACGGGGCTCCGGAGGCGCTGGTGATCGCGGACATGCCGTTTCTCAGCCATCAGATCAGCGCCGGTCAAGCGTTGCGCAATGCCGGGCGATTGGTGCAGCAAGGCGGCGCGACGGGCGTGAAGATCGAAGGCGGCGGGGAAACGGTGAGCGTCGTCGCCAAGATTGTCGCGGCGGGTATTCCGGTGATGGGGCATCTTGGCTTGCGGCCGCAATCGGTGCATCAGCAAGGCGGATTCCGGCGGCAGGCGACCAAGCCGCACGAACAGGAGCAGTTACTGGAGGATGCGGCGGCGCTCGAGGGCGCGGGCGCGTTTGCGGTGGTGCTGGAATCGATTCCGCCGGACCTGGCGGAGCGTGTCACGCGCAGTTTGGGAATTCCGACCATCGGAATCGGAGCGGGGCCGGAATGTGACGGTCAGGTGCTGGTGACGCACGACATTCTCGGTCTGTCGGGCCGCACAGCGCCGCCTTTCGCAAGGCGTTATGCAGAGATCGGCACTTTGATCAGCGCGGCTGTCACCGAATTTGCCGAAGACGTTCATTCGGGCCGATTCCCGGCACCGGCAAAGGTCGAGATTGCCTGAAGTCATTTGGGCCAGTATAGCGGTGATTCGCGAGGCCGTCCGAAAGGTTCGCGCAGCCGGCAAGTCGATCGGGTTCGTACCGACGATGGGTGCGCTACATGCCGGACACGCGAAGCTGCTCGAGACTGCGCGACGCGAAAACTGCTTTGTCGTCGCGAGCATTTTTGTCAACCCGCTGCAGTTCGATCGGAAGGACGACCTGCAGAAATATCCGCGAAGCATGGCAGACGATATTGCGCTGTGCAGATCGTGCGGCGTCGATTTGATTTTTGCGCCGGCGGCCGTGGAGCTGTATCCGGAGGAGCAGGTTACATTCGTGGACTCGCCCGTGCTGAGCGAGCACTTGTGCGGAGCATTTCGGCCGGGACACTTTCGCGGCGTAGCCACCGTCGTGATGAAGCTGTTCAACATTGTGCAGCCCGATCGCGCGTATTTCGGCGAGAAGGACGCGCAGCAATTGGCGATCATCCGGCGCATGGTAGTGGATTTAAACCTGCCGGTGACGGTAGTGCCGGTTGCCACCGTTCGCGAGCCGGACGGTTTGGCTCTCAGCTCGCGGAATCGTCTCTTGAGTTCGAAGGAACGGCAGATTGCACCAGTGTTGAACGGTGCGCTGCGGCGCACGCTGGAGATGTTGGATGCGGGAGAACAATCCGTGACCACAATATGCGCCGCGGTAATGCCGATGTTTGCGAAGCATCCCGAGGTGAAGGTGGAGTA
>CAWJFN010000014.1:0-15714 GCA_963842195.1 uncultured Acidobacteriaceae bacterium
AGACTACGGTGTCGGGGATCCGCTCGTCGATGCCGGTTTGAACGCGAAAGAGTGGATGACCATCTCGTCGCCTGTACCATTGACGGGCGGGCTGCCACTCAACAACCATAGATTGATGTGGACCCGTTCCTGGCCAACGGGCGGAATATACCTGCCTGTGTACGTCCATTGGTAGATAATGTCGCCCGATGGCCGGAGCGCTTGACCATCCATTCCAGGCGGTGAAAATAACTTGGTCTGCGGCTCCACTGCATTTGCGTCGTGAACTGGGCAGTGGAAGGCTGCACGTACTGGATACGATTGCCCGCGACTGTATATGGCTGTACCACAAACTGGGCGTCGTTTGGACTCGCAATGAGGCCGCCCGACCCGCTGTACTCGTTATCTACTTCTTGACCTGGAGCGGCATAGACAAAGAGCGGAGCAGCCACTGTGTTCCGGTCAAGCTGATCAAGCCGTGAGCTGACCTGCGTGGTGTACGCTCCGTAGCCAAGTGATTCAGTCAGATAAACCTCGCCGCATTCCCAGATACCGTCGATTTCAGTGATCTTCAAATGCAGACCGTCACTCGCGAGACTGACAACGGACGGATCATTGGACCAGAAGTTCGGGCCAGGATCGAACTGGTCGCCCGACGAGGTGCCGGTCGTCTTGATGCCCCATGTGTAACCGCTGAAGTTGACACTGACCTGTCCCGCTGGGATTGCGTCCAGGCCAGGACGCCCGGATCCAGAGCCGGGTTGGTGATTTCGGTTGCGGCCGGTATGTAGGTGGCTGGATTGACAAGCAAGACGACGAGGGTACTCCACGGGTCCGTGAAGCTCGTCCAGAGCCGTCGGCGGAGATAGTTGTGAATGGCGCGTCCGCAAATGGCTGAACATACCACTGATTGGTAAGTGCATAGATCACAACTGCCGTGGTGCTTGGGTCGACGTTGTAAGCATAACCGGAAAGCTGGCTTGCTCCCGGTGCCGGGGTATCCAGCGTGATGACCGGCTGCCCGGAGTTGTCATTTCCTCCGAACCAGGAGGCGATCGCTCCAGAAGTCGTATTCAGCGTCCAAACGGTGGCGGCGTTCCCGACAAACACGTTGCTGACTCCGCTGCTGAAAGAATTGAAACTCTGCGTGCTTGGATTCCATTGGTAGAGAGTTCCCGCGGCATTGACGCCCCAAACGGAGCCATCGAACGCTACCGAAATATCAACTAGGGCGGCGCCGGGGATGTTCACCCATGATTGTGTGTCCGTGTTGTAACGGTAAACCTGCTGGCGCTCATTCACACCCCAAACATTCGTCGCGTTTCCAACGGAAACCTGAACCAGCGATCCGGGAACATTCGTCCACGATTGCGTCGTTGCATCGAAACGATAGATCTGCTGCTGCGCGTTGATGCCCAATACGGTGCCGTCCGCGCCCACTGAAAGCTTCTGCAACTCGCCTGGTATATTGATCCAGCTTGAATGCGTGGCGTCGTACTCAAATATCAGGCCGCTGGCATTAATGCCCCAGACAGAGGCATCGGCACCCACCTGAATAAAATTCAACTCCCCAGGAACGTTGTTCCAGGTTCCTGTCGTGACGTCATATTGAAAGATGTTGCCAGAGCCGTCGACACCCCATACGTCCGCTCCGGCTCCCACCGACAGCTGTTTCAACGCCGGCGCTCCCGTTACGGCCTCGAAGGTTTGGGTCCCGGAGTTAAAGTATTCAACAGCGTTTCCACTCACTCCCCAGGTGCTGCCGTCTACCCCGACTGAGATCTGGTTCAAAGATCCCGTAACAGTTGATAGAAATTGAAATGATCGCGTCGGCCCACCTGAGAGTTCGAAAATCTGCTGCGAACTGTTGAGTCCCCAGACAACGCCATCGCCGCCGGTTGCAATGCTGCTCAAACTGCCAGAAATCTGAACCCAGACCTGAGACGTCGCGTTCCATTGGAGAATGTCTCCGGACATATCTAGCCCGAAAACGGCGGCACCATATCCTACGCTTAGTTGCGCGATAGTACCCGGCGTGGCGTTCATCGTGTTGTGCAGCGCATCGTAGTGATATGCAACATCGTTTTTGAGCGTCCAGACATCGCCATCGACGCCCACGGCGATGCGAGCGAACCCGCTTGTGCCCGTTATCCACTCAAAAGAGCCCGTTCCCGGAGCGTACCAGTACACCGAACCTGCGAAATTGATTCCGTAGACGGCACCGGACGAGCCGACTGCAATCTGCTCGAGAGCTCCCGCCACCTGCTTGAAAGTATGTGTTTGCGCACTGTAATGGTATATACTCGATTGCTCGTTGGTTCCCCAGACATCCCCATCTGCACCCACGGCTATTTGCTTCAGCGACCCCGGAATGTTGATCCAGTCCGAGTTCACCGAATCCCATTGATAAACCTGCTGCGCTCCATTAAGGCCCCATACCGCCCTGCTCGAGCCCACCGCAATCTGCGTCAGTGCACCGGGGACGTTTGTCCAGTCCGCTGCGACGTAGTTATACGTATAGATCTGCTGCGCACTGTTGATGCCCCAAGCGCTGCCATCAGCACCCACCGAGATTTGGGTCAGCGATCCAGGAACAGGTGAAAACGAAGCATCAGCGGCGGTTCCTGTCCGCGCGACAAAACCGGGCCGGCTCGCGATATAAGGCCTCAAGGAATGTCCAGACCCGCTAAACGCGCTCGAAGAGTTGACAAAAGCCGGTTGAAGGATTAGCGCTAAAACGCAGGCGGTGAGCGGCCCAAGGCGCCGCATGCGCAGTATCTCCCCGCGAGTCGGATCGGCAATTGCCCGGTACACCGCGTCGCTCCGCTTTCTTTGCGCAGATAGTATATCGCAACGAAGCAATGCGATTCTGTGGGCGGTGGAGAATTCGAACCCGGCAGTGCTCCACGCCTACGATGCCACGAATCTAGCAACCGAGTTCTACAACAGCAGTCAGGCGTCGTCGGGACGTGATTCCTTCGGTCCCGGCAACAAGTACATCACGCCTACCATCGCCGATGGCCGCGTAATAGTTCGTACAACGAAAAGCGTCGTGGTGTTCGGACTTATCCAGTAGTATTCCAATGACCGTAAACCGCACGGATAAATCACACCCGGACAACACCTAGGATTGAGTAAGTCATCTGGGCAATCAACGTTCTGACTCGGGTTCGTCCGATGATGCCTCACCCGAGAAATGTGACTCGGCTGCTGTGTGACGAGGACGGCGCCAATCGAAATACTGCAGCCTGCACGCGGGGCACTTATTTAAGGGGGCTCCCACGATACGCCAAAACCAGCTCAGGGGATGTCTTAGACATTGCTGTCGATGCGGTCCCGTTTGGAGCCGCGGTGTACGTGCTCGGTGGCGCAACGTATACACCGCGTATACCGGGAAAAGATGAACCGGAAATTAGAAAACAACCAGGGGTGAAACTTGCCTACGCGTAAACCGCAATCGTGGGCACCGGAACACTGCTGTGTATGGGATGCGCTGAAGTGGCCCTCTATGGCTCCGTACGAGCTGTCCTCCGCATTCTGGGCATTGAGGCATATCTTCGCTGATTCAAACATTGAATCTGGCGTGGGGCCGCCTTCATTAGTGTATCCTGCCTTCCACGGACACTCGGTCAGACAAATGTATACCTGAGTCGGACAGGCAAACTAAGTGCAGTTCATGTATCTTGCAGCCATTTACCGGATTGTGATACATTCGACCATCCGGATTTAACTTATTCATGTTCGCTGATGTAATTTTGGTACTCATTCTCCTGAGTGTCTGGGTCGGCTTTTACCAGATTGTCAAGCAGCAAGGACGCGTTCTCTTGCGACTCGAGGCGCTCGAGGAGCGCGTTCCCGCGCTTGCAAGTCACCTGAACCCAGCAGGGCCTTAAGATCGGAACGGAGTTTCCAGCGTTTAGTCTTGGTGATCTGCAAGGCATGGCGGTCTCGCTTGAAGGTTTTCGCGGTAAACGGGTACTACTGGTCCACTGGAGTCCAGCAGTGCGGTTTTTGCGATCTGATCGCCCCCAATCTCGCGCGCTTACAGCCGGAATTCGAGAAGCGCAGTGTGCAACTGCTGCTCCTTGCGCACGGCGGATGCCGAGAGCGAATCGCAAGCTGGCGCGAAGAGCACGGGCTAAAATGCCCCATTCTGCTTTACGAGAGACGGAAGCGTTCCCGAGCCGCTCGCGAATCTGGGAACGCCTTCGGCCTATTTGCTGGATCAGGAGGGACGTGTCGCCAAACCGTTCGCAGTGGGATCTGATCAAGTGCCGGCTCTGGCCGAGCAAGTCGTTAAGGAAAACGTACAAGAAGCCCGAATCGCGGAGAGAACAACAAGCGGCTAGCCGGTGAAAAACCACTCAGCGCCAGCAGCATCCTGCGCAACGGCCTTAAGGCCGGCACGCCCGCTCCAGGATTCACCTTGCGGATATCTACGGCCGCACGGTTTCGCTCGATGATTATCGCGGCCGTCGCGTGTTACTGGTATTCAGCGATCCCCATTGCGGCCCATGTGACCAGCTTGCTCCTGAACTGGCTCGCTTCTGATCGACAACAGGAGCGATAGGGATCTAGCTGTGATCCTGATCGGCCGCGGCGAAATCGAAGAGAACCGGCAAAGCTGAGCAGCATGACATCAAATTCCCGGTCGTGATTCAGGACAAATGGCGGCTATCGAAGGAGTATGGAATCTTCTCGACACCGGTAGCGTTCCTGATCGACGAAGACGGTGTGATTGCGAAAGATGTGGCGATTGGGCCCGACGCCATTATGGCGTTGGCGCAAGAAGGTTTGAAGACGCAAAAGGAATCGAAATATGAGCTATCTTCTCGATGACGTTGCACGGCTTGTTGCAAGCCCGATACCGCGGCGAGAGGCGCTCAGACGTTTCGGCGGCGCGCTGGGAGTTGGTATTCTCGGCACACTTGGTGTCAAGCAGGCAAGCGGCAGCGGGATGTCCGAAAGGAACGACAGCATGCGGAAGCATTTGCTGCCGACAAGGCCAAACGTGCTGCACGACAGGCTCAAAGCCTTTCTGTGTCACGAAAGGTAAGACATGCTGTGGCGATAACTCGTGCGGCAATGGCCAAACTTGCTGTCACACGAGCTTCCAGACCTTTCTGTGTCACAGGCGGTAAGACATGCTGCGGCAGTACTTCGTGCAACAGAGGCCAGATTTGCTGCAGGACAAGCTTCAAACCCTTTTGCGCGTACGGCGGGAAAACATGTTGCGGCCCGACGTCATGCGGCCAAGGACAGACCTGCTGCAACAACACCACTTGCTGTGGGCCGAATCAAGTCTGCAAGAACGGACGCTGCCAAGCATCGAACGTAGGGTGGATAAAAATCTTCCGGTTTTGTGAATGCCGCATGATGAGCCGATTTTCGCGGCGGTCCTATCGGGTTCTCGAATTGAACCGCTCGAGCCGGCCTGTTTCGAATAGGCGTGTTCGTGACGGTGGCACTTATCAGATTCAAGCAATTTCGCTCGTGCAGACGAACTTGTTTCTTAAAGGTGGCGCGCGTTGACGAGGTGTTCATAAAAATTCCGTCTGAGCGCGGCATCAGGGATTACCAACAATTGTTTAAAGTTGCGCAGTCTTCTTCCCAGGACATACGATCAATAGAAGATGCAGAGCGTTTCGAGAGACTTGCGTTGACGATTGAGGCCTTTCCCGGTTTCGATCAACTCATCGCCACGAGTGCGGAGTTTGTTCACTATCTCGCTGTTCATAAGCTCCAGTACGAGAGACTGCGGGTCAGACGGCTGTGGAAATCCCGCGAGCAAGATTTGGACTGTTACGGCGAAACCAGCGACCGTTTCCTGGAACCCTGAGCCAGTTCTGTTCCAAGAGCGAGTCCGAGGTACGACGCTCTGGAGCATGTTCGATTTTATGGCTCAACGAGTCCTGCCGAGATACCAGGCTTTTCTTCCAGCAATTTCCATGCAGCTGTGCGAACTGCTCGACGCCGGGCTCACGAACCATATCGATTGGAATATCAAGAATTTCGTTTTTGACGAATCCGAGGAGCGACTTTTCTACGTTGACCTGAAGCCAACGGTCTTCGTTGCCAAGGCACAGCAATGAGCAGAATCTCAAAGGAATCCGCCGTTATTTCTTGGCATGATTCTGCAGGCGGTGCGATCGGGAACGATAGATTCAGCGCGTTCTGTTGTCGTCTTCACTGGTGAGTTTAGCCCTGCTTACGATCGCCTTGGGCTTTTCTGTTTTCCACGATGGAGGCGTCAATCTCACGGCATGGAATTTCTCGTTGCTGATTCTAGCGCTAGTCGGGTTTTGCGTACCTGGTCCGTTCCAAGCCAACCGATAATCCGCCATCCATGGATGTGTGGCTCCGATGGGCCGTGCTGCTCTTCCCTTGCTATGTCGCGTTTCAGCTTATTCCGCTGCCTTTGCCGCTTGTGCGAGTCCTCTCTCCAACTCGAGCGCAGCTTTTTGAATCACTCGGAAACCTAACGAGGACGGCTGGATTTGTTCCCCTGACGATCGCGCGCGCTACCACCTTCGTATACCTTTTCCGCATTCTGGGCTACACGCTGACCTTTATCCTCGTCCGCAACATTACGGCGCGATTGTCACAACGGGGATCTTGGGCACCGGCGGTTCCACTTGTTGGTATCGCCGCAGTTGAATCCGCGTTGGGTTTTCTGGACAAGTAACAGCGGTGCTCAAATGCAAGGCACTTACGCTAATAAGAACCACTTCGCCGGCGTGTTGGAGATGGTGTTGCCGCTTGCCATTATGTATGGCGTTGCTCTTCTCAAGGGCAGACTATCTGACGGTGCGCCGTCAAAGCTGCCGTTCATCAAAGCCGCGGCCGCTTTACTCAGCGCGACACTCATTTTCTTCGGACTTCTTTACTCCATGTCGAAGATGGGCTTTGTGTCGGGCCTTTGCGCATTGGTTATTTTGGGCTCATTCGCGCTTCGCCGCGCACGAATCCAACTCTGGAAAAAAGTCTGGCAGTAGCGGGAATGACTGCCTCTTTTCTCTTTGTGTTTGTATTCTTTCCTCCCGATGAGCTGATTCAGGCCTTTGGAGGGCTCTTTTCTAAGGTGGAGCAAATACTGAGGGGCGCTGGCCCATATGGAGTGACACACTGCATCTGATTGGCGCTTACCCGGCGTTCGGTTGCGGGCTGGGCAATTATCAGACAGCGTTCCTGAAATACCAGACCGCAATTGTGGGTCGTGATTTCACGTTTGCTCATAACGACTATTTGCAATTGACCTGCGAATTGGGAGTTGTGGGCTTCGTGATTCTCGCAGCCTTGATGCTGGGCATCTTCAGAAGACGCTTGGCGCCGCAATCCATGGTCCGGACCGAAATACACGTTATCTCGCATTGGGCTGCCTTGGTGGCATGGCAGCCATAGGGTTGCACAGCCTTGCGGATTTCAATATGTATATTCCTGCCAACGCGATGATACTCGCCTGGATCTGTGGAATTTCTGCGGGCCTCCCATCCCGATATGTACCTGTTAAGACCAGCGTAGGTTTGAAATGGTTTGCAATCGCTGTCAGCTGTTTGCTTGTTATTTATAGTCCTGCCTGGATCGTGTTTGAGAGCGCGTTTCGGAGTGACCTGCCGGCCGAGAGACTGTTTTGCCGGTTCGGTATCTGTGACACCGAAGCGGTTCTAGCCGCGAAAACGCTCGAGTATGGTGGCGCCGTCGCAGCTGTGCCGGCCAGCGTACTCGTAGAAGCTGTTCGGAGAGATGCAGCCGATCCGGAGCGCTGGTGCGATCTCGGAGAGGCGATGCTGAAGGCTCGTCAACCCGCACCGGCGCCGATACTGCTTCTCGAGGGCCATAGCGCTGGGCCCGAACATCCCGTTCATGCTTATCAGGGCGGCCAATTTTCACTTTGATACTAAGGAGAACCGGCAGGCGCTTCTGTTGGCCGCTCGCGCGTTGAAACTTGAACCCACTTACTGGGACTCTGTTTTCAGCGACTATGAGAAGAGACGGATATCACTCGACGACATCCTGCGTTACGGCCTGCCAGACGATCAGCGCGTATGGCAGGAATACCTCCGGCGCATGCTTGACGAGGAGCGTGTGCCGGATGCGATCAAGACCTGGGATTGGATTCTGCCGCGCAGATACGCCGATGACAAACTTGCGGCCGAATACGTCTCATTTCTGCTGCGCAGCCAACGATATGAGACGGCGCAACAAGCTTGGGCGCGTTATGCAGATGGGCGAGACAAGAGCTATTCCGAATCGAATCGTATCTTCAACGGCAGTTTCGAGTCTGATCCGACAACATGCCCGCTCGATTGGACGATAAATCCCGCCTCCGGGGCTTCCGTCGACTTCGATCGCGATATTCACTATGCGGGCACTCGATCGTTGCGGATTCAGTTTGATGGAAGCCAGAACGTCGGCAACATCGGCGTGCGCCAGACCGTATTTCTCACCGCCGGCCGGTATCGATTCGCGGCTTACGTCCGCACGAAAGACATATCAACGGACGAGGGGATCGCTTTCAATCTGATGGATCCGGAAGCGCCCCAACGGCTAAATTTCACGACAGAAGCGTTACTCGGAACGAACGACTGGAAACTGATCGAACATCAATTCCAAGTACGCCCAGGCACCGGACTGATTCAGTTGAGTATCGTCCGCAAACCATCGTTGAGGTTCGACAACCTGATCCGCGGGACAGCTTGGATCGATCAGCTAAGTATCACAAGCCAGTTAACCGAATAGGACACAGCTCCGCCTGAAATGCTCACGACGGACGTTCGTGTTTACCAGTTCTCTGATTTGATGGGGAATCCGGCCCAAGCGTTCAGCAGGCCGAACCACTCGCGAGAAACGGACATCACGTCGGCGGTGTTTTTCCACCACGCGCCTGGTTGGAAGGGGTCATCGGGAGTGTAACGAACAATGGCATCGGGGTGATTGCCAACCAGTTTGCGCCAGATGACCTTTACGCGACGGGCGTGGTATTTCGAGGTGATCAATATGATGCGATCGCCGCCGACGCTTCTTAGTTCCTTCGCGATCGTGCGAACCTCGTCCGCTGTATTGAGGTTGTGTTCACCAACGACTCGAATCGCAGAGCTCGAAATGCCGAGATGCTCCAGGACTTCACGGCTGTAGACGTGCTCTGGGGTCCGCTCGATACCCAATCGCTCCAGCGCCAGATCCTCAGGATGAACTCCGCCCTGTGTCAACCAGACCTCGTGAGTCCAACCATGCCGATAAACCTCCGCGGCTTCCATGGCACGAAAGGGAAGGTGGCCTCCAAAGACCACGACCGCGCGAGCATGTTGTAAGGGATCCTCGACGACGAGCCATGTTCCGATTGCGGTGAGGACGATTCGAGCCAGAGCAATGGCAGTTATAAAGCAAACAACGCCGATGAGGATGCGTGTCGTCCGAAAGGCGCGGACAGGAGGAATGGCGCGGACCGGAGCCTCGATCATGGGAAGCTTCTCACGGCGCAACACCGTGTTTTCCAAGAAGGCGAAACAGGCGGTACGGATAGTAGAGCTTATAAAAAACAGGTGGAAGGCGAAGGGCACGCCACTCTGCTTCGCCCGGAGTAATCAGGATTCCAATTAAGAACCTGATCTTGTCTCTTGAACGTTCAAGCATGCGAAGATTCGTTCGGCAAGCTTCGATCGCGGGCCGATGTATGTCAGAAGCTTTGGACAGCCGATGCTGCAGTTCATGCGAGAGCCTGGTTGCTCTCGAGTTCGCTCTGAGGAATTTATGGACGTGCCCGGGTAACTTGACATCTAAGACATCGCTTACCAGTTGCAATCCTACGAGGAGCATGCGCTCGATATGCGCGTGCCGCGCCCGCGCTAAGAGCCGTTCCCAATTGACTGTTGTGCGCTTCAGAACAACCGCGAAGTCACAGATCCAGACGAGGCGCTCCCAGCGGTGCTTGCCACCATGAGCGGCGAGAAAGAGCAGCAGATTTTCGGCCGAGAGGGTCTGCACAGCCTGTCCGCCCAATTCAACGGTTTGTAGATTCTGCCAAAGTTCGTCGCTATTTAACGATTCCGGAAAATATTCCGGGAAAAGCTTCCAATGCAGGTCCAGCGTGACCCTGCCGTCTGCGCGCTCGAACAAGAGTTCGCCATCTTTCGACCGCCGCAAGGCGCCTTCCGAGGGCCAGTGCAGGTCTGAGCGCAGCCTGTATCCACTGCCACGAGTAAGTCTTTGGCGCGCGCGACGTGATCCGGCCGGATTAGCAGGTCCAGATCTGAGAAAGCACGGAGAGCGAGATCTCCATAGCCCCACGCGGCCAGTACCGGCCCTTTCAACGCAATAACCGGAATTCGGTTCTGTTCAAGAATTGCCAGCACTTTCAAAAGCTCGGCCGTGTGGGCGAGATTCGACCGGGCATGATTTGCAAACGACGTACGGAGGTTTTGCGTGACTCGGACCGGGCATTCCTGTTCCAGCGCCGAATAGAGCAGCGGCATTACGGAGTGCGCGTCTGCCAATTCCAACAATGTGGGCCAGTCGAGGTCGCTGCACAAAGCTGCGTGTACCTCGTCGTCCGACTGCCCTGCGACGAATCGACGCGCGCAGGCCAACAGTAGAGTCGCTTCGCCGCTCACGCCGGTTGGTACCCCATTTGCGCTTCCCACGACTGCGCGTATAGCCTGCCGCGCCTGAGCAGTCGCTTCATGAGAGCCTGATTCGACAATTTGGCCGTCGGCCATAACGTGAATGACGTCGGCGCGCATAGCCGTCGTCAGCCGATGCGTGATGAGAATCGCGGTACGGCCGGCACTCAAGGAGCGGAACCGATCAAGCCAATCGGCCTCGGCCCAGGGGTCCATGGCGCTGGTGGGCTCGTCGAGGATCAGGATGGGAGCCTGGCGCAGGAAGGCCCGTGCGAGCGCAATGCGCTGCCATTCTCCAACGCTCAGTTCGGTGCCATCGGCGAACGATTTGCCGAGAAGGGTGGCGTACGCCTTGCGGTAAACGCCGCACGATCTCGTCAGCCCCGGCGCCTTCCGCCGCTTCCTTTATATATGCGGCGTCCGGTTGACGATGACCATATCACCGAACGAAATGTTATCGGCAACTGTATCGTTGTAATGCACCGGCTGCTGGAACAGGACCGTGATCAAGCGGCGCAACTTCCTCGAGCGGCAGGTCACGCACATCAATTCCATCGATTTCGACGCTGCCCGCCTCCGGATCATAGAACCGGCAGAGGAGCTTGAGCAGAGTGCTTTTGCCGGCGCCGTTCGGGCCGACGATCGCGACCATCTGGCCGGCCGGGATGGTCAGATCGAAATTCCGCAGCGCCGTCCGGTCGTTGCCCGGATAGCTGAATGCAACCTCGGCGAAAGCGAATCTCCGTCTGCACACGATGCCGGAGCATCGATTGGAGCGGGCGGGTCGATCACTTTGGGTTCAAGCGCCAAGAATTCGAACAGATTCCCGAGGAAGAGAGTGTTGGCATAAAGCTGGCCCACATTCTCCAGCAGGGTCCGCGTGAGGCGGAGCCCTTGCTGGAAGGCCTGATAGAAGAGCGCCAAGTCACCGAGAGTAAGCAGCCCACGAACCGTCTTCCAAACCATCCAGAGCAATGCGGCCCCTGTGACCAGGAGCGCGACGCCACCGGCCTCGAGTTCGGCGACGCTCTGCTTTTTGGCAAGCGCGATACGCTCATTCCGAAGCCGGCGCGCAAGGTCTGGTACGCCGACTGGAAGAAACCGCCCAATCCGAAGAGGCGCAGCTCGGGAGCAGCTCTCTCCGGTGGTGAGCAACCAATCGTAATACCAGGTGCGGCGCTCATCGGCGGTGGTACGCAATCGCCACTGATGCTGGCGACAACGCGTAATGCAGCACGACATAGACGGCGGGCAGCGTGCTCGCAAGAAGAACGAGCGGCAAGCCATACGCCGTAAGGAACGAGTACCGCGAACATGGCCGCGAGAGTGATTCCGTTTTGCGATAGATTGCCTAAGCTCTCCAGCAAAGCCACGGGCCGGTAAGAGGCATCTGCGCGAGCGCGGTGCAGATGGTCGTAGAAATCCGGCGAGTCGTAAAACGCGAGGTCAGCGGACGCAGACTTCTGATGAATCAGATTCGTGATATGGTCCTGGACCAACTCTGCCTGCGCGGTACGGACCCAACCAGAAACACTGCGCACGAGTTCGCCGAGCAGCATGATCGCCGCCAATTGCGGCTGCGGAGACAAGAGCCGGCCGCCAGGAAGCACCGCTGCGGACGACTGCCACCAAGCTATTGACCACCGTGCGCGTCAGGTAGACGGTAGCAACCGGCAGCAGTCCTTCGATCAGCAGCAACGCGGCCCACAAAATGGTCCAGCCGCGAGCTGCATTCCAGACCAGACCTAAAGCGCGCGGGAGGTATGCGAGTTGAGCTGCGGAGTTACGCAGCTTAAGGGCGACGGTTTTCAACGTATGGACCTGCCGAACATGTGATTGGGCCGCGGTTTGTAGCGCAGTTTAGCGTCCACGGCCGTTGTTCAGGCGGCCGCGGGCTGCTCAAGGGATGAATTTCCGCGTTTTTCTGCGTGTAAAGGCTGCGGATCGGACTCAAGATCGATCAAATCATCGCAGGATTCGAATGCGAGGCCCGGAAATGGAGGAACGAACCCACGGTGAGCATCGGTTCCGGCGATTTCTTCAGTTTTTGGAGGAACGAAGCCAGCAGCGGGCGTTTCTTCGGCCGAGATTGCATGCCGAACCGTGCCGCTATCTTTGCGCTGCTGCCGGAGAGCCGCGAGCGCCTTATGCAGACCCCGTTCGGCGGCGGCCATGGTGCGCTGAATCAGGGCGAGGAGGCCATTTTCGGTCCAAGTGTCCAAGTTTTCCGGTGTGAAGGCCTGCGCTTCGAGGCCGCGCATGCGGCGAATGCGCCAGAACTGCTCGGCGATTTCGTTGACCAGGATGTGTTCGGTTTGGTTGCCGGGACGATGCTCGGCGATCAGTTCGGCTTTGAGAGCGTCGAGTTCGGCGGGATCTTCGCCGGGCATGATGAGCCGGGTGGAATAGAGACCGTGCTTGAAGGAGTTCTGCGATGAACGCGCTTTACCGGTGGCGCTGCGCGGACCGGTGGAATGGGAGGAGTTGGCACGGTTGACCTCAGTACGCGAGCGGCGAGGCTGCGGCTGGATGGTCTCGGCTTCGGGCGCGACAGCGTAAAGCGGTTCGGCGGAGTCAAGGCCGCCTTCGGCTTTGGCAGCCTGGTATTCTGCTTTGCGGGTTTTACGCTCGGCTTCGCGGCGTTCCCGACGTGCTTGTCTGGATGTCATGAGAGTTTGACCTGTCCCACGGTTTAGCATTGGGCGATGGCGGGCCAGATGGCGCGGCGGGAGAAATCGGCGCTAAGTGATTGCCGCGGCGGGTGAAGAAAAATCTGTGGAAATTGTGAACACGAATTCGGGAGCCCGGCGGAGATGAATGACATCGAAAGGAAATGGGGACACTGCTACAGTTCGGACCCGGCGAGTTGGTTGACGATCGCCCGCAATGTCCCCCATTTCCTTTCGCTAGGCCCGCAATGTCCCCGTTTCCTTATTGCAACGCTGCGATTTGCACGAGGCCTGATATGTCAAGGCGCTTGCGGATCATATTGGCTGAAGCGATGCCGGTTCTGGCGAAGGATTTTTCGCAGTCTTGCGAGGATGGACCGCGCATGTTCCCCTCCATATAAGCGAGCCCGGGGCAGCGAGTGCAGGTGCCCACGTGCGAGCACGTTGAGCAGACCGGCAAATCGCGCGCGGTGATCGAGCGCACTTCCTTGAGCTGGGTTGAATCGCGCCAGATGTCGATGAACTTCTGGGTTCGGACATTGCCGCTCGGCAGAGGGAACTGCACGCACGGGTACAAGTCTCCGTATGGAGAGATATAGCAGGCAGTGTGGCCCGCGCTGCAGGGAAGGCCATCGAGGATGTCGTCATCGACGGCCCCAGGCGGGGCGCAGAATGCGTCGACGTCACCGACCAGCTCCGGATTGCGAAAGACGGCCTGCAAGTCCTGGCCGCCGATTCCGAGACCTACGATCGACCGGTCGCCATCCATCTTCGGCGTAATGGTCGGATCAATCGTATACTCGGCGCCCAGTTCTCGAGCCAGCGCTTTGACGCCGGCGTAGTCATTGAGATTCTGGCGCATGAGTACGTTGGCGATGGTTACCTTGATTCCGCAGGATTGGAGAAAGCGGATACCCGCAATCGAGCGCTTCAGCGATTGGGGCAGTTTGGTGATCCCGTCGTGTATCTCGGGCCGGTGCGAGTAGATGCTGACCTGAACCGTGCGCACGCCGAGGTCGCGAATCCGCTCGGCCTCTTTCCGGCCGATCATGAAGGCGTTGGTTTTGATCTTGACGTCGAACAACAAGGACCGGGCGTATTCGAGAATCTCGAAGAAGTCCATGCGCATGAGGACTTCGCCGCCGCTTAAGGTGAGAAAGAAGACGCCGGCATCGGCCAATTGCTTCAGCACGCTGCGAATCTCGGCGGTGGTCATCTCGCCGTGGTCGTCGTGATCGAGGTAGCAATGCACGCAGCGCTCATTGCAGCGATAGGTAACGTCCAAATGGACGCTCAGGGGTAGGCCGAGGTCAAGCGCCCGCTGGCTCATCTCGTCGACGAGAACGCTCATGAGGTCTCCTTCACCGCAGCGGGATTCGATATTGGTTCATCGGAGAGCAGCAGGATACCGTGTGTGGCGAGCTCAGCGACGAAATTTTCCGCATCCTCATATGCCACGTCCGGCGTGACTTCGAACTCATTGCAGATGCGCTGCTCGACGATGTCGCGCAGAGGCGTGAGGCCGTCGGCCGCATTCCAGATGACGGTGGCCTGCTCATTGAGGTTGAAAATCGTTGAGTCCACGGCCGACATGACGATGGTCTCGCCGCCGAACATCCGCGCCGCGATGGCCTTACTCTGGGCAATGTATTTTTCGCTCATCCGATCATCTCCCACACGCGCTCGTCCGGCACGAACGTCAACCGGAAAACCGGCACGCGCGAGATAAACTCGCAGGCCGATTGGAACACGAGCTTCACCAGCTCGGCATCTTCCGCAAAGAAAAGAATATTTTCAAGCAAACGGCGACCTGCTTCCGCGGGCTTCATGGGCTCAATCGCGTTTGCGGGGCCTTTCTCGAGCAGATACAGCGCTCCGATCGGAGCCGACACATTTTCGCCCACCTTCGCCAGTTCACCAGCAAATGGAGTACCGAAGGCGCGATACCCGTCACCATCCGGCCGCACATACGAAACTTCGTCGGTCAGGAGCGTGACTTCATGCGGGTGCGAGGCGCGAGATGGTGGTTTTGCCAGCGCCCGAAAGGCCGCTGAACAGAAAGGCGCGTCCATTCTTGATCGCGCTGGCGGCGTGCAACAGGAATCCGCCCTGTTTCGCCAGCAGCAGGGTGTGTACAATCCGCAACACCGCATCAATCGAGTACGGATTTGCCGATTGCCGAATCTGGCCGCTGCGCCGCGTCAGGTCGCATTGAGCATCGAAATCGCCGCGCCGAATCGTCCAGCAGCCGTTTTGGCGATGTACGCTGACGTCTTCGTCGGGGGCGATCCGCGGCGGCGGAACAATATCTACTGCGAACTCGAACTCCGGTGCTCTTGCGCGCTGCACAAACCCGGCATAGCGCTCTTCGAGCATGCGCGCAAAGGCCGAATGATCGGTTCGGACGCCGATGGGCACTCCGCCGATCTCGATGGTTACGCTCTCCA
>CAWJFN010000015.1:0-26229 GCA_963842195.1 uncultured Acidobacteriaceae bacterium
GGGGAAGTAACCGATACGCTGGAGCTGACGCCGCACTCGGGCGGCTACTATCATGTGGCGGCGACTTACTGGCCGAATGGATTGATCAACACGCTGATTCCGAATCAGGCGGGGCTGCCGAACTGGACCTATACGCCGGATGGGGAAGGACGGATCAATTCGGTCACAGCGTTGAACGGGCAGAATCCGGTGACGAGTACAGGATACAGCGGGTTTGGACCGACGCTGATTACGTTCGGCTCGGGTGATTCGGACGCCTACACATACGATGCGAACACCGCGCGCATGACGCAGTATCAGTTCACCGTCAACGGCAGCAGCGAGACCGGGACGCTGACGTGGAATGCGAATGGGACGCTGCAGAGTTTGGTGGTCAGCGATCCGTTCAATGGCAGCGATACGCAGACCTGTAACAGCAGTTATGACGATCTGATGCGGTTGATTAGTAATAACTGTGGTTCCGTTTGGAATCAAAACTTCAGCTACCTATGATTGTGTCAAGTGAAAAGTTGACATACTTTCGAAAAAAGTAGGCTGCGCGAGCGCAGCGAAGCACAAGGCGGCTTACCCATATTGGAAACGGAGCGCGAGACGGGCTGCGGTCAAGGCCGGCGTAGCCGCACCTTCGGTGCTTGGCCTTGACGGCAGAGGCCCGGATCGCGCTAAGCAAAGGAGGTATGGGAAAGCCGCCTTGACTTATTTTGGTAGTTATTGATTGATCTGTGTACTTACAAACTTAATTACTTTTGTACTGATGTAATCTATTAGCTTATTGACTTACCGATTTAGAACACCGCGGCACGCGATGTGATCTTCGAATCAACTCCGCGTAAGCGGTTACACCGTGCCGTGTCAGCATGGCGTGCTCACCGGCCGCGGTTTGCGCCAGCGGCGGCAACTGCTCACTGGCATAGATCTGATCGAGCGCAGGCACCGCCCGAGTGCGCTTTCCGCTTCCGTAGCTGGCCGAGCGGGGCTGTCCTTTGGCTCCCGTTTTCTTTTTCTGGCCGGTAACGCGCACGCGCAAGCGGCTGTATTTGGCCTCCACGGTTTTGGGCTGCGCGTAGCGGTAAGGTTCGTTGTTGCGCAGCATGTGCCAGGCGATCGTAACCAGCTTGCGCGCGGTCGCGACCACCGCCACATTGCGATTCTTCTTTTTCGCCAGGCGGCGGAAGAACACACCCAGTGGTCCGGTACCGCGCTACATGCTGCGCGGCCTGATCAGCATCCAGCGCCCATGGCTGGAACCCTGTTTGGTGATGCGGCCGTGATAACAATGGTTGCCGGATTGATGCGTCGACGGCACTAAGCCGAAGTAAGCTGCGGCGCCATCGGCATCCTCGAAGCGCGAGATATCGCCCAGTACCGCCAGCATGCTTTCAGCGACTGCGTAATCCACGCCCGGCAAGCTCATCAGTAACTTGATCTGCGGGTCTTGGTAGGCGTGTTCTGCTAACTCGTCATCGAGTAGCTGGAACTCGGCTTCCACCTGCACTAACTGCCGCAAGTAACGTTCCAGCGCGCGCTGACCTTGCTGGTCCAGCGATTGTTGGGCCAGCCAACGCATCCCAGCTTTACTGAACACATCCGTAACCGGCGGGTCGATCAGGCGCTGATGCAACACAGCGTGGATGCGATTCTTCAGCCGCGTGCGATCGGCATTCAAGTTGGCGCGTTCCGTCGAACGCTGCCGCATGCGGCGTGTCTCCTCGTCCGGAGACCATACCCGCGGCAGATACTCGCACCAGCAGTTGCGCCAGCACCAGCGCATCTACTTTGTCGGTCTTGATCTTGGCCGAGGCGATGGCGCGCGTGCGCAACGGATTCGACACCACCACTTCTTTGACCAGAGGCTGTAGAACCGCCACCACGGCCCAGGTATTGGTGGTTGCCTCCAACGCGACGCGGCAGCCGCCGAGATGCCGCCGTGCAAAGGCTTCCAGCACCTCGCGGCGCGTGGCCAGACGCTCACGCAGCAGAATGTTTCCGCTGTCGTCGACTACTACCGCCTCGATTTCTTTCTTGTGCACATCCAGTCCTGCAAATGGCATACTGAATTTATCTCCTTGTCCGCGAGAGCAGGCCGGGCAAATACATGCTCCTCATTCGGGCACAAATGGTAACTACCTATGCGAGCTCTTAGCTCAACCGGGTGGACCAGCGGGGCGGCCACATACGACAGCGGGTTCGAAACCCATAACTAAGATCGGCCGGCCCCAAGGTGTTCGGCCCTGCTCTCCGGCTTGGTTGAAGTGATTCCACACCTTGTCCCAAGCCCGGTAGCTTTCAGTACATCGCAGCCGCCTCGGCGCTTCCGCGTGCACTCGAAACTGCCAAAGCCACGCGACCTACAACACAATCATGCCCGGTACGACGTGCCGGATATTATCGCTATCGCTGCCGCGGACGGGTCCGATGCCCACCCTGACTGGCTTCGCGCTCAAATGTAGAAGTTGGCACTGAAAGTCGCGCTGGCGCTCGTGCCTGCCGTACCGGAACTCATCCCGGCATTAGCATTACAGCGGAGCGAAGCCTCCATCGCCTTCATCACGCCGGCGTCGCTACTTTAGCCCGGCCCTATTTGCCCCCTTACGTTGCGTTCGAGTCAAAGGAGAATACACGCGAAAGCTTACCCTTGGCACTCACAATGGTCGAACCGAACGCCTCCACGGCAAACGTCGCCACCGCGCCTTCCCAGAACGAAACGGCCGAGCGGTTGCGCTGCATAACGCGCACCTCCCACCGGCCTGGAAACTGCCGCGATATGTCGTGTGCCGCTCTCGTCCCCACCCCGCGCCGACGATATCGTCGGACAAAAAAGAATTCCGCCATGTCCCAAATCGACGCATCCTTGGACATTTCAGATCCCTGCGTGACCAAAGCGAAGCCTGCCAGCTTTCCGTTAACCTTTAACAGAAACGGATGCCGCTGCGGCTCCCGCCAGTAAAGCGGAAGATGCTGCTAACCGAACCTGCCGTCGGCTCCTAACTCCACCTCATGGAAATCGCTGAAATCGTGTGCATACAATTCAAGAAGATTGGCCAGTACTGGCTCCTCCTCCCTTGCGGCCGCGACGATCTCAACCTGCGCCGGCGTGTTTACGTGTTCTGTCATTAGGGAAACTCACAATGCGAAGTGCTAAAACAGGCCGGTTAAGGACGCGCGCGCGAACTTCTGAACCGCGCTCTTCGGCAAGTGGCTCTTGGTCCTTTTCACCATGCCCCCAGCGGACAACATAGCTGTCCTGCGATGAAGCGAGTCCTTGTCATCGGAGCAACCGGCAGTGTGGGCCGCCACGTCGCCTCGCAATTGCAAGCGGCGGGCGTGCAAACTTTTGCGCTGACGCGAACTCAGGAGAACGCGCCTTCACACATCGCTCTTCGCCGCGGAGATCTTACGCTTCCCGAGAGTCTCGATGCATGCCTGGACGGAATCGACTCCGTGTTCCTCGTTTGGACAGCCCCATCCGCCACGGTCGCCCCCGTTCTGGAGCGGATCGCAAAACACGCTCCGCGCATCGTATTTCTCTCCTCTCCGCACAACGTCCCGCACCCCTATTCCAGAAGCCGCAGCCCAATGCCGTATCTATCCTGCACAGACAGATCGAACAAGTCATTCGAGCATCCCGACTGGAATGGACCTTTCTCCGGCCCGGAATGTTCGCCGGAAATGCATTGCACTGGTGGAGGCCGCAGATCCGCGCCGGTGATGTGGTGCGCTGGCCGCATCTCGCCGCTCCCACCGCCCCCATTGACCAGCGGGACATCGCCGCCGTCGCCGTCCACACCTTATGTAACGACGGCCACGCCGGAGCGGAATATGTTCTGACCGGCCCTCAATCCCTGAGCCAATTCGAGCAGGTGTCAACACTCGGTCGCGCCCTCGGGCGCGTGCTGCGCGTCGAGGAAATTTCGCCCGAGCAAGCGCGGCGCGAGGTATTCGCTTCGTGGCCCACGGCCGTGGTCGATATGCTTCTGACGGCGTGGGCTGCCGCAATTGGCCAGCCTGCCGTAGTCACCTCGACGGTTACGGAAATCACGGAAGCACCCGCCCGAACTTTCTTCGAATGGGCCACTGATTACGCCGCCGAGCTTCAGGCCTAACCTCAATTGTTTCCTGCAACAGACGGTGCCGTTTCCGCGCTGACGTAGGCGCAACCGCTGCCGCCGGAGACATCCGCATGCTTGCTCCCGGCGGAATTTCTCGCCGCCACCGTCTACCCTATCGGCCGGCTCGTGCTATGGTCCTCTCATATCGAAGAGCAATGAATTGAAAGCGATTGTCACCACGCAATACGGACCACCGGAAGTGCTGCAGCTCAGGGAAATCGCAACGCCTGCTCCGGCAGTGGACCAGGTCCTCATCAAGCAGTATGCTTCGTCGGTAAATCCCCTCGACAGTTTCACGATGAGAGGGCCGCTGTTCTTCCTCCCCGGGGTCGGTAAGCTGCTCAAGCCAAAGCACAGGGTCATAGGCGCGGATATCGCTGGACGGGTTGAGTCCGTCGGCAAAGACATAAAGCAGCTTCGCCCAGGCGACGAAGTCTTTGGGGCATCCTTCCAGGGAAAAGGTCTGGGCGGGTTTGCCGAGTATGTCTGTACCACTGAAGATCGATTGGCATTGAAGCCGGCCAATTTATCGTTTGCCGAGGCGGCAGCCGTTCCAGTGGCGGCAATCACTGCCTTGCAGGGACTTCGCGATCACGGGCGGATCGAGCGAGGTCAAAGGGTTCTCATCGATGGCGCCTCAGGTGGCGTGGGTACATTCGCAGTGCAAATCGCCAAATCCTTCGGAGCTGAAGTGACAGCGGTGTGCAGTCCGGGGAAGGTGGACAAAGCCCGATCCATTGGCGCAGACCAGGTTGTCGATTACACCCGGGAGGATTTCACGCAAAGTGGCGAGCGTTACCATCTGATTCTCGGGGCTAACGCACATCATTCCGTCTTCGATTACAGGCGCGCCCTCCGCCCAAGCGGGATTTTTGTAATGGTCGGAGGTGGCATGGCCCGAATTCTTCAGGCTGCCTCGCTGGGGCCTTTGCTGTCCCGGCTTGGAAGCAAGAAGATACGGTTCTTCATTGCGCAGATAAATACGAAGGATCTGCTTTTTCTAAAAGATTTGCTCGAAGCCGGAACGATTGCGCCCGTCATTGATCGACGTTACCCGCTAAGCGAGGCGGCTGAAGCTCTTCGTTATCGAGAAGCGGGACACGCCGGCGGGAAGGTCGTAATCGCTATTGAACCTACGGAACTTCAGGGTAGACTGTGACCTCTCCGGTCGACTACAGTGGTGCTCCGTTCCCCTTCTGGTCACCAGAGGCGCTTGCAAATGCATGCTTGACCGCTGCAAAGCTCTCGGAAACACTCGGGGACGGGCGTTGCCGGTCCCCATTTCCGAACGCCGCAGCACCTCTTTGGCGAATTTTGCAAGTCGGTCACCAAAGTTCTAACTTTTTCTTTTCACACATTCGAAACCACTTAACCCCGCTCCCGGAAGGTAAGTAGAACGATTTCCGTCCTCGCCGTGCTACGTTTTGGCATCGGATAATTCCGAAATCGGTGACAGTCACCGAACTCCCGAATTCCTAATGTCTACCCAAGCTCAGATCACCGCCAATCGCGCCAATTCCCAATCCTCCACCGGCCCTGTCACGGACGCCGGCAAGGCCGTCGCCTCAAAGAACGCTTTGAAAACCGGATTGACCGGTCGCTCCGTCCTGCTTCCCACCGACGATGCCGAACTCTACGCTGCGCATCTTGAGAATCACGCGAAGCAGTACCATCCGCAAACGCCGGAAGAGCGCGAGCTGGTCCAGTCCATCGCCGATTGCTCCTGGCGCTTGCAGCGCATCCCGTCGCTCGAAGCCGGCATCTACGCCATCGGCCGCCTCGAATTTGCAGAACTGTTTTCCGGGCAGGACGAAGCCCTGCGCCGGCAGTTAATCCAGGCAAAGATCTTCCTCACGCATCAGCGCCAGTTGAATAATCTCAGCATTCAGGAGAACCGCCTGCGTCCGTCACCGCGATCAGGACCTCGCCAAGCTGAAACAGCGGCAGGAGGAGCGTGCGCAACAGCAGCGTAACCGTCTAACCGCCGTTGCCCGCGACTTCATCGCCGCCATTCGCGCCAAACAGCACTTTGACCTGAATGGCTTCGAATTTTCACCTGCCGACATCGAGCAGCGCGCCTTCGACCTCGAGCCCCTTCGCGTGCTCGATTGGAGGGACGCTCAGCAAAACAACCGGCACAAGCAAGCCGCTTAATGCCGATACGTCTGGCTACAGGAGGTCGCAAAATTCGGCTCCATCCTCGCCTTTTTGCGTTGACGAGTGCGACAGCATTGACGTATAAATAACTTAGGCATGAATGTAAGTTACTTAGGTATGCGTGCATGAGTCGCCCTTCCGACCTGATTCAGGGCACGCTCGATCTGCTGATTCTGAAGACCATTGCCTCGGAACCGAAGCACGGCTGGGCGATTGCCAAACGAATTCAGCAGGTGAGTGAAGACGTTCTGCAAGTGACGCAAGGCGCTTTGTATCCGGCGCTTCATCGGCTGGAACAGCAAGGCTGGATATCCGCCGAGTGGCGTGTCACGGACACCGGACGCGAGGCAAAGTTCTATCGACTGACCAAAGCCGGGCGAACGCAGCTCGATAAGGAGTTGGCCCAATGGGAGCGTCTGTCGAGCGCCATTGGGCTGGTGATTCGACTGGCTTAGAACACTTCGCATGAAGATCCACCGCCGGCTAGACGTTTTACGGATGCGCATGCGAACGCTGCTGCGTAAGAAGCAAGTCGAGCGCGAACTCGAAAAGGAACTGCGCTTCCATCTGGAACAGGAAATTGAAGAAGCACAGGCTCGTGGCCTGGCGCCGGACGAAGCCCGCCTGGCCGCTAAGAAGAGAATCGGCGGGATCGCGCAAATACAGGAGGAATGCCGCGACATGCGCAGGACCAAGTTTGTGGAGAGCCTGGGGCAGGATTTGCGATACGCCGTGCGTACGTTGGCAAGGAGTCCCGGCTTCACGGTAGTGATGCTGCTGACCTTAGCTCTCAGCATTGGAGCCACGAGTGCGATCGTGAGCGTCATCGACGGGGTTCTGCTGCGGTCCCTGCCGTATCCGGATCCAGGCCGCCTGGTCCGTGTGTTCACGCGCAATCAGAGCTTTCCGAAATTTCCGGTAAATCCGTACGATTTTTGGGATTTCCGGTCACGTCTACACTCGTTTGAGTCAACCGCTGCATACACCCACAACGATGTACAACTCGCCGGCTCGGGCGACGCCGTCAAGCTCGCGGGTTTTTCGGTGACGGCTGGATTCTTTCACGTGTTAGGGCTGAAGCCGGCGATCGGCCGCGAATTCGAGCGTGCGGACGAACTGCCGGGGAAAGGGCATGTCGCGATTATCAGTGACAGACTGTGGCGCACGCGATTGGGAGCGCGGCGTGATGCAGTCGGGCAGACGATCTTGCTCAATGCAGTGCCGTATACGGTAATTGGTGTCATCCCACCCGGCGTGCAGCATCCGGGCAACATGTACCACGCGGTGGCTTATGGCGACACCGTCGACGTGTGGACGCCATTTACGTTCGATGGCGACTACAACAGTCGCGGCTCGCATTTCCTGGATGTGGTCGCGCGCCTGAGGCCAGGCATCTCGGCCGCTCAGGCTGGAGGCGAAATCAACGCTGCTATGGCACGGCTTGCGCGGGAACATCCGGATGGCGATAGCGGCTGGACAGTGATGGTGATACCGCTTAAGACCGAAATCGTAGGACGCAGCGAGCGGCTCCTTTGGGTATTGCTCGGCGCCGTGAGCCTGGTTCTGCTGCTCGCGTGTGTGAATGCCGCAAACCTGTTGCTGGCGCGAGCCACGGCGCGGCGACGTGAAATGGCCGTTCGCGCGGCGGTAGGTGCTGGACGCAAGCGGCTAATACGTCAAATGTTGACCGAGAGTCTGCTGCTGGCCATTCTGGGCGCGGCGCTAGGATCGCTTTTGGCGGTGATGGGCGTGAAGGCTCTGGTATCTATGTTGCCCGCCGATTTCCCGAGAACGAGCGACATTCACCTGGATACGCCGCTATTTCTTTTTACTCTGCTCGTCGCCTGCGCCACCGGCATCGTCTTTGGAATTGTGCCGGCATTTGCAGGATCGCGAATGGACCTGCGGGACGCGCTGCATGAAGGTGGTCGAAATGAAACCACTACCCGTGGCACACTCCGCCTCCGCAGTGGGTTTGTGATCGGAGAGGTGACGCTGGCGTGCGTGTTATTGATTGGAGCCGGTCTTCTGCTGCGTAGCTTCGCCAACCTGCTGAAGACAAATCCCGGGTTCCGTTCCGAACACGTGCTCACGGCAAGCATTTCGCTGCCCGAAGCCACTTACAAGGACAGTGCTGTCGTTAACTTCTACCAAAGGCTGCTGGACCAGGTGCGTGCGATGCCGGGAGTGAGCGCGGCCGGCACCGCATCCGACCTGCCCTGGACCGGCTGGGATGACAACGCTGGATTTAACATACAGGGTGAAGTGCCTGGTCCGCACCAGGAGTTTCATGGTCGCTACCACGAGGCGAGCACGGATTATTTCCGCACTCTCGCGATTCCAATCGTGCGTGGACGCGCGTTCGACAGCCACGATAATACAAATGGCCGAAAGGTCTTAGTGATCAATCAGGCGCTGGCCAAATATTGGAAACACGGCGACGCGCTCGGTGGAAAACTCGCTTTCAGCGATCATCCCAAGGAGCAGGATTGGCTGACCGTGGTAGGCATTGTCGGCGACGTGAAGGACACGCCCAGGAACACGGGCGCCGAGCCCGCGTTCTGGTGGCCGATGCCGCAAGAACCGTTTCCACTGGCCGCGAATTCTTCTATAGCAATTCGGTCCACCGTGCAACCGAGTGTAATGGCGGACCGTCTGCGTGCCGCCATTCACAGCCTCGATCCGAGCCTGGCGGTTTCAGACATCCAGACCATGGAGCACGTGGTGGCTGAGAATTACGCCGTCCCACGCTTTGCGCTGGCGCTGGTGGCCATGTTCGCAGCGCTTGCTCTGGTACTCGCGGCCATCGGAACGTATGGCGTGATTGCTTATTCGGTGAGCCAAAGAATCCACGAGTTCGGTGTGCGCATGGCACTGGGAGCGAAACCGTGGGACGTGGTGAAAAGTGTGCTCGCGAATGGGCTGAAGCTGGCGCTTTCGGGAACGGTACTGGGTATCGTGCTCGGGCTGGCGCTTTCGCGTCTGCTCGGCAATTTGCTGTATGGCGTGAGCGCCATCGATCCTGCGGCGGTGTTGGCGACCGGGCTGGTGGCGGTCTCGGTTGGCGCGGTCGCCTGTTACGTGCCGGCCATGCGTGCTACGCGAGCCGACCCGATGGCGGCGTTGCGTACGGATTAGCGGATTCCGCTGTCAGAGCCGGGAGCGAAGCGACCGGAGCAGTAACGATATGACCGCGACGGCGCACTTAGTCGAGGTTTTTGCGTCAGCACGAATTAATCGTTCATCGTGGCGTTGCTTCGGGCCAAACCGGGCTCAGCCAATTCCATGGTCCAGATTGGACCTTTATCGAAAAGGGGACCTTCCATTTTGAGAAATGTCGCAACCTCCTTGGCCGTCACCCACATCTCGATGTCGGCCGGCTGTTTCCCAATCAACGGAGCAACGACACCAGCCACGCCGCCGATTTCCACGTGGATTTTGTACTTCTTCGATTGGCGGCTCACTCCTGCGACTCGAAACATCTCGTTGCCATCGGGCTTTGTTGACAGCGTTACCACCCGTGGCTTCGAGGTTCCTGCTACGTAGGACACCTTCAGCTCCGAAACGTTCGTGGGGAAGTTCTCTACGATCAGCGAAGTCATCCCATTTGCCAGGTCCGATGGCAGATCCATGTGCTGGGTGTGAGATTCGTCCTTACCGTTTTTCATCTCTCGCCAACTTACAGTTTTGGTTGGCATATCAATCGACATGTCCAGCGGCTCTTGAAAGGATGGCCCTTTTTGTATATGGTGATCGGAGATCAACTGGAAAACACTTCCCTGGCTGAAGACAGAGACTTCGTCGTCAAGGGATCCGTCCCGAAAATGGAAAGTGGTTCGCGATCGTATTCGGTTTCCCGTAACGGAATTGATCTCGTCGCCCATTGCGATGACTTTGCCGTCGGCGGACTTCAGAACGAGAAATCCATACATAGCTCCTTGTTTTTCTTTGACCGGAATAAGATCAGCAGAGAGATGAGTAGCGCCGTAATGCGTCACCGCCAGTAGAAAAATGGCTCTGCGCCAAGTACCTGCAAGTGATCCTCTGAACCAAGCCGCGGTAATCATCGGGACCTCTCGATGAAGATGCAGGATGCCGGGGATTAGTTTTCAACTGTACGGCAACCCCAGCAAAATTTGGTCAGCGCCAGAGGGGATGGCGAATTGGCCAGTTGCGAAATGAATGGCGTTCTCCCCCAGCGAAATGCAATTTCGGCCAGCTCCGCACGGGGGTAACGATCTAAGGTTGCGACGAGGTCACGAGTAGCAGGCGGGATCGTTAGCGATATAAGTCAGGCCCGCAATATTACTCATCCGAGGTATCGCGGGGATTAAAGAGCGATTGCAGCCAGTACTAGCGCTATGCCACCTAGGCAACATTTTTCATCCGGGGCGATCCACTGATTGTAGCCCGCAAAGGCGAGCGAAACAGAGGAGAAGATCTGATGGCAACAAAAGCTGTGACTGCTACGAGCAATATAGGGGATACCGTAAGCGATACCGCCGGGAACCTAAAGGATAGAGTGGCCGACGCTGCAACCACAGCGAAAGAAAGGGTTGCGGAAGCCGGGAAACAGGCGACGGACAAAATCGATGAAAACCGTGAACCGGCCGCGAACGCTCTCTCGAGTGCAGCCTCGACTATTCACGAGAAAGCCGAAACGCTCCCCGGCGGAGAGACGGTCCGAAACGTCGCGCATTCCGCCGCCGAGGGGCTCGAATCCACCGCCGGCTACATACGAGAGCACGATGTACGAGCAATGATGTCTGACGTGGAAGAAATCGTGAAGCGGAATCCTGGTCCTTCGCTGCTGATAGCCGCGGCTATAGGATTTTTGATTGGCCGTGCCTTTCGCGAGGACTAGCGGCGCGGAACGATTAGGCAACTAGATATGGCTGGAGAAAGTAACCGGTCTATCGCCGATGTCCTGCAAGACATCGTTGCGAACGTGCAAGCGATTATTCGTTCAGAAGTCCGTCTGGCGAAAACCGAGATAACCGAGGAGGCCAGCAAGGCGGCCCGTGCAGCAGGCATGCTGGCCGGCGGTACCGTCGCGGCCCTTTTCACCGTCTGGCTTCTATTGCTGACAATCATGTTCGTTCTGGCGACTGTAATGCCGATGTGGGGTGCGGCTCTCTTGCTGTGCGTCCTCATGGCTATCGTGACGGCGGTATTGCTAACCAGCGGCAAAAAGCGCTTCAAGACCGTTCATACAAAACCAGAAAAGACGATCGAAAGTGTGAAGGAGAACGTGCAATGGGCGAAAAGTCAAACCAAGTAGAGCGGCAGATTGTCGCTGAGCGGGGACAACTTGGAAGAAATTTAGATGAGCTTCAATCGAGGGTGGAGGAGGCCACGGATTGGCGTCTCCAGTTTCAGAAGCGGCCGATGCTTATGATGGGCGTCGCGCTCGGCGGCGGTGCATTGTTGGCTGCGGTTACGAGTGGGCGGTCGAGATCGCGACGCGAATACCCCGAGCGCCGGGTAGATATCGCTAATGAACACAGTCGCGGAACTGAGCTGCAGAAGAACAAGGCGCTGGAAACGTTCGACACCATAAAAGGCGCGATGATCGGCGTCGCCGCAAACACTTTCAAGGATCTGCTCGCCCAACTCGTGCCTGGCTTCCACGAACAGTTTGAAAAGACGGCGCAAGAGAAAGGCTCGCATCCGGTTCCGGGAGTCCCCGGAACGCAGTCACTATCCGCCAGTACTCACTAGGGACGAGCAATCGCCGCGAACATCGCGACCTGCCCAAGCCCGAGGCTCGGCTCTTGGCGTCACTCGATCGGCGGAGCAGGTGGCGGGGGCGGCGGCAGCGCTTGCTGCAGCTTCGTCTTTTGGTCGCTGGTTAGAACCTTGAGGAAGTCGACCTGAGCTTGCGCATGATTTTGGACCTCGCGCGTGGTGATCTGGCCGATCTCTTGCGCAGCGGATGCGATGCCGCCCGGGTCGCCGGACTGGATCGCGGTCTCGAGATTCTGCCGGGCGGTCTGCATCGTCGTCCGTAGGTTGTTGGCGGCCGTTGCTTCGTTGGTGAAGATGCTTGTTATGCTCGCCTGTTGAGCGCTGGTTAGAGATAACAGCGCCGTCAGGCGAGACACGCGAGTGGACACCGTTTGCGCCGGCGGGGGCGGCGTTGGTGGAGCGGGCGGCACGGGCGCCTCTTGCGCGAATAGAGTAGCCGTCGAGAGCAGTGCTGACGCGGCGAACAGAAAAGCTTTTCTTTCCATGTGAACTCCTGCGCGTGTTTAGACGAGATACACGACGCGATCGCTTACATATGGCCGAGACCTTCGGCCTGTTTGCTTTTGAGCTTCCGCCATTGATCGAGTGTAAGGATGTTGCGGATGCCGAGTATGAATCGAGCGTTGGCTTTTTCGAGCTCGGCGCGCGCTTGCGCGATACGGTCGATTTGGGCGAGGACTCTGGATTCGTCCGGATGGTCCGTATCAAGCAGCGGTCTGAGGATCGCTTCCTGCCTGCGGAGCTCGTCACTCAGTTCCATCAGATGCCGCCGGTTCTGGTCAAACAGCGCTTGCATTCTCGATTGCTGATGCGGCGTGATGCCGAGGCGCTGGATGATCACCGGATTGTTCCACCACACTCCGGGCGGCCCGACAACGAAAGGCGGCGGGGGAGGTGGTGGAGGCATGGATGGCGCATGCGGGGGTGGCTGCTGCGCACAAAGCGTTCCAGCCAGCAACATGCCGGCCAGCCCGAAGCTAGCGCTGAGCGTTTTGGCTATTTTCAAAGCTGACAAGGCTATCCAAAGGAGCGAGCGATGAAGGCACGTCCTGTGCGATTTGGGAATTGACGCGCTCCAGCAACGCCGACTCGCTGTTCAGCGTGCGAACGGAAATTTCGCGGTGCACCGTGTCGGCGAAAAAGCAGACGAGCAGCATCGCCGCTGCCAGGCAGAACGCGCGGAATGCCGAGCGGTACGGTGCTCGGTCGATGTGGCGAAGGGTCGCTCTTGCAGGAGCGCAATTCTCGTCGGCCCAATTGTGCGCGGATTGGCGAAACAGTTTCAGCGTGGTCTTGAAAAGAGCCACTTCGACGCGGCAGGCGGCGCAATCGGCGAGATGCTGTTCCACTTCGCTCGAATATGCTCCTGCGAGCCACTCGGAGATCTGTTCGGACGTCAGATGACGATTCATGCCGCGACTCCCAAACGCTGGCGTACCGAATTGAGTGCGCGAAATAAATGCGTTTTGACCGTGGCCGGCTGCAGTCCCGTCGCGATCGCAATATCCTGGACGTCCATATCTTGCACAAAGCGGAGCAAAAAAACGGTGCGCTGTCTCTCCGGCAAGCTCGCGGCAGCGTCCCAAACCGCCTGCACTTGTTCTTTGAGCAGCGTTTGTGCCTCTGGCGATTTTTGCTGATCGGCAATACAGCCACGCAGTTCTTTTTCGAGCGGTTGGGCAGCGCGATTCAGTCGTTTCCAGAATTGGAACCGGCGGCTCTTCAAATGATCGCGCAGAAGATTAACCGCAATTTGCAGCAGCCACGTGCTTACCCGGCAATCGTTTCGGAAATGAGATTGAGCTCGGTACGCTCTCAGGAAGCACTCCTGAGTAAGATTTTCAGCGGTTTCCCGATCACGGAGCGATGCGAACAGAAAACGAAATACTTTGACACGATAGAGCCGTACGACCGTATCGAAGTCCGCCGCTGTTTCTGCGCTGACGGTGTCAATGAGGGCGGAACTGGCAGCGAAATCAAAGGACATCGTTGTTGTGAATGGCCGACCCTAGTGTAGACGAAACGGATACAAGTCCGGCTTACATCTCGTCCCAGTTTTTTCGTCCGGATTAGCCGCGCCGGCCGGCTCCGGCAAGCGATGATCGTCCTTCCCCCCTTATTGCACGATGATCTGGACGCGTGCGAGATTCTGCATGTTAGTCCAGAAGTCCGACACGCCGTTGCGTTGAGCAGTGGCGCGTAGCGTCAGCTCATAAACTCCCGGTTTGGGGAAAGTTACGGTGCGCGTGACGTTGAGGACCGGCCGCGGCGTCGGAAGCACCGTGGGCGCTTCGTACTTCACCGGACTGCCGCCCAGATACCAGTCGTACTGCACGATCTTTCCCCTATTCGGCGGTACCTCGATCTTCCCGTTGAGCGTGACTGCCTGGCTAACGCCGACAGATGCATGGTCCGTACCGTTTACGGTGAGCGTGACTACCGGTTGAATGCCGCCGCGGTCAGCCGCCGTCGCGGGTACGCTGACTTGATTGTGTTGGTCGACCGAGTACCGCGTCGAGGGAAACGGAGGCACTCCCTTTTCTACCCAGTTCGTCAAATCGACGAGCGCTTGGAGCCAGATGCCGCCGAAGCCCACGGTGAAGCTGTTGTCGTCGCCTTTGATTTCGAAAAGATCGGCATGATTCGCATTGTCGTTGTAGTAGATCCGAACGATCTGATCTGCGCGTGCCGGGCCAATCGCCTTCACGATCTGAGAATGGTAGAAGGAAGCTGTATACGGAAACGAGCGATTATCCAGCAGGTTCTCCATAATGATCGTCTTGAACTTGACGTTTCCCGTCTCCAGGGTGCCGCCTTGAGTCGAAAGGGAGTTCAACTTCCACCCTGGAACTGAACGCTGCGGATACTTTGGCGTACCGTCGGCGTTTAGATACTGCTTGTAGGCCGGATTGCCGTTGGTCACGATGTCATGACGCGGATAAAAGCACAATGCCAGGAGGTAGCAATTGTTGATCCGGATTTTTCCGCCTACCTTCAAGGCGTTGAGCATCGCCGGGTCATTCTGTCCTTTCAGCGTAAGAGTCGCACCCTTCAGATCACCGTTGAGGCTGCCGCCGGACGCGCCCATTGTGCGAGTCTTTTCATCAGCCGCATAAACATAGAATTGCAGCCCATCGCTGCCCATGGAGCCCATCTTGGGGACCGTTACGGGGTCGAAAGTGACGCTGGTGGGCGCATTCTGTGCATCGCGATTGATGCCTGTAATAGTGGCGAAGCCGTCGACCTTCGCCGCGGCTAGAAAGCTCGGTGGGTTTGCACCCTCATACCCGGGCTTTGACCAGAAATCGTCTTCATAGGTCGGATCGAGGGCCGCCAGCCCTCCGGCAGTGTAAAAGGGAAGCGGAAAGTAGAAGGTTCCCGTGTCTTCGATTGCTCTGCTGGCAAAGCCGGCGTTCAGGAACTCCTCTAGAATCGCGTGCTGCTCTGGGTTAAGACCGTCATAGATATTCTTGGTGCTTCCGGCCTTCACTGCGTCGGCAATCAAGGCCCGCTGAGCCGGCGGAACAGCCATCATAAAGAGTGAGTCCCACATGAACGAATGCATGCTGAGACCGTCCGTAGCCACGGAGGTTGGCATTGCGCCATCCCATACTCCGGTTGTGCCTTCAACAGCCCCCATTGTCTGGATTGACCCGCCACTGATGCCGTAGATGTAGCCGAAAATCCGCGCACTGTTGCTATAGAGCTTGTTGGCATACGTCTTTGCAAGCTTTGCGGCCGCGGCGTCCACTCGATAGCCCACATTGGGACTGCCGGGTCTGACGTTGACCACATATCCCCCATGGGTGAATTCGAAAGTTGGATCGCCAATGTAGCTCTGACTCATAGGTAGCGGATAAACCGCGTCGAAGAATCGGTTTTGCCAGAACGGCTTGGCAGGAAACAACCAGATGACACCGTGCCGCACGGTGGTGGGACTGCTCCCGACGCCCGCAGGTAATGATGCTTGGGTCTGGGTCGGATTGAAGTGGCCGTCGACCTGCGTGTACGGGATCTGCTGTCCCGTGCCCTTCACGGTCAGCGTGGCCTGACTGACCTTGTCAATGACGAAGTTTCTTTCGTTGAATCCCGGATCTTCGCATGTTGCATCGATCAGGATTTGAGGTTCTGCACCCATCACCGGCTTCCCTACGCTCGGACACACGGCAGCTAGCGCCGGCAAAGCTGAGGCCAAAGCAAGCAGTACCCCGGCCCACATTGAAGCACCGAAACATTGAGAACACATTGCTCGATTCTAGTTGGCATGATCTGCCAAAGTCAACATGATTGGTCAAACTGGGCGGGCTCTGCCTCTTTGTGCTATCCTTCTCGCGACGTTATGAGACGGTCATCCAATGCCGCAGTATTGGCTCAAACGCGTCCGGTCGTCCCCGACGTGAAGACGCGCAAGCAGCATCTCGTCCGGGAAATAATTTGGGAAGCCGCGGCGAGCCTCTTCGCCGAAAAGGGCTACGACGAAACCACCATCGATCAGATAGCGCAGGCCGCGGGTGTATCGCCACGTTCCTGCTTTCGCTACTTCGCAAACAAGAGCGACATTATGGCCTACAGCTTGGTGTCGTTCGCCGAGCAGCTCATTGCAGCGATCGACTCGTGTCCCAAAAGCTGGACGACGCGCGAGGTGTTCTACAAGATGATGACGCAAGTCGCACAGGATGCGGTAAAGCATCCGCGATCCCGAAAAGTCTTCGAAATCCTGAAGAGATGGCCGGGAGCTGCCGCTGCGCAGTTGACGCGAATGGCAGATGCTCAAGCGATGGTCAGCAGAGCCTTTGAGAAGCGAATTCCCAAGAGCCGTACTGCGAGTCTTGTAGCTGGCGCGCTCGGAGGACTAGCCATTCAAATGACCGGCGTGACGGTTCGCTGGTGCATAGAAAAAGGGCAATCCGATGTTGAGGCTGCCGTGGATGAAGTCCTGGCAACGTTCGACCGGTTGTTCTCGGGTACGAGTTTATGAGCCATGCATGGCTGCTCGCTTCTCTGATGGTCTGTGCCGGCACGATTTCCGCCGCACAGACCACCGCATTGCCCCAAATACGCCCAAACGGAGCCGCGAAGCAACTCTTCGTCGACGATAAGCCGTTCATTGTGCTGGGGGGCGAACTTCACAACTCAAGTTCATCCAGCATTGAGTACATGAAGCCCATCTGGGACAAACTCGCGGCAATGCACCTGAACACGGTCATCGGCACGGTGAGTTGGGAATTGATTGAGCCCGACGAGGGCAGGTTCGACTTCTCTCTTGTCGATATCGAAGAGGCGCGGCAGCACAAAATGCATCTCATTCTGATCTGGTTCGCAACATGGAAAAACGCGAGTTCCAGCTATGTGCCGCGCTGGGTCAAGGGAGACCGGAAGCGCTTCCCGCCCATGATTTTGGAAGTGGCGCCCAAAGGCGGCGGAATGTCCTCATTTCTAGCAGCGTACATGGAACAAGAAGGGATTGGGCCACTCAGTCCGCTGGGCGAGGAGACGCTCAAGGCGGATGAAAACGCGTTTCGCATGTTGATGCGCCACATCAAACAGACAGATCCGCAGCACACCGTGATCATGATGCAGGTGGAGAACGAGGCTGGTTCGCTCGGAGACAGCCGGGATCGTTCTCCCCTCGCAGAGGCCGCATGGAAAGAGCAAGTACCTATCGGCCTGATGAACTATTTGAGGAAGAACAAAGCCTCTCTGCTCCCGGAAATGCAACAGGTATGGGAGAGAAACGGCTACAGAACGAGTGGGACATGGGCCGAAGTTTTCGGAAGCGATGAGCGGGCCGACGAAGTTTTCATGGCCTATTACATCGGGCGATTCATCGGGGACGTGGCGAAGGCCGGCAAAGCCGAACTGAACATTCCCATGTACGCGAACGCCTGGCTTGGGCCGCAACCTGGTCAGGAGGTGCCGGGCAAGTGGCCAAGCGGTGGTCCTGTTGCCGGTGTCCTAGACGTTTACCGGGCCGTGGCTCCCTCACTGGACTTTCTTGCTCCCGACATTTATGTCGAGGACTTCAAGGGCACTTGTGCGCTATACACGAGGGCCGGCAACCCGTTATTCATCCCGGAAGCCCGCGATCAAGTTGGAAATCTGTTCTGGGCGCTTGGGAATGATGCGGCCATGGGCTGGTCTCCCTTTGGCGTTGAGGACCTGAATCCCGAAGGCCAGATGGCCCAAGCGTACAAACTTTTTTCCGGGTTCCTGCCGCAACTGACTGACTGGCAGGCAGCGGGAAAGGTCAGGAGCCTGCTCGTGCTCGAGGGCGAAAAACCACAACCCGTCTCTTTGGGCGGATACAAGATCACATTGTCCCGGCCCCGAGTACCTCGATCCGGCCAACCCGGCCAGAATTCGACGCACGCGGCGGAACTCCCGGGAGCGGTTTCCCTCGATTCCCGCTCTATGCCGAACGACACGCGCCCGTTTGCTCTCGTGATCAACACCGCTCCCAACGAATTTCTCTTCATCGGCGCGAATGGAGATCCCGCTTTCGAAATCGACTCGCCCGGCCCTAAGATTTCCATGTTGAAAGTGAGGCTGCTCAGGTTCGAGTGAGGGCGGGCGAGCATAACCCGGCTTGCGGCTCGAGTGTCGACCGGAACCGAGGCGGCCTGCGCGACAAGAGCAGAGTCCCAGGCACGAACCGCGGCGTCCCAAAATCGGACTCCCATGCACTCTGAAGGCGCGTGCTTTTAGAAAAAATTCCTGGCATTCGAAATGCCTATCCAGTCGGGCGGAGAGCGCAAACTCATGGCCTATATACGCGATCAGGTCCAGCAGTCCCCCACCCTTGAGTACTTCCAGCAGCGGCTGGCTGCCGGTTGGAAGCTCCGGGCCGTGGAGTGGGAAAAGGAAGATACCCCGGGTACGGCTGTCTCGACGGCAGAGCGCCACGAGCCGCCATATGGAACGGAGGTCGCACCCGAAGGGCTGCACCTGCAATCGAACACCCAGGAGATTCTGGTGCTGCTCACGATCCTGGAGATGATTGTCGCCGAGAAGAACATCTCGCTAATCGCGGATGAACTAAATTTGCGCGGCTATCGGATGCGCCAAGGCGCTGCCTGGAACGCCAGTGCGGTGTTTAACCTGCTGCCACGCATTGTCGAGATGGGGCCCACCATGCTCAAGAGCGCCGACTGGGTTCAGCGCCGGCCACATATCCAGCCGCCTCAATAACAGGCGCCGCAATAATTCGTGGCGCGGGGAGCTTGCTATGTAGTATTCTGCTCTCATGATCCCGCTCGGCCGCGATCTTCGTTACGCCCTCCGGACTTTCCGCCGCACTCCCGTCTATTCGGTCGCTGTGGTGGCGCTTCTCGCGCTCGGCGTAGGAGCGGCCTCTTGCATCTTCAGCGTCGTCGACCGGTTGCTGTTCCGTTCTCTGCCATTTCCGGGCTCCGACCGCATCGTCTCTGCCGGTATCACCATTCCGATCATGGACGGCGAGTTCATGATTGCAAACGATTATTTGCATTTGCGGATGGACCAGAACGTATTCTCTTCACTCACATCATGGACCGGCATCGCCGATTGCGACATTAACGAGACGAATCCTCAGCGTCTGGCTTGCGCGCAAGCGGAATCGACTTTTCTGCCCGTCCTGGGAATTCGTCCGCTTCTCGGCCGCAATTTCAGCGCTACAGAGGATCGGCCCAATGCTCCCCCGGTGGCCCTAATTTCGTATGGCATCTGGCAATCGCGATTTGCCGGATCCCGCGCAGTTTTGGGTTCCAAGATTCAGTTGGACGGCGCGAGCACTCAGGTGATTGGAGTTCTCCCGTCTACATTTGAGCTGCCGAACCTGGAGCACGCCGATTTCCTGGTTCCACAGGCCGTCGCCATCACAACTTATCAGCCCGGACAGTCGGGGCGCCCGCTTCGGGTATTCGCGCGATTGCGTCCAGGCGCGACTGTCGAACAGGCGCGAAAGGTACTGGAGCGGCTTCTGCTGCCGGATCTGAAAGCTCTCCTGCCTCCCGGCCGCGTGAAGGAGCTGAAGTTTGTGGTGCGGCCGCTGCGCGATTATCAAATCCACGACGTACACATCGCGGCATTGCTGCTCCTTTGGGCAACGGCTCTCGTTCTGTTGATTGCCTGGGCTAATTCGGCGAGCCTCATACTTACGCGATTTCTGGGCCGCCGAGGCGAAATCGGCACACGCATGGCGCTGGGAGCGAGCCGCGCCGCGATCACTCGCCAGGCACTGGTTGAAACTACGGCTTTGAGTACGTTGGGCTCGACGGTGGGGCTCGGCGTCGCGTGGAGCATTTTGCAAGCGATGAAGCGATTTGCACCCGCGGGCTTGCCGCACATGCAAGATGCGGGGATCGATGTGCGGACACTGCTTTTTGTGATCGCGGCGACTCTGGTATGTGGAACTCTGCTTGGCTTGGCGCCCGCCTTTTATGGCGGCTCTTATGCAGTCCAAACCGGCAGCCGGACGACGCGTCGCTGGCATGCCACAAACAGATACGCCTCCGTTGCGTTCCAAAGCGCTGCCTGTCTGATTCTTCTTTCGACAGCGGCCCTGATGCTGCGCAGTCTCGCGCAGCTACAAGCAGTAGCGCCCGGAATGACAACAACACGGGTATTGACCGGCGATATTACGTTGCCTTCACAGCGCTATCCAAATACCATTTCCCGCGAGCAGTTCTTCGCGGCGCTCGCGGACCGGCTGCGGCGGCTTCCGGGCGTAATCGCGGTCAGTGTCAGCGATACGGTTCCTCCCAGCGGCTTCGTCCATTCGCGTCCACTGTCTTCGGTGCGCGCGCTGGGACAGCCGGAGTCTGAAACCGTGGGAGGACTGGTTGCCTGGCGAAAGGTGGATCCGGAATATTTCACGACGCTCGAGATTCCGATTCTTGCCGGCCGCTCTTTTATTCGGCAGGACACGGCGCCTAATGCAAAAGCGATCATTTTGAGCAGGCTACTGGCCCCCAGAGTATTCCCGCGCGGCGATGCCGTCGGCAGACAGGTTTTTATCGGACCGCAAAGTGCACCGTACACGGTGGTTGGAATTACAGCCGACGTTCACAACAACGGTCTCGCCCAGCCTCCCGATCCTGAGTTCTATTTAGTGCGCAGCCAAGTCACCGATCCGAATGCCGGACGCGACCAGCAGATTACCGCCCGCTCACTGCACATTTACGATGGGGAAGCCAACATCATCGTGCGCGGTATGGCTTCGACGCAGGCGCTTGCAAGCTCGATTCGAAGCGAAGCGGCAGCGCTTGATGCCAGCGTGCCGGTCACGATCCGTACGCTGACGGAGCAGATTGCAACGCTAACGGCTCGTCCGCGTTTCACGGCTCTTCTATTGACGTGGTTCGCGGCGGTTGCGATCGTGCTCGCGGTGGCAGGAGTGTTCGGGCTGGTGTCCTTCCATGTCGCCGAACGGACCCGAGAGATCGGGATTCGCATGGCGGTAGGCGCCACTCCTCGCCACATTCTGCGGGCCACATTGATGATGGCTCTGGCGCCGACTGCGGTGGGAGTGGCCGTAGGAATCGGCGGTTGCATGGCCGCGGGGCGCCTGATGGGAAGCCTGCTGTTTCACGCAAGCAGCACGGATCCTGTGCTGCTCGGCGCTGCATGTTTGGCACTGATTGCGGGCAGCGTAATAGCGGCAATTGTTCCGTCGTGGCGCGCCAGCCGCATCGATCCGCTGGTCACGCTGCGGCACGAATGAAAGCTGCCCGGGCGGGGAGGAGTCCCGGCACGATTGCGCGCGCAGAGCAGTGGGACCGCAGCAAACCTAGGCTTTCACTTTCTTCCGGGTGAGATGATCCTCGGCGAAGGCTTGAAAAACGACTCCGGGATCGTCGCTATGAACGTGGAGGAACTTGTCATCCAGCACCGTTGCGAAATCGCGCAGCGCCAACTCCAGCCCCGCGGAGGAAAAACGCACGCGTTCCGGGCGTTCACTCGAGCTTCCGCTGGTCGCGAATTCGCATAACTGGACCAAAGACGACGGCAGAGACGCTTTTTCCGCATCGGCATGAAAGTAGTAAATTAGCGGAAAATGAATGAAATCCACACGTGTTCGGATTACATCCATTGCCAGGCGCTCCAAAACGCCCTGAATTTCGCCGGAAATTACTTCTATCCCCGTCCGCTCGCATGCCTTCATTAATGTCGACGTCCGTCTCGCCAAGGCGCGCATGCGTCCGAGCGCCGGATAGATAAGGACGATCCAGGAAACGCTCGCGGTCACCAAGCCGAAGCCGATCAACGCTTCAAGGGCACTTAGCAGACGCATAATCGGCGCCGTGGGGGTGAGCGTTCCCGTACCCAGTGTGGTCAATGACGCAAGCGAAAAGTAAATAGTCGTCACGAAACGACCGAGGGGACTGCTATCTTCGTGCCCCGAGTTATTGAATTGGCTCGGAAACGCCGGCCAGTAGATCATGGCGAAGCCCACCGTTAGCAGTGCGGTCCAGGAGGCGATCACCAGCAGCACGGCGATTGGTCCGGCGGTCGAAAGAAGCGAGCGCAGCCGGCGCGCCACACTGAAGACCGTGCGCCCGATGAAAGGACTCAGCATGCCGGCGCCCGAGGGCTGAAAGAGATCCCGGAATATCTCTTGTAAGGTCCAGATTACGAGCACAGCGCCGATGATGTAGCTCAATAATCCCGGCATGCCTTCCAGATTCTGGCATGCTGCAAATGTTTCGGCCGCAGGGACGACATTTCCCAGGTATTTCGTGCAGCCGAAACATTTGCAGGCCGAGAATGTTCTATAAACGCGTGACCGTGGGAGGTTTATGTCTCGAACGAGGAGCGCTCAGATAGCACTCGTCGCGTCCTTAGTGTCAGCTTCGGCGGCGTTCGCGCAAATTCAAAACCAGGCAGACGATGGTCAATGGGTAATGGCGCCCAAGAATTACGCCAGCACGCGGTACAGCACCCTCGATCAGATCAATACCGGCAACGTTGCGAATCTGAAGCTGGCCTGGACGTTTTCGACCGGCATGACGCACGGGCACGAGGCTGCGCCGCTGATTGTGAATAACACGATGTACATCGTGACGCCGTATCCAAATACACTCTACGCGCTCGATCTGACGAAACCCGGGGCACCGATGAAGTGGTCGTACGAGCCGCATCCCGAGCCGGCATCGCAGGGCGTGGCATGTTGCGACGTGGTGAACCGCGGTGCTGCTTACTACAACGGCAAAATCATTTACAACGTTCTGGACGTGCAGACAGTGGCTGTGGACGCGAATACGGGCAAGGAGGCTTGGCGCACAAAGCTCGGCGATATCAATCTTGGCGAATCGATTACCATGGCGCCGATTGTCGCCAAAGGCACCGTGCTGGTGGGCAACAGCGGTGGCGAATTCGGAGTGCGTGGATGGATCGCCGGCCTGGATGGAGATACGGGGAAGATCAAGTGGCGCGCCTACAATACCGGACCGGACAAAGATGTTCTGATCGGCCCGAATTTCAAGCCGTTTTATGCCAAGGATCGCGGCACCGATCTGGGCGTGAAGACATGGCCGGCGGATGGATGGAAGATCGGTGGCGCTGCGGCGTGGAGCTGGATCTCATACGATCCCGATCTAGACCTGTTTTACTACGGCACTTCTAATCCCGGTCCCGGAATCCGGAGCAGCGGCCAGGCGATAACAAATGGGGGTCGACGCTGATCGCACGCCGCCCCGAAACGGGAGAGGCGATCTGGGCCTATCAGTTGAACCCGCACGATCTGCATGATTACGACGGCGTGAACGAAAAGATTCTTCTCGACCTGAATATCAACGGGCAGACGCGAAAAGTGCTCGCGCACCCGGATCGAAACGGACGCATGTATGTGATGGATCGGGCGACAGGAGAGGTCCTGTCCGCGGAAACGTTCGTCTACGTGAACACCAGTACGAGTGTGGATCTCAAAACCGGAGAACTGAAGCTGAACCCGGCAAAGACGACTGGTTACAACACGGTTCGGGATGCGTGTCCTGCGCCGCCGGGAGGAAAGGATTGGCAGCCTTCGTCGTTTTCGCCACGGACCGGATTCGTTTATCTGCCGCACAACAATCTGTGCTACGAACGCAGGGTGTTCAGGCCAATTACATCTCGGGTACGCCGTATGTCGGAATGAACGTCCGCATGTATGCGGGACCAGGGGGAATCGCGGCGTCATGTCGGCATGGGACCCGGTGAAGGCCAAAGCGGTTTGGAGCATCGACGAGATGTTTCCAGTATGGAGCGGAACTGTTGTTACCGCGGGCGATGTGGTGTTCTATGGGACCATGGAAGGCTGGTTCAAGGCGCTAGACGCCCGTAACGGGAAGTTACTCTGGCAGTTCAAGACCGTCTGGGGAATTATTGGGCAGCCGGTGACTTACAAAGGTCCGGACGGGAAGCAGTATGTCGCGGTAATGTGCGGTGTCGGCGGCTGGTCGGGAGCCGTTGTGGCGGGAGGTTTGAACGCGGTTGATGGGACCGGCGCGCTTGGGTTTCGAACGCCATGGCGGATCTCGGCAATACACGACTAAGGGTGGGATGGTGTATGCGTTTGCGCTGCCGTAGCAAGACGCGCATCTGGTCGCTGACGCTTCCGGCTCGGATCTGGCGCTGATGCTTCCGGTATGTCTGCTGGCGGCGGATTCCCATGTGCTGCGCGTGTGCGCGGACCCGAATAACTTGCCGTTCTCTAATGAGCAAGGCCAGGGGTTCGAGAATAAGCTGGCGGAATTAGTCGCAAGTAAGTTGGGTGATGCGCTCGAATATACGTGGTGGGCGGAGCGTAAGTCATTCGTAAAGAACTCGCTGGAGGCAGGACGCTGCGACGTCATTATGGGACTGCCGGAAGGCATCGATTCCGCCGAGACCACGAATCCCGATTATCGTTCTTCCTACTATTTGTGTCGCGCCGGAGCGATGCGTTGCATATCGATTCATTGCGTGACCCGAGACTTGCCCGGCTGCGCATCGGAATGCACATTGTCGGGGAAGACTATGCGCCTCCAGCTTTCGTGCTCGCCCGGCGGGCATTACACAGAACATCTCGGGCTACAGTCTATTCGGTGCTATGGCGAAGCGAATCCGGCCGGGAATATCATTGAGGCAGTGGATCGCGGCGAGATCGCATCGCTATCGTCTGGGGGCCGTTCGCGGGCTATTTTGCGAAGAGGGCGACTTATCCGTTAGACGTTGTTCCAGTCACACCGTCCACAGATCTCGGGATTCCTTTGGCCTATGACATTGCCATGGGGGTGCGCAAAGGAGACACCGCCCTCCGGGCGCACTTGAACGAAGTCATTCAAGGCGACGCGATCGAGATACAAAACATTCTCCAGCAGATGGGATTCCCGAGGTTCACTGATGCGACTCCTGCGTACCTCGGCTTCGCTCGCGTGCTTGACGCTGGTGTTACTCCCTGCGAGCGCGAGAAGCGGGATCTTCGTCCGTCTCCGACGCGGCTTGCGATCTATGGTGATGCGGCAAAAGAGAGCACGCTGCGTCCGGGTGGCCCGATTTTGCCGGCCGCAACCGTCATGAACCCTTACAACGGCAGCGCCTATGACATCTCCGAAGGCCAGCGTCTGTTCGATTGGTACAATCGTCCGGTTGTCACGCGCACGGCGGCGGCGGCATCGGGCCGCCATTGATTAAACAGAACTGGATCTATGGCGGCGAGCCGCAGAATATTTTCGACACCATCGTGAAGGGGCGGCCTAACGTATGCGGCCGGGGGAGGCCGGATTCCCGAGTATCAGGTGTGGCAGATCGTCGGCTTTGTCCGGTCGATGAATGGCCAACAGCCGACCTCGGCAACACCTACGCGTTCCGACACCATCGAGCAGCATCCGTCGAATATCGTGAACCGTACGAACGGAGTGACGAAATGAAACGTTTCGGCGCGGCCTTGTGTGCGGCCGTGCTGACATCCTGCGCCGGCCGGCAGCAATCGGCTGTGGATCCGGCGGGTCCGCAGTCGGACAAGATCGCGACCTTGTGGTGGTTTTTCTTCGTGCTGCTCGGAGCCATCTTTGTTGTCGTGATGGTCCTGACGGCGATCACGCTCACGCGCGGTCATCGGGGTATTGAGCAGGAGCCACTCGAAGGCCGCCACAAAGCGTCAGAAGCAACGGAAGGGAAGCTGCGCAGGGTAGTCACGGTGGCAAGCGTCGCCACTATTGTGATCTTGTTTGTCCTTCTTGTGGCGAGCGTTGGAACCGGCAAAGCAGTCTCAGAATTA
>CAWJFN010000016.1:0-45177 GCA_963842195.1 uncultured Acidobacteriaceae bacterium
CAGCTTATAGCCGACAGGACCGTGTTTCCTGATGTAGCGCGTTTTGGGGTACTCGAATCCGACCATTCCGGCGTAAGACTGGACTCGCCTAGCTCGAGAATACTCCTTCGTTCGAGCTCATCGAGGACGTCTTGACGATGAGGAGCTACTTGATTCAGGTGGTACTCCGCATATGCCTGAAGGCGGTTCAGTCGTGAACTCTCGTCGGGAGTCAATGTGCCGTAAACTTCCTTTTTTATAAGCAAGCCTCTTTCCCGGTTTGTCACAAGCCAATCTCGATCGAAATCCAAAAACTATAAGAAGCTTAATCGCCCCTGCAATTCGTCGGGGACATGTTCCTGGAGAAAAGGCACTCCCACGCGTTTCCAACCGTTGAAAATAGTCAAGAGCGCTTGCTCGATATCAGGTGGAAGCGCATACAACCTCAACACCTCGTAGTCGACTTGTAGCAGCAGATGCATCAGAACTGTGGAATCCGTGTCGGACGACGACGCTGAAACGTATTCAGCGACCGCCTCCCGTACGCGCTTAAGCGACGTTTCGCGTGGGAGCGGAATTCTACGAATGTCACCGACTATGTTGTCCCGCTTGCCCAAGTGAGTAAAAGCGTAGGCATTTGCAACGGGGGAGTTGAGCACAGCCCAGAGAGCCTCTAACGAATAGCCGCCGGATCTCGGCCGGACGGCAATGAAACGACTCGAGACGGCGTGTCCCTGTGTGTCGAATAAGGCCTTCAATCTCCACGGACCACGACTAGCAGGAGCATAATTAAGCAGAACCTGAGGTGTTCCAGTTTCAGTGCCGCTCATGGGCCGACGAATCACAGCGGAATCCAAGTTCATCCAGTACGTCTTCGGCAGTTGATGCAAGAGCAGTCGCTTGTCGAAACGAACAAACCCGGGATAAGCGCCCTCAAAATGCCGTTCCGAAAATGTTGCGCTACCAATGGGCAAGTTTCTGCTTTCGTAGATAAGCCCTTGGCCAACATCCGCAATGTCTTTCAAACTCGGATTTCCCCGGAGTACGCTCCAGACTTCGTCAAGATCAGCAAACCGGAAAGATCGGGATTCCGCTGCCGTGAAGCCGGATTGCAGAATAGCTCGAGTACTCGATGCCTCGTACGTTGATCGAAACCGCTCAACGTCCGGCTCTCTAATTCGTCTGTAAGAAATCAGGTTTGCCTGGACACCTGTTTTCCGGCGGCCAATCAGAATCGCGGATTCAGCGTCGGAGAATGAGAATACCTTGTCCGGAAAGAGGCAAAGCTCGCGCAACTCACAATTTCGCAGGATGTGGTCGCGTAGTTCGCGCGCATTCGCGGCGTGGAGAAATGATTGCGGCAGCACAATTCCGAAGACAGCTCCCTCGGACAGCGCAGGTATTGTGTGCCACAGCATCTGCGAGGCCTTGTTGAAGAATCTAAACTCGGAACCTGATGTTGAGCTGTCAGCCGCCTGATTTCGGAAACTGTCAAAGGGTGGATTGGCTAGCAGTATCGTTTTGTCTCGAACTCGATGACGCAGAACGCCATCGCGGAACATGTCTTCACCTCCAAATCCCACCCGTTCGGATTCGGGATATCCGTAAGCGTAAGGGATAAGCGCGCCAATTCAAGCGCGAATGCATCGACGTCGATTCCATGGAGTCGTTTGCGTAGATACGGTCCGCGCCGATCTGGAGTTCGTTCGGACTCGGGCGATAACTCCACTAAAAGTCGCATAGCTGAGACCAAGAAGGCACCATGGCCGCATGCCGGTTCGAACACGTTCCGGGCACTCATCGGGATCTCTGCTATCCAGTCGGCTAGACTGCCTACGATGTAGTCAACTAGAAATTGGGGGGTGCTGTGAGTTCCGAGTGATGACCTCGTTTTTTTTGAAATGAGAGTGTTCTCGTAGACATAGGCGAGAGACTCCGTCGTGGTAAGGGCTAGGCTGCTGAATTGCTCCCACAGTTCGAGCACAGCTGCCGAGGGCTTCTAATTGTTGAGGTGACCCGAGGCTGAGAGCCGGGGTACCGTAGTGCCGACCTACTTTTTCGAATACACTTCGTACATCCGTGAGGTTGATATTTCGAAACGCTCCAACCTGCTTGTCACGTAGAATTTTTGCCGAAACGATCCAAAATATGGCTTCCAACAACCAGTGCCCTTGCGCATCCGTTACTTGCTTCCACGCCAGATCCGACCTGAGTTGGTCCACATTCCGCTCAATAAGCGCTCCGAGAGCCCTGCCGACCTCCTCCTCAACAACCGGCATTAGACCGAGATCGACGAAGCTTAGCTGATATTCCCGCTTAACGCGCCCCCAGGTCTTGGCTCGATAGATCGCTTGCGGCGAGAAGGTTAGCCGATGGAGGCTGAAGAACTGTTCGACGCTGGAACCGGGAACGGTTTCAATGTATTCAGCTGTTCTAGCGCCCTGCTTCCACCACTGCAGGTTGCCTTGGAAGCACACAAACACGATAGGGGTGCCGAGTTCCTTACAGGACTCAACGGCAACCTGCGGGGCCACATCGGCTGAGAGCACCGCAACACATGCGGACCGAGAATCCACCGGGGCTTGTGCGAATCCAAGCAATGGTACAACTCGCCCGCTGTTTAGCGGGAAGTCGTTGATGAGGAGATCACGGTGGTATCCACAGTAGTGCAACGGATTTGCTAGCGAGTTTGGGTTAAGGGGAGCTATAGCCATTCGCGTACGATCCAAAGGCCAAGCGGCCAACATCACACTAAGGGTTCGCTGAAGAGCCTACACCATCGGAAACATTTCCAACAGATTTTGTTCATGGTGCCATTGTATAGTGCGTCGGGGATGGCCGGAACTAGCCAGTTCCCTTTCGAGGACTAGTACGCCTCGGATCGGCCCGGCATCGTCGTTCTCGATTACTCCTGAGAGACGCTAGAACCTTATCGGGAGTGAGCCAGCGATCCTCAGCCGAGACACCGGGCAGACCGCTGGATCACTTCGATAAGGCCGTTTGATGGAACTCGCTGACGTTTGCGAGGGATGCGGCCAACTATGGCAACGTACCGCTATGGGATTTCAATTGATTTTCGTTGTTTGGTCGGTTAGGGAGCCGGGAGGAGTTGCTGTGAAACGACGTGAAGCTCGGCACGGCGACCCTCATTATCGCTCAAAAACGCGACCGCTTATTAGGTCCGAGCAGCTGATCCGCAGCCCACGCGTAGCGTCCCTCGCGTCAGCGAGTTCGTTCTAACGCGCATTTCAACTGGAACGCCATATAAGAAGTCACTTCTCCGACTTGCCGACTTCAGGCGCACAAGTGGCGGGCTATTACTAGACGGCTGGCGGCAGCACGTCACCGACGATCACTTACTCCCGATTCTGTGGTACGGGATTACGGCAGGCCCTCACGAACTCGTACCCTAACGCGGTGATGTGAATTACAGGTGTTTTCTGGCCTTGGACAGGAACTTCGCGTAACAGCCCTAGCCGAAACAGATTGTCGATAGTCACGCGGAAATCAGAGTAGTCCGCGGTTGCATCAGTAGATCCGGCATTCAACAGCTGTGGATAATTGAGCAACACGTCAGTGGGTACCCGCGACAAACCCAATTGAGCGTATAGCTGCACAATGGTCTTCCAGGTCCCAACGTCAACTAGGTATGCCCAGTTCGACTGTTTCGGAAACGTTGAATAATGGGCGCCCAAATTGCTCTCGACATGTCTCTGGATTGCGTCCAGCAGTATCGCTTCCTTTGACGATAGCTCAGCCAGAATTTCGGGAAACGAAGGAGATACGGTAATGTCGCTATCAGGATTACAGGCATTGGCGAGCAGTGCTGCCCAACGATCATGCAGTACATCATCGTCTTCGACCGACGCGTGTTCGAGAATCGGCAGCAAGATCTTGGGGCGAACGGCCGCTGGATCATAACCACACTCAGACGCGAGCCGCTGAACCTTGTGCAACAGCTTCAAAGCGCGCTTGAATCGGTATACTCGCGCCGCCGCGTCTCCAAAGGTCATTCCGATCTCAGCGGCAACCGGTCCCGCCAGTTTATCGATTAGATCGCTAACGGGGCGGAGCATTGCCTCAACTCCGGCTTTTACAAGCTCTTTGTCATCCGGCATAGCGCCGATTGTATATGCAACAACCCGAGCGAATAACACGCCAGCTGGTCGCTGAGTTTCGTAGTGTTTTCGTCAGCCGCAAAGGGCCGCTGACGTGAGGAAACGAGACAGGCGCAATCGGATTCGAGACCACCCTAAATCGAGATTTGGCCCTTCCTGATTTATACAAATTCAAGAGCGCCAGTTCTGAATACCTGCGATCTCCAGAGTCGAAGCACGGTGATAACCCACAGCAGCGAACATTGCGTAGGGGGTCAATCTCTGACACGCCGGCTATGTGTCCGAGTGCGTGGTTTCCCGACCAGTCCTCAACGGCGCGGAATCCGAACACATCCAGACAGACCGAGACGGTGGTCAGCAACACTTGGTGCGGACAACTGGTACATTGCCAATGCCTAACCTCGACCAATTCCTAAGCGCGTTGGTTTCCGCACCGCGGGCACACGAACGTGTCCGGCCATCGGCAGGCTGCAACGTAACGTTGGCGAGCCTCTTCGGTAGCAAATTCCGATCGAAATTCGCGCAAGGTCTTAGGGAAAGGTGGCCCCGGCGCTCCCCCACACTACCGTTTGTGGGTTGCCGAAATAACCGGATAAGCAGAAGCAGCAACGCCGACTAGCGGAACAAATGCATAGAATGTCAATCCGCTCAACCCGGGCAACCCGAAAGGAAAGCGAAACCGAAATTCCTAGGCCTGGGGCTCGTGTCTTTGCAGCCTCCTAGTTAAGTTAGCTTTGCTTAGGTAGCGCGAAACGCTGGAATCAATATAGCTGTTCGAGCGGAGTTGCTGATAATGCCTTCCTAGTTTCTGAAACACCCGCCGCACCCAAAAAGTTCCTTGTCACTGACAGAACCAGATCGGAGTTCTGAGACTGAATTTACAACGCGTGAACGAATCTTCGGCGGCGGCGTGAAAACGTACCCTCTGTGGCACCGGTCGTTGGTTGGGCACTTGGCCGCATAACGCGCTAGCCTGCCCTGGGCCGTCGCAAGCTCCTGATTTCAAGAGTTTTCGACCGGTGTTGGAAGATTACTCCGGAGAAACGCGCATTCCAGATGGTATCGAGACTTTCCGTGACTCAAATGAGGTGCGTTGGCGATTATGCGCTGATTCACGACCCACAGGTGATCGTAACACCGAAGCCAGTTAGGCGCACCAAGCGGTCGTCCGTTTGCAAACTCTCCATCAGCGCAGTGGCGAACCGGAGAATTGTGGGGAGGTAAAGAGTTGTGTTGAGCCACCCGGCTTGCTAGGTTGGCGGAGGTGCCGCAGCCTGTGCCCGAAGAACTCAGCAAGACCATTGAGACCCTTTACCGGTCGGAATCGGGCCGGGTTCTGGCGACGCTGGTGCGCCTGCTCGGAGACTTGGATCTAGCCGAAGAATCGATCCACGAGGCGTTCGCTGCTGCTCTGGAGTCTTGGCCTCAGACCGGCATTCCGGACAAGCCTCGTCCCTGGCTGATTTCAACGGCACGCTTCAAGGCCATAGACGCTATGCGCCGGCGCGCGCGCTTCGGTGGAGCACAGAAAGATCTTGTTGCCCACATGGAATCGCGCGTCAACGACGCTGCCAGTGAGGATGAAGAGATCGAGGATGATCGCCTCCGTCTGATCTTTACCTGCTGCCATCCCGCTCTGCCTCCGGAGGGACAGGTTGCGCTCACCCTGCGCGAAGTCTGCGGCCTGACCACGGAAGAGATCGCCCGCGCATTTCTGGTTACGCAGGCGACGCTCGCGCAGCGCATTGTGCGCGCCAAGGCAAAGATTCGCGAAGCATCGATTCCCTACGAGGTGCCGGCGCCGCAGGAGTTGCCGGAGCGGCTGGACGCGGTGCTTCAGGTCATCTATCTCGTCTTTAACGAAGGTTACTCCGCCGCGGCGGGAGCGCAGGTAACGCGGGCCGAGCTAACCGGCGAGGCGATTCGATTGGGCCGGTTGCTGACGGAACTCCAGCCAGAGCCGGAGGTCATTGGCCTGCTTTCCCTGATGTTGCTACAGGAATCTCGTCGCGCCGCGAGAAGTTCTCGGTCCGGAGAGCTGATTTTGTTGGAAAATCAAGACCGCTCGCTCTGGAACCGCGAGCACATCGCGGAGGGAGTCGCACTGGTGGAGAGAGCGCTGAAGTCCCGCCGCTTTGGGTCTTACACACTGCAGGCTGCGATTGCGGCCGTGCATGCGCAAGCGGAATCGGCCGCTGCGACCGACTGGCGGCAGATTGTTGCGCTTTATAACCAGTTGGTGCGAATTCAGCCTTCGCCGGTTGTCTACCTCAACCGTGCCGTGGCAATTGCCATGCGAGATGGCCCAGAGGCCGGTCTGGCGCTTATCGACGCGGTGTTGGAACAGGGCGAATTGGCAAATTACTACCTCGCGCATTCAGCCCGTGCCGAAATGTTTCGCAGGCTGGGCAGGGCAGCTGAGGCGCGGGCCTCCTATGAGAAAGCTCTGGCGCTGACCCAACAGGAACCTGAGCGGCAGTTCCTGCAGCAACGGATTCTGCAGCTCAAATAAAAATTGGGATAGCTGTCGATTTTGCCTCTCCCCAACGACTATAGGACGAAGAACCAAGAAACAAAACCACGAGAAACAAGGAGAAAGAATTCATGCCACAGTATCTGGTCGCTAACTACCTCCCCGACGACTTCGACCCGTCCGCCGTAACCGAAGCAATGATGGAGGAGATCCACGCGCTCAATCGCGAAATGATTGCTGCCGGCGTGAGGAAGTTCGCTTGCGGAATTTCCCCGGCCCGCAACGCAAAGACGGTGCGGAAGCAGCCTGATGGTACGGTGCTCGTAACCGATGGGCCATACACCGAGACCAAGGAGCACATGGGCGGTTTCTGGATACTGGAAGCCGCCGATATGGACGAGGCACTCGCGTGGGCGCGCAAGGGCGCCATCTCCTGCGATGTGGCGGGCGAAGTGCGCGAGCTTCTTTTCTACCCGGCTCCGGAACAAGGATCCGGCGAAAGCGAGTGAGAACGGTGAAATACATCTGCTTGGGGTACTACGACAAAGGCAAATTTGATGGCATGGCTGAGGCCGAACGAAACACCATGTTCGACACATGCTTTGACTACGACGACCATCTTCGCGCCAACGGGCACTGGGGTGGTGGAGAAGCGCTTCAGGGGCCTGAAACCGCCTTGACCCTGTATCGGAAGAACGGCAAAGTGGCAACGACCGACGGTCCGTATACGGAAACCAAGGAACAACTCGGCGGCATTCTCATCCTAGAGGCGCGAGACATGAATCATGCTGTACAGCTCATCGGGGAGCATCCGGCGCTGACGTACGGCAACATTTTCGAGATTCGGCCGGCGGGGGACATGAGCGAAATCATGAAGGCAAGCGAGCAGCGGCGAAGACAGAACGCTGCACGCTGAAGACGGTTCTAGTTTGTCGCGGAACAGCGTCTGCAGAAACTGCGGCGTCAGGACCGTGGTCGAAACCACCTCGATAAAATTTTCAGATTAGATATAATCTAAAGAAGTTGCTCATAGACCCCGATGCGATCAAACGCTCGCTGGCGGGCAGTGGTCTGCGGAGCACTCCGCAGCGCTACGCTGTCATGGCATTCTTGAGTGGGCAAGCCGGGCATCCCACGGCGACGGAGATCTTCGAAGCTGTTAACCGCGTCGATCCGCGCTCTTCCAGGGCTACGATTTATAACAATCTGCGCGACTTGGTGCAGGCTGGCTTGGTCCGCGAAGTGCCGATGGAGGGCCGCGCGGCGCGATTCGATGCGAAAGGCATACGGCATCACCACTTCATCTGCGACCGCTGCGGCAATGTCGAGGACGTGGACTGGTATGACGTGCCCCGGCCTGCCGCAGCCTCGCTCGGCAAACGGGTGCTTCGCGAATGCGAACTCATTTTCCGGGGGCTGTGCACGAAATGCGCGCCGCGGCGCGCTTCCCGCTAAGGATTCTAATTCGAAGGAAAGGATAAACAGATGGAAAAAGAAGTAGTAGAGGCAACGGCGGCTGTCGCCAATAATGGCCAAACGGTAGCAGGCAATGGGAAGTGCCCCGTAACGCACGGAGCGCGCGGGCACAGGAATCGCGACTGGTGGCCGGAGGGTCTCGACATCTCGGTTCTTCACCGGAATTCCAAGTTGTCCGACCCCATGGGCGATGGGTTCGACTATGCCAAGGAATTTGAAAGCCTTGACCTCGACGCGGTGATTAAGGACCTGCATGCTCTGATGACAGACTCGCAGGATTGGTGGCCAGCGGATTTTGGCCATTATGGCGGGTTGATGATTCGCATGGCATGGCACAGCGCAGGGACTTACCGAATTACTGACGGCCGCGGCGGCGCCGGCGCCGGGCAGCAACGTTTCGCGCCGCTGAATAGCTGGCCGGACAACGCGAACCTGGATAAAGCGCGCCGCCTTCTGTGGCCGATCAAGCAGAAATATGGCGAGAAGATCTCGTGGGCCGACCTGATGATTCTCGCCGGCAACGTTGCGCTGGAATCGATGGGCTTCAAGACGTTCGGCTTTGCGGGGGGCCGCGCCGACGTATGGGAGCCCGAGGAGCTTTACTGGGGCCCGGAAGGGACGTGGCTGGGCGATGCCCGTTATAGCGGCGAGCGTCAACTGGCGGAGCCGCTGGGCGCGGTTCAGATGGGCCTGATCTACGTGAACCCGGAAGGTCCAAACGGCAACCCGGACCCGGTCGCGGCGGCGAAAGATATTCGCGAGACGTTCTTCCGCATGGCTATGAATGACGAAGAGACGGTCGCGCTGATCGCCGGCGGCCACACTTTTGGTAAGACCCACGGTGCCGGTGACCCGTCGCTTGTGGGGGCGGAGCCGGAAAGCGGCGCCCTGGAAGACCAGGGCCTCGGGTGGAAAAGTAAGTTCGGCACCGGGGTTGGAGCCGATGCCATCACCGGCGGTCCCGAAGTTACGTGGAGCCAGACGCCAACGAAGTGGAGCAACCTGTTTTTCAAGAACCTCTTCGAAAACGAGTGGGAGCTGACAACCAGTCCGGCGGGAGCGAAACAGTGGCGGGCCAAGAATGGCCACGCAACCGTACCCGATCCGTTCGATAACACGAAAAAGCGCCTGCCCACTATGCTGACCACCGATCTGGCGCTGCGCTTCGATCCAGCATATGAGAAGATCTCGCGGCGGTTCTTCGAAAACCCGGATCAGTTCGCCGACGCATTCGCGCGCGCCTGGTTCAAGCTCACGCACCGCGACATGGGTCCGATCGCGCGTTATCTCGGCCCGCTGGTGCCGAAGGAGACGCTGATCTGGCAGGATCCGATCCCGGCGGTGGACCATCCAGTCATCAATGAAAGCGATGCTGCGGCATTGAAGGCAAAGATCCTCGCCTCCGGCCTTTCGATCTCCGATCTGGTTTCGACGGCTTGGGCGTCGGCATCCACCTTTCGAGGCTCCGACAAGCGCGGCGGGGCGAATGGCGCGCGCGTCCGCCTTGCTCCCCAAAAAGATTGGGAGGTGAATCAGCCCGAGCAGCTTGCAAAGGTGCTTGACAAGCTCGAAACCATCCGGAGGGAATCCGGCAAAAAGGTCTCACTTGCTGACCTGATCGTCCTGGGAGGAGACGCCGCAGTGGAAAAGGCCGCGAAGGACGCTGGAGTCGAAGTGAAGGTACCCTTCACGCCGGGGCGCATGGACGCGTCTCAGGAACAAACCGACGTCACCTCTTTTGCTCCTCTGGAGCCCCGGGCTGACGGTTTCCGCAACTACATTGGCCGCAGGACGCAGTTCATGCAGCCGGAGGAGGCCCTGGTTGACCGCGCGCAGCTGCTGATGCTGACCGGCCCGGAGATGACGGTGCTGGTGGGAGGACTGCGCGTGCTCGGCGCAAATGTAGGGGCTTCGAAGCACGGTGTCTTCACGGAGAGGCCCGGAGTTTTGACGAACGACTTCTTCGTCAATCTGCTGGACATGCGCACGCAATGGCAGGCGGCCGCCGGTCAAGAAGGTGTGTACGAAGGCCGCGACCGCAAGACGAATGCGCTCAAGTGGACCGGAACACGCATCGACCTGATCTTCGGTTCGCACTCGCAACTGCGTGCCTTCGCAGAGGTCTATGCCTGCGCGGGATCGAAGGAGAAGTTCGTGAAAGACTTTGTGGCCGCGTGGAATAAGGTCATGAACCTGGATCGCTACGACCGCACCCGGAGTAGCGAGAAAATAAAGGCCGCTTGAGCTGAGGTCGCTTACGCTTCCGGCTCAGTTTCGGCAGATGTGATTGCTCGGGCGCGACATTGCCGGGCGTTATGACTTACCGATAAATAGTCCGGCTAGAAAGACGAGAACGCCGCCGAGAACCACTTGCAGCGCAGCCCTCACGATGGGCGTCTCCATGAAGCGGTGGCGCACCCAGCTAATCACTGCAAGCTCAACGGCAACCACCAGAACCGCGATGCTGGTGGCGAGGCGAAAATCTGAGATCAGATACGGCATGGTGTGGCCGATTCCACCCGCAGTGGTCATTGCACCGCAAACAATGCCGCGCACGACCGGCCTGCCGCGACCGGTCAAGCTGCCGTCATCCGAGAGCGCTTCGGCAAATCCCATGGAAATTCCCGCGCCCACGGATGCAGCGAGTCCGACCAGAAAGGCGTCCCAACTTTTCTGTGTGGCGAATGCCGCCGCGAAAAGAGGAGCGAGCGTCGACACCGAACCATCCATCAAGCCGGCGAGTCCGGGCTGGATGTATTGCAGCACGATGGCGCGCCGGTAAGCCTCGTCTTCCTGCACGCGAACGGTGGGCGTAACGTGCTGCTTCTCCATTTCCTCGGCCGTCGCGGTGTGCTTGAGCTCCGCTTCGGCAAGATCACCGAGCAGCTTGCGCGTCGAAGCGTCGGTCACCTTCTGCATCGCCACGATATAGAATTGTCGAGTTTCCGATTCCATCGACTCGATGGCGCGCCTGACGGCTCCGGGACCGATGGATTCAACGAGCCACATTGCCGGACGCGACACGAAGCCTTTGACATCCTGGCGGCGGATCAGCGGGATGTGCTCGCCGAAGCGCAACCGGTACATCTCGATGAGCTGTGACCGGTGATCCGACTCCTCGGCCTGCATTTCGTCCAGCATCTTTGCTGTCGCCGGATACGTGTCGCGCATCCGCTCGGCAAACTCGCCATAGATGCGGCCATCTTCCTCTTCAAGCGAGATGGCGACAGCCAGTATCTCGCGGTCGTTTAAGTCTTTGAAATGCTTTGCCATAAACGGTTGATCACCGTACAGCTATGGTAGCGAGGCAGCGCTGTTGCGCGATAGATGGGTAAAAGGTGGGAGGGCCTTACAGAACCCTGAGCGCTAGCGAGGGGACAACAGTTCGAAAACCGCCATAACTTCTCCCTGTTCATGGACAACGTATTGGATGGCCGCCCGCCCGGCATCGTCTGTGAATAGATAGCGTGTGCTGCCGTGTCGCGCCCAGCGGCGACGATCTGGCCCCTCCAGACCGTGCCGGTTCAGGGCATGGCTGGAGTGAGCCTTCATGGCATTCATGACCTGTTCGGGTTTGCAGTTCGCCGACGCGACAAGATGAACGTGATTCGTACGAACGTGAGCGGCATGCAAGATCCAGTCACGCCGGGAACAAACCTGCTGCAAGCTCTCCAACACGACTTGCCTCCGGACCGTATCCAACAGATATGGCCGTTGTGTCATCCGGATTCGAGATTCACATTCTATCCTAGGATCGGGTTCTGGAAGGGGAGCACCGTATTGATTGCGCGTCCGAGGGACAGCGCCGAACTCGCCGGGGAGCCAGGCACCATAGCAAACCCAGGTAAGCAGATAACTCGCCGCTCCCTTTCGGTCGCGGTTCTGATCGGCGCGTATCATCCCCAAATGAGTTCAGGGTATGCCCGGATGTTCTCGGTTTCACTTCACCGTCTTGAGGGGATGAAGGACAATAGAAGAGAAACCCCTCCCTGCGGCGATGTTGAACCAAATTTCGGTGCATGGCGCACGCCAGCACAACCTGAAGAACATCAGTGTCGAAATCCCGCGCAATACTTTTACGGTGATCACCGGTTTGAGCGGGTCCGGCAAAAGCTCGCTCGCTTTCGACACCATCTACGCCGAGGGGCAGCGGCGCTATGTAGAGACGCTATCGCCCTATGCGCGCCAGTTCCTGGATCAAATGGAGCGGCCGGAGGTCGATTCGATCGACGGGCTGAGCCCTGCCATTTCGATCGAGCAGAAGACAACCTCGCGCAGCCCACGGTCGACCGTTGGGACAGTAACCGAAATTTATGACTATCTGCGCCTGTTGTATTCTTCGGTCGGGGTTCCGCATTGTCCGCTATGCGGTGCAGAGATCGCGCGACAGTCGCCAAACCAAATCCTCGAACAGGTGTTTTCGCAGCACCAGAGCGCCCGGATCATGGTTTTGGCCCCGATCGCTCGCGGACGAAAGGGCGAATACAAAAAAGAACTGGAGGCGATTTCGAAAGCCGGCTTTCGCGCCCGCATCGATGGTCAATTAACGACACTCGATGAGCCTGTGAAGCTCGATAAGCGCAACAATCACACGATCGAAGTGGTTATCGATCGCCTGGTGGTCAAGCCGGGCATCGAGCAGCGCCTCGAAAATTCGATTCAAACGTCGCTGAAATGGGCCGACGGGTTGGTCGTCATCTCCGTTATCGACGGCGAAGAACGGCTCTACTCGGAGAAATTGGCTTGTCCCAATGACGGCACAAGCATTCCGCAGCTGGAACCTCGATCCTTTTCGTTCAATAGTCCGTACGGCGCGTGCGAGACGTGCCGCGGTGTCGGCAGCACGTGGGCGTTCGATCCCGTGAAGGTGATCTGCGATCCATCAAAGCCGCTGCTCGACGGCGGTCTCGGTCCGGGTGCGAGCTCGTCCTACATGATTTCGGGGCTCACGGATGCGGCCGAGAGTCTTGGCATCGATCTATCGAAACCCTTTGAAGATTTTCCAAAGAAAACCCGTAATGTGCTGCTGAACGGCAACAGCCAGTTCCAGGGCGTTCTAAAAATCTTGCAGGAGAATTTCGATCGCTCGAGCGAGGGCTATCGCGAATGGCTCATGGACTACATGTCGCCGACGATTTGTCCCGATTGCAATGGGCAGCGGCTGCGGCCCGCCGGGCTTGCGGTTCAGGTGAAAGGCGTATCGATTGCCGCATTCACTGAGCTGCCGATTGCGCGCGCATTGCCTATGGTCTGCGCTTGGCAGTTCACCGAACGCGAGCTTCAGGTTGTGGGTCGAGTGATTGACGAGATTCAGCACCGGCTCGAGTTTTTGTGCGCGGTTGGAGTCGACTATTTAAGCCTGGCGCGATCTTCTGCCACGCTGTCAGGCGGCGAAGCGCAGCGTATCCGTCTGGCGACTCAGATCGGCTCGAAGCTGCGGGGCGTGCTTTACGTTTTGGACGAACCTTCTATCGGACTCCATCCGCGTGACAATGCGCGCCTGCTCGATACATTGCATCATTTGCGCGACTTGGGCAACACGGTGCTCGTAGTCGAGCACGATGCGGAGACGATCGAGCGGGCCGACTACGTCGTCGATCTCGGGCCGCGAGCAGGCCGCTTGGGGGGCGAGTTGGTCGCGCGAGGCAGTCCGGAGCAGATCATGGGGTCCGCCGCCTCGCTCACAGGCGAATATCTTTCCGGCCGGACCTCTATTCCCATTCCGCCTGTGCGCCGTGCAGGGAACGGTCTGAAGCTCAGTGTGAAGAACGCGACTGAGCACAATTTGAAAAACGTGAGCGTCGAATTTCCGTTGAGTACGTTCACGGTGGTCACGGGCGTTTCAGGCAGCGGTAAATCGACGCTGATTCACGACATTCTTTACCGCGCGCTGGCGAAAGAAATTTATGGATCGAGCGCGCAGCCCGGGGCACACGAAGCCATTCTGGGCATGGAGAACATCGACAAGATCATCGAGATCGATCAATCGCCGATCGGTCGAACTCCGCGATCGAACCCTGCTACATACACCGGAGTCTTTTCGCCGATCCGCGATATTTACGCGATGCTTCCGGAGTCACGGGAGCGCGGGTACAAGGCCGGCCGCTTCAGTTTTAACGTGAAGGGCGGGCGCTGCGAAGCCTGCCAGGGCGATGGACTTAAGCGCATTGAGATGAACTTCCTGCCCGACGTCTACGTTACTTGCGATGTATGCCGCGGGCGCCGCTACAACACGGAAACTTTGCAGGTGAAGTACAAAGGCAAGAGCATCGCCGATCTGCTGGAATCGACGGTGGATGAGGCGCTCGAGTTGCTGACCAACATTCCGCAGGTACATGCGAAGCTCAAGACGCTTACTGAAGTGGGGTTGGGGTACCTGCATCTGGGCCAGTCATCGACAACTCTCTCGGGAGGCGAGGCGCAGCGCATAAAACTAGCCAAAGAACTAAGCAAACGTCAGACGGGCAAAACGTTTTACCTGTTGGACGAACCGACAACAGGTTTGCATTTTGAAGACGTCCGTCACTTACTGGATGTATTGCAGCGGCTGGTTGACCGCGGAAACACGGTGGTGGTGATCGAGCACAATCTGGATGTGATCAAGACCGCCGACTACCTGATCGATCTGGGACCGGAAGGCGGTGAGCAGGGAGGCCAGATTGTTGCGACCGGAACTCCGGAAACGATCTTGCGCGATCCGCGGAGTCACACGGCGCAGGCGCTCCGAAAGATAATGAAGGCGGGACATGCAGCCTGAAATTGTTCATTCCGAGAGCCCGCCGGATGCAAGCGTGTCGCCGGCGGCCGGTGCGGTGGTGCGAGAGCCGTTCTGGGGTTACCTGGACATTCTGCTGTTCGTCGGGATCGCGTTTGCGTTGCTGATTGTGTTTTGTTTACCCATCGTGATTCCGATCCTGCTGCGGCCGGCGCTTTCGAAGAACATCGTGCTGCTGGCGTTAGCATCGCAGGCAGCGTTGTATGCGGCGGTCTACTGTGGACTTCGTATCGTGCTCGGGATGCGCTATCACCGCCCTGTTTTTGCTTCCTTGGGGTGGCGGAGGAGTTCGTTTCATCCAGGGCTTGCGGCAATCTGCGGCGTGGGACTGGCGTTTGCGGTTGCCGGTTTAGTGACTCTGATGCGAGCTCCGAAAGTACCTTCACCGATTGAGCAATTTACAAATTCGCCAGCTACGCTCGCCATCATCGGCGTGATGGCCGTTACCGCCGCGCCGGTTTTCGAAGAGCTGCTGTTTCGGGGATTTTTGCAGCCTGTCTTCTCGCGCACGTTCGGAACGGCGATCGGCATCGTGATCACAGCGGCCCTATTCGGGTTGCTGCACATCCCCGAATATTCATATGTATGGCAATACGGCGCGGCAATCACCCTGATTGGCATCGTTTTTGGCTACGTGCGCCATCGAACCGGCTCGCTCATCCCGTCCACCGCGATGCACGCTGCTTTCAATTCGATGTCTGTGGTCGCGCTCGTCGCCAGCAAATACGCAAAACTTTAGATGACTCAAACAGCAGTCCTCAAACGTAAGACCATTGAGACGATTGAATGGACACCGGAAGGCGTCGTTATGATCGATCAGACACGGCTGCCGCGCGAAGAGGTCTTCGTCACGTGCCGCACGTATCGCGAAGTTGCGGACGCAATCCGAAATATGATTATTCGCGGCGCGCCCGCGATCGGTGTGGCCGCCGCCATGGGACTCGCGCTAGGCGTCTTGCAATCGAGCGACCTTGTCACGGACATGCCGGTCATCTGCGACACGCTGGCAAAGACCCGGCCGACGGCGGTCAATCTCTTCTGGGCGATCGACCGGATGCGGCAGGTGTATGCGTCTGTGGAACATCTCGGCATAGAACAAATCCGGCAGAGGCTGATAACCGAGGCACAGAAGATCCGGGACGAAGATATTGCCATCAATGAAGCGATCGGCCGTAACGGTGCATCGCTGATCCCAGACGGCAAAACCGTGCTTACGCATTGCAACGCGGGCGCTCTGGCCACGGCGGGATTCGGCACCGCTCTCGGCGTGATTCGCGCCGCGGTTCAGCAAGGTAAGAAGATCGATGTCTTCGCGGACGAGACGCGGCCATTCCTGCAGGGCGCGCGTCTGACCGCGTGGGAATTGCAGCGCGATGGCATCGATACGACGCTCATCACCGACAACATGGCGGGACATTTTCTGAAATCGGGGCGCATCGGCTGCGTGGTGGTGGGCGCTGACCGGATCGCCGCGAATGGAGATGTCGCGAACAAGATCGGCACCTACAGCGTGGCAGTGCTGGCGAAGGAAAATAACGTGCCCTTCTACGTAGCTGCTCCCATCTCAACTCTCGACCTGACGTTGCAATCGGGCGATGAGATTCCCATCGAAGAGCGCGCTGCTGGCGAAGTAACGCATGTTCAAGGCGTGAACTTGGCGCCTGAAGGCATTCGCGTCGCGAATCCGGCATTCGATGTGACTCCCAATCGCTACGTGTCGGCGATCATTACCGAGCGCGGCGTGGTCCGAGCGCCGTATTTGGAGACACTGCGCCAAATTTGTAGCAAGGGGTGACCGCTCCTTGCAGTCGCGGCTCAGTAAGACGTCGGGTGACCGCTCCTTACAGTCGCGGCTCGGTAGCGGTCGGGTGACCGCTTGCTTCGCGCGCGGTTCAGAAGGGCTCGGGTTGCAATGTCCGCGGCTATGTAGTATTCTTCTCTAATGACGCTGGTGGTCCGCTCTCTGACCAAAAGCTATTCTTCGGTTCCTGCGGTCGATAACATCAGCTTCAGCATAGAACCGGGGCAGGTGCTCGGATATCTGGGGCCGAACGGCTCGGGTAAGAGTACGACGGTGAAAGTTATTACCGGGCTGCTGCAGCCGACCAGTGGAGAGGTGTTGGCTAACGGCGTCAATATTCGTCAAATCCTGACCGAACACAAGCGAGCACTCGGATATGTGCCGGAAGAAGCAAATCTTTATCCGTTTCTTTCCGGCCTCGAGTATCTGGAGCTTACGGGACGTTTGCGCGGGCTGTCGCGCGACACGATTACGAAGCGAGCCGGAGCGATGTTGCATCTGTTTGCATTGCACCCGCATCGTCACGTCCTGATTTCGGCTTATTCGAAAGGCATGCGTCAGCGGATTCTACTGATCTCGGCGCTAATGCATAATCCCGATCTCATCGTTTTCGATGAGCCGTTGAGTGGACTGGATGTAACATCGGCGTTGATTTTCCGGCAGCTCGTAGGTACGCTCAGCCGGGAAGGTAAGTCGATTTTCTACTGCTCGCACGTGTTGGAGGTGGTGGAGAAGCTCTGTTCGCATGTGATGATTCTCCACAAGGGCAAGCAACTGGCGTGCGGCAGTGTGGAGGACCTGAAGCGCTTTCAGGCGATGCCATCGCTCGAAGCGGCGTTCTCGAGCCTGGTGCAGGAGGTGGATGCCGACGAGTGCGCTGGCGCTATTGTCGACACGATCACGTCGCGATGAAACGGTTCAGAATACGTGAGCAGCGCTGGGAAGACCGGCCATTCGTTACATTGGTCCGGCACTTTGCGCGGCGCATGCTGTCCAGCGACGAGGAACAGGGCGCGGCGAACATCGGCATGGGGCTCGGGGCCACACTGGCGGTGCTGGCCGTACCCGGAGCATTCGCAAGCATTTTCCTCATGAACAAGTATTCGACACTTCTGCAGTGGTTCCGCGGCGATATCGGACGATTCAATCCGTACCGCGCGTCGATTGCCGACGAGTATTTCTTCGTTGTATTGTCGATGACGATCACAGGCCTGATTATGGTTGTGCGCTGGAATCGATTGCTTCCGGACCGGCGCGATTTTGCCAATCTCGCGGTACTGCCGATTCCCATACGCAACGTTTTCATCGCCAATCTGATGGCGCTGCTCGGGCTGGGAGTGCTGGTCGCAGTAGATATCAACGCCGTTTCGGCCTTTTTGTTTCCGGCGTTCGTGACCATTGCGGACGGTAGTCTGAGGATGTTTCTTCACATTGCGATCGCTCATGGCGTGACCGTACTGCTGGCGAGCGCTTTCACGTTCTTTGCCGTGTTTGCACTCGTCGGAACACTCATGCTGCTGCCGCATGGGCTGTTCCGCCTGTCGTCGGTGGTGCTGCGTCTGCTGCTAGTGATCACGCTGCTGACTGAGTTTGCCTCGAACATTTTCCTTCAGCTCTTTGCAGGCCGCTTGCCGGCACATACAAGCCGCTACCTGGAGTGGCTTCCTTCTTACTGGTTTCTTGGTATCTACGAACGTGCTGCCGGTATGGCGACGCCGTTTATGGCGGTGATGGGGAGCCGAGCGCTGGATGCGCTGTGGATGGTGGCGCTTGCCGGACTGTTTGCGTACACGGCCTGTTATCGACGTCAGTTTCTACGTTTGGCCGAGAGTATGGATCGAATCGCCGGAGTACAGCGGCGGCTTCGTATCCGGATACCTGCGTGGCTGGAAAAAACCGTGTTTCGAAACGTTCACGAGCAGGCCTGCTGCGCGTTTGCAGCGAAGGTTCTGTTGCGCAGCGAGCGGCATCTGATGTTTGTCGGCGCCTACCTGGGAATCGGAGTCGTAATCGCCGCGCATGCGGCGTTTTCAAGTATTGCGCACGCATCTGAAGCTCACGTCATTCCCGACGCCGATTTGATTTCTGTACCGCTGTTACTGACTTTCGTGTTGCTGACGGCGCTCCGGATCTCATTCGATATGCCCGCGGCCTTTGAAGCGAATTGGATTTTTCGCCTTGCGGGCGCGGGCGCCGAGCAACAACCCGAGCCGGTGCTGCGCAAACTGTTGCTGCTGGCGTCGGTTCCGTGGCAGTTCGGATTGGTGCTGCCGCTCGGGTTGTGGCGCTATGGCTGGGGCATTGGACTGGAGCACGCCGCGCTGCTGCTGCTATTTACGCTGCTACTGATAGAGATTCTGATCGCACACGTGCATAAGATTCCATTCACCTGCACAGCGGAACCGGACACGAAGCGCAGTATTTTGAGAATTCTAGCGACGGGAACCTGCCTGCTGTTCGTGATTCCGACCATTGCACGTCTGGAGCATTGGGCAATGCACGACGCGAGCCATGCCCCGGTTTTGCCGGTACTCTATTTTTTGATTCTCTATGCTGTGTACCGGTACCGCGGGGCCATAGCGGATGAGGATTCAGAGTTGTCGTTCGAAGAGCGGCCGCCGGAAACTCTCAACCTCCTCCGGCTTGCATAAGGCGTAGAATTCTATATAGAAGAGGAATTCGACGACATGTCCGATCTGGTGAAGCTTTCTCATACTGCCGCGATGATTCTGCAGACGATTGACAACGGTTGCCGCTATGGCTTCGACATCATGGACGCAACCGGTCTGCCCAGTGGCACGGTGTATCCGGCGCTGCGGCGGATGGAATCGGATGGGTTGGTCGCAGCGCAATGGGAATCGGAGAAGAAGGCCCACGCGGATCAGCGGCCGGCGCGCAAGTACTACCGGCTGACGCGCAGCGGCTCAGATGTTCTTGAAGAAGCGCAGAGGCGATATCCGCTGCTGGCAAAGATGGCGGAGATGAAAGCGCAGGGATGAGTCATGCGGGACGAGCCCAAGAGGCCGGTTTCAGTAATATTTTGCGCGATACTGATTCGCGCAGCAAGCGTATTGGTTCCGGGCGGCGCACGCCGGGAGTGGCGGCGGGAATGGGATGCCGAGATCTGGCATCGCTGGCAGTTCCTGCTTCACGCCGGCGAGTGGAACCGGAGTGAGGAGTGGCGCCTGCTTCGGAACACCTCAGGCGCATTCCTCGATGGTATCTGGCAGTTCGCTTCGCAAGAATCGGTGCAAACGCGTGTCGGCGAGTGCGTGCGATCTCCGTGGACTTGCCTGGGAGCGCTGGCGCTGGCGCTTGCCGTGGTGTGCGCAACGTCAACGATTCCCGCTACGCGCCAGTTGCTGGGGCCACTTGCGCAGCGTGATTCGGGGCTGACCCTGATGTGGGTGCAGTTGTTCGGAAACAAGGAATACCGGCTGCCGGTGGACGTGGCGTCGGCGTGGCGCAAATCCAGCAAGTCGCTCGAGAGTGTTGCGGATTTCAATGTGAGTCGCCGAGCAGTACGAAATTCCGGGCGAGGCAAGGCGAGATTATCCTGTCGTCGTCGCCGAGACGGCTTTGTTCGACGTCTTTCGCGTGAGCCCGATATTGGGAGGGATAAAACGTGGCGAGGTGGTCCTCGATTACCCAACCTGGCAGAACCTCTTTCATCGCGACGGGCGCGCCATCGGTTCCTACATGGTCATCGGCAACAAGGCCCGCCGGATTTCGGCGGTGTTGCCGCGCAGCTTTCAGTTCATTTCACGCCAGCCGGCGCTGTATCTGATGGATGAATGGATGGCCGACCCGCGCGTGCTGGTGATTGCGCGCATAAAGCGCGGCGTCGATCCGGCGAAACTCAGGCGCGAACTAGTCAGGATTACCGAAGAAGACAACTATTATTTCTTCAGCTCGACGTTGCGTATGACGCCGGTACGCGAAATTCTGTTTACGCCGCTACGCTCATTCGGAATCGCGGTTGCAGTCGCGCTGTTACTGGCTTTGGCGGTAAGCGGCATCCGATTGCGGCAGGCGCGGGCGGCGCTGCGGCCGAGACATCGCGGAGATACGCTGCGGCGGGCCGGGTTTCTTGCCGGGAAACTCTCGCTTGCGCTGCTGGCGATTTTCATTGCGGGAATCGAGTGGACGCGCCCAAGCTCCTCCATCCTGTTGCCCTGGGCAGACAGCGGTAGCGGTCCATTTCTGATTTGGTTTAACGTGGGCGCTTCAATGGCGATCTTTTTCTGGGCGATAGGCGACCAGCGGGCGCGCTGCCGCGTCTGCTTGAGGCTCCTGGCCTTCCCCGTGCGCATGGGATGTCCCGGCTGCCTGCTCCTGACCTGGTCCGGAACCGAGTTACTCTGCTCGGAAGGGCACGGCGTCCTGCACGTTCCGCACCTTGCAACAAGCTGGGATGACAAATCGGACCGCTGGGTTGAGATGGACGAGAGCTGGCGGGGTTTGTTCGTAGAACGCTAAAACAGCGCGTCCAGAATACTCGGGCACAGTCCGCGAAAGCACCTTAGTATTCCTCTGTTCAAGTCCGAATATCCGTCGTATCATTTATCAAATACCCGATTGGGGAATTGGGTAGTCGCTGGCATGGGCCCGAAGTTTTGAATCTTCGGCCCGATGCTCGTGACGAAATGGGGAACGATATTCGTGTGCGGGATTACCGGGTTCACGCATCGTGAACGGAAGCCGTCGTCTGCCGCGATTGATGCATCGACGGATGCGCTGGTCCATCGCGGGCCCGACGATCAGAATGTATTTGAATCGAGAGCCGCCTCATTAGGCGCCGTGCGGCTGAAAATTGTCGGACTGTCGGGCGGCCGCCAGCCCATGGCAACTGAAGCCGGCGATTGCGTGATCGTCTTCAATGGCGAGATCTATAATCACGAAGAATTACGCACTGAACTGGAGAGGTTGGGGCACAAATTCGCCTCAATGTGCGATACCGAAGTAGCGCTGCATGCATTCGCTGAATGGGACGTGGCATGCTTCTCGCGTTTTCGCGGCATGTTTGCGGCCGCGTTCTGGCAAGAGCGTCAAAGACGTCTGGTGCTGGTGCGCGACCGTATGGGTATCAAGCCGCTCTATTATGCGCTGCATGGACACGATATCTTTTTTGGCTCCGAGCTGAAGGCGATATTCGCACATACTCAGTTACCCCGCCAACTTTGCGCGAGAGCACTCAGTTACTATCTTTGCCTGAACTACATTCCGGGGCCTGAAACGATGGTCGAGGGAATCAAGAAGCTCGCGCCCGGAAGCTGGCTGGAGTGGCGGGATGGCCAGATACATCAGGCGCGCTTCTGGCAAAGTTCGATGCGTCCGGAGCGCATTTCACTGGAAGACAGTGTGCGCGAACTCGATCGCCTGCTGACGCAATCGGTGACCGAGCATTTGATGTCCGACGTTCCGCTCGGGATTTGGGCAAGCGGAGGCCTCGACTCCTCGACGGTGCTCCACTATGCGGCAACGGTTAGCGGCCGCCGACTGCGCACGTTCTCGATTTCGTTTGAAGGCCAGAGTTGCGACGAGAGCAAGTATTATCGGCCGCTGGTTGCGCATTATGGGACGCAACACGAAGAAATCGACCTCAATAGCGGCCTGAATTTGACAGATGCGATTTCGGAGCTGGCGTATCACTCGGATGAGCCGAGCGCGGACGCCGGCGCGCTGCCGCTGTGGTTTCTTTCCAAAATGACAGCAGGACGCCAGGTGAAGGTTGCGCTTAGCGGCGAAGGAGCAGACGAACTGTTTGGCGGATATCAGACCTATAGGGCCGATGCCTACGCTCGCTTCGTGCGAAGAATTCCCAGGACGGCATTACGGGCTGCCTTGCGCTGCGCACTGCGGATTCCTGTTTCGGATGAGAAGATCAGCTTTGAATATAAGTTGAAGCGCTTTCTCACCGGCGCGATGTTACCTGCCGACGAGGCGCACTTTTTCTGGAACGGGACGTTTTCGTCAGCGGAACAGAGCCGACTCGGGGGCTGTCTGGAGCCCCTATCGCTCTGTGCGTTGGCGGCGGGTTTGGCGGGCGTGTCTGAAAAAGAAGACCTGAACCGGTATCTTTTGATGGATCAGAACTGCTATTTGCCTGACGACATCCTGTATAAGTGTGACCGGATGAGCATGGCGCATGCAGTTGAGGTCAGGCCTCCGTTTCTCGATCACAGGGTGGTTGAATTCGCGGCGCGGTTGCCGATAGATCTTAAGATTCGCGGGCGTACGACGAAGTTCGTATTGCGGCGGCTCGCCGAATGTAAGCTCCCGAAAGGCATGCTGAACCGGCGCAAGGAAGGGCTGGACATCCCGGTGCACCAGTGGCTGCGGGGCCGGCTGCGGCCCTTGCTGCTGGATGCGCTCAGTCCGGGGGCAGTGGCGCAAGCCGGTCTTTTTTCCACGTCTGCAGTGCAGGGACTGATCGCTCAGCATTTGAACAGGAAAGCAAACCTTGGGTATCACTTGTGGGGCCTGTTAACACTACACCTTTGGATTCGACGCTGGAACATTCAGACGAGCGGGTCGGAACCGGCCGAAGTTCTCGCCTCTTTAGCCGCGGCGGCTGGGTAATTCTCTTCGTCGCAGCCATTATTTTCGCGGGATGCGCTGTGAGTCCGCCGGCGCTGATGGACGATGTGGATGCAGTGCAGGCTCAGATCGCGCGAAACATGCTGGAATCGGGCGATTGGGTGACGGCGACACTCGACGGCGTCAAGTACCTCGAGAAGGGTCCGCTGTGGTATTGGCTGATCGCGCTCTGCTTCAAAGTATTCGGCGTCCACGACTGGACAGCACGCATACCCGTGGTGTTGTCGGCGATTTTGCTCTGCTGGCTAACCTACCGAATCGGAAGGTGGGCGCATTCAGCAGCGGCCGGCTTCTATTCAGGTCTTGTCCTCGCGACCTGTGCGGGTCTGTTTCTGTTTACTCGAATCCTGATTCCCGATGTGTGTCTCACGTTATGCATTTCGCTCTCGCTGTGGAGCTTTCTGCGCGCGACGGAACCGGATGAAACGAAGCCGCGGATTTGGGCATGGACGTGTGCGGGCGGGATCGGCGTGGGCATTCTTCTGAAGGGATTGATCGCCTGCGTGTTTCCGATCGGGATCGCAGCGGCATATCTGCTTGTTACAGGTAAATGGCGCGACCGGACGGTGTGGAGCCGTCTGCGTGTGTGGCAAGGATTGCTGATCGTATTCGCGATTGCAGCGCCCTGGCACATCATCGCAACTCTTCGCAATCCGCCCTACTTTGTCGCGACGTTACATAGCGGGCCGGGCGAATACAAAGGTTTTTTCTGGTTCTACTTTGTCAACGAGCACTTACTTCGATTTTTGAATCTGCGCTACCCGCGCGATTACAATACGGTGCCGCGGCTTTGGTTCTGGCTATTGCACTTAGTCTGGCTGTTTCCATGGAGCGCATTCATCTTCTCCGCATTGCGCTCAAACTATGGCGCGCAGAATCGGGCTGGCCGGCTGCGATTATTGGCTTTGATCTGGATCGCATTCGTGCTCGGATTCTTTACCTTTTCGACCACGCAGGAGTATTACTCGATGCCGTGCTATCCGGCGTTTGCAATGCTGATCGGGATAGCTATGTCGGAGCCGCAGCGGTCGCATGATTGGAGCGTGCGCGCAATAGCGGCCATTTCGGCTTTGTGTTGCGCGGCCACGCTTGCCCTACTGGCCGCATCATGGAACCTGGGCGCGCCCGGAGACATCGCTCGCGGGCTGACGCAGCATCCATCCGCCTACACGCTGTCGCTGGGACATATGTCGGACCTGACCGTAGCGTCATTTGCCTATCTCCGATTGCCGCTTGCAGTCGCCTCTTGCGCGTTCGGCATCGGCCTGATCGGCCCGCTGTTTCTGCGTGACCGCAACCGCTACCTGGCGGTGGCCTGCATGATGATGGTTCTGCTGCACGCGGCGAGGCTGGCGATGATTACTTTCGATCCGTATTTGTCATCGCGTGCGCTCGCGCGGGCTTTACAGATGTTACCGCCAGGCCGAGTGATCTTTGACGGTCAGTATTACACGTTCTCGTCAGTGGTGTTCTATACCGATAAGAGGATACTGCTGCTGAATGGTCGAGTGAACAATCTGGAATATGGGTCGAACGCGCCGGGAGCGCCTCATGTGTTCATCGGCGACGCAGATTTGCGGAATTTGTGGAGCAGCGGAGGACGCTGTTATCTTTTGGCGGAAGAACCCGAGGTGGCGAGACTGGCAGGAATCTTGGGGCGCGCACGGCTGCACCAGGAGGCCGCGAGCGGGGGTAAGTTCCTATTTTCGAATGCGCGATGAGCAAACGCGGCGTGGCGACCTGCGAGGGAACGTTCAGATTGGAGTCGCTTCACGCTGCTTGGCTCTGAATCAAGGCTTACTGATATCAGGCGTAAGGGTCCCCATCCACCGTTATACTAATAGTTTCAGCAGGAGTTCCGCTTACATCTATGTTTGATCTGTTTCGAAGCCGAGAGAAGAGTGTCCGCATTCTCTTGGGGGTGCTGCTTGGAATGGTAGCTCTTTCGATGCTGGTTTATTTGATTCCAGGAGGGCTCGGAGGAGGCGGCGGTGCGACGGGGACGAACACCATCGCCGTGGTCGGCGACCAAAAGATCACCACCACAGATGTGCAGCGCGCGATAGAACGAATTACGCGCAATCAGACGAATTTTCCGCGCTCGCTGCTGGGCGCGTATGTTCCCTCGCTGGTCAATCAACTGGTGGAATCGAAGGCGATGGCATACAAAGCCCGGGAAATCGGCTTGCGGGTTTCCGACGACGAACTGGGAAGCGCTATTCAATCCGAGTTCGCTTCCGAGGCCGGCGGCAAATTCGACATGAACATGTACCAGATGGTGCTGGCTCAGCAGGGCATGACGGTTCCGGATTTTGAAAATGAGCGGCGCGAGGCGATGTTGGGCATGCGGCTGGAAGCGTTGGAATCGCAGGCGCTCGTGATCTCGGATAAGGACGCGAAAGCCGAATATCAGCGCAAGAACCTGAAGGTCGGCCTGCAATATGTCGCGTTTTCCGATAAGGACTTTGCTGCGAAGGTGAGTACGGATCCGGCAGCGGTGAAGGCCTACTTTGATAAGAACCGGGCGATGTTCCGCACGCCCGAGAAGCGCGACTTAGAAGTGATCGTAGGAACCACAGCCGAGTTTATGCAGCTGGCGAAGATTTCCGATCAGCAGCTGCGGCAGGAATATCAGGACAATATCGATACTTACCGCATTCCCGAGCGCGTGAAGGTGCGCCACATTCTGATCAAGACCCAGGGAAAGCCAAAAGAAGATGTTCCAAAGCTGAAGGCGAAGGCGCAGGACCTGCTGAACCAGTTGCAGCACGGCGGGAACTTCGCGGATCTGGCGAAAAAGAACTCGGACGACCCCGGATCGGCGCAGAACGGCGGTGAACTGGGGTGGATTACGCACGGTCAGACGGTCGCAAACTTTGATAAGACGGCGTTCGCGCTGAATCCTGGCCAATTGAGCGGTTTGGTGGAGACTGAATACGGATTCCACATCATTCAATCGGAAGAGAAGCAGCAGGCGCATACGCAGAGCTTTGATGAAGTAAAAGGGCAGATCCTGAGCGATTTGCAGAAGCAGGTTGCGACCGATAACCTGCACAAATCGGTAGAAGCCGCGCGCACTGAGATCGCGAAGAACCCGGCGCAGGCAGACGCCATCGCCCAGAAATACAATCTGCGGGTGGTGAAGGTGAACGGAATCGCGAACAACGGCACGCTTCCGGACATGAATTCGCCCGAGATGATGAACGCGGTCTTTGCCGCGCCGAAGGGATCGGCCACGGATGTAGTGAATATTGACAATCAGGGCAAATCCGGATTCGCGGTGGTGACGAACGTAATCCCGGCCCGCAACGCCGATTTCGCAGAGGTGCAGGGTGACGTGCTGCAGAAGTACAAAGCGGTAGAGTCGATGCGCCTGGCGCAGGAAGCCGCAAAAGCTGCTGCGGATCGCGCGCGGAAGGGCGAGAGCCTGGAGGCGATCGCGAAGAGTTATGGATTGCAGGTGAAGACAGCCGCACCGTTCACGATAGACGGGGCGGCCGAAGGAATCGGATCGGGCAGCGTCCTGCATGATGCATTTACGGCAAAGATCGGCGACATTGTGGGCCCGGTTTCGGCGCAGGCGGGTCAGTTCATTTGCCGAGTAAGTGAAAAGATTCCCGCGGATATGAGCCAGTTCGCCAAGAATCGCGATTCCATCATTCAGACCTTACAATCGCAGGCGCAGAGCGTGCAGGGTCCGCTGTTCCGGAATAGTGTGGTCTCGGAGTTGAAGCGGCGCGGCAAGGTCAAATTCAATGACGATGCCATTCATCGCATGATGACCAATTATCAAGCGTCGTAGGAGACTGGTTGCTTCCGGAAATCATTAATTTTCTCCATAGCCTCACGGACCCGGATAAGCTGATCGACCTGCTCAGGAATGTGCTGATCGGGTGGAAAGCTTACGTGGTGCTGTTCGCGATCGTTTTCGCCGAGAGCGGCTGCCTGATAGGATTTTTTCTTCCAGGCGATTCGCTGCTCTTCACGGTCGGTGTTGTAGCAGGCGCGGGAAAACTGCCGATTGCCGTCATGATTGCCATGCTGTCGCTTGCGTCCATACTTGGCGACGGATCGGGATTCCTACTCGGCGGTACGCTTGGATATCTCACTATTCAAGAACACAAACTCGCGGATCTTCCGGCGTGAGTATCTCGACCGGACACACGAATTTTATGAGCGGCACGGCGGAAAAACCATCATCTATGCAAAGTTCGTGCCGATTATTCGCACCTTCGCAGCCTTTATTGCCGGCGTGGGGAAGATGCGATACGCGCGGTTTTTGACCTTCAATGTGGTGGGCGCTGTGGGCTGGGTGACGACTATGATTACGCTGGGTTTTCTGTTGGGGAACATTCCGCTGATCCGGCACAACTTCGAAAAAGTCGTTCTGGGAATCATCGTGGTCTCCCTGGTTCCCGCGGTTTTGCAGGCCGTCAAAGGACGTAAAACGAAGGCGGAATCAAAAGTGGATGCCACCGCTGCACACTAGAACTTCGCCGGTCACATAGTCGGAGAGAGGCGAGCAGAAGAAAAACACAGCGTTGGCTGCATCTTCGGGCGTGCCCAACCGGCCGAGTGGAATCATTCGTAGCGCCTGGTCTCGGATCTGCCCCTGCATTCCCACGCGCACGTGGCGCTCGCCAATGGACACTGCCGTTTCGGGGTCCTCCAGGGGCTTGATGAGTCGCGTATCGATGAGACCAAAACCCACCGCATTTACGGTGACGTTGTAGCGTCCCCATTCCTTAGCCAGAGTTTTTGTCAGCCCAATCACCGCGGCTTTGCCTGAGCCATAGCCGGCCTGGCCGGGATTGCCGTCAATGCCCGAGATGGACGTGATGTTGACGACTTTGCGCATGCGCGGTTTTCCCGCCTCGATTTCTTTTTTGGCGGCATCGCGGATGAAGTGCGAAGCAGCCCGAAGTATACGGAATGGCGCAACCACATGGATGTCGAGCATGGCCTGGAACTGATCGTCGGTGGTCTTTTGTATGACGTTGTCCCAGGTGTAACCGGCATTGTTGACCAGGATGTCCACAGAGCCGAACAGATCAAGGGCTTTCTGAACCACCTTCTCCGGGAAGCCTGGCGCGGTCAGATCACCGGCGATTACGCCTGTGCGTCCGGGGATTGAGGGCTGCGCTTCGGCGAGGGCGGATTCGTCCACATCTGCCAGCAGAACGGAAGCACCGGAATCAGCGAGCTTCTGCGCGATGGCGCGGCCAATCCCTCGTCCCCCGCCCGTCACAATCGCGGTCCTGGAGGCCAGAGAGATGTCCATCCGAGCGCAGAATAGCAGAGACTGAATGTGGCTCGAGCGGAAATTCGTCAAAACCATTCCCTGTCGGTCATGGCTCGGGAAGCGCTCCCGAGCTTTCAAAGGTGTGACGAACTTCCGCTAGCAGCCGCTAGCAGAAGAGGGACATCTGGGGTGCCGCAGCTTGAAACAGCGGCATGCGCTCGAGGTCGCGCGACGTGATGCCGACACGATCTCGTATTTGGTCCACGAGCTTGCGGATGCGCTCCGGATACGCGCCCTTCAGGTAGGCACCGGTAGAGTAACTCTTCTCATAACGCTTGAGGTATTCCGGGAAGCGATCAGCAAGAAATGGAAAAAACACACGCTGCGCTGAAGGCATCAGGAAAAGCACGTTGGCCCCGAACTGATCCGCTCCTGCGTGCTTCGCCGCTTTGGCGACGGATTCGAGGTTCTCCTCCGAATCGGTGATGAGCGGTAGCACGGGATTTGCAATTACTCCAACCGGAATGCCCGATTGCGCCAGCTTTGCGACTGCTTCCATCCGCAGATCGGGCCGAGGAGCGTAAGGCTCGGTGAGGCGTGCCAGTTTGCGATCCATAGTCGTCACGGTTAGGGTCACGTGGATGCGGTTGTGTTCCAGAAGGGCAAGCAGAACTTCAGTGTCGCGGCTGACCAGATTCGATTTGGTGGTGATGAAGATGGACATTCCGCGCAGATAGCGCATCTGATCGAGCACTTCGCGGGTCAGTCCGAATTTACGTTCGGCCGGCTGGTAAGGGTCGGTGGCGGTGCCGATTCCAATGATGTCCCCGGGTTTGAGAGCGGTGAGTTCCTGCCGGAAAGAGCGGGCATTCCAGTCTTTGGCGTAGATCTCGGTCTCGAATGCGTCAGGACTGCGGCGCTCCAAAAATTCATGTGTGAAGCGTGCGTAACAGTATTTGCAGGCGTATTCACAGCCGCGATAAGGGTTGATGGACCAGTTGAAGGGAACACGCTGAGAATCACAGCGGTTCAGCCATTTACGAGTAGGCAGGGTGCGGTATTCGACGCGGCGCTTTTCCGCGACGAGGGATCCTTCGGCCGCCTGCCGCGCAATGCCGACGAGTTTGACGAAGTTCTCCACGAGAGTTCTCCCTCACCAGCTATATTCTCCTTTTGTTCGCCTTTTGTCAACAGCCGAATGCCGATCCACCGAGCGGAATGCCTTCTATGCCCGGTATTCTCTCGGGCGCCACGATTCCCCTGTGATATACCCGTCGATGGCGCTTCTGTTTAGGCGCATTCGGAAACACATATGAACCAACGGCAAATCCCCAAGATATCTGTTCGTCGCAGCCATATGGCCCGCCGCGGCGATGTACGGACAGATCAATTTCAACGACATAGCGCAGCTGCATTGGTCGCACAGTACCGTGACGTCGTTTGCGGCTCCTGGCGCACCTTACGCAATCGCTTACGACGGCGGCAGCATGTGGATGACTAACTGGAGCACCGGGTCCGTAACTAAGATCCAGGCGAGCGACGGAACGGTTCTGGGAACCTTTTCTGTGGGCAGCCACCCGGAGGGGATCGCCTTCGACGGCGTAAACATTTGGGTGACTAATTTCTCCAGTAGCACGGTGACGAAGCTGCAGGCGAGCGACGGCAGCGTGCTGGGGACCTTCGCTACCGCAGCCGGGCCGCTCGGTGTAGTCTATGACGGCGCGAACGTCTGGATTGCTTCTGAAGGCACCAACTCCGTCCAGAAATTTGATGCCAGGGACGGCACGCTGCTGCAGACGGTCAGTGTCGAAAAGCTGCCTTATGGGCTCGCCTTTGACGGGGCGAACGTTTGGGTAGCAAACTCGGGCAGCAACACGGTATGCAAGATCCGGATAACGGATGGGGCGGTGTTGGGAACGTTCTCTACGCAAACCACTCCGGAGGATCTCGCCTTTGATAGCGCCAATATCTGGATTACAAACAACGCTAGCGGGACGGTGACGAAACTACGCGCCAGCGACGGCGCGAACCTCGGAACGTTCACGGCAGGAACGCAGCCCGAGGGAATCGCCTTCGACGGCGTGAACATGTGGGTGGCCAACGTGGGCAGTGGGACGCTAACGGAGCTTGCGGGAAGTAACGGTGCGGTTCTGGGCACGTTCAATATCGGCGCGTATCCACGGGGCGTGGCGTTTGACGGTGCGTATATCTGGTCTACTCGTACCGGTTCGAAACTGGTTTCGAAGATATAGCCGCGAGAGGAAACAGATATGAGCACATCAATTCGATTCTTATCGCGGCTCGTCATCTTTGGCCTGATGCTGTTCACGCTGAGCGCGGTCGCGCAGATCAATCCGAACAAAGTGGCGATACTGCACTGGTGGGACGTAAATCAGGGAAACGCGTCGATTCACTGCTGCACGGACTCACCGCGAGCAATGTACTTCGATGGCAAGAACATGTGGGTCTCTGATCACATCAACCTCACGCTCGGCAAGGTGCGGGCAAGCGATGGGAAAATCCTCCTCACGGTCGGCAGCGATGGGCAGAGTGCGATCACATCCGATGGCGAGAATATTTGGGTGGGAGAGGGCGAAGATGGCGGCGTGGAGAAATTCCGAGAGAGCGATGGCACGCTGCTCGGAAACTTTCCGATCCAACCGGGTTCGCTCGGAGCAATCGACGGGATCGCCTTCGATGGGACGTTCATCTGGGTGGCAACCGGCGATTACATCAAGACAAGCCAACCTACGCTGGTGAAGCTGCGTGTAAGCGATGGGGCCGTAGTGGGCACAGTGCAGGTCGCGGCGGGAGCGAACTACCTCGCCTTTGATGGAGCGAATCTTTGGACCACCGGCAACAATGCCGTGACTAAGGTGCGCGCCAGCGACGGCGCCATTCTGGGAACATTCACCGTGAGTAACGGAGCATTCGGGCTCGCTTTTGATGGGTCGCACATGTGGGTTGTGGGGAACGGCGCGGTAACGGAACTGAACGCCGCCACGGGCACCCTGATGGGTACCTTTTCGATACCCGGCGGCTTCAGCATCGCCTTTGACGGCATCAACATGTGGATCCCTGACTCGAATTCTCCCGTGATCGCGCGCATTCGCGTATCCGATGGAGCAAGTACAAGCTTTCCGCTTCCCACGACCGAATACTTTGCCGCTTTCGACGGCGCCAATGTGTGGGTCAGCGGCAGCGCGCTCCTGAAGCTCTAGCGGGCTTCCTGCTGTAGCCGGTCCAAATTTTCCGGATCCTACACGTGGGCGGCCCCGTATTAATCTTCATGGGCCGCCTCGTTGTCTTTGCGGTTGTCGTGCTGCTTGGAGAGAGTTCCGCGCTGGCGCAGACAGCAGCCGAGATCATGAAAGCCGTGGCGGCGAATCAGGATCGCGAGCAGAAGGAGCGATCCAGTTTCATCTACGAACAGAATGTGAAAGTCGATTCCCGCCGCACGAACGGCAAGCTCGCGCGCGAAGAATACGCCGAGTACGTGATTACCCCCGCACCAAAAGGCATTGATAAACATCGCAACCTGATTCGCGGCCGTTACTGGAAGAACAAGCGGTATCTCGAGTTCACAGGCGAGCCCGTACCCGAACATGAGAGCCTTGACGGCCAGCTCACCACTGACATCCGCGACGACCTCACGGGAGATTCATCGAAGGACGGAATTGCCAAGGACCTGTTTCCGCTAACCACCGATGAGCAGAAGGATTTGAAGTTTGTGCTGGAGGGCGAGCAGATCGTCAACGGCCGTCCGGCCTATCGCATCTCCTTTACGCCCGCTGAGAAAGGCGATTACGGTTGGGCCGGCGAGGCTCTCATCGATAAAGAGGAGCTGCAGCCGGTAAGAGTGTACACGCGCATGTCGCGCCGCGTACCATTTTTTGTCAGAACGATGCTGGGAACCGACCTGCCCGGTCTTGGCTTCAACGTACAGTATCAGCGTATCGATAAGGGCGTGTGGTTCCCGGTTAGCTTCGGCACTGAGTTCCGTCTCCGCGCCATCTTTTTCATCAATCGCGATCTGAGCGTCTCCCTCGAGAACAAGAATTTCAAACGGACTACGGTTGACAGCCAGATTCATTACGATGAGCCTGCTGCTTCGCAGGACGCCTCAGCCCACAATTGATTCAGCGCGTGAGAAGGCAGCGCGCGAAAGGAAAAACAACGACACCGTACCGGCGAGAATTGCGCTTGCGGCCGCTGTGATGGGTGCGCCCCAGATGCTGATGAGCGCTCCGGCGGGAAAATCGCCCAATGGACGTACGCCCATCACCAGCAGCGTGTTCAAGCTCATAATCCGGCCGCGTTTTTCGGAAGGCAGCCGGACCTGCAGAAGCGTCGCAGTCAGCGCGCCGATGACGCTTTGCGCGCCGCCGAAGCCTAGCAGCGCGATGAACGTGAGAGCGGGCGCGCGGCTGACACCGACAACAGTTAGACTCAGAATCCAGGCTGTCAGAGCCGTATAGAGCAAGAGCCGCTTACTTACGGTCTCCGGAAGCGAGGCAAGAGTCACCGCGCCGGCAACTGCTCCGATACCGGCCGCCGAGAATAGGATGCCAAGTGTCCGCGCATCAATATGTAAGATGTTGACGGCCATCACCGGCAATAGCAGCGGAAGTGAGGGCGCCGCGAACAGAAGAATTCCGTAGCTCAGCAACAGCCATGGAAGTATGAGGTCGCGCTTGACGCTGAGCAGGACGTCGGCAACCTGCGCGATCAATTTGGGTCGGCCCGGCGGGGTGGAGAGCTTGATTGAACGAACAAGCATCAGGCTGACAAGCACCGGCACAAAGCTGGCGGCGTTGAAGAAGAAATTCGCTGCGAGTCCAGCCGCCTGAATCGTAATCCCGGCCAGCGCGGGACCCAGAGTGGAAGCGCCATTGAATACGGCCGATTGCAATGAGATCGCGTTCAGCAGGTCCTTTTGCGGCACGACCGAGGAGATGAGCGCGGCACGTGCCGGCTGATCGAAACTCAAAGCGGTGCCGGAAAGAAATGCGATCGCGACGATCATCCAGACCCGAATCGCTCCCGTGAGAGTCAGGAGGCCCATAAGCAGGGCAAGACATAGCAGAACACTCTGCGTGGTAAGGAGCAGGCGACGTCTGTCGAGCCGGTCGGCAAACCCTCCGCCGGCGAGTGCGAAGACGAAGAATGCCGTGGCTTGGGCAAGCGAAACAACGCCTAGGGCGAAGGCAGATCCGTGCGTAATGCGGAGCACGAGCAGGCTCTGCGCAACGATTTGCATCCAGGTGCCGACGGCGGAAATGAGAAGTCCACCCCACAGAAGCCGGAAGTCGCGGTGTTGGAGCGAACGCAAGCCCTGCGGCCAGCCGGATTCGCGGATTGTGTTCATCTCTGCGCCACGGCCTGGTTAATAGGTACAATACGACGAAGGAGAGAATTCAATGGAATGGTCCACACCTGGCTTTGAAGAAGTCTGTCTTAGCTGCGAGATTTCCTGCTACAGCAATCCTGAAATTTAGCATTGAATGTATGTTCGAGTCCTGGGCGCAGCTGCGGGCGGCGGTTTCCCACAATGGAACTGTTCCTGCACCAACTGCCGGCGGTTGCGCCAGGGAAACTTTGACGGCTCTGCTCGATCCCAAGCTCAGTTGGCGATCAGCGCCGACGCGGAAGACTGGTTTCTGGTAAACGCCAGCCCGGATCTGCGCTACCAGATCGAATCCTTTTCACCCCTTCACCCTAGTTCAACATCGTTTCGCGATTCGCCCATTCACGGCGTTCTACTTACTTCTGCCGAGTTGGATGCGGCGCTTGGCTTGTTGCTGTTGCGGGAATCGCAGCCCTTTGTTGTTTATGCCACGGAGTCGGTTCGCCAATTATTGCTGGAGGACAACGACGTTTTCAACGTTCTGCGACGCCGGCCGGATCAGGTCGAGTGGCGGTGCATGGCGCTGAATGAAAGCTTCGAGTTGCAACGCCGTAACAGGGAGCCGACGGGAATTCGATGCACCGCGATCTCGGCCGGGGGTGGATTTCCAGGTCATGTGCCGCCCGAAAGAAGAAATGTTTTGAAAGTATCTGAGGCCGTCGTCGGCCTCGTTTTCGAACACAACTCGAAGCGAATGGCTTTTCTGCCGGGCGCGCCTGCCATCTCGCCGGAGTGGATGATGGAACTGAGTGGCTGCGATCTGATGCTTGTTGACGGGACGTTCTGGTCGGACGACGAACTGCTTCGCGTACAGGGTGGTGCAAAGACCGCTCGCCAGATGGGGCATTTGCCTGTCGGCGGTACGGGAGGAACGACGGAGGCGCTTTCGTCGCTCACCCGGCCACGAAAGGTATTCATCCATATCAACAACACGAATCCCATGCTGGACGAAGCGAGCGCGGAACATGGTGAAATGCGCGCCGCGGGTTGGGAACTGGCATTTGACGGAATGGATTTATCGCTGTGATTTCCGATGCCGATGCTCGGCTGCTAACGCCCGATGAGCTGAAACAGCGATTGCTTCAGATCGGGCATGAGCGGTATCACCATCGCCATCCGTTTCACCTTTTGATGCACGAGGGGAAGTTGACACGCGGGCAACTGCAAGCCTGGGCCCTGAATCGCTACTATTATCAGAGCCAAATTCCCGTCAAAGACGCGATCATTCTGTCGCGGAGCAACGATCCGGCGTTCCGGCGCGCGTGGCGGAAGCGCATCCTGGACCATGACGGCATCGACGGCCAAGCGGGCGGAATCGAGAAATGGATCAAGCTGGCCGAGGCTACCGGGTTGCCGGCGGAGAGAGTGAAATCGGAACGCGAAGTGCTGCCGGGCGTTCGGTACGCGGTGGATGCTTATCTGAACCTGGTGAGCAGGAAAACGCAGCTTGAAGCGGTGGCTTCTTCGCTGACGGAACTGTTTTCGCGGGATTTAATTTCGCTCCGCATGGACGCTCTGCGCAGCCATTATCCGTGGCTCGAGTCCGGTCTCGATTACTTTACTGCCCGTTTGAGCCAGGCGCCCGAAGATGCCGCGTTTGCACTGGATTGGGTAATCAGGGAGGCACGAAGCCGTGAGCAACAGGACTTAGTGGTCGATGCGCTTCGCGCCAAGTGCAACATCTTGTGGGCACAGTTAGACGCGATTTACTATTCGTACATCAATCCGGGCTGGACGCCGCCCGGCGCCTTTCAACTCACGTCTTAAGACATGCTGCCTGCACTCACCGAAATCCCGCAGCTAAAACGTGGATGCAGGCTTTCGGCGCCATCGGCGCCCGATTCCTTGCTTTTGATCCCGGAGGGGGCGTTACGCTTGCAAGGACCGGGCCGGCGCATTCTGGAACTCTGCGACGGTAAGCGCAGCCTGGGCGATCTCATCTCATTGCTCGAGACTGAGTATCCTTCGGCCGAAACGGCGCGGCTCTCGCACGAGGTAGTTAGTTTCCTCGAAGCGCTGCGCGACAAAGGCGCCATCGAATTCCTGTGATACCCGCGCCACAGGCACTGATAGCCGAAATTACACACCGCTGCCCGATGCATTGCGTGTACTGCTCGAACCCGCTGGAGATGCAAGCACGCGAGAACGAGCTGTCGACTGAGGCTTGGGAGAAGATCATCGCCGAGGCTGCGGCTCTGGGCTGCTGGCACCTTCACTTGACGGGCGGCGAGCCACTTTCGCGCACCGATATCGTGCAACTTGTGCGAGCCGGCCGCACTGCCGGGCTTTACGTCAATCTGATCACCTCCGGTCTGGGTTTAACGCGCGAGCGGCTGCAACAACTGGTTGACGCCGGACTCGATCACATCCAGTTGAGCTTTCAGGACGCTGTGGAAGCGAGCGCCAATGAATTCGGGGGCACTCGCGCGCATGCGCTCAAGCTTAGAGTTGCGGAGTGGATACGCGAGCACAACCTGGCGTTCACCGCAAATATGGTCGTGCACCGCGGCAACCTTGACAGGTTGGAGAACTTGATCGCACTCGCCGAGACTTTACGGGCAGACAAGCTCGAGATCGCAAACGTGCAGTATTACGGCTGGGCAGTTGCGAATCGCGCGCGCCTGCTGCCGACGCGAGCACAGCTCGACAAATCGCTTTCGGTGGTGGCGAGCGCGCGAGAGCGGCTGCGAGGCAGAATGCGAATCGATTTTGTTCTTCCCGATTATTACGCCAAGTATCCAAAGCCCTGCATGGGAGGATGGGGCCGAGGTGTAATGCTGATCGATCCGGCCGGTCGGGTGCTCCCATGCCATGCTGCCGGAATCATTCCCGAACTGCAGTTTGAAAATGCTCAGCAGCAATCACTGCGCTGGATCTGGGAAGAATCCTCGGCCTTTCAGCGCTTCCGCGGCGATGCCTGGATGCCGGAGCCGTGCCGATCGTGCGATCGCAAGCAAATGGATTTTGGCGGATGCCGCTGTCAGGCGCTGCTCTTGACCGGCGATGCCGAAGCGACCGATCCGACATGCTCGAAGAGCCCCCTGCACGGCACCATCGAGCAGATCGTGGCGCTGGCGAATAAGCCCGCGGAAGCGCTTGCCGCGCCTCGAGAGTGGGTTTACCGTATCGATCCAGTGGCGGCGATCTGAAATTGAGTAAACTGGCCGGAGGTGCCTTATGCGTAAACTTACGGTAATTGCCGCGCTATTGCTCGCGGCCGCCCTGCCTGCTCTTTCGCAGCAGGATCTAAAAGCCGACGTCCTCAAGCATCTGAAGACCTCGGAAGATTTCACTGTTAAGGTCGCCGAGGCGATGCCGGAGGCCGATTACTCGTTCAAACTTACGCCGGCGCAAATGAGTTTTGGCGGGCAGATGGTTCATCTATCGCAAGGGCTTGCCTACATTCTGAGTCCGCTGACTGGCGAGAAACCGAAGGAAGACGCTGCCGCTAATGCCAAAACCAAACCGGAAGTAATTGCATTCATCCGCAGCTCCTATGACGACGCGATCAGCAAAGTATCGCAATTGACACCGGAGCAGCTGGCGAAAACTTACAAAGGCGAGGAGGGAACGATGAGCGGCGCGGACCTGCTGCTGATGGCGCTCGACCATTCGACGCATCACCGGGCCTCAGCCGAGATGTACTTGCGGGCCAAGGGCATCACGCCGCCTCAGTACGAGTTCTGATAACGAGACAAGACCGAAGCCCGGGCATCCTACTATGGGAAATGGTGCGCGCTTATGCCCGATAATAGCTTCGACATTGTCTCTAAGATCGACCTCAATGAGGTTCTCAATGCAGTGCAGCAGGCTTCGAAAGAGATCCAGACCCGCTACGACCTGAAAGATAGCCGCTCTTCGATTCAGCTGAAAGACAAGGAGAACAAAATACTTCTTGCCAGCTCGGACGAGTACAAGCTGAAGGCGGTAAATGAAATTCTGGCGCAAAAGCTGGTGAAGCGGAATGTTCCGTTGAAGGGGCTCGAGTACGGCTCGATTATTCCCGCGACCGGCAACAGTGTCCGTCAGGAGATCAATCTACAGCAGGGCATTACAACCGAAAAGGCCAGAGACATCGTCAAGCTGATCAAAGACAGCAAGCTCAAGGTACAGGCCAGCATTCAGGGCGACCTGGTGCGCATCAGCGGTAAGGATCGGGATACGCTGCAGCAGGCGATCGCACTGCTGCGGAACAAGGACTTCGGTATCGACATGCAGTTCACGAACTACCGCACGAACTGATGCCGCGCCGCATCGAGTCACTTTTTGTGCAGGGACCCGCCGGCCGTCTTGAGGCCATTCTAGAAGAACCCGAAGATGCTGCGCCGGTCGAAGCCGCTCTGGTTTGCCATCCTCATCCCCAGCACGGAGGCACCATGCACAACAAAGTGGTGCATCGCCTGGCGCGTGGTCTGCGCAAGACCGGATGCGCCGTGCTGCGCTTCAATTACCGCGGCGTGAACCTGAGTGCGGGCGAATACGGGCATGGCCGCGGCGAAGCTGAGGACGCCCACGCGGTATTTGAAGAACTGCGGCGGCGCTATCCGAGTTTGCCACTGCTCTCCGCCGGATTTTCCTTCGGCTCACGGATAGCGCTGAAAATCGCGGCGAGGCAACCCGATGTGAAGCGAGTGATCGCAGTCGGATTTCCCACCGGCTACCGCAATCGCGACTTCATCTCTCACGTTCTGGTTCCGAAATACTTCGTTCAGAGCACGCACGATGAGCACGGGCCGGCACCCGAGTTCACAGAGTTTTATAACTCAGTGCCCGAACCGAAGCACCTCGACTGGGTAGAATCGGTCGATCACTTTTTTCGAGACAAGCTCGACGAGTTTGAAGCCGTTGTCGAGCGGATCGGGCGCTCAGAACGTCAGGTGTAAATCCGCCTGTAGAAAGCGCGGACTGCCGATTGTGTGTTGAATGATTCCTAACTGACCAAACGGAGGATTGTTAACACTCGGCGGATTGCCGAAGTTGTAAAACGACACGTTGTTGTTTGGGGCATCGAAGCTGGGATGGTTCGTCAGGTTGAACAGGTCGAAATCAAGACGTAGCTTGACTCGCTCGGTGATCTGAAATGCCTTCCCTACCGTCTGGTCGATTCGGAATTGGAAAGGCGAACGGAATAAGTTTCGTCCGCTGTCGCCGTAAGCGGATTCGAAGGTATCGCAGACCCCTGCGGCATCACATGGTGGAACACCCATCTGTCCCGGCGCGAGGGTCGGGATGGTGAAGGCGTTCACGTCCAGGACGGGTTTGCCTGCGTTCACTCCTGTCGTCCCCTGCAGTTGCGCCTGCTGGGCGGTGATGCCGGGCTTCAACGGCAGAATCGGATTGGTGATGTAGTCGTTCAGACCGTAGTAAATACCGCCGATGGAACCCGAGAAATCGTATACGCTGTACGGCGTTCCGCTCTGCGCGACCCATTGGCCTCCGATACTCCAGCCGTTGAGCAGCGCCTTCAAAACGCCCTGGTGCGAGGTTAGATTCGGTAGCTGATAGCTGTAGTTGAACAGAAATGTGTGCGTCTGGTCGAAATCGGAGCTGGCATACCCGCTCTTCGGATTCAGCGGATCGTTCCCGGTGAAGAACAATCCTTGCCCGCTCTGCTCATCCAGGCTATGCGACCAGGTGTAAGCCGCCGTGAACTCGAGACCGAATGAAAGCCGTTTGCGCATCTGCGCTTGCAGTGCGTTATACCAGGACACTCCTTCCGCCTCATAAAAGACCGAGTTCGGGTTATAGCCTACATACGGAACGCGAATATCGGTGTTACCCCCGGTGAAGGAAGTTACCGTCTCGAAGGCATTTACGTTGTAACCGTAGGAGTAAATCTGTCCGTTTACCGGGTTCTGGGGAGTTGCGACACGTGGCTGATTGAAGGGAATGGGCAGAATGCCGTGTAAGCCGTGGTTGCCCACATAGCCGAGACTCAACAACAGGCTATTGGTTGCCTGATATTGTAAGTCAAAGGTCCAGTTCTCGGTGTAAGGCAAGGTATTTCGCGGATCATAGCCGCCGAACAGAAAGGGTCCGAACTGGTTGCCTGCGGGAAGAGTGCTGTAGTTGCCGCTCGAAAGCTGAGCCACATTCGGCAGCAGCGCTTGAAAAGCCGCAGCATTCACCGGAGGCGGAGCGGGCGGCGTACCTCCGAACGGCGCGCTCGCTGTTGCTCCTTGCTGGCCCAGCACCAAGGTGACAAAGGGCGGTTCGAGGGTTACGCCGAAGGGCCCGTTGAAGCCGCCGCCGGCGCTGGGTGAAAACTCGCTGAAGAACTCGCCGCGATCGTAGTAAATGCCGAAACCTGTTCGAACCGTCAACTTAGGCGCGGGTGTCCAGGCAATGCCAACGCGGGGTGCGATTCCCCATTGCCGTCCAGTCATGGTTGAGTCGCTCACGCCCGGCGTATGAAAGCTCTTGTTGTTTCCGGCAAATACGAGCCCGGAGTTCAAGATAGAATCGCTGGCTGCATCGTAGCTGTATAAGTTGCCGTAGAAGTTAGTCAGGCGTCCATATTTCTCCGTGAGCGGTCCATCGTAATCCCAGCGCGCACCCAGTGTCAGGTTCAGATTCCGGCTAACCTTAATCACATCGTTTACATAAGCGCCTATGGTGTCGCTCCGATAATATCGATTGCTATTCCCGTTGAAATACTCGGTGCTGGTCCCGGGAAGGACGGCGCCGGTGAGAAAGTTGGTGAAATCGCCAAAGCCCAAAGTTGCCGTCTCGTTGTTCTGGTTCAAAATGTTGAGCTGGGTATGATCCCAGTTGGCTCCGAACGAGAACGTGTGGCGTCCGGCGACCCATCCGAGCGATGTCGCGTACTCCCACTGGTTCTGGAACATTCCCGCGTTCGAAAAATTCGATACCGGACCGAAGTTGAGGCCGCTGCCGAGCGTTGGGTCCGCGAGGTTGATGTAGACGGCAGGGAAGCGCGTGGATCCGAAGAGATCGATGCCTGCGTCCGCCGCGGTCAACGGCTGCGCTGTGGTTGCGTACGCGCGCAACCTGGTGAAACCGATTCGCTGTTCCCAGGTGAGCGAGGGCGAAAGCGAAATCGTGTTTTCAATCGAGCCCACCTGGCTCCCCGCCTGCAGCTGTTGTGCAAAACCGAGCGTTGCGCTCTTCGATCCGAACGGGCTGGTGGTGGGATCGTTCTGGATGAAGTATTTCGCCGACAGCCGGTCTTTGCTGCTGATGAGGTAATCCACGTTACCCGAACCCTGATCCATGGTCAGGGTCGAACTCGGGCCTTGCAGGAAGGCATCGTAGCCGAGTTGGCCCGCAAGAGAGGACGGAATGGTCGCGCTGGGGATGAGATACGAACCGTTCGGCAGTTTGGCCTGCAGCAGCTTCAGCGCCACCGGACTGATCTGGCTGACGCCAATCGAAGTACCGAAATCATTGTTCACGACGTTTGCGAGAGCGGCCGGACTCCGGTCGTCCGTGAGCCCTTGCGGCACCGTTACTTCCGACGTTCCGAGCAGCGCATCGGCGGAACGGACACCCTGGTAAGCGACAAAAAAGAAGAGCTTGTCCTTTTTGATGGGTCCGCCCAGCGCTGCTCCGAACTGATTGCGCTCCAGCTTGGGCACCTTCTGATTTGCAGGAATGGTGGGATCCGCGTTATAGAAGAAGGGTGCTGCATTCCACCAGCTGTTCTGGAAGTGGTCGAACAGTTGGCCGTGGAAATCGTTCGTCCCCGACCTGGTAGTGATTCCGATGTGGGCGCCGCTGTGCGCGCCTTCCGAGGCATCGTACATGGAAGTGTTGACGCGGATCTCCTCAATCGATTCGGGTGCAGGAGTCGGCAGCGCCTCGCCGATGGCCGCGTAGACCGAGGTGCTGGTGGCGATCACGCCGCCGGGGCCGAATGATTCGCCCGTGTTCAGCACAAACCGGTTCTCACCGACCTGGCTGGTGGAGTTTCCATTAAAGAGGTTATCCGTGCTCACCCCGTTCAGAGAAAAGCTGTTACTCGATGCCCGCTGCCCGTTGGCGAAGATGGCCTGGTTGCCGAGCCCGCCGTTTGAGCCTGAGCCTCCTAAAAAGTCGGCGTGAACACCGGGCGAGATGATCGCCAGTTGTGTAAAGCTGCCCGTACCCAGCGGTGTGTTCTGGATAGTGAGCTGATCTACAACATAACCGTTTGTGGTATCCACCTGATTCATCAGCGGAGTGCCGGTTACCTCCACCTTGGTGGAGACAGCGCCGACTTTCAGAGTGGCGGGCACGGTGGAAGTGCGGTCGCCCTCGACCAACACATTCGTGTGCTGTTCCGTGTCAAAACCGGCTTTACTGAAGGTGAGCTCATACTTGCCAATCGGCAGGTTGGGGATCGAATATGATCCGTTGGATTTGGTCTGTGTGTTCACGCGCAAATTGGTGGCAACATTACGAGCCGCCACGGATGCGTCCGGGACAGTGCCCCCGGTTTCATCGACCACGACACCGGTGATTGCGCCCAGCACCTGCTGACCGAACGCAGTTCCCGAGGCCGCAGTGGCCAAAGTAATCAGGCAAAAGAAGACTTTATATAAGAAGCGCATGCTGACCTCTGTTTGTGTCATGATCCTCGCATTTCAATATGACATCGGGGTCACGAACAGATGACGAAGTACGGACCGTGTCGCGGGCGAGCAAGGACCGGCTGGCTGGTTTGTCTATGTTTGGCGGAGCTGGCGCTCCACGATACGCGCGGCACGCTGGCTAATCAGATCCGCCACTTTTCCGAGGAGCTCCGGCACATCCTCCGGCTCGATCAGCATCGGTTTTTTGAGGTCGGGATGATGGTTCTGGTACGTGGTCAGGATGGCGGTGGCGGGTTTGTATTGCATCAGCCGCGCATGCGCCAGCACCTTAAGCCCCGCTTCCGGGGATTCCATCTGTAGATCGCTCAGACCAGTTCGTACTGGCGCTCATCGAGCTTCCCGACGGCCTCGGCCGCCGAAGCAGCCGAATCCACGAAGTACCCACCGGCCTCAAGCACCGCTTTGAGAGTAAGACGCGACGTCAAATCGTCGTCCACAAGAAGCACGCGGGCAAGTTCCAGGTCTCGATCCGTAGATTCGTTCATGCAGGGCATGGTTGGGCTATGGCCCGCCCCCAGTGTAAACGAAATCCATGAAAATCCGAATAGTGGTTTTTCATGCCGGGCAGAATCTTAAGCTGGGGAAAACCCTGCCAAAGATCTCGTCGACATGCCGTAACTGCCTCCCAAGCGAGAAAACATTGCCAAACTGGTCGGCGGAAAGGTGCTTTCCGATCTCCGGGTCGGCTTCAACGGCGGCCTGGAAATCGCCTTCCGTCTCCCAGGCCCGCATGGCATGGCTCTGCACCAGGCGATAGGCATCCTCACGCAGCATGCCGGCTGCCGCCAGGTCCAAGAGCAACTGGCCGGAGAAGATAAGTCCTTTGGTCTGATCTACATTACGGCGCATCCGATCCATGTTGACACGCAAGCCCGAGATGAGCCAGGTGGTCTTCGAAAGCAGGTAATCGATCAAGCTAGTCGAATCGGGCAGGATGATCCGTTCCACCGAGGAGTGGGAAATATCACGCTCATGCCAGAGGGCAACGTTCTCGAAAGCTGCCTGCGCGTTTGCCCTCACGACGCGGGCTAAACCGGAAATCTGCTCGCAAGTCACAGGGTTCCGTTTGTGTGGCATGGCCGACGAACCCTTCTGGCCGGCAGCAAAAGGCTCCTCCGCCTCGCGCACTTCCGTACGCTGCAGGTGCCGGATCTCAACCGCGATCTTATCCAGACTGGAGGCGATGCCGGCCAGCACGGCGACGTAGTGGGCGTGCAAGTCGCGCGACAGAACCTGCGAACTGATGGGCGCGGCCTGGAGCCCGAGACGATCGCAGATGAGCAGTTCGGCTTCGGGTCCGATGTGAGCGAAGGTTCCGACCGCCCCGGAGATTTTGCCCACGCGAATCTCTTCGGAAGCGGTTCGAAAGCGCCGTTGATGACGCCGAAATTCATCCCACCACAGCGCCACCTTGAGGCCGAACGTGATCGGCTCGGCATGAATGCCGTGGGTGCGCCCCATCTGCACGGTGTGCTTATGTTCAAAGGCGAGCTTCTTCAATGCCTGCAGCAGAGTGTCCAGGCCGGCGGCGATCAGCCGCGAAGCATCGCGGTCTGGAGCGCCTGCGCGGTATCGACGATGTCATTCGATGTCAGACCATAATGCAGCCAACGCGATGCCTCGCCGGCGTGCGCGGCCTTCATCGTCTCGGCGACGGCGGTTGTGAAAGCAATAACGTCGTGCCGCACTTCGCGCTCGATCTCCTGAATGCGCGTCAGCTCAAAGCCGGCATGCCGTTTGAGGGCCTGTACCGCTTTCGGCACTTCGCCGAGCTCAGCAAGAGCTTCGGATGCGGCTAGCTCGACTTGCAACCAGCATTCATATTTGTGCTGATCGCTCCAGATCGCGCCCATTGCGGGCGTGTGTAGCGTTCAATCATGGCCTGAAATTCGCAAACTATAAGGCAATAAACCCAGGTTGAGCACGCTGCGCCTGTTCCAAATCTTAACGTAGGGTCCGGATGAGGTAGTGCCGCGGGCAGCGCGAGAGCGTCCAAGGCGAGAGATGCGTTTTGCGATTCGAAGCCAATTTCGGGCTTGGATTGTGCCGCCGGCTGCTTTTGCGGAACGAACCCAGTGTGCGGGTGTGTCGCCGTAAGCGTCTGTTCTGGAGCGAGTTGCTGTTTTTGCGGAACGAACCCGTTTGGCGTGGCTGGCGCGGCGGTCTGTGCCTGAGATCCGCGGACGAGGCGCTGCGCGCGAGCATCCGCGCCGCCGCTGCTGGCTTTTCGGAGTTCCTGCAGCGCCTTGAGGGCTTTGTGGAAGCCCCGCTCGGCGCTTGACATCATGCGTTGGACGGCTGCCAGACGCGCCAGATCGAATCCGCTCCCAAGGACAACCGCTTCGTACTCGCGAGCGCGGCGGATGCGCCAGACATGTTCCGCCATTTCGTTAACCAGGATGGCTTCGGTGCTGCCGGCCGGCTGGTGCTCGGCAATCAGATCGGCCTTGAGCGCGTCGAGTTCGGCGGGATTTTCGCTGGGCGTGCAGATTCGTTGCGAGTAAAGGCCGTGTTTGAAGGCGTTCTGGCTAGACACGGCTTTACCGGCTTCCGAGTTCGGGCCGGTGGAGGATTGGGAATTCACACGGTTGGCTTCGATCTGTGCTGGGGTGGCCATAAAGTGCTCCTTTGAATAGAAAATGCCCCGAAAAGTGGGAAAGAGATTCGGAATCTCTTGGAACGTCGGCTTGAAAGCCGACGCTGCAGGCTGAA
>CAWJFN010000017.1:0-452396 GCA_963842195.1 uncultured Acidobacteriaceae bacterium
CATCGTAATCGTGATTAGTGCCGTTCCGTTTGGTTGCCGTCCTACGTAAGTGAACGTCGGCGGAACGCGATCAGATGGCTGGCTGAGAAGTAACTGCGCCGTCGGAGGCGGAACCCACAAGGGCGACGTACTTTGCCATAACGCCTGTCGTGTACTTGGGCGCAGGGCGTTTGAACGTTGCCAAGCGACCGTGCAGCTCGGCGGATGAAACATCCAGGTTCATCTCGCGCTTCTCGATGTCGATGCTGATAAGGTCGCCTTCGTGCACCGCGGCGATCGGGCCGCCCACCGCAGCTTCCGGAGCGACATGCCCGACCATAAAACCTCTTGTCGCACCGCTGAAGCGGCCGTCCGTGATTAGCGCGACCGAGTCGCCCAGTCCTTCGCCGACAATAGCGCTCGTGACGCCCAACATTTCACGCATGCCCGGTCCGCCGCGTGGTCCCTCGTATCGAATAACGACGATGTCGCCGGGATTGATGCGCCGCTCGAGAACAGCAGCTTTGGCCGCCTCTTCTGTGTCGAACACGCGCGCGGGTCCGGTCTGCGATGTGCGGTTGAGACCAGTTACTTTGATCACGCAGCCGTCAGGCGCAAGCGACCCTTTCAGAATGACGAGACCGCCGGATTTCTTGATCGGATTGCTAAGCGGCCGGATCACGTCCTGTCCGGCGGTCTCCTCGACCGACGCCGCCTGCTCGCCGAACGTGCGGCCGGAGATCGTCAGGGCTTCGGAATGCGCGTAGCCTCCATCGTGCAGGCGTTTTGCGATAACTGGAATGCCGCCCGCCTTATCAACGTCCGCAGCGGTGTATTTGCCGGCGGGTTTCAAGTCTGCGAGCAGTGGCGTTTTGCTGCTGAGCTCCTGGAAATCGTCGATCGTGAGCGGCACACCGGCTTCACGCGCCATGGCAAGCAGATGCAGGACAGCATTGGTCGATCCGCCGGAGGCCGCGACGCTCGCAATGGCGTTGTCGATAGCGGCTCGCGTGACGATATCGCGCGGCCGAATGTTCTTCCCGACAGCGTTCATGATGATGTCACCGCACTGCCGGGCCGCATCGTGCTTGCGCTGGTCTACCTGCGGAATAGAATTCAATCCCATGGGAGATAAGCCGATGATCTCCATCACGGTGGACATCGTATTGGCGGTATATTGGCCACCACACGCACCCGGTCCGGGGCAAGCGGCGTTCTCGATGGCAAGCAATTCTTCATCGCTGACGCGTCCGGCAGCGTTCGCGCCCACAGCTTCGAATACGTCCTGAATCGTGATGTCCTTGCCTTTATATCGGCCCGGCAGAATGGTCCCGCCGTAAAGAATCACGGAAGGAACATTCAAACGAAGCAGGGCCATTGCGGCTGCAGGGATGGTCTTGTCACACGCCACCAGAGCAACGAGGCCATCGAACATGTGGCCACGCGCGACCAGTTCGATGGAGTCCGCGATCACCTCGCGGCTGATCAGCGAAGTCTTCATCCCCTCGGTCCCCATCGTGATGCCATCGCTGATGGCAATCGTGTTGAACTCCATGGGAGTGCCGCCTGCTTCCCGTATGCCGCGCGCCACATCTACGGCGAGCTCGCGCAGGTTGTAGTTGCAGGGCATGGTGCCGATCCAGGTATTCGCAATCCCGATAATCGGCTTCTTCAAATCTTCATCCGTGAAGCCAATCGATTTGAAATAGGAGCGCGCCGGCGCACGATCTTTGCCTTGGGTGATGGTATAGCTCTGGAGCTGCATGAACTTCCTATTTAAGCAGGCAGTTCATGTGCAACTCTCGCTGTCACCAGCAGTGCTCTGGAGTATCAGTCGAACGGCTCCGTCAGCGCGAAGTCACCTTCCGCCTTCGCCGCCCGAAGCAGACGGTTGCCATCAGGCCGATCGCGACGAGCGCGAGCGCGGCAGGTTCCGGAGTCGCCACGAACGCGGGCGCCGAAACGGAGCTTAAAATAAGTGGATCGAGTTCCACCGCGTACGCATCGTTGTCATAGCTCGCAGTGCCGAGAATGTCGCCGGCATTGTTGATGGCGTAGGCCCCGGTTATCGTCCAACCTGACGCAATTGGAAGTAGGTCGTTGAGATCGAACATGATTCCGTTCGCATCGAGAAATCCATGCGCAGCACGATTACCATCCGTCAGCGAATAACCAACAACAGAACCTTGATCGTTTACCCCGTACGCAGAGCTTACCGACCCGCCGAGCGTGCCCAGATCGGACATCTTGCCGGATGTCCACGAGAACGCATGCAAGTAGCCGGATGATATTTGCGAGGAGCCGACAACTTCACCCTCGCTATTAAGCCCGAGACCATAGCTGCTCCACCCTCCGAGTGTGCCGAGGCTCGACATACCCGCACCGGTTGCGAAGAACGCGCGGAACGCGCCGGAATCGGTGGTGCTGGTTCCTGCGACCTGCCCATTCCCATTTACTGCCAAGGCGGTGCTCCAACCACCTCCGAGTGTGCCGAGGTCGACAAGCGAGCCACCGTTGAGCGTGAACGCGTGCAGTTGGCCTGACGACGTCTGATACCCGCCGGCGATTTCTCCGGAGTTGTTGATGCTGGTGCCGTAACCGGTAATGCCGAGCGTTTTGCTCTGTCCGTTGCTCCATTCAGTTACCGTGGGAACGTTTTGCGAGTAAGTGGTGCCGACGACAACGCCAGCGTCGTTGATGCCGCTCGCCACACCTACACCGCCCAACTGTGTTGCCGTACCACTGCCAAACAAGACCGGTGTTTGATCGCCGCTACTCGTCGTAACGAAGCCGACTGCCTGACCCGAGCTGTTCAGTCCGGATGCAAGAGCCGCGGACGAACCAAGCGCGCCGAGTTTTTGGACAGTGAAAAATGGGCTCGCCTCAAGCCGAGACGAGCCTCCCAAGATCAGGGACAAAAACAGCGAAAAGGAGATGACTACAAATGAGAAAGATCTGAACATTGGGCCAAAAGGCTTCATGAACTGCTCTTCGACTCACGAATTTATTATGTGAGGAAATCTGGGGCTCGCCAAGACCAGTACGGTCCGGGCCAATAGGCCTCAGTCGGCCGGTAGGGAGTAGGGTGAACGTGCTCGGGAGTAGCGCGGCTCTACGCTATTGCGCTTCGGCGACTTTGCGTGCCCGCTGCCAGTCCAGCTTTCCGCGGTACTCCTCGTAGAGCGTGGAAAAGCCCGCCCACCAATATCCACACACAAACAGAAGTAAAAACGGAATGGCAAAAAAGTTATACGTCTCGACGGCGAATTCAATCATGTAGATGAAATAGCTGCCAATCGCGATCTCGGCCCAGGGAAGCCAGCCACTGCGGCGCCGGTAAGCCGCGGGAGCAAGCTTCACCTTTTCATTGCCGCCGATTGCGTACTTGGCAGTTCGCGCGAAACTGGTCTGAATGCCGCAGATCGCTTCGATAACGCCCTTCGAGTTGCTGACCGTGAGCGCCACTCCGGCCGCCATCAACATAGGCAGAAAGGCAATGGATTTCCACCAGCTCTTCGGATAGAGCTCGCGCTGGGCATAGAGGTAAAACGCGGAAATCGACCAGAACGAAGCGATGATCAACGGCAGGTCGATCAGAACCATCTGAAACAGTCCCATGTAGAAGCGCACGATCATGACCGGCAGCATCAGCATGGAGACGGCGATCATCAGCGGGTAGGAAATGTTGGGTGTCAAATGCAGGAAAGCTTCGACTTTCACCCGCAGCGGAAGATCGGCTTTCAAAATGCGCGGCAGCAGTTTTTTCGCTACCTGGGTGAGGCCCTTCGCCCAACGCGCCTGTTGCACCTGAAAGCCGTAGGTTTCCACCGGCAGTTCCGATGGGCAATCGAGGCTCGGCACATACACGAAACGCCAACCTTTCAGTTGAGCGCGGTAGCTGAGATCAGAGTCTTCAGTGAGGGTTTCGTGCTGCCAGCCTCCGGCGTCCTCAATCATGGCTCGCCTGAGAATACCGGCAGTGCCGTTGAAGTTAAAAAACAAACCGGAGCCACAGCGTGCGCCGTGCTCGAGGACAAAATGGCCGTCGAGCAGCATGGCCTCTACCTGCGTCAGGATGTTGTACTCCTTATTCAGATAGCTCCAGCGTGTCTGTACCACTCCGACGTCGGGATCTGCAAAAAAGTGAACCGTTCGTGTGAGGAAGTGCTGCGGCGGGAGGAAATCGGCGTCGAAGATGGCAATCAGCTCCCCGGTTGCCGTTTCCAGGCCTTCTTGCAGCGCTCCAGCCTTGTAACCGCGCCGGTTCGTGCGATGCCGGTATTCAAGCGATAGCCCGCGAGCCCCATATTCGTTACAGAGACGTTCCGTGAAAGGGTGAGTTTCGTCCGTGGAATCGTCGAGTACCTGGATCTGCAACAGGTCGCGCGGATAGTCGATTTTGGCAACCTCTTCGAGCAAACGTTCTACTACAAAACGTTCGTTGTACAGCGGCAATTGGATGGTCACCCGGGGAAGCTGTTCCAAACGGCGGGGCGGCGAGGTAGGCAGATTCTTGCGGAATTTCTGGTAACGGCGAATGGTCTCGTAACGGTGAATTCCGTACACCGAAAGGATCGCCAGGATACCGAAATAGGGAATCAGAAGCGCCCAATCGAACGGCGAAAGGCGGTAAATTCCGGCGAACGTATCGTCGAAAAGTCCGTTCATAATGCGTGAGCTTAGTGAGGGTTGCGCCAACGCCAATAAGAACGGCAAACTTAATAAATTCATATTTTCTGTTGACAGTTCCGGCCTCTAACGCCGGTAGGCGAAACGCTGACTTTGCAGGGCAGGCTGCAACGGTGCCGCCCAATCACGTATCTAGACTCAGTTTAACTGCTTTCCGCAACGCGCGGGACCGTCTCCAGGTTACGAATTCTTAATGACTTGCGGATGGAATCGGCGGTCTGCAAACCGACAGGAGTGACCGCGCTTCGAGCAGGACGTCACGCAACATTTCCAAGGTCAAACGCCCGGTAGATGTATTCTGCTGGCTTGGGTGATAAGAGGCAAGCAGAAGCGGACCGCCCGCATGCGTCTGGAACCGGGCGCCATGGGCGAACTTATATTGAGATCGGGACCGGATTCGGCCCTGATCCTGGAGCACAGAGAGATACGAATCGAGAGCAATCCCGCCCAGGACGAGAACGACTTGCACATCAGGCAGGATTTTGAGTTCGCGCAGCAGATAGGATCGGCAGGTCAGAATTTCATCCCGAGCAGGCTTGTTTTCTGGCGGAACGCAGCGTACCGGCGCGGCAATGTAGGCGTCCGTCAGCACCAGACCGTCCTCTCGTGAGACGCTGTGCGGCTGATTAGCGAAACCAGCGTCACACAGTGCGCGGTAGAGGAAGTCGCCCGAGCGGTCGCCCGTGAACACCCGCCCTGTGCGGTTGGCGCCGTGGGCTCCGGGAGCCAAGCCAATGATCAGCAAGCGGGCGAACGGATCGCCAAAGCCCGGCACCGGTTTGCTCCAGTATGCCTCGTTTCGGTAAGCCCGGCGGCGAACGCGGCCGACTTCCTCGCGGTACGCGACCAGGCGGGGACACCTGCGGCACGACACAATCTCCCGGTTCAGAATTTCAAGCGAGACTTGTGGACCAGACAATAGGATCAGGGTCGATTATAGACCGCTGACCATTTTCACCGGTTGGCCGGTGGCAAATACTTCACGCATTTCCTTCCGCGCCGGCGTCGTTCGGTACCGGTCGAGAGAGTTCGCAAGCGCGTGAAGCGAGAGCTGTATCGAATCCGGGATCTCTGCCGCGGCAAGCAACGGCAGCAGGTCCGCAAACGTGGCGACGAGCCCGGGGTCGCGCCATCCTCTGGCGGCTTCTTCGCGCATGATCTGAATCGCCTCTTCGGGAGTGAAGGCGCGCTTATAAGGACGTATTGCGGTGAGTGCGTCGTAAATGTCGGCGAGCTGAAAGATCCGAGCCAGAAGAGGGATCTGCTCGCCTTTGAGCCCATCGGGATAGCCGGTGCCGTCCCACTTCTCGTGGTGATGACGAATGATCGGCAGTACCGGAGCGAGTGAGCGCACCCGGCTGCAGATGCGCTCGCCACGCTCGGCATGACTTTGCATAATCACCCATTCTTCAGGTGTAAGCGGACCCGGCTTAAACAGAACGCTGTCGGGAATCGCAACCTTGCCAACGTCGTGCAGGTAACCGCCACGTTGCAGCGCGAGAATATCGTCGGAAGTGAGCCCGAGCGTCAGGCCCATGGTCGCCGCCATCAGCGCTAGCCGTTCGCAGTGCGCTCCCAGCGCGGAGTCTCTGCCTTCGACCGACTGCGCCAACGTGAATAGAACCGTTTCGGTCTCATCAAGCGAATCGGTAACCAATTTGCGTTGTAGACTTGCCTGGACCCGAGAGCGAAGAAGGCGCGGTTTGATCGGCACCGGTATCAGCGCGTCTGCCCCAGCGTCGATGGCCGATACTTCGCTTTCCATATCGGTGCCGCGAGCCATCAGGAGAACCGGCAACAGTTGCGTGCTGAGCGATGCCTTAAGTTGCTGGCACAACGCGACACCGCCGCAGCCCCGTGCGCATAGGTCGGCGATGATCAGATCGACTGGCCGTTCCGCAAGCACATAAAAGGCATCGGAGGTGCTTTTCGCCTCGACAATCTCATGTCCCAGGCCTTGCAGCGCGGATGCAATGCTCCGCTGGCGAGCAATCGACGCGTCTACTATAAGGATCACGCTGCCCGAGGAGAACGCACCCCCGCGAGTCAATTCTGCCCGCAGCGGGTTTGGGCAGTGAAGCGGTGATATGCCGTTCGGGGGAAGTGTTTCGTCCAAAGCCATCGACAGTGCACGCTCAGAAGGTTCTATCGACTTAAGTGGGCGAAGGCTTTAAGGATTCTAGGAAAACCTTTGCTCGAAGATCAAGAATCGTACTAACCATGTGGGAAACACAGGCCGGATTTTTCTTACCCGGTGCAGCATTCGCAGCCGGATTTCAACCCGCCTCCACACGACGCACCCTACAATGTCGATGTGTCCGCCGTTCTCCCCCGCTTGCGCTTCAATTTAGATTTCATGCCGTCGCCGGATCCTGCGCGGCCGGGGTTGTTCATACGCGATCCGTATCATTACTCGGATGCGACGCTGCTGGTTCCACCCCCGCTGGTACAGGCGCTGGAGTGTTTCGACGGAATGCAGTCGACCCTCGACCTGCGATCCGAGCTCGTGCGCATCACCGGCGAGATTCAGGTCGGGGATATCGAAAAGCACTTATACGATTCGCTAAACGAGGCGGGTTTCCTGGACAACGACCGTTATCGCGAATTGAAAGCGCAGCGAGAGGCGGAGTTCGCCAGAGAAACCATTCGAGAGCCCTTGTTCGCGGGCGCTGCGTATCCTGCGGATCGTCTCCGATTGGAGAATTTGCTGATTGCCCGGATCGGCGAAGCCAAGGGCGACGGGTCGACAGGAAATGGATCGGCGGTTGCGATTGCGGCGCCGCACGCAAGCCCGGACGGCGCATGGAACACCTATCGAGCCGCATATACTGCATTGCCGTCGCGTAAAGAGGCCGCCGACTGCACATTCGTGGTTCTTGGCACCTCGCATTACGGAGCCCCGGAGCATTTCGGCCTGACGCGCAAGAATTATCGTACGCCGTTCGGTGAAGCGCGAACTAATGTTGCCATGGTGAATGAGTTGGATACTGCGGCCGGTGAGGCGATTCGCATGGAGGACTACTGCCATGCGGTAGAGCATTCGATCGAATTTCAAATCATCTTCCTACAGCATGTCTACGGGCCGGATGTCGGTGTATTGCCGATTTTGTGTGGACCTTTTGTGAAAAGCATTTACGAGGGCGGTATGCCGGAACGTGACGAAGCTGTGTCGCGGTTCTTGGATGCGCTCGGCAATATGTCGGCTCGGGAAGGACGACGGCTGTTCTGGGTGTTGGGGATCGATATGGCGCACATTGGCAGGCGCTACGGCGACCCGATTCGCGCGACGGCAAATATCGGAGAAATGTTTGCCATCGAGCAGAGGGATCGACAACGGATTGAACAGATCAACGCCGGCAATATCGGCGGTTACTGGTCCATGGTGCAGCAGAATCATGACGATCTGAAATGGTGCGGTTCATCCCCCGTGTACACGTTTCTTAAAGCAAACCCAACCGTGCGTGGCGAGTTACTCGACTATCATCAATGGCAGATCGATTCCGAGAGTGTCGTAAGTTTTGGAGCCTTGCGCTTCAACGCGGATAAGTGAGCGGATGGTCGCTGCCGAATTCACCGGATTATGTCAATACGCCCGTGAATTCGGAGCTCGCGTGCTTATCGGGATTGGTAACCACCACCTTCACCGCTCCCGCTTCTTCATTGCCGGTTAAAGTTACGTTGAGTTCTTTGGAGGATACAAAGGCCGTTACAGCTTCGAGGCCATTGAGCTTCACGGCCGCACCCTTCACAAAGTTCTTCCCGGTGATCTTCATCGTCTTGGAAGCACGTGATCCGTTGGCAGAATCGATCTCAGGGCCCGGAGCGTCAGTCATTTTGTCCCGCCGGTCGTCCTTCGTCGAGAGTACCGTCAGGATCGTTTCGCGCAACTTCTCCAGAACGGTATCCGCAAAAAGGCCCACCATTCCGGCAATAAAACATGCTGCGAACGGATCTGCCGGCGTCGCTCCCCTGACGTTGGTAATCGCACCGATGCGGTAGCCGAAGAAGACTAGCAGCGCGAGCCCGGCTCCGAACGCAGGCCGTAAGACATAAAAGAGGGTCCACTTGGGCACGAACGTTCCGTTGCCGACGAAGTTTGCGAACGACCGGGAAGCTCCGAGGAGAGCTCCAAGAGCGCCCATCAGCAGAACAAGTTGAATCAGCGCGGTATCGCGAGTAAGTTCCGCCATCCTGACGTCTTCGCCCAAAGACAAGCCGCTGGGCTCGAGGTAAATCACAGCGCTCGCCTGCCGAGAACGCTGGCTTTTGTCGACGGCGGTAACTATAACCCGCTGCAAGGACTTGATCTGCGCAGGCGCCTGAACCCGCGCGGTGCCTCCATCGGCGGTCATTCTGAGGTTCGGATCGGAAACGGTCCACTCCACATTCCGCGATATCGGAGCCGTTGCACCGTTTGCGGCCACCGCTTGCGTAAAAAGCGCTCTGAACTCCGCATATGCATTTGGCCCAACAGCGGAAACGCTAGGTTGAAGCGAAAGCCCCGTCGAGTCGAGCAGTACGACGGCCGACCGGCTGAGGCTCCGGTCCGCCGTACTACTTGCGGTAATCGTCACCTGAGTGCCGGATACTGGAGCGCTGAAGAAGCCGTCTGGAGAAATCGTACCGCCGGTAGTTGTCCACGTGGCCCCCTGATCGCGAGCGTGCCAGATGCGTGCTTCAAATTGCTGTGTAGCTCCAGGAACCAGCGTGACGACCGGCGGCGCAAGGTCCAGCAAGGAAAGTGCCGGAGGTGGCGGCCACGTGAAAACAAGCAGCAGCACGATGATAATGAAGAGCACTGCGAAATAGGCGAAGAGAATCGAAATCCACGCCGATGGGTAGGGAACGGCCACCTTTTCCCCTTTGCTCTGGTCTCCCATAAGCGGTGACGTGGACGATTGGGCAGACATGGGGATGAATTGCGCTTCTGAAGCTAACAGCGTCAAAGAAGCATATCAGAGGAGCTAAGCCGGAGTCTGCGAGAAGTTATTGCACACCCACTGTTTCGACTTCTTCCGGCCGATTGAGCCGGCTGTGCGACTTACTATACCCGAAATAGACCGTGAGCCCTGCCAGCATCCAGCAGAACGCAACTATTTGCGACTCGTGCTGCAACGCGATGATCATACCCGTGCAAATCGTCATTCCCAGAATCGGTACCAGCGGCACTAAGGGTGTGCGAAATGGGCGGCTTGCGTTCGGGGCTTTGCGACGCATAATCCAGACGCCGAGAGAGACCAGTACAAATGCAAACAGCGTTCCGACGGATGTGAGATCGCCGGTGATGTCGCCCGGCAGCAGTGCCGCAAGCGCGCCCACGAAGACGAAGAGAATCGCGTTGCATTTGTAAGGGGTACGGAAGGTGGGATGAAGGTCTGCGAATACCTTGGGAAGAAGGCCGTCGTTAGACATGGAGTAAAAGACGCGGCTCTGGCCAAGGAGCATGACGAGAATTACCGAAGTGAAGCCGAACAGGATGGCGACCGTGACCAGGATAGCCAGCCATCCAAATCCCGGCATGTGCTGTTCGATCGCGAACGCCACGGACGCTTCTTTGCCGACGGTCAGGAACTCTCTCCAGTTCCCGACCCCAGTTAGTACCCAACCGAAAAGGACGTACAGAACGGTGCAAATTGCAAGCGACCCGAGTATGCCGATAGGCATGTCGCGCGCAGGATTCTTTGTTTCCTGAGCGGCGGTGGAAACCGCATCAAAGCCGATAAACGCAAAAAAGACGATGCTGGCTCCGCCTAGAACGCCGCCCCACCCATGCTGAAAGATACCCTCGTGCCCCACAGTTCCCGCAGGGATGAGGAACGGATGATGATTGGCGGGATTGATGTAGTTCCAACCGACGGCGATGAAAACGATGACTATGGTCACCTTGATGCCCACAATGATCGCGTTCAGGCTGGCGGATTCCTGAATGCCTTTGATAAGCACGAGTGTGATGATCAACAGAACAAGCAGGGCGGGCAAGTTCACCAATCCGCGCACTCCATCAGGCGAGGTTTGAAGAAACGAGTGGCACCACTGATAGGGAATCCGGCCGTGAAACAGTTTGTTCAGGTACTCGCTCCAGCCGATAGCCACGGTTGCGGCACCCAGCGCGTATTCGAGTACGAGTGACCAACCAATCAACCATGCTACGAACTCGCCCATAGTGACGTACGAGTAGGTATATGCACTGCCCGCGATGGGGATCATAGCCGCAAACTCGGCGTAGCAGATTCCGGCGAAAGCGCATCCGAAGGCCGCGACCACAAACGACAGGACCACGGCGGGTCCGGCCGTCTGAGCGGAAGCAGCAGCCGTCCTGACGAACAGACCGACTCCGATGATGGCGCCTATTCCAAGCGCGACCAGTCCACTAGGACCAAGCGTGCGCTTCAAACCGCTATGTTCGGCCTGATCAAGAAGTTTGGCCAGCGACTTTGTGCGAAAAATACTCATGCGGGATTACCGTAACTGTAACAAAGAATGCGCTGGCCTGAGTTGACCCGCGTGGCCGCCCAGTTATTCCCGTCGTACCAGAACAAGTGTAAAGTCATCCGTAAAGCCCGAAGAGCCGCACCAGGACCGGACGTGCTCCGCTAGCCGCGGGATCAATTGAGTTGACGGCTGCATTGCGTGACTCAGCAGAAAGTCCGATAGACCGCGTTCACCGAACTGACCTCCGGACGGCGAACCCGCCTCAGTGACGCCGTCGCTATACAACACCAGGCGGTCGCCGCGTTCCAACTGCGCCTGGAACGACCTGTACTCAATATCGGTAAGCAACCCCATCACCATGCCGCCACCCCGGAGTTGCTCTACTTCCCCTCCGGACCGCAAGATCAACGGATAATTGTGGCCCGCATTGGCGTATTCGAGCGCGCCGGTTGCGGGATCGAGCACTGCGTAAAAAACTGTGATGAATCTCCCAAGTGGAAAGCGCGGTGCCAGGTTGCGATTCAAAAGCGTTAGCGCCGAAGCCGCATCGGGCTTCGATTCAACCAGCATTTGCACGCGCGCCTGGAGGCTCGACATCATGATCGCGGCGGGTAGCCCTTTTCCGCACACGTCCGCAACCAGTAACCCAATCCTGCCGTCCGAGTACGGCAGGAAATCGAAGTAGTCGCCCCCGACCGAGCGGCACGGCATATTGTACCCGCCGATTTCATATCCTTCTGCGACCGGTGGGTCGGCCGGAAGTAGATTCCGCTGAATTTCGCTGGCTTGTTCGAGCTCGAGTTGCGTAAGCTTTTCCTGTTGCTCGACGGCTGCCAGCCGCGCGTGTTCGATACGGATGGCCGCAACGTTGGCCATCACCGTGAGCAGATCCAGATCTTCATGCGAGAATGGGCGCAAAGTAGTGCCGTTATCTACATAGATGAGGCCGATAACCCGGTCTCCCGTTTGTAGCGGTACAGCTAGGATGCTGCGCACTTGCTGCAAAAGAATGCTTTTTTGTTCGCGCAGTGCCGAATCGAGCTGCGCATCGCTGATAATTAGCGACGTCCCGGCAAGCACCTGCCGCTTGACGCCGGTGCTGATGCTGAAATCCTCCCCACGATTGGCGCGCACTTCCAGCTGCCCGTTCTCCTCAGTGAGGATCACCCCTCGCCTCGCGTCCACCGCCGACAATGCGAGATCCAGGATTACGTCAAAAAGTTCGCCCAGTGGACGGTGACTCGCGAGTTCCTGGCCGGCACGAATCAGTGCCGGTACGAAGCGATTCGCGGTAACAACGTCTTTGCGACGCTCCACGTTTCGGTGTGTCCGTTCAAGGGCTTGATCCAGCGTCGTCAGGATTGTTGGCGCCCGATGAGCTTTCCCGGGCTCATCGGCGACAAACCGCACCGAGTGAGTGGACGGACGCTCCGCCACGGCAATCGTCAACTGCCCCGCATATATACGATCTCCGGATACCAACCGGTGTCTCCCCGTCAAAGGATTGCCGTTAAGAATAGTGCCGTTGCGGCTGCCACAGTCGCGCAGCAGCCATTGGCTTCCCTCCGAGTCGATGCAGAGGTGGTAACGAGAAAGTGCCGGGTCGTCCGGGTACGCCAAGTCGTTATCGGCGGCCCGGCCCAGCGACAGCGGCTTAGCCAGATCTACTGTTCTGGTGGATCCACCCGGCTCGGCGATGTGGAGCTGCATGGTCGGAAACCATACGGTAACACCGCCCACACATGCTGAGCCACGATGGCCTATTCGATCAGTGTTCTTTTATTTATCAGCCGGACCAGGGACATCCTCAATTTTCTCAATGCTGATCGCGCGCATGCCCGACCGCTCGAACGTCCGCCCCGTAACGCGAACAAGCCGGCCGACGTGCGGCATGAGCTTCGCGCGTTGATCGACCTCGGGAATAGCGCTTGAGATCGGCGTATACAGTTGTCCGTCAGCCGTTGCGATCACTAACGGAGCGTTGTTTAACGCGCACATTTTCGCGCAATCGTTGAGGGGTCTGGCTACCTGTTTGTAGCGCATGAGGCACGTCAGGTCGCGAAACCAACCCGTTACCACTGCGGGCGTGCGCTTTTCTTCGGGGCCCAATTCCTCGGCGCTCACGACAGCGGAAGTCAACGCGAGAAAAGCAACAATGGCCATTCGTGATCTCATGCCAACAAGATAGGGCCACCGGGTAGGGCGATGTTTCACGAAACGATGAACCATTCCTGCGCTAGTCCCGGCTACGATGAGGGCATGTTCGCAAAGCATCCCATAGCCGAGATAGCTGGATTGCTGGCGGATCCGGCGCGAGTTGCCATGTTGACGGCAGTGCTCGATGGCGGCAGCAGCACCGCAGGAGACTTGGCTCGCACAGCCGGTGTTTCACCGCAAGCCGCATCCGCGCACCTGAACCGCCTACGTGTCGCGGGTCTCGTCACGTTGGAACGGGAGGGGCGGCAGCACTATTTCCGGATGGCTTCGCCGGAAATCGGAATAGCGCTCGAGGCCTTGGCGGCTGTGGCGCGACGGGCCCCGGACGGTGCGCTGATCCCAGAGAGCGAAGAAGTGCAAGCACTACGGAACGCTCGCACCTGTTATGACCATTTGGCCGGCTCACTCGGCGTGCACGTTCGAATCGCGCTGGAGAGCCGTGGTTTGATCGAGCCCGACGGACACGAATACGTCGTCACAGCTCAGGGTGAAGACTGGTTTGCGGAACAGGGCATCGACATTGCCGCTGTACGAAAAACGCGGCGTCAGTTCGCGCGGCAATGTCGCGATTGGACCGAACGCCAGCATCATGTGGGCGGGGCGCTGGGATCGGCCCTCCTCGAGTGCTTTCTGAAGCGTAAATGGCTCGTAAGGCGGAATGGGACGCGGGCGCTACGCGTAACGGCGGAAGGCGAGCGGGAACTACAACAATTGTGCCGGGGGCACCCGGTGCCCAGCAATTCGCCGGGTGTTTTCATCTCGGCGGAAGAAGCCAAATGAAATTGACCAACGCACATGACGACCCTGATCACGAAAGAAAGCGGAACGTGGCACTAACCTTGGCTTCACGCGGACTGCCGGAAAGAACGCGGAATTACCGCTAGCCCGGCGACCTGCTCGAGCCTACTGCTCTCTGCCTCCGCCTTGAAATCGCCAATCAGCTCTGCAAGATTCCGGACATCGTCGTCACTGTGGTAGTGATGGAAGCAGAACCGAATTCCTGACGTCCGCCCATCGTCTCCTGAGTTTCCGCGCACTTTCCGGCAATCTAGTCGCTTCCGTTCGAGCACATGATACAGAGCTTCGGTCTGTGGAATATCTGTGATCACAACGCTCGAAGTCGCCGCGGAAATGCCAAGAGTACCAATGTCGCGCTTATGCATCTCGTCCCGAAACAGGCCGGCCAGCTTGTTCGTGTGCTTTATGGCGTTCTCGATGCCTGTTGCGAGCCAGTCGTGCTTCAGGACGTAGTTCAGAGCGAACCAAGATGAAAACCTGTCATATTCGGCAGGCAGCTCATGCGAATCCACTTGACGGAAGCTAGAGAATGGGCGGTCGGGGAGAGCTACTTCTCGGATGCCGGCCGCAGCTCGCAGCAGCCATGCATTCCGAATCAGGATGCCACTCGACGGAGTTCCCAACAACCACGCATGGCCATCAAACGCGTAGTAAGCCGAGCGGGCGAACGCGTTATCGCTGACCATGATGTTGCCAACTGCTTGCGAGCCATCGATAACAAACAGGGTACGGAGGTCCTGCTTGCTTGCGGCGTCAATCAACTCCTTAAGGTCCAGCATGATACCCGTGTCCGGGAACACGTGACTGAGGACCGCAATGTGAGGCTTCTTTTCGATCAACACGTTCAACAGTGTTGAGACGATGTCCTTCGTCGAAGCATTGTTCCACAAGAGATTCTGGAGGGGAACGGTCTCGAGCTGAAACCTATATATGGGTCGCAGGTGATCTTCAAGCACATTGCGGACCGAGTGGTGTTCAGCGTCTGTGGTCAAGACGAGCGTTCTCTCAGCGGCTCGTGCGTCCAGCAGTTCGCCGAGCGCAAACTCGATCCCTTTACAGGCGCTGTCATGGAGAGTCATAGAGTCGACGCTGACACCCAGAACTGCTTCGAGATTCCTGAAGAGGGCATCGAAACCGCTCCAGGTCACAGTCGTGCTCCCTTGTCTCAAGAAGCGGTCCGCTGCCTCCGGCGCTGCGGGCAACATCAGTCTGGAGCACGCTTTCACTTCCTTTGTCACGGCCTGATTGAGCACCGAACGGCGTGTCGCATCAAAACTCCCCGGATCCCAATTGAGTTTGTCGATGGCGGCGGCGCGGTCAATGTCTGTCATCTGGGGAAGGACGGAGAGGTACTGCAGCACAGCGATAGCAATTGGTCCGTACTTCATGAGCCAGGACAGCCAACCTGGAAAATGGAGGGTAAGAAACGGAACAGAAACAGAAACTAAGCTCAAAGCCATCAGTGTTAGAAGAAGGGTTAAACTCTTTGCCTCCGCACTGGCCCTCTCTTTTCCGTAGTTGCGATAGCGGCCCGCGAAATACTGCTTTGCTAAATTCAACCAGAAGATCGCACCGAACCCGGCCAGTATCAGAACCAGTTCCAGTGCGCCGCTCGAGGTTCCCGCGTAGTAGGCGCGCAAATAATTCCCAATCACGCCAAAGGGTTCGGGGAGAATACCTGCCGTGTGATCAGCGTGAAATACTAACACGTGCTTGACGAAAAACAACGCTGTAAAAAAGCCGAAAACCACGCACAAAGTGCCTGCAATCCGGAACTTGAAGCCTTCATAGCTCTCGTCCGGGGGTGTAAAACGCAATCCAATTGTGCTCATGGCTGCTCTCCTGGGGACGAACACGTAAAAAGTTGGTCGGCCTGGTATCTGTTCCTGTCAGCGGGTGTTAGTTCACCGCTTGCGGCAAAGCGGAACTCGTGACCCGTCCTTGGATGCTCAATCGGGTCCGATGATGGAACCCTGAACCTCTGGATAGCCAGCCGTTCCAGCAAATTGTAGGAATCGTATCCATACGCCGAAGCTCCAGTGTCTTCGTCATCTTGTGGAGCATTTGAGGCCATGGCATTCCTTGGTTGCTTACAACCCGGGTGGGTAGGGAGCATGGCGAAAGCTTCAAAGTGGAATCCGTACTTGTCCTTACCATTCAGATCGTCTTGGTAGGCTCCGCTAGCTAACAACACGGTTACATTGTCGAAGAATAGCGAACGCCGTCCGGTAGCACAGCGTACCTGATCTTTGTCCGCTTTGTACGATCCAAGTTTGTTCAGCAGATCCAAAGCGTGCGGCGCGAATCCGAGGTAGACTACTAAATCGATTTCGGAGCACCATAGTTGCGGCATAAGATCGGCGAACTCAAGCTGTTCAGTTACTTCGAAGTCATACACAACAAGTGTAAGCATCACATGAACACCACTGGCGTGCGTGGGTTTGAGGCGGGCAAAGTGGATGCATGGAAAAGCAGATAGGAGTTCGGCAGCGATGGCAGGAGCGGGTGACGGCGCAAGAAGCGAGCGGGTTGTCTGCGCGAGCGTATTGCAAAGAGCACGGAATTGGAGAGCACAGTTTTTATGCATGGCGGCAGCGGTTACGCCGGAAACCAGAGGCAGTTAGTTTTGCGCTGGTCGAGCCAAAGCGGGAAGATAGCGGCGGAGTTGCAATGGCCGAGGTTGTGCTTGCGGGAGGCGAGCGGCTGCGGATTCCGTGCGAAGAGGCGTCGCTGAACGTGGTATTGCGGGTGCTGCGGGCGCGCGGATGATATCGCTGCCTGCGAGCGTGCGGGTATATCTGTGCACCGTTCCGTGCGATATGCGGCGCAGCTTCGACGGATTGCAAGGCATGGTGACGAGCGTGATGGGCATGGACGCGCTCGCCGGGCATTTGTTTGTGTTTTCCAACCGGCAGCGGGATCGGATCAAAGTGATGTACTGGGACCGGGACGGATTTGCGATCTGGTCGAAGCGGCTGGAAGCCGGCAGCTATGCGATGCCATTCGGCAAGGGCGATGAGCAGCGCTGTGAGCTGAGCGCACAGGAGTTAAGCGCCTTATTGAGCGGCATCGACCTGAGCGACGCAAAGCGCCGGAAGCGCTATCGGCGGGAGCCGTCCGAAGCCGCATAAATATTGCTTAGCAGGTGCATTTTGCTCTTTGGATAGAGTACTAACAAACTTACAATGTAGTTAGTGCCGGTCGATCCACAGAATCTGCCAGAAGATAGCAACATTCTGCGGCAGATGGTGGTCGACTTGACGCGGCAACTGGATAAAACGAACCGCCTGCTGGCGCAGTTGATCGCTGCGCGCTCAGGCACCCGCAGCGAACAGTTGAGCGCGGATCAGCTGCGGTTATTTGCGCAGCAAGCCGGCATGGAGACTCCGCAAGAGAGCAAGCCTGAAGAGAAGAAGCCGAATAAGGGCCCGGACGATCCGCCGGGCGCCAGCACGGGTGAAGACGTTAAGCGACGCGGCCGGCAGGCGCTGCCGAAGCATCTCAAGCGCGAGCGCATCGTGCACGATCTCAAAGAAGCGGATAAACGGTGCGGCAGCTGCCACGAGGCGTTGCGGCACATCGGCGAAGAAGTCAGCGAGCGCTACGAATACGTTCCGGCGCAAATGCTGGTGATCGAAGATGCGTGCCAGAAGTACGCTTGCTCGTGCAGCATTCGAACGGCAACGAAGCAGCCGCAGCCGATTGAGAAGAGCACGGCTTCGGCGAGTGTGCTGGCGCACGTGATTGTGAGCAAAGTGGCCGATCACCTCCCGGTACACCGCCAAGTGAAAATGTTCCGGCGCTTCGGCGTGGAACTCCCGGATCAAACGTTATGCGGGTGGATGCGGCAAAGCGCGGATCTGCTCGCGCCGCTGTATGAACGGATGAAGTTGTTTGTGTTGTCGTCAAAGGTAGTCGGCACCGATGACACACCGGTGAAGGTTCTGGACCGCAGCCTGCCGCACGCGCGTAAGGGCCGGTTCTGGCCGTATGTGGGCGATGGAGAACACCCGGCGGTGGTTTACGACTACACGCCCACGCGGGAGCGCGCTGGGCCGGAGAAGTTTCTTTCCACTTACAAAGGCTACTTACAGTTGGATGCCTATCCGGCTTACGACAAGTTCTTTCTCGATCAGAAGCGCGAACTGGTCGAAGTCGGCTGCTGGGCGCATGCGCGGCGGCATGTCTTCAATGCTCGTGATACGGACCCGGCGCGCATGGGTGCGGTGCTGGCTTATATCGGGCAACTGTATGCGGTGGAAAAGCACGCCCGCAAAGCTCGCATCCACGGGGAAGACTTGCGGCTGCTGCGCGAGACGGCGGCACGCCCTGTGGTCGCCGATCTGCACGCCTATCTGCTGCGCATTCAACCGGAACTGTTGCCCAAGAGCGATGCGGGGCAGACGGTCAACTATATCCTGAAGAACTGGCTGGCGCTAACGCGGTATCTCGAAGACGGCGATCTTGCCATCGACAACAACCGCACCGAGAGGTCGTTACGCGGCATTGCCGTCGGACGCAACAACTGGACCTTCCTCGGCAGCGACCGCGGCGGCAGGACCATGGCCATTCTGCGCAGCTTCGTCAGTTCCTGCGAGTTAACCGGCGTCGACCCGTTTGCCTGGTTCAACGACGTTCTGAGCCGCATTGCGGCGTGCTCTATCCAGAACCTCGAACAACTCTTTCCGCATCGCTGGGCCACTCAGGCCCGGTAGCCCTTCCCTCGCCCCGGCCTAAAGCTCGTTTGCCCGCTCCGCCCGGTGTTCATGTGATGCTTACCAACAAGTTTCCCGTCGTTAATTTGTGCTTCTAGCTCGTGCCTAAGCTTCCGGCGAAGAAATTCTCCGAAACTGTTTGGCTCGTGAAAAACCGCGACCCGCAGCCGGCCCCGAGCTTGAAGTAGCTTCCCGATCCAGTCAGCCATATCGCCAGCCTGCTGCCCATTCGTCGGCATCATTCTAAAAACAATTCCAGGAGTATCTTCGGATGGCCCCATCAAATCGTCGTTCGCGGCGATCGCAAGTAAGAGCGGAATCTGCATAGTACGGCAGAATCGGACGACTGGCAGCGAATCAGGTGAAGCGAGAAACGAGATCACGCCGAGAACCGAGCCTCGCGCCACCCCAGATGCTAGTTGTTGATACATTCCGCTCGATGTCCCGTCTGCTCGAGCGTGAATTTCCTCGTGTACGTTCAGCAGGTCCACTTCCGGTCCGCTATTAGCGATTGCTCTAACCGCTTTGCAGAACCCCGCAAGCGCTTCCTCTGACTGATTCTCCTTGTCAGGAGTTATAGCTTCATTGCAGTTTTGGATGGTCAAATCTCCGTCATACACAGCCAAAATCTTGCCCGATTTCTCCGAGATGTAAGGACTCGCGATGACCTGGTACCCAGCCCAAAGAAGAAACAGAGCGGCGGCCGGGTACACCAGACGGCGCAGCACGTTTAGGAACTGTTGCATATCTCCCTAGCCTGACGACGGCGTTGGCAGAAAGAGAGCCCGGGCAGCTTACGGCCAAACGCTCCCTGCCGTCTGAAGGCAACGGAGCGTTGCCTTCTTTTCCTTCGAAACACCGCAGGAGGGGCAGACCTAACGCTCTTTTCTGCGCAACGCAAGAGAAACCATTGCAAGCAGGCTGCCACAGCCCGGATTTAATTGCCGGAATTCAGGAGCACTTCTGACATTTCCCGCTCATTCGGGAGTGCGTCACGCGTCACGTCTTATTCGACGGATATACTTCGCAATCCATTAAAAAGGCCGTTGTGCAGTGCCGCGCTTTCATAGCATTTCGATTACGCAGCATATCGGGTTATATCCCCGACCTGCCACTCGTTGGCCGCCCACAGAGTAGCAGTCGGATAGCGGCCGTTATCCGAAGTAACTGAAACAATCACAGCTTCGGCGTTGAGGGCAGACGCCCACCATAGATTTGAGCTTCTTCATGGCACGTGGGAATTCGTCTCCATGCACCGATCGGCTACGAAGGCGCGCATGATCAACCGCAGCCGGATGCATTGCCCGCGCGGTCCGTCCCGCAGCCTGCGGAATACTTAGTAAGTGAGGAGTAACCGCGAGGTAGCATCATGAGTACCACTCAAAACGAGAAAGCCGCTCGATTCCGCTCCCTTCATGACAGCCCGGCCGTGTTCATCATTCCAAATCCGTGGGACATCGGCTCCGCCCGTCTCCTCGCCGGTCTCGGCTTCCAGGCCCTGGCAACCTCAAGTAGCGCATCCGCTACCGCCGTTGGTCGAAGGGATGGCGGGCTGAACCGAGATGAGGCGCTGGCGCATGCGCGGTTGATTGTCGATGCAACTGAGTTGCCTGTCTCTGCGGATCTGGAAAAAGGATTCGGAGACTCCCCCGAAACCGTGGCGGAGACCATTCTTTTCGCCGCCGAAACCGGGCTCGTTGGTTGCACAATCGAAGATGCGACCGGCAACCAGGACAGGCCTCTCTATGATTTTGCCCTAGCTGTCGAACGAATTGCCGCAGCCGCGCAGGCGGCGCGTTCACTCCGCTTTCCCTTTGTCCTGACGGCGCGGGCCCACAATTTCATCTACGCGAATGCAAGCTTGGATGAGACCATCGCTCGCCTTCAGGCTTTCGAAAAGGCAGGAGCCGATGTGCTCTTCGCGCCTGGCCTACCCGATCTTGCCGCTGTGAAATCGGTCTGTTCCGCAGTTTCGAAGCCAGTCAATTTTATGGTAGCGATCAAAGGGAAGTCGTTTTCGGTTACGGAACTGGCCGCCGCCGGTGTGAAGCGCATCAGCCTTGCGACGTCGCTGTATCGCGCGGCCATGACCGGCCTTTTGAGCGCAGCTCGCGAAGTGCGCGATACGGGTCAGTTTGGCTACCTCGATCGTTGTTTGACAACGCCCGAGCTGAACGAACTTATGCGGATCTGACGGGACCCGAATAGAAGGAGCGACATTGCGGCGGGAGGCGAACAACTCGGCAGCGTCCGTTCGGGGGCTCAGTTTACACCGTGTTATCATCTACATCGGGTGCGTACCCGCCGCGGTGCGTCTGCATCCAACAAACCCCTCCTTCTTTCCATAATTACAAGGTCAAAGAAGTCAGTAGTTTGAGAAGATTCGAAAGATATGGCGAAAGAAAAATTTGACCGCAGCAAGCCGCACGTAAACATCGGCACGATAGGGCACATCGATCACGGGAAGACGACGCTGACGGCGGCGATCACGAGCGTGCTCGCAAAGCACAATCCAAAAGTTAATAAGAAACGCGATTTCGGTTCCATCGACAACGCCCCGGAAGAGAAAGCACGCGGCATCACGATCGCGGTGGCGCACGTCGAGTACGAGACGGCCAACCGGCACTATGCGCACGTGGACTGCCCGGGTCACGCCGACTACATCAAGAACATGATCACGGGCGCGGCGCAGATGGATGGGGCGATTCTGGTGGTGGCGGCCACCGACGGTCCGATGCCGCAGACGCGCGAGCACATTCTGCTGGCGCGTCAGGTGGGTGTGCCCTATATTTTGGTGGCCTTGAACAAGGTCGACATGGTGGACGATCCGGAACTGCTCGAACTGGTCGAGCTGGAAGTACGCGAGCTGCTGTCGAGCTACCAGTTTCCGGGCAACGATCTGCCGGTGGTGCGCGTGAGTGCGCTGGGGGCATTGAACGGCGAAGCCAAGTGGGAAGCGACCATCGATGAGCTGATGGCGAAGGTGGACGCGTACATTCCGCTGCCCGAGCGGGCCATCGACAAGCCGTTCATCATGCCGATTGAGGATATCTTCTCGATTCAGGGCCGCGGCACGGTGGTGACGGGACGCATCGAGCGCGGCATCTGCAAAGTAGGCGAAGAGATGGAGATCGTCGGCTTCCGCGACACGCGCAAGACGGTGGTTACGGGCGTCGAGATGTTCAAGAAGCTGTTGGATGAAGGGCGCGCCGGAGATAACGTGGGTCTGTTGCTGCGCGGCATTGAAAAGAACGATGTCGAGCGCGGGCAGGTGATCGCCAAGCCGGGCACCATCAAGCCGCACAAGCGCTTCAAGGGCGAGGTTTACGTGTTGTCGAAGGAGGAGGGCGGACGCCATACGCCGTTTTTCAATGGCTACCGGCCGCAGTTCTACTTCCGGACGACGGACGTGACGGGAGTGGCGAAGCTGCCCGAGGGTATGGAGATGGTGATGCCGGGCGACAACGTGCAGGTCGAAGTGGATCTGATTACGCCCATCGCCATGGACAAAGGATTGCGCTTTGCCATTCGCGAAGGCGGCAGGACTGTCGGCGCAGGTACCGTCAGCGAGATTTTGGAATAGCGTAGGAGATAAGTAGACACGATGCCACGCGAGATTATTCAGTTCCAATGCAGCGAGTGTAAGAACCGGAACTACAGTAAAACCAAGAACAAGAGGACCACAACCGAGCGCCTGGAACTGAAAAAGTTCTGCCCGTATTGCCGGAAGCACCAACCGCATCGCGAGACGAAGTAAATAAAAGTTCATGTGGGTGCCGCGAGCGCGTGCCACGTTCACATATTTTTGATAGTCTGAAGTTGACTCCGACAGGGGCATAGGTTTAACGGCTAGACCAGCGGTCTCCAAAACCGCGAGTGGGGGTTCGAATCCCTCTGCCCCTGCCATAAAAGTCTGGGCTGGCCTACTCTCTCGCACAGCGGTGGATTTTGTCCAATTTGCGGTGTGGGGAATACCTTCACATTTGACCGAGGAGCCGCGGGATTTGATGTTGCGGGAGCGGCATGACGCGAGAGCGTGGATTGGGAAATTATGGAATTCAGTAAGGCCGTAAGCTGGCCCCAACAGACCAAGTCGTACATTGAGGAAGTGCGCGGCGAAATGCGTCGGGTCTCCTGGCCTACTTGGCCACAGGTTCGCGCCACGACAGGTGTGGTTATTGCCGCCGTGTTCCTGTTTGCCGCTTATTTTGCCGTTGTGGATGCGATCGTGAATTCGGCAATCACCAAAATTCTCGCCCACTTCAAGTAAGGTGGCGCTGCCGATGTCAAACGGAAACTTCAATGAAGAGAAGGCGGGACCGCAGGACCACAATGAGGAATATCCACACGAGCAAACCTCATCAGATGCCGCCTACGGAGACGAGGACGAATTGGACCTGGATACTGGTGTAATTACGGAAGAGATCCACCCTGAGAGCCACACCGAGACTGAGGACGGGGTACACGACTCCGCACACGAGATCGTTAGCTCTGAGGAAGCGCCAATCGAACACGCTCCGCCGGCCGACGAGAACCCCGCAACCAGCAAACACTGGTACATCATTCATGCGTATTCCGGATTTGAGAACAAGGTGGCCGAGTCGCTGAAGAGTCGCGCTCAAGCCTTCGGGTTTGCTGAACGTTTGGGACAGGTGCTCATTCCGACCGAAGAAGTGGTCGAGCTGAGGAGCGGCAAGAAGGTGATCAGTAAGCGCCTTCTTTATCCCGGCTATGTCCTGGTGGAGATGGAGATGGACGACGAACTCTGGCACGCGGTCAAATCCACTCCCCGCGTCACCGGATTTGTGGGCGGGGGCACTAAACCGGTGCCCTTGACGGCTGACGAAGTTAATGCCGTGCTATATCGCCAGGCTTCCAGCGCGGAGCGGCCGAGGCCCAAACTTACTTTTGAAAAGAATGAGACCGTTAAAATCATTGACGGGCCGTTCACAAATTTTTCTGGCAAGGTGGACGAAGTCAATACCGAGCGCAATACGCTCCGCGTGATGGTCACAATCTTCGGACGGTCGACCCCGGTGGAGCTGGATTTCTTACAGGTCGAAAAGATCTGAAGGTTGAAAGGCCTCGGCAAAGTTAAGGATTAACAAGCATGGCAAAGAAAGTTACAGGACAAGTGAAGTTGCAGATCCCTGCCGGGAAGGCAACGCCTGCTCCTCCGGTCGGCACAGCGCTCGGGCCGCAGGGCGTCAATATTATGGAGTTCTGCAAGGCCTTCAACGCGAAAACCTCGGCAAAAGATCAGGAAGGCCTGATAATTCCCGTGGTTATCACGATCTACTCCGACCGTTCGTTTACGTTTATTACCAAGACACCCCCGGTGGCAGTGCTCGTGAAGCGAGCAGTGAATCTCGCGAAGGGTTCAGCCGAGCCGAACAAGAACAAGGTTGGCAAGATCACAGAAAAGCAGATCGAAGAGATCGCGAAAATCAAAATGCCAGACCTGAACTGCTTTACCATTGAAGCCGCAGCGGAACAGGTCAAAGGCGCCTGCAAGAGCATGGGTGTCGAAGTAGTCTGACCTGATCCGGAATCCGAAATCGCTGAAGGGCTGTGCTCAGTCACAGCCCTTTTCGTTTTATGTCGCGCTAAATTCACCAAATTGGCACTTAGTACTAGGAGTAGTGATTTCAGTTTGCTACTCTAGTTTTTCCAAACTCAATCGATAAGCACTCTAGGCGGGTCTGGCAGCATCTGCGCCGCTCGTCGCTAGACGTGCTCCCCACGTACTCCGTCGAAGAGTCGCGGGAAGAGCGTGTTGGCGGCTCAGAAAGGCTGAATGAATACGCGTCGATTATTGATTTTGCTGGCCTGTGCGGGTCTACTGACCGCCGTGACACATCACCTCCGGAAGCACTCACAGCTTGCGCCGCGTCCTGTTGCCCAGTTGCTGGCGCCCGCACCCGCAGTTCCGCCGATCGTTCGCTCGCTGCGTCCGAATTATCCGTATTCCGTAGTCCCGGGAGGGGTATATTCCCCCGCTGAATTGAGGATCAGGAAAGATAAGGATCCAGTCGTTCGCAACCATTACGCGGATTTCAATGCGAAAGACGCTCGCCTGGTCACACTTTCGGAAGACCGCTATCAATACGTGTCGTATCGCAAGCGGGATCGGATCTTTTGGACGAAGACCGCCCTGCGCATTCCGAAGGGCGAGATTCTGATCAGCGATGGCCAGAACCTCGCGCGGACCCGCTGCGGCAACCGGCTCTCAGACAAGCCGCATCCAGAAACAGCCGTGGACGAACCTCCAGTAGCCGACTTGTCGCTACCGCCGTATGGCCCCGACGTCATGAGAAACCCGGCAATGGGATTTGCGGAGCCGCCGGAGGAAGGCAAAGCAGTTACTTTGCCGCTTCCATCGCATCTGTCACCGAACCTGCCGGCCAATCTGATGGAAGGACCAGGACCAGGCCCCGAGCGGTGGCCGGTTGCAGGACAATATCCTTTCGGGAGCGGACTCCCCGGCATCCCGTTCACGCCCTCGCCAGCGGGGACAAAGCCGCCCCAGAACTCAACGCCGGGCAGCACTCCTCCCAGCCAGCTTCCTCCAGGCGGCGCGCCGCCGGGGACCGCGACTCCGGCTCCCGTGCCCGAACCGGGTTCACTGGCCTTGTTCAGCGCCGGGCTGCTTGGATCGGGATGGGCGCTCCTTCGAATGCGTGGGCAACGCCGTCGCTCGGTCTAAGTGGGTTCTACCAACAGCTCCACGTTTATGCTGTAAATCGCAGGTTTACCTTCACGGTCGCTCTGGTAATAGACGCGCCGGCTGTCGGGGGAGAATACCGGTCCTACCGCGGCTGCCTGCTTCGCGTGGTGTTCGCACAGCGTCATCTCGCGTTTTGCCGACCGTAAGAGCAACACCACATTGGGCTGTGCCTTGCTACGGCTCGCGCCGACGAACACCGAGGCGTCACGATTCGGTGAAAAAGCTGCAAATTGGCTCGTCGGGCTCACTGCCTGCTCCTCGCAGGTCTCGACATAGACCTGATGAATCTCACTGAGAACTACGTCGTTCTTGGGAACTGCGCGCAAGAAGAGCAACCATTGCCCGTCTGGCGACCAGTATGGAAACGATATCTTGCCTTTGGCAAGCAGGCGTGGCTTCGCGTTCTGGCCGAGCGGCGCATACCAGAACTCCGTGTCGTCCTCCGACGTACCCCGGCCGAATAAACACCCGTTGCCATCCGGACGCACCAGACATCCGTCTGTTACATCCTGGGCAATGGCTCCGCCCGTTAAGGCCTGCAACTGCCCGCGCTTGACTACTATCAGATCGGACGGCGATCGCCCCACGCCAAAAGCACTCACGTCTTCGGTGACGGTGCGCAGACCTCGGCCCGACGTGGAAACTTCCTTCAGCAAACCTTTGTCAATAAGGTAGAGAAAACGTTCGCTGTCATCCAGGCAGAGCGACCGCGGATCGAGCGCTTCCGTCTCGGCGAGTTGCATCAGCACACCGGTCCTCAGGTCGAGGCGATAGGGTTGCAGGCGACCCATTCGATCTGAGGAAAAGACAAGAAAACGGTCTTTGACTGAGATGAACCGGTTGGAGGGCTCTGGCAGCAGGTTCGCGCTGGAGACCGATGTCAGGCGAACGACGATTGCGTCGGTAGCGGGATCAATGAGGCGGGTGAACTCCCCGACGCGAGGCAATGGCTTGGCCCTTTTGACGGGAACGTTTGCCGCTGCGAGGGCAGCCGGGATGCCGGCCAGCATCGCGCGCCGCGTCATGCGTGTTGTCACCTAAACAGAATGATGCGGACCGGAAATCCGCCGTTGCAGTATATAGAACGCACAACGGCAACAAACGCCTGTGCGTTTTAAAGCTATAGACCGCGCACAACGGCCACCAAACGGCCTGTGCGCTTTAGAGCCCGAGATCGCTGCGAACCGGCTGCGAAGCCTTGGCAACACGTGTTCCGGGCAGATATTTGTAGGGATTGACGGGACTGCCGCTCAACCGAACTTCGTAATGCAGGTGCGGCGAGGTAGCGCGTCCGGTACCGCCCGAGAGAGCAATTACTTGGCCCTGTCGCACCTCTTCCCCAGGAACTACCATGAACTGCGATAGGTGTGCGTAATAGGTCTGGATCCCATTGCCGTGATCGATGATCACCAACTTGCCGTAGCGGCCGCTCCAACCCGCGTTGGCCACCACTCCGTCGGCGGTGACATGGACCGGGGTCCCCGTCGCAGCCTGAAGATCAATGCCCGTGTGGAAAGCTCCTTCTCCAGAAAAGGGATCGGTCCTCCCCCCAAATGAGCTCCTCAGAACTCCGTTTACCGGCCAGAAAGCAGGTACCGAATGCTTCTGCCATTGATAGGCGTAGCGGTGGTAGATGTCCGAATAGCTCGCCGCCTTGAGGAAATTGAATTCCTCAATTGATTCTTTAACGTTCAGATTATCGGAATCGAGGGCGGCATCAATCGCGGGAGGTTTCGATAACCCATAGGCGGCCGAAACTTCGTTAGCAAGATTTTCGAGTGACGCCACCTGCTCCCGCCGCTCCGTTGAAACCGTCTGCAATCGGTGGTATTGCGTGCGCAGCCGATCGTATTCTGCCTGCAGATGTTCGTAATGTGAGACTCTCCAACTCATCCGAACGTAGTTCGCCACCAAACCGCCGGCCACCAGGGTCAGCACAAGCAAAAAGGAAGCCAAATACCTCAAAAGACGGGACGTAAGCCGGATCGCTTTGAAGCGACCGTGTACAGAATGCGCAAATTCGAGTATGAAATAGGAGTCTTTCATTCGGTTTCCAGGCGCCGGGTAATGCTACGGTTTGGCAATAAGTTCGCTCGGCTCCCGATCTGCTTCGGAAGATGAATGAAGTTTTAGACTAGCTTCCGAAGGCAAATCTGTCAATTACCCTTTACGTAACTCAAATTACGACTTGTGAGCAAGGGCAGTGTTTACATGACTTTACGTCGGACGGGTAATCCGCGCGACGGACACAGCGTCTTCCGGATAGACGTTCACGGGGGGCAAATAGCACCTTCGAGCGCAAAGCGGCGGCCAAGTGCCCTTTGCGAGTCCTTAAAAGGAGAAACAAAAGTGAAGAGAGTAACACGTTTTGCGATGACTGCCTGTTTAGCTGCGGTGGCACTTTGGGCGGCCGATGTTAGCGGCAAATGGACAGCCGAGTTCCAGGGCCGCAATGGGAATACGATCCATACGACGATGAACCTCAAGGCTGACGGCGATAAGCTGACCGGAACGGTTTCTGGTCCCGCCGGGGGCGATACGGAAATCTCAGAGGGGAAAGTGGAGGGCGATGATGTTTCGTTCACTGTGGTCCGCGAGTTCAACGGGAACCAGATGAAGATGAACTACAAAGGCAAACTCGACGGCGATACCATCCACTTCACCGTGACGCGCGAAGGCGGCGAAGGACAAGGACGCCAATTCGACGCCAAGCGCGGCAGCTAAAGCCCAGTCCGCCTGCACGCCATAATTAGTTGATGGCGTTTGAACATGAGGTTGAGGTCGCGAAGCTTGCGGCGCAGGAAGCCGGCTCGTTGGCGCTCGATTACCAGCGCCGCGGTGTCGCGACGGAGGTGAAATCCGACGAGTCTCCGGTCACAGCGGCGGACCGAGGCTGCGAGAAACTGATCGTGGAACACATTGCCCGAGAGTTTCCCGAGGATGGAGTGCTGGGGGAGGAAGGCTCGAATCGCGACGGGCGCAACGGACGCCGCTGGATCATCGATCCGATCGATGGCACCCGCGATTTCATTCGCGGTATTCCGCTTTGGGCAGTGCTGATTGGTCTTGAACAGGACGGCAAGATCGTCGCGGGTGCGGCCCACAGCCCAAGACAAGGCTTGCTGTTATGGGCATCGGCCGGGGGCGGGGCTTGGGCGAACGGTTCTCAAATCCATGTTTCCCGCCAGACTGAGCCGGGCCAAGCCGTCCTTTCGTTTAATGGTTTCCAAAAGGCGGGCGTGGAACGGTTCTCCGGAGGGCTGATCGCATGGCTGCAGGGTTTTTGGGCAGTTCGGAGCATGGGCGGAGCCATCGACGCCATGCTGGTTGCGCAGGGGCAGTCAGATGTTTGGATCGAGCCTTCCGCTGCACCTTGGGACCTGGCTCCGTTTCAGATTCTGGTGGAAGAAGCAGGAGGCATTTTCAAAGGCTTCAACGGAAAGCGGTCTATCTATGAAGGCAACGCGTACGCATGTACTCCGGGCCTCGAGCCGTACGTGCAGCAACTCCTAAGGGGTTAAAGGATACTCGAAATGTGACCGCTTCCCTGCTCATTCACATCGTCGTCCGATTCATTCACATTTTCTCCGTCATTCTTTTCTTGGGAGGCGTGATCTACGCCCGTCAGGTATTAGTTCCCGCTTTGAATAGTCTGCCGGAGGACCTACGCGGAAACGTCGCATCTCTGAGTCAATCCTTGTTTCGGCGGACTCTGTTCCTTCTGCTTACGTTGATTGTCGCCTCGGGTCTCTATAATTTTTTCACCGGCCCGAAGCACGGGCAGACGTATCAGATTTGGTTCGGCATCAAGGTGCTGCTGGTCGCTCACATCGTCTCCGCAGCCATTCTTTGGGCAACATCACCTTACGGAGATGTATCGGTGGGCGGAAATCGCAAACGCCGGCTACTCAGCATCGCGATTTCAGGCCTGATCGTGGTTGCGATCTCGGCTTACTTGCGTTCTCTGACGCTGCGCGGCCTGTGAGCAGCATCCAATAAACAGAATGACCGGTTACGAGGCGCTTCATTCGGAGGTGGCATGGATTGATCTTTCGGGACGCGGCAAGCTTCGCGTCACGGGAGAAGACCGTGCCCGACTGCTGCATGCGATGTGCACGAATCACGTGCAGGGCCTGGTCGAGTTAGAGGGCTTGTATGCATTCTTTCTCACGTCACAGGGCAGGATTGTTGCGGACGCGAATATCTATAACCTGGGCGATAGCATCTTTCTCGATACCGAACCTGACGTGGCAGAAAAATTGCGCGAGCATCTGGACAAGTACATCATCGCGGACGACGCGGTGATTGAAGATGAGAGCACGTTGTGGGCAGAGCTCAGCGTCGAGGGTCCGGCGAGTATCGAGCGCGCTTCGGAATTGGGCATACCGGTGCCGGAGAACAAGTACGGGATCCAGAAATGGGAGCGGGGATTTGCGGTACGCGTCGGGAGTGCAACGCCCGATGGTGTACGGCTTTTCCTCACACCAGAGCGCAAGCATTCGCTCATCCAGCAGTTCGAGTCCACCCGGCTGTTGTGCGCTTCGGCCGAAAGCGCGCGCATTGTTCAGCTCGAGAATGGAATCCCGCGCTATGGCGAAGATATCAGCGAACGTTATCTAGTGCAGGAGACGGGCGTGCTACATGCCGTACACACCAACAAAGGCTGCTATTTGGGACAGGAGATTGTCGAACGCGTGAGATCCCGGGCGCAAGTGCATCGGGTCCTGAAGCCTATTCGCATCCAAACAGATAAGCCGCCGGTTGCAGGCACAAAACTGGTCTCTGAAGGTAAGGAAGTTGCGGAGATCACCTCCGCCGCCTATTCCCCGTCGCTAGGTGAAGTGGTCGGCTTAGCCTACGTTCGGACGGAAGCGGCGCTCAGCCGGCCTAAACTCTTCGTTGGAGGATCAGAGCCGGCAGTGAGCGCTTACTTGGCTTGATTTACCTGCGGGACGCCCCTGTGAAAGTTTTGCTCGTGGGATGCGTACAGCGGATCCTTCGACGATCAACGAGCTTGGGCCGAGTGGCGCAGATTGTCAATGTTGCGGCCGATACTCTCCCCTGCTGTTGCGAAAAAAGCGCTTCAGCAACTCCCCACACTCCGCCGCGAGCAAGGATTCCTCGACCCGAACGCGATGATTCAGAAGATCGGAATCGGCCAACCTGAATTTACTTCTGACGGCCCCGAAGCGCAGGTCACGGGCGCCGAAAACTAGCCGCTCCACGCGAGCTGCGACGATCGCCCCGGCGCACATCGCACACGGCTCGACAGTAACGTACAAGGTTGTGTGCTCCAAACGATAGTTCCGCTCCCGCTCCGCCGCCTGCCGGAGTGCCAGAATTTCCGCATGGGCCGTCGGGTCAGAGACCGCAACGGGACGATTCCACCCCTGCCCTATCACTTCTGTCCCTCGTACTAGAACGGCGCCAACCGGTACCTCGCCTTCACGCTCTGCCCGTTCGGCAAGGCCGAGCGCGATCCGCATGAACTGTTCGTCGGCCTGCGGCCATTCTTGTAAAGAAAAGTGAACGCCTGGCTGCAACTGTTCGTATCTCCAAGTGGACTGCTAGTCGGAAAATGCCTGCCACTCGGCGGCATTACCCACACACCGGGCGGCTTCTACGTTACCCTAACTCAAAAGGGGAGCATCGTGCTTCGTTATTTCTCATTAGCGTTCAAAAACAGTTGGCGCAATAAACGGCGCAGCATTCTCACCATCTCCAGCATGGCCGTTTCCTTGTGTCTGCTGGGCGTCCTAATTGCGATTTATCACGCTCTGTTCTACGGCGAAGCGACCCCTGGGCAGGCGCTGCGTGCCGTCGTACGACACAAAGTTTCGCTCGGCAATCCCATCCCGTTGTCCTATGAAGATAAAATCCGGCGAATTCCGGGGGTCAAAGAGATCTCCGCCTGGAACTGGTATGGCGGGACTTATAAAGATGCTCGCAGCAAAAACAACTTCTTTGCCCGTTTCGGAGTGGCTCCCGCGGCCTTTCTGCGCATCCGCACGCAAATGGAGATGCCGGAAGATCAGCGCCAGGCCTTCATTCACGAACGCTCCGCCTGCATCGTTGCGCGTGATCTCGCCGACAGCCTCAATCTGAAGCTTGGCCAACGCGTGGTTCTGATCGGCGATATCTACCCGGTGAATCTGGAACTCACGGTACGTGGCATTTTCGACGACCCCGATGCTCAAAATTCACTGTTCTTCAATATCGACTATCTGCGGCAGCTCCTGCCGGTCGGCAGTCGCAGCTTTGATAGCACGATCGCCATTCTCGCCGACAGCCCCGAGGACGTACCCAAAATCGCCAAGACTGTGGACGACATGTTTGCCGCATCTGAATATCCGACCAAGACCGAATCCGAGCAGCAGTTTGCGCTCAGTTTCGTCGGTTTTCTCGGCAACCTGAAATTATTCCTGATGGTCATCTGCGCCGCCGTCACGTTCACGATTCTGCTGGTATCCGGAAACACTATGGCGATGTCTGTTCGTGAACGGATCAAGGAAGTTGGAGTTCTCAAGACCCTCGGCTTCACCAACGGCTCGATTCTAGGCATGATCCTCGGCGAAGCTCTCTGTATTTCGCTGATCGGCGGCTTCATCGGTTTGGCCATCGCCGGGCTGCTCGCCACGGGCATTGCGCATTTGCACCAGCCCTTTGTCGGTCAACTCCATCACCTGACGCTCAATGCGACCAGTGTTTTGATCTGCATTGCGATTTCGGCGCTCATCGGCATTGCGGGATCCATTGTTCCCGCCTGGAACGCCGCCCGCACTAATATCCTCGATTCGCTCCGTTACGCAGGATGATTCATGGCAATCCCCATTACCTACAACATTCGTAACCTGGTGGTCCGAAAAACGACCACCCTTATGACCGCTGCCGGTGTCGCCATGACGGTGGCTGTGCTGCTCGCCGTGGCTGGCCTCGGATCGGGATTGAAACGTGCCTTTGCTGAACAAGGCAATCCGCTGTATCTTTTGATCCTGCGCGCCGGCGGTACCTCGGAGTTGACTAGCCTGTTCACGCCGAGTCAGTTTCAGGTCGTGAAGTCCCATCCCGGTATCGCCAAGGGAAGCGATGGGCAGCCGCTTGCGTCCATGGAAGTCGTCACGGTGATCATTCTCACCAACAAAGAGAATGATAAAGGCATCAACATTACTCTCCGCGGACTACCCCCACGTGGCGTTGAAATGCGGCATCTCAAAATTACCGAGGGCCGCTGGTTCAAGCCCGGATTCCGCGAGATCGTCGCCGGCAAGGGTCTTTTCAAACGTTATCCGGAGGTGCGCGTAGGAAACCAGCTCAAATTCGGCAAGGGCTACTGGACGATTGTTGGCATAATGGACGGCGGGAACAGTGCTGTAAACAGCGAAATCTGGGGCGACGCAAATCAGGTTGCGTCCGATTACAACCGCGCCGATACGTATAGCTCCGCTCTCGTCCAGGCAAGCGATGAAGTGGCGGTGACTGCACTGAAGAATTCGCTCAACGATGACCGGCGCCTCAATGTCAAGGTGATGACGGAAAAGGAATACTACGACAACCAGACGAGCTCGGCGCTCCCGCTGGAATTTCTGGGCGGATTCGTGTGTATCATCATGGCCGTCGGCAGCGCTTTCGCTGCCATGAACACGATGTATGCGGCGGTTGCCCGGCGCGCCAAGGAAGTAGGCACCTTGCGGGTTCTTGGTTTTACCCGCGGCAGCATTCTGCTGAGCTTTTTCATCGAATCGGTGTTGCTATCGATTGTCGGCGGCATACTGGCGTGTCTCATCGTCCTGCCGCTCAACAATGTCACTACCGGCGTCGGAAACTTCATTACCTTCAGCGAAACCAGCTTCAATTTTCACATCGGTCCCGAGATTATGTTGGCCGGAATCATCTTTTCGGCAGTGCTCGGCGCGGCCGGTGGACTGCTGCCCGCCAGGCAGGCTGCCAAAAAGGAAATTCTGACGGCTTTGCGTGAGGTCTAGATAATGGCAGTTGATTTAGGCATGGAATCGGAACTCAAGAGTTTACGCATCGATCGTTCGAGCAAGCAGCGCAAGCAAGGAAGCTCCATCGGCAAATACATCGCGCTCGGCGTGTTGGCCGTAATTGTCATCGCGGGCGGAGCGTTCGCCTACGCCAAGCTAAACGCGCCCGTACCCGTGCACGTCGTCCAGGTGCAATCGCCCACTTCTTCCGCTTCCGGTGGCGAGCAGGTCATTCTTACTGCGACCGGCTACATCGTGGCGGCGCACAAGATTGAGGTCGCCTCAAAGGTAAACGGCCGGGTCGCCTGGATCGGTGTTGATAAAGGCGACAAGGTGAAAGCCGGACAAGTGATCGTTCGTCTTGAAGACGAAGAATATCGCGCTCAGGTGCAGCAGCAGGAAGGGCAGCTTGCCAATCTCGAAGCCAAGCTCGCGGAACTGCAGCACGGTTCGCGCCCCGAAGAGATTGCCAAGGCACGCGCCGACCGTGACGAGGCTCAGGCCGACCTGGAGGATTCGAAGGTAACGCTGGATCGCACAAAACAGCTCGCCGGTGAAGGCGTTCTCGCCAAACAGGCGCTCGACGATGCTCGCGCTAAATACGATCAGGCAGCGGCTAAGGTGACCAGTCTGCAGCGTACTCTCGACCTCTCCGTTCTGGGTCCGCGCAAAGAAGAAATTCAGCAGACCGAAGGTCAAATCGAACAGGCGCACGGCGCTCTCGATTACGCTAAGACACAGCTTGATAACACGCTCATCAGAGCTCCAGTCACCGGAACCATCCTCGACCGCAATGTCGAAAAAGGCGAGTTCGTCACCACGGGCTTTGTCGGTGACAAAGGCGCGAAGGGCTACATCGTGACTATGGCCGACCTCAACGACCTGCAAGTCGAGCTCGACATCAACCAGAGTGATTTTCCGAAGTTAGGTCCCGAGCAGAAAGGTGTGATCACCACCGATGCGTATCCCGACCGCAAGTATCAGGGCACGATTGAACAGGTGTCGCCTGAGGCGGATCGTGCCAAAGCGACCGTTCAAGTGAAGGTACACGTTACCAATCCGGACGGTTATCTGCGGCCTGACATGAATGCGACGGTGTCGTTCTACAACGATGCGAAGGCTGACGCTTCACAGCAAATCAAGAGCGTCGTTACGATTCCGGCGGGCGCCGTTCAGAATGGCGCAGTGTTCGTTGTCGTTGACGATCATGCGCGCCGCCGCACGATTACCACCGCCGGTTCTAACAATAACGGCGTGTTGGTAGAAAGCGGTCTGATCGGGGGCGAGAGTCTTGTCGTTAGCCCGCCCGCCGATCTCAAAGATGGACAGAAGGTACAAATAACTCAGCAGTGAGGAGATTAGGATCCACATGAGCGAAACCGTAATCCGCACCAGCAAATTGAGCAAGGAGTTCGTGCGCGACGAGTTTCACGTGCAAGCGCTCGACTCTGTCGATATCGAGATCAAGCGCGGTGATTTCATTGCGTTGATGGGACCCTCGGGTTCCGGCAAATCCACGCTGCTGCATCTCATCGCCGCCATGGACAAGGCCACCGAGGGCGAGATTCAGGTCCTCGGCGCGAACCTGCGCGAGATGTCGGATAAGGAGATCGCCCATTGGCGCAACGAGCATATTGGATTCATTTTCCAATCGTTCAATTTGCTGCCCGTGCTCACGGCTCTCGAGAACGTGGAGTTGCCCCTAAAGCTCACCCGCCTCGGCAAGAAGGACCGGATCCAGCACGCCGAGACTGCGCTCAAACTGGTCGGTCTTGGCGACCGGATGGATCACTTGCCTAAGCAGCTCTCCGGCGGCCAGGAGCAGCGTGTTGCCATCGCCCGCGCCATCGTCACCGACCCGGACCTGATCCTTGCCGACGAGCCCACGGGTAATCTCGACGCGGCTGCCGCTGAAGACGTACTTACCATGCTTCGCCGCCTGAACGACGAATACGGAAAAACCATCATCGTTGTGACGCACGATCCTCACGCCGCCCGCTTCGCCAAGACCGTCCGGCACCTGGAAAAGGGACAACTGCTCCCCGAAGGAACTCTGCCCGCGGACTGGGGTTCCACAATGGCCCTCCGCGCCTGACCTTATGAGAAAACCACACTCGAAGGTTCTACTGTGTAGCCTTCGTCCGCCGCGATCGTGACCGCGGCGCTGCGCAGCGTATCCTGGTTAGCATCTTTTGGCTCGCGACTATGGCGGCGGATCACTTCTTCGCCCACTTGGATGCGGATCAGCCACCGATTCCCTGCCTCGTCACGGGAAACTTCTACACGGTCTGCGTTCATGTTTACAGGATTGCAAATTACTGAATGAGGTTGGGGCCGACCTGGACCAGCCACTTGTGCCGACACGTGGCCGTCCCGATCACGCAAATCCGAGTCCATTCGCAAAACAAAAGTTAAACTAATGTTGATTGGTACTTGCGCGGTCGACAATTCGTTTTCTGATTCCGGCGATTGCCGCCCTCGCGTTCATAAGCTCCGGCTTGCTCGCCGCACAATCAGACTCCAAGCCAAGCATCGATGCTGCGCAGACGCGCGAGACACTTCAATACGCCCAAGGTAAGGGCAGCATGTGGTCGCCCGGAAATGCGCAGGCGGAATCGGGCGTAATCATCCGGCCGGGTGCGTACCCGAGCGCCACCTATTGCGCCCATTGTCACTCGCAAGCCTACAGCGAATGGCGTCAGGCACTGCATTCCAACTCATTTCGTACGCCGTTCTATCGTGCCAGCGTCAACATCCTGTTGCGCACAAAGGGAATTGAGTTCACGCGCCACTGTGACAGTTGTCACAATCCCATCGGGGTGCTTTCGGGCGCGCTAAAGGGTAACTCTCAAATCGACCGCCGCTTTGACCACGATGGTCTCACCTGCATGACTTGCCATTCCATTCAGGCCCTGCAGCCCACCTTGGGCAACGGCAGCTTCGTAATGGGAGTGCCGGCCGTTATCGTCGATGAAAACGGAAAACGTATCCCCGGCGAAGTGCCGTACGAGCAGATCATGCAACATCCGGCGCGCCATGCGCAAGCTGTGATGAAAGACCTCTACCGCAAACCGGAGTTCTGTGCGACCTGCCACAAAGCAAATTTACCCAATGGACTGAACGAATATAAGTGGATCCGCGCGTTCACTACTTACGATGAATGGCAGAATTCCAAGTTTTCGCAGCGTAATCCGCTAACCTTCTACTCCGCCGATTTCGCCACATGCCAGAGCTGTCACATGCTGCGCGAGACGGCTACGGCGAACGAATACGGCGCGAAGAAGGGTACGTTTGCCTCGCATCGCTGGCTCGCAGGTAACACCGCTGTGCCCTTCTACTACGGCTACGACCAACAACTAGAGAAGACGAAAGAATTCCTGCAATCAGGTATGTTCCTGAACGTAGATCTGTTTGGCATCACGAAAGTAGACTCCGGCGATATGGCCGCGCCGCTCGGTTCAGTGGGCTTCAGTATTTCGCCGGGTGAACTGGTCCAGGCAATGGTCGTCGTACAGAACAAAAACATCGGCCACTCGCTGGTTCCTGAAGTGCGCGATTTATACGAGCCGTGGGTTGAGTTCGCTGTGAGGGATGCGGCGGGTCGAGAAATCTATCACAGCGGGTTCTTAAATCGCGATGGCACTGTGGACAACCATGCCCACTTCTTTAGGAACCGCCCGGTCAATACGGATGGCGATTTTGTAGACAATCACAAAGTCTGGACTATCCATTCGATGGCTTACGACAATACCATTCAATCCGGGCGTTCGGCTCTGATACGGTATCAGTTCCGCATTCCCGCCGACGCGACGAGTCCGCTTACCGTCACGGCACGCGTAAATTACCGGCACCTTCGACAGAGCTATTTGAATAATGTTTTCGGGACTGATCACCCGTCATACCCGATCATCGAAATCGCATCCCGCACCCGCATTCTGAATTTGGGTTTGAACGACACTGTCACACCAGATGCGCACGACAACGCGGACTGGATGCGCTGGAATAATCTCGCTATTGCTTACCTCGATCAACTCCAGTACGCCGAAGCGCTGCGAGCCTTCGCTGAGGTGGTCAAACTTCGTCCCGATTATGCGGACGGGTACATCAACCTGGGGCTCACAAATATTGAATGGGAGAAATATTCGGCTGCGCGCGGCTATCTCGAAAAAGCGTTAGCTCTCAAGCCGCAAAACGCTCGTGCACTGTACTATCTTGCCCTCGTTGAGCGGCGCACAGGTCACTCCGACGCCGAACTGGCGAATTTACAAGAAGTCGTGATGCAGTATCCGGGCGCACGGGACGCACGGCGCGAGTTAGGTATCTCCTATTATCAGCAGCATCGGTATCAAGACGCGAAGGAGCAGTTCGAAGCGCTGCAGCATATCGATCCGGACGACTTGGCGGCGCACTACAATCTTGCCGTAATATATCGCCGGCTGGGACTGAAGCAGCAGGCCTCCGAACAGGCGGCACTTTTCGCAACCAAGCAGGTGGACTCCGGCGCCCCGACGTATTCTCTCGGTTACCTGCGCAAACATCCTGAGATTTCCACCGAGAGCGTGCCGTGGCATGTGCACCAGGACGAGCTGCCGGCGGTCGCGTCAAAAATCCTCGACCATTGAGTTTCAAAATGTATTCTGAGGAGCTGTTGATTTGATGAAGAATCGTCGGCGGTTCATTCGTTCGCTTAGCCGCTCGGCTTTGGTGCTCCCATTCGCAGAGCTGGCCGCCATTGCTGCCCCCCAGCAGGTGAAACTGCCCGGCCCAATTGAGCGTAATTACGACGCGAAGTCTCGCCCCGCTCCCAAAGGCCCTAAGTCTCCCATCGAAGGCACGCCGCTGGGCGTAAGTTTTGTTGAGGTGGTCAAGCAATCTGGCCTGGCGGTGAAAACCATCTACGGCGGCGAGCAAAAAAACAAATATCTGCTCGAAACTACCGGATGCGGTTTGGCATTTTACGATTACGACAACGACGGCTGGCTGGATGTTTTTCTCGTCAACGGCTGGCGTCTGGAGGGCTTTCCAAAGGGCCAGGAGCCGCACTGCCATCTATTCAAGAACAATCGCGATGGCACTTTCACCGATGTGAGCATCGGTTCCGGGCTGGAGCATCGCGGCGGCTGGGGTCAGGCCTGCTGCATTGGCGATTACAACAACGACGGTTATGACGATCTGTTCGTGACTTACTACGGCCAGAATGCCCTTTATCGGAACAATGGGAATGGCACGTTTACGCATGTCACCGAGCAAGCCGGCTTGATTCAGCCCGGTCCGAAGACCCGTTGGAATACGGGTTGCACATTCGTCGATTACGATCGCGACGGACACCTGGATCTGTTCGTTGCAAATTATGTGGACTTCGATCTCAAAACTGCGCCTCCCCCCGAGGCAGGTCCTTGTACCTACAAAGGCCTGCTGGTAGCATGCGGACCCCCCGGCCTGCCTGGAGGAAAGAACATCCTGTATCACAACAACGGAGACGGGACCTTCACCGACGTCAGCCAGAAGGCCGGCATCTGGAACACTACGGGTACATACGGACTGAGCGTCGCGGCTTCGGACCTCGACAACGACGGCTGGCCGGACATTTACGTTGCTAATGACTCGAGCACGGCTGCTCTTTATCAGAATCAAAGGAACGGTACGTTCAAAGACATAGCCATTGAGGCGGGAGCCGCATTGTCTCCCGAAGGAAAGCCGCAAGCGGGAATGGGCGTATCCATCGGTGATTACAATCGTGACGGCAACTTAGACATCGTCAAAACGAATTTCGCGGGCGACACGGATTCGCTTTATACGAATCTCGGTGATGCCAGTTTTGAAGACCGCACGTATCCGAGTGGACTCGGCGTGAACACGCGCCTTCTCGGGTGGGGCGTCGGTTTCTTTGACATGGATAACGATGGATGGCTGGATATCTTGATGTCGAACGGGCATGTATATCCCGAGGTCGATAAGTCAAATGCTGATCTGAAGTACGCCGAGCACAAATATCTCTACCGTAACCTGCAAAACGGCCGCTTCGAGGAAGTCACGGAACAGGGCGGTCCGGGTATTCTCGAGGGTGCTCCGGCGCGTGGCTGCGCATTCGGCGATTACGATAACGATGGCGATATCGATATTGCGGTCAATTGCGTTAACGCGATTCCGCAGCTCCTTCGGTGTGATTCGACGCTGAATCGAAATTGGATCAAGATCAAGCTGGTCGGAGTCAAATCGAACCGGACTGGGATCGGCACGCGCGTGATCGTGACCGCCAGGAACAAGCCCGATGTACCGAAGCCGCTGACACAAGTCGACGAGCTACGCAGCGGAGGTAGCTACTTTTCCCAAAATGATCTGCGAATGCATTTTGGACTTGATCAGGCAAGGAAGGTTGACTTAGTCGAGGTTCGCTGGTTAAGCGGACAGGTGGATCAATTGAAAGACCTTGATGTCAATCGTCTGTACACCATTCAGGAAGGCGGCAAGATCCTGAAATGCGAAGAGCTAAAAGCGGCTGGAAAGCAAAACGGCACGTAGTGCGAAGTTCACTTTTCGCCGTATTGATTGCACTGCCGCTTTTCGGTCAAGCTGAGCAGACCTGTCATTGGATCAACGCAGCTACGGTCGCCAGCATCCTCGGCAGGCCCGTAAATAGCACTGTGAAGAAAAAGGCAGACTACACGGCCTGCGAATTCGGGTCTCTGCACTCACCTGTTTACCGGCTACGCGCCCAAATTGGTCCTCTGCCGCGCGGAGCTGGCAAGTGGTCGGCTATGGAATCGCTGACATGTTACAACCACCAGCCAGAGGCCTTGACTGGCATTGGAAACGAGGCTGCCGCCTGCATAAAGGACGCGCACGGACGAAGGTGCGAAGAGATTGTTGGACGAGTACGAGATCAGCTATTCTCTATCACCCTGATGACCAGCGACCGTTCTGCCTCGACCGCGTCGCTCATCGAAAAAACGCGCGAGATAGCCGAGCAGGTTTCAGCCAATCTGTTCTGACTATTTGCCAACGCGGCCAGCGCCCTTGTCCAGCTTTTTCTTCTTCTCATCGGCTTCCGCTTGCCTGAGCGCAGCTGCCTTTTCAAAGGCTTTCCTTGAGCCCTCCAGATCCCCCTTGCGGCGCAGCAGCAGTCCGAGCGTGTTGTAAGCTCCCGCGTCGGTTCCGTCGAGTGAGACCGCATGACGTAAGGCGTCTATCGCTCCATCGGTATCGCCCCGGTCCTTCAAGAGTGGACCAAGTGCAAACCACGCATCCGCGTAACCAGGCCGTTGCTCAATCGCTGTGCGCAATTCGTCAATGGCCTTATCCGTTTCACCCACATCGACGTACGTGGTGGCGAGCACGTAATGCCCTTCTGTAAACCCCGGCGACAATTTCACCGCCTTTTCCAGCTCCGCCTTGGCATGCTGAAGATCGTCGCTTTGCTTGTATGCGACGCCGAGATCGTAACGTGCATCCCAAGCCTCCGGATGACTGCGTGTCAATCGCGAAAGCTGTTCGATCGCCTCTTTGTAACGGCCTTCGCCGATATAGGCAAAACCCACGTTCACCTGTACGTGCTGCTCCTCGGGATTATGCGCCAGGATTTTTCGAAACTGCTGCAGTCCGCTGGCCGGATCGCCCGTTTTGACCAGAAGATAACCGTAACTGTTCCGAATCTCATCATTCGACGGTTCAAGTTCGACCGCGTGCCTGTAAGCATCCCGCGCGTCTTTCAGCTGGTCCTGATGCTGTAACGCGGCGCCGAGCGAGGCCCATATGCTCGCGTTAGCCGGTGTCTGGGCGGCCGCCCTACGCAGCTCAACAACAGCCTCCCGGTAGCGCCCTAGATTCTCATAAGCGGACCCGAGCCGGAAGCGGTATTCCGACTCGTTCGGCGCTAACGTCACTGCCTTTTGCAGTGCACGTAATCCTGCATCAGCTCGGCTGTTGAGCATCTCCGCCGCACCCAGGTGATACCATGCTTGCGCCATCGCGGGACTGAGCTGCGTAGCACGTTGGAGGTGCGGAATCGCCTCAGGCACACGGCTTGTTGCGGCAAGCAGGAATCCGATTTCGTCCTCGTAGGATCCCGATCGCGGCACCAGTTCGGCCAGCTTCTTGTAAATTGCGAGCGCGCCTTCTGCATCGCGGGCCGCCAGCCGCTGTTGCGCAGCCGCTTCGAGTTCCTGAATATTCGCGGATGGCTCGGCAAGCAGCCGCGCACATAGGAGGGCGGCAATCGCGCAACAAACCCGCACGCCATTTATTGTATCGGCGCTATCCGGTCCGCTGCTCGCGCGCGAACACGAGCCGCTTGCGGCCTAAACTCCGGCAGTCACAACCGCCCCGGCCGCGCTCGCTTCTCCCGATTCCTCCAATCGCTTCCGAAACCGGAGATGCCGCCATCGCGTGATCTCAACCAGCGGCCGCCAGACGGCGTGCACAAGATCATGTCCGATCAGGAAATGCCAAAACCGGTTCGATCGTTTGTACAGATACGACATCGCCAGATACGGCGCCACTGCCTGCCAGTCCTCCGGCCGTCTGCGCCAGATACTCGTGTGCGAAAACAGCCGTTGATATGTCCACCCGTATCCATGCTCCAACTCTTCCGGTGTCATGTGCTTCGGGCGAAACACTGCGTGCGCGGTGTCGTAGCGCGTCCAATCGCGATGCAACAAACGTCCTTCGGTTTCCATCTGCCGGAACAGGGGCGTAGCCGGGTAAGGTGTCAGGATGTGAAACGTGGCGCATTCGAGCCGGTTGCTCTCCACCCACTCCGCCGTCCGCGCGAACACATCTTTTCTGTCGTGATCGAACCCCAGCACGAAGGAGCCGTTCACCTGAATGCCGTGATCATGCAGCATTCGCACCCGCCGTTCGTAATCCGCTGTCTTCGGCGTTTTCTTTCGCGCATCAGCAAGATTATCGTCCGATAGCGATTCGAAACCGATGAACACGCCTGTACAGCCCGCCAACGCCATCTCGCGAATCAGTGCGGGGTCATCGGTGACGTCGATCGTTACCGCTGCGCTCCAGATTTTTCGTATCGGCCGCAGCGCCTGGCATAACGCAGTTAAGTAATCGCGCTTTGATCCCAGATTGTTGTCGACGAATACACCATACGGCTCGCCGCTTGCGCAAAACTCGGCAGCAATTTGCGCCGGTTCCCGCATTCGGTACGGCATGCGCAGGCCGTCTGTCGCCAGATAGCAAAAGCTGCACCGGTTGTGGCAACCTCGAGTCGCGATCAAACTCGCCTTGGTCAGGAAGCTGCTCCGCGGCAATATCGAACGCCGAGGTGCCGGGTCTTCACGGTACTGATTTTCGTAGCTCGCCGAATAGGTCTTCTGCATCCTGCCGTTCTCGCAATCAGCGAGAATGCGCGGCCATGTCTGCACGCCATCTCCGAGCGCGAGCGCATCGGCATGCGGCAAGCACTCCTCGGGACACGATAAGACGTGCAACCCGCCCAGCACTATTTTGCTTCCGCGATCTCGATACCAATCGGCCAGCTCAAACGCGCGTTTTGCAAACGTAAGATGTACAGTGATGCCCACCAGCTCAGGCATTGGCTGATGTGGCGGACGCCCGTGCAGCAGATTTTCGTCCCAGTACTCAAGGCGCCAGTGCGCCGGCGTTGTCGCGGCAAAGCTTGTCAGCGCCAGAGTCGGCGTGAGCACATGCTTGCCAAAACTTGCATGCGCATCTTTGGGGTAGAAAGGATTAATCAGCAGCGCATACCGCGGCTCACGTACGCCCGCGGGAAGCATCGGGTCGAGCTCCGGCGCTTCGGACATCGCACGCGGCCGCCACAACGGTTTGAGAGTGCGCGCAAACGGTTCCGAAGGATCGATCATCGCTACACTTTATCATACAAAGTACTCGGCAACAACGAATTCGGAGCTGGCTTTACCGCCCCAACGATATTCGCGGTGTGTTTACTCTTTGATTCGCTGGTACTGATTCAGCTTGAGCCCGGTTACAGCTTGTTTCTCGCCGTTGGGCCAACGGATCTCCAGCTTTGCACTGGCAACCGGGGTACTTCCCAAGCCGAACACCACCCGATGGTCATGAGAGGACAGATAGCTCGCTCCTCCCGTAACCCAGCGCACGAACTTGCGTTGTCCACAGGTGAGGGTCAGTTTCGCACCGATTGCATCACGATTACTTGCCGTGCCTTCGAGTTCAATCCCGATCCACGCGTTCAGATGGCCAACGTTGTTGTGTAGGAGCACGGGGCTTGCGTTTAGATTCGTGAACACCGCATCGACACCGCCATCGTTGTCGAAGTCACCCACTGCAAGGCCACGGCCCAAGTAGCGGTTGCGGAAGACTGGTCCCGCCTCACGGCTGATATTTTGAAAAACGGCGTGCCCGTTATTGGCCAGTAGCAGCGGAGGCTCACGGTAAAGCACATCGACGCGAGTCTTCTCAATAACGCTGTTGATATGGCCGTTGACGAGCATCAGGTCAAGATTGCCGTCGTTATCGAAATCGATGAAATGCGCGCCCCACCCGACGAACGAGTGCGTTGCAGCCGCCAGGCCAGACGGTCGGGTCCAGTCGCGAAACGAAACTTGGCCCGAATTCAAGAACAAGACATGCTGCTCATCATTGAAATCAGTGACGATGAAATCGGGCCGGCCATCGCCATCGGCGTCGCCGGCATCGACCCCCATACCGGCACGGGCCAAACCATCCTCGCTAAGCGCCACTTCGGCATTCATCGCGACGTCTTTGAAAGTGCCGTCGCGTTGGTTGATGAGCAACAGATTGGGCGAAGCGTCACGCGCCACGAAAAGGTCGGGCCAGCCGTCATCATTCACGTCAATCGCGACCACGCCCAAGGCACGGCCGATGAGCTTCGCGATGCCGCTCCGTTCCGTCACATCGGTGAATGTGCCATCACCGTTGTTGTGATACAAAGTCGGCCTCTCGCCTTCATAAGCCGTCTGCGCGCAATACGTCCGTACGCCATGATAGTCGCAATGCGGGCCATGCTCATACGAGAACTTGGCGTAATTGGCAACGAACAAATCGAGGCGGCCGTCACGATCGTAATCCACCCAGGCGGCGCTCGCCGCCCATCGTCCCGCATTTGTCACACCGCTCTTCTCGGTGACATCAGTGAACGTTCCATCGCCGTTGTTGTGCAGCAGCGCACAGGCCGGATACCCGGTAATAAAGAGATCCGGGTAGCCGTCGTTATCGTAATCGCCGGCCGCGACGCCCATACCGTAGAAAGGCACCCGTGCGAGACCGGACTTCTCCGTCACGTCCTCGAATTTGCCGTCGCCGAGATTCCGGTACAGAGCGTTTTGGACTAGATTCCCACTTCTCGCTTTGGGTGTTTCGCCGCCATTGACGAAGAACAGGTCCTGGCGTCCGTCCCTGTCAAAATCGAGGAAGGCAACACCGCCGCCCATCGCCTCAATCAAGTACCGTTCTTCAGACTCGCCGCTGAAGTGACGCCAGTGAATTCCGGCCTGATCGGTGACGTCGCTGAAAATTTCTTGGCTAGCACGTACAGTTGTCTGTGGCATCTGAGTGACGATGTACGCCGCCAGAGCGGCGCTGGGCAAGATGGCGGTCCAGCGCATTTACTTGCTTTCGATCGCCTTCATGTCCTCGTACAAGCGCATTTGTTGTGTCGCGTCGCCTTCGCGCCCAAGCCGGCGGTAAACGCGAGCTAACGCGTAGTGGAGTTGGCTGTCATTCATGCCCAGGCGCGCTGCCGTTTCGAGTTGCTCGCAAGCGCGATGCAGCGATGCGGCAGAAGCATCACCGGTGCTTCTCTTCAGCTCGAGCGTCCCGAGCTCGAAATGCGGCTCCGGACGGGAGGGATCCAACCGCGTTGCTTGCGTCAGCAGCTGCGAGGCTCGGCTGAGCGCTGCATCGTCCGTCGCCGAATTGAGTAGTGAGCGCCCGTACGTTTCATCTACGATTGCGTCACGTGGATGCTCTTTTACCAAGGTCTGGAACTGCGCTTCTGCCTCGGAGCGCATCCCGGCCGCCCACTTGGCAGAAGCCAAGCCCACCTGCGCGTCGAGCGATTTTGGATCGAGCTTCACAGCGCGGCTGAAGGATTGCACCGCATCGGTAAACTCGTCCCGTTTCATTGCCTCGTGGCCTTTCAGGCCGTAAATCAGCGCGAGGTTGTAATCGACGCGCGCGGGATCGGGATAAGTAGTTCGGATCGATTCGAAGAGCTGCTCAGCGATTCCGTAGTCCTTGGCCTGCGCGGCGATCCCTGCCGCCGCAAAGATTCCCTGCGGCGCAACGGTCCGCCCGAGCAGTGCTTCGAGAACGTTGTGCCCTTCCGCGCGCTGCCCCGTGTGGTAATACGAGTTAGCTAGCGCAGCTAGTGACTCAGGACGCTGACTAACTAAGTCCGATACGGACGAAAGCAGTTTCGCGGCGCGAGCGTACTCGTGCTCGTTTTCCAAGACCATGCCCAGGAGCAGAGTCGCGGCCTGATCGTCTGGTTGCGTGCGCAATAGAGTTTCCAAATTCGCTTGGGCTGGCTTTAGCTGTCCTAAGCGCCACTCGTTTGCAGCCAAATTTCGCCGCGCCGGCGCGTTGTTTGGATCAAGTGTCACGGCTTGTTCAAAGTAGACGTTCGCCTCGGCGAATTTTTCCTGCATGCCGAGAATCCCTCCGAGGCTTGTCAAATAAGACGCGTCGTTCGGGACGAGTTTCACGGCACGGCGCAATTCTTCTTCTGCACGGACCAGATTGCCGTCGCGCGCGTACTGGACGCCGGTCTCCGCGTGTTTGCTTGCATCCGCTGCTGCATCGGGCACAGCCGCGAGCGCACACATCGAACTGGCAAACGCCATGAGTGCCGCGACACCACGGCCGTTCATGCACGCGATTATGGCATAGGCCCGCCACACCGAGCGCGCGTGATAGCATCGGGCCGGGCCATGCGATGGGCCTTACATCGAACATGAAAACCGGAAGCTTCTTGCTGATCTTGATGCTGCCGCGTCTCGGCTTCGCGCTGCAGTATCCGTTGGAGCAGTTGATTGAAATGGCGCGGCAGGGTCCTGCGACGGCCGGATTCGCCGAAGCAGTCACCACGACGCTCGGTCCTCATGGCGGGACGGCTGTTTGGGGCCAGGATTTTCTGTTCGTAACCGACCTAAGCTCGGGACGTGACGGCGCCCCGCAGCAGGCGTCGCAGGCGGGAGTTTCGATTGATCAGCAACCTCCGTTGCCAATGACTCAAATCCCGGGCTCCAAATTATGGATGCGTACCGCTTTAATGCGTGTGGGCGTGACACACGCGTATCAATACTACGCGGACGGCAAGGCGGCCGGCAACCGCTCTGATGTGCCCGGCTACAACCCGGATTCGTATCCGCGGCCGGGCGTGTCCAAGGGTAAAGTCAGCCAGAAGCAGACGATCACCAGCAAAATTTACGACGGCATGAAAGCGGACTTCTGGTTCTATGCTTCGCCCGGAGTAGACCCGGCCGTCCCTGCGCCGGTGATGATCTGGCAGGACGGCCAGAACGTCGCAACCGGCGACTTAGGACGGTTGCGTTTGTTCACAGTGACAGAGAATTTACTCGCGGCAAAGCTGATTCCACCAATGGTGCACGTGATGATTGCGCCCGGCACATCGCCGGATGGCAAGCCGATGCGATCAGTTGAATACGACACTGTCAGCGACCGTTACGATCGCTTTCTGTTGGAAGAAGTCTTGCCCGAGGTGGAAAAGACTTACAAGCTTCGCCAGGACGGTTACAGCCGTGCCATAGCCGGCGAGTCGTCCGGGGGCATCTGCTCTTTGAACGCAGCCTGGTTCATGCCGGACAAGTTTGCGCGCGTGCATTCGACCATCGGAAGTTACGCCTCGATTCAGTGGCATCCGGAGGAGAAGCTCGACGGCGGCAACGTGTATCCATTTATGATTCGCAACATGCCGAAGCGAAACATACGCGTATGGATGAGCGACGGTCAGGACGATCTCGAAAATCAGTTCGGATCGTGGCCGCTGCAAAACATCCAGATGGCGAATTCGCTGAAAATGCGCGACTACGATTTCCACTTCCGGTTCGGTGCGGCGACGCACGATTCGGCACAGGCGGCGATTGATCTGCCGGAGTCGCTCGCCTGGTTGTGGCGCGGCTACGATTCGTCGAAAACGGAAGAACAGTTCACCATGGATCCGGCAGAGAAGGACAAGCCGCTGTACCGGGTCACAATTGCGAATCGGGACGCATGGTGAGGCCGCATTGCGTCTGAGATGCTCAGAGAGTGTCTATCGGCCTCGATTTCGGCACCACGAACAGCTCTGTCGCCCTGGCGCGGCCGGACGGCACCGTCAGCGTTGCGCGTTTCCCGCAGCGCGCCGGGTTTACCGAATCTTACCGATCACTCTTATATCTGGAGAGTCTGCGCGAGGCAGGGCGCAGAACCATCAAATCCTGGAGCGGCCCCAGCGGAATCGAACGTTATCTCGATGCCGACGAAAAGGGCCGCCTCGTTCAATCTCTCAAATCGTTTTTGTCCAGCCGCAATCTGCGATCCACAGAAGTTTTCGGTAAGCAATTCCAATTTGAAGATCTGGTCGCACGAATCATTTCCGATATCCGAGCGGAAGCGCAAAGGCAGCTGGGGATCGATATCCGAACTGCTGTCGTGGGCCGGCCCGTGCGCTTCGTCGGAGCCGAATCTACTGACGATGACGACTACGCCGTCGCCCGGCTTCGTGTCGCGCTGGAGAGGGCCGGATTCGAGCAGACCGACTTCGAGTTAGAGCCCGTCGCTGCTGCCTACCACTATGAATCAACACTCGACCACGATGAGCTGATTCTTATCGGTGATTTCGGCGGCGGCACTACCGATTTCTCGCTGCTTCGGGTCGGTCCGCGCCTGCGCGTTGACAAGGGACTCGCGCGCGAAGTGCTAGGCAATGAAGGCGTGGGTATTGCCGGCGATTCCTTCGACGCCAAGATCGTTCGCAATCTCGTTTCCCCCGCCCTAGGATCCGGTTCGATGCTGCGTTCAAACGGCAAGCTGCTGCCGGTTCCGAGCTGGGTATATTTCAAGCTGGAGCGATGGCACCACCTCTCGTTCCTTCGATCGTCCGAGACATTGAATTTATTGCGGAGCGTTGCCGTGCAGGCCGTTGATCGGAAAAAGCTCGATGCGCTCGTTTATCTGGTCACTCACGATCTCGGGTATCAGCTCCACCGTGCCGTCCAGAGCGTGAAGATCACGCTTTCACAGGCCGAGCAGGCGGTGTTTCGGTTCACGGATGGCGATGTCGAACTCGAGGCCCAGGTCCAGCGTGCGGCGTTTGAAAAGTGGATCGAGGACGAATTGCATCTGATTGAGAAGCATTTAGATGCTCTGTTCAATCGCACAGGCGCCAATCGTGCCGCAGTCGACCGCGTCTTTCTCACTGGAGGATCATCATTCGTGCTCGCCGTACGGCGCATATTTGAGGCACGCTTCGGCGCGGAAAAGATTCGCACCGGGGATGAGTTCACATCGGTAGCGCGGGGTCTCGCGCTCAAGTCTTTAGAGAACTCGCGCAATAAAGCTTGCATCGAATGGTCGGGGGAAGATGCGCCCCACTGACGTGATCTCCTGCTTACCGGCGAGATTCGCAAGCAACAGTTCCGCGTCCCCGCAGAACTCCCACAGAAGTTGGCGGCAGGCTCCGCACGGCGGCGTCAACACATCGCTGTCGGCCACAACCGCGATGCGTACTAACCGCCCGGCGCCTTCCGAAATTGCCTTGAACAGGGCGACGCGTTCGGCGCAGATGGTCAACCCGTAGGTTGCGTTCTCGACGTTGCAGCCCGTGAAAATGCGGCCGCTTTCATCTTCAATGGCGGCCCCGACCTTAAATCGTGAAAACGGTGCACGGGCTCGATCGCGCACCTTCAGCGCCGCCGTCAACCAGTGGATCCATCCCTTTTATCCGCGCACAACGGCGACAATTCCGCCTGTGCGGTCGGGAGCGCGTCGCACATCTTTCAGCGATAGACACCACGACCCGTAGCCGCGCTTCCTCGAAGCCGGATCGTCCTCGATCTGGTACAAAACATCGAGCTTGTTGCCTGGAGTGAACCAGTGAGCTCGATCGCCGAAATTCCACGCCTTGCAAAACAGCAGCCGCCCTTGATGCCGAAGCGGCACATTGAAGTGCTTGCCTTCCGTGATCGCCTTAGCGGGACCCGCCACTTCTACCTCGCGTGCCAAGAGCACTGGCGCCGGATTTCCGAATCCAAATGGCCCAAGACCCAGGATTTGCTGCACGCAGCGCTCACTCAACTCGGAGAATGCGACCTCCGCATCCACGCTGAACTCGGGGCGCAGGTCGTCATCGCTCAAGCGCGCGCCAGCAAACTCGCTGAAGCGCTGCCGGAAGCTATCGATCTGACCACTTAACAGCGTCACACCGGCCGCTTGCCGATGGCCACCGAATTTCGTGAACAGATCGGGCATGCTCTCGAGCGCCTCTAACAGATGAAACGCCGGAATGCTTCGCCCGGAGCCCGGAGAGATAGCCGTCCGCTCCGTTGGCCTCCGTGCTGGCATCGCTCAAAACGAATACCGGACGGCTGAAACGCTCGACCAGCCGGCTGGCAACGATGCCAAGCACGCCAAGGTGCCAGCCGGTGCCGGCGAAGACCATCGCAGGCGAGAAATCTCCATACGAAGCGTCTTCGCATTGCTTAACGATCTCTTCGACGATCTCCGCCTCAACCTTTTGGCGTTCGCGGTTAAAGGCGTCGAGTTGTTCGGCAAGCTCGCGGGCGCGATCGGCGCTGTCGGTGAGAAACAGTTCAATGACATCGCGGGCGCTCGCCATTCGCCCTGCCGCGTTGATGCGGGGAGCTAAGCGAAATGCCACCTGGTGCGCCGATGGGCACTCGCCATCGTCGAAGCCCGCCACCGTCATCAATGACCGCAATCCTGGGTTCCGCACCTGGCGCAGTCCGGAGAGCCCACGATGCACGATGATTCGGTTTTCCCCGACGAGCGGGACGATATCCGCCACGGTCGCGATCGCGACAGGCTTCAGAAAGGATTCGAGCAGAGCGGCCCGTCTGCGCTCAGGCAAGTTGCTGCGATCGAGAAGCGCCTGCACCAGCTTGAACGTCACGCCCGCTCCACACAGATGTTTGTTGGGGTAAAGGCAATCTGGCCGGTTCGGATTCAGCACTGCAACTGCCGGCGGTAGATCTTCATCGGGCAAGTGATGATCGGTGACTATCACGTCGATGCCGAGTCTCGACGCATGCCGCACGACTTCGGCCGCCCGGATTCCGGTATCGACGCTTACGATCAGGCGCACGCCTTTTTCTGCCGCCTTCTCGACCACGTCGGCCCGCATTCCGTAGCCTTCTTTCAGCCGATGCGGCACGTGAAAATCGACCTGCCCGCCCAGGATTTCAAGCGCCTTTTTCAGCACGATAATAGAGGACGTGCCGTCGACATCGTAGTCGCCATAGAGCAGTACGGGCTCCTGGCGCGAGAGAGCCTGGCCAAGACGATCGACCGCACGATCCATGTCGCGCATCTGCAGCGGGTCGTGTAACAGCGTAAGCGCCGGAGACAAGAACTCGAGCGCGGTCTTCGCGTCTGCAAATCCGCGCCGCAGCAGGATGGCCGCCACTGCGCGCTGCACGTTTAGCGCTCCGGCAAGCGCCATTACAGCATCATCGGCCGTATCCGGCAGAATCCATCGCGCCGCTGGCCGCACCCAGCGCCGCTCGGTCGGCCGCTTGCTCACCTAAAATGTCGGACGTCGCCATCAGTTTGCCGAATAATATCCGGGCATCGAGCCATCTTCTTCCGAGTCCTCATCGGCATCCATCAGCGCATCCAGCTCGTTGACAATCTCCTCCCAGGCCAAATACCAGTCGGTGCGCTTGTGGTATGCATAAACTCGCCCGTCGACGACAAACGAAAGCTCCACTCCGCACGTGAAGCCCTCATATTTCTGAAGCTCGCGGATGCGCACTTCATATTGTTTCCGCTCCTCGCGCGAGAGGTTCGCTTCCGCTATCTCCTCTAGTATCTCGTCGATATCGTCTAATGCGAAGACCTGATGATGAAGCACTACCAATTTGGCGCCCGCCTTCTCCGCAGCTTGCAGAAAGGGCCGGAAATCGGGATGCTTATCGGTATCCCAATACACCGAAATCCGATCTTCAAAGCCTGCGTAACCGTGGAAAATAGCTAGTTCCGATCCCGTCAGGTATTCTTGAATCTCGGACCTTAAAGTTTCCAAATCGGTCGCCATTCGTTAACCGTATCAGATTCACCAATCTTTACAGCCCAAGCTGCGGGCCGGGTAACCTCCGCGCTGCACGCGACATCGTTACCAACAGTCTTCCACAGTAGGAGATTCTCATCGGCTTGCTCCAAACGACGCTCAAAACGTTCCTGCTGACGACTGTCGTGCCGGTCTGTCTATTCGCCCAGAGCGGATTTGTGCACTCCGGCGATCAGCCCATTCCCGGCGCCGTCGTCACCATTACGCAGGGCACCGAGACACTCTCGACCGTGACCGACACCGACGGCCACTACACCTTCCCGCCCGTTGCCGGCGGGACGTGGACAATAACCATCGAGATGTTCGGGTTCGATCCGCTGAAGAACTCCGTCGACTTTTCGTCCGCAAAAGGGCCCATGAATTTTAGCCTGCACCTGAAGGAGTCGCAGGCTGTGCGACGGCTGCAGCAGTTCGCTCAGCGTGGCGCAACGGGCTCCGCCCCGGCAGACCCAACCGAAGCCGCCATCTCGGCGACACAGGCCGAAACCACTCAGACCGCCAGTGCCGGCGGCGATGAATCATTCGTTGTTTCGGGCAGTCTGAGCCCGGGCATGCAACAGGGACGCGATGCCGATTCCGGGCCTGACGTTCGCATGGGCGGCGGTATCGAGGCGCAAAACGGCGCTCCTGGATTCGGTGTATCGGTTGGCGGACACGCCCGGATTCGGTCCGGGCGGTCCGGGTTTCGGCGGAGGCGGCTTCGGCGGTGGTGGCCCGCGCGGCGGCGGTTCTGGTGGGCGTGGTCCCGGCGGCAACACTCGAAACAACAACGGCCGCCGCGGTCAAACAGCAGGCGCACAATTCGGTAATTTCCGCAGACGCAACCAGCAGATTCATGGGCAGGCTTCGTTCTCGCTCGCCAACTCCGCGGTGAACGCGAAACCGTTCTCCCTGAACGGCCTCGACGTTCCGCAGGCGGCCTACGCCCAGAGCCGTTTCAGCCTGATCTTTGGCGGACCGCTTGTCGTGAAGCACCTGGTTAAGGACCCGAGCACTCAATTCTTCTTTACCTATTTCGGCACCCGCTCGCGCGCGCCGCAACTCTTCGCGGAAACTGTGCCGAGCGCGGCAGAACGGGGCGGCGACTTCTCGCAGGCAACGCAATCGCTGGGAACATCTGCGACGGCGGTACCGGTCACCATCTTCAATCCCGCGACCCGGCAGCCGTTCCCAGGCAATGTGATTCCCGCCAATCTGTTGAACCCGATCGCCCTCGGCCTCCTGAAGTACTATCCACTTCCGAACGAACCCGGCAGCGCCAACAACTATCAATTCGAAACCGCCGCGCCCAGCAACAGCGACAATGTCGGCCTACGGGTGAACCGCAACGTAAGCAAGCGGGACCGGCTCTCGGTAAACTTTCAGTTTCAGGACCGAAACGGCGACACCGCGCAGTGGTTTGGAGTCTCGGACAAAACCAGCGGCTACGGATTGAACTCGCAGGTTCAATGGGTCCGAAACATCAGTCCGAACCTTCTGAACACCGTCAGCGTGCGCTTCAATCGCAATCGCACTGAGGTTACCCCTTATTTCTCGCTGGTGCCCAACATAGCGGCGCAGCTCGGCATTGCGGGGATTTCGAGCAACCCGCTGGATTATGGTCCGCCCACCCTGAATTTCACCAATTTCGCTGCTCTGTCCGACTCCGCCGCCAGCCTCACACGCAATCAGACCCAGTCCGGTTCTGAAAGCGTGAACGTCATCAAAGGCGTGCATGGCATCACGCTGGGGATGAGCTTTACCCGTGCCGATTGGAGCACACGCACCGATCCCAATGGCCGCGGCACGTTCAGCTTTACGGGCATCGCGACCAGCGCCCTGACGGCCAGTGGACAACCCGCGACGGGTAGCGGCTACGACTTCGCCGATTTTCTTCTGGGTTATCCGCAATCGAGCTCAATTCGCTATGGGGATACCAGCAACTACTTCAACCAGAATCAATCGGTGGCTTACGCCCAGGACGACTGGAAAGTCCGGCCTAATCTGACGCTTCTGATCGGTGTGCGATACGAATACTTCACACCCCTCACGCAGGAATACGGACATTTGGCTAATCTCGACATCGCACCCGGTTTCAGCGATGTAGCGGTGGTTACTCCCGGCGAGATCGGCCCCTACACCGGGCTTTTTCCCTCCGGTCTGATCAACCCCGACCGGAACAACTGGGCCCCGCGCGTCGCGCTCGCCTGGAAAGTGCCCTGGACCAAACGCTCCACCATCATCCGCACCGGCTACGGTATCTATTACAACGAGCAAGGGTACATCTCGTTAGCGCAGCAGCTCGCACAACAGCCGCCTTTCGCTGTATCCAACGCCATCAATACCAGCGCCGCCAACGTCCTGACGCTTGACCGTGGCTTTCTGGCCATCCCGGCGCAGTCGATTACCAACACATTCGCGGTCGACCGTTTCTATCGCACGCCGTACGCCGGAACGTGGAACTTTAGCATTCAGCACGATTTCGCCGGCGGCTTCTTTGTCGAAGCGGGCTATCAGGGCACCAAAGGTACACATCTCGACGTGCGTGTCCTTCCCAATGAGCCGCCGCCCGGGAGCTCGGGCCTACTGCTGCAAGAGGACCAGCTTGGTAAAGCCGTTGGCTTTACCTACGACGAGCCCGTCGGCAACTCGATCTTCAACGCGCTCCAGTTGCGTGTGAACCGGCGCTTCAATCATGGCTTTTCGTTTAGCGCTTTTTATCAGTTTGCAAAATCCATCGACGATTCGCCGAGCCTGGGCGGTGCCGGTAACACCACCATCCAGAATTGGCTAGATATCTCGGCCGACCGTGGCCTCTCGGCTTTCGATGTACGTCATGAATTTCAGACAAGCTTCGTTTGGATGTCGACGGCCGGCGGCCCCGGTTCCTCTATACCCTCCGATTCGAAGCTCGGTCGGCTTTTGAAAGATTGGCAGCTCAGTGGGTCAGTGACGGCGCAGACCGGAAATCCGCTTACCGCTCGGGTTCTCGGCAATGCCACTCAACTCGCCCAAACCGGCGGCATCGGTAATGAGCGTGCCGAGGCTACCGGCGAAGCTATCGACACCGGGAGCGGGTTCTTCAATCAGAACGCTTTCACGATCCCAGTCGCCGGCACCTACGGCGACGCCGGCCGGAATACCATACCCGGTCCCGGAACATTCAATCTGAACCTGGCGTTCGCCCGCTCCTTTACGTTTTCAGAGCGCCGCCGCCTCGAGTTCCGCCTCGAATCAAACAACGTTTTGAATCACGTCAATTACACCAATCTGTACACGGTCGTAAATGCCGTCAACTACGGCCTGCCCAGCGCGGCAGGGTCTATGCGCAGCATGAATGCCGTCGTGAGGTTCCGGTTTTGAAATTCTCCGCGATTGCACTTTCCGCGTTGCTTGTTCTGGCAACCCCTGGTTGGGCAGCAGCATCGAGCCACATTCTCGAGTACGACCAACGTAGTCATCGTGAACGTCAGCGTCCTCGACCGCAATGGCAGGCCCATCGAAGACCTTACCAAGGACGATTTCCAGGTGTTGGAGGACGGCAAACCGCAGAAATTGCAAGCTGTCGATCTACAGCATTTGGCTAACACAACTCTTCCGCCCATCGATCAACAACTCCAGCAGCGCCCGCCCGAGCAGCCGAAGGGCTACAACCCGGATGTGGAAAAAGCGGCCGCCAAGAGCGATCTTCTGAGCAAATATCAGGACCGCCGCCTCATGGTCCTTCTTTTCGACTTCTCGTCCATGGAGCCTGCGGAACAGATCCGGGCCAAGAACGCAGCCATCAAGTTCCTGAGCAACCAGATGACCTCCAGTGACATGGTGTCCGTGATGGCCTACGGGACGGTGCTCAAAACCGTTCAGGACTTTACTTCGGATCGCGACCTGCTTGTCGCCGCCATTAACAAGTTTCGAATCGGGGAATCGAGTGAAAACGCTGAGGCGGCGGATACCGGCCCGGATGCTCAGGACCAGAGCGGCCAGTTCGTCGCCGATGAGACCGAATTCAACATCTTTAATGCCGACCTGAAGCTCGCGGCGCTAGAAGACGCCGCCCGCACGCTCGGCCAGTTTCCCGAAAAGAAAGCTCTAATCTATATATCCAGCGGCATTCAAAAGAGCGGCGTCGATAATCAGTCGCAACTGCGGGCCACAGTAAACACCGCCGTCCGCTCCAACGTGGCCTTCTATCCTATTGATGCCCGAGGACTATCGGCGCTGGTTCCGGGCGGCGACGCCACCCAGCAGGGGGCTGCAGGGACCAATCTTTACAACGGCTCGGGTCAGCGCTCGCTGAAGGAGAACTTCAATAACCAGCAGGAAACCCTCGCCAGCCTGGCCCTCGAGACGGGCGGCAAGGCGCTCCTCGATTCGAATGACCTGACCGAAGGTATGCGCCAGGTGCAACAGGACTTCACCAGCTACTACGTACTTTCTTATGTCAGCTCCAACACAGCTCAGGATGGGCGCTATCGCCGCATTCAGGTGAAGCTCGCCCCAAAGCGTGCCGCTCTCCGGGCCAAGCTCGAGTACCGCCAGGGCTACTATGGACCCACTACGTTCGCCCGTATGGCTGATTCCGATCGCGAGGCCCAACTCTCACAGGCGTTGCTTTCCGACAATCCAGTCACCGATCTACCGCTCGCCGTCGAGGTAGATTACTTCCGCCTGGACAAGGACAAATACTTTGCGCCCATTGCGGTGAAGATCCCTGGTTCGGCTCTCGCCTTCCGCGGCAAAGGATCGAAACAGGCAACCGAACTGGACTTCATTGCCGAGGTTTTCGATGACCGCAACCGATCGGCAGCCACGGTGCGGGACACGATTCCACTGAAAGTCGATCAGAGCGTGGCCGGGCTGGTGATCCAGAAGAGCATTCAATACGACACCGGGGTGACTCTCAGCCCCGGCAAATACAAGATCCGCTTTGTCGCGCGTGAAAACGGCGAAGGCAAGATCGGCACCTTCGAGACGCCATTCACCATCCCTGATCTGTCATCGAAGAAGACGCTGCGCACCAGTTCGCTCGTCCTGAGCAACCAGCGTGAGCCGCTGGCCCAGCAAGTGGCAGGCGTGAAGAACGATAAGAAGCTCGTTGCCGCTAACCCGCTGATCGAGAACGGGCAGAAGCTGGTTCCGAACGTAACCAAGGTCTTCCGTCCGGCGCAGAGCATGCTGGTCTACCTCGAGGTTTATGATCCGGTCATCCCGGATAGCCTTCCCGAGAACTTCCGGGCTGCCGATGTAGAGGCCAGCTTGTCGCTTTTCCAGGCGAACAAAAAGATATTCGAGAGCCCGCCCGTCCGCGCCTCGCGCCTGGCTGCAAGCCGCGCTGCCGTGCCCGTTCATATCACCGTTCCTCTATCGAACATCGCGCCAGGCACTTACGAATGCCAGGTGAACCTCATCGATGAGTTCGGCCACAAATTCGCGTTCCCACGAACGTCTGTGGCTGTGCTGCCGGCACAGAAGAGCTGACCGACAGCGCCGACCTGACCGAAAACGCCGAATCTGAGCCGCGAGCACAGCGTACTTTTGCATTTCATAAAACCGGCGTTTCATCCTATGAGAATTGGTAGACTTTAACGGAACTTAACTCATAGGCTGCTAGAATAGCCCTATGCAAGTTCGTTATACCTGCATGCGAAAATCGCTGTCGGCATTGCCGAAGCAGATGATAGTTGCCTTCGGGCTGGTCGCGCTACCGCTCACCATGCGGCTGGAGAAGGTCGCGAGCGCCAAACCCGTGCCCCCCAAACCCGCTTCGCAGCTACAGCCAGCAGCTCCGGCTCCCCCTGCCGATCCCCGCACGGTCCGCCTCAAGAAGTTCTTTTCGGGACTTCATTGTCCGGTGGTGAACCTGGCGGACGACTTCGTGCAGGCCGCCGATGAGAACCACCTCGATTGGCGTCTGCTGCCCAGCATTTCGGTGATCGAATCCGGAGGCGGCAAAGCTTACCGCAACAACAACATCTTCGGCTGGAACCAAGGCCTCCAGCCATTCGCAACCATCCGTTCCGGCATTCAGGAAGTCGCCTTCAAGTTGGGGCGCAGTCCCTTATATCGCAACCGCGACGTGCCCGGCAAGCTCCGGATCTACAATCCCAACGCCGCTTACGCAGGTAACGTCATGACGGTCATGAACCGCATCAGCCCCGTGGTGCAGATCCGACCCGTTCAGCAGCGGCTGATTCGTCAGCAAACATTCGCATATCAGAACAACTGAGTGCGCTGACTTAGGCGCTCTACGCCGAGCGGAACCACGACCGACTGCACCCGACGAGCTATTCGTGACGCAGCGCGTAATTGGGATCGAGGCGCATAGCGCGGCGCGCGGGAATATACGATGCGAGCAGCGCGACCAGAGCAAGAAGCACGGCGACCCCGGCGAATGTAATCGGATCTGTAGCGCTGATGCCGAAAAGCAGGCTCGATAAAAGGCGCGTAACGAATAGGGATGCAGCAATGCCAATGCCCACGCCGGCAAGCGCAAGCCGGGCGCCTTCGCCCACGATGAGACGCAGTACGTCCCCGCGCAGAGCGCCCAACGCCATCCGGATGCCGATCTCCTGGGTGCGGCGCGTGACCGAGAATGCGATGACCCCGTAAATACCCACAGCGGCGAGACCCAAAGCTGCGGCAGCGAATACACCCACAAGAAAGAGCAGAAAACGACGGTCCGCGAGCCAGCCGCCCATTTCATCAGCAAACGTAGAGAACTTGACGGGAACATCGGGCGCGAGATCGTGGAAAATTTTGCGTGTGGCGGGAGCGATTTCTCCTAATGCCGCAGTGCTCCGGATGAGGATTGTTGGCGACGAATTAAGGTTCATGCCACGTTGGTGGTAATTAACGTAGATGATGGGGCTCGGAGGAGCATCGAGGCCGCTTGCGCGAACATCGCCAACGACACCAATAATGGTGAGCGGCTTCAGGTTTCCGTCCATATTGGCGAAATCGATGACTTGACCTAGCGGGTCCTGATTGGGCCAGCGCTCGCGAGCCAATGTTTGACTGATTATCGCGGTATGGGGCGCATTGAGGCCGTCACGATCATCGAAGAGCCGCCCCAGGATCAGCGGAATTCGCAGTGTGCGGAAGTAACCCTGGTCCGCAACGGCGTAAAGAGCGTGCCCGACGTTTGAACGATTCTGGCCAATGCGGTCCCATTCATCGAAATTGCCAGGTGGCTTTTGGCCATTCAATATCAGGAAATCTCCATCCGCGAGGTTGTCGCCAGCCGCGACCGGCATAGCACCGGCTAAGCCCAGGCTTTGGACACCGGGAATCGCATGCAGGCGGTTTGCTAAATCCTCCAATAACTGGATCTGCCGCGCCGCGGCTGACTGGTCCTGGTGGAAATCGAGAGCCGTTGGGAGCGAAAACTGGACAGTGACTAAGTTCGTCTGGCGAAAGCCCGGAGTTGTTGAGATCAGACGCAAGAAGCTGCGGCCGAGAAGTCCGGCGCCGATCAAGATCAAGAGCGTGATAGCGATTTCGCCGGTCACCAGAAAAGCTCGAACCCGGTGACTCGAAGCGCCACCTGCGTACGAACGAGAGCTGGCGGTCAGAGATTCCTGCACGTCTCCGCGAGCGAAGCGCCATGCGGCAAACAACCCGAGCGACAGGGCATCCGTTATGGTCGCGGCCAAGGCGAACAGCAGAACCGGCGTGTTGATGGCGATCTCTTGTTGTCGAGGCAAATTTGCCGGAAGAATCGCTGGAAGCGCACGAATTGCCGATATCGCCAGCACGACTCCGAGTAAACCACCAGCAAACGAAAGCTCGGAGGACTCGGCCAGGAACTGCTGAATGAGACGTAGGCGGCCCGCGCCGAGCGCGACACGAACAGCCAATTCCTTGCGGCGCGCTGAAGCACGTGCCACAAGTAATCCGGCAACATTGGCGCACGCAACCAGCAGTAAAAGGCCAACAGCACCTAACAGCGTAAGGAGAGCGGCACGCACATTTCCCACCATCGCCTCCGCCAGAGGCACCACCGCAGCGTCGTTCAAATCAACCTCTTTTCCGTACTGCGCTTTTATACGGTGGGCAATCGCCCTGAGATTTGCGTGTGCCTGAGCGACTGTAATCCCAGGGCGAACGCGGCCGATACCCCGCCAATTATGCGCTGTCCGGGTGCCGAGGTCCGGATCCAACTCGCTCGGAATCCACACCGCGGTCCCGGCTGGGAAATCGAACTTCGCCGGCATCACTCCGATCACCGGATAGATCCCGCCCATTAGCTTTAGCCGAAATTTGGAAAGATCCGTTGAGCCGCCCAGGTAGCGCTGCCAATAGCTATAGCTGACGATGGCGGCCGGCGCGCCGTGCGCGCGATGCTCTTCGGCAGAAAAATCCCGGCCGCGAAAGGGTTCGACACCGAGCACTCCGAAGAAGCCGCTGGAAACCGCAGCCACGTTCACACGAACGGGCTCAAGGCCACCGGCAACCGCTGTCAGCAAATCGCCGTATGCCGACAAATGCACAAACGTGTTGTTCTGTAACCGAAAATCCTCAAAATTGGCAATCGCCAGATTCATTCGGTGACCGTCGGGAGCCTGTTCCCACACCCGCACAATCTTCTCCGGGTCGGGATAAGGAAGGGCGCGAAGCAGAACGGCATCTGCAACGGAAAAGATTCCCGTGGACGCCCCTATGCCGAGCCCCAGCGTCAATACAGCAACCGAGGCGAAACCCGGACTCTTGAACAATCCACGAATCGTGTACCGGAGATCCTGTACCGCGTTCTCGATCATGTTTAATCGCCGCCTGTCGCGGCCCTCCTCTTTCGGGACTCCTCGTCCGCTCGGATCTGTTCTACCAATTCGCGTACCGCTTCCACAACTACTTCCGGACGGTGGATCTGAATCCAGTGTCCCGAGTTCTCAACCCGCACGTGCCGGCCGTGCTCGCTTTTCGCGACCCACTCATCGCGTTCGCTAAGTTCTTCCGCAGTCGCATTCGCGCCGGAGAGGACAATGAATGGCGTTTGGGCAGGAATCGGCATGTTGAAAGCTTCCGCCGCGCACGCAGGTAAACAGGCTAGATAGTCCGCCATGGCGTGAAAACACCGCGGGCTGCTCCAGTGCGATTGAATGATGGGGCGAACGTGCTCGGGGAGGCGCTGCACTTCTCCGATCAGGCGTTCGATAGTTGACGAGCCGTGCCCGGCTGCCGTGCGCCCCACGAGCTTCGGAATCCGGCGTCCGCCGGCCGCAAGCAGTGTGAGCGCCGCACGTACGATTCCGAGCCGTGCCAGAACCGCTCCGCGCCGCGATAACTGCGCCCCGACGCGTAGACGTTTGCGATCGTGTTCACTGCAACTGCGCCAGCTGGTGAGCGAAACCGGATCGACAAACACGAGACCGGCGACCTCGCCGGGCCAGCGATAAGCGTAAGCGCGGATTAGTAGTCCGCCGAAGGAGTGGCCGACCAGAACGTAAGGATGGTGGATTCGCGTCGCGGTCAGCAATGCGTGAAGTTCGGAGGTCATCTGCTCGACAGTTCGCGCATGGGGCGACCTCTGACTCCACCCCAACCCCGCTCGATCGTAGCTGCACACACGTGTGAATTCGGCGATGCGGTATTGCACCAGCGCCCACCCGAGCAGGCTGCCTGCGATGCCGGATTCAAGAATTACCGGAGGATCGCCCGCGCCCTCTCCATAGAGGTGCAACCGAAAACCGCCAATACCGATCAGACGGCCCGGTGCGGGAAACCGGCGCCGGTCGCGAAACGAGCCAAGCGTCTGATAGGTGACGCCAACAAGTACCAGGATCGCGAGAACTGTTACCAGAAACACGACAGCGCACGTCAGTCGGCGACGATCAATTCACCGGGCAGAATCGGACGTGTTCGCGGCAACAACCCGAAACTTGCCATTACGACACCGCTCGCGAGGACAAGCGTATATAGAGAGAGTTCCAGTGCATCTGCGGCATGGGTTCGCGGCAGCAGCTTCCAGATGAGGAGCAGAGTCGTCTGGGCGGCCGTGATGGACCAGATGGCGGCGTAAAAATACCGCCTCTCAACGCCTTCGCCTTTGGTGGAGGAGCGCACACGCGGCAGGAGACCGCCCAGCCCCAGACAGAGGATCAATAAGAAAACCGGCAGATAGCCGAACCAATAGATCTGCTTTAGATACCAGCGCCGCGAAAGGACGGCAGTAATTAATCCGACCAGGTTCAGAGCCGCAAAATTGAGCAGAGCGTTCCAGGCAAACGTATAACAGATGCGGCGATACAGCGGATTGGGCTTGTCTTCGCAGAAGCGCAGGATGTAAGGTCGGGGCTCGACGCCGGGCAGTTGGCCGAAGCAGCCGGCGATTCCGGTCCCCAACACAACCATCCCTAGCCAGAAGTAAGTAGGAATGTCTGGTCCGCGTGCGAAAAGCTGAAAGGTGAGTGGGCCGGGCGCGAGAAAAAACACCCAGATCCAAATAGGCCAGTGCGCGCATCGATAGGCGAACTTGTTACGCTCACGGATTTTTTTCTCGTGAGCGTACTCTACCCTAACTGCGTAAGGCATTCCCTGAAACGATCGTACCTCGGGTCGTGGGTTTCTGCCTGTGGGATGACCTCATCGGCTAGCAGTTCATTTTCGCGCGTTTCCGCCCCGTGAGACGAGTGGCCAAGATCATCTATGACAGTTGTGCCCGGCTAAAACGTTTTCCCGAGATGGGCCGAGCCAGCGAATGGGCGGAAGGGGTGAACTGACCTCCCCGGCCTACCCTACATGATTTGCGATCACGATCCTTAATCAATCTCTCGCCGGCCGCGGCCGCCTTGATCAGCGCTAGAAGAGCCACCCGTTTCGGCAGTATCCTGCTGTTTCTGCCATTCCGGTTCCGTAATTAGCGTGATCGGCTGTAGCTTCTTCGCCGCGAGCTGCTGGTTCAAGGACGACAATTGCGGACTCATCAGATGGTTGAATTCCTGGATCACGTCTTCGAGCTCGCGGTGCAGAACATCGGCGCGAGCCACTTGCTCGTCGGTAGGCTTGCCGTCATAGCTATTCACGTCGCCATAAAGGCCGGCCAGAAACTCGCGCAGCCGCTCTTCGCCGGTAATCGCGCCGCCTTCCTTTGTCGCGACCACTTTCTTGCGAATAGCATCTGAGTCCGCAGCGAGCTTCGTCAGCCGCTGCTTCAAGGCATCACCGTCCTTGAGCTTGCCGGCGTCGCGCATTCGCAGTATCGCGAACAGCTGCTATTGAATCCACCGCCCAACTCATATGGTTGAGCATTGCCGCGAGCTTCGTGACCAGCTCGAACTGCGCTTTCCTGTCCTCGACCGTGTACTTCGCCCGTGGATCGAGCACCACATCGATTTTCGACGTGTAAACTTTGTCTCCTTTGGTCAGTTTCACGGTGTATGTTCCGGGGAGCACGCGCGGACCATAGGCAGCGGCAAAGGCGGCGGTGGCCGCCGGAGGCACTTTGGGTGCTTTCAAATGCATCGACCACGCGGCCCGATTTACTCCACGATGTTTACTGCTCGAAACAGTGTCCACCAGCTTGTTCTGGGCATCGAAAATTTCGATCTTCAGGTCGCCGAAGATGTGGCGTGTGCGCTGGTAATAAGGAATGGCCGCGACCTCGGGGCGGCTTTGACCCTGAAAAGAATTGGCACCTTCGGACCAGCCGCCGGAAGCCTCCATCCATTGCACCGCGGGAGGGATGGGCAGAAAACCCGCGTCTTGCTGCATGGTCTCGGGCGTGAGAGAGCGCAGAGGGGAAATATCGTCGATGATCCAGATGCCGCGTCCGTGCGTCGCCAGCACCAGGTCGGAGGTGCGGGGCTGGATCACCAGATCGTCGACCGCGACGCCGGGAAACTCGCTGCCTTTATATTGCGCCCAGCGTTGCCCTCCATCATTGCTGACGAAAAGCCCGAACTCTGTTCCGAGGAAAAGCAGGTTCGGGCTCACCGTATCTTCTTTGATTACGTGGGCAAAGCCGCGTACGCCGCAATTTTCGGGGAGAATTGAAGTCCAGGTCTTTCCGTAATCCGCGGTCTTGAACACATGCGCGGTCATGTCCCCGGACATGTGAAGATCGAATGCCGCATAGGCAGTGCCTTCGTCGAAGCGGCTGGCTTCGACCCACGTGACCCACGATCCTTTTGGTATTCCCGGCACGTTGCTCGAAACGTTGGTCCAATTCCTGCCGCTATCGCGTGTGATCTGGACGTTGCCGTCGTCAGTGCCAACCCAGATCAATTGAGCGTTTTTCGGAGATTCCGAGATGGTGTAAATGGTGGTATTCATCTCGGCTACGGAGTTGTCGACGGTCACGCCGCCCGATTCCTCCTGCTTCTGCTTCTCCGGATCGTTGGTGCTCAAATCGGGCGAGATACGTTCCCAAGATTGGCCGTGATCGCGCGAGCGGTAGAGGAACTGCGAACCGAGGTAGAGAGTGTTTTTGTCGTTCGGACTTACTTGAATAGGAGCGTTCCAGTTAAAGCGTAGCTTCTTCTCGCCATAATGCGCGTAAGGTTTAATGGCACGAGTTTGGTGCGTCCAGCGATTCACGCGGCCGATTTCTCCGCCCTGCGCTTCGGCATAAATATAATTCGCATCGGACGGGTCTTCCCACATCCAGAAGCCGTCACCGCCATACATGTTTTCCCAACGCGAATTCGTGATACCGCCGGGATAAGAAGAATCGCCCACCCACGAGCTGTTGTCTTGCAACCCGCCATACACGTGATAGGGAATGTTGTCGTCCACGCTCACGTGATAGAACTGCGAGACCGGCAGATTCATCTGGTGTTCCCAGCGCGAACCGCCGTCGAAACTGCGCCATAGCCCTCCGTCGTCCGTTGCAAAGACTATGTTCGGATCGTCGGGATCGATCCAGACATCGTGGAAGTCGCCGTGTGCTTCGCCGGAAACCGCGCTGAAGCTCTTGCCTCCGTCCGTGCTCAACAGCAGCACGGCATCTACTTTGAAAACTTTGTTCTCGTTCTTCGGATCGACGATCAGGTTGGCGAAATAGAAGGGACGCCAAACCATAAATTGGCTGGCATCGAGTTTTTTCCAACTCTTTCCACCGTCGTCGCTGCGGTACAGCGCGCTGGCCTTCGATTCGACCATGGCGTACACGGTCTCAGGCTTCGAGGGCGCGACTGCAATGGCAATGCGCCCGTAAGGCTTCGCCGGAAGTCCTGTTGCATTGTTCTGAGTGATCTCGCTCCAGTGTTCACCGGCATCGGTAGATTTGAAGATTCCGCTGCCCGGGCCGCCGGAGCGAAATGTCCATGGCTGGCGGCGGAAGTCCCACGTGGTGGCGTACATCGTGTCCGGATCATGTGCGCCGAGGACATCATGCCGCAACCGGTGGAACGATTGGCTGCCGCAAGAACCTTGCGCCAACTCTTGCCGCCATCGCTGGTCTTGTAGACTCCGCCGGCGTCGTTGTCGGCGAATGCCGAGCCGGTGGCGCAGACTAAGACTGTGTTGCCGTCCTTCGGACTCACGATGATCTTGGCGATGTGCTCGCTGTCTTTGAGTCCAACGTTGGTCCAATTTTCTCCACCGTCCGTGGACTTGTACACACCGTCACCGACGGACACGCTGTTGCGCATCCAACTCTCGCCGCTTCCGGTCCAAACGATTTTGGTGTTTGTTGGATCAACTGCAAGCGCGCCGATGGACTGCACGTCCGGCTGATCAAAGACGGAACGGAAACTGCTGCCACCGTTGATGGACTTCCAAACTCCGCCGCTGGCGGCGCCAGCGAAAACAGTGAGGCGGCCATTGTCATTAAACGCCGTCACCGCCGCGACACGTCCACTCATGGTGGCAGAACCAATATTTCGGGCGGGCAAACCCGAAATGCTGGCGGCATCGAAGCGTACTGTCTTGCTCTCGCCCGGCGGCGCGCCGGCGCTGGTAACGGCGGTCAGCAGAAGCAACAGCGGCGCCGTACGCAATGATTTGTCGACTATTGCGCTCGAGATCATCTTTCAGAAGTCCTTTTCGTGAATGGGCCCCGATCAGGGTCTGTTACCTGGGGAGGCCGGCTTTGGAGGAGCGCTCGGCATTTTGAACTCCGACTCAGGAATGTTTATGTTCGCCTCCATTTTCTCTATGGTGACAGTGCTTTTCTGGTCGGGACGATTCTTGGTGCCACTCGAAATCGAGAATGGAAAAAAGACGCCATCCACCTGCTTATAAGAACCAAGATCAGTTTGCGTTTCGCGGACCGCACCGCGAATGAACTGCTGCCGTTCAGTCCGGATTTCAATGTAAGTATCGGGGTCGAGATAGTAGTAAAAGATATCGCCGTTCTTGAGCGTGACCTTCAGGCGGTAGACATCGTCGCCGTCCACCGTGTCGCGGCCGAGATATTCGATCGTGTTGCCCTTCTCTTTGTAATCCACCAGCGGACCATAGAAATCGGCATCTTCGCTGATATCCCGCAGATCCTCTTCGCCCAGGATTTCCGGATCACGGCGTCCCTGAAAGGGTGAGATCTGCCAGCCAGTGGTGCCATCGTAGGCCTGGATCTGCGTCATGCCCTGAATTGTGAACATCTCGCGAACCTGATTTGGCGATTTCGCCTCTTGCGATAGCTGGGCAGTGAAGTTTCCCTGCTGGTACCTGGCGCGGTACTTGTAGGAGGTAATGGCCTTGATTTTGTCGAGTCCGCCCTTCGCCTGAAGGTTTTTGGCGACAAGCTCGTCTGCGGTCTGCGCGGCAAGCAACGCTGCACCAAAAATTCCGAGAACCAAGCCAACGGCATTACGCATGCATTGCGTCCTCCACTGCGCACGTCTCCCGAAGATACGGCGGAACTGAATCGGCTCCGGGCATTCGGCAAGTGTACACCACTTACCGTTTGCTCGAGCAGAATTAGATTTACTTCAGAACACAGTGGGTGTAAACTTTCTGCCGGTTCTAAATTTCCGTTCACGGAGAGACAATGTACAGTTACTCTAAGGCGCTAACGCTGGCAGTTTCCGCCGCAATCACGCTACTCGGTTCAGCAGGATCCATCCAAGCTCAGGAACCGGACCAGGTCACGGTAGCCGATCTTGCAAATGCTCATCCACGATTCGATGCTCCCGCTGGAAGCACGAAAGTCAAGGCGTCCAGATCGACACTCCTGAAAGACTCGGTCCAGGGGCTCGATTCATTGCAGACATTCGGGGGCTTCTATTCCGTTTTCGGTTACGATTCATCGGGATTTCCCAAGACGAGCTGGTCGTACAACATGATAGGAAACCCACCCGAGCGCGGCGGTACGACTACTTTTCACGCTCCGATCGTTCCCGTTTCGCTCCTGATGCTTAACGCAGATAGGACTCCGCGCTATGTCAACGGCCAGTTACTGTATTCCGATGCGACACAGTATGTACCAAAGGTGTTGGAATCGCCGATCTTCGCAAAACATAAGTACAGTAGCAGCCGGACACCTACTCAGTTCGTCGACGCGCTGCAACGTGCAGAGTTCTGGAATCAGGTGGGACGCGATGATGAAGCTGTTGACGACGCTGCGGCAACGGACAGCGCGTTAGATTCTGATCACAGGAGTTGGCACACCTTGTTCGATCCAAACGTTGCGACACCCAGGTTGATGATTCTGCCGAAGGGATTTTACCGCTTTGCGCTGAATGCCGACGGCAGCTGCTGCGCGTTTGTTCTGGTGGATATCAACACGTTTGGACAGCTGCTGTTTCCTCAAACCTACCCCTTCGATGCTTCGACGATCATTGGATCCGCCGAACTGGCCGGCGAAATGACGACCAAAGATGTTTCCACCTTCCTGTTCCCGAACACCTATCTGTACCTGAATGGTAATCCGAGCGATTGCTGTGTTCTTGGCTACCACGAATACGATTTCGAGCCAGGAATCCCCAGCAATGGCAACCTGGATCGCTTTTACGTGATGAATTACTCGAGCTGGATTTCCCCCGGTCTCTTCGGCGATGCCTTTGAAGACGTAACGGCACTAAGCCACGAGTTATCAGAGGCTACGAACGATCCGTTTGTGGATAATGAGACGCCCTGGTGGCTGGCGCCGAACGGCAACTGCCAAAACAATCTGGAAACCGGCGACGTGATCGAGGGTTTGCCCAAGGCTACTTATCCGATAACCCTGCACGGCTTCACCTATCACCCGCAAAACGAGGCAATGCTGCCGTGGTTTGAATTTAAGACAGATCCTAAATCCATCGATCATGCTTACAGCTACCCGGACACGAGCGTGATCACCGCGCTTTCTCCGGTCGAGAAGCCTGGGTGCCAGTAGGCTCGTTCATCAGGCATTTTTAAATTGGGATCGCTGACGCTCACTGGCTCCGATTCAAGCGTCGACGGAATCGGAGCCGGAGCGGGTGGAGCCCATTTGCTCCGACTCTGAGACACTGGCAACTATGCGCTTCGGGTCTGCCCTTCTTTTATTCGTTCTCGCGGCTAGTGGCACGACGGCTGCGAAGAAGCCGGTGAGGATTGACGATATCGATCGGCGCGGTCCATCGCCGGTCCATCCGCTGTGGTCGCCGGACGGAAACTCGTTTGCGTATCAGGAACATGGAACCATCGCACTTTACGACGTCGCTCAACGCAAGGCGAAAACGTGGTTTGAAACGGCGACGCTGGAGAAAGCCGCGAAGCAGCCCTCCGAGGCCGCGAAGCCGTTCGGATGGCAGAATCGCCGTGTCGCTCAAGACTCATTTCAATGGTTCTCTAACAGCCGCGACATGCTGGTTGCCGAAGGCGGCGATCTATTTGTGATGCACTCTGACGGCAAGTTCGATCAAGTCACAGCAACGGAAATGAGGGAAGAGGATCCGAAGCTGTCGCCTGATAACAAATCGATTCTCTATCGATCGAGCGGAAATCTTTTTGTGCTGGATCTGGCGACGCGGCAGGTGCGCCAGCTAACCTCTGATGGCTCTGCTACGCTGCTGAACGGTCAGCTCGATTGGGTGTATCCGGAAGAACTGGAGATTCCGACAGCAAGCTGGTGGTCGCCGGACTCGAAATCGATTGCTTACTTACAGTTTGATACGTCGAACGAGTTTGTTTACCCACAAACGCACCTAGTCGACAGAAGGGCCGAGTACGAGCCAGAGCGATATCCCCAGGCAGGGACTCCAAACGCGAAGGTTCGGCTGGGCGTCCTTTCGCTCTCCGATGGGAAGACCGTATGGACGGACGCGGGAAACAGTGCTGACATATTGCTGGCCCGCGTGGCCTGGCTGCCGGATTCATCGCGCGTGGCGCTGGAGACCATGCCGCGGCTGCAGGATGCGCTCGATCTGCTGTTTTGCAATCCCAAGACGGGAGCGACTGAGCGTATCATCCACGAAGAATCAAAAACCTGGATCAACGTCGCGGATAATTTATACTTTTTGAAATCGCGTCCGGAATTTCTCTGGACGAGTGAGCGCAGCGGCTTCCGTCATATTTATCGCTATTCGCTGAATGGAGAACTGCTGGGTCAGCTTACAAGCGGAGAGTGGCAGGTGGACACGATCGCGGCAGTGGATGAGCCCGCTCATCGCATTTATTACACATCCAGCGAGGCGAGCCCGCTTGAGACGCAGCTCTACTCGATGGATTTCGAGCATAGCGGCACGCGTTCCATCATTACCTCCGCCGGGTTCGATCACCACGTTAACGCAAATCCTGTTGCCACGTATTACCTGGACCGGTTCTCCAGCCGGTCTCAGCCGCCCGAGGATTCACTATTCGATAACTCCGGGAAGATGTTGGCGGTTGTAAAAGCCGCGGACAAAAAGGCACTTGACGAGTTCGATATTCAGCCCACCGAGATGGTGCAGGTGCAGGCGCCGGACGGAGCGGTTCTCTACGCAAAACTCATCAAGCCCGCGGGTTTCAGAAGCGGCAAAAAGTATCCGGTGATCGTGGACGTGTACGGCGGTCCGCAGGCGCAAAGTGTGCGCAATGCGTGGGGCGGACTCAACATGGACCAGGTGTTCGCGGCGCGCGGGTATGTGGTCTGGCAGCTTGATAACCGCGGCTCATTCGGCCGAGGCCACGCATTCGAAGCACCGCTGTATCGGGAGATGGGGACGCACGAGGTTGCCGACCAGCGGCTCGGGGTGGAATACCTGATCAAGCAAGGCATAGCGGATCCTGCGCGAATCGGCATCACAGGCTGGAGTTACGGCGGATACATGACGATTCACTCGCTGCTGCTTGCTCCCGATATCTTCAAGGTTGGTGTCGCCGGTGCGCCGGTTACCGACTGGCATAACTACGACACGATCTATACGGAGCGCTACATGGGCCTTCCGGAACAGAACGCCGCTAAATACGACATCTCGTCCAACGTTAAGCATGCGGCTGAGCTGAAAGGCAAGCTGCTGATCCTGCATAACATGGAGGACGATAACGTGCTGTTTCAAAATACCGTGCAGATGGTGAACGCTTTCGAAGAGGCGGGGAAGCAATATTATTTGCAGATCTATCCGCAGCGGACGCATGGTGTCTCGGGCAAACCGGCCAAGACCATGGCGCAGGCGGTCCTGGATTTTTTTGACCGAAACCTATAGCTTCTGAATACGTTTAAATAGAAGCAGACCATGCGAGTTGTTGTTTTCCTGGCTTTGTTCCTGATGGGAACGGAATTTGCGTTTGCGGCGAAGAAGGTCACTTCTCCGGATACGAGTGCCGCGAACGATCAGGTGGATCTTACTGCGAGCATCACGTTGGATGAGAGCGAAATTGCCCAGAAACTGGGTGCAGACCCTGGAAACGGGGTCGTGCTGCTGTACGTGAAGATTACGCCTAAAGTCGACAAGCCGATCCAGATCAGCCCGGACGATTTCGTTCTTCTGTCGCATGACGACGGCGAACGGGCCAAGCCCTTCGAGCCGGCGGAACTGGCAGGACAGGGTGCGCTGGTGGTGAAGGACACGGCACAGAGTCACGGCAGTAAAGGAAGCCTCTCGGCGGGACTGGGCGGGATGCTGGGCGGAGGAGGATCATCGCCGGGCAATTCCAAAGAAGTCGTTCTCGGCTCGAAGATGGATGAGAAGAGCAAGGGAAACGATAAGCTTCTGGACGCTCTACGAGCGAAGGAACTGCCGACGAAGGAATCGGTAGAGCCCGTGGACGGATATTTGTACTTTCCGCTTAGCGGCAAGCACAAGTTGAAGAATCTAGTTGTGCTGTATCGAGGTCCAGCGGGAAAACTGGACCTCGAATTTCAACACTAAAGGTTATTCGCCAAAGGTTATTCGCCGGCGGCTTCGATGGTGTCGATCTTCAACGTGTCGCCATCGGCTGTGCCGTTGATTTTTACCTCTTTGCCCGCCAACTTGACGGCCTTTTGCTGAGAATCGGCGTCGAGTTTATAAACCTTGCCGTCGGATACAATCACCGGTTCGGAGCCACCTTTCAAGCAGCCCTCTATGCACTTGGTGTTGGCTTCGCTTACTTTGTCGTGCTTGGCACCGCAGTGCGACTCAGAAACATAACCCGTCATCTCCGCAGCGAAAGCACTGAACGAAGACAGCGAAAGACCGAGAGCGGTCGTGAACAGCAGTTTTTTCATGATAGCCTCCAAAGACTACTACGGAGACCATTCTATAGCGGATTCAGGTACAGGCATCCTGCGCATTTGTAAAATTCCTGTACGAACGCGCGTTGCAAGAGGGCGGAACCCTCAGACTTCGAGGATGACCGGCATAATGAGGGGACGGCGCTGTGTTTGCTTATTCAGAAAGCGCTTTAAGTCCTGGCGAATCTTTTCCTGCATTACGCCCCAGTCGCCGCGTTCTTCAGCGGTGGAGCTTTCGAGGGTACGAGCCACAACGGTTCGCGCCTCCTGCAAAATGCCCGAGCCGTCGCCGCCGACGAAACCGCGGCTTACAATCTCCGGGAGTCCTTCGCTTTTGCCCGTATGCTTGTTGATGGCGATCACCGGCAGCACAAACCCGTCCTCAGACAAGTGGCGGCGATCTCGAATGATGATATCTTCGACGACATCATCGAGCGAACCGGAGTCGATGCAGACACGGCCGACTGTTACCTTATCACCGCGCCGGGCGCCCAGTGAGTCGATCTCCAGCGTCTCGCCGGTTTCGAGAACAAACGTATCTTCGAGGCCTACAGAGCGCAAATGCTGAGCAAGCGAGGCATGGCGTGACAGCTGCCGATACTCGCCGTGAATGGGAACGAAGTAGCGCGGCCGCACCAGGTTGAGCACCAGCTTCAGTTCTTCTTCGCTGGCATGTCCCGACACATGCACCGGCGGATTCATGGATCCATACACGAGATCGCAACCCCGCCGCGCAATGTGATTCATCATCCGATAGATGGCTTTCTCGTTTCCCGGAATGATGCGCGAGCTAAGAACTACGGTATCGCCGCGCTGCAGATATAGGTGTTTGTGATTATCGACGGCAACCCGCGATAAGGCCGACATGGGTTCGCCCTGTGTGCCGGACACCACGACCGCGACCTTATCAGCCGGCATCTGCATGACGTCTTGCGGCCGCAACAAAGTCGAATCGGGGATGGACAAAAGGCCCAGGTTGTGTGCGATCTCCGTCACGTTCAACATGCTGCGGCCCAGGAAGGCGACCTTACGTCCGTACTCGGCAGCAAGCTCGAGGATTTGTTGCAGCCGATGAATCGAACTGCTAAAGCAAGAGATGATCAGCTTCTTCTCAGAGCGGCTGAAGAGCTCCTCAAGACGGGGGCGCACGGCGCGCTCGCTCTCGGTGTAGCCGGGCCGATCCACGTTGGTGGAGTCCGACATAAGCAGCAGCACGCCGCGTCTGCCGTAGTCAGCAAGCGTATGCAGATCGAACAGCTCGTTATCGGTCGGCGTCGGGTCAACTTTGAAATCGCCGGTGTGGATGACGACCCCAAGCGGCGTCGTGATCGCGAGCGCAACGCAACTGACTATTGAGTGCGTAACACGAATGAACTCTATCTCAAAGGGCCCGAGCCGGACTTTGTCGCCGGGCTTCACGACGTTCAGGCGGCTGTCGTCGAGCATTTCGTGTTCGTCGAGACGGCGCTCGACCAGCGCCAACGTGAACTCGGTGCCGAAGACAGGAACGTTGAGCGTGGATAACAGAAAGGGAACGCCGCCGATGTGATCCTCATGACCATGGGTGAGAATCAGACCCCGGACCATCTCCGAATGCTGTTCGAGATAGGCGAAATCGGGTGTGACAATGTCCACACCGAGCAGCTCCGCATCGGGAAACATCATCCCCGCGTCGATGACGACAATGTCGTCGCCATAACGCAGGGCCATGGAGTTCATGCCGAACTCGCCGAGTCCCCCGAGAGGTATGATCTGTAACTTCCGATCGGCCATAGGATCAGGAAGCTAAAGAGTAACATCCCGGGCGGCCGGTTGGCTCGCGCGAACGCGATCGTTTAGCTGTGGCGGCCGTGGCGGTTCTCGTCAGGCTCTACTTGCTTAAATCCGACAGGAACATCGAAAACAGATCCATTCACTGGAGCTGTCGAAAAATCGTTGGAGTGGGTTGTCATCTCGATTAAAACGGCGCTCGCACCGGCTGGCGGAGTGGAGGAATCGGATGCCGGCGCAGACGCCGGTTGATCCTGGTTTTTCTTCTTCCGTCCGAAACCTCCGAACCCACCCAATCCGGCCAGCTTGCTCATGGCGGCGGCGCGGGCCGATTCGGCGGGAGAAGGAGCGGTGGCCGCAGCTGCGGTGGATGCTTCTCCCGTTCCCGAGCCTCCGACCGACATCACGGTTTCGACCGGCATTCCATCCACTTTCGAGATTTCCCGCATGGCTTCGCCAAGATCTTTCATCACGTCGGGGCGGTTGAACGGCAAAACTCCACCGGAGGGAATAAAGCCGATTTTCTCCGCAATCAGCTTCTGCAAATCGCGGACCTGCTCGTACCCCTGCACCGGAGCCATCCACATATCGGAGCGAATCTGCATCGCGCCGGTCTGGCCCGTTTTGGGATCTGTGCCTTGAACGTCCATGTTCAGAACCACCTGACGGGCACTCAGACCATCGATGTCTTTTTTCTGGCCGGTATCTTTGGCCGAGACCTTCAGTTGTGCGTCAATCTGTTTCCCATCGCTCTGATCGTTCTCTTTGTTGGCATCGGCCTGTTTCTTGACTTCAGCGCTCATTTGCTCCATCTGTTGCTTCAGTTGAGCGAAGGTCATCACGGAATACGTCTTGTGATCAAGATCCACGTGCGTAATCGTTTCCCGATCGGCATCGGTGATCTCGGCAAAGTGTGAACTGACGTGCGCCATTCTATGGCCTTGCACATAGATATGGCTGGTCATTGGTTCACGGGCTTGCTTAGAGAATGCGCCGGCAATTTTCATCACCGCGGCCAGACTGCCGCCGGTGATTTGCGTATTCTGCTGATAAGAAAAGTCGGCTAGCAGCGAAGAAGTAGCGGCACATGCGATGAGCGCAACTGGGATGACGCGGTTCATAGCGCGTTATTGTAGCAGTGTGCCGTTGATTTTCGCCGTCGACCGCCAGGCTCAGTGGGCGAGTGGTAGCGAGTCCATGCGTTCGCGCTCGGCATTGAACTCGCAGCCTACGAGAGCGATGCAGGCGATCAAGTACAGCCAGATCAGGAGAAGAATGACAGTGGAGAGCGTGCCGTAGAAGAAGTTGTAGTTAGCCATGTGACGGGCATACCAGGCAAAGCCGGTGGTGGCAAGGAGCCAGAGCACGGTAGCGACGAAAGCTCCGGGCCAAACGCGCATAAAACGCGACCCATACCAGTTTCCGGCCGCCGTGTATTCGGGACGGTGGTTCGGCCCGAAGTAGTAAAGGAGGCCGGTAACGAAGGTGGTGGTGCAGAATGCGACCCCATAACGCGCAATACGCCACGCGATCTCGACCGGCGTGCTGATGGCGTAAGCGTCGGGATCGGCGCCTACCCAATGAATGAAGGCCCGTTCGCTGCGATCGCCGAAGATGATGAGGGACGAGGCGGCAACGGCAGGAATAGCGGCGGTGACAACCAGAAAAATCGCCATGGCGCGTTGTTTCAGGAATGGCCGGCCAGATGGAATTCTGTACGCCGCCTGAAAGCCTTCCATCAAGCTCATCATGGCTCCCGATCCGGCCCATAGCGAGACCAGAACTGCAACAACGCTGATGGAGATGGGTTTGCCCCTTTCGCGCAGGCGCCACAGAATCAAGTCTTCGGTTCCGGGCGGCGCTACCTGGGCGATGAAGGTGGCGATGACATGTACGACGGACTGCGCCTGAATCTGAATCAGGATGGCAGTGAGTGCTGTGAGCACTGGGAACAGCGAGAGCAGAAAGGAGTAAGCTGCGCCCTTGGCAATGCCGAAGCAGTTGTCCTCGTAAGCGGCGGTGAGCGCGCGCCGCAGCAGCCAGGCAGAGCGCGCGGCCAGCCCGGGCTCAACCATGAAAAACCTTGGCTGCGCATTGGATTGCTGCGCGTCGATGGTGGTCCGAACGGTCTCGGGCAACGCGGAAGCTCCTTATTTACGCGCACAACGGCCCACACCCGGCCTGTGCGCTTCATCACACGCGCACAACGGCCCGCACCCGGCCTGTGCGCTTCCCTTAGCTCCTGATGATAGCGGACGCGTGTTGAGGTGGATGGCGATGTCCTGAATCTGCGTTGACGAGGTTTGTATTCGTGATCTCAGTTTCCGGATCGCCGACACTGGAAGTGATGCGCAGCAACAGACTGCCTCGCGTGATCTCGATATTCATGTCGGATTCTCGGCCCAATGAGTCTGTCACTTCCGGCTTTCAAAAACACCTTTCACAACGGGCAGCGCAGAAAAGACGTTCGGCCAACCGGCGTAAAATGCCAAATGGGTCAGGACTTCAGAGGCTTGCTCTTTGGTCAGCCGTTGTCCATGGCTCGGTTGAGATGGTAGGGAATCTGCGCGACTTGCCCTGAAGCGATGAGTGCGCTCACCGTGACGAGACTTCGATCCCGTGGCGCGAGTCCCGGACGAAGCCAAAGATCGCGGAACAGTAGGTCTGTTGTGTACTGAACGACACCTGCAGCGACAGCGCCGAAGTTCTGCTCCACTGTTGTGGCGCGTTGCGCTTCGGCCTCTTCATTGATAGGAAGGAGCTTCGGGGAAGCTTCTGCAAGCTGATCCTCTGCTATGCCGCGCTGGACAAAGATGTCCTTCGCAATCGCGACGGCCGAAAAGGCATTCGACCAGCCCGAGTAAAACGCCAGATGCGTGATGACCTCGGACAGTTCACGCGGCGTTACGCCCTGATCGAGCGCCCGGCTGAAGTAATGCAACATGCCGACCGTCTGCATGCGGGCGATCAAGGCCGCTACCGTTACGATGCTGCGGTCGCGAGGCGACAACGCTGGCCGCTTCCAGAGATCGTTCTCAATCGCATCCTGAGTGTATTGGGCAAGCGCCGGTGAAACCATGCGCACGTCTTCCGGCGTTACAGCGGACCGCGGGGGAGTTGGATTCATATGTTTTTCTTCAGTCCGTCTTTGTGCCAATCAGCCATCAGTAGTGCTCCCAAGTCACCGACCAGTGTTCATCCGGACGAGCCGATCGGATGATCAAATGGCCGTCGCTGGTGAATTGATACACGCGGGGCAGGTCCTTTCCGACGAGCAAGTCCCGTGTTATGGAGCCCTGCACATGATGCGTCACCCTGTGTCTTGCTTCATCTATGTCGTAGCTGCCGAAGGATGCCTCATAGCCCGCCTGAACGTACTGGTTGGACAAGGCCTTCTCTGTCTTGGGGTACATGAGCTGCACCGACATGTGTCCGTCGCGCGTGTAGATCAGCATCCCGGTGGGAGTCGTTGAAACCGGCTTGCCGTCCGGTCCTGTGATCCTGGCCAGGTGCCACGCACCGATGAGCCGGGCCCTGTCAGAACTCGCACCGGGGTCGGAGCCCCGAGCAGGATGATTCCGGGCAACCGCGGAGGTCACAAACACCGCAAGAATTGCAATCTGTATCGCTTTCATGAGATCTCGCCCCTTGCGGTTTAACGGCCCACCAGCTTCTCATGAAATGCCGGATAGCGCGCCCCTTCGAGCTTGATCTGTGACGAAGCAGTGTCTATGGCATTCAGATCTTCAGGCGTCAGTTCAACGTTCAATGCTCCGAGGTTCTCATCCAACCGGTCGAGTTTCGTCGTGCCAGGAATGGGAACAATCCAAGGCTTCTTCGCCAGCAGCCACGCGAGTGCGATCTGCGCCGGTGTTGCGTTTTTCTGTTTCGCGAATGCAGTGATCACATCTACCAGAGCCTGATTGGCCTTCCGATTCTCCTCCTGAAAACGAGGCACCCTGCTGCGAAAATCGGTGCTGTCGAACTTGGTTTCGGGCGTGATCTTCCCCGTCAGAAATCCTTTTCCCAAAGGACTGAAGGGAACGAATCCGATTCCGAGTTCCTCAAGTGTCGGAATGATCTCGCGCTCCGGTTCCCTCCAAAACAGGGAGTACTCGCTCTGCAGCGCGGTTACCGGTTGAACTGAGTTTGCGCGGCCGATCGTCTGCACGCCTGCTTCGGAAAGACCGAAGTGCTGCACCTTGCCCTGCTGGATGAGGTCCTTTACAGCACCCGCAACGTCCTCGATCGGGACGTTTGGATCGACACGATGTTGATAGAAGAGATCGATAGCCTCAACTTTCAGGCGCTTAAGCGAGCCTTCAGCAACCTGCTTGATGTGCTCGGGCCGGCTGTTTAGTGCGCTCCATCTGTTGGTGTCTTCCGGATTCGACTCCCATCCGAATTTGGTCGCGATCACGATCTGTCCACGGAACGGAGCGAGAGCTTCACCGACGAGTTCTTCGTTAGTTAACGGTCCGTAGACCTCGGCGGTGTCGAAGAATGTTACGCCCCGCTCGACGGCAGCGGGGAGCAACGCGATCATTTCTTGCGTGTCCTTCGGCGGCCCATAAGACCAACTCATTCCCATACAGCCGAGACCTATTGCCGAGACCTCCAGGCCCGCTTTTCCGAGTTTGCGTTTTTCCACGTTTGTCGTCCCTCACCTCCAGGCTAAGGACAACCGTTCGTGGACCGATATCCTGATCCTGCGAAGTTATTGCCTAATCCTCGCGAAGATCGGTGTCGCCTGTTCGAAGCCAACGACGGCCCGTTATGCTATGGGAGAGGAACAAACACGATCACTGCGGAAATTACCAGAAACCAAGCTCGCATAGCCGGGGATCGACGGAATGAACTACGGGCGGAGCTCGCCCGCAAGGTTGCCTTATTCGTTGGCTCTACGGAGAGCCGTGTCACGGACGTTCCTGGCCTGACACTGTACCGACACACAGCGCCTACGCCTCCGGCTTCCGTCACCTACGAGCCGAGCGTGGCCCTGGTCGTTCAAGGCCGCAAGCAAGTGGAACTCGGCCCGAACACGTTCTTGTACGACGCATCGAGATATCTGCTGACGTCGCTCGATCTGCCGGTCATCAGTCAGGTGATTGAAGGAAGTCCAGAAACTCCGTACCTGTGCCTGCGGCTGAAGCTCGAAATGTCGGCTGTTCGAGAGCTTCTCAACCGGGAAGACTTTCCGTTGCCACTGCCGAGTTCAGACTCCCCTGCGATGACCACAGCCGACACGAGTATTGAATTGCTTGGTGCATTCGACCGCTTGCTCGACCTGCTGAATGCCCCGCTGGACATCCCGTTTCTGAGCCCGGTGATTCAACGGGAGATCATTTACCGCATTCTCAGAGGTGCTGGAGGGCAACGGCTTCGCGCGATTGCGACAGCGGGGGACCAGAGTTATCGTACAGCGAGGGTCATCGCGTGGATCCGGGCAAACTATACGAAGACGCTACGGGTGGAAGATCTCGCGCACATCGCCGGAATGAGCACCTCCACGCTGCATCACCACTTCCGAGTTTTGACTTCCATGAGCCCACTGCAATACCAGAAACAACTTCGTTTGCAGGTGGCTCGGGAACGCATGCTCATTGAAGGTGTCGATGCCGCCAGTGCGGCTTTTTCCGTTGGATACGAAAGCGCAAGCCAATTTAATCGCGAATATAGCCGCTTTTTTGGGGTGCCGCCGATGAAAGATGTTCGGAATGTTCGCTCGACCAGCCACTCTCCTGCGTTCGTCTCCGTCAATCATCAGAACGCAAGCTGAGGCTCGACTTTCATAGGAGTTTCCCAGCTGAAATCGAATGGGTTCTACCGCTCCGATGTCATGAGAAGTGTCACGCGCCACTCGGAAACTTCTAAGTAACAGCCGGGCAACGCACTGCGCTGCCGCTTGACAGGGTCGGCGGAGTTACTTTTCGGTGTTGACCAAGCGCAGCTTGGCTGCCCGGCTAGCCAGAAACGTTTCAATCTACTGACACTTCAGCGCAGGATTACGACACTATGCACGTGGATTCCTCTGGTATCCTGACGATTAAAGCGATTCCTTCCTCTCGCCCGGCAGCGCGGCTGCGTTTGCGGGCACACGTGTACTAACGCATGGACGTTTTCGAGCTGACGCGGCGCCTCATCGACATTGAATCGATTACGCCCAACGAGCGTGAGGTGGGAGACTTCCTGGCGGGCCGGCTCGAGGATCTCGCCCGTCGTTTCGACGGCCGGTTTGAGCGAATGCCAGTGGAAGACGGGCGCGAAAACGTGTTTGTCGGGTTCGGAGATCCCGTCGTGGTGCTGTCGACTCACATGGATACTGTCCCGCCTTTCATTGCGAGCCGCGAGGATGAAACGCACATCTGGGGGCGCGGCGCGTGCGACACCAAAGGCATCATTGCGGCGATGATGATTGCCGCCGAACAACTATTGGCGGAGGCAAAACGCAATTTCGGTTTGCTGTTCGTGGTGGGGGAAGAGCGCAACAGTGCCGGAGCAGTGGCGGCGGCGCAAATTTCGCGCGGCAGCAAGTTTCTGGTGAACGGCGAGCCGACTGAGAATAAGCTGGCGCTCGGATCGAAAGGTGCGCTGCGGTACGAGATTGTAGCGCGAGGACGCATGGCGCATTCGGCGTACCCCGAGCTCGGCGATTCGGCCATCGACAAGCTACTGAATGCTCTGGAACGCATCCGGCGGATCGCATTGCCGACAGATCCTGTGCTGGGTCCAAGTACGCTGAACATCGGCACCATTTCGGGTGGACGCGCTCCCAACGTGATTGCGGACGATGCCCGCGCTGAGGTTTTTGTACGTGTCGTGGGCGACGTTACGCAGCTTCGTGAAGAAATCGAAGCCGCTGCGCGCCCGGATGCGGAGGCAGAGGAGGTGTTGTTCATCCCTGCCGTTTGTCTTGGCGCACTGGATGGTTTTGAAACTACTGTTGTCGCGTACACGACGGACATCCCTGCGTTCGACGGCGCTTGGGGCCAGCCGTTCTTGATCGGGCCCGGCAGCATTCACGTGGCCCATACTTCCGAGGAGCGGATTCCGAAAAAACAGTTGACGGAAGCGGTCGCATTATATAAACGCCTAGTTGACAAGCTGTCTAACTACTTTCCAGCGCAAGAATCAAAGAAACCGCTTACTACGTGCGCGGCTCAGACCGAGCGCTTGAACGAAAACCAACTATGAAACCAATCGACGTCGGCATACTAGGCGGCACCGGCATGGTGGGCCAGCACTTCATTCGCTTTCTGCAAGGACACCCTTGGTTTAAGCTCACGTGGCTTGGCGCGAGCGACCGGTCCGCCGGGAAAGAAATTGAAAGATGCGACGTTATGGCGACTCGTAGGCGAGATGCCGGCTGAGGCGGGCGATATCGTGGTCTCCGACTCGAAGCCAGGCAATGCGCCGCGGCTGGTGTTCTCGGCGATGGACGCATCGGTGGCGACTGAGATCGAGCGAGCGTTTGCGGATGCGGGACATGTCGTGGTTTCCAATTCGCGTAACCATCGGATGGAACCTGATGTGCCGCTACTGGTACCGGAAGTGAACCCATCGCACCTATCACTTATTCATGCGCAGCAGCGGAATCGGAACTGGACGGGAATGATCGTCACGAATCCGAACTGCTCGACGGTAGTGCTGACCATGGCGCTCGCGCCGCTCGCACCGTTTGGGATCAGGCGAGTGATGGCAGCGACACTGCAAGCCGTCTCGGGCGCCGGCTACCCTGGCGTTTCCTCCATTGACATACTCGGCAACGTGATTCCGTTCATTGGCGGCGAAGAAGAGAAGATGCAGCAGGAAACGCAGAAGATCCTGGGGGGAGTTTCGAACGGCCGAGCTATGCCGCTGGATGCACGAGTAAGCGCACATTGTCATCGCGTGGCGGTCGCCGACGGACATACCGTTGCAACGTCCATTGAGTTCTCTTCAAGAGTTACGCCGCTGCAGGTGCGGCAGGCGCTTGAGAATTTCAGCGGTGTACCGCAGGAGCGGAAGCTCCCGAGCGCTCCGCCGAGGCCGATCATCTGCATGCAGCAGCAGGACCGTCCGCAGCCGCTACGCGATGTCGGACGTGAAAACGGCATGAGCGTGTTTGTGGGTCGAGTTCGCGAATGTCCCGTTCTCGACGTAAAGTTTGTCGCCTGCGGACACAATACGATTCGTGGCGCGGCAGGAGCGGCCGTCCTCAATGCGGAACTGATGGCTTCGGAAGGATTTCTGGATTAGCAGGTGACGGTGTTGCCGTTTGCCTGAAACGTACTAACTGATGATCGTCATGAAATTCGGCGGCACGTCCGTCGAATCGCAGGAAGCCATCGAGCGCCTCACGCGCATCGTCAAAAAGCATGAACAGCGGCGGCCGATTGTGGTGGTGTCGGCAATGGGAAAGACCACCAATAAGCTGTTAAAGGCCGCGACGGAAGCCGCCGCGGGCAGACGCGATCAGGCGCTGACGTTGATTGATGAATTGCGCGGTCATCACCTGGTTCATGGCCTCCCGCTGGCCGGATCTGCATCCGCAGAGCTTGACCGCTTCATCCGAACGCACTTCGATTGGCTTGAAGATTTGATCCGCGGCCTAGCCGTAGTCGGTGAGCTCTCGCCGCGATCCACCGACGCGGTTGCAAGCGTAGGTGAACGGTTATCGAGCCTGGTCGTGACCTATGCCTTGCGCGCAAGGGGAATCGCCGCGGAGCATGTGGATGCTCGCCGTGTGATTGTAACGGACGACCGCTTCACACAGGCGCAGCCTATTTTCGACGAGACCTACGCGTTGCTCCGGGAACGAGTAGCTCCGGTGGCGGAAACGGCTGTCGCCGTCATGGGAGGATTCATCGGCGCAACACAGGACGGTCAAACAACCACGCTGGGACGCGGCGGATCCGATTATTCGGCGGCGGTCGTCGGCGCCGGTCTGGGTGCAGAAGAGATCCAGATCTGGACCGACGTGGATGGCATGCTCACTGCCGATCCTCGCATTATCCCCGGCGGCCATCGCGTCAAGAGCATTTCGTTCGACGAAGCGGCGGAAATGGCGTATTTCGGTGCAAAGGTCCTGCACCCCGCTACCGTGTTACCGGCTGTTGAGAAACACATCCCGGTTTTGATTCTGAATTCCAGGCGGCCGGATGTGGAGGGAACGCGCATTAGCGCCCATCCGGCGCCAAGCCGAAACCCGGTTAAATCGATCTCCTGCAAACGCGGCATTACGATCGTGAACATCCGCTCGACGCGCATGCTGATGGCACACGGATTCCTGCGCCGCATTTTCGAGATTTTCGATCGCTATGAGACGAGCGTTGATATGGTATCGACATCGGAGGTTAGCGTTTCGCTCACGCTGGACAACAGCGCGAAGCTGAGTGAGATTCTGGCTGAGCTGCGCGAGTTCGCGGAAGCGAGTACTGAGCAAGAACAGGCAATCGTGTGTCTGGTGGGCGAGAATATCCGTCATACGCCCGGCATCGCGGGGCGCACGTTCAAGGTGCTGGAGAAGAATAATATTCGGATGATCTCGCAGGGGGCGTCTTTGCTAAATCTTGGGTTCGTCATCGCCGACGTAGATCTTCAAAGCGCCGTGGGCGCGCTGCACACTGAGTTTTTTTCCGACTTGGATCCAGCGGTGTTCGATTGATTGATGCGTACAAACACGAGTAAGCTCGCGCTGGTCGGCTACGGCAAAATGGGACAGCTGATTGATCAGCTCTCGCCTCAGCACAGCTTCGAAGTTGTTCTCCGCCTGAATGAAGACAACAACGCTGACGGGAGTGCGATCACGCGCGAAAATTTCTCCGGTGTAGATGTAGCAATTGAGTTTTCAACCCCCGAATCTGCGCCGGTAAACCTCAGACAATTGGCGGCAATCCAGGTCGCGGCGGTTACGGGAACGACAGGATGGCAGGAAAAACTTCCCGAAGTGACGCAAGCTGTCAGTCAAGGCGGATCCGGGCTGGTCTGGAGTCCAAACTTTTCCATCGGGGTGGCGGTGTTTCGCCGTTTGGCGGCACTCTCCGCGGAACTGCTTAAGGACGAAACAAGCTATGGTGCCTGGGCTTGGGAAATTCATCACGACAGCAAAAAAGATGCGCCCTCGGGCACGCTGTTGCAATTAGTGGATACCATGAAAAAGTCCGGTTACACGCGGCCCATCGATGTGAGTTCGAACCGCGCAGGCAGGCACCCCGGCACGCATGAGATCGGATTCGATTCCGCAGCGGATACCATCACGCTGCGCCATACAGCCAGGAGCCGCGAGGGATTTGCACACGGCGCATTACGAGCCGCGCGCTGGATATTAGGACGCACGGGCGTTCATACGTTTGAGGACGTACTATTTGGCGGCAACTCTTAGCGGAAAATTGAAAGAGGAGGACGGCGACAAATGTTCACCGGTTGTGGCACCGCGCTGGTAACGCCATTTCGATCGGATCGATCTCTGGATGAGGCGACTTTACGAGCGCTGGTGAAGCGCCAGATTGACGCCGGAATCGATTTTCTTTGCCCTTGCGGCACCACGGGCGAGAGCCCTACGCTTTCACACGGCGAACATCTGCGGGTGGTGGAGATTACGCTGGACGAGGCGAATGGCCGGGTTCCCGTGCTGGCTGGCGCCGGTGGTTACGATACTGAACACGTAATTCGGCTGATCGCGGATCTGAAATCGATCGGCGTCTCGGGCATTCTGTCCGTCACTCCTTACTACAATCGCCCGACGCAGGAAGGTCTGGTGCAGCACTATCGGGCAATTGCCAACTCGACTTCGCTGCCCATCATTGTCTACAGCATTCAGGGAAGAACCGGTGTCAACGTGGAGCCTGCGACGATGTCGCGGCTGGCGGAGATTCCAAACATTATCGGCGTGAAGGAGGCTTCGGGCAACATCGCGCAGATGGCGAGCATTCTGGCGCGGGTTCCCGAATCTTTCGTCGTGCTCGCGGGAGATGATTCAGTGGCACTGCCGCTCATCGCACTCGGCGGGCGCGGGGTCGTCTCGGTCGTTTCAAATCAGATTCCAGCGGAATTTGCGGCGCTGACGCATGCCGCATTGGATGGAGATTTCCCACGTGCACGTGCGCTGCAACGCAAATATCAGGCTTTGATGGAGGTCAATTTCATCGAATCGAGCCCGGGTCCGGTGAAGTTTGCGATGTCGCGCATGGGGTTGCTGGAACCGGTTGTGCGCCTGCCCATCGTGCTACCGCAGCCGGCATCACAACAAAAGATCGAGTCGGTACTTGAAAGCGCCGGTCTGCTTTCAGGAGTCAGGGTTTGACCGCGTCCGTCGATATCTCCAATCTTCAGCAAAGCATCGAGGAGATTTTTGAAGACAAAGCCACAAGCTACTCGGATCCGCAGCGCGAACTCTTCTTTCAGTTTCGCGATCTCCTGAATCGAGGAGTTATCCGGTCCGCGGAGCCAGACTCCGGCGAGGCGACGGGTTGGCGCGTGAACGCGTGGGTGAAGAAGGGCATTCTGCTCGGATTCCGCATTGGCGGGATCGTGGACATGTCCGGTTCCGGACCGCTGCCCTTTTTCGATAAGTCGACCTATCCTCCTAAACAGTTCGGTCCGAACGATGGCGTCAGAATCGTTCCGGGAGGCTCCAGCATTCGGGACGGAGCGTATGTTGGACGCGGAGTAACCTGCATGCCGCCGATGTACATCAATGTAGGCGCGTATGTAGACGATGGGACCATGGTGGATTCGCATGCGCTCATCGGCAGCTGTGCACAAGTCGGCCGCAACTGTCATATCTCTGCAGCATCGCAGATCGGCGGCGTACTGGAACCGGTGGGTGCGCTCCCCGTCATCGTTGAAGACGACGTGCTGGTAGGCGGAAATTGCGGTGTGTACGAAGGCACAGTAATCAAACGGCGAGCCGTGTTGGGCAGCGGCACAATCCTGAATCGTTCGACGCCGGTATACGACCTGGTGCAAGGCGCAGTTTATCGTGCGACGGATGCGACGCCACTCATAATTCCTGAAGGAGCGGTGGTGGTGGCCGGCTCGCGAAACGTGACCTCCGGTCCGGGAAAAAATTGGGGGATTTCACTCTACACGCCGGTGATTGTCAAATACCGGGACGCGGGCACGGAGACGAAGATCCAGTTGGAGGATCTGCTCAGGTGATGCTGCTAACCAAGAGCTTGACGCCGGTTGGCTCGGAACTGCCGCCCTGGGGCTCCTCGGTAATCGCGACAACCGCTACCTCCTGGGTCAACGCCGCGTCGTCGTTTTCAAAAAAGAAATCGCCGTTCTCTTGCAACTGCAGAGTTCCCGCGCTGACCGGTTTCGAGTCGCCCTTGGAACTGACCCATGCCTGGTACTCTTTGTTGGGCGCAGGCGGTTTCAGTTTTGATCCGATGATCAGCAGCTTCGACTTTGGAATTATCAGAGCATAAGCCACGGCCGTACCCGAGCCATTGACGTCTTTTAGCGGCAGAAAGCGCAGGCCGGGTTCGCCTAAAACGCCCAAGAGATCCGCATTCTCACTTTCGTCAGCCTTCTGCCGTTGCAACTGAGAGCGGTATTGAGTCGCCTCCGCCTGCGCTGCCGTGAGTTTGGCGCGGACCGCATCGATTTCTCGCATAGCAGTTCCCTGCCCGGCCGATTGCAAAAGAGTTTGCGCCTCCAGGGTCTTGTTTCGCGCGGCCTGCAGCGCCGCCTCTTTATCGGCGAGAGTGCGGGAATAATTGGCGACCGTATCCGTGAGCTGGTGTTGAGCCAAAGCCGCTGATGCACGGCCGGCGTCCCAGGCGATGACGACGAGGCCCACAGCAACAATGACACCGATTCCCGCAAATAGCCACGCCAGCGCTCGCGGGCGGTCCGCGCTGCCGTGAACAGCCGGAAACGTGAGCACGCGCTTGCTCAGATCGGCGATCTGCATCAGGCGGGCTTTGAAGTCGGCTGAGGGCTCGGCATTCTGCAGAGTGCTTGCAAACACGAACCATAGGTTCATGCTGCGCTGAAGCGCCGGTAAACAGACAGGACAACGCTCGGCGATATGCGCATCGATGGTCGCCCGCTCCTCAGGATCGAGAAGGCCCAAGACGTACAGATCGTATGTCGCTGCCGCGAATCCTTGACAATCCATGCAGAAATTAGTGCTAAGTATCTGAGTATAGCTGCGGGACGGGAAAAGGTCTCGTCGAGAAGCTATTTACGCTGATTAACAAGGCCGGCGGCACCCCAATCGTTCAGATGTGTCACGCGAGACTCGCCGTATGGGCGGCCCACCTCTTTGATGTCAAACGCAACTGCTTCGCCGCGCACCCTTACAACCGTGTGGGCGAAGAACCATCCGTCCTCATACATGCGGGAGGCGCGAAGATGCCCGCCGGCGCTCGCGACTGAGATATAGGTGACACCATCAACATCCGCGTGCAACATTTCATGCAGATGGCCCGCTATCACGTATTTGACTCCGTATTTTTGTGCCAGACGCTGCAGGGCGAAATCGGGATTGCGCAATACCGCATTCAGGAGCCACGACGGGCGGTGCGAAAAGACAAACTTTACGGATTGGCTCCGGTGCGCTTCCAGATCATGCTGCAGGAAGGCGAGTTCCCCCGCCGATAGCTCATCGCTGCGGCTGTTGTCGAGAACCGCGAAGTGTGCCTGATCATAATCAAAGCTGTAATGCAAAGGATGTCTCGTGTACTTCACGTAAGCGGCAGCCGAAGCAATGGACCAGACGTCGTGATTGCCGGGCGTAAAGAAGATTCGATACGAACGGTAGGGCGCCAGCATTTTCATCGCCTGCTGCCATTCCGCATCCATAGTCATGTCGTTTTCGCCCTGTATCGTGTCGCCGACAGTGATCACAAAGCGCGGACGATCGGCTGCAACGTCGTGCCAGACTTCTTGATAGACGCCCGCCACGGGCTCACCGGTCCGGTCACCAACGATTGCAAATTGAAACGACGACTGCGAGCTCCATGCACCCGAAGCCCATCCAAATATGGCACTGGCTCCGGCAATGGCGATCAGGAAGAAAATTGAGAACCGCATCAACACTCATTTTGCTTCTTGCCGCGACACTGCACGGGCAGTCCACGAATACGCAGCCCGCGGCCGCTATCCCAACAAAGAAAGAGACGGTGGTAGTCACAGGATCGTGGGAACCCGTTGCTCTGGAAGAGTCGGACCGTTCCGTGAATCAGTATTCGCTGGAGAACGCGAGGATGCTGTTCGGCAGTTTTGTCGACGCATTTGATCTCGATTCGTCGGTGAACGTGCAATCGCGCGGCGCAAACGGCATCCAGGCGGATTTCTCGGTGCGAGGCGGTTCCTTCGAGCAGACGTTGATGCTTCTCAATGGCATTCGCGTCAGCGATGAACAATCGGCTCACTACGATTCGGATATTCCGGCGCCGCTCGATGCAGTTGATCGAATTGAAGTGCTGCGCGGCTCCGGGTCCACTCTGTACGGGTCGGACGCAGTGGGCGGAGTGATTAATATTCTGACGCGTCCTGATAGCGGGAAAGGTCCGGTTGAGATGCGGCTGCGCAGTGGTTACGGTACTTTCGGCACAAACGAAGAGAGCGGATTCTTTTCGGTGAATCACGGGTTTCTCTCAGGGAAGGTGGCATTCGAGCGCGAGATTTCGGATGGGTTTCGAGACGACCGCGAGTACCGCAACCTGACATTGTCCTCCGACACCTGGGCGCGCAGCGCGCTTGGGCTGACACGCGTATTTTTATCCACGCTCGATCGGCCATTCGGCGCCGATCAGTTCTATGGCAATTTCAACTCGTGGGAGCGCACCAAGACGTGGCTCGCGACGCTGTCTCAGGATGTCGGCAAACGAATGGCGGTAACGCTGGGCTACCGGCGACACACGGATCTCTTTGAGCTGTTTCGAGATGATCCGGGATTTTATACGAACCGCCACATCGACGATAGTTGGGATATTGCGCTGCGACGCCACGACGGAATCAGCCGTTGGGCTCAACTTTATTACGGCGCGGAAGTCACCACAGATCATGTCGCAAGCAACAATCTCGGCATTCACTCGCGGGTGCAAAGCGCTGCCTACGGTGACCTCGATATGCGCGCGCTGCGTCGCGCATCACTCAGCCTTGGGGCTCGAGAACAGTTCTACACGGGAGTCGGTCATATTTTTGTCCCGAACGCGAGCGGTGGATATTGGCTGTCCTCGAAGGTCAAGTTACGAGGATCGGTGAGCCGCGCCTTTCGGCTGCCCAACTACACGGATCTGTACTATCACGATCCGGGTAATATCGGTAATCCAAACCTAAAACCGGAGCGGGCGGCTAATTACGAGGCGGGAGTCGACGTGCATGCAAGCGGCCGGCTAAGGTTGTCGTTTACTGCATTTGACCGCCATGAACGCGATGACATCGATTACGTACGCGCCAACGCCTCTGAAATTTGGCAGGCCATGAACTTCGACCGCCTGAATTTTGTCGGCTGGGAAGCGACCGTCTCCGAATCGCTACCTTACGGTCAACTGCTGTCTGTCGAATACACAGGTCTGCATGGAGCGGCGGCGGCTCTTCAAGGGTTCCAGTCCAAATACGTCTTCAACTACCCGACCGACCAGGCAGTCATTGCCTGGCAGCGGGTCTCTGCACGCGGCTGGATGGCACGGCTGCGGACCGGAGTTACAAACCAATACCAACGGAGCACGTACGTGCTTGTGGATGCGTCCGCGTCCTGGATGCGCTCGCGGTTTCACCCATATCTGCGGCTCACGAACGTGACTAATGCTGATTATCAGCCTGTCTACGGGGTCGTCATGCCGGGTCGAGCGGCGGTTGCCGGTCTGGAACTCTGCGTGGTTTGCCGAACGCGCTAAGCTCCCGAGGGAGGCGTACTGGAACTTACGTTGACGCAACCCTGAGATCGTGAGGCGCATCACACTGAACAGATGCGTGGCCGCACTTTGGCCCTTTTGGTCTCGCCGATTCTGCTCATGAGCTCCAGTTTCGAGGTTCGCGCAGGCGTTGCTTCGAACATCCCGAAAACAGATGCTCGCGTCATACGGGACGTCGAATATGCGCGGGCAGGCGGCGTTAGTCTGCGCTTGGACGCCTCCATCCCGGATAGCACGACCCCTGTCCCGGCGATCATCATCGTCCACGGCGGCGGCTGGGTGATGGGGGACCGCCGGTTCAACGTCGAACCGCTGTTTGCGCCGCTAACGGACGCGGGCTTTGCGTGGTTCTCCATAAGCTACCGTCTGGCTACTGATGTTATGGACTTCGGCGTCGCCGTCGACGACGTGCAGTCGGCCATTCGCTTTGTGAAGGCGCATGCAGGCGAGTACGGAATCGATGCCGGCCGACTGGCGCTCGTGGGGGAATCGGCAGGCGGCCAGTTGGCGGCAATGGCAGCGCTGCGTGCTCAGGATCCAGCCATAAGAGGCGTGGTCGCGCTCTACACGCCGAGTGACCTGGTGAGCCTTGTGAAGAGCTCGGACTATATTCCTCGTGCGGTTCGCAACTATGTGCACGGGACGCCCTGGGAGGCTCTGGTACTGGCAGGATTGGCTCAGCTCTCCCCGATCGATAATGTGCGCAAGCAGATGCCGCCGTTTTTGCTCATTCACGGTACCGACGATTTGCTGGTGCCGTTCAGTCAATCCGTGGAGATGTGCAATCGGATGCGAACGGCGGGGGCCAGTTGCGAAGTGTTTCCGGTGGAAGGCGGCGGGCACGGCATCCGTTGGTGGGAATCGTCGCCGCGTCTGAGATCCGCCTATAAGTCAAGAATGGTTGATTGGCTGGAGGCACGGTTGGGATGCGCCAAACGGGTACCTTTGTAACGGCGGTCAGGCGGGCAATGGCTCGGGAGCGGTCAGGCGGGGGGCTGACGAGGCCTCTCCGATTTGCTGACGCCAGAGCGCGTAATACAGCCCGGTTCGTGCAAGAAGCTCGGAATGTGTACCCTGCTCGACGATGGTGCCGCGCTCAAGCACGTAGATGCGGTCCGCGTGCATTACAGTCGAGAGCCGGTGCGCGATCAGGATGGTCATGACATCGGTCCGCTGTCCGACGTCACGAATGGTGCGCGTGATCTCCTCTTCGGTAATCGAATCGAGCGAAGAGGTTGCCTCATCGAAGACCAACAGGTGCGGCCGGCGCAGCAGCGCGCGAGCAATGGAGAGACGCTGTTTTTCCCCGCCGGATACTTTTACGCCGCCCTCTCCAATCAATGTGTCGAGACCCTTATCGGCCCGTGCGAGAAGAGAATCCGCTGCTGCCCTGTGGAGCACGTCCATGCATTCCTCATCGCTCGCGTTTGGCTGCACGAAGAGCAGATTCTCGCGAATGCTCCCGGAGAACAACTGCGTGTCTTGCGTAACGAATCCGATCTGCGATCGGAGTTCTTCGGGATCAATTCGATCGACTTCGAAACCGTTATAGCGCGTCAATCCGGTTTGCGGCTGATAGAGGCCCACGAGCAGCTTGACCAGGGTCGTCTTTCCCGCGCCTGAAGGACCAACAAATGCGACCGTTTCGCCCCGGTCAATGCTGAAAGTGACATCCTGCAGCGCCGGGCGTGTCGCGGTACGGTGCTGAAAACTGACGCGATCGAATTCGAGTGAGCGCAAGCTACCGAGCTCGATCGCATCTAACGGCTTCGGCTCTGGCGGAATCTGCAGAATCTCCTGCAAGGTGTTCAACGACGCTTCGGTCTCGCGGTAAATGTTGATGATGTTACCGAGCTCCTGTAGCGGACCGAAGATAAAAAACGAATAGATAAAAAGTGAAAAGAACTCGCCCACTGTGATGCGCTGAGTGAAGATGAGATACAGCATCAGGAACAAAATGCTGGTGCGCAAAAGATTCACCGCGGTGCCTTGCAGGAATCCGAGGCTGCGGAGGTAGCGTACTTTTTTGAGCTCCAGTTTCAGGATCTTCTCGGTGGTGGCGTTCAGACGCTGCACTTCCTGACGCGCCAGGCCGAGCGTCTTCACAAGCTCGATGTTGCGCAGCGATTCGGTGGTCGATCCGGCGAGAGCTGTTGTCTCGGCCACGATTATCTTCTGAATGGTTTTGATTCGGCGGCTCAGTACCGAGCTGATTCCTCCCAGGAGCGGTATGGTCAGCAGGAATACCGGCGCGATGATCCAATAGACACGCAGGGCATATACGGTCACGAAGATGATTCCAACCGTTGCAGTAAAGAGAATATTGACGAACGCCGAGATGAAACGCTCCACATCCGTCCGAACCTTTTGAAGCTTGCCCAAAGTCTCGCCGCTGCGCTGATCCTCGAAAACCGCGTACGGCAGCGATAGCGAGCGCTCAACACCGTCGGCGTACAGCTCGGCGCCAGTGCGCTGCGTCACGACGTTGACGTAGTAGTCCTGGAAATTCTTGGCAACGCGCGAGACGAATGCGACACCGACCGCCGCGCCCAGCAGTAGAGTGACGCCCTTGACGAACTGGCTGACGGTGTACTGATGAAACTTGGTTGCGTAGTTGTCGATGATGTGGCGGAAAATCACCGGATCGAGCAACGAAAACACCTGGTTCACGGCAGCCAAAACGAGTGCCAGCGCTACGAGGCGCCAATACCTTCCGAGATATCGGAGCAAAAGTGACATATGGGTCCCGCTTGTAACAGAGTACGTGTTTGATGTAGAAGCCCGCCAACTCGTTGCAGGTTACAAATTGCCGCGGCGGGCCTGCTCGCGCTCGATTGCCTCGAAGAGCGCCTTGAAATTACCCTTACCGAAGCTGCGGCTGCCCTTCCGCTGGATGATTTCGAAGAACAGCGTGGGCCGATCTTCCACCGGCCGAGTGAAGATCTGCAGCATGTATCCTTCATCATCGCGATCGACGAGAATGCCGAGCTCGGCCAGCTTTTCGATCGGTTCGTCAATTTTCCCGACGCGCCCCGTGAGTTCTTCGTAATACGTGTTCGGAACGCGCAAGAACTCGATACCCTGATGCTGTAATCGCGTCACAGCGTCGATAATGTCGTGTGTCGCCATGGCGATGTGCTGCACGCCGGGTCCGCCGTAGAAATCGAGATACTCCTCTATCTGCGACTTCCTCCGCCCCACAGCCGGCTCATTGATGGGAAACCGGATGCGCTCATTGCCGTTCGTCATGACCTTCGACATCAGGGCCGAGTACTCGGTCGAAATGTCCTGATCGTCAAAGTGTTTGAACATGCGAAAGCCCATCACGCGCTCGTAGAAATCTACCCACGTGTTCATCTGCCCCCAACCGACATTGCCGACCATGTGGTCCACGTGTAGTAGTCCCGCCGGACGCGCGATGGGGTCTGGCTGTGAGATCGCAACGAAGCCGGGCAAAAAGGCCCCACTATAATTTCGGCGCGCAACGAACGTGTGGACAGTATCGCCATACAGCGCGATCGACGACAGATCGACTCGCCCATGCTCGTCCTCAAGAGTTTGCGGCATCCCGGCGTCTTTTGCGCCGCGAGCGGTAGTCTCGCGCCAAGCCGCGGCGGCATCATCGACCGACAGCGCAATCGATTTCACGCCGTCTCCATGCCGCAGGATGTGCTCAGCGATCTCGCCGTTCGGTTGCAGGGGTGTGGTGAGCACAAACCGGATCTTATTTTGCTCGAGCACGTACGAGACGCGGTCGCGCGTTCCGGTTTCCGGACCTCGGTAAGCCGCGAGCGAGAAGCCCATCGCGGCGCGATAGAAGTACGCGGCCTGCTTTGCATTTCCGACGTAAAACTCGACGTGATCGGTCCCGTGGATGGGAAGAAAGTCTGTTTCAGGCGAGGTCTGGTTGAGCGCTTTCTCAGCGAGTTGTGGCATAGCGATTGGTCTCCATCTCTAAGTGGGCGGATTCGAGCGCCCGCATCAGCATCTCGTTCTCTTCCTGCGTGCCGACGGAGATGCGCAGGCAATGCGCCAGTCCGGTGGCTCGCAACGGCCGTACGATGACGCCCCGCCGAAGCAGAGCATTGAAGAGAGTCTCGGCTTGCACTTCGTCCTCAAGTACCATCATCAGAAAATTCGTCGCGGATGGAACGACATCACATCCGATTTCACGCATCGAGCGGTTCAGAAAGGCCAAACCGCAGCGGTTCGAGTCGATGGATCTCTCCAAGAATTCACGGTCTTCGAGCGCTCCTAATGCGGCCGCAGCCGACGGTCCCGCGGGCTCGAACGGCAGCTTCACTTTCAGCAGTGGCGAGATCAGGTTCCCGTGCGCGAATCCATAACCGACGCGCGCTGCCGCCAAGCCATACGCCTTCGAAAACGTGCGCAGCGTGATCACATTATCGAAGCGGTAGTGCATGGAATCCGGATAGGCCGGGTTGCTTGCCGCGAATTCGAAATAGGCTTCGTCCAGGATGATCAACACGCGCTCCGGAACGCGGCTGTAAAACTCCTCAAATTGTGCGCGCGTGAAGAACGTGCCGGTCGGATTATTGGGATTCGCCAGGTAGATCAGCTTGGTACGTTTCGTGATCGCGTTCGCAATGGCCGGAAGATCGTAGGTCCAATTGCGGTAGGGGACGGTCCGATACGCGACGCCGCGGCCTCGAGCCAGGACCTGAAAACCGAGAAACGCGGCTTCGGTGGTGAGGATCTCGTCGTTGTCCGCCAGAAAGGTGCGGACAATGTTCGCGATGATTCCCTCGCTGCCTGCACCCACGATAACATTTTCCAGCTTCACATCGAACCGTTCGGCAAGGCTCTTGCGAAGCGTCAGGCCGCCGTCCGGGTAGCGTGCCATATCGAAGAGTGCGCGCTGAGCATACTCCAGGGCCTTAGGCGAAGTGCCAAGCGGATTCTCGTTAGAGGCCAGTTTGATCGCGTTCTCGACGCCGTAGCGCTCTTTTACTTCTTGAGCGCTCAGTCCAGGCTCATACGGCCGCAGCGATTGAATATGTTGGGGAATGGCCATGAGTATTCGCCGTCTACTTACAATATACTGCTAGTATATTGATCGTGCCGGGCTCCGGGAAATCACGGGCGCTTTTACCGAACGAACACGGCACCGGCACTCTCGCCGAGCGTGCCTATCGGCTGTTGAAGCACGGCATCCTCCACGGCGAGTTCCCCGAAGGCGCATTCCTGAACGAAGCAGAGATCCTTTCGCGCTTTTCCATCGGGCGCACACCGTTTCGCGAGGCCTGTAACCGGCTGCACAACGAGCAGATCCTCGAAATGGTCCCACGCCGAGGCTTCTTCGTGCCGGAGGTAAGCTTTCGCGCCGTACGGGATCTCCTGGAAACGCGCATCATGCTGGAGGGCATTGCGGCGGAGCTGGCGGCGCTCCGCGCGGAGCCCCCCGAAATTGAGCTTCTCGAACAGCGCTATGAGGAAGCCCTGAGAGCCGCGCACACTCCCGCGGGTCTTGATCGCATTATCGAAGCCAATCGCAGCTTCCATCTGCAGATCGCCCGCATGGCCCACAACCGCGAGTTCGAAGCATTGCTCCGGGGCATTCTGGACCGCTCCACGCGTCTGGTTTACCTCGCGGCGAGCAGCTCACGGGAGGTGCCCCGCGACATCGAGCACCTGCTCAAACCCATTGTGGATGCGATTCGCAGACGCGATCCGGTTGCAGCACACGACGCTGTGGTGGCCGATATTTCGAAGGGTCAACTGAAGGCGCTCGGTACCGATGTTTGGGGCGGGGCCTCCGCAGTTCGGCGAAATGCGTTCATATTGGAGAAGGGCAGGACCGTCAAATGAGCGAATTCGCCTGGTCACCTACGCCGGACATCATCGAAAACGCCCGCCTGACCGAGTTTCTGCGCCTGACCGGCGCGCGCGGATATGCCGATCTGTACGAGCGATCCATCCGCGACATTCCTTCCTTTACCGAAGATGTCCTGCGATTTCTGCAGGTTCAGTTTGATAATCCTTACACGCACATTCTCGACCTGTCGCATGGTCCCGAATGGCCGCACTGGTGTGTCGACGCCAAGCTGAACATCGTGAAATCGTGCCTGCGTCACGACAGGTCACAGACTGCCGTCATCGGCGAAACCGAGTCAGGCGCGCTCAAGCAGCTTACATACGGCGAGCTGGGCGAGCAGGTTGCACGTTTTGCCGCCGGTCTGAAATCACTCGGTATTTCTAAAGGCGATCGCATTGGGATCTACATGGCGATGATCCCGGAAACGGTAGTTACGCTGCTCGCGATCGGCTATATCGGGGCCATTGCGGTGCCGTTGTTCTCCGGCTATGGTCCAACAGCTATCGAGACACGCCTTAATCAGACTTCGGCAAAAGCACTGATCGCTAGTGCGTCATTCGAGCGCGCAGGGAAACGGATCGATATGCTGGCGAACGCTCGCGAGGCTTTACACCGCTGTCCGACAGTGGAGCATCTCATCGTGCACGGCGTGGAAGGCGCTACGGACGACGTGGCCTGGGGCAGGTTGCTCACGCGCGGCGCCGCTGAATGTGAGATCACAAATGCAGAGGATCCTCTGATCATCATCTTCTCCTCCGGCACAACGGGAGAGCCCAAGGGGATCGTTCACTCGCACTGTAGTTTCCCGGTAAAGTCGGCGCAAGACATGGCCTTCCACATGGATGTTCACGCCGGCGACCGCGTCTCCTGGATCAGCGACCTCGGATGGATGATGGGTCCATGGCTGATCTACGGCGGTTTGATTCTCGGCGCAACGGTGGTGCTCTACGACGGTTCGTGCGATTATCCCGAGCCGGATCGGTTATGGCGCTTTACTGCGCAGCAGCGCCTCACCATGCTGGGCGTTTCTCCTTCGTTGATTCGAAAGCTCGCCGCGTTTGGTTCACCCCAGACTGCAGGGCTCGATTTGTCTGCCCTCCGCTTCTTCGCCTCATCGGGCGAGCCGTGGGATCCAGCGTCCTGGTGGTGGCTTTTCCAAAGCGTACGCAAAGGTCCTGGGCCAATTATTAATTATTCGGGCGGTACGGAAATCTCAGGCGGCATTCTCTCCAATCATCCACTCGCGCCGATGAAGCCCCGCGGCTTTGCCGGACCGTGCCCGGGAGTCGCAGCCGACGTGGTTGATGATAATGGGAGCTCTTTGCCAGGCGGTGTCGGCGAACTTGCGATCCGGGCGCCATGGATCGGCCAGGCGCGTGGATTCTGGGACGATCCCGACCGGTACCTGAATAGCTACTGGTCGCGTGTGCCGGGGTTGTGGATTCATGGCGACTGGGCCGAGAGAGACTCCGATGGCCAATGGTTTATTCACGGCCGAAGCGACGACACGCTAAAAATCGTGGGTAAACGGGTGGGACCCGCCGAGGTCGAGTCCGTTCTTACTGCCTTTCCCGGCGTTACCGAGGCCGCAGTCATCGGGATTCCAGACCCAATGAAAGGCACGGCGCTGATTGGATTCTGTGTCGGCCGTCAGCAAGACGGCATCTGCCGCGTTTTGCAGGATCATGTCGCGAAGCAAATGGGACGGCCGCTCAAACCCGAGCGGATTCATTTTGTTTCGGCCCTGCCCAAAACACGAAACGGCAAAATTGTTCGACGCGCTATACGGGCCGCGTACCTGCGGCTCGACGCGGGCGACCTCAGCGCGCTCGATAACCCGTCGGCGCTCGATCAAATTAGAACTTTGAACGCATAAGGAGCATGTCATGCCGGTCTATCATCAACTCGGCGAGTTGCCGTCGAAGCGGCACAAGGTGTTCCGCAAGCCCTCCGGCGAGCTCTACGCCGAAGAGCTTGTGGGCAATATGGGTTTCACAGGACCTTCGTCGCTGCTTTATCACGTGCGCCGGCCCACCGCCGTACGTGCGCTGCGGACTGTGAAGCAGTTGCAATGGAACGGCGCGGAATCTGAACCTTTGCGCCATCGACACTTCCGCACCAGGCAACTTCAAGAAGCAGCCGACGCCATCACGGAACGGACTCCCCTGCTCTACAACCACGACGTATCACTTGAAATCGTGCGCCCTCGTGACGAAGTTTCCAGCTTCTATCGCAACGCCCAGGGAGACGAGATCGTGTATGTCTCCGAAGGCAGCGGCACACTCGAATCGCCGTTCGGCGCGCTAGAATTCACAGCCGGGGATTATCTAGTCATCGCGCGCGGTATTCTCCATCGCTATCGCTTCACGTCCGGCGATCGCGTGCTATTCATCATTGAGAGCGCCGGGTATGTTCGCACGCCTAAGCGCTACCGCAATGAATTCGGGCAGCTCACCGAATCCAGCCCCTATTCGGAACGCGATATCCGGATTCCGCAAAATCTTGAAACGCATGACGAAAAGGGAGAATTCCACCTCGTCGTCAAGAAAGCCAACTGTCTAACCGAAATGGTGCTGGCCTGGCATCCATTTGATGTGATTGGGTGGGATGGATATTACTATCCCTGGGCGCTCAACATTCACGATTTCGAACCGCGCGTCGGCCGTTTTCACTTGCCTCCGCCTACGCACCAGACATTCGAGGGCGAGGGTTTTGTTGTCTGCTCTTTCTGTCCGCGGCCCTACGATTTCGATCCGGAGGCTGTACCGGCACCCTACAGCCATTCCAACGTCATGTCGGACGAAGTGCTGTATTATGCCAACTCCGAATTTATGAGCCGTAAGGGAATCGAGTACGGTTCGATCACGCTGCATCCTGACGGACTTGCTCACGGCCCGCAGCCAGGGCGAACCGAGGCAAGCATCGGGCAGAAGGAAACGAACGAGCTTGCGGTGATGATTGACACGTTCCGCGGCTTGCATGTCAGTCGCGAAGCTGCCGACATAGAAGACAAGGACTACTATCTTTCGTGGCTGGACTGAGCGGACGGATACAAGCGCCTTCAACCCTGCGCGCTTTCCTTCGACACCTGATCGACTACGCGGGCATGTTCCCGCCGGCTTCTCTATCTCCAGATACGGCGGCGCACAATTACGAGCGTTACCGGACGGGCGAACATGCCTGGATACTCGGTCGCCTTATCGTGCCTTTGGATCAGATCGACGGCGCGCCCACTGACGCGCCGCTCTCGATTTTGAGCAACGCCGACCATGTTCGCGCCGCTGCCATTGAATCGAAACGCGTCATCAACACAGGCAAGGCTACCTATTGCGAAGTGCCTGTCGAGCAACTTGAAGCAGTAAAGCGTACGGGATCCTTTGCAAAGATTCGGACCGGCGGCATAACACCGGCTTCTATCCCGTCGGTCGATACCGTCTCCGCGTTTATTGAGAAGTGTGCAGATCTGCACCTCCCGTTCAAGGCAACCGCCGGACTGCATCACGCCATTCGCGGCGTTCACCCACTGAGCTACGAACCCGGAGCGCCACGGGCCGCGATGCACGGCTTTCTAAACGTCTTCCTGGCTGCAGCTTTTGCCTGCCACGGTGAACGCAACGTGGACGCAATCCTTGCCGAAGAAGACCCTGACGCCTTTCGATTTACGGAGAATGATGTTCATTGGCGCGACCGTTCGCTGAATACTCAGCAGCTCGACACAGCACGGCAGTTTGCCCATTCGTTCGGTTCTTGTTCATTTGAGGAGCCGGTGAACGATCTTATTTCGCTCGGTCTTCTATGATCGACGAAACTCACGATCCGAAACTAGAAAGCTGGGTTGAATCCGCAAATCCTCCGGGCGGCGACTTCCCGATTCAGAATCTGCCCTTTTGTGTTTTCGTTCCGCCCGGGACCGAGCGGCCGCGCGTCGGCGTCGGTGTCGGCGATTTCATTCTCGATCTGCAATCGCTAGTGCCGGGATCGTCGCTGAATCAGTATCTGCGCCTGCCCGCGGGAGAGCGCGGCGAGATTCGCAAACAAATCAGCCGCCTGCTGGAGAAAGGCGCACCGCGCCGCGATCTGATTCCTCAAGATGATTGTGCGTTGCTAGTCCCGTGTGAGATCGGCGATTACACGGATTTTTATGCCTCGATCCACCACGCTACGAATGTCGGGAGGATGTTCCGGCCCGACAGCCCACTGCTGCCTAACTACAAACATGTTCCGATCGCATATCACGGCCGCGCGTCGTCGATCGTAATCAGCGGAACTGCGGTGCATCGTCCGTCGGGCCAACTGGGGGAAGGCATTTTCGGTCCTTGCGCGAAGCTCGACTATGAAATGGAGCTTGGCGTTTTTGTCGGTCCCGGTAATTCTCTGGGTGAGGCGATTCCTATCGGCGAAGCGGACACCCACATCGCCGGTTTCTGCTTAGTGAATGACTGGTCGGCGCGCGACATCCAGCGTTGGGAATACCAGCCTTTGGGTCCGTTCCTCGCTAAGAACTTCGCGACGACAATTTCGCCCTGGCTGATCACCGCTGAAGCGCTGGCTCCCTTTCATGCCGCCGCTCCGGAACACGACGTACCCGTGCTGCCGTATCTTCAGGCCCCGCTAAATTCCGCCTTCAATATCACGGTGGAAAGCCGGCTGCGCACTCGCAGCATGAGCGAGGCAGTGCGTATCAGCCGCGCTAATTTCCGCGACATGTATTGGACACCAGCGCAGATGATTGCACACCACACCTCGAATGGCTGCCCGTTGCGTCCCGGCGACCTCCTCGCGTCCGGAACTATCTCGGGACCTGAATTAGAAAACCGCGGCTGCCTACTTGAACTCACCTGGAATGGCGCAGAACCTCTGAAATTACCCAGCGGAGAAACACGCATGTTTCTTGCCGACGGCGACGAAGTCATTCTGACCGGCTACTGCGAGCGCGAAGGCTTCCGGCGCATCGGGCTCGGTCCGTGCTCCGGCGTAGTCACGTTATAATCTGTGAATCTTTATGCGTCTCAAAGGTTCGTGTGCGCCGATTCTGTGCGTTTTCTCATTCGTCTTTGCCGCGTTCGCCGCCGACAACAATAAATCGACAATTCCTCATCTGGAATTCGAGAAGTACACGCTGCCGAACGGCCTTCAGGTGATCTTGCACGTCGACAAAAAGCTGCCGATGGTCAACGTGAACCTTTGGTATCACGTCGGCTCGAAGAACGAGCGTTTCGGACGCACCGGTTTTGCGCACCTGTTCGAGCACATGATGTTCGAAGGCTCCAAAGATGCAAATTCGAAATACTTCGCGTTCATTGAAAAGGCCGGCGCCAACCTGTTTGAAGGCGGCGTAAACGGGACCACCAGCGAAGACCGCACGAACTACTTCGAAAATGTGCCATCGGCCAATCTCGAATTCGTTCTTTGGCTGGAATCCGACCGTCTAGCAACGCTCACGGATGTGCTCACAAAAGAAAAGCTCGACAACGAACGCGACATCGTGAAGAATGAGCGCCGCCAGGGACTTGAAAACCAGCCTTATGGGCGGGCTTTTCTGCTGATTTCGGAAAACACTTTTCCATCGAATCACCCGTACTCGCATTCCGTGATTGGCAGCCATGAAGATCTGACGGCCGCGACGGTGGATGACGTGAAAGAGTTCTTTCACACGTATTACACGCCCAACAATTTGTCGCTCGCGATCACCGGAGATTTCGATGTTTCCACGGCAAAACGCCTCATTCAAACGTACTTCGGGCCGATTCCGTCCGGTCCCGCCCTCGACCGGCCCAAGCACTGGGTTCCGGCGCTCACGGCGCAAAAAGTCTTCGATGTGAAAGATCATGTGCCGCAGGAGCGGACATACTTTGCGTGGCCGAGCCCGGCGTTCTTCGACTCCGGCGACGCCGAACTAGAGCTGACGTCCCTGATTCTTACCGACGGACTTTCGTCCCGTTTAAACAAGTCGCTCGTCTATGACAAGCAGCTCTGCTCGGACGTGATCTCGTTCCAGAACTCGGAGGAGATGGCTGGATTTTTCGGCATGTGGGCGACGGCCCGCCCCGGCGTTCCACTCAGCCAGGTTGAGGAGGTGATCGACAAAGAGATCGCCCGGCTTGCCGCGGAAGGGCCCACGGCAGAAGAACTGAGCCGAGCCAAAACCAAATGGGAGCTGCAGTATCTGACCGGCCTGGAGCGCATCGGCGGTTTCGGCGGCCAGGCAGACGTTCTGAACCAATACAACACATACCTCGGCGATCCCGACAAAATGGGCGCTGACGTCGCTCGGCACCGCTCCGTCACCCCGGAATCGTTGAAGCAAGCCGCCGGCGCGTGGTTGAACACCTCCAATCGCGTCGTTTTGCGATTCCATCCTGAAGAGGCGGCTGAACCAAAGGCTTCGACCGCGCTAGACCGATCCAAAGAACCGGCCCTGAGTTCCGATTCGACCTTTCACGCGCCGGAGGTTAAGAGCGCCACGCTTGACAACGGAATGAAAGTCTTCGTCGCGGAACGGCATGATCTGCCCAAAATATCCGTGACGCTAGCCACGCGCGCGGGCAGTGTGGATGATCCATCCGGAAAGGAAGGTCTCGCGAGTCTGGAGCTGGAAGCCATGCAACGCGGCACCAAGACGAGGAAGGCACTGGAAATTGACGATAAACTCGGTGACCTGGGGACCACTCTGCAAGCGCACGCAGATCGGGAAGCATCTTCTCTCAGCCTGGAAGTGCTCGCCGTAAACCTCAGACCGGCGATCGATATCCTGGCCGACGTGGCGCGCAATCCAAGCTTCCCGGAGGAGGAAGTGGAGCGCGAAAGGAAGAAGCGCCTGGATGCGCTGTCGCAGGAAGAGAGTGATCCACGTTCGATAGCGCGCCGGGTCGGCCCTATCCTCGCATTCGGCCGTGAACACGCCTACGGTCACCCTGCGCAGGGCTTCACATCGGCAGTGCAGAAATTGTCGCCCGAGGACTTGGCCCGGTTTCATGAGACCTACTGGAAAGCGGGCAGCTCCGCACTGTTTCTGGTCGGGGACGTGAGTCTTTCGGAAGCCGTGGAACTCGGGAAGCAATTCTTCGGTTCGTGGAACGGAGGCTCCGCGCCAGCGCCGCGCATCGGTCCGCCGCAACCAGCCGGACAGGGCAAAATTTTTCTCGTGAACCGGCCTGACGCCGCTCAAACCTATGTGGCGGAGATTCTGCCGGCGCCTCTGCGCGGCACCGCGGAGTACTACCCTTTCAGCCTCGCCGACGTAGTCTGGGGCGGCGCGGCGGGGGCTCGGCTCGGCATGAATCTGCGCGAGAAGAACGGGTATTCCTACGGAGTTTTCTCGTTTCCGCAGTTCTACACAAAATACGGCGTGTGGGAAGCTTCTGGCGGAGTGCAGACGAACAAGACAAAAGAATCCGTTGTCGAGTTCGAGAAGGAGCTACACCTGATTGCGGGTGAAAAGCCGGTATCGAAAGATGAACTCGAACAGGCGCGTAGTCACCGTATTCGCGGCTACGCTCAGCAGTTTGAATCCATGAACCGCGTTTCGCAGCAACTGGTAAGCCTCTGGTCGCTCAACCTGCCGATGACGGAACTGGAACGCGAACCGGAGGAGTTAAGCAAGGCATCGCTGGATGCGGTGAATGCAAGCGCCGAAAAGTATGCGAATCCGAGCCACGCCACACTGCTGCTGGTCGGCGATCAATCGAAAATCGAAGCCGGAGTCCGCTCGCTGAATCTAGGCGAAATCGTTCTTCTCGACGCCGAGGGCCGCGAAATCAAGAAGCAGCCATAGTGAGATCAAGGCCTGGCGAGCTTCCCTCGCAGAACAATGATCGACGCCTTTGGCAGCTCATACATTGTCTCCGGACCCGCGCCGCTAATGGTCGACTTCGATGCTGGTCCATCAGGATCCGCGTGGCCTGTTCTGCGATGGCGAAGCCCGCCTTCCGAGTTAGCAGACATGTCCGGCGCTGGCGCGTCCGGATGCCACACATACTCGGCAGGCCCGAACACGATTCGATCAACGCTGCCGGCAAAGGACGTGTCGCGGCCGACAACCGGATCGGCGAAGGTCACTTTCACCGAGTGGTCCGCGTCGTGATCCTTGTTGACCAGCATCACTGACCATTGCCCGTCAGGGCGCTCGACCGCGTAAGCTGTTACCAGAACATTCCCGTCCTTATCCTTGATGTCGCTCTCGACTTTGAACAGTTTATGGATCGCATCGACAGGCTGCACCCATTCTTTGGTGATGACTTGCGTCGCCAGATATTGCGGTGGATAGCAAGTAACGTGGTTATCCTTGTCGATGTCGAGAAAACCGTCGCAGCTTCTTCCCTCGGTTGCAATGTAATGGAAATAGTAAGTACCCCCGGCGCCGGCACTCAGCATGGACCCCACATAATCGGCCAGCCACAGCGCGCGTTTGACAGTGCCTGGTGAGCCTTCCTCGAGATCGTTACCTTCGGTCATGAAAAAGGGAATGTTCGAAGGCAAACCATTGTCTTTCCACGCTTGAACTACATGGTTCACGTAAGCGGGCTCCCAGTAAAGAGAACTCCAGTCCGCGCATTTCCTTCCTTCGCCACCGCCGGCGCCACACGGATAATGCTCGAAGGAAAAGAAGCTGAAATCCTGCAGTTGGCCGTGAGCTTTCAGGTAATCCGCGAAGCGCCCGAGAAAAGAAACGCGTCCATTGGCGTCGGCCCATGAATCGACATCGCCAGAAGTCCCTTCGAATGAAGGGCCGCCCAGCCGCGCCTCAGGCGTGAGTTTGTGAATGGCCCTCGCAAACTGGGCATAGAGTGTGGCGTAGTCCTCCGGCAGCACACGCTGGCCATCTGCCTCTTCTCCCATCTCGATCCACGACACTGGATATTTCCGTTTGTAAACGTACGCGATCTCGTTGGCCGCATCTTCCGGATTCGTGTAAAGAATCGCCACCGGGATCATTGCGGGCAGGCCGCGTGTCACGCCACAATTGAAAAAAAAGTCAAGACCGATTTGGTCGCCTCGCCCGTAATCCAGATCGGAAGCCGCATGCCACGGGTCGACGGACGAGGGCCAGGTGATCGTCTGCTGCCTGCTCGGCACGTGCTTGACAACGTCCGAGAACTGTCCATCCGCAGAGACCGTGCCTACGTAAACTTCGTTGATGGCGTATCCTACGCAGTTGCGCTTGTCCTCTGCCCCATGCGTATCGCATGTGTTGGATGACTCCGTCATCCAGATGCGGAGGTAGCGCACAGACATTTTCCAGTTCATCAACTTCAGTGTCAGCGTTCCGCCGCGACCATCGGCAATAGTGCCCATGGGAAACGTTTGCCACGCGCCTTTGTTGATTCCTTCGTAGAATGGCTCCTGTTCGCCCGTCCAAAACTGAACATAGTAGCGCTTGGCGTAGGGATTGGCCCAGGCGATCCGGATGGCGTTCACATCGACCGTGGCGCCGAGATCGATCATGACCCACTGCGGGTGCAACGAATCGTCCTCGCCCGTGTACGCCTGTGTCAGATATGGATTGCTTTTCCAGTACGACTGCAGATTTCCATCTGTCAGGCGAGACCAGCCGTTACCGTCGCCAAGAGTGGCGCCGCGGTGGGGGAGAGGGTAGGCCCAGGAGTGGAGAATTTTTTCGCTCGTCGGCTCGGCGCTGCCCGTGAAATAGCCTTCCTGCTTGGCGGCATTGCTCCATGCGCCGCGTGGATTCCAGTGCCACGCTTCGATCATCAATTCGGTGTTCTGGCGATAGGTGACCGTTTGCCATCCAGCGCCCAGCATCTCCTTCAACACCGGATCAGTGAGAAGACGCTCAGTGTGTTTCTCGTTGTCCTCCTTGGTCGTTCCACCGCGTAATCGATCAATCGACCCACCCAGTGCACGCATGGGACTGAACGAATTCACTGCGTGCGAGGGTGCTGCATCGACCAGAATGTGCTGCGCAGTGGCGGCTGACGCGCACAACAGAAACGCACCGAGCAGGTTGAGTTTGGACATTGTTGATGGCCGCCCATGATAGCGGCTGTTATAAGTGAAATTCTTCTCCGATCTCCTGTATGCACACGCGATACGGCGAAGAGCCTGCCGCTGCGATAATTCGCTCGATGGGCTCATTGCGAGGCTCGCGGCTCAACTGAAATGTTCTGTGATGGACGGGCAAAATATATTCGGCTCCGGCGTGCCCGGCCATAAGCATTGCCTGTTCCGGGTTGCAGTGAACACGTATCCACGGATCATAGGCGCCGATCGGCATGATGGCCAAATCCACGGGCTTGGACGAGCGAAGCTGAGAGAACGATTCCGTATACGCGGTGTCGCCGCCGAAGACGATGCGCCGGCCTGCAATTTCGATGAGATATCCGTTAAAGCCTCGATAGACGTCGCTGCGCATGCGCGCGCCCCAATGCGCCACTTCGAAGGCCGTGATTTTGGCCGGACCAACCTGCACACTTTGGTTCCAGCGGAGTTCGTGAACCGCCTGATACCGTCGGCTGCGAATCAAATCGCAGGTACGAAAGGCAGTCACGACAGTAGTGTGACGGCTTTCGAGCTGCCGCAAACTGGGAATGTCAAAGTGATCCATGTGCGCGTGCGACAGCAGCACCAAATCTACCTTCGGCAAATCGCGGAAGGACGCGGCGACTTCGACCAGCCGCTTGATACCGACGGTTAGAGGACCGAGTGTCAATCCGATGCGGCTGCTAAATACCGGATCGGTAATGAAGGTAAATCCATCGACCTTCACCAGCACAGAGCTATGACCTAGCCACGCGGCATGCAGACCTTCTTCGGGCCATAACCTGGGCTGCGGCTGGTTCGGCGCGGGAAGACTTTCGCGCGAGTACTCTTTTGATATCTCGCGTAAGAACGCCGGCGCCGCCCTCCGCAAGAAACGTGCCGTCCCCGGAGGCCGCGAGACGTGTCGCGAAAATATAGTTGCGCTGGTCACATTTGTGGGACGCCCGCTCGGGCTTTCCTTTCAACACTACCAAGGTAATTCACCTTCCAAAGATATTGCCCGTAACCGTCGAGAGCGCATGCTCTTCAAACCAGAGTGCGCGCGCTGCTTGTGATTGGAGCTCATCCGGACGATGAGACATTCTTTGCCGGAACTATGGCCAAATACGTCAACGAAGGGATTCGGGTCGCGATCTTATGCGGCACACGAGGAGAGCGCGGTGCTACTGCCGATCTCTGTAGCATTGAGGAGTTGCCTAAAGTGCGCGAGCAGGAGCTTCGAAACTCAATGCGCCAGCTTGGCCTCGCTCCGGAGGATGTGTTTTTCCTTCCGTATGAAGACCAGAAGCTGGCGCAGGCCGCGTTGAATGATGTCCGGCCCGAGATCGTCTCCGTAATTCGCCGCGTGCGCCCACAAGTAGTCGCGGGCTTCGATCTCTTCGGCGGCAATGGGCACCCGGATCACGTAGCCATGAGCCGGTTCTCTTCCGACGCGATCGCTGCGGCTTCCGATCCGCGTTGGTATAGCGAAACTGGCGAACCCTGGACCGTGCAACGCCTGGTATGGCAGCCTCTCTTCCGGCCGTGGGAAATCGAGGATCCTGCCAACCTAAACACCCGCGTGGCGGTCGATTTTATCATCGATACGCGCGGCTATGCCGAGAAGAAAGCCGCCGCAATTCGCGAGCATCGCACGCAATTGCCGGGCTTGCGGCATCTGTTTTTTGAACGGGGCTATCCCGAAGCGACAGTCAATATGGAAGCGTTCCGCCTGGCCTTTGGACCGCGGCCAAGTCAGACACCTTCGCAGGATCTGTTCGACGGGCTTGAATGAATCAGTGATACTCCTGCGCCAAACCCTGCTGTTGCGCGCGCTTGATCAAATCCTGCAAGTCCTTTCGGATGCGTTCGGCTTCGCGGCCCTGCTGCTCGCCGAGTTTGCCCTGCTGTTCGCCCAGGCGGCCTTGTTGCTGGCCGAGTTTCCCTTGCTGCTCGCCGAGCAAGCCTTGCTCGCGTCCCCACTTCCCCTGTTCTTCTCCGAGGAGGGCCTGTGTCTCCTCGAGCTTTGACTGCAATTCCGCGATGCGCTCCTGTGCTTCATTTGCCGTCTGCAGCTTGTTCTCGAGATCCAGTGATTTCAGTTGCTGCTCGAGCCGGCGTAGCTGCCCGGCGATGTTCATTTGCACGTTCGCATCCAGTTTCCGATTCGCAAACTTTTCTTGCTGCTGCCCTAACTTTTCCTGCTCTTCTCCAAGCTTTTCCTGCTGACGGCCGAGTTCTTCCTGCTGACGCTCGAGCTCCTGCATAGGCTGCATCAGCTTCTCAACTGCAGCGATGGTCGGCTTATCACGGATCACGTACTGCTTGCCATTGCTTCGGAAGATAATTGTGCCCGGGTCGTATGCGCCTTCGTCATCCCAATTTGATCCATTATTAGAGAACGTCGTTGTCTTACCGTCTGGGGCCGTGAATATGATCTCGTTTCTTCCATTAACGTGGCTCAGCGGATGCGTTGGCGGCTTCGGCGGAACTGGCGATGATTCAGGCTGAGTGGGGGGCCCAGGTGGATCGACGATCGGCCTGGTAGAGGAGGCTATTTTCAATGCGCGCGGCTGCGGAAGCGGAGTAGCAAGAAGCGCCGGCACATGCAAGCTGACAATCGCCGCACCAGCAAGACCGGCCGACAGCATGAGAAGGCGCGGCATTGAGATTCGAGGCATGTGCGCACGCGTGCGGTCGAGCAACAGTTCAACTCGCGTAATCAGCTCCGCTTTGTGCTCGAACAGGGCAGGCATCATCCGTCCACCAAAGCCGATCTCTCGCAATTCAGCAACTCGCGTCAGACACTCGGCGTAGGTTTCCGGCCGGCATGAGGCAATAACGCGATCGTCACAGGCAGCTTCGCGGTGCAGATCCAGGCGCCGGCCGATGAAATATGCCAATGGATGCACGATGCAGATTGCCTGCAGAACGCGTTGAGCAAGTAACGCCCAATCGTCCCAGCGCGCAACATGGGCAAGCTCATGGCTTAGCACCTGATGCAATTGTTCAGGATCGAGATGTTCGATCAACGACGCCGGCATGAGTACATAAGGTTTGAAATAGCCGACAACAGCGGGAGACGCAATCCGGTCGGAGATCCGGAGCTCCGCTCTGCGTCTTCCGTTGATGGCGCGCGCAGCACGATGGAAAACTTGATCTGTTTGTGAGTTCGCGCACAGCGCCTCTTTCTTAAGTCTCAGACTGGTAAAGAGGCCGTAAGAGATACGCATTAACTGAACGCCGGCTGCCGCGACCCAAACCAGAAGCAGCAGTCCGGCCAACGATTGGGTCTCAAGGAACCCGCGCAAAACGGTCGCGGTGTCAAGCGCGCCACTCGAAGGACTGGCGAGTTCCGTTGCTGTCTGGTGGCGCGCAGCCGCGCCCTTTGCGCTATTGAAGTACCGGACAGGCTGTACTGGAGAGAGGCGAGCAGCCGACGTCGATGGCGGCAAGGCCAGCAAGGAGCGGGCACTTACCGCAACCGGCCCGGCGGATGGACTTTCCGGGCGAGGCCGCATGGCGAGCAGCACAGGAACGGTCAGAATGAAGACAAACATTAGCCAGGATCCCAAGTAGCGGCTCGCCGCATTCCAGCCCCGGCGTCTCGCCCACCATTCCGTAACCAGCACGGCAGCGAGGCTCGGCAGCGCAGCATTCACAACCGCTGCCATCACGAATATCGCTATAGGATCCAAAGTATGTAACATCTGGTTCTCCTCGTCTCTACTTGCGCTGCTTGTGTTCCGCGATCATACGCTTCAGGCGATCAAGTTCCTTCTGGCTCACCGTTTCGCTGTTGAGCAGATTCGCTACCAAGAGCTCAGGTGAGTTATTGAAAAATCGCGAAAGAACGTGACGCACGGCGCCACTGCTCGCTTCGTCTCGGCCTATGGTGGGCTCGTAAACAAACGCTCGGCTCTCCTTTGTGTGCCGTACGAAGCCTTTGCTCTCGAGAATTCGAAGCGTAGTCAGGACCGTGCTGTAGGCGAGCGGAGGCTGCGCCGGGAGCGCTTCCATAATGTCGCCGACGGTCCCAGTTTTCCTGTCCCACAGGACATTCATGAGCCGCAATTCGGCTTCGGTGAGTAGTGGGGAACGTCGTCTGGGCACCTGCGTCAAGCACCGTCCTGTTAAGGAATTAATACTTGATTTAGTTTTACCGGAGAACGACCCTGGTGTCAACTAAATAATTAATAGTTCGTCCGGGGCGGATTTTGGACATTCCCGCCGAAACGTGAACCCGCAACATGTCCAAAGTCCAGGTCAGGGTTGCTGGTCGCGTGGGCTTTCAGGCTGCAGGGCCGGGGTTCATACCCGCCGCTTTCTCCACCACGCGCGTCAGCGACGTCAACAGGTCTACAGGCAGCGGAAACACGACCGTCGTATTCTTCTCCGCCCCAATCTCCACCAGCGTTTGTAAGTATCGGAGCTGAATCGCAACCGGCTGTTTTTGGATTTGCTCTGCGGCCATGCTGAGTTTCTCAGCCGCCATGTATTCGCCTTCGGCGTGAATGACCTTCGCGCGCCGCTCACGTTCGGCCTCGGCCTGGCGAGCAATGGCGCGAATCATCTGGTCGGGCAGGTCGACCTGTTTCACTTCCACCAGCGTCACCTTCACGCCCCAGGGTCCCGTGTGCTGATCGAGGACCGCCTGTAGCCGGATGTTGATCTTTTCCCGCTGGCTCAGAAGCTCGTCCAATTCAACTTCGCCCAGCACACTGCGCAGCGTCGTCTGCGCAAGCTGGCTGGTTGCGTAGAGGAAGTTAGTCACCTCGATTACGGCCTTAATCGGATCCACGACGCGAAAGTAAATGACGGCATTCACCTTGACGGTCACGTTATCGCGCGTAACCAGATCCTGCGGCGGAACCTCGAATGCCTCAATGCGAAGTGATGTTCTGACGATCCGATCCAGCGGGGCAAACACCAGGATCATTCCCGGACCCTTCGTGTCGCGCAGCACGCGGCCGAGCCTGAAAATCACGCCGCGCTCATATTCGGCCAGAATCTTCACTGAGGAGATCAGGTAGATGACCAGAATAAGAATCAACAGCAGGATCGCACCCGAAAACATATCCATCTATTTGCATGCCTCCACATAAAGGTTGAGCGCTTCCACCGCGCGCACGGACACACGCCGTCCCGCTGGGATGGACTCCGAACTATGCGCGTGCCAGTACTCGCCGTGTACCATCACCGTTCCATCCGGCGCAATGTCGGTGTGTGCGATGCCGGTTTCTCCAATCAGAGCTTGCAAACCGGTTGCCGGCTTGGTGCGGCGAGCACGAACTGCCAGAAAACCGAGAAATACAACAATAATGCCGAATGCCGTGGCCATCGCGATTGCAATCGGCGGCGAAATTCTTTGCGGCCCGCGTAACAGGATAATCGCCCCGACCGCAAGCAGAATACTACCGACTACGCCCGAAATCATATGCGTGTAATACTTCAGCTCGATCCCGAGCAGCACGATCGCGAAAGCCAGCAACAAGACGCCCGGCCAGCTAGGCGCATCCCGATACAGCCCGTAGGTCGCCATCGCAACCAAAACCAGCCCGGCAACTCCGGGCACGAAGATGCCGGGCGAATGGAGCTCCCAGAACACGGCAAGCAAGCCTAAAATCAGCAACACGAACGCGACATTTGGATCGAAGATCACCGTCGGCATCACAGCCATTGTCTAACTTATGCCTCCACAGAATCTGATTGCGCCCGATCAGGTGTGTTGCTCATCTAATAACGACGATGGCGATCGACCCAGTTTGCGGCATGACCGTGGATCCCGAAACGGCGCCTGCGAGGAGTGAATTTGAGGGTAAAACGTACTATTTTTGCTTTGTCGGGTGCAAACAGAAATTCGACCGCAGTCCGGTGCAATACACCGCGCCTAAGCCCTCCGGATTTGTGCAGCTGGGTGCCGCTCCGATAACGGCTCCGTCTGCACCGGCGGTGGAAGGCGTCGAATACACGTGTCCGATGCACCCGGAAATCCGGCAGCTCGGAGCGGGCACATGCCCTAAGTGCGGCATGGCGCTCGAGCCCAGTGGCGTTGTATCCGACGAGCCCAATCCCGAGCTGATCGACATGCAGCGCCGATTCTGGATCAGTGCGGGCTTAACGGCTCCGCTGCTGGCTCTCATGTTCCTGCACACCTCTACTCTGGCTTCCTGGCTGGCATGTGCGCTCGCGACACCCGTTGTAGTCTGGGGCGGTCTTCCGTTTTTTCAGCGAGGCTGGGCTTCAGTTCTAAACCGGTATTTGAACATGTTCACGCTAATTGCGCTCGGGACTGGAATTGCGTATGTGTTTAGTGTCATCGCGCTGCTGCTGCCCTCGGTGATTCCTGCATCGTTCCGCCAGCACGGCGAGCCGCCGCTGTACTTCGAGCCCGCGGCGGTTATTGTCACGCTGGTACTTCTTGGGCAGGTTCTGGAATTGCGCGCTCGCGCCCGCACAGCCAGCGCGCTGAAATCACTACTCGGCCTGGCGCCAAAAAATGCGCGGCTGGTTAGTTCGGCTGGTGAGCACGACGTATCTCTGGCTGAAGTCAAACCCGGCGATCACGTTCGGGTTCGGCCAGGCGAAAAGATTCCGGTGGATGGAGTCGTTATTGAGGGCCGCAGCTCCGTCGATGAATCGATGATCACGGGCGAGCCCATCCCGAACGAGAAGGAGCCCGGCGCACGCGTCACCGGCGGAACAGTTAACGGTGACACCGGCAGTTTCATCATGCGCGCCGAGCACGTCGGTAGTGAGACCTTGTTGAGCCAGATTGTTCGCCTGGTATCTGAAGCGCAGCGCACACGCGCGCCCATTCAGCGCCTCGCCGATGTCGTTGCCAGCTATTTCGCCCCGGCTGTTGTTCTGTGTGCGATTGCGACATTCGCGATTTGGGCCGGCGTGGGACCACAGCCGCGAATGGCGCATGCACTTGTGAACGCAGTCGCGGTGCTCATCATTGCTTGCCCATGCGCGCTCGGTCTGGCCACGCCCATGTCGGTCATGGTCGGCACTGGCCGCGGCGCCACGGCCGGTGTGCTGATCCGCAACGCCGAAGCGCTCGAGACTCTGCATAAAATCGATACCGTTGTGGTGGACAAGACCGGTACCCTTACCGAAGGAAGGCCTTCGGTGGTAGCGGTGGTCGTCACTGATTCCGGGTTCAGCGAAGCGAGCCTTCTTCGATTCGCCGCAACGATTGAACAGGGCAGCGAACATCCGCTTGCTTCCGCAATCGTTCGCGCCGCGCGCGATCGCAAGCTGGACCTTGGCACTCCCAAACAGTTCGAGTCCTTCCCCGGCAAGGGGGTTCATGGCATCGTCGATGGGCGGCATGTCGTAGTTGGTACCCGTCGCTTGCTGGAGCAGTTGTCGGTTTCACTCGACAGGATTCCCGCTGATGACAATAAGACGGTTATCTTTGTCGCAGTTGACAACAAACCGGCCGGGCTCATTACCATCGAGGACCCCATCAAGTCCTCCACTCGCGACGCCATTGAGCTGCTGCATCGCGAACGCATTCGTATCGTCATGCTGACCGGAGATAATCAGCCGACTGCAGAGGGGGTCGCGAAATCGCTGGGAATCGATGAGGTTCATGCCGAGATTTTGCCGCAACAAAAAGCCGAGGTTATTCGAGGCCTGCAATCGCAAAAACACATAGTGGCCATGGCGGGAGACGGGATCAACGATGCACCCGCGCTTGCGGCCGCCAATGTCGGGATTGCGATGGCCACCGGAACTGATATCGCTATGGAGACCGCAGGCATCACGCTGCTGCATGGGGACCTTCGCGGCATTGTCCGCGCGCTGCGCCTTGGCCGCGCTACCATGCGCAACATTCGCCAGAACCTTTTCTTCGCCTTCATCTATAACGTGCTCGGCGTTCCCATCGCGGCCGGCATCCTTTATCCTTTTTTCGGCTTGCTCCTCAGTCCAATAATTGCGAGCGCAGCCATGACCTTCAGCTCGGTGTCCGTGATCAGCAACGCTCTGCGGCTCCGAAGCGTTAAGCTTTAGCATTGTGCCGCGACCTTCGTCACTGTTATGCGTTCTGTTGTTACTGATATCCTCGCTACTCGTGTTTGCGCAGGACACGCGCTACGCACCCAAGAACCAATTGATCCCGGGCCCCGATTGTTTGATGCTCAAACAATTGTGGGAAGGAGGATACACACCCTGCGAGGCCGCCGCTCATGACGAGTGGTTGAAGGACATCACTCATTGGCGTTCCGAGCGACGTATTCGCATCGGCTATGACGGTTGGCGATATGCGCAGCCTGCATTGCAGTGGATTCAGAACAGCTTTATCCAGCCGCAAATGATGGTTCAGGATCGATATCTTTATGATCCCGTTTCACGCCAATACACTGTGGATCGATATCTTGACGATCTCGACAAACGTTATGGCGGCATCGACTGCGGTTCTCATCTGGCCGACTTATCCCAATATGGGCATCGACGATCGCAATCAGCACGACATGATTCGCTCCATGCCGGGCGGCATTCCGGGCGTAAGAAAAATGGTTGCGGATTTTCACCGTCGTGGCGTGCGCGTCCTGTTCCCGATGATGATGTGGGATCAAGGCACGCGCGATCCGGGTAAGGCATGGCCGCGAGGCCATAGCAGAACTTATGAAAGAGATCGGCGCCGACGGGATCAATGGCGATACGCAAGACGGTGTGCCGCAGACCTTTTCCGCGGCGGCTGAAAAAATCGGCTATCCGCTTGCCTTTGAACCTGAAGGCAGTCCATCGGACGAGGCTCTGGCATGGAACGTCATGACGTGGGGTCAATATGCGGGGCAATTCACCTTCGTACTCCAAGTCGACCGCTTCCGCTGGCTGGAAACGCGCCACATGGTGAACATCTCGGATCGCTGGAACCGGCACAAGACCGACGACCTGCAATTCGCATTTTTCAACGGTGAGGGGTGGGAGAGCTGGGAGAACATCTGGGGCATCTGGAATGGCATCACGCCACGCGACAGTGAAGCCACGCGGCGCATGGCGGCTATTGAACGCGGCGCGGCGAGTTTTCTCACCAGCAAAGATTGGGAACCTTTTTATCCAATGCACCGCTATGGAGTGTTTGCCAGCCGTTGGCCATCCGGCAATGAGACTGTGTGGACGATCATCAACCGCAATGAGTACGCGGTCAGCGGCCGCCAGATGTCGGTCCCCGCGCGCAAGGCGGCGCAGTACTACGACCTCTATCACGGAACTGAATTACGCCCGAAATTGAAGGTGATCGTGCCGTATTGTCGTTTTCACTCGAAGCCGCACGGGTTTGGTGCAGTGCTCGCCCTGCGCGGAGAGCCGAATGCAGAGATACGGAAGTTGATGGCGAGCATGGGCGCTCTGACTGCGTCGCCGCTATCCAGTTACTCGGATCAATGGAAGACATTGCCCCAAAAGATAACTGAAATTGACCCGCAACGAAGGTCGCCGCGGCGGCTCCCGATGAAATGGTGAGAATCCCGGGTGGAAACTACGTCTTTAAGGTGGCAGGTATCGAGATCGAGGGCTCGGATGATATCGGAGTGGATGTCCAGTACCCGTGGGAGAACATGCCGCGTCGCTTCCATGAAAATCGCATCCAGGTAAAACCCTTTTACATGGATAAGTACCCGGTTACGAATGCACAGCTTCAAGAATTTTATCGATGCGACTCGCTATCATCCCGTCGACGATCTGAACTTTCTGCATGACTGGAAAAACGGCACTTATCCCGATGGTTGGGATAAAAAGCCGGTGACTTGGGTCTCGCTCGAGGATGCACGTGCTTACGCTAAATGGGCCGGCAAACGCTTGCCTCACGAATGGGAATGGCAGTTTGCATCACAAGGTTTGGACGGCCGCTTGTATCCATGGGGTAACGAATGGCAGGCATCCGCTGTTCCTGCGCCCGATCAAGGCCGAACATTACGCGCACCGGATAACGTCGATGCTCATCTGCTCGGTGCGAGCGCCTTCGGCGTTATGGACATGGTCGGTAATGTGTGGCAGTGGACCGATGAATACACGGACGAGCACACGCGCGCGGCCATCCTTCGCGGTGGAAGCTACTACCAGCCTCAAGGCTCCATCTGGTATTTCCCGCAAGCGTATAGGAACGACGAACATGGCAAGCTGTTGCTCATGGCCCCAAGCTACGATCGCGCCGGCACGCTCGGATTCCGATGTGTTATTGACGTCCAGTGACTCCGCTGGGCTGATACGCAAAGTCCCAGACGAGCAATTGAATGTCCTGGGATTCGCCGTTATCGTCGAACTCGGTGACAGCGTACTCACCCGGTTCCAGCGGCTTCTCCGGCCACACTTTGTACAAATTACTGTCCAGTTGCTGCTGAAAAACCGGGATCTCCTCGCGGCTCTGAAATCCCTGATTCACTTTGGGAACGATGGAGATGTTCTCCACTTGCCGCACATTCTTCTTCGGTGTAACCCGAATAATCCCGAATCGCTCTTCACGCTCCGGGCGAAAGTAAAAAGTCGGACGGCTATCGTGTACAACAAACTTCGAATGCTCGCCTTGAATCACCACGGACGCTTTCCCTGGAATGATCGGCACGGGCGATACCATCTTCAGAGCGGCTCGCTTTTTATCGGTAATGATCTGATACGGCGCTGCATCGAGCTGCTTTATCTGGCCGTCCACGTTGAAGTATGCGCCGGTTTCCATCGGCACCGATTCGATCTCACGCCGTAGAGCACGTTGCGCCTGTTCTTCCTCGTCTTCCTGCCGCGCTTCCTTCGCGGCAGCTTCCGCTTTGCCCTTGCGTTCCCTCTCGGTTTTCTCGAGGTCGACCATCGATGTGGGTATCTCTTCCCACTCGCCGCGTTCCGTGCTGTAGTAGCGAACACGGTCGCCTTCGACCTGATATTCGCGGACAGCGTGATACTCCCCGCTTTTGAGGTACAGCTTGAAAGTGTCCCCTAGTAGCAAGACGGCGGAGACGAATAACAACAACAATAACCGCACTACCACGATTTTAGCGAGTTAATGACCAGCCGGAATTTTCTTCACTCACGAAGTGCTTCGATGACATCGACGCGCATAGCACGGCGTGCGGGGATATAGCTGGCCAGTAAAGAGCAAGCGAGAAATAGCAGCGCCGAGAGTAAGAAGGTCATCGGATCTCGGACGCCGATCCCGTAAACGAGCTTTTCGAGTGCACTAGACAGAAGCGCGGCGAAAACAATACCAGTTAGAATGCCCGCGCAAGTTATCGCAGCGGCGTAGCCGAGTACGAGACGCAACAGGTTGGCGGGCGTCGCCCCGACCGCAATGCGCACGCCCATTTCTTGCGTTCGCTGTGCGACGGAATAACTGATTGTTCCGTAAAGCCCGATGATGGCGAGCCCAAAGGCAAGGACGGCAAATCCAGCAAGCAGCATCATGACGGTTCGGGGCTGCGCGCTGCCTTCGGCGAGGAGTTCGTCAATTGTGCGCACGTCTGTTACGGGTAAATCGCGGTCGAGAGCGGCGATCTGCAAACGAACGGCTTCCGCGGTTCTCTTCGGATCGCGCGCCGTTCGGAGGAGCAGGTTCATTCTTCCCCAGGGCAGTTGCGCGAACGGGACATCGAACTCCGGTTGTGTGGGTACGGAAAGGCTGACGTTCTTTACGTCTCCGATGACACCGACAATCTGAGCCGGAGCCGGTCTGCGGCCGATCCAGACGCGCTTTCCAAGCGGATTCTGCTCTGGAAAGAACTTTCTTACAAAGCTCTGGTTAATGACAATCACCGGCGGACTGTCGCTGGTATCGTGCGCATCGAAAAAACGGCCTTTGATGAGAGGCATCTGCATCAGCTTCCGATAAGAAGACGTAAACGTCTGCACGATAATGATGGGCCGTTCGGGCACAGGGACAGCGGGTTGTCCTTCGACCAAAATGGGTGTGAGTCTAGCAACGTCGATGGGCAGGGCCGAGGAGACCGCAGCCGCTTGCACTCCGGGAAGCACCTCGACGCGCTGGATGAGACGATTGAAAAACTCGATCATTTGGGCGGACGTTGCGTATCGTGAGGGGGGCAGAGCGACATTCATGGTCAGGATGTTCTGCGTATTGAAACCCGCCGGCTGCGTTTCGAGAAGAACAAAACTGCGGATCAACAAGCCGGCCCCGACTAGCAGAACGAGCGACAAGGCGATCTGTCCAGCGACAAGAATATTACGCGAAAGATCCCGGCTATGGGCGCCTGCGGTGCCGCGGCCCTCTTCCCGCAGACTCGAACTCACATTCGTCCTCGAAATCCGCAGCGCGGGCGCCAAGCCGAAGAGAACACCAGTAGCTAACGAAGTTACCGTTGCGAAAGCCAGCACTCTCCAATCGAGTGCAGCGGGCAGTTGGCTCAATCGCGGAAGGCTCTGCGCAGTGATGAGCAGCATCTCGCGCGTAACCGCTAAACCGAGCAGCAGGCCGGCGACTCCACCGAGTAGCGCAAGCACGACGCTCTCGGTCAGGAATTCGAAGAGTAGTTGGGAGCGCTGCGCGCCCAGGGCGGCTCGAATAGCCACTTCCCTTCGACGCCTGAGGGCACGGATTAGCAGCAGTCCTGCGATGTTCGCGCAAGCCAACAACAGGACGAGCATGACGGCGGCTGTGAGCACGAGCAGTACCTGACGAAAAGTGCCGACAAGTTTCGCCTGGAGGGGCGTTACTTCAACGGGCCTTTTTGGATCGGCATCGCCCATCTTCGGGAAACCGCGAACGTACTGGCGGTTGAGAACCTTTATCTCGGCGCGCGCCTGTTCAAGTGCCACTCCGGACGCAAGCCGCGCCACGGCATCCAGGTAGCAGGTACCACCCTGAATCTGCTGCGCGGTTACAAGGTTCAGTTCGTCAATGCGTGGAGTCCATACTTCGATATCTGTCCCCAAGGGTCCGAATTGGAAAGATGCCGGGAGAACGCCGACGATGGTATAAGGCCGGGAATCGAGCGCCATGGATTGACCAGTAATATTCGGTTTGGCTCCGAAAACGCGATGCCAGAATTGGTTGCCAATCAGCACAACGGGCTTACCGCCAGGATCCGCTTCTGCGGCTAGAAAGGATCGACCTAGGGCGGGGCTCACACCGAGCAAAGTGAAGAAATTCCAGGAAACGCGCGCTGCCTGAATCTGCTGCGGCTCACGGCCGCTGCCCGACACGCTGAAAGTCTCGTTCGTGAAAGCCGCCATGCCCGAAAAGGCCGGGACGCGGGCGGCCAGGAACTGAAATCGCGGGTACGATAAGCAGCCGTTCGTATCGCCACCGCTGCGATCGACGGCGGAGACCCAGACAAGCCGCGAGGATTCGCGATAGGGCAGCGGCCTGAGCAGGGCTGCGTTGACGAGGGTGAAGATCGCGGTGTTGACGCCGATTCCCAACGCCGAAATGAGCACGATCAGCAGATTGAAGCCAGGCGCTCGCCGTAAAGCACGAAGCGCGTGAGTCAGATTTCGCTTCATCGGCTATGGCGACGGAATCGGCGCGTGGACCTGTTCGAGACGCGGAACCAGGCGGTGAATGAGGAAAAATGCGATCAGGTAGACGGATCCGGCAATGACGAACAAGGGCGCATATAACTGGTGCGAGAAGTCGAGCCAGTATCCGATGGCGGGGTTGACCAAGGCTCCTCCGATGGCGCCGCCCATTCCGCCGAGCCCGACGACGGACGCGATTTCCGATCGAGGAAATGTGTCCGACACCAGAGTGTACAGATTAGCGGACCATCCCTGGTGTCCGGCAGCGGCGAGGCTTACCAGGAGGACCGTGGCCCAGACGTTTCCGTGCGTGGTCATGACGAACACGACGGGAAGAACGACGACGGCACAGGTAAGAAGAGCCGTTTTGCGGGCGCGCGTTACGGTGCGGCCACGCGCAAGCAGATGGCTCGAGATCCAGCCACCGCCAATGGAGCCTACATCCGCGGCGAGATACACGGCGATCAGCGGCGGACCCAAATGCGAGAGATTGATGCCGTATTTCTGGTTCAAGAAGCCCGGAAACCAGTAGAGATAGAACCACCAGGCGGGATCGGTAAGGAACTTGCCAAGTAAGAAGGCCCAGGCGGCGCGTTTGCTGAGGAGCGTGAGATAAGGGACGCGGCGAGACGGTTCGACCGGGTCGGATTCGATGTAAGCCAGCTCGGCTGGAGACACTCGTTTGTTCTCGCGAGGCGATCGATACGTGGTAAGCCATACGATGATCCAGACCACATCCAGAGCTCCTGTGACCAAGAACGAAGGACGCCAGCCGAAGCGCGATGCGATGAACGGCACGAGCAGAGGCGCGATCAAGGCTCCGATATTCGATCCGCTATTGAAGACGCCGGTAGCGAGGGCGCGTTCGCGCTTGGGGAACCAGTCGGCTACGGTTTTGATGGCGGCGGGGAAATTAGCGGCCTCTCCGAAACCGAGCGCGAATCGGGCAACGGCAAATTGCAACGAGCTGCGGGCGAGCGAATGCGCCATGGCAGCACAGCTCCATACCAGGACGGCTAACGTGTATCCCGTGCGGGTGCCAAGCCAATCAATGACCCTCCCGGCGATGGGCATGATAATGGCGTACGCGGCCTGGAACGAGAACACGATCCAGCCGTACGTCGCCTCGTTCCAACCGAGATCGTGCGAAATAACGGGTTTGAGCAAACTGAGGACCTGGCGATCGACATAGTTGACCGTGGTGGCGTAGAACAGCAGTCCGCAGACGTACCAGCGGAACCGGCCTACGCGCGAAGGCGGGGAGGCCGTCTGAGTTTTACCTGGCGCCGGCGCGCTCACTGTGGTGTAAGTTTACAAAACGTTCGAAGTTCGAACGGAACAGGCGAGTAATGTCCTGGCGGATGTCCGCGCGCGTGACAGGGCGTCCATCGTCAGCAAGAAGAGAATAGGCGTTGGCAAGTATCGGGGCCATAGTACGCCGCGTGTTTTTCCATTTGTAGACAACCTGCTCCAGAACTCGGGCGTCCGAGTGCTGCGGGATGAAACTAGCGCCGAGCATTTCGATGCGCTCGCGCGTGATCTCCTCAACTATGGAGGGATTGTTCAGAAACCACCAGCAGCCGAACGGCAGGAGGTTGGCGAACTTTCGAGCATAGACGCACAACTCATGCTGATTCTCACGACTGAGGACGCTGACGAGAAAACGGTTATCCGGATACTCGGCGCAGAGGTTTTCGAGGGAACGAAGATCCGCTCGTCCCACCGCGTCGCCGGCGAGGCGAATCGCCGGGTTAACCTGCCGGCGAACACCAATCATGAGCGATAAGGGAATGTTGAATTCACGGCAGGCGGGCAAGACGGCGTCGCGCAGCAGGCGAGTGCGAAGGGTATCGTCCGGAAATGCGAAGTCGGCGCTGAGCGAACAAGCCATGTAGACAGGCTGCATGCGCCGGCACCAATCAGCGAGGAAGCGCCGCGTTTCAGGTACATTTTCTCGAGAGCCGTTCGCGTCGACACGATAACCTTGCGCGGCTAGGGTTTGCCAGTTCTTCGACCATTGCTCGAGAACACGATCCAGCCGCAGTACGGCATGGAACTGAGAGTCGCGAACGGCTCCGCCTTCCCAGAGCGGCGCTTCGACCGGATCCAGCGGGTCGTTAGTCATGACAACTTCGCTGATGCCGGCGAGATGGAATACCCGGCGGATATGCGAATCGATTTCCTGTGAGGAAAAGAACGCACGAGCTTCGCGCAGGTCGGGCGGTTTGGTATCTAAGCCAAATGCAGCGAGGACAGCGATGACGCCGCGCGTGGCTTCGGAAACGGGTGGATTTTCGACGAATAGGACGCGCCAGATGAGATCCGCCTGCGCTTTTTTGTCGAGCGCAAAATATTGCTTCGGCGTGGTACTTGACGAGCGGAAAAGTTCGGCCTCGAGGTAGTGATACGTAAGCAGTTCATCAATGCCCCAGAGTCCCAAGCTGCCGAGGGACGGCATGAACAGATGCGTGTGCACGTCAATGAACTTCGTGCCGCGCAGTTCTTCTTCAACGATGCGCGTGATTTCGGTTCTCGACACGGCCAGATCATTGGTGGCGGCGGGGGATGCTTCGCTGATGGGAAAAGACATGTGGCTCTGCTCAAGATTATGTCGCGGCGGAAGTGTGACACACTGGACTGCTGACGAATTATGCGACTGATCTCGTGCGGACTACTGGCAATGTTGATGTCGGGCTTAAGCGTTGCGGCTGCGGATGCGGGCCGTTCGATAGCACAGATCGAGGACAAGCAGCTGTCCGATCTAGAACATGAGCTTGTGCCTTTGGCCGAAGCGATGCCGGCGGATAAGTACGACTTCGCGCCAACGGCGGGCAGCTTCCAGGGAGTGCGCACCTTCAAGCTGCAGATGCGGCATATCGCGAGTGTGATGTATGAAGCGGCAGCGGGCGTTCTCAATGAGAAGTGTCCCGTGGAGATGGGTAAGAACGAAAATGGCGCGGATTCGATCGACAGCAAAGATGCCGTGGTCAAGTACCTGAAGGACGCGTTCGCATATGCGCATAAAGCCGCGAACTCCCTGACAGCAGAAAATTTCACGGAAGCGGTTGAGAAGCCATGGAAGGCGACGCGCGGCGCTCTGTCAGAAACGATTGTCTGGCATTCCTATGACCATTACGGCCAGGCCGTGGAGTATTTGCGAATGAACGGCATTGTGCCGCCAGCGAGCAGACCACAGTAGCGCTTATCGCACGGGCGCCAACGGGCCTTCGTGACCGCGGGCGGAGATCGGTTCCACTGACTGTATGCGCCCGTTCGAAATCATCAGCGCGTAATCGAAGTTGTTCACAGTCGGACAGATGTGGCGAGCGAGCAGATACAGCTTTTCGCCGACGGCAGGCCGGGTTGCGTCTGACGGCGCTTGGACCGGCAGGTGTTCTTCGCTCGGTTTCAAGGGAGTTAGTTGCGGATTGTCCAAGACGGCACAGGTTGGAACGCCGGCGTCCGCGGATACACTCTTGTGGCCGGCATCGCAGGTCAAAATACCAGGAGCGGGGTGGCTCACGACGGTCGACAGCACCAGCGCGGCGGGACGGTACCCATAATCCGGGAGTTGGTTGAGACTGGAAAGATCGTTGAACACGACAGTTCCGGGGGAAATTCTGTGTTGAAACGGAGCAGCGCGGAAACCCGGATAAGAGAGAGCATGGGGGGCGGCAGGAGTACCGGAAGTAATCACTTCACCAACGGCAATGCCGCTGGTTCGAAGAGCTTCGACGACGATCATTAACTGGTCATATCCAGCGTGGGCCTGAGCGCAACCGGATGCAGGTATGTGCCCGTCGTAGAAATGCAGGCCGCGAAATTGAGGACCAAGACGCTTCGCTAATTCAGTGATTTCGTCAGTACGCCCAGGCGGGACACCGGTGCGGTCCATGCCGGGATTAATGTCGATGAAGACGCCGATGGGATGGTCGCGCCAGCAGGCCGCCTGTTCGGCAGTCTCGATCAAAACGGAAACGCGCGTCGTAGGGAATTGATCGGCGATCTCGCGCGTGCGCTGAGCGTTAGCTCCGGTGACTGCGTACGCAAGCAGCACGTCCCTGGCGCCGCTGCGACAGGCAGTAAGTAGTTCGAGTGTGGTCGCACACTTCAGATTCGTGACGCCATTCTCAATGAGTTGCTTTAGGACTGCTTGCGCCTTGACTGTTTTGATGTGAGGACGCCAGCGGCCAGGGTCGCCACCCGCGAGCTTTAGAGTGCTCTTGATATTGGAATCTACAATTTCGGGATAGATGCACAGAGCAGGGGTCAGGATTGAGCCGGTGTCGGCGATTGAGTACGGTTTCAGGTCGAATTGCATCACCAGTTCCTTTGTACAGCACAGGCCATGAGCGAAGATCGAAGTAGAGCGATGGGTTTCCTCGACAATTTAGAAAATTCATTGAAAAGCCTCGAGTCGCGGGAAGAACGCGACCCGAATGAGGCTAGAAAGCGGCAGAGTGAACGCGCACGCGCTTTGGCTGCGGCACCCTGGGCAGAAAGGCTCAAGAACTCGGAGTATACGAAGCAGCTTTTCGACAAAGCTGCGGTTGCCGGCCATCGAATTCGAGCCAAGATCTATATGGCCTGGTTTGATGAGATGCTGCGGCTAGAAGTGCGCGGCAGGACGATGGAACTGCGACCTGAGCCGGACGGTATTGCGGCACATTACACGACAGCGCAGGGCCAAACAGTGACACAGCGGGTGGATCTGAAGGCCGATCCCGAGAAACTGCTCAACGAGTGGCTCGCCGGTGAACAGCCGCCGCCGAGGGTCGAAATAGCGGAGGAACAATGACAGACGCGCAAGTGTATGGAGGTGCGGTGGTGGCGGGAGCGGTAGCGGGAATGCGATCGATGTCGGCGCCCGCGATCGTGAGCCGGCTGGCGGAATCCCGCCTTCAGGGATCAGCCGATAAACTGGCTGTGCTGCATCGCCCGACAGCCATGAAGACAACCGCGGCGCTGGCGATTGCTGAGCTGATCGCGGACAAGCTGCCCTTCATGCCGAACCGGACCGAACCGGCGTCGCTCGCAGCTCGCGCCGTATCGGGTGCGCTGAGCGGTGCGGCTATCTGTTCGGCGCGGAAGCGATCTGTTTTGGCGGGTGCCCTGCTCGGCACAGCTGCCGCAATTGGCATGAGCTATGGAGCGTACCAGGTACGCAAACGTCTTCACCGCAAATTGAATTCTCCAGATCTGGTACTGGCGCTTGCTGAAGACGCAATCGCGGCAAGTGCCGGCGTTTGGATTTTGCGGCGGTTGGGGGCGACGACATAGGCTGTCATGCACGCTGCCACTCTGGAGTGGCGCCGTGCGAACCACCTCAACACGTGTAATTCACTGCTGCGAGTAGAGCGGCAGCGCCTTCGCGAACACCTTCGCGTAAAAAATCGTCGCGCCTTGTCCCCCGTTGCCGTCGCTCGTCACGATATAGAGATCGTTCGTTCCGGGTTTGATCGCCATACTGGTGGACTGCAGATTGTGCCCGGCATCCCTGCCCGGCAGAAGTATCTGTCCGATAGGGATGCCGTTTTTATTGAACGCCAGCACGCGGCCGTGGCTGTACATCGCCACATAAACGTTACCGTCGCTATCGGCGCGCATCGAATCCGGAGCCGGCCCGATGAAATGATAAGGAATCGCTGTGCCGACTGGTGCGATGGCGGTCGGGGCCGCCAGCACGGCCCGGTGCAGGAGGTTTCTGCCGAATTCCGTGATCCACAATTCCTTTCCGCCTGGGCTGAGCGCGATCCCGTTTGCCATCGCAAGGTGCGGCAGCACGGGCGTGATTGTTTTGAAGTCGGGCGATACGTTGTAGGCGCCTCCCTCCGGTTCGGTCGAGATCCCTCGAAAGTCACTGAAGTAAAAGCCGCCATGTGCGTCGAAGACCAGATCATTCGGCATATAGCCGGCAATGGCGGAAACGATGGTCTGCATACCCGTTCCGTCTGGACTTCGCTGCAGGCGATCAAACCCGTGCCCTTTGGCATATTCATGGCCGCGATGAAAATGCGCCCATCCTTGTGAATCGCGATGCCTCCCGGACTGCACATCATTCAACGAGACAACAGTCGAGAGGCGTTGATCCGGCGTGAGGCGCAGCACGCGCCGCCCGGATCCGTCGCAGAAAAGCAGATTGCCATTGCGCTCGAACGCCGGCCCTTCCAGCACGATCCCCTCATTCGAGACCTTGTACCAAGCCTCGGCCGTTACCGTCTGCAAGCCGTGCTCGGATGCTGGAATCGGGACCGGCCCGCGCGTCTGGGAATCATAGACGAGTGCGAGAACTCGCTCGCGAACGTTGACTGTATGCGCCCGCCGCAATACACGCGAAGACAGTAAAGACGGCGAAGCAAGCTTTTTTCATGGCGCGAAGCAGGTTGTCATGGGCGAATGCTTACTTCACACTGACGCCAATGGTCTGTCCGCCATCAACCAGCATGGCAACGCCTGTCGCAAAAGCGCCATCGGTTGAGCTGAGCCACAATACTGCTGAAGCAATCTCCTCAGGCTTACCTAAACGTCCAATCGGCTCTTGCGCAATCATGCTGGCGTAGCCATCGGGTGCGCCTGCGGCGACACGTTGAATCATCGGCGTGTCGATAATTCCTGGGCAGATAGCGTTCACGCGAATATTGCTTTTCGCATAATCGAGCGCGGCACATTTCGTAAGACCGATAATGCCAAACTTGGTAGCCGCATAAGCCCCCTGCCCGATGAAACCAATCAAACCCGCACCCGAGGAGGTGTTCACAATCGAGCCGCCGCCCTGCTTGAGCATCACAGGCACTACATACTTCATGCACAGGAAAACGCCGCGCAAGTTGATGGCAACGATACGATCCCAATCGTCTTCCGTTATATCGGCAATGACGCCATACGGCTGTTCCACTCCCGCATTGTGGAATGCCACATCGATGCGACCAAACGCGGCGACGGTCTTATCCACCGCCGCTTTTACATCGTCGGCCTTCCTCACATCGCAAACGACGGCAAGCGCCCGATTGCCGGTTTCTTCGACGAGACGTGCTGTTTCCTGCACGCCCTCTTCCGCTATGTCTGCCACGACCACGCTCGCGCCTTCCTGGGCAAACGCAATCGCGGTCGCCCGTCCGATGCCGCTTGTAGCGCCAGTGACAAATGCAACTTTGCCTGTAAAACGTTGAGTTCCATTGGCTGTCATGATCTTGTCCTTTGAGCGCGGCCTATCGCGAGCCGGGCCTGCGCACCTTCACTTCCGGTATTGCTCGTCGCTGACATGTTCCATCCACTCAACGACCTTTCCGTTGAGCTTCTCCTGTATAGCGATATGCGTCATGCCCGTCATCGGTGTCGCTCCGTGCCAGTGCTTTTCACCGGGCGAGAACCAGACGACATCGCCGGGGGGATCTCCTCCACGGGGCCGTTTTGGCGCTGCGCCCAGCCACAGCCAGCCGTGACTACGAGCGTTTGTCCAAGCGGATGCGTGTGCCAGGCCGTACGAGCGCCTGGCTCAAAAGTTACACTGGCACCTTGGACGAAGGCAGGATCTGGCGCCTGAAACAGCGGATCAATCCGCACGCTGCCGGTGAACCAATCGGAAGGTCCCTTTGCGGATGGCTGTGAGCCGGCTCGTCTGATTTCCATCTCTCTCCTTTTACGTTCGGTTGTTTGCCGCTGATGCGGGCAGCCGACCGTGTTTTACTGAAATCGCGATCAAAACAGGCGGTAGATACTCAGGGAAACCGCCTACCGGAAATTTGCGAACGGCCTTTGCGACAAGCTCCTTTGCCTGATCTACGGAAACCGGAGTGCCAGGAGTGCGCTGAAACCAGTCCTGCGCTTCTTCGTCGGCTAATCCCTCCGGTACTTTCGGAGCGTAGGGCCATACATGAATCGGCGTGCCTGGTTCCATTCGCCATCCCTCCGAAAGGGGACCAATATCGATGGTGTTGTATCCAATTTTGTCCATGAACTTCATGACGGTTTGCTTAGCTTGGGAATCGTCGCCAGCGACAGGAAGAGTGGTCCGGTTCAATTTCTCGTGGGGGCGAGCATTGAGGAACAAATGTGATGAATCCAGGTGATTCAGTGCTTTAACAACCCTCGCGCCTTTCAAGTGTTGTTGAACCAATTCGCTTGCTGTCAGCTCGGCCGAATCGAGAACGGGTATTTGACCGTCACGAATCGGATAGTAATTCGTCGTGTCGATCACGATCTTGCTTTCGAAGGGCTCGATCGGAAGTTTGTCATACGCGTCGAACGGAGTTGCCAACAGAACTAAATCCGCTGCTCGCGCAGCCTCTTCAGGAGTAGCGGCGCGTGCATGATCTCCAAGTTGGCGGACCAGATCGGCAAGCGTCTCAGGTCCGCGAGAGTTGCTCATCGCGACGTTTAGCCCGGCAGCAACGGAGAGGCGAGCCAATGCACTGGCGATTGCGCCACCTCCAATAAATCCGATGGTCTGTGCCATACCGTCTTGTCCCCTGTTTTTGTAGTGATTGGTGTCCAGAATCTTAGGCTCAGGTCGTGCGAAGAAGTGTCTTGATGGCCCGGCGCTCATCCATCGCGCGGTAGCCTTCGGCAACCTGGTCGAGCGGCAGCACTAAATCGAACACTTTCCCAGGATTGATCTTCTCGTTCAGTACAAGCTCGATCAAATGCGGCAGGTACCGGCGCACCGGGGCTGGACCGCCGTGTAGATGGACCTCACCAAAGAACAACTCCGTCCCGTCGAGTTTCACTTCGTGCGGAACGCCGACGTAGCTGACGTAGCCGCCAGGACGCGTGGAACGGATCGCCTGCAGCATGGATTCCTGCGTGCCAACACATTCCAGCACGGAGTCGGCGCCGAGCCCTTTCGTCATTTCCTTGATTCGCGCGATGCCTTCCTCGCCGCGCTCGGTCACGATGTCGGTGGCGCCGAACTCTCTTGCGAGTTTCTGACGCGATGGATGGCGGCTCATCGCGATGATTCGCTCAGCTCCCATCTGCTTGGCTGAAAGCACACCAAGCAAACCGACTGCGCCATCGCCCACAACCACTGCTGTGTTTCCGGGCTTCACATTTGCTGCATCCGCAGCAAACCAACCCGTCCCCAACACATCGGAAGTCGCCAGCAGACTGGGGATCAGTTCTTTGGGAGGAACATCACGCGTGGGTACCAGCGTGCCGTCCGCAAGCGACACGCGCAAGAGCGGCGCTTGTGCGGCCAGCATAAACTCGCGCTGTACGCAGGAGGACGGATAGCCGTCGTTGCAAATGACACAAGTGTTGTCCGAGGTCACAAATGAGCCGACGACGAATTGGCCGGGCTTAATGTTTCTAACCTCCTTACCGACCTCTTCAACGATGCCGCAGTACTCGTGTCCCATGGGGGTCGGGAGTTCTGCAAAATTGGCAATGCCGCGATAGGGCCATAGGTCCGATCCGCAGATACAGGTGGCCGAGAGGCGGAGGATGGCATCTGTCGGCTTGGTGATTGTAGGGTCCGGCCGATCTTCGAAACGAACATCGCGCGGGCCGTAGAGCATAGTTCCTTGCATTTGTAGTCTCCTTTTGTACCGTCCGGAGGCGCGATCACGCGACCGCACTTGCCTCCTCTAAAACAACCCCTCCAAAATGCGCCTCATCAGCTTCTCCATAGGAGGCCGCTCACCACTCAATCAATCTTCGATCCCGATAAAATCCTCCCGCGGGGCCATCGTCCGGTAGAGTAGCCAGCCAAATCGCCGTGTCGGCCGCTTCTTCCGGTGTGCGGGGGGCCGCTTCGCCTCCCATGCGGGTGCGCACCCATCCGGGGCACATGCTGTTGACCTTCACATTCTTCGGGAGGTCCTTCGAAAGTGACAAGGTCAATGCGTTCAGCGCGGCTTTACTGATGGAGTAGGCAGCAGGACCGGAGAGTCCCTCGGCGAAGGACCCCCAGCCGGAAGAGAGGTTCACGATCCGGCCATAGCCCCGTTTGTTCATGCCTGGCACGAGTTCCCGGATGAGGTCAAGAGGCGCCAGGAAGTTTACCTGTAAAGAGTAGTTGAGCTTATTACTTTCGATTTCCAGTATGTTTCCGGGCTCAAGTACGCCGGCATTGTTCACGAGAATATCGATGCCGCCATGCACGTCGACGATGTTCTTAACCTGCGATCGGATATCCTCCGATTTCGAGAGGTCCAATTGCACGGCAACGGCATTTCCACCGAGTGCCCTGGCGGCGTTCTCACCGTCTTCCGCCCGCCGGCTGCCGACCAGTACCTTGATTTCACCTGGTCTGTTCAGCCCTGCGGCGATAGCGAGTCCGATGCCGCGATTCGCCCCTGTCACCAACGCTGTTCTCACTTCCGTCTCCTACACATGCTGAACGCGCTCTGCAACATAAGCGCCTGCGCCGTATGCATCACAAGCGCGATACGATGCAGCAGGTTGCGCTAAGGGACTACTGGCTTATGTGCGAGTGCGTAGATCTCCACTCGCCTGGGGAAGTCCCTTCCCACTTGTGAAAGGCTCGGATAAAGGAATTGGGATCCTCATATCCAAGCAGGTATGCTGTTTCGTTTAGTTCGAGCGAGGGCTGCCGCAGATAGTGCTGCGCCATCTCGTGCCGCGCCTCTTCCATCAAGGCGTGAAACGTAGTCCCCTCTTCCAGCAGTTTCCGCTGCAGCGTGCGCGCGCCCAGGCGCAACTCCACCGCCACGTCTTCCAGTCGCGGCCGCTGCCCTGCGAGTGAGCGCTTCAAGATCCCTTTGGCCTGCTCTTGCAGAGACCGGTTCGCCAGATACTGCCTAAGTTCGCTCTCCAACTGAGGGGCGATTGCTTCCAGCAGATCCGGGTTGTACGTGATAAACGGCTGGTCCAGGTCCTCCACTCGGAAGAAAAGCCGATTGCGACGCGCCCCGAACTTCACCGGACACGCAAAGAAATTCTCATACGCCTGCTTCTTTGTAACCGGGCGGCGCAATTCCACGCGCACTGGATGGATGTTGCGGCCAATTCCGCGCCGGCCAATTGTCACCGTCCACGCAAAGCAGGAATCGATCCAGATGGGCGACTCTGTCACTTCCGCCAGCAGCCACACAAACTCAACCGCACACTCTTTGCCGCGCTCCAAAAGCCGGATTTCTTGGGGTGAGGTCAGTCGCTTATATCGGGCGACGCGGTTCAGGGCGTCCCGGAAGGAGCGGGTAAATAGCGCTGCAATCGCAATGGGGCTGTAGTTCTCAGGCCGCTCCTCGGAGCCAAGCCTCAGCCCGATCGCCTGATCCCCGCTGAGCTCGGCGATAGCGTCGTACAACGCGCGCATCTCCTCGGTCGTGAGCCAAATGCGCATTTGCTGGAATAACTCGGAGGGCAATCCCGCCAGCCTCAACACGGCATTGCTTGAGATCCCCATACTCTCGAGCTGCCGCCCCATCACTGAGAGAACTCGAAAACGATCTGCCATTTCCACGACCGGAACCGAGGACCATCCGTGATCTCTTGGCGTCCTCTGAACCCAGTCTATCGGCCGGCGGAAGCCCCGTCACTCGCAGAAGCTGCCGAAGAACTCGCAAAAGATGCCAATCGAAGTAGCGTGTTCGGCAGCAATTGAGAATAGTCGGGAGGTGCTGTGGATTTATGGACTTTGAGGTCGGGGCCGTCATCTAACCTAGTAGTAACGCTGGAAATGCCTACCGATGTACTGGTTGCGCCGCAGATCGATGAACTTTACCGCAACCTGGAAGAAAGAATCCGCGCTCTTCGTCCGAACGAGGATCTGACGCCGCTGCACCGCGCATATCTGTTTGCGGCCGAGCGGCATCGCGCCCAAACGCGCAAATCGGGCGAGCCTTATATCACGCATCCAATTGCGGTCGCAAACATTCTCGTCGACATGCAGATGGACTTGGTGAGTCTCGAAACGGGCCTTCTGCACGACGTGGTAGAAGACACGACCGTCAAGCTCGACGAGATCAGGGACAAATTCGGCGATGAGGTCGCGCGATGCGTGGATGGCGTCACAAAGCTCAGCAAGATCAGTCTGGGCAACCGGGAGGACAGACAGGCAGAGAGCCTGCGCAAGATGCTGCTGGCGATGACGGGCGATATCCGCGTCGTCATTGTGAAGCTCGCCGACCGGCTGCACAATCTGCGGACAATCAGCAGTCTTTCGCGAGAACGGCAGGTGGCGATCGCCCAGGAGACGATCGATATCTATGCGCCGATTGCGCACCGGCTCGGGATGGGCAAGGTCCGTGGAGAGCTGGAAGATCTGGCATTCGAGACGCTCGAGCCAGAGGCGTCGACCGACCTGGTGCGCGAGATCGAATCGAAGCGCCAGGCTAATGAGGAATGGCTGCGGCAGATCCAGCGTGAAATTGAGCAGAGATTAGCGCGGGAGGACATACCGGCGCGCGTCGAAGGGCGCGTGAAGCGCGCTTACTCGGTTTATCTGAAACTCAGGCGGCAGAAGATTACGGTGGATCAGGTTTACGATCTGCTGGCGATTCGAATCATTACTGATTCGGTAAAGAACTGCTACGCGGCTCTGGGCGTGATTCACAATGAGTGGCATCCCATACCCGGGCGAATCAAGGATTTCATCGCGATGCCGCGACCGAACCTCTACCAATCACTGCATACGTCGGTGATCGGGCCTGGCGGTGTGGCGTTTGAAGTACAGATCCGAACAGAAGAGATGCACCGCATCGCGGAAGAGGGGATTGCGGCGCATTGGAAATACAAAGAGGGCAGCAAGGGTCCCGGCGATGAGGATCAGCGCATCGCATGGCTGCGCCAACTAGTCGAGTGGCAGCGCGAAATGCGCGACTCGACGGATTTCCTGTCAACGCTGAAAGTGGATCTTTATCCGGAGGAAGTCTATACCTTCACGCCGCGCGGCCGGGTAATTGCGCTTCCGCGCAACGCGACTCCCATTGATTTCGCGTACGCGATCCATAGCGACGTGGGAAACACCTGCGTTGGAGCGCGGGTCAACGGAAGCATTAAGCCTCTGAAGTATTCACTGCGAAACGGCGACGTAGTGGAGATTCTGACGCAACCAGGTCACCAGCCGAGCAAAGACTGGCTGGCGATCGTAAAAACATCGCGCGCGCGAAACAAGATCAAGCACGTAATCAACGCGAGCGAACGTGCCAAGGCGGTAGAAATCGGGCAGAAATCGCTCGAAAAGGAAGCGCGGCGGCTGGGGTTGAACCTGGGCCGCATTTCGCACGCAGATCTGGAATCGGTGGCCTCCGAATACGGCGTGAGCAAGACCGAAGATCTTTATGCCGCGCTCGGATTCGGAAAATTTTCAGCGCGGCAGGTACTGCAGAAAGTAGCGCCGGACGACGTTGCCTCCGCACCGGTTCCCGCGCCTCTGCCGCGGCCTTCCCAACCGGGAGCGCCGATCGGCGATGGCGACCTGACGATTCATGTCAAAGGCATAGACGACGTGATGGTCTACCGCGCCAAGTGCTGCAATCCGATCCGGGGCGAGCAGATCGTAGGGTACATTACACGCGGTAAAGGCATCGCGGTGCATTCGGTGCAGTGCCCCAATGTGCAGAATCTGATGTACGAGGCAGAGCGAAAAATCGATGTCGGATGGGCACGCAGCGCCAGCGAACCCCTGCCTGTAAAGATCATGATTTACACCGACGACCGGCCAGGCATTCTGCATCAGCTCACGTCGATACTGAGCGCTGAATCCACAAACATTCGTACACTGGAAGCGCGCGCCGACGAAAAGCGGTCGGATGAGAGCGCAGTGGTGGACATCACCATTGATGTTCGCGACAAGAAGCAGTTAGAGCGCGTGATTACGGCGTTTCGACGTATTCCGGGCGTTCGCGACATTGAGCGGGTTCTCACCGCATAAAAGTGATTTCCCCAGGATGAATGATTTGAAGCAGCATGAATTGGCCGAGCCCGAGCACATCGCTATTTCCAAATCTGCCGGCATCAAAATCGATTGGCGCGATGGCCACCACAGCGACTACTCGCTTGCGTATCTGCGCGATGAGTGCCCCTGCGCAACTTGCACGGGTGCGCACGGAACCGAGCCGCAGAAATCCAATTACTCGAATCCAAGCCCATTTCCGATGTTCAAACCGGCGCTCAAGATGAATTCCGTTGAGCCGGTGGGGCAATATGCGGTCCGCATTTACTGGAATGACGGCCACAGTACCGGAATCTATTCGTTCGATCACCTCCGCAACATCTGTCCATGTGCGGAGTGCCAATCCGCCGAGAAACCGGGAGCTGCCACAGGGTGATTCTGGCTTGTCGAGAATGTCCCTACTCAGGTTCGAGCCGCCATTGCATCCGCGTGAGCGCGAATGCTGGCGGGCGCGGACCTGCTGTAGACCGTATAGCCATCGAAATCCGGATAAAGTGATCCGTCATCCTGCTCGCTCGCAAGCATCCAGAACAAGTCTCCAGCGCCGGCCTGCGCGTAGATCCGGTTGAGCCAGCTCTGGTAAACGGAATCGCGCGTCGCTTGGTCCTTCGATCCATATTCCGTAAGGACGACAGGCTTGCCGGCGCGGAAACCAGCAGCCAGATGGTCATCAATCCAGTAGGCTGCGAAGTCACCAGACTTGCCAAAGCCATCCGGGTAAAGATGAAAGGTGCCGAAGTCGATGGTCGAAAGCCCTAAGAACGCCTCAAAATCGACGCCCTGGCTACCGTTGTATGTCCAGTCGGTACTCAAGCTGCGATTAAAGAAGCCCTCATCTCCAACTGCCACCAAATGGACCGGATCTATTTGCTTGATGAAGCGGCTCATTTCTGCCACCCAGCTGAGCAGGCTCACACGGTCACCGATACATCTCGGCTCATTGATCAGTTCCCAGGCCATGATTGTCGAATCGTCCCGGTATTTCGTATGCGTGTAAACGTTGGTTCGATCAAGAACATGCTCGACCCATTTTTTGTATGCTTGCCGGGCATTGAGATCGGCAAAGAAATCATTGTGGGATGTCAGCGCGTACCAAGTAACGTACTGATCGACGCCTCCGAAATCAGTCCAGTTATTTACCAGGGGCAAAATCACCTTGAGACCGCGTTGCCCAGCCGCATAAATCGCATAATCCAGGTGTTCCAGCCCGGTTGCGCCGTCGTTATACACCGGTTTTTCGCTTTCGGGACCCCAATACTGGAAGTAGACGCCCTCTTTCGGACCTGGCGGATCCACCGAGGCGACACTACCGTCAAGCGAACCCATATCTAAAAATCCCCAGGTGCGAATAACTCGCAGCCCCAGCGACTTAGCGCCGTCCAAGACTGCATCGACCATAAACTTTGACTTATAAATCAGGTAATAAGTATTACTACCTGCGAAGTAGAACGGCTGATTCGCGAGCGTGAAGCGCGTAGCATCGGCCTCGACGAAAGCCACGGGACGTATGGTATCACTCGGCGTTGTAAGAGCCAGGAGCCTCCCCGCATCAGGCGGACTGAGAGGCCGGGCAGGAAGGCACTAGGTGCCACAATATCTCGGACAACGCCCCTCGAAACATTTGCGACCTGGACGCGGAGAAAAGACATTCCGGTTCGCATGCAATGTGATCAGCAACTCCGATTCACCAGCAGCTTGCGCGCGCGCGTCACATCGCTTGCAGCCTGCTCCACTGTGGAAGCGAGCGCTGTCAGATGCCCCATCTTGCGGCCCGGCCGCGGCTCCATTTTGCCGTACAAATGAATTTTCACATTCGGTATCGCTGCCACAGCGGACCAGTTCGGCTCACCATTCGCCCAAATATCACCCAGCAGATTCGCCATGGCCGCAGGCTCGAACTGATCCACTGACCCAAGCGGGAGGCCGCAAACGGCGCGTAACTGCTGCTCAAACTGGCTGGTGAGGTTGGCATCGAAGGTGAAGTGACCCGAATTGTGGGGACGTGGCGCAAGCTCATTGATCAAAAGCTCGCCTCTCCTGCATAAGAAGAACTCAACGCACAAGACGCCGACTACCTGCAGCTTCTCAAGCACGGCGCGAGCGATCTCGACCGCCCTGCGCGCAACTGCGGACGCGACCGGCGCGGGAGCAAGCGAAATATCGAGAATGCCATTCACGTGATGATTTTGGACCACAGCGTAGTGTGCAAACTGCCCGGCGTCATTACGTGCACCGATGACCGAGAGTTCGCAATCAAAGTCGACCATCGCTTCGAGCACCGCCTCGCGGGTGCCAACGGCGTCCCAGGCGTGATCAAGATCGGACATGCTTATGATTCGATATTGGCCTTTGCCGTCGTAACCGAAATCGGCAGTCTTGAGGATCGCCGGCAGGCCGATCTCCGCCGCGGCCTTTGTAAGCTCGACGCGATCCCCGATGCGGTGAAAGCGGGTGACCGGAAATCCGGATTCATACAGGAACGTCTTCTCTCGCAAGCGGTGCTGGGTCGTGTGCAGGATGTGTCCGGCGGGTCGAACAGGAGCACATTGCGCCGCGGCCGAAGCAGTTTTTGCCGGAACGTTCTCGAATTCGAACGTCACCACCGAAACTCCTGCAGCGAATTTGCGCACAGTGTCCAGATCGTCGTAAGCCGCGTTGATTTCCACATCGGCGATCTGACCCGTGGGCGTGTCTTCATCAGGCGACAGCGTGTGAACACGGTAACCCATACGCCGTGCGGCAATCGCGAACATCCGCCCCAATTGACCGCTGCCGAGCACGCCAACGGCGCTGCCCGGAAGAATCGCGCCGTCCTTATACATTCGGCACACGGTCTTGAAGAACAGACTCGGTCTGCCGCTCGCGCCATGAGACCAGGCGCTGGCGAATCTCAGAATGCTTCGAGCCAAGAATCGAAGCGGCAAGCAGAGCAGCATTTACGGCGCCGGCATTACCGATGGCGAGCGTCCCGACCGGTATGCCGGGAGGCATCTGCACAATAGATAGCAACGAATCGATACCGTTCAAGATACTGCTCTTGATGGGAACGCCCAGCACCGGCAGAGGAGTGTGTGCGGCGATCATTCCCGGGAGATGCGCCGCGCCGCCCGCCGCAGCGATAATGACCTCCAGACCGCGATCGAGTGCCGTTTTCGCGTACTGCGTCATCCAATCCGGAGTTCGATGCGCGGACACGATCCGGCATTCGTGCGCGATGCCGAGCGCCGTCAGTGTTTCGCTCGTCCGCTGCATCGTTTCCCAGTCGGACTTGCTCCCCATCACTACGCCGACGAGAGGGCTTGCCTCGTTTACCAGCGGGTCCGCCATCAATTGTTATTCGCCTTGCGACGCCACGAAGCCCTTTTGCCCATCGAAGGTATAGAGATTTTCGATTTTGATGAAATCGAGACCTGCTTTCTGCAGGCGATCAAGGAGGCCGACGATTTGGCCGTGCGTTACTGGGCCGTTCACTCGCTCAGACATGTAACCGGCGCGCCAATGATCGGAACAAAAGGTCTCTTCGAACCCTTGCGGATAAACCTTTACTCCCCGGTTGCTCACAGACGTCAGCTTCAACCCGTCACCATTGAACTCCTCGAGCCGCTTACCGAACTCGGAGGGATTGCGTTCATTCCACTGCAGGAAAACGTCCACGCCGATCAGCTCCTTCCTGGCGCGCGGTTTTTCCAAGAACGCATGCCCCACAGTCTGTTTCGGCGCCTTGGAATAGGATGCCTGCTTGAGCTTTTCGGGCTTCTTCCCGAGCCGGGCAGCGACCGCGTCCGCGAACTCTTTTGTCCCGACTTTCTGCTTGCTCGTCCCCTCCAGATAGATGTCGTAAGTGTGAATGCCGTCCTCGATCGTGCGTAGCCACGCGTTATGAATCAGTTCGGCAACGTCAGGTTGACCAATGTGCGTCAACATCAGCAGACCGCCGTGCAACAGTCCCGAGGGGTTCGCAAGGTTTTGACCCGCACGCCGTGGCGCAGACCCGTGAATCGCTTCAAACATTGCGCACTGATCACCTATATTGGCGGACCCCGCGAGCCCGACCGATCCTGCAATCTGCGCAGCCACGTCAGAAAGAATGTCGCCGTATAGGTTCGGCATCACGATCACATCGAACGCTTCGGGCGTGTCGGCGAGCTTTGCGGCGCCGATGTCAACTATCCAGTGCTCCTTCTCGAACTCCGGGTAATCGGCGCCGATCTCATCGAAGACCTTGTGAAAGAGGCCGTCGGTGAACTTCATGATGTTGTCTTTGGTGAAGCACGTGACCTTTTTGCGGTTATTCCGCCGCGCATACTCGAACGCGTAGCGGACGATCTTCTCGGATCCGGGGCGGCTGATCAGCTTAAGGCACTGATAGACCTCGTCGGTTTGCCGGTGCTCGATGCCAGCATACAGGTCTTCCTCGTTTTCGCGCACGATCACGACGTCCATTCCGGGATGTTTCGTTTCGATGTAGGGCGCGTAAGAAACACAAGGCCGAACGTTCGCGTATAGTCCGAGCGTTTTACGGGTCGTGACATTCAGCGACTTGAAGCCGCCGCCCTGAGGCGTAGTGATCGGAGCCTTAAAGAATACTTTGGTACGTCGCAATGACTCCCACGCGCTCGGCTCAATGCCTGCGTTGGTTCCGCGCAAATATACCTTTTCGCCGATCTCAATAGTTTCGGGTTCGATGCGGGCGCCCGCTGCCTTCATAATGTGCAGGCATGCAGCCATGATCTCAGGGCCGATGCCGTCGCCGTGCGCGACCGTGATGGGTACAACGTTCGAAGCCATAGGTACAGAGCCATTAAATCAAAGCGGAGCAATCGGACAAAGCCTGTAGCAAGTCCCTGTTATCCCAAGTGAACGTTTTGCACATCCACAGGCGTCTCCGTGCCGGACGAAATCTTCTGGGCGGTCAAGCACACGTCCGCTGTTTGTATTTGGAAATATTTTCTCGTTAGACAAGAAGGAGTACACTGTGAGTGTTAGCGCCAGGGGTCCTGAGCGACCGAATATAGACTCAGGCTCATCCCACTGCAGACCGTGCACAGGATGGTTGGGAGCGCGTTCCCGCCGTAGCGTCCACGTGTGAACGAACAGAGTGAAGGACTACATAGAGCTCACCAAACCCCGAATCACTTGGCTCATTCTGATGAGCACGGCGATCGGCTATTACTTTGGACACCGCGGCCCGTGGTCCTTGTGGCAGATCCTGCATACGATTGTCGGGACCGGACTGATTGCGTCGGGCACGGCCGCGCTGAATCAATGGTACGAGCGCGAGGCGGACCGGCATATGCGCCGCACGCAAATGCGGCCACTACCATCCGGGCGGCTCTCGCCGGACCAGGCACTGTGGTTTGGGATCGTTTTGGCAATCGCAGGCGGGCTGGAACTCGGGTTCGGTGTGAACTGGCTGGCGTCTATTCTGGGCATTTCGACGCTGATGATGTACCTGTTCCTGTACACGCCCCTGAAGCAAAAGACGTGGTGGTCGACCACTGTGGGCGCGTTTCCCGGAGCCATGCCTCCGCTGATTGGCTACGCTGCAGCGGCCGATCGACTCACCGCTGATGCGTGGGTGCTGTACGCGATTCTCTTTCTCTGGCAATTCCCGCATTTTTACGCGATTGCCTGGATGTATCGCGAGGATTATTCGCGCGCCGGAATAAAAATGCTTCCGGTGGTTGAACCTGACGGCGAATCCACTTCGCGCCAAATTCTTATCTATTCTTTGCTGTTGATCCCGATTAGCCTGCTCCCTAAATGGATGGGAATGACCGGCAGCATCTACACCGCCGGTGCGTTGGCGTTGGGTCTCCTGTTCCTGTACTCAGGAGTGCGGGTTTCGTTAGACCGCACCAAGCTGCGCGCCCGGCGCGTATTGCTGGCTTCCGTTATATATTTACCGGTGCTCTATTGCCTCATGGTCCTCGATCCTGTGCGGCTGTGAGCAAGGCTTCTATTTTTCTCGTCGCGCTCGCCATTCTGTTACTCCCAGCCTGCACGAAACGATCCCCTGAACTGCCGGAGTACGGCTCCGTTCCGCACTTCACGATGACCGATTCTCAGGGGCGGCCGTTTGACAGCTCGCAATTGTCGGGCAAAGTTTGGATTGTCGACTTCATCTACACGACTTGCCCAGGTCCGTGCCCTCGCATGACTTCCGAGATGCATCGAGTCGAGAAGCGTGTTCAGAAGGACTCTGACGTAAGGCTGCTGTCAATCTCTGTCGATCCGGATCACGATAGCCCTCCGGTGTTAAACGAGTTCGCGCACAGGTTCGGCGGACCCACGGCTCAGTGGACATTTCTGACCGGGACTGCGCAGACGATACATCTTCTCGCACACGACACGTTCAAAGTTGGCGACGTGATCTCAAACATGGACCACAGCACGAAATTCATGCTGGTCGATAAGCACGGGCAACTTCGGGGTTACTATTCGAGCGACGATGCTGATGGCATTCCGGCGCTCTTGCACGACATGAATGTGCTCCGCAACCAAGAGCTATGATTCTCCTCGCGTTGCTCGGCATCCATGACCTGCCGCTAGTGAACGCAATTTTGAACGGTACGGCGACGGTGTTGCTCCTGGTCGGCTACGCCCTGATTCGCGCGCGAAGAGAAGAGGCGCATCGTTGGACCATGTGGACGGCATTTGTGGTTTCGTGCCTGTTTCTGGTCAGCTATTTGACTTATCACGCCCATGTCGGAAGCGTTCGCTTCGATAAGGCTGGCTGGGTACGAACGCTTTACCTCTGGATTCTCGGCACTCACACCGTGTTGGCGGCCATCGTACCTTTTCTTGCCGTGATCACTCTCGCTTGGGCGCAGAAAGGCCGCTTCCGTAAGCATAAGGCGCTCGCGCGCTGGACTCTGCCGATCTGGCTGTACGTGAGCGTTACGGGCGTTGTCGTCTACGTGCTGCTGTACCAGGTCAGACCAAGGTTATAGCTTTATGCCCGTAAACCAGAAATGGGACACCGAGCTGTACGAAGCTCGACATGGGTTTGTTTGGCAGCTTGGCGAGGGCGTGCTCGCCTTACTCGACGCCAAACCCGGCGAGCGCATTCTCGACCTCGGCTGCGGTACAGGTCAACTGACGCAAAAGATCGCCGCCTCGGGCGCGCACGTTCTCGGCGTGGACGCTTCCGCCGACATGATCGGTCAGGCTCGCCAGAATTATCCGCAGTTACAGTTCGCCTTAGAAGATGCGACCGAGCTCCCTTTCGACAGCGAATTCGACGCTGTGTTTTCAAACGCCGTTTTGCACTGGGTTCGCGATCAGGCAGCGGCGGCAAAGAGCATCTTCCGAGCATTGAAGCCCAACGGTCGATTTGTGGCTGAGTTCGGCGGCCACGGCAACGTTCGGAATATCGAAGCCGCTGTATCGCGCGTCATTGCCCGGTATTCGCCGCAGGTTCCAAAATCGCCGCTGTATTTCCCGCGTATCAGTGACTACTCGGCTGTTCTCGAAGCACACGGATTCGAAGTCCGGTTTGCTCAGCTGTTCGATCGTCCAACGCCGCTCGAAGGCGACGAGGGGATGCACAGTTGGTTCCAGCAGTTCGGTGGCATCTACTTCGATTCGCTGCAGCAGGACCTTCGCAATGACGCAATCGCCGAGACGGTCGAGGAACTCCGCCCCGTTCTTTATCGCGACGGCCAATGGCATGCGGATTATCGCCGCCTGCGAGTGGTCGCGTGGAGGCCCTAATTCGCCCGAGAAGCCAATCTGAACTGCTATTCCGCCGGTGCGAAAACCTGTTATAATACTAGCGGATGAGCTTCCGGCGTCCGCGCCAGTGGGTTCAAACGGCCATACCGAGGCGGGTCCCCGTCTGCAGGTTTTTTGCGATCATCGTACTCCTTAGTCCGTCCAGCCACCGAATCCCCGGTTCCAAATCGTCAGCCAATCCACGCCAACTTTCTTCTTGATGAAGTCTTCCGTTCAGATATCCCGTGGGATTGAATCCCTGTTTGGTACCCGAGATGAGAACATCCGGCTCCTTGAAAGCGAGTTGAACCTCCGAACGCGCCTTATGGACGGAGATTCGCTTGAACTTGAGGGCGAGGAGGCACAGGTGCGGCGGGCTGAGCGTATTCTGGAGGACTACGTCGATTTAGTCAAATCCGGCCACATCTTCAACAACGGCGACCTCAACAGCTACATGCGTGTGGTCACCAGCGATCCCGGCGTCTCCCTCCGGCGGCTGGTCGAAAGCGGAAAATCGCGCACTTTCGGCAAAAAGGTTTTAGCTCCCAAGACCTCGAATCAGCGGCGTTACATCGACTCCATTGAAAACTATGATTTAACATTTGGAATTGGACCGGCGGGCACCGGTAAAACTTATCTTGCCGTGGCAATGGCGGTTTCGGCGTTCCTCAACAAACGTGTGAGCCGAATCGTCTTGACTCGTCCGGCAGTGGAAGCTGGAGAACACCTGGGCTTCCTTCCCGGAACTCTGCAAGAGAAAGTCGATCCATATCTGCGTCCGCTTTACGACGCTCTTTTCGACATGATTGATGCCGAGAAGGTAGAGAAGCTCGTCGAGCGGAATTCCATCGAGATCGCCCCACTTGCTTTCATGCGTGGACGCACGCTTAACGATTGCTTTATCATCCTGGACGAAGCGCAAAACACCACGCTCGAGCAAATGAAGATGATTTTGACGCGCCAGGGCTTTAATTCCAAAATGGTGGTTACCGGCGATCAAACTCAGATCGATTTGCCCGCAGGCAAGAAAAGCGGTCTGCTAAATGCCGCCGAAGTCTTGAGAGGTGTCGAAGGCATCTCCTTCATAAACTTCGATGAAAAAGATGTTGTGCGCCACACCCTGGTCCAGCGAATCGTTAAAGCCTACGATCGTTATAACGAAATGACTGGAGCAGGTCGTCAGCTCACGCTGAAGCTCGGCAACGACGCGCCGCAGGAGCCTCGGCCCGAGCCGCCTGTGAACACTGCTGTCGAGATTCCTGAATTCCCATCGCTCGCTTAATCGAAGCCAATGGAACCTGGTGATAGTTGCCCTACCGTTCTCTTTCGAGCTGTTCCGGTTCAGCTCCGCTTTGCTCTCGAAGAGAAGCGCGCATTGAAATCCTTCGCCTGCGCATTATCTGATCGCGTTGCCGATCGGCGTGCGTTCACGTGCCTTATTACCAGCGATCACGAACTCCGGAGGCTGAATCGCGATTTTGCGGGCCATGACTACGCCACCGATGTCCTCTCGTTCCTTTCCAACGCTGGCGACGAGTTAGGCGAAATGGCAATCTCGGCCGAACGCGCCGGCGCCCAGGCCGCCGAGTTTGGGCATTCTACTATCGACGAAATTCGGCTGCTTATGCTGCACGGTGTCTTGCATCTGATTGGCTTCGATCACGAACGCGACCGGGGGCAGATGGCAAGCGCAGAACACAGGTGGCGCGGCGAGTTCCATCTCCCGCACACGTTGATTGCGCGGACGCGAGGAGGCGAAAAACGCCTATGACGCTTGTCTGCTTGAGTGTCGCGCTGATTCTCACTCTTCTACTCGGATTCATCTCCTATATCCAACTTCTCTATCTCGAATCTCTGCGCATCATTCGCCGCGAATCGGCCGCTCTCGACTACTTCCGCGAGACGGTCGCATCAAAAATCGGCCTCGAAAATGAGCAGGGCTCGCTGGCATTCTCGGTCCTGAAACATGCGGCGCTGCCGTTCCTCGGGGTCTTTTATCTCTGTACGCTCGTCCGTCCCGGCGTCGAACATTGGGAAAGCGTCATTGAAGCAGTAGGTTTTTCACTGCTGGCCATGCTGATCTCCAGCTATTTTGTACCCGCATTCCTTTATCGCCGTACCCATGGCAAATGGATGCTGCGAATGCTGCCGGTCATCAAGCTTCTGGCCTGGGTCGCGGTTCCGCTTGCTGCCCTGGTTCGCGCCTTCCAGTCCCTGCTCGACCTTGACAGGGACAAGCACGGAGAAGTCGCGGCTGCCGATTCTGTAGAGAACATCGAAGCATTAATTACCGCCGGTGCCGAGGAAGGCATTCTCGAGGAGGAAGATCGCAAACTGATTCACTCCGTGGTGGCGTTTGGCGACAAAAGCGTCCGCGAAGTTATGACTCCTCGCCCTGACATCGTCGCCATCTCCGCTGCCAAATCCGTTGAAGACCTGCGCCAGCTCGTAATTCATGAGCAGTACTCGCGTGTTCCTGTGTACCAGGGCACCATCGATAACATCATCGGCTTCGTGCACGTTCGCGACATATTCGAGCTTGACGCCGAGGACCGTCAGAATAAACCTTTGCAGCAGCTCATTCGACCGATCCAACTGGTTCCGGAAACGAAACCCGTGACCGTACTGCTGCGCGAAATGCAACATGATGCCTCGCACGTTGTCATCGTGGTCGACGAATACGGCAACACGGCGGGACTTGTGAGTATGGAAGACCTGGTCGAAGAAATCCTCGGCGAAATCCGCGATGAGCATGAGCCCGAACGCGACGTACGGCAGGAATCGGATTACGTGTACGTTGCACCCGGCAGTCTCGACGTTGACCGTCTCGAAGATCTGCTGAATTTCCGGCCTGAGGGCCGCACAGAGTCGACAACATTGGGCGGCCTGATAACCGAATGGCTTGGTCACGTGCCAAAAGTGGGCGAGACGGTGGAGCGCGATGGTGTACGCTTTGAGGTCCTCGGGGCCAACGGCCGGCGTGTTGACGAGGTTCGGATTTCGCGTGCGGAAACGCCGTCGCCCGTGGTGGCCGGTTCGTGAGTCGATTCCCACCACCGTGCTGGATTTGTTTCCATAGCGGGGCTCCCCAACGCCGGAAAATCGACATTGCTAAACGTGCTGGTCGGCGAGAAGATCGCGATTACAGCGCGCCAAGCTCAAACTACGCGCACCACTATTCAAGGAGTGCTCACCACTCCTGACACCCAGATAGTCTTCATCGACACCCCCGGCATACACAAATCGGACACGCTCTTCAACAAACGCATGATGAATAGCGTCCGCGGGGCGTTGCAGGAAGTCGATCTCACGCTCTATGTCGCCGATGCCACGAAACAAGTCGCTTCACAGGATGAGCATGCGATCAGCGCTCTTGCCAAAACCAGGTCCGCGCTGCTGGTTCTGAATAAAATTGATCGCCTAGACGACAAGCGTTTGCTGCTGCCCCTCATTCAGCGCTATATGGAACTGTTCCCGTTTCTCGAAACCGTCCCGGTATCGGCGCGCAACGGCGACGGAATTGAGGCTCTAAAGCGCGTCATCCGGGACCGTCTCCCCGAAGGTCCACCTATGTTTCCCGGCGATTACGTCACTGATCAGCCGGTGCGTTTTCTTGCGGCCGAGATCATCCGCGAGCGCATCCTGCACAGCTTGCAGCAGGAAGTGCCGCACGCTGTAGCCGTTCTCATCGATACGTGGGAAGAAACACCGAAGTTGACCAGAATCGCCGCCTCGATTCACGTCGAACGTTCGGGTCAAAAAGCAATTCTGATTGGAGGCAAGGGCCAGATGCTAAAGAAGATCGGCACGGAAGCTCGCCAGGAACTCGAAAGTAGGCTCGACAGAAAGGTCTTCCTCTCGCTGTTCGTAAAAGTGAAACCCGGCTGGCGCGAAGATCCGTCTTTCCTAAACAGCGTGGACTGGCGCTCGATGTTAGGCTCAGAAGATAAATGAAACGTCTTGTTGCTGTAGCCGTACTCGCCGCCGCTGCATCCGCGCAGTTTTTGATCGCCGATCAGAAGCAGGACGATCGTGTTGTCGATCAGGTCCGGATGCGCCTGGCGGTGGATCAGGACGTAAAAGGCGGAGGTCTGGACGTCTCTGCAAAAGACGGCGTCGTCACAATTAAGGGCCGCGTGGATACTGAGAAGGGAAAGAACCGCGCAACGAAGTTGGCGAAAAAAGTGAAGGGTGTCAAGGAAGTTGACAACCAACTCATGGTCGGACCGCCCACGCAGTAATCCTCGATGATTCTTCGGTTCTTAATCGCCGCCGTTTCGGTGTTGAGCGTTGCCGTTCCGGCGACCGGCGCGGATGAATTGCCCGGCGATCAGGACCGCCTGATTTCGATCGCTAAGCTTTGGTCCGCTGTCGAATACTTCCATCCCTATCTTGCCTACCGCACGGATATCGATTGGGACAAGGCCCTTGTCGACGCTCTCCCGGACATCCGGGCTGCCAAAACTCACGCGGACTACGCGCGCGCGGTGCAGAAATTGCTCGACGCGCTTAAAGACCCCCTGAGCTCTACGGTCTCCCATGGCCCTAATCCCGATGATCTGCCGCAGCGCACTTGGGTTCACTCTCCGGAAGGACCGGCTTTCCTCGTCAAACCTGGCCCGGTAAGTGTCATCACGTTGCCTTTGGGCGGCGGAGTGGAGGCTACGGTCCGACTCTCGGAACCGTTCAAGCCCACTCTGACTCCGGTACCCTCTCCGGCGCCCGATCCCAGGTACTCGGCAGCTTCATATCCGTCAACTGAATATCGGATTCTTGCGGCTTACAAGATTTGGAGCACAATTTCAAACTTCTTCGCCTACACCGATCTTATGGACGAGGATTGGGAGAGTGCATTTGCCGAGTTCCTACCCAAGTTCATCAACGCTAAGACCGCACGCGAGTATCATCTCGCCGTGGCCGAGGCTATGACGCACGTAGACGACTCTCAGGTGCATATCACCAGCAGCGACCTTGATGACTACTTTGGAATTGCGCCAGCCGGGCTGCGAGTGCGGCTTCTGGACAAGAAGCCTGTCATCACTGAAGTATTGGATGCGGACGCCCGCGCCGCGGGTCTGAAAGCCGGTGACATCGTGCTTCGCGTCGATGATGAGGAAATGGTCGCCCGCATCAAGCGCGAAGCCGAATACATACCGTTCTCCACGCGACAGGCTCTTGCTGACGATGTTATGCAGCGTGTGCTGAAGGGACCCGATGGCTCCGATCTTAGACTTACCGTGCAAACCGGATCTGGCGCAACCAAAGAATTTACGTTGAGGCGAAGCTCTTCTTACACAGAACCGCTGATGCAGCAACGTTCAGGCGACGTTGTCAAAGTTCTGAACAGCAATATCGGCTACATCGATATGGAGCGCCTTGCGGTCGATCAGGTCGATGCGGCATTTGAGAGGCTTCGCAACGCGAGAGCCATCGTTTTCGACGCCCGCGGCCGATTTCAGCTCGATCCCGCTATCATTGCTTCGCATCTCACCGGGAAGGAAGACGCTGCCGGCGCTATCGTCACCGGTCGTCTTGCGCTGGCTCCCGATCTGCCGCAAGCTCGTACGCTCACGAATTCCGCGAGTTTCTTCAGGGTCGAGCGCGTGCCGCCCGGCAAGCAACCTGTTTACTCCGGAAAAACCGTGATGCTGATCGATGAGCGTACGCGCGGCGATGCCGAAATCGCCGGACTTTTCATGGAGGCCGCCAACAGTACCACCTTCATCGGAACTCTAAGTGCCGGGGCGGCCGGGCAGGTCGATAAGATGTCCATTCCCGGCGGTATCACCATCACTTACTCACGCACCGATGTCCGGCACGGCAACAGCGGCAAGCTCCAACGTGTCGGCATTCAGCCCGCCGTCGAAGCGCCCACGACACTCGGAGGTGTGCGCGCCGGGCGTGATGAGGTTCTCGACAAGGCCATCGCCTATCTGAGCCAGGATGACGGAGCCGTCGCGGTAATCTGACCGTTTGTTATCCTGAGTTTTTCTACCAGATCGTGCTGTCTCCAGCGCAACTACAGCTGGCTCCCGGCTTCAGTCCCTCATGTACATCAAGAAACAACGTCTCCTGACGCCCGGCCCTACTCCTCTTCTTCCCTCGGCCCTGCACGCCATGATGGGTTCGGATATCCATCATCGAACTGAGGATTTTCGCAACCTGTATAAGCAGGTGCTTTCGGACCTGAAGCTTGTTCTCGGCACGTCGAGCGACGTGCTGGTACTGGTGGCCTCCGGCTCCGGTGGGCTTGAAGCGGCGACGCAGAATTTCTTCTCTCCGGGAGACGAAGTCCTGGTCTGTTCGGCCGGAAAATTCGGCGAGCGCTGGGTGGAGATTATGCAGGCGTGGGGCATGAAAGCAACCGTTCTGACTGCGCCATATGGAGATGCCGTTCAACCCGGCGCCGTCGCGCAGGCTCTCGCAAAAAACCGGAACATCAGAGGTGTTTTCGTTCAGGCCTGCGAGACATCGACCGGCGCGCAGCACGACGTAAAAGCCATGGGTGGGGTGGTGAAGGAAACGGATGCGATTTTCGTGGTTGATGCCATCACTGGATTCGGCACCATGCCGCTCGATATCGAAAATTGGGGCCTCGATGTCGTCGTTGGTGGTTCGCAAAAAGCATTTATGATTCCTCCGGGTCTTGCCTTTCTCGCGATTAGCCCCAAAGCATGGGCGCTTGCCGAGAGCTCCAAAGCGCCGCGCTTCTATTTCGATCTGAAAAAAGAAAAGAAGAACGCCGCGGCCGGCGAGTCTGCCTGGACTCCGAACACCGCCCTGCTGCTCGCTTTTGCAGAAGCTCTGAAATACATCAAGTCCATCAGTATGGATAACCTGATCCGAAACGCGCAGCTCCTCGCTGCTGCCACACGCCAAGCCGTCACGGAACTTGGGCTGGAGCTGTTTTCCACCTGTCCGGGGTCCGCAGTCACTTCTGTCCGTCCGCCCGCGGGCATGGATTCCGGCGTGATCGTGAAAGAATATCGCAACCGGTTTAACGCGATCATCACGAACGGCCAGGGGTCCATGAAAGGACAAATCTTCCGGCTTGCCCATCTCGGTTATTTCGATTTTCACGATCTGTTTGCCATCATCGCCGAGCTCGAGCTTATTCTCGCGGCCAATGGCCACCCCGTGCGTTACGGCTCGGGAGTTGCGGCCGTGCAAAACGTGTATGCGAACGTTGCGCTTCCTAAGCCGGAACCGGTGCCTGTCAGGTAGTCCATGTCGATCAAAATTGTCATCGCGGAGCCGCTCGCGCCGGCGGCCGTCGAACTACTGCGCGCACAACCGGATTGGGACGTCGTAGTCGCCGATCCCAAGACCTACGCCGATCACCTCTCGGACTGCGAGGCGCTGCTGGTTCGCAGCGCAGTCAAGGTGGACAAGAACGTTCTCTCGCGCGCTCCCAAATTACGCATTATCGGTCGCGCTGGCGTAGGCGTCGACAACGTGGATCTTTCTGCTGCAACCGAAGCCGGCGTTCTGGTAATGAATACGCCGGGCGGTAACGCCGTATCCGTCGCCGAACACACTCTGGCGCTCATGCTCTCGCTGGCACGCAGCATACCTCAGGCGAGCGCGTCGACTCGGGCGGGCAAGTGGGAGAAAAAGAAATTCCTGGGCAATGAACTGCGCGCTAAAACGCTCGGCATTGTCGGGCTCGGCAGCATAGGACGCGAAGTATCGCGTCGCGCTAAGGCGTTCGATATGCGCGTTCTCGGGCACGATCCCTACGTCAGTTCGCATACTGCCATCGACATCGGCGTTGAGTTACGCTCCCTTCCCGAACTCTATGCTGAAAGCGACTACGTTACCTTGCACGTGGCACTCACGGCCGAGACCGACCACATGCTCAATGCCGATGCATTCGCACAGATGAAGCAAGGCATTCGTGTCGTGAACTGCGCCCGCGGGGAGTTAATCGATCAGCAAGCGCTCCGGGCGGCGCTTGAAACCGGCAGAGTTGCAGGAGCGGCCCTCGATGTCTTCGAAAAAGAGCCGCCGGGCGAAGACCCGCTGTTCAAATTCGACGATGTCGTGCCGACGCCGCACATCGCCGGTTCAACCGAGGAAGCCCAGGAGATTGTCGGTACTCGCATTGTCGAGCAACTGATCGAGTATCTCAGAAATGGTGTGGCCCTGAATGCCGTCAACATGCCCGCCATGACCGCCGAGCAGTACCGGATCTTGGGCCCGTATGTCGATTTGGCTGAGCGGCTCGGTACCTTCCTCGGCCATATCGCTGCGGGCAATCCTCGTGCGATTCGCTTTGCGTATTCCGGCCGCCTTGCCGATCAGAATACGCAGCTGTTACGCAATGCCGGTGTCGCTGGCGTTCTCAGCCGTTCACTCGAGCATCGGGCGAACCTGGTAAACGCAATGCAGATCGCGGCGGAGCGCGGTTTCCGCATCGTCGAAGAGCGTGAGCCAGCCAAAGCTCATACCGACACCATGCGAATGGAGCTTGAGACCGATGCCGGCCCGTTCTCCGTTGTGGGTGCTGTCGTTCTGGACCGGCCTCGTCTGCTCCAGGTGGAAGGCATCTCGTGTGAGGTAACGCTCGAAGGTAATTTGATGTATTCGAAGAATGAAGATGTTCCGGGAGTGATTGGGTTCGTGGGTAACGTGCTCGGCCGCAATGGCATCAACATCGCGAACTTCGCTCTTGGGCGTCAGGACGGCCCGGCTGCCGAAGAACGGCCTCGTACCGCCGTTTCAATCGTAGAAACAGACGATCCTGTTCCCGATTCCGTCATTACGCAACTCTTCGAGAACAAGGCCGTGAAGTTTGTCCGTCCCGTGACCTTCCGGCATTCCTAACGGAAAGTGAGCCGCGACCAAAGGGAGCAGTGCCATTCTCGCTCGCAGTCTTCGACCCTAAATGAACATCTCCTCGTCAGACGTGACGTGATCCACGGTTGGCCGACCGCCTCGGCTCAGATGCGCCAGGCTAGCGCGAACACCGCTCAAGACCCCGTTCATCTCCCGAATGGGCCGCAATACTGTTCGCTGAACAATAGAAACGGTCTCCTGCGCCCGCCCCATAGTATCGTCGAGCACCATCTCCGCGCGCTCTATCTGAACCTTTGCTCGCGTGGTGGCATCGCTCAGCAATTCATCCAACTTCGCCACCTGCTGCTTTGTCGTGTCCAGAATCGAGTTGCTGGTGGCGCCGATCTTCTCCACATGCTTCTCAATGTTCTCCACAGTGCGTCGGGTAACGCCAATGATCGTCTGGACTTCAGGCCAGACCTGCATCACCTGGGCCTGGAGCTTACGGGCGACGAGAAACAGCGCCAGCATCGTGCCCATTTGGATTAGAAGGGCAACTGCCGCGATGGCAACAAAGATCGTGAGAACAATGAGAAGCGTCTGCTGGTCCATATCAGCGGAATCCTGGTTAGCTGATTTCCAGCTTAAACCGTGTCTGCTGACGCGCCAGTGCCGGAGTTCGATGCGGACGCGGCTGCGCTCTTAACGTCGCCCACTGCATCACGGTAAGCCTGCTTCCCGGCTTCGACAGCAGCATTGAGATTCTCCTTCTGCCGGACGACCGTCGAACGGCCTTTTTCATACAGATCGGCTGCCGAGCCCTTCAGAGTTTCCGTTTGCTGACGCAGGTAATCCTTCCCTTCCTGAGTCCGCGCCTTCATATAATCAGCTCCTTCGCCGGCTTTATCCGCAAGCAGTTGGCGGGTCTCATCGCCCGAGCGCGGTGCCCACAGGATGCCGGCCGCTACGCCAATGCCCAGCCCCAGCAGAAAATAGCCAAAACCGCTTTTTTCCTCCATGCAAATCTCCTTGTTTCGTCTATAGATCGCAGGCCAGACGCCATGCCTGCCTGCAAGTTTACATCTTGTAGAGCATGGTACAGTAGCAAACGTTTCGTAAGCATGGGGACGCGGCGAAAGCCTGGCAAACTGGACACGCAAGGGCTCTGGAACTACGCTTTGCGGGTTCTCGGGCAGCGTGCTCACTCAACCGCTGAATTGAAACGAAAGCTCGGTTTACGCGCAGAGTCGCCCGAGATTCTCGCGGCAACAATGGCTAAGCTTCGCGAATATGAACTCAGCGATGATCGGAAGTTTTCCGAGGGCTTCGCTGCATCGCGACTCCAAAACCAGGGTCTTGGACGGCTCCGGGTTCTGCGTGACCTTCGATCGAAACGGGTGCCCGATGGGGTGGCAACGGAGGCTGTAGACAAGGCCTATGCCACAACCGACGAAGCCGCACTGATCGAATCGTTCCTGCAACGCAAATATCGTGGCAAGAATCTCCCAGAGTTCCTGAAAGAACAAAAGAATATGGCTTCGGCATACCGGCGGCTCCGCACTGCCGGCTTCGCCCATGGGGCAACCCTTGCCGCGCTAAAGCGGCACGCCGCTGTCGTCGAGGATTGGGCTGACGAAGATCGCGAAGAGCCTTGACATCCCGCCCCAGTCAGCGTTAAATGGCGCTGTCCGACATGTCGCAACACAACCTGACGAGAATGGCGTCAAATCCCTGACCGAACCTTCAACTGTTGCGTAATCAGCGGGAACCAACTCGCCTGCCCAGCGATTTTGGCACGGCTTTTGCCTGGCAGTTAACTTAGAAGGTATGAATCAACTTCGTTGGCACGCGTTGCTTCAGCAATGGGTCGTGGTCACAACGGCACGCCAGGACCGGCCGCAGATGCCGACCAATTGGTGCCCGTTTGACCCGGGCTCTGGTTGCGTTCCCGACGACTACGACGTTTTCCTGTATCCGAACGATTTTCCGGCATTCTCGCCCGATGCCGCACCATTCGAACCGCAGCCGGGATTATTCGCACAGACCGGTCCACGAGGGGCATGCGATGTGGTTCTGTACTCACCCGAACACACGCTTCCTCCATCCAAGCTACCCGTCGAGAACTGGCGCAAGGTGATCGACGTCTGGAGTCAGCGCACAGCGGAGCACGATGAAAATCCCGACATTGCTCTAGTGTGTGTGTTTGAAAACTGCGGTGAAGCAGTTGGCGTCACCATGCCACATCCGCACGGACAGATCTATGCGATGCCGTTTATTGCTCCCAATGTGCAGAAGGAGCTTTCTGCATCAAAGCAACATGCGGATTCGCACAGCGGCGAATGCCTGTTCTGCGCAGTTCTAGAACAGGAGCTGAGGGACAGAACGCGTGTGGTTGCATGGAACGATCACTTCGTGGCTTTCGTTCCGTACGCTGCGCGCTTTCCGGCTGAAGTCGCCATTTACATCCGCAGGCATGCTCGTACCCTCCTCGACGTCACGGAGGAGGAACGACTGTCACTCGCTGAAATCATCAGTATCATTCGTCGCAAGTACGATGCGCTTTATGGGTTTCTTCTGCCTTTGATGATGACAGTGAAGCAGGCTCCACTCAAGGAAACTGATCCGCCGTACCATCTTCACGTTCAGTTTCTCCCGCTCCAACGCAGCGCCACTAAACTTAAGTATTTGGCTTCGATCGAGACGGGATACGGGACGTTCCTTGCGGACACGGCCCCGGAAGAAATGGCTAACAATCTACGCCAATGCGAGCCTGCGACCGCGCTTTATTCACCCGCGTAAGGTTTGTAACGATTGCGGACCATCACTTCCTGCGTGGCATTGACCTGCTCCGGCGCAACGTAGAAGTAAGCGCCGGTAAGCTCCCGGCGCATTAAGAATCCGGCAGTATAGGTGCCAGTTTCGACGAGGTAATCGATGTTTGCTCCTGTAAGTACCTCCTCGAGACGCAACGCATCTCGCAAACGCCGGGCCATATAGACGAGTTGAAGCTCGGAGTCCCCGAAGAACTCGCCGTCACGACGCATCGGGCCTGTACTGTCCTTGTATGCTGATGCGCTGAACCGCCGTACTCGCGTCGATTACAAATGAAACTCTCTTACTTTCGCCGGCGCGAACATGTATTCGCTGAAAGCCTCTCAGCGACACATCGCCATCCTTGTTGGTTACGTACAGCTGTGCGACTTCATCTCCATCCTTCGAGGAGGTGTTCCGCACCTCTGCAGAAACTTCCGCCTTTTCACCGGCGAGCTCGCGCCGTCCCGCGCGCGAATATTCGAAAGTCGAGTAACTCAATCCATAGCCAAACGGATAAAGCGGCTTGCCTTTGAAATAGCGGTAAGTTCGTCCTTTCATCGAATAATCCGTAAACGGCGGGAGATCCGTAACGGAGGAATAAAACGTAACCGGAAGTCGTCCGGCTGGGTTGTTCTCGCCGCTTAGAGTGTTCGCGATTGCAGTACCGCCGTCCTGTCCGGGATACCACGCCTCCAGGATCGCTGCCGCACGCTCATTCGCCATGTTAACGGCTAATGCGCTGCCGTTGATCAGGACCACGATGACCGGCTTGCCCGTGTCTAATACCGCCTTCAGCAGTTGTTCCTGCGGCTCGGGCAGATTCAGATCGGTCCGGTCTCCGTGACTGAATCCCGGAATCTCGATCGGTGATTCTTCTCCTTCGAGTCTAGAGTTCAAGCCGATTACCGCAATTGCGATATCAGCGTCGCGGACTTTCTCCACTGCGTCTTTGAGGAGATCGGCGGCAGGAGGCACCCAGACGAGCTCGACGCCCGAGCCGCCACCTTGCTGGAGATATTCAAGGCGGATCGGATACTCTTTGCCGGCTTCGAGTTGTACCGTCTTGGTCTTGTTCTGATTGCCAACGGCGGCGCGCCCGCGAGTCTCGACCAGCAGCTGATTTTGAAAGAACAAACGAATTGAATTGGTTCCGGGGCAGTTGTCGCACTCCTGGCGCCGGATACCCAACTGATAATCACCGCTATGCTCCGGCTTCAGCTTTCCGCTCCAGCGCACCGAAAAGACGGGGCTCGGAGCCGCTTTCATCACCGCTGGATCCTGCATGTCCCAATAGAAGTAGCCGCGCGGTTCCACGCGCCTTAATGCTGGCGCACCATTCAGATCTTCGTTGTTGAAGTATTCGGCGGTCCATCCCTGCTGCCCGTCGTTCGTCCTCAAGGCAGTTTGTGGAACCAGCGCTGCAGAGGATTGCGCATACACACTGCCGGGCGCGAACTGCACGACTGCCTTCGTTCCGAATTTCTCCTGAATGCCCATCAACGGAGTCACGATACGCCGCGGAATGCCGTTGTAATTACCGAGCATCGCATCTGGATCATCAGCGGCCGGACCGACTACCGCGATGCGTTTCGGGGCATTCTCGAGTGGGAGAATTCTGTTCTCGTTTTTTAGCAGCACCATAGATTTCTCGGCCGCTTCGAGCGCCAGTTTCTGGTGTGCCGCCGACGCCAACTGGTCCAAGCCGATATTTGAAAACGGAACGCGGTCCGCCGAATCGAACAGCCCTAACCTAATACGAGCAACAAACAAGCGTGTCACTGCTTCGTTAATTTCGGCTTCCGAGATATAGCCCTGATGAACAGCATCCACCAACGTTTTGTATTCGTTTCCGCAGTCGAGATCGGTACCGGACTTAACGGCCTTTGCCGCGGCCTCCGCCATTGAACGCGCGAAGTGATGGCCTTGATAGATGTCCCCGACCGCGCCGCAATCACTGACCACGTAGCCGCCGAAGTGCCATGTCTCGCGCAAATGCTGTTTCAGCAGCATATTGTTGGCGCAGGCGGGCGCTCCATCGATGCTGTTGTACGCGCACATGAACGACATAACCTTGCCTTCGAGGACGGTGCGACGAAACGCAAATAGATAGGTCTCATCCAGGTCCTTCTGGCTCACATCGGTATTGAACTGGTGCCGTGAGGCTTCAGGTCCGCTATGCACGGCAAAGTGTTTTGAGGTCGCCACAGTCTTCAAGTAATGGGGATCGTTACCCTGCATACCCCGAATGAATGCCAGCGCCATTTCCGATGTCAGGTATGGGTCTTCTCCATAAGTCTCCTGTCCGCGGCCCCAACGCGGATCGCGAAAAATGTTGATATTCGGCGACCAGAAGGTGAGGCCGTGATAGCGCGTGCGGATATCGCGGCGGCTGAAGTCGTTATACTTGGCGCGCGCTTCGGTAGAAATCGTATCCGCGATCCTGCGTTCGAGCTCCGTATCCCAGGTCGCTGCAAGTCCGATCGCCTGAGGAAACACCGTCGCCAGGCCAGCCCGCGCTACGCCGTGCAGCGCCTCGTTCCACCAGTCGTACGCCGGTACGCCCAGCCGGGGAATCGCGGGCGCTGAGTTCTGCATTTGCCCAACCTTCTCCTCCAGTGTCATCTGCCACACCAGACCGGCCGCTCTCTCCTCCGGCGTCGCATGAGTATCATCGAACTTTGACGCGCTCTTCACTTGGCCAAGCAGAGTGACACTTACAATCATTGATAGAAATAAGACGCATCGGCGCATGTTCCTCAGTCTAATTCCTGCCTCAGAGTTAATTCGGGCCAATGTCGAATGATACGATGCAACCGTGAAAACGCTCGGATGTATATTCGCGCTGCTAAGCTTGGCTGGCTGTTCGGCTCCTCCGCCCCCGGTGCCATCGTTGACGCCCCAGGCTGCGGCCGAACTCCTGCACTTCGACCATAAAGCGGACGCGTGGATTACTTACGTAAAGAAACAGAATCCAGGGTGCGAATACAAGTTCGAGATACCTGACCAGTCCGCTCATCCCGCCGAGATAGACCTGGATCACATCGTCTGGTGCAACAGCCGACCCGCTCCGAAAGAGTTCGACGCGAGCGTCGTTTTCATTTACGACAAGACGGCGCAACACTGGACAGTGAGCCGCTTCGCAAGCTGAAAAATTACTTGCAGAGCCCCGCGTTGCGTGCGGCAATTTGTGCCACGCTGCACCAATCAAGATCCCCTTGTCCGTTGGCGATCGCAGATACGAGCTGATCGCGCAAAATGCTCGCCACCGGCATCGGAGCAAACACCTCTTGTGCAAACTCCAGCACTTGGCGCACGTCCTTGAATCCGAGCTTCAAAGCGAAACCGGCCGGATCAAATCTTTTCTCCAGGATGGTGCTGCCGTAGTTGTTATACACCGGCGAGCCCCACAGCTCACGCATGACCTCGAAGAAGAGATGCTCGTTAATGCCGGCCTTGCCCAAGGTTGCGAACGCCTCGCCGAAGGTCTCCACCATGCTCGCAATCATGAAATTACCGCAGAGTTTGACACCGTTTCCGTGCCAAGGCTCCCTGCCCACAACCAAGGTGCGCCGGCCGATAACGTCAAACAAGGGCCGAAATTTCTCGACAGCGGCGTTATCGCCGGCGGGTATGACGATGAGCTTTCGATTTTCGGCGGCTTCGGGACGACCGAAAACACAAGCCGTGAGGTATCCCTGCCCGCGCTGCTTGTGCTCGTCAGATAATCTACGGCTGAAGGCAACGCTAATAGTACTGCTCGATATATGGAACGATTCAGGTCGCAAACCGGAGGCGATTCCCTGATCGCCAAACACCACATGGCTGAGCGCCTGATCGTCCGAAACCATGGTAAAAATCGCTTCGGTTTCTCGCGCTGCCTCCGCCACACTCTGCGCGACGCGTGCTCCTTCACGTGCAAGTGGCTCGGTCTTTTCCCGGCTGCGATTGAAAATCAGGAGCTCATGTCCCGCATGCATGAGATTCCTCGCCATCCCCTCGCCCATGCGCCCCAATCCCACGAAACCGATCTTCATAGCCGTCGCACTCTATGTTTACACCCTCCCGGTCAACGCTGATTTGAGATCGACGTCGACACGGAGCCGGGAGCGTAAGCGACCTAAGTTGGATACCGGCATCTTCGTGGTGTTGAATTGCATGAAAATCGTGTTTTAATTGAGTTGGAGCACGTTCCGGCGAGGCTCGCTCCGAATCCTACCTGAGGAGTTTTCCCTTGAACACGAAAGTAGCGGTTGCCGCGCAAGTGCGCGAGCCCGCTGATCGTTGGACCACAAGTGATGCCGCGGAAACGTACGACGTCGCGAGTTGGGGAAAAGGCTATTTCTCGGTTGGCGACAACGGCAACCTTTTGGTGCACCCGACCAAGGAGACCCACCGGCGAATCGATCTGAAACAGCTGGTGGACACGCTGGGATGGCGTGGGATTTCGCTGCCGATTCTGATCCGATTCGCAGACATTTTGAAGCACCGGCTCGGCGAGCTACACCAGGCATTCGAAACAACCATTCGGGAACACGGGTATCAGGGCGGCTACTGCTGCGTTTATCCGATCAAGGTCAACCAGCAGCGTCAAGTGGTGGAAGAGGTATTCGATTTCGGCAGGGCTTACCGATTTGGGCTGGAGGCCGGATCGAAACCGGAACTTCTTGCGGTTCTCGCCATCGCAGATAATGAAACGCCGATTATCTGCAATGGCTTCAAGGATGACGAGTATATCGAAATGGTCATGCTGGCCAAGAAGATCGGACGGCGCATCATCCCTGTGGTGGAAAAATACACCGAACTGGAACTGATTGTCAGACATGCCGAAGCGGTCGGCGTACGACCCGTCATCGGAATCCGTTTAAAACTGGCCAGCCGCGGGTCCGGACGGTGGAAGTCGTCGGGAGGATATCGCTCGAAATTCGGGTTGACGGTGAGCGAGGCCATGCAGGCCGTGAGCTATCTGAAATCACGCGACATGGAAGATTCGCTGCAATTGCTGCATTTCCATCTGGGTAGCCAGATTACAAACATCCGGCAGATCAAGGCCGCAGTCATCGAGGGCGCACGGATTTACGTGGAGCTCAAGAAGCTTGGCACCGGCCTGAAGTATATGGATGTCGGCGGCGGCCTGGGAATCGATTACGACGGCTCGCAAACCGACTTCGAATCAAGTGTGAACTACACACTCGAAGAGTACGCACGAGACGTTGTGTATCACATCCAGAGCATTTGTGACGAGGCGGAAGTGTCTCACCCCACCATCGTCACCGAGAGCGGGAGGGCAGTTGCCGCCTATCACAGCGTGCTCGTGTTCAATGTTCTGGGTGTGAGTGGATTCGGTGAAGATGAACTGCCGTCGAGTGTTCCGGAAGATTCCGAGCAGTGCCTCATCGACTTGTTCGAGACGCACAAGTCGATCAACAAGAAAAACCTCCTCGAGACGTATCACGATGCCCAGCAAGCGCTAGACTCAGCGTTGAATCTCTTCAACTTGGGCTATCTTTCACTGGAGCAGCGCAGCCTCGCAGAAAACTTCTACTGGTCCATATGCCGCAAAATTCTGCGGCTTGCCAAGGATCTGGATTACTTTCCGGAGGAGTTAGAGGGTCTGGACGGAATGCTGTCGGACACTTACTTCTGCAATTTCTCGCTGTTTCAGAGCATGCCTGATAGCTGGGCTGTCAAGCAGCTGTTTCCGATCATGCCGATTCACCGCTTGGACGAACCACCGACGCGGCATGCCGTCCTGGGGGACATCTCCTGCGATTCGGATGGTAAGGTCGATCAATTTATCGACCGGCGCGATGTTAAGAAGACTCTCCCGCTCCATCCATTCAACAATGGATCCTACATTCTGGGCGCCTTCCTACTCGGCGCATACCAGGAGATTCTGGGCGACTTACATAATCTATTCGGCGATACCAATGCAGTCCATGTCAGCCTCGATCAAAATAGCGAGGTCGTCCTGGAAACTGTGGTTCAGGGCGACACGGTGCGCGAAGTATTGAACTACGTTCAATACAACAGCCAGAATCTGATCGATGAATTCAGGCGGGACGTCGAGCTTGCCGTTCGGGAGCAGAGGATCGGATACGAGGAATCGGGCAGGCTTCTGAAATTCTACGAAGAAGGTCTACAAGGCTACACTTATCTGGAGCAGTAAGTGCCCGATCCACTTCGGGTTGTACTAGTCTCACCTCGCAACCCGCTGAACATTGGCGCCGTAGCGCGCGCCATGAGCAATTTCGGGTTCACTCATCTACGACTGGTAAACCCGTACGACGTTGCTTTTAAGGAAGCGCGTTCGGCTGTACGGGCGCGATACATTTTGGAGAACGCCCGTATCTTCGACTCTGTACCGGCCGCGGTAGCTGATTGCGAGCTCGTGGCGGGTACGACGGCAGTCGGGAACAGGGATTTACACGTTCCGCTCTACCGGCTTGAGGCGGCCAGCGAATTAGTCCGCCTCCAGATGGAGAGTTCAGTTGTCGCGCTGCTGTTCGGATCCGAAAAGTTCGGGTTGTCGAACGATGATCTCAGCTATTGTCACTGGCTGCTGCGGATTCCCACGCGAGAGGAGCACGGCTCGATGAATCTGGGTCAGGCAGTGGCTATATGCCTGTACGAGTTGAGACGCGATTCCAGTGCGGCGGGGCAGCACTTTCCCACACCCGACCTTCTTTGCGGGGGGGAACTGGAGCGCATCACAGATGTGCTTTTTGAGGCACTCAGGCGATCGGGCTACGTGAACGACCGTACAGCAGAAACAACAGAACAGAAGGTGCGGCGCTTATTGCGGCGTTCGGGCATTCGGGCATCCGACGCCGATACGTGGCTTGGCATCTTGCGCCAGATTCTGTGGAAACTGAAGACAGGTTCACCGCCGCAATAGCTACATCCAGGCTCCGCGGCAGCAGGCACTGTAAGTGGGAATACTGTGGATCGACGGCTTCTCACGCGGTTGTGAAAATCTTGTAAATCCGGATCGCGTTTAGCAGATCAACAATAACCTTTCAACGGCTGACCCCGAAGTAACGGACGGGGATAACTGGATTTCAGAGGGATCAGATTTCTCGCACAAGATATCAGGAGATACCATGTACAAACCTTTGCTCAGCGCGTGCGGGTTTTTTCTTTGTTTACTCGGTTCGAGCGGACTCGCATCGGCTGGAACCGAATATGTCTATATCGGAAGTAACCTCAAGGCACCGGGCGCGAACTCGATATACGCTTTTGTCCGGACCGCAAACGGAGGGCTTAATGCCGTGAATGGATCGCCGTTCCTGACAGGTGGCGCGGGAGTTCAAGACTCCTCGCTCGCACTCGGGCCGTACGATTCAGACCAGAACATCGCGATTGATGCGAACCGGCGTTTACTGTTCGCGGTAAACTCGGGATCCGACAGCATCGCGGTCCTCCACATCAACGATAATGGCTCGTTGAGGGCGGTTGAAAATTCACCGTTCCCGTCAGGAGGTACCGATCCGGTCAGCGTTGCTGTGTCCGGCGACCTTCTGTTCGTCGTGAACAAAAATGGCGATTTCCCTCGTCAAACCTCTATTCTTCCGAATTACACAGTCTTTCGAATCAGCGCGGACGGCAACTTATCGCAAGTGCCGGATTCGACGGTGAGCGTTGCAGTGGGTAGCTCGCCAACGCAAGCGTTTTTACCGGGTGAAGGTGGACTTCTTTTTGGCGCAGATTTTCTTGGTGGCCTGCTGCAACAGTTTAAGTTCGATAACGAAGGCCATCTGAAGCAGCGGCCTCCTTTGGGATTGCCGCCGAGCGAATTTGATGATACGAAAACACCTCGCCTGCCGCTCGGGTTGTGGGCCCATCCGAAGCTACCCATTCTTTACGTCGGGTTTGTGACCGCTAACAAGCTCGGCGTTTATCGATTCAGTGAAAACGGGCACCTGACGTTCATTCGGACCGTGCCCAATTCGGGAACCGCCATCTGCTGGTTGCGCACTGATCGCGCAGGCTTGCGGCTGTATTCAAGCGACACCGGCACGAACAGCATCTCTGTCTACAATCTGAGCGACCCGGAATCCCCGGTCGAGATCCAGAACCTGGTGCTCAACGGCATCGGCAATGTTCTTCAGTTCTCATTGAGCGATGACGAGCGCAATCTTTACGCCATTACGCAAAGGGGTAGCGCGTCGATTGCAGAAGGAGAGGGAAACACGTTGCACATACTCGCTGTAGAAGGAGACGGGACCGTCTCAGAGACGAAATCCCCGCTGGTGTTTCATTTCCCGGCTGGCACTCGCCCCCAAGGCGTCGCGGTGTTCAGTACGCGTTAGGGACACTGGTATCTCGGCGGAGACTGCCATGACGGCACTTCGCCGAGTGCTCTTTCTAAACGCTTGAACCGCGTCACTTCACGGCGTACGTAATACCGGCGGTGAATTGAAAGGAATTCTTCTTGAATCCCGGCGGGGGATCATTGAGGAAGTTATCTAATGCACCTAACGTAAATCCGAGCCGATGATACACGGGAAAGGTCAACCCGGCGCTGGCGAATGCGGAATAAGCACTGGTGTCGTTCCATGCCGGGGTGAAGCCGCCCTGTTCGGTCAGCAGAATCTTATGCGGAAATGTCTGTGTGTATGTTTCACCGAAGATCGAACCGAACAGGCGTTTGTTCAGAGAAGACATTTCGAATCGCTGGTTAATATAGTCGGCACTTGCTTTCAAATCAAGCTCCTGGTTTGCTCTCTTGAGCACGACAAAACCGAGGCCACCGCCATAAGTCTGCTGCAGATCGAGGCCCTGAGAAAAGCTGTGGTCGAATATCGCCTGCCCGAACGCGAACAGGCGTGGCTTCAAATACCGATCCTGCTCGGCGCCGAGATGATAAAGCGATGTCTTTACGGTGGGCGAGCCCGGCTGCGTAAGCTTACCGTATGCCTGATTGAAGTCGATGGTTGTCCGGTCACGTTCATCCAGCCAGGTTTCGGAGGGAGCTGTCCGCACCAGATTGACAGCCGTCGTAAAGGACTGATCCTTTTGTGTAGCTTCGGTTAAGGAAATGCCGACAGTACCACCTCCCTTCCAGCCCGTGAAGAAATTTGTGTGGCGGAACGCTGTTTCGAAGGATGCTTCCGGAACCACATTGGAAATCTTGCTTACCGGTATGACTTGGGCACCCGGGGTGACCTGCACCTCTTGATTGGTAACGGTAATCGCACCTTGCGGAACCCTCACAGCATCCTCGTGATTTCGAAGCTTTGTGCCTTTGGAGAGAACCGCAAATTTTTGCGAGGAATGTAACTCCTGTATTGTCTTCCAGTCGACGGTGATCTCACCTGCCATGTCGCTCTTGAAAACGACGGCTGTATCCGTCGCGCTCTCCAGATGACCGATGAGTTTTTCTCCATCCGTGAAGATCAACACGTCCGGCTGGGGCCCAGGACTGCTCGCCGCCTGAGCGTTAATTCGAAGGGCCGTTGCAATTCCAAGAAATATTAGAAACCCTGGCAAACTGCGGTGTAGCATAATTCCTTTCCTCCCTGAGCTTTGTTGCCGATGTTATTCTGAACGCGATGACAAAAGTGCAGACTGCGTTCAAACTCTCGCGGGCACTTACGGAAACCGATCTCATCAACATCTCGCGCCTGCATTCGGTTTACGGCTTCTTGGCCGTGCGCTTGAGGTCGTCGCAGGATGAGCTGTTCGTAGAATACGATGCCTCGCGATTGGCTCCAAAGGAAGTAATAGGCGCGCTCGAGCAATATGGTCTTCCGCTAGAGGGCCCTCCCGCGCCGGATGCACCTGCGGAGAAAGCCGTCGCAAGCTGAGGCTGTGACGCTTGGCATCCATCCCGTGCGGGAAGCGCTCCGCGCGCACCGTCCACTTGACAAAGTTCTGATTGCTAAGGGCGCAGCAGGACCACGAATCCAGGAGATTGTCGACCTGTGTCGCGCCCAATCTGTGCCGGTCCGATTCGAGCCGCGCGAGGCGCTTGATCGCGCGAGTAAGGGCGTTTCGCACCAGGGCGTGGTGGCTTTCGGAGCAGCGCACGAATATCGGGATCTGGAATCGCTTTTTTCCGACTCGGAACTCATTTTGGCTTTGGACGGTGTCGAGGACCCGCACAACTTTGGCGCGATTATCCGCACCGCGCACGCCGCAGGCGCGAACGCGGTTGTGGTTCCCGAACGTCGAGCAGCGCCGTTGACCGAAACGGTTGCGAAAGCCGCTGCGGGAGCGCTCGAGTACCTCCCGATCACACGTGTCACCAACATGAGCCAAGCTCTGGAGCGCCTGAAGCAGCACGGTTTCTGGATCTACGGACTCGATGAACGTGGCATCGAGGAGTATGACACGGTAGAGTTCGCTCGGCCGACAGTGTTGGTGCTAGGAGGTGAAGGTAAAGGGCTGCACCAAGGTGTGCAAAAGCACTGCGATCTGCTGCTTCGGATTCCGATGGCGGGCGCCGTGTCCTCGTTGAACGTATCAGTGGCGGCTGCGATTGTATTGTTTGAGTGGCGCCGCAGGAGAGGGCGGCCTGGGAGAGCGCAGCAGGCCAAGGATCCATCGCACAAAGATCCGCACTGATCCGATTTGCATTTCTATGGCCGTGGCGCTTCGGTTAAAGCCATTACCAGGGACTCCATGATGATGCGATCATCCTTATAGCCCTCACGAAATTTCTTGTCCGTTTCATAAATCAGTGCCACGGCAGTCGCCAGATGATCTTTGGTGAAGGCAGCGGCGGTGGCCAGCACCTGCTCGGCACGATCACGCCAAAGGCGGACGCCGAGTTTGGTGAAGTAGGCCTGGGCTTGGTGAAAGTTATTGATACGCGATTCTTTGGCGGCGAGCGCCAGCCGAAACTGAGTGCTGAGGAACGTCAGCGCAAGCGGCAGGTATTCGCCTTCGCGAATCAGAATGTCGAGCGAACGCAACGCTCCGGCGCGGTCCCGCTTCCCAAGCGCGTTAACAAGTCCAAAAATAGTGCTTTGGGCTGCGTTCGGGACGAGCGTCTGCAAATCGTCCATGGTCACGGGGCGTTCTGATCCCACAAACAATTCGAGCTTTTCGATTTCGCTAATAAGGCGATTTGCGTCGCCCGCAACGGCGTCCAAAAGAACGGCGAGTTCAGCTCCGCTGAGCTTGAGCCGATGCTGTTTCGCCAGATCCTGGGCAAGAAAACGGCTCGTCTCAGAAGTGAGCGGGCGGAACTCGACCGTAACGGGAACTTCAGAATAGAATTTTTCCACGCGTTCGAGCTTTGCCCGGTCGTCGCCTGCGAAATCGTAACGGCTGCACTCGAAAACGACAACCGTGCCTGGCGTTGGAGACTTCAGGTATTCGGTCAGCGCGGAATCGGACGGCTTGTCGCCGTCCTCGCCTCCAGTGCCGGATGCGGATAACCGTCGCGGCAGTGCAAGTTCAGCGCTTGTGACCCAAATGACACGATGGGAAGCGAACAGCGAGAGCGACCGCGCATCATCGAGAATATTTCGAAGAGTCGTCTCCTCGAGATCTACCTGCGTAAGGCCATCCGCTCTAAGGTCGCCGGGCAGAGCACTATTCAAAAGCGCTTCTTTGCACAATCGGCGGAAGTATCCTTCAGGTCCGAGAAACAAATACACGGAGGCCGGCGGCTGCTTCGGTACGCGGGCAAGAAACTGCTCCGGGGAGAGAACGGCCACTAGAAGTTCTCGACCACGGAGCTTACGATATCGTGCGCCATGTCCCTGCTGAGCCGAGTGAAGGCGGGACCGCTCTCGTCAAAAAACTGGTGCGGATCCACAGCGATTTCGTAGTTCTGACGAAAGTTGTATCCGACGCGCGAGTAGAGAACGCGGCCGGTGGCACGCTCGAGAAGATTAATATTCAGGGCGACGTTGACTTGCACGCTGGTCGCCTTCCCGGAGGTCGGGTCAACGACGTTCGGGAAAGCCGTGGCCGCGGTGATGCTGCCGTTCAGAACGGCGTCGGCCTGCGAAGGATCGTCTACTATGTGAAACCTGGTTCGCTGATTGAATTCACGGCCAATCTCGTTCGGCAGCACGTCCGCGAGCCGGTAATGCGTTGAAAAGGCGGCGAACGCCGGGATGGCTATGGTCTGAATGCCTTTGGGTATCAGGTCGGCATGGGCACCGGTGTGATACCCGCACGCGCTGAGGAAGAGCGTACTTGCGAGAAAAAACACTCGGGTCACTGTGCGGGCGTCCTTACGTTACTGAGCACGTCCCCGGCGGCATCGGCAATGAGGCGCAAGTTATCGGCGACGATCCAGATCCAGGCGGCGCGGCCGTTGTTGTGGTCGATACGTATGTCGCCGGCTATGACGCCGCTTTGACTGGCAACTCCGACGTTCGTCGGCACCTCGTCCTCCTCGCCACGAATATCAATGTGGGGGGACGCCAGCGCTCGGCTAATCTCATCGATCGCGATATTCATCTCGAACTCCACCCACAGCGAGATGCTGTAGCCGTGAAATACCGGAGCTTGAATCAGCCGGAGAGAGGGCATGGGAATGAGAGTTTCATTCTGGTCGTTGCCGAGGATTGTCGCAAGATCACGCTCAATGCGCTGCTCGATGCTGCCAAGCTTGGTGGGTGCATCTTCGCCGTATCGGGCAAGAAGATTGAACGACAACTGTGCGTCAAAGACAGTCTTGTCCAGAGCTTTGAATGCCAGCAGGTTGGTGGTCTGCTTATGCAGTTCGGAAATACCGCGCTGTCCTCGTTCACTGGCGGGTTCGAAAATCTGAGCGACACTGCGGCGCACTCCGGAGATGCTGGCGAGACGCATCAGAATCAACCCGAGAGCCGTAGCCGCCGGATGAGCGATGACCAGCAGCCAACCGTAGTCCGCGAGCGCCTGATTCAGCAGAGGAGCAATGATGCGTGCTTCTGGTTGGCCTTCCAGCAGACCGGTGCAATCGACAATAAGCGGCTGTCCGCCCGCGGCCTTGACGAGCTGGTAGGCCTTCGATGCGCCCTCTTCCGAGCCCGCCACAACCACAGCGTGATCTTCCGCGACGGCTTCGGGACGCAGCGGCTCCAGGTATACCGCTTCGCCTCCCTGCTCTCCGAAATTGCCTTCCCCGGTCGCAGCGTAGTCGACAATTCGTGCGCGCGAGTCGAGGACTTCGTGCAATTCCCGGCCGAGGAGTGTTTCGCCGCCTACAAGCGCGATTCTGAGCGGCTTCGGTGCGCTGGCGTCCCGTTTAGCCAACCTGGTGCTCCGGAAGACGAGCGGTGGGCCGCGAGCGCCTGAGCCGGCGTATGAGGCCGCCCAAGCGTATGAAGATGCCGCTCGAAACATACAGGCTGGCGAGCGCGAGGAGCACGGGCTGTCGCCACAAGAAAATTAGAATCGCCGTTGCGCCAACGATCAACACAACCAGCGGAGAACGAGGCTTTGAGGCGCTCACCTGCTTGAAACTCGGATAGCGCCAGGTGCTGACCATCAAAAGACCGACAATGGCCACCAGAATTAGCCACATAACGGACTCCGTAAAGTGGGTGATGGGTGAGGGATCCACGTATACGACTGCAGCGATCAGTCCCGCGCCGGCAGGAATCGGCATGCCTACGAAGTATTTTCGGTCGGGGCGGCCCGGGTTTTTAGGCATCGGGTTAGTCTGTACATTGAAGCGGGCCAGCCGAACTGCGCCGCAGAGAAGATAAAAAAAGCCGATCAGGTACCCGGCGCGAGTGAGGTGGCTGTAGAGTGCTCTGTCCGCCATTTGAACCGGAAGCACGCCCCAGACATAAGCCAAAACTCCGGGAGCGATTCCGAACGTGATGACATCGGCAAGAGAGTCGAGTTCGCGGCCAAAATCGCTCGTGGTATTGGTCATGCGCGCAACGCGGCCGTCCAAACCGTCAAAAAACACGGCAAATCCGAGTGCCGCGGCGGCGATACTGTAGTGCACGAAATTGCCGCTGCGAACGCCCTCGAAGGCCTCCATGATGGCGAAGAAACCGACAAACACATTTCCGCACGTGAACAGGGTGGGGAGCGCATAAGCTGCCCGACGAGGACGCTTTTTCGGCTCTTGCGGTCCCACGAGACGCTCTCGAATGGTCAGACTGCCTCCAAATCGGAGACGCGGTTCGCCAATACGGACGTGCCGGCCGACACGCGATCGCCGACTGTCACCGCTGTCTTCCACTCCGGACCATAGAGTACATCGACGCGAGAGCCGAACTTTATGTAACCGATCCGTTCAGCGGGAGCGAGGGTGTCTCCGGGTTTCTTGAAGCAGACGATACGGCGGGCGATCAGGCCCGCAATTTGGCGGCAGACCACGCGCGTGCCACGCCCCTCGATAACCACTGTGTTCTGCTCGTTGTCGGCCGACGCGGCTTCGTGACTGGCCACCAGAAATTTGCCTTCGCGATAGATCACGTCCGTGACACGGCCTGGAATCGGCGTGCGGTTTACGTGAACGTCGAAGATGTTGAGGAAGATGCTGACACGGGTTTCAGCGGGCGCGATCTCCCGTATCGCAACCACTTTGCCATCGGCAGGCGCGACTATCACCTCACCGCTCGGGGCCGCGCGCTCGGGGTCGCGAAAAAAATACAGGCAAAAGCCCGCGAGTATATAGAACGGCACCCCGATCCAGGGCGTCAGGAAATACGAGAGCACGATCCCAACCAGGCAGAGACCACAAGCGTAATAGATGCCGTCAGGAACAATCCTCAAAACAATAGTTTCTCACGTGACACAGCGATTTTGGGCCCGTATAATACTTTGGCGCCATCCAGACCGAGGCTCAGAAACGCTTATCGACAATGCAGGCAACAGTTGTCGCACTTTATGGTGAGAAGCCGGACAATCTATGGTCGTGTTGATGGGATGGCCGATGAAGGGTGAGCGATTTCCTACGGCTCCAAAAACTTCGCAGCTCTGTATCGAAGACGCGGTACTCTACCCACAAGTCCTCGACGACTTTCGGCGCTGCATACAGAAATTTAGTGTGCTGCATGCTTACCACAGCCGGCTGAGTGATGTAGACAACGACTTCTTTTTCCGAATCGGTCTTATTGACCCCAACGCGGCGACAGCTGATCAGAAGTCCGAGCTGGTTTTTCAAGTTCGTGAATTCTTGCGCACTGAACCGCAGTTACGGGTGGAGATCGGAACCGATCAAGTCTGCGTTGCTGTTTACCGGGATGAGACTCTGCCCGTCACCACCACGAAAACGCTGTGCTTGTCTGAATTTTCCGCAACGCACCTGGGGCAAGTGGCTGAAGGGTAGGGACTGGTGCATTGACCAACGCGCAAAACGCTCGCGGTGCTTGAAAAATCACGAGCCCGGCATGACACGCGGCCTGCGCTTATCCTGCCCCACGGCAGAACGCAACAGCGCGATCAAAGCCTCGTCCCCGGTCTCCTGTGCACGGTCCAGGGCAGTGCGTCCGGTGTGGTCGCGAAGCCCGGGATCGGCACCACGCTCGATCAGCACTGCGACAGCGGCGGAGCGGTCGAGCGAAGCAGCCAGCATCAGCGCGGTCGCGCCGTTATCGATGTCGCGGCCGTCGATCGATGCTCCATGCTCGAGTAAAAACCGGATGACGTCGGGGTTACCACCGAGCGCCGCTTCGTGCAGCGGCGTGGAACCATGCGCATCACGGACTTGAATACCAGCACCGTGTTCCACCAGAACACGCGCGACACTGACCTTCCCGTGTAGAGCAGCCTCTTGCAGACAGGTAGACTCCCCGACAATTCGCTGGTTCGGATCAACACCCGCGTCGAGGAGCATCGCAAGCGTGGCGCTTTCGCCTCGCAGCACCGTCCTCTGGACCACTCCTGCAAGCTCCGGACTGGAATGTGTTTGCATCCACCTCACGAGAACGTTTACGACGGGACGGTTTCGATAGGCGAGCGCGATTTCGACAGGCAGCATTCCGAAACGATCGCGCGTAAGCGGAGCGGCGCCGGCGGTCAGCAGAACCTGAACTGTCGCGGCATCGGCGCGTTTCGATGCTTCGTCCAAAGGGCCTCTACCGTCATCAGAGTGAAGACGATTCGGATCGGCGCCGTTCGCGAGCAGAAACTGAACGACAGATGTGCGGTCATGCATGACGGCCTGATCCAGTGGCGTGTTGTCGCGGTCGTCTGTTGCGAGTACGCTGGCTCGGGCATGAATCAGCAGAGCAACGCAGTCGGAATCGCCACGACCCGCAGCCACGTGCAGGTCGGTTTCCCCGTGATCGAATCTGAAATCACTGCGCGCGTTGTGGGCGAGAAGAAGCCGCACGATTTGCGCTCGCCCCTCCGGCGATGTGCTTGTATCCGAGACCAGCGCCGCGTGTAAAGGCGTCCATCCGGTTTGGATCTGGCGAAGGTTCGGATCGGCGCCATGAGCCAGGAGCAGAGACGCCATGTCGACGTGTCCCGACCAGGAGGCCACAAGCAGAGCAGTGTTACCGACTGCATCGCGAGCGTTTACGTTCGCACCCGAAGACAACAGGCGCTCGATTTCAGAGATGCGATTGTCGCGAACAGCAGAAAAGAGCGGCTCCGCGGCAACCGCTGCAGCGGCGGGATCACTATTCCCGCCAGCAATAATGAGACAAGCCGCGCCGAATACTAACAACGCGCGCAGCATGCCCACAGCGTATCACCGGCGGGAAAGCATAGGGAATCTAAACTCTGGAACCGGCCTGGACGTGAGCGTCGAGCATCTTCTGAAATTCGGGTTTGCCGATAGCTCCGACTTTCTGGTCGACGACCTTGCCGCCTTTGAAGAGCAGAAGGGTAGGAATCCCGCGAATACCGTAGCGGGATGCGGTTTGCTGGTTGGAATCCACATCCAACTTCCCGACCTTCACCTTGCCGGCGTAATCGGAAGCAACCTGGTCGACCGTGGGGCCCATCATCCGGCATGGACCGCACCATTCGGCCCAAAAGTCCACCAGGACGGGCACGTCGGAATTCAAAACGTCTCTGTCGAAGGTTGCGTCAGTAAAGGTCTGTGTATCGATACCTGCCATATCACTCTCCTATACATTGATGAGGATTGGTCTCATTTTGATTCAACGTAGGCAAGCCCACAGACGAGAAATTCTCGTCTCAAAGTAGCGGCTGGGCTACACTGATGTCTGAGATTTCCATCCTCCCACAAAGGTGGTTTTTGACTCGCCGAGCTGTTGTTCTTACCTCCATTCTTTTCCTATTCTGGGTTCCACTTGCGAGCAGCCGTTCCGGGCAAGTAGCTCAGCCGGCTGTAGGCAGTACCGGCGAAAACCAGTTCACCAGCAGTGTCGAGTTGTTCGCGACCTTGGCGGCAATTAATGCAGCGGGGTACGATGCAGGGCTGGACTCTCCTCTGAATGACCGGTACAAGATCAGAACACAGCTCAGGGCGGAACTCGCGAAGCGCAGCATCCCCTGTCTGCCGGAACTCCGAGCCTTTTATAAGGAGCACAAGAAACCGTCAGAAACGGCGGATCTGAGCCAATACATTTCGTTCGCGCTAGTGGCCGGCCCGCCGCCCGGGTTCGAAGTGTCGGAAACCCAAGTTCCGCCAGATGTTGCCGGGCTGAAGGGCTTCAGTGCATTACTATCCACCTTCTATCAACAGGCAAATCTAGTTGAACTTTGGCGGCGCTCGCAGAAGGCGTACCAGGGGGCCATCGCCGATTACCAGGAGCCGGTAATTAACACGATTTTTGAAGCAAATGGCTATTTAAGGAACCCATCGGGCTATCTTGGGCGAAGATTTCAGATCTACCTGGATCTGCTAGGGGCACCCAATCAGGTGCAGGTTCGCTCCTACAAAGACGATTATTACGTGGTCGTCACGCCCACGGAGGCGCCGATTGTGGATGAGGTCCGCGACGCGTATCTTGCCTATTTGCTGGATCCGCTCTCGTTCAAGTTCGGAGAGGTAATCAAGGAGAAGAAACCGCTGGCCAAGTACGCCGAGGAGGCACCGGCGCTCGATTTGGCTTATAAGGACGATTTTTCGCTGCTGGTAACGAAATGTTTGATCAAGGCCATTGATAGCCGCCTGATGCATGGGGGCGCCGAAAAGCGTGACGCACTCGTGAATCAGGCAATGCGCGAAGGTTTTATTCTGACGGCGGCGTTCGCAGACTTGCTGCCGGCATACGAAAAACAGCAGGAGGCTCTTCGGATTTACTACCCGGATCTGATTGCGGCGGTGGATGTGCGGAAGGAGCAGAAGAGACTGAAAAACATCGAATTTGCGCAATCTGTCGCGCCGCGGGTTGCGGCGCCGCCGGTGAAGACGCAAATAGATCCCGCCGAGGAGTCGCTGGAAGCGGGCGAGGGCGTTTATGAACAGGGCCAGTATGAAGATGCCGCGAAACTGTTCAAGAAGGTTTTCCAACAAACAACTGACAAGGCGATGCAGGGCCGGGCTTATTACGGGCTGGCCCGCATTGCCGTGCACGAAAACAGAAAAGATGAGGCTGTGGAACTATTTCAGCGCACGGCCGAGGCAAACCCGAATCCGGTGATCACGGCATGGGCGCATGTATATCTCGGAAGGCTGGCACTCGCGGCCGGAGATTCGGACAACGCGGCGACACAGTTCAAATCCGCGCTGTCGATGGAAGGAGCATCGCCGATGGCGAGAGATGCCGCCGAGAAGGGACTGAAGAACACTTCTTCATCAGGGAGATAAGCAGCAATGAAAAGGCGAATTCTACAATACGGGGCAGCCGGTCTTCTATTTGTGCTGCCACTCGCCGCCCAACAGGCGGGACAAACGCAATCTCAAGGACAAACGCAACAGCAACCTCAGGGACAAGGGCCGCATCCGAAGTCGCAGAAAGAAGTAGAGGCGCTGCAAAAGGTACAGACGGCGGCTCAGAGCGGGGACGCGAAGGCGGAGATCGCAGCCATTAACAACGTGCTCGAAAACTTTGCCGATACCGAATACAAATCGATGCTGATGGCAATGGCAATGGACGCGGCGCAGCGCTCGGGCGATTCGGCTCAAACAGTGGTTTGGGGCGAGCGCATCATTCAAAGCGATCCGAACGACTACTCGGCCCGAGTCCTACTGGCGGAAAGCATTGCGGCGCACACGCGCGAAAACGACCTGGACAAGGATCAAAGCCTCAAAAAGGCGGAGGACTACGCGAATAAAGCGTTGGAGTTGATTCCGAACGCGAGCACGCCACCGCAGGGCATCCCGCCGGACCGCTTTCCGGAATACAAGAAGCAAATGACATCGGAGGCGCACGACGCGCTTGGGCAGGTGGCGGAGCTGCGCAAAAACTACCCCGACGCCGTGAAGCAGTATCAGCAGGCGCTCGATGCGCAGCCGACCAACACTGTAGCGGAGGCGCGGATGGCAAAAACGTACGTCGAAAATAAGCAGTACGACGAGGCGATTTCAGCTGCGGACAAGGTCCTGGCGGATGGCTCTGCGCCGCAACCGGTAAAGACCTTTGCACAGCAGCAGAAGGACCTTGCGACCAAGCAAAAGGCGAGCGCGCCAAAATAGTTTGAATACGAGATGGCGGAGCCGGTGGAAGCTTTGGAAGCGAGGCTTGGATATGGGTTCCGCGACCGTTCGCTTTTGACCCGGGCACTCACGCACAGATCAAGGTCGTTCGAAATTGCTCCCGACCTGAGGGTTGACAACGAACAACTGGAGTTTCTGGGCGATTCCGTTCTCGGTTTCCTGGTAAGCGAAGCGCTGGTTGCGCGCCGTCCGAGTGCACGCGAAGGAGAGTTATCTCAGCTAAAGTCGCACCTGGTCAGTGCGACTCACTTATACTCGTGCGCGCGTGAACTCAGCCTGGGTGACGATCTGCTGATGGGCAAGGGCGAAGAGCAGACAGGAGGCCGGAAGCGCAAAACGGTTTTGAGTGACGCCATGGAAGCGGTGATCGCGGCCATTTACCTGGACGGGGGAATCGAGCACGCGAAACGTTTTGTTCACGAGCACATACTTAGCCACGGCGCGGCGGACTTGGACCTCTTGTCGTCGGACCTGAATCACAAAAGCGGCCTTCAAGAGAGGATGCACGCGCTGGGCTTGCCGGCCCCGGAATATACGCTGCATGCAACATCCGGTCCATCGCACGCGATGGTGTTCACGGTGGAGGTGCGCGTAGGAGATCGATACTCCGCCCGAGGGACCGGTACATCCAAGAAAACGGCGAGTCAGGAAGCGGCACGGCTTCTCCTGGAGCAATTGGATGCAGAAGCGACATCAGGAGCGCTACGCGCCGGAGGCTCCTTGAGGTGACTCGGCGAAGGCTAATTCATACGGCGGCGTTTGTGAGCGCCTCAACTGTATTGGCTGAAGGCGAGCTTCCGACGAAAAAGCGGAAATTAGTTGTTACGGGCGGGCATCCAGGCGATCCGGAGTACGGCTGCGGCGGAACAGTTGCGCGCTATACGGACGCAGGACACCAGGTAATCTTGCTCTACCTGAATCGCGGTCAGCGTGGGTGTTCCGCTAAATCAACTGACGCGTGCGGCGCCACTCGCACTGCCGAAGCAGAACATGCCTGCGCAATTCTGAAGGCGCAGCCACGATTCTCGGATCAGATGGATGGCGATGCACTGGTAGATGCCGCGCATTACGAGGCGTTTCACGTTCTGCTCGCATCGATTGCACCGGATGTGGTGTTCACCCACTGGCCGCTGGACAATCACCGCGATCATCGCGCGATGTACATGTTGGCGTACGAAGCCTGGCTGCGAATGCGAAAGAGTTTTGGACTGTATTTCTATGAAGTGTCCGACGGTGAGGACACAGAGATGTTCGCACCTACTGACTATGTAGATATCACGGGAACCGAAGTGCGTAAGCGTGCGGCGTGTTATGCGCACGCGTCGCAAGCTCCGGACCGGTTCTATTCATTGCAATCCGAAGTAAGCCGGTTCCGCGGCGCGCAGAGCGGGTACGCGCACGCCGAAGCGTTCGTCCGGCATGTCAAGAGCCCGGACGGTTTGCTGCCGAGTGCTCTCATACCGTAGCGGCCGCTAATTCGCTCCAACACAGCTGCTGCGCGCGAGCGAAGTAGATTCAGAGCGCAGCGGGACCGCTGGAATGCCCGACAATAGTCAAGTCAATCTCGACTTTGTCATCCACTTTCAGCAGGAAATTACTTGGATTCTTCGTGCCCCACTGCACATACGGCACCGTGAATTTGCCCGTCCCAGTGATTTCCTGGCCCGACATTTGAATCCGCATTGGCACGGTGATCTCGTGCGCATGGCCGTGAATCAAAAACGAACCTGTGACATTGACGTTGGAAGTACCTGTTTCAGCAACCGATCCTGTATATGCGGTCGGATTAAAGCGGATCTCGGGATAACGTTTTGCCTCCAGAACATCCCGGCTCATGCGCTTATCTCGAAGCGTGCTGCCGGACGTCCCCGCTCGCAGCATCAATGACGACGTCGCCGCTAATTACGCCGGTGGAAGAATCTAACACAATATGTCCTTCTTTCAACTGAAAGGATCCATGTACCGTATGCAGGACGTCAGTTACTACGAAACCGACCTTCGTCTTGGCTGAATCGAGGGCGATGAGAATCTCTTCGGCTCGCAGCGCGGCGGGCATGCAAATCATCACCAGGCCTATCGTTCGAGAGGGACGCCTGTGTCTGTTAGCGCGAACAGATCTCATGCGCTGAGAAATGCCCGTCCGAGGTCAAGTAGACTCCACGACAAAAGGGATCGAACCTGTGGAGCTCCCAGATGAATGGCCAGCAACGATTGGAAGATATCCGGCTGCTCGGCTAACGCCGCCAAGGCACGCCTCTGGAGCCGCTTATCGCGTTCCAACATCAGCATGAGGGACGCCATGGTTTGTGGGCGTTTCATCACAGATCGATGCTGCCGTTGATATTCCGCGATATCACCGGCTCTGATCGCGTGCGCCAGCGCGAGCGCTTGCCTGAATGCAAGACACATGCCCTCGCCCGTAATTGCATCAACCGATCCCGAGGCATCGCCAATTAAGACGACATTCCGACGATGCACATATTGGAGAGTGCGGGACGTGGAGAGCGCGCCCAATTCCGGCGAGATCGGCATCGCGCTCGCCAGCAGTTTTCGTAATGCAGGAAATTCGCAGATCGCCTGTTCTAAGCGGAGCCTGGGATTATTTGAAATGACAGCAACACAAACCTCATCCTCGGCAACGGGTGTCACGTAGATTTGGCAATGCGATCCCCAGTGTAGTTCCATGTAGGAGGACCAGGGCGTGATTCGATAATGCCGACGGAATCCGTAGCGCTGCTTTTCGCGCCGAATCTGGTGAAGCGCCGCGTCGCGCCTGATTCGCGAATTCTGGCCATCTGCCCCGACAATGAGGTCAGCCGGTATAAAGCCGCCGTCCAGCGATACTCCGGCAGCCGCCAATTTTACGTGCTTCGTACCCCAGAGAATGCAAACACCCAGTCTGGCCGCATGTTGGATCAGAAGATCGTGCAGAACGGTTCGACGCACGCCCTGCGCAATGCCGTTAGGAAAGTCGGCAACAACGCACGAGTGGCTGTCGGCAAAACGGACCCCGCGAAATGGAAAGCCGATGCCGGCGGGAATTTCGATGCCAAGCTCCGCTAGGGCTGCAAGGCTATCGGGCATGAGACCTTCGCCGCAAGCCTTATCGACGGGCGGGACGGCACAATCGACGACGGTCACGTCACAATTTTCTCGTCGTAACGCGATCGCGGCGGCGAGACCCGCCGGTCCGCCTCCGACGACACACACCTTTCGGACAGGACCAAACATTTGCAAACCCTTGGCGTCAAGCTTAACGCTTCACTTCAAGGCGATTGGCCTTGACGACCATCTAAACGGCCCTCCACTGCTTCGTTGATCTTTCGATTTGGACCGGTTCTAACCAGTGTCATGAACCTGTTCTCACGATTGCGGCTTCATGCGCAGCCAGCCCTCCTGAGCTTTGGCGGGATCGGGCGGGATCAGGGCGTCACCAGTCGTGTTCGTCACTTTGTCTTCTGCCCAAGAGGTTACGCTGGTGCGATGATCCCAGCTCCAGGTGCCGTGTATTTCGTTCGGGATCGGCATGCGAATCCGCTGCGGATCCGTCAGAACAGGGCCGAAGCGAAACGTGGGAGCGATCTGAGAAAGCGCGGAGGCAACCCACTCGCGGCGCATACCGATCTCTTTGCGCGGCGTAAGGCCGCTGGTTGCGTGAACGAAACAGTGCGGCTCGACTAGCAGCGTCAATTGCACGTCCTGATTGGGCGGAATGAAAAGCACGCCGCCGTCGTTCACATACGGGTGGTTCACAGGGTTGTTGCCCTCGGTCACCGTTCCCTTGGAAGCGGACGTGCCGACGGGTGTTGTCACCGTGACAGCCACGCTGCCCGTGCCTGCCGGGCTCACTGCCGTAATCTCGGAATCCGAGACAAGCGTGAACGACGCGGCTGCGGTTGCACCGAAGTTGACCGCACTGACTCCGGTGAAATTGAGGCCGGTGATGGTTATTGTGTCGCCACCCGCGGCGGCGCCAGTCGCGGGGCTGATGCCCGTCACCATGGGTACCAATGTGCTCGCGACGCGCGGGCTGACCGATTTCGGTGCGGACATGGTTCGAGCAGCAGGCGCTGGACCGCCATACGTAAACTGATTCGGACTGGCCAGATCATCGGAGAACTGTTGGTAGAAGTTCGGCACGAGGTTGATAGGTCTGAGGAAACCCTGCCCGGGCCCAACATCACGCGCAAATCCCGCCACTGCTGCGTCGGCGCAATATAGAGTTTCGTAATCGTCATTCACGAAGTAGGCGAAAAGGCCGTCCTGCCAGTGCGTCAAGGCGCCGAGCCGTACTGGAACGCGCGCCGTATTCACATCGCTGGGATCGACGGGCTCGCTTACCTCAACCCGCACGACAGCACGCATGACGACGACAGGATGGCCGATCAGCAACGATAGATGCTCATCGCCGGAGTGAGCGTAAGGGTCGGTGGACCACAGAGTCGAATCGATGATGCGCAAGAAAGCGCTCAAAGCATCTTCGCGAGCACCCTGGCCGAGCGAGACATCGGCAAAACCCCAGGCAGTGAGCCCTTGCGCGATTCCCGCGAGGAACTGATTCGGAATGGCATCGGCAGGCGTTTTGCCAAGCGTGGATGGCACGCCTGGAGCATCTTCCCACATGATTCCTGCCTGCGGATCCGGCCGCACCGCGCCGAGATTATTCCCGGCCGCATCAAAAAATTCGAGATCACCGTCGAGGTGATTTGGGAACACGAAGCCACACACGGGCGTCGTGCCTGTAGTCGCGTCCTTATTGGTTCCGGCTGCTTCCTGAAAACGGAACCACAGGCGTGCCGGCGACGTGAAACGCGGAGGGAAAGCAAGAATATCGTTCCGCGCAGGAACCTGCATCGGCGAAGAAGCGATCAACTGATTGGGATCGGCGACGGTGGTTGCAGTCGAGCCGGAGAGATCGACAAACTGGCCAAAGCAGTCCACTATACGGAGTCGAAGAATGCGCAGAAAACCCGCGCGCAACGCAAAGAATCCGGTGGGCACTGTCCCGCTTGTCGCGGTGGACTTGCCGTCTCCAGGAACACCGCCGCGTAGCTTTGTTCGGAAATTGTCTAATGCACCGGTGAGCACGTCCATGTTCTCGAGCGACGAGGCGACATCCGCCAGAGTGGATCGATCGATGGTTCCCGCATCACGCGGACGGAGTTTCCCGCGCATACGCAAATTCGCTATCAACCCGCTGAACGATGTCAAAAGAGTTTGGCTCACGAGAGAGTTGTAGCGCGGAACGATATTTGGTTCGAGCGGCCCGGTACCGCCGGTTAGCTGAGCTTGCGCGAGCGCGAGGCGAACACTGGAGGCGATAGCGGCCGGAGCGCCCGCGGTCAGGTGCGCGCGCCCGGACAGAATCACGCCCGAAGTTGTATCACCCGGCGTAGGGAGCGTCTGGTTTCCGGGAACGTAATCGATCTCGTCCAGGGGCCAATCCGAAACTCCATCCGCGGAAGGAATAAATTGGACCTGCCAATCGAGATGCAGCGGCGTCCAGGGCAGAAGCGGAGCGCTCACGGCTACTGGCGATGGCAGCATTCCTGCCAGGCCGCTCACGGCCGTTAATGGCGCCTGGTCGACGCGCAAATCGCGGGTCGCCCACCACGCCGTCTGCTCCACCTGCAAATTCTGGATTCGAGCTGTGACATCGACGCCGGCCGGTGCGTTTACCTGAGCTGCGGCGTACGCGGAGCCGGGGTCGAGCAAGATCAACTCGCGCAGCAGGTCCTCACAGTCCGGGGGGACGCTGCCGTTCTCGACCCCGCGCTCCAGAACATCTTCGCCCGCGACGGCGTATCGGGTTCCGAGGTTCAGCGTATCGGCGCAGCTCAACTCCGTGACCGTGAATCCGGTCAGGCGGCAGATTAGCTTGCCATCTTCCGAATATCGGCCATCGTGCCCGTGCTTGTAGGACCGGTCAGCATTCTGAACCAGGAACACAGGATCGCTTGGGAAGAAGAACCTGGGCGCGCTACGTTTTACCGTGATGGTCTGGCTCGGCGCTGGAGGTGGCGTGGGCGGTTTGGGCAAACTCCCAAACGCAGACGAGAGGCCTCCCGTCAAAATGCGGCGTTCGCTGAATAATTCGGGAGTGACGAACTGTTCCGTTGAAACAGCGGATAAGACCAGGTTCGTAACGGGAGAGCGCGCAGGCGTAGCGGTGGGAATTACTGAAACATCCCGAGCGAAAATACCCGGGTCGATCGCAGATGGCGGCGTCGGCAGGGGATTGGTCGCCGGTATCGGCGGCTGCGAAATGTCTTCTGTAGTCTCCTGGCCGGGAAGCGAGCCAAACGAGTCGGCGTGCAACCGAACATCTACCCGGGCGGCGCCATCCGGAAGATCAAGTTCCGCTAGCGACCCTGACATAAATGCTTCGAGCACTCGTCCCTGGTCGGCAGCATTCGGAGCATTGTTGGTCTTAGCAATAATGGTGCCCATCGCCTCGGCGAGTGTGTTGCCTACAGCAACAGAGATTTGATTCGCCGGTGGCGGCCCGCCGATTTCGCCGCCCAGTAGTCCGTTGTTAGAGCCGGGCAGCGCCGTTCCAGGCCAGGCGATCGACACGACAGAGCCGTGATACACCGTCATATTCGGCCACCAGGAACCGTTGGTAGTGTATGCACCGCCCATTGGCTGTCCCGAGTTGTCGACCGGGGCCGGTGTCGCGCGGATACCGGCAACATAGGGAACGGCAGGCAGAAACGCAGTTGCTAAGGCCAGATTAGGCCGCAGCCCCGGGCTCGCAGCGGCAAAGGCCGGCGGCTGTTGAACGTTGAAAGCCTCGACAGTGTGCAGCCCGAGCATGCTGGCGTTTGCGATGTAGTTGTAGGAGTGGTTTACCGACTCCTGGAGTTCTCCGGCAGCGAGCTCCCAACCGAGCTGAGCCATGCGGGAATCGAAGTCACTTAGCGATTTGATGTTCGAGCCGAGAGGGTCGAGCGACGCATCGGTGAACCAACCGCAAACAAGATATGCGAGCGGGCCCTCAGGCGCCGGACTATCTGATAGCGGATCATAGAACGCAAGCCGGTTTACCACATTGTCGTAGTATGCGGCCCACGCAGGATCGCCATGCCCTAGCGCACTGAGAGGGTTGAGCACGTTCCCCTGCGTGGTGTTGTCTTCGGTAAACGAATCCAGACTGATTGCAGTTGGGGTCTGGTCGCCGGCGCGCAGAACCCATCCCGCAACAGCGCGACGCCCGGGATTAATGGTAGAGCTCGATACCCGGACCACAAGCCAGCGATTCGGAATTGCGGGGAAACTGGCAGCGGAGGTGTCAGAGCCTGCGGTGCCCGCCGTCAGACCGTCCGGGAGAGCCCAATGCAGATATATCCCGACGGGCCGTGAACCGTCCGGTAGATTTTGAAATGGCGGTGGCAGAAGATCGCTTCTCGTATTTCCGGTGCTGCCGGGATCGGGCGTCTTCATGCCACAGTCGGCCCACTGCCCGCCAGTGGTTCTGACCGCCAAAGCATTTACCTCGATCGGAACCATCACTCGTGCCGATCGCGACAGGGGCGGGAACCAGGTCGCGATCGTTCGCTCGGTAATTCCGTGAGCGGCGGCTATCGCGAAAGTCGAATTGACGCTGGACATAGTTGCGGATCCTCGAATTTGTTCAGACTCCGACGAGCTGCCGCACAGCGGTCAGCGTTGTTTGCTCGGTGACGCGCTCGGCGATCATCAAAAATGGAATGAACGCTCCCGAGCTGCCGCCGGCTTGATCGACAGTGCCTTCGAACCGCTGTCGCCACGGCGGATTCAGAACTTCAATCGCAAAAGAAGCGCTCCCGTTAATGGAGGGCATCTCGGGATGCGAGCCTCTGGCATTTGCCAGCGCATTGTAAAGCTGTTTGACATCGACCACCCGGCTGTTCGCACGGAACGGCACGGTGAGCGGGATCGGATTGTTGCCGCCATCCACAATCTGTTCTCCCTGCTGATTGCGCAGGTCGATCTGAGACGAACCACCGAAGCCCGCGTGTACCCCGAACTGCACACCATGGTGCGGCTCCTCCAGGATCACCAGTTGCGGTATGCCCTGAAACAGCGCCAGCATTACCGACGGAGAGAGTAGCTCAATGCGGAGAGTTGGCAACTGTGCAGCCGTGGCAGTTGGCGAGGCAGGATCGAACGATGATTCAGGTAGATCCGCGCTGTACGCACGCACATCCATGTGCGGCCAGCCGCTTACGGCCGCAGAGCGCAACAGAAAACCCGTTACGACATCTCCAGGGCTCTGATTACGGTCGTTCCCCTGCTTCAAATTCGTGAAAGAATCGCGGTGCCGCTGCAGATCGCGCACGATACGTTCCGTCTGATCCAGCTGCTGCGCCACGGGTCCGCTGCGCGCCTGATGATGCGCTTGCTCTCTGCTTCCAATCTTCCCCACGGCTATCGCTCCGTCGACAACTCTGTCGGTCCAGGAGCGATCCAGGTAAAAAAAACGGATGCTTTCGTCAGGGAGCAAGCGAGCATCGGGAATGAGGTAATCGAAAGGCACACCCACCAGGAGCCGCAGATGCGCGAGTAGCGACTCCATGTAGGGCGGCATTTCGGCTTCCGGATCGGTATCCGCCACTTGGTAGGGCACGAGCATCCGCTCCCGGAGGGCTTCGGAAGAATTAATCCAGCTTAGTCGCACGTGTTCTCCTTCGACAACGGAATCACAACAGCCTCATGTAAGTGAACTTATCGTTTTGCGTTATCGGCGAGTTACCGCCCGCCGTCGTGATCGTGATATCAACGGTGCCGGCAAAGCCCGGCGGTATCACCGCAGTGATCTGACTATCGGAATCTACGGTAAAGCTCGATGCCGGCACGGATCCAAAGTTAACCGCAGTCGCGCCGGTAAAACCAGAACCCGATATCGTGATGGTCTGGTTTGGTTTTATAAAGAGAGTCGGATTTAAAACGCTCGGAACAACGCTGGTTATCGCCGGCACCGGAATGTAGGTGAATGCGTTTTGTTGTCCGGCCGCAGATGTACCAGCGGGGCTGGTGACTGTGACCTCGAGAGTGCCTTCCCCCGGTGGCGCAATGGCAATGATTTCGCGATCGGACTCGATCTTGAAGTTTGCTGCCGGCAGCGGGCCGAAGCTGACACCGGTGGCCCCGGTGAATCCGCCACCGATGAGAATCATCTGAAACCCACCTGTCGAAGGACCTACCTGCGGGTTGATTTCGAAAATCGTTGGCACAGGAACAGGGGAACTATAGGTGAACAGGTCGGGAGTTCCGGTCGCCGAAGTGCCATTCGGTGTTGTGATGGTAATGTCCATCACTGCAACGCCCGGAATCCCCGGGCTTACCGCAGTGACTTGAGTATCCGAGACAAAAGTGAAGGCGGCTGCAGCAATGGCGCCGAAATTAACACCCGTGACGCCCGTGAAACCGGAACCTGTGATGGTTACCGTCGTACCTCCGGTCTGCGGACCGGAATTGGGGTCAATGCCGGAAACAACCGGGGGCGACAGGTATGTGAACTCGTCCGCGGCGCTCGCGATGGAGGCGCCGGCCGGACTCACTGCTATTACGTGAACAGTGCTCTGGCCCGCCGCATTCAGGCTCGGACTGATGGCTTGTATTTGCGTATCGGAGAAGACTGCCATTTGCAGTGCAGCGGCAGGTCCAAAGTTGACCGCAGTTACCCCGGTGAATCGGGATCCGGTAATGAGGATGGTAGTGTCGCCGTTGCTTGACCCCTGCGTAGGAGCGATCCCGGTGATGATGGGCCCTCCAAGCTGGACACTGGTGTTCGAGAGCGTTTGATTGCGCGTCTGCGTCAGTCTGCCGAGCCCAGCGCTATCGGCGGCGACTTCATCAATCGTTGTGGCGTTGCGCGTTGTTTGGATGATGGGTAACACCATCCCGCCCGTCGCTCCGGCATCGCCTCCTAGCATGCCGATGGCTTGCGCCGGTGTGTCGAGGTTAAATGCCTGCTGCACCGCGGTGGGATTCAGGCCGACGACGGTTTGCACTTTGTCGAGACCGAATGGATCCGAAATCGGTCCGGCTCCCTGTGCCACCAGGGTGGTGGCGCCCGCGGCGAGAAACGGCGACACTGGCGCGTGCAGATCAAGCGCGCCGATGTTCAACGCCGTTTGCGCACGTGCGACGGTATCGCCTCGTGACGATTGCGTGTATGCGTCGCGCCGCCATTGCATTAGAGCAGACGCGAGGCTCTTATCCGCAGCCGCAATCAACCTTCCGACTTCAAAGGCCGCCGCGTACGAGATATCTTTAGCTCCGGTCTCGGGGGTCGCACGTACGCATTGATCGGCTGAATGATACGGACCTAGCGGATCGCGCGTGAGCTGGAACGGGACGCACGGTCCCCGGTAGAAAACCGACTCCGGAACTCCCGCGCGATCCTGTAGATCCATCGCTAGATGGCAAGTATCGGTGAGCGGCGGATGGCCGGGATTCGCCACTGTTCCGATCATCGCCACATTCAGCGCCTGCATCAGATCGCGGAAGGACCCGGGTCCTATGCATTCAAACTTCCAGCTTTGCAGGAGAACCAGTTGAACACTTCGCGCGAAGTAGACAATCGGGCTCACCTCTGAGAGTGTCGTAAGCGTGCCGCCAATGAACTCAAATTGCGGATTGGCCGTAAGGTGCGCAGCCGGCCGGATCTGAGGATTTGGCGGGTCCGAGAGAACCACATCCGACCGCGCTTCGAGCGACACCAGACAAGCCGTGCATTTGGAGTTGGGGCTTGGGATGCGATTCGACATGATGACGGCAAAGAAGCCATCGGTACTTCCGATGTTCAGTTCGCGATCGTTCACATTGACTTGCCGCACGTGAGCTAGCAAAGTCATCTCTTCAAGCGATGGAAGTATTGACCACAGTGTGCCGATGTCCGTCTGAAGAGCATCGCAACTCACGTTCGGCGGGCTGCCCAGATCAGCATAGATGCCGGGACCAACGATCTTTTCCAGCGGCACGTTTTGGATGATCTGAAAGTTTTCGCCTTCTTCAAACACGAGAAGCGCCAGCCAGGGTGGAAGCGCAGCGGGAGCGGGGGCGTCGCCAGGTCGCACGGTAGGAGCGGGAATTTTCTTGGCGGGATCCAGGAGCCTCTCCCAAGGCATGGTGCGCCTCGACAGGACGATGTGCGGCACGGCTTCGGAGAACGATCCGTGACCGTTCCGTGGCGGAAAAACGCCCGCTACTTCCGTAGCCGCGAGCTGAAAACGCGGTCCTTCGATACTGAAGAACGATTGCTTCGGCGGCAAATCTTGTGCATTCCCGTCAATCGAGACATCCGTTTCCACTGTGATCCGGTAGCTGTTGTCTTCAAGCGGCGGCAGAATATCGTCATACAGGACCATCTGTCCGGCTGGAGGTTGAGGAGGATTTGGCATCGTTTCTCCTAGGCGGCTGGTTTGATCGACGGCGCCGCGCCGATGGTTGTGATCGTGACCGCAATGGAGCCGTCGGGCGTAAGCGGACCGTCTGGCACGATGTGTTCCGGAATCGCCCCGTTCCATCGAACTGCCCATTCCTGTGCATGCCCTGAGAGTCCGATCACTCCGGACAGTCGCGAAGCGTCTCGGCTCGCCACGCCCACTACGATGTGGTCTACGGCCGTCACCTGGGTAACGTCGTACAGCAAAATTTTGCGCGCGCCACCGGTCACCCGGACCGGCGGGGTGGACAATACGGCGCCATTCACCGCAATCGCTAAATCGCCGTCGCCGGCCGCAGTCGGATCCTGCTGATCGAGCAGCACTCCCACGACTCCGATGGAAGGCGGAAGCCAAGTCTCAATCCCGGATTGATCAACTACCGCTTGTGAAAGCGGGAGCATGCCTTGGGCTGTCACTTGCTTGCCTTTTCGAGTCACGTTCGGCTGTGACAACATGACGCATGCGCCGCGAGCAAGGAACGTGCTCGAGTTGATCTGGGGCATTACGTTACCTGTTTGCCAGCCGACGACTGGTCTTCCGGTCTGAGAGGCCGCAAGGGAGCTGACGGCTCCGAGGCCGCCGCTAACAGTAGTGGCGGTATTTCCCAAGGAACTAATCGCCACAGCGCGGGATTTCGGGGGTGCGGCGAAGTTCGTTTCCGCGCTGCCGCTCTCTTCGAAATCGCCAATCACCTGACCACTCTGATTCAGGAAGGTTACGCGAACTGCAGCGGCGCCACTTACGGTAACAGCAACGCTCTCTATGGGCAGATCCCAAACGTGAGTTGTCCCGGAGGGAATGGCCACGCCGCCTGAGCCGATCTGACCCTCGGCGCTCTGGAATGCCTGTATGTGAGCCGCTCCCGCGGACCACCCAACTTCGGCGCTTCGCAAAGTGCGGCCAGAGCGGGCGAGCGAGGTGGGGCGCGGAGCCGAGGCTGCGCGCAAGAAAGTGAGTCTGGCACCCGGCAGCGGCGTGGGTATCGGCGGCGAAAAACGACCGATCGCCGGCACATCGGCCCGATCCTGAACGTTCAATTTCAGGAAAGTTACTGTAGTGCGCAACGCGGCCGGAGCGTCGGAAGCTGCCAGCGGCCGTCCCTGCAAAACAGCGCGCAGCCGAGTATTCTGCAGTGGAATCGGTATCAGTGGTATGACACGGTTAATCTTGGGCGGCAGCGCGAGGCCCACCGGCTTCATCGTCAAACCTGTCGTAATCGGCGTAATCAGCGGGCCGGAGGAACTGAAACTCCGCAGAGCGCGAGCCGCGATCGGCTGCAATCCGAACGGTGAAAGGCCCGCAGAGGCTCGCGCCTGAGCGAACACTCCGGTGCCTTGCAGCAGAGAAACGGACGCCGTCAGGTCCTGCAAAGTGGTGACTCCGGCGGTTATGCCGGCCATTCCGTCGGCCGCTACGCCGAACGTTTGCAGATTACCGATAACGGTTGTGGTCAGCGTCGCGAATGGAAGCGGACGACTGTCACCAGCGTCGACCAGAGTGCTGATCGGTATCGCGCTGCTCGGGTTTTGCAGCGTACACGTGCCGGTTATGATTACTCCTAACAATGCCGGCAATGTGTAGGCTGCAGCCGGAGTACTGTCGTGGTCAATGTATTGGTAAGTTGCTTGTGAAACCTGGCCAATGACGGGAGCAAAGGTGATCTGTCCCCCCGCCGTTCCTGTGATCGCCGTCCAACCGGCGCCGCTCTGACCCTCTAAGGTGAGCTTATGCAGGCTCGACAGCGCATGCGGCCCCATGGGCGCGATGTTAATCTCCTGAACGTTTGCCAGTTGTCCCGAATTGTTGCCGAAGAAGTCCTGGAAAGCCGTCGCGGGCATTCGCGTTTCCGTCTGGAACGTGAACTCGTTTGTCATCTGCCAAGGTTGGGCCTCGGTACCGGGCGCCGGCTGCGCGCCGGAAGGTGAAGGAGGAATCAACCCGCTTTGAACATGCGTGTTCACGGCGGTGTTATCCGGATCCTGCGAGACCAGATATTTGCCTTTGAAGGTATCCCAGTCGAGGAACGTTTTATTCGGGTTCGGGTCCGGGCCGAACGATACCGTCACCGACGCGATCGCGAGGTCAACTGTAACAGTGCCGTTCAGTGGTGGCCCCTGCACCTGCAGTGTCGCGCCGATCGACACGGAGATATCGATGTCAACGCATGCGATAAAGCAGATGTGCATGCGGAACGACGCGCCTAGCGAGACGCCGGCCGAAATGTTGTAGAAGAACGGATCCCACGAAAGCAGGAAGTCGGTATACGCTGTAAACCAGACTTGAATCCAGTCCGGGCCGTAGGTCGCTTCCATGCGCGCGCCAGCCATCACGCACGAGTTCGTGAGCGCGAAATACGATTCGCCTTTGACGGACACTACGCCGAGGAAGGACCAGTGATAGCCGAGCCGTGGAACGTCAGGGAATGCGGGCGGCTTCTGGAATGCCGGATGATATCCGCCGATGGTAATTACAAATTGTGAATCCGGGAAAGACATGTAATACCCGAAGCCGCCGGTAAGCTGGCAGTCCTTACTCAGCAGCCACGAGTTGTCGGTTAGCTGCGCGAGGATCAGCAGTGTCCCTGCGGTTGGACTGAACGTTACTTCGAGCGCGAGTTCAAGGCTCACTAGGGCCGTATCGTCGGAGGGCAACGCCATGCGTGCCAGACCGAGGATGCCGATGGTGACGCCCTTATCCAGCGCAACGTACAGCACCGCTGTGATGTTGACAACGACAAATGACACGCCATGCAGACCGGCCGCAAACCACAGGCTGCCGCGTTTGGCCGGAATCTGGGTTTGGATACTCATCAGAGCACCCATGGGATCGTTGGCGATGGCCTCAGTGTTGTCGAGCGCTTCAACCAGCAGGAACTTCGAAAGCTGATTGAGGTCTGTGGGCGGCAGTAGCTCGCGGTTGTAGCCCACGCCGAGCCCAAGGCCCGTGATATCGATGATGGGCGGCAGCCCGATCACAATGAACACGCCCGCGAAGATAAAGAGCGAGGTGAACGTGTCGTGCGTCGTCGGATCTGTGGGCGTCGAGTAGGCACCAACCGCAATGAAGCCCAGATCCGTGATCTGGATCAGCAGCAGGCCATCGTACTCGACAGGTGGGCCCGGGTTCTTGAGTAGAGCCCCGGCAATATTGATGCCGGGAGCCGAAAAGCCGAGCGCGAGTCCGTTTAGATCGAGCGACCAATCACCAGGCGTGGTGAGGGATTTATACGGAATCGAAACGGTAAGTTCGTCCGCCTGCGCTGTGAGACCGTTGACCTTGACGCTGCCGTCGATCAGCAGTTGGACATCGGCTGGATTGACCTGCACGCCAAGCTGATCGATGTAGATGGGGCCGAAGCCGCTGTGAATGCCGATCCAGAACGGTCCCGTCTGACCGGCGAGCTGGATGTGGAAATTGGCGTCGCCATCGGGAGCGCTCCAATACCAGGCCGAGATATCGACACCCGGGTTGACCGGATGCGAATCGCCAGAGCTGCCGCCGGATTGGAGCAGACTCGCGGCCACAGGATTGCCGCCGACGCCGCCTCCGGTTGCAAGCCCAAGCGGAATCCCCAATTGCACGAGCTCCAACCCGCCGCCGAAACTATTCAGCGAAAGACCACTGCTGAACTGTGCATCGAAAAAGAAATAGCCCTTGAATCCGCCCAGCCGAAACGCCGATAGATTAACGAGCGGCGCATCGTCGGCTCCGGTCAGGCCAAGGCCCACGCCGGCACAACGGAGCTGCGGCGTGAAGGTAAACGAGCCGCCGCCCGAGTCGGTGAAAACGTAGAACTCCAGACCCGCATCTGCGCCCGGACTCGAGGTTGTCCACGTCGAGGGAGCACCGAAGAGCGCCGCGAGCGAAAACGACCCGATATCGAAAGCCTGCTGACCGGTAAGTCGCAGACCGATTTTGCCCGTATCGTTAACAATCGAGAGCTTGAGTGTACTGCTGAGCTGAACCGATACACCGCCGCCCGAAGCGAGCCCGGCGATCGCGCCGGCAACCATGGTCACCAGATCCGGCAGCGGAGTGTTGAGAGTTCCGTCGCCCTTGAGGATGTTCGCCGACGTCAGCACGGTTTTTACTGTGGCGGTCGCGCCACTCCAAAGCGGAGTATTGAGTTGCGCATTGGCGGCTTTGATCGCGACATTAGCAGCCAGCGGCATCAGCCAGTTTTCGAGCAGCTGCAACGGAGTTTGTCCGCCTGCGGTCACTTGAAGCTGCGGCGCAAGATCGATTTCTAACGGACCGTGGTCAGTGCCGCTCGCTAGGGGAAAGAATTGCGATGTGAAGCGCAGTGCACCACCGGTTGATGAAACACCGATGGTAAATTGCGGCGATGCATTGATTCCGAGTTCGCTCGGTAGATTGAGCGAAACGCTGGCGGAGCACTCGACCGCGCCAGTCGCGTAACCTCCGGAGAGGCTGATCGCGAGCGCGCCGCCGCCAAGCTTCACATCAGTCGCAGACAGCAGCGCGACGGGTCCGGAACCATCCCATCCCGCAGTGAGCGACACAGTCCCTGCATCTGCTCCACTCAACGGAAACGACCAGCTCACGGTGGAACCGGACGCGGTAACTGCGGGCGTCACGCCGAGCGCGTTGACCATGTTCGCAGCCGCGCTGACGACAGCGGATCGATTGGATGGGCTGAACAGATTTAGAAAATCTGTTTGCAATAGCGTTTTGAATGTATCCGCGTGGGCTGCAAATCCGCCGGCGGAATCATACACTCCGAGAGCTTGCGCCAGGTCCAGGGCAGGAGTTAACCACGCTGGATTGCTCGGTTTCAAAGCGCCTGCGAGTTGATCCAATGCGGCCGGCAGCAGTGCTTCCAGTCCGCTAGCAAGCGCACCGAGACCACTAAACGTGGGCAAAATTTGAATCGGCGTCTGGCCTTGTGGTGTGACTGCAAGGGAGACACCCGATGGCGCGATTCCAAAGCTCACCGTAGCCGATGTCCACGATCCGGAAAGCGGCGTGGTCAAACTAATCGTGCCGGCAGGCGTCGGATGCAGCACCTGGTCGAATGCGAATGAAAGCTGCGCTCCGAGGACGCCTCCTACGGGCGCCGTGGTTGCAAGCTGCAGCTTTACGGGATCGCTTGGCGTTCCTGATCCGGCAGCAGTGAGCAGAAGGTCGCCCGGCAAGCTGACACCCGGGCCAGCGGCCAAACCTGCAAGCTGATTCACATCCTGAAGTAGCTTCGATAATTTCGCAGGGTCGAGTCCGGTGCCGGTGCTGTTTCCGAGCGCCCCCGCGCTCGACAGGAACTGTGCCGTACTTGTAAACAGCGCGTCGGGCGGGATCGAGGCGAAGTTCGGTCCAAACAAATCGGTGAGAAGTGTGTTTGCGGCGGAACCTGAGGGGATCGCCGATTCAATTAGGGCCGTTGCCGCACTCGAGAACAGCAAGCGCGGCAGAACACCATTTAACTGAGCTGCGAACGCTGCCGCAGACGGCGGCGGGATCAGCGTAGTCGCGGGCAGCCATGGCAATGCTTGCACCGCGAGCTGGCCGCCACTGGTCTCGGACCAAGTGACAGCAAAATTGCCAACCGCGAGTGTGGCGCTGAGTGAAGGCGCAAATCCGGGAAGCTTCACGCTCACATCGAAGGCGATCGAGGCGTTTGCTCCAAGCGGCAGCGATGGCGCGGTGCGCAATCCGATCGTCCACGATCCTTGAGCGATGTATGCAGTCAACGGCAATCCGGGAAGCTGGAACGTCCAGGGTCCGGAGCCTGGGCCCGCGAAACCAGAAAGGCCCGAACCGCTGAGCGCCGTAGCGACACGCGGCTCAAAGAACGATGCTGGATCGGTCGTGATCGCAGCAAATGCATCAGTTGAAAGTCCAACGCTGCCGTCAGAATTCGTAACAGTGACTTCCAGCGCATTCAACGCGCTGAGAACGCCGCTCAGGGCAGAAGACGCAGGCGGGGCGGGTGTCGAGACCGCTTTGACCACCGCTCCCAGCAGAGCCTGGGCCTGAGCCGGACTTGAGGCGAAATCGATGCGCGGCAGCATTGGTCCGTTTAACGACGCCTGATGCAACACGATTCGGGGTGCCACCTTCACGCCACCAGAACCGTCCGATTCAAGATCGATCCCAAATTCGGCGCTCCGTACGCGGGCGAGGCCGGATCCTGGTTCGCCGGCGAGCCAATCACCTGGGCGGCTCAACTCCGCATCGATAGAAAGAAACTGCGCCGGTCGCGGCGGTTCAGACGCGCCGCTCTGTAGAGCCACACGGAAAATGCCGGCGCGCAGGCGAGCGTCCGCAGTGACAGACGTCGTCGCCGATGCCGGTAAACCGAGCCGCGCACCTAAGCCGAAGCTCAGATGGGTCGGGGCTGTCCCACCCGCTCCGCCCGCCTGAGTGGCCAGCGATGATACACCGGCAGTCATAGCTTGCAGGACATTGCTCGTCAGCGAACTCCCGATCGCAAAGGCGGGGCGGCCTCCGGTATCCGTGCTGGGAGTGCCGGTAAACGATCCGGCCGGATACGGCACTGCGGTCGGCAAAGCACCCTGAGTCGCGGCCGGAACGTATCCATCGAGAGCACTGAAATAGTGACCGAGAACATCGTGAATGGGACCTGCGGGGACACCGCCGAGCAACGGCTGCAGCAGCCGAACGGCGCTCGCGATTAGAGGATCGGTCAGGAATGGAAGCGTAGTGCCGAGATGCGGTGTGCCAAGCGTGATCAGACCCTGCACTAGAGACGGATTGGAAGCAGTGAAGACCCTCGCCGCAACACCCGCCGTCGAATGCGCGACCAGGGTTACAGGAACGCTGGGACGCAGTTGTCCAATGCGCGTTACCACGAATCCGATTTGGGCGGTGAGCGAGGTTAAATTGCCCGTGCCATCATCGTTCAGATCGCAAGTGTAGTAATCAATTGCGTCGGTGATTTTCGAAAGGTCAATCGCGGCTGGATTCGTGTTCGCGATGCGGAAGTTGAAGTTCGCCGACTGCTTTCCGCTTAGAAACGTCTGCCAGATTGTGTCATCGCTGAATGCAGGTCCCAGTAAGAGCACCGCGCGCGGGGATGCTGCGCCACCAGCCATGGAATCGATCTGCGCTGAGATTTGCGAGATGGCAGTGGGATCCTGCGGTTCAACAGGGTGAGCAGACTGGATGTTTGTGCCGGCAGTCCATGTGCCGCCGGTCGGAACCTGCGAGCTCAGCGGGACCACGCCGTCGCTGGAAGCAAGGAAGTTTGAGAGATTCGTCAGACCTGTTGCGGCCTTTTGAGGATCGAGGTCTTTGACGGCATCGGCCAGACCCGGAATGAATGGGCCGAGCGCTTGCATTACGGTCAGCAAGGTAGCAAGATCGGCGGCGGAGGACGCTGCCGACGCCAACGCCGTCGCCCAACCCGCCGGTGGTCCGGCAGGTTCGAGCCAAGCAAGCATATCCGCCGATTCCGATCCGGTAAGCAGCGCCAATGCCCACGGATCCTCATACGTCCCGGAGCCGGAGAATTGCGGTGCTGCAGTGGCCGCGTGCGGCACGATGGAGTCGATGGACGCAGGAAGGGAATTGGAGAACAGCGATTGCAGCCAGTTGAGAGCTTCGAGGAAGAACGGAGTGCCGCTCGAAGACACAGCGGTTGCGACCTGCCCCAGCCAGTTACGAAGCGCGCTCCCAGGAGCGGTAATGAGCGAGCCGGGGCCGGATGGATCGGCAAGCACCGGCCAATCGGATTGCAAACCAGTGAGACCGGAATGCACCCCGAGCAGAGCAGCAATCGTGTATCCCGGAACGCCTCCCCAGGCAAGCGCTGCCCGCGCGATGATCGTGCGGAGCAGCACCTCGAGGTTCGGGACCGAGATGCCGAGCGCAGCTGCGGTTGCCGGCAGATTGTTTACGTCAAAGCCGCCGGCGGGAGGGAAGGTAAGCGAAAGCGGCCCCACCGTGTTAGCGCCCGACGTTATGGTGAGGCCGGTGACGCTCGCCTGCCACGAAACCGATGCACCCGGCGACCAATCCAGCTCGGCCGCAAACGAATCTGCGTTTAACCCAAATCCCGCGACGGGTGAAGCGGCGACACCAGGTTCAATCAACAATCTTGCGTGCTGCGCGGCCAGCAGAGTTGCTGTTCCCGAAGCGTTCAGAGGCAAGTCACATGCCAGCAGTTCCGAAGTAATCGAGAATGTAATGGGCGCACTCGACGCAACTGCTCGCAGACCGAGTCGCAACTGTTGCGGATCCGCCGCGACACCCGACGTCTGAGCATTCCAAGCCGCCAGGTTGATTGTGAGCGGACCCGCAGAGGCAAGCGGCGCGAGCCATGGATCCGTCGCTGTGCCCGTTCCCGACGTTGCAGCCGGCAGGCCGATCAGCCCGGCGACTTCGCCCAGCAGGAACGACCAGCGCTGGCCGTCGAGCAGCACCTCGCGATGAAAGGCGCCAATCGCGCGCGCCGGGTTCGCCATCAAAGCTGTTAAGTCGACGCGATGCGGCGAAGAAGGATCCGCACCGGGAGCAGCAAGGCCGGCCAGGGCCATCAGATGCGATCCTGCGCTCGCACCCAGAGCATTGGAGATCGCGCTTTCGACTGCCGTCGTAGCCGCGGACCCGACGCTGTCTGCATTCGTTAAATCGAGTTGCGAATAGGTCGTGCCGTTAAAGACCACATTGGTCAACAGCACCGCGGGCTGCAATGCCGAACCGTTCCATGTTAGACCCGCGCTGAAGGAATCGACGCTGATCGTGCCGCTGGAAACGAGCTGTCCAGACGTGCTGGCCGGTGCGCGGAATGCCACCGTAGCGCTCGGCAACACGGTCGCTTTTCCTGTCCCGGAGAGCGGAATTGCCGCGATTACGGCCTCGGCTTCTATGCGCCCGGGTCCGGAGGTCCCGCTCGGCACGAGCGACACTTGCACACCGAACTGCAGTGCGGATCCTGAAACCGACACCGCTAATGCAAGCGCTGATTGTGAATCGAACGGAATTACCGGGACGTTCCACGGATCTGCAGGCGTTCCGGTCCCACTGACGGTCAAGTCAGCCGCGCCGATCAGACCCGCGAGATGCGTGAGCCATTTCGAGACGGCGCCGCTTTGGACTAACGACTGGAACCACTGCTGTAAAGCAGCGGGGTTCGTGACGAGATCCAAAAATGGAAACTGCGGGATACCGTCATCCCCAAGTCCCAGCACGCCCGGCAGGTGACTCGCAACCGCACCTGAGAGCGACGCCAGTTCCTGTTTCAGCAATCCGAGAATGACGTGAAAGGCCTCCGATTCCAGTTGATTCGGATCGAGCACCACATTCTGCGGCGTGCCATCTCCCAGGTCGAGATTTTCCAGCGTCACCGTCAACGAAACCGAGGGCGGAGCAATCGAGACGACAATCGAAATTCCATCGAGCTGGATCGGTGGTTTTTTCAGCCCGAGATGAACCTGCAGTGCGACTCGCAAAGGACCCGCAGCGGTTCCGGCGACGGGCTGAACGCTCGTGTCTGCGCTAATCAATGGCAGACTTACCTGAACATCTGCCGTCACACCAGCTGATCCCGGATTGCCGAAATCGGCTCCGATGCCGAACAGAACGTTGGGACCGGAGTCGTTCACGGTCACGTATACGTTCCCGCGCGGAAAATTCCCAAGCAGCGGGTGCCACTTCTCGCCCTCGGGGATGTCGGGGACAGTCGCCGGAGGAAGCAGCGCGTCGAGCAGCGCCATCAGGGCTTGCCGCTGGGTCGGGTTCGAGAGGATCGTCTCGAGTTTGCTCGTCGGATCGCCGAACCAACTGCTATCGATACCGCCGTTGGAGATGAGACCGATCGCCTGACCGAGGTCCGAAAGCTCTCCAGCCAAATCTTGCGTGGAGATCATGCCGGCCGCCTCGCGCTCGCGGTGAGAGCCGGACCCGCAACAACGGTGAGAGCGCCTTGGCTAACCGCGAGGCCCGTCGGTGCGCCGCCCTGCAATGCCGCCGTGTCCTGTGCAAACCCTAGAATGGCGGCCCAAACGGCTAACTGAAGAGTTTTGCCCCAGCGCGCCGTGAGCGTGCCCAAACCCCGCGGCAGATCATCGGTCACCGCTGTCAATCCCGCCGGATCACCCGCTGCGCCGAGAGCGAACGCGGTGACCAGAGTCGTGCGCCCCGTTTGATCCGTCTCGAGATCCACCGATACCAGTAAGGAATTGGGAAGCAGGCGAACCTGCACGCCATCGAGATGTACCACGACTTCGTCACCGTGCTCGACCCAGATAATCGTGGCCGCGTTCACATTTGTGAGTTGCGAAGCGTCGGCCGATGTACCGGCCAATCGCGCAGAGATCTCGGCCGCCAAGCCTGGCTCATCTATTTGGCTAAAAACTCCTGTACTCTGAATTGGCACGCACCCTCCCGCTCGCACCGCCTCGAACGATCTAAAGTCGAGGAAGTAAACTTACGCGTTTAAGACAAAGACATCGACCTTACCGTCATAAGTAGGCACGTATACCTTGCCGCCGGAGACGATGGGCACGTTGAATTTGTTGTAAGTGTATCGTGGGCTCTGCCAAAGTAACTTGACAGAACCAGAACCATCTGCGAACTTACCTAAGTTAGTCGCGTCGTACGCGTACAGTACTCCGGGACTGATACCGCGGTTTGCATCCTGCATGGGGACACAAGCCCAGAGAATTGCGTTGTCCGCCCCGTTAGCCGAGAGGCTGAGCATCCCTCCCGGCATGCCCCCCGGCGGAGTGGTCGATTCCGGAGATGCAGTTTCAGCGCTGCACGCAACGTATGTTGCCTTTCCTGACTGGTCCAGAGACCACACTCGCAAGTTGCCGTTCTCGCCCCAGCAATAGAGAAGGGTGCCGTGAGCATGGCTCTGAAACATAACGGGCGTCGAGTGCTCGTGGTGAGTGCGGCCATCCGCCAGAAAATTCAGGTCCAAGAATTTCTGCGGAGCCGGGTTCTTGTCGAAACCGGGAAAGTAAGTGAAGAAGATCGGAGGCGATTTCAGCTTTGCGTAATTCGATGCTGGATCGCTGAAATCCCGGGGCGTTGTCTTGCCCATTTTGTTCTGATCGAGCACATACAGAATTCCGTCTTTTCCAGCTCCGATGACCAAACCGGCGGACGCAACTAATACAACGCCTCCGGAGCCCAGGTCCATATCGTCCCAGCCGCCGCCCTTGTCCACGGTGATGTGCGTGCCTGCCTGGTCTCCGCCGGCGCGGCCGGAATCTGAAAACGGCGACCACCAATCGACGACCGTAAGAGCGCCGCGCGCTGTGGGAGATGGCGGCGAATAACGGAGCTTCACAAAGCATTCGCCGAACTCGGTTACGCCATCAAACGAGCCGTTGCCGGTTAGGGCATAGATATAACCTTGTGGGTCGGCAGCCAAGCCTTGACCTGCCATCCAGATCCCCCCGCCCGAGTGCACACACGTCGCCGCCCAGGAGGCTGAAATAGAATTCGAAGCAACATCACAGGCGATAATCCAGCCGCGTGCGGAGCCGGCAGTTTCGAGAACGGTTCCGCAGGCCACGAACATAGTCTTGCGTCCGTCAACATTGGTCAGCAAGAGTCCGGCGCGCTGTTTCCGCGCGGAGCCTTTAAACGTCTGCACGGGCACGCCGTGGCCGGGATTGTAAGTGGCGCCTTCCAAACTTAATGGGGCTTTCGCGTGTGTGCCGTCGGAGAGCTTCAGCGTGTGCAGAGTGTGGATGGCATTCGCGACGCTCCCGTCCGGGCTGGACCAGGTAACACAGAACAGCGTTTGTGTATCAGGATCAACGACCGGAGTGCTGAGAATGCCCCAGTTATCATTGATGAGCCATCCATCAATGGCGCGTGAACCGGGAATCGGTTTCCCGAGCCGCTGTACCCAGTGCAAGGCGCCATCTTCGGCATCGTAGGCCCAAACCGTATTGGCCATTGAACACAAAATCACTAGGTCATGTGTCGAGCCGTCCGCCATTCGCACACCCGGAACGATAAGAGGCTGAGCCTCGCAACCCCGGTCGTCGTCGCTGATAGCGAGAGTAAAGAGCTTACGCAAGCCCTTCTGCTGAACTGCATTGGGCGTAAGGATTGTCTCCTGCAGATTTGCTCCGGACCGCGCATTATCGAAGGACCGAGTGAGAACCGGCACCGCTTCGCTTCCAGCAGCATGGGCGATCAATGAGCGCTGCGCCCTCGGCGTCATGGCTCCTTCCGGTGCGCCCTGCATGCTGTGGGCCGTAGGCCGATCGATATTCGATGGGTTCTGATCGCCAGGCATTTCGCCGTGATCGTCAAGGTTGGTGGGCTTCCCCGCAATTTGAGCGGCCAGCCCCTTGCCCGCCGTCATAACAACCGCTGCCGCCGAAAAGAATTGTCTTCGCCGCATCCGCCTCCTTACAGCCGCTGCGTGCTGGTGTACGTGACTGCAAGTGTGAACGGCTGCGGACCATTCCCGGTCGAACTCACCTGCAATGTATGCCAGCCGCGCGCTTGCGTTCGTCCCTGCCCAGCGTCGAGATGTATCGCTTTGCCGCTGGAATCGAAAACGTTGAAACTCAGGGCAGCCGAGGCCACCTCCGGTTTCAAATGAATCGGAAAGCCTGCGTCACACCAGACTCGACCGATACGCACTGTCTGTCCGCCGATTGCTGGACCTATGTCCAGGTCTTCAGCTCCTTCAAAGATCTGAGTGGTCGCGTAACGCTGCACGGGGAAGCCCTTATCCTGACCCGCGCGGCTATAGCACACGTAACCGAGACCATTCCGATTTGGCGGCAGCCCGATGGTTACTCTTCCCTGCCCGTCGGTCCAGACGTCACCTGCGTGTCCGGAGTAATCGTGTAAATGGGCATTTGCTCCGAAGGCCGTCTGAACTGTAACGGTCTTCCATTCATTTGACGGATCATTGTTCAAACCGACCAACAGATTCGGGGCGCCAGTCCGCTCATAAACTACGAATTGGAAGTCGGCCCACCGGTAAACTGAGGATCCGTTCGCGAGATTTTCATGAATCCAAATCAGGTTATCGAGCTGCGGCTTAAGACCGTAACAGCCGGAGTCTTGCGAATAATCTTTGTAGTAAACACACGGATAACCTTGGGCGGTAAGGATAAACGCGTAGGCTAGCAGCTTGTTTGAAATTACCGGGAAATTCACGTCGGTATCGTGATTTTCGACGAACGTTACAGCGTGCGCGGCGTCGCGGTTGAAGTATCCGGCACTCTGCAGTTGATGCATATCCCAATGCCCGGCGTTGTTGCACATCGCGGCGAGCGCAAAACGAATATTGAAATCGAACGTACACGCGCGTCCATTCATGCCCGAGTTCCAGACCCACCAATTCAGCGTGTCAACGTTACTGTCGAAGTACTCCCCTACTGCAAACTTGCCCTGCATGGCCTTCGAATTCAGAAAGCCGCTGACAAACTCGACCGCGAGGCCCTTGGTATCGTCGATCCGGTACCCCTGGGCATCAACAGCCCTGGTCTGCCAATCTCCCGCATCGATGAGCCCGTTCATCACGTATCCTTTCGGCGTACCGTTGACCGGAGCAAGTTCGTCACCGAAACCGAAGTCGTCCGAAGCCGGACCGGCAATGGGATCGCGCGGCACGTTGGGGAAAAAACACGTGGGGTGCTTGGGAAACCGTCCTCCCGTGCCGTTGGGTCCGGCCGCTGCGTACTTATAAGTAAAGCGGTTTCCACCGTTACGCTGGTGTGGCACCATATCCAGATACAAATCCAGACCGTTTGCGCGCATAACCGCCGCGCAGCGCTGTAACTGCTCGCGTGTGCCGAAACGAGTAGGTGTGGAGAAAAACTGGTTTTTGCTACCCAGATCGTAGTCGTCGAAAGGACCATAGCCATCGGCGGGCGGGAAAGCACCGGCACTTGTTTTTAAGGCCGGCGGCAAGAGTACAGCGGTGAAGCCCGCCTGTCGAAAGCTGTTCGCCTGCGATGCGAGATGATCCCACCACCAAGGCACACGGCGGTTCCCGTCAAACGGAGACGGAACGGTATGTCCGTTCGAAAATTTGATAGTTCCTTGAAGAATTACACCCATTCGTCTAATCGCGGGGGTTTATACCCTCGCGCTGGTCCCTTCGGTGATTTGAGTTCTCCTCTGCAAATGACGAAAGCCCGGCAGCGGTCAATCTGGCAAGCTCCCCTACTATCGGCGAGGTTAAAAGCAAGTAGAGCGTTATCCGAAACGTTCAGCATGTAACCGCCTCCTCGCGGTTGGTGTGTATACCTCAGTTGCGGACTTCGCCCCGAATAGCGTGAGTTCAGTTAGCTTACACGAACGGCAAAATTTTGCAACTGGCGCTGTGAGTGCGTCATCGCGTCCGGACGAAATCATAGGCCGCAGGAATCAAAGCCGCAAGCACCTGTTCATCCGTTAGCTCACGATTGCGCTGAAGATGAGAGTCGCACGACAACTTTGCGTCGTTTACCCAACATTGAATCTGCTCTGGCTTCGGATGGAACGCGCGTTCGAGCAATTCGGACGTTAAAGGAGTGAATAGTGACCGGATGAGAGCTATCTGGTTGAATTCAAGATAGTCGTATCTCATTTCGTAAGGAAATGACGGTCTTCCAAAGTGCCCAACCGCAGCGCCCGTCACGCATTTCACACGGCCGCCGGTTAGCCACGTGCGCAATGAGATATCCTGTTCATCCAGACCCCAGACACGAAAGCGCGTAAGCCCGCCGATTCGCTCGTAAGTCGACCGGTGCATCATATAGCACGCCCCGATAACCATGGGTACTTCGACCACGCAATCCTTTGTATAACAGGTGCGGTGAATGAAGCCGAAGCCGGGATATTTGGCATCGGAGTAGTCGCGATACGAGGTCCACGTGAAATCGGCGCCCCAGCAGAGAGGGTGCGAAAGATCGTACTCCCACCAGGTTGCACAGACGAGATCCCGCGGGCGTAGAGCATCCAGCATAAGTTCTGCCCACCTCGGCCCGAATGTCATATGCGCATCCAGCCAGACCAGAACACTTCCCGAAGCCGCCTCTGAGCCAAGCCGGCGCGAGCGTGCACACCCGATAGGGCGCGAGTTGCGAATCAACAGCACGTCCGGGTCGGGTTGCGCTACCGGCGCACTGCTGGCGTCATCGATCAAAATGATTTCGCTTTCCAAATCCGAAGTCGTCGCCTTCAATCTCGCAATTGTCGTCCTGATCATCTCGGGCTGTTCGTTTCTGGCGCAGACAATAAATGAAACTTTATCGGACATAAGCTCCCGGAACGGACTTGGAATTGCACAATATCGGCAGCAATTACACCAATGCAATCCCGTATCACGCAGCCATCGAGTAAGTCCCAGCACCCGCACTTCCGTTGCTCCAACTCAGCTTTGGTTCTGGCAGGCGCCTCCGCACTTTATGTCGCTGGAAGCGCGGTCCTCTTTGAAATACTAGGCTCTCTACTTCGCAGCTCGCCCAGCACGAGTACCTTTGCTGCGCCAAATTGCGACACGGAGTTTCACAATCAAATCCGACGAGCCGTCCAATCTTCTAACCGCGACACAGCACGTTCCGCCAAACAACTTACCGTCGTAGTTCCCTGCCGCCAACGTTGCGAGCCACGAACTACCTTGCTTAGCCTGGCTCGTCAGACTTTCCGCGATTTCGATGTTGTAATTAGCCAGGACAGCGGACGGGGTGCCAATTGGGCTCGCAATCGTGGTTTTGAGTTAGTGCGCACTCCGCTGGTACTCTTTTCTGATGACGATGTCGACTGGCATCCTGACGCTCTAAATCAATTAAAAGCTACTCTCGACAACCATCCGGAGGTTTCTTACGCTTACGGCACTTACACCATTTCAGGAGTCGGGGTCCGCAGCAACATCGCGTTCGATGCGGCACGGCTTCAGCGCGTCAACTTTATCAGCACAATGAGTATGATCCGAACCAAAGACTTCCCCGGCTTTGACGAAGGTATTCGTCGATTTCAGGATTGGGATGTCTGGCTAACAATGCTGCGGAAGGGAAAATTCGGAATGCATTGTGGCCGACATATCTTTCAAACGCAGCTGCGGCGTGGAATAACCCACGGCAACCCACTGACCCCGGATCAAGCAACAAGGATTATTAAGCGCAAGCACGGCCTGCTCACGTGATCCCCCTTCATCGGCTCAAAGACAACACGCTATGCGATTCGACATCATCATTCCACATTACGGCTCGGGCCGGCCAACAGCATTGTGCTTACGGTGCCTGCAAACAATCCGGCGCTATTCTCGCGATTATCGACTTATCTTCGTGGATAACGGATCGCCGGAATTGTGGCGACTCGAATCGGAGATCCGCCAGCATCCACATGTGCTTATTCGGAATACCACAAACCTCGGCTTCGTGCGGGCGGTAAATCAGGGGCTGTGCTTTTCAAAAGCTGATCGTGTTGTCATCCTGAACAACGACACGGAAGCAGTACCCGAGTGGCTCCCCAAACTAGATGCCGCGTTGGTTGGCGAACTTGGCCTTTCTGGCCCGCGTACAACAGCGGACAGTTGGCAAGGCCGATGGCCCGCCGGCAGAGGAGTCGCGGTCCTTCCTCGTACCGCCATGCTGGCATTTTTCTGCGTCATGATCCGAAGAGATGTCATTCACCGGGTGGGCTACCTGGATGAACAATTTGGTGTGGGTTTCGGCGATGACGACGACTACTGCCGCCGTGCACACAAGCTGGGATATCGATTAGGTTTGGTGACGGACCTGGTGATTCCACATCACCACCGAACGACCTTCCGAACGCTTTATTCAGACGGTCAGATCAGGTCCATGCAGCGGTGCGCCCTCGAGAAATTTAGAAAAAAACATGCCCGAAAAGCAGGCACATTACGCTTTTGAGTAAGTAAGCTCATACGCAGCATGGGCTGATTATAGTTTTGCTGCCGCAGTGGAGGCGGATACCTTGTCTTCTGTTGACAGGCTATAAACAGTCTTTTTTATCCGGCCCGCAATATGCGGGTCATCCACGGTTTGTAAAGGAAACGTTACATGACACAAATGATACGCGTCGCTCTCCCCGGAAGTGAACGCCACCCCATTCCACGATCCAAGGTGCTCGGACCCGTCCCCGCCGAGGAGCGTTTAACAGTTACTTTGGTTCTCCGACGTAATCAGGAATTACTACCCATCCCGCATCGATCTGCGATTCTTAGCAGAACTCAGCTCGCGGCTACCCACGGCGCGAGAGCAAATGATATTCGCGCTGTGCGCGAGTTCGCCAAAGACCACGGCCTCACGATCGTTGAAGAGAGCGTTGCCAAACGAACCGTCGTGCTTTCGGGCACAGCGGCTCAGCACAACGAAGCCTTTGGCGTGAATCTCCAGCGGGTTCGCGTCGGGAACAGCATCCTCCGTCAACGCACAGGGGCAATCCATGTTCCCGAGGACCTGCTGCCGATGGTTGTAGCCGTCATCGGGCTAGACAACCGTCCCGCGGCGAAGCCTCACTTCAGGTCGCCGGAAATCGATAATATCGAGCCGCACACAGTCAAGCCCCTCTCTCCCGTAGACGTCGCGAACCTCTATAACTTCCCCAAGGGCCTCGACGGAACGGGACAGACCATCGCAATTATCGAATTGGGAGGTGGATTCTCTCAAGCCGATTTGAACACTTACTTTGGCGAGCTCGGCTTATCTACGCCTACAGTAACTGCAATTCCCGTCGCTGGTGGATCCAATAACCCGGGAGTAAACCCGAAAGCTGACGGAGAGGTGATGCTGGATATCGAGGTTGCAGGAGCGGTTGCTCCGGGCGCGCACTTCGCTGTTTACTTCGCGCCAAATAACGACCAGGGATTCTTGTCCGCAGTTACCACTGCGATTCATGCAACCCCAACACCCGCTGCCGTCTCCATCAGCTGGGGCCAAGCCGAAAGCGCCTGGACATTGCAAACGATGCAGGCATTCAACCAGGCCTTCCAGGATGCTGCGACACTCGGGATACCAGTGTGCGTAGCCGCCGGCGACGATGGTTCATTCGATGCGACCAGCGGTCTTGCGGTTGACTTCCCGGCAGGTTCGCCTTTGGTTTTGGCGTGCGGCGGAACACAACTCGAAGGCACCGGAAGCACGATTACCAGCGAGATCGTTTGGAACGATGGCGCGGCGCTGGGCGCAACCGGCGGAGGTGTCAGTGCGAACTTCGCGAAACCGGCGTATCAAGCAAGCGTAAACGTACCGCCGCCATCGGGTTCTACTGGGGGCCGCGGCGTGCCTGATGTATGCGGTAATGCTGCCAGCGGTAGCGCATACAAAATTCGGGTGAGCGGCAAGGACACCCAGGCGTGGGGCACCAGCGCGGTCGCGCCACTTTGGAGCGGCTTGATTGCTCTGTTCGCACAAAGCCTCAACGGGCCTGTAGGTTTCCTGAATCCGGTTATTTATCAAAGCAGTGTCTCCGGCTTTGGATTTAGGGACATTACGCAAGGAAACAATGACATTGCCGGAGGAAGTGGGAAATTCCAGGCAGCGACGGGATGGGACGCGTGCACAGGACTGGGGAGCCCGAAGGGCGCAGCGCTACTGAATGTTCTGAAGACGCAACCGACCACACATCCAACCACTCACCCGACAACTCACCCAACCACACATCCAACTACGCATCCGACTACTCATCCAACAACGCATCCGACAACTCATCCAACTACGCATCCGACTACTCACCCGACGACTCATCCGACAACTCATCCAACAACACATCCAACGACTCACCCGACCACACATCCAACCACGCATCCGGGAACAGGAACCACCTCGACCGGCAGCATCGAGTTTCCTCTGCCGCAGGCAGAATTCCCCGCCCCGGTGCAGCCGTTCGAACCGAAGCGCTCCGGCGCCCCCTCCGCCATCGATTCCTTCGCAACTTATGTCTCGCCTGGGCGGTTCCAATTCGGTGGCAATTCTCGGCGTATTGGGAGTTGCCGCGGTAATGGGAATGGTCGCAACTACCGGATTGGTCGCGACAGTGGCGATCAACAAGGACAAAGGATGACCACCACTCAGTGCTCGGAGAACGGACGATCCAGTGATCGACAAAGCTAAAGAAGTGATCTCATATTTGCTGGCGAATCCAGTTTGTTTATCAACTCTTCGCGAGAATCCGAGCAGCGTTCTTCGGCTCCTCGGAGGAGGCGAGGGGCAGGTCGACGTCATCCACACAGCAAAGCGGTTGCTGGACACTCTGGCGTCACGAAGCGGCAGGCTTGGAGCTTCAAATCCTTCTGGCGTGAATCATGCTCTCGTTTGCAGGAGAACACAGGACAGTACTTTAGGCGCGGTTGCGGCTGTCGGTCTCACCGGACTGATGGGCGCAATCGCAACTTTGGGCCTTGTTGGTGTCGTCGCGCTCTGCCATGATGACGCGGACTCGGAGTAGCAGGTTCGGTACTTAGCTATGAACTCCGCTGACTATCGCTGCCGGCCGTACATCAGCATTGTGATTCCGGTGAGGAACGAGGGCCGTTACGTCGCACGTGCCCTCGCTTCCATCATCGACGGCCGCTCGCACGTTTTTCCGCTTGAAATTGTAATCGTCGACGATGCCTCCGACGACGATTGTTGTTCCGGCCTGCACAAGTGTTCAGATCCCACGCGCGACGTTCGCGTTCGCGTGGTTCGGCTGAATCGCTGGTCAGGCATACCATTTGCGCGCAATACAGGAGCAAGAGCGGCAAGCTCCGACACCCTCTTCATAACCGATGGAAATGTAATATTTCCGCCACGCTGGGACGCTGTCATCCGGAGGCGGATGCGACCGGGCCTGGTTCTGTGTGCAACCATCGGCGACACCAAGTCGTCTTTTCGAGGCTACGGCTGCACGCTGCTGCTACCGTCCATGCATGCGCGCTGGATTCCGAGACCCGGACATTTCGGCGGCAGCGTGCCGATTGCGCCATGCAGCAGCACCATCATTTCCAAAGACATGTTCCTGCGCGCGGGCGGCTATGACACAGCCATGCCTGTTTACGGCGCCGCCGAACCTGAGTTCAGCGTGCGCCTGTGGTTGCTCGGCGCTCGGATTTTGTCATGTCCGGATTTGGTCCTTATGCATCGATTTCGTCCGCCCTCCGAGAGAGCGCCATTTCTTCGCCACATCAGCGCGATTGAGCTACAGAACTACATCCGGTTCGGACTGCTGTACCTTGACGAGCGACACAGCCTGGATATGCTTCGTTATTACAGCGAACGTTATCCCGAGACTTTCGAACGAGGTCTTCGCGCCGTCTACGCCGGCGATGTCTGGCGAAGGCGCGACCATCTTCGAGCCTCTCTGAAACATCCGTTCGATTTCTACGTGAGCAGATTTGGCTTGGGCGCGGCAACGAGATGTGCATCTTAGCGCCGGAAGACGACAAGAAACTCCGCCCTACCGGCGGTGAGCGGTCCAGGAAATTGCGTACGGTTCCGTCATGATCTTAGACGCAACCGCGTCCTGGTTCAGGAAGGTACCGATGTTGATGATCCGGCGGCAGGCACATAGGCAAACAATCTCTTTAAGAAACGTCATCATTCCCTCTTTGTCCTGCCGATGGACATAGCGCGTTCCTTTCTCGGTGAAGTCGAATTGCTTCGGAACTCGAAAAACATCAAAAAAATGTGACGACAGCATCTGCTCTACATATTCCGAATCAGTCGCCAAAAAGACCGGCGTGTACCAGGGCAGGCGCGTTACTGCTTTAATCGTGTCGTTCAACTCTTCTTCGATGCGATGCGGCCGGCGAGCTTCAATCGGGCACTCAGTCACACGAACGCGAATTCCCAGGCGGCTCGTAATCCTCCCGCTCCGGATGTGCGCCTGTGCTCCCTGTTGAATGGATGGAGTCGGAACAGCGGCAATGAATGGCATTCGTCCGACGCTGGATTTAGCTTTGGGGAGCTGGTTCGACGCGGCGAGATCGAAAATGAAAAGTTCTTCGCCCGGTCCCATTCCCTCGCGAAAAACACGATAAGTCCGGCCGTTGTATCGCAACATCGGGGCATTTGCGATCTCGAGCTCGAGTTGCTGCGCAGCGCTTTCCGAGATATTCGTAATCCGGATTCCAGGTATCGGCGCGAACAGTTCTTCGAAGCGGCAGCAGGCAACTCCATGACTCACGCTCCACAGGCAATGCACCGAATACCCGAAGCTGTTCGCGAATCGCTTGATGTTGTTCAGAAACGTGAAGCGGTGGCCGACACCACTCCATGAAGAAGGTGCGCAAAGAAGTTGTCGAGACATTGTGAAGTATCATTCGCGCGGATTTCACCTGTACCCGCGCAGGCCCCAAAAGGCCTCTTTTCTTCGTGCACGTCTCTTTCCAAAATGTCATCAATCCCAGTCTGATACACGAGAAGGATGCGCAACTCTGAGATCGAGCCATCCGTGCTCTGTGTCGACATCGGTGGCACAAGCACCAAAGTTGGCATCTTTGAACCGTCGCAACAGCTCCGGATGATTACAACGATTCCGACACGAGAACCGGTCGACGAGTATGCCGACAAGCTCTGCGGAGCCGTCCGAATTGCATTGCGCGAGGCTGGTAACGCCAATTTGCGCGTTGCTGGTATCGGTCTCGCCGGTGCCGGATTTGTAGACCAGGCTCGCGACCGTCTCGTGTATTGCTCGAACATTGCGTGGCTGGAGAATTATCCTTTGCGGGACCGTCTCGTTTCGGAGTTTTCCACCCGCGTCGAAATTGACGTCGACTCAAACGCCGCAGCCCTCGCCGAGTATCACTTAGGCGTGGGGCGAGGCTCGCAACGTTTTTTCTGTGTCGTCGTCGGAACCGGTCTCGGTGCGGCGATGCTCATCAACGGAGAACCTCTTCGCTTTGCCTACGGTTGCCTGGGTGACCCGGGTCATATTGTGGTTCAGGCCGATGGCCCGCCCTGCCCATGCGGCGGCCGTGGCTGTGTCGAGATCCTGGTTTCGTCTAACTACCTCGCGGAACAGTACGGCAGCAGCACTGCCACAAAAAACATGTCATTGCGCAACGTAATTGAAGATGCGCGCGCAGGAAATTTCGCCGCGGTTGAAATTCTGAAGACTGCAGGTATGTGGCTCGGTATTGCCACCGCATCCCTGACCAACATTCTTGTTCCCGATCGTATCGCGATTGCGGGAGGATTGGCAGAAGCCGGGGACCTTCTGATGCCAACGGTTGAGCGCTACTTCCGGGAACACGTCAGTGCCTTCATAGGAAACGGCGTTACGTTGATGCGTGCTTCGCTCGGAGCCATGGCGACCCTTACCGGCGCCGCGTACCTGATACTCGATCGGATTGAAGTGCCTGCAGGGCATCACAGGGGGCAATAAGTTAACGATGGCACCTTTTAAAGACCGAACATCCGGGACCGGCAAGGCCCTGGGCATGGACGCGCAGATTACTCGCCATGACTTTCTGAATTCCGCCCTGTTAGGATCCGGGATGCTGTTACTTACTAAGTCGCCGGCGGAGCTCATTCGGGATGACTGGACCGGGTATGGAGGCATTGGGGATTACAGTAACTCGAATGGCAATACCTATGCGGTCATGACCGCCGGGCACAAGCTGCGCGATAACGTGTTTGGCTCCAGCCCGACAAACGTAACGGATACGCACGAACACTTCGACTTGGTCGTAATCGGCGGGGGCATTAGCGGGCTGGCCGCGGCTCTCTTCTTTGCGCGTGACAGCCGTTCTAATGGCCGCTCCTGCCTTCTACTGGACAATCATCCGATTTTCGGCGGCGAGGCGAAACGCAACGAGTTCGATGTGGACGGAAAAACGTTGATCGCACACCAGGGGTCGGCGATGTTCTTCCCGCCCTTGCCGAACACATTCCTGGCCGACTTCTATCCCTCCATCGGCATCGATTGGCGCGAGTTCAAATACCAGACCTGGCAAGGTCATGCCGCCGACGCGCCTGGCAATACACCGTATCTGGAGGATTCGCCGCATACCGGATTTTTTTTCGGAGCTAAATTCGGACATCCCGAAGGACTTTGGATCACCGATCCTTGGGGTAAGCGCCTCGAAGGCGCGCCTATCGCCGAGAGCGCCCGCAGCGACCTGCTGAAGATGCACGCGCAGGAATCCAGCGCAGAATCAGCAATTCCCAAAGTGCACGGCGATCCAGCTTCGCGCAAACTCGATCAGATTACGCTTGAGGAGCAAATTTGCCAGCGTTACGGGATCTCTCGCGAGACCGTTCGCAGCTTTCTTTCGCCTGTCGCAGGCGGCGGCTCGGGCATCGGCGCCGACGCTCTGTCAGCGTACGCGGACGTGGCTGCTGACGTGCTTTTTCCCTGGCAATACAACGCAGGGGCGCAGATGTTTCCTGGCGGTAACGCGGGTGTTGCACGTCACCTGGTCAAAGCATTGATCCCCGACGCAATCCCCGGGCCGGCAACACTCGCCAACATCTGCCGTGCCCGAGTTCAGTTCGACGCGCTCGATCGCAAAGGGCAGCGTTGTCGAATGCGGATGCGCGCCACGGTGATCGCAGTCGAGCACGCGCCGGCCGGTTCGGTGCGAATCACATATCTTACCGAAGGAAAGCTGTTCCAGGTCACTGCCAGTCACGCGATCATGGCCGGAGGAAGCTGGACCACCAAGCACGTCGTGCGCGATCTGCCTTCAATGCAGCGCGATGCATATGAGCAGTTCCATCGAGCGCCGTGCCTGATGGCAAACGTTGCCGTGCGGAATTGGAGATTCCTGCACAAATTGGGGATCACAGGTGCTCAATGGTTCGAAGGAATAGGCAACTACTGCGCGGTGCGCTCAACCGCTACCTTTGGCTCGCCTAGCGAAACGATTGATCCTGATACCCCAGTCGTGCTGACGCTGAAAATTTTGTTTTCGAAACCGGGCCTTCCGCTGCAGACGCAAGTAAGTCAGGGACGCGCCGAGCTACTCAGCACGCCGTTTGCGTCTTACGAGCGGCAAATCCGCGAGCAGTTCACGCAAATGTTCCGGGGAGCCGGTTTTGATGCCCGTCGCGACATCACAGCCATCATTCTCAATCGCTGGGGTCATGCCTATTTAAGTCCGCAGCCCGGCTTCTTCTTCGGGCAAGATGGCAAATCCGGTCCCGGCGACATTCTGCGTCAAAATCCGTTTGGGCGGATAACTTTCGCCAACTCCGACCTCAGCGGAATCATGGATCATCGGGCCTCCATTATGGAAGCCAGGCGTGCTGTCGATCAAGTTTTGGCGAACGCGTAAATGCAGGTTCAGAGCCTCGCATAAGGTACAAGCGGTGGAATGAGCGGCCGCAAGTAACTCAGAAACTCAGGCGTGACGTCATTTGCGCTGCTGGCGATGAACTCGTCAGGCAGAGTACGTTCTCGCCGTGCTACTGAGTCGAGCCCAACCAGACGCATGCTGCTCGCGTACGGCTCGCTCGAGTCACGTTGGATTGAGATCATGACGTTCGAATGGCCTTCGGCAGCAGCTCTCGCGGCAGCGCGTCCACACTCTCGCGCTTCGGCCCGATCGATAGAGCTGATGATTGGCCCGCAGCAGCGCCCGAGAAGACCAGGCTTTTCGGCCCGTGCTCTAACCCCGAGTTTCTGCGTCAGCAAGCGCGCGAGCGTATGGCCTAAGTTTGACGCCAGCCGATGCACGGCACTGCCGGGCCGGTCGACATCGGCGCCGAACGCCCGTCCGGCTTCGTCCAACTGGCCCTCGCAAACCGCAACCACTACTCTGCCCAGCTTCCGGTAAACGCGCTCCACATCTGCTGCGATTCGATCGATACTAAGAGGCCGCTCTGGAAAATAAATCAGGTGTGGTGCGTCATTCTCATCCTGGCGCGCAAAGGCCGTAGCTGCAGTCACCCATCCCACGTTGCGCCCGAGCACCTCGAGCACACAGATCGGCGAAGGCAAGGAACGATTGTCTTCTCCTGCAACTCGCGCTGTAGTTGCAAAAAAATACGCCGTCGATGCATAACCCGGCGTGTGATCCGTCTCATGCAGATCGTTATCGATGGTTTTGGGAATACCGATAACCTGCAGTTCATAGCGCGCCTCGCGCGCGCGCCGCCCAATCTGCAGCGCGGTGTCCATGGATCCGTTCCCACCCGTGTAGAAAAAGCACCGAACATCGCGCTCGCGCAAGCGGGCCAGAATTTGATCGTAATCGTTCTCGCCGAGCTTCATACGGCTTGATCCGATTGCCGACCCGGGAGTATCTCCTACCGCGCAAATCAACTCGTGGTCGTAAGCAAGTAGATCGGCGAAGTCGTCCTTTAAAATGCCTGAGAGTCCGTATCGCGCGCCCCAGAGATGCGAGAAGGCCTGAGTGCGTGTACATTCTTCAATTACCCCGGCGAGGCTCGCGTTGATAACAGCGGTCGGCCCGCCCCCGTGCGCGATTACTGCGTTGTTCATATCCCTTTGCGCCAGCTCTGATCGTGCTCATCTCGAACTTGAATCGTGATCGAGCCATCGGCGTTTACAGGCTGTTCGCATGACCACGCAACCGGCCGAAACACATCCGGGCGCTTTTCAAGCTGGGTGGAAAGATGCACCGGGCCGATATATCCATGCGGCAGCAGGAACGAGCATTGACGCGTGCCGTTGCTCTCGGGGCAACCAGGATCGAGGGCGCCGCGCAACTGCACGCGTCCGTCCGGACTCTTCAACTCGAGCCACAGAATACCGGGCACTCCGGCGACGCCCCGGTTCGAAATCGCGACAATCAACTCGGCTGTGCCATACCTCTTGCGTTGCCAAACCCACGACGGGCGGACACGATACCCAATTTGCGTGCGCAGACGTTCGAACCCCCGCGGATAACGCTCGTTGTAGCGCGCGAGATTAGCGGATTCTGTCCACAGCGACCAATAGTTGCCGCGTACATCCAACACGTGGAGCATGCGGTTCTCCATGCCGTTCACGCCCGCCGCATCGATACGCACTGCTCCAACGTCGTATGCGCGAAGATCGCCGTCTTCCCAAATCGCGCCCAGCCATGGCGGCCGGTTCGCGATCTCATCGATCTGGATCGGTTCCTCATCGAAGATGCTGTCCGTCCGCAGCCACGCGCCCCGGCGCATCGCGAGGTCAAGCACAGCGTCGTTCCCCACGTCACTAATATCCGGCTGTGTATTCACGGCCAGCGGAGTTCGCTTCCATAAATCGAGTTGCTGCTCCGCCATGCGAACGAACGTGTCCTGCGCCTTCTGGTGGTCGTGAATCGGATTGGGCAGATTGCTGGTGTGGCCCTCGCCCCAGAAGCCGTACATCATTAGGTCGACCCATTCCATCAGCGGATGTGAATCGAATTTGTCGGCCAGCAGTTGGTTTAGTTCGACAAACGCTTTCTGAAAGCGCTCGTCGTCATAGCGAGGTTCGACGTACTCCGTGAGCTTGCCGTGCCGCTGCTTGTGCCCGATCTTGACCAGCGGGACGTGGTCCCGCAAAAAGCCTGGAAGTGCAATCTGATCGGGTTCAAATTCGGGATTCGACATCTGTATTCGGAACGCGACGCGCAGGCCATGCCGTTTTGCCGCGTCAAAGGTAAGCTCCCAAACCGGATCGAGATCCAGTTGGCCCGGCTTCTTTTGAACGTTTCTCCAATCGCATCGGATGTAAAGCACATCCACGAACGGCAGCGCTGCAAGGCGCTCCACGTGCTCTTCCAGTGTTTCCCTTCCCTCGCGCGCGGCTATAGACGGTCCATTTTCTTCCCATGTGTACCCGACTAAACCGAGACCAGGATTACGAAGCGGCTTCTCGGACGGAGTTGTAAATAAAATCGTCTGCCAGCCCTCGTCCTGTCCCACATCGAAGGGCCCTTGATCAAGCCGCTGGCGAATCGGGAACGCCGGCGAAACGCGGGACGAATTGCGGGCGCGCGCCGCAAACGCACTTGCCGGCAGCAGTGCGGCATTCCTGATGAAGTTTCGTCGCTTCATGAATCACTCTGTCTAATGAGCATCACGATGATACGCTCTCGTTGTAGCGAAGTGCAACTAAACGCAGATTATCGAAAGAGGAGAGAAAGAATCAAATGAAATGTGAGCCGATCGCGATTGCCATGCTTCTGGCGCTCGGGACCACAACTTCCTCGCAGCGGCCGGGCGCATTTCGCGTCATCGGCCCGGGCGGCGGAGGCGCCATGTTCAATCCGGCGATCAGCCCTCACCATCCGAACACCGTCCTCATATCGTGCGACATGACGGGAAGCTACATTACGCATGATGGTGGACGTTCGTGGCGTATGTTCAACCTTCGCGGCACAGTCAAATTCTTCCTCTTCGATCCCATCAATCCCAACGTAATGTATGCCGAAGCTACTGGTCTGTGGAAGAGCCGCGATAACGGCGACAGCTGGGAACTGTTGTATCCCAAGCCTGGCTCAATCCAAGGAATTCGCATGGCATCGGATCACGCAGACGAAACGATCGTCGCCGATCCGAACCCGCTCGGTGATATCTATGCGCTCGCAATCGATCCGGCCAACTCTGCTGTGATGTACGCAGGTGCTGCGAACGGATTGTTTGTCTCGCGCGATGGAGGCGCAAGCTGGCAGAGAAAATCGCAGTTGCAAGATCACGCCCTGCGCATCTGGGTCGATCCGCAATCGCCGGCTTCCGATCGCAAACTGATCATTGCGGGCCGCCATGGGCTGCAGCACATTCAGGGATCGCCGGTAACACAGACGAGCGCGCCAGCGGGCGTAGTATTTGCGGACATTTCGCTTGGCTTTGACGCCAGCTTCAGAGCGGTGGCATACGGCGTCTCCCCCGAAGGACTGTTCACCACGGACGGCAAAGGCGCGTGGAAGAAATGTTCATTTCCCGGAACGCAGACAGAAATTCGTGCCGTTGCCGCCAGCTTCGCGGATCCAGCCGTCGCCTATGCATCATTCGCAAATCTGAAGCTGGAAGGCGAAATGTGGGAAGGTGTTGCCAGGACGCAGGACTCCGGCGCGACCTGGACCATGTGCTGGAAAGAATCTCAAACCTCATCCGCAGCCAACGTGCACGATGCGTGGATAACGGAGCGCTTCGGTCCGGGCTGGGGCGAAAATCCTTTGATGATGACCGTCGATGACCGTGACCCGAATCTCGTATACGCGACCGATCTCGGGCGCACACTTAAGACGACCGACGGCGGTGCGACATGGAACGCAGTGTACTCGCAGCGTTCGGGACAGGGATGGAGGAGCACCGGGCTCGATGTTACTACCTGTTACGGCATACATTTCGATCCCGTTGCCCAACGGCGGCAGTTCATCACATACACCGACATCGGTCTGTTCCGGAGTGAGGACAGCGGCGCATCTTGGGTAAGTTCCACTACTGGAGTGCCGAAGCAATGGCTCAACACAACTTACTGGGTCGCCTTTGATCCTGCCGTACCTGGACGCATGTGGAGCGTCAATAGCGGCACTCACGATCTGCCCCGTCCAAAAATGTGGCGGCACAACTCTGTATCGAACTATCGAGGCGGGGTCTGTCGCAGTAACGACGGTGGCAAGACCTGGAACAAATCAAACACCGGCATGCAGGAGAGCGCCCCCACTCATATCCTCATTGACGCGGCAAGTCCTGCAAATTCGCGCACGCTCTATGTCGCCGCATTCGGCAGAGGAGTGTACAAGAGCGTAGACGACGGCCGATCCTGGGCACTGAAGAACACTGGGATTTCACAGCGCGACCCGTTCGCCTGGCGATTGGCTCTCGGCTCTGATAAAGCTCTTTACATTCTCATCGCGCGGCGCTCAGAGGACGGAAGCATCGGAAATGACGGCGATGGGGCGCTTTATCGATCGAGTGATGGCGCAGAACACTGGACCCGGGTCGCGCTGCCGGCAGGCGTGAACGCACCCAACGGGATGGCGATCGATCCGCAATCGCCGAAGCGCTTGTATCTTGCGGCTTGGGCACGCAACGTAGGCATGCATGGAGAAGGCGGCGGCATCTATTTGTCAGCCGATGGCGGTGCAACCTGGAAACTGGTGCTGAGCAGAGATCAGCACGTATACGATGTTGCCATCGACCCGCGCGATCCCGCCATTCTCTACGCCGCGGGCTTTGAATCTTCAGCTTGGATCTCGCGCGATCGCGGCGAGCATTGGTCGCGAATTCCAGGTTTCAACTTCAAGTGGGGTCATCGCGTAATTCCCGATCCCGCCGATCCGCACGCCGTTTACGTGACGACGTTCGGCGGGAGCCTCTGGCATGGTCGCGTGGACGGCACCCCGAGACCACTCGACATCTTGACCCCTGATATGCAACCTGAAAATCAGCAATGACCAGACGCCACCTCATACAAAGTGCGTCGGTCATGGCGTTCGGGCCCGCTTTGCGAACCTTGCGCTCGGATTCGGCGAACAACGGGCAGATCGATTATCGGGATTATCCGCGCTGCTTTCCCGATTACATCCGCTCGCTCGCGCGTGATGCCTACGATCTTCGGAGCGCGGCTCTGGACCGCTTGAAAACAATCGCCGCCATCCGCAGGCGACAGCAGTGGGCACGAGAGACCTTTCTCGAATTGATCGGCCGTCCACTCGAAACTGCTCCACTGGCAATTCGCACCACTGGCTCGTTTGCACGCCACGGCTATCGTGTAGACAAACTCGTATATCAGAGCCGGCCTGGAGAGTGGATCACGGCCAACCTGTACGTGCCTGTATCCGGCACTCCGCCGTATCCTGGTGTGCTTTTTCAGTGCGGACATAGCGTCAATGGCAAGGCGGCGGACACCTATCAGCGCTGCTGTCAAGGCCTTGCTCAGTTGGGGTTCTTAGTCCTGACGTTCGATCCCATAGGTCAGGGCGAGCGCACCAACTATCCGGGGCCAAATGGCCTCACAAAACTCGGCAGCGCTGATCTTGAGCACACAGTTCCCGGGCGCCAATTCCTGCTCCTCGGCGAAACCATGAGTGCCTGGCAGCTCCAAGATGCAATTCGCAGTTTGGATGTTTTGGCGGCGCATCCGTTCGTCGATCGCAAACGCCTCGCTTCGGCGGGTCAGTCTGGAGGTGCAACACTCACCATGATGCTCGCCGCCGTAGACGATCGCCTTACAGCGGCTGTGGTCTCATCCGGCAACACCGAAAATGTTGCCTGCGCTGATTTTTGGCCGCCCGGTTCGGTCGACGATGCAGAACAGAATTTCGTCGCAAGTGGATTGCGAGGATTCGATCGGTGGGATTTACTTTGGCCCTTTGCCCCGCGCCCCCTGCTCATCATGGCCAGTGAGAAAGACTGGTTTGGCACTTACTCGCCGTCTTACAGTAGCAGCGGTAGGGAAGAGTTTGCTCGGCTCAAACGCAGCTACGGCGCGCTGGGGCACGAGTCTCATCTTGACTACCGTGGATTTCCGTTTCCGCACGGGCTTACTTACAGTCAACGCCTCGAACTCGATCGGTGGCTTTTGAAATTTCTTGCCGGTAGTAATCGCGCGATCGAATCAGAACCGCCCGGCGCGACGGAACCGGATCATCTCCTCTGGGCAACATCGTCGGGCAGCGCGGCCACGGATCTTGCTAGCCGGACGCCCTTTGCCGTGGCGCGACACCAGGCACATAGTATTCGGGCAGCCGCCACAACCCCGGATCTAAAAACACTGCTCGGTCTCGTCGATGCACCTCAGGCGCCGCGCTTGACTATACTCTCGTCGGCCTCCTCTGCGAATTGCAAAATCCTTGCCGCCGAAGTAGCGACCGCACAGTCGATCTGGGTACCTATGTGGATCTTCGAACCCGAACGCGCAAGCGACCAGATTCTGTTCGTCCTCGATCCCTTGGGCCGCGATCATCAGAGCCGGGAAGGTCAGGCCTATCAGCGGCTCGCAGCGAGAATGACCGTCTGTGCCCCGGACCTTCGCGGTTTTGGCGATCTGCGCCCCGAGTACAGTCCGGGCGCGCCCGCCTACGCTTCGGAACACGAAACCGACGAGGCTTATGCGTGGTCTTCGCTGATATTCGGCAAATCGCTGCTGGGCCAACGCGTCACCGACCTTCTTACCGTGATTACCGCGGTTCGGGCTCATTTCGCTGCTTCAAAGACGTGTGCGCTTGTCGCGTCGGGACCTCTGACCATAACGGCCCTCTGTGCCGCGGCGCTGGAACCTGCTATCAACATGACGGTGCTTACAGGTCACCTGATAAGCTGGCGCAATATTTGCGAAATAGAAAACTATTCCCATCCCTTCTCCGATTTTGTCTTCAACGCGCTGCGCCACACAGACCTGCCTCAAATCGCGCAATCACTCGCGCCGCGGAAACTTGTCCTGTTGGGCTGCCTCGATGCAGCGCAAAAACCCGTGCCTCCCGAGTTCGCACGCACTCAATATCCCGGGCCCCACATCGAAATCCCTCAATTAGGTTCGTGGGAACACATGCTTTAGTTTTCTTGTTATACTTTGGCATTAGTTGCGCTTTGCGATGAATCACCTTATCGAAAATGAAGCCGATTGGCTGCGTTCCGTGGCTGCCGAGCAGCGTGAGGCAGCGCAACTCCTGAGCAAATCCGAGCGGGAGCAGAAGCGGCTCGGCTATCTCCATACGCTTCGTGAGATTTGTCAGCAGCCTTTCACAATCGAGGCTACATGCGCGGGCGTTCTTGCCCAGGCGCCGCGCATTCAGGAGCTGTTGAAGAACATTCGCAGTCTGATTCTGACCGGTTCGGGGAGCTCCGAATACGCTGGTGGCTGCGTCCGGTTTGCCGTCCAGCACAACCTCGGCCTCGTCACCCAGGCCATCGCGGGCGGAGCATTGCTCACCGAGCCCGGCCGCGTCCTTCCGCCGGAACGTCCCGGTTTGGTCGTCTCTCTGGCGCGCTCCGGCAACAGCCCCGAAAGCGCCGGTGCGCTATCTCTGCTGCTCGAAATCGAGCCTCAGTTGCGTCATCTGGTCATTACGTGCAATTCGGAAGGTGATCTCGCCAGCCGCTTCCGCGGAGACGAACGCGTTCATGTGCTCACGCTCGATGACCGCACCAATGATCGCAGTTTGGTGATGACTAGCAGCTTCACGGGTCTCGTCACCGCGGCGAGATTCCTAGCTTCTGCAAACGATGTGGCTGGCTACAAAGGCCTGTGTTCTGAGTGGCGGCAGCTTGTCTCCCATCTCCTCCTTAAACACTTCGATTCGTTTTCCCGGGCCGGCTCTATTTCGTTCGCGCGCGCCGTCTTTCTCGCCAGCAGTTCCAGCCTGTCTGCCGCCCGCGAAGCAGCGCTGAAAATGCTCGAGATGACCGCCGGCCGCGTCACCACCATGGCGGAAACTTATTTGGGTTTCAGGCACGGGCCCATGTCTTACGTCACCCCGCAAACGGTGTTGGTGTGTTTCCTTTCCGGCGATCCGATGTTACGCGCCTACGAATCGGATCTGCTTGAAGAAGTGAATCGCAAGAACTTGGGAATGTTTAAGGTTGTCGTTGGCGAGAATATTCCGCCAGAGTTATTGCGCCATAACGATATTTCCATCGAATGCCCGGGACTCAATCGGGTCGCCCCTGACGACGCCTGCATCGTCCATGTCGTAGCAGGACAGCTTCTCGCTTTCTTCCGCTGTCTCAAAGAGGGTCTTCGGCCCGACAGTCCGTCCGAAAATGGCATCATCAATCGCGTGGTCGACAACTTCGCCCTGCATCTGCCCGGCTTAACTTAGTCATGAAGATCCTCATACCAGGCGAACTCAATCCCGATCTGGTCCTGCAAAACTTTCACTCGTTCCCGGAGCGCGGCCGCGAGGTCCTGGTGGATGATGTCGTACTCACGCTCGGCAGCTCGTCCGCAATCTGCGCCGCTGGGCTCGCCCGGCTCGGGGATCAGGTCTCGTTCATAGGTAAGCTCGGATGCGACTCATGGGGCGACGTGTGCCTCAACGCGCTCGCCGGGTTCGGCGTAGATTGCCGCCTCGTTCAACGTGATCCCGGACTAAAAACTGGATTGACCGTTTCTCTCACGTCAACGGCTTCAGATCGCGCTCTCGTTACTTATCTTGGCGCCATCACTGCGCTGCGCGAGAGCGATATCCTCGCAACCGACTTGATTACGCACCAGCATCTGCATGTTTCCAGCTTCTTCATGCAAACCGGGCTCCGCCCCGGACTTGAGCGGCTGTTTCAGCGCGCCCACTCCGCCGGCCTGTCCACTTCACTCGACGTCGGCTTCGATCCGTTCGAGTCGTGGGATAGTGATTTGTTGCAAGTTCTGGAGCAGACCGATGTGTTTCTGCCGAATGAGGTAGAGTTACGCGCCATTACCCGCCGCAACGATACGGCGGAGGCGCTTCGAGCCTTGCAGAACGGACATACGCTAACCATTGCAAAACTCGGGAAAGAGGGCTGCGCGTGCCTCCATCAGGGGCAACTCCTGTCTGTGCCGGCATACCGGGTCCAGACCGTGGATACAACCGGAGCCGGCGATAGCTTCAATGCCGGTCTCCTACATTCCTGGCTGCGTGGCTCCGCTATCGGCGATGCCATGCGTTTTGCGTCCGCTTGCGGCGCTTTGTCAACGCTTGCGCCGGGCGGGACCGGTGCTCAGCCGACGGAAGCTGAAGTAAAGAATTTTATGGCCTTGCAGATGCCGACGGCGTCTGTGTCCTGACCACGCCTATGGAAACTCGCCGCCAATGGATTGCATTTTCCGGAGCCCTTTTGATGCCCTCACACGCCGCACTGCCGGCGCCAAACGAAAGCCAACCCTCGCGTCTTCTACCCTTGCCCGAGTACGAACCCAAGAGCATGCTGCACGCTCACGAAACTCATGTGGATCGGGCTCGGCATCCCGTAATTGACGTTCACACGCACCTTTCGTTTTCTGCCCGAGCCGAGAATGGCGTCTCGCTCGCATCCGAGCGGCATTTTCTCGCCACGCCTGACGATCTCCTTCCCTGCATGCAACGGAAAAACCTCCGTGCACTAGTCAACCTGACCGGCGGCTTCGGCGACGGCCTCGCGACTGCCGTGTCTCGGTTCGACAAGGCGCATCCCGGCGCCTTTTACACCATGACGGAACCGAGCTATAACCGCTTGTTGGAGCCCGGATACCCGCGTCTGCAGGCGGAGGCAATCGAACAGGCGCACGCGTCCGGAGCCCGCGGCCTCAAGATTCTCAAAACGCTGGGTCTGTTTCTGCGCGAAAACATCACCACAGGCAATCTCATCAAAGTCGACGACCCCAGGTTTGATCCCATGTGGGACGCCTGCGGACAGCTTGGAATTCCGGTCGCAATTCACGTATCGGATCCGGTTGCGTTCTTCACTCCCACGGATCGCTTCAACGAACGCTATGAGGAGCTGAGCGCTCATCCCGATTGGTCCTTCTACGATCACGATTTCCCCTCTAATGCGGATCTTCTCGAAGCTCGCAACCGCGTGTTCGCGCGGCATCCCGGAACTCAGTTCTTAGCCCTTCATGTAGGCAATTTCGCTGAAGATCTGGATGCAGTTTCCGAAAGCCTGGACCGCTTCCCCAACATGACCGTCGATCTTGCGGCACGCATTGGTGAGCTCGGACGTCAGCCGAGAAGAACACGCAAGTTCTTCGACAAATACCAGGACCGCATTCTCTTTGGTACCGATGCCACACCGGGCGGAAAGGACGTCCCGCAGCAGTACTTCTGCGACGCCTTATATGAAATCTATTTCCGTTTCCTCGAAACCGAAGACGAGTACTTCGATTACGCGCCCGCCCCCATTCCTCCGCAGGGACGCTGGCGCATTTATGGTGTCGGCTTGCCGGATTCCATCCTACGCAAAGTGTACTTCGAGAACGCCGCACGGCTGTTGAGCATCTCCTCGTGATGCGCCTTGCCTGTATCGCTCTCACGCTTTCACTCTGTTCATTTTCATTCGCCGCCGCAGCGCCTGTTCATGTCTGGCAAGGAACGCTTACCCTTCCCACATACGAAGAAGGCCCGCCCGATCCGAATCCTCCCTTCGATCTTTTCTCAACCACGCGTTTCAACTACCCGTACACCATTCGCGACAAACTCACCGATCAGCGCGTCGATCACGCCTGGCGCGCCGTGTATCTCGAAAACAAATACCTGAAATGCTCCGTGCTGCCGGACATTGGCGGGCATGTCTACACCTGCATGGACAAGCTCAGCGGCCAGCCGATGTTCTACGCCAATCCGTCGATCAAAAAAGCGCAGATCGGATACCGGGGAGCATGGGCGGCTTTCGGAATTGAATTCAACTTTCCCGTCTCCCACAACTGGGTCTCGATGTCGCCGGTCGATTTCGCATATTCAGCGAAGCCCGATGGCAGCGCCTCGGTCACAGTTGGCAATATCGATCGCGTATACGGAATGGAGTGGAGCGTCGAGCTAATTCTCCGCTCCGATTCCACCGTACTCGAGGAGCGGGTCAAGCTGTACAACCGTGGCGACGTTCGTCACCGCTTTTATTGGTGGAACAACGCCGGAGTTCAAGTCTGGGACGATTCCCGGATTCAATATCCGATGCGTTGGACAGCCAGCCACGGCTTCACGGAAGTCCAGCCTTGGCCCGTGGATGCCGACGGCATCGACCTGAGCGTCATTCACAACCAGACAAAAGGGCCGGTGTCTCTTTTCGTACACGGAAGCCGCGAGCCGTTCATGGGCGTCTGGCATCCGCATACGAATACTGGCGTCGTTCATTTCGCTGACTACGCCGATCTTCCCGGCAAGAAAATATGGTCCTGGGGTGTTGACGCCGACGGGCTCGATTGGCGCAAGGCGCTTTCCGACAACGACAGTGCCTACGTCGAGGTACAGGGCGGTCTGTTTCGCAATCAGGAAACCTACGCGTTCTTAAACCCGCGACAAGCAATTCGGTTCTCCGAATTCTGGATGCCCGTTCGCGAAATCGGCGGCATTGCACGCGCAAATCTGCATGCCGTCGTGAATCTCAGCCGCAGCGCGACGACACTCGCCACCGCACTCAACGTAAACGAACCCATTTCCGGAGCGATGATCCGTATTCGACTCGGCGATCGCATCATTTCGGAAGAACGCGTTGACCTCGCGCCCGAACACGTCTGGCGCAAAGAGGTACCTGATGTAGACCCGCACGGTAAGTACAGCATCGATTTGCTGGACGGCTCAGATCGTCTACTGCTGCGGCACACCGAAGGCGAGTACGACTGGTCGCCTGCCGCCGACATCAAGACAGGACCACAAGCGTCTTACAAAATTCCTGCGCCTGAGAGTCGAACCGCTGATGACTGGCTCCGCAACGGCGTTAACCAGGAATTGAATGGCGAACTGCTGCAGGCCTTCGACACGTACCACAATGCGCTGCGCAAATTTCCGGAAAGCTTTGATCTCAACAAAGCGGCCGGGCGTCTCGCCGCGTCTTTACTGCGTTACGATGACGCTGTCCACTACCTCGCAGGTGTACAGGCCAGAGACACCACAGACGCCGAAATTGCCTATTACCTCGGCATCGCATTCGATGGCGTCGGCGATCCTCATAAAGCACGCAACGCGTACGAGTCCGCCCGGCGGCTCCCCGAATACCGTGCCGCGGCTTCGGTGAAACTCGCCGAACTGACCGCGCGCGAAGGCCGTCTCGAAAACGCAAAGCGCTATTTCGAAGACGCGCTTGGCGCTACTCCCGACGATCTTCGTACTGCGGAGGAGCTCGTTGCTGTTCGTAACGCCTCGGGCGATAGCACCGGTGCGCACCAGCTCGCAGAACAGTCTCTGAAATCGCATCCGCTCAGCTACTTCTTGCGTGAGGAGCTGCGTGAACCAGATCCGCAACACCTCGCGGCAGATCCGTATCGAGTTTTGAACCTTGCCGCTGAGTATATGCGGCTGGGTCTTTATGATCGTGCGTTGGCCGTTCTATCGCGCTCCTATCCAAGCGTTGATGCCGACCAAAGCGAGCCTGGATCGCTGCTACCGCAGAACCATCCGCTGGTTCTTTACTTCCGCGCCTATTGCAAAGAGCAGCTGCAACGGCCGGCAGCATCGGATTATGAGGCGGCCTCGCATGCGTCGACCGCATACGTGTTTCCGAATACGGCCGAATCTTTGGAAGTGCTCCACGCCGCTTTGCGCGCCAACCCCGCCGATGCCACAGCGCACTACCTGCTCGGGACCTTCCTGTTCTCTCGCGCCCTTGTCGACCCCGCCATTTCCGAGTGGCAGAGCGTTTCTGCCTTGAAATCCAGTCTCCCGGTTCTGAATGCCGATCTCGGAAACGCACTCCTGCGCGTCAAGCATGATCCCGCCGCGGCACTCACCGCATTTGAAGAAGGCCGTAGCTCCGATCCTCGGAATCCGCTCATCTATAGCGGCATGGACCAGGCGCTCAGCTTGCTGAATCGTCCTGCGCAGGATCGTGTGGACGCGCTCCAAGGCTACCCCGATTCCGCACATATGCCCTCGGAGCTCCTGTACGAACTGGCGCTCAATCGGGCCGAAGCGGGCGACTTCGATGGCGCGCTGGCGCTATTCAAAAATCGCTTCTTTTCGCGCGAGGAAGGCGGCACGAACGTCCGGCAAGTATGGATCGAAGTACGCGTCGAGCAGATCTTGTCCGACGCACGCGCGGGCCAGTGCGATGCCGCCCTTTCCTCGGAACGCACGCTCGGCGCGCCGGTCACGGGCGTGCCGTTCACTGCCGACGGTCTCGAGCCGTTTCTGAACGACGCCCGTACACAATACCTGCTTGGAAAATCAGATCTGCGCTGCGCAAAGAAAGCGCAGGCAAACGATCACTTCCGTGCCGCTGCTTCGCACAAAGAGCCTTCACAGATTGTCTGGGCCCACGCCGCTGCGGCCAATCTGGACGGCTTCTCCGAAGACGACTGGACTTCGCCGCTCCACTCCGCTCTCGCACGTATGGAAAACAACGCCGATTCCAGCTTCTCCGCGTATCTCGCCGCTATGCTACACGATGCTCTCGGCGACCGGGTCGCTGCCCGCGAAAGCATCCGGCAAGCCTTATTTCTTCCGGACCGCTTTATGGCGCATCACCTCGCCCGGGTGGCATTGGCCGAGCTTACGCCAGGATGACATCTACTCCCTTTTTCCGCAGCGCTTCGCAAAATTCGGGCGGAGCCGCCTTGTCGGTGATCAAACGGTGTACCTTGTCGATGGAAACGATCTTGGACACGCTCCGCCGCCCCAGTTTGCTCCAATCGGCAACCACGTTCGCTTCGCGAGCAACGGTTACCATCCATCGGTTGACCTGAGCCTCGAGTACATCCGGAGTCGATGGCCCAATCTCGATGTCCAGTCCATCCACACCCAGGAATAGCCTGTCGGCGTGGAGTTCCCTCATCATTGCTTCCGCCTGCGGACCGACGAAGGAATGTGAAACCGGCCGCAACAAACCCCCGATAACAATAACCGATACGCCCGGCGCGTCCGCCAGCTCACTCGCGATATTAATGGCGTTTGTGATCACGGTAAGCGGTCGGGTTTTCAGCTCCCTCAAGTGACGGGCAATCTCCGCCGTAGTGGTTCCCGAATCCAGGATCACCGTCTCGCCTGGCTGCACCATCTTTGCAGCCGCCTCACCGATGCGGACCTTTTCCGAGCGATGCAGCGTAGCTTTGAAGCGCAACGGGAAGTCTTGGGTCGCCTCCGCCTTGCGCACCGCTCCCCCGTGTGAGCGCATCACTGCGCCAGCGCCGGAAAGTGCGTCCAGATCCGCCCGGACTGTCACTCCCGAGACAGAAAATCGCTTCGCCAGATCGGTGATGGTCACCTGTCCATCTCGTTCGATCATTTGTAGGATTTTGCGGCGTCTCTCTTCAGACAGCAGCCGCGAGTTCTTCGAAGTTGGCATGGAATGGAAAGGTACGCCTGAAGTGTAGACACTCTAAGCGTGTGTGGTCAAACTGCGGTGTCGGGCGGAGCCGGCAGCCCTTATACTTTTATGACAATGTTTTTCTTTTCTTGCGTTTATTTGCAATCTGTGGTACACCCTTATCAATACATAGTCTCAAAGGAGTAGCTCGATGCTCAGTGCGATCTTTCGCGCCCCTCTTCGCCTTTCCGTCCTTCTCCTCGTGTTCTTGCCTACAGCCGTTTTCGCCCAAGGAACCGACCTCGGCAGCATCACCGGTACCGTGAAAGACTCCGGGGGCGCGCTCGTGCCCCAGGCCAAAGTAGTCGCCACGGACGTCGCTACCAATACTACGCGCGGCAGCGCGACCAATGACAAGGGCGAGTACACCGTTTCCGGACTCAACTCCGGAAAATACAACGTCGTCATCTCCGCACCGGGCTTCGCAACTTTGCAGTTGAACGGCGTTACCGTTGAAGGCAGTTCGACCGCCAGCGCCGACGCGACACTCCAGATATCCACGACCCGCGCCGTAGTCGAGGTCACCGCCGAAAATCCGCCCGTCGATTCTCAGGATCAGACCATCACGAATACCCTCAACAGCCAAGCCGTAACCGAGCTTCCGCGCGACAGCCGCGACGTCTACAGTTTCCTGTACCTCAACCCGAACATCACACAGGGCGATGTCGCCGGAGATTTCAAGTTCCTCGGACAGCAGAGTTACGGCGCGAGCTTCTCTCTGGACGGCCAGCGCTCGAACGGCGGCATCTTCGGCGACCACACGCAAAGTGAGCCCTCCCTCGAAGCGGTCAACGAAGTACTCGTGCAATCGAACGATTTCAGCGCCGAATACGCCGGCATTGCGAATATACGCATCACTACGAAGCGGGGCACCGACCAGTACCATGGCTCCGTTATTTACAACAACAAGAACTCGGCGCTCGCGGCGTGGACGCTTCAGGACAAGAACGCCGCCGCTAACTTCGCGCCGACGCCGTTCGAGTCCTCCTACCCCAATCCGCGCTTCAACATCAACGATCTCGGCGGCTCTTTCGGAGGCCGCGTTCCGAAAATCAAGAACACGTGGTTCTTTACCTCCTATGAACGCGACTGGACGGTTGAGCCCACGACGATTTACTCGAACAACATGCCGCATCCGTCGCTCTACACCGGCAATTTCACGCTCCTCAATGATGCCGCCAAGCCCGACGTACCCGCAGGCGCTTCGCTAACACCCCAGGAGGTCGCCGCCGACACCATTAACTACTGCTCCGACCCGACGGATCCGACCACCTGCGGCCTCAAATTCACGCAAATTCCCCAGCGGCTGTTGAATCCCACCGTGCAGAAGCTGATCAACACCTATTTCCCCAAGATCGGCGTTTCGGCGCCGATCAATCCGGCAAACGGCAGAGTCCCCGGCTTTGCCACTCTGATCCCCGGTTTTTCGAATCAGGACCTGGGAACCGTCCGTCTCGATCACAACTTCAGCGATAACGATCGCGTGTATGTCGCCTATAACATAGGCAACCAGATTTCGGCCACCAGCCCTGTCGTGTCGCCATTCACGGGTCTCGGCCTCACGCAGAACAGCCGTTTGAATCACACCGTCTCGGCGTCTTACACGAAGGTGATCACGCCGGCGATTGTTAACGAACTGCGAGGCGGCTTCAATGAGCAAAATCTCTTCCGCCACAGCAACACCACGCTGGGAGGATTTCTCTCCAGCATTGGCTTCGGCCAGAACGCGATCAACAATTACGCCGCTGTTGTCGGTCCGCAAGAACTGAACACCTACGGCCAGACGCAAATCAGTTTCGCCAATACCTTTCAGACTTTCTCCAATGGCGGCCGCAACACGGATCGACCCTTGAATCAGAACTTGCAGACATTTGGAGACACGCTCACCTGGATCCACGGCACGCATAATATGAGGTTCGGCGCCGATATCATTCGCAACCAGGCGGACGACGGCTTCACCGCAAATCGTGGTAGCCCGCGCGGGGCGCTTGCGTACACCGGCACCGGTACCGATCCATTCACGGATTTCCTGCTTGGATTGCCGCCTACGAGCGCCACCTTTATCTCCAGCGCGCGGCCGCCCATGGATGTTTACGACTGGGAGTCCGGCTACTTTTTCCAGGATGACTGGAAGGTTTCTCCGCGCCTTACTCTGAACCTCGGCTTGCGTTACGAGCTCGACACACCATTCATCGAACGCAACGACCTGATGGTCAACCTGGATCCGAACTACATCAACGCCGCCGCCGGTCAGCTCGGTATTCTCGTGGTTCCGTCCGAGAAGACGCTGCAGTATCTGGATCCACGCTTGAAGGGCTTTGGAGTGGAAACTGCCGCGCAAGCGCACGTTGGACGCGGTCTCATCAACACCGATAAGAATGACTGGGCGCCTCGCGCGGGCTTCGCCTGGCGAATCACCGACAAAAACGTTCTGCGCGGCGGCTGGGGTCTCTACTACCCCACTCCGGCTGCGCAAGGCATGCGCGACGCGCTCGCGACTAACGCCTTCAACGAGGCTGTGACTTCGCGCAAGACACTCGAAGGCTGGCCGACCAGCAGCAGCGATCCCTCTGCGCCGATCGCCGGCGGCACCACCACGGGTTTCGGCAATAGCCCGTCGATTAACGCTGTTCCATTTAATCTGCGCCAGCCTCGCGTGCAGCAATACAATGTCACGTTCGAGCGCGACCTCGGCTGGAACACCGCGCTGCGTCTCTCTTATCTCGGTACGACGATCCATGGTTTGATTGCCGGAACCGATTACGACGAGCTTCCGCCTAACAACATTCCCTTTGGAACGACGCAGGGCGATGGAGTCACGATCTGCGATCCCACTCAGGGTAATTGCGCGCTGTCGAGTGCCGACCTCGCCCGTCTTCCCTTCCCGACCTTTGCGGAATTCGTCCTCACGTACAGAAATTTCGGCCATGGACAATCGAACGCTTTCCAGACGCAGATCGAGCACCGTTACACGAACGGCTTGATGCTCACGGCCTTCTACACCTATCAGGACCAGAAATCCACTGGGCTCGACACCGGCAACTCCAGCCTGGGCGGCATTGCCTACAATCCCTTCAGTCCGAACTCTGATTACGGCGAGGAGGCTTTCGTCTCCCATCACCGGTTCGTTGCCTACGGCATCTATGATCTGCCAGTTGGGCGCGATCGCAAATTCGGTTCCTCGCTTCCCAAATGGGTCGATGCTGTTGTCGGCGGGTGGCAGACCACATTCAACATGTTCGCGAAGTCCGGCACCGGTTTCACTCCGTTCTGGCTGTGCGATGATTGCGATCCCGTCGAACCCGGCAACATCGCCGCCGGTTCCATCGACGCTGTCGGAGACTTCGGCGCAGAGCCGTCGTTCCGCCCCACGCTGGTCAGCAAGAACTACAACCAGAAGGTGGGTGACGCGATCTGGAATGCCGCAGCATTCGGCCTGCCTTCGAGCGGTGCAGATCTGCTGAGCAATCCGGCCAACGTCAAGCGCAATCTGCTTTGGGGACCGAGCACCTGGGGCGTGAATCTCGGCGTACACAAGAACTTTCATTTCGGCGAGCGCGTCAACGCGCAGCTTGGCGCCGATGTCGATAATCTGTTCAACCATCCGTTGCTCCTTCCCGATACCAATTACGGCGGCGGCGGCGCGCCCTTCGCCTATCTCGGCGACTTCAATGTGATGGTCGACCAGAACACCGGTAAGGTTCTGCCGCTCACGGCCGCTGACATCACTTACACCAATCCCGACTTCGGCCGCTTGATCAACAGCTTCCCGCAGGAAGGTATCGACAGCCGGCGATCGATGCGCCTGCGCCTCCGAATTACGTTCTAAGGCAAAGCGGCGTCCAGGATTTCAATTCGGACCCGTAACGGGATAATCTCGAATAGCGCATGGCCGCCGATTCGACCGTCACTTCCGCGCCCACCCTTCGCCGGGCGCTCACTTTCTGGGACCTCGTGTTCTACGGCATCATCGTCATCCAGCCGACCGCCCCCATGCCGATCTTCGGCGTGGTGTCGCAAGAGGCTCGCGGCCACGTAGTCACGACCGTTCTCGTCGCTATGATCGCGATGCTATTCACAGCCATCAGCTACGGTCGAATGGCGCGCGCATACCCGAGCGCCGGCTCCGCCTACGCCTATGTCAGCGGCACATTCGGGGCTTTTCCCGGCTATCTTGTCGGCTGGGGAATTGTGCTCGACTATTTACTGAATCCGATCATCTGCACCATCTGGTGCAGCGCCGCCGCCGCGAACATTCTTCCCATTCCCCGTCCTTTGTGGGTGATCTTTTTCGCGGCTCTCTTCACCGCACTCAATCTCCGCGGCGTCGAATCTTCCGCGCGAACGAATCGCTGGCTCACTATCGGAATGTGCGTGATTGTCGCTTACACGCTCGCTATCATGCTGCGCTATCTTCTCCATGCCGGGCCATACGCGCCGGGCTCCCTCGCGCGACCTTTTTATGATCCGGCGAACTTCTCGCTCGCTTCCGTATCCACCGGAACGTCGATCGCGGCACTCACTTACATCGGCTTTGACAGCATCTCTACGTTATCTGAGGAGGCACACAATCCAACCCGTAACATCCTACGCGCTACCGTGTTCACCTGCCTTCTGACCGGAGTTCTCGCCGCCATCGAAGTTTACGCTGCACAGCTTGTGTGGCCCGATTTTCATCATTATCCAGACCTCGACACCGCATACAGCTTTGTCGCGGGACGAGCCGGCGGCCACATTTTATTCCACCTTGTGAACGGCACACTGTTGGTGGCTACCATCGGCTCGGGCATGGGCTCACAGATGGGCGTCGCCCGCCTGTTATACGGTATGGGCCGGGACAATGCCATACCGCGTAAGTTCTTCGGCCACATCGATCCTAAGCGAAAGATTCCAAGTTACAACGTGCTGTTCAGCGGCGCTGCCGCACTTATAGGCGGTCTAGCGATGAGTTATCAGTTCGGCGCGGAACTGCTGAATTTCGGTGCGTTTCTAGCCTTCACGGGAGTAAATGCATCCGTTGTGGCCTACTATTACGTCCGCGGCCGAAATCGCAATTGGAGTTACCTTATCTTACCCCTGCTCGGGTGCGCAATTTGCATTTACATCTGGAGCAGTCTTCGCTGGCAGGCCAAAATCGCCGGCTGCATCTGGATTGCGATTGGCGCTATTTACGGACTCATTAGAAAAACAGTCGTAAATCGACAGACACATGACATTCAATGAAAGTCATGCGATGACAATACTGCCGCATCCTGGAAGGTCAGCCGCGCCAGATCGCCGGCTTTGACCGAAATCACTCCGCTAATGCTCTGCAAAACTCCTTTCACCAGAAGGTATGGAGCCGTGGTACACACCTGACGGCGTCGCTCGAACAGGTCTGGATTCACGATGATATTAATGATCCCGGTCTCATCTTCCAGACTTAAAAATACAAATCCCTTTGCCGTTCCCGGACGCTGCCGTGTGATGACGCATCCGGCAACAGTCAACACCAGACCGTCACGCTGCGCTTTGGCGGTGGCAGCATCCATCACCCCCGTCTCACGCATGCGCTCCCGATAAAACGACATCGGATGTTTGCCGATACTCAGACCGCTATTGTTGAAATCGGCATAAGTGCGCTGGCCCGGGGTCATCTGCGGCAGCGGCGCGGCGGTGGTCTCATCTGCAACCGGCTCGAGCAGTTCGCCCACAGGCTGCAGCGCGAGCTCCGCCTGCCACAGCGCGCCCCGCCGATGCCGGTCCAACTTGTCTTTCGGAAGGGCATTGAGCGCTCCTAATTCGGCAAGCGCCGCAATCTCATCTTTTTGCAACTCGGGCACACGTTGCACCAGGTCGCGCAGAGAACAAAAGGGACTGCGTTTGCGTTCGTACTCGATCCGCCGCGCGGTAGCCGAGGCAAGCCCGCGCACGTAGTTCAATCCCAAGCGCACGTATTTCGCTTTGCCATCCGATTCCACCGTGCAGAAATAATCAGAGCGGAGGACATCCACCGGGCGAAAGCGCTGCCCGTGCCGCTGTGCATCTTTGACCAACGTCGCCGGCGAGTAAAAACCCATCGGCTGATTATTCAACATCGCGGTAGTAAACGCAGCCAGATAGTGGCACTTCAGATAAGCGCTCGCGTACGCGATTAATGCAAAGCTCGCGGCGTGCGATTCAGGGAAGCCGTATAGCGCGAAAGAGGTGATGGCCTGAATGATGCGCTCCTGCGTCTCGCCTAAGATGCCTTTACGCGTCATGCCCCCGCGCAGTTTCACCTCTACTTCACGCATACGCTTTTCCGAGCGTTTGAAGCCGAAGGCGCGCCGTAGCTCCTCGGCCTGTCCGCCGCTGAATCCGGCTGCAATCATGGCGATCCGAATGAGCTGCTCCTGAAACAGAGGCACGCCTAACGTGCGCGCGAGCACAGGCTCGAGCGATGGATGCAGACACACCGGCGCTTCAAGTCCCTGCCGCCGCTTCAAATAAGGATGAAGCATCTGTCCGACAATCGGACCGGGCCGTATAATCGCTACCTGTACGACAATGTCGTAAAACTTTACCGGTTTCATGCGCGGCAGGCACGACATCTGCGCGCGGCTTTCTACCTGAAACAGGCCGATGGTATCCGCTTTCTGCAGACAATCGTAGACAGCGGCATCGTCCTGCGGCAAGTGCGCCAGATCGACGTCTTCGCTGTAGCTGTCGTGAATGATTTGAATTGTGTCCTTCAGCACCGCCATCATTCCGAGCCCGAGGAGGTCCACTTTGATGATGCCGAGATCGGCGCAATCGTCCTTGTCCCACTGCACGACCACTCGTCCCGGCATGCTAGCCGGTTCCAGCGGAACCACGGAATCGAGCTGCCCTTGGCACACCACCATGCCGCCCGAATGTTGGCCCAGATGACGCGGCAGATCCATAATGTCGCTGGTAAGCGAAAAGAACTTCAGCGTGCGCGGATCTTTCAAATCGAATCCTTCTTCGCGAAAACGGCGCTCCAGCGTATCTTTTGGGTCGCGCCACTCGAAGGGATTGATCTGCGCAGCGAGTGCCGCGATCTCCTGCTCGGTATAGCCGAGCGCTTTCCCTACGTCCCGTACCGCGGAACGGCCACGATACGTAATCACATTGGCGGTCATTGCCGCACCAAGCTGGCCGTATCGCTGGTACACATACTGGATTGCCTTCTCGCGATCGTCGCCGCTGGGAAGATCCAGATCGATGTCCGGCATTTCGCCGCGTTCTTCTGAAAGAAAGCGCTCAAACAACAGGTCCATGCCAACCGGGTCCACAGCGGTAATTCCGAGCGAATAACAAACCGCGCTGTTCGCCGCCGATCCTCTTCCCTGGACCAGGATGCCGTTGCTGCGGCAGAAATCTACGATGTCCCAGACGATCAGAAAGTAGCCTGGCAGATTCAGCTTTTCAATCAGCGTCAGCTCGCGCTCAACCTGCTGCCGCGCCTTATCGTAGTAAGGGCAATAGCGCTTTCTTGCGCCGGCATCGGCCAACTGCCGCAGATAGGACATCTCTGTTTCACCCGGTGGAACCGGGTAGCGTGGAAACTGGTAGCCAAGATCCGTGAGCGTAAAGGTGAGCCGCTGTGACAGCTCCCACGCATTGCCGATTGCTTGCGGCACATCGCTAAAGAGCGCCTGCATTTCCGACGTGCTTTTCAGATAACGCTCCGAATTCCGGCCCAGCAGCTTTCCCGCTTCCGCAATGCTCGTCTTGTGGTGAACGCAGGTGAGTACGTCCTGCAGATCGCGGCGGTCCGGCGGCGCATAGGCAACGCCATTAGTGGCAAGCAAGGGGAGTCCGATATTTTGCGCTAAGTCCATGAGTGTTTGATTGCGCGCCTCCTGATCGCGCCGGTAGTGCCGCTGTAATTCTGCAAAAACATTCCCCGATCCGAAAATATGGACCAGCCGCTCGAGACGCTCCTTTGCCCCGGTCTTCGCGTCAACTCCATCACGTCGATGAAATATCTGCGCCAGCGGACCCTCATCACCTCCCGTCAGGCAGACCAGACCATCGGCAAACTCGGCGAAATCGTCATCGGTTGCGAACGGATTTTCGGGCTTGCCTGGTTTACCCTCGCGGAGCTTGGTCCGCGTAATCAAGCGGCACAGGTTCTGATATCCGCGCCGGTTCTCAACCAGCAGCGTGTAACGGCAGCCGTGCTCAGAAAGAACTTCGGCTCCGATCAGTGCCCGAATTCCGAGTTTCTGGGCCGCCAGATGAAAACGAGGCGATCCATAGACTCCATGTGCATCTGAGATCGCGAGCGCTTTTTGATCCAGCTCGGCGCAGCGCGACGCAAGCTCCTCCGGCAGCGAAGCGCCCTCCAGGAACGAGAAGGCAGAACGTGCATGAAGCTCGACGTACTGCACAATTTGATGATAGCGAACAAAAGGCGAACACACACCGGTTTCCCATACGACGCCGGATTCGGCTCACTTACGTTCGCTGGCTCGGAATCAGCATTACGGAACGAAGTCGCAAGTGCCGGAATGAGTCCCGGCACGGCGGCGACGAGTCGCCGCGCCACCATGGCAGGCCCTCCAAAATGCCCCACAGTGGCCATTACGGAACGAACTAGGCGGGGTCCGGGTCAATGTTGCCGGTTTTCACTTCAGGGATTGTTAAGCCCGCCTTTGTGTAGCGATAGTTGATGTCGTAGAGCGCCTGATTCTCACGCAATGTGAAGCGGGACTGGCTGAGCTCTTCGCGTTTGCGAATGGCGCGGAACTGCTCGAGCGAACGAAACGCGCGTTGGAACGAGTTTTCGGCGGCTGTTTTGTAGCGGTAGGCGTTATTGAGACGCCGCTCGATTCTATCGATACGGTCGTCGTCGCCCAACGCTTCAGCTTCGGCGAGCTGCATTTCAAGCTTGCAGATATTTCTTGTGCAGCGCTGCTGCATCCAATCACGCTCAACGAGCGTTTCGACGAGCTCGGGGACGGCGGGCTCGTTGAGGTCGTATTGTTTGCGCCAAGTTTCGCGCAAAGAGTTGTACTGTTCTTGTGACTCGCCCGGGAGCAGGAGGAAACGCTCCTGGCACATGCCGTGATTAAGGGAGTTTTGGCTGGAGCGGGATTTGCCGGCTTCCGACTGAGGGCCGCGGCCACGTTTTGAATTGTCCATTTCGTGCACGAGTGTGGCGCGAAGGCGTGCGAAGCCGGGCAGTTGGGGCGAGTTAAGTGGATGATGGACCGAGAGATAAAAATTTTGCGCGTTTCGGACGAGCTAGGAGGATGTCCGGAATTTAGTTGAAACAGCGACTCAAGCCGGAGCCGTGATAGGCTCCGGCAAAACCGTTTTCCAGAACAGGAGAGTCGCCGTTGAAGAGACAGTATCAGATCGATAAAGAACGCGCGGTGCGTAAGTTTCGCGCAAGAGCCAGCACATCGCAGGATGCCATCCAATTAGCGTTGCCGGTGAGAGAAGCAGCGACCCTGGTACAGCAAGGGTTGATGCACTTGGCGGTTGCAACGTTCACGCAAGTTGCTGAACAGATGATGCGTTGGGAAGTGGATCAAATTGCCGGCCCCAAGCAGAAAGGGAACACGCTGCGCCATGCCGTGCGCTGGGGATCGCAACGAGGGTATTGTGTGGTCGCCGGACAGAAAATTCCCTTGCAGCGGCCAAGGGTGCGTGACGTGCGGCAACGCGAAGTGCCGCTCGGTAGCTACGAAACGTTACAGCGGGTATCGTTGATGCAAGATGCCGTGTGGCACAAAATTATGCATGGGCTCAGCATGCGGCATTACAGTGCGATCGTGCGCGAACTCGAGCAGGCGTACGGAATTGAGAAGTCAACTGTGAGTGAGCACTTCGTTGAAGCAAGCCGTAGACAGCTACAAAAACTGGAGACGAGATCATTGAGTGGTCACCAGTTCTGTGCCGTCTTGCTGGATGGGGCTTGCTTCGACAAACAACAGGTCATGGTTGCGCTGGGCCTTACATTACAAGGGGAAAAGCTGGTTCTTGGTTTACGGCAAGGGGCTACCGAAAACAGCACCGTGCTTAGACATCTGCTCGAAGATCTGCAAGAACGTGGCATCGATTTCGAGGTGCCACGAATGTATGTGCTCGATGGCAGCAAAGCCTTGCAGGCTGCAGTGCGCAAAATGGTCGGCCCCTGCGCTGTGATTCAACGCTGCCAAGTACACAAGATCCGCAACGTCGTCGAGCATCTCACGGAGGAACATCAGATGTCGGTACGAATCAAGCTGCGCAATGCTTATGAGATGCGTGAGTACGGCGACGCCAAGCGCGCGCTGGATTTGCTCTTGCATCAGTTGATGCATCTCAATCCCAGTGCCGCCCGTAGCCTCGAGGAAGGTATGCAGGAAACACTCACCATGCAGCGACTGCGAGTTCCAAGTAAACTTCGGGTCAGCTTGGCCTCCACCAATATGATCGAATCCGCATTCTCCAGCGTGGAGACTATTTGCCGCAATGTGAAGCGATGGTATGGTGGCGATCAGTACTTGCGCTGGATCGCCAGCGCTCTACTCTGGGCCGAGTCCCGCTGGAACCGCATTCATGGTTACCGTGAATTGCCTATTCTGGTAAAAGAACTGGAACTCGCCGTCGTCAGAACCATACCGGTTCGCCACGCCAGCGCGGGTTGATCATGCTTTCAGAGTCGCCGGTTTCAACTAAAAACCGGACATCCCCCGAGCTAGCAGCAACGAACCACGTAATACGGCTGACCCGCGAGATCCGGCGGAAAGCCGGGATGCAACCAGGCACGATCGGGTGCCGATTTTAGCTCGAAATAGTATTGGAGCGGGTACGGCGAGTCGGTGTAGGCACTCGGGATAGCGGCGACGTAAGCCGACCCCTTGCGATCCATGACGGCGGACCGCCAACGCTCCGCCTGATTGACATGCCGGTAGTGAAGTTCCACGGATGCGAGCACGGGACCCGAAAGCGCTAGCTCCAGCGGCTGACTGCGCCGAAAGCGATCCGGTGCACGATGGCGCATCGGGACGGAGGAACGCCGGGGCCGCCCCACAGCTTCAGCGATGGCAGCGTTTACTCTTGGATTCTCTGTCAGCGTAGCGGAGTGACGCCGATTTTCCAGGAGCGTAATATCGGCGTCAATAGCGGGGAGGCGGTCAAGCCAGTGGCCGCGAAGCCAGGGAAGTTCTCCGACGGTGATATCCGGAACATAGACGCCCTTCGCCGTTTCGGCCAATCTGGCCCAGGCGGCACGCGCCGCACGATAGAAGTTGATGGCTTCCTCCAGCGCCGCGCGATCACCAGTGCGCGCATGAATTCCGTATAGGACCGCGGCACGAAATTTTGCAGCGAAGAATCGACCCAGACCGGATTGAATCGCAACATCGATGTCAATGCGCCGCAGTTTTCGCGGTTGCGCCGTAACCGTCAAATCTTCCAGCCACTGCGCGACGTCTATAGGCGAGTATTTGCCGCTCCGCTCTCCTTTGAGCAATTCATCCACGAAGTCGCTGATGCGGGAGAAGAGCTGTGGATCGAGCGGGCTAGTGTTGCCGAAAATTTTGGGCGCCGCGGTGTCGGTGTATTCCGTTTTCGACGGCTCCAGCAGAGACTGATTGGTGTAAATCTCAGGCCAATAATTGTTGTTCGCGGCCGAGGGCAGATGCGCGGTGGTGACGATCGGCAAGATGCGGCTGACAGAAGCGAGCGCGGGATCGAGTTCCACATTCTCATCAGGGTGGTAGAGCTTGCGGCCCCAGACTCGGTAGGTCTCGAGATACTTCTCCCAATCCCACCGCGGGCGCAGTGAAGCGTCGGCGTAAGCACAGCGCCCCGCAGTTCCAGAGACCGCATGGCCCGATCCGCGCCGCCCTTTGAAGGAGAGCGGTTCCATGATCTCGACGCCGATCGATCCGCAGAATTGAAAGGCCCGCGCGTACGCGCCGGCGAACACCGGATCGGCCCAGAGCAGCAGACGCTGCGTGCCGGGCCAGAGACGCCAGAGGATTTCGAACCGGCGGTCTTCTCGCATGAGATCTGCGTAGCCATAGCGCGTAAAGCTGCGGGAGCCGGCGCTCAGGGCCATGAGGCCCCTGTCGCGGTGGTCGGCCTTGGGCACCTCCTGGTCGCGGATGTCGGCCTGATGGTAGGGCATCCCCATGTGCTCGGCCGAGAATTTTGGCGATACCTTGACGGGCATGCCCGTGTTCAGCGCGAGATCGATCATGTTCTGATCGATGCCTTTCGCGTGAAGGTCGATCTCGACCTTGCGGCCGCAACGCCTGACGCCGTCGAACACGGCGCCCCAGAATGGGTAACTGCCTTCGGCTACGCCGCTCTCGCCGTGGATTCGCAACGTGACTCCGGTGATGGCGGGACAGGCGCGCAGAAGCGCAGTGAGCGCATCGCGGCAGTACGGGCCATGATTTTCGGCATTCAATCCCTGGATAGTGTAATTCGCATTGGGACTGTTCTCCCACTGGTAGCCATGCGTCCAGAGCCCCAACTGGAATTCGAGGCCATGGCTCGCAGCCTGCTGGCTGATGAAGCGCAGAGTTTCGAGATTGCGGTCGCGCTCGGCATCCGGCAGGTTGGCCGCGCGGACGTTATAGCCTGCCACGGAAAGAAAGAACGGGTAGGGAAACAGAAAATAGGCGTCGGTGACGGCGCGCAGGAAATCGTAACCGATGCCGAAGCTGAGATTGAAACGGTTGAAGCGATTTTCCGCGAGCATGGCAAGGTAAGGCGGCCACATGTCGCGGTCGTAGAACCAGGGTTTGTCTTCGATCTCGCTGGTGAAGAGCCGCTGGACGCTGCGTAGGGAGTTGGCCGGCAACTTTGCGGTAGCTTCCGGCAGAGCGGGTGCGCCGGCCAGTGCGGCGGCTGCTAGCAGAAATTTACGGCGCTTCACGAAAGGATTCTACATGCGCGGCGGTATAGCCAGGCTTGAGGTTAGGCGGATTCGCGATGGTTTTCTATTGCGCCCGCAGCGCCTGCATGGGATCTACAGCCGCGGCACGGCGCGCAGGAACAAGACATGCGGCTGTTCCCACGCCTAATAGCACGAGTGCTGAGCCTATTGTCATTAGCGGGTCATAGGGCGTGATGTTGAAGAGCATGCTGGTCACGACCCGAGCGATGCTAAAGGCAACTCCCACGCCGACTACTGTGCCGACTATAACCGGCAGCAAGCCGTCGCGCAGGACGAGCCGGTATATGTTGCCGCGTTGTGCTCCGAGCGCCAGCCGCAGGCCGAGTTCTCTATGCCGCTGCGCTACCGAATAAGTCACGATGCCATACACCCCCAGGCCGGCCAGAAAGAGCGCGCTCGCGGCGAAGAACAGGAGCAGCCGCATCTCAAAGCGCTGGTTGGCGACCGAATCGGCAACAACGCTGCCGAGAGCTCGTATGGTCGGTACCGGAACCGTGCGATCCACAGCCCAAATGGTCTGCCGAATGGTGCCGGCCATGGATGCCGGGTTCTCCCGCGTGCGCACGATTAGCCCGGCAGCCTCATCGCAACGGAACCAGTAGGGCACATAAATGAGCATGGGGTCGGGCTCGGCCAGCGAGATGGTTCTCGCATCGGCGACGACGCCGATTACTGTAAAGGGCTTGTCGTCCGAGCCTGCCCTCTTGAATTGCAGCCCGACAGGATTCTTGCCGGACCATAGCGTCTTGGCTGTTTTACTGGAGATTACTGCGACGTTCTGTTCCCAGTCGCTGGTGGTGAAGATTCGGCCCGAGAGCAACGGGAGTTGAATCGCAGTGAAGTATTCCGGACTTATCCAGCGAAAGCTTTCGATTGGGAGTTGCGTAAGCGGACGATTATCTCCGGGGAGTTGCGCGATGTCGCCCCAGCTATCTCCGGTCAGCGGCAGGACGCTGGTGATTGCCGCGTGCTGTACGCCAGGGATTCTGTCGAGCTTTTCCAATACTCGTCTGTAGAACCCGGAGCGATGCTGGCGATCCGGGTACTGCTGTGCCGGCAGGTCGAGCATGGCCGTCATGGTGCGTTCGACGGTGAAGCCGCGGTTGATGTGCATCAGCTTCACCAGGCTGACCGTCAGCAGGCCAGTCATTAGCACCAGCGCAACGCTCACCGCTACCTCAACGCCGACCAGAATGCGGCGTGCACGCCGGGTGCTGCGGGATTCGCTCGCCAAGCGAGCTTCACTGTGCAGAACCGTTTGCGGAGCGGTACGGGAGACGATGAAGACCGGCGCGGCTCCAGCCAGAAGTGTTGCGATGAGGGATGACAAGATGGCGCAGGCTGCGCCGGCCCAGTCCAGGTGCAAGGGGCCGCGAAAATCGAGCGCCGAAGGCAGATAATTCTGCATTGCCGGCACGATGCTCGCGGCCACGAGAACCCCAAGCAGACCGCCAGCGGCCGCCAGAACAACCGTTTCCCGCAGCGCCATCCGCAGCATCTCCGCCCGACTGGCGCCGAGAGCCGCGGCGACGGCCATCTGCTGCCGTTGTCCAACTGCTCGCGCGAGCAGCAGATTCGTTATATTCACGCAGCCCACCAGCAGCAGACCCAAAACCGCGCACAGCAGAACGATCAGCGGCTTCCGATCTCCGCCTACCAATTCGTCCTGAAAAGGCGCCAAGGCAATCGCCAGCGTGGATTTTTCGTTTGCCGGCAAATTGGTGGAGATGGTGTGTTGAAGCCCGTTCAACTCCGAGGCCGCCGCCGCGATCGACGCTCCTGGATTCAGCCGTCCCAAGCCGAAATAGTTCAGGTCACCCATTTCTTCGGCCAACTGCTCTTTCGAAAAAGCCAAGGGAACGATGACGCCCAGAGGCGCCGGCCGGTTCTTGTCGCCAAAGGTTGCCACGTTGCGCACCGAAGGCATGTGAAACGACTCCGGCATGACTCCCAGCACCGTGTACGAGAAGCCATTCAGGGTGATGGTTTTGCCAACGATTCCCGGATCGCCTCCAAACTGGTTGCGCCACAAATCAAACAGCAGCACGACCACGTGCTCGTGTCCCCGCTGTGCTTCGGCGTTTCCAAATGGCCTGCCGATTTTCGGCTCAACGTGCAAGACCTGAAACAGTCCCGGCGTGCTGCTCAGGATTCCAACCTGCAGCGGATGCCCGCCGGCGCCGAGGGGCACCGAGTACTGCTGCATCACGGCCATTGCCTTGAAGCTGCGATCGTATCGCTGCCAAAAGGCGAAGTGGTTGGCGCTCACCGGCAGTGTCGGATACACGTTGCTCCACTCCGCCACTTTTTCCTGGATTGTGACCAGCTGGTCCGGGCGCTCAAATGGCAGGGGCTTGAGCAGCACGTCGTAGACGAGCGTAAACATTGCCGTCGTGGCTCCGATGCCGAGAGCCAGCGTCAGCACCGTCGTGATGGCAAATCCCGGAGATCTATGCAGCTGCCGTAAGGTAATTTTCAAGTCATTCAGCACGGTACGATTCCACTCGCAAGTTGTCGCGACAATAACAGGTTCTCATTCCGGTTTTTGGAGGGAACTGTGACCACGGCGGGGTCGCCGGGAGGGATGACATATCGAAAGGAAATGGCGACACCGCTACCCGTTCGGACCCTGCGAGTTGGTTGACGCTCGCCCGCAATGTCCCCATTTCGTCTTCACAAGTGCCAGGCCGCGCGCCAGAAGCTAGACCCCAATGGTCTTGATCTCATCGAAGCCCTCGTCCAACGAGGGTTGCTGCAGATGCTTCGCGGTGCGCAGGATGGCCGGGACGGGGACTGGGTTCTTATCTTTACGATGGTTGTTGCGCCCGATCGCCGTTCGGACCGGGACTTCAAAAAAGTAGCAATGGACCTGAAATCCGGCCGCCTTGGCCTGCCGGATCACGGGAGCCCGCATGGCGCGCGTTGAGTTTGTGTTGTCCACTACGAAGGAACGGCCGGTTTGAAGGCACTCGCCGATCAGTGCCGCCTCGCGAGCCGCGGTCAGCAAAACGTCACGGCTGACATGCGCGTGCGTCTGCGCAAAGTGATCGTTGAAGTAGGTGGTCTTCCCCGACCCCTGCAATCCGACAAAGATGATTACTTCCGGCACTGGATTATTGTTTGCGCCACTGGATTACTGCTTGCGCCACCGTTCCAGCTTGGGCGGCCGCACGCCGTGTAAGAGCGCGCCGCGGACCGGAATGTACGGCAATTCAACGCCTGAACGAGCGCTGCGCAACATAAGTCCTCCGCGGCTCATATCCCCGCGGCCCACGAAGTCGGCCGGAAAAAGCAGACGGTCGCCGAACACTTCGAGGAGCGGTGTTGTGTATTTTCCGCTCGCCACACTGCCCAGCAGCACGTATTCGCAGGCTGCTTCCGCGTGTTGGTCCAGCAGCTTTGCCGCTTCGCTCAACGGATGTCGAAAAATCGGATTCGCTTCGGCCACCGGAATCTCGGCAATAGCACGAAGTTGTTCGATGTTCACGATGGTTTCGGGTGGAATCAGGCCGGCCCCGGGCACCATAACCAGTGCCGGGGGGAGCCCGGGGGGTGCTGCGCGAAATGCCTCGGCATACGTCATCTTCCCGCGAAAATACAAGCCGCTGATGAAACTGTAGACTTCGCCGATGGTCACGTTACCTTCCCGGAGTTTCCTCGCAACATCGAAATCTGCCTGTTCCCGTACCAGCATGGAGTAGCGCGGTCCGCCGGCTCTGGCGGGCGAGAGGATAAAAATGCGACCGCGACGGGAAGTGGCGACACCGCTACGTATGCTTACGCTCGCGAATTGTTCGTGTTGCTCGCCCGCAATGTCCCCACTTCCCTGTGCGACGACCATACCCTTTGACACGCTTGCAAGATAATTATGACGTCGTGCATCTTCCTGTGGATCCACCTGTACTGCCTATGCTCGCCAAGCGCGTCGAAGAACTGCCTACGGGCGATGACTGGATTTTCGAGCCCAAGTGGGACGGATTTCGTGCGCTCGTCTTTCGCGATGGGGACGAGGTCTTCATTCAGAGCCGGGACGAGAAACCGCTCAATCGTTATTTCCCGGAGTTGCTGGACCCTCTGCGTTCCGCCTTGCCCGCACGCTGCGTGCTCGATGGCGAGATCGTAATTGTGAAAGACCACGGTCTCGACTTCGATCAGCTGCAGCTTCGTTTACACCCGGCGGCCTCGCGCGTGCGCTTGCTTTCGCAACAAAGCCCGTCATCGGTCATCTTCTTTGACGTGCTGTCGGAAGGCAACCGCGATTTGCGAACGGAACCGTTCCGGCAACGCCGCCGCATACTCGAAGAACTGCTCGCGTCCGCCGCTCCGCCGATCCATCTTACGCCCGCTACTTCCGATGAGAAGCTCGCTCTCGATTGGTTTCGACGCTTCGAGGGCGCGGGTCTTGACGGTGTAATGGCCAAGCCGGTAAATGGCACCTACGAACCCGACAAGCGTGCGATGCTCAAAGTTAAACACGAGCGGGATTGCGACTGCGTGGTTGCGGGCTTTCGCTGGTACAAGAAGGGAGACGGGGCTGTCGGTTCGCTCCTGCTCGGTCTATACGATAATGCTGGCGGTCTGCAGCATGTGGGAGTCTGCGCAAGCTTCTCTCGAGAGAAACGAATCGAGCTCACCGAATTCCTGGCGCCGTATCGCGAAAACGCTCTGGCCGATCATCCATGGGGAGAATGGGCCGCGCATGATTCGGGAGTGGCGGAGGCTGGACATCGCATGCCGGGCGGGCAGAGCCGCTGGAGTCAGGGCAAAGATCTCTCATGGGAGCCGCTCAGGCCCGAGTTGGTGGTCGAAGTTGCTTACGATCACATGCAGGGGAACAGGTTTCGTCACACGGCGCAATTTCGTAGATGGCGTCCGGATAGAAAGCCGACATCTTGCACTTACGAGCAGCTGGAGGTTGTTCCGCCGCAGGAGCTGTTTGAGATTTTCGGGGCGGAGCGGTAAGAAATGCGGCGGTGAGAGGCAGCTCTGCCGCTCCGGGCCGGGCGCTAATGACTGTATTCGTTCTTTCAACTTGAGTTCATTCTCTCTTCTAGCCGGGTTTTCCTAGCCAGGGTCGGGCGCTATTCATCCAGAAGGCCCACGCCACAGCCAAGGAAAAGAAGAGGAAGCTGCTAAGCGGAGCCGTTTGGGGATTCGGAGGCGGCGGCCCGGCGAGATTGTTGTACCAGGCAAGGGTAAGGACACCAACGACGGTCCAATACGCGTACGTGCCCAGCCGTGTTTTGGGGCGGGTGGCGCGGGCATAGAGTATAACCGCAAGCACCCAAAAGCCACCCTCGACAATGAGGGCGGCAGGGATGGAACTCCACAAGCCTAACCCGAAGTATCGGTGTAGGCCCGGGCTCAGAGGCATGTCTGGCCGATGGCTGATCCAATCCAGAAGCCAATGGCTCAGAACAGCCCCGAAAATGACCCACGCTCCACGCGGGCTGCGCCGCTTGAGAAAGTACGCCGCCGCCAACAAGGCCGCCCAAAGCCCGTCCATCAACAGGCTGTGGCTTATGGCAGTATCCGAGGCCGCGAGATAGTTTGCTGCTCCGATGCCCGCTTTGAATTGCACATGCTCGATTCCGGCGAACATCAAAAGCCACAAGAGAAAGTCGGCGAGCATGGACGCTAGCACCAGAGTGCCGATGGAGATCCGCGGTTGAATGCGTTTCGCGGTGAGCCCTACAGCGAAATGGCCTACGAGCATCCGCCGTTCCCGGAGTCAGGGATATCGTGTTTTTGTCGTAGCCGGACCAGTTCCTCGCGCGCAATGCGTTCCTCGTACGAATAGCGGCGTGCGCCGGGAAAATCATGATTGGCGATTGCGTGTACCATGCGCTGGATCAGCATCGAAACCTGCGCCTGAGCTGCCAGGATTTCGTCTGGTACAGAACCTTGCCCGTGGCCCGGGTACACTCCGGCGAACCATAGTTCCCGGGGAACGCCGGGAGGGCGCATCATCCGCAAATCAGGCAGGCAGCGACCCCTGACTGAGCTATCGGCCGTCAACTTCGCAATCCATTCGGCGCTAACGCCGCTTACCAGCCCGACGAACTCGCCCAGGAGAAATCGGATAAAGACTGGTCTACGCAAGAGGCGGTGTTCCTCCGCCGCCCGCTCGAATGCAGTTTGCATCTCCAGAGCGAACAGCGCTCTGTAATCGCTCGGGTACAGCCGAAGCAGAGTTCGATAAGCCTGCTCCGCTCTCATGTCAGGCCTCTCTTGTTCGGATGCGCGTGGTTGCCACGTGCGTCAGTTGTCGCATCCGTTCCAACTCCGAATGCAGTTGTTTGCGGCCCGCGGAAGTCAGCTTGTAGGCTTGCTTCTCTCGGGAAGTATCGTCCTGCTCGAAACGTTCGATCCAAAGATCCTCCAAAAGCCTGCGGAGCGCTCCATAGAGGGTTCCCGTGCTCATCCGAACGCGGCCAGCGCTGAGAGATTCAATGTCTTTCATCAGGCTGTAGCCATGGCGGGGTTTCTCCGCCAAGCTCAGCAAGATCAACAGAACCGGTTCGGAGAGGGGTTTACCTACGCATAACAACATGTCGCTATACGTCATATTATGACTAGGAGGGGGTGTTGTCAATCAATATCGTCGTAAGCTTCCGGGTGGAGCGCGAAGCCGCTCATGCGGGCCGGTGGCGGCGTTCTTCGGTCTTCGCCATGAGGCGCCGGTACGCTTCTTCCCCATCAATCGGCTGCACGCGTCCGGTTTCAAGATCGCGATAGCGGCGCTCAAGCATGTCGCGCGTGAAGGCTAATTCATCGAAAAAGCCCATTACCGCGTCTTGTACAAGTTCATCGCTGCGGCGTCCAGTATCCCGCGCCATCTGGTCCAGCTTCGCTTGCACGTCAGGGGTGAATTGCACTTCCATGCGATTCAGCCTACGGAAAAACGCGCCGCGAGGCAACATTTATGAGACAGCGGCGTTACGTTCCCGTTGGACAGCAGGGAAGGAGAAGTTATCCCAACACCGGATTGATGCGATTAGAGCTACAGTGCGGACAACGGGCCGGGGGCGTGCTCGGCGTGACTTTGGGTCACTCTTCTGGCCCGCCATGTCGTCATCTGCTTTGTGGTCGAGCGGCGCGTTTTGCTGCGACCGCGCTGCGCCACTCGCGCGTGGGGTCGTCATCGGGATCGGGCGTTTCCTCTGGCGGACGCAGAGATTCAGGCACGTTCCGGAGATTCACACGTATGCGCGTCCAGGTTGAAGATCTGCCGCGCATCGAATCCACCAGCACATCGTCCACAGCCAAGTGTCCAGCCGCCTCGGGATGCCTGCTCTTCCATCTCTCGAGTCCGGCGAGAGCGGCTTGCTTATCCGGAGAATTGGCAACTACGATGAGCGGCATCTGCTTCCGCGGTTGTCTGGCAGCGGATTTGGAGCGCGATGGTGCGACGCGTTTCCCTTCCCCTTGCATTTTTCGGAAGTGCGGAGGCCACGGCGCGTCGCCAAGCCCCGCTCGCTCATCTTCGTCTGCCAACTCGAGCAGCTTCTGCAGCGAACCTGCGGCAGCGTCCATCTGTGCGTGCGGATCTCCGGATTCCGCGAACCGTTTCGGAACCGTAAGCACGGTGAATTCGGCCGGATCACTGTGTGGAACTTCGCGCCATTCAAGCGGCGTCGATACGCGCGCGTCCGGCAGCGGGCGAACCGAATACGCCGAGCATGTGGTGCGGTCCTTCGCGTTCTGGTTATAGTCGAGAAACACACCATGCCGCTCTTCCTTCCACCATTTGGAGGTTGCAAGCGCAGGCACACGCTTCTCAATCGCGCGCGACAGCGTGAGAGCAGCGCGGCGTACCTCCGTGAACGTCCAGCGTGGTTCGATGCGCACATTCACGTGCATACCCCGCGATCCACTCGTCTTCGGCCAACCGCGAAGCCCTACTTCTTCGAGAAACGCCTTCACCTCGAGTGCCACCGTGCACACGTCCGCCCAACTGATTCCCGGCCCCGGATCGAGATCGATGCGCAACTCATCCGGATGCTCCAGATCGCCCGAGCGCACAGGATGTGGATGGAGCTCGATGCACCCAAGATTGACAACCCATACAAGCCCCGCGGTATCGTCAACAACAATCTCTTCAGCGGTACGCCCGGACGGGAACGACAGCGTCACGCTTCGCAGCCACTCGGGCCGCTCCGCCGGTGCGCGCTTCTGGTAGAAAGCCTCCTGTTCCGCCCCATTTACAAAGCGCTTCAGAACGAGAGGACGATCGCGGATTCCACTGAGAGCTGCGGGTGCAATCGACAAATAGTAGCGAACGATATCGAGCTTCGAAAGTTGGGTTTGCTTCGAATAGTAGAGCTTATCCGGATGCGTTACACGAACCTCGCGACCTTCGATCGAGAGTGTCTCTGCGGCCTCGGCTTTCCCCACACGGATAGGCTACACCGGACAGCCGTGGAGCTCCAACAACGCCGCGGGTGCAAGTAGTGGTTTGAGGTCGCTGACGCTTCCGGCTCCGATTCAGCAGCCGGTCATTGTGAAAACTTGAGCACCCAGGCGGGTTGCGGCATCAGCTGCTCCGGCATCTGCGGCAGATCTACCAACACCGGAGCCTTGCTGCCGCGCGAGTGTAGCGGGCCGCCGCCTAGCAGCGTCACTGATTTCACGGGAGAACCGACGTTCAGCATGGCGAATTGTTTGCCTGGCCAGCGAGGGAGGATCGCGTAGACGTCGGAGCCTTTGCAGGTAAAGAAGGCCTCGATAGCCGCTTTGCCCGGTTGCGGCTCCTCAGTCAAGTTAGACACGTCGTACGGACTCTCGAACTCCTTGTTGTAATTCACGCTGGGCATCTCGCCTTTTGTCCACTGGCGCGATTCCTTGCACGGCGTCGTGCCATAGATGGCTTCGCTATTGATGCGAAGCCAATCTCCAATTTGCTCGAGCCGCTGTTCCATAATGACCGGGATGCGGCCATCCGCCCTAGGACCGATATCGAGCAGCAGGTTCCCTCCGCGGCTCACAATATCGACCAGCATCAGAACGAGCTGCCGCCCGGTGTGGTAATTTTTCAACTCTTCATCGCGGTTGTATCCGTAAGAGAATCCCATGCCGCGGCTCTCTTCCCACGGATGCTGCATGCCGCTCATGCCGGCCGTGTATTCCGTGGTCCAGTAACCGCCGTGTTTATGCCGTGTATCCTTGCCCCAGCGGTCGTCGATTACGATTTTGTCTTTCACTGGGGAGTCATTGAACAGCCAGGCGAGTAATTCGGGACTGCGCCACTCAGCCGACGTGAGCTCCCACTCGCCATCCGAAAAGATGATGTCGGGCTGGTACCGCGTGACCAGATCCTTGAACTGCGGGTGCATGTGTTCGGCGACGTAGCGCTTCTTGTCGGACAGCCACAGCGGGTTGTACCACTCGTAGAGCGAATAATAGTAGCCCATGCGAACGCCTTTGCGGCGCACGGCTACTGACAAATCGTTCAGGACATCGCGATGGGGTCCCGTTTCTACGGCATTCCAAGGCCGCCCCCAAGTTGCGGAAGCTTCCTTGCTGGGCCAGAGCGCGAAACCTTCGTGATGCTTCGAGGTCAACGCGACATATTTTGCGCCGGAACGGGCGAAGACATCGGCCCAGTGATCCGGATCGAATAACTCGGCCTTGAACATCGGTGCGAAGCTCTGGTAATCGAAATCGGCTCCGTAGACGCGCTTGTGGAATGCCCAGGAACCGGCGTCGACGGGATTGGCGCCGGGCTTTTGGCCCTCGGTGATGGCGTGCCAATACCACTCGGCGTAGGCGAGATTGTTGGGAAGCACGGGAGCGTAGGACGGCACCGAATAAACGCCCCAATGAATGAAGATTCCAAACTTGGCGTCACTAAACCAGGACGGCGTCGGGCGGCTGTCAATGGATTCCCAGGTGGGGTTGTAGTGCTCGGCGGCAAATGCCGTTCCGGCAAGCAATAACGATAAGAGGAAGAGGCGTTTGGTAGCGCTAAGGGGAATCGAACCCCTATTTAAGCCTTGAGAGGGCTCCGTCCTAACCGTTAGACGATAGCGCCACGCGCGTGTTGAACCCTGCGGGGCTGCCAGTGAAAGCACTCTCAGTATACCGAAAGCTACAGCGCCGACGGCATGAGCAGACCCGACTTAGCGAGTGCCTTGCCGATTAACACGACGGCTTCCGCTTCGCTTACGGATTTCGCCACCGAGGTCTCCAGCACGATCATGCTGCGGGCACGCTCCAGCATCTTTTTCTCACGGAAAGAGAGCGGCTTTCCCGTTTGGATGATCACCAGCGCCTTGAACACTTCGGTGATCTCGAGTAAACTGCCGCCCTTCATCTTTTCGGAGTTCTCTTTGAAGCGGTCCTTCCAATCGTGGGCGCAGGTGGGGCGCCCCGCTGCAAGATAGGTAAGCACGCGATTGATCTCGCTGCACTTGGTCACCTTGCGTAATCCCACATCTCCGACGTGGGAGAACGGGACCATGATCGTCATCCGGTTGGGATGAAGCCGAAGCAGATAGAAGCGCTCCTGTTGGGAGCCGAAGGATCGGGAACTGATGTTCTCGATCGTGCCGACGCCATGATTCGGGTAGACGACTTTCTCACCGACCTGGAAGGTCATTCACGGACCTCTTTCCTGGGAGCCTGAGAAACCGTATCAAGTGACGAGCAGCGCTGCTTACGTGAAATCAACTCCCAAGAACCAATCCGGCGCCGCATGACAGTTGCGTCAATGTTCTCTCAGTTCCCGTGATCTAGTAATCAGTTTCGGGACAACTGAGAAGGATATTAAACCGGGGTTAAGAATTCGTCAAGGAGAAACTGCAAGACCCACACCTGCGAGGGAGGTGTACCCGCGACAGGTCGTACACCGTTTGTTTTCTTATTGATTGTGGCGTCTCGCACCCTGAGCAGGTGTAATCTTTTAACGGTTACCGGGCGCAAAAAAGTGTGAGCAGCACGGCTACGTGCCGCGATTTATAACACCGATGCCGACCAGTTCTCAAGGATAGCTTTGGTTTTTTGGCAAAACTGATCAGCAAGTGCTCCATCAATGAGCCGGTGATCGAAGGTGAGCGCCAGGTGCGCCTGGGAGCGGATCGCGATGGCGTCGCCCTCGACAACCGCTGCCACTTTTTCCACAGCGCCGACACCGAGGATCGCGACCTGAGGTTGATTGATTACCGGGGTCGCAAAGATGCTGCCGAAGCTTCCGAAGTTGGTAATCGAGAACGTGCCGCCCTGGACTTCGTCGGGCTTTAGCTGACGCGAGCGGGCGCGGGTCGCGAGATCGACGATGGATCGCTGCAGTCCAGCGACATTCTTCTCGTCGGCGTTCCGGATAACAGGCACGATGAGCCCTCCTTCGAGGGCAACCGCAATTCCGATGTTGATGTCGCGGTAATAGACGATATTCTTGCCGTCAAGGGAAGCGTTGAAGAGAGGAAATGCGCGCAGCGCTTCGGCAGCCGCGGCGGTTACAAAGGGAAGGAAAGTGAGCGAGAAGCCATTACGCGCCTGGAACTCGGTTTTGGATTTGTCGCGCAGTTTCGCGATCTTGGTCATGTCCACGCGGTGCACGGTGGTGACATGAGCGGAGGTGCGCTTGCTCATGACCATGTGCTCGGCGATCTTCTGCCGCATGTTGCTCATGGGCTCCGTGCGGAGCTTGGCGGATTCAGCCAGGGGAAGCGGAGCAGGTGGCGCGTGGGCGGGGGCTGCCGGTTGCGGGGTAGGCGCCGGCTGAGCGGGAGGGGGAGCCGACGGCGCGCTATACGTCCGAGCCGCCTGAGACGACATGTAGCCTTCTATGTCCTGCTTGGTGATCCGGCCACCTGCGCCGGTGCCGCGAATCTGTGACAGATCGATGTTGTACTCGCGGGCCATTTTGCGCACCAGCGGGGAGAGAGGCCCTTGTTCTTCGGTACCGTCTGGCTGCGGCGCGGTGGCGGGCGGAGGTGGCGCGGGCCGCGATGGCGGCGGTTCGACGGGGTACGGGCCCGCAGCGGATGAGACCGGTTCCTGCGGACGCGTGCGCGCTTCGGGCGCGGCAGCGGAGGGACCGACACCAACGCTGGGCGGAGTCGAAGTTTCGGGTTTCGATTCTGGTTGCTGGGGCGGCGCGGCGGCTGATGCCTCGGGCGCCGCAGTTGCGCCGGTGCCGTCACTGATGCGGGCCACAACGGCATTAATGGCCACGGTAGCGCCCTCTTGAACCAGCACTTCGCCAAGCGTTCCGGCGACAGGAGAAGGGATTTCCGTATCCACTTTGTCGGTTGAAATCTCGAACAGCGGCTCGTCGCGCTCGACTCGCTCGCCCGGCTTCTTCAGCCAGCGCGTGAGTGTACCTTCCACAATGCTTTCGCCCATCTGGGGCATCACAACGTCGATCATCAAAACTCCTTCAGACTGCCCTGTGCCATCAGCTCGTATTCGAATTGTTGCGCAAAGGAGGCGCTGATGGCCCGTTTCACCTCTTCGCGGCTCGCCTGGTTGCCCACGCTGCGCAGTGAGCAGACAGGCTTGGTTAAACCACAGGGAACAATGTATTTGAAATAGCTAAGATCTGTTTCCACGTTGAGTGCGAATCCGTGCGATGTGATCCAGCGGCTGATGTGGATCCCAATCGCGGCAATCTTGCCGCCGTTGACCCATACGCCCTCAAATCCAGGCTCCGGGATGCGCTCGGCGCTGACCCCGAGTTTTCCTAATGCATCGATCAAAGCTTGTTCCACGCCTCGGAAATAGGCGCGTACATCGCGCCTCCATTCTCGCAGATCGAGGATCGGATATCCGACCACCTGCCCAGGTCCGTGATAGGTGACGTCGCCGCCTCGATCGGTCTCGTACAATTCGATTCCGGTGCGCTCCAGGATTTCGGCGCCGGCGAGCACATGCTGTTCTTTGCCGTTGCGCCCGATGGTAACAACGTGTGGATGCTCGACAAACAAAAGAGTGTCGAGACCGCTCCCCTGCTTCAGCGCTTCGACATGCTGTTGCTGGACGGCGAGAGCTTCGGAGTAGCGCAACCGTCCGAGATCGACGACCTGTAGCGGTCTCATGCCCTGATACGCCAGGCTAAATATTGATTGCGAGTCCGTAGACGTTGTTAAAGGCCTCGCCGATCGCTTCGTAGATCGTCGGATGAGCGTGAATTGTAGACATCATAGTCTCTACTGTCGCTTCTGCTTCCATGGCGGTGACGGCCTCGGCAACCAGTTCGTAAGCTTCGGGCCCGATGATGTGCACGCCCAGTATTTCGCCGAAGGTCTCATCGGCGACCACTTTGATAAAGCCTTCGTGTTTATCGAGGATGGTTGCTTTACTGTTGCCCGCAAACGGAAATTTTCCGACTTTCACTTTGAAGCCCTGGGCGCGAGCCTGCGCTTCTGTGAGACCAACGCTACCGATACCGGGGTCGGTGTAGGTGCATCCCGGTATGCGGTTGCGGTTTATGGGACGCGCCGGTTTGCCGGCGATGTGCGCTACCGCGACCATACCTTCGGCGGTGGCAACATGCGCCAACTGTGGCGTTCCGGCCACGATATCGCCAATAGCGTAGAGGCCAGGCTCGCCGGTCCGCTGCCAGCCGTCGACCTTTACAAAGCCACGGTCCAGTTGGGCGTTTGTGTTCTCGAGTCCCGCCCCGTCGGTGTTCGGCTTGCGTCCGACCGCCACCAGCAGCTTTTCGAACTCCATCTCTTCATGCTTGCCGTTGGCAAGCGTGACGCTGAGGCTGACGCTGTTGGCATTTTTGCGAATATTCTCGGCCTTCGCGCCGGTTTCGCACCGGATGCCGCCTTTTTTGAAGTGCTTCTCCAGTTCTTTGGAGACCTCTTCATCTTCGACCGGCACCAGCCGCGGCAGCATTTCGAGAACAGTTACTTTTGATCCGAAGCGGTTGAAGATGGAAGCAAATTCCACGCCCACAGCGCCCGCGCCGATGATGCCGATGGATCGAGGCACGGATTGCAAATCCAGGATTTCGATGTTAGTCAGGATCAGGTTGGGATCGGGCTGGAGGCCAGGCAGCATGCGCGCTTCCGACCCGGTTGCCAGGATGATGTTTTTCGCTTCAACGGACTTGACTCCTTGATCGCCCGTGACTTCGATCCGTCCGCCTCCCAGCAGGCGGGCATGACCTTTGATGACCTCCACTTTGTTCTTGCGCATCAGAAACTCGATGCCCTTGGAGTGTTTGGAGACGATTTTGTTCTTGCGGTCGAGAACCTGGGGGTAGTTGAGTTGGGGATCTTTGCTCTGGATTCCTTGCGCTTCGGGATGTTTAAAGTAGTCCCAAACGTCCGCTGTGTGGAGCAGGGCTTTGGTCGGAATGCAGCCGACTAGCAGACAGGTTCCGCCGAGTCTCGGCTGCTTCTCGATTAACGCAGTTTTCAGCCCGAATTGGCCCGCGCGCACTGCCGCGGAATAGCCGCCGGGCCCGCTGCCAATAACCACGACATCATAAGCCATTTGCGCTTCAAGTGTAGCATTCAGGCCTTATTTTTCAGTGGTTTCAAGCGCTTCGGGCGGGGGCCTGAACTGGTCCGTATCGAAGAGACGGAAGCCGGAATCGTCAGGCCGCTGGACCTCCAGCACCAGCGCCAGTTGGTACCGGGGACCCTGGAAATAAGAGATCCGAATTTGGTGAATACCGGCGTTCAAATTGAGCGTGCCTTCTTTCGTTTTCGGCGGATGAGCGCCGTCATTATCGATCACAAGCTGACCGTCAATGTAGAGCTTTGAACCATCATCGGAGGTGAGTCTGAACCGGTAATCGCCAGGGTTTCTGATCCCGAAGCGGCCGCTGTAGTCGATGGCAAACCATTCCGACCGGCGCGTCACGCCGGGAAATCCCTGCGAAAAATTTTGCGGCGGCACATTGAGCACACGAGTGTAAATGGACCCGATCGGTTTGAGTTTTGCGAAATCAGGGAGGTGCGTCGCCCAGTGATGGATCTTGTAGATATCGCCCCGGAGGCCCAGCGGGATCACAACCGTCGTGCCGAATTTGGCGATGCTGTCCTGCGCGGACGCGGACGGCGCGGGAGTTTGGGCCAGACATCTGGTAAGCACTGCGATCAGTGCTAAGGCCGGGCGCACCGCCGAAGGTTAGCATGCCGCGCCGAAACGCCGGTGGATCTGGCTACGTATCATGAATTAGAAGTATGCGTCACGTTCTAAGTAACCGCCGGGCAACGCACTGCGCTGCCGCTTGGCAGGTTCGGCGGAGTTACTAGGCTGTGTTGAGCAAGCGCAGCTTGGCTGCCCGGCTCGTCTTTTGTGCGGCTTGGCAAGCGCACAGCCCGGTTTGCTGGGCGTTGTGCGCGTTCATGTGTTCTTTTGTCTGTCTAGGGGCCGCGCAAACGGAACAATCCTCCGCGCCGAAGAAGAAGGACCCACCGCCCGGCACGCTGCAGGCCGTCGTCGTAAAGGGCAACCATCGCTACTCGTCCCAGGACATTATTAGGATCGCCGGTTTGCAGATCGGACAACACATCACCGGCCCGGCGATAGAACAAGCGCGGGTGAAAATTCAAAAAACGGAGCTCTTTAACAACGTTGCGGACGAGTACCGTTTTACCGGCGCGCAGCCGCCCGAATACACCGTCACTTTTAATCTGACGGAGAACGCACAGGTTTTTCCGATGCGCTTCGAGAGATTGAACGCTTCCCCGGACGCGATTCGCGAATATCTGCGCAGCCATATTCCGCTCTATGCCGAAGAGATCCCCGGCACCGAGGCGGTCCTGAACCGCTACAAAGCATGCGTAGAGGACTTCGTCCACCAGCGCGATCCTGCTCTCAAGCTGAAGGTGTACGTCTCGAATGACGATCCCAAGCAACTGGCAGTGGTGTTCACGCCGGATACGCCTGCGCCCACCATCTCGCAGGTGTTCGTCAGCGGGAACGAAGCTGTCGATACCGGCACTCTTCTGCGCGCTGTGAACGCGGTGGCTATCGGTGTTCCGCTATCCGATCAGCGGCTGAAAATGATTCTCGACGGAGCGATCAAGCCGGTGTATGCGGCGCGCGGGTACGCTGCCGTAAGCTTTCCGAAGATCGATACTGAACCATCGAAGACCGACCGCGGTGTGATCGTGAGAGTACAGATCAGCGAAGGGCCGCTCTTCAAATTCGGAACGATTCGCTTCCGCGGGACAGGCCTCGACGAAGACGAAGTGCGATCCGCGGTGCCGTTCAAGCCGGGCGTGACGTACAGCTTACGGCAAGTGGACGACGTGCGGCTCGACCTGGTGCACAGGCTGCGCCGGCGTGGTTATCTCGATGCCAGCATCAGCTCCGATACCCAAGCTGACGACTCGCGGCATGTTGTGAATGTCACCTACAACGTGGTCCCCGGTTCCATTTACAATTTCGAGACGCTGGACATCCAGGGGCTGGACCTCACGTCGTCACCCGTGATTGAGCGCTTGTGGGGTGAGAAACCGGGCAAGCCCTTCAATCCCGACTACCCGGACTTCTTCTTGAAACGCGTTCAGGAGCAGGGTTTGTTTGACAATCTCGCCGACACGACCTCGGATTACACGGCCGATGCAGCGTCGCACAACGTGACCGTTCACCTGTATTTCAAGGGCGGCGAATCGCGAGCGCTCAAGGAGAAAAAGAAGAAGGAACAAGAGGAGAAGAACAAGACTGACGGCACTTGGTCTCCATTTCCGGTTGCTGGTTAGCGAGGCGGCGCTTCAGGAAGGACCTTGAGGAAGACATGCGACCCGCAGCGCGATGGCACCCACCGGAGTCGATCAGTTGCTCCGGGCCGCAGAACAAAGCTCTGCTGCGCGGTCTAAGGAAGAGATCCAATCGCAGTTTCCGGAAATCCCGCATTGAACGCGAAGCTTGATCGGGCGCTCGATCTCTCGGCCGCCATCGAAAATGCTGTTAAGCGAATCCGCAACAAAGATCTGGTCGATCTGGGAACCAAGGTTGTGGCAAGCGGCGCAGACCCAGGCCTGGCAGTACTCAGCAAGGTGATGTCTTCAGCCGATATCAAGTCGCGCCTGGCATTGACGCTGCAGAAAGCCTACACAACGAGATCGAAGCTTAAGGCGTACTTCGGGCAATTTCCCCACTGAATCCTCTGTGACGCGCGTCTAGCGGCAGCCGTGTCCGCGGCGCGCTTCGGTTTTCGTGACCATGCGCCCGCAGCCGCGCGGGCACTTAACCAGCTCGCGAGGCCTGCCGGCGCCGGGGCGTGATCCGCCGGCGGTTTTGCGGCGGGCGGCGTTTCGGCGGCCGACTTCCGAGTAAAGCACCTCGTCGGGAATCGACTCGATATTCCAGCTTGGCTTGTAATGCTGCATGGCTCAATGCGTCCCGCGCAACAGGCCCGCAATCGAAAGATCTTCGTCCAGCGCCGGCCAGGTAATTCCGACACCGTCGGCGATCAGTTCGCACTTGCGAAGGTCTTCAAGCGATGCGTTCGCGAGACGCTGAAACCAGCAGGTGGGGACGGATAGCTCACGCCCATCGACTAACTTGACAGTGAATTTGGAACGATCCGGGACGCCGATGCTGACGGCCAGAGGTTCATATTCGAAGACGTTAACCGTTGACGTTGAAGTAATCATTCCATGCCTCCAGTAAGCGGACTTGATTTTCCGCGACGATGCCCGCCAGCTTGTTGACCGTCGAAAGGTTGAAGTTTCTGCTGGACGCGAGTTCAATTTCCCGAACGGCCGTGACCGCTCCGTCCTCTTCAACGCGCACTTGCCTAACCAGAACTTCGCGCGACCCTCAGCCTTACGCACGTGAATGTGCGCGGGCTCGATGCGTTCGTTGCTGAAAAAAAAGAACTCGAAGCCATTCACGCGAAGGACAACGGGCACAGATCGATTATATCAAACTGCTTGATTATGTCAAGCCGAAGTAGCGGGAATTAGCGGGATAGACGACGAGATGAAAGGCTACCCGCGTTCGGAAATTGGCCGTACTCGCGTACTTCGATTTTGGATACACGCGGCGCGTGTTCGCGTCCAGCCACCCTCGGTGTCGGCAAGCGTTTTGACGTTGCCACGCAAGTCGAAACCGTCGACGCGCAAACGCAGGGCGTGGACCTGTCGCCGTTTGTCGAGAATGCAGCGCGCATCAGTGATTTCATGCAGGATGCCAAGCTGCCCGAGACGGCGCGCGGCTCGCAATCCGCAAAGCGGCTGCAGCGGCAGGGCGCGACGACATCGTGAGCGCCATCGACCAGGAGCAGGACTTCGCAGACGCGGCCTTCGCGCACGGCGGCCGAATAACCCGCCGGTGCCGAAGAAACGCCATCAAGGCATCTCGCCGCATACCTGGGACCTGGCGAACAGCCGGGTGTACCGGGACCGAGCGTACCGGATGCAACGTCTGCGCCTGTAACTGCAGGGCTCGCGAACGAGGGCGCAGATGTGGCAGCATCAAGCGATGTCGGACGAGATGCGACTGATCCTGGCTCTGGAGAAGGCGAACCCGGAGGAGCACGACTGGTTTATCAGTCTGATCAATCTGTGGGGGCACGTCCGGGAGGACCTGGATCTGACGCCGCCGCAGCAGCGGGAGTAAAGCCCAAGAGCGGCGCGCAAATTGAAGCTGACGCCATTATGGCCGCCGTGAAGGCGAAGACGAAAAAGATCGCTTCAGGCGACGACGCGCGATCTCAGCGGCTTCCGGACGCGGCGCGCAAGGCGTTCTATCCTGTGGGGGTCTCCGATATAGACCATGCGAAGCTCGCCCGCTTCGAGCAGGTCCCGTTGTCCAGCGAAGACGCGGCTTACGCATCAGCGCACGTTACCAATCAAAGCGGTATTGAATATTTAAGCCGCATGGGGCCTCACACCCCAGACGATCTGACCATTGACGGGAGACACTTCGGACCAGATCAGCTCGGCGCTGTGATCCATAACCTCGGGATCGATATCGAGGCGCTGCGGAAAGATTCCCACTATGCCGCTGCCGAGCGGCTGGAGGAGCTGCAGAAGGCGGTTCAGGCCAGTAAAGACCGAGGCACTTCGCGCATCTTTGTCATCGATAGCCCGGAACGCGCCGACGAGTTGCGGGACGGGATTCTCACCGAGGAGGTGAATCACGCCGTTCAACGCGCCGAGACCGGGCCACTTCAGAATCACTTAGGCTCGAGCGCCCGAGGCTTTCTTGCTTCGCCAGCGGCGATTCGCGCGCTTGGCATATTGAAAGACGCTGGATACGACGACCTCGATACGCAGCATGGGCGTGCGGCGGCGGAGTTGGGCGCGGCGCTTATGCAGCCTGGCCGGTACCAGGAACTCAAACTATCGCTGCCAGAAGCGCGTGCATTGGCAGACGATTACATGGCACGATTGGAAAAGGAATACGGTAGTGAAGCAACCCCTGAAATCCGCCGTCGAATCGCCGAAGCGCTCGGGCGCTGAAATCCGGAACAATTTTCCGGAGGGAACCCGCCTCCCGAGCGGGAAGATTGTCGTGGCAGGCGAGGCAATTCGCAAGCAGCGGCCACCTGCGGCTACCGTGAATGCCGCAAAGCCGAAAAGCGGCGCCGAGATCGAAGCCGAAAAGCTGATGGCGGAAGCCAAAGCGAAAAAGAATTCGCCCCAGAAGAAGTAATCACCTCACCCTCACACCCCTCAGGTGCTGAAGCAGAGGCGCCTTCGGCAGCCTCAAATCTGAGCTTGATGATTTATCGAGCTCCGCAGCCGCTTTTGACAATTCCTTTTCTAATCGCGCACAACGCCCACCAAACGGGCTGTGCGCTTCCTTAATTCCCCTGAGCGTCAGGCGCATGCGCCGCATACTCGTGCGGCGCATGCGGGAAGCCTGCAGCCGCTCAATCACACTCCCAATGGAAGAAGCCTACCTCGAAGACGAGGAGTCGGTTCGCCGGCTTCGCAGAGCGCAGACATTGCTAGACTCGGATTGCGAAGCAATTCGCTCCGTGCTGCTAACACGGATCACTTTGGGCTAGAACATTTCGGGGCGAGCAATCGCCCCGTTCGCATTTTCAGCGTAGCGTCAACAACGCCCACCATTCGGCTTAACTCCCTCAAAACACCGTGAATCGCCCGCGCCGGGCGCGCCCCGCGATGCTACGTGCGTTGCTGCGCACCCGCGCAAAATAGCCACACTCACATGGAAGAAGCCTATCTCGAAGACGAGGAGTCGGTGTCGATTCCCGCGCTCGGCTGGCTGTAATCGCGCGTTTAGCGGCAGCCGTGTCCGCGCCGCGCTTCGGTTTTCGTGACCATGCGCCCGCAGCCGCGCGGGCACTTAACCAGCTCGCGAGGCCTGCCGGCGCCGGGGCGGGATCCGCCGGCTGTTTTGCGGCGCTCGGTCATGCGGCGAGCTGCCTCGGCATAAAACACTTCATCCGGGACGGTGGCGAGATTCCATGTCGGTTTATACTCTGCCATTTTCAACTCGTTTGATTTTTGCTATGGTGGTGAAAGAAGACGGCGGCCTGACCCGCCGCCTTCCGTGTTTGGGCTAGCGGCGTTTCCACCGCAGCTTGAGCACGATGGTTCCGAAATACGAAACCACCTTCACCAAGAGGTGCATCGAACATCACCTCCTGCGGAAAGCAGGAATTGAAAGGGCCGGAGTTGGAAGCTCCGGCCCGATCGCTTTGCCGCTCTAGAATCGGCTCGGCAATCGTCAGGCCTTCGATCAATCCGCTAACCACGATTTCATTATATCAACTCTGTTGATTATTGCAAGCGCGTTTGGAGGTGGACTTTAACTACACGGCTGTTTATTTGGCGCGCGGCTGATCCACCCAGGGGCAGTACCAAGAACTAGGATTAACTCGCGCCGAAGCGCGTGCGTTGGCGAACGAATACATGCATCGATTGGAAACGAGTACGGTCATGCTGCGGTCAGCAAAATTGCCGACAGAGTCACCGACGCCTTCCGCTAAGGCTTCCGAGCCGGCTTCCGGCAGGGACTCGTCTGCCCAACGACAAAGTGATCGTCGGCGGCGACGACGCCGAAGCTGAAGATGTCAGAGTTCCGATAAGAGGGCCGCGCGACTCTGGGCAATTTTTGCGTCAGAGAGGGACACGGGTCGAATCGAGCAACCGTCTGGCATAGCCTGCTGACAGCCCCTTAGTCGGCAATAAGATCCGCTAACCGAACCGAACAAAAGTGCGATTCTCTCAAGGTGCTGAACAATCAGGACCATAAGCTGCCCTCGATCTGCATTTAGCGGCCATAACAACTCTCAGCAAAATCCGACCTGGGGTATTTTGTCGAAGTGTCGAGAAGCCTAGACAGGAGTAGATACAAATGTATATACTGAGAAGCAGGAGACGCGCTATGGCACGCGCAGCAGGCACGGCGGTTGCGAAATGGGGGAATGCTCCCGCCATTCGCATCCCGAAATCCGTTATGGAAAAGGCCAACCTGCACGAAGGCGACTCGATCAGCTTCGAAGTCGCGGCCCCTGGTGTGGTCGTATTACGCGCGGCACGGGTCGAACCGACACTCGACGATTTGATCGCCGGGATCACGCCGGCGAATCGGCACGATGAGACCGACTGGGGGAAACCGGTCGGCAATGAGGTCTGGTGAGCAGAGGCCGCGATTTCAAGCCTGGCGATTTCATTACACTGAGCCTGGATCCGACGCTCGGTCATGAACAGGGCGGGTGGGGGCGTGCGCTGGTAGTTTCCGAGGCGAACTATAACCGGCGCGCTGGACTTGCACTCGTTTGCCCGATCACGACGAAAATCAAGGGGTATCCCTTTGAGGTCGCGATCCCCGAAGGCGGAGATGTGAAGGGTGTAGTGCTCTCCGATCACATGCGACCGGTCGATCTCAAGGCGCGCAATGCGAAGTACGTTGCGGATGCGCCTGCGGAAATCCTGCACACAGTGCGGGGCTACGTTGCGCTGCTGATCGGCGTAAAATAGCGGGCCTCTTTCATCATTGTTTACCGTACTCAGCTTCGGCGACTACACTTGCCGCAATAACTAGGATTGGCCGCTACCTCGGTGCTGAACCGATACCGGACGGCGCAGGCTCGCTGCGCGGTTGCTTGGTCGATCTCGCGCCGGATGCGCGCCCGTTCTCACCGGCAACCGAGATGAGAGGTATCCATTCAAAGAAGCCTGTCACCCTCCCGCGGCGGAGGCAAACAGTGATACCCGCTTTCGCACCAGACCAGCGGCCGGCCGCCGAATCGTTTGATCTCTCTCACGGCGCCGACCACGATGAAGTGATCGCCCGCTTCCTGTACGCGATCGACCTCGCACGCCAGACTTGCCACAATTCCGTTCAGTATCGGGACTCCGCCCCACCCCTCACGCCAGGCCACCGCTCCAAAGCGATCTGATTCGGGCGGCTTGGAAAAGTGCACTGAAAGCTCCTGCTGGTGCTCGCTCAGCATGTTGACAGCGAACGCAATGCCAGGCGTCAAACCGGGGCTGAAGCCGGCGCGGCGATCAATGCACACCAGGATTAGCGGCGGCTCGAGCGAAACGGAGGTAAAGGAACTGACGGTCATGCCATACGGGCGTCCACTGTTTAGCCGGCGTGTTACCACCGTCACGCCGGTCGGAAACAGGCCGCATGCGGCACGGAATTCCGCGCCTGAGACCAGCCCCTGCTCCACGGTGCCGGTTTCGTTGCCGTACATCGGGCTCATGCTATCTCTAAGCTTCGCACGATGTTGGCGATTCGCCGCGCCTGAGACACTGAGGCTGTGAGCACGCCCGATTGGGACGTAATCGTGATTGGCGCGGGGGCAGCGGGCTTGGCCGCGCTTAGAGATCTCGAGCGCGCCGGTCTTAGTGTTGTCTGTCTGGAGGCTCGCGACCGCATCGGCGGCCGCATTCTAACGCTGCGCGACCCTCAATCGCCAGTTCCCATCGAGTTAGGCGCGGAGTTCATTCACGGCCGGCCGCCTGAAATCTGGAATTTGATCGATTCCCAGGGGCTCTGCGCGTACGATTGCAACGAACGTGCGCTGCATATCAAGGACGGGCGCATCGAAGGCAATCGGGATGCCTGGCTGATGGTCGACAAAGTCATGGAAGACATGCAGAGCGCAGCCGAAACCGGACCTGACCGGAGCTTCCAAGATTTTCTGCAGGGTACGTCTCATCCCGAAGACTCGAAGCAGCTTGCCACATCGTATGTTGAGGGCTTCAATGCCGCCCGCGCCGAGATTGTGGGCATCCAAGCGCTGGCTATTGACGCAAAAGCGTCCGACAAGATCGACGGCGACCGCGCCTGGCGCATTATGAACGGCTACGATGCGATTCCCGGAGCATTATGGCGTTCCGCCGCAGGTAATCAAAGCAAAATCAGGCTCAATACGATTGCTGTGGCGGTGGATTGGAAGGCGAAGCAGGTACGGGTTTCGGCGCGTTCGGCGCTGACCAATCAGCCACAAATATTCGAAGCGCGGCACATCATCGTCACCGTGCCCCTGGGCGTGTTGCAGGCCGAGCCTGGCACGGCTGGCTCCATCCGGTTCTCGCCCGAGCCTGGCGAAGTTCTGGCAGCGGCGCGCGACTTATGCTTCGGTCAGGTGATCCGTGTGGTGTTGCGTTTTGACGAACGAGTCTGGGAGCAGCGCTCGGAGCTGGCCGACGCCGGGTTTCTGCTCTCGCAAGAACCGGTTTTCCCGACCTGGTGGACGCCGCTGCCGTGCCGTGCGCCTATCATCACGGGCTGGAGCGCCGGTCCCAAGGCCGACAGTCTCTTGAATTGCAGTCGGGAAGAGGTGATTGCGCAAGCGCTGGCACGACTTCAGCAGGTAATGAACGTCGACTCCGGCAGTCTGCAGGCGTGTCTTCAGGGTTCCTATTTTCATGACTGGCATGCGGATCCGTTCGCCCGCGGCGCCTACAGCTATGTTCCAGCGGGAAAGCTACCAGCACGGGAAGCGCTGGCCCGTCCGCTGCAAGAGACTCTGTTTTTCGCCGGCGAAGCAAACGAGATGACGGGACACAGCGCAACTGTTCACGGAGCGATCATCTCGGGGCAGCGTGCGGCAGCTCAGCTTATCGGCTGTTTGTAGGAGTTGTTGGCACTGCGCGGTGTGAGACCCGACATCCTGGACGGTGATCGCAAAAGCCCGCTCAAAGCTGTCCCTTGCCCAAGACGCCTCCGGATTCGTGTGGACTCGCATGACAACGCGGTTCTCTCTCTGAAAATTGAATTCCACGGGCGGTGCCGCATTCAGGTGCGCATCAATCTTCCATGAGCTCAGGAAAGCGTCTTCGTCAAGACGTTCAGAAAACTTGGGCAGCAAAAATCTGCACATGCTGCTTTAACCGGAACCAAACAACAGCGCCGGAATGTTTATATCGGCTACTTTTTCAATGGATCGCAAACAGTCGCCCCGACAAAGTTTTCTGGCGTACGTTCTGGTTTCAACGGGTGCCGTGTTCTGGGAATCATCCTGCTAATAGTCTTGGTGGCCATATTTACGCCGCACCCAGGACGATAAAAACAACTGCAAGCCATTCAGAATCCGGCATTCTCCGGAACTACATGCAGTGCTGCGCCATCGTAGGCCGCTATAAGCCAGGTGATGTTCGCATTGGATGTAGCCTTTTTCAAGCGGGCGATCTCCAGGCCGTTTATTCCGGCCTTCCCGCCCTTCAATTGAATCAGCCGAACGTCAAGCACGTCCGCGTTCGAACGATGGAGACGAAATGCGATTGCATCAATGATCCCTGTCCGTGGTGCGCCGCTCTCGCCTTCAAAGAAGGCAACCTTCCATCCCTGCTCTTGGCAATACGCCCGCAAGGCTTCCTTGCTCGCTGCTTCAGCGGCACGAGCCTTAGCAAACGCGCTGATACGTTTTCGTGTTTGCACCGCCTTAGCCGCTGCCGCGCGTCGTTTGCGCGTCTTAGCCGCTTTCTGCCCTGGCGTTAGGTCTGTCATGAGTTGTTCTAATTTTGGACACCAGCCGCGTGACCGGAAACCCTAGAATACAGATGTCGGATCAAGAAAAGTATCTACTGCGCCTACGGTCGTGGGATAACTACACAAGCGCAAGGCAGTCTTATCTAGCACATAAAAATAAGCTTCACGAACTCGCAAAGCTGCTCAGCTCCCTAGGCAATGAATTGGCGCTTACCCCAGGCCGGATTTCCGATCAGGTTTTCAATTCACTTCCACCCAATGATGACCTAAAGAAAGAGGTAGTGGAATTCAAAGAGTCCGTCGTGGAATTGAAACGAGCGTGGATAGCTGCACCGCGACTTTGGATTTTCAGTCGATCCGGATCTAGCCAAAGAACTAGGCTTGTTTTAACAAACAGTGGTGCCGAGCCTTCCCCTTGATCATCAACGCAACTTTAGGACCCTACCGCGCAATATAAAGAACGTTCACAAAATCTGGTATGCTGACGTGCCAGCCACAATAGGACGCGGGAACCGATTGAAGGAGCGGCACGATGCTAACCAAAAAAGAGCTACATCGGGTTATTGACGAGCTGAACGAAGAACAGGTGCAGAAGGTCATCCAGATCGTTGAAGTCATCCAAGGCGGACCTAACCGACGGCATGACACGGTGGATCTAGGTCGCTATGCCGGTGTTCTTCAATTACCGGAAGATCCGCTCGCGTACCAGGAACGTATGCGCAGCGAGTGGCCGTGAGGCGGTTACTCGACACGAATGCGGTCCTCTATCTGTTAGGCGGACGGCTTGCACATGCCCTGCCATCAGGCGACTATCTGGTTTCCGTCATCACCGAAATGGAGCTGCTTTCATATCCTTCGCTCGACAGCCAAAGCGAAAAGCAGATTAGAAGCTTGTTGAGTGAAGTTGCGGTGATCGGCTTGACCAAAGAGGTCGAGGAACGCGCCGTGCGGCTTCGTCGAGAAGAACACCTGAAGCTGACAAAAAGCTGCAGCGTGTACCGGGGTTGCGCTGTCGAGAACTAGCCCTCACCTCGGAGAAGAGCCAATGACCACGAGCGTAGTTCCACTACCGCCGGCCATGAATGCACGATTGCCGGCGTTTATCGCCGCCGCGCGCGCGAGTTCGAGGCGCGGCTTCGCCACCTCGGCGATCATCTCCTCGGCAGGGCTATCGTACTTCACCGGGACCTGCGGACCATACCTCGCTATAATTCTTACAGGCCACCTCCAACAATGCAGTTTCGCAAGCCGACCGTAGTTGCGGCTGGGCTCAGTACAGCTTTCCTGCTCGTCTCGACGCTCGCGGCACAGAGTTCTTCGCCTTCCGGCACTTCGTCCGCCCCCAACCCGCCGGGCAGCAGTGAAACAACCATCGCGGTTCCCACTGCCGAGGCCGGTAGCAAGACCAGCGTTCCCAGCGGCACCAGAGAGCAGCACAGCCCGTTCACGACGACGGTGAACGAGGTCATCGTTCCGGTCACCGTGACCGACGAAAAGGGCCGTTTCGTGTCCGATCTGAATCAGAAGGATTTTCAGGTTTTTGAGAACAATAAGCTGCAAAACATCCGCTTCTTCACGCGCGAGCGCAGCCAGCCTGTTGTGATTGGCTTCCTGCTGGATATGAGCACGGCAAGCCGCATTCATTGGAAAAATTTCCAGAACGCGACCGAGGAGCTGATTCAGAACCTGCTTACCGGGGATCCGAAATACTCCGGTTATCTCATCACGTTCGCTCAGACGGCCGAGGTGGCGGTGAACACCACCACCGACCCCGAACCGCTGGTGGAACAGGTCCGCAAGCTGAAGCCGGGCGGAGGCAGTGCGCTTTACGACGCGATCTTTCTCGCCTGCACCAGCCGCAAACTGGTCAACGGCGAGCCGATTGAACCGCGCCGCGTGATCGTCATTGTCGGCGACGGTCACGACAATGCCAGTACGCACTCTCTCGACCAGGTGATCGAGCTTGCACAGCGCAATCTGGTCACGGTCTACTGCATTAGCACCGAAGCGTTCGGCTTTACCAATGCCAGCGATCAGAACCTGGTCCGCCTCGCTCAGGAGACGGGCGGCCGCGTGGTTTATCCGCTCGGCGACGTCTACAAAGACACGGACGGCTACTTATCAAAGCCTTCCGATGACGGGAACTACGAACTCCCGGTGGGTACGGGAGCATATCGTTCGGCAGTGGATGGCAAGATGTACCACGCCGTTGCCGATATTGCCGGTGAGGTCACTACGCAATACATCATCCGCTACGTATCCGATGTGGACATTGATAAGTCGTATCGGAACGTCAAAGTAGTGGTCGACCTGGGCAACGTCCGGGTGCGTGCGCGGAAGGGATACTACGCCAGCATCGGCGGCCGCGCAGCTGTTTCCCCGTGACTCGTGTAACACTATGGCGGCCCGCGTTGTCAGCTTCAGCGACTCTATTCCCAAGGTGGGCGCCTACTCGCTGTTGCTGTGCCAGTTGCCTGGACGGCCGGTGGAAACCGTAGGCGTTCTTCTACTCGATCCGGCCACCGATACACTTCATCTTCGTCTGCGCCGCGATTGGGATTCCTTCGCGAGTGAAGAGGACGCGGAAGTATTGAGCGAGCTCGAAGAGGACCTGAGCGCCGATTCCAGTAAGCGCGGTGGCACTGCGGTCCTGGACTGGCTCGAAAACGAAGCCTCGGATTCCATTCGCATCACAAACCGCGAGGCGATCACGGTGTCGGATTACAGCAAAGTCCTCGGCGATCTCTATCGCGAACACGTGCCCGTGTACGTATTGCAGTTTCGGACGCACCTGCCGCGCTATTCGCTCGCCGTTGCGGCGGGTCCGTTCCTCACCAATCCGGAGGACATTCAAGCGGAAGAATGGATCGAGGTCCCTCCGGACTTGCGGCTCGAGGACGACATGTTTGTGGCGCGCATCCAGGGGCAATCGATGGAGCCGCGCATTCCAAACGGCAGTCTTTGCGTCTTTCGCCGCCGCGTGGTCGGCTCAAGGCACGGCCGCCTGGTTTTAGTGCGCAATTCCGAACTGGCGGACGACAATCAGTACACTGTGAAACGCTACAAGAGCGAAAAGCGCGTCACCGAAGAAGGGTTTCAGCAGACGCGTATCCGCCTTGAGAGTTTGAACCCGGCTTACCCATCCTGGGACCTCGACGAAGATCCCGAAAAATATCAGATCATCGCCGAATTCGTGCGCGTGCTGGATTGACCGCGGCTATGCTGCGAATGGATTGACCACCCGCACGCCTCCAACGGTGCCGCCGTGTTGAAGGTCTTCGCTATACAGCACTGCAACTCCGGCAGTTCGCGCGGCGTGAACGATAAGAGCATCCCAGAAGGACACCCGCGTAAGGCGATGCAGTTCTATGGCAGCGATTATGTCCCCTGGACCGAACTGGACGACCTTGGCTCTGGCGATAACCTCCACCTTGTTCTGCGCCATTTCGGGAGTTAACCCGAGCTTGCGCGTCGCCGCTACAAAGTACTCTTGCAGCACTTGCAGAGACACGACGGCGGTGCCCTTACGCAAATATTCGCTGACCAGTGAAATCGCCTTTTTCTGCTTCTCAGGGAAGGCGGTATCGTCGGCGTACAGCAAGACGTTCGTGTCGAAGAACGCTAATCCGCTCATCGCCGCTGGTGCAGCTCTTCACGGTTGAATTTCCAACCCCGCGACTTACCCCGAGACGCACGCGAGATCCGCGTGAACTCCTCCGCCGTTGCGCTGGGGTCGTGGTTCCCGGCAAGTTGCGCCAGATAGTCACGGACGAGCTGATTTACGCTCGTACCCATGGCCTCCGCTCGCCGCCTTGCGGCCCGGATCACCTCATCCTCGACGGAGAGCGTCACGTTCATATCTAAATTGTACGTGCGCACATATTCCGTGTCAATGATTCCTACCCTCGTTCATTGCCGAAGGTCTTAAGTGCCTGATCGAGGTCTTCTTTCAGATCCTCAATATCTTCCACTCCCACCGAGAGCCGCAGCAGCGTATCGGAAATTCCGAGCGCGCGTCTTTGCTCATCAGGTATCGATGCGTGAGTCATGATCGCAGGATGCTCGATCAGACTCTCGACGCCGCCCAGGCTCTCGGCCAGCGCGAAAACACGGCAGCGCTCGAGCGCCCGCCTTGCATACTCGCGGTCACCCTTCAGGATCACTGAAATCATTCCGCCGAACGCCTTCATCTGACGTCGTGCAATCTCGTGACCGGCATGCGACGTCAGCCCTGGGTAGAGCACCCGCTCCACGCGCGGATGCTGCTGCAGCCACTCGGCGAGCTGTTGCGCGTTTGCGCAGTGCCGCTCCATGCGCAAGTGCAGGGTCTTGAGCCCGCGTAATGCCAGAAACGAATCGAACGGGCTGGCGATAGCGCCCACGGCATTCTGCAGAAACTTCATTCGTTCGCCCAGCGCCGCATCCGCCGTTACCGCCACGCCGCCCACCAGGTCCGAATGGCCGCCGATGTACTTGGTCGCCGAGTGAATGACAATGCTGAATCCGAAATCGAGCGGGCGCTGTATGTAGGGACTCGCGAAAGTGTTATCGGCAACTGCGATGAGTCCGTGCTGTTTCGCCATATCGCCCGCGGCGGCAAGATCGATGATCTTCAGCAGCGGGTTCGATGGCGTTTCCACCCAGAGCATACGCGTGTTGGGGCGCATGGCGCGGCGAATTGCTTCCGGATCCGCCATATCGATGAACGAAAAATCAAGGCCGGCCGAGTTGCGGCGCACGCGCTCAAATAAACGGAACGTTCCACCGTAAAGATCGTCGCTCGCGATCACATGATCGCCGCTGTTCAGCAGGTCGAGCGTGGTCGCCATGGCTGCCAGGCCCGAAGCAAAAGCAAAACCTTGCGCGCCGCCTTCGAGGTCCGCAACACAGCGCTCGTAAGCGAATCGCGTCGGATTCTGCGAGCGCGAGTACTCGAACCCTTTGTGAACGCCGGGGCTTTCCTGTACGTACGTGGAGGTTGCGTAGATCGGCGTCATGATTGCGCCGGTCGATGGATCGGGTGTTTGCCCCGCGTGGATCGCGCGGGTGCCAAATCGATGCTGCATATCTCATTGTTAGAATCGCGCACAACGGGCACCAAACGCCCTGTGCGCTCGCGTTTTATTGGAGCAGCTTACGCCGCAGATGACTCAACAGATCGGATCGCGTGACGAGGCCGAGGAACGCGTCTCCATCGGTCACCAAAGCAACCAGACCGCGATCAAGTATGGCATAAACCTGCTCGATGCGCGCGTCGGCGGCGATGGTCTCGAGGCGGCTCGTCATCGCATTTCGTACCGCGGAGTGAAACTTCCCCGGATCGGAATGCACAGCCACCAGCAGGTCCGATTCATCGAGCACGCCAACGCACCGCGCCTGATCGATTACCGGAACCTGCGAAATATCGGCCATGCGCATTCTCTGGAAAGCGGTGAGCAGGGGGTCGTCGGGAGTAACCGTGATGACCGCGCCTTCCTGGTAACGCCGTGAGATCAACTCGCGCAGAGTTCCCGTGGCCGGGCGCTCCATGTAACCCTGGTCCAGCATCCAGAAATCGTTGTACATCTTGGACAAGTATTTCGCACCAGTGTCGCAGACGAAAGTCACTACGCGCTTCGGAACTGTCTGCGCTCTGCAGTAGCGCAGAGCGGCGGCGAGCAGCGTTCCGGACGACGGGCCGCCAAAAATTCCAGTGCGCTTCAGCAACTCGCGCCCGGTCCGGAAACTCTCCTCGTCGCTGACGCTATACGCGGTCTTCACCCGTGAAACATCTGCGATGGACGGCATGTAACTGCCGCCGATCCCCTCGACTGCATAGCTGCCCGACGGTGCCTGCTTGCCGGTGCGGACAATCTGCGCCAGCGCCGATCCCGCGGGATCGGCCAGCACCATCTCCGAATCGGGCTGTACGCGCGCGAAGAACCGGCTTAGACCCGTCATCGTGCCCCCGGAGCCGATACCGCACACGACGGCATCCAAGCGATGCTCCATCTGATCCCACACTTCGGGCCCGGTGCTGATCTCGTGCGCCATTGGATTCGCAGGATTGCTGAACTGGTTGATGTGGTACGCGCCGGTCTCCTGTGCGATGCGTGCCGCCATGTCCTGGTAGTACATGGGATGTCCGGGCGCGACGTCCGATCGTGTCAGCCGGATGTCCGCCCCGAGCGCCTTCGCATGCGCGATCTTCTCCGCCGACATCTTGTCCGGAATGACCAGAATCAGGCGGTAGCCTTTGATAGCCGCTACCAGCGCGAGCCCGATACCGGTGTTTCCCGCAGTGGCCTCGACAATGGTTCCTCCCGGCGCAAGTGCCTCGCCGCGCTCCGCTGTCTCGATCATTGTCACGGCCATGCGGTCCTTAATGGACCCGCCGGGATTCTGCGATTCCAATTTCAGGAACAGTTCACACGGTCCCGTATCGAACTCGGTCAAACGAACGAGCGGCGTATTGCCGATCAGGTGGAGTGTTGGAGGTGCAGCGGAGATGGTCTGTTCCATTGCTGGCAGCCGCATCTCGATCTTACATCTGAGGCTCGAAAGCGGCCTTCGTGGCGCGGCCACTTTGGCTCTGGGATCGCCGGGATGAGTTCCCGGAGCGCCAGCGACTCCAACTTAGATCTTCAAGAACAGTTTCCGCCGATACATCCAGAACAGAATCACCCAGTAAGTAAGCAGGACGGCCATTCCTAGCAGTAACGGTTCAAATGCTCGTACCGAACAATTGGAACGGACGCTCGCTTAAATGGATGCGGAATGAGCTGCTGATGAAATCCTCGAACAGGTGCGCGATCATGTAAGCCGCAATTGAGTTCATACCGACCACCACCAGCGGGAAAGCCCATTTTCGGAAGCCCTTCACTTCAATAACCCAACTGAATCCTGCTAACAGCAGGAAGCAGGCCCCTCCGCTAAACAGAGTCCAGCTTGGTGTCCAGATGCGCTTCACAACCGGGCAGATTCCGGTAAAGTGCAGCACAAGGCCCGACGCGATTCCAACCGCGCCTGCGATTAGCAGCCGTTGCATAGGGATCTTCGGCGCCGAAGTGCGCAGCCAACGGCCGGCGACCAGTCCGAGGATCATGGTCGCGAGCGTTGGAATAAAGCTCAGCGTCAGGTAACCGCCCTCGTTCGCTGTGAACGGCGATTCGCGCGGGAAAAGGTTCAGGAACCACTGATCGAATGCGTTGCCTAAATTGCTGTTCTTATTCCAATGCGAGGCGAAACCGGTGAAGTTATGCGACCAGTTTGCCGGCACGCCGACAGAAGCGTAATCAAAGTTCGGCCCCGGCGCCGGATACAGCGCCCAGGCAAGCCAGTAGCCGAACAGAATTGCCGCGAACGCGCCCCACTGCCAGCGTGGGGATCGGAACCCTAACAGGAACAGAAACGCATACCCAAGGCCGATTTGCGTCAGCGTGTCTTCGAACGTGAAATAGGTCTGATGCTTATCGATGGATCGCAGAAAGATCCCGAGCGCTATCAGAAGAATCGAACGCCAGACCGCATGCGCAAACATTTTGCCGAATGTTCCGCCTCTACGAAGACGACTGGCGATTGAATAAGGCAGCGCAACGCCCACCAGAAATGAGAATGACGGCTGAATCAGATCATGTAGCGAACACCCGGCCCATTCGACGTGACTCTGGTTGTAACCGAGAACAGCCCAAAACCAATTTCCCGGGTTAGCCCGTGCGATGGCGGCAAGATGCAAGACCTCGGCCATCATGAGCACCATGACGAAGCCGCGATACGCGTCCACCGCAACGTTTCTGGCGACCGCGACAGTCGGCTGATCCGTAGTATGTGGCGCACGCGCCGCCGCGATTTCCGGCGCCTGGTAACTTGTGGCCGTAAGATTGCCTCCTCAGTTAACCATCCAGCTTATCGCTCACCCGTTGAGGTGGCGTGGGCTTTCAGCCTGCAGTGCCGGCTTTCAAGCCGGCATTTGCTAATTCCGACCAGGATCCGGTGGCCGAACCGAGCTCGCTTCCCTGCGCTTCCGATACTCCGAGAAGGCCGCCGCGGCGTCGTTTTCGCGTTTCAGCTTGCGGTAGAGCATGCCCAGCGAATAGCATGCATCATCGGCCGCGGGGTCGTCGGAAATGGCTGTCGAGTACTCACGAATTGCCTCCGTATCGCGCCCTTGTTTCTCCAGCACGCGGCCTAAATGATAATGCGCCTGCGCCAGCTTCGGATCGTAACCGATCGCTTCGCGCAGCACTTTTTCCGCCGCGTCGAATTCCTCGAGCCGCAGCAGAAGATAGCCGAGATCGTGGGGCGGCCATGGCGACGGAATGGATTGCTTGCGATTGAGTCCGACGGCTTTATCGAATGCGGCATGCGCCTGATCCAGCTTGCCCTGCATGTCGTATGTCAATCCGAGACTGTCCCAAATGCGCGCCGAGTTTGGATCGAGCTTGGCCGCGCTCACCAACTGCGCGCCCGCTTCGTCATAGCGCCGCTGATCATAGTCCAGCCTTCCCAGCCAATACCGGTAAATCGCGTGGTCCGGATATTTCACCGCTAAAGCTTCCAGCAGTACGCGCGCCCGCGCGTCGTGCCCGGAATTCACATATGCCATCGCGAGCGTGAAAGAATCGCTGTCTTTCAAGGGTGCGAATTTCGAAGCTTCATCAAAGGAGTTCACTGTGGCAGTCATGTCGCCCGCTAAGAAAATGAACTGCGGCCGCCAGCGACAGGATCTCCGCCTGTCGCACACTGCCGGTTACCTTGACTGTGCCAGCAGGTTCTCGACTTCCGGATAGTTCTTCTCCCGCAGTTCCTGGACCGCACGTTCGCCGCTGCCCGACGGTTCGAGTGCCTGCCGTAGTCGTTGAGAGATGTCGCTCGGTTTGTCCGATTGCCGTCAGCGCCAATAGGATGTCGCAGGCAATGCGAAGGACCTGACGTCACGCTACGGTCTGACCTCAACCGTGCGCAGCATCAGTTCTGCGCGCTTCGATCGATCCTCGTCCAGTTGTTTTAATAACTCCTGCTGCTTTTCGGCGCGTGAATCGCGCGTGCGCTTGTAGTACGCGAGCAACTGCGAGTTCGCCTGGAAATTCCGTGGGTCCAGTTGAACAGCCCGGTCGAGCTCACTGTGCGCCTGATCTAGCTTGCCCGCCTCCATCCATACACGCCCGAGTTCGGTGTGCGACGGAGCGAACGCCGGCAGCAGCGCGATCGATTGCTGCAGATAATGTGCGGCGGCATCGGAATCGCCTTCCGCTCGCGCGATCCGTCCCAGAAAGTATTTCGCGCCTGCGCCTTTCGGTCCGTCTTCGACGCTGCGTAATTCGGCTTTCGCTTTCGCGTAATCGCCTGAAGTGAAATATGCGATCCCGAGCGCATAGTGACCGGCCGCACTCTCCGGCCGCGCTCTCACGAACTTCTGAAAGTAGCCGAGCGAGGCCGCCGCGTCGCGCGATGCGAGAATGACGGTGCCCATAGCGTAGTTGTAGTCGGGATTGTCCGGTTCCAGCGCCAAAGCGCGATCCAGCGAGCGGCGCGCCTCAACCGGCAGATCCATCTCCGTCGCAATCCTTGCGAATAAGTAGTGAATACGCGAGTTGTTCGGCTCCAGATCGCGTGCGTGTGCCAGGTAACCGAGCGCTCCTTCGTAATCTCTGGCCAGGTCGGCGAGCCGCGCCAGCTCCAGCAGGTCGACCGTGTTGTTTGGCTCGAGCGTTGCCACACGTTCTAACGTTTTCCTTGCCTCGGCGATGCGCTGCGATTGTTCATAGGCCACCGCCAGGCGCCGCAGGGTCTTGGGCGACGCAGCTTGCCGGCTGTCGAGTCCCTCGATAAGGACCGCCAACACCGGAGCGCTGCGTGAAGATTGAAGCGGGCCCGGAATAGGATCGAGATCGGTCTCGGAGAAGGTTGCGTCGCGCGCCAGCCGGTAAGCGGTTACCTTCGCCTCTGGAATCCGGCCAAGCCCGCACAGGTCAAGACAGCGCAGCATGAGGTTCGCTGCGGCCGAGGGCAACTCCGCCAGTTCGTGCAGCGAATCCGCGAACCTGCCTTGTACCTGATACAGCAGTGCCAGTCCGTTATGTGCCTCCTGGTCGCCCGGATTCCAATGCAAAACGCGCTTCCAGCCATCCATTGCGCAAGTGGCGGCGGTGGCGTCCTGCGTCGCTTCCATCTGACACGCGCGCGCCAGGTTTTGCCACGCCGGCTTCAGGTCGGGGCTTAATCGGACTGCCTGCGCGAAATCACGGCGAGCCTCGGATGTTTCGTTCCGCTGCGCATGTACGATACCTCTCAGATTCAACAGGCCGCCGTCCCGAGGAAACTCCCGGATCGCGGGGTCGAGCAAGCGCGAAGCCCCCGCAAGGTCGCCGTGTTCTATCGCATCCTGGATCGCGAGTGTTGCATTGGTCAGATCCGGATTTTGGGCGAGCGAATGCCCGATCAGTCCGAAAACGAGCGCTACCACCCTAACCATTAACACGTAAATTGCGACGTAAACGTTTTCCCTTGACTACGGTGGTTCTTCGAGATAAATAATACCTAACCTCTACTGGGTCGATCCCGGTGTGTGCTTGGGTCGAAGTTTGCTGTTCACAAGGAGACGAATATGCTAAGTCCGCTCTTTTGTCGTTCCCTCGCTGCTGCATTGTTGTTCGCTGGAATCGCCTTCGGACAAAGTCAAAACGCAACTCTCGATGGGCAGGTAACCGACAAGTCCGGGGCGGTTGTCCCGCAAGCATCGGTAACCGTTTCGGCGGCGGAACGGAATCTGAGCTCAACTGTGCAGACCGATCAGCAAGGCCGCTACTCATTTCCCAATCTGGCCCCCGGCTCCTACGACCTGAATATCTCGGCGCCCGGCTTCCGGACTTATGTTCAGCATGACATCACGTTACTTGCTAATCAGGCTGCCCGCATCGATGCTCCTCTGGAGGTCGGCGATGCCGCAACGAAAATTGAGGTTCGCGCCGATGCCGCTCAGCTTAACTACGACAACGGCTCGCAGCAGGAAGGCGTGCCTCCTCAGGTCGTAAATCAGCTTCCGCTCTTGGTCGCAGCCGGAACGCCGCGCAATGCGGTGCAGTTCATTTCGTTTCTACCCGGCGTGAACACCGGCACGAGTCCGCAGGCCTTCAACGCCAGAATCAATGGCGGGTTGAAGATGGGCGACGAGGCCGTCATGGATGGCGTCAGCATGCAGGAGGGCACCATGTCGCAAAGCGGTATGGTCTCCTTCTTCGATTTTCCGACCACTCCCGACATGGTGAGTGAAGTCCGCGTTCTGACCTCGAGCTACGAGCCCGAATATGGGACGACCACCGGCGGCGAGATCATCGTGACCACGCGCAGCGGAGGCGATCAGTTTCATGGCGGCGTGTTCGAGTACTTCCGCAACAAGGATTTGAATGCAACAGCGTTCACCAAACAGCGGCCTCCGGGCGACGCGCGTCCAAAGGACAATGAGAACGAGTACGGAGGGTTCATCGGCGGCCCGGTGAAGCTTCCCTTCCTTCCGTTCATTTGGGGATCAAAGCACCGGACCTATTTTTTCCACGACGAAGAGTATCTGAGAAGCCTTGGCGGCACTAACCGCCCCCTGGTGTCTATTCCTTCCGTCCAGGAAAGATCAGGCGACTTCTCAGATCTCGGCGTACCCATTTACGACCCGAAGACGGAAAGCATTGTGAATGGCAAAATCATCCGCACGCAATACCCGAACAATATGATTCCAGCGTCGGAGTTGAGTCCGTTAGCGCAGCAGTGGATGAAGTTCTTGCCAACTCCAACTGGTTCGGGGCCATATAGCAATTACCTCTCTAACCCCGTCTCTGATGGCATTTTGTCCAACGTCAATCACTTCTTGTATAAGATCGACCACTACTGGGGCGACAAAGACCACTTTTACCTCACCATATGGCGGCAAAAGACCCAGCCGAATGAGCAGTGCGCGCTGCCCGTCGAGCTTTGTACTTCAAGTCCGGCAAACCCCGAAGATGCGTGGGTCAATCGTTTCAATTGGGACCATAACTTCGGCGCAACTTTCCTGAGCCACTTTGCGGTCGGCTATGTGAATCGCAATGAAGGCTACGGGTCAGTAACCGGGCAGAATCCAAATGATCTTCCTAAGATTCCGAATGCGGTCGCTTATAACGCTTCGCCCGCCGCCAACTTTAGCGGAAATGGTGTTACAAACTTTGCCTCCTGGGGCAATACCCAAGGCCCTGGTTATTTGAACAAGACAACACGGCCGACTTACATCACCAATGAGTTGCTCACGTGGGTTCATGGCGCCCATACCTTGAAATTTGGCGGTGAGTTTCGACATCTCCAGCAGGTTTTTCGCTCAAACAACAATCAATCCGGGACCGTGGGATTCTCTGCCCTTTCCACCGCGCTGCCCGGTGTTGCCAGTGGCGACCCGTTTGCAAGCTTTGTAATTGGCGCCGTGGACAATGGGAACGTTAACGTATACAACGTCGCCAAATATGGCGCCGAGCAGCGCGCGTATTCGCTTCACATTGGTGACACCTGGAAGCTGAACCCGAAGCTGACCGTGAACTATGGTCTGCGCTGGGATCGGTTCTCACCGACATGGGAAACAAGTGACCGGTTGGCCTTTTTCGATTTCGGGCCCAATGCCGGCGCCGGCAACCGGCCTGGGCGCGTTGCTTACGCAGGGAACAAGTGGGGCTCCGCCAGCGCTGGCGTGCCCTATCCCGAAGACCCGTGGAATGGAGCGTTTGCGCCACGTCTAGGCGTTGCTTACGCGGTCAACGACAAAACCGTCGTGCGCGCCGGCTATGGCTTGTTCTACACGCAGGCCTTCTATCCGAGCTGGGGCGGAGGCATGTCGCTTGACGGCTTCAACCCGCAATTAAGCTTCGGCGATTCGTTGAGCGGATATCAGCCTGCTTTTTACTTGGAGAACGGGTTTCCGGCATACAGCACGGCCCCCGACATCAGCGCCACCGCGGATAACGGAAAGAATGCGCCACAATATAGACCGAAGTACGCTAACCACCTGTCTAACACGCAGCAATGGAACCTCACCATTGAGCGTAAGTTTGGAAATAGCAGCGTAGGGAGCGTCGCTTATGTCGCCAACAAAGGAACACACTTACCCTCTCAGTTACAGCCACTGAATGTCCTGAATCCCACACTGCTGGGTATGGGAGTAAACCAGTTGAACGCTGTTTTTCAACCTGGGCAGACTTCGCTGGACGGGGTTGCCGCGCCCTATCCTGGCTGGGCAGCTTCTCTTACGTCATGCAAGCCGACTGTCGCTCAGGCGCTGGTGCCTTATCCGCAGTATTGCAACGGCATAACGGGCCTGAACGAGAATGAAGGCACTTCCGAATACCATTCCTTCCAAACCAAATTGGAAAAGTCGTTCTCCAGTGGTGTCTATCTGGGGGCGAATTACACGTTTGCCAAGCTGCTCACTGACGCTTCATCAACCACCCAGGCCACGGCCGATTACGGCGGTATCGGTGGAGTAATCAGTCCGTTTCAGGGAAGCCGCAACAAGGCGCTTTCGCCGGATGATATTACGCACAGCTTCTCACTGCTGGGTACATACGATTTGCCCTTCGGAAATGGCAAACGTTGGATGAACAAATCGGGAATCGAAAATCATGTGCTCGGCGGCTGGACGCTTGCATCGAGCATCAAACTCGTCTCAGGAATGCCGCTCTATTTCCGCGACTCAACCGAATGCGGCGTTCCGTCACAATTCCGGGCGGCGTGTATTCCCGGAATTCTTCCGGGAGCGCACGTCCTTGCACAATCCTGGAGTAATTTTAACGTGAATCAGCCGGCGTACAATGTGTCCGCCTTCGAGCCGAGTTATCTGTTTGCGAACGGCACTTATCTCGGTGTTGGTCCGCGCGTGAGTGGCGTTCGAGGCTCTCCGTATCGTGATACCAATCTGTCCCTTTCGAAGAAGATCACGATTCACGAGCGCGCTGCCTTTGAGTTCCGCGCCGAAGCATTCAATGTATTCAACAATCATTACTTCACGTGCGACGGCCAGGCATTCGGCGATTGCATTCCGTTCAACAACGATCCGTCGAATTCCAATTTCGGGCAGTGGAACGGCACTGTCACCCAGCCGCGCAATGTGCAGCTGGTCGGCCGCTTTACTTTCTGATCCGGAGCAGCAATAATCTCACCGGGACAGCCACCCGGCGCACCTTACCATCGAGTTAGGTGCCTGTCAGCAACGAACCGCCCTTAAGCTCAGCCTCCGAGTCTCTGCTCGACCGCATGCAGCCGAGACTCGCCGTCGAAGAGTACTTCGCGCGATCCGGCCGGACGTTCCGAAAAAGCGCGGCACGCCTCTGTTATGAGGAGAAGATCAAACCGCGTCTGATGAAGACTGCATTTCGTGCGTTAGGCCTTTACGCCCGCGGTGTCCGCAATGCTCTCACGCCGCGCGTACGCAGCCTGCAGCTCCATTTTCCGGATCTCCCGCCGGCGTTCGACGGCTTCACCATCCTGCATATATCCGATCTCCACATCGACGGCGTCGACGGGCTTGCGGAATCACTCGCTCCCCTGTTGCGCCGCCTGCGTCCGGACCTCTGTGCGCTCACCGGCGACTACCGCTACGAAATCCGCGGCGCCTGTGCCGAGGTGTATCCACGGTTGCAGCACGTTATCTCCAGCATCTCCGCGCGCCTTGGAATCATCGGCATTCTCGGCAATCATGATGCAGCCGAGATTGCCATCCAACTGGAGCAGATGGGCGTACGCATGCTCGTAAACGATGCCGCTGAAGTCTCGGTTGGCGGCTCGTCCGTTTGGTTCATCGGGGTCGATGATTCTTTCGATTATCGCTGCGACGATCTGCCCAAAGCGATGTCAAAAACCCCGTCGGGTGCTTTCAAGGTTCTGCTGGCGCACTCGCCGCAGCTTTATCGCGAGGCCGCTGCCGCTGGCATTCAGCTCTATCTGTGCGGCCATACCCATGCCGGACAAATTCGCTTGCCTTTCATTGGCGCCGTCAAGAAGAACACTCCCGTGCCGAAAGGTTTGATCCAGGGCCACTGGTCGCACGAAGGTATGCAAGGTTACACCACCTGGGGCGCGGGCTGTTCCACCCTTCCAGTGCGCTACCGGTGCCCTCCCGAAGTCGCCTTGATTGAACTTAAAAATGGGAGAACGTTAGCGTCCTTTTTACACAACAACTAAAAGGGGTACCCATGAAACCGCACCAGCCGTGGTCCCGCGGCCTTGTCTACCCTCTCACCTTCTTCCTTCTGGTTCTCGCAGGCATTCCGCTTCACTATACGGCTTGGCGCGGCAATGCCGAGCTCCACACTCTGCTCGAACTCGCCAATACCGTTTTGGCATTCCTCGCCGGCAGCATGGCCCTGGTACGCTACTACTCAAAAAGAAGCAACATGTTTTTGCTTCTGGGCAGCGGCCTTTTGGGAGCCGCTTTCCTCGATTGCTACCACTCGCTGATCACGTCATCATTTCTTGCCGGTCTCACGCCCTCGGCTCTCTCGGCACTTACGCCTTGGAGCGGCATCACGTCCCGCGTGTTCTTGTCGGTGGTGACGTGCGCGAGTTTGTTGGCTTCAGCGAAAGAGATGCGGCCCTCCATGTCCACGCTCAGAGACAGCGCTGTGTACCTTACGTTTGGAGCATTCACTGTCCTGACCTTCCTCTTCTTTGCATTCGTGAAGCTGCCCCCGGCCTACTATCCGAATTTGCCTATTCATCGCCCCGAGGAGTTGCTCCCGGCTTTCCTCTTTGGAGTGGCAGCCATCGGCTATCTTCGAAAAGGGTTAAGCGGCACTGACCGTTTCGAACATTGGTTGGTTCTGTTTCTCGTCATCTCGGCGGCGGGGCACTTCGCCTACATGTCGTTTTCTGCCAGAGTCTATGACGGGCTATTCTTTGCTTCTCATGTAACGAAGATTCTTGGATACGTTTTTGTCCTGGTGGGACTTTTCGTCAACATGTATTCGACTTTTAAACGCGAGGCGGAGAATGCGACCTATTTGCGGCAGGCCCACGAGGAACTGGAAGCTCGGGTTCAGGCGCGTACTGCAGATCTGGCAAACGCGAATCGGATATTGGAGTGCGAGATTGCCGAGCGTACTCGCGCCGAGCATGCTGCCGAAGCCGCCAACCGGGCCAAGAGTGAATTTCTGGCCAACATGAGCCACGAAATCCGCACGCCGATGAACGGCATTATCGGCATGACCGAGTTGGCGCTGGATATGGACCTCGGGCCGGAGCAGCGCGAATACCTGGAAATTGTCAAAGGCTCGGCTGACTCATTGCTCGCGATATTGAATGACATTTTAGATTTTTCCAAGATCGAAGCGGGAAAGCTGGATTTCGAAACGATTGATTTTCCTTTACGTGACACTTTGAGAGACACGCTCGGTGTGCTTGCGTTCCGCGCCCGTCAAAAAAGCCTGGAGCTTGTTTGCCGCGTTGGGCACGAGGTGCCGGACGCTCTGGTAGGCGATCCCACCCGGCTCCGCCAAGTAGTGCTGAATCTGGCTGGAAATGCAATCAAATTTACCTCAAGGGGTGAGGTCGTGATTGTCGTCGATCTGCAGACCCAGACAGACAACGCAGTGCTTCTGAAATTTTCTGTGCGAGATACCGGGATTGGCATCTCCCCGGAAGCACAGCGGACCATCTTGGAGCCCTTCACACAAGCCGACACCTCAACCACTCGCCAATACGGCGGGACCGGTTTAGGCCTTGCGATTTCCTCACGGCTGATCGAGATGATGGGAGGACGAATCCGGCTCGAAAGCGAGCAGGGCGTGGGAACCACATTCCACTTCACCGCGCGCTTTGAGTTGCAGAAGATCTCGCATCTCGTGCTCAATAGTGGATCGCGCTCAATGCAGACGTACCCGGATACGCATGGACCCGATAACCTTATCGCCAGCACCGTCATTGCCGATCAGATCGAGCTGTGACGCCGCTTGCGCACTGACAACCGGCTCTATTCATACCGCAGCGCGATCAGTGGATCAATTCGCGATGCACGCCGCGCCGGCGCATAACCGGCCGCAATAGCTGCCATCACAATTGCCACCACCGCAGTCACAATGGACACGGGATCACCTGGTTTGATGCCATAGAGTAGCGATTCGAGTAGCCGCACGGCACCGAGCGTCACCGGCAATCCCACGGCGAGCCCTGCCGCCAACAGAATCGCGAGCTGCCGCATAATCATCCACATCACGCGCCCGCGACGGGCGCCCAGCGCCATGCGAATTCCGATCTCACTCGTTCGCCGGGCCACTACATACGACATCGTCCCGTAGAGACCCACGCACGCGATCGAGAGCGCGAGCCCCGCAAAACCCGCCGATAGCCGCGCGAACAAAATCTGGTCACCGATCTCCTCCTCGATCCGCTGCTCCTGAGTGGCGATATTTGTTACCGGGATGCGCGTGTCAGCTTCATGCACAATGTTTCGCACGCTACTCGCATACCTTAGCGGATCGCCTGAACTTCGGAGGAAGAACGTCATCTCGCCGATCGGCGCTCCGAGATTTTGATCAAGCAGCAGATACACCGTCGCGGGAAGGTTTTCGTCGATGTGATTATAGAGCGCGTTTTTCACCATGCCAATCACTTCCATTTGTACGGGCTTGTCGTCAAGCCCGTAGCTCACGACGGACTCGCCAACTGCACTGCGACCTGTCAGGTTCGCCTTCACCCACGCCTCATTCACGATGGCCACCGGAGCCGACCCGGCGCGATCGCGCTTATCGAATCCACGGCCGGCGACCAGCGGAATCTTCATCGTGGAAAGAAAATGCGCATCCACCTGCAACGTGTGCGTGTTCTCCCAACCGCCGAACGATCCGTGACCAGAGGGAGCGTGCTCCGGCTTGGGTTTGCCGACGGGAACAATGGGCCAACCCCACGCTCCAGCCCCGATCAGTGGCGAATCCGCCTCCGCCACAGAGATCACGCCTGGAATCGTCGAGAAGCGCTGCTCGAGTCCGCGATAGAAGGAGAGGAGTTCGCCCGGCCGGTATCCTGCCTGCTTCGCGTTCAATTGAAAGACGAGAACATTTGTTCGTGTAAAGCCCGTGTCGATCGACTCCAGCTTCAAGAGCGTGCGCACGAACAATCCCGCAGCGACTACCAGTACCAGCGAGATCGCAATCTGCGCAATTACCAGTATCTGGCTCAAACTGACCGGTATCCGCCGTCCCCGAGCATTCCCCGTACGCAGTTCCTTCAGCGCCGGCATCACATCAACACGCGTCGCCTGAAGTGCGGGCGCAAGTCCAAATAGGATACCGGTAACTATTGTTAGCGCTGCAGTCGCGGCGAGTACGTGCAGATTTAGCTCGGCACGCAGAATAAAGCTGCTTCCGCTGGCAAGCATCGCGCGCAGCACCGGCACGCTCCAATACGCTACCAGCAAGCCCGCGGCTCCACCGATTGCAGCTAACAATACGCTTTCAGTGAGCAACTGCCGGATCACGCGCCCTCGCCCGGCGCCGATGCTCAACCGCACGGCCATCTCCCGCCGTCGGGCCGTTGCGCGAGACATCAGCAGATTGGCGATGTTAGCGCACGCGATTGCCAGAATCAGCGCCACCATCGCCATTAAGATCGTTAGCGGCTCCTCAAAATTGCGCCGCACGCGGTCAACGCCTCGTGCCCCTTGCACTAACAGAAACTGGGGCAAATCCGCGCGCTGCGCATCATTTTCAGCCGTCGATGCGACCCAATTTCCGAATATGGGCCCCACCCGTGCCTGTGCGTATTTCAGCGTTACGCCCGACCGCAGCCGGCCCATCATCTCGACCCAGTAATAATGTTGATCCAGATAGCGCGTTCGGGATTGCTTGCCCCCATCTGCTACATCGAGCGCGGCATCTGCATGCAGCGGCAGATAGAATTCAGGAGCTGAGCCTGAGTCCACGCCGTAAAATCCGGGAGGCGTGACACCCTCGATGATGAACGGCAAATTGTTGAGGAAGATCTTGTGCCCGACCGCGCGCGCTGCCTCGCCGAAGTGTTTCCGGGCGAATCCGTAACCGATCACGACGACATCGGTGCCGATGTGATCGTCATCAGCCACGATCAATCGTCCCGCATCCGCGGGAACGCCCAGCCCGCGAAAGAAATCGCCCGATACGTACTCTCCCTTGGCAACCTCCACTCCGTTGCCGATCATCACCGTCAACCTCGGGGACGGATGATAAGCGAACAGCGCAGAAAACACGCTCGTTGATTTCTGCAACTCCTCGAACGCCGGATATGGAAAGATTCCCGCGACCAAGCCCAACTTCGGGTCATCATCGAAGTGACCGCTCTCGCTCTGCACCACCGACTCACCATTGCGGTGCTTGGCGTGCCATTGCAGCAACACGAGCGATCCCGGGTCGCGGACCGGCAGCCAGCGCATCAATACCGCGTCCATAAAACTGTAAATCGCAGTGTTCGCGCCGATTCCCAGCGCCAGCGACAATGCCGCAAGTGCCGTGAATGCAGGATTCTTCAGCATAGTCCGCGCTGCATAGCGGGCGTCTTGCAACAATTGCTCGATCCAAGTCCATCCCCACATCGCGCGCGTATCCTCTTTGATTAACCCGACATTCCCTAGCTCACGCCGAGCCGCATCGTATCCGTGCTCCTCTGCTTCTTCTTGCAGATGGAACGTGAGTTCCGTCTCAAGCTCCGCATCGCGCCGGCGCCGGGCAAAGAGCCATCGCAGTTTCCGAAAATTTCCAGTCATGAGCGTACATCGCCAGCTAAAATCAACCCCATCGCACGCGTGAACGCATCCCATTTCGACCGCTCGTTTGAGAGCTGCTTCCGTCCCTCCCGCGTCAATTTGTAGTACCGGGCCCGCTTGCCCTTATCTGATAGATCCCAGGTTGCTTCAATCCATCCCTTCGCCTCCAGCCGATGCAGCGCTGGATACAGCGACCCGGTTTCCACTTGCAACAGCTCCTCCGACGTCCTCTGGATGTGCTTGGCAATGGCATGCCCATGGGCCGCGCCGCTGAGCAAAGTCCGCAAGATCAATAAATCGAGCGTCCCTTGCAGCAACTCGAGTTTTTCATTCATTGTGTAGACATTCTACGAGAGATTGAGTAGCTTGTCTACAGCAGCCTTGAACGGCAACAAGTTGCCCAAACCCTTCGATACTGTTGAAAAACTCTGATCTACGCTTGGCATCTGGAGTCGTTGGGCGGGCAACCTCCAACGTGCGAGTCGGTCGCCATACGAGAGGCAGGGTGTTACGATGCGTCAGATCGAAGGGGTAGCTCTGTCCCTATTGGCGAGAACCGGTTCAGGAAGTTGGCCTGCCGCTGCCCAGCCGGGCAGCCCAGAGGATGCGGGCTGTATCTCCAGCGAGAGTTGTGAGCAAGGCGGAGAGGTATGAAGGCAACCAAGCGGACGGCGAGGATCGCGGGCGTTCTGTATCTAGTCAACGGAGTGACCGGCTTCTTCAGCATCATCTATGTCCCCAGCAGGCTGGTAGTGTCTGGGAACGCAGCGGCAACCGCCGGGAATATCCTGGCTTCCGAGAGGCTTTTCCGCCTCGGCATCGCCTCCGAAGTGATTTGCGCGGTCGAATTTATCTATCTGCTCTGGGTTCTTTACCGACTGCTGAGCGGGGCGAGCAAGACGCATGCTTCCCTGATGGTGATCTTCGGTCTGGCATTCGTTCCCATAATGTGCATGAACGCGGTAAGCGATATCGCGGCCCTGACGCTCTTGCGCGGCGCGGATTTCCTGTCGGTATTCGACCAACCGCAAAGGGAATCCCTGGCCATGCTGTTTCTCGGTGTGCGTGGCTACGGGTATGACGTCGGCTGGATTTTTGGCCTCTGGCTTTTCCACTTCGGGGTCTGTGTATGGAAATCGGGTTTCCTTCCCCGCTTCCTGGGCGTGCTGCTCATCGCTGCATGTTTCGGATACCTGGCCGTAAGTCTTACGCCGTTTCTTTTGCCGAGTTACGCGAATATCGTGAGCCGATTCGCGAACATTCCGTTAACATTGGGCGAACCCGCGGCCATCTTGTGGCTTTTGATTATGGGCGCAAAGGATCAGTCGTTGGAAGCGGCTCCTGGCGTTGGGGTTGACGTTCGGCGGATTCCGACCCAGTAGTTGGGAACCCGGAAAAGGGATTTTTAAAAAGCTACGGGAACGATCTCAAAAATAATGCGGTAATGAAATGTTTGCGGTGACGTACAAGCCTCCGTGCGCGTCTTTTTATTGAACTCTTGATGTTGTCCTCGACCAAACTATGCGGAGGCGCACTGCTCATCATGATGGGTTACAACACACGTCTGAGCCGCTGTTCTATTACTTCCGAATCGAAGATCATATTCCTGCAGATCATCTGCTGCGACTCGTGGACCAGCACGTCGAGTTTGCGTTCGTGCGCGAGACCTTGAGTGCAAGTTATAGCCACACAGGGCGGCCATCAATTGATCCAGAGGTACTGCTCCGCATTCTTTTGATCGGATATCTGTACGGAATCACAAGTGAGCGCCGCCTGGTCGAGGACGTTTTGGGATGCATTTGGCGTATCGCTGGTTCACTGGCCTCGGGTTGGATCGAGAGGTTCCGCATCACTCGACATTTTCCAAGAATCGGCACGGCCGTTTTCAGGAATCACCGCTCTTTCTTGAACTCTTCGAGCGAATTGTCCAGCAGTGTATGAACATCGGGCTCTTGAAAGGTGCCGGTCTCTCAGTGGATAATACGCAAATTCGCGCAGACGCCAGTCCTGACCGGGCGATCACTCGTGAACAACTGCCGGAGACTGCTAAAGTCAATCGCACCGTGCGCGAGTACGTGGAGCAGGTCGAGTGCGAGAATGTTGTCGCGGGGCCGCCCCAGCCTTCTGATCCGTTCTCGTCCGAAGCGGAAGGTAAACTCGAACTGCGCCGCACCTATCCGAACTTGCCACCCATGAAGATCTCGGCGACCGACCGGGAAGCAGATCTGTCGAGCAAGCGAGGAGCATCGGAATCCGCTTACTGGGGTGTGACCGTCTCAAAAACGGCAACGACAACTATCTCATCGATAACCAAAGCTGCATCATCGCCGGCGTACTGCCGACTCCAGCGCGCCTCAGCCAGGAGATCGTTGCTGCCCGGCAAATGTTAGAACGCGCGAAAGAACGCTTCGGGCTGCAACCAGCCAGCGTTACGGCTGATGCCGACCGAACGAACCGGCGATAGGAAAGGCCTGAAAGCGAGACCATCCCTCGTGGGGTTGAGCGCCCCGGAACCTCCGCTGGTCCAGCCGGATTGCTTTGCGAAAGAGTTTTTCAACACCATCCGACGTTTATGCAAGTCGCGGGCCGTACTGTACAACCCTGCCGAGCGTCCCTTGTCCGGGTTGCCGTTACTCGCCGGAACCGAGAATTGACATGGCAATTCAACTCCTCAGGTCGGTTCAACTCCGCTCTTGCGGGAGCGGAAATCGCCACCCAGCGATCAGAGGAGGTATGGCACTAAGGCTGCAGTCTGGTGCGCATAGGTGGCGTATGTCTCCCCAAACTGGGAGCGCATCCATTGCTCCTCCATGCGGAGCTTGAGCCAGAGCACGAGGACGATAAGGCCGAAAGCGATAAATCCGCGCACCTGAGAGAGGGCGATCGCGGTGCCAAGCAACCCGGCCAGAATGCCGGTGTAGATGGGGTGACGGATCACGGCATAGGGGCCGGTGGTGGTCTTCGTACCGACGGCTTTGATCGGCCAATAGGTCAAGAAGGCGATCCAGAGAACAGGAAAGAAAGATTTGTAGAACCAGAGCACGCAAGACCTCCAGACGCCAAAAGATGTTACCGCAGCCGGCCTGCGGGAGTTCCAATGCCCTCGATCTTCTTCGCCAAGAACCGCGCACGACAGTAATCGCTTCCGAACGGGAGCTTACCGTAACCTCTAGAATTGTGGAGATGGCTTCGCGCTGGCGACAGAATGCTGAGTACTCAACACGCCTGCCTGCACTCTCTTCCGCGCGATTCCTAGGCGCTGTGTTCTGCCTCATCGCCTCGTTGAGTTTCATTTGGGGTACGGTCTTTGCCGCCACTTTTACTTCCAATATCTGTTTTGCCTTCGTCAACGGCTTGGCCGCTACTCTCTGGATCGCCACTGGTACACGGCGCATGTTCAAGGCGATGGGGATCGTCGGTTGCCTACAAGCTGCCGCAAATATCTGGCTTGTGATGGTCTTCAGCAAAGGCCGAAGCATTCACGCATTCCATGTCGCCACTTTCGAGCACCACGCGCTCTTGAATGCCGCGGTCGCCACCGTTTTAGTCAGCGCTGGATACAACCTGTTCCTCTACGCTTTCATCACTGACGGCAGACGCTATTACGACACACTAACCGAAATCCGCCTTGCAGGCGCAATCCATCGAAGTCTGGTACCCGAAATCAAGGCAGCGGTGAATCCGTTCGAATTCTACGGGTGCTCTTGGCCCAGCGGTGAAGTAAGTGGAGATTTGGTTGACTTTGTCCAGCATGACCGTGGTTGGTTCGCTTACGTGGCGGACGTCTCTGGGCATGGCGTACCTGCGGGAGTACTTATGACCATGGTGAAGAGCGCGGCTCGAACCTGGCTAGCCGCCGTTGAACCCTGCGGTTTCCTTCCGGCGCTGAATCAAGTGTTGCTGCCGCTCAGCGCCCCCAATATGTACTTGACGCTCGCCTTCTTGAGTTATTACGCAAGGCAAGATGGAACTCGCGACTGCCGGCCATGTGCCTGTTCTGCACTTCGATCGCCTGGCAGGCACGGTAAGCGAGCGGTCGGTCTCTAATTTTCCAATCGCTCTGCTCAGCCATGTGCAGTTCGAGGTTTCGGATACGTCCAGTGGATCTGGCGACGTGTTCGTGTTCCTTACTGACGGAATTACTGAGGTCGTCGATGATCATGATCGTGACCTGGGTCTGGAGCCGCTGAAATCCGTATTGATTGAGAATGCGTGTGCTCCCTTGCCCGAGCTTGCTCGGCGGCTTAGAGATCGCGCGTTTCAGCACGGCAAGCAGATTGACGATCAAACGCTATTGCTAATTCGACATTCTCGAGCTCTTTAGCACAACGATCTACGTACACCAAGGTGGGTTTTCAGAATTCGGGCATGTGCGCGCGATGTGAGCGTCTTCGATTCGAAAGTAGTAGAACAGCGACTCCGATTTGTGTTTTGACCCATCATGATGAGCAGCGCGACTCCGCAGAAGTAGAATTGAGAACGCATCAAGGAATCAATGAAAAAGACGATCGCGAACACTCGAACGTCACCACAAACATTTATTGCTGGAATGTTTATAAGTCCTTGGCGCACGCTTTGTGCGCTTGCCAAACGATCAACTCCGGGTTGCCAACGAACTGGATGCAACGACTAAATCCCGCGCAGGCACCGCACTGATAGACTCAGGCCATGTACGCGGCGGTTGTAAAGTTAGCCATCGACACCGCGCAGGCAACGGCGGCTGCAGCCGCTTTCACCACGCAAATCCTACCTGAGATAACTTCGTCGGAAGGGTTCCGCAGTGGGTGTTGGTTAGATCCGTCGGACGGCAAAGGGCTGGGCTTGGTCCTTTTTGAAACGGAACAGCAGGCTTGGAGCTTAGCACAACCAGCTTTCGACTGGTCAGCACCTGGAGTAACGATTCTTAGCGTTGACGTTCGGGGAGTCGCGGTTTCCATTCCGTGATTGGCTACCCGCTGCGGTCGGGCATTTTTGAAGCCCCGTCGCCATGTGGGACGAGTCGATCGAGGTTCCTGCCGGATTCCTCTAAGCCTCACACCGCACGCCGGAAGTTGGCCCATATCGGCTCCTATGAGTGCATAACGAGTTTTTCAACAGCATCCAGGGTTTATGCAACTGAGCACATAACCTACGACCAACGCTACTGATATCTGAGCGCCACCACGGGATCGACGCGCATGGCTCGCCGGGACGGTGGGTAAGAGGCAAGCAGCGCAATCGCCAAAAACAAGAGGGATACGCCGGCGAATGAGACGCCATCGACGGTATGGACTCCATAGAGCACGCCCCGCAGCAGATAAGAGGCGCCCACAGCGAGAAACATTCCCGCAACCAATCCAGCAAGCACGGGCCGCGTGCTTTCCCGCAGGATGAGTCCGAGAATGTCGCGCCTCTGCGCGCCGACAGCCATGCGGATGCCGATTTCGCGCGTGCGGAGCGCAACAATATAGCTGACCGTGCCATAGATGCCCATCAAGGTGAGCAGAAGACCGAACAGGCCGACCGTAGATGCAATAGCTGCTGCAAGGCTGGAGCCGATGAACGGTGCCGACTGGCGAAGCATTTCATTGAGAGTGGAAGCGGTTGTCATCAAGTCGGGATCAATCGAGGAGATGAGCGGGTCGATCGCTCTTAGGATTTGAGCCGCGTCGGACTGGGTCCGAATGAGTACGGGATGGTTCGGAAGCCGGCCTTCAGGCATCGGCAGGTAGACCTGTTTGGAGTCGCTGCCGTCATACTCAACCCCACGTGTATCGCGGACAACGCCGACGACCTGGTAGGCCGGTCCGTCTGCAAGAAGTTCGCTCCGATCGTCTGCCGTAGCGCGACTGTGGAACTGTTCGTCGGTAGCGCCTAACCGAAGGCTGCGACCGATGGGGTTCTTGCCGGGCCATAGCTGTTTGGCGGCTGATTCGCTGAGAATGACGGAGTGCTCAGATTGGCCGGCCGACGGCTGAAAACTACGGCCCAGGAACAGCGGAATGCCAAGGGTCTGGAAGTAGTTTGCCTCAACGTAGGTGTAATGGAGCATCGACTCCACATTTTGGGCCGATGACTTCTCTCGATAAAGGGGCGCCGCGCCTGTTCGAAACATGAAGTTATCGCTCGGCGGCCGAGCGCTGGTGATGGCAGCCACTCCGGGCAGGACAGCTAGGCGCGTGCGAAGCTCATGGACCAGAGTAATCTTCCGGGCGGCGGTGTATATCGACCCCTCTGGGAATTTTAAATCGAGATCGATGACGTGTTTGCTCTCATAGCCGGTTTCCATCTTTAGCGAGTTGATGGCGCTTCGAATCAACATGCTTCCGGAGATCATCAGGACGAGGGAAACGGAAACCTGCGCGGTGATGAGGAAGTCTTGGACCCGGCGGCTGCGAACAGGCGAAGTACTGCCTCTGGAAATTGAGGAAAGCGCGCAGCGCGAACTCTCCATCGCCGGGGCGAGCCCGAAGAGCATACCGGCAGCCAGAGAAATGGTAAGGACGTAGACAAAGATTCCGAGGCCGGGAGTCACGTCGAAAATGACGGTCCCCTCTTGGGGAGGCAAGCCTCGGGTGGCCAAGGCCACAGATATTTTCAGCAACGCCCAGGTGAAGAGAAGCGCTACGGTGCCCGCCAGCAGGCCCAGCAAAGCGCTTTCCGTCAGCAATTGTCTGATGATGCGTATCCGGCTGGCTCCAAGGGATAGCCGTATGTGCAGTTCATCCTCGCGGGATTTGGCGCGAGCCAGTTGCAGGCTGCCGACATTGGCGCAGGCCACAACCAGCACCAACCCGGCGGCGAACATAATCAGCAGAATGGTCAATGTCAGTCCCCGGTACAGCTTCAGGGGGAGAGGCAACGGAGAGCCTGGCCAGACGAGCGCAGTAGCAGGCTTAGACAACACGGAGCGGGGATCGTGGAGGGTACGGAGACGATCGGCCACGGTAGTCATTTCCGCCCGGGCCCGCCCGATATCGACGCCAGGAGCGAGGCGGCCAAACAGGCGGTAGCGCTGGGTTTCGCGGTCGCTTAGCCAATGCTCATCGGCGTGAACCAGCGGCTCGAGGCTGATTGGAAGCCAGAAATCAGGCGCTTCGATACTTGTACCGGTGAAATCGTGCGGCGTAATTCCAGCTATGGTAACGGCAACGCCATTTAGACGGATGGGTTTCCCCAGCGTGCCCGGATCCCCGGCAAAACGCCTCTGCCAGTAGTTTTCACTGATAAGAACCGCGGGCGCGGCCACCAGATCGGGAATGCTTATCGACTCGAAGGTACGGCCGCGTAACGCCGCGACTCCAAGAACCTTGAAGTAGTTTTCGGAGACAACGAAGGTGGAGGCCTCAGAAGCGCGTTGACCCATAACGCCACCCGCGTCCGAGAGCCTCATGCGCTCCGGGTTAAAAGCGATCAGGCCACTGAAGGAACGGGCTGAATCCCGATACGCCAGGTAGTCCGGATAGCTGAAAGCGAAATCGGCGGCGCCCGAGTCGCGCATCAACGCGATGTTGACCATCTCACCAGGATCGCGAGCGTCGAGCGGCCGCGCGATGAACGCCTTGTATGCCGTGAACGCAACTGTATTGACGCCAATACCGAGTGCCAGGGCAAAGATCGAAACGGCAGCGAACCCGGTATTTTGGAGCAAGGTGCGCGCCGCGTAACGCAAGTCCTGGAATAAGGTTTCGAACAAGGTCATTACATAGCCTCCGCGCTCGCGCTCTGCGTGTCAGATTCGTTCCTAAACAAAGAACGATCGCAAAGGTCGATTTATTACGACGGGCCGCGATTTTACGGGAGAATTCGTTCGGCCATCGCCGGATCTCACGCTTGAGGCCGACTCTGCTGAAGCACACGCCAATTCCCGAGCTCGCTTCTGGTGTGGGAGACAGCCATTTGTCTATCTCAACGAGCGGACCCGTGGCGCCATAGCTCAATAGAGCGCTTCTCACTTTATCTGTGACGGCATAGTCTTTGAGAATGGTTTGCAAGTCAAGATCTATCTTTTCGGCAAAGACCTCGAACGCGTCGGCGCTGGATTGCAAGAGCGCCGAGACGCTTCCGTGCACGGCATACGTAAACCGCGGTAGATCGCTTTAGGTACGAACGGGCCTCTTCGAGAGAGATTGGCGTGGCATACCCAATGCGGCCAGTACAACCGATATGGCTGTACCTAACAAGAATCTACTCTTTATCGTCATGACGGCCCGAAAAGCATGGTTCTAATCTGTTATGTAGATTCCGGGGAACAATCGCGCTCAGTGAGCCTCGAGGCGTCTCCAAACGACCACACTGTGAAACCTTCGCTGTTCGGAATCTACGCCTGAAAGCGTTGTGGTCAAAGTGCGGCCGTCGGAAGAAACGGTATAAAGGCCGTCCCCTAAACTCTCGTTACCACGGCGTACCACAACGCGCATTGTGTTGCTGTCGACACGAGTAGAGGCGGCATTCACGCCGGGTGCTCCTGAAACAGGATGTTCGCTCCCGTCCAAGTAAAACTTTTGTGGCGGCTCGCGAATAGTCTTGCCGTTGGTGAATCCTTCGGCATTCATCAGGTAGCCATCATCATCGCGGGCGAACTGCATTGTCCCCCGTGAAGGCTTATGGTGCTGATCAAACTGCGATTCTTCCGGGATCAACACCCAAGTTCCTACAAACGGATCGTCGTTGTTTTCCATCGTGCCTCCCCTGACAATCACTTGTACAGCAAAACTTTCTCGGATCTACCGATCCAAAACCGGTTCATATACGGAGTTAGCGCCCGCCGCCCGGTTTCGTATTGAACCAGATGCCATTGGGAGCATCGGAACGTGCCGCCACAATGTCCGGCCAGCCTTCTCCATCGAAGTCGGCAAAGGCCAGGCCGTACACGGTGCCCTTGCCATCGTTCCAGGGGACCTCGCGGAACGTGCGGCCCTGCCCGGTGTTGAAGTATACCGATCCGGGCAACTCCACGTAGCCCACGATGATGTCCGGCCGCTTGTCGCGATTCAAGTCGGCGATCGCCAGGCAGTATGGCGGCCGCTCAGGGCCGGGAAGCCTGACCGGTTCTCCGAACTGGCGTCCGCCGCGATTAAAGATGATGAAAGTAGCCTTGAGGCGTTCATCGATGATCGCTAGATCGGGCCGCCCGTCGCCGTCTAGGTCGCCGGCGGCGCCCATGCGAATCCAGGCTCTAGCTGGCCCTACCTTGGTCGAGGTCGGGAAGTGCCCCTTGCCGTCGTTCCAAAGCACGATGCTCTGCCCGCCGTCGCGATGAGGCACGAACAGGTCGAGCGCGCCATCTCCGTCGAAGTCCGCCGCTACGATCGAGGTCGCCGATTCAGTCGGCAGCGGCTGGCAAGCCGGGAAATGCCCTTTGCCATCGTTGAGGCAGACGTAACTCGGTGCGGGAACTAGACGGCCATCACCGGGTTTTCCATTCACCAAGTCCGGATAGTCGCCGCGGTTGGCGGCCACGATGTCCGGATAGCCGTCACCGTTCAGATCTGCCAAGGTCACGTACCGTGTGCTCCACTTGGGATCGCCGAAGGTGCCGAATTCAGTAAAGTGGCCCTTGCCGTCATTCCGGTAGACAAGTTTGCGATCGGGCGCATCGTTGCTGACCACGATGTCCAGGTGACCGTCGCCATCGACATCGGCCAGCGCGGCCGAATAGGTCCGGTCGGGCGCGGTTCCCAGGTTGCTGGCGATGAAGCCGCCATGGCCATTGTTCAAAAGCACGCGATTGAAGAGCGGCCAATGCCGCCCTTTGCCAAGAACAATATCCGGTAGGCCGTCTCCGTTGACGTCGCCCACGCTCACGCCGGCCGAGGTTTCGGCTTTCTCTTCCAGCAGCAGAACACGATCGAAAGAACGCAAGACGGGGGTCGATGCCGGTTGTGCCTGAGCCAACAGAAAAGCTGCAAGCGGCACCCATGCTAGCCAGCCTGCCTTTTTATCTCTCAAACGCAGGTCCCGGACGGGCTTCAACACAATCGCCTCCGATAGAGCGAATTGTAACGAGCGAGGCGCGCTGCTCGCTATCATGGGTCAACAACCGCCCGGCTCAAGCAAGCGCGTTTTGCAGAGTTACCCGGATACGCATGGACCCGATGAACTTATCCGCAGCGCCGTAATAGCCGGCCAGGTGGAGCTGTGACGCCGCGTTGCGCACTAACCCGCGAGTCAAACGCCCCGGGGGCGCCGATCCAGAACCCGGCATCGGAATCGGCTGCCCGGCGAGCCAGGCGTTCTTACTGAAGGTGGCGGTAAGGACTGCTCCAAACCCCATTGCTCCTCGGCCTTGGGCCAGAATCTCTCCCATCGGGGCGTTCATTGCGCAAAGGAACGTTTATGCAATGGTAGGCCAATGACGGACTCTGATGTCTTGCACAACCGGGCAAGCACGTCCCTTTTCCGAGTGGCGCGTAACCCAGCCACAATCCGGAAACTGCATTGGGCTTTGTAAATGATCGCGACCACGCACGAGCAACCTGCAGCATTGGTCCGACTTGCCGAGATGCAAAATAAAACGAATTTCCGTCTTCGATGCTTAGCAGACAGGTTGCCTAGGAAATCCAGCTGTACTTGGTCGCGGGCATTTTGCGCAATTTGCTATCAGTCAGTTTGCTTTCGAGGTCCGATGCATCTCTCGCCAGTCGCTTGGCGGCACACCTTCCCAAACCCGAAATGCTCGCCCAAAGGAGTTTGGATCTTCAAAGCCAAGCAGGTACGCCGCTTCATTCAACTCCAGAGCTGAGTTGCTTAGGTAGTAGCGGGCCATCTGGTGACGTGCTTCATCAAGCAGCCGCTGATAGCTGGAACCCGAGTCCTGCAGACGGCGTTGCAAAGTACGCGGAGTAATATGCAAGGCTTGGGCGACCGAGTCGATAGAGGGACGGTGGCCTGTCAACTTGTCCTGAATTGCGCGACGCACCAACTCCAGGAAACTATCCTCTTCCTGGTATTGCTTCAACTGTTCCTCAAATTGAGGCGCGAGCAAATCCAAGAGCTCCGCGTTTCTTGTGACAAAGGGTGTCGTGGCGTCTGAAGCGCGAAAGATGATCGCGTTCGACGGTGCGTTGAAAACGAGCTCGCAACCGAGACTGCGCTCGATCTGCCTCCGGCTCGGGCGCTCTTGAACGTACTCCACTCGCAGCGGGTTCAGCTCAGTACCGGTCCCATGTCGTGCCAAGGAGCGCATCCAGGAAAAGCAATAGTCCGTCAGCGCTGGCGGCTCAGCTTCAACGGCAAGCAGCCATCGGAAGCTGACGCTAAATTCGTCCTGATCGAGTTGCAGCAGAATCTCTTCCGGTGCGGTCAGTTTCTTATAGCGAGCCATGTGCTCGGAGGCGGCTACGAGGTTTTCTGTCGAAAGAGCCGCAATCGCCATCGGGTGAAAACGTTCTGTCTTGGTTTCGACTCCGAGCTTGATACCGATCAAAGGATCGGAGCTGACTTGGTCGATCGATCGCCATAATGCGAACAGCTCATCGGTCGAAACAAGAATCCTTGTTTGTTCGAACAGATCGCGTGGGAGTCCAGCTTTGCGAAGAACTGTAGGGACAGATATATCGAGTTCCTTGAGTTTGACCGCGAGACGACCTGGAACTCGAAAATGCTTCAACATGCCCGAACCCTCCCTGATCGAATAGTAATGAAACTGAACTGCCCTTGCCACGCCAAAGACGACAAAGCGCCTGCAAAAGACGTCAGGGCCGTTCCCGAACTGTCGTGATCGGAAGAAGGATTGACGCATTTCGCAGGGCGCGTTTCAGGCTAGACGGTTAGCTTTGGAATATGCAGAAGCGATTGTTGGGCAGGAGTGGTCTTGAGGTTTCGGCTCTCGGATTCGGTTGCATGGGGCTCAGCTTTGGCTATGGGCCTGCGACCGAAAAGACCTCGGCCATCAACTTGATTCGAGCCGCGTACGACGCAGGCGTGACTTTTTTCGATACCGCCGAAGCCTACGGGCCCTTTAAGAATGAAGAACTGCTTGGCGAAGCGTTCGCAACAGTTCAAGAGAAGCCAGTAATTGCGACAAAGTTCGGCTTCGTGAACGGCGTTCCGTCGCAAGGGCTCGACAGCCGTCCCGAGCGTATCCGCGAGGTTGCGGAGACTGCCTTGAAGCGGTTGCAGGTGGATGCAATTGACTTGTTCTATCAGCATCGTATCGACCCAAAGATCCCGATCGAAGATGTTGCCGGTACGGTAAAGCAGCTCATCCAGGAAGGCAAAGTGAAGCACTTCGGAATGTCCGAAGCTGGTTCCGAGAGTATCCGACGCGCGCATGCTGTTCAGCCTGTCACCGCGCTCCAGAGCGAATACTCTCTTTGGTGGCGAGAGCCGGAAAAAGAGATACTCCCGACACTTGAGGAGCTTGGGATCGGGTTTGTCCCGTTTAGCCCACTGGGAAAGGGCTTTCTTACCGGAGCGATCTCCGACAGGACTGAGTTCGACAAGACGGACTTCCGGAACACAGTGCCGCGTTTCAGTGCTGAGGCGCGCAAGGCGAATCAGGCTCTCGTGGATGTCATCAGCGCAATCGCAGAAAAAAAGAACGTCACCAATGCACAGATCGCCCTTGCGTGGCTGCTGGCGCAGAAACCTTGGGTCGTTCCGATACCCGGTACGACAAAACTCCATCGCCTTGAAGAGAACCTTGGCGGGGCTTCCATCGAACTAAGTCCCGACGATCTGAAAGCTATAGGCGATGCGCTAACTGGAATCAAAGTGCAGGGCAACAGGTACTCCGCCCAGCACCAAAGCCTTGTGAATCGCTAGTTATGGAAACGCGCACATTAGGAAAATCCGGGCTCAGGGTATCGGCTCTTGGGCTGGGCTGCATGAGCATGACTTCGGTGTATGGGCCGCCGGCGGACCGAAAGCAGATGATCGATTTGATCCGCGCGGCTCACGACCAGGGGGTCACCTTCTTCGACACCGCCGAGGCGTATGGCCCTTTTCAGAACGAAGAACTGGTCGGCGAGGCTTTGCAGCCCATCCGCAAGAAGGTTGTCGTTGCGACCAAATTCGGCTTCCACATCGACCTTGAGACCGGAGCGAGACGTCCTGGCACCAATAGCCGCCCAGAGCACATCAAGCTGGTCGCCGAAGCAGCGCTCCGTCGCCTGAGGACTGACCGCATTGACCTCTTCTACCAGCATCGCGTAGATCCTCAGGTTCCGATCGAAGACGTGGCCGGTGCGCTGAAGGGCCTCATTACCGAAGGCAAGGTGAAACACTTCGGTCTGTCGGAGGCCGGAGTCAGCACCATTCGTCGCGCTCACGCCGTGCAGCCTGTAACTGCTGTCCAGAGTGAATACTCACTCTTCTGGAGAGGACCGGAGTCAGAATTGCTCCCAGTCCTCGAAGAGTTGGGAATCGGCTTCGTCCCCTTTAGCCCGCTCGGTGCCGGCTTCCTCACCGGCAAGATCGACGAAAACACAAAGTTCGACGCAACCGATTTCCGCAATCACGTTCCGCGTTTCTCTCCCGAGGCTCGCAAAGCCAACATGGCGTTGGTTGACGTCGTCAAGACGGCGGCGGATCGAAAGCGAGCGACTCCGGCGCAGATCGCCTTAGCGTGGCTGCTCGCGCAGAAGCCTTGGATCGTACCTATCCCCGGGACGACGAAGCTCAATCGCCTCCAAGAGAATCTTGGCGCTACGGAGGTGACGCTTAGCGAGAGCGAGATCAAGCAGATAAATGCGTCAGCTGACGCGCTCGCCCTGGAAGGCGCTCGTTTGCCCGAACCGGCGTTGAAGATGACGGGAATCTAGGTCGATAGCGGAGCGAAGAGAACAAAAAAGGACAAAGAGTTGAAATTCAAACTCCCAATTCTCGGGTTCTGTCTCCTGATAGGTGTGAAGTCGATGCTTGCGCAGACGCCTCCCGGCAGCAGTGTCAGTTCCGCAGCGACGACTGCAGGGCCAACGGTTCATATCTCCAGCGGAATGGTGCGCGGGGTAATCGAAGGTGATGTTTCAAGCTTCAAGGGAATTCCGTTTGCTGCTCCGCCCGTCGGCGAGATGCGCTGGCGTCCACCCCAACCTTTGCCACCCTGGCAAGGAGTGCGCGATGCAGGTAAGTTCGGTGCGGATTGTGCACAGGCGGGATTCACTCCAGGCGCCACTTCAATATCCATGTCACCGACTTCAGCGGAAGATTGCCTGTTTATCAATTTGTGGCGGCCTTCAGCTGCCGCGTCGAACGCGAAGCTGCCCGTCATGGTGTGGATATACGGAGGCGGTTTCACTGGGGGTTCGAGCGCCGCCGCTTTTACTTCGGGAACTCAGTTTGCGAAACACGGCGTCGTGCTGGTCGCTGCCAATTACCGTGTGGGACGTTTCGGGTTCTTCGCCTTTCCGGCACTCAGTCAGGAACATCCTGACGAGCTTAAGGGCAATTACGCGTACATGGATCAGATTGCAGCCCTCAAATGGGTGCAGCAGAATATTGCTGCATTCGGAGGCGATCCAAACAACGTCACAATCTTTGGATTCTCGGCAGGCGGTGTCTCGGTGCACAGCCTCATGACTTCGCCGCTGGCGCGCGGCCTGTTTCAGAAGGCAATCGTTGAGTCTGGCGGTTCGCGTGACAGCGTGCTCACAGCGCGGCCAATGAGCAAGGATGGCGTCGATCCAAACTATCCGGTCTCGGCCGAGACGATCGGGATCAACTTCGCGAAATCCATGGGGATCGAAGGAACGGATCACGCCGCTTTGGCTAAATTACGCGCTCTGAGTGCCGAACAGGTTATTCGCGGCGCTCCGGCCCAACCGGGCGGCAGCGTTCAGTCCTATGAGACGACGCCGATCCTGGACGGCAACCTGATCACGGAGACGGCGGAGACCGCCTATAAGGCCCATCGCGAGCCGCATATCCCGCTCATGCTCGGAAGCAACAGCGCAGATACTGCAGGTAACCGAGTGAGAGCGACAAACAAGGAGCAGCTTTTCGCTCGATTCGGCCAGTGGAGCGCTCAGGCGAAGGCCGCCTACGACCCTGACGGATCGAAGGAATTGGCGGCGCTGCTAGCTGAGGCAAATGACGACTTCGGCCAGGCAGAGCCGGCCCGCTTCGCGGCGCGTGCTTTCGCGACCAACGGCTCGCCCGTCTACCTCTACCGGTTCTCTTACGTTCAGACTGTCATGAGGCAAATGTTCCGGGCAGGAACACCGCACGGCGGCGAAATCAGCTTCGTGTTCGGCACCTTAGGAATCGGAGGCTTTGGTCCTCCACCGCCGCCCGCGACAGCCCAGGATCAGGCGGTCTCTCGGATGGCACAAAGCTATTGGGTCAACTTCGCAAAAACCGGCGATCCGAATGGGCCGGGTTTGCCAGCTTGGCCCCGTTACCACCCGAGCAAGGATTTGATCTTCGACTTTCTTCCTGATGGGTCGGCCGCCGCGATTCCAGACCCCTGGAAAGCGCGCCTTGATGTGATGCAGTTAGCCACCGAATTCGGGAAACGCGCCGACTTCTGAAGTGAGAAACTAATCACCCGCTGATGAATAAGAGACACAACATACAATGAAAACCTTGCTAAGAATCATCGCTCTTGCAATGGGGCTCGGATGCCTCATCCAAGCACAGGCACAATCAAGCGACTCAATCTTCCCGAAGGGCGAGCTCTCAACTTCGAAGAACCACACCGGCAACATCTGGCTGAATGAATTGGTAGTTGGCGACAGCACCTTCGATCCGGGTATCGCTGTAGCGACCTACGATGCTGGTGCAAAGCTGGATTGGCACATCCATCCTGCCGGACAGGTTTTGCTCATCACCGAAGGCGTTGGCTATTACCAGGAGAAGGGCAAGCCGGCGCGGATCGTTCGCAAAGGAGATGTGATCAAGTGCCCTCCGGGCGTGGAGCATTGGCACGCCGCAGCACCGAATAGCACCTTTGCTTACATAGCCGTTACGCCGACCTCGAAGGGCAAGACGATTTGGCTAGGGCCGGTCAGCGATCACGATTATCAAACCGTGAAGCAACGAAGTAGTGACTCCCATTAAAGCCTAGGCTTGGGCTCTCTGGCTTTCTTCTATATCGATCAGAAGTGCGGCCAATTCCTGATGAGGCGGCTTGTGTCTGCCGATTACTACGAAAACAAAGACGAAACAAACAGCAGGATGGAGACTATGAGAATAGATCCGCCATAATGGTCTACCGTTTAGTTTCCGAGTTGATCTTGGATTATCGGCCATCCGGAGGCGCTGCGCAAGTCGCGGCGCTGAAGACAGCAAAGGGCGACAGATTTCTCTAGCTGGGTGACGATCGCGACTGGGCCATCGCCGGAGGTTACGCTTACTACATAGATCTTCTTAAATTCAGACGATCTCTGAATCACCCGCCCGGCTCAAGGACGCGCGTTTTGCAGACTTACCCGGATGCGCATCGACCCGATGAACTTATCCGCAGCGCCGTAAAAGCCGATCAGGTCCAGCTGTGACGCCGCTTGCGCACTAACAACCGCGCCTTCCATAAAGATCACGTTGGCCACATTGCCCACCTTTTCCCATGTCAGTTCGGGCTTGATAAAGGCGTGATCGGCGCGTGCAAGGACCCGGCTTGGATCGTGGCGGTCGAACAGCACCCAGCCCGGGCCGTACACCAGATTTTCGTCCGCGCCGTTGTAGAGCAGCAAGATGCCAGCCCTGGTGATGTAGGGCGGCGGCCCCGGCTCCATTACCCGCGAGTCAAACGCCCCGGGACGCCGGTCCAGAACCGGTTTGGCAGTAGCATCGGCCCAGTGCAGCAGATCGTCTGACGACGCCAGCCCCATGTAGTCGCGCGACTTACCATCCGAATCTTTTCGCGTGCCCAGATAGTACATCCACCATTTTCCGTTGATCTTCTCCGGAACAATCGCGCCCGATTTTGTCCACTGCTCGTTCCACGTTCCTTTATAGGCGGGCAGAATCACACCTTTGCGCTGCCAGTGAATCAAGTCGGTCGAGGTGGCGAGGCATAACTGCGCGTCATGCAAGTTATAGCCCGTGTAAGTCAGATAGTAAGTCGTTCCGATCTTCAAAAGACGCGGATCTTCGGCTCCCCCGCCCTGCTCATACGGCGCTTCGGGCGTAAGCACCGGCTCGGGCCTGATCGAGAAATGGGCGCCATCCATCCTTTCGGCATAACCGACAACCGATGTGTGCTTCTGGTCCTGAGCGCGAAACAGCAACACGGTTTTCGATCCCACCCGAATCGCGGCCGGATTGAAAAGCCCAAAACTGGACCACGGCGTCGAGGAGCGAAGCAACGGTGCGCTCGAGAGCCGCTCGGCCACTACTGTCACCGGGCTCGCGGCAAAACCGGGCAGGCATGTGCCCAGGCCCGCAAGCGCAAGCAATGCCACCGGCTTCCAACTTGTTTGTTGCATTACCCCATTCGTTGTACTCCAACTTGCGCCTTGAGAAGAGAGAAATCCACCTGGCTCAGCAAAGGTAAACGCTTAACCGATTTCTCATCTACGATACAATCTTCGACGAACGGAAGGATCCTTTGACACTCGGACCCATAGACTACGCCAGTCTCGTTATCTATTTCGCCTTCGTTCTTGGGATCGGCTGGCTTGCCAAGCGCAAGATCAATACCAGTGAAGACTTTTTGACCTCGCGCCATTCGGTCCCCGTTTGGATCACCAGCCTTGCTTTCATCGCCGCGAATCTGGGTGCGCAGGAGATGATCGGCATGTGCGCATCGGGCGCCAAATACGGGATCATGACGGCGCATTTCTATTGGCTCGGTGCTGTGCCGGCCATGGTTTTTGTGGGCGTGTTTATGATGCCGTTTTACTACGGCAGCCGGGCTCGCAGCGTCCCCGAGTATCTGAAACTGCGCTTCGACGAAAAGACTCGCGGGCTCAACGCCGTTACTTTTGCCATTATGACGATCTTCTCGTCAGGCATCAGCATGTACGCACTGGGTCTGCTGTTTGAGCTCGTTCTGGGCTGGAACTTCACTAACTCGGTTCTTCTCTCAGCGGCCATCGTGTTGATCTACACGCTGCTCGGCGGTCTCACGAGTGCGATCTACAACGAAGTCGTACAGTTCTTCTTGATCGTGCTTGGATTCGCGCCGCTGTCCATTCTGGCGGTGATGAAGGCGGGCGGTTGGAGCGGCATTTCCTCCCGTCTCCAGCCCGTGATGACCCATTCCTGGAAATACATTGCGCATTCGAGCGAGAATCCCATGGGCGTTGAAGTATTCGGATTGGTCGCAGGCCTTGGCTTTGTGTTGTCGTTCGGGTACTGGTGTACAAACTTTCTGGTGGTGCAGCGCGCCATGGCAGCCGATAGCATTCACGGCGCCCGGCAGACACCTCTGTTTGCGGCATTCCCGAAGCTCTTCATGCCTTTTGTGGTCATTCTGCCCGGTGTCGCGGCGGTCGCGCTGATGAGCTCTTCGAGCGGCTATACGCTGCCGTTGAAGCCCCATGGCGGCGGTTACGACTACGATCAGGTGCTAACAACGCTCATGGCGAAGTTCTACCCGTCGGGCATGCTCGGGATCGGACTCACCGGCCTGATGGCGTCGTTCATGTCGGGCATGGCGGGCAACGTAACCGCGTTCAATACCGTTTTCACCTATGACCTCTACCAGAGCTACATTAAGCGCAACGCGCCCGACCAGCACTATCTCTGGGTGGGACGCGTCACCACCGTTGCCGGTGTAGCGTTGTCTGTGGGGACGGCTTATCTGGCCACTCACTTCAACAACATCATGGATTTCCTGCAACTTGTGTTCAGCTTTGTGAATGCGCCGCTCTTCGCAACGTTCTTGCTGGGCATGTTCTGGAAGCGTGCCACAGGCGACGGCGCGTTCACCGGTCTATTGGTCGGAACCTTTGCCGCCGCGCTTACGCATGGCCTTACCGTAGCGGAGGGAAAGGGTGGCTGGATTACAAACATACATGACTTTCCGTCAACCATGGCGCAGAATTTCTGGATCTCGATTTGCGCCTGGACCGCTTGCCTGGTCGTTACCTTCGTTGTCAGTCTCGTGACCAGACCGAAGCCCGAACCCGAACTGCATAACCTGGTCTATGGCTTTACCGATATGCCGCATGAGGCGAGCGCGCCCTGGTATAAGCGTCCCGGGCCATTGGCCATCATTGTCATCGCTGTTCTTGTTGTTATGAACATCATCTTCTGGTAATTCAACTATGGACGATCTACGCCGTCCTACGGGACTTCTCTTCGGATTGCTCGGCCTGATTCTCTCGATCTACGCTCTGATCAATCCTGATGCGCGCGCCGCGCTGGACCCGCCGACGAATGTCAATCTCTGGTGCGGCTTGACGTTGCTCGTTTTTGGGGGATGCCTGCTTTGGCTGTCATACCGGAAGAGATCGTAACTGCATTCCAGCAGCACTTTCAGACAGATTCCACCCCGTCTATATACCGCGCTCCGGGACGCGTGAATCTCATCGGTGAGCACACCGATTACAACCTCGGCTTTGTCTTTCCCATCGCGCTCGAAATGGCCTGCTACGTGGCCATTGCACCCGCCGATCATAACGAGCTGCGAATCTATTCGCGCGATATCAACGCACGCTTCTCCGTACCCGCCAGTGCGGTCCGCGACGCGCTGCCGGTTCGGCAATGGAGCGACTATGTCGTCGGCATCGCACGCGAGCTCACGAAAGAAGGCGTGCCGGCGCAACCGGCGAATCTCTGGATTACCAGCCAGGTTCCATCCGGCTCAGGGCTTAGCTCTTCGGCCGCGTTGGAAGTCAGCACGGAGCTCGCCCTGCTCGGCGTTGCAGGAAGCGCCGCGCCCAAGCTGCAGCCCCTCGATATCGCACGCCTGGCGCAGCGCACGGAAAGTCAGTTTGTCGGCATGCCGTGCGGCATCATGGACCAGTACGCTTCCGTCTTTGGCCGTGAGCACGCCGCGATTCAGATTGATTGCCGCAGCCTGGAACACCAATACGTGCGCTTGCCGGACGGTCTCGCCATCATCGCCGTGAATTCGCTGGTAAAACATGAGTTGGGTACCTCGGCTTATCGTGATCGCGTCGCTGAATGCCGCGAAGCGGTTGCGGCAATCCGCAAGTTAGATGACTCCGTAAACAGCTTGCGCGATGTTTCCCTCAGCTTCTTCGAAACCGTTCAGGACAGCATTCCGCTTGTGCCCCGCCGGCGCGCCCGCCACGTGATCTCCGATAGCCAGCGCGTTCTGGACTTCGCCGCTGCATCCCTTCACAGCGATTTCCACGAAATGGGTCGCCTGTTCGTGGCCTCGCATCGCAGCATGCAATACGACTATGAAATTACTTGCGAAGAGATCGACTTCCTGGTCGACACCGCCATCAAGCTGCCTGGCGTCTATGGCGCTCGCATGACCGGCGGCGGCTTCGGCGGCTGCACCGTAAACCTGGTAGCGCCTGACGCGGTGGATCAGTTTCGCGATCGTCTGCGCGCCGCTTACGAGGAACGCTACGCCATCGATCCGGTTTTTTACGACTGCGTGCCGGCCGCCGGAGCCGATAAAGTTCAGACTGGCTGATCTAACGCTGGCTCCATGTGGAAACAGGCGTACACTCCCATAGCGCAGAGTCTGTTCTGGTCCGCACTAATTGCCGCAATCCCCGTCATCGCGCTGCTCTACGCCATAGGAATCCGTCGCGTAGCCGCTTGGAAATCGTCACTGCTCGGGTTGGCCGCCGCGCTGTTCGTGGCTGTCCTTGCCTACCATATGCCGCTCGGATTAGCGCTCGATGCGGCACTCTATGGCGCTGCCTTCGGCACATTCCCGATCTTTTGGGTCATTTACTGGGCCATCCTCCTGTACAGGATCACGGTGCATACCGGGAAATTTGAAATCCTGAAGAATTCTATCGGCCACCTGACGCGCGACCCGTCGTTGCAAGCGCTTCTCATCGCCTTCGCCTTTGGGGCGTTTCTCGAAGGCGCCGCCGGCTTCGGAACTCCCGTCGCAGTTGCGGCCGCAATTCTCGGCGGACTCGGTTTCGAGCCGTTCTATGCAGCCGCCATTTGTCTGCTCGCAAACACCGCGCCAGTCGCCTTCGGCTCCATTGGCATTCCGCTTGTTACGCTCGCGACAACTACCGGGCTGCCTTTGCTTGACTTGAGCAAGCACGTGGGCCGTCTGTGCGCGCCCGTATCGCTGATCATTCCTGGGTATCTGATCGTCGTCATGAGCGGCTGGCGGAAGGCCACACGCATTTGGCCGGCGATTACTATCTGCGGCATCGCGTTTGCCGGCATGCAGTTTCTGATCTCCAATTTTGTAGGACCCTACTCTGACCGATATCGTCAGTTCGGTCACCGCGATGCTCTCGCTGGTCATCTTATTCCACTGGTGGAAGCCGCCCGACGCACCGGCCTTGGAGTCATCTCGTCACACCACGCGCGAGCTCTTCGCTGCCTGGTCGCCATACCTGCTTCTCGTGACTCTGATCCTGATCTGGAGTCTCGATCCGGTCAAGAATGTACTGAATCGCGCCAGCCTGACTGTCGCGTGGCCCGGTTTACACAACATCATCCAGCAGCTTCCTCCGGTGGTCGCGAAACCCATTCCCTACGCTGCGGTATATCGCTTTCGCTTTTTTGTGGAAGCTGGAACTGCTTGTGCACTGGCCGCGATCCTTTCGGCTGCGCTGCTTCGAGTGCGCCCGCGGCGCTTCGCCACTCTGGCGGTCGAGACGGCAAACCAGCTCAAATATCCTTACGTCAGCATCGCCGCCGTCCTGGCGCTGGCCTTCGTGATGAACTACTCGGGAGCGACGGCGACGTTAGGGCTCGCCTTCGCTGCCACCGGTCGCGCATTCCCGTTTTTCAGCGCCATGCTTGGATGGCTCGGCGTCTTCCTGACCGGCAGCGACACCTCTTCGAACGCACTGTTCGGCAGTCTGCAGCAGGTTACCGCCAATCGCCTTGGTCTGAATCCCGCGCTGATGGCTTCGGCGAATTCCGCCGGCGGTGTGATGGGGAAAATGATCAGCCTGCAGAGTATCGCCGTGGCCGCTTCCGCCGCCGGTCTTAAGCCGCAGGATGAGCCCGCGCTGTTCCGCTTTACCATCCGGCACAGCCTGTTTCTGGCGAGCCTGGTTGGGCTGCTGGCTCTGGTTTACGCCTATGCGCTTTAATCAGCCACCGATGGAATACATCGGCCGCTGCGGCGCGACAAAGGATGAGCGGTTAATCTCGTGGCCAATCCATTTCTGCGAAACCGTGGACCGAATTGCGGCTTCGAGCTCCGCTTCCCGTTCCGCGGTCCGCAGAAGCGGCGCCACATCCGTCTCCTCGCGAGCGAACAGACAATAGCGCAGTTTCCCCTCGGACGTCAGCCGCAAGCGATTGCAGTTCAGGCAAAACGGCCGGCTTACCGATGCGATAAAGCCCATCCGGTAGCCGTCGGCGAAGCGGTATTCCGTCGCGGGCGCTCGCGGATCCGCATCGGCCACGGTAGACAATGGACCGAACTCGCGCTGCAGGATCGCGATCATATCGTCCGCTGTCAGCACCCGGTCAAGCGACCAAATCGCCTGCGCATCCAGCGGCATGAACTCGATGAATCGCACCTCGATGTTGCGCTCGCGCCCGAAACGAACCAGCGGAATCAGATCCGGCTCCGTCAATCCCTTGATCGCGACCGCGTTCAGTTTGATGGATCGAAATCCCACGCGCTGTGCCGCATCGAGCCCCGAAAGCACGCGCGCCAAATCGTCGCGGCGAGTAATCGCTCGGAAGCGCTCGCGATCCAGTGTGTCCAGGTGAATGTTCAGCCGGCGCAAACCCGCATCGTAGAGCGCCTGCGCTGCATCCGCCAGCAGCACGGCATTGGTCGTCAGCGCCAGATCCTCGATGCCGCCGATCCCGCTGAGAGTCGCGATCAATTCCGGCAGCTTCGGTCTCAATAGCGGTTCCCCGCCGGTGAGCCGGAGCTTTCTCACGCCCAGGCGCACCGCAGTGCGCACGAAACGTTCTATCTCGGAAAAGCTGAGCAAGGATGAGATGGGAGCGAACTCTCCGCCCTGCTCCGGCATGCAGTAAAAGCAGCGGATATTGCAGCGGTCCGTAACGCTGACGCGCAGATCCGAATGCACGCGGCCGTAGGTGTCAATCAGCGGAGCAGCGCCGAACTGTATCAGTTCACCCATGTAATCGCGGCCCGCTGTAATTGTCGAGAGCGGCGTTAGCGCACCGCCAGCATTCGCTCCAACGGTAACGCGCGCACGCTCCATGATGTCGGCCGAAAGCTCAATCCGCGGCTCAAGAGTTTCGAGGCACGACTGAAGTTTTTCGAGCGTGTTCATCTTCATGTAAGGGCACTCGCTGCAATTACAGTTCTCGTTGGCCACAAAGTGGAACTTCTTCCCGGGCGACTGTTTCTCCAGCGAATAGCGCACTCCGCTCTCGGTCATGATGATGAACTCATCCGCCGATTGCGCGCCGCACCAGTCAATGATCGCCGACGTCGATCCAATGAAGTCTGCCATGCGCAACACATCCTGCGGGCACTCAGGATGAGCCGCCACCAGCGCGGTGGGATGCTCTGAACGCGCCGCAGTCAAGCGCCGCGCAGGGAACGTCGCATGCACGATACAGGCGCCCTGCCAAATCTGCATGTTGCGGCGGCCGGTCTGTTTTTTCACATAGTTGCCCAGGTTGATATCGGGCAGGAACAGAATGGGCCGTTCTTTCAGAATCGAATTCACCACGGCGACGGCATTCCGCGACGTGCACAGAATGTCGCTCTCCGCTTTAACTTCGACGGATGTGTTGATGTAGCTCACGATTACATGATTCGGGTGCTTCTGCCGGAAAGCGCGCACACCCTCAACCGGGCAGCTGTCCACCAGGCTGCATCCTGCGTGTATATCCGGCACCACGACGATCCGCTCCGGATTCAAGACCTTAGCGGTCTCAGCCATGAACTTGACGCCGCAGAACGCAATCACGTCCCCTTCAAACTTCTGTGCTGCGCGCGCCAACTCCAGGCTGTCGCCGACCGAATCGGCGAGTTCCTGGATCTCGGGTTCCTGGTAATGATGAGCGAGGATGATCGCTCGCCGCTTCGATTTGAGCTCGAGGATTTCTTCGGCGAGGCTGGAGACACTGAGCATGGGGAAGGGGCTAGTAATTCAATTTTAACAAAAAATAGGCGTTTTTTGAGGCTTGAACTGCAGAATCAGGCTACCGCCGCTGTCCGTTTTCCGGGTCTCTTCGCCGCCTTTGCGCCCTTTGCCGGCTTTGCCGTTCCCGACTTGAGACTTTGCTGCAGTGCCTGCATGAGGTCAATGACCGGGGCCGTCTTCGGCTGCCGGATGGGTGTGATCTTCTTGCCCTTACGCTTCTTCTCGATCAGTTCCTCCACGTTCTTTTTGTATTCGTCGTGATACTGCTCCGGCTGGAACGGCCCGGCGAGCGTATCGATCAGCTTCTTCGCCAAGTCGATCTCTTTCTTCTCGAACTTCGCCTGCCGCGGCGCTTTCACCTCATTCGCCTTGTGCAACTCGTCGACAAAATACATGGTGTGCAGCACGATGCCGCGATCCGTGGGCCGAAGCACCACAATGTGCTCGCGCCCATGCATCGCCACTTTCGCTAGCGCGTCGTACTTTGTCTGATTCATGGCGTCCAGCAACAGCGAGTACGGCTTGCTCACTGCCTCCTCCGGCGCGACATAGTACGAGGTTTCCAAAAAGATGGGATCGATCTCCTCCATGCGCACGAACTGAAGAATTTCCATTACTGTGGCCGTGGGCGGAGCAATCTTTTCCAGGTCCTCCGGCTCGACCACCACGTAATGATCTTTTTCATATTCGTAACCCTTCACGATGTCGGCGCGCTCGATCGGCTTGTCCTCGCTTCGCGCAGTACATCACCTCGCGCACGCGCGACAGGTCTTTTTTGTGCAGCAGATGAAAGTGCACCGGCTCAGGACGTGCCGCGGCGAATAACCGGATGGGGAATGAAACCAATCCGAAACTCAAGTAACCTTTCCAAACGGTCGCTGGCATACCATTACCTCCAGAGCAACTCAAGCACCAAGAGAATGAAAACCACGGTTGAAGAGACCCACGAAATTCTGCATCAACTGGACGTTCCGGCCGAACAGTATCAGAACGGCGACTTCGAAGTACGCTCGCCCATTGATGGACAGGTGATCGGCCGTGTCCGCTCCACCACACTCGCAGAGGCGAAGAGAAGCATCGAAACCGCGCATGGCGCTTTTCTGGAATGGCGATCGGTCCCGGCACCCGTTCGCGGGGAACTCGTCCGGCTGCTCGGGGAAGAGCTCCGCTCGGCTAAGAGCGCGCTTGGCCGGCTGGTTACGCTCGAAGCCGGCAAGATCGTCTCCGAAGGTCTGGGCGAAGTGCAGGAGATGATCGACATCTGCACCTACGCGGCGGGACTTTCTCGCCAGCTCTGCGGCCTGACCATTGCCACCGAGCGTCCGCGCCATCGCATGATGGAAACCTGGCATCCGTTGGGCGTGACCGGGATCATTTCGGCCTTCAACTTCCCGGTCGCCGTCTGGTCGTGGAACGCGGCACTGGCTCTGGTCTGCGGCAACAGCACCGTTTGGAAGCCGTCTGAGAAGACGCCGCTCACGGCACTTGCAACCCAGGCGCTGTTCGACCGCGCCTGCGCACGTTTCGGCACCGCGCCGCCCGGGCTCTCTTCCCTGCTCCTGGGCGGCCGCTCCACTGGCGAAGCCCTGGTCGACAATCCAAACGTGCCGCTCGTTTCGGCTACCGGTTCCACTGCTATGGGCCGCGCCGTTGCGCCTCGCCTGGCCGCCCGTTTCGCCCGATCCATTCTCGAACTTGGCGGCAATAACGCAGCCATTGTTTGCCCCACCGCCGACCTCGATCTGACGCTCCGGGGCATCGCGTTCGCTGCGATGGGCACCGCCGGACAGCGCTGCACCACGCTGCGCCGCCTGATTGTGCACGAGAGTACTTATCCCGGCCTGATTGACCGTCTGCAGCGCGTCTATTCCTCGGTCAGCATCGGCGACCCGCGCGTGGGAGACGTACTCGTGGGACCTCTCATCGATCAACGTGCGTTCGAAGGCATGCAAAGCGCGCTGCGCCAGGCTCGCGAGGCAGGTGGCCGCGTTATCGGGGGCGAACGCCTGCAGGTGAACGGCGCAGCGTCCTTCTATGTGCGTCCCGCGATCATCGAAATGCCCGAACAGTCGGACATTGTCCGGCACGAAACGTTCGCGCCCATCCTTTACGCGCTCAAATACCGCGATTTTGACGATGCTATCGCGCTGCACAACAGCGTTCCGCAAGGTCTTGCATCATCCATCTTTACCAGCGATCTCCGCGAAGCCGAGCGCTTTGTCTCCGCCACCGGTTCCGATTGCGGCATCGCCAACGTGAACATCGGGCCGTCTGGCGCCGAAATCGGGGGCGCTTTCGGAGGCGAAAAAGATACCGGCGGAGGCCGCGAATCCGGCTCCGATGTTTGGAAATCGTACATGCGCCGCGCCACGAACACCATCAATTACGGCAGCGACCTGCCTCTCGCACAAGGAGTGCAATTCGACGTCGGCCCGTAGCTGCCCGCTTAGCACCGTGTTCTCGTGTCGCCGAGATTCAGGCAACGGACATTCGGTAGCGGGCTCATTAGCGCGGCGTTGTTGTTCGAGGTGGAACTGGTCTCTCTGGAGCTGAACCAGCGCAATATCGTTCTTGATTTTGAGCCCTCGCCGTACTTCCGGATCCATGAGATGCACCTCGGCTTCTTTTCGCAATTTGGAGAGGACGCGCAATGCCGTGGCGTGGAACCGCTGCGCAGTGGCGAATCGCTTGATGGCAACCGGATCGCGATCCTTTGCTTCCTCAGCGGAGTTTTCCATCTGGCCGTAGGCGGCGGTCATGTCGCGGTGGGTGCGCCAGACAACCCAATCCTGGGCAATCAGACTTTCGACGAGCTGGACTTGATCGCCGTTTTGGGGCAGGTATTTTTCCATCCACCGGCGGCGGATGGCATCGAGGTCACCGTCGGAGTGCTGAGTGGGTTGTTTTTCTTGCATGAAGGGCTATCCACACGCGAGTATCCGCGGGGGCACACGCGGGCGGCGGGGTAGATCGGAGGTAAGTGACTGAAAGCAACGACGAAAATTTTTTTCGAAGTTTTGAACTGGCTCACGACGGATCGTCGCGACGATTTGGTCCAGTGTTCAGCGCCATGCGATTAGTCGTTCCCACTACCAACGGCTTTGAAAGCCGGTCACTATCACGGACGCGCACTTCGTGGCGTTTGCGATCGACTTATCTCTGTGCTCATGGCCATCGTGCGCTCAGGCACGGTAGTGGCCATGCAAACGACGTTAACCCAAACATCAGATGCGCTTGCGGAAATACGCTCTGTTGTAGGATATCTGCTGAGCAATGCCAACTACGCCGACAACAATTCAATGGTCCGCTGATTTCGCAATGGGTACTCCGCCGCCTGGTCTATCTCCCGGCGGCCCCCCAATGACGGCAGGAGCTAACAAAGACGGGCATCTCGAGCTTTTTGTTCTAGCAAACGATGGAAATGTGTGGCATATCTGGCAAACCGCGCCAAATAGCCAAACGTGGTCGCCATGGTCGGTATTTGCGAGCCCCAAAGGGGTGACCTTTACGGGAAAGACGTTCACCGTAGTTTCAAACGAAGATGGAAGGCTTGAGGTTTTCGCCGTCGCTGGCGATAACTCCGTTTGGCATATTTGGCAGCTCGCTGCAAATGCCAACTGGGCTGAAAACTGGCAGAGTCTGGGTGTCCCTGCATCAACGTTGACTCTTCCTTTTTTTCAGGTTGCGAATAATGAGATTGGAGCACTAGAGGTTTTTTGTTTTGACCCTACGGGCCAAGGCCTTTCAAAAGGCCAAACGCAAGCGAACGGCAACTTTGCAATGGAATGGAAGAGTATCCCTCCTCCGCCAGAGCTAGGTTTGCAAGGAGCATACAACGTGCTGGCCGTTCAACCGCCGGCAACTGCGTTGTTACAACTTTACTACTATGACGCAATAACCGGCCATATATCGATGAATCAGCGGGCGCTTACGCTTGGCTGGGATGGCTGGAAAATTTTGTTTAACGGACCGCAAGGCCCCGCCCCAAATTCTTTTGAGATTGTGTACTTTGTAGCTAATCAAGACCAGCGCCTTGAAATGCTCTGTTCTGACGGTAGTAACATCTGGCATACGTGGCAGAGTTCTGGATCGACATGGAGTGGCTTCTGGGATAACTTTGGCAGTCCTTACAATTCGGGTTTCACATTTTTCAACGCTTGTCTCGACGGACAAGGCATTATTAACATTGTGGCATGGAGTAATGACAGGACTGGGACAAGTGCTTCCGATCAAATCATGTACACGTTGAAGCAAACATCACCCAACAGCGGGTGGTCTGGCTGGGCCCTCCTCCGTGAGGGTCAAACGCCAAATCAATTTGGTCAGCCTCTCATTGTCCTTGCCAAAGACCAAAACGGATTACTAGAATTATTCAGCTTTGGGGACGGTAATCAGGTTTATCGTGTGGTACAGCAGAGACTCGGAAAGTGATTTCGTATCTCCGGGCAACGCCTTTGCCTGATCTATCCATCGTCCAAATCGAGCACGGCGTTGACGGACAAGCCCTACTGGATAAATCCTTCCGCGCTATCTCGGTGCGCCGATGGCTTCCTGAAAGTGATACACCACGCCCCCTGGTGCCCACTTCATCTCCGAAACCTTTTTCCAGCACGGCTCGCGCAGTTCCCGAAAAGAAACCAAAGTCTCCTTCATCGCCCCAATGGGTTCTCCTGCGATGAGGGCAAAAAAGATCGAACCCACCGATCCCGCCTTCCTATATCCCTCCGCCTCCATCGCCTCCGCGTAAGCTTTGGTGAGTCTGTCGAAATCGCGCATCGCGGCAGAGATCGCATTAATCCGATGTTCCGCCAGCACTATCGTGGGAGCCTTATCTCGCTTCCATTCCAAAACATCGTCGAGCGCCCGCCGGAAAGCGGGCGTCTGTCGAAGCTTGACTAGGTTCTCTAACGGTGTATCGTACTCGGGAACTGGCAGCTTCTGCATAATCTCAACCGTGAGCGCTTCCTCCGCCTGCATCAGGGCGGTGCGAGAGTCCACAAACTGCTGGCGTCCTCCATAGACCGGAATAGCTTGGACATCCGGGGAGTGGAACTGATCCGACAGCATCAGACGTGTATCAAGAAATGGGTCCCGATTGATGCCCGCTGCCAACGATTCCGCAAGGAATGGTTTGCGCCACTCTTCAAATTCGGCGGACTTCCACGCATATGGCTGAGCGGCGTTCATCTCCGTTAGATAGGCGATTTCTGCCGTGAGTTGGTCGAGTTCTTCTATTGTCTGATTGCCGATCGGCTTCGCCGGCAGTGGCACCACAATGCGATCGAAAAGCGCTAAGGCTTGCCGATAGATCGGTTGCCGATGATCGATTATTGAGAATGTTGCCCAAGTTTCCATATATTACTGCTCCTTTTACCCGGAACGCCCCTCCGGCGGACTTCGCCTACGCCGGGCAAGCGTTTGCGGCGTAATGTGTTCCCGAATTGATCTCCATACGGCTCACCACATTCCTGCGCCCTTTAGTTTTTGACAGCGATAGTGAATAGTTTCAAATCTATCAGGAAAGCGGGCGGCGCAAGTGGCTCTATCCGCGGTGCTGGATCGTTCGACAAATCAAGCGAGAATCCTGACGCGCCACCTTTTTTCGGCTGGCGCGTTGTACATCATGTGACAACGGAGCAGCATGCGGAATGATTTGCGTTTGTGTTCCTAATCGTGAGAAGTGGTCGCCATGTGTTTAGCAAGGATCTGGTGCGATTGTGTCCGGAGTGCTCCTAGATGACGGGCAATCCGGAAATAAATCCTTTGGTCTTTCCCTCAGCAGACCTTATGTGGCGTTACCGGACAGTGCCTTTCTGCGACTTGATAACGGGTGAAGAGTCCTAGACGAAATGCAGTTTTGTCACAGTCAGCATGGGCAGCGCGAAGGGATAGAAGTCGGCTTGACCCATGCTGCGGCAGAGTTCATTCATCACCGCAGCCAGTTTGATCCATGAATTCACGAAGAGCAGGAAGCGGTGCGCGTCCAGGCCATCGCTGTGGTAAGGAGCATCAGGACCGAAGGGATCGAAAGGCATGGCGATGCGTTCAGGTTCCAGGCCGAAGCTGAGCGCAGTTCCCAGAGTGTCCACCATATGCATGTAATGAGCCCACGTTTCGGCCCAATCCTCCCATGGATGGATGCTGGCGTAAGCACTGACGAATCTTTCGGGCCAATCCGAGCGTGGACCGTGCGCGTAGTCGGCGCGCAGCGCGGCCGCGTAATCGACTTCTTCGTTCCCAAACAATTCACGGAACGGATCGTGCCAGCGAGTCTTTTCTACCAGCCGGTCCCAATAGTAATGTCCGATCTCATGACGGAAGTGCCCGACACAGAGTCCGATACGGCTCATGCATGGACATGCGCATCTGTTCACGCTTCACCGGGTCGGCTTCTTCGATGTTGATTGTGATCAAGCCGTCGTTGTGGCCGGTGAGTATGCGCGGTCCGCCTGGAGGCGATATCAGAAAATCAAACGCAAGACCCTGTTCGGGGTCCTCAGTCAGTCGCGAGGCGACAGGCAATTTCAGTGAAATCAGCGCGGAGATGACGCGCCGCTTGGCATCTTCCAGGCGGCCCCACAGAATGCCATTTTCTGCGATCGAAAGACTGGGGATGGTGTGATTGAGCCGGCAAGTCACGCAGTAAACGTTGGCATCGTCTGTTCCCTGAGAGTGCCTGGCGAAGCGTGCGCGGCAAGCGCCTCTCAAGGAACTCGCGCAAAAGGGTCGCGGTGTCCGTTTCTCCGGCGCGCACAACGGGCACCAAACGCCCTGTGCGCTCGGAAGCCGCCGCCAACCGAAGGAATGGTGAGTTCCTTGATTACCCGCGCACAACGCCCACCAAACGGGCTGTGCGCTATTGCTGTCTGGTGGCGCAGCCGCGCCCTTTGCGCTCTCTAGGAACTGCACCTCAGCGGACATTGCGCCGTGACTAAATTTCCGGTGAAGAGTGTGCGCCAAGAGCGCCTGTATTGGTCCAGTGTTCAGCGCCATGCGATCGTCATTGGATTCCCCGTGTAGTTGTCCTCAATGGAGGCGAAGAGCCAGCAATCGCGAACGCTCGTTCGTGCGCCGGAAGAACTCGCCTCTCCCGGGCGCGAACGAAATTAACAGCTATTTGCTGGCGCGGATATCGAACGTTGCGGCGCCTACTACGAACCTTCTTCGCACCGATCCCCAGGCCAGCGCTCTTCGGAGCTCCGGATGCTGATTGTGCTACGGCACCGGAACACCCACTACCCCCACATTCGCGCGCGAAAACAGCCAGTGGTTCTCAAACCTGGTCGCGCCGCCATCAAATGACAGGTGACCTGTTGCAGCCCAGATCGGTTCGCCGGTAGCTGGGTTCATCGCTACGTTGAAGAAGTGGCACTCAAAGTACAATGTCGCGTCACTGCCGTAGACATGAAATTCAGTCTTGTAGCTGGGCGCGAGCGAGACGAATTTGTTTACCGACTGAAAGGGTGCGGCGACGTATTTGAAAAACGTGCAGAGCGTGCCGCGATTCCCGAAATTGTCCGACGGAGCCGGGCACGTGGATGGATTCGCAGGATCGCCGTTGCCGATGTAATAACCATCGCGGGCGCTCCCAACATTGAATGAGATCCAGCCGTTATCCGTCCAAAGCGAGAGCATCGCGCGGATACGTTCCGTAATCACGTCACCCAGATCGCCGTTCACGGGATCGCGTACGGTCGAGGCTCGATGAAATGCCGCTTGAAGTCGGTACAATGCAGCGATTTGCGCGCCTTTATCCTCGGTCATACTCTCTGGCACGCTTGCGCTCGACTTGTCCTGCGCTGACAGAGAACCAGCCCCGCCCAGTAGCACAGAAAGTGCAATCGCAGCGAATGTCCTCAGCCTGGTCCCACCGGGGTGCCAGTCGCTCTGATAGGTATGGTTGCGCAGGTCTTTAACGAAAAAACGAGCATAGAGTGCTTTCATTTGCGAATTCCTCCTTCGGAATATCTGAATCGTCTCCGACTGCGGTTATCAGCGCCGCTCATCCGGAACATAAGAGCAGTTTTCTGATCAGCTCTCGATGGCAACTATGAATGGAAATTCGTCGGGACACCATGAACGCATTCGAATCAATTTCTGATCCGCTAGTCTCTTGCAAAACGACAACTTGCGCGCTTCATGATGCGAAAGTGATGCTATATTCCTCTCTAACGCTGGAGAGTGAAGGTGTCCGAAAATATCGTTCCGGGGCGTATTGTCCGCTTCGGCGGCTTTGAGCTCGATGTAAAGGCGGGGGAGCTGCACCGGCAGGGTCGGACCGTCAGACTCCAAGACAAACCGCTTCAACTCCTAATCCTGTTACTCGGCAAATCAACGTCCGAGCTGGTGACGCGGGAAGAGATCCAAGAGCACATCTGGGGCACCAGCCGGTTTCTTGATTTTGAAGACAGTTTGAACCAGGCCGTCCGCAAGCTTCGAGAGGCGCTCCGGGACAGTGCAACCAGTCCGCGCTTCCTGGAAACGATCCCACGTCGTGGATATCGATTCTTGATGCCCGTCGACGGAAAACTGCAGCTCGCTTCCTCGGCAGTCGCCGGAACGACTGTAAAGCCAGTATCGACGGCCGCGGCGCTAGGCATCACCGTCGGAAGGCGGCGCGAGCTTTCGGAATTACGTGGAGTTCTTCAGGCGACCAAACAACATGGGGGCCGGCTATTTTGCGTTTCCGGGGAGCCGGGGATTGGGAAGACGACCTTAGTGGAAACTTTTCTTGCCGGACTCGTGCCCGGATTTGATTGTCATGTTGCAAGGGGGCGATGTTCGGAATGCCTTTCCGGCGCCGAAGCCTACTTGCCCATCCTAGAAGGATTGGAATCCTTGATGTGTGGCGCGAGCGCGGAGATTATCAGGAATCTCCTTTTTGAAGTTGCCCCGAGCTGGTATGTGCAGACGGCGAGCTTCAAGTCTCCATCCGTTCCATCAACCGCTCTTGCCGCAAATGCTGCGTCCGCCTCGCAAGAGCGGAAAAAGCGTGAATTCGCCTCATTGCTCGAATCGCTGAGTCGAGAGAAGCCTCTTATCTTCTTTATTGACGACGTCCACTGGGCCGATGTATCGACAGTCGACCTGTTGTCTTATGTGATTCCACACTGCGGTTCGCTTCCCGTGTTGGTGATGGCGACATACCGGCCGTCTGACATGATGCTCGCAAACCATCCCTTCCTGGAAGCCAAGCTCGAAATGCAAACCCGCCGTTTGTGTACGGAACTGGAGTTGGGCAGCTTGCAACGGGAGGACATCGAGAAGTACATCGATGCAGAATTTCCAGGCAACAAATTCCCAGCGGAGTTCGCGGCCGCCATCGGGCGCCGGACGGAAGGGTCGCCGCTTTTTCTGGCCGATCTTTTACGAGATCTTCGTACTGCAGACCTTGTCTCCAACGAAGCCGGATATTGGCTGTTAGCACGCCCGGTGGCGGAAATTGAGGGCACGCTCCCTGATTCGGTCCGCGGCATGATCGCGCGAAAGATTGGCAGACTCAGCGAAAATCATCGGAGACTGTTGGAGTCAGCGAGCATTCAAGGCCTGGAGTTCGACTCCGCTGTCCTCGCGCAGGTCGTAGGCCTCGACGTTGGCGACATAGAGGACTCGCTCCAATCCCTGGCAGAGCGACATCGTATTATTCGGTTCATCGGTCAGCAGGACTTTCCGGATTCGGCACTAAGCCTGAGATACGCTTTCTCGCATGCCCTTTATCAAGAATCGCTTTACGCAGGCATCCGCCCGACGCGTCGCGCGACTTTGAGCGGCACTACTGCGGCCGTGCTGCTACAGCTTTACCGGCAAAGGTCCGGCGGAATTGCGGCGCAAGTAGCGCAACTATTTGAAGCCGCCAGAGAATGGGAAGAGGCATCGAAATGGTTCTGTGCCGCTGCTGTCAGAGCCGCTGGGCTCTCGGCGTATCGAGAGGCCTCTGAACTGTCGCTGCGAGCACTGGCGATCACTAATAAGCTTAATGGGACGACCCGTGACGAGCGACTGCTTGAAGCAGCGGCACAGCTGGCCAGCGCGCGGCAGGCGCTTTCCGAGTTCGAGCAGGCGATTCTCGATTTCACACTTGCTGCAGAGGCAGCGGCCAGATTGGGAAATACCGAGGCTCAAATAGATGCGCTCTGCGGAGCGGCTTTCGGCGCAGGCCTCCTGAAACGCACTGCGGAAATGGGCGCGCAAGCACAGCGGGCGATGGCTGTAGCTGAGGCCACTGGTTCCTCAAGCGCGAAGGCCGACGGGATTCTGGGTTACGAACGTCTGTTAGCGGGCGATCTCGCCGCTGCCCGCACGCACCTCGAACGTGCCCGCCCCGCGTTGATTCAGCAGGGCGCTTTATCGCAAGCAACGTTTGTCACCGGCACCCTGGGCTTTCTATACGATCTTCAATCCGAGTATGCTCGAGCCGACATATTGTTCACTGAAGCGATGGGGGAGCGGATGCGTCTTGCCAGTTCTTGTGCCGACGTGCTTCGGATGACATGGATGAGAGGCATGGAGCTGGCCAATCAAGGACGTATTTCTGACGCACTTCAGAGCTTGCAAGAAGGGATGCGGATGGGCGAAATCAACGGAGAGCGCTACTGGTTTTCACGCATTCCGAACACCATCGGATGGATCTACTCCGAACTTTTGGATCCCGAGACTGCCCTTAAACACAATCGGGATGGTGTCGTAGCCGGACAACAAGCACACGCGCCGGAAGTGGAAGCAAACTCTCATATCAATCTATCGAATGCCTATGTAGCGCTCGGTGACCTGAATCTTGCTTGGCGACATCTGTCCGAAGGCCAAGGAATCTTGAATGCGGCAGGCGATTGGTTGAAGTGGCGCTTCACCATCAGGCTGGAGCTCGAAAACGCGAATTACTGGTTGGCACGACAGGATCTAGTTAAGGCGCGAGCCTGTGCCAAGCTCGCTCTCGCGAAAGCGGGGTCTGTTCTCGCGAGGAAGCATGTGGCCTGGGCGCACAAACTATTAGCCGATATTGACCTGCTCGAAGGAAACCCTGAACGCGCTGTGACCGAATGCGCCACCGCGCTGGAAATACTCAGGCATTATCCCTGCCCGCTCATTGAATGGAAGGTCCTGCTTACCGCGAGGAAAGCCGCGTTGTTGTGCCGCGACTCTGATAACGCGGAGCGCACGCTGAACCGGGCAATGGAAGCTCTCGCGGTTGTAGCCGATTCCATTCGTGACCCGGAGCTTCGGCAGAAGTTTCTGGCTTCCACGGGGGCCGCTATCTCTGGACACCACCAGCTGCGCGCGTATGGATGAGAGAACCGCCGCGACCCTGCAGGTTCACTTCGTCACGCCGTGCATCAGAATCTAGCGGACATCATCATCGCGCGCGAATACAACAAAATTAATCGATTGCAGTCTGTTACCGGATCAGAAATTGATTCGCATGTGTTCATAGGCCCGGGGGGCATTCTTGTTCAATACTTGCCAGTGAAAGATCTTTTCCATGAACACGCACTTAGCGATTCCTGAAGGCGCGACACACTGGCAACTCACAGGGCGGGCCGCGAGGCACTATGAAGCATGTTTGGTTCCGGTTCTATTTGAACCCTGGGCTATCGACCTGGTGACAAGATGCGGACTCAATGCGGGTGCCCGGGTGCTCGATCTCGCTTGCGGAACGGGCGCCGTCACGCGAGTAGCGGCGCCGATGCTCGGTCCGGACGGTGAAATCGTTGGAGTTGATGGTAGCGAGGCGATGCTCGCGATAGCACGACGGTGCGTTGCGTCCGATGTTCGAGTCGAGTGGCGGGTTGGGGATGCGGCTAGTCTGCCATTTCCGGACGGCTCATTCGATGCTGTGCTTTGCCAACAGGGCTTCCAGTTTTTCGAGGATCATCAGCGAGCACTAGCTGAAATTGCAAGAGTCCTGCGCCGCAACGGGCGGCTGGCACTTAGCATCTGGTGCGGCGAGGAGCGGAACCCGCTCGGCGCAGCTTTGATTTCTACGATTAATAAATGCTTTGGCGAGGTTTATGGCGATATAGTGCGACGGCCATTTTCATTCACGAATTGGGGCGAATTGCACTCGATGATCACGGCCGCCGGATTCCGGCTTACTACTGCGGCGATGGTAACTCACCATATGCATGCCCCGGACGCAGTGGCATTCCTGACTGGCCAGCTTTGTGCTCTGCCGTTGGACATGGCACGATCAAATTTGCCATTACGGGAACTCGTTGGGGAGCTACTCGATTGCGTGAAGCCCTTCGTCCATGATAACGGCGGCTTGGAAATGCCTTTCGAAGCCCACACGAACATCTCAGAGCGTATTGCGCCATAAGGATTGGACAAACAGAACTCTCGGCCAAAAAGCATTCGCGTTGTTCGAGAGCGCTATCAGGCACCCTGGGTGACGGTTGTTCCCAGCGGGCGAAATCGGCTTTCGGTAATGACGCCCGTAGACACATGTCGCGGTTTACTCGCTGAAGCGCGGGTTGTTTGAAACTTGCTCCTGTATGGTCCCGGTCATCCAGACAGAACTGGTCTGTGACTGATAGATCCGTTGTGCTCGCGGAGCGTAGATCTATACGTAGCGTTAGTAGCGATGTAAGCGTACGGCGAGCACCGTCTAGCGAAGAGGAGCGGAGCTGGGTGATGCTTCGGGAATGGATGTAACAGCTCAAAGCAGCAGCAAGCCAGAAACCGTAAAGCCCAAGCGCCGTCAGTGGTCGGCCGAGGAACGGCAAAGGATTGTGCAGGCTTCGTTGAAAGCCGGTACGACAGTGGATACCGTCGCGCGATTGTACGGCGTGAACGCAAGTCAGATTTATGACTGGCGCAAACAGCATCGGCAGACAATGCAAGCAGGCAAGCGTGCGGCATTGCTTCCCGTGCAAGTGGCCGAAAGCGTTCAAATTGCGGTGCCGGACGCCACGCAGGAGTGCAGCGTCGTCATCGAAGTGCGAAGTGTACGGGTGAGCGTGAGCGGCCGTATCGATGAAGCGATCATCCGCACCGTGTTGGAGTGTCTGACGAGATGATCTCGCTGCCGGTAGGAGCGCACATCTGGATTGCGGCGGGTGTGACGGATCTGCGGCGCGGCTTCACCGGCCTGAGCGCAGTAGCGCAAACAGTGCTTCAGGAGGATCCGTTTGCCGGGCACGTATTCGTGTTTCGCGGGCGACGCGGCGATCTGATTAAGCTGCTGTGGTGGGACGGTGACGGCCTATGTCTGTTCGCGAAGCGTTTAGAAAGGGGACGTTTCATCTGGCCCAAGGCTGAGAGCGGCACGGTCTCACTTACTCGTGCGCAGTTATCGATGTTACTCGAAGGCATCGACTGGCGGCGGCCAGCGCGCACCTGGAAGCCAGAGATCGCAGTATAGGTTGACGGCAACAAAAGTACTTAAAAATGTTGCAATAAAACTCGACTAAAGCGACCGCAGCATGGCATAGTTTACACATGCCCGTTGCGCCGCTGCCCGATCTGGACACGCTCGATGCAGCCGCGCTGAGGGACATGGTGGTAAAGCAACATGGGCAGATCTCTTCGCATGATGCTGAACTCGAACGCCTCCGGTTGGTGATCGCGCGGTTGCAGCGACTGCAGTTTGGCCGCAAGTCGGAGAAGATTGAGCGGCAGATTGAACAACTCGAACTGCAGCTGGAAGATCTGGAAGCACGCACCGCAGAGGAGCGTCAGCAGACCGAAAAAACACTTCCGCCGGCAGCCGCTGCAGTGTTTGCCCCTGCTATACGCAAACCGGGGCGGCGGCCCTTGCCGGACCATCTTCCACGCGAAGTCGAGGTGCACGAACCGCAGCACGAGGGTTGTCCAGCCTGCGGTGGGACCTTGAGCAAACTGGGTGAAGACGTATCCGAAGTTCTCGAGTACGTGCCGGCACGCTTCAAAGTCATCCGGCATGTGCGGCCTAAGCTGAGTTGCACGAAATGCGACGCCATCGTGCAGGCGGAAGCGCCGAGCCGGCCGATTGAGCGCGGATTAGCGGGACCAGGTCTGCTGGCGCATGTACTCGTTTCGAAATATGCCGACCACCTTCCGCTGTATCGCCAGGCAGAGATCTACGCGCGAGAAGATGTCGAACTCGAACGTTCCACTCTAGCCGATTGGGTCGGTGCCACCAGCGAACTACTGAAACCGCTCCATGAAGCGTTGCGGCGCTACGTGATGAGTGGTCACAAGCTGCACGCAGATGACACGCCCGTTCCGGTGCTGGCGCCCGGCGCGGGCAAAACCAAACTGGGGCGATTGTGGACGTACGTGCGCGATGATCGCCCGGCGGGCGATGTGTCGGCTCCGGCAGTCTGGTTCGCTTACTCGCCCGATCGCCGGGGCGAGCATCCGCACCGGCACTTGGCGACATTCCACGGCACACTGCAAGCCGATGGATACGCCGGCTTCAACCGGCTGTATGATAGCGGCCGCATTCGAGAAGCGGCCTGCTGGGCACATGTGCGGCGCAAGTTCTTCGATCTGCATCAGGCGCACGCTTCGCCGATTGCGACGGAAGCCATCGAACGAATCGGTCAGTTATACGCGATTGAGAATGAGATCCGCGGCCGCTCGCCCGATGAACGGCAACACGTACGGGAGACCCGATCCCGTCCTTTGCTCACATCACTGCACGAATGGTTCAAGGCAGCACTAACCAAGCTCTCTCGGAAATCCGACGTAGCAGCGGCAATCAGCTATGCGCTCGGACGCTGGCCCGCGCTCCTACTCTACTGCGGTGACGGCTTTATCGAAATCGACAACAATGCCGCCGAACGGGCCTTGCGCGCCGTCGCACTCGGCCGAAAGAACTATCTGTTTGCCGGTTCCGACTCCGGCGGCGAACGCGCGGCTGCGATTTACAGTCTCATCGGCTCAGCCAAGCTGAACGACCTTGACCCGCAAGCCTACTTGCGTGACGTACTCGCCCGCATCGCTGATCATCCGATCAAACGCATCACCGAACTGTTGCCCGGGAGCGTGACTTGTTCTACGGCGATTCGGGAACGCTGCTCCGCTTGAATCCAGAACTGGCAACGAATGACGACGGCTGTGGAACTTGCATGCACAACATGGTGTCCTTTGTAATGTGAATACGGCAACTTTCCGTGGCATTTTGCTTTGCATTGTAGTTGCTATCAGTGGTTTCGCGCTCGTCTCACAATCCACAGTAGTGAAAAGTGCTGTGAACGCTAGTGCAAGCGCTCAGTCGAAGGCGTGTACAAGCGATGGGCCGGTACTTCTGGACCGTGCCGGACTGCCACTCTACATCGACGCACCTGATCTGTTCAAAAGAGTGATCTCTTGCGTCGCACCCAAGTTCCCGGCATTGGGTAGAAACATGCGACTAAACGGATCTGTTCGTGTCGAGGTGCTTATCGACAAGACCGGGCATGTCAGTTGTGTTCGCGCGATAGGCGGTCATCCAATTCTGATTGGGTCCGCCATTGACGCAGCTCGGCAATGGACTTTCACCCCAATCATCCAAAGGCATCAGACCCTCTCCTTCTACGGTCACTTGTCGTTTAGATATTCCACGGGCCTGCAACCAAAAGAAGAAAACGCCTGCCTAGTGGCCCACTGGTGAGCGGCAACCAGTCACACGACTAGGCTGTGTCACGTCCAGCGAAGTGCGATTATCCCGGGGGTCTAACTGCGCCAGTTCTTCAGAGCAACTGGTTCAGCTCGCCACCTCATTCCGCTACCTCGTGTCAAGACGGTTCGAACCGTACGCTTACGTAGCGATGTATTTTTGCCTGAATGTAAGCGCCCGCCGTCGGAGAAGCTACCAACCCGTACCGACAGCTGGGTAATTGTTGAAGGAAGGTTTGCCGGAGCGAACGCTATACTCTTGTGATCGTGCCGCTCAATCCAGGTATCAGGATCGACGGATATGAAGTGCTCGGTCTGCTTGGTGCAGGCGGTATGGGTGAGGTGTACCGAGCACGCGATCCAGTTTTAAAACGCGAGGTTGCTATTAAGGTGCTGCCGACGGCTGTGGCCAGAGACGCAACTAGGCTGCAGCGGTTCGAACAGGAAGCACGAGCAGCCGCAGCGCTGAATCACCCAAACATTCTGGTGATTTATCGATTCGGCTCGTATGAGGGCGCGCCGTATCTCGCATCAGAGTTATTAGAGGGCGCAACGCTGCGGGGACAGCTTGAACGCGGGCCGATGTCAACGCAGAGAGAAATTGAAACTGGCGTGCAGATTGCTCGTGGACTGGCCGCGGCACATGAAAAAGGGATCGTGCATCGAGACCTGAAGCCGGAGAATCTTTTCATAACCAAAGACGCACGGGTAAAGATTCTCGACTTTGGGCTGGCGAAGCTCATGCTGCGCGACTTGAGTGGCGATGGGACGACGGTGGCGGAAAGCACCAATCCCGGGATGGTTCTTGGAACCGTTGGCTACATGTCGCCCGAGCAGGTGCGCGGCGCGGTGGTGGATCATCGCTCAGACATTTTTGCCCTTGGAGCGATTCTCTACGAGATGCTGACAGGTAAGCGTGCGTTTCAGCGGTCGACGTCAGCGGAGACGATGGCGGCAATACTGAACGAAGAACCGGCGAGCATCTCACAGATTGTTCCGCTGGTATCGCCAGGGTTGCAACGAATCGTGAAGCGGTGTCTCGAGAAGAGTCCCGATCAGCGTTTTCAGTCGGCCTCCGATCTCGCTTTCGCGCTGGAGGCGCTTTCGGATTCGAGCGTCGCAGCGGTGAATTCGTCTCCCAGGCCAATGCGAATGACGCGCCGGCGCGTCGGGGTGGCTCTCTCGATTGTTGCAGTTGCGGCGCTGGCAATCGTCGGGTATCTGGCTCTGAGCGAGCATAATAGGGCTCCAAATGTTCGCATAACGGAGTACTCGCAACTGACGCACTCCGGCAACGCAGGTGAAGTTGTGGGTACAGACGGTTCGAGAATCTATCTGTTATCGGGCATTTGGGAACCAGTCGGCCAGGTGGCCGTATCCGGAGGAGAGATTGAACCCTTATCCAAGTTGCCTCCGAGATCGTGGCTCACAGACGTCTCTCCCGACGGTACGACGTTACTTTACATCGTCTATCAAAAAGGGTATTGAGGCAACAGAACCGCTTTATAGTTTGAAAGTGCTCGGTGGATCTCCCCACCGTTTACGTTCTGTGAACGATGCGGTCTGGAGTGCCGATGGAAACTCAATCTTATACGAGGAATCCAATGGCGACCTCTTCCAAATGAATGCCGATGGAACGAACCCACACCGGTTGACCTCATTAGGAGCTCCTGCTGATTCCCTTCACATCTCACCGGACGGCAAGAAGATTAGATATTTCAAAGATAAGACTCTTTGGGAGATGGCTTCGAACGGCACGGGTCTTCATCAACTGATTGGAGGGTGGCTTCCCGCAGATCGAAAGTGCTGTGGCGCATGGTCGCCCGATGGTTCCATCTTCCTCCTCCGTACAAGCCCTAAATCTCAAATTTGGGCACTCGACGAACGAAGCACCCTGTTTCGCAAGCCCTCTGAACAGCCGATTCCACTCACATCGAATCCAACTAGATGGGGACAGCCGGTCTTTAGCAAGGATGGTAGGCAGATCTTTTGCACTCAATCGATACTCCGCGGGGAACTCATTCGATTTGACGGGAAATCGAAGCAGTTTCAATCCTTTCTCGGCGGCATCTCGGCTAATCTGCTGTCGTTCTCAAAAGATGGCCGCACAGTCGCGTACTCCACGTATCCAGATGACATCATTTGGAAATCGGGCGTGGATGGAACTGATCGGGTTCAACTCAGCGATGCCGCCTTGCGTCCCAAATGGTTGAATATCTCACCCGATGGCAGCCAAGTCGCATTCGACGCACCGTCCCCAGAGTCGAATGTCTCCCGGGCATACGTCGTCTCTTCGCAGGGAGAAGGCGCAAGACTTCTTTTTCCAAAAAGCGCCGGGCCTGAAACGGACCCGAACTGGTCGCCCGACGGTCGCAGAATCGCCTTTGACACGCTTGTGCGCACGGGCCAGCCATATCGAAGTGATGTTCGAATTATTGACATCGACACTCAAAAGGTGTCCCTTGTGCCCGGTTCTGCCGGCAAGTTCTCGCCTCAGTGGTCTCCGAATGGTCGGTTCCTACTCGCCTCCAGCGTCGACATCGGCAAACTCTTCGTCTTCGAGCTGAAGACAAATCGCTGGACGGAGATATATGAGGGAATAACCGGCTACGCAGCTTGGTCGCACGACAGTCGCTTCATTTATGCACAACGATATGCAAACGATCCTGCGATCTTGCGTATACCCGCCAAAGGCGGAGCAGCCGAAGTAATAGCTGATCTGAAGGGCATCCGATATACCGGCACTTTGGGCATTTGGTTCGGTCTTGATCCGACAGATGCTCCGCTGCTGTTACGAGATGAAACGACAAGCGACGTTTACGCTTTGAGCGTTCAATACCACTAGCTGCGAGCCGGACGAATGGATTCTGCCGATTATTAGCCGGTAGTCGCGCAAGGTAGAGCGATCGCGTTCTGTCGGTAAATCTGGATTGTTGTCGAATAACGGGCAATCCGGAAATAATCCCGTTGGTCTTTCCCTCAGCGGACTTGATGTGGCGTTACCGGACAAGTGCCTTTCTGCGACTTGACAACGGGCGAAGAGTCTAGAGATGATGACAGATCGAAAGGAAATGGGGACCGCATTTCCTCTGAAAATTTAAGCAGCCCTTCAGCCTTGATTCGCACCCGCTTCAGAGACGAGTATGTGAACGAAATGCAGTTTTGTCACAGCCAGCGTGGGTAGCGCGAACAGATAGAAATCGGGTTGCCCCATGCTGCGGCAGAGCTCATTCATCACCGCAGCCAGTTTGATCCATGAATTCACGAAAAGCAGGAAGCGGTGCGTGTCCAGGCCATCGCTCTGGTAAAGAACATCAGGGCCGAAGGGATCGAAAGGCATGGCGATGCGATCAGTCGATCCCACTACCAACGGCTTCGAAAAGCCGGTCACTGTTATGGACGCGCACTTCGTGGCGTTTGCGATCGACTTATCTCCGTGCTCATGGCCATGCTGCGCTCAGGTACGCCTTACAACGCTGAGATGCGTCTGGTTTGTCGAATCCAAGAGGCTGAACTGCGCGTAGGGTAGTCTCCGACAACGCTGTCTACCCGGGCATTACCGGAACCAGCGTCATTATTGTGTCGGGTCGCCGACGACACGGGAACAACTCGGAAGCTAAACACATGCCCGGTTACACACGATGTATTCGCCCCGGAGCACTCCTAAAGACACTGAGACGCGGTGGCAGTTTGAAGCCGTCTTCCTGTCGCTCTCTCCCGCTTAATCAAGCTGGCGCGTAGCGTCGCGCTCTTGTCGCCGGTGAGCTTGCTAGTTGTAAAACGTAAGGGCAGACGAAACACGGCCTCAGGCGCGAAACAGCCTTACGTACCCCTTTCGATAGGACAGAAACGTTTGCACTCGTTCAGGTAAGCCCGGGTCGCCGGAGATCTCAGCTCGAAACGGTCTCGCCGAAGTGGCAAGTGGGGGCGTAAAGGTGCGGCTTGCAGGGAGAAGGTTCCATGCATAGCATTCTTCATCGCCACGCGACCCGTTGTCTTTGCTACAACTCCGGACGGGGTGCGACCGCTTGCGTTTGAATTGTTGCACTGCCGTCATTAAGTCCTGGCGTCTTCGCGGTCAATGTGAGAGGTCCGCTTTGCTTTGATGTGCGGACGACTACGAGCGCGCGACCCTGAAACAATTTCCGCCGGTCTCCCTGATACGGAGCGGGATCCTGCCCGTCTCCGTTTCCGACAGCGGCGATGACGCCCGGTCCGGTAATCGCAAACTGTACTTCCTGGTCTGCCCGGGGCTCCAGCCGCCCCTCCGCATCGACGGCTTCGACGGTAACAAACGAAAGATCCTCACCGTCGGCGTGAATGACGGTTCGATCCGGAGTCAGTCGTAGTTTCGTCGCCTTGCCCGCTGTGGTGAGGACGCTTTCAGCTACCGGATGATTGTCTCGGAGACCAACTGCCTTCAGTGTGCCAGGTGTGTAGGGGACGGAAAAGGTTGCTTTAAACTCCTGCTCGATACCGGTCGGTTGTTCGCCGATCAATTTATCGTTGAGAAAGAGTTGCACTTTTTCAGCGCCGGAGTACACCTCAACCTCCATGTTCTTGCCTGCTTCGTCGGGCCAAGTCCAACTCGGCAGTGTCGGATACGTCGCCCACATGGTCGCGATGATTTTCTTTCCCGCCGGCTCCGGTAAGCGCACAGTCGCAAACACGCGGTCGCCACCGCTCCAGAGGATCTCCCGATAGTAGGACTCCGGCTTGCGATAGCCCGTCAAATCGATGTCGCCGCAGGCCGCAGCGTGCCAGGGATAATCGTGAAACAGAACAGCCATCACCGCCTGCATCACCGGATCTTTTGGTCCTTGCGACATCATCGCAGCCATATCCACACCATTGGCCATGCCGAGGAACATTTGGTCTATCGTCTTCGTGTTCATCATCGCGCCCGTAATCTGAGCGGCCTGCTTTGCTTCTTCTGGAGTGCCATAAGACCACGCGCCGATACCTGATTCACCCAGATAGTCCATCGCGGTCCAGGTAAGGTCGCCGAGGATGTACGGATTGTTATGCGATATCTTCCACAAACGGAATGCGTAAGCGGGATATGACTCGGTCGTGAGCATGATTCGCGATGGCAGCCGGGTATGGTCATCCGCATAGCTGTTTTGCAGGCTGTAGTTGTAACCAGTGATGTCCAGCAGACTGAAGACCGCGGCCGCGTTCGGAGCGGTTGTCGTGCCGGGGAAAGCAAGCGTCAGCGGACGCGTGTCGTCCAAGGACCGCACCTGGTCGGCCAATTTCTTCGCTATCTCCGGGCCTTTGTCCACCTCGAGTTCAGGAATCTCGTTGCCGATTCCCCAAATCACGACCGAAGGGTGATTGCGATCCCGCAGCACCATCCCGGAGATGTCGTGCTTCCACCATCGATCGAAATCACTGCCGTAGTCAAACTTGAACTTATGTGCTTTCCAGGTGTCAAAAGGTTCATCCAACACCAGTAAGCCGAGGCGATCGCACGCATCCAGGAATGCCGGCGATGGAATATTGTGAGCCGTTCGCACGGCATTGTGACCGGCGGCTTTCAGTAACTCCACTTTGCGTTCTTCGGCCCGGTCAAAAGCCGCAGATCCAAGCGGCCCATTGTCGTGGTGAACGCTGCCACCAGTGAGTTTGATCGGCTTGCCGTTCAGGAGCAGCCCCTTCTCAGCCGACCACGCGAGCGATCGGATGCCGAAGGGCGTGACTACTTGATCGATAACCTGACCGTTCTTCAGAATTTGGGTTACGGCACGGTACAGTACCGGCGAGTCAGGAGACCAGAGAGCCGGATTGGCGACGGCGATATCCTGGCTTGTTTCAGTCTCCTTGCCGGTGGCCACATCGATCGAGGACTCTGCACTTGCAACGGCTTTTCCGGCGCGATCCATCAAAGTGGTCTGTAATGTCAGACGGTCGTCGGCGTCAGACTCGTTTGCCACGGTCGTGCGGACCTGAACTTTCCCTGCGGTATCCGTAACGTCCGGCGTAGTGACAAATACTCCCCAATGCGCCACATGAGACGGACTCGTGACGATGACCCGCACGTGTCGATAGATCCCAGAGCCGCTGTACCAACGACTGTTCGGCTGAGCGGAGTTGTCCACTCGCACAGCCAGAACATTTGAACCGGTGAAGCTCAACTGCGGTGTCAGATCCAGTTGGAAGCTGGTGTACCCGTAAGGCTGTGTACCCAACTTATGCCCATTCAGATAGACCGTAGCGTCCCTGTAAACGCCATCAAACTCGACGCTAACTCGCTTGCCCTTCCAATCCGCAGGGGCGCTAAAGGTCTTGCGATACCACCCGGTGCCGTTTGGGAAAAAGCCGCCGCCCGCGCCAGACGGGTTCGTCTTCTCTGGGGGGCTCTCGATACTCCAATCGTGAGGCAGTTGCACTGTTCGCCACGCCTGGTCTTGAAACGAGGTTGCCTCCGCACCGCTCGGATCCCCGAGCAGGAATCTCCATCCGGAGTCCGCCGAGAGCTGTAGTCTGGGTGACTCACTTGCCGCTGCCTGCATCGCAACAGGAAGAAGCGATGCAAGCGCGATCATCATCAGGGAATGCATTTTCACGGACGTCTCTTTCTGGTACTGCTTTTACTGGGTTTGGGAGCCTCGGACCGTTTGGAAGCGTTGGGGCTCCCGGGGGCGCGTAACCCGAGCACAATTACGCGGATCGTTTCGCGGAACAATCGGTCGATCGGCTGTCCATATTCCAACTCGACCTTGTTTCCCAACGACGCTAGGCGGCGCTGCGCCCCGACTACTGCATTGATTACGGAATGCATCGTGAGATCAGGGTCCAGGTCATGCCGTAGGGACCCGTCGGCGATGCCCTCCCGAATCAGTTCGCTGAAGTATTGGAAACCTTTAGGATTGATTTGAGCTTCTAGCGTGACCATGCGCTCGGCGGGCCAGTGCCTTGCATACATGGCATCGAACTGTGCCATGAATCGAACCTTCGCCGGATTGTTCGAGAGCTCGTCGGCCATGAAGTCGAGCAGGGTGGTGATCTTGGACAGCCCCGTCGTCGCGCTCTCGAATCTTTCTTCAATGCGCTGAGTGACGTCCTCTAATGCATCGCTCAGTATTGCCCAAACAATATCGTCTTTGTTCGAGAAGTACTGGTAGAGAGTGGATGCTCGAACTCCGCTGGCTGAGGTGATCTCTGCCATGGTGACCCGGTCGACCCCGTGTTCGTCAAAAAGATCTTCCGCGGCCTTGAGTATCCGGCACCGTTGGCGTTCACGATGGGCGTGATAAGCACTTGGGGCTGGCCCGGCGGCTGTTGAGGGTACTTTGATTTTCTTTGCTGGAATACGAACTGCCATTTCAAATTCGTAATATACTTACGGAATACGATAACGTTTCTCCCGGGGCTTGTCAACCGGTGGAACTTCTCTGAACTGCCAGGTTCGAGCAGCAGAGGCATGGGAAGTGAATTGCGGGAAAGGAACAGTTCCGGTATGAAGTTTGGCATCAACAGGATTTTTGAAATGCGCTACCACGTGCTGAGTAAGAGGCGGATTTTTTTCGTGATGGCTTTTGCCTTCTTGGCCGGAGGACCGCGTTGCTTTGCCGCCGCAGGAGTCGACGATCCGCAAGTGGACTGCCCCGCTGCGTTTAGACCGTACTCGACAGGAACTCCACTGCTGGATCTGCTTTTGAACCCGCAGGCTAAAGCAGTCGTTGAACGCGACCTGCCAGGCTTCCTCAGCAAATTGCCTCCGATCCTGATGAAGGCAACCCCACCGACTCTCGCCGACATTCTGACGATCAGAATCATGTCGTCCGAGTTCTCCGCGATTCCGGAAGAAGCTCTCGACAAATTGGATAAGGATCTTGCGCTGGTGAAGGTTACGCGCGCGGCCGCGATAGCCAGATGTGCGCGCTACGACCACACCCCGCCGGTCCTGCCGGACCATCTCGACCATCCGGCGATGTTGGTGTTTTCGAAGAGCAATGGATTCCGCGACGATCCTTCGGTGAACGCCGCGAAGGCCGCGTTAAACGCAATGGCCGCCCGCGAGCACTGGAACCTTTTCTTTTCCGACAACGCCGCGATTTTCAATGGACCCGATTTGAAGCGATTCGATGCAGTCGTTTGGAACAACGTCAGTGGTGATGTTCTAACAGTCGCGCAGCGGGAAGCTTTTAAGGCGTACATGGAGAACGGCGGCGGGTTTGCCGGCGTTCATGGCTCGGCGGGAGATTTCTTTTACGACTGGGATTGGTACCCGAACGTTCTCATAGGGGCGCAGTTCAAGTCGCATCCCATGTCTCCGCAGTTCCAGGCCGCGAAGCTAAAGGTCGATGACAGCAAGAATCCAATCGTGCGCGGAGTGCAGCCCGAATGGACGATGACTGACGAGTGGTACTCGTTCAAAACGAATCCACGGCAGCGCGGCGCCGATATTCTCGTCACGCTCGACGAGAACAGCTATAAGCCAGGCGCCGAGAAAATTGATCTTCGGATGGGTGACCATCCCATCGCCTGGACACAATGCATCGGCAAAGGACGCTCCTTCTATACCGCGATCGGCCACCGGCCGGAAAGCTATACCGAGCCCAATACTAACAAGTTGATTCAGCAGGGTGTTGCTTGGGCGGCTGGGCTTGGGCAGGCCTCTTGTCCAGCAGTGCACGCGCGGTAAGGGCCTAGTCTTTGCGGGGGGAGCGAGCCTTGCAACCTGAAGGCGGATGAATGGCAAGTAGCTCTTCGAACTCGGTCGTGCCCGAACTCCTGAACACGCGTGCTTCCCCTCTGATCCAAGATCTGGTTATCAGGCTCGGTGCGAAGGAGATTCCGATCTATTCGCTTGAAACGATGATGGGCAAGTTCGGTACTTCGGGAATCAAAGGCCGTCGTTGAGGCAGTTCAACACCCAGAAAAGATTCTGAACTGTCCAAAGCAGCGCGCCTACCCGCGTGTCCACAAAAAAGCCGGTCACTATCACGGACGCGCACTTCGTGGCGTTTGCGATCGACTTATCTCTGTGCTCATGGCCATCGTGCGCTCAGGAACGGTAGTGGCCATGCAAACGACTTTCCTAGCATCCTCGTTTGCATACGTCCCTTATCTCGCGCAGGACCTTAGCGGAGAGCCTTTAAATATTGCTCATTTGTCACATGCTCTATCCAATCCACAACTTTGCCGTCAAGCTTCTCCTGTATCGCAATATGAGTCATGGCCGTCGTGGACGTGGCGCCATGCCAATGCTTTTCACCGGGCGCAAACCAAACAACATCGCCCGGATGAATGTTCTGGACGGGGCCACCTTCTAGTTGGACCCAACCAGGACCGGCCGTCACGATCAGAGTCTGACCAAGCGGATGAGTGTGCCACGCTGTGCGTGCGCCGGGCTCAAAGGTGACGCTCGCACCGGATACCAGCGCCGGGTCAGGCGCTTGAAACAACGGATCAACACGCAGCACGCCGGTAAACCAATCAGCAGGTCCCTTCCCGGATGCCTGCGTTCCCACTCGTTTGATTTCCAAGTTCTTATCTCCTCTCTTTCACGGTCCAGAGTTATACGACTAGTGCTTCTGCCGCTTTTCGAAGACATCTTTCACAACAGGCAGAGCGGAAAAAGCGCAAGGCCAGCCCGCGTAGAAGGCAACATGGACGTTTCCGAAAGGCCATCAAGCAGTGGACCTTTCGTATAGTGCTCCAGCGCTGGCGAGACTGCGCGAACGTCGTCGTAGATCAACACCGAAGGCAGTACCTGGGATCGTTTTGTGCCTGTCATCGTCTTCTCAGCAAAGGCGGGAAGTTCTTCCCATACCACTGGCGATGATGATAGCGGCAGACGTCTTCGTCACCTCACGCCGTGTTCGGCCGCGGTTATCCATGATGCGGTTTCTTTATCGCATCACGAAGCCGCCGTCCACCGAGATCGACTGGCCCGTGATGTAGCTCGCAGCCGAGCTGCAAAGATACAGGACTTCGCGATGCCGCTGCCTATCAAGCGCATCTGCAGTCTCCTCACTTCAAGAAATACAAAGAGCAGACGCGGCGAATGGTCAAGTCACCGATGCTCGTCGAGACAAATCCCATTCTGCTTGGCTCGAAGTGCAACTGAAGACTGCGCCACCAGAATCAGCTTGAGTTGATAAATCCACTGTGGTCGCGAAGTGACGAGTATTAGTCTTGGCTAACCCGACGATTCCTCAGATCGCCACTTCGCCGTGAGAAGCGGATGCATGCTCTGCAGCTCGTCAACTTCCATGCAGCCTCAAGTGACTGCATCTCTGAAGAACCTTGAGCGCAACTTCCGCGTATGAAGACGAAGCACCGCCGAGCATCGGGTCCCTCCATTTGGAATCACCCACAGCGAAGACCGCGGTACAGCCCTACTGCCGTATCGGCCGGGTAATGTGGATCGCGTTGACCACAAATGGTCAACGTTGGTGTTCGACACAATGGACCGTGTGGAATTCATGCCATCGTAGCTGTCCCGCAGCTTCATATTCAATTCCAAAGCTCTCTAGTTGCTGGTCGCCCCGACGGCAGATTCATTGCAACACCGCTGCGCTATTCACGGCTCTGGCTCTTCTTTTAAAGGATCGAATCTGACCCCAACAAAGATTGAACTCGATCGGCTTTCATTCCGTATATGTCGTCAGCCATCGACTCCAGAGAGAACGTTTGGAAGAAGAATTTTAGATGCGCGATTCATCCGATCTTGCCCGGCCGCCGGTGAAACAAGCGTCGCCCCCAAGTTGGTATCCTCGCGCCCACGTCAAAGTAATCGTACTGTTCGGCGCTGTGCTTCTGGCGTTCGGAGCTTATGTCGCACTCTTCAATCCAATGCTGCTCATAGGAAAAGGTGAGCAGATGAACAATTCGGCACGGGTGTTTGCGGGTTACTTGTTTTCTCGCAACTTGGCGTTGGCGGTGTTACTCGCAGGCGCTTTGGCTTTGCGGGCTCGGAGAGTACTCGGCGGTTTGGTTGCGCTGACTGCGCTCATTCAGTTTATAGACGCCGCGGTGGACTGTTATGAGCAGCGGTGGGCCATAGTGCCCGTTGTGGTTCTTCTTGGCGTGGCATTCCTGATTGGGGCAGGAAGTATCCTGGAACGCCCGGTCTGGAAGATTGACGCATGGCGCGATTGATGAATAGCCAGCGCTCAGAAGTGTAGTCGCATTTAGGATGAAGTAGATATGCCGATGACTGGCGGGTAGTCGCGAAGGGTGAGCGATCGCGTTCTGTCGGTAAATCTGGATTGTTGTCGAATAACGCGCATTCCGGAAATAAATCCCGTTGGACTTTCCCTCAGCGGACTTTATGTGGCGTTACGGGACAAGTGCCTTTCTGCGACTGACAACGGGCGAAGAGTCCTAGAGATGATGACAGACGGAAAGGAATTGGGGACACCGCATTTCCTCTGCAAAGTTAAGCAGCCCCTCAGGCTTGGTTCGCGCCCGCTTCGGAGACCAGCATGTGAACGAAATGCAGTTTTGTCACAGCCAGCGTGGGCAGCGCGAAGGGATAGAAATCGGGTTGCCCCATGCTGCGGCAGAGTTCATTCATCACCGCGGCCAATTTGATCCATGAATTCACGAAGAGCAGGAAGCGCTGCGCGTCCAGGCCATCGCTCTGGTAAAGAACATCAGGACTGAAGGGATCGAAAGGCATGGCGATACGATCAGGCTCCAGGCCGAAGCTGAGCGCAGTTCCCAGAGTGTCCACCATATGCATGTAATGAGCCCACGTTTCGGCCCAATCCTCCCATGGATGGATGCTGGCGTAAGCACTGACGAATCTTTCGGGCCAATCCAAGCGCGGGGCGTGCGCGTAGTTGGCGCGCAGCGCGGCCGCGTAATCGACTTCTTCGTTCCCAAACAATTCACGGAAACGATCGTGCCAGCGAGTCTTTTGGACCAGCCGGTCCCAATAGTAATGTCCGATCTCATGACGGAAGTGCCCGACCAGGGTCCGATACGGCTCATGCATGGACGTGCGCATCTGTTCACGCTTCACCGGATCGGCTTCTTCGATGTTGATTATGATCAAGCCGTCGTTGTGGCCGGTGAGTATGCGCGGTCCGCCTGGAGGCGAAATCAGAAAATCAAACGCGAGACCCTGTTCGGGGTCCTCAGTCAATCGCGAGGCGACAGGCAATTTCAGTGAAATCAGCGCGGAGATGACGCGCCGCTTGGCATCTTCGAGACGGCCCCACAGAATGCCATTTTCTGCGATCGAAAGGCTGGGGATGGTGCGATTGAGCCGGCAAGCCACGCAGTAAACGTTGGGATCGTCTGAGCGAATCAGCCAGTTGCAGGATGCAGGAGTGTTGAGGTTGCCGCAGCGCCGATAGAACGCTGCGGGGGCATTGCCGTCCATATCCCGGGCGATTATTCGCCAAGTGTCTGAAGAATGCATCTTCTCGATGGGAACGACACGCCCCAACTCCGGCTCGTAACCCAGCGGAGTCTCGCAACTGAGGCAGCGGCTATTCCGAAAAAACACCGCGCGGTCGCAGTGACAACCGTAGGCACGCTGCAGAGCCGACAGGCTGTATGGCGACTCGGGTGAGCCCCTTTGGATGGCGAGGTGATCGAGAAGAAATTTCATGGACCCGCGCACGCACCGTTACCGGCGCACTTCTGAAGCGCGCGGGTGAGCAAGCGGATTCTTGTCCACGCTGCCAATCATTCGAAAGGCTCCATATCGACGTTGACCTTCAAGGTATGATCGCGCCCACCGAGGATGAGTCCGCGCAACGGACTGATGTCCCCGTAATCGCGCCCCCAGGCCAGCGTGATGTGACCATTCGACGGGATCACGTTGTTGGTTGGATCCACGTCCAGCCAGCCTGCCCCGGAGCAATACGCCGAAACCCAGGCGTGCGATACGTCGGCACCGACCAGACGCGGACTGCCCGGCGGCGGGTGAGTTCGGAGATATCCGCTGACATAGCGGGCCGGGATCTGAATGGAACGCAGACATGCAATTTGCAGGTGTGCGAAGTCCTGGCACACCCCGCGCTTTTTCTTCAATACGTCTTCGGGCGTGGTTCGCACATTGGTGGCTTTCGCATCGAATCGAAATTCCCGATAGATTCTTTCGGTCAGGTGGAGTAATGCTTCGCCAAACGGCCGCCCTGGCGTAAAGGATTGCCGCGCATAATCGGCAAAGCCGATGGCGGGGCGAATACGAGGCGATTCGAATACAAACTGATAGGCATCGAGTCCAAGCGGAGTCCGGTCGAACGGCACTGCTGCCGCGGCTTCTTCCCAAGGTACGGTGACAGCAGACCAGCGTCTGCATTCCTGAGTAAGAATAACTTCGCTGCGCGCCTCGACGATCAGCTCTTTGTGCGGTTCCTTGATAGTGAAGAAGGTCAGCCGGTTGCCGAAGTAATCCACCCGCTCGTTCTCAGTAGCGGGCAAGGGCGTTATCCTGAGCTCGCTCCAGGCGCAGCGATGATGAGGCAAGGAACGTGGAATGAGGCAGGCCACGTGATTTCCGAGTGACACGGGATATTTGTACTTGTATGTTGTCTTGTGACTGATCTTGTAAATCATTCCCCGATACTGATGGGCAGGGTTCGCGCGTGACTGAAATAGGTGTTGGATAAATTATCCGACCACGAAGGAAGCAGCGCTTCCAAGTCTTTCAGGAAGCGCCGCAGCCGCGAGCGCTCTTCCTTTCCGTGGACTGTCGGTTCCGATCCCGGCAGCGGATATCCGATTCTGGCAAGCTCGAAGCTTCGCAGGAGCGCGAGCGCGTGCTGGATCGCCCGTGCATCATCCTCCATGTGGCGAGGCAGCTTCTGATAGAGGTCGGCCAAGTGACTCAATTGAAAATCGAGCGAACGCGGGTTGGTCTCGTCCATCATGAGCACATCCAGAACGGCGATGGGCTGAAGGATGGTGAAGTAACGCGTGCGGTAGGTGATTGAGCTATCGGCCACTTCAAGCAGGTACTCGAGCAGCGGCCACTCCTCGGGCACCAGCGGCGACGCAACCTCGCGCAGCAGCCTGGCCGAGTACATGGCGCGTTCCAATCTGCGTCCGAGCGTCAAGAACAGCCATCCTGCGCCTCGCGTTACATTCTCGCGTTCCATTCCCGAGAATGCCGAGAGCAGCTCCAGGCAACCTGTAAGCAGAGCCGTGTACTCGGCAAACAGCATGTATTCTTCTACTTCGATGGACTCCGCGAACTGACCTACCAGGCGCACCATGTCGGTGGAAAGCCGCTCGCGTACGTTCCCGCCAACGCGCCGCACCTCATTCAGATTCGATGCCAGGCTGTCGCGCCGCTTGCTGTCGGCCATCAGGGACAACAATTCCGCCTCTAGTTCAGTGGCTGTTGGCGCCGTTTTCTTGGGCAGCTTTGAGTGTCTGGTGTCGAAACACTTGTGCAACCGGACAAGACAATTCAACTCGATACGGTTGGACCGGCGGACGCGCGTGAGCAACGTGCGGAGCAGACGAGCTATGTTCTCCGACCGTTCCACATACCTGCCGAGCCAGAACAGATTATCGGCAACGCGGCTGGGAACGTCGGTGGGTGCGCGCCGCAGTTCTACTGGAGCGCTGGGCTGATGCAGCAGCGTGAGGCTGGTGTTCACAGGCGAATCCCAGATCACCCAGGCGTCTTTGCTGTGGCCGCCGCGCTGCATCGAAACGACATTGCCGGCGTCTGCAGCTACGCGAACCAGACCGCCCGGAAGGGCTCGCCATCCTGAGCCGGTATTCAGCACATAAGTGCGCAGCATCAGACTGCGCGAATAAATGCGACCGCTATCCCAAACCGGGGCCGTCGAGAGAGCCACGCGCTCCTGAGCCACGTAGTCGAATGAGCGGCCGCGCAGGCGCGAGATGAGGTTCTGTCTCTCGGCTGAAGACAACTCCGCGCCGAAAACGGGTTCCATGGCGCGCGCCGGAAATGCGGGCTTGATCACTACTCGTTCCAGATGATCGAGCACCCAATGCAGGGCATAATCCTGCCCACACCACCAGGTTGCAACAGACGGAAGCCGCAAGGATTCGCCCAGCAGCCTGCGGCACAGTCCGGGCAGAAAGGGCATGATGGCGGCAGTTTCGATCAGTCCGGTCCCGAGCGCGTTCGCCACCTGCACATTCCCTGCCCTGACGGCGTCCACAAGGCCGGGAACGCCCAGCAATGAATCGGAGCGCAGTTCCAGCGGATCGCTGAACGAATCGTCCACGCGCCGGACAATCACGTCTACGTGGTCGAGCCCTTGCACGGTCTTGACGTAGACACAGCGGTCGCGCACGGTGAGATCTGCGCCTTCGACCAACGTGAAACCGAGATAACGCGCCAGGTAGGAGTGTTCGAAATAGGTCTCGTTGAAGGGACCTGGAGTCAGCAGCACAATGCGAGCGTCATCGCGTCCAGCCAGCTTGATCAAGGCATCTCTCTGGGCGCGGAAGAAGGGAGCCAGCCGCTGGACATTGGAATTCAAAAAGAGCTCGGGCAAGGCGTCGGAAACAATGGTGCGGTTCTCGAGTGCGTAGCCAGCGCCCGATGGCGCTTGCGTGCGGTCCGCAACCACCCACCACTGTCCGTCAGGCGAACGCGCGAGATCGATCCCAATCAGGTGTAAGTAAGGATGTGCCGCATTGTCGATACCGGCGAGGGGCCGAAGGAATGCGGGGTTGGCGAAGACCAGCTCAGGCGGCAACTCGTCATTGCGCAGCAGGCTTTGAGGCCCATACAGATCCTTGAGAATCAACTCCAGCAACTCAGCCCGTTGCGCGATGCCGGCCTCGATGGCACGCCATTCGTTTGCGGGCAGCAGCAGAGGGATCAGATCGATGCGCCAGGGACGGCTGGCGCCCTCCGGATCCTCGTACATGTTGTACGTGACGCCGTTCTCATGAATGCGGCGTTCCGCGCGCGCCCAGCGCCTGGCCAGTTCCTCCGGAGGAAACTGTTGCAAGGCCTGCACGAAAGGCGCCCACTGTGGACGCGGGGTCACCCCGTCGAGCGATAACTCGTCGTAAACACTTTGATCTCGCAGAGGGATCTGGAGGAGATCGGCTAGCATTCAGTCATCTAGTCTGCCGCATTCATGACCGGCAGTCCAATCCGGTTCTCCTGATCCGGCGGCGGCCAGCGGAGATCGAGCGTCATGGGAAAGGTCGGATTGTGTTCGGGGCTCGGGATGGAAGACGGGCCCGGCGTATCGGTTTCCACTTCGAAGCGTTCCCTGCGGCGGGTCTCCGCCTCTGCCGCATCGCGCGGGCGGCCTTGGTACGATTTGCCTTCCGGCTGCACGACATGGTAGGCACAAGAGGCGACCGATTTACCGTGCCAAGTGTCGAATACATCAAAACGCAGTGGACTCTGAACGGGAATCGTCGGGTGCAGCGCCGAAGACGGAAGCCACGCGCGGTAACGAACACCGGCTACCGCTTCGCCCTGAGTACCTGTGCGGTGGAGCGGAATTTGCCTGCCGTTGCACGTCACCACGTAGCGCTCATTAAAGCCCGAAACTTTAACCTGCAGACGTTCGAGTGACGAATCGACGCTGCGCACGGTACCGGCAGAAGCCGCCTCTTCGCCCAGGACGTGCCAGGGCTCGAGAGCCTGGCGCAGTTCCAGTTCAGCATTTCGAAAACGAATCGACCCGAGCCAGGGAAAGCGGAAATCAATGTGCGCGCGGTACCACTCGAAATCGAAGGCGTAGCCGTGCCGCTGCAAAATCGTCAGCACATCGCGAAAGTCTTCTGCCACATAGTAGGGCAACAGGAACTGATCGTGGAGGCGAGTGCCCCATCGCACCAGGCGCGCTGCATAAGGCTGCTTCCAGAACAGCGCCACCAGGGCTCGGATCAGCAGGAGTTCGGCCAGGCCCATGCGAAAATGCGGCGCCATCTCAAAGGCGCGCAGCTCCAACAAACCGAGCCGCAGTCCCGATTCCTGCGGCGGATATAGCTTGTCGATGCAGAACTCGGCGCGATGGGTGTTGCCGGTCATGTCTACGAGCAGATTGCGGAAAAGCCGATCTACCAGCCATGGCGGGCACTCGCCTTTTGGTAACTGCGCGAACGCAATCTCCAGTTCATACAGGCTGTCCATGCGCGCTTCATCCACTCGCGGGTATTGACTGGTGGGCCCGATAAACGTTCCGGAGAACAGATACGACAACGAGGGATGATTTTGCCAGAATGCCACCATACTGCGTAGCAGATCCGGCCGCCGCAGCAGTGGGCTGTCGGCCGGAGTCGGACCGCCCAGGACAATGTGGTTGCCGCCATTAGTCGACGTATGTTTCCCGTCGTAGAGAAACTTTTCCGCCGTAAGCCGGCACGCGTCAGCCTCGGCAGCTACTACTGTGTTGAGATGTTCCAGCTCATCCCAATTGGCGGCGGGCGGCAGGTTCACTTCGATAACCCCGGGATCTGGAGTGATGCTGAACGAGCGTAGCCGCGGATCCGAAGGCGGCGTGTAGCCTTCTATCCAAACCGGCATTCGCAGGTAAGCAGCGGTGTCCTCGACCGCATTGATCAGATCGAGATAATCGGGCAGTTTGGTGGTGTAAGGCAGAAACACATGCATCCGCCCTTCGCGTGCTTCGACGCTGAGAGCGGGGCGAATTACCTGTTCCGATGACGGCTTCTCTATCTGGGGTTCGGGCGGCAGCGGATCGTCCGGCGTTCGCGCGTCGAAGAGCTCGCGCTGGGATTTCCGCGGCGGCAGAGGACTCCGCGGGTCAAAAGGATCCGGCTCATAGTCGTATTCAATCAGCTCAGGCTGTACCCACGGCAGTGAATCGAGCGGCAGCCGGAATCCGATCGGCGAATCGCCCTGCAGCAGATGAACGCGTTGGGGGCGCATGAACCAGAGCTGGCTCGACCAATAGACGCGGCCCTCATGCTGACGCCGCCGGAGCGGCAAAACGTAGCCGGCGGGGCGGTCCAATCCGTTGCTGAAAACTCGCGCCAACTCCGCGCGTTCGCGGGCGTCTGCCAGCTTTGACTCGAGCACGTCGACGTTGACCGGCAGCTTGCGCTCACGCCAGATGTAGTACAGCGCGTCTTCGTACGCGGTCAGGATGTTGGCCTCGCTTACCTGCAGGCGTCTGGTCAGAGCTTTCATGAATGTAAGCGCGTCGGCAAGACCGAAACCGTAGTCGCGCTGGTCGTCGGCGATCAACTCCGGGTTGTGCCAGATCGGCAGGCCATCGGCGCGCCAATAACAGTTCATGGCCCAGCGCGGCAGCGGCTCGCCGGGATACCATTTGCCTTGTCCGAAATGCAGCAACGCGCCCGGAGCAATACGCTCGCGCAAGCGCTTGATTAACGCTACCGCGCGCTCGCGTTTCAGATCTCCGAGAGGCGCGCCGTTCCATTGCGGACTGTCGGCTTCATCCAGGCCGACAAAGGTCGGTTCGCCGCCCATTGTCAATCTCACGTCGCCTGCGGTGAGCTCGGCATCCACCTGGTGCGCCAACAGGCGTGCCCGCGTCCATTGTTCGTCCGTTATGGGCCCACTTGGTTTGAGCGCGCCGCTCAACCGCTGGATGGTTATCGAATACGAAAAATCAACCTTGGCCGGCTCGACAGTGCCGGCGAGGGGCGCCGTACCGCTGGGCTCAGGACCGCAGGCCAAGGGGATGTGCCCTTCGCCCGTGAAAAGGCCTGACGTGGCGTCAAGGCCCAGCCATCCGGCGCCCGGAAGAAACACTTCGGCCCAGGCGTGAAGTTCGGCGCCATCGGGGTGTTCGCCGGTCTCGAGCTGGATGAGATAGCCGGAAACAAAACGGGCCGCGAGCCCGAGCGAGCGAAGAATCGTGACCAGCAGCCAAGTGGAATCGCGGCATGAACCTGACCTGCCCGCAAGCGTCTCTTCAGGCGTCTGAACTCCGGATTCTAAGCGAGCGATGTAGGCGATCTCGGATCGCAGACGCGCGTTCAGGTCCGTAAGCAACTGCAACGTGGGTTGACCGGAGAGTCTGTCAATGCGATCGATATACGCAGTTACCAGCGGGCCGGCAGCATCAGTGTGAAGATACGGCGCCAACTGTCGTTCCGCTTCCGGTGCGTAGCGAAACGGATACTGCTCCGTGCCGGGCTCCAGAAAGAAATCGAATGGATTTACGGGAGACAGCTCCGCTATCAGATCGACTTGGATGGAGAGCTCCTGCGTCGTTTCGGGAACAACCAGCCTCGCCACCTGATTCCCGGCGGGATCTTGCTGCCAGTGGAGGAAGTGTTTGGCAGGCTTGATGGTGAGCGCGTAATCCGAAATCGGAGTCCGGCATTGCAGCGCCGGCCGTAATCGAATGGTCTGCGGCCCCAATGTCACCGGCCGCTCGTAGCGATAAGTGGTGGAGTGCTTAAGAGCAACGCGAGTGCTCATGGGTTAGGCGCCGTTCGCCGCAACCACGGTCCTCATCGCTGCCGCCGAGTGCGTCTGCTCCTCTGCTATCACGTTAAATTCTTGCAGATTGGCGACGCCGAAGGTCGTCGTAAGCGCCACATCTGCGGCATCGCGTCCGGTGGCCATCAAGACTCTGCCGATCCGGCGGGCATTGTGGCGCGCGTCGAAGGTCCACCAGCGGTCTTCCAGGTAAACCTCCAACCAGGCGCTGAAATCCATTGGCGTTGGCGCGACGGACACGCCTATATCGCCCAGGTAGCCGGTCGCGTAACGAGCAGGTATGTTCAGGGCGCGGCAGAATGTGATTGCAAGGTGCTGAAAATCCCGGCAGACTCCCGTGCGCTCCGTGTATACGTCCAAAGCCGTCTTGGTAGGGCGGCTCAGGCCATATCCGAACCGAACTTTCTCATAAACCCAGGAAGTGACTGCTCGCACACGGCTCCAACCGGGCGCGATATTCCCAAAAAGATCTGCTGCGGCGGCGCCCAGTGCATCCACCTCGCAGTACCGGCTGGCGAGCAAGTAACGCAACACATCATCGGGCAGATCCTGAACCGGAACTTCACGCGCATCCGGGTTCTCCGGATCGAGTTCGCCCGAGTCCTGAATCAGTGTTTCGTTGCGCAGCCTGATGGTACCCGCATTAGCCATGAAGCGGGAGCAGCGATTCCCGAACGTATCCAGGTAGTAGTGAACGGGCGTTTCAGGTTCGAGATGCAGCTCATCCGGTTGCAAAAGATCCTTGTCACGCGAGGGATGAACACTGAGCAGCGTTACGAACGGCGTAGCCCACGGAAGATGAAACTGGATGTCGTAGCCGAGACGGATAAGCATCGCGCTCCTATCGGTCAAATCGTGACCTGATTTTGATAACTCACCGCGCTACGTGGGCGTGCGGACCCACACGGTCTGCAGAGCCATTGTAAACGAGTGTCCCGTCGCTTCAGTGCGATTCAGAGAACGGAGCTCCCGGCTAAAATTGTCGGAACCACCGGCAATGAATCATATCCTGCATCCCTCAGGCAGAGGCCCTTTCGTGATTGTCTGCGATCACGCGAGCAATCACATCCCCGAGGAGCTTCACAAGCTGGGTCTGCCGGACAAGGAACTCGCGCGGCACATTGCGTGGGACATCGGCGCGGCGGGGATCACAGAATACCTGTGCGCTGAATTCGATTCGCCGGGTATTTTGTGCGGGACATCGCGTCTGGTGATCGACTGCAATCGCCAGTTGCACGCACCCGACCTGATTCCTACGGTCAGCGACGGGACGGTGATCACGGACAATGTCAACCTAACCAGCGAACACAAAGAGCTTCGCGTTCGCGAATGGTTCGAACCGTATCATGCGGCAGTAGAAAGCATTCTTGAAGAACGTGATGCGCATCGCTTACCGACGATTTTTCTCTCTATTCACTCCATGACGGAGAATCTGGCCGGCGCTGAACGGCCGTGGGAAATCGCCTTGTCCAGCTATCGCGACCGCACACTCGCCGAACCACTTCTGGAGTTTCTGCGCGCTCCCGGGGACATCGTTATAGGCGACAATCAGCCCTACGATCTGGATCCCAAGGTGGATTTCACCACGCCCTTTCATGCACTCCGGCGCAACCTGCCGCATATCCAGGTGGAGTTCCGGCAGGACAAAATACAAGACAGCTACGGGCAGCATGCGATGGCGCAAAGATTCGCGGCCGCGCTGAAGCAGATGCTACTACGCTGATCAGTTAAGGCTGCCATCTGAGGTCCACCGAGATGCGCCGGTAACAGCCCCGTACAATACGTTTTGAGCGCGTGCACGCGCTCTGCATTGCAAATAGGGAGTTGAACGTTCTGGCCAAAGCATCAGCCACAAGTACATGTTTACTGGTTCTCATGCTGTCTACAGCGGGAACCGCAAGCACACAGACCGCGCAATCACCGCCGGCGGCTCCCGCGCCCGGCACGCAGACTCCAGGAACGCAAAATGTTCCTCCACCCAATGAGCCGGCACGCCGAGGCGGATTTGTGCCGGGACAGAGGCGTGCGCCCGGCGATCCGGCACAGATCGCGCGTGGCAAATTGCTGTTCGGGATCAATTGCCGGGGCTGCCATGGCGCGGATCTGCGCGGAGGCGATTTGGGAGGTCCCAATCTTCTGCGCTCTCAAGTGGCTTTGAGCGACCTGAACGGCGAGTTGATCGTTCCAATCATTCACGGCAGCCGTCAGAACATGGGTATGCCGGCGATTCCGTTGAGCGATGCGGACGCAAACGCAGTGGCCGCTTATGTACGCAGCGTGATCGAAACCATACAGACACAGGGCGCACCGCCTTCTGCAGGCCAGGAGCCGCCAAGCATTCTCATCGGCAACGGCGATGAAGGCAAAGCTTACTTTGTAACGAAGTGCCGAAGCTGCCACTCCGTGACGGACGATCTCAGCAAAATCGCGACCCGCATTCCCGACCCCAAGCGGCTGCAGGATGCGTGGCTCGCCGGGGGCACACGCGAAGAAGAGCGGCAGCCGGAGGGAACAGCGCCTACGCGGCGCACCGTGACGGCCACAGTTACGCTGGCGTCCGGAGAAACGGTGGAAGGCAAGCTGGTCCGGGTTGATGACTTCTTCATCACGCTGGCTCTCGCAGACGGATCGCAAAAGACCTTTCGCCGGTCGGGAGACAAGCCAAACGTGGTCATTCACGACCCATTGAAAGTTCACCGCGATCTGCTGTCGCAGTACAGCGACAAAGACATTCACGACGTAACCGCATACCTGGTGACCTTGAAATGAAGCTTCATCAAATCATCTTGGCCGCCTCACTGCTCATCGCGCCGCTTCTCCTTCAGGCGCAAGGCAGCGGCCTGAATCCGGCCGATATTCTCAAGCCGCTCTCGGATTCCTGGCCGACCTATAGCGGCGATTATTCGGGCAAGCGCTACAGTGCGCTCAAGCAAGTGAATCGTTCCAACGTCCAGCATTTGACGCTTGCCTGGGTGGCGCAGGTCACGCCTGGAACCGGTGAAGGCAACGATCGGCGACGGCGGCGCTCTCAAGCAACTGCACCAACGATCGTCGGAGGCGAGGGTCCAGGCGACATCAACGTGCGGGGCGGCACCATCAAAGCCTCGGCTTTGGAAGTAGATGGCACGCTGTATTTCACAATGCCCGACAACGCCTGGGCAGTGGACGCGCGGGACGGCCACGAGCTGTGGCATTACTTCTGGAAGACCAAAGGCGGTACGCACATCGGCAACCGCGGCCTCGGCATGTGGAACGGCTATCTCTTCATGGAGACGCCCGACGATTACCTGGTCTCGCTTGATGCCAAAACCGGCAAAGAGCGCTGGCACAAGATCATCGCAGACGTTGACGACGGCTACTTCTCGACGCCTGCGCCGGTGGTTGTCGGTAACCATGTGCTGGTCGGAACCGGGGACGATATCGATGCTCCCGGCTTTCTGGATTCGTTTGATCCCGAGACGGGTGAGTTGCAATGGAAGCACTATACGGTGCCGATGCAGAAGGGCGACGCGGGCCTCGACAGTTGGGCAAGCCTGGATGCGGCACGGCACGGCGGCGCCCAGACATGGGTTCCGGGCGCGTACGATCCCGAAACGAAGCTCTACATCTTCGGCACCGGCAACCCCACTCCGGCTTTTACCAACGGTACGCGCGGCACTGGAGATAACCTTTTCACTTGCTCGCTGATCGCGGTGAACGTGGATACGGGCAAGATGGCCTGGTATTTCCAGACCTCGCCGCATGACATGCACGACTACGATTCAGCCCAAACTCCTGTGTTAGTCGATGCGGTATTTGACGGCAAGATGAGAAAGCTCGCGTTGACGGCAACACGCAACGGATATTACTTTACTCTCGATCGCACGACAGGCGAACATCTGGTGACGAGTAAGTGGGGTCAGTTGACTAACTGGGCCAGCGGCCTGACTAAGTCGGGAGGACCGAAGCTCGACGCTGAAAAGGACGCCACTGTCGGCGGATCACTGGTTTCGCCCGGCTCCGACGGCACCATCAACTGGGAGCCGCCCGCCTTCTCGCCGGATACGGGGTTGCTGTATGTATCCGAGCACAATACCTTCTCCGAGTTCTACCTGACCGACCTCGATCCGCGCGGTTCCATGGGCCTGGGGGGCAAGGAAGAGGCCGAGATCGGATCCGGCGGAACGTACCTGACCGCCATCGATTACAAAACGGGAAAAATTGCCTGGAGGCATCCATATTACAGCGATGGAGGCGGTGGCGGCGGCATTTTGGCAACCGCCGGGGGGCTGGTTTTTGCGGGCGACGGCGCGGGCAGTCTGGTCGCGCACGATGCGGCCACAGGTAAGCCTTTGTGGAACACTCGCATCGGTTACGTCAGCAATCCACCGCAGACTTATATGCTGGATGGGCGGCAATATGTGATCGCAGCAACCGGCGATACACTGTGGGCCTTTGTGATGTATTAGCGTTCAAACACAGGCGTAACATTGTTGCGCACCTCCATGCCGGTGCGGCACACGGCAGAGATGGGGTGAAATGCTTAGTTCTCTTACGAGATAAAACTCAGGAGTGTGTTTGTGATGGCCGCCGGTTCACGCCGCTGTCCAGGGTACGAATCGAGCGCGGTTCGCGTAATTCAGCTCGTAAAAGAGACGGTACTCGCCGCTGTTGATCCTCTGCATCCACGCCTGATGGCTCTTGTACCAATCGACCGTAGCAGCCAAACCCCGATCAAAATCCATTTCGGGTTTCCAGCCCGTGTGCCGCGTCAACTTATCGTTCGTTAGCGCGTAGCGGCGATCGTGCCCTGGTCTGTCTGCCACACGTGTAATCAGCGATTCTGGTCTGTCTGTCGCTCCCAAGATCCGCCGCACTACTTCAATGTTCGGCAAGGAGCAACTTCCGCCGATGTTATAGATTTCCCCGGCAAGGCCCTTTTCCAAAACGGACCGGATGGCGCGGCAGTGATCCTCGACGTAAAGCCAATCACGAATCTGCTGGCCGTCACCGTATACCGGAAGAGGCTTGTTGTCAAGGGCATTCGAGATCATTAGCGGGATCAGTTTCTCGGGAAACTGATAAGGTCCGTAATTATTCGACGCCCGAGTCACAGAGACGTTCAATCCATAGGTCGTGAAGTAAGAAAGGGCAAGCAGATCCGAACCGGCCTTGGATGCTGAATATGGGCTGCTCGCCTTTAACGGGTAGCTCTCATCGGCTTCATATGGTTCCGGTATGCTGCCGTAAACTTCGTCCGTCGAAACATGAACGAATCGCACGACACGGTTGCGGCGCGCCGCTTCGAGCAAGGTAAACGTGCCGTTCACGTTTGTGCGCACCACAGGAGCAGGCGAATGGATACTCCGATCGACGTGCGATTCCGCCGCGAAGTGGACTACCGCGTCCGGCATCTCTTTCGCGAACAGGTCCTCAACGGCCTGGTCGTCACAGATGTCAGCCTGCACAAATCGATAACCGGGATGCGAGGCGACTGCCGCGACATTCTCTAGGTTCCCTGCATATGTAAGCAGATCAAGGTTAATGACTTCATCCGCCCAGCCCTGATCGAGTGCCATGCGAACGAAGCAGGAGCCGATGAACCCAGCTCCTCCCGTGACAACGATTTTCATTTATGTTGTAACTCCCAGTCGTAAGCGATCCTGTGATCGTTGTACGCGATGCGGCCTTCGTCTTTCGGATCGTACGTACGATCAGTGATGTACACGAGCACAGACGGGTGCTCCCCGATCACCTTGTAGCCGTGTGCCACTCCAGGCGGAATCAAGATTTGCCAAGGTCGGAGGCTGCCTACGTAAAGCGTGTTCTTCCGTCCGTACGTGTTCGACTCTCGCCGCAGGTCCACGAGAGCAACTTGCAGCAGGCCAGCCGCCGGAACCCAGTAGTCAGTCTGGAACCTGTGAAAATGAAAGGCCTTGATGATGCCCGGGTAGTTGACAGCAGCCGAGACCTGTGTCGTTTCCGGCGCGAATCCCGCGACCATGCCTTGCTGAAGTCGAGCAACTTCCAGGAAGTATCCGCGATCGTCCGGCCATAGCGGATAGGGATTGATCTCGACTCCTTCGATCAGATCACGGCTCGAGGGCGAAAGAATGACGGTCCCAATGCCCGCTTCCGCAACTGGAACCTCCAGCTCAACACCAGTTTCCAAGAGATCTAAAGTTGCTGCGCCCATTTATGCCACCGCTTCTTCCAGGATTGCCAAGTCATTCCGCCTCGCCGTTTCGTATACGAGGTTGGCGGCGCGGTGCAGAGACTCGAATGTGCCCGCGTCCGTCCACCATCCTTCCAAGTAATCGAAGCTCATCGTCCCTTCGCGAATGTAGGCGTTATTGACGTCGGTGATCTCCAACTCACCGCGTGCTGATCGAGTCAGGCTGCGAGTTTTGTCAAAGACAGTCGCGTCGTACATGTAAATTCCAGTCACAGCGTGGCTCGATTTGGGTTTGCGAGGCTTCTCTTCGATGCCGGCAATGCGCGTCCCATCAATTTCGGCCACGCCGAAGCGCTCCGGGTCCGGAACGTGTTTCAGCAGAATCTTCGCTCCCAGCTCCTGATGCTCAAAGTCGCGGACCGCGCTCGCAATCGAGCATTCGACGATGTTGTCGCCCAAGATCACGCAGATCTTGTCACCGTCGGCGAAATGCTCCGCCAGGGCCAGCGCCTCAGCAATGCCGCCCTCGCCCTCCTGATACGTGTAGTTCACGTGTTTCAACCCGAACTCTTTTCCGTTTCCCAACAGTCGCAGGAAATCGCCTGAGTTGCGGCCCCCGGTGACAATCAGCAGGTCGCGAATGCCGGCGTCGACAAGCGTTTGGATCGGATAGTAGATCATCGGCTTGTCATAAATCGGGAGTAGGTGTTTGTTGGTGATCTTGGTCAGAGGAAAGAGGCGGCTCCCCGTTCCGCCCGCCAGAACTATGCCCTTCATGTCCGAGTCGTAGGGAACAGTTTGGGGTATTCTCATCTGCTCGCTCAAACGTTCTCTCGGCGTCGGTAGGGCGCAAAGCGCGTTTCTGGGGGAATCAGTTCATCCGTGGGCGTAGGATCACATACGGAACGTGGTCCTGCGAGAACAGGGCACGCTTGGCGCTGTTGTAGAACGGCGGTGCATGGTCGCCCGTTATCACGAAGACTGTCGGCGGAAGTGCGGGGTCAAGGGCAACGGAAGCAATCTCCTCGTTCACTCGCCGTACGAGCCAATGCCAAACGCAGACGGCATCGTCGGAAAGTCCAGGCGTATTTTGGCATCCGGCGGCGCTGATGGTTTCGCGATTGACATTTACTGGCAGGTGTGAATCCAGCGTCATCCAATGAATAAACTGCGGGTGCCCCGGATGAGAGGTCAGCAGTTTGTGGTGAACATACTGCGCGATATCTGTATCGCACGTCCCGACCAAACCACCCGCGCAAGTGCGCATCCCAAGGGCAGCAAAATCAGGCGAAAACAGCATGTGCTGAAAACCGACTTTTGGGAACCAGCGCTCGCGGCCGTACATCCGCGGATAGAAGCCGTGAAGACCCGTTGTCTCGTAGCCCTGCGCGGCAAATCGAGCCGGATAGCAGTTCTTCAGTTCCGAAGCCGGGACATCCTCGATGCCATGGCCAAAAACTTGACCGCACAGGTCGCGAGTTTCTCCCAAGAACGTACCGCCCAAGAACGGTACCGACCCCACCTCGATGCGGTAGCGACTCTGGATCGACGCGGTTGAGAGCGGCGCAATCAATGTCGCTCGGAGCGCGTCATCCTGCATTAATCCCCATGCTTCTACACCTATTAAGAAGACGTTTGGCTTGCTGGCCCACAATGCCGCATCCTGGGATGTGAACACATGTGCCATCGGTGAGTCGATCGATCGCAGTGTTGCCGATTCAAGGCTGGGTGGGAACGCAACTTGCCACCAGCGGTGGCCTAGCGATGCAATCGGTGTGCGAATCAGAACACTATGGCCGATGCGCGCTCCATCCTCACCATGCAGACGGTTGTATCTTCCGCCAGCAACGTCATACGTGCAGGCAGACCCACACAGGACCGCGATACCAAATGTACAAACAGCTCTGCGCTGCAGGCGTCTGGTTAGTACTCTTGTCAATACAGCAGCGCTGGCGACGTAGATAGAAAGAGCTACAAAATACGCTAGTAATCTCCCCGTCGGGAGAACCGTCAGATATTTCAGTGCTTCAACTGCATCCTTAGTATCGAAGTAGAACGTGTGGGCGACAGGTTCAAACAGATCTGCGATTAACTCAAGACAAACCAGAGCGAGTACCGCCCGCGATCGAGAAAATACATAAACGGCGACAAAAACGCCCAGTTCGACGTTGAAGAACCCTCGATACGTCTCCACGTGCGAGCTGCCGAACAGCAGAAAAAGAATGAGGTTTGGGGCTATAAGCGTCAGCAGCAGACATATGATCGCATCCCGCAAAAAAAGCAAGAGCGTTTTGCTCGGAGACGACCAGCCCAAAGTTACCGGCGCGAGCTCAACCTGATGCGAAGCAGACATGCCAGCTCAGACAAGCGGCCCATCAGGGAATAACTGGCGCTCAACCAGCGCGCAAATGATGTGACCTGCGGTGATGTGGCATTCCTGGATGTATTGCGTCACATCGGCTGGCGCGGCAATAGGGATGTCTACTACAGCGGCGAATTTGCTGAAGGAACAGCCAGTCAGCGAAATCGTCGTCATGTTGTTTTCACGTGCATGCGCGAGCGCGCGGAAAACATTCTCAGACCGCCCCGAAGTCGAGATGCCGATGAGAACATCGCCGGGTTTACCGAGCGCCTGCACCTGACGGGCAAAGATGCCTTGGAAACCGAAGTCATTGGCGCTGGCTGTGAGGATGGACGTGTCGGTGGTGAGCGCGATGGCCGCGAGCCCAGGCCGAAGAAAGCTCTGATTCAGGACGCTGACGAACTCGGCTGCGATGTGCTGGCAGTCTGCTGCGCTTCCGCCGTTGCCGCACAGGAGCACCTTGCCTCCATTGCGCATGGACCGGGCTATCGCCTGAGCAGCGTCGGCGATCGGCTCGCTACAGTTTTCGAACATCGCCTGTTTCGCGGCAATGCTTCCTGCGATATGTTCGCGGATCAATTCAATTCCGCACGTTTCAACAACACTGGTAGTCATTCACCGTTTCCTTCTGAACGTTTGAAAGTAATATGTTCGCGGCCGACGCCAGATCGTCGCAAACGTAGTCCGCCTGTAAGCCAGCGGCTTCACATTCGCGGCCGTAGCCCGTACGGACAAGAAAGGTTGTCATTCCGCAGCGCCGGCCCAATTCGATATCGCACGGCTTATCCCCGACCAGAACTGCTTCCGCAGGATCGAAGCGAAACGTTGCGACAGCACGCTCTACCATTCCTGTTCGAGGTTTGCGGCAGGAGCATTGATCTTCGGGTGTGTGGATACAGTAGAAAATCTCATCCAGCTGAACTCCGTAGGCATCGAGATCAGCTCGAAGTCGGGTGTGCACATCCCGCAAAATGGCCTCACTGAGGTATCCTCGTCCCACTCCCGACTGGTTCGTAATCACAATGAGCCGATAACCGGCATCTTGCATTGCGCGCAGCCCTGAAGCTGCTCCCGGAAGCAACTCAATCTCGGTTGGTGAAGCAAGGTAGTTTTTCTCGCGGATTATGGTGCCGTCACGGTCAAGCAAGACATACTTTCTTCCGGTCATTAGACAACCGCCTCAGCGAAGAAGGTTTGTGCCTCCGCGTACGATTCCGGGATGCCGATGTCAATGAATCGACCGCTGCAGAAGTACGCAAACAAGCCTGATTGGATACAGTTCGGAAAGACTTCGCGTTCCAGCGAGAGCGGAGTCTTAGCGGGGAGGTCCGAAAGAAAGCGCGAAGTTAGTAAGTAGACGCCGCCGTTGATCCATTTCGGTCTGGACTGATCGGACTTTTCTTCAAACGCGAGCACACGGCCATCAGCGGAACACGTCAGACCTCCGAAACGACTTCCATTGGCGACTTGCACTGCGGCGACGCTCGCCACGCAGGATGATGCATCAAACTTGCGCTGGAAATCTAAGATGTTCAGATCGAGAAAGGAATCGCCGTTCACGACGAGCCAGGAGCTTTCGCAGCTATGTCGATCAAACGCCAGCTTTAGCGCGCCCGCCGTTCCCAAAGGTTCATTCTCACGGGAATAAAGAACGGGAACACCGGCAAACTGATGACCAATAGATTCGACGACCTGATCGCCACCGTATCCGATACAGAGTAATAACCGATCTACTCCTGCATCGATTAGTTGCTGTAGCAGCCGCAGTATAAATGGCTGCCCATTCACGGAGGCCAGACACTTGGGGCGGTCAGCCACCACGGAGCGCAGCCTTGTGCCGAGTCCGCCGGCTATGATTACACCTGTCATGCGAGTCCTTGCTTAAAGCGACCGCGTACGCCAGACCTGCAGGCCCGCATCGTCGAACGCGCATTTCTTCACAACACCTCCGGCCGCCTCCAGCGCCTCCCTCACGTCATGCTGGCGGTGCGTTTCGCAATAGAGCAGCAGATACCCCCCGCCGCCCGCGCCCAAGAGTTTGCCGCCGATCGCACCCTTTTGGCGAGCCAGCTCGTACAGTTCGTCCGTTGGGGTGCCCTCCGTGACGTCCGGATTCATCCGTTTCTTATTCACAAATCCTTCGTGTAGGAGCTCGCCGAATTCGGTCAGGTTGCCCTTGAGTAACGCCGCCTTCATGTCGTACACGAGAGAGTAGATTCGCGCCATGCCGTCCAAAGTCGTCGAGCGTTTTTCGCGCGCATAGCGAATCTGACGATCGACAAGACCAGTGCTGGCGCGAACGTTTCCCACGTAGCACATGAGGAGATGCGCTTCGAGATCGGCCAGAGTATCGGCACTGAGGCGCAGTGGATTGACCAGCACGCCATCCTTGGAAAACTCGATGAGATTGAATCCGCCGAAGGTCGTGCCGTACTGGTCCTGAACTCCGCCCGGAATGCCCAGATCCTTACGCTCGATCTGGTAATTAAGATCGGCAACTTCGTAGTCATCGAGCTTAATATTCTGGAACTGCGATACTGCGCCTATCACAGACGATACCAGCGCGGACGATCCGCCGAGACCGCTGCCCGGAGGCGCTTCCGAACTGATGTCGAGGTCCATGCCGCGATTGCAGCCGAGGCGCGTGATCGCGGCCTTTACCAAGTCCATCATGCCGTCGTACACGGGCCCTTCGTCGATGTGGTAATTGCTCATGTAACCGAGGTCGACGGAGCGGATGCGGACGTGGCGGTCGGCACGCGGGTAGAGCGTCACGCGTGTGTAGTTTGCAATCGTGGCGCAGAGGACTGCGCCGGGCTTTTCGTGGAACCAGTGCGGGAAATCGGTGCCGCCGCCGGCGAAGCTGACTCGCAGCGGCGTGCGGGCTCGGAGAAGCGGTTCGGTCGCGGTCTGGGGGGCCGAGCAGATGTCGGGCGTGAAGGTGGTTAGAGTTCCCATTTCAGCTGAGAGCCGTACATCACCTAAGTAGCGTCTGGATGTGAAACTCTCAATTGACCAGTGGACTAAACGGCTACGGGTAGCGCCGCATTCTGCTCGAGAACCGAAGCCACGTCTTCGCGTATTTGAGCATGTAAGGAAGTCCAGGAATAATGGCGCTCCACCAGGCACCGGGCGCGCTGTGCTATTCCCGAACGCAATGTTTCATCTTTGAAAAGAGCGAGTATCTGCCGGGCTGCTTGAGCGGGCTGATCATATACGAGTAGGTCTCTGCCGGCCATTGCGGTCAGGCCTTCGAAACCAACTTGAGATGTTACACAGGGCAGCCCCAATGCAAAGTAGTTGAGAATCTTATTCTGCACGCCTGCCCCGGCGCGAATAGGGCAGATGCCGCAAAAGCCACCTTCGACGTGATCTTCTATTCTGTCCACGCGACCAGTCGTCTCCACATGTTGGTAACAACTGAGTCGCTTCCGAATTTTGTCGGGCGCATTACCGACGATACGGAATCGTATATCTGCTTCCTTGCGAAGATGCGGTAGGATTTGCTCGATGAAGTAGAAGCACGCATCCTGATTTTGGACCGATGACATGTTGCCAATGAATATCACAAAGTTCCCGGCACGCGGACCGAAGTGGAATTCATTCAGATCGATACCCATGGGCAGGATGCGAATGTTCTCGGAAGGCTTGACGCCCAGAAACTCTCGATCGGGATCCGAGTGCAACCAGACTTGAGAGAACCGGTCGAATACCCCACGCTCGTACTCCCAAAGACGGTGCTGCTCGATGGCGTAGACATGTGTCTTCCAACAGTAGCTTTCAGGCAGGCTCTGAATGCGACGGTAATTGAGCGAGATCGCGTCGGCCATCAGGAGAATTTTCGGTATGCTTTCGATTCCTCTTAGGTGATGTCCCGTGCGGATCAGATGGGCCAATATGGCGTCATGCTGTGGGGCTAATTCACTCAGCTTCGCCTGAAACTCAGGACTTCTGTAGTATTCAAGCTGCATAGGCGTATTGGTAGGCATCGCCGCAGCAGCTCTGACCACAGAACGCCACTTCGGCAAGTAGATCCTGTGGATGCTTTCGTACGGTGAGTCCGGCACCTCACGCGTGAGTTCCTCTCGGGTTTCGCACATACAGAGCAGCGTCAGCCGATATCTGCCTTCGAGGGCCTTCGCTACGTTTGCAATGAACACTTTGTCTCCCCCCAGCGTCGGGTACGGGAAGCGTGAGCTTGCGATCAGGAGCCGTTGTCTCATTGCGCTAGCACCTCGATTTCCGTGAGCTCGTCAAGCAAGCGTTGCAGTGCGCGCTTCTGATCGTAATTCGCGAGAATGAAACGCTGAGCCACGTTAGCCATTCGCATCGCTGCTTGCTTGTCTGTTAGCAGTGAACGGATTTGGGTCGCAAACTCGGTCGGGGTATTTGCTCGTCGGAAGTGAGTGTCCTGCTGAAGACCGCCGCCTTCTGCTCCCGAATCCGTAGAGACAACCGGCAGTCCCCGCATGCAGGCCTCGACCGTTTTGAGCTTCACTCCGGCACCCTCCTGCATCGGATTGACGAAGACTGCGCTTTGCCTATAGAAGGGTGTGAGATCGTGTTGATCAAGGTCAACGGAGATATTGTCCGTCCCGGCGGTCAGGGTGTCTAACCAAGAAACCGGCTTGCCGTTTGTACTTCCCACAACCTGGAGTCGATAATCCCGAAAGTCCGACAACAAGGGATGTACGTGGCGGATGTACCATTCCAGCCCAATGCGGTTGAGCCTGCCCGCGAGATTTCCGACGAAAAGAACCTGGGTGCCCACGAGTGGCTGCTGAGCCGCGTGCCCAGTATCAATGCCAGCCGGGACAAATCTGACGTGCTGTTCCGTTTCCCGTTTCGGTCGGCTCCTCAGATAGGCCTGCATTTCATCATGGGACACAAACCACAGCGAGTCCACTGAAGGGAGGATGCGCTCAGTATGGCGACGCACCTTAAAGCTGTCCTGCCACAGGTAGGCTTTGTTGAGAGGAGACTTTTCGGCCCGAGCAGCCCTAAGGCTGTACGCGCTCTCGTCGTTGTCCACGCGTATCACGCTGTGTCGGTATCTCAGCCCTGGATTCAGCAGGATATCGGACGTATATTCGGTTTGCATCAACACGATTTCGTACTCGCGTTCAAGAGCAATGCTCTGCAGGGCGCTCCGACTCTTCGCATGACCAGGGCGACTCGATAACAGAGTCGGCAAGAGAGAATGGCGCTTAACCGTTCGCAGCCTGGCGGTCTTAGCCTCGACTGGTGCTCGATGGTGAGGCTGCGGCTCTGTTCTTACGGTGGCGATTACATCGAGAGACACCCCCAGCGAGGAAAGCGCATTTATTCGGTTCCACATGTCGACCAGGCCGCCGTGATGCGGAGGGTAAGGATACTCATTACAAACGTACAGAATCTTCATTGTGTTTGGCCTCCCATAAGCCCACGCCCAACAATAAGGGAATCGAGTACACGTTCATTGAGGAGTAATAGGTACTCATCGCCACCGCGGAGAATAGTGTTCCAATGAACAGCCAGGAATGTCGATATCGTAGTAGAGAACGGAGGTGCCTCCAAAGGAACCGGACAATCACCCATCCTGCCGGAAGCCCAAGAAACGCCACCATATCGAAAAGGAACGTTTTGCAGTCGGCATCCCGTTGCGGCGGATAGAGGTATGAGTTGACTTCCGCAAATGCGAGAGGAACCGGGAACAGGTCCTGAACGACCTCTTCCGCCGGTGGAAGGTATCTTGGGATAGAGGGTAGAAAGCCACTGAAACCCACTCCAAACGGTTGGTGGAGTACAGTTACTACAGCGTAGCCCGCCATGGAGCCCCGCGTGGCGATCGTCTCAGAAGTACCTGTATCGATGATCTTGACGAACTGGTCTAAAACTGCCGAAGAACCCAGCCAAAGCGCCGGAAGAAGTGCGCATGGAAGAGCAAGTTTGGCGAGCCATGGTCCCCGCACCTGGAGGATCAGCAATACCACGCCGCAAAGCAGAACCGCGATCAATCCGCCCTTCGAATCAGAGAAGATCATCAATGTGCAACTTCCAAGACCAACGATCCACCTGACGAGCCCTCGCGACAGGTAGTGTGCGCACAGAGCTCCAACAGTCACGATCTGGACAGATAATGTACTCCCTTCTGTACAAAAGCCGCGTAGTTTGCCCCCGGCACTCTGGGTCACGCGAAGTAAGGAAATGCCGGCGGAGGCGTTCCAATCGGTCACGATACCGACAAGTGTGATCGAGAACGCGACCAGCAATCCAGATTGGATGGTCCTACGGTCGCCGTACCTCATGCCGAAAACCACGAAGAGCAGCAGTCCGAGTTGCACTGTGTGAGTCATCAGCGACTTTGCCGCGGCCGAAGGCACAGCAGGAAACGCAAGTAGGCCCCACATGCAGACCAACAAAACGTAGATCGCTGCGGCTAGCGGCCATTTAGGAACGCGAAACTGTTGGCGAAGCAATCTCTCAATCATCCACAACAAGAGGAGGGCAGTCAGGGGAAACACGGCTGGCGAGGCAGCAAACCCTTTCAACGGTGTAGCAGCCAAAGCAGTGTCCTGCAGTGGCGTCAACGCGATGAAGAGAAACAGCAGTAAGCGCTTGAGATGTGCCACGGGTTCAAGCCGGTCTGTGTTCCGCTTTGCGAGAGTCACACGGCATGGTCCACCCCTCGTACAGCGAACGGCATTTCAGCGCAAACGTATGGAGTGACTCGCGCCGGCGTAGCACTCGAAGAGGAGCTGCGAGACATAGGGTGCGTAATGCCCAGATAGCGGCGTGCCAAGACGAGAGATGCTTTCGAAGAAAGTAGAGACGGTTCCGAGTCATGAAGCGGACGGAGAAATCAGAAGTATCGCCGCCGGTTAGGGAACTTACTTTGTGATAGAGCAGAGCCGCAGGAAGATACCACAGTGAGATATGCGCCTTGAGGCAACGGTACAGAAAGTCAACATCGTCGGTATAGACGAAGTATTTAGAATCCATCAAACCGACGCGCTCGAATACCGTTGCTTTCGCAAGCAGGCAACAGGTTGGGGTATAGGTGACTTTCCGCGGACTGTTGAATTGGCCTTGATCCTGCTGGTTCAACCCGTAATGAACCACGGCCCAGAAGCGTGCGACCCTAAACTCGCCGCCCGCACACCAAATGGTGTCGTTCGGCTCGTAATAGAGCATCTTTCCCGTGGTCATCTCGCAGGCGTGCTGGGACAGGCCTGCCTGAAGACGGAAGAGCAGATCTTCCGGGAACTCGACGTCGTTGTTGAGTAACAGAACGGTTTCACAGCTATCGGCAAGAGCCGCGCGGATACCGATGTTGTTGCCTTCGGCTACGCCTACGTTGGTTGTGTTTGCGACGACGCGGAGGCGCGGGTCTTGTTCGGCTCGGAGCAGGGCTACGCTTGCGTCCTTGGAGGCGTTGTCCACCGCGTACAGGATGAAGTTTTCGTGGGTTTGGGCCCACAGCGACTGAAAGAAATCCGGCAACACGTGTTCGCTGTTGTACGTAACTGTGACGATACCGATTTTAGGATGACTATGCATTCATCAACCCCCGGGAACGGAGCTCGGCGAGTGAGCGGTCGTATCCACTAGAATTAGCTTCAAACTGACAGGTCCAGTCGAGGAAGCTCTTCAGGCCGTTGTGAAAATGCCAGCCGGGCGCATAGCCAAGAAGCTGGGCCGCGAGGGTCAGGTCCGCGCAGTTGTGGCGGATATCGCCTTCGCGGAACTCGCCGGTAATTCCTGTCTCTGCATCATTCTGAAAATACGTGTTGATTTCGCGGGCGATCTCGGCAACCGTGGTGCGTACGCCGGAGCCGACGTTTACGCTATGCGTCCCGGTGAGGGGGTATGTCGCTGCACGGAACGTCGCATCCACCACGTCGTCGATGTAGACGAAATCGCGGCTTTCGAGTCCGTCCTCAAACACCCGGATCGGCTTCTTCTCGCGTGCAAGGTTGGAGAACACGGCGAGAATGCCTGTATACGGATTGCGGAGCGACTGGCCGGGGCCGTAAACGTTCTGATACCGGAGAGCGACGGCGGGAACCTGCAGCACGCGTCCAAACATCAGGAACGTCTGCTCCTGTACCTGCTTTGTCAGGCCGTAAAACGAAGAGGGCTGTAAAGGAGCGGTCTCGGGAACACCGGTGGGTTCACAGCCCCTCTGACAGACGGGGCAAACCGGGTCGAAGCGTCCGGCGAGCAGGTCGGAGCGCTTACGCGCTTGGGGATAGACCAGCCCGTGGCCGGCGCAGGTATAGGCGCCTTCGCCGTATATGGCGCGCGAAGAGGCGACCACCAGGCGCTGCACCTTTTTACCGTTGCCGTTCACCAGCTGCTGTAAGAGCTTGGCGGTACCGCCCAGATTCGTGTTTTGATACCGCTCGACCTCATACATCGATTGCCCCGTACCGGTTTCAGCAGCCAGGTGAACGACTATGTTCTGATCCTCTAACGCGGGCTTCCAAACGGCGGAATCGGCGACATCGCCTTTGATGAAACGCGTGACGGTCGCGAGGGTCGGGGGCAGGCCGGCGTGATCGCCGTGGATCTGGGGCAGCAGATTGTCGAGCAGCGTGACATCGTAGCCGTCTCGTATGAACCTGTGGGCCAGGTGCTGGCCTATAAACCCTGCTCCTCCGGTGATAAGGACTTTCATGTACTCTAAGTGGGCTCTGAGGCGGATTTCTCTTGCCATTTTTGACCTCTTGCGAGCCCCTCGTCGCCGGATAACTTGAACAATTGCAATTTGTTACGAAGATTCAGATCACAAAGGGGCTTCCGGGCCAGCTACGGTAGAGACTAAACGCTAACGGCGTGCACATTGGATGCGACAGGGAATTCCTGAGAAATGTGGTGTACCGGACTAGAGATTTCGATCAAAGGATGGGATGCATGCCTGATCTTAGATGGCGCCCTAACGGATCCGAACTGGGACCAGTCATTGAATGCGCTCGGCGCCAACGCGAGTGGAAGCGCGTGGCAGCCGATAACAGCTCTGGCGAATTTTGATATTGATTTCGTCCAAACAGGCAAACTGGACCCATTCGTCCAACGTACACTCAAAAATGTGCCGCCAACGGTTCCAATATCAGCCGGCGTGCGAAGTCACCCCGCTCATAGCCGGCAAATTGATACCGCACGGCACGATGGTAGTCTTGCTTGCGTAACCGCGCCGTTCGGAGAGCTGTCCAGATAGCGCTTTGATGTAGCAATCACTGCCTCAGCACGGTTCATCGCGGCCCGAACAAACGGATCCGCCAGCACGCGCAAGGCACGCCGCCCTATGGTGTCGCTATGGTGTTCGACAATGAGCGGACATTTGAAAGATGTAGTCGCGACCGCAAGCGCTCCGAGCGGGTTCGGCGTGTGTAGATGAACGAGGTCCGGTTGATAGTCTCGTATCCGCCAGATCAACCCCGGGCAAACCGGCATCGATGCGAGCGCTCCGATGCTGGGCACCCTCGTGAAGCTCGCGCCATCCCGGCGCTCCGTGACCGTTTGTCGATCATCTCCACAGCACAGCACCGAAACTTCGAATCGGTTGCTTTGGCGGCGAACCAGGTCATGAACATGTTTGTTCCATGCCGCCACGGCGCGGAGGATAGAACTTCCCGACATGTAGGATCTTGCGCATTCCCGTAGAAATCGTGGGTGGTAAGGTCGCGCTTCTCTCAGGAAAGGGCGGCCTAAGAGCGCCGCCGCTCATCAAGCGGCGGCTCGCATTTCACGTCCGATTTGACTGAATCCTGCCCATACAGCCTTCTTTACACGGCCGTAGGAATGACTTTGTAGCCCGGAAATCGGCTGTCGAATCATTTTTTTGAGCTCCGTGTTGAGTCAGGATGAGATCGGCTCTTCTTAGTTCGGGTTTGTGAAACCAGTAATCAACCCGTTCGTGACGGTAATCGTGCCGTAAGATCCTGAAGAAGTGAGTTTTGGAATCGTGATAGTTCCAGAGACACCCGCTACTCCACCAGCGCGATAACCAGTGGCGTTCACTGAGCCTGTCACCTGCAACTGATCAATTCCGTTATCGGAAGGGGAACCAATCAAAACTCTCCCGCTTGAGGGAAGCAACAATTGCGCATTCCCCGATATTGCACCAGCTCGAAATCCTATGCTTCCTCGTGAGTTATAAATGAGGGTTCCATTCGGCCCGCCGAGATCATAGCCACCCCACTGCCCCTGGACATAGAGCGTGCTCTGATTGGTCTGGGCCAGCGTCAGGATAGTTGACCGTGGGCCGTCGGGAGCCGTGAAGGTATTCGCTCCAGTCCAGTTGTTAGGGCTAACAAGCATTGCGGCAGCCGTACCGGCGGCTTCAAACGCCGCGGTCGGTTGTGTGGATGCTGAACCGAGCCCGAGATTCACCCGTGCAGTCGCCGGGGAGGATACGTCGCTGAGGTTGTTAGTCGGATTCAACGGTGTGTAGCCGAGTGGCGCCTGTTTCGCGTTGAACCTGCTCCAATCTGCCGAAGTAAGATGGCCAGTTGTCGAACTTGAAGCGTTCGGTATTGCGCTCACTGCGGCGCTTGCGGCGCCGGCGGCATCGAATGAGATTGCCGATTGAAGCGCGGCGCTGCCCAGCCCCAAATTTGTTCGGGCAATAGTGACATTGGCCAAGTCAGAAAGGTTGTTCGTGTTGAGTAACGTTGCATTTCCAGTCACATAGTCGGCCAAAAGAAGGTCACCAGCCTGAGGTGCGGAGGCGGTGAAGGTAATTGTGCTACCTGATACGGTGTAGTCGCCTCCGAGTTTCTGTCTCATTCCGTTTCGGAATAGAGCTATTCCGTTGGCAGTAGCCGGCTGAAAGTGTAACGTGAACGTGACATTGACTCCATCCAGGGTCCCACTCGGCGTCTCGCCATAGACCTGATTGTTTGAGACCATCACTTGAGAAAACGCCAGTGAGGCAGTCATCATGGCGATAGCCATCATTCGTTTCATACTTAAAAAACTCTCCTCCAGTCCTCTGAATGAATCCGTCCGTCGGGCCACTTCCAACGAGAGTGGATACGGATCGGAACAAATCAGAGCGTAAGCGGCGGCACGTCGGGAACCGAACCGCGACTACTTAAATCGATAGAAAGAAAGGAGAAGTTTTTTTTACTAACTTTTGTGACCGAGAAAGTCTTATGAGCACCCGTGGCGGCAGGATCACGATTCTGTTTGCTAACTTTCAGCAACGGTGGACCTGATCCGCATATTGGATGGAAGGCTCTAAATCAACCCTCGTTCAAAACTTATTGTCCACTCTGCGACCCGGAACGGCGGCGCAACACAACTCTTGAGAACGGTTCCCTTTACACCGAAGCCAAGAACCCTGTCTGCCTCCTTCCGGGCTGTGGTTCGATGCAGTTCTAATCGAATGGAACAGTAATGATCGACTACATCGCCTCCAGCTGATATCTTTTCTCGTCCGAAGATCGCATCATTCTTGCGAATCTGGTTCAGCAGAAGAATACAAGTATCGGTTTTGGCTGCGGCCGAAGCTATTCGAGGCAGTGCTTGAGCGAGTAGCTGTTCGAGTTCCGCCCGATAGTCGCGGTGACTCAAGTCGAGCTCCTCATCAGGAGCCAATGCCGAAAGGCTGTCCACAACCACAAGAGCAAAGCGGCCCGATCGAGTTACCTCAAGAAGTGAACGCACAACCCCGTGTCCCTCTGTCCCTTGTAGGATCAAGGCTTGATCTTCAACCAGACCGTTGAGCCGAGCCCAAGGGAGGCTAAGCTTGTGCTCAGTGTCTATATAGGCGATCGCGTTCCCATTTCGCTGCACATTGGCAGCCGCTGCTAGAGCCAACGTTGTCTTCCCTGCGCTCGCGTTCCCAAAAATCTCGATTATTCTTCCCCGAGGAAATCCGCCCACGCCTAGAGCCTCATCAAGAGCGACAGAGCCGGTCTTAATTACTGATTCGGATACCCCCTTTACGATTGCGATGCCCTGTTTCTCAAGCCTGGAAGCTAAATCTGAATGATTCTCGGGCCTTTTTGATGCTGATGTCGAGATCGCGGCTGCTCGGCCGGATGCGCTCGAATCGAAAATCCGACCGTTCCAGTGCAATCGCATTCGAAGAAGCACAATGCGGACCCGAAGGAAGAGGCTGCACTTCCACATCACGACTCCTTCCCAAATGTAGGAAGGCAACGCGCTCCAATCCTGGCTTAGCGCCATTCTCGCTAGCCTTTGTTTCCGCGACAAGCGAAGATCTGTTTCGAAGAAGTGAATGGCCCGGCCTAAGAGCTGTTCCTCTTTGGCCCCCGTCTGTCTATTTATCGAGGGACTCAACGGAGCTCGAAGGCTAAGATCGATTTCCTCCAGCGATCGCCGGAATTCTTTGTATTCATCAAGACTGTCGAAAGGAAAGGCGTCAGAAGGAAAAACCGCGGAGATCGCCCGCAAAGTGCGTACGAGAGAATCTTCACGTTTACGCGCGGCGCCATCTATGAATTCGGGATCATCAATGATCCCGAGGGAGGGTCTACGCTTACTTGTGAGCTGTTCTTCCGCCATTGCGAACCAATCTCCCTTATCGGACACATTTTTCAGATGACAAACAGCCTGTTCACTCTTGTTGAGCGTCTATTCCCATCCACGCCTCGAGCTTGTGACCGCGCTTCGAGGCAGCCTCGCCGTGTTGATCGATTAATACCGCTAAGTCGCGGTCCAGCGTAGGCCACGGTACGGAAATCTCACCCTCAGGGGTGAGGAGGAGAGTCCAAAGCGCATAGAGGCAGCAGAGGGTTCCGAGCATCAGAACATTGACGGCGGTTATCGTTGTCTCTTGGGTCCCAAGTACGTTGACCAATAGGAAACTAATGCTGTAAACACTGAAATATGCAATCAGCATGCACAGATGTACCCGTGTGTTTCTTCCCGCCTGTTTGTCCGGTTTCGGAAATCTGGAGAAAAATAAGGTAGGCAGAGCTAAACATCCCGCAAGTACGAACGTGAGATAGCGGTACGTAAAGAGGACCGATTGCATCGCTGACTCAGTGAATGGGTGGAAAGACCATGCGCCGGAAACGCAACTGATCACTATCAGGAGTGCGACGCATCCACGCAGCAGGTATGAGGCAAATCGTTCGAGACCTGGGTATTTGTCAGTGAACTTGTCGTAAGCCTCCGCGACCGTCGCGACTTGCACGAACATCAGAACTGGTAATGTCAGAATCCAAAGTCTCGGATAATGATCGTTTCCAACGTTGGAGACCAACGCCAGAAGGACATCTCTGATCGAGTTCACCAGTACCAGGCCCAGGAACCACGGATACCGGCTCGCCAGTCGACGCCGGAAGAGCGCGATACAAAGTGCCACTTCGAAACCGATACAGGCGATCCAGAGTTTCGATTCAAGAAAAGTGAAGACGACAGCTAATCCCACACGTGTGATGTGCGAAACGGTGAGCGTTCCTCTCTTCTCCAGGCGAAATTCCAAGGCAGCGGCGCCGCATGGGTACGGCGCCGCCCCTAGAGTTGCTCGACCTACTGGATCGGCTTATGTGGAATCGGCGCGTCGTTCGCCTTAATCCGCCCGGTTGCTCTCTTACGAAACAGTCCGACAACAAGCCCGCCGAATCTCTTGATCGCTAGCCTGACAGCCATCTTGAAACCTCCTCTCGTGACAGCTTTTCGCTGTCGCCTCCGAGTAGAGCACGAGTGCGCGTAGAACCCGTGCGACCTTGCGAAGTGAACGCTCAAGACCGAGGGGTGGCAGACCTAATCTATTCAGGTACTTGCTAGTGATCGAAGCGGGAAATTAAATTTCGCTAAGACGCGTGAACATGTTGCAAGATTCAGCCCGGCAACTCCAAGTAAGCAGCAATCTGACTCGCGGCGTGCATTTAGGCGAGCCACTTCACTTTACAGTACAAAGCCGCGTCAGAAACTCACCCGCGCAACGATCTGGACGTAGTTGGCGAGGCGCTCGAGGCTGGCTCCATCCGCGATTTGGACGGTGCCGCGAGCCGTCGGCGGAGTAGAGGAGGTGGGTGTGGAAGCGCAAGCTTTGACGCCGAACCAGACCTTGGGCCGAGGCGGATAGGGTTTTCGGCGGCTTCTTAACGCGCTCAGCGCATGTGCCGGCCCGAGTCCCGGGACGGCGGGCAAAGTCCCCGCGCCATGGGTTATCACGCCACCACACAAAGCCAACCGAGGGCGGGCTAGTTGAGACTGGATTTTTGCTGGATCATCGACACAACGTCGGCGACATTGGCCATGCGCTCCAGATCGGCGGTCGTGAATCGAACACTGAAGGCGCTCTCGATCGCGACTACCAGGTTGATGTGGTTGAACGAATCCCAGCCGTCGATGTCGGCGGCGCAAGTCTGCGGCTTCAAGGCAATGCTGGCGTCGTCGAAGACGTCGTGGAAGACTCCGGTCAGCTTAGTGTAGATTTCAGTTTGCGGCATATGCATTCTCCAAGATTTTCAATAGCGGTGTGTTTAGGGAGTATGGCGCGAGGTCCAGGCGCCATGGGGTACGGCCGGTGGCATCGGAATCCAAAGGCGTAAATCCCAATCTTGGGTACAGTTCGCGCACGAGGCCGTTCTTCTCAGTAGATACATGCACCGCGGCGTCAGGCGTTTCGTGGCCGAGAGATGCAATCCCGTTATCCCAGACAGAGTGTTTCGGAAGCCGGTTCAACTCGAGTGTCATGGGCAGTCCCTCCTTCACCGGCTTTCGGATCAGCGCCTTCAATCAGCTCGATCATGAACTTCATGGGGCTTATAAAGAATTGGACTTTCTGGCCTCGATACGCGACGGCGGGCATTGGTTCAGAGACCGGGAAACAGCGGTTCTGGCGTAGCTTTGCTCCGGCTTCTGCGATATCGTCGACAAAATAAGCGACATGATTCAGGATATTTTTGCCGGTCTTGATTGCCGCGGAAACCGGACTGCGATCTCCGTGGGGCGCGACGAGTTCGTACCAGGGGCCTGAATCGTCATCGGCTTTGCCGAATTGAACGCGCACGCCGATGCTGGAATCCACAAACTCTTCCGTCCAATGCGTAATGCTCAGAGTGGATCTGAGGAATTCCCGGCCACTGAGCAAATTGGGAACGGCCACCCCGATGTGATCGAATCTCAAGATACAACCTCTCTAATATGTCTCTTTAGGAATCTGCACCGCTGCTAGCGCTTAAGACTATACGTGTCGTTCGGACGGTGATATTCGCAACCGAACCGCGATACAGGTGCTTAATCCATCTGAGCGCCGAACATTGAGCGTCTTAGGCCAGTCCACATCAGCCATACAGCGGCAGCAAAGCAGAGCGTCAAGGACAGCACATTCAGGAAATTGGAGGTTTGGAAATAGTCCCGAGTCCAGCCGCGCGCCAAAACCCAAAGGATTGGCGCCATCCCTGCGAGCAGGGGATAGATTATCGCCTGAACTGTGAATTTTGTCGGGTTAATCGGAAACTCCCGGACCCTGGGCATAACTACCAGGATTTGTAGTGCGACGCCGACGACAGCGGCGATGAAAGTGGCCCATGCTACTCCAGCAGCGCCCATTACAAGCATGCCGCCGATGCTCAGCACAAGGTTAAGAACCGCCTCGGATATGCCTGTGAACAAACCATGCCGTTGCTGTCCCATAGCCATCAAAGCGGTGGAATACCCCCCACCCATGAATCGCACCGTCTGAGCTGCCAGCAGTATCATCAGTATTGGCAGCGCCTGCGTGGCATAGACAGGTCCAACCCATAGGGCGAGCAGGCGGCGGCCGAATAAGACGGCAGCAAGCAACAGGATGACCCCGGCGTATGAGTTGAGTTGAGTCGCAGTTATAACCAATTTTTTCATCTGTCCATACTTTTTGCGTGTCTGAAGGACAGCCATAGGCGCGAGCATGGCACCGCACACGGAAGCGTTCAGGCCGGTAAAGAAAGTGATTAAAGCTGCAGCGATGGAATAGGGCCCCGCGGCCCTGAAGTCGAAATGGCCGACTATGGTTACATCCAAGCCAGTGATCAGCAGCATGCCGATGGACCACAAGGCGAGAGTAGAGCAGTATCGAACTAGTTCCAACGCCATTTCTCTGTGCAGATCGAAAATCTTTAACCGCATTGCCGGGATCAGATGTCTGACTATAATGACCTGGCTGAGGCCGCCCATCATGTTGCATCCGGAAATACATAATGCCAACCAGACGAGCGAATGAGTGTAATGGATCGAGAACAGCACGGCGACTGTCCCAAGGATGCGACTGCCGCCGACAGCGATGGCTGAAAATTCATTTCGGTGCATTCCCACAAGTACACCTGTAAACGTGGACAGCGGCAGCGAGAGTGCTGTGGCTGTCCCGATGATCACTAATGCAAGCCGGAAATCAGAAAATATGGGGGTTGGGACCTTGAAAACTTGTGGCAACGCCCATACGATGCATGCGAGACTAACTAAGGCCAGAGCGCCCATGGTGGCTAGAAGCCCGAAAGCTGTGCTAAGCAACCGATCCCGCCGCTCATCGTCGCGAAGCTCCATCGCCTGGGCCAGATAGCGCGCCACAGCGGTTTGTAAGCCGAAATCCAGATAATTTGCGTATGCTGCGACTTGGAGGATCAAAACCCAGGCAGCAAAGCGATCATGGTCTAAAGCGCGGGTGAGAAAGTGCGGTAAGGCAACCGCTGCAACAGCCGAAGCGCAACCGCGTACGAGGTTTGAAACGGTGTTCTTCAACACCATTCGACCCAAGAGCTTCACGCACTGATCTCCGCTTGTAAGTTCGCGTCTGGGCTTTCCAGTGAATTCATCATTTCATCGGTATCCAGCGATCCTGAGCCTCGTCGTAACGCATGACCGCGCGAGCTGGATTCCCTTCCACGACGGCGTAATCCGGGACATTGGTTTTAACGACAGAATTTGCGCCAATGACGGCTCGCTTCCCAATGCGCACATTCTGCAGGATGGCGACTCCGGAGCCAATGAAGGCACCTTCCCCGATCTCGATGCTGGTATTTTGGCCAGTGACCCGATCACCAATCCTCGTGGGATTCTTGGCATCGAGAAACGGGTGCGATCCACAAACAATGACGGTGCGGCAGCCGATGGTTACGTTTGGACCGATCCTGATTTTCCCCACCGATGAAACCTGCACGAACTCTTCAAGACGGACGTTGTCGCCTATGCTGAGTTCAGGCGTGTGCGACGGATCACAGACGATGGCCTCAAGTCGGACGCCTTGCCTGATAAATACGTCGTTTCCGATATGGATGAGATGTGGATTTGTAAGCAGCACGGGCTTCCCGAGGACCGTTTTTTTGCCGAAGGTTCCGAAGAGATGTTTGTAATAGAGGATTGACTTCAATCGGGTCCAGCCTCGCGCGGGAAGTGTGAGCTTTTGGTATCGGGACATTTGGATCAGTTCGCGTATTCGATTGCTTGACATTTGCAGTTCCTAGTACTTGGCTAACTCCTGATTGAAATGCATCGTGGTTCTACGACCGCAGGGCGTTCGCCAGCGATTCGAGCTCGGCCGCGTGGCTCGGCACTTCGGAGAATTTCGAGACCGCGTGCGCGATGAAGGCCCATGCGGATGAAACAATCAGTGCAACAAGCCCGGCGGCTACAGTGAGCAGTAATCGCGGCGGCCCACTCTTCCGATCTGGCGCGACCGCCCGGTCCACCACCTGAATCACTGGCGCCTGCTTCGCTTCATCGATCCGAGCGACCTCATACTGCTTCGCGAGCAGCTCATATAACGTCTCGTGGTACTTCAGATCGCGAAGTTTGCGAATGTATTCCAAGCTCGATTCGGGCAACTTGCCCGCCGAGACCTCAAATGCGGAACCTGACCCGCCTTTTGACTCGAGCTGTGCCAGTTGTCCCTGTAGCGCGCCAATCTCTTTCTTCAGCACCTGAACCTGAGGATTCTCGTCCGTTGCATAAGACCGCATCGCCTGAAGCTGGACTTCCCGGCTTGCGATCTCAGCTCGCAACTGAGCGCCGGAACGAATCAGCGCCTCCGCTTGCCCGGCGGGAGCCAGCAGGCCGGTCGATTGCTGGGTGTTCTTCAGCGCAATCTCTGCGGCCGCAAGCGCATCCTTTTCCTTCCCCAACTCCTGCTCAAAGAACAGCCGCCGCTGCGAAGCATCTGTGATCGCCAGACGCGAGTTCTGTTTGTACAGCGCATCCACAAACGCGTTCGCCATGTCAGCCGCACGCTTCGGGTCGTGATCCTCTACCGCGATCGTGATCAGCGAATCTTTTCCGCTGCTGAACGAAACATGGCTGGTGAGCGCCTTTCTGGTTTCGGAAGCAAACTTTTTCTGATAAACCTGCTGAAGGTGGAAGCGCCCCACGATGTCGTCTGAGATCGTGCGGCTGCCGAGAATTCCGATGTACAGATCGCCGGGATTTTTGAGCCCCAGCGATGAAGCCATACTGGATCCAGCCAAGCCACCGAGCGCGCCCGATGCAAGTGCCGCCAGAGAGGATTGCTGCTGCTGGGGAGGAAGAATCGTCGCCTCCGCCTTGAACGAGGGCGGTATGAACGACACCACGATGCCGGTCACGAGGGCGGCAAGCGCGGAGGTTCCCAAAATCAGACGCTTGCGGCACAACAGGACGGTTACGAGCTCGATGAGAGAAATCTCGGGCTCGTTCTCAACGCGGCTTTGGCCCGCCCAAGCCTCTATGTTTTCAAGCGGTTCGGCGCTTACTGAAGTCATTTAGCGGCCCTCACAAGGAGATATGCCGCGCCTGGCTGCCGGACAAGGGGTTCTCGATTTCATCATGTTGACGATTCAGAGGACAAGTGGCCTTTCGGGCCTGGAAATCTCCCGGAAACGACTGAGGAATAGGCGATGCGGCGGCAGCGTCACTGCGCGCGTAGACGGCCCTCGCCCTGTTGTATACAATCTGGTATACATAAGAGAAACATGCTCGCGGCCCACCGTATCCACGTCATCGACTCACACACTGAAGGTGAGCCGACCCGAGTGGTCGTCGATGGCGGGCCACCTCTCGGCAATTCTTCGATGGCGGCGCGCCTCGAACGCTTTCGCGCGCAATACGATCACTTTCGCTCCGCGATCATCGAAGAACCGCGCGGGTCCGAGGCAATCGTGGGCGCCTTACTGTGCGAGCCGATGGATCCGGCCTGTTCAACAGGCGTTATCTTCTTTAACAACGTCGGCTATCTCGGCATGTGCGGGCACGGCACTATAGGAGTCGCGACGACGTTGAGGTATCTCGGTAAGATTGGCGCCGGCAAAACTCGCTTTGAGACGCCTGTCGGAGCCGTTGACGTCGTGCTCCATGAAGACGGCGAAATCAGCTTTCGAAATATCGCTAGCCGCCGCGTGCTGAAGGGAGTCGAGGTTGACGTCGACGGCATCGGCCGTGTTGCCGGCGATGTTGCCTGGGGCGGCAACTGGTTTTTTCTGACCGAAGATACGCCGTGCACGATCGATTTCTCGAACTTAGACGTTCTTCGCGATTATGCCCTGAGCATACGGCGCGCCCTGAAGGCCCACGGAGTGCGCGGAGATGGCGGAGCCGAAATCGATCACATTGAGATATCCGGTCCAGCGGGGAATCTCCCGGCTGATAGCCGCAATTTCGTACTTTGCCCTGGGGGAACTTACGATCGTTCTCCATGCGGCACCGGCACTAGCGCTAAGCTGGCGTGTCTCTACACGGACGGCAAGATTTGCGAAGGAGACGTTTACCACCAGGCGGGCATTCTCGGAACCATCTTTGAGGGTTCCGTTGTTATCCGCGAAGGTGCGGTGTTTCCGCGCATCAAAGGGAAAGCTTTCATCAACTCTGAAGCTCACCTGATCATCGACGATGCCGATCCGTTCAAGTGGGGCATTCGGCCTTGAGCCGCACTTCATTCGACATTGTCGTTGTAGGCGCAGGTATCGTCGGGGCTGCCTGCGCTCTCGAGTTTGCTGAATGTGGTTTCAAGGTCGCTGTGATCGAGCCCGATGTAGTCGGCGGGGGCGCCACTGCCGCCGGTATGGGCCATCTGGCCGTAATGGACGATTCCGAGGGTCAGTTTGCGCTGACTCGCTACTCGCAATTGTTGTGGAAGCAGTTGTCTCGACGGCTTCCTCCCGAGGCGGAGTATCTTCCCTGCGGCGCTCTGTGGGTCGCGGCTGATGAGGAGGAGATGGCCGAAGTGCTGCGCAAGCGGCGCTATTACAGCGATCGCGACGTGCCGGTGGAGATTCTGGATTCCGTAGCTCTCGCTGCCGCAGAACCCAATCTGCGCCCCGGTTTAGCCGGTGCCCTCCTGTTGAAAGACGACGCAGTGGTCTACCCGCCTGCGGCCGCAACATTCTTGCTCAGCGAAGCGCAACGTCACCAGGCTGAATTCGTTTCCGGCCGGAGGGTTGTACAAGTCAACGGAGGGGGAGTTCTGCTGGATGACGGAACGCGTCTCACATCGGATATCGTTGTGTTGGCGAACGGCATCGCCGCGGCTTCGTTGATCGAAGGAATTAAGATTCAGCCGCGCAAGGGACACTTAGTCATCACGGACAGATATCCGGACTTCGTGCACTACCAGATCATCGAATTGGGCTACCTCAAAAGCGCTCACGCGACGGAAGCGGATTCGGTTGCTTTCAATGTCCAGCCGCGGCCGACCGGACAGTTACTGATCGGCTCTTCGCGCCAGTATGGAACGAGCGATCCGATAATCGATCAGGGCATCTTGTCAGCTATGTTACGGCGCGCCTTTGAATATATGCCAGCGCTCCGCAGCTTATCCGCGATTCGAAGCTGGACCGGCTTCCGTGCTGCCACCGGCGATAAGCTGCCGCTGATTGGGCCTGTCCCTGGAAGCCAGCATGTATATCTCGCAACGGGACATGAGGGCTTAGGTATTACAACTTCGCTCGGGACCGCGAAGTTATTGGCCGACTTAGTTCTGAAACGTAAGTCCGCAATTTCGTTGGAGCCATACCTGCCAGATCGCAGCTATGCCGTTCATGCCTGAAACCATAACGCTGCATATCGACGGTGTCGAGACCCGTGTTCCTGCGGGAACAACGGTCGCGGCGGCCATTTTGCTGTCCGGCAGGGCGGGATTTCGCCACTCGATTTCGGGCGAACTACGGGGACCACTGTGCGGGATGGGCATTTGTTTCGAATGCCGGGTTCGCGTGGACGGCGCTGAGCATTGCCGCAGCTGTCAAATAGCTTGCCGGGACGGAATGCAGGTGCACACAACATGAGTGCGCGCGATTTCGAAATAGTTGTGGTGGGTGCTGGACCGGCAGGCATCGCCGCAGCGGTTCGGGCTGCTGAAGGCGGGTCGAGCGTTCTGGTCATTGACGACAACCCCGCCGCTGGAGGTCAAATCTGGCGAGGCGAAAACAAATCGCCGTGGTTTCGCGCATTCGAGCGCTGTGGCGCGAAGTTGCTCTCCGGCTCACGAGTCATCGACGCAAGCGCGACGCACCGCTTTCTGGTCGTCGAAACTCAGGACCAAGCGTTTGAGGTCAGGTTCAGCAAGCTCATCATTGCGACCGGCGCTCGGGAGCTGTTTCTGCCATTCCCCGGTTGGACGCTTCCGAACGTGATGGGCGTCGGCGGGCTGCAGGCGCTCGCGAAATCGGGCCTGCCGCTACGAGGGAAGCGAATCGTCGTGGCGGGCAGCGGACCTTTACTGCTTGCCGCTGCCGCTTACTTTCGCACGCACGGCGCTACGGTCCCAGTTATCGCTGAGCAGGCCGATGCCTCTCGGGTCTTCGGTTTTGCCATGAGGCTAGCGACGAATCCGGCGAAGCTTTGGCAAGCCGCGCGGCTCATCAATACTGCTCGCGCGCGCTATCTCAAAGGCTGTTGGGTGGACCAGGCCGATGGAGATGATCGTGTGAAGCGAGTCCGTTTGCGCACCAAATCTCGAACCTGGTACGAACAGTGTGACTATCTCGCCATAGGTTATGGCTTGTTGCCAAATACAGAGTTACCAGAGTTATTACAGTGCGATCCCACGGCGGTCAATGAATTTCAGGAGACATCGAGTTCGGGGATTTATTGCGCGGGCGAGTGTACGGGAATCGGCGGTGTCGATCTGTCGATCGCCGAAGGTGAGATCGCAGGATATGCCGCAACGGGTCGAAGCGATTTGTCGCGGCGGATCTTCGGGCGGCGCGCGCGGGCTCGGCGATTCGCGAAAGCCCTTGAGGATGCGTTTGCATTTGCGTGACGAACTTCGCGCATTGCCCTCTGACGACACGATTGTCTGCCGCTGCGAAGATGTGCGCTGGCGGGAACTGCGATCTCGGCCATCGTGGCGCGCTGCAAAGTTGCATACGCGTTGCGGAATGGGTCCCTGCCAGGGACGGATCTGCGGCGGGGCACTTGAGTTTCTGCGCGGCTTTCAACCCGAATCCGTGCGGCCGCCAATTTTCCCGTCTCGCGCCGCAAGCCTGACCACAACCAGTAACATTGAGGAGAGCCTAAGTAAATGACAATGCAATGGCGCGGAGTAATGCCCGCCTTGACCACTCCGTTTCGAGAGGATTTGACCCTTGATCTGGATTTCATGGCAAAGCATTGCCAATGGATGGTAGAGAATGGCTGTTCCGGAATTGTCGCGCTTGGTTCCCTTGGCGAGGGCGCGACACTAGATCGGAATGAAAAGATTCAAATCCTGGAGACCTGTGTCCGGGCCGTCGGCGCAAGTGTGCCGGTTGTCGCCGGCATCTCAGCCCTGAGCACGCGCGAAGCCGTCGCGCTGGCTCATTCCGCCGAGCAAGCTGGATGCCGCGGCCTCATGGTGCTTCCTCCCTATGTTTATCTCGGCGATTGGCGAGAGACAAAGGCTCATGTTACGGCGGTGCTCCGCGCGACTAAGTTGTCGTGCATGCTGTATAACAATCCCATCGCTTATACGGTGGACTTCTTAGTTCACCAAGTGCGCGAGCTACTGCGAGGAGAATGCGAATCTTCATGCAATCAAGGAGTCCAGCGCGGACGTCCGTCGCGTGACGGCCCTTCGCGCCGAAATCGGGGATCGGCTTCAGGTCTTGGTTGGCGTCGATGATGCGATGGTGGAATCCATACGGCGTGGGTGCGGTGGGCTGGATCGCCGGACTGGTGAACGCGTTTCCAAGAGAGTCAGTTGAACTGTTCGAACTGGCGGAGCGCGGGAAAACGCGCGAGGCGCTGGATCTGTATCGATGGTTTTTACCGCTATTAAGAATGGATACTGTTCCCAAGTTCGTGCAACTGATCAAGCTTGCACAACAGGAAGTCGGCTTCGGCAGTGCGCGAGTTCGTCCGCCGCGGCTGGAGTTAACCGGAAGCGAACTGGCGGAAGCTCAAGCGGTAATCCGAAACGCGCTTGCAACCAGACCTCAACGCGCAGCGGCACTCGCGCATTAGCCTATTTCCATGCCCGCGCCGAAAGCACCAGTCATCGATGCAACTGCCGGGGCGCACTTCGTTCGCAGCCTGAGTCTGTTCGATTCTCTGATGATCGTGGCCGGCGTGATGATCGGTTCTGGTATTTTCATCGTCTCGGCGGACATGGCGCGCACCATCGGCAGCTCCGGCTGGCTGCTGGTCGCGTGGGCGTTTGCCGGAGTACTTACTATCGCGGCGGCGGTATCTTACGGCGAACTCGCATCCATGATGCCGGAAGCCGGAGGCATGTACGTCTACTTGCGCGAGGCGTTCTCTCCCATAGCGGGATTTCTCTACGGCTGGACCTTATTTACTGTCATCCAAACCGGGACGATCGCCGCAGTGGCTGTGGCGTTCGCGCGCTTTCTCGGACTTCTTTGGCCGGCCGTTTCCGAAGACCAATACCTCGTCACGCCGGTGCACATCTCCAGCGGATATGCACTCTCGCTATCTACGGCGCAACTTACTGCGATAGCCGTAATTGTTCTACTTACATGGACCAATGCGCAGGGTGTGCAGTACGGGAAGGTGGTGCAGAACTTATTTACGATCGTAAAGATTGGATCGCTATTGGGATTAATCGCGGTCGGATTCCTATTTGGATGGAACAAGGCCGCCGTGCACGCGAATTTCAGCGCCATGTGGACAGTGCACAGTGTAAGCCCCGTCGCTGCCGGCCTTGGTGCACTCGGGCTGCTGGTTGCAATCTGCGTGTCGCAATCAGGCTCGCTTTTCTCCGCCGATTCCTGGCACGACGTGACCTTCGCGGGCGCCGAAGTTCGGAACCCGAGGAGAACGCTTCCGCTGGCGCTGGCAGGAGGCACGGTCCTCGTGATTGCGCTCTATCTACTCGCCAATGTCGCGTATCTGGTAACACTTCCGCTCTCCGCGATTCAGCACGCACCATCGGACCGGGTGGGCACGGCGATGCTGAGCGCGATCTTCCCGGGATGGGGCAGCGCCGCCATGGCGCTCGCGATCATGATCTCCACGTTCGGTTGTCTGAACAGTTTGGTGCTCGCCGGCCCGAGAGTGTATTACGCGATGGCGTGCGACGGCCTGTTCTTTCGCAAGGCTGCGGTTTTGAACCGCGCACGCGTGCCGGGCCGATCGCTTATGATCCAGTGCATCTGGTCGGCGGCGCTCGTGCTTCCGCGCACCTTCAATACCGAGACACATGCCTATGGCAATCTCTACAGCAACCTGCTCGACTATGTCATTTCCGCCGCGCTGATTTTCTACATCGCGACGATCGCCGGCGTATTCCGTCTGCGGCGCCTGCGGCCGAACGCCGGGAGGCCCTACCGAACTCTCGGATATCCGGTTGTGCCCGCGCTCTACATTGTCGGTGCATCTGCCGTGTTGTTGTGCCTCTTCATTTTTCGGCCTGCTACTACCTGGCCGGGGCTTCTGATCGTACTTGCCGGCCTTCCCGTTTATTGGCTCAACAGACGCAATTCGTGAAACGAATAGCCCTACTTCTCAGCTGCATTCTGACGTCAGTTGCCGCCGGTCAGGGCACGCGGACCGACTACGAACGAGCCCAGCAGTTCCTGCCGTGGAACGCACGCAAACTTGTCTTTGAGGCGGAAGTGGAGCCGCACTGGATCGGAGAGACCGACCGCTTCTGGTACGAAAATGAAAAGCCCAGCGGCAAGGAATACGTTCTGATCGATGCTGCCCACAATACCCGAGGAGCAGCTTCGGACAAGGACAGGACGGAAGAGCCGAAGAAGCCGGAAGGGATTTCGCCCGACGGCCGTTGGCAGGCGGAGGTCAAGGATTACAACCTATATATAAAGGACACCTCCACCGGCCAGGAGATTCAACTGACGCGCGACGGCGCGAAGGACTACAGCTACGCAACGCCGCTCCCGGATTCGCGGCTGATGATCGAGCAGCGGACCGAGGACGTGAAGCAACCTCCCGCCGTGTTCTGGTCGAAAGACTCGCGACGCCTGGTTACGTATCGCATGGATTCGCGCAACGCAGGGCGATTTGTGATTACGCAATACGCTCCGCCGTTTCAATTGCGGCCCGTGAGTTACAGAGTTGTTTATCCGCTGCCTGGTGAAGTGCTCTCGACCGCCGAGCCCGTCGTCTTCGACGTAGAGACCTGTAAGCGCACAGACGTGAAGGTGCCACCGCTGCAGATGTTCTTCCAGGATGGGCCGGAATTCCAGTGGCTGGAGGACAACACTCATTTCATTTTCGATGTCACGCAACGCGGGTACAAGTCGATCGATCTCGAGGAGGGGGACGCGATTACGGGAACCATTCGAACCCTCGTTCATGAAACTTCGGACACCTTTGTCGATCCTGATGCCTCGATTCACCGCTGGTTCAACCACGACACGGAGTTGATCGCATCATCGGAGCGCGATGGCTGGAATCACCTCTATCTCTATGACGTAAAGACGGCCACGCTCAAGAATCGCATTACGCAAGGACCGTGGGTGGTGCGCGGCGTCGAGCACGTGGACGAAAAGACACGGCAGGTTTACTTTATGGCCGCGGGCCGGGAGCCGGGAGAGGATCCGTATCAGACCCATCTTTATCGCATCAACCTAGATGGAACCAATCTCCAGTTACTGACTCCCGAGAATGCGAATCATCACGTTACGTTCTCGCCGACGGGCAATTACTTCATCGACACTTACTCGCGGCCTAACTTAGCCGCTGTATCGGTGCTGCGGGAGGCAAACGGACGTATCGTGACGCTATTAGAGAAGGCGGATGTCTCATTATTAGTCAAATCCGGCTTTCACGTGCCGGAGCCGTTCAAAGGCAAAGGCCGCGATGGGCAGACAGACATCTACGGGATCATCTGGCGGCCATCTAATTTCAACCAGGCACACAAATATCCGGTTGTTGAACAGATCTATACCGGTCCCCAGGGCTTTTTCGTGCCAAAAACTTTCGACGCATTCCGGAACCCGGCGCAGTCGATCGCCGAGCTCGGGCTTCATCGTCGTCCAAGTGGACGGGATGGGGACCGCGGGGCGCTCGAAAGCATTTCACGACCACTGCTTCAAGAATCTCGGCGACAGCGGATTGCCGGATCACATCGCTGTTCTCAAACAGATGGCAGCGAAGTATCCGTATATGGATCTATCGCGCGTCGGGATTTACGGCACATCGGCGGGCGGCTACGATGCCGCGCACGCCATGTTGACGCATCCTGAGTTTTATAAAGCGGCAGTTGCCACCTCCGGAGTCCAGGACAACCGGCTCGACAAGACCTGGTGGAACGAACTATGGATGAGTTATCCGGTCGGCGACTGGTACGCTGCGCAGTCCAACGTTACTTTGGCAAAGAATCTGGAAGGCGATTTGCTGCTCATCCACGGCGATATCGATGACAACGTTCCGGTCGCGAATACGCTGAGGTTGGCAGACGCGCTGATCAAAGCGAACAAGAACTTCGATATGTATATCGTGCCGAATATGTACCACGGCGACAGCGGAATCATGTGGGTGACGCGGCGGCGCTGGGACTATTTTGTGCAGCACCTGCTGGGAGTGGCTCCGCCCCGAAATTTCGAGCTGAAGCCTCCGCCCGAAGATGAACAACGGCGTCGACGCAGGCGCTGAGCGGCGAACGAAGCCGAAAGCCCGCGCCACCTTTCAAGCAACGGTCCAGTAGATCGAATAGCGATCTTTTACCACTCGATTGAGTGGCACGAAGGTTACTTCCCGTTCCTGGCCGGAGGTTTGAAATTTAAGTTTCTCGCCTGTGACCGGCTTGATCCAGGAGGCGGGATCGGGCCCCGCGGCGCGGAATTGAGGCACGGGAATCTGATGCTTTCGGACCTCCGGTCCGGCCGGTCCGACGATTTGATCTTCCGGTAGCCCTATGGGGCCGAGTTCACCCGCCAGGACCAGCGGCCCATAGAGCACAGCCTGGGTGGTGGGTTCGTCCGGCATTTTTTCGATGTGGAGATGCATCGGAAGGTCGAGTTCCACGCGATCGCCGTTCTTCCAGGTTCGGGCGACCGTCAAATAGCTTGCGGGACTCGGGACAACATCCACTGCCTCGCCGTTGATCTTGACCGATGCATCGGCACCGGCCCAGTACGGAATCCTGAGGTGCAGGGCGAAGCGGGTTGGCTCCGACGCGCGGATGTGCAAGGTCGTCGTGGCTGAATCGGGGAAACTAGTCTCCTGGCGAACTTTGACACCCTTCTCTTTCCAATCGAGCTCGGAAGGGATGAACAGGTTGACGTAGAGGCTCGCGGCGTCGTGGAAGTAGATGCTGTCGTTCAGCTTCGCAAACTCTTCGACGCCGGTTCCGGTGCAGCACCAGAAGGAATCGTCCTCGGTGTTGAATGTTCTCCATGCGCCGGGGACGATGCACAGATAGTACTGCGTGTGTCCGTCTTCGACGTTGATAGCGCCGATGCGGTGGTTCAGTAAAGTTCGCTCGTAGTAATCGAAGTAGCGCGGATCGGCGGTCCAGGTGTAGAGATGCCGGGTCAGCTTCAGCATGTTATAGGCGCAGCAACACTCGGTCGTGTTCTGAGCGAGCTTAAGTTCCGCGCCCAGACGCCTGGGTTCGACTAACCAGGATTCGCCATTGCTGGTGCCACCAGTTACATAGGCGCGCGCCGATGTTACTTCATACCAGAAGAAATCGGCAACATCGTGGAAGCGTTCGTCGCCGCTGATCTCAAATCGCCTGGCCGCGCCGATAACCTGCGGTATGTGAGTGTTGACATGCAAGCCGCGCAATTCGTCGCGCCGGAGGCCCAGAGGATTGAAAACTCTCTTCTTGGTGAAGCGGTCTCCGACAACGGCATAGTGATCCTCACCGGTTACGACGGCGAGGTTGTATAGGATTTCGTTCATCCCGCCGTATTCGGTGTTCAGGATATCCTGCATATGCGGCTCAGGAATGGGCGCGCTCCAGTGATCGGTCCAATCGGCCATGCCCTTCAGGACTGTGAGAGCCTGCTCATTTCCGCAATGCTGATTCATATCGAGCATGCCGGCCATGATTTTGTGGATGGTGTAGAAGGGCGCCCAGACCTTCGTGCGGGCATTGAGGCGGTCGAAAAATTCGAGAGGGAATGCGCTTAAGTAGCCGCCGCCGAGTTTATCCTGACACTTCGCAAGCTCGGCGACGACATAGTTTCCCTTCTCCTTGATCGCATCGTCTCCGGTGGACGAGTACATCAGGGCACAGGCAGAGAGAAAGTGCCCAACGAAGTGGCCGCGCAGCTCGCAATCCGGCTTCTCCCATCCGCCGAGCGGTTGAGCGGATGAAGGCAGGCCGGCATTTACACGGAAGTTGTGAAGCAGCCTGTCGGCATCCAGGCGCTTGAGATAGGCGAAGTTCGCATCCTGAGCTTCTTTGAACCCGCTTGGGAGTAGCCGCACGTCGGTCATCGCGAACGGTTCAACTTTGGGCGAGACGAGCGCGCGCGTGAATTCGATGGTCTCGCCAAAAGGGGGAACCTCACTGCGAACCTCGCGTTTGTGCTGCGCAGTTGTACTTTGGGGAACTGCATTGGCGTTTTGCGGCGTCTTCTTTTCCGCGTGCTTAGTAACAGCTTGATTGGACACCTGCTGAGCAAGAGCAGGCACTATCGCAGCGGTTCCGCTAAGCCCGATCGCGAACTTTCGCCGGCTGAGTGGACTAGATTTGCTATCTTTCTTCATTTCTTGCATTACATCAGAATTCGATATTGGCGCGGAGCTCGATCGCACGGCCCGCCGTTAGCATTGCCTCCCATACCGAATCCGAACGATTGAACGTTGGCGCTGAAGGGAGATCCCTGGCCATTCACCGCAAACACGGGGTGGTTGAAAACGTTGAGAAACTCCGCCTGAAACGCGAGGCGGACGCGTTCGGTGATCGGAATGTTCTTGGTCAACGACATGTCGTCGAAGGTTTCATGCGGGCCGTACAGATAAATGTTTGCACCGAGAGTGCCCGGAGTGATGTTCGGAGTGATGTAGGTGGAGTTGGCGCCCCCGCCAGCCGGGCTCACCAGGTATTTGGGATTGATGATGTTCACAAAGGCCGCTGTCTGGCCGCCGTTTACTGCCGGGGAAATAGGATAGACGCCTATGGAGCTTTGCAACTGAGATGCGGTTATGCCGTGCAGATTGATGCCGCCATCAGCGTAATCATTGAACGTCAAATTGCCGCCCTGCAACTGGAACGGCGCACCCGTCTGGAAGGTCAAGATGTCACCGATGGTCCAGCCGCCGACAATCGCGTTTACGATGCCGCCACGGTCCAACCACTCACGTCCTTTGCCGAAGGGCAGATCGAAGGTGGCGTTCGCGTGGATAACATGACGAAGGTCAAACAGTGTCGGCCCGTAACTGAGCCGCAAATCACGCAGCGTGTATTGCGGGAATGACGATGTCCAGCTATTCGGTGTACTGATTCCGAGAGTGTGGCTCCAGGTGTAATTTGCATCAAACTGCACACCGTGCCAGGTGCGCTGGCGGAAATCCACCTGCAGGGCCTGATAGTTCGAGTAACCGACAGCATCCATATATCCGACGCCGGATCCGGATGCATACGGATTCGCCTGGAAGAAGTTTATAGGATAACCAGCTCCGGCCCCGGTGAAGCCTGCATTGGTTGCGCAAGGACTGAAGCCGGATCCTACTAAGTTACAGAAGTAAGGAACCGTGCCGCCGATTTGAGTTAGCGCCAGCGCCATTGCTCCGGCTTGTCCAGTTTGTAACTGATTAATAAAGCTCGTGTTGTTGTAATCAGCCAAGGGAACTCCTGCGCCGCCAGACGATTCGCCGGCGAAAGCCGCGTCGAAAACTGGCATTGACTGCTGGCCAGGATAGCCGTTATTGGCGAAGGACGTGACGCCATGCTGCTGGTTGATTGCCAGGTTGTGCTGGGCAGTCTTGAATTGATCCAGGAAATGATTCTCAAAGATGTTCACTTCGTTGGTATTCAGCGAGATCCACTGATGGCGCGTGCGGTTGCCGTTATACCGGACCTCCAGAGCGCGAGAAGGCCCGAACTCGCGCTGGATGCCGACGTTCCAGGCCTGAGTGTAAGGCTGAGCGATGTTATAGTTCATTCCGTTCACGCCAACGGAGTTGAGGAAAGTAAATTCCGATTCAGGGGAACTGGCCTGGTAGGTGGCGGGGGAAAAGCCGTAGGGTGGCAATGGCTGGCCCAGACTTAGCGTGCCTGGGAAAAATGTGCCGGGTGTTCCTGTCGTGTTGGAGTTCAAGAAGAAATTCTGGAAAAAGAAAGATCCATAGTCCGATGCATTGTCCCAGAAGTACTGCTGCGGCTCCGTGAAGCGGCGCATCGAAAATCCGCCGCGGATTACCGTCTTGCCGCCCCCGGTAAGTTTGCCGAGGAGACCGCCGGACGACTGCGGATTCCACGCAATACCGATAGCAGGTTGGGGGCTGACGTCCCAGGCGTTGTATTGATGGACACGGGCGGTGAGCATGGGATTGAGGTCGCCTTTGAGCGAGCCCGGATTGAAGAGATTGCCGACGCCGGATGGACCATAGATGGCGCTGGTGGTTGCGGAATGGTACGCGCCAGTAAGGTCGTGATCATCACCGGTGAAGTCCCAGCGCAAACCGTAGTTGATGGTCAGGGTGGGCTTCAGATGCCAGGAGTCTTGAAAGAAGAGACCCCAAGCGCTTTGGAGTTCGTCAAGATTGTAGGCGCCGACAGAGTGTTTGTACTGTTGAGTCTTTGGATCGTAAGGAAACGTGCCGGCGACGGCGGACCCGCCAGAGGCCCCGATGCGCCCTGTGAGGACCGCGTACAACTGCTCGGCCTCGGAAAGTTGAGCGGAGGTGGCGGCGGGCACGGTCGCATTGGAGCCGGTGTTGGAGAAGGCCTGGAGGGCGGGGTCGCCGTTAACAAGCCCGAGTGAGATATTCGGGAAACCAACCGGCGGATTCCAATAGTGGTCCTGCTCGCGATACCAGGAGAAGCCATACATAAACGTGTGCTTATCTTTCTGCCACGTCATGCTGTCGGAGGCGTTGAAGACGGGGTAGTAATTAGAAACAGGAAGATTGAACTGCTGCCCGGACATGTTGCCACCGTATGGATACGGGACCGGCAAGTTCCAAGCCACGGCTGGTGTTCCAGCGGCGTATAGCGGCTGGGCATTGTAAGCGAAGAAGTTCGCGTTGTAAAGAAAGCCGCCCCGGAACTCATTGATCAGGGTGGGAGAAATAGTCCAATCAATGCCGAGAGCAGTGGTGTAATTCTTCTGTTTGAAACCTGCCACCTGGTTAGCCGCACTAGCACCGGGAAAGAACGATGGATTTACGGAAGGCTGGTTTTCCCTCGTCTGGTTCATGGAAAAGTTGATACGAACGTTCGAGGATACGTTGTAGTCGATGCGGAATGTCGGATAGTAGAACGTCGTGGGAGAGGCCTGCAACCAGTTGAGCGTCTGCATATTGGGATCGCTGTACGGCGTCAGGTATCCGGACCTTAGGGAGGTATTGATGTTCTGAAACTCAGAAGCGATTGCCGGATTGACAGCGGACGGCAGGGATGAATTGAAATTTTGCGCGACGGAAAGAACGTTTACGCTGTGCGTCGCGTTGTCGGTACCGGTGTAAGTGAAGATTCCGGACTGGGCAGAGGGAGTTAGGACAAGATTCGTGGCATTGATGCTGCCGGGCTCTTTCGACATGCTGAAGCTGCCGAAAAAGAAGAGCTTGTCGCGGATGATGCGCCCGCCGACGGAGCCGCCGAAATCATTCAGGATCAGTTTCGGACGCGCGATGCCCGCGGAATTGTTGTACCAGCTATTGGCATTGAGAAACGAGTTCTGAAAATCCTCGAAGGCCCGTCCGTGAAAGGCGTTGGTGCCGCGGCGCGTTACGAAATTGATCTGCATATTCGCCTGCCCGAATCCCTGATTCAAGTCAAGCTGGTCGGTTTGTACGGTCATCTCGGCAATGTTTTCAAGACGCGGCGTGACAGCAGGCTCGGCATTGCCGCCAAACTTCATGCGCGTTGGGCTGCCAATGACGCCGTCGATATTGTTGCCTTCGGCGATGGAAGGCAGGCCGTTCCAGGTCCCGTTGTAACCCGGCGTTAAATACGAGAGTTGAGTGAGATCACGGCCCTGCAGAGGCAGATCCTCTATTTGCTTCAAATCAATGGTCGTCCCGATCATGTTAGATGTCGTTTCGATGACGGGCGCCGAGCCGGTAACTTCGACCGTTTGGGTCGTCGTGCCGACCTGCAGGCGAGCGGCGATGTCGGTAACTCGTGCGGCCTGAACGACTATCGGATTGAAGACCTGATTGCCGAAGCCGTCCTTTGAAACGGTCAGGCGATACTGTCCAATCGGTAAGTTAACGAAACTGTAAGTGCCGCCTTCCTGTGTGGTCGCATTGCGCGCGTAGTTGCTGCCCAAATCGAGCAGTTCGAGCTTCGCGGTGGGAACAGCGCTTCCGGTCGCATCGGTGACGGTGACGCTAACCGTGCCCTCTGAACCCTGTTGGGCCGAGGCAAATGAATAAAATCGCGCCAACAACAGGAGACAAAGTGCAGCCTGTCTGGAAATACGGAAGGAACAGCGTCGACTCATAGGTCATCACCTTTCGAGCGCTCGTCGGCAAGCCGGCACGGGAGGCAGCAAGCGCTTACAAACTGGACCATTCTAATAGCGAGGTGCAAGACCGACCTCGGGATAGGAAGATTGTATACAATGTTGGACGCAACGTCAATGGGGGTGAGTTCCAGCAGGTGCCGCCATGAATGGCGGCGCGGCAGCCTGAAGGCAGCGCCACCGGGCAGATTGACACGCAGGCAGTGGTTCGGACTATCGCTCGCAGCAGTAGCGGACACACCGAGTGTGCCGACGCTCGATCACCAGATTCAATTCGTCGACGTGGCTTCGAGGGCGGGCATCGCATTTCATCATGACAATGCGGCCACTCCGGAAAAGTATTTGCCCGAGACGATGGGCTCCGGATGCGCGTGGATCGACTACGACCAGAACGGGCTGCTTGACCTCTATTTAGTGAATGGCGCGGCCACGCGGATTTATAAGCCGCAGCATCGGCTCCGCAGCGCTCTGTATCGCAACAACGGAGACGGCACGTTTACCGACGTAACCGAGGGCGCCGGTGTTTGCGCCGAAGGTCTCTTCGGCATGGGCGTTTCGGTGGGCGATTACGACAACGACGGTTACCCCGATCTTTTCGTCCTCGGATATGGCAGGTGCATCCTGTATCACAACAACGGAAACGGCACGTTTACCGATGTGACGGCAACGGCAGGCGTCGAGAATGCAGGCCGTTGGGCATCGAGCGCCGCGTGGTTCGATTTCGATAACGACGGCCGCCTGGATTTGGTTATCGCGAACTACGTCGATTGGTCGCCGGAACGCAATTTCTACTGTGGCGGTCAAGGTCCGGGATTGCGCAGTTACTGCCACCCGGACGATTATCGCGGACAAGCGCCCACGTTATATCGGAACAACGGTGACGGGACATTCACGGATGTGAGTAGAGCTTCCGGCATGGCAGCGAAGCCCGCGAACGGCCTGGGTGTGATTACGTTCGACTTCGATGACGATGGATGGCAAGACATTTTCATTGCAAATGACTCTACGCCGAATTCTTTGTTCCGCAACAATCGTGACGGTACGTTCAGCGAAATAGCGTACCAGGCGGGCGTGGCGGTCAGCAGCGATGGAGCGGCCGAGGCCGGAATGGGCGTGGATGCCGCGGATGCGATGGGCAGCGGACGCATGGATCTGTTTCTGACGCATCTCGATTTGCAACTGGCGCGTCTGTATCAGAATCTCGGGGATGGCACATTTGACGACGCGACGTTCCGTTCCAAACTGTCCTACAGCACATTTCACCGAAGCGGTTTCGGCACAGCGTTTTTCGATTTTGACAATGACGGCCGGCCTGACATCTTCATCGCCAACGGGCATGTGCTCGACAACGTCGAGCGATACCATTCCGGGACGCGATATGCAGAACCCAAGCAGATGTTTCGCAACATTGGAAGCGGCATTTTTCGAGATGTCAGCAACGAACTGGGTCCGGATTTTGCCACGCCGTATGTAAGCCGCGGCGCCGCGATTGGCGACTTCGACAACGACGGCGATCTGGATATTCTGGTGAACAACAATGGGGGTCCGGCACAGTTGCTGCGAAACGATGGCGGGAATGCGAATCACTGGCTAGAAATTCTGCTGATCGGCACGCGGTCGAATCGCGACGGGGTGGGGGCGCGCGTCAAGCTCACTGCCGGTGAGATCAAAATATGTGACCAGAAGAAAGGCGGCGGGAGCTATCAATCCTCGCGAGATCCGCGGCTACACTTTGGCCTGGGGAAGCACAGCAGAGTGGACGCTTTAGAGATTCGATGGCCCAGCGGGAGTGTGACACTTCTGCATGAAATCGCGGCGAATCAGATCATCAAGGTCGAGGAGGGGACTGGAATCGTGAAGCGCCCACCTCACTTATAAGCGCCTGGCGCGGCGGCGATGCGCGCTGCATCCTGTCGGTTTAATTCTGCGAGGGTGGCGAGTACCAGCCGCGCCTTCTCGCCATTGCCGCTCCGCTGATATGCGGCGGCCAGTGGGGCGTATGCGGCGGGATTTTCGGGATCAAGCTGCCGGGCCAGCTCGAGATGCGTGATGCATTCACTGAAACGCCGCTGCAGCAGGTAGATCTTTCCGAGCGCGATTTGCGCGCTGGAGTAATCCGGCCGTTCGGCGACGGCTCTTTCGAGAGCGGATTGCGCTTCGCCGAACTCCGCGGCGGAAGCGGGAGTTGCACCTGCGCGCAGCAGCGATTCTCCGAGCATGGTCAGGAGCATGTAGTGGCTATGGCCTCTGCGCAGGGCCTCTCGCGAGATTCGGATGGCTGATTCGATGTCGCCTGATAACAGAGCTTCCTGCGCGGCTGCGATGTAGCCGATGTCAGAATCAGGAGCAATCTGCCGAGTGCGTTCGAAGTCGCGATTCGCGAGGTCAAGCTGATCAAGCTTCGATCGGAGTAGCCCGCGCTGAAAGAGCAAGCGCGCAGAATCAGGCAACTCCTTCAGCCCGGCATCAACGACGCGAACTCCGAGCTCATATGCGCGTCGATCCAGGCACGCATCAGAGACGAACACGTACAGCTTTTCGTCTTTGGGAGCAAGCACTGCTGCATGTTCAAAGGCCTTCCAAGCTTCATCTTGCTGGCCATTGTTCACGTACGCCTGCGCAAGAAGATTGTCGACGAGAACCGTTTGCGCCTTGTTGCCGTGAATGTCCGTCAGTGTTTTGATTGCCAGCGGATATTGGCGCGTTCCCACATAGCAGAGAGCAAGGTTGAATTCGAGCGCGAAGGTTTCATCAACGTGCCCTCGCAGCTCGACAAAATACGGAATCGCTTCAGAGAAATCGCCGTGCGCGGTCATCGCAATGGCGGTTTGAAGGCGCCCTTCGGAATCGTTCCCATCGGGATGCGCGGTAACGGAGGCAAACGCGACCGCAATGATGAGGCGGGCGCAAAACAGCATTTCGCGGCTATTGTATCCAAGATCGCGCACATCCGGATTGAAAAGGCATATACTGAAACCGCTTACACCTTTCATGCGTAATCTGAAATTCTTCGGCCGGGCTGCCGCAGTCTTCGTTCTGGCAAGTTCCGGGCTATACATATGCATCCGGATGGCGAGTCCAACCGTTCGGGCGGCGGCTCCGGATCACGATTATCCTTTCAAGCCAGTCCCCTTCACAGCGGTACATCTCACCGACTCGTTTTGGGCCCCAAAGATCGAAACAAATCGGACGGTAACCATTCCTTATGCGTTCAAAGAATGCGAGCTTACCGGACGGGTTGCCAATTTCGAGCACGCGGCCGAGGCGCTGCGGGGCGAGCTCGGGACCAGTCATCCAAAGCTTCCTGGCTATCCGTTCGACGATACAGATATTTACAAGATCATCGAGGGCGCGAGTTACACACTAAGTGTTCAACCGGATCCCAAACTGGACGCCTATGTCGACAACTTAATCAGCAAGGTTGCAGCGGCGCAGGAAAAAGACGGATATCTTTATACCGCGAGGACCATTGATCCGGCTCATCCACATCCGTGGTCCGGACCGAACCGATGGGAAAATGAAGAGATCCAAAGCCACGAGCTTTATGACGCGGGTCATCTTTTCGAGGCGGCGGTGGCGCACTATCAGGCTACGGGCAAGCGCAATCTGCTGGATATCGCGCTGCGCGAGGCCAACCTTCTGTGTGACACGTTTGGACCCGGAAAGCGCAAGATCTGGCCTGGTCACCAGATTGTAGAGATGGGGCTGGTGAAGTTATATCGAGTTACCGGTGATGATCGCTATCTCACGCTTGCGAAGTTCATGCTGGACGTCCGCGGCGGCGCAAACGGCTCCGAATATAACCAGTCATACAAGCCGGTAATCGAGCAGACGGAAGCGGTCGGCCACGCCGTTCGAGCTACTTACATGTATTCAGGCATGGCGGATGTCGCTGCCATGACGGGCGACGAGCAGTATGTACACGCCCTGGACGCCATCTGGCAAAACGTGGTTGGGAAAAAGCTATACATTACCGGCGGGATCGGCGCGACCGGTGCCGGGGAGGCGTTCGGCGCGAATTACGAATTGCCTAACTTGAGCGCTTATAACGAGACATGCGCTTCCGTCGGCAACGACTTCTGGAACGAACGGCTGTTTCTTCTGCACGGCGATGCAAAGTATGTCGATGTTATGGAGAGGACGCTTTACAACGGCCTGATCTCGGGTGTTTCGCTCGACGGGAAGTCGTTTTTCTATCAAAATCCGCTCGAGTCAAATGGAAGGCAGGCGAGAAGTCCGTGGTTTGGTGTGGCGTGCTGCCCAGGCAACATCACCAGATTCATGGCCTCCGTTCCCGGCTACGTCTATGCCACAGGAAACCACAGCCTGTATGTGAACTTATACGCGGCGAGCAAGGCAGAAATCGACTTAGATGGAAAGAAAATAAGAATGGTTCAGGAGACTCGCTATCCGTGGGACGGAGATGTTGTTATGAGAGTGGATCCGAGCGCGCCGGATACATTTGCGATCAACGTTCGCATTCCTGACTGGGCACGAAACGAAACCGTGCCTAGCGATCTTTATCGTTTCGAGCACGAGGTAAGCCAGGCGCCGACTCTAAGCGTCAACGGACAAGCCGTTCCCATCACACTAGACAAAGGATACGTCAGGCTGAATCGTGAATGGCGTAGCGGGGACAAAATTGAATTACATTTACCGATGCCGGTTCGCCGGATCGTGGCGAATTCGCAGGTCGCGTCCGATGTGGGAGAGGTTGCGATTCAGCGCGGACCAATCGTCTACGCAGCGGAGTGGCCCGACAGCCCGAATCACAAGGTGCGCAACTTGCTTCTTCCCGACAGTGAGAAGTTATCGGCTGAGTTTCGACCCAGTCTGCTGAACGGCGTAGAAGTAGTTCGAACCAAGGCGGTGGCCCTCGCCTATGACGCAAATGGCAAAGTAACGCGATCGGAAGAAGATTTCACGGCGATTCCATACTACGCCTGGGCAAATCGGGGCCGGGGGGAAATGACGGTGTGGATCGCGGACCAGGATGCGGCGGCAAAGCCAAGTCCATTTCCAACGCTGGCGATGAAAAGCAAAGTGAGCGCTTCGACCGGAGGGGAACGGGTCACCGCAGAAGGTCGCCTGAAGTACGCGGGAGCGGTAAACGATGGCGAGGAGCCTCAATCATCGAGTGACCCCAGCTCCTATTTCGATTGGTGGCCGGAGAAGGGCAAAACGGAATGGTTAGAGTACGCTTTCCCTCAGGTCTCCACTGTCTCCGAGGTAGAGGTGTACTGGTTCGACGACACCGGCCGCGGCGAAGTTCGGGTACCCGCGTCGTGGCGCATTCTGTACCAAGACGGCGCGGAGTGGAAGCCGGTGCAGAGCCACCAGCCATATGGAGTTGAGAAAGACCGTTATAACGCTGTGCAATTTGCTCCCGTGACAACGAAGATGCTGCGCCTGGAGGTCACCATGCAGCCGGAATGGTCGGCCGGAGTGGAAAAGTGGAAAGTGAAGTAGTCGCTGCATCCATCCGGCGACGGCGCTGTGTAATCTACAGTAGAAATAAATGCCAACACCGGCCAAACCCGGCCTGCGTAGCAAGAGACGCAGCGAGACGGACCGCGGCAGCAGCCTGCGGCTTGCGTTTCAGGCGTTGCGCGAAATGATCGTGTACGGCAAGCTGTCGCCGGGCGCGTGGTTGGTTGAGGCGGATCTCGCCGAGCGCCTCGGTTTCAGCAGAACGCCGATACGCGGAGCCCTTCACTGGCTGCAGCGCGAAGGTTACGTGATCGCATCGGCGAACGGAACCAAGAACCGAATGATGGTTGCACCGCTTACGCGCGAAGACGCGCGCGAATTGTACACGATCATCGGCCACATTGAAGGATTGGGAGCACGGTTGACGGCGCAACTACCGTTCGCTAACCGCAGCTCGGTCATTCGGCATTTGAACGAATACAACAGCGGGCTTGCGGAGTTATCGGCGCGGCATCGGTCGGAAGCAAACCGCATCTTCGAACTCGATATGAATTTTCATCGCACGATTGTGGAGGCAAGCGCCGGTCCTCGGCTATTGCAACTGCATCGGACAGTGCAACCTCAGGCCGAACGCTATTGGAGACTTTACGCCAGCGCGATCTTAGATGAACTGGATAAATCCGTCGCCGAGCACCAGGGAATTATCAAAGCGATTTCGGACGGTGACGCGGACGCAGCCGAGGCGGGCATTCAAGTGAACTGGCAGAACGGTGTAGAGCGGCTTTCGCGGGTCATTGAAACGCTGGGAGAGCGTGGCAGTTGGTACGAGTAGCGCGGGCGAGCGGAATGCTCGGACTGTTCGTTTGCGCCATGTGCCTGCGATCGGCGGACGATTCAGAGTTTAAGCCACAGACTGACGAGATGCGGACGTTTGTCGAGAGATACTCGGCAGACCTGCAAGCGATTCACAAATCTGAATCCACACCACGTTCGAAGACCGAACGTAAGGACCTGGACGCATTCTTTACGGCCTGGCAACAACGCCTGGCTGCAGAGCCGTTCGACAGTTTCAGTCAGGACGCGAAAATCGATTACCTACTGATGCGGAATCAGCTGCAGCACGAGAGGTCCATGCTGGACTTTGAACAGAAGCAGATCTCGGAGATAGAGCCCCTGGTTCCATTCGAGAATACAGTGGCGGCGCTCGCTGATGACCTGCGGCGTATGCATTTTGTACGGGCTTCGGAAGCGGCCTCAGTCTTGCACGGCATCGACCAACAGGTCAGCGAGCTTAAGAAACGACTGCCTGGCGCGCAAGTTACGCCATACGTGGCGAATCGTGCCGCGGGCGAAGTGAACCGGCTAAGGGAATCGCTGAAGGACTGGTTTGATTTCTACAACGGCTACGATCCCTCGTTCTCGTGGTGGGCTCCCGAGACTTACAAGCAGCTCGACAAAGATTTAGAAGAGTATGCGGCTCAGGTGAGGGAGCAGAAGGCGGGCATCAAGTCCGGCGACACGACTACGATTGTCGGCAATCCGATCGGCCGCGATGCCTTGATTTCCGAGCTGCAATACGAGATGATCGCCTACACTCCGGAGCAACTGCTGGAGCTCGCGAATAAGGAATTCGCTTGGTGTGAAGAGCAGATGAAGCGCGCTTCCCGAGACATGGGCTTTGGTGACGACTGGCACAAGGCGCTCGAGAAAGTGAAATCGGATTACGTCGAGCCTGGCAAGCAGCCGGCCGCTATTCGCGATCTGGCTATTGAGGCAATCGATTTCGTCGAGAAGCGCGACCTAGTTACCATTCCGCAGTTAGCCAAAGATACCTGGCGAATGGACATGATGACGCCTAAGCGGCAGCTTATCAACCCGTTTTTCACGGGCGGCGATGTACTTAGTGTTTCTTATCCGACCGCCGGAATGACTTATGAGCAAAAGCTGATGAGTATGCGGGGAAATAACCTGCACTTTGCGCGGGCAACCGTGTTTCATGAGCTGATTCCTGGGCATGAGCTACAGGAGTTCTATGCTCAGAGGTACCGGCCGTGGCGGCAGCCATTCGAGACGCCGTTTTACGTTGAGGGTTGGGCGTTGTACTGGGAGATGCTGCTTTGGGACATGGATTTCGCGCGGTCGCCGGAAGACAAGGTTGGAATGTTGTTCTGGCGGATGCACAGGGCGGCGCGCATCTTATTCTCGCTCAACTTTCATCTGGGAAAGTGGACACCTCAGCAGTGCGTCGACTTCCTTACTGATCGCGTGGGACATGAACGCGAAAACGCGACCGCCGAAGTAAGGCGCTCGTTCCTGGGCCAGGATCGGCCGCTGTATCAGGCCGCGTACATGCTCGGTGGTTTGCAGCTTCGGTATCTAAGGAAGGAGCTGGTGGATTCCGGCAAAATGTCCAACCGTGAGTTTCACGATGCGGTGCTGAAGGAAAATGCGATTCCGATCGAAATGGTCCGGGCAGACCTGATGCATGAGCGGTTGAGCCGGGAATTCACGGCATCGTGGCAGTTTTACGGAGCGATTCCCAAGGGCTCGCCCGCGCTAGCGTCAGCGGAATAGACGGGGCGCAAATTCGTTGAGGTCGCGACGCCATGTCTGCCACTCGTGTGCGGTACCTTGCGACTCGAAGAACACGACATTGATACCCGATTCCTTCAGTGCATCTGCGGCGCCTTTGATGCCAGGCAGGAACTGTTTCTCTTCAGTACCTACCCCCAGCCACAGCAGCTTCACTTTCGCATTGAAGGCCGCAGGATCGGCAAAAGCGCCGTCGAAAGCCGTTTTGCTGTCGAACGCCTTGCCCGCAGACGGATTGCCCGCATTCAAACCCGGTATGATCGGCCCACTGAAGGAACCGATGTAGGAGAACTTATCCAAATGGTGAAGAGTGATCGAGAGCGTCTGCATGCCTCCCATAGATAGGCCGGCCATTGCTCGATGATCTCTGTCCGCGATTGTCCTGTAACTTGAGTCGATGGTCGGGATCAGATCGGTGATGATCACGTCCTCAAAAGTCTTGAACGCTTCGTGAATGTTTCGCGGCGGAGTGCCCGGCCCCAGCGTTAGGGGCGCGACTCCAGGTTTAGTTGCATACCCGCAATCCATAACCACGATCATCGGTTTGGCTTTGCCCTCCGCAATGAGGTTATCGAGAACGAAATTAGCGCGGCCCTGTTTTGTCCATCCGGTTTCGTTCTCTCCGGCGCCATGCTGGAGAATAAGCACGGGATATCTTGCTGCCCCTGATTTATCGTAATCAGGCGGAGTATATACAAACGCGCGCCGCCACTCGCCAGTTACTTTTGACAGATACCATTTGGCACGCACCTCACCGTGCGGAACATCCTTAGGCTGGTAAAAATCGACATCCGGCTCGGGAACTTCAATGCCGCTGGTCTCCTTGCCATATCCGAAGTAAGTCTCACTCCCTGGGTCGTTGACGGAGACGCCATCCAGGACGAACCAGTAGTAGTGGAAACCCGGCACAGCGGGTGGAGTAGTCACGGTCCAGACGCCGTCGGCGCCTTTGGTCATCGGGAAAGGACCTTTCCCCAGACCATCGCCACCCGCGACCTGAACGGTCGTCGCGGAAGGCGCCTTGAGAGTAAAAACGATTCTCCGGTCTGCGTAGATTCGCGGAGTCTGCGAGCCGCGCACATTCGAGATGGGGGGAGAGGTTTGCTGGTCTGTCTGCGCCGGCATGAGAGATACTCCAGAGGCGATCGCGAAAGCGACGGTAATCAACGGGGTGTTTTTCAATCCGATACTCCTGAGCGGAAGAATTCTATCGCATTCAGCCACTATGCTGATAGCAACATCTTAGAAATGTTTCAGCTCATGAATTCGATGGCGCGCGCCGGGCCCCCTGGGGAAGTCACCGCGTCAACGACACCTTAGTCTTCAATTATCCGGAGCGGAGGACTACAAAGGCTTTTCTTGACTAGAGTTCCTGCCGCAACCCGCCACTCCCCTTCTGTTCAAGAACACGAACTGAGGGAGGACAAGTTCCTTTATGTATCGAGGGCTTCGACCAGCTCTATTGACCATCGCCGCCGGTGTTATCTTAACGGCCGGACAGGCGGGGGCAACCACTATTACAACGACCACGTATAACAGCTGGAAAGCAACGCTTAGCGGCACGCCGACCGATCTCAACTTTTCGGCTGTGACGTACGCCAGCTATAACACCTCCTCCGGAATCACACTCGCCGCGACGGGGAATCCCTCTATCGGCTTCGTGTTCACCGGACCGGATGCCTCCGGTTGGTGGCTGGAGGGCACAGCTTTCACGGGACATCTCGGTTTGGGCGGCTCAACCGATGCGGGTGCGGGGATCAATGTGGCAACTCCCGCCGGCGGAGAAAACGCCATTCTTCTTTCGGTAACAAGCACCTCAGGCGCGCCCCTGACCTTGACGCTGTCCGATGGAGAATCGTTTTCGATCGGCACCGGGCTGTTCGGACTCTCCATTTCTCACCCGATCACCTCGGCGTTCCTTACCACTGCGCCCGGGTCGCAGGCGATTATCGATGACTTTGTTTTCGGAACCAGTTCCCTGACCCAGGACGGCACCGGAAATCCGCCCGCGGTAGCTGAGGGGGCGACGTTCATGCTGGTAGCCGGGGGATCTTTGATTCTTTTCGGTGCGCGCAGAAAATTTCGCGCCGTCAGAGCCGAGCTGATTTGACTGTGACCGTGGACGCGCCCGCGTCCATCCGCGTGTTACGTTAGTGGCTGGATTTGAATGGCCTGGTTCACGCGACAGAAGCCCTCGGTAGAAGGTGGTCCGCTTAACGACAGTGAAAAGATCGTGCGCACCGAGGGTCTGTGGCAAAAGTGCGATGCCTGCGGTCAGATCATTTGGCGCAAATCGGTCGAAGACAATCTGCAGGTCTGTCCGAAATGCGCTCACCACTTCCGCATCTCAGCAAGCGAACGTCTTACGCAGCTCTTCGACAACGGCGAATACGAGGCATACGATTGCCGCTTGCAATCGGCCGATCCTCTTGCCTTCGTCGATTCAAAGCCGTATTCACAACGCCTTGAAGAAATGCGCCGTGCAACCAATCTGCCCGACGCCGTGATCTGCGGCAGCGGAACGCTGAACGGCCGGCGAGTTCAGATCTGTGCGCTCGAACTCAAGTTCATCGGCGGCAGCATGGGCGCGGTTGTCGGAGAAAAAATCACGCGTGCAATCGAACGCTGCCTTGCCGAGAAGACTCCGCTCATCATCATCTCGGCTTCCGGTGGCGCGCGTATGCAGGAAGGGACCATTAGCCTGATGCAGCTTGCCAAGCTCTCGGCCGCGCTGATGAAGCTCGATCAGGCTCAAGTGCCCTACATAAGCGTCTTAACGGACCCCACAACCGGCGGCGTGACAGCGAGTTTCGCCATGCTCGGTGATCTGAACATCGGCGAACCCGGTGCGCTCATCGGATTCGCCGGACCTCGCGTTATCGAACAGACGATCCGCCAGAAGCTACCCGAGGGTTTCCAGCGCAGCGAGTTTCTGCTGGATCACGGTTTTCTGGACGCAGTCGTGTCCAGGTCGGATCTGAAGAACTACATCGATAACGCGCTGAATTTCTTTATTGCATGAACCCGGGCACCTCAAGGCGTGCAGGGCCCGAAATCTCTCGCTACGCTTCGCACTGTGAAGACTGCCGTCTTGCCGTTCCGCCTTCCCTTCAAGGCTGCTCGGTCACCAGGTTTAACTCCGATCGTGTCCCCCGACAGCGCGTAAGCCCGGTGGTCTTTTTCGTCCGTCAGACTCAAACCGTTTGCGCCCGAGGTGATGCAGCCGGTGATTACGCTTTGTTTACCTGGGTGGTGAAGGACTAGCACCGTCACGATTACCGCAATCCCTACGCAGACAACGACGATACCGGTATAGACTGCCGCGCCCGACGGGTATGCCTGAGCCGGCGCGGCGAGCGCCAAAATCAAAACGACTATCAGAAGTACACGCACCCAGTCACTTGACCGCATCACGCCTCCTCCAGGAGTTCGAACACCGGTTCGTGTAGAGTATACGCCGGTTCCGCTCGAATTTCAGATTCCTGGGTGGCTACTCACTGTTTTCGAATAGAAAGCAGCGCCGCCCAGCACCAGCAATACGCCGAGAAGTCCGAAGAACCGAGGTTCCGGGATCAGTTCGATCGTGAGGGTTGCAGTTGGGGGCGGTGGGTTGCATATTTCAGTGACGCCTTCCGTGCACCCACCTTCACTCATAAACGTTCCGAATTGATCGAGAAAGCCAAAACCAAAGATTTGCCCGGTGAAATTCGGATTGTGACTGTCGATATCGTATTGCACGTCGCCGAGAAGTTGCGTCGGCGGATTGAAGACTCCCGGGAAGATGAAAACTGAGGAGATTGGAAAATCGGCCGATTGAAAAATCAGGTCGCTTCCAGGAATTGTCCCCGGGTTGTTATCGAAGGTGATCAACTGAGGCGAGAGATACTCAAACGTCAGCGGTCCGAACGGAATACTTGGCTGAGCAGGCACGCTGAAGGTGTACAGGACGCTTGCGGGTGCTAATATTGCCGACGTCAACATCAGGCAAACACCCGCGACCGTTTTGCGCGAGTTTTTCAGAACGCTTTTCATTGAGGGCCTCGGCTGCTAACGTATCAGAATTGAACCCGAGGTGGTGAACGCTCCGATGAACCGGTCATCGGGCCACTTCACCTACTTCTTTTAAGGCGCAAAACGGAGGTCAACAATGCGAACGTTGCAACGAATCCAGACGTACTTCTTATCAGGCGCTCTTCTTGTATGCCAGTGCTCGGGACGCCTGCTGGCCCAAACGAACCCGGGCGGCCCGAATTCTCAAATGGTGGCGGCCGATAGAGACGGCCAGCATGACTTTGATTTTGAGATTGGTACCTGGAAGACTCACCTTCGGCGTCTCTTGCATCCACTAAGCGGTTCCAGTGAGTGGGTCGAATACGATGGCACCACGGTCGTTCGAAATGTTTGGAACGGCCGCGCGAACCTGGTGGAACTTGAAGTCGATGGTCCGGCAGGCCACATCGAGGCGCTGAGTCTCCGACTCTATAACCGCCAGTCGCATCAGTGGAGTTTAAACTTCGCCAGTAGCAGCGGCGGCACTTTGAGCCAGCCGACCATCGGCAAGTTCAAGCATGGGCGCGGTGAATTCTTCGACCAGGAAACGCTAAACGGCCGCGCCATTCTCGTCCGGTTTGTCATCTCGGATATCACCGCAAACTCTTGCCATTTTGAACAGGCATTTTCAGATGACGGAGGTAAGAGCTGGGAGGTGAACTGGATCGCCACCGATACACGAGTGAAAGACGTATCCAGCGAACGTTAACCTTGTCGCGTCGAAGTTCACAGCCTGTGTTCAGATCATCTCAAGGCTTGAACAAGTATGCGCCGAGCCACGCACGAACTCCAGGTTCTGAGTAGGCGTGCCGTCCAGTTCAAGACACAATTCAATCGCTTCTCGGATGCGATCTGTGAGTTCGTCAAGAGATCGGGGCTGCGTGTGACATCCCGGAATCTGAGGGACCGACGCAACGTAGTACTCGTCCTCATCCTTCTCGATGATCACGTCAAATTGACGCCGCCGCCCGAGCTGAATCACCGGCATCAATGAATGGCTGCTCGCCTCCATTGGCCGATGTGCCGCACGCACCGTCAGCTCATCGTTGGGCGTCGCCCCAAAGCCCTCGATCTGTTTCTGCATGAGCGCACAGGCCGCTTTGCTGGCCGTTGTGCGCGGTAATAATTGGTGCCGCACAGGCCGCTTTGCTGGCCGTTGTGCGCGGTAATAATTGGTGCCGCACAGGCCGCTTTGCTGGCCGTTGTGCGCGGTAATAATTGGTGCCGCACAGGCCGCTTTGCTGGCCGTTGTGCGCGTCCATATGGATCCTTCCATCTTCTCGCACATATTGAGAATGATCTCGACGCCAGCAAGGTTCACGCCCAGATCCCGCGTCAGGTTCAAAATCACTTCTAGCCGGTCCAGGTTCTCGTCCGTGTAGAGCCGCGTGTTCCCCTCGCTGCGCGATGGCCGGAGCAGCCCTTCGCGCTCGTACAGCCGCAGCGCCTGCGGGTAGATCTCGTAACTCTCGACAACGCTGTGATGCGAGCCGTCCCTCGCGAGTTTCGCCCGGCTATGTCGCATTCATCGGCCCGCGGCTAGTATCTGGACTGTGTCCCGCTGAGCTATAAGCGACAGCCCGCGCCTTTGCGCCTCGTCCCGTATCCGAGACAACTGTTGCCGTGCCGAGGTGCTGCCGGCCTCCAGATCCAGCTTGGCCAGTTCACTTTCTGCCGCGAGCTTGCAGACCACGAAATGATGCTGCTCCGAATCGCTTAGCGCCAAGTGTAAACAGGTGCGCGCGTCTGCCGTTCGGTGTAGCGTCATGTACGCCCGGCCAAGATCCAGTCTGGTCTGCGCCGCCAGCATCCGATCGTCCAGCGCCTGGCTCAGTCGCTCCGCCTCGGCCGCGCTTGCCTCGGCCCGCTCGACCTTGCCTGCAGCCACCAGGATGCGCGCCAACAACGCCTCGCTCCAGGCAAGCGGGCTGTTTTCCTTCTGCCGCGCGTATTGATTCCGTGCTTGCGTCGCCTCTGCTTCTGCCGCACTGAGCCGGCCTTCATCCAAATCTAACTGGGCGAGTGCCAACCGGTTCTCGGCTACTAGATCGTCCTCGTGAGTCTTTTCCCGCCCTTCCAGCGCCTTCTGCAAGAGGCTCCGAGCTGACGAGAAATCATTCTGCTGATACCTGATCTCCCCAAGGCCCTGAAGCTCGTACCCGGCACGTGTGGGTTCCGGTGCTTTCTTATTTACTTCAGCATCTTGGCGAAACATTTCCTCCGCGCTAGAGAGGTCTCCTTCGATAAGAGCTAAATTCCCGAGATTCCCGAGACACATGGCAACATCGGGCCGGCGGCCTGTAGCTTCGAAAAGATTTAAAGCATCCTCGAAGTTCTTACGCGCGTTCAGCAAATCGCCGGACCGCATATAAACCACAGCCAGATTATTCAAGTCCGTGCCCAGCTTGCCCTTGTCGCCAAGCCGCTTGTTTATTCCGGCTGCTTCCAGATACGCCTGTTCGGCTCCCGCGAAATCGTTCTTTCGCCTGAGAACGATCGCAACGCCATTGAGCACCATTGCGATCAGACGCTGATCGCCGGTTGTCCGCGCAATCGTCAGCGCCTCCCGAAATGTGCTTTCAGTCTGCGTCAAGTCGCCGTGATCGAGAAGCACATAGCCGAGATTATTGAGGCCAATGGTCTGTCCCGAAACCCAGCCGATTTCCCGAAACATTGCGATTGACTTCTGATACGCGGCGGTTGCCTCCGGAATTTTCCCTTGATCGATAAAAACATCCCCAAGATTCTTCCAGGCGTGCGCTTCACTGCCGCGGTCCCCGAGGCGCACGAACGTCCTTTGAGCATCTGTCGCCTTCGACTCGGCCAGCCGGAACTCGCCGATGTTATCGGCTGCCCAACTCTCCATCAGTTCCGCTCGCGCCGCTTGCAGTTCGGCGCCCAAGGTTCGAGCCTTGTTTTCCGCCATCAGCCCCATATCCCGCTCACGCTGAAACTGTGAGAAGAACTCCGCGATTTGCGCCTCGGCGAGCGTGATGCTCAAGTCGTCCTCGGCGCCGCGGCTGCGTTTCCTTACTTCGGCAAGCGTCGCATACGCATCATCCTTATTACCGGCCTTCGCCTGAGCACTCGCCAGCTTGAGCGCATACTCGCTGTCGTCCGGGAAGAACGAGTATAAGGATGTGTAGGTCTTCACTGTCCGGGACCAATCGCCGGTACACATGTAATACTGCCCGTCGATCGAGAGGACCTGTTCGCGTCCCAGACCGCCGCTCAATTCCCGCGCCCGCCTCGCTTCTTCCAAGGCACGCGTCTGATACCCAAGCGTCAGCAGGGCATCCGCCAGTGCAGCATGCGCCTGCGCGAATCTATCATTTGCCGATAGCACCTTCAGGAGCAGGCCTCTCGCCGTCAGCGGATCGCCCGTCCGAAGTTTTGCCAGCGCCTCGAAATACGTCCGATTGTCCGCTGAATTCGGCGGCAGCGAAGATCGCACCTGTGCGAGTTCCTCTGCCGACCATTCGCGGTCCTCAAGCGGAGCGCCCAGCGTCCGGGCTGCCCTACGCACAACCTCAAACAGATCGCCTACCCCGCCGGTTTCCGAAGCCGTGGCAACCGATTTATGCCGGCGTACATCAAAAGCCGACGCATCTACTCGCAGTTCGGAACCGCTAACCGCGTAAGTGCCGGAGATCACGATACTCACTCCGGTTTCGGCGGGAAGCTTCTCCACTTCCAGTTCGCCGGTCTGTGAACGTCCAAACTTTCCAAGCTCAGCCAGAATAATGTTGACCTCATCAGTAGCCGCGGACCTGAGGCGTCCGGTGCCCGACAGATCCGCCTTCAACATTTCCTGAATCCCTGTAGAGAGCCAAGCGAGTTCCGTCGAGCGCGTGAGATCGCGAAACGGCAACACAGCGATCGTCTCCCGCCGATCTGGTGCAGCGGATGGCGGTGCCCCGTGTCGCCGAATCGCGAAAATCGAAGCAACGAGCACCAGGATCAGTGCGGAGGCGGCGGCTACCCACGTCTGCACAGCGGGTCGTTTGCCGGATAGGCCGGCTTCTCTTTTCACATCTCCAATGAACCGGTATCCTTGCCGTGGCACCGTCTCGACGAAGGGGCTGCCGGTCGTTTGCTCCCCAAGGATAGTCCGCAGCAGCGACATCTGTTTGTCGATGCTGTTGTCGCTAATGTTCGGCTCTTTCCAGACTTCTGCTCGGAGCTGATCTTTTGTGACAACTTCACCGGAACTTTCGACTAGCACTCGCAAAATTTCGAAGAGCCGGGCTGAGATCGCGACGGGCGCCCCGGATTTCGAAAGCGTCCGCCTGGAAACATCCAGCCGGTAACTATCGAACGTAAATACCGCCTCATTCACCTTTTATGCCTCAATTCAGCGAAATTCAGGATTATACAGGGTCAGAAACTCGCTCGATGCTCGTATGATCCCTCCGAAGCATGTGAGATTCGGCTCCCGTTCGGGCTGGTTCGGATCAGATCCTGACTTGTGAAGGTCGGGCGCGCGCTTCAAAACAAGATGAAAAAGGAGAATATCTATGATTGAAACGCGACAGCATTCGCAATTTCCTGAGACGAGTCCACAGCTTTCGAAGCCAGCCTGGCGGGCTTTAGTGAAGCTCTGCAGTGCTACGAGTGTTCACCTGCGAAGGCTCAACTCAGCACAAATCGGTTCAGCGATAAGCACGTACGGCTTGCGGTTATTCCTGGGCCTGATGCTGATCGTCTGCGCAAGGCCCATGCTGGGCCAAACAGTCAGCCTCAACTTCGATTCCGTTGACACTTCGACAAGCCCGAATCACGTGAGTGCAGTCTCGTATCTGCAGACGTACGGGATCTCGGTCAGCAATGTCAGTCCCCCCTCAGCCAGCCTCAGTATCATTCGCGATACAGCGGTGTACGATACGTGCAAACCAGGAGTGGCAGGCTGCGTGGTAGCGCCTTCGGAGCCGAATGTATTGGACCTTTGCTGCTTTCCGGATACACAGAGTTCGACCGGCTCTTACACCTTGCGCTTCTCGAGCCCGGTTTCGAACGTCAGTTTCGTGAGGCCGGAAATTGTGCCCGGACCATCCGGCATCATTACGCCACAATGGACTGCTACCGCGTATGACAGTTCGGGAAAAGCTCTCGGCAGCGTGGGTGAATCAGTAGCCAGCACTTACTCAGCCATCCCGGCAGCTAACTTCAACTTGCCTCAATCCGGCATTGCGTCGCTCGTATTTTCCAGTAACAACAACAATTACGCGGCGCTTTCGAACATGCCGATCGACAACCTGACATTCACTGAATCGTCGTCCGGCCTGAGCTGGATGAGACTTTCTCCTACCGGGTCCGGCCCTGACGCGCGAACAGACTCGAGCGCCATCTACGATGCCGGAAGCAATGCGCTCATCGTTTTTGGCGGCAACGATACCGGGTGCACCTCCTCTCCAAGCTTGAACGACACCTGGTTGTTGCTAAATGCGGACGGCCTGGGTGGCCCACCGAAATGGTTTAAAGTCTCTCCGATTGGCGGGCCGCCACCGGTCCGGCGCGGCCAGAGCGCGATATACGATCCAAACACCGATCGCATGGTCATTTTCGGAGGCGATCCCGTGGGCTGCGCCGTTGATAAATACAACGATGTCTGGGTGCTAACCGATGCCACCGGAACACACGGCATCCCGGCCTGGAAAGAACTATCACCCGCAGGCGGCCCCCCACCGGCGAGATCCGATCACACGGCTATCTATGATCCTGCCAGTAACCGCATGACCATTGCAGGGGGGTTCGGACCCGATGGGAACATGAACGATGTCTGGGTGCTTGCTCACGCCAACGGTTTGGGCGGTCAGCCGCGATGGTTTCAGATTGAGCCCTCGGGCGCGCCGCCATCGCCGACCGGTCTCCGCTCCGCAACCTACGATCCGGTTTCGAATCGGATGACGGTCTTCGGGGGATGGAACTGTTGTTCTCAGCCATTTTTCAATGAAACGTGGGTGCTCACTTATGCGAATGGTCTGGGAGGACCGTCGCAATGGATTCAATTGCAGCCGTCCGGAGTGCCTCCCACGCCGAGATTGGGAGCGTCTGCGGTTTATGATGCTGACGCCAACTGGATGGTCGTGTTTGGTGGCAGCGGCACCAATGAAGTGTGGGCTCTGAGTTTTGCAAATGGCCTCGGCGGCACGCCGCAGTGGACTCAGTTGCATCCCACCGGCACGCCACCGCTGCCTAGAGGCGGATCCGTGGCAGATCCGGCCTTCGCCTTCGACGGAGGGTTCGGCAGAATGATCCTCTTCGGAGGAACCACACCAACCGGGCTTGTGAACGATGTCTGGGTCCTTTCAGGACTCCCATGATTTAGCTCGGTTTCGTTACCTTAAACCAACCACGAGCGGTGTCCATCAGGAACCGGAATATCAGGACGCCGCTCGGCATATCAAAATGAGCTGCCAACGTTCAACAGGCGGCTCTTGTGCAAAAGCTCTAATTACTAAAACGAGGAGACAAGAACATGATCACCAATCACAAATCAGCACCCGCGCTGTGCGGTGTCTTGGCCGCGACTTTGTACAGCAGTTTTTGTTACTGCCAAACACCGGTTTACCAAAGCGAGTCGGGCGTCCAGCTTACCGGCCCGTTTACTGTCAATGGACCGATTGTCGCGGCAGACTTGCCGTTGTCGCAAGTAAGCGCCGCACCGACGGGGATGATTTCCATTTACGCGAATCCGGATTACCACAACAATTGGGGACAACTCACCATTCGAGCCGCATCTTATCCCAATCAAAACTTCTGGGCCTTTCGAGCTCGCAACATATTCGAGGGTGACTTCTCGATTTTCGATGTAGCCAACCAAAAGCATGCCATCTTCATTGATCCGTCCGATCGTATCGGGTTAGGAGGAGTAACCGATCCGCAAGCGCGGCTGGACGTGAACGGATATATTCGCTGCCGGTCCGGTGGCCTGGAATTCCCCGATGGCAGCGTTCAAACCACAGCTAGCCTGCGCGGCGCCCAAGGGCTTGCGGGACCGGCCGGACCTCAGGGAACGCGGGGAACGCCTGGGCCTCAAGGGCTTCAGGGACCTGCTGGTCCGACAGGCCCTCCAGGATACCAGGGATGCAGTTGTTCCTCTTCGTGCTATTTGGACAGCACGTCCTATAGCGGTAAAGCCTCGAATATGAACGATTGCTTGACTGCTGCATCAACTTTTTGCAACGGATACGACAATTCAGGAAATCCGCGAGGCGGCCTACACACGATCAGTTGTAATTGACTCGAGCCCGACGAGCGGGCGAGTACATTCTTGCCCGCTTTACCTCCGCAATCTCTGCGGGTACCCGATAACGGGAACGCGCCGAATAACCCTACCGCACCCTTCTCTTCTCCCGCTTCGCTTCCACGCGCGCAGTGGTCGCCAATTGCCCGAGCTGAATCACCGGCATCAGCGAGTGGCTGCCCGCTTCCATTGGCCGATGTGCCGCGCGCACCGTCAGCTCATCGTTCAGTGTTGCCACGAAGCCTTCGATCTGCTTCTGCATCGCTTCCATCTTCTCGCGCATGTTGAGGATGATCTCGACGCCCGCCAGGTTCACGCCCAGATCCCGCGTCAGCTTCAAAATGACTTCCAGCCGGTCCAGGTCCTCGTCCGTGTAAAGCCGCGTGTTCCCCTCGCTACGTGATGGCCGGAGCAGTCCTTCGCGCTCGTACAGCCGCAGCGTTTGCGGGTGAATCTCGTACCTCTCGGCAACCGCCGATATCATGTACGCCGCTTTGCTCTTGCTCTTCATCATTCATCCGCCCTCTTAATTGAAGCTGACGGCTGTCAGCTATGCGCTCGGCTGCACGTTGTTCCAGATATCGGCGCGCACGTCCTCCGTCTGAACCTGCGCCAGCTCGCGCAGCAACTCTCGCGTTCGTTCATTATGAACGTTGGGCGCCTGCAGCACCACTTCCACGATCTCATCGCCGCGCGTGTTCTTACGCGCATTGAAGATGCCCTTATCGCGCAGCCGGAATTTTTGCCCGTTCTGCGTTCCTTGTGGAATCTTCAGGAGTGCTCGCCCCTCGATCGTGGGCACCTCGATCTTTGCACCCAATCCCGCTTCGCTCACCGACAGCGGAAGCTGAACCTCGATGTTATCGCCGTTGCGCTTGAAGAACGGATGCTCTTCCACTCTTACGGTGATGTAAAGATCTCCGGCCGGGCCGCCCGCCACGCCGGCATTGCCCTTTCCCGCCACGCGCAGCCGTGACCCGGAAGGCACGCCTTGCGGGATCCGCACTTCGACTGCGTCCGGCTTGGTTAACACTCCCTCGCCCTTACACGTCGGGCAGGCATTGCGCAGGCGTCCCGTGCCGCCGCACCGATGGCATGTCAAATTGAACTTCATTGCGCCCGCCATCTGCGTTACCGTTCCAGTGCCGTCGCACTCCGGACAGACCGCTACGTTACTCCCGGAGGAGCCGCTCCCGTGACAGGTCTCACAGATCTCCTGGCGCTGGATGTTCAACCGCACCTGAGTGCCGCGAATCGCTTGCCAGAAATCGATGTTTAATCCGTACTCGAGATCTGCTCCACGCTGCGGCTCCGGAGCCGTGTTCTTCGAGCCGCGATTGAAGAACTGGCTGAAGATGTCACGGAACGAACCACCCGCGCCTTCCGCGCCCGCCGGGCCCGTTGATGTGCCCCCAGCCGCGCCGCTATTCCGCGCGAAATCGCTGAAATCGAATCCGCCGAAATTCATTCCACCCGGACCGGCGCCGCTGGCTCCGCCTCCGTTCGGCGGAATGTTATCCGAGTAGAATCCGTACTGATCGTAAATCTTGCGTTTGTTGTCGTCGCTCAGAATGTCATAGGCTTCCTGAACATTCTTGAAGCGCTCTTCCGCCGCTTTATCGCCGGGATTCAGATCCGGATGATACTTCCGCGCCAAACGCCGGTACGCTTTGCGCACTTCTTCCCCATCGGCGCTCTTCGGCACACCCAGAGTTTGGTAGTAATCCTTTTTCGATGCAGCAGGCATTTGTGTATACCGGAAAGGCGGCGTTGGTTGCGCCGCCTCCCTTCCCTCAACGCTGAAAGCTAACCGTCAGTTAGCTACTTACTTCTTGTCATCCACGTCCACAAACTCCGCGTCAACAACGTTATCCTTCGGCTTCTGCTGGCCGTCGGCGGTTGCGCCTGCACCCGCTCCGGCGCCCGGACCTGCGCCCGCGCCGTTAGGAGTGGCACTCTGCGTCTTGTACATCGCCTCCGCCAATTTGTGGCTTGCCGCGGTCAGCTTGTCGGTTGCAGCAGTAACCTGCTCGGCACCCTCGTTCATCGCCTTCTTGGCGTTTTCGAGAGCCGACTCCACCTCCTTCGCATCCGCTTCGGAGATCTTGTCGCGATGCTCCTTCAGCATCTTCTCCGTGTTGTAGATCATCGCGTCGGCGCGGTTGCGAGCTTCAATCTCGTCCTTCTTCTTGCGGTCATCAGCCGAATGGGATTCGGCGTCGCGCGCCATCTTCTCCACTTCGTCTTTGCTCAAGCCGGATGAGGAAGTGATTGTGATCTTCTGCTCGTTGTTCGTTGCCCGGTCCTTCGCCACCACGTTCAGAATGCCGTTCGCGTCGATATCGAAAGTAACTTCGATCTGTGGCACGCCGCGCGGAGCCGGCGGAATCCCGACCAGTTGGAACACACCCAGCAGCCGGTTGTCGCGAGCCATCGAACGCTCGCCCTGATACACCTTGATTTCGACAGATGTCTGACTGTCCGCCGCGGTCGAGAACGTCTCGCTCTTGCGCGTCGGAATCGTGGTGTTGCGCTCGATCAGTTTGGTCATGACGCCGCCCAGAGTTTCGATACCGAGTGACAGCGGAGTGACATCCAGCAGCAGGACGTCCTTCACTTCTCCGCCCAGCACGCCGCCCTGAACCGCCGCGCCCACCGCCACCACTTCGTCCGGATTCACGCTCTTGTTCGGTTCCTTATTAAAGAGGTCCCGCACAATCTGCTGAACCTTAGGAATACGGGTCGAGCCGCCCACCAGAACCACTTCGTCAATGTTTTGCGGCGTAACGCCTGCATCCTGCAAAGCCTGCTTGCAAGGTCCGATGCTGCGTTGCAAAATGTCTTCGATCATCTGCTCGAAGCGCGCCCGAGTCAGCTTGATATTCATGTGCTTCGGTCCGCTCGCGTCCGCTGTCAAGAACGGCAGGTTGATCTCGGTTTCGAGCAGTGTCGAGAGCTCGATCTTCGCCTTCTCAGCCGCTTCCTTCAGGCGCTGCAACGCCATTTGGTCTTTGGATACGTCGACGCCCTGATCCTTCTTGAATTCCTGAATCAGCCAGTCGATGATGCGCTGGTCGATGTTGTCGCCGCCCAGGTGTGTGTCGCCATTGGTCGACTTCACTTCCACCACGCCGTCGCCGACTTCCAGAATCGAAATGTCAAACGTACCGCCGCCGAAATCGTATACCGCGATGGTCTCGTCCTTCTTTTTATCCAGGCCATACGCCAACGCCGCCGCCGTCGGCTCGTTGATGATGCGCATCACTTCGAGCCCGGCAATCTGCCCGGCGTCCTTGGTGGCCTGCCGCTGCGCGTCGTTGAAGTACGCGGGAACGGTGATCACCGCTTTCGTGACCTTCTCGCCCAGGTAAGCTTCCGCCGCTTCCTTCAATTTGGTCAGAATCATCGCCGAGATCTCGGGCGGCGAATACTTCTTGCCCTGAATCTCCACTCGCGCATCGCCGTTTTCGCCCGCGACCGCTCTGTAGGGAACGAGCTTCATCTCCTCGTTCACTTCGTTGATCCGGCGTCCCATGAACCGTTTGATCGAATAAATCGTGTTCTCCGGGTTGGTTACCGCCTGCCGCTTAGCCACTTGGCCGACCAGTCGCTCACCGTTCTTGGTGAACGCCACTACCGACGGAGTCGTCCGTCCGCCTTCCTGGTTCGGGATTACCGCAGGCTGACCGCCTTCCATTACGGCAACCACGGAGTTCGTAGTACCAAGATCAATTCCGATAATCTTACTCATATGTATCCTTTGCCCCTCCGCTTACCGCAACTTGCGATCAAGCGTCTTTAGCACACTCCCATTATTGAATATGAGTCTTAGATTGTCAACTATTACAGGGCTTTTTCTGCTGGCCTTTGGCTCCGTTTTTGCTTCTCCGCCGGCCGTCCTGACCATCGCCGCGGCCTCGGACCTGACCAACCTCGAGCCCGACCTGTTGGCTTCGTTCCGTAAAACCGACCCTTCCGTTCAGGTGCGGTTCGTCACTGCCGCCAGCGCCATCCTCGCCCAGCAGATCGAAAATGGTGCTCCGTACGACGTGTTTTTGTCGGCGAACGCCGAGTTCGTGGACCGCTTGGCTTCGAATCGCAAAATCGACCCCGTCTCAGTCCGGGCTTACGCCACAGGACGTCTCGGCGTTCTTTGGCGAGATCACAAGTCTCACCGCGCTCAGTGATTTGCGCTCCGATTGGGTTCGTTTCGTAGCGCTGCCCAACCCCAAGTTGGCTCCTTACGGAGTTGCCGCTCAACAGGCGCTCGAGCATGCCGGGTTGTGGCAGTTCGTTCGGAAAAAGGTCGTATACGGCGAGAACGTGCGGCAAACGCTCCAGCTTTTCGAATCCGGCAACGCCGATGCCGTGCTGACTTCGGACTCGCTTCTAATCGGCAAGAACCCCGACCTGGTACCTGCGCCCTGGCATCAGCCAATCATTCAGAAGGCCGGAATCGTGTCGGCTAGCCGGAACCAGACCGCCGCCCGCGAGTTTGTTTCCTATTTGACTAGTCCCGCCGGCCAGGCGATCTTTGCCCGCTTCGGCTTCGGTCCGGCGGTTCAGAAAACGCCAAAACTGAATGTTCCTGCGGCTCAGTGACTTAGATCTCCGGTCCACTCCCGCGCCGCATCTCCAGGGAAGAGAATGCGCTTAAGGAAAGTGAGTTCAACATTACGAACCGACGATTTCTGCTCGACAACGGCACGACATCTGACGGCACACATTACGCCGAGCGCGGCAGATTTATGTTGCAGCTACGGTACGGTTTCATTTCTGAGGAACTAATAAGCCGCTTGCTGACACGCGCGGCTCTGTTTCGGTTATTCGGGCGCTTCATGCGGCGGCTGCTTTCGGTTGGCCGCTTGCTGAGACGCGCGATTCTGAAGGGACTGAAGATGCGATGGTGCCAGTTGAAAATTCAAACTCGGCGGAAGTGGGTGTAGCGGCGGTTGCTTTACCGCTTGCTGACGCGCGCGGTTCTGAATTGCGTTCGGACTGGAGCTGGTGGAGTTCGGCCATGTCTTTTTCGCGCTGACGGCGCAGACGGCCTTCCTGGATTTGCAGATTGCGCAACTGCTTCTCGTAAACAAGATAGGTGTGCATCTCGATCAGATTGGCTTGAACCGCGGGATCGTGATTCGTGAAGAGCTCTGCGAACTTGGCCCGGCCGACGGCGTAAATGGACATTTCGAGGCGCGGGATGCGCTCGAGGCGCCAAAGGGTGTCGGCGATGGACTGCACGAGTGCGGACTCGCGCGGGCCGACCGGCTTGAACTCGGCTGTGATGTTGGCAACGTGCTGCGCGTAAGCGCCGCTGTCGTCGGAAGGGACCAGCACGGTGCGGCCGGTGAGTCCGGTTTTCAATGCATTCAGGGAAACTTTGGCTTTGCCTTCGGGTGAAGTCGGTCCGGTAGCGCGTTTGCCGAGCACGGAGGCGAACTCGGGCGAATTCACAGCGTTGGCGGACTGAATTTCGGATTGTAAGCGCGCGACCTGCTGATCGAAACTGGGCGGACGGGTTTTCATGTGTGTAGAATCGCGCACAATGGCCTGTGCGCTAGTGAAATAAAAATGGCTCAGGGGCGTGGACACGCCGCTGAGCCGGTTCCACAGTAGCACCGGCGGAGCGGAAAACGGATCGACGGGAGAGCGGGAAACCGGGTTAAGTGGTTTCGTTTGTCGAGCGTAGGATTATTTTCGACTTTTGTTGTGACTGGAAAGCAGCGGAGGCGATTTGAAGCGGGACAGAATCGCGTGGTCCGGGTATTCGCATGATGCCGCGTGATGTGGCAGCTGAAACCACAACGATGGTGCTTAAACAACGTGGGCTCGAAAAAAGCGATTGGCGCAAGCTGCTGGAAGTACCCGTTCGAAAACCGACGTTGCAGGCCAAAGGCCTGCTCCATCGCTGATTCGGACATAGCCTGACACGCGCGGTGGCGGCAATGGGCGCATGAGGACGTAATTCGCAATGGCAAGGCAGATCAGCCCAGCGGCTGGCAAAAGAAAAGGACGTGCCCGGCTGACGCGGTCTAGCCATTCCTGTTTTCGCTTCAATCCTTCAAGATCGGCCCGAATCTCCGAGGTCCGCTGATACCGCACGCTGCGGTCTTTTTGTAAACACCTGCTTATGAGTCGCCCCAGCCGCTCGGGCGCGGTGCGGTTCAGAGTTTTCACGGGCGTCGGATCTTTATGAAGAATCGCCTCGAAGATTTCGGCCGAGTTTTCCCCTGCAAAAGGAAGAACTCCAGTAGCCATTTCGTACAGCACCGCTCTAAAGGAGAACAAATCGCTGCGGGAATCCAACGGCTCACGTTGCACTTGCTCAGGCGACATATAGTCCACCGTCCCCAGAGCCGCGCCGGTCTCGGTAAGCTGCTGTGGATGCCAAACAGTGCCTTGGAGCTCGTCCGTTCCCGGCTCCACAGAGTCAGCGCTGGCTATCTTCGCTAGCCCAAAGTCGAGAATCTTGGCGTGCCCTCGCTCCGTAACAAAGATGTTCGCAGGCTTGATATCGCGATGGACGATGCCTGCTGCATGCGCCGCTTCGAGCCCATCGCAAATTTCAAGCGCAAGCGCGATCAACGTCCCAAGTTCTATGGGCCGGCCGGCGATTCGATGCTTCAGCGTTTGGCCTTGGAGATACTCCATGACGATGAAAGCACGGCTGTCGTGGTGGTCGATGTCGTGCACCGTGCAGATGTTTGCGTGATTCAGAGACGAAGCAGCTCTCGCCTCACGCTGAAAACGGGCCAGCGCGGGCCCGTGGCGACTCAGTTCCTCCGGCAAGAATTTGAGCGCTACATGACGGTGCAAGCGGACATCATCGGCTTTATAGGCAACGCCCATGCCGCCGCCACCCAGCTTCTCGATGATGCGGTAATGAGAAACCGTGCTTCCGATCACGTGCTCTTCAAGGTCGTCAATCCTGAGCGGGGCTTCACTGTTGGGTAAGGAGGCGTTTTCGAGGAAGCTTCCGGCCGCCTCGTGCGAAGCCACCAGAGACCGGATTTCCCCCTCCAGAACTGGGTCGCCATTGCAGGCCTGGTGCACGAAATGGGTGCGCTCGTGCTCTTGCACTTGCAAAGCGCGCTGCAGCAGCTCATCAACTTGTTTCCATCCCTCACGGTTCACTGTTGATGCGACCTGTCATTTCGCGATAAAGCCATGCCTTGGCACTGCTCCAGTCCCGCAGCAATGTCGGAACCGAAATGCTCAGCGCCTCTGCTGTTTCTGGAACGCTCAGGCCGCCGAAGTAGCGGAGTTCCACCACCTGCGCCTTGCGCTGGTCCATCCGCGCCAGCTCACTCAACGCTTCATCCAGCTTGAGAACATCCTTGGACAAGATCCAACCCCGGGACTCCGCTCTAACGAGACGTGCCGAATTGCCCCGCCTCGCTTTTGATTGCGCCGCCGTGCGTGCTCAACCAGAATGCGTCGCATTAGCTGCGCGCATACAGCAAAGAAATGTGCGCGGTCCTGCCACTGCATTCGCCTGTAATCAACCAGACGCATGTACGCTTCGTTAACCAACGCAGTCGGTTGTAAACTGTGGCCCGCGCGCTCAGCGAATAGCTGCCGGCGTGCCAGACGACGCAAATCCTGGTAGACAATCGGCGTCAGCCTGTCGAGCGCGGATTTGTCCCCTTCGCGCCAGGCGCGAAGCAGTTGCGTTACGTCCGCTGAAGCGGACGCACTGGCGCCTCGCTTGCTCATACCGGCTTGGGAACTAATTATAGCGCCGATTTCTTTCGTCCCGGTGATAGTTTCCGGCCACGATTTGCGCCTTGAGCAAGCGAAAGAATGCTCAAGCCGCTCAACTGCTCGGCTACAGAAGGAGATAACATGAAATCCTCAACAGGAATTTGCATTACCACCACGACCCTTGTCGCTGTCCTCGCGATGCCCGCGAGAACCATTGCTCAACAATCTTCGGCGACTAACGAACTAGTAGGCACTACTCGCTACAGAATTGTTGATCTGGGTGCTGTAGGCAGTTCGCCTGGCCAGCCGTACGGGCTTACCAATCATGGCCTGATAGTTGGGGCGGCGGCCGCGTCAGCGAACGTCATGCATGCTGTCCTTTGGTACCACACGCTGAAGATCGACATTGGCGCACGCGGACTCGGAGGACCAAACAGCGCAGCCTTCGGGGTTAACGAACTTGGCCAGATCGTGGGTGCGGCCGAGACTTCGACGGCTAATAACGAAGATTTTTGCGGGTTCAACGCTTGGGGATTTCCCTCACTCACAGTGTGCCTCCCATTCGTGTGGCAATTTGGCCATATGTCGCCGCTCCCGACACTCGGGGGCGCCAACGGCCAGGCCTTGGCGATCAACGATAGAGGTGAAGTCGCCGGAATGGCGGAGAGTACGTACGCGGATCCGAACCCGGACTGCGCAGTATCTCAGTTCAAGCCCGTCATCTGGAACAGGGGCGAGATTCACGAACTCCCTACGTACCCGGGCGACGCCGATGGAATCCCTGTCGGCATCAACGATAAGGGTCAGGTGGTCGGCGGCTCGGGGGCGTGCGGAGCCTTCAACGCGGCCGCTGGGTTCTACTTCGTGGATTACCACGCATTGCTTTGGGAGAGAGACGGCTCCTACCGCGATCTGGGAAACCTGGGCGGGGCTGGAGCGCCCCTGTGGGGAACTTCGCTATCGGGATCAATAACCGCGGTCAGGTGGTTGGTCATTCGGACCTGCCCGACAACACGACGTTTCACGCCTTCCTGTGGACCGAAAACAGGGGAATGCAGGACCTGGGAACGCTTCCCGGGGACATCTACAGCCTAGCCACTCACATTGACGACCGAGGCGAAGTGGTTGGGGCGTCACTCGACGCAAACTTTAACTCGCATGCGGTGCTGTGGAAGAGCGGAATGCCGGTTAATCTCGAGAAGCTCGCTTTCGCAAACCCGGCGAACTTAACTCTGCAGTTGGCATAGTCTATCAATTCCAACGGGAAGATCGTAGGCTTGGCCGCGACAAGCGCCGGTGAAGCTCACGGTTTTGTAGCCATCCCGTCGGATGATGATGTTGATGGACGATGATGTAATCTTGACTGCGGCGAGCACTCACATGGATCCCGCGCAAACGCAGTTCGTGCGAGCAATGAGCCATGTAATATGACCCATCGAAGAAAAACGCTACATGATTTGATCGACGAGGCCGCGGAGGAGGATCTGCCTCTCCTTCGCGAACTCGTTGCCCGATTTCAACGTCCGCTTGAATTCCCGTTGAAACCCGCAGCCATTACTTCGGGACGGACTGAGCTGGAACGAAGGCGGTACGAGCTGATTTTGGAAGCACACATGCATGCGAGATACACCGAGATAGAACGACAGCATGTGGCCAAAACGGCGGAACGGTTAGGCGTTGATCCCGCACGCATCGAGTGTGCCGCAGGCGGCGGTTCGATTGGAGAACACGACAAAGTGGAGATGGTCCGTGACTGGTGCTACGGCCCTGTTTTCTACCGTCTGAACACGTTTCACGTAGAAAATCACGAGATCATCACGTTTGAAAAAGCTACAATTCCGGACTCCGGTTCGGAGTTGATTTACAAGGTGCGGGTGCTTACCGCTAACGCAGAATCTGAGGCAGAGTTGAATGTACCGTTTTGAGCGAAGCCGGTCGTATTGGGTGATGGCCGTATCCTCGGCCACCGCACAGGCGGCCTGCAACGACAGGGGCGCCCGTATTCTCCCGTCATGACTGACCAAAGAAAAGCGCTGCATGATGAGGTCGAGAAAACTCGCGAAGAGGACATCGATTCGCTCGTCGAGCTATTACACCGTTTCCTGCATCCATCGGAATCCCATGATTCAGGGCGGATTGTATTTGAACCAGTGCCGCCCGGGTCTAAAGCAGCAGCGCAGATCGAGGAACATAGGCAACAGGTGCTGGGTCGAATGAGGGCGTGCCGATCGGAGATGGTTGCGCGCGCTGTTGGCCCTGCAGTAGCACGTCTGGGAATCGATCTGCATACCATTGCAGGCGGCCCTTGCAGCTGGTCTACGTCCGGCGACAATTCAGAACAGTTTACTTGCGGTTGGTTCGAGGCACAAGTTTTTAGGCGGGTTGGTATATTCCGCATCAGGAACCAGCGCGTTGTTACGTTCGAAACATGTCACGTCTCGGAAACGCAAACGGAAGTCATCTACAAAGTTCGTGTATTGACGCCAACTGCTGAGTTAGAAAAAGAACTGACCGTTCGCATTTGAATCGTTGTTGACGGTAACGTCTCCAAAGTCCGGCGCCAATCGCTTCCGAGATGGCCATATCAGCGTCAACCAACAACCGGAAAGTTTTCGCGTTCTCCATTAGCAAATTCGGCGAGCTTCTCCGCCTATTTCGGGTGGAGGGACAGATGAAAACGATCCTGACTTCATTCTTGACGGGCGCCTTGCTCACCACACTTGCACTCGCACAACAGCCATCCCATGATTCCGGACGGCGGGGATTGGTCGTCGATAACCGTGAACATGAACCGCATCAGAGTCAGATGGCCTACGTAATCAATGCCAATATCCCTGCGGAATTTGGTGCGATAGATTTGCGTAGCGGCGGTTTCCTGCAGATTGGTCCTGACCTCCCGTCGGACGTAGGAGACGGCTTGGTTCAAGGCCCCGGCAGATCCTTGCTCAGTCTAGGCTTTGACGGAAACCTGATCGCGATTGACCCACTTACTGGCCAGACCTCGGTTGTCGGCGCCACGGGATTAGGCGACTGTTCGAGCCCGACATCTCCATGCGGGCCCGACTCCGCCAACTGGATCGGCGTCTTCGACGGACGCTACTACGTAACTGATTTCGCCAATAACCTGTATTCGCTGGACCCCAAGACTGCCGCGATTAACTTGATCGGGCCCACCGGCATTCCGGGGATTACTTTTCGTCCGTTCAGCGAAAATTCCGATGGGTCGGTAAATGTGTTCGGCGCGGGCCTCTTTGGGTTCCACGGCAGATTCTACGCATATTTCGGGACACAGGCAGTGAATTTCACAACCACACCGCCCACCGTTACGAGTTTGGTTCCGAGCGAGATCTACGAGATCGACCCATGCACCGGACACGCGACACTCGTGGCGCCTGCAAGCCCAAATTTCTCAGCGATCAATACCATCAACGACGCGATTTATGCGTTCGATGCGATATTGGGCCAAGTGGATGTTGTCGATCCTAAGACCGGTGATTCAACTCCTGTCGCAACGCTGGATCCATCGGGTGGCATTATTTCCGGAGCAGCGCCAGTCAGGCGCGAGCGGTGCCGTGACGGACAGTCATCCCACTGACCTGAGGCGGAGTTTTTCATACTCCGCCTTGGCCGTTTGCAGAATCGGAATGTCCGGGTCGGTGTCTTTCCAAAACTTCAGAAAATCCTCGTAAGCGGATTTCGCCTTGGCGCGATCACCCGAGAGCGCGAACGCTCTGGCGCGCTGCAAACGCGCGGCGATAACGATTGTAGGATCGTTGGAAACCACCCCGAGGTCGTCGATGATCTTCTGAAATTCTGCAGCGGCTTCGGTTCCACGATGCGCGGCCAGATAGGCTTGCCCGCGGATGTAGATCACGTACAGTGAACCGCAAAAGCCGCCGGTGCTGGGACACTGCCAACCAAGCTCATACGGCGCGGCCGCCTCGAGAATGTTTATTGCTCGGGCGGGATCGCGCCGGTTCAGCGCAAGCTGAGCTCGCAGAAAAGGCAGATGACCGAACTGGACGACCGTACTCTCCGGAAAGCGTTGATCCAGATCTCTCGCCAGGGCTTCGGCGCGAGGGTCATTGAGAAGCGCAAGCGCCAGGGCTGTGCCCGCCTCCGCGTCCCGATCTTTGTAAGGAAGTCCGAGCGCGGCCGTAACTGCTCGGCGCGCCTCGGCCGGATTGCCAAATAGGAACTCGCGGACTGCGATACCCGCCTCGTGCTGTGCCGCTTGGTCGGGATGACCGGTTGCCTCAGCCATTTCCACGGCTCGCTGCCATGTCTTTCGCGCTTGCCCTAAATGCCCGTAATACGCCGAAAAATCACCCGACATATCATAGATCCAGCTTTCCGCGGTCAGCTCCTCTTCCCCGAGTGCGGCAGCACGCTTCATTTCCTGCGTGTTGCCTTTCAGAAACGCAATCTGGTGTCTCAGGTCCCCGAATTCGTGGATATCCAGCTTACGGGCAGAGGCGCGGTTCAGCACGGCTTCCGCCTCTGCCGGACGGTTGCGGAGAATATAGCTGTTCGCGAGATTGTGATATGCGTAAGCGCTGTCCGGGTCGAGTTCGATGGATTTCTTCCCCTCCTCCTCGGAGCGTTCGAACTTGCCCACGGTTTGCAATACCTGTCCCGCCAGAAAAATATGGGGCATCACATCGCTCGGATAGGTCCGAGCCCAGAGATCACACGTCTGCCGGGCCTTTTCGAGGTTGCCCAAAACCCTGCATTGATAGTTGTAGTCGATAAAATACCTCTCCTGGTCGCTGGCGTTGTCCCGCGATTTCCAACCCTTTATGATTTCCTCGCTGGCGAGAGTGCCGTCAGTGATACTCGAGTACATGAGGCCCGCGAAAGTATGCGCGATCGCAAATTGCGGATCCAGGGAAACGGCGCGCTTAAACCGCTCCAGAGCCGCGCGCGCACCTTTGGTCGATATGGCCGTCCGGGCCGCGCTGTAGGCTCTTAACGCTTCGAGCGATGAGGTAGTGGCTTCGAGCAGAGGAGGCGAAGTTGGCCTGAAGGCATCCGGCGATTTTCCGGCCAGCGCTCTCAATCGTCCGACTATCCGGCTGAGCGCATCGGCAACATCCTCTTTTCGTTCTGCTTGAAGCTGTTGCCCAAAAAGCACTTCGTCGGTTCCGCATTTCTGCGCTCTCAATCCCAACACATACCTCGTGCCCAGACGATCGGCCCACGACGGCGGAGATTCCTGTTCGTTCGCAGATCTCGCGAGCTGTTCCGGCAGTGAGGCGCGTATCGCGCGGTTGGCGCATGAACGACAGCGTCCGCCGGACCGTTTCATCCGAAATCATTTTGAAAGGCTGCTCTTCCAACTGCACGAGCAGGCTCTGCTGCAAAATCCCGCCAACAGCCGCATCCCCGGTATTGTTCTTGAATTCGGCCAGCACAAGTGGGATCTTCGCGACGGCTTTATGTGCGCGACCGAAGTTGACATAAAATGCGCCGCAGACGGCGGCCAGCGCCAATGCCGCGACGGTTATTCTCTTCGCAACACGAGTTCTGGCCGGTGACGGTATTTGTGGTCTCGATCTCACGGCACCGAAGCCGCGATTTTGCAAGGCTTGCAAATCGGTGCGGATCTCCGAAGCGTGCTGATAACGCAACTCGCGATCTTTTTCCAGGCATTTGCCGATGATGAGCTCCAGTTCCGGCGGCACGTCTGGGTTCCGCTCGCGAGGCGCTATCGGCCCACGGTTCAAAATCGAATCGAACACAACCTCCTGTGTTGCGCCTTCAAATGGCAGCGCCCCGGTCGCCATTTCATAGAGAACAACACCGAATGAAAACAGATCCGTGCGGCGATCCAGGCGCTCACTGCGGATCTGCTCCGGTGACATGTGCGAGAGAGTTCCGATCAAGTTCCCGGCTGCGGTGAGTTGATCCTCTCCGGCCGGCAGCGCGGTCGTCGCCGGTCGTTTCCCGGCGTCGATCGGCGATGTCGTCGCGTCAGTACTCGGCGGAAGCTCGGTTGCACCGATCTTCGCTAATCCGAAATCGAGAATCTTGGCGTGCTCGCGCGAGGTCACGAAGACGTTCGCAGGCTTGATATCGCGATGGATGATGCCGGCAGAATGCGCTGCATCCAAACCGTCAGCGATCTCGACGGCGAGCGGAAGCAGTATCTCGATTGGAATAGGTTGTCCCCGGATGCGGTGCTTCAGAGTAGTCCCATCCAGGAACTCCATCACTATGAACGAGCGGTCCTCGTGCCGCGCAATCTCGTATATCGTACAAATGTTCGGATGGTTCAGCGATGACGCAGCTCGCGCCTCGCGGCGAAACCGCTCAATGGCATTTCGATTTCCGGCTAGTTCGTCTGGCAGCGAATTTTAGTGCCACGAAGCGGCCCAATTCGAGGTCCTCGGCCTGGTAAACGACGCCCATTCCACCGCCGCCGAGTTTTTCCAGCACGCGGTAATGCGATAAGGTCGTGCCTGCGCGGAACGGGCCCACCTGCTCGCGATTCTCGTCCCGATTCCGAACGGCCGCTTCCGCAGCCATTTCGATAGCCGGTCTCTCCAGAAACTCTTCCGCCTCTTGTTTCAGCTCCAGTAGCGAGCGTGCTTGGCGCTTCAGCTCTTCGTTGCCCGCGCACGCTTCTTGTAAGAAGACCTCGCGCTCTTCGGCTGGCCGTTGCAGTGCGCCGTGCAGCAGTTTATCGAGCTGCTTCCATTGTTCCGAGTCCATCGCCGTGCCCCGCCACTGAGTTCGCGGTAAAGCCAGAACTTGGCGATGCTCCAATCGCGCCTCACGGTGGCGGGCGACACTTTGAGCACTTCGGCCGCCTCCTCCACGCTGAGCCCGCCAAAAAAACGCATCTCGATGATTTGTAGCTTACGGGGATCGAGACGAGCTAACGCGTTCATCGCATCGTCGAGCGCTACCAGGTCGCCCGTTCGATCGCCGCTCGCGACCGCAACATCATGTAATTGCAGGTGCGGCACACCGCCGCCGCGCTTCATGTTCTGGCTCCGGGCATGATCCACCAGTATGCGCCTCATCACCTGGGACGCAACCGCGAAGAAATGCGCCCGGTCCTGCCATTGCATGCGCTTGTAATCCACCAAGCGGATGTACGCTTCATTCACCAGGGCAGTCGTCTGAAGCGTATGGCCTGCGCGCTCGCGCTGCATGTAGTAGTGAGCAAGGCCGCGCAGTTCTTCATAAACTATGGCGGTCAGGCCCTGAACCGCGCTCTGGTCTCCGTTGCTCCAGGAACGGAGGAGCCTCCTGATCTCGCTTGAATTCAGGTCAGTAGACATTGCCCGCGGCGGATCCGTTCTGGTGGATTATATCGCCGGCGGGCCTCGGACGACTGGCGCCGTCACAACGGTGGATCAGCTATCGGCCAGCGGTTGAAACCGACCGGACTCAGCCGCCGCTCCCCTCTCACTTAGCGCAGGTTCGCGCTTTCCGCCTTGGCTTCTTTGAAAATTGCAATGTCCGGGTCGGCATCTCTCCAAAGCGCGAGAAAATCCTGATAGGCGGCTCTTGTTTTGGCCTTGTCTCCCGACGATGCGTAGGCCCTGCCCAATTGCAGGTGCGCCAATGCGCCTATAGGATCTGTAGCACTATTCCGCGGTGATCGATAATTTTCTGGAATTCCGCGGCCGCCTCGGCTCCGCGCTGCTCTGCTAAATAGGCCAATCTGCGCACACAAACGGGATACAGGGTACCCACCAACGCAACGTCATCACTGCTTGCAAAACCCAGCTCATAGGATCTGGCGCTTTCTAGGAGCTCAATGGCGTTTGGCGGTTCGCCGTGCTTCAGCGGGAGCAGCGCACGAAGTGTAGGCGCATAGTTGAACCGCACCAACGTGTCCGCCGCGAAGCGCCTTTCCAGATCGTTCGCGAGTGTTTCAGATCGGGAACAATCTTCGGATAGAGCCAGAGCAATGGCAGCACGATACTCCACATCGCGGCCTTTTGAAAGCTCAAGCGCCGCTGTCGCGCCCCGGTTTGACTCGAACGCATTTCCCAAAAACGCGTCGCGAACTGCGGCTCCCACTGCGTAATGCGCAGCCCGCTCCCGCTGGCCGGCTTCCTCTGCCAAAGCCTGCGCCCGCCGCGACATCCGGCTGGCCTGTTTCAGGTGACCGGAATATGCCAGCACCGAGCCCTGTATGTCGGTGATCCAGTCTTCCGCGCTGGTTTTGGCCTGAGCCAAAGCCGCCACCTCTTTCATCCTTCTCAAGAACGCGATAATCGTATGCAATGGCGAAAAGATCAGCGATTTCCAGCTTGCGATCAAATGCTCGCTGAAGCGTCGCCTTCTGCTTCTTTTAAGCGTCCGAGGAAAACATCGCCGGCCGCAAGGTTGGCGTACCCCCACGGAAGATCCGGATCGAGCTCGGTAGCTCGCTTTGCTTCTTCCACGGCCCTCTCGTACCTGCCGGTCGCAACCGAAATGGCGCCCGACAGGAGACTGTGGGGGGCGGCGTCGCGAGGGTAGGCTTGCGCGCACAACTCACAGGTCTGCCGCGCCTTTTCCAGATTTCCCGTCACTTGCCGGTCATAATTAGCGACGATAAAGAACCTCTCCGGATCACCAACGCGGTCCCGCAACTGATAGGCTTCACTCGTGCTCTCGGCCGAAAGCTTGGACTGCCCGATGTCGCCATACAAGCGACCCAAGTATGCATACGCCATCGCGAACTGAGGATCGATCTCGATCGCGCGCTTCACAAGGGGCACTGCGGCAGAAGAACCGCTCGAAAAAGCAACATTCCAAGCTGCGCTATAAACTTTCAAGGCTTCGAGTGATGGTGTCGTCACGTTAGCGAGCGGGATATGATGCGTTTCCATCGTGCGGAGTGATTCGCCGACGTGGGCCCTGAATTTGCTCGCAATTTGATCAAGCGCATTCAGGACATCTTCTTTCCGCTTCGCTTCCGCTTGCTGCTCGTCGAGGGTCTGTCCGACTCCGCGGCAGCTCTCCACATGGAGACCTAACACATACCGGCTGCCGAGGTGGGCAATTGAGCCTTCGATAACGCCGGCGCTCCCGGTCCGCTCGCAGATAACCAGTGCGACCTCCGGCGTCAGACGTGCATCCGACTGTTCCATGAGCCGAAGGGTATGCCGTATGCGCTCCTCGGAGAGGAGCGTAACGAAAGGCGACTGGTCCAATTGTGCTGCCAGCCCCTGTCGGAGGGTACCGTCAAACACGGGGTCGCCAGTAGAATTGGCGAAATCGGCGAGCACAAACATGTGTTTCCCGGTAAGTGTCACACGACGCTGGGACACAAATCTGAGTATGCAGACAACGGCAGCAATTAGCAGCGCGACCGAGGCCGCCCACATCAAACGTGTCGTTGCGTTGACGTGCGGTCTCACGGCTGTGCGATCCGCATCGATGATGCTGGGTTCGCACTCGCGCACAAGGCGCGCGCTTTCGGCCAGACGGTATCCTTGGCCGGGCACCGTAATGATGTACTCATGATCTTGGCGACTCTCACCTAACGCTTTTCGCAGCATGAATATGTTGCGGCTAAGGTTGGCCTCGTCCACAAAGTGTCTGGCCAGACGGCTCTCATCAAATCGTCTTTAGTAACGACCTGCGGACTATGGCGCGCGAGAACCAGGAGGACTTGAATATTCTTTGGCGTCAGGGCGATAGATTCGCCCGCTCGGAGCAGAATCTGCCGCTGAGCGTCCAAGCGAAGAGGGCCGAATTCATACAGTTCCTTACCGTTCTGGCCCACGGTTCTAAGCGCTCTATGAAGACTTACCGCTCAGGGGTGTCTCCCGAAGCTGGCTTGCGATTTTAACACGATTCAGGCAGTCAGAACCACTCTCGTTAACGTGCTCAGAAGCCTCGACTTAGCGACCGGGAGCACAATGCTCGTGGGCAACTTTGACCCTGCTGCGGGCGTGATTGACGGAGCTGCGCCCGTTCCCGAGCCCCGCTCATTTGCACTTTTGGGAGCAGCCCGGCTCGGGTTGGGAATCTGCGGCGGCCGAAAGTTGCTCTTGCGATGAGCCATAGACGCGGGGATCCGTTGGTCTATGTCCAGCATGCATCTTCCACTGCGGCGCATTGTGGGTGGCGCGCAGCTCTCAAGTGATCGATTCAGGTGCTTGCCAATTTCGGAATAGCCGTTCTCCGCTGAGCGGACCTTAAGTCGGGCTATCGGAAACTGAGCATCCGGCCAATGATTGTCGCGGAGGTGCCTTTAAATGCTCTGGCCTCATTTTCTAGATGCTCCGACTGAGTTCGTAACGGAGCACCTGACGAAGTTCTTCGTTCATATCAAGAAGTCGCACTGTGGCCCTCCCGATGGGAGTCAATCGGACAATCTGTACAAGGCTAACTCTGGATTCCAACACTCGGGCCGCGAAGTGATCTGTCCATTTGTCGGTTCGCGGGTGAAAGAGGCGAGCAAGTTCGCCGGTTTCTGGGTCGATGCTGGTCAGGTTTGTACCCTTCTTTAAATTGCAGTGCCAGCACGCGAGCGCAAGATTGTCGAGCTGCGTTCGGCCGCCATGCTGTCTGGCAAGGATGTGCTCAATATGAAAGGGGCGCCTAAACGCAGCCTGCGGGATCAGACAGTATTCGCATCGATTCTGCGCTCGTCGGCGAACTTGAGCCGCGAGCTCGGTCACGAATTGCGCTGCAGTGCTTGTTTCGCCTTCAGCTGCCAATAAGCAAGAAGGTCTGCAACGTTGGCATACACCTGGAGCTCATCTCGCTCTGCCTCGGTCAGGGTACCCTCATTCGCCTTCTCATTGAGTTCGGCGGCGCGAGCGGCATCGGTTTCCGGAAAATCAAGCGACATTATGCTTTCGGCCAATGGGCGAGACAAACCGCGGCCAGTCAGATCGAAGACCTTCGCCAACAGATCCGCGTAAGGAGCCGGGCTGGTAGAGATCTGCGCCATCAAAACCTCAGTGTACTTTAGGGCCCGGGGATCTGTCGAATCACAGATTACTTGGCAAAACATGTAGCGAGGCGGTTGGCTCGGGACGTTGCAGAATGTGCGACTCGTAGGCGATTTCGCAGAAGACTCACTGAAGTCTGCGATACGTTACTCCGGCCTGAAGCTGACGACTAGTGTTCAACGCGCCGGTTGCGACATGACACACAGGCGCAGCTGTTGGTGAATGACGCGATGAATGTGAGCGAGGTAGACTCATCATCGTAAGAGCCTTTTGCGAGCGCTCGTGTCGAGGAAGTATTTCGCCAATTAACGTTCTTGGCGTTCTTCTGTGACGGCCGCAGACAGGGATCCAGCGACTCCCGCGAAAGCCGCTCTGACGTCCTCCCAACTCACGCCATCGTTGGTGGCGGCAGACCATTCGTCCGACGTGAAGTAGCCAGCCAAGTCTTCGTCAATAGTCCCCTTGTCGTTGTGCGTCAACGTGACTTCCTGCATATCGTCGAGTTCCAGCGGGTCCATCGGACAAAGCGCTCCTTGCTTATGGATTGCACGGACGCGTCTCTCCGTAGGTTCAGTTTAATCGAGTCGAGCTTGTCCGGAGCGTGGCGGCTTGGGGATCGACGTCAACCATTTATCCGCCGGCAATCGTTCTTTGTTTGCTGACGCCGATACGCTTCCATTATGGCTTCTATCGGACGCTGTTTCGGGTCAAAGAGAGTGCGAGCACGTCCGAGCCCGGCACCTGCCGGAAACCCAGCAGAGCCCAGTGTCCTCGCAGCTTCGATTGAGCAGCATTCCAACCGGGAATCTCTTTGTTGTCGCGAATTACTGTGCCGCTCGCAGCCGAAGATGGCCTGTGTCTTTGCAATAGTCGAAAGGAGCTGGAGTGCAGTCCACAAGCCCATCACTCGGTGCAAAGCTGCTGATCATCGCATAGGCGGCGTAGAGCCCACATCCATTGCCGCGGTATTCAGGTAGGATCTGAATCCGATCCAGGATCAACAGATCTCTACCAAACGGCTCGAGCGTTGATTCAACCCACTCCGAGTAATGGGATTGTTCAACATCGAAAAGGTCAATATACAAGGCCGTATCTGCGCTGCGTGCATCGAGCACTTCGACGCACTCGATACCGTCTTCGGCGGCTTTTTCGAGGCGAGCCGATAAGGCAGTCACGCTTCCGACCTTTACCCGCTGAGATAGATCGTCGCCAGCCAGCATGATGTCGGCTTCCAGATTCGTAATATACGCCTGCGGCTCTACATACTCAGTCCATGTTGGCCAAACCCTCGCTGTGATGTTCAAAGACGCATATGGGGGTTCGATCGTATCGATTGGAAGCGGTTCCTTTTTGGGGATGGATTTGACTTGTGAGGTTTTTGGCATTGTGTTCGACTCACTAACCTGGGTAGTCACTGAGATGGCTGGTAACGATCACGATTTCGCTCATTTCGGCGTGCGGCCGTGATCCGATCGGCGCATTTGAGGCAATTTATGACGAGTGCCGTTCCCCTCTCCAAGACGATACGCGCGGGCCAGGAGGCGGGCAACGCGCCGCCTTTTTCTGCGTTCTCGGGTTTGAGATCGACATCTGTTAACAATCGCCGGTATAAGGCGGTCAACTGCGGTTGGCGGCTGTTCAAGACGACCTCCTCGATTTCCACCAGTGCTTGAGCATCCAAACTGTTTCGACCGTCACGCCCAGCTATCACCGACACAAGCCGTTGGAGTTCGGCCATGCACCGCAACCCACCCACGTCCGGCTTCTTGTTTTTGAGAATCGTTTTAAACATTCGGTCGGTCCTCGCTTTGCACTACAGCACTGCCATGGCGGACGAAAAGGCTCATCCCGTCCTTGCTGATTCTGGCAGGACAATCAGGCCACAAGGTTCGGATCACGTCCAACCACTGCTCAAGCTTTGCTCGGAACCGCCGTGGACGTGAGTACTCGACTGAGCCGAGTTGCGCGGTGAGTCCGGCGGAGCCAAAGATCGGAATCCGTTCCTCGCCTTGTGCTGTGAAGCAACGATATGAGAGCCACATGAATAGATCGAGTACCGCCGGCGCGGCCACGAGAACCTTCACCGCTTCCAAGTCGGTTGGGATCGGATGCGCGATCACCTCGCGGTAGAACTCCTCGCTCAAAACGATCACGTTTTCGCATTCAGCCGGCGGCGTTTCCCCGGAATCAGCGCGGTTGTACCAGATCTGCGCTTCGCTCAGAAAATTGAATCGCGCCAAGTTGACGACGCGCGCGGTAGACCGGCGCTCGTCTGTCCCGAAAAAGATTGTCGCGCCGAAGATGCGTTCGAAGGCCGATGTTAGGCGGCGATACTGTTTCCCACCCTTCTGCATCCCGAATGTGTCCAACATCTCCGCCCCACTGCGAAAGCGAACCACTCGACTCTGTTGCCGCACGGCCAATGTGGCGAGGAAGATCGGCACAATCCTGTCCTGGCCGAAGGGCACGCCGAACTTGGGATGGCCGGTGATTTGCAGAACGAAGTGACCGTTGCGCCGCTCGTACATCAGCTCACCGGGCAGGAGTGCCCGGACTGGCAGTCCGCACAACATGAACGGTCGTGAGGCGAAGCACAGGCTTTGGGCTTTTTGCTCCCGGTTCAGTTTGACGAGGCTGATCCCTTCGGCCTGGTTCAGCTTCTGCTTGGAAACAATGAACTCGCCGTAGCTGGATCTCAGAACGGAATCGGCCTTGACGAGCCCTAATTTCGAGCATTTGCGCTGCGAGTTGAAGTCTGCTGACAATTGAAACGCCCTTGTTTGGCTGCTCAGAGACAGCCTGCTGGGCGGTTCAGAAACGAGTCGGATTCGCTAGGAGGAGCGCCTCGGCATCGAGCAATTGTTGTTACTCCAATTCTCCAATAAGCGCCTTTTGGGGGCAAATCTCGAAAACTCAGTTGATGCATATTGTCAGGATGCACGCTTATGAACGCCTAAGTCGTTTATTATCAACTTACTTGTAAGTTCCCAAGCTGGACGTCGCGGGTTCGATCCCCGTCTCCCGCTCCATGCTTTCAATAAGTTGTGGGTAAGCAACAACATTGACCAATCTGCTTAATGGAGTAAACGGAGTACGGAGCAGAACGAAACAGCCGAAAAACGGGCGATTCGAGCCTATCGCCACGCTGGCATTCAAGATCAGGCCATGCACGATTCCGAGAAACAGGGGCTCTGGGAGTATCTGCTACAGAACCTTTCAGGCATCCAAAAGTAGACGTACGCACCTTGTCGCGAGAGCTAACCACAGAGCGTTTAAGTGCTGGGCATGCAGCAATATCCGCAAGAGGCAGCACAGTTCCCAATTCGCATGCTTGCATTGTGGCAAGTATGCTAGCCCCGATTGCGGTCAGCTGCAACGAGATTGGTGCCGGCATGAGAACAAGCGTTTGCGCTCCCCAGTCAATCACAACGTGACGCGACCAGTTGGCACAGATCCACTCCTTGATCGGTACTCGAAATGCCGTCGCAAAGGCATTCCTATCCGCACTCTCTGAGTCGCCTGCCGTTGGGAGCAATCCACGAGCCGAAAGGCGGGCACGAGTGTCACTTTCCGAGAAGCCGGTTTGACTGGCCAATCACGATGCCCGCTCGCCCTTAAATAATAGAGGGGTTGAAAGTTAGCAGCGCGTGCACAGATTGGACCAGTTAAACAGAAAATAACCAGCAAACTGATTGATTATTGAGCGCTTACGCTTAAATTTTTGGTGCAATCAGATTTGGCCGGTTATTTTGAGTACATCGGGCACAAGGCGGAGCGCTGGTAAATACTTCGTGACCAGATCGGCATAGGGGCGGTGGTCGCCCACCGACCCCTGCCCACCACCGTGCGTGCGGATTGATTTCGGTATTTTGAAGTGGGCTCTTCCGCTAATTTGGTGCAAGTCATGGAGCTCGCTGCAGGACAGAGTTTGCGATCGGCCTATAGGGAAGAACTCTGGCAGCCAGTAAACGAAAACCGGCTCGTCCGTACATCTGACGTTTGATCATTTTCAGGCGATTGATCTGACCCTCGACTTGACCGTTGCTCCAAGGAGTTTCCACTGCGGCCAACACAGCCGACATGTCCCGTTGCAAGCCGAATGCGAAACGGACAAATGATCCAATACCGGATTGCTTAGCGGTTTGTATCCAGTTGCGCATCTGCGAGCCTTCCTTGCTGATCAATGCTGCCCGAAAGTCCAATGCCAGCGATCGCATCCAAAGTAGGTCTGGACAAGTGGAAGAAAGCTGATCGAACAGAATTCTCTGCTCATCGCTGAGACGGTCCGGAGCACGAGCGGCCAGAACGGCTGCTTGCTTGGCGGCGATTCTTCGAGGATGGGCTGAAGGTCGCGAACGCCGTCCAGTTCTCCAGGGGGAGACGAACTGTGCGACCATGCTGCGCTGTCCGCGATACCCCTGAGTTCGAATCTCCCGAAATAGCGCCGTGGCGTTGTGGCATCCGTCGGCCCATCGCCGTTGAAGATAGTCGGCAAATTCGTGGACCTTAGAAGGCTTTCGGACGGCTACTTTGCGTTCAGGAAATTCACCCGCCCGAAGCCAGCGTCGTACGGTTTTCCTTTGGATTTGGAGCGCTTGAGCAATTGCTCTTTGAGAACCTCCTTCCTGATGAAGCTGCCTGACTTTCTCATAAAGCTCCAGCCGGCGCTGACGATGTTCTTGCTGTAACGTTTGCTGGCGAGTGAGCTTTGGCTGTACATCTTCCATGCCTTGCTCGCGGTTCGCTTCCTCCGGAGGAATCTGCAGTTCACGGGATCGTTCTTCAAGCGCCCTCTCGATAGCAGCAGAAAGGTTGAGTAAAAGATGAAAACGGTCCGCCACTTGTTGTGCACCCGGTGCGCCCATTTGAGCGCCATCGGCGTACGTACCAGAACGATCACGGCTAATGACGGTCACTGTCGGATGTTTCGCCAGCCACTCCGCCAACGTTTCGGAAGATCTATCAGACAATAGACCCACAACAGCGTGCCGATTCAGATCCACCAGAATCGTCCCGTAATCCTGCCCTTTGCGCCACGCCCAATCGTCCAGGCCGAGGCAACGAACTGGATCTTCTTCTTGCGCCACCGGCATCAGCTTGACGAAGCGCAGGACTGTGTCATCACTGACTGTAATGGCTAGCCGTGCCAGCAAGCGAGATCCTGGTAGACCGCCAGCGACAAAACCAACTGAACGGACGATCTCCTTGAGGCGATCGGTTTGACGACCGTACGCGCGAGTGATCTGCGGCAATCTTTCAACGAAGACCTTTCGCTGACACGCCCGATTCCGGCATCGGAATCGACGAGCTTTCAACCGAAGTCGCACGGACAGGCCTTGCGAAGGGAAGATCCTGCAGAAGCCGCTCATAGTGGCTGTGAAAGGATCGGGAGCACGCTCCACAACCCGGACATCGTGGAGTTTGACGCGTGCTTACATCCATTAGGAAGCCCTTCTCGTCTTTCTGAATGGCATCCAAGGCTAAGCATTGAGCATTGGGAAGCACCGATTGCGAATGGATCGTTCTGGTACGTACGCCGATGGCGCTCAAATGGGCGCACCGGGTGCACAACAAGTGGCGGACCGTTTTCATCTTTTACTCAACCTTTCTGCTGCTATCGAGAGGGCGCTTGAAGAACGATCCCGTGAACTGCAGATTCCTCCGGAGGAAGCGAACCGCGAGCAAGGCATGGAAGATGTACAGCCAAAGCTCACTCGCCAGCAAACGTTACAGCAAGAACATCGTCAGCGCCGGCTGGAGCTTTATGAGAAAGTCAGGCAGCTTCATCAGGAAGGAGGTTCTCAAAGAGCAATTGCTCAAGCGCTCCAAATCCAAAGGAAAACCGTACGACGCTGGCTTCGGGCGGGTGAATTTCCTGAACGCAAAGTAGCCGTCCGAAAGCCTTCTAAGGTCCACGAATTTGCCGACTATCTTCAACGGCGATGGGCCGACGGATGCCACAACGCCACGGCGCTATTTCGGGAGATTCGAACTCAGGGGTATCGCGGACAGCGCAGCATGGTCGCACAGTTCGTCTCCCCCTGGAGAACTGGACGGCGTTCGCGACCTTCAGCCCATCCTCGAAGAATCGCCGCCAAGCAAGCAGCCGTTCTGGCCGCTCGTGCTCCGGACCGTCTCAGCGATGAGCAGAGAATTCTGTTCGATCAGCTTTCTTCCACTTGTCCAGACCTACTTTGGATGCGATCGCTGGCATTGGACTTTCGGGCAGCATTGATCAGCAAGGAAGGCTCGCAGATGCGCAACTGGATACAAACCGCTAAGCAATCCGGTATTGGATCATTTGTCCGTTTCGCATTCGGCTTGCAACGGGACATGTCGGCTGTGTTGGCCGCAGTGGAAACTCCTTGGAGCAACGGTCAAGTCGAGGGTCAGATCAATCGCCTGAAAATGATCAAACGTCAGATGTACGGACGAGCCGGTTTTCGTTTACTGGCTGCCAGAGTTCTTCCCTATAGGCCGATCGCAAACTCTGTCCTGCAGCGAGCTCCATGACTTGCACCAAATTAGCGGAAGAGCCATTTTTGCTGCACCGGCAGTGACAGTCTTGCGAAACATACAAATGCCGTCTAGCCTGGTGGGGCCACCCGACAGAGGAGATTGTCGTTCTTTCGCGTAAGTCTCGAGAACGTCCGTCGTCCTCTCGGCAGATGGTTTGCTGTCCCGAAGCGGCGGAGTCGTAAGCTTCCTCCTTCTGAGCGCTCGAAACGCCCGATGGTCCTTCGAGTGGGGACAGCGGAGGATCTCCGGCCCCATAGACTGCCGGCACAGAGCGGGGTAGACAGGAGGCTGCGCATCCTAACTTGGCAATGACTTACTGAGAGTTTCCGGATAGCAGGGTTGTTTGGGGGACAGCGGCCGATCTGTACCCGTGCTCGCCACCTATTTCCGCTCTCTGTTTCCACTTACGAGTACCTTCGATTGTTACCGAGAGTACGTGGGCCTGCCTTGCGCTTGCGTCTATATTGCGAGTGCCGGTTTCTGGGGAGTCGGTCCAGAACTCTCGTGTTCGAGAGCGTTGCGAACGCGGCTACTGCTCGCACCGGCCCCCATCCTTTAATACCCGCGTCCAAGAATGTGGCCTTGGCTGTTTGATGCTCCAGAATAAAGGGCGCAGTCCCGCAAGAAGAAGTTGGCCGATAATTGCCCACTACCTTCATGGATCTTGGTGCGCTCAGTTGGAAGGTCAAGCCGGCGCCCGGGTCGCAGAGATTGGCCTATGAACACGCATTGACCGAGCGAGGTTGAGAATGAATTATCTTTCACCCAAGGACGTAGCCAGGCGACTCGGCATCAGTGAACCAGCCGCCAGACGCCGCATGACTTCCGGTGTGATCGCGAGTTTTCGGGTAGGAACAAAACTTTGGCGAGCTGAGCAGAATTCCGTGGACGAGCACGCCGCGCATCTTTATGCCAAGAATGTCGCCCAACAGCTCGGGATTAGCCAACGTACGATGACTCGGCTTCTCCGCGCCGGTCACGTTGCAGGCTTTCGTATCGGCTCAAAGCTTTGGTGCACTACTCAGAGGGCCGTGGACGAGTACATCAGGCAAGGTCAGTATGGACGTTATCGACGTCAGCTCCCAATCAAACGCTCGGGAACCGGTTCACAAACTGCAACAACGGTTTCACCCTGGGCCTAGCCAGACCTTTGAAAAACCCATTCGGTTCTCGGCTTTCTCGTTGGAGAATCATTTACGTTCGATTCGGGTAGTTGTCGAATGTAAAGCGTCGGAATCGATCCGAGAGTAATATGTGATTACGATAGTGTGTAAAGAGAGAAAGAGAGACGGAGCGCGGCACAACTGCGGAAGCCGGCCACAGCCGCAAGTGGTTGAGTTATGGAGCCAAATTGGGCCGAGGTGCTCAGCGCGAAAAGTTCATTGTGGTCAGCTGTTACAAGCGGCGTCGCAGCGCTCGCAAGTTTTGCCGGCGTGATTGTTGCGGCCGTTGCTCTACGGTGGGCGCGAAAGGCTGCTCAGCAAGCCGGTAGACAAGCTGAATCGAGCATCGCATCGACGAATGCGGCCCGAGCCGCGGCAACAGCTGCGGAAGATCAGGTCAAGGCTCCTCGAAAGGCAGCTGATGCTCTCCGAGCCTCGCCCGATCCTGCTCCTGGTTTACAGCTATCAGACGGGCGGGTGCTCCACCTGACATACACATTGAAAACCTCGGCGAACGTTTGTGCTTTGAAGTTCATGTCAGCCCAATCCAAATCATTCGGTCCTTCCCTGCGCGTCACGTCGTCCACACAATGACCTTCGATCGCATACCTGTTCTCAGGAGTGGAGAAATTCGGGAGCTTTCGTTCGAGATTCGACCACCGATGCCGGGCCCACACACCGATGCTTTCGGCCAATCGCGTCCGCAATCGCTACACTTCACAGACCGGCTTGTTTCAGAGGTTCTGCAACAGGCGAGTGCGGATTACGGCGATACGAAGGCGGCCGTGACCTTGGCGCACATCGAACTCACCTACCTGAACGCGAGAGGCCGCCCGATGCATAAGACGATATTCACGCTCGCGGTCAAAAGTGAAAAGCTCGTCGAGTGTGCGCCAGAAACATCCCTCGTCTCGTGAGCGGTTATCGAAACCCATCATTCACGGTCCATTCGCACCGCCGGACTTCCGGATGCGTAACCAGCTCGTAAGACGAATTATTTTCGGTACTGATTTTTGATGAACCAGATTTCGTTAAAAGTCAAAAGTCTCAAAGGATAATCTCCAGATCGGGACCAATTAGCACACGTCCCGGATCGCGGTTCCGATCTTCTGGCTAGAAACTACTTCGCTGAGCGTTCGGCCCGTCCGAATTGGCATCTCGCAGACTCGGCATGCCGGAAACTGGTTCTTATTCCGGTTTACCTTCGACAAGTACGGGAATCGAAGGTAAACTATCTCCAGCTCGTCACGCGTGATCATCGAATAGCTCGTCATCATCGCCGAACAGCTTTCCCCACTCGTGCCCGCAGTTCCGACAGTACCACTTTGCGGCGTCTTCAACGAGCATGCATCCGCCTAACACAATCGCGCCGCGTCGCGCAGCTTCTTCTCCCACCTCATCCGGCAAGCCATATGAAATTCTCACGACCGAGCGCGCGCCACACGATGGACAGATTTCAGGCTTGTTATCTGCAGCATCCCAACGCTCCTCAAGGTTTTTCCATTGTTGCCACAGCTGCTCGCGTCTGACTTCTTCTTGCTCTCGCTGATACTCAGGAAATTGCCCCCAGGACATTGGCGGTGATTTTAACCACTCAATCAGATCTTCTACCTTATGCCGGCGCTGAAACGTGTCATCGAGTGCCTGCGCCTGATCAGCCGAGATCGGATCGGCAAGCAGAGGTTGTAATCGGAGCAACAACTTGCGTTGCGCGCGTTTTTCCGTACTGTGAATCGTCTCATCACCGTTGATCTGATCACGGAATTGCTGAACTGCCGATTCGGACCGCATGCCAGGCCTGAACACTATCTGGTCGGTAGTCTTTTGCATTAGCGAGTTCTCGAGCGCCCCTGTCCCTCCCCTGATGAAGGTAATGGATCAGCAGCTTGCAGGATCTCCGTTACAGGCGCATATATTCCCCACGGCAGCGAGCCTGAACGGAATTGATCGCTAGGCGTAACCGTGAGCGAAAATCCTCGCTCTAGCCTTTTTATCCGTATGGGGGCGAACACACTATTTGGGTGTTGCGGAGGTTCTTGCAATCTCGCGTCCCAAGCGACAAACACTCGACGGTCCTTCTTAGACGTCACAATTTCGGAACTCTGGACGTAACCTTCGTCACCCTCAACCATATCCCTTACTTTTTTCGGTTCGATGTCAAGATGTTCGGGCGGCATTGTGGCCGGCTTTGCCAATACCTTCAGATCTCCCCATCGCCGCTTACGGAAGATCATGAGCGTAGATATGAGCATTACGGCCGCCGGAATGAGACCGATCGTTACAGCGGTTAGCCAACTCATCCCATCCTCCTTGTGGTACTTTGACCCGATCCCACTCGCAACTCTCGACGCCCTGCGGTCGATCTGGTCCCTCTCTACCGTCGCCTACGCTTGCGCGCTGCCGCAGCTCTCGTCCTTACTTCAGCGGCTTTCCTCGACGCCCTTCCAGCGCGTTCCTGCCGGCTCCGATGGGAGTTCCCTCACGGTCCGAGAAGATAGTCAATGGTTAGGAGTCCTTCGTACCGAATTCCAAGGCTGACGAATGATCCATCGAGCTTAAATTTGTAGTCAGGGCAATGGCTCAGATCCACGTATCTCTTGCCATCCGCATCCATACCGTACTTCACCGCCAGTGAGTCATTATTATCAACTAGCGATGCGTAACCGCTGACATACAACTCGTGCTGGTCCGAAACGCTCAATGACGTGACGGAAATCCAGGCAACATCTCCCGGTTTGAGCTGATCGACAGTCGGTGGTGCAGGTTGAATTCGATCCTGCGGAATGCGTGCCGGCATAGCTCAAGCAAATGGATCCAAAACAGTGACGGCAAATCCGTCAGCCAAGCGGGCTGCTGACTGGTATCGCTTCCAGTCTAGGGGACAGAATCTATAAGCCGTAGTCCGGGCCGTACCGGTACAGCCCAGACTCTATTCGCGCTGATGAGACTGTGTGCTTTTCGGCAGCGAACGTCTTGACTGACAACTTAGTTAGACTGCGATTCTAGTTCTGCACTGTGTTCCCTAGCTGAACACCCGTTAACCAAGTCAGCGTCGGTCCCTATCCGGATGGGCGTGACGCCAATTCCAGTAATCTTTCTGTTCGCTTTTCTTTGCTTTTGCGAAGTCGTGATACTTTTTGTGATGTTCCTGGAGGTACCGCCGGTACGCCTGATCCTCATCCGCATTCCATTCGTGAGAATCATTGTGAGCCTTATCTTCATAGCGCCTGCTCTGCTGGTCCTTTTGGCGTTCTGGGTGGTCACGCTCTTGCGCCCCGACCAATACTGGAACAAACAGGGCCGCACTCAGCACGACTATTTTCAAATAGCGATACACGAGGTTCTCCTTCTGGACTCTCTTGTAACACAATAGCCATTGGCATTTCTTTGCGCCACTGAAGCGCTTGAGGTATTGAGATCGATTTTGTTGGACCATTATCGTCATTGGGTTACTGGAGTAGATACTGGCATTCTGGCTTTTGCGATCCTTCACGGAATCGAATTCGAAAGGTCCAGTGTGAACCACCCCGAGCGATCCGAGGTACTCGCATTTGACCAGTTCGAGTAGCAGGGCGCTCCCGATGTAACCAGTTGCCTTGTCGACAAACACGCAGCTGTCGTCATCGGATATGTTGTAGGCCGCCGACCTTGCCCGCCCCTCCGGAAAACTGCAATTTCCCTCCCTGATTGCCGGCTCGGCTGAATCGGGAACGGAGGGCAAAAGCGAGCATCGATGATCTCCTTTGCCCTTTAAGGGAGATTTCGCGCCTGAAACTGGTCACGCTCGGCTTAGATTTTTCTGCTGAGCTATTCTCGGCCGGTTTGACCGACGCAACCGCTTCAACTCGGGATATTCGCGAGTGCCGAGGGGCCGAGTTTCGGCGGTCGGTCTCCTCTCGATGCCAACTTATCGCGGATCGACCGTATTGGTCGCCATCATCGCCAACGCGGTCAGGCTCGGCATGAAGAAGTAATTTCCACCGCGAAGTTCAACAAAATTCGGTAGAGCTCCGCAGATAAAGGGTGCATTGCCCGGATCGGAGGTCCCCTGGATCACGAACTTGCTCCGCTCGTCGTGATTCCCAATCAGCGGATCTCGGTCGTTCCCCTGATGTGCGTCGTTCCCGTAATCGATCCACTGTTGCTGCACAAACTCGAATTGCCGAAAGAGACTCGCGTTCAGAGCCATGAAGATGATTCCGCGCTCGTCCCGATCGTTCACTGGCTCGCCGTCCGGCACATACTCGCCATAAGGCAAGCCGCGCCGCATGATCCGTCGCCGGTTTACTAACCCACCTTCGAATCCGAATGCGTCTCGTGGATGCACACGCCGAATGTGGGCGCCAAGCGGACAGCGGGCACCCGCCGGATCCTCGTTGTACCGGAAATTCGTGTTCCGGTTATCGTCCTGCACAATCGAAGGATTCATCGCATTCGGCGACAGTATGAGCGGAGTTCCATCTCGCCATCGTCCCACAAACTTCGCGGCCAGCTTCTCTTTGCCGCCCGCATACAATGTGCCCTTTGTGTCCAGATACGCCCGAAACGCGCCTACGTTCTGATGCATCTTTCGATACACCATGAACGTGCCATTCCGCCCCAACAGATGTGGAATCGGAGCGACTGGCAACTCACCCGCCTCATCCGCATACCCGAGCAGAAACTCGCCCGTCGCGAGCGTCTCCCAATCTGCCTTAGGCGTCAACTTCCCTTGTCCCGGCACACAATCCCGCTCGGCCCCTTTGAAGTCAGGATTCCCGAACCCATCTGTGTATCCGAAATGCTCTGAGGTCGAGTACCGACCGTTCAGCCAGATTTGGCATGCATCCTGCGCAAACCGCAGTGTTGCCCCATCGGTCTCGTCCATCCATTGCCGCATCTCGTCGCTGCGCCCGCTCAGCACCATAGCAGACTCCGCGTAGACTGCCAGCCACATGTGCACGCCCGTCTCTCGCCACACCGGATCCCAATTCTCGGGATCATTTTTCCCGCAATCGCCGAGGATGTCTGCGCGTGACCTCATCCCATGCTGAAACTCGAGGGGAAAGCTCAGCAAACTGGCCAGCGGGAGTTCCAGCTTCTCAAGACCGCTGAATGTGAACGCCGCGCTCACCGTGCTCTCCGGCTTCTTGTCCCATCGCTGTCCTGTGGTGATCACGCCGAGCAGCTTGCGTAGGAAAGCCCGGGCCTTCGACGGCTCCCCTAATTCCAGCAGCAGGAAACGCGCATGTGGAAAGTTATACCCTTTCAGAGCAAATCCCTGCACATCCGAAACGTCGATCTTAGTCATGTCGCCGCCTGTCCTGCCGGATGTCTCGCGCCTCATCTCCCCCTCGCGGTAAAAGTGGAGCTTGCCTCAAGCGCTTGCGAAAGTTCCCGAACGCCCGTTGAAGCTCAGCGGCATCGCATCCCTGATGCCGCTCCATAAACGCGGTCAATGCCGCTTGCGTTTTCAGCGCATTCAACGTCGACGCCACAGTTTGATCATTCACATCCGCAAAAAAGAAAGTAGTCTCAATCTGGCACCGCTTCATATATTCGATAAATCTGTTCAAATCCTCCGTCCCCGGAAAGCCCACGCAATGCTGCCAGACTGCATTGACAAACTCCCCCGTATCGCGCGCCATCCGCGTCAGATAAGGGTCGAGGCCGCCGTCGAAGTTGGTTTCAAACACCAGATATCGCGACTTCAAGTGCTCCTCGCACGCGGGATGCCCGACAAACACCACGTCATCCATCACTACCAGCCGGGCCAGATAGGTATCCGATAACTGCGCGAACGGACTGCGATGATCGCGCGGCAGTTGACTCAGATACCACCGAAGCTGCATAGAATGGCAGATATCGAGTTGGTTATTTTCTTTGATAGGCGACAAGATTGTCAGACCATACGTGTTGCCACTTATGTCCGCCATACCTATGTCCCCACCGGCGCGATACCCGTCGCACCGAGATCCGGCGCCACTTGCACCTGAAACGCTAACCACGCCTTCTGAAACTCGTCCGGTGTAAGCGACTCGCTCTTCTTCTCCAACGCCTCGAACGCACTCTGCACGCGCAAGGCCGCCTTAACATCATTTGTTGCCGTGTGCGGATACACGCTGTAGTAGTAATCAGTGTCAAACTGGACCAGATTGATATAACGCTTGAACGAGGTCACGGGTCGTGCCCCCGGATACTTTTCGCTCCAGCGCCAGATCAAGTCGAGCCCCCGGTACAACACGGCCGAAAACGCGTCTATATATTGGTTCCAAGTCCCGTTGAAATTGCTGAAGAACAGTAAATAGTCATACTTCAGTTGCTCGGCCGGTTGGACATCTGTCAATCGCGGAAACCCGTCCCTGGCAATACAAACCCAGCGTGCAAAATGAATAAAGGAAAGGTTTTTCAAATCCTTCTGCAACGGCTTGATTGCGCCCAGAATGAAGAAAAACAATTTCAGTATTGGCGTCTTCCACGGCTTCATGGGCGTGATCGCGTTCATGGCGTACGCCTTGCCGTTGATGTTTGTCATTCGAGACATCCTATCAGCGACGGGGCTGGCTGCGCCCCGCTCGCGCCTAACAATCGGCTTGGGCGTCCGGCGTCGTGGATTGCTCGGGCGCTGACAGAAGTTCGCGATGTGGATCAGCTCGGTGGGCAACGAGTGCGAGCCTAACGCGGATAGGGGACGACCTTCGGACTCGGTTTTACCTACAGCGCGACCGTGTGCGGCGGTGACGCGAGGCCAGGGTCGGACACGATCTTTGACTGAAGTCCGAGCTTGGCGAGGATTAGGTACACAAGAAATCCAGCCAAGAAGCTGTAGACAGCTGCCGGTTGCAGATAAGCTTTTGTTTCCTCAGCAATGGGCAGGAAAGGTAAAATTCCAATCACGAACCCAATCGCCCAGGCTCCGTATCCTGCAAAGTTGACTCCCTCTCGTGGTCCGGCCCACTTTTTTTCCGATAACCAATAATCTGCGACCATAGCACCGCAGATGGGTCCGAACGACGCGCCGATGATAGTGAACAGACCCACCAGATTTGCCGCTACACCCGTGATCGCCAGAATCGCCGCAATTACCGCGCCGATCATAGTAGATGTAGTCCTGGCAACTCCGGGAATCATTGTTGCCAGACTGTTCCCCGCGATAAACGAGGAAAAACACATGGGAGCGATTGAAGCTACCGCAAAAAGGAAAAACACGATGGCTGCAAAGCTACCCGTTTGCGCAATAGCTGAATCGAAACGATAGTCCCGGACACCATAAAGGACATGCCCGCCGGCGACCGCGAGTAACGGGAGCCCTCCGGCCACTACTACAGCGAGCAAAATGCCGACCAGGCCACCGTATCGAACGTCTCGTTCGTTTCGGCTGCTCATCCCGAAATCCACGCCCGCTGCGCCTGCCGTTGCAAAAAAGCCTACGACAATCTGCACCAGCATCGTAAATCCCAAATACGAGTTCGGGTGCGGCGGTGTATACTGCCCAATTCCACCAGCATTCCTCGCAAACACCACCAATATCATCAACAGCGGAACGAGGTTGAGATACAGCGCGAATCGAGCGACATAGCCGATACCTTTAGCGCCCACATATCCTAGCCCCAAGGACCAAGCCGTTGCGATCAATCCGAACGGCAGGGTTCCCGGTCCGGCCTTTGAACCCAAGGCCGTCAAGATGAAGCTGGTAGCGACGAAGGTGTTCACGGACATCCAACCTACCTGTAGTACACCCATCAGCAAGCCAGGCATCACATAACCGCCTTGCGTGCCGAAAGTCGAACTGCCTACCACGTAAAGCGGGTACCCTGTTCGCATGCCCATCAGGGCAGGTATGTAGTAGAACAGTCCGTAACTGATGAGTCCGGCAAGAACCAGAGCTGCGACGCATAGAGCAGGACCTCCGTGATCGAGCGCCACGGCAATTTCCCGATAGAACACGATCCACAGGAAAACGCCCGCGTAAGTGGGTGCCGTGTTCTTGTACCATGGCGCGCGATTCGAGCCGGGATTCGGCACAGCTTTTGATATGTAGCCGGGCAACACGTCTGCTCCTTTTCTTCGAGCGATGCTAATTATATCTGCGATCTCGTGATCGCGCTATGTGTGATCTCGTGAATATCGCGCTTGTGTGTGGCGTTCGACGCGGTTAGATGCCATCTGGATGTTGTGCCTCATTATCGGGGCAAATCGACAGCTGACGTGGTAGTTTCTTCGTCAGCGCCTGTTCGGCGCTTAAAATTCCATTCTGAGACTTGTACCAAAGCTTGTACTCGAAGCTTGGAATTTGGCGCCGGGTAACTGTACAGCGGGACCGTGCCTTGAGTGAGAGGGCTTCGACGGCGCCGGACTTTCCATGCAAATGTCTGGGCGGCTTGGCCTCACTCGTCCGGACGAGTGACTGATAGCGTTCCGGCATCTCTGGCGGTTGCGCGAAGTCGGATGGATTGCACGCTGGACATGGTGCGCCAGCTCCTCCGCATTGGCAACCGCTCTCAATTCCCCAAGGGCGGTCCAGGTGATCCTCGCAGACCGAACGGGCATCATGGCACAGAACAACACATTGTAATCACCTTATCCGTGCCGTTGCACCTTGTCCGGCCGGTGTAGGCGCTGTGCCCGGCGTAGACTCGTTGACAACTCCTGCAGGATTCCTTGCTCGCCGAACCGATATCCCGCGGTGTCCGGACGACATGCGGTCCCTAGGATTGACAGGTTCCTGAGCGAGAATAAGATCGACTTCTAGTTTGTTCAGCCAATGCGTGAATCTCTGTCGAGCATGAAGTCCGCCACATCGCTGATTCAAATTCACTGAAATGATTCGTACCCCCTCCATCGCATCAAATTTTCCTGGAAAATTTCCGCTATGCTGAAGGGCTTCCTCCTCCCTTCTGGGCTCCTCGTCGCCTCTTCGCCCACATAGCCTCTGCTGCTTTCTTTGCGCGTGCACTACGCTGCTTAGGTGTCAGCGCCGCGTGAGCCGCTTCGCTCGCCTTTTTGGCGATGCGCTTCCGAGTGCCGGCACTCAGCTTCTTCGCGCGAGCCTCGCCGCCTGATTTTGCGATCTTGGAAAGCCGACGGCTGAAGTATTTCCTTACCTCGTCGGACATCTCCTCGTCGGCCATACTGCTATCTAACCACCGGCAAGGTAACAGTACCAAGAAAATCTAATCTGCATGCTATCCTGCCATTGGCAAGGTAGCATAATCACTGCAAGCACAATAAGCTCGGCAGCACTTAATTGACCGGCCAACAGATGTCCATCACCGATCCAAAAATCGAGGAGCTGCGCGGCATATTCAACGCCTACCAGCTCCGCAAAGAGCGCGAGCACGGTTTCCTGGGCGCAAGCCGCGCCGGCAAGCCGTTGCGCTTCGTGCTCTTCATCCAACGGATCGAGGAGTACGAGCGTATTCGCATCCGCTTCGAAGCGCACACACGACGGCTCGAGATAGCGCTTGCAACGTTCGCTCCCTACTTCTTTGCAGACGCGCACAACGGCCGCCGAGCGGCGTGTGCGCTTTTCCTGCTGGAGTCCGCTTAGATGTCCTGGCTGACTTCGATGGACAACTACTACTTCAATGAGAATCCGCCATGCCTCGACTGCGGCGCGGGTATCGGAGCGTGCAATTGCGCGGCCGATTGGCAGTCGCTACTTGGGTGCTTCGAGCTCGATGAGAGCTGGAAGCTAACGCAACAATTTGCCGGAGATCCCGCTGACGCTAACAGCGAAATCCCCGAATTCGAAGGAACCCATCAGCCTATGGAATCAACAATCAGGATCCCCTCTGCCTCGGAGCGTAGCAACGCAAATCAGGAGGCGTCGCATGCAGCGTGAAATCATCAAGCCGCAGATCAACGTGCCGCTGGTCGTAAAACTCGACCGCGGACCCGGAGGGAAAGGAGAAGATCGGCCAGTATGGAACCGATTACCAGTACACCGTCAACGAAGATCGGAACCTGCTGTATCTGCCTCTCGAAGCCCGCAATGAACTGATTCGAACGCGCGCACAAGCCGGCGATTCGGTCGAGATCGTCAAAGGCATGTACGGCAACAAAGCTACTTGGCGCATTCAAGTCATTTCGGATGCGCAGGAACCCGCGCCGGCGGCTGCGCCTACCCGGCAGATCCGGGTCGTAGCGCCCGTTCGCGCCACTTCGAACGCGCACAACGGCCAGCAAACGGCCTGTGCACTTCCACAGCAACCGATTCCGCAGTCGAACCCGATCGAGGACTTACTCGTGCGCTGCTTCGTCTGCGCCGGCAAAGCGTTGCGTCGTGCGCATAACGAGTTGCTCGCGCAAGGCTTCGCCGGACTCGAGGCTCCTATCTGGGAGGACATTCGCGCGGCGGGCATCAGCTTGTTTATCGAGCGCAACAGGCGCGACCGGGAGGCCGCATGACGTCGACCGAACTCGTTAAGGTCCGCGCAGCGCTGGCAGTCGCATCCATCAGCGCCACGCGTGGTCGCGATACGGCGGAGAATGCGAAGCTGCGCAAGCACTACGAACGGCACGCACGCCAGATCGACGCCGCGCTGAGAATCATCGAAGCCCAGCAGCCGGACGACATTCCGCCTGCGCCCAAAGATGGGGAAGTCGCGCCCGTGATGCGGGAGATCCTCAACAGTTTCTTCCCGGCGAGGGTTGCGAAATGACCGCCATGGAAATGAACACCGTGCTCGGTGCGCACGTGTATCTCGAACCCGCTCGCGGGCTGCTCTCGAATGCGTGGTGACGAACGCGAAGACCTCCTACGGCCGGCCGCGCCTCAAGATCGAGCCCTGCTCAGGGGAAGGCAGCGCCTGGGTCAACGCCGAGACGCTAGCGCGGTGCTATCCGGATATCCCGAACGGCAACATGTCGATGGGAGGACGGTAACATGGCCTTCTCTCCCAATCTCTTTGCTGTCGTCGCGAGACGACGGGCGCCGGTCCCAGCGTCCGCCCCTCGCCGGAAAACCGCCGAGCTGCCCGAGCAAAAACTGGCCGAGCTGAAAGGAAAGAAAGCCGTGGATCGCGCCTCGAAGATCCTCGACCGGCTCGAAGGCCGCATCGAGGCTTACGATGTCGAAATCAAGCGCCTGCAGAAGCGCAAGGCGCTGGCTCACACGCGCTGGGAACGCGTGCAGGATGAATGCCTGGAGCGCATGATCGGGGCCGGCCTCGACAAGGCAGACGCTTTCGAGGTCACATTTTCGCCCGCGGCGCTCGAGGTCCTGGATGAATCGTTGATCCCCGACGAGTACATCCGCGAGAAGATCACGACCTCGGCGGACAAAATCGCAATCAAAGCCGCGCTCGCGCGCGGACTCGAAATCGCCGGCGTGAGGCTAACGCAAAAGTTGAGTCTGATCCGTAAATGATTCGCGGCTCGTCGCGGCGGAGCTGGCGGCGTATCCGATCTTAGAAGCAGATCCCAACGTTTCACACGCGGGCCGCCGGTATGCTTCCATCGATATACCGAGTCCCGCAGCGGTCAGCATAGCGTTGAATCGCCTGCGCTGCGTGCTCCTATTGCAACATCACGCGAATCAGAGTCTCTAAGTCGGCGGCTCTGATTAGATATTACGTATGACCCGGCGCGAACTACTGCTGTCCTCGGCTGCACTTGCTCTCTCTCGGCCTACCTCAGCGCAGCAAAGCAAGCCCCCAACGCAGGAAAGCCGTGCGGACGATCTCCTGCTTTGGTACGACAAACCGGCGAAGCAGTGGGCCGATGCGGTGCCGATTGGTAACGGCCGGCTCGGCGCCATGGTGTTTGGTGGTGGCGAGGACGGATCGCCTGCAAAAGAACTGCTGCAGTTCAATGAGGACACCTTGTGGTCGGGCAAACCACAGGACGGGAACAACCGCAACGCCAGTAAATATCTCCCCGCCATCCGTGGCGCCGTATTGAAGCAGCAGGACTACCACAAGGCCGATCAACTGTGTCGCGAGATGCAGGGCTTGTTCGCCGAGGCGTACCAGCCGCTGGGCAACCTGCGCTTCGACTTCGCGCACTCCGGCGAGCCCGAGAGCTATAGTCGCGAACTCAACCTCGACACGGCCTGTGCTCGCACCACGTACACCGTGGACGGCGTCACGTACGAGCGCGTGGCGTTTGCGTCCGCCCCTGACCAGGTCCTCGTGTATCGAGCAACGGCCAGCGTTCCGGGCAAGCTGAGTTGCGTAATCGGCATCGATGGGCCGCTACAGAAGTCCGTTTCAAGCCCTGCTCCCAATCAGCTCGTACTTACGGGCAAAGCGCCATCACATGTAGCGGGCGCGGGCCATCCGGGATCAGAACAACCCGTCACCTATTCGAACCAGCCCGGCGACGGCATGTACTTCGGCGCCATCCTACAGGTTCACATCGATGGCGGCGATGTGGCTACCACTTCGGACCGCATTCAGGTAAAGGGCGCCACCACCGTCACCGTTCTGGTATCAGCGAGCACAAGTTATCGCGGTTATCTGTCTGTGCCGGATACGCCGGTCGATCAGATTCTCTCGCGTGCGAAGCAAATGCTGGACGCGGCCGCCGCGAAAACCTTCGAGGATCTCAGGGCGCGGCAGCTTGCCGATCATCGGCGATTGTTCCGGCGCGTCTCTCTGCGCTTGGGGCCTTCCGGGGACGTGTCCACGAAACCAACCGACCGGCGCTTGAGCGAAGTTGGCAATGCGCTTGATCCCTCGCTGTTTGCACTTTACTTTCAGTACGGGCGCTATCTATTGATCGGCAGTTCCAGACCGGGCACGCAGCCGGCCAACCTGCAGGGTATCTGGAACAACAGCATAACTCCGCCGTGGAGTTCCAACTGGACCACCAATATCAACGTCCAGATGAACTATTGGCCTGCCGAGACCTGCAATCTCTCGGAATGCACGCAGCCGCTATTCGACTGGCTGGCGGATTTGAGTGATCGCGGCAAACAGGCTGCACAGGAGACCTACGATCTGCCAGGCTGGGTCGCTCATCACAACGTGGATATATGGCGTGCGGCGAATCCGGTGGGCGAGGGTGTAGGAGCGCCGACCTGGGCCAACTGGAACATGAGCGGACCATGGCTCTGCCAGCACCTCTTCGATCACTACCTCTTTACCCAAGACGTCGAGTTCCTGCGCACGCGCGCTTACCCGGTCATGCGAGGTGCCGCTGAGTTCTGTCTGGCTTTGCTTATCGAAGACGGTAAAGGCCGACTCACAACCTGTCCCTCTGAGTCCACCGAGAACAACTTCCTCGCGCCGGACGGCAAGTCTGCTATGACCAGCGCCGGTTGCACCATGGACATGGCCCTGCTTCGTGAGCTCTTCTCAAACTGTATGCATGCGGCTAACGTGCTTCGCACAGATCGCGAGTTTGCCGGCAAGCTTGCGGCGGCCGCCAAGCGGCTCATCCCGTTCCAGGTTGGCAGGTACGGACAATTACAGGAGTGGGCGGTCGATTTCGAGGAGGCTACTCCGGGGCAGCGCCACATGTCGCACCTGTACGGTCTCTATCCTGGCAATCAGATCACGCCTTCGGGCACTCCGGAACTTGCTTCGGCGACGCGCGTTTCGTTGGAGCGCCGCTTAGCGAACGGCGGAGCGTATACCGGTTGGAGCCGTGCCTGGGCGATCAACTTCTGGGCACGCCTGGGCGATGGGGACGAGGCATGGGATTCACTTTCGATGCTGCTGCAGCACAGCACCAACATCAATCTGTTTGATACGCATCCGGCGCGCGAGGGGCCGATCTTCCAGATCGACGGAAACTTTGGCGCAACGGCGGCGATTGCAGAAATGCTCCTGCAGAGCCATACCGATACCGTTCATCTGCTTCCAGCGTTGCCATCAGCGTGGGCGGAAGGCGAAGTGACCGGGCTCCGCGCCCGCGGTGGACTGACGGTTGACATGCGTTGGAACCGGGCGAGACTGGTCAGTTCCGTGCTGAGATCCGACACGACGCGCGAATACAGCATTCGTGTCCCCGAGCTGCAACGCATCAACGAGCTTGTCGGCCCCACCGGCGCCAAAGTCCCGCTCCGCAGAATAGAGGGTCGAACGATGGAATGCCAACTTCAAGCCGGCGAAAGCTATCGGCTTAATTTCGCCTCTATCCCTTGACATGTAGAAGCCCCTTTGCTTCGGAACACTCATTCGGTAAGCTGCGGGATGTTGATGCGCTGGTTCGGATTGCTCATTGATCACGTGACCCGGAGATTCTAGAAAGACTGCTGAGCACAAAGTATTCACGGGAGGTCCGTGCGCGATTCCCTCACGTGGAGCAAATCCGACAAAGGTTCATGTCGCGCATGATTGATAGCTCGGATGCGAGCGTGTTCTCGTATGATGATCCGGCGAGATCCAAGGTTATCGAGTTTAGATTACGAGTGCCGCTCGAGCCGGCGAGCCCGAGAGAAGGATCATGAGACAAACCGGACACAAGTCGATTGAGATGGTGTTGCGCTACGTGCGCCAGGCAAATGCGTTCACTGACAATGCTGTAAGAGCGCTCGGACTTTAGCCTGTCGACATGACCCTACCAACCACTTCGCGATCTGACTGTAGACTGCTAACCTCGCTTCTCTGGGACGCGAATACTTTCAATAACCAGGCCGTGCAGTCGCTCAAGCATGTAGCGATGTCGATGGAGGATAGCTTTCACTTTCTAGTCAGCAGCTCGGCACATGTCGTCTTCAGGGCCGTTGCGAGAGCATCTATATTGTCGATCGAGATGTTCCGCTCACCCCTTTCAACTGAGCCGACGTAAGTTCGATGGAGTCCTGCCATCTCCGCGAGGCGTTGTTGGCTGAGGCCTTGACAGCGGCGGGCGTGTCGGATATTTGCGGCGAGCACTGATCGAGCTGATTGGAACTTCGCCACCAAGCGACTAATCTGGCGCTATGATGACTTTAGGGATACAGACTATAAGTAGCGTCTTGGTGGGAACCTATTTCACTTTTCAAGCGCGTACTGATCAATGAACGATCGAAGTGCCTCGATATTTGACAGGATCACGGATCTGGCCTCGGGTACTCGTGACGGCAGTCGGCTGTGCAGATGGAATCCTTCAGTAGAAGAAACCGTTCAGTGGCTTGCCAAGGAGGGTCTGACGCGAAACGTGAGTTCGCTCCAGACTAATGCATCCCGAGATCCAGCTTTGTTACTCGGCCCGGACAGGCCGTCGCACCTTGGGATACCGGCCCATCGATCGCAGCGAAGGCGGAAGACTGAACTGGACAGATTAAGGCGAGAGCGAAAGAAGCGAAGGCTTGAGCCGGACCTTTCGAAAACGGATTTCGACCGTCTGTGGAATGAACTCAAAGATCCTGCACGTGCCGTGTTGACGGTCGATGTCGATCGACTGCCGGCGGATGCCCTGGCGTTCTACAGGCCTTTCCATTTTGCGCCCCATCACGAGTGGGGCATCTACATTTCGATCGAGCGTTTGCTGAGCTACTGCACTAAGCTCCAGGCCGCTTTCGCTGGAAACCTATCGGCCTTCAACCTGGAAACCCTCCTCGGCTGTGTATTGTTTGAGGTATTTCACCACGAGTTCTTTCATCACCTGACTGAAAGCGCCGCTACTACCATAGAGGTTGCTTCTGCTAGCTTCGCCGACAACGCGCGTCCGATTTATGCGAACTATTGGAACCACAGCTTCGTGCAAGCCGCCGGTGTCGGTCCACACAACGATCACCCTCTCGAAGAAGCATTGGCTAACGCTTATGCCTATAATTCATTCTCGTTCTTGTCGCGCGCTCAAATTGGTTACAAACTTCTGTGGGTCAAGGTCTACCAGAAAATCCTTGAGAAGTGCTGGCCGAAGGAGCCGACAGGATATCGCAGTGCCGGCAAGTACATCAATGCGGAATACGTCAGCGGCGCGGCGCAACTGTTGGCCATGCTCCTTTCGAGCGAGAACGTGGATCCTGCATCCTTGATGTTGTTAGCCAAGACGGTTATGCCAAACGGCAACAGCGCGTTTCTTCAGAAGGCAGATGTTCCCACTTACTTCGTCGGATCTGATTCCGACCTCAGAAAGTTCTATGACCTGGTACCAGCTCCCAACGAGACGTACACAACTTTGCTCTGGCTCGGCGATACGTCACCGGTTGACCAATACTTTGCAAATCGCAAACAGGAAGAGGCTAAGGCTAAGAGCCTTGGTACTGGCGGCGTATCGAAATAAACAGCAACGGGCGACCTGCATTGCTCTCCGAAGCACAAACGCGACGAGAAGTCGTCAACTGGATCGAAATGTCAGGTGACCCATAAATTTCAAACGTCTTCGCCGATTACCTTCGATAATTGGCATTTTCGAAGGTAACGCCTGGCTTGTCAATGTACGACATGCGCCTTTCTCGGCAAAGTGGAAAACGGTGTTGCACAAAAAGTCCTCCTGCAAGGGGTCCAATTCTTTCCGAGTGGTGGACCGGGCTGAACAATCTCTGAGCGAACTGAATTAGCTATGAAGTGCCCGCAGGCGCTTACCCAACGGTTCAGCGTCATCCCAGTCTCGTCACTCAGCTCCGTAACTCCGGACCGACTCGCTTAGCTGGAGCGCGGAAACCGTGGCTGCTGAAATGTGTTCGCCGTGCGAGAGGTCGTCCGCCATCGAATCGCGGATCATAAGAAATCTCGGTGCATGCACCACTATTTGTCTGCTAATATTTGAAACCGATGCCAGCCTTTTTCTTCTTTTGGACGACGGCCCCCAAGGGTGAGATTATCGATAAATCCCGATGGCACGAGACGGGGTTGCATTCTATGCTCCTGTGAAGGGACCTGGCACGATCCCGGTAACGCGATTCTATTCGGATACTTACAAAGTCCATCATTGGACGACCGATCTGAGCGAGATGGGATCCCTTCGCGTTCCTGATTTTCGGTCCGAAGCCGAGCGGTTCTATGTTCTGCCGGACGGCGACCTCGAAACGCCGGAACAGGTAAAGCTGTTACGGCTAATCGGCTACTTTCGAAAGACGAGGAGCGATCACCCGCCGGATGCGCACTTCTGGACGATTCACCCGGACGAACGACAACTCTTCCGCATGTACCGTCCGAGATCAACAAGGTCGTCGGGCGTGTGTATAACTCACCCGTTCCCGGCTCTGAGCCGGTTTACGTTTGGGCAATGACGCCTGGACCGTGGCATCCACATCCCGGGCCCGCTTACGATCCGCTACCCGTCGGGAAGCCGCGGTCCTAGTAGTCGCCCGAGGATGCATTCATTTCGCAGCAGCCGCCCATATTACTAGAGCATTTTTGTCCTGACACGCAGCGCATATCCCGCAACACGATGACCGATTGCGCGCACTAATTCCCAGCAGTTCATAGCGCGGCAATTCGGGGGCATGGCCGGTAGATTTCCTAATTCGCAATTCCGGCAGCTGCGGATTCCGGGGGATGGCGATCAGCGTTCCGAGGTGATGTCGATCACGATTCCGAAGTGATGTCGATCAGTGTTCCGAAGTGAAGCCGATCGGTTTTGGGGTTGTAGTTCGGAACGGTGATCGGCATCGGATTAGAACGGCGGCGCAGGGCAGCCGTGGTGACAGGACTCCACTGATGGTGGAGACTCCCGTTGCCACAGAAGAGGCTGACCATGCGCAAGCTGAAGGAAGTTCTGCGGCTCCATTCCATCGGACTGAGCCAGCACCAGATCGCCCGCAGTTGCTCGATTTCACAGAGCACCGTCCATGAGTATTTGTCGGCGGCGCAAGCGGCCGGAGTGAAGTGGCCGGCGCCGGAGAGCTGGGACGACCAGCGAATCGAGCGTACGCTGTTTCCGCAGCGGCCCGCCGCTGCCATTTGGCGCAAGCATCCAGAGCCGGACTGGCCACGGATTCACCGAGAGTTACAAACGTACAAAGACCTGACGCTGCAGTTGGTCTGGCAAGAGGGCCGCGAGAGCGACCCTGAGGGCTACGGCTATAGCCGTTTCTGCGATCTTTACCGGCGGTGGCTAAAGAAACTGGACCTGGTGCTGCGCCAGGAACATCGCGCCGGCGAGAAGATGTTCGTGGACTACGCCGGAGCCACTATTCCGATTCACAACCCGGAGAGCGGTGAGGTGCACCCCGCCGCCGTGTTCGTGACGGTACTGGGCGCCAGCAGTTACACCTTCGCCGAGGCTACGGCCGGGCAGGATCTGCGGAACTGGATCGGTTCGCATATGCGAGCCTTTGAGTTTTTCAATGGGGTGGTCGAGGTGGTGGTGCCGGATAACTTAAAAAGTGCCGTCACCCATCCCAGCTATTACGAACCTGATTTAAACCCCACCTATCGCGACTTGGGAGAACACTATGGCGTGGCCATCATTCCTGCGCGGCCGTATCGAGCCAGGGACAAGGCCAAGGCGGAAGTGGGCGTTCAGGTAGTCCAGCGCTGGATCATCGCGGCGTTGCGCAAGCGCAAGTTCTTTTCGCTCGAGGAAGTCAACCAAGCCATTGCCGAGTTGTTGCTGCGGCTCAACCAGCGGCCCTTCCGCAAACGCCAAGGCAGCCGCGCCACGCTGTTCGCGCAACTGGACCAGCCGGCGTTGAAGCCCTTGCCGGCTACACGCTACCAGTTTGGAGAATGGCACACGGCCCGTGTCAACATCGACTACCACATCGAGCTGGAGCGGCACTACTACAGCGTGCCTTATGCGCTGGTGCACCAGCAGGTGGACGCGCACCTGACCGGGGACACGCTGGAAGTGCTGCACCGCGGTGTGCGTGTAGCTTCGCATGTTCGTTCCTACGTGCCCGGAAAAGCGACTACGCTGACCGAGCACATGCCCAAGGCCCATCAGAAATATGTGGGACGGACGCCTTCGCGGCTGATCGAAGATGCCCAGCAGACCGGCCCTCACACGGGACAACTGGTGGAAGCGATTCTGGCGGCAAAACGCCATCCGGAGATGGGATATCGATCTTGCCTGGGGATTTTGCGCTTAGCCAAAATTTATCCGGCCGAGCGTATAGAGGCCGCCGCCCGGCGTTGCCTGAGGGCGCGCGCCTATAACTGCCAGAGCATGGACTCGATCTTGAAGAACCAACTGGACCGGCTGCCGCTGCCTGGCGATCCGCCGCTTCCAGCGGCAGTGAATCACGAGAACATTCGTGGCGCCGACTACTTCGATTCCCCGCCGGAGGCGGATCCTCCGCTGATTCAGTAACCCGAGAAGGAGAACCATGCTCAACCAACAGACGATCGAGAAACTCTACGCCATGCGCATGCGCGGTATGGCCGATGCTTTTACCCAACAACAAGAAGAACCGCAGAGCACACAGCTCAGCTTTGAGGAACGCTTTGCGCTGCTGGTAGACCGGCAGTGGAACTGGCGTCAGAACCGGGTATTGGAGCGGCGGCTCAGAGAAGGCCGGCTGCAAGGTCCAGCCTGCATGGAAGACATCGATTTCCGTGCAGCCCGAGGTCTGGACAAGCAAATGGTGCGTTCCATGATGAACGACTCGGACTGGGTGCGCCGTCATCAACATATTTTCCTGGTGGGGCCAACCGGGATCGGGAAAACGTTTCTGGCAAAGGCCTTTGGACAGAAAGCATGCCGAGACGGATTCACTGCCTACTTTGCCACCGCCGGACAGTTGTTTCGGGAGCTGGAACTGGCGCGCGCGGACGGCAGCTATGCCAAGCGGCTACGAGGACTGGGACAGGTGGATGTGCTGATCGTCGATGACTGGGCGATGTCGCCACTTGCCGAGAGTGAGCGCCGGGCGTTTCTGGAGATCTGCGATGAACGCTACTTGACCAGGTCGACGCTATTGACCAGCCAGTTGCCGGTCGCCAAGTGGCATGCGCAGATCGGAGATCCCACAGTGGCCGACAGTATTCTGGATCGCCTGGTCCATGCGGCGCACCGAATCGAGTTGCAGGGAGAGTCGATGCGAAAGAAGAAAGGCAATCGCGGGAGCAAGGATGCCGAGTAGCGGGGCACGGCACGCAATGTTTTTGGCCGCTAACTCCAGTCGCCCTGCGGGCTCCTTCCATCAGCGCCCAAAAACATCAACAGCCTAGGCCAAAACATCCGCGGTACCCCAGAGAAAACAAGCAAAACTCTTGACGGATGTCGGTCACTGTCCCACACTGAGAAAGTCCTGCGTCGCTTCGCTCCGATCTGATCGGCATGAAATCGGAATGACTGATCGACATCATCGGAATGCGCAGCTTATAGCCGACAGGACCGTGTTTCCTGATGTAGCGCGTTTTCGGGTACTCGAATCCGACCATTCCGGCGTAAGACTGGACTCGCCTAGCTCGAGAAAACTCTTCGTTCGAGCTCATCGAGGACGTCTTGACGATGAGGAGCTACTTGATTCAGGTGGTACTCCGCATATGCCTGAAGGCGGTTCAGTCGTGAACTCTCGTCGGGCGTCAATGTGCCGTAAACTTCCTTTTTTATAAGCAAGCCTCTTTCCCGGTTTGTCACAAGCCAATCTCGATCGAAATCCAAAAACTCTGAGAAGCTTAATCGCCCCTGCAATTCATCGGGGACATATCTGTCCTGGAGAAAAGGCACTCCCACGCGTTTCCAACCGTTGAAAATAGTCAAGAGCGCTTGCTCGATATCAGGTGGAAGCGCATACAACCTCAACACCTCGTAGTCGACTTGTAGCAGCAGATGCATCAGAACTGTGGAATCCGTGTCGGACGACGACGCTGAAACGTATTCAGCGACCGCCTCCCGTACGCGCTTAAGCGACGTTTCGCGTGGGAGCGGAATTCTACGAATGTCACCGACTATGTTGTCCCGCTTGCCCAAGTGAGTAAAAGCGTAGGCATTTGCAACGGGGGAGTTGAGCACAGCCCAGAGAGCCTCTAACGAATAGCCGCCGGATCTCGGCCGGACGGCAATGAAACGACTCGAGACGGCGTGTCCCTGTGTGTCGAATAAGGCCTTCAATCTCCACGGACCACGACTAGCAGGAGCATAATTAAGCAGAACCTGAGGTGTTCCAGTTTCAGTGCCGCTCATGGGCCGACGAATCACAGCGGAATCCAAGTTCATCCAGTACGTCTTCGGCAGTTGATGCAAGAGCAGTCGCTTGTCGAAACGAACAAACCCGGGATAAGCGCCCTCAAAATGCCGTTCCGAAAATGTTGCGCTACCAATGGGCAAGTTTCTGCTTTCGTAGATAAGCCCTTGGCCAACATCCGCAATGTCTTTCAAACTCGGATTTCCCCGGAGTACGCTCCAGACTTCGTCAAGATCAGCAAACCGGAAAGATCGGGATTCCGCTGCCGTGAAGCCGGATTGCAGAATAGCTCGAGTACTCGATGCCTCGTACGTTGATCGAAACCGCTCAACGTCCGGCTCTCTAATTCGTCTGTAAGAAATCAGGTTTGCCTGGACACCTGTTTTCCGGCGGCCAATCAGAATCGCGGATTCAGCGTCGGAGAATGAGAATACCTTGTCCGGAAAGAGGCAAAGCTCGCGCAACTCACAATTTCGCAGGATGTGGTCGCGTAGTTCGCGCGCATTCGCGGCGTGGAGAAATGATTGCGGCAGCACAATTCCGAAGACAGCTCCCTCGGACAGCGCAGGTATTGTGTGCCACAGCATCTGCGAGGCCTTGTTGAAGAATCTAAACTCGGAACCTGATGTTGAGCTGTCAGCCGCCTGATTTCGGAAACTGTCAAAGGGTGGATTGGCTAGCAGTATCGTTTTGTCTCGAACTCGATGACGCAGAACGCCATCGCGGAACATGTCTTCACCTCCAAATCCCACCCGTTCGGATTCGGGATATCCGTAAGCGTAAGGGATAAGCGCGCCAATTCAAGCGCGAATGCATCGACGTCGATTCCATGGAGTCGTTTGCGTAGATACGGTCCGCGCCGATCTGGAGTTCGTTCGGACTCGGGCGATAACTCCACTAAAAGTCGCATAGCTGAGACCAAGAAGGCACCATGGCCGCATGCCGGTTCGAACACGTTCCGGGCACTCATCGGGATCTCTGCTATCCAGTCGGCTAGACTGCCTACGATGTAGTCAACTAGAAATTGGGGGGTGCTGTGAGTTCCGAGTGATGACCTCGTTTTTTTTGAAATGAGAGTGTTCTCGTAGACATAGGCGAGAGACTCCGTCGTGGTAAGGGCTAGGCTGCTGAATTGCTCCCACAGTTCGAGCACAGCTGCCGAGGGCTTCTAATTGTTGAGGTGACCCGAGGCTGAGAGCCGGGGTACCGTAGTGCCGACCTACTTTTTCGAATACACTTCGTACATCCGTGAGGTTGATATTTCGAAACGCTCCAACCTGCTTGTCACGTAGAATTTTTGCCGAAACGATCCAAAATATGGCTTCCAACAACCAGTGCCCTTGCGCATCCGTTACTTGCTTCCACGCCAGATCCGACCTGAGTTGGTCCACATTCCGCTCAATAAGCGCTCCGAGAGCCCTGCCAACCTCCTCCTCAACAACCGGCATTAGACCGAGATCGACGAAGCTTAGCTGATATTCCCGCTTAACGCGCCCCCAGGTCTTGGCTCGATAGATCGCTTGCGGCGAGAAGGTTAGCCGATGGAGGCTGAAGAACTGTTCGACGCTGGAACCGGGAACGGTTTCAATGTATTCAGCTGTTCTAGCGCCCTGCTTCCACCACTGCAGGTTGCCTTGGAAGCACACAAACACGATAGGGGTGCCGAGTTCCTTACAGGACTCAACGGCAACCTGCGGGGCCACATCGGCTGAGAGCACCGCAACACATGCGGACCGAGAATCCACCGGGGCTTGTGCGAATCCAAGCAATGGTACAACTCGCCCGCTGTTTAGCGGGAAGTCGTTGATGAGGAGATCACGGTGGTATCCACAGTAGTGCAACGGATTTGCTAGCGAGTTTGGGTTAAGGGGAGCTATAGCCATTCGCGTACGATCCAAAGGCCAAGCGGCCAACATCACACTAAGGGTTCGCTGAAGAGCCTACACCATCGGAAACATTTCCAACAGATTTTGTTCATGGTGCCATTGTATAGTGCGTCGGGGATGGCCGGAACTAGCCAGTTCCCTTTCGAGGACTAGTACGCCTCGGATCGGCCCGGCATCGTCGTTCTCGATTACTCCTGAGAGACGCTAGAACCTTATCGGGAGTGAGCCAGCGATCCTCAGCCGAGACACCGGGCAGACCGCTGGATCACTTCGATAAGGCCGTTTGATGGAACTCGCTGACGTTTGCGAGGGATGCGGCCAACTATGGCAACGTACCGCTATGGGATTTCAATTGATTTTCGTTGTTTGGTCGGTTAGGGAGCCGGGAGGAGTTGCTGTGAAACGACGTGAAGCTCGGCACGGCGACCCTCATTATCGCTCAAAAACGCGACCGCTTATTAGGTCCGAGCAGCTGATCCGCAGCCCACGCGTAGCGTCCCTCGCGTCAGCGAGTTCGTTCTAACGCGCATTTCAACTGGAACGCCATATAAGAAGTCACTTCTCCGACTTGCCGACTTCAGGCGCACAAGTGGCGGGCTATTACTAGACGGCTGGCGGCAGCACGTCACCGACGATCACTTACTCCCGATTCTGTGGTACGGGATTACGGCAGGCCCTCACGAACTCGTACCCTAACGCGGTGATGTGAATTACAGGTGTTTTCTGGCCTTGGACAGGAACTTCGCGTAACAGCCCTAGCCGAAACAGATTGTCGATAGTCACGCGGAAATCAGAGTAGTCCGCGGTTGCATCAGTAGATCCGGCATTCAACAGCTGTGGATAATTGAGCAACACGTCAGTGGGTACCCGCGACAAACCCAATTGAGCGTATAGCTGCACAATGGTCTTCCAGGTCCCAACGTCAACTAGGTATGCCCAGTTCGACTGTTTCGGAAACGTTGAATAATGGGCGCCCAAATTGCTCTCGACATGTCTCTGGATTGCGTCCAGCAGTATCGCTTCCTTTGACGATAGCTCAGCCAGAATTTCGGGAAACGAAGGAGATACGGTAATGTCGCTATCAGGATTACAGGCATTGGCGAGCAGTGCTGCCCAACGATCATGCAGTACATCATCGTCTTCGACCGACGCGTGTTCGAGAATCGGCAGCAAGATCTTGGGGCGAACGGCCGCTGGATCATAACCACACTCAGACGCGAGCCGCTGAACCTTGTGCAACAGCTTCAAAGCGCGCTTGAATCGGTATACTCGCGCCGCCGCGTCTCCAAAGGTCATTCCGATCTCAGCGGCAACCGGTCCCGCCAGTTTATCGATTAGATCGCTAACGGGGCGGAGCATTGCCTCAACTCCGGCTTTTACAAGCTCTTTGTCATCCGGCATAGCGCCGATTGTATATGCAACAACCCGAGCGAATAACACGCCAGCTGGTCGCTGAGTTTCGTAGTGTTTTCGTCAGCCGCAAAGGGCCGCTGACGTGAGGAAACGAGACAGGCGCAATCGGATTCGAGACCACCCTAAATCGAGATTTGGCCCTTCCTGATTTATACAAATTCAAGAGCGCCAGTTCTGAATACCTGCGATCTCCAGAGTCGAAGCACGGTGATAACCCACAGCAGCGAACATTGCGTAGGGGGTCAATCTCTGACACGCCGGCTATGTGTCCGAGTGCGTGGTTTCCCGACCAGTCCTCAACGGCGCGGAATCCGAACACATCCAGACAGACCGAGACGGTGGTCAGCAACACTTGGTGCGGACAACTGGTACATTGCCAATGCCTAACCTCGACCAATTCCTAAGCGCGTTGGTTTCCGCACCGCGGGCACACGAACGTGTCCGGCCATCGGCAGGCTGCAACGTAACGTTGGCGAGCCTCTTCGGTAGCAAATTCCGATCGAAATTCGCGCAAGGTCTTAGGGAAAGGTGGCCCCGGCGCTCCCCCACACTACCGTTTGTGGGTTGCCGAAATAACCGGATAAGCAGAAGCAGCAACGCCGACTAGCGGAACAAATGCATAGAATGTCAATCCGCTCAACCCGGGCAACCCGAAAGGAAAGCGAAACCGAAATTCCTAGGCCTGGGGCTCGTGTCTTTGCAGCCTCCTAGTTAAGTTAGCTTTGCTTAGGTAGCGCGAAACGCTGGAATCAATATAGCTGTTCGAGCGGAGTTGCTGATAATGCCTTCCTAGTTTCTGAAACACCCGCCGCACCCAAAAAGTTCCTTGTCACTGACAGAACCAGATCGGAGTTCTGAGACTGAATTTACAACGCGTGAACGAATCTTCGGCGGCGGCGTGAAAACGTACCCTCTGTGGCACCGGTCGTTGGTTGGGCACTTGGCCGCATAACGCGCTAGCCTGCCCTGGGCCGTCGCAAGCTCCTGATTTCAAGAGTTTTCGACCGGTGTTGGAAGATTACTCCGGAGAAACGCGCATTCCAGATGGTATCGAGACTTTCCGTGACTCAAATGAGGTGCGTTGGCGATTATGCGCTGATTCACGACCCACAGGTGATCGTAACACCGAAGCCAGTTAGGCGCACCAAGCGGTCGTCCGTTTGCAAACTCTCCATCAGCGCAGTGGCGAACCGGAGAATTGTGGGGAGGTAAAGAGTTGTGTTGAGCCACCCGGCTTGCTAGGTTGGCGGAGGTGCCGCAGCCTGTGCCCGAAGAACTCAGCAAGACCATTGAGACCCTTTACCGGTCGGAATCGGGCCGGGTTCTGGCGACGCTGGTGCGCCTGCTCGGAGACTTGGATCTAGCCGAAGAATCGATCCACGAGGCGTTCGCTGCTGCTCTGGAGTCTTGGCCTCAGACCGGCATTCCGGACAAGCCTCGTCCCTGGCTGATTTCAACGGCACGCTTCAAGGCCATAGACGCTATGCGCCGGCGCGCGCGCTTCGGTGGAGCACAGAAAGATCTTGTTGCCCACATGGAATCGCGCGTCAACGACGCTGCCAGTGAGGATGAAGAGATCGAGGATGATCGCCTCCGTCTGATCTTTACCTGCTGCCATCCCGCTCTGCCTCCGGAGGGACAGGTTGCGCTCACCCTTCGCGAAGTCTGCGGCCTGACCACGGAGGAGATCGCCCGCGCATTTCTGGTTACGCAGGCGACGCTCGCGCAGCGCATTGTGCGCGCCAAGGCAAAGATTCGCGAAGCATCGATTCCCTACGAGGTGCCGGCGCCGCAGGAGTTGCCGGAGCGGCTGGACGCGGTGCTTCAGGTCATCTATCTCGTCTTTAACGAAGGTTACTCCGCCGCGGCGGGAGCGCAGGTAACGCGGGCCGAGCTAACCGGCGAGGCGATTCGATTGGGCCGGTTGCTGACGGAACTCCAGCCAGAGCCGGAGGTCATTGGCCTGCTTTCCCTGATGTTGCTACAGGAATCTCGTCGCGCCGCGAGAAGTTCTCGGTCCGGAGAGCTGATTTTGTTGGAAAATCAAGACCGCTCGCTCTGGAACCGCGAGCACATCGCGGAGGGAGTCGCACTGGTGGAGAGAGCGCTGAAGTCCCGCCGCTTTGGGTCTTACACACTGCAGGCTGCGATTGCGGCCGTGCATGCGCAAGCGGAATCGGCCGCTGCGACCGACTGGCGGCAGATTGTTGCGCTTTATAACCAGTTGGTGCGAATTCAGCCTTCGCCGGTTGTCTACCTCAACCGTGCCGTGGCAATTGCCATGCGAGATGGCCCAGAGGCCGGTCTGGCGCTTATCGACGCGGTGTTGGAACAGGGCGAATTGGCAAATTACTACCTCGCGCATTCAGCCCGTGCCGAAATGTTTCGCAGGCTGGGCAGGGCAGCTGAGGCGCGGGCCTCCTATGAGAAAGCTCTGGCGCTGACCCAACAGGAACCTGAGCGGCAGTTCCTGCAGCAACGGATTCTGCAGCTCAAATAAAAATTGGGATAGCTGTCGATTTTGCCTCTCCCCAACGACTATAGGACGAAGAACCAAGAAACAAAACCACGAGAAACAAGGAGAAAGAATTCATGCCACAGTATCTGGTCGCTAACTACCTCCCCGACGACTTCGACCCGTCCGCCGTAACCGAAGCAATGATGGAGGAGATCCACGCGCTCAATCGCGAAATGATTGCTGCCGGCGTGAGGAAGTTCGCTTGCGGAATTTCCCCGGCCCGCAACGCAAAGACGGTGCGGAAGCAGCCTGATGGTACGGTGCTCGTAACCGATGGGCCATACACCGAGACCAAGGAGCACATGGGCGGTTTCTGGATACTGGAAGCCGCCGATATGGACGAGGCACTCGCGTGGGCGCGCAAGGGCGCCATCTCCTGCGATGTGGCGGGCGAAGTGCGCGAGCTTCTTTTCTACCCGGCTCCGGAACAAGGATCCGGCGAAAGCGAGTGAGAACGGTGAAATACATCTGCTTGGGGTACTACGACAAAGGCAAATTTGATGGCATGGCTGAGGCCGAACGAAACACCATGTTCGACACATGCTTTGACTACGACGACCATCTTCGCGCCAACGGGCACTGGGGTGGTGGAGAAGCGCTTCAGGGGCCTGAAACCGCCTTGACCCTGTATCGGAAGAACGGCAAAGTGGCAACGACCGACGGTCCGTATACGGAAACCAAGGAACAACTCGGCGGCATTCTCATCCTAGAGGCGCGAGACATGAATCATGCTGTACAGCTCATCGGGGAGCATCCGGCGCTGACGTACGGCAACATTTTCGAGATTCGGCCGGCGGGGGACATGAGCGAAATCATGAAGGCAAGCGAGCAGCGGCGAAGACAAGACGCTGCACGCTGAAGACGGTTCTAGTTTGTCGCGGAACAGCGTCTGCAGAAACTGCGGCGTCAGGACCGTGGTCGAAACCGCCTCAATAAACATGGTCAGATTAGATGAGAATTTAAAGAAGTCTCGAGTGGTGAAGAGCCCGATGCGATCGAAACGCTTGCCGCTGGCGGGCAGTGGTCTGCGGAG
>CAWJFN010000018.1:0-144570 GCA_963842195.1 uncultured Acidobacteriaceae bacterium
CCACCGAGACCGACATTCCGCTGGTGGTCACCAACGATTCGCACTACCTGACGCATGACGATGTCAAGATGCACGAGATCCTGCTCTGCATCCAAACCGGGAAGACGATGTCCGATCCAAACCGGATGCGCTTTTCGACTCCCGAGTTTTATGTGAAGTCCCGGGCAGAAATGATGCAGCTGTTCGGTGAAGTGGAGCCCGCGCTCGATCGGACTTGGGATATCGCCCAGCGCTGTCACGTGAAGCTTGAGAAGGTGAAAGATCCGTTTCCTCGCTTCGAGGTGCCTGGCGAGCACACTGCAGATTCCTTCTTCGCCTACATCGCCCGGGAAGGTTTCGAAAAGCGCCGGTCCCGGCTGGAATCTCTTCGCCGCCAAGGCCGCCTCAAACACGACATCCCCGAATACGTTCAACGGCTGGAGTTTGAGATTGAAATGATCCAGCAAATGAAGTTCTCCGGCTACTTCCTCATCGTCTGGGACTTCATCCGATTCGCGAAAGAGAAGGGAATTCCCGTGGGTCCGGGCCGAGGCTCCGCTGCCGGGAGTCTGGTCGGATACGCGATGGAGATCACCGACCTCGACCCGCTCGAATACGGGCTGCTCTTTGAACGTTTCCTGAATCCGGAGCGCATCAGCATGCCGGATATTGACATTGATTTCTGTACCAATCGCCGGGGCGAGGTGATTCAATACGTCACCGAAAAATACGGGCGCGAACAGGTAGCACAGATCATCACTTTCGGGACCCTGGCCGCGAAGGCTGCGATCAAAGATGTCGGCCGCGTTCTGGATATGAGCTTCGCCGAGGTAGACCGCATCTCGAAGCTGGTCCCGAAGCAACTGAACATCAAGCTCGAGCAGGCCTTCGAGGATCCCGAGCTAAAATCCGTTGCTGCGAAAGAACCGCGCGTCAAGGAGGTTCTCGATATCAGCCTGAAGCTGGAGGGAATGGCGCGAAATGCCGGGGTACACGCGGCGGGCGTCGTCATCTCGTCGGTCCCGCTGAAAGAGCTGGTACCGCTTTACGTCACAAATAAGCAGGAAATTGTGACGCAGTACGACATGGTGGGCCTGGAGAAACTCGGCCTGCTGAAAATGGATTTCCTCGGGCTGACGACTCTGACCATCATCGAGCGCGCAGTAAACCTGATCGGAAAGTACCGCGGAAAGACCATTGTTATGGAAGAGATTCCCCTCGACGATGCGAAAACGTACGAGAGGATTTTCTCGAGCGGCCTGACCAGCGGCGTGTTCCAATTCGAATCGCCGGGCATGCAGGACATTCTGCGCCGCTATCAACCGAATCGTCTGGAAGATCTCTGCGCTTTGAATGCCTTGTACCGGCCCGGTCCGATTCAAGGCGGGATGATTCCCGACTTCATCGACCGCAAGCACGGCCGCAAGCCCATCGTCTACGACGTGCCCGAACTGGAAGAGATTCTGGCCGAGACGTACGGCGTCATCCTTTATCAAGAGCAGGTGATGCAGATCTCGAACCGGCTTGCCGGTTATTCGCTCGGCGACGCTGACCTGCTACGTCGCGCCATGGGCAAGAAGAAGGCCGACGAAATGGCGCAGCAGCGCGAGCGCTTCATCTCGGGCGCGACCGAGCGTGGTTTCCCTGCAAAGAAGATCGCCAAGATCTTCGATCTGATGGAACAGTTCGCGGGATACGGCTTCAACAAATCGCACTCGGCCGCGTACGCCTACCTTGCCTACATCACCGCTTACCTGAAAACGCACTACTCGGTCGAGTTCATGTCAGCCCTGCTCACCTCGGAATCGGGCAACATGGACAAGGTCGTTAAATACATCAACGAATGCCGGGAGATGGGCATTCATGTTCTGCCGCCCGACGTCAATCAGAGCGATTTGCATTTCACACCTGCGGGGGATGCGATTCGTTTCGGCCTGGGCGCGGTCAAAAATGTGGGTGAAGGCGCGGTTGAAGCCATCGTTCTGGCGAGAGAGCAAGGCGGCCCGTTCACATCTATTTACAATTTCTGCGAGCGCGCGAACCTTGCTGCCGTGAATCGCCGGGTGATCGAAAGTTTAGTCAAAGCCGGCGCTTTCGATTCTACCGGCGCGAATCGCGCGCAACTAACAGAAGCGTTGGATCGGGCCATTGAATCCGGCGCACGCGCTTCGCGGGATCGCGAACTGGGTCAGCACGGCCTGTTTGGCATGTTCGAAGCCGAGCACAAAACGGAAATGCCCTTTGCCAATCTTCAAGACTGGACCATGGAGCAGAAACTCGCCGGAGAAAAGGAAGTGCTCGGCATCTACGTTTCGGGCCATCCTCTCGATCGTTTCAAAGAAAAGATAGCCGACCTCGCCACGCACTTTACCGACAAACTCGAGGATCTAGAGAAGAACGCCTCGGTTTCGCTCTGCGGTATCCTCACCAACATTGTGCGGAAGACGAACCGGGAGGGCAAATACTGGGCCTCGATGAAGATCGACGATGGGCGTGGAACGGCCGATGCCATGATCTTCGCCACCCGGTATGAAGACTTGCTCTCCTCTATAAAAGAGGATGCCGCTGTTTTCATTCGGGGAGCCGTTTTGCCCGAAGAGGGGGGGCCGCCGAAAGTGTCCATTCAGGAAATGGTCCTTCTGGAAGAGGCTCGCGTCGACCTTCCGTCGCTGATCTCCATCCGAATCTGGCTACGCGATGAGCCTGGTGAAAAGGCACACGCGCTAAGCGAACTGTTTGGACGCAAAACGGGTCAAACGGAAGTGCGGCTGCGCCTGGAGAAGCCCCGCGATTTTTCGGTCATTATGGATGTGACGACAAAGGTCCGCCCCGACCGCGAATTCCGGGCTGAACTGGAAAGAATCTGCGGGCCGGAAGCGCTGGAGGTCTTGGCAAGCTGAGATGCCTGAAGACGAACCGTTCGCTCCTGACGAGCAGACCGTTGAAGCTCCTCCCAATCCGAGTTGGCAGCGCGTTCAATTGGCGCGGCATCCCAAACGCCCGCACTCTATCGATTACATTCGCGGTCTGTTCACCACCTTTGACGAGTTGCACGGCGATCGCTATTTCGGCGACGATCGATCGATTATAGGCGGGATGGCCCTGTTCGACGGAAGACCGGTTATGGTAATCGGCCAGCAGAAAGGCCGCGATACCAAGGAAAAACTGCTGCGCAACTTCGGCATGCCGAAGCCCGAAGGGTATCGCAAGGCTCTGCGGCTGATGCAGCTCGCCGCCAAGTTCGGTCGTCCGGTGATCACACTGATCGATACTCCGGGCGCGTATCCCGGCATTGATGCCGAAGAGCGTGGACAGGCTGAGGCCATTGCGCACTGCCTGCGTGAGATGTCGCGGCTATCCAATCCTGTGATCAGTGTCGTGATTGGTGAGGGCGGAAGCGGGGGTGCGCTTGGCATTGGAGTTGCTAATCGGGTTTACATTCTCGAGAACGCCTATTACAGTGTTATCTCGCCCGAAAGTTGTGCCGCGATAATCTACCGCGATTCCGGCAAAGCTCCCCAGGCAGCTGCGGCGCTGCGCCTCACAGCGCCCGACCTGCTTGCGATGCAAATCGTCGATGGAATCGTGCCGGAGCCCGAAGGCGGCGCGCACCTGGATCCCGATGTGGTTATTGAAGCCATTCGCGAAACCCTGCGCAAGGCGCTGGCTGAATTGACTCCGTTGACATCCGATCAACTGATCGAGCAGCGCTACAACAAATTTCGAAACATCGGGAACTTCTTCACTGAGGCAGCCCTCTGAACAAAATAGGGCTCATCATCGCAATTTTTGTTTTGGGGTTAATTACGTTGATCGCTTATTCCACCTTGAACGGCCCCCGGTTTCGCGTTCAGGTCTGTATGAGCTATGAAGGACGCTCCGCCTGCAAAACTGTCAAAGGAAAAAGTGAAGAGTTCGCACTCCGGTCAGCTATCTCCAACGCTTGTGCCGATATCGCTTCCGGTGTAACCGATACCATGCGATGCGAACAATCGCAGCCGCAAAGCGAACGCTGGCTGCAGCGTCCGGTGCGTTGAGACGGTCATCTTTAGGTCGGCTTGAAAGTCGAGGCCGGAAATTCTCGCATTCATGGCGGCCTGTGCGGCCGCAGCAGGCTAGCGCCCGCCCCACAAAGGCGGCCTGAAAAAACACAAGGCATTGGGAAACCGCACCTAAATTGTTGATTCCAGTTCAGTAGAGGAATCTGCCGCCTGAACCCATTCGCGCTCACGTGAAGGTGATTGGAGTATCAAATCGCACAACTCGAGTTGAAGCGCTTTTGATTTCTCAATCTCGCGGTAAACGCGGCACAGGTCTTCTGCAATTCCGCAGTCTCGGCTTTCCGAATCCATACCGTTTCGACGCCACATAGCAGTACCGGAATACTTCGTAGATCTACTGCCTGGACGTTAACTCATGATAAATTCCGGCCAGCCTGGCAGAGTAAACCTCGGGTGCGAATCGCTCCTGTGCGTTCGCGAAACCCGCTGCCGTAACGCGCTGGCGTAAATCATTGTCCAGCAGCATACGGCGGATCGCCGTGCTCATCGCTTCCGGGTCGGTTGGTGGCACCAGCAGCCCACTACGCTCATCATCCACGGTTTCGGGAACACCGCCGACACGCGTTGCGATCACCGGCACTCGCGCCATCATCGCCTCGAGCAACACATTCGGCGACCCCTCGCTTAAAGAAGGCAGCACGAACACATCGGCCAAGGCGTAGTATGGCCACGGATCCCGCTGATGTCCGGTGAAGCGAATGCGGTTTTCGAGTTTCGCTTTCGCGACCTGGTGCTCCAATCGTGCGCGCTCCGGCCCGTCCCCCACCAGCAGCAGAACGAAATTTAAGTCGGGCTGACGCTGACGCAACAGGCGCAAAGCTTCAATGAGGAACGTGTGTCCCTTCTCCTTTGACAAACGCCCGATGGCGAGGATAATTCGCGCGTTCTCAGGGATGCTCCATCGTTCTCGCTCCTCGGCAATGCGCTCGGGGCTCGTTGCCGTGTACGGCTCGATCGAATTGGGGAGAACGCGGATATGCTCGCGTGGCACTCCGTTTCGCACCAACATATCTCGAAACGGCTCACATACTGTAATCACCCGATCTGCAGCAGGTAAGGACCAGTGATCCAGCCGATTGTACAGGCGCATTTTGAAGTCGGGATCGGTGTAGCCGTGGTGATACGCAATCCACGGCGTGCTCTTCGGCTTGGCCAGCCGCACCAGAAAGTGAGATTTCACGGCATGGGTCTGAATGATATCGGGACTGTGCTCTGCGAAAAGCCCGCGCAACTGTTTCAGAATGCCGGGATCGAGGGCGGAGCGTTCACGCACGACGCGCACATCGAGACCCGCAGCTGTAACCGCCTCGATAAATGCATTCGACCGCCGCGCATCCGAGTTCGAACCGCGTAGATACGTTACGAACGACAGTTCGCATTGATAAGCAGGATTCGCCGCAAGCGCACGTCCGAATCGCAGCAGGTTTTTCGCGGGGCCCGTTATCGTGTGGGCCTCAACCACAGACATCACCCGCATAGCGCGGGAACAGACCGCGGCTGCTTGCGCAGCCAGTTCTCCAACACGAGCAGGTACCACAACTGCTTAGAAACCGATTCGCGCGCGAATGCCCCATCCAACTCCCGCGCAATTGCACCCGTTTGAATCCAGCCTTGCTGTTCCAATAACGTATTCGATCGCAGCAGGTCAAAGGCGCCGCGCCACTGCGTCAACAGCCACTTGTTACCCGGAATCGTGAAGCCTTGTTTGCGTCGGTCCGCAACCTCGGCCCCCACATGCCGCCGCACGATTTCGCGCAGAATCGCTTTGAGCTGCCCGCCGTGGAAGCGGACCTGGGCCGGAAGCGCGGCCGCGAACTCCCAAATCTTGTGATCCAGAAATGGAGCTCGGGCTTCCAGCGCGTGATACATCGTCCCGCCGTCCACTTTGACCATGAACTCGCCGGTGAACTCAGTGCGCCGGTGATAGCTGAGTACATCGGAAAGGAGTTTCCGCGCAGAACCAAACGCGGGCGGCATTTGGCGCTGCCGCAGTTGGTGACCTTTAAGCTGCGCCCCAAACAGAGAACGCGCTTCGAAGTAAGGTAAACCGTCGCGCACCCGTGTGTACGCGCCGAGCCCGCCCGTTGTGTAATCGAGAAAGCTCCGCGCCCGCTTCAGTGCCGGCGTTGCTTCAAACAACGGCCGCGCCAATCGCCACAGTGCGGGCGAGAATGGAGGCAAACTCCGTGCCGTCTTCTCCGCTCGCCAGGCGTTATAGAAGTATGGATATCCGAGATAGACGTCATCTCCGCCATCACCCGTCAGCAGCACGGTGGCGTGAGGCTTCACTGCCGCCGATACACGAATGACGCCCATTGCCGATTGGCAGGCAAACGGCTCGCTGAACGCATCCGCCAATTCGTCCAGCGGCGGCTGCGAAGAACCAAGCGTCACTACCTCGTGCTGAATTCCCAGCTGCTGCGCGATGTGCTTCGCGTGTTCACTCTCGTCTGATGCGTCGCCCGGCGTGCCGACCGTGAACGCCCGGATATCGGCATTGAGCTTCGACAGGGCCCAGCAGACGAGCGTCGAATCGATGCCTCCGCTGAGGAGGGTCCCGATGGGCACATCGGCAATCAATCGCAACCGCACCGACTCAATTAAAAGGCGTTCCGTTTCCTGTACCGCGTCTTCAAAAGTAATCTTCGAAGCGCTGTCAATCTTCGGCAAATGCCAATAACAGCGCTGCGTTACGCGGCGATCTCTGCATTCAATGATCGTTGCGGGCGGAACTTTCTTCAGCTCGCCGTAAATGCAGCGATCATCGGTAACATAGCCGAACTCGAGAAATTCCAGCACCGCTTCGGCATCGATTCGCTCACCGCGACCCGCCGCCCGCAGCGCACCGACTGTCGAGGCAAACGCGATGTCATTCCCCGCATCGCAATAAATCAGCGGCTTGACGCCAAGCCTGTCGCGCACCAGATACAGCACGCGCTGAGGATGGTCCCAGATCGCAAACGCGTACATGCCGCGCAGTTGTGCGACGAGTTTATCGATGCCCCACTCCTGATAACCACGCAGCAAAACCTCCGTGTCGCACTCGGAGCGGAAGCGGTGTCCTTCTTGCTGCAATTCGGACCGCAACTCCAGGAAGTTATAGATGCAACCGTTGAACACGAGTCCGATCTGTCCGTCATCCGATACCATCGGCTGGCGGCCGAGATCGCTCAGGTCCAGAATTGCCAGGCGCCTGTGTCCCAAGGCAACGCCCGGCCAGGTTGCCGTCCCTTCCGCATCCGGCCCGCGCCGCGCCAGTTGCGGCAACATGCTGCAAACCGAATCCATGGCACGCGAGGAGCCGCTAAAACTCACAAATCCGGCAATGCCGCACATATCCTATTCCTACCTTATCGGCAAAGCGTGAGGAAAGTTGGGCTGTATCACGCCATTGCGTGTCTCACTCGCCGGGAGCGCCATGCCATGCCATCTGCGCGACAATCAGGAAGTCGAATGGAGGTAGCTAGTCAATGAGCCAGGTGAATACGCGGCGCGAATTTCTGGGATCGTCTCTCGCTGCCGTGGCCGCTGCCACAGCTTCAGAATCCACTGCATCGCCGGCCGGCCGCGCATTTCAGGAGCCGGCATCGAATGTGGAGTGGCGGAACAAACAACCGGGCATGGCGTATCGCCGCTTTGGCCGTTCCGGGCTGATGATTTCAGAGATCGTTTCGGGCGGCGACCCGATCGCTTCGGACAACTATGAGCATCTCAATCTCGCTCTCGAAATGGGTTTGAACTACCTGGATATGGCGCCGGCCTATGGCAATGGCGATTGCGAGATCGCGTACGGGAAATTTCTGAGCGGTTCCGCCAAACGCGAGAAAGTGTTCCTCCAGACCAAGGTGAGCGCCTTTGGCAACCTACGAAATCGTCTCTATCACGACATTTTCAAAGGCCTTCCGGCGGACAAGCAAAACGCCGTTATGCGACGGGTGGATGTTATTCGTCACGACAGCTTAGTGGAAAAGCCGGGTTACTATCTCACTTACTTTCCCGGGCAGCCCGATCAGTTCACTGGCGCTTATCTGAGCGCCGCGATGATGCCCGACTACGGCCATCAGGTAGAGGGCAGTCCGGAGTTTCGAAAGTGCATCACCGATTCTTTGGAGGGTAGTCTGCGGCGCGTGGGAACGGATCATTTCGATTTTTTGATGTGCCCGCACGGCGCCAATCTGGCTGGAGAGCTCGACAATCCTCACATTTACGAGACTTTCCTGGAGCTGAAGAAACAGGGGAAGATACGCTTCCTGGGTGTGACTTCTCATAACGATCCTGCCGGTGTGCTGCGAAAAGCGACGCAACTCGGCCATTACGATGGCGTACAAATGGCTTACAACCTTATCAATGGAGGCTATTTAGACCAGGCCATTGTGGACGCGTATTCAAAAGATGTCGGTATGATTGCGATGAAGACGGCGCATGCCGTTGCCACGCATCACAAACAGCTGCAGCCGATACCCCAGTGGCGAATTGACAAACTGAATCGAATCATTCCGGGTGACATGAAGCCACCGCTGAAAGGTTATCTCTGGGTGCTGCAGAACCCCCACATCGCGGCTGTCAATTCCAATCTGTGGGACGAGACATTCGTGCGCGAGAACCTGGCCCTGGCGGGGAAAAAAGGTCGCGTTGCAGTCTGTTTGAGCGCGCAAATACGCGCTAACCTAGCGGACAGAATGCGCCTTTTCGATTCTTCGCGCAACTCCGGGTTCCTGTTTGCCGCGCTGACAATCATGATGCTGCGCTGCGGCGGCAGCACTCAATCGACGGTGACTACACAGCCCACGCCGACACCAACCCTTACTCCGCAGACACAAACAAACGTTCTGACGTATCACAACGACATTGCACGCACAGGCCAAAATCTGACCGAATCCATTTTGACGCCGACGAACGTGCGTTCATCCTCGTTCGGAAAGCTGTTGTCCGTCAATGTCGACGGGAAAGTAGATGCGCAGCCGTTGTACGTATCTCAGATAGGAATTCCAGGGCAGGGCACCCGTTCGGTTGTTTACGCTGCTACCGAGCACGATTCTGTATATGCGTTTGATGCGGCGAGCGGCACCATCTACTGGCACGTGAGCTTGTTGCAGGCGAATGAGAAGCCTTCCGACGACCGAGGCTGCGGGCAGGTCACGCCTGAAATCGGAAGTACTGCAACGCCTGTGATCGATCTCACGGCTGGACCTCACGGGACCATTTACCTGCTGGGAATGAGTGTAGACTCGGGAGGCAGTTATCATCACCGGCTGCACGCGCTCGATATCACGACCGGTCAAGAGCAATTCGGAGGTCCGGTCGAGATCGCCGCAACGTATCCGGGTGCGGGTGTCGACAGCAGCAATGGACAAGCCGTTTTCGATCCAGGCCAGTACAAGAGCCGGCCGGGTCTGCTTCTGTTGAATGGCACGGTGTACACAGGCTGGGGCTCGCACTGCGACATCCCGCCCTTTACTGGCTGGCTGCTCGGCTATGACCAGTTGACGTTACATCAGAACAGTGTATTTAACTTCGCCCCGAATGGCGGAGACGGAGCGCTTTGGAACTCGGGCGCTGGGATTGCGGCTGACGTGGATACAGGCCGTATTTTTGTCAGCGTGGGTAACGGGACCTTTGATACGGCGCTGGACATTAATGGCTTTCCAAGTCTGGGCGACTTCGGCAACTCATTCGTTAGGCTTCGCACGGGAAACAATCAACTGATCGCCGAAGACTACTGGACCATGCCCAATACACTTGCGGAATCAGACCAGGACGTTGACTTGGGTTCGGGTGGCGTGCTGCTGTTGCCGCCGCAGACGACCGCAAGCGGACAATCCGTTCAGCTCGCTACCGGTGCGGGCAAGGATGGGAACATTTATGTATTCAATCGGCAGAACATGGGCAAATTTGATCCGCAGGGTAACATCACGATTTATCAGCAGCAGACCGGCGTCTTGGGAGGACCCGAATTCGGATCTCCAGCCTGGTTCAACGGCACGGTATACTACGGCGCGTCCGGCGCCGCGATACAGGCGTTTGCGATGAATGGAGCGCTACTGCGCACCCCACCGACCTCCCTGACGGCGATAGCGTACGAATATCCCGGAGCCACGCCGGCGATCTCAGCAAACGGCACCAGTAATGCGATTCTGTGGGCGGTGGAGAATTCGAACCCGGCAGTGCTCCACGCCTACGATGCCACGAATCTAGCAACCGAGTTCTACAACAGCAGTCAGGCGTCGTCGGGACGTGATTCCTTCGGTCCCGGCAACAAGTACATCACGCCTACCATCGCCGATGGCCGCGTAATAGTTGGTACAACGAATAGCGTCGTGGTCTTCGGACTTATCCAGTAGCACTCTAATGATCGTAAGCTGCACCCATAAATCGTGCGTAACGATGCAAGCTTGAGCTGCGAGTTCAAGGCTGGCTCAAACGAAAAACGATCTTGTGCTTGGCGGCAATGGTTTTTCCACTGATTCTAGCGGGTTCGAAGACCCACTGCTTTGCGGCGGAGACGGCCGCGGCGGTTACAAGCTCGCTCATATTTTCACCGCTGGTCAGAGGTCGGACGGTGGTGACTCGTCCGAATGCGTCGATGTCGGCCTCAACCTCGATTTGTGTAACGCCGGCGAGCAATGACGGTTCGAATAAGGCTGCGTTTAGCATTACAGTCTTTAACGGTCGAGGGGGCATGTACGTCTCTACAGCCTTACCATCAACCGAGGGGGATTGAGCCGCACGCGTGTTTGCGGCCGCCGATTCGGGAGAAGCTGTCGACCTGTGCGCTTTAGCAATAGATGCAGGAGTATCGACCTTAACTTCGTTCGCGTGTGGTTCTTCTGATACCGGGGGGGGCGCCTCTGTGGGTCGGGCCGCGATGCCAGAGGATCGATGAGCGACAAGAGCTGGAGTCGTTCTCGCTTGAACCGCAGGAACTGACTGCTCTCCCGACTTGGGCACTTGGCGATCCGCCCCAGCACTTGACGTCTTTGCAACAGCGTCTGTCGGCGAGTGCGCGTCTGACGCTGCTAAGGCGTCGACGCGGGCTGGTTGTGCCACTCCGTCAAGGACCCGCACGTTATCGGTGAGATTCGATCCGTCGCTGCCATAAACGGTTAGCCGAAAATTTACGTCGACTGTGCTGGGCTGGTACAAGAGGGAGCCGTTCGCGAGTTGGCTCGGCTCCAGCTCCACGGTTCGCGTCTGAGACCCATCTTGGATCAGCAGAACGCCACTTTTCGCTGATCGGAGAGCTTGGATGGCCCGATTCCAGCTGACCAGAATTCCTTCTCCCCTCACATCTGCCCGCATTTGCAAACCGGAATCTGAAGCCGCAGAAACTAAATGGGACCGATTCGATTGCGCAGCGCCGAAGCGAAAATGTACCAGTGCCAAGCAGACACCTGAAGCAAGCAAGAAAAACAGGAGCAACACTACCCATCGACTGTTGTGTGCCTTCGCTGCCGTAATCGGCCCGACCATAAATCGGCTCAATGCTGCTCGAGCGCTGAAAACATGATTGCGGGCTTCGGTCAAGAGCGATACGGTGCTCCGCAAAATTCTCTGTTGCAGGTGCTCCCCGGACTTGCTCGGGCGCCGGGATTTCTTCAGCCATGCGGGCGAATTTGAAAATGCAAAACGCCGCTTCGCTGTTTTCCTAACTCCGTCGACCTCGTTAACCGTTCTATCGATCTTCCGATACAGGTGGGGAGTGATTGCTGTTGAGGAAACCGTAGAAGGTGTCGGTTGGTTCGACTCTCTCGCACCAGAGAGGTGCAGATTTGCGATGACGCAGTGCTCGGGCGAAAGGGGCAGATCAACGCATCTCGTGTACAAAGTCGCGGACGCGGTTTCGGCCGGTCCCGGTCTCAAGACGAGAAGAATGTCGCTTATTCGCCGGAATTGCTGATTGTGAAACTTTACCTCTTTCTTCAGTTGACAAATGTCCTCAACGGAACGCACGCACCACCAGCCGATCACCTCAAGCGAAGCAAGCTCGGGCCGCAGCTTCGATTTCGATATGGATTCATCGAAACCCCTGCCAAGACGCTCACCCATTGTCAACCCGCTGTCGACCGAATTGTCGAGTTGAACCGTCGTCGCCACCTCGACAACGGCAAAACCGGTAGCTGTCGTTCCAAACAGCAACCCGGCCATTTCGCCATGTGAATTCGGAAAGCTGCGTGCGCATGAGGAAAGCTCGTCCAGAACTCGATCCGCCCATCGCACGTTGGTCAGCGAGCGTCGAGGCGGGCCAGCCTGTCTCGACCGGTCTCGCGTAACATCTTTCATAAACCGAGCTTGATGTCTGCTTTGTCTCAAACGTATTCAGGAAGCCTGGCGTGCCTCGCGTACCGATGCGAGCCAGCGGCTCAGTCTACGCAGCATTTGTGCTTCCGAACGAGCCACGCGTATACGACTAAATGGGGGTACGGCGTTGGTCAAAACGGCCCTGCAAATGCAAAGCCTGTGATACGATTGCCCCGAATTCTCTTTCAATCGCGTTTGCGGTCAAGATGGGTGCGTTATCACGAAACGAGGAGTAGGTTCGAATGCGAGGCATAGAGGTCGTCTTACTGGCCGCCTTTATCGGCCTGATAGGCCTTGGAGTTTGGAATGCGCGACAATGGCTTCCGCAGTGGGGGCCGAATGCGGTGAACTCTGCTCCTTCAGGTATAAGTAAACTTCCCGGCAAACTCGGCGAGAAGACGGGAGCCAAAACGTCACGATTCCACGATCGCCGGCCGGATAAGACTGGCCAAATTACAGGAACTGATGATATTGAGGTCAGCGAGTTCCCGATGTCCAAAACGGAAATTTTTGCCCCTGGCTCGGGATTCCCGACCGGGAAAGACATCCCTGTGGGTGCGTCGGGCGCTCAGATCCGGGCTCGATACGGGGAGCCCACCGCGCGTGTAACTGAGATGCGCAGCGGTCATGTTCTCGAACATTACTACTATTTCAGCAGGGACCGCACTCAACTCACAAGGGCAACGTTGGAGAGCGGCATCATCGTCTCGGCCGACACTACATTACCGTAGGTCGCCTGGACAACAAAGCCCATGCGAGCGGAAGTGAGTAAAGCGAAGATCGCGTGAACGAGGCGTCATGTCCACGCAGAGTCGGCCGGCGCATCATCATCATCTTCATTGCGCTTCAATTGCTGGATCTGCTCACGACATTGGCAGTATTCTCGCGCGGGGGAGTCGAACTTAATCCCGTCGTCCGCAGCCTCATGCCTTGGATGGGACGACTTCTTGCCGTGGTAGTGAGCAAGACGATTCTCGTTGCTCTCGTCCTGCTGCTTAGCCGCCGACCCTATGTGTTGCGTTTCGCAAACGTACTGTACACCGGTGTTGTGCTATGGAACGTGATCGTCTTATGGGCTGTGAAGTGATGCCCCGCTAGCGTACTGTTCTGTCTACTCCATCACGGGACGAGAAACAGAGTTGATCTCCTTTTTGCGTACCGGTGTGCTCAATCGTCCCGGCGGGAACTTCCAGAACTGAATTCGCAAATGCGCACATTGACAGGCGCCAAGGCTTTATGTTCTTGAGAAGCTTGCAGACCCTCTTCTGACGGTTAAGGTATATGATGTCAATCGCGAATCGCATGCCGCAAGTATGAATGGCCTCACAAGGAATGATCCATAGGCCTTCGCCGGGTGAGAGGCTGTCGCGCCCGAGCAACCCTTTGCACCTGCTTGCGCTGGTATCAGCAACGTCTGCAAAGTCCGCGATGGTGCTGTCGCGGGTTTCATTTCGGACTATCATTCTAGCCCCGGCAGCCGTCATTCCTCTCGTCTTCGTGGGCCTAAACCGTCAGACGACGATTTGAACATGCGCGCGCCTCACGATGTTAATGTGGGGGCGTTGCGGCTACTGGAGCGGGTGCAGCACTGCTCGTAGCGGCGCCCTGTTGGCCTGCACCCATCGATGTCGCACTCGACGTCGAAGTTACGACAAGCGGATTCTCCAATTGACTCCTGATAAGAGACTCCATTGGCACTGATGCGGTGGGCGGTGTCACAGGAACCGTGCCGGTGACGCTCTGGCCGGGTGTGGTCATGGGTTTTCCTGTGTTCGGCTTTAGAAATTGCACCGGATAGTTTGGTAGCTGAATTTGCTGACCAGCCGGCACCGGATGAACTATCTCAGGTGACACGATAACCATTAATTCTGTATTCGATCTACTCTTGGTCTTCGATTGGAAGAATTTTCCTAAGATCGGGATGTCGCCGATGAAGGGAATCTTGCTTAAGTTCTCCGATTCCCGATTGTCGAGAAGTCCACCGATGGCAAAGCTTTGGCCTTCGGCTAATTCAACTTCGGTCTCGACGTTTCGGATATCGATTCCAGGGACTGTAAAGCCTGAAATAGTGACGCCATTCGTGTAATCCAGAGAACTAACTTCCGGGGCAACCTGAAGCCGAATCGTTCCACGCGGCGTGATTGTGGGAATGAAATTCAGGCGTACGCCGAACTGCCGGAACTGGATCGTAACCGCTGTTGTTCCTCCTACGTTCCCGCCCTGTACCACAGGATATGGAAACTCTCCGCCCGCAAGAAAACTTGCCTGTTTTCCGTTCTGCGCCAAAACGTTTGGCTCAGCCAATATCTGGACAACGCCCCTTGCTTCTAAGGCTTGGATCGTCGCGCCCAGATTCAGATCGGGACGGAAAAAGAACAAGTTCAGGGCATTGGAGAGAGTAGCAGTGACTCCATTACTGGTTACACCAGTGCCAGTGGTACTTCCTGAATTGCTCAGCGATGGCGGCGCAAACTGTTGTGTTGTCACGGATCCGATAGTTCTGGTTGCGCCAGTGCTAAACAAATTGATTCCTAATTGTTTACTTAAGGTTCGATCCACCGAAGCAAACCGGACCTTTAACAGAATCTGTGACTCGGGCGCCGGCACCTCGACGTAGAGCAGATTTACTGGCTTACCAAGGGACGCAGCAATAGCCACTGCCCGTTCCGCGCTGGTCAGGTCCTTCGTCGTGCCGCGCAAGAAGATCAAGTCGTTTTCGACGGTCGGCTCGATTTTTTGTCCGGGCAACTCCCTCGCGATTTCTCTCCGCAAGGTTTCGGCACGCGCATTATTCGCGAATCGGCTCGGCTGCACTATGACATCGAAAAACAATTTCCCACCGCCCTGCTGCCAAACGATGAGACTGGTTTCTCCAGGCGCTTTCCCATTTACGAGTACTTCCTTCGGCCCGACGGCGTTCGCTTCAGCCACGTCGCCGAAACCGACAGAGACGCGCTCTATCGGAAGCGCACTGTCCACTACTACGGACTTACCAACTGTGATCAGGAGATCGTTCGGCGACTCCTCGGAGGACGCGGCCGTTGTCTGGGGCGCCGGGGCCGTTTGCGGCTGCTGCTCGGATCGAGCATCGGTTATCAGAAGAAAGCCCAAAAAACAACTAGTCAGGATTGCCGCAGGCGCGCCTGCCCGGTTCCGTTTCAATGTTGCTCCTCTGTTCAGGCCAGCGTCATTGCTGGCCTGGATCGCTAAATTTTTCCTCGGTGTGCTTCCCGCCATTCAAAACCTGTACGAGATAAATCCGCGGCGAAACGGGTTTCTCAACTGCAACTTGCTTCTTCAACACGGCTGGCTTCGGTTTGGGGGCAGCGTCTGCGAAGAGGCTGGCCATCGCAACACCCGGCGTCTTGGGGGTTTCCGTGTCCAGCGGATTGCGCAAGACCAATTGGATCTTTGTCTGATTGCTTGCCAGACTGAGCAGCTCAGCTTGCTCAGGCGTAACCAACAGGTTCACTACTTGTACCTGCACGGGCTTCCCCTCATTGTCTTTTTGAATATTGGTTCCTGCGGAAAGGACTTCGATGTTTTGCAATAACGTCCTTACTTTTGCATCTGTCGGGGCTCCGCCGTTAGCAACCCCGGATACCAGCACATCCACTCGCATACCCGCGACTACAAAACCGGCCACGCCCACCACATCGTCCACTCTTACAGCGCACGCTCTCATACCGGGCCTGATGGTTGCGGCCAGGCCGCCGCCCGAACCCGGCGCGGCCAGCCGATTGTCCAAAATGGGTTCACCCTCATAAACCTGCGCCACAACTCCCCGTCCCACTACAGAGTCTTTTCCAGTAAAAGAACCTTTCGGTGCTAAACCAACCCACTCGCCACTTGTCAGGTCGATATCCCGAATCACAGTGCCGATCTCCAGGTTTCGCGATGCCACAACGATCCGCGTCGCACGCGGCTGTGCGCGCATCTGGTTTACCGCTATTCTGTACACGAGATAGCTGGAGGCCGCTGCAATAACGAAGGCAAGAGAAAGAATTATGGATAGTCTTCGGTTCATAGACTGCTCACTCCCGAATTTCTGGGCTCTCTGCTACGCGCAATCTGGTGGCCAAGAAGGAACAGCGTGAGATCCGACGAATCAGCTGGTTATGCTTGTATGCCGCTGGGCAGGTGTGCACGCCTGTTTACATCCGAGGCGACAAAGTATAGCGATGTAGACACCCCTATCTGGCCTGCGACCAAGAAGTAACGCGATTTTGTTCGGTCATTGTTTTGCAACACTTAAACCCTCGTCAGCACGTTTCGAATTTGGTGGGCAAAAGCGCACCGTAAATTGACTTCCCCAGGGAGCACCATCGCTTTCGACAATGCTTTTAGTACAGACGCCACCTTCGCAAAGACGTTTTTCACCCTTTGCCGCCTCCGTTATACTTCACGCCATCTCGATCGCGGTAATGACACTGTGGTCTGTGAATGTAACCAAGACGGTAGAAGGCCCAATCACTCGCAAGTACTCGGTACGCTTTCTCCAGCTGCAAGCCCCTCGTGAACAGCGGGAGCGCGTCTCTGCCGGTGCGAGCCGATCAGGAGCTCCGGCCATCCGCGGTTTTACGACAGCGAACAAAGGACCAAGCTCTTCCGCAGAAACGACCGTTGGGGGCAGCCGAAAATCTGAATCAGCTACACTCGTCGAGCCTTCCCCTACCCCGGAGCATCGCCGATTTAAGTTACCGCCGAATACGCGCGTAAAGGCCGGAAAGCAGACTCTTATACAGTTGGATGTTCCGCCCGATATCACGCTGAAGCATGAGATCGCGCTTCCCCTGGCACTCCTGTGGACCCAGACGGAGGCACCGGCCATGAGAAGACAATTCATCGCGCCCCTTGCCAAAAAACCTGCGAAGGTCACGCCGCGCCTGCCGGCTGCTCCGGCGCTTGAACCTCCCAATCGAGAAACCGAGGTAGCGGAGCTGAACATGTCGTCCGCTTTTGTGAACGATGTTCCCCATTTGGTCCATCCGCCGTCAGTAGCATCGCCTGTCGCGAGCGCGGGGCAGGAGAAGGCAAAGGCGATTCCGCAGATCGGCTTGGCGGATTCAGTTCAGCCAAGCCCAGCCAATCTGATCTCGCTACCGGATAGTCCCTTGCGTTCTACTACTGCGCTTGCTCTTCCGCCCGCCAACGAGGTGGCTCCTTCAGGCGGTGCAAACAGCGGATCCTCATCCGCTGGTGATAGCTCGGCGGCCAACGGGAATCAGGGCATCACTGGGCACGGCGAAGGGGCGAATGGCCCGGGTGTAGGACCATCGGAAACCGTCGGAAACGGAAGCGGCGGAAAAGAATCAGGTGCTTCGGCGGAGAAAATGGCAGGAACTGGGGGTACGGAATCCGGCCGCTCGAACGGCAACGCTGAAGGCGGCGGAACTGGCTCCTTCGGCTCTGGCGCGCGGAGGAACCGGAGCGGCCGGCCAAGGCGCCGGCGATTCGAACAGCGGTGATGGCCTCGGGTCTCGAGACGGGCTCGGAAACGGGACGGCGGGACTGACACGCATTAATCTGCCGAAGGACGGGAAGTTTGGCGTCGTCGTCCTTGGTTCGGCAGATTCAGCACGCTATCCCGAGAGCGCCGGTGCGCTCGGCGGCAAGGTTGTCTACACCGTGTATTTGAAGGTGGGACTTCGCAAGAGCTGGATCTTACAATATTGCCTACCCAAAACGTCCGAGAAAAAAATTCCTGTTAAAGCGAGAGCTACTCCTCTAGACGCGCCGTGGCCCTTTCTGATTATGCGTCCAGACAGATGGAGCGATTCAGATCCCACTTACATTATGGTTCACGGAATGCTTACCGAGGCGGGCCAGTTTGATCAGTTAGCGATGGTATTCCCGGAAGAGCTCGAAAAGAAAGATTTCCTGCTGCACTCGCTCAAGCTATGGGCGTTTCGTCCAGCCAGCCGTGACGGCGAACCGACAGCAGTCGAAGTTTTGCTGATCATTCCGCGGGAACCGGAGTAGGATCCGACCTCAGGTCGAAATCACCATTTGCGAGGTGCTGGACATGGTGATCGTCCTGGCTTTCACAAATGGAATGGACAGAGAAAAGTTATAGGTTACGGTCACCTGAACCAGATTCCCAGGATTGTTGCACGGGCTAGCCGACGGCGTACAAGCGGATCCGCTGGTAGGCCAGGCTGCGGCTACTGTCATCAAGTTCGGATTGATTCCGGGAAGCGCAAGACCTCGCAGATACGTCTGAATATTTGCCCCTGTCGCCGGGCACGGAGTGATAACACTACAGGATGATCCTCGAACAATCGCATACCGGGTCCCTTCACGGGCGGCATCGGAAATTACGTGATACGCAAAAACCGCCTCACTGACCTCAAAAATCCCGAACACAAATGTCAGCAGGATGATGAGCGAGAGTGCCATTTCCAGAACGGAGGAGCCGCTTTCGCTTGGCCCGCGCCGTGTGGTCAGAGCGGCAGCCCTCATTGTTCGACCCTCAAAACCGCTTGTCCCTGCAGCGTGAATGTCTTCGGGAGCCCTGGGTAATAGAACAGAGGATTCACCGTTGCCGTGGTATTTACCTGAACAAATTCGAGAATTCGAGCACCCGCACAATCCGTTACTGCGCAGGTGGAAGAGTTACCGTTGGAGCAGGTACAGAAATACTTTGCGGTCGCACTCAGGCTGGTCACATTAGACGCATCATTCTGCGCCGCTTGCTGCATCCCCGTAAGGTCCGAGGCGGTTACGTGGTTCTGCGCCCCGTAAGCGACTCCGGCGCGGGCAGCGTTAGTAACCTCGATGCCAGCATACGCCAAGCGGCCAAATTCCGCCGCTCCGACCAACAGCAGAACGAAAATCGGCACCACGAGAGCAAGCTCTACAAATGCTGATCCCCCGGAGGCGCATATGCTGCCGCGGCGCACAAGCATGCCGACACGGCTACTGCAATCACGTGCATTTGCCTTAGTCCTTTTGATCATAATTTACTCCACCAGCCTTGCCTGCGCGAGGGGGTTCGACGCATTGACCGAGTTATAGTTCTGGAAGTTGACCGCGAAAGTGAAAGCAAAATTATTCTTGAGTTGGCCCACGACCAAAGGATCGTACAGTTGCATAAGTCCAACTCCAGAGATATCCAGAGCCGCGTTCGGCAGATAGATGATTCCTTGCAGGACGGACAAGTTAAGGCCGGTTAGCGCGACTGGATTGGAATCGGCTCGGCTCTCAAAAAGAAGGACCCCGTTCCACGCGCCATTTGTTGGAGCCGACAGAGTCATAAGCGCAGCACTATCGAAAGCAAAGGTGTTATTGAAGTAAAAGGTGACACCTGACCCTTGAAGAATTCCTGCGCCTACAAAGCTGACCGGCCCATTGAAGACGTAGAGACCCGACTTAAACGTGTATGTGGACGCGCCGGTAATGCTGAGTCCGTCATAACACCCTGGACTCGCAGTGTTATTACCCGGAGTCAATTTGAGCATCGCACCGCAACCTGCTGTAGATGGCTCACTCAAGTACGTGAAAGGATCGCTCACCGGGGCTATTTTCACCGGACTCGGTGAGATGGAGTCGAAGCCCGCATCGTGACCGACGAGTCCGACGTAATTAGCTGTAAGATCAAGAATGAAACTATCAATATCCGAATTATCTACCAGCCCGCAGTGCGGCAGATACAGGAATTCAATTCCAATATTATCGATGCCCGGGACTGAAGCACCACCCACAGTGCCCAATGTATATACACAAAACTGACCGGGGGTGAGAGCTGCTACAGACCGAGCGCTCACTGCCATGGAGCTGCGGCTGAATAGCTTCATGAAAAATGTTGGTTGGCTCTGCGAAACAATTACTTCCACGTAACCAGACTTCCCCGCGAACGCCCCATACACGGGGGGGCTGTTGACTTTAACGGTGGCTCCCCCCGATCCGTTGGTTACACCGTTCTGCGCGGTCGCTGCCTGGGCTGCCGCCGTCATATCCCCATAGTTAGCTTCCAAGGCTCCGGCGATAGCGCCGCTGTCCGCTGCCGTCTGCAGCACTCTCTTTGAGCGGAACAGGAGCCCGACGTCAACAGCTAACGACAAAAAACCGAGCATGACGGTCAGGCACAGCACCATAAAAATCATGGCTTGCCCGCGCTCGCAGCCTGATCTCTTCATCATTTTGTCTCTGAGCTCGTCGGGTGAATTTCGTGTTGCGACGGTCGTCCGTGATTCGCGATGGCCTCCTGAATAAATCGATCCACAGCTTTGCGCTTCTTGTGCTCAGTCACGATAAAGTTAACGCCGAATCCGTCCGGGCCATCCCGAACGACCCTGCAGGGTAAGGTGATCGTCGGTACTGAGGATGAAGCGTTTCCGTTGCTTGCCTGTTGCTGAAACGCAATCCAAATAATCGTTCCGACACACCATTTCTCCGCCGTATATACGTAAGCACCGGTCGCACTAACATCTCTTACGAGGTTTTCCTTTGGCGCGCCCCCATTCCAGTAATAAGCAACAATCCCCGGCTTGACGTATCGTAACGCGCGATTTACCTTTGGCGGTGCATGTTTTAACCAACTTTGCAAATTCATATCGCTCGCCGCTTTTCTGACCGCATCCACTCAGTCTCAACCGGTTTTGTAAGTTGTTCTCGTTTGACTCTCCTTTAAGTACTGTTCCATCTCCTCCGGCTGGCAGATCAGCAACTCATCCCCTACTTGCGTCTGTGAGGTGTAAATGGTTCGAGTCGGTAGCTCCAAAACACTCGAGCAGCTTATGAAAATCGGCCCGATCCGAAATCGGCCAAACGACTCGCTCACGTGAATTACTCGATTATCAGGGTTCAAATAGATTAGGTCGATCGCAAAAAGCACACCTATTGTGTGAACGCCTTGCGACGGAATCACCCAGATCCCTTCGTCAGGCTTCAATCGAAGTCTTCCTAACAGCCCCTTTAAGCGTGCGAAATAGGTATCAGCGGCGGCGATACCCAGACTCAAAAAAGATTCCCGTGTCTTGTTGAAAACACAGTAGCGCCCGGGGTTCTTCTTCACGGTGATGGATGGTGGATACATGCTGCGCTGGCACCCAGCATCGGACAAAGTGGCCAGTGCGCTCCTCTCTTTAAACTGCTCGACAACTTCAGTGCTACGGTAATCGGTTCCGTCGGGTGTATCCGTACTGTGACATTAGCGAACAACCCGGCACGTTCAGCGGACTCGGCTGCGACGGCGCTGGATTACGATGATCAGGACTACTACAAACAGAACCCCGGCGATAACCCGGATCAGAGTTACATTATCCATGTCAAGACTTCTTTCTTTTCAGTTACTTAAGGAATTTCTGAAACGACTCCGCCATTGTGATGATGGCCGGCCCAAGCGCCACAACAAACAATGAGGGCAAGACAAACAGGACGAGTGGGAATACCAATTTCACAGCGGTCTTAGCCGCCATTTCCTCCACGCTTTGACGCCGCTGAACGCGCAGCGTATCAGAATACATACGTAATGTCTTTGCAATACTGGTACCAAATTGTTCCGCTTGAATAATTGCCGAAACGAGCGTGCGGATGATGTCAATATCAACGCGTTCGGCAAGGTGCCGCCAAGCATCGAGCCGCGGCCGGCCAGCCCGCTGTTCCAGCAGGACCAATCCGAACTCGTCGCTGATTTCAGGCTGGCTTGTGCTCAACTCCTCGGCGGAGCGGGCGAGCGCCTGATCAAGGCTAAGTCCCGCCTCGATACAGACCACCATCAAATCTAGAAGCTCAGGAAGCCCGAGACGAATGTTCAGCTGTCTCTTCTTTATCCGATGCCCTAGCCAGAAGTCAGGAGCCAGATAGCCCAGTGCCAACGCACACGCATAGGCAAAGAACGGGCTCACGTAGTTAGTAATTCCGGTCGCGGCGATCAGGATGCATAACCAGATCGGTGTAACTACTTTGGAACCGAATAAGATCCGCACATGAGCGTCTTCCCGGTAACCAGCACGAATAAGGCGTTTTTCGGTGACGGAAACCTCTTTAGGGCTTTTCGGTAAAACCTTTTCGAACGGTTGTACAACTGCCTTCAACGAGCTCCCCGCCTGATTCATCTTCAGGCGACTTAACCAGTTGCCACTTTCGGGCGGATAGATCGCTGCCGATAGTCGCTGCATCATACCAGCGCGATAGAACAGTAAGAGCCCCGCGCTGCTGATTAGCATAAAAATAGACACGAATGCAAGAACAGCAAGTCCCATAGGAAGTTTTCAGACCCGTACGCGCACGATTTTTCGAATGACTAACGTTCCAACGATCGTTAACATTACGCCCGTATACAACATCTTCTGGCCCAGCGGAGTGCGCCATAACAGGCTAATGCCCTCGGGATTTACCAAGAAAAGAAGGAGCCCCAAAACCAGAGGCAGAAATGAAAGAATACCTCCCGTGAGGCGGCCTTGCGCAGTTTTGACGCGGACCTCCCGCTTCAGGCGAAATCTCTCTCGGATGACATAAGCGCATTTGTCGAGGACTTCAGCGACATTTCCACCCGATTCTTTCTGAATGATAATCGCCGTCATCATGATCCGGACATCCTGAGTGGGAACGCGGACGGACAGATTTTCCATCGCCGTCCGCAAATCAAGACCATAGTTCTGCTCATCAAAGCAGACGCGGAATTCCCGGCCGATGGGGTCGGCGACTTCCTTACCCACAAGCTCTATGGCGGAAACAAGGCTGTGGCCGCCGCGCAGAGCGTTGACCATGAGATCAATCGCCGGCGGTAGCCCCTCCTCAAATGCCTGGAATCGTTTGCTTCGTTTGTGAGATACATACGCAAGCGGCACGCTAGCCGGAAGCAACCCCAAGATTACTGAAAGCAGAAAACTACCAGTCCTCAGGTAGATCAAGTAAGAACTGAATGTCCAGGCGGTCAGCGACATTAGCAACAGTCCTCCCGGCGTCAGCCTCACGTCCGCCTGATACAAAAAAGATCGCAACTTCGGTGTGAGTTCGAGATGTAGGAGTAACCGATTTATCAGAGGGATAGCGCTGATCAGTTCTTTCTTGCGAACATCTATCAGCTCATCTGCTGGGCCCCTTTGATTTTCAACAACCAGGACCGCATCCAATCTGGCCATGGTCTGTTTTGTTCTCTCGGATGCGCCCATCCGGCTTGCGATCATCAATAGCGCGGCAACCGTGAACACGCTGACAAAAACTAACGCGGCCAGGAGCATCTTCGTTTGTCCTCCGTCACACTCAACTCACTTCCATCGCACTTTCAAAAAGCTCGCCCGGCAAAACCACCCCAGACACTCGCAGCCGCTCTAGAAATTTCGGCCGTATCCCACTGGGGCGGAACGCGCCGATCACGTTGCCGTTTGGCCCGATGCCCTTTTTGGCAAAGCTGAAAATCTCATGCATACTAATTACGTTTTCATCCATTCCGACGATCTCGGAGACTTGCATCACCTTTCTGGTACCGTCACTCAGGCGAGCGACCTGCACCACGATGGTGATCGCTGACGCAATCTGTTGGCGTATCGTTCGCTCGGGGAGGTTGGTGCTGCCCATCGCCACCATCGATTCGAGCCGGGACAGAGCATCACGCGGACTGTTGGCGTGAATCGTGGTCATGGAGCCTTCGTGCCCCGTGTTCATGGCTTGCAACATGTCAAATGCTTCGTCACCGCGAACCTCACCGATGATGATTCGGTCAGGCCGCATGCGCAGGCTGTTAATCAAGAGTTGCCGCTGGCGGATAGCCCCGTTTCCCTCTATGTTCGGAGGTCTGGTCTCCAACCGCACGACGTTCTCCTGGGCAAGCTGAAGCTCGGCCGCGTCTTCTATCGTGACCAATCGTTCTGTTTGCGGGATGTACTGCGAAAGCATGTTCAGAAAGGTCGTCTTACCGGCGCCCGTGCCACCCGAGATTAGAACGCTGATACGGGCACGAACCGCGGCGGAGAGAACCTGCAGTATCTCGCGCGAAGCGGTCTTCAGATCTACCAACGCCTGGGCCGAGAGAGGACCGGTTCCAAAGCGCCGTATCGACAAAGCGGGACCGTCCAATGCGAGCGGCGGAATGATCGCGTTCACACGAGAACCATCCGGAAGCCTCGCGTCGACCATCGGCGACGATTCATCCACTCGCCTTCCCACCTTGGAAACAATCCGATCTATGATCTGCATGATGTGGCGATCGTCTCGGAACACCACATCCGTCCGTTGCAGCAGCCCACCCCGTTCAATGTAGACGTGACTCTTACTATTCACAAGAATGTCCGAAACTTTCGGATCACGCAGCAGAGATTCCAGCGGGCCCAAGCCAAAAACTTCGTCCAAAAGATCAGATTGAATTTTCTCTTTCTCTGCCGCACTTAGAGGCAGCTTTTCGTCCGCAATAAGGCTCTGAACCAGACTGGCCACGGCCTGTTTCGCTTTGCTGTTGTGGACACTTGCGAGTTTCTCGAGGTCGAGCTTAGAGATCAGAGTGCGATGAATTTCTGCCTTGAACTGCTCAAAGTTTAGCTTTTCCATTAGCTTCCGTCCGCGTTCGATCTCGATTCAGTCGACTTATCGAAACAAACCAAACTTCTTTCTCTTTCCTTCGCCACCACTCTTGCCACAAGCTGCCAGCGCCATGTCCGTAAATACACGCCCTAACGGGCTTTTTTCTGAGGCGAGTGGGATGCCCGCGTTCTGTGCTCGCCGCACGGCCACAAAATCATTCGGGATTTTCCAGTTCGCCGGTCGTGTTAAGGCTTTCGTAATTGCGGCTTCATCGATTTCCATATTCCGTGCTGCGAACCGATTTAGTACTATCTCCAAGTTCGGGCTTTCCGGTTCATTGAAGTAGCGGGAGACAAGGCGGTTTGAGTTGCGCAGGTCGGCTATGCTGATTTGACTGACCAGATACACCGTGGTCGCAGTATCAAACAAGGTCTCGTACATTTCGATCGAGTGCGATCCGGCATCCGCTACCGAATAGGCGAACTCTTCGCGCGCTAAACGAAGCAATTTCTGCACGCCTTTCTTGGAGGGTGCGTGCGCAGGTATCGCATCCGGCGCACCCAGCACTGCGAGCCCCGAGTTATGCTTCACCATCAGAGCGGAAAAAAACTCCGAATCAATGCGGTTCGCGTTCTCCAAAGCGTCCAGTGCACTGAACTTCGTCGCGAGCCCAAGCGTCAATGCCGCGTCCCCGAGTTCGAGGTCGAGATCGAGTAAAGCGACTTTGCTGCCGGATTCCCTCGCCAGAGCAATCGCGAAATTGCTGGCAACAGTAGTCGCTCCAGCGCCCCCTTTCGCGCTAACAAACACCAGCAGTTTCCCAGTTGCCTTCCTGTGCCGGTGCACCTCGTCGCGGCGGGCCGAAGCACGTACCAGCGCTTCGCCAACTGTAGCCGCAACGACCGGCTCGGTTAAGAATTCCCGCGCGCCGGCCCGCATACATCGCACCAGCAACTCAGAATCGGCATGAGAAGAATAAACCATCACGGTAACCGAATGGCTGGCAGTGCAAATGTTTTCGACCACATCCAGTGCCCGTTCCGGATCGGCATCGACATCGATCACGACAACGTCGTAATCCGTCTCCATAAGTTGTCCGACATCGTCTACGTGCGGATACCGAGTCAACTCACGCGCAATCTTTGCCTGTGGTCCTGCGAGTACTCTGGCCAACATACGGCGCCGCTCTTCGTGAGGCCCAATTAGTACCACGGACAGCGCACTCATACTTAGCGATTCAGTATCGCTCACGAAGCTGGACACCACGCGCTTTCCGCTGTCGTTCAAGGCTTGTTCTCCAAAGACAGTGTTCGGTCCAAATTAATAGCTCCTCGGCTGCCGTTCCTTTTCACGGCAGTGTGAAGAACGAAAATACCGTCCCAATCGCAATCGCGGGCGCATAGGGGATTTTGCGCGTGGAAGGATTCGACAGCACGAGCGTTGCATGCGGACGAAAGCCGCGTTTGTGCAGTCCGAAAAGGAGATCGCCGGCTCCACTGAAGGATTGCTTCAAAAATCCACCGCACGCGGCCCACACCAGCGCAATCAAACCGCCAGAGATTCCCATGACAACCAGCGCTGTCATCAGTTGCGTCGGCCCAATCCACGCGCCAATGCTGGCGCACAATTTGACATCTCCCATCCCCATTCCGCCCAGCCAGTACAGAATTCCCAGCACCAATCCCGCCAGCAAAATCCCGAGAAGACTCCGTCCCAGCCCGCCCCATCCTTGGTTCACGACCGAAACAACGATCCCAGCCAGCAGGAAGGGCAACACCAGCCAATTTGGAATCCGGCGGCTGCGAATATCCCAAACCGTCGCGATTATCACGGCTATGACGGTGGGCCACCAGGCAATGGAATGCATATGAAATAGATTTCGAATGTGCGATCGGCGAGTCGTCCGGCACCTAAGCGTAGCTACCCAAGGTAGTGCCGACGTTGCTGAAGGCGGTATTTAGACCGGCGGCGAGGCTCTTCATACGCGCAGTGGCCGCGAATGCGATCAGAGCAACAATATGCGCGTATTCGATCGGCTCTTGTCCGCACTCCTTTCTCACAGACTGGGCGATCAGCGACAATTTGAAAGGCACTCTTCTCATCTGCATTCCTCCCGCAGTGAATCGACTGACATGTCTTGTCAGGCGGGACCACCGGTCAAGTTTCGCAATCGAAGGACCAATTCGGAGTGCGGCAATTTGGCTGCATTCGTTGCTTTAAAGGATTGCCAGTTCTTGAGTGTCAACGCTTGTACACAGGGTGGCCCGTTCAGTCACGCGCCGTATACACCGATCTGTCAGAGGTAGCCGGGAAGAGCAGGCTAAGATCCGCGATCGGCCCCGTAATGAACTCGCAGCCGCGAACGGTTATCGTCTGCAGGTGCTCATCTGGAAACCTGGAGCGCGTCTCGCTCACATAGCGCCGGTACTCGTCACCAGCTCGTGGCAATGGAAACAGGACAAAATTCGCAAAGCCGCCGGTCGAGAGTTGGCGCATAACGCGGGTATCTCGGTGTTGCATCGTAAACACACGTCTTCCCGCGGGAAACTGAGTTTCCGGAAACTCGGCAACCATGTAATTTGGGAAATAGTATCCAGCGTGGCGGAAGCCCGAAAAATGGGAATCGAACGCCACAATCAGTGTTCGCTGAGGGGAAGCGACCTGTGGTAGCGCTTTCCGGACGTTGTCTAATTCTGCCTCAAATCGCCGCACCTCGCCGTACGAGCAGTACACGGGGGCTTGCAGAAAAATTGCGACGTTCAGCGTTGCGGCAAGGGCGATTAACCCCATCTTGAACGCTGTCTGGAAGCGAGAACGCGAGTACCACTCCGACGCCCAATGAGCGGCCCACACGCAGACCCCAGGAAACACTACCAGCAAATAACCGCTGTTGACGAAGCGCAGGAAAACAAACGTAAAAAACAGCAGGGCAGGCGTAATCCACACGACTGTGAATATACGGCGTCGCCGTTCGCTCACCGGTTTCGCATACAACGCCCTGCCGAAGAGCACGCTCGCAGATCCGAAGCACATGCCCAGAATGCCAACCATCACAGAAAACCGCACGGCGGACACAAGCGCTAACGATTGCAGCGCATTCTGCCGTCCCGGCGAGAGTTGCCACAATAGCGACAGCGACGCGAAGTACGCGGTTGGTCCGCCACTCGCGTAAATCATCGGCAAAAACCAGGCAAGTAGTGCAACCGTCAGAGTCCCGAGCCCAATTAAGGCATTCTTGAGAGGCACGCTTAACAGCGAAAACAGATAAAGAGGCCCAAGGAACAGGAGAGAGGATGGGCGCACGCCTGCGGCAAAGGCCAGCGTTACAGCGCCCGGTAAAAGCCATTGCCTAGATCCGGAGTAAACGCGCCAGCAGATGTATCCCATCAGGGCGGAAAAGAAGGCTTCGACGATGTAAGTCAGAGCCACGGTCCCGTGAAACCATACGAGCGGAGAGAACAAAAAAAGCAGTCCGGCAAACCTGGCCGCCTGGGCTCCAAACCACTCGTCTGCGAATAAGTAGACCAATGCGGCGGCGCCGCAGCTCGCCGCTATGCTGATGGCAACCAGGACCGCGTTCGGATCCGGAAAAAAAACACTGATGAGCCGCGCAACGCAAATGTACAAAAAATAACCAGGCGGATGCGGCTGATGAACGCTAGGATCAAAACGGCCGATTGCGAGCGCGAAGTTTACTGAGTCGACGTCGTAGAGATACCGGCTTCGAAACCAGAATCTTGTCAGTGCAACTGCACCGATCAGCACAGTACAGTCTAGTTTGCGCCCGGACAGCATCAATAGCGACGGGCAATCTCCACGCCAATCATTCCGCGCTTTGCCTTAGCGGACGCAGCGCTTCACCATTTCTTTCTGTGAGCCTTCTTCCGATGCGCGGACTTCGAAAAGCTGGGCCCTAACCTCAATTGGTTATCCGATTGCGAGGAGCTTACTCGCGTAGCTTGCCGTCGCAGGCACGAAATCCAACGCAAATAGGAGAAAGCTTCCATGCGAAATGCTTTTTTGAAGTTGTATGTCAGGGGACGAGTGATGGCAGCCGCCCTGAAGAACGAGGAAGGACAGGACCTCATCGAGTACGCGCTGCTGATAGCCCTGATCGCGTTCGCGGCAACGGCGGGAATGAAGACGCTGGCGACCGATCTAAATACCGCCTTCAGCACCATTGGCACCACACTAAACAATTACATCACCTAAAGATCGCGAACTCACCTCGAAGAGGGGAGAGAGAGGACCTGTGCTGAATCCGCTCCCCTGCCCTCTGAATCTGCCGCGCAGTGGGTGATTGCGCGCTTACGGACATTCAGCTCCGACTGTAAGCTGCGCGGGCAGACATAGGGATAATATATGGCGCCATCCGTCTCGAGCGGACCTTCGCTTCTGCTGGTTGAAGTCGGGTTGACTCTGCTTGCTGCAGCAATTGCGTTTTGTTGGCCACGAGCGGGTCACGGGCTTTTTCAGAGAATGGAGCGCGTGCTTGGAAGAGTGGCGCGCCGACGAGGTTTATCCATCGTGCTGGTCGGTGTTTCCGCCGGCGCTCTCCGTCTCTTGATCCTTCCGCTCTCGCCTATCCCGCAACCCCACCTTTACGGCGACTTTAGCTACTTGCTGGCGGCTGATACCTTCGCTTCAGGGCGCCTCACCAATTTGACGCCTCCAATGTGGATCCACTTTGAGAGCTTCCACATCACGCAGTATCCGAGTTACATGTCGATGTATTTTCCTGCGCAGGGCATTGTGCTGGCAGCAGGAAAATTACTCGCGGGTCATCCGTGGTACGGCGTTTGGGCTAGCGCTGCACTAATGTGTGCAGCCTTCTGCTGGATGCTGCAGGGTTGGATGCCGGCGTCCTGGGCACTCCTGGGGGGATGGTTGGCGGTTCTTCGGATCGGCTTATTCAGCTACTGGATCGATCAGTACTGGGGCGGTGCAGTTACGGCGCTTGCGGGAGCACTCGTCCTCGGAGCACTACCTCGCATCCGGCGGACTTTCTGCGCTCGCGACTTCTTCTGGATGGCTCTGGGTATGGCAATTCTCGCAAACAGCCGTCCATACGAAGGCTTGCTCGTCTGCATACCCGCTGTTTTTGCGTTGTGCTGGTGGCTAATCAACAAGCCGCATCCCCCACCATCTGTCCTCGCATCTCGAATCGCGCCGGCCGCAGCGCTGCTTCTCCTCACTGTTGCTTTCATCGGTTATTACAACTACCGGGTGTTCGGCAGCGTGCTCACACCGGCATATCAGGCGAACCGGGCTACATACGCGTCAGCGCCGCATTTTGTATGGCAGACGGCAAGGCCGGAACCGGTTTATCGGCACGAAGTGATGCACGAGTTCTACTCCGGAGGGGAATTGCAATGGTTTCGAGATATGCAATCACCAATGGGTTTCTTTCGGAAAACCGTGAAGAAGTTAGGCGTCGCCGTACTCTTCTACTTCGGATGCGTGCTGCTTGTCCCGTTCGTAATGTTGCCCCGAGCGCTTCGAGATCGACGTATCCGATTTCTCGTTATCACAGGAGGTGTTTTTGGAGTTGGCTTGTTTACAGAGACGTGGTTACTGCCCCATTACATAGCTCCGTTCGCCGCCGGCGTGTACGCGATTCTGTTGCAATGCATGCGTCACTTGCGCGCTGCACTGCCGCGAGGTCGCTCAGCGGGCCTGGCGCTCGTTCGCGCCATTCCCGCCCTCTGCATCATGTTGACTATGCTGCGTCTGTATGCCCTGCCGCTTAAAATCGAATTGCCCGGCGCGCAATCCTTTACTGCATACGGGACCGCTCCGCTCGGCCTGCCGCGCGCTCAAACCGTTGCCGAGCTAGAGAAATACCCAGGCGGACAACTCGCCGTCGTTCGTTACACTCCCGACCACAAAATCGCCGACGAATGGGTGTATAACGCCGCCGATATCGACAACGCAAAGGTGGTTTGGGCACGCGAAATGGACCCGGATAGCAATATCCAACTTCTCAGATATTTCAAAAATCGTACGGCGTGGCTGGTAGAGCCCGATTTCAATCCGCCACGGGTTTCGCTGTACCCGCAGAAGGAGGTCTCCGCGCCCGGCGCTTCACTGGCGTCGAACTACACATCGCCCGGTTCGCCCGAGGCTAAACCATGACTATGTCGATTGAGTGCAGCGAGTCATGACTAACAGCCGCGATGCTATCGGTATGGGGAAATGAATCTACTTGGGGTCTTACTAAGCCCCGCCGTAATTGGCCTCGTCGCGCTGCTCATTGCTGTGCTATGGATGCTCAAGGATGAGAAAGACAAGACGCGTCCGATCCTGGTATTCGCGCTCGTGCTCAACCTCTTTTATGGCTGGCTCTTGAGTGTCGTACTTGGAAGAGCAGATGGCCTGCTGCCCTGGAAGTACGATCATGTTCTCCTCTGCCTCGACGATTCGCTCGGTCTCTCGTCTGCTTCGATCGCACTTCCTTTCCAAGGTATCTGGCAGATTCCGCTGAAGGTGGTCTACGAGTTAATGGTCCCGATGATGGTCTTCTGGTACCTGCTAAGCCGCAACTGGAATCGTAGTGGCCCCCTAGTATTCGCGTATGTCGCCGAATTAGTTGGCGGACCGATTCTCTATGCAGTGCTGCCGGCCTGTGGGCCGATCTACGCTCTGGGAACGACATGGCTGCATTCCCCAGTGGTACGGCCAAATCTTGTTCGACTGAGCGGCATGCCGAATGCGTTTCCTTCTTTGCACCTCGGAACGGCGCTATTGTTCGTTCTTTTTGCCGAAGGGAAATTTTGGCGGATAGTCTCGGTAGGCTTTCTGCTATTGACAGCCCTGGCTACTCTCACAGCCGGACAACATTACGTGATCGACCTTGTACCGGGGTTGGCGTTTGGCTGTTTCGCCGCAGCCTTAGGTCAACGCAGAAAACGAGAAGCCTTTGGGTACTTTGGAGTCGCACTCTCCTGGTCAGTGGCGGTCCGGTTTGGATATGGCTTGCTGATTGCACATCCTGCTCTGGTGCGATCCTTTGTCGCGATTACGGTTGCCGTCGTGGTACACGCTGTATGGAGAGGATGGCACACCGCCGCGAGCCAGCCCACCGATCGGCATGTTGCGGCGACTTTGGACACTCGAAGCGGCTCCGGTTTCCAGCCTGAACCTTCGCAGATTTTTCATAGTTCGTAAGCCGTGCTGCTGCAACTCGATCTCAACCCGCCAGGGATGCCAACCATCGCAAGAGAGTCTATTCGTGATTAGCTTCCATACCTCCAGCAAAACATGGAAATCGCAGTCCTAATACCCGCGTTTGAACCCGATGACCGGCTCGTGAGTCTCGTCGAATGGCTTTCGGCGAGCCCGTTCGCCGCTGTTGTTGTTATTAATGACGGGAGCGGCCCGCGGTATGACCAATACTTCGATGCGGTACAGACCCTCCCAAAGGTCCATCTCCTCAGGCATGCAGTCAATCTCGGTAAGGGCGCTGCTTTAAAGGCGGGACTTAATCACGTTCTGTGTGCATGTCCAGAGTGTCGCGGCGTTGTTACCGCAGATGCAGACGGCCAGCACCATCCGGAAGACATCCTCAAAGTAGCGCAACGGCTATATGCGAATCCGCGGAAGCTTGTCCTCGGAGTTCGAGACTTTAGCAGTACCGTGCCCCTCCGAAGCCGGTTGGGAAATCAATTGACCAGGGCAATAATGTACCTTGTAACCGGACAGGACATAAGCGATACGCAGACCGGCTTACGTGGTATTCCTCGTTCGCTAATGCTGCGGCTCTTGAAGATTCCGGCCATTGGTTATCAGTTCGAACTGGAAATGCTCATCACCTGCAAACACAACTGCCGGGCCATTGTGGAGGAGACAATTCGAACGATCTATATCGATGGCAACGATTCTTCTCACTTCAATCCGCTCCTCGATTCGATCCGCATTTATTTCACTCTGTTTCGATTCAGCATCATCTCGATTTTTACCGCCATCCTGGACAATGTGACGTTTTATTTCATGCTCCGGTCATCCGTGGCGCTTGGGCTGGCCCAGATCACGGGGCGCCTCGCCGCATTACTTTTCAACTATTCCGCTTCCCGAAAGGCTGTGTTCCTCTCACATCAGAGCCACCGCAAACTCTTCCCGAAGTATCTTTGCGTGGTCATCGGAAGCGGACTGGTCTCCTACGGCCTGATCCGGTATCTCACGTCATCCCTGTCGTTCAGTGTCATTCCGGCGAAGCTACTGGTGGAATCGACACTATTCGTGTTCAACTTTGCTGTACTTAGAGACTTTGTGTTTACCAAGCACAGAGACAACGATTCTGGCGACTATTCTCCTCCCGAGCCGATTAGCACTGAAAACCCGGACGCGATACTCAAGCAACATACGTTTGTTGGTGCCGAAGTGCCTAGCGAGGATTTTTCGGCATGACACAGAACGGTATTATCGCCGAGCCGACAAAATCAGAAACTACAAGCGATCCTGAGATCAGAATCGGAACGGCCGCGACCACCGCCGGTGTGATTCCGTCGAGGGCGCCGGCAACATTGGCCCAGCTGCCTAAATTGTTTCTTGTAATGGGAGTAGTTCTTGTCGTTGCTTACACGGTGATTGTGCCGCCATTTCAGGTAACTGACGAAGATCGTCACGTGTGGCGCGCGTACAGCGTATCTGATTTGCACTTCGTGGGTCCACGGCAAGCGCAAATCCCGCTCGGCTTGGTTCGTTTGCATGATCGGTTCTGGCCATTCCTGGAAATAGCTCCCGGGAAAGAGCGGATCGTCCGCGCTGCCGAACTCATGGGCTGGTTGCGGCAACCTCTCGGAAAGGAGTCCAAGGGAGTCGAGAACCCGGCCGCTAACCTTTACAGCTTTGTTCCCTACCTCACAACGGGCTTCACACTTCGAGTGGGCCGCTTACTGGGGTGGTCTGCGCTGGGGCTGATATATGGTGGCCGGCTCGCCAACGCTGCCATGTACCTATGTTTGATGTACATATCCCTGCGACTGCTTCCTGAGTTCCGCCTGCTGCTCCTCACGATTGCACTCAGTCCCATGTCGTTGAATTTGGCGGCCTCGTTTTCAGCCGATTCGTTAACGCTAGCGCTCATAGCAGTCTTCACAGCATTTGTTTTCAAGTTAGCTTTTGACGAGAATGTCACATCTGTGTCCGTACGGCACCGTTTGTTGTTGATATTTCTGACAGTGACGCTCGCCTTGTGCAAATCCAACGTGTGGATTTCACTGTTAGTCCTGTTGATTCCGGCTCGGAAATTCCGCTCGCGCGGGAAGGCCGCTCTGTTTGCGACCGTGTGTGTCCTTTCTGCATTTGTTGCGGCATTCGTCTGGCAAAGGATCAACGGTCAAGCGGTTGCAGCGTTTCGGGCGTTCGAGGCCGAACATGGGAAATCAGTTCCAGATAACATAGCCTTCCTCTTCGGGCATCCCTTCAGATTTGGCGCGATCATGCTATTAACAGATGTCGTTTCCTCCTGGACGTGGTTGCAGGAGTTTATTGGGCGCTTCGGTTGGCTAACCATCCAAATGAGTCCGGTACACGCGCTGATGTACACCACTGCCATTGTCTTGGCAGCGTACACGCAATCGGCAGCGATCACGATCGCGCGCTGGCAAAAGCTCATCATCGCGTCTTTCGTGCTACTTACAGTTCTGTCTCTGCACGTCTTACTATGGACGTTTGAAACGAGCGTACAAGTGCTGCAGCACGCTTCGACCAGTTGGGTACGTGTCTCGGGAATGCAGGGGCGCTATTTCCTTCCGGTCGCGCTTCCGGCGCTCGCTCTGCTTGGTAAGCGCCGTTTCCGATTAGACGGGCTGCTTCTCGTTGGCGTGCTGGCTACTGTTGTGATCATCAATACGATGGCATTGCTTACGATATGGCAAGTCTATTCTTGAATTGTTGATAACACCTGCTGGACGGTGGTGACCGGAGGCGGCTTCGTTGCGACGGTCGCCCGAAACGAGACGCGCGTTTCCGGTGTAAGCCTTACCGGGTGAGTGCTCCGGACCTTACGAAAATGTTGGACGACTGGTCGGAGTAGACAGTTTTCCAGTTCGGCAGTAGCGGCAAGACTCGCGACATCGGGGCGTTCTGTGATAAGAAGCAAAAGTTGATGTGGTACCTGTCAAGAAGTGCGTTCGGGTCGGCTTGCAAGGTAGCCCATTTGCTGTAGTCTTCCAGAACGCCGGTCCACTCGAAAACATCGCCCCGGCCATCTAGAAACACCTTGTGCTGCGGCGCCGCCCAGATCAAGTACCCGCCATATGCGTAGTCGTTCAGCATGTTGCCGGAAAGGCCTGATCTGTTTATGAAATTCACCGCCTTGACGGGGTTTCCGTTTTCTACCTGCTGCTTGAGCTGATTCTGGTCCGGAAAGACCAGAATGGCTATTGGCAAGGAGATCGCAATCAAAATCGCATTCAGAACCAGACGATCGCGATCCGGGTCATATCGATCCCAGGCGGTTGCGAACAGCCGGCACAGCACTGGTGCCGCGAGGATGCCAAATAAGAAAAGCATTCGGTCGTGGCGAACGGCAAGTCCGAATCCGAATGCCACAAGCAGGAGTTCCTGAAACGTAAGCTCGATTCGCCGAACCAGGGGCACAAAAAGGACCAGGCCTGCCACAGCGAGCAGAGCCAAGCTACGCAGGTTGTCAAAATGAGGCGGCTGCCACTCCGTTATCGCATTCATCTGTTGCGTTTGATTCAACAGTGTATCCAAGGGATAAATCGCCTGTTTCAATCCGATTGGATTGAGAAAGAGACACCCTATCGAGAGCACAAACGCCAGCGCGAGAATGTTCCGCGGCCGATGGTTCCAACGCTGTGAGACAAGTAATCCCATACGAATCTCGACGCATGCGCATAAGAGGACAGTCGCGAGCACGATGAGACCGAAGAAGAAGGATCCGTGACAATTGACCCAAACCACGAATAACGGTGGTAGCACCAGAAACCATCCTGGGTGGCGACGGGAACGGCCGAAATGCAGAACCAGCAGCTCGCAGACCAGAAACAGATACCCGATAATCTGGGGCCGGATCGACAAGCCGACCGTCGAAAACAACCACACCAACAGACCACCGAGGAACGCGACTTTAGCGTTCCCCGAATATGCTGCGCAAAGTATGTACGCCGCACCGATGAGGAGAAGTGTTAGGGCACAAAACCAGAGCATCAGACCGGTATAGCCCGCCACATGATAGGCGATATACATCGTGAGTTGAGCGAGCCACTCGTGCGGGATATATGGATGATTATTGGTTGTGAAGGAAAACGAATCGACCAGCGGAACATGATGTGTGTTCCAGATGATTTCGCCGGTCTTGAGATGCCACCACAGGTCAGGATCGTTGAAGCGGCCTCGAATGGTAAAAAGCATCGCCAACAGTAGGAAGGCCGCCAGGACTACAGGAAATGAGAGGAGCGAGCGCCAAAACGCGCCGGACCGGACCTCTAAAGCGACTCCCGGCGAGGGTGCTGCCGGTGCCTCAAGCAACATCGCTCGCGGCGTCGGCTCCGTCTGACAGTCTGATCAGGCGATGCAGGTAAGCGCGGGAGATGTCGAGATTGCGCGCGGCCAGGGTTTTGTTGCCATTGCACTCTTCGATCGCCTTTGTCGCCACCTTCACCTTGAAGTCACGTAGAAGTCTCTCGAACGACCCAACTTGTGGAAGGCTTGTCTCTTCTATAAGCTCCTGCTGCTGGAAATGCTCCGGGAGGTCCTTCGGCTCGATGATTTGCGTGTCGGTACAGATGATCGCGCGCTGGATCACATTCTCCAACTCCCGGACATTTCCCGGCCAGTCGTATTCCTGAAGCAATGCTAAGGCATTCGGCGCTACACCAGTGACTCTCTTGTTGTAAAGCTCCGAATACTGTTTCACGAAACATTCGGCCAGGAGTGGGATGTCCGACGGATGCTCCGCCAACGACGGAGCTTTGATTGTCATCACATTGATCCGGTAATACAGATCCAGACGGAACGTGCCTTCGGAAACCATCCGCAGAAGATCTCTGTGCGTAGAGAAAAGGACCCGAGCCTTTAACGGAAGGGCACGGCCGCTGCCTAGGCGGGTGAACTCTCTCTGTTGCAGTACCCGCAACAGCTTCACTTGAGTCTGAAGGCTTAACTCACCAATTTCGTCGATCAAAAGCGTGCCGTTTGCGGCTTGCTCAAGATAGCCGGTTCGTGTACCCGTCGTCCCCGTGAATGCGCCCTTTTCATGCCCGAAAAGCTCAGATTCGATGAGCGTCTCCGGTATTGCTCCGCAACTGACCGCAATAAACGGAAAACGCGAACGATCACCGAGATTATGGATCGCCCGGGCGATTAGCTCCTTGCCGGACCCGCTCTCTCCCTTGATGAGCACCGACGCGCTCAGGCTGGCAACCCGGCGAATCAGGTCGTAGACACCGAGCATCTCGGTGCTGGATCCAATCAGCCCATCGCACCTCAGCGGCTCTATCCATTCCGGTTCCATCACTGCACGCGCCCGCCTGACCTCGAGTTCGCGTTTCATAGCCGTATACTCGGAAGCCTTGCGGAGCATCGCCTTCAGCTCACGCAAAACGGGAGGCTTCCGGCAGTATCCATGCGCTCCCCGCTGTACAAGATCGACTGCAGCCGGTCGGGCAATATCGTCCGTCATGGCTACGACACCCACACCGGATTCGCTTATGTGTGTATAAAAATCTACCTGTTGCTCCGGGTCACAGAAGTTCGAATCAAGATCCAGAAGCAGAACGTCCACGGAATTTTCCCACAGTAATTCCTTGAGCCGGTCATGGTCCGGCTCCGCGAGGACATGAAAGTCGCGTCCCAAAGCGGGCGCAAGCAATGGCTGCAACTTCAGATCCTGTGAAGATAATGCGACTCGGATCATATTGGATGACGGCGTCACCCTCCTCGCCTGTTTTCTGGAACCTCGATGATAAGTCCTTTACCCCATCTAATCAAGATGCGCTAGTACTTTGTTAATGATGGGGATATGCCTTTCTCGGGAAGCGCCTGGCTGCGAACAAATCCTTCACAAATTCACAATTGCGCTTGTGTTGAAGCTCGGTCAGGGTACTAAAACTTCTGTAGTACTACAGAACAACCAAGACGAGAGTAGTGACCGAGCGGACAAAGCAGCAGCGGCAGAACGACTGCGATTGGAAACGCATTTGCAAGAAGCAGGTGTGCGCTCGATGTGAAGCTGTACAGGCGTCGCGGAGGGGCATTGGGTGAGGGTGAACATACGGAAGGAGCAGAGGAACCCTTCCAAGAAGACCTACTCCATTTCTTGGGTGAATGAAGGCGGCCTAACGCGTTCGGCGCAGGTTCAGGGGCTCGATTTCTCCCGGTCTGGAATCGGGATATCGTGCCCGGAGGATATACGGCCTGAAACGATCGTATACATTCAGGCTCAGGGTGGGTATCCTACAGGTTACGCTGCCGTGCGCCATTGCACTCCTCGGGAAGGCAGCTACGTAATCGGACTTCAACTGGATGAGGCGGCCAAGACCAAGACCGAAGTCCCTCCCACGTACGCCGCGGATCATTATGAGTTTCTCCAGATCAGTCCTAATGCCGAAGCTGAGACGATCCATCGCGTCTACCGCTTCCTAGCGGCTCGCTATCACACGGACAACCCAGAAACGGGCGATCCGGAAAAGTTCGTGAGATTGAACACAGCCTTTGACGTACTTTCGGACCCGCACCGCCGCGCCGAGTACGACGTCAAGCTCCGAAGCGAGCAAGTCCGACCCAACCCGATCTTCGAGTCGGTTGATTTTCTAGATGGCATCGACGGCGAGGTCAACCGACGGCTCGCCGTTTTGTCGTTGCTCTACAGACGGTGCCGTGCGAACGTGCATGACCCGAAAGTTTCGCTGCGTGAACTTGAAACAGTCATGGGATTCCCCCGCGATTACCTGGATTTCACGACTTGGTATCTTCGAACCAAGAAATACATCACCGTGGACGACAACTCCGATTTCGCGTTAACGTGGCTTGGTGTGGACTACGTGGAATCAAACTACTCCAAAATCCCCGTTCTTCGTAGGTTGTTAAGTGCGGGAACCGAATCTCCCAACGGCTCTGGAACTGAAACCGGAATCCCAGCTTCGGGCGACGCGAGGGAAACTTTCATAACCGGTTCGAGTGCAGCTGCTGACGAAGGGTTGGAAGATACCGGGTAAGCCGCGATATCTCAGTTACAGCGGATTACTGCGGCAACGCAAACGCGAACAAAGAATCGCCGGCTCCGAAAACCACATATTGTCGTCCATCGAGTTCGAAACTCATGGGCCCGTTTCCAACGTATTGACCCGTGTTAACGTGCCATAATGCCTTTCCATCGACCGCATCGAGCGCCATCAGGTGCCCGGAGCTATCGCCAGTGAGCACAAGCTTTCCGGCTGTGCTCAAAATTCCGGCGTTCGAATCGCCTTCATGCCGCCAACAGATTTTTCCGTTTTTGTAATCGATCGCGAACGTGAAACCCTGATCCCCCGGTAATCCATTATCTCGCCCGGCGAATCCCTCGGCCTTTCCTTCGGAAGTCAGGTAAAACACGCTGTAGTTCTGGGATACATGGACATAGAACAAGCCCGTTTCAGGACTAAAGCTTGGTGCGAACCAGTTAGTCGCACCCCCGGAGCTTGGGGAAACCAGCGTACCGTCGCGAGTGGGTTCTTTGCTCACGTCTTCGATCGGAACGCCTTTCTCATCTAGACCCTTGGCCCAGTTATTCTGCACGAAAGGAGCAGTAAGTAAGTGCGCACCGGTTTTTCGGTCGAGTAAAAAGAAATAGCCATTCCGGTTCGCCTGCGCGAGCATCTTTCGCGGTAGGCCTCCAAAGTCGCCGTCGATCAAGACGGGCGTTTGCGTCGCATCCCAATCATGCGTGTCGTGAGGTGTGGGTTGGAAATACCAGACCAGCTTTCCCGTATCGGGATTAAGCGCCACAATTGAAGATGTCCAGAGATTGGCTCCTTTTCTTCCCTGACCCGCATGCACTGGATTCGGATTTCCGGTGCCCCAATAGAGAAGATTCAGCTCCGGATCGTAAGTGCCGGGCATCCATGTCATTCCACCTCCGTGCTGCATGGATTCCTTGTCCGGCCAAGTCTCGGACCCGGGTTCTCCGGGCTGCGGCTCCGTGTTCCAGCGCCATTGCAAAGCGCCTGTTTCCGGATCACGCGACTCGAGATATCCAGGATTATCCAGCGAATCGCCACCCACGCCGACTATGATGTGATTCCGGATCACGAGCGGCGCCATGGTCGAAAAATATTCGAGCTTTACGTCGGCGATCGGCACCCGCCAGCGCTCTTTTCCGTTCTTTGCGTTCAGCGATATGAGGTAATTGTCAGGCGACTCGAAATACAGCCAGTCTCCATACATTCCCACTCCGCGGTTTCCAATGATCCAGGCGGGATTTTTCGGATATTTGAAATGCCAGATCTCATGACCGGTACGCGCGTCGATCGCCCAAACGTTGTTTGGCACCGTGAAATACAACGTGCCGTTCACCTCCAGCGGCGTCGCCTTCACGGTCCAATCACCGCCGGTATCGTGGGTTCGATAAACCCACTGCAATGCCAGCGAGCGCACATTCGAGGCATTGATCTGCGAAAGCGGGCTGAAGCGGCGGCCCGAATAGTCGCCGTTATACGTTGGCCAGGTTGAAGTCGGCAATTTGAGCAGGTCCGCCGGATTCAGAGCCTGCGCAAGGGCGATAACCGGCAGCGTCATTACACTCAGCATCCGAGAGCACTTCATTTCAACGTCTCCAGATACGCAAGCATATTGTGCATGTCTCGATCGCTGTAATGGGGAAGCATCTCACGATGAGCCTTGAGGGGATCGCGAATATCAAGCTGGGCGCCGGCGCGCGGATAAGAACGATACCAACCCTCCGAGTCAATGAGAGCGACATCGAAAGCGTCTAAGTCGACCAATGTTCCTGAAACCGACTTGCCGGACGGCAGTTTTAGAGTCACATCGATCGCGGCGCGCGGTTTCCGTGCATCGCTGAAGCCCTGCGGATAATCCGGTGACGGTGGGGACAAAAAGCGCGATTGCAGCTCGACGGGATCATATTTGGAGGCGATGTGTGCAAGATCGTTTTGGACGGAGTGACAGCCGCCGCACTTGCCGGCGCCAAGGAAAAAAGTCGTCGCCCTCCTTTGCATCTCCCGTGATCAGGCCGCTGATGACATAGGTGAACCGGTTCGCAGCTCCGTGCGTACGGGAGTGGAGGAAGGCCGCAATGTCGGCGATCTGATTCGGCGCCAGCGAAAACGACGGCATGCCTTGCTGCGGCCGGCCATTCCGAATCACTTCTCCAATCAAGTTGCCCTTCACATCGTGCAGGACAACGGTTGAGCGAACAAGATCCGGCCCACTCCTGCCGCGAGCGTCCGGCCCATGGCAAAACCCGCAGGTCGGCGCGAAAAGTTCGCGGCCACGGGCGACTGCTGCCGGATCCTGCAGGCCGCCTCCGATCGTGTCGGGACCACCTTGCTCCCTGGGCTGAGTGTCACTAGCAGCAGGGCTTTGCGGCTCCTGTGCCCACATCGCGGCGCAAACGAGTAAGAAAGCAAAGCATCGCGCCGCGCCACTGAAGTTCTTGAGAGGGCAAAGGGCACGGATGCGTGCCCCGAGGCAGGGAAAGAAACCCGCTGCTCTTTGCGGGGCACGGCCGACACCGTGCCCGTTTTGCGCGGGTTCCTTGAGAGCGCAAAGGGCGCCGATACGCGCCGCCAGACAGCAAAGGAACCCACTAATCCTTTGGGCGGCGCGAGTGATTCTGCGCGGCCCGTTTTGCGCGGGTTCTTCAATAGTTGCCATTTACAGTGCCGGGCTGACTGGATTCGCGGCGGACGCGGAACTCCGTTCTAAACTGGGGACCAGCTTTGAATGAAGGGCAGTTCTCGACAACGCACAATAAACCACGAACGCAACCAGCGCGCTGTAAACCGTCGCGGGTTGCGCATAGCGTTTCACCTCATCCCCAAGCGGTAGGAATGGAATCATGCCTACGAAAAATCCGGCAGCCCAGGCGGCGTACCCGGCTACGTTGATGCCTTCGCGCGGACCCGCCCACCTGCGTCCAGAGATGACATAGTCGGCCAACATGGCGCCGCAGATGGGACCAAATGATGCTCCAATAATTTGGAAAAACGGAATCAGGTGCGAGGCGACTCCCGTAATGGCCAGGATTACTGATGCGGTCACGCCCGCGAAGGTCGACTTGCTCCGGCCGATTGTCGGCAGCATCGTCGAGAAGCTGTTTCCGATGATGAACCCGCAAAAACAGGCTCCGGGGATAGACGCCAGCGCGTATAGAAAGAACGTCAATTGTGCGAGCGTGCCGCCGATGAGTGCAATTAACCCGTCAAACGCGTACGATCGAAATTCGGGATGCGCGCTATGGGCGCCAGCCATCGCTAGCATCGTCAGCCCGGCCGCGTAGACGACTGCCAGACAGATCCCGACCACTCCGCCCCAAACAATGTCGTGTTTGTTGCGGTTTTCCATTCCGAAATCTGCGCCCGCCGCGCCGGCAGTAGCAAAGAATCCGGTCACCACCTGAATCAACAGCAGAAACCCAACCAGGGGCTCATGTTGGGGCGGGACATAGGTCCCGAAGCTGTGGCTGGTGTTTAGAAAGACGATCAGGATCATAAGAAATGGAATGATATTCGCCAGAAGCGCCACTCGCGCCACGTAACCGATGCCTCTGCTGGCAACAAAGGCGATAGTGTATGCCCACGCAATCGCAACCAGCCCGTAAGGCAGGCTGGCATGGCTCACGGGAATGCGCATGCCTTCCAGAATGAAGCGGGTTGCAAGGTCGGTGGAAACGCTGTACCAGCCCACCTGCAGCGCTCCCATCAGCAGGCCGGGCATGATATATCCACCGTATGCTCCGAAGGTCGAGCTGCCGAGAACGTACAACGGAAGCCCGGTTTTCATACCGAGCATCGCCGGAGCATAGTAAAACAGCGCAAAACACAGCACTGCCGCAACGACTAACGCGAACAGGCATAAGCCCAGGCTGGTGCGGTTGAGCGTCTCGCTCGCGATCGATTGATAGAACCCGATCCACAGGAACACTCCGGCGTAAGCAGGAGCCGTATTCAGATACCAGGGCGCCCTCTTCGTAATCGGCCGTGGCGAGGCCTTGGATATGTAGTCAGGCAGCATAGCTTCAAAACCGAACGCGAAAGGACGGAAAACGTCCTTGCTGTTGCGTCCGGCGTATCATATCATGGCTCTGTTCCTGGATGAGGAACAGAGTTCTAAATCTGCATTGCGGGCCGAACCGTTTGTCCCCTGGAGAAGAAACCAGACATGAGCATCAGCCGAAAAGACTTCTGCAAAGCCATTGCCGGGCTCGGCTTCGCATCGTTCCACGGAATGTCCGCGAGTCCTCTGGGCCTGCCAATCGGGATCCAGCTCTATACCGTGCGCAACGATTTAGCGGCCGATTTTGAAGGCACTCTACAAAAGTTAGCGGCAATGGGATATCAGGAGGTGGAGGCGAGCGTTTCGACCGAAGGACAAATCGACTTCAAAGGCGGCTCGCCGCGCGACTTCAAGGCCAAGCTGGAGCAGGCCCGCTTGCGCGTACCGAGCTGTCACTTCGGCCCTCCAAAGGACGATACCGAATGGGCAAGGCACATCGACACCGCGCACGACCTCAATCTCGAATATATGCTCTGCGCAACGCCGCCAAAGAAGACGCAATCGCTGGATGCCTGGAAGCGCGCAGCAGAGTTTTTCAATCATCTCGGCACACAGTGCCACAATGCGGGCTTGCAGTTCGCATATCACAACCACAACGCCGAGTTCCGCGTGTATGACGGCGTCATTGCCTACGATGAACTCTTGCGATCCACGGATCAACACCTGGTCAAGATGGAGATGGACTGCTTCTGGATTACGTTCGCGGGAAAGGACCCGGTTACATATTTCCAACAGTATCCAGGGCGCTTTCCACTGCTGCACATCAAGGACTTGAAGCCGGGTTATAAGCCCACAACCGGCGACTTCAAAGGCAACCCGTTTTCCGAGGTCGGCAAAGGAGTTGTGGACTGGAAGCGCATCTTCGACGCGGCCTCAACCGCTGGCGTCAAGCACTACTACGTAGAACAGGACATGTGGGATCGCCCATCGCTCGAGAGTGCCCGCATCAGTGTTGAGTATCTGAAAGGGCTCCGCGCCTGAACTTATCGCCATCTCAGCTGACCTCAATCGAGCCCCAGACAAATGAAACTTGGTCTATTTACTGCGCTCTTCTCTGACCGTACGCTGGATGAAGTGATTTCGCGCATTCAGCCGCTGCACATTGAAGCGGTCGAATTTGCCACCGGAAACTATGGCGCTCCGGCCCATATAAAACTCGACTGGCTGGAACAACCCGATAAGGTTCGCGATGTTCGCATGAAACTGCAGGATGCCGGTCTCATGATCAGTGCACTTGGATGCGGCGGCAATGTGCTGCATCCTGACAAACGCATTTCTGATCCACATACAGAGACGCTTCAGCGAACTATTCTGCTGGCCGAGACTTTACGTGTCGAAAACGTGATCAACTTTTCCGGCTGCCCGGGAGATTGCGACGACTCAAAGTACCCGAATTTCGTAACGGTGGCATGGCCTCCCGATTATCTGAAAATTTTGGAATGGCAATGGCACGAGAAGGTGATTCCTTTCTGGCGCAGGCTCGCCCGCTTCGCGGCAGATCACGGTGTGCGCATCGCGATTGAGATGCATCCCGGATTCGTCGTCTACGCTCCGGAAAGCTTGCTCAGATTGCGTGCCGAAGCAGGACCCAGCATCGGATGTAACTTCGATCCAAGTCATCTTATCTGGCAAGGCATCGACCCGTGTCTCGCCCTGCGCGCGCTCGGCGATGCTGTGTTTCATGTGCACGCAAAAGACACTCGGGTATACGAGAGCAATTCGCGGGTAAACGGAATTCTCGATACCAAGCCATATAGCCAGGAGGCAAAGCGCTCCTGGATTTTCCGCACAGTGGGATTCGGACAAGGTCTGCAATTCTGGACGGACTTCATTTCCACTCTTTCCCTCATCGGATACGATGGCGTGATTTCGATCGAGCATGAGGATAGCCTGATGTCCATCGAAGACGGCTTGGAAAAAGCTGCTCACTTGTTGAACCAGATACTCATTCGCAAGAAATTGGCGCATATGTGGTGGGCCTGAGGGATGAAGGCCGTCGTTGCCGAGCCGCCCCGGTTCGAACTCCGAGACGTGAAAGAGCCGGAGTGCGGCGTTGAAGAAGCAGTAATCCGGACCGCGTGCTGCGGCATATGCGGGACGGATTTGGAGATCCTGCGTGGAACCATGCCGAAAGGGTTCACGCGATACCCAGTTGTGCCCGGCCACGAATGGACCGGCATTGTCGAAGAAGTTGGCCGAGGAGTAACGACTTTACGGGTGGGTGATCGTGTCTCCGTGGAAGGATATCTGCCCTGCGGCAACTGTGCTCCGTGCCGTCGGGGAGACAAACAGTCGTGCGTGACTCACGGACAGATCGGGATGACGCGGAACGGAGGATTTGCTGAGTATGTTGCCGCGCCCGCTAGTTCCTGTCATCTCGTTCCCGAACATGTCAGCTTGGGGGAGGCCCTTATGGTTGAGCCCGCCTCAACCGTGGTAAGAGGTATCGAGTATGTTTCTCCAGGCCCGTCGTCCACTGCCGCCGTGATCGGCTGCGGTCCCATTGGACTCATCGCCGCTCGCGTTCTGCAACGATTTCAGCCGTCCAAGATTTTAGGCATCGATTTGGCTGCTTCTCAGGCCGGAATGGCCACGAAAGCTGGATTCACCGGTTTCACGACCTCTCAAGATGTGCCCGAATTAAAAGAGCGCAGCGGATTCGATGGCTGGGATGTGGTGATCGACTGTGCGTCAGGGGCCAAGCCACTCGAATTGGCTTTCCGGATTGTGCGCGCAGGAGGCGTCATCGTGGTCATCGGAGGCGCACTGGACAATCACACACTCGCGATCCCGGCAAACCTCTTCGTAACGCGCGATCTGCGGGTCTATGGTGTCCTTGGGTACACGACGCAATCGTGGCTCCGCACACTCGATCTCGTTTCCAGCAGGGAATTGGTTCTCGGCGACCTGATTTCTCACAGAAGACCCCTTGAGGAATTCGCTTCCGCTGTGTCGCTTCTCGAAACCCGGCGGGAACCGCTTGGCAAGGTGGCTGTTTGTTTCGCCTGACTGCAAAGAACTCCCTGATTTGTTCTGCTTGCTATGATCGTGTTCTAGAATTGATCTATTTGCTCAACGTGACGGCGCCGTTCCGAGATACGAGTTTGGAAGGAGTGGCTGAGAATTGCCGCAGGCGAAGTATCCGGTAAAATCGCTGGCGAAAGCATTCACTCTGCTGGACGCTCTGGGAAAATTTGAGAACGGGACGAGCATCGCCGTCCTGAGCAAAGAACTCAAAATGGGCAAGAGCACGGTTCACCGGCTGCTTGCGACACTGCGCGAGTTCGACCTCGTTTGGTTCGATGCCAGCACCTCGAACTACGCCCTGGGTTCCCGAATCCTGCGCTGGAGCGATTTGTTGCTCCGGCAAAATCTTCTAATTCGGCACGGCTCACCGATCCTTCGCGAGCTTGTACACAGTTCCCACGAAACGGCGAGCCTGGCGGTCCTCGAAGGTTTGGACGTGATTTTCATTGCCCGCTTTGAATCCACGCAAAGGCTCAGAATGAGTGAAGCGGTGGGCAGCCGTTGCCCAGCTTATTGCACGGCGCTGGGAAAGGCCCTGCTGGCGGCGTTATCGGAGGAAGAGTTTCGTGCTGTCTTCGATGGGATCGATTCACTAAAGCCAATGACTCCGAACTCCATTGTGAGTAAAGAGCGCCTTTGGGATCACTTGCAAAAGGTGCGCCAGGACGGCGTCGCCTATGACTTCGAAGAGAACGTGGCCGGCGGCATTTGTATCGGCACCGCTGTGCGGAATCACACGGGAAGGGCGGTTGCAGGGCTCAGCATTTCGTTTCCCACGCAGCGCCTCCGGGGCGACATATTGATCACGTTGAAGGATAGTCTGCTGCGGGCTGCGAATCGTCTCTCCTCCGAGCTAGGCTACACAGGACGATCGCCGACGGCGCTGTCCACAGTGTCAGTCCGGCGCAGTCGCCCAAAGACTCCGGTCCGCGCCTAAAATCAGAAATTGCGGCGAGAGTCTCCGCAATTGCCGAACTCCCGAATTGGACCACCGGCTCTTGTCAGCGTTGCCCGTTTCGATTAAACGACAGCGCCGCTCGCTGTTCCAAAAGAGTGCGCGTACTGGAAATGCTGCCGCGGGCCGCACTCGCCATAAAACTGAGATCGCTCCCGATCGTCATCAGGCGAGCTCCGCGTTCGATGTAGCTCAGGCACTCCTCCGGCGTCCAACTCGGCAGCCCGAAAGGCATGGATCGAGCGCAAGCACGGTCCATGGCTCCGTCCAGCACTGCTCGTACCTCAGGATGCGCGATGTTGGCGGGGAAACTCATGAAGCTCGCCAAGTCTGAAGGGCCAAAGAAAATCCCATCGATGCCGGAAACGGCCATGATCTCATCTATGTTCTCAACGCCGGTAGGAGTCTCTATTTGCACGATCAGCGCGATCTCATCGTTGGCGCGTCTGGCGTAGGCTTCCACATCCTGAAAGTAACGGCTCGCTCGTGTTGGCGCGAAACCCCGCGTGCCTGCCGGCGGATACCGGCAGCTCTTCACCGCTACTTCAGCATCCCTGATGACACTGACCATAGGGACGACAACACCTTGAGCGCCGAGGTCGAGTGCGGTTTGAAAATGATCCAACGAGTTGCTCGCCAGGCGCACTATCGGCGTTGTTTCGCTGCCTTTCATCGCGATCAGAATTGTGCGCAGCGTGTGCCGGTCTATTGGGAAGTGTTCCGTGTCGATCAGTAGCCAATCGAAGCCAATGTCGGACATGAGCTCAACTGAATAGGGATCAGCAAAGCCGATCCAACTCCCGATGGCTGGGCAGCCGCTCCGGACTATCGATTTCAGTTTGTTTGCCAGCATTTCATCTCCTCGTCAGCAGCAATCAGCCGCAGGCGATGACCTTTCAAGGCGGGCTGCGTTCTAAAAATACGCGCCGCCTTATCGTTTTGTCAACAGGAATATCGTTCTGAATATCTTCGGAGTGCACGCGCACAATTCTTGATCTCATGCCCGAAGCAATGCCTAAGCTATCGGAAGCGCGTTCTGCATTGTGGAACTAGATTTCATTTCTGTTGACATGGATATTCTCCCGTGATAAATAAAGAGCACTCGAATCAGGTGACGATTCGTCGGCGGGCCGCTCATAACCACTTATTTCCGATAATCTGCGTCCCGGACGACACCTCTCCGAGAGAAAGGCGAGGCGATATGACGGCGGTTGTTGTACTGCGGTTCGGGCGTCAATTGAAGCGTTGCACGTTCTTATCCTGCATAGCTCTGCTGATATTCACTTGTGCAGGGCTCTACGCGCAAGGCGGACGCGGAACAATCAACGGAACCGTAACTGATTCCACGGGAGCTGTCGTGCCCGGTGCTCAGATAACTATCAAAAGCCTTGAAACCGCGCAGGTGACGACGTTAAGCACGACCACCGACGGCAGTTACTCCGCGCCTTTTCTCAGCCTCGGAGCGTATGAAATCACCGCCGCCAAGACTGGTTTCGCCACTGAAACGCAGACCGGAATTACCTTGACGACCGATCAAATTGCAACGGTAAACTTCGCCCTCAAGCCGGGAACTGTAACGTCAACCGTCGAAGTGAGTGCCACCGCAGTTCAGCTGGACACGACGACGGGTGCAATAAGCCAGGAAATCAATCAGAAGAGCATTGTTGAACTGCCGCTGGATGGAAGAAATCCCGCTGAGCTGGTCTACTATGCGCCCGCAGCAGTGAACGGCAACCAAGCGACCGGAGCCATTGGGCTGCCCGGATCTGGAAGCGGATTTCCGAATGCTGGGCCAGGAAACGGCCGCTTCGGTCAACGGCAGCCGGATGGGTGGCGTTTTCTATATGCTCGATGGCGTCAACCACATGGACAACTATTTCATGAACGCCAACCCGTTCCCGAATCCCGACGCTACTCAGGAGTTTCGGGTGCTGACTAACAATTTCGATGCGCAGTACGGGTTCACTGCCGGCGCCGTTGTCAGCATCGCCACAAGGTCAGGATCCAACTCGTGGCATGGCGAGGCGTTTGAGTTCCTTCGTAACAACGTCTTCAATGCATCAGATTTCTTCACGCATCAGGTGGACCCGCTCAAACGGAACCAGTTTGGTGGATCGATTGGCGGTCCGATCAAACACGACAAGCTGTTCATATTCGGCAATTATCAGGAGACTATCGAACACCAGACCATCATTGCCGGCGGCACTTCGGTGCCGAGCAACGCCATGCTGAACGGCGATTTCAGCGCGGCGCCCGTACAGTTGCATGATCCCCACGGTATTCCCTATCCGAACAATCAGATTCCCGTAAGCCAGTTCAGCCCCATCAGTTTAAAGGTTGAGCAGGGGCTTCCCAAGACCAACGATCCGAACGGGAACGTCATCCTCAACAACCGGGTCCAGATTAATGATGCGAATGAGTTTACAACGCGAGCAGACTACTACTTGACCGATAAGCAGCACCTGGGAGTGCGTTACTTCTTTAATAACTTCGATCGACCCGCCTTTAACGGAGGCGGCGACTACCTGGATTCGGACCGTTCGGCACTTGCCAGAAGTAACAACGGAGCGCTCCAATATACCTGGAGCATTCGCCCGAACGTTGTTAACGACTTTTTATTTGGATACAACCGCCTCAATAGCACCACAACACCAGGGCTTGCCCAGGCGGATGGCAAACCGCTAAGTCCCGAGACACTGGGCGCAAACATCCCGCAACCCGACCAGACCATTAGCCAACTCGGCGTAAATAATGGATTTTCCATCAGCCAAACTCCCGTTATTCAACAGCGTCACAACTGGATCATCAACGATTCGGTATCGATTAACAAAGGTCAGCACTCTATCATGATCGGGGCCAACGTATTCACGGAATACTCGCTCGAGTATGCAGGCTGGGGCGCTGATCCCCAGATGAATTTTTCGGGGCAGGTGACGGGGAATTCGTTCGCTGATTTCCTGCTGGGTGATATGAGCTCGTTCAACCAGTCGGGCGGAGAGTACAACCGCCTCCACGCGATCGAATTTGCATCCTTCGCTCAGGACAGTATCAAGCTGAAACCAAATCTCACCATCAATATCGGCGTACGCTGGGAGCCGCAGACCGCGCCCAAGTACATTCAGAACAAGCTACCGTTCTTTTCGCCCGGCGAGCAGAGTATACGTTACCCGAACGCTCCCACCGGCCTTGTTTATGCGGGTGATCCGGGGGTTCCGCAAGGGGGGTGGAATACGGATTGGAAGGCCATAGAGCCGCGCTTGAGCATCGCGTGGCAACCCAGGGCGCTCCCGAACACCAGCATCCGGGCAGCCTTCGGCATCATGGTCCAGCCATATGATTTCTCGATGTACAACCACATGGGGACAACCGCGCCGTTCAGCCCCGACTTCAATCTTGCTTATAACCAGGTCTACCCATGCATTCTGAACATTATTGATCCGTACGCCTGCTATGCGCCGACCGGATTCAAACCGCCGTTCCCGCCTTTCTCAGGACCAAGTTTTCTTCCCGCTTCCAGCACGAACTTCGTGGTTCCGGTCAGCATTGGCGCCACGTTCACCCCGGGATTCAAGATGCCGAGAGACCAGACCTGGAATTTCAGCATCGAGCACACAATAAGAGATTTTCTTTTCCGTGTTGCATACGTCGGTTACGAAATGTACCACCTGCCGGTTCAAATGCAATTGAGCCCCGCTCTGTTCGCAACGGGCGGAGCAACAAATCTCTATCCGAACTTTAGTAACATTCAGGCTTACGAGTCGTGGAACACTCAATCTTATAACTCATTCCAGCTTACTGGTGAAAAACGATTCAGCCACGGCTTGCAATTCATATCGAACTTCAGTTATGCAAAGAATCTCGACTCGAGTTCGATAGCAACTACGGCGAACGTTGGTCCCGTTGGTGATCCATACGATTTGCGGTGGAATCGTGGCGTGTCGGACTTGAGCATTCCATTCATTTGGAACAACACCTTCGTCTACCAAACGCCTGGGCTAAGGGGCCTGGGAGTAATTGGAAGCGGCGTCCTTGGCAATTGGGAGGTCTCCGGCGTTTGGACGTGGCACTCCGGGCAGCCGTTTAGCATTTCAGGCCCGAACGGGTCCAATAACTCCGAGGCAAACATCGGGGGCGACAGGGCGGATTACGTGCCGGGCCAGCCGCTGAATGTGCAGCAGGGTCCAAAGAGCCATTGGCTGACCGAATATTTCAATACTGCAGCCTTCACAGCGAACGCTCCGGGAACGTTCGGGAACTCGCCTCGTAACTTGCTCAGAGTGCCACAGTTCAACAATGTGGATCTGGCAATGATGAAGAATTTTCCCTTCCGGGAGCACTACCGGCTGCAATTCCGATGGGAGATGTTCAACGCCTTCAATCGAACATGGTTTGGCCAGCCGGATTCCACTGTTGGCGACCTCAACTTCGGAATGATCACCAGCGACTGGAATACGCCTCGCGTAATGCAAGGAGCTTTGAAACTGTATTTCTGAGGTTGTATAGCACCGTCAGAACGAATAGAATTGACTCCGAGTGAAGTACCTAGTGTGCAGCTTGCTCGTGTTTGTGCCCATTCTTCGGGTGCAAGACTCGCCGGCGCTGTTTCAGGAGCTACTACCGCGCGATACCCGCATTAACTGGACTCACCAGAATGCGCGATCGCCCAACCACTATTTGCCCGAGACCATCGGTCCCGGGGTTGCGATCTTCGATTACAACAACGACGGCAGGATGGATATCCTTTTCGTCAATTCAGGTTCCAGCTCGTTTTTCGCCCCCCCGACCAAGCTGGCGCACGGCTTATATCGCAGCAACCCTGACGGCACCTATACCGACGTCACAAAGCAAGCGGGGATTACGGCAGACATCTTTGCAATGGGTGTCGCCGTGGGCGACTACGACGGAGACGGCTGGCAGGACATCTTCATAACCGGCTACGAGAAGTGCGTTCTATACCACAACAATCGCGACGGCACCTTTAGCGATGTAACCTCCGCGAGTGGCATTTTGCCATTGAAGTGGGGGACAAGCGCAGTCTGGTTTGACTATGACAACGACGGTAAGCTAGATCTTTTCGTCGGGCAGTTTGCCGATTACTCCGACAAACGCATTTGCCAATTATCCGATTCATACGGCGGGGCTGGAGATGAATCCTCTACACAGCAGGCCTATTATTGCAGTCCCAAGATTTTCGCTCCGCTCCCGAGTCACCTGTACAGGAATGTGGGCGGCGGCCGATTTCAGGATGTCAGCGAGCAAACGGGAATCGCCTCTCGTCCCGGTAAAGCATGGGGTGTTGTGGCCGCCGACATAAATGGTGATGGCTACACTGATCTGTTCGTCGCGAACGACACCATGGAAAACTTCTTGTGGGTGAACCGTGGCGGAAAGAAGTTCGAAGAGATCGGCCTCGAGTCGGGTACGGCGTTCAGCGCGGATGGGGGCATGCGATCGAGCATGGGCGTCGACGCCGCTGATTTCGATAATGACGGGCGCGAAGATCTTATCGTCGCCAATATCGATGGCGAGACCACATCTCTTTATCGAAACAAAGGTAATGAACAGTTCGAAGACGTGAACATCCAGACAACATTGGCCGGTATTACGCGCATGTTAAGCGGTTGGGGCTTGGCTTTTTTTGATTACGATAACGATGGTCGGCCCGATCTGGTCCTGGCGAACGGACACCCGGATGACACGGTCGACGATCGCCATCGGGGTGTAACCTATCGTGAACCTATTCTTCTAATGCGCAACATAGGCGGTCGCGCCTTTGAAGACGTGTCCGGTTTGGCGGGTCCGGCTTTCCGGAGCCGCTACGCAGCGCGCGGGCTCGCCATCGGTGATTTGAATAACGACGGATATCCGGACATCATTTTTATCGAGAATGGCGGAGCTCCGCACTGTTTGATGAATACTGCCCGGCAAAGCAATCAGTGGTTGGGTCTCCAGCTAGTTCCGAAATGCGCGAATCCGGACGCGGTCGGAGCGGTGATTCGATGGAGTAGCGGAGGAACGATTTTGTCTCGTCAGAAAATCGCCGGCGGTAGCTTTCTTTCGACCCGCGACTCGCGCGAAGTGATCGGAACTGGCAAATCCACTCTGGACTGGGTCGAGGTCCGTTGGCCGGCCCCCAGCCACGCTGTTGACCGCGTGCTCAGGCCGCAGATGAATCGGTATCTGGTGATAACTGAAGGCAAGTATCCCGTCTCTCAGAGGTGAGGCTGCACAGGTGCTGGCGCTCTTTCTTGTGCTTTCCTCGGTCGGTGCCGCGGGCTTTTATGACCCGCCCGTTTGGGAACAAGCCAAGCTGGCCCTCGATCAGGGCCGTTTTCAGGAGGCGAAGCAGTTCCTTCAAAGCGCTCTTACATCGAACAAAAATGACCCGTCACTCTGGTTCTACCTGGGAGTGAGTTGCAACGGCTTGAACCAATTCGAGGAAGCAATCAACGCCTTCGAAACAGCTCACAAACTGGCTCCGAATGTACCCGAAGTCAGCTTCGACCTCGGTCTGCTGTATTGGCGCAAAGGCAATGTCGGGAAGGCGAAAGCGGCGTATGAGAACGGCTTGGCGCGATCGCCGAATGACCATGCCGCGCTTCAGAACTACGCCCTACTGCTCATCAAGACCGGCGAGCCAGGAAAAGCGATCAATTACTTACTTACTTTGAAAGCGCTGGATTCGAATTCCCTGTCAACGCGCGTTTCGTTAATCGAATGCTACCTCAAAGCGCAGAATCAGGCAGCTGCGGAGGTCGAAATGAACGAGCTGCTGGCCTCGCGCCTTGCAGGTTTTGAGGAACAAACTAAATTGGGAGCGATTCTTATTGAGGATGGGGACTTGCCGTTAGCAGAGAAAGTGGTGCGAAACAGCATACGTCTGAAGTCCGAACAACCCAAAGCATACGCGGCGTTGGGTCTCATTTTGCTTAACGAGAAACGATTCAAAGAGGCCGCCGGTTCGTTCGAAACCGCGGTGCACCTCGAGCCTTCCTCTGCCGAGTACGCGATGGCCTTCGCAAACTCGCTCGTGCTTTGGAATCGGCCTAACACCTTGCTCATGTTCTTGAACTCCGTTCGAGAGCAGTTTGGCGATGTACCCGAGTTCCAGCACAAGCTCGCGTTTGCGTATTACGGAGTGGGTGAGTTCTCAAACGCGGTAGAGGTCCTCCAACACTTGCTGGGCGGCAATCCGCCACGTCAGGACCAGATCTATTTTCTCCTCGCAACGTCTTATCTGGGGATGGGTAAGCTCGACGACTCTGAAGCTGCCTTTCGAAACGCCATTAACCTGAATCCGAAGGAGCCGCTTTACTATGAATCCTACGCCAAGCTGCTTCGCAAAGAGGGCCGGAATCGCGTTGAGGATGCTGTTGCAGAGTTGAAGCAAGCGGCCCGTCTCGCTCCGTCAGATCCAGCGATTTCGCTCCAGATCGGACTTTGTTACGAATCGAAAGACGATCTGAAGGAGGCTGTGACCCCACTTGAGCAGGCTGCTCATGCAACCCCTGAATCCCTGCCCGCTCGCGTTGCTCTCGCAAGGGTGTACTTCAAACTTGGGCGCAAGGAAGAAGGAGAAAACGAAAAGAGAGCTGTCGCTGAACTCGAAACGAAACTGCAAACGCAGCAGAGTAACTCAACTGATGCGTCCGACGAACCTTCCGTAGCGGTTCGGAATCGATGAACTACTCTGCGCCGGCCATAGTCTTAGCTCTCGCGTTCGTGCTTCCGGGCGGCGCAGCTCCCGATCACAATTCTTCCGAATCGACTACATTCCGAAATACGGCTTCGACCGTTCACTACGTCGGCTCCAAAACTTGCGCCGGGTGTCATCCGGACGTGGCAGCACGTTACGCGAAGACCGGGATGGCACGATCCATTGTCTCTGGCGATAACTTCACACTGGCGGCTCAGGCGAAAGTGCCGTTCACGCTGTTCGATCGAGAATCGGGAGAGTATTTCGACGTTTCCCGACGCGACGGTGAGATATTCCAGAGCCAGTATGCCCTAGACCGAAACAACAAGGAGCTCTTTCGGCAGACTTGGAAAATCAGTTACGTGATCGGGTCCGGAGAAGGCGGAATTGGTTTCCTGATCGAGCGCAATGGATACCTCTTTGAAGCGCCCCTCTCATATTACGCGCAATCTGCCGGGTGGAGCTTCTCGCCTGGTTACGAACTCCACAATTATGCTTTCAGGAGGCCTGTGGTCGCCGAGTGTCTGGGATGCCACAGTGGACGTCCTCGGCCGATTTACGGAACTGCTGGCCTTTATCGCGATCCTCCCTTTGAGGAGTTAGCTGTTGGCTGCGAAAATTGCCACGGACCCGGTGAATTGCACGTAAGCGAACGGCGAGCTAGAGCGCCATTACCTCGAGCGTTCGACACCAGCATCGTGAATCCAGCCCGATTGTCCGGCTGGATGTCCGATAACATCTGCATGAAGTGTCATCAGGCGGGCGATGTGCGTATAGAGCAGCCGGGCAAGCACGCCGAGGATTTCCGGCCTGGAACGCGGCTCGATACAGTAGTCGAAGTGTTCAAGGTTCCACTTCAACGCGAGGCGGCGGGGCAACATGGCGTGCTTCTCGAGCACTACTATTCCATGACAATGAGTAAGTGCTATCGTCTAAGCTCCGGAGCTCTTCATTGCACCAGCTGTCATGAGCCCCATACTCAGCTAACAGAAGCGGCCGCAGTGACTTACTATAGAAGTCGATGTCTGGTTTGTCACACATCGCTTCCATGTAAGTTAGACGCTAGCGAGCGACAGAAGACAACTCCACCAGACGCGTGTACGGCGTGTCATATGCCGAAGCGCGACGTCCTTACGATCGCGCACGCAGCACTGACCGAGCATCGAATCGTTACGGGGCCCGAAGAACCGCTTCCGGATGACGCATGGCGTTCAGCAGACTCCGTTTCCGGGCTGGTACGCGTGACCGCGCAGCCAAACGATCGCTCAACTGCAGTCCCCGATATCGTTTTGTTCCAGGCCTATGCCAAGCTCATCCACGAAGGTTACGACGAGTTTCGTCCCCGAATGGACGCTATTCTTGCGCGCTTATCCAGAGCCCCTCCGGACGATGCCCGCGTGCTTTCGGCGCTTGCCAGACGAGAAGTTGAATCCGGCACTCCCAATTCATACGAGTTGGCCGCCAAATACCTGACCAGGGCGGTTAAGACGGAACATGCGGCGGCGGACGACTTCCTTCTCTTAGCCCAACTAGATAGCCGTGCTAACAAGCATGTGGAGGCTATTCAGACGCTGCGAACCGGAATGCGCGCCAACCCGTATGTCCCGGAGATTACGGATGCGATCGCCGCCGAATACGTCAAGCTCGGCGATTACAGCAACAGCCTTGAAGTAATTAGACGCGGCCTGTCACTATTCCCCGATGATAAAATTCTGCGAGCGCTTATGAACCAGGTGCAGTCCGCCACCATAGATAATCAATGATCATCACACGCTTTCAGTACTTACCCAAGTTACGATGAAACCACGGCCATACCGAAGTGAAATTTGGTTCAACAACATGGAAGAACCTCAGGAGACGGCGATCTACCTGGAGCGCTTCCACAATTACGGCATGACACGGGCCGAGCTTCAGTCGGGTAGGCCCGTCATCGGTATCGCTCAGTCGGGTAGCGACCTTGTGCCCTGCAATCGCATCCACGTAAGTCTCGCTGATCGGGTGAAGGAAGGGATTCGCGACGAAGGCGGCATTGCGTTCGAATTCCCGATTCATCCGATACAGGAGAGTTGCCGGCGTCCAACTCCCGCGCTTGATCGCAATCTCGCGTACCTCGGCCTGGTGGAAATTCTCTGTGGTTATCCCTTTGATGGCGTCGTACTCACGACCGGCTGTGATAAATCAACTCCCGCCTGTCTGATGGCCGCGGCTACCGTCAACCTGCCAGCGATTATTCTATCCAGCGGTCCGATGCTCAACGGTTACCTGAACGGGAAGCCGGTTGGCACGGGAACTGCGCTGTGGATATCGCGCCGCTTATTATCCGCAGGAGAGATTACGGGCGAGCAGTTGATCGATAACGTGTGCTCCACCATACCGAGCGCCGGTCACTGCAACACCATGGGCACGGCCCTATCAATGAATAGCCTCGCCGAGGCATTGGGCATGTCGCTTCCGGGCTGCGCCTCCATTCCTGCGCCGTACAGCGAGCGTGCCCGCATGGCCTATCTCACGGGCCGTCGTATCGTTCAAATGGTCCGCGAAGATCTGACACCCGACAGAATCCTTTCGCGTAAGTCTTTTGAGAACGCGATCGTTGTTAATTCCGCGATTGGCGGCTCCAGCAATTGCCCGGTGCACATCACAGCCATCGCCCGCCATGCCGGCGTTGATCTTCCTTTGAAAGATTGGGAAATCGTCGGACATGAAATTCCGCTGCTTGCCGACATTCAACCTTCCGGGCGCTTTCTTGGCGAGGAGTTTCATCGCGCCGGCGGTGTGCCGGCCATTATCGGCGAGTTGATGCGCGCTGGGAAAATACATTGCGATGCAATGACTGTTTCCGGCCACACCATTGGAGAGAACTGCCGCGACTCGCATACGCTCGACCCGAACATCATCCGGACTTATGACCACCCGGTGAAGCAACGCGCCGGGTTCCTTGTGCTCTCAGGAAATCTCTGCGAATCGGCTCTGGTGAAAACTTCCGTGATCAGCGACGACTTCCAACGGCGGTTGTTATCGACCCCGGGGTCAGAAGATTGCTTCACTGCTCGCGCTATTGTGTTCGATAGCCCGGAAGACTATCGCAGGCGCATCCAAGATCCCGGCCTTAGCGTCGACGAGCACTGCATCCTGATTGTCAGGGGCTCTGGCCCGGTTGGTTATCCAGGCGCAGCGGAAGTAGTGAATATGACTCCGCCCGGGTATTTAGTGAGCCGTGGCATAGACATGCTTCCGTGTCTCGGCGATGGCCGTCAGAGTGGCACTTCGGATACGCCTTCTATTCTTCACCTGTGCCCGGAATCGGCGATCGGCGGTAATCTCGCGATCCTACAGACCGGAGACTCCATCAAAGTGGATCTTCGGAATCGACGTGTCGACGTTTTATTAAGCGATGACGAGATTGAGAAACGGAGAACCGCTCTCGCGTCCGTGGTATTGGAACATGGCTCCCCGTGGCAGGAACTATTTCGCAAGCACGTGGGCCAGTTGGATTCCGGCGCTTGCCTGGAATTCGCAGTGCCATACCGCGATTTGGGCAAAATCGTACCCAGGCACTCGCATTAGCACCCGCGTGTCGAATTACCTGGTGAGCAAGGCGCTTCCATTTTGTCTCTCATAGAGATGGCACAATCGGTTGCGTTAGCCTGACTTGGGTGGACTCCATTCCGCGCCACGTCGTTTACGCGACATTGCGCGCCAATCTCCCGTTCTTCGGTATCGCCTGCGTAACTCTGCTTGCCGGCCTCTCCGCGCTTCTGTTCGCGCGGCTCAGGTCTCGCGATCGCCTGCTGCTTTGGGTGGGCGTCTTCTCGGTCCTCTACGCCACTCGTCTCTTCATCCAGAACGAATTAGTTCGTGACGCATTCAATGCTCCCGGACGGGGTTACCTTCCGTGGGTTCTTTGCATCACTTATGTGATCAACATTCCGTACGGCTTGTTCGCGCGCGAGCTTTTGGGCCGAGGATGGAAAGGAGTCATCGTAATCTGGCTCTGGCTCGATGTCGCGTTTGCGCTCATCGCAATCCCCGTCGCCATATTAGCCCACTACTTGTACTGGACCAGCTTGATCAATGGCGTGCTGGTTGTAAGCGGAACCCTGTTGATCTTATTGCACGCCGTTATTGGACGCAGGGCTTCGAATCCGTACGCAGCATCTCTCCTCTGGCCCTTACTTGTATTCGGCATTCTCGTTCTGCTCGAAAATAAAGGCGTCAGGCCCGCAGGTCTGGACATCGAACCTGCAGGTTTCTTGATTTTGCTTGCAGGCTTGGCATGGATTGCCGTGCGCCGCGCGGTGGCAACCGAACGAAAGCTGATCGATGTGGAACAGGAGTTAGCAACCGCGAGGAAAATCCAGAACTCGATCATTCCTCATCTGCCACCCGAGCTTCCATCTGTTCGAATCGAGACGCGCTATCAACCCATGACCGCGGTAGCAGGCGATTTTTTCGACTTCCTAGCCTCAAGCGATCATTTTTTAACGATTCTCGTGGCTGATGTTTCGGGTCACGGCGTTCCTGCGGCGCTGGTGGCTTCAATGCTCAAGGTCTGCTTTGCCGCTCAGAGGGAGCAGGCTGATAATCCCGCCGGAATTCTCGCTGGCCTCACTCTGATGCTTCGCGGCAGCCTTGGTGGCCAGTACGTTACGGCGGCTTGTGCAGCAATCGATACCGAAGCGCGTTCAATCACCTATGCGGGCGCCGGCCATCCCCCCGGTCTTCTGCTTCGAAAAAAGATGTGCAGTGTAGAGCATCTTGCCGAGAACGGCCTGTTCATCGGCCCTTTTCCCAACGCCACCTACTCCAACGTGTCAGTGCCGTTTGAGAGCGGCGATAAGCTACTCCTCTACACAGATGGAATCGTTGAGGCAAGCGCATTCGATGGCGAGGAGTTCGGCCGCGAGCGGCTGGAACGTTTGCTGCTGGATTCAGCCGACCACCGGCCTGCAGAATTTATCGATGCGCTTTTTCGAACGATCTCGACCGCTGAACAGCAGGATGACTTGACAGCGGTGCTGGTGCATTTCGATTGACATCACGGATCACGCCGCCGGTAGCACTACGGTGAACTTCGAACCTCGCCCCAGTTGGCTCTCGACCTGTATGGACCCGCCCATCGTTTCAATGACTTCCTTCACAATGGGCAGCCCGAGCCCGGTGCCGCCGCCAGGTCTCGATCGGGCCTTGTCGACCCGGTAGAAGCGCTCAAAGATTCGCTTAAGGTCGCTGCTGGGAATGCCGATCCCCGTATCCGCCACAGATGTAGAGATCCGATTATCAGGCGTAAGCACACACTCGATCTGCACGTTACCGTGGTCACGATTAAACTTGACCGCATTGTCGAGCAGATTGACGAATACCTGCTCGAGGCGAAACCGGTAGCCCGATACGTGCAGCTCCCGGCATACGCCGCGGTGCAACGTGATGTCGCGGGATTGGGCGGCATGTTCCACCGTATGCAGCGCCGAGTCGATCACTTCGAGAATGCCGATGCGCTCCAGCGGCGATGGTGGTCGCTGGTCCGAATCAAGCTCGGACAATACCAGAAGATCGGAAGCGATGTTGTTGAGGCGGATTGTGTGAGACAGGATGATCTCAACGAACTTGCGGTTGTTTTCGGCGTCTTCGAGCGCGCCGTCGAGCAGCGTCTCGGCGTACCCGCGAATCGCAGTCAGCGGCGTACGGAGTTCGTGCGACACGTCCGCCACGAAGTCTTTTCGCATCTGCTCCTGATGCTGGATGTCCGTAATATCGTGGAGCACGATCACAGCACCGTGCCTCGGTGTAGAGGCCAGCGGGACTGCTCTGGCTTCGAACCAGCGGCTAGCGGCAGTAGGCAATTGGAAGCGGTTGCCTTCGGGCTCGCCGCTCTGCACGACACGCTCCAGAACATAGCGAAGATCGGGCTCCCGAACGACTTCATACAGACTCTTGCCTTCGGGCGCTGGGGTGCATGTGCTGAAGACGCTCGCGAAGGTGTCGTTGCAGAAGACCACCTTCATACCCTCATCTACCGCCAGAACGCCCTCGGCCATGCACGACAGAATCGCCTCGCGGCGGGAAGATTCCAGATTGGCCCGTTCTACAACGGTTCGTACGCGCTGGGACATGGCCCGCATCGAGCGTGCTAGGGGCTCAAGTTCCTGCGGCCCGTTTTCGGGCAGTTCCTTTTCGCCGAACGGGAGAGCCGCAGCGAACTGTTCCAGCGTGCGAAGCTGTTTAGCGCGCTTCCATGAAACCGCGTGCGTCAGGAGGATGTCGCAAAGGGCAACCATCCCCAGCAATGAAAGGAGCTTCAACGTCGCGCGCGTCAGCGACCCATGGTTCAAATCGTCGTTGAGCCACAGAAGTCCGAGCGGGACTGAGATCATCAACAGCAGCCAACGGCCGATCAGCTTTGCGAGAATGCTCCGATTCACGCGTTCTCTCTGCGCCGGAAAACGCGCTGCATCAGCCTTCGTGGCGTTTCAAGAACCACGCCTGACTGTTCACTGGCCTCTTCCCCGATGGCGGCTTGGCGCGGACGTAGCTTCCGTTGGGTTTCATGATCCGGGCGCCCGCGTCATCCTCCATGTATTTATCAAGGACGCGCTCCAGCCGGCGCACGATGCGCTTATCCTCCACCGGGAAGAGCACTTCTACACGGCGGTTCAAATTGCGCGGCATCAGATCGGCGCTGCCCACGTACACAAGTTCTTCGCCGCCATTCTGGAACCAGTAGATGCGGCTGTGTTCGAGGAACCGGCCGATGATGCTGCGGACCTGAATGGTTTCACTAATCCCCGGCAGGCCAGGACGCAGCGAACAGACCCCACGCACGATGAGATCGACCTTGACTCCGGCTTCCGACGCTTCGTATAAGGCCCGAATCATCCCCGCATCTTCAAGCGCGTTCATTTTGAAGATCAGGTGACCGTCGCCATGTTCGCGATGACGTTCCGTTTCGGTACGGATCAGGCGCTCCAGCCCGGAGCGAATGCTATGCGGCGCGACGAGCAGCTTCCGGTACGATTTCTTCGCCGAGTATCCAGTCAGGTGATTGAAAAGATCGCTGACATCGGCCCCGATCTCTTCGTTACACGTGAACAGACCGAAATCGGTGTAGAGCCGCGCTGTTTGGGGATTGTAGTTGCCGGTACCGAGATGCACGTAGCGCTTGATTGTCTCGCCCTCACGCCGCACCACCATCGCCATCTTTGCGTGGACTTTCAGGCCCGGCAGACCGTACACTACGTGAACGCCTTCCCGCTCCAGCTTCTGCGCCCACTCGATGTTGCTTTCCTCATCAAAGCGCGCTTTCAGTTCAACCAGCACAGCCACCTGTTTCCCGTTCTGGCTGGCCTCGAGCAGGGCGTCCACCAGCGGCGAGTTCCGCCCGACGCGGTACAGCGTCATCTTGATAGCGAGAACATCAGGGTCCTCGGCGGCGAGTCGCATGAAATCGACGACCGGCTGGAACGAATCAAAAGGATGGTGCAATAAAATGTCGTTCTGCTGTATCGCCGTAAAAATATCGGGCCGGGATCCTTTGGCGAAAGCTGCCGGCGTCGCCGGAATAAACGGCTTGTCTTTCAAAGTTGGCCGCTCGATGGTCAGCAATGCGCGCACACGGCTCAAGTCGATCGGACCGTCGATCCGATACACGTCGTTCTGGTCGAGTTCGAGATTTGAAGTGAGCGTCTCCACCAGCGTCTGCGGCATGTTGCTGTTGACCTGCAGCCTTACGGCATCGCGAAAACGCCGGCGCCATACCGCTTCCTGAACGCTTTCCAGAAGATCGTCGGTCTCGAGTTCCTGAATGGCAAGCTCGGCATCGCGCGTGACGTGAAAGAGGTGGGCTTCGAGGATCTCCATCTCTGGGAACAGCATGCGCAAATTGGCGATAATTACCTGCTCCAGCCACACAAACGCAAGTTCCCCGGCGCGTGACGGGATAGGTACGAGTTGCGGAAGCGTGTCGGGAACCTTAACGCGCGCAAAACGCTCAATACCGTCGCCGTTGCTGACAATGGCAGCAATGTTCAGACTCAGATTCGAGATGTGGGGAAACGGTCTTGCCTGATCGACCGCGAGAGGCGTCAATACCGGATAAAGGATACGGCGGAAGTAGTCGTCGATGGCCGTCTTCTGTTGCGGGTTCAGCTCACTTAATTCAAGAATCTGAATGCCTGCATCGCTCAGGCCGGGCATTACTTCTTCGCGCCACAGCTTATACAGCTCGCGCACGATGGCGGTGACCTCATGCCGGATGAGCTCGAGCTGCTCGCCGGGAGACTTGCCATCCATGCTGATTTCAGTGGTGCGAGTTTCGATCTGCTGCCACAGACCGGCTACGCGCACCATGAAAAACTCGTCGATGTTGGAGCCGATGATCGAAATGAATTTTACTTTTTCGAGCAGCGGCGTGCCGGCATCCTGAGCCTCCTCCAGCACGCGCCGTTGGAAGGTGAGCAGACTGAGGTGGGGATTGAGATAAAGATCGGGCGCATCTAGGCGCGCGGGCCGCTCCTGTATCCGTGTCGGGACGGAGCGTCTTCTCCTGATGGAGCGTGCAGTTGCCATACGAAAGATTGCTAGCGGAGGGCTAACTAATTATGTTAGACCGTGCCGCATTGGCGCCTGGTTCGCATGTTGACCAACTGGCCCGACATTGTTACGATTTAAAGGCGGGGTGGAGCAGTCAGGTAGCTCGTTGGGCTCATAACCCAAAGGTCGCAAGTTCAAATCTTGCCCCCGCAACCAACGCCCTCCCGGCACGTAGGGGTTTCCCTCGCCTTCGACGACGTCCGCGATGAAGAAGCTGGTCCTTTTCGCGAGCAAGATTTCAATCACTGATAGCAGATGCACCTCCAGCGATTCGCTCGCGGGAAGGGGTTCTCCCCGTCAGTCGTGCTACTGCGAAGGACCGGTCATTTAGGCGCGGGGGCGGGCGGAGTCCTCTACCAAATAGCGTCAATATTGCTCGAACGTATGCGACCATCTCGGCTCAACACCGGCACCCGTAAAACAATGCCGTGGCGGCTATGATGCGATCGGGTAGATCGGGAATGTCCGTGCGAGGCACTTCGGCGATTTTGAGTGCAATCTCCTCATCGAGCCGGACGTACCGCAGCACTGCTTTCGGATCGGCGATAGCCGCGCGGAGATCATCGAGAGCGGTCGCCGGAATTCGGCCCTTCTCAATGAGGTAGATCATTTCAACAATGCTGATGGCCGAAACGCCGACGTACTCGCCCTTCGAGATTGTGTCATCGATGAAAGACGATGCGCCTTCCCTAGCCGCGGATCAGAGAAGAGATACCAAACGGTCGCGTGGGTATCGGCTATGGCAACGATCATCAAATATCGCTACGTGGAAAGTTTCGGAACATCTCGGCCCGGTTCCGATCAATTTCCTCGGCCGATGGTGCGGGGCCGTATTTAGCCAGCAACCCGCCTAAAGACCGCGTCGGCTCCTTGCCATTTACCGAGTCTGGCGCCTCGGCAATGATCTGATCGATGGCTTGAGTCACCAGTTCGTCGGGCGTTAGCCCCTTCGCCTTTGCGAGGGCGTTGAGCTTCGCCTCTGTCTGAGGCTCCAGCGGCAGAGTGATCGTCATACCTTCATTGTCCGACTATCTTCAATCCTCCTCAAAATGGTCCTACAAGATCAGACCTTGGGGGGAATGGTCTTCGCACCACGACCATTGTAGGACCACAATAAGCGTGCTCTACAGCTCCAAAACACCTCTTGAGCGCCACTCGTACCTTTGTTTTTCTCTTACTTACCAAAGCCTGGCGAACTCATAACCCAAAGGTCGCAAGTTCAAATCTTGCCCCCGCAACCAACGCCCTCCCGGCACCTGGACTTTCGCGCACTTCTATGGGGGCAGCTTGATAAGCTGCAGGCCGATCGGCGATCGGCCCCAGTGCCGGATCTCAACCGGTAGACCCTTTACGCTTCACTCGATCGGCTACTCGCAGCTTGTTCGCTATCCGTGCTCCGCAGAACTATCCGCCTTATCATCGAGTGTCTAAACAGCACGCTAGCAGCAAATCGCCGCAGCCCTCGCACTGGGCTTCGTCTCTCGAAGAGGTAGTGAAGACACTCCTCCGTTTCACAAAAGCGCCTTAACAACTCAGAAGAGCCGCCTACGAACGTGATCATCCTGGTCCCAGACCCAATCAAGTGTTCAATCAGGTAGGAACGCATTACCGTCGAGACCGAATCCTGTGAACGCCGTGCGTCGTTTAGCTGTACGAGCATAAAATAGCCTTGCTTTCGGACCCAGCCTGCCGCGAGGCTTACCCATTCGCCTGTCTCATCGCAAATCCCTGCATAGACCGACCCCGGCACCGCGTTCAAAACCGTCCGGCAACACCGCAGATAATGCTTGCTGCTCTTGTGCGCTCCCTGATGCTTCTCCAAAGCAACGAACGCTGCCTGGACTTGCTCAGCACTGAGCTCGCTGACGAACTTCCATCCTTTCTGCTCGACTCTCCTTCGGTACACGCGGAGATTGCGGCGAGTGTGAGACCCCAATGTGTTCAAGAACGCATCGAAACTGCCGCCGAGAACCAGCCTGTGCTGCACCGCCTCAGTGAGGAGCTGTGACTTCACCCGGTCGCGCTCAATGATGCTGCGGACTCTTGCCGCGTCATTCTGATCCGCGGGTTTCCAACTGACACGAACCGTATGTATTCCCGGCAACTGCAAAACTTTCAGTGCCGCGTAACCGATCGCCGTAGCCTTAAAGTGCGGTTCCGCTGATGACTGCGCTATCCCCGTAAAAATCGCCAAACTGGACTATTCCTGTTTTCAATCCCAGCACTCTTCGGTGCCTGCCATATAGCGCCGCGACAAGTTTCCCGCCGCGTTGAATCATCACCAGAACAGGCGCACACCGGAGTTCGTTCTTCTTCACAAAGTAGTCGGGTGCCAACGTCACGTCCTCAGCTTGTCCGGTCTCTCCCAAGAGTGTAAGGATCTCGGAACTGACCGCTTTAATCGCTGCCGCGTTTGTGACAATGCGGTGGCTTATGTCATCCGGAAGAGCACAATCGGCATTGCTCTGCCGCGCCCATAGCCGAAGACTGCGATGCAGATCGCCTTCATCTGCATCTAACGCGATCGCAGGTGAAATGTTTTTAACTTTGTTTAGAGCCGGAGCAAGCTTAGTCCGGACATTCTGGAGCATGCGAGCATTCCTTTCAGAGAACAGCAGTTACAGATATGCAGGGATGTGCTCACGATAAGCATCGGAACCAGGAATAAAGTGCGGTTATTCGGGTATAGCTTCGCCCTGTCAACCGACGCTTTGTGCACTGCGGTGGGTGACTGCGCTGGAATCTTACTGTCAGTTGACCAACGATGTCAATACAGAAATAGTTCTATGCGTTTTATTCACTGATCGATAGCAAAGTTCAACCGTTCGCGCGATCGTGAGCTCCCTAGGAACACGCGTGCGACCGGCAGGAGTTCCGTTGCGTTCCGCGTTGCGAATCCATGCCCCTTGCACTCTCAGTCCGAATCGGCAAAACGAGCATCGAGTAAATCCAGCTCGCGTTCCAGCGTTCGCAAAACTTCGTCGTGAATCTTGTCTTCGTTGCGCAATTGGAGAGCAACCGAGCGTTCAATCGTGCGGAGTTCGTGACCGATGCGCCGCCGCCGTTCGGCTTCCCTCTTTGATGTGGTTTCTTCCAGCGTTCCAGGTGATCCGAGCAGAGCCAGTTCGCGGCGATAGAAGTGCTCCAGCGCTTCTATCGCCTCGTCATCTCCCGCACGTTCTTCCCGCATACGCTCAAGTGCCGTCAGCGCGGCTTTCATCATCTCGCGGCGCGCGAGTTCCTCTTCTTCGCGCCCGGAAGACGCGCCCGCCAGCCCCAGCCATCGGATCAGAGCGGGCATGCTCAGGCCCTGCAAGACGAGCGTTGTGAAAATCACGCAGAACGTCAAAAAGATGATCAGGCTTCGCTGCGGGAATGGCGATCCATCTTTCAATCGCTCGGGTAGAGACATCGCCGCCGCCAGCGCCAGAACGCCTCGCATGCCCGCCCACCCAACCAGGAACACAGACTTGCGCGAGAGCCGCGGCTCGTGCTTATGCAGCAAATGGCGCCGGATCTGAGACGAGATCCACGCGCCCGGATAAGCCCACAATAGACGCAACAGGATAACGATCGCGCTAAATAGAACGCCGTCGAGCAGCAGAGTGCCGGGTCCGAGTCCGTGAATATCGCCGAGAATGGAAGGCAACTGTAATCCGAGAAGAAGAAATACCAGCCCGTTCAGAATGAAATCGAGATTGCGCCAAAACGCCGATGCCTCAATCCGGGCCTCCAGTGAATACAACGATGAGCTGCGCCGGCCGAGGTAAAGGCCGCAGGCGATGACGGCGAGAACACCTGAACACTGCAGCGCCTCGGCGGTGAGGTAAGTGATATATGGGGTCACCAGACTGATGGTGATTTCAATCGGCGCATCGGTAATGCGCGTCTGAACCGTGCGCACAACGACGCCGATCGCAAGCCCAATGATCACCCCTGCGGCAATCAGATAAAACAGCTCCCCCACGCCTTGCGCTAGAGATGGCGTGATGCCCGTCACGACAATGGCGGCCGTGAATTTCAATGCCACAAGACCGCTGCCGTCGTTCACTAAACTCTCCGCCTCCAGCAGATCCGTAATAGATCGCGGAATGCCGAGACGACGAGCCGTCGCCGTGGCGGCGATCGCGTCTGTGGTGGCGACGACTGCTCCGAGCACCAATCCCAGTTGCCAGTTGAAACCCGGTAATATCGAACGCGTCGTCACAGCGACGCCGTAAACGGTGAAGCCCACGAGTCCGAAGGCGAGCATCACGATGCTGGTCAGGTTGTCACGGAAATCGCGCCATGAGATGTGAAAGGAAGCCGAGAACAGCAGCGGCGGAAGAAAGATCAGAAAGACGACATCGGGATTGAGCGAAATGCGCGGAATACGAGGAAGGAAGCCGACCAGCAAACCGCCCAGGACGACCACGATCGGATATGGAATCTGAATGCGTTTGGCGATAAATGCGAGTGCCGCCACCAGCGCAAGCAGAACAAGCAGGATCAGCTCGAAATGGTTTAGGCCGATCCCCTCCATGCGCATCAAGATAGCGCACGAACTCTGCTCGATTGCGAGTAGCTGGTCCGGCTACTTCGGTTGATCGCTCCACAAAGTCTTGCCTGCGAGCGTCTGCTAAGTTTAGGGCGTGAACTTGCCTCGAAGCACCGGCATTCTGCTTCATCCGACATCGCTGCCTTCGAGATTTGGCATCGGAGACTTCGGGCCGGCGGCCTTCTCGTTTGCGGATCAGCTCGCTAACGCCGGGCAGAGCTTGTGGCAAGTACTGCCGATGTGTCCTACAGGAGAAGGCAACTCCCCATATCAGTCCTATTCCGCATTTGCGGGCGAAACGCTTCTCATCAGCCCGGAGATTCTGGTAGAGGAGGGAGTGCTCGCGAAGGCAGACCTGGCACACGCCCCGAAGTTTCCGCAGGACAAGGTTGATTATTCCGGAGTCAGAGAATGGAAAACGCCTCTGCTGCAAAAGGCTTACCAGAGCTTTCGAGGCGCCCGCTCGCGAGAGATCGAGCATGAGTTCCAGCAGTTTTGCGCAGATCACGGCGCTTGGCTCGACGATTATGCGCTGTTCGTTGCGCTCCGCGAGCACATTGGCGGAAGCGGCAATTGGACAAGCTGGGATAAAGATCTGTCGCGAAGAAATCCAGCCACGGTGGCGCGATATCGCGAGCAGCTGAGTGACGCCATCGAGCGCCAGAAATACTGGCAGTTTCTGTTTTACAAGCAATGGGCGTCTCTACGCCGGCACTGCGCGAAACGCGGCATTCGCATCATCGGCGACATCCCTATTTACGTGTCGCACGACAGTTCGGACGTCTGGGCGCACGCCCAACAATTTCTGCTGGATGCCGACGGAAATCCCGCGGCAGTTTCGGGCGTGCCTCCTGACTACTTCAGCAAGACGGGACAACTCTGGGGCAATCCGATTTACAACTGGGAAGAGATGGAGCGCTCGGGGTTCGACTGGTGGATTGAGCGCTTTCGCGGAACTTTTCGGCTCTACGATGCCCTGCGCGTCGATCACTTTCGCGGGTTTGATGCTTACTGGGAAGTGCCCGCCGGCGAGGCCACAGCAGTCAACGGAAAATGGGTGAAGGCTCCCGGTGAGAGATTGTTTAACGCAGTAACCACTGCGCTGGGACCCGATGGAGATCATAGCCGAAAATCTGGGCGACATCACCCCGGAGGTTGAAGCCCTGCGCCAGAAATTCGGATTCCCCGGGATGGCGATCCTGCAGTTTGCCTTTGGCATCGAAGGGAACGCAGCCAGCTACCGGCCTCACAATCTGATCCGCGATGTCGTCGCATATACCGGTACTCACGATAACGATACGGTGATGGGCTGGTGGAACAGCGGCGGCGGTGACAGCACACGGAGTCCCGAAGACATCAAGCGAGAGCGCGACTTCACGCTCAGGTACCTGGGTCGCGACGGCGAGCCTATGAACTGGAAGATGATCCGTGCACTCGCGGCTTCAGTCGCGCGCGTAACGATTATTCCCATGCAGGACGTGCTGGCGCTGGGCAGCGAGGCGCGAATGAACCGGCCCGGATGCGCCAACGGCAATTGGGAGTGGCGAATGGATGCGGGAGTGTTCACTCCAGAGCTTCAAGCATGTTTGCGAGATCTCGCCGAAGTGTATGACCGCTTGCCCCAACCGGAACCGCGTGCCAAATGATCGACCGCTGTGAAGATCTCGTACGCCGTTACGATGTGCGCCGGGTTGAAAACGGATCCTCGGATCGCATTGTCGATGTAGTCGCGATCGAAGAGCCGCTCGAAATACGTATCAGCTACTGGTTCAAAGATGTGCCGCACACAACCGCTCTGGCCGTGACCATGCGCACGCCGGGAAACGATGCTCTGCTAGCGCTGGGTTATCTGCTGTCCGAAGGAATCATCTGCAGGCGAGAGGATCTGATCGAAGCGCGCTCCACATCGGATAACGAGGTAGCCATCGAGTTGTCTCGAGACGTTGACGTCGAGACCTGGCGCTTGGCTCGCAGCGGCTTGTTGAACGCAAGTTGCGGCATCTGCGGCAAGCGCGTGCTTGAAGCAGTAGAAACTCAGGTCCCCGCGCGCAAGCACGACGCGTTAACCTGGACACCGCAACTCATCGGCCTCCTTCCCGACCTGTTGCGCTCCCGCCAGCGCGGGTTTTCGCAAACTGGCGGCCTGCATGCGGCGGCGGCCGTGTCGTCCGCTGGTGAAATACAAGCGGAATTTGAAGATATTGGCCGTCACAACGCCTTGGACAAGTTGATCGGACATGCGCTTCTAAACGGCTCTATGCCCATGTCGAATCAGATAATCCTGCTCAGCAGCCGTAGCAGTTTCGAACTCGTGCAGAAAGCCGCGATGGCCGGCGCCTGCGCTGTCGCCACCATCGGCGGGCCTTCCAGTCTCGCCATCGAAGCTGCGCGGCGCTGGGGCATAACGCTTGTGGGCTTCATTCGCGAAGGGCACTTCAATGTTTATGCGGGCGAATGGCGGATACACTCGTAACAGATGAAACTTCGGTTCCGGAGCAACAGCCTGCGCCTGCGCGTGAACCAGGTGGAGGTCCGCGGTTTGGCGGCCGGAAACGCTCTGGAGGAGCGCATCGAGTTTCCGGGCGGCACTTGCATTCGCTACGTCCTGGAACCCGCCCCGGATCAGCCGGCGCGAGCGTCGTTTGAGAACGGCATGATCCGCATCTCCGCGCCGCGCGCGGAAGTGGAGCAATGGGCAGCGGGCGAGGCGATCGGAATCTATTTTGAGCTGCCCGCAAACGGAACGCGGCTGAGAGTCTCTATAGAGAAGGACCTGGAGTGTATCGATACGCCCCCGGAAGAGCGGGATCAGCATGCCTTCCCGCGCACGGAAGGTCGGACCTGTTAGGCTCTGCGCCCACATTCGTAGCAACTTACAGAACCGCGGCCGCCACAAACCGGCCGTCAGGCCGAAAGATTTGCCGCATTGCGTGCTGCACATCCGGTGCACGTCCGAACCATTCCCACACGTGGCCGCTGCGCAGGTTTTCTGCCGACAACAACGTGATCCCCACATCCAAACCAACCACGTCCGGGTTAATCCAGAACGAGAGTGGATTGAAAGCATCTGTGAATCCATAACGGCCATAAACGTAAGGACCGAATTGACCATAGAGGTTCCTGAGCACCGGCAAACAGATCTCGGGAGCAAACATGAGTGAACCGCCGGCAGCGCATGGCGTCATACTGCCATCCACGTCGCGTCGTGAAATCGGACTTCCCCAGGTAACGTATCCGACCTCGCTGTCCGACGCCGTGATGCCCCATAAATCGTTTGAGTAACTCGGATACATGCCGCGCAAGCTCAGGCAATAAGCGCGGTGAGCGTAAGTGGCGACTGCGGAGTTTTGAAAATAATCAACCTGGAAAGGCGGTCCGTCGCGAAGGCCCTTCAGCTTGAGCCACGCCTGTGCATACTGATGCGTGAAGAGGAGGCCGCGCCCTAAATACTCATACCCGCCAAATGCGATAGGCTGCCGATCGAACGAATACCAGCAGCGCGCGGGCACGGCATGCGTAGGCGAGCCGATCGCCAACAAATGAAGAATGATGTTCTCGCTGTAGCTATCCCACTCTCCGATCAGAAAACCGGTCTCGGGCTTCCAGCCTTTGCGGAGCCATCCTGTCCCGCGGTCCAAGATCCAGGGGAAGTCAACGCGTCTGTACAGCCAGGAAGCAAGATTGAAGATCTCCGCGTCTTCTTTGAAGTACTGCTGCGCCGTCAGCACGCCCGCAAGAAAAAGTGCTGTGTCGATCGTGGAAAGCTCACTCTTCCAAACGCGCTCGCCGCTCTTCCGGTTGACGAAATGGTAATAAAAACCGCGGACGTGTTCCTGATTGCAGGCAAAATGGCGAAGCGACGCCCGAATGCGTTCCTGAATCTCCCCGGGATCTCTCCAGCGCCGCTCGCACCCGATACAGAGCGCCGTAAGAAAGAAGCCCGTCAACGCCACGCTCGCGACATCCACGCTATGACTCACGTTCTGTATACCGGCGGTTCCCACGCGATCCAGCACCAGGCCAGTGTGCGGATCGCTCTGCTCCCAAAAGAAAAGGAACGCGCGCCGGCACAGGTCCTCAAGGAACGCGTCATCCGTGCGCGAAAGCACAAATCGTGGCTGCGAAACAGGCAGCGCTGCAGCGAGCGAAAGAAAATGCCGGCGCGATAGGCGTGTCATCTGACATCCCGGGTTATCGTGTATCTGAGACGGAATGCATCAAGCATGGCCAATTTTGATTTTGCTTGCCTGCGTTGCCAGTGTGCAAGCACAGGATGCGCGCCCGATTACCGGCATTCCGTCTGTGCGCGTACATGGCCAGTCCACGGTTTCGGTACACCCCGATCAGGCCCAATTGGAAGTTGGCGTTATCAGTCAGGGAGCAACCGCCAAAGCAGCAAGCGACCGCAACGCGGCTCAGGCAAATACGGTCGTTCAACGGCTCCGGGATGTGCTCCCCTCCGCGATCATCGAGACCACCAACTTCTCGGTAAACCCGAATTATCGTTATCCAAAGGACGGAGGCACACCGGAGACTCTGGGTTATTCGGCCGACAGCACGGTGCGCGTTGTCTTGGATGACATATCGATGCTGCGCAAAATAATCGACGTCGCAACAGCTTCCGGCGGAGGCAACATCAATCGGCTTGACTTTACGCTGCACGACGAAACCCCTGTCCGAGCCCGAGCCCTCGCAGATGCTGCAAACCAGGCGCAGGCGGGTGCAGAAGCCCTCGCGGCCGCGCTAAAACTGAAATTGGGACGGCTGTTGCTCGCCGAGGAAGGCCAGCCCGTCGTTGTCTCTCCGGCGCGCCAGGTTGATCTCGAAAAGCTTCGTGCCAGCAATCTGACACCCATCTCGCCCGGGAACATTGAAGTGCATGCCGATGTGGACCTGACCTACGAAATTACGGGAAGCTCGAAATAGGGACCGGCAGTTTCGTGAAAGTCTCAACAACGCTCTGGCTCTGTGGATTGACGATGCCTCTGCTGCGGGCAGGTGCGCCGGACTTCGCGCACGACATTGCGCCCATCTTGTATAGCAAGTGCGCTCCCTGTCATTACGAAAGTGGTCCCGGACCGTTTCCTCTCACCTCGTACCCAGATGCCCGCAAACACGCGCGCCAAATCGCGCACGTAACACGGACACGCTACATGCCGCCCTGGCTCCCCGAGCACGGCTTTGGCGACTTCGCTGATGAATTATGGATGACGGACGCGCAGATCAAATGCATTTCGGATTGGGTACGGGCCGGTGCCCCTGAGGGAAACCCATCCGAGGCTCCGAACCCTCCCGCATACAAGGATGGATGGCGGCTCGGTCCACCGGACCTGATCCTAAAGGCGGCCCGTGCGTTCGAGGTGCCCGCGGATGGCACTGACGTCTTCTGGAATTTCATTCTGAAACCTGAGATCACCCAGACGCGTTTTGTGCGGGCTATCGATATTCGTCCCTCCAACCCCAAAACAGTCCATCACGCAAACTTGATCATCGACCGCCTGGGATCGCAGGAATCACGCGAGAAGTCACCGGGATCAGGATTTCCCGGCATGGATATCGGTGTTCTTGGCAGTCCTCTTGATCTGGATGGGCATCCGTTGTTTTGGAAACCCGGCACAATCCCCTACACCGAAGCGCCCGGAATGGCATGGCGGCTCGATCCGGGAAACGATCTAATCCTGAACGTCCACATACAGCCTTCCGGAAAGAGCGTGGCTGAGCAGCCCGTAGTCGGACTTTATTTCACCAGCCAGCAACCCACTCGATTTCCGTATCTGCTGGAACTCGAACACGACGGCGCGCTCGACATTCCCGCCGGCAATCCCGATTTCGTCGTCACTGACAGTATGCGGCTCCCGATAGACACGCAAGTCATCGCCGTCTATCCACACACGCACTATCTCGGTAAACTACTCGAAGCTTGGGCAAGCTTGCCAGGTGGATCGCGCCAATGGCTCATCCGTATCCCCAACTGGGATCAGAACTGGCAGGCAGTTTATCGGTATCGCACTCCGCTGCATTTGCCGACAGGGACGCTCGTGACCATGCGCTATCACTACGACAACTCAGCGCAGAACCCGCGTAATCCAAACGAGCCGCCGCACCGTGTTCGCGCAGGCGACAATGCTACCGACGAGATGGGTCATCTCTGGCTCGAAGTGCTGCCCGAGCACGGGCAGGACGCCAGGCGCGTTTATGCCGAGGCATGGGCCAAGCATCAGCTCGAGAAATATCCCGACAGCTATGAAGCGGATGTGACGCTAGGTGCCATCGCCTTATCGCGCTTGCATCCGCAGGAAGCCGTCACTCCGCTGCGCAGGGCGGTTCATTTGCATCCTGCCGATGCCGTCGTCCACAATCTCTATGGAGCGGCGCTTGACGCCACGGGTCAAAGCTCCGAAGCAGTGGAGGAATTCAAGTTGGCGGTCTCTGAAAAGCCAGGGTTCGCGAACGCGAGGTTTAATCTTGCGCGCGCGCTGGCACATTCCGGAAACAAACAGGCCGCCATCGAACAACTCGACGAGATCTTGCGGGCCGATCCCCAAGATCAACCCGCCGCCGACTACAGGCACGAGCTGAATGGGCAGCTCCGGCAAAATCCCTGACTGAAAATGCAGCGATACACGGCGCGGGCAGTCGAGCAGAGTGAAGCGTCGCGCCCGCATCGGGTATCAAGAAAACTGGTACTCTGGTCCGAGTTCTCATGCGCAAGCGGTTTAAGAGCTTCAATGACAGTTCGCTGCGCTGCTCTTTCTGTGGAAAAGTCCAGGAGCAGGTTGGCAAACTGATCTCGAGTTCTAGCGATTACCCGCGGGCTTATATCTGTGACGAGTGCATTGCTGTTTGCACCTCCATTATTGAGGACGACAAGCCCGACCTCCCGCACTCCGAAGACCTCGTGCAGGACACTTCACCCCATCCGTTATGTCTACACCCGCTTGCATCAGACTTGATGGAGGCAATCGAGCGCTGGATTCGCGAAGAATCGGTAGGCGGGGACTCGCCGACGGCGCTGGCAGAGATGCGCGCGATCGCAACACGGATGCTTAGCGCAACCCGATGATTTGCGCGTCGCGCTCAAGCACAGCCGACTCCTTCATCGCTTTTTCTGCGCGGTATCATACTGGAGTAGGATAGTTTGTATGCCGCGCGGCAACCCGTCACCGAAGCTAGCGATTACGATAGATCCCAAAGTTCACGAAAAGATCCTTGCAGCGGCCGCCCGCGAGCGCGTGAGCGTCTCGGCCTGGATCACCAGCGCGGCGCGAGAAGCACTGCAGCGGCGGGCCGGTTTGGCGGCCGTCGCCGAGTGGGAAAAGCAGCACGGACCCTTCAGCGCAGAAGAGATGGATGAAGCCCGCCGCAGCGTGCGGGCACAACTGCGAGCGGCGCGGACGGTCCGGCGTCCAGCGTGAGCACCGTTGTCTACGACGCTGCCGTTCTCGTGGCGGCGGACAGGAACGAAAGGCGGACATGGGCAGAACACAACGCGCGTTTAGAAGTTGGCGTTGTTCCTTCGGTTCCTGCGCCGGTCGTCGCCCAGGTTAGTCGGTCGCCGCAGCAAGCCCAACTCCGGCGCTTCTTGACCGGGTGCGTGGTCGTTCCTCTTGGCGAAAGCGAGGCGCACGAAGCAGGACGGCTGCTTGGCAGGAGCAAAACTGCGGATGTCATTGACGCTGTTGTGGTGACAATAGCCCTCCGGCAGAAAGCAATGATTCTCACAGGCGACCTGGACGACATAAAACGACTTGTCAGAGCTGCTGGCCGTGAGGTCGCTGTCGTTGCCGTCTGAGGGCCGCGCGCTGCGGGCGGATCGTCGGCTATCGGGAAGCCACCATTCGCGCAGGGTTAGTGAATTTGGCCGCCGCTTTGAACTCGTGAAGCGGCAGATTGCGGTAAAGAGCCTCAACTAGAGTACTCATATGAGCACACGCTTCGCCTTAATAATGACGGCCGCACACGCGCCTCTGCTGGCGCTACTTGCTGTTCCGCTTGCAGCTCAAAGTGCCGATCGACTCGTACCTAAGAACGTATCCATCGCACAGACCAACTATAAAGGCCGGAGTGCGATCCAGGTGATAGCGAAAGCCGAGGCCGGAAACGCCACCTCGTATGCCTTAGTCAAGGACGTGTCATTTCGAGAAGGCGTGATCGAAGTGGATTTGGCCGGCCAACCTGCCGCCGGAGCGTTCGCAACCGCTCGCGGCTTTATCGGTATCGCTTTTCGCATCCAGGGTGACGGACGTTACGAGTACATTTATCTCAGACCCACAAACGGTCGAGCCGACGATCAAATCAGGCGAAATCACTCAACCCAATACAGTTCGTATCCCGATTTTGACTTCGCTCGATCGCGGCAGGAAGCTCCCGAAAAGTATGAGTCGTATGTCGATTTGCAGCCCGGTGTCTGGACCAGGTACAAGATCGAGGTTGAAGGCCGTAAAGCGCGGCTGTACGTCAACGGAGCGGAGCAGCCCTGCCTGATCGTGAATGATCTCAAGCTCGATCCGCAAGATGGAGGAGTTGCATTTGTGGGTCGGGCCTGGCACGGAGGGCTACTTCTCCAATTTGAAGATTACGGCCAAGTAATCGCGCCGGGCGAGTCTGTTGTGCGCGAGTTCCTAAAAACTCTGCCCTTACGCGATCCTGCTCACGCTAGTCTGCCTGTACAGGCTTTCGGTCTGTTCCAGGTTCGCAAGATTGATGCCCGGCAAAGCCGAAGACGCGGTCCCCGCTGCGACGCCCCACCGCAGCGCTTCGTTGAACGAATCCCCGCGCTCAAGTGACCACACAATAGCAGCAGCCGCCGCGTCGCCCGCCCCAATGGGACAAACGGCTTCGACAAAAGGTGGAACCGCCTCGAGTACACCTTCATCCGTCGCCGCCACGATGCCGCGGCTGCCAAGTGAAAGCGCGACAGATTTGGCGCCTAATCCTTTGATGCGGTGAACCGCGTCGATCCATTGCGAACGAGTGATCAGTGGCGTGTTCAGCAAGCGCTCGGCTTCCGATTGATTTGGCTTCACCAGAGTCGGCTCAGCTTCGAGGCCGTGTAGCAACGCATCGCCATCTGTGTCGAGCAACGTCTTGACATTGTGCTTCGATGCCAGTTTGATCAGCTTTGTGTAGAAGTGCGCATCCATTCCGGGCGGCAGGCTTCCGCAAAGCATAATCCACGACGCCATCGGCAACAGTTTTTCTACCGCTTTCGATGCACGGTTCTGGTCGGCTTGCGACAGTGTCGGTCCCAGCTCATTCAGCTTCACCGAAAGTCCCTGTCGATCGGAGATCGTCAGGTTGGTGCGGATCTTCTGCCGGATCTTCACGATCTCTTTACCGAACGCGTCCTGCTGCAGCGCCTCCTCAAAACGCCGGCCTCCTTCGCTGGGTCCCGACATCGTGATCGCGATGACGTTCGCGCCCAGGCTGGTGAGCACGCGCGCGGCGTTAATGCCGCGCCCGCCCGCAGCCTCCGTTGTCGATTGAATGTAGGCGCGGTCTTCAAATACCAGCCGGTCTACGGTAACAATGCGATCAATTGCCGGATTCACCGTTAGGGTCAGTATGGCTTTGCTCATTAAAAACGGATTGTTCCCACGCGCGCGCTAAGTCAAACCTAGCGCACCGGCCGGGTTGCTGGCCGTTGTGCGCGGTTCAAGCAACGACTTGCGGCTCAGGACGAGTGGCGTCCCTTCGGCCCGAACGATGCCGCAATCATACCGCCAAGACCCGGCAGAAACGTCAGCAGGAAGAAGCCGCTGATGCACATGCCGATAAGAAACGATTGCGGATCCTGAAGGGGAAGTCCGGCGAACTGTGGCATATGCTTCACCTGTTCCAGCAATTGCGCGCCGCTGGACGAAAACATTGCAAATGCGAATGCCACAAATATCCATAGACCCGTCAAACATCCCAGCAACGCGCCCATCGCACTGGACAGGGGCTTGGTGGTCGACCTGCGATAAGCCGATGCGCTCAGGAAACCTGCCCCCAGCAGCACGACAAAAACCAGGTAAGGCGAGATCTGAGCGACAACGCTCGAAACCAGCATAGTTGCCACAGCCATCCCGATACTAATGGCGAGTGCACGGAATCTCCGTACTGGAGAAGCCGCGCTCGGCGGCTCAATACGCGTCTGAACCGGTACCGGCGGCGTATGCTCGGCAAGGCGTGCCACGTCCTCCTCGTACTGAGGTTTGCCGCATTTGTGACAAAAACGGGCATCCTCGGGAAGGAGGGCTCCGCACGTACAGCGATCTGGCACATCTTCATTTTAGTAGGCTGTGGCAGTTTTAGGAGAATAGCAGCAATGTCTCTCTCGCCGGTTCTGCTGTTACTTGCCGCTGCCGCCTCTTCTCAACCTTTTGACATCCTCATCACGAACGGCCATATCATCGACGGGACTGGCTCGCCTTGGTACTCGGGCGATGTCGGAATTCGCAATGGGCGCATCGCCGCCATCGGGCATTTCGCGGATACGGCAGCGCGCCACACAATCGATGCCCGCGGCATGGTGGTTGCGCCCGGCTTCATCGACATGTTGGGACAGTCGGAAATCACGATATTGGTAAATCCGCACCTGCCGTCAAAGATCTTTCAAGGCATCACAACCGAAGTCACCGGTGAAGGTAGTTCCGCTGCGCCACTAAACGCGAAGCTCCTTGCCGCTGATCGCGCGGCATATGAGCACTATGGCGTCCGGCCTGATTGGACCACCTTCCGCGAATACTTCGCGCGCCTGGAGAAGCAGGGCATCGGGATCAATGTCGCCGATTATGTCGGTGCCACTCAGGTTCGCCGCATGGTGCTGGGTGATGTCGATCGTGCTCCCACCGCTGCGGAACTCGAAAGCATGAAGGATCTGGTGCGCACCGCTATGCGGGACGGCGCTGTTGGTGTTTCGACATCGCTACAGTATGCGCCTGCTCCCTACGCTTCCACCGACGAATTGATTGCGCTCGCGAGCGAAGCCGGTAAGCTGGGCGGCATCTACGCGACACATATGCGCAGCGAGGGAGACGCCATCTTCCCCGCGCTCGATGAGGCCATCCGCATCGGACGTGAAGCACGCATCCCTGTCGAGATCTGGCATCTGAAAGCGGCGGGAAAAAACAATTGGGGGCGCATGCCCGAAATCGTGGCACGGATCCAGGCAGCGCGCGATTCCGGCGTGGACATCGCCGCCAACACGTACGCATACACGGCATGGTTCAATACCTTCTCGGCCTTTATTCCGCCCTGGGCGCACGATGGCGGCGACGACAAACTGATCCAGCGTTTGAAAGATCCGGCAACCCGCGCGCGCATCCGCAAGGACATGGAGACGCCGAGTTCCACCTGGGACAATGAATGGCTCGAAGTGCCGGGACCCGAAGGCATCCTCGTCAGCGTGGTTCAGAATCAGAAACTCAGGCCGCTGCAGGGGAAAACCGTTGCCGAAATCGCGAAGATGTGGGGTGAAGATCCGATCGATACCGTATTCGATCTGCTGATTCAGGATCATGCCTTCACATCCGTGGCCGTATCCGGCATGTCGGAGCCGGATGTAACGCTCGCGCTCCAGCAACCGTGGGTATCCATCGACAACGACTCAGAAGGTACGGCGCCCGAGGGCATACTCGGACGGGACCATCCCCATCCGCGCGCCTACGGCACCTTCCCGCGCATCCTTCGCAAGTACGTCCGCGAAGAGCACAAGCTCTCGCTCCCAGACGCCATTCGCAAATTCAGCGCCCTACCCGCTCAACGCATGCGGTTCACCGACCGCGGCGTTTTGAAGCAGGGCATGTGGGCAGATGTTGTCGTATTCGATCCACAGGCCATTCGCGACCAAGCCACCTTTGAGAATCCTAACCAGCTTTCCGTCGGCATGCAGTACGTCCTGGTCAACGGCGTCGCGGTGATCAATGACGGCAAAATGACAGATGCGCTCCCTGGCAAAGTGCTCCGCGGCCCGGCGATGGTGGCGCGGGCACTCGTGCCTGCCGTGCCGGGGGTACGTACCGGGGACATACTTTACAGAAGATACCGGGCACATCGTGAACAGTTTGGGGAGTATGCTGCCGGGCATATGCCCTGGAAAGAGCACGGTGTGGTGGAAGAGCGGTTTCGGTTCATAGAAGACTGGAAGAGCGAGGAATGGACGATGACAGAGCTGTGCCAATTTTATGGCGTCAGCCGCGTGACGGGCTACAAGTGGTTGGAGCGTTACGAGTCGGGGGGATTAGAAGAACTGGGCGATCAGTCGCGGGCTCCGCATGAGCATCCCAATGCAGTGAGCGAGGGAATGGAGGATTTGATCATTGCGGTGCGCGCACAGCATGCCAGTTGGGGCGCGCCGAAGATCCGTGCTTGGCTGGAAAGAAAACATCCAGCAAAAAGCCTCCCAGCTGAGAGCACGATTGGAGCGATTTTGAAACGGAACGGGTTGACAGTAGCGCGCAAGCGACGGCGGAGCAGCCGTCCGGCCAGTGAGCCGTTAGCGCATGCCAGCGCGCCCAACACGGTTTGGTGCGCCGATTACAAAGGCTGGTTTCGGACGCAGGATGGAACGCGTATTGATCCGCTCACGATTTCCGATGCCTGCAGCCGCTACCTGTTTCGCTGCCAGGCGGTGGCAAATCCCGATTATGCCCACAGCAAGCCGGTGATGGAAGCGGCGTTTCGGGAATATGGCTTGCCGCAACGCATGCGGACGGATAATGGCGCCCCCTTTGGCAGCAATGGAGAGAGCGGCTTGACGGGACTGACGGTGTGGTGGATCAAACTCGGCATCATCCCCGAGCACATTACGCCCGGCAAGCCGCAGCAAAACGGAAGGCATGAACGCATGCACAAGACCTTGAAGCAAGAAACAGCTTCGCCGCCGGCAGCCAATCGGCGCCAGCAACAAGAGCGCTTTGACCGGTTCCGCAACGAGTATAACGAGGAACGTCCGCACGAAGCCTTAAACCAGAAGACACCCGCCAGCTGCTATCAGCCGTCTCCTCGTGAGTACCCGGCGCGGCTGCGGGAGGTGGAATATCCGGCCGATTGGCAGGTGCGCCGCGTCTTTGATGGTGGTCAAATCCGCTGGCATGTGGACCGCGTCTTTGTTAGCCATGCGCTGGTGGGTGAACCAGTGGGTCTCGAGCAGATCGATGATCGCTACTGGCGCGTGTGGTTCAGCTCTTACCAGGTGGGAACCCTAGATACGGTCAAGCGGCAGATCCGCCGTCCCGAAGAAAAGTTCGCCGCGACGGGTCAGAGCAAGAAATTCGGAAGGGAGCTTTAATGAACATGAAGGCTCTGCCTCCAAACCATCGGGATTTATCGCTTTCGGCCAGGATTGCTGGATGGAGAGCAAGTCGAGCTGCGGCTTGCTCCCGCAATCCCGGCCCTGAGTCGGCGCTCGAGTTGCTTCCCAGCAGCGCTCTATCCTCCGCTCAGGTCTTTACAGCGTACCCCGAAACCCTAAGCTGGAAAAACCGGTACTTAAAAGGTCGCAAAAACTGTAAACCATGTGCCCGGTATCAAATGTAAAGGATGTTCCGGTATTGACAGGGACTCGTCCCGGCATCACGGGCCCCCTGTAACTCGAGATGGCAATTTATTTACAACTCAACCTTCTATTACTAATTGACTACTGCGCCGATTAGGTCTAATATGCCGACTGGGTCTAGTGTGAGAGTCCGAACCGGGGAGCTTCGTCGCTTTCTGTAGTTTCCCGTTTCCCGCATTGCTGCCAGTCTGTGCGTCCGTATCTTAAATATTCCGGACTTTCAGAAGGCCTCGTGAGGAGCATAAGAGATGCTACGCCTGGGAAAACTTGGACTTATCTTTTTAGCGGCTGTAGTCGTTTTGGCGCTGACGCCTATCACCGGCTGGAGCCAGAACGTATACGGAACCATCGCTGGAACCGCCACCGACACTAGTGGCGCCGTGGTTGGCGGCACTACTATCACCTTGACGAATCTGGACACCGGCGAGAAGCACGAATTGACGTCCGACGCTTCGGGCAACTACACCTTCGTAAACGTTGTGCCGGGCCGGTACCGGATCGAGGCGGAAAAGACCGGCTTTAAGAAGTTTGTTCGCGAGCCGATTCTCGTTCAGATCGAAAGCGGACTGAGAGTTGATGTCTCTCTGGAAATCGGCGCCGTAAACCAGACCGTGGAGGTGACTTCCGAGGTTCCGCTACTGCAGCCCGAAACCAGCTCGCTCGGCCAGGTCGTCGAAACGCGGACTGTCAATGAGCTTCCATTGAATGGGCGCAATCCCCTGGCGCTGGTCGCTCTCACCGCGGGCGTTGTGCCGCAGGGTCAGCCTTCCGCCGGCAATTCCTCAACAGGCAATCCGGTCGGCGCCAATCCCTTTGCCGCTGGAGATTTTCAGATCGGCGGCGGCCAGGCCGGCCAAAGTCAGATCCTCATCGACGGCGTGCCCACGAATGGAGCCTATTTAAACGTTGTCACCGTGATTCCAACGCAGGATGCGGTTGAAGAATTCAAAGTGCAGACCAATAATCTCGGTCCGGAGTACGGACGGTTCGCGGGCGGCGTGATCAATCTGTCGACCAAGTCGGGCACCAATTCGTTCCACGGATCGCTTTATGAATTTCTGCGCAACAAAGTCTTGAATGCCAATGATTTCTTCGCGAACGCTGGCGGCGTGAAGCGTCCTCCCTTCACCCAGAACCAGTATGGCGGGAACATCGGCGGTCCGGTTCTCAAAGACAAGTTGTTCTTTTTCTCCAGCTATGAGGGTTTTCGCCTGCGCAAAGGCAGCACCTTCACCGGCTGGGTTCCCACTGCGCTCGAGCGCACCGGGGACTTCTCACAGCCGGGCTCCATCGGCACAGGAACAGTGCTTCCGATTTATGATCCAACCACCAGCGTGGCTGCCAACTGCGTTTCAGGCGTGACCGCTTGCCGGACTGCATTCGCGGGGAATAAGCTTCCCGCCAACCGGCTCGATCCAACCGCATTGGCGCTTTTGAACTACTATCCGCTTCCGAATCAGGTCGGCAATCCGTCCGGCAACTTTGTCGAGAGCTACAGCACCGGCGGGAACGTGGACGAGATCAACGAGCGCGCCGACTATAACCTGAGCGACAAGCAGAGAATTTTCGGGCGCTACACGCGCTCACACGTCTTGTCGCTGCCCGACGCACCTTTCACAGATATATGCAGCGACCGCTGCACCGAAGACACGGTTGCGAACCAATTTGTTGTCGGAGATACCATCGCCCTTTCACCAAAAACCATTATCGATTTGCACGTCGGTTATACGCGTTATGTGTATCTGCGCACTCCGCTGAGCCAGGGCATCAATCTATCGCAGTTCGGCGCCAACTGGGCCGCCCTGGGACCGCAGATGACCTACACGAATATCCCAACTGCCTGCATCGCCCAGACTCCGGGCGATAACCGCTGGGGCGCTAACAGTTTTTGTCCTGACGGGACCGGCAGTGGTATCGGCGCTCACGATGACACGCTGAGCTTCGAGCCCAGCGTTTCCCGAATCAGCGGCAAGCACACGTTCAAATTCGGCGGGGAATACCGCATGCTCCGCAACAACTACTACCAGAGCAACGATCCTGCCGGTCTGTACCAGTTCGACGCCGGCATGACATCGGCAAATCCGCACAACGGCACTCCCGGCATCTCATCAGGCATCGGAATGGCTTCTTTCCTGCTCGGCTATGGCAATAACGGCAGCGTCACGGAGCCCGCGCAGACAGCCGATCAGAATCTTTACAGCGCGCTCTACGTGAACGATACCTACCAGGCCGGCAGAAAGCTGACGCTCAATCTGGGTGCCCGCGTTGATCTGCAGGGTGACTGGACAGAAAGATTCGATCGTATCGTTATTTTCAATCCGACACAGAAGAGCCCGCTCGCCGACACGGTCGGCTTGCCCAACCTGAAGGGCGCTTACGATCTGGTTCCTTCCCCGCTGCATCACAGCCGTAGCGCCTTTCCACCCTGGAATCACGTGAGCCCGCGTATCGGCGTCTCCTATCAGTTTAATGACAAGACCGTCATCCGGACCGGTTACGGCATCTTCTTCCTCCCCGTTGACGTCCGCTGGAACGACGCCCCGCACAACCTCTTTATTAACTCAATCAGCACGCCTTGGCTGACCACACAACCCGACGGCGTCACTCCGAGATATCCGATTTCGAATCCGTTTCCTGGCGGGATTGCCGCGCCTCCAGGCCGCAATGAGGCCTTCATCGATGTCCAAGGCAGCGGAAATGAGGCCCCGCTGGCCAATAACCCCGCGCCCTACGTCCAGCAGTGGAACTTCGACATTCAGCGGCAACTTCCCGGCAACGCACTTGTCGATGTCGCGTACGCCGGGTCCAAGGGTACGCATTTGCCCCAGCACGACCAGACGCTCGATCAATTGCCGCCCTGGGACGCGCCGACCAATGCTGCACAGGTGGCGGCCCTGACTACGCTGGTGCCCAATCCCTTCTACGGTGTTGTGCAATCCGGCGGTGTAGGCTCGAGCTCGATGATCAAGGCGGGGCAACTACTTCTGCCATATCCTCAATACGACAACGTCTCTATGGCGGAGCCCGATGACCGCGACTCCTCTTACAACTCACTGCAGGCAAAATTTCAAAAACGCTTCGCTGCCGGAGCCCAGTTGTTGGTCACGTACACGCTTTCCAAGCTGATCGACAACACAAATTCAGAGATCAACTGGCTCGAAGCTGCCTCGCCGACTTGGGGCGATCCCAACGCCTACAACATCCGCGCCGAGCGTAGCCTCGATGGGTTCGACGTTTCGAACCGGCTCGTGATCGCCTCGGTTCTTGATATGCCCGTGGGAAGAGGCAAGAAGTTCCTGAGCAATATGAACGGATTCAGCAACGCGATCCTTGGCGGGTGGGGCGTCGACACGATTATCACGTTCCAGAGCGGGTTTCCGATCATCGTCGGCGGGTGCCCGGGCGCGCTCAGTAACTCCGGTATTCCCAATGCCGGCTGCGCCTTGCCGATACGAACAGCCTTGTCTCACTTGACTTCCGGTACGCTGCAGCAAAAACTGGCGCACTGGTACGATCCCTCGGTCTTCGTATCCGGCGGCCCCAATTATTTCGGTTACGGCAACGACTCGCGCACCGAGCCGAACATACGAGCCGACGGAGTCAAGAACTTCGACTTTGCCGCCTTCAAGAACACCAAGTTCGGTCCGGAGGCCAGGCTCGGCCTCGAGTTCCGCGCCGAGTTCTTCAACTTATTCAATCGCGTCCAATTCAATCCGCCCAGCGGCTGTTGTAATACTGCAACTTTCGGCCAGGTAACCGGCCAATACAATCTCCCGCGCATCGTCCAATTCGCCTTGCGCATGACCTTTTAGCTACTCTTTGTGGGGTGCCTTGCCAAGCTGCTGCCGATTGTCAATCGGCATAGCGCTAGACCAGGGAAATTGCTCCGGGGCAGCGACCAGCCCAGCTTTCACAGGGTTCATTTCGATGTAGCGCACTATGCGCTCAAATTCACGATCGTCGCGGACAAGGCGGTCATAGCTTTCACGTTGCCAGAAGGCTTGTCCGGTTCGATTCAAGATTGGATTGGCTTGAACGGCGGTGAATAGCTTGAGCGAATGCATCAGTCTCGATACTGGAACGAGCGGCGTGATGAGCAGATGAACGTGATTGGGCATCACAACCCAGGCGTGAAGCTCAAAGTGCTTGAGGCACGATTCGCGATAATGGAGCGCGTTTATCATGACAGCCGCGATCTCGGGTTGGCGGAGAAATAATGGGCCGCTGTTTCCACGGTCAAGAATGCGGTCCATAGTGACAAATGCCTGTCCGGAGGTGATCGAGGCCGGGAAATTCCGATTCACCGGAAGACTACCGTAGAGTCTCCAAGTGAGGAACAGCGCTTCCCGCACAGCGTGGTAGTGCGGCAGCCTCCGTTCGTGAAATGCGGCCACGATAGACAGGTGAGTACGAATTGCAAAACTCTCATCCGCCGGCACAACGGCCGATCGGCGATCGGCCGCAGGTTGGCAACCCACCCCACATGCAGTGCGGTTTGCCTTTCCCTCCTCTTCTGCTCCATACCCGCAGCTCCCCAAAACTCCGAAGATCAAATCGAGCGCTCCTTCCGCGCCGGGCAGCAGGCCATGCAGCAGCAACAGTTCGCCCGGGCCGCGGAAGAATTTAAGAAGGTGCTGGCGCTCGATCCAACCTTGATCGAGGCAGAAGTCAACCTCGGCCTCGCCTACCAGAGTCTCTTCGATTACAACTTAGCTGTTCAGCATCTGACGAAGGGCCTGCGTCAACGGCCGGACCTGCTTGGCCCGAATGTCATCGCAGGAATGGATTACCTCAAACTCGGTTCGCCGGAGAAGGCCATTCCGTTTCTGCAGCAGGCGCTCAAGCTCGATCCTTCGAACCGTGACGCACGTCAGGCGCTGGCTTCGTCGTACCTCGCGCTGAACAATTTTGGAAATGCGGCGGAGCAGTTTCGTCAGATCGCCGGACTCGATCCCGACAAGGCCGAGGCGTGGTTCAAGCTCGGACATGAGTATCTGGATCTGGCTGCCCACTTAGCGTATCGAGGCGCGCATCTGTATCCGGAATCGCCCTGGGGTCATCGTTTTCTCGGCGATCTCTTTTTTCAGCGTGCGCGTTGGGAAGACGCCATCAAGGAGTACCAGAAGGCGCTCGCGAGTGATCCGCAACAGCCCGGCTTGCATACCTCGCTGGGCCAGGCATATCTGCAAGCACATAAACCAGAGCAGGCCGAAGCAGAATTTCGCCTCGAGCATCAGCAAGCGCGAACCGGCCAGAGCGCCTCCGACCGGCTGCAGTTGGGAAAAGAGCAATTTGAAAAGCATCAATACGAATCCGCGGCCGAGGTGCTGGCGCAAGTGCAAGGCGTGAACAAGGAAAACGACGAAGCCAGCTACTGGTTGGCGAAAACATACCAGGCCTTGGGAGCTGATTTGTATGTGCGGCTGCAGGAATCATTCCCCGACTCCTGGCGTACTTACCAATTACGCGGCGAAGGCGATGCGCTTCGCGGTGACGTTGACAACGCCGCTAAGGAATTTCAAACAGCGCTGCAGCTGCGTCCCAATGAGCCGGAACTTCATGAGGCGCTCGGGGAACTGTACCTCGAGAATCACATGGATGACGCATCGGAAAAGGAGCTGGAGAGAGCAGCGACGCTCGATCCCTCGCGTGCCCACACGCTTTATCTTTTGGGGCGCTTGTTCGTGCAAAATCGGGAGACCGAAAAGGCGCTGCCGTGTCTGCAGCGCGCTTTGCGTCTCCAACCGGATTTGGTGGAAGCAAGCAGTCTGCTCGGCACTGTATACGTGCGCATGGGACAGTTTGCCGATGCCATTCAGACACTCGAGAAGGCCGCTGTTTCAGACCATTACGGGAACGTCCACTATCAGTTGTATGTGGCGTATCGGAAGCTCGGAAAATCCGAACTCGCGCAGAAGGAGTTGGCCCGATCGCAGGAACTTCGCCGAGGCTATCTCGAACGCGACGAAGCCTTAATTATGGGATCGCCTCAGCCCGCCCCCGACCCCCAATGAGCTCGGGTCGCGTCTTGTGGGGCGGGTTGGCAACGCAATTGCAACCTGCGGCCGGTTTGCCAAACCGGCCCTGTTAATACGTCCAGATCCACTCCGACCCCGAACCGCCCACCGCCACCCCTTGCGATCCCGCCGGAATCAACCAGGCCCGCCCCGCCTCTTCGCCTTTCAGGCAAATCAAGACTGAATAATAGGGAAGGCCGCCCGGGATCTGTAACTCTGCATTCGGTCGCAACCGCTCAATCGTAAAGTATCGTGAGACGACTAATCTGTCGCGCCCCGCCTCGACCCCGATTGGGTTCGTTTCGTAATGATGCGGTCCTATCGCCGAAACTCTCGCGCCGTGCTCCACATGCAGCTCCCTCGGTCGTCCGTAGTCATACAGCCGGTAGGTGATGTCAGAGTTCTCCTGAATCTCGCAGATGGTCAGCCCCGCCCCGATCGCATGCACAGTTCCGGCCGGAACAAACACCACTTCGCCGGGGTGCACCTTACGCCAATCGAGCAGGTCCTCTATCTCGCCGTTTTCAATGCTTCGCCTGAACTCCTCCGGGGATAACTGCCGCCGGAATCCCACAGCCAGTTCCCCTGGCGGCTGTGCATCCACCACGTACCAGGCCTCAGTTTTACCCAGGCCCTGGTGGTGCTCGCGCGCATAATCATCATCCGGATGTACCTGGACCGACAGCCGTTCCGTAGTAAACAGCAGCTTCAGCAGAATCGGACAGATCCCCGGATGCCGCGGGTCAGCCCCGCTGCCGAGAATACCTGGTTCGTTCCGTAGTAGCTCGCCGAGTTTTTTCCCGGTCGACGTTGCATTTTCCTCAAAAGTGAACCACGCCTCGCCGATACGTTTAACAGTGGGTTCGTTCCGTAGCTTGGGCTCAGAAGCGCACAGCCCGGTTTGCTGGGCGTTGTGCGCGGTCCAACTAAGTTCGTTCCGAAAAAACGGCTCCAGAGACTCTCGGCCCCAGACTCGTTCACGGAAAATCGGCAACAGTTCGATCGGTTTTTCGAAGGCGGGCATTTCTGGGTGAGAACTTTGGCTGGATCTACCCACACACTAACAGGTACCCGGATTCAGCTCTAAACGCCAATCCTCCAGGAAAGCGGGAATTTTATGCTCTTTGCGGCAGCAGGTCTCTTATTTATTGCGTTCGCTTCACTTGCCGTGGTCGGCATCTCGGAAGCCCATATGGGTGTTCGCCGTCTTGAACAGGAGCTAGACCGGCGCACGGCTGGGACCGCCGAAAACTTTGGGGCGGTTGAGAGCAGTGGAATAGCCCCGGTCGAAGCCGAAGCCCTGGCCCATGCACGCTTCAGTTCATCTCTTCTTTCCCTAAGTAAAGCTCACTTACAAGCGCGGCATGATTCTCCAGAACCCGCCCCCGACGAATCTTCATCGTCGGAGTTAGTTCCCCTTGTTCGATCGAAAAATCTCGCTCGAGAATCTTAAACCGGCGGATCCTTTCGAACTCGGCCAGGTGCCGGTTGACGCGCGAAACCGCCCCCTGCACCGCCTTTTCAACTGGCCCTTGCAGGTTTTTCGTCTCCGTTGCGTTCACGGTCACAATCGCCGTTACGTATGGCTTCTTGTCCCCGATCAGCACAACCTGGTTGACCAGCGGCTCCATCTTGAACAGGTTCTCAATGCGGGATGGATAGATCTTTTTGCCGTTTGAGGAGACGATCAGCTCTTTCTTGCGCCCTGTGATGTACCAATAGCCGTCCTGGTCGGTCTCGGCAATATCGCCCGTCGAAAACCATCCATCTTCGCTCAATACCGAGCGAGTCGCCGCCTCGTCGTTGTAGTAGCCGATGAACATGCACGGGGTTCTGACCTGGAGTTCTCCATCTTCGGCCACGCGAGCTTCGACTCCCGGAAGCAGCTTGCCGATACTTCCCGGCTTTGGCCGTTCGATCGGGTTAAACGCCAGCACACCTGCTTCGGTCAATCCGTATCCCTCAATCAGCGGCATTCCAATGGCCGCGTAGAACTCTGCCAAGTCCTTCCCCAGGGGTGCTGCGCCGGATGCCGCCACTCGGATCCTGCCTCCAAGCCGCTCACGCACTTTCGAGAACACGAGCTTGTTCGCCACTTTCAGCAGCCGCGACATCCACAAGGGGATCGGCTGTCCGGACTGCCGCAGTCTTGCCGCTTCCATGCCCAATCCCAGTGCGCCGTAGAACATCTTCCGGGCAAACTTAGGCTTCTTCTTGAGCTCAGTTTGAATGGTTGCGTACATCCTCTCCCAGACGCGAGGCGGAGCCAGGAAAATCGTCGGCCGAATGGTTCGGAGTTCGTTCGGTAATCTGGCCAGGCTCTCGGAAAACCAAACCGGCGTCCCCATGCGCATCGGCACCAGCTCGAGCACGATGCGCTGCGCGATATGCGCCGAAGGCAAAAAGACGATGGTCGAGTCTTCGGGTGTGATGGGGAGCGCGACCGGTCCCATATCGATATTCGCGAGGATGGCGGCGTGGCTGGTCAGGCCCATTTTCGGTTCGCCCGTGGCTCCCGATGTCAGATATAGAATCGCCGGATCGGTTGGTGAGATTCGGTCCTGCACCCGCGCAAAGGCCTCGGGATCACGCTCCAACGCCGTGCGCCCGAGCTCTCGCAAGCGCTCCAGCGTCAACGTCGCTTCCTGTTCGCCAGTCAGCAAAATGATGTGTTCGGGCGGAACGCCGCGTTCCTCGGAGATAGCCTTTGATATATCCACGAGCGCAGCTGCATTCTCCACAAACAGCACGCGCGGCTGGGCCGTCGTGACGTTCTTGGCCAGGTCCGCCATCGGATATGCGGTATACAGCGCCGCTGCAACCGCGCCGGCGCCCATGATCCCGAGGTCCACCAGATAGAATTCCGCGCGCGTCTCGCACAGAATGCACGCGATGTCGCCTTTGCGGATGCCCAGCTCACACAAGCCCATCGCGATCTCGCGTGAAATTCGCAGCCAGTCGTTCCAGCTATAGGATTGATGGCCGCCTCCGGCTTTGCTTCCAAGTGGTTGATGCAGCGCCTTGGCATCTCCTAGCTGCTGAGTGGTCTGCTGGAGGACCGTGAACACATTGCGCCCGGACATGGCCGAATTTTAGCAATCGCGGCACCGCTACGGGAACCGCCCTCATGCGCGGTGCGACAATCGTGGTTTGCAGACCGAAGATTCGGAGTTGTTTGAACATCTTCGCCGTCCTCTCGCGTATCGTGAGGAAGCGTTTCTCCAGAGCCCGGACTCGCGGCCGCTCCGGATTCTTTCCGAATACTTGTGGCCGCTCTCGCATTTTCAGGAAGAAAAGATCCAGGACACCGTCGTCTTCTTCGGGTCGGCACGCATTCAGGAGGAAGGGCCTCTGGCCCGCTACTATCGCGAAGCGCGAGAGCTCGCGCGCCTCGTCACTGAATGGAGCAGCACGGTCTCGCAATCGTCCAACTCGGGCCAGCATCGGCGCTTTGTGGTCTGCTCAGGAGGTGGACCCGGCATTATGGAAGCGGCCAACCGCGGCGCCAGCGATGCCGGCGGCAAAACGATCGGCCTGAACATCGGCCTTCCCTTCGAACAGCGCCCCAACCCCTACATCACACCGGAGCTCTGCTTCGAGTTCCACTACTTCTTCATGCGCAAGTTCTGGTTTGCGTATCTCGCCAAGGCGCTGGTCGCATTTCCCGGCGGCTTCGGAACGCTGGATGAGCTTTGCGAGATCCTGACGCTAGCTCAGACCAAAAAGATTGAGAGCAAGCTCCTGATCGTGCTTTATGGTCAGGACTTCTGGAACGAAATTCTGAACTTTGATGCGCTCGTGAAGCACGGTGTCATCTCAGAATCGGATCTGAACCTGTTCCGCTTTGCCAATACGCCCCAGGAAGCCCTCCGGATGTTGCAGGAGGGCCTCACGCAGTATTATCTGGAGCCGGAAGGCGCACTCGCCGGCGCCCTCGAAGATGCACCAGAGATCGCGCGCACCCGCACGTCGTAGCGACGCTAAAACTCGATCCGCAGCGCCGCCTGTGCGCGCCGCGCCGTGGTTCCTTCAAGCGGGGCCGAACTCGCCAGCCATGCTCCATAACCGGCATACGTTTCAAGAGCAATGGTGCCGTTGGGCAGAGTCGCGGTGAAATACTGCTCGGTGTTGCGTGGGCTTGTGCCTTGATAGAACGGGTGATTGAACACGTTGAAGGCCTCAAACATTAGCAATACGTGGAAGCGTTCGCTGAATGGAAGAACTTTCGTCAGCCGCGCGTCGGTGCGGTAAAGGTTGTCGCCGTTGAGCGCCGAAATCGATTCAAACGGTACTCGGGTAGATCCCCCGAGCCCATTGATGGTGCTGCGGCTCAGAACGCCGGCAGGAGCAACTCCAACACTGATCGAGGGCACAAGCGGTTCCGGAGTGGCAGCAACGGTCAAGACCGAGAGCTGCCAGTTATTAATCAGATACCGGTCGGCAAAACTGTCACCCTTCACAAAACGTGGTGTGAAGATCGCGTTCCCGGTGACGCGGTGACGCTGATCTGTGGCCGCCGAGCCTTTCTCTCCGGCATAGTCGCCATTAAACACAGAGGTGGGAAAGCTCGGAGTGAATAGCGTGTTCGATCCGCCGTTGATGTTGTAGTCCTCGGCATGGGAGTACGTGTACGAGACCTGTGCCTGAAACCATCGCGAAAGTCTCTTCTGATACTGAACTAGCAGACCACTGTAATAGCTGTTGTTGCTGGATGTGGTATCGATGATTGCGCCGAAAGCCGGGTTGATGCGGCTCGTGTAGAGCGGTGTTGTGTAGGAGCCCAGAGTTTGAAGGCTTGCGTTGACGATCGGATACGTATAAGAAGTAGTTGGCGGCGCGGCGTTCGCATCGAAGGCAGAGATGAGGTGCAGCCCGCGATCCCACACGTACGAAAGCGTGAGGCTGGAATTCGCCGAGAGCTCGCGCTCAATCGAAAGATTCGCTTGCTCGGAATACGCATTCCGGAACGCCGGATCGGCAAACGCGACGGATGAGCTGCCGTTTACGTTTGTCGGCTGTGCTGCGAGGGAGTTCGGGAAAATTGGCCCTGCGGCTACCTGCGCAGCTCCGGTTTTGCTGGTTGCCGACAGGTTATAGCTCGCCTGATACAGCCCGTTGTTGGTAAAGAAGTTTGAAATCACAGACGAGACATAGCGGTTGTAGAACATTCCGAAGTCAGCGCGAATGACCGTCTTCGGATTTATCGCGTACGCAAGCCCAAATCGCGGCGCAAAATCAAGTTCGGTCTGTGGGATGTCGCGCGTATTCGGCACTGCCGGATTGAACAACGTCGGCTCCGGCAAATGCGTGCCTTCGTAGCGAATGCCGGGGCTGATCGTCAGTTTCGGAGTTGCATGCCATTCATCCTGAATGAATGCATCGTATTCCTGAATGTAGGTGTCGACCGTCGGATTCCCAAATGCCTGGCTGAAGCTCGTCCAGTGCTTCGGGCCCGTTGTATTACCGCTGAAATCGAGAGCAAACGCGGTAAGCGCTGATGCATTCACTCCGTTGACTTTGGTGTCGCTATAGGTATAGCTGCCATACGGATTGCGCAGCACCTTCACATAATCTTCAACATTCGAGTAGTCGAACCCGAACTTCAGGTTGTGCGTTCCCGCAGTATAAGAGAGGACATCGGTAGCCTGGAACCGCTGCTCGCTGGGATCGAGCCGGTTGTAGTTCGTAGAGTAGCCGAGATTCGAAGTTGCTTCCGAACCCGAAAAGGACAGGCCGATGGGACCGATACCAGGAAGCAGGCTGGGGCTATTCGGGTCGTACTGCCGGTCTTTGAAAAATCCGAATCTCGCTTCATTGACTACATTCGGGCTGATGATTGTGGTGAGGCCTGCTTTGCCGGTGCGATCGAAGACTGTGGTGTTCGCGTTGTTGCCTATCGCATTCCCGTTCGTCAAGCTGATCTGCGTCTGAATGCCATTGGGCGATCGAAAATCCAGATAGTTGAACTCGAAGGTGGCGCGGTTATTCGAATTGATCTGGTAATCTACTTTTCCGAACATCAGATTGACATCGGCTGTTCGCGCAACCAACTGCGGCTCCGCCCGGCTTAGCACGTACTGCTCGGCGTTCGCACACTGCGCGGCAGTTGCCGGAGCGCCGCAGGCTCTGGGGTTGATCGTCGTCGGCGAGCTAAATAGAAGGGGATTGCTAATGTTCGCGGAGTAGATCGGGAAATAGCGCCGCTGCAGCTCGCCATTGAAAAAGAAAAACAGCTTGTCTTTCTGAATCGGACCGCCGATGCTTGCACCTGCCTGGTGCCGCCAATCCTGCGGGTTCACGCCGTTGGATGTGTAATCCGTCGCGTTCAGCGTGCGATTGCGAAAGAACCAGTAAGCAGTTCCGTGATAATCATTGGTCCCGCTGCGGGTAATCGTATTGACCACGCCTCCCGATGCCTTGCCATACTCGGCCAGAAATCCGCTGGTAATGACCTGAAATTCCTGCACGGCATCTTGCGAGATGTTGTAGGTACGCGTCCTTCCCGCGTTCTCGTCGTAAAACTGATTGGTGGTATCGATGCCGTCAGTCAAAAACTCGTTGCCTCCAGGCAGCCCGCGAAACGTCAGCAGACCGAAAGCTGCATCGGAAGTGACGCCCGGCGCAAGCAGCACAAAATTGTCGACGCGCCGGCCGTTGATTGGTAAGTCCAGAATCTGCCTGCTGTCTACCAGAGCCGAAACGTCCGGCTGGGTAGTTTCGACGATCGGGGCTGTCGAGGTCACTTCTACTTTCGTCGACGCTGAAGAGATGTCGAGCCTCGGCGTGAGATTCACAGTTTCCCCGACGTTCAGCGTGATGCTTTCAGCTTTATAGGCCGCGAAGCCCTGAGCCGTCACAGTTACGGAGTAGCCCGCAGCTGGAACTAAAGACGGCGCGTTGAATACACCGCTCTCTGTTGTATTGAGCTCGCGCCGAATACCTTTCGACTGATTTTCCACTACGACCCGGGCGCTCGGAACGGCTGAGCCGGAGGCGTCCGTAACCACACCGGATATGCTCCCGGTCCCTGCCGTATTCTGCGCGAGTAGCGGGATGGAAATCGCGGCCAGATAAACGAGTAATCCGAATTTCGATTTCATGGGGCTCCCTGTGATCTCCAGGATATAGGCCAGATGTTTCAAAGCCGTTAACTCAAGGATGTTGGCGTAGCTTGCAGCCCGACAGAGAGTTGTTTGAGGAGATCTCGTGCAGCCAAGAAGGAAATGCTGACAGTGGATATACTGGTCTGTCCCGAGACGCTCGAAAAATGATTTGCGCAGTCAAGACGGAGAGGGCGCAAAACACGAACGAGCAGTTCTGTGTACCGCACTTAAACATGCAAATAAGAAACCTTGCACTCGCATTCGCTCTCGTTAGTTCTGCCCTGACGGCGGCTCCGGATCGGCGGCAGGGGCCGTGTGACATCTATGCCGCTGCCAAGATGCCCTGCGTGGCTGCTCATAGTACGACCCGCGCTTTATACGCCGCCTACAACGGTCCTCTGTATCAGGTGTTGCGGCAGTCGGACGGGAAGACTCTCGATATCGGGATCGAAGCGGGCGGATATGCGAGGGCGGCTGCGCAGGATGCGTTCTGCGCGAACACGTATTGCTGGATCAGCAAGCTTTATGATCAATCGCCCAAGCACAACGACCTGACGCAGAGCCCGCGCGGCGGGTTCAGCGGACCAGCGATGGGCGGGTTTAACAACCTGCCGCTGGCCGATATGGCTCCCGTGACAATCATGGGCCATAAGGTCTATGGGGTCTTCATCGAGCCGGGAATGGGACTGCGACAGGACGATCCGAAGGGAACCGCCGTGGACGACCAAGCCGAAGGGCAGTATTGGGTGATTAATGGGCGGCACTACAACTCGGGCTGCTGTTTCGATTACGGCAACGCAGAGATTGACAGCCGCGACGATGATAACGGCACGATGGAGACAACTTATTTCGGCGATACGCTGCCGTGGTATCACGGGAACCCGCCCGGCCCATGGGTGATGACCGATCAGGAAAACAACCTGGTGGGTTGTGTGAACCCGGATGGCTCGAGGCTGTGCCGAAACCTGCCGAGTATCACGTGGCGATTTGTGACGGCGATGGCCAAGGGCGAACCGCACCATTGGACGAGCATGGGCGGAGATGCGCAGCGCGGGCCGCTTTCGGTGATGTTTAATGGCCCCCGCGTCAACTCGACTTACGACCCCATGCGGAAGCAGGGCGCAATTTTGCTGGGTAACGGCGGGGACAACAGCAACGGGTCGCAGGGGACGTTTTATGAAGGCGCGATGACAGCGGCGGGAACGTTTCCGACGGACGAGACCGATCAACTTGTGCAAGCGAACATTGTGGCGGCGAAATATGGAGCGGCACCGGTGGGCGTAGCGCCGGCATCACAATTGGATAAGGCGCCCGGATTGCAGACGTTCGCGCCGGGATCGTCGCAGGATGTGACCGTGACGTTCACGAACGCAACGGACGCTCCGGCACAGAATGTGAAGCTGAGCCTCACTGTGCCGGAGAAGACGTGGTCCGCCGTGGTTCAGGGCGGCAGCGAGAAAGCGAAGACGTTCGCAGGGGCCGTTGCGCCGGGCGCGAGCGTGAGCGCGACTTTCATGGTGACCTCGGGCGCCGCGGCTTTGAACGGCGACTTGGTGGGGCAGGCGACATGGACGACCGCGGCAAGCGGCGAAAGCGAACACGAGATCGCGGTGGAGAAAGTGCGCAACGCGAGCTCGATCAAGATCAACGAGTTTCGCTTCAGCGCCGGGGCGCCTGTGAACTCGACCGATTCGTTCGTTGAGCTCTACAACGCGGGGCAGAAGAGCGTGGATCTTTCGAACTGGACGCTGACCGTGCGTCCGGCGCAGCAGGCGGTCTTTTCCGCAGTGCACATTCCGACCGGGACGAAGCTTGCTGCGAAGGGATTTTATCTGCTTGGACTCGCGAACTCCGGGCTGGCGGCGGCGGCGCGAAAGGGCGACGCGACTGTGTATGTGAGAAGCACGACCGGGATGTCGGCGGGCGATACGGTGAGCATTGGCACCGGCTTAGACATGGAGACGCGCAAGATTGTCGATGTGGGGACGGCCGCGAGCAATCACACGACGGTGTGGCAACCGTTGCCCGATGGACCGGTGATCACGATTCCGAACGGGGTGACGAATCTGCCGGTGACGAGTGCGGCGGGATTTGCGGTAGGACAGAAGATTGCGCTCGGCTATGGCGCGACGTACCCGGTGGTGGCAAACGCGATGGAGCGTTATGAAGTGGCTACGGTAACGACGGTTGGCAAAGCGGGTGTGCAAGCTTACTTGGCGGCCGATGCGGGGGCCGGCGCCACTAACATCAAGGTGACGTCTGTGGGGAACATTTCGGTTGGTGACAAGATCAGGCTCGATATCGAGAGCATGGGCCATGGGATTGAGACCGTGACCGTGACGAAGGTGGGAACGCAGGCGAGCAAGACGGAGCTCTCCGCGGATACGAGCGCGGGAGCGACCAACATCAAAGTTCGCAGCGTGAAGGGTTTCGCGACGGGCGACCAGATCAACGTCGGCACACCCGCGAACCGGGAGACGGTGACGATTCGTTCAGTTGGCGAAGTGGGCGCGGCAGGCACCGGCATAACCTTTACTCCAGCGTTGAGCCAGGTGCATGATCGCGGGCAGGATGTTATCGCGCCCGGGAGTGGACTAGATCTGGTTGAGCCGCTCAAGTTCAATCACGCAGCGAATCTCCCATTCAGCGATCGTGGAACGGGGATCAGCTTTGAGCCGGTAACGAAGTTTGCGCATTCGAGCAATGAGCCGGTACAGGCGTTGGGGACGGGCGTGACGCTTGACGAGCCCTTAGGCAAAGAGCACGCGGTGAATGCAGCGGTGCGTGATGCGGCAGTGACCACGGCGGGCTATCAAGGGACACCCGCGCCGAATGAATGGTTTGGCGCGCCGGAACTCACGACGACAGCCGACTTGTTTGGTAGATCGATCACGGTGAGAGAGGGCAGCATGGTATTGAGGGATGCCACTGGCGTGGTGGTCGACAGCCTGAACTATGGGGGCCTTGTGGATCCGTGGGCCGCGCAGGGTTACCAAGGCGCTTCGGGATCTGGGAACAGTGGCTGTTATGTGCCTTCGCCAAGCCCGGTTCAATTAGGGCCGAATGCCACCCCTTCGGGCATCCCCAATTTGAGCGCAGGCCGCTATCCGGACGGCGTTGACACCGGAAGCAATTGCACCGATTTCCTGACGCAGGGGTTTGGCACTTTGGCAACTCCTGCGCGCGCGGGGGAGACCAATATAAAGGTGACGAACACGGAGGACTTTGCCGCGGGGGAGACGATCACGATTGATACGGGCGGGAACGCGGAGACGGCAGTCATTGCGACGGTTGGAACGGCTGGCGCTACAACGGTAAACTCAGCGACAGTAGCGGGCGCGACTGTTATTCCTGTTTCGAGCGCGATTGGCTTTCGCGACGGCCAGACTATATCCATCGACACGGGCGCAAACGTTGAGACGGCGGTTGTTGCGTCGGTCAGAAGATTTGGCGGTGCCGCGATCATGGTCAACACGCCGCTTACTCGTGCTCACGCCGCGGATACACAGGTTTCGGGCACCGGCATCACTCTGAAGACTGCGTTGAGCAAGACCCATGCGGATAGGGCAGAGGTGAAGGCTGAAACTCCGACGCCCGGTGCGCCGAATCAGTATGCGAGGCGGTAACTTGAGCGACACTCGATCGAGAAAGGGGAAGTCGCAGATCTCGTCCTTCTCGATGCTAATCGTCGCGGCCGAAAATTCAGTGCAGACGGCCCTGGTACGATTTCCAGCCGGTTGCTATAACGGTTACCAGAATATGCGCAAGAAAGTAACTGTGATCGGGGCCGGGAATGTCGGGGCTAATACCGCTCAGAAGATCGCCGCAAAAGAATTGGCGGACGTGGTTTTGGTGGACGTGGTAGAAGGCGTTCCTCAAGGCAAGGGGCTGGACATCCTGGAATCCGCTCCCGTTGAAGGTTACGACGTTCGATTGACGGGCACAAACGGCTACGAGGAGACTGCGGGGTCGGACATCGTGGTCATTACCGCCGGTTTTCCGCGCAAGCCTGGCATGAGCCGTGACGATCTTCTCCTCGCCAACTATGAAGTTGTGAAGAGCGCGACTGAGCGGGCCGTAAAGCAGTCGCCGAACGCGATCCTGATTCTGGTCACAAACCCGCTCGATGCCATGTGCTGGACGGCGCTCAAGGTGTCCGGCTTTCCGCGTGAACGTGTCATCGGCATGGCGGGAGTGCTCGATACTGCACGTTTCCGAACGTTTATCGCGGAAGAGTTGAAGGTTTCAGTCGAGAACGTTACTGCCATGGTGCTGGGCGGCCACGGCGATACCATGGTGCCGCTTGTCCGGTTCACGAACATCAGCGGAATTCCGATCTCTGAACTTATGGATCAGAGCGCGATCGATCGCCTGGTGCAGCGTACGCGCGATGGCGGCGCCGAAATCGTGAAGTACCTGAAGACCGGCAGCGCTTATTATGCGCCATCGGCCTCGACCGTCGAGATGGTTGAATCGATTCTGAAAGACAAGAAGAAGGTGCTGCCCTGCGCCGTTTCTCTGCAGGGTGAATACGGCATTAAGGATTTGTTTGTGGGTGTGCCCGTGAAGCTCGGCAGCAAAGGCGTCGAGCAAGTTTACGAAATCAAGCTCGACGCGGGCGAAGCATCGGCACTTAAGCGCAGTGCGGCCGCCGTCCAGGAGCTGGTGGACGTGCTGAAGAATAAAATTCAGTAAAGAATCTTGAATCGCTCCAGCGTTCCTTCCATCGATCCGGCGCATGCTTGCTTCAAGCTGCGCCTGGCGACCTCCAAAATTCACCGCTGGGGCGTTTACGCGCAGGAGTTCATACCGGCGCGGCGCAAAGTAATCGAATACACCGGCGAGAAAATCAGCCGCCGCGAAACCAAGCGCCGCGGCGAAGAGAGCGACCTCACTTATCTCTTTACGCTGGATGCCTACTGGACCATCGATGGGTCCGTCGGCGGCTCCGGCGCTGAGTACATCAATCATTCTTGCGATCCCAATCTGGCGGCGCGGATCGTGAGGGGCCACATTCTTTACGTAAGTGTCCGCGACATTCGGCCCGGCGAGGAGCTAACGGTTGATTATCACTTCGACAAGAAGGTCGAGAAGGTGCGTTGCATGTGCGGGACATCGAAGTGTCGCGGCACGATCAATCTGCTGAAATAAGGTTTTTCTTAATTCGGTGTCAGTCACCGAATTAAGGAAGTTCCGAGTCAGAGTCTAACGAAATTAAATTACGGCTCGACCTGAAGGTTGTCCACCACCTTGGTTACGCCGTCAACCGATGCCGCGCTCTGCTCGACGGCGTGCTTCTGATCCGCCGACGTGACCGTTCCGTCCAAGGTCACCACGCTGCCGCTCACGCCCACGGACACGTTGGATATCGTCGATAATCCGGCATCGGAGGCAAGTTTGGCCTTGACGCGTCCAATCGTCGCCGCCTGATCGAGCTTGCGGCCGGCGCGCTGCGCCTCGAGTCGCGCCTCGTGGGCAGCCGTATCCAGCTTATGGCTGGCCTCGTCAGTACCCGTGCCCTTCAGCGCCTGCCCGAGCTTTTGGTCTAGCCTGCGCGCGTCCTGTTTCGCCTCCGTCCCGAGCCGGTGCAGCTCATCGCGTGTCTTTTCTTTAGCTTCCGCCGCTCGCTCATGCGCCCGCTCCTGGTCCGTTTTGCTGCATCCGTGCAGTAACAGCAGGCCGACCGCCGCCGCTGCGTACGCTGCCTTCCGCTTCATATTCGCCTCAGCAGTTCGACGGCTGCGCGCGTCAGCCGTTTCCTCCCTCAGATATTTCCGTACCGGTATTCGGGGTGGCAACCTGTTTGAAACACGAGAGTAATCGCAGCCTACATGCACTCAAGAGATTAGGAATACCTGCCGATAAGGAGCATAGGCAGACTTATGCAAATCGAAATGCGTGCAAAAAAGATCGTCTCCATCTGCGAGACGCAACCCCTTACGGTCAAGGGTTTGTTCCATCTCTTAGATGGTACCGATGACCTGCGATTTGGGTCATCACATCCCAGCCCCGCTGAGTGGATGGTTAGCTCCGGCGCAGACAAAACAGATGTCCTCATCATCGACAAGGGTCTGGGTGCAAAGGTTGTCCTGGATGCCCTGGCTGAGCTTCCGACCGACGATTCCAGCCCGAAAACGACGATTCCGGTGGTTGTCGTTTGGGGAATGTCGATTACGGAAGCCGAGGCTCTTCGGTTTTTACAAGCAGGCGCGAAGGGAATTGTCCGCAAGTCGGCCGACGGAATGACCGTTTTATCCTGTCTGCGTGCCGTAATGCAGGGCCGAAGCTGGATGCAGGATTCGGTGTTCCGCGAAACTCTGCTCCCCGAGTCCCAAATCCGGACCGATCTTACGCCCCGCGAGCACCAAGTCATGGAGCTCGTCGAACAGGGCTTCAAGAACCGTGAAATCGCCCAGGAGCTCGGCATTCGTCCCGGCACCGTCAAGATTCACCTGAAGCACATTTTCGAGAAGACGGGCGTGCGCGGCCGGCACGGCCTGGCCCTCAACGGACTGCGTCAAAAAGGCGTCATCTCACTTCTAGCGTCGTAATAACAAGCGGCTGCGTGACGCTACCGTTTGTGCGCCAAGGCCATCAGCACGCGCTCGGTGAGTTCCTCGATCATCGCGGGCATAGCGGCATCAAGGGCCAGTGTTACCGCTGCGCGAACAGTGCTGCGGTCGAGACCAGCACCGGGAGCTGCGCCATTGCGAGCGGCTTTGCTTTGCTGAAGCAGCGGCTGGACCGCCGCCAACAGGGCCGAAGCCTCGAACGGCTTGCGAAGTATAATTTCGGCGCCCGCGTTGCGAGCATCCTGTTCGTCGAACTGATCCGCGGGTGCTGCCGCGAACACAATGGGAATGTGGCGATGCTGCGGTTGGGACTTTAGAAAGCGCGCGATGTCGAATCCATTTTTCGTTGGAAGGTAAAGATCCGTGATGATAACGTCCGGGTTGACATCGCCCAGTCTGCGAAGAGCGGTAGCTCCGTCCGTAACGCTCACCACCTCCATGCCCTGAGAGGTCAGGATTTGCTCCGCCATTCGAAGAGCTTGCGGACTATCGTCTGCCAGCAGAATGCGGCTCATTGCGGCTGGGTCTGCGGAGCCGGGTTGGTGGCCGTGGTGGCGCTCCCCGAAGTCGCAGCGTTCGGAGCGCTCAACTGATTGGGCGACGAGGCGGTATTGACAGGTGCCGTCGAGCTAGCTGCGGGCTGGGCCTGGTTCTGATCTTCGGGCTTCTTCTTTTTCTTTGCCAGCGCCTTTTGCTTCTTGGCCATGCGTTTGCGCGCTTCGTCGATAGCCTTTTGATTGTTGGAGGGCAACGGCTGTTCCGGCGTGGCGGCCTGAGTGGCACCCTTAGTAGTTCTTGCGTCCGGCTTCTGATCGAGAGCGCCGGTATTGGCCGTGGTGGCGGTCACCTCAGTCGTGCCCGCGCCGGATCCGGTGGCCGACGCTTCCTCGCCTCCGTTTGCCGGAAGCGGAATGCTGGCTGGTATCGTCCGCTTGGGATCAGTCATCGTAGGAGGCCCTTCCTTGGCCGCGTGACTGACATCCGGTCCTCCGCGCATAAAGGATGTTGTACGGGCCAGCAGGCCAGGCCGCTGATAATTTTCCTGCTCGAATTTCATACGTGCAAGTGCCGCTCCGTCCGCTTGGGGTACCGGCAGCTCCATATCTTCAAGGCGCTTCTTAGCCGCGTCAGCACGGTCTCCCAACGGATACTCCCGGACAAGGCGGGCAAACATTTCGCCCGATTGCTTGCGGAAACGCGGCCCCATTTTCGAATACGAATCGCCGGCTTCGTATAACGCCTCGTCGGCTTTGCTGTAGAGCGGATACTGGTCGACCAGGGCGCTGAGGCGATTGGCTGCTGCAGGATTCATGTCGCGCTTCCAATAAAAATTGCCGACGACGAATTCGTGCTCGGCCAGGCTCTCCTGGATGTTGCGCAGGTACTGTTGAGCTTTAGGGGCAAACTTACTGTTCGGGTATTGGACCAGCAGTTGGCGGCACTCGGTTTCCGCGCGCAACGCCTGCGTAGGATCCCGATCGCTCTTCTCCATCTGCTTGAAATGGATCTCGCACACGCGGTTCTGCGCCTCTGCCGATTCCTCCATATTGGGATAAAAGAGCTCGAAATCTTTGTACTCGGCTTCGGCTTGGGCAAGCCCGTTCGCGCCGCCTTCACGGAACCAGCTATCGGCAATGGCCAGCTTGGCTTTCGCCAGATACTCGCTCGACTCGTACGTGTTCATGAGCGTCTGCAGCGAGATGCGCGCCACCTCGTAGCGGCCATGTTCGATGTCGTGCATCGCCTGATCGAACAGGATTTTGTCCGGCTGCTGTGTGTTCTTGGCGATCGGCGTCTCGTATTTGTGATGAATGCACGAGGAGAGCAGCGCCATGGAGCACATCGCCACAACGATCTTTTTAGAAAAATGAAGATCTGAAATCATCTAAACCTAAACCTTAATTGAGATCGCCTCGTCGGCGGTGCGCTGCATATCACGAACCGCTTCGGCAGCATCGTCCGCGTGAAAAACAGATGAGCCTGCCACCACCCAATCGACACCCGCGCGCGCGACGTCTGCGATGTTTTCCGGTCCTACACCGCCATCGATCTCGATAAAGAAATCGAGTCCGATCTCACGGCGCAGCCGGTCAAGTTCCCGTACCTTATGGAGCGAATACGGAATGAATTTCTGGCCCCCATAGCCCGGATTCACGCTCATGATGAGAACGTAATCCGCAATCGGAAGAACATTCTGCAGGAGCATCACGGGCGTATGCGGGTTGAGGACCACACCGGCCCGGGCGCCGTGGTCTTTGATCATGTGCAGCGTCCGGTCGAGATTGCGGGCAACCTCATAGTGTACGCTGACGCAGTCCGCGCCGGCTTTTATGAAGATGGGCGCGTAGGTATCGGGGTCCTCGATCATCAGGTGATGATCGAGCTTGAGATTGGTGAAGCGGCGGATCGATTCGGTGATCGGGGTGCCCATGGTGAAGTTGGGGACAAAATGGCCGTCCATGATATCCACGTGCAGCATGCCAACCCCGGCTTTTTCGACACGCCGGATGTCCTCACCGAGGCGGACAAAATCGGCCGCGAAAATGGAAGGAACGATCTGCAAAACGACTACTCTGTAATTAACATTCCGGGCCGGATCTGTATCCGAAAAACCGAAAACGGAGCCGGAAGCGTAAGCGCCCTAAATTGGTCGACCTTCGCGTCAACACGTCACTGTAATTCCGAATGAGCGATTAGCAAAGGCAGTCACACATCTGCTTCGTTTTCCGCAGCCCTGGAACTCCTCGATCGTATCATGTTACGCGCCGCGCTCCAGCTCACGTTTATGCGTTCCGATGGAACGCTATGGCGTAGAACCCGTCACCCTCGTCCCGGCCGGGCAATCGCCGCATTTGTGCCGCGATCCCGAAGTGTTGACCCGCCGCTAGCGCAGTGGCCGCAACTTGCTCATTTTCTTCGCGCTCCAGCGAACACGTGGCGTACAGTAACCTGCCACCCGGCGCCAGCAGATCCAGGGCCTGACGCAGAATCTGCACCTGCGTCCTATGGAACCTCTCGAAATCGAGTGGTTGGACGCGCCACTTGATCTCAGGGTTGCGGCCGAGCGTACCGGTACCTGAACAAGGTGCGTCGATAAAGATCCTATTGAACGGCGCCGCAAAAGGCAGCGGGCGGGTGGCATCAAGAACCACGCGGGAGCATACAGGCGGCACGGCGCGAAGGCGCTTCAGGCTGATGTCACAGGCCACTGCGACGCGAGGTGCGGCTTCGAGAGCCTGCAGCGTTTTGTTGCCGGGTGCAGCGCAGAGATCCAGGTAAGTGTGGCCGGGGCGCAGGTCGAGCAGCGGCAATATCGCTTGAGACGAGATGTCGTGCAGGCGAGCACCGGTTGGAATGGCTGACAGCAACTTGAAACAGCCCGGAACACTGGTGGGTTCGAGCCGGGCGCCCTCAGGCGCATCAGAACCCGGAGCAACTCGCACATAAGGCGCGGGTTCCTGCAGCGCTGCCCGGGCGATCAGGCGTGCTTCCTCTTCCCCGAAATGCGCGGTCCAGCGGTCCAGAAGCCATTGCGGACAGGAAAGTTCGGTGCTTGTATCGGGCCAGGCCACCGGGTTGCGGTTTACCTTGCGGAGAACGGCGTTGGCCAGCCCCGCGGCCGACCGCTTCCGCACTTTCACAAGCTCGACAGATTCGTGGACCACGGCATGAGGCGGAACACGCTCCAGGTAACGGAGCTGAAAAATGGCGGTGCGCAGCGCAAGCAGTACGGGAAAATCCAACGTTTCGGCTTTGCGCCCCGAATAGTGCTGGATCAGGTAGTCCAGTTGTCCCTGGAATCGCAGACAGCCGAATACGATCTGGGAGGTCAGCCCGGCGTCGCGGCTGCTCAGGTTTTTGCAATTTGCAAGCAGCGAATCGGAAGCAAAGGCGCCGGAAGCAACGGATTCGAGAACCTGGAAGGCAACCGCGCGGGCTGGCGAAATGGACTGGATCAAAACTCCAGTCACAAGCATCTCAAATACGTGATAGCCCTTGTGCTGCAACGCATTAAGCGGTGAATTGGTGTTTACGCGGTTGTGCCGCCTGTGCTAGTATGCTATCAGCCTCTGGGGAACGGAAGATCCTGAGAGGTGCGCCTCGTACTTCCCTCACGGAGCATTTAACACTTACTAATGAGCTTTACCGTTTTCCTCGGAAATCTCCCTGTCTGGGTGACTGCCGACGATATCAAGTCGTGGCTGTCCTCAGAAAACCTGGTCGCCGATGCGATCAAGGTAATTCGCAACCCCGAAACACAGGAGTCCAAAGGTTTCGCTTTCATCGAATCACCGAACCAGGACGAGATGAATGCCATCATACGGCGCTTTGACCGTGCACCCCTCGAAGACCGGCTCCTTCGGGCAAATCCCGCACAACCACCCAAATCCGGCAAAGGAGCGACGAAAGTGGCCGCACCTCCGGATCGCGGCAAGCGTCCCGCCGCCGCCGTCGGCGTCAATCCGCAAGCCGCATCGCGCAAAGGCCAGAGCGCTCGCCGCTCGGCCACTTCTGCACGAAACAGTGCTTTTGCAGAGGAGCTCGCGAAGGTGTTGTAAGCCCGCGTGCTCCCCTATCTCCTGCATTTCTCTCCTCTTTCCTTCCGTCACAACAAAAAATAACCGCACGTGGATGTTATACTTCGCAGCAAACTGCAGGGAAGCCCTGCGGCTTTGGTCCGAGTTAGCCGCGTTGTCGCGGCCCTTGGGGGCGAGGTGAGGTTCGAAGTGCGTGCCGACTGGCCTCTGGCCGGTATTCGTATTGGCTTGGTAGTGCTGCTGGCTGTTATCGCCGCATGCATGCGCCCTTTCGAGTTTGGAATCGCGATCTCAGCCGCCGGCGGCGCTGCGGTGGGCGGGGCGATCGTGGCGCTCGAGATTTTTCTGCGCCGAGCGACCCTGCGCACGCTGATCGGCGGAGGGGCAGGGATGCTGATCGGAATGCTGCTTGGCCTGCTGCTGGCGACCGCATTGGATCAGGCCAACGTTCTGCGAAGTTCGGCGGCAATCTTCTTCAGAATTGCCATTCCGCTTGCCGGCGCCTACATCGGAATTCTCGCTGGGCTTGCGAATGCGTCATCGCTGGACCTGCGCATGCTTGGGCTCTCCGCACTGGACAGGACCGAACGGCACGAGAAGATTCTGGACACCAGCGTTTTGATCGACGGGCGAATTGCCGATATCGCCGAAGCCGGTTTTTTGGATGGCACCGCGATCATTCCTCAGTTCGTCCTGCACGAATTGCAATTCGTCGCGGATTCGGCTGATTCGGCGCGGCGCGCCCGTGGACGGCGCGGGCTGGACGTGGTGCAAAAGCTGCAAAAGCTACCGCATTTGCAGGTGGAAGTGTCTAACCAGGATTTCCCGGCTCAGCGCCAGGTCGACTTGAAGCTGATCGAACTGGCCAAGCTTCGCAAAGCGAAGATCGTGACCAATGATTTCAATTTGAACAAGCTGGCGCAGGTGCAAGGCCTGCAGGTCTTAAATATCAATGAGCTTGCCAACGCTTTGAAGCCTGTGGTTTTGCCCGGCGAGGCGATGCGTGTGTTCATCCTGAAAGAAGGCAAGGAATACAACCAGGGTGTCGCGTATCTGGATGACGGAACGATGGTCGTGGTGGACAATGCCAGGCGGCATATCTCGAAGACCATTGATATTACCGTCACCAGCGTGCTGCAAACCACGGCTGGAAAGATGATTTTCGGCAGGTACGACGAGCGCGCGCACGGCGAAAGCCGTTCCAGCCATGGGAGCCTTCCGGCCGCCACAGGGACCCAGAACATCTAGCTCGCATTCGATTTGAATATCATCTGAGAGCGCTAGCCGAGCCTGAGAAGGAGACGAGGTGAATATCCAATGAAGAACGCCGTACCGGCATATAGAATCGGTTTGTGCTGCGTCGTTTGAGAAACACGCGCAAAACGGTCGCGGTCCTGAGCACGCCACCCAAAGGCTTAGCGAGTTCCTTTCTTGAGTGGTGGCGCGCATCCGCGCCCTTTGCGCTTTTGAGGAACACGCGCAAAACGGGCTTGGACTTGAGCGCCCCAACCAAAGGACTGGCGAGTTCCTTTCTTGAGTGGTGGCGCGCATCCGCGGCCTTTGCGCTTTCAACTCTGCTATTCATCTCTCTCTGTTCCCTCTCGTGTCTGCTGGCTCAACCTCCCGCACCGAAAGCCACGGCGCGGCCCATGCCGCCTACCCGCGATCCGCACACGCCCGGTTACGTCGAAGCCACGGAACTCGCGGACGGCGCCTGCCTTCGCCCACAGCGAATGGGAATTTCATCGTTGGAGCAACCCATACCCCGGCAGCGGAAATGTCGATTCATGAAGCTGTCCCGCAGGGTGCGATTTACACCTTCACGATGGAGTCCAAGGATAGTAAATTGTTCCCCGGCATCGCACGTGAACCTGGCACATTCGGCACGCCGGACCCGAACGATCCTGCAAAGCTGATCGTGACCGCCAGCCATCCGGCGCCATACACTCGCAAGGTCGCAGTCTATATTCCGCAACAATACGTGCCGGGAACGATTGCCCCGTTTATCGTCGGTGCGGATGGGCCCGACCCACTCCTGTTCACCGCGCTTGACAACTTGATTGCGCAGCATCGTGTACCCGTCATGATCGCGATCTCCATTGCAAACGGCAGCGGAGACGCGCAAGGCAGCGAGCGCGGCCTTGAATACGACACTATGTCCGGCCGCTACGCCGAGTTTGTTGAGACGGAGGTGCTGCCGCAGGTGGAAAAGCAATACAATCTGAAGCTGACCCGCGACCCGAACGCACGGGCTACCATGGGATGCAGTTCCGGAGCAGCGGCCGCGATGAGCATGGCCTGGTATCATCCCGATCTATATCATCGCGTCCTCAGTTACTCCGGGACATTCGTGAATCAGCAATGGCCGCCTAACCCCGAAACTCCGCACGGCGCATGGGGATTTCATGAGTCCCTGATCCCCAACTCTCCAAAGAAGCCCATCAGGATTTGGATGGAAGTCGGCGACCGCGATCTCTATAACCCGAACACCATGCGCGATAACATGCACGATTGGGTGGTAGCCAACGAGAATATGGCCAAAGTCTTGGCGGCGAAAGGCTACACGTATCAATTCCTTTTTGTGAAGAACGCCGGGCATTGCGACCGGGCCATGAAGGAGCAAACCCTGCCGGAAGCGCTCGAATACGTATGGCAGGATTACGCCGCTACGCCGGCCAAACCCTGAGTAGAGCCGAGGCCGTAATGGATTTCAGTGCCTATCGCTTGTTAAGGAGAGACGACTATTACGGTCAACCTAATCGAAAAGCCCTAGCGCGTTTTTCGTTCCTTATCCGGCGCGTGACGCATAAAGGATCGCGGTTCTAGCGATTTAATCATCCGGCAGATGGAACATAGCGGGTTAAACGGCAAAGTGGCTGAGAAGCGATGCGAGGAAACTGCAAATTGGCAGCTATAAACGCTCAGTTCCAGGATGCACCCCCACCGAATATGTGAGAATGTCAGACACGAACGCATCGCGGTTGGGAGGAAATTTGGAGAACATTTATGTTGGCGGACCGGTGCTCGGAGGACCGCGCCCGATTTCAGCAGCTTCCGGGTACATACAACGCAGCGCAACAAGTGATTGAGGGAGCCGGGCTTGGCGTGATATTGCCTATCTCAGAACCCTTCCTAGAACATGCAGAACCCTCTACTTTCTATTCGGAGGTCGCCGGTCGCATTCGGCAGAGCCGGGCTGCCATCATTCTTTTTATTCCGGAGACGCCTCGGGCTCGGTCGAAGCCGCTATGGCCAGCTTAAACGAGAAGCGCGTCCTTTTATTGGTCGAAAACGTTGCCAGCGTTCCCAGAATATTGGCTGGGCTGCCTGGCGTTGAGGTCGCTTCCGCTTCCGTCGGCTCAAGCCAGCTCAATCAACGTATTCGAACGTTTGTCAAAGGAGCCCAGAAACAAGGAATGAGCTTCGCAACAAGGTAAGCATGTGTTATCTCATGCAGAGCATGGCCGAGTTATTAGCAGTCCTCGGGCAATCGGGCGTATACGTGTGCGTACTCCGTATGTCCGTCGTGAAAAGTGATCGCAGCCTGAATTAGCATGGCACCCCAATAATCGAACGACGCGCAAAACCATTTGCTCTGCGACGGAGTTATTTGTATATCCTTAACATCGGGCCAGGGTCCAGATCACCCGAGCTGGAATTTCTCGTGGGACTTTGCCGCCATGGCCCACTATCCACACCCGCGCTTCAAATGCTTGATCCGGGTGTAGCGAGGGTGAGAACGTCCACTACTGGCATATTGCCACGCAAGCGCTGGTACTCCGCGACTCTGACCTGCTGACCTGACTTGTCACCCGCTACGACTGGCTCGCCCTTCACGGGCTCCGGTCGACAATTCGAGGCGAAAAAAGGAATATCGTACTCCCGAAGCTTGCCCCAACGCCATTTGTTCGGGTAATCTCCCTCGCCATCAAAACGGAAAACTTCAAGTCCGCGTGTCTCCACGAATATCCGACTCTGCCCAGTGGCGGCATGAAATTTTACAGTGATACGGTTGTAGCAGTTACTCCTCCGGAGGAAGCCGGCTGGTATCTCCGTGCTGCCGACGGAACCTCCCCGCGACCACGACGATCGGTTGTCGTGTCGTCCCGGTCCATGCGGACTGACTATCCTCCGTAAACACGAAGGGATTGTGCTTGTGTCCGTGAAGAATTGCGTGAAAGCCATTGTCACGCAAAAACCGTAGCAGCTGGCCAGCATTTAGAACGGCATCGTAATTACGGCCCGGCTCGGCCAAGTCTGGTATTAAGATCGGGTGATGATGGATTAGAGCAACCTTGACGAAGTCGGGTGGAACCTGCGACAGGAGTGTATCTACTTTCGTTATCTGTTGCGGATCTACTTCACCTCGATATCGATTATCTTCGTCCTTGCGAACGAAGATCTCAGAATTGAGAGCAAAGAATGGCTGCCTTGAGGTCATTGCGGATATCGATTGTAATCAGATCGTGCGGATTATTGCGATCCACCGTTTGTGAGCGGATCCTGTTGTAAAACTAACAATGCATTCCCAGCGGGCGCCGGGTGTAGGCGCGTCGTACTGCACATCGTGATTGCCGGGAATAATGATGTTGTTTAGTCCTCTTGGCTGACCGTGTATGGGTGCTTGTGCGAGCTGCACAACAAACTGCTCGGCTCGGTCGAACTCTGCAAGATTCCACGGGTTGGTCGCGAAATCTCCAGTGAGGCAGATGATGAGATTCTCGATCGGAGCGGGATCTTTAACATCCTCCATCAGTTTCTCTAGCAGGGACGGAATCCTGGCCGTATTACGGGTGCGCCGCTAATCGGAGCAGCGGCCATGAAGCGGTGATCATCGCCGAAATGCAGATCGGAAAGATGCAAAATGTGGAGTTGCCTGACCCCGGAGTTAAAGGCTGGGCCTAACGCTCATAGTCAGGGGAAAATACCACATCTTCCCTCACCTGTGACTCCCAACATGTCGTACATAAAACTGACAGAATTTGTGAAGAACGCCGGGCATTGCGACCGGGCCATGAAGGAGCAAACCCTGCCGGAAGCGCTCGAATACGTATGGCAGGATTAGGCCAGTACGCCGGCCCAACGCTGAGTAGGGCTGAGGCTGACGTGCTCTCGTTAATCTCGACCACATAGAATTGAGGATCTCAGCTTCGGCGTAGAAGGAAACGACGACGACGAGGAAGGAGGTCTTGAGATGAAGAAAGGCCGATTCAGTGAGGAGCAAATCATCGGCATCCTGAAGCAACACGAGGCAGGAAGGAAGGTAGCGGATCTGGCTCGTGATCACGGTGTGAGCGAGGCCGCGATCTACACGTGGAAAAGCAAGTACGGAGGCATGGAGGTGAACGAGGCGCAGCGTTTGAAGAGCCTCGAGGATGAGAACCGGCGGCTGAAGCATCTGGTGGCGGATCTCAGCCTGGACAAAGAGATGCTGAAAGCGATCGTACGAAAAAACGGCTGGAGCTTGCCGGCGTGAGGGCGGATGTGGCGTTTGCTATGAAGGAGTTTTCGGTGAGCGAACGCCGGGCCAGCAAGCTCGTGAATTTAGACCGCAGCAGCTATCGATACGAACCGCGGCCGGATCGCAACGCAACACTGCGCGAGGAGATCGTGCAGCTAGCGCGGCAAAGGACGCGCTACGGATATCGGCGTTTGCATGCCTTGCTTAACAAGCGCGGACAGAGCGCGAGTGTGCAGCGTGTGTATCGGATTTACAAGCGCGAGGGCTTAGCGGTGCGGCGGTTGAAGAGAAAGCGTCTGGTGAGATCTGTGCTGGTCACGCCGCAGTTATCGAGAGCCAATCAGGAATGGGCTCTGGACTTCGTCTCGGATGCACTTGCCACCGGGCGCGGTATTCGAGTTCTGACCATGGTGGACGCTTTTACGCGTGAATGTCTCACGCTCGAAGTGGACACCAGTTTGTCGGGCCAGCGCGTTACGCGTGCAATTGAACAGGTCATGGAGCGTCGCGGCACGCCACAATCGATTCGGTGCGACAATGGGCCGGAACTGACCAGCAGGCACTTTCTGGGATGGTGTGAAGAGCGCCAGATCCAAGTCATTCACATTCAACCTGGAAAACCCACCCAGAACGGTCACGTGGAAAGTTTTAACGGACGATTCAGAGACGAGTGTCTCAATGCGACCTGGTTTCGGAATCTAACAGATGCCAGGCACAAAATTGCACGATGGAAGGATGATTATAATGGCGAGCGCCCACACAGCAGCCTGGGCTATCGCACGCCCAACGAGTTCGCCGAAGTCTTAGAATCCTCACTTATGACTGGCTGATAAAAACGAGGCACGTCAAGGCCGGCCCTTGTTAAGGCTTAACGGGGAAGCTTACGCCGGTCGGGATTTCCTATGCGCTATATCATCCGAGAAAAGTTCTTTCGCCTCACCGAAGATTCCGTTATTCAGGACGAACAGGGGGCGCCAATTTACCAGGTGAAAGGGAAGATCTTTTCTCTACATCACACGCTCGTCTTGATGGATCTCGCGGGTAATGAATTGGCGACCGTGAACAAGCAAATCATCTCACTGACGCCCAAATTCCACATCACGCGCCATGGCGAGGAGACGGCTACGGTGCGCAAGAAGTTGATCAGTCCGTTTGTGGATCGTTTCACTGTCGACGTCCCGGGACCCGACGACTTACATGTCAAAGGAAGCATCTTTGAGCACAACTTTACGATGGAGCGCCAAGGGAGAGTGGTGGCAACGGTTTCAAAGCAGTGGGTTGCGCTGACTGACACCTACGGAGTGGAGACAGCGGCAGGGGAAGATGACATTTTGATCCTTGCGGTCGTACTGGCAATCGACCTTACGGAAGATGCGGAGAAGCGAAGAACAAACGACTGACATGCCCGAAGAAGAGAAGTGAGGCCGGCGCCGACATTAAGTCTCAGCCCGCAATGGACCAGGCCAAGCGTTTTTAGCGATCCCAATTGCCGTAAAGTCGCCATCTCCCAAAATGGGAATGAATACGCGCTCCGTTGAGCGCCCCGTTCCTTAATGATCCGCGTATCGACTGATGCGTGGTATATATTGAACCACATGGTTCAGTATTCAGGGACCGTCCTGGATGTTTCGTTCGCCGCCCTGTCGGATGCCACCCGACGCGGCGTTCTGGAACAGCTCGGCCGCGCGGATGCTTCGATCACCGACCTTGCCGAGAAGTTTCACATGACGCTAACGGGCATGAAGAAGCACGTCGGCGTCTTGGAGCAGGCGGGGCTCGTGGCGACGGAGAAAGTCGGGCGCGTGCGGACCTGCAAGCTCGGCCGACGCGGACTGGCCACCGAGGCGGCATGGATCGAGCGGCAACGCCAGCTCTGGGCCGCACGCTTCAATGAGTTGGACAAGCTTGTCGAGGAATTAAAACAAAAGGAGAAAGCCGATGTACGAAACAAAAGATAATGAAAGCAACGCCACGAAGTACGCCACGACAGTGGAACGGAAGTCCGAGCGTGAGCTCGTCGTGACGCGAACCTTCAACGGCCCGGCGCATATCGTTTTCGATGCGTGGACCAAACCCGAACTGCTCCAGCGGTGGTGGGCACCGAAGTCGTTTGGAATGTCCTTCCTCTCCTGCGAGGCCGATGCTCGTACGGGAGGCAAGTACCGTTTCGTGTTCAGTCACGATTCCTCGGAGCAGCCTATGGCATTTTTCGGTCGGTATATCGAAGTGATTCGGCACTCGCGCCTGGTCTGGACGAATGACGAAGGTGAGGAAGATGGGCCCGTCACCACGGTGACCTTCGAAGAAAGGGGTAGCGAAACGCTCGTCGTTATACACGAACTCTATCCCTCAAAAAAAGCCCTCGACGATGCAATGGCCTCTGGGAGTATAAGTTGGTCTGGCGAGCAGTTCGAGCAGTTGGACCAGCTTCTCGCCGCCCAAGGAGCGAGCGCGGGACGGTCCTGAAATCGTCGATCTTCATCTTGGCGTCGGCTACCCGGCTATGAGCGGGAGTCCAACCTGGTTTGGCTCGAGTACGACTGATTTTCCACAATCGAGTGGTTGCAGAACGCCGGGGATTGCGAACGGGCCATGAAGGAGCAAACCCTTCCGGAAGCGCTCGAATACGTATGGCAGGATTACGCCGCTACGCGGGCCAAACCCTGAGTAGGCTGAGGCAATAAGTGAGTAACCGATCGAACAGCACGGGTGTTCGGATCGGAAGCTTACGCCAGCGCCAGATTCATGTTGCTGATGGCCTCATCGATCTCCTGTGTGCTCTTGAAGCCAACCGTGGCGCAGTCCACTCCGGCATTCTGGAAAGCAAACCTCATCGCCTTCACACGGTCATCGTGACTATGTTGGAACTGACCGCCGCCGCACAGCTTCATGCCGATGACACCCAGCCCTTCCTTTTTTAACTGGTGTATATGATCGACCACCTCGCTCACGTTGTCGGGGTGGTTGGTGTCCTCATACGTCGGGCCGTCCATGCGCGTACCGTTGTGGTTGATGCGGATCAGTCCCACCTCGAGCCAGTTGGTGCCCGGCATCTGGCGCAGGGCGGGCAACCCGTGCACTGAGGCGCCATGGGTGCGTATGATTTTCCTCTGCTGCGCCTCAAGTATCCCGCCTTGCCAGCGCTTGGTGGTCTCCGGCCAGTCGGCCGTGTGCTGCCAGTGAAGCAGCATGATGTCGAAGTATTCGGTCTGCGAAATGCGCCGCAGCTCGTCAAATTTGGCTTGCGGCTCAATGCCCGGGTGAAACGTAGTCACCTTGCTCATTAGCTGATAGCTGTCGCGCGGCAGGCCTTTCAGCGCCTCGCCGAGCATTCCCGGCGTTTGGTAGGCCTCAGCCGTCTCGAAGAAGCGGACGCCACGGTCATACGCGTAGCGAACAATCCGCGTGAACTCCTGCTGCCCCAGCCCGGCCTGCACCGCACCGCTATCCGTCCCGGTTCCGAACGCCAGCCGAGTCACCTGGATATTCGAGCGGCCCAGCACCACGGTATCGGTTGCGCTGCGCTTGGCTGCGGCTAGCGGAAAAGTGCCTACGGCCGCGACCGCTCCGCTGGCCAGACCTGCTTTGAGGAAATTACGCCGTGTGGTTGCACTCATGTCGACCTCCGTGGCTCAAGCCAATGGCCGCGAGCCGGATGAGTGGATGTTATCACGCATGTAGGTGGCCGTCAGTGGGCCGCGATTCCGCGTCCTCTATCATGTAGGTTCGGGCAAGTGGCACCTGTCGCGCGTTACACTTGCAAGTTCAATTGCGATGAAAGTTTCTGTCATTATTCCGGCGGCCGGGCTCGGAACGCGTATGGGCCGGAGTACGCCGGAACGGGAGGGCGTCAGCAGAAAACAGTTCATGCTGCTGAACGGCTCACCGATTCTGGCGCACACGATTCGCAAGTTCGTCAGCTCTCCGCTTATAGGCGAAATTGTTGTGGCTCTCCGCGGCGATGACCTGGGCTGGGCGGAGGAGATCTTCTCGAGCCAGCAGTTCAGTAAAACGGTGCGCATTGTGCAGGGCGGGGAGACGCGTCAGCAATCGGTTGAAAATGCGCTGGCCACGCTTTCAAACGATACCGATCTGGTGGCGGTTCACGACGCTGTGCGCCCGTTTGTCGAAATGGAAGTGATCGAAAAGGTAATACGCGAGGCGAACGAGACCGGCGCCGCAATTGTGGGCATTGTCCCCGTCGATACGGTGAAACAGGTGCATCGAAACAAGGTTCGCGCGACGCTTCCGCGCGAGCGTCTTATATTAACGCAGACGCCGCAAGTATTCCGTCTGGATTTGCTGCGGAAGGCATTCGACAAGGCGCGCGAAGATCTCTTTATCGGCACGGACGAATCGTCGCTGGTGGAGCGTTTGGAGCAGGTGGAAGTCTCGGTGGTGCTCGGCACGGACCGTAACATCAAAATAACTAAGCCGAGTGATATGGACCTGGCCCGGCTGTATCTGATGCTCGAAGCGCCCGGACTGAACTTATCGTGACGAGCCCGGCGCCGTGCGCTTTTCGGATCGGACAGGGCTGGGATAGTCACCGGATAGAACCTGGCCGTCCTTTGATCCTGGGCGGAGTGCATGTACCCAGCGAATTTGGCCTGGCTGGCCATTCCGATGCCGATGTGTTGTTTCACGCAGTAACTGACGCCATTTTCGGTGCCTTGGCCCTGGGCGATATCGGAACTCATTTCCCGGACACCGCACCCGAGTGGAAGGACGCGAACAGCTTGCAATTTTTGCAACACGCTGTTTCGCTGGCGCTGGAGCGCGGTTACGGGATTGCGAACGTGGATTCCACCATCATTCTGGAACGGCCGAAATTGAAGGAGTACAGATCGGAGATCGCGGGCAGTCTAGCCTCCGCTTTGAACGTCCTTCGCGATGCCGTAAGCGTGAAATTCAAAACCGCCGAGAAAGTCGGCCCGGTGGGCGAAGGCCGGTCGTGCGAGGCGCACGCGGCGGTTCTGCTGGCGCTCGCCACGTCCGAGCGGACGAAAGATTCTTCGAAAACAGATTTATGATTTTATTCGAGGAGGATTGTTGTCGAAGTCGGCTCTAATTACCGGAATCACCGGGCAGGACGGCTCATATCTGAGCGAACTGTTGCTCTCGAAAGGCTACGTGGTGCATGGCATCCTACGCCGAAGCTCCAGTTTCAATACGGCGCGTATCAACCACATTTATGAGGACCCGCACGAGCGCGGCAGGCGATTGATTCTGCACTATGGCGATTTGACCGACTCAACCGGCCTACGGCGGGTGATGGAGGCGGCGCTCCCCGATGAGATTTATAATCTCGGCGCTCAATCGCACGTAAAGGTATCGTTCGAAAACCCTGAGTACACGGCCGATGCTGTCGCTATGGGTACCCTCCGGTTGCTGGACTGCATGCGCGACCATGTTGTTCACACCGGACGGCAGGTGCGTTTCTACCAGGCCGGATCTTCGGAGATGTTCGGCGCGGCCAAGCCGCCGCAGAGTGAGCTGACACCTTTTTACCCGCGTAGCCCATATGCGGTTTCCAAAGTAGCTTCGCATTGGTTTGCGGTGAACTATCGCGAGGCGAATAATCTGTTTATCACCAACGGGATTTTATTCAATCACGAGTCCCCGCGGCGCGGCGAAACCTTCGTTACGCGCAAGATCACTAGAGCTGTGGGCCGCATCAAAATGGGACTGCAGGACAAACTGTACCTGGGCAACCTGGACGCGCGCCGTGACTGGGGCTTCGCTGGCGACTATGTCGAAGCGATGTGGATGATGTTGCAACACGACGAGCCCGGAGACTTTGTGATCGCCACCGGCGAGGCCTATTCGGTGCGGCAATTCCTGGATGAAGCGTTCTCGTTCGCCGGTATCGACTGGCAGCAACACGTCGTGATCGATCCGAATTATTTTCGGCCAACCGAGGTGGACTATCTGCTGGGCGATGTTACGAAAGCCCGGGAAGCATTCGGCTGGGAAGCTAAGACAAGTTTCCGTCAACTCGTCCAGATGATGGTGACTGCGGATTTGCGGCTCGCCGAGGAAGAGCGGTTGATCTCCGACCGAAAGGCCGCAGCCATGGGCCATGCCTGAAATGAACTACCAATCTCGAATCTTTGTTGCCGGCCACAACGGGTTGGTCGGCTCGGCGATGGTCAGGCATTTGCGGAATGCCGGGTATCACAATCTGTTGCTGCGATCGCGAAAAGAGCTGGAGCTGACGGACGGCAGGGCGGTGAGCGAATTTTTCGCCGCTGAGCGCCCCGAATACGTGTTTGTTGCGGCGGCGAAGGTCGGGGGCATTCTCGCCAACTCGAAGTATCCTGCCGACTTCATCCGCGATAATCTCGCCATCGAGCTGAACGTGCTCGATGCCGCCTGGCGCAATGGCGTGCTGAAACTGGAGGCACTGGGATCGTCATGCATCTACCCGAAGTTTGCCCCGCAGCCGATTAAGGAAGAATCCCTGCTAACCGGGCCGCTGGAACCGACGAACGAATGGTACGCGATCGCGAAGATTGCCGGGATCAAGCTATGTCAGGCTTATCGGGCTCAGTACGATTTCCCGGCGATCTCTTTGATGCCCACGAACCTGTACGGGCCGGGAGATAATTTCGATCTGCAGAACTCGCACGTGCTGCCGGCCTTGATGCGAAGGTTCCATGAAGCACGGCTGGAGAACCGGCCGGAGGTGGTGATCTGGGGAACGGGAGCACCGCGCCGCGAGTTTCTGCACGTCGACGATCTGGCTGCCGCCGCTGTGTTCCTGATGCAGAATTACGACAGTCCGGAGATCGTCAATGTCGGTACGGGAGAGGACGTGACGATCGCCGAGATCGCGCAATTGGTGGCGGATGTCGTGGGATACAAAGGAGGACTCGTTTTCGACACCTCGAAGCCGGACGGAACGCCGCGCAAGCTACTGGATGTCAGCCGTCTGCATGCGCTTGGTTGGCGGCACTCGATTTCACTCGAAGAGGGCGTGCGGTCAACTTACCAGTGGTTCCTCGAGAACGTCGAATCGGCACGGCTCGTCGTCACTTAGCTGTCGCTTCCATCCCCTTGAACGCCCAGGATTCAAAAGCAGCGAACCGGTCTTCGAGATCTGCCTGCAGGCGCGCCTTCTCGCTGCCCGCGAGTAACTTCTTGCAAGCCGGATTATTGCGTCCGTTGACGCATGCTTCCACGGGCATTCGATAAGTCTCGTTCCGCCAGTAACTCGTTCCGGGCAAGAACGAGTATTCCAGGCTGTTACGCACAATCTGCTTCAAATCCGGATAAGTGAGTCCATAGGTCAGAACGGCCCGCTGGTATTCCTGGGTCAGGTGCGTTCGCGAGACGCCCTCATCATCGGTGGAGATGGTGACCGGGACGCCATACTTTCTGTAAACGGGAAACGGATGGTCGCTGCCCTTAACGCCGAGAATGGCATCGTTGCTGGTTAGATTAATCTCTACGTCGACGTGGCGCTCGCGCATAAGGCGCAGTGTGTCGAATGAGTTGCTCTCGTACATAATGTCGACACCGTGTCCGATGCGCTCCGCATGTGCGATCTCGACCGCCTCGCGGATGTGAAAGCGGAGGCCTTCGGGCGGCACCAGGCCTGACGCCAATTCGCCGGCATGCAAGGAAACGTGTACGCCGGGATAAATCCTGCGCGCGAACTCGACCATGCTCATGTGCAGATGGTAATCGCGCATCGAGGTATAACTATCCTCGGGCTGTACGAAGTTGACCGCGACCACGCGAGGGTCGCTGGCAGCGAGCATGAAACCGGCGAGCGTCTGCGCGAAGACCTCTTCCTTGGCTGATCCGCGCATCACCTGGAAGACGTAGCGGATGACAACGCGGCAGGGGTCCGAATCGGGATGGGCCGCGCAACCGAGCTTGGCGGCGCGGACCGATTCAATGGCATCGATATGCGGGCGCAGAGACGCAACGTGCCGTTCCAGCCCGGCGTCGGCGAGTTTTCGGCGGGTGGTCTCGAAATCCGCATCCAGGCCGGCCTGCCGCCCCAGCCCCGAGATTGCCGACCCCGCGCTCAAAGCCATCAATTCCAGGTAGGATTCGTTTTGATCCGCCGCGCGGCGGGAGACTTCGGCAAGATAATCGCCTTCGTTTCCGTGCGAAATTGCCGCGAACTTAGCGAAAGTTCCGAAGAAATGATCGTGCCCCGAGCTGCGTCCAGGAACGAAATCACGCATAGAAAGGGCATCAATCACATCGCTCCCGAGCTGACTGTCACGCTCGGCCGCAGCCCCGGCGGCCTGCTCGCCAGTGCATTGCCCGCCGTCCTGCGGCGGCAGCAGGGAAAAGGTCTTCAGATCGATGCAGAAAGATTGGTCCGCAGCTTCAGATAAGAACGTTTCGGCGTAAGCGGCCCCGGCAAGGTGATTGTGCAGATCCGCACCCTTCGGCATGCGCAGCAAAAAGGCGTAAAGCTCGGGAGGGCTCTTGCGCAGATCGAGGAACCGGCGCTCGATCGTTTGGCCGGGACCCGCGGGAGGAGTACCCGATACCTGGCAAAATTCCAAGGCCGCAACAAAGCACCCGGCCAGGAGTTTATGATAAAACCGCGAAGATAAAGAAGACATTTATTATCAGTTCGAAGCTAAATACGCGCTTTATGTAAGTTCTCTTTTCGAAAAAGGCCAAATCAGACAAGAATACGCTACCATCTGATCGCACAGGGCTTTACACATAACTGAATGAAGACGCGGATACAGCGCCGCACGCGCGACACGTTTCTCATGGTACTGCTGGTGCCCATTCTGCTGGGCGCGGTGAGCCTGTGGGCCGAGGCGCGCCACCGTGAGAGCATCGCGTGGGTCTCTCATACCCAAAAGGTGCTGGCGCAGATCGACTCGGTTCTGCTGCAGGTGACGAGCGCCGAGAGCGCGCACCGCAGTTTCCTCCTCACCGGCGAGCAACCGGATCTCACGGCCTACAACGATGCTGTCGGTCAGGCGCGCGGAGCCATTCGCGAACTACGGGAGAGCGTACAGGACAACGCGACGGAACGAGCGAACGTGCGCGAGCTGGAAGCTGCGGTCACTCAGCGTTTCGAGCGTCTAGCGGGCGTCTTACAGTCTCTGCACGACCGGCGCTTTGAAATCTCCGGAAGTGTGACCAGTAGTATCCATCGCGGCGGCGAGATGATGCATCGAATCCGGCAAATATCGTCCCGTATGCAGGAGGAGGAAAACGCTTTGTTGGTGCAGCGGATGGCGACCCGACGGCGAACGACGCTGGAGATAAATGCAATTTTCTTCGCCGCCGCGCTCGCTAACGTTGCGCTTCTTTATTTGGCCTACCAACTGATTCGGCAGTATGGCCTGGACCGCGATGTGGCAGAGATCGAGATCCGGAAGCTAAACCATGACTTGGAGCGCCGCGTTCGCGAGCGTACGGCAGAATTACAAGCCTCGAACGAGCGGTTGAGCCGGTCGAATGAAGACTTGAGCCGATTTGCCTATATCGCGAGTCATGATCTGCAGGAGCCGCTGCGAACAGTTGGCAGTTACGCGGGTCTGTTGGGGAGGCGGTACGAAGGAAAACTTGATGAGCAAGCGGACAAATACATCCGCTTCATCGTCGAGGGCGCCAAACGGATGCAGACCATGGTGCAAGACTTGCTTGTCTATTCGCGGGCCGGCACGCAGGTCCTTAAACGAGAACCTTTGGAGATGGAATCGGTTCTGCTGCACGCGCGCGAAAACCTGCATCGGGCAATTGTGGAGCGTGGTGCAACCATCGCCGCCGGCCCGCTCCCGCGCGTGTTCGGAGATCGGGGCGCGCTGACTACGGTATTGCAAAACCTATTGGCTAATGCATCTGAAATTTACTGATCCAGGGCGGCCGCCCGCAATTTTCGTAGCATGCAGATCGGAAGGCGGAGAATACGTTTTCTCGGTTCGGGACAACGGCATCGGATTTGAAGGCCAGTTTGCCCAAAAGATCTTTGTGATCTTCCAAAGGCTGCACCCGGTGGGCGCGTATCCCGGAACGGGAATTGGCCTGGCCATCTGCAAACGCGTCGTTGAGGCCCATGGCGGAAGGATTTGGGCGGCATCGGAGCCGGGCAAGGGGTCGGAATTTTCATTCACGTTGCCGATGGAAGCCGGTGCCGCGGTGATTGCTCGAACGTCCTCTCCTGCCGGGGACAGGGTGGAGCAGGGAAAGGCGCCGATTGAGCGATTCAGTGAACATACTTCTGGTTGAAGATAACCCCGCCGACGTAGGACTGGTGGAAGAAGCATTTCGAGAAGGGAAACTGAACTACGATCTGCGCGTTGCCGACGATGGTGTAAAAGCCCTTCGGTTTCTGAGGCGGCAGGGCGAGTACGCCGATGCGCCCACGCCGGATCTGGTGCTGCTTGATTTGAATCTGCCGAAAAAAGATGGACGCGAAGTCCTGCACGAAATGAAAACCGAGCCGGAACTGCGAAAAATTCCGGTGATTGTACTGACAACTTCAGAAGACGAGGCGGACGTGCATCGCGTGTATGAGCTGTATGGCAACTGCTATCTCACGAAGCCTGTCGACATCGACGACTTCTTGCGTAAGGTGCGCTCTATTGAAGAATTCTGGTTGACCTTCGTACGCCTTCCGGGCGGCCGGAAGGGGAAATACTAACGCGCCCCAGCCTTGGGGGGCAATGACTGAAACCGGAGCCGGCTCATACAACCTAAACACATCGCGCCGCTATAATTCGGTCACATGCTGCTCGAACTCATCGTGGAGAACTACGCCGTGGTGGAACGGGCGCACATCCGGTTTCACGAGGGGCTGAACATACTCACCGGTGAAACGGGAAGCGGCAAGTCGCTCGTTGTCGATTCGCTTGGACTCCTGCTGGGCGCGCGTGCCTCGGCCGACATGATTCGCAGCGGCGCGGCGAAAGCTCGCGTATCGGGGATCTTTTCACTGGATCGTACACCCGATGTCGAAGTTCTTCTTTCCGAGGCCGGGATGGAGCGCGACGAAGAAGAAGAGCTGATTGTCGAGCGCGAGCTATCTGCAAACGGCAAATCCCGCGCGTTCGTCGCGAATCGGCCAGTGACAACATTACTTCTTCGGCAACTCGCGCCCGCGCTGGGGGACATCCACGGCCAGAACGAACAGCAGTCTTTGTTTTCGGCGCAGCGGCAGCGCGAACTGCTGGACGAGTATGCACGAAATGAAGACTCACGCAAACGCGTCGCGGACGCGTATGCGGAATGGAAGACGATTCGTGAACGACTGAACGAGCTCAGCCAGAGCGAACAGGAGAAGCTGCGTCTGCTGGACCTTTGGACCTTTCAACGAAATGAGATCGATCAAGTAAAGCCGCGCCCGGGAGAAGATGCAGGACTAGACGCGGAACGAAAAGTATTGCAGAATGTTACCCGTCTGCAGGAGAGCGCGACGGCGGCGTTCGAGCTCCTGTACGAATCGCCGGAAAGTGCCACAACGCAATTGCGGCAGGCGGTGAAACGCGTCGATGAGCTCTTGCGTATCGATCAAACGCTTGCCAGCGCAGAGGACTCCCTGAAGCAGGCGGTTGTGCTGGTGGATGATGCTGCCTTTGCTTTGCGCGACTACCTAGGCCACCTGGAGAGCGATCCGAACCGGTTGGAGGACGTGGAGTCGCGGCTTGCTGCGCTTGACCGGCTGAAGAGGAAGTATGGCGGGACGATAGCTGACGTCCTCGCCTTTCGCGATGAAGTGGCGCGGAAAGCCGATGAAGTCGAGAATGCGGCTGAGCACCGGGTTGAGCTCGAGAAGCAGTTGGCAGCGGCGGCAATGAGTTACGAGAAAGCGGCAGGCGATCTGACGCTGCGCCGTGAGGACGCTGCAGCGCGATTGAGCAAGGCAGTAGAAAACGAGCTGAAAGGGCTGGCCATGCCCGGCATTCAGTTCCGAATCGAAATCCGCACAGGCGGTTGGAGCAGCTCGGGCGTGGATGAAATCAGCTTCCTGGTTTCGCCGAACCGGGGTGAAGAATTGAAGCCCCTAGAGAGGATCGCGTCGGGCGGAGAGCTGTCGCGCATCGCTCTGGCATTGAAAACGGCGGCATTCCGGGCAGACGAACGGCCGACGCTTCATACGCTCGTTTTCGATGAAGTGGATGCCGGTGTGGGCGGCGCGGCTGCGGCGGCCGTCGGCAAGAGACTGAAGACTCTTTCCCGAAAGAACCAGGTGATTTGTGTAACGCACCTGGCGCAGATCGCCGGTTTTGCGGATCATCATTTCTCGGTGGCAAAGCGCGAGAGAAAGGGACGTGTGTCGACTGAAGTGGATGAGCTGCAGCACGACGAAAGAGCACGCGAGATTGGCCGGATGTTATCGGGCGAGAGAGTTACACCAGAGGCGTTGAAGCAAGCCGAGCAGCTAATGCAGGCGGGGGCCGAGCATTAGTGCTGCTGGGCGAAGCCAGCAAACATTGATCGTGTGCGGGCAGCTCATGGCGCTTTGAGCACGGCGAGGCGGATGACGTGGAAAAATCTGTAACTCTCGGGAACTCGATATAATCGAAGCGTGCCTTCGGCCACACAAATTGGCAGCTTGATTGAGAGTCGTCGCGGGGTTCATGGTGGGCGGCCTTGCATTGCGGGCACAAGTGTATCCGTGCGTCGAATCGCGTTGTTGCACAATGCGGGACTCGTTCCTGAAGAAATCGTCCAGAAGGTCGGCCATCTCTCCCTCGCGCAGACCTACGCTGCCCTTGCTTACTATCATGCGAACCGGGAAGAGATAGAAGCAGATCTGGACTCAGAGGCCTGGGCTACTGAAGCACTCGAGCGAGCTGGCGATTCATCTGAAATGTGAGCCGTTCAGTGTCTATTTTGATGAAGACGCTATGGATACCGACCTTGTCGGAGCACTCCGACGACGCGGCGTCCCAGTGATGACACCGATTGAGCAGAATCTCGTAGGGAGGACCGACGAAGAGCAGCTTGCGTACGCCTCGATGCGTCAATGCGTCCTGTACACGTTTAATGTCGCGGATTTTCACGCGCTGCATACCCGCTGGTTGATAGCCGCCCGCCACCATGCCGGGATGATACTCGCGCCGCAACAACGCTTCTCCGTCGGCGAACAACTCCGCCGGCTCCTGCGCTTGCGCGCGGCGAAGTCAGCCGACGAAATGCGTGATCGCGCTGAGTTTCTCAGCAGGTGGGGTTAAGCCGGCCCCTCCGCCTCCGAAGCCGATTGTTATCGCGATAGCCGCCGGCGGACGGAAGCGATCGTCTTCAGCGATTCGTCGACGCCCAGCCAGGCAGTGGCAGCGAAATAAATCGCTCCGTACACGGGAATCACGACAAGGGCCAATAAACGCGGATGCGCCGTTCCCATAACGAGTTTGATTCCGTATCCGGCAGTGCCCGCCACTAGCGCGGTCGACCAAAGCTTGATGAGGAATGCAGCGGTGATGGAAACTCGTCCTATTTTCCGGCTCAAGCCGTACCGCAGCAGTGTGAATTCAACCCATCCGGCGATGCCTGCCGAGGCAGTGAGTCCGGCAACACCCCACTTAGCGTCGATACCGAGCCATCGCGGAACTGGAAAAGCAAACAGGAATCCGAGAGCGGTGGTAAGCGCAACACGGATCAACGCATAACGCAGCGGGGTTCGAGTATCGAGCAAAGCGTAAAAACCGGAAGAGTAGAGTCGCCCGAGCGCGCTCGCCAGCAACCCGACAGACGACCCGGCGAGTATGCCCCAGACATAAATCGCGAGTCCATGATGGAAAGCTCCGGATTGATACACCGCGGCCGTAACCACATCTCCAAGGATTAAGAAAAGCAACGGCGGACGGTACGACGAAGAACGCGATGCGGCGTAAACCCGCCGAAAGCCTGCCGCGCAGAAAAGCCGTAACTTCTTCCTGCGAATCACCGATTGCACCGGAGAGCGTCGGGAGTTCAGCTGCCGAAACAGACATGGAAAACAGGCTGATCGGGAGCATCGAGATCACCTGCGCATAAGCTAACGAAGCAACTGCTCCGTCGGGAAGCTTGCTGGCGATGATGGAATCGATAACAGCACTAAACTGCACCACGCCACGGCCGAGAAAGATAGTGCCGAAGTTTCGCAGCACCGTGCGTACTTGCTCGGAACGCATTTCGAGTGTTGGTCGAAAGGTGGGGAGCAGTTGAAGAACTCGCGGCAACTGCACCAGGAACTGCAGCACACTTCCGAGCACGAATCCCCAAGCGAGGTCCATTGCGAGCCGGTCCTGGACGACGCCGCCGAAGATCCCGAGCGTCGCGATCATGGCGGCATTCATCGCCACGGGCGCAGTATAGGAGAGCAGAAAACGGTGGTGACTATTGAGCACACCGAGACACCAGGCGCTCATAACCAACATTCCTGTTCCAGGAAAGAGAATGCGGACGATGCGGATCGTCAGTTCACGTTTTTCGGCATGGAAACCATAAGCGATGATGTCGACCAGCAAGGGCGCCGACACCACACCGAGCAGGACTAGCGCAGAGCAGACCACGCACAGGACGCCGAAACACAGCTTCGGCGACGTGCTCGGCTTCTTTCTGCTCGCCTGCGGCACGGAGTTTGGCGAACACGGTAACGAAGGAAGCGGAGAGTACGCCTTCACCAAACAGGTTGTTGAGCATGTTGGGGATGCGAATGGCAGCGCGAAAGGCGTCGGCTGCGGCGGAGGCGCCGAAATAATGCGCAAAGACAGTGTCACGCGCGAGTCCGCTGAGGCGGCTGACCAGAACGCCTGCAGCTACGCGCGAAGAAGCTCCAAGCGCAATACGCGATTGCCGGGGAGGAACCGGTTCCGGCGGCGCGGCCGTGAATGCAGATGCCGCCACCGGCGCTGGTGCATGTACGGGTACAGGGAATCTGCGCGGGTGAGAGATGCGTATGCGAACTTGCAAGGATTGTACTGTTTGAGGTTAACAATTGTTCGGAATTCTTCGCGCATGGTTGCGCATCCAATGTCTTTTCGGGGAAGCTTATGACTTTGAACATTTGGCCGGCAGGACTATTCATTGCGTTGAGCTGGTGCGGGCTGGTATTGGGACAGGAGACCGCAGAAGGCGCAAAGCAGGAAGCCAAGCCGAATCCGGCCAAAGTTGACGTGCTCCGGCAACTGAGCACGTCTTTTGAAGAGATTTCGCAACGATCGGGCAAAGCGGTGGTCCAGATTTTTGTCCGCAGCTACGTACCCGCTGAGGACTCGGATAACAACTCCGAGCTGTTGACAGCTCAAAACAGCAGCGGGTCTGGAATCATTTTGAGTCCCGGACGGATATGTTTTGACGAACGCCCACGTGGTTAAAGGCGCGCATAACATCCGAGTGCAGCTAAACGTCAGGACTGAGGCCGAGGCACGGGAGCAGGGTGACCGCAATGTCAATCGGCCGCTCGCGGCAACGCTGGTGGGCATGGACCGGGACAGCGACCTGGCGGTCATCAAAGTTGACAAGAAGAATTTGCCTTATCTCGAGTTTGGCGACTCGGACGCGTTGAAGCAAGGGCAGCTTGTGCTCGCGCTCGGCAATCCGCTTGGACTGGATAATTCCGTCAGTCTCGGGGTGGTGAGCGCGGTAGCCAGGCAGATCAAGCCGGACGACTCGATGGTGTACGTCCAGACGGACGCACCGATCAATCCCGGCAATAGTGGAGGCCCGTTGATCGACGCCGACGGACACGTGATGGGCGTGAATACATTCATCCTGACGCAGTCGGGAGGTAGCGAAGGGATTGGATTTGCGATCCCGAGCAATATCGCAAAGCAGGTGTATTCCCAACTGAAAACCCTCGGCCACGTCCATCGTGCGCAGCTCGGATTGGTAGCGCAGACCATAACGCCGGAGATGGCCGACGGATTGAGTCTCGAAACGGATCACGGCGTGATTGTTTCGGACCTGGAGCCCAACGGGCCGGCACAACACGCGGGCGTGCAGGTGGACGACATTATCGTAGCTCTGAATGGCAGGCGGATGGACACGGTTCACCAGTTGGAGGCGAATATTTTCCGGCTCGCACCCAAGACGAAGGTTACCTTGCGCGTGCAGCGAGGCTCGGATCAAATGGACCTTCCCGCCATAACGGAAGAGGAATCGGGCAAGGAACTGGATGCGCTGGCAGACATCGTCGATCCGGTAAAGAACGTCGTTCCGGAGCTGGGCATTGTCGGCTTGGATATCGATAAGGCGGTGCTTGAACTGTTACCGGATCTACGACGGCCCGCGGGCGTGGTGGTGGCGGCGCGGAAAGCGAACGTGCCCTACAGCGGACCCGCGCTGGCCACGGGCGATGTGATCTATTCTGTGAACCGCCAAGTGGTGAACAACGTCGCTCAACTACGGCAGATTCTGGATCGGAAGAAGCCAGCGGATGCGACAGTGCTGTTGATCGAGCGCGAGGGCAAGCTGATGTATCTGCCGTTGTCGCTCGATTGATCGAGGACAACGCTTCCGCATGGCATTGCTTGGGCTAAGCTGACAGATGGAAAGGATGCGCTAATGCCTACAGTCCAGCCGGTACCGGACGGATATCATACCGTCACTCCATATCTCGTCGCCAAGGAAGTCAGCAAACTCATAGACTTCGTCAAGCAAGCCTTCGATGCGCAGGAAGTCGTCGTAATGCGCTATCCCGACGGCGTGGTGTCGCACGCCGAAATGAAGATCGGCGATTCCATCATCATGATGGGTGAAGCACGAGGCGAATGGCAGCCGACCAGTACGACCCTGTACCTGTATGTAAGCGACGCCGATGCTCTTTACCGGCAGGCGCTGATCGCCGGAGGTACCTCTGTACAGGACATGACCGATCAGTTCTACGGTGATCGCAGCGGTGGCGTGAAAGACCCCTGCGGCAATATGTGGTGGGTAGCGACACATGTCGAGGACGTCGCACCGGAGGAACTCGAGCGGCGGGCGAGCGCTATGTATAGCCAGCAATCGCAACACGCGGCGGTCGCGAGTTGAAGACGATCACAGGCGAATCGCTGGAGCAATTTCGCGACGAGCTGCAGGAAGGTTCGACACCCGATTTGCGGCGGCGGCGAGCCATCATAGGCTTTTCTCTGCTGGGAATGGTGAACATGGCTGCGGTGGCGCTGCTGCAGACCGGGGTGGTCGATCATCTTCCCGATCCTCCGATCGCCGGCTTCGATTCCGATAAAGTGAACCGTTCAAACACCGCGTATGCGCTGGGCGTGCCGGATGGGACATTGAGTCTGGCCAGCCTGGGAGCGAACATTCCCATTGCGGCCTTTGGAGGAGCGGACCGCGCCGAGCGAATGCCCTTGGTGCCCGTTCTCGCGGCAGCGAAGGCCGGCGCCGAAGCGGCAGTTGCCGGTTGGTACTTCTATCAGATGCCGGCGAAAGAGAAGGCTTGGTGCGCTTATTGCATCGCCGGCGCAGCGGCGAACGTCGCAATTTTCGCGCTGACCATCCCTGAGGCACTCAAGGCCATTGCGGCCTTACGCAGTCGCTGATTAGACTGTAAGGCCGATGGCGCGCATAAGCTCCAACGCATTACTGCGCGTGACCACGCCCGGATACAGCCGGTAATCGAAGCCCATTTGGCCCTCGACCACTGTGTCCTGGAAATGCGCGTTGGCGGCGCGCGCCCCTAAGTCGGCAACAACATCCGCAAGCGCCAGGTCATGCGTGGTGATCAGGCCGATGGCCCCGGAATCGATCAGGCCACGCACAATAGCAGAGGCGCCGATCCGGCGGTCGTGGGAGTTTGTCCCGCTGAGCAGTTCATCCAGTAAGAAGAGCACCGGCACGCTGCTTCCTGTAAGGTCCACGATCTGACGCAGGCGTGTGATCTCGGCAAAGAAGCGCGAACGATTGTCTTGCAGCGAGTCGACGATGCGGGTGGATGCTCCGGTTTGTAGACGTGAGATGCGCAGCCTTGCGGCTGGAACCGTGGCTCCAGCCCACGCTAATACCGTATTCAGGCCGATGGCGCGCAGCAGAGTGCTTTTCCCCGACATATTGGAACCCGAAATGACGAGCAGCCGGAGTTCGCCGCCGATGCTGACATCATTACCAACACACCGCTTCTGCGCGATGAGGGGATGGCGCAGAGCTTCCGCATCGAACAGCGCTTCGGATGTATCGACCAGTTCGGGAAACTTCCAATCCGGACGCTCGAAAGCGACCGCGGCAAACGAGGAGAGCGCTTCGAATTCACCCACAGCGGTCAGCCAAGAACCGATTTGAGAACCGTTCCGTTGCCGCCACATCTCGATGTTCATCGCCACCTGCTCACGCCAGAGGAGCAGCGGCTGCAAGACGCGAACTAATAAATGATCGCGCGAATCGAGCAGGTCCACCCAGAACTCAAGCCGTGCAACGCGCTTTGAGGCCCGTGTGCCTTCCGTCACAAGAGCGGCGCGGATGCCGCGAAGCTTCTCCGATGCGAAGCTTTCCGCTTCCAGGCGCTCCAGGATCAAGGCGAAGATGCGAAGGTCATGTCCAGCGGTATCAACACTCGTGACGATGCTCGCGATCTTGTGCCGAAGCCCAAACATGAGAGTAAAGTCGCACAGGAGGATGAGCGCCAGGACAAACAGCGGAACCACCTGCGCAAACAGGCCGAGCACTGCGAATATGCCTAGAATGGCAAGCGCTGGAGCGATCCAGCGTAAGGCAGACAGAAAGGCGACGGGTTCAGCCGAGCCCCAGGCTGCCATCTTGCCGGCGTGAACATTGGCGCGGATGTCCTCGCCCAGTGCGGCGATGTGTTCGCGCAGATCGAGGCGCGGAGTAAGCTCCCGAACCGCGTCTTGGCGCGATCCTGTTTCGCTGCGGTCAGCAGGAGAGAGCAACCATTGCGCCAACGTATTTTCGCCGGCGCTGGTGCGTGCGCGTGAGATTAGCTCGAACAGCGAGCCCTTGCCGAAGAGATCGAGGTCGTCGGCATAGACGTGCGACGGATCGCGGAACTCGTCGCCGAATGGACCGGTACCCATCCAGTTGTCCTCGATCCGATCGAGTCCGCGCTGATAAAAGCGAGCCGCACGAGCAGCGCGCGTACGTTGACGAATCACGCGCTGATGCCAAACAACCAGCCCAACGAAGGCGATGAGAATCGGGAGCAGGAGCCAGGGCGTAACATAACCCGGGCCGAAGGCAAGCCAGGCGATGGCGACGGCGGCAAGCGCTACGGCTAAACGCCAGTTACCGATGCGAACGAATTGCCGTTGGAGCAACGACTCGGCTGTGCGCCAGCGGCTCAGGCGCGTTGCGTACTCCTGCAGCGGGTCCAAGTTCAAGAATACTGGGCAGTCCAAAACGGCAGGGTACCCGGAGGCCTACTGCAACCGCGAATTACGGAACGAACCGGATGAGGCAGCCGTAATCGTTTCAACAGCTTAGGCGGAGATTACGGAACGAACCCAATCCTTGGCTTCGTTTTTTCAAATTGCTAGTGGTAGGCGGCCGGCACGTCGTACTGGCCGGAGATGTAGTTCTGCAGCTGCTCGATGGTGCGCTCGTGGGCGGTGATGATCCACTTCACCAAGTCACCGATGGAGACAATTCCAGCTACCCGGCCGTCCTGGCCGACAACCGGGAGATGGCGCACCCGGTGCTCGGTCATTTTGCGCATGGCGTCATCCACGGAGGCGTCGGGCGCAATGGTCAAGGGCTGAGAGACCATCACCTCACTGATTTTGGTTGCTTTTGAGGAGCGGCCCGCAAGAATGATGCGGCGGGCGTACTCACGCTCGGAAAACACGCCGAGCAGGTTGTTGCCGTCCATGACCAGGACGGCGCCGATGTTTTTCTGGGCGATGAGTTCCAGCGCCTCATAAACAGTAATGTCCGGCGGCACCGACCAGACGGCACTTCCTTTTTCTTTAAGGACGGCGCTGATGGTATCGAGAACCTGCATACAAACCTCCTTTTTGGTAAAGCCGGTTTAGTAAAGCCGGACCCCGCGCGGGCCCGGATCATCTGTGACGTGGACAGCGTCGACGAATCGAACTTTATTCGTAGAGCGCGTCATGACTACCGAATGCGTGCGATAGCCTTCGCTGAAGAAGCGGACGCCTTTGAGCAGCGCGCCTTCCGTGACACCGCAGGCTGTAAACACGATGTGATCGCCGGGGGCGAGATCCTCGGCGCGGTAAATGCGGTCGTGGTCGTGAATGCCCATCTCGTGCAGCCGATCATGCAACTCAGGCTTATCCACGACCAGACGGGCCACCATCTCTCCATGCAAGCAGCGCAGAGCGGCTGCCGCGAGCACTCCTTCGGGGGCGCCGCCGATTCCCATTACGGCGTGGACACCCGCACCACGAACGGCGGCAGTGATGCCGGCTGAGAGGTCGCCGTCACCGATCAATCGAATGCGTGCACCAGCGGCGCGGATCTGCTCGATCAGAACCTGATGACGCGGACGATCGAGCACGATGATGACGAGGTCCGTCACGTGCCGGTCGAGGCAGCGCGCAATCGCCTTCAGGTTGTGTTCGACGGGCGCATCAAGATCGAGCGCACCCCGGCATGCCGGTCCCGCCATGATTTTTTTCATGTAGCAATCGGGCGCCCGGAGCAGGCCGCCGCGCTCGGAGGCAGCTAATACGGCGATGGCACTCGGAGCGCCGGTCGCGCAGAGATTTGTACCCTCGAGCGGGTCAACGGCAATGTCGAGTTCGGGACAACCAAGATATTCGGAGCCCACGACCTCGCCGTTGTACAGCATAGGAGCTTCATCGCGTTCGCCTTCGCCGATTACGATGCGGCCGGAGATGGGCACGCAGGCAAAGGTACGGCGCATGGCTTCGACAGCGGCGTGATCGGCCGCCATGGCATCGCCACGCCCCATGGTGCGCGCCGCCGCGACCGCGGCTTCCTCGACTACGCGCACCAATTCGAGGGCAAGCTGTTGTTCGATGTCGAATGCGCTCGACGCGGACGCGCTAGTTCCGGGCGTATCTTTCTCTGCTATTTCAGCCATAGCTCCTCGTATTATCCCAGTAGATGGACATGCCCGGGGAAGGCGCGTTTCGCGCGCGTCGAGGGCGATTCGCTTTCAACCATATGCATGACCGTTAGGCGACAAGTTGGAGCTTGCGCCCGAGAACCGAAATCGCTGGGCCTGAAGACACGGTGCTAGCCCTTCATTTGTTTCGGGGGGCATGGTATCGGTGGCGACCGGGAAGTCCACTGCATTGGACCCGGCAGGGAACTGGGGCTGGGGTGTCGTGACCCAGGCTTACCCGGTAAGCGCTGCTGTCAACAGTTCCATGTCCTCTGGAATCGCGACCAGCGTGAGTTCGCGTTCTGGCACTGCACTGGGTGCTCCCAACTCGGCGCCGGCTCCGGCAGCACGACCGATACCAACGGGAACATCATTTCTGCTGCTTTCGGCAGCAGTACGATGACCGACACCCTCGGGGCGACGGCGCTTACCGTTTCCGGCTCCAATCCAGTGGTGTTTTCCTATACAAATCCGCAGGGTGGATCGTCGTCCTACAAACTCAATTATTCGACTAAAAGCATTCGCACGAATTTCGGATGCAGCGGCATATGTTTCTCTTATCCAACGGCTCAGGAGCGGGTGGTAACTTTCCTTCTTTCAACCAGAACGGCGTCAACTTACCGGCAAGTCAATACACATTTGAGCCAGACGGTTCGGTGGTTGCGAATTGGCAATTGGTACTTCAGATTAACGCCCAAACGTTTCTCGCTGGCCGCATCCATGCAGTCGCGTGGTAACGTGACGTTGACGGCAGCGCTAGGTCCTCAAAACATTCCATTTTCCGTTAGCGAGACCGTTCATAGGGCAGGAGTACGGAGGATGGCTAAACATATTTAGTTTGAACTTCCCATTCCCCCCCGTTACCCACTGACGTTAATACCCTCGTAACGAAGGCTGACTGTTAAACCGTGGTGAGATCCCACCCGGGTAACCCATAACGATGAGAGCAACATTCACGCGGATCACTGTCACTGCCCTGGTTTTTCGCCTCGGTGCGATATACGGTATGGATAATTTTCAGCAGGGCTCGATTTTGCCTGAAGTACGGTCGCTTCTTGAAGTTATTAGCAGGCTCGCGCCGGTAGATTCCGTTGTGGACAATTCGGCGGAAGACGAGTTGCCGATCAGTGTGTGTTTTAGGGATAGCCAATCGTTTCGGCCTTTTAAGCTTGTGTTGTCGCGATTTCGCGGTAATTTTCGTTGGGTTCCGATGGCCCATTTACCATACGTCTGTGTAGTCCCTCTAATCACGGATGGCGGATCTGCGACGTCCGACGACGAGACGAGGGCCTTAGTGATTCAGGATTTAGGTTCTTTGGCAAGGTACGTTGAGGGCGAACTGCATTTGGAAGGCGTCCCCCCGCAGGGCGTCTTTGTTACGCAAAGGAAGAAGCACGTCCGAGACGTTGGTCCAGGCGGCCCTGCGCTTCTGGTGGCCGATCCGCACGAGTACGTCACAAACGGATTCGTACCCACGTCAAAACGAGACAAGACGGTCGAATATTGGATGTCCGATGAAGAAGGTGATCTAATCTACGATAAACTGCATGCCTCGCACGGAACAGCGTCGGGACTCCGCGACATGGCACTCTTAAAGCGAGTTTCCGAATCAAAACATGGGGATTTAATCATTTTGGCCTCGGAGGTGCATTCTCTGAAGGAGGAGTGTCAGCGTATGGCGGACGGCTCGCCTGATCTCAGGGCTGCAATGACTCGCGTCGCTCGGGTCTGCGATTTGGCTCTTGCGGACGGCCTTGGCATTGTTGTTCTAGGACGGTAAGCCGAACAATTCGCAAACGGCGGACACAAACCCCGCAGCAACTTCAGCAGGAGTGCGTCAACAACTGGTATCGACTCTCGGCAAGGTAGATGATTATCTCAGTATCGGCGGCCTGACATGGAGTCCGGACGCGAAGGAAAATTGGACGGAGGCGTACACGGGTGCGAGCAAAACGACGGATTTGGGGTTCGAGTACTCGGCGCGCGGGGAAGTAACCGATACACTGGAGCTGACGCCGCACTCGGGCGGCTACTATCATGTGGCGGCGACTTACTGGGCGAACGGATTGATCAATACGCTGATTCCGAATCAGGCGGGGCTGCCGAACTGGACCTATACGCCGGATGGAGAAGGACGGATCAATTCGGTCACAGCGTTGAACGGGCAGAATCCGCTGACGAGTACAGGATACAACGGGTTTGGACCGACGCTGATTACGTTCGGCTCGGGTGATTCGGACGCCTACACATACGATGCGAACACCGCGCGCATGACGCAGTATCAGTTTACCGTGAACGGCAGCAGCGAGACCGGGACGCTGACGTGGAATGCGAATGGGACGCTGCAGAGTTTGGTGGTCAGCGATCCGTTCAATGGCAGCGATACGCAGACCTGTAACAGCAGTTATGACGATCTGATGCGGTTGATTAGTAATAACTGTGGTTCCGTTTGGAATCAAAACTTCAGCTACCTATGATTGTGTCAAGTGAAAAGTTGACATACTTTCGAAAAAAGTAGGCTGCGCGAGTGCAGCGAAGCACAAGGCGGCTTACCCATATTGGAAACGGAGCGCGAGACGGGCGGCGGTCAAGGCCGGCGTAGCCGCACCTTCGGTGCTTGGCCTTGACGGCAGAGGCCCGGATCGCGCTAAGCAAAGGAGGTATGGGAAAGCCGCCTTGACTTATTTTGGTAGTTATTGATTGATCTGTGTACTTACAAACTTAATTACTTTTTTACTGATGTAATCTATTAGCTTATTGACTTACCGATTTAGAACACCGCGGCACGCGATGTGATCTTCGAATCAACTCCGCGTAAGCGGTTACACCGTGCCGTGTCAGCATGGCGTGCTCACCGGCCGCGGTTTGCGCCAGCGGCGGCAACTGCTCACTGGCATAGATCTGATCGAGCGCAGGCACCGCCCGAGTGCGCTTTCCGCTTCCGTAGCTGGCCGAGCGGGGCTGTCCTTTGGCTCCCGTTTTCTTTTTCTGGCCGGTAACGCGCACGCGCAAGCGGCTGTATTTGGCCCCCACGGTTTTGGGCTGCGCGTAGCGGTAAGGTTCGTTGTTGCGCAGCATGTGCCAGGCGATCGTAACCAGCTTGCGCGCGGTCGCCACCACCGCCACATTGCGATTCTTCTTTTTCGCCAGGCGGCGGAAGAACACACCCAGTGGTCCCGGGTGCCGCGCTACATGCTGCGCGGCCTGGATCAGCATCCAGCGCCCATGGCTGGAACCCTGTTTGGTGATGCGGCCGTGATAACAATGGTTGCCGGATTGATGCGTCGACGGCACTAAGCCGAAGTAAGCTGCGGCGCCATCGGCATCCTCGAAGCGCGAGATATCGCCCAGTACCGCCAGCATGCTTTCAGCGACTGCGTAATCCACGCCCGGCAAGCTCATCAGTAACTTGATCTGCGGGTCTTGGTAGGCGTGTTCTGCTAACTCGTCATCGAGTAGCTGGAACTCGGCTTCCACCTGCGCTAACTGCCGCAAGTAACGTTCCAGCGCGCGCTGACCTTGCTGGTCCAGCGATTGTTGGGCCAGCCAACGCATCCCAGCTTTACTGAACACATCCGTAACCGGCGGCTCGATCAGGCGCTGATGCAACACAGCGTGGATGCGATTCTTCAGCCGCGTGCGATCGGCATTCAAGTTGGCGCGTTCCGTCGAACGCTGCCGCATGCGGCGTGTCTCCTCGTCCGGAGACCATACCCGCGGCAGATACTCGCAGCGCAGCAGTTGCGCCAGCACCAGCGCATCTACTTTGTCGGTCTTGATCTTGGCCGAGGCGATGGCGCGCGTGCGCAACGGATTCGACACCACCACTTCTTTCACCAGAGGCTGTAGAACCGCCACCACGGCCCAGGTATTGGTGGTTGCCTCCAACGCGACGCGGCAGCCGCCGAGATGCCGCCGTGCAAAGGCTTCCAGCACCTCGCGGCGCGTGGCCAGACGCTCACGCAGCAGAATGTTTCCGCTGTCGTCGACTACTACCGCCTCGATTTCTTTCTTGTGCACATCCAGTCCTGCAAATGGCATACTGAATTTATCTCCTTGTCCGCGAGAGCAGGCCGGGCAAATACATGCTCCTCATTCGGGCACAAATGGTAACTACCTATGCGAGCTCTTAGCTCAACCGGGTGGACCAGCGGGGCGGCCACATACGACAGCGGGTTCGAAACCCATAACTTAGATCGGCCGGCCCCAAGGTGTTTGGCCCTGCTCTCCGGCTTGGTTGAAGTGATTCCACACCTTGTCCCAAGCCCGGTAGCTTTCAGTACATCGCAGCCGCCTCGGCGCTTCCGCGTGCACTCGAAACTGCCGAAGCCACGCGACCTACAACACAATCATGCCCGGTACGACGTGCCGGAGATTATCGCTATCCCTGCCGCGGACGGTTCCGATGCCTACCTCGACTGGCTTCGCGCTCAAATGTAGAAGTTGGCACTGAAAGTCGCGTGGGCGCTCGTGCCTGCCGTACCGGAACTCATCCCGGCATTAGCATTACAGCGGAGCGAAGCCTCCATCGCCTTCATCACGCCGGCGTCGCTACTTTAGCCCGGCCCTATTTGCCCCCTTACGTTGCGTTCGAGTCAAAGGAGAATACACGCGAAAGCTTACCCTTGGCACTCACAATGGTCGAACCGAACGCCTCACCGGCAAACGTCGCCACCGCGCCTTCCCAGAACGAAACGGCCGAGCGGTTGCACTGCATAACGCGCACCTCCCACCGGCCTGGAAACCGCCGCCACACGTCGTGTGCCGCTCTCGTCCCCACCCCGCGCCTACGATATCGTCGGACAACAAAGAATTCCGCCATGTCCCAAATCGACGCATCCTTGGACATTTCAGATCCCTGCGTGACCAAAGCGAAGCCTGCCAGCTTTCCGTTAACCTTTAACAGAAACGGATGCCGCTGCGGCTCCCGCCAGTAAAGCGGAAGATGCTGCTAACCGAACCTGCCGTCGGCTCCTAACTCCACCTCATGGAAATCGCTGAAATCGTGTGCATACAATTCAAGAAGATTGGCCAGTACTGGCTCCTCCTCCCTTGCGGCCGCGACGATCTCAACCTGCGCCGGCGTGTTTACGTGTTCTGTCATTAGGGAAACTCACAATGCGAAGTGCTAAAACAGGCCGGTTAAGGACGCGCGCGCGAACTTCTGAACCGCGCTCTTCGGCAAGTGGCTCTTGGTCCTTTTCACCATGCCCCCAGCGGACAACATAGCTGTCCTGCGATGAAGCGAGTCCTCGTCATCGGAGCAACCGGCAGTGTGGGCCGCCACGTCGCCTCGCAATTGCAAGCGGCGGGCGTGCAAACTTTTGCGCTGACGCGAACTCAGGAGAACGCGCCTTCACACATCGCTCTTCGCCGCGGAGATCTTACGCTTCCCGAGAGTCTCGATGCATGCCTGGACGGAATCGACTCCGTGTTCCTCGTTTGGACAGCCCCATCCGCCACGGTCGCCCCCGTTCTGGAGCGGATCGCAAAACACGCTCCGCGCATCGTATTTCTCTCCTCTCCGCACAACGTCCCGCACCCCCTATTCCAGAAGCCGCAGCCCAATGCCGTATCTATCCTGCACAGACAGATCGAACAAGTCATTCGAGCATCCCGACTGGAATGGACCTTTCTCCGGCCCGGAATGTTCGCCGGAAATGCATTGCACTGGTGGAGGCCGCAGATCCGCGCCGGTGATGTGGTGCGCTGGCCGCATCTCGCCGCTCCCACCGCCCCCATTGACCAGCGGGACATCGCCGCCGTCGCCGTCCACACCTTATGTAACGACGGCCACGCCGGAGCGGAATATGTTCTGACCGGCCCTCAATCCCTGAGCCAATTCGAGCAGGTGTCGACACTCGGTCGCGCCCTCGGGCGCGTGCTGCGCGTCGAGGAAATTTCGCCCGAGCAAGCGCGGCGCGAGGTATTCGCTTCGTGGCCCACGGCCGTGGTCGATATGCTTCTGACGGCGTGGGCTGCCGCAATTGGCCAGCCTGCCGTAGTCACCTCGACGGTTACGGAAATCACGGAAGCACCCGCCCGAACTTTCTTCGAATGGGCCACTGATTACGCCGCCGAGCTTCAGGCCTAACCTCAATTGTTTCCTGCAACAGACGGTGCCGTTTCCGCGCTGACGTAGGCGCAACCGCTGCCGCCGGAGACATCCGCATGCTTGCTCCCGGCGGAATTTCTCGCCGCCACCGTCTACCCTATCGGCCGGCTCGTGCTATGGTCCTCTCATATCGAAGAGCAATGAATTGAAAGCGATTGTCACCACGCAATACGGACCACCGGAAGTGCTGCAGCTCAGGGAAATCGCAACGCCTGCTCCGGCAGTGGACCAGGTCCTCATCAAGCAGTATGCTTCGTCGGTAAATCCCCTCGACAGTTTCACGATGAGAGGGCCGCTGTTCTTCCTCCCCGGGGTCGGTAAGCTGCTCAAGCCAAAGCACAGGGTCATAGGCGCGGATATCGCTGGACGGGTTGAGTCCGTCGGCAAAGACATAAAGCAGCTTCGCCCAGGCGACGAAGTCTTTGGGGCATCCTTCCAGGGAAAAGGTCTGGGCGGGTTTGCCGAGTATGTCTGTACCACTGAAGATCGATTGGCATTGAAGCCGGCCAATTTATCGTTTGCCGAGGCGGCAGCCGTTCCAGTGGCGGCAATCACTGCCTTGCAGGGACTTCGCGATCACGGGCGGATCGAGCGAGGTCAAAGGGTTCTCATCGATGGCGCCTCAGGTGGCGTGGGTACATTCGCAGTGCAAATCGCCAAATCCTTCGGAGCTGAAGTGACAGCGGTGTGCAGTCCGGGGAAGGTGGACAAAGCCCGATCCATTGGCGCAGACCAGGTTGTCGATTACACCCGGGAGGATTTCACGCAAAGTGGCGAGCGTTACCATCTGATTCTCGGGGCTAACGCACATCATTCCGTCTTCGATTACAGGCGCGCCCTCCGCCCAAGCGGGATTTTTGTAATGGTCGGAGGTGGCATGGCCCGAATTCTTCAGGCTGCCTCGCTGGGGCCTTTGCTGTCCCGGCTTGGAAGCAAGAAGATACGGTTCTTCATTGCGCAGATAAATACGAAGGATCTGCTTTTTCTAAAAGATTTGCTCGAAGCCGGAACGATTGCGCCCGTCATTGATCGACGTTACCCGCTAAGCGAGGCGGCTGAAGCTCTTCGTTATCGAGAAGCGGGACACGCCGGCGGGAAGGTCGTAATCGCTATTGAACCTACGGAACTTCAGGGTAGACTGTGACCTCTCCGGTCGACTACAGTGGTGCTCCGTTCCCCTTCTGGTCACCAGAGGCGCTTGCAAATGCATGCTTGACCGCTGCAAAGCTCTCGGAAACACTCGGGGACGGGCGTTGCCGGTCCCCATTTCCGAACGCCGCAGCACCTCTTTGGCGAATTTTGCAAGTCGGTCACCAAAGTTCTAACTTTTTCTTTTCACACATTCGAAACCACTTAACCCCGCTCCCGGAAGGTAAGTAGAACGATTTCCGTCCTCGCCGTGCTACGTTTTGGCATCGGATAATTCCGAAATCGGTGACAGTCACCGAACTCCCGAATTCCTAATGTCTACCCAAGCTCAGATCACCGCCAATCGCGCCAATTCCCAATCCTCCACCGGCCCTGTCACGGACGCCGGCAAGGCCGTCGCCTCAAAGAACGCTTTGAAAACCGGATTGACCGGTCGCTCCGTCCTGCTTCCCACCGACGATGCCGAACTCTACGCTGCGCATCTCGAGAATCACGCGAAGCAGTACCATCCGCAAACGCCGGAAGAGCGCGAGCTGGTCCAGTCCATCGCCGATTGCTCCTGGCGCTTGCAGCGCATCCCGTCGCTCGAAGCCGGCATCTACGCCATCGGCCGCCTCGAATTTGCAGAACTGTTTTCCGGGCAGGACGAAGCCCTGCGCCGGCAGTTAATCCAGGCAAAGATCTTCCTCACGCATCAGCGCCAGTTGAATAATCTCAGCATTCAGGAGAACCGCCTGCGTCCGTCACCGCGATCAGGACCTCGCCAAGCTGAAACAGCGGCAGGAGGAGCGTGCGCAACAGCAGCGTAACCGTCTAACCGCCGTTGCCCGCGACTTCATCGCCGCCATTCGCGCCAAACAGCACTTTGACCTGAATGGCTTCGAATTTTCACCTGCCGACATCGAGCAGCGCGCCTTCGACCTCGAGCCCCTTCGCGTGCTCGATTGGAGGGACGCTCAGCAAAACAACCGGCAAAAGCAAGCCGCTTAATGCCGATACGTCTGGCTACAGGAGGTCGCAAAATTCGGCTCCATCCTCGCCTTTTTGCGTTGACGAGTGCGACAGCATTGACGTATAAATAACTTAGGCATGAATGTAAGTTACTTAGGTATGCGTGCATGAGTCGCCCTTCCGACCTGATTCAGGGCACGCTCGATCTGCTGATTCTGAAGACCATTGCCTCGGAACCGAAGCATGGCTGGGCGATTGCCAAACGAATTCAGCAGGTGAGTGAAGACGTTCTGCAAGTGACGCAAGGCGCTTTATATCCGGCGCTTCATCGGCTGGAACAGCAAGGATGGATATCCGCCGAGTGGCGTGTAACGGACACCGGGCGCGAGGCAAAGTTCTATCGACTGACCAAAGCCGGGCGAACGCAGCTCGATAAGGAGTTGGCCCAATGGGAACGTCTGTCGAGCGCCATTGGGCTGGTGATTCGACTGGCTTAGAACACTTCGCATGAAGATCCACCGCCGGCTCAACGTTTTACGGATGCGCGTACGAACTCTGCTGCGTAAGAAACAAGTCGAGCGCGAACTCGAAAAGGAATTGCGCTTCCATCTGGAACAGGAAATTGAAGAAGCACAGGCTCGTGGCCTGTCGCCGGACGAAGCCCGCCTGGCCGCTAAGAAGAGAATCGGCGGGATCGCGCAAATACAGGAGGAATGCCGCGACATGCGCAGGACCAAGTTTGTGGAGAGCCTGGGGCAGGATTTGCGATACGCCGTGCGTACGTTGGCAAGGAGTCCCGGCTTCACGGTAGTGATGCTGCTGACATTAGCTCTCAGCATTGGAGCCACGAGTGCGATCGTGAGCGTCATCGACGGGGTTCTGCTGCGGTCCCTGCCGTATCCGGATCCAGGCCGCCTGGTCCGTGTGTTCACGCGCAATCAGAGCCTTTCCGAAATTTCCGGTAAATCCGTACGATTTTTGGGATTTCCGGTCACGTCTACACTCGTTTGAGTCAACCGCTGCATACACCCACAACGATGTACAACTCGCCGGCTCGGGCGACGCCGTCAAGCTCGCGGGTTTTTCGGTGACGGCTGGATTTTTTCACGTGTTAGGGCTGAAGCCGGCGATCGGCCGCGAATTCGAGCGTGCGGACGAACTGCCGGGGAAAGGGCATGTCGCGATTATCAGTGACAGACTGTGGCGCACGCGATTGGGCGCGCGGCGTGATGCAGTCGGGCAGACGATCTTGCTCAATGCAGTGCCGTATACGGTAATTGGTGTCATCCCACCCGGCGTGCAGCATCCGGGCAACATGTACCACGCGGTGGCTTATGGCGACACCGTCGACGTGTGGACGCCTTTTACATTCGATGGCGACTACAACAGTCGCGGCTCGCATTTCCTGGATGTGGTCGCGCGCCTGAGGCCAGGCATCTCGGCCGCTCAGGCTGGAGGCGAAATCAACGCTGCTATGGCACGGCTTGCGCGGGAACATCCGGATGGCGATAGCGGCTGGACGGTGATGGTGATACCGCTTAAGACCGAAATCGTAGGACGCAGCGAGCGGCTCCTTTGGGTATTGCTCGGCGCCGTGAGCCTGGTTCTGCTGCTCGCGTGTGTGAATGCCGCAAACCTGTTGCTGGCGCGAGCCACGGCGCGGCGACGTGAAATGGCCGTTCGCGCGGCGGTAGGTGCTGGACGCAAGCGGCTGATACGTCAAATGTTGACCGAGAGTCTGCTGCTGGCCATTCTGGGCGCGGCGCTAGGATCGCTTTTGGCGGTGATGGGAGTGAAGGCTCTGGTATCTATGTTGCCCGCCGATTTCCCGAGAACGGGCGACATTCATCTTGATATGCCGCTATTTGTTTTTACTCTGCTCGTCGCCTGCGCCACCGGCATCGTATTTGGAATTGTGCCGGCATTTGCAGGATCGCGAATGGACCTGCGGGACGCGCTGCATGAGGGAGGACGAACTCAGACTACTACCCGCGGCACACTCCGCCTCCGCAGTGGGTTTGTAATCGGAGAGGTGACGCTGGCGTGCGTGTTATTGATTGGAGCCGGTCTTCTGCTGCGTAGCTTCGCTAACCTGCTGAGGACAGATCCCGGATTCCGTTCCGAACACGTGCTCACGGCAAGCATTTCGCTGCCGGAAGCGACTTACAAGGACAGTGCTGTCGTTAACTTCTACCAAAGGCTGCTGGACCAAGTGCGTGCGATGCCGGGAGTGAGCGCGGCCGGCAGCGCATCCGACCTGCCCTGGACCGGCTGGGATGACAACGCTGGATTTAACATACAGGGCGAAGTGCCTGGTCCGCACGAGGAGTTTCACGGCCGCTATCACGAGGCGAGCACCGATTATTTCCGCACTCTCGCGATTCCAATTGTGCGTGGACGGCCGTTCGACAGCCACGATAATACAAATGGCCGAAAGGTCCTAGTGATCAATCAGGCGCTGGCGAAGTATTGGAAACACGGCGACGCACTCGGTGGAAAAATCGCTTTCAGCGATCATCCCAAGGAACAGGATTGGCTGACCGTGGTAGGCATTGTCGGCGACGTGAAGGACACGCCCAAGAACACGGGCGCCGAGCCCGCGTTCTGGTGGCCGATGCCGCAAGAACCGTTTCCACTGGCCGCCGAATTCTTCTATAGCAATTCGGTCCAGGCTGCAACCGGGTGTAATAGCGGACCGTCTGCGCGCCGCCATCCACAGCCTGGATGCGAGCCTGGCGGTTTCAGACATCCAGACGATGGAGCACGTGGTGGCTGAGAATTACGCCGTTCCACGGTTTGCCCTGGCGCTGGTAACGATGTTCGCGGCGCTCGCTCTGGTACTCGCGGCGATCGGAACCTATGGCGTGATTGCTTATTCGGTGAGCCAAAGAATCCACGAGTTCGGTGTGCGCATGGCACTGGGAGCGAAACCGTGGGACGTGGTGAAAAGTGTGCTCGCGAACGGGATGAAGCTGGCGCTTTCGGGAACGGTACTGGGTATCATGCTCGGGCTGGCGCTTTCGCGTCTGCTCGGGAATTTGCTGTACGGCGTGAGCGCAATCGATCCTGCAGCTATTGGCGACCGGGCCATCGCGATCCGGTTGGCGCGGTCGCGTGCTACGTACCGGCGATGCGTGCTACGCGAGCCGACCCGATGACGGCACTGCGCACCGATTAGCGGATTCCGCTGTCAGAGCCGGGAGCGAAGCGACCGGAGCAGTAACGATATGACCGCGACGGCGCACTTAGTCGAGGTTTTTGCGTCAGCACGAATTAATCGTTCATCGCGGCGTTGCTTCGGGCCAAACCGGCTCAGCCAATTCCATGGTCCAGATTGGACCTTTATCGAAAAGGGGACCTTCCATTTTGAGAAATGTCGCAACCTCCTTGGCCGTCACCCACATCTCGATGTCGGCCGGCTGTTTCCCAATCAACGGAGCAACGACACCAGCCACGCCGCCGATTTCCACGTGGATTTTGTACTTCTTCGATTGGCGGCTCACTCCTGCGACTCGAAACATCTCGTCGCCATCGGGCTTTGTTGACAGCGTTACCACCCGTGGCTTCGAGGTTCCTGCTACGTAGGACACCTTCAGCTCCGAAACGTTCGTGGGGAAGTTCTCTACGATCAGCGAAGTCATCCCATTTGCCAGGTCTGATGGCAGATCCATGTGCTGGGTGTGAGATTCGTCTTTACCGTTTTTCATCTCTCGCCAACTTACAGTTTTGGTTGGCATATCAATCGACATGTCCAGCGGCTCTTGAAAGGATGGCCCTTTTTGTATATGGTGATCGGAGATCAACTGGAAAACACTTCCCTGGCTGAAGACAGAGACTTCGTCGTCAAGGGATCCGTCCCGAAAATGGAGAGTGGTTCGCGATCGTATTCGGTTTCCCGTAACGGAATTGATCTCGTCGCCCATTGCGATGACTTTGCCGTCGGCGGACTTCAGAACGAGAAATCCATACATAGCTCCTTGTTTTTCTTTGACCGGAATAAGATCAGCAGAGAGATGAGTAGCGCCGTAATGCGTCACCGCCAGTAGAAAAATGGCTCTGCGCCAAGTACCTGCAAGTGATCCTCTGAACCAAGCCGCGGTAATCATCGGGACCTCTCGATGAAGATGCAGGATGCCGGGGATTAGTTTTCAACTGTACGGCAACCCCAGCAAAATTTGGTCAGCGCCAGAGGGGATGGCGAATTGGCCAGTTGCGAAATGAATGGCGTTCTCCCCCAGCGAAATGCAATTCGGCCAGCTCCGCACGGGGGTAACGATCTAAGGTTGCGACGAGGTCACGAGTAGCAGGCGGGATCGTT